>JACKNM010000038.1 GCA_024234875.1 Ectothiorhodospiraceae bacterium | reverse complement strand
CACCGGCCCCGGCGACGTGCTCGGCCAGCGCTACGCCGACTTCTTCACCGGCCACGACCGCACCCGCGCCGAAGACGCGATCGCGGCGGCGGCGCGCGGTGAGACGGCGGGCTTCGAGGGCTGCTGCCCGGTGCGCGGCGAGCCCCGGTGGTGGAACGTCGTGATGACGCCCATCCTCGACCCCGAGGGGCACATCGAGCGCATCCTCGTCGTCTCGCGCGACGTCACCGAGCGGGTCACCGTCGACCAGCGCCTGCGCGACGAAGAGGCGCAGCTCCGTCAGCTCGTCGACTCGATCCCGCAGCTCGCCTGGATCGCGCGACCGGATGGTCACATCTTCTGGTACAACCGCCGCTGGTACGACTACACCGGGACGACCTTCGCCGACATGGAGGGCTGGGGCTGGGCCTCGGTGCACGACCCCGAGGTGCTGCCGCGGGTCGCCGAGGGGTGGCAGGCGAGCCTCGCGAGCGGCACCCCGTTCGAGATGGAGTTCCCGCTGCGCCGCGCCGACGGCGTGTTCCGCTGGTTCCTCACCCGGGTGCAGCCGCTGCGCGACGCCGAGGGGCGGGTCACCCGCTGGTTCGGCACCAACACCGACATCGAAGACGTGCGGCAGATCCGCGAGGCGCTGCAGGCCGAGACCCGCATGCTCGAGGTGCTCAACGAGTCGGGCATGCGGCTCGCGTCGAGCCTCGACCTCGAGCGGCTCCTGCAGAGCGTCACCGACGCGGCGACCACCTTGAGCGGCGCGCAGTTCGGCGCGTTCTTCTACAACGTCGTCAGCGAAGAGGGTGACGCCTACCTGCTCTACACCCTCGCCGGCGCCCCCCGCGAAGCCTTCGAATCGCTCGGCAAACCCCGCGCGACCCCGCTCTTCGCGCCGACGTTCCGCGGCGAGGGCATCATCCGCTGCGACGACGTGCTCGGCGACCCCCGCTACGGCCGCGAGGCGCCGTTCAACGGCATGCCGCCCGGCCACCTCCCGGTGCGCAGCTACCTCGCCGTGCCGGTCGCCTCGCGCTCGGGCGAGGTCCTCGGCGGCCTCTTCTTCGGCCACTCGCAGCCGCGCATGTTCACCGAGCGCACCGAGCGCCTCGTCGCCGGCATCGCGGCGCAGGCGGCGATCGCGGTCGACAACGCCCGCCTCTTCGAGACCGTGCAGCGCGCGGCCGTCGAGCGCGAAGCCCTGCTCGACAGCGAGCGCCACGCCCGCGGCGAAGCCGAGCGCGCGAGCCGGATGAAGGACGAGTTCCTCGCGACGCTCAGCCACGAGCTGCGAAACCCGCTCTCGGCGGTGCTCGGCTGGGCCCATCACCTCGGCCGCGCCCGCAACCTCGACCCCCCCGCGCTCGCCCGCGGCCTCGAGATCATCGAGCGCAACGCCCGCCTGCAGGCGCAGCTCATCGAAGACCTGCTCGACATGAGCTCGATCACCTCGGGCAAGCTGCGCCTCGACGTGCAGTCGGTGATGCCGCTGACGGTGATCGAGGCCGCGCTCGAGACGGTGCGACCGGGTGCCGAGGCCAAGGGCGTGCGCGTCGAGACGGTGCTCGACCCCGCCGCCGGGCCGGTCTCGGGCGACCCGACCCGGCTGCAGCAGGTGCTGTGGAACCTGCTCAACAACGCGATCAAGTTCACCCCCAAGGGCGGCAAGGTGCAGGTGCTGCTCGAACGGGTCGACTCCCACGTCGAGATCACCGTCG
>JACKNM010000037.1 GCA_024234875.1 Ectothiorhodospiraceae bacterium | reverse complement strand
GCGCAGGGCTTCGCCGAGGTGAAGCCCGCCAAGACCTCCGCGGCCAAGAAGGCCGCGGCCAAGACCGACGCGCCCACCGTGGGCGCTGACCCCAAGGAGTCCTGATGGGCAGCACTCGCACCAGCCAGTTCGGCGTCGTCGACGAGTCGTCGGTCGGTGTCGTCACCACCCCGACCCTGTTCTTGCCGACGATCTCGTTCGAGTGGTCGGCCGAGGACGCGCAGACCTCATCGGAGGCCAGTGTCGCCGGGCTGTACGGGTTGCAGGAGGGGCAGTCCAACGGTGGCCCGGTCACCGTCTCGGGCAAGTGGGAGGGCGAGCTGACCGCGCTCGGCGCTGGCTTCTGGATCAAGCACGCCCTCGGCGCGGGAGGCGTGTCCACCACGGGCTCGGGCCCCTACACGCACACGATCGCCGAACCGACGACATGGGACGGCCACTCGTTCACCGCTCAGGCGGGGATCACCGACGACGCCGGGACCACCCAGCCGATCACCCTGATCGGTGGCAAGGTGAAGTCCTACGGGCTCGCCTACGACCAGGGCGAGAAGCTGAACGTCTCGGTGGACCTGGTGGGCCAGCGCGTCGACGTCGGCTCCCGCACGCTCACGTCGTGTGAGACGACCAACGGCTCGACGGCGGTCACGGTCACGTCCGCGGTCGACGAGTACGAGGGCATGTCCATCTCGGGCACCGGCATCCCGGCCGGCGCGTGGATCACCGCGGTCAACTCGGCCACGTCGGTCACGATCTCGGCAGCGGCCACCGCCGATGGCACCGGCCTGTCGCTGGTGGTCGGCAAGGCGCTGGCGACCGCCAGCTACACCACGTCGGGCCAGAAGCTGCTCAAGCAGCACCACGCCCACGTGTCGGTCGCAGGCACGGAGGTGTCGATCTACGGCGGCTCCGAGGAGTGGGTGTGCCCCATCGACGAGACCGACTTCCGGGCCGGGTCGCGCTGGTCGCACGAGCAGAAGGAGAACGGTTCGCGGTTCGAGATCACCGGCAGCTTCGAGTGCGAGTACAACGCGGCGCTGTACGCCAAGTACCGGGCCGGGACGAAGTTCTCCCTGGTGCGCTCGTTCGTCGCCGGTTCGACCTCGCTGACCCTCACGAGCAAGGTCCGGATCACGCCCGGTGCGGAGCCGAAGATCGACGGCCGGTCGCGCAACAAGATGACGGTGCCGTGGATGGCGCTCGGCAACACAAACGCCGACCTGCTCGCCGCGGTGCTGGTCAACTCCGAGTCCACCATCTGAGCCGATGACCCAGGCGCAGCTCGTCGGCCTGAAGGAGCTTCGCCGCGAACTCCGCAAGCTCGACAACCCCCGCTCCTGGACGCGTGAGCTTGCGACGGTTCACCGAGAGGTGGCCCGCGACGTTGCCGGTTGGGCACGCTCGGAGGCGGCGTCGCTTGGTGGGCCTGCTCGCCACTTCGCCGATGCCGTCCGCGGCTACGGCTCGGCTCCTGCCGCTCGCGTCGGCCTCTCGTCGGCGGGCAAGGGGCAGCGCAACTACGGCGCACGCGGAGCGTTCTGGGGATCCAAGCGGTTCGCCAGGTTCGAGCCGTGGGTCGGCAACACCTACGAGGTCGGCGTGCGCGGTGAGGGTCCGTACGCGCTGAACGACGCGATCGCGGACCACCTCGACGACGTGATCGAGACGTACTCCGAGGGCATCGACCGCCTGATGCGGCGCGCCTTCCCCGACTGAGACGAGGGCCCCTGTGGCGAAAGCGAAGCGACCGAAGCAAGAGGCAGCCGAGAACGAGGTGGCGGCGCGCCTGAGTCGTGCCGCCACGGTGCTGGAGATCCACCCGATCGGCACCGACCTCACGTTCCGCTTCGCCGCGTTCAACGTGCCGATCGGCGTGCAGCGGACCCTTCACGCCGAGCTGCGTGCCGAGCCGGTCGACCTGCTCGGCCGCGGCCTGCCGGGCGTGGTGGCTGCGTGGTGGGTGTCGCGGCTCGCCGGCGGTGAGGACGTGACGCTGGCCGAGGTCGAGTCCGAGTGGGACGAGCGATGCGCCGGCACCTCGATCTCATCCGTCCAGGTCGAAGCGATCGACGCCGCCGAGGCTGTGGACGCCGAGAAGGGCGAGGCCGCCCCGGAATCGTGAGGGCCGGTCTCCTGTGGGACTGGCCCGCGCTCATGTCCCGCTATCCGCAGATCGCCCCGTGGACCATCGACCGGCTGACCCCAGCCGAGCTCGACGTGCTCCTGCTCTCAGTCGGAAGGTGGTGATCGCATGGCACGCGAGAAGCGTCTAGAGCTGGTCATCACCGGCGACGCCCGCAAGGCGCAGAAGGCACTCAACGACCTCGACGCCGCCGCCGGCAAGAGCCAGAAGGCGACCGGCAAGGCGCTCGACGGGATCAAGGGCAAGATGCTCGATCTCGGTGTGGCGGCCGGTGCGATGTTCGCGTTCAACGAGTGGAACGAGTCGCAGAAGGTCGCGAAGCAGACCGAGGCGGTGCTGAAGTCCACGGGGGCGCAGGCGTGGGAGACGGCCGACGCGGTTGGCGACCTCGCGAACGAGATCAGCCGCAAGACCGGCATCGACGACGAGGCGATCCAGTCGGCGCAGAACTGGCTCCTCACGTTCAAGAAGGTCCGCAACGAGGCGGGCGAAGGCAACGACGTCTTCGACCGCACCACCGAGACGATGATCGACCTGTCGGTGGCGATGGGGGGGGACGCGAAGCAGGCCGCGAACCTGCTCGGCAAGGCGCTCAACGATCCGGTGAAGGGCATCTCCGCGCTGACGCGGGTCGGCGTGACGTTCTCGGCGAGCCAGAAGGAGCAGATCAAGCAACTCGTCGAGCAGAACGATCTTCTCGGTGCACAGAAGATCATCCTTGACGAGGTTGAGTCGCAGGTGGAGGGCTCGGCTGAGGCGCAGGCGACCGCCTACGACAAGGCGAAGGTGTCTGCAGGCAACCTCGCGGAGACGGTCGGCGGGCTGCTCGCGCCGGCTGTCGAGTCCGCGGCCAACGCGGCCTCGGGTGCGGCGGACTGGTTCCAGGAGCTCGACTCCTGGCAGCAGCAGGCGATCGTCGGCGCTGCTGGTGCGGGGTATGCCTGGCTGCGGTGGGGGGATCAGATCGGCAGTGTCGCGTCGCTGATGAGGCGCGGGGTCGGCGACGGGCGCGCGTACGTCTCGATGATCGCTGAGGCAACCCGCGACCGAGCGGCTGGGGTGTCTCGCACCCGCGCTGCGCTCGACGCAATGAACGACTCGATGGAGGACGGCGGCAAGCGGTCGAAGCGCCTCGGAACTGCCCTTGGGGCGATCGGGTTCGCTGTGATGGCGTACGAGGTCGCCGCGTGGGGCCAGTCGATGACGGACGCCATCGACTCCTCCGACAAGCTCCTGGGCGCCACGAACGATGACCTGGCGAAGCTCGCCGCGATGTGGGCCGAGTTCGGCTCCGACCGATTCGTGCGCGCGGGCCAGGAGAACATCGAGACGCTCTACGCGATGCGCGACGCGGTCAAGGCTGCGGGTGGCGAGACCAAGATGCTGGACGACGCCATCGCGGAGGTGACGGCGGAGAACGTCCGCGCTGCCGAGCGGACCGACACGTACGCAGGCGCTCTCGGCGACCTCGGCGGCGAAGCGGCTGGCACAGCCGACGACCTCGATGACGCCGCCGAGAAGGCCAAGAAGGCCGACCGGTGGCTTGGCGACCTCACCCCGACCGTGGAGGACTCAGGCGACGCGTTCAAGGTGGCGGGCGAGAGGGTGCGTGGCTACTACGACGAGATGTTCGCCCCGTTGACGGCGAACCTCGACGCCGAAGAGGCGCTGGACAACATCACCGCGTCGGTGATCGAGAACGGCCGGTCGCTGGACACGTCGACGGACGAGGGGCGCGCCAACATCCGCGCCCTCACCGACTACGTGACTGCCTCGGCGATGGCCGCGACGCAGACCGACAACTCGGCGGCATCCATGGCGAGCTACCGCCAGCGGTTGATCGAGCTGCTCGGTGACCTCGGGTACACGCAGGATGAGGTCGAGGGGCTCATCACGATTATGCACCTGACCCCACCGGAGGTGCTGACGAACTTCACGACCGACTCCGAGGACGCGAAGCGCAAGGTGAAGGAGTACGGCGACACCTTGTGGGGACTCAAGGGCAAGATCCATACGCAGTGGGTCGTCGACATCGCGGGCACGGCGGCCGACTTCCTCGGGCTCGGCGGTGGAGGCCTCAGCAGTGTCCGATCCACCTCACGTACGACCGTCGCCCAGCACTCCCCACCCCGCGCGGCGGGTGGTCCGGTGCAGGGCGACCACTGGTACCGCGTGAACGAGCGCGGCCAGGAGTTCTTCCGCCCCGATCGCAGCGGCTCGGTGATCCCTGTCGGTGGGTTCGGTGGGCGCACGTCATCGGCGGCCGCCGGTGGTGGCGTCGTGGTCAACGTCCATGTGGCTGGCTCGGTGGTGGCCGAGCGTGACCTGGTGGCGTCGATCACCTCGGCCGTGTCCCGCAAGGGGCGCAGCGACGGCACCCTCGGGTTCCGGGTGCCGGTGACCGACGTGACCGGGGTTCCGGGATTCGTGTCGTGACCTGGTTCGCTCCGCGGCCGACGCTGAAGGTCGCGCTCGAGCACGGACGGTTCACCGGCGAGCCCGGTGCGCTCGACTGGACGGACCTGTCCGATCGGATCATCGACCCGTGGATCGTGGACCTCTGCTCACGGGACTCGGCCCGCGACGACTTCCGCCCCGGCCAGCTCACGGTCACGCTCGACAACTCCGACCGCGCCCTCGACCCGACCAACGCCTCGGGGCTCGTGTACGCCGCGTCGGGCTACGGCCTGCCCGGCTGCCCGGTGACCTTCGACCTCACCTACGACGGGACCACCGAACGGCGCTTCACCGGCTACCTGACGGGCGGCTGGGAAGGCGCTGGCACGCCACGGGTCGCGGGCGACCCTCGACCTGCGACCGTGACGCTGACCGCGATGGACCGGCTCGCCTGGTCCGGTGACCTCCCCAACTCGGCGTGGGCGTGCGCCACGAAGGCCCTGTGGCCCGACTGGTGGCTGCCGATGGACCCGCCCAACGCGGTCATCGGCGACGGCCAGGAGGTGCCGGACCGGTCTGGCACCACGTCCTCGGGTGCGGTCCTGTCGACCTCGCCCGGTGGCCTCGCCCGCCCCGATGGTGCCGAGGTCGGTGGGTGGGTGCCGTGGCTCAAGGTGCCGCCCGACGCCTACCTGACCTCCGAGGCCGCGGACATCATGCCCGACGGCGACGAGACGGACCTGACCTGCTGGTGTTGGTGGACGACCAAGACCGAGCACTCGCCAGGTGAGGAGTCGGTGGTGATGCGGATGGTCTACCCCGGCGGTGGGAACACCCGCTGGGAGATCGTCGTCGACGAGGACGGCATCGCCCAGGTCGCCACCTACGACGCTGGCGGCACCCTGATCGACTCCGATTCGATCTCACCGACCTACCTGGCCCGCTGGGACAACACCGGCCAGCACCTCGTCGTGGCGCGCTTCGACGGCGGCACGATGGACGTGTGGTTCGGTGGCGACACCGCCACCCTCACCGCCACCTCCGACGTGTACGAGTCGGACCTGATCTGCGGGCCCTCCGATGTGATCTGCTGGTGGGATGAGGTGACGCTGTGGCGTCGGGCGCTCGCCGACGTGGAGATCGCCAGCGTCCTGCTCGCCGCCGGCGGCTACCTCGGCCAGTGGTTCGGCCAGGCCTACACGGACCGGCTCGGGTCATGGCTCGAGGCCGCGGGGATCGCGGTGACGGTCGACTGGACCGACCGTTGGCGGGTGCCGATCGACGACACCGACGTCTCGGGGTTCGTGTCGCTCGGTGCGGCCGGGCTGCCCGGTGACCTCGCCACCGCCTACCGGCGCACGGTCGGCTCCGGGGCGCAGGGTGGCGCTGTCACCTGCGACCGTGACGGGTTCCTCGTCGCCCGCGACGTGACCGCGCTCACCGCGGGCACCTGGGACGACACCTACGCCACCGCCGCCAAGTTCTCCGACGCGGTGACGCTCGGGTCGGGGGTGATGCGCCACGCCGGTGTCGTGCGGTCCTCCGGTGACGAGGACGGCGTGATCAACCGGGTGGAAGGCCAGTTCTGGTACGTCACCGACCTCGGGCCGCCGATGGCGCTGCACCAGCTCCCGTTCTCACCCGAGTCCACGACCACCGTTGGCGGGCGCCTGTCGCGCGAGCAGTACGGCACCCGCACCCTCTCGTTCACTTCGGAGCGGTACGGGTGGGAGGAGACCGGGGCGCGCTGCCAGGCGATCCTCGACCGGTGCGCGTGGCCCGCGGTGGAGGGCTTCGACGTGCTCGCCATCGACGCCACCGCACTCGACGACGAGACCGCATGGCTGATGACCGTGGAGGCCGAGCAGGCGCTCGAGGTCACCTACACGCCGCACGGCGGCTCGGCCACGACCGTCGGCGACCTCCACCTCCAAGGTCTGCGCATCGTTGGCACGACCACGACCCTGACCGCGCAAGGCCGCGCGTTCCGCTCCTGAGGAGGCACCGTTGACCGACCGCACGACCGTCACCTGGACGATCACCGACGCTGACGGCAACCCGCTCGCCAACCGCATGGTGTACGCGACGCTGGTCGCCGGTGTCGGTGGCGGGTCGGTGGACTCGCTGGTGGTCGCCGAGCGGGCAACGGCGCGCACCGACGCCGATGGGATCGCGACCTTCTCCCTCTGGCCGAACGAGGCGATCGACCCCGACGGCACCTACTACGCGTTCACCGCCGACTTCGCCCGGCCGCCGATCGTGCGCTACGTCGAGGTCCCGACCTCGGCCTCGCCGGTGGAGGTCGCGGATCTCGACGCGGTGGAGCCGGTGACGGTCGGAGGGTTCGTGCCCGCCCCGTCGTCTGGTGACGCGTTCGACGTGCTGCGCCTCCGTGCTGATGGCGCTGCTGCGGAGTGGGCGGCACCGAGCGGTGGCGGTGTGTCGCTGTCCGGCGACGCCCCGAAGGCGCTCGGGACCGTGGCCGCTGGGGTTGGCACCGAGGCGTCTCGCAGCGACCACGTGCACCCGATGCCCTCACCATCGGACGTGGGCGCCACCCCCACGACCCGCACCTTGGCCGGCCTGGACCTCTCCGCGGACCGGTCCGCGTCCGCGTTGCGCACCGCCCTGTCGCTCGTGCCCGGCACCGACGTCCAGGCCTACGACGCGGACCTGGCCGCGATCGCGGCGCTGGCCACGACGACCTACGGCCGGTCCCTGCTCACCCGCACCGACTCGCCGGTCTGGGCACACCAGCAGATCGCTTGGCTGCAATGGAAGGCGTACGACGGCGGCGGCGGCGGAGCGCCGACCCGCGCGCAGGGGAGCCGACTCACGAACGGCGTCGTGCAGACCACCAACACCCTTGGGCATTGGATCGAGTGGTACGCGCCGATCGACCCAGGAACCTGGACGCTGACGATCATCCACGACAAGAACGCGTCGCTCGGTGAGTTCGCCGTCACCCTCGACGGCTCGTCGCTGGGCACGGTGAACATGTACGCGGCCTCGCTGGTGGCGAACAACGTCACCGAGATCAGCGGCATCCCCGTGACGACCCCCGGCCCGCACGTGCTGCGGTTCACCTCGATCGGGACGGGTGGCGGTGGCCAGTACGCGATGGCGATGGAGGCATTCGGATGGATGAGGACCGCATGAGCGAGATCGAGGTCCACGATCTCGGCCCCGCCGAACGCGACACCGAGGAACCGCAGGCCCTGGCCACCGCGGCCTCGACGTTGCGCGACGCCGCGACGTCGATCCTCTCGTCTGCGTCGGCGCTGTCGCCAACCGGCGCCACCCGCAAGTCGTTCGAGGCGACCGCCGCCGGCCTCGAAGCGCTCGCCGACCAGCTCGACCCACCCACGACCTGAGGAGGTCGCCATGTCCAAGCTCCGTGCCGCGCTCGTGCGCGCTGCGCGCACCGCGCTCCAGACCCTGATCCCATCGCTCGGGGTGAACATCGCCACCGACTGGTCGACGTGGCAGGTCACGCTCGCCACGGTCGCCGGCGCCACGCTCCTGTCGCTCGCCCAGGGCCTGCTCGGCGCGCTCCCTGAGGTCGAGTGATGCGCCGAGTCGCGGCCTGGCTCGGTTGGCCGCGTCGGTTCCACCCGTTGCGGTGGTGGCGATGAGCAGCGGCAAGCCCGCGCCCTGGCAGCGCCCCGGTCACCCGCTCGACGTGACGTGCTGGTGCGAGCGCAAGGTGCGTCCCCAGCCGGTCGACGCCATCGCTGACGGCACCGCGGGATGGGCGTGCAGCCACCCGCAGTGCATCCGACTCGCACCCGTGGAGGTGACCCGATGAGGCTCCTATGGCTCCCCGACGTGCTGCGCGCCGCCAGACTGAACGTCGTCACCATCGACGGCTGGGAGACCCGCGGCAAGGAGTTGGCCGAGGTGCGCGGCATCGTCTGGCACCACGACGCCGCCGCGGTCGGCGCATCCACGGCGAGCGTCGAACACCTACTCGTCGTCGGCCGGTCCGACCTGCCGGGGCCGCTGTGCCAGCTCGCCCTCCGACGCGATGGCACATGGGTCGTGGTCGCCGCCGGGCGCGCCAATCACAACGGCTACGGCACCTGGGGCAACGAGTCCATCGGCGTCGAGGCCCGCAACAACGGCACCGGCCAGCCGTGGCCCGACGTCCAGGTCGAGTCCTACGTGTCGGGCACCGCTGCGATCTGCCGCCACCTTGGCCTCACCGTCGCCGCGGTGAAGGGCCACAAGGAGACCGACCCGCGCCGCAAGATCGACCCAGCCGGGATCGACATGGACCAGGCCCGCCAGCGCATCGCCATGCGGATCACCTACCAGCCACCCACCACCCCCACGACCCCCGAACCAGGAGGACCACTCATGGCACTCACCGACGCCGAGCAGACCGAGCTGCTCACCAAGGTCCGCGAGCTCCACGACGACTACGCGGTCAAGGGAAAGTCCATGCGCCAGGTGATCCTCGAAACCGCGCAGCGGACCAAGGATCTCGTCACCGGCAAGCGGCCCGGTTCGTGATCGCGGTGGGACGCACCTCCGAGCGCGCCCCGCTCTACACCGACGCGCAGCGCATCGCCCTGCTCGAGAAGGACCACGACGAGACCGACGACACCTTCGATGGGGTGCGAGCGGAGATCGCCGGGGTCCGTGCTGAGATGGCGGCGCTCCGTCAGGTGCTGGTCGGGATCCTGGTGGCCGTCACCACCGCCAGCATCCTGCTGGCCGTGAACCTGGTGGTGAAGGCATGACCCGCTGGATCAAGCGCCATGCCCCGACCGTCTCCACCGATGCGCTCGTGAGAGGCACGGCGATGGTGTCGGTGCTGCTCGTCGGTCTCGCCGGCGTGACCCTCTACCTCACCGCGCAAGGCCGTTGGGGCGACCAGCGTGCCGCCCGCTCCGATGGGTTGCGCGCCTGCTCGGCGTCGTTCTCGGCCGAGCTGGTCACCGGCCCGACCGCACGCGCGCTGAAGGCGCTGGCGAACCACGGCGCAGACTCGCAGGAGTTCCGTGACGCCGTGGCGGCAGCGGACCCGGACCGCTTCATCGAGTTGTCGCAGATGGCCCGGACCGACCCGAGCGCGTTCATCGCGGAGTGCCGTACCTCGCCGCCTCCACCCTGACCAAACCCCCTCCATCAACGCGCGAGCGCCCCTGCCCTTCACCGGGTGGGGGCGCTTCTTCGCGTTCTGAGCCAGATGGGTAGCGACCCGTCACGACCTGCCGACCGCGCTCCTTGTTGGGGTGAGCACCGCGGGTCGATGCGGGACAAGACCCTATCGCCCAGACAGATACCGAGAGCCATAGGTATCTGTCTTTCGGTGGTTGACCCTAATCCGGACATGTCCTAGGTTCGTGCCATGTCCTCATTCGAGTACCTCACCGCCAACGAGGCGGCAGGGCGAGCAGGCGTCACCCGACGCACGATCACCCGGTGGATTGAGTCGGGACGCCTCAACCCCGCCGCCCGCCTGCCCGGCGAGACGGGTGCGCTGCTGTTCCTCCCGGCCGACGTCGATGCTGCTGCAGCCCTCACCCCTTCTCCTGAGGGAGCGGAAGCGTGAGCGCCATCGCCCCTGCCCTGCCGTTCCCGGCGCGCAACGTGCGTGCCTCGGACCCGGCCACCTCGCACCTCGCCGCCGCTGGATCACCCGGCCGCGAGCAGATCGCCTCCACCGTCCGCACCATCCTCGCCGCCCACCCCGAAGGGCTCACCGATTGGGAGCTGTGGCAGGCGACCGGCCTCCCCGAACGGCTCCGCGGGTCGGTCGTGAAGCGCCGCCAGGACGCCCACGCGACCGACACCGGCTCCACCCGCATGGGTCCATCGGGTCGCCCCATGACCGTCTGGACGCTCCACCGATGACCACCACCAACCCCATCGGCGCCCCCGCCCACCAGCACCCGAACGGCGGTGGCTGGGTGGCAGACACCGCCCATGTGGCTGAGTCGGTGTACGTCGGACCTGCTGCCCGCATCTACGGCGGCGCCATCTACGGCGGCACCATCCGGGGCGGCGCCATCCGGGGCGGCACCATCCGGGGCGGCACCATCGAGGGCGGCACCATCGAGCACTCCCGCCACGTCCTCACGATCGGCCCGATCGGCTCCGAGAATCAGCATGCAACCCTCGTCCACACCGACGACGGCCACCTGCTGTCGATCGGGTGCTGGCAGGACGGCACCATCGACCAGCTCGCCGCCGAGGTGCAGCGCCGATGCCCCGACCGCGCCGACGAGTACGCCGAGATCGAGGCGATCCTGCGCCGTCGCATCGCGGAGTGGGACGCCGAGCGGGAGGCGGCATCGTGAGCGCCACCGCTGACCTGATCGCGTGGGCTGTCGCCCGCTCCGAGTCCGCGGGTGACGACGAGCTGATCGCCGCCGCACGAGCTGAGCTGGCGGGCGCAGAGAGCGCCGACCTCGTGTTCCCCGCGGGCAAGCCGACCGGCGACCTGCTCGACGCCCTCGACGCTGCCCTTTGGGGCCTCGCCGAGCGATCCACCATCATCGTGCTCTCCGGCACGATCACCGACCAGCAGCGCCACCAGCTCGACACGCGGGCCACCGCCGTCGCACGGACGCTGCAGCGTCTCGGGATGGTCCTGCCCGACCCGGTGGCCGCGGTGGTCGCCGATGCGCTCGCGCTGCCCCAGGCGGTCGGGTCGTGACCGGCCTCGACGTGATCGTGGCCTGCGGGTACGTGATGCTCGTCGGCTGCACCGCCACCATCGCCGCCGGCACGCTGATCGAGCGCAGCACCCGCCAGGAACGTCGCTGGTACGCGGTCGAGTGCTGGGGCGTGCGCATCGCGATCGTGGCCGCTGGTGTCGGCGCCGCGGTCGCCCTGTACGGCATCGCCGCGGCGGTCCTCCGATGAGCCCGTAGCCACACGTCACGGTCCGTCACTCGCTGGCGGTCGCATCGGGGCAGAGCGCGGAACCCCGCCGCCGTCGCTCACCCGGTGCGGCCACCAGGAGGAGAGCGGGCCACCCCAACCCCTGAGCCTGTCCGTGCGTGCTCGGACCCGCTCTCCTCCGACCCCCGAGAACGACAGCGCCCCCGCCCTCGACCTAGCAGCCGAGCGGGGGCACCGACCCCAAGGAGCGTAGCCGTGGCTACCGACAACACCATCCATCCCCGCCCCGACCGCACGATCGACGAAGCGCTCGCCCGGTTCGAGCTGGTGCGCGGCACGGCGGGCTCAGAAGCAGATGGCAAGGCCTGCGCCATGTCGCTGCTCGTCGGCGGTGATGGCGACCGGCGCGCCGGCAGCCCACTCACGATCAAGGTCGCGAAGGCCGGCAAGGGCGGCGGCCACAGATGGTCGTCACCGACGTCGTGTCCACCAAGGCCCCTGAAGCGTCCGACCGCGGCGAGACTTCGTTTCTTCTTCGACGAGCGCGCAACTCCGGCCTGAGTCAACGACCTGCCCAACCTCGCTCCCTCTCCAAGAGGTCCTGAAGCCCGACACCGCTCACTCAAGGAGTGCACCCTGCCATGACCCATCCCACGATCACCCACACCCGCACCGAGGCTGACGCTGTGCTGAGGTGCGGCCTGACTCGCCGCCGAGCCGCGGACTCGAAGCCCTCATATGGTCCACGCCGCCGACCACCACCGGCATCCACATCGTCGATCTCGACACTGACGCTTCACCGTAGCGCGAGGGCGCTGCCCATGCGCAAGACCGGCACTGCTGCGCCAGCGTCCGAGCACGGCCGTTCGCCGTCGGCTGTCCCAGCCCACGCCCCTTGACGCCGTGACGACGCTGTGGGCCGACCGCACCACGGCCGCGCCATCGCCGTGCCCAACGATCGAGGCCAGTCCCGACGGTAGGCTGGCGGGGCGACTACCGCGCCACCCCTCACCCTGCGCGAGACGCCTCCTGGCAGGCGCGTGGTGCGGGGCGTCCGGCAAGCCATACACTCCCCAGGCAGCGTTCGCTGAGTTCCTCGAGGACCACGCTGGCGACGTCGTGGACCCGACCAGCCCGACTGTTAAAGTCGCCTCGTCGATCGAGGCAACCATGACGTGGCGCACAAGTCGGCAGTTCGCCTCGACAACGGCGAGGTGAAGGTTCACATGAGGAGACGATCGAGGGCCCGCGCCGCTGCGCCGGTGACTCCATCGATCCTGACCGACCGAGTTGGCCCTGTCGCCCTACGAGGGCATGGACCCGTACCGGGTGACCGCGCGCTCGCTACCGGCTCCGTGATGGGGCTATGCTCGGCGTGTGCTGGACTGCCCTGAGGACGTGCTGTGCGCAGCGTTTGCCGATGTGCTTCGACGCCATCGAAGCCGAGACGGGCATCAAGCCGCTCCACGGCAACCCCTGACGAGAACGACAGCGCCCCGCCCTCGACCTATAGCAGCCGAGCGGGGGCACCGACCCCAAGGAGCGCAGCCGTGGCTACCGACAACACCATCCATCCTCGCTCCCGACCGCATCGATCGACGAAGCGCTCGCCCGGTTCGAGCCAGCGGTCTGCGGCACGGCGGGCTCAGAGGCACGGCAAGGCCTGCGCCATGTCGCGTTGTCGTGGCTGTGGGGCGACGAGTGGACCGGATAGCCCGACGTGCGCCCATCGCACGATCACCAGCGCGGTCATCGCCGCGCTCGACGCCGACGATGACGACTGACGCCGAGCGCGAGGCAATCACGCGTTGGCGTCGACGGTGCCTCGATACGGTGCCTGCGAGGCGGTCGCGCAGCGCAGGTGTGACCGGCGAGGCGCCGATGAGTGGCGTCCTGCGAGCGAGTGCTCACATGCTCGGAGCCACTGCGGGTGGAAGGTCGCACGCAGGATCGGCCCAACCTCACCCAAGGCGCTTGGCCTCACCGGCGCCGACCTCACTGACGCCAACCTCACTGACGCCGACCTCACCGGCGCCGGACCAATGGCGCCGACCTCACCGGAAAGCAACTCACCGGCGCTAACCCTCACCGGCGCCGACCTCACTGACGCCAACCTCACCTTGCGCCAACCTCACCGGCGCCGACCTCACCGACGCCAACTCACCGACGCCACTTCACCCGTTAACCTCACCGGTGCCAACCTCACCGGCGCCAACCTCACTGGCGCTGACCTCATCGGTGCCGACCTCACCGGCGCGACCTCACCGACGCTCATACCACCCGCGCCAACCTCACCGGCGCGCCGATTCCTCACCGGCGCCGATCTCACCGGCGCCGACCTCACCGACGCCCACTCACCCGCGCCAACCTCACCGACGCCTACCTCACCGACGCCAACCTCACCCGCGCCGTCCTCACTGACGCCTCACTGACGCCAACCTCACCTGCGCCGACCACCGGCGCCGACCTCACCGACGCTCTACCTCACCGGCGCCGACTTCACCGACGTTTCACCACCCGCGCCAACCTCACCGACGCCCGTGGCAAATTGCCGGGACTGCGCTGCCCGCTGGTTGGGCGCGCCGACGAGGCGGCCTGATCGCTGCCGACGTCGAGGTCCAGTCGTGACCCTGCCTGGCGTGCAGCGATGCGGCGAGCGCGGAACCCTGCTGCCAGCCGCTCACCCAGGCTTACCAGAGGAGAGCGGGCCACCCCAACCCCTGAGCTCGTCCGTGTGCCGGACCCGCTCTCCTCCGACTTCTCGAGAACGACAGTGCCCCCGCCCTCGACCTAGTAGCCGAGCGGGGGCACTGACCCAAGGAGCGTAGCGCCGGTGGCTACCGACACCGGACCTGACCACCCTGCCCGACCCCCGCCACCTCGATGACGGCCGCTGGTCAGATCCTGTGCACCTGCGATGCCGACATGCAGGGACACGCGGCTTCCAGTGGCCCACCTGGCCGTTGAGGCGCCTGATTGGGACCCGGACCCGGACCGCGAGTGGCGGCGGCCCACGGCTCGCCGGGTGCGGCAACGCGCCGCCGTTTCGCCGCGGGCACGCGGCACCCGGTGGCTGATCGTCGCTACGACCCGCTGACGTGGCGAACCCGGCCCAGCTCGGCAAGGCAGGCACGGCGCGGCGAAGTGCTGCTGGTGACGACGGACCGAGCTGAGGCGATCGCCTGGCTCTACGACCACGGCGGACGGCGATCGCTTGGTCTCCTGGGCACCTCGACCTCCGGCGACTGGGGCACCTCCACCTCTGGCCCTGGGCACCTCCACCTCCGGCGACAGGGGCACCCTCGACCTCCGGCGATCAGTTCTCCACCTCCGGCCTGGGGCACCTTGACCTCCGGCCTGGGGGCACCCACCTCCGGCTACCGGGGCACCTCCACCCCGGCGACTGGGCACCTCGACCTCCGGCGACTGGGGCACCGACCTCCGGCTACCGGGGCACCTCCACCTCCGGTTGCCGGGGCACCTCGACCTCCGGCTGGGGCACCTCCCCCTCCACAGGGGCACCCTGACCTGGCGACTGGGGCACCTCCACCCCCTGGCTCCCCAGCACCTCCACCTCCGGCAGGGGGCACCTCCACCTGGCTACGGGTATCGTCAACTGATCGCTGGTGGACGCCACCGCCGCCCGGTACCGGCTGACGGTCGGCTACTCCCGGCGAGGACGGCATCGAGGCGGGGTCGCTGCTCGGGCGAATCGAGGCCGGTGAGCCTGTGCGAGTCGATGGGGTCCAGCCGTGACCGCTCAGCGTGCAGCGATGCGGCGAGTCGGCGCACGCGGTAAGGTGTGATGTCGCCCTGGCGCGCGGTGAGCGCCCGGTGCTGCTCCGTCGCCACATGGTGGCTGCTCTGCGTCCTGCTGCTCGGTGGCCCTGCTGCTGTCGGTGGCGCTACCTGCGGGTTCGCTGGCGGCGGGTGCTGGTCGGGAGGTGTGGCGATGAGCGAATCTGCTGCTCGCCGAGTCGATGGCGCCTTACGGTTGCCCTGGCGTAACTGGCTCCGCGGCGAGAACCCCTGCCCAACACCTCTGCTCGTATCTTCGCCCTGGAGGCTGACTGCGATGCCGGGAGCCCTCGACCGCCGAATTTCGGCACGCTCTGCACGCGAACTCCCGTTTGGTTCCCTGCAGGTATGACGTCACCTGGTCGACGGTGATGCACGCTGCGCCGGACTCGGCGGCGAGACCGGCGAGGTGCTCGACATCATCAAGAAGGCCGACATCTGCGGCCTCACCGACCACTGCACATGCACGCCGACGGCAGCACTCGCACGCCGCCTCGAAGCCGAACTGGTTGACGTCCTGACCTACCTGCTGGTCCTGGCGCACGACAGCATCGACATGGCGGCGGTGGAGGCGAAGCAGGCGGTGTGCGTCGAGCGGTGGGGGAAACCCGCGAACGTGGGGCGGCGACCATGGTGGCGGCGCACGTCGTTTGCGGCGCAGATGAGCGGGCAGTGGGTCTGCCACCGCGCGGCTGCGGGCATGAGGCCCGCTGCCACTGCAGGGGATGGCCGCCAGCCTGGTGACGTCGACTGGCATCCGCTGGTCTGCCTGGAGGTCTGGCGATCGGGCGTCGTCCGGTGGCCGTCGTGGGAAAGCTGCCAGGCTGTCGCCGAGCAATCCCGAGGGCACGGTGGTGCCAGCGGTGGTGCCGCACGCGTGGCGTCGCCGATCCGCGTGGAGTGCCGGTGGATTCCCCACTCGTGGGCGCTGGTGCTCGGCGGACGTAACCGTCAGCCGGTACGACGACGGCGATCGGCTGTGGATCGTCACCACCCCTCGCCGGGCTCGTGGCTGCGGTGGAGTGCCACGGACGCGCTTCGACCGGATCGGCGGTGGGTCGAGCGAGGCGCTGCTAATCGTATCGGCTTCGCGGCTGCCACTGTCGCACTGATGGTAGGTACGCCGTTGCTGGTCTGGCTGGCTGCGCATCAGCCCGGTCGGCTGCAATGTGGCGACCGGCTCAATTGTCCCACGGGCGTGCGGCCAGGTCCTCAATCGCCCGGATCATCACCGACGAGCCGGTCGACCCGAGTGCGCGACGCTGGGGCAGATCAACAGCCCGACCCCCACGGCCGCCCTGTCGCGCGGGCGCTGCGCGGCCATCACTGGCTGCCGAAGCGGTGGTGCGCCGGCACCGCCAACCGCTGGTACGTGCCTGCCGACGACACCAACCACTCAGCTGTGTGCCTTGCCTGCGGCCAGACTGCCATCATGCGGCGGCCACGGGTGGAATGGCTGCCGACGACGCAGCGCACCACCGCCGGGTCCGGCGGTGGTGTTGCCGGGTACTGGTTCGCTGGTTGGTACAAGACGGCGATCGATCACTGCCTGCTGTGCGTGGGAGGCACACGCCGGCCCGTGTGGGCGCACGGTGGCGTCGCGGTCTTGCTGATCGGAGGTGGGTCGAGCGCGCCTGAGCTGGTTGATGCGTGCCACCTCGACGACGAATACAACGGCTGATGCTGCGACGGCCTGGGATCCAGCTGGAAGGCCTTGCATCTGTCGCCAGAGGTCCGCCCGGCAGCAGGTCGCGCGCGCCGCCATCCGAGCCGAGACTGATGAGCACGAGCTGCGCCGCCTCCGCGATGCAATGGTCTGCTGCTCACTTCGTCTCCCTGACGCGACTCGCGGCCCTGCCGAGGCAGTGCTGACCCTGACCAGCTTCCCACTTCGACATGGAGGACCGATGACCGATCCCCGCCGGACCACCTGCTCGGGCCTCGGCCCTGACCTTCCGACGACGACGAGCGCGTAACGCTGGGAGATCGACGGCGACAACCTCGCCACCTGGGCGCTGCGCAGATTGCCCGGGCGCTGAGGCCGAGATCGCCCTGCATCCGTGCCGAGCACCAGGCGCAGGTGGTAGGTCGAGATGGACGCCTGGGCGGAAGCCGCCGAGCGCGGCCTGAGCGTGACATCGTCTCTTTTTCTACCGCGAAGCTGGATCGCCTACCGCCGACGGCTCGAGGCGGCGGACCTGAAGCCTTCGCCAAGACCTACAAGGTTGCCGGTGGGACGACGTCTGCCGTTTTCGGGCGCGCACCTCGACGGTCGTGGTCGACGAGGCCGCGTTCCTCGCGTGGGCTCGCGGTGAACGCGCTTCAGCGGTGACCGTGAAGCCGCGGGTGTCTGCGGTGATGGGTGCGTGGCCGGACTCGGGCGGCGAGGGTGTTCGACCCCGCGACCGGCGATGCGCCGTGCAGCGCCGACCCGCCCGACTGTACGCGGTCAAGACCACTGGGAGGTTAAGAGGATGGCGCGGTTCATCGTCGCCCTGGAAGCCTGCCGGTGGCGGTCGGACGCCGTATGAGGTGATCGACACTGACCCGAAGGGCGATGCGCGCTGTTAAGGCCGATCGGTGTCGGCTCGGCGCGCACTTCGACGGCACTCTCGCCCACGCGCCGCAGCAATAATTTCGGCGCTGGTGCGGTGCTCGACGCCGAGGTGGCCCGCCAACGCGATGGAGGTGTTCTGATGGCCCTCCGCACCCGCAAGTCGACCGGACGCGCCGCCCACCGCTGCTGCTCGTGGAGTGGGGACCGGAGAAGGTCGGCAAGACTCTACGCGCCGCTCTCGCTCCTGCGACGAGCGCATCGGGCGGGCGTCTTGTTCGATTCTCGGTGAGGTCCGCGACGAGTACGAGCCGCTCGGCGAGACTACGAGATCGCGTCGACAACGGCACCCATAGCGACTCTTGCTGTCGCAGCTCGACGCTGCGTGCAGCGAGCTGCGGTCGACCCAGATTCCGTTGAACGTGATCGTATCGACCTGGATACGGGACTATGGAGGCGCTCAAGGTGGGTGAGAGAAGCGTTTCTGCCCATCGAAGCGCGCCGGACGATTCGCCGACGACCCTGACGCCGAGATCGACGTCCGACGAACCCCTGACCGACGCTAACGACCGATGGGGCGGATGCTCCAACTGGCTCCGGCGTGGACGGCATCGCTGTGCTGATTGCGCGTAGCGGCGAGGTCGCTAAGGTAGGAGTTTCGCTAACGGCGATACTGATCGCCGGACAGACCGAGTACCGCAGGCGCAGAAGTCGACGCTGTTCGCAGTGTCGGCCCAGGTACGCATGCCGCCCCGCACCAAGCGACGCTGATCGCCGCGAGGTCACTCGCTGCAGACGCCCGTGAAGGGCATCGCCCTCCCTGAGCTGACGTTTCACCGCGCACGTCGTGCCTGAGGTGCTGAGCGGGCGGGGAGCGGCAGGTGTCCACTGCAGGCACGCCCAGTTCTGGTCGCCGGGCGGTCGACGTGGAAGCGCGCTCGTCGATGCATTCCTCGAGCGCGGTGTGCGCCTGAGGGGACGCTAAGCAGGCGGCTGCCGCGCCTCGGCGTCGGCCTGCACCTGTGGTCGCAGGATGACTTCTACATCGCCGAGAAGCTCGCACGTCGGGGGGCCACCGATGCGTGAGCCGACCGACGACGACCGCGACCAGGACCGTCGCGACCGCGCCGAGGCATGGACCGAGGCGCGCCGCCGCTTCGAGGACGGCGACGGCCCATGCCCCGAATGGCCCGAGGTGGACCGATGAACCGCCGCCTGGAAGCCGCGATCCGCACCATCGCCGCGCTGCCCGCCGACGACTGGCAGCCCGAGCACTGGGACGCGTTCGAGGCGGCGCGCCACCAGCTCGTGCTCGAGGTCGGTCGCATCGACCGCGCCCACGAGCAGTCCCGCTCAGACCGCCAGCGCCGCACCGAGGGATGGTGGACGCTCGCCGAGGCACGCAAGGTCGTCAAGGAGCGGTCCGGTGGCATGTGCGAGCTCCAGGGGCCGACCTGCCAGGGCAAGGCGCGCGAGGTCGATCACGTCTACGGCCGGCGCGGGCCGAACCCGCACGATCCGGCGAAGCTGCTGCACGTCTGCGGGCACGGCAACCTCAACGGCTGCCACGGCCTCGTGTCGTCGTCGCGGGAGTGGCGCGAGCGGTCGCGGGTGTTGGCCGCCGAGTTGGAGGCGAAGCGGCTGGGGGAGGCGTCGTGACCGAGCCCTACTACTCCGACGACCTCGTGACCCTGTACCACGGGGACTGCCGTGAGATCACCGAGTGGCTCGAGGCCGACGTGCTGGTCACCGACCCGCCCTATGGGGTGGGGTGGGAGTCCAGGCACGGGGACAATCGCGGCCCCAGGGCTCGACGCGGACGCACGAGCAACGCCGTAGCGGGTGACGATTCCCCCGAGGCCCGCGACGGTGCCTTAGTGGAGTGGGCGGGTCGGCCAGCGGTCGTGTTCGGCTCCTGGCGGATACCGCGGCCCGCACCACTACGCGCCCTCCTGATCTGGAACAAGGACGGCGCGTACTCGGCCATGTGTCGCTCGGCCTTCTTCACCGTCCATGAGGAGATCTACGTCCTCGGCGACGGCTTCCCGATGGAGGGCAAGCCGATGCGCTCGGTCATCACCACCACCGAGCACCGCTCACAGCACACCGCCGCCATCGGCCACCCCACCCCCAAGCCGGTCGACTTGATGGCCCGGCTCATCGACCGCTGCCCGCCCGGCGTCATCGCGGACCCCTTCGCCGGTTCGGGCTCCACCCTCGTCGCAGCCAAGAGGCTGGGCCGTAAGGCCATCGGTGTCGAGCTCGACGAGCGGTACTGCGAGATTGCTGCCCGGCGTCTCGCTCAGGGAGTCCTCGACTTCGGAGGCTTCGCGTGACCGCGCCCACACCGAAGGACGCCAAGCGCCGCGCTGCGGTGGTCGTCACCCGAGAGGGCCACCAGCCCCGCACCGGGCGACTCCTGTGCGTCACCGGTGAGCGCGCCAAGGTCGCGCTCGACCCGATGGGCGCGGTCATCGGATGCCGGACCGCAGAGGTCACGCTGGTCTCCGGCCCGACCCCCTGCCCCCACGAGACCTACCGAGACGGCCGCTGGATGCGCTGCGAGCTCCGCGCCGGCCATGAGGGCGCTCACGTCCTGTGGGCGGCTGCACGGGCCGCTGAGCGGCGAGAGGCGGGTGCTCCATGACCGTCGATCCGCTCTCGCAGGTGTCGGTGGAGCGCGAGATCCTGCGCATCTCCGGCCTGCTCGACCACCAGGTGGGCGAGGTCGCCAAGCGCGCCCGCGCCGCCGCTGAGGCCGAGGTCGCGTACAAGCTCGGCATGGCTCGGGCCACGTTGGTCGCTGGCGGCAAGACCGTGGCCGAGCGTGACGCTGAGGCGCTGCTGGAGTGCGAGGACGCCTACGCGGCCCACAAGGGCGCCGACGCGGTGCTCCTGGCCGCCCAGGAGGCAGGTCGGTCGTTGCGGGCGCAGATCGACGCTCTCCGCACCCTCGCGGCCAACCAGCGCGCCGCGATCACCTACAGCGAAGGAGTTGGCCGATGAGCGGGTTGTTCGTACGGCTCGAGGTCGACTGGATCGACCACCCGAAGCTGCTGCGCGCCGGCGTCGATGGCGCGGGGCTCCACGCGATCGCGATGTGCATGGCGAAGCGAGCAGAGCGAGACGGCTGGATCGACCGTCTGCTGCTCGCTCGCTACGGCGCGTCGGACGAGCTGATCGACCGTCTCGTGACACTCCGACTTCTCGAGGTCGACGGTGATCTTGTCCGCCCGTGGGGGTGGCTTGATCGCAACCCGTCGCAGGGTGCGATCGCTGCGATGCGTGCGACGAAAGCGGAGGCGGCGAAGCGCGGGAACCACAAGCGTTGGGGGCACGACGGCGGGTTCGACACCTGTCCCAAGTGCCACCCGAAGCGCAGGTCATCGCAAGGTGCGATCGCACCCGGATCGCATACCGATCGACCCCGATCGCCAGAGTCAGAGTCAGAGTCAGAGTCAGAGAGAGGGAACCTACTTACACCACCACCAAAACCTGAGTTGGTAGCGACCGACGATCCGGCCGCGGTGGTGGTCGATGACCGGTCGATCCGCGCTGCTGCCGTCGCCGTCAGCCGAGCAATCGACCCGCCACCGAACGCCGACCCGAGCGCCTACGCCGCCGGGATCGCTCGTCGCATCCTGACCGGCGACGACCCGACCGACCGCCAGCGCATCGAGGTCGAGCTGCGCTCCGGTCGCACCGTCGACGAGATCGCCGCTGCCTGGATCTCCGAGGCGAGGTCGTGGCTCGACGAGGTGTTGCCGACCGGCCCCACCGCGCCGGACCCGATGGCGCGCCCGCGGCTTGCCGAGTTCCACGGTCACGCACACTCGACGCCCGGTGACGCATCCTCGGGGCTCGCCGCGGCACGAGCCGCCGTGAGCGCCGCGACCCCCGGTCTGGCACCGGAGGACCGAAAGCGGCCAGGAGGGCCGGAGGCGGCGACTCAGGTACCAATGCGGGAACGTGAATCACACGGCTGTGATTCGACGAAGGCGGCGGCATCATGACCGGCCCAGCGCGGTGCCCTCGTTGCGGGAGCTCTGAGCGCGTCGAGGTCGTCGCCCCGTCGCCGCACAACCCCGACGCCCGGTTCTTCTGCGAGCCGTGCGTGCTCGTGTTCACCGGCTCCCGCGAGGAGGCCGAGGCCGAGCAGCGCCACGAGGCCGCGAAGCCCCATGCCATCCGTGACCGGGAGCGCACCCGCCAAGGAGGCGTCGAAGCCGGCGTGCTGCCCGAGAGGACCGAGCCATGAGCGGGCACCCGCTACCCGACGCGTGGTGGACCAGGGCTGCGTGCATCGGCACCGACTGGTCGCTGTGGGCTCCGCCATCGCAGCACAGCCTTCGCGTACTCGCCGTGGACGAGCGGCGCTATGCCGAGGCGGCCACGTACTGCGCTGCCTGCCCCGTCGTCGCTGAGTGCCGCGCCGACGCAGACCTCACCGACGACCCGGCGTTCCGCGCCGGTTTCTCGGCCGTCGACCGTCATCGCCAGAACACCGGGAGGTGGTGATGGCCCGCACCCGATGCCCACGCTGCACGCTCACGCACTCGCCGCTGTGCCCAGCCGAGCGACGCTGGCCGCTCGCCCCGCTCGTCGATGCCATGCGTCGCCGCGGGTCCGCGAACCCGACCTACGAGCTCGGGACCGGCGGCGAGGCGTGGAAGCGCGCCACCGCCCACGGCCTGACCGACGCCACCGCAGATCGCTGGGCGGTACGCGCAGGCCTCCACCCGTCGCAGGTCTGGCCCGACTGGATCGACGCTGGCCTGTCCGTGGTGGACCGACAGCGCATCGAAGGCGGCTGGCGTCCCGCGTGGATCCACGCCGAGCAGACCACATCCACCGAGCGTCAGGAGGACGCAGCATGACCAGCAGTGAGCTTGTGAAGGTGAACGTCGTTGCGAAGTCAGCGGCAGTTGCTGACGCCTTCGCGGAGGTCACTCAGGCGCTCAACACCGCGATGAGACGGGTGGTGCAGCGGCGCGAGGACCGCCAGCGCCGGGCCCGCATGACGGCGTTCGAGGCGTCGGACCCCGATCGCCGCCTCGACGACCTCGGCCAGCGCATCCGCTCTGAGGCGCGACGTCAGGGGATCACGCTCACGCAGGCATGGCAGCACCGGGTGAAGGGCATCGTCGTCGGACGCGAGGTGCGGGGCGACGAGACATGGATGGTCGTACAGCTCGTCGGCGATCACCGACTGCGGTGGCTGTCGCCTGGCCGCGCTCGGCGCGGCGAGGTCAGTGCCGACGGACTCGTGATGACCTTCCGGCGGTCGGCCATGGTTCCCGTCCCGTTGCCCCACGAGATCCAGGACACCGAGTGTCCCGCGTGGCTCCACGCCGAGCAGACCCCATCCACCGAGCGTCAGGAGGACGCAGCATGAGCACCGACCGACCCGGACCAGCCGCCGCGGCTCGAGCACAACTCGCGGAGCAAAGCGATCTTCTCCGGTTCCGCGACCAGCTCGGCTTCCACATCGGGGACGACACGAGAGCCGACACCGCCATGGTGCTGCTCGGCGGGTTCAGCACCCACGGCTACCTGCTCGTTGGATGGCTCGCCGATCACCCGCTGATGCTGCTGGACTGCCTCGGGTTCCCGCACCGGGTCGCCGATGGCTGGGTCGCCGCCCACGTCGGCAACGCCGATGACCTTGCGAGGCTTGTGCCCGTCATGTGCGAGGCGTGCACCTCGGTTCAGGTGGTCGATCTGGAAATGGTCGCTGACGACATCGCTGGCCGCCGATGACCGACCGCCCGATCCCGCCGGCCTCGCGCCTCATCCGCCTGCTCAACGAGGCATGGGTGGACGTCCACTGGTGCGCCGAGGGCCGCTACGACGCCGCGGTGGCGATGCTCGAGCGCCGCGACCCGGTGCTCGACCAGTGGGCCCGTGTGGAAGTCTCCGAGCGGGCAGAGGCACGCGGCCAGTCCTACGACGACGCCGGCCGCCGCCCTAAGGGCTCGCACTCCGACCCGACCGCCGCAGCCTGCCTCGGACCTGAGCGCGACCTCATCGACGGCGACCTGACCGAGCTGCGCGGCACCCACCGTCGCCTGCTCGTCGATATCGGCTGGATGCAGGCAGCGGTCACGCAGGCGCTCTACGACGCGTCCACCGTCGACTACGCGCCGGCGACCCTCGCTGATGCTGCCGACGACCTCGCGTGGTGCACGGCGATCCCCCACACCGTCGCCGACGCCGTGGTCCACCTCGGCCGCGGCGACCGCACCGAGGACGCCCGCGAGCTGCGCCACGCCGTCGACCACATCACCGGTGAGGCGAAGGTCCTGCGCGGCCTGGTGTCCGCGGTGAACGCCCACGTCGCCACCGTCCGCACCGAGCGCCCAGCCCAGCCGAAGCGCCCGGCGTGCATCGTGTGCGGCTCCCAAGACGACGTGCGCTCGGGCCGCTGCGCCAAGGACCGCGAGTTCCGCCGCAACGAGGGCTTCGACCGCACCGAGGCGATCATCCGCTGGCACCAGCACCAGCCCCACACCACGCCCCCAAGGCTGCTCATCGAGGCACGCGCTGCGGCCAAGGCACCGAAGCCCAAGCGCCGAGGTAGGGCGTCATGACCCAACACCGCACCAACCCGCAAAAACGGAAGGACCCCCACCATGGCTAGAGGCAAGCACGCCGCGTCCGCGGCCAACCGCCGAGCTGACGCGGCCCGGACTGCCCTCGACCACTCCGCGGCCGAGCTCGCGGCTGCGAAGGTCAGGTACCGAACGGCTGAGGCGGAAGCGGCGAAGGTGCCCACCCTGCTCGCCAAGATCGACCAACTTCAGTCCATGCTCGACGAGGCCACATGCCCGGAGATCGAGCGCCTCCAGGCCCGGTCCGCTGAGGCCGCTCGGACTGCCGCCGATCGCTTCGACCTTGCTCGGGGCTACATCGCGCAGCTGATGGCGGGACTTCGCCACTACGGCGGCGACCAGGCCATGTTCGCGACCGACGCCTCAGTCGTGGCGATCGAGCGCCTCGGCGTGTGGGAGTCCCTATGGCTGGTCACTCCGGATCGCGAGAGTCGACGAGGGAGGGAGTTCGGGCGCACGAGAGCAAACAGGGAGGGAAGCGCCCTGTTCCGCCGGTACCGGGACATGACCGATGCCCAGCTCGCAGCGCATCTTCTCTCCGACGCGGAGAACTACGACAAGGTGATGATGACGCTGGAGGCCGAGGGTCGTTGACTCGCACCCCCTGACCTGCTACACCGTGGTACCGAACTTCGATGCGACCCGTGGCCCCAGGCTGCGGGTCGCTTCCGTTTCCGGGCGGGGAGGTGAGCCGATGCCTCGCACCGCCCGCATCACCGTCCAGCAGTACGGCGAGATCACCTACGGCACCTGGTGCCCGACCTGCCTGCTCCCCTCGGGCGTCACGGTCGGTGTGGTCCTGACCGACGAGCGCGAACGCTCCACGCTCTGCACCGGCACCTACTCCGGCTGTCTCGACTGCGGCGAGCCCATCCCGGTCCGCTAGTCGATGGCGAAGGACTCCCGACTCGGTGGACGACCACGGGCCAGGATCAACGCCCAGGTGCGAGCCCGCACGGATCACCCGCTCTGCCCGATGTGCGGCCACCCGATCAACCGCCAAGCCAAGCGCACCGGCCGACGTCACCCACTCGCCTCCGTCGTGGATGAGTGGATCCCGAGATCCAAGGGTGGACCGGTCACCCTCGCCAACTGCGTCGAGATGCACTCAGTGTGCAACGCGATCAAGTCCGACCACTGGCCCATCACCACCGAGCTACGGGACCGCTGCACCGATGCAGTCGAGCGCGAACTGCACCCCGGAGTGGGAGAACTGACGCGTTCACCCTGGTAGGGGAAGGGGGGGCCATGCGAAAGTCCACAACCCCGAGCCCGGAAGACCCGCCCTACCCATCCGTGTTGTGTGTTCGTGCGTTCACCGGGAGTGGTCGTGGACCGGGCCGGTGACCTCCGGGCGGACTACGACCGGCTGGGGGTGCTGCTGGACGAGGCCGAGGGGTCTGCGGCGGCGGCGTTGGCTCGGGAGCGCCGGCAGATCGGCGAGCTGCTCGAGGCGTTGGAGTCTCCGCAGGAGGTGAGCGTCGTTGACGAGTTGGCCGAGCGACGTCGACCCAGCGCCAAGGCTCCTGGTCCTGCCTCCGGGCGACGTCGATCTCGGGGAGGCTGACGCAGCGATCGAGATGTGGGAGCACTACTCCCACAAGCGGTTGGACCCGTCGCAGCGTCTGGCGGTGCAGGTCATCATGGCGCTCGGCCCCGATGGCCGTTGGGCGGCTGCGACGACGGGTCGGGAGATGCCCCGCCAGAACGGCAAGGGCGACGAGATCGAGGTCGTCGAGCTGTGGGGCCTCATCCAGCGGGGCGAGGCGATCCTGCACACGATCCACGATGCGGTGCTGTTGGCGAGCCAGACCCAGCAGCGGATGCTCTCGGTGCTCGAGGGCCACGCCGATCTGCGGCGGCTCGTCAAGCGCAAGTGGCAGGGCACCGGCCAGCAGATGATCGAGATGCGCAACGGCGGCACGATCTGGTACCGGACCCGCACGGGCGGCGGTGGTCGTGGCGTCGACGACATCGACCGGCTGGTGGTGGACGAGGCGCAGCACGCGACCGATGAGCAGCTCGCCGCCGTCTCCCCGACGTTGCTCGCCAACCCGAACAGCCAGCTCAACGCGCTCGGTACCGCCGGGCTCGCTGGGATGTCTCGATGGTGGTGGTCCCAGCGGCGTCGTGCGCTGTCGGCTGATCCTGGGTCGTTCGGCTACGTCGGGCACACCGCGGAGCAGGTCCACCTCGGGCCGGATGGTGCGGTGGTTCAGCCGAGGGTCAACGCCGGTGACCGCGACCTGTGGAGGTCGTGCAACCCTGCGGTTGCGTCGGAGCGCGGTGGCGGCATGGCGTTCCTCGAAGAGCAGTTCCGCCGGCTCGGGCCGGATAGGTTCGCACGGGAGCACCTGTGCGTGTGGGACCCGCCGCCGGTCGAGGCTGAGCGGTCGTGGCTGGTGTGGTCGGAGTCGGAGTGGCGTGCCTGCTCTGCGGCACCTGGCCCGGAGTCGGGTTGGCTGGTCGGTCCGGTGGCGCTGGCGGTGGAGCAGCCGCCGTCGCAGGAGTTGATCACGGTGACCGCCGCCGGCGAGTGCCGTGACGGTGGCGTTGGGGTCGAGGTGGTGGCGCAAGGCCGCGGGTCTGCGTGGCTGGTGCGCCACCTCGGGGAGCTCCGTGGGCAGGGAGTGGAGTTCGGGCGGGTCGTGGTCGATCCCGGTGGGCCGGGCCTGTCGCTGATCGACCCGCTGAACGAGGCAGGGTTCCCGGTGACCGAGGCGTCGGCGAAGGACCTCATGGCGGCGTGCGGACGGTTCCACGACGCGGTCCTGTCGCAGCAGGTGCGGCATCGGGATCGCCCGGAGATGGATGCGGCGGTCCAGGGGTTGACGAGGCGCGACGTGGGCGGCCGATGGCTGCCCGAGAGGAGGGCTGGCGTGGACGTGTCCCCGATCAGCACCGCGATCCTGGCGTACCTCGGGCACCAGCTCGGGCCAGTGAAGGGCGCGGCGTTCCCTGGGGTCGTGTGGGCATGAGTTCGCCCACCGCCGATCGGTTCCTCGACCTCATGGTCGTCAAGGAGACGCCGGAGCGGTTTGGGTCCTCCTACGACTGGTTCCAGTTCGGAGGCTCGACCTACCCGTTCGGAGCGTCAGTGCAGACCACGATGCCTGGGCAGAAGGCGGAGCTCATCGGCGACGACTTTCGCGGGTACGTGGAGGGTGCGTACAAGCGAAACGGCGTCGTGTTCGCGGTGTGCCTCGCCCGACTGCTGCTGTTCACCGAGGCCCGGTTCCAGTGGCAGCAGATGCGCGGTGGCCGTCCTGGCGCATTGTTCGGCACGCCCGACCTCGAGGTGCTCGAGGTGCCCTGGCGCAACGGCACGACCGGCGATCTGCTGGCCCGCTGGGAGCAGCACGCCAGCTTCGCAGGCAACGGGTTCGTGGCCCGCCGCCCAGGCGGCCTGCGGATCATGCGACCCGACTGGACTGGCGTCGTCATGTCGGGCGAAGAGGGTGACCTCGACTCCGAGGTGATCGGCTACATCTACTGGCAGGGCGGCATCGAGAAGGGGCGTCCAATCACGCTCCTACCCGAGGACGTGGCCCACTTCGCCCCGATCCCCGACCCCCTATCACCCTGGCGCGGCATGTCGTGGCTGACCCCGGTCGTGCGCGAGGTCATGGGCGACGCCGCAGCCACCGACCACAAGCTCGCGTTCTTCGAGAACGCTGCGACGCCAAACCTGGCAGTGAAGCTCTCCGAGAAGCTGCCCCCGGATGATTTCGCACAATTCGTCGAGACGATGCGGCAGAACCATCGCGGAGTCGAGAACGCATGGGAGACGCTCTACCTCGGCGGCGGCGCTGACGTGACGGTCGTCGGCGCAGACATGAAGCAGCTCGACTTCAAGGTCACCCAGGGGGCTGGCGAGACCCGCATCGCCGCCGCCGGCGGCGTTCCCCCGGTGATCGTTGGGCTATCCGAGGGCCTCGACGCATCCACGTACTCCAACTACGGACAGGCCCGTCGAAAGTTCGCCGACGGCTGGGCCCGCCCACAGTGGCGCATGGCGGCTGGCGCTCTTGCGTCGATCGTCCAGGCCCCCGCCGGCTCGCGGCTCTGGTACGACGACCGCGACATCCCGTTCCTCCAAGAGGACCAGAAGGACGCCGCGGACATCCTCTCGACGGACTCGCAGTCGGTGCGCCAGCTCACCGACGGCGGCTACACCCCCGAGTCGGTGGTGAAGGCGATCGACGCCCGAGACATCACCCTCCTCGAGCACACCGGCCTGGTCCCCGTCCAACTCCAAGCGCCTGGCTCCGAGGCTCCTGCTCTTCCCGCCTGACCCCCGATCGCCGGAGGATCACGATGAACCGTCTGCCCACCTTCGCGACGCGCTCCGACTCAGGTTCGCAGCTCGTCCGCGTCGCCCATGATGTCGAGGTCGTGCGTGGAGGCGACGGCCGCACTATCCACGGCATCCTCGTGCCCTGGGACACGCCGACGCGGGTCGCCGATGCGTTCGGCCCATCGGGTCGGTTGGAGCAGTACGACGAGGCGATCGCCAGGGGGGCGTTCCCCGATGCGGTCGCCAACCCCTCGCGGGTGAAGTTCCTCGCCCACCACGACAAGCGGTCCAACCCGCTCGGCCGCGGTGAGTTGATCCGAGACGACGCCGCTGGTCTCTACGGCGAGTTCCGGGTCTCCAAGACCGTCTCCGGCGACGAGGTGCTGGAGCTCGTCAGGGACGGCGCTCTCGATGCGTTCTCGGTCGGCTTCTCGCCGATCACCTCACGTTCGGTCGACGGCGTGTACGTGCGGCAGCACGCGCACCTCAACGAGACGTCGATCGTCACCTTCGGGGCCTACGCCGGCGCTCTCGTCGGCGGCGTGCGCTCACACGATCTCACCCCAACCCCAGACGGCCCTCTCGGTGCCGGTGAACCGTCCGCGGAGGGCGGTTCCGGCGACCAGCAGGAGGCACCCCCGACCCGGAGCGGGATGACACACCAGGAGCGCGACCGCGCTCTGCACCTTCTCAGTCTTGGAGGACTGCGATGAACAAGATCCAGGGTGCCATCGAAGGCATCCACTACCACGTCATCAACGGTCGGGCGTTCCCGATCGTCCGGGGCGGTGACGGGCCGCTGTCGCCCGTCGAGGAAGCCGAGCGCGACGCCCGGTACCTCGCCGACTGCCTGCGCGAGATCCACGAGACGGCCACCGCCCGCGGTGCCGCTCTCACCGACGCCGCCGAGCGCGCCGCCGCGACCGCCCTCACCGATGACGAGCAGGCCCGTTGGGACGCTGGCGAAGCCGAGCGCCTCCGCCTCGTCTCGGTGATCGAGCGCCACAACGCCGTCGCCGCCGCTGCCCAGGTGCCCGCCGCCGTGGCGATGGGTGACGGTGCGCTGCGCCAGGCCCCTGGCATGATCGTGCGCGGCGACGTGTACGACCTCGGCGAGGTCCGCTACGGCGACACCGACGCGGTCCGCTCCCAGGCCCTGCGCGCCATCGAGGCCGACGGCTCCGCGTTCCCCGAGGATCGCCACCGCGAGGAGGCCGAGCGGGTCGTGCGCTCGCTCGACCCGTCCGTGGCCGCCCGCATCGTCGCCACCTCGTCGCCCGCCTACGGGTCGGCGTTCGTGAAGGCGGTCGCCGGTCGCGAGCACCTGTTCACCGACGCCGAGCGGATGGCCGTCCAGCGTGCCGTCTCCCTCGGTGGCACCGCGGGCTACGCGGTCCCGGCCCCGATCGACACCACGATCATCGACACCGGGGCGCACTCGCACAACCCGTTCCGCCAGCTCGCCACGGTGAAGAAGATCACCGGCACGTACTGGACTGGTGTGAGCTCGGCCGGCGTGTCGGCGTCGTGGGACTCGGAGGCCTCGGAGGTGTCCGATGACGCCCCGACGCTCGCCCAGGTCCAGATCGACACCCACAAGGGCGCCGCGTTCGTGCCGTTCTCGATCGAGTCCGAGGACTGGGGTTCGATGGCGTCCGACGTCTACACGATGATCGCGACCGCCAAGGACAACCTCGAGGGCGCTGCCTTCGCCACCGGGACCACGCCCCAGGGCGTGACGACCGGCCTGGATGGCACCTCATCGGAGATCGCCCCGACCACGGCCGAGACGTTCGCCAAGGCCGACGTCGACAAGCTGATCGCGGCTCTCCCCGCCCGGTTCCGCCGGTCCGGTCGCGCTGCGATGGTGGCGAACATGGTCTGGTACAACGCCATCGCGGCGTTCGAGACGACGGTGACCACCGGGTCGCTGATCTCGACCAACCCGGCCAGCGTCGCCGGCGACTTCACCGTGCGCGGCTACGCCGCCTACGAGTCGTCCGACATGGATGCGGTGCTCCCCGACGCCGCCGCCACCGCCGACAACTTCGGGATCCTGTTCGGCGACTTCGCCCAGGGGTACTACATCGTGGATCGGGTCGGGCTGAACGTCGAGCTCATCCCGCACCTGTTCCACACGTCGAACAACCGCCCGAGCGGCCAGCGCGGCTTCTATGCCCACTTCCGCACCGGAGCGAAGGTGGTCAACGCCAAGGCGATCGTCATGCTGTCGATCCCGACCGCGGCCTGACCCCAGCCCCACCCCTGACGTCGGCCGGGCCGCTCGCGCGGCCCCCCGCCCGAGCGGCCCGGCTCCGTCGCCCCACCCATGCCTCGCAAGATCGGAGGTGCGCCGATGCGCGCTCTCGTCACGTTCCACGCCCCCGGCCGCCTGGTCGTCGAAGGCGAAGACGTCGATGCGGCCGACCCGGTGTTCGCCGGCCGCGAGCATCTGTTCGAACCCACCGCCGAGCCTGAGCCGGCGAAGCCGAAGGCCCGCCCCCGCAAGGCTGCCGGGAAGCCGAAGGGCTGACCGGTGCCTGACCCCGATCCGCTGCTGACCCCCGACGAGGTTCGGTCGCGGTGGCAGCAGGGCGCGAAGCCAACCAGCTCCGCGGAGTACGACGACGAGTGGATCGCCGAGCGTGTCGCCGCGTTCGAGGACACCGTGCTGCGGTACTGCGGTGACGAGGCCACGGTCCGCACGGTCACCGAGACGATCCGCCCGCGGGTGGCGTCGCAGCGCCTGCTGTTGGACTGGCCGAAGGTCACCTCCATCACGTCGGTGACGGTGGGCGGGACGGTGCTCGACTCGGGGGACTACAAGCCTCGGGCTGGCATGGTGGAGAAGGTCGGCGGCTGCTGGACGCCGGGCGCCGATCACGTCGTGGTCTACGAGCACGGGTTCGCCTCGCTCGCCGGCCTGAAGATCGCGTGCGCCCTCTACGTGCAGAAGTGCGCGGGGCAGGACCGGTCTGGCTCGGGCCGCGATCAGCGGTCGTCGGGTGACGTGGTGTACCTGGTGATGCCGGACTGGGCCAACGACCGGCCGACCGGCTGGACCGATGTGGATGCGACGCTGAACGCGCTGCGGGTCCGCACCCCTGGTGTCGCATGAGCGCCGCGTGGTTCGAGTGCGGTGCCCGCCTGGCGTCGCTGCTCGCTGCCCGTCCTGGTCTGGCGCAGGTGTCGGTGACGCACTTCGCTCCGCCCACCGACGACGACAACGAGCTCGTGTTCATCCGGTCCACATCGGGCGGCTACCAGGCGGGCCCGACGGCGTCCGGTCCGCTGATCGACGATGCGGTGTTCACCCTCGAGGTCGTGATGATGGTCCGTGGGTGGGCGACGCTCGACGAGTGCATGGCCCGTCTCGGCGAGATCGAGGCCGAGGTGCGTGACGAGGTGGCGGCGAACCCGTCGCTCGCCGACCTGGCGGATGATGCCTGGTCGGTGACCGAGGCACGCGCGGGTGAGTTCGCGTTCACCCCGAACCATGGCCCCGATGGGCCGTGGGCTCACGGGACCGTCGGCGTCGATGTCGAGGTCCGCATCTACGGAGGCAACCCATGATCCTGCTCGCACCCGATGACCGCGTGTTCACCACCGCGGGCGTGTCCTACGCCCGCGGTGAGCACATCGACGTCACCGACCTCGCCGCACGTCTCGACGTCGACCCCGATGGGTTGGCGGTGGACCTGCTC
>JACKNM010000036.1 GCA_024234875.1 Ectothiorhodospiraceae bacterium | reverse complement strand
CTGGGGTTGGGGTGAGATCGTGTGGCGCACGCCGCCGACGAGCGCCGGCGTAGGCCCCGAAGGTGACGATCGACGTCTCGTTGAGGTGCGCGTGTTGCCGCACGTACACGCCGTCGACCGAACGTGAGGTGATCGGCGAGAAGCCGACCGAGAACGCATCGAGAGCGCGCGTCCCTGACGAGCTCCAGCACCTCGTCGCCGGAGACGGTCTTGGAGACCCGGAACTCGCCGTAGAGACCAGCGGCGTCGTCTCGGATCAACTCACCGCGGCCGAGCGGGTTGGACCGCTTGTCGTGGTGGGCGAGGAACTTCACCCGCGAGGGGTTGGCGACCGCATCGGGGAACGCCCCCTGGCGATCGCCTCGTCGTACTGCTCCAACCGACCCGATGGGCCGAACGCATCGGCGACCTGCGTCGGCGTGTCCCAGGCACGAGGATGCCGTGGATAGTGCGGCCGTCGCCTCCACGCACGACCTCGACATCATGGGCGACGCGGACGAGCTGCGAACCTGAGTCGGAGCGCGCCGCGAAGGTGGGCAGACGGTTCATCGTGATCCTCCGGCGATCGGGGTCAGGCGGGGAAGAGCAGGAGCCCGGAGCCGGCGCTTGGAGTTGGACGGGGACCAGCCGGTGTGCTCGAGGAGGGTGATGTCCGGGCGTCGATCGCCTTCACCACCGACTCGGGGTGTAGCTGCCGTCGGTGAGCTGGCGCACCGACTGCGAGTCCGTCGAGAGGATGTCCGCGGCGTCCTTCTGGTCCTCTTGGAGGAACGGGATGTCGCGGTCGTCGTACCAGAGCCGCGAGCCGGCGGGGCCTGGACGATCGACGCAAGAGCGCCAGCCGCCATGCGCCACTGTGGGCGGGCCCAGCCGTCGGCGAACTTTCGACGGGCCTGTCCGTAGTTGGAGTACGTGGATGCGTCGAGGCCCTCGGATAGCCCAACGATCACCGGGGAATGCCGCCGGCGGCGGCGCGATGCGGGTCTCGCCAGCCCCCTGGGTGACCTTGAAGTCGAGCTGCTTCATGTCTGCGCCGACGACCGTCACGTCAGCGCCGCCGCCGAGGTAGAGCGTCTCCCATGCGTTCTCGACTCCGCGATGGTTCTGCCGCATCGTCTCGACGAATTGTGCGAAATCATCCGGGGCAGCTTCTCGGAGAGCTTCACTGCCAGGTTTGGCGTCGCAGCGTTCTCGAAGAACGCGAGCTTGTGGTCGGTGGCTGCGGCGTCGCCCATGACCTCGCGCACGACCGGGGTCAGCCACGACATGCCGCGCCAGGGTGATAGGGGTCGGGGATCGGGGCGAAGTGGGCCACGTCCTCGGGTAGGAGCGTGATTGGACGCCCTTCTCGATGCCGCCCTGCCAGTAGATGTAGCCGATCACCTCGGAGTCGAGGTCACCCTCTTCGCCCGACATGACGACGCCAGTCCAGTCGGGTCGCATGATCCGCAGGCCGCCTGGGCGGCGGGCCACGAACCCGTTGCCTGCGAAGCTGGCGTGCTGCTCCCAGCGGGCCAGCAGATCGCCGGTCGTGCCGTTGCGCCAGGGCACCTCGAGCACCTCGAGGTCGGGCGTGCCGAACAATGCGCCAGGACGGCCACCGCGCATCTGCTGCCACTGGAACCGGGCCTCGGTGAACAGCAGCAGTCGGGCGAGGCACACCGCGAACACGACGCCGTTTCAGCTTGTACGCACCCTCCACGTACCCGCGAAAGTCGTCGCCGATGAGCTCCGCCTTCTGCCCAGGCATCGTGGTCTGCACTGACGCCCGAACGGGTAGGTCGAGCCTCCGAACTGGAACCAGTCGTAGGAGGACCCAAACCGCTCCGGCGTCTCCTTGACGACCATGAGGTCGAGGAACCGATCGGCGGTGGGCGAACTCATGCCCACACGACCCCGGGAACGCCGCGCCCTTCACTGGCCCGAGCTGGTGCCCGAGGTACGCCAGGATCGCGGTGCTGATCGGGGACACGTCCACGCCAGCCCTCCTCTCGGGCAGCCATCGGCCGCCCACGTCGCGCCTCGTCAACCCCTGGACCGCCGCATCCATCTCCGGGCGATCCCGATGCCGCACCTGCTGCGACAGGACCGCGTCGTGGAACCGTCCGCACGCCGCCATGAGGTCCTTCGCCGACGCCTCGGTCACCGGGAACCCTGCCTCGTTCAGCGGGTCGATCAGCGACAGGCCCGGCCCACCGGGATCGACCACGACCCGCCCGAACTCCACTCCCTGCCCACGGAGCTCCCCGAGGTGGCGCACCAGCCACGCAGACCCGCGGCCTTGCGCCACCACCTCGACCCCAACGCCACCGTCACGGCACTCGCCGGCGGCGGTCACCGTGATCAACTCCTGCGACGGCGGCTGCTCCACCGCCAGCGCCACCGGACCGACCAGCCAACCCGACTCCGGGCCAGGTGCCGCAGAGCAGGCACGCCACTCCGACTCCGACCACACCAGCCACGACCGCTCAGCCTCGACCGGCGGCGGGTCCCACACGCACAGGTGCTCCCGTGCGAAGAGCTCTGGGCCGAGCCGGCGGAACTGCTCTTCGAGGAACGCCATGCCGCCACCGCGCTCCGACGCAACCGCAGGGTTGCACGACCTCCACAGGTCGCGGTCACCGGCGTTGACCCTCGGCTGAACCACCGCACCATCCGGCCCGAGGTGGACCTGCTCCGCGGTGTGCCCGACGTAGCCGAACGACCCAGGATCAGCCGACAGCGCACGACGCCGCTGGGACCACCACCATCGAGACATCCCCAGCGAGCCCGGCGGTACCGAGCGCGTTGAGCTGGCTGTTCGGGTTGGCGAGCAACGTCGGGGAGACGGCGGCGAGCTGCTCATCGGTCGCGTGCTGCGCCTCGTCCACCACCAGCCGGTCGATGTCGTCGACGCCACGACCACCGCCGCCCGTGCGGGTCCGGTACCAGATCGTGCCGCCGTTGCGCATCTCGATCATCTGCTGGCCGGTGCCCTGCCACTTGCGCTTGACGAGCCGCCGCAGATCGGCGTGGCCTCGAGCACCGAGAGCATCCGCTGCTGGGTCTGGCTCGCCAACAGCACCGCATCGTGGATCGTGTGCAGGATCGCCTCGCCCCGCTGGATGAGGCCCCACAGCTCGACGACCTCGATCTCGTCGCCCTTGCCGTTCTGGCGGGGCATCTCCCGACCCGTCGTCGCAGCCGCCCAACGGCCATCGGGGCCGAGCGCCATGATGACCTGCACCGCCAGACGCTGCGACGGGTCCAACCGCTTGTGGGAGTAGTGCTCCCACATCTCGATCGCTGCGTCAGCCTCCCCGAGATCGACGTCGCCCGGAGGCAGGACCAGGAGCCTTGGCGCTGGGTCGACGTCGCTCGGCCAACTCGTCAACGACGCTCACCTCCTGCGGAGACTCCAACGCCTCGAGCAGCTCGCCGATCTGCCGGCGCTCCCCGGGGTGCAGTTCGCGCTCGACTGCATCGGTGCAGCGGTCCCGTAGCTCGGTGGTGATGGGCCAGTGGTCGGACTTGATCGCGTTGCACACTGAGTGCATCTCGACGCAGTTGGCGAGGGTGACCGGTCCACCCTTGGATCTCGGGATCCACTCATCTACGACGGAGGCGAGTGGGTGACGTCTGCCGGTGCGCTTGGCTTGGCGGTTGATCGGGTGGCCGCACATCGGGCAGAGCGGGTGATCCGTGCGGGCTCGCACCTGGGCGTTGATCCTGGCCCGTGGTCGTCCACCGAGTCGGGAGTCCTTCGCCATCGACTAGCGGACCGGGATGGGCTCGCCGCAGTCGAGACAGCCGGAGTAGGTGCCGGTGCAGAGCGTGGAGCGTTCTCGCTCGTCGGTCAGGACCACACCGACCGTGACGCCCGAGGGGAGCAGGCAGGTCGGGCACCAGGTGCCGTAGGTGATCTCGCCGTACTGCTGGACGGTGATGCGGGCGGTGCGAGGCATCGGCTCACCTCCCCGCCTGGAACGGAAGCGACCCGCAGCCTGGGGCCACGGGTCGCATCGAAGTTCGGTACCACGGTGTAGCAGGTCAGGGGTGCGAGTCAACGACCCTCGGCCTCCAGCGTCATCATCACCTTGTCGTAGTTCTCCGCGCCGGCGGTAGAGCTGGGAACATCGATCATGCAGCGGTACCGGCGGAACAGGGCGCTTCCAGCCTGTTTGCTCTCGGTGCGCCCGAACTCCCTCGCGTCGACTCGCGGTCCGGAGTGAGCAGCCATCGGCGACTCCGTCACGCCGAGACCGCACTCGATCGCCACGACGGGCGTCGGTCGGCTGGGCATGGCCTGGTCGCCGCCGTAGTGGCGAAGTCCCGCCATCAGCTGCGCGATGTAGCCCCGAGCAAGGTCGAAGCGATCGGCGGCAGTCCGAGCGGCCCAGCGGACCGGGCCTGGTACGAATCTCCGGGCATGTGGCCTCGTCGAGCATGGACTGAAGTTGGTCGATCTTGGCGAGCAGGAGGGCACCTTCGCCGCTTCCGCCTCAGGTGGTTCGGTACCCGACCTGAGCCAGCCGCAGCTCGGCCGACGGTGGCGTCGAGGGCAGTCCGGGCCGCGTCAGCTGGGCGGTTGCTGCGCAGGCCGGCGTGCTTGCCTCTGCCATGGTGAACGCCACCCCTGGTTATCCGGTTGGTGCGGTGTTGGGTCTGACGCCCTACCTCGGCGCTTGGGCCTGCGGTCGCCTTGCCTCAGCCATCTCGATGAGCAGCCTTGGGGGCGTGGTGTGGGGCTGGTGCTGCCCAGCGGATGATCGCCTCCAGTGGTGCGGTCGAAGCCCTCGTTGCGGCGGAACTCGCGCGGTCCGTCTCGCAGCGGCCCGAGCGCACGTCGTCTTGGGAGCCGCACACGATGCACGCCGGGCGCTTCGGCTGGGCTGGGCGCTCGGTGCGGACGGTGGCGACGTGGGCGTTCACCGCGGACACCAGGCCGCGCAGGACCTTCGCCTCACCGGTGATGTGGTCGACGGCGTGGCGCAGCTCGCGGGCGTCCTCGGTGCGGTCGCCGCGGCCGAGGTGGACCACGGCGTCGGCGACGGTGTGGGGGATCGCCGAGTGCAGCCGAGGCGAGGTCGTCGGCAGCATCAGCGAGGGTCGCCGGCGCGTAGTCGACGGTGGACGCGCCGTAGAGCGCCTGCGGTGACCGCTGCCTGCATCCAGCCGATATCGACGAGCAGGCGACGGTGGGTGCCGCGCAGCTCGGTCAGGTCGCCGTCGATGAGGTCGCGCTCAGGTCCGAGGCAGGCTGCGGCGGTCGGGTCGGAGGCGAGCCCTTAGGGCGGCGGCCGGCGTCGTCGTAGGACTGGCTGCGCCGACTGCCTCTGCCCGCTCGGAGACTTCCACACGGGCCCACTGGTCGAGCACCGGGTCGCGGCGCTCGAGCATCGCCACCGCGGCGTCGTAGCGGCCCCCTCGGCGCACCAGTGGACGTCCACCCATGCCTCGTTGAGCAGGCGGATGAGGCGCGAGGCCGGCGGGATCGGGCGGTCGGTCATCGGCGGCCAGCGATGTCGTCAGCGACCATTTCCAGATCGACCACCTGAACCGAGGTGCACGCCTCGCACATGACGGGCACAAGCCTCGCAAGGTCATCGGCGTTGCCGACGTGGGCGGCGACCCAGCCATCGGCGACCCGGTGCGGGAACCCGAGGCAGTCCAGCAGCATCAGCGGGTGATCGGCGAGCCATCCAACGAGCAGGTAGCCGTAGGTGCTGAACCCGCCGAGCAGCACCATGGCGGTGTCGGCTCTCGTGTCGTCCCCGATGTGGAAGCCGAGCTGGTCGCGGAACCGGAGAAGATCGCTTTGCTCCGCGAGTTGTGCTCGAGCCGCGGCGGCTGGTCCGGGTCGGTCGGTGCTCATGCTGCGTCCTCCTGACGCTCGGTGGATGGGGTCTGCTCGGCGTGGAGCCACGCGGGACACTCGGTGTCCTGGATCTCGTGGGGCAACGGGACGGGAACCATGGCCGACCGCCGGAAGGTCATCACGAGTCCGTCGGCACTGACCTCGCCGCGCCGAGCGCGGCCAGGCGACAGCCACCGCAGTCGGTGATCGCCGACGAGCTGTACGACCATCCATGTCTCGTCGCCCCGCACCTCGCGTCCGACGACGATGCCCTTCACCCGGTGCTGCCATGCCTGCGTGAGCGTGATCCCCTGACGTCGCGCCTCAGAGCGGATGCGCTGGCCGAGGTCGTCGAGGCGGCGATCGGGGTCCGACGCCTCGAACGCCGTCATGCGGGCCCGGCGCTGGCGGTCCTCGCGCCGCTGCACCACCCGTCTCATCGCGGTGTTGAGCGCCTGAGTGACCTCCGCGAAGGCGTCAGCAACTGCCGCTGACTTCGCAACGACGTTCACCTTCACAAGCTCACTGCTGGTCATGCTGCGTCCTCCTGACGCTCGGTGGATGGGGTCTGCTCGGCGTGGATCCACGCGGGACGCCAGCCGCCTTCGATGCGCTGTCGGTCCACCACGGACAGGCCAGCGTCGATCCAGTCGGGCCAGACCTGCGACGGGTGGAGGCCTGCGTCGTACCGCCCAACGATCTGCGGTGGCGTCAGGTCAGGCCGTGGGCGGTGGCGCGCTTCCACGCCTCGCCGCCGATCCCGAGGTCGTAGGTCGGGTTCACGGACCCGCGGCGACGCATGGCATCGACGAGCGGGGCGAGCGGCCAACGTCGCTCGGCTGGGCACAGCGGCGAGTGCGTGAGCGTGCAGCGTGGGCATCGGGTGCGGTTGGGCCAGCCATCACCACCTCCCGGTGTTCTGGCGATGACGGTCGACGGCCGAGAAACCGGCGCGGAACGCCGGGTCGTCGGTGAGGTCGATCGTCGGCGCGGCACGCTTCAGCGACGACGGGGCAGGCAGCGCAGTACGTGGCCGCCTCGGCATAGCGCCGCTCGTCCACGGCGAGTGCGCGAAGGCTGTGCTGCGATGGCGGAGCCCGGCGCGACCAGTCGGTGCGATGCACGCAGCCCTGGTCCACCACGCGTCGGGTAGCGGGTGCCCGCTCATGGCTCGGTCCTCTCGGGCAGCACGCCGGCTTCGACGCCTCCTTGGCGGGTGCGCTCCCGGTCACGGATGGCATGGGGCTTCGCGGCCTCGTGGCGCTGCTCGGCCTCGGCGGCCTCGCGCCATCGGAGGTGAACACGAGCACGCACGGCTCGCAGAAGAACCGGGCGTCGGGGTTGTGCGGCGACGGGGCGACGACCTCGACGCGCTCAGAGCTCCCGCAACGAGGGGCACCTGCGCGCCATCGGGGCCGGTCATGATGCCGCCGCCTTCGTCGAATCACAGCCCGTGCCGCCGCCGTTCCGCATCGTACCTGAGTCGCCGCCTCCGGCCCTCCCTGGCCTGCTTTCCGGTCCTCCGGTGCCAGACCGGCGGGTCGCGGCGCTCACGGCGGCTCGTGCCGCGGCGAGCCCCGAGGCGATGCGTCACCGGGCGTCGAGGTGCGTGACCGGTGGAACACCGGCAAGCCGCGGGCGCGCCATCGGGTCCGTCGCGGTGGGGCCGGTCGGCAACACCTCGTCGAGCCACGACCTCGCCTCGGAGATCCAGGCAGCGGCGATCTCGTCGACGGTGCGACCGGAGCGCAGCTCGACCTCGATGCGCTGGCGGTCGGTCGGGTCGTCGCCGGTCAGGATGCGACGAGCGATCCCGGCGGCGTAGGCGCTCGGGTCGGCGTTCGGTGGCGGGTCGATTGCTCGGCTGACGGCGACGGCAGCAGCGCGGATCGACCGGTCATCGACCACCACCGCGGCCGGATCGTCGGTCGCTACCAACTCAGGTTTTGGTGGTGGTGTAAGTAGGTTCCCTCTCTCTGACTCTGACTCTGACTCTGACTCTGGCGATCGGGGTCGATCGGTATGCGATCCGGGTGCGATCGCACCTTGCGATGACCTGCGCTTCGGGTGGCACTTGGGACAGGTGTCGAACCCGCCGTCGTGCCCCCAACGCTTGTGGTTCCCGCGCTTCGCCGCCTCCGCTTTCGTCGCACGGATCGCAGCGATCGCACCCTGCGACGGGTTGCGATCAAGCCACCCCCACGGGCGGACAAGATCACCGTCGACCTCGAGAAGTCAGGAGGCGTCACACGAGACGGTCGATCAGCTCGTCCGGCGAACGCCGCTCACAGCGAGCGAGCAGCAGACGGTCGATCCAGCCATCCCGCCTCTGCTCGCTTCGCCATGCACATCGCGAGTGAACGGAGCCCCGCGCCATCGACGCCGGCGCGCAGCAGCTTCGGGTGGTCGATCCAGTCGACCTCTGATGGCGCACGAACAACCGACTCATCGGCGGTAACGGAGTGCATCGCTGTAGGTGATCGCGGCGCGCGCTGGTTGGCCGCGAGGGTGCGGAGAGCGTCGATCTGCGCCCGCAACGACCGACCTGCCTCCTGGGCGGCCAGGAGCACCGCGTCGGCGCCCTTGTGGGCCGCGTAGGCGTCCTCCGCACTCCAGCAGCGCCTCGGCGTCACGCTCGGCCACGGTCTTGCCGCCAGCGACCAACGTGGCCCGAGCCATGCCGAGCTTGTACGCGACCTCGGCCTCAGCGGCGGCGCGGGCGCGCTTGGCGACCTCGCCCACCTGGTGGTCGAGCAGGCCGGACGAGGCGCAGGATCTCGCGCTCCACCGACACCTGCGAGAGCGGATCGACGGTCATGGAGCGACCCGCCGATCGCCGCTCAGCGGCCCGTGCAGCCGCCCACAGGACGTGAGCGCCCTCATGGCCGGCGCGTGAGCTCGCAGCGCATCCAGCGGCCGTCTCGGTAGGTCTCGTGGGCGGGCAGGGGGCTCGGGCCGGAGACCAGCGTGACCTCTGCGGTCCGGCATCCGATGACCGCGCCCATCGGGTCGAGCGCGACCTTGGCGCGCTCACCGGTGACGCACAGGAGTCGCCCGGTGCGGGGCTGGTGGCCCTCCGGGTGACGACCACCGCAGCGCGGCGCTTGGCGTCCTTCGGTGTGGGCGCAGTCGGCAACTCCTCCGTCATCGTCGGAGGGTCGCCCTGAGCGAGACGCCGGGCGGCAACGGCCCACTCGCAGTACCGCTCGTCGAGCTCGGCACCGATGGCCTTACGGCCCAGCCTCTTGGCTGCGACGAGGGTGGAGCCCCGCAGAACCGGCGAAGGGGTCCGCCTGACGCCGGGCGCAGCGGTCGATGAGCCGGGCCATCAAGTCGACCGGCAGGGGGTGGGGTGGCCGATGGCGGCGGTGTGCTGTGAGCGGTGCTCGGTGGTGGTGATGACCGAGCGCATCGGCTTGCCCGGTTCGGGAAGCCGTCGCCGAGGACGTAGATCTCCTCATGGACGGTGAAGGCCGGCTCGAGGCGTTGCATTTCCGAGTACGCACCGTCCTTGTTCCAGATCAGGAGGGCGCCCGATGGTGGTGCGGGCCGCGGTATCCGCCAGGAGCCGAACACGACCGCTGGCCGACCCGCCCACTCCACTAATGCACCGTCGCGGGCCTCGGGGAATCGTCACCCGCTACGGCGTTGCTCGCGCGTCCGCGTCGAGCCCTGGGGAACGCCGCCGTCCCCGACCTGACTCCCACCCATCCCACATAGGGCTTGGTCGGTGGACCAGCGACGATCGGCCTCGAGCCACTCGGTGATCTCCGCCAGTCCCCGTGGTACAGGGTCACGAGGTCGTCGGAGTAGTAGGGCTCGGTCACGACGCCTCCCCCTGCCGCTTCGCCTCCAACTCGGCGGCCAACACCCGCGACCGCTCGCGCCACTCCCGCGACGACGACACGAGGCCGTGGCAGCCGTTGAGGTTGCCGTGCCCGCAGACGTGCAGCAGCTTCGCCGGATCGTGCGGGTTCGGCCCGCGCCGGCCGTAGACGTGATCGACCTCGCGCGCCTTGCCCTGGCAGGTCGGCCCCTGGAGCTCGCACATGCCGCCGGACCGCTCCTTGACGACCTTGCGTGCCTCGGCGAGCGTCCACCATCCCTCGGTGCGGCGCTGGCGGTCTGAGCGGGACTGCTCGTGGGCGCGGTCGATGCGACCGACCTCGAGCACGAGCTGGTGGCGCGCCGCCTCGAACGCGCCCCAGTGCTCGGGCTGCCAGTCGTCGGCGGGCAGCGCGGCGATGGTGCGGATCGCGGCTTCCAGGCGGCGGTTCATCGGTCCACCTCGGGCCATTCGGGGCACGGTCCGTCGCCGTCCTCGAATCGGCGGCGCGCCTCGGTCCATGCCTCGGCGCGGTCGCGACGGTCCTGGTCGCGGTCGTCGTCGGTCGGCTCACGCATCGGTGGCCCCCTGACGTGCGAGCTTCTCGGCGATGTAGAAGTCATCCTGCGACCACAGGTGCAGGCCGACGCCGAGGCGCATCGCGCGCACCAGCTTGTGCGCGTCGGACATGGCGTCCTTCATGCGTGCGCCGTCGTGGGGCCAGTTGTGGGGCTGCTCGCAGTCGCCAGCTTCCTCCACCGTCACGAGGCGACCGTCGACCGTGGCGGCCATCCGCAGCACCACGCCGACCACCGCACTGGCGAGGTCCGGGGTTCCGCGCTTCGCACGGTCGCTGGACCCCTTCGGGTTGGGTGGAGTCCTGGCGACCTCGCCGCGGATCACCCTCAACGAGCGACAGGTCGACAGGTCCGGAGCACATCGAGGATTCGCTGCTCCACGGTGGAGTGCTTGACGTAGGAGCCCCCACCTGACGGGTTGCGGTGGATCACCCGCTCGGGGAACGGGTGGCAGAGCTTGGCGAGGTCGGAGAGATCGGCCATCAGAACGGCTCCGCTGCATCGAGCGCGGCGACCTCGGCATCGAGCACAGCCGCCGCACCGTCGAGAACCGTCGCCAGTGCTCGGGCAAGGTGCTCATCGGTGTAGGTGCCGATCCGGCACCGGTCGGCGCGGGTGCGTGCGTCGCCCTTCGCGTCGAGGTCGATGACCTCGTAGGCGCTACGGCGTCCGCCGTCGATCGCTCGCGGCACCACCACGAACCGCGCCATCACTCAACCTCCCCGGTGGTCTTGACCGCGTACGAGTCGGGCGAGGTCCGGCGCTGCACACCCGGCACCGCATCGCCGGTCGCGGGGTCGAACACCTCGCCGCCCGAGTCCGGCCACGCACCCATCGCCGACACCCGCGGCTTCACGGTCACCGCTTCGAGCGCGTTCTCGCGAGCCCACGCGAGGAACGCGGCCTCGTCGACCACGACCGTCGAGGTGCGCCCAGCGCGGCGGGCGATCGTCCCGCCGGCGACCTTGTAGGTCTTGGCGAGCTTCGGGTCGGCCGCCTCGAGCCGTCGGCGGTAGTCGATCAGCTTCGCGGTGAAGAACGCGATGTCACGCTCGGGCCCGCGCTCGGCGGCTTCCGCCCAGGCGTCCATCTCGGCCACCTGCGCCTGGTGCTCGGCACGGATGCGGGCGATCTCGGCCTCGGCGCGGGCAATCTTGCGCAGCGCCCAGGTGGCGAGGTTGTCGCCGTCGATCTCCCAGCGTTCGCGCTCGTCGTCGTCGGAGAGGTCGGGGCCGAGGGTGAGCAGGTGGTCGGCGAGATCGGTCATCGGTCCTCCATGTCGAGTAGGGAGAGCTGGTCGGGGTCGGCGCACTCGGCCAGGGCCGCGGTCGCGTCGGGAGACGAAGTGAGCAGCAGACCGACCGCATCGCGGAGGCGGCGCAGCTCGTGCTCGGCTCGGTCGGCTCGGATGGCGGCACGCTTCGCGACCTGCTGCCAGGAGCGGACCTCTGGCGACGGATGCGGGCCTTCCCAGCTGGATCCCAGGCCGTCGCGGCATCGGCCGTTGTGGTCGTCGTCGAGGTGGCACACGCCATCAACCAGCTCGGGCGCGCTCACGACCCGCCGCCGATCCGGTGCCTGGATCAACCGACCGGAGAGCCACGTCATCACCGGAGGAGTCACCGCGCGTCCCGCGAGCTTCACCCGGTCCTTCTTCGTGAGCCCCGTCGTCGGGATGTACCCGACCAGGAAGGCCATCGCCGCAGCGATCTCGTGCGGCTCCAGCATCCTGAACCCGCAGTCGTCGACGATCGCCTCGGGGATCGATGAGCGCGTGACGGTCGCGTCGTGACTGTGCCGACTGGCCGATCGGTTGGATGTGGCTCGGATCGTCCGTAGTACGGCATGAGCAGCGACTGGTGGCCCGTGGTGGTCATGGTGCGTGCCGGTTCGGTCGTCGGCGTCACCATCTGCCCTGGTCGCCCTCGGCCGGCGGAGTTGTTGCGCATCAGGAAGGAGAGGCGGTCATCGGAGGCGCACACCGTCGGGTGCGGATCAGCTAGCCGTGGACGCCGCCGTGGGCGGTCTGCAGCAGGAACCCCGGATCGGGTGGCACCGCGAGCGCGGTCGTCGCGGTGGTCTGCTGCGTGTCCACCGGCATCGCGGTGATCGCGCTCGGTTCCGGTGCGCTCGAACGTCGCACCCGCACCTGCGGTTGTGATCGGAGCCCAGCCGTACCGCTGCAGCCCGCCGCCAGGATCCGCGCCCGCGTCCTTGTCGGCGAGGGGACGCTTGCGGTCGCCGATCCGTGGGCAGTCCAGCGACCAGTCGATGATCGAAGCAGCGGGCTCCGTCGCCGGGACCACCTCGCCACCGCAGGTCGTGCAGCGGTACAGGTACTGCTCGCGGTAGCGGCCCACCGTGCGACCGTTCTTCCACGCCTGGCGACACGGCCGCTGCTCATCGCAGCGCCCACACCAGCCGGAGCGCTCAAGCTCGAGGTCAGGGTCTGTGCCCTTGCGCCACCACACGATGAACACCCGGTCGCGCGACTGCGGCACGCCGTGGTGCATCGAGGTTGTGCGACACGATGCGCAGCTCGTAGCCGAGCGACTCCATCGCCATCCGCCGGGCCGGGAACGGCGGCCACTTGACGACCTCGACGACGTTCTCGACGACGCCCGCCGCGCGGCGAGGTTCTGCTCAGCGAACCGGGGCACGTCCCACATCGTCGCCCGCGACCGCTCAGCAGCAGGGTCGGGGGCGTCCCACAGCGACGGGTCTTGGCGCTTGCGCGACACCCTGCAGGCTTGGCTGTGGTTCGTGCACTCCGGGGATGCGAGGAGCAGGTCGGTCACCGGGTAGCGACGGGGATCAACCTGCGACACGTCGGCGCGCAGTCGTGGCGAGTGTCAGGGTGGTTGGCCTGGTGGACCTCGATGGCGGTCGACCAGTGGTTCGCCGCCATCACGATCTGAGCGCCAGCCGTTGCGGCGCCGAGCGACGAGCCGCCCGCACCGCAGAACAGGTCTGTGACGGTGACGGCGCTCACGACCCACCTCCGATCAGCCAGAACCGCGACGCCGTGCGCCCACACGGGCCGTGTGCCTCCCACGCACAGCAGGCGATCCGATCGCCGTCTTGTACGAGCCGGCGGCGACCGTGCACCGACAGCACACGCCGGACCCGGCGTGGTGGTGGCGCTGCGTCGTCGGCAGGCCATTCCACCCGTGGCCGCCGCGCAGTGGCACGGTCTGGCCGCAGGCGAGGCACACGGCTGGCGAGTAGTTGGTGTCGTCGACAGGCACGTACCAGCGGTTGGCGGTGCCGGCGCACCACCGCTTCGGCAGCCAGTGATGGCCGCGGGCGCCCACGCGACGGGGCGGCCGTGGGGGTCGAGGGCTGCTGATCTGCCCCAGCACGTCGCGCACTCGGGTCCGACCGGCTCGTCGGTGATGATCGGGCGATTGAGGACCTGGCCGCACATGGTGGAGACGGTGAGCCGGTCGCCGTACATTGCGGCCGACCGGGCACGGTGCGCGCACCAGCCAGACCCAGCAACGACGTACCTACCATCGAGTCGCGACAGTGGCAACCCGCCGAAGCCGTCCACGATTAGCAGCGCCTCGCTCACGACCCACCGCCGATCCGGTCGAGAGCGCGTCGTGGCGCTCCACCGCAGCCACGAGCCCGGCGAGGGTGGTGACGATCCACGCCCGACCATCGACATCGCGCCGCCCGGCCCGAGCGGATACGTCCGCCCGAGCACCAGCACCCACAAGGTGGCGTCCACCCGGCACTCCCACGCGCCGGATCTGCGATGCCACGCGTGCGGCGCACCACCGCTGGCACCGTGCCCTCGGGTGCCTCGGCGACAGCCTGGCGGCACCACGACGGCCACGAGGACGACGCCCGGTCCTGACCTCCAGGCAGACCAGCGGATGCCAGTCGACGTCACCGGGCTGGCGCCCATCCCCGGCGAGGTAGCGGCGGGCCTCATGGCCGCGGCCGCGCAGGTAGCGGACCACTGCCCGCTCGGCGTCTGCGCCGCGACGACGCCTTGCGCGCTACCCATGGTCGCCGCCCACGTTCGGGTTTCCCCCACCGCTCGACGCACACCGCCTGCTTCGCCTCCACCGCCGCCTCCATGTCGATGCCCAACTCGTGCGCCAGGACCAGCAGGTAGGTCAGGACGTCGGCCAGTTCGGCTTCGAGGGCGGCGTGCGAGTGCTTGCCGTCGGCGTGCATGGTGGTGCCAGTGGTCGGTGAGGCCGCAGATGTCGGCCTTCTTGATGATGTCGAGCACCTCGCCGGTCTCGCCGCCGAGTCCGGAGCGCAGCGTGCATCACCGTCGACCAGGTGACGTCATGCACCTGCGGGAACCAGGCGCGGAGTTCGCGTGCAGGCGTGCTCCGAGGTCGGCGAGGTCGAGGCTCTCCGGCGTCGCGCAGTCGCTCCAGGGCGAAGATGCAGGCGGCAGAGGTGTTGGGCGGGGGGTTCTCGCCGCGGGCCAGTTGCGCCAGGGCAACCGTGAGCGCCATCGACTCGGCAGGCAACAGTTCGCTCATCGCCACACCTCCCGACCAGCACCCGCCGCCAGCGAACCCGCGAACAGCGCCACCGACAGCAACGGGGCCACACCGAGCAGCAGGACACCGACGGCCACCATGGCGACGGGCAGCACCGGGCGCTCACCGCGCGCCGGGGCGACCTCTGCACCTTGCACGCGTGCGCCGACTCGCCGCATCGCTGCACGCTGAGCGGGGGTCACGGCTGGACCCCATCGACTCGCACGAGCTCACCGGCCTCGTTCGCCCGGTAAGCGACCCCCGCCTCGATGCCGTCCTCGCCGGGGTAGCCGACCGTCAGCCGGTACCGGGCGGCGGTGGCGTCCCACCAGCGACAGACGACGATGCCCCCGTAGCCGGAGGTGGAGGTGCCCCCCGTTGCCGGAGGTGGAGGTGCCCCAGGAGCCAGAGGTGGAGGTGCCCCAGTCGCCGGAGGTCGAGGTGCCCCTGTAGCCGGAGGTGGAGGTGCCCCGGTAGCCGGAGGTGGAGGTGCCCCCGTAGCCGGAGGTGGAGGTGCCCCGGTAGCCGGAGGTGGAGGTGCCCCAGTCGCCGGAGGTCGAGGTGCCCCGGTCGCCGGAGGTGGAGGTGCCCCGGAGCCGGAGGTGGAGGTGCCCCCGGAGCCGGAGGTGGAGGTGCCCCCGGAGCCGGAGGTGGAGGTGCCCCCGTTGCCGGAGGTGGAGGTGCCCCTGTAGCCGGAGGTGGAGGTGCCCCAGTCGCCGGAGGTGGAGGTGCCCCAGTCGCCGGAGGTGGAGGTGCCCCAGGAGACCGGCAGTCGCCGTCCGCCGTGGTCGTAGAGCCAGGCGATCGCCTCGGCTCGGTCCGTCGTCACCAGCAGCACTTCGCCGCGCCGGTAGCGCACCTTGCCGGGCTGGGCCGGGTTCGCCACGTCGGCCGGGTCGACAGCGACGATCAGCCACCGGGTGCCGTGTGCCGCGGCGAGCAGCGACGCGTTGCCGCACCCCCACAGCAGGCCGTGGAGCCCGCCGCCGCACTCGTGGTCCGGGTCCGGGTCCCAATCAGGCGCCTCAACGTGACCCGAGGTGGGCCACTGGAAGCCGCCGTGTCCCTGCATGTCGGCATCGCAGGTGCGCAGGATCGGCCAGCGGCCGTCATCGAGGGTGGGCCAGGGGTCGAGCGAGGTGGTCGGGTCGGTGTCGGTAGCCACGGCTACCCTCCTTGGGGTCGGTGCCCCCGCTCGGCTGCTAGGTCGAGGGCGGGGGCGCTGTCGTTCTCGGTCAGGGGTTGCCGTGGAGCGGCTTGATGCCCGTCTCGGCTTCGATGGCGTCAGCACGTCGGCAAACGCTGCGCAGCACGTCCTCGGGCGGTCCAGCACCACGCCGAGCGACATAGCCCCCCATCGCGGAGCCGGTAGCGGAAGCGCGCGGTCACCCGGTACGGGTCCATGCCCTCGTAGGGCGACAGGGCCAACTCGATCCGGGTCGGGATCGTCAGGTCACCGGCCTCGCCAGCGCGGGCCTCGATCGTCTCCTCGTAGCGGACCTTCACCTCGCCGTTGTCGAGGCGAACTGCCGACTTGTGCGCCACGTCCTTGGTTGCCTCGATCGACGAGGCGACTTCCAGCAGTCGGGCGTGGTCGGGGTCCACGACGTCGCCGGCGTGGTCCTCGAGGAACTCAGCGAACGCTGCCTGGGGGGGTGAGCTTGCCGGACGCCCCGCACCACGCCTGCCAGGAGGGCGTCGTCGCGCAGGGTGAGGGTGGCGCGGTGGTCGCCCCACCCGGCTTCACCGTCGGGACTGGCCTCGTGATCGTTGAGCACGGCGATGGCGCGGCCGTGGTCGCGGTCGGCCCACAGCGTCGTCACGGCGTCAAGGGCGTGGGCTGGAGACGTAGGCGGCGAACGACCCGTGCTCGGACAGCGCGACGGTGCCGGTCTTGCGCATGGGCGGCACGCCCTCGCGCTTGCGGTGAGCGTCGGTGTCGAGATCGACGATGTGGATGCCGGTGGTGGTCGGCAGCGCGTGGACCTTGAGGGCTTCGAGGGTCCGCGGCTCGGCGGCGAGTCGGGCCGCCTCGGCCACGGCGTCAGCCTCGGTGCGGGTGTGGGTGATCGTGGGATAGGTCATGGCGGGGTCACGCCTCCTTGAGTGAGCGGGTGTCGGGCTTCGGGACCTCTTGGAGAGGGAGCGAGGGTTGGAGCGGGTCGTTGCGGCTCAGGCCGGAGTTGCGCTCGTCGAAGAAGAAAAGGTCTCTCGCCGCGGTCGGACTTCGGGGCCTTGGTGGACACGACGTCGGTGACGACCATCTGGTGGCCGCCGCCCTTGCCGGCCTTCGCGACCTTGATCGTGAGTGAGGCTGCCGGCCTTGCCGGTCGCCATCACCGCTTCGACGAGCGCGGCGAGTTCGTCGGTCAGCTCGCCGTGCAGCGCCCACCACGCTGGGCGAACAGGAGCTGCGAGAACTGCGGCGGCTCCTCGCGGTTGGGGTCGGTGGATTCGGCCACAGAGGGCCTCCTTCTGGTCGTTGGGATCGGAGGTCGGAGGAGAGCGGGTCCGAGCACGCACGGACAGGCTCAGGGGTTGGGGTGGCCCGCTCTCCTCCTGGTGGCCGCACCGGGTGAGCGACGGCGGCGGGGTTCCGCGCTCTGCCCCGATGCGACCGCCAGCGAGTGACGGACCGTGACGTGTGGCTACGGGCTCATCGGAGGACCGCCGCGGCGATGCCGTACAGGGCGACCGCGGCGCCGACACCAGCGGCCACGATCGCGATGCGCACGCCCCAGCACTCGACCGCGTACCAGCGACGTTCCTGGCGGGTGCTGCGCTCGATCAGCGTGCCGGCGGCGATGGTGGCGGTGCAGCCGACGAGCATCACGTACCCGCAGGCCACGATCACGTCGAGGCCGGTCACGACCCGACCGCCTGGGGCAGCTCGAGCGCATCGGCGACCACCGCGGCCACCGGGTCGGGCAGGACCATCCCGAGACGCTGCAGCGTCCGTGCGACGGCGGTGGCCCGCGTGTCGAGCTGGTGGCGCTGCTGGTCGGTGATCGTGCCGGAGAGCACGATGATGGTGGATCGCTCGGCGAGGCCCCAAAGGGCAGCGTCGAGGGCGTCGAGCAGGTCGCCGGTCGGCTTGCCCGCGGGGAACACGAGGTCGGCGCTCTCTGCGCCCGCCAGCTCAGCTCGTGCGGCGGCGATCAGCTCGTCGTCACCCGCGGACTCGGAGCGGGCGACAGCCCACGCGATCAGGTCAGCGGTGGCGCTCACGATGCCGCCTCCCGCTCGGCGTCCCACTCGGCGATGCGACGGCGCAGGATCGCCTCGATCTCGGCGTACTCGTCGGCGCGGTCGGGGCATCGGCGTTGGACCTCGGCGGCGAGCTGGTCGATGGTGCCGTCCTGCCAGCACCCGATCGACAGCAGGTGGCCGTCGTCGGTGTGGACGAGGGTTGCATGCTGATTCTCGGAGCCGATCGGGCCGATCGTGAGGACGTGGCGGGAGTGCTCGATGGTGCCGCCCTCGATGGTGCCGCCCCGGATGGTGCCGCCCCGGATGGCGCCGCCCCGGATGGTGCCGCCGTAGATGGCGCCGCCGTAGATGCGGGCAGCAGGTCCGACGTACACCGACTCAGCCACATGGGCGGTGTCTGCCACCCAGCCACCGCCGTTCGGGTGCTGGTGGGCGGGGGCGCCGATGGGGTTGGTGGTGGTCATCGGTGGAGCGTCCAGACGGTCATGGGGCGACCCGATGGACCCATGCGGGTGGAGCCGGTGTCGGTCGCGTGGGCGTCCTGGCGGCGCTTCACGACCGACCCGCGGAGCCGTTCGGGGAGGCCGGTCGCCTGCCACAGCTCCCAATCGGTGAGCCCTTCGGGGTGGGCGGCGAGGATGGTGCGGACGGTGGAGGCGATCTGCTCGCGGCCGGGTGATCCGGCGGCGGCGATGTGGGAGGTGGCCGGGTCGCTGGGACGCACGTTGCGCGCCGGGAACGGTAGGGAGGGTGCGATGACGCTCATCGCTGACCCGCAGCGCCGAGGAGCGGCTTGCAGTCCCACTCGACGATCTCCCGCTCGATGGTGACGAGCGGAGCGTCGGGATCAGGCACCCGACCGTCTCAGGCGTGCGGACGGCGCGAGCTCGCGTCCTCGTCGCGTGCGGCCGGGTGCTGGAGCGCGATCCCACCGGAGAACGCCCGCTCGATGAACATCGTGGAGTCGTTGGCGCCGATCTTCTTGGTGACGGCACCGACCGGCGCCGTCGGCGATCGCCCGGATGATCTCGCCGTGGTCAGGGTCGTCCATCCGGTGATCGGCGACGATCCCTAGGCTCCCGGATCGGTGGAGCGGGATGTCGGGGTGAGCGTCGACCCAGGCGGCGAGCTGGTCCAGCCCGACCCGCATGGCGTTGATCTCGTCGATGGCGCTCATCGCTGCCCCTCAACGCGGGTAGCGCCGTAGACGCGGGCGGCCATCTGCCAGCGTGCAACGCGGCGTCGGGTCGACGGCATCCGCTTGGCGATCTCGCGGTCGATCACGCGGGCGGCTGAGCGACCGGGCTTTCGCGGCCAGTCCTGGGCCTTGCGGTCGTCTCGCGGCACCGCCGCCGCGGTGACCGCTCGCAGGGCCGCATCCCGCGACAGCAACGGTGGAAGCGTGCGCTTCGTGACGGCGCTCATGCTTCCGCTCCCTCAGGAGAAGGGGTGAGGGCGGCGGCAGCATCGACGTCGGCCGGGAGGAACAGCAGCGCACCCGTCTCGCCGGGCAGGCGGGCGGCGGGGTTGAGGCGTCCCGACTCAATCCACCGGGTGATCGTGCGTCGGGTGACGCCTGCTCGCCCTGCCGCCTCGTTGGCGGTGAGGTACTCGAATGAGGACATGGCACGAACCTAGGACATGTCCGGATTAGGGTCAACCACCGAAAGACAGATACCTATGGCTCTCGGTATCTGTCTGGGCGATAGGGTCTTGTCCCTAGTTACGGTCCGGTCTATAGTCGAGGACCATGAGCATGCAGCCGACCCGCGGTGCTCACCCCACCAAGGAGCGCGGTCGGCAGGTCGTGACGGGTCGCTACCCATCTGGCTCCAGAACGCGAAGCGCGCCCCCACCCGGTGAAGGGCAGGGGCGCTCACGCGTTGATCTTGATGACGATCTAGATGTGGGTCATCCAGGCGGCGGGGTGCGCCCACGGTCTCCGCGATCGCTTCCAGTCGGTCGCGGGCCGAGTTGCCGCCGTTCGGGCGGTACTGCGCTTCGAGCGCCGTCAGGCGAGGGTCGATGCGCTCTGCCGCCCAGTCGTCGAGCGTGGCGCGCACCAGGCCGCGCACCGCGCCACCGATCGGATCGCCGATGAACGTGCGGCCGAGCCATCGCACCGACGCCACGAGCCGACGAGACGCAGCGCTGTGGTGATCGCGACGAGCGCCGCGCTCCGGCACCGAGACCGATGAGCACAGCGAGCACGTCCTGAATCACGCCAGCCCGTCCGGCGTCGCGAGGCGGCGAGCTGACGCTCGAGGTCGGCCACGTCGTCGTCCGTGGCGTCGAGGCGCCCCTTCGCCCAGGCGATGATGAGCGAGTCGCGGTCCTCGGCGTGCTTCTTCGCCTGCGGCCCACACGAGCTTGTCCATCGCCTTGAGCCCGTCGATCTGGCTCTGGAGCTCCGCTGCGGTTGCCATGTCGATGTCCTCCGGTTCGGGGGTCGTGGGGGTGGTGGGTGGCCGGTAGGTGATCCGCATGGCGATGCGCTGGCGGGCCTGGTCCATGTCGATCCCGGCTGGGTCGATCTTGCGGCGCGGGTCGGTCTCCTTGTGGCCCTTCACCGCGGCGACGGTGAGGCCAAGGTGGCGGCAGATCGCAGCGGTGCCCGACACGTAGGACTCGACCTGGACGTCGGGCCACGGCTGGCCGGTGCCGTTGTTGCGGGCCTCGACGCCGATGGACTCGTTGCCCCAGGTGCCGTAGCCGTTGTGATTGGCGCGCCCGGCGGCGACCACGACCCATGTGCCATCGCGCGGAGGGCGAGCTGGCACAGCGGCCCCGGCAGGTCGGGACCGGCCGACGACGAGTAGGTGTTCGACGCTCGCCGTGGATGCGCCGACCGCGGCGGCGTCGTGGTGCCAGACGATGCCGCGCACCTCGGCCAACTCCTTGCCGCGGGTCTCCCAGCCGTCGATGGTGACGACGTTCAGTCTGGCGGCGCGCAGCACGTCGGGGAGCCATAGGAGCCTCATCGGGTCACCTCCACGGGTGCGAGTCGGATGCACTGCGGGTGGCTGCACGCCCATCCCGCGGTGCCGTCAGCGATGGCGTCGACCGGCTGGGGACGCACCTTGCGCTCGCACCAGCACGTCACGTCGAGCGGGTGACCGGGGCGCTGCCAGGGCGCGGGCTTGCCGCTGCTCATCGCCACCACCGCAACGGGTGGAACCGACGCGGCCAACCGAGCCAGGCCGCGACTCGGCGCATCACTCGACCTCAGGGAGCGCGCCGAGCAGGCCCTGGGCGAGCGACAGGAGCGTGGCACCGGCGACCGTGACGAGCGTGACCCGCCACGTCGACCAGTCGGTGGCGATGTTCACCCCGAGCGATGGGATCAGGGTCTGGAGCGCGGTGCGCGCAGCGCGCACGAGCGCGGCACGGAGCTTGGACATGGCGACCTCCTCAGGTCGTGGGTGGGTCGAGCTGGTCGGCGAGCGCTTCGAGGCCGGCGGCGGTCGCCTCGAACGACTTGCGGGTGGCGCCGGTTGGCGACAGCGCCGACGCAGACGAGAGGATCGACGTCGCGGCGTCGCGCAACGTCGAGGCCGCGGTGGCCAGGGCCTGCGGTTCCTCGGTGTCGCGTTCGGCGGGGCCGAGATCGTGGACCTCGATCTCGCTCATGCGGTCCTCATCCATCCGAATGCCTCCATCGCCATCGCGTACTGGCCACCGCCACCCGTCCCGATCGAGGTGAACCGCAGCACGTGCGGGCCGGGGGTCGTCACGGGGATGCCGCTGATCTCGGTGACGTTGTTCGCCACCAGCGAGGCCGCGTACATGTTCACCGTGCCCAGCGACGAGCCGTCGAGGGTGACGGCGAACTCACCGAGCGACGCGTTCTTGTCGTGGATGATCGTCAGCGTCCAGGTTCCTGGGTCGATCGGCGCGTACCACTCGATCCAATGCCCAAGGGTGTTGGTGGTCTGCACGACCCCGCTCGTGAGTCGGCTCCCCTGCGCGCGGGTCGGCGCTCCGCCGCCGCCGCCGTCCGCGTACGCCTTCCATTGCAGCCAAGCGATCTGCTGGTGTGCCCAGACCGGCGAGTCGGTGCGGGTGAGCAGGGACCGGCCGTAGGTCGTCGTGGCCAGCGCCGCGATCGCGGCCAGGTCCGCGTCGTAGGCCTGGACGTCGGTGCCGGGCACGAGCGACAGGGCGGTGCGCAACGCGGACGCGGACCGGTCCGCGGAGAGGTCCAGGCCGGCCAAGGTGCGGGTCGTGGGGGTGGCGCCCACGTCCGATGGTGAGGGCATCGGGTGCACGTGGTCGCTGCGAGACGCCTCGGTGCCAACCCCAGCGGCCACGGTCCCGAGCGCCTTCGGGGCGTCGCCGGACAGCGACACACCGCCACCGCTCGGTGCCGCCCACTCTGCAGCAGCGCCATCAGCACGGAGGCGCAGCACGTCGAACGCGCCACCAGACGACGGGGCGGGCACGAACCCTCCGACCGTCACCGGCTCCACCGCGTCCGAGATCCGCGACCTCCACCGGCGAGGCCGAGGTCGGGACCTCGACGTAGCGCACGATCGGCGGCCGGGCGAAGTCGGCGGTGAACGCGTAGTAGGTGCCGTCGGGGTCGATCGCCTCGTTCGGCCAGAGGGAGAAGGTCGCGATCCCATCGGCGTCGGTGCGCGCCGTTGCCCGCTCGGCGACCACCAGCGAGTCCACCGACCCGCCACCGACACCGGCGACCAGCGTCGCGTACACCATGCGGTTGGCGAGCGGGTTGCCGTCAGCGTCGGTGATCGTCCAGGTGACGGTCGTGCGGTCGGTCAACGGTGCCTCCTCAGGAGCGGAACGCGCGGCCTTGCGCGGTCAGGGTCGTGGTCGTGCCAACGATGCGCAGACCTTGGAGGTGGAGGTCGCCGACGGTCGTGGCCGAGCCGCCGTGCGGCGTGTAGGTGACCTCGAGCGCCTGCTCGGCCTCCACGGTCATCAGCCATGCGGTCTCGTCGTCGAGTGCGGTGGCGTCGATGGCGAGCACGTCGAAGCCCTCCACCGCGGGCCACGCGCACCGGTCGAGGATCGCCTGGCAGCGCGCCCCGGTCTCCTCCCACCCGTACCGCTCCGAAGTGAACGAGAGGGTGCGGGTGCCGTACTGCTCGCGCGACAGGCGCCCGCCGACGGTGGTCGTGGACTCGGGTGAGAACGGGAGCTGGTGCAGCGCCATCGGTGGCCCGAGGTCGGTGATGTACCAGAACTGGCCTTCCACCCGGTTGATCACGCCGTCCTCGTCACCGGAGGACCGCACGACACCGGCGTGGCGCATCACCCCCGACCCGAGCGTCACCGCGTCGGAGAACTTGGCGGCGGTGGCGTAGGTGTCGTCCCAGGTGCCAGCGGTGAGCGCGGTCACGTCGCGGGCGACGAGGAACCCGTCACGGTCGCAGGTGACAGCCCCGCCTTGCGGCCCCGAGCCGACCGTGCGCCGGTAGGCGGTGGCGAGGTCACCGGGCAGCCCGGCCGCACCGAGCGACACGAACCCCGAGACGTCGGTGTCGTCGATCGGCACCCTCCACCGGTCGGTCCAGTCGACCGTCACCGCGATCCCCGCGGCCTCGAGCCACGACCCGAGCCGGTCCGTGTAGGCCTGGCCGAACCACTGGCCGAGGTAGCTGCCGGCGGCGAGCAGGACGCTGGCGATCTCCACGTCGGCGAGCGCCCGACGCCACAGCGTCACCTCATCCCACCAGCAGATCACATCGGAGGGCCCGCAGATCAGGTCCGACTCGTACACGTCGGAGGTGGCGGTGAGGGTGGCGGTGTCGCCACCGAACCACACGTCCATCGTGCCGCCGTCGAAGCGCGCCACGACGAGGTGCTGGCCGGGGTTGTCCCAGCGGGACAGGTAGGTCGGTGAGATCGAGTCGGAGTCGATCAGGGTGCCGCCAGCGTCGTAGGTGGCGACCTGGGCGATGCCGTCCTCGTCGACGACGATCTCCCAGCGGGTGTTCCCGCCGCCGGGGTAGACCATCCGCATCACCACCGACTCCTCACCTGGCGAGTGCTCGGTCTTGGTCGTCCACCAACACCAGCAGGTCAGGTCCGTCTCGTCGCCGTCGGGCATGATGTCCGCGGCCTCGGAGGTCAGGTAGGCGTCGGGCGGCACCTTGAGCCACGGCACCCACCCACCGACCTCGGCACCATCGGGGCGGGCGAGGCCACCGGGCGAGGTCGACAGGACCGCACCCGAGGACGTGGTGCCAGACCGGTCCGGCACCTCCTGGCCGTCACCGATGACCGCGTTGGGCGGGTCCATCGGCAACCACCAGTCGGGCCACAGGGCCTTCGTGGCGCACGCCCACGCCGAGTTGGGGAGGTCACCGGACCAGGCGAGCCGGTCCATCGCGGTCAGCGTCACGGTCGCAGGTCGAGGGTCGCCCGCGACCCGTGGCGTGCCAGCGCCTTCCCAGCCGCCCGTCAGGTAGCCGGTGAAGCGCCGTTCGGTGGTCCCGTCGTAGGTGAGGTCGAAGGTCACCGGGCAGCCAGGCAGGCCGTAGCCCGACGCGGCGTACACGAGCCCTGAGGCGTTGGTCGGGTCGAGGGCGCGGTCGGAGTTGTCGAGCGTGACCGTGAGCTGGCCGGGGCGGAAGTCGTCGCGGGCCGAGTCCCGTGAGCAGAGGTCCACGATCCACGGGTCGATGATCCGATCGGACAGGTCCGTCCAGTCGAGCGCACCGGGCTCGCCGGTGAACCGTCCGTGCTCGAGCGCGACCTTCAGCGTCGGCCGCGGAGCGAACCAGGTCACGACACGAACCCCGGGATGCCGGTCACGTCGGTCACCGGCACCCGGAACCCGAGGGTGCCGTCGCTGCGCCCCTTGCGGGACACGGCCGAGGTGATCGACGCCACCAGGTCACGCTCGGCCACCACCGAGCCAGCCACATGGACGTTGACCACGACGCCCCCACCGGCGGCCGCCGATGACGTGCGCCCACCGAACCCGCCGACAGGGATCACCGAGCCGCTGCGATCCGGTCGGAAGAACTCCTGGCCGCGCTCATTCACCCTGTACCAGTGGTCGCCCTGGACCGGACCGCCCGCCGCGCGGGGTGGGGAGTGCTGGGCGACGGTCGTACGTGAGGTGGATCGGACACTGCCGAGGTCCAGGCCGAGGAACCCGCCACCTCCACCGCCGAGCCCGAGGAAGTCGGCCGCCGTGCCCGCGATGTCGACGACCCACTGCGTGTGGATCTGGCCCTGGAGTCCCCACAAGGTGTCGCCGTACTCCTTCACCTTGCGCTTCGCGTCCTCGGAGTCGGTCGTGAAGTTCGTCAGCACCTCCGGTGGGGTCAGGTGCATAATCGTGATGAGCCCCTCGACCTCATCCTGCGTGTACCCGAGGTCACCGAGCAGCTCGATCAACCGCTGGCGGTAGCTCGCCATGGATGCCGCCGAGTTGTCGGTCTGCGTCGCGGCCATCGCCGAGGCAGTCACGTAGTCGGTGAGGGCGCTGATGTTGGCGCGCCCCTCGTCCGTCGACGTGTCCAGCGACCGGCCGTTCTCGATCACCGACGCGGTGAGGTTGTCCAGCGCCTCTTCGGCGTCGAGGTTCGCCGTCAGCGGGGCGAACATCTCGTCGTAGTAGCCACGCACCCTCTCGCCCGCCACCTTGAACGCGTCGCCTGAGTCCTCCACGGTCGGGGTGAGGTCGCCGAGCCACCGCTCGACCTTCTTCGCCTTCTCGGCGGCGTCATCGAGGCCGTCGGCGGTGCCAGCCGCTTCACCGCCGAGGTCGCCGAGAGCGCCTGCGCATATTCGTTGGTCCGCTTGGCAGCGCGGCGTCTCTCCGCCGTCAGCCTCCGCGATGGCGTCGTCCGAGTTCGGTCTCGCCACCCGCCTCCTTGACACGTCGCGCATCGCGTAGAGAACCGCGATGTTCTCCTCGGCGATCTTGCCGCAGGCGAATCGGTCGGAGGTGGCCTTCGTGCCTCACATCACGGCGAGCTTCGCCAGGTCATCGTTCGTGGCCTTGAGCGCCTTCTCGGAGTCGACCTCGATCGTCCGTCATCGACTGCCGTAGGCGATCACCTCGTACGCCATCGCAGCGAACCCGATCGCGGCGAGGGCAGGGAGAACTTTCGATTGGACCACCGTGCCGTCGGCCGAGGCGTCGTTCATCGCGTCGAGCGCAGCGCGGGTGCGAGACACCCCAGCGGCTCGGTTCTTGGTCGCCTTCGGCGATCATCGAGACGTACGCGCGCCCGTCGCCGACCCCGCGCCTCATCAGCGACGCGACGCTGCCGATCTGATCCCCCACCGCAGCCAGGCGTACGCACCTGCACCAGCAGCGCCGATGAGCTTGCTGCTGCCAGGAGTCGAGCTCCTGGAACCAGTCCGCCGCACCAGGCCGCCGCTACCCCGCGGACTCGACAGTCGGCGCGAGCAGCCCGCCACCGTCTCCCTTCGCGGTTGCCTCGCGGACACCTTCCGCCTGCTCGTTCGCCAACGCCTGCGAGGTGTTGCCGAAGTCCTCCACCTGCGACCGCCTCGTAGAGGATGATCTTCTGAGCGCCAACGTCGCCGTTCTTGCTCGCCTTGTCGACCTCGATCGTCGTCGCCGCTGGCTCGCCTCGACCGTCTTGCCGACCGAGCGTCATCGAGCATCACGTTTCACCGGGTCGTTGAGCGCCTCGCCGAGCAGGTTCGCCGCCTGCTTCGCGTCGCATCAGCCCCCCCTCGCCACCGACACCCCGATCATCGTCGCCCAGCTCCAGGTCGAAGACGTCGTTGCCTTCGCCCGCCTCGTTGCGGACGAGGCTTGAACGTTGAGGAGCCAGTTCTGCGCCGATGGATCGCCTCGTCGCTCGATGCCGGTCTTGCGGCTGATCCGAGTTCGCGTGGTCGCCAACCGCGTCGGCCGTCGATCTCCCACGCCTGCGCCCCCGTGGACTTCAGCACCGCCTCGGTCTGCTTCGCGACCTTCTGCGACTCGTTCCACTCGTTGAACGCGAACATCGCACCGGCCGCCACACCGAGATCGAGCATCTTGCCCTTGATCCCGTCGAGCGCCTTGCCGGTCGCCTTCTGGCTCTTGCCGGCGGCGGCGTCGAGGTCGTTGAGTGCCTTCTGCGCCTTGCGGGCGTCGCCGGTGATGACCAGCTCTAGACGCTTCTCGCGTGCCATGCGATCACCTCCGGCCGATCTCCTCGAGCAGTAGCAGCAGCTCGGCGCGCGTGAAGTCGCCGAGGTTCCAGGGGGTCACCTGCGGGTAGGCCCGCATCAGCGAGGGCAGATCGAAGTGGAGACCTGCCCTCAGGATTCCGGGTCGTGCCCCTCGTCGTCGTCGCGTCGGTGAGGTCGTCGCCATCGATGAACTGCGTCACGAGGTCGGAGAGCCCGACGCCGGCGCATCGCTCGTCCCACTCCGCTTCGACATCGGCGAGGGCCACGTCCTCGCCGCCGTGCAGGCGCGACACCCACCACAGGCACGCCGCCTGGTGCACGGCATCGATCCCGAGGGCATCGATCGACTTGCCGGTTGCTTGGTGGCTTGCGGCGCAGGGAGATGGGCAGGTTCTCTACGAGCGGCATCGTGAACTCGACGTCGGTGCCCTTGGCCCGCACGTAGAGCAGTCGGGTGGCCTTCGCGAGTCGCGCTGCCCGTTCCTGCTGCGCCTGTTCCTCGGATGGCCGGAGCGGCTTACCCATGCGGTCCTCGTTTCAGTCGGGGAAGGCGCGCCGCATCAGGCGGTCGATGCCCTCGGAGTACGTCTCGATCACGTCGTCGAGGTGGTCCGCGATCGCGTCGTTCAGCGCGTACGGACCCTCACCGCGCACGCCGACCTCGTAGGTGTTGCCGACCCACGGCTCGAACCTGGCGAACCGCTTGGATCCCCAGAACGCTCCGCGTGCGCCGTAGTTGCGCTGCCCCTTGCCCGCCGACGAGAGGCCGACGCGAGCGGCAGGAGCCGAGCCGTAGCCGCGGACGGCATCGGCGAAGTGGCGAGCAGGCCCACCAAGCGACGCCGCCTCCGAGCGTGCCCAACCGGCAACGTCGCGGGCCACCTCTCGGTGAACCGTCGCAAGCTCACGCGTCCAGGAGCGGGGGTTGTCGAGCTTGCGGAGTTCGCGGCGAAGCTCCTTCAGGCCGACGAGCTGCGCCTGGGTCATCGGCTCAGATGGTGGACTCGGAGTTGACCAGCACCGCGGCGAGCAGGTCGGCGTTTGTGTTGCCGAGCGCCATCCACGGCACCGTCATCTTGTTGCGCGACCGGCCGTCGATCTTCGGCTCCGCACCGGGCGTGATCCGGACCTTGCTCGTGAGGGTCAGCGAGGTCGAACCGGCGACGAACGAGCGCACCAGGGAGAACTTCGTCCCGGCCCGGTACTTGGCGTACAGCGCCGCGTTGTACTCGCACTCGAAGCTGCCGGTGATCTCGAACAGCTCGCCGTTGTCCTTCTGCTCCTTCGACCAGCGCGAACCGGCCCGGAAGTCGGTCTCGTCGATGGGGCGCACCCACTCCTCGGAGCCGCCGTAGATCGACACCTCCGTGCCTGCGACCGACACGTGGGCGTGGTGCTGCTTGAGCAGCTTCTGACCCGACGTGGTGTAGCTGGCGGTCGCCAGCGCCTTGCCGACCACCAGCGACAGGCCGGTGCCATCCGCGGTGGCCGCGGCCGAGATCGTGACCGACGTGGCCGAGTTGACCGCGGTGATCCACGCGCCGGCGGGGATGCCGGTGCCCGAGATGGACATGCCCTCGTACTCGTCGACCGCGGACGTCACCGTGACCGACGTCGAGCCGTTGGTCGTCTCACACGACGTGAGCGTGCGGGAACCGACGTCGACGCGCTGGCCCACCAGGTCCACCGAGACGTTCAGCTTCTCGCCCTGGTCGTAGGCGAGCCCGTAGGACTTCACCTTGCCGCCGATCAGGGTGACCGGCTGCGTCGTTCCGGCGTCGTCGGTGATCCCCGCCTGAGCGGTGAACGAGTAGCCGTCGCTGGTCGTCGGCGCGGCGATCGTGTGCGTGTAGGGGTCCGAGCCTGCGGTGGACACGCCGTTCGCGCCGAGCGCGTGCTTGAGCCAGAAGCCCGCGCCGAGCGCGGTCAGCTCGCCCTCCCACTTGCCCGAGACGGTGACCGGGCCACCGTTGGACTGCCACTCCTGGAGCCCGTACAGCCCGGCGACACCGGCCTCCGATGAGGTCTGCGCGTCCTCGGCCGACCACTCGAACGAGATCGTCGGCAAGAACAGGGTCGGGGTGGTGACGACACCGACCGACGACTCGTCGACGACGCCGAACTGGCTGGTGCGAGTGCTGCCCATCAGGACTCCTTGGGGTCAGCGCCCACGGTGGGCGCGTCGGTCTTGGCCGCGGCCTTCTTGGCCGCGGAGGTCTTGGCGGGCTTCACCTCGGCGAAGCCCTGCGCGAGCAGGTCCACCGCCAACCCATCGGGGTCGACGCCGAGACGTGCGGCGAGGTCGGTGACGTCGATGTGCTCACCGCGGGCGTAGGACACGCCCGCGGTGGTGAACACGCGGTCATCGGGTGCGAGCAGGATCATGGGTTGCCTCCGTAGATGCGGACCTCGACATCGACGCCGACGGTCCCGTGTGCCCACGGCCCATCGGGGCCATGGTTCGGGGTGAACGTGAACTCACCCGCGCGTGCCTCGGTCACCGACCAGGCATCGTCCGCCAGGTCGGCGAGCGACGGGTTCGCCGCCACCTCGTCACGCACCTCGGCCTCGATCTCGCCGAGACGGGCCATGCACTCGTCGAGCGTCGCCCACCCACGGACCATCATCACGACCTCGAGGGTGAACACCGCATCGTCGATCAGCGGACCGGACGCCGTCGGGCCCGCCTGGTAGCCGCCCGATGTGGACCGGATGAACACGAGCTCGTTGTCGTCGTCGGTGGGCGGAGCGAAGTGCGTCACCGACACCTGCGCCAGACCAGGACGGGCAGCGAGCAGCGACGCCAGGCGGGCACCGCACTCGAACCACGCGGCGCTCATGCGACACCAGGGGTGCGGACCCGCAGCGCGTTCAGCGTCGCATCCACATCGGTCCAGCCGGTCGGCCGGTCGTTGGCCCAATCCGGCATCACCAGGTACACCACGTCACCCGACGACCGCTGATCGCGGCCCGAGCCAGACCGGTCCTGCCCCGCGCACTTCTGCACGTAGAGGGCGCACGCGATCTTCAGGCCGGCGAGCGAGGCGAACCCGTGCTCGTAGACCACGACGTGATCGGCGCCCGGCGTCCAGCAGCCGCCGACCTTCTCCACCATGCCAGCCCGAGGCTTGTAGTCCCCGAGTCGAGCACCGTCCCGCCCACCGTCACCGACGTGATGGAGGTGACCTTCGGCCAGTCCAACAGCAGGCGCTGCGACGCCACCCGCGGGCGGATCGTCTCGGTGACCGTGCGGACCGTGGCCTCGTCACCGCAGTACCGCAGCACGGTGTCCTCGAACGCGGCGACACGCTCGGCGATCCACTCGTCGTCGTACTCGGCAGAGCTGGTCGGCTTCGCGCCCTGCTGCCACCGCGACCGAACCTCGTCGGGGGTCAGCAGCGGATCGGGGTCAGGCACCGGTCAGCCCTTCGGCTTCCCGGCAGCCTTGCGGGGGCGGGCCTTCGGCTTCGCCGACTCAGGCTCGGCGGCGGGCTCGAACAGATGCTCGCGGCCGGCGAACACCGGGTCGGCCGCATCGACGTCTTCGCCTTCGACGACCAGGCGGCCGGGGGCGTGGAACGTGACGAGAGCGCGCATCGGCGCACCTCCGATCTTGCGAGGCATGGGTGGGGCGACGGAGCCGGGCCGCTCGGGGGGGGGGCCGCGCGAGCGGCCCGGCCGACGTCAGGGGTGGGGCTGGGGTCAGGCCGCGGTCGGGATCGACAGCATGACGATCGCCTTGGCGTTGACCACCTTCGCTCCGGTGCGGAAGTGGGCATAGAAGCCGCGCTGGCCGCTCGGGCGGTTGTTCGACGTGTGGAACAGGTGCGGGATGAGCTCGACGTTCAGCCCGACCCGATCCACGATGTAGTACCCCTGGGCGAAGTCGCCGAACAGGATCCCGAAGTTGTCGGCGGTGGCGGCGGCGTCGGGGAGCACCGCATCCATGTCGGACGACTCGTAGGCGGCGTAGCCGCGCACGGTGAAGTCGCCGGCGACGCTGGCCGGGTTGGTCGAGATCAGCGACCCGGTGGTCACCGTCGTCTCGAACGCCGCGATGGCGTTGTACCAGACCATGTTCGCCACCATCGCAGCGCGACCGGACCGGCGGAACCGGGCGGGGAGAGCCGCGATCAGCTTGTCGACGTCGGCCTTGGCGAACGTCTCGGCCGTGGTCGGGGCGATCTCCGATGAGGTGCCATCCAGGCCGGTCGTCACGCCCTGGGGCGTGGTCCCGGTGGCGAAGGCAGCGCCCTCGAGGTTGTCCTTGGCGGTCGCGATCATCGTGTAGACGTCGGACGCCATCGAACCCCAGTCCTCGGACTCGATCGAGAACGGCACGAACGCGGCGCGCCCTTGTGGGTGTCGATCTGGACCTGGGCGAGCGTCGGGGCGTCATCGGACACCTCCGAGGCCTCCGGAGTCCCACGACGCCGACACGCCGGCCGAGCTCACACCAGTCCAGTACGTGCCGGTGATCTTCTTCACCGTGGCGAGCTGGCGGAACGGGTTGTGCGAGTGCGCCCCGGTGTCGATGATCGTGGTGTCGATCGGGGCCGGGACCGCGTAGCCCGCGGTGCCACCGAGGGAGACGGCACGCTGGACGGCCATCCGCTCGGCGTCGGTGAACAGGTGCTCGCGACCGGCGACCGCCTTCACGAACGCCGACCCGTAGGCGGGCGACGAGGTGGCGACGATGCGGGCGGCCACGGACGGGTCGAGCGAGCGCACGACCCGCTCGGCCTCCTCGCGGTGGCGATCCTCGGGGAACGCGGAGCCGTCGGCCTCGATGGCGCGCAGGGCCTGGGAGCGGACCGCGTCGGTGTCGCCGTAGCGGACCTCGCCGAGGTCGTACACGTCGCCGCGCACGATCATGCCAGGGGCCTGGCGCAGCGCACCGTCACCCATCGCCACGGCGGCGGGCACCTCGGCGGCCTTGGCGACCGCGTTGTGGCGCTCGATCACCGAGACGAGGCGGAGGCGCTCGGCCTCGCCAGCGTCCCAACGGGCCTGCTTTCGTCATCGGTGAGGGCGGTCGCGGCGGCGCGCTCGGCGGCGTCGGTGAGGGCGGCACCGCGGGCGGTGGCTGTCTCTGTGGATCTCGCGCAGGCAGTCGGCGAGGTACCGGGCGTCGCGCTCGGCTTCCTCGACGGGCGACAGCGGCCCGTCACCGCCCCGGACGATCGGGGAACGCCCGACCGTTGATGACGTGGTAGTGGATGCCTTCGATGGCACCCCTGGATCTTGTTCATCGCAGTCCTCCAAGACTGAGAAGGTGCAGAGCGCGGTCGCGCTCCTGGGTGTCATCCTGCTCCGGGTCGGGGGTGCCTCCTGCTGGTCGCCGGAACCGCCCTCCGCGGACGGTTCACCGGCACCGAGAGGGCCGT
>JACKNM010000035.1 GCA_024234875.1 Ectothiorhodospiraceae bacterium | reverse complement strand
CGCCGAGGTGGCCGGGGATGACTTCGGCACGGCAGAGCGGCTGGTCCTGGGCGCGCTGCGGGACTCGGCCCGCGAGGAGTTGCCTGCCGAACTGAGACCGCCGAGCTGGCCGGAGGCGGAGGCAGGCCAGCGGATCCGGCGCGGTCTCTCGGCCTGGGCGGCGGCCTGCCCCCGACCGCTCGTGCTGTTCTTCGACGAGATCGACGCGCTGCGGGGTGACTCGCTGGTCTCGGTGCTGCGCCAGCTCCGCGCCGGGTACGACGGCCGGCCCGACCACTTCCCCTGGGCCGTCGCGCTGTGCGGTCTGCGCGACGTGCGCGACTACAAGGTCGCCAGCGGTGGCGACGAGACCCGCCTGGGCACCAGCAGCCCGTTCAACGTCAAGGTCGAGTCGCTGCGCATCGGCGACTTCACCGAGAGCGAGGTCCGGGCGCTGTACGCTCAGCACACCCACGACACCGGTCAGGCCTTCACCGAGGAGGCGCTCGGTCTCACCTGGCATCTGACCCGAGGTCAGCCGTGGCTGGTGAACTCGCTGGCGCGCGAGGTGGTGCGCAACATGGCTGTCCCAGCGGCCGAGCCCATCACCGCCGAACACATCGAGGAGGCCAAGGAGCGCCTCATCCTGGCGCGCCAGACGCATCTGGACTCGCTGGCCGCGCGCCTGATGGAGCCGCGCGTGCGACAGATCATGGCGCCGCTCATCGCCGGCGAGACGTTCGCCGACAACCCCTACGACGACGACCTCCGCTACACCCAGGATCTGGGACTCATCGCTCGCGAGCTCCCCCTGCGCGTCGCCAACCCGATCTACAGCGAGGTCATCGTCCGGGTGCTGGCGGGGCTGGCCGAGCCCGCCATCCTGGCCGAGCCACGGTCGTTCGTGCTGCCCGACGGTCGCTTCGACGTGCAGCGCATGCTGCGCGAGTTCGTGGACTTCTGGATCGAGCACGGCGAGGTCATCGCCGGCCAGATGCCGTATCACGAGGTCGCCCCTCAGCTCGTCCTGATGGCCTTCCTCCAGCGCGTGATCAACGGCGGCGGCCACGTCCACCGCGAGTATGGTGTGGGTCGCGGCCGCATCGACCTGCTCATCCGATGGCCGTACCGGGCAGAGCACCAGCGCGCCGAGCAGCGCGAGGCCATCGAGCTCAAGGTCTGGGCCGACGGTCAGGCCGATCCGCTCGCCAAGGGGCTCGCCCAGCTCGACGGCTACCTCGACCGCCTCGGCCTGACCACCGGCATCCTGGTGATCTTCGACCGCCGCGCCGCCGCCGCGCCCATCGCCGACCGCACGCACTTTCGCGGTGGCACCACGCCCAGCGGACGCGCGGTGACGGTGCTGCGCGCGTAGCGACGCGACCGGCACCCCCACCCCGCCCGACGCGACCGCCGTCCCCGACCGCGGCAGTATGCGCACATGAGCGAGCGCACCTCCGGTCACGGGTTCGGCACGCTGCCCGTCTTCCTGGCGGCGATCAGC
>JACKNM010000034.1 GCA_024234875.1 Ectothiorhodospiraceae bacterium | reverse complement strand
GCCTGCCGCGGATTGCCGCGCGCCCACAGCACCGAGCCGAGCCGCACCCGCGCCCGCTGGGCGAGCATGTGGAGGCCCGCCGCGCTCGCGCGGTCGGCGACGTGCTTCAGCACCCGCTCGGCCTCGGCGAGCTCACCCGACGCCTCGAGGATGCCGCCGCTCACGAGATCGGCCATCAGCCGCAGGTCGAGGTGCTCGCCCTTGCGCAGCGTGGCGGCGAGCTCTTCGACGCACTCCTGAGCCCGGCCGAGGCGGCACAGATCGCTCTCGCACAGCGCAGCCGCGAGCATCAGCCGGACGTAGAAGCTCGGCGCCTCGCTCTCGCGCATGATCGGCATCTGCTGGTACAGCACGCCGAGCACCTCGGTGAACCGGCCCTGCTGACGCAGCGTGTCGGCCCACACGGGCAGCGCCATCGACACGCCCCGCGTGTCGCCGACCTCGTCGAACACCTTGATCGCGCCGACCACGGTGCGCTCGGCCTCCTGGAGCAGCCCGCGGGCGTACTGCCAGCCCGCGACCCCCACGTCCGCATGGGCCTGCACGCCCGGGATGCCGACCTGGACGGCGATCCGCCGCGCCCGGCCGTGCCACGCGGCCGCGTCGTCGACGAGCCCCGCCACGCGGTTGCTCCACCCGAGCAGGTCGGCCACCGTGGTGCCGAGCGGGCTCGGCTCCATGTGCTCGATGACGTTCCACGCCTTCATCAGGAGCTTTCGGAAGTTCGGGTAGTGCCCGATGACCCGCTGGATCCGCGCGCGCGTGAGGTCGATCTCGGCCTGGAACAGGTCGCCCTCGTGCTTGCCGTGCTTGCTGGCGAGCGCGAGGGACTTCGCGGTCTGCGGGTCGGTGGGACGGGCGAGCAGGAGGCTCGTGACGTGCAGCAGGTAGAGCTGCGCCTTCACGGAGTTCGAGGTCTTGTCGCCCTCTTCGAGCCGCGGCAGGACCTCGTCGAGGACCTCGAGCGCCGTGACCGGCCGGTTGCGGGACAGGTGGTGGATGGCCCAGTCGAGCGCGCGCTCGAGGGCCTCGTCGACGCGGCCGACCTCGAGGAGGAGGCGGATCTGCGCGACGAACGCGGGCTCGCTCGCGACCTGGTCGATGATGCGCCGCTCCAGCACGCGTCGCCGGCACGGGTGCATCTGCTCGAGCACGACCTGCTCGGCGAGGATCTGGCGCCACCGCGCGTACTGCGAGCCCTCGAACTTCTCGAGCGAGATCCAGCCGCGCGACGCGAGGTCGAGCAGCGGCAGCTCGAGCTGCCCGGCCGAGCGCTGCAGCGCTGCCGCCAGCACCTCGTCGGACCCCTCGCCCCCCGCGACCGCGAGGGCCTCGAGCACCCGGCGCCGGTCGGCGGGGAGCTCGGCGAGGCTGTCCATGACGCGCATCCGGGCGCCGTCGGGCACCGGGATGTCCATGTCCTCGCGCTGGGCCCACTCGATTCGGTTCGCGTCGCGGCCCTGGACGCGGAGGATGCCCTGCCCCACCAGGCCCTTCACGACCTCTTCGACGTACGTGGGCAGCCCACCGCTGGCGTCGTAGATCTGGCGCGCGATCATCGCGGGTGGCGGGCGACGGTGCAGCAGCGAGCCCACGAGCAGCGCGACCTCGCGCACCGTCATGGGCGGCAGGTGGATGCGCAGCGCGTCGGGCAGCCGCTTGCGTGCCATGGTGTTGGGGTCGTCGGCCCGCTCGTGCACGTCGCCCACGAGCAGCACGGGCATCGACGCTTCCTGGATGGTCTCGCGCAGCGCGACGATCAGCTCGTAGCCGACCGGCCCGGCGTGCTGGAGGCCCCGGAGCAGCAGCACGACCGGCGCGTTCGAGCTGCGGGTGAGCACGGCGAGCAGCGTGGAGCCCGCGCCGCGGATGCGGTCGAGCCGCTCGGCGACGGAGAGGCCGCGCGCGCCCTTCACCTCGCGCAGCACGTCGAGCGCGTCGGCGATCGACTGCGGCTTGCTGACGAAGTGGTCGCCGAGCCGCAGGAACATCTCGATCAGGATGTCGATGTCTTCGCGACCGCGCTGGAAGAACGCCGAAGACGACCGCCAACCGCGGGTCGAGATGTCTTTCTCGAGGGTCTGGAGGATGCGGTGGCGACCGCCGCCCTGCAGGCCCACGACCAGCGCGACATCCCCGGGCTTCCTGCCCGCGCGGTCGGACGTTCCGAGCCCCTGCCGTCGAGGAAGCGCCACAGGCCGGCCATCTGGGGCCTCGCGACCCACGAGGCGCTCTCGCCGGACAGGTCGACGTCGAGGGTGCCGGGCAGAGCGGGTGCCCCGCGACCTCTTCGAGCCGCGCGGAACCACGGCCTCGCCTGACTCCGGACGATCCTCGGGCGACTTCGAGCAGCGAGAGGATCACGTCCTGCAGGCCCTTCGATGCCCTCGACGACCTCGCACGGCGGCTGGGGCCTCGTCTTGACCTGAGGCGCGCTGTTTCGTGGAGCCCTTCGCGATGAACGGGCGCTTGCCGGTGGCGAGCCGGCAGCAGCACCCTGAGGCTGTAGAGGTCGGTGCGGTGGTCGACCTCGCCGCCCGTGAGCTGCTCGGGGCTCGCGTAGGCGAACGTGTTGATGAACTCGCCGTCGCGGGTGATGTCGGCGAGGGGTTCGAGACGCGCGCGGTGCCGAAGTCGAGCAGCTTCACGCGGCCGTCGGGCAGCACGAGCACGTTCGGGGACTTCAGGTCGCGGTGCACCAGCCCGCGCGGTGGATGTGGTCGAGCGCCAGCGCGAGGTCGTGGCGACGCGGATGACCTTCTGTTCCGCTCGTCGGAGCCGGGCCGGCTGCAGTGCTTGGCGTAGGCCTGGATCGGCGTGCCGTCGATCAGCTCCATCGACAGCCACGGCCGCCGCGTCTCGGTGAGGCCGTAGTTGTAGACCCGCACGATGTTCGGGTGGTTGAGCGGATCATGGCTTCTGCATTCGCGATCGAACCGCGCCCGCGCGGCGCCGTCCTGCATCAGCAGCTTGAGCGCCAGGTGCTCGCCCGAGACCGGCCCGACTCGTACACCGGCCATCCTGCCCCGCGCGATGGGGCGCAGGAGGCGGTAGGGACCGATGGTCCGGGGAGATCGGTGGGGTTCTGCGGAGCGTGGACTCTACTGATTGTCATGGCTCACTGCAGCCCTCGCCGGATGCGGCGGGACCAGGGTGGACACGCAGGGCCGCCCTGTCGGTGTCGTTCAGGCCGGAGGCGATGCGGTTCAGCGCCATGGCGGCGTCCCGGTAGGCCTTGGCCATGGCGCTGCGGTCCCCGCGCTGGCGCTGCCACGCACCGTCGGCCAGGAAGCGCTCGAGCGCGACCGCCGGCAACCGACCGCTGTCCAGCAGCTCCGCCACGGGCTTGAACAGATCCCGCCTGCTCGCGGCCATCACGCGTGCCCGGGCCGCGCACGCGTCGGCGATGGCGACCTTCGAGCCGGTCGCGCGGAGCCCGAGCAGCGCGGACTGGAACATCTCCTTGCACTTCACCCGGTCGCGGAGGTGCCACGAGGTCTCGGCCCACAGCGCCCGGCTCGTCTCGGCGAGCACGGTGAGCTGGGCGTTGCGCGCGCGCTCGTGGACCTCCTTCAGCACGAAGGCCGCGTTCATGAACTGCCCGGAGGCGAGCAGGATGCGACCGTACACGAGCCGCGCATCGAGCTGCAGCGGCAGCATCTCGCCCTTGCGGACCGTGGCCGCGAGCTCGTCGACGAGCTCCTGCGCGCGGCCCAGGCGGCACAGGTCGATCTCGCACCACGCGGCCGAGAGCAGCATCTGCACGTACACCTGCGGGTCTTCGGCGAGCTGGCCTCGGGCAGCTGCTGCGTGAGCAGCGCCAGGGCCTCCGACCAGCGGGCCTGGCGTCGCAGCGTGTCGGCCCACGTCGCGACCGCCGAGAAGTACCTGTAGAGGTCGCCTTCCCGCTCGAAGTACTGCATCGCCTTGCTGGCGGTCGCTTGCCCTCGGCGGCGTCGCCGGTCATCAGCGAGACCCGGGCCGTCGCGATGGTGACGTACCCCATCAGCGAGCGGTTGCGGGCGCTGATGGCCGCTGCGGGCCTTGTCGATCCAGGCGGAGGCGTCTCGTGTTGCCTGTGCCGCGCGACGTCGGCCTCCTCGAGGGCCACCATCGCCTGCAGCTCGCGGCTCTGCGCTCTCGGCGGCCTCCCACGCGGCGACCAGGTGCTTCTGGTGGTTGCGGTGGTGGCCGATCGCCGCCGACAGCATGGCGCTGGCGAAGCTGACCTCGGCGAGCTTCTGCGGCTGGCCCGCTATGCTCCTTCTTCGCTGTCGCGAGCGACTTCGCAGCGGCCGTGTCGAGCGGGCGGAGTCATGCAGGCAGCGCGCGTGGAGCAGGTGCGCTTCGGCGACGAGATCGATTCACCCCTGCTCGCGGCTGAACAGCGGGGTGAGCATCGCGAGCGCGTCGCGGTAGCGGTGCGATTCTGAAGGCCTCGCGCGCGGCGACCGTGCACTGGCTGAACGCCTCGCCGCTCTCGCCGGTCGCGAGCAGCAGGCGCACCTGCGCGGCGCTCGGCGAGTGCTGGCGGATGGCGCGGAGAGCGTGGCCTGGTGCGCGTGCAGCCGCAGCCTGCCGAGACCGGCCTCGAGCACGGCCTTTCAGGCGGCTGCGCACTCCAGCCGAGCGTGCGGTCGTCGACGACCCACTTCAGGATCTGCTGGGCCACGAGGTGGTGCGCGATGGGCGCACCTCTTGACCTCCCAGTCGAGCGCGCTCGCGAGGGTGTCGAGGTGCACCTCGTCGTCGAGCAGGAGCGATGGCCTCGAGCACGCGGCGGTACAGGCTCGGGAGCGACAGGGCAGCGACTCGGCGTCGCCGCGGGCCTGTTCGGCACCGGACTTCGACCGGGCCCCGGCCCACTCGAGGCGATTGCCGTCGTCGGCCTTCGATCCTGCCGGAGGCGACGAGCATCCGCACGGCGTCTTCGATGTACTCTGGCTGGCCGTCGGTGGCCTGGAACAGCTCGCGCGACAGCTCGGCGAGCGGAGGGCGCCGGCCCAGCATGGCGCCGACGCCGAGCGCGATCTCGCGGGGCCCGAGGGCGGCAGCCTGACGCACGGCATCGGGAAACCGCCGCAGGATCCGGGGTTCGCCGAGATCGCCTTGGCCGAGCAGCTCGCGAGGATGTGGATTCAGGTCGTTCTCGCCGCGTACGCCCGGATGTTCGCGAGGACCTCGAGGTGAGCGTGGTGGCGTGCTCGAGGCCGTGCACCCTGATGACGACCTGCTTTGACTCGGCGAGCGTGAGGAAGGTCGACTGCACGGACTTCCGCAGCGACGCAGCGTACGCGCGGCGTGGCGAGCTGGGGTGACGTTCGCCTTGGCGAGCTTGTTGAGCGCGGATGGCCGGCGTGCTGTCGGAGCCCTGGCGCGCGACGGACGGAGGAGCCCCATCAGGCCCCTCGATGTCGCCCCTTCGCGAAGGGTCGAGACGAACACGAGGTCTTCGCGGGCCACGGCCTCGCGCAGCACCGCGTCGAGCACGCGGCCCCGGTCGGACCCCTGCTTCGCCGAGCACCAGCATCGCGCTGTTCGGCTGGTCGGCCATGCGCTTGCGGATCTCGCCGAGCTCGAGCTCGCGCCCGGTGACGTGGGAGTCGTGGACGGCCAGCGGGCTGCGGATGCCGAACGGACGCCCCGCGAGCTCTTCGAGCCGCCGCGCGACGAGCCCGGCCGTGCGGGGCCGGTCGCCCGGCGCCTTCTGCATGAGCTCGACGATGAGCTCGCCGAGGCCCGCCGGCAGCTCGGGCACGAGCTTGCGCGGGTCGGGGATGGCACCCGACAGGTGCGCGTCCATCAGGGCCTTCGAGTCGTTGGACGAGAACGGCCGCCGCCCCGTGCACAGCCGGAACAGCAGCACGCCGAGGCTGTAGAGGTCGGACCGCCCGTCGACGGCCTGCCCGAGCAGCTGCTCGGGGCTCGCGTACGCGTAGGTGCCGACGAACTCGCCTTCGGCGGTGAGCCGGTCGAGCGCGTCGGAGAGGTGCGCGGTGCCGAAGTCGACGAGCTTCACCCGCCGGTCGGGCAGGATCAGCACGTTCGCGGACTTCAGGTCGCGGTGGACGAGCCCCCGCTCGTGCACGTAGTGCATCGCCTGCGACAGGTGGTACCCGAGGCGCAGCACCTCGGCCGTGCGCTCGGGCTCGCCCGGCTTGCCGAACTGCTTCACCCAGGGCTGGGCGGGCGTGCCGCGCAGGAGCTCCATCGTGAGCCACGGGTGCTGCTGGTGCAGGCCGTAGTGGTACACCCGGACGATGCCCGGGTGGTTGAGGCGCGTCATCGCCTCGTATTCGCGGTTGAAGCGCTTGAGCGCGACCTTCACGGCCACGAGCAGCTTCAGGGCGAAGCGCTCCCCGCTCGTCGGGTCTTCGACCGCGTAGACCTCGGCCATCCCGCCCGCAGCGATGGCCCTCAGGACGCGGAACGGCCCGATGTGCTCCGGAATCGTGGCGCCGATCTCACCCACCGCGTGCCTGGATGCCTCCGTCTGGACCGGGCCATCCTACCGCTTCTCGAGCTCCTGCTCGATGATCGCCTTGAAGCGATCGTACGGCTGGGCGCCGCTGACGAGCAGCCCATTGACGTAGAACGTCGGCGTCGCCTGCACTCCCGCGCGCTGACCCTCTGCGAAGGCCGCCCGCACGAGCGGCTCGACCCGACCCGACGCGAGGCACGACGTGAACTTCGAGCCGTCGAGCCCGATCTGGGACGCGTACGCGTCGAAGTCGGAGTCTTTGAGGGCCTGCTGGTTCGCGAGGAGCACCCGGTTCATCTCCCAGTACTTGCCCTGCTCGCCGGCGCAGCGCGCCGCCACGGCCGCGGGCATGGCCCGGGTGTGGTTCTCGAGCGGGTAGTCCTTGAACACGAGCCGCACCTTGCCGTCGTAGTCCTCGAGCAGGGCATCGAGCGTCGGCGCGACCTTGTTGCAGTAGTAGCACTGGTACTCGGCGAACTGGACGATCGTGACGGGGGCGTCGCGATTCCCGAGCACCGGGTCGGAGGCGGTGACGTCGAGCTCGACGCGCGCCAGATCCGGGTACGGCAGCGAGGCCTTCACGCCCTTCTTCTTGCGGAGCTCTTTCACGTACACGTCGTACCGGTCGGCCATCGCGCGCTGCATGAGCTCGGCGGCCAGCATCGGGCGGACCTCTTCGAGGCTCGCGCCGCGGAGCTGACCCTTCACGTCTTCGTAGAACTGCGCGACGTCGGTGTCGTTCGGCATCTCGACCTTCTCTTCGATCTCCTTGGCGAGC
>JACKNM010000033.1 GCA_024234875.1 Ectothiorhodospiraceae bacterium | reverse complement strand
ACACGGACACGGACGCTGACACCGGCACCGGGGCCGAGACCGACACCGGGGCCGAGACCGAGACCGGCACCGAGACCGAGACCGGCACCGAGACCGACACCGAGACCGAGACCGAGACCGGCACCGGGGCCGAGACCGAGACCGAGACCGAGACCGACACCAGGGCCGAGACCGGCACCGAGACCGACACCGGGGCCGAGACCGAGACCGGCACCGACGCCGAGACCGACACCGACACCGACACCGAGACGGTCGCCGACACCGACACCGCCACCGAGACGGTCGCCGACACCGCCACCGAGACGGTCGCCGACACCGCCCCCGACGGGCCTCCGCCTCCGAACACCGTGCACCGCCTGGTGATGGCGGGCGACTCCTGGTCGGTGGGCCTGGTGATGCCGACCATCGACGCGCTGGCCGATCTGGGCTTCGACGCGACGCTCACCTGGGAGGCGACGGCGGTCGCCGGTTCGACCGCCGCGCAGTGGGTCACCAACGACGGCGGCAAGCTCCTGGCCTTGGACGCCGCGCTCGACGCGGACCCTCCGGCCGAGGTGCTGCTCCTGGTCATCGGCGGAAACGACCTCAACCGCGAGATCAACGGCGGCTGGGCCAAGCTGCCCAAGTTCTTCCGCGAGCTGGCGCTCGACGACATCCGCGACGACGTCCAGAACCTCATCGGCTACGCCATGGCGGGCCGGCCGGACCTCCAGGTGGTCATGGTCGGCTACGACTACCTCCACTACGACTTCCTGCAGCTCTACGTGTCGTTGCCCGGGCTCGACCAGCAGTCCTACAACGAGGCCTTCATCGCGCTCGAGCAGCGCAAGCTGGGCATCGCCCAGGCGAACTCGCGGGTCCACTACGCCCACAACCTGGGGCTGCTCCAGTGGACCTTCGGCGACGTGCCGCACCCGCCCTTCTTCCTGCCGCCCGTGGCCTACGGACCGGGGGCCGTCCCGGCGCCGGGGGTGTGGCCGACCTACACGCCCTTCCCGGGCGGTCTCGTGCAGCTCCCCGGGCCGCTCGACTATCTGCCCGACGGCATCCACCCCTCCCTCGAGGGCTTCCGGGTCATCATCGACCACACCTTCGCCCAGGGCCTCGAAGCGCTGATGCTGCACGAGCCGTGGGGGCCATCGCCCTGAGGCGTGGCCGCCCGCGGCCCCGCTACCAGGCGACCGGCGGGAAGGCGGGCCCCGGCCGCGCGAACTGATAGCCCTGCAGCAGGTCGCAGCCGAGCGCGGTGAGCGTGTCGCGCTCCTCCGGCGTCTCCACGCCCTCCGAGATGACCAGGAGGTCCAGCTCGGCGAAGAGCCGGGTCATCGACTCGAGCACCTTCTGCTTGGTCGGGCTCTGGTGCACGTCCCGGATGAGCGACATGTCGTACTTGACCACGTCCGGCTCGAGCTGCGCGAAGCTGGCCAGCCCGGCGTACCCGGCGCCCAGGTCGTCGATGGCGATGCGGAACCCGAGCTTGCGCAGCGCGGCCACCCGCGATGACGCGTCGGGCACGTCGTCGAGGGACGCGCGCTCGGTGATCTCGAACACCACCCGGTGCGCCTGCTTCGAGAGCAGCGCGT
>JACKNM010000032.1 GCA_024234875.1 Ectothiorhodospiraceae bacterium | reverse complement strand
CCGGAGCAGGGAGCGCGCGTGCGCCGGCGACCGCCACGCCGGCCACCACCGCCACCAGCATCAACGTCGCGGCCGGCAGCTCGACCGAGAGAACGCCGCTCAGACCCAGCGCGATGCCGACGCCGATGCCCGCGCAATGACCCGCGAATGTCACCTCGACGAACAACGGGCGCCGAGCACCGAGCGCCGCCTGCTGCCCCACCAGCAGCCCGAACGCCAGCAGCGTCAGGAGGTGGGCCGGCACCATGAACGGATGCACGAGGCCGGAGTAGAAGGCGCCCGCGTCGCCGAAGGCTCCGTGCGCGGCGGCGGTCGGTCCCGCAAGCGCGAGCGCGGTACCGACCGCAAGCCGCTGCCCGGTCACACGACTCCGGTGAGGAAGAGACCGCCGGCGAGCGCGATGACCCCGCCGCCGGCGCGGACCGCGACGCGCCCGGCCGGCCAACGGCCGAGCAGCCCCAGCGCGATGCCCGCGAGGTGCAACAGCCCGGTCGCTACCACGAAGCCGATGCCATAGGCGATGGCGTTCGCGGCCTGCGGCAGCTCCGTGCCGTGCGCGTGTCCGTGGAAGATGGCAAACAGCCCGACCAGCAGCCCGGACACCCACAGTGGCGGCCGCGCCGCCATGGCGACCATCAGTCCGAGTACGAGGGCCGACAACGCGATCCCGGTCTCGACTGCGGGCAGTGGCACGCCCGCAACGCCGAGGGCGCCCCCCACTGCCATCACCAGTGGAAACACCACGGGCAGGATCCAGAGCGCCGGTGCACCCAGGAACGCCCCCCAGAGCCCGACCGCGACCATGGCCGCGACGTGATCCGGTCCGAGCAGTGGATGAGCAAGGCCGCTCAGCAACCCGCCGCCGATGCCCGCTCCCTCGTGCGCAACCGCCACCGTGCTCAACGCGGTCAGCATCAGCCCACTGACGAACGCTCCGACAAATCTTCTGTTCATGCGCCTCCCCTTGCCCCTGGACGCCTGGTCCGCTCTCGGCGCGATGAGCCTAGCGGAACATCGCTGACGCTCACAGCCCCCCATTGGCCTCGTCGACGCTCTCCTCGACCGGCGGGGCGCCCATCACCAGGTCCGTTCGACACTGTGATCCCCGTCCCGGAGCTTGGGACAATTTTGGGACACTCAGGTCGAGAAACGCCCGAACAGGGCAGTACAGGGCGGTATCTCAAGTTATTGTTATTTCTAAATAACTCTCTATAACTAATTGTCTTTACTAACAATTTTTTCGCATTCGGGAGGCAGGGGTCGGAGGTTCAAATCCTCTCACCCCGACCATTCGAGACAAGCACTTACGGAATCCCGCGCAACCGAACCCCGAGCGCTGGGATGCCAGTCAGGGTGCAAACATGGCGCCAGCTAGAAGGAACGGGGCTGTCGTGACGACGCGCCCCCGGCTGTTCTTCGGTTTCCCTCCCCAACGGACGTCGGCCGGCGGCTTCACCATGCGCTGATCGGGTCGAGACTCGGCCACCCTTCGCGACGGGACGAGGCACCAGGCCGACTTCGACGCCCGCCGCCGCCATCCAGGCGCGCGCCGCCGCGTTCGGGCAGGCGGGCGCACCGCCGTCACCTTAGCCCCGGCGCCCTCCTTATCGGTTCTCGAGCGCCAGTGGGTGAGCCGCAGCCCCTCGGGGGACTCGTCCAAGTCGGCCACGTCGAGGACCGCCCGTTCGGAGTTGAATGACCCTGGTACCAGGCTTCAGGGCCTCGACCACGCGGTTGACCGGGGTTCGCGCGCGGCCTCCCGGGTCGTCACCTCTGGCTCGGCGCTGCACCGGACGGTGCCGAGGACCGGTCGGAGAACCCTGACCGGTGTCGCGGAGGTCTTCGGATCAGGTGAGCTGGCGTGCCCGTGTCTCGGACGCTTGCCGGCCACCGGCATCACCAGTTCGACTTCCGTGGAACCCGAGAGTGTGCGGTTGACGACCGTGCTCGACGCATCCGCCCGCCTCGCCCTGCTGCACGACGCGCCGGGTGCCGGGCAGGTGGCGGCCGCGCGCGGCCGCCGTTCGTCGAGCCACTAAGGCCGATACACTGCCGTGCCGGTCACGAACTCGATGACGGCACCGAACGCCTCGGCGGGAGGCAGTCGGATGACGTCGTCGCGGCGCACGTGCGCGATGGCGCCGGCCCGGAGGCACGATTCCACCCTGTCCAGATCGCGGCTCGCGACCTGAAAGCCGGCGATGTAGGGCCGGGGCGCGTGCACGGCGACCTCGATGCCTTCGTAGCGCCGCGCCAGCTCCGCGGGAGGCAGGACCACGATGCGCCCCTTCGCGGTCTCGACTTCCAGCCGCGTGTCCCGGCGGTGCACGGCACCCGGCGAGAACATCACGCGGTAGAAGGCCGCCAGCGTCTGCGGCTCGTCGGCAGCCAGGACGACCTCGGTGATCTCCAGAGCCCCGTTGGCATGCTCCTGGTAGGCCTGGTGCCAGAAGTACTGTGGGGTGCGAATCTGGTAGACGAAGTGCTGCGCATCCGCGAGCTTCGGATCCCCGACGACCACGATCGAGAGCGACATCGTCGCGACCGTTCCGTCGGGCTGCCCTGCCGGGCGCGAGATGTCGACCGGCTCGGATGCCGGCAAGCCGGCAGCCAGGAACGTCTCGTGATCGAGACGCGCGTCGTCGCTGGTCAGCACTACGAACGACAGCCCCTCCCGTCGGGACAGGAGGTCCTGGTGCTGCGCCGAAGTGGAGTACCGGCCAGGACGGTGCGGCGGAATCCGCTCGGGCGACGACGTGCCCAGGAGGTCGATGAAGTTGCCGTTCAGAAGCGCCAGCTGGTTGCTCGTGCCGGAGGGGAGATCGGCTCGCGGGGTCAGCGTGAAGCCGGCGCGCTCGAAGAGGTCGCGGGCCGCACCCATGTCCCGGACGCTCAACACCACGTGGTCGATGCCTCGACGGCACTGCGTCACGTCGCTCTCCCCGTCGCCATGATGACCGCGAGATCGTAGCAGTGAAGTCAGCTCGGCCGCCGTGCGCCCCTCGTTCCGCCGGACCGTTCACGGGCATTTGGACGCGATGACCGAATTGCCGGAGAATACGCCCCCGCGCAGCGCCGGGATCCGGTTCCTGCTGCGCGGGGCGCACCGGGCGGTGCGCCGTCGGCGAGGCGACCGCGGGTAGAGCCTGTCGACGAGTAGGTGCGAACCGATCCGCGAGGGGCCACGATGAACGCTACCATGACCTCCGGGGATGCCCTCGTCGCCGTCATGCTCGCGACCTCGGCAGCCGACGAGCGGCTGTCGGACGCGGAGCTGCATTCCATTACCCGCATCGTGCAGTCGCTGCCCGCGTTCCGGGACTACGAGCCAGAGCGGCTGCGAGGGGTGTCCGGCATCGTCCACGAGTTGCTCGACGCCGAGGACGGGCTGGATGCGCTCATCGGCATCGTGCAACAGTCGCTGACGACGGATCTGCACGAGACGGCCTACGCCCTGGCCTGCGACGTCGCCGCCGCCGATGGCAAGGTGCCGCTGGCGGAGATGCGCTGGCTCCAGATGCTACGCAACGGCCTGGGGATCGATCTCCTGGTCGCCGCCGCCATCGAGCGCGGTGCGCGAGCGCGACACCGGGCGCTGCCACCCGCCTGACCGGAAGCCAACCCCGCGAGAAGCCCCGCTCCCTGGGCGCTCGGGCCACCGTGCCCGCGGGCAACCCGGCGGACGACGAGGCGATGAGGGCGATCTCGCGGTGGCCGGCGGTTGAAAGGCGGCACAGTCGCGCGCGGCCGGCGCCGATGGCACGTCCCCCGAGGTCGCTGAGCAGCGGCTGCAGATGCCGCGCGCCAGCGGCGAGTGGGCGATCACGCCGCCGACCCGGTCGTACGCCGAACGCGAAGCGGGCGGACGGCCGCGAGGGCCTGAACAGCGACGCAATGCCGGACGGTGATGCCGACCGCACCACAGTCAGCCTCGCGACGCGCCGCGAGAGGCGCGGCCGCGCCTCGTCGGTGCCGCGCGGGAGGTAGACTGCCGCCATCTCAACGAGGGACTTCGACATGCGCATCACGCTTCGGTTGTTCGTCATCACCCTGCTCAGCTTCGGCCTGAACCTGGCGGTCATCGACGCGGCCGAGGCCAAGCGCTTCGGCGGCGCCCGCAGCATGGGAAAGCAGTCCGGCTCGCTGTCCAGTGGCTCGGCGAGCAAGCCGCAGTCGCCCGCTCAACAGCAGGCGTTCAACAAGAACCAGCAGGCGCGCCAGCAGATGTCGCAGCGTGGCGGCCTGATGGGCATGCTCGGCGGTCTCGCTCTGGGCGGCCTTCTCGGCGCGCTGCTGTTCGGCGGCGCGTTCGAGAACCTCAACTTCATGGACCTGCTGGTGTTCGGCGGGCTGGCCTACCTGCTGTACCGGATATTCGCCGCACGGCGGCAAGGCGGACAGCCGGGCCGCCCGGCGGTCGAGGGCGCCGGCCTTGCCGCAGGCAACCCGGCGGGCGATGACCTGATGACGCGCGGCGCCGCGGACGGCGCGCGCCGCGAGCCGCTGCAATCGTGGATCACCCCCGGCAGTGGCGGCGCGAACGGCACCGGCGACGGCCTGCCGGCGACGCAGCCCGGTGCGCGCCCGGCGGATTTCGACGAGAAGGCCTTCCTGGGCGGCGCGGTACGCGCTTTCGAGCTGCTACAGCAGAGCTGGAATGACGGCGATCTCGCAGAGATCCGCGGTTTGACCACCGACGAGATGTTCGGCGAGCTGCAGGACATGACCCGTGAGGCCGGTGCCGACAACTTCGTGCAGGTGCTCAAGGTCGATGCCGAGCTGATCGACGTGCGCGAGCTCGCCGGCGTCCAGGAAGCCGTCGTGCTGTTCGACGCAATCCTGCGCGAGGCCCAGGAGGAACGCCCCACGCAGGTGCGCGAGATGTGGCACTTCACGCGCGAATCGCGCGCGCGGTCACCGCGGTGGCTGCTCGAGGGCATCGAGCAGATGCAGGCGTGACGTTCGGCGCCGGCAGGAAGATCGGGGTGACGGCTGCGGCACCGGCGGGACCGAAGCGCCGTGGTCGGCGTCAGGCGCCGGAGATCTCCCCGGCGACCGCCTCGCCGGCACCCTTCTCCATCACCCGCCAGTTTCCCGGGCAGAGGACGTTGAGGGAGGTCTGCGAGACTGCAGACCTTCCCGCGGTGCGGGGCTGCACCGCCATTCTCTATCGCGTAAGCGATTGAAGAAATGAGACAAGCCACACCCGGCCAGACACCTGGACCGCGCATGTGCCGCTATCCCGCCTTCCGTGACGCGCGAGTGCACCCATGTCCAGGGCTGACCTGACCACCGAAATCCAGCTCGGCCCACAGGGTCGCGTCGTCATCCCGGCCCATCAGCGCTGACGACCGTTCTCGACGCATCCACCCTCCTCGCCCTCTGCACCAGGAGCCGGGCGCCGAGCAGGTGGCGGCCGCGCTCGACCAGGCTCTGATCAGTGCGCTCAACTGGGCCGAGGTGATTCAGAAGGCAGCCAGTCGCGAGGTGCGATTGGCGGGGCTGCGTGAGGATCTCGCGGCCGCAGGACTCGGTTTCGAGCCGTTCACGACCGCCCAGGCAGAGACCGCGGGGCGGCTGTGGGCCGAGACCCGCCAGCTCGGGCTCTCCCTCGGCGATCGCGCGTGTCTCGCGCTGGCGATGGAGCGGGCGGCTCCGGTGCTCACCGCGGACCGCGAGTGGAGCCGGGCCGGGTTGGGACTCGACATTCGACAGATTCGGTGACGGGTGGCGCGAGCCAGACGCGCCTCACCACGACTCGCCGCCTGCACCAAACCATCACAGATCAGGGAGATAGGTTGGTCCGACCCCAAGAGGCTTGCCGGTCGGAATCAGGGCCGCGCTGATGAGCACATTGGTGTCTAGGACGAGGCGATCAGCTCTCATCCGCCAACAGCTCGTCGAGCGACTTCTCGGTGAGGCCCCTCGCGGCCGCCTCCTGCTGCATCCTGAGCACGGACTCTAGGAGGCTCGCGCGCGCGGCACCGCGCATGCGGTCGCAGTCCTCGATGGACAGCATCACGCGGCCGGACACCCTTGCGTGGTGACGGTCACCGGCTCGCGTCGCGCGGCCTCGAGGAGCTGCCCGAACCGGTTCTCGGCTTCGATGGCGGTTACAGTCTTCATCCGCCTGAAATGGCTGCTGTGGCCGGGCCGATGCTACCACCGCCGCATCGCGGCTCGATCACGGCTGGGTCATCGATCGGAGGTTGAGGAGGTGTCTGCATGCAAGCGTCCACTGTCACCTCAGAGGGCCAGATCACCCTCCCGCCCGATGTCCGGCGCGCGCTTGGCCTCCGAGCCGGCGACAAGGTGGAGTTCGTGGCGACGGAAAACGGCTACGAGCTCGTGCCAGTCCGCAAGGACGTACGCGCTCTGAAGGGGCGGTTCGCCGGGCGTGTGGAGCCTGCGGCGTCCATCGACCGAATGGAGCAGGCGACCGCTGATGCCGCGGCGCTTAGCGTCGCGAGCGCGTGCGGCGACGCGTGCGAGCCGTCGCCGCGAGCCGAGCCGTTGCCGGGCCGAATGACCCGAGATCTCCAAGGCGGTGCGGTTCTTCTCCCACGTGCGCGGGAGCTCGAAGCAAGCGGCACGAACCCGGCCGCGTCACGCCCTCGTGAGGAGAAACGCCGCACCGAGAACCCCGCAAGCGGCGAGCCACGAGCCGGCCACCCGCACCGCGATCAGCTGCCAGGATCTGCGGGCATGGCTCGCCAGGGTCATCGGATAGACGGGACTCAGGCCGGCAGCGAGTAACGTCCCGGCGCCGGCGACCAGGTTGCCGGTGAGCGTCGGCGCATCCGGTACCGAGTCGACGCCCAGCGCGCCCCCGACCACCCCGGACATGCCCCAGATCA
>JACKNM010000031.1 GCA_024234875.1 Ectothiorhodospiraceae bacterium | reverse complement strand
GTGCAATCACCCGCCGGGTCCGCGCACCGGTGCGCGTGGCCCACGCCGCGCCCTCGCCGATCGGGCTCGCCTTCACCGTCGTCGACCCCGAGATCGCGCCCATGATCCGCGCCGTCATTCGCGGCGCGGTCCACCGCCGGGCGCTGGAGGACAGCGAGCCACGGCTGGAGCGCTTCAGGCTGCTGTCGTAGTCGACGTGCCCGCCACCGACCGCCGCCCCCGTGCGCGGTCGGCGGCGACGAGCGACGGCGGGGGCGAGCCAGAAGCCTCGCTCGTCATCGACGCACGCGCAGCGCGGCGAGACGAAGCCTGAGTTGCTTCTCCACCTCGATGACCGCGAGCAGCACGACGCCGATACCCACGATCAGCACTCCGTCGAGCAACGCCACCGGCTCGGTGGCGAAGATGCGCTGCAGCGCCGGCAGGTAGGTGATGGCGAGCTGGGCGACGGTGACGGTGACGACCGCGGCCCACACCGCGGGCGTGCCGCGCGCGGCCTTCCAGGTGAGCGAGGTCGTGTAGACGTTGCGGATGTAGAAGAGGTGGAAGATCTCCATCACCACCAGCGTGTTCATCGCCATGGTGCGCGCGAGCTCCAACGAGTAGCCGCGATCCACCGCATGGTCATAGATGCCGAACACGCCCGCCAGAAACAGTGCCGCGACCAACCCGATGTGCCACACCAGTGATCCCCCGAGCAGCGGCTCGTCGCGCCGGCGTGGCGGACGGCGCATGGTGTCGTCCTCGGTGGGCTCGAAGGCGAGCGCGATGCCGAGCGTGATGGCGGTGATGGTATTCACCCACAGGATCTGGATCGGCGTCACCGGCAGCATCATGCCGAGCAGCAGCGCGACGATGATCACCGACGCCTCGCCGGCATTGGTGGGTAGGGTCCAGCTGATGACCTTCTTGATGTTGTCGTAGACCGTGCGCCCCTCGCGCACCGCGGCGGCGATGGAGGCGAAGTTGTCGTCGGCGAGCACCAGCTCCGCCGCCTCCTTCGCCGCCTCACTGCCCTTCAGCCCCATCGCGATGCCGGCGTCGGCTCGTTTGAGTGCGGGTGCATCGTTCACGCCGTCGCCGGTCATGGCCACGGTCATGCCGTGAGACTGCAGCGCCTCGACCAGACGCAGCTTGTGCTCGGGGCTGGTGCGCGCGAAGACGTCGGTCTCGAGCACCGCCGCCGCGAGGGCGGCAGCGTCGAGGCCGTCGAGCTCGCTGCCGGTGAGCACGCGCACCGGCGCCTGGAGCCCGATCTGCTCGCCGATGGCCGCGGCGGTGGCGGCGTGGTCGCCGGTGATCATCTTCACCCGAATACCGGCGCTGCGGCATTCGGCGACGGCTGCGATCGCCTCGGGTCGTGGCGGATCGACGAGGCCCAACAGCCCCACCAGGGTGAGTGAGCCCTCCACGTCGGCGTGCTCGAGCACGGTGTGCTCCGGGGTCGTCGGGCGCACCGCCAGCGCGATCACCCGCTGACCCAGGCGCGCGATCCGCGCCGCCTCCTCGTGCCAGCGCGGTGCGTCCACGGGCTCGACCACGCCATCATCGCCGAGCTGACTCGCACACATCGCCACGACCCTCTCGGGCGCCCCCTTCACGAAGATCGAGGCGTGGTTCTCGTGATCGTGGTCGAGCGTCGCCATGTATCGGTGGCGGGCATCGAAGGGAATGAGGTCGGTGCGCTGCCAGGACTGGCGCAGATCCCGCACCGACACGCCGGCCTTGGTGGCGAAGGCGAGAAGCGCTCCTTCCATCGGATCGCCCTCCACCGACCACTCGCCGTTCCGGCGCTGCAAGTCGGCGTCGTTGCAGAGCGCCGCGGCGTGCGCCGCCCGCGCGACGATCGGCGCGCACGCGGCCGGCAGCGCCGCGCGCTCGAGCGTGATTGCGCCCTCGGGCGCGTAGCCGACGCCGTCGATTCGTAGCGTCCCTCCTGACGTGACCAGCGACACCACCGCCATCTCGTTGCGCGTCAGCGTGCCCGTCTTGTCGGAGCAGATGACCGATACCGACCCCAGCGTCTCGATCGCCGGCAGGCGGCGCACGATGACGCTGCGCCGGGCCATCGCCTGCACGCCGACCGCGAGGGTGATGGTGAGCACCGCCGGCAACCCCTCCGGGATCGCCGCCACCGACAGGCCGACCACCGCCATGAACAGCTCGACGAACGGCAGATGCGCGACGAAGGCGCCGTAGGCGAGGATCAGTCCTGCGATACAGAGAATGAACAGCGACAACCAGCGCGCGAAGGCGCCCATCTGCGCGACCAGCGGCGTGACCAGGGTCTCGACCCGGGCCAGAAGCCCGCTGATGCGCCCGATCTCGGTGGCCGCACCGGTGGCGACCACCACGCCACGGCCCTGGCCGCTGGTGACGGTCGTGCCGCTGAAGGCCAGACAGGCGCGGTCACCGAGGGGCGCATCCACCGCCACCGGCTCGGTCCGCTTGTCGGTCGGAACCGATTCCCCGGTGAGGATCGCCTCCTGGACCTGCAGCCCGCGCGCCTGGAGCAGGCGGAGGTCCGCCGGCACGCGATCGCCCGCCTCCAGCAGGACCAGGTCCCCGGGTACCAGCAGGGCGCCATCGACCGTTCGGCGCGCGCCCTCGCGCAGCACCGCCGCCCGCGGCGCGAGCATGCTGCGGATGGCGTTCATGGCCCGTTCCGCCTTCCCCTCCTGCACCAGGCCGATCACGGCGTTGGCGAGGACCACGGCGAGGATCACGCCGGTGTCCGCCACATGCCCCAGCGCGGCAGTGATCACCGCCGCTCCGAGCAGCACGTAGACGAGGACGTTGTGGAACTGGCGCACGAAGCGGACCGCCAGACCAGGTCGCGGCGCCTCGGGCAATCGGTTCGGTCCGTGCGACTCCCGCCGGCGTGTGGCCTCGTCCTCGGACAGGCCCTGCGCCGAGGTGTGCAACGCCGCCAGCGCGTCGGTGGCGGTGCGGTGATGCCAGCCCTCGCGCTCGCGGTCGGCGCGGGCGGGGGCTGGAGTCCGGTGGTCCATCTGTCGATGCGCTCCGTGCACGGCCACCCCGCGGGCGGCCCGTGGCTGGCGAACCCTGGAGCATCCTCCCCGGCCACGGCCGCGCCCTCTTGATGCACGTCAAAAGCCGTGTCGACCCGGGACGCTCTGTGCAGGTCGCGCCGGGTGGTGCACGATCCGTCGCCCACCGCAGCCGGACGAAGTCGTGACCACCTGTGCCGACGCCCTGATCGAGAGCCTCCGCCTGCGCGGAGTCGACACCGTGTTCGGAATCCCCGGGGTCCACACCGTGGCCCTGTACCGGGCCATCGCCGCCGCCGGGATTCGCCACGTCACCCCGCGCCACGAGCAGGGCGCTGCGTTCATGGCCGACGGCTTCGCGCGCGCGAGCGGGCGACCCGGCGTGTGTGCCCTCATCAGCGGCCCCGGAGTCACCAACGCGGTGACCCCGCTCGCGCAGGCGTTCTCCGACTCGGTGCCGGTGCTGGCGGTATCGAGCGTGTCGCGCCAGGTGGAGCTCGGGATGGGCCGCGGCACGCTGCACGAGCTCCCGAGCCAGCACGCGCTGATGACCCAGTGCACCGCCTTCAGCCATTCGCTCACCGACTGCGCGCAGCTCGACGAGGTGGTGGAGCGCGCGTTCACCCGCTTCGCGACCGAGCGCCCGCGCCCGGTGCATCTCGAGGTCCCGCTCGATCTCCTCGACCGACCCGCCGCCCGGCCGGCGCCGCCGGCGCCGGCGCGCGCGAGACCGGGGGCCGATCCTGCGGCGGTGGCGGCAGCGCAGGCGCTGTTGGCGCGGTCGGCCCGGCCGGTGCTGGTGGTCGGGGGTGGGGCGGTCGAGGCCGGACCCGCGGTGGTGGCGCTGGCCGAGCGTCTCGACGCGCCGGTGGTCCTCACCGTCGCCGCCAAGGGCGTCGTCCCCGCCGACCATCCCCTGTGCGTCGGGCCGATGCTGACCCGCCCGGCGGCGCAGGCGCTGGTCACCGATGCCGACGTCGTGCTCGCCGTCGGCACCGAGCTGGGGCAGACCGACACCTGGCTCGCCGGCCGCGACCTCCCACTGTCCGGAGCGCTGATCCGGGTCGACGTCGACCCCGCCCAGCTCACCCGCAACGCCCGCCCCACCGTCGCCCTGGTGGCCGATGCACGGCTCGCGCTCGAGGCGCTGGCCGCGACCGCGAGCGAGGAGCCCCGACCTCGCCGCGACCAGCCGGGCGCGGCACGGGTGGCCGACGTGCGGGCAGCCATCAGCCGCGACACCCCGGCATCCGCGGCCCGCCATCTGCGGGTCCTCGAGGTGCTGCGCCGCGTGCTTCCCCCCGATACCGTCGTCACCGGCGACTCGACCCAGCTCGTGTACGCCGGCAACTGGGCGTTCCCGACGTCACGACCACGCACCTGGCTGACCTCGACCACCGGCTACGGCACGCTCGGCTACGCGCTCCCTGCCGCCATCGGTGCCAGGGCGGCACTGCCCGATCGCCCGGTGGTGGCGATCGCCGGCGACGGCGGGCTGCTCTACACCCTGCCGGAGCTCGCCTGCGCGGTGGCCGAGGGGCTACCGGTGGTGGTCGTGGTGTGGAGCAACGACGGCTACGCCGAGATCCGCGACGCCATGCGCGCCCGCCAGATTCCGCCCCTCGGCACCGACTGGCCGACCCCGGACCTGGTCACCATCGCGCGCGGATTCGGAGCCGGCGCCGCGCGCCCCCGGGACGCGGCCGAGCTCGAGCAGGTGCTCGGCGAGGCCCTCGCCGGCACGCGGCCGTACCTGGTCGAGATCCGTGAGTCCGACTTCTGAGCCGCGGGGGCGACGCTATACTCGCGGGGCACCGAGCCCGGACAGGATGCCGCGTTGGCCGTCTCGAGCCCCGCCCACGACACCGCGGATCCGGTCCGCGAGACGGCCGCGCCGCCGCGCCGCCGAGTGGCGCGCATCCTCGTGCCGCTGGCGATGGTGCTGGCGATCATCGCCGGCACCGTCGGCACCAGCTACTGGAGCTACCGCGCCGAGCGTGCAGAGTCGCTGCGCCGCGCCGAGGATCTGATCGCCACCCTCCAGGAGCGCATCCTGGTGGAGGTCGAGAGCTATCTCGGCTCGGCCGCGCATGCCGCCCGGCTCGGGCGAACGCTCCTCGGCGCGCCTGCCACCGACCCGGCGCGCGAGGCCGACGCCGAGACCTTCGCCTTCGGCGTGCTGCGCACCTATCCCCAGGTTGCGATCGTCAGCTTCGGCGACGCCGACGGTGACTTCCTGATGTACGCGCGCCAGCCGTCGGGCGCCGTCGACACCAAGCGCATTCGACGTGAGCTCGGCACCGTCGAGACCACCTGGGTGCGCCGGGATGCGAGCGGCGCCGTCGTCGCCCGCGAGCGCGCCGGCGACGACGGCTACGATCCACGACTGCGCCCCTGGTACACCGGCGCCACGCCCGGTCGCGACGTCCACTGGTCCGACGTCTACGTGTTCTTCACCAGCCGCCGACCCGGGGTGACGGTCTCCGCCGCGGTGGCCGCGGCCGACGGCGGCACCGCCGCGGTGCAGGGGATCGACATCACCCTCGACGACCTCGGGCGATTCCTGGCCGGGCTCAAGATCGGCCAGCGCGGGCGCGCCGCGATCATCGACGAGGACGGGCGGCTGGTGGCCTGGCCGGAGCCGGGCGCGATGCTGCGCGAGGACGCGACCGGGTTGCGAACCGCGACCGTCGAGGAGATCGGCGACCCTGTCCTGCGACGGGCCTGGGACCGCTTTCGCGTCGAGGGGCACGGACGCCGCGTGCTCGAGGTCGCCGGCGAGCGCTACCTGAGCGGGACCGGATCGCTGTCGGGGGTTACCAGCCGCCCCTGGACGGTGGTCATCACGGTGCCGGAGAACGACTTCGTGGGTGTGGTGCAGCGCAACCACCGCATGCGCCTCGGACTCGACGCGGCGGTGCTGGCGGTCGGCGTGGCCCTGGCCGCCCTGGTGGTGGTGCAGAGCGTCCGCGCCGACCGCGCGGCGCGCCGCGTCCACGAGCGCGGTCAGGCACTCGGCCGCCAGGCGGCAGCCTTCTCCGGTCTGGTCGCGGAGTCTCGGCTACTGGACCGGGACGACCGCGAGACCCTGGATACCATGGCGCGCACGCTGGCCGAGACCCTCGCGGTCGAGCGGGTGAGCGTCTGGCGACTGGCCGACGACGGCGACGCCCTGACCTGCGAGACCTGCTTCGACCGCCGTGCCGACGGCCTCACCAGCGGCGCCGAGCTCCATCGCGCCACCCTGCCTGCGCTGCTCGCGGCCATCGGCGAGGGCACGCCGATGGGGGTGGTCGACGCGGCGGCCGACCCACGCACCCGCAACCTCGACGCCGTCTACCTCAACCCCCTGGGCCTCGAGGGCTTGCTGAGCGCACCGGTGCTGCATCAGGGGCGAGTCATCGGCGCGTTGTGGGCGGAGGCCGGGCGGCGTCCCACGAGCTGGGTCGACGAGCACCTGCCGTTCCTGGTCGGAATGGCGAACCTCCTGGCGCTGCGGTGGGGCGGAGCCGGCCGGGCAACGGAGCCGGGTGACGCCGCGCCGCCGGGCGCCGCCGCCGGGTCACCGCGGACCGGCACCCGGGCGACCAGCGCGACCCGGCTCGCCGAGGCACCGCCGGCCGGGCTGCGCACGCCGGTACGCTCTGCCACCCTGGTGGCGCAACGCGCCGCGCGCTTCGCCGATGCCGCCGCAGGCGCGGCCGACCGGCACCCACATCTCAGCGTGCTCGAGGTCGTGCTCGATGACGCGTCGGCCTGGGCGGACAGCGCCGGAGCCGACGACGCCACCACCGCCGACACCGTGGCGCGTGCGGTGGAGGCGGCCGCGGAGTCACTGGGCGTCGGCTGGGTCAAGGTCGCCGGTGGCCGCATCCTCTGCGCGGCGGGGTTCGACGGTCCGCCGGGCCCGGGCGCCGACGCCCTCGCCGGCGTCGCCCTCGCCACTCAGGCGGCGGCGGAGCGGGCGCTGGCGAGCGCCGGCCACGGCGCGCGCTTTCGCATCGGCCTCGATACCGGGCCTGCGCACGGGGCCGGCCTCGGCGGCGAGCCCTGGGTCTACGACGTGTGGGGCGATGCGGTCGACGGCGCGCGGGCGATGGCGGCGACCGCGGTACCCGGCTCGATCCAGGTGAGCGAAGCCGCCTACGAGCTGTTGCGCGACGACCACCTGTTCGCCGCCCGCGGCCGATACTTCACCGCCGATGGCGGCGAGACCGGCACCTTCCTGCTGCTGGGGAAGATGTGAGCCGCCCGGAGCCGACCGTCGCCGTCGTGTCGCCGCCGACCCGCCGCGGCAGCGGGATCTTGCGCCGCCTCGGGGACGCGGTGGTCGACACCGTCGCCACCTGCTGGACCCTGCTCGGGGTCGGCGTCGCAGTGCTGACCCAGAGCCTGCAGCCGTCGGTCTGGCGCCGGACCGTGCGCGCGGAGCTCGTGCGGCACCTGCACCAGGCCGGGGTCTCGGGTCTTGCTTCCACCACCCTCCTCGGCGCCCTGGCCGGGCTGGGGCTGGTGCTGCAGGCGCTCTACTGGCTCGGGCTGTTCGGGCAGTCGGACCAGGTGGGGCCGCTGCTCGCCACCGTCCTGGTACGCGAGATCGCGCCGTTGCTGGTCGGGCTGCTGGTCATCGGGCGCAGCGTCACGGTCGGGGTGAGCGAGCTGCACGCGCTTCGCGACGGCGGCAAGCTGCACACCCTCGACGCGATGGGCATCGACCCCTTCCATTTCCTGGTGGTGCCACGGGTGGTGGCGACGGGGATCGCGTGCTTCGGCCTGGTGGTCGCGTTCGTCGCCGCCGCCCTCGGTGCCGGGTTCCTCGGGGCGAGCGCCGCCGAGCTCACCCACCTCTCGTTCGGCGCGTTCGTCGGCGATCTGCTCGGCACCATGCGCCCGGCGGACTTCGCGCTGATGGCGGTGAAGCCGCTGCTGATCGGCTGGGCGGTGTCGCTGGTCGCCTGTGTCGTCGCCCTCGGTCCGCAACGACCCGGGGACGGCCCGAGCCGGCTGCTGCCGCGCGCCTTCGTCGGCGCGTTGATCGCCACCTGCGTCATTTCCGGCGGACTGTCGGCGCTGCTCTGACTGGGGAGGGACGGGACGACGATGCACCAGACCGAGCACGCCCGGGTCCTCGACGCCGAGGGCGCACACATCGGCGCCGGCGGCGCGGACGCCGGTGACGACATCGAGATGTCGTTGGCGGTGCACGCCGGCGAGGCAGTGCTCGTCCACTGCGCGCATCGCGCCCGCAGCGCGGTGCTCGCCGACGCCTGCGCCGGGCTCGTCCCGCCGTCGAGCGGCACGATCCGGTTCCTCGGTCGGGACTGGGCCGGGCTCGACGACCGCCACACCCAGGCGCTGCGCGCGCGCATCGGGCGGGTGTTCCTACGCGCGCCGTGGATCGACCACCTCGACGTCGCGACCAACGTGCTGCTGCCGCTGCTGCACCACACGCGGGAATCCACCGCCACGTTGCTGCGCGAGGCGGCGCGACTCGGCCGCGATTTCGGGCTGCCGGGGCTTCCCCACGGGCGGATCGCCGACTGCGATCCCGGCGACCTGCAGCGCGTGGCGTGCGTGCGGGCCTTCCTCGGGCGTCCACACCTGGTGATCCTCGAGCACCCGACGGTCGGCGTCCCGCAACTCGTGGCACCGCTGGTCGACGCCATTCGCGCGGTGCGACAGCGCGGCGCGGCGGTGCTGTGGGTCACGCCGTCGGAGGCGATCTGGGGCGACCCCGCGCTGCCCTTCGACCGGCGGCTCAGACTCGCCGGGCGGTTGCTCGACGACACGGGGACCGCACCGTGAGAGCCAGGGATCCCCTGCTACGCCACTCGCGGGAGGCGGTCGGGGCCTTCGTGCTGGTCGCGGTGGTGCTGTTCGTGCTCGCCCTGACCCAGGCGAGCCGGGTGCAGGAATGGCTCAATCCCGGCATCGAGGTGAAGGTGCTGATGCCCGAGGAGGGCCTGTACGGGCTGTCGGCGGGCGCGGACGTGGAGATCCTCGGCACCTCGGCCGGGAAGATCCGTGACATCGTGGTGCGCCCCAACCAGCGCATCCACGCGGTGCTGAACCTGCGCCGGGAGATCCTGCCCTTCCTGCGCGAGGACTCGCAGGCGTACATCAAGCGTCGCTTCGGCGTCGCTGGTGACGCCTACCTCGAGATCACCCGCGGCACCGCCGGACCACTCGATGCCGACTACGCGGTGCTGGAGGCGAGTGGCGAGCGCATTCCCACCCAGACCGTGGAGCAGCTCATCAGCGAGGTTCGGAGCCGGCTGCTCCCGATCCTCGACCAGGCCGAGGGCGCGATCGGCGCGCTGGCCGACGTCGCGACCCTGCTGCGGGACTCGCAGGACGACGTCCGCCAGTTCATCGCCAGCCTGCGCGGCATCTCGCAGCGCGTCGAGCGCGGCGAGGGCACGGTCGGTCGACTGGTGACCGACGCGACCCTGGTCGAGTCGCTCGAGGCGGTGCTCGCGCGCACCCGGGACGCCATGGACACGCTGGCACCGGTGCTCGCCGAGGTGCAGTCGGTGGCCCGCGACGCGGCGCGGATGAGCGCGCGCATCGGCGAGCAGTCGGCTGCGATCCCGGCGATCACGGCGCAGGCGAAGGCGACCCTCGGCTCCCTGCAGGCGGTGATGGAGGACGTGCGCCGCACCACCCCGGAGCTGCCGCGGCTCGCGCGCAACGTCAACCGCAGCACCGAGGCGCTACCGCTGCTGCTGGACCAGAGCCAGCAGACCCTGGCCGAGCTCGAGGCGCTCCTGGTCCAGCTCCGCGGGAGCTGGCTGCTCGGCGGCAGCGGCGGCGCGCGCGAGCCGGCGCCGACGCGCATCTCACCACTGGAGGTCACGCCGTGAGCCACCAGCGCCTCGCGGCCCTGCTCGCGCTGGCCTGCGTGCTGCTCGCCGGCTGCGGCGGCCGACCGCCCGCGCCGCCGGTCCCCGCAGTCGAGGCCGAGCAGGCACGCGCGATGGAGGCGGGCTTGCGCGCCTTCGCCGACGGCCGGCTCGCGCAGGCGGAGCAGCGCTTCCGCCACGCGCTCGAGCTCGCGTATCGGCGCGACGACACCGCCGGCGTGGTCGACGCACGCTACAACCTGGCCGCGACCCTGGTCGAGCGCGGCGCGGCGCAGGAGGCGGTCGTCCTGCTCGCAGCGGCGCAGGCCGAGCTCGCACGCACCGGCCGCGAGCCCGGGCGCGACCTGCTGCTGCTGGCCGCCACCGCGCACTATCGTGCCGGGGAATCGGTCGCCGCCGAGGCCGCGGCGCGGCGTGTGATCGCCGGCGGGCAGGACGCGCTCGTCCCGCGCGCCTGGTACCTGCTCGGTCGACTCGCGGCCGATGCCGGCGACGCCGAGGCGCTGGCGACCGCGATCGCCGCCATCGGCCCCACCGCCGACCCACGCCTCGGCGCGGATCGGCTCGAGCTCGAGGGACGGCAGGCGGCGGCGCAGGGCGCGGTGCCCGCGGCGCTCGAGCGCCTCGGGGCGGCGGCGCGGCTGCGCGCCCGCGGCGGGAGTTCCGCGCCTCGGCGCGCGCCCTCGCCGCCGCCGCCGATGCCGCCGCGCGCGGCGGGCTCGACACCGAGGCCGCGCGGCACTACCTCCGCGCCGGGCGCAGCGCGGCAGCATCGGGCGCCATCGTCGAGGCACGCGAGTGGCTCACGCGGGCCGAGGCGCTCGGCCGGCGCGGCGGCGACGCCGCCACCGCGGACGAGGCGACGACCATCCTCGGAGGCCTCGAGCCGACCTCGCCGGGGGACGGTCGGGCGACGCGGTGATTCGCCGGCCGACGGCGCGCGCTCAATCCCCCTCGAATCCGGTCAGCACCGCGACCGCGTTGACCCCGATCTCCTCCACCGCGTACCCGCCCTCCATCACGAACAGCGTCGGCAGGGCGAGCCCGGCGATGGCGCGACCGATGCGCGGGTAGTCCTCGCCCCGCAGCCGGAAGTGCGAGATCGGATCGCCCTCGAAGGTGTCCACCCCCAGCGACACCACGAGGGCGTCGGCGCCGAGCTCGACGATCCGCGCGCACGCCGCCGCCAGGGCCTCGGCGTACTGCTCCCAGCCGGCCCCCCACCGCAGCGGGAAGTTGGCGTTGTATCCGGTGCCACGGCCCTCGCCGGTCTCGTCGTCGTAGCCGAGGAAGAACGGGAACTCCTGCGCGGGATGGCCGTGAATCGAGGTGAACAGCACGTCGTCGCGCGCGTAGAAGATGCCCTGGGTGCCGTTGCCGTGGTGGTAGTCGACATCGAGGATCGCGACCCGTGCCGCGCCGGCGTCGCGCAGCGCCTGCGCCGCGACGGCGGCGTTGTTCAGGAAGCAGTAGCCGCCGTAGGTGTCGGCGCCGGCATGGTGGCCGGGTGGTCGACAGAGCGAGAACACCGCGCGCGCCCCGGCGGTGATGCGTGCCGCGCCGGTGAGCGCGACGTCCACCGCGGTGGTGGCGGCGCGCCAGGTGCCGGCGGTGATCGGGGTGCCCGCGTCGATGGCGAAGTACGAGAGCTTGCCGTCGATGGCCTCCGGCTCGCGCTGGCGCATGCCGCGCGTCGGCCACACCAGCGGCAGGGCGTCGTACGCGCCGTGCGCGGCCAGCCAGGCATCCCACGCGGTCTCCAGGAAACGCAAGAATCCGGCGTCGTGCACCCGCTCGATCGGCGCGCGACCGTGGGCATCCGGTGCCACGACGGGTCCGAGCCCGACCGCGCGCACGCGCGCGAGGATCATGTCGGCCCGACGCGGCATCTCGAAGCAGGGTAGGAGCTTGCCGTCGATGAGCTCGGACTTGCCGTCCTGCAGGCGATGGTCGTCGCTGTACACGGTCTCCACGGCGCGGTCTCCTCGAGGTCCCCGGGGCGGGCGCGAAACGGCTCGCTCGACGCGGCCGAGCATAGCCCGCCGGCGTCGGGGCGTCTCGTACCGTCCCGCGACACGCCTCGGCGGCCACCGAGCTGGTACCCTTCGCGCCGGCCTGCCGTGGCGACCTCGATGTCACCCTCCCGCCCCGTTCACCCGACCGCATGACCACCGGCGTGCACGCGCGCCGTTCGAGCCTCGCGCTCCTCGGCTGGCTGACCGGCGCCGGGTTCTTCTTCTACGCCTGGGTGCTCCGGGTCTCCCCGAGCGTGATGGTCGAGGAGCTGATGCGCGACTTCGCCGCCTCCGGCGCCCTGCTGGGGCAGCTCTCGGCGCTGTACTTCTACGGCTACGCGGGGATGCAGATCCCGGTGGGAATGATCCTCGATCGCTTCGGGCCGCGCCGTCCGATCGCGATCGCGGCGCTGGTCTGCGGCGCCGGCACGCTCGGCTTCGCGCTGGCCGGCGACATCGTCGAGGCCTCGATCGGACGCTTCCTGCTCGGTGCCGGCGCGGCGTTCAGCCTGGTCGGCGCGGTGACGGTTGCGGGCCTGTGGCTGCCGCCGGCCCGGTTCGCGCTGCTCTCGGGTCTGTCGATGATGGCCGGGATGGCGGGCGGCATGCTCGGTCAGGCCCCGCTGCGCCTCGCCGTCGATGCCCACGGCTGGCGGCCGGCGATGGGCGTCCTCGCCATCGGCGGACTGGTGGTGGCGGTGGCGGCGTGGGCGTTCGTGCGCGACCGCGGCCACGGGCAGGGCGGTCTCGGGTCGATGATGCGGGGCCTCGGCGGCGTGCTCCGCAACCCGCAGACCTGGCTGTGCGCGATGGCCGGGCTCGGCGCGACCGGCCCCCTCCTCGCCTTCGCCGGGCTGTGGGGCGTGCCCTACCTCCAGGCGTTACACGGCCTCGACCGCGCGGGCGCCGGGGCGATCGCCTCGCTGACCTTCCTCGGCTGGGGTATCGGCGCGCCGCTCGCGGGATGGCTCTCCGATCGGCTGCACCGGCGTCGGTTGCCGATGATGGTCGGGCTCTCGGTCTGCATGGGGTGTCTGGCGGGGGTGATCTGGCTGCCGACCCCGGTCTGGGCCACCGGCGCGCTGTGCTTCGGCGTCGGCCTCGGCGGCTCGACCCAGATCGTGACCTTCGCGCTCGCCCGCGAGGCCAACCCGCCGGAGCTGAGCGCGACCGCGATCGGCCTGGTCAATGCACTGGTGACCGGCGCCGGCGCCCTGTTCCAGCCGGCCATCGGCTGGTTGCTCGACCGTGACTGGAACGGCACCATGGTCGGCGGCGCGAGGACCTATGCGCTCGACGCGTACCGTGAGGCCTTCGTGATCCTGCTGGTCGGGCTCGCGGTCGGTCTGCTGTGCGTCCTCGCGGTCCGTGAGGGACCACTGCCCGCGGCCGGAGAGACCGGGCGGAGATGATCCAGATCAACCGCAAGTGAGGCGCGCGATGGTGGACTCCTCGCCCCTCCCGCATCCGACAATCCAAGGGGTCCGGGCATGAGCCTGTCCATCATCGGCTCGTCGTTCGCATTGCTGTTCCTCGCCGAGATGGGCGACAAGACGCAGCTCATCGCGATGACCCTCGCGCAGCGACACCGCGCGGTGCCGGTCGCGGTCGGCGTGATGGCGGCGTTCGTGCTGCTGAACGTGGTGGCGGTGTTGGTGGGCGACGCCCTCGCCGGCCTGGTGCCCCGCGACGCGGTGCTGGCGGTCGGTGCCGTCCTGTTTGCGTTCTTCGCCTGGCGGTCGTGGCGCGATGCCGACGAGGACGAGTCGGTCGACGTCGAGGCGGGAGCCGGCCGCGCTGCGGGCATCGTGATGACCAGCTTCTCGCTCATTCTCGTCGCCGAGCTCGGCGACAAGACGCAGCTCACGATGGTGACGCTCGGCGCCGGCACCGGCAGCCCGTGGTCGGTCTTCGTCGGCGGAACGCTCGCGCTCTGGGCGGTCTCGCTGATCGGGATCGTGGTCGGCGCGACCTGGCTGCGACGAATCCCGGCGCGCCTCATGCACCGTGGGGCGGCGGCACTGTTCGCGCTGTTCGCGGCCGGCTCGGTGGTGGCGATCTTCGCGACCTGAGAGCGTGCGCAGGCGACGCGATCAGGCCTTGCCCGTGGCCACCGCGAGCAGCTCGGCGGCGCGCTCCGCCGCCTCCTCCACCACCGTCGCCAGGCGCTCGGGTCCGAGGTCGAGGCGACGCGCTGCCGGGATCTTCGCGATCGGCACCAGCGCGTACGGATCGTCGTGGTCGCAGTGCGACAACAGATTGGCCACGGTCACCACGTCGACGTAGTCGACCGGCCCCTGCCGCACCTGTTGCCACGACTCGTGCCCGACACTCGCCAGCGTGATCTCGGACGGGAAGCGCCAGGAGTCGAGCACCAGGTGCCCTGCCTGCCCGTGGAACCGCGTCAGCAGCGCGTCGAGGAGCGCGGCATTGCCCATCACGCTCGGTAGCCGCTCGGCCTGCACCAGAAGCGGGATCTTGCCCACGTCGTGGACGAGCCCCGCGAGCAGGGCGACGTCGCGTCGCAGCTTCGCGTGGTCGGCCGCGATGCGCTCGCTCAGCGCCGCCACCTGATTGCTGTGTCGCCACAGCCCGACGAGGTGGCGCTGAATGCGACGACGTTGGCCGACGCTGAACACCCGTGCCACGACCAGCACCATCACCACGTGGTTGAGGACGTCGCCGCCGAGCCGGACGATCGCGTCGCGCAGGGTGTCGCACGGGCGCATGCCGATGTAGAGCACGCTGTTGGCCATCGCCACCACGCGCGAGGCGACCGCCGGGTCGCTCGAGATTGCGGCGCAGATGTCGTCGACCGAGGAGTTCGGATCACGGATGGTGTCACGCACGCGCACCACCACCGATGGAATCGACGGCCAGACCACGCTCTCGCCCGCGAGATCGTCGCGCAGGTTGGCCAGGAACTTCGTTCCGATGCGCTCGATCGCGGCCCCGATGGTCCCGCTCGAGGTCACGCTCTCGCGCGAACGGGCGTTCGCGTCGGGGCCCTTGCTCATGGTCTGTGCAATCGACACGGCACGCGGGTGGACGCCGGAGAGGGGGGCCGGCTCAGGAGATGGATAGCGGCGGGGTGCTCGCGCCCTTGAGCCACGTCGCCACGCACCGGCGCCAGCGCCAGCGCGGTAACTCTCAGAGCACCAACGCGCGGAATCGGAGGCTGCCGTAGAGCATGATGGCCACGGTGATCGCCTGGCGGGTGGTGAGCAGGACGATTCGTGCCGCGATACGCGGCAGCCGCGCGATGGAGACCTTGCCCCCGCCGGCGGTCACCGTCCAGTGCAGCCAGGGCAACGCGAGCGCCAGCCCCACCGGGTGCCAGGCCAGCGCCAGCACCGCCCCGAGCACCGCGAGGAGGAACGGCTCGCTCCAAGGGTAGAGGAACACACGATGGTGGAGGATCTTCGCGCGAAGCTGCGGGTGGCGACGAATCAGCGCCGGCACCACGAACATCCGTGACAGCTCGAGCAGCCACTTCTGTGGCGGCAGGTTCTCGAGCTGGGTGTACACGGTGGCGTCGGAGACGAACGCGCTGCGGTGCCCCGCCTCTAGGATTCGCCACGCGAGATCGGTGTCGCCGCAATCGACCGCGGCGTTGCCGAACTGCGAGTAGCAGAGACTCTCGTCACTGCCGCCCATCTCCAGGAAGACCGACCGACGGTAGAACGTGTTGGTCCACGAGAATGTCGGATGCGCCTGGCCGCGCACCTCACCGGTGGCTCGGGTGAAGAACGTGATCGTGCTTCCCGGGCGATACAGGATGGAGCCGGAGGCGATCGCGACATCGGGGGCGTCGAAGGCCGGGAGACCGAGCTCGAGCCAGTTCGCGACCGGCATGCAGTCGCTGTCGGTGAAGGCGAGGATGTCGGCGCGCGCCATCTGCGCGCCGGTGTTGCGCGAGCGCGCCGGCCCGCGATTCTCGGGCATGACGTGGAAGGTCATGGCGCACGGGCTACGCGCGGCGAGCTCGCGCATCCGCTCCGCCGTGCCGTCGGTCGAGCGGTTGTCGAGGACGATGATCTCGTACTGGTCGTGAGGCAGCGTCTGCTCCCACAGCGCGAGCACCAGCTCGGTCGTCATCTCGCGCCGGTTGCGGGTCGGGACGATCACCGAGACGCGTGGCCTCGGCGTCCTCGCCGCCTGCTCCGCACCGCCCTCCTCGCGTCCACCCGCCGTCATCGTCCCGTCAGCCCCCTGCCCAGTCGATCCACGAGATCCGCGCGCGAGCGGTGCACGGCGACGAAGTTCCCGGCCCGGAAGTCCTCGTGCTCGAACACGTAGTCGCGGAACTCGACGTAGTTCGGATAGAGCTTGCCGACCGCGTATCCCCGCCGCGACAGGAGCTGGTAGTAGTCGTAGAGGAGGTGCTTGGTCACGATGCTCCCGGTCCCGTACTCGAACTGGATCACCTCGACTGCGCCGCCGTCGAGCGCGGTGGACAGCCCTTCGAGGACCTCGTACTCCGCGCCCTCGACGTCGATCTTGACGAGGCCGACGCGGTCGAGACCACGGCCGGCGAGGTAGGCGTCACCGGTCGAGAGGTGCCCGCTGGCGTGGCGCAGCGCGTAAGGATGAGGGATGTCCACGGTCGTGGTGAGGACGTCGTACTCGTCGAACACCTTCAACCGGACCTCGCCCTCGCAGCGCCCGAGCCCGAACGCGTTGACCTGCACGCGCTCGAGATCGGCAACCCTTGTCGCCAACCGGGCGGCGGTCTCGGGAAAGACCTCGAAGCAATGAACCACGGCATCCGGTAGCGCCGTGGCCGCGAGCCTGGCCCAATCGCCCACGTTCGCGCCGACGTCTAGCACGTGCTCGACCGGCTCGCCCTGGAGCGCGGCGAGGACGAACGCCTCGCCGTTGCGCGCGAAGTCGGTGAGGTTGTGGGCGTTCTCGTAGAAGTCGAGATAGCGTTGACACAGTCGTGCGCCGAGCCGTACCAGCGGATTGCGACGGCGCGCGCGGACCAACCGCCCGAGACCGATCAACGCCGGCCCTCCCACGACACGGCGCCGACCCCCTCAGCGTGCACGGACCATCTCGAGCACCGTCACCGAGTGTGCTGGGAAGCTGAACACGAACGACTCCGCACCGACCGTCGCCTGCGAATGGGTGGTCCGCACCTCGCCGGGACCACCCCGAGCGAATCGAGGGTTGACCGAATCCGAGCGCTGCTCCGCCCACTTGACCCCCGGCGCCTTCGGCAGTGTCGAGCCGGTATGGGCGTCGATGCCGGTGCCCGTGAGCTGGTGCACCTCGATCGTGCGCGCGGGACGGAAACCGCGGACGGACACCTCGGCGTCGATCGCGTCGTCGAAGTGCTTGTTGATCACCAGCAGGTGCAGGCGATCGCCGCCCCCGCTGGTGCTCGCCACCGCCTCGAGATAGGGCACCCCACGCACGGCCTGCACCCAGCCGGTGGTCGCGCTGTCGAAGGTCGCCGACTGCACCTCGCTGTGCACCAGGCGATCGCCGAAGTACCGCGCGTAGAGCTGCAGCGCGAGGTAGGGCGCGGTGGCGACGAGCTCGTCGCCGCGCTTGCCGATCCAGCCCATCCACAGCGGGTCGGAGAGCTTGAAGAAGTGCGCATAGTCGGTGCGCGGCGACTCGATGAACGCCTTCATCACGCTGGCCACGTAGAGCGCCGAGCCCAAGGTCTTCACGTGGTCCAGGTAAGGGCTGTCGAGCGCGATCGAGAAGTTCGGGCCCCACTCGGTGACCGCGATCCGGATGCCCTGGCCCTGCGCCCCGGCGTCGCGTGCGATCTTGGCGTCGACCTCGGCGAGGTTTCGCGCGACCAACACCGGCGCGGCGAGCATCGCGCGGTACACCGAGCGCAGATCGCCACCGCCGGTGGCGAGCGTCGGCGCGTAGGCGTTGTGGACCGAGATGAAGTCGATGTCGGCCCCGACGCCGCGCAACACGTCTCGGGTCCAGGTCGGGTACGTCGGACTCGCCACCGAGGAGAAGTTCTCCTCGGCGATCGCACCGATGCGCAGATCCGGCGACACCGCCCGCAGCGCCGCGGCGAAACGACGCACCCGCCTCACGTACTCGTCCGGCGGCATCCCCGCCTCGCGGTAGCGCGGGAGGTCGCTGCGCACGTAGTTCTCGTTGCCGAGCTCCCAATCGAGCGCGGGCCGACCGGGTTTCGCCAGCAGGTATCGCGCCCAGTCGGCCGCCTCCTCCGGCGTTCCGGTGGCGATGTTCGCCGTGATCATGACGGAGGCGCCGATCCGCTCGGCGAGGTCCGCCAGCTCGTCGGAGCCGAAGACGTGGCGCGAGCTCGGCCCTTCCGGGAAGTGAGCGCGCGAGGCGCGCTTCGACCGCGCCCCGATGCCGTCACGCCAGTGATAGAAGTCGGCGAAGATGCCACCCGGGAAGCGCAGCTGCGAGACGCCGAGATCGCGGGTCAGGGAGAGACCGCGAGGGTCGATCGCGCCGCGCTCCGGATCCCAGAGACCGTTGGCGTTCCAGATCCACTCCAGGTTGGCGCCGTAGAGGGTGCGTGGAATCACACGCCCGACCGCCGACGCATCGACGTTGATGGTGGCCGAGGCTCCGCGCGCGGTCGCTGCCGCCGGCGCACCACGTGCCGCACGCGTCGGTGGTGCGGGGGCGGCGGCGCGCTGCGGCGCCTCGGTCCCGAGGTACAGATCGTCGAAGCCCGCGGTGCCCGTGCGTCCCTCGACGAAGGCGAGCAACACGATGAACAGGGTCTTGCCGTCGTTCGGGAGCGTGAGCGAGTCCTGCAGACGGACCGGCTCGCGGTCCTCGTGCTCGATGCGCGCCGACAGCACCTTGCCGTCGCTGCGATGGGCATACAGGCCGAGCACCGCACGCGCGCCGCCGCTGGCAGCCAGAATCCCGGCGACATGCAGCGTCTGGCCGCGATAGGCATCGGCCTTGAATCCCTGACCGACACCGAGTGGATCGACCTCGCCGCGCCTGGTGATGTTGCTCGCGTTGGGCTCGAGCCAGAGGACGCGGCGCCCTTCCACCGCGGTTCCCTCGACCACCCTGACGGTGCCCTTGCCCTTGCCCTTCTCGTTGACCGTCCACCCGGTGGGAAGCGGCCCGTTCGCCTCCTCGAAGCCCGGATTGACGAGCATGTTCCCCGCCGCGCGGGCCGCGGGGAAGAGCTCGAAACCGGTGCTCAGACCGGCAATCACCACCGCGGCGAGCAGTGCGACGAGCATGCTGCCGAGGTGCGAGCGCCAGATACGAGCGCGCGTGCGTGTCGTCATGGCGTTCTCCCGAGAGTGTCTCCCTGGACCCGGGCATTATAGGCGGCCCCTTCGCGGCTGGCCCGCGGGGCTGCCGCCAGCATGGCGCCGACCAGTGCCATCGTGTTCAGGAGCGGATCGGCCCACAGCGCATGATCCACCACTTGCGCCGCGAGCAGCGCGCCCATCCCTACCAGCAGTCCGACCTGAGCCGCCTGCCAGCCGCCGCGCGTGCGCGCGATCGCGCGCATGCCATGGAGCGCGATGCCGAGGGGGAACAGAAGATAGGCCAGGAAACCGATGATTCCCGTCTCCGCGAGCACGAAGAGATACAGGTTCAGCGGCGCGACGATGAGTCGCACCTGCACCACGTCGATGGCGAGGCGCTCGTTCTTCAGCGCCCACTTCGCGCGCGGGTCGTGCACCACCAGGCGCGTGCGGTAATTGTTGATCCCGGTGCCGAGTAGTGGTGCCTCGGCGAAGATGGCGAGCGCGACCCGGGTGTCCTCGAGTCGGTAGTCGACGGACTCGCGGAAGTCTCCGGTGAAGCGGTCGATGATGCGTTGCTGAAGGGGCGCCAGCGCGAGCATCAGGGCGAACAGCCCCATCGCCGCGAGCCCGAGGACGCGTCGCGCATCGGTGAGCCGCAGCCACATCAGCACCGCCGCCACCGCGACCAGGGCGAGCACCATCAACATCCATGGCCAGCGCGACAGCGTCGCGCCCAGCCCGGCCAGCCCGGCAACCACCACCAGGGCCGAGGGCAACCGCGCGAGCCAGGCGCGCGCACCGAGCATCACCGCCACGAACATCGGGATCACGGTGATGAAGTAGTCCGCCAGATGTGGCGGGTGGTTCATCGTGCCGATGCCACGACGCGTGCCGTAGAACGCCTCGTGCTCGAAGCCCTTGGGGATGTCGGCGACCTCGGTGCCGAGACCGATCAGCCACAGCACGCCACTGCGCCCGGCGACCACCTCGAGCACCGCGAGCCCGGCCTGCAGGCAGGCAGCCGCGCCGAGACCGGCGGCGCAGGCGAGCCATTCCGCGCGTCCCATGTTGAACGCGAAGTAGACGAGGATGGCCGCGATCTTGCCCCACCGCAGCAGCTCGACGAGCGCCCACTCCGGACGCTCGGCGGCGACCGCGCCGACCAGCGCGACCAGCGGGAACGGAGCGAACCACAGCAGCAACGTCGGGTTCAGCCGACGCAACGGTCGGCGCAGGACCGTGACCTCCCATGCCCACAGCGCGAACAGCAGCGCCAGGAAGGCGTCGGAGAGGATGATGTAGCCGGAGTGGGCACCATGGTCGCCGAGAATCGGCGCCAGCTTGTAGAAGGCGCGGTCGTAGGTGAGCGACCCGACCCATGCGAAGAGGAGCGCGAGGCGTGGCTGCCCGACGGCGATCCCGGCGACCAGGAACATCGACCCGAGGACGCCGAGCACCAGGAGCTTCTTCGACATCCCGGCGACGATCGGCAGCGCGACCACGATCGCGATCCCCGCCAACAGCCCGAGCACGATCGTCGCGATGGCGCGGGTGGTCGGCCGCGCCGTCGTGGCGAGCGAGGGGGGCGCCGCGGTCATGCTCTATCAGTACTGTGTCAGCGACCCGGTCCGTTTGACGAAATCGACCGCGAGATTGAACGCGGCGGCCCCGCCGGCGACCAGACCGACCGCGAACGCGACGAGCGCGGTGAGCGGACCGACGAGGTCGGCGATGCCGTAGCCCTGGAGCAACGCGAGTCGCATCGCGTCGAGCGCATGGGTCAGAGGCACCAGCGTGGTGAGGTACTGCATCCACTGCGGCAACATCTCCACCGGGAAGAACACGCCGCTCAGCAGGATGATGGCGTAGCCGCCGAGCGTCGACACCGCCTCGCCGCGCTTGATGATCATCACCACCGCCGCCCACAGCATGCCCAACCCGGCGAAGCTCAGCACCGTCAGCAGGAAGATGAGCAACCCGACGCCCACATTGGCGCGCATGTCCATCTGGAAGAACAGGGTGCCGAGGAACACGTAGAGCAGGAAGCGGATCCCGCTCATGAAGTAGCCCCACAGCGACGAGTACGAGAGCATGAGCGTCAGCGGCACCGCCGACATCAAGGTCGCCTCGAGCGAGCCGGTGAGCTGCCCCTCGCGAATCTGCTCGGCGAAGGTCTTGAGGCTCACCCCGACGCAGTCGGTGAGCGCCACGCCGATGATGAGGAACGCGAGGTAACTACCACCGTAGTTGTCGAGCGCGGGGATGTTGCGCTCGCCGACCAGCAGGCCGATGTAGTAGCACACCCCGAGCACCAGGAAATTGCCGACGATCTGCACCGCGAAGGACGTGCGGTAGCTCATCGCGATCAGCGCGTCGCGCTTGAAGAACATCCACAGCAATCTCATGCCGATGCCGCCTCGCCACCGCTCGCGACCACGTCGCCGTCGCGCCCCGTCGCGTCACCGGTGCGCACCACCTGGTGGAAGACCTCCTCGAGCGTCGCCACCTCCGAGCTCACGCTGCGCACCGTGCCCCCGGCGGCGATGATGCCGCCGAGCAGCTCGGTCAGCACCTCGCCGTCGGGGCGGGTCCGGGCGGCAATGGTGCGCCACTCACCGTGTGTGTCCACCGCCTCCAGCGAAAGCAGCCCCGAGCGCCCCTCCAGCCGCGGATCGGTGGTGAGATCCGGCCCGCGATAGGTGATCTCGTGGCGCTCGAAGCTGTTGCGCGACCACTGCTCGCGGATGGCGCGGATCGTCCCCTGCGCCACCAGCCGGCCGTGGGCGAGGACCACGATGCGGTCGCAGAGCATCTCGGCCTCGTCGAGCTGGTTGGTGGCGATGACGTGGGTCTGATCCGGATGGCGCCGGCGCATCTCCATCACCCACTGCCGAATGTTCTGCGCGCTCACCGGATCGAGGCTGCGGGTCGGCTCGTCGTACAGCAGGATCCTCGGCTCGCTCAGCAGACCGCGCGCGATCGCGAGTTTCTGCTTCATGCCCGAGGAGTAACCGTGGAAGGGGCGTCGCGCCGCCGCGGTGAGGTCGAGGGCCTCGAGCAGCGAGCCGATTCGCACGCGCGCCGTCGGTGGATCGAGGCCGTAGAGCGCGGCGAAGAACTCGAGATTCTGCATCCCGGTCAGTCGCCAGTAGAAGCTGCGCTCGTCACAGGTCACGAGCCCCATCATCCCGCGCGTCGCGTAGGAATCCTCGAAGATGTCGCGCCCGTAGGCGGTGACACGCCCGGTGGTCGGGTAGATGAGGGTGGCGATGGTCTTCAGCGTGGTCGTCTTGCCGGCGCCGTTGGGACCGAGCAGGCCGATGGTCTCGCCGGCGTGGACGTCGAAGGTGACGTCGCGCAGCGCCCAGTGCCCGGGGCGCTGCCCGCCGAGCCCGAGCCAGCCGCGGATGCTCGGCTGCTCGTAGCGCTTCGAGATGCCGTCGACGCTGATGGCGATGGAATCAGTCATGGGTACCGGTCGAATGAGCGGCGCGCGGCGCACGCCAGAAGGCGCCTTGCCGCGCGATGGCAGGGCGCGGATTGTACACCTCGCACGACTGCCTCGGACGTGACGGAGTCGACCGACCGAGGGGTTCGGCGAGGCCTCACGCAGGCCGCGGCGCGCCGGTGGTGCGTCGCGCGGCCACGCAGAACAGCCAGGTCGAGCGCCCGCGATGGCGCGCGCGCAGGTAGGTCACGCGGCCGTCGCCGAAGCCGAGCACCGCCAACGCCTCGCGTACGAGCCGCGGGGTCAGGCTCCACCAGCTGATGTACGCCTCGCGATGCGCCGCCCGTGGCAGGAAGCCCTGGCCGGCGATGCCGAGCGCTCCGAGAAGCAGCATCGGCAAGTGGCGGCGCGAGATCACGCAGGTGACGATGAGCCGCGAGCTCGCGATCTCCGCCGCCTGGGCGAGCGCGCCGAACGGATCGCGCAGGTGCTCGAGCACGCAGCCCACGGTCACCGTGTCGATCGCGCCGATGCCGCGCGGGATGGCGTAGACGGAGCCATGGACCACACGCGCGCGCGAGCCGAGAAGACGGTGGGCGAGCCAGAACGCATTGTTCGAGCGACGGATGCCAGGGGCGCTCAGCGCGTGAATCCGTTGTGGCGACAGTCCGAGATCGGGACGCGGGACGATGTCGGCCGGATGCGCGTCGGACAGGTCGAAGGCCACCACCTCGGCCCCGCGCCGCTCCATCTCGAAGCAGAGGAAGCCGCTCGCGGTGCCGACCTCGAGCACGCGGACCCCGGCGACCGACTCACCGCCGAGGTAACGGTCGACGCAGCCGCGAAGGTCCCACTTGCCCTCGACCAGCCCGAGCTCGGGCAGCTCCATGGTGTGGTAGAAGTCGCACTCGGTCGGATCGTCGACGTGACGCGGGGCGGCGAAGGGACTCGGCGGCGGCGGTGACGAGCCCGGCTCCGTCGCGACGTCGGTCACGCCGCGGCGCTCACTTGTAGGCCTTGAACACGGCGTGCCAGCGCAGGTGGTGGTCGCCCCGCTCCGGAACCCCGAACACCCGATGCCGCTCGACGCGCGAGAAGCCGGCGTCGCGGATCATCTCCTCGAGGCATTCGAGTCCGAAGAACCACCACACGCTCTCCTGGCGACCGCCCTGGTAGTGAGCGAGCTTGTCCGGCACCACGGGGTGGAAGCATTCCGCGATCAACGCGTAGCCCTTGGTGACGCTGGCGACGTTCTGCAGCGCCTTGATCGGACAGGTCAGATGCAGGAGCAGACTGCCCATGTAGACGATGTCGAACGTACCGACACGCTCGGGCGACAGGTCGTAGACACTCAGCCGCTCGCGCCGGACGCTCGACCCGAGCGCCTCCTTCGCCACCTCGAATCCGCGCCCGACCGGCGCGTCGAGCTCCTCCTGGCTGAGCCGCGCCCGCACCGCGGGCAGCAGGTCGAGATCCCCGCGCCGCGCGACGTCGATGCCCACCACCTCGGCGGCGCCCCGACGCTCGAACTCGAACGCCCAGAAGCCGTCGAAGGTCGCGACGTCGAGAACGCGAAGCCCGTCGACCCGCTCCGGCAGCTCGTACTGGTGCAGATGCGGCCGATGGTCGAACGCGCCCGGGGTGACCACGCCGTGGCCGAGGTCGATGGTGTGGTACCACTGCACCTCGGCCACGCGGCGCGCGAGCGCGTCGGCCTCGGCGTCGCCGGTCGACGTGGGTGGCGCGACGACGCCCTCGGCGGCGGCGGGCGGGCGTCGCCCGAGCAGCCCCATGAGGCCCTTCCAGGCTCGGTCGAGGAACGAGCCCGGGCGCACCACGACCAGCAGGTCGAGCGGTCCGATGACGACGCGTCTGATGGGCATCCCACCTCCAGAGCCGATGTCTCCCGTGCCCCGGCGTGCCCTCGACGCTGGCTGCTCGGCGCGCGGTATCGTTCCACGGCGAGGCTACCCACGCAAGGAAACGGGGTCGGGCCTGCGATGGAGTCGGCAACTCCGCGCATCCACCGATGACCGGCGGCGAGGCGACGACCCCGGCTCTGGTATCTTCCACGGACCTACCCGTGGACCTCCACCGTGGACCGAGTGATCGCAGCGCGCGACACGACCCTCGTCACCGCCGACCCGCTTCGGCACGGCCGATGAGCGACCGCGCACCGGCGACACCGACCGACCGACACCCGCGCACCGCATCGGTGCACTTCGTGGTCTGTTGCCGCAACAACCGCGACATCATCGGGGATACCCTCGCCGCGATCGCCTCGCAGGACATCGCGCACGCACGCTGCACCGTCGTCGACGGCCGGTCGAGCGACGGCACGGTCGAGCTGGTACGCGAGCGCCATCCTTGGGTCGAGGTGGTGGTCAAGGACACCGACTCCGGCCCCGCCGACAGCCGCAACATCGGCGCGCGAGCGAGCGACACCGACTTCGTGGTCTTCGTCGACAGCGATGTCTGCCTCGCGCCCGACTGGACCCGTCGGCAGCTCGCGTTGATGGCGACCGACCAGCACATCGGCATCGCCTGCGGGAAGGTCGTGTACGCCGATCGCCCGCACACCCTGAACATGGCGCACGGCACGCTGAACCGGCTCGGCATCGCGTGGGATCTCGGACGTGACGAGCCGGCCGAGCACCACGACCACCCCGCCCCGGCGCTGTGGTGTGCATCGGCGGCGATCATCGTCCGCCGCCAGCTGCTGGTGCACGCGGGGGACTTCGATGCGGAGATGTTCGCCTATCACGAGGACACCGATCTCGGCTGGCGCGCGAACCTCTTCGGTTACCGCGTGATGTTCAACCCGGGCGCGATTGCCAGCCATCGAGCCCATGCCACGATGAACGTCGGCACGATGGGCAAGCGTCCGGTCTACCTCGCATGGCGCAATCGGCTGCGCTCGGCGCTGGTGAATTACGAGCTCGCCAGTCTCGCGCGCTACGTTCCGCTGTACCTCGGGCTGGCGGCGCTGCTGTCACTCGGCCGCGGCGAGTTCGGTCTCTACCTGCGCGGACTCGGGTGGAATCTGCGCATGCTGGGCGACACGCTGCGGCGCCGCCGCTTCGTGCAACACCACCGCGTGCACCGCGATCGCCAGCTCTGGCATCTGTTCGACCGGCGACTACGCGGCGTCGGGCGCTGAGGCGCGACTACCCGCCTCGGCGCCCGTCGTCCGTCGACGGACGGGCGGCGCCGGCGAAGCTCCGATCGAGCGCTGCCTCGAGACCGAGGCGAGGCTCCCAGCCGAGCGCGCGACGCAGACGCGTGTTGCTGAACCACAGCGGCTTGAACATCGCGAGCCGCCGCGGCATCAGCATCGTCGGCAGCTTGCCACGTGGCCCGAACAGACGCCGGCTCACCCATTCGGCCACCCGCGCCAGCGCGTGCATCACCGCGAACGGCAGCGTCACGCGGGCACGCCGGATGCCGCCACGACGCAGCCACTCGCCGGTGAAGTCCCAGGCGGTGGGGAGCTGGGTGTCGACCACGTTCAGCACGGCGTTGCCGACATCGCGCTCGGCCGCGAGGACGAACGCGTCCGCGCAGTTCTCGACGTGCGTGAGCGGAAGCACCCGGTCGAGCCCGAGCACCACCTGGACCGGCCCGAGCCGCCAGCCCATGCCCGGAATGAAGGTGTGGCCCTCGCCCCAGATGAAGCCCGGACGGAGCACCACCAGCGCCCAGTCGTTGGCGCGCGCGAGTCGCTCGGCGACGCGCTCCTGCCAGAGCTTGGCGACGGCGTAGCCGCCGCGCTCGTAGACGGCGGAAGACTCGAGCGGGGTGTCCTCGTCGAGCACGCCGTCGGCGCGCACCCAGTCGTAGACCGCGAAGCTGCCCGCGAGCACGACCTTGCGGGTGCCGGTGCTCGCCATCGCCTCGAGCAGCCGCTCGGTGGCGACCGCGGTGGAGACGAACTGCGCGTCGTCACTGCCGAGCACCTGCGCCGCGAGGTGGACGAGCACGTCCACGTCGTCGAAGCACGCGGCGAGCGCCGGCTCGACACGCAGATCCACGCGTAGCACCTCGACGCCCTCGTCCCAGCCGAGCCCCTCCACCGACGTCCCCGGACGAACCATCGCGCGCACGGCGTGGCCGCGCGCCCGCAGCGCGGCGACCACATGGCGGCCGAGGAAGCCGCTCGCGCCGGTGACCAGCGCTCTCACGACGACGGCCACGTCGCCAGCAGGTCGGCGACCAGACGGTTGACGTCGTCGATCCAGCGCGCGGTGAGCGGGGGATCGCGCCCGGCGTCGAGCGCCGCGTAGCTCTCGCGCATCAGCTCGGTGAGTCCGTGATAGGGACCACGCCGCCCGCCGAGCCGACCCCAGAGCCCGCGCACCGCCGCCGCCGCGTGCTGGGTCGACTGACCGAGGGCGTTGCGCATCGCCACCAGCGGGTAGCGCGCCCCCGGCTCGGCGGCGACGGCGGTGGCGACGTACGGCTCGAGCAGGTCCAACTCCGCCCGCATCCGCGTACCGAGGACCCGCACCGTGAACTGCGGTGGCGCGCAAGCCGCGTCGAAGCCGAGCACCGCGTGCCCGTGCCGTCCCTGCACCAGGGCGCTCAGCACCGCGCCGGGCTGGCCCCCCGGGGCCCGGTCCCACGCCGCCTGCACCGCGTCGTGCGGTCCGAGGAAGGCGAGCGCCAGGTAGGCCATGTGGGTCACGAACTCCGAGGCGATTCCTCCCGGCAACGCGAGTGCCGGATGCGGTGCCCCGCGGTCCACGAACGGACTGCCGGCACCGAGCAGGTCGACCGCGAACACCACCTCGACGCGGCGCACCTCACCGAGCGCTCCCGAGTCGCGCAGGGCGACGAGGCGGCGGGTCTGCGCATTGAACAGGTAGTTGTGGTCCTCGAGCAGGGCCTTTCCGGTGCGGTCGGCGAGCGCACGCAGGGCCCGGAGCTGGTCGAGGTCGGGGCAGATCGGCTTCTCCACCAGGACGTGCGCGCCGGCCTCCAACGCCATCGCCGCGATCGCGCGATGGGTCGGCGCCGGGGTCACCACGTGCACCACGTCGGGGCGCACGGCATCGAGCATCTCGGCGACGTCGGTGTGCCAGGCGGGCACCGCGAACTCGTCGGCGAAGGCCTCGGCGCGCACTCGCGACCGATCGCACACCGCCGCCAGCGTCGCCTGCGGCACCTCGGCGAGCCCCCGAGCGTGCTCGCGCGCCATCGCCCCGGCGCCGACCACCGCCGCCCTCAGCACGACCGCATCCCCCGCGCTCCGACGACGACGCCCCCACGGTGGCCATCGCGCCGGCGACCTCCCATAATCGCGAGCCCGCCGCGCGCGACCGGAGACCGGCATTGAAGGTCGCCATCAGCCATCCGTCCACCTTCAGTCGCGTGCGCCGCGGCACCGAGCGGTTCGTGCACGAGCTCGGCCGCTATCTCGCCGCCCGCGGCCACGAGGTGCGGGTGATCACCAACACCGCCGGCGCGCGCGAGCTGATCCCCATCGACGGCTACGTCGAGGATCGGCGGCGGCGCCTGTGGCACCCGCTGCTCGGCAAGGCCGGCATCGACGCCTCGCGGGCGTTTCTGCTCACCAGCCTGGCGGAGTTCGCGCGGCCACGCTACGACGTCATCCAGGCGTGCTCGAACCTCGACGCCTTCGCCGCGGCGACGCTGCGCCGCCTGACCGGGGTGCCGTGCGCGTACTTCGTCAACGCCCTGCCGCCACCGGTGCGCTACTACCAGGGCCTGAGCGGCGGCGGGGCGTTGTTTCGCCGTGCGGTGCGCGGCTGCTCCGAGGTCGTGGCGCTCAGCCGCTTCATCCAGACCAACCTCGAGCGGCTGTGCGGACGCGGCGGAATCGTGCTGCCGGTGCCGGTCGACACGGAGGTGTTTCGCCTCGCCAGCGGCGCGCGACCGCGCCACCCGGTGATCCTCTGCGCCGCCGCGCTGGACGACGGCCGCAAGGGCGGCGCGACGCTGATGCGCGCGTTCGACCGCCTCAAGGCGCGCCGGCCCACGGCCAGGCTGGTGGTGTCGAGCACCATCCCGGACGCGGTGCGCGAGCAGCTCCTGGGCCTGGTG
>JACKNM010000030.1 GCA_024234875.1 Ectothiorhodospiraceae bacterium | reverse complement strand
TCTGCGCAACTCCACGATGGAGTCGCGCCGAGCTTCCCCAGCTCGGGTGGGCGGGGACTGGCTCCGCCGCCCCACTGGACGTGACCCGCAGGCGCCCCGATCATCGTGCCGCCACCGCGCGGTGGTGCCTTGGGTTCGTTCTCGATGTCACCCGTCGTCACCGCGATCGCACTGCTGGTCTGCTCCAACGTGTTCATGACCTTCGCCTGGTACGCGCATCTGCGCGACCTGAGCGCGAAGCCGTGGTACGTCGCGGCGCTCGTGAGCTGGGGCATAGCACTGTTCGAGTACCTGCTCCAGGTGCCGGCCAACCGCATCGGCTACACCGCGCTCACCCTGCCGCAGCTCAAGGTGATCCAGGAGGTCATCACGCTCACGGTGTTCGTGCCGTTCGCGGTGCTCTACATGGGTCAGCCGGTCAAGCTCGACTACCTCTGGGCCGGGCTGTGTCTGCTCGGCGCGGTGTACTTCGCGTTCCGGGGGTGAGCGACGTGGCGCCGGCCGCCGAGCCATCGCGCCGGCTCGAAGCTGGTGCTCGGACGGACCGCGCGGTACCTTGCGCGGCCATCGCAACCACGCAGTGAGGCAGACGACGTCAATGAGCACGATCGCAATCCCATCCGTCGTCGGCGCCACCGACATGGCGCTCACCCCGGCCGGCCGACGCGCCGGCGCGGACCGTGGCGACCCACAGGTCTCGGCGCGCAGCCTGCACGACGACGGCGAGACCAAGGTCGGGGTCTGGGAGTGCACACCGGGCGGCTGGCCGATCGTCGACCGCGCGGATACCGAGGTGGCGACGATCCTGTCCGGGCGGGCGACCATCACCGACGCCGACGGCAGTACGCGCGTGATCGGCGCCGGGAGCGTGCTGACGCTCCCCAAGGGCTGGTCCGGACGATGGGACGTCACCGAGACCCTGCGCAAGGTCTACGTCATCGTGAAGTGACGCGCCCCCCGGCGACGATCGGGACCGCCGACCCGCCGCGAGCGCCGGGGAGCCTGCCCGGCGCCCGGTTGCTGCCCTAGACCTTCAGCGCTTCGTGCCCGAGCAACGCCTCGCGGAAGCGCGCCATTCCGATTGCCCCGTTGCGGATGGGCATCACCACCGGAGGCATCTCGGCGGCGATCTTCACGCTCGCGAAGACCGGCCCCGGACCGCGATGGATCAGACCGCGCAGCTCGTCGAGCCCGGCCTGGTCGAGCACTCGACGCACGGTGGGCAGGCCGCAGCTCTCGGCGATGCCGGCGATGTCGATGCCGGAGCCGGTGTGCGACGCCTGCTTGCCGGTCTCGCCGAAGCGCTCGTTGTCGAGCACCACCACCGCGAGGTTCGGCGGGCGTCGCAGCCCGACCGTCGCCAACGCGCCGACCATCATCATCACCTCGGCGTCACCGCCGAGCGCCAGCACCCGACGCGAGGGCTGCGCCAGCGCGAGCCCGAGCGCGGTCGGAACCACGCTCCCCATCGCGCCGAGGAGGTAGAAGTTCAACGGGTTCTCGCCCGCGGACTCCACGTCCCAAATGGCCGAGCCGAGCCCGGCCACCACCAACAGGTCGCCGCGATCGCGGAGCAGGCCCTGCACCGCGGGACGTCGGGCCAGGCGCGCGTTGGTCTGAATGCTCACCGGCTCGTCTCCCCCGTCCTCACTTGAACACCTTCGCCCCGGTCACCTGCTGCGAGATGAGCACCGCGACCGGGATGTAGGACTGGAAGGCGAGTCGGCCCGCGGCCGCCACCGTGTCGCACACCAGTGCCGGATCGGTCACCCGGTGGACCACCACTCCCGCCGCCTCGAGCACCCTCGGCGCCGACTGCCCGGGGGGAATCTGCCACGGATTGAACTCGCCCCACTCGCCACGCATGGTGACGACGGTGAAGAAGGGACAGCCGCAGGACTGCGCGAGCCCGAGGGCGTTGACGACGTTGCCCACGCCACTCGACTGCATCAGCATCACCGCGCGCTGGCCGCCGAGCCAGGCGCCGACGCACATGCCGACACCCTCGAACTCGTTGGTCAGCGCGCCGGTGGAGAGCTCCGGATCCGCCAGGCAGCGGTCGATCAGCCGTGCGTGACCGGCGTCCGGCACGTAGACCACCTGCCGAATGTCCAGTGACCGCAGCGTGCCGTGGAGATCGTCCCGCCAGGCATCCCTGGCCGGTTGCGCCGCCATCGTGCTCCCCTCGTGATGCCAACCGACGGCCGCGGACTCTAGCACACGCGCGCGCCGGGGCGGCCGCTCGCTACCGTCGGCCACGCGCAACCGGTATCTTGGTCGGCCGGTCAAGCCAGGGGAATGCCATGCCATCGTTCGACGTGGTCTCGGAGGTCGACATGCACGAGGTCGCAAACGCCGTCGACCAGGCCAACCGCGAGGTCGGCACACGCTTCGACTTCAAGGGCACGGACTCGAGCTACGCCCGGGACGACGCGGTCGTCAACATGACCTCGCAGTCGGACTTCCAGCTCGAGCAGATGCTCGACATCCTGCAGACCAAGCTCGCGCGTCGCGGTGTCGACATCGCCTGCCTGAAGGTCGACGAGCCCGAGCTGGTCGGCAAGACCGCGCGCCAGAAGGTGACCATCCGTCAGGGGCTCGACAGCGACCTCTGCCGCGAGATCGTCAAGCAGGTGAAGGCCAGCAAGCTGAAGGTGCAGGCCGCCATCCAGGGCGACCGGGTGCGGGTGACCGGCAAGAAGCGCGACGACTTGCAGCAGGTGATCACGCTACTTCGCGGCGAGTCGCACGAGATGCCGCTGCAGTACACCAACTTCCGGGACTGATCCCGGCCTCCGCGGCCCAGGTACAGTCGCTCGATGTACGTCGACGTCCACACCCATCTCACGCATGCGCGCTTCGCGGGTGAGGTCGAGGCGACCATCGAGCGGGCGCGCCGGGCCGGACTCGGTGCCATCGTGGTCAACGGTCTCGAGCCGCGCTCGAACCGCCAGATCCTGGCCATGGCCGAGCGCGAGCCGCTGGTGCGCCCGGCCCTCGGGATCTATCCCATCGACGCCGTCTGCAACCTGCTGCCCGCGGACTTCACGCTCGAGGTGGAGCGCTTCGACGTCGATGCCGAGATCGAGTTCATCGATACCATGGCCGCCGCCGGACGGCTGGCCGCGGTCGGTGAATGCGGGCTCGACGGTCACTGGGTCGGTGAGGAGACCTTCGGCGAGCAGGAGCGCGTGTTCGAGGCGCTGGTCGACATCGGCATCCGCCACCGCCTGCCAGTGATCATCCACACCCGCAAGCGCGAGGTGCGAGCGGCCGAGATCCTGCGCCACCTCGGCGCCCGGCGGGTGGACTTCCACTGCTACGGCGGCAAGGTGCGCAACGCCCTGCGGTGGGCCGACGAGGACGGCTGGTGGTTCTCGATCCCGGCCAACGCGCGACGCAGCGAGTCGTTCACCAAGATGCTCCGCGAGCTGCCACCGGAGCGGATTCTCACCGAGACCGACGCCCCCTACCTCGCGCCCGAGCCAGGTCAGCGCAGCGAGCCCGCTCGCGTCGTCGGCACCGTCGACTATCTGGCCGAGCTACGAGGGTGGAGCATCGAGCAGGCGCGCGATCGAGTGTGGGCGAACTGGGTGGCGCTGTCGGCGGCGGGCTGAGCACCGACCGCCGCACCGACGAGGCACGCTCTCAGGGCACGGTCGGCAGCGGTCGGAACTCGCAGATCCAGGGCACCAGCGCGAGGATGGTGACGCCGAGGCAGAAGTACAGGACGCGCGCCCCACGACGCCCGAGGACGCGGACGAAGAACCGCGCCCGGTAGTTCTCCATGAACCAGTTCCAGTCGAGCACGGCGGCGACGCAGGTCATGACACCGATGACCGCGGCCAGCAACCCCTGCAAGTTCAGCACCATCTCGACCCCCACCCCGGACGCGACGCCGGCGCCACACGCCAGTCGGCTATCGGCCGCCGGCGCCGCGGGCTGGAGGGGCGGCGTCGAGGTCGTGGTATCTTCCGGCCGCCGTTAGCGCGAAGCGCGCATCGACGACGGTCCGCTCTACCCCCGGAGGATTCGAGGCATGCCCGCCACCACGACCGAGCCGCCGACGCCGCGACCGGCGCGTCTGATCGTCGGCATCAGCGGTGCGTCAGGCGTGGTCTACGGCATCCGCCTCCTCGAGGTGCTGCGGGATCTACCGGTCGAGACCCATCTGGTGATGTCGCGCGCCGCGGAGATGACCATCGGCTACGAGACGGACCGTCGACCGGCGGAGGTGAAGGCGCTGGCCGACCACAGCTATCCGGTCGCCGACGTCGGCGCGGCAATCTCCTCGGGATCCTTCCGCACCATGGGGATGGTGATTGCGCCATGCTCGGTGCGCACCGCGTCCGAGATCACCAGCGGGGTCACCTCCTCGCTCCTCACCCGTGCCGCCGACGTGGTGCTCAAGGAGCGGCGGCGCCTCGTGCTCCTGCTCCGCGAGACGCCGTTGCACGCCGGTCACCTGCGCACCATGCTCGCCGCGACCGAGATGGGCGCGATCGTGATGCCACCGGTTCCGGCCTTCTACGCCAGACCCGCGAGCGTGGAGGCGATCGTGGATCAGACCGTCGGACGGGTGCTCGACCTGTTCGACATCGAGGCCGGAATCACCCGACGCTGGGGCGAGGACATCGCGACGACGCCGGCCGAGCGCAAGGGCCGCACACCGATCTGAGCCGCGGGCCGGCACGGGCCCCGCATCGGGCGGACCCGTCCCGGAGGCGCGGCGTTCCCCGAGCCTGCCCGCCCCGTGCCGGGCACAGGCTGCCGAGGATCTCGGTACTTCGGCAGCCTGCCCCCTGGTCGCCCGCGCTCAGCGCCGCGCCGGAACGGTCGGGAAGTCGGCCGGCATGGTGATCTCGAGCACCTCGTAGTCGGGCGAGTACCACATCACCTCGTGCTCGATTCCCGGTGGCTGGTACCAGGCGTCGCCCGGAGTGTCGAGGTGCACCTCACCGAGGTCCTCGAAGTACATCCGAATCGCCCCGCGCAGCAGGTACACCATCTGGAAGTCGAGGGTGTGCGAATGGTATCCGCCCGGACCGGCGCACGGCTTCACCGCGCGCATGGTGTGGGCGAGCACCGCATCGGCGGTGGCACCCCGGATCCCGAGATCGCGGTACTCGAAGTACGGCCGCAGGCCGGTCGCCCAACCGGCCTCGCCGCCGCGCGAGACCACGGTCCGCGGGCCTCCGACGAAGTACGCCTGCACGTCGCGCGACTCGGGCGTGGTCGGGAACTCCGCCGGGCTGGTAATCTCGAGCGCCTCGAAATCGTCGGAGTACGCGACCACCTCGTGGCGGATTCGTGGCGGCTGATACCAGGCGTCGCCGGCCTCGAACAGCACCTCGCCGACGTCCTCGAAGAAGTTCCGGCTCCATCCACGGAGCAGGTACACCATCTGGAAGTCGAGGTCGTGCGAGTGATAGCCGGTCGGCCCGGTGCACGGCTGCTCGGTCCGGATCACCTGCGTCAGGACCTTGCCCCGGGTCGCGGTGGCGATCCCGAGATCGCGGTACGCGAAGTAGGGTCGCAGGCCGACCTCCCAGCGCGCCTCGGCGGCGCGGGAGACGATGGTGCGCACTGGCTTGCGCGTGGCCGCGGGGGCGGCGGCTCGGGCCCGCGCCGGTGCCTTGGCGGGCGCGGTCGTCGCCTTCTTCCGGGCGACCGCCTTGCTCGCACCAGCCTCGTTCGCAGCTGGCTTCCTCGCGCCGGCCTTCCTTGCGGCGGCCTTCTTCGCCGTTGCCTTCTTCGCCGTTGCCTTCTTCGCGATGGGCTTCCTGGCGATCGCCTTCCTGGCGGCCGACTTCTTGGCGACGCGCTTCTTGGTGGCTGCCTTTCTCACCGCCGCCTTCTTCGCCACCGGCTTCCTCGTGACCTTCTTCCTCGCCGCGACCTTCCTCGCACCCCGCTTCGCCGCCGCCTTCTTGGCGACCTTCTTGCGCGGCGCCGGCCTCGCGGCGGCCTTCTTCTTGGCCGTCGCCTTCTTGCGCGCCGTTGCCTTGCGCGTGGTCACCTTCTTCGCGACCCGACTTGCGGTCGCCTTCTTGCGCGCCACCACCTTGCGCTTCGTCGCCGGCTTCTTCTTCGCGGCGGTCTTGCGCGCCGCCTTCTTGCGCCCGGCGCGGCTCAACCCGGAGGCCCGGTCGCGTCGAGTGCTCCCTTCACCTGCGCTCATGCTGCTCTCCTCATCGTTCGTCGCCGACCGGTCCCCGCCACTCGGCGCCCGGAATCAACCTCGAGGTGGTGCGAGCCACCGCGCACTCGCGACCGGGGTCGGGCCGACGACTCGCGTACCCGATGGTCGGAATCGTCGATGCCGGCTTCGCGGCGCCCCGCCCGCGCGGGCGAGACATTATGCGCGAATCCCATCGGGCCGGAGCAAAACCCGTGACGCCGTGCTCACCACCCGCGGTCAAGTCCGCCGAGCCGGCGGCCGATAGCGAGGGAGGCCCGTCGGCCCACGCCGTCCGCGGTGGAGCGCTCCGAGATGCCACGCGTCCGTTGGAACACGACCCTCGCCCTGATCGCCGGCACCGTCGTCGGTGCTGCGGTGGCGCTCGCGCGCCCGCCGGCGTCGGTCGAGATGGACGCCAACGAGATGCTCGACGCCTCGGTGTCGGTGCGCACGCTGACCCACGTGCGGATCGACCCGGTGGGCGACTCGGTGTGGGAGAGCACCACCGGCTCCGGCTTCCTGGTCTCGACCACGCCGTGCGAGGTGTGGACCAACCATCACGTGGTCGAGGACGCGGCGATGGTCCAGGTCTTCCCCCGTGGCACCGCCGACGGCGAGGGCATCCGCGCGCGCGTGGTACGGTCCTCGCCGCGCGCCGACCTCGCCCTGCTCGAGCTCGAGCGCTGCGACCACATGCGCGCCGCCCGCCTCGGCAACTCCTCCGCGGTGCGCCAGGGGCAGGAGATCTTCGCCGTCGGCAATCCGCTCGGCCACAATCCGGACTCCATCAGCCGCGGCATCGTCTCCCACACGCAACGCTATCTCGGCGGCGCGCTGCCCTATCTGCAGACCGACGCCGCCATCAATCCCGGCAACTCCGGCGGCGCGCTGTTCAATCGCTCCGCAGAGGTGATCGGTATCAACACCGCCATCGCCACCACCGAGGACGGGGGCAATGCGGGCATCGGCTACGCGCTCCCCATCGACCTCGCGCGCCAGATCGCGGCCGAGCTGCGTGGCGGACAGCCGAGTTGGGGAGACGCCGGCATCGAAGGGTTGCTGAGCGGGTTGAGCGCGGGAGAGGCCGCGGTGCTCGGAGTCCCCGGGGCGCGGGGCGCGGTCATCCTGGTCTCGGAGCCGTACAGCGGCCCGGCCGCCGGCGCGCTCGAGCTGCACGACGTCATCTACCGCATCCAGGGCAGCCCGGTGGCGACTCCCGAGCAGGCGCTGCGCGTGGTCACCAGCTACCCGGCAGGCTCCGAGGTCCGGTTCGATCTGTTGCGCGACGGCCGACCCACGCAGGTCCGACTCACGCTCGGCGAGGGTTGGGCCGGGGACGAGGCGCGACTACCCGACGACTACGAGGGGCATCTCGGGATGACGCTCGAGATGTGGACCGACGAGAGTGACGGCCGGGCGCGATTCGACTCCCCGGTCATCACCCACGTCCAGAGCCAGGGCCCGGCGCACCTGGCGCAGATCTCGAGCTCTCAGCGCACGATGGCACTACGCGGCGCCGACGTGATCACCTACCAGCTCGACGTGAAGACGGTGGTCGGCGCCTTCCACGACGGGCGCTATCGCTCGATCCGGGACGTCGAGTCGCTGGAGCGGCTCGCCGCCGAGGCGGCGGGAGCGGGAGTCGCATTGCTACTCGAGATCGAGCTGTGGACCCGCAGCGACCCGCTGGACGCAGACTCCGAGCTCACGCACGTGGACACCGCGTTCTTCCGCGTCGAGCCGACGCAGAGCCTCGCCCGGCGGGAGCTGCGCTCGGTGCCGGCGACGATGATCGGGCACGCCGCAATCGACGCCGACGACACTGCCACGACGACCATCGCGCTCCGCCCGCCCGACGCCGCCCGCCACCGGCGCTAGGCTCGGGCGCGCCCGGGCCTAACCGTTCTCGTCCGCGAGCTGCGCGCGCGTGCGTGCGAGCGTCTCCAGAACCGCCACCAGCAACGTGTCGCGCTCGTGCTCCAGAGCCTCGATGCCACGACCGTGCGTCGCCTCACCGATGGCCTCCAGGAGCTTGCGCTTGACCTCGGGCGTCAGGGAAACGGGGCGCATGTCGGCCCACCAGCGCTCGATGCCGGGGCCGAAGTGGTCCATGAACGCGGGCATCCCACCCTTGCCGCCGGCGAGGTGGAAGATCGTGTGCGGCCCCATGATTCCCCAACGCAGTCCCGGGCCGTAGGCGATCGCGCGGTCGACGTCCTCCATGCTGGCGAGACCGGTCACCACCGCGTCCACCGCCTCGCGCCAGACCGCGGCCTGCAGGCGGTTGGCCAGATGCCCCGGCTGCTCGCGATTCAGCCGAATGGCCTTCTTGCCGTGCGCGTCGTAGAACGCGAGGGTCCAATCCACCACCTCCGGGGCGGTGTCGCGCCCACCGAGCACCTCGACCAGAGGGATGAGGTGTGGAGGATTGAACGGGTGACCGAGGACGTACCGCTCGCGCCCACGCCGACCGGCCTGCAGCTCGCTCATCAGCAGGCCGGAGGTCGAGGTCGACATCACCGCGCCGGGTGGCAACGCATCATCGAACTGCGCGTAGAGCGCGCGCTTGACGTCCATCCGCTCGGGGGCGTTCTCCTGCACGAACTCGGCATCCTCGAGCGCCGCCGCGACCTCGCTGCAGAAGGTGAGCCGACCGCGATCGGCACCGGGGCGCAGACCCAGACGCTCCAGCGCCGGCCAGGCCTCGTCGATGTACGCCTGCAGCCGCCGCTCCGCATCCGGCGCCGGGTCGTAGGCACGGACGTCCATCCCGTAGGCCAGGAAGTGCGCCGCCCACGACGCGCCGATGGTGCCGGTGCCGATGATGGAGACCCGGCGCACCGCGCCCGGGTCGGTGAGGGCCGAGCTCTGTCCCGTCATGTCCGTCCTCGCTGTGGCATCTACGTTCGCCCGCGCGCGGGCGTGTCGCGTCGACGGCGCAGTATTGCACAATGCGCGCCGGTCCCAGTTCCGGCAGACCGCGCGACACCGCTCGTGTCCGCGCGACAGGAGAGACGAATGGCAACCATCGGCTTCATCGGGCTCGGGCGCATGGGGCGCCCGATGGCTTCCAACCTTCAGACCAAGGGCTTTCCGCTGATCGTCCTGGACATCGCCGAGGCGCCGGTGCGTACCCTGGTCGGGCTCGGCGCCAGATCCGCCACGAGCGTCGCCGACCTGGCGTCACGTTGTGATGTCGTCTTCCTCGTCCTGCCGAGCCAGAACGAGGTCGAGGCGGTGGTGACCGGCCCCGACGGCATCATCGCCAACGCCGCGAAGGGAACCGTGGTGGTGGACATGAGCACCATCGACCCGGCGAGCACCGACCGCGTGGCGGCCGCGCTCGAGGCAGCCGACATGCGTCTGGTGGACGCCCCGATCGGCCGGCTCGCGAGCCACGCCGATCGCGGTGAATGCCTGTTCATGGTCGGCGCCTCGGAGTCCGACTTCGAGCTGGTGCGCCCGATGCTCGAGGCGATGGGTACCACCATCCACCACTGCGGGGCGGTGGGTACCGGCATCCGCACCAAGCTGGTGAACAACTATCTCGCCATCACCTCGTGTCAGATGAACGCCGAGGCGCTCGCACTGACACGGCGGTTCGGGTTGGATCTCGAGCGCACGTTGGAGGTGATTCACGGCACCACCGCCACCAACGGCCAGCTCAAGATCAACTACGCGACCAAGGTGCTCACCGGAGATACCGAGCCCGGCTTCCAGATCGATCTCGCCCACAAGGACCTGTCCCTGGTCCTGCAAGCCGCGAACGGCGACCGTGTCCCGATGCCGATCGCCGCCGCGGCGCGCGAGAGCCTGAGCCTCGCGCGGGCGAGCGGCTGGGGTGGGAAGGACTTCTCCGCCCTGCTCGACGCACTCTGCGATGCCGCGGGCATCGAGCGCGTGCGCTTCGCCGAGGGTAGCAATCGGCGCTGACACCGCAGTCGCCCGGGTGGAGCGCGAGCGAAACCCGGGGAACGACCGCGCCAGTACCGGCCGCGCTGGCGCTCAGCCCGGCGTCCGCGCCTTGCCCAGCCACTGCACGAGCAACAGGGAGATCACCGAGACCAGGATCAGACAGGTCGAGATCGCGGCGATGGTCGGGTCGATCTGGTCGCGAAGCGCGTTGAACATGCGGCGGGTCAGGGTCGCGTTCTCGCCTCCGGAGACGAACATCGCGACGATCACCTCGTCGAGCGAGGTGATGAACGCGAACAGCGCTCCGGCCACCACCGAGAACCGGATCTGCGGCAGGGTCACGGTGAGAAACGCGCGCAGCCGCGAGGCACCGAGACTGCGCGCGACCATCTCCTGATTCATGTCGTAGGTCTTGAGGCCCGAGCTCACGGTGACCAGGACGAACGGGATCGCGAGCACGGTGTGGGCGACCACCACACCGGTGATGGTGTAGTTCAGACCCAGGCGTGCGTAGAGGTAGAACGCCCCGATGGCGATCAGGATGATCGGCACCATCAGCGGCATCAGGAGCATGGTCTGCATGGTTGCCGCCATCCGCCGGCCGGAGACGTGAAGCCCATAGGCCGCGGCCGTTCCGACCGGCGTCGCCACCAACATCGTCAGCACCGCTGCCTGCAAGGAGACATAGGTCGCCTCGCGCCATTCGATCGAGCCGAAGTAGTTCTCGTACCAGCGCAGCGACCACTCGCGCGGCGGGAACTCGAGATACGTCGAGTCGGAGAACGACATCGGGATGACGACCACCGACGGGAACATCAGGAACACCATCACCAGGGCGCCGAACAGATAGAGCCACAACCGCCCGAGGTGCGTGATCTGGGTATCGGATGCGAACGACTTGCTCATCGCCCGGAGAACACCCGCTCGAGCCCGAAGAGCTTGTTGAGCGCCCACAGCAAGACCAGCGTCACGATCAGAAGCACCACCCCCAGTGCACTCGCCGCGCCCCAGTTGGCGTAGAGGTTCACGCTACTCTCGATCCGCATCGCCCACATCTGCACCCTGCCACCACCGAGCAACGCCGGCGTCACGTAGAAGCCGAGACACAGCACGAAGACCAGCACCACTCCCGCGAACAATCCCGGCAGGGACAGCGGGAAGAACACGCGCCAGAACGCGCCCACCGGGCTCGAGCCCAGATTGGCGGCGGCGCGAATGAGATCGCGGTCGATGGAGCGCATCGCGGCGTAGAGCGGTAGCACCAGGAACGGCAGCAGGATGTGCACCATCCCGATCACCGTTCCGGTGAAGTTGTGAACCAGGCGCAGCGGTTGCTCGATGACACCGAGATCGATGAGCCAGGTGTTGATCAGACCCTTGCGCTGGAGCAGGACGAGCCAGGCGTAGGTGCGCACCAGCAACGAGGTCCAGAACGGCAGCAGCACGAAGACCATGCAGACGTTGGCGGCCCGGGCCGGGAGCTGGGAGAGCAGATAGGCCAGCGGATAGCCGATCAGCACGCACACCGCGGTGACCACGAAGCTCACCTCGAACGTCGTCTTGAACGTCTTGACGTACGCCGGGCTGCCCAGCATGCGCGTGTAGTTCTCGGCGGTGAGCGCACCCTCGGGGTCGAACAGAGACAGCCAGAACAACCAGCCGACCGGAACGAAGACGACGACCGCGATGAGCAATGCCGCGGGCGAGGTGAGGAAGAACGCGCGACGGCGCTCGCGACGAGAGTCGGCGGCCAACGCCTCGGCGTTGGTGCCGACCGGGGTGACGGCAGCGGTCACGGATCCTCCGGCACGACGATCGCGTCCTCGGGATCGAGCGCGACGTGCACCGGCTGCCCGACCTCGGGCACCGCGGCGAGGGTCTCGCGCCGACTCGGGCTTCGCACCGCGATCTGCTCACCGCCGGCGAGGCGCACGTACACCAGCACGCTCTCGCCCTGGAAGATGAGATCCGAGACCGTCCCGCGCAGGCAATTGGCGTCGGTGGCCCCACGATCGGGGACGATCTCGAGCTTCTCCGGACGCAGCACGAGGATCTGCCGCTCGGCCTGCGACCATGGCGCCTCGGACAGGCGCAGGACATCGCCACCGAGACGCACCGCCCCCTCGCTCACGCGCACCGGCAGAAACGACGACTCACCGATGAAGTCCGCCACGAAGCGCGTCCGCGGACGCTCGTAGAGGCGCCGGGGGCCATCGACCTGGGCGAAGCGGCCGGCGTCGATCACCGCCACGCGATCCGACATCGTCAGCGCCTCGCGCTGGTCGTGGGTGACGTAGACGATGGTCATGTCGAGCTGGTGGTGCAGGTGCTTGATCTCGATCTGCATCTGCTCGCGCAGCTTCTTGTCGAGCGCGGACAGCGGCTCGTCCATCAGCAGGATCCGCGGCTCGAAGACGATCGCGCGTGCGAGCGCGACCCGCTGGCGCTGGCCGCCGGAGAGCTGGTGCACGCCACGATGGCCGAGCTCACCGAGCTGCACCAGGTCGAGCGCCTTGCCGACCCGCTCCTCCATCTCGGGCCTGGCGACACCGCGCAGCCGCAGCGGGTAGGCCACGTTCGCGAACACGTTCATGTGCGGGAACAGGGCGTAGTTCTGGAACACCATGCCGACGCCGCGCCGGTGCGGTGGCGTGGTGATCATCTCCTCGTCGCCGAAGCGCACGCTGCCGTGGTCGGGTCGCACGAAGCCGGCGAGGACCATCAGCAGGGTCGTCTTGCCGGAGCCGGACGGCCCGAGCAGGGTCAGGAACTCCCCGGACGCGATGTCGATCGAGACGTCGTCGAGCGCCTTCAGCGCGCCATAGGTCTTGGTGACCCCGGAGATGGTGATCGGCAGGGATCGGCGCTCAGCCACCGAGTGCTCCCTCGTTCGAGAGTGCGAGATGGCGGGGTCGACGCGAGGCCGACCCCGCCGAGCGGGTCGCGCCCAGGTCTACTCCTGGATCATCGCGTCGAATCGCTCCTGCAGCTTGTCGTAGCGCGGCACGTACCACTGCCCGTCGAGCACGAGCTGCTTCGCCGCGTTCTGCGGCGAGGAGTTGACCCGCGCCATCTCCTCCGCGGTCAGGACACCGAGGTCGAACGCCTTCGCGTTCACCGGGCCGTAGGAGATGTACTTCGGGAGCTGCGCCTGGTTCTCGGCCTTGAGGAACTCGTTGATGACCTTCATCGCGAGATCCTTGTTCGGCGCGCCCTTCGGCACCACCAGGCAGTCGAAGTCGAAGATGCCCTCGTTGAAGGTGAAGGCGGCGTTGGCACCGTCCTTGATGGCGGTGAACGCACGGCCGTTCCACAGCGCGATCATGTCGACCTCGCCGTCCTTCAGAAGCTGCGCCGACTGCGCGCCGGACTTCCAGTACACCGCGATGTGGGGCTTGAGCTCACGCAGCTTCTTGAACGCGCGGTCGATGCCCTCGTCGCTGCTCAGCACCTCGTAGACCTTGTCCTTCGGCACCCCGTCGGCCATCAGCGCGGCCTCGAGGTTGTAGTACGGCTTGGCGTACACCGAGCGCGTTCCCGGGAATTTCTCGGTGTCCCAGAAGTCCTTCCAGTTCTGCGGACCGTTGTCGCCGTACTTCTCCTTGTTCCAGGCGATGACGGTGGAGAAGTAGATGATGCCGATGTGATGCGAGCCGATGACCCCCTTGTCGATGCCATCGGTCTGGATGACGTTGTAGTCGAGGGGCTCGACGTGGCCTTCCTTCGTCAACAGGACGCAGGAGTTGCTGCCCTGCTCGGCGATGTCCCATTTCACCGCGTTCGCGGTCACCTGGGCGCGCACGTCGGCGATGCCGTTGGTGGTGTCTTCCTTGATGGTGATGCCCAGCGTCGCCGCGGCGGGCTTCATCAACGCCTCGCGCTGGGCGTCCTGGAACGAGCCGCCCCAGGACGAGAACGTGACGCTGTCCTGCGCCAGCGCGCCACCGGGCAGCATGCCGCCGGTCAGCAACGCCGCGCCGATCAACTTCGCCAGACGGTTGGGACTGATCATCGAGTCGACCTCCTCCGAGTTGCGGGCGGATGCCCCGCCGCATGACCGCGCGATCGCGGCCGGCATCGCCCGCGCAGATCCTGGGATGTTCCGAGGCCGGCCGCGGGATGCTAGCAACTGCCCAGGCGCGTGCACAACCGGCCGAGGGCCGGGTCGGGGACGGGCTGGTGATGCCGCCAGGCTCGCCCCGGCGGCCGGGCGCGAGGACGCTCGATCAGGCGCCCAGGGGGCGGGTCGCGCGGACGCGCGCGGGCGCGTAGTCGACCAGAGTCGCCTCGGTGACGATCGACGCCGTCGGCAACGTCAACCCGCGCACGAGCGCGAGGCAACCGAGCAGGTGGTCCCGGCCGACGCTGCGCGCGAGGGTGCAGTGCGGGACGATCCGCGACGGATGGTAGTGCTCGTCGACCGAGCGCAGCGTCGGCGCCACCGCATCGTGGACCAGTCGTTGCAGCGCCGCCAACTCGGGCGTCGGCGAGACCCCGAGGTAGACGACCAGGGGCTCACCACGGAATACCCCGATATAGGGAAAGTCGAGCCGCGGTGCGGGAATGCCGGCCAGGGCGCGGTCGAGCGCCGCCACCGCGGCGTCACCGTCGGCGGACCGCCCGACCAGCAGCGAGACGTGCGGGCGGGCGCCCGCCGCCGGCAGTAGATCGCAGATGCCGGCCGCGGCGATGCGCGCCCATGCCGCCTCGACCAGCTCGGTGGCCGGCTCGTCGAGCCGCAGCTCGACCGTCGTCAATCCGTCGACGTCGACCCGCGCCGTCACGCGCTGCTCGGTCTCGTCCACCTCCAACACCTCCGACATCAGCGCACAGGCCTCCGGGCTCGGTCCATGGGTGGTCTCAGGGATTGCCTCACGGCTCGAGGACGAGGCGGCCGAGGACCCTGCCCTGTTGCAGGTCCCGCAGCGCCTGATTCGCCTCGGCGAGCGGTCGCCGCTCGATCGGGATCGGGGCGACGCCGCCCGCGCGCACCACCGCCATCAGCTCGTGCATCTCGGCGAGGGTGCCGACGTAGGAGCCACGCACCGACATCGCGGTGAACGGGAACATCGGGACCGGGACGGTGCACGCCCCACCGTAGAGCCCGACCACGACCAGGGTTCCGCCCTTGCGCAGGACGTCCATCCCGAGCTGGAAGGTCTCCGGGCGCCCGACGAAGTCGATCGCCGCCGCGATGCCGCCGTGGCTCATCTCGCGCAACGTCGTCACCGCCCTCGGGTCGGCATTGTCGACCGTGTCGTGGGCGCCGGCCTGGCGCGCGGCCGCCCGCTTGGCCGGGTCGACGTCGGCGACCAGGACGCGCGCCGGGGTGACACTCGGCGCGAGCTGCAGGCCGTTGAGCCCGACCCCGCCGGCGCCGATCAGGAGCACGCTGTCGGCGGCGTCGAGCTCGCCGAGCTTCTTCAATGCGCCGTAGGCGGTGATCCCCGAGCAGGCATAGGTCGCCGCCAGGTCGCGCGGCACGCCCGAGTAGTCGACGAGGTATTTCGGGTGCGGGACCAACACGTGGTCGCTGTATCCACCGTCGACGCGCGCGCCGATGAACTGGGGCGTGGCGCAGAGGTTGTCGTCACCGCGCGCGCAGGCCGCGCACCGTCGGCAGCCGATCCAGGGAAAGACGATGCGACGCTCGCCGACCGCCACCCCCTCGGCCTCCGGCCCCACCGCCTCGACCACGCCGACCGGCTCGTGGCCCATGGTCAGCGGCAACCGGACACCCCGCGCCTCCAGCAGCGCGCGGTTGCCACCTCCGAGGTCGAAGCCGCCGCTCCAGATGTGCAGATCGCTGTGGCAGACCCCACAGGCCTCGACGCGGACCAGGACCTCGGTCCCCGCGGGCTCCGGCGTGGCGAAGGAGCGCGGCTCCAAGGGAGCTCCCCACTCGACCACCTGGTAGCTGAGCATCAGCGTCCCTCGACCACGCGACACCACACGGACGGTCGGCTCGCCCGCATCTCGGCTCCTGACCCGCCGGCGCCGCGAGCCGTCCACGACCGCCCCGGGACGGGGCGTGGGGGGCAGCATGGACCAGTCCGCGCCCCGGATCCGTGCATCCGTCACGAAAGCAACGCCCGAGCCACGGGCGGCCGGCGGACGCGTCGGGCCGGGTGGGCTCGGATGTCGAGGAGGACGACACGGCGAGGTCGCGTCGGACGACGCAGGGGCGGGGACGTCGGAGGCCGCGCCGAGGCGCAGCCTCCGACCACGGCGCCCGCTCGCGGGCGCCGGCGGGGTGGCTCAGACGACGCCCTCGGTGCCGAGGTGCACCTCGACCGCCTTCACCCCGGGCACACCCTCGGCCGCCACCACCAGGGCACGACGCTGGTCCTCGGAGTCGACCAGTCCCCAGAGCTGGACGGTGCCGTCGACCACGATCACGTTCAGGACCGCGCTACGCGCCCACGGCTCGTCGCGCAACGCCTTCTGCACCGCGTCGCGGAGGTCGCGGTCGCTCGCCGGGACCGGCGGGTGCTCCACGCGTTGCGCGGCCATCGCGCGCAGCACGTCGGCGCGGCTCACCAGGCCGACCAGCTTTCCACCCTCGACCACCGGCACGCGCTTGATCCGACGCTGCTCGAGAATGCTCGCGATGTCGGCGAGATCCGCGTCCGGCCCGATGGTGCTCGCCGGGTGGGTCATCACGTCCTTGGCATGCTTGCCGTGGGTCTTCACGTAGTCGCGGGCGCGCTCCTCCTCGCTGGTGAGCAACGCCAGCCACCACGAGCGTCCGCCCTTCTTCTCGGCCGCGGCACGATGGATGAGGTCTCCCTCGCTCACCATGCCGATCACCTTGCCGGCCGCATCGGTGACCGGCACCCCGCTCACCCGCCACTCGAGCATCAGCCGTGCGATCTCCTCCACCGGCGTGGTCTCACGGACGGCTGCGACGTGGGTGGTCATGATGTCTCGGGCTTTCATCTGAGGAGCGCTCCTGTGCGACGGTGACGACGAAGGTACTGGCGGCGAGGCCGGCCGGACATGATGAGGATCAACGATTCCTTCGGTCTGCTGCCGGTGCGTCGACGACACGCCCGAGCGCCGCGCCGCTACACTGGGCGGCGCCTCGGGCCAGCGTGGCCCGTGGCGCGCGACGAACGCACAGGCCAGGAGGAGGAGGACGAGAATGGGCGATCGGTTGGCAGGCAAGGTGGCGGTGGTGACCGGCGCCGGCTCGGGCATCGGAGAGGCCACCGCGCGGCGCTTCGTCGCCGAGGGCGCGCGCGTGGTGCTGGCCGACCTCGACCGCTCGGTCCTCGACCGGCTGAGCGACGAGCTCGGGCCCGACGCGACCCGCGCGGTGGTGACCGACGTCACCTCGCGCGAGCAGACGGTCGCCGCCACGGCGGCTGCGGTGGCCGCCTTCGGTGGACTCGACGTGCTGGTGAACTCGGCCGGGATCTCGCGCCGCAACGTGGCGCCGGATGCCGACTTCGAGGCGGCGTGGGATCGCGTCATGGAGGTCAACCTCAAGGGCACCCTCCTCATGTGCCACGCGGCGGTGGAGCGCATGCGCCCGACCGGCGGGTCGATCGTCAACCTGGCCTCGGTGATGGGCCAGGTGGTGTACGACGCGAGCCTGGGGCTGTCGGACGGTTTCAACCCGTATCCCCACAGCAAGGGGGGCGTGATCCAGCTCAGCCGCGACCTCGGCGTGTCCCTGGCGCGCGACGGCATCCGGGTCAACGCGGTCTGCCCCGGCTTCTGCTACACGAACCTCACTCGGGGCGTGACCGAGAACCCGCCCCTGCACGAGGCGCTGGCGGCCCGCCACCCGCTCGGGCGCCTCGGCACCGCCGAGGAGATCGCGAACGTCATCACCTTCCTGGCCAGTGACGAGGCGTCCTTCGTCACCGCCGCGGCGTGGATGGTCGACGGCGGCTATACCGCGGTCTGACCCGGCACGCGAGGCCCACCGAGCGCCCCGGGGCGACCTCGGGGCCCTTACCTGGCCAGTCCTCGCCTCGCATCGACGCGCGGCACGCGCCGCGACACTGAAGTTCCGCCGACTCGGGTCGATACCTGCGACGGGGGCCCGCCGCCCATGACGGCACCGGGAGGTGTCGGCACGCCAGTCGCGCACGAGACGCGATCTCGCGGAGCGCGCCGGGCCGGGTGGGCAAGTCGGTACCCGGAGGGCGCAAACCAATGCTGTTCGGCATCGCGGGTCGGGCGCGGCCGCAACTCGGCGGGATGGCGCTCCTCGCCATCGGCTACGTCGCGCTCGCCTGGCTGACCGACGCGATGCTGGCCGACGGCGCCCATCCGGCGCCGATTCGGCTGGAGGCCGGGCTCGCGATCGGCGTGCTCGCCACCGCGGGCCTGTCCCTGTGGCCGGGCGTGACCATCGGCGCGGTGCTGGCCGCCGTGCTGCTCGCGGACTGGGGCAGCGCGCCGCCGGGCGTCGTCGAGGTGGTCGCGGCCACCACCGGCGCCACCGCGCAGGCGCTGCTCGGCGCCTTCCTCGCCCGGCGCGCGGTGCGTGCACCGCTCACCCTGGAGCACGAGCTCGACGTGGTGCGCTTCATGGTGGTCGCGGGCCCGGTCGCGAACCTCGTGCAGCCCGCATTCGCCTGGGCGGTATCCCTGCTGGCACCGGGCGCCGGGGTCGACGGCACGACCCTCGACCTGGCCAGATCCTGGATGGCCGGAACCCTGGGCACCGTGGTGATCGCACCGCTGGTGGTCATCTGGCATCCGGGCACCGGCGCTGCGTGGGAACGGCGACGCGGTTGGGTCACCGGTGTGGTGACGGCGCTGGGGGCGGTGGCCCTGGTGCTGCACACGTTCTCGGGTCGGGTGCATCGCGAGGAGGTCCGGGCCCAGATCGAGCGTCACGGCGAGCTCGTCGCCCACGCCGTCCACCACGGGCTCGATGCCCACCTCGAGGTGCTGCACGCTCTGCGCGCGGTGCTGGCAGCGCTCCCGGACATCGACCGCACCACGTTCCGTGAGGTGGTGACACCCGCGCTCGAGCGCAAGCCCGGCCTCTCCGGCCTGTCATGGAATCCGGCGGTCCACGACAGCGAGCGGTCGGCCCTGGAGGACGCGGCCCGACGTGACGGGCTGGCGGACTTCCGCGTCACCGAGCGTGGGCCGACCGGGGAGCTCGTGCCGGCGGCGGCGCGCCCTCTGCACGTGGTGGTGCGCTACATCGAGCCGCTGGCGGGCAACGAGCAGGCGCTCGGATTCGACGTGTACTCCAACCCGTCGCGCCGCGAGACCATGGATCGCGCGCGCGCCACCGGGTCACCCGCCGCCACACCGCCGATCCGGTTGGTGCAGGCGAACCGGGAGTCGCTGGGGATGCTGGTCTTCGTCCCCCTCTACGCCGACGCCGGTCCCGCAGGCGCGACCGCAGCCGGTGGCGACCTGCTCGGGTTCGTGGTCGGCGTCTACCGACTCGCCGATTTGCTGACGGCGGTTCTCGACCGCCATCTCGTCGACGGGCTCGTGCTGCGCCTCGAGGACCGCTCGGCGCGCCTCGACCGCCAACGCCTGTTCACCAACGCCGCGGCCGTCACCGAGCCGCTGTCGGCCATGACCTGGCACACCGACATCGACGTCGGCGGCCGAACCTGGCGACTCTCGCTGGTGGCCACACAGGCGTTCGTCGCGCAACGGATCGGCTGGGGCCCGTGGGTGGCGCTGGCGACGGCAGTGACGGTGATCGGGTTGGTGCTGACCCTGGTGCTCGTCCTCGCCGCGCGCACCGGCGCGGTCACCCGCCTGGTGACTCAACGCACTCGTGCGCTGGCTCGAGCCAAGGCGAGATTGGAGGTCGAGGTGGCGCAACGGCGCGAGGCCGAGGCGTCGATGACGCGAGCGAAGGAGGCGGCCGAGGCGGCGAACCAGACCAAGAGCCGATTCCTCGCGAGCATGAGTCACGAGATCCGCACCCCGCTGAACGGCATCATCGGCATGACCGAGATCACCCTCGACTCCGAGCTCACGGACGCGCAGCGCGACAACCTGTCGGTGGTGCGCACCGCCGCGCACGGGCTGCTCGACATCATCAACGAGATCCTGGACTTCTCCCGCGTCGAGTCGGGCGCCATCGAGCTGGAGTCGATCGAGTTCGCGCCGGCCGCCGTCATCGAGGAGGTGCGGCGCGTGGTCTCGCCGCTGGCGAGCGCGAGCGACCTCGACCTGCTGACCGAGATCGATCCCGAGGTGCCGCGGCTCCTGCGCGGCGATCCGGCCCGGCTACGTCAGGTGCTGCTCAATCTCGCCGGCAACGCGGTGAAGTTCACCGAGAGCGGCTCGGTGCGACTGCGCTGTGGCCTCGGCTCCCGGTCCGATGGCCTTCCGCCCGAGGTGTGTTTCAGTGTCGAGGACACCGGCATCGGCATCGAGCCGGCGAAGCTCGCGCAGATCTTCGAGCCCTTCTCCCAGGCCGACGCCTCGACCACCCGCCGCTTCGGCGGCACCGGTCTCGGCCTCACCATCTGCGCCCGCCTGGTGGAGATGATGGGCGGCCGCATCCGGGTCGAGAGCACGCCAGGGGTCGGCAGCGCCTTCCACGTCGAGCTGCCGGGTCGGGTCGACACCGACCGCGAGCCTGCGCGACCGCGCCGCGCCGCTCCACCGTCCACCCCGCCCGTCGACCGGGACCCGCCACCCCCGGGACCGCGGCTGAGCGTGCTGCTGGCCGAGGACAACCCCGTCAACCAGCGCGTCGCGGCCGCGATGCTCCGAAAGCGCGGTCACCGGGTGACCGTCGCGGTCGACGGCGTCGAGGCGGTGCAGGCGGCGCACGACCAGGAGTTCGACCTGGTGTTGATGGACGTGCAGATGCCGAGGCTCAGCGGGCTCGATGCCACGCGCCGCATACGTGCGCACGAGCGCGACACCGGCAGGCACCTGCCGATCGTCGCGCTCACCGCGCACGCCATGCCCGAGGACCGGCAGCGCTGCCTCGACGCTGGCATGGACGACTATCTCGACAAGCCGATCGACCGTGCGCGGCTCGACGCCGCACTCGCCCGCGTCACCGCCGCGCCACAGAGCGCCAGGCCCGAGCCGGTGGCCTGAGCGCGGTGCGGCCGATCCGCGCCCGCTACCGCAACGTGAAGTCGAGCCAGTAGCGCTCGCGCTCGGCGTCGCGCAGCGCCGCCACCATCGCCGCGCTGCGCTCGGTGCCCCGCGCCGCCTCGACCCAGTCGGCCCGGGTCGGGATGTCCGGGTCGGCCAGCTCGTACATGGCGAGGAAGGCCTGCGACCCGCTGCTCGCGCCATGGACCTTGCGCTCCGCGGTGACGATGCCGGACACCGCGTCGTCGGCGCGATAGAGCCGGCCGCGGTGCACGCCGTCGACCGCCACCAGGCGCGGCAGGTGCTCCTCGCGATACCAGTCGATCACCGCCTGCTCGCCGTCGGCCTGCTGCGGCGGATTGGAGCGCACCAGCAGCAGGTACGGGGCATCGAAGCGCGGGGCCGCACCCTCGCTCGCGACCAGGGTGTAGATCGTGCGCAACGTGTCGCGGAAGTGCGCGATCGAGCGCCTGGTCCACGGCGTCGGGTTGTTCTGCGACTGCAGGTAGGGCGCGCTCGCCATCACCTGCGGGTCATCGGTCTCGTAGAACATCAGGTACTGGCGCTCGGGCCCACAGGCGCGGTATCGGCGCCCGACCTGGAAACCGGGAATCGCCACGCGCTCCGGCACGTGCTCGCAGTTGTGCCAGCGCACGAACTCGAGCTGATAGTCCGGATCGACGTTGGCCCAGATGGCGAGCAGACCGCGCGCCGACGCTTCGTTCATCTCGAGGTACCTCCTGGTGGGTCGCCCATCCCGTGGCCGGTCACGTCACGGTTGGCCGGCGGCGGGACGAATGCGGCACACTAGACGACCGCGCGTGGGCGTCGCAACCGGTGCCGTCGCCAGCCGCGATCGTCGAGTCGCAGGAGAGTCCGTCCATGTCCACCGCCCTCGTCGGCCTCGACTGGGGAACCTCGTCGCTCCGCGCCTACCGCATCGACGCCGACGGCGCGGTGCTCGAGCGCCGAGAGTCGCCGCGCGGCATCCTCGCGGTGGCCGACGGTGACTTCGAGGGCGCGCTGCGGGCGCTGGTCGGGGACTGGTTACGGCCCGAGTTGCCGGTGCTCGCGTCGGGGATGATCGGGAGTCGCCAGGGATGGGTGGAGGTGCCGTACATCGGCTGTCCGACCGACCTCTCCACCCTCGCCGGCGGCCTCGCGACCCTGACCCTGGCCGACGGCGTGTCGGTGCGCTTCGTCCCCGGCCTCCTCACCCACGGCGACGACGGCATCCCGGACGTCATGCGTGGCGAGGAGACCCAGATCATCGGCGCCTGCGCCGGCGCCGAGGGCGACGACGAGGTCCTGCTGGTGCTGCCCGGCACCCACAGCAAGTGGGCGCTCGGGCGGGGTGACGCGATCGACTGGTTCGCGACCTTCATGACCGGCGAGCTGTTCGCGGTGCTGCGCCAGCACAGCATCCTCGGCCGGCTGATGACCACCGAGACCTTCGACGCCGCCGCCTTCGATCGCGGCGTCGACTACGGCCTGGACCGGGCCACGAGCCGCGGCGGCCTGCTCAAGCGGCTGTTCAGCGCGCGCACCCTCGGCCTCGCCGGCGATCTCGACGGCGGCGCGGTGCACGCCTATCTCTCCGGCCTGCTGCTCGGCGCCGAGGTCGGCGAGGCACTGGCCATCCGGCCGGCGGACTCGGTGCTCGTGGTGGGCTCGAGCACGCTGACCGAGCGCTACATGCGCGCGCTCGCGCGAGCCGGGGTGCGGGCGATGCCCGGGCCCTCGGACGTGGTGGCGCGCGGACAGCTCCTGGTCGCGCGGGCGGCCGGGATGGTGGAGATCTAGACGATGACCGGCACGCTCGACCGACGACTGACCCGCCTCGGCCTGGTGGCGATCCTGCGCGGCGTGGAGCCCGACGAGGTCGTCGCCATCGGTCAGGCGCTGCTCGACGCGGGCTTCGAGGTCATCGAGGTCCCTTTGAACTCGCCGCGGCCGCTGGACAGCATTCGCCGCCTCGCCGACGCCTTTGCCGAGCGCGCAATCATCGGCGCGGGCACCGTCCTCGACGCCGGCGCTCCGGCGCGCATCCGTGATGCCGGCGGCACCCTGGTGGTCATGCCCCACGGTGACGGCGCGGTGGTCCGCGCCGCCAAGGACTGCGGCCTGCACTGCGTGCCCGGCGTCGCCACGCCGACGGAGGCGTTCGCCGCGCTCGCGGCCGGCGCCGACGGGCTGAAGATGTTCCCGGCCGAGGCACTGCCCCCGGTGGTGGTCAAGGCGTGGCGTGCGGTGTTGCCGCGCGACGTCGCCCTGCTGCCGGTCGGCGGCATCACGCCAGCGTCGATCGCACCCTATCGCGCCGCCGGGGCGAGCGGCTTCGGTCTCGGCTCGGCGCTCTATCGCCCGGGGATGGACGCCACCGCGGTGGCCGAGCGGGCCACCGCCTTCGCCGCCGCCTGGGCCGCGAGCGACCCGCAAGGCACCGACTGAGCGCGCGCCCGCCTGGCGCCGCCGGGCGCCAGGATGTCAGCTCGCGGCGAAGTCGCTGTCGTGTAGCCGCTCGAGCGCCGACAGCGCGTCCGGCGGCAGCGGTCCCATGCGCGCGGCCGCCAGCGCCTGGTCGAGGTGGTCGAGCTCGGCCATGCCCACCACCACGCAGGACAGGTCGCCATTGGCGAGTGCGAACCGGATCGCGGTCTGGGCCCGCGTCCCGTGCCCGTCGCCGAGGGCCGCGAACGCCGCGTGGGCGCGCCGGGTCTCGGTGTCGAGGTCCGAGCCGGTGGCGATCTGGACCTCGCGACCGTGACGCTCGTCGGTGGCGATGACGCCGGCGGCGAGGACACGGATCCCCATGATGCCCACGTCCTGGCGGCGGCAGGCGTCGATGATCCCGGCGAAGCTCTGCGCCGACCAGCCACCGCGCATGGTACGGGCCGCGCTCGGGTTCAGGAGGTTGTAGTAGACCTGGGCGGCATCGACGCGGCCGCTGTCGATCACCTGGATGCAGGGACCGGTCTCGCCGAGCGCGGTGATGCCCAGATGGCGCGTCAGACCCCGGTCGCGCACCCGCGCCATCGCGTCGAGCACACCGCCGGGGCGCAGCACGTCGTCAGGGGTCACGGTGTCCGGCGCGCGCTCGGCGGCGATGCGGTTGTGCAGGATCAGGAGGTCGACGTTGTCGCGTCGCAGCCGCCCGAGGCTCTCGGTGATGCTGCGCTCGACCTGCCCCTCGACATCGTCGAGCCGCGCGGTGTCGAGACGGACCTTGGTGGAGACGTGCGGTCGCCGCTCGGGCGGGATCTCGGCGAGCAGCCAACCGAGCGCCTGCTCCGACTGACCCTGGCCGTAGCTCGGCGCGGTGTCGATCCAGTTGATGCCGTCGGCCAGTGCACGGCGGATCGCCTCGCGCCGGGTGTCGTCGTCGCGGTGGATGAGGATGCCACCGACCCAACCGCCGCCGAAGACCAGCTCCGAGACCTGGATGCCGAGCCGACCGAACCTGCGTGTCCTCATCTGTTCCTCCTGCGGCGCCGGGCAGCCGGCGCGGTGCACGACCCGGTTGCCCGGGTAGGGCGAGGCGAGACCCGGGAGCGGCGACTCCGGGCGTGCGGCGGGCGGCGAGTCACGCGACGCGATCCCCGCGTCGGACCTGGACGGTGCGGTTGTCGACGCCGGGCAACATCCGCGCCGGATCGCGCGTGACCACGACGTCGATCACCGTCGGCACGTCGCGTGGCTCGATTCCCGCCTCGATGGCGGCTCGGAGCTCACCGGGACGCTCGACCCGAATACCGTTGCAGCCGAGCGCGCGAGCGACCTTCGCGTAGTCCATCTCGATCAGGTCCGACGACTGATATCCGCCCTGGCCGTACATCAGGTGCTGCAGCGCCTTGACGTAACCCGACGCCGCGTTGTTCACCACGATGACCGCGAAGCCGAGGCCGAGGCGTCGCGCGGTCTCCAGCTCCCCGAGCACCATGTTGAACCCGCCGTCGCCGGTGATGCCGACCACCGGCGAGCCGGGAGCGCCGAGCTTCGCGCCCATCGCGCCCGGCAGGCCGTAGCCGATCGAGGCGAAGCCACGGTCCGGCACGAAGCCGCGGCCCGGACGCTTGGTGTCGTAGAGCAGCCCGCCCCAGTGCGCCGCGAAGCCGCCGTCGGCGACCAGGACGGCGTCGGGCGGCAGCGCCCGGTTCAGCTCGTGGAGCATTCGAGCCATGTTGACCGGGGTCTCGTCGGACTCCAGTCGCGGACGCACCTCCTCGCGCCAGGCCGCCATTCGCCGGGCGACGTCGGCGCCGTACTCGGCCCGCGCGGCGCCACCACCCGGTGCCCGTGCGGCGAGCGCCCGATCGAGATCGACGATGCCCTCGCGCGCGTCGGCCCACAGCGCGACCGTCGGCACCGCGACCCTGTCGAACTCCTCGGCCACGATGTCGAGATGGATGATCGGGGTGTTCTTCGGCAGCACGGTGTAGCGCTTGGTCGCGATCTCACCGAGCTTGCAGCCGACCACCAACAGGCAGTCGGACTCCGCGATCAGGCCGTTGGCGATGCGGTCGTAGCGGCCGAACAGGCCGGCCGAGAGCGGGTGGGTGCAGGCGATCGCGCCCTTGCCGGTCATGGTGTGGGCGACGGGGATCCCGTGCGCCTGCGCGAATGCCTGCAACGCCTCGGCGGCGCCGCTGAGATGCACGCCGCCACCGGCCAGCACCAGGGGACGCCGCGCCGCCGCGAGCAGGTCCACCGCGGCGGCGAGGGAGGCGGCATCGGGCCGACAGCGCAGCGCCGGGGCGCGCAGCGCGCGCGGATCGGCGCGGAACTCGGTCGCCGGGTACGCGTGCAGCGCGTGCGCGACGTCCTCCGGGACGTCCACCACCACCGGCCCCGGACGGCCGCTGGTCGCGACCGCGAATGCCCGGCGCATGAGCTCCGGGATCCGGCCGGGGGTCTCGACGCGGATCACCTCCTTGGCCGCCGGGCGCAGGATCTCCACCTGGCGCGACTCCTGGGTCATGTTCTTCCAGGAATGGTCGCGGTGGCTGTCACCGACCAGGGCGACCAGGGGAGTGCCGCTGTTCAGCGCCTCGACCAGGCCGGTCACCAGGTTCGTCGCGCCGGGACCGAGCGTCGCGTCACAGACCCCGACCCGGCCGGAGACCTTGGCGTAGGCGTCCGCCGCGAACACGCCGCAGCGCTCGTCGTTGATCAGGTGGTGCGCGATTCCGAGACGACGCGCGGCATCGTAGAACGGCAACAGCTGGAAGCCGCCCATGCCGAACATCGGCCCCACCTCGTGCGCCGCGAGCATGCGCGCGAGCGCCTCGCCTCCCGTGATTTCCTCGACCTCGGCCACCTCAGTCTCCCCTTGCTCGATACGTATCAGCGCCCGGCGGCGGCGAGCTCGGCCGCGGTGCGCGCGATGTCCTCCGCCCCCACTCGCACCTGGTCCTCGAGCGGTGGGGCATAGGCGATCGGCACCCGCGGCGCCCCGAGCCGGCGCACCGGCGCCCGCAGGTGTCCGAAGCAACGCTCGCAGATGCTGGCCGCCACCTCGGCCCCGAAGCCGCCGACCTGCACCGCCTCGTGCGCGACCAGGGCCCGACCAGTGCGTCGAACCGAGGCGTATACCGCGGCCTCGTCCCAGGGCCACAGGGTGCGCAGATCGATCACCTCGATCGAGATCCCCTCTCGCTCGAGCAGGCGCGCGGCCTCCAGCGCGACGTGGACCGTCCTCGACCAGGTGACCACGGTGACGTCGTCCCCGCCGCGCGCGATGCGGGCCTTACCGAGTGGGATCAACGCGTCGTCACCCTCGGCGGCGACCTCCTCGACCATCGGCCAGAGGTCCTTGTGCTCCATGTAGACGACCGGATCGTCGCAGCGAATCGCGCTCTTCAGCAGCCCGCGATTGTCGGCCGGGGTCGCCGGCATGACCACCACCAGGCCGGGCACGTGAGCGTACCAGGCCTCCAGCGACTGCGAGTGCTGGGCCGCCGAGGAGCGCCACATGCCGACCGGCTCGCGCACCACCAGTGGCACCCTGGTCTGGCCCCCGAACATGTAGCGGGCCTTGGCCGCCTGGTTGACCAGCTCGTCCACCGCGCAGAGCGCGAAGTCGGCGAACCGCATCTCCACCACCGGCCGCGTCCCGGTCATCGCCGCACCCACCGCGGTGCCGACGATGGCGGCCTCGGAGATCGGGGTGTCGACGATTCGCTCCGCGCCGAACTCCGCCGCGAGGCCGGCGTACTGACCGAACACACCGCCGCGTCCGAGATCCTCGCCGAGCGCCCAGACCGCGGGATCGCGCCGCATCTCCTCCGCCAGCGCGGTCTTCGCGGCCTCGAGATAGGTCATCTCTGGCATCGAGCGCTCCTGGTGGCCACCGCGACGTGGCTACGGTGCCGGCGGACTCGGCAGCACCCCGGCCCGCCGGAGCTGCTCCACCGCGCGGCGCGCGTTCTGGTGGCCGGAGTCGGCCAGCGCGACCACCCCGGCCGACACCGCGTCGAACTGCCGGCGCACGTTCTCGACCTCCGCGAGGGTCGGGGTCTGCGCCTCGTGTCGCGCGAGCAGGGTCTCACGGTCACGCAGCAGCTGCCACCATTGGGCGCCGACCGCGACCAGCAACGCCATCGCGAGCAGCAACAGTGGCACGAAGGCCGAGCGGTCGCCCCGGCGCGGGTCGGCAGCACTCATCGCAGCGGCGCCGCGGGGGGCTGCTGCACACGGAAGGTGACGCCCTGGCTCGCGAGGAGGTCGCGCAAGGCCTCGTCGCCGGTTTGGGCCGAGAGGTTGGCCAGCGCCCGAATGAGTTGCGCGTTGACCTGCGCGAGTCGGACCCCGTCGTCGATGGTCTGCTGCCGCGTGATCACGTCGCGCTGGATGTCGCGGTTGTTGCGCGCGAGCACGGTGTTGACCAGCACCAGCACGACGGCCAGCAACGCCAGGGCGTTGACCGTCCAGAACTGCCAGCCGCGGAGTCCGCCCACTCGAGCCTCGCCCGTCAACGCCGGCGGGCGATGATAGCACCGCGCTTCGACTCGGGCGTCGCCCGGACAACACCCGGCTCGGCGACCGCCTACACTTCCCGGTGCTCGAGCCACGCTGAGCGTGGCCCACAAGGCTACGGCCCCTTCCCGGACCCTCGAGCCACGCTGAGCGTGGCCCGCGGGGCCACGGTCGAAGCGTGAGCCTGCCCTGAGCCCGTCGAAGGGCGGTGCCCTGAGCCCGTCGAAGGGCGGTGCCCTGAGCCCGTCGAAGGGTCGAAGGGCGACGGACCGGCGATCAACGCCGTAGCCGCACCAGGAACACCAGCGGAAGCACCGCCAGCGCGGTCCAGGTGAAGAAGTGGAACGAGCTGATGTAGCCGAGCATCGCCGACTGCCGTGCCATCTCGCCGGACAGGGCGGCCAGGCCCGCCTGGCTCTCGAGATTGAACGCACCGGTCACCCACGGCATCGCCAGCAGCTCGTCGAACGCGGACACCGAGGGCGCGAGCTCGGCGTAGCTGGTGCGCGACATCCGCAGCACGATGGCGATGCTGAGGGAGATGTGGACGCTGCTGCCGATGTTGCGCAGCAGGTGATAGACCGCGGTGCCTTCCGGCATCTGCATCCGCGGCAGGGTCGAGAACGCCACCACCGTGATCGGCGGCCACAGGATGCCCACGCCGAACCCTTGGGCGAAGATCGCCCACAGCACGTCGCCGGTGGTGAGGTTCACGTCCATCGTCGACAGCGACCAGCCCGCCAGCGCCTGGGTCGCGAAGCCGATGGTGAT
>JACKNM010000029.1 GCA_024234875.1 Ectothiorhodospiraceae bacterium | reverse complement strand
GGGGCGTGAGCGGCTTCGCGGCGGTGCGCGGTCGCCATGCCCGACCTCCGTGTGCCGCGAGCGTTCGGGTCGTGCGTGCCGCGACGACTCGCATCCCGGGAACGCGGAGCCCCGGCTTCGTCACCGCTTCGTCAGGGGCTCGACCGCGGCCCACGCCGGAGTGCGCGTGAGATCCCTGGCCGCAGACCGCCGCACACTTGCCCGATGGCTGGGAGCGCGGGTTTGGCAGTCGCGTCGCCGGACCCGTTGCGCATGGTCATGCGGGGCGACGCCCGTGGGCTCGTCGGCAGAGGTGCGGGTGTCGACTGCGGCCTGGGGCGGCTGGGTGATTCAGTCCGGCTCAGGCGATGTCAACGGTCGTTCTCCGGGCCGCGAGCAAGGCCCATCTGAATTGCGGTGCCCGAAGCATGTGCAAGATGGCGCCTGATATGTATGTACAGAGCCTGGTCGTATTGCCGAGTGATACGTCGGGTCGCGGTCGGTCCCGAGCGGCGCGAGCGAGGATGTGGTCGGCCGGTGCGAAGGTGGATTGATGGCTTGGCTGCTCGGCGCCAGGCCTGGTCTCGCGGCCTTGTCCTGGTTCGCCCGACGGAGACTCTGCACTACCATCGGCCGCAGGTGTCGCCAGGCGGTCGCGTCGTAAGTCCGACCGGCTGCTGGGCGCGGTACGGCACGGCGGGCGCGGCGCGGATGGGTCGTCGCTGGTGCTGCGGTCCCGGGAACGTCCCGGAGGAGGCCCGCCGGTGTCGCGGGCGCAGTGGAAGATGGATGCTGGTCCGAGCGAGACAGCATCGATCGGGGTCGGTGCCGACCAGCGCACGCCGCGAGCCGGGTTGACAGCATGCAACATCGTGGCAAGCGCTTGGTCGCGGCGGCGTCCGGCATGGTGAAGGGCTCTCCGCTCGACCAGACGCGCCTGGCGCTCGGCCTGACTCCCGCCGGGCGGCTCGTCGTCCATTCACGCGCGGCGAGCGAGCAGAGTGTCGGGTCGGGCGTTCCATCGGGCTGGCTCGACCGCGCCACGCGGGCGTTCGCGGAATCGGTCGGCGGCGGGCTGTTCGCGCTCGCGGCCACCGCACCCGATGCGCCGCCACCGCCGGAGTGGGCGTTCTGGCGCGACTTCGGGTGCCGGTATCTCACCGCGCTGTGCCGCCTGCCACATCCGGATGCTGGCTCGCCGTCGCCCGTGCAGGCCCCGGACGACGACGAGCTCGATGCACTGGTGGCCGGTGCGCCGCCGATGGAAGGGGCGGAATACCTGCGCCGAGCGGTGCTGCGGCGACTGTGGGACGAGCTGGACACCTGGGTGCGGGCGACGGTGGCGCAGGGTGGCGCCGGGGTCGGTGCCTGGCTCGGCGAGCGGGCGCCCGCGTGGCGGCAGGTCGGGCGGGTGTGCCTCCATCTGGCCGAGAACCAGCGCGATCCCAACCTGCCATTTGCATTTCTCGCCACCTACGCGCCGCGACTCTCGCGCGGGGGGCGGGTCCAGTACCAGCCGCTCGGCCGCGCACTGGAGGAGTACGCCGGAGCGCGCAACCGCGAGGCCCTTGCGAGGTTGCTCACGCCAGTGCACGCGGCCTGTGAGCGCAGCGCGACGGTTCGCGAGCTGGTCGAGTCGCGCGAGATCTTCCACCCGTTGGCCTGGACTGCCGCCGAGGCCTACCGGTTCCTGCGCGACGTCCCGGCCCTGGAGGAGAGCGGACTGCTCGTGCGGGTGCCGGACTGGTGGCGCCGCCGGCCTCGACCGCGGGTGGCGGTCACCATCGGCGACGGTCGTGCGCCACGGCTCGGCGCCGAGGCGATGCTCGACTTCCAGGTCGGCGTCGCGCTCGGCGAGGACCGTCTGACGCCGGCAGAGGTGCGCGCGCTGTTGGCCGGGGAGGACGGGCTGGTCCAGCTCCGCGGGCAGTGGGTGGAGGTCGACCGTCAGCGTCTCGAGCAGGCGCTCGCGCACTGGCGCCGCGTCGAGGACGGGGCGGCGGGCGAGGGGCTCTCCTTCGTGGCGGCGATGCGTCTGCTTGCCGGGGCGCCGGCCGATCTGGGCCCGGATCCATCGGCGGTGGAGATCGACCGCGAGTGGACCGCCGTTCGCGCCGGCGCCTGGATCACCGGGCTCCTCGCGATGCTGCGTGAGCCGACCGGAATCCAGCCGCGCGGGTCGGCGGGCGAGATCCGCGGCAGCCTCCGGCCGTATCAGGTGGCCGGTCGCGACTGGTTGTGGCTGTTGACGAGCCTCGGCCTCGGCGCCTGTCTTGCCGACGACATGGGCCTCGGCAAGACGGTGCAGGTGCTGTCCCTGTTGCTCGCGCTGAAGGGGGCGGGCGACGGCGGGCGACGCCGCGGCGGCTGCGCCGTGGCCGGGCCCTCGCTGCTGGTGCTGCCGGCGTCCCTGCTCGCCAACTGGAAGGCGGAGATCGCGCGCTTCGCGCCGACCCTGGTCACGCGTCACGTCCATCCGTCGGAGCTCTCGCGCCCTGAGATCGAGGCGCTGGCGGCGGCGCCGGCATCCGCGCTCGCAGGGGTCGACCTGGTACTGACGACCTACGGGATGCTCGCGCGTGTGGGCTGGCTGCACGAGGTCGAGTGGCGGCTCGTCATTCTCGACGAGGCACAGGCGATCAAGAACGCGGCGGCACGCCAGACCCGGGCGGTGAAGCGCCTGCGGGCCGGAGCGCGCATCGCGCTGACCGGCACCCCGGTGGAGAACCGGCTCTCGGATCTGTGGTCCCTTTTCGACTTCCTCTGCCCGGGTCTGCTCGGCTCGGCGACTCGGTTCCGTCACTTCGTCAAGTCGCTCGAGGCACGTCAGCACGATCGATACGCCCCGCTTCGCAATCTCGTCAGTCCCTATGTCCTTCGACGCCTGAAGACCGACCGACAGATCATCGCCGACCTCCCCGACAAGACCGAGATGAAGGTCTTCTGCGGCCTCACCCGTCGGCAGGCCGCGCTCTACGCGAAGCAGGTCGAGGCGCTCGCGCGTGCGCTCGACGGTCAGGAGGAGATCGCGCGGCGCGGCCTCGTGCTCGCCGCTCTGATGCGGTTCAAGCAGATCTGCAATCACCCGAGCCAGTTGCTGGGCGACGGCGTGTTCGAGCCGGGCGAGAGCGGGAAGTTCGAGCGCCTGCGCGCGATCGCCGAGGAGATCGCGTCGCGTCAGGAACGCGTGCTGGTATTCACCCAGTTCCGCGAGTTGACCGAGCCCCTCGCGAGCTTCCTCGCCGAGATCTTCGGCCGCGAAGGGCTGGTGCTGCACGGCGCGACCGCGGTCGGCAAGCGCCGCCAACTGGTCGAGTCATTCCAGGCCGACGACGGTCCACCGTTCCTCGTGCTGTCACTCAAGGCCGGCGGCGTCGGCCTGAATCTCACGGCGGCATCGCACGTCGTCCACTTCGACCGTTGGTGGAATCCGGCGGTGGAGAATCAGGCGACCGACCGCGCGTTCCGCATCGGCCAGCACCGCAACGTGGTGGTCCACAAGTTCGTCTGCCGCGGCACCGTCGAGGAGCGCATCGACACCCTGATCGACGAGAAGGGCCGGCTCGCCGAGGACCTCGTTGCGGCCGGTGGCGAGCAGCTCCTGACCGAGATGGCGGAAGAGGAACTGTTGCGCACGGTCGCGCTCGACGTCGAGCGCGCGAGCGTGCTCTGAACAGGAGACCCGCGATGGTTCCACCCCAGTGGCGCCCCTATGTTCCGGTCGCCAAGCGCCGCGCGCGCGGCGCACGCGAGGCGGCGCGGCGAGCGAAGCGCGGCGAGGCACTCGCGCCGGTGTCGATCGAGGGGCGGGCGATCGCGCGGACATTCTGGGGGCGGGCCTGGTGCGAGCATCTGGAGGGGTTCCGTGACTACGCGAATCGCCTGCCGCGGGGCCGTACCTACGTGCGAAACGGCTCGGTGATCCACCTCGCGATCGGCGAGGGGGTGGTGGAGGCGCTGGTCATGGGGTCCGAGCTCTACGAGGTGCGACTCGCCGTCACCACCCTTCCCGAGGCGCGATGGCTGGCGGTCAAGGCTCGGTGTGAGGGCGGGATCGGGTCGCTCGTCGAGCTGCTCGAGGGGCGGCTGTCGGAGCGCGTGATGGCGGTGGTCACCGATCGCGAGGCTGGGCTCTTCCCGCTGCCTCGCGAGATCCGCTTCTCCTGCTCCTGCCCCGACTGGGCCACCATGTGCAAGCACGTCGCCGCAGTCTGTTACGGGGTGGGCGCTCGTCTCGACGAGCGCCCGGAGCTGCTGTTTCGCCTGCGCGGGGTCGACCACGAGGCACTCATCGCGGCCGATGCGAGCGCGCTCCTCGCCGCCGAGGCGCCGGCCGGCGGGCGGCGGCGCATCGCGGAGGACGATCTGGCCGCGGTGTTCGGGATCGACCTCGCCGGTGCGGACGTGATCGCCGGCGCGCCGCCACCCACGCGCGCCAAACGCGCGTCGGCGAGCACGGCGTCCCCGGACACGAAAGGCCGGCGCCGCCAGTGCGAACCCGGTGCGACCGCCAGGGCGGCGAAACCACCGAGGACCGGCGCGCGCAAGGTCCGCGCGCGCGACGCTGGTCGGGCGCCAGCCGCAGATCGGTCTCCCGATGCGGTCGCCCCGGTGGCCGAGCGTGGCACGAGGACGGCGGACCCCACCGGATTCACCGGCGCCGCGGTCAAACGCATGCGCGCCCGGCTCGAGCTCACGCGCGCCGAGCTCGCCCGCCTGCTCGGGGTCAGTGTCACGACCATCTCGAACTGGGAGTCGACCCGCGGCCGCCTCGGTCTCCAGCGACGCACCTTCGACGCGCTACGCGCGGCCCATGGCCTGAGCCCGAGCCAGGCGCGCCGCCGCCTGCGCCGAACCTGACCACGTCGCAGACGTCGTCATCGCCCACGGACTCTCACGACGGTCGAGGCGTCCGCACGCGCACGACGACGATGATGCCGCCCCCGTCTCGCCCTCGTCTCGGGGCGCGGCGTAGGAGCCGCGTGGCGTTGCACCTCGCCGACGTGACTGGCCACGCCCGCCAGGTCCAGACTGATGATCGCCACCGACAGCGGTTCTGGCACCGCGGTGGTCGCCTGCGCCCAATCGACGAGCACGAACGGACTGCTGCTGGTGTCGGTCGACTCGAGCACGCCGGCCGCGTTCATCGAGATCGCGCCTCCCCGGTTACCGAGAAGGAATCGAGTCCCGCGACGGAGGGCTGGTCGCCGCCTGCGGAGGTTCGTGCCGCCTTCGAATCGATGCCGGTATCGACCCGGCGGCAGGAGGTTCGGCGGTCACATTCGTCCGGGCGGGCGCCTTCGCTGCGGGACCGGCTGGCCCGTGAATGCTATCAGTGATAGCATTCGGCCTCTGTCACGGGAGCTGCCAAATGGCTCAGTTGATCGTTCGTAACCTCGAGGAGGAGATCGTCCTGGCGCTCAAGCGACGAGCGGGGCTGCACGGGCGCTCGGCCGAGGCGGAGCACCGGGAGATCCTGCGCAACGCGTTACTGGCGTCTCGAGCGGGCAAGTCCCTGAAGGAGCATCTGCTCGATATGCCGGGGGTGGGTGAGGATTCCGACTTCGCCCGCCATGACGACATCGGCCGAGAGGTCGAACTTTGAGCTTTCTCGTCGACACGAATGTGGTGTCGGAACTGCGCAAGGGCGAACGTTGCGATCCCAACGTCCGGCGGTGGTACGGTTCTCTGGCCGATGACGACGTCTTCTTGAGCGTGCTGAGCGTCGGCGAGCTCCGGCGTGGTATCGAGCTCATCCGCCGGCGCGACGAGCGATCGGCGGAGTCCCTCGACGCCTGGCTCTCGCAGATCGTCTCTGTCCACGCCGATCGCCTTTTGCCAGTAGACAGCGATGTAGCCGAGATGTGGGGGCGAATGGGTGTTCCCGATCCATTGCCGGTGGTCGACGGACTGCTCGCAGCGACAGCCATGGTCCACGGGCTGACGCTCGCGACGCGTAACGTGAAGGACATCGAGCGAACGGGGGCGTCGTTCGTCAATCCGTTCGCGTGAGCACGTTGCCGCTGGTAGCGGAATCACTCCGGCACCGGCCAGCCAGACATCCCGATCGTTGTCCCGCGAGAGTTCGAAACTCCGCCGTGCTCGAGCAGGCCCGCCAGCGCGGGATCGCCGGCGCACAGGCGATCGACCCGGGCCGACGTGTCGACGAGCGTCATGCCGGAGTGGATTGCCGCCGCGGGTCGAAATGTATGCAGACGCAGGACGACGATGATGTCGCGGGCATTGCGCCGTCGCCCGGTGTCGCGAGATACGATCTGGATGCATCCGATACGACCCACCTGATCCGCATCGCCGTCGCGGGCCCGATGCCGTCGATGGCCTCGAGTGCCTCGGCGCTGGCACCGACCACCGACTCGACGCTCCCGAACTCGTCGAGCAAGCGAGCCGCCCGTTCCGACCCGACGCCGGGAAGCCCCTGCAGCATCTGCAACTGCGCCCGGCGCTTGCCCTTGGGCCGACGCACCCGACGCGGAATCGCTCCCGTCGTCCAGGCTCGCGCCTGGCGCGCCGCGTAGATCATGAGCGCGGCCGATTCCGTCGCATCGCGGGCACGCAGCACCGGCAGCCCGAACATCAGGGTGACGCTGACCAGCGCCCCCTGAATCGCCTCGCGCCGCATCGACACCTGGTCCAGGCTCGACGCGGTGCCTTCAAGCAAGATGGCCGTTCGCCTCGGATCCGCCGCGAGCCGGGAGGCCTGCCGGAACAGACGGCCGTCCTGGATGGACGCCGCCAGGTCCGCGAGCGTCTTGCGCTCGAAGAGCAGGTCACCGTCGACGAGATAGTCGCCGAGTGTCAGGTGAGCGATGCGCGAGTCGACGCCGACGAATCCCTCGAGGGCGGCGACGACACCGCAGCCTCGTTCGCGATGGTCGACGACGACTCGAATCGGCCGCGGTGACGCGTACGGCTCGGGTGTCTGGACGTCGTCATGGCCGTGCCGGTGCTCGACCGCCATGGGTACCTCCGTGTGTCTTGCGGGTCGGGGCCGTGCGCCCCGGATACCATGCCGCGGCCCGGCCACTCGGGGTTGGGCCAGGTTACGGTGGTGTCTTGAAAGCGGATATCCGCATCCTGTCGAGGCAACGGGTGCGTGGCGGGGGTTGGCTGCGGCGTCGCGTTCGAAATCGGGCACGGGTGGCGTGAGCCGCCGCCTGGGCTGCCCCCAGGCGCCCGGACTCTCGCAGCCCAGGGGCGTGGTGTTTGGGGTAGCAACTGCCGGGCGAGCCGCCGGGCGCAGGCACGGCGGCTCGCCGAGCCGTTCGCCGACTACGTCGTGCGTCGTCGACGCGCGCCCACCGCGCCGACCAGGCCCAGACCGAGGATGCCCAGCGTCAGCGGTTCTGGCACCGCCGTGGTCGCCTGCGCCCAATCGACGAACACCAACGGACTGCTGCTGGTGTCGGTCGACTCCAACACCGCAGCCGCATTCATCGCGACCACGCCCCCGGCGCCCCCGAGAAAGAAGTCGAATCCGCCGATCACCCCGGCGGCCACCCACGCGTACGGCATCAGGAACGCACAGCTACCGATGCCCACCCCGCCGCAGCCGAAGATTGCCTCGCTGTTCGTGAAGTACGGTTCCAGTACCTGGTCCATCAGTGCCGCTGCGAACGGAGTCGCGGCGCTTTCGGATGTGAAGTCGAGCCCTGCGGGATTGCCGAAGATCGAGAGCGCCGTCCCGTCGCGGAAGGCGACGTCGTAGAGCACGCCACCGACGTCGACGTCACGCGCACCGGTGAGTTGTCCGGTGCCGTTGGTCTCCAAGACGAGGCCCTGCTCGACTTTCCGAGGCTCGAGCGCGCCTACGAGTCGGCCGAGCTCTTCCCGCTGTTCAAGAACCGGGTGCTGTCGGCGCGCCGGCGGGATTTCGCCGAGTACCTGCGAATGCTCGACCTCTCGGGCAGGCCGGATCCGGTCGAGATCCTCTCGGTGGCCGGTGGGCAGCGCGCGACCGACAGTCTGGAGGTGTTCCCCAAGGTCATCCGACGCGACGACGGCTCGTTCCAGTGCCGCTTCTTCGTGCACGGCTGCCGGTACGTAAGCGCGGCAGCCAGGGAGCGCGTCGAGACCTTGAGCGCGGGCGAGGAACTGGTGGTCGCGCTGGAGCTCAACAACCCGGCCAGCGGGCTCGCGGCGCAACTCCAGAGCAACTGCGTGCGCGAGCTGCGGATCACGGGGCTGCGCACCCCCCGCTACAACCGGCGGGCGGACCTGGTGTGCTTCGTGAACGGACTGCCCCTCGTGCTCTTCGAGCTGAAGGCCGTCCACGTCAACATCCGCGCCGGCTTCGCTGTTCGCGGGTGCATAGAGGGGTGAATCGTGAGTACCGGTTCGGACAGGCGCGCGCCGCTCGTGCGCCTGCTCCAGTCGAGAGCACGCAAGGAGGGCCAGACGCATGGCTCGCCGCAACCGAAGGAGCGAGCCGGCCGGTCCCGCCCGCGAACGCCGGGCGGTTTGGAAGGACCGCCAGCTCACCGCGAGCTATCGCCAACCATTTGATCTGCTGGCGAAAAACGTCCTCGCCCTCAAACGAAAAAGGCCGGTTGAGTCACCTCAAACCGGCCTTCGCGAGATTTGGCTCCCCGGGACGGGCTCGAACCGCCGACCTAGTGATTAACAGTCACCCGCTCTACCGACTGAGCTACCGGGGAACAGCAAGCCGCAAATGTTAGGGCGCCGGTCGCGGCGCGTCAACGTGACGCGCCGTGATCCCGGTCACGCGGTCCGTCAGGAGCCGGCGAGGGCACCTTCCAGGCGGTCGAGGGCCTTCTCCAGGTTCTCCATGCTGGTGGCGTAGGACATCCGCAGGTAGCCGGGGGCGCCGAATGCGGTGCCCGGGACCATCGCCACGCCGGCCTTCTCGATCAGGTGCTCGGCGAGCTGGATGTCGTTGTCGATGCCGTTGATCGACTCGATCGCGCCGCGCACGTCCGGGAAGGCGTAGAAGGCGCCCTGGGCGGCGAGGCAGCGCACGCCGTTGCCGCGGTTCAGTCGCTCGACGACGTAGTCGTGGCGCTCCTTGAACACCTTGACCATGTCGCGTACGCACTGGTGGTCGCCATTGAGCGCCGCGACCGAGGCCCACTGCGAGATGGTGGTCGGGTTCGAGGTGGTCTGCCCCTGGAGCTTTCGCATCGCGCGGGTGAGCTCCACCGGCCCGGCGGTGTAGCCGATGCGCCAGCCGGTCATGGCGTAACCCTTGGCCATGCCGTTGACCACCACGGTGCGGTCGTAGAGGTCGGGGCAGGCCATCACGATGTTGCAGAACGGCTCGTCGCCCCAGGAGATGAGCTCGTAGATGTCGTCGGTGGCGATCAGGATGCTCGGGTGCCGGGCCAGCACCTCGCCCAGCGCCTGGAAGTCGGCTCGGGTGTAGCAGACCCCGGTCGGGTTCGAGGGGCTGTTCAGCATCACCAGCTTGGTGCGCGGGGTGATGGCGCGCTCGAGCTGCTCCGCGCTCATGCGGAAGCCGTTCTCGATTCCGGTGTCGACGATCACCGGCCTGGCGCCGGTGAGCTGGACCATGTCGGGGTAGGAAACCCAGTAGGGCGACGGGATGATCGCCTCGTCGCCGGGGTTGAGCACGGCGTGGAAGACGTTGTGCAGCGAGTGCTTGCCGCCGCAGGAGACCATGATCTGGTCGGGCTGGTAGCTGAGCCCGTTGTCACGCTTGAACTTGCCGATGATCGCCTGCTTCAGCTCCGGGATGCCGTCGACCACGGTGTACTTGGTCTTCCCCTCGTCGATGGCCTTCTTGGCCGCCTCCTTGACGTGGGCGGGGGTGTCGAAGTCCGGCTCCCCCGCGCTCAGGCTGATGACGTCGCGCCCGGCGGCACGAAGCTCGGTGGCGCGCGCGGTGACGGCGAGGGTGGCGGAGGGCTTGAGCGCGCGGACGCGCTCCGAGAGCTCGATGGTCAAGGGGTGTACCTCGGGCGGGTGGGACCGAAACCCCCTAAATACAGGGGTGCGGGCAGCAAGACAAGGGTCGGCAGCCGGCCCGGCACGGTCCGCGCTCGGTAGCCCCGGCGGCCGTCGCCCGGCGAGGCGTGCGCGGCGGCGTCCGCGGCAGTCGCCCGAGCCGGGTACGATACGCGATGGCCGGCCCCGGCCGGCCGTTCTCCGGGAGCTCTGATCGATGTCCGACCGCCAGTTCCGGCTCGCGTCCCGCTACGCGCCATCGGGCGATCAGCCACAGGCCATCGCGCGGCTCCTCGACGGGCTGGAGTCGGGCCTGGCGCACCAGACCCTGCTCGGGGTCACCGGCAGCGGCAAGACCTTCACCATGGCCAACGTGGTGGCGGCGATCCAGCGCCCGACCCTGGTGCTCGCGCCGAACAAGACCCTCGCCGCCCAGCTCTACGGCGAGATGCGCGAGTTCTTCCCGGACAACGCGGTCGAGTACTTCGTCTCCTATTACGACTACTACCAGCCGGAGGCCTACGTCCCGACCACGGACACCTACATCGAGAAGGACGCCTCGATCAACGACCACATCGAGCAGATGCGGCTCTCCGCCACCAAGGCCATCCTCGAGCGCGAGGACTGCCTCATCGTGGCCACGGTGTCCTCGATCTACGGCCTCGGCGACCCGCAGTCCTACCACGGCATGGTGTTGCACCTGCGCCGAGGTGACGTGATCGATCAGCGCGCGGTGCTGCGTCGGTTGGCCGAGATGCAGTACAAGCGCAACGAGGTCGAGCTGCACCGCGGGTCGTACCGGGTACGCGGCGACATCATCGACATCTACCCGGCCGAGTCCGAGCGCGACGCGGTCCGGCTCGAGTTGTTCGACGAGGAGGTCGAGTCGCTGTCGTGGTTCGATCCGCTGACCGGTGAGCTGCGGCGCCGTGTGCCACGGCTCACGATCTACCCCAAGAGCCACTACGTGACGCCGCGCGAGACGGTCGTGCGCGCCATCGACCAGATCAAGGACGAGCTGCGCGAGCGCCTCGTCCATCTTCGCGAGGCGGGCAAGCTGCTGGAGGCGCAGCGCCTGGAGCAGCGCACGCGCTTCGACATCGAGATGATGCAGGAGCTCGGGCACTGCAAGGGCATCGAGAACTACTCGCGGTTCCTCTCCGGCCGCCAGCCGGGCGAGCCGCCGCCGACGCTGTTCGACTACCTGCCCCCGGGCTCGCTGCTCATCATCGACGAGAGCCACGTCACCATCCCGCAGCTCGGCGGCATGTACCGCGGCGACCGCTCGCGCAAGGAGACGCTGGTCGAGTACGGCTTCCGCCTGCCCTCGGCCCTCGACAATCGGCCGCTGCGCTTCGACGAGTTCGAGGCCATCGCGCCGCAGTGCATCTTCGTCTCGGCAACGCCCGGCCCTTACGAGCAGGAACGCACCGGGCAGGTGGTCGAGCAGGTGGTGCGACCGACCGGCCTGGTCGACCCGGAGGTCGAGGTCCGGCCGGCGAGCACCCAGGTCGACGACCTCCTGTCGGAGATCCACAAGCGGGTCGAGATCGACGAGCGGGTGCTGGTCACCACGCTCACCAAGCGCATGGCGGAGGACCTCACCGACTACCTGAGCGAGCACGGTGTCCGCGTCCGCTACCTGCACTCCGACATCGACACCGTCGAGCGGGTGGAGATCATCCGCGATCTGCGCCTCGGCGAGTTCGACGTGCTGGTCGGCATCAACCTCTTGCGCGAGGGCCTCGACATGCCGGAGGTCTCTCTGGTGGCCGTGCTCGACGCCGACAAGGAGGGTTTCCTGCGCTCGGACCGCTCCCTGATCCAGACCATCGGGCGGGCGGCGAGGAACCTCAACGGCAAGGCGATCTTGTATGCCGACCAGGTGACCGGCTCCATGCGGCGCGCGCTCGACGAGACCGAGCGCCGGCGGAGCAAGCAGCTCGCGCACAACCGTGACCACGGAATCACGCCTGTAGGGATCCGCAAGGCGGTTGCCGACATCATGGAAGGCGCCCATTCGGCGGGGCCGGTTCCCGGTCGAAGGCTGGGCAAGGGCGCCGAGGAGCTGCGCGAGTACGCCGGGCTCTCGGCGCGCGAGTTGGCGCGCCGCGTCGAGTCGCTCGAGAAGCAGATGTTCCGCCACGCCGAGAACCTCGAGTTCGAGGAGGCGGCGAAGCTGCGCGACGAGGTGGCGCGGCTGCGTCGGCTCGCGCTCGAGGCGAGGCCGGAGGCCGCCGTGGCGGCGCAATGAGACGAGCGTGGCGGCCTTGCCACCGCCGCGTGCTGCCGCTATCCTTCGCGGCCTTGTCGAAGGCGCGTAGCTCAGTGGTAGAGCACCACGTTGACATCGTGGGGGTCGGTGGTTCAATCCCACTCGCGCCTACCAAGCCCTTGGCCGCTCTCGAGTCCTGGCGTGTGGGAGCCGGGAACCGGGGCGGCAACTCATCTTATTGATTCGGCCTTGAAAACGTGTGGGCGGGGGAATAGAATCCTCCGGCTCCCGTCCATGGGCGGAAGTTACGTGACTCGAGGCGGAGTGGAGCGCGTCCAGAGGGCGTGGTTCAGCCGCCGGGAGGACGGTCCGAGTGGCCGGCATCGCGCGGCCCGGGCCGTGTGGCCGGGCGAAGCCGGAAAACCGGTGTGAGTGGAGGTCGCGCGATCGCAACCGCAACCGAGAAAAAGAGCCGCGTCAACGAGGAGATCACTGCACTGCAAGTGCGGCTGATCATCGCCGACGGAGAGAACATCGGCGTCGTCGATACCCGTGACGCCCTGGCGCGCGCCGAGGAGGCCGGACTCGACCTGGTCGAGATCTCTCCGAACGCGGAGCCCCCGGTCTGCAGGCTCATGGACTATGGCAAGTTCCTGTTCCAGCAGAACAAGCGGCGGCAGGCGGCAAAGCGCAAGCAGGTCCAGGTCCAGCTCAAGGAGATCAAGTTCCGCCCCGGAACCGAGGAAGGGGACTATCAGACCAAGCTGCGAAACCTGCGCAAGTTCCTGACCCATGGTGACAAGACGAAGGTCACGATGTGGTTCAGGGGGCGCGAGATGCGCCACCAGGAGCTCGGCATGAAGATGCTCGAGCGGGTGGAGGCGGATCTGCAGGATCTGGCCAAGGTCGAGCAGCATCCGAGGCTCGAGGGGCGGCGCATGTCGATGGTGCTGACCCCGCGCAAGTAAGTTCGCCGTCGCGGCCGGCCGCCGCGGCCGGCCAGTACGGAAGAGTCGGAATCGATGCCCAAGCTGAAGTCGAAGAGAGGCGCCGCGAAGCGCTTCAAGCGCCGCGCGAGCGGGAGCTTTCGCCGCATGCAGTCGCACCGGCGTCACATCCTCACGAAGAAGGCATCCAAGCGGAAGCGCCATCTGCGCTCGCCCGCGATGGTGACCGCGGCGGATACGTTGTCCGTCGAGCGCATGTTGCCGTACAGCTGACGGAGAGCGAGTCATGGCCCGGGTCAAGCGCGGCGTCATCGCGCACAAGCGACACAAGAAGGTTCTGGACCAGGCGAAGGGCTATCGCGGTCGGCGCAAGAGCGTCTATCGCGTCGCCAAGCAGGCGGTCATCAAGGCCGGCCAGTACGCCTATCGTGACCGCCGCCAGCGCAAGCGGCAGTTCCGCGCGCTGTGGATCGTGCGCATCAACGCGGCAGCGCGAGAGCACGGCCTCTCGTACAGCCGCCTGATGGACGGTCTGGGCAAGGCAGGGGTGGAGATCGATCGCAAGATGCTCGCGGAGCTGGCGGTGGCCAACCCCGCGGCGTTTGCCGAGCTGGCAGGTACGGCCAAGGCCAGCCTCTGACCGGGTCGACCCGTGAGGGTCGGCGAACGCGGCGTCCAGACGCCTCGAACGGGGGAACGGCCTTGAGGCCTTCCCCCGTTTTCGTTTCGGAGCGCCGAGCGGCGCGCTGCCTCGGCCCTGGCGGCAGGAAGGGAGCGGGCGGAAAGCCGGCAGTTCGCCCTGCGTTGCGCTCGGGACGCGCGTCCGCCGCCCGGGTGAGGGGCCTCGGCCCGAGGAACCAATGCAAGACATCGAACAGACCATCGAGCGTGCGCTCGCGGAGGTGAGCGGCGCGCAGTCGCTCCCCGGATTGGACGAGGTGCGGGTGCGTTACCTCGGTCGTCAGGGCGTCCTGACCGAGCACCTCAAGGGGCTCGGCGCGCTGCCCGTGGCCGACCGCCCCGCGGCCGGGAAGCGCATCAACGAGGCCAAGGTCCGGTTGCAGGACGCCGTGGAGGCGCGCCGTGGTGAGCTGGAGGCCGCGGCCCTGGATGCGCGCCTTGCCCGCGACCGTGTCGACGTGACGCTTCCCGGGCGTGGTCAGCGGCCGGGTGGGCTGCATCCCATCAGCCGCACGCTCCAACGCATCGAGTCGTTCTTTCGTGGTATCGGCTATGCGGTCGAGCACGGGCCGGAGGTCGAGGACGACTGGCACAACTTCGAGGCGCTGAACATCCCGCCGCATCATCCGGCGCGAGCGATGCAGGACACGTTCTACTTCCCGGGTGGGATGCTGCTGCGCACTCACACCTCGAACATGCAGATCCGGTACATGCACGAGGTGGCGCCGCCGTTGCGGATGATCGCCACCGGGCGCGTGTATCGGCGCGACTACGACGTGACCCACAGCCCCATGTTCCACCAGGTCGAGGGGCTGATGGTGGGCGAGGACGTGAGCTTCGCCCACTTGAAGGGGGTGCTCCACGGTTTCCTTCGCGCGTTCTTCGAGAAGTCCGACCTCGAGGTGCGGTTCCGGCCGTCGTATTTCCCGTTCACGGAGCCGTCGGCGGAGGTGGATATCCGGGGTGAGAGTGGCTGGCTGGAGGTGCTCGGCAGCGGCATGGTTCATCCCCAGGTCCTGGAGAACTGCGGGATCGACAGCGAGCGCTACACCGGCTTCGCGTTCGGCATGGGGGTCGAGCGGTTGGCGATGTTGCGCTACGGCGTGCGCGATCTGCGCCTCTTCTACGAGAACGACCTGCGGTTTCTGGAGCAGTTCCGGTGAAGTTCAGCGAGCGCTGGCTGAGGGAATGGGTCGACCCGGCGGTCGACACCGATGGGTTGGTGGCGCAGCTCACCGGAGCGGGCCTCGAGGTCGATTCGGCGGTGCCGGCCGCCGCCGCGCTCGACGGTGTGGTGGTGGCGGAGGTCAAGGCCGCCGAGCCGCACCCGGATGCCGACCGGCTGCGCGTGTGCACCGTCGACGATGGCGGCGGAGAGCTGCTGACGGTGGTCTGCGGGGCGCCGAACGTCCGTGCCGGTGCCCGCTACCCGCTCGCGCGCTCCGGCACCCGGCTGCCCGACGGGAAGAAGATCCGCCGCAGCAAGATCCGCGGCATCGAGTCGAACGGAATGCTCTGCTCGCCGATCGAGATCGGTCTCGGGGAGGATGCCGACGGCATTCTCGAGCTCGCCGCCGATGCGCCGATCGGGATGGACCTGCGGGTGCATCTGCAGCTCGACGACACCGTGATCGACGTCGACCTCACCCCGAACCGCGGTGACTGCCTCGGCCTGGCCGGAATCGCGCGCGAGGTCGGTGTCCTGAACCGTGCGCCGGTGACGCCGCCGGAGGTGAAGCCGGTCGAGCCGACCATCCCCGACGTGTTCCCGATCCATCTCGAGGCGCCGATCGACTGCCCGCGCTACATCGGGCGCATCATCCGCGGCATCGATCCCGGCGCGCCGACGCCGGTGTGGATGCGCGAGCGCCTGCGCCGCAGCGGGGTGCGCAGCATCAGCGCGGTGGTCGACGTGACCAACTACGTGATGCTCGAGCTCGGCCAGCCGATGCACGCGTTCGATCTGGCGCTGCTCGACCGTGAGATCCGCGTGCGGCGCGCGTGCACCGACGAGCGATTGGTCCTGCTCGACGGCACCGAGCTCAGGCTCGACGAGGGGGCGCTGGTGATCGCCGATGCGAGCCGCGCGGTGGCCCTGGCGGGAATCATGGGCGGCGAGCATTCCGGTGTGGGCGACGACACGCGCGACGTCCTGCTCGAGTGCGCGTGGTTCCACCCGCGGACCGTCGCGGTCGAGGCCCGGCGCCGTGGGCTGCACACCGACGCCTCGCACCGCTACGAGCGCGGTGTCTCGACCGACCTGCAACGGCTCGCCACCGAGCGGGCCACCGCGCTGCTCGTCGCCATCGCCGGCGGCTCGCCAGGGCCTCTCAACGAGGCGGTCGACGAGCGCACGGTCCCCACGCCCGCGGTGATTCGGCTGCGTGCGTCGCGAATCGAGCGGATGATCGGGGAGCCGGTGGGCGAGACGGAGGTGGTCGACATCCTCGAGCGCCTGGGAATGAGCGTGCAGGCCGAGTCGGATGCAGGCAACGACGGAACGGCGTGGACCGTGACCGCGCCGCCGTTTCGCTCCGACGTGACGATCGAGGCCGACCTCATCGAGGAGCTCGCGCGCGTGCGCGGGTACGACCGGGTTCCGGAGATCACACCCTCCGGCCGGCTCGACGTCTCGCCACTGCCCGAGGGACGGCTCTCGGTGGAGCGTGTGCGTGATCGCCTGGTCGAGCGCGGATACCAGGAGGCGATCACCTACAGCTTCGTCGAGCCGGAGCTCCAGAGCACGTTGTTTCCCGATGCGCGGAGCTGGCCGCTCGGCAATCCGATGTCGAGTGAGATGTCGACGATGCGGGTGTCGACCTGGCCCGGTCTGCTCGGGGCGTTGCGTAACAATGTCAACCGGCAGATCGAGCGCGTGCGACTGTTCGAGACCGGCCTGGTGTTCTTCGAGGAGGACGGTGCACTGCGCCAGGTCGAGCGCATCGGCGGAGTCGTCATGGGCACGGTGGCTCCGCAGCAGTGGGGACTCGGCGCGGCACCGGCCGACTTCTTCGACGTCAAGGCCGATGTCGAGGCGCTGCTCGCGTCGGGTGATGGGCTCGCCTTCGCTGCCGAGTCACATCCGGCGTTGCAGCCCGGTCAGTCGGCACGTGTCACCCGCGACGGTGATCCGATCGGTTGGATCGGCGGGATTCACCCGGCGGTGGTACGCGATTGGCGTCTACCCGGGCCGGTGTTCGTGTTCGAGCTCGACCTCGACGCGGTGCGCGCGTCGGCGACCCCCCGTCACACGCCGGTTTCCCGGTATCCGGCGGTGCGCCGCGACCTTGCGCTCGTCGTCGACGAGGCGGTGAGCGCAGCCGCGGTGCAAGCTTGCATTGCGCAGGCTGGCCTCGCTGTGCTAAAAAAGTTTGAGTTCTTTGATGTGTATCGGGGGGAAGGTATTGATTCCGGAAGAAAAAGCCTCGCTCTGGGCTTGACCTTCCAGGACGCGTCGCGCACTCTGGGCGACGCCGACGTCGATACCTGCATCGAGACCATCGTCGGCCGGCTCAGAGACGAGCTGGGTGCCGATCTGAGGGGTTGACGTGGCGCTGACGAAAGCCGAGATGGCGGAGCGGCTCTACGAGGAGCTTGGCCTCAACAAGCGCGAGGCCAAGGAGCTCGTCGAGATGTTCTTCGAGGAGGTGCGCACCGCGCTGGAGGCCGGCGATCAGGTGAAGCTCTCCGGCTTCGGCAACTTCGACCTGCGGCAGAAGAACGAGCGGCCAGGCCGCAACCCGAAGACCGGGGAGGAGATCCCCATCACGGCACGGCGGGTGGTCACCTTCCGGCCAGGTCAGAAGCTCAAAGCCCGAGTAGAAGCGTATGCTGGATCCGTCCAGCGGTAACGAGCTCCCGGCGATTCCGGGAAAGCGCTACTTCACCATCGGTGAGGTCAGCGATCTCTGCGCCGTGAAGCCACACGTCCTGCGCTATTGGGAGCAGGAGTTCCCCCAGCTCAAGCCGCTGAAGCGCCGCGGTAACCGGCGCTACTACCAGCGTCAGGACGTGATCCTCATCCGCCAGATTCGGAGCCTGCTCTACGAGCACGGCTTCACCATCGGCGGCGCGCGCCAGCGCCTGTCGGGCGAGGAGGCGCGGGTCGACGTGAACCAGAGCCAGCAGATCATTCGCCAGCTCCGAATGGAGCTCGAGGACATCCTCAACATCCTCAAACGCGCCTGAGCGACCCGTCGCGGTGCACGCCCCGGAGGGGCTGTGCCTGCGCGTGCTTGGTGTATCATCCGCAGTCTTCCCGGGGCGTAGCGCAGCCTGGTAGCGCACCTGAATGGGGTTCAGGTGGTCGGAGGTTCAAATCCTCTCGCCCCGACCAATTTTTTCAAAGACTTGCGGCGTCGCCAGGGAGGGCGGAGCGCGACAGGGAAGGGCGGTGCCCCCACTTTGTGCCCCCACTCCGGGGGCGCTGTCGCCACCGCGGCCGACCCGGCGTACCCTGCCCCCATGCCCGGCCGCCCCGTCGCCACCTCATTCCCCGAGACCCTGGCCCGTCTCCGAGCATGGGCCGCAGGTCACCCCGATCCGCTGGTCGAGCGTGTGCTGCGTCGCCTGCGTGGGACCCGGTTCGAGGAATACGGTGCCGTCCTGGCGCTGGCCACGGGGACGCCAGAGCATGAGGTCGAGGCCGAACTGGAGGTCGCGCGGTCGACGGTGCAAGGGTGGCGCGAGGGCGGGCTCGCGTACTGCGCCGGGGCGTTGGAGTGTTGGGATGGGCGCCGTCAAAAAACGAGATGGGGCCGAATTCTCAGCGTTCCACGCGTAATCAGGTAGTCGCGCCCAGTGGCGGTAATCTCGACTCGATCATCGTCCACGCGGCGCACCAGCTCGGCGCGAATGAGATACTCCAACCACTGTTCGAAGGGAAAATCTGCCGGGATTTCGGGGTTATCTGCTTTGACCTTCGCGAACTGCGGTTGGAGCAACTTCTTCTCGGTCGGCTTTCGCAGATTGTTCAAGGTATGCAAAGCTTCTAGCTGACTGCGCCAAATCTCGCATTCGACGAGCTGAAAGTGCTCTCGCGTCAGGGTTATGGCGAGTTCCGTCTTTACGACATCAGCGAGCTTGCTTTCTTCGATGTGGAGACGTGCCACCAGCTCATCGATGCGCTGGCGAACAAGCTCAACAGTGGGCAATGGGTGCTGTGGGTTCGCTAACGAGGGGTTGAGTGTGTCCGGAGACGGCGCTGACTGGCCCGCTCCGAAAGCAAACCCATCCTTTCCAGCGTGGCGAAGCCTGGATAGCAGATCACGGATCTGGGACCGAAACGCCCACACGATCCCAGCCGTGACAGCCGGCCACGCCACCCCTACTACCAGATCGACGATCTGCGGATCGGCCATGGCTGCGATCTCCGGGACTGTTCCGCCGTCGGGGCTCATGAATCCGGCCTCCCCGGGCCCGGGTTACCTAGATTCGCTCCGTCCTTTGAGCGAGACACACGATGTGCAGCCCCCCATTGGGACATGGCGGCGGGCTGCAGAGTGTATTCCGCACGACTACCGACGCTCCAGTCTAGGCCGCCCAGCGGCGCCGGCGGTACGCACCTCGAGTTCCCCTCCAATCGTACTGGGCGTGGGCGTGGGCGTGGGCGTGGGCGCGGGGCCATGGCGGCCGAGGACGCGCGGCACGTCGTTGGCGAGCAGCCGCCACCGAAGGTCCCCCTGCCACCGGTAGCCGGTCCACCGCAACAAGTCGGCGGGCGTATCAGCGACGGCGAAGGGGACCCCCGTGCAATGGATTAGCCGGCGGGTGTGGTAGTGCACCAGGCCGCCAGGGTGCCCCTTCAGCCTGACCGACACGCGGTACCAATCCCGACGGCCGGGGAACGCCCGTGGATGGACGCCGAGCGCGAGCAGGGCCGCGCGGGTGCTGGTGGCGGTCGTCGGCCAGCGCTCAGCTGGGGTCGGACCAACTCAAGTCATTGTCGAGAAAGGCTTTTCGGTTAACCTCAGGCACCGGACCGGTTCGGAACGCTTACCGCGCGACGGAACGTCCTGCCGTTCAGCCCGTCGTGTGTGGTGCCGTGCAGGCGCGGCCGGGTGCGTTCCCCGTAGGGCCGCTCATGGTGTGCGACGTGACTTGGGAAAGGTCTGCAAAAACAGACGGTTGACTTGGTCCGACCCCGTTGTTGCAGTCCCCGCGCTCACGCGAATCGGGTCGGCCTTGACCGCAGTCAGCTCCGCTGGTCGTGCCTCGGCTACCGTGGCTACTGCGTGCCCGGACGGGGCGAGCCCAAGTGGGGGGCGTGTCGTGGTCGCTCGATATCTGCTGAGCGCGGTCGTCGGATCGTGCCTGTTGTCTACGGCGCATGCGGTTCCCATTCCGTTCACGTTCGACTACAGCGGAGAAGGGGCCAACGAGGGCTTCAACGATCCCACTCTCGGTGCGCGCCGCAAGGAATCCCTCGAGCTGGCGGCGAGCCGCATCGGCGCGGTGCTCGAGCGCAGCTATGCGGGCGAGTCGATTGCGGTGTCGGCGCGATTCGATCCGCTGGGCGGCACCGCCACCGAGGCACCCATCGCGCTCGGGGGGTTCCCGTTCAGCGTGCCGACCGATGCCGCTGGCCGCTGGCTCGGCGCCGCGCTGCCGGGGGTGCCGCTCGGGGTGCCGAGCACATCGTACGCCCCCGCGCTCGCCAACCACGTCGCGCGGCGCGACCTGCCGCTGCCCGCGGGGACGCCGAGCTTCGAGGTCCAGCTCGTCTTCAACACCGACATCGATGGCGCGGCGCTCGGCGACAGCGACTTCTTCTACGGTGATCCGAGGGCGGGGCAGGGCGCCGCGCCGGCCGGGGACATCGACTTCCTGACCCTGGCGATGCACGAGATCGTCCACGGCCTCGGCTTCTTCTCCGGGCTCGCGGCAGATGGAAGCTACCAGGGTGGGCGGCCGTTCATCTTCGACCGTTTCCTGGTCAACGGCGACGGCGATCCGCTGGTCGGACTGACGCCGGCGCAACGCGCCGCGGCGTCGACCACTGAGGTGGTCTGGAACAGCGAGGCCGGCGGTGGTGACGAGGCGACCTCCTACACCATGTACACGCCGGCCACGTTCGTCGCGTTGTCGAGCCTAGTGCACCTGGACCCGCAGGCATTCGACGATGCGTTGATGAGCCCGGCGGTGGAGGCCGGAGGCGTGGCGGTCACGCGGGAGCTGTCGGTTCCCGAGCGGGTCATGTTGGCCGACATCGGGTGGACGGTCCGCGGGGTGCCGGAGCCTGGCTCGTGGCTGCTGTTGGCGGCCGGCCTCGCCTGCTGGCGGGGCGCGCGGCGCCGGGGGCAGGGCGACGCGAGCGTCGGTCAGCCAGCCGCGATGGCGGGTGGGCGCTCGGCCACCCGAGTTGCTTGCTCGAACGCGTACGCGAGCTGAAGCAGGGCGAAGTCGGCCTGGTGCCGGCCGACCAGCTGGATCCCGACCGGCCAACCCTCGGCGGTGAATCCGGCCGGAACCGAGACGGCCGGGTTGCCGACGGTGGAGATGGCGCTCTTCAACGCGCTGCCGTCGACGTAGTCGCGCATGCGCGCGCCGTCGATCTCGGCCACCGTCGACTGGTCGATCGGTAGTGGCGGCGTGGGGTTGGTGGGTAGCGCCAGGAACTCGAAACGCGCCATGAACTCCCGCATGCGGTGATACAGCTCGGTGCGCCGGGCCTCGGCCCGCGCCACCGCCTCGCCGGTCAGCTTGAAACCCTCCTCGGTGTTCCAGACCAGATCCGACTTCATGCGTGCGCGCTGAGCCGGGTCGCGAACCCGGTCGCCGTGGGCGACGGTGTAACGCCACGCCCGCAGCACCTTGAACACCTCCAGCGCATCGGCGATGTCCGGGTCGGCATCCACCACCTCCATGCCCAGCGACTCGAGCACCGCGCGTTGCTGCTCGAAGACGGCCGCGACGCGCGGCTCCACCGGCAGGAAGCCGAGGTTGCGGCTGAAGGCGATGCGTACGCCCTGGAAGTCCCGCGGCAGCGGCTCGCGAAAACGGGCACCGGGCTCGGGCAGCGCGATCGGTGAGCGCGGATCCGGTCCGGCCTGCGCGCTCAGGAGCAGGGCGACGTCCTCGACGCAGCGTCCCATCGGCCCTGCCACGGACAGGGTGAACCAGCCGAGCTGGTTGGGGTAAGTGGGCACGCGCCCCGGCGACGGGCGAAAGCCCACGACGTTGCAGTGCCCGGCTGGGTGGCGAAGCGAGCCGCCGAAATCGCTGCCGTCGGCGAGAGGCACCATGCGCGCCGCCAAGGCCGCCGCCGAGCCACCGCTGCTCGAGCCGCAGGCCCGCTCCAGGTCGTACGGATTGCGCGTCGTACCGGCCACCGCGTTGGTGGTCTGACCACCGCCGCAACCGAACTCGGGCGTGTTGGTCTTGCCGATGATGATCGCGCCGGCCTCGCGATAGCGGCTGGCCAGCAGGTCGTCGACCGCAGGGACATGGTCGGCGTACAGCAGGGATCCGAACGTCGTGCGCAGGCCGGCAGTACGCACCAGGTCCTTCACCGCCAGCGGCAAGCCGTGCAGAGGCGGCAGCTCCCCACCCTGCGCGGCCCGTCGGTCGGCGGCCGTCGCCGCTTCCAATGCCCTCTCCCCGGCGACCGTGACGAACGCGTTGACGGCGGGCTCGAGGCGCTCGATCTGAGCCAGGCAGGCCGCGGTCAGCTCCCGCGAGCCCAACTCGCCGCGCCCGAGCATGCGGCGGAGCTCGCTGGCCGATCTCGAGCAGAGGTTCGCATCCGTCATCGCCGCGCTCTCCTCGGGGGGCAGAGCAACATGCCGCGCGCGACCGTCGCGTACAAGCCCGTTCCGGGCGCGCCGCAAGCGCCGATGCGCGACGCGCCGCCACCGGCCGTGATCGGCCCCATGGTGGGCGAAGCGGCGGGACGCGTGATCAGATGCCGGCCAGCGCGTCGCGATAGGCGCGCCGGCGCTCGACCGCCGATGCGATCGTCGTGGCGTCGATCGGCGGCACACCGACCCGCTCGATGGTCAGGGCCGCGCTGACTGCGCCGGCCGCGAGTGCGTCACGGAGCTCCTGGCGCTCCAGCCAGCCGACGAGGAAGCCGCCGCAGAACGCGTTGCCGGCGCCGGTGAGGTCGACCGGGTCGGCCGGTGCCGGCGGGATGGCGATCGGGTTCGCCGCCGCGACGCCCGCGTACACCGATCCTCGCGCCCCACGCCGCAGCACCACGTGGGGGCAGCCGAGCTCACGCAGCGCGTCGAGCAGCGCGTCCTCGTGGAGATCCCCGAACAGCAGCCGCGCCTCGGCCTCGCCGGGGGAGAACACGGCGGCGCGTCGCGCGGTCTCGAGCACCCGGACGCGGCGCTCGGGCGGAGTCTCGGCGTAGATGACGGGCTCGACGCCGAGCACGACCCCCGCATCCAGGATCCGGCCCACCACCTCGTCCTCGGCGGCCAGGCCGCGGGCGGCCATGTGCACGCCGCGCAGGTGCCGCAGCTCGGGGAGGGCGTCCGCCCGTGGCGCGAGCTGCGCCTGCCAGACCGCGTTCGGTACCCGCCAGACCTGGGTGCGTGTGCCGTCCGCCTCGTACAGCTGCCAGGCGCGGGTGGTGGGGCGCTCGGTGACGCGCACCGCGTCCGCCATCAACCCGAGCGGGTCGAGGAGCGCGAGGTCGAAGCTGGCGTCCACCTGGCCGTAGACTCCGACACGCTCACTCCACAGTCGCATCCCGAACCCGGCGTAGGCACCGCTGCCACCGATCGCGCCCATCACGGTGCGGCCGTCGGGGAACACGATGTCGTCGAGCATCAGCCCGCCGAGGGCGAGGTAGTCCATCGCGGCACGATCCTGGGAGGAGCGTGCGAAGGGTATCAATACTCCGGGCAAGATGCTGTCGGGAGGCGAGGCCGACGTCGGCGTGAATTCGGGGCCACCGCGGCGTGACGTGGCGCGGCGGTGCAGGCAGGATCGGACCCGAACCGGTTGCGGAGGAAGCCAGATGCGAGGACTGGTACGACCCAAGCGCCGGCCCTGGCTCGCGCTGCCCACCTTGCTCCTGGCCATGGTCGGCAGCGACTTGCCGGCCGCCGAGGGAGATGTCAGGAGCCAGACGAATGCGGTGGTCCTGCATGCGATCGGAGGGCCCGACACGAGCTGCCCGACCGGGCAGCTGACCTTCTCCCCCGTCGGGGACGCGCCGAGCAGCTACGAGGGCACCACGGCGGAGTTCTGGGCCGACTATCTCCGCGGCACGGTCGCGAGCATCCACTACGTGGTCGACCGGCAGGGCAATGTCGCTCGATACATCGACGAGGACAAGGTCGCCAACCACGTCCTACGGACCTACTCCGCCGACGGCACCTCGCACCACTACAACGACACCTCCATCGGCATCGAGCTGGTCAACGCGGGCGATGGCGTCGAGGCCTATCCGGAGGTCCAGGTCGAGGCGCTGACCCGGCTGCTCGCCGGCATCCTCGGTCGTTGGTGCCTGCGCCCGTCCGACATCCTCACCCACGCCGAGCTGGATCTCGGGCCCGGTGGGGTCCAACGCACCTTCCAGTGCGGTGGCGAGGCGGTGGCGCGCAAGCAGGATCCGGGGCCCAGGCTTCCGTTGGCGCAGATCCGGGCCCGGCTCGCGGAGAGCCTGGCGCTCGCGTCGTCCCCCACCGCCGCCATCTACGAGGTCGTCGCGTTGCCGGAGTGGTCGAACTGCCCGGGATTGCTCGGTCGTGACGCGGCGGCACTCTCCGGGGATGGGCGCGTCTTCGCCGGAGACTTGGAGGGCCACTCCTGGACCGAGCCGACGGAGGCGATTCGCTGGTCCGGCGCGCGCTGCCTGCAGCGCCTCGGCGGCCTCCATGCGGGGATCTTCAACAGCGGCGCGTACGGTGCGTCCGCCGACGGGAGCGTGGTGGTCGGCACCGCGAACTACGGTGTCGGCGGCTTCGACGGCTACCGCGCGTTCAAGTGGAGCGAGACCGACGGCATGCAGCCACTACCGGCGCCACCGCAGTGGACCGCCGCCGGCGGGCGGAGCGAGGGGCAGGCGGTGTCGGCCGACGGCAAGGTGGTGGTCGGCAGCTCGGACATCGCGACCGGCGAGACCTATCTCTCCGAGGAGTTCGTGCTCGACCCGGTGCAGGGGTATCGATGGGAGGTGGTGGAGCGTCCGGTCTACTACAACCGCGCCTACCGGTGGTCGACGCGGCCGGGGGAAACCGACGGTGACCTCGGCAGCCTTCATCCGACCGCCGGCTACTACGCCGCCAACGGGAGCCGCGCCACCGGGGTCTCGGCCGACGGCAACGTGGTGGTCGGCACCGACTTCTTCTATTGGGATCCCGACACCGAGGTCTTCAATCAGGAGATCCAGGCGTTTCGCTGGACGCCGGAGGGGGGGATGGAGGGCCTCGGTGACCTGCCCGGCGGACCGTTCGAGAGCCAGGCCTACGATGTCTCGGCCGACGGCAAGGTGGTCGTCGGCCAGGGCTATCGTGAGCACGGGTGGTGCTCGGAGGCGTTTCGTTGGACCCGCGCCGAAGGCATGCAGGGGCTCGGGCACGTCGACGGTGCCGGTGCCCGTAGCGTGGCCTACGGCACCTCCGGCGACGGCTCGGTGGTCGTGGGCTACAACGCGACCTGCGAGAGCGGGTTCTCGGACCCGAGGGCGTTCTACTGGGCCGAGGGCAAGCCGATGCGTTTGCTCGCATCGGTGCTGGAGCAGGACCACCGCATGCGGCTCGATGGCTGGACGCTGTTCTACGCCACCGCGGTGTCGGATGACGGTAGCGTGGTGGCAGGCTGCGGTCAGACCCCGGAGGGCCGCGACATCTACTGGCTGGCGGACCTCGCGCGTGGACCGGTGACGGACCGTGGCGCGATCGAGGTGATGGAGCTGTTGATGCCGACCCTGATGCGGCTCAACCAGGGCCGCTGAGGGCCTCGAAGCCTCGTCGGGGGCGGACGGACCGATCGCCCGCTCGGGCGTCGGCCGCCGCAGAGAGTGGCTGGCGTGCGGGTGGTGGGATTGCGCCGCGATGCCCCGGCGACTCGCCGGGGCACGCGTCGATCGAGGGTAGCTCGGTGCCGCGCCTCAGCCGCGCCGGCGCCGCGCACCGACCGCGATCAGGCCAGCGGCGAGAATCCCCAGCGTGGTCGGCTCCGGCACCCCGAACACCTCCTGGCTGGTGCCCTCGATGCCGACGGTGAACCCGTTCCAGTTCTCGCTGGTGAGGCTGCGCCACGACACGTCGTCGAACGCGCCGGTGAACTGGATCGTGCCGTGCGGCTCGCCGGAGCCGATCAGGCGGTACTCGAGCACCCCGCCGCCGACGTCGACGATCTCCTTGGTCACCGAGCCGCAGCCCCAATACCCGCAGTCGTTGCCGTCGGCGGCGTTGCCGACGCTCAGGATCTCGAAGTCCTGGTCGAAGGCGTAACCGTTGCCGTTCAGGCTCACGAAGGCGAACACCAGGTTCGCGACCTCTTGGGAGAACGAGAGGGTCTGCGAGCCGGCGAAGCGCAGGCCGATGATGTCGGTGCCGGTCGGGATGTTGTCGACCTCGGCGCTGGTGTACGGGGACGTCGCCGGATTACGGCCGCTGCGGTTGTTCTGCCAGTAGTCGATCTGGCCCGGCGTCCCGGTCTGGATGAATCCCACGCCCTGCGGGTTGTCGTAGGTGACGTCGATGGTCGCGGTGGGGGTGGTGATGGTGCCGAGCGCCTGGAACGCGCCGGCGGTCGTCGTACCAGAGGTCCAGTCCGTCCAGCGGATCTCGACGGCGGCGGCGGTGGTCGCGGTGCCGAGGAGCACTGCCGCGGCGAGGGCGCCGGCGGCCAGGGAATCACGGGCGTTGCGGGGCATTACTCGGTGTCTCCAGGAATGAGGCTGTCGTGGAGCCCTCATGAGCAATTTCGGGGCCAGGTCTGGTCCGGCCAGCCCGTGAGGCCAGCGAGAGCTCCAGAAATCAACGAGTTGACCGCATTGGGGACGAGCTCGGACCGGTCGTGGGACGTCGCGAGCAGGGAACTGTCTGGAATCTCGACAACCGGCGCCGAAGTGTGTCGGTGCTCACGACGGTGGTGTGACGGCGTCGACATGCGGGGGCCGCCGGAAGCCCGGGATCGACCGCTCTCGACCTGACCACGGCCGGCGACCTCGGTCGATCAAGGAGTTACGAGCGCGCCGGTCGACTCGAAGGTGTCAAGGATCTCGACACCGGCTCCCCTCGAGGGCGGTTCGGGTGACGGGCGCCAGCGCCGGGGGCCCGCCACGCGCTCAGGCGAGAAACCGCCCCATCCAGTCGTCGTAGTCCGCCGCGCGGGTGACCCGGGCCATCAGTGCGCCGTCGGCGACACCCTTCAGATCCTTGGGCGCGGTGCCGTCGCGCAATGCCTTCAAGGTGTCGTAGGTTGCCTGCACCGCGGCCATGATCGGGGCGTGGCCCTGGAGCGCGATGCGAACGCCGTGGGCGGCGAGGTAGTCGCGGTCGGCCAGCTCGCCCGGCGCGCCGCCGAGCATCAGCGGGCGGTCGACCACCGCGGCGATCGCCTCGAGCTCCGCTCGGGTCGAGACCCCGACCATGAAGATCGCATCGACGCCGGCCTCGCAGTACGCGCGGGCACGGCGCACCGCCTCCTCGACGCCAGCGATGGCGCAGGCGCTGGTGCGGCCGAAGACCGCCATCGCCGGGTCGGGCTTGGCGGCCATCGCGGCCTTCATCTTGCCGACGCCTTCCTCCAGCGAGAGCAGCCGTTGCCCCTTGGCGGCCCCGAACGGCGGCGGCAGGTCGGTGTCCTCGATGCTGAGGCCGCTGACGCCGGCGATGCAGAGCTCCTCCACCGTGCGCATCACGTTCAGCGCGTTGCCGTAGCCGTGGTCGGCGTCGACCATCAGCGGAATGCCGCTCGCGCGGGTGATGCGGCGGATCTGCTGCGCGAACTCCGACAGCGTGAGCACGATGTGATCGGGCGCGCCGAGCACGGTGAGCGAGGCCACCGAGCCCGCGAACATCCCGACCTCGAAGCCGAGGTCGGACGCGATCCGCGCCGAGATGGGGTCGAACACCGAGCCCGGATGGACGCAAGTCTCGCCTTGCAGGACCTGCCTGAAGCGCGCGCGACGTTCGGCGTACGGCATGATGGTCATCTCCAGTCGGCGGTGCTCGCCCCGCGGCGAGTCACCACTGCCATTCGGGTCGCGGTCGCTGTCAGAACGGGACGCGCACGGTCAGGCTGAAGGCGTCGTCGTCATAGCTCGCACGGCCGTTGGTGCGCAGCCACTCCAGGCTGCCGGTGATGCCGTTGCCACCGAAATAGCGCACACCGAGCCCGAGTTGGAGCTCGTCGTCGTCGTCCGGCTGTGGCCGCACGCCGCCGGGCAGGCCGCCCGCGCTCGCGCCGTCGTCGCGGCCGAGGTCGTTGCGGTAGATGGCGATGGCGTAGGGCTCGAAGTCGCCGATGCCGTAGCCGACGTCGACCCCGGCGTAGACCTGCCCGAGGTCGACATGGCGCTCGCCGACGGTGCGCGCGGCACAGACGCCCGCCTGGCGCGGGGCGCAGCCGCGCTCGGTGAACGCGTCCTGGGACTCGGCGGTGTAGAGCCAGCCCACCCGACCACCGACCACCACCGGCCCGAAGGCCTTCACCGCGTTGAGATTCGCCGTCACGAATCCGCGCTCGGCGTCGTAGTCCGCGGTGAGGGTGCGGCCGTTGTTGGGGTCGAGACGGTCCTCGTCGGTGGTGATGCGGGCGTATCCGGCGCTCGCGTCCAGGCTCAGCACGTCGTTGATCAGCCAGGCTCCGTAGACCGCGACGCTGTAGCCGTCGCGGTCCTGGCTGCCGCCGTTGAACAGGGTGTTGCTGTCGGTGCGCTCGTAGCCGACGGTCGCGCCGAGCACGAAGCGCTCGCCGATCAGACGGTCGACGCCGACCAGGAAGCCGTCGGTGTTGGCGTCGTACGGGGCGAGGGTGGTCGTGCCCTCGGAGTCGCTGCGGCTGTAGCTACCCCACACGGTCCAGCCGCCGAGCATCGACTCGCCAGCCGCCATCCCGCGCTCGCGGCCCGGCAGGCCGAGTCGGGCGACGGCGGCGGCGCGCTCCTCGTCCGAGCCCGCGCCGCGAGGGCGGCTGATGCCGTTGGCATGACTGCGCAAGGTGTCGAGCGACGTGGCCCCGGAGCCTACCCCGTCGAGGCAGTTGAACAGTGCCTCGCGCGAGCACAGCCGATGATTCGGCTCGTCGAGCTCAGGTGGCGGGAGCGGGGTCGACTCCGACTGCGCCTGCGCCGGCAATGCGCCCGCGAGGAGCAGAGTTGCGAGTGCGATGTGCGAGAACTTGCCCATGGTCACGCCCTCCCAGGCGATTCGCGCGCGACCGGGTCGGGCCCGGCCTGGTCGCTCGGCGCCATCGTGCCCTCGGCGACGATGGGCGGCGGGTTCGCGCAGATGGCAGAAACGACGCGAAAGATAGCAGATATGTGGCTGTGTCTGCTCGACTATTTTCGCGCCTTTGCGCCCGCGCTCAGTCGAATCTCGGGCGCGCAGCGGGCCAGGCGTCGACCCATCCGTGGAGGTGGTCGGCACCGGCGACGACCCGAGTCGTGGCGCGATGGGGCGCTGGGAGGGCGTCGACCAGCCGATCCGCGACGCCGGGTGGGACGATGGTGTCGCGCTCGCCGGCGAGATGGACCTGGGGCAGGCGGGCCAGCGCGCCTCGGACCATCATCGGGTCGAGCGCCTGCGGCAGCGGCGACAGGTGGTGGTGGGCGAGCCAGCCGCCGAGGTCGACCGGGGCGGCGACGGTGACCAGCCAGTCGACGTCGTTCCGGCGAGCGGCCACCACCGCCGCCAGCACGCCGCCGCCCGAGTAGCCGACCAGGCCGAGCCGGCGCGGTGGCGACCCGGCCAGCGCGTCGAGCGCGGCGTCCACCGCGGCGACCGCCGGCTCGGAGAACCGGTGGGTGCTCCACCAACGCGGCGCGCAGTCCGACTGTCCGGTGCGCGTCCGGTACTGGCAGGGTCTCGCCAGCCAGGCGACGGCGGGGGCCGGATCCCGCCCGGCGAGGCGAAGGGCCAGGGGCTCGGTCGGGGTCGGGTCCGGAGCGACGCGGCGTGGCGTCTCGTAGGCGGCGCCGTCGCCCTCGATGTAGACGACCAGCGGGCCGGTCCAATCGACCGGCTCGCGCACCGCAGCGAGCAGTCGAAAGCTTCCGGCGTCGAGGATCCGAGTCGTCATCCCGGCCTCGGCGCCGATGGCATCGGCCGCTGCCGCACGCTCGGTCGGCGGCGGCAGCGACGCGCAGGCGCCGAGCGCGACGGCCGCGAGCGACGCCAGGCCTGGGCGAATCGAGCGGGCTCGATACAATGGCCGCGCACTGCGCGGAGACACCGTCATGCCAGCACCCAACTCGCAAGGAACGCGCCGGCCACGCCGGTGGCTCGTCGGACCGAACGTGGCGGCCGCGCTGCTCGCGCTGCTCGCATTCGTCCACCTCTCCGAGGTCTCGGCTCAGCCGGCCGCGGCCACCGTCAGCTCGTTGCGGGGCGAGGCGGTGGCGCTGTCGCGCGACGGGGTGGTGCGCGGATTGAGCCAGGGCGCGGAAGTTTACGCCGCCGAGCGGATCCAGACCCGCCGCGATTCCGCGATCACGCTCGAGTTCGCGGACGGCTCGGTGTTCGACCTCGGGGCCGATGCGACGATGCGCGTCGACCGGTTCAGCTACCGACGCTCGGCCGAGGAGGACTCCATCGGCGCCAGCGTGCTGCGCGGGGTGTTCCGCTTCGTGAGCGGGCTGATCGCGCGCGCGCGGCCGCGATCGATGCAGGTCCAGCTCTCGGTCGCGACCATCGGCATTCGCGGCACGCAGGTGACCGGCGAGGTCGGTCCCGACTCCGCCACCGTGATCCTGCTCGAGCCGCAGGAGCCGGGTGCGGCGACCGCGATCGAGGTCTCCAATGCGTTCGGCAGCGTGGTGGTGGATCAACCCGGCTGGGGCACCGAGATCCCGGACGCCAACAGCCCGCCGTCGCCGCCCCGCCGCATGGGCCTGCAGACGATTCAGAATCTGACCCGGACCATCCAACAGATCCAGCGCATTCGCCCGCCGCAGCCGCGGCTTCGATGAAGGTCCTCCACGCCGCGGACATCCACCTCGACAGCCCGCTGCGCGGGCTGTCGGACTACGACGGTGCGCCGGTCGAGGAGATTCGCGGCGCCACCCGGCGCGCGTTCGGTGCCATGGTGGATCTCGCCATCGAGGAGTCGGTCGGGCTCGTGCTGGTCGCCGGTGATCTCTACGACGGTGACTGGCGGGACTACAACACCGGGCTCTACTTCGTGCGCGAGACCGCGCGCCTCGCCGATGCCGGCATTCCGACGGTGGTCGTTGCCGGCAACCACGATGCGGCGAGCCAGCTCACCCGCTCGCTTCGGCTGCCGTCGGCGGTTCGGTTGCTGGCCCACCAGGCGCCGGAGACGATGGTGCTCGACGCGCTCGGGATCGCGGTCCACGGGCAGAGCTTCGCGGCGCGGGTGGTGAGCGAGGATCTGAGCGCAGGCTATCCCGCGCCGGTGCCGGGCGCGCTCAACATCGGCCTGCTGCACACGTCTCTCGACGGACGCCCCGGGCACGAGCCCTATGCCCCGTGCACGGTGGAGGGGCTTCGCCGGCGTGGCTACGGCTACTGGGCGCTCGGGCACGTGCATCGGCGCGAGGTGGTGTCGCAGGAGCCGTGGATCGTCTTTCCCGGGAACCTCCAGGGCCGGCACGCGCGCGAGACCGGGGCCAAGGGGTGCACCCTGATCGAGGTCGCCGGTGACGAGGTGGTGGGGGTGGAGCACCGCGCGCTCGACGCGGTGCGCTGGGCGGCGTGCGAGGTCGACGCCGCCGAATGCCGGGATCTCGACGCGGTGCTCGACCGCATGGAGCGGGTGATCGTCGGCGCGCGCGCCGAAGCCGACGATCGCACCCTCGCGCTGCGGCTGCGGGTGCACGGCCAGTGCACCGCCGACCGCCGGCTTCGCGCCCATCCACAGCACCTGGTGAGCGAGAGCCGGGCCCTCGGGAACGCGGTGGGCGGCGGGCGGGTCTGGATCGAGCGGGTGCTGATCGACACCTCGTCCCCGGCCGCCGCCGGCGCACGCCATGACGCGCTCGGGGGGCTGCTCGACCGCCTGGCGGCGGCCGGAGACTCGCCGCAGCGCTTGATCGAGCTCACCGACGGTCTGGCGGAGCTACGCGGCAAGCTGCCGCGGGAGCTCCTCGACGGGCCCGAGGCCGTCGATCCCACCGACCCCGCCTGGATCGGGTCGCGTCTCGCCGATGTCCGCGCGCTGTTGCTGCAGCGCCTGCTCGAGGCGGAAGGCGAGCGGTGAGGTTTCTCTCGCTGCACCTGCGCGCCTTCGGACGCTTCACCGACGCGCGGCTCGACCTGTCGGGCGGTGACGCCGGCCTGCACGTGGTGCTCGGGCGCAACGAGGCCGGCAAGAGCACGATGCTGCGCGCGCTGCGCGGCCTCCTGTTCGGCATCCCCGAGCGCACCACCGATGCCTTTCTCCACCCCCAGCCCGCGCTGCGCGTCGGCGCCCGCCTGCAGACCGCGAGCGGGGAGGTCCTCGAGTGCTACCGGCGCAAGGGGCGGCGCGACACCCTGCTCGACGCCGACGACCGGCCGATCCCCGATTCCGCCCTCGGCGCGCTGCTCGGCGGCGTCGACGAGGCGCTGTTCGTGCGGCTGTTCGGCGTCGACCACGAGGCGTTGGTCGCCGGCGGCAAGGAGCTGCTGGTGGAGCGCGGGCGCGAGGCCGAGGCGCTGTTCGGCGCGGGCGTCGGCAGCGGCGGCGTGCGTGCGGTGGTCACCGGTCTGGAGGACGAGGCGCGAGCGCTGTTCGCCCCACGGGGGCGCAATCCGGAGATCAACGCGCTGCTGTCGGATCTCCAGGACATCGATCGGCGCGAGCGGGCGGCGGTGCTCACCGCGGCCCGCTGGGAGGAGGTCCGGCGGGCCGCCGAGCGCGCCGCGGCCGAGGTCGAGGCGGCGGAGGAGGCCCTGACCGCGGCGGTCGACCACCAGGCCCGACTCGCGCGGGTGCGGCGCACGCTGCCCGGACTCGTCCGCCGGCGTGAGGAGCTGGCGGCGCTCGCGCGCCTCGGTGATCTGCCCGACCTGGACGAGACCTTCCCGGCACGACATCGCGACGCGCGCGACCGACTGCGGCGCGCCGAGGAGTCGATCCGGCGCATCGAGGCGCTCGATGGGCGTCTGGCGGCGGAGGCCGAGGCACTCGCCGACGCCGGCGACCTGGTGGGCGCGGCGGACGTGATCGAAGCGCTGCGAGAGCGGGCTGCGGCGGCACGTGACGCCGGCGGCGAGCGCGGTCGGGCTGCGGCGGCGGCGACCGCACGCCGCGAGGAGGCCGCTCGGTTGCTGGCTGCCGCCTGGCCCGAGCTCCCGGTGGATACCGCCACGGGGCGGCGCGAGCTGCTTGCGCGCCGCCGTCGCATCGACACCCTGGCGGCGGAGGACGCCCGGATCTCCGAGCGCGCCAGGCAGGTCGAGGCGGATCGGGTCGAGATCGAGGCGCGGCTCGCCGCCGCGCGACGGGAGCGCGACGCGATGGCGCTCCCGCCCGCCCCCGATGCGCTCCGTCGAGCGGTGGAGGCGGCCAGGCGGCTCGGGGACGTCGACGGCGACGTCGCGGGGCTCGAGCGCGAGCTCGACCTGGCCCGCGATGCGCTGGCACGTGATGCGGGCGCGCTCGGTCTGGCGGTGGCGCAGGTCGAGGCGCTGCTGATCGCCCGACTCCCTCCCGCCGCGGCCGTCGAGCATGCGGTTCGCATCCGGCGCGAGCATCAGCTCGGCTGCGCACGGGCGGAGGAGGCGCTCGCCATGGCGCGTGGCGAGCTGCTGTCCGCGCGCGAGCGCCTCGATGCCCTGACCCTCCTCGGCGAGGTCCCGGACGAGGAAGCGCTCGCAGCGTCGCGGGCGCGTCGCGACCTCGGCTGGAGTCTGTTGCGCCGACGTTGGGTGGATGGCGACGACGTCTCGGACGCGGCGGCCGACTACGACCACGCGCCGCTCGAGGAGGCCTACGAGCGCGCGGTCGCCGGTGCCGACCTGGTCGCCGACCGGCTGCGCCGCGAGGCCCGGCAGGTGCACGAGCTGGCGACCGCGCGGGCCCGCCTCGGCGCCGCCGAGGCCCGGGTGGACGAGTCGTCGGCGGCGTTGGAGGCGGCAGAGGCGGCGCGCACCGAGCACGACTCGACGTGGTCGGCGATGTGGGCGGAGATTGGTCAGCCGCCGCCACCGGCCGAGGACGCGGTCGGCTGGCTGGCAGGGGTCGACCGGTTGCTCGAGCTCAGTCGACGTGTGGGGGCGCAGGTCGAGCGGCTCGACGCGCGTCGCTCGGAGCGTGCGCGGCACGTGCGTCGCCTGGCCGACCAGGTCGACGCCGCGGTGCGTGCCGACCTCGAGGACGTGGCCCGTCTCGGCGACTGGTTGGCGGCGGCGGAGCGCTCGCTCGCCCGCGACGAGGGTGAGCGCTCGGCGCACGAGGCGCTCACCCGGCGGATCGCCGAGCTCGAGCTGCAGGTCGATGCGTTGCGCCGCCGCGGTGGGGCCGTGACCGCCGAGCGAGTCGCCTGGAGCGAGACGTGGAATGCCGCAACCATCGGGCTCGACCTCGATCCCCATGCAACCCCCGCCGAGGCGGCGGAGCGCCTGGAGGCGCTGGCGGCGGCGCTCGGGCATCTCGATGGTGCGCTGGTCGAGCAGCGGCGAGTCGAGGCGCTCGACCGGCAGGCGGCCGATCTCGCGGCGGCGGTGGCCGCGACACTCCCGACGCTGGCCGACGATCTGGTCGGCGCGTCGCCGGACGCGGCGGTGCAGGCCCTCGGCATTCGACTCGACGAGGACCGCGAACGGTCGGCCCTGCGCCGGGACATCGACGCACGGCGACGCCAGGCGGCGGAGGAGCTCGCCGCGGCCCGCGATGCGTCGAAGGCGGCGACCCGCGCCCTCGCGGCGCTGTGCCGTGAGGCGAGGGTGTCGGCTGCGGACGAGCTCGAGGCGGTGGAGCGGCGCGCGGCCGAGGCGCGCGGCTTGCGCGAGTCGGTGGCGGCGCTCGGTGCCCAGCTTCGCGACGCGGGCGACGGGCTCGGGCTGGAGGCACTCGAGGCCGAGGCGGCCGCGGTCGATCCCGACACCCTGCCGGGCGAGATTCGCCGAATCGACGAGCGTATCGAGACCGAGCTCCAGCCCCGGCATCGCGAGCTCCTGGCCGCCAAGGTCCACGCCGAGCGCGACTTCGACGCGATGGCCGGAGAGGACGCGGCAGCAGAGCTCGCCGAGCGACGCACGCGCCTGGTCGCCACGTTGCGCGACGCGGTGGAGCGCTACGCGGTGCGCCGGCTGGCGGTCGCGTTGCTCCGCGAGGAGGTCGAGCGCTATCGGGCCGAGAATCGCGATCCGGTGATCGCGACCACCGGCCGCTACTTCGCGCGGCTCACCGACGGCGCGTTTCGCGGCATCGACACCGACTACGATGCCGACGATGCCGCGGTCCTCGTCGGTGTTCGCGCCGACGGCGCCAAGCTCGGCGTTGGTGGGATGAGCACCGGCACGCGAGACCAGCTCTACCTGGCGCTCCGGCTGGGCACGCTCGCTCACCACGCGGAGCGGGTCGAGCCATTACCGCTGGTGGTCGACGACGTGCTCGTCCAGTTCGACGACGAGCGCTCGCGGGCGACACTCGCGGTGCTCGCGGAGTTCTCGGCGGTGACCCAGGTCATCCTGTTCACCCATCATCACCATGTCGCGACCCTCGCCCGAGAGGTCGACGCGGGCGAGGGTCGAGTCCTCGTGCACCAGCTCGACTGAGAGCCTTTGAAGGAATCGGGCGCCTACTTCGCCTGCCGTCTGGCGGCTGCGACTGCGTTGTCCGC
>JACKNM010000028.1 GCA_024234875.1 Ectothiorhodospiraceae bacterium | reverse complement strand
GTGCGGCCGCGCCGCTGCTCGCGGCGTATCGCGCCGACATCCTGCTCGTGGCCTGCTTCGCGCACTGGATTCCGCCGGCGGTGCGGGCCGCCGGGCGGCTCGGGTGTCTCAACCTCCACCCGTCCCTGCTGCCCGCGTACCGGGGTCGTTCGCCGGTCTTCCACCAGCTCCGCGACGGGCGGAGCGTCGGAGGCGTCACGCTGCACCACGTCGTCGACCGTATCGACGCCGGCCCGGTGGTCGCACGGATGGCGCTGGGCATCCCCGCCGGCATCGCCCTGGCCGACCTCGAGCGCGCCCTCGCCCGTGCGGGCGCGACGCTGCTGGCGCGACTGCTGGTGGCCGGACGACCTGGCGCCGGCGTGGCGCAGGACGAGGCCGCGGCGACCGACGCCCCGTTCCCCACCGCGGCGGACCGCGTGATCCACCCGGGCTGGGACGCCGACCGCGCCTGGCGCTTCCTCCGCGGTGTCGCCGGACCGAGCAGCCCGGTGCTGCTCACCGGTATCGATGCGGCACCGGTCGCGATCGGCGAGGCAGTGCGGCGGCTCCGTCCCGGCGAGACGGGCGAGACGGGCACCCACCTGTTGCGGGTCGGCTTTCGCGGCGGAGATCTCTTGTTGCGGCCGGTCGGGGGCGTCACGCCGGCTACCGGAGGGTGACAGGTCGCCGCGGGTGCCGGGTCGCTACCCGGGCGTCGCCGACCGGCCGGCCAGAGCCAGCTCCTCCTCGAACCCGAACCGGGACAGGTCGCGCATCCGCATCGGGTAGAGGATGCCGTCGAGGTGGTCGCACTCGTGCTGGACCACGCGCGCGTGGAAGCCCTCGACCTCGCGGTCGATCGGGTGGCCGTGTGGGTCCACGCCGCGATAGCGGATGTGGTGCCAGCGCGGCACCAGCCCCCGCATCCCCGGCACGCTGAGGCAGCCCTCCCAGCCGTCGACGGTGGTCTGTGCGAGCGGCTCGATGACCGGGTTGACCAGCACGGTGCGTGGGATCGGCGGCGCCTCCGGATAGCGCGGGCTGTGCTCCATGCCGAGCACGACCACCCGCAGTGGCACCCCGATCTGGGTCGCTGCGAGCCCGATGCCGCCGCGGGCGGCCATGGTGTCCCAGAGGTCGACGACGAGCGACTCCAGCTCGGGGGTGCCGAGCGTACCGACCGGCTCTGCCACTCGAAGCAGGTCGGGGTCGCCCATGCGCAGCACTCGGCGCTCGGCCATCGCGGTCTCCTCCTCGGCTCCCGATACGGGAGTGGCGACTATCCCTGCTCCGCCACGACTGTCAACCAGCGCCTCCACCGGGTCCGGCGCCTGCGCGCGCGGGGGCGAGGGCGGGCCGCTTGGTGATAGAATGCGCGGTTATCTGAACTGGCGGTGGTCGAACCCGGGTGCAGCATGGCCGGACACAGCAAGTGGGCGAACATCCAGCACCGCAAGAAGGCGCAGGACGCCAAGCGCGGCAAGCTCTTCACGCGCCTCATTCGTGAGGTCTCGGTGGCGGCCCAGAGCAATCCGGACGCCTCGGCCAATCCGCGGCTGCGCCTGGCCATCGACCGCGCCAAGGCCGGCAACGTCACCCTCGACACCATCGAGCGCGCGATCAAGCGTGCCTCCGGTGACGGGGACGCGGAGAACATCGAGGAGATCCGCTACGAGGGGTACGGCCCCGGCGGGGTCGCGGTGATGGTCGAGTGCATGACCGACAATCGCAACCGCACCGTGGCGGAGGTGCGCCACGCGTTCAGCAAGCACGGCGGCAACCTCGGCACCGACGGCTCGGTGGCGTATCTGTTCACCAAGGTGGGGCAGATCGCCTTTCCCAGCGGGAGCAACGAGGACGCGATCATGGAGGCCGCCCTGGAGGCGGGCGCCGACGACGTCGTCAACAACGAGGACGGGTCGGTGGACGTGCTGACCGCCGTGGAGGCGTTCGAGGACGTCCGTGATGCGATGCAGACCAAGGGGCTCGAGCCGGAGAGCGCCGAGGTGACGATGCGCCCGTCGACCAGCGTCAGCCTGGACGCGGACGACGCGCGACGGATGATCAAGCTCCTGGAGATGCTCGAGGAGCTCGACGACGTGCAGCAGGTCTACTCGAACGCCGACATCGCGGAGTCGGTGCTCGAGGAGATCGACTGATTCGCCGGCGACGGGACGGAGGACGCCGGCCACGGTCCGGCGCCAGGTGACGAGGGGATGTCCGGCGATGCGCGCGTGCTCGGTGTCGATCCCGGTTCCCGAATCACCGGTTGGGGCGTGGTGGACTTCGTTCGCGGTCGGGCTCGCCACGTCGCGAGCGGGTGTGTCGCCACGCCGGCGGGGGAGTTCCCCGCGCGGCTGCTCCGCATCCACCAGGCGATCGGCGAGGTGGTGGACACCCACGGCCCGTCCGAGCTGGCCATCGAGCGCGTGTTCGTGCACCGCAACGTCGACTCGGCGCTGAAGCTCGGACAGGCGCGCGGGGTGGCGCTGGTCGCCGCCGCCTCGCGCGGGCTCGAGGTGTTCGAGTACATGCCCAACGAGATCAAGCAGGCGGTCACCGGTCGCGGCCACGCCGGGAAGGAGCAGATTCAGCACATGGTGCGGGTCCTGCTCGCGCTCACCGTGTCGCCGGCGGTCGACGAGGCGGACGCGTTGGCGGTGGCGCTCTGCCACGGGCATCGGCGCGAGACCGGTGCGCGGCTGGCCGCCGGGGCGTCGACCGGGGCAGCTCCGCTCGTCTTGCGCAGGCGCCGGCGATGATCGCCTCGCTGCGCGGCCTGCTACGGGAGAAGCGCCCGCCTCACCTGGTGCTCGAGGTCGGCGGCGTCGGCTACGAGCTCGAGGCACCGATGCCGACCTTCTACGATCTCCCGGGGCTCGACCGCGAGGTCTTCCTGTTCACTCACCTGGTGGTCCGCGAGGACGCCCATCAGCTCTTCGGCTTCGCCAAGCGGCGCGATCGTGACGTGTTCCGACTGCTGCTGCGGGTCAACGGCGTGGGCGCGAAGCTCGCTCTCGCCATCCTTTCCGGGATGGACGCGGAGCGGCTCGCGCGTGCGGTGCTGGAGGCCGACACTGCCGCGCTCTCGCGTCTGCCCGGCATCGGCAAGAAGACCGCTGAGCGACTGGTGATCGAGATGCGCGACCGGCTCGACGCGGCCGACGGCGCGGTGCAGGCCGCGGCGGTCGGCGTCAGCGTACCGCCGGCGGCGGACGACCCGGTGGCCGAGGCGGTGAGCGCCCTGGTGTCGCTCGGGTTCAAGCCGCCCGAGGCGAGCCGTCGGGTGCAGGCGGTCGCCGAGCCGGGGCTGAGCCGCGAGGATCTGTTGCGCCGGGCTCTGCAGTCGGTGGTGCGATGAGCGCCGATCGCCTGGTCACCGCGTCGGCGAGCGAGCGCGAGGAGCAGCACGACCGCGCGCTGCGGCCGCGGCTGCTCGCGGACTACGTCGGCCAGCCCGCGGTGCGCGAGCAGATGGAGATCTTCATCCGCGCCGCCGCCGCGCGCGGCGACGCGCTCGACCACATGCTCATCTTCGGCCCCCCGGGGCTCGGCAAGACCACCCTCGCCCACATCGTCGCCAACGAGCTCGGGGTGAATCTCCGCCAGAGCTCCGGCCCGGTGCTCGAGCGCTCCGGGGATCTCGCCGCGTTGCTCACCAACCTCGAGCCGCGCGACGTGCTGTTCATCGACGAGATCCATCGCCTGAACCCGGTGGTCGAGGAGATCCTCTATCCGGCGATGGAGGACTACCAGCTCGACATCATGATCGGCGAGGGGCCGGCGGCGCGCTCGATCAAGCTCGACCTGCCGCCGTTCACTCTGGTCGGCGCCACCACCCGTGCCGGGTTGCTGACCTCGCCGCTGCGCGATCGCTTCGGCATCGTGCAGCGCCTCGAGTTCTACGGCGAGGCGGACCTCGCCTCCATCGTCGCCCGCTCCGCCGCCATCCTCGGCGTCGAGGTCGCGGTGGACGGCGCGCACGAGCTCGCGCGCCGCTCGCGGGGGACGCCGCGTATCGCCAATCGGCTGCTACGCCGGGTGCGCGACTTCGCCGAGGTCCGTGCCGACGGCCGAATCACCGCCGACGTCGCGCGCGCCGCGCTGGAGCTGCTCGAGGTCGACTCGGCCGGGTTCGACATGATGGACCGCAAGCTGCTGCTCGCGGTGATCCACAAGTTCGACGGCGGGCCGGTCGGCATCGACAATCTCGCCGCGGCGATCGGCGAGGAGCGTGGCACCATCGAGGACGTGCTCGAGCCGTTCCTGATCCAGCAGGGATTCCTGATGCGCACCCCGCGTGGTCGGATGGCGACGCGCACCGCGTGGCAACATTTCGGCCTGGTTCCGCCCGCGGTCGCCGCCGCCGCGGCCAGGGATCTGTTCGAGGATCGATGAGCGTGCGGGCGGCTGGCGTGGACGAGGAGCTCGAGGCGGCACCATTCGTGTGGCCGGTCCGCGTGTACTACGAGGACACCGACAGTGCCGGCATCGTCTACTACGCGTCCTACCTCCGGTTCCTGGAGCGGGCCCGCACCGAGTGGCTGCGCTCACGAGGCTTCGAGCACCGGGCGCTGGCGCGGGAGTTCGCGGTGGTGTTCACGGTGTCGCGCCTCGGTATCGAGTACCTTCGGCCCGCGCGGCTCGACGACCGTCTGGAAGTGACGGTGGCGGTGGCGCGACGCGGCGGGGCGAGCATCACGCTGCGCCAGGAAGTCCGGCAGGAGGACGGCGAGCGCCTCTGTCGTGCCGATGTGAGAATCGCTTGCGTGGACGCCGAGCGGCTACGGCCGTGCGCCATCCCGCGTGCCATCAGCTCGGAGCTGTGAAGTGACGACCGACCTCTCCCTCCTCACCCTCGTTCGCGATGCGAGCTTCCTGGTCCAGCTCGTGATGCTGGTGCTGCTGGTGGCGTCCCTGGTGTGCTGGACGATGATCTTCGCCAAGCGCTCGGCTCTGGCGCGTGCGCGGCGTGCCGCCGACGAGTTCGAGGAGCAGTTCTGGTCCGGCCAGGATCTGGTGACCATCTACAACCGCGTCGCCAAGCCCGACTATCCGGCGTCGGGGCTCGAGCGCATCTTCCGCTCCGGCTTCAAGGAGTTCGCGAAGCTGCGCAACCAGGGTGGAATGGAGCCGGCGGTGATTCTCGAGGGCACGCAGCGCGCGATGCGGGTCGCGCTGAACCGCGAGCTCGACGAGCTGGAGTCGAATCTGTCGTTCCTCGCCACCGTCGGCTCGACCAGTCCCTATGTCGGGCTGTTCGGGACGGTGTGGGGCATCATGAACTCGTTCCGAGCGCTCGGCGACATCGCGCAGGCGACCCTCGCCCATGTGGCGCCGGGCATCGCCGAGGCGCTGATCGCGACCGCGATGGGCCTGTTCGCGGCGATCCCGGCGGTCATCGCCTACAACCGCTTCGCGAACAACGTCGAGCGGCTCTACTCGCGCTACGACAACTTCATCGAGGAGTTCTCGGCCATCCTCCAGCGCCAGGCCCACAACTGAACGCGCAGGTGGTCGAACCCGTTCTCGAATCCGTGTCGTTGAAATTGAGGATCGCGCATGCGTAAGCACCAGCGGCGGCGACCGATGGCCGAGATCAACGTCGTCCCCTACATCGACGTCATGCTGGTGCTGTTGGTGATCTTCATGATCACCGCGCCACTGCTGGCGCAGGGGGTGAAGGTCGATCTGCCGCAGTCGCCGGCCGAGCCGATCGACCCCACCGAGACCGAGCCGCTGGTGGTGAGCGTCGACGCCGAGGGCCGGTACTACGTGAACTTCGGCGACCAGCAAGAGTCTCCGGTAGAGCCGCCGGTGCTCGCGGCTCGGGTGAGTGCGGTGCTGCGCACCCGGCCCGGAGTGCCGGTGCTGGTCCGGGGCGACCGCGCCGTGCCGTATGGCCAGGTGGTCGCGGTGATGAGCCTGTTGCAGCGCGCCGGCGTGCCGAGCGTCGGGCTGATGACGGAGAACCCGCCCTCCTGATGCGGTGCGCGGCAGGGCAGATCGATCGATGAGCGCGAGGACGGTTCGAGAGAAGCTGGTCGCCGGTGCATTGGCGGTGGTGGTCCACGTCGGGTTGCTCGCCATCTTGCTGGTGAGCCTCGACTGGAAGGCCCCGGCCATCGACGCCGGTGGCGAGGCCGCGCCGATCGAGGCGGTGGTGGTCGACGAGACCCGGGTCGCGGCCGAGATCGAGCGCATCCGCGAGCAGGAACGCACGGTCAAGGAGGCCGAGCGCGAGCGCGTCGAGAAGCTCGCGCGCGAGGCCGAGGAGGCGACGCAGCAGCGGCTCGACGAGCAACGCCGCCTCGCGGATCTCCAGCGCCAGCTCGCCGAGGCCCGGCTACAGCACGAGGCGGAGCTTCGCAATCGCGAGCAGCTCGAGGCCGAGCGCCTGGCGGAGCTCAAGCAGCGCCAGGAGGAGCAGGCGGCGCAGGTCGAGCAGCTGCGCGTGCGCGAGCGTCAGCTCGAGGCCGAGCGCCAGGCCGAGGAGACCAGGCTGCGCGAGGCGGCCGAGCAGCGCCAGCGCGAGGCCGAGCGTCAGCGCGTGGCGCGTGAGGAGCGCGAGCGGCTGGAGGCGGAGCAGCAGCGACTCGAGGCGGAGAAGCAGCGGGCCGAGGCCGACCGGGCGCGCATCGAGGAGGAGCGCCGGGTGGCCGAGGAGCGGGCGCGGCGCGCCGACGAGGAGCGCAAGGTCGCCGAGGAGGAGAAGCGCCGCGCCGAGGCCGAGCGACAGCAGGCGGAGGCGCAGCGTCGCCAGGCCGAGGCGGAGAAGCAACGCGTCGACGCCGAGCGGGCGAAGGCCGAGGCCGAGCGCCAACGCGCCGAGGCCGAGAGGGAGCGCATCGAGCGCGAGCGGCGAGCGGCCGAGGAGCAAAAGCGCATCGCCGAGCAGGAGCGACAGCGCATCGAGGAGCAGAAGCGCGTCGCCGAGGAGCAGAAGCGCAAGCTCGAGGAGGAGCGCCGGGTCGCCGACGAGAAGCGACGCGAGGCCGAGAAGGCACGCCAGCGCGCCGAGGACGAGCGCCAGCGCAAGGAGGCGGAGCTCGCGCTCCAGGAGGCCTTGGCGGCCGAGCAGCGCGAGCTCGACAAGGCGCGCTCCGATCTCCGCGGTCGGCAACTCGCCGAGTACGTCGGGCAGATCAAGGCGAGCGTGCAGCGAAACTGGAAGCGGCCGCCGTCGTCGGCCCGCGGGCTGAAGTGCACCGTGCTCGTGGTCCAGCTCCCCGGTGGCGAGGTGGCGAAGGTGGAGGTCGTGGAGAGCAGCGGCAATCGCCTGTTCGACCGCTCGGTGCAGGAGGCGATCTTCCGTTCCTCGCCACTGCCCCTGCCCCGCGATCCATCGTTGTTCTCGCGTGAGATACAGTTCGAGTTCGACCCGCGCGACTGAGTCGGCCCGAGTCGAACCGCGATTGGGCGCGCACCAAGAGGATTGAACGTTGTTGCGATCGAAGATGAACGCCGCCGTCCTCGCCCTCGTCTGTGCTCTCGGCATCGCTGCGATGCCGGGGCCGGCGCGAGCGGTACTCACCATTCGCATCACCGAGAGCACCGAGGCCGCGCTGCCCATCGCGATCGTGCCGTTCGGCTTCGCCGGCGGTGCCGCCGGGGCGCGTGCTCCGGAGAACATCGGGCAGATCGTCGCCGACGACCTGGCGCGCACCGGCCGCTTCGATCCGATCGCGTTCCCGGACCTGCCGAGCCGGCCGTCGTCGGTGGCGGACGTGAACTTCGGTGACTGGCGCATCCTCGGTACCGCGAATCTGGTGATCGGGCGGGTCGAGGCGCGTGGGCCCGAGCAGTACGCGATCACGTTTCGCCTGTTCGACGTGTTCCGCGCCACCCAGCTCGCGGGCTTCGAGATCGTGGCCACCACGCGGGACCTGCGGCGCACCGCGCACCAGATCAGCGACATCGTCTACGAGACCCTGACCGGCGAGCGTGGGGCGTTCGACACCCGGGTCGCCTACGTGACCGAGGGCCGGGACGCGAACGGCGAGCGCCGCTATGCGCTGCAGGTTGCCGACAGCGACGGCGCCAACCCGTTCCCGGTGCTCGACTCGGTGCAACCGATTCTCTCGCCGTCGTGGTCGCCGGACGGTGCGCGGCTCGCCTACGTCTCCTACGAGGCCGGACGCCCGCAGGTCTACGTCCAGGAGCTCGCGACCGGTCGACGCGACGCGGTGGCGGCGTTCCCCGGGACCAACGGCGCGCCGGCGTTCTCCCCCGACGGGAGCCGCCTCGCACTGACACTGTCGAAGGACGGCAACCACGAGATCTACGTGCTGGACCTGGCCGGCCGCCGGCTGCGTCGGATCACCGACGATCCCGCGATCGACACCGAGCCCGCCTGGTCGCCGGACGGCGCGAGCATCGTCTTCACCTCCGATCGCGGAGGCAAGCCGCAGATCTACCAGGTGCCGGCGAGCGGTGGCGAGGCGCGGCGGATGACCTTCGTCGCCAGCGACGACTACAACGCGCGCGCGAGCTTCTCACCGGATGGGCGCCGGCTCGCGTTCGTGCACGGCGTCGGTGGACGATTCCGAATCGCGGTGCTCGATCTCGAGACCAGCGCGGTGAACGTGCTGACCGACACGCGCCTCGACGAGTCGCCCTCGTTCGCGCCGAACGGGACGATGATCCTGTATGCTACGGTCTCTGGCGGGTCGAGCGTGCTCGCCGCGGTGTCGACCGACGGGCGCATGCGTCAGCAGCTCGCGGCCACCGAGGGCAAGGCGCGCGAGCCGGCCTGGTCGCCCTTCCGTAGCCGGCGATGAGCCATCCCGAACCCATCATGCGGCGCCGGACCTCCGCGCCGATGCATCCCAACGAGGAGTCGAGTATGTTCCCACGCGTTGCCAGGCTTCTGGGTGTTGCGGCGGTCGCCGTCGTCCTCGCGGCTTGCGAGAGCACGATGGGCACCAAGGACGGCGAGCAGCAGCCGCCGGTGACCGAGAGCCAGCCTTCGGGAACCCAGCCCGGGGCGACGTCGCAAGGCGTCGGTGCGGGCTCGACGTTCCGCGGGCATCCGCTCGACGATCCGGCGAGCAACCTGTCCAAGCGGACCGTGTACTTCGACTTCGACAGCAGCACCATCAAGGACGAGGACCGCGCGATCGTCGAGGCGCATGCGCAGTACCTGGCGAACAACCCCTCCGCCGCGGTGACCCTGGAAGGCCACGCCGACGAGCGGGGCACGCGTGAGTACAACATCGCACTCGGCGAGCGCCGCGCGAACTCGGTGCGTCAGCTCGTGACCTTGCTGGGCGGCTCGGTGCAGCAGGTGGAGACGGTGAGCTACGGCGAGGAGCGGCCGGCGGTCGAGGGCCATGACGACGCGTCCTGGCAGTGGAACCGTCGCGTCGAGATCATCTACCGCACGCGGTGATCGCGGTGCGTTCGTGGGTTGCGCGCGCCGCCGTCTCGGCGGCGCTGATGGCCGGGCTGACGGTGGCCGTGCCGGTGACCGCCCAGGTCTCGATGGACGCCCGCATCCAGCGGCTGGAGCGCCTCGTCGGCAGTGAGGCGATGGTCCAGCTGCTGGAGAACGTGGACCAGATGCGCCGGGAGCTCCGCGAGCTGCGCGGTCAGATCGAGCGCCAGGCCCACACCATCGAGCAGTTGCGGCGGGGCCAGCGCGCGCAGTACCAGGATCTCGAGAAGCGCATCGCCGAGGTCGAGGCGGCGCGGACGGTGGCTGCGGCGGATGCGCCGGAGGCGGCCCCCGCCGCGCCGGCGGCCGCACCCGAGGCGGCCACACCCCCGAGCGCGCCCGCACCTGCCAGCAGTGCAGAGGAGCAAGCTGCCTACGCCGCCGCGTTCGATCAGCTCAAGGCTGGCCGTTACGACGCCGCGGCGAAAGCGTTCAAGGATTTCCTGGCCGCGCACCCGAGCGGTCAGTACTCCGACAACGCCCAGTACTGGCTCGCCGAGACCTACTACGTGACCCGCAAGTTCAAGCCGGCTCTGGGTGAGTTCCGTCGTCTCGTCGAGCAGTTTCCGGGGAGCCAGAAGCTGACCGGTGCACTGCTCAAGATCGGCTACATCCACGACGAGCTCGGTGACAAGGCCGAGGCACGCAAGGTCCTGCAGAGCCTGGTCAAGGCACACCCGGATTCGACTGCGGCGGGCCTGGCTCGCAAGCGACTCGAACGCCTCGGTGGTGGCTGAGCGTACGCGTCGTCGCCCGGTCGTGCGCCGCTCGGGACACGTTCCAATGGCGTTGAGCAGGTCATGACCTTCGTCACCCGGTGGCTGCAGCGCCACTTCTCGGATCCTCAGGTCGTCGGGCTCGCCATCGTCGCGCTGGCGATGCTCGCGGTGGTGGTGTTCGCCGGGCAGATGCTCGCACCCGCGATCGCGAGCATCATCATCGCCTATCTGCTGGAGGGGTTGGTCGCGCTGCTGGTGCGTTATCGGCTGCCGCGGCTGGTCTCGGTGCTCATCGTGTTCTGCGCCTTCATGGCGTTCCTGCTGTTCGTGATGTTCGCCCTGCTACCGCTGCTGTCGCGCCAGGCCAGCCAGCTCATCCAACAGCTCCCGAGCATGGTCCAGCAGGGACAGGATGCGCTGCTGCAGCTTCCGGAGCGCTATCCGCAGCTGTTCTCGCAACAGCAGGTGCTCGACCTCATCGCGGCGATTCGCGCCGAGATCGTGAACTGGGGGCAGCACGTGGTCTCGATGTCGCTGTCGTCGGTGGTCGGCGTGCTGACGATGGCGGTGTACTTGATCCTCATGCCGTTGATGGTCTTCTTCTTCCTCAAGGACAAGGAGACCATCGTCGCGTGGTTCACGCGCTTCATGCCGCGCGAGCGCGGCTTGCTGGAGCGCGTCTGGCACGATGTGGACCTTCAGCTCGGGAACTACGTGCGCGGCAAGTTCATCGAGATTCTCATCGTCTGGGTGGTGACCTATGTGACCTTCGTGGTCATGGGCCTGCAGTTCGCGATGCTGCTCGGTGTCCTGGTCGGGATCTCGGTGCTGATTCCGTACATCGGCGCGGTCGCGGTCACCTTTCCGGTGGCGGTGGTCGCCTACTTCCAGTGGGGTCTGACGTCGGACTTCGCCTACCTGCTCATCGCCTATGCGGTGATCCAGGCGCTCGACGGCAACGTCCTGGTGCCGCTCCTGTTCTCCGAGGTGGTCAACCTGCACCCGGTCGCCATCATCGTGTCGGTGCTGGTGTTCGGCGGGCTGTGGGGGTTCTGGGGTGTCTTCTTCGCCATCCCGCTCGCGACCGTGGTGCAGGCCGTGCTCAAGGCCTGGCCGACGCTCGGGCGCGATCCGCACGCGGAACCGGGTGAGATCGTGACCGGCCGCTGAGCCGGGCTGCGCCCCGTCGAAGCCCGTGTCGAAGCGCGCTCAGGTGATTTCGCGGTGGCGGACCATGACGCCCGGGCGGCGTGAGCGGAAGTGCTCGGCCAGCCGCTCGGCGATGTAGACCGAGCGGTGTTGGCCGCCGGTGCAGCCGATGGCGACGGTGAGGTAGGCGCGGTTGTCGGCCTCGAACGCCGGAATCCAGCGCTCGAGCAGCCCGGTCACCTGCCACACCACGTCCTCGACCGCGGGCTGTGACTCGAGGAAACGGCGCACCTCGGCATCGCGGCCGGTCAGGTTGCGGAGGTCCGGCTCCCAGTGGGGATTGGGAAGGAACCGGACGTCGAACACGAAGTCCGCGTCCTGCGGCAATCCGTGCTTGTAGCCGAACGATTCGAACAGCAGCGCGAGCCGCGACAGTGGCCGCTCGTCGATCCGGCTTCGCACCAGATCCCGGAGCTGGTGGACGTGGGTCTGGGACGTGTCCAGGCGCAGATCCGCCTTGCGACGAACCGGGGCGAGCAGGGTGCGCTCCTGCGCCAGCGCCTCGCCGAGCGAGACGTCGTCGGCAGTGAGCGGGTGGCGGCGCCTGGTCTCGCTGAAGCGCTTGAGGAGCACGTCCTCGTCGGCCTCGATGAACACCACTCGGCTCTCGACGCCGAGCGCCGAGATCTCGTCCATGATCTCGCCGAACCGCTCGAAGTCCGCCGCCGAGTTGCGCGCGTCGATGGCGACCGCCACCAGCTCGTGACGCCGGCCGGGAACGTTGCCGAGGGTCGATGCCAGCGCCGGCAGCAGGCCGAGCGGCAGATTGTCGACGCAGTAGTATCCGAGATCCTCGAGCGCGTGCATCGCGATGCTCTTGCCCGCGCCGGACAGGCCACTGACGATGACGAGCTTCATCTCGGTGATCCGCGCGTCAGGCGATGGTGCGCGGTTCTCAGACCGGAACCGAGCCGTGGCACAGCAGCTCGCGGGCGCGCGCCGGCGAGGTCGTCCGCCGCAGCGCCTCGCGCACCTCGGTGGAGCTCAGGCTCTCGGCCAGGCCGGCGAGGATCTCGACGTGCTCCTGGGTGTAGTCCTCGGGCACCAGCAGTCCGATCACGAGATCCACGCCCCGACCGTCGGGGGCGTCGAAGTCGACGGGCTCGGCGAGCTTGACGAAGGCCGCGACCGCCTCGTGGACCTCGGGGAGGCGTCCGTGGGGAATCGCGACGCCCTCGCCGAGACCGGTGTTGCCCTTGCGCTCACGCTCGCAAAGGGCCTTGAACACGGTCAGGGCGGAGACCGGCCCGTCGGGGGTGGTCAGAAGCTCGCTCAGAACCTCGAGCACGCGCTTCTTGCTCGAAGCATCGGCGCCGACCAGGATGCGGTCGGTCGACAGGATGTCGGAGATGGTCATCGGGTGGGTGTCAGGGAGACGGCGGGCGCAAGGATAGCGGATCCAGGGCCCGCCGCGTAACCCGGCGCCGCGGCGCCTATTCCTCCATCGTCTTCAGGCCGCCCTCGGCCCGGTGGTGGTCGGTCACCTTCTCCTTGTGGCGGCGGAGCTGGCGGTCCAGCTTGTCCATCATCGCGTCGACCGCCGCGTACATGTCGTTCGCGGAGGCGTCGGCGAACAGCCGGTTACCGGCGAGGTGCATGGTTGCCTCGGCTCGGTGCTTCTGCCGCTCCACCGTCAACACCACGTGAAAGCTGGTGGCATGGTCATGATGCCGCTCGAGGCGTCCGGTCTTGTTCTGCACGTACTCGCGCAGCGCCGGTGTGACCTCGACGTGGTGGCCGGTGACGTTGATCTGCATCGCTTGTCACTCCATGCAGGTGGCGGGAATCCCGCGACTCGTGGTCGCCGGCGTCGCGGGTGACGACGGCGCGCGCTCGGGCTCGCGGGGGTGCCGGGCGGGGGCATGTCCGCCCGGAGTCGGGTGGGGCGCTGACCGCAGTTCACCACCGCGGACGGCGCGTTCCGTGTCGTGCGGCCTCGTCTCGAGCGCGGAGGGCACGTTGTCAGGCGAGCGTCCTGCGCTCGGCGGACGATGGGATGGCCATGGCCTCACGGTACTTGGCCACGGTGCGTCGGGCCACGTTGATACCCTGCTCGGCCAGGATGTCGGCGAGCTTGCTGTCGCTGAGTGGCTTGGAAGGGTTCTCGGCCGCGATCAGTCGCTTGAGCAGGGCGCGAATCGCGGTCGACGAGCATTCCGAGCCGCTCTTGGTGTAGACGTGGCTCGAGAAGAAGTACTTGAGCTCGTAAATCCCGCGCGGGGTGTGCATGTACTTCTGGGTGGTCACGCGCGAGATCGTCGACTCGTGCATGCCGACGGCTTCCGCCACGTCGTGCAGCACCATCGGGCGCATCGCCTCGTCGCCGTGCTCGAGGAAGCCCTGCTGGCGCTCGACGATGCAGGTGGCGACCTTGAGCAGCGTCTCGCTGCGGCTGCGCAGGCTCTTGATGAACCAGCGCGCCTCCTGGAGATGGGCGCGGAGCGTGGTGTTGTCGTTGCTCGAGTCGGCCCGACGCACGAGCCGCGCGTATTGCGGGTTGACGCGGAGGCGTGGGAAGGCGTCCGGGTTGAGCTCGACCCGCCACACCCCCTTCACCTTGCGCACGAAGACGTCCGGCACCACGTACTCGGGAGTGCCGGTGTCGACCAGTGCGCCGGGGCGTGGCGAGAGTGAGCGGACGAGTCCCAGAACCTCCTGCAGCTCGTCCTTGTCGATGCGCAGCACGCGCATGAGCTGGGCGAAATCACGGGCGGCCATCAGGTCGAGATGCTCGTCGACCATCGTCACCGCGACGTCTCGCCACGGGGTGTCTGCGTCGAGCTGGCGGAGCTGAATCAGCAGGCACTCGCGGAGATCGCGCGCAGCGACCCCCGGCGGGTCGAGATTCTGCACCTGGCGCAGGCAGGCCTCGACCTCGTCCTCCTCGACCTCCACCCCGTTCGACAGCATGGTCTGGGTCAGGTCGGGGACGGTCGCGCAGAGATAGCCGCCGTCGTCCACCGCATCGACGATGGCGGTGGCGATGGCGCGGTCGGTCTCCGACAGGCGCATCAGCGCGAGCTGCTCGTGGAGATGGTCCTGCAGGCTGGTCTCGCCCGAGCGCTGCGCCTCGTACTCGATACCGTTCCCGTCGCCGTTGCCGGCGACCCCCATCGCGCCGTCGTAGACGTCCTCCCAGGCGCTGTCCACCGGGAGCTCGCTGGGGATGTCGACCGGGGCGACGTCCTCCTCCGCCGGCGGCTCGCTCGGAACCGGCGCGAGGCCATCCATGTCGTCGTCGACCTCGAGCATCATGTTCGAGTCGAGCGCATCCTGGATCTCGGTGCGCAACTCGATGGTCGAGAGCTGAAGCAGTCGAATCGCCTGCTGCAGCTGTGGCGTCATCGCCAGATGCTGACCGAGGCGGAGCTGCAACGACTGCTTCATCGGACCCGAGTTTCCATGAACCTGCGTTGGGAAGAATTGCCCTGAATCATAGCAGCGCCCCGACCGGGGGGCAGGCGGCGCCCGTCACATTCCCGGGCCTCGACCCGCAACCGTCACCGTCGTTCACATCTGCCGCGGTCATAGCCGGAAGTCGTGCCCCAGGTACACCTCGCGTACCCGCTGGTCCTCGAGAATCACCCCTGGCTCGCCCTCGGCGATGATTCGCCCCTCGTTGACGATGTAGGCGCGATCGCAGATTCCCAGGGTCTCGCGCACGTTGTGGTCGGTGATCAGGATGCCGATGTCGCGGCTGCTCAAGTACTTGATTGTTCTCTGGATATCGAGAATGGAGATGGGGTCCACCCCGGCGAACGGCTCGTCGAGGAGCATGAACCGCGGCTCGGCCGCCAGCGCGCGCGCGATCTCCACCCGACGGCGCTCCCCGCCGGACAGGCTGTCGCCCCGATTGTCGCGCAGATGCACCACGTTGAGGTCTCGCAACAGGCTCTCCAGTCGACGCTCACGCTGGTTAGCGGCCAGATCGGGCACCGTCTCCAGGATCGCGAGCACATTCTCCGCCACCGTGAGCTTGCGGAACACGGATGGTTCCTGCGGCAGGTAGCCGAGGCCGAGTCGGGCCCGCACGTGAATCGGCTCGTGGGTGAGGTCGCGGCGGTTGAGCGAGACGGTGCCGGCGTCGCACGGCACCAGCCCGGTGATCATGTAGAAGCTGGTGGTCTTGCCGGCCCCGTTCGGTCCGAGCAGTCCGACGACCTCGCCGCTGCGCACGGTGAGGCTCACGTCGTGGACGACGGTGCGCGAGCGGTAGCGCTTGCCGAGGTGCTCCGCTATCAGCACGGTACGGGTCTCGGCGACCCGGCGGACCGCGCGGTCACTCGGCCTTCTTCTGGCTCTTCGGGCTGATGGTGATGCGGACCCGCCCGGTGCCCTGGTCGCTCCCCGACTGCCCGCCCGCGCCCCCGCGCTGGGCCACCGCCCGCATGCGCCCGCGCCGCGAGTCGTACTCGATGCGCTCGGCCGAGATCCGGTCCTGACCCTGCCCGTAGCGCGCGTTGCCCAGCAGGACGATGAGGTCGCGGTCGGCGTAGTACTCGAGCCGCTTGGCGTCGGCGACCTGGGGCTCGGTCTCACCGTCCGGAATCTGTCGCATCTGCGCCGGGCGGCCGACCGACACCAGCTTGACGAACTCGTCCTCGGCGTTGAGGTAGATCCAGATGGTCTCCCCGGAGATTCGCAGGGTTCCTTGCGTGATGACTGCATCACCTTTGTAGATGGTGACCCGCTGGCTCTCGTCCGCCTCGGCGCGATTCGCCTCGATCTCGATTGGCTGATCGCGGTCGCTCGACAGCGCCACGGCGAGCCCGGGGAGCACCGTCAGCACGGCGGTCCCCACGAGCCGGCCGAGGCGCCTTCTCCCGCGCGGCGGGTGGGATTCACTGTAGGAACGAAGCATCTTTCCGGTACACGGTGCGGACATCCGAGAGTAGCTCCATCCGTCCCTCGGACAGGTGGGCGCGCATGCCCACGCCCTCGGTTCGCATGCTGGCGGTGCGGATCACCACCGGGCGGTCGGTCTCCCCGTACTCCGTGTCGGGAAGCACGCGAAGATCCTCGGTCTCCACGTCGAGGCGCAAGGCGCCCGACGGGTCATTACGCCAGATGCGCACCGGTCCGAGCAACAGCAGGACGTCGCCACCGGCGGACAACCACCCGCGGTCGGAGCGTACATGCCACGGCGGGCCCCCGTCGTCGCGCTCGATCACCAGGTACGGAGCGGCGAACTCGCTGGTGTCGGTGTCGGAGAAATGGCTCATCTGGCGGGCCTCGAGCCGCCGCTGGGGGCGACCGTCCTCGCCCAGAGTGGTGGTCACGAAGTTGTCGACGAACAGGTCGGGGACATGCTCGTCGGACTCGCCGAGCACGCCCAGTTGGCCCTCCAGCGTCCACAGCAACCAGGTGCTGGCCGAGGTGACGGCGAACAGCACCAGCACCGGCCACCAGGTGCGGAGCTGCCTCATCGGCCCGCCCGGCGACGCGTAGGCCCGCCGCTCATCGCTCGAAGCTCCGGCGCACCTCCGCGAGCCGCCCCTGGGCCTCGAGGATCAGCTCACACACCTCACGCACCGCGCCCCGACCGCCGCCGGCGCGTGTCCGATAGTGCGCGAGCCGGCGGACGTGCGGATCGGCGTCCGCCACCGCCACCGCGAGGCCGACCCGAGTCATCACCGGCAGGTCCAGCAAGTCGTCGCCGACGTAGCCCACGCGGTCGGCCGAAACGTCGAGCCGAGCCAGCAGGTCGGCGAAGGCGGTGCGCTTGTCCTCATATCCCTGATAGACATGCCGCACGCCCAGGGATTCCATCCGCGCCTCGACCACCCGCGACCGCCGCCCGCTGATCACCGCGACCTCGACCCCGGCGTCGCGCAGCAGCTTGATGCCCAGGCCGTCGCGAATGTGGAAGTGACGCTGCTCCACGCCGTCCTCGGCGATGATCACGCGGCCGTCGGTCAACACGCCGTCGACGTCGAGGACCAGGAGCGCGACCCGCGCGGCGCGGCTGCGGAGGGTGGGCACGGGCGGCCGGCCTCAGAACACGCCGGCGCGCAGGAGATCCTGCACGTTGAAGGCACCGACGACCCGGCCGTCCTCGACCACCGGGATGGCACTCACCTTCTTGCGCTCCATGATGCCGACCGCCTCCGCGGCCAGCATTCTGGGGCTCACGGTGACGCAGTCGGCGGTCATCACCGCGGATACCGCGACGGTGTGGACGTCGATGCCGCGCCCCAACGCGCGACGCAGGTCACCGTCGGTGAACACGCCGACCACCCGGTCGTGCGCATCGACCACCACCGCCATCCCGAGCTTGGTGCGCGTCATCTCGACCAGCGCCCGCGACACCGGCTCGGTGGCGGTGACCCGCGGCACGCCGTCGCCGCCGTGCATGATGTCGGCGACGTGGACCAGCAGCCGCCGCCCGAGGCTGCCGCCGGGATGCGAGCGGGCGAAGTCCTCGGCGGTGAAGCCTCGCGCCTCGAGCAGCGCGATCGCCATCGCATCGCCCATGGCGAGCGACGCGGTGGTGCTGGCGGTGGGGGCGAGGCCGAGGGGGCAGGCCTCGCGCGCCACCGAGACGTCGACGTGGACGTCGGCGTCGCGCGCGAGTCTCGAGTCCGGGCGGCCGGTCATCGCCACCAGGAATGCGCCGAGGCGTTTGATCATCGGCACGATGGTCACGACCTCGGCGGTCTCGCCCGAGTTCGACAACGCGAGGACCACGTCGTCACCGGTGATCATCCCGAGGTCGCCGTGACTCGCCTCGCCGGGGTGGAGGAAGAACGCCGGCGTCCCGGCACTGGCGAAGGTGGCCGCAATCTTCCGGGCCACGTGCCCGGACTTGCCCATGCCGGTCACCACCACCCGCCCGTGGCACTCGAGCATCGCGCGGCAGGCGGCTGCGAACGCGCCGTCGATGCGCGGCAGCAGGTCGGTCAGGGCCCGGGCCTCGATGCGCACCACCTCGGCACCGGAGCGGCAGAGCGTCGCGTCGTCGACGGTGCCGGCGACGAAGGTGCGTGGTCGCGGTGCGCTCACGTCGCCGCCCCGGCGGTGAAGTAGAGAAGTCCCTGGTAGCCGGCGAAGGCGAGCAGCAGGGCAGCACCTTCCCAGCGCTCGATCCGATTCGGTCCGCGGCGCGAGAAAGCCATCATGAACAGGGCCACCGTCAGCACCACCATGACCGGGAAGTCGCGACCGGTGACCGACGGATCCAGCGTCCCCGGGTGCACCAGCCCCGCGATTCCCAGCACCGGCAGCAGATTGAACATATTGGAGCCGATCACGTTGCCGACGGCAATGTCGTGCTCGCGCTTGAGCACGCTCGCCACCGAGGTCGCGAGCTCCGGGAGGCTGGTGCCGATGGCGACCACGGTGAGGCCGATCACGAGATCGCTGACCCCGAGCGACTGCGCGATGACCACCGCGCCCCACACCACGCCTCGCGATCCGACGAGCAGCAGCGCGAGGCCGACGAGCAGCCAGCCGAAGGCGACGGGGATCGACATCTCCGCCGGCATCTCGACCTCGAACTCGGTGCGCAACGGGTCGGTGCGCCGTGCGCGCAGCGCGATGCCCACCATCAGCACCAGCAGCAACGCGAAGCCACCGCAGAGCAGCGCGCCGTCCGCACGCGACAGCGTCCGGTCGTCGATCAGCATCCAGGTGAGCGCCATCACCCCGAACAGCAACGGGAACTCGCGACGCAGCGTGCCGGAGCGCACGTCGACCGGGCCGACCAGGGCGCACGCACCGAGCACCAGGCCGATGTTGGCGATGTTCGACCCGATCGCGTTGCCGTGGGCGACGCCGGGATTGCCCTGCCACGCGGCGACCGCAGAGACGAGGATCTCCGGCGCCGAGGTCCCGATTCCGACCACCGTCAGGCCGATGACGAGCGGTGAGACGCCGAGCGTGCGGGCGGTGGCCGAGGCCCCGGCGACGAAGCGGTCCGCCCCCCAGACGAGCATCGCGAGACCGACGACGACGGCGAGCGCGGCAATCAGCATGAACGGTTCCCAATCGACCCTGGAAGGCGAGCGCGGTCGCCGGTGCCGCAGCCGACGACGCCCACGTCGGCTCGCCCCGCGCGACGCGGCGAGCGATGCTACCCCACCGCCGGCACCTCGATGCACTGCATCATGGGCTGCTTCGGGTAAATCGAGGCGTCGGCCAGAGCCTCCCGAAACGAGGCCCGTTCCACCGTCACCACCGCGCCGACCCGACGCCGTGGCCGAATCTGCGGCAAACTGTGCGCCTCTATCGGCACGTTCGCGCTCCACATGCAGTCACGGGATCTCGCCGCCGCACGATGGCTGTCGGCGCAGCTCGGCACCGACGATCTGGCGATGGCTCCGGCGTCCGAGGACGCCAGCTTCCGCCGCTACCTGCGGGTTCGACACCGAGGTCGCTCCTGGGTACTGATGGATGCGCCGCCCGCCCACGAGGACAGCCGCCCCTTCGTCGACGTCGCGCGGCGTCTCGCCGCCGCCGGGGTCACCGTTCCCACGGTCGTCGCCGCCGACCTCGACCGCGGCTTCCTGCTGCTCGACGATCTCGGGACCACCTGCTATCTCGACCGGCTCGTCGACACCACCGCCGACGCGCTCTACCGCGACGCGCTGGTCGCCCTCGACCGCATCCAGGCCGGCGCCGACGGCCGGGGGCTGCCGCGCTACGACCAGGCGCGGCTGCAGGCGGAGATGGCGCTGTTCCCGGACTGGCTCCTCGCTCGCCACCTCGGCCTCGCGATCGACGACGATGCGCGCGGGGTCCTCGAGCGCGTCTTCGGACGCCTGACCGCCGCCTGCCTGGAGCAGCCGCAGGTCTTCGTCCACCGCGACTACCACTCGCGCAATCTCATGGTGCTCGCCACCGGCAACCCCGGGATCCTCGACTTCCAGGACGCGGTGGTCGGGCCGGTCACCTACGATCTGGTGAGCCTGCTGCGGGATCTGTACGTGGCATGGCCACGGCCGCGGGTCGAGCGCTGGGTGGCGGACGCCCATGCGCGGCTTGCCGGCCGCGACCCGTCGGCGGCGGGTGATCTGGCGACCTTTCGGCGCTGGTTCGACCTCACCGGTGTGCAACGCCACCTGAAGGTGGCCGGCATCTTCGCCCGGCTCTGGCACCGCGACGGCAAGGCCCGCTACCTGGCCGACATCCCGCTCACCCTCGAGTACCTGCTGGCGGTGGCCCGGCGGCACGCCGAGCTCGGCGAGCTGGTGGCGCTGGTCGATCGGCTCGACCTCCCTCGCCGGGTGGCGCGGGCCAACGCGCTGGCCGGGGTCGACCGGAATCCGGCCACCGCATGCCCGCCCCCGCTGTGATCGGCGCGACGGCAGTGGACGGGCGCCGACCCGCCCGGGAGCTGCGATGCGCGCCATGATCCTCGCCGCCGGCCGCGGCGAGCGGCTGCGACCGCTCACCGATCGCATCCCGAAACCCATGGTCGAGGTCGGCGGACGCCCGCTCGTCGAGCACACCGTGCGCCGCCTGGTCGCCGCCGGCTTCGTCGACCTGGTCGTGAACCACGCCTGGCTCGGCCACCTGATCGAGGCGCATCTCGGTGACGGACGCCGGCTCGGTGCCCGCATCGTCTACTCGGCCGAGCCGCCCGGGGCGCTCGAGGTCGCCGGCGGGATCCGCAACGCCCTGCCGCTTCTCGGCCGAGGGCCGTTCGTCGCCATCAACGCCGACGTGTGGTGCGACCACCCCCTCGCGCCGCTGCGCGAGGTCGACGTCGACCTCGCGCATCTGGTGCTGGTCGACAATCCCGAGCACGTGCCGCGGGGCGACTTCGCGCTCGCCGCCGACGGCCGGGTGGACAACGACGGCCCGTCGCGGCTCACGTTCGCCGGCATCGGGGTCTATCGAGCCGCCCTGTTCGACGGTCACCCCACCGGCCGCCTGGGACTCGCACCGGTGCTGCGCGCGGCGGCGGCCTGCGGCCGAGTCCGTGGCGAGCACCACCGCGGCGACTGGGTGGACGTCGGCACCGTCGAGCGCCTGGCGGCGCTGGATGCCCGCCTCGGCGCGCGGGGTGGGTGAACGGGCGAGCCCGCGCGGTGGTGCGCGGCCGAGCCCCCGGACCGTTTGCCGAGGCGGGCATGGGTGGCGCCGACTCAGCGCGTCTGCGGCCCGACCGTCAGTCGCTCGCGGCTGCGCTCCAGGGTGCGCTCGCCGATGCCCTGCACCTGGAGCAGGTCGTCCACCGCCGCGAACGGCCCGTTGCGCTCCCGCCAGTCGACAATCGCCCGTGCCTTGACGATTCCGACCCCGGTGATGGCCTCGGCCAGCGCCTCGGGGGTCGCGGTGTTGATGTCGACCGGGGTGTCGGCCGCGAATGCGTGCCCGGCGACGGTGAGGAGGATGGCGGCCAGGATGCGCTTGCGTGCGTTCATCGAGAAGTCTCCGTTTGACGATCCGTGTCGGCGCCGCGCCCGGCGTGGGCCGATGCGTGGCGGCGTGGAGACGATAGGCCGGGCGATGGCAGGGGACCAGACCTCGGGCGTCGCCCGGCGGCCCGTGCGGTGAGCGAAGGGGGGCGTGGGGTCGACGCGGTCTGCGCCTACCGGCGGTCGGCGGGGCGCTATGCGGACCAGCGCTCCAGCAGCTCGGCGAGCTCGCGGACGTGGCGCACCACCGCGTCCGGATTGCGTCCCCCGGGCCACGGGTCGAGCCTCGGGTTGATCCACACCGTGCGCATGCCGAGCCGGCCGGCGCCGACGACGTCACGCAACGGGTCGTCGCCGACGTGCACCGTGTGCTCGGCGGCGGCACCCGCGGCGGCCAGCGCCGCCTCGAAGATCGCCGGCTCCGGCTTGGCCGCGCCGGCGTCGCCGGCGGTGATCACGAAGTCGAAGAGGTGCCCGATGCCGATGTGGTGGACGTCGGCGTTGCCGTTGGTGATTGCGCCGACGCGAAATCGCGGCCGCAGCGCGCCGAGCAGCGCCGGCACGTCCTCGAACACCGTCACCTGCTGGCGCGCCTCCCAGAAGCGCTGGAACCCGGCGTCGACCAGGGCATCGTCGTGGTATCCGAACTCGCGCAGCGTGTGCTCGAGCCAGTGCCGGCGCGCGCGGGTCACGTCGTGGCGAAGCTCCGGGATGCCCGCGTAGTGGCTTCGGCGCTGGTCGGCCAGGGAGTCGATGTCGTGGCTCTCGACCACGCGCGGGCAGTGCTCGGTGATCCACTCGAAGAACGACGCCTCGGCGCGGGTGAGCACCGAGCCGGTCTCCCACAGCGTGTCGTCGAGGTCGAAGGTGATGCAGTCGATGCGCATGCGCGAAGTCTACCCGCTGGCGGCGTCGGTGCGGTGCCCGGCCCCGGTGCTCACACCGTGCGCATCAGCATCGCCACCCGCTTCGCGCCGCCGTCGTGGTCGAGCTCGCCGACCTCGCGGAAGCCGAGGCGGCGGTGGAAGGCCAGCGAGCCGGGGTTCGGGGGACGCAGGTTGACCTCGCAGGCGACGGCGCGGATGTCGCCGGCGCGCCGGGCGGCGGCGAGCAGATCGTCGTAGAGGGCGCGGCCGAGGCCGCGTCCGTGCCAGTCGGGGTGGACGGCGACGCGGTCGACGTAGACGAAGCCCGTGTGGCGCTCGACGAACCAGTTGTAGTTGTCGCTCCAGTAGGCGGTCGGGGGGGCGAGCGCGACCATGAAGGCCCGGATCTCGCCGTCGACCTCGGCCACCACGAAACGCGTGGCCTCGGCTCGGAACCAGTCGAGCACCGACTCGTCGACCCGGTTCACGTGCGGCAGCGCCCCCTCGTTCAGGGCGTGGACGGCGGCGAGGTCGGCGCCGGTGACGGTGCGGATGCGTGCGATCATCGCCGAGTCCTCGGGCGTGGGCGTGAGCCGCGGCTCCCGGGCCGGTCGTCGTGGGGCGGCGGGTCGGTGGCCCCCTCGCCGGGGTCCGGACCGAGCACCGGCTCCTCCGGTCCCTGCCAGCGGAACCGCTCGAGGTCGATGCGCCCGCGGCGGTCGAGCAGGACGCCTTCGGCGCGCAGGCGAGCTTGCTGATGGTCCGTGCCGCCGCCCTCACCGCGCTCGCTGACCGCGCCGGCCGCATTGACCACCCGTTGCCATGGCACCTCTGCCCGCTCGGCGGGCAGCGCGGCGAGCGCATATCCCACCATCCGCGGCGTGCAGCGCCCGACCAGCGCGGCAATCTGGCCGTAGGTCGCGACCTTTCCGGGCGGGATGCGCGTCACCCAGGCGTAGATCCGGTCGTAGACGCTCCCGGCGTCGGCCGGCTCCGGGGTCGCGACCGGCGCTCGCGGCGGGGCCACGCCCGGTGGTCGCCAGGCCTGGAGCCGCGGGGCCTCCGCGCCGCCCGGCGGGCGCGCCGGTCGCGCGCGACTCATCGCCGCGCCTCGTGCCAGCGCGTGAGGAACAGCCGCAGCATGTCCTCGTCCAGGAAGTAGTGGCACACCTCCTCCTCGTCGAGCACCAGCACCGGCACCCGCGGGCCGTAGCGCTCGGCGATGGCCGGGTCGTCGTCGACCTCGACCCAGCTGAGGTCGGCCGCGTGACGCGCGCGTGCCGCCTCGAGCTCCGCCCACATCTCGACGCAGAGGTGGCACTCGGCTCGGCCGTAGAGGACGAGCCGTGGGCGCGGGGCGGCGGGTCGGGTCGGGGCGCACTCTGACACCGGACTCTCCGTGGGAGGTGGGCGACGACTCGCGATTATCCCAGTCCCGGACGGTGGCGCCACCGTGAGGGGTGGCGTTGCGGGTGCGTGTAGAGCGGCGGTATCGTCGGAGGCCCCCGATTCGCGGACCGGTGTCACCGGCCGCGCGCGACGGTCCAGTCCATGGCGACGACGCTTCCCTCGACCATTGCGCGGCGACGACGTCGGTCGCCCTACCGGCTCTGCGCGCGCTCCGTCGCCATCGGTTGGCTGGCCATCGTGTCGGTGCTGCTCGCCGCCCCGGCACGGGCCGACGTGGCGGTGCTGTTGCCCGGTTTCCAGACCGATGGCCGGGTGTGGCGGGAAGCGGGCGTGGTGGGCGCGCTGGTCGACGCCGGCTGGACCGACGGCGGCCACCTGCGCATCGACGGCGACGGGGTCGGAGCGCGCGGTGGTGACACCGGCGGCGCGCGCACCGTCTACACCGCCGCGATCCCGACCTTCGCCCCGCTCGCGGACCAGGTCACGGTGCTCGACCGTTACCTCCGCCACCTGGTCGAGGCCCATCCCGGCGAATCGCTCACGCTGGTCGGGCATTCTGCTGGCGGGGTGTTGGCGCGCCTGCAGATGGTGAAGCACCCCGACGTGCCGGTCGCGACCCTGATCACCATCGCCAGCCCCCACCTCGGGCTCGAGGTCGCCGACATCGCGGCTCGGCTCGGCGGTGAGCTGATGCAGGAGCTCGCGCGCTCGCTCGGCGAGCCGATGGCCGAGGAGCTGGTGCGTCGCTTCGGGCTCGGCGTCGCGAACGACACGCTGAGCCTGCTCGGCGAGCTGGCGACCGAGCGGCCGGGCAATCTCCTGCACTGGTTGAACCACCAGCCCCACCCGCCGGCGCGCTACGTGGCGGTGGTGCGGGACACCGCCACGCCGATCGGGTTCCTCGGCCATCTACTGCTGTCCAGCCGCAGCCAGGACATGGGCAACGTCGAGGCGCTGCACGGCCGGGTCACCACCGTGCGCTTCGGCGAGGACCACCTCCTCACTGCCGACGACGGTCCGTTCCTCGCCCGGCTGCTCGGGTCGCTTCGCATCTCGCGGTTGCCCTCGCAGCGCCACGATCTCGCCCTGCGATCGCCATGACCGCCTGGTAGAACCACCGGGTGCGTTGCGCAGTGCCGGCGGCGAGCCGGCTCCGGCGCCGCGGAGGTCGGATCGGCACGCTTGTCTATACTCTGCGACGGGGTCGCCGGACGGGTGTCCGGCATCCCGCGTCTCGTGCCCACGGCGAGGGCGAGTCGACGCTGTCGGCCGCGGTCGGGTCGCGAGGCGGAGCGGGACCGTTGCGGCGGATGCCGGAGCGGGTCTCGAGCCGGCGGGTCGACGTGCCCGCCCCGCGACCAGGACGCACGGACGACGTCCGGCGCCCACCACGCCCACCGGTCCGACGGTGGCGGGTGGGCGATCACAGAGCGGCCCCGAAGCAGGGCACGCTCAGGACAGGCCCGTCACGAAGCCAACCCCGAGAGGAGGGGAGCCGAATGTTCAAGCGAAACGACAACGAGACGTCCCGAGAGGATCCCGTGGTCCAGCCACCTTCCCCCGCCCCGAGCAGCGCCGCGGCGCGCGCGCCGTCGACCGGCGGTGCCGCGGTGATCGGGCCCTCGATCCGAATCAGCGGTGATCTCGAGGGTGACGAGGACCTGGTGGTCCAGGGTCAGATCGAGGGCACGGTGACGCTGCGCAAGAATCTGCTGACGGTCGGCAAGGACGGCCGCGTCAACGCCACCGTGCACGCCCGCGCGGTCCAGGTCGACGGGCACGTCGAGGGTGACCTGCACGGCGAGGAGCAGGTGGTGGTGCGCAAGTCCGGCAACGTGCGCGGGAACATCGTCTCGCCACGGGTGACCCTGGAGGACGGCTGCCGCTTCAAGGGCTCGATCGACATGGAGACGGTGACCGCGAGCGAGGGGCGCGGCAAGGTCGCCGACATCAAGGGCTCCGGCCCGGACGCGATGAAGGGCTCGCTCGGCAAGTCCGCGGGCTGAGGCGGGGGCGGATGGCCGCGGTGTTTCCCGCCGGGGCTGGCTCGACCTCACCGACCGCCGAGCGTGCGCTGCGCTCGCCGGCGTTTCGAACGGTCTCCGAGCGCCTGCTCGGGGACCGTCGCCTCAGCGTGCTCGATCTCGGCCCGCCGATGACGGCGACGCTCGGCTTCTTCGGGCAGGCACCGTGCCGGCTGTGCCTGGAGGATCTTGCCGCCGATCTGCTCGACTGGCGCCCGCCACAGGAGGGCGACGCGGTCGCGGAGGCCGAGGTGGCGCTCGCCCGGGCGTTCGTCCACTCGGCGCGCGAGCGGTTCGATCTGGTGCTCGCCTGGGATCTCCCCTGCTACCTGCATCCGATCATGCTCGGGGCGCTCACCGCGCACATCCGCGCCAGCATCGGGCCGGCCAGCCTGGTGCACGTCGTCGGGCCCACCGGGGAGCGAATCCCGGCCCGGCCCGCGCGCATCACCGTCGGCCGCGACCAGGTGCTGCACTACGCGCCCGAGGACGACCGCGTCATGCCCGGCCCTCGGCTGTCGCCGGGGGTGCTGGAGCGGCTGATGCCGGGCTTGCGCCTCCAGCACTCCTTTCTCCTCGGAGAGGGCCTCCAGGAGTTCCTCCTCGCCCTGCGCTGAGCCCGCCCGGAGCCCGCGCGAGGCGCTCAGGCACGCACGAATCGGATCGGGTCGCGGCCCACTCGCCGCACCGAGCCGAGGTGCTCGAGATGGCGCAGGTGGGCCAGCATCTCCCCCATCGCGAACCAGACCTCGTGGAGATCGAGGGTGCGGTCGAACAGCACCGGGAGGAGGCCGAAGGCGTCGGCTGGCGCGGCGAGCGCCGCGAGCAGCGCGTCGAGCCGTTCCTGGTGGTGTCGGGCGATGGCGTCGAGGCGGGTGATGAGCCCTCGGAACGGCAAGCGGTGTGACGGCAGCACCAGCGTGTCGTCGGGCAGGTCGCGCAGGGCGCTCAGCGTCTGCAGGTACTCGTCGAGGGGATCGGCGTCTGGCTCCATCGCCGAGAGGCTGACGTTCGGGGTGATGCGTGGTAGCACCTGATCGCCGGCGATCAGGACCCCGAGCGAGGGGCAGTGGAGGCAGGCGTGCTCCGGGGCGTGTCCGCGCCCGATCCGCACCTGCCAGGTCCGCCCGCCGATGGTCAGTCGGTCGCCGTCGCGCAGGCGCACGTGCTCGGCCGGCGGCGCCGACATCAGCGGCCGATAGGTGTTGCCGCGAGCACCGAGGCGCGCGGCGAGCTCGGTCGGCAAGCCGTGCCGGGCGAGGAGCGCGATCTGGTGCCCGGCGTGATGCCCGTCCTGGTCGTGGTAGAGCAGGGAGCCGGTCATCCACTCGTCGCGGGTCATCCACAGGCTCGCGCCGGTGCGGTGGGCGAGCCAGCCGCCGAGCCCCAGGTGGTCCGGATGGAAGTGGGTGGCGACGATTCGACGCGGCGGCGCGTCGGCCAGTGGGCCGGCCAGAAATCGCGACCACAAGGCGCGGACCTCCGGACGGTCGACCCCACAGTCGACCAGGGTCCAGCCGTCGTCGTCCTCGAGCAGCCAGAGGTTGATGTGGTCGAGCCGAAACGGCAGCGGCATCCGAATCCAGTGCACGCCGGCGGCAACCAGGATGTGCTCGCCCGGGGCCGGCGGGGTGCGCCAGGGGTAGACCAGACCGTCGGGGGCATGGCCTGGACGGTGATGCTCGCCGGCGGTGCGCGCCGGGCTCATCCGGCCCTCACGGTGGTCGTGGCGCGGCGCGAGGTCGGGTGCGAAGGCTGCATGGGTGGGATCGTCGCCTGGGGTAGAATGCCCGTCGCGTCGAGACGGGCGACGCAGTCTATCAGCCGTCCGGCCCGGCGGCGCGGCCAGTCTCCGCGCGCCGCGCGGTCGTCGCGGGCCGGCGGTGGCGGCCTCGACGGCGAATGGGGAGAGTCCATGCCAGCACCTCACCACCTGTCCATGACCGCGCCCCGCGGCGGCTGCTGACGCAGTGGCGGTCCATCCCGATACCCTGCAGCGCTTCCTGCTCGAGGCGTCCGGTGTGCGCGGCGAGCTGGTTCACCTGGACCAGACCTGGCAGACGCTGCTCGAGCGGCAGGACTACCCGGCTCCGGTGCGGCGCGTGCTCGGCGAGGCCGCGGCCGCGGTGGCGCTGCTCGCGTCGACCATCAAGTTCGACGGCTCGTTGATCCTGCAGGCGAGTGGCGGCGGACCGCTGACGCTGCTGGTGGTCGAGGCGAGCGGGAGCCGCACCCTGCGCGGGCTCGCTCGCTGGCGCGGCACGGTCCCGGAGGACGGCGACCTGACCACGCTGTTCGGCCGCTCGCGGCTCGCCATCACCGTCGATCCCGGGGAGGGGCGCGAGCGCTACCAGGGGCTGGTCGAGCTGGAGGGCGCGGGGATCGCCGACGCGTTGCAGACGTATTTCGACCGCTCCGAGCAGCTTCCGACCCGGCTCTGGCTCGCGGCGGACGGTCGCCAGGCGGCGGGGATGATGCTGCAGCGGGTGCCTGGCCGCGCCGGGCGTGAAGGGCTCGAGCACCACGACCCCGACGCCTGGGATCGCCACGTCACCCTGGCCGACACCGTCACCTCGGCGGAGCTGCTCGGCCTCGGCCACAACGACCTGCTGCGCCGCCTCTACCACCAGGAGGCGGTGCGCGTGTTCGAGCCCGAGCGCTGGGGATTCGGCTGCCGGTGCTCCCGCGAGCGGGTGAAACGAATGCTGCTCGGGCTCGGCCAGCCCGAGGTCGAGGACATCCTCGCCGAGCAGGGGCACGTGCAGGTCGATTGCGAGTTCTGCGCCGCCCGCTACCGCTTCGACCAGGTCGACGTCGCGGAGCTGTTCTGCGCCACCGACTCGGTCAGCGCCGGCGACACCCGGCACTGATCGGCGCTCATCCTTCCAGGATCTCCCAGGTTCCGTCGTCGAGCCGGCAGGCGGTGCCGGTCCCCGACTGGGCGCTACCGCTGGCCTCGATGGTCTGCTGGAAGTCACGGCAGTAGCGACCGTCGGCGCGCTGGTAGGTGCGGGTCGGGGTGATTGCACCCTCGTTGCCGGAATCCGGGTTGCGCCAGGTCGAGGCGGTGCCCGAGCGCTGGTACTCGAATGCGTCCTGGGCCGCCGCGCCGTGCATCTGACGGTCACGACAGTCGAGGTTGCGACCGATGCGGTTGCCGAGCAGCCCGCCGGCGAGCACACCGGCCCCGATCGCCACCTTGTTCCCGCCGCCGGAGCCGATGCGCGAGCCGATCAGCCCGCCCACCGCGGCGCCGATCAGGGTGCCGACGATCTCGTTGCCACTGCCTTCGCGCTCGCAGTCCTCGGCGCCGCGCGCGGTGCCGGCCGTCGCGGCCAGCGCGGCCGCCATCGTCACTGCCATCAAGGTCGGAGCTCGCATCTTCGGTTGCCCTCCGTCTCGCGGTTGGTGCCGGCGCCGGGTGGGCGACGGCATCGAGACGTCACCCATTGCGCACGGATGCTACCAAGCCCGGTGCCGCCCGGCTGTGCGCGAATCGGCCTTCCCAGGCGGTCGCGGGGGCGGCCGGCCGGGTCGACAGTCGACGGGCTTCGGGCATAATCGGGCTTCCGATTCCCGAGCAACAGCCATCGCCCGATGTCGCGCATCACACATCGAAGACGCGGTCCTACGCGGGAACGCGCGGCGGTCGTCGGTCTCGCAGCCCTGCTGCCGGCGGCGGCTCTCGCGGCGACCGAGGCGCTCGGTACCTACAAGGCCTGGACCGCCACCCGCTTCGACGACGACGGCAAGAAGGCCTGCATGATGTGGGCCCAGCCGGAGCTGGCGGAGGGGCAGTACCAGCGCCGCGGAGAGGTGTGGGTGTTCGTCACGCGCCGCCCCGCGGAGCAGCGATTCGACCGTGTGAGCTTCGAGCTCGGCTACGCGTTCAAGCCCGGGGCGGCCGCCAAGGTCACCGTCCAGGGGCGGGCCGACGATGCCAGCTTCGAGCTCGCGACCCACGGCAGCAGTGCGTGGGTCGCGCGTCCCGACGAGGGGCCGGTGCTGGTCAAGGCGATGAAGGCCGGCGCGAAGATGGTCGTCGAGGGCCAGTCCGCGCGTGGTACCGCGACGCGCGACACCTACTCCCTGATGGGCTTCACCAAGGCGCACTCGGTGATCGCACGGGAGTGCGCCGGGTCGTAGGCGGGTGCCGCCGCAGGCCGAGGCGTCGATGCCGGCCATGTCGAGGCCCGGTGTCGAGGCCCCGGGTCGAGGCCGCCAGCGTCAGTCCAGCCCGGCGAGGGTCCAGGTCGGTCGCGGGCCGTCGAGTGGCAGGGCGTCGAGCCGGCTGAGACCCGAGCCGATCAGCACCGAGTCGATGCCGGCGGCGTTGGCGCCGGCGATGTCGGTGGCGAGCTGGTCGCCGACCATCACCGTCCGCGCCTCGGCGCCGAGCCCGAGCTGTCGACGCGCGGCGGCGAAGATCGGCGGGTGTGGCTTGCCGAGCGCGGTGAAACGCGGGGCGGCGTCACCGAACCGCAGGCGCAGCGCCGCCTCCACCACCAGTGCCGCCGCGCCTGCCGCGATGCCGATCTGGCCGGGCGCCTTCGGGTAGGTGAGGTCGGGGTTCGGCAGGACGAGATGGACCGCATCGCCCCGGTCGATCCGCCGCACGAGCGCGCTGACCACCGCCTCGAGGGTCGGCAGGAAGGGGTAACCGTCGTCGTCGCAGAGAACCACCACCTCGGCGGCGTCGTCGCCCGGGGTGACGAGCTGGCCACCGGCCCGCTCCACCAGGCGGCGCGAGTCCTCGGGGCCGAGGGCCACGCACGGTCGCGCGACGAGGTCGGCGCTCGCGAAGTGATCGACGAGCAGCATGCCGCTGGTGAGGATTCGGTCGAGTGGGATCGGCACCCCGAGCGCTCGGTAACGAGCGGCGGTGGTCTCCGGAAGGCGCGAGGCGTCGTTCGACAGCAACAGATGCTCGCGCCCGACCGCGCCGAGACGGCGCAGGAAGGCGGCGGCCCCGGGCAGCGCGCCCGAGCCGTCGACCAGTACCCCGTACCCGTCGAGCAGCAGCACGTCGTACCGATCGACCAGCTCGTGCGGTCGGATGGCGGGGACGGCCCCCCGGTGCCCTTCGCGTGCCTGGTCCAGCGGGGCTACTCCGGCAACCGCAGAGCCCAGGCGGCGAGCTTCTTCTGGAAGCCTCCGTCGCGATAGCTCTCCACCTTGGGAGGCGCCTGGACCACGATCGCGTTGGCACCGCGCGCCTGCGCAGCGTCGCGCGCCATGCGCGTGAGGCGCTCGTCGGAGATGTTCTGCTGGCCGCGCACGATCACCACCCCGAGCCGCTCGAATCCACCGGGGGGCAGTGCGGGCAGGACGCGCACCGTGCCGCGGTAGGGCGCGAGGTCGCCGGGCGCCGCGCTCGCCGGGGTGAACTCGCTGCGCGCGCACCCTGCGAGGAGGGCGCTGACGAGCAGCGTCGCGAGGACCGTCCGCTGCGGGCTGGGAGGAAACGCCATGACGGCGAGGATACCGGCGGCCGGGTCAGCGCGCGAGCGCCCGGGCCTCGCCCCGCCAGCGCCGCATGTGCCCGTCGAGCAGGCGCAGATGGGCGAACCCGGCGCGGCCGAGACCCTGCACCGCGACGCCGGCGCGGCGACCGGTCTCGCAGTACACCAGGAGCTCGCGATCGCGCAGTGACGCGAGCTCTCCCAGGCGCTCGCCGAGCTGGTCGACGGGGATGTTGACGGCTCCTGGGAGGTGGCCGGCGGCGAACTCCGCCGGTGTCCGCACGTCGAGCATGGCCGGAGCCTGGGCCCGCGCCAGTCGCTCCACGAGATCCGCAGGGGCGAGCGAGCGCGGGTGATCGGCCGATGCGCCGGCCGCCAGGCACCAGGCGCCGAGCAGTGCCGCGGCGCGCCGCGCGATGACTCGTCCCGCCGAGGATGCTGCTGGCGTCATCGACGCAGGGCTCCGTGGATGCGTGCCGGGATGCCGCGCGGGGCGAGCACGCCGCCGCGCTGGCGGGCGAAGTGTACCCGCCGCGTCGCCGAGGCACAGCCGCAGGCGACGGCGTGGCTACGTATCATGGGCGCTGACCTCGACCGACGCGGAGGCCCCGGTGCCGGAGCTGCCGGAGGACCATCTCGAACAGCTTCGCGAGGCGATGGTCGCCACCGTCGTCGAGCACGCCGTGGTGACCGGAGATCGCACCGGCCGCCCACGCATCTCCGCGCGGGTGCTCGACGCCATGCGGCGCGTCCCACGGCACCACCACGTGCCGGCCGAGATGATGCCGTTCGCCTACCTCGACACCCCGCTGCCGATCGGCTTCGAGAAGACGATCTCCCAGCCGTTCATCGTCGGTTTGATGACCGAGCTGCTGGACCCCGGACCGTCCGACCGCGTGCTCGAGGTCGGGACCGGGCTCGGCTACCAGGCGGCGGTGCTGGCCGCATTGGCCCGCGAGGTCTACTCGGTGGAGCTGGTGGAGCCCCTCGCACGGGGGGCGGCGCGCCGTCTGCGCGAGGACGGGGTCGACAACGTGCAGGTGCGCATCGGTGACGGCTCGCGCGGCTGGCCGGAGCGGGCGCCGTTCGACCGCATCCTCGTCGCCGCCGCGCCGGAGCTGGTGCCGGTGCCGCTGCTCGAGCAGCTCGCGCCGGGCGGGCGAATGGTCATTCCGGCCGGGCTCGACGACGCCCAGACCCTGCTCCTGGTTTGCCGCGACGCGGCCGGCGCGCTGTCGATCGACGAGATCCTGCCGGTACGCTTCGGGGTGCTGAGCAGCGTCTGACCGGGGGCGGTCAGCCGGTGGTGGGAACGCGCTCCACCAGGGCCGCGCGGTGGCGCACCATGAGCTGACCGGCGGCGAGCGAGAGCAACGCGTAACCGGCGAAGAAGTAGAGCCCGATGCCGACCGCCGCGTCGGTGAGGCGGTCGGTGTCGGTGGCCAGATAGGCGACGAGGATCGACACCACGAACACGTCGGTCATCGACCACCGCCCGATGAGCTCCACCGTGCCGAGCGACAGTCGCCGCGCCCCGGCGTGGGGGACGGCGAGCGCGCCGAGCGACAGCACCAGCTTGAGGCTCGGCGCGGCGATGCTGAACAGCGCGAGGATGCCGGCGAGGAAGGCGCTACCCGCGGCCCACAGCGTGGTCACCGTGCCGATGATCGACTTGGTGTCGTGCTGGAGCATCACCCGGCCGAGCACCGCGATGTCCTTGTGCGCGGACACCGTCAGGATGGGCGCGACCAGCCCGACCGCGAGGAATACCGCCGACACGCCGAGCAGGTGCGCGACCAGCTCGCCGGGCGGCGCCGAGCGGCGCGCGCGGCGGCGTCCCCACAGCACCGCGACGAAGACCGCCGACAGCGCGAGCAGGCCGAACGCGGCGTCACGCGAGCGGCCGGCGGCGCGTGTGGCCTCGGACGCGATCTCCTCGATGCGGGCCGACTTCTCGCTGGCGCCGCGGTACATGCCGAGACTCACGCTCTCCAGCAAGCCGCGCACCAGGGTGTCGGTCTTCTCCTCGGCGCTGTCGTAGGTGACCAGGGCGCGGTGCGCGCGGGTCGCCTGCTCCGCCTCGGTCACCACCACCACGCCGAGGGCGACCGCCGCCAGGTAGTAGAGGGCGGCGAGGGTGGCGAGGACGGAGGTGGGCAGCGGGGCGCGGCGCCGCGGGGTCGATGTCATCGGCAGGCCTGGCAAGTGGCGAATCGGCGTCGGCGTACGAATGATGTCACGGCGGTCGGTGCGCGTCGTCGTTCAGCCGAGGGGCGGCGTGTCCGGAGTCGGCTGCGGGTCGTAGCCGAGGTGGGCCGGCGCGTCGGCCCGCGGTAGGAAGCCGAGCTCCAGATCGGTGTCGGCGAGGCGCAGGCGCAGCCCTGCCGCGGCCGCCCGGGCCGGCTGCTCGAGCAGCGATTCGAGCCGGTCGTCATCGGGTCGGTGACCGCTCGCGTCGACGATGGCCTCGCCGAGCTCGGCGAGATCGCGGTCGTCGACGACCCCGGGTCCGACGTCCGTGGCGAGCAGCATCGCACCCTCGTCGTCCAGCCAGGCCGCCCGCGGCCGCGCCGCCCGCCCGGTGTGGCTCGACAGCCGCGCTCCGGTCGTGGTGCGCAAGACGAGCGGTGTGTACTCCAATGCCACGTACACCCGCTGCGGGCCGTTTTGGAAGAACCAGCGGCCGTGCGCGTCGGGACCGTAGTTGCGCGCCATGAATGCAAGCACCCCGGGATGCGCGATCGGCTCACCGCGCAGTCGGAACCGTCCACGGCGATCGAGCGAGAGCCAGCCGAAGACCGCCGGCACGTTCGGCCAGCGCGTCATTGCGCGCAGGACCATGTCGTCCATCGGGCGGTGGGCAACTCACGGTGACAGGCAGTCGTGGAGTCTAGCTCGCGGCGCCAGACCGGGGCGACACCGCAGCCGCGCTCGGGGCATCAGGAACCGCCGAGGGCGGCCGATACCGGGGTCGCTGACTGCGTCTATACTCCGGCGACTCCGGACTCACCTGGGAGCTCGACATGGATTGGTTCGCGATTCTCGCGCTGGCGATTCTCGTCTTCGGCGTCGTCCTCGTCTTCATGGCGGTGAAGTCCGTGCCCCAGGGAATGAACTACACGGTGGAGCGGTTCGGGCGGTACACGCGCACGCTGCAACCGGGCCTCGGCTTCATCGTGCCCATCTTCGACACCATCGGCGCCAAGCTGAACATGATGGAGACCGTGCTCGACGTCCCGACCCAGGAGGTGATCACCAAGGACAACGCCATGGTGTCGGTCGACGGGGTGGTGTTCTACCAGGTGCTCGACGCGGCGCGCGCAGCCTACGAGGTGAACAACCTCGAGCACGCGATCATCAACCTCACCATGACCAACATCCGAACCGTCATGGGCTCGATGGACCTCGACGAGCTGCTGTCGAAGCGCGACGAGATCAACCAACGTCTGTTGTCGATCGTCGACGAGGCGACCACGCCCTGGGGCGTGAAGGTGACGCGTATCGAGATCAAGGACATCGCACCACCGCGCGATCTGGTGGAGTCGATGGCACGGCAGATGAAGGCCGAGCGCGACAAGCGCGCCGCGGTGTTGGTGGCCGAGGGCGAGCGGCAGTCCGAGATTCTCCGCGCCGAGGGTGAGAAGCAGGCGGCGGTGCTCGAGGCAGAGGGCCGACGCGAGGCCGCGTTCCGCGATGCCGAGGCCCGCGAGCGACTCGCCGAGGCCGAGGCCAAGGCGACGCAGATGGTGTCGCAGGCGATCGCTGCCGGCGACATCCAGGCCATCAACTACTTCGTGGCCCAGAAGTACGTGGAGGCGATGCGCGATCTGGCGACGGCCCAGAACCAGAAGGTGATCCTGATGCCGTTCGAGGCGTCGAGCCTGATCGGCAGCCTCGGCGGCATCGCCGAGCTCGGCAAGGCGGTGTTCCGGCCCGAGGGTGGGGCGCCGGGCGCGGAGCGTCGTCCATGAGCGAGTACTCGCCGGAGTTCTGGCACTGGTTCGTGTTGGCGACGGTGTTCGGGATCATCGAGGTCCTGGCGCCGGGAACATTCTTCCTGTGGCTCGGGATCTCGGCCGGTCTGGTCGGGGTGCTCGCGTGGCTCGTGCCGACCCTGGACTGGCGGGTCCAGACCCTGATCTTCACCGTGCTCGCGGTGGTGGCGGTGGCGATCTCTCGCCGCTACCTGCGCTCGCGGCCGATCCAGAGCGATCGTCCGTTGCTCAACCTCCGCGGGCATCAGTACGTCGGTCGGACCTTCACCCTCGACGAGCCGATCGTGAACGGCCGTGGGCGGATCAAGGTCGACGACAGCATCTGGCGCGTCGAGGGCGACGACTGCCCGGCCGGTCGGCGGGTCCGGGTCAATGGCGTCGACGGCGTGATCTTGCGCGTGGAGGCCGCTGCGGAATGAGCGTGGCGCCGGCCGCGGCCGAGGCGGTGCTCGATTTCTGGCTCGGCGCTGCGGCGAACGAGCCCGCGGCAGTGGCGGCCGCGAGCAAGCGCTGGTTTCGCGGTGGCGAGACGTTGGACCGCGAGATCGCGCAGCGGTTCGGCACCGCCATCGAGGCTGCGCTCGACGGTGGGCTCGAGGAATGGGCGGCATCGCCGCGCGGTCGTCTCGCGCTGGTGATCCTGCTCGACCAGTTCACGCGCAACGTCCATCGCGGGACCGCGCGTGCGTTCGCCGGAGACGCGAGGGCGCGAGCGCTCACGGAGGCCGCGCTCGAAAGCGGCGAGGACCGCGCGCTGACCCACGTCGAGCGGCTCTTCCTGTACCTGCCGCTCGAGCACGCCGAGGAGCCGGCAGCCCAGGAACGCTCCGTCGAGGCGCAGCGGCGCCTGGCCGCCGAGGCGCCGGCCGAGCTCGCCGCCTACCTCGCCGACTGCGTGACCCACGCCGAGGAGCACCGCGACGTCGTCGCCCGCTTCGGCCGCTTTCCCCATCGCAACACCGCGCTCGGCCGCGAGACGACGCCCGCGGAGCGCACCTCCCCCGAGGCCGGCGCCCGCCGCTACGGCCAGTAGACCGGGGTCGGACCAAAGTAGACCGGGGTCGGACCAACTAAGGTCATTGATTTGGCGAGCCTTTCTCGTCGATCCCGCCGCGCTGGC
>JACKNM010000027.1 GCA_024234875.1 Ectothiorhodospiraceae bacterium | reverse complement strand
CCACGGCGCGGAGCCGATGAGCAGGACGTGGGCCAGCGCGATCGCGGCGGCGACCGCGGTCATCGCGGTGAAGGTGCGGATGTGGCCCACCCGGCGCACCAGCCGCGGGCCGTACACGCACCCGACCGCGAAGCCGAGGAAGTAGCCGGAGCCCAGCGCGCCGATGGCCACCGTCGAGAACCCCTCGAGCTGCGCGCGCACGGGCAGCAGGGTCCCCAGGAGACCGTTCCCGGCAAGTAGAATCGCCACGCTGAGCAGAAGGGCGGCGACGGATGCGATGGCGCTGGACACGGTGGGGCGCGAGCTCCGGCGTGGCGGGCGCCGGCGCCTCCTCGGGCCGGCGGTCCGCCGTCGGGTTGTGCGTTGGTCAAGTCCCGGCAGCGATATGACGCTATCCTACGCGCCCCTGCGGCCCTGACCAGGCGAGAGCGATGCCGTATCCGTCCTCCGCGAGCGCGCGAGGCGCGGCCCCCTGGCTGCGCCGCCAGCTCGTGCGGCGGCTGGTGGTGCCGGTCACGCGGGGCTGGCGAAATCCCGATCACGCCGCTCGCGGCGTGCTGTTCGGGCTGGCGGTGGCCCTGACCCCGACGGTCGGCGTGCAGATGCCGATCGTGTTCGCGCTCTGGCTCCTCGTGCGTCGCGTGCGCCCGGCCTGGGACTTCAGTCTGGTGGTCGGCCTCGCCTGGACCTGGGTCACCAACATCTTCACCGCGCCGCCGCTCTACTACGTGTACGTGGTGACCGGGCGGCTGATGCTCGGCGAGTGGGACGGGCTGCACGACTACGAGCGGTTCGCCAGCACGCTGAACGAGTCGATGCCACGCGACGTCGGCTGGCTCCAGGGCATGTGGGAGGGTCTGGTCGGGGTCTTCGAGCGCTTCGGCGTGCCGATCTTCGTCGGCTCGTTGCCGTGGGTAATCCTCGGCACCTGGGTCGGCTATCGCTGGAGCCTGCGGCTGCTGCGGCGCATCGCGGTGACCCGGGCCGCACGGCGCGCGGCACGCGGCAGAGTGCCCGGCTGATCCGGGGTCGGACCAACGGCTGATCCGGGGCTGATCCGGGGTCGGACCAACTCAACTCGTTGATTCCCGGAACTTTCTGGGTGCCAGGGCCTGATGTGCGGCTCCGGGGGAGCGACGGCGGCGCCGGCGGCCGTCAATGGCGGTCGCGGCAAAACACCTGCTAAACCAATGGCCTGAGTTGGTCCGACCCCGTTTGGCCGACCCCGTTTGGCCGCTCGTCGGTGCCCTGCGCGACGGGAAGATGCGTGAAGAGCCAATGGCCTGGGTCGGTCCGATCCCGTATCGCGGGCAGACGCCGAGAAAAGCGTGAAAAACCAAGACCCTAAGTTGGTCCGACCCCCGGTTGTCCCCCCGGTTGTCCCGGTCACCGGTACCGGGTCGTGCTCGCCGGTGACGGTTCCCCCGTTCTCGCCGGCGTGCGAGCGTAATCGGGAGCCGATACTCGCGGTGCTTCGGACTCTGGTCGAGGGGCCGGCGACGGTGCTCGAGATCGGCAGCGGCACCGGTCAGCACGCGGTCCACTTCGCCGCCGCGCTCCCCGCGGTCACCTGGCTGACCAGCGACCGCGCCGAGAACCATCCCGGCATCCAGGCCTGGCTCGACGCCGCCGGGCTCGCCAACGCGCGTCCGCCGCTCGACCTCGACGTGGACCGCTGGCCATGGCCGGTGCCGACCGCGGTCGACGGTGCGTTCAGCGCCAATACCGCGCACATCATGCACTGGGACTCGGTGTGTCGGATGCTGGCGGGGGTCGGGCGGGTGCTCCGCCCCGGCGGCTGGTTCGCACTCTACGGGCCGTTCAACGTCGACGGGGCCTGGACCAGCCCCGGAAACCGCGAGTTCGACCTCGGCCTGCGGGCGGCGGATCCAGGCATGGGGATCCGAGACCTGGAGGCGCTGACGGAGGCAGCCGGTCGGGCCGGCCTCGTGCTCGAGCGCACGGTCGAGATGCCGGCGTCGAACCTGACCCTGATCTGGCGCGCGAGCCGGTCGGAGGGGGGCGGGTGCTCGAGCTGACCGCGGTCGCCCGGTCGTATCCGGAGGGCGACGGTCGGCGCACCGTGCTCGAGCACGTCGACGTCCGGGTCGAGCCCGGCGAGTGCGTGGCGGTGATCGGTCCGAGCGGCTCCGGCAAGTCGACCCTGCTCAACATCGCGAGTGGGATCGACGCGCCGGACGCCGGTCACGTGGTGCTCGACGGGGTGCGCCTCGATGCCCTCGGCGAGCGCGCGCGCACGCTGCTGCGTCGCCGGCGGGTCGGGTTCGTGTTCCAGTTCTTCAACCTGCTGCCCACCCTGACGGTGGCCGAGAACGTGCGCCTGCCGCTCGAGCTGAACGGCGTCGCGCCGGCGGTGGCGCGCCGCCGCGCGGTGGAGGCGCTCGCCGGTCTCGGGCTCGCCGACCGCGCCGACGCCTTTCCGGACCGCCTCTCCGGAGGCGAGCAACAGCGGGTCGCGGTCCTGCGCGCCCTGGTCCACGGGCCGAGCGTGGTCTTCGCCGACGAGCCGACCGGGAATCTCGACCGCGACAGCGCCGCGGCGGTGCTCGACCTCCTGGTGGCCGCGGTGCGGGACCACGGCGCGTCGTTGCTGATGGTGACTCACAGCGACAGTGCGGCGGCGCGCGCCGACCGGGTCCTCGCGATGCGGGGCGGCGCGCTGGTACCGGCCGATCCGGTGCGAGCAGCGCCCGACCGGCCCGGCGTGGGGTCGTGAGCCCGACGCTGTGGCGGGCCGGCCTGCGGCACGGCCCACGCCATCCGGTCCAGCTCCTGCTCGCGGTGCTCGGCATCGCCCTCGGGGTGGCGGTGGTGGTGGCGGTCGACCTCACCACCGCCAGCGCGCGTCGCGCCTTCGTCGCCGCCAACGCGCTGCTCGCCGGCGACGCGACGCATCACCTGGTCGCCGGCCCGGGCGGAATCCCCGAGCAGGTCTACCCGGACCTGCGGCGCGCCTTTCCCGACCTCGCCATGACCCCGGTGGTCGACGGGAGAGTGCATCTCGCGGCGGCGCCGGGACGGCGGTTCACCCTGGTCGGCGTCGACCCCTTCGCCACCGCCGGGCGGCGCGCGGCACGGTCCGACCAGGGTGGGCCCCGCGGGGTCGTCGACGCCGCGCGTGGCGCCGTCGCGGCGGCGCTCCTGGTGCGTCCGGGCGCGGTCGCGCTCGAGCCGTCGCTGGCCGCCGATCTCGGGGTCGCGGTGGGCGGGACGCTGGCGGCGAGCGCCGGTGGCGGTGCCCGCCAGCTGGTGGTGGCGGCGTTCCTCGAGCCGCGCGACCCGCTCGAGCGAGTCGGCCTTGCCGGCACCTTGGTCGCCGACATCGCCACCGCCCAGGAGGTGCTGGGGCGGCTCGGTCGGCTCGACCGCATCGACGTGGTCGCACCCGCTGCCGAGGTCGTGACCCGGCTCGCGGCGGCGTTGCCGGAGGGCCTGCGGCTGGTCGACGCGCCCGAGCGATCGGCAGCGTCGGCCCGGATGACGGCCGCGTTCGAGCTGAACCTGCGCATGCTGGGTGTGCTCGCGTTGGTGGTCGGCCTGTTCCTCATCTTCAACACCGTCGGGTTCTCGGTGGTGCAACGGCGTGCCCTGCTCGGGACGCTGCGCGCGCTCGGGGTCACCCGGCGCGAGGTCCTCGCGCTGGTGCTCGGTGAGTCGGTGCTGCTCGCTGCCGCCGGCGCAGCCCTCGGCGTCGCGCTGGGCGTCGGCCTCGCCCGCGCGCTGCTCGCGATGGTGGCGCGCACGGTCGACGATCTCTATGTCGCGGTGCCGGCGACGGAGCTCGCGATCGATGCGAGCGCGCTCGCCGGCGCCTTCGCCGTCGGTGTCCTGGCCGGCGTCGCGGCAGCGGCGATTCCGGCGTTGGAGGCGGCGCGGGTGGCGCCGACCGCGGCCCTCGCGCGCTCCGACCTGGAGACCCGGGTGCGGGCCGGTGTCGGCCCCGCGGCCCGGTGCGGCCTCGTCGTGCTCGCGCTCGGAGCGCTGCTCGCGGCGCTGCCGGCGCGCAGCCTCGGGCTCGGGTTCGCCGCCCTGTTCGCGGTGGTCGCGGGCTTCGCCCTGATGGCACCCTGGGCTGCCGCCGTGCTCCTCGGCGGCGCCGAGCGGCTCGCGCTGCAAGGCCGACGCGTGCTGGTCGCGCTCTCGGTCCGTGGCGCGCGCGCGAGCCTGAGTCGCACCGCGGTGGCGGTGGCCGCGCTGGCGGTGGCGCTGGCGGCCACCGTCGGGGTGGCGACCATGGTCGGTAGCTTCCGCGCCAGCGTCGAGCGCTGGCTCGACACCACGTTGCGCGCCGACCTCTACGTCGGCGTCGGGCCGCAGGCGGCCGGCCGAAGGATGGACCGCGCGCTCGTCGCGCGCATCGCACGCCTCGATGGCGTGCGCGAGGTGAGCAGCGCGCTGCGGTTGACGGTCGAGTCGGGGGTCGGCCCGGTTCGGGTCTCCGCCCTCGATCCGGCCACCGAGAGCCCGGCCGGGTTCGACCTCCTGGAGACCGTCGGCGGGTCGCCGTGGGCGGCGCTCGCGGTGGAGGACGCGGTGCTGGTGTCCGAGCCGTTCGCCTGGCGTCATCGGCTCGGCGTGGGGGACCGGCTCGAGCTCCTCACCCGGCGGGGGATGCGCCCGATGCGGGTGCTCGGGATCTATCGCGACTACGAGACCGAGCGTGGGGTGGTGCTGCTGCATCGGGCGGTCGCCGACCGGCTCTGGGCCGAGCCAGGGGTGACCGGCATCGGCGTCTACGTCGCGCCCGGGGCGAGCACGGCGCGCGTGCTGGCGGCGGTGGCCGACGCCGCCGCCGACCTGGCGGGAGATGGCCCGGCGCCGGTGGTGACCCCGAGCGCCGCCATCCGCGCGGCCTCGCTGGTGGTCTTCGACCGCACCTTCGCGGTCACCGAGGTGCTGCGGTCGATCGCGGCGCTGGTCGCGGTCGGCGGCATCGTCGGCGCGCTGATGGCGATCCAGCTCGACCGCGCCCGCGAGATCGCGGTGCTGCGCGCGCAGGGCCTGACCCGTGGCGAGGTCTTCGCCTCGGTCCAGGGGCAGAGCGCCGCGCTCGGGCTCACCGCCGGCACGCTCGCGGTGCCGCTCGGAATCGCGCTCGCGGCCATCCTCGTCCACGTCGTGAACCGCCGGTCGTTCGGCTGGTCGATGGATCTTCGGCTCGATCTCGGTGAGCTGGCGCTGGTGCCCGCGGTGGCCGTCGGCGCCGCCCTCGTCGCCGGTCTCTGGCCGGCGTGGCGGATGGCGCGCACGAATCCGGCCCTCGCGCTTCGCGGCGACTGATCGCACCGCCGCGCTCGCCGATGTCGGGGCGATGCCCGTCAACCTGGTTTCCGGCTCTCGCGCCGAAAGCGTAAACTCCGTCGACATGAACGCCGCCGACGTCAGCACCAATCAGCTCGAGCGCCGGCTCGACGCCCTGCGGCTCCGACTGCACTACGTCAACCGCGCCTGGACCCTCGACGACCACGAGGCGCTGCTGCGGTTCTTCGTCCGCACCACCCCGCGGCTGCTCGACGCCGAGCGCTGCGCGGTGTTCGTGGTGGACCGCGCCACCGGGCGCGTGCTGTCGACGGTCGGTACCGGGCTCGACGGGCGCCCGATCGAGGCGCCGCTCGAGGGCAGTGTGGTGGGGCGCGCGATCTCGAGCGGTGAGTGCGTGATCGAGAATGACCTGGCCGACGTGCCGGGCTTCCACCGCATCGTCGACGCCCAGACCGGATTCACCACGCGGTCCCTGGTCTGCGCGCCGATTCGCAGCCCCGCCGGCAGCGACATCACCGGCGCGGTCGAGGTGCTCAACAAGCGCGACGGAGGGCATTTCGACGGCGACGACGGCCGGCTGCTGCAGGAGGTCGCCGATTATCTGGCGATGGCGCTGGAGAACGTGCTGGTCAACCGCGAGATCCTCCAGCTCTCCGGCGAGCTCGGTCGCGAGGTGTCGCGGCTGCGCAGCGCGCGCGCCCCGAGCGTGCCGTTCGTGGCCGAGAGCCCGGCCATGCGCGGGGTGCTGGAGCTGGTGCGGATGGTCGGCGACACCCCGGTCGGGGTGCTGATCCAGGGCGAGAACGGGACCGGCAAGGAGCTGATCGCGCGGATGATCCACGACGGTGGGGATCGCGCCGCCGGACCGTTCGTGGCGGTGAACTGCGCCGCGGTGCCGGAGACCCTGGTCGAGAGCGAGTTCTTCGGCTACGAGCGTGGCGCCTTCACCGGCGCCGCCACCAGTCGCCCGGGGCGCTTCGAGGAGGCCGAGCGGGGCACGTTGTTCCTCGACGAGGTGGCCGAGATGCCGCTCGCGATGCAGCCGAAGTTCCTGCGCGCGGTGCAGGAGAGCGAGGGGGTGCGCCTCGGTGCCAATCGCCCGACGCGTTACGACGTGCGCCTGGTGAGCGCGACCAATCGGCCGCTGCGCAAGCTGGTCGAGGGCGGCGCCTTCCGCGAGGACCTCTACTACCGGCTGTTCGCGGTGGAGATCGTCGTTCCGCCGCTGCGCGAGCGACGTGAGGACATCGTCCCCCTCGCGCTCGCCTTCCTCGACGCGGTGTCGCTGCGCTACGGAAAGCGGGTGGCCGGCTTCTCGACCGAGCTGCTGCGGCTGTTCGAGGCCTACCACTGGCCCGGCAACGTGCGCCAGCTGCGGCGCGAGGTCGAGCGGCTGGTGGCGCTCACCCCCGAGGGGCACCATCTCACCCCGGCACAGTGCTCGCAGGAGCTGGTCGGTGCGCAGGTCGGCGCGTCCGTGGCCGGCTCCCTCGATCTCCCGGCGCGGGTGGAGGCGCTCGAGATCGACCTCATCCGCGATGCGCTGGCGCGCTCCGGTGGGCGCCGGGCGCGCGCCGCCGATCTGCTCGGCATCACTCGCCAGGGCCTGCACAAGAAGCTGCGGCGCTATCGTCTGGAGGACGACGCGGCGCTGGCCGGCGACGGCGAGCGCGCCCCGGCCTGACCATCGCGCCGCGGTGGCGCGCTGTGGACCGCGCCGCTCGCGGTGCGTACATTCGCCCGATTCCGGGAACGCGGGAACCGAGCCATGGCCGCCATGCCGAGCCCCTCACAGGTCGCGGACTTCCGCGCGCGAGGATTCCACTTCCCGGTCCGGGTGATGACCGAGGACGAGGCCGGCGCGCTGGCCGAGCGCATCATCGCCTTCGACCAGGGACCGGTGGCGGCGCGCTACGCCGACGTCGCCAACTCGCTCTATCGCTTCAAGACCTACCTGGTCTTCGAGTGGGCCGACACGCTGGTGCATCACCCGCGCATCCTCGACGCGGCCGAGGCCGTCATCGGGCCGGATCTGCTGGTGTGGAGCGTCGGCATGTTCCTGAAGAAGCCGCGCAGCCCCGGGTTCGTGAGCTGGCACCAGGACGCCACCTACTACGGCCTGGACGACGCCGACAAGGTGGTCAACGTCTGGGTCGCGCTCACCCCGGCGACCCTCGCCAACGGAGCGATGCGCTTCGCGCCCGGCTCGCACCGGCTCGGGCAAGTGCCGCACCGCGAGACCTACGACCGGGACAACCTGATCTCGCGCGGCGAGGTGGCCGACGTCGCGATCGACGAGGGCGCCGCGGTCGACGTGCTGCTCGGCGCGGGCGAGGCCTCGCTCCACCATCTCTATCTGCTCCACAGCTCGGCTCCGAACCGCAGCGACGACCATCGCGTCGGCATCGTCATCCGCTTCATCCGCCCGGACGTGAAGCCACTCTCGGGTCGCGACTGCGCCATGCTGGTGCGGGGCGAGGATCGCTTCGGCCATTTCGAGCTCGAGCCGCGGCTGCGCCGCGAGATGGATGCGGACGCGATGGCCGCCCACGCCCGCGCCATGGCCATCCGCGACGGCAACACCGGCCATCGGCCATCGGCCGACCGGGCCGCCTCGGCGATGGGTGCCGGGCCGGCTTGAGGCGCGGCACCGGGCGCGGGCTCACCGCTCGCGGCGTCGGCTCGGCGAGATGGTCTCGGGCCGCCAGGCGACCCCCCACGGGTGCGCTTTTCGGACAAGCTGCTAGGATGGTCACCCCGCGTCCGCCTGCCGGTGAGGTCCATGTCAAGCACTCCAATCCAGCGTCGCCCGAGCGTGGGCGTCCGGGTCGGCCCGGTGCAGATCGGCGGCGATGCGCCGATCGTCGTGCAGTCGATGACCAACACCGACACCGCGGATGCCGCCGGCACCGCGGCCCAGGTCGAGGCGCTGGCGCGCGCGGGCTCCGAGATCGTGCGGGTCACCGTCAACACCCGAGAGGCGGCCGCCGCGGTGGCCGAGATTCGGAGCCGCCTCGACGATCTCGGCTGTCGCGTGCCCCTGGTCGGTGACTTCCACTACAACGGGCACCGGCTGCTCGAGGAGTTCCCCGACTGCGCGCGGGTGCTGGACAAGTACCGCATCAACCCCGGCAACGTCGGATTCGGGGCCAAGCGCGACAGCCAGTTCGCGACCATGGTCCAGATCGCGATCGACAACGACAAGCCGGTGCGCATCGGGGTGAACTGGGGCAGCCTCGACCAGGCGCTGCTCACCCGGCTGATGGACGAGAATGCGCGTGCGCCGAGGCCGCTCGATGCCCGCGAGATCACCCGCGAGGCGCTGATCGTCTCCGCGCTGGACAGCGCCCGCCAGGCCGAGGAGCTCGGTCTCGGGCGCGACAAGATCGTCATCTCCTGCAAGGTGAGCGAGGTGCAGGACCTGATCGCGGTCTACGCCGAGCTCGCCCGGCGCTGCGACTACGCGCTGCATCTCGGCCTGACCGAGGCGGGGATGGGCTCGAAGGGCATCGTGGCCTCGACCGCGGGGATGGCGGTGTTGCTGCAACAGGGCATCGGCGACACCATTCGCGTGTCGCTCACCCCGGAGCCGGGCGGCGACCGCACCCGCGAGGTGATCGTCGCGCAGGAGATGCTGCAGACGATGGGGTTGCGGGCGTTCACCCCTCTGGTCACCGCCTGCCCCGGATGCGGGCGCACCACCAGCACCTTCTTCCAGGAGCTCGCGAACCGCATCCAGAGCCACCTTCGCGAGCGGATGCCGGTCTGGCGCGAGCGCTACGAGGGGGTGGAGACGATGAGCGTCGCGGTGATGGGCTGCGTGGTCAACGGCCCGGGCGAGAGCAAGCACGCGAACATCGGCATCAGCCTGCCCGGGACCGGCGAGGCACCGGCGGCGCCGGTCTTCGTCGACGGTCGCAAGACGGTGACGCTCCGCGGGGCAGGTATCGCGGACGAGTTCGAGCGGCTGGTGGACGAGTACGTCGCGTCCCACTACCGACCACGCGCGGTCGACGCGGCCGAGTGATCGATTGACCCCACCGCCGGTCGCCGTGGTGCGCCGGCCGACGCGACGACGAGGAGGCAGCGAGCGATGGATCTTGGAATCAGGGGGAAGTCCGCGATCGTCTGCGCCTCGAGCAAGGGGCTCGGCAAGGCGTGCGCGACCGCGCTGGCGCGCGAGGGCGCCGACGTGGTGATGAACGGGCGCACCGCCGACGTGCTCGAGGCGGCGGCGGCGGAGGTGCGCAAGGTGGCCACCGGTAAGGTCACCACGGTGTGCGTCGACGTCACCACCGAGGCCGGACGCGCGGCCCTGCTGGCGGCCTGCCCGTCACCCGACATCCTGGTGAACAACGCCGGCGGTCCGCCGCCCGGCAACTTCCGTGACTGGTCGCGGGCGCATTGGGAGGCGGCGCTGAACGCCAACATGCTGACCCCGATCGAGCTCATCAAGGCCACCGTCGACGCGATGTGCGAGCGCGGCTTCGGCCGCATCGTCAACATCACCTCGAGCTCGGTGAAGTCGCCGATCCCGGTGCTCGGCCTGTCCAACGGCGCGCGCGCGGGGCTCACCGGGTTCGTGGCGGGGGTCGCGCGCGAGGTCTCCAGGCACGGCGTCACCATCAACGGGATCCTCCCCGGCCCCTTCGACACCGACCGCCTGCGTGGCACCATCCGCTACCAGGCCGAGCAGTCCGGACGCACCTTCGACGAGGAGTACGAGGTCCGGCGCTCGGCAACGGTCCCGGGGCGTTTCGGTCGGGCGGAGGAGTTCGGCGAGCTCTGCGCGTTCCTGTGCAGCGCACACGCCGGCTACATCAACGGGCAGAACATCGTGATCGACGGCGGGATCTATCCCGGAACGCTGTGAGCACGCGGCACTCATCGAGTCGCGCAACGCGGTGGCGCCGCGGGCGGGTCGCGCTGGCGGGGGTGCTCCTCGCCATCGGCGCGGCGGCGCGGCCGGCGCTCGCGCTCGGCCTCGGCGACCTGCAGGTGGCATCGGCTCTCGGCGAGTCGTTGCAGGCGACGATCGCACTGAACGGGGTGCGTGCGGGCGATCTCTCCTCGCTGCGCGTCCGCGTGGCGCCACTCGAGATCTATCGCGCGCTCGGAATTCCCTACGTCGGGGCGCTGCGCACGCTGCGCTTCGAGGTCGAGGGGCAGGGCCGCCGGGCGGTGGTGCGCGCGACCAGTGCCGAGCGCCTGCGTGAGCCGCTGGTGCAGATGGTGATCGAGGCGACCTGGGACGGCGGGCGCGCCCTTCGCGAGTACGCGCTGGTGCTCAGCCCGCGCTGAACCCCGCCCGCCCGAGTTCCCCGCACTTCCCCGCGCCCGGCGCCGACGGCCGCCGTACGCCGCCGGCCCGCATGCCCTCGGCGCTACGGTTTCAGCGCGCCGAATCCCGCGGTGAAGCCGATCAGGGAGACCGGCACGCCGAGCTCGCGCTGGGTCTGGTCGTAGAACGTGATCCGCGCCTGCTTGCCGGCCTTGAGGCTCGAGATCGTCGCCGGCTCGAGCGGTAGCACGCCGCGACAGCCATCCGGCATGCACTGCTGATAGACGAAGCGAATCGGCTCGCCCTCGTCGATCCGCAGCGCGAGCCCGGGCGGCAACAGCACCCCGAGCGGCAGCGTGATCACCGCCGCCGGACGCTTCGCATCGCCCTCGCCGACGTAGCCGACCGCGAAGTGCAGCAGCCGCTTGCCGGTCTTCTTGAGCGCGATGTTCTGGAAGATGTAGCACTGCTCCTGGCCGAAGCCCTCGATCTTCTCGCAGGTGTGCACCCAGTCCTTGAACGTCTTCGCCGACGCCGCGCCGCCGCCACCCTGGCCACCGCCCTGGGTGGTGGTCTGGCTGGAACTGGTCCCGGACACGGCCAGCAGGGCGAGCAGGGCCAGCCCCGGCCAGGTGACGCTCTTGATGCGGCGCATCGTGCTCCTCGTCGTCGGCAGATCTGACTGATTGGGTCCAGCCGGAGTGACCGCTCGGCCACCGCGACTGATCGACCGCAGCCCCACACTCTATCAGCGTGGGGCCGGCCCCGCATGGTGGCCGGTACGGGTGTCCCGGCTGCTACCATCCCCCGATGCGACCCTGGAGCAACTCGGCGGTGCGCCCCGACTACGACGGTGGCAGCCTGGTCAATCTGATGGCGAGCGTGGCCGGCGCAGTCGGCGCCCGTCCCACGCCGGGTGACCGTGGCGAGCCGGTGGCCGAGCTCCGATGCCTGCCGGCGGGCGCACTGGGTGACGGGCGCCGCATCGCGATGGTCCTGGTCGATGGGTTGGGCGATGCGCAGCTCGCGGCGGCCAATCCCGCGGGCGCGCTCCGTGCGCACCGGGTCGGAGGGATGACCTCGGTCTTCCCGTCGACCACCGCCGCCGCCATCACCACCGTGATGACCGGCGTGGCGCCGCGTCGACACGGCCTCACTGGCTGGCACGTGCGGCTCGCCGCCCTCGATCTGATCGCGACCCCGCTACCGTACCGGGTCCGCGGCGGCGGCGACCTGCGCGACCACGGGGTCGAGCCCGCCACCGTGTTCGGCGCGGCCCCGCTCACCGCCACCCTCGGGGTGGAGTGCCACGTGGTGCAACCGCGCTACCTGCTGGGCAGCACTTACTCGGCGTTCCACGGCGCCGGCGCGGTCTCGCACGGCGCGGATTCGATCGACGCCTGCCTGGACCGAGTGGCCACGCTCCTGTGTGCACCGGGTGAGCGCTACGTCTACGCCTACTGGCCGCAGCTCGATGCGCTGTCGCATCGATACGGGGCGGGCAGCCGCGAGGCACGCCGCCACCTGCGGGCCATCGACGACGCGTTCGCGCGGTTGACCGAGCGCCTGCGCGGCAGCGGGGCGACCGCGGTTCTCACCGCCGACCACGGCTTCGTCGACACCACGGTGCACAGCCGTCTGCTGCTCGACGACCTGCCCGAGCTGGCCGCCACGCTGCGCGCGCCGCTCTGCGGCGAGCCCAGGGTGGCGTTCTGCTATCTACGCCCCGGGGCGGAGGCGGACTTCCTCGCGCTGGTGGCGGATCGGCTCGCCGGCCGTTGCACCGCGATCCATCGCGACGAGATGCTCGAGCCCGGCTGGCTCGGACCGGGGCCGGCGCATCCCGACCTCGCCGGTCGGGTCGGCGACTGGTCGCTGCTGATGCGCGACGATTTCGCGCTCATGGACACGCCGCCGGGCGACGGCCCCGCGCCGGTGTTGATCGGCGTGCACGGCGGCGCCACGCCGGCGGAGATGGAGGTGCCGGTGGTGGTCGCGCGTGGCTGAGGCTGCGCGGTGCGGTGGCCGCGGGTCGCCGGCATCGGCACTCGACCTGGCCCGTCGCGCGCATCGAAATCCCCGGGCGGACGCACTAGAATGCCTCGGCGCTCGGGACGCTCGGGGGCCCGCACGCGAGGGGGGAAAGAGACGATGCTGGTCGCGGTAGCGAGAGAGCGTGGCGCGGGCGAGACCCGCGTCGCGGCGACGCCGGACTCGGTGAAGCGGATGGTCGGGCTCGGTCTCTCGGTGCGCGTGGAGGCGGGGGCCGGCGCCGGCGCGTCGTTCGCCGACGACGCGTATCGCGAGGCCGGGGCGGAGGTCGCGACCGATCCGGCGAGTCTGCTCGCCGGCGCGGACGGGCTGCTGACCGTCGGTCGGCCGGCGCCGGAAATCATCGAGCACCTGCGCCCGGGCGCCTTCGTGATCGGCCTCCTCGTGCCGTACGCCGATACCGACGACCTGCGGAGCTGGGCCGGGCGGGGGCTCACCCTGTTCTCGATGGAGCTGGTGCCGCGCATCTCGCGCGCGCAGTCGATGGACGTCCTGTCCTCGCAGTCGAATCTCGCGGGCTACAAGGCGGTCATCGACGCCGCGGCCGAGTTCCATCGCGCGATGCCGATGATGATGACCGCCGCCGGCACCATCGCCCCGGCCAAGGTGTTCGTGCTCGGTGCCGGCGTCGCCGGGTTGCAGGCGATCGCGACGGCCCGACGCCTCGGCGCGGTGGTGAGCGCGACCGACGTGCGTCCGGCGGTGAAGGAGCAGGTCGAGAGCCTCGGCGCCAACTTCGTGATGGTCGACTCCGAGGAGACGCGTCAGGCGGAGACCGCGGGTGGCTATGCACGCGAGATGAGCGACGACTACAAGCGCAAGCAGGCGGCGCTGGTCGCCGCGACGCTGGCCAAGCAGGACATCGTCATCACCACCGCCCTGATTCCCGGGCGTCCGGCGCCGGTGCTGGTGACCGAGGAGATGGTCGAGAGCATGCGGCCGGGCTCGGTGATCGTCGACCTCGCGGTGGAGCAGGGGGGCAACTGCCCGCTGTCACGCCCGGGCGAGATCGTGGAGCACCACGGGGTGCGCATCATGGGGCACCGGAATGTTCCCGGGCGGATCCCGGTCGACGCCTCGTCGCTCTACGCGCGCAACCTCTACAACTTCCTCGCCCCGTTCGTCGACAAGGCGAGCGGCGAGGTTCGCTTCGACTGGGACGACGAGATCGTGCGCGGCTCGTTGCTCGCGCGCGACGGACAGGCGGTGCACAAGGCACTCGGCGCCGGCGACTGACGCACCGGCGCGGACGCGTCCACGGGCCGGTGCCCGTGACGCGGTGGAACCAGGCGCTCGCGGCGTTGCCGCCGCGCAGACATGCGGAGGGACGGCCCATGGCAGAGGCAGCTCAGATCGACCCGTTCGTGTTTCGACTCGCGATCTTCGTGCTCGCCATCTTCGTCGGCTACTACGTGGTGTGGAGCGTCACCCCGGCGCTGCACACGCCGCTGATGTCGGTGACCAACGCGATCTCCTCGGTCATCGTGGTCGGGGCGCTGCTCGCGGTGGCGGTCGAGGGCGTGGAGGCGGCCGAGACCGCGGGGATGTCGCGCTGGCTCGGGTTCGGCGCGCTGGTGCTGGCATCGGTCAACATCTTCGGTGGCTTCCTGGTCACGCAGCGAATGCTCGCGATGTACAAGAAGAAGCAGCGGTAGGGGGTTCACGTGTCGGCGAATTTTGCCGCGCTCGCATACCTGGTCGCGGGCGTCCTCTTCATCCTCGCGCTGCGAGGCCTCTCATCGCCCGAGACCTCGCGTCAGGGCAACCTGTACGGCATGGTCGGCATGGGGATCGCCGTGCTCACCACGCTCGCGCTCGCCCGGCCGGGCGAGGGCGCGACGTGGGGCCTGATCCTGCTCGGCATCGCCATCGGCGGCGGCGTCGGCGCGGTGATCGCCCGGCGCATCCCGATGACCGCGATGCCGCAGCTCGTGGCCGCGTTCCACAGCCTGGTCGGACTCGCGGCGGTGCTGGTGGCGGCCGCGGCGCTGTACACGCCGCAGGCCTACGGCATCGGCAGTCCCGGCGGGATCAAGGTCGCGAGCCTGGTCGAGATGGCGCTCGGCACCGCGATCGGCGCGGTCACCTTCTCCGGCTCGATCGTCGCCTTCGCCAAGCTGCAGGGGTTGGTGTCGGGGCGGCCGGTGGTGTTCTCGGGCCAGCACCCGCTCAACGCCGCGCTCGGCGTGCTGATGGTGGCGCTGATCGTGTGGCTCTGCGCGACGGAGTCGCACACGGCGTTCTGGGCGGTGACCGTGCTCGCCTTCGCGCTCGGGGTGCTGATCATCATTCCCATCGGCGGCGCCGACATGCCGGTGGTGGTGTCGATGCTGAACTCCTACTCCGGGTGGGCGGCGGCAGGTATCGGCTTCACGCTCGAGAACACCGCCCTGATCATCACCGGGGCGCTGGTCGGCTCCTCGGGGGCGATCCTCTCCTACATCATGTGCAAGGGGATGAACCGCTCGTTCTTCAGCGTCATCCTCGGCGGTTTCGGCGGTGAGGTCGCGGCCGGCGCCGCTGGCGAGATCGAGCAGCGCCCGGTCAAGCAGGGTAGCGCCGAGGACGCGGCATTCATCATGAAGAACGCGGGCTCGGTGATCATCGTCCCCGGCTACGGCATGGCGGTGGCCCAGGCGCAGCACGCGCTGCGCGAGATGGCCGACGAGCTCAAGTCGAACGGGGTGAAGGTCAGCTACGCCATCCACCCCGTCGCCGGTCGCATGCCCGGGCACATGAACGTGCTGCTGGCCGAGGCGAACGTGCCCTATGACGAGGTGTTCGAGCTCGAGGACATCAACTCCGAGTTCGCCCAGGCCGACGTCGCCTTCGTGATCGGCGCCAACGACGTCACCAACCCGGCCGCGAAGAGCAATCCGCAGAGCCCGATCTACGGCATGCCGGTGCTCGACGTCGAGCGCGCGAAGACGGTGCTGTTCGTGAAGCGCGGCATGGGGTCCGGTTACGCCGGCATCGAGAACGAGCTCTTCTTCCGCGACAACACCATGATGCTGTTCGCCGACGCGAAGAAGATGGTCGAGGAGATCGTCAAGGCCCTGTGACGGCGCGGGGCATGGCTGGCCGGGCTCGGGCGACGCCGGAGTCGCTGCCGGACTTCCTCGCGCCTCATCTGCGCCTCCTGTGCGTCGGGCTCAATCCGTCGTTGCCGGCGGCTCGTGCCGGCTTCCACTACGCCAATCCACGCAATCGCTTCTGGCCCGCAGTGCGCGCCGCGGGCCTGGTCCCGGCGGACCTCGAGCCGTCGCCGGCGGCGATGCGCTGGCTGCTCGAGCACGCGCGCATCGGCTTCACCGACGTCGTCTCGCGGCCGACCGCCGGCGGTGCCGCCCTGCGCGCGGCCGATTTCCGGCGCGACGCTCCACGCCTCACCGCCAAGCTCGAGCACCTGCGCCCGAGCGTGGTCTGGTTCGTCGGCCTGCAGACCTATCGGGCGTGGCTCACCCATGGCATCGGCGTACGCGAGCCGGTCTCACCGGGCGTCCAGTCACGTCGCGTCGCCGACGCCACCATCGTCGTGACCCCGAGCCCAAGCCCCGCCAATGCCGCGGTGTCGCTCGACGCGCTGACCGAGTGGGCGCGGATGGTCGGGCGGTTACTTCCCTGAGTCCCCGAGCCGGGTATCAGCCGGCGCGGCTCGCCAACTCGCGCTCGCGGGCGGCGACGAACGCCTCGTCGGGCACCTCGCCCAACGCACGCTCGAGCACCTCGATACCGGCTCCGGGGCGGGTCGCGTGGTCCGAGATGCGGCGCCGCCAGGCGCGCGCGCCGGGGACGCGGTGAAAGAGCCCGAGCGCATGCCGCGCGACGCGCAGCAGCGGATCCCCGGCCGCCAGCCGCCCCTCGACGTACGCGATGAACGCGCGGGCGACCTCATGGCGCGACGGTGGGCTCGCGCGCTCGCCGAACACTGCACCGTCGGCGGTCGCGAGCAGGTAGGGATCCTTGTAGGCCTCGCGGCCAATCATCACGCCGTCGACGCCACGGAGCTGGACCGCGACCTGCTCGAGGCTGGTGAATCCGCCGTTGACGACGATCTCGAGGTCCGGACGCTCGCGCTTGAGACGGTGGACGCGGTCGTGGTGCAACGGCGGGATCTCGCGGTTCTGCCGCGGGCTGAGGCCGGAGAGGATCGCCTTGCGCGCGTGGACCACGAAGGTCCGGCAGCCGGCGGCCGCCACCGTGTGCACGAAGCCCTGGAGGTCCTCGTAGCGGTCGCGGTCGTCGATGCCGAGCCGGCACTTGACCGTGACCGGGAGCCGTGTCGCCTCCCGCATCGCCACCACGCAGTCGGCGACCCGCTCCGGCTCCGCCATCAGGCAGGCACCGAATCGCCCCTCCTGCACCCGGTCGCTCGGGCAGCCGACGTTGATGTTGACCTCGTCGTAACCCCACTGCTCGGCGAGTCGGGCGCAGGCCGCCATGTCGCCGGGCTCCGAGCCACCGAGCTGGAGCGCGAGCGGGTGCTCCGTCGGGTCGAAGTCCAGATGGCGCGCCACGTCGCCGTGGAGCAGGGCGGCGGTGGTGACCATCTCGGTGTAGAGCAGGGTACGCCGGCTGATCAGTCGCGCCAGGACGCGGAAGTGCCGGTCGGTGCAGTCCATCATCGGGGCGACCGACAGCCGGCGGTCGAGCTCGGCGGCGCGCGTCGGGCGGGGGGCGTCGGGGGCGGTCATCGGGCTCGGTGGTGGCGTGGGCCGGCGCGCGATGCTACCTCAGCGATCCGAGGTCTCCCAGCGCGGATTGATCCACGGCTCACCCTCGAAGCGCGGGAGAGCTGGACGCCCGAGGATGTGGTCGGCGGCCTTCTCGGCCACCATCAGCGTCGGGCCGTTCAGGTTGCCGTTGGTGATGCGCGGGAACACCGAGCTGTCGACGACGCGCAGGCCCTCGACGCCCACCACCCGACACTCGGGGTCGACCACGGTGTCGCGAGCCGCCGGGTCCCCCATGCGACAGGTGCCACACGGGTGGTAGGCGCTCTCGACCGCGTCGCGCAGGAAGTCGTCGAGGGCGTCGTCGTCCTGAACCCGGGCCCCCGGTGCGATCTCCGCACCGGCGAACGGGGCGAACGCGGGCTGGGCGAAAATCTCGCGCGCAAGGCGCACGCAGTGCCGGAAGTCGGCCCAGTCGCGCGGGTCCGACATGTAGTCGAAGCGGATCGATGGCGGCGCCCACGGGTCGGTGCTGGTGGGGCGGACCCGGCCACGTGAGCGCGACCGCATCGGTCCGACATGCGCCTGGAAGCCGTGACCCTCGGCCGGCGCGGTGCCGTCGTAGCGGATGGCGACCGGCAGGAAGTGGAACTGGATGTCCGGGTACTCGACGCCCGCGCGCGAGCGCACGAAGGCCGCGGACTCGAAGTGGTTGGTGGCGCCGAGCCCGCTGCGAAAGAGCAGCCAGCGCGCGCCGATCAACGCCTTCGAGACCAGCCCGAGGTGGGCGTACAGCGTGATCGGACGGGTGCAGGCCTGCTGCACGTAGACCTCGAGGTGGTCCTGGAGGTTCGCGCCGACCCCGGGCCGATCGGCGATCACCGGGATCCCGAGCCCCTGCAGCACCTCGCCCGGGCCGATGCCCGAGAGCATCAGCAGCTTGGGCGAGTTGATCGCCGACGCGCAGAGGACGACCTCGCGCCGCGCGCGGACCACCTCGACCCGACCCCCGGCCTCGATCTCGACCCCGACCGCGCGCCGGCCCGCCATCACCACCCGTCGCGCGAGGCAACGACGCAGCCGCACCCGCCCGCGGAGCAGGGCCGGGCGCAGGTAGGCATTGGCCGCCGACCAGCGTCGCCCCAACCAAACCGTCTGCTCCATCGGCCCGAAGCCTTCCTGCTTCGCACCGTTGTAGTCCTCGGTGCGCTCGAACCCCGCCTGCGCCCCGGCCTCGACGAAGGCGTGGTAGAGCGGGTTACGGCGCGGTCCTCGGGTGACGTGCATCGGCCCGGCGCTCCCGCGCCAGCCGTGCTCGCCACCGTGGCTCGTCTCGAGTCGGCGGAAGTAGGGCGCCACGTCGGCGAACGACCACCCCGTAGCACCGCTCTCGGCCCAGTGGTCGAAGTCGCGCGCGTGCCCGCGCACGTAGACCATTCCGTTGATCGAGGACGAGCCGCCGATCACCTTGCCGCGCGGGCAGGCGAGCCGACGGCCGCCCAGTGCCGGCTCCGGGTCGGTGCGGAAACCCCAGTCGTAACGCGGCATGCTCATCGGGTAGGAGAGCGCGGCCGGCATCTGGATCAGCGGCCCGACGTCGCTGCCGCCGTGCTCGAGCACCAGCACGCTCGCCCGCCCGTCGGCCGACAGTCGCCGCGCCAGCACCGACCCCGCCGAGCCGCTGCCGACCACCACGAAATCCGCCTCGCGCATTCGTCACCTCGTCGCCGCCGACCACCCGCTGCGATGGACGGGCACCCGTTCTCGGAGGCGACCACCGTAGCCAGCCGGGTGCGGGCGATCAACGCCTTGCGCCATCGTGCTTAAATGTGCCCACCATTCGAACGGCGGCCGAGCCGCGGCCGCCTCATCCCAAGGAGGCAAGACATGAGCTCGACCACCCGACTGCGGTGCGCGGCGCTGCTGGCCGGTGCCATGCTCTCGACGCCCGCCCTCGCCGAGGACGCGTCCTGTGCCACGGTGCGCTTCTCCGACGTCGGCTGGACCGACATCACCGCCACCACCGCCGCGACCACGGTGGTGCTCGAGGCACTCGGCTACGAGACCGACGTCAAGGTGCTCTCGGTGCCGGTCACCTACGCCTCGCTGAAGAACGGCGACATCGACGTCTTCCTCGGCAACTGGATGCCGACGATGGAGGCCGACATCGCGCCCTACCGTGCCGACGGCTCGGTGCTGACCGTGCGCGCGAACCTCGACGGCGCGAAGTACACCCTCGCGGTGCCGCGCTACACCTTCGAGGCGGGGCTCAAGTCGTTCGGCGACATCGCGCGGTTCAAGGACCAGCTCGACGGCAAGATCTACGGCATCGAGCCCGGCAACGACGGCAACCGCCTGATTCTCGACATGATCGCCAACGACACCTTCGGCCTGAAGGGGTTCGACGTGGTCGAGTCGTCGGAGCAGGGCATGCTCGCGCAGGTCGCCCGCATGGTGAAGAAGAAGGACCACATCGTGTTCCTCGGCTGGGAGCCGCACCCGATGAACGCGAACTTCGAGATGGCCTATCTCGCTGGTGGCGACGACGTCTTCGGTCCGAACTACGGCGGCGCCACGGTCTACACCAACGTGCGCGCGGGCTACCTCGAGGCCTGCCCGAACGTCGGCAAGCTGCTGTCGAACCTCGCCTTCTCGCTGGCGATGGAGAACGAGATCATGGGCGCGATCCTGAACGACGGCATGGAGCCCCGGGCGGCTGCGAAGGCGTGGCTCGCGAAGCACCCCGGCATGCTCGACGGCTGGCTCGACGGGGTCGCGACCCGCGACGGCGGCGCCGGGCTCGGCGCGGTGCGCACGAAGCTCGGTCTCTGAGGGAGGTGCCGGTCGGGCGCCATCGGGGTAGCGCCCCGGGGCGCCGCCGGCGTCGTCGATGGACTGGCTGACCGAGAACAAGCTCCCGATCGGGCGCTGGGCGAAGGCGGCGGTCGACTGGCTGACCGACCACGGTGCGCCCTTCTTCGACGCCCTGTCCGCCGCGCTCGAGGCGATGATCGAGGCCATCCTCTGGGTGCTGCAGAGTCCGCATCCGTTGGTGGTGGTCGGTCTCGCCGGCGGGCTCGGGTACCTGGTGCGCCGCTCGTGGCCGTTCGCGGTATTCGTGACCGCCGGGCTCGCGCTCATCATCAACCAGGGCTACTGGGAGGAGACCACCGAGACGCTGGCGCTGGTGCTCGCCTCGTCCCTGGTGTGCATGGGGGTCGGGGTGCCGGTCGGCATCGCCGCCGCCCGCCGGCCGTGGCTGTTCGCCGCGTTGCGCCCGGTGCTCGACCTGATGCAGACCATCCCGACCTTCGTCTACCTCATCCCGGCCCTGATTCTGTTCGGACTGGGCATGGTCCCGGGGCTCATCGCGACGGTGATCTTCGCGGTGCCGGCCCCCATCCGGCTCACCCACCTCGGCATCTCGACCACTCCGCGCGACCTGCTCGAGGCCGGCGACGCCTTCGGCGCGACCCGCTGGCAGCGGCTGTGGAAGGTCGAGCTGCCGTGGGCCACGCCGCAGATCATGGCCGGCCTCACCCAGACCATCATGTTGTCGCTGTCGATGGTGGTGATCGCGGCGCTGGTCGGCGCCGACGGGCTCGGCGTGCCGACGCTGCGCGCGCTCAACCAGGTCAACATCGCCAAGGGGTTCGAGGTCGGTGTCGCCATCGTCCTCATCGCCATCATCCTCGACCGCTTCCTGCGCGCCGAGCGTGGCCGCGGCCGATGAGCCGGCCGGTCGTCCGCTTCCACGACGTCGACATCGTGTTCGGACCGCGGCCGGAGCTGGCCCTGCCGCTGATCGACGCCGGTCGCACCCGCCCCGAGATCCAGGCCGAGACCGGCCAGGTGCTCGGCGTCGCCGGGGCGACCCTCGACGTGCACGAGGGCGAGGTGGTGGTGCTGATGGGGCTCTCGGGCTCCGGGAAATCGACCCTGCTGCGTGCGGTCAACGGCCTCAACCGGGTGATCCGGGGCGAGACGCTGGTCGACGACGGCGAGGCGCTCGTCGACCCGCAGCGCTGCTCGGCGTCGAAGCTGCGCGAGCTGCGCATGCGCCGGGTGGCGATGGTGTTCCAGCAGTTCGCGCTGCTGCCCTGGCGCACCGTGGCCGAGAACGTCGGGTTCGTGCTCGAGCTCGCCGGCGTGGCGGCGGCGGAGCGGCGACGGCGGGTCGCCGAGCAGCTCGAGATGGTCGGCCTGGCGAGTTGGGGCGACCATCGCGTCGACCAGCTCTCCGGCGGGATGCAGCAGCGCGTCGGGCTCGCGCGTGCGTTCGCGACGAGGGCCCCGATCCTGCTGATGGACGAGCCGTACTCGGCCCTCGATCCACTCATCCGCGCGCGACTCCAGGACGAGCTGTTGGAGCTCCAGGCGCGCTTTCGGTGCACCATCGTCTTCGTCAGTCACGACCTCGACGAGGCGCTGAAGATCGGCAATCGCATCGCGATCATGGAGGGCGGGCGTATCGTGCAGTGCGGGACGCCTCAGGAGATCGTGCTACGGCCGGCCAACGACTACGTCGCCGACTTCGTGGCGCACATGAACCCGCTGAACGTGCTGCGCGCACGCGAGGTGATGCGCGCGGTGGCGGGCGGCGCGAGCGGCGACCACGTGGCCCTCGACGCCGATCCGCAGTGGACGGCGCCCGCCGCGCGAACGGTGGTCGCGCCGCTGGACGCGCCGCTGCGGTCGTTGATTCGGGCGCGTCTGGCGAGCGGACGCCCGGTGCTGGTGGAGGAGGCGGGGCGGGTCGTCGGCGAGGTCGACGACGAGGCCATCCTGTCGGCGCTGCTGCGTCGCTGAGCCGAGCGCCACCCTGGCAGAACCTCGAAACGAGATCAGGTTTCAGTGATGCTCAAAAGAAACAAGAGATTAATCGGCCAACCTCGGGTGAGTTCTCGAATTTGGTCCGAATGGTACGCCGGCGAGATCGCATCGGCGACGCTCGCATCCCAGGCAACGGAGTGACGGATGGACGCGGAGTTCTGGCATTCGCGGTGGGAGAGCGGCAACACGCCGTGGCACCAGGGACGGGTCAACGCCCGGCTCGAGCGCAACATCGACCGACTCCCCGCGCCCGAGTCGGGGCGGGTGATGGTGCCGCTCTGCGGTCGCGCCTACGACATGCGGTGGCTCCTGGACCGGGGGCACCGACTGCTGGGTGTCGAGCTGTCGGCGGTCGCGGTGCGCGGCTTCCTCGACGAGCACGGCCTGAGCTTCGAGCGCTCGACCGATGGCGCCTTCGAGCGCTTCGACGCCCCCGGGGCGCGAATGCTTTGCGGGGACGTCTTCGCGCTGACCCGTGAGCACCTCGCGGAGGTGCGGGCGGTCTACGACCGCGCGGCGCTCATCGCGCTCCCACCCGAGACCCGTCGGCGCTACGCCGCGCACCTGGTCTCGATCCTGCCGCCAGCCGCGCCGATGCTGGTGGTCACCATCGAGTACCCGCGCGGCGAGACCGACGGTCCGCCGTTCTCGGTCGACGAGGCAGAGGTTCGTGACCTCTTCGAGCCGGCTCGTCGGGTCGAGCGCGTGGAGAGCATCGACGTGCTGGACACCGAGCCCGGACTCGCGAGGCGTGGCCTGTCTCGCCTCGTCGAGCACGCGTTCCTGGTCCACGGCGGCTGACGGCGACGGGGACTGGCTCCGCCGCAGGCGGTGCCGGCCCGGTGCAGCTACCACCGATGCCGGTTCCAGCGCTCGGGGTTGGCCCAGTTCCGCGGGCTCAGCCAGTCGGGTGTGCGCTTGTAGGTCGAGACATCGTACTGGTGGATGCTGAATCGCGGCTGCGGGTCGGGATCGGGCGCGTCGGCGTCGACCGCGACCAGCGCGAGCGCGACGAGATCGGTCGGGCCCAGGCGGGCCCGGTCGTGGTCGACGCAGACCCATAGCCGCTCCGCATGGAGGTCACGGAGCCTCGCCAGGGCGTGGCGCACGAGCTCCGGCGCCTGGTCGGTGACGGTGACCAGTGCCAGCGCGTGCCGCCCGGCGCGGTCCAGCGCCGCCAGCGTGGTGGCGGTGTCGCTCCAGGCGACGCAGGTCGGTGCCGGCGCGTCGGGATGCGCTCGGTGCCAGGTCATCGCCGCCGCCACCGCGTCCTCGCCGAGGGCGAGCACCGCCGACGGCGCCGCGTCCTCGGCGACGCGGGCGAGGGCCGAGCGGGCGTGGTCGACGTTCACGCCGGGCGCCTTCCGGTCGCGTCGCCCGCCGCGTGGCCCGAGCGCGCTCGGGCCGCTGCCCCTGGATCGCCCCGCTTCGTCGCGGTGTCGCCCCGCGCTGCCCCCGCCGGACCCGCTCTGGATGTTGCCATCGAGGCTCCCGAACCGAGGAGTCGCGCCATGACCGACCGACGCACCCCCGCCCGCCGCCCCGCACCCCGCCCACTCGGCGACGACTGGCTGTTCTGGGACCCATTCACCATCGACCGTTACCCCCGTCGCCGGGACGACCACCGTGCGTCCCGCAGCCAGCCTCGCCGCCGTCGTAGACCCACCGACTGACCCGGTTCTCGGGCGTCGCAGCGCGCTCCGTCCGCACCCGGCACGACGCCGCCCGGGCGTCCGCCGGGCGCGCATCGATCACCGTCGCGAAGCCGGTCACCGGTCACAGATCGCGTGTGACCACGTTCACCGAACACCCTGGATTCGTATGCTGCAATCGTCTCGCCTCCGATAAAGGCCCGAACCATTCATTCCACGAGGGTCAAGAAGATTCTCGTTCCGTCGATAAGCAGGAGTGTCCATTGAGCGCGGAGCCCGAGACGCTCGGTACTTTGGTGATGATCGCGAGAAGCAACAACCATTCCGATGACAATCCCGACCTCGACACCCTGGGCGGTCGCCTGCGGGCCCGTCGCAAGGAGTTGGGGTGGACCCAGATGTACCTCGCCGAGCGCGTCGGTACGTCGCAGGCGGTAATTCAGAAGATCGAGAACGGCAAGAGTCTGCGGCCGCGCATCCTCGAGCAGATTGCCCAGTCGCTCGGGGTTCGCCCCGCCTGGCTGCAGTTCGGCGTCGAGGAGGTCGGTGAGCTGAGCGAGGATGCCATCGAGCTCGCGCGCGCGTGGTCGAAGCTCGAGGAGCCCCACCGGTCGGCGACCAAGGAGGCGATCCTCAAGATCGGCGCGAGCGTGGAGCCGACTCGCTACGGCACCAACGGCTGAGCCCCGCGCAAGGGGCTCGGTCCGCCAACAGGCAACCGGGGAACTGCGGGGTGCGGTTTTCCCGATGCCTGGCGGCGACCGACCCACCGGCAGCCGATCCGCCCGTCTCGTCTCCAGCCCCGTCGACCGCCATCAGCCACGCCCGCCGTCAGCGTGGGCCGAGGGTCTTGCTCGCCACCTCGTAGGTGTCCTTGGACAGCTTCGGAGTCCCGAGTATCCGCTCGAGCTGACTTTGCACCAGTCCACGGCGAGCCGGGTCGAGCTTGCGCCAGCGGGCGAACGCGCCCAGGAGCCGGGCCGCGATCTGCGGATTGCGCGGGTCGATCTCGAGCACCTGCTCGGTGAGGAACGCGTAGCCCGCGCCGCTCGCGTCGTTGAATCGCACCTGGTTCCCGTGACAGAAGGCGCCGACCAGCGACCGCACCCGGTTCGGGTTGCGCGGGTCGTAGACCGGATGCGCCATCAGGCGCCGGACCTCCGACAGCGCATCCGCGCGCGGCGACATCGCCTGCAACGCGAACCACTTGTCCATCACCAGCGGATCGTCGCGCCAGCGGGTCTCGAACTCGGCCAGCGCCTGGTCGCGCTCGGGTGTGTCGAGGCCGATCAGGCAGCCGATGGCGCCCAGCCCGTCGGTCATGTTGTCCGCGCCGCGGAACTGGGCGAGGCACCACTGTCGCGGCTCGGGTGCCTCCAGCTCGACGAGGTAGGCCAGGCAGAGGTTCTTGAAGCTGCGCCGGCCGGCGGACTCCGCGTCGAAGCGGTATGGCGCGTCCGAGCGGTTGGCGCGGTAGCCGCGCTCCAGGCCGTCGCGCAACGCCTCCGCCAGGTGGCGGCGCAGACGCCGGCGAACCGCGTGGATGGCGTCGGGGTCGATGATCGACATGCGATCGGCCACGTAGGACTCTGCCGGCAGCGCCAGCGCCTCCGCCACCAACGCGCGGTCGAGCGTGTCGTCGGTGAGGGTTCGGCCGAACGCCTCGACGAAGGCGGCGGGTGGCGCGGGCTGCTCGCCCGCCTGCTCGGCCGCGATGAGGCGCAGCATGACGTCGAGCGCGTAGTCCTGAGCCGCGTCCCAGCGGTTGAACGGATCGGTGTCGCTGCCCATCAGGAACGCCCGCTCGGCGTCGTCGCGCTCCACGGTCAGCCGCACCGGAGCGGAGAACCCGCGCCCGATCGAGAGCACCGGGCGGCGCGCGATGCGCTCGAACACCACCACCTGCTCGGGCCGGTCGAGGTGCACCACGCCCTCGGTGCCGGTGAGCTGTGGATGGTCTCGCACCTGTAGCGGGAGCTCGCACCCGGACTCGTCGAGCAGGGCGAGGCGGAGCGGGATGTGGAACGGTGCCTTCTCGGGCTGCCCTGGGGTCGGCGCGCAGCGCTGGGTGAGCGTCAGGCGGTAGGTGGCGGTCGCGGGATCGTGCTCGCCGCGCGCGGTCACCTCGGGGGTGCCGGCCTGCGTGTACCAGCGGCGGAACTGACCGAGGTCGACGCCGTTGGCGTCCTCCATCGCACGGACGAAGTCCTCGGTGGTCACCGCCTGCCCGTCGTGGCGCTGGATGTAGAGGTCCATCCCCCGTCGGAAACCTTCCGGTCCGACGATGGTGTGGATCATCCGGATCACCTCGGCGCCCTTGTTGTAGATGGTGACGGTGTAGAAGTTGCTGATCTCGATGTAGCTGTCGGGGCGCACCGGGTGCGCCATCGGTCCCGCGTCCTCGGCGAACTGATGGGTGCGCAGCAAGCGCACGTCCTGCACCCGCTTCACCGCGCGCGAGGTCATGTCGGCGGAGAACTCCTGGTCGCGGAACACCGTCAGCCCCTCCTTGAGGCTGAGCTGGAACCAGTCGCGGCAGGTGACCCGGTTGCCGGTCCAGTTGTGGAAGTACTCGTGGGCGATCACCCCCTCGATGGCGGCGTGGTCGAGGTCGGTGGCGGTCTCGGGGCGGGCGAGGACGTACTTCGAGTTGAAGACGTTGAGGCCCTTGTTCTCCATCGCGCCCATGTTGAAGTCGTCGACGGCGACGATCATGAAGATGTCGAGGTCGTACTCCAGGCCGTACACCTCCTCGTCCCAGCGCATCGACTTCTTCAACGACGCCATCGCGTGGTCGCAGCGGTCGCGGTTGTGGGGCTCGACGTAGATGCGAAGCGTCACCTCGCGTCCCGAGCGGGTGACGAAGGTGTCCTCGACGCAGGCGAGATTCCCCGCCACCAGCGCGAACAGATACGAGGGCTTCGCGAACGGATCCTCCCAGGTCACCGCGACGCGCCCGTCGGCGAGCGTCTCGCGCGAGACCGGGTTGCCGTTGGAGAGCATCACCGGATAGCGGTCGGGGTCGCCGACGATGGTGGTGCGGTAGCGCGCCATCACGTCCGGGCGGTCGGGATACCAGGTGATCTTGCGAAAGCCCTCCGCCTCGCACTGGGTGCAGAAGTTGCCGTGCGAGGTGTAGAGCCCCTCGAGCGAGGTATTGTCCGCCGGCGCGATGCGCACCACCGTGCTCAGCTCGAAGCGCTCCGGCGGATCGCGCAGCACCAGGCGCTCGGGCTCGATGGTCACCCGCTGCTCACCGACCGCCTCGCCGTCGAGCCACACGCCCTCGGTGCGCAGCTCCCGCCCGTCGAGGATGCAGTCGGCGCCGGCCGGATGCTGCGGATTGCGGCGCATGGCGAGCCGGGTGCGGACCACGGTGGACTTCGGATCGAGCTCGAATCGCAGCTCGACCTCGTCGACGAGATAGGCGGGCGCGGTGTAGTCCTCGAGCCGGATGGCGGCGGGGGCGGAGCTGGGCATGACGACTCCGGGTGCGTGTTCAGCGCGGGCGCGCGATTATACCGGGCTGCCGACGGGCCGCCGGGTGGTGCCCGATTCGGGCGCGGGAGGGGCGAGGTGCACTGGGAAGAGGACGAGGCGGGGTCGTCGCACGACGACGAGGCGGAGCTCGAGCTCCCACCGAGCAAGAGCCAGCGCAAGCGCGAGCACCACGACGTGCAGCGTCTGGTGGAGACGTTGCTCGAGCTCGCGCCGGCGCGGCTCGAGGCGTTCGACCTGCCCGGCGATCTGCGCGAGCGCATGGTCGCCGCCGGGCGCATGCAGCGTGGCGCGCTGCGCCGCGAGATCCGCTACCTCGCGCGGCGGCTCGCCGACGAGGGCGACGTCGACGCGGTGCGCGAGACTCTGGCCCTGATCACCGGCGAGAGCCGCGCCGCCAGCGCCCGCCACCACCGCCTCGAGCACTGGCGCGACCGGTTGATCGAGGAGGGCGACACGGCGCTGGCCGAGCTGGTCGCGGCGGGCCCGGAGGTCGACACCCAGCGCGTGCGCCAACTCGTGCGTGAGATTCGACGTGAGCGCGAGGCCGAGCGCCCCCCGCGCGCATTTCGCGCGCTGTACCGGTACCTGGCCGAGGTCGTCGAGTGAGGGCAGCCGCCGCGCGCGCAGCGCTCGCGGTCGTGGCGTCGATCACGCTCTCGGCGCCGACCGCCGCCGGCTCGGCGACGGCGAGTGAGCCGGCCGCGCGCGGGCTCGTGATCGAGGACGTGCTCGGCGGTGATCCGGCCGGCTTCGCCCGCGCCTCGACGCCGCGGGCCTTCGTGTTCCCCGCCGACCACGGCTCGCACCCGGAGTTCCGGACCGAGTGGTGGTACTTCACCGGGACCCTGCGCGCGGAGGACGGCCGCCGTTTCGGCTTCCAGCTCACCTTCTTTCGCTTCGCGGTGGCCGCGGAGCAGCCCCCTCGCGACTCGGCATGGGCCACCCGTCAGGTGTGGATGGCCCATTTCGCGGTGAGCGACGAGGCGGGCCGCCGCTTCGCGGCCCACGAGCGCTTCGCCCGCGGTGCGCTCGGCATGGCCGGCGCGCGGGCGGCCCCGTTCCGAGTCTGGCTCGACGATTGGGCGGTCGACGGCGCCGACCGCGGGCTCGCGCCTGCCGTGCTGCGTGCCCGGGAAGGCGACGACGCGATCGAGCTCGCGCTGTCGCCGGGCAAGCCGGTGGTGCTGCAGGGCGATGCCGGCCTCAGTCGCAAGAGCGCCGAGCCGGGCAACGCCTCGTACTACTACTCGCTGACCCGGCTGCCGGCCCGGGGCGTGGTCACCGTGGACGGGGTACGCCACACGGTGCGGGGCGAGGCCTGGCTCGACCGCGAGTGGGGCACCAGTGCGCTGGCCGCCGACCAGGTGGGCTGGGACTGGTTCGCGTTGCGGCTCGACGACGGGCGCGAGCTGATGTTCTACCAGCTACGGCGCCGGGACGGCACCGCCGATCCGGCGAGCGCGGGGTCGCTGGTGGAGGTCGACGGGCGGCGCCGCCCGCTCGCGGCCGGTGACGTTCGGCTGACTGCGCGCTCGACCTGGCGCAGTCCGCGCTCCGGAGCGCGCTACCCCGTCGCCTGGCGGCTCGAGGTGCCCGCCGAGGGAATCGACCTCGAGGTCGTGCCCTGGCTCACGGACCAGGAGCTCGACGTGTCGTTCCGATACTGGGAGGGCGCGGTCGACGTGCGCGGGCGTGCGGGCGACCGAGCGGTTCGCGGGGAGGGCTATCTGGAGATGACCGGCTACCGCGACGGTTGAGCCTGCGACCGGGGCGGATGTCGCTTGCGACAAAGTGTTTTGCATTCATCGCACTGCGCCACGAATGTGCGGCAGCGCGCGAGATCGGAGCGCACCGCGCGGCTCGCGGTGGGCGGCGAGCGGTGGCCGGTCCGCGGGCCGGTCGCGTTGTGGAACCGGGCGCCCTTTGGTAGGCTGGCCTCCCGTCCGGTGGCCGGGTCCTCCGGCCCACCCAATCAGACGAAGCACATGGCGTCACGCTTCATTTTCATCACGGGCGGGGTGGTGTCCTCGCTCGGTAAGGGCATTGCCTCGGCGTCGCTCGCGGCGATCCTCGAGGCGCGCGGGATCAAGGTCACGCTGGTCAAGCTCGACCCGTACATCAACGTCGATCCCGGCACCATGAACCCGTTTCAGCACGGGGAGGTGTTCGTCACCCGCGACGGCGCGGAGACCGATCTCGACCTCGGCCATTACGAGCGGTTCGCGCGGGTCAGCATGACCCGGCACAACAACTTCACCACCGGCCAGATCTACGAGAGCGTGATCCGCAAGGAGCGCCGCGGCGAGTATCTCGGTGGCACCGTGCAGGTAATCCCGCACATCACCGACGAGATCAAGCGCTCGGTCTACGAGGGCGCGGCCGGGGCCGACGTCGCGCTGGTCGAGATCGGCGGCACCGTGGGTGACATCGAGTCGCTGCCGTTCCTGGAGACCATCCGCCAGATGCGCATCGAGCTCGGCGAGCGCCGCTCGATGTTCATCCACCTGACCCTGGTGCCCTACATCCCGTCGGCCGGCGAGATCAAGACCAAGCCGACCCAGCACTCGGTGAAGGAGCTGCGCTCGATCGGTATCCAGCCCGACGTGTTGCTGTGTCGCTCCGACCGCGCGCTGCCGGCGAGCGAGCGGCGGAAGATCGCGCTGTTCACCAACGTGCCCGAGCGCGCGGTGATCTCGGCGCTCGACGTCGACAGCATCTACAAGATCCCGCGCCTGTACCACGAGCAGGGTCTCGACGACCTGGTGGTCGAGCGCCTCGAGCTCGACGCGCGCCCCATCGACCTCTCGGAGTGGGACGCGGTGGTGGAGGGCGTGGAGCACCCCGAGGGCGAGGTTCGGATCGGCATGGTCGGCAAGTACGTCGATCTCACCGAGTCGTACAAGTCGCTCACCGAGGCGCTGATCCACGCCGGGATCCATACCCGCACCCGGGTCCGCATCGAGTACATGGACTCGGAGGAGATCGACGAGTCGGGCAGCGCGGCGCTCGCCGACCTCGACGCCATCCTCGTTCCCGGCGGCTTCGGCAAGCGCGGTATCGACGGCAAGGTCGCCGCCGCGCGTTACGCGCGCGAGCACCGCATCCCGTACCTCGGCATCTGCCTCGGCATGCAGGTCGCGGTCATCGAGTACGCGCGCAACCGCGCCGGCCTCGCCGGTGCCAACAGCACCGAGTTCGACCGTGACACCCCGCATCCGGTGATCGCGCTGATCACCGAGTGGATGACCAAGGAGGGGACCATCGAGCGGCGCGACGACGGCTCCGACCTCGGCGGCACCATGCGGCTCGGCGCGCAGGAGATCCGCCTGCGGCGCGAGTCGCGCTCGCGCGCGGTCTACGGCCGCGACATCATCTCCGAGCGCCACCGCCATCGCTACGAGTTCAACAACACCTACATGGACCCGTTGCAGGATGCGGGCCTGGTGATCGCCGGCAAGACCATCGACGGCAACCTCGTCGAGGTGATCGAGATCCCCGATCACCCCTGGTTCATCGGCTGCCAGTTCCACCCCGAGTTCAACTCGAACCCGCGCGACGGTCACCCGCTGTTCATCGGCTACGTCCGCGCCGCCGCCGCCCATCGTGCCGCGCGCCTGGGTCGTGCGCCGGCGCCGGCCGGCGCGGTCGGCGAATAGCGTCGCCGCGGTCACTGCCAGCATGAAGCTCTGTGGTTTCGAGGTCGGCATCGACCGGCCGCTGTTTCTGATCGCGGGGCCGTGCGTGATCGAGTCCGAGGCGCTGGCCGAGGAGACGGCCGGCGCGCTCGCCGAGATGTGCCGCGCGCTCGACATCCCCTTCGTCTACAAGTCGTCGTTCGACAAGGCCAACCGCAGCTCGCACGGCAGCTATCGCGGGCCGGGGATGGAGGCGGGCCTTCGCATCCTCGACGGGGTCCGGTCGAGCATCGGCGTCCCGGTGCTCACCGACGTCCACGAGGACACGCCGCTCGCCGAGGTCGCCGCAGTCGTCGACGTGCTGCAGACCCCGGCATTCCTCTGTCGGCAGACCGGCTTCATCCAGGCGGTGGCACGCCAGGGCAAGCCGGTCAACATCAAGAAGGGCCAGTTCCTGGCGCCCTGGGACATGGTCCACGTCGTCGAGAAGGCACGGGCCGTTGGCAATCAGCAGATCATGGTCTGCGAGCGCGGCGCGAGCTTCGGCTACAACTACCTGGTCTCCGACATGCGTGGGCTCGCGGTGATGCGCGAGACCGGCTGCCCGGTGGTGTTCGATGCCACGCACTCGGTGCAAATGCCGGGCGGCAAGGGCAGCGCATCCGGCGGGCAGCGCGAGTTCGTCCCGGTGCTCGCGCGTGCGGCGGTGGCGAGCGGCGTCGCCGGCGTGTTCATGGAGACCCATCCGGATCCGGACCGCGCGCTGAGCGACGGCCCGAACGCCTGGCCGCTCGGGCGCATGCGTGCGCTGCTCGAGACCCTGAAAGCCATCGACCAGACCGTGAAGTCGCGGCCCTTCGACGAGGATGCGCTCCTCGCCGCGGGGTCGGCGCGGAGGACCGGCGCATGAGCGCGACCCAGATCGAGCACGTCACCGCCCGCGAGATCCTCGACTCGCGCGGCAATCCCACCGTCGAGGCCGACGTGCGCCTCGCCGACGGCTCGCTCGGGCGCGCCGCGGTGCCGTCGGGCGCGTCGACCGGGGCGCGCGAGGCGCTCGAGCTGCGCGATGGCGATGCGACGCGCTACGCCGGCAAGGGTGTGAGTCGGGCGGTGGCGAACGTGCGCGAGCGGATTGCGCCGTTGCTCGCCGGACGCGACGCCGCCGACCAGGCCGGCGTCGACGCGGCGATGAACGCGCTGGACGCCACCGAGAACAAGGCGTCGCTCGGCGCCAACGCGATCCTCGGCGTCTCGCTCGCCTGCGCGCACGCGGTGGCGGCGAGCCGTGGGCAGGCGCTCTACGAGTACCTCGCGACCGGCGGCGCGTGGCGCATGCCGGTGCCGTTGATGAACATCCTCAACGGCGGCGCACACGCCGACAACAGCGTCGACTTCCAGGAGTTCATGATCGCGCCGGTCGGCGCCACCAGCCTGCGCGAGGCGGTCCGTCACGGGGCGGAGGTGTTCCACGCGCTGAAGTCGGTGCTGAAAGCCCGCGGCCTGTCCACCGCGGTCGGCGACGAGGGTGGGTTCGCGCCGGATCTCGGCTCCAACGAGGAGGCGATCGAGGTCATCCTCGAGGCGATCGCGAAGGTCGGGTTCCGCGTCGGGGACGACATCGCGCTGGCGTTGGATGTCGCGAGCTCCGAGTTCTACCGCGATGGTCGCTACCACCTCGAGTCCGAGGGGCGGACGCTGGACGCCCAGGGCATGGTCGACCTGCTCGCCGACTGGGTCGCGCGCTATCCGATCGTCTCGATCGAGGACGGGATGGCCGAGGACGACTGGGACGGTTGGGCGGCCCTGACCGCGCGCACCGGCGACCGGGTCCAGCTCGTCGGTGACGACCTCTTCGTCACCAACCCCGCGATCCTGCGCGAGGGCATCGAGCGCGGGGTGGCCAACGCGATCCTGATCAAGGTCAACCAGATCGGCACGCTGACCGAGACTCTGGATGCGGTCCGTCTCGCGATGTCGAGCGGCTACGCCGCCGTCATCTCGCATCGCTCCGGCGAGACCGAGGACACCACCATCGCCGACCTCGCGGTGGCCACCTGCGCCGGCCAGATCAAGACCGGCTCGCTCTGCCGCTCCGACCGCGTGGCGAAGTACAACCGCCTCATCCGCATCGAGGAGGCGCTCGGCGGCGCGGCGACCTATCCGGGCCGGCACGCCTTCGCACGGCGCTGAGGGGGACCGGCTCGTCCGGCGAGCACGCGTTTCGTCGGTCGACCATCCAGGCTACGATCCACGCATGTTCGTCCGCGCCGTCAACATCTGCCTGCTGGTGCTGCTGCTCGCGCTCCAGGCCCGCATCTGGATCGCCGACGACGGGCTGGCGGCGGTGCACCGCCTGGAGCAGGGCATCGCGGCGCAGAAGACCGAGAACGCCGCGCTCCGAGCGCGAAACCAGGTGCTCGATGCCGAGGTGCTGGATCTGAAGTCCGGCCTCGAGATGGTCGAGGAGCGCGCGCGGCGCGAGCTCGGCATGATCCGGCGCGGCGAGACGTTCTACCAGCTCGTAGCTCCCTGATGGCGATTCGCACCGTCGGTGTCGTGGGCACCGGGAACATGGGCCTGCCGATGGCGGCGAGCCTGCTCCGGGCCGGCTTCGAGGTTCTCGCGCGCGATGTCGACGGGGCGGCCGCCGCGGCGGCGGCTGGCGCCGGGGCGCGGGTCGTCGACGACGCCCGAGCGCTCGCCGCCGGCAGCGACATGATCCTGGTGGTGGTGGTCGACGCGCGCCAGATCGAGTCGGCCCTGTTCACCGAGCCGGCGCCGGCGTCGGCCGGTTGGCGGCCCGGGACGCCGGTGGCGCTTTGCAGCACCATCGGTCCCGACGATGCGACCCGCCTCGCGGCGCGGATCGCCGCCGCCGGCGCGTGCCCGATCGACGCGCCGATCTCCGGTGGTCCGGCGCGCGCCGCGAGCGGCGAGCTGTCGCTGATGCTGGCGGGGGACGATGCCGATCTGGCGCGGGCCGAGCCGGTGCTGGCGGCGCTCGGGCACCGCCGCTTCCGCATCTCCGCGCGTCCCGGCGACGGCGCGCGGATGAAGCTCGTCAACAACCTCCTCGCCGGCATCCAGCTCGCCGCCGGGGCGGAGGCGCTCGCGATCGGCGAGGCGGCGGGTCTCGACCCCGGCGTGATGCTGGACGTCGTGGCGGCGAGCTCCGGCCAGAGCTGGGTGGTCGAGGACCGTCTGCGCCGCGCCTTCGCCGGGGACTACGCGCCTCGGGCCCACACCCGGATCCTCCACAAGGACCTCGCACTGGCGTTGGAGATGGCGCGCGGCGAGGGCTTCGAGATGGCGATCGGGGCGCAGGCCCGGCAGTTGTTCGACGAGACGCTCGACCGCGGGCTCGGCGGCGAGGACGACGCCGCGGTCCTCGAGGCGGCGCGTGCGCGCCGCCGGGTCGGCGACCCGGACGCCCGGTGAGCCCGCCGGCGCGGCCGCGGGTGTGGGCGGTGGTCCCGGCGGCCGGCACGGGGTCGCGGATGGGGCATGCGACGCCGAAGCAGTACCTCGAGCTCGGCGGCCGGCCGATCGTCGCGCGGGCGGTGCAGCGCGTCGCCTCCGACCCGCGCGTCCACGGCGTGGTGGTGGCGCTGCGCGAGGACGACGCGCACTGGTCGGCGGCCAGGCCCCGGCTCCACTGCGCGCTGTGGACGGTGGTCGGCGGCGACACCCGGCAGGCCTCGGTGTTGGCGGCGCTCGACTGGCTCGTCCGCGCCGGAGAGTCGCACGACTGGGTCGCGGTGCACGACGCGGCGCGACCCTGTCTGCGGCCCGACGACCTGCGCGTGCTCCTCGATGTCGCGCTGGCCGACGCGGTCGGCGCGGTGCTGGCGATGCCGGTGCGCGACACCATGAAGCGGGCGGACCCGGAGGGGCGGGTGGCGCAGACGGTGAGCCGCGACCACCTGTGGCACGCGCTGACCCCACAGGTGTTCCGCCTCGGTCAGCTCCGCGCCGCCCTGCGGTCGGCCGAGGACGCCGGGCGCACGGTGACCGACGAGGCGCAGGCGATGGAGGACGCGGGGCTCGCGGCCCGCCTCGTCGTCGGGCACGCCGACAACCTCAAGATCACCCATCCGGCGGACATGGCGCTCGGCGAGCAGATACTGGCGGCGCAGGGCGCCGACGACTGACGGCGGGCAGGAGGTAGGGGTGCGAATCGGTCAGGGTTTCGACGCGCATCGGTTCGCCGACGGCGTGCCGCTGGTCCTCGGTGGGGTACGAATCGACCATCCGCGTGGCCTCGCCGCACACTCCGACGGCGACGTCGCATTGCACGCGCTCTGCGACGCGCTGCTCGGGGCCGCCGCGCTCGGGGACATCGGGATGCATTTCCCGGACTCCAGCGCCGACTATCGAGGCATCGACAGTCGGTTGCTGCTGCGCCGGGTGCGGGCGCTGGTCGCCGAGCACGGATTCCAGATCGTGAACGTGGACCTCACGATCATCGCCCAGGCGCCGCGGATCGCTCCCCACGTGCCGGAGATGCGGGCGCGGATCGCCGCCGACCTCGGGCTCGAGGTCGGCGCGGTCGGGGTCAAGGCGACGACCACCGAGCACATGGGCTTCACCGGCCGCGGCGAGGGTATCGCGTCGATCGCCGTCGCCCTGATCGACTCACGATGAGCCAGACCACACCCGCGGAGCCGCCGCCGGTCGATCCGTGGATCCCGTTCGACGCGTTGCCGTTCGCGCACGGCGGCCCGGTCGGGGAGGCGGTCTCGCGGGCCAGCCCGGAGGACTTCGAGGTCGAGGAGATCCTCGGCTGGGTGCCGGACGGTGACGGCGGCCACGCGATGCTGTGGGTGGAGAAGCGAGGCGCCAACACCGAGTGGGTCGCCGGTCGTCTCGCCGCGCTCGCCGGCGCGCGGTCGGTCGACGTCGGCTTCGCGGGCCTGAAGGATCGCCACGCGGTGACCCGACAATGGTTCACGGTCGATCTGCGCGGCCGCCCCGAGCCCGACTGGTCCGCGCTCGACGTCGAGGGCGTGCGCGTCCTGGAGGCCACCCGCACCCGGCGCAAGCTGCGCCGGGGAAGCCTGCGCGGGAATCGTTTTCGTATCGTGCTGCGTCGCTGCACCGCGTCGCCCGCGGCGATGGCGGACCGGCTCGACGCGCTGGCGGCGCTGGGCGCGCCGAGCTACTTCGGTCCGCAGCGCTTCGGTCGCGACGGGGCGAACGTCGACGCCGCCCGGGCCGCGCTCACCCGAGGAGGGCGCCCGCGGCTGCGGGCGATGGTGCTGTCGGCGGCGCGCTCGGTGCTGTTCAACCGCGTGCTCGCGGCGCGGGTCGCGGCAGGAACGTGGGCGCGCGTGCTGCCCGGTGAGCGCGCGGTGCTCGACGGCTCACGGAGCCACTTCGCGGTCGAGACCGTCGATGCCGACATCGTCGCCCGGGTGGCGGCGGCGGACGTCCATCCGAGCGGTCCGCTGTGGGGCGCCGGTGCGCCGTCGTCGACGGCCGAGGCGGCGGCGGCGGAGCGCGCCGCCCTCACCGGCTGTGAGTGCTGGTGCGCGGGTCTGGAGGCGGTGTCGGCAGAGGAACGGCGCGCGCTCCGGGTCAGTGTCCGTGACCTCGACCACGCGTGGTCGGGCCCCGACCTGACGCTCGCGTTCTCGCTCGGTGCCGGCGCCTACGCGACGGCGGTCCTGCGCGAGATCGTTCGCGATGTCGAGGCGGCGCCGTGAAACGACTCGGGATGGTGGTGGCCGCTGCGGCGGTGGTGGCCGCGATGCTCGGCGGCTGCGGCACCGTATCCCTCGCCCCGACACCGGAGCCGACGCACGTAACCTTCGAGTCACCACGACCGCTGCGGGCGACCTACCGGGTGGTCGTCGACTACCTCGAGCGCTGTCTGCGACCCGCCGGCTACCGGGTCCGTGGCGAGTTGGAGGCTGGCGTCGAGCGCGCCCGCATCGAGGCCGACGTCGGCGTCGGGCTCGACCGCACCGTGTTCCTCGCCAATCGTCGCGGTCTCTCGATCGAGCTCCACGCTCCGGCAGCCGACGGGCCGACCGTGGTCACCGCGACGCGCTGGGATCCGGCACTCGAGGCGTCGCTGCGCGAGCTGCGCCGGGCGATCCTCGATCAGGGGGCGGCCTGTCCCTGAGGTGCTGCGCACCCGCGGCGATACGAAATCACTCCGGATGTGAGTTTTGCCACACCGGTAGGGCCGACTCCGGCGCTAACGTCATGCCCCGTACGCAAGGAGTCCCAGGGATGGGCTCGGCGTACAGGGAGGCGGGCCGAGCCGGGAACCCCCCGAAAGAGGGGTTCGGCTGGGGGAGCGGCCCGCCTCCCGTCGGTAGCCCCCCGAGACTTCCCCGTCCCTGCGCCTTCTCCGGCACCTCCGCGCTCCGCCGCCCCGGCGATGGCCGCCGAGCACGCACCAGAATCCTGGAGCCGCGAGACCGAGCCTGCCGGCGGCGGCGACGGTGCCCAACTGCCGCCGTACCCGTCACGCCAGCGGCGCGGGGCCAGTCGAGCGCCGGACGATGAGCTCGTAGGGCAGGGGACGCGGCGTCGTCGGTGTCTCCCCGCCGAGCACCGAGAGCAGGTACTCGCCGGCCATCCCCCCCATCCGCGCGCGCGGGGTGCGCACGGTGGTGAGCGCGGGCGTGATCTGCGAGGCGAGCCACATGTCGTCGAAGCCCGTGATCGAGACCTCGCGCGGAACCGCGATGCCGGCCTCCGCGGCCTCGAAGATGGCGCCGTAGGCGAACGGCTCGGCGCCGCAGACGATGGCCGTCGGTCGCGGTGTCCGTAGCATCAGGTGGTGGAAGGCCTCGCGGCCCTCGGCCACGCCGAACCGCGTGTAGACGATCTGCTCCGGGGCGAGCGCGAGCCCGCGCGCGGCGAGGGCGGCGCGCACCCCGGCGAGTCGGGCCTGTCCGCGATCGTTGTGCTCGAGCCGGCCCGAGATCACTCCGAATCGCCGGTGACCGAGGTCGAGCAGGTGGTTGGTGACGTCGAATGCCGCGCGGTGGTTGTCGAAACCGATGCAGGGAAACGCGGTGTCGCTCTGCGAGACCCAGGTGATCACGCAGGGGACGCCCTTGCGCGCGATGAGCTCGTGGATTCGCGGATCGCGCGCGGCGCCGACCAACATCAGCCCATCGACGCCGTTGGCGAGCAGCGTCTGGACCTGATGCGCCTCGCAGGCCGGGTCGTAGTCCGACGACGCCACCACCACGGTGTACCCCTCGCTGGCGATCGCGTTCTGTAGCGCGTCCAGGGCGCCGCCGAAGAGCGAGGTCTGCAGCGAGGGGAACACGGCCCCGATCATCCTGGACCGGCGCGAGGCGAGCGATCGCGCGCCACCGTGCGGAACGTAGGCCAGCTCGTCGATTGCGGCCTGAATCGGCCCGCGAAGGTGCTCGCGCACTTTCGACGGATCGTTCACGAAGCGCGACACGGTGGCCGCGGAGACCCCGACCAGCCGCGCCACGTCGTCGAGGGTGACCCGCCGGCGGGTCACCGACGGGCGGCGTGGGGTGGGGCCGCGGGTCCGCGGCTGAGCAGCACGTACAGCGCGCCGGTGCCGCCGTCACAGGGTCGGGCGGAGCAGAACGCGAGGACGTCCGGCTGCAGCCGCAGCCAGCGGTCGACCTGACTCTTGATCACCGGTTGGGCCTGGGCCGAGCGCAGACCCTTGCCATGGACGATGCGCACGCAGCGCACGTGGTCGCGGCGCGCCTCGTCGAGGAACTGCGCGAGCAGTGGCCTCGCCTCGGCCACCCGCATCCCGTGCAGGTCGAGCTCGCGCTCCTGGGAAATCTTGCCGCGGCGCAGGCGCGCGAGGTCGCGGGTGGAGACCCCGGGCCGCGCATGCCACAGCGACTCGCCGAGCCCCGCCGTCGGATGACCGACCGGATCGGGCAGCGCCCGCGCCTCGCCCGCGGCCTCGAGGTCGCGGGCCGGCCGCGGCCGAGGGCGCGCCGGCGCCCGCCCGCCGGCAAAGGGCTCGTGAACGCGATCGTGCCGCACCGGGCGCACCTCGCCGACCGTACGTCGGAAGAGCGCCACGTCCTCCGGGTCGAGGTCGCCGCGACGACGGGTCGACTTCGGTGAGCGCCGCTGATCCATCTGTGCCGAGCTTCGCCGTGGCGTGGGCCGCGGATCGCGACCGCGACGCAAGCTACCATCCCGACGCGGGCGACGCCACGCCGAGGCCTCGCTTCGGCGCGGCCGGATCCCTCGTGGTCAGACGCCCTCGCTGCCTCGTGGCGCGAGCGTGGCGCGGGCTCGTCCCTGGTCGGGTCTGCGCGCCGGGGTGGCCCGCCATCGACCGAGCGCGCTGGAAACTGCGGGGATTCGGGCCGCCAGCAGTCCCGTCAGCACCACCAGGTAGACCAGCGGCTCGAGCAGATCCGCCTTCACCAGCCAGAGGAAGTGGACCACCCCGCCGACGCCGGCGAGGTAGGCGAGGCGGTGCAGCGCGCGCCACCGCCGCCCGCCGAGGCGACGCACCGCGCCATCGGTGGAGGTGACAGCGAGTGGAACGAGCATCACGAGGGTGGCGAAGCCGACCGTGATGTATGGCCGCTTGACGATGTCCTCGACGATGAAGCCGAGGTCGAGGCCGGCGTCGAGGACGGCGTAGGTCGCGAAGTGGACGCCGACGTAGAAGAACGACCACAACCCGAGCATGCGTCGAACACGGCCCAGGAGCTGCCATCCGGTGAGGCGGCGAAGCGGCGTCACCGCCAGCGTCGCGAGCAGCAGGCGCAGGCCCCACTCACCGGTCTCGTGGGTGATCGTCTCGACCGGGTTGGCACCCAGACCGCCGCCGAGCGCCGCCGCTGTCAGGGCCACCAACGGCGCCCCCGCGGCCGCGAACGTCGTCAGCTTGAGTGCGCGCACGCGCGCCGCCGGGCTCATCGTCTTGCTCTCATCCCCTGTTGCGCCGCCACCCGACCGCGTCAGTAGTGCTTGGCCAGGTCCATCCCCGCGTACAGCGACGCGACCTCGTCGGCGTAGCCGTTGAACATCAACGTCTCGCGCCGGAACAGCTCGCCGATCCGACGCTCGCGACTCTGCGACCAGCGTGGGTGGTCGACCTCGGGGTTCACGTTGGCGTAGAAGCCGTACTCGCTCGGCCCCTGGATGTTCCAGGTCGTCGGCGGCTCCTTCTCGGTGAACTCGATCGAGACGATCGACTTGATGCTCTTGAAGCCGTACTTCCAGGGCACGACCAGTCGCAGCGGGGCGCCGTTCTGGTTGGGCAGCACCTGCCCGTAGACGCCCACCGCGAGCACCGTCAACGGGTGGGTCGCCTCGTCGATCCGAAGCCCCTCGACGTAGGGCCAGTCGATGAAGCCGCTGCGCTGCCCCGGCATCTGGTCCGGGCGGTACACGGTCTTGAACGCGACGTACTTCGCCTTCGACGTCGGCGCGAATCGCGCGAGCAAGGGTCCCAGCGGGACCGCGACCCAGGGCACCACCATCGACCACGCCTCGACGCATCGCAACCGATAGATGCGCTCCTCGAGCTGGTGCGGCGCGAGCAGCGCGTCGAGGTCGACCTCACCCGGCTTCTCGCACTCGCCCGAGACCTTCACCGACCAGGGCCGCGGCTCGAACTTCCCCGATCTCGCCACCGGGTCGCCCTTGTCGGTGCCGAACTCGTAGAAGTTGTTGTAGGTGGTCACGCTCTCGAAGGGCGTGAGCGCCTCGTCGACCTTGTAGGCGCTCTCCACCACGTTCGGGATCTTCTCGCCGGCGGCGACATCGGGGTGGGTGGCGAGCGCCCGCACGCCGCGCGTGGCGGCCAGGCCGAGCCCCGCCGTGGCCACCCCGGCGACCGCCGCGGTGCGCAGGAAGGTCCGACGGCTACGAAATACCGCCTCGTCGGTGATCTCCGAAGGACGAATGTCCTCTGGGCGCTTGATCAGCATCGCGTGCTCTCCTCGGTGTCCCGCGGTTGGCCGGCACCCGCGCGCCGCCGCGGCTCCACCGACCGTCGTGGTCGTGCCGCGTTTCCGAGCCTACCCCGGAACGACCAAGCACGACGCCCTACGTGAACACGCGTTGTACCCGAGAAATTTCACGCCGCGCTCACGCCACCCAGCGCCGGGCGTTCACGAACATCCGCATCCAGGGTGAATCCGCGCCCCAGTGGCGGGGGTGCCACGAGAGCTGGGCGCTGCGGAAGCTGCGCTCGGGGTGGGGCATCAGGATGGTGACGCGGCCGTCCGGGGTGGTGAGCCCGGTGATGCCCCCGGGCGAGCCGTTCGGGTTCGCCGGGTAGGTCTCGGCCACCGCGCCTTCGGCATCGACGAAGCGCATGCAGACGAGGCCGGCGGCGAGGATCGCCTCGGCCCCTTGCGGGTGCGAGAACTCGGCCCGCCCCTCGCCGTGCGAGACCACGGTCGGCAGCAGCGCGCCTTCCATGCCGGTGAAGAACAGCGAGGGCGAGGGCAGGATCTCGGTCAGCGCGAGCCGACCCTCGAACTGCTCGGAGCGGTTGCGGACGAAGCGCGGCCAGCCCTCGGCGCCAGGGATGAGCGAGCCCAGGCGCGACAACATCTGACAGCCGTTGCACACGCCGAGCACGAAGGTGTCGTCGCGAGCGAGCACCGCGGCGAAGGCCTCGCGGGCGCGGGGCTGATGGAGGATCGACCCGGCCCAGCCGCCGCCGGCGCCGAGGACGTCACCATAGGAGAAGCCGCCGCAGGCGGCGATGCCGCGGAACGTCGCGAGGTCGACGCGCCCGGCGACGATGTCGGTGGTGTGGACGTCGTGACACTCGAAACCGGCGCGCTCGAAGGCTGCCGCCATCTCGTGGTGACCGTTGACGCCCTGGTCGCGGAGGATGGCGACCCGCGGCCGCGCGCCCCCGATCGCCGGCCCCGGCACCGCGCCGGCGACCTCGCCTGCCGGCAGCCGGGCCACCAGCCGCGACGCCGATCGGCCCAGGCTCCGGCGCCATTCGGCGGCGCAGCCCGGGTCGTCGCGGGCCTCGAGCATGCGCGCGCTGGTCGCCGACCACGCGTCGCGCAGGACGGCGAGTGATTCCACGACGAGATCCCGCCCACGGTGGGCAATGCGCACTCGCGCGCGCTCGGGGGGCCCCGCCACCGGGTGGCCGATGCGGTGGACGTGACCGGCGAGCGTCGGCCCGGCGCCGAGGGTGGCGATCGCCGCATCGGCCCGTGGCGCGGGCACCTGGACCACGACCCCGAGCTCCTCGCAGAACAGGGCGGCCAGCGCGTCCTCGCCGAGCGCGTCGAGCGTGACCTCGAGCCCACAGCCGGCGGCGAAGGCCATCTCGGCCAGTGTCGCCAGCAGTCCGCCGTCCGACCGGTCGTGATAGGCGAGGAGGCTGCCGTCGGCCATCAGCGCGCGGGTGGCGGCGAAGAGCTCGACCAGCGCCGCCGGCTCGTCGAGGTCCGGCACCGCGTCGCCGACCTGGCCGTGGACGCGGGCGAGCGCCGACCCGCCGAGTCGGCACCGGCCGCGACCGAGGTCGACGAGGAGCAGCACGGTGTCGCCGGCGTCGAGCCGCAGCTCCGGGGTCAGGGTGCGGCGGATGTCGTCGACCGGGGCGAAGGCCGAGACCACCAGCGAGACCGGGGAGACCACCCGGCGCTCGGTGTCGCCGTCGCGCCACACGGTGCGCATCGACAGCGAGTCCTTGCCGACCGGGATCGGGATGCCGAGGGCGGGGCAGAGCTCGAGGCCGACCGCGCGCACGGTGTCGAACAGTGCGCCGTCCTCACCCGGATGGTCCGCCGCCGCCATCCAGTTCGCCGACAGCGCGACGTCGCCGAGGCGCGGCACCGAGGCCGCGGCCAGATTGGTCAGCGCCTCGCCGACCGCCATCCGCCCCGACGCCGGCGCGTCGATCAGGGCGAGCGGGGTGCGCTCGCCCATCGACATGGCCTCTCCGGTCGTGGCCCGGAACCCGCTCGCGGTCACCGCGCAGTCGGCGACCGGGACCTGCCACGGCCCGACCATCTGGTCGCGACACACGAGGCCGCCGACGGTGCGATCGCCGATGGTCACCAGGAACGTCTTGTCGCCGACCGCGGGCAGGCGCAGCACGCGCAACGCGCTCTCCAGCGGGTCGATGCCGGCGAGCTCGAGCGGGCGCCGCCGCGGGGCCACGCGGCGGGTCTCACGGTGCGGGGTCGGCGGGGCGCCGAGCACCAGGTCGAGCGGGACGTCGACCGCCGGGTGGCCGAGGAGGGGATCGTCGACGCGCAGCCAGGTCTCCTCGGTCGCCTCGCCGAGCACCGCCATCGGGCAGCGCTCGCGCTCGGCGATGGCGCGCAGCGTCGCCAGCCGCTCCGGCGCCACCGCCAGCACGAAGCGCTCCTGCGACTCGTTGCACCAGATCTCGAGCGGCGACATGCCCGGGGCGTCGCTCGGCACCTGGCGCAGGTCGAGCCGCCCGCCGCGACCCGCACCGTGCACGATCTCCGGCACCGCGTTCGAGAGCCCTCCGGCGCCCACGTCGTGCACCGACAGGATCGGGTTGTCCTCACCGAGCTGCCAGCAGCGGTCGATGACCTCCTGGCAGCGACGCTGCATCTCGGGGTTGTCGCGCTGCACCGACGCGAAGTCGAGGTCCGCCTCGGCGTGACCGCTGGTCATCGACGACGCCGCGCCGCCGCCCAGCCCGATCGGCATCGCCGGCCCGCCGAGCACCACGACCCTGGCGCCGGCCGGGACGTCGGCCTTCTCGACCTGCTCGCGGCGGATGTTGCCGACACCGCCGGCGATCATGATCGGCTTGTGGTAGCCGCGCACGTCCGGCGCCTGCGGTGTCCCGACGTCGATCTCCAGCGTGCGGAAGTACCCCAAGAGTGCCGGTCGGCCGAACTCGTTGTTGAAGCTCGCGGCGCCGATCGGCGCCTCCAGCATGATCTCGAGCGCGCTGGCGATGCGCGCCGGTCGGCCGTGGTCGTGCTCCCAGGGCTCCACGTGCCCGGGGATCCGCAGGTCCGACACCGAGAAGCCGGTGAGCCCGGCCTTGCTGCGCGCACCGCGCCCGGTCGCCGCCTCGTCGCGGATCTCGCCGCCAGAGCCGGTCGCCGCGCCGGGGAAGGGGGAGATCGCGGTCGGATGGTTGTGGGTCTCGACCTTGAGCACGATGTCCGCGGCGCCCGACTCGTACCGCCAGCACCCGCCGCCCGGCGTCGGCACCAGCCAATCGGTCTCGGCGCCGGCGATCACCGCGGCGTTGTCGCGATACGCCGACAGCACGCGCCCCGGGTTGCGCGCGTGGGTGTTGCGGATCATCTGGAACAGGGTGTGCGCGGCCTCCGCGCCGTCGATGCGCCAGCGCGCGTTGAAGATCTTGTGGCGGCAGTGCTCGGAGTTGGCCTGCGCGAACATCATCAGCTCGGCGTCGGTCGGGTCGCGCCCGAGCGCCCGGTAGCGCTCGACCAGGTAGTCGATCTCGGCCGCGCTGAGCGCGAGCCCCATCTCCTGGTTGGCGCGCTCGAGCGCGGGGCGGCCGTCGGCGCCGAGCGCGATCGCGCCGAGCGGCGCCGGGCTCGGGGTCGCGAACAGGGTGGCGGCGGCATCGGGGTTGCCGGTCGCGATCTGGGTCATGCGGTCGTGGAGCGCGGCGGCGGCGGCGCCGGCGAGCTCGGTCGACACCGTGGGTGCGTCGATCCACCAGGCCACCGCGCGCTCGACCCGGCTCACCGCCGCGAGCCCGCAGGCGTGGAGGATGTCGGTCGCCTTGCTCGACCAGGGGGAGATGGTGCCCGGGCGCGGCATCACCAGCAGATCGGCGTCGAGGCGGGCGCGGTGCACCTGCGCATCGAGCAGGCTCTCGAGTCGCGCCAGTCGCTCGCCCTCGATGGCGCTCGAGCTCGCGACCAGCAAGGCGCTGCGGCCAGTCAGGCCGCGAAGCTCGCGGTGCCCGTCGGCGCGCAGTCGCTCCACCACCCGTCCGACTCGGAACGCCGACCAGGCCGGTCCCCCGAGGAGCACGACGAGCGCGGTGGATGGTTCGACGGCAGCGGTCATCGCGCGATCTCCAGGGATGCGAGCCGTGACGGCTCGGACCGGCTCCGGCGCGTCGCTGCGCGCCGACCGGGGCTCGGTGGTTCGCCAGGGCGCTGGCACGGGCCGACGCGGCGTGCGGCCGTCGGCGGCGAGGCTGGCGGAGGGGGCGCGGCGTGCATCGGCTCGGCGGGGATGTGACGGCGCGCATGATAATCCACCACGCGCGGCTTCGGGGAGAGGAAGCGGGTGCCGATCGTGGTACACTTCGCGACTGCCCTGCGGCCGGATCCGAGACGCGTGGGGGCCCTCGCCGGGACGCTTCGAGTCGGAGCTCGCCCGCGAGCGCTCCGTCGCTTGCAGGTTCGGGTCGGACCGACGGCGAGGCCGGCACGCGCACGGGCGACAGAATTCGATGGGCGTGAATCGTTCCTAGGGAGAAGTCGAGATGGCTGAAGAAGACAAGGTGGAGGCGACGGGACCGGAGGACCCGGAGTCGGGGGACACCGCGTCGACCCAACCGACACCGGCCACCCGCAAGAAGGCCGCCACCAAGAAGAAGACCGCTGCGCGCGCCGCTTCGGCGGACGAGAGTGCGGAGGACGAGACCGCTGCGGCGGAGGAGTCCGCGCCGGCACCGGCCATGGTCGCCGGGCCGGAGCCGGAGACGGCCACCGGATTGAGCGGTTTCCTAGCGCTGTGGGGACCGGTGGTGATCCTCGGGTTCCTGGTGGCGATCCTGGGCTCGACCGAAGGCCATCAGGCGCAGGCATCGGCGGCCGCGCCGGCGGCCACCGCCCATTCCCCGGCGGCGGCAGCCGCGCCGGCTCCGGCGGCCCCGGTACCGGCGGCTCCGGCACCGGCTGCTCCGGTGGCGGCAGCACCACCCTCGACCGGCTCGTTGGCGACCGATCTGGCGGCCGCGTTCAAGGACGCGGGCGTGAGCGCCCCGGCGCGGCCGGCGCCGATGATGCGTGGCCCGGGGCCGATGCACCATCGCGCACCGCCGCCAGTGGTCATGGTTCCGCCTCCGCCGCCGCCGGCCGCGGTGCCGCCGACCGCGGCAGCGAACCCGTGGGCGCCGCCGCCGAGCACCGACACCGAGGCGCCCCCGCCGCCGCCCGCGGCCCAGCCGTGGCCGCCGGCCGCCGCCTATCCGGGCGGGTATCCGCCGCCTCCCGGCTACTACCCGCCGCAGTGGCAGCAGCCGACCTATGTGCCGTGCCCGCCCCCGTACTACTGGTGCATCGCGCCGGCTCCCATGGGGCCGGGCGCCGGCTACTACGGGCCTCCGCCGGCCGGTAACTACTGAGCGCGAGCCGGGGCCGGCACGACAGGTGTGCCGGCCCCGGGGCCGCCGATTCGTCGCGCGACGCGGCTCGCGTCGCCGTGGCTCCCGGGCAGGTGTTCAGCGTGCCCGGTCGACGCGCAGTGAGATCGCGGCGCGGACATCCCTGGTCCGTCCGGTAGCCGCGGTGATGCCCGAGCCGGACGACGTCCCGGCCTCGTCCGAGCCCCCGATCTCGACCCACTGTCCGAGGCGCACCGTGGTGGTGGTGGCCGCGCCACGGCCGATCGTGGTGCCGTCCTGCCGGCGTCGCTCGATGCGCGGCGCAATCTCGAGCAGCACCCCGTCCTCGCCGACCAGGCGGGCACGAACGTGGAATCCGGTCACCGTCTCGCGGTGCTCCACGCCCTCGACAACGGTGGTCCGGCCACGGCCGGAGCGGACGACCAGCACCTCGCGCTCGGGGGTGCTCTCGCTGACGGCGATGAACGCCTCGCGCCCCTCGAGCGCGCGCAGGGTCTGCACGGTCGTCTCGTCGGTCCGCGAGCGGTGGGTGCCGAGCTCCACCCCGACCGCACCGCGCGGTGGGGGCAACACCTCGATCTCGCCCGGGCGGCTGGCGCGGTGTCGAGGCGCGGTCACGATTCCCACGTGGGCGCCTTCCGAGGCTGCCGCCTCGGCGTGCCGAACGCTGATCACGAGGTTCGCGGGTTGGCGATCGAGGCGCGCGAGGACGCGGCGAATCTCGTCGATCTCCGCCGCCGTGGCGCGCACCACGAGCTGATTGCCGAAGGCCGAGACACCGCCGGGCTCCGCGATCAGGGGCCCGAGCACCGGCACCAGGTCGGATGCTCGGCCGTAGACCACGGCCAGCACTTCTGTGACCAGTTCGGCACCGTCCGCCCTGGGGGCAACCCATCCGGCCAGCAGCGCGGCGACCGACGCCAGCGCGCGGCGGCGCGAGACCGGCATGGGGACCGCCGACCCGAGGCGGCGGTCGCGGCCGATCACAGGTGGAGCCGCCGCATCGCAGGGTCCGGGGTCGCGCTCTCCCACATCTCGACGAAGGTGCGACCGAGGTCGCCGGCCCGGCGACGGTCACCGAAGCTCACCAGGCCCTCGAAGCGATCGGCGAAGTTGCGCCACACCGTCGCGGTGTCGTCGACGATCATGAATGCGGCGTTGTAGGCGTCGTGGTCGGCCGAGGGGACGCGGAACTCGAAGTAGGTCGACAGGCGGCGCGCGAGCTCGATCAGGCGGTGGCCCTCGCGCACCGCGGGGCCGGAGTCGCGCACCAGGATCTCCACCCGGGCCGAGCGTGAGCCGGTGGCGAGCTCGCGCAGCGCGAGCAGGAACTCGGGGTCGTCGTAGACCGGGCCGTCGAGATGGCGACTGACGATTCGCACGCGGCGGCGCGCCTGCCGCGCCATCGCCACCGAGGCGGCGCGGATCTCGGCACGCGTCTCCACCTCGACGTCGGGGGCAGTCTCGCCGATGGTGTGGCCCGAGAAGTCGAGGAACGGCGCATCAGCCATGTCGGATCCTCCGCCTTGTCGTCCGCGGTCCGGTCGTGTCCGACGCATTCCACGCCGCCACGCCGGTCACTTCCTCAGACCTCACGCGCGAGCCGCGCCGCCTCACCCACGTAGCTCGCCGGGGTCATCTCGAGCAGGCGCGTCTTCTCCGCATCAGGGATCTCGAGCGCGCGCACCAGGGCGTGCAGCGAGTCCCGGGTGACCGCCTGACCGCGGGTGTGGGCCTTGAGCCGCTCGTAGGGCTCGGGGAGACCATACCGGCGCATCACCGTCTGAATCGGCTCGGCCAGGACCTCCCAGGCCCGGTCGAGATCGGCGGCGATGGCGACGGGGTCGGCCTCGAGCTTGCCGAGGCCGCGCAGCAGCGAGCGCACCGCGATCAGGGTGTGGGCGATGCCGACACCGAGATTGCGGAGCACCGTCGAGTCGGTGAGGTCGCGCTGCAGGCGCGACACCGGCAGCTTGCGCGCCAGGTGCTCGAGCACCGCGTTGGCGACGCCGAGGTTGCCTTCGGCGTTCTCGAAGTCGATCGGGTTGACCTTGTGCGGCATGGTCGACGAACCGACCTCGCCGGCGACCGTGCGCTGACGGAAGTAGCCGAGGGAGACGTAGGTCCAGACGTCCCGGCAGAGGTCGAGGAGCACGGTGTTCGCACGCGCCATGGCGTCGAACAGCTCGGCCACGAAGTCGTGCGGCTCGATCTGGGTCGTGTAGGGGTTGAAGTCGAGCCCGAGGGCGGTGACGAAACGCTCGGCGAAGCCGCGCCAGTCGAGGTCTGGATAGGCCGCCAGATGGGCGTTGTAGTTGCCGACCGCGCCGTTGATCTTGCCGCGAATCGCGACCGCCGCGATCGCGGCTCGCTGGCGCTCGAGGCGCGCGACGAACACCGCCAGCTCCTTGCCGAGGGTGGTCGGAGTGGCCGATTGACCGTGGGTGCGGGAAAGCATCGGCACCTCGGCGTGGAGGTGGGCGAGCGCGCGCAGCGCGGCGATCACCTCGTCGAGCCGCGGTACCAGCACCGTCTCCCGCGTCCGCGCGAGCATCAGGGCATAGGCGAGGTTGTTGATGTCCTCCGAGGTGCAGGCGAAGTGCACGAACTCCGCCGCCGCCGCGAGCCCCGGGTCGTCGCCGATGCGCTCCTTGATGAAGTACTCGACCGCCTTCACGTCGTGGTTGGTGGTGCGCTCGATGGCCTTGACGCGACGGGCGTCGTCCACCGAGAACTGCTCCCCGATGGCTCGCAGGCGCCCGCGTGCCGCCGCGTCCAGTGGTGCCACCTCCGCGATCGCCGGCTCGTCGGCCAGCGCCTCCAGCCAGCGCAGCTCGACCAGCACGCGGTGATGGATGAGCCCGTACTCGCTCAGCAGCGCGCGGAGCTCACCGGTGGCGGGCGCGTAGCGGCCGTCGACCGGTGACACCGCGGTGAGGGCATCGAGCGCCAGGGTGGTCATCGTCGGGGCAGCCTCCGCGGGCGCTCAGCTCGAGTGCTCGGGATGGCTGGCCGCGAACGCGGCCTTCTGCTCCGCCGTCGCCTCGCGCTGGTACTGCGCCTTCCACTCGCCGTACGGCATGCCGTAGACGATCTCCCGCGCCTGCTCGTAGTCGATGGCCTCGCCGCGCTCCTCGGCCGCGGCCCGGTACCACTTCGACAGGCAGTTGCGGCAGAAGCCGGCCAGGTTCATCAGGTCGATGTTCTGCACGTCGGTGCGCTCGCGCAGGTGGTCGACCAGGGCGCGGAACGCGGCGGCCTCGATCTCGGTGCGGGTGGTGTCGTCCACGGGGACCTCCGTCTCGGGGTCGAAATCGGCCGCCTACTTTAACAGCCCCCGGGGCACGACGGTGGACGCCGCGCGGGCGCGCGGTGGCGT
>JACKNM010000026.1 GCA_024234875.1 Ectothiorhodospiraceae bacterium | reverse complement strand
CAGCCAGGCGCGCTCAGCGAGCCTCGCAGTAGGTCTTCATCTCGGAGTCACCCTCTCAGGCCTGGAGGCTGATGCGGGGCGGCTCCGCTGGCCGGGTACCGGCCACCGCGTGCTCGATGCGGGTGACGTTGGCGCTCGAGTGGTCTCCCGCCGAGTGGGCGCCGCCGCAGATCGCGCAATGGCCGTTCGAGGTCTCCTCGGCGCGCCCGCGCGCGTCGGTGGCGCCGACCTCGCGGCTCGGAGTCCCTTCGCCGTCGGTGCCGGCGAGGCGCTGGGTCATCAGCTCGGCGCGCGCCTGCTGCGCCATCGCGCTCGCCTGCGCGGCGACCGCGAGATCCTGGCCCGAGGGCTCGGCCGGAGCCGTCGCGGCGCGTCGAATCTGCGCTGCCTTGCGTAGCGTCGCCTCCGGATCCCCGGGAACCGGAGCGGTGTCGATGTGGACCTCGCCGGCCACCGCGTACTGCCGGCCATCGGGGCCGCGGACGGTCTCGAAAGAGGGACCGCCGGTTGCGAGCTGGCCGGCGGCGGCGAGGTGGGCCTGCTCGTGGGCGCGGACCTCCATGTCTCGCGCGCGCAGCTCGGTCACCAGGCGGCGGTCGGCCTCCGAGAGCCCCGCCGCGTCCACCTTACGGGTCCCTTCGCCCGGCTCGCGGCCACGCCCGCCGCTCTGCTCGGCATCCCCGGCGCGGGCGGTGGCCGACGGGTCGTCGTGCCCGTCCTCGGCGCCGCGCATCGGTGGTGACGCGCCGGCTGCGCTCGGGGTGTGCCCCGAGCCGCCCATGCGGACATGGGCGGCCGGGAAGTGGGCGCTGGTCGGGGCGATCGACGACACGGGCGACTCGGCTGCGCGGTTGGTACCTCGTCGCGAGTATCGGCCGACGCCTGGCGTGCTTGAGCGGATGCGTCGGCCGGCGGTGCTGCCGTCGCGCTCAGCGATGGCGGGGAGCGTGCTCCGCGTGGTGGTCGTCCCGATGACCGCGCCGATCCGCCGGTAGCACCTGGAGCGAGCGCAGGAAGTCCATCACCGCCCGCTGGTCCTCGACGCCGAGGGCGGCAAAGGCGTCACGCGTCGCCCGGGCCTCGCCGCCGTGGGCGAGGGTGGCCTCGGCCAGGGTGGTCAGGTCACCGCGGTGGCCGTAGGGCGCGGAGCTTCCCGCATCCCAGAGCTTGCGGGTGAGAAAGAGCTCGGCTCCCGGCCGACCGTCCTGGGCCGGTCGGCCCTGGTCGAGCAGCTCGTTGCAGAAGTGGCGGACGGCGTCCGGCATGTCGGGCGGATCACAGAGGTTGTGGCGCTTCAGGTCGGTGTAGGCGCGGACCACCGCGCCGCCGCGTCGCGAGCGCTCGAGGCGCGGCCATTCGCCGACTCGGGTCAGGTCGATCGCCACCGCGTGGGTGTCGTCGGCAAAGGTTCCGGGCGGGTTGTACGGGCCAGGCTCGACGAACACGGGGTCGTCGAGGTGCAGGGCGGGGCGATGGCAGCCGTCGCATCCGATGGCCGAGAACAGGCGCTCGCCGCGGCGAGCCGCGGCGCGCTGGCGCGGGTCGGCGGGGAGTACCCGCCCCGGTACACCGAGGCTCGCCTGCCACAGCGTGAGCGCGGTGACGTCGCCGACGGTGAGCTCGCGGGTGACGCCGTCGCCGTCGTGGTCGGGGTCGAGGTCGTGCCCCGGATCGAGGTCGAAGCGCTCCTCGGCCTGCATGCCGTGGTGATGGTTGAGGGCGTTGACGGTGAACTCGCGCAACGACACCACGCCGCCCGACTGATGGAACGGACGCACGACGAGGTCGGTGTCGACGCCGCGGCTGGCGACCACGCGCCCCGCCTGCATCTCGACCTCGAACTCGATGCCCTTGGTGCGCAGCACGTGCTCGCCGTCGGCGAGTCCGACGGCCTGCGCCTGCAGATCCCGGGTCATCTCGCGCGCGAGCAGCTCGATCGGGCCGGCGCCGAACATCCCGGGGGTGTTGCGCTCGTTGCTGTGCTCGGGAGCGACCGAGAAGGTGACCGGGTCGAGCGCCTGTGCCAGCACGAAGACATTGGCCACGATGTCCCCCGAGCCACCGGGGCGCGGATCGGCATGGCAGCCGGCGCAGCTGTTGGACTCGGGTGCGGAGGTGCGAACGAACGACGGTTGGTCGGGAAGGCGGCGCTCGCCGGCGCCGGTGGTGGCCGGGCGGCCCTGGCCGTCGCAGGTGTTGAAGCGGGCGACGAACAGGGCCTCACCGGCCGCGAGGACACGACGCAACGACACCGTGCCGTCGACGATGTCGGCGTGCTCGAGGTGTCCGCCGACGGTGGGGCGGTCGGCCAGGTCGGGCGGGCAGTCGTGCGGCGAGTGGGCCCTGGTCACCGCTGGCGCGGCCAGCAGCGCCGCCAGGCTCACCGACATCGCGGTGCGTGCGCTCGTGCGAATCATCGATGCATCTCCCTGTGCAGGTCGGATTCCGAGGTCGTGGCCGATGGTGCCCGGCGGCGCCATCGGCGGACAGTGATCGCTCGGGGTAATCTAGCGCCCATGGCGGCGCGCCGGTGGTGTTCCGGAGCCCGCCGCCGAGGCGGTGCAGGTCGCACGACCGATGCGCCGCGGGTGAACCGAGTCGTGGCGTGAGGGCGTTCGTTGAGGTTGTTCCTGGCCCACTTCCTGATCGTGCTGGCGGCCTGGACGGTGGTCATCAAGTACGCCCTGCCGATCGGCTGGGCGCTCGGCCACGGCACGCCGCTGCTCGAGCACGTGTACTGGGACCTGTGGCCGTTGGTGCATGTGTGGGTGGCCTGGGCATTGCTTCGCCGTGCGCCCTATGTTGTCGCACTGGCGACGGTGGTTGCCGTGGCAGAGGTCACGATTGTCGCGGCCAAGCTCACCCTGTTCCTGCTCGAGCCGGACTGGTCGATGTGGCGCACCAACTGGTTCGTGAACAAGCTGTTCGTGCTGTCGTGCTTCGCGATGCTGCTCGGATGGCTGGTGCAGGATCGCGCCGCGGCGCGGCGTGCCCGAGCCGCGACCGCACGCGGCTGAGACGGCGCTCCCCCGCGGCATCGCGATCGCGCGCGGCTCGGACGCCTCGCGGCGTGCGCGGCGCGCGCGGTTGGAGGCGCGTCAGAACGACCGCGGCATGCCGAGCACGTGCTGCCCGATGTAGGAGAGGATGAGGTTGGTGGAGATCGGAGCGATCTGCATCAGCCGCGTCTCGCGCCACTTGCGCTCGATGTCGTACTCACGGGCGTAGGAGAAGCCGCCGAAGGTCTGCATCGCCGCCTCGCCGGCGTGCCATGCGGCCTCCGAGGCGAGCATCTTCGCCATGTTCGCCTCCGCCCCGCAGTCAGCGCCCGCCTGGAACAGCGCCGCGGCCTTGCGGTTCATGAGATCCGCGGCCTCGATCTCGGCGTGGGCCCGCGCGATCGGGAACTGGATGCCCTGGTTCTGTCCGATCGGACGGCCGAAGACCACCCGCTCCTTGGCGTACTCGACCGCGCGACGGGTGAAATAGCGACCGTCGCCGATCGACTCGCTCGCGATCAGGATCCGCTCGGCATTCATGCCGTCGAGGATGTAGTAGAAGCCGCGTCCCTCCTCGCCGATCAGGCTCGAGGCGGGGATACGCATGTCGTCGAAGAACACCTGGGTGGTGTTGTGGTTGATCATCGCGTCGATCGGCTGGATGTCGCAGCCCTTGCCGCGCACCTCGCGCAGATCGACCAGGAACACCGAGAGACCGAGGGTCTTCTTCCCTGCCTGCTCGACCGGCGTGGTGCGCGCGAGCAGCAGCATCAGGTCCGAGTGCAGGGCGCGACTGGTCCACACCTTCTGGCCGTTGACCACGTACTCGTCGCCGTCGCGCACCGCGCGGGTGCGCAGGCTCGTGGTGTCGGTGCCGCTGGTCGGCTCGGTCACGCCGAACGCCTGCAGCCGTAGCTCGCCACTCGCGATACCCGGGAGATAGCGCCGCTTCTGCTCGTCCGAGCCGTGCCGCAGCAGCGCGCCCATGATGTACATCTGCGCATGGCATGCACCGGCCGAGCAGCCGCTGGCGTGGATGGTCTCGAGGATCACCGCCGCCGCGCGCATCGGCAGTCCGGCCCCACCGTACTCCTCCGGAATCAGCGCACCGAGGAAGCCGGCCTCGGTGAGGGCACGGACGAACTCGGTGGGGTAGCCACGCTCGTCCTCGAGCTTGCGCCAGTACTCGCCGGGATAGCCCTCGCAGATGCGGGCCACCGCCTCGCGAATCTCGGGGTAGTCCTCGCCCAACGTCATCGTCACCGCATCACTCATCGGTCGATCACTCCGCCACTGCCGAGGCGGGCACGAAGCCCTTGGGTGGACCGGCCTTCGCGTAGGCACCATGGGTCGGCTCGCCGCGAAGGCTCGTCTCCATGATCTCGCGCGCCTCCAGCAGTCGGTCGAGGTCGACGCCGGTCCGCAGGCCCATGGATTCCAGCATGAACACCAGATCGTCCATCACGATGTTGCCGGTGGCACCGGGCGCGTAGGGACAGCCGCCGAGCCCGCCGAGGGAGGCGTCGAACTTCCGCACCCCGGCCTCGAGCGCGGCGGTCACGTTGGCGAGGCCGAGCCCGCGCGTGTCGTGGAAGTGGGCGACCACGCTGACGTCGCTTCCGATGGTCGCGAACAACTCGGTGAACAGCGCCTTCACCTGGCGTGGATTGCCGTAGCCGACGGTGTCGGCCACCGCGAGCTCGTCGGCGCCACGGGCGAGCAGCCCCTCGGCCACCCGCATCACGTCGGCGACCGGCACCGGGCCGGAGATGGTGCAGCCGAACGAGGTGGCGACACCGCTGGCGACGACGATGTCACGGAGCTGCGGATCGGCGTTGCGATAGTCGATGATGCGCGCGAAGTCGTCGAGCGACTCCTGCACCGAGCGCCGGACGTTCGACTGGTTGTGCGCCTCGGAGACCGACAGCACGTAGTTCAGCTTGTGCGGGTGCGCGGCGAAGCCGTTGGTCGCGCCCTTGAAGTTCGGCACCAGGGCGGAAACCGTCAGCCCCTCGATCTCGCGGGCACGCGCGACGACCTCCGCCGCGTCCGCCATCTGCGGCAGCAGCTTCGGCGGCACGAACGAGCCGACCTCGATCTCGGCCACGCCGGCGGCGGCCTCGGCCCGGATCCAGGCGAGCTTGGCCTCGGTCGTGAACACGGTCGGGATGCTCTGTAGCCCGTCACGCGGTCCGACCTCGTGGACCTCTACGTCGATGCCTGGTCGCATTGGAGCTCCTCCTCGCGGCCGCGGCCGCGATCGTCTGGGGCCGATGGCGGCCCGCTCGGTGCAGTGGTCCGGCGGCGCGATGCTCGCCGGTGATCGGGTGACGGCGCGCGGTCGTCAGCGCCCGCGAAAGCGCGGTCGACGCTTCTCGTTGAAGGCGCGCACGCCTTCTTGCCGATCCTCCGTCGGAACCATCCGGTTGTAGGCCTCGATCTCGAACTGGTAACCGGTGTGCCGATCGACTTGAGTCGCCACGCTCATCGACTTCTTGGCCTGCATCAACGCGATCGGCGCGTTGGCGGCGATTCGGCGCGCGGTGGCCATCGCCTCGGCGAGCAGGTGCTCGGGCTCGCACAACCGGTTGACCATACCCCAGGCGAGCGCGTCCTCGGCGCTGAACGGCTGGCCGGTGAGGATGATCTCCTTGGCCCGGCGCTCACCCACCGCGTGCGGCAGATTCTGGGTGCCCATCGCGCCGGGCATGATGCCGAGCGTGATCTCGGTGAGCGCGAAGCGCGCGGTGCGCGCCGCATACGCGAAGTCGGTGAGCAGTGTGAGCTCGCAGCCGCCGCCGTAGGCGGCGCCGTTGATCGCGCCGAGCAAGGTGATCGGGCATTCGCGAATCGCGCGGACCATCTGCTCGAACAGCGCGTGCTGACGCTGCCAGTCGGCGTCGGTCATGCCGTTGCGTTCCTTCAGATCGCCGCCGGCGCAGAACGCGCGCTCGCCGCGACCCGTGAGCACGATGCAGCGCACGTCCTCCTGGTCGACGTAGAGATCGAGGAACAGATCGCGCAGGTCGTAACCCATCTGGGTGTCGATCGCGTTGGCGGCGTGGGGGCGGTCGAGGACGAGCATCAGCACGTGCTCGTCGACGCGCTCGACGGCGATGGTCTCGAACTCAGTGCGCATCGGTGTCGTCTCCGAGCAACGCGCGGTCGTGCTCGCCGAGCGCCGGGGCGTGCTCGCGCAGTGGCGGGCGGGTGCCGTCGAAGCTGAGCGGCAGGCCCATCAGCTCGAGCGGGTTGCCCGGCAGGTGCTGGAGGATGCCGAGCGCCCGGGTCTGCGGATCGGCCAGCATCTCCGAGGTGGTCTGGTCGGGGGCGCAGGGAATGCCGGCGGCCTCGAGCAGGCGCCGCCAGTGCGCGCGATCGGCGGTGACGGTGATCGCCTCGATCGCCTCGATCAGCGCCGGCTGGTTCGCGTAGCGGGCCTGATTGGACGCGAAGCGCGGGTCCTCCGGCCACTGCGGCCGTCCGAGGACTCCGCACAGGGCGACGAACAGCTTGTCGTTCGGCGCCGCGATCATCAGGTAGCCGTCGGCGCAGCGAAACGCCTGGTACGGCACCATGCCCGGCGCGCCGGAGCCGCGGCGGACGGGGTTCTCGCCGCTCGCCTGATAGCCGGTCGCGTGGTAGGTCATCCAGCCGAGCGCGGTCTCGAACAGCGACGCGTCGACCACGCAGCCGAGGCCGGTGACCTCGCGCCGGCGCAGCGCCGCCAGGATGCCGATCGCGCACCACATGCCGGTGCCCATGTCGATGATCGAGGTGCCGACCCGTACCGGCGCGCGGCCCATCTCGCCGGTGACGCTCATGATGCCGCCGTAGGCCTGCATCAGCGGGTCGTAGCCGGGGTGGTCCTTCAGCGGTCCGCTGGCCCCGAAGGCCCAGATGTTGCAGTAGACGAGTCGCGGGTCGGCGGCGGTGAGGGTGGCGGCGTCGAGCCCATAGCGGGCGACGTGCCCGGGACGGAGGTTCTGCAGCACCACGTCGGCGCCCGCGATCACGCGCGAGCGCAGCCGCTCCAACGCCGCCGGATCCTTCAAGTCGACCGAGATGCCGCGCTTGTCGCGGTTCAGCGCCTCGAAGATGGAGCTGCGACCGTCGGCGAACAGCTCGCCCCACTGGCGGGCGTCGTCGCCCTTGCCCGGGCGCTCGACCTTGACCACGTCGGCACCGAGCGCGGCCAGGATCCAGGTGGCGTAGGGCGCGGCCACGCTGGTTCCGACCTCGACCACGCGGACGCCGTCGAGCGGCAGGTGGGCGGCTGGGACGGGAACGGTCATCGGCTTCGAGCTCGGGGCATCGCGGGGGCCGCGGCGGGGCCGCGAAATTAACGACCCCCGGGCGGTCGTGTCAACGAGACGATCCCCGGCGGGCGCCGCCGGGCTATCCCTTGCGCGGCGCGCTCTCGGTGGCGTAGCCGGGACCGACCTCCACGAACTCCGCCTTGCGCTGCAGCTCCTTGATGTTGCGGGCGCCGCCGTAGGTCATGCCACTGCGCAGGCCACCGAGCAGCTCCTCCATCAACGCCCGCGCCGAGCCGGTGACCGGCGCCCAGAAATCGGTCCCCTCGGCCACCGTGTACTCCTTGAGGCCGCCGTAGAAGTCGTTCTGGAAGTCCTCGCTGGCCTGGCCGCGATACTTGGCCTCGCGCCTTCCCTCGTGGTCGCGCTTCGGGGCCGCGCTCTCCTCGGTCAGCGCGAACAGCTTGCCGATCATCACCGTGCTGGCGCCGGCGGCCAGGGCGAGCACGATGTCGCGACTGCCGCGGATGCCGCCGTCGGCGATGAGCGGCACCCGCAGCTTCTCGGCCACCTCGGCGCACTCGCGAATGGCCGAGAACTGCGGCACGCCGAAGCCGGTGATCATGCGCGTGGTGCACGCGGCGCCGGGCCCGATGCCGACCTTGACCGCGTCGGCGCCGGCGTTGACGAGATCGTGGAAGGCCATCGGCGTGCAGACGTTGCCCGCGATCACGTCGTGCTCGGGGTGGGTGCGTTTCAATTCCCGCACGAAGGCCATCATCTGGTCAGAATGGCCGTGGGCGACGTCGATGCACACCCCGGCGGCGCCGAGGTCGAGCAGCTCGCGGACCTGGTCGAGATGGCGCAGCCCGCTGGAGACGAAGGTGCGCTCGGTGTAGCGACGGACCCAGGCGCGCTGGGTGTCGATGTCGGTGAAGCGGTGGAAGATGGGGAAGGTGCCGGCCTCGATCAGCACCTCGGCCAGACGGTCGCCGACCACGGAGTCCATGTTGGCGGCGACGAGCGGGCAGCGCACGCGGCGGTTGCGCGTGAGCCAGGAGTCGAGGCTCGGCTCGGTGCGCGAGGGGATGTTGTTGAACTGCGGGACGAGGGCGACCTCGTCGAAGGTGTATGCGCGACGCAACGACATCCTGGGCGGCTCCTCGGCCTGGGGAAGGCGCCGGTCGACGGCCGGCGCAGGAAACCTGGCGCCGTGTAAGCTCACGGCGCCGTGTACGACTCGACGCCGGCGACCCGCCGGCTCCGCCCGTCCCGCCGGCGTGGGTGTCGGTCCACGCGCGTCGGGCATGGGGTCGCCGAGGAGACAACCATGGGCACGATGCGAGCGCTGGTCAAGCCGACCCGGGGGCCCGGGATCGAGATGCGCGAGGTCCCGGTGCCTCGCGTGGGCACCAACGAGGTGATGATCGAGGTCGAGCAGACCGCCATCTGCGGGACCGACCTGCACATCCACGCCTGGGACGAGTGGGCGGCGCGCACCATCGCGCCGCCGTTGGTGATCGGCCACGAGTTCGTCGGCCGAGTGGTCGAGCTCGGTCCCGGCGTCGACAACTACCGCGTGGGTGACCGCGTCTCGGCCGAGGGGCACATCACCTGTGGGACGTGTCGCAACTGCCGCGCCGGGCGGCGCCACCTGTGCACCCACACCCGCGGTATCGGGGTCAATCGAGACGGCGCCTTCGCCGAGTACCTGGTGGTGCCGGCGCAGAACCTGTGGCTCATTCCCGACGCCATCCCGTCCGAGATCGCGGCGTTCTTCGACCCCTATGGCAATGCGGTGCACTGCGCGCTCTCGTTTCCGGTGGTGGGCGAGGACGTGCTCATCACCGGCGCCGGGCCGATCGGCATCATCGCCGCCGGGGTCTGCCGTCACATCGGCGCGCGCCATGTCGTGGTCACCGACCGCAACCCCTATCGGCTCGAGCTGGCGCGGCGCATGGGGGCGACCCACGTGGTCAACGTGGCCGAGGAGTCCCTCGACCAGGCGATGCGCGCCGAGGGCATCCACGAGGGCTTCGACATCGGGCTCGAGATGTCGGGCAACCCGTCGGCGTTCGACGACATGCTGCGCCACATGTATCACGGCGCCAAGGTGGCCCTGCTCGGCATCCTCCCCGGCGACACCCGAATCGACTGGGACCAGGTCATCTTCAAGGGGCTGACGCTGAAGGGCATCTACGGTCGGGAGATGTTCGAGACCTGGTACAAGATGACCCAGCTCGTGCTCGGCGGTCTCGACCTGTCGCCGGTGCTGACCCACCGGCTCGCCATCGAGGACTTCCAGCAGGGCTTCGACGTGATGCGCAGCGGCGAGTGCGGCAAGGTCGTGTGCCGTTGGCGTTGACGTCGCATCGGGCACCCGACAGAGGAGAACAGGGGATGCAGCCGAACGAGCGCTACCAGGCGATGGTCGACGAGATCCGGGCCGAGGGCCTGTACAAGCGCGAGCGCGTGATCACCACGCCGCAAGGCCCTCACGTGCGCACCGTGGACGGGCGCGAGGTGCTGAACTTCTGCGCCAACAACTACCTCGGTCTCGCCGACCATCCGCTGGTCGTCGCGGCGGCGCGCCAGGCGCTCGACGACCACGGGTTCGGCATGGCCTCGGTGCGCTTCATCTGCGGGACGCAGGACCTGCACAAGGCCCTGGAGTCCGCGATCAGTGCCTTCCTCGGCACCGAGGACGCGATCCTCTACTCCTCGTGCTTCGACGCCAACGGTGGGTTGTTCGAGACCATTCTCGGGCCCGAGGACGCGGTGGTGAGCGATGCGCTGAACCACGCCTCGATCATCGACGGCATCCGGCTCTGTCGCGCTCGCCGTCTGCGCTACGAGCATGCCGACATGGATGCGCTGGAAGCACGCCTACGCGAATGCGCGGACGCGAGGCTGCGGCTGATCGCGACCGACGGCGTGTTCAGCATGGACGGCGACCTCGCGCCGCTCGATCGGATCTGCGACCTGGCCGAGCGCCACGACGCGATGGTGATGGTCGACGACTCGCACGCCACCGGCTTCGTCGGGCCGAGCGGCCGCGGGACCGCGGAGCATCTCGGCGTCGGTCACCGCGTGCACGTCACCACCTCGACGCTCGGCAAGGCGCTCGGCGGCGCGAGCGGCGGCTTCACCGCGTCGAGCGCGAACGTCGTCGACCTCCTGCGCCAGCGCTCGCGACCCTACCTGTTCTCGAACAGCCTGCCACCGCCGCTGGTCGCGGCGGGGATCGCCGTGCTCGGTCTGCTGGAGGCGTCCGGTGCGTTGCGCGACCGCTTGCGCGCCAACACCCGCCGCTTCCGTGACGCGATGACCGCGGCCGGCTTCGAGCTCCGCCCCGGTGACCATCCGATCGTGCCGGTGATGCTCGGTGACGCGCGCCTCGCGTCGGCGATGGCCGACGATCTGCTCGAGCGTGGGATCTACGTGGTCGGCTTCTCCTACCCGGTGGTCCCGAAGGGCGCGGCACGCATCCGGGTGCAGCTCAGCGCCGCCCACGAGCCGGCCGACGTCGACCGCGCGGTCGAGGCGTTCGTGGCGGTCGGGCGGCATCACGGCGTGGTCTGACACGGGCCGCCCGATGCGCGACGTGACCTGGCGCACGTTCGGGTGTGCATCGGGGGCTTGCAAACTTCGCGCACACGCCTATCTTCTACGGGCCGCCGGGGCGGCGCGGGCCGGAGCACGTCGACACGACGAGGATCCGGGAGGCGAGAAGACGGGGGGTGCGTCGCTGCGGTCCGGGTGCGGAGCCGGAGGCGGTCGCTGACCCCGCGAGGTCGGGAATCAGATGGCCGACGACGATCAGTACTGGTTCGGATACATCGAGGCCGGAGCCAAGAGCTCGCCGGTCCTTCTCGACCGTTCGCTCGATACCGCGAACAGCGAGACCGTGTACCTGTTCAACCTCAAGCGTGGCGAGATCATCGAGTACCGGCGCGAGATCGTCGAGGCGAAGCTGCGCGCGCTCGGCGAGGACGCGGAGTCGGAGCAGGCCTTGCGTGACGCCTACCCGAGCGCCCGCCGTGGCTTCCAGCCGCGGTCGACGGTGCGTCTGGCCGAGACCGAGACCACGACCAGCACTGCCGCCAGTGCCGATGACGAGGACGGCGAGAGCGACGCCGAGGAGGTCGACGACCTCGACGGCGATCTCGACTACGGCGCGGTCGAGGAGGCGGGTGACGACGATTCGGACGACGAGGACGACGACGTCGTCGACGAGGACGACGAGCGCTGACAGCCCCCACGACCGGCGGTCGCGCGCTCGGGACGCGAACGGGAGGAACCGTGCGCTGAGCCTGTCGAAGCGTATCTTCAATCCTCGCCGGCCGTGCCACTCCTGGCTCGGCGCCACGGCTCGACGGTGGTGCTCGGGGATACGCTTCGACCCTTCGACAAGCTCAGGGCAGGCAGGCTCAGCGAGCTAGCAAAGCCGCAGCCACTGAAATCAGGTCGTTACGTGTCGTTCGATGAAAGCTTGCTGCCCGTCGGCCACTCGCGGCTGCCCGCGAGACGCTCAGCCGGGTGACTGCGTGCGCACGGCGCGCGTCGTTTCCAGCACCTGACGGAAGGTGAGATTGATCCGGGGGCCGACCTGCCGCCGGGTCTTGGGCAGCGCGTGCCGCCAGGCGCGCTGCGTCGGCCCCGACATCACCAGCAACGACCCCGGCGCCAGCGCGATCTCGACCGCTGCGACATCGCGGCGCCGCCGGTGGCGCAGCACGAAGCGGCGGGTCGCTCCGAGGCTCACCGAGGCGATGAGCGGGGTCGGTCCGAGCTCCGGCTCGTCGTCGCTGTGCCAACCCATGGAGTCCGCCCCGTCCCGGTAGAGGTTGAGCAGCACGCTGTCGAAGGGCGCGTCGATGCGCGACTCGACCAGCTCGCGCAGCCGCGCGACCGGCGCCGGCCAGGGCGACGGCTCGAGCGCCAGACCCGAATAGGCGTAGCGGGCGCCCGGGTCCCCGTACCAGGCCGAAAGGCGCGGGCAGGCGAGCCGCCGCCCGGCGATGCGTACGGTGTGCTGCTCCCATTGCACCGCGGTGGTGAGCGCGGTCATCGCCAGCGCGGCGTCCTCCGGCGTGAGCAGGGCGGGCAGGTAGGCGAGCTCGGCATCCGCTGCCGCCAGCGCGACCCAGCCGCCGTCCCCGGCGCCGAGGTCGGTGCGTCGTGCCGGCGAGGTCACCGCTCGCGGGGCATCGGCTCGCGTGCCGCGCCGAGCCCGGGCACGCCGGCGGCGAGGATCTCCAGCACCGCGTCGAGCGGCGGCACCTTGCCGTCGGCAGGGGCGACGCCGGCGGCCACCGTGCGCCCCAGGGTTGCCGCGGTACGCTCGGTCATCAGCGGCTCGACCCCGGTCTCGACCAGGTTGCGCGCCGCCAGATGCATCTCCTCGTGGCGTCGGCCGGCATGCACCAGGTGGGTGGTCACCAGGGTGGCGAGGAAGTCACGGAACGGCTGCAAGTCGATGTCCGCGAGGCAGGCCAGCACCTCCTCCTGCAGCCCCTGCGCGCGGGCGGCCACCAGGCACTCCACTCCCAGCGCCTCGATGCCCTTGACCAGCACGCTGCGCAGGATCTTCACCGCCGACGCGCTCCCCGGTACCGGACCCAGCACCTTGGGCTGGAACCCGAGCGGGGTCATCCACGCCGCCACGTTCTCCGCGTCCGGTCCGGCGAGCAGCATCGGCACACGGTGGCCGAGGCCGAGGAAGGTGCCCATCACCGCGACGTCGACGTAGCGCGCACCGGTCGCCTCGACCACCGCGGCGTTGTCGAGGGCCATCGCTCGGGTGACGGTGTTGAGGTCCAGGTACAGGGTGCCCGGGCGCAGGTGGGCGGCCATCGAGCGGGCGGCGTCGAGGGACTGCTCGCCGGTCACCACGCTCATCACGAGATCCGCCTCGTCGAGCCAGGGACCGTAGTCGGCATGGGCAGCGATCCCGAGCCGGTCGGCGAGCGCTGCCATGCCCTCGCCGCGGGCGCCCTGCCCGAGGGCGATGTCGACCGCCACCAGGCGGCGTGCGTTGCCGGTCAGCCAGCCACTGTCGGCGGCGAGGCCTCGCGCCAGGGCGGAGCCGGCCTCGCCGAGGCCGAGCACCACCACGGTGCGCGGATCGAGTGTCTCGGTGGTCATCGATGGTGCTCCCGCGCCCGTGGTCAGCCGCTCGGACCCTCGACGTAACGGGCAATGGCCGCGGTGGCATCCGGCGCCTGCGGGGTCGCGAACTCGATGCCGACGAGGAAGTCGCCGTCACCGTGCTCGTTGATGTAGCGCAGGCGCGCAGCCAGCACGACCTCGCCCTCCGGCAGCGCGATCGCGAGGTCGACGGGCTCGTCTGCGAACGCGCGCCGCAGCGAGGCGAGGCGGATCGAGGGGCACACCAGCTGCACCCCGCCGGCGGAGAGGTTGGACGTGCGCAGAGCCATGGTGCCGATGCGCACCGGCAAGGCGGCGGCACGGCGCGCGTGGCGCCTGCGCTCGGCGCCAGACTCGCTGGGAGTGGTCATGGGCGGCATTGTAGCGCCGCCGCGGCCATCAGCGGCAGATCACGTCGACCAACGCTTGCCGGCGCTCCTCGCGCACCACCCGTACCGCGCGTGCCAGCGCCTCGGGCAGGGCGGTGGGGTCCTCGACCCGCTCGCCGTGCCCGCCGCAGGCCGCCACCGCCTCGGCGTAGCGCGGTGCGGGAGCGAGCGAGACCAGCGGTAGCCGGTTCGCGTGCGCGGCCTCGCCGTCGGGGTAGACCGCGAGCGTCGACTTGCGCACCGCGTCCCAGCGCGCGTTGTCGAAGACCACGGTGAGCACCGGCAGGCCGAGCGCCTCGGCCGCCTGGTGGCAGGCGAGCGGGTTCGCGAACAGGTAGGAGCCGTCACCGACGCAGGCGATCACCAGCCGGTCCCGGTCGGCGAGCTGCGCCCCGAGCGCGGCCGGCAGACCCCATCCGAGCCCGCCGGCGAGAGAGTGGCTGAAGAACGTGCCAGAACGTGGGAAGCGCATCACCGAGACGTCGCAGCCGAGCTCTGCGAAGACCAGCGCGTCGTCACCCTTCACCGCGTCGATGCAGCGGCTCACGTAGGCGTTGGTCATCGGGGCGGTGGCGTCGGCGGCCGCCTCGCGCCGCGCCCGGCGTGCCGTCGCGAGCCGCGGCGCCAGCCCCTGGCGTCGTGTCTCGACCCGGGCATCGCCAGCCGGCAAACGGGTCTCCAGCGCGCGGTGCAGCGCGCCGATGAATGCCGCGCTGGTGGTGGTGACCGCGAGGTCGGCCGGAAAGCTGCGCATCGGCAGATCACCGAAGCTCGGGTCGGTCCCGGTCTGGACCACCAGGCAGTCGGGCCGTGGGCCGGTGCGGCTCGGGATCCACGGCACCAGCGCGTCGAGCACCACCACCACGTCGGCCGACTCGAGCCATGGCGCCGGGTCGTGGCCGGCGTGCATCGGGTGCTCGCTCGACAGCGAGCTCTGGCTCGGCCAGAACTCCACCACCGGCAGGGCGAAGCGCTCGGCGAGCGCGCCGAGGGCATCGAAAGCGCCCGGCTCGCGGCCGCTGCGGGCGGTGAGCACCAGTGGCGTGCTGGCGGCGGCGAGCGCGTCGGCGGTGCGCTCGACCGCAGCCGGGTCCGGGCTCGGCGGAGTCGGCGCCGCCAGGCGCGTCGGCTCCCACAGGGTGAGGCCGTCGATCGGCTCGGCGAGAATCTCGCGCGGCAGGCCGACGTAGACTGGCCCCGCCGGCGCGCCGGTGGCGCGGGCGATGGCGCGGTCGACCACTGCCTCGACCTGCTCGGGGTAGCGAAGCTCGTAGTCCCAGCGCACCGACTCGCGCAGCATCCCCGCCTGGTCGAACATCTCCTGTCCCCAGTGAATGGGGAGGTCCCGGCTTCCGAGCCGGCCGTGCTCGGTGATCGGGGTGCGTCCGGCGGTGAACAGCATCGGAATCTGATCGCGCGATGCGTTGAGCAGACCCATCAGGGCGTTGGCGGTGCCGACGTTGACGTGCACCATCACCGCCTGCGGCCGACCGGTGGCGAGATAGTGGCCGTGCGCCATCGCCACCGCCGCGGTCTCGTGGGCGCAGGTGACCGGCTCCGGCATCGGGATGCCGTCACGCGCGCCGCGCACCAGCGCCTCGATCACCGGCGCGAAGTCGGTCCCGGCGTTGGCGAACAGGTAGTCGACCCCCCGCGCCTTCAGCGCCGCGAGCCAGGCCTCGGCCACGGTACGCACGGGGATTCGGCGTCGTGCCATGGCTCGATCCTCCGCCGGTGGGGTCAGTCGAGCGCGACGACGTGCCGCGGACGCCCCCAGTCGGCGGCGGCAGCCACCACGCGCGCGACATCCTCATCGAGCATCAGCCCTTCCTGCACCAGGTCGCGCGCCGCGGTCTCGATCGCACGCGTGTAGCCGGTGATGTCGCCGTAGCGGGCGAGCACCGACGTTCTCGGATCGCCGGTGGCAGCCTGCTCCTCGGAGGTGTCGGCGAACGGCAGGTAGCTGCCCTGGAACTCGAACATCGCGCCGTGGCCGAAGCCGCGCGCGCGGATGCTCCATCCGGTGTAGGTGCCGAGCGGCGCCTGCACCATCGGCGCGCGGACCCCCGGGATCTCGTTGCCGTCGGCGTCGACGGCCGGGACCAGGGTCGGATAGCGCTCGTCGCCGATCGGCTCCGGCGGCTCCTTGGACACGATGCCGGCATCGGCCTGCGGCCCGAAGTCGAGTCGCTCCAGGGTGTTCGGCCCCTGCGGCAGGGCGACACCCGGGATGCGCGGGAACGCCGCCAGCCAGGTCGCGTGGTCGACCAGCGTGCCGTCGGCGCGACGCGGGTAGCGGCTCGGCGGTGGCGGCGTGCCATCGGTCGCCCAGCGGTCCATCGCGTCGAGCATCGCCCGGAACAGCATCGAGGTCGCGACCACGTTGCAGTACTGCTGGCACACGCCGCGGCTCGGGGCCTTCAGGTTCGGATCGGCGAAGTGCTGCGAGCTCGACCAGAGGTAGACGCGGACGTTGTCTGGCTGCTCGAGATCCTCGCCGCGGGTGTCGGTGTGGACCAGGGAGCCGCGCCGCTGCCAGTACTCGGTGGAGGTCTGGGTGTGGATGACCAGCGGATCGGTGTCGGGGCGCTTGAGGATGGCGTCGGTGCGTCCGGTGAGGTGGTCGGTCGATTCCGCATACGAGAACGGGAAACGGTCGGCGATGTTGTGGTGGTCCTCGTACTGCTGCCCGGCGGGTGATACCGCGGAGGCGAAGCGGTGGTTGAGCCACATCAGGCCGGCGCCGGAGACGTGGGGGAGCACCCCGTCGAAGACGCGCTGCCCGGCGGCGTCGGCGTTGAATCCGCGGTAGACGAAGTCACGGATGCAGCGCCCGGTCTGCGAGCGACCCCAGGCGTAGGCCTTCTCCACCAGGGCGGGCCCGCCGATGGGGTTCGCGGTTCCCGCGTCGTCCACGCTGCGATAGCGCAGGTAGCTCACGAGGTCGCGCACCGCGACGTGCCCGAGCCCGAGGACCAGCGGGTCGCGGCCGGTGTAGACCAGCTCGTAGATCCACCCGGTCGCGAAGCCGCCGGGGATGTGGATGTGCACGTCCGACGGCACCACCGAGACCTCGGCCCCCTGCGCGTCGAGCCCGTCCCCGCGCTCGATGCGCGCGAAGCTCCACGCGTCCGGAGCGATGGTCTCGCGCGGCGCGCCGGCGTAGCGGCGGCGGGTGAGCGTCGCGTCGCGCGTGTCGAGGGAGACCGTCGGATGGCTGCGGGTCGACGCTCGCCCGCTCAGCGGCAGCGTGGTCACCCCCGTGCGGTTGACGATGTACTCGCAGCGCACCGGCCCGGTGATCGGGCCGTTCGCGAGCCGGGCGACCGGCAGGTCGAGCAGGAGTCGGCCGTCACCCGGTAGCAGGTCCCCCTCCCATGCCGCGCAGACCACGGTATAGCCGCGGCGCATCAGGAAGCCGTTGCCGGCGTGCGCGGCGCTGATCGGGTCGTTCGATGCCGCCGCGTCGTTGAAGAACTGGATCAGCCGCATGTTGCCGCGGTTGCCGTAGTCGAAGAACAGGCGGCGATTGCCGCGATCGGGGTCGACCGGCTTGAGCACGAGCACGTCGGTGGCCAGCTCCACCAGGCCGTGGGCATTGGTCGGCGCGTACTCGAGGTCGCGAATCCCGGCCTGCGCAGCGGCCGTCGGGTCGACCGCGATGTGGGCCCGGCCGCGCAGTCGCTCGTACGGGCCGACGTCGCCGAACTCCCGACCGTCCGCGAAGGGCAGGCGCTCGGAGATGCGAAGCTCGATGCGGTTGGTCACTGGCAGGCTCCTCGGGCGAATGGCGGCGGACCGGGGTCCGGGCGGGCTCACCATGATGCGGAACGCCCGGCCCGCGTGTCCACCCGACGGATCCGCGCTCCGGGTTGCTCGACGCCCCCATCGTGGCGGCCGAGCGCACTACAATTCGGCGCGCGCGGCGCGACCGGCCCGGGCGGACGACGCGTCGCGCGTGCATCGACGACGGAGGAACCGATGGCACTGACCGGCATTCGGGTGATCGACCTCACCCGCATCCTCGCCGGCCCCTTCTGCACCCAGTTGCTGGCCGACATGGGCGCCGACGTGGTCAAGATCGAGTCCCCGGGCGGCGGCGACCCGGTGCGTGGCCAGGGCGCGATGCGCGACGGCGTGAGCTGGTATTTCGCGCAGTTCAATCGCAACAAGCGCTCGCTCGCGTTGGACCTGCGTCGCGAGGAGGGCAAGGCGGTGCTCGCCGACCTGCTTCGCGGGGCCGACGTGCTGGTCGAGAACTACCGTCCCGGGGTGCTGGCGGAGATGGGCTTCGGGCCGCATCGGCTCGCCGAGCTCAATCCGCGCCTGGTGGTCGGCCATGTCACCGGCTACGGCTCGACCGGCCCCTACGTCGACCGGCCGTCGTTCGACTTCATCGCGCAGGCGATGAGTGGCTTCATGAGCGTGAACGGCGAGCCGGACGGCCCGCCGTTGCGCGCGGCGCCACCGATGAGCGACCTCATCGCCGGCCTCTACTGCGCCTTCGGGGTCGTTTGCGCGCTGCAGGCGCGGGGACGCACCGGGCAGGGGCAGCACGTGGAGTCGAGCCTCACCAACGGCCTGGTGAGCCTGATGGCCTACCTGAGCGCGCACACCCTGGAGACCGGCACCGCGCCGGTGCGCACCGGCAACGACCATCCGATCGCCGCGCCCTACGGGCTCTATGCCGCGTCCGACGGTCACATCGCGGTGGCGCCGAGCAACGACGTCTACGTCGCGCGATTCCTCGGCGCGATCGGCATCGCGGAGGTGCTCGCCGAGCCCGACTTCGCCGACAACGCGGCGCGGGTCCGCAACAAGGCGCGGCTGCGCGCGTTGATCGAGGCGCGCACCCGCGAGCGCCCGGTGGCGGAGTGGATCGACGTCATCAACCGTGCCGGTTGCCCGTGCGGGCGGGTGATGGACCTGGTCGAGGCGCTCGACGACCCGCAGATCCGTGCCCAGGAGATGGTCCTCGAGGTCGACCATCCGGGGCACGGTCCGGTGCGCATGACCGGGTTCCCGGTGAAGCTATCCGCGACGCCCTGCCGGGTGCGCGCGCCGGCCCCCGACCTCGGGGCCGACTCCGACGCCGTGCTCGCCGGCTACGGGCTCGACGCCGCGCGCATCGCGGCCCTGCGCGCGGCCGGGGTGGTCGGGTAGGGGGCGACGCCCCGCCCCCTGGGGACTGACTCGCGCATCGCGCGTGCCTGTCCCCTCGGCGCCGAGGCCGCGTCGAGGGGGGGGGGGCAGGCACCACCTTCGGTGGAGCCAGTCCCCGGCCGACCCACGGGCGGGGACGGGCGCCCCGCCCCACGGCCGCCTCAGCGCGGCGGCGGGTAGAAGTCGACCGGGCGCATCAGCTTGTTCTCCTGCGCCTCCAGGGCGCCCAGCTCGGCGCTCTTCTGGGTGTAGGTGATCCAGTCCGGATCGGCCTGCATCGCGGCCCGCTTGGCCTCGCGGTCGCCGGCGTTCTCGTAGACCCAGATGTGGACGTACTGGTTCGGGTTCCCGGTCTCGGTGACGAGATAGGCGAGCGGCTGGCCGAGGTGGCGGGTCTGCGGCGCCTTGCCGTACTTCTCGTACAGCTCGAGGTGCTTCTTGATGGTGCCGGGACGGCAGGTGTAGGTGCGGACGTCGAGCAGCATGGGGAATCTCCTTCGATGGAGGCTGCATTTTGCACCGTGAAGCCGATGCCGGCGAGCGTGTCGCCCGCTCGGAGACGCGGCTTTCCGGTATCCTCGCGCCCCCGGCCACCGCTCGACCGCGCCGGGTGGGAGACCGAGATGGACCCGAACCGATGAGCACGTGGCAGGTCGCGGTCGTGCTCGGCGCGGTGGCGGTCGGTGCGATGACGCCGATGCAGGCGGGCATCAACGCCTCGCTCGCCCGCCACATCGCCAACCCGCTGTCGGCCGCGCTGACCAACACCGTGGTCGCCAGCGCGTGTCTGGTGGTGGTGATGCTCGTGCTGCGGGTGCCGTTGCCGGGGCTGGCGGTGGCGGCGCGCGCGCCGTGGTGGTCGTACTGCGGGGGGCTGCTCGGGGCGTCGATCGTGCTCGGCGCCATCGTGCTCGCGCCACGCCTCGGCGCGGCGGCGTACGTCTCGTCGCTGATCGTCGGCACCGTGCTGTCGTCGCTGCTCATCGACCACTTCGGCCTGCTCGGCTTTCGCGAGCAGCCGGTGAGCGCGGTGCGCCTGCTCGGTGGCGCGCTGGTGGTTGTGGGGATGGTGCTGGTGGTCCGTCGCTGAGTCGGTGCCCACAGGCGAATCGCCCGCAAACACCCGCCGCGCGGCCGAGATACGATCGTCCGCTCACCCGACCCGTCGCGCGAGCCCACGCAATTGACCGAGCGCCACCACATCCACCTGCCGCGCCAGACGCGGGCCGGCCGCGCGTCGGTGCTCGCGGTGGTGGCGATGGCGACGGTTCTCGGTGGCTGCGCGCGGGTGCGTGACGTGCTGACCCCGGGGAAGCCGGAGGCGGAGCGATCGGGTCCACCTCGGGTCGAGGTCGTGGCGCGTGGTCTCGATCCCGAGCTGGAGGAAAACCTCCGCGGCCATCTCGCGATCGCCGCCGAGCCCTGCGACGCGCCCGACTGGCGTGTCGAGCGTCTCGCGCGCCGCGTGCCCGACGACGCCGCGCGCGCGCTGCGCGCTTTCGGCTATTACGCCCCCTCGGTGCGGCACGAGCTCGCGCGCACCGCCGACTGCTGGCGGCTGACGGTCGACGTCGAGCGTGGCGCACCGGTGCGGATCACGGAGGTCGACGTGCGGGTCGAGGGGCCGGCCGCCGCGGACCCCGAGTTCACGCCGACGCTCGGCACGCTGGCGGTGCGCGAGGGCCAGGTCCTGCGCCACCCGGACTACGACGGGGCCAAGAGCAAGCTGGCCGGACGCGCCGCCGAGCTCGGATACCTCGACGCCCGGTTCACACGCAGCGAGCTGCGCGTCGACCCCGCGCGCGGCGAGGCCTCGGTGCACCTGCACCTCGACTCCGGGCCGCGCTACCGGCTCGGCGCCCTGCACGTCGACCAGGACGCCCTCGACTCCGACCTCGTCCGGCGCATCGCAGCGTGGCCGGAGGGCGAGCCCTACTCGGCCGAGCGGGTGACCGCGGTCGACCGGGCGCTGGCCGACAGCGGCTATTTCGACGGGGTCCGCCTGCGGCCCCGGCTCGACGCGCCCGAGGGTGATCGCGTGCCGGTCGACCTCGCGCTCACGCCGCGCAAGCAGCACGAGTTCCTCGTCGGCGGCGGCGTCACCACCGACACCGGTCCGTGGCTGCGGCTCGGCTACGAGAATCGCCGACTGAACCGGTCCGGGCATCGCCTGCAGCTCAAGCTCGAGGGATCGCTCACCGAGCGCAAGGCGGACGCCGAGTACCAGGTGCCGCTGGGCGACCCGCGCAGCGAATGGCTCGGCATCCGGGCCGGCGCACGCCAGGCCGACACCGACAGCTTCGACACCACCGCCTACCGGCTCGGGGTGCGCTCGACGCATCGGCGCGGGCGCTGGCTGGAGACACGCTTCGTGGATCTGGGCCGCGAGGATTTCGAGATCGGAGGCCAGAGCCGGCTCGGCACGTTCCTGGTTCCCGGGGTGAGCTGGGCCCGCACCCAGTCCGACGATCCGGTGCGGCCACTGCGTGGCTTCCGGCTCTCGCTCGAGCTCTCCGGCACCAGCGAGGCGCTGGCGAGCGACACCAGCTTCGCCCGCGCGCGGCTGAGCGCCGGCCTGGTCCGTGGCGTCGGATCGGCGGGCGGGCGCGTGCTCGCGCGCGCCGACCTCGGGGCGATGTGGGTCGACGACTTCGACCGCCTGCCGCCCACGTATCGCTTCTTCGCCGGCGGCGACAACAGCCTGCGCGGCCACGACATCGACACTCTCGGGCCGACCGACGCCGCCGGCCGGGTCGTCGGCGGGCGCTATCTCGCGGTCGGCAGCCTCGAGTACGAGCACCCGGTGCGCGAGCGCTGGAGCGTCGCCGCCTTCGTCGACGCCGGCAATGCCTTCGGCGCAGACCTCGACGGTGACGTCGAGATCGGCGTCGGCGCCGGGGTCCGCTGGCAGTCGCCGGTCGGGCCGATGCGGGTGGATCTCGCGCACCCGGTCGGTGGCGAGGAGACGGTGCGCCTGCACCTGCGGCTCGGACCGGACCTTTGAGGCGGTCACGGCGTCGACTCGCCGGCGCGCTGCTCGCCCTGGTGCTGCTGCCCGGCCACGCCGCGGGGCAGGGGGGCGGTCTGGTGCTGGAGCTCGAGGGCGACGTCGAGGGCGGTCCGCTCGGGCCCGGCACCGCGCGGGTGCGGATCGACCTGGAGGCGCGGCCCGAGGCGGCACTCCCGAGCCGCGCCGCGGTGTCGTGGTCGTTCACCGGTCCGGCGACGCCGACGCTGTCGGGGGAGGGGACGGTCGACACCGACGGCGCGCGGGTGGTGGTCGACCATCGCCTCACGGCGCCGTTTCGCCTCACCACGGCCGGCGAGCTCATCCTCGACCCACCCCCGGGCGCGGCTCGATTGGCGGGTACCTGGGAGGGGTTGCGCTGGCCGCTCGCCGGTGAGCCGACGCTCGCCAGCCCGCGTGGCCGCTACACGGTGGAGGGTGCGCTCGACGCCCTGCAGCTTGCGGTCGACGCTCGCCTCGATGCGCCGGGAGCGGTCGCCGGCGAGGTCTCGGCGCGGGTCGCCTTGGCACCCGACCAGGTCGACCTGCGTCGGCTGGAGCTCCGCCGCGACGGCGATGCGCGCACCATCGACGCCCGTGGCCGGCTCGGTGTCGACGGCGACGTGGTGCGCACCGAGGACCTCGACATCGGGGTCGGGCCGAACCGCGTTCGCGTGCGTGGCAGCGCGAGCGAAGGCGCGCTCGACCTGCGGGCCGACATCGCGCTGCCTCGGCCCGACGCGCTGGGGCTCGACGTACGCGGCGCGTTGAGCGGCTCGGCTCGGGTGCGTGGCGCGCCGGCGGGCCCGGACCTCGAGCTACGGCTGGCGAGCCGCGACCTCGGGATCGGAGCCGTCGACGCCCGCGGGGTCGCGGTCGAGGCGAGCGTGAAGGCGCTCGGGGCCGGCGACTCGCGGGTCGACCTCCGTGCCGACGGCTTGCACGCGAGCGGCGCCGACCTCGGTGCGCTGCGCGCGGGCCTCCGTGGGACCGTCGCGCGACACCGGCTCGAACTCGCCCTCACCGGGGCGGGTGCCGAGGCGCGGGTCGCCGCCGAGGGCGGGCTCGCCGACGACGCCTGGCGCGGGACGCTGCGCGAGGCGGTGATCGATCCGCGAGGCCTCGCGCCGACTGGCACGTCGCTCCCGACCTGGCGGCTCGCTGCCCCGATGGCGGTCGAGGCGTCGGCGGACCGGGTGGGGTGGCAGCGCGGGTGCCTGCGCGGCGGCGAGGCGACGCTCTGCACCGCCGGCGAGCTGCGCCCGGGCCAGCGTGTCGATGCGACCCTCACATTGAAGGCGCTCCCGCTTGCCGTGGTCGGTCCCTGGCTGCCCGAGCGCACCAGCCTCGACGGCTCGGTCGACGCCGACGCCCGCCTCGGCGGAAGTCCGGCGTCGCCGGAGGGATTGGCGACGATGCGTGTCGACCGCGCCGCACTCCGGCTCACCACCGAGCGCGCGGCGTCGGCGGGCGAGCCGCCGGTGCGGATCAGCCTGCCCGGAGCGCGGGCCGAGGCGCGGCTGCGCGGCGAGCGCCTGGAGGCGACCTTCGAGACCGGGCTCGCAGCCGCCGGTGGCGCGACGGGGACGGTCGCCGCCCGCGTCGAGCTCGGGCCACCCGGGGCCGGCGCCGACCGACCCCTCGCCGGCAGCCTGGCCCTGGATCTCCCGGACCTGGCGCCGGTCGTCGGCCTCGCGCCCGCGCTCGGAGTCGACCCACCGCTCGCCGATGTCCGCGGCTCGGCGCGGGCGCGGGTGACGCTCGGCGGGACGCTCGCGCGCCCCGACGGCGACGGCACACTCGACGTCATCGGTTTCGCGGCGAAGGTCCCCGATGCCGGAATCACGCTCGACGACGGACGGCTGCGCGCGACGATGCGGCCGGGGCGGCCGATCGCGCTCGACGGCGAGGTGCGCTCCGGCCCCGGGAAGGTCGCCCTGCGTGGCACGGTCGAGCCCGATCCGGCGGCAGGTTGGCCGCTCGACGCTCGCCTCGCCGGCACCGACTTCCTGCTCGTGCGCACGCCGCAGGTGACGGCCTCGGTGTCGCCCGATCTGCGTATCGCGCGCGGCCCGAGGGGGCTCACGGTGGGGGGGCGGCTGCGTGTCCCGAGCGCGGAGATCGTCGTCCACACCCTCGCGCCGGGGGTCGCCCGGGTCTCCGCCGACGAGGTGGTGGTCAGCGCCGAGCCGAAGGCCGAGTCCGCCCCGGCAACCCGGTCCGGAGGCGACCTCACCGCCGATGTCGAGGTCTCGCTCGGCGAGCGGGTCACCTTCGATGGGCTTGGTCTGAGCGCGCGGCTCGCCGGCGGCCTGCGCGTGCTCCAGACCCCGGGCAACGTGGTTGCCGGGCAGGGGCAGCTCGAGCTGGTCGACGGGCGCTACCGCGCCTATGGTCAGGAGCTCGAGATCCGGCGCGGCCGGCTGCTGTTCGCGGGGCCGCTGGACCGCCCCGAGATCGACGTCCGTGCGGTACGGGTGGCCGACGAGGTCACCGCCGGGCTCGAGCTGACCGGACCGGCGGACTCGGTGCGCTCGCGGCTGTACTCCGAGCCGCCGCTGCCGGAGGCCGACATCCTGTCGTACCTGCTCACCGGGCGCCCGCTGTCCGGCGCCAGCCGCGACGAGGGCGCGGTGCTCGCACAGATGGCGCTCGCGCTCGGGCTCGACCGCTCGAGCCTGCTCACCGACCAGATCGCGAGCCGCCTCGGTCTCGACGAGGTGGCACTCGCCGGCACCAGCCGCGAGTCGAGCGCGGTCCGCCTCGGCAAGCGCCTCTCACCGGACCTCTACCTCCGCTACACCCTCGGCGTCTTCGACCGCGTCGGCTCGCTGTTCCTCGACTACCGCCTCACCGAGCACCTCAGCGTCGAGGCCGAGTCCGGCGCCCGTCAGGGCATGGGCGTCATCTACCGCATCGAGCGCGAGGACGTGCTGGGCGGCGGAAAGCGGTGACGTTGCGGTGGGGACTGGCTCTGCCGACAGGCGGTGCCTGTCCCCATGCTCGAGGCCCCAACGGGGACGCCCCGGAGTGCCAGGGACAGGCCCGCGACGCGCGCGAGCCAGTCCCCCGAGCCGTTTCCCCGGGTTGCGCTTCGCTGCACCCGGGCTACGAGCTTCCGAGCCCGATCGCTCGAGTGGGCGTCAGCGCAGCCGGCGCTGGTACTCGGCGAGGGCGGCGGCGCCCGGGTTGAGGGATTCGAAGGGCAGCTCGACCAGGGGTTCCTCGACGGTGCCGGCGGTGCCGTGCATGTCCTGGTCGTCCTCGGACTCCTCGAGGTAGAGGAGGCCGGTGGCGATCTCGCCGGCGGCGTGGCGCGACTCGACGTGCTCCATTGCGGCCAGGCGGTCGGTGGGATCGTAGTCGTCGGCGGTCTTGCGCAGCACGATGTGGCTGCCGTCGTGCATGGTGACCATGCGCGCGTCGCCGGCCGGGTAGTCGACGGTGATCTCCTCCGCCGCGGGCACGAAGTCGGCGTGCACGGCCTCGCGTGACGACTTGCGGGTGTAGGCGTAGCTCTTGGTCGAGCCCTCGTGGTCGTTGAAGGTGACGCACGGGGAGATGATGTCGATCAGGGCGAAGCCGCGATGGCGAAGGCCTGCCTGGATCAGCGGCACGAGCTGCGCCTTGTCACCGGAGAAGCTCCGCGCGACGAAGGTGCCGCCGAGCGTGATCGCGGTGAGCACCGGGTCGATCGGGCGCAGACGGTTGACCTCGCCGCGCTTGGCCTTGCTGCCGACGTCGGCGGAGGCCGAGAACTGGCCCTTGGTGAGCCCGTAGACGCCGTTGTTCTCGATGAGGTAGAGCATGTCGAGATTGCGGCGCACGGCGTGGGCGAACTGGCCGAAGCCGATCGACAGCGAGTCGCCGTCGCCGGAGACGCCGATGCAGTACAGGCGCCGGTTCGCGCCCATGGCGCCGGTCGCCACCGCCGGCATGCGCCCGTGCACCGAGTTCATGCCGTGGGCGCCGCGCAGGAAGTAGGCGGGCGTCTTCGACGAGCAGCCGATGCCCGACATCTTCACCACCCGATGGGGCTCGATGTCGAGCTCCCAGCAGGCCTGCACGATGGCGCTGCTCACCGAGTCGTGCCCGCACCCCGCGCAGAGGGTGGACATCCCACCCTCGTAGTCGCGCAGCGTCAGCCCGACGCCGTTGCGCGGCAGGTCCGCGTGCAGGATGAGAGGCTTGCGGATGAAGCTCATGCCGCCTGGCTCCTTCGCATGATCTCGTCGATACCGTCGACGACGGCACCGGGGTTGAGGGGGAGGCCGTCGTAGCGCAGGACCGAGTGCAGCTTCTCGCGCGCGACCTCGGTCTCGATCAGCAGCATCGACCGGAGCTGCGCGTCACGGTTCTGCTCGACCACGAAGACCTGGTCGTGGTCGTCGAGGAAGTCCTGCACCGCACGCGAGAACGGGAACGCGCGCACCCGCAGGTAGTCGAGCGCCACGCCGCGTGCCTCGAGGCGGTCGAGCGCCTCGCGCACCGCCTGGTCGCAACCGCCGACCGACAACACGCCGAGCCGCGTCGGCTTGCGCGCGCTCATCAATACCGGCTCCGGCACCAGGGTGGCAGCGGTGTCGGACTTGCGGCGCAGACGGTCGAGCACCTCCTTGTACTCGCCCGCGTCCTCGGTGTACGCGCCGCGCGCGTTGTGACCGGAGCCGCGGGTGAAGTAGGCGCCCTTGGAGTGCACGCCAGGCAGGCTGCGGTAGGGAATGCCGTCGCCGTCGACGTCGGCGTAGCGGTGGAAGGCGGCGATCTTCTCCAGGCGCTCGGCATCGAGCACCTTGCCGCGATCGGGGCGGTAGCTGTCGTCCCACTGGAACTCGCGGCACATCCAGTCGTTCATGCCGATGTCGAGATCGGAGAGCACGATGACCGGGGTCTGCAGCCGCTCGGCGAGATCGAACGCCGACACCGCCATCTCGAAGCACTCGCCCGGATCGGCCGGGAACAGCACCACGTGGCGGGTGTCGCCGTGCGAGGCGTAGGCGGCGGGCATGATGTCGCCCTGCTGCGTGCGCGTCGGCATGCCGGTCGAGGGGCCGACCCGCTGCACGTCGAACAGCACCACCGGGATCTCGGTGAAGTAGGCGTAGCCGAGGAACTCGCTCATCAGCGACACGCCGGGACCGCTGGTCGAGGTGAACGCACGCGCGCCGGCCCAGCTCGCCCCGATCACCATGCCGATGGCGGCCAGCTCGTCCTCCGCCTGCACGATGCAGTAACGATTGCGGCCCGTCTCCGGATCCTTGCGGTAACGCTTGCAGAAGGCACCGAAGGCGTCCATGAGCGAGGTCGACGGCGTGATCGGGTACCAGGCACCGAAGGTCGCTCCGGCGTAGACGCAGCCGAGCGCGGCCGCGGTGTTGCCGTCGATCACGATGTGCCCGGTGGTCGCGTCCATGCGCTCGACGCGGAACTCGAGCGGGCAGTCGAAGTGCTCGCGCGCGTAGTCGTGGCCGAGCTTGATCGCCTGCATGTTGGCGTCGATGAGCTTGCGCTTCGACGCGAACGTCTCCTCGAGCAGTTGCTGCACCACGTCCATCTCGATGTCGAGCAATGCCACCAACACCCCGAGGTAGGCGACGTTCTTCATCAGGATGCGAGTGCGCGCGACCTCGAACGCCTCGGTCATCATGCGCGACAGCGGCACCCCCAGGATGCGCACGTCCTTACGGCTCAGGCTGCGGTCACGCGGCCACGACGAGTCGTAGAGGAACACGCCGCCGGAGCTCACGTCGGCCAGATCGCGCGCGTAGGTCTCCGCGTTCATCGCCACCATCAGGTCGACGCGACCCGAGCGCGCGAGGTAGCCGTCCTTGCTGGCACGGATCTCGTACCAGGTCGGCAGACCCTGGATGTTCGACGGGAAGAAGTTCTTGCCGACGACCGGCACGCCCATCCGGAAGATGGACTTCATGAGCAGCCCGTTGGCGCTCGCCGACCCCGTCCCGTTGACGTTCGCGAGCTTGACGACGAAGTCGTTTACCCCGCCTTTCTTAACTTCTTCCATTCTCCGGTCCTGTCAGCTTCGTCGGTCGCTTTGGGAATGCCGACGTAGGACTTCTGCATGTCCCACGCCGCGGTCGGGCATCGCTCGGCGCACAGGCCGCAGTGCACGCAGATGTTCTCGTCCTTGAGCATCACGCGCCCGGTCTGCTTAAGCGGCCCGGACACGAACAGTGGCTGGGACAGATTGCGCGCCGGCACCTTGAGGCGCTCGCGGAGCACGTTCTCCTCGCCGTCGGCCGCGATCATCAGGCAGTCGACCGGGCAGATGTCGACGCAGGCGTCGCACTCGATGCACAGATCGTCGGCGAACACGGTCTGGATGTCGCAGTTCAGGCAACGCTCGACCTCGGCCGCGGCGAGGTTGGCGTCGAAGCCGAGCTCGACCTCGATCGAGAGCTGGCGGAACCGCTCGCCGAGGTCGACGTGCGGCACCACCTGGCGGTGCTTCGGATCGAAGTCGTTGCTGTAGCTCCACTCGTGGATGCCCATCTTGCGGCTGCCGAGATTCAAGGTCGGCGGCAACCGCTCGGTGATGGACTCGCCCTGGCAGTGCTTGTGGATCGAGATCGCGGCCTGGTGGCCGTGGGCCACCGCCCAGATGATGTTCTCCGGACCGAAGGCGGCGTCGCCGCCGAAGAACACGCCCGGTCGGGTCGACTGGAAGGTCACGCGGTCGACCACCGGCATGTCCCACTCGCCGAACTCGAGGCCGATGTCGCGCTCGATGAACGGGAACGCGTTGTCCTGGCCGATGGCGAGGATCACGTCGTCACAGGGGATGACCACCTCGTCGATGGTGCGCGAGCGCTGCTTGCCCGACGCGTCCTCGTAGTACTCCAGTCGCGCGAAGCGCATGCCGACGAGCTTGCCGTCCGCGAGCTCGAAGGCGATCGGCGAGTGGTTCTCGACGATCTCGACGCGCTCCTCCTCCGCGTCCTCGAGCTCCCACTCCGAGGCCTTGAAGAACTTGCGCCCGCGCCGGGCCATGACCTTGACGTCCTTGCCGCCGAGCCGAAGTGCGGTGCGGCAGCAGTCCATCGCGGTGTTGCCGACGCCGATGATCAGCACCCGCTCGCCGATCGCGTCGAGGTGCCCGAAGGCCACCGACTCCAGCCAGTCGATGCCGATGTGGATGCGGTCGGAGTCGTGGCGACCCGGGATGTCGAGGTCCTTGCCGCGCGGCGCACCGGTGCCGATGAACACCGCGTCGTAACCTTCCTCGAGCAGCGCGCCGAGGCTCTCGATGCGGGTACCGAGACGGAGATCGACGCCCATGTCGAGGATGTAGTCGATCTCCTCGTTCAGCACGTCGCCGGGGAGTCGGAAGGCCGGGATGTTGGTGCGCATCAGGCCGCCGGGGGCGGCGTGCTGCTCGAACATCGTGAGCTCGTAGCCGAGCGGCGCCAGGTCGTTGGCCACCGTGAGCGACGCGCAGCCGGCACCGATGAGCGCCACCCGCTTGCCGTTCTTCTGCTTCGGCACCAGCGGCAGGCGGTCACGGATGTCGTCGCGCAAGTCCGCCGCCACCCGCTTCAGGCGGCAGATGGCCACCGGCTTGTCGTCGACGCGGCCGCGGCGGCAGGCCGGCTCGCAGGGGCGGTCACAGACCCGGCCGAGAATGCCCGGGAAGACGTTCGACTCGCGGTTGAGCATGTAGGCGTCGTCATAACGCCCCTGCGCGATGAGCCGGATGTACTCGGGCACGTCGGTGTGCGCGGGGCAGGCCCACTGGCAGTCGACGACGCGGTGGTAGTAGTTCGGGTCCGAGGTGTCGGTGCGCGCCATGCGTCAGGTTCCGGAGATGACGTGCGCCGGCCGAGGCCCACGAATGGGGCGCGACCGGGGCGATGGGAAGGAGGTGCAACGGGACGCGGCCCGCTGGTCGGCCGAGCTGATTGTCATCGCCTGGTTCTTGGACGGTGCCTCGCTCGACGGTCCGCAGTCCACGTCATCGGCATGGCGCCGACCGTGCCCGGGGCGCCGCGGGTGCGCAGCATATATCAGGTGCCCGGCCGAGTGCCACGCGGTTGCACCGCAATCGTCCGTCGGCGCAACCGAACGGTGCGCCCCCGGCGCGCGGGCGGGAACGCGGTTCGTCGGATGCCGCAGGTGGGTGCGTGTCCCGGCGGGAGACGGGACAATGCCGGGCATGGAGGACATCGCCTGCTTCCTGCTGACCCGCGGCTGGCGCGACGGTCCCCACGGGCTCGAGATCGAGCTCTGGGGGGCGAGCGAGCGCGGGCCGGTGCGCCTGCGGCTCACCGACCAGGAAGCGGTGTGCTTCGTCGAGCGGGAGCATCGGCCACCGCCGGCGATGCTCGAGCGGGTCGGCGCGCGGTCGCGCGAGGTGGCGCTCGCCACCCTGGCCGGCCGGCCGGTGGACGCGCTCTACTTTCGCCGCCAGCGTGACATGGTGGCGGCACGCGAGGCGCTCGGCCGTGGCGGGACGACGCTGCTCGAGTCGGACGTGCGCCCGGCCGAGCGCTTCCTGATGGAGCGGTTCGTGACCGCGGGCCTGGTCGCACGTGGCGCGGTCGAGCAGCGCCGCGGCTGGCTCGAGATGGTCGACCCGGCGGTGCGCGCCGAGCGCGTCGCCGTCGACCTGCGGGCGCTGGCGGTGGACATCGAGACCGACGGGCTCGACGGGCCGGTGCTCGGCATCGCCGCCCATCGCCCCGGGTGCTCCGTCGCCTGGGTGTCCCGGGCCGGCGGCGTCCCGGATCCGGAGCCGGACGCGACCGCCGCCACCGACGTCGATCTGCGCATGGTCGACGACGAGCGCGCGCTGCTCGTCGCCTTTCTCGAGCACGTGCGCGGCGAGGATCCGGACCTGATCCTCGGTTGGAACGTGGTCGCCTTCGACCTCGCGGTTCTGGAGACCCGCTGCCGCGCCCTCGGTCTGGAGTTCAGCCTCGGCCGCGGCGGTGAGTCGGCCACCGTGCTGCCCGGGGGCCGGGAGGGGATGCGGGTCGCGCGGGTGCCGGGGCGGGCGGTGCTCGACGGCATCGAGGCCCTGCGCGCGGCGTTCTGGAGCTTCGAGAGCTTCGAGCTCGACGCGGTGGCCCAGGTGCTGCTCGGCCGCGGCAAGCACATCGACACTGGCGTCGACCGGGTAGAGGAGGTGCGCCGGCTGCATCGCGAGGACCCGGCCGGGCTCGGCGCCTACAACATCGAGGATTGCCGCCTGGTCGCCGCGATCTTCGAGCGCACCGCGCTGGTCCCGTTCCTGGTCCGTCGCGCCGAGCTGACCGGGCTCGCCCTCGACCGCTACGGCGGCTCGGTGGCGGCGTTCGACAACCTGTACCTGCCGCGCCTGCACCGGCGTGGGCGCGTGGCACCGGACGTGCGCGCGGTGCATTCCAGTGCGCCGAGCCCGGGCGGCTACGTGCTCGACTCGCGCCCCGGGCTCTACGACAACGTGCTGCTGCTGGACTTCAAGAGCCTCTACCCGAGCATCATCCGGACCTTTCGCATCGACCCCTTCGGCCTCGCCGCGCCCGGCGACGATCCGGTGCCCGGCTTCGCCGGCGCGAGCTTCGCGCGCGAGGGCGGGATCCTGCCGGAGCTGGTGGCGACCCTGCTCGCCGAGCGCGAGGCGGCCAAGCGCCGCGGCGATGCGCCGTTGTCGCAGGCGGTCAAGATCCTCATGAACTCGTTCTACGGCGTGCTCGGGGCGAGCGGCTGCCGCTTCCACGACCACCGCCTCGCCAGCAGCATCACCCGGCGCGGCCACGCGGTCATCGGTGACAGCCGGGACCACCTCGAGGCCCTCGGCCACACCGTGATCTACGGCGACACCGACTCGCTGTTCGTGCTCCTCGGCGCCGGCCCCGACGAGGTCGAGGCGCGCGCGGTGGGGGCGAGAATCGCCGCCGAGCTCAATGCCTGGTGGCGGCAGCGGGTCGCGGCCGAGTATCGACTCGAGAGTTTCCTCGAGATCGAGTTCGAGACCCACTTCCTGCGCTTCCTGATGCCCACCGTCCGCGGCGAGAGCACCGGCAGCAAGAAGCGTTACGCCGGGCTCGTGCGGGGTCGTGACGGCGCGCTCGACCTGGTGTTCAAGGGGTTGGAGAGCGTGCGCACGGACTGGACGCCGCTCGCGCGTCGCTTCCAGCGTGAGCTCTACCGCCGGGTGTTCCTCGGTGAGCCGTTCGAGGCCTATGTCCGCGACGTCGTCGCCGAGCTGGAGGCCGGGCGCCTCGACCACGAGCTGGTGTATCGCAAGCGGCTGCGTCGGCCGCTCGACGCCTACCAGCGAAACGTGCCGCCGCACGTCCAGGCGGCGCGAAAGCTGGGTCGACGCGTGCGCACCGTCGAGTACCTGATGACGCCCACCGGCCCGGAGCCGGTCGGCCCCGGGCTCGCGCCGCGACCGGACTACGGCCACTACCGCGAGCGGCAGCTCGCGCCGGCGGCCGACGGCATCCTGCACTTCCTCGGCTCGAGCTTCGCCGCCATCACCGACAACCAGCTCGGATTCTTCGCCGACCCGTAAGGGCGGCCAGACCTGGCGGCGCTTCGCCGGCGGCCCGGGTGGCAACCGCTGCTGCCCGCGCATTGATAAATGAGACCGGGCAAGGCTCAATACGCCGCCGCCCGAGCACCCACGCAGACCATGTCCTCGCTCACACTCACCGACCTCAGCAAGCATTTCGGCCCCGCTGCCGCCGTCGACCGGGTGAGCCTCGAGGTGGCTGACGGCGAGTTCCTGGCAGTGCTCGGCCCGAGCGGCTGCGGCAAGACCACGATGCTGCGTCTGGTGGCCGGGTTCGAGCGCGCGAGCGACGGCGAGGTGCGCATCGGCGGGCGGCTGGTCTCCGCGCCCGGCCTTCACGTGCCGCCCGAGGAGCGCCACGTCGGCATCGTGTTCCAGACCTACGCGCTGTGGCCGCACATGACGGTCGCCGGCAACGTCGGCTATCCGCTGCGGGTGGCGCGGGTGGCGCGCTCCGATCGCGAGGCGCGCGTCGAGGCGGCGCTCGCGACGGTCGGTCTCGCCGGTCTCGGCGGCCGACGTCCGGCCGAGCTCTCCGGTGGGCAGCGCCAGCGGGTCGCGCTCGCGCGTTGTCTGGTGATGGAGCCGCGGCTGGTCCTGCTCGACGAGCCGCTCGCCAATCTCGACGTGCACCTGCGCGCGGCGATGGAGGACGAGTTCGTCCGTCTGCACCGCGCGACCGGGGCCACCATGCTCTACATCACCCACGACCAGGCCGAGGCGATGGCGCTGGCCGACCGCATCGCGGTGATGGACGGCGGGCGAATCGTGCAGGTGGCGGCGCCGCGTACGCTCTACCGCGAGCCGGCGACGCCGATGGTGGCGGCCTTCGTCGGTCGCGGCGCGGTGATGCCGGCCGAGGTGCTCGACGCCGGGAACGGGCGCTGCGCGGTGGTGCTGCGCGAGGCGAGGACCACCATGCGCTGCACCGCCGGCCAGCGGCCCGGCCAGGCGACAGTGTCGCTGCGGCCGGAATGGCTGGGGCTGGACGACACCCGAGGCGCCGCCGCCGACGGGCTCGCCGGGCGGGTGCGGCGAGTCGTCTACCGCGGCCGGGCCTACGACGTCGAGGTGACCCTCGACGGCGGCGGGGTCGAGCAGGAGGTGCTGCTCAGCGTCGAGACCCCACCCGACGAGGGGGCGGCGGTGCGGGTGCGCGTGCTCGACGGCTGGGTGGTGCCCGACCTCGCGCCCGTCAGTCCCACGGGATGACCCCGGCCGGCAGGCGTCGCCCGAGCCACGAGCCCGCGAGCATCAGCGCCAGGATCGCGCCCACCGTCACCATCGCCACCGCCGAGGCGAGGACGGTGTAGCCGCCGTCGTCGAGATTGAACACCACCACCCCGATGGTCTCGGCTCCCGCCGACCACAGCAGCGCCGACACCGTCAGCTCGTTGAACGCGGTCATGAAGACCAGGATGCCGCCGGCGGCCGCGATCGGCCCGATCAGGGGGGTGATGATGGTGACCAGCCGCGTCGGCAGGCGCGCGCCCGCCACCTGCGCCGCCTCCTCGAGGTGGCGGTCGAGCTGGTGGTACCCGCTCACCACCGGGCGCAGCGCGAGGGTCAGGAAGCGCGCGAGGTAGGCGGCGAGGATGATCCAGACCGTGCCGTAGATGCTCACCCCGACCAGCGGCAGCGGCCGGATGAAGAGCAGGATGCAGGCGATGGCGAGGACCACGCCCGGCAGGGCGTAGGGCAGCTCGGCCAGCGCGTCGAGCACCCCGAGGAGGCGGCTCCGCCGCCAGACCAGGAAGTAGCCGAGGGGGATGGTGATCGCGACCAGCACCAGCGCTGCGCCGGCGGCGAGCGAGAAGCTGTTCACGAACGCGCGGATGGTCACCGACTGGCGCAGCATCACCTCGACGTAGTTGTCGAAGGTGAGGGTGTCGGCGGCAAGCGGGACGCCGTAGGCGGAGACCAGCGAGGTCGCGGCCAGTGCGCCGAGCGGCAGCACCAGGATCAACACGATCACCAGCCACGCCAGCGCCTCGGCCGCCGGCCGCCAGCGGCCGAGCTCGAACGCGAGCGGGCGCGACGGTGCGCCGAGGGTGCGGTAGTCCCGCCGGCGCAACACCGCCTGCTGCACCAGCACGCCGGCGAACGCGATGACGCCGACCAGCACCGACAGCACCGCCACCTCGGAGATGATCTCGGGTCCGAAACCGGCCAGGCGCCGATAGATCAGGGTCGGTAGCACGGTGAACGACGCCGGGATGCCGAGCAGTGCCGGGATCCCGAAGTTGCCGATGGCGGACACGAAGGCGAGCGCGGTGCCGGCGACCAGCGGCGGGGTCATCAGCGGCAGCACCACGTCGCGGAGCACCCGCCAGCGCCCGGCACCGGCGGCACGCGCCGCCTCCACCATCTCGCGCGGCATCGCGCGCAGGCCCGCGCGGAGCGCCAGGAAGACCAGCGGCGCGTGCTGGACTCCGAGCAGGGTGATGATTCCCCCGCGCGAGTACATCGGATTCGGCGTGCCCGGCGCCGGCGCGATGCCGAGGGTGTTGAGCAGCGCGCTCGACGGGCCGAAGAGCTGGACCCACGACAGTGCGGTGACCTGGGGCGGAATCATCAACGGGATCAGGAAGCAGAACACGAGCACCCGCTTGCCGCGGATGTCGGTGAGCGCCACCAGCAGGGCGAACGCGGCGCCGAGGACGAGCGAGATGACGGTGCCCCAGGTCGCGGTGACCAGGCTGTTCCAGGTCGCCCGCCAGGTCGAGCGTGCCGACAGCACCTCGCGCGCGACCGTGAGGTCGAGCTCACCCCCGGGCGCGACACTCTCGGCGAGCAGTCGCCCGAGCGGGGCGATGGCGACCGCGCCGACGAACAGCACCAGCCCCGCGAGCAGGGCGTGATCGAGGGTCCGGTGGGACATGGACTATCGGCGTCGATGCCGCCCTGGCGCGGCGGCAACCGCCGTCGCGCTCGCCCCGAGGCAGGCCGCGGGGCCGCGGACGGCGGCGATGCGCCATCCGCGGCCTTGCGTCGTCATTCCCCGAAGACCTCGGCGAAGCGGCGCTTGTTGGCGTCGGCGTCGGCCAGCGCGCGCTCGGCGTCGAGCGGGAGCAGCTTCACGGTCGCGGGGTCGGGGAAGCCCTCGGGAGGCGTGGCCTTCGGATGGGCCGGCATGTAGCCCTGGGCACTCGCCAGCGCCTGCCCCTCCATCGAGAGCAGGAAGTCGACGAACGCCTTCGCCGCCTCCGGGTTGGCCGCGGTGGAGAGGATTGCGACCGGCTCCGAGATCGCGCTCACCCCTTCGGCCGGGAACACGAACTCGACCGGGGATCCCTTGGCCTTGGCCCGGATCGGCAGGAAGTCGACCACCACCCCGTACAGCTTCTCGCCGCCGGCGACCGCCTTCAGCACGCCACCGTTGCCGCCCTTGGCGCGCGCGCCGTTGGCGGCGAGCTGCTCGTAGTACGCCCAGCCGAGGTCCGGGTGGGCGGTGATGCTGGCGAGGTGGATGAGCGCCGCGCCCGAGGTGAGCGGGCTGGGCATCGTCACCAGGCCCTTGGCCTGTGGGCTCACCAGGTCCTTCCAGGAGGTCGGCTTCAGCGGCGCGCTGGTGTTGTAGACGATGCCGGTGGTGAGCAGCTTGGTGCCGAAGTAGTGGTGCGCGGGGTCGTGGACGCCGGCCGGATACCCGGCGGTCGGCGCCTCGGGGTAGGCCATCAGCCGGCCCTCGCGCTTGAGGCCCTCCATGGTCACCGAGTCGGCGATGAGCAGCACGTCGGGCTTCGGCGCCCCGGCGGTGAACTCCGCCCGCAGCTTCGCCATCACCTTGGTGGTGCCGTCGCGGATCCACTCGACCTCGACCTGGGGGTGGCGGGCGCGGAAGGCGTCGACGGTCTGCTGCGCGTCCTGGTTCGGCTGGCTGGTGTAGAGGACCAGCTTGCCCTCGACGGTGTGGCCCGGCGCGGCGGCGAGCGCGAGGACGGCCGCGGCGACGGAGGCTGCGAATGGGCGCATGTGGGTCTCCCTGGGTTGTCGGTATCGGGTGGCGGATCTGACCCGCTCGGGATGGCATTCTCGTGACCTCGGGCCGCGACGTCCACGGTCTCGCCCACGACGGCGGTCGCCGCGCCCGGCGGCCGGCCTCGGCCGTCCCTGGTGCAAAGCGGGTCACGCTGTACTAAATTCGGGTTCCGCGCCCCCGATGCCGGGGCGCCACCCGGCGCACACAGCGAGGCAGCCTGATGGCGGCGCAGCCCGAGACCGCGACGCTCACCGGGGTGAAGGTCCTGGTGGTCGACGACAGTGCGACCATTCGGCGCAGCGCCGAGGCGCTGCTGCGCCGGGAGGGATGCGTGGTGACCACCGCATCGGACGGTTTCGACGCGCTGCACCGGCTGGTCGACGACCCGCCCGACATCGTGTTCGTCGACATCATGATGCCCCGCCTGGACGGCTATCAGACCTGCGCGCTGATCAAGCGCAACGGCACGCTGCGGACCACCCCGGTGGTCATGCTCTCGACCAAGGACGGATTGTTCGACCGCGCGCGAGGGCGGGTCGTCGGCTCGTCCGACCATCTGACCAAGCCCTTCACGCGCGACGAGCTGCTGGGCACCATCCGGCGCTTCGTGCGCCTGGAGGCCGCGGCCGACTGACCCGGCCGCGACGCCGTCGCCCGGCGCCGCGGTCTCCGTGCTGCCCGGGCACCCCGGACGCCACGTGCGTCGACGACACGAGAGAGGACGGATGGCGCAGCCGGCGGTCGGGGTGCGAGTTCAGGCCAATGCGGTGGGCCTCGCCTGGGTCGCCGACGAGCTCGCGGCCGGCGTCCATCGCGCGCGCGTGGCGGTCGAGGAGATCGGCCGTGGCAACGCCTCCGAGGAGGTGGTGGCGCGCGGGGCCGGCGAGCTCCACCGTCTCGGTGCGGTGCTCGCGCTGCTCGAGTACCGGGGCCTCGCGGTCCTGTTCCAGGAGATGGAGCGCAACGTCCGTGCCCTGGTCGCCGATGCGCGCGCGGTGGCCGAGGACGACCGACGCGGCGCCTGCGAGGTGCTCATGACCGCGCTGCTGCGCGCGGGTGACTACCTGGAGTTCATCGGCGCCGGCAACCCCGACGCCCCGACCGTCCTGCTGCCCCTGGTGAACGATCTCCGCGCCTGCCGCGGTGCGCCGGGGGTCGGCGAGGACGCCTTGCTCGCGCCGACCCTGCCGGTCCCGGCCCGCGAGCCGACGTCGGCCTCGCCGCAGCACGAGCGGGAGACGCTGCATGCCGCGCGCCGCTACCTGCAGCGCGAGCTGGCGCGGTGGATCCGGGGGAGCGACGACGGGCCGCGCGACACGCGGCGTATCCTCGCGGCCATCGAGCGGGCGCCGATCCCGCCGCGGCTGCGGATGATCGCCTGGGTGGCGGGCGGCCTGGTCTCCGCCGCCGAGGTGGGCTCGGTCGAGCCGCGCGAGGTGCAACGCCTGCTCGCTCGCCTCGAGCAGCACCTGCGCCAGGCCATGGACGGTGTCGATGTCGAGGCAGTGGCGAGCGCCGGGACGGCGCTGCTCGGCACCTTGCTGGCCCAGGCCTCGCGCGTGCGCGACGCGAGTGCCGGGCGCATCGCCGAGGTGCAGGCCTGGTTCGAGCTCGGCGGGCTGCGCCCCGGCGAGCGTCGCTACGACACCGCGCGCGACGCCATCGACGGCCCGGGCCTCGGCACCCTGCGGGCGCTGCAGACGGTGCTGGTCGAGGAGATCGCGGACATCGAGAGCCGCATCGAGGCGTGGCCGGTGCGCGAGGGGGCGAAGGCGCTCGGCGCCTTCGCCGACATCCCGGAGTCGCTCGGACGGCTGGCGCACAGCCTGCGCCTGCTGAATCTGGACGGCGTCGGTATCGACGTCCTGGAGCAGGCACAGCAGCTCGCCGCGCTGGAGCGGATGGGGCTGTCGCCGATGCCCGGGGATCTGCTGCTGGTGGCGGAGGTGCTCCTCGACGCCCGACGGGTCCTCGACACCGCGGCCCGTCGTGGGTTGCGCGAGGCGGAGCTGGAATGCGAGCGCCGGCGCGTGGCGAGCGACGAGCTGCGGCTGAGCGCGCTCGAGCACGCCGCCCTCACCGCCGCCACCCTCGGTGAGCTGGCGGTCAACCTCGCCCGGGTCAAGCGGCTGTTCGACGAGCCGGTCGACGCACCGGCGCTGCGGGTGGCGCGCCTCGGCGCCGAGGTTGCGCAGGGCGTGGGTGCGCTGCGCGTCCTCGGGCTCGACCCGGTGGCGTCGTTGCTCGAGCGCTGGGGGGCGGTGTGCGCGACGGTGCTCGGACGCCCCCGCGGCACGACTCCGGTGGTGGTGCTCGACGCGACGGCAGAGGTGCTGGCGCAGATCGAGTTCCACCTCGAGGCGGTGATCGGTCGCCAACCCTCGGCACCAGCCGCCCTGGCGCGCGCGCAGGGCCGCATCGCGGCGCTGGAGCGTGCCGTGACCAAGCTCGATCCGATCGAGACACCGCCGGCGCCGGCGCCCGCCGCGGTCGCCAGCGCCGAGACCGAGCACGACCAGGAGGTCCGCACGACCTTCGTGGAGGAGGGGCGGGCGGTGTGCGGCGGACTCGCCGATCTCGTCGCCAGCGCGACCGTGGTGGCGCCGGAGGCCGCGGCGTTGGTCTCGCTGCGCCGTGCCCTGCACACCCTCGCCGGTAGCGGTCGCATCGCCGGCGCGCACGCGCTGGCCGAGCTCGCGGGCGCGGTAGAGCGCGTGCTCGACGTGGTCATCGACCATGCCGCGCGGCCGTCGCGGGCATTCGCCGACCTGCTGCGTCAGGTGGCGGAGGTGTTGCCCCCGATGCTCGAGGACTTCGCGCGCGGCCGCCCCGGCTCGCTCGACGTGAGTGTCCTGTTGCGGCGTGCCGCGCAGCTCGGCGACGGCGCCGCCGACGGTCCGCTCGACGCCGAGACGGACCCGCCACCGGCGCCGGGGCTGGCGCCGGGCGCGGTCGCGAGCGCGGTGGTGGAGGCGCCGGCGTCGCCGGAGCCCGGCGCGGTGCGACCGTCGAGCGTCGCGTCGGCACCCGCGACCGAGGCCTCGCCGCGGGCCAATCTCCTGGCCGAGGCGATCCGGCTCCACGCCCGTGCGCTCGGCGAGGCACTCGACGCGCGCGGCGAGGGGACCGCCATCGACGGCGTGCTCGGGCACGTCTGGGCGTTGCAGGCGTGCGCGCGCGCGGCCGGCCATACCGAGGTGGCAGAGCTCTGCACCGCGGTCGCGGCCGCCGCCGGCGTGGGGGCGCGGCGCGGCGCGCACCTGCCGTGGGCGCGACTGCGCGCGCTGATCGACGCGGCGGAGTCGTTGCTGGCCCGGAGTGGCGCGGCCGACGTGCCGGGGACCGAGGGCGAGGCTGGCGCCGAGCCCACGGTCGGCGTCGAGGAGTTGCAGGAGGTCTTCGCCGACGATTCCGCCCGCGTGCTCGATGCCGCCGAGCGGGCGCTCGCCGAGTGGCGGGCCGACCCCGACGCCCGCGGACCGGTCCAGGAGCTGCAGCGGGAGCTGCACACGTTGAAGGGCAGCGCCCATACCGTCGGTGTGGCAGCGGTCGGGGATCTCGGCCATTCGCTGGAGTCGGTGCTGACCCTGGTCGCGAGCGGACGCATCCGCGCCACGCCGGCGCTGCTCGACGCGGTCGAGCGCTGCCTCGATCGCATGGCGGAGATGACCGACCTGGCTCGTGCCGGGCAGCCGGTGCCGGCGGCGCGGGAGGTGGTGGCCCGACTCGATGCGCTGGTCTTCGCCGCGCTGTGGACCCCGCCGGGGGGGCCGGTGCGGGCCCAGGCCCGCACGGTGCCGCCGGTCGAGGAGCGGACCCACGTCGGTGGTGCCCACGACACCGTCACCGGTCGTGACACCGAGCGCCCCGACCGTGGCCCGGGTAGCGGCCACCTGCTCGACCAGCTCGGCCGCGCCGCGCGGTCGCTGAGTGGGGCTCAGATGCGGCTGCTGCGTGCCCTGGAACGCGTCGACAGCGCGGTGCAGGCGAGCGGCGAGGTCGGCACCACCGCGCTCGCCGAGGCCCGCCACGAGCTCGTCGCCCAGTCGCACGAGCAGGCCCTGCTCCAGCTGGCGCTGCTGCGCGCGCGCCTGGTGCCGTTCGCCGCCTTCGTGCCGCGGTTGCAACGACTCGCGCGCCGGACCTTCGAGGCGGTCGGCAAGCGCGGTGACCTGCACGTCGAGGGCGCCTCCACCGAGGTCGACCGCGGGGTGTCGGAGCGGGTCGCGGTGGCGCTCGAGCACCTGTTGCGCAATGCCATCGACCACGGCATCGAGCTGCCGGCGCGGCGCGCCGAGCTCGGCAAGCAGGCGGTCGGTCGGGTCGAGGTCCGGGTGCGCCGAGCCGGCCGCGAGCTCGAGGTTCGTCTGCGTGACGACGGCGCCGGGCTCGATCGCGATGCGATCCGTGCGGTCGCGGTGGAGCGCGGGTTGCTCGCGGCGACCGATCAGGTCGACGAGGCCGCCGTCGATCGCCTGATCTTCTCGCCCGGCCTGAGCACCAGCGCGCGGGTCACCCGCATCTCGGGCCGCGGCGTCGGGCTCGACACGGTGGCCGCCGAGGTCGCGCAGCTCGGCGGCACCATCGGCGTGGAGTCGGCGCCCGGTCGCGGCACCGCGTTCACCATCTCGGTGCCGCACGGTCCCGGGCTCGACGCCTGTCTCCTGCTCGAGGTCGGCGGCGCGACGGTCGGGCTGCCGCTGCTGCAGGTCGACTCGGTGCGCCTCATCCCCACCGCCGACCTCACGCGCATGTTGGCCGATGCGTCGGCCGAGGTGCGACACGACGAACGGGCCTACCCGCTACGCAACCTTGGCGAGCTGCTGGAGCTCGACGAGGGGGTGCTGCCGGATCCACAGTCGACCTCGCCGGTGGTGCTCGCGAGCGCCGGTGAGCAGCGGATCGCGCTCGTCGCCCAGGCGCTGGTCGGCCAGGGCGCGGCGGCGCGCCCGGCGCCCCCCGGGGAGGCGCTGCCGCCGTGGTCGGCCGGGAGCAGTCGCGCCGGTGACGCCGAGGACGTGCCGGTGGTCGATCTGGCCCGGTTGCTGCAGCCGCCGTCGGTGGCCCGCGAGTCGGTCGGGGCACGGGCGTGGCGCGCGGTCCCGGCGCCACCGGAGCCCAAGATCCTCGTGGTCGACGACTCGGTGACGGTGCGCAAGATGACCCGGCGCCTGCTGGTGCGCCACGGCTTCGACGTGAGCACTGCCAAGGACGGCGTGGAGGCGCTGGCGATGATTCGGCACCAGCGTCCGGACGCGGTGGTGCTCGACATCGAGATGCCGCGCATGGACGGCTTCGAGCTCACCCGAGTGCTGCGCGCCGACGATGCGTTCGGCGATCTGCCGATCGTGATGATCACCTCGCGGGTGGGGGAGAAGCACGCGCACCGCGCGCGCGACCTCGGTGTCAATCGCTATCTCGGCAAACCGTACCAGGACGGCGACTTGCTGGAGGCGATCCGGGCGGTGCTGGCGAAGTCCGCCGCCGCGACAGCATAATCGTGCACCGTCCGGGGGCCGGGGACGGCGCCGGGCGGCGGTCTTGGAACTCGGGGCGGGACTGATGGCGATCAGAAAGATCCTGGTGGTGGACGACGCGAGCACCGATCTGCTCCACCTCCAGCGGTTGTTGTCCGATGCCGGCTACCAGGTCGTCACCGCCGGCTCCGGTCGCGAGGCGTTGCGCAGGGCGGCGGCCGACAAGCCCGACCTCGTCTTCCTCGATATCGTCATGGACGACATGGACGGCTTCCAGGCCTGTCGCAAGCTGACCAGCGATCAGGCCACCAAGCACATCCCGGTGGTGATCGTGAGCGGGAACTCCCAGCGCGTCGACCGGCTGTGGGCGCAGAAGCAGGGCGCACGCGGCTACGTCACGAAGCCGTACTCGCCGCAGGACATCACCGACCAGATCGCGAAGTTCATGTGAACCGGCTCGACGCCGAGCGACCGCGGCGAGACGGCGGCCACCCGCTGCGGCCGCGTGAGCCGCGCGGCGCGTGCCGACCGGTCGGCGAATGAGCGAGACCGACACCACGACCACCGAGGGCTCGTGGCCGGCCGAGGCCGGGCGTGACGCGTCGCCGCCCGAGCCGTGGCTGATGCGTTACGGCTTCGAGGCAGGCTCGATCGGCGTCCTCTTCGACCCCGCGCAGGTGACCCAGGTGGCCGAGCTCGAGGGTTGTTGCCCGCTTCCGAACTCCGCGCCCTGGTTCCTCGGCCTGGTCAACGTCCAGGGCACGCTGGTCCCGGTCTACGATCTCGCGCGCGCCTGCGGCACCGCCATGGCGGCGGCGGTGCGCGGACAGCGCAAGCTGCTGGTCATCGGCCAGGGTGCGCGGGCGGCGGGGATCGTGATCGACGGATTGCCACGGCGCATCCCGGTCCACCCGCTGGCTCGTGGCGAGGGCGGCGTCTTTCCGGTACCGATCGCCGGCCACGTCATCAAGGCCTACCGCGGGGCCGGGCGCGAGTGGCTCGCGCTCGACTTCCATGCGCTGTTCCACGAGCTCTGCGAGGCGGCGAGCCTGTGACCCGGGCGACGACGACTCCGAAGGAGGCAACGATGCTCGGCGTGCTGCCCGTCGCCCTGCTCCGTGCGCTGCTCGTGTCGCTCGCGCTCGCTGCCGGGGCCGGCACTTGCGTGGCCCAGACGAGCATCGATCGCGAGGAGCTCGAGGGGCTGCTCGCGGTCAAGGCGCGCACGGTTCAGCACCTGGCGCTCAACCCGGTGCTGGTACGTGCGGTCCGGCGCCAGAACGCGGAGCGGTTGACGATGGAGACCATCCGCGCGCGGGATTCGCAGTGGACGTCGACCACGGAGCTGACCGATTTCAAGCGCGCGCTGCAGGAGTCCGAGGCGGGGCGCTTCCTCCGGCGCTTCGTCGAGCGGAGCCCCTCGTTCAACGAGGCGTTCCTCACCGACGAGCAGGGCGCCAACGTCGCCGCCTATCCGGCGACCAGCGACTACTGGCAGGGTGACGAGGAGAAGTGGAGCGCGAGCTTCCGCGGTGGCGACGGGCGGGTGTTCTTCGGGCCGATCGAGCTCGACGAGAGCACCAAGGCCTACGCCGCGCAGATCTCGGCGCCGGTGCTCGACCGCGAGCGCACCATCGGCGTGCTCGTGGTCGGTGTCACTCTCACCTATGTCGAGGCCAAGAGACGATAGGGTGCGCGCGCCACCGCGAGCCACCGCGAGCCGTGGCGACCGCCGGCGTCGGCAGTCGCGCGCGGAGTGAGTGCCGAGGGATCCGTTGACCATGCTGAGAAGACTGAGAATCGGGCCGCGTCTGCTGGTCCTGATCGCGGTGCAGGCCGCGGTGCTGCTACTGGTCGGCGCGGCCGGCGTGCTCGGGCTGCAGGCGGCCACCGAGTCGACCGAGACGCTGAGCCGGCGGGTGTCGGAGGGCACGCGCCTCGGCTACATGGCGCAGACCGTGCGCGAGGATCTGCTCGATACCCTGCGCACGCTACGCGACGGCGCCATCGACTGGGCCGAGGCGCGCGATCGCGTCCAGTACGCGCGCACCACCATCGACACCGACTGGCAGGCCTTCGTCCGCGGGCTCGGAGCCGCGGAGGCCGAGTTCGTCGACGACGTGATCGCCCCCAACCGTGAGGTCCTCGGTCAGGCGCTCGACCGGCTGGGCGGTATCCTCGAGCGCGAGGACGCGGTGGCGCTGCGGGTCTTTCTCGACGGTGAGGTGGAGGCCGGCATCACCCCGTTCCTCAACGCGGTGGTCGCGAGCACCGCGGAGCGCCAGCTCATCGCATCCCAGGTGTTCGAGCAGGCGCTCGAGCGCAGTCGCCTGTTCCTGGTCGCCACCACCGTCGCCATCGTCGTCGGGCTGGCGCTGGCCGGACTGCTCGGCATCCTCATCTACCGGTCGATCCTGACCCCGCTGGAGTCGATCTCGACCACGGTCGATGCGGTGTCGCGCGGCGAGCTCACGGTGCGCGCGGGCGTCGGTGGATCCGACGAGATGGCCGATCTCGGCAATGCGCTCGACGGCCTGCTCGACCATCGCGTCGCCGCCAGCGCGCAGGCACAGCAGGAGAACGACCGTCTCAACGACTCCGTCATCGCGTTGCTCGAGGCGGTCGATCAGCTCAGCAAGCGCGACCTCACCGTGACCGTTCCGGTGAGCCCCGACGTCACCGGCCCGGTCGCCGACGCCATCAACCAGATGACCGAGGAGATGGTGACGGTGTTGCGCCAGGTCGGGCGCATCGCCTTTCACATGAGCCAGGCCTGCGCGGCGGTGAACGAGAAGGCGACTGCGGTCGCCGAGGCCTCGCAGGCGCAGCGTGGCGAGGTCGAGTCGACCGCCAAACGCCTGGCGGTGGCCTCGGCCGCGCTCGGCGAGATCGCCGCCAAGGCGCGGCAGTGCCGTCAGCAGGCGGAGCAGACCACTGCCGCGACCCGCGCCGCGATGGGCGCGGTGCAGGGCACGCTCTCCGGCATGCGCGATATCCGCGAGGCGATCCAGGAGACCGGCAAGCGCATCAAGCGTCTCGGTGACCGCTCGCAGGAGATCACCTCGATCGTCGACATCATCGGGACCATCGCCGAGCGCACCCACATGCTGGCGTTGAACGCGAGCATGCAGGCGGCGGCGGCTGGCGAGGCGGGGCGTGGCTTCGGGGTGGTCGCCGAGGAGGTCCAGCGCCTGGCCGAGAGCTCGCGCGAGGCGACGCGCCAGATCGGCAGCCTGGTGCGCAACATCCAGGTCGACACCAACGACGCCATCGTCACCATGGACCGGACCATCGGTCAGGTGGTCGAGGGAACCCGGCTCGCCGAGTCGGCGGAGGCCCAGATGTCCACCTCGCGCGAGAACACCGGGGCGCTGGTCGAGGCGGTGCAGCTCATCGCCGCCGGCTCCGACGAGCAGGCGCGAATCGGCGAGGAGATGCGCGCCGGCGCATCCGGGATGGTCACGCGGACCCGGGCCGCGATGGGGGCGGTGACCGAGCAGCTCAACCAGACCCGCAAGCTGGTGCAGTACGCGCAGATCCTGGTGCGCGCGGTGCGCGTATTCAAGCTTCCGGCGGAGCGCACCGACGCCTCCTGAGCCGATGGCCGAGTTCGAGATCAACGATGCGCTGGCGAGCGAGCTCGACGAGCTCCGCGAGGCGTATGCAGCGGGCATCGCGGCCCTCGCGCAGCCCGAGGTCGACGGTGCGCCGGCCCGCGAGCGGGCGGAGGCGCTGGCCGAGATCGTGCGCCGGTTCACCGCCGCCGCCGAGTTCTGTGAGATGTCGGGCCTGCGTGCGTTGGCGAGCCGAATGGAGGACGCGCTACGCAGCCTCGCCTTCGTGACCTCGGACCATCGTCCTGGCCTGATCGAGCGCGGCCACTTCGCGGCCTGGCCGGGGGAGCTGGCGACCTTCCTGCGCGACCCCTCGGCGACCGCCTCGCTCGGCCGCGCACTGCGCCCGCTCGGGCTGCCGGAGCTCGCCTTGCCGATGGAGGCCGAGGCGGTGCAGGCCCTGCACGAGCGGCTGCTGGTCGAGTGCACGTCGGGCGCCCCCGCCGACGCCGGGGCGGGTGGCGTGCAGGGGCGGGCCGACGACCTCGACCTGTCGTTCGCCGCCGACATCAACCCCGAGCTCGCGGACACCTTCCTGGTCGAGGCGCCCCAGCAGGCGGCGCGGCTGGCCTCGATCGTCCACCTCCTCGCCGAGCACGGCTTCGCAGAGGATCGCATCGGTCAGGCCCGGCGCCTCGCACACACGCTGAAGGGCTCGGCGAACATCACCGGCGTGCGCGCGATCGCGAGCCTCACCCACCATGCCGAGGAGGTGCTGGGCGCGGTGCTGGAGCGCGGCGAGCTTCCCGCCGGCGAGCTCCCCGCGCTACTGCTCGAGACCGTCGACTGCCTCGAGGCGATGCTGGAATCGCTGGCCCAGCGTCGGCCCTGCCCGGTGCAGGCGGCGAGCCTGGTCGAGGGACTGGCGCGCTGGACCACCTATCTGCGCGAGGAGGCGCCGGCGCGGCCGCAGGCGACCTCGCGCACGACGCCGGCCCCGGCACCGGTGCCGCCGCGCGGCGCCGAGGCCACCGGCTCCGATGCCCCGCCGACGACCGGCGAGACCGGCACCAACGCGGTGCGGGTCGCGGTGGGCAGCGTCGACCGCCTGCTCGGGCTCGCCGGCGAGCTCTCGATCGCCAACGTGCAGATGCACGGCCGATTGCGTCGGGCCCTGGCGCAGCTCTCGCTCCAACGCGAGCAACAGCAGCTGATGGAGACGCGTCTGACGGCGCTGCAGGAGCTGGTCAACGTGCGCGGCGTGCCGGCGTCACGCCGACCGGCGGCCGGCGGCACGGAGGTCTTCGACCCACTCGAGCTCGACGAGTACAACGAGCTGCACAGCGCGGTGAACGCGTTCGCCGAGTCGCTCACCGACCTCGGCGAGATCGAGATCGGCCTGAGCGCAGAGCTCCGCGAGCTCGAGCGGTCGCTGGTGCGTCAGGAGCAGAGCACTCGCGATCTCTCCGACCTGGTGCTGGCGGTGCGCATGGTGCCGGTGGCGACCATCGTGCCGCGGCTCGCCCGCGTCGTCCGCCAGACCGCGCGCAGCACCGGGAAACGCGCCCGCCTGCGCGTCGAGGGTGCCGAGCTCAGCCTCGACAGCGAGATCCTCGACCGCATCGCCGACCCGCTGATGCACATGCTGCGCAACGCGATCGACCACGGCATCGAGCCCCCGGACGTGCGCACCGAGGCTGGCAAGGACGCCGAGGGCGAGGTCGTGCTCGAGCTCGCGCGCGAGGGCGACAGCGTGCTCATCGTGTGTCGCGACGACGGCGCCGGCTTCGACGAGACCGAGGTCCGGTCGGTTGCGGTCGAGCGCGGCCTGGTGTCGGCGGAGCAGCAGCTCTCGCCGCGCGAGACCCTGCGACTCACGCTGCTGCCCGGGTTCTCGACCCGCCGCGAGATCACCCAGATCTCCGGTCGTGGCATCGGTATGGACGTGGTGCACAAGGCGGTCAGCGATCTGCGTGGCAGCATCGACATCGCCTCCTCCCGTGGCGCGGGGACCGCGATCTCGATGCGCCTCCCGCTCACCCTGGTCTCGCTGCACGTGCTGCTGGTCCGCGCCGGGTCGCTGATCCTCGGCATTCCGAGCAGCTTGCTGAGCCAGGTGCTGTTCTCGGACTCGGGCCGTCTCGAGGCGGGGGACGAGGCGGGCGAGCCGGGGCTTCGATTCGTGCTCGACGACGTCGCCTACGACGTGGTCACCATCCACCGGCTGCTCGGCATCGCGCCCGAGCCCGATCCATGGCAGGAGGCGTCACCGGTTCCGCTGCTGCTGCTCGCCGGTGGCGCGCGGCCGACCGCGGTGGTGGTCGACGAGGCCCTGGACGGGCGGTATCTCGTGGTGAAGCGGCTCGGCGAGTACGTGCCGCGGGTGCGGGCGGTCATCGGTGCCTCGTTCCTGCAGGACGGAAGCGTCGCCCCGGTCCTCGACCTGCTGGAGCTGGTGCGCGAGCCGGCTCGGCCGCTGTCGCAGCTCGCCACCAGCCCGCGACCGGACGCCCGGGCGAGCGTGCCCGACGTGCTGGTGGTCGACGACTCCCTGAGCGCGCGCCGCACGCTGTGCGAGCTGGTGTCCGATGCTGGCTACACCGTGCGTGGAGCGGTCGACGGGCTCGATGCCATCCAGGCGATCGAGCAACGCATGCCGGACCTGGTGCTGGTGGACCTGGAGATGCCGAACATGAACGGAATCGAGCTCGCCAATCATCTGCGGGCATCACCACGCACGCGCGACCTGCCGCTGGTGATGGTCACCTCGCGGTCGACACGAAAGCACCACGACCAGGCCTTCGCGGCCGGCGTCGAGCGCGTGATCACCAAGCCCTGGCACGAGGACGAGCTGCTGGCCGCCATCGAGCGCGCCGTGGCTCGCGGCCGACATGCGGTCAGAGTCTGAGACACCGATTCGCGTCCTGGTGGTCGAGAGCTCGCCGAACGCGGCGGACGCGATGCTGCGCGCGGTCACGCTCGCGCGGCGGGTCGGTGAGCACCTCCATGCGCGGCGCACCGCCGACATCGAGGCGGCGATGGAATCGTCGGCCTGGGATCTCGTCCTCTACTCGACCGCGGTGCGCTGGTGCACGGCCGCCGATCTGGTGCGCCTGGTCGCGCGCGCCGACGCCGACGTGCCGGTGGTCGCGGTCCACGGGGCGCGCGGCGGGCGGGCCGCGCGGCGGGTGGTGACGCTACTCGAGGCCGGCGCCACCGACGCGGTGTCCCGCGACAACCCGGCGCACCTCGCGCTGGTCATCCGCCGCGAGGTGGCCCGACTCACCGAGCGGCGCGATCTTCGTCACAGTCGGCGCGAGGTGGAGGCGAGAGACCGGCGTTGGCAGACCCTGCTCGGCGCGTCACGCGAGGCCGTGGCCTACGTCCACGGTGGCATGCACGTGCGCGCCAACGCGCCGTATCTGCGCCGCTTCGGGTTCGAGACCGGTGACGAGCTGATCGGCATGCCGATCATGGACCTGGTCGATGACGCCGACCGCGCGCGACTGCGCGATGCCCTGCGCGACGACCGGCCGCGCGGTGCCTCCGCCAGTGGCGCCCAGATCGTCGAGGTCACCGGCCGGCGGGTCGACGGGGGGACGTTGCCGTTGCGAATCGAGCTCACGCGCTCGGACGTCGACGGCGAGGAGTGCTGGCAGGTCGTGCTGCGCGACCCGGTGGTGAGCCCGACCGCGGCGGCCGAGCTCGAGCGCCTGCGGCGCCACGACCCGGTGACCGGTGCGCTGCATCGGACCACCTTCGTGCAGGCCCTGGACGCGCTGCCCGGCCCGACCGCCGACGATCGCCCGGCGGCGATGCTGGTGCTCGAGCTCGACGACCTGCAGCGGTTGGAGGAGGCGGCGGGCGTCGAGACCGTGGACCGGCTGATGGCCTCGACCGCGGACCTTCTCGGCCGGGCGCTGGACGAGCACGAGGCGCTGATCGGGCGTGTGTCCGACGGCGCTCTGGCGGCGCTGTTGCCGGCCGTCGGACCCGAGGAGGCGGGGCTCCTCGCCGAGGCGGTCCGCGAGCTGGTCGAGCTGACGCCGGTCGAGCGTGAGGGGCGCCCGATCAGCTGCACCTGCAGCATCGGCGTCGAGCCGTTCCGACCGCAGGTGGCAGCGGGGCGGGACGCCCTCCTGGCGGCGCAGGCGCGGGCACGCGCGGCGGCGAGCGCGGGGGGAAACCAGGTCCGGAGTGGGGAGCTCGAGACGCCCGTGGCGCCACCCGCCCGGCGCGGGCCGGATCTCGCCGACGTCACCGCACGGGCGATGGCCCAGGGCCGGATCCATCTCGCATTCCAGCCGATCGTGAAGCTGACCGACGAGAGCGCGCGGCTCTACGAGGTGCTGCTGCGGCTCACCGACGAGGCCGACCGCGAGATCGCGCCGGTCGACGTGTTCATGCCCGGTCCCTGCGAGGAGGTCGCGGCCCGACTCGACCGCTGGGTGGTCGAGCACACGGTCGCGACGGTGCGCGAGCTGCTGGAGCGGGGCGCGGATCCGACGTTCTTCGTCAACCTCTCACCGGCGGCGCTGCTCGACGAGAACCTCTTGCTCTTCCTCGGCAAGCAGCTGCGCGCGCGCGGCGTGCCGGGGCGCCATCTGGTGTTCGAGATCCCGGAGTCCATCGCGGTCACCCAGGGCAAGGCGGCGCGCGCCTTCGTGAGCGGGCTGCGGGACCTCCAGTGCCGGGCCGCCATCGAGCACTACGGGAGCGTCGCCGGCAGCCCGGCCACGGTGGGCCAGCTCGCCGTCGACTACGTCAAGATCGACGCCGCCCTGGTGGGTGCCGTCGCCCACGACACCCACGCCGAGCAGGCGGTGCGCAAGGCCGCCGATCTCGCGCGCTCCCTCGGTCGGGAGTCGGTGGCCTTCGGGGTCGAGAGCACCGCGGTGCTGGCCAAGCTGTGGACGCTCGGCGTCGACTATGTCCAGGGCTACTGCATCCAGGCGCCGAGTGTCGGACTCGAGTGGGGGTTCGTGGCGGGGGAGCTGTAGTCCATCGGGAGGAAGGGCATCCATGCCCTTCCTCCCGTCGCGGCGCGGAAGACGCGGTCTCCCGCTTGCTCCATCCCCCCGCTCGCGCTTCGCGAGCGGGGGGATGCGGGCACATCCCTGTGCCCGGAGGGGCATGAGGGCATCCATGCCCTTCCTCCCGTCGTCAGGTCGGGTCGATCGGAAGCGCGGTGGTGTACTTGATGCGCTCCATGGCGAAGGTCGAGCTGACGTCGAAGATCTCGATCTCGCGGATCAGGCGCTGGTAGACGCGGTCGTAGGCGGCGATGTCGGGCACCACCACGCGCAGCAGATAGTCGACCTCGCCGCTCATCCGATACAGCTCCACCACCTCCGGGAACGCGGTCACCACCGCCGCGAACCGCTCCAGCCACGCCGCGTCGTGGCGGTTGGTGCGCACCGCGACGAAGACGTCGACACCGACCCCCATCTTCTCGCGGTCGAGCAACGCCACCCGCTTGCGAATGACGCCGTCGCGCTCCAGCGCCTGGATCCGCCGCCAACACGGGGTCGTGGTCAACCCCACACGGCGGGCGATCTCCGCCACCGGGAGCGAGGCGTCGTCCTGCAGAAGGGCGAGGATGCGGCGGTCCAGGCGGTCCATCTCGTGCTCCAGAATCGGCTCAGACGGCAAATATTTTGCCAAACATGTCGCATTGGCGGCGGAACTTGGAAACACTTTCGTGCGAACGGTCGATAAAATTCTCCCCGTCCGAGGGGCGGGCCGTCGTGCCGCCCTCGGCGCCCGAAAGACGAACCCGTGAGGTCAGATTCATGCACTGGTGGCGCGCCCATCTCGACGACGTCGGCGAGACCTATCTCCAGCATCTCGGCCATGCGCTCTCCTTCTCCGTGACGATGTTCCTGGGCGCTGCCGCCTGCCTCGTGCACGCGCTCCTGCCGTTCGCGTTCGTGCGCACCGGTAGCGACTGCATCCGCAGGCTCCACGATCGAATGGTCGTCAACCGCCGCAATCTCACGCCGGGCGCCTTCGAGCGCGCGCAGGCGCTGCGCGAGGGCGGTAGCGGGGCTTGAGTCGGGCTCGCGGCGGCCAGCTCGGGAAACCCCCACGTATACTGCGCGGACGCGGCTCGGTGACGGTCACCGGGCCGGGGGACACCCGAGAGCGAAATGGCCGGACTTTCTCGTAGTCGCCTCGCGCTCGGCGGCGGCTTGATGCTCGCCGCGGTCGTGGCGTGGGCGCAGTCGAGCGCGGTGCCGCGGGTCGAGGTGCCGTCACTCGTGGAGCAGATCGCGGGCCGCCCAGGCGCCGCGGCGGAGCCCGACTTCCTCGACGTCGACGTCGCCTTCGCCCTCGACGTGCTGCCGACCGGGCCGTCGACGGTGGCCGCGACCTGGCGCATCGCGCCCGGTTACTACCTCTACCGCGACCGCATGCGCTTCACCGTCGCGCCGGCCACCGGCTGGCGACTGGTGACCGCCGCGCTTCCCGCCGGTGATCCCAAGGCGGACCCGTACTTCGGCGAGACGCGGGTCTTCCACGATGCGGTGCAGGCGAGCCTCGAGCTGGACCGCGGGGCGGCGGACACCGCCGCCGGCAGCATCACGATCACCTATCAGGGGTGCGCCGAGGCCGGTCTGTGCTACCCGCCGGTGACCCGCGAGTTTCCGGTCGACCTCCCCGCCCGTTGAGCACGCCGGCGGGGTCCCCGCGCACGCTCGGCCTGGTGGTGCTCTCCGGTCCCTACCAGCACCAGTCGGCCGACACCGCGCTGCGCTTCGTGCGCGCCGCCCTGGCACGAGGCCACCGGGTGAGTCGGGTGTTCTTCTATGCCGACGGGGTCCACGTCGCGAACCGCCTGGCGGTGGTGCCGGCCGACGATCGCGACCTGCAGCGTGCGTGGTCGACGCTCGCGTCGGAGCACGGGGTGGATCTCGCGGTCTGCGTGGCGGCGGCGCTTCGTCGCGGCGTGATCGACGCCGCGGAGGCCGCGCGTCACGGGCGCGACGCCGACAACCTCGCACCCGGGTTTCGCATCACCGGGCTCGGCGCGCTGGCGGAGATGGTGCGCGATGCCGATCGCGTGGTGGTTCTCGGAGGCGGCGGATGAGCGCGCGCATGCTCGTCGTCCATCGACGGCCGCCGTACGGCACCAGCCACGCCCAGGACGCGATGGAGGCAGTGCTCGCCAGCGCCGCGCTCGGCGTCGAGGTGGCGGTCGCCTTCGTCGACGACGGCGTGTGGCAGATCGTCGCCGGGCAACACCCGGGTGATACCGGGCTCAAGGACTTCGTGCCGGCCTTTCGCCTGCTGCCCGAGCTCGATGTCGGACCGATCTGGGTCGAGCGGGAGTCGTTGCAGCGTCGCGGCATCGGGGCGCGGCAGTTGCTGCTGCCGGCGCAGGTGATCGGCGCCCGTGCGCTGGCGCGTCGCCTCGACCTCTATCCGGTGGTGATCGAGCTGTGACCGCCGACGCCGCGGCCGACACCTTGCACATCGTGAGCCGCTCGCCGCTCGCCACCGATGCGCTCGCCACCTGTCTGCGACTGTCACGCGCGGGCTCGAGCGTGCTGCTGATCGAGGACGCGGTCTACGCCGCGCTCGCCACCGTCGACGTCGGGCGCTCGCTTCGTGCGTTGGCACGGCGGCGGGTGCTCGTCCTCGGTCCGGACCTGCTGGCGCGGTGCGGCTCGAGCCCGGTGCTCCGGCCGGGGGTGACGGTGGTCGACGACGGCGGATTCGTCGACCTGGTGTGTGACCATGCGCGCGTGCGCTCCTGGCTATAATCGGGCCCCCCGCGAAGCGAGACCGTCATGCCGCTCGAAGTCAACGGCCGTCAGCTCGAGACCGATCCGGAGGGCTACCTGCGGGTGCTCGAGGACTGGGATCGCGAGGTCGCGCAGGCGATGGCGGCCGAGGACGGTATCGTGCTGGAGGCCGGGCACTGGGAGGTGGTCGACTTCCTCCGCGAGTACTACGCCGAGTATCACGTCGCGCCCCCGGTGCGTATCCTGACCAAGGCCATCGCCAAGCGCCTCGGTAAGGAGAAGGGCAATACCCGCTACCTCTACCAGCTCTTTCCCAAGGGCCCGGCCAAGCAGGCCTGTCGCTACGCGGGGCTCCCGAAGCCGACCGGCTGCATCTGAGCGCCGGCGCCGGCTCGCGGTCTCCCCGGAGGTCGTCGCATGAGCGCCGACTGGGTGGCGGGGGCGCTGGCGGTGTCCGTGGTCGTCTGCGTCGCCGGGACCGGTTGGCGGGTCGCGGGCTACCTGCGCCGGTCGCGGCCGTTCCCGATGCCGACACCACCGGCGCCGACGACCAGAGGTGCGTTGGCGGTGCGACTGCTCCGCGAGATCGTCCTCCTCGACACCCTGCGGCGCGCGAGCGTCTGGACCTGGGCGCTCGGCTGGACCTTCCACCTCGCCCTGCTGCTCGCGTTTCTCGGTCACCTGCGGCTGCTGCTCGCCCCGACCTGGCCCGCGGGTGTCGACACCACGCCACTCGCCACCACCGTCGGCGTGGTGCTGATGGTCACGCTGCTCGGCCTGTGGCTGCGACGCCTGCTGCAGCCGAGGGTCCGTTACGTGAGCAGCCCGTCCGACCACGCGGTGCTCGCGTTGCTGCTCGTGATCGCGCTGTCCGGCCTCGTCATCGGCGCCGCCGACGCGACCGACGGTGCGCGCGCGGTGCGTGCATGGGTGGTCGCGCGGTTGCGCGGTGAGGCGCCGCCGCTGCCCGGTGGCGTCGGCGTCGTCGTGCACCTGGTCGGCGCCGCGACGCTGCTCGCGATCCTCCCCTTCGGCAAGTTGGTGCACGGCCCGGCGATCGTCGCCAGCCCGACCCTCGCCCGGCGTGATCCCGCGAGGCGCCGGCGATG
>JACKNM010000025.1 GCA_024234875.1 Ectothiorhodospiraceae bacterium | reverse complement strand
GACGTCGCGCCGACACTGGCCGCGTCTCGCGCGGCATCCCGGACTGCGCTGGCGCTTCGTCCGGGCTACGGCCCCACGGCCCCACGCCGTTACGCCTAGAGGCGCGGGCCGCGGGCTTCGGTCAGGCCGCCTCGCCGAGATCCCAGAACACCCCGCCCATCATCGCCAGCCCTTCTCGGAACAGCGGCAGGAGCCCGTGCTCGTTGGGCGCGTGTTGGGAGCAACCCGGGTAGGAGTGGGGGACATAGATCGTCACCAGGCCCAGCAGATCGGCGAAGGCGTCATTGGGTAGGGAGCCGCCGAGGCTCGGGATCACCGCCGGACGGCGACCGAGTGTGCGCTCGATGGATGCTGCCACCTTGCGTACCCAGGGCAGCTCGGGGTCCATGCGGGTCGCGCCCCATGCGGCGCGACCGGGGGCGGCCCGCACCTCGACCTCGGGGAAGCCCTGCTGATCGAGGAAGCGACGCAGAGCGGGCACGAAGGTGCTCGGGTCACGGTCCGTGGTGTAGCGGATCTGGCAATGCGCGGTCGCCTTCGGCGGGATCGCGTTCACCGGGTTGTCCGGGTTGCCGGTGACGAAGGCGAGCACCTCGAAGGTGTTCCACGCGAACACTCGCTCCGCCGGCGTGAGACCTGGCTCGCCCCAGTTCGGATCGATCTCCGGCCCGCCCTCCCCGGGGTCGACCTCGACGCCCCCGAGCGAGGCCCGCACCGAGTTCGGAATGCTCTCGGGCAGGATCTCGCGCGCCTTCACGTGGCCGCGGCGGTCGACGATGGCAGCGATGGCGTTGGCGAGGATGATTCCGGGGTTGGACAGCAGCCCGCCCCAGTTTCCCGAGTGATGACCCCCGGCACGGAGATCCACCGTGAGCTCGAGATTCAGGGCGCCGCGGGTGCCGAGCCACAGCGTCGGACTGTCCCGGCCGAGCCGCGGCCCGTCGGAGGCGACCAGGAGATCACCCGCGAGCGCGTCGGCGTGCGCGCGGCAGAACTCGTGGATGCCGATCGACCCGATCTCCTCGCTGGTCTCCATCATGAAGACCGAGTTGAAGCCGAGCCGTCCGCGGGTCTCGATCACGGCGCGCAGCGCGCGCATGTTGACCGTGTGCTGGCCCTTGTTGTCGACCACGCCGCGGCCGTAGACCCGCTCGCCGACGATCTCCAACGTCCACGGGTCGCGCCCCTCGTCCCAGTGCCCCTCGAGTCCACGAACCACGTCGCCGTGGCCATAGGTGAGCACCGTGGGCAGCGCCGGGTCCTCGATGCGCCGGCCGATCAGGAACGGCCCACCGCCCGGCACCGGATTGTCGTGGATGGCGACCACGTACCCCATGCGCTCGAGCTCCGGGCCGATCTCCTCGGCGAGGTAACGGTGCAGCTCCCCGGCGCTGGACGGCACCTGACTCTCGGTGCGATAGGACACGCGTCGCGCGAGCTCGTCGATGTAGTCGCCACGGTCGAACGCGTCCAGCAGACGCTGGATGGTCGCCTCCCTGCTCATCGCCCCGCCCCCCTCACGCGACCTTGCCGTCGAGCCGGTCGGCCTCGACCCGCTCGGCCGCGCGTCGCGCCGGGACGCCGTAGCCACCACCCCCGGCGGTCTCGACCAGCACGCGGTCGCCGGGGCCGAGCCGGGTCACCAGCTTCGAGGCGATGGTCTCCTCGCGCCCGTTGGCCCGGCGGATCACCGAGCGCGCCAGCGCGCCGGCCTCGCCGCCCTGTGCGCCCTGTGCCGGATGGACGTGGCGCTCGCCGCGATGGGTGAAGACGACGTCGCCGTGGAGCACCTCGTACTCGCGCACGATGCCGAGCCCACCGCGGAACTCGCCGGCCCCACCCGACCCCGCTCGCAACTCGGTGCGGTGGACCCGGATCGGCGCGTCCATCTCCAACGCCTCGACCGGCAGGTTCATGCAGTTGCTGCCATCGGTCTCGATGACGTCGACGCCGTCCTTTCCGGCCGAGGCGCCGCTGCCACCCGCGATCAGCTCGCCGACGACGTAGCGCGAGCCGTCGACCCGCTCGCCACCGAAGGCGAGCACCAGCAACTCGCCGGCCGCGTCGGCCGGCGCGCGGTCCGGGATCGCCTGACGCAGCGCGCCGATGATGCAGCCGGCGATGCGCTTGATGGTCGCAGTACGCGAGTTGACCGGCGCCGGCTCGCGCGGGTTGACGATGCTGCCCTCCGGCAGGTTCAGGGTCACCGGCCGGAAGCACCCGCCATTGGTCGGGATCCCCGGATCGGTGAGCGCGTGGAGCGTGAAGTAGGCGGCCGCGCGCGAGCCCGACGGCACGCAGTTGAACGGGCCACGAACCTGCTTGCTGGAGCCGGTGAAGTCGACGTGGATGGCGTCGCCCGCCACCGTCACCGCGACCTCGATTCGGATCGGCTGGTCGAGATCGATGCCGTCGTTGTCGAGCCAGTCCACGTAGTGATAGGTGCCGTCGGGGATGGTGCCGATGGCCCGGCGGGTCAACGTCTCGGAGCGCATCAGCAGCTCCTCGCTCGCGGCGGCGAGACCCTCGGCGCCGAGGCGTCCGGCGAGCTCGCCGAGACGTCGCGCGCCGATGGTGCAGGCCGCGACCTGCGCATGGAGATCGCCGAAGAAGGTCTCGGGGATACGCACGTTGAGCCGTAGCAGCTCGACCAGGGTGTCGTTCATCTTGCCCTGATCGCGGAGCTTGAGCGGCGGTATGCGCACGCCCTCCTGGTAGATCTCGGTGGCGTTGGTCGGCACCGAGCCGGGTGACATCCCACCGACGTCCTGGTGGTGGGTCATGGTCGCGGTGAGCGCGACCAGCGCGCCGTCGTGGAATACCGGCATCACCAGCGCGATGTCCGGCAAGTGCGTCCCGCCGTGGTAGGGGTCGTTCAGGATGTAGATGTCGCCCTCGCGCATCGTCTCGGGCGGAAACACCTCGCGAATGCGCCCCACCGCCGGGATCAGCGTCGCCAGGTGGATCGGGATGGCGGTGGCCTGCGCCAGCGTCTCGCCTCCGGGGGTGAACAGGCTGGCAGAGGCGTCGAGCCCCTCCTTCACGATCGGCGAGAAGGAGCTGCGCAGCAGTGTCGACTGCATCTCGTTGGCGATCCCCTCCAGCTTGTGTCGGGTGACCTCCAACGTGATCGGGTCGGTGCGGTTCGAACGTGGCTTCATGATTGCTCCTCCGCGGTGCGCTCGAGCACCAGCAGGGCGTTGTCGGAGACGGCGCCGACCCAACCGGGGCGCACCAGGATCGTGGTGTCCGCCTGCTCGACGATGGCGGGCCCGACCAGCCGCTCGCCGGCGGCCAGCGCGCCACGGCGAACCACCACCGCCTCCACCGGCTCCTCGCGGCCCGGCAGCCAGATGGTGCGCGACCCACGCGGCGCCGCGGAATCGCCGGTCTCCGCCAGCTCGACCTCTCCGGCGCCACCGGCGCGGTGGACGCTGCGCAGGTTCACGAAGCGCGCCGGCGCCTCCGTGGCGTGACCGTACACGCGATCGTGCGCGGCCAGGAAGTCGCGGTACAACCGCTGCAACGGATCCGGATCGTCGAGGACCAGCGGGATCTCGAGGTGGTACCCCTGGCCGACGTAGCAGACGTCGGCGGCGTGCTCGACCCGCCGATCCTCGTGGGCCATCGCGCCCTCCTCCGCCATCAGGGCCTCGCACTGGCGGTCGAGCCCGTCGAGCACCGTGCGCACCGCGGCGAGGTCGCAGCGGTCGAGACGCTCGGCGAACGCGGCCGACATCTCGTGCTCCACCGGTGCGGCGAGCAACCCGCCGGCGGAGAGCACACCGGGACGACGCGGCACCACGATGCGGCGGATGCCCAGCTCGTCGGCGAGCGAGCACGCGTGCAGCGCCCCGGCCCCGCCGAGCGGGACGAGCGCGAAGCCGCGCGGGTCGAAGCCCTGGCGAATCGAGACCAGACGAATCCCCTCCGCCATCTGCGCGTCGAGCACGCGGTGGATGCCGGCCGCGGCCGCGTGCACCGACATGCCGAGCGGGTCGGCGACGGTGCGCTCCACCGCGCGGTGCGCGAGCTCGGGGTCGAGCGCGAGCGCCCCACCGGCGAAGTACGCGGGGTCGAGGTAGCCGAGGACGATCGACGCGTCGGTGACGGTCGCCGCGGTGCCACCGCGGCCGTAGCACGCCGGCCCCGGATCGGAGCCGGCCGAGTGCGGCCCGACCCGCAGTCCGCCCGCGCCGTCGATCCAGGCGATGCTGCCACCGCCCGAGCCGATCGCGTTCACGTCGATCATCGGCACCCGCACCGGATAGCCGTCGATCGTGCCCTCAGGCCGGATCAGCGGCTTCGAGCCCGAGACCAGCGCGATGTCGCAGCTGGTGCCGCCGATGTCGACGCTGATGAGATCCTCGACACCGGCCACCGCACCGACCGCCTGCGCGCCGATCACGCCCGCGGCCGGACCGGAGAGGAACAGTCGGATCGGCCGGCGCCGGGCCACCGCCGCGTTGGCCAGCCCGCCACGCGACTGCATCACCTGCAGCGGCGCCTCGACCCCGGCGCTCGAAAGACCGTTCTCGAGATGCGCGAGGTAGCGGTCGACCACCGGCTTGATGTAGGCATCGAAGGCGGTGACCGCGGTCCGCTCGTACTCGCGAAACGCCGGATCGACCTCACAGGACAGCGATACGTCGAGACCGGGGTGACGCTCGCGCACGATGTCACGCACCCGCTCCTCGTGCGAGCCGTCGAGGAACGAGAACAACAGGGCGACCGCGATCGACTGCGCGCCGTCCGCGACCAGCCCGTCCACCGCCTCGACCACGCTCGCCTCGTCGAGCGGCACCAGCACCTCGCCCTTCGAGCCGATCCGCTCGCGCACGGTGCGGCGCATCCGTCCCGGCGCCAGGAACACCGGCGTCTCCGGGTCGAGACGCACGTTGTACATCTGCGAGCGCATCTGGCGTCCGATCTCGAGGACGTCGCGGAAGCCCTCGGTGGTGATCAGCCCGATGCGCGCCCCCTTGCGCTCGAGCACCGCGTTGGTGGCCACGGTGGTGCCGTGGGCGAAGCGCTCGATGCGGGCGGCGTCGACCTCGGCCTGGGCGAGCACCGCCGCCACCCCGTCCATCACCCCGCGGCTCGAATCGCCCGGGGTGCTCGGCACCTTGAGCACCCGGTGCCCCTGGCCCGGGATGGCGCACACCACGTCGGTGAACGTTCCACCGACATCGACGCCGATCCGCACGCCGGGTATCGCGCGCTCGCTCATGCAGTCACCTCCTCGTCTGTCAGGTATCGCCCGCGATGGAACATCGTTCGCGGGACTTTCGCGAGCTCGGCCCGCAGCCGGCTCGTCGCCTCGTGGTCCACCGTGGTGCCGCTCGCGTCGAGCACCACCCCGTAGTCGTCACGCGCACTCGCCACCGACACGAAGCCGTCCAGCACGTCGCCGAGCACGACCTCCGCCGGGCGCTCGAGTGGAGATCCCCATCCACCACCACCGGGCGTCACGATGCGCAGCAAGTCGCCCTCGCGCAGCGCGTGGCCGTCGCTCATGGTCGGTAGCGTACGCGCGTCGGGGGAGTCGGGATTGACGATCACCCGCCCGCCGCGCCCGCTCATGCCACCGTTGACGCCGAACGCCGGGTGGCGGCAGTTGTCGAGACGCAGCCCGAGCGTCGCCGAGTCGGCGAGCACGCGGACGTCGCGCACGATGCCGCAGCCGCCGCGGTGGCGCCCGGGGCCACCGGAGTCGGTGTGGATGCGCAGCGCCTCGATACGCACGCCGAACTCCATCTCCGCGAACTCCACCGGATAGTTCTTCTGCGCCACGTAGTAGACGGCGTCCAATCCGTCGGCGTAGGTGCGCGCGCCGAAACCGACCGAGAGTCCCTCGATGCAGAGGTGGAAAATGCCGGTGCGCCGGTCGTGGCTGCGCAGGTAGTAGAGCACGTAGACGCTCGACGCCGCCGACGCGTCACCGCCGGTCGCGCGCGCCAGCGCGCCGAGCAGCGCGCCGGTGACCCGAATCATGGTGTGCGAGCGAAGACCGAGCGACGCGGGAAAGTGGGGCGCGACCAGGCTTCCGGGACGGGTGCGCACCGCGCCGATCGCGCGCTCGAATCCCGCGTTCATCCGCGCCTGCGGGTCGTCCATGCCGAGATACAGTCCGAGCATGTACTTCGGGACGCTCTGGTCCATCACGAAGTTGATCGGCCCCTCGGCCTGGTCGTCGGTGGCGCCGAAGTCCAGCGTCACCTCGTCGCCCGACTTGGTCACCCGCACGTGCACCGAGTAGCTCTGGTCGCTCACCGCGTCGGAGTCGATCCAGTCGCGGAAGGCATGGCTGCCGTCGGGCACCCGCCGCGCGAGCGCCTGGCGCAGGCTCGCCTCGGACCGTGCCTGCACGAACGCGAATGCGTCGCGCAACGCGGCGGCGCCGAAACGGGCCGCGACCTCCTCGAGCCGACGCTTGCCGAGGCGGCAGGCCGCCATGATCGCCTTGACGTCGCCGGAGAGCATGTCCGGGAAGCGCGAGTTGCGGGTGAAGATCCGCCACACCTCCTCGTTCAGGACGCCTTCGCGCATCACCCGCACCGGGGGGATCTGGATCCCCTCCTCGAACGTGCTGCGCGCGCCCGGCGAGATGCTCCCGGGCACCGAGCCACCGACATCCCACAGATGTCCCCAGGCCTCGGCGTAGCCGAGCATCTCGCCACCGTGGAAGACCGGCGCCACGAACACCATGTCCGGCAGGTGCGAGACCCCACCACGCGACGCGTAGGGATCGTTGTAGAGGTAGAGATCGCCGTCGCGCATGGTGTCGCGCGGATAGTGCTCCAGGATCCCCTCGACCAGGTTGCCGGCGAGGGTGAGGCTGGTGCTCACCGCGAGGCGGCCGTCGGCATCGAGAAAGGCGGTGAAGTAGTCCTTCTTCTCGCGGATGAACGGCGACATCGAGGTGCGATCGATGAGCGCCTCCATCTCCGCGCGCGCGGCCTGCAGCGCGCCGCTGATGAGCTCGAGGGTGACGGTGTCGGTCGGGCGGTTGGCCCCGGCGGCGACGGGCGGCGCGGTGCTCACGGTTGGCCCTCCACTGGTCGCATCCGATCACGCGCGGCGGCCCCGCCGACCGCGACCGAGAGATTCCCGAACACGTCCACCGTTGCGATGCAGCCGGGCGGGACCACGGTGGTGGTATCGGCCTGGTCGACGATCGCGGGGCCGACGACCCGGTGCCCGGGCCGCAAGGCCTCGCGCCGGTGCACCGGCGTGGTCACGAAGTCGGCGTCGAACGCCACTCGACGCTCGGCGTGGACCGGCGCCGGGGTGCCGGCGGCGACGGCGTCGAGCCGCGGCAATGTCACCCGGTCCATCAGCCCGGTGGCGGTCACCCGCAGGTTGACGATCTCGACCGGCGCCTCGCGGTCGGCGAAGGTGTAGAGCCGCTCGTGCAGCGCGTGATAGTCCTCGACCAGACGCGCGATGCTCTCGGCGTCCACGCGCTCGGCCTCGAACGGCACGGTGAGCTCGACCCCCTGGCGGGCGTAGCGGAGATCGGCGGCGCGGCTGAGCCGGCGGCGCTCGGCGGGTACGCCCTCGGCCGCCAGGCGCGCGTCGCCCTCGGCGAGCAGCTCGGCGAGGATCTCCGCCATCGCCGCCAGATCGTAGCGCGGCGGGCGCTGAATGCGCGTGCGCACCAGATCGTATTGCTGGTCGGTGGCGAGGAGTCCCATCGCGCACAGGATCCCCGGGTAGCGTGGCACGAACAGGCTGCCGGTCCCGAGCAGTCGTGCGAGCGATGCGCCGTGCACCGGGCCCGCTCCGCCGAAAGCGCAGAGCGCGAAGGCGCGCGGGTCGTAGCCACGCTCGACCGAGACCACCTTCAGCGCCCCGACCATGTTGTTGTCGACGATGGCGACGATACCGCGCGCCGCCTCGACCACGTCGAGCCCGAGTGGCGCGGCGACGCGAGTCTCGATCGCGCGGTGCGCGGCCTCGACGTCGAGTGGGATCTCGCCGTCGAGCAGGTGCGGCGGGATCCGACCGAGCACGAGATTCGCGTCGGTGACCGTCGGCTCCTCGCCGCCCTTGCCGTAGCAGGCCGGACCGGGATCGGCGCCCGCGCTGCGGGGTCCGACCGCCAGCCCGCCGAGGTCACTGACCGTCGCGATGCTGCCGCCGCCGGCGCCGATGGTGTGGATGTCGACGATGGGCAGCGAGAGCGGATAGGGACCGATGACCCCGTCGAGGGTGATGCTCGGCGCGCCGTCGCGAACGAGACAGACGTCCGCGCTGGTCCCGCCCATGTCGATGGTGACCAGGTCTCGCACCCCGGCCAGCCCCGCGAGGTAGGCCGCGCCCTGGGCGCCGGCGGCCGGGCCCGAGAGCGCCATCTGCACCGACTGCCTGGCCGCCTGCTCGGGGGTGAACACGCCACCGTTCGACTTCATCACGTGCAGCGGCGCGTGGATGCCGCGCGCGGCCGCGCCATCGACCAGCCGGCGCACGTAGCGGGCCACCACCGGCTGCACCGACGCGTTCAACACCGTCGCCACCGCGCGCTCGTACTCGCGGAACACCGGCAGCACGTCGCTGGAGAGCGCGATCTCGACCCCGGGTAGCGCGGCGGCGAGGATCTCGCCGGCGCGACGCTCGTGCGCCGGATTCGCGTAGGCATGGAGGAACACCACCGCCACCGCGCGCACCCCGAGCGCTGCGAAGGTGCGCGCCGCGGCCTCGCAGGCCGCCTCGTCGAGCGGGCGCGCGACGGTGCCGTCGACCAGCACGCGCTCCGGCGCCTCCAGGATTCGCCGCGGCGGCACCGGCCGCGCCGGCTTCACCCAGGCGAACAGGTTCTCCTTGCGCGGCACCTCGGCGCGACCGACCTCGAGCACGTACTTGAAGCCATCGGTCACCAGCATGCCGGTGAGTGCGCCCTTGCCCTCCAGGATCGCGTTGGTGGCGACGGTCGAGCCGTGCAGCAGGGTCGCCACCTCACCGGGGTCGACGGCCGAGCGCGCCAGCACCTTCTCGATGCCGTCGAAGAAGCCCTCGGCCGGATCGGACGGTGTCGACGACGCCTTCGCCGTCCACAGCGCTCCCCCGTCGCGCCGGATCAGGATCACGTCGGTGAACGTTCCGCCGACGTCCAGCGCGAGTGCGAACCCGCTCACCGTGCTCCTCCTCTTGCCGACGCGCCTCGACTCATGGCCCGCCGGTCACTGCCAACGTCTGCCCGGTGATCCACTGCGCGTAGTCCGAGGCGAGGAAGAGCACCGCGTGCGCGATGTCCTCCGGCTGTCCGAGGCGCCGCATCGCGACCCGCTCGACCATCGCCCGCTGCCCGGCCTCGCCGTACGACGCCCACTGCCGCTCGTAGTCGGGACTGGTGCGCATGAAGCCCGGTGCCACCGAGTTGACGGTGATCCCGAACTGCCCGAGCTCGTGCGCGAGCTGGCGCACGAGCCCGATCTGTCCCGCCTTGGCGGCGCCGTAGCTCTGGATCCCGGTGAGGCTCACGCCGAGCCCGGCGCGGCTCGAGATGGCGACGATGCGCCCGCTGCCGGCTCGCTTCATCGCCGGCACGACGGCTCTGGCGAGGTTGAACAGGCCGGTGAGATTGGCGTCCTGGATCTCGCGCCACGCCTGCGGCGAGACCGACTCGATCGGCTGCGCGTGTTGGCCGCGGACACCGCCCGCGCAGTGCACCACCACGTCCAGCGCACCGGCTCGGGCGCCGGCCTCGAGCTGCGCCACCAGCGCGGTCACCGCCTCGGCATCGCCCACGTCCACTGCGTGGCATCGCACCGAGCCGCCCTCGGCGCACGCCGCGCTGGTCGCCACCTCGTCGAGAGCATCGACCAGCAGGTCGCAGGCATGCACGGTCGCACCGCGGGCGGCGAAGGCGTGCACGATACCGCGGCCGATGCCGCGCGCCGCGCCGGTGACCAGCACCTCGCGCCCGGGGAAGTGGATGTTCATCCTCGACTCTCCTCGCCGCGCCGGCTCAACGCCGCGCCGCACCGGCGGCGAGCACGGTGCGAAGCTGCACGTAGCTCGCGACCACCGCATCGAAGGCTGCGCGCACCTCGGAGCCGTCACCGGGTCGGGCATCGGGGGGATGCGCCTCCACCCGCTCGAACACGCGGTGCTTGACGAAGAATCGCCAGTGCACCGGAACGCTCGCCAGCACCTCGGTGAGCGCCGCGTAGCAGGCGCGATTCCAGGTGCGCTCGTAGGCGATGCGCGAGGCGCCGAAGGCGTAGAAGTCGCCGTCCGCCGCTGCCTCCTCGGCCCGAAGGCGTTCACGCTCGCGCGCGCTGGCGTCGGCGTCGAGCACCCCGTCGCGGACCACCACGCCGTAGTCGGCGAGCGCTCGCTCCGGCGACACGAAGCCGCGGGCGACGTCGAGCGCCACCGCCTCGGCCGGGCGCCGGAGCGGCGAGCCCCAGCCGCCGGCGCCCCCGCAGCGGATGTGGACCACGTCCCCCGGGCCGATGGTGAGGATGTCGGTGTTCGCCAAATCCTGCTCGCGCGCGGTGCCCGGATTGAGCACGAACCGCGACGGCGCGCCCGGGCGCCCACCCTGGATACCCCACGACGTGAAGCGGGTGCGGTCGCGGTTGCGCGCGGTGACACGAGTGCCCGGTGCCTGCGCCTCGAAGGTGAGCTCGGTGGCGAGCCCTCCGCGATGGAATCCGGCCCCGGCGGAGTCGCGGGCGAGCCCGTAGCGGAGGATCCGAATCGGCACCTCCGCCTCGTTGATCTCGACCGGGGTGTTCTTGAGGAAGGACGAGTTGGCGCCCGAGCCGTCGGTCCCGTCCTCGCGCGGATTGCCCCCGGCGCCGCCGGTGATCGGGTCGATCGAGGCGACCACCCGACGCCCGGTGCGGTTGTCGACGGTGTTCACGTTCATGATCGGCCCGCCGCTCGCCGGCCCGGCCGGCAGACGATCCGGCGCGGCCTGCGAGAACGCCCCCATGATCACGCCCTGCAATCGCACGCAGGTGAGGCTGCGCATGCCGACCGCGGCCGGGAAGCTCGCGTTCACCACCGAGCCCTCGGGCAGGATGCACCGCGCCACCCGCGCGATGCCGGCGTTGAGTGGCAGTGTCCGGTCGAGCGAGTACAGGACGTACACCAGCCCGACCATCAGCAGCACGTGGCGGGGATCACCGCCGGTCGGCATGTTGATCGACGACTCGAGCTGCGGGTCGCTGCCGCTGAAGTCGAGCACCACCTCGTCGTCGCGGATCTCGAGCCGGAGCGCGATCCGGCACGGGTGACCGCCAGGGGCATCCTCGTCGATGTAGTCGCTGAAGAAGTACTCGCCGTCGGGCAACGAGCGCACCACCCGACGGGCCTGCGCCTCGGCGTAGTCGAGCAGATCCTCGACGCCGCTGCGAAAGGTGTCGACACCGAAGCGCGCGATCATCTCGTGGACCTTGCGCTCGCCGGTGCGCATCGCGGCGATCTGGGCCTTGAGATCGCCCCAGTTCTGCTCCGGCATGCGCACGTTCGTCCACATCACGTCGAGCAGCGAGCGGTCGAGCTCGCCGCGCCGCGCGAGCTTCATCGGCGGGATGCGCAAGCCCTCCTGATGCACCTCGGTGAGGGTGCGCGAGAGGCTCGCCGGCACCGCCCCGCCGACGTCGGTGTTGTGGATGTGGCCGACCGCGAAGCTCACCACCTCGCCACGGTGGAAGATCGGCTGCCAGAGATGCAGGTCCGGTGGGTGGGTGCAGACGTAGCCACTGTACGGGTCGTTGGTGAGGCAGATGTCGCCTTCCTCGTAGCCGTCGATCGCGCGAATGGCGTTGCCGTAGTCGAGGCATACGAACCAGGTGGCGCCGAGCTCGGTCGGGGTGGCGAAGGTGGCGCCAGCCGGCGTGGTCAGGCCGGTGGTGAAGTCCTCGGTCTCCTTGACGAAGGTCGAGTGCGCCGTGCGGTACAGCGTGTAGGCCATGCTCTCGGCGGCGGCACGGGCATGGTTGCCGAGGATCGCCAACGTCACCTTGTCGATGGGCATCGACCTACTCCCCCGCCGCGACCGGTGGCGCGATCCGGCTGATCACCAGGTTTCCGAAGGTGTCGACGACCGCGCGGTGACCACCGAGAACCACCGTGGTGCAATCCTCCTGCTCCACCACCGCGGGCCCCTCGATCGCGCTGCCGGCGCCGAGCGCGGCGCGGTGATGGACGAGCGCGCGCTGCTCGGTGCCATCGAGCCAGACGGTGCGCGCAGCGTGCGGCCGCGGCGGGCGATCGCCGGGCGGCGCGTGCTCGAGCGGCGGCTTCGGCGTCACCCCCCGCGCGACCAGACGCAGGTTGACGACCTGCACCGCCGCCTGCGGATCGGCGTGCTCGTAGAGCCGGCGATGCTCGTCGTGGAAGGCCGCCGCGATGCGCCCGAGATCACCGTCTCGCAGCCACGCGAGCTCCAGTGGGGTCTCGATCTCGAACGACTGACCGCGGTAACGCATGTCGGCCGAGCACTCGAGCACCGGCTCGCCGGCGAACCCGGCCTCCTCGCGCAGCCACGCCACCCCACGCGCCGCCAGCTCGTCGACCACCGCGCGCAGCTCGCCGACCGCGTCGGCCTCCAGATCGCGGTACACCGTGCGCACGAAGTCGTTCTTCAGATCCGCCACCAACCCGCCGAATGCGCTCAGCACGCCGGGGGTGCGCGGAACCACCACCCGCGCCATCGCGAGCTCGCGAGCGAGAAATCCGGCGATCATCGGGCCCGCCCCGCCGAACGCCTGCAGCTCCATCGCTCGCGGGTCGAGCCCGGCGCGCGAGAGCAGCTTGCTGACCTCGAGGTACATCCCCGACACCGCGACGCGGATGATCGCCTCCGCCGTCTCGCGCACGCCCTTGCCGAGCGCCCGAGCGACGCTCTCCACGGCGCGGAACGCGCGCTCCGGGTCCAGCGTCACCGCACCGTAGCCGAGCGAGTCGCCGAGGAAACCGCACACCACGAACGCGTCGGTGATGGTCGGACGCTCGCCACCCAGCCCGTAGCAGGCGGGGCCGGGGGAGGAGCCGGCGCTCTCGGGGCCGACGTTCAGCACCCCGTGACTGTCCACCCACGCGATCGACCCGCCGCCCTCGCCGATCGACGACACCGACACCGTCGGCAGGTACAGCGGGAAGTCGCCGATCAGCTCCCCGACGCCGTGGCGGGGCTCGCCGTCGACAACCAACGCGACGTCTGCGCTGGTGCCGCCGACGTCGAGGCTCATCACCGCCTCGGCCCCGGTCTGCCGCGCGACCCAGCTCGCCCCCATCACCCCGGACGCGGTTCCCGACAGCAGCATCTGCGCGCACTCGCGCTTGCCCTGCCCGACGGTCATGATCCCGCCGTTCGACTTGGTGATCATCGGCGCGGCCGAGACCCCGGCCTCGACCAGTGAGCGCTCGAGGGAGCCGAGATAGTCGGCCACCCGGGTACGGACGTAGGCGGCGATGGTCGCGGTGACGGTCCGCTCGTACTCGCGGATGACCGGCCAGACCTCGCTCGAGCAGACCACGTCGAGCTCCGGCGCCACCCGCTCGGCGAGCGCACGAACCGCCTGCTCGTGCACGGGATTGCGATACGCGTGCAGGAAAGACACCACCACCCCGTCGGCGCCGTCGTCGCGGGCCCGGCCGAGCGCCGCCAGCACGCTCGCCTCGTCGATGGGAACCTCGACCGTACCGTCGGCGGCGATCCGCTCGCGCACGCCGGCGACCCGCTCGCGGGGCACCAGCGGCGCCGGGCGGCGGGAGAAGAGGTCGTATGGATCGGGCATCTTCAGGCGCGCGACCTCCAGCACGTCCTCGAATGCCTCGGTGGTGAGGAGCCACAGCCGCGCCCCCTTGCGCTGCAGCACCGTATTCACGCCGACGGTGGTGCCGTGCACGAAGTACGCGATCTCCGACGGCGCCACCCCGTGCCGGGCCTCGAGCGCGCGCAGGCCGGTCGCGATCTCCTCGCCCGGGCGCTGCGGCGTGGAGAGCACCTTGAGGCTGCGGAGCTCGCCGCTGCGCACGTCGAGGAGGCAGAAATCGGTGAAGGTGCCGCCGATGTCGACCCCGAGGCGGTATGGGGGAGCGACCTCGGGACTCGGCGGGGACTGGTCGGTCATGCGATCTCCGTCGTCGGCCGCCGCCGTCGGCACCCGTCCGGCGTCTGCGGACAGTCGGCGGGGCGAGCAAGCTCGCGGCGGGAATTTGACCGAGCCCCGACGCGACGTCAACAATCCGGCCCGGCCGTCAGCGGCGACGACCATCGGTGGGCGCCTCTGGCGATTGTCTGCGGGCGGTGAGTCCACCAGTATTGGCCCGCGGTGAGCGCTCACCCGGGACGCCTGCGCCCGGGTGCAGGCGCCACCCATCCGACGACGGTGGTGGCCGCGCGTGAGAAGTCGAACGACCCAGGAGGAGCAGTCATGAACGAGAGACGTCCCAAGAACCCTCGCCGCGGCGTGCTCGCCCGCGCGCTCGGCACTGCCCTCGGGGGCCTTGCCCTGGTCGCCGCGCTCGGCGGCCTGCCCGCCGGGGAGGCGCAGGCGAAGGACAAGTTCGTGTTCGCCAACTCGAGCCCCTACGACACCATGGACCCACACGCCGTGTTCGACGTCGGTCGGGTCGCCTACCGCATCAATCTCTACGACGGGCTGCTGCGCTGGCAGGACAACCCGCCCCAGCTCGAGAGCTGGCTCGCCGAGAGCCATACCGTCTCCGACGACGGGCTCAAGTACACGTTCAAGCTCCGCGAGGGCGCCAAGTTCCACGACGGGAGCCCGGTCGAGGCGTCCGACGTCGTCTACAGCATCGAGCGCATCCTCGCGCTGAAGAAGGGCGCGGCCGCGCTCTACATCGGCGTCATCGAGCCGGGCTCGACCAGGGCCCTCGACCCCCGGACGGTGGAGTTCAACCTCTCCAAGGCATCGGCCATCTTCCTCGCCACGGTGCCCGAGATCCACGTCGTCAACGCGGAGCTGGTGAAGAAGAACGAGAAGGACGGCGACTGGGGCTCGGCGTGGCTGTCGAAGAACGACGCCGGCTCCGGGTCGTACCGCCTGAAGCGCTTCGACCCGGCGGTCGGCTTCCAGGCCGAGCGCTTTGCCGACCACTTCCTCGGCTGGGGTGACAAGTACCTCGACGAGATCGAGTTCCGCACCGTCATCGAGGTCAACAGCCGCGTGCTCGGCCTGATGAAGGGCGACTTCCACGGCACCGACGGCTATCTCCCACAGGATCAGGTGATCCGGTTGCGCAAGGCCGAGAACATCACCGTCTACGACCAGGAGTCGATGCGCATCTTCTACTCCATCATCCACAACGGCCGCGCGCCGATGAACGACGTCAACTTCCGCAAGGCGCTGTCCTACGCCTTCGATTACAACGGGTTCATCGACAACATCCTGAGCGGCTCGGTGGCGCGCAACCCGGGCCCGGTGCCGAACAACATCTGGGGTGCGCCGAGCGATCTCCAGGGCTACACCTACGACCTCGACAAGGCCAAGGCGCACCTGGCCATGGTCAAGGAGCCACTGCGCGAGATCACCATCGGCGCGCTGGCGGGATACGGCCAGACCGAGCAGGCGGCGGCGCTGTTGCAGAACGGTCTGAACAAGCTCGGCATCAAGACCAAGATCGTCGCCGAGCCGTGGCCGGTCGCCTCCGGCAAGATGCGCGACGAGCAGCAGATGTACGACCTCCTCTTCCTGTGGAAGAGCACCTACTACGCGGACCCGAACAACTGGGTCGGCGAGATGTACGACGGCGACAACATCGGCGCTCGCAACAACAGCTGGTACCGCAACCCGCGCGTGGACACGCTGCTCCACGAGGCGCAGGTGTCGACCGACAAGGCCGTCCGCCAGCGCAACTACGAGGAGGCGGCGCGCATCGTCACCGAGGACGCCGGCGGCATCTTCATCTACAACACCAAGTGGTTCGGTCCGTTCAACAAGAAGGTTCGCGGCGTGCGCTTCTGCCCGATCGGCAACGGGCAGGAGATGCGCTGGATCCACTTCGAGGGTTAGGGAAACTCTGCACAACTCCATCGTGGAGTTGCGCAGAGACGGCAGACGCAAAGCGCGGTTTGCATCTGCCTCACATTTTCAATCGCTTACGCGATCGAAAATGGCGGTGCATCCCTGCACCGCAGGAAGGTCTGCGGTTTTGCAGACCTTCCTTAGGACCGGGGTCCCACCCCCGCCCGTGCAGGGCGCGACACCACGCCCCCGTACGGGCGGGGCGCCGTCCCCGCCCGTGTAGGACAGGGCACAGTGCCCCTGTAGGGGCGGGGCGCCGTCCCCGCCCGCGTGGGACGCGGCACAGCGCCCCCGCAGGGCCGGAGCACCGTCCCCGCCCGGGTAGGACGGCCCCCGACCGGGGGAGACGGCGACGAGGAGAGTCGAGCACCGATGAAGCTGCTGGTCCTGGTGCTGAACCGGACGTTCTGGTTCTTCCCGACCCTGCTCGGGCTCCTGGTGATCACCTTCACCATCAGCCACGTGATTCCGGCTGATCCGGTGGCCTTCGTCGCTGGCGACAACGCCACCACCGAGCAGGTGGAGGCACTGCGCAAGCAGCTCGGGCTCGACCAGCCGATGCACGTGCAGCTCTATCGCTACGTGCTCGGCGTGGCGCAGGGGGATCTGGGTGTCAGCCTCTACACCCTGCGTCCGATTGCCGAGGACATCGCGAGCCGTCTGCCCGCGACGCTGGAGCTGACCCTGTTCGCGGTGCTGCTCTCGACCCTGACCGGCATTCCCCTCGGGGTGCTCTCGGCGGTGCATCGGAACTCGGTGCTCGATCACGTGCTGCGCGTGTTCACGGTCTCCGGGCTCGCCATCGCGAGCTTCTGGCTGGCCATCCTGCTCCAACTCCTGTTCGCGATGCGGCTCGGCTGGACGCCGCTGCAGGGGCGAATCGACGGCTTCGGTCCGGACACGGTCACCGGGTTCATGATCGTCGACTCCCTCATCGCCTGGGATCTGGAGTCGCTGGGCGACGCCCTCGCCCACATCGTCTTACCGGCACTGACCCTGACCTTCCCGGCGATGGCCACCATCGTTCGCTTCACGCGCGCCGGCGTGCTCGACGCGATCAACAGCAACTACGTGCTGTACGAGCAAGCGATGGGCTTTCCGCGCCGCGCGATCGTGTGGAAATACGTGCTGCGCAACGCCCTCATCGGTACCGTCACCCAGATCGGCCTCATCTTCGGCATCCTCATCGCCGGCGCGGTGGTGGTCGAGGCGGTCTTCGACTGGCCGGGGCTCGGACTCTACGCGGTGCAGTCGATCCTGCAGTCCGACTACAACGCCATCATGGGCTTCACGCTCGCCTCCGGAGCGCTGTTCATCGTGATCAACCTGCTCGTCGACATCATCCACGGCTTCATCGACCCACGGGAGTCGCGGTAGGCGATGGACACCCTGCGCTTCCTGCTCCGCAAGCTGGTCGAGGACCGGGTCGCCTTGCTCGGCGCGGTGATCATCGTCGCCCTCGTCCTGGTCGCCGTGCTGGCGCCATGGATGGCGACGCACCCCGAGGACGTGAGCGAGTTCCACCCCCAGATCAGACTCCAGGGTCCCAGCGCGGAGAACTTCTTCGGCACCGACCGCATGGGCAGCGACATCTACAGCCGCATTCTGTACGGCGCGCGCATCACCATCACCATCGCGGTCATCGCCATCGGAGCGTCGGTTCTGATCGGCGTCCCCATCGGTCTCGTCGCCGGCTGGTACCACGGCTGGTTCAGCGACGCACTGATGCGGGTCTCCGACGTCTTCCTCTCGGTGCCCCAGATCGTTCTCGCGATCGCCATCGCACAGACGTTGGGACCTTCGATCGAGAACGTGATCCTCGCGCTGTCGGCGACCTACTGGCCGTTCTGGGCCCGGCTGGTCTATGCCGAGACGCGCTCGCTCAAGAACGAGGTGTTCATCGAGGCGTGCATCGCCCTCGGCGCGTCACCGCTGCGGGTGATGACCTTGCACGTACTGCCCAACATCGCCTCCTCTCTGATCGTGCGCACCACCATCGGTATGGGGGGCACCATTCTCACCGCTGCCGCGCTCGGATTCCTCGGCCTCGGACCGCCGGCGCCGTCTCCTGAATGGGGGCGGATGATCTCCGAATCGCGAGAGTTCCTGCCCGAGGCCTGGTGGTACGCGACGGCCCCAGGGCTTGCGATCTTCCTGGTGGTGATGGGATTCAACCTGTTCGGGGACGGGCTGCGCGACATCCTCGACCCACGTATCCGACGCAGTCGGCGCCATGACGACTGAGCACGGCCCATCGGTGACGACGACCACGACGCCGCGCCGCGGCACGCGGGCACTGCTCGAGGTCCGAGACCTCGAGGTCAGCTTCGCCACCGACGGTGGTGTCGCGCGCGTCCTCGACCGGGTCGATCTGCGCATCGGCGAGGGAGAGATCGTCGGGCTCGTCGGCGAGAGCGGCTGTGGCAAGACGACGCTCGCGCGCGCCATCCTCGGGGTGCTGCCCACGAACAGCGCTCGCGTCGGTGGGGGCTCGATTCACTTCCAGGGCGAGAGCCTGCTCGACAAGGAGCCCGACACCCTGGCGCGCGAGGTCCGCGGCCGCGAGATCACCTTCGTGCCACAGGACCCGTTCGGCTCGTTCAATCCGGTGTTCACCGTCGGTGCGCAGATCCGGGATCTCATGCGGTGGAAGTCCCCGGCGCTGCGCGGCGACCGCCCACCGATGGGGCGCCGCGAGCGGCAGCGAGCCGACCATGCACGGGTGGTCGAGCTGCTGCGCACGGTGCAGATCCCGCAGCCCGAGCAGGCATTGGCGAAGTACCCGCACGAGCTGTCGGGCGGCCAGCGCCAGCGCATCATGATCGCGATGGCCCTGCTCCCGGAGCCCAAGCTCATCATCGCCGACGAGCCGACCACCGCGCTCGACGTCACCATCCAGGCGCAGATTCTGAAGCTGCTTCGCCGGCTGGCCGAGGACCACGGGGTGGCGGTGCTGTTCACCACCCACGATCTGGGCACCGCCTACGAGATCTGCGATCGCGTCACCGTGATGTACGCCGGGCAGGAGATGGAGTCGGCGACGAGCGAGGCGTTCTTCAATCATCCGGCGCACCCCTACACCCGCAAGCTGCTCGACAGCCTGCCGAGTCGAGACCGCGGGCTGCGCGGAATTCCCGGTGAGATCCCGGCGCTGGTCAAGCCGCCACCCGGATGCCGGTTCCATCCTCGATGCGATCGCGCCACCGAGCGCTGCGCGCGTGAGCGCCCCTCCACCGAGACGCTCGGCCACGCGCACGGCGTGCGTTGCTTCCACCCGACCCGCCCGGGCGCATCGTGATGGGCGCCGCGAGCAATCCCGCGCTGCTCGAGGTCGCCGACCTCGCCAAGCACTTCGCGATCCGCAACGTCTGGAAGCGCCGCGTCGGCTGGCTGCGCGCGCTCGACGGCGTCTCGTTCTCGGTACGCCGCGGCGAGATCCTCGGCGTCGTCGGCGAGAGCGGGTGCGGGAAGTCGACCCTCGGCAAGACATTGATGGGGATTCACCGCCCCAGTGCCGGCAGCATCGTCTTCGAGGGCAACGAGATCGCGAACATCTCGCCCTACGAGAGCCGAAGCCTGCGTCGTCATCTGCAGTACACCTACCAGGACCCGGGTGCCTCGCTCGACCCGCGCTGGAAGATCGGACGCTCGCTGCACGAGCCGCTGGTGATTCACACCGACCTCGACCACGCGGCCCGCGACGCGCGGGTGCGACAGATCCTCCACGCCGTCGGGCTGCCCGAGTCGCACCTCGATCTCTACCCCCACGAGGTGAGCGGAGGTCAGCAGCGACGCGTCGGTCTCGCGCGTATCCTCACCCTACAGCCGAGCCTGGTGGTCCTGGACGAGCCGACGTCCGGATTGGACGTCTCGGTGCAGGCGACCATTCTCAATCTGTTCCTCGAGCTGCAGAAGCAGTTCGACCTGACCTACCTCTTCATCTCGCACGACCTTTCGGTGGTGCGGATGATCTGCCACCGGGTGGCGGTGATGTATCTCGGGCGCATCGTCGAGATGGGCGACACCGAGACCGTGTTCGCGCGGCCCGCACACCCCTACACGCGCTCGCTGCTGGCCGCGATTCCGGACATCGGCGGCAAGCGAATCACCGATGATTTCTGGCTGGAGGGCGAGCCACCCAACCCCGGCAACCTGCCCTCCGGGTGCCGATTTCGCACCCGTTGCCCGATTGCGGACGCGGGGTGTGCCGGACAGGAACCAACATTGCAGGCAACCGACCCCACGCGCTCGGTGGCCTGCTGGAAGGCGGAGGCGACGTCATGAGCGATCTCGGTGGTGAACGCATCCTGGTGACCGGCGCCGGCGGTGGCATCGGCTCGGAGATCGCGCGCGCGCTGGTCGGCGCCGGTGCTCGCGTCGTGCTGCACGACCGCGACTGGGACGCGTTGGGTGCGATCGCGAGCGATCTCGGCGCGATGGGCGTGGTCGGCGACCTCACCGACGCGGCGTCCGTCGACGCCGTGGCCGAGCAGGCATGGGCCGCCCACGAGGGGCTCGAGGGCCTCGTCAACTGCGCCGGCATCTACCCGGTGACGCCGTTCCTGGAGATGTCCGCGGCGGAATGGGACGCGGTGCTCGGCCTCAACCTGCGCGCACCATTCCTGCTCACCCAGGCGGTGGCGCGACGCATGGTCGCGGCCGGGATCCCCGGCCGGGTGGTCAACATCACCTCGACCGCGGCGACGCTCTGCCGCCCGGGCGTGGCACACTACGGCGCGTCGAAGGCCGGCCTGCAGCAGCTCACCCGGGTGCTCGCGCTCGAGCTCGCGCCGCACGGCATCCGCGTCAACGCGGTCGCGCCCGGCGTCATCGCCACGCCACGAGTGATGGCCCACGCGAGCGGCGACGGTGCGGCGGAGCACGTGGCCAAGCTCGCTCGGATCCCGCTCGCGCGCGAGGGCCGCATGGACGAGCTCGTCGGCCCGGTGCTGCTGATGCTCGGACCGGCGTCGAGCTACTGCACCGGCAGCGTGCTCCTCGCCGATGGCGGCCTGACCCTCGGCATCCCGACCTACTGAGCGCCCGCCCGGGGAAGGGCCCCCGCGGGTGCCCGTCCCCGGGCCGTCCGACACGTGCCGGCGTGTGAGCCGCGGCCCCGGCAACCATTCGTGGCCGCATCCCACCGACGGGAGGTCCAGTCGATGTACGTGGTCACCAATCGCAACGTCGTCGCCGGAGCCAGCGGTCTCGACATGCTCGGCGACGTCCCGAGCCAGGAAGGTCCGAACGAGCTGCGCCTGTTGCGCATCGAGCGCACCGGCCGCGTCCGCAATCGAAGCTGGCGCGTGGAGCTCCTCGACGACCGCCTGGAGACGGCGGAGGTCGCGGCGATCGATGCCGAGTTCGAGCTCGGACTGGACCGTCAGCAGCCGTACTTCGCGAGCCTGCGCGCCGCCGCCGACCTGGTCCGCACCGCGCGCGCGAGCAATCGCCCCATCGTCCTCTTCGTGCACGGCTTCAACAACGACGTCGAGGCGGTCCTGGAGCGTGCCGCGAACCTCGAGCGGAATTTCAAGGTTCAGGTGGTGCCGTTCTGCTGGCCGGCCAACGGTGGCGGAAGCGACCGCCGCGTCGGCGTCCTCGACTACAAGAGCGACAAGCGCGATGCGCGCGCCTCGGCCGGTGCACTGGAGCGCACGGTCGCCAAGATCGGTGCCTACCTGACCCTGTTCAACGCCGGCGCCAGGGAGCGACTGCTCGCCGAGGCGAGCGCGCGGCATCCGCGCGACACCGAGCAACGCACTGCCCTGTTCGCGCGCCTGATGGCCCGCCACTGCCCGGCGGAGATGAACCTGATGGCCCACAGCATGGGGAACTACGTGCTGAAGCACATGCTCGCTCCACGCTCGAGCGAGGGCACGCGACGCGTCTTCGGGAACGTGCTGCTCTGTGCCGCCGACACCAACAACGCCGGGCATGCGAGCTGGCTGGAGCGCATCGACTGCCGCGGTCGTGTCTACGTGACCATCAACATGCGCGACTACGCGTTGTCGGCGTCGATGCTGAAGGCGGGTGAGGAGCAGCTCCCGCGCCTCGGCGCCCACCTCGCCGGCCTCGACGCCGGCAACGCGGTCTACGTCGACTTCACCGGCGCCGAGGCGGTCGACGACTCACACGCCTACTTCGAGGACCGCGCCCTCACCAACCCGGCGGTCGAGGGGTTCTTCTCGCGCGCTCTCACCGGCGCCCGCGCCGAGGAGGGCCTCGAGTACTCGGCGCCGAGCAACGTGTGGACGTTGCCGAGGTCGGTCGGGAGCGACGGGCAATAGGCCGACGCGCACCGAACGTCACGCCACCCCGTAGGGGCGGGGCCCCGTCCCCGCCCGACGCGCCGGCGGCATCGCACCACCGCCGCCGGCGGCCACGGGGGGCCGCCCCTACAGACCCGCCTGCTCCTTGCAGAATCCGGCGACCTCGGCGTGGGTCGCGAACCACACGCCAGGCTGCGAGCGCATGTGTGCGATCAGCTCTTCCAGGATCGCGATGCGCGAGCGGTGGCCGATGATGTGCGGGTGCATGGTCAGCAAGAACATGCCGCCTTCCTGATATGCGCCGTCGAACTCGCGCCGAAACACCTCCAGCACCGAGGACGGGGCGGTGTACGGCCGCAGCGCCGAGAATCGGTCCATGTTGAAGTAGACCGCGTCGTCCTTGATCCACTCGACCGGCAGCTCGACCATCCCGGTCGGCTCGCCGTCCTCGAGCAGCTCGTAGGGCTCGTCGTCGGCCATCATCGACGAGTCGTACAGCAGCCCCATCTCCCGGCTGATGGCGAGCGTGTTCTGGCTGAAGTCCCAGGACGGCGTGCGAATACCGACCGGGCGCACGCCGGTGATGCGCTCCAGCTCGTCGGCCGAGCGCATCTGCAGCTCGCGCTCGTCGGCGGGCGGCAGCTTGCTGTTCAGCTCGTGGATCCAGCCGTGGATGCCGACCTCGTGACCCGCCGCCACCAGTCCACGCTGCTCCTCGGGGTGCAGCTTTGCGACCACCGCCGGGACGAAGAAGCTCGCGCGGATGTCGTAGCGCTCCAGCAGGCGCCGGATCCGCGGTACCGCCACCCGCGAGCCGTACTCGCCCTGGGACAGCTTGCCGGGGCTGTTGTCACCCCAGCGCAGGGTGCTCGACTCGTGGTCGGAGTCGAACGACAGGGCGACGGCGCAGCGCGCACCACCCTTCCACGCCGCCGGCTTGAGCGATCGCCCGGCGCGGACCTTGTTCACGATGGTGCGCCAGCGCTGCTCCTGCCACTGCCAGGGCAGCTCCTCGGCGCTCGCCGCCACGTTCTTCTCAGGCGTTGCCATGCTCGCTCCTCGTCCGGCGCCGCCCCTCGGCGCGACCGGTCGAAGGGTAGGCGCGCCGGCGCCGAGGTGTCCAGCACGACGCCGATGTCCGGAGCGCGGCGGCGTTCCGGGCTAGAATCCGCCGACCCGGCCGTGTCGGCCCGGCAGCAGGAGCGCTCGAATGGACGCCACCATCCCCGACTCCCACGCGGACTTGCTGGACAAGCCGGCGTTCGCCCACATGGCCTGTCACCTGAAGGACGGCAGCATCCTCTGTAATCCGGTGTGGTTCACCCACCGCGGCGGGCTTCTGGTGGTCAACTCCGCGGTCGGTCGACTCAAGGACCGTGCGCTGAGGCGGAATCCGACGGTGACGCTGTGCATCTCGGACCCCGACAACCCCTACCGCTACCTCGAGATTCGAGGCCGCGTCGAGACCATCACCACCGAGGGCGCCGAGACCGAGATCGACCAACTTGCGAGCCATTACCTCGGCGTGGACCGCTATCCGCACCGCCGCCAGGGCGAGATGCGGGTGAGCTACCGGATTCGGCCCGAGCGCGTGGTGGCGTTCCCGAAGGGGTGATCCGGGCCGCCAGGCGCGGTCAGCGGGCGGTCCTTCGAGGACCCGCGGGCCGGCTCAGGCGCGCCCGCGCCGACGCCGACCGGTGGTGCGCGGGGCGGACGGTGGATGGCCGCCCAGAGCCCCCGTCGACAGCGGCCCGAGCGCGGCGACCACCGCCTCCAGGTCCGGTGGCGGCTCGGGCGCCGTGGAGTCGAGCGCGGTCCGCATCGCGCGCAGGTGCTCGGCGGTCGTCCCGCAACAGCCACCGATGATGCGCGCGCCGGCGTCGCGCGCGAGCCGGGCGTAGGTCCCCATCAGCTCTGGCGTGCCGTCGTAGCGCACCGCGCCATCGTGGAAGCGGGGGATGCCGGCGTTCGCCTTGGCGACGAGGACCGCGTCCGGGCCGGCCGCGGCCTGCAGCGCGAGGATCCCCGCCACCACCTCCGACGCGCCCAACCCGCAGTTGGTGCCGATGGCAACGGGTCGGGGGTCGAGCGAGCGACAAAGCGCCACGAGGTCTGCCGGTGTCAGCCCCATCATGGTCCGGCCGTTGGTGTCGAAGCTGAGCGTGCACACCACCGGCAGCCCGGTGCCACGCGCGCCCTCCACCGCCGCGGCCACCTCCTCGCGCGCCGACATCGTCTCGATCCAGATGACGTCCGCCCCACCCGCCGCCAACGCCTCGGCCTGCTCCGCGAAGGCCGCCACGCCGGCAGCGTGATCGAGCGGGCCGAGGGGCGCGAACAGCTCTCCGGTGGGACCGATCGAGCCCGCCACCACCACCTCGCGCGCCGACACCGAATCCGCCACCTCGCGCGCCAGCCGTGCCGCCGCCGTGTTCAGCTCGGCCACGCGCCCTTCCAGCCGATGCAGCTTCAACCGATGCCGGTTCCCGCCGAAGCTGTTGGTCAGCACGAGATCCGAGCCGGCGTCGACGAAGCCACGGTGGAGCGCGCGCACGCGCTCGGGATGCGCGAGGCACCACGGCTCCGGCGGATCCCCCGACTGGAGTCCCATCGCGAACAGGTTGGTGCCGGTAGCTCCGTCGGCGAGCAACACCCCACCCGCCGACAGTCGACGCCGCAGACGGTCGGTCATCGTCTCCCCCATCGTGCACCGATGCCGGTGAGGCACCTCACGCGCGCAAGCTCGCGTTGTCCGGATCGTAGGGCGACTCGGGGACGATCTCGGCCGGGTAACGCTCGCCGAGGATCTCGATCTCGAGCCGAGTGCCGATCGCCGCCGCCTCCGGGCGCACGTAGCCGAGCGCCAGGCTGCGCCCGACGGTGAAGCCGTAGGCGCCGGCGGTCGCGCGTCCCACCGCCCGATCCCCCTGCCACAAGGGCTCGTTGCCGATGGCGTCCGCGTCGTCGACGTCGCAGGCGAGGGTCACGAAGCGATTCGGGACGCCGGTGTCTCGCTGGCGCAGCAATGCATCGCGCCCGACGAAATCGCCCTTGTCGAGCCGCACGAACCGCTCCATCCCGGACTCGAGCGGGGTGTAGTCCGGCGTGAGGTCCTGCCGCCACATCCGGTAGCTCTTCTCGATGCGCAGGCTGTCCATGGCGCGCATCCCGACCAGCGCGAGGCCATGTGGCCGCCCGGCCTCCATCAGCGCGTCGAAGAGATGGTGCTGGTACTCGATCGGGTGATGCAGCTCCCAACCGAGGTCACCGACGAAGTTCACCCGCATCGCCCGCACCGGCGCGAGCCCCACCGTGATGTGCCGCGCGGTGAGCCACGGGAACGCGGCGTTGGAGAGGTCGGCGTCGGTCAGCGACGCGAGCACGTCGCGGGCCCGCGGCCCCGCCAGCACCAGCACGCCGTGCCGGCCGGTGACGACGTCCAGCCGGACGCTGCCGTCGGTGGGGAGATTGGCCTCCAGCAGTTCGCGGTCGTGGGCCTCCGCGGCGCCCGAGCTCACCAGGTAGAACCGATCCGGCCCGTCGCGGGTGATGGTGAACTCCGAGCGCACGCCGCCCTTGCGAGTCAGCGCGTGCGCCAGCGCGATGCGGCCGACCCGCGCCGGCAGCCGGTTGGCGACCAGACGGTCGAGCATGGTCTGCGCACCCGGCCCCGAGAGCTCGAACTTGCTGAAGCTCGTGATGTCGATGAGGCCGACGCGCTCGCGCAACGCGCGGTGCTCGTTGCCGACGTGCTCGAAGTAGCGCGAACGTCGGAAGCTCCAGTGGTCTCGGCGCGCGACGCCCTTCGGCGCGAACCAGTTCGGTCGCTCCCAGCCGAAGCGCTGCCCCCACACCGCGCGATGACGATCGAGCTTGTCGTGGATCGGGCTGGTCTTCGCCGGCCGGCAGGCCGGGCGCTCCTCGTCCGGGTAATGGATCACGAAGACGTGCTCGTAGGCCTCCTCGTTCTTGCGTCGCGTATACGCCTTGTTGGCGTAGGCACCGAACCGGCACGGGTGCACGTCGTTCATGTCGATCCCGGGCTCGCCCTCGACGATCCACTCGGCGAGCTGCCAGCCCGAGCCGCCGGCGGCGGTGATGCCGAAGCTGTGCCCCTCGTTCCACCAGAAGTTCCGCAACCCCGGCGCCGGGCCGATGATCGGGCTACCGTCCGGGGTGTACGGGATCGGGCCGTTGACGATGTCCTTCACCCGCGCGTTGGCGAAGGACGGCACGCGCCTCGACGCCGCCTCCACGTGCGGCATCAGACGCTCGAGGTCACCGGCGAGAAGCTCCTGACCGAAGTCCGCCGGCACCCCGTCGACCGCCCACGCCGGCGCACCCTTCTCGTAGGGGCCGAGGATGTAACCCTGGCGCTCCTCGCGCAGGTAGTAGCTGGCGTCGCTCTCGCGTAGCACCGCCATCTCCGGCTTGCCGGCGCGGTGGCGCGCCTCGAGCTCGGGCACGGCGTCGGTGACGATGTACTGGTGCTCGACCGCGATGACCGGCAGGTCCAGCCCGACCATGGCCGCGGTCTGACGGGCCCAGGAGCCGGTCGCGGTGACGACGTGCTCGCAGGTGACGTCACCGCCCGAGGTCCTGACCAGCCACTCGCCCGAGCGCGTGCGCTCGATCCCGAGCACCGCGGTCTGACGATAGATCTCGGCGCCACCGCGGCGGGCGCCGATGGCGAGCGCCTGCGTGAGATCGGCCGGCGCGATGTGGCCGTCCTGGGGATGGTAGAGCGCACCGACCAGGCCGCGCACATTGCACAGCGGCCACAACGCCTTCACCTCCTTCGGCGTGATCACCTCGAACGGGACGCCGATGGTGTTCGCGGTGCCGCAGTACTTGAGGTACTCGTCCATCCGCTCGCGGTTGGTGGCGAGCCGCAGATTGCCGGTGACGTGGAAGCTCACGTCCTGACCGGTCTCCGCCTCCAGGCGCTTGTAGAGATCCACGCTGTACTTGTGGATCTGGCCGACGCTGTAGCTCATGTTGAACAGCGGCAGGAGGCCCGCGGCGTGCCACGTCGAGCCGTGGGTGAGCTCCGACTTCTCCACCAGGACCACGTCGGACCAGCCCTTCTTGGTGAGGTGGTAGAGCGTGCTCACCCCGACCACTCCGCCACCGACCACCACCACTCGCGCGTGCGACTTCATCCGACCGCCTCCCTCACCCGACATCCAAGGCCGGGCAAGTCTAGCGACAGGCCGCGGTCGGCTTCCCGACCTGGCTGCGACAACCACTTAGTCAGGAGCGCCACCGGGAGGTCATCCGCCGCATGGGTATACTGCCCGAGGCCGCACGGGATGGCTGCGGCGCATCGCAAGGGAGTACGCCATGCTCACCGCGACGACGAGATCGAGCGACACCCCGCAACCGTCGCCTCGCCGGCACCGCCCGTGGTATCGAGCGATCGTGGCGGGTGTCGCGCTGACCGCTCTCGGCGCCCTCGCGTCGGCGGCGGAGGTCGCCGTCACGAGCGCTGAGGGCCTCGCCAGCGCGATGGCCGCGGCCCGCCCTGGCGACGTCCTCGTCGTCGCGCCGGGCAGCTACCGGGTGAGCGACAAGCTGCGTGCCGGCAACGACGGCAGCGCCGACGCGCCGATCGTCGTGCGCGGCGCTCGACCAGGCGCGGCGGTGCTCGAGATCGACACCCTGGAAGGAATCCTGGTCCAGGGGACGAACTGGCACTTCGAGGATCTGGTGCTGGTCGGCATCTGCGCGCGCGACGAGGACTGCGAGCACGCGTTCCAGCTCCACGGTGATGCCGACGGCACGCAGATCCGAGGCTGCGAGCTCCGCGACTTCAACGCCCACATCAAGGCCAGCGTGCGCATCGAGGGCGAGCAGCGGGCGCACGCCGACCGGGTGCTCGTCGAGGGCAATACCCTGTTCAACACGCGCCCGCGCGACACCGAGCAGCCGGTGACGCCGATCGACGTCGTGGGCGGCGCCGGGTGGGTGGTGCGCGACAACTACATCGCCGACTTCGGCAGGCTTCGCCGCACGCACACCACCTACGGCGTGTTCCTCAAGGGGAACTCGCGTGACGGGGTGATCGAGCGCAATCTCGTGGTCTGCGCCGACCGCCACAGCGGCGGCGCCCGCGTCGGGATCTCGCTCGGCGGCGGGGGCACCGGGCAGCGCTACTGCGTCGACGGCGACTGCACCTACGAGCACACCGGTGGCACCGTGCGCAACAACATCGTCGCCAACTGCTCCGACGCCGGGATCTACCTCAACCGCGCGCGCGCCAGCCGCATCCTCGGCAACACCCTGTACGCCTCCGGCGACATCGAGGTGCGGTTCGCGCAGAGCGATGCCGTGGTCGCCAACAACCTGGTGTCGCGCCGCGTCAGATCCCGCAACGGCGGCAAGCTCGTCGAGGAGACGAACCGGAGCCTGAGCCAGTCGGAGTTCGAGCAGATGTTCCGCGACCCGCGCAACCTCGACTTCACGCCCACCGTCTCGGCCGCCGCGCTACGCATCGGCAAGCCCCTCGACGACCTGACCGAGGACTACTGCGGGACCCGCCGCATCGCCCCACCCACCCTCGGCGCGGTGGAGCGCGGCGTGGGGCCGATCTGCCGCAAGGAGCCCGCTCCACGGCGCTGACCACCATCGCCCACCACCGGGCCACGGTGACGCAGCCAAGCACGTCGAGGTCGCGGCGCGGCCAGACCGACCACCGCCCCGCCACGGATACTCGCCGCGCGTCGGAATCACGCGGGCGGCAGACGATGAGCGAGCGACGAGCGAGAGCGGGCGGGCGAGAGGCACGGCGGGCGGCGCGAGCGCGCGACCAGCATCCCACGGTCCCTTACATCACGCGCCGGATTCCGCCCTACTCGGTCCTGGACGACGAGGGCCTCTCCACCATCGAGCACACCGCGGAGACGATCCTCGAGGAGATCGGCATCGAGTTTCGCGGTAGCCCCGGGGCACTCGCGCGCTGGCGCGAGGCCGGCGCCGACGTCGACGGCGAGCGCGTGCACATCCCGCGTGGGCTCGCCCGCTCACTGGTCCGCGCGAGCGCGCCGGCGGAGTTCGTCCAGCATGCGCGCAACCCCGAGCGCAGCGTGCGCATCGGGGGGCCGCATTCGGTGTTCGCTCCCGCCTATGGCTCGCCATTCGTGCGCGACATCGAGGGCGGGCGGCGCTACGCCACGCTCGAGGACTTCCGGAACTTCGCGCGCCTGACCTACCTGTCGCCGGCGCTGCACCACGCCGGCGGCACGCTGTGCGAGCCGGTCGACCTGCCGGTCAACAAGCGTCATCTCGACATGGTGCACACGCACCTGACGCTGAGCGACAAGCCGTTCATGGGCTCGGTCACCGCACCGGAGCGCGCCGCGGACACCGTCGAGATGGCCAGGATCGCGTTCGGCGCCGACTTCGTCGAGGCCAACACCGTCGTCACCAGCCTCATCAACGCCAACTCGCCGCTGGTCTGGGACGCGACCATGCTCGGTGCGCTGGAGGTCTATGCCGCGAGCAACCAGGCGACCGTGATCTCGCCGTTCTGCATCGCGGGGGCGATGTCGCCGGTGACCGTCGCCGCCACCTCGGCGCAGCTCTATGCCGAGGCGCTGTCGGGAATGGCCTACGCCCAGCTCGTGCGCCCGGGCGCTCCGGTCGTCTTCGGCACGTTCTCGAGCTCGATGTCGATGCAGTCCGGGGCGCCCACCTTCGGCACCCCCGAGCCGCAGCTCGTGCTCTACGTGGTGGCCGCGCTCGCGCGCCGACTCGGGGTGCCGTTTCGTTCCGGCGGCGGGCTCTGCGCATCGAAGATCCCCGACGCGCAGGCGGCGTACGAGTCGGCCAACACCTTGCAGCACGCGATGCTCGCGGGTGTGAACTTCATGCTCCACGTCGCCGGCTGGCTGGAGGGTGGTCTGGTGATGGGCTACGAGAAGTTCGTCCTCGACGCCGACCAGGCGGGCATGATGCAGGTCTTCATGCAGGGGGTGGATCTGTCCGCGAACGGCCTCGGGCTCGATGCCATCCGCGAGGTCGGGCCAGGAAAGCACTTCCTCGGCTCCGCGCACACCCGGGCGAACTTCGAGTCGGCCTTCTACCGCTCGAGCGTGGCCGACAACAACAGCTTCGAGCAGTGGGAGGCCGAGGGCGGGCTCGACGCCGCGCAGCGCGCGGCTCGGGTCTGGAAGCGCATGCTGGCGCAGTACGAGGCGCCGCCGATCGACGACGGCATCGCGGAGGGGCTTCGCGACTTCGTCGCGCGCCGCAAGGCCGAGATGCCGGACCAGAGCTACTGAGGGCCGCTGCGGCATCCCGGGCTGGGGGCGGGCGGGGATTCCCGGGCTACGCTCGGCTCCGCCCGGGCCACCTCCAGCTCGACATTCGACGCCCTGCGCCCGGTCACTTCTTCGCGTAGGCCTCCACCGGCCCGCCCTGCTTCTTCCAGCCGGTGAAGCCGCCGTCGACATGACTGACCTTCTGCAGGCCCATGCGCTGAGCGGTCTGCGCGGCGAGCGCGGAGCGCCAGCCGAGGCTGCAGTGGAACACGAAGCGTCGATCCTCGTCGAAGACCGGCTTGAAATAGGGGCTGTCCGGGTCGATCCAGAACTCGAGCATGCCCCGGGGCACGTGCAGCGCACCGGGGATGCGCCCCTCGCGCTCGAGCTCGCGCACGTCGCGCAGATCCACGAACACCACGTCGTCGGCGCCGTGCAGCGCAATCGCCTGCTCGACGGTGATCACCTCGACCTCGCGGTTTGCCGCCTCGACGAGGGCTCGGCTCGAGATCCTCGGTTGCATCGTCATGCTCACGCCCCCTCGACCAGAACCATCCGCGTGCTGGCGATGGCCTGGCGCAGGGCCTTGGCCTCCGCGTACTCGACCGAGGACCACCACGCCCGCGCGGTGTCGATATCGGCGAACTCGAGCACGACCAGTCGTGGCGGGGACCACCCGCCCTCCAGCGACTCGGTGCGTCCCCCGCGAACGACGAACCGGCCACCGTACGGTGCGAGGCTCGGCGGCACCAGCTCGCGGTAACGCTGGTAGCGGTCGACGTCGTGGACGTCGACCTCGGCGATCACGTAGGCGGTCATCGGCGCACTCCTCGGCTCGGTCTCGCGGCAGGCCGCGGCGTCCGCCGACGGTCGGCGGCCCACCCACCACCCCGTCGGCCCGCGCCGGCGGGGCCGGGTTCGCAGCATAACCCACCGCGCGCTCGACGGACCCGGCCCGCGGCCCCCACCCGGCCCCTCGCCGCCCCGACGCTGGTGCGGCGCGGACGAACCGTCTACATTCCTGCGACCGGGGGCCGACCTCACCCCGGTGCCGACCTGACCCACGCGCGAGCACCGCCCGGGCCGAGATTCACCGTGGATGCCCCGCCTCCTCTCCCGGCCGATACCGCCTCGGGGCCGCCCGCCGCCAGCGATCGTCCACGCCACGTCGGTTTCCTGCTGCTGCCGGCGTTCACGCTGATCGCGTTCGCCTCGGCCATCGAGCCGCTGCGGATGGCCAACCGCCTCAGCGGGCGCACCCTGTACCGATGGAGCCTGTTCAGCGCCGACGGCGCCCCGGTGACCGCGAGCAACGGCATCGAGCTCGCCTGCGACGGCTCGATCGCGCACGGTGGCAGTCTCGACCTGCTGCTGGTCTGCGGTGGCGAGCACGTCCACCGTGCCTGCGACAAGGCGGTGCTCGGCTGGTTGCGCAAGCTCGCGCACCAACGGGTGCCACTCGGCGCGCTGTGCACCGGCAGCTACGTGCTGGCGCGAGCCGAGGTCCTCGACGGCTACCGCTGCACCATCCACTGGGAGAACATGGCCAGCCTGCGCGAGGAGTTCCCGCGCATCATCGTCTCGTCCGAGGTGTTCGAGATCGATCGCGATCGCTACACCTGCTCGGGCGGCACCGCGCCGCTCGACATGATGCTCAACGTCGTCCACCGGCACCACGGCGGCCACCTCGCGGTGTCGATCTCCGAGGAGTTCGTCTGCGAGCGGATCCGCGGGCGCAACGATCGCCAGCGCGTGCCGCTGCGCAACGCGCTCGGCACCGGGCAGCCGAAGCTGGTGGAGGCGGTCTCGCTGATGGAGGCGAACCTCGAGGAGCCGATGAGCCTCGACGAGCTCGCGCGGCACATCGCGCTGTCGCGGCGCCAGCTCGAGCGATTGTTCCAGAAGCACCTGAACTGCGTGCCGACGCGCTACTACCTGGAGCTACGGCTCGCACGCGCGAGGCAGCTCCTGTTGCAGACCAGCATGTCGATCGTCGAGGTGGCCTTCGCCTGCGGCTTCGTCTCCGCGCCGCACTTCAGCAAGTGCTACCGCGACTACTACGGTGCGCCGCCGCGCGAGGAGCGACGCGCCGGCCGCTCGCCACCGGAGCCGCGTGAGCTCGCACTTGCACGCGGCACGACGCGGGTCGACGGCACGCCACCCGCGCGCCGCCAGGGCGCGCGCAAGTAGCCGGCGCCGCACGTCAGTCCATTCGCACCACCTTGCCGGGGTTCATGATTCCCTGCGGATCGAGCGCGCCCTTGATCGCCCGCATCACCGCGGTGCCCTCCCCGTGCTCGCGGTCGAGCAGGTGCAGCTTGCCGTAGCCGACCCCGTGCTCGCCGGTGCAGGTGCCGCCCATCTCCAGCGCGCGGATCACCATGCGCTCGTTCACGCCCTCGGCGCGCGCGAGCTCGTCCGGGTCGTCCGGGTCGAGGATGATCGTGAGGTGGAAGTTGCCGTCGCCGACGTGACCCACGATCGGGGCGAGGATCCGGGATGCGTCGACGTCTCGGCGAGTCTCCAGCAGACACTCGGCCAGCCGCGAGATGGGCACGCAGGCATCGGTCGCCCATCCCTTCGCGCCCGGGCGGAGCGCGAGCGCCGCGTAGTAGGCATCGTGACGGGCCTGCCAGAGACGATTGCGGTCTTCCTGGCGCGTCGCCCAGCGGAAGTCGCCGCCACCGTGCTCGGCGGCGATCTCCCCCACCGTCTCCGCCTGCTCGCGCACTCCGGCCTGGCTGCCGTGGAACTCGAAGAACAGCGTCGGTTGCACCGGGTAATCCAACCCGGAGTGTCGATTCAGCGCGTCGATCATCACCTCGTCGAGGAGCTCGATGCGGGCCACCGGAATGCCGAGCTGGATGGTCGCGATCACGGTGCTCACCGCCCCGGCGAGATCGGCGAACGAGCACACCGCGGCCGACATCGCCTCCGGGATGCCGTAGAGCCTGAGCTGGACCTCGGTGATGACCCCGAGGGTTCCCTCCGAGCCCACGAAGAGCCGGGTGAGGTCGTAACCGGCAGCCGACTTGCGGGCCCGGCCGCCGGTACGAATGACGCGCCCGTCGGCGCAGACCACGGTGAGGCCGAGGACGTTCTCGCGCATGGTCCCGTAGCGCACCGCGTTGGTCCCCGACGCGCGGGTGGCGGACATGCCGCCGAGCGAGGCGTCGGCGCCCGGGTCGATGGGGAAGAACAGCCCGGTGTCGCGCAGGTGCTCGTTGAGCTGCTTGCGGGTGACCCCCGCCTGCACCCGGCAATCGAGATCCTCGGTGTTGACCTCGAGCACCCGGTTCATCGCCATCATGTCGATGCACACGCCGCCCGCCAGCGCCTGGACGTGCCCCTCGAGCGAGGTTCCGGTGCCGAACGGAATCACCGGCACCCGGTGGCGCGCGCAGATGGCAACGATCGCGGCGACCTCCTCGGTGGACTGCGCGAAGGCCACCGCGTCCGGCGCGGCGACCGGGTGGTAGGACTCGTCCTTGCCGTGCTGCTCGCGCACCGCGTCGGCGGTGGAGAGCCGGTCCCCGAGCAGGGAACGCAGTGCCTCGATGGCGCTCGTGCGCTCGGCGGCAGAAGGGCGGGGCTGGGCACTCATCGGGGCGCTCCTCGGCAGGGACGTCGGGGCGTCGATTCTAGCAGCGCTCCCGCTGCACTCGGCGGACGGGGGATCGGGGACTGGCTCCGCCGCGGACGGGGCCAGTCCCCGGTGGAGAGCGGTGGCGCGAGCTACCCCGCCCGGCGGCGGCGCCGGCGCGGTGCGCCGGGTCCGGCACCCGTGGGTGGCGGCGGAAGGTCGACCACCGCCGCGAGGCGAGGATACTCGGCCGTGCGGTGGGGAATCGCCATCGCCTCCACGAAATGCGCCTGGAAGCGCGGCTCGACCGCCGTCTCGACCTTCTGGATCCGCCGCACCACGGCCTCGATCTCGCCCCGGGCCCGCCGGTCGAGCAACGCGATCCGCGCGCCGGTGCCGGCGGCATTGCCGGCCGAGGTCACGTGCTCCAGCGCGCAGTCCGGCACCAGGCCGAGCACCATCGCGTACTTGACGTCGATGTGACTACCGAACGCCCCGGCCAACCGAATCCGATCGACGTGGTCGACCCCGAGCTCGTCCATCAACAGACGCACCCCGGCGTGGAGCGCCGCCTTGGCGAGCTGGATGGCGCGCACGTCCGCCTGCGTGATCGCGATGGTGCGGTCGGGCGAGGCGTGCAGCACGTAGCCGAAGGTGCGGCCATCGGGTACCACGCGTGCGGACCGGGTCGCGACCGCGCCATCGACCACCCCGTCGCGGTCGACGATCCCGGCGAGGAACATCTCGGCGATGGCCTCGATCACGCCGGAGCCGCAGATCCCGGTCACCCCGCTGGTCGCGGTCGCCTCGGCGAAGCCGGGAGCGTCCGACCAGAGGTCGCAGCCGATGACCTTGAATCGAGGCTCGAGGCTCTGCCGGTCGATGCGCACGCGCTCGATGGCCCCGGGCGCCGCGCGCTGACCGGCGGTGATCTGGGCCCCCTCGAAGGCGGGTCCGGTGGGGCTGGAGCAGGCGAGGAGCCGCTCACGGTTGCCGAGCACGATCTCGGCGTTGGTGCCGACGTCGACCAGCAGGCTGACGGCGTCACCCTGGTACGGCGCCTCGGAGAGCACCACCGCCGCGCAGTCGGCACCGACGTGCCCGGCGATACAGGGCAGGACGTAGACCCGCGCCCCGGGGTGCAGCCTCAAGTCGAGCTCGCTCGCACGCAGCCGCAGCGCGGCGTCGACCGCGAGTGCGAACGGCGCACCACCGAGCTCGGTCGGGTCCAGACCGAGCAGCAGATGGTGCATCACCGGATTGCCGACGAGCACCACGTCGAGGATGTCGCTGCACTCGATACCGGCCTCGCGCGCCACCTCGACCGCGAGGTCGTTGATCGACTCGCGCACCGCCCGGGTCATCTCGCCATCGCCACCCGGATGCATCATCACGTACGACACCCGGCTCATGAGGTCGTCGCCGAAACGGATCTGCGGATTCATCATCCCGGCCGAGGCGACCACCTCGCCGCTGCCGAGATCGCAGAGATGCGCCGCGATGGTGGTCGAGCCGACGTCGACCGCGAGGCCGTGCACCCGCTCGCGAAAGCCGGGCCACACCGCGACGATCTCACGCCCGTCGTGCACCGCCACCGTCACCCGCCACGCGCCCGCACGCAGCGTGCGTTGCAGCCCCGTCAACACCGCGAGATCGCATGCCAGCTCGGTGAGGCCCCACTCCTCGCGCAGCGCATCGGTGAGCCGTGCGAGGTCGCCGCGCGGATCGTGCATGTCCGGCTCGCGGACCTCGACGTGATGCAGCCGCACCGCCGGCTCGAGCTCGATGGCGCGGACCTCGGCGCGCTTGCGCACCACCTGGCGATGGACCTGGCTGTCGGGCGGGACGTCGACCACCACGTCGCCGAGGATCAGCGTCGAGCAGGCGAGGCGCCGCCCCGAGTCGAGACCGCGTCGCGCGGCGTAGCGGTGCTCTGGCTCTCCGGGGGCGCTCAGATGGGCGAGCTCCGACCGCACCCCGTGCTTCGGGAAGTCGCCGACGCTCTGCTGCACCTGGCAGCGACCGCAGATCGCGCGCCCACCACACACCGAGTCCAGGTCGACGCCCAGGCGGCGTGCCGCCCCCAGCACCGACGTGCCGATGGGGAACCGCCCGCGGCGGCCCGAGGGCGTGAACACGACCAAGGCCTCGTCAGCCACGTCGGCGACGGCGGTTCTCGCGCCGACCCCGTGTCGCGCCGTCGCCCGTCTCCGCTCCGGCAGGGTCACGGTAGCTGCGGATCCAGGCGCGGCAGTCGGGATCGTTGCCCATCATCACGTCGGCGCCGCGCACCGCCTGCATCACCTCGGCGTGCAGCGGGTTGGTGATCGCGCTGGTGAGACCGGCGCCGATGGACATGGTGAGGAAGGCGGCGTTGATGCCCATGCGGTTGGGCAGACCGAAGCTGATGTTCGACGCTCCACACGTGGTGTTGACCTGCAGCTCGTCGCGCAGGCGACGCACGATATGCAGCACCTGGCGTCCGGCGTCGTTGATGGCACCGACCGGCATCACCAGCGGGTCGACCACCACGTCGGCGCGCGGGATGCCGTGATCGGCGGCGCGCTCGACGATCTTGCGCGCGACCGCGAAGCGCACGTCCGGATCCTCGGAGATGCCGCTCTCGTCGTTGGAGATCGCGACCACCGCCGCGCCGTGGCGACGCACCAGCGGCAGCACCGCCTCCAGACGCTCCTCCTCGCCGGTCACCGAGTTCACCAGCGCCTTGCCCCGGTACACCGCGAGCCCCGCCTCCAGGGCGGCGACGATCGAGGAGTCGATGGCGAGCGGGACGTCGGTCACCGACTGCACCAGCTCGATCGCGCGCGCGAGGATCGCCGGCTCGTCGGCGAGCGGGATGCCGGCGTTGACGTCGAGCATGTGCGCGCCGGCCGCGACCTGGGCCAGCGCGTCGGCGATCACGCGCTCGAAGTCGCCGGCCGCCATCTCCGCCGCCAGGACCTTGCGCCCGGTGGGGTTGATGCGCTCGCCGATCACCACGAACGGCCGGCCGGGTCCCATGACCACCTCGCGGGTGGCCGAGGAGACGACGGTCTCGGTCACGACGCCCAACGCCGCGCGTCGCTCGCCACGTCCTCACGCTCCGGGTACCAGGGCACTCGCCCGCCGAGCACCGCCGACGCGTCGATGATTTCCGCCACTGCTTCCTCCTGCCGATAGGCCATCATGTGCACCCCGGCCACGCCCTCGATGTCGCGTACCCGCTGCACCGTCTCCATGCACATTCGCCGGCCCTCCAGCCGCGGCCGAGTGGAGCGCGCCAGGCGCTCGAGCACCGCGTCGGGAATGTGGACGCCGGGGACGTTGTCGCGTATCCACTGCCCGGCCCGCGCCGAGACCAGCGGCCCGACGCCGACCAGGACGTGGCAACGCCGGTGCAGCTCGCGCGCGCGCACCTCTCGCATGTAGGCCTCGAGGCGTGGGACGTCGAAGCACCACTGGGTCTGCACGAACTGCGCGCCGGCGGCGATCTTCTTCTCGAGGCGGTCGACCCGATGGGCGAGCGGCGGCGCGAACGGGTTGTCGGCGGCGCCGATGAAGATCTGGGGCGGCACACTGATGGCGCGCCCGCTCTGGAAGCGCCGCTCGTCACGCAGCGTGCGCGCGGTCGCGAGCAGCGAGATGCTGTCGAGGTCGAACACCGGCTTCGCCATCGGGTGGTCGCCGACCTGCACCCCGTCACCGGTGAGGCACAGCACGTTGGCCACCCCGAGCGCCGCGCCTCCGAGCAGATCCCCCTGGATCGCGATGCGATTGCGGTCGCGACACGAGACCTGCATCACCATGGCGTAGCCGCGCCGGGCGAGCAACGCACAGACCGCCACGCTCGACATGTGGCAGTGCGCGCCCGAGCCGTCGGTGGCGTTGATCGCGTCGACGAAGCCGTCGAACACGCGGGCGCGCGCATGCACCTCCTCCGGGTCGGCGGAATCCGGCGGCGAGAGCTCCGCCGTCACCACGAACTCGCCCGCGCGCAGCAACCGCTCGAGCCGGCCGCGCGACGAGTGGCCGGCGAGCGGTGGAAGCGGGTCGCCGGGATGCAATCCGTCGGGCGGGCTCACGTCGGCTCCCCGGTCATCGGACCGCTCACCGTCCCGACGCCGCGCCCGGACCGGTCCTCGGCGATGGCGCGCGCGGTGCGCAGCCACGACGACCGCCCGGCGAGCCGAAAGTCGACCGAGACCTGGACGTCGCGAATCGCGTCGCCACCGCGCATTCGTCGGCTGCCTTCCCAGGCCTCGAGCCAGACGCAGCGCATCGCCGGCTCGACCTCGCAGCGCCCGTCACCGCGAACCCCGCCACACGGACCGTTGCGGAGTTGCTTCGGGCAGTTCATCGGGCATGACATGCCGGTCGACGACAGCACACACTGCCCGCACATCCGGCAGTCGAACAGAGCCCCCTTCACCACCCGCTCGACCGCGGCCACCGGGCGCTCGAGGCGCGCGTAGCCGACCCGCCGCAGCAGCGGATGCAACACCACCAACGCGCGCTCCACCACGCCGTAGGTGGCCTCGAGCAACCGGGCGTGGCGGACCGACCAACGGCGCATCGCGTACATGGCTTCTCCTCGGCGCGGCCGACGCCACGCTCCTCGAGGGCATCGTGGCGGCTTCCCGGAACCCGGCCGGTCGCCGTCGTCAGTCGTCGCCGGCCCGGATCCCGCCTGCCTTGACGGTGCGCTCGAGCACCGTCTCGTCGAACGCCGCGATCAGGCGCTCGGCCTCGGCCCTGGCCTCCGCCTCGAGCTCGCCGGCGCAGGCGCGGGTGTCGCGACGCCAGTCCTCGAGATACCGCTCGCTACTGCCCTTCCCGGCCCGCATCGCCGCGCGGTCGATGGCGACCTGGAAGCGCTCGGGCAACGCCACCTTCGCGGTCTCACGCCCGCGCTTGGCGATCACCTGGGCCGGGATGTCCCGCCAGTAGACGACGATGAGCTTCGCACTCACGGCACCGCTCCGGCGCCGACCTCGCCGGCCGACGAGGGGTCGGCGGCGGCGAGTAGTCCGCTCCAGTCGACCATCGACCGCGACAGCGCACCGTAACCGGTCGGTCGATGCTCGAACGCGAGTCCGAGCCGTGCCGCCGCCGCCTCGGCGCGGGCGAGCAGCCCTGCGTCCTCGCGCTGGCTGAGATAGACGACGCGTCGGTAGTGACGGAAGTACTCGAGCGCGAGCCGGGGATGGCGGTCGAGCCCCAGCCCGACCACCACCAGTCGCTCGAAGTGACGGGCGAGGAAGTCGGTGAGGAAGAACGTTCCTGGCTCCGCCGCCGCCAGCTCGGCGAATGCATCGGAGCCGGCGAAGACCTCGTAGCAATGCGCCCCGGGGAGGCGCTCCACGCCTTCCTCGGCCAGCACCGCGTCGAGCAGGCCACCGGTGCCACAGTCCGCGTAGGCGACGAAGACGCGCGCGAACCGACCTCGCGCCCGGGTGACGGCGTCACGCACCGCGCCGGGGATGCGCTGGGGGTGGTTGTGCAGGTCCGCCGGCAGACACTGCACCGCGAGCCGGTCCGCGCCGAGCGCTCGACGCAGCGCGACGACCTCGTGGGCCAGCGCGCCACAGGCGATCACCAGCGCGCGCGGGGGCGAGACGCCGGACACGCCGGGCTCAGGCGCTCGCCGCGCGACGGTTGTGCCGCCGCGCGACCAGCTCCTTCGCCGTCTCCACCGCGACCGCCGCGTCACGGCAGTACGCATCGGCACCCACCGCCTCGGCGAACTGCTCGTTCAGCGGCGCGCCGCCGACGAGGACCAGGTAGTCGTCACGGATGCCCTTCTCGCGCATCGTGTCCACCACCACCTTCATGTACGGCATGGTGGTGGTGAGCAGCGCCGACATGCCCAGGATGTCGGGCTGGTGCTCCTCGAGCGCGGCGAGGTAGCGCTCCACCGGATTGTTGATGCCGAGGTCGATGACCTCGAAGCCGGCGCCCTCCCACATCATCGCCACCAGGTTCTTGCCGATGTCGTGGATGTCGCCCTTGACCGTGCCGATCACCGCCTTGCCGATCGACGCGGCGCCGGTCTCGGCCAGCAGCGGGCGGAGGATCTCCATCCCACCCTTCATCGCGTTGGCCGCCAGCAGCACCTCCGGGACGAACAGGATGCCGTCGCGGAAGTCGATGCCGACGATGCGCATGCCCTCGACCAGCGCCTCGTCGAGCACCCGCTTCGGCGCCCAGCCACGCCCGAGCAGGATGCGCGTGCCGTCCTCGATCTCCTCGCGCAGACCGTCGTAGAGGTCGTCGTGCATCTGCGCGACGAGCTCGTCGTCGGGCAACGAGCCCAGGTCGAGCGCCTCGCCTTCGTCGTGTTCGGTCTCGTCGCTCACCGTGTCGCCCCCTGCGCAGTCGACCGCGTCGCGCGGTCACGCCGATTACGGACGGCGCGAAGCGTAGGAACCGGTCGACGGCCATGCTGGCGCCGCGGCGACACAGGCATGCGAAAAAGCGACACCCCCCACGGCGGCGACTCGGGGACGTGACATGATCGTGCCCACACCGGCCGCGGGCGCGCCGACGGGCGCGAGCGGCCCGCGTTTTCAGTACCCTTGTCGCTCGCGTGCGTGGCCGCGAGCCGACGACCACGCGATCGCCGACCGGACGCAGGAGGATCTCGACATGCCCGGTGACACCGGAGCCGACATCATCGACGGCAAGGCCTTCGCCGGCGCACTCCGCGCGCGGGTGGCCGACGGCGTCAGCCGACTGCGCGCCGACCACGGCCTCACCCCCGGGCTCGCGGTGGTGCTGGTCGGCGAGGACCCGGCGAGCCAGGTCTACGTCCGCAACAAGGGGCGCCAGACCCGCGAGGCGGGCATGGCGTCGTTCGAGCACCGCCTCGCCGCCGACACCCCGGAGACGGAGGTGCTGGCGCTGGTGCGTCGTCTCAACGCCGACCCCGCGGTCAACGGCATCCTGGTCCAGCTCCCGCTACCCGACCAGATCCGGGCACCGGCGGTGATCGACACCATCGACCCGGCCAAGGACGCCGACGGCTTCCATGTCACCAACGCCGGGCTCCTCGCCATCGGGCAGCCGGCCATGGTCCCGTGCACGCCGCTCGGCTGCCTGATGCTGCTGAAGGACCGCCTCGGCAGCCTGTCCGGCGCGCGCGCCCTGGTGCTCGGGCGCTCGAACATCGTCGGCAAGCCGATGGCCCAGCTCCTGCTCGCCGAGAGCGCGACGGTCACCATCGCGCACTCGCGCACGCGCGACCTCGCCGACGAGTGCCGGCGCGCGGACATCCTCGTCGCCGCAGTGGGACGCGCGCGCATGGTCGAGGGGAGCTGGGTCAAGCCCGGCGCGACGGTGATCGACGTCGGCATCAACCGTGTCGACGGCGCGGACGGCAAGTCGCGACTGGTCGGTGACGTCGACTTCGATGCCGCGGCTCGCGTGGCCGGCGCGATCACCCCGGTTCCGGGCGGCGTCGGTCCGATGACCATCGCCTGCCTGCTCCTCAACACCCTCGTCGCCACCTGCCGCCAGCACGGTCTGGATCCGAAGGAGTACGCCCCTGTCTGACGCGTTCTCGCGCGCCGGCACCACCGTGTCCGAGCCCGAGATGGATCTCGACGCCGCGGTCGCCTACGTGCTCGGGCTCGTCCGCGCCGAGCCGACCGGCTACGCCGAGCGCGCGGTCCACGGCCTGCGCGCGATGGACGCCCTCCTCGCCCGGGTCGGCGATCCGCACCGCGGATTGGTGGTGCTGCATGTCGCAGGATCCAAGGGCAAGGGCTCGACCGCGCTCTACGCCGAGGCGCTCGCGCGCGCCGTCGGGCGTCGCGTCGGCACCTACACCTCGCCGCACCTCGAGCACTGGACCGAGCGCTACCGGGTGGACGGCGCGCCGATCGCGCCGCAGGCGTTCGCCGCCGCCGTCGCGCGGCTGCGACCCGAGGTCGAGGCGCTGCGCGCCGACCCGGTGCTCTGCCCGAGCTTCTTCGACCTCCTCACCGCCGCCGCCTTCCTGGTCTTCCGCGACGCGGGCGTCGACGTCTGCGTGCTCGAGACCGGTCTCGGCGGTCGGCTCGACGCCACCAACGTCGTCGCCCCGGCGGTGACCTGCATCACCACCATCGAGCTCGAGCACACCGACAAGCTCGGCCACACGCTGGAGGCCATTGCCGCCGAGAAGGCAGGGATCGTCAAGCCCGGCGTGCCCTGTGTGGTGGGCGCGCTGGCCCCGGCAGCCGGCGCGGTGGTGGCGGCGCGGGCCGGCACGGTCGGCGCACCGCTCCTGCGGCTCGGCCACGAGCTCGCGCTCGAGACGCGACGCGACGCGTCGGGGGCGCTCGGCGCGACCCTCGTCGACGGCGACGAGGTCGTCTCGTTCTCCCTCGGCGACGCCCCCGAGCATGCGGCCCACAACGCGGCGCTCGCGCTCGCCAGCGTGCGGCGCCTCCCCGCGATGGCGCGCGCCGAGCTCACCACCGCCACCGCCGTGCTCGCCGCGCTGCGCCTCCCGGGGCGCGCCGAGCTCCTGTCCCGCTCCCCCTGGGTGGTGGTCGACGCCGCACACACCGCGGAGTCGCTGCGGGCGCTCGCCAGCTGGCTCGACGCGGTGGCGCCGCCGCGCCGCCACGTCGTGTTGTCGACGTCGCGCGACAAGCCGGCCGCGGCGCTGGCGCCGATTCTCGCCGGGGCCGAGCGCGTGGTGGTCACGCGCGCCGACCCCGACCGCTCGCTGCCGGCCGCGGAGCTCGCGCGCCGCATCCTCGCGCTGGAGCCCGGGCGTGAGGTCGAGGTCGTCGAGGATCCGACGGTCGCGCTCGGCGACGCGCTGGCCCGACTACCCGCGGGCGCCGCGCTCTGCGCCACCGGCTCGGTCTACCTTGCCGGCGCCGCGAGACGAGTGCTCCGCCCGCTGCTCGCGCCCGGCTGAGCCGACGGCCCCCCGGGCCCGTGCCCGCCGCGCGATCGGCCGGCCGGCCCGGCACGACCATGGCGCTGTCTGGGCGGCCTTCCGTGGCCGCCCGCCGCATTCGGCCCCCGGATTGCTATCCTGCGGCGCGCGACCCATCTCGCCCCGAGTCATCCGGAGGACCGACCATGCCGCATGCCCTGCACGACGACGCGATCGTGATCGACGGTCTGGTGATCTCGCGCTGGAGCCGCTCGGTGTTCGAGCACATGCACCGCGGCGGTCTCACCGCCGCCAACTGCACCTGCTCGGTGTGGGAGGGCTTCCGGCCGACGATGGAGAGCATCGCGCGCTGGCAGGGATGGATGCGGGAGCACGCCGACCTCATCCGCCCGGTGCACTGCGTGGACGACATTCGCCTCGCCAAGCGCGAGGGTCGAGTCGGCATCGTGCTCGGCTTCCAGAACACCTCGGCGCTGGAGGACCGACCGGACTTCGTCGGCGTCTTCAAGCGCCTCGGGGTCGGCGTGATGCAGCTCACCTACAACACCCAGAACCTGGTGGGCAGCGGCTGCTGGGAGAGCCGCGACAGCGGACTCTCCGACTTCGGACGCGAGGTCGTCGACGAGATGAACCGCGAGGGCGTGCTGGTCGATCTCTCCCATGTCGGACCCACCACCAGCCGCGACGCCATCGCGCACTCGTCGCGACCGGTCGCCTTCACCCACTGCTGCCCGAGCAGCTTGAAGCCGCATCCGCGCAACAAGTCCGACGAGGAGTTGCGCTTCATCGCCGACCGCGGCGGCTTCGTCGGCGTGGCGACCTATCCGCCGTTTCTGCCCTGGGGCGACGACACCACCGTGGAGCACTGCGTCGAGGTGTTCGAGCGTGTCATCGACGTCGTCGGTGAGGACTGTGTCGGCATCGGCACCGACTTCACCCAGGACCAGGACAGCGCGTTCTTCACCTGGCTCCGTCACGACAAGGGCTATCGACGTCGCCTGGTCCCCGGCGCCGACCGCCCGGTGCGCAACCCGGCCGGCCTCGACGATCTCGCCTGCTACCCCAACCTGACCGCGGCGATGGAGCGCCGTGGCTGGCGCGAGTCACGCATTCGCAAGGTCCTCGGCGAGAACTGGATGCGCGTGCTCGGCGAGGTCTGGCGCTGACGCCGGGCGATCACCGTCGCGCCGGTTTGCGCGCTGCACCACGAGACCGCGCGCGGGCGCGGTTGCAACGGCGCCTCACGCGCCGGCTTGCCACTGGGGCGCGCGGTCCGTATTTTGGCGCACGCCGAGAGGGCGCGCAGACGCTCGAGGCGGGTCGGGCCAGCACGGCCACACCGAACAGCACCACCTGGGAGAACGCCATGAGAAACACCCTGCGCACGCGCCTGCTCGCCGCGTCGACGGCTGCCCTGCTCGTCGCCGGCGTGACCTTCGAAGCTCGCGCCGAGGCCGACGACGTCCGCTTCGCGGAGCAGTTCGGCCTGCTCTATCTGCCGATGCACGTGGTCGTCGATCAGAAGCTCGTGCAGAGCTGCGCGAAGGACGCGGGGCTCGGCGACGTCAAGGTGACCATGCACCGGTTCAGCGGCGGTGCCGCGGTGAACCAGGCCCTGTTGTCGGGCAACGTGGACTTCGCCGCCGGCGGCATCGGGCCGCTGCTCACCATCTGGGACAAGACCCGGGGCAGCATCAACGTGCGCGCGATGAGCACCCTCGCCGCGATGCCGCTCAAGCTCAACACCAACGACGATCGCGTCAAGACGCTGACCGACTACGTGGGCCTCGACGATCACAAGATCGCGACCCCCTCGGCCAAGGTCTCGATCCAGGCGCGCGTGCTGCAGATGGCGGCGGCCAAGCAGTGGGGCCAGGGCGAGGCGTTCAAGCTCGACGACATGACGGTGTCGATGAAGCACCCGTCCGCGGCCGCCGCGCTGCTCGCCGGCGGGCAGGCGGTCAAGAGCCACTTCGCCACCCTCCCCACCTCGTGGCAGGAGGTGAAGAGCGGGAAGGTGCGCACCGTGCTCACCTCCTATGACGTGCTCGGCGGCCGGCATTCGACCGTCGCCATGTACAACACCGAGAAGTGGAAGAACGAGAATCCGAAGCTCTACGGCTGCGTGGCCTCGTCGTTCCGCAAGGGCATCGAGTGGATCAATGCCGACAAGAAGCGAGCCGCCGGCCTGTTCCACAGCTTCACCAAGTCGAAGCTGCCGCTGGAGATGGTCGAGGAGATGCTGACCACCGACGGCGAGATGGACTACTCGATCACCCCCGAGCGCACGATGGAGTTCGCGAAGTTCCTCCACGGCGTCGATGCGATCAAGAACCTCCCCGAGAGCTGGAAGGACTTCTACTGGGAGAACAACTACGACCAGGCCGGAAGCTGAGCCGTGGGGGAGAGCGCACAGCCGGCGGCGGGCGCCACGCCCGCCGCCCCCCTTCTCGAGGTGGACGGCGTCACGCTCCAGTACAAGACCAAGGAGCACCTGATCACCGCCACCTATCGCGTCGGGTTCCAGGTCTACGCCGCAGATCGGTTCGTGCTCCTCGGTCCCTCGGGCTGTGGCAAGTCGACGCTGCTCAAGGGCGTCGCCGGCTACCTCAAGCCGGTCGAGGGGCAGATGCGGCTCAAGGGGCGCGAGATCACCGAGCCCGGGCCGGATCGGGTGATGGTGTTCCAGGAGTTCGATCAGCTCCTGCCGTGGAAGACGGTCAAGCAGAACATCACCTTCGCGCTGATGAACGGCGGGCGGTGCACCAATCGGCGTGAGGCCGACGAGATCGCGGTCGAGTACATCCGCAAGGTCAAGCTCGACCGCTTCGAGGACACCTACCCACACATGCTGTCCGGCGGCATGAAGCAGCGCGTCGCCATCGCGCGCGGCATGGCGATGGAGCCGGACATCCTGCTGATGGACGAGCCCTTCGCGGCGCTCGATGCGCTCACTCGTCGCCAGATGCAGGACGAGCTGCTCGCGCTGTGGGAGGACACCCACTTCACGGTGCTGTTCGTCACCCACTCGATCGAGGAGGCCTGCATCGTCGGCAGCCGTATCCTGGTCCTCTCGCCACACCCGGGGCAGGTCAAGGCCGAGCTGAACGCGCACCACCTCGAGCACCACAACGTGGGTGACGAGGACTTCGCGCAGCTCCAGCGCAAGATCCACGACATGTTGTTCGCGGATCGCATCCTCGAGGAGGAGGCCAGCCCGCATGGCTGAGCGCGCACCTGCCATCCACGTCCGCCCCGAGTTCGAGGCACACGAGATCAGGGCCGGCAGCGTCAGCGACGTGACCCGCGAGCTCTCGTTGCTGGAGCGGGTGATCGATCTCGACCCGATCCGAAAGCTCACCATCCTGGTGGCGATGATCGCCGCCTGGGAGCTCTACACCCGCTTCGGGGGCGTGTCGGAGTACATCCTGCCGCGATTCTCCAGCACCGGCGAGGCGCTGGCGCGAGCCGTCTGGTCGGACGGCCTGCTGACGATGGTGTGGAACTCGATGACGGTGCTGATCGGTGGATACGTCATCGGTCTCGCCATCGCCACCGTGCTCACCACCCTCGCGGTCGCCACACGGTTCGGCAGCGATCTCCTCGGGACGCTGACCGCGATGTTGAACCCGCTACCCGCGATCGCGCTCCTGCCGATGGCGATGCTGTGGTTCGGACTCGGCGCCGACGCGATCATGTTCACGCTCCTGCATTCGGTGGTGTGGCCGGTCGCGCTCAATACCCATACCGGGTTCATGGGGGTGAGCGACACCCAGCGCATGGTCGGTCGCAACTACGGTCTGCGCGGCATCACCTACGTGGTGAAGATCCTCATCCCCGCAGCCTTCCCGTCGATTCTGACCGGCATGAAGATCGGTTGGGCCTACGCCTGGCGGACCCTGATCGCGGCGGAGCTGGTGTTCGGTGGCTCGGTGGTGGACACCGAGGGCACGCAGTCCGGTGGCCTCGGCTGGTTCATCTTCGCCAACCAGATGGACCTGCAGATCCCGTACGTCTTCGCCGGGCTGTTCACCGTCATCCTGGTCGGCGTGGTGGTGGAGAACCTGGTGTTTCGCAACATCGAGCAGCGCACCGTCGCCCGCTGGGGGATGCAGTCGTGAGCGCGAGCGAGTCGACGCGACCGGCACGTCCGGAGATCGTGGTGCGTCCCGAGATCTTCGTGGAGACGCTCGAGAAGGTGGACACCGCCGACGTCGAGCGGCCGCTGTCGTGGATCGAGCGGGCCTGGAACGTCAACGGCGTGCGCAAGGCGACGATCCTGATCGGGTTGATGGTGCTGTGGCAGGCCTACACGGTCATCGGGGACATCGAGCCGCTGATGTTCCCGTCCTTCGGCGCCGCCGCCCAGGCCCTCTACCAGTCGCTGTTCCACTCCGACCTGCTGGAGAAGATCTGGTTCTCGTTGAGCGTGCTGCTCATCGGGTACGCGATCGGTCTCGGGCTCGCCGCGGCGCTGGTGATGTGGGCGACGTCGAGTCGGATCGGCGGCGATTTCCTCGCCACCTGCACCGCGATGTTCAATCCGCTACCCGCCATCGCCCTGCTCCCGCTGGCGATGCTGTGGTTCGGCCTCGGCGTGGCGAGCATCGTGTTCGTCACCATCCACTCGGTGCTGTGGGCGGTATCGTTGAGCACCCACAACGGGTTTCGGAGCGTCAGCGAGACGTTGCGCATGATCGGGCGTAACTACGGGCTGCGCGGGATCCCCTACGTCACCAAGGTGCTGTTGCCGGCAGCGCTGCCGTCGATCCTCACCGGGATGAAGGTCGGCTGGGCCTTCGCCTGGCGCACCCTGATCGGCGCGGAGCTGGTGTTCGGCGCGTCGTCGGGTAGCGGGGGACTCGGCTGGTTCATCTTCGAGAACAGTCAGAACCTCGAGACCGCGCACGTGTTCGCCGGCCTGTTCACGGTGATTCTGATCGGCATCGCGGTCGAGAACCTGGTGTTCCGCAACATCGAGCTGAAGACCGTCTATCGCTGGGGCATGCAGCGCTGACGGCGACCGGGGCAGGCTCCGCCGGCAGGCGGTGCCCGTCCCCACCCGTGCAACAGGGGACAGGCCCGCGCTGGCGGCGCGAGCCCGTCGCCGAGTGACAGAGGATCGATCATGTCGGCCGAACCGTTCGCGATGGTGCCCCTGCCGGCGGGACGCAGCCGCGCCAAGCCTCGGCAGCGCGGGCTGACGATGATGATGGACTGGGGCCTGCCCCTCGGCGCGCAGGCGGACTGGCTGGGCCTGCTCGCGCCGCACGTCGATCTCGCGAAGCTCGTCGTCGGCACCGCCCGCCTCTATCCGGAGCCGTACCTGCGCGAGAAGCTCGCGTTGTACGCCAGGCACCAGGTCCAGCCGTTCCTCGGTGGTCAGTTCCTCGAGTACGTGATCGCGACTCAGGGCATGGCCGGCGTGGCCCCTTACTGCAACGAGGCGAGACGGCTCGGCATCGAGGCCATCGAGGTCTCCGACAACGTGGTTCCGCTCGACGACGCCCAACGCCGCGACGTCATCCGCACCGCGGTGGCAGCGGGTCTGCACGTGCACGGCGAGGTCGGCTCGAAGAGCGACGACAGCGGCGCCGAGACCCTGATCGCGCAGGCCGAGGTCGCGCTCGAGGCGGGCGCGGACGTGGTCCTGGTCGAGGGCGCGGAGCTGGTGCGCGACGGCCGGGTCAACGATGCGTTGCTCGCTGACCTGCGCGCCGGCCTCGACGTCGACCGCGTGATCTTCGAGCTGAGCGGCCCCTGGATCACCGGCACCACCCTGAGCGACGTCTACCAGCTCAAGCGCTTCCTGATCGAGACCTTCGGCCCCGACGTGAACCTCGCCAACATCATGCCGGACCAGGTGTGGGAGACCGAGACGCTTCGCGCCGGTCTGAGCGTCACCGGGCCGCCGACGTCCTGATCGCGCCTGGCGCCTAGCCTACCTCCCGACCACCACCAGCCACGGACCGGGCATCGGCGCCGGCGGCACGACTCGGGACGCGTCCGCCGATGGCTCGATGCGCAGGCGGGTGCCGCGCACCAGGTCCAGGCACTCGACCGAGGCGCCGGGCACGAGCCAGCCCTCGGGTACCGTCATCGCCGGCGCCGCGCCGCAGGCGAGCGCGAGCCGCGCCACGCCTGCACGCATCGTGACCACCGCGGTGCCCTGCTCGTGTCGCACGGCGTCGATCGCGAGCTCGTCGTGGGCGCCGAGCACGGCGTTGAGGTGGCGATAGACGAAGCTCGCGACTCGCGGATCGAAGTGCCGGTCGTAGAGCCCGTGCCGCGGGAAATAGCCGCGGTCGAGGTCGACCCAGGTGTCGAGGAACACGTCGGCATCCTCGGCGCAGGCGTGGGCGCAGACCATGGCGCGCGCGACGAGCCCGGCAATCGCATCGTCGTCGGCGACGTACTCGGCCGGGTTGTCACTGGCGAGACGCACGTTCACCACCACGCGGACGCCGAGCTCACGCCCGAGCGCGGCGATGGCGGGGATCTCGGTGAGCGGGTCGGCATCCAGCCCGACTCGAAACACCAGGCCGTCGAGTCGACGCGCCATCGGCTCGGCCCGCCACGCGGCCAGAGACTCCGCATCGGCGAGTCGGAACCCGTAGCTCACGAAGTGGCTGAAGCGCGAGCCCTCGGTGCGCTTCTCGGCCGAGGTCTCGGTCTTCGACACGTTCAATCGGCACCCGACCTGCTCGCGCAGGGTGGCGAGCGCACCGGTCGCCGCCACCAGGTCCGCCCACGGCGCGATCACCTCGAGCGCATCGACGAGATCGCGATGCTCGGTCAGCACCGCCTGCACCGCCGGTGTCGGCACCCCGAAGGCGAACAGGGTGAAGCGCTGCCCACCGGCGTGTAGCGCGACCATTCGCGCGCGGGTGTCCGCGTCCAGCAGATCCGAGACCGGCACCCGCACCCGACGTGCGCCGGTCTCCCAGAGCGTCAGGACGGTGTGGTCGTTTCGCGCCCGCTTGCGATGGAACTCGTCCATCGGACCGTTGTAGGGCAGCGTCGTCACCTCGGCCCAGGGGTGGCGGAGATGCACGCCGAGTGGTGACCGGCGGTCGTCCTTCGGATGCGGCACCTCGATGCGCGGCGGCTCGGGCGCGAGCGACGCGCCCGGCGCCAGGGTGCGGCCCTGGGAGCGATACGGCCTCGCGACGTGGCCGCCGGGGTACACGTCGACCATGAACCAGCCGAGCTTGCCGGCGTCGTTGCGCCCGTGCTCGGGCGCGGGATCGACGCGGAACAGCTCGGCGTAGTCCTGCCGGAAGAACGAGGTGGCCGGCAGCAAGTAGCACTCGGTCACGCCGTGCCGGTGGTAGAAGAAGTTGTGCACGTGCCCGGTGAACATCGCCTCGACGCGGTAGGCCTCGACGAGGTCGAGGAGCCAGCGCCGCCCGGGCTCGTCGATGTTGTCGTAGTTCGACGGCTCGTCGCGGTCGAGCACGTAGGGCGGATAGTGCGTGAAGAGGAAGATGCGCCGGTCACGATTCGCCTCGAGGTCGGCCTCGAGCCAGACCCGCTGGGCGTGCTCGGCGTCGAGGCCGGAGTTGATCACCGGCGAGTTGAGGAGCACGAAATGGCAACCCTCGTGGTCGAACGCACCATGCGGGGCGCCGAAGTGGCGCTGATAGGCGGCCACGCCGGCGTCGCTCACCACCGCCGCGGGCATGGCCGGAAACGGCTTGTCGCCGACGTCGTGGTTGCCCGGCACGTAGTGCACCGGGGCCTGCAACGCGTCGAAGATGCCGCGCGCGACGCCCGCCGCCTCGTCGAAGGTCGGCAGCGACGGCACCGGGTGCACGACGTCGCCGAGGTGGACGGTGAACACCGGGCGCGCCCGGTCGATGCAGGCGGCGACGTGCCGGGCGCGCCCGTTCGCGAGCTTGTTGACCTCCCACGGCGAGGACAGGTCCCCGGCCTCCGGTCGAGTATGGGTGTCGGCGACGACGGCGAAACGAAAGGACGCGCTCATGCGGGGCTCCTCGATTGACGACGTCCCGACCAGCCGTTAGGTTGCCGCCGAGACTCGGTTCGGCGCCGCATGGTGCAGGAACCCGCCCCAGCACGCGAGTGCCCGTGTAGCGGAGGATCCCGGATGGCGGCCACCAGCCTGCTCACCCACTCCATCGACGATCCGGCGGCGTGGCGCGCGACGGATTTCCCCGACGTGGACGCGCTGTTCCACGTCCTCACCGCGGCCGAGATCGCGGACCTCGACCGGGCGGTCGAGCGCGCGCTGGCGACCCCGCGGGCGCTGGAGTCGCTGACCGCCGCCGACCTGCCGTTGCCGACGCTCGGCGTGCACCTCGTCGCGATGCGCGACGAGCTCGAGGGCGGGCGGGGGTTCGCGATGCTGCGCGGGCTACCGGTCGAGCGATGGTCGGAGGCCGAATCGCGCGTCGCATGCTGGGCCATCGGCCAGCACCTGGGCATCCCCGAGCCGCAGGACGGCAAGGGTTCCCTGATGCACGACGTGCGCGACACCGGTGAGCGGTTCGAGAGCTCCGAGACGCTGCGCGAGTACCAGACCAATCGTCACATCAACTTCCACAACGACGGTGCGGACGCTTTCGTGCTGATGGTGCTGGCCGGCGCGCGCGAGGGGGGTGAGAGCCTGTTGGTCAGCGCGGTCACGGTCTTCAACACCCTCCTCGCGCAGCGTCCGGATCTCGCGCGCGTGCTGCAGGAGGCGTTCCACGCCGACACCCGTGGCCAGCGCCGAGACGGTGCGCGGGTGCAGAGCATGCCCATCTACCACTTCCATGGCGGTCGTCTCACCGCCAACTACAAGAGCAACCTCATCCACGCCGCGCAGCGCTTCGCCGACGTCCCGCGCCTCAGCGAGGCCCAGCGCGAGGCGCTGGAGATGCTGGACCGACTGTGCGCGGATCCGGATCTCTGCCTTCAGTTCACGCTGCGCCCCGGCGACGTGGAGATTGGCAACAACTACGTCACCTTCCACGCACGGCGCGGCTACCAGGATCCGCCCGACGCGCCGCGCCGGCACCTGCTCCGCCTCTGGCTCACGCTCCCGAACGGGCGGCCGCTGCCGCCGACCTTCCGCGGCTCCCGCGAGTTCGGGGCGACCTGGGCGCGGCGCCACGGCGATTGACGTCGCGGCCCTCCACGCCGCGCCGAAACCGCGGGCGGCATGCCCGGCGAGGTCACGATGACGACGCGCGCCCGAAGTGCGCACGCGGGCGGCGGTGGGCCGTCGGACCTCCCGACATTCCTGATCATCGGGGCCGCGAAGGCTGGCACGACGTTCCTGTACGAGCGGCTCGCCACCCACCCCGACATCTACATGAGCCGCATCAAGGAGACGAACTTCCTCGCCCGGGACCTGATGGCCGGCAATCCGTCGCCAGTGCGCACGGAGGCCGATTACCGGGCGCAGTTCGCGCCGGGGCGCCATGCCATCGCCCGCGGTGAGGCGTCGCCGGTGTACCTGCGGCTCGCCGAGGTCGCTCGCCGGGCGGCGCGCGACCTGCCGTGGATCCGGGTGGTGGCCACCCTGCGCGACCCTGTCGAGCGAGCCTACTCGGACTACCTGATGCTGGTTCGAAAGGGACGCGAGGACGCCCCGCCGGAGACCGCGCTGGTGCCCGGCTCCAGCTACCTGGACGGCGGCTTCTACTACCGCCAGCTCCGGCCGTGGCTGGACGCGCTGGGATCCGAGCGGGTGTTGGTGGTGTTGCTCGAGGACCTGCGAGGCACCGACGACGCTTGGCCGAGGATCCTCACCCATCTCGGCGTCGCGCCGACCGGTCTCGCGCCGCACGCCGGTGGCGCCGTCAATCCGGGCGGGCTGCCACGCCACCCGCGCCTCAGCCGCTGGCTCGCGCATCCGGCCCTGCTGCGGGTGGCCGCACCGCTCACACCGGCTCCGGTGGCCCGTCTCTACGACCGACTGCGAGCCCGTGGCCTGCGCCCCGCGCCACCGCTCCCGGCGGCGGTGCGGCGGCGTCTCGCCGCGCTGTATCGCGACGACGTCGAGCAGCTCGGCGCGTTCCTCGGCCGAGACCTCGGCCATTGGCTGCGCGAGCCGAGCTCGGCTTGACGACCCGGGCGCCGGGGGAGAGATTTGCCCCGAGACACCGTGCCCACGACGAGGGATCCCGATGCCGTTCACCGTCACCCCACTCTCGCCCGTCATGGGCGCCACCATCGAGGGCCTGGACCTCGGCGCCGACATCGACGATCAGACCCTGGCCGCGGTGCTCCGCGCCTGGCACGAGGCGGGGGGACTGCTGGTCTTCAAACGGCAGCACCTTTCTCCCGAGGCACAGATCGCGTTCAGCCGGCGCCTCGGTCCTCTCGAGCGTCACACCCTCGGCAAGTTCCTCCTCCCCGGGTATCCGGAGATCTACCGGGTGTCGACGAAGCGGGGGCCGGCTGGCGAGGCGCTCGGCAACGACCAGGCCGGTCGCTACTGGCATTCGGACCTCTGCTACCTGAGCCCACCGTCGCTCTGCTCGATCCTGTACGCGCTGGAGGTTCCGCGCCTCGGCGGCGACACGCTCTTCTGCAACACCCACCGTGCCTGGAAGGGCCTGTCCGAGCCGATGCGCGAGTTCCTCGCCGAGCGCCGGGCGGTGCACGACTTCCGATACGTGTTCCGTCTGTTCTCGAGCTTCGGCGCCGGCGACGTGCAAACCGACCTGCCGCCGGTGTCCCAGCCGGTCGTGCGGGTGCACGCCGACACCGGCAGACACTGCCTGTATGTGAACCCGGGCTTCACCACCCACATCGAGGGGTTGCGCCGCGAGGAGAGCGACGCCCTCCTCGCCATGCTCTTCGCACACATGGACCGCCCGGAGTACGTCTACCGACACCGCTGGAGCGCGGGCGACGTGCTGATGTGGGACAACCGCTGCACGATGCATCGCGCGGTCCCCGACTTCAGCCCCGACGACGGCCCGCGGCACATGCACCGCACCACGGTGATGGACACCCAGCCGGCCTGACCGCCCCCCGAGAGCGTCAGGCCCCGACGACACGCCGCCGAAGCCCCACCGGGGACTGGCTCCGCGAACGCGGTGCCTGTCCCCGACCCGACGGCGGTCCCCGACGACTCCTCGCCGACGCCCCACGGGTCCGGCGACGGCCCGGCCGTCGCTTCGGCGGAATGCGGTCTGCTGCTCGCTCTGAAGCGTGGCGGCGACGGTGCCGATGATCGGTCCTGGCGCCGGGGCGACCGGCGCCATGGGCTACCATTCGGGTTGCACGTCGCGACGGTGTCGGGGGAAGCAAGCGCGTGAAGGATCTGCACGACCTCGAGGTGCTGCTGCGCAGCGGCGTGCCGTTGCTGGTGGTCGAGACCCACGAGGAGACTCGTGCGGTGCGGCTGCTGGCCAAGGCGGCCGAGCGCCTCGACGTCCACTTCTACACCTGGTCGGTGACCAGCGGGCTGTGCCGCGACGGCGAGAAGATCACTGACGACCCGATCGCCCCGGAGCCGCAGGATGCACTGTCGCGCATCCAGGACACTCGCTATCCCGGGCTGTACGTGCTCACCGACTTCCATCCCTATCTGCGTGACCCGGTGCACGTGCGCTATCTGCGCGAGATCGCGCTGAGGCACGAGCGGGTCGCGCACCGCATCGCCCTGGTCTCGCACGAGGTCGACCTGCCGCCCGAGCTGGAGCGGTTGAGCCGCCGCTTCGAGCTGTCGCTGCCGGGGCGCGAGGCGGTGCACATGATCGTGCGCGAGCAGGCGACCCACTGGTCGCGGGTCAACCGTGGTCAGAACGTGCGCACCAGCCGCGAGATGCTCGACCGTCTGGTCGACAGCCTGCTCGGGCTGCCCGAGCAGGACGTGCGCCGGCTGGCTCGCGGCGCGATCGAGGACGACGGCGCGCTCGACGAGGACGATCTGCCGGAGATCATGAAGGCGAAGTTCGACCTCCTCGGCCAGGACGGGGTGCTGTCGTTCGAGTACGACACCGCGCGCTTCGCGCAGGTGGCGGGGCTCACCCGGCTCAAGCGCTGGCTGGAGCTGCGAGAGCCGGTGTTCTCCGGCCGCGTGCGCCGACCCGGTCTCGACGCGCCGCGCGGGGTGCTGTTGCTCGGCGTCCAGGGCTGCGGCAAGAGTCTGGCCGCGAAGGCGGTCGCCGGCACCTGGAACGTGCCGCTGCTGCGTCTCGACTTCGGCACCCTCTACAACAAGTATCACGGCGAGACCGAGCGCAATCTGCGTACCTCGCTCCGCCAGGCCGAGGTGATGGCGCCGTGCGTGCTCTGGGTCGACGAGATCGAGAAGGGCATCTCGACCGACGACTCCGACTCCGGGACGTCGCGGCGGATCCTCGGCACCCTGCTCACCTGGATGGCGGAGCGCCAGGCGCGGGTGTTCGTCGTCGCGACCGCGAACGACATCGGTGCCCTGCCCCCGGAGCTCATGCGCAAGGGCCGCTTCGACGAGATCTTCTTCGTCGACCTGCCGGATCCGGAGACCCGCCGCGCCGTCCTCGCCATCCATCTCGAGCGACGACGAATCGACCCGACGACTGTCGACCTCGAGGCGGCCGCGCAGGCCTGCGAGGGCTTCTCCGGAGCCGAGATCGAGCAGGCGGTGGTGGCGGCCCTCTACGCCTCCTATGCCGCAGACCAGCCGTTCGACGGCGCGCTGCTCGCAGCCGAGATCGAGGCCACCCGCCCGCTCTCGGTGGTGATGGCCGAACGAATCGCGAGCCTGCGCGCCTGGGCAGCCGAACGCACCGTACCCGCGTAGCCCGGGTGGAGCGCAGCGCTGCCCAGGGGCTTCCGCGCCACCCCCGACCACGCTTTGCGCGGCGACCCGGACTGCGCTGGCGCTTCGTCCGGGCTACGGGTCCGCGTGGCCCGGGTGGAGCCAGGCACCCGAACGGCATACCTTCACCATGCGCTGCGCGGCGCGATCCGACTCGCTGGCCTTCGTCCGGGCTACGGAGTCAGGTGGCGGGTGGGCGGAGCGAAACCGAACGTAGTGCCACCCGGCGCGCTTGCGCGGCGTCCCAACTGCGCTGGCGCTTCGTCCGGAGCTTGCAGACCCGCGTAGCCCGGGTGGAGCAGGCGAAACCGAAGGCGTCGCGCCGCCCGGCCGCGCTTCGCGGGCGTCCCAGACTCGCGGCGCTTCGTCGGGCTAGGAGTCCGCAGCCGCAGGTGGGCCAGCGATGTCCCGAACCTGTCGAGGGGCGAAACCCGGGGAACGTCGTGCCACCCCCGGCCGCGAGTGGCTGGGAGACGCGCGGTGCGGGTTCGAATGCGAATCGGCGTCGAGATGATCCGAATCGTCGGCCGCGTTTGACACTCGATCGCCCGCGCAGTACACATGCACGTTGCACCGGGCGCGCGGGTCCGGTGTGCCGAGACGAGCGTCGCGCGGCCACCTGGGGGTCGGCGGCCCACTTTCCCGAACGCCCGGAGCAACGATGAGCACGCGCAGCGAGGGCGTGGGGGTCCAGTCGAGCGGAAGTCGTCTCGCGGTCCGAGCCGGGCCGGCGCCTCGCAACCACCCGAGTCGCGGTCGTTCGACGTGAGCACGCCCGCCGACAAGGTCGACCGCGCGCGGCTGCGGATGGTGGACGTCCACAAGTCCTACCCCGGCCGCCCGCACACGCTGCAGGGCCTTGATCTCGCGATCGACCGTGGCGAGTTCCTGACCCTGCTCGGTCCCTCCGGCTCCGGCAAGACGACCGCCCTGATGCTCGTCGCTGGCTTCGAGAATCCGACCAGCGGCGACATCCTCCTCGACGGCAAGTCCCTCGTCGGCGTGCCGCCGTATCGACGCGGGCTCGGGGTCGTGTTCCAGGATCTCGGCCTCTTTCCGCACCTGAGCGCGGTCGAGAACGTCGCCTACCCATTGCGGATGCGGGGACAGGCACCGGCCGACGCGCTGCGCCTCGCCCGTGACATGCTCGAGCGGGTGCGTCTGCCCGACCTCCAGAGCCGGCGACCGCACCAGCTCACCGTCGGCCAGCAGCAACGCGTCGCGCTCGCCCGCGCTCTGGTGTTCGAGCCGAGCATGCTGCTCCTCGACGAGCCACTCGGCTCCCTCGACCGGTCGGTGCGCAAGCGCCTGCTGCAAGACATCCGCCGGCTGCACGAGGCGCTCGGCATCACCGTGCTCTTCGTCACCCACGATCAGTCCGACGCGCTCACCGTCTCCGACCGCGTCGCGATCATCGTCGACGGCCGCCTGCGTCAGGTCGGGACGCCGTCCGACGTCTACGACAGCCCGAGCGACGCATTCGTCGCCCGGTTCGTCGGCGAGAGCAACTTCCTCCCCGGCACCATGCGCTCGCACCAGCCCGACGGCCGCTGCGAGGTGGCGCTCGACTCCGGCGAGACGGTCCAGGCGCAGGCGGTGGACGTCACCGGCGTGGGGGCACGGGCGAGCATCTGGCTGCGGCCCGAGCGCATCGTGGTCAACCCCGCGCACGGCCGCTTCGGCAACCGGTTCACCGTCACCGTGCAGTCGGTGCGGCGCGAGGGTCCCTGGCGACTCATCGACGTCCGCCTCCCGGGCGGCGCCACCCTCGCCACTCGCCAACCCCCGGGCGACACCGAGCCACCCGAGCCCGGCTCCCAGGCCGAGGCGGCCTGGTCGATCGAGCACTGCCGTGCCCTCCGGCCACTCCCCTGACCACGGCTCGCTGCACGCGACTCGGGTCCGCTGGCGCCTGCTGCGGCGGCTCCTGAGCCGCCGACTGGAGCCGCTGCGCGGCCTGGGCCCGGTGTGGCTCGCGGTGCCGCTGCTCGCGTTCCTGGTGATCGCGTTCGTGGTGCCGCTGCTCACACTCGCCCGAGTCGCGGTCGAGAACCGGGATCTCGAGCGCCAACTCCCGCGATTCGTCGACGCGCTGCGCGCCGACCTCGAGGAGGTTCCCGGTGAGGAGGCGTTCCGCATCCTCGCCGACGAGTTGCTCACGCACCGCCGGGCGGAGACCCTGAACGCGGCGCTCAAGAGCCTGAGCCAGCAGGACCGGCAGGTCTGGCTGCTGGTCTCGCGCACCGCCGAGGCCTATCCGGACGGCGTCGTGCCCGAGGTGAAGCGCTGGTTCGTCGAGTTCAACGCCGAGTGGGCCTCGATCTCGACCTGGCGCGTGCTGCGTCGGGTCGCGGCACCGCTCACCATCCACTACCTGGCCGGAGCGCTCGATGCCGGCCTCGGCCCCGACGCCACCATCGAGGCCAACCCGCCGAGCCGGCGCGGCAACCTCGGGCTGCTCGCACGCACGATGCTCTTCGCCACCGCGGTCACCGCGCTGGCGATGGCGCTCGCCTACCCCGTCGCCCACTTCCTCGCCCATCTCGAGCACGTACCCGGCCGCTGGCTCATGATGCTCCTGCTCATCCCGGCCTGGGCCGGTGCGCTGGTGCGCACTCTGGGCTGGGTGGTGATGCTCGGGCGCCAGGGGGTGCTCGCGACCGTGATGCGCGACCTCGGTGCCAGCGCCGATGCCATGGTCCTGGTCCCGTCGCGCACCGGCCTGCTGCTCGCCGCCGCCACCGCACTGGTGCCGTTCGCCGCGCTGCCTTGCTACGTCGGGCTGCGCCGGCTGTCCCCGCGCTATCTCCAGGCCGCGCAGTCCCTCGGCGCCCCGCCGGTGCAGGCCTTCCTGAGCGCCCATCTCCCTCAGGTGTTACCGGCGGTCGCGCTCGGCGCGGCGGTGACCTACATCCTCGCCACCGGCCTCTACACCACCCCCTTGCTGCTCGCGCGGGCCAACGACGCACCGCTCTCGGTGGTGCTGTTCGACGTGGTGGACAAGGTCGCGAACCCGAACGCGGCCGCCGCGCTGGCAATTTGGACGATGCTGCTGGCGATGATTCCGCTCGTGCTCTGCCTGCGCTACCTCTCGGCCTGGCGTCGGGCGTTGCCCGGCGCGAGCGTCGGCGGAGACCAGGCCTGGGTCCATCCCGGGGGCGCGGGGCGGCTGGTGCGGGTGCTCGCGTTCGGCGTGGTCGCGGTGATGAGCGCCCCGCTGGTGATGACGGTGGTGCACGCGTTCGCGGGCGGCGAGCACGTCTCGTTCCCGCCCGAGGGGATCTCGCTCGGCCCGCTGTCCACCCTGGTCGACACCGCGCGCTGGCTGCCACGGTTCGGGCAGAGCGTCGGACTCGCGGTGGTCGCCGCCCTCCTCGCCACCGCGCTCGGTGCCAGTGCGGCGCTCGCGCTGCATCGGGTCGACATCCAGGGGCGGTACCGGCTCGCCCTGGTGCTGTGCCTGCCGCTCGCGGTGCCCTCGACGATCTATGCGCTGGCCCTCTATCTCGCGACCGGGGCCGGCAACCGGAGCGAGAGCTTCTGGGTGCTCGCGGCCGGGCACGCAACGCTCGGCGTCCCCGCCGCCCTGCTCATCGCCTGGAGTGCGTTGACCGCCACCGGCCGACGCGTCGAGCAGGCGGCACTCAGCCTCGGCGCGCCACCGCGGCTCGCGCTGCGCACGACCACGCTGCCGTTGATCGCGCCCGGGCTTGCCGGCGCGTTCCTCGCCGCGTTCGTCATCTCCTTCAACGACGTGGTGTTGCCGGTGTTCCTGGCCCCCGAGCGCTTCCGCACTCTCTCGCTCGAGCTTCTCGACGGGCTACGCGTCGGTCTCACGCCAGAGCTGGTGGCGGTCGGCGCCGAGTGCCTGATCGTCACCACTGTCGTCGCATTCGCGGGCGAGCGCCTGATGCGCTGGCACCTCGAGCGGCACGGCGAGGTCTGACCGCCCGAGGGCGGATCGGAGCCTGCCCCCGACGCACGCCCACAACGACGAGACAGCTCCATGACCGCCACACCCATCCCCGCGACCATGCGCGCCGTCGTCCCCCGCGAGCCCGGCGGCCCGGAGGTCCTGGAGGTGGTCGAGCGGCCGGTTCCCGGCATCGGCCCCGGCGAGGTGCTGATCCGAGTCGCCGCCGCCGGACTCAACGGCGCCGATCTCAAGCAGCGCGAGGGGCGCTACCCGATGCCGCCGGGGACGTCCGACATCCCCGGTCTCGAGTGTGCCGGGGAGGTGGTGGCGTGCGGCGTCGGCGTCGAGCGACCCCGACTCGGCGAACGCGTCTGCGCACTGCTCTCCGGCGGTGGCTACGCCGAGTACGTGGCCGCACCGGCGGTGCAGTGCATGTCGGTTCCCGAGGCCCTCGATACCGCGGCCGCCGGCGGCCTGCCCGAAACCTTCTGCACCGTGTGGGCCAACCTCTTCGAGCGCGGGCGCCTCGCGCCCGGCGAGACGGCGCTGATCCAGGGCGGAACCAGCGGCATCGGCCACACCGCGATCCAGCTCGCCAAGGCCCATGGCGTGCGCGTCATCGCCACCGCCGGAACGCCGGAGAAGTGCCGTGCCTGCGAGAGATTCGGGGCCGACCTCGCCATCGACTACCGCCGCGAGGACTTCAAGGCGCGTGCGCTCGAGCTCACCGGCGGCGAGGGCGTCGACGTCATCCTCGACATCGTCGCCGGCCCCTACATCCAGCCCGAGCTCGAGCTACTCCGTCACGAGGGACGGCTGGTCTTCCTCGCGCTCGAGCTCGGACGCCGTGTCGAGGCCGATTTCGGCCTCATCCACGCCAAGCACCTCACCGTCACCGGCTCACGCCTCCGCCCCCGCCCGGTGGCCGAGAAGGGCCGGCTGTGCCGTGAGGTCGAGCGCCACGCGATGCCGCTCGTCGCCGCCGGCCGGGTGCGCCCCCACGTCCACGCGACCTTCCCCCTGACCGAGGCCCCGGCCGCCCACGCGCTGATGGAGGCGAGCGGGCACATCGGGAAGATCGTGCTGGTGGTGGGGTGAGGTGCGCGCAGGCAATCAATTTGCCCGAGCCTTCTCCCCGACCACGGCCATGAACTTGTCGGGATCGACGTTGCGCCCACTGAGGACGCAGACCACGTTCCCGTCCAATCTCGGCGCCGGCTCCCGCAGCAGTGGCGCCACGCACGCCGCCCCGCCGCCCTCGACCACCAACCGCTCCTCGCGGAACAGGAACCGCATCGCGGCAGCGATCTCGGCCTCGCTCACCAGTACCGGCTGGTCGAGAACCCGACGAACGAGGTCGAACGTGTAGCGATTGTCGAGGCCGATGCCGCCGCCGAGACTGTCGGCGAGGGTCGGTAACTCCTCCACCGCCACCGGGCGCCCGGCTCGCAGACTCTCGGCCATGGCCGCGCCGTGCTCCATGGTCACCCCCACGACGCGGGTGCTCGACGACGCCGACTTCAGCGCGAGCCCGATCCCCCCGAGGAGACCGCCACCGGACAGGCCGCAGTACAGGTGATCGACCCGACCCAGATCCTCGAGCAGCTCCAACCCGATGGTGCCCTGCCCCGCGATCACCCGCGGGTCGTCGAACGGGTGCACCGGCACCATGTGCTCCTCGGCCACCAGGCGATTCGCCTCGACCTCCGCCTCGTCCTGGGACCGCCCGACGATCCGGACCTCCGCGCCGGTGCGCTCCACCGCGAGGCGCTTCACCTCCGGCACCAGCTCGGACATGCAGACGACGGCACGCACGCCGAGCCGCGAGGCAGCGGTCGCCACCGCCCGCCCGTGGTTACCGGTCGAGACCGTGACCACGCCCCGCCGCCGCTCATCCTCCGAGAGCGACAGCAACGTGTTCACCGCACCGCGGATCTTGAACGCTCCGATGTCCTGCATCGTCTCGAGCTTGAGCCACACGCGGGCGCCGACGCGCTCTGACAGAGAGGGCGACGGGACGAGTGGTGTGTGGCGGACCCAGGTACGGATGTCATGCCGGGCGGCGTGGACCGCCGCCGCGGTGAGAGCCGTGGGCGGCGCGTCCACCGAGCAACCATCGCGAAGGTCGGAAGGCGGTGCGTCGACCATCAATCGCGCACCCATGGCATCGGAGCGAGATTCCGCGCAATCACGATGTCGTCATAGAGGGTGAACGCCGCCGGCTTGTCGGCTTTCGGCTTCTCGCCCGTGTTGTACGGGAGGAACAGGAAACGGCCGTACCGCTCGGAGTGACCCTCCTTCCAACGCAGCGGCATCTGCACGTCGAAGACCAGCCACGGCTTGTCCTCGTTCTCGAGCTTCATCCAGTAGCGAAGCTGTCCGGGCAGGTCACGACAGGACTCGGGCATGCCCTTGCTCCCCCACGGCTCGCGACAGAACGCGATGTCGATCTCCAGGCGAAAGGTCACCCACTGCTCGGCCACCCAGCCGAGACAACCGTGGTAGCGGAGCGCGTCGGCGACGGCGGAGAGCTTGGGCACCTCGAGCAGATTGACCGGATTGGTGGGGTAGATGAAATCGATCGGTGGCTCGCCCGAGTAGCCGAGGTAGCGATAACGACACACGTTGTCGCCACCCGGCTGCATGTCGAAGTCCGAGGGGTCGGCACGACCCACCGGTGCCTTGGTCTTGGGGGAGTACCAGAGTCCGCACCCGTGGTAGAGCGACGCGATCCCGGACCAGTAGTAGGTGTTGGTGACGATCTCCCCGAACGAGCACCCCGCCGGGTCGCCGATCTCGTTGATGCCGAGCTGCTTGGCGCCGCCACCACCGATGTCACGCTTGATGTCCCCTCCGCTCAGGCCGTTCGCGGCGACCATCTCCTTCGAGAACCACTGCCGCCACTGCACGGTCATCCGGTCGCCCTCGCCGAAGGCGTCGACGGTGACCGCGAAGGTCCCGTGGTCCGCCCCGTCCTCGGGCGCGAAGTCCATCCGCACACTGGTCCCGCCCGCCGTCTCCGGGCCGCGGTAGACGCGGGCTCGGACACGGCCATCGGAGGATTTCCTCAAATCGCCTCGATAGACGCCCGGATGCCCCAGCAACGGCTGCCCGCCCTCGAAATCGAAACAGGCGAGCACGCCGAGCATCCCGCACAACGACGCGAAGCTGTCCACGTACTCGACCTGCCGTGCCTCGCGCGCCGCCGCGATCGGCACCGGCGTGGTGCTCGGGCTCGCCTGCACCGCGGTGGGGGCCGCCACGGCCGACACTGCAGCTCCCAGGATGGTGAGCGCCAGAAGGGTCGTGGCGACGACTCGGCACACAATCCGTTCGCGATGGGCGTCTCGCACGATCCCTCCGGCCCGAGGTCGGGCAGCTCGGTAGCCCTCATCCTAGTTGCCCTGGTGACCGACGCAATCCCGCGGGCCGCCTCGTCACCTACATCGTCGGCCCGCCGGCCCCGAGATAGTGCTCGCTCCAGAGCTGGAATCCGAGCAGGGCGAGAATCTGATCGCTGTAGTCAGCCCGCATCGCCTGATGGTCCGCGAGCATCCGCTCGACCGTCGGCGCGTCGAACAGGCCCTGGTGTCGAAGCCGCGTCGGGCCGAGCAGATCACCGACCATCTCCGCCAGATCGTTGCGGACCCACGCGCCGACCGGGGCCCCGAAGCCGCGCTTGCGACGGTCGAAGACGTAGCTCGGCAGTCGCCCACGAAGCGCGCGGCGCTGGACCTCGCGCAGCGTGGTTCCCCGGATCTTCATCTCCGACGGGATCCGTGCCGCGTACTCGACCACGCGGTGGTCGAGATAGGGGACGCGGGCCTCCAGTGAGGTCGCCATGGTCATCTTGTCGGTGAGCATCAGGAGCTGCTCCGGCAGCGACATCCGGAGATCGAAGTACATCACCTGGTCGAGCGGATCCGCGGAGTCACACTCCTCGTAGAGACGTCGATGGTAGTCGGGAATCTCGCCCTGGGCGCCGAGCAGGGCGTGGGTGGCGTCGGGCGAGAACACCGTCGTGTACTCACGATACTGGTCGACCGGCGCGAGGTCGGCATGACCGAGGAACGCACGTGCCAGGCGCAGCGAGTTCAGCAATCGCGAGTTGCGATCCGCCGGTAGCCGGCGCGCGAGCGGCGCGATGACGTTCGCGCGCAGTGGCCGGGGGATCCATTCGACGTATCGGTTGAGGCGCGTGTTGAGGTAGCGCCGATAGCCACCGAAGAGCTCGTCGCCGCCGACGCCGGAGAGAATGACCGTCACCGACTCGCGAGCCAGGCGCGAGACCAGGTAGGTGACGAGGAACGAGGAGTCCGCTACCGGCTCGTCGAGCGCGGTGAGCAGCCGCGGGAACAGCTCCGCCATGTCCGGCTCGACCACGATCTCGTGGTGATCGGTCTTGTAGTCCTCGGCGAAGCGCCGCGCCTCGGGCAACTCGCTGTGCATCGCGTGCGTCGCGCCGAAGCCGATGCTGTAGGTGCTGATGCGCTCGGCCCCGGCCTCGCGCATCAGGTGGACGATGCCCGACGAATCCATCCCACCGCTCAGGAACGCGCCGAGCGGAACGTCCGCCACCATCTGCAGATCGACCGCGTCGGCGAGCAGCGCGTAGAGGCCCTCGGCGACCTCGCCGAGCTCGCCCTGGTGCTTGTCGCGATACGTGGGCCGCCAGTACTCCCGCACCCGGACGTCGCGACCCGTCGCGGTCAGGATGGATGCCGAGGGCAGCTTGCGCACGCCCTTGAACAGGGTGTAGGGCGGAGGCGTGAAGCCATAGCGAAGAAACGCCGCGAGCCCTTCCGGATCGAGCGTGGCCTGCACGCCGGGGAAGGCGAGCACCGCCTTGATCTCGGACGCGAAGACCAGCTTCTCGTCGTCGACGAGGTAGTACAGCGGCTTGATGCCGAGGCGATCGCGCGCGAGCGTGAGCGTGCCGCGAGCACGATCGTGCACGGCGAGACCGAACATCCCGTTCAGGCGCGAGAGGAAGTCGTCCCCGTAGGTCTCGTAGGCGGCGAGCACGACCTCGGTGTCCGAGCGCGTCTCGAACGCCCGACCGCGCTTCTCGAGCTCGGCGCGCTCGTCGCGGAAGTTGTAGAGCTCGCCGTTGTAGACGATGGCCTTCGACCGGTCCGGCGAGAACATCGGCTGGTGTCCGCCGGAGAGATCGATGATGGACAGCCGGCGCATGCCGATGCCGACGTTCCCGTCGACGTGATAGCCGTGGTCGTCGGGCCCGCGATGCACGATCCGGTCCGCCATCGCGCGCAGATGCGCTTCCTCGACCGCGCGCGCGCGGTCGAAGTACATCGCGCCTACGATGCCGCACATGGCCGATCCCAACCGACAGCCGGTCGTCGCCTCGCCACGAGGCGGTCACGCAGACATCGCATCATCATGCTTGGCGCACGTGCTCCCAGGTCGCATGTCGCACGCCGCGGAACTCGTCCCAGATGCCGAGCAGGCCCGCGAGATTGACCAGATAGAAGTAATAGGGGATGTACACCGGTCGCGGCATCGCGTGCCCGGCGCGATCCAGCAACCATCCCGCGGCGGCGAGCCCGAACGTCGCCAGCGCGACCGCGAGCGTCAACAGATACAGGGCACCGGCACCGCTCGCGACGAGCAGCGCGTTGGCCGCCAGCGCCAACAGCACGAAGGCCATCGCGTACCACCGAATCACCTTGTGCGACAGCAGACAGAACACGAAGGGCGCGTCGCGGCCGAGCCGCAGTCGCCCCGCGTAACGCTTCACCGCGCGCCAGCTTCGATTGACGATGCGGCGCTTGCGACGGAACTCCTTGCCGAAGCCGTCGGCCGAGTCCTCGTAGCACCTGGCGTCCGGCTCGAAGACGCCACGATGGCCCGCGGCGACGACCTGCAGCGGATTGACGAAATCACTGATGTCGTCGTCCCGGAGGTCCCAGAACAGCGCCCTGCGGACCGCGTAGATCGCCCCGTCGCCGCCGACCACGGAGACGAAACGCGACTCGTGGGCCTTCAGCCAGAGCTCGAGGCGCCAGTACAGCCCCTCGCTCTGCTTGGCCTCGCTCTCATCGCTGTCCCGGTAGAGCGCGGCGCCCACCACGTACCCGACCTCGGGGCGCGCGAAGTGCGTGACGAGCGTGCGGATCGCGCCGGCCTCGTACATGGCGTTCGCATCGGAGAACACCACCACGTCCGCGGTCGAGGCAGCGACCGCGCGGTTGAGGCCGGCGGACTTCCCCCGCCGCTCGGACTGACGCAGCAGCTTCACCCGCGGGTCGCGCGCGGCGTAGTCACGCACGATCGCGTCGGTGCGGTCGCTGCTCGCATCGGACACCACCATCACTTCCAGACGGTCGGCCGGATAGTCCAACGCGAGCGCGTTGTCGAGCTTCTCCGCGATGACCGCGTCCTCGTTGTACGCCGACACCACCAGTGTCACCCGCGGCAGCTCGCCGTCTTCCACCGTCGGGCGCGCCGTCGGCGCCGACCGCGCCGCGAGCCAACGCAGGACCACCGGGTAGACGACATACGGATACACGACGAGCACCGCCGCGACCCAGAACACGATCTCCACCGCCAGCACCGTCACTCCACTCCCCTCGGGCTCGCGCCCGGGCTGGTACTCGACACCTCGGCCACTGCCGGAACGCGCTCGCGCACGCCGGTGAGCCGCCGGTAGAGCGCGAGATATGCGTCCGCGTTCCGCGCCCAGCTGCGCTCCTCGGTCACGTATCGGCGCCCCGCGTCGCGCATCGCATCGCGCGTCCCCGCCGAGCGCATGACGGAGACGGCCGCCCGCGCGAGATCCTCGGGCGAGCCGGCGCGAAACAACGTCCCGGTCTCACCGTCGCGAACCATCTCGCGATGGCCGCCGACGTCGGAGGCGAGCACGAGCTTGCGCATCGCCATCGCCTCGAGCGGCTTCAACGGCGTGACGAGCTCGGTGATTCGCATCGGCAGACGCGGATAGACCAGCACGTCCACCACCCCGTAGTAGCGCTCGACGTCCGCATGGGGGACGCGGCCGGTAAACACGACCGCATCGCTCACCCCGAGCTCGGCCGAGAGCGCACGCAGCGCGGCCGACTCCGGACCCTCGCCCACCAGCAGCAGGCGGCAGTCGGGAAGCTCGGCCAGAATCGCCGGCATCGCCCGCACCAGCACCTGCAGTCCCTCGAAGGTGAAGAACGAGCCGATGAATCCGAGCGTGCGCCCCTGCACCAACCCGAGCTCGGCCTCGAGTCGCGGATCGCGCTCGGGCTCGCGCCCGAACCTGCCGATGTCGACGGCATTTCCGATCACGCTCATGCGCGCCGCCGGTATCCCGCGACCGGCCATCTCTCCCCGCAGCCCCTCGCAGATGCAGACCACGTGGTCGGCGCGCCGCACCACCCAGCTCTCGAGCGCCCGACTGAGCCGGTAGCGGAGATCGCCCTCGCGGCACGCTCCGCCGTCGACCGCCGCGTCCTCCCACAGAGAGCGCACCTCGTAGAGAAACGGAATCCCGCGCTCGCGCGCGACCAGACTCGCGGCGGCGCCGTTCAGCGCCGGTGAGTGGGCGTGCAGGAGGTCGGGACGATGCGTATCGACCAGCGCGCGCAGCCGCGCACGCAGGGATGTGATGACCGCCAGCTGGTCGCCGGCCGGCAGGCGCTCGAGCATCCCTCCCGGAAGGCGGGTCCGGTGATAGCGCAGACCGTCGACGTCCTCGTGCTCGGCATCGCACGCCGGGTGCTTGGCCGATGTCACCTGGACGGTCTCGACCCCGAGCCCGCCGGTGAAACGCAGGATCTCGCGGCTACGGAAGGCGTACCCGTCCTGGACCGGGAGCGAGTGGTCGAGGACGTGGAGGATCTTCATCGACAGCGTTCCCAAAGGCTCATGGCAGCGCCCCGGCCACGCGGCGCGATCGCAGACCGCCCCCTGGGCGCCCGCGGCCCCCTGCTCTCATGCATCGGCATCGGCGGCGCGACCTTGACATGGCTTCAGGCGCTGCGGCGGGGCCGCATCTCGGCCTCCCCGCCGGCCGGTGACGCTCCGACCGCCTCGTGCAGCCGGAGCTCCACCAGGTTCGCGTCGATGAAGAACTTGGCCGCCCAGTTCAGGTACTCGTAGCGACCGTAGGTACCGTCGACCGGAAACGACCCCTTGACCGCGCCGCGCGTCTCCGGCGGCCCGTCGAGCCGGACGGTGCGCCGGACGTAGCGGTTGAGCCGCTGCGCCGTCTCCAGGAACCCGGCCTCTCCGGTCTGCGCATGGAGCATCAGCAGACAGTGGGCGTTCTGCACGCTACCGGTGAGACAGACGTGGGGTGCCGCGGCGTTCCAGCTCGCATCGAGCTGCGCCGGAAGCCGTCCATCCGCGTCCACGCATCGCACGAGGTTGCGCGCCGTCAGCAGCGCCGCCTCGAGAAAGTCGCTGTCGCCACTGTAGCGATGGGCCTCAAGGATGCCGCGGAGCACGTAACCGATGGTGTGGGTCAGGGGCCGGTCCGGCGTGGACAGGCAGCAGTCGTCGAACCAGCCGTTCGACCGCTGCTTGGTCAGCGCCCAACGCACCTGACGAAGCCCCGCCTCCCCGAGGTCCGTGCGGTCGAGCGCGCGGGCCGCCTCGAACAGCCCCCACGAGACGTGCGTCTCGTACGCCTTCTCGCCCGGCGCGGTGAACGGCGACCCGAACCTGCGCCAGCAACCGTCCTCGTCGAGGGTGTCCGCGAGCCACTGCGCGGCCCGTGTGCACGCATCGCGATAACCGTCGCCGAGCTCCACGACGCCGCGAGCCAGCCCGAGCAGGATCTGCCCGGTGTTGAAGGTCGTCGGCCGAACCGGCACCGAGTCGATGCGCCCGCCTTGATAGGCACCGTCCGCGAGCTGGATGGCGACGAACCAGTCGAGCATGCGCGCAGCGCGGTCACGCAGGTCCGGCCGACCGAGGTGGTCCGCCATGTCGAACATGGTCGGAATGATGTAACCGGTGGTCTCCGGATAGGACGTCGCCCAGCCGTTGAGGAGGCTGTAGTCGCGCGCGACACCGCCGTCGGCGGAAGCGGAACGGTCCTGGGCGAGGCACAACCAGTCAGTGGCCGCCTCCAGCACTGCCGGGATTCCGGGGTCGTGCGAGGGGACGCCGCGACGGTCGCGGGCGCGTTCCGACCGCGCCGCCGCCGGCAGGCTCAGCTCGTCCAACATCCGGCGCGCCAGCGCCCTCGCGCGGCGATATGGCGATACGTTGCTCATTCAGGCTCATCTCTCGTTCGAACACCGGCGACGCCGCCCTGCGCGCCCGGATGGGGTGATGCTCAACTCGCGGCGCGAATCGCGGCGTGGTCCGACGCGGCGACCTCGGCTTCGGTGGAATAGATGGTCACGCCCTCGGCCATCATCGCCTCGAGCTCGGCGTACATGTCACGCGCGCGGACGAGCCACGCTCTTCCCTCTCCCACCGGATGCCACGAGAGGACGCCACGCGCCTCCAGCCGTTGGGTGACGTGAGCGCGGATCCAGGCCCCGCCGGGAGTGTCGATTCGAGTCCGCGAGACTGCCGGATCGTGCGCCATCACGGACAGCAGATGATGCTCACCCGCCGCGTCGACACAGTCTGCCTCGAAGGGGGAATCCTCGCTGTAGACGCGGCGCGGGAAGTCGTCACGCAAGTCCTCGATGGTGTGGTAGAAGGTGACCGGCCCGAGATCGACACCCAATCCGAGCAGATAACCGTCGGCCTCGATCAGCCGCCCGTAGGGCGAGCCGCGACCGAAGGTCGAGCCACATCGGTGATGCTCCTGCGTCAACCAGGCCGCCCGCTCGCCGAGTGCGCCCACGGAGTGCGTGGGATGAACGCTGCGCACGACCCCGGGCCCGCGGCGAAAGTGCTCGGTGATCGCACCGACTCCGGATGGCGTCTCGCGCGCATCGAAAGGCGCTCGGCTCTGGAGGCTGTGGTGCATGGTGCCGGACACCGAGATGGTCGGCAGCGCCAACGTCCCGCCGCGCTCCGTGACGAAAATCTCCCGCAGCAGGCTCGCCACCGTCGCCGCCCCGCCCTCCACGAAACCGAGGGACTTGAGCGAGCTGTGCACGAAGACGACCGAGCCGGGCGGAACGGGAATCGCACGGATGTCCTCCGCGATCCGCTCACGGCTCACGCTCTGGCGGGTCTCCTTGACCGCCTGAGCCGAGCGGTCGGCCAGGCGCTTCTCGAGCACGGCGCCCAGCCCTGATTCCACCGCGCCATTGATCAGCCGCTTCACCGGGGCCGGCAGCAACTTGCTCGCGAGCGCGAGGACCGGTGCGGGAACCGCCTCCTGGATCGCCTTCCAGGTTCGCTTGCGACCATCGCTCATACCCACCCCCTTCGACGAGGAACCGAACGGGTCGAAGGATGCCAGAGCGCACGCGTCACGATTGCGGGATCGGTCGCAGGTTGAGCACCGACACGCCTGGATCGAGCGCGACCAGCGGCCGTTCTGCGCGCCGCGGCCGCGCCTCAGCGATCTGCGACCCCGGCCGAGGTGAGCAGCGCCCGGACGTACCGCGCCGGGATCGCGTAGGTGATCCCGCTCGGGCGCTCGAGGATCGACTCCTTCGTCTCCTTCACGAAGACCTTGTTGATGACCCCGACGACGGCCCCCGTGGCCATGTCGTACAGGGGGCTGCCGCTGTTGCCCGGATAGGCCGTCGCATCGAGCTGGAAAACGTCGTAAGGATCGCGCAACCGCTTGATCATCGTCGGATTGAGTTGGC
>JACKNM010000024.1 GCA_024234875.1 Ectothiorhodospiraceae bacterium | reverse complement strand
TACAACCGTCGCGCGTTCGAGGCGCTGAGTCAGGCCGGCGGCACGCCGGCGCCGGAGCTCCAGGTGGTGGCGCGCGAGCTCGAGGCGGCCGAGGCGCGCCTCGGTCGCGCGGTCCTGCCGCCGACGGTCGAGGGCTGAGCGGCCAGTCTCCGACGCCCGCGGGGGGCGGTTACGGACGACGGGCGGTGAGGCTCGTCATCGGTCGTGCCGTGCCTGCGGTAAGCTACCCGGCCCGGCAGCGCGGCCTCACGCGCCGCCCGGCCGTCGTCATGGGTTCGCGAAGTCGAGGAGGTATCGAGTTGAGCAGCACTGCCGAGTCCACCGAGGTCGAGACCACCCGCGCGTCCGACGTGGCGCCGGAGTCGTGGACGGTGGAGGACGCGGCGGCGCTGTACCGTGTCGCGGAGTGGGGCGACCGGTTCTTCCTCGTCTCGGAGTCGGGCCACGCCGCGGTTCGCGTCGGGCGCGAGCACGGTGACCAGGTGATCGACATCCAGGCGGTGGTCGAGGACCTGCGGGCGCGCAACGTGTCGTTCCCCTGTCTGCTGCGATTCCACGACGTGTTGCGCGCGCGCGTGGAGCGGGTGAACGCGGCATTCGCCAATGCCATCGAGGAGGCCGAGTACCCCGGGCGTTACCAGGGGGTCTACCCGATCAAGGTCAACCAGCTCCACGAGGTCGTGGAGGAGGTGCTCGACGCCGGGCGGCCGTTTCGCATGGGCCTCGAGTGCGGCTCGAAGACCGAGCTCGTGGCGACGCTCCCGCACCTCGAGGACGACGAGACGCTGCTCATCTGCAACGGCGTGAAGGACCGGGTGATGCTGTCGCTCATCCTCGCGGGCCAGCAGCTCGGAAAGCGCGTGATTCCGGTGATGGAGAAGTTCTCCGAGGCCGAGCGCTACCTCGCGCTCGCCGCCGAGCTCGGGCAGGCGCCGCGGCTCGGCGTGCGGGTCCGGCTCGACACCGAGGGGGCCGGGCGCTGGGCCGAGTCGGGCTCGCATCAGTCGAAGTTCGGGCTCTCGATTCCGGAGCTGGTGGCGCTCTCTGCTCGGCTGCGTGACGCCGGTCAGCTCGAGGCAATCGAGCTGTTGCACTTCCACATCGGCAGTCAGGTCGAGGACGTCAACGTGGTCAAGCGCGCCGCGCGCGAGATCGCGCACGTCTACGCGCAGCTCGTCCAGCGTGGGGCGCGCATCGGCTTCATCGATGTCGGCGGCGGGCTCGGCGTCAACTACGATGCCGGCTACAGCGACGAGGAGGGCGGCGTCAACTACTCGCTGCAGGAGTACGCCAACGCGGTGGTGTTCGCGGTCAAGGAGGTCTGCGACGCCCAGGAGGTGCCGGCGCCGACCCTGGTCTCGGAGAGCGGCCGTGCCATCACCGCGCACCACTCGGTGCTGATCGTCGAGGTGCTGGAGACCCACGGTAAGGGTCAGATCGACCCGGGCTGGACGCTCGACGAGGACGATCACCAGTGCATCGCCGAGCTCTCGGCAGCGCTCGACTGGGCGCGCGAGCTGCCGGCCGAGTCCAAGCCCACCAGCCTGCTCGAGGTCTTCCACGATGCCCAGGAAGGCAAGAAGCAGGCCGATGCGCTGTTCGGCTACGGCTACCTGTCGATCGAGGACAAGGCGCTCGCCGAGCAGCTCTACTGGTCGGTGTGTCGGGCGGTGCAGTCGCGGGCCGAGAACCTCGACCCGGCCGAGCTGCCGGCGGAGCTGCGCGACCTCGGGGACCAGGTGGTCGACCAGTACCTCTGCAACTTCTCCGTGTTCCAGTCGATCCTCGACCACTGGGCGATCGGCCAGCGCTTCCCGATCATGCCCATCGACCACCTCGACGAGCGTCCGACGCGCCGCGCGGTGCTGGTCGATCTGACCTGCGACTCCGATGGCAAGGTCGGTCGCTACGTCAGTGGCGCGCCTGAGAAGGACTACCTTCCGCTGCATGCGCCAGGCGATGGCGAGCGCTACTTCCTCGGGTTCTTCCTGATGGGGGCCTACCAGGACATCATGGGCGATGCCCACAACCTGTTCGGGCGGGTGCCCGAGGCCCACATCTACGCCGACGAGGGCGAGCCGGGCGGCTACTACGTCGAGAAGATCATCGAGGGCACGTCGATCCAGGACATGCTGGCCCAGGTCCAGTACTTCCCGAGCGACCTCAAGCGCCGCATGAGCGAGCTCATCCGCCGCAAGACCGAGGCCGGCGTGCTGCGCCCGCGCGCCGGGGTCGAGCTGCTCGAGCGATACATGGCGTGCTTCCCGAGCGGGACCTACCTCGAGCCGACCGCCGGCGACCCGACGCTCGCGCGCGGCTGATTCCCGGTCTCGCGGACGGCATGACGGCGGCGCGAGGTCAGCGCCGCCGCAGCCACTTGTAGGTCTCCATCACCAGCACCAGCGAGAGCCCGAGCGGGACCAGCACCAGCCAGGTCTCGGCCGCGACCGGCGCCACCCGCAGCACCCCCTGGAGCAGGGGCGAGTACATCGCCCCGACGTGCAACACGATCGCAATCACCGCCGCGGCGACCACCAGCGGGTTGGCCGCGATCGGCTGGCGAAGCGCGGAGTGGGTCTCGGAGCGGCAGTTGAAGACGTGGGCACCCTCGAACAGCACCATCATCAGCAGCAAGACGTTGCGCGCCTCTGCGGTCGCCATGCCCTGCGCCAGGCACCAGGCGAACAGCGCGAACGACAGCGCACCCATCACCATCCCGGACAGCAACACCTGCTCGACCATGCGCCGGTCGAACAGGCGCTCGCGCGGCGGGCGGGGCGGGCGGCGCAGGACGTCGGCCTCGCCGCGCTCGAACGCGAGCGCGACGTCCTGGATCCCGTTGGTGACGAGGTTCAGCCACAGGAGCTGCGCGGCGTAGAGGGGCACCGGAAGGCCGGCCATCACCGCCAGCGCGAACACCACCAGCTCGGCCGCGCCGGTGCTCAGCAGCAGGTAGACCACCTTGCGCACGTTGTCGTAGGCGACGCGGCCCTGCTCGATGCCGGCGACGATGGAGGCGAAGTGGTCGTCGGCGAGGATGATGTCGGCCGCCGAGCGGGCGACGTCGGTGCCGCCGCGTCCCATCGCCACCCCGATGTCGGCGGCGCGTAGCGCCGGCGCGTCGTTGACACCGTCACCGGTCACCGCGACCGCGTGTCCCTGACGCTGCAGCGACTCCACGAGCGCGAGCTTGTGCATCGGCTCGAGGCGCGCGAACACGCGTGAGGATCGGGTCAGCGCGTCGAAGGCCTCCGGGCTCCCGGCGCCGGCCAGTGTCACCCCGGTCACCGCGCTGTCGCCCGGGCTGGCGATACCCAGCTCGCGCGCGATGGCGAGCGCGGTGGCGGGATGGTCGCCGGTCACCATGCACACCGCGATGCCGGCCTCGGCGCAGCGCCGTACCGCCTCCGGCGCTTCCGGACGGAGCGGGTCGATGATGCCGACCATCCCGAGCAGCACGAGATCGCGCGGCTCGGCGTCGGTCGGCGGTGGTGGTGCATCTCTCGACGCTCGCCCCTCGGCCACCGCGATGACCCGGTAGCCGGCCTCGGACAGCGACTGCGCTGCCGCCGCGGCGGTCTCGTCGGCACTGGCGCCACACATGCGGAGGACCGTCTCCGCCGCGCCCTTGACCGCGACCACCACGTCGTCGCCGTCTCGACAGTACGCGGCGGAGTATCGGCGGGCCGACTCGTAGGGGATGGTCGCGATCTCGGGATGGGCAGCGCGGGCCGCCGATGGGTCGAGACCGAGGCGGGTGGCGAGCACCAGCAGCGCGACATCGACGGTGTCGCCGAAGTGCCGCACGGCACCGGTGCCGTCGAGCTGCAGCGACGCCTCGTTGGTCAGGCAAGCGGCGAGGGCGAGCCGCTCCAACATCGGCACCGCGACGGCGAGCGGCGCGCCCTCGACCACCACCGGCTGCGCCGACGCGGCGTCGTTCTCGATCGCGTAGAGCCCGAGCCCCGGCAGCGCGACCATCCGCGCGGTCAGCTCGTTGACGGTCAGGGTTCCGGTCTTGTCGCTGGCGATCACGGTGCAGGCACCGAGTCCCTCGATGACCGGGAGCTTGCGCACCAGCACCTGGCGCGCCGCCATGCGGTGGGTGGCGATCGACAGCGCGACGGTGATCGCGACCGGCAGCCCCTCGGGGATGGCGGAGACCGCGAGCGCGATGGCGAGCAGCAGGATCTCGGTCGCCGGCGTGCCGCGGGCGATCTGGGCGATGGCGAGCAAGGCGACGGCGGCGACGATGCCCACCGCCACCACCCGACTGAAGCGCTCGAGCCGTCGGACCAGCGGCGGGGCGCGTCGTCGTGCGTCGGCGAGCGCGACCGCGATGCGTCCGACCTCGCTCTCCGGCGCGGTGTGCACCACCACCGCCGTCGCGCGTCCGGCCAGCACCACGGTGCCGGTATGGAGCATCGTCGCGAGCTCGGCGAGCGGCGCCCCCGCGGGTGGCACCGCGAGCGGGTCCTTGGTCACCGGTGTCGACTCGCCGGTCAGCGTCGACTCGTCGACCCGCAGCTCCTGCGCCGTGAGCAGGCGCAGATCGGCCGGGACGTGTAGCCCGGGCTCGACCACGACGACATCACCGCGCACCAGCTCGACGCTGTCGATCCGCGCCCGGGCCCCGGCGCGCCGGACCACCACCCAGCTGCGCACCATGCGGTCCAACGCCTCGGCCCCGGTCTCGGCCCGCCATTCCTGGACGGTGCCGATGACGGCGTTGATCTGCAGCACCGCGAAGATGAAGAGCGCGTCGCCGAGCTCGGCGATCGCCAGCGAGATCGCGGCCGCGGCGAGCAGCAGATAGATGAACGGGCTGCGGAACTGCCGCAGGTAGATCGACACCGGCCCGGCGCGGGGTGGGCGAGGCAGGACATTGGCCCCGTGGCCGGCGCGGCGCTCGTCGACCGCCGCCGACGCCAGCCCCTCGGGCGAGGTGTCGAGCGCCCGCAACACCTCGGCCGGCGCCAATCGGGGCCAGTCGAGTGGCGGCCCGGCACCGGGGTCGGGCGTCATCGGTCGACGCCTTCGTTGCGCGCCCGGGAAGGTTCGAGATGCAAGCCGTCGCTCCAGGGTCACCCGGAGCTGGCAGTATCCCATCGGCGCCGATGCAGCGCCGTGATCTGGTGCGGGGCGAGGGCGTCGGGTGCTATCAGCCGCTCGCGCGGGCGGTCGCCCTGCCGAGACCGGTGTTGACCGGGCCGCCCGCCTCCGTCGCCGATGGCCCTGCGTCGCCGCAGGACAGCGCGAGCCGCACGGTTTGGCGCAGTGCGCGCAACGACACCGGCTTGGCCAGGTAACGGAACACCGCCGCCTCGTTGACCGCGCCCATCAGCGCGCGCACGTCACCCTGGCCGGTGAGGAGAATGCGCCGGGTGTCGGGGTACAGGCGCCGCGCCCGCTCCAGGAACTCGATGCCGTTCATGCCCGGCATGTCGAGGTCGGAGACCACCACCTCCACCGCGCCCTTGGCCAGGATGTCGAAGGCCTCCTCGGTCCCCGGGGCGAGGATGAGCTCGAACGGCTCGTCGGCGAGCGCCTGGGCGATGAAGCTGCGCATCCCGCTGTCGTCGTCGACGAACAACACCCGCCGCGTCCCCTGCGCGCTCGGTCGGTTGGGCAGCGCCGGCCACGTCGGGTCGCGCATGAGCTCGGTCAGCTCCTGGGCCGGGAGTGGGCGACTGACGAAGTAGCCCTGCACCTCGTCGCATCGCTCCTGCTCGAGGAATGCGAGCTGCGCCTCGGTCTCCACCCCCTCGGCGACCACCGAGAGCTTCATGCTCTCGGCCATGCGCAGGACGGCGGTGGCGATGGCGGCGTCGTCGGGGTCGGTGGTGATGTCGCGCACGAAGCTGCGGTCGATCTTGAGTCGATGGATCGGGAACCGCTTGAGGTAGCTGAGGCTCGAGTACCCGGTGCCGAAGTCGTCGATGCTGAGCTGGACGTTCTGAGCGCGCAGCGCGTCCAGGGTCTGGATTGCGCCCTCCACGTCCTTGGCCAGCATGGTCTCGGTGATCTCCACCTCGAGCCCGTCCGGCTCCAGGCCGGTCTCCTCGAGGATGCGGGCGATGAGTTGCGGGAAGTCCGGCTGCGCGAACTGCACCAGAGAGATGTTGACGGCGACCCGTCGCAGTCCGAGACCCGCGTCGCGCCACGCGCGCGCCTGGCGGCAGGCGGTGCGCAGCACCCACTCACCGATCGGAACGATGAGGCCGTTCTCCTCCGCCAGCGGGATGAATGCGTCGGGCGGCACCCGACCGAGTGCCGGGCAGGTCCACCGTAGCAGCGCCTCGGCGGCGTTCACCCGACCCGAGCGGAGATCGAGCTGCGGCTGGTAGTGCAGCTCGAACTCGCCGCGCTCCAGCGCGTGGCGCAGGTGCTTGTCCAGGTTCAGCCGCTGCAGCGCCTCGGCGCTCATCGACTCGTCGAAGACGCGGCAGGTGTTCTTGCCGAGGCGCTTGGCGTGGGACACCGCGGCGTCCGCCTTGCTGAGCAGCACGTTGGGGTCGGTGGCGTGCTCGGGGAAGCATGCGAGGCCGATGCTCGGGGTGACGAACAGCTCGAAGCCGTCGAGGTTGAACGGGCTGCGCATGACCTCGAGGCACCGCTCGGCCACCGCGGTGGCCTGTCGGGTGTTGCCGACCCGGGGCAGCAGCAGGGCGAACTCGTCGCCACCGAGACGCGAGACGAGGATCTGCTGGCCCTTGCCTGCGCCCGGTGCGTCACCGAGCGGGCCGAGCTCGCCGACGCACTGGCGAAGGCGCTGCCCGATCGCGAGCAACAGACGGTCGCCGAGGGCGTGGCCCATGGTGTCGTTGATGCGCTTGAAGTTGTCGATGTCGAGGATGAGCACCGCCGCGGGATCGTTCAGGGCGGCGTGCTCGCGCACCACCTCGTGCACGCGCTCGTTGAACGACGCCCGGTTGGCGAGTCCGGTCACCGGGTCGAAGTAGGCGAGCTGACGGATGCGCTGCTCGGCATGGGTGCGGGCGGTGACGTCCTGGACCGCGATGTGGGTCGATCGCTCCCGGCTCGATTCCTCACTGCTCGCATCGGTGCGGAGCTGGACCCACAGCTCGGCACCGTCGGTACGTACCAGTCGGTGGACCAGTGGTCCGGGCAGACGGCCGGAGGCGACGTCCTCGAACCAGCCGGCCACCAGCGCGTGGTCGTCCGCCGGCACGTGGCGGAGGAAGCAGTCGACTCCGGGCTCGGCGTCGTCTGCCTCGCGCACCAGCCCGATCATGCGGTAGAGCTGCTCGGACCACGTGTGCTCGTCGGTTCCCGGGGTCCACGCCCAGCTGCCGAGCCCGGCGATGCGCTCGGCGCTGCTCAGCGACGCCTGGCTCCGCTCCAGGGCCTGCACCGTACGCGCGAACATCGCCAGGGTGTCGCTCGAGCGCAGCAGGTAGGGCAGGCGGTGGCGAAGCAGCGACCAGTTGATCGGCTTGACCGCGAAGTCGGTCGCCCCGGCGGCGAAGGCGCGGTCGATGGAGGCAGCGTCGTCGAGTCCGGTGACCATCAGGATCGGCAGCGTCGCGCACCCCTCGACGGCCCGGATCGACTCGCAGACCTGGAAGCCGTCGACGCCAGGCATGTCGACGTCGAGCAGGACGATGTCCGGTCGCGCGCGGGTCAGGCACTCCAGTGCGCTCGGACCGTCGGGGGCGACCTCGACCTCGAAACCGGCCTGACCGAGCGAGGCCTCCGCCATCACCCGGGCGGTGATGTCGTCGTCGACGAACAGGACTCGCGGCGTTGACGGCTTGCTCATGCCGCCGCCTCCATCGCCACCCTCTGGAGCGCGGCGACCGCCGCCTCGTGCTCTGCCGCCAGCGCCGCGGCGAGCACCTCGAGTTCCGCCGCCTCTCCGGCGCGCGCGCGAGCCTCGACCTCACGACACAGCGCGCTCAGGCGCATCGCGCCGACGTTGGCCGAGCTGGACTTCAGACGATGGGAGGCGGCGCGCACGACCTCCAGATCCGCAGCCGCCGCGCCGGCGGTGACCGCGTCGACGTCGGTCTGCGCACTGGAGACGAAGGCGGTGACCAGGCGTCCGAGGAGGCCCTTGGCGCCGTTCGCCTCCAGCGCGCGGATCTGGGCGAGCACGCTCGGGTCGGACACCGGGACGTCGTCCTCCGCGGCGGGTCGCGCCGGCGAGTCGGCGGGCGTGCCGGCGCCGGCCGCGGCGCAACGGGGGTCCTTCGAGGGGGCTGCCGCGGTGGCGAGGTCGCCCGCGGCCGGCGGCTCGGAGGTGGGCTCGGGCGCCTCCGAGGATGGCGCGTCGGCAGCGTTCCCGAGCCATTCGTGGACGGTGCCGAGTAGCGTCTGCGCGGTGAACGGCTTCGCGACGTAGTCGTCCATGCCGGCCTCGATGCAGCGCTCGCGGTCGCCCTCGAGGGTGTTCGCGGTGACCGCGACGATCGGCAGTCGACGACCGTCGCGTCGCCGGCGCGCATCGCCCGCCCGTAGCTCGCGGGTCGCGGAGAGGCCGTCCTGGACCGGCATCTGGCAGTCCATCAGCACCAGGTCGTAGTCCCCGTGGCGGACGCGGTCGACCGCCTCGCTGCCGTCGGTGGCGATGCCGACCCGCAGCCCGGCGAGGCGCAGGATCTCGCGTGCGACCTCGCGGTTGACCGGATGATCGTCGGCGACCAGGACGCACGGGATCTCCGGCGCCGATGGCGTCTCGTCCTCGTCCTCGTGCAGGTCCGGTGCGGGTGAACGCGGGCGGTCGGGGGGTGTCTGGGTGGCCGTCGCCGTCGCCGTCGCCGTCGCCGTCGCCGGTGGCACGGCGATCTCGGCCGCCGGCGGCGTGGCTCGCGCCGGCGCCGGGCCGATCTCGAGAGCTCTGCGCCGGTCGCGTCGGCCGAGACGCACGGCGGCGACCATCAGCGCCAGCGCGACCAGCGAGCCGCCACCGCTGACCGCCAGGGCCGAGGTGGCCGCGCGCGCCTGCATCGATTGCTGTCCGCGGATGTCACCGAGCGTGCTCACGGTGGTGGCGGAGCGCTCGACCGCGCTGGTGAGCGCGAGGTCGAACTCACGCTCGGCGGCGCGCCGGGCGCGGCGCGCGAGCCAGCTGAGCCGTTGAGCGGGCTCGGTTGCCAGTTGCTCGCCCTCGTTCGGGCTCGGGCGCTGGATCGAGAGCTCCTCGATGCGCCGCCCGAGCGAGGCGATCTCGCGCGCGGCGGCGTCGTCGAGCACCACGCTGGCGTTCGCGAGCATGGCGCGGGCGACGGAGTGAACGGTGACGCCGGAGCTCTCGAGCGCGATGAGCGCCTCCGGCGGCAGGCCGCGCTCGTTCACCAGGAGTCGCTCGTAGAGACGATGGAAGTCGAGGACCGCCACCTCCAGGTGATAGGCAGCACGCAGCGGCTCGAAGTGCGCCCGGTCCATGCGATCGAGCCGGGTAGCGACCTCCGTCGCCAGGGCCAGGGAGGCATCGGTCGCTTCCGCGCCACCTCTCGACGCCCGGTCGGCCATGGTCCATCCGAGCACCGCACTGCCGATGGCGACGCCGAATGCGGCGACGACGAGCCAACGGGCCGGCCCACCACCACGCGCGGTGCTGCGCACGCCTTCCTCGATGTGTTCCATCGCCCTCTCGCTCAACCTGCTCCGAGGAGCGCTCCGACCGCGGCGGTGAACCCCTCCGCGGTCTCCTCGCGGACCGCCTCGAGGTCGACGTTGCCGCCGATGGCCACGTGGATCGACTCGATCAGGGGGTCTTCCTCGACCGCGACGTCCTCGGCGAGCTGGAGCGCCCGGCGCTGGAGCGCCCCGACGCAGGACTGCGTCGCCATGCGGTCGGCGAGCCTCACGATCGCCGCCTCCAGCGACTCACCGTCGCCGACGTCCTGGTGATGGAGCCGCACCGCGGCGCAGGTCGTCTCCGGCAGGTGCCATCGTGCCAGCAGGTCGCCGGCAACGGCGGCATGGTCGAAGCCGAGCGTCGCCTGCTCGAGCCCGACCATCAGCTCCTCGTCGGCCCCGGCGTGGGTCGCGATCTCGCGCATCAGATCCGGCAGGCGGTTGAACAGCACGAGGTAGCCGACGTCGTGGAGCAGCCCGGCGACGAACAGCCGCTCCGGGTGCAGGACCCCGGCGCGACGGGCGATCGCTCGCGCCCCCAGCGCGCAGTGGATGCTGTGGCGCCAGAAGCTCTCGAGGTCCAGGCGATCGGTGGGCAGCTTCGACAGCGAGCGCACCGCGCTCACCGCCAACACCAGGCTGACCAGATCGGTCTCCCCGAGCACCGCGATGGCGCGGCTGACGGTATCGATGCGGCGCGCGAAGCCGAAATAGACACTGTTGACCAGTCGCAGCAGGCGGGCGGTGAGGTGTGGGTCGAGCGCGATGACGTCGGCGATCGCGTCGGCGGAGGCGGCCGAGTCCTGCAGCAACTCGGTGACCCGCACGTACACATCTGGCGGCGACACGATTCCGGACATGTCGTCGAGCAGCTCGACGGTCGACGGCGGTGGTGCCGAGTCGGTTTGGTCGTGTACCGGGAGCCGGCTCATCGGGACTGGCCTCGTCTTTGAGATCGCTTGGCGGGCTAGCGGCCGCCTGGCTCTCGTCTTGAGCTTGCAGCCGGCCTGGCGTGTGCGCGACGCGCGCCCCCGACCGCTCGTCCCCCCCAGCCGGACCGTTCGTCGGCGATGGTGCGAAGTGGTTGGCAGCGGGCTCCCGCCCGGCTCAAGGGTGGTGCCGGGCGGCCGCTGAAGCGACCGGCGGGAGAACGCTCGAGGCCCGACCTCCGCCTGGGGAGCCATGACGCAGCCAATCATCGACCTGCACCGACCGTCCGCCTCGGCCGAGCCGCGGAGCCGGCGTCAGGCCCTGGTCGCGCGCGCGGCCGCGTGCTTTCAGAGGACGTTCGAGGAGGCGATTCCGCGCGTCCTCGACGACGTCGACGACGCGCTCTACTCGATGTCCGAGCGCGCCGAGACGCTCCAGGCGCAAGCCGTCTACTTCGAGTCGATGCGCCGATTGCGGATCGAGCGCGCCGGTCTGGCGACGGAGTTCGCGCGCGAGCTGTCACGCCGGATCGGCGACCGCATCGCGCTCGCACGTGACGGCGAGGGCGCTCCGGGCCCCACCGACACGCCGACGCTCGCCCTGGTCGACGAGGACGAGCTCGAGGTCGACCTCGCGGTCGGCAACATGACGGCGAAGCTGCGCGACCGCTGCGCCGAGGAGCTCTACGCGCTCGAGCGCCGGCTCGAGGCGCTGCTCGACGTCGAGTCGATCGACGGCGCCCACGACCCCCTCGGGCCGGGCGTCGTGTGCGAGGCGCTGCGCGCGGCCTGCATGCGAACCGACGCCTCGCTGGAGACGCGGCTCATCGTCCTCAAGCTCTTCGACCGGCACCTGGAGCCGGTCGCGTCCCACGCCTACCGCCGCGTGAACCAGCTCCTGATCGAGGCCGGCGTGCTACCCGAGGTCCGACCCAAGGTGACCACGGTGCCGCGCCCGCCGTCGGCGGGGCGTGGACCGGGGCCAGCCCCGGCGGCCAACGCGTCGGCGCAATCGTCGGTCGCCCCGGCACCAGGGGCGAGCAGCGGGGCGACCGCCGGCCTCGGCGCCACCGTCGAGACCGGGGCCGCCGAGCCCGACGGGCTGATGGCCGTTCTCCGCCAGGTGATGGCGGTCGGGGCCAGTGGCGGGCTCGGCGCACCCGCCCCGGTGATGGCGCGCCTCACCGCGCTGCAGCGCACGATGGCGGGTGGCGGCGTGGTCGCCGATGCGGACGGCGCCATGGCGCCCGACGGCGCACCGGTCGCGCCGTCGAACGTGATTCGCGAGATCCGCGCGACCGGCGCCACTCAGGGGCTGTCCAACCTCGACGATCTGCTGATCGACGTGGTCGCGATGATGTTCGACTACATCCTCGACGACCGCACCATTCCCCACGCGATGAAGGCGTTGATCGCGCGGCTGCAGATCCCGGTGCTCAAGGTCGCCTTCGTCGACAAGGCCTTCTTCTCGCGCAAGCTGCATCCGGTCCGGCGCTTCCTGAACCTGCTCGCCGAGGTCGCGGTCGCCTGGGACGACTCGCAAGGCACCGACGATCCCTTCTTCGCCGAGCTCGAGGCGCTGGTGGCCAGGGTCCTCAACGAGTTCGAGGACCGGCTCGAGGTCTTCGCCGAGGTGCTCACCCGGCTGGAGGCACTGGTCGCGACCCGGGAGTCGGCGCTGGAGGCGACGGCGAGCGAGGTCGCGGCGCGGGAGGAGGAGGCCGAGCGGCTCGCCGCCCTGCGCGACTGGGCGGGCGAGGTGGTCGCCCGGCGGCTGTCTCCGACCGGGGTGCCGGAGGTGGTGCAGGTGTTCGCCAACCGTCACTGGCGCGATCTCCTGCTGACGCACGCCCTACGCCAGGGCGTCGACGGCGCCGACGTGCGCAAGGCCGACGAGACCTTGGAGCGCCTGGTGTGGAGCGTGCTCCCCAAGGCGTCGCCGCAGGAGCGCCGCCAGTTCGTCCTCGGATTGCCGCGGCTGGTGGACGCGCTCAAGGCGGGGATGGAGGCCGCCGGCGTGGCGGCCGCGGAGCGTCGAGAGTTCCTGTCCATCCTGGCGACGCTGCACCTGCGCGCGGTTCGTGGCGGCGGCACGCCGGAGCCGCCACCGCCGACCCCGGTCGCGGTGGCCGACGACCGTGCGGCGCTGGAGACCGCGATCGCGCGGGCCAACGCCGCGGTCCACGCTGCGGCCACGGCCCGTAGTCAGTGCGACGGGATGGGGGCGACGATGGTCATCGCCCGCCTGCGCGGGCAACGCGTCCTCGTCGCCCACGTCGGAGATTCACGGGCCTATCGGCTGCACGACGGTGCCCTCGAGCGGCTGACGCGCGACCATTCGCTGCGCGAGGAGCTGATGGCGCGCTCGGGCTGGAGCGCCGAGGAGGTCGCCAAGCACGTCGCCGGGAACGTGGTGACGCGCGCGGTGGGCCCGGAGGCGAGTGTCGAGGCGACCGTGCGCGAGCTCGAGGTGACGCCCGGGGACCGGCTACTGCTGTGCTCCGACGGCCTGTCGGACATGGTCGACGACAGCCGGCTCGCGACGCTGCTCGCCGACCGCGACGCCGACGTCGAGAGCTGTTGCGAGCGCCTCGTCGCGGCCGCCAACGAGGCGGGTGGACGCGACAACGTGACCGTCGCGGTGGTCGACGTCGGCACCGATGGTGGCCACGTGATGGCCGGTGCGAGCGACGTCGGTCGGCGCCGCTCGCACAACGAGGACGCGCTCGCGCTGTGCCCGGGCCATGGCCTCGTGGTCCTCGCCGACGGCATGGGTGGCTGCAACGCCGGCGAGGTCGCCGCCGCGATGGCCGTCCACCACGTGCTGGCGGTCCTGCGCTCCGGGGCGGAGGCGGATGCTGGCGACCGCTTCCACGGCGAGGCCTCGCCGAGCGGGGAGCCGGCCTCGAGCCTGCACCAGGCGGTGGCCGAGGCGCTGCCGGGTGAGGACGACCCGAACCACTGGCTGCGGCTGGCGGAGGCCCTGCAGGTCGGCGACTGGGTGGAGTTCAGGCACGCCGACGGGCGCAATCTGCGCGCCCGGCTGTCGCGCATCGGCGGCGACGGCAACCGTTACCTGTTCACCGACCCCGCCGGCGAGAAGGTGAGCGAGGCGAGCGTCTACGCGCTCGCGGTCGAGATGCGCGAGCGGCGACTGGTCCCGCTCGCCGACGTGCCCCTGGTCGAGCGTGCCATGGGCAGTCTCGGGCGGCGGCTCGGCGAGGCGGCGACCGCCGGCTGAGGCGACCGCCCGCGCCCGGATGCGCCGCCCGTGGCGGGCTCGAGGGAAGGGGCGAGGGTACCCAGGGGCCCGGGCGGCTGTATAATCGTCGCCTTCGGATTCACGCGAAAGTGGCGGAATCGGTAGACGCGCTGGTTTTAGGTGCCAGTGGGGCAACCCGTGAGAGTTCGAGTCTCTCCTTTCGCACCAGCACCGGCGTGCGCAGCGGGCCCGGCCCACCGCTGCGACCGCCAGACCGGCATCCAAGGCGCATCCCGAGGTCGACCCGTGACCGGTCGGTGGCGCCGCCCAATTCGGTAGAGAGCTCGTCATGCAGGTAACCGTCGAGTCGACGCAAGGTCTCGAGCGTCGCATGCAGGTCACGATCCCCGAGGAGCGCATCAAGGGGGAGGTCGAGCGCCGCCTCGACGACATGATGCGCAAGGTTCGCCTGCCCGGGTTCCGGCCGGGCAAGGCCCCGCGCAAGGTCGTGGCCCAGCGCTTCGGCCGGCAGGTGCGTGACGAGGTGGTCGGCGAGATGGTCCAGCGCAGCTTCTACGATGCGCTGAGCCAGGAGAAGCTGCAGCCGGCGGGCAATCCGACCATCGAGCCCCTCGAGGTCGGACCCGATGGTGGCTTCGGCTACACCGCGGTGTTCGACATCTTCCCGGAGATCGCCCTTCCCGATCTCGGCTCGATCGAGATCGCGCGTCCGGCGGCCGAGGTCGCCGACGCCGACGTCGACCGCATGATCGAGACGCTGCGTCGCCAGCGGCGCACCTTCGAGGCGGTGGAGCGCGCCGCCACCGAGAGCGACCGGGTGGTCATCGACTTCCAGGGCTATGTCGACGGTGAGCCGCTGGAGCGTGGGCAGGGCACGGACTTCGCGGTCGAGCTCGACGGTGGGCGCATGATCCCGGGCTTCGAGGCCGGGCTGGTCGGCGCCACCGCAGGGCAGCAGTTGACCCTCGAGCTGACCTTCCCCGAGAACTACGGTGCCGGCGGGCTCGCCGGCAAGCCGGCGCGTTTCGAGGTCACGGTGAAGGCGGTCGAGGAACCGCGCCTGCCGGAGGTCGACGACGCGTTCGCCGAGGGCTTCGGGATCGCCGACAAGGGCGTGGCGGGGCTGCGCGAGGAGGTGCGGGGGAACATGCAGCGCGAGCTGACCATGGGCATCCGTAACCTGGTCAAGCAGCGCGTGACCGAGGCGTTGCTCGACGCCACGACGGTCGACGTTCCGCCGTCCCTGGTCACCTCGGAGGCCGACGAGGCGATCGCCCGGCGCCGCAGCGAGATGGCGAACGCCGGCATCGACCCCGAGCAGATCCCGATCGATCGCGAGATGGTGGAGGGGCAGGCCCGCCGTCGCGTGGCCCTCGGTCTGCTGCTCGGCGAGATCATCAAGGTCAACGAGATCAAGGTCGACCCGAATCGCGTGCGCGAGCGCGTCGAGATGATCGCCACCACCTACGAGCAGCCGGAGCAGGTGGTCGCCTGGTACTACTCGGATCGGCAGCGGCTCGGCGAGATCGAGTCGGTGGTTCTCGAGGACCAGGTCATCGACTGGGTCGTGGAGCGGATGAAGGTCACAGAACAGCCGAGCTCGTTTGACGCGATCATGAATCCCGGCCAGACTACCGGCCAGCCTTGAACCTCCGTGCCGCGGTGGTCACAGTCTCCCCCCGGACCCTCCGAAGCCCGCCGGTCGACGCCGGTGGGGCGTCGAATCTGGTGCCTGGATCTGGCGGCCGCGGGCGGTGTCGCGTATTAAAGGAAGCGTTCTGAATGACCGATATGGCCATGTCGAGCGGAGCCGTGGACGTTAGAGCCTTGAACCTGGTGCCGATGGTCGTCGAGCAGTCCGCACGGGGCGAGCGGGCGTACGACATCTACTCCCGCCTGCTCAAGGAGCGGGTGGTCTTTCTCTGTGGCCCGATCGACGACATGGTGGCGAACGTCGTCGTGGCCCAGCTCCTGTTCCTGGAGTCGGAGAATCCGGACAAGGACATCCACGTCTACATCAATTCTCCGGGCGGCATCGTCTCCGCGGGGCTCGCGATCTACGACACCATGCAGTTCATCAAGCCCGACGTGAGCACGATGTGCATCGGGCAGGCGGCCAGCATGGGCGCCCTGCTCCTGGCCGGGGGCACCAAGGGCAAGCGTTTCTGCCTGCCCCACTCGCGGATGATGATCCATCAGCCGCTCGGTGGCTTCCAGGGGCAGGCATCGGACATCGACATCCACGCGCGCGAGATCCTGCGCACGCGTGAGCGGCTGAACGACATCCTCGCCAGTCACACCGGCCAGCCGGTGGAACGCATCGCGCAGGATACCGACCGTGACCGGTTCATGAGCGCCGACGAGGCGGTGGAGTACGGTCTGATCGACCGCATGCTCCAGTCGCGCGCGGCCGCCCCCGGCGCGTGACAGGACGGAACAGGACCGGGACGCAGGTGTCGCCACCGGGCCGCACGCGCTTCGAGAGGTAGCGAGATGAGCAGCGACAAGCAGGGAAAGGGCAGTGAGGGCGATCGGTTGCTCTACTGCTCCTTCTGCGGAAAGAGTCAGCACGAGGTCCGCAAGCTCATCGCGGGACCGTCGGTGTTCATCTGCGACGAGTGTGTCGAGCTCTGCAACGACATCATCCGCGAGGAGATCCAGGACAAGCCCGGCGCCGGAACGGGGAGCAAGCTGCCGAGCCCGCGTGAGATCAACGCGATCCTGAACGACTACGTCGTCGGCCAGCAGCATGCCAAGAAGGTGCTGTCGGTCGCGGTCTACAACCACTACAAGCGTCTCGACTCCGGGCTCAAGGTCGACGAGGTCGAGCTGTCGAAGAGCAACGTGCTGCTCATCGGGCCGACCGGCTGCGGCAAGACCCTGCTCGCGGAGACGCTCGCGCGGCTGCTCAACGTGCCGTTCACCATCGCCGATGCCACCACCCTCACCGAGGCGGGCTACGTCGGCGAGGACGTCGAGAACATCATCCAGAAGCTGCTGCAGAAGTGCGACTACGACGTCGAGAAGGCGCAGACGGGCATCGTCTACATCGACGAGATCGACAAGATCTCGCGCAAGTCGGACAACCCCTCGATCACCCGTGACGTGTCGGGCGAGGGCGTCCAGCAGGCGCTGTTGAAGCTGATCGAGGGCACGATTGCCTCGGTGCCACCGCAGGGTGGACGCAAGCACCCGCAGCAGGAGTTCCTGCAGGTCAACACCTCGAACATCCTCTTCATCTGTGGTGGCGCGTTCGAGGGCCTGGTCAAGATCATCGAGAACCGGTCGTCGAAGCGCGGCGGAATCGGCTTCGCGGCCGAGGTGAAGGGCAAGGAGCACGAGAAGCAGATCGGCGAGATCCTGCGCGACGTCGAGCCCGAGGACCTGATCAAGTACGGCCTCATCCCGGAGTTCGTCGGCCGCCTGCCGATCCTGGCGACGCTGGACGAGCTCGACGAGGAGCAGCTCGTGCAGATCCTCACCGAGCCGAAGAACGCGCTGGTCAAGCAGTACAAGCGCCTGTTCGAGATGGAGTCGGTCGAGATCGAGTTCCGCGAGGACGCGCTGCGGGCGGTCGCACGCCGTGCGATGGAGCGCAAGACCGGCGCTCGGGGTCTGCGCTCCATCGTCGAGAACGTCCTCCTCGACACCATGTACGACCTGCCCTCGATGGAGGGGGTGTCGAAGGTCGTGATCGACGAGGCGGTGATTCGCGGCGAGTCCGAGCCGCTTCTCATCTACGAGAGCGAGCGCCAGCAGCGCGTCGCCTCGGACTGAGCCGGTTCGGGCCGCACCCACCGCGGCGTTTCCCCTGCACCGGTCCCCGGACCGGTTCCCGCGCTCAGACTCACGCTGTCGACCCACGGTTCTGCGTGGGTCCCCCGTCTGTGACCGCGGGCACACGCGCCCCGGCCGCATGCGGCTACCCTGGCCGCGACGACCTCCGAGACTGCGGCGTGGTGGTGGGTTGAATTTGCAATGTGTCACCGCCACCTTCGTGGACATCCCGCGTGGGCGTGTTGTGCGGTCCGCGAGCCCCGCTGTAAGGTAACTTTCGTCGAGCCGTCAGGGGCCCCACTGGTGCTCCGGGAGACCATTGAAAATGATTCCAGTGCTTCCCCTTCGGGACGTCGTCGTGTACCCGCACATGGTCATTCCATTGTTCGTGGGGCGCGAGAAGTCCATCCAGGCCCTCGAGCGGGCGATGGAGGTGGACAAGCGAATCCTGCTGGTCGCCCAGCAAGACGCCGCGCAGGACGACCCGGGTATCGACGACATCTACCGCATCGGTACGTTGTCCTCGATCCTCCAGCTCCTCAAGCTCCCCGACGGGACGGTGAAGGTCCTGGTCGAGGGCGGGGAGCGCGCGCGCATCGTCGAGTTCGGGGCGAGCGACCCCTACTTCTCGGCCGACATCGAGCTGATGCCGACCGGTGACGCGGACGAGCGCGAGCTCGAGGTGTTGACGCGCTCGTTGCTCGCGCAATTCGAGCAGTACGTCAAGCTGAACAAGAAGGTGCCGCCGGAAATCCTGGCGTCGCTGTCCAGCATCGGCGATCCGAGCCGGCTCGCCGACACCATCGCCGCCCAGCTCTCGGTCAAGCTCGACCAGAAGCAGAAGATCCTCGAGGTTGCCAGCACCCAGCAACGTCTGGAGATGTTGATCCGCAAGCTGGAGGAGGAGATCGACCTCCTGCAGGTGGAGAAGCGCATCCGCGGCCGCGTGAAGCGGCAGATGGAGAAGAGCCAGCGCGAGTACTACCTCAACGAGCAGATGAAGGCCATCCAGAAGGAGCTGGGTGACATGGACGACAGCCCCAACGAGGTCGAGGAGCTGTCGAAGAAGATCCAGGCCGCGGGCATGCCCAAGGAGGCGCGCGACAAGGCGACGGCGGAGCTCAACAAGCTCAAGATGATGTCGCCGATGTCGGCCGAGGCGACGGTGGTCCGCAACTACATCGACTGGCTGGTGAGCGTGCCGTGGAAGAAGCGCACGCGGATCCGGCTCGACATCGACACCGCCGAGAAGACGCTGGAGGAGGACCACTACGGCCTCGAGAAGGTCAAGGAGCGAATCCTCGAGTACCTGGCGGTGCAGCAGCGCGTGCGCAAGCTGAAGGGGCCGATTCTCTGCCTCGTCGGTCCGCCGGGCGTCGGCAAGACCTCGCTGGGCCAGTCGATCGCGCGAGCGACCAATCGCAAGTTCGTGCGCATGGCCCTCGGTGGCGTGCGCGACGAGGCCGAGATCCGGGGACACCGCCGCACCTACATCGGGGCGCTACCCGGCAAGATCGTGCAGAACCTCGCCAAGGTCGGCGTGCGTAATCCGCTGTTCCTGCTCGACGAGGTCGACAAGATGTCGATGGACTTCCGCGGTGACCCGTCGTCGGCGCTGCTGGAGGTGCTCGACCCCGAGCAGAACCACACCTTCAACGACCATTACCTGGAGGTCGACTACGACCTCTCGGACGTGATGTTCGTGGCGACCGCGAACACCATGAACATCCCGCCGCCGCTGCTCGACCGCATGGAGGTGATTCGGCTCTCCGGCTACACCGAGGACGAGAAGGTCAACATCGCGACCCGCTATCTCATCCCGAAGCAGATGACGAACAACGGCTTGGAGCAGAGTGAGCTGCAGGTGTCGGAGGCCGCGATTCGCGACGTGATCCGCCACTACACGCGCGAGGCCGGGGTGCGCAACGTCGAGCGCGAGATGGCCAAGATCTGCCGCAAGGTGGTGCGCGAGAAGGTCTCCGGGAAGTCCAAGGAGACGATCAAGATCACGCCGCGCAATCTCGAGAAGTACCTCGGTGTGCGTCGCTTCCGATTCGGCCGCAAGGACTCCGAGGACCGCGTGGGGCAGGTCGTGGGGCTCGCCTGGACCGAGGTCGGCGGCGAGCTGCTGACGATCGAGTCCGCAGTGATCCCGGGCAAGGGCAAGACCACCTACACCGGCCATCTGGGCGACGTCATGCAGGAGTCCATCCAGGCGGCGATCACGGTGGTGCGCAGTCGGGTGGCGAGTCTCGGGATCGACCCCGAGTTCTATCGCAACAAGGACATCCACGTGCACGTCCCGGAGGGCGCGACGCCGAAGGACGGGCCGAGCGCGGGCGTCGGCATGTGCACGTCCCTGGTCTCGGCACTGAGCGGGATCCCGGTGCGGGCCGACGTGGCGATGACCGGCGAGATCACGCTCCGTGGCGAGGTGTTGCCGATCGGTGGACTGAAGGAGAAGCTGCTCGCGGCGTTGCGTGGCGGCATCCGCACGGTGCTGATCCCGGAGGAGAATCAGCGCGAGCTGAGCGAGATCCCCGCGAACATCAAGCAGGGTCTCGAGATCAAGGCCGTCAAGTGGATCGACGAGGTGCTCGAGGTTGCTCTGGTGCGGATGCCGGAGCCCCTGCCGCAGGGCGCGGAGGGAGAGGTGGTCGAGAAGGAGCAGGCGCCGGCCGAGGACGGGCGCAAGACGCTGACCACCCACTGAGTGATCCTCGTGGCGGAGCGCCGAGCGCTCCGCCGGGGAGCCGCGCTACGGCCTGCGGTGCGCGGCGCGAATGCGCCTTGACAGGCCGTCGCCCGGCCGTATGATATGCGCCGCCGCGCAGTTGGCCCCGTTGCCTGAATCGCCGGTGTGAATGTCCACCGCAAATCGATCGAGCACGGGGTGTTGCTGTGAACAAGGCGGATCTGGTCCGGCATGTCGCCGAGGAGGCCGACATCTCGGCCGCTTCGGCGGCGCGGACCGTGGATGCAATGCTCGGCGCCATCTCGGCGGCGCTGAGAAGCGGGGAAACGGTTGCCCTCGCGGGCTTCGGGACCTTCGCCTCGCGCGAGCGGGCGGCGCGGACGGTGCGTAATCCGCGCACCGGAGCGGCGATAGAGGTGCCGGCGAGCCGGGCGGCGGTTTTCAGGCCTGGAAAAGCCCTGAAGGAGTCCCTAAACTGAGGGACTTCGTCGGGGGTGCTTAGCTCAGTTGGGAGAGCGTCGCCCTTACAAGGCGAAGGTCGGGGGTTCGAACCCCTCAGCACCCACCAGTCTTCTCGAGGAGCGGTAGTTCAGTCGGTTAGAATGCCGGCCTGTCACGCCGGAGGTCGCGGGTTCGAGTCCCGTCCGCTCCGCCATCCGACCTGACCGGGGAGCCGCCACGCGGCTCCCCGGGCTCAGCACCCAGACACACAGCGCCCGAGGGCACCGCGGTCCATGCTCCAACAGATTCGGGATCGGGCGACGGGCATCATTGCCTGGATCATCGTCATCCTCATCGTGATCCCGTTCGCGCTGTGGGGTATCCAGGATTACGTCAGCCCGGACGCGACCGTCGTCGTGGCACGGGTCAACGACGAGGAAGTGCCGCTGCAGGCGTTCCAGAACGCCTATCAGCGCCAGCGCCAGCAGCTGCGCGCGCTGTTCGGCGCTGCCGCCGACACCGTCGACGACGAGCTGTTGCGCAAGCGGACCGTCGACCAGCTCGTCAACGACCAGCTGCTACTCCAGGCCGCCGCCGACGGGAAGATGCGCGTCGGCGACGCGCAGCTCGTCGAGGCGGTGCGCAGCCAGCCGTCGTTCCAGCGCGAGGGGGCATTCGCGGTCGAGCTCTACGAGCAGGCGCTGCGCTCGCAGGGCTACACCTCGCTGGGGTTCGAGGAAGAGCTCCGTCGCTCGCTCCTGCTCGAGCAGTTCCGCGAGGCCGCCGGTGGCGCGACCGTGGTCACCGCTCCGGAGGTCGAGCGCTTCTCGAACCTCGCGCGGGAAACCCGCGCCTTCCGCTCGTTGCGGCTGGCGGCTGCCGACCACCGGGACTACCAGCCGTCCGATGCCGACATCACGGCGCACTTCGAGCGCAATCGTGATCGGTTCGTCACCGCCGAGCAGGTCAAGCTCCAGTACGTCGAGATCTCGCGAGCCGCGCTCGCCAGTGGGGTCGAGGTCGCCGACGAGGAGCTGCGGCGGCGCTACGAGGAGCGCAAGGAGAACTATCGGACGGCCGAGCAGCGGCGAGCGAGCCACATCCTCCTGTCCGTGCCTCAGGACGCAGACGAGGCGGCGGTGAGCGCGGCGCGCGGGAAGCTGGCCGAGGTGGAGGCGGCGCTCGCCGCCGGCGGCGATTTTGCGGAGCTCGCGAAGACCAACTCGGAGGACCCCGGTACCGCCGGTCAGGGTGGCGACCTCGGCTGGTTCGGTCGAGGTGTGATGGATCCCGAGTTCGAGAACGCGGCGTTCACCCTGGCCGAGGGTGTCGTCAGCGAGCCGGTTCGGTCGCGCTTCGGGCTGCACCTGATCAAGGTCACCGGCATCCGTCCGTCAGTGACCCGCTCGTTCGAGGAGGTCCGCGACGTGCTGGTCGCCGAGTACCGGAACGAGCAGGCGGAGCGGATGTACGTCGATCAGGCGGAGCGGCTCGCGACCATCGCCTTCGAGCAGTCCGACAACCTCGAAGGCGCCGCCGATGCCCTGGGGGTGCCGTTGCAGGAGACCGACCTCATCGGTCGCGACGCCACCTTGAATGGCCTCGGCGTGGGCTCGGAACCGGGCGTGATCCAGGCGGCATTCACCCCCGAGGTGCTCGAGGAAGGCCACAACAGCGATCTGGTCGAGCTCGAGGGGGGGCGCGCGGTCGTCGTCCGCGTGCTGGAGCACAAGCCGGCACGCCCGCAGACTCTCGACGAGGTGCGCGACGTGGTCGTGGCGGAGCTGGTCGACGAGCATGCACGTGACGCGGCGCGCGAGCTCGGTGAGAAGCTGGTCGGTCGGCTGCGGGGTGGTGAGAGCCCGGAGACCGTCGCATCCGAGGCGGGTGCGCAGTGGACTGAGGCGCAGACCGTGACCCGCGAGACGAGCCTGCCGTCACGCGAGCTCGTCGAGGCGGTGTTCCGCATGCCGCGCCCGACGGGGGATGGGCCCGGGTTCGACGGTACGGCGGTCGACGGCGGTGATTACGCATTGATTCGCCTCGACAGCGTCGCGGTGCCCGCGGCGGCCGACGGCGCCCAGGAGCGTGCGACCGCGATCCGGGCGCGGCTCTCGGCCGAGCTCGGTCGAGCCGAGTTCGACGCCATGATCAAGGCCATGCGCGCCGGGTCCGAGGTCGTCGTCTACGACGACCGCGTGCAATAGACGGCTGGCGTTCGCCGGCCGTCGCGCGCGGTCGATGGGACATCTGGCCCGGTCGCCGAGACCTCTCGGCTCGCTGCCGAAGCGCCACTCGCCCTCTCCTTGCGAGGTCCGCCGCGCGCGCGGCCCTGTGGCACCGGGTCAGCGCGCCGTGGCATCCCCCGGCGCCGCGCTGCGAAGGCGCTCCCAGGTCGGCGCGTGGTGCAGTGGGCTGCCGTTGCGGAACCGACGCTGTAGGAAGGCCATCTGGTCCATCAGGATTCGACGGTTCGACAGCACCAGATACTCCGCACGATTCGGCACGTACGGCACGGCCAGCAACGCCATTCCGGCCTCTTCCGGGCGTCGTGCCCCCTTGGCGTGGTTGCACGGCCGGCACGCGGTCACCACGTTGCTCCAGGTGTCGGTCCCGCCGCGAGACAGCGGCAGCACGTGGTCGCGGGTGAGGAGCGACTCGACCATCTTCTCCCCGCAATACATGCACATGTGATCATCGCGCCGGTAGAGCTCACGGTTCGACAGCGGCGGCACCGCGGACTGGCTCTCGGCTGCCCGCAGGCGGCCCTTGACCGCGATGATCGAGTTGATGGTGATGCTCGATCGCAACCCGGTGTCGCGCCGTCGTCCGCCGTAGATCCGGAACTCGTGATCACCCGCGTGCCAGGCGATCATCGCTCGGCTGTCGAGGATGGCGGCACTCTGCCACGGGATCCAACGCACAGGCTGGCCGGTGACGTCGAGGCGCAGAATCAGGGGGCGCGGCTGCTCGTTCACACCAGTGATCGCGTCGTGAAAGGGGACGATACCGGCCATGTCACGAGCCGGCGACTCTCCTCGGCGCCGCCATTGTGCACGTCCGACCCCTCGGCGCAAGCGAGCGCGGTCCCTTGCCAGGCCCCCGGACCAGGGATTAACTTCCCGCTGCGATGAGCCCAGCATCCCGTCAGCCCGCCGGTGGCCGTGCCAAGCTGCTCGGTAGCCTGCCGTTCGTGACCCGCACGTTCGAGGGCAACTTCAAGCAGAGCCCGTTCGTGTTGGACATGGACGCCAACCTGTACCTCGGCCCGGCGGACGGGACCGCACGTGACGAGCACAGCGCGATCGAGGTCGTCTACCACTTCCTGGTGCAGACCGAGCGGGTGGAGCTGTCGGTGCGCGACCTGCTGCGCGACCGGTCGGCGCTGCTGGAGGCCTTCGCCGCGTTCGACGATGCCCGAGTCGAGGATGGGGACGACGAGTTCCGGGTGCTGGTGTTCGGAACCTATGACGGGGAGGTCCTGGAGCCGGTGCGCGACGACGAGCTTCCGGCCGGCCCCTGCGGGTGCTCGGTGAACGCGGTCAAACGCCGGTTCTACGAGATCTGCAGCCGGCTCGACGCGAGCTTCGAGCAGCGGGTTCTCGACGACCGCCAACGGACCGCCGAGCAGCGTTTCGCCACCGAGCCGCCGCGGCGGCAGTACAGCCTGGACTGAGGGCCTCCCGAGCTCGGTCTGCTCCGAGCAGATCGACTGGCGGCGGGCGATGCGCGCCGCGTGGTCGGTCTACTCGCCGTCCGCGGGCGCGGCGCCGCCGACGACGTTGAATCCCGCGTCGACGTAGGTGATCTCGCCGGTGATTCCCGAGGCGAGGTCGGAGCACAGGAAGGCGGCCACGTTGCCCACCTCGTCGATGGTGACGTTGCGCCGCATCGGCGAGACCCGGGCCGCCTGATCGAGAAGGCGCCGGAAGTTGTTGATGCCCGACGCGGCCAGGGTGCGGATGGGGCCCGCGGACACCGCGTTCACGCGGATGCCTTCCGGGCCGAGCGCCACCGCCATGTAGCGGACCGTCGCCTCGAGGCTCGCCTTGGCCGGCCCCATCACGTTGTAGTTCGGCATCGCCCGCTCCGCCCCGAGGTAGCTGAGCGTGAGGAGCGCGCCGCCGGCGGTCATCATCGGACGCGCGCCGGCGGCCACCGCGGCGAAGCTGTAGGCGCTGATGTCGTGGGCGATGCGGAACGCGTCGCGGGTCAGATGGTCGAGGAACGTGCCCTGAAGGGCCTCGCGCGGCGCGAAGGCGACGGCGTGGATGACGATGTCGAGCTGCGGCCACCGCGCCGCCAACGCCTCGAAGGTGCTGCCGATGCTCTCGTCGGAGCCGACGTCGCACTCGAGGCAGAGGTCGGAGTCGACCCGCGCCGCGAGGTCGCGGACCCGGCCGGCGAGCCGCTCGTTCTGATAGGTGAACGCGAGCTCCGCCCCTTCGCGGCGCATGGCCTGGGCGATTCCCCAGGCGATCGAACGATCACTGGCAACCCCCAGCACCAGGGCGCGCTTGCCCGCGAGAAAGCCCATCTCGATCTCCCGACTCCGCGACGGGCGAGGAGTTTATCAGCTTGCGGATGAGGGCAGGACGGCGCTGCGCGGTCAGCGGCGACGCAGCCGCGGGTCCAGGGCCTCGCGCAACCCCTCACCGAGGAGGTTGAAGGCGAGGACCACCGCCAGGATCGCGAGCCCGGGAATCGTGAACAGCCACGGCGCGTCGAAGACGTAGTCCTTGCCGTCGCTCAGGATGTTGCCCCAGGTCGCGTGCGGGGGAGGCACGCCGAAGCCGAGGAAGCTGAGCGACGACTCGACCAGGATGGCGCTCGCCACCGAGACCGTCGCCGTGACCAGGACCGGCGCGGCGGCGTTCGGCAGCAGGTGGCGCACGATGACGCGCGTCGGCGGCAATCCCAGGGCGCGCGCCGCCAACACGAAGTCCTGGCGGGCGAGGGACAGGACCTCGGCGCGCACGAATCGCGCGGTGCCCATCCAGCCGGTGAGCCCGATCACCACCATGATGTTGTAGATGCTGGGCGGCAGCAGGGCGACTGCGGTGAGGATCAGGAAGAAGGTCGGAAAGCACAGCATCACGTCGGTGAACCGCATCAACACGCCGTCGACGGTGAACGGCCCGAGCCGCACCTGGCCCAGGTAGCCGGCGATGCTGCCGACGGCGACACCGATGGAGATCGCGATCGCCACCGCCACGAACCCGACGGTCAGTGTCACCGCGGAGCCTTCGAGCATGCGCGCGAAGACATCGCGGCCGAGATCGTCGGTTCCGAGCAGGTAGATGCCGAGCCCGGGTCGCTCCGCCACCGCAATGGTGGCCGAGGGCGCCGAGAGTGGGGGCAGCAGCTTGTCGGGCAGGCGCACCGTCGCGGGGTCGAGCAGGCCGGTCGCCCCGATCAGGATTTCCCCCGCGAGCGCTGCCAGCAGGACCAGTGCGAGCGTGGCGGCGCTCCAACGTGTGGCGCGGTCGCCGCGCAGCGCATCGGCGACCTCTCGCGCGCGCGACCGGGGCGGGGCGTCGAGGTCGGAGGGAGTGGTCATCGCAGTCGAATCCTCGGGTCGGCGAGCGCGTAGAGGACGTCGGAGAGAAAGGTGCCGGCGACGGTGAGCACGGCTGCGAACAGGTTCAGCGTCAGCACCACCGGATAGTCGCGCCCGAGGATCGCCTCGTATCCCAGGCGACCGATCCCGGGCCAGGCGAAGATCTGCTCGATGATCACCGAGCCGCCGACCAACCCGGGGAGCATCAGCCCGAACATGGTCACGAACGGCAGCAGCGCGTTGCGCAGCGCGTGGCGGTAGGTCACGGTCTCCGCCGGCAGGCCCTTGGCGTGTGCGGTGCGCACGTAGTCGGCGGCGAGCACCTCGATCATCTGCGCGCGGGCGTAGCGCGAGAGCATGGCGATGCCGCCGAACGCGAGCATGAGCGTGGGCAGGGCGAGATGCCAGATGCGGTCCATGACCCGTACCGACAGCGGCGCGGTCTCGGCGCCGAACGTACGCATGCCAATCACCGGCAGGCCGAGGACTTGCACCGCCGCGATGATCACCAGGTAGGCGAGGAAGAATCCCGGGATTGCGATCAGCGCATAGGCGAGCACGGTCGTCGTCCGGTCGAATCGAGACCCCCGGCGTAGCGCCGCCTGCACACCGAGCGGAAACGACAGCGTCCAGATGACGAGCGTGGCCAGCACGAACAGCGGGAGGGAGTTCATGAAGCGCTCCCCGATCCGCGGTAGCACCGGCTGGTTGTCCTTGAACGAGCGAAGCTCACCCGTCGCCAGGTCCCGGACCCAGTACGCGTACTGGAGATGGAGCGGCTCGTCGAGGTGGAATGCTGCACGCAATCGCGCCACGTCCTCGGGTTTCATGCGCGGGTTCATCGGGTCGACCTCGCTCGGCTCGCCCGGGGCCAGATGCACCATCGCGTGAGCGAGCACCGATACCACCACCAGCAGCACGAGGCGCTCGATCAGACTTCGCAACAGGTATCCGAGCATCTCGTCTCCAGGTCTCGTGCCGGCTTGCCGTGCCGCCCCGTCACGGGGCCAGCGAGAGCCGATCCCAGCGTTCGAGGTGGAAGAACATGTCCCCCGAGCGGCTCGGGCGCAGCGGCTGGACGTCACCGGCCGGGCCACGCATCGCAATGCGCGGGTCGTGGACCCAGGTCGCCCGCGGTGCGTACAGGAACGTGTACGGTGCGAGCTCGGCGATGCGCCGGTGCAGGTCGTGGGCGAGCCCGCGCTGCGCGTCTCGATCGTACTCGCGGCGAAGTCGCTCGATGAGGGTGTCGAGCCTGTCGTCGCGCAAGCCGACGAAGTTGAGCTGTCGTGGGCCGGTCTGACTCGAATGGAAGAGCTGGTAGAGGTCCGGGTCGACCCCCATCGACCAGCCGAGCACCAGCGCGTCGAACTGCCCCGGGTTGACGAACTCCTCGAGGAAGACCGACCACTCCACGAGCTGGGTCGCCACCTGGATTCCGATTCGACGCCACGCGTCCTGGGCGATCCCGAGCACCGCCTTGCGCAGCGCGTTGCCGTTGTTGGTGATGAGGGTGAAGGCGAGCGGCTTGCCGTCGCGCTCCAGCCAACCCTCTGCGTTGCGCCGGAACCCGACGGACTCGAGCAGCGCGAGCGCCTGGCCCGGGTCGTGTGCGAGCGGTGTCACCGACGGGTCGTACCATTCGGTGCCGAGCGGGTAGGGGCCGGTGGTGCGGTCGCCCTCGCCGTACAGCACGTGCTCGATGATCGCCTCGACGTCGATGGCCATCCCGAGTGCGCGCCGCACGCGGGGATCGTCGAAGGGCGCACGGCGCGTGTTGTAGCCGATGTAGGTGTAGCCACGCGAGCGCACCGCGTGCGTCCGAAGATCCGGGTCGTCGCGATAGCGTCGTGCCTGGTGGGCGAGGGGCGTGTAGAGGTCGAGGGCGCCGCTCAGGAACTCCATCTCCTGCGTCAGCGGCTCGGGGATGGTGCGCACGGTGAAGCGCGCGAAGCGCGGACCGCCGCCCCAGTGCTCGCGGTTCGCCTGCAGCTCCACGAGCTCGTCGGGCAACCATCGTCCGAACCGGAACGGTCCGGAGCCGATCGGCGCACGATTGAACTGGCTGTCGCGAAGTCCGAAGCGCTCGCGGGCCGCGGGCGACAGCGCACGTCGCTCCATCTCCTGCCGCAGGGCCTCGTCGTCGAGCAGGTGGGCGGGGAGAATCCCCATCGTCCAGGCGTTGATGGCGGGCGAGAACAGGCGGCGGTAGACGACACGCACGCGATGCGCGTCGAGCACCTCGACGCGGTCGATGGGCTCGAAGTCCGATGTCCGCGGGGAGAGATTGCGCGGGTCCATGATCGCCCGATAGGTGAACTCGACGTCGTGCGCATCTACCGGATGACCGTCGTGGAATCGCGCATCGGTGCGCAGCTCGAAGGTGATCGTCGGGTTGTGCTCGAGCAGCGGCGGCGGCGCGGCGCCGGGCCGTGCGAGTGCCGCCTCGCGCAACTCGGCCGGCTCGACCGTCGCCTGGGCGGTACCCGGCCAGTCGCGGCCGTAGTCGGCGCCGAGCAGCGGACGCAGGCGCAGCTCGAGATCCTGATCGACCGCGGCGAGCTCGAGGCGCAATCGTGCCGGCAGCTGCCAGGTGATCATCGCGCGGGCAGGCTTGTCGCCCGGCAGGTCGACCTGCGTCAGTCGCGCCTGCGGTGGCTCCACGACGACCGACTCCAGCGACTCGCGCAGGGCGGGGTCGGCGGCCGCGTGGGCCTCGATGCGCGCGCGCAACGTCTCGGCGTCGACGTGCGTGCCGTCGGCGAGCGTCGCGGCGGGCGGCACCACGAGATACGCGGTCTCGCGGACCGACCAGGAGCGGGCGAGGCGCCCGCGTAGCGCGAGGTCCTCGTCGAGATCGAGCAGACCTTCGAACACGAGGTCGACGACTCGGCCGCTGGCGGTGTCGGCGTGGAGGATCGGGTTCAGGATCTTCGGATCGGCGGAGCTCGGGAGCACCAGGCTCGCTGCCCGCTCCGGGTTGTCGGCGTCCGCGCTGCGGTAGCCCGGCACCCAGAAGGCGGAGAGCGCCAGCACGGCGATGACCACCAGGGGCAGACCGATGAGCAGCGCTCGCGGGCCCATCGCGGCTCAGAGCGCGTCGCGGTGGGGCGCGCTCGGGCGCCCACGCCGCTTCGCCACCTGCGGATGCAGGGGGCGCGGTGCCGTCGCCGACTCGATCGACGCGGCTGTGGTCGAAGCGGGAGTGGGGCGGCTACGCCTGCCTGACCCACTGTCCGAAGCTGCACTCGTAACGCGCATCTCCGGCCGCGACCACCTCGCCGTCGCCGAACTCGCGACCGTTCCAGACGCACACGCGCACGGCCGTGTCGAGCATGACCGTGGCCTCGTCCTCGACCGGACCGGCGAGGGGCGAGTTCTTCTTGCGGGGATCGCGGGCTTCGACGTCGACGGGGCTGCGCATCGTTGGTTCTCCGTGGCAAGGGATGCGCGACGACCTCGCTCCCGGCGCACGGCAGACCCGTGATGACGGGGGGCGTGGTCGATGGCGCTCCGTACCATAGCGGCGATGCCCGTCGGTTCTGGAGGGCGCGGTGCGGTCACGCCCGGCGTGCCGCCTCGCCGCCCTGGCGAGCGAGGGCCTCGCTGGTGCGCGAGAGGCGGTCGACCAGCGTACGAATGAAAGCCTGGTTGAAGCGGAGCTGGCAACGCAGTGAGGTCACCGCGACCTGTGCCGCATCGATCTGCAGCACCTGCACTCGGTCGAGCGCCTCGATCGACGCACTGCGCCGGGTGCGCGACAGATACCCCATCTCGCCGAAACAGTCGCCACGCGCGAGGTGCGCGATCGCGACGCCGTCCTTGAGCACCGCGACCTCGCCGGAGACCAGGATGTAGAAGGAGTCCTCGAGCGCCCCCTCGGCGATGATCCGCTCTCCCGCCTCACACTGCCGCCAGGTGCTGGCACCGACCACCTCGCGCAGCTCGGCGGCGTCGAACTCGGCGAAGAACGCGAGCCGGCCCATGAGCTCGGTTCGTTCCTCGACGCTCTGCGACGGTCGCGTCGCGTGCAGGTTGCGGTACACCAGCGCGAGCTCTGCCGCCATCGCACCCGCGCTCGGGTAGCGGTCGTCCGGCGACTTCGCGAGCGCCCGACCCACCACCGCGTCGAGGGCAGGCGGCAGCTCGGGGCGCAGCTCGCGAGGCGGGCGCGGCGTCTCGGTCAGGATCTTGCGCATCAGGGCCGAGAAGCTGCGGGCGGCGAAGGGGGGCGAGCCGGTCAACAACTCGTAGAGCACGACCCCGAGCGAGTAGACGTCGGTGCGTTGGTCCACCCGCACGTCGTCGACCTGCTCCGGCGACATGTAGCGCGGAGAGCCCATCAAGCCCATCACCTGCGTGGTGTCGCTGCCGACGTGGTGCGCGATGCCGAAGTCGCCGATCTTGGTGTCGCCAGTGCTCGTGACGAGGATGTTCGACGGCTTGACGTCGCGATGGACCACGCCGTGGCGGTGCGCATGATCGAGGGCGCGCGCCACGTGGTAGACGATCTCCACCGCCCGTGCTGGGGTGAGCAGCCCCTCCGCGCGCACGTGGGGCTCGAGCGTGGTCGCCTCGGCGATCAGCTCCATCACGATGTAGGCACGCCCCTCGTCCTCGCCCGCGTCGAGCACGCGCACGATGTTCGGGTGGTCGAGCCCGCCGGCGGCGTGGGCCTCGTTGAAGAAGAGCTTGCGGGCGCGCCGCGCCTCGCGCCGATCCGGTCCGAAGGGACGACAGAGCTTGATGGCGACGCGCCGGTCGGCGAAAGGGTCGAGGCCGCGCAGCACGATGCCCATGCTGCCGCGACCGATCACGTCCTCGACCTCGTACTTGCCGAGCTTTCGCGGAATGTCGTTCACGAGTCCATCGTTGGCAGCCCCCGGCCGCCGTCACTCTCCGCCTTCCGCGCCAATGGCGCAACCACGGCGCCGGGCGAGGACCTCGGCGCGATCAGCTCTCCTCCGCGCTCGCCGCGGCGATCTCGAGCACCTGACCGGGTTGCAGGACGTCGCGCGCGGCGAGCCCGTTGGCACGAGCGAGCGCGCGCACGCTGGTCTCGTAGCGGCGCGCGATGTCCCACAGTGATTCGCCGCGCTTGACGACGTGGCGCCTCGGCTGTGGGGGCTGTCTCCCGGCGGCGACGACGATGCGCAGTCGCGCTCCCGGGTGCAGCGTGGCCGACTTGCCGAGGTCGTTCCAACGCGCGAGATCGGCGACCGACACATCGTGCTCGCGGGCGATGGTCCACAGCGAATCACCGGCGCGCACGACGTGCTCCCGCGCCGCCGGGGCGGGCGCGCGGTCGCCACCCGGGATCGTCAGGCGCTGGCCGGGGCGAATCGTGGTGCGTCGTCCGACGTCGTTCGCGGCGGCAATGGCCTGGTGGTCGACGCCGTAGAGGCGCCCGATCTCCCACAGGCTCTCGCCGGCGCGCACGACGTGGAGCGTGGTGGCCAGCAGCGGCGGGGTGTCCCCACGCCGCGGCGCGGCCACCCCTGGTGGCAGCTTGCGCTCTGCCACCGGGACGAGGAGCTCGGTGCCCGGTCGGAGGAGGTCGCCGCCGAGACCGTTCGTCGCCCGCAGGTCGGCGACGTCGACCCGGTAACGACCGGCGATCGCGGCCAGAGTGTCCCCGCTCGCGATCCGGTGCGCGGTCCAGCGGACCCGCTCGCGCGGGGCGAGCGCGGCGAGACCGTCGCGCAGTCGGGGCGCCGCGGACGCCGGCGCCAGCAGCCGGTGTGGTCCGCGCGGGTCGGTCGACCAGCGGGTGTAGCCGGCGTTCAGCCGATGCATGGTGTCGGCCTCGATACCGATGATCTCGGCCGCGACCGCCAGGTCGACCTGACTCGGTGCGTCGACCACCGCGAACCCGGGTGCGTTCTCGATGCTCGGCAGGTCGATGGCGTGGAGCTCCGGATCGGAGACCAGCTCGACGAAGGCGAGCCAGCGGGGGACGTGGAGCCGGGTCTCGTCGGGCAGGTCGAGCGACCAGAAATCCCCTCGGCCACCGGCCTCGACGTTGCGCGCGATGGCGCGCGACACATTCGCCTCACCCCAGTTGTACGCCGCCACCGCGAGGAGCCAGTCGCCGTCGAATCGTCGCGCGAGGAGCTCGAGGTAGTCGAGCGCGGCGCGGGTGGAGTCGACGACGTCGCGCCGGCCGTCGTACCAGTCGTTCATGCGCAGTCCGAAGCGCTCGGCGGTGATCGGCATGAACTGCCACAGCCCGGCTGCGGCTGCGGGCGAGTAGACCAGTGGTTGGAAGCCGCTCTCGATGACCGGCAGGAGCGCCAGCTCGACCGGTAGCTCGCGGCGCTCGACCTCCTCCACGATGTAGTGGAGATAGGAACGCGCATTCTCGGCCACGGTGGAGAAGTGCCGCGGATAGCCCTTGAACCACGCGATCTCGGCCTCGACCGCCGGATGCGATGCATGGCCGAGGCTGCGCCGGTCACGAATGCGTTGCCAGAGGTCGTGCGCGGTCGCCGATCCGGTCCCGTGCTCGACCGTGTGCGGCTGGCCGATCGCGGTTGAACCGCCGGTCGCCGCGGGTGACGTCGCGTCCGGTCGAACGGTTCCGTCGACGCACGCGGCCAGCAGCGGGGTCAGCAGCACGAGCAGCAACCGCCACCGTCCGACGCCGTGCATCTGGTCGCGCATGCGCTGCCGCGATTCGGGTAAAGTGTTGAATTCGGTTGCGTTCATGGGCGCGCATGCTATGGAGCGCGGCGAGGGTCGGTCAAGCGAGCGACACCACGTGGCGCGCGCTGGTGCGCGCCACGACACCGTCGGCGCCTCGAGGACGTTGATCACACGATGAGCCCGGACGACACCACACCGAGATCGGTTCGCGACCGCGCAGAGCTACATCGCTGGCTTGCTCGCCTCCCGGGCGAGAGCGTGCTCGCGGCGGAAGCGGCCTCGGTCGGTGCGATGATCCCGAACCTGTTCGGTTACTACGCGGTCCAGGTCGGTGCACTGTCCGATGTCGACCTGCTGGCGGCGAGTCGGATCGGAAGTCGGATGGTGATCGAGATCGACGGCGACGAGGGCGTCGCGCGCGGCGCGCGCGTGCAGGGGCGCCCGAGCGCCTTGCCGTTGGAGTCCCACAGTGTCGACGTGGTCGTGCTGCCGCATGTCCTCGAGTACGTGGCCGACCCGCACGAGGCACTGCGTGAGGCCGTTCGCGTGCTGGTTCCGGAGGGGCACCTGGTGGTGTGCGGATTCAACCCCTGGAGCGCGCTCGGAGCCAGGCGGCTGGTCCCCGGGCGGGCACGCCGCATGCCATGGAGCGGGCAGTTCCTGCCGCCACACCGACTGCGCGACTGGCTCTCGCTGCTCGAGCTCGACGTGCGTGCGTTCGAGAGCCACTTCTTCGGCCCGTTGGTCGGACGTCTCACCGGCACGGGGCGCCTCTCCCGTGGACTCGCGAGGCTCGGCCGCGCCGGGTGCGTGGCGTTGCCGTCGCTCGGTGGGGTGTACGTGGTCCTCGCCCGCAAGCGGATCTCGACCATGACGCCGATCCGTCCGCGCTGGCAACCGCGGCTGCGCCTCGTCGGCGTCGGCCTCGCGGGACCACGTGCCAGGGCGCGCTCGTGAGCGCGGGCGATGTGGTCGAGCTGTTCACCGACGGCGCGTGCAGTGGCAATCCCGGCCCCGGCGGTTGGGGTGTGGTGCTTCGTTATCAGGGGCACGAGCGCGAGCTGAGTGGTGGCGAGGTCCAGACGACCAACAATCGGATGGAGCTGATGGCGGCGATCCGCGGCCTCGAGGCGTTGCGCCGGCCGTGTCGAGTGCGGGTGGTCACCGACTCACGCTACGTCCACGACGGTATTCGTTCCTGGATCGACGGCTGGAAGCGTCGCGGTTGGAAGACCGCCGGGCGGACCGAGGTGAAGAACGTGGACCTCTGGCAACGGCTCGATGCCGCGCGCTCGCGTCACGACGTCGAGTGGGTGTGGGTTCGCGGGCACGCCGGCCACCCGGAGAACGAGCAGGCGGATGCGTTGGCGCGCGGTGCAATCGCGACGTTGCGCGCGGAGGGCAAGGCGTGAGACAGGTCGTGATCGACACCGAGACCACGGGTCTGGAGACCGAGCAGGGACACCGCATCATCGAGATCGGGTGTGTCGAGCTGGTCAACCGGCGCCTGACGGGACGCCACTACCACCAGTACCTGCAGCCTGATCGCGACATCGACCAGGGCGCGTTCGAGGTGCACGGGATCTCGGCGGAGTTCTTGCGGGACCGACCTCGGTTCGAGGACGTCGTCGACGAGATCGTGGAGTTCCTCGACGGCGCCGAGCTGATCATCCACAACGCGCCCTTCGATCTCGGCTTCATCAACTACGAGCTCGACCGCCTGTCCCCACCGCGCGGCCCGATTCAGTCGCGTTGCGGTGTCCTCGACACGCTCGCGCTGGCGCGAAGCCTGCATCCGGGGCAGCGCAACAGTCTCGACGCGCTCTGCAAGCGCTACGCCATCGACAACTCGCAGCGCGAGCTGCACGGCGCGCTGCTCGACGCCGAGATCCTGGCCGACGTCTACCTGGCGATGACCGGGGGGCAGGCGACGCTCGAGCTTTCGACCGCGGAGCATCGGCCGCGGGCGAACGCGCAGGGGAGTGTCGAGGGTGCGCGACGCCGACCGCGCGTGGCGTTGCGAGTGGTGCGAGCATCCGAGGGCGAGCTGGCGGCGCACCGGGCGCGGCTCGATTCGATCGACGCCGACAGCGGCGGCGCGTGCATCTGGAAGCGACTGGCCGACGACTGACCTGGCATCCGCGCGTTGATCCTGGCTGCCTGGCAATCGCGCCGCTGCGCGCTACAATACCGCCGCTCGTGCCGACCGGGGGACCGAACCTGGCACGACGGGCGGTGCGATCTCGGTCACCGCCGGCGGCTCGGCGAGCGCGCCCGGTCGAGAGCGCGACCCGAGTCATTCGGGATCCGACCCGGCCCGGCGGCCGGGTTTTTTCATTCTGAGACGTCTCGAGGTACCCGACGATGACCACGGCGCTGATGCAGACGTACGGCCGCGCGGCGGTGGAATTCACCCATGGTGAGGGTGTGTGGCTCTACGACACCGATGGGCGCCGCTATCTCGACGCGCTGGCCGGGATCGCGGTGTGCGGTCTCGGGCACGCGCACCCGGCGGTGACCCGCGCCGTCAGCGAGCAGGCGGGTCGTCTGGTGCACACCTCGAACCTCTACAACATCCGCCGCCAGAGCGAGCTCGCCGCCCACCTGACCCGGCTCTCGGGAATGGAGAACGTGTTCTTCTGCAACTCGGGCGCCGAGGCGAACGAGGCCGCGATCAAGGTCGCTCGCGCACACGGCCACGCCAAGGGCATCGACGTGCCGGAGATCGTCGTGGTCGAGGGATCGTTCCACGGTCGCACCCTGGCCACGCTGAGCGCCACCGGCAACCGCAAGGTGCACGCTGGCTTCGAGCCGCTGGTCCAGGGCTTCGTGCGGGTGCCGTACGGAGACCTCGATGCCATCGAGTCCGCCAGCCGCAACCGGCCGGGAGTGGTCGCGGTGCTGGTCGAGCCGGTGCTCGGCGAGGGCGGGGTGATCGTGCCGCCCGACGAGTACCTGACGGGGCTGCGCGCGCTCTGTGACCGCAACGGCTGGTTGCTGATGCTCGACGAGGTCCAGAGCGGCATGGGACGAACCGGGCGCTGGTTCGCGTTCCAGCACACCGGCATCCAGCCCGACGTGATGACGCTTGCGAAGGCGCTCGGCAACGGTGTGCCGATCGGCGCCTGCCTGGCGCGCGGCGAGGCGGCGAAGGCGCTCAAGCCCGGCATGCACGGATCGACCTTCGGCGGCAATCCGCTCGCATGCGCGGCCGCGATCGCGGTCATCGAGACGATGGAGCGTGATGGTCTGGTCGAGCACGCGCAGAAGATGGGCGAGCGGTTGCGGGCCGGTCTCGCACGGGCGCTGGCCGGCCTCAATTGCGTCGTCGACATTCGCGGCAAGGGCCTGATGATCGGCATCGAGCTCGACCGCGGTTGTGGTGAGCTGGTCGGCAAGGCGATGGAGAAGGGCCTGCTGATGAACGTCACCGCCGACCGCGTGATCCGGCTGCTGCCGCCGCTGGTGATCGACGAGGCCGAGGTCGACCAGGTGGTCGAGACCCTGTCCGAGCTCGTCAAGGCCTGGAACTCCGGCGCTTGACGGCCGCTCGGGCGTGCCGGGCGCGTCGGCTCGACGCGCCGTGGCCAGGGCCCGGCTCGCCGACCTCCGGCACCCGCGCCCCCCGTTCGTGGGGGGCGTCGCGCGACCGTTCCGCCTGGCGCGTCCGCAACCTATACTGGCGCCGCGCCCTCGACGCCGTCTCGCCGCTCCCATGACCGATTGCCTGCTCGAGGTCTCCGACGTCCGCGCGTCGTACGGCAGCACCGAGATCGTGCGCGGCGTGACGTTCTGTGTGGAACGTCGGGGCATCGCCTGCTTGCTCGGACCGAGCGGGTGCGGCAAGACGACGCTTCTGCGCGCCATCGCGGGCCTGCAGCCGGTGTCGGGTGGTGAGATCCGCCTCGCCGGGCAGGTGGTGTCGGCGCCCGGTGTGCTGGTCGCACCGGAGCGCCGTCGGGTCGGCATGGTGTTTCAGGAGAGCGCGCTGTTCCCCCATCTGACGGTCGAGGGCAATGTCGCGTTCGGGTTGCGGGACCGTGGTGCGGCGGAGCGTCGACGCATCGTCGACGAGCTCCTCGACGTCGTCGGGCTGCAGGGACTCGGCCGGCGCGCAATCGACGAGCTCTCCGGCGGCCAACAGCAGCGTGTGGCTCTCGCTCGCGCCATCGCACCGGGGCCGGAGCTGGTGCTACTCGACGAGCCGTTCTCGAGCCTCGACGGTGATCTGCGCCAGCGGCTCGGTCAGGAGGTGCGCCAGATTCTCCGCGAGCGCGGAATCACCGCGGTCCTGGTCACGCACGACCAGAACGAGGCGTTCGCGCTGGCGGAGCGAATCGGCGTCATGAACCAGGGCACGATCCACCAGTGGGACACGCCGTATCGCCTCTACCACGAGCCGGCGAATCGATTCGTGGCTGATTTCATCGGGCAGGGCGTGTTCTTGCGCGGCACACTGCTCGACGCGACCCGGGTGCAGACCGAGCTCGGGGTGCTGGAGGGCGCGCGGTGCGACGGTATCGCGCCGGGGGTCGAGGTCGACGTGCTGCTGCGGCCCGACGACGTCCTTGCGGACCCGGCCGGCGGCATCGCGGCGACGGTGCAGTCGCGCGCATTCAAGGGGGCCCAGATTCTGTATCGTCTGCGACTCGCGACGGGTAGCTCGGTGTTGGCGTTGTTCCCGAGCCACCTCGACCATCGAGAAGGCTGCGCGGTCCGGCTTCGCGTCGCCGCCGACCACCTCGTCGTGTTTCCGGCGCACTGAGCCTGTGAAAGAATCGAGCCCCTACTGCGCGCGCCGACTGACGGCTGCGACCGCGTTGTCCGACGCTAGAACTGCGGTCATTTGGCTCGCCAAATTCCCTTGTTCTCGCGCCAGACGCCTTGTCTCGCTCGCCAGCCGACGCGCTCGCGACGGCGCCCGATTCGTTCACAGGCTCTGAGCCATGCGCATCCTGGTGAGCAACGACGACGGCTACACCGCGCCCGGGATCGAGGTGCTGGCGCGTCGTCTGCGGGAGCTCGGTGAGGTCACGGTGGTGGCACCCGATCGCGACCGCAGCGGCGCGAGCAACTCGCTCACCCTCGACTACCCGGTTCGCCCGCGGGTGGCGCCGAACGGCTTCGTCTACGTCGACGGCACGCCGACCGACTGTGTGCACCTGGCGATCACGGGGCTGCTGGAGCCGGATCCGGACATCGTGGTGTCGGGGATCAATTCCGGTGCCAACCTCGGCGACGACGTGCTCTACTCCGGTACCGTGGCGGCCGCCATGGAGGGGCGCTTCCTCGGCCTGCCGGCGGTGGCGGTCTCCCTCGTCCACACCGGCGAGGGGCACTACGAGACCGCGGGGGAGGTCGCCGTACGGCTGGTTCGGGCGATGACGACGGGGCGGCGGCTCGGCGACACGATCCTCAACGTGAACGTCCCCGACCGCCCGCTCGCGGAGCTGCGCGGGTTTCGCGTCACACGGCTCGGCAACCGCCACAAGTCGGAGCCGGTGGTCCGCGGCACCGATCCACGTGGCCGCACGGTCTACTGGGTCGGTCCTCCGGGTGGCGAGCAGGATGCCGGGGAGGGCACCGACTTCCACGCCGTGCGCGAGGGGTTCGTCTCGATCACGCCGCTCCAGATCGATCTCACCCGCCATTCCGCGATCCAGTCCACCACCGACTGGGTTCGTGGTATCGACCTGCGATGACCCGCCAACGCGACGGCAGCGGCATGACGTCGCAGCGCACGCGCGACCGGCTCGTGCGCCGTCTCGAGGTCGAGGGTATTCGCGAGTCGCGCACGCTGGAGGCGATGCGCCATGTGCCACGCCATCTGTTCGTCGACGAGGCGCTCGCCAGTCGGGCCTACGAGGACATGGCGTTGCCGATCGGGCATGGACAGACGATCTCCCAGCCGTTCGTGGTGGCCCGCATGACCGAGGTGCTCGTGGCCGGGCGTGAGGTCTCGAAGGTGCTCGAGATCGGCACCGGATGCGGCTACCAGAGCGCGGTGCTCGCGCGCATCGTGGGCACGGTGTTCACGATCGAGCGCATCCGAGACCTGGTGTGGCGCGCTCGGCAGCGACTCGCGAGCCTGGGCGTCCACAATGTCCGCCTGCGTCATGGGGACGGTTACGCAGGGTGGCCGGGCGAGGCGCCGTTCGACGGCATCATCGTCACCGCGGCGCCGACTCACATCCCTTCGGCGCTGGTCGAGCAACTCGCCCCCGGAGGGCGATTGGTCGCGCCGGTCGGCGGCGCGGGTGATCAGGCGTTGGTGCTGCTGACGCGCGGGCCCGATGGAATCGAGGAGCACATCCTCGAGCGTGTGAGCTTCGTGCCGATGCTCGAGGGTACCGACACCGGCTGATGTCGTCGTCACGCCAACCAGTCGAGCCCACCGTGCGCGCGACATGCATGTCGGGCCTGCTGCTGCTGATCGCCGTCCTCGCCGGTTGCTCCGGTGGCGGACTCGCACCGGTCACCACCGCCGGCACGCGGGTCGAGAACGGTGCCGCGATTCACACCGTGCGAAAGGGCGAGACGGTCTACGTGATCGCCTTCCGCTACGGCGTCGACTTCGCCAGCGTCGCGAGGGCGAATGCGTTGGCCGCACCTTACAACCTGTACAGCGGTCAGGTCCTGCGAGTGCCGTTGCAGGACGAGCCCGCCACACCACGCAAGCCTCGCCGACGTACCGGCAGTCCACCGAGCACCCCGGACAAGCCCGCCGCCCCGCCGCGCGAGGTCGCGCCGACGTCGCCACCCGCCATTGCCACCGCACCGCGCCCGTCGTCGGAGAAGCCCGCCTCGGCGCCGCGGCGCAGTGCGCCGAAACCACCGCCCACCGTTGCATCCGCCTCTCCGACACCGCGCTCGGACGAGGATCGTTACGACGGCGCGACACCGGTTGCGCGTTGGCACTGGCCGTCGAGAGGTAAAGTCGTCGGCACGTTCGGTGCATCGGGTGGAAAGGGGATCGACATCTCGGGGCGTCTCGGGCAACCGGTGGTGGCTGCGGGTGACGGACGCGTGGTCTATAGCGGGAGTGGACTCCTCGGCTACGGCAAGCTTATTATCGTCAAACACAACAAACGCTATCTCAGCGCATATGCGCATAATCACGAAGTGCTCGTCAGCGAAGGCGACATCGTGAAAGGTGGCGAACGGATCGCAGCGATGGGCAGCACCGGCACCCAGCAGGTCAAGCTGCACTTCGAGGTCCGACGCGATGGAAAGCCCGTCAATCCCCTCCGATACCTTCCCAACTAGCCAGGCGAGAGCACGCTCATGCGGGATGAAGATCGCGAGGAGGACTACCAGGAGCTGGCGCTCGGGGATCCTCTCCACGATGCCGACGACGGCGACGAGGACGAGCCCTCGCCTCTCGCCTCGGACGCGGTTGGTTCGACGGCCGAAGCGGCGACGCGACGCCTCGGTCGTGACGCTGCGGAACGCGAGATGGACGCCACCCGTCTCTACCTCGGAGAGATCGGTTTCTCGCCGCTGCTGAGTGCGGAGGAGGAGGTCTACTTCGCGCGACGCGCCCTGCGCGGCGACGAGGCGGCGCGCCACCGGATGATCGAGAGCAATCTCCGGCTGGTGGTGAAGATCGCACGTCGCTACATGAACCGCGGTCTCGCGCTCCTGGATCTGATCGAGGAGGGAAACCTCGGCCTCATTCGGGCGGTGGAGAAGTTCGACCCCGAGCGGGGCTTTCGCTTCTCGACCTATGCGACGTGGTGGATCCGCCAGACCATCGAGCGGGCACTGATGAACCAGACCCGCACGATTCGCCTCCCGATCCACGTGGTGAAGGAGATCAACGTCTATCTGCGCGCGGCGCGCCGGCTGGCTCAGAAGCTCGACCGTGAGCCGAGCCCGGAGGACGTCGCCCAGCTCCTCGACAAGCCGATCGAGGAGGTCGAGCGCATGCTCGGTCTCAACGAGCGCATCGCGTCGGTCGACGTGCCCCGCGCTCCCGACAGCGGTCGCTCGTTGCTCGACACGATTCCCGACGAGCACAACACCGATCCCGCGATCCTGCTCCAGGACAACGACGTCCAGGAGCACCTGGGGACGTGGCTGTCGCGACTGAACGAGAAGCAGCGGGCAGTGGTCGAGCGCCGCTTCGGACTGAACGGCTTCGAGTCGGCGACCCTCGAGGAGGTCGGCAGCGAGCTCGGCGTGACCCGTGAGCGCGTGCGTCAGATCCAGATCGAGGCCCTGAAGCGGTTGCGCGAGATGCTGGAGCGCGAGGGCTTCTCTCTCGACAGCGTCATCGAGTGAGGCCGGCGCCCGCCGCCCCGGGGCGGCGCGGCGCGTGGTGTGCTCAGCCCTCGATCGCGATCAGGAGCGCGACGACGCGGCGCCCCTCGGACGCGACGATGTTGAAGGTCCGGCAAGCCGCGTCCGAGCGCATGACCTCCACCCCGCAACCCCGCGCCGCGAATCGAGCGAGAACGTCAGGAGGCGGGAAGCGATGTCGCGCACCGGTGCCGACGAGCACGAGCTCCGGATCCAGCGCGAGAAGCGCGTCCACGGTCGCGGCGTCGACCACCTCGGGCGCGCACGGGTCGATGGAGATATCCCGGATCAACGCGTCGGCAGCGACGATCACGTGGCCGTCGACGCGTTCCTCGTTGACCAGGAAATACCCTTCACCGTATCCGGCGAGGCGATTGAGCTCGGTCGTACGTTGAGAGTGCAGTTTCACAATTGTTCACGAGGCGGCTCGCGGTGTGCCGCGGTGGCCAGTCCATGCTCCGCGGCGGCATAATACGTGGCGTTCATACCGACTCGAAAGGGCACAAGAGATGCGTCTGATACTGCTGGGAGGGCCTGGTGCGGGCAAGGGCACGCAGGCCGGATACATCACTCAGCGCTACGGAATCCCCCAGATCTCGACCGGCGACATGTTGCGTGCGGCGGTCAAGGCGGGAACCGCGCTCGGACGGGCGGCGAAGAGCGTGATGGACTCGGGGGCCCTCGTATCCGACGACATCATCATCGGCCTGGTGAAGGAGCGCATCACCGAGCCTGATTGCCGCAACGGCTTTCTCTTCGACGGGTTTCCCAGAACCATTCCGCAAGCTCAGGCGATGCGCGATGCCGCGATCGCAATCGACTTCGTGGTGGAGATCGGTGTGAGCGACGAGGAGATCGTGCGGCGCATGAGTGGCCGCCGGGTTCATCTGGCGTCGGGGCGCACGTACCACGTCGTGTTCAATCCCCCGAAGGTGGAGGGGCACGATGACGAGACCGGGGAGCCACTCGTGCAGAGGGTCGACGACGAGGAGGCGACGGTCCGCAAGCGACTGCAGGTCTATCACGACCAGACCGAGCCGTTGGTGTCCTATTACTCCGAGTGGGCGGCGACCGGTGATCGCGCTGCGCCGAGGTACCTCAAGGTGGACGGCGCGCAGGCGGTGGAAACGGTCCGCGATGCCATCTTCGAGAAGCTCGGATGAGGCATCACATTCCTTGATCACTAAAGATTTTCGACTACAGTACGATTACGTTGAAATGTAAGTCGGGTCGACAAGCGCATTTTCTTACTCACGATCGAATCGTCGATACACGGGGGAAGTGATAGATGGCAGTGAAGGCTGCGACCAAGAAGAGCTCCACCAAGAAGAAGGTGGCCTCCAAGGTCCGACGCAAGGCGGGTGCGCGCAAGGCTCCGTCGAAGAAGGTGGCGAAGAAGAAGGTGACCAAGAAGAAGGTCGCCAAGAAGCGCGTCGCCAAGAAGACGGCGAAGAAGCGGGTCGCCAAGAAGAAGGTCGTCAAGAAGAAGGCGAAGAAGAAGGTCGCCAAGAAGAAGGTCGGCAAGAAGCGCGCGGCGAAGAAGAAGGTCGCCAAGAAGAAGGTTGCCAAGAAGAAGGTCGCCAAGAAGCGGGTGGCCAAGAAGAAGGCCGCCACGCGCAAGAAGGTGAGTCGAAAGAAGACCACCGCGCGCCGGGCCTGACGCCGGTCCGGGCACCAGCAGGGCGGATACCCTCCGCCCGCAGCCGACTCTCAGAGAGCCTCCTCGGTCCGCCGGGGGGGCTTTTTGCTGTGTGGGGTGGGCGACGGGAGCCCGGCTCCGCCGGAGCGGGTGACGCTCGGGTGCTGCGACGCTCGCTCGGCTGTCGCGGGCGCGGCGCTCGCATGGCGGGCCGGCGAGGCGGGGGCTCCAGGCGTCCGCTTCGCCCGACGCGGTGCTCGAGGCCGGCCGCTCGGGCCGTTTGCCCTCCCCGATCGAACATGGAAAACTACCGCCACCAACGAGCGTCGTGGACGCGGCACGATGATCGATTCGGACGGCTTCCGACCCAACGTGGGCATCATCTTGAGCAACCGATGCGGGCGTGTGCTCTGGGCTCGCCGTATCGGTCAGGATGCGTGGCAATTTCCCCAGGGCGGCATCAAGGCCCACGAGACGCCGGAGGACGCGCTGTTCCGCGAGCTCCACGAGGAGCTCGGCCTGGGCAGTGACGAGGTGGAGGTCCGCGGGTGCACCCGCGGCTGGCTCCGTTACACGCTTCCTCGCCGCTACGTGCGGCGCAACGGGTCCCCGGTATGCATCGGCCAGAAGCAGGTCTGGTTCCTGCTGCGCCTGGTCGGGGAGGAGAGCGCGGTCCGGCTCGATGCCTGCGACCACCCGGAGTTCGACCACTGGAAGTGGGTCGACTACTGGGACCCGGCGCGAGAGGTGATCTTCTTCAAACGGGCGGTGTACCGGCGCGCGCTGAAGGAGTTGGCGCCACTCGCCTTCGAGGGCGATGCAGACCGCCAGGACCTGAGCTGAGCGCGGTTTCGCGCCTGCCTGAAGTCTTCAATCGCTTGCGTTGGAACGGCTCGGGGCGGGCTACCTGAGGGCGAGCCCTGCGCCGCGTGAAGGTCTGCGGACCTTCCCGTCTCGAGTCGCGACCCGGCGTGGTGCGCCGGGCCGCGGTGCCGGAGTCGGCGGCGCGCGCTCGGCGCAGCTCAGCCGGCGACGGCCGCCGCCGCGGCCTCGTAGGCGGCCAGAGTCTGCTCCACCTCGGCGTCGCCGTGGGCGAGCGAGATGTAGTACTTCGAGCTTCCCTTGAGAATTCCCTTCGCGCGCAGCACGGCATTGAAGCGCTCGAGCCGCTTCGCGTCGCCGCGGAGCACGCCCCGGTAGTCCTTGACCCGCTCGGTGGTGAAGACGACGTCGAACAGGCAGGGGTCACCGACCACCCGCCCCTGGACGCCGGCGTTGGCCAGGGCGCTCTCGAGACCCCGCATCAGGCGCTCTCCAGTGGCGAACAGCGTCTGGTAGGCGCCGGGGCGGCGCAGGATCTCCAACGTCGCGAGGCCTGCGACCGCCGCGACCGGATTTCCGCTCAGGGTGCCGATCTGCACCGTGAAGGCATCGGGTGCGACCGCACCGGCGTCGAAGTGCGCCATGATCTCGTCGCGTCCCGCGACGGCCGCCAGTGGGAATCCGCCGCCGATGGTCTTGCCGAGCGAGCAGAGATCGGGCGTCACGCCGTACCGACCCTGCGCGCTCGAGTACCCGAACCTGAAGCCGGTCACGACCTCGTCGAAGATGAGGACGATGCCGAGCTCGGTCGTGACCTCGCGCAGCGCCTCGAGGAACCCGGGCTCGGGCGGGAGCAGGCGTTGGAACGGCTCGACGATGACGCCGGCGAGGTCATCGGCATGCTCACGGATCAGGCTGACCGCGAGGTCGGCGTCGTTGAACGGGGCGATCAGCATCTCGTCGCTCACCCGACGCGGGATACCGGCCGAGTCCGGCACCGCCTGCGGGAAGTTCCCGGGGCGTTTCGGCGCGAGGCTCTGCAGCGCGTAATCGCTCATGCCGTGATAGCCGCCCTCGAACTTCAGGATCTTCTCCCGGCGGCGGTGGGCTCGCGCAAGGCGCATGGCGTACAACGTGGCTTCAGAGCCGGAGCTGACGAAGCGGACCTTGTCGGCGCACGGGGTGGCGGCGACGATCTCCTCCGCCAGCACGATCGACGGCTCGTTGGTGGCGAAGAACGTGGTTCCGTTCGGGAGCTGACGGCTGACGGCCTCGAGCACCTCGGGGTGGGCATGGCCCACCAGCATCGGACCGGAGCCGAGCAGGTAGTCGACGTACTCGTTGCCGTCGACATCCCACACACGCGCCCCCCGACCGGAGCGGATCACGATGTCCGGTGGGAAGTTACCGAGTCCGCCGCCGGGGAGCACGCGACGCGCGCGCTCGACGAGCGATGCCTGATCGGAGCGGGGTTGCGGGCTGGCCATTCTGCGGACCTCCAGGTGTGGCGCGAGTTGGCGAGAAGGCGCTCATGGTATCGCGGTGCCGACGCTTGCGGCAGGGCGGGTTCGGCGCCGGGGCGCCAGGTACCGCCGGTCGCGGCCGCGGACCGGTGGCGCCGGACGCCCAGTGCGCTTCGGTAGTCCCGGTGATGCGAAGCATGTCACGAAAACCGGATTTCCGACCGTGATATGACTGCGGTCATTCCACGAGGTACGGTTGCTCTCGGATGCTGCTGCACGCGCAGCGAATCCGCGCGCGTGCTCGTTCTTGCTGGAGGGCCCAGGCGCTTGGAGTACGAGTTTCGCGTGCTGGTGGCGCGCGAGAGTCCCGGAAGGATCCGAAACCGAGGTGCCCTCTGGTGGCGTTTCGCATTCAGGAATCCTTATCGTGCGAATGTCGATCCTTTCCTGCCGCGCAGTCGGCAACCTGCTTCGCTCGTTCACCATCGGGGTCGCAAGTGTCGCCGCGTCGCTGCTCCCGCCACCGGTGGTGGCCGACGACCCGGGTCTGACGGGCCCCTACGCGGTGACGACGGTCGAGTACGACACCGGCTCCAATGCGATCTTGCCGGCGCTCGAGGGCTATCCCGGGCCGGTGGAGTTGCAGGGGATGGTGGCGCATCCGGCGAACCTCGCCGCCGGCCCGTTTCCGGTGGTGCTCTTGCTCCACGGCCGGCACACGACCTGCTACGAGCCGGCGCTGGTGCCGGGCCCCGGCGAGTCGAGCACCATCGCCGGCGCGGTGTTCGAGTGGCCATGCACCGCGGGACGTCTGCCGATCCCAAGTCACCGTGGTTACGACTACCTCGCGCAGCACCTCGCGAGCCACGGCTTCTTCGTCATCTCGGTCAGTGCGAACGGCATCAACGCGCGTGACATCCAGCATCCGAGCCTGGGCATGACCACCCGTGGCTTGCTCGCGCTCGAGCACCTTGCGATGTGGCTGCAGTACGCGACGGTCGGGGGCGAGCCGTACGGATCACGCTACCGTGGGCGTCTGGACTTCAGCCGGGTCGGGCTCGTCGGGCACTCGATCGGCGGAGACGGCATCGCCGTGCTCGAGCTGCTAAACCAGCTGCTGGGTGAGCCGTTCGGGATTCGTGCCGCCTTCATGTTGGCGCCGACGGACAATCTTCGCCTCGACCTGTCGAAGCTCGATCTCGCGGTGGTGCTCCCGTACTGCGACGGCGGGTTGCCCACGCTCCCCGGCATCCGTTATTTCGACGATCCGGTGCACGTCGCGGAAGGCGCGCGTCGCTCGCACTACCAGCTCACGATGCGCGGGGCGAACCACGACGCGTTCAACAGCTACTGGAGTGTCACCGCTCCGGTTCCCGGTGGCTACGACGATTGGGACCTGGCCGTCCTGTACGGAGCCGTGGGCCCGGACGACTCGGCGTGCGGCACCACGGTGGCCGGCAACGAGCGCCTGCTTCCCGCCGATCAACGCGCGGCCGTGGTGCCGCTCGCGACCGCGTTCCTCGCGCGCCATCTCGGCGTCGACATCGGTTCGAGCGACGCCGAGCTGGCGGAGATCCTGACCGGGGACGTCCCACCGCCGAGTGGTCTGGGAGCGGTCGTGCGTGGTGCCTACCGGGCCGCCGACGGCACCCCGGGTGTCCGCGTGGTCGACGAGTTCGACCAGCCCTCGAGCCTCGCGTTGAACGCGCTGGGAGGCCTGAGCTTCGGCATCGGGCTCACGCGTCACACGCTCTGCGGCGGACCGGCTCCCCAGCCGGTCGACTGCCTGCACGACCCGAGCGCGGTCATCGACCCGCACATGGTGGGTACGACAGAGCGCGCCTGGGGCCCGCCCGGGTTACCACGTCTGGCGCTCGGCTGGGCGAGCGCGGACGCCGGATACGTGACGTTGATCCCTGAGCAGCACGGCGATGTCCGTGAGGCGGCGGTGCTGCAGTTCCGGATCGCGCTCGATCCGACCGACCCGGCCAACCCGCCCGGCGTCGACCGGGACTTCCTGGTCGGCCTCGTCGATGACGACGGTCACTGGGCCACCGCCCGCGTTGCCGACTGGTCGCGCGCCCTCGACTATCCGGCGGGCTCTGCGGGCCCGCTCAACCCGAAGCCGCTGCTGCAAGGCGTGCGCATACCGCTGACCGCGTTCGATGGCGTCGACTTGCAGGAGGTCCGTGCGATCGTGCTCGCGCTGGGTGCGCTGCCGGGACAGGCGCAGGGTGCAGTCTTCCTGTCGGAGATCCGCTTCTCCGACTGAGGGGCGCGCGCGTCGGCATGCGTGCGCCCCGGAGCCGGCCGTCGGCGCGGAAGGTGCGCGCCGCGCGGCCGACCCCTCCCGCGCCGTCGGCCAGCGTGTCAGGCGGCGCGCAATCGCGCCATCACGTCCTCCGGCAGGGGTTCCCACGCGGCGGCGTTCTGTCGTGCCTGGCTCGCCGTTCGCACGCCCGGGATGACGCACGAGACGTCCGGGTTCGAGGCACAGAACCGAATCGCCAACGCCGCCGGAGAGATGCCCATCTCGGCGGCAATCGAACGCACGAGGTCGAGCTGGCCCTGATGCTTGCGGATGTTCTCCGGCGTCAGCGAGCGCTTGCGAGTGTCGTCGTCGGTCCACTGCACGGTCTCGTCGAATCGCCCGCTCAGGAACCCGCGGTTCAGCGGCACGCGTGAGATCACGCCGAGCCCGGCTGCGTGCGCGCTCGAGAACGTGGCGCCGGCGGACTGATTGAGGATGTTGTACTCCATCTGCATGGCGGCGACGCGCCCCTGCGAGACTGCGAGCTCGCATTCGGCGACGGTGTTCACCGAGACGCCCCAATGCCGGATCTTGCCGTCGCTCTTGGCCTTCTCGAGCACCGCGTAGCTGTCCTCGGCCGCCATGTTGTCGACGCTCGGGTTGTGCAGCATGTAGAAGTCGATGGTGTCGCGGCCGAGGCGGCTGAGGCTACCTTCGAGACAGCTCGCGATGTAGTCGGGCTCGAAGTTCCGTACCCGAGTCACCATGTTGTTGCCGCCCTTGGTGAACACGAGGATCCGGTCGCGATCCGGGCGCGAGCGCAGGAACTGCCCGATCAACGTCTCGCTGCGGCCCTCGCCGTAGGCGTTCGAGGTGTCGATGAAGTTCATGCCGGCGTCGATCGCGGCGTGCAGGGCCTGGGTGCTCTCGGTGTCGTCGACCGGACCGAATGCGCCGCCGATGGTCATCGCGCCGAATCCGATGCGCGTCACCTCGAGACCGGTGTTCCCGAACTTGCGTGTGTCCATTGTCTGAGACCTCACTGGTCGGCTACGTCGGCCCGTGCCGCGCGCAGCAATGGGAGGAGTGCGGCCGGCCGCCCTCCGCGGGTCGCGACCATGCCGGCACCGTGCGTTGCGGGAGGAATTTATCAGGAACGCGCGTGGGCGGCCGACTGCCGCACCCATCGGGCCGAGAGATGGGCGAGGCGGCTCGGGGTCAGACGAGCACGTGGACGAGTGGGCGGCTCACGGCCGCGCCCACGAGGAAGAGCGTGACCGCCATCAGCATCATGCTCGAGAGGTAGACGTCGCCCGAGTTCTCGCGCGTTCGCGCGCGCTCCTTCACGAAGCGGTGGAACAGTGGGAGCCCGATGCCGAGGCATGCCGCGGCCCCGATCAACTCGACCTCGACGCCCCACGCGAGCTTCGGCAGCCGCTCGGTGAGCGCGATGCTCGCGAACAGCATCGGCAGACTCAGGACCAGCAGGCCGAAGGGTAGCCAGAGCAGTCGGTGGCCCTCCTTGAAGTCCGCAGCGCGCTCCGTCTCGGGGACGAGCCCAGGGCGGTGATCGGATACGTCGTCGAGCACCGCCCGCAACGCGTCGACGAGCGGCCCCACCACCGTGCCCGGCGTGCGCAGCTCCTCGGCGCTCATCAGGCGGCGGCACTCGACACCGTCGGGCCCGAGGCGCAGCAAGGTGATCGACTCTGCGGCCAGGGCCTGGAGATGGTTGCGCGCCTCGGCACCCGCGAGCCAGCTCTGTACCCACGTCGGCGACGGGCTCTCCATGTCGTAGCCACGGATCCGGCAGCGCGCATCGAGTTGGTCGAGGTGCCCGGGCCCAGTCATCTCCGCGGCTCGGCGAGTGACCGGATCCACCTGGCGTAGCGTGAAGTAGGCCGGGCACCGCGTGGACGCCCGGACCTCGACCGCCGTGCGCACGTTCGTGTTTCCACGACGCTCGCCGATCCGCCTCACCTCGAACCGCATGCCGCGAAGGTCGACCACGCAGGTCTCGCCCTCGGCGGTGCCGCCGAGCGACTCGGCCAGCGCCCGGCTGAACGCGATGCGCAACTTGCTTCCCTGCCGGTACGCGAGCAGGCCGAGCCCGCCGGCGACGAGCGTCGAGCCGAGGAAGAGCCAGAGATCGGGATCCTCGAGGAACTCCACCGTGCGCTGCTCCGAGTCGAGATCAGGCGCCCACACCGGGCCGACACCTGCGGCGAATGTCGGCACGGCGGACGAGCGGCTTTAGATGCCCCTGACGGAACTGTAGCCCCGAGCCGAGGGTCGGCGGGCGCGGATCGGTCGGCCCCCATGCCGCGCGCTCCGATGCAAGGCCCTCGCGTCGCCTCCCCTTGGAGCCGTGACCGGCCCCCGAGATGAGGTGCCGACGCGCTCGCGGTATGCTGCGCGCGTCCGGCGTGTCGCCGATCGGAGGGCGCGGAGTTGGGGGTGGACGAGCACGAGCGGTTCCGTCGCTTCGAGCGCGACGGCTGGTCCGAGGTCGCATCGCGTTATCACGGAAGCTTCGGAGCCCTCACCGCCCAGGCCACCGAGCCGCTGCTCGCGCGCGCCGGGGTGGAGCAGGGCGCTCGAGTGCTCGATCTCGCCTGCGGCACTGGCCTGCTCGCGGCCGGCGCGCTCGCGCGCGGGGCGGTGGTGACCGGAGTCGATCTCGTCCCGGCGATGATCGACGAGGCCCGAGCGCGCGTGCCCGCGGCCCGTTTCGAGACCGCCGATGCCGAGCGGCTCCCGTACGACGACGGTGCGTTCGACGTCGTGGTCTGTGGGTTCGGCGTGCTCCACTTCCCTCGCCCCGAGCTGGTGGCGGTGGAGGTGCATCGGGTGCTCGCCGCGGGCGGCCGGTTCGCGTTCTCCGCCTGGCGACCACCAGAGCACTCGCCGTACCTGGCGCTGGTCGGCGAGGCGTTGCGGCGTCACGGACGCCTGGATGCGCCGCTACCCCCCGGACCGCCGCCTTACCGGCTCGGCAACGAGGATGCAGCCATCGCGCTCCTCGTCGATGCCGGATTCGCGGAGCCGCACACGATGGAGGTCCCTGTGATCGTGCGGCTGTCCGACGCCACGGACGTGCTCGCGCCGTTGCTCGAGGGTGGGGTCCGCTCGCGCAAGGTGCTGGAGGCGCAGACGCCCGAGGCCCTGGCCCTCGTGCACGCCGACGCCGCCCGCGCGGCGCAGTCGTTCCGGGTGGGCGACCGTTTCGAGATCCCGAGACCGGCCCTGATCGCGAGCGGGGTGCGGCGCGGCTGAGCCCCGGCGCCGGTGGTGCGAGTGGTGGCGGCGGATTCGAGACTGGCGGCGCGGTCTCGCGCCGGGGTCGCGTCATGTCGCTGACGACGTGCAGGTCGTCCGAGGCCGTGCCCGCGGCGCGCACCGTGGTCGGGCTGTCGCTGCTCCACCAGGTGCTGGCCTCGGGCCTGGCGGCGTCGGTGCCGGTGATCATGCCCGAGCTCGTCGACCGCGCCGGCCTGTTCGAGGGTCTGGCCGGCCTCTACGCGATGCTCATGTACGTCGGAGCCATCGTCTCGGCCATGGCCGGCGAGGCTCTGTTCCGTCGCCTGGGGGCAGCGACCACCAGCGCGCTCGCCTGTCTGGTGGCGGCGGTCGGCCTGGTCGTGTTCTTGCCGCTGACCGGAGTGACCTTCGTCGCCGCCGCGGTGGTGATCGGGCTCGGCTACGGCCCGGTCTCGCCGGCGAGCTCGCACCTGATGGCGGGGATCGTCGGCCGTCGCGATCTGAATCTCGTGTTCTCGATTCGACAGGCCGGGGCGCCGCTCGGGGTGCTCGTGACCGGGCTCGCGCTGCCGGCCGTGGTGTTGTGGCTCGGCTGGCGCCCGGCGCTGCTCGTATTCGCCGCCAGCGCGAGTCTCCTCGCCCTGGCCACGATGCGCGTCGCGCGCCGGGTGGATGCGGGTACGCGTGCGCCGTCGGGGTCGAGGGGCCTGCTCGGACCGCTGCGCGAGGTCGTCTCCACGCCGACCCTGCATGGTCTCGCCGCCACTGCCTTCCTGTTCTCCGCGATGCTCGCGACGCTGAATGCCTTCGTGCCGGTCGCGGTCAGCAGTCTCGCCGGCCTCGATCTCGCCCACGCCGGCGCATGCGCGGCGGCGGCCCAGGGCGGCGCCATCGCCGGGCGGCTGCTGTGGGGCTTCGTGGCCGACCGCCTGCTCAGTCCCTCGGCCACCCTCGCCACCGTGGGCGGCCTCATGGCCGGAGCGACGCTCGCGCTCGCGTCGCTCGACACCACCGCGACGTTTCCGACGGTGGTCGCGGTCTCGGTCTGGCTCGGCGCCACCGCCGGCGGCTGGGGCGGTGTGGTTCCGGCGCAGGCCGCGCGCCTCGCCTCGCCGGGCGCGGTCGGCCGCGTCGCCAGTGGGATGATGGTGATCAGCTTCGTCGGCGTGATGCTTGGTCCGCCACTGGTGGGCGGCATGCTGGCCTGGACCGGGAGCTTCCCCCTCGCCCTCACCGCGGTGGCGGCAGTGGGCGGGCTCGGTGGTGCGATCGCGTGGCTGATGCCGGGCCGATCGGGCGCACCGCCATCGAGTCGGGGCGATGGTTGACCGGGTCGCGACCGGCGCCGCCGAGGCGTAACCTTCGGGGGCGGCGGCGACCGCGGTCGCCCGCCGATTCCCGGTCGAGTGCGGTGCGCCCCGCACCGTGATCTGCGGGCCGAGCCATCGCGAACGAGTGCCGCCGTGTCGTGAGCTTCGTCGAGACCAACGCCCGATACCGCCGCCTGCTCGACGAGCAGGTGGCCTGGAAGCTCCTGCGAGCCGACAGCGCACCGTTCATCCTGGCCTTCCTGGCCGACCTGTTCGCGGAGAGCTCCGAGGTGCCGTTCGGGGAGGCGCGGGCCGCGCTCGATGCCGAGCTGGATCGCGCCCGCGACGACGGCACGTGGGAGGGCGCGGACGGCGCCGCGAGCTACCTCCGACGCTGGATCCAGGCCGGCTGGCTGCGTGAGCTCGACGATGCACTCAGCATGACCGACGGATGCGAGGTCGCGCTGCGATTCGTCCGCGGGCTCGACCAGCGCGACACGCATTCGACGGCCTCGCACCTGCGGGTGGTCCAGGATGCGGTCCGTGATCTCGCAGCCGCGCTCAGCCCCAGCGCGGAGAAGCGTATCGACATGCTCGAGGCGCGCATGGCCGAGCTCCAGCGCGAGCTCGACGACCTGCACGCCGGGTTGGTGCGCGAGCTGTCGGAGGACGAGCAGCGCGAGCGCATCCGCGAGGTGTACCAGCTCGCCGCGCTGCTGAATGGCGACTTCCGTCGCGTCGAGGACGACATCCGGCGTCTCGACCAGGCGCTCCGAGTGCACATGATCCAGTCCGGCGTCAGTCGCGGCGATGTCCTCGGCGAGCTCATCGGCCAGGAGGATCTGCTCGCGCGCAGCGACGCCGGGCGGGCGTTCCGGGGCTTCTTCCGCCTCCTGATGGACGAGAACCGGACCACCGAGCTGCGCGAGCAGTTGCGCGAGATCTTGGCGTCTCCGGCGGCACGCTACCTGAACCCGGCGCAGCACCGGTTCCTCGGGCGTCTGATGCGCGAGCTCGCCCGCGAGACCGAGCGGGTCTTCCAGGTGCGCCGGCGCACCGAGTCCGGCCTGCGCGCATTCGTCGAGAGCGGCGCCGCGGCGGAGACGCGTGCGGTGGGGCGGCTGCTGAGCGAGCTCGAGCGCGTCGCGGTCGAGTTGCGCGAGGCCGGGGTGAGTCCGCGCACCGCGCTCGATTTCACGCTGCCGTCGGGGCCGGCCCGGGTCAGCACCGTCGATCAGATCCGCTTGCGTCACCCGGGCGAGGAGCTCGCGGTGCCATTGGCCGAGCCGGTCACGAACGCGCGGACGCCGAGCGCCGCCACCCTCGAGCAGCTGTATACCGTCAAGGTCCTCGAGGTCGCGAATCGGATGCGGGACTCACTGCGGCGGCGCGGTCCGCAGACGGTGGGCGCGTTGCTCCACCGGTCACCTCTGGTGGAGGGCCTCGAGGAGTTGGTGGCGCACATCCGAGTGGCCAGGGCGGTCGGCGCGACCGAGCTCGAGGACCACGAGCGGGTGCTGGTGACCGACCGTCGCGGCCACCGCGTCAGCGCCCGCATCCCCCGTCTACTGCTCCACGCCGAGCTGTTCCCGGCGCGCATCGAGGAGTTGCCGCTGTGAGCGCGGACCGGGCCGACGATCCGACCGTCCCGGCTCCCGCGGCACCGACCGATGGTGGCCGCCTCGACCCGGAGGCGCGTCGTGCCCTGGTCGCGCTCCTGCGCCAGGGCGTCGTCGTCGCGCGGCACAAGCGGCTCCTCTACGACGCCCTGGTGCGCCACGCGGCGGCGATACGCGCACACCTCGCCGACATGTACCTCACACTGCTGCTCGACGAGCGCGAGGGCGTCGCGGTGCTCTTGCAGCAGCCGGGCGAGCCCGAGGACGCGGTCGACGGCGACGAGCCGGACGTCACCGCGCTCGTCACCCGCCGCACGCTCTCACTGCACGACACCCTGGTCCTGCTCGTGCTGCGCAAGCACTACCAGGACCGCCAGACCGCCGGCGACCAGCTCGTCCACATCGACCTCGAGCACATCGAGGCCGGGCTCGCGCCGTTCCTGCCCCTGACCACCAGCACACGTAGCGATCAGCGCCGCCTGTCCGGCACGCTGGAGCGTCTGCTCGAGCGCCGCGTGCTGGCACGGGTGCGCGGTGACGACAGCCGCTTCGAGGTGACGCCGGTCATTCGCTACGTGGTCGACGCCGAAGCGCTGGAGGGATTGCTCGGGGCCTATCGCGCGTTGCTCGAGTCGGGCCGGGTGCCGGGAGGCGAGGCTGACGATGACTGAGCGCCGGTCGCCGTCGGATCTCTTCCCGCGCGGGCAGATCCGGCTCGCCGCGCTCTCGGTCTACAACTGGGGCTCGTTCCACGGTCTGCACACGATCTCGATCGACCCCGATGGCACGCTGATCACCGGTGACAACGGCTCCGGCAAGTCGACCCTGGTCGACGGACTGATGGCGTTGCTGCAGCCGGCGGGACGCGCGGTGTTCAATGTCGCGGCGGCACAGGGCGACCGCAGCGACCGCACGCTCGTGTCGTACGTGCGCGGGAACTTCGGCTCCGAGCACGACGGCGCGCACACCCGAGCGCGCGTCAAGCGCGAGGGGCCGACGGTGAGCGCCGTCCGTGCGCTCTACCGCGCGGACGACGGCAGCGAGACGACGCTCGCGGCCGTCTTCTGGCTCGCCCAGGCCTCGAGCGCGCATGCAGACCTCCGGCGCCACTACGTCGTGGCCACCCGCGACCTGCCGCTCGAGGCGTTGCTCACGTCGTTCGGCAACGGCGATCTCCGGCGGTTCCGGCAGCGGCTGCGTGAGGACACCACCATCACCTCGTGCGATGACCGCTTCGGCGAGTACCAGGAGGTGTGGCGCCGCCTGCTGCACCTGGACAACCGCAACGCGCCGGCATTGCTGTCACGCGCGCTGGGGCTGAAGAAGATCGACGACCTCACGCTCCTCATCCGCGAGTTGGTGTTGGAGCCGAGCGTGGTGCGCGAGGACGCGCGAGCCGCGGTGCGCGAGTTCGAGGACCTGCGCGCGACGCACGACCGGCTCGTCGACGCACGGATGCAGCACCAGGCGCTGGCCGGCCTGCCCGAGACGTTCGCCCGCTGGGGCGATGCGCGCGCCATCGTCGGCGCGCGAGATGCCGAGCTCGCCGGTCTGCCGGTCTACCTCGCCGAGCAATGCGCCACCTTGTGGCGGGCTCGCGCCGACCGGCTCGACGCACGCCTGACCGAGCTCGCGGCGGCGCTCGAGGTCGCCGACCAGCGTCAGCGCGACGCGGCGGTCGATGTCTCGATGCGGCACGAGGAGTACCTGCGCCTCGGCGGCGATCGCATCGAGCGGCTGCGCGCCGAGCTCGAGACGGCGCGGCGTCGGCTGGTCGAGGTCAACGAGCGGGCATCGCGCTACCAGGCAGCCGCGCGGGCGCTCGACCTCGACCCATCGCTGCAACGCGGCCCCCACGCTGCGAGCCAGGCGGCGGCCGGGCAGGCGTTGGCGCGCGCGGGGGAGGAACGCGCCGCGGCTCAGGACGCGTTCGCGGCCGAATCGGCCGCGCTCGGGAACCTCCAGGCGCGGCGCCGCGCGTTGCAGGAGGAACGCGAGGAGACCGCTCGGCGACCGGACTCCAACATCGATGCCCGCTATCAGCGTCTGCGCGACGAGATGGTCCGCGCGCTCGACATTCCGAAGGTCCGGCTGCCGTTCCTCGGCGAGCTGATCGACGTCGCACCGGCGCAACGCAGCTGGCAGGGTGCGATCGAGCGCGCGCTGGGCGGTCTGCGGGTGACTCTCGCCGCGCCGGAGCCTTCGATTCCCGCGGTCACGCGTTGGTTGAACACGCGGCACACCGGTCTGCACGTCCGGGTGCAGACCGCGCGGCCGGTGACCGGTGCGGTGGAGTTCATGCCCGACGGCTTCCTGCGCAAGCTCGAGTGGCGCAAGCATCCGTATCGTGAATGGCTCAAGCACCACCTCGCCCGCTTCGACCTCGCGTGCGTCGTGGACACCGCCGCGCTCGATCAGCGTCCGTTCTCGATGACCGTCGAGGGGCTGATTCATCGCGAGGCGGGCCGGTTCGAGAAACGCGACCTGAGTCGGGTCGGCGACCGCCGCGACTGGGCGCTCGGATTCAGCAACACCGCCCGCCTGGGCGCGCTCGACGAGGACATCGCCGTCGCCGAGCGCGAGCTCCGAGGCGCCACTGCCCGGGTTGGCGGCGCCCGCGAGGCGATGGACGCGCTCGACGCGCGGCTTCGTCACTGGGAGCGGATCCGCGAGCTCGAGTGGGCCGACATCGACGTCCACTACTGGCAGCAGAGGGTGACCGAGCTCGAGGCGACGATCGCCGAGCTGACGGCGGACGACGGTAGCGCGACGCTGGCGATGCGGCGTTGGGATGCCGCACGCGAGGCGCTCGCGACGATTCATCGGGAGCGGGATGCGCTGGTGCTCGAGCTCGGGCAGCGCCAGCAGGATCGCGAGCGCGCCGCGCGTGCGATCGATGCGGCGACCGAGGTCGCATCCACCGGGCTGGAGGCGACGGTGCGCGAGGCTCTGGGGGCGCGGGTCGGTGGCATCCAGGACGAGGGGCTCGACTCGGTGGCCCAGGTCGAGGGCGCGCATCGCCAGGCGCTGGTGGCCGAGCGCGAGCGGGCCAGCCGGCGCGTGCAGGAGCTCGGGCAGCGCGCGGTCGGAGTGGTGAGTCGCTTCCGTGCCCAGTGGCCGCTCATCGCCGGCGAGTGGGCGGCCGACCTCGACAGCGTTCCGCAGTACCTCCGACACCTCCATGCCCTGATCGGCGAGGGGCTGCCGGAGCTGGTCGAGCAGTTTCGCGAGCGACTCAATCGCCACGCCAGCCAGTCGCTCGCCGGGATCAGCCAGAAGATGGAGGCCGAGCGCGACGAGATCCGCGAGCGTGTCGAGCACATCAATGCGGTGCTCCGCCGCACCGAGTTCCGCGAGGGGACCTACTTGCGTCTCCAGTGTCGGCGTGATCTGTTCCCGCACGTACGCGATTTCGAGCATGCGCTGCGCCTGGTGTTCGAGCAGGCGACGCGTGAGGACGACGAGGAGACGCGTTTCGCACAGCTCGAGCACGTCATCTCGATGCTCGAGAAGGCGAGCAATCCGACCACCGCCGGTACCCTGGAGAGCCTGCGGCTGCTCGATCCCCGTTATCAGATGTCGTTCTTCGCCGAGGAGGTGGGCCGCGACGACGAGCAGGTCCGCGACGTGCTGATGTCGTCGAGCGGAAAATCGGGTGGCGAGAAGGAGGCGTTCGCGGGCACCATCGTCGCGGCAAGCCTCGCCTACGTGCTCACGCCGGACGGCGCCGATCGTCCGGTGTACTGCACGGTCTTCCTGGACGAGGCGTTCTCCAACACTGCCGAGGCGGTGAGCCGGCGGGTGCTGCGCGTGTTCAAGGCGTTGGAGGTCCACGTCAATCTCATCACGCCGTTCAAGAACCTGAACCTCGCTCGCGAGTCCGCCCGATCGCTGGTCATCGCCGAGCGTGACATGGAGCGCCACGAGAGCCGCCTCTGCGAGGTCACGTGGGAGGAGGTCGACGAGCGCCTTCGTGCCGAGAGTGCGCGGCGTCTCGCCGAGGCGCGTGCACTCGGGGTCGAGCTGGAGAGTCACGGTTGAGCTGGGGGCTGCTTCCACGGGACGTGGCCGCGGCGCTTCGTCGGCGCGAATGGGACAACACTGCCAACCTGCGCGCTCGACTGCTCGGAGAGCGCCCCTTCCCGATCGAGATTGCGCTGCGTCCGCCGTCCGGGGCCCAGGCGCTCGCCGACCTCGAGCGATTTCGGGCCTGGCTCGGCGCGTGGCGGGACTGGCCGCACCCGGCATGGCTTCGACACGAGCGCCGAAGCTATCGGCAGGTCGGTGCCCAGAGCATCCCGGTCGCCCTCGTGCTCGGTTCGCTCGACGACCTCGTGACCACGCTCGGTGACGACTGCGCCACTCGATACCGCCACTGGGTTCGGGTCATGGAGCCAGTGCTGGCGGCCTACCCGACCATGTTGGCCGCATTCTCGCGACATCTGAGCGCCCTGGACACGCTCGACACCGGCGACGGGCGGTTGCTCGCCCGGCTCCTGCCCCAGCTCGCTCGGGGCATGGGCGCAGGGCGCTTCCTGCGCGCGCTGCCGTTGCGCGGCGTGGACACCAAGTTCGTGGAGGCCCACGAGGCCCTGCTCACCGACCTGCTCGATGCTTGCCATGCCGGCGCGGTGCGGGCCGAGGGTGGCCTTCGGGCGTGGCTCGGTTGCGCTCGGAACCCGAGTGGGTGGGTGCACGTGCGGCCGCTGTGCGATCGGACCCGGGCGACTCTCGGCGGGATGTCGGTCCTGATGTTACCGACGGACGAGCTGCTTCGAACGCCGCTTCCGGGTGCGCAGGTCGTCATCGTCGAGAACCTGCAGTCCGGTCTGGCGTTGCCCGAGCTCCCGAGCACGGTGGCGGTGTTCGGCGGCGGTCGCAATCTGGCCTGGGTGCGGGCGCCCTGGCTGGGCGCACGGCGCGTCGCCTACTGGGGTGACATCGACACCTGGGGCATGCGCATGCTGAGCGACGCACGCGAGGCGCAACCGGGGCTGCGGGCATTGATGATGGACCGGACGACCTTCGATGCCTTTGCCGAGCGCGCGGTGGTCGAGGACGTGCCGTGCGTCGATCCGATGCCGCATCTCGACGACGCCGAGCGGGCGCTGTGCGAGTGGCTCGTGCTGCCGGACGGGCGGGCGCGACGGCTCGAGCAGGAGCGTATCGATGCCGACCACGTGACCGCCCGTCTGGCCGAGTGGGCCTCGCCCTGAGCCCCCGGGTGGCGGTCGGGGAGCGCCGCTGCCGATGGGCTCAGCGCGTCCGTACCCGAGCGAGCAGGGCGCGCGCCCGCTCGGCGACCGGCAGGTCCACCATCGCGCCCTCGAATGCGACCGCGCCCTTGCCTTCGGCCAGGGCTTGCTCGAAGGCGGCGAGCAGGCGGCGCGCGCGATCGGCATCGGCCTCCGAGACGCCGTACTCCTCGTTGATCACCGGCACCTGCGACGGGTGGATGCAGGCGGTGCAGGCGAAGCCGAGGGCACGAGAGCGGCGCAACCCCTGGCGGTAGCCCTCGAGATCGGTGAAGTCCGCGAACTTGCCCACCGCACCGAACGGGGTGATGCGGGCCGCCCGAGCCGCGGCCACGGCATTCATCGCGAACGGATACAGGCTGTCGCCGCCTGGAACCGATTCGAGCTCGGCGCAGAGATCCTCCCCGCCGAGGCCGAGCGCGCGCAACCGCGGGTCGGCGCTCGCGATCGCGTTGAGGTGAGCGAGGGCCGCCGCGGTCTCGACCACTGCGATGAAACCGGTGTGGCCGTGCGGCAGGCCGAGTGCGAGCTCGCGCGCGCTCACCACCTCCGCCAGCAGGCGCACGTGCTCCGGACCCATCACCTTCGGCAGCATCAGGGCGCTGACCTCCGGCATCACCGCCGCCGCGATGTCGGGCACCGCGAGCTCCAGCGGGCGATTGATGCGGACCACCACGTCGGTGCCGTGAGCCGCGATCGCGCGTGCGGCGGCGGGCAGCGCGGCGCGCGCCTGATCCTTCTCACCCGGAGCGATCGCGTCCTCGAGGTCGAGGATGACCGCGTCGGCGCCGCGCGTGTGGGCGCGGGCGACGAAGCGCTCGGAGGTGACGGGGACGAAGAGCATCGAGCGCCAGGGGGCGCTGGCGGGGGAGGTGGTCATCGCAGCGACAGTCTCCAGGTCGGCTGAGTAAGGTTGTCGGTCAGGGCACGCGGACCGCGCCGGCGCCGATCATCGCCTCCACGTCGCCGTCAGCGAAGCCGAGCTCGGCGAGGATCTCCCGCCCGTGCTCGCCGAGGCGGGGTGCGTGACCGTGCGCCTCGCGCATGCCCGCGCTGAAGGTATTGGCGACACGGGTTCGCCAGATCGTCCCCTCGCTCGGGTGCTCCCAGGTGGCGAAGAACCCGACGTCGGCGAGATGCGGATCGGTGAACAGATCCTCGATGCGGTTGTAGGGCGCCGCCGGAACGTCGAGACGCTCGAAGATCTCCAGCCACTCGGCGGTGGTGCGCTGGAGCAGGCCGCTCGCACGGACCTCGAAGTACGCCGCCGCGTTCGCGGTGCGTGCGGCCGCGGAGTCGAAGCGCGGATCGTCGCGCAGCTCCGGGCGGCCGATGGCCTCGAAGAACGCGAAGGCCTGGGCATTGGTGTTGGGCCCGACGGTGATGTAGCCGTCGCGCGTCGGCAGGGGGCGGTAGTGTGGGCTGAGCAGGCGACCGTCGCCGGTCGGACCCTCGGCCGGCTCGAACGTCGCTGCCCCGAGGTGCTCGCTGGCCACGAAGCTCGCCATGTTCTCGAGCATCGGCACCTCGATGGCCTCGCCACGTCCGGTCTTCTCGCGCCGGTACAACGCGAAACCGATGCACTGCGCCGCAATGAGGCCGGTGACGTGGTCGGTCATCACCATCGGCACGAAGCGCGGCTCGCCGGTGGCGCGCTCGAGCGTCGAGGCGACCCCCGACAGGCTCTGGACGATCGGGTCGTAGGCCGGGCGGTTGTAGTAGCGCCCGCCGCGACCGAAGGCGACGATCGCGCAGTGGATGAGCCGCGGGTAGCGATCCCCGAGGCTGGCCGGGTCGAGGCCGGCGCGCTCGAGCGCCGCCGGGCGCACGTTGCTCACGAACACGTCGGCGCGTTCCAGCAGGCGGTGCATCGCCTCCATGCCGTCGGTTTGCTTGAGGTCGAGGCAGATCGATCGCTTGTTGCGATTGAAGTTGATGAACTTTCCCGACATCCCGACGTTGCGCGAGCCGTGGGCCATGGTGCGCAGCAGGTCGCCGCCCGGCGACTCGACCTTGATCACGTCCGCGCCCTGGTCGGCGAGGGTGCGGGTGCAGATCGGGCCCACCACCACCGTGGTGAGATCGACCACGCGCACGCCGTCGAGCGGTCCACCGGCCATCAGCCGAGCGCCAGCGTCATCTGGGCGCAGAGGGCGCCTTCGGCGTCGCTCGCCCACACCGTCATCGCGCCGTCGCCGTCGCGCTTGCCGGAGAAGGTGACGCCATCGCCGACCCAGAGCGGACGCGTCAGCCGAGCCGTGAAGCCGGTCAGCTCGGCCTCGGTGTTTGCGAGCGCGGCGTCGAGCATCAGCTGCATGGTCAGGCCGCCGTTCTGCACCGTCGTCGGGTAGCCCTCGACGGTGCGGCTGTAGTCGGCGTCATAGTGAATGCGGTGCGCGTTCCAGGTCACCGCGGAGTAGCGGAAGACGAGGGCGGGCGTGAGCTCGAGGCTCGAGCGCCACTCGCCATCGGTCGGTGCCGGCTGGGGCGGGGTGGCGGTGGTCTTCTCGCCCGGTGGCACCGCCTCGCGGTAGACCGCGTCGAACTCGTCGACCGCGACCACGGCGCCGCCGGTCTCGATGGTGTGACGCATGGTGAGCACCGCGATGTGCCCGGTGCGGCCGAGCTTCGGCGTGATCGACACCACCTCGGCGGTCTTCGTTGCCGGTTGACCGACCCGCAGTCGCCCGCGGATGTCGACCCGCCGACCCGCGCCCATGCGCCGGGGCAACGGGATCGGTGGCAGAACGACACCGGGCGCCGGATGACCGTCCGGCCCGATCTTGCTCTGCGGCACCGCCTCGGGAAAGAACATGGTGAACCAGTGCGGCGGCAGCGCCGAGCCCGGCGTGAATGCGTCCGGGTCGAGGTCCAGCATGGCGGCGATGCGCCGGACGTGACTCCGCCCGATCTCGTCCTCGGTGATCCGCTTGCGCCCGACCCAGGGGGCCAGGGCCTCGATGGCCTTCTGGAACTCGGTGTCCACGTCTCGTCCTCGCGATCAGCATCGAATGTGAGAGGAGCCCGAGGCGGCGCACGCCATCCGCCCGGGAGGCGGCGTAGTGTGCCGAAATCTCGGGCCCGACGCTCTCCGAGTGGTCGAGCCGCGCCTCGAAACGCGTACCGAGCAGCGCAGGACCGTGGCCGGCCGGATCGTGGCCCTGGCGTGGTCGTCGGAGTCGAATCGATGCACCGGGCGGGTCAGCGCCCGGTCGCTACCCCGTTACCTCGGCCACCGCGACGGGGTCGCGACGTGCGCCGGTGGCGAGAAGGACGAGGGCGACCAGCATCATCGCCAGCGTGTCAGGCTCGGGAACCGCCACCTCCAAGCGCAGGAGTTGACGCGCGACGCCGCGACCTGCGTCGAAGAAGTCGACCACGGAGGCGACCAGGAACCGCGCGTCGACGAATGGATCCGAGATCGCGAGCTGGCCCAGGTCGAGGGCCAGCGCGTCGGCGAGCAGTACGTCGAAGAAGTCGCCGACCGCCGCGTCGAATCCGAGGTCGACCGCGATGGCGCCGGCCGGTGTGTTGATCGCGAATCCCTCGACTGTGGCGGTGTCGCCGTCGTCGAGCACGTCCAGCACGTCGAAGTCGAAGCGGTCTCGAATCTGGAGCTCCCAGGTTCCGTCGAGCAACAGGTCGCCGAGGATGGCACCGTCGAACCGCCCGGCTTGGAGGGTCAGTAGCGGTGTGTGCAGCGCACCGAGCGAGCCGACAGCGGTCGCGCCGTCGGTCTGGACGAGCCCACCCTCGGCGCGCAGTGTGCCGTCGACCGTGGCGGTGGCATCCTGCCGAAACTCACCGCCGACGGTCATGGTGCCGCCGGCGGCGACGGTGGTCAGGCCGTCGAGGTTGAGATAGTCGCCGCCGATACGTGCCAGGCCGTCCACCAGCGTGCTCTCTGCAAGCTGCTGGTACTCGCCGTCCAGGTCGAGGGTGCCACCCGCGAGCACATGCACCTCTCCGCGGTTGGGGAATACCGCGTTGCCGAGTGCGAGGGTTCCGCCCGCCAGTGCCTGGACGACACCACCCTCGTTGCGTAGCTCGGCGATCTCCAGCCGACTGCCGATGTTGGCGGCAACCTGGCCGCCACCGGGCGATGCGCCCACGGCGAGGACGATCGGTGCCGCCGGACCGATGACCGGGAAGCCGACCGGCACTGCACCCACGCGGCCATGGCGGCCGGGCAGGGTCGTCAGCACGGTGTCGGGGCCGACGGTCAGCGTGCGCCCGGCCTGGTCCGCAAAGATCTGGGACGCCTCGGGCGTGGCGCCGTTGAGGAAGATGCCGCCGCGCGGCGCCAGCGGGCCGCCGTTGCTGTTCGCGAGCACGACGTCGCCCTCGGCGACTCGAATCGCGCTCGCCCCCTCGACCGGCAGCCCCGAGACCCAGTTCATGACGATGGCGCCGGGATTGGCGACGTCGGGGCCTCCGAAGTCGATGGTGTCTCCGGCCGGGTTTGCGCCGGCATCGAGTGTCAGCACGACCGGGTTGATCGGACCCGCTTCGACCAGGATCCGTCCACCCTGGACCGCCATCTCGGCCGGCAGGGTGCCGCCGGGAAAGGCCGAGGCGAGCACGCGGACCACCCCGTTCTCGCCGACGATCGTCCGCGTGCCTTCGACCACCGAGCCGCGATTCAGGAGCAACTCCCCGCACACCAGGGGCGTGCCACAGGGCTCGACTCGCACCGTGCCGCCGGCGACGAGGCTGTCCTCCAAGACGACGTTGCCCCCGACGCGGGTGCGCACGATGCCCCCCGGCGCCTGCTCGACAGCGGCGTTTCGCACCAGCAACGTGCTGCCCGGGCCGAGGGCGGCGATGTCACCGGTGTTGTCGAGCGCGAGCGGGCTGGTGGTGCCAGGCTCGCCGCTCGGATTGATCTCGAGCACGCCACCGCTTGCGGTGATCGTGCCGCCTCGGTTCTCGACATGCAGGGTGCCGGCGCCACCCCCGGCACCGGCGAGCAGGCCGCGACCGACGACGTGGCCACCGTCATTGACGAGCTCGCCACTCCCGATCCGCCCCGGCGCCGATGTGAATCTCAATGCTCGGTCGTTTGCGAGCTGCAGCACGTCATCGACGCTGACCTCGACCCGGTCGACCTCGATGTCGGTGTCCAGCACCACCAGCGACGACCCGGATCCCCCGTCATCGATGCGCGCGGTGAAGAAGTCGCCGCCGCCATTGTCGGGGTAGGCGACCGCCACCGGGACCGAGAATGCCCACTCGGGACTGGTCCAGTCCGCGTTCGCACCGCCCCATGTCGCGGTCACCTCGCTCGCCGCGAGCGGCAGGGTGGCGCCGACCATGGTCGTGAGGGCGAGCGCCGGCCCGATTGCGCGGCGAATCCATCTCGGTACGACGATTGCTGGGACCTGGTCCGCCATGAACATGGTGCGTCCTCCCGGGTTAACAACGCCGCTGGGTCGCGCCAGGTGCCGGAATCGCAACGGCGCGGATGCGCTCGGGTTCCGTGAAGCCGCCGGCGCCACGTCCCGGCTGATATCGACGAAGAGATGATTACGCTCGACCTGCCAGCGGCGCACTGACCGGGATCAGGGCGATACATCAGTCCGCAGTCCGGGGTCGGACCAATTCAGGTGTCGGAATTTAAAGGATTTTTTCAGATTCTGGCGGCGAGCCCACGGATTCGCGACGACAGCGTGAGAGGGGGGCGACACCGTGGACGGCGTTTCCTGGATGCGCGGCTCGATCCATGACTCGAGCCAGGCAAGGACTCGAGCCAGGCCGAGCTCGGTCGCCGGCTGCGGAACGGTTCACATCTCGGTGGTCGCTCTGGCGATAGCCTCGGCATCCTGGTGGCTGTGGTGCGCGCGGGAGGGTAGACATGGAATGCCGGCCTTCGGTCGCCGTGGCCAAGGTGACGCCGCCACGCACGTCGCCCGCCGCCGTCCCGATCGCGGTGCTCGAGACGCTGGTCTCGGCGCAGTCGCCGGTGCTCTGGCTGGCCGCCCCGGCGGGGAGCGGCAAGACCACGCTCGCCTCGATGCTCGCGCGGCGGCGTGGCGACCCTTGCGCCTGGCTTCGTCTGGATGAGGCCGATGCGGACGCGGCGTCGTTTCTGGTCCATCTGACCGAGGCGCTGCGGGTCGCCGGAATCGTCGCGGCACCACCGACTCGGCCCATCTCGCGCGAGCACCTGCCGGCTCTGACCACCTACGCGAGGCTGCTCCTCCGCGAGCTGCTCGGGGGGTGTGGCGATCGCGGCCTGCTCGTGCTCGACGACCTGCACCGAGTCGGTTCCACCGGCGAGGTGGTGGACCTGCTGCCGGTGCTGGTGGAGGAGCTGCCGCCGGCCATCCAGCTCGTCGTGACCAGTCGATGCGGGCCGCCCGAGAGCCTGGCGCGGCACCTGGCGAACGGTACGGTGCAGCAGGTCCCGGCTGCCGACATGCGGCTCAACGTGAAGGAGACCGCGGCGTTGATCGCGAGCTGGGGCGTGGCGGACGCGAATCGGCTCGCCGAGCCGCTGCGCGCACGCACGCAGGGCTGGGTCGCCGCGCTCGTGCTCGCGCGCTCCGGCGTGCTGGCAGATCCCGCGCGGTGCACGGACCCGTGCTCGGCGCTCGCATCGGAGACCCTCCAGGCTTACATCGAGCGCGAGGTGCTGAGAGAGCTCCCCACTCGCACCCTGGACATCCTCGGCCGGCTGGCATGGCTGCCGCATGTCGACGAGGCGCTGTGCAGCCGCCTCACCGGCGACGATGCCGGCTCGGGCGCGGTGCGCGAGCTCGCCGAGCGCGGCTGCCTGGTCCAGGAGCACGTCGGCCCTGCGCGTCCCGGACAGGCGGTGACCTTCGTGCTGCACCCGCTCCTCGCCGACGCGGTGCAGGCCCTGGTCCTGCGCGCGGAGGGGGAGGAGGGTCTTCGCGCGAGGAAGGCGGCCGCCGCCGAGGCGCTGGCCGCGCGTGGCGAGCTGGACGCGGCGATGACGCTCTGGCTCGACAGCGAGCGGTACGACGCGGCCGAGGCGGCAATCATCACCCATGCGCCGGCGCTGTTCGCGGCGGCGCGCCTGCGTACGCTCGAGCGGTGGCTCGCGAGTTTCCCGTCCGATGGCAGCCGCTCGCCGTGGCTGGACTACTGGCGCGGGCTGTGTCTGCTGATGCGGGATCCGTCGCGGGGTCGCGAGATCCTGGTCCGCGCCTGCGACGGGTTTCGGGGCCGGGGCGATTCACGCGGGCTCTACCTCGCTCTGAGCTACGCCATCGGGTCCTATTTCATGGCCTATTCGAGCAGTCACCGGCCGCGCGAGTGGATCGACGAGATCGAGCGTCTCGGGGTCGATTTCGATGGCCTCGGAGACGCGGATACCCAGGCGGGTGTCGCGCTGAGCGTGTGGTATGGGCTGTTCCTCGTCGAGCCGGACCACCCGGATCTGGCGCTCTGGGAGACGCGGCTCGCACGCCTGATACGCACCGCCATCGATCCGTCGACGAAGCTGCGCATCGGGATGATGCTCTCCAAGCACTACTACTACACCGGGCGCTACCGCGAGCTGTGGGCGTTGCGGGACTTGTTGATTGCGGAGCGGCGCGATGACCGTCTGTCGCCCTACGGTCGGCTGGTGTGGTACCTGTTCAGTCTTCCCGATCACTGGTCGCGCGGCGACCTCGCCGGTGCCCGTGCCGAGCTCGAGGCCGGTCTCGAGGAGTCGACCCGCAGTGGTATTCACCTGCTCGACAACCACATGCGCATTCATGCCGCGAGCGCCTGCCTGCTCGCCGGGGCGCTGGACGAGGCGGCGAGTCGCCTGGCCGAGGTCGCGCTCGATGGTCGCTCGTCGCGACACATGGAGGTCTGGCATCTGTATCTCGACAAGGCCTGGCACGCATGCCTCGCCGGGCGACGCGCGGAGGCCCGGGGCCACGCCCAAGTCTGTTTCCAGGCGGCGATGGACATGGGCGGCGTGGCCCCGCAGGCGTTCGCCCGCGTCGCGCTCGCCTATCTCGCCTTCGCCGATGGTGATCTGGCCGCCCTGCGCGAGCAACGAGAGGCGCTCGCCGCGCTCGCGCGCCGCGCTGCGGGGCCGCTGATCGCGCTCCATCTCGGCCTCGTCGATGCCGGGCAGTGCCTGCTCGAGGAACGCACCGAGTCCGCGCTGGCGGCCCTGCGCGGCGGCCTCGCCGCCGGCCGGGAGGCCGGGATCGTGCACTTCCTGTGGGCGGTGCCCGAGGTGCTCACGCCATTGTGTGAGCTGGCGCTCGAGCACGACATCGAGACCGAGTACGTTCGCGACATCGTGCGCGCGCGGCGCTTGCGCCCGAGCGGCGATCCGGCGCGGCTCGAGCGCTGGCCCTGGCCGGTACGAATCCACGCGCTCGGGCGTTTCGAGGTGGAGGTCGACGGTCATCCGCTGGGTGGTGAGGGCAAGGCGCAGACGCGGACGCTGGACCTGCTGCGCGTTCTCGTCGCATGCGGACCGAACGGCGCCAGCACCGGGCGGCTGTCCGACCGGCTATGGCCGGACGCCGATGGCGACGCGGCTCAACACGCGCTCGAGTCCGGCATCTACCGGCTACGGAAGCTGATCGGCAAGGAGTCCGTGATCGTGCACGACGGAACCGTGCGGCTCGCGGCGCAGCGGTGCTGGGTCGACGCCTGGGCCCTCGAGGCCTCGAGCGTGGCCGCGGACGAGGCGGCGTCGGGGCAGGTGGCCAGGCGCCTCCAGGAAGGCGATTTCCTACCGGATCGAGACGATCTACCCTGGACCGCGTCACGACGGCGAGCGCTCGAGCGTCGCGCGCGCCGGCTCGAATCGGAACGAGGGCGGTGAGTCATCGGTGAGTGATCGGGGGCGATGCTGGGCCGCATCGCCATGCACAGGAGTGCCGCATGCTCCCCCGATCCGAATCGGTCGCCCACGGCCTCACCCGTCGTGAGCACGAGGTCCTGATCCTGGTCGCCAAGGGCTACAGCCGCCCGACCATCGCCTCCTTGCTCGGTCTGTCCCCGCACACCGTCACCGACCACGTGAAGAGCACGTATCGCAAGCTCGGCGTGCATTCGTGCGCCGAGGCGGCGCTCGCCGCGGCACGCCTGGGGCTGGTGGATCCGGCCTGTGTCTGAGCAATCTCGCGGCGCGGCCTGATCTGCGCGACGCCGCCAGAACCGGGGCAGGCCGGCCCGCCGCGCGCTCAGTCGTCGATTGTCACCGCCATCGCCATCCCGTCTCCGGCCGGATCGGCGCCTCCGTCCAGCTTTCCGTCGCGCAACCGCACGGCGTGGACCAGCGGGACCATGTAGCTCACCGCGTAGCGTGCCGTCGGGTATCCACGGCGCTGCAACTCGCGCTCGGTGGAACGCAGGATTCGATTGGTGAGCTCGATGGTGTCGGAGGTCGCGCAGAATCGTGGGGCGGAAACGGCCTCCTGCGGGCTCATGCCGAAATCCACCACGTTGAGGATGGTCTGCAGCACGCCCATGGTGATGGTGGTTCCTCCGGGCGCTCCCAGGATGAGATACGGCTTGCCGTCGCGGAACAGCGCCGTCGGGCACATCGCCGAGAAGCGCGCCTTCCCGGGCGCGAGCGAGCCGGGATTCCCGGGTCTCGGGTCGAACACCATCATGCAGTTGTTGTACATGAACCCCAGGCCCTCGCTGACGACACCCGAGCTCGAGCCGAGGGAGTGGGTGACGTTCACGAAGTTGCCCCGGCCGTCCGCGACGCAGAGGTGGGTCGTCTCCTTGCTCTGTGGGCCGCCGGCGTTGACTCGGGGCACGTGGGTGATCGTCCCGCTGCGGATCCGGCCCGCCATGCTCGCCGCATGGGTCGGTGACAACAACTCCGCGACCGGCACGTCGAGAAACCGCGGGTCCCCCATGCGGCGGTCCTTGTCGACGGTCGCGATCTTCATCGCCTCGGCCAGCGTCGCGATGTAGTCGGCCGAGTTGTGGCCCATCGCCGCCAGGTCGAAGTGCTCGAGGATTTGCAGCATCTCGAGCACCATCAAGCCGCCACCCGGCGGCTGATTCGTGTGCACGTCGAATCCACGATAGCGACCACGAAGCGGAACCGTGTGCTCGGTCTCGCAGGTCGCCAGATCGTCCAGCGTGATGTGACCACCGTGCGCGCGCATGTCGGCGTCGATGGCGCGTGCGATCTCCCCGTGGTAGAAGTCGTCGACCCCGGCCGATGCGATGCGTCGGTAGGTGCGGCCCATGTCCGGATTGCGGAGCACCTCGCCGACCCCGGGCAGAGCGCCATCCGGCTTCAAGTAGATGCGTGCTGCCGCCGGATGGTCGCGCACCACGCGGACGCGCTCGATTCGCCCGGCCTGTGACGGCTGGTGCCAGAAGGCGTGCACGCGCGGTCGTACCGTGAAGCCATCCTCGCAGTAGGCGATGGCGGGCTGAATGAGATCCGACAGCCGCCGACTGCCGTGCAGCTCGAGCGCTTCGCAGAGCGCCTTGATCGTGAGCGGAGTGGTCATCGAGGTGTAGCCGATCTCGTTGACCTGGCCGTCGAGGACGAACCCGAAGCCGTCGTCGCACTCGCGCACGATCAGCGATTCCCACATGTCCTCACGTGTGGAGCGGGGCGCCCGCCCGTGGAAGTCGATGAACACGTGCCGGTCTGGCTCGGCGAGGTAGATGTGCATGGAGCCGAAGCCCGCCACGCCGCACATCTGCGGATCGACCACCGTCTGCACCAGCGCGGCCGCCACCGCTGCATCCACCACGTTGCCACCATCGCGCAAGACGTCGAGCCCGGCCTCGACCGCCTCGGGTTGTGGGGCCGAGACCATCGCCATCTTCGGTGCCATGTGCGGTCTCCTCACCGGCGGGGCACGACACCGCATCGTGCCGCTCACGGTTCGGGAACGATGACCGCTCCGTGCGCAGGCTGCAAGGGCGCTCCGGGCCGAGTGGGACGGTCGAGCGCAGGCTCTGGTGCGGGCAGACGGTGCGGCCGGAGCAGGGGCGGGGCCGGGTACGGCAGAGGGGTCCTCGCCCGAGGCGACAGGTGGGTTCGCGAGGACCGGTGGGCGAGGATCCTGGATTCGATGTCCCGAACCGAGCCCGGTCCGGGACATCCGGCGCGATGACGCCTCAGGCCGTGCGTCGACGCCAGCCGAGGCCCAGGAGTCCGGCGCCCAAAAGGACCAGAGCCGTGGGCTCGGGTACTGCCGCGGAGCCTTCCACATAAGTCACGTTGGCGCTGCGGAAGAACGGGCTGTCCGGGACGCTGAAGCCCTCGAACAGGTCGGCGGACGCCGCGATCTCGGTCGCTGCGGTCGAATCGAGCAGATCGTAGGTCATCGACACGGTGTCGAACTCGAGGCCGAGGGGCAGGGACCAGGACTGTGCCCCGATGTGGACCTCTGACTGGACGACGTTGGTCTCGATGATGGTCTCGACCACCACGCCGTCGAGCAGGAACTGCGTCTGGACGTTGGCGGTGCGATCGCCGTCGGCGCCGACCGCGAACGTCAGCGGCACGAACACGTTGGAGTACGGTCCGTCGACCCGCCAGAAGTCGTCGCCCGCCGCGCGGAGGTCGAGCAGGAAGCTGTCCCCGATGCTCAGGGACGTGCCAGCCGGGGTCGCGGAGCCGGCGTCGAGGGTCGGGGTGACGCCGTCGAAGGTGATGTCGAACTCGAATACGGTCGCGTTGGCGAACTGGGGCACGGCGAGCAGCAGCGTGGCCCCGAGAAACAACTCTCTCTTCACGATCCAGATCCTTCGCAATGGCGGGTTGAGGCACCCGGAGCCGCATCAAGCAAACATCATGCCGAGAGCATGATGTCGTGCCGAATCAAGTCGTTGCGAGGCATCGTGTCGCCGGGTCGGCCGGCTTTGTAAATCTTCTCGACAGGCCAGCCGACGCGAGGAGACCGGGGGGAGCCAGCGTCGAGCGTCGACGATCGCTGGCGAGACGTCGACGGTGACGGCGGCAGGCTCCGTCGTGTGGAGTTGCCTGGTGCCTGGTGCCT
>JACKNM010000023.1 GCA_024234875.1 Ectothiorhodospiraceae bacterium | reverse complement strand
CAGGTGCGTGTACCGCTTCAGCATCTGCATCGACTTGTGGCCGGAGATCGCGGCGACCTGTTGGTCGGTGAGGCCGGCCTCGACGAGGCGGGAGATGGCCTCGTGGCGGAGGTCGTGGAAGCGGAAGTCCTCGATGCCGGCGCGGCGCACGGCGGTGGCCCAGACCTTGTTGACCACGTATGGGCGGCGGCGGCCGTCCTGGCCGGGCTCGCCGTAGAAGAGCAGCGGGGTGTGGACGCCGGTGGCGGTGGCGTGGCGGATGGCCGCGGAGCAGATCTCGGCCGCCCGGGTCGAGAGGGGCACGAGGCGGCGCTCGCCGTTCTTGGTCTCGTCGAGGCGGATGACGCGGCGTGGGAGGTCTACCTGGACCCGGCGGAGACTCAGGATCTCGCCCTGGCGCATCGCGGTCAGGAGGGCGAGGCGGACGATCCAGCCGAGCATCGGGTTGGTGTTCGCGTCCACGGCGTGCAGCAGGCGCCGTTCCTCGTCGGGGTCGAGGCGGCGGGTGCGGCCGCTACCGGGGGAGGGCTTGCGGATGTTGGAGACCGGGTTGTAGGTGAGGCCGAGACCCCACTCGCGGATCGCGGTCGCGTAGAGGTGGCTCAGCAGCGCGAGCTCGAGGCGGACGGTGTTGTTGGCGCGGCCGAGCGCGAGGCGCTGATCCCGGTACCTCGCGATCACGTCGGGGCTCAAGGCCGCGAGGCTGTACGCGCCGAGGTGCTCGCGCAGGATCTTGAATCGGGCGCGCTCGTTCTTGACGGTCGAGCCGCGCTTCGTCGGTGAGACCTCGGCCTCGTAGCGCTCCAGCGCCTCGCGCAGCGTCATGCGCTCGCCGCCGGTGCGGCGCACGTAGACCCCACGGACCATCTCGGTCTCGGTCGCCTGAGCCCAGTCCTGGGCGTCGCGCTTCGACTTGAAGGTCTTGATCGCGGTCGGCCAGCCGTGGCGACGGACGACCGCCTTCCACGAGTTGCTCGGTGTCTTGACGATGACGGCCATCGGCACACTCCCTTGTGGCGAGCGCGAGTGTACCGAAATTGTACCGACGGAGAATAGATGCGAATCGTTCGCATCTTAAGTAATTGTTTTTATTGGTGGGCCCGGCAGGATTCGAACCTGCGACCTACGGATTATGAGTCCGCGGCTCTAACCGCTGAGCTACAGGCCCTCGGAAGGGGCGGTCGTCGGTATGGTTATCGGCCGGCCGGGGCGACCTCGCGGATGAACTGGTCGAGCATCGCGGTCTTCTGAGCCATCGGGCCCATGAAGAAGTCGGCGACGATGAGCTCGTCGACACCGATGCGCGCGTACTCGCGGATGGTCTCGCGCAGCTCGTCGGCGTTGCCGGCGATGGTTGCGTAGCGTGGCTGGGAGCGGGCCTTCTCGTTGGCTGCCGGATCATCGCTGAGATGGATGAGGGTGGCGGCGGTGCGCTTGATGGTCTTGGGGTCGCGGCCGACGGCGCGGCAGTGATCGTCGAGGATCGCCATCTTCTCGCCGAGGCGTTTCGGATCACCCCACACGTTCCACTCGTCGGCGAGCTCGGCCACGATGCGAAGCGTCACCTTCTCGCCGCCACCGCCGATGAGCAGTGGCAGCGGGTTCTGGACCGGCTTCGGCTCGAGTGGCGCGTCGGTGATCTTGTAGTACTTGCCGTCGAGCGTGGTGCGTCGCTCGGTGAACAGGGACTTGATGATGCGGCAGGCCTCCTCCATGCGCCGCAGTCGCTGGCCGACGGTGTAGAACTCGAGGCCGTAGGCGGCGTGCTCGTTCTCCTGCCAACCGGCGCCGTAGCCGAGCACCAGGCGGCCGTTGCTGATGTGGTCGACGGTGGCTGCCATCTTCGCGAGCACCGCTGGATGGCGGTAGGTGTTGCACGACACCATGGGGCCGATGCGCACTCGTGGCACCGCCGCGGCGAGCGCAGCCAGGAGGGTCCATACCTCGTGCACGGGTCCGCTGACATCGGCGGCGTTGGGCATGAAGTGGTCGGCGATCCAGAGGCCTTCCCAGCCGGTTGCCTCGGCGTGGCGGCAAAGCGTCAGGATGTCCTCCCAGGACTGGCTGGCGTGGGGCCAGAAGCTGAATCGCATCGCAAGCTCCTCGGGGTTGGGCCGGGTCGGGCCGGCGGCGATGGTCGCGACCGACGGGTCGCCGGATCCTATACGGGTCGCCGGATCCTATAACGAAACGGGGCCGCCGGCTCTCGCCAGGCGGCCCCGTGTTCCGGTGGCCGGACCGACCCCCGGGTGTCAGAGGTCGTGAACGAATCGGGCGCAGGCGCCGCTCGATCCCTTCATGGCCTCTCAGTCGAGGAAGCTGCGAAGCTGCTCCGAGCGGCTCGGATGGCGCAACTTGCGCAGGGCCTTGGCCTCTATCTGACGAATGCGCTCGCGCGTCACGTCGAACTGCTTGCCGACCTCTTCCAGGGTGTGGTCGGTGTTCATCTCGATGCCGAACCGCATGCGCAGCACCTTGGCCTCGCGCGGGGTGAGACCGGCGAGGATGTTCTGCGTCGACTCGCGCAGACCCTCGAAGGTCGCGGAGTCCACCGGCGAGACGATGCTGGTGTCCTCGATGAAGTCGCCGAGATGGGAGTCCTCGTCGTCACCGATCGGGGTCTCCATCGAGATCGGCTCCTTCGCGATCTTCAACACCTTGCGGACCTTGTCCTCGGGCATCTCCATTCGCTCGGCCAGCTCCTCCGGCGTCGGCTCGCGCCCCTTCTCCTGCAGGATCTGGCGCGAGATGCGGTTGAGCTTGTTGATCGTCTCGATCATGTGCACCGGGATGCGAATGGTGCGCGCCTGGTCGGCAATCGAGCGCGTGATCGCCTGTCGAATCCACCACGTCGCGTAGGTCGAGAACTTGTAACCGCGTCGGTACTCGAACTTGTCGACCGCCTTCATCAGGCCGATGTTGCCCTCCTGGATCAGATCCAGGAACTGCAGCCCGCGATTGGTGTACTTCTTGGCGATGGAGATCACGAGGCGCAAGTTGGCCTCGACCATCTCCTTCTTCGCGCGACGGGCCTTGGCCTCGCCGATCGACATGCGGCGGTTGATCTCCTTGATCTCGGAGATCGAGAGCTGGCTCTGCTCCTCGACCACGACCAGACGCGCCTGAAGACGCTTGATCTCCTTCGCGTGCTCCTTCAGTGCCTCGCCGTACTTCTTCGTCTTGCGCGTGTGGTTGCGCAGCCAGTTCGGGTTGGTCTCGTTCTGCGGGAAGCTGGCGATGAAGTCCTTGCGGGGCATCTTCGCCTCGTTCACGCACAGATGCATGACCGCGCGCTCGTGCTGGCGGATGCGCTCGACCACGTCGCGCAGATTGGCGGTGAGGCGATCGACGAGCTTGGGCGTGAGCTTGAGCTCGAGGAACTGGTCGGCGAGGTCGTCGCGCAGCTTCTGAGCGGCCTCCGCGGTCGAGCCTTCCTTGCGCGTCACCGTCCCCAGGCGGGAGAACGTCCGCTTGAGCTTCTTGAATCGGGTCCGTGCCTCTTCCGGGTCGGGGCCGAGATCGACCGGCTCGTCGACCTCGTCGTCACCATCGGATTCCTCGTCGCTGTCCGACGCCCGCTTGGCGGCGGGGGGAACGACCTCTTCGTCGAGCACCGACGGATCCACGAAGCTGGAGACGATGTCGGTGAGCTTGACCTCGCTCGCCTCGAAGCGGTCGAACTCCGAGAGGAGCTCGGAGATCGTGGGCGGGTAGGCCGCCAGGGCGCGCAGGGCCTGGTTCAGTCCCTTCTCGATGCGCTTGGCAATCCTGATCTCGCCCTCACGGGTGAGCAGATCCACCGTGCCCATCTCGCGCATGTACATGCGCACGGGGTCGGTGGTGCGACCGAACTCCGCGTCGAGGGTCGCCAGCGCGGCGGCCGCTTCCTCGGTGTCGTCGTCGTCGGAGCTCACCGCGTTGTCCATCAGCAGGAGCTCATCGGCATCGGGCGGGGTCTCGTGCACCGCGATACCCATGTCGTTGATCATGCTGATGATGTCTTCGATCTGCTCGGGGTCGACGATGCCCTCGGGCAGATGATCGTTCACCTCCGCGTAGGTCAGATAACCCTGGTCTTTGCCCTTGGCGATCAAGAGCTTGAGCTGAGATTGCTGCTGGTCGAGGTCCATGATGTTTATTGTGCGCGCGAGGCTCTAGTGGCCGGAACGTAACGTTCCATTATAAGTCCAACGGCACGACGCGGGCGGAAGATTCCCCGCCGTCGTCCCGTACCCCTCGAGTCCGGTCCGGTCGGTCGAAGCGCCGCGAGCCCGCGGCTCTCCCCCGGCTCGGCCGGTCGATCCCCTCCCGCCTCCGCGCACGACGCCGCGAGCACGCGGTCCTCGTTGCGCACCCCGGTGGCTCACGCGCGGCGTAACCCGATGCGCCGAGCGAGCTGCTCGCGCGGTCCCGGGCTCCGCCACCAGCGGCCACCGTGAGCGAGTCCCCGTGCCCGTGGTGTCGAGGCTGTACCGCCGCTGCCGCCGGGTCACGATCCGGTCGGATGGCGGGGGCCGAGACCTCCGCGAGCAACGCCGCGCCCAGAACGTCCGGCGCAGCCAGCCGGCTCGAGTGGCCATCACGGAGCGGGGCTCCAGATGTCGGACGAGTCGGCCGAGGGCCTTGCACACCGGGGAGCGACCCACGCTCGGGGAGCCGACACCGGCCCTCGAACCGTGCGCCCTCTGGTGGGGGGGCTTTCTCCTCGGGGGCAAGTCTAGACCATCGTTCGGCATGGATCCCGGTGAAATCGCGCCGGCTCGCAGCCCCGGGGCACGAACGCTGGCTGCCACCGGCGCGATTGGTGCTCATCGAGCGTCGGGCCGAGAAATACGGTTCCCGCGGGCACCATCACGAACGGGGAGCTCGCACCCGGATCCTCGGCGCCGTGATCGGTCGGGCAGAGGGTCTGGCCGGCGCCGCCGGGCTCCAGTGGGCGGGCGTGGGTGCGTCGTCAGGCAGGCCCCGATTCGCCGCGCGACTCACGCGTGCCGTCGCGCCGGAGGAGGGTCGCGAGCTCGCGCCGCTCCTCCGCGCTGAGGCGGTCCAGGCCGCCCTCGGCCTTCGCGTAAAGCTCGGCGAGCCGGCGGTCCGCGTCGCGCTCGCGTGCACCGCGCTCGATGGCGGCGAGGCAATCTCGGAACTCGCGGTCGAACCCCTCGCGCAGCTGCAGGTCGACCAGCAGCAGCTTCTCGAGGTGTGGGCCGTGCGCGTGCTCCCGGAATCGCTCGACCACCGCCGCCGGCTTCAGCCCCGGGTTGGCCGCGAGCAGCGCTGCCACCTCAGCGAGCAGCGGCGCCCCGGGCGTGTCCAGCGCCGCGAGGCGCGCCGGATCCTCGACCTCGGTCGCGAGCTCGGGATGCTGCACCAGGAGGCCGAGCGCCTTGCGCACCGGCGAGCGGGCGACGCTCGCGGGTCCGAATCGGGTCCCCCCGTTCCGCGCCGCCGGGCGCGGTGGCTTCTCCTCGGGGGCGAGACCTGACCAGCGCTCGGTACGGATCCCGGTGAGCTGGCCCAGCCGGGCCACCGCCAGCTCCCGGAACGGGCCCTCGGGAATGCGTGAGATGAGGGGCCGAGCGAGCTCCGCCAGACGCGAGCGGCCGTCGATGGTCTCGAGGTCGACCTGCTGCGCCAGGTGACCGAACAGGAACGTTCCGAGGCTGTCCGCGGCGGCGACGATGCCTTCGAAGGCCTCGCGGCCGCGGGCGCGCACGAGGCTGTCCGGATCCTCGCCGTCGGGTAGGAAGGCGAAGAACGCCTGCCGTCCCTCCTGCATCAACGGCAGAGCCGTCTCGAGCGCCCGCCACGCGGCTCGCCGCCCGGCGGCGTCGCCGTCGAAGCAGAACACGACGTCCGGGCACAGTCTGAACAGGGCACGGAGGTGGTCGGCGGTGGCGGCGGTGCCGAGGGTCGCGACCGCGTTGTCGACGCCGTGTTGCGCGAGGGCCACCACGTCCATGTATCCCTCGACCACCACCACGCGGCTCACCTTGCCGGCCGCGCGCACCTGCGCCAGGCCGTAGAGCTCGCGGCCCTTGTGGAAGATCGGGGTCTCGGGCGAGTTCAGGTACTTCGGGATGTCGTCGCCGAGCACGCGGCCACCGAAGGCGATGGTTCGCCCGCGCCGGTCCTGAATCGGGAACACCACCCGGTCGCGGAATCGATCGTAGAAGCTGCCGTCGTCGCGGCGGGCGATCAGGCCCGCGCGCTCGAGCAGGCGCAGCTCCGCCTCGGATGTGCCGAGTGCATCGCGCAGGTTGGTCCAGCCGGGCGGCGCGTAGCCGAGCCCGAAGCGGGCCGCCACCTCGCCCGTCAGACCGCGCCGCTTCAGGTACTCGACGGCGCGCTCCGCCTGCGGATGCTCACGGAGCTGGCGGCGGAACCAGGCCGCCGCGCGACCCACCGCGTCGTAGAGCGGAGCATCGTCGCCACCGCGCGGTGCGGCGCCGCCCTCGCGCGGCACCTCGAGCCCGACCGTTCGCGCGAGCTCCTCGACCGCCTCCACGAACTCCATCTGGCCCCAGTCCATCAGGAAGCCGAGCGCGGTGCCGTGCGCCCCGCACCCGAAGCAGTGGTAGAACTGCTTCTCGGGGCTGACCGTGAACGACGGGGTCTTCTCGCCGTGGAAGGGGCAGCAGGCCTTGTACTCGCGCCCGGCGCGCTTCAGCGGCACCCGCTCGTCGATGACCGCGACGATGTCGACGCGGCCGAGCAGGTCGTCGATGAAAGTCTGGGGAATGCGACCGGCCAACGGAGCACCTCGTCCGCCGGCACCGGTGCCGCGGCTCAGGCTCGGGCCAGCCTCGCCTTCACCGCCGCGCTCACGGCGCCCATGTCCGCCCGGCCCTGCACCTGTGGGCGCAGCGCCGACATGACCCGACCCATGTCGCGCATGCCGATGGAGTCGGACTCCGCGCCGAGGCCGGCGATCACCGCGTCGATCATCGCCTCGACCTCGGCGGCGCTCAAGGCCGCCGGCAGGTAGCCACCCAGGACCTCGATCTCGAGGCGCTCCTGGGCCGCAAGGTCGTCACGGCCAGCCAAGGTGTACTGCTCCAACGACTCGCGACGCTGCTTGAGCATCTTGTCGATGACCGCGAGCACGCCGACATCGTCGAGCCCGGCTGCACCGAGGGCGGCCCGATCGTCGATCTCGCGCTGCTTGATGGCGGCCGTGAGCTGGCGCAGCGCTCCCAGGCGATCCTTGTCGCGGGCGCGCATCGCCGTCTTGACGTCTTCCTGGATACGGGCCTTGAGATCCATGTCGATCACCATCGACCCGACCACCGCGGGCGCACCAGCGGTGGCACCGCCACCTTCATCCCGGCGGCGACCGGCGTCGAGAAGACGTCCGGCGCCGGGCGAAGGCAGCCGAGTCAGTAGAGCCGTTGACGCCGGACCTGCTCCCGCGCGAGCTTCTTGAGGTGGCGCTTCACTGCAGCAGCCTGCTTGCGCTTGCGCACCGCGGTCGGCTTCTCGTAGTACTCCCGACGGCGGATCTCGGTCAGGATGCCTGCCTTCTCGCAGGCGCGCTTGAAACGGCGCAGCGCCACGTCGAACGGCTCGTTCTCTTTCACTCGCACGGTTGGCATAGACGTTTTCCGGCTGGACCTCCGTCGCTCGCGCCACCGGCGTGGCTTGCGAGCCCATGAACACTGGACGATGTCTCGTGTGCCGCCCGCTGCATGCGCGATTCCAGGCCGCTTGCCACCCGGACCCGCCCGTGCATCGGGCTTCTCCGATTCCGATCCAGGCCTCCACCCACGCACGGCGAGGCGGTCGGATCTCGCGTAAACTACGCATGTTAAGTCGCGCGGCCCCTCGCTGTAAACCGGCGTCGCCGGAGAGGGTGCATCGACCGAGCGGCGCGGGCAGGGGCAGGGCGAGGCGAGACCGATGCGGGTTCTCGGCATCGAGACATCGTGTGACGAGACCGGCGTGGCGATCTACGCGAGTGCCGGCGGCCTGCTCGCGCACCGCCTGCATTCCCAAGCACGCCTCCACGCCGCCTACGGAGGGGTGGTTCCGGAGCTCGCGTCGCGCGACCACGTCCGGCGCGTCGTGCCGCTGGTCGAGCTGGTGCTCGCCGATTCCGGCCTCGGTCGCGCCGACCTCGATGGCATCGCCTATACCGCCGGTCCCGGGCTCGCGGGTGCGTTGCTGGTCGGCGCCGCGTTCGCGCGTAGTCTTGCGTTCGCGCTCGGCATCCCGGCAGTGGGGGTCCACCACCTCGAGGGCCACCTGCTCGCGCCGATGCTCGAGGACGAGTCGCCGCCTCTACCGTTCGTCGCCCTGCTGGTCTCCGGTGGGCACACGATGCTGGTGCGGGTCACGCGGCCCGGCTCGTACGAGATCCTCGGCGAGACGCTCGACGACGCCGCCGGCGAGGCCTTCGACAAGACCGCCACCCTGCTCGGCCTCCCCTATCCGGGTGGGCCGGCGCTGGCGGCGCTCGCCGAGGAGGGCGCTGCCGGGCGGTTCGACTTCCCGCGGCCGATGCTGGATCGCCCCGGGCTCGAGTTCAGCTTCAGCGGCCTGAAGACCCACGTGATGCAAGTCGTGCAGCGCCTCCAGCCCGACGCCGCCACGCGGGCCGACGTCGCACGCGGCTTCGAGGAGGCGATGGTCGAGACCCTGGTCGCGAAGTGCGCGCGGGCGCTCGACGCGACCGGCGAGTCGGCGCTGGTGATCGCCGGTGGGGTGGGCGCGAACCGTCGGCTGCGGGCGGCGGCGGCGCGCATGGTGGAGGCCAGGGGGGCCCGCGTCTACTACCCGCGCCCGGCGCTGTGCACCGACAACGGCGCCATGATCGCCTACGCCGGCTGGTTGCGCCTGTGCGGGGGGGAGCGTGCCGAGCTCGCGTTTCCGGTGCGTCCGCGCTGGCCCCTCACCGAGCTCTCCGCGGTCGACGCGTGAGGGGCGCGGCTCAGGCTCCTGGTGCCGCCTTCGCCTTCTCGCCGATCCGGCTCTCGGTGCCGGCGAGGAGCCGCCCGATGTTGCCGCGATGGCGCACCAGCAGCAGCACCGCGATCAGCGCGAGGCCGACGACGTAGGCGGTCTCGCCGGTCAGGAAGGCGGCATAGGCCGGTGCGAGGACCGACGCGGTGAGGGCGGCGAGCGACGAGTAGCGCGTGGCCGCGGCGACGCCCACCCAGGTCGCGACCGCCGCGAGCCCGACCGACCCCGACAACGCCACCAGCGCGCCGAAGGCGGTCGCCACGCCCTTGCCACCACGAAAGCCGAAGAAGACCGGGAACAGGTGCCCGAGGAAGGCGGCGAAACCGACCGCCATGCGCACCGGCGGGGACTCGTCGAGCCAGGTGGCGACCAGGACCGGTAGCACGCCCTTGAGCACGTCGCCGGTCAGGGTCAGGGCGGCGGCCTTCTTACCCCCCAGCCGCAGCACGTTGGTGGCGCCGGGATTACCCGAGCCGCCCTCTCGGGGGTCGGGGAGCCCCATCGCACGGCACACCAGGATCGCGCTCGCGAACGAGCCGACCAGGTAGGCGCCGAGCACGAGGGCGACCGACTGCAACATCGCGCTATTGCACTGCGCCCGCCCTCGGGGGTCAAGGTATCCGCGCGGCGCGGTACCGGTGCCCCCGGTTCTGGGCTAATGTTGCCGTCCTCGCAGCACCCCGGGCGTCTCGATCGATGGACCGCATCTTCATCCAGGAGCTTCGCGTCGAGGCCGTGATCGGCATCTACGATTGGGAGCGCCAGGTCCGCCAGCCGATCGTGATCGACCTGGAGATGGCCTGTGACTGCGCGGCAGCGGCGCGCACCGACTCGGTCGACGACGCGGTCAACTACAAGTCGGTCGCCAAGCGCATCATCCAGTTCGTCGGTGACAGCCAGTTCTTCCTCGTCGAGACGTTGGCCGAGAGCATCGCCCGCATCGTGCGCGAGGAGTTCGCAGTGCCCTGGGTGCGCGTGCGCCTGAACAAGGAGGGTGCGTTGCGCGGGGCACGCGGCGTCGGTGTGATCATCGAGCGCGGGGAGGCGAGCTGACGCCGATGCGGGTGCTGATCAGCATCGGCAGCAACCTCGAGCCGCGGCATCACCTGGCGGTGGCGCTGGCGGCGCTCGAGGCGCGCTACGGGTCGGTCACGACGTCGCCGGTCTACGAGAGTGCTGCGGTCGGCTTCGACGGGCCGCCGTTCCTGAACCTGGTCGCCGCCTTCGATACCGCCGAGGCGGTCGGCACCACCGCCGGCGCGCTGCGGCGAATCGAGGACGAGTGCGGGCGCGACCGCTCCGGCCCCAGGTTCTCGTCGCGAACGCTCGATCTCGACATCCTGCTGCACGGCGACACGGTCGGCGAGGTCGACGGTGTCCGGTTGCCGCGCGATGAGATTCTCACCGCCCCCTTCGTGCTGCGGCCGCTCGCCGACGTCGCGCCGCGGATGCGCCACCCGGTGGACGGGCGGAGCTTCGCCACGTTGTGGCGCGAGCGTGGTGCCGCGATCGGCGGTGGCAGGCTTCGTCGGGTCGAGCCGCTCGGACGCGCCGCCCTCGACCGTGGCGGCGTCGTGGCGGCACGGCCATGAACTTCTGCAGCAACTGCGCGGCCCCGGTCGTGCAACGGATCCCGGCCGGGGACGACCGTCCGCGCTACGTCTGTGATTCCTGCGACACGGTCTTCTACCACAACCCGAAGATCATCGCCGGCTGCATCGCCGAGTGGGGCGACCGGATCCTGCTCTGTCGCCGCGCCATCGAGCCGCGCTCGGGCGCCTGGACGCTGCCCGCGGGCTTCATGGAGAACGGCGAGTCGACCCCCGACGCCGCCGCCCGAGAGGCGATGGAGGAAGCCTGCGCGCGGGTCGAGGTCGGGGCGCTGCATTGCTACTTCAGCATTCCTCGCATCAGCCAGGTCTACGTCATCTTCCTCGCGCGCCTGCTCGATCCCGCGGTGGCCGCCGGACCGGAGAGCCTCGAGGTGGGTCTCTTCGACGAGGCCTCGATACCCTGGGACGAGCTCGCGTTCCCCTCCATCGAGCGCGCGTTGGAGCGCTACTTCGAGGATCGTCGACGCGGCCAGTTCGGGACCCACGTCGAGGAGATCCACCGCCGCGCCCCGCCGCGCGGCGCATGAGGCGGGGATCAGAGCGCGCGGCCGCCGTCGACGGTGAGCACGTGGCCAGTGGTGTAGTGCGCCTCGAGCGCGAGATAGCGGACCGCGCGCGCGATGTCCGCCGGCTCGCCGAGCCGCCCGAGCGGCACGCCGGCCAGAAGACGCTCCTGGGCATGTGGCTCCGGCTCCGGCTCCGGCCAGAGGATGGCGCCAGGGGCGACCGCGTTGACGCGTACCCGCGGCGCGAGGTCGCGGGCAAGCACGCGGGTCACCATCACCAGCCCGGCCTTGGCCGCCCCGTAAACCGCGTGGCCGGGGAGCGGACGCTCGGCGTGGATGTCGGCGAGGTTGACCACCGAGCCGCCCGATTCCGAGAGCCAGCGCTCGGCGGCCTGGATGAGCAGCAGGGGTGCCTTGAGGTTGGTGCCGACGAGGTCGTCCCACATCCGCTCGTCGAGCGCGTCGAGTGGGGTGGGGTAGAAGGACGACGCATTGTTGACCAGGGTATCGAGTCGGCCGAAGGCGGCGACGGCCGCTGTAACCAGCCGGCGCGGCGCGCCGGCCTCCAGCAGGTCGCCGTGGATCGCGATCGCGGAGCCCGGACGGGTGGCCTCGAGCTCCGAGCACAGCGCCTCGGCCGATTCGCGCGAGCGGTTGTAGTGGACGACGACGCGCATGCCGGCCCCGTGCAGGGCCCGGCTGATCGCGGCGCCGATGCGGCGGGCGCCGCCGGTCACCAGGGCGACGCCGGAGGTGGGCTCGGTCATCGGGGGCACGGGCTCCGATCGTGGCGGGGCGCGGCGAATCTACCCGATGGTCGCGCCGGATGCAGGGGGAGACCGCCGGTGAGGCGATTGCGGTGAGGGCGTCCGAGCCTGCGCTGTCCCCGGAGGAGGCCGCCCACTCGGCGGCCCTGCTCGCGCGACTGCGCCAGGTCATCGCCGACTCCGGTGGCGCGATCACCTTCCCCACGTTCATGGAGATGGCGCTGTACGCGCCCGGTCTCGGCTACTACAGCGCCGGCGCCCGGAAGCTCGGCCCGGCCGGCGACTTCACCACCGCGCCGGAGCTCACGCCCCTGTTCGCGCGATGCCTCGCGCGCACCGTCGCCGAGGCGCTGACCGAGCTCGGCGGAGGCGACTTGCTCGAGATCGGCCCCGGGTCCGGCGCGTTGATGGTGGAGCTTGCCGGCGAGCTCGTGCGGCTCGGCACCCCGCCGCGCCGACTGCTGCTGCTCGAGCGCAGCGCCGACCTGCGCGAGCGCCAGGCCGCAGCGCTCGCCGCCGCGGGGCTCGAGGCGCAGTGGCTGGACGCGTTGCCGCCGGCCGGCTTCGTCGGCGTGATCGTCGGCAACGAGCTGCTCGACGCGATGCCCGCGGCGTGCTTTCGGATCGCACCGGAGGGGCCGGTCGAGCGCCTCGTGGGCGTCGACGGGGACTCGTTGGCCTGGCGCGAGGGGGCGCCGGTCACGCCGGGGCTCGCCGCAGCCCTCGAGGCGATCGCCCACGACCTCGAGTCCCCGCTGCCGGTGGGTTACTGCTCGGAGGTGTGCCTGGCCGCTCCGGCTTGGCTCGCGAGCATTGCCGAGCGGATGCAGCGCGGTGTGATGGTGTTGGCGGACTACGGATACCCGCGCCGCGAGTACTACCATCCGCAGCGCGCCGACGGTACGCTCCGCGCCCACCATCGCCATCGGGCCCATGGCGATCCACTTCGCCTCGTCGGCCTTCAGGACATCTCCGTGCACGTGGACTTCACCGCCGTCGCGCGAGCCGGCGCCGCCGCCGGCCTGGAACTCGCCGGCTTCACCACCCAGGCCGGTTTTCTGCTCGCCGCCGGCCTGACCGACGCCCTCGCCGACATCCTCGCGCAGGCTGGCCCCGACTCGCCGGACTATCTGCGCGCCGCCGGCGCCGCGAAGCGCCTGGTCCTGCCGGGCGAGATGGGCGAGTCGGTGAAGGTGGTGGCCTTCGCCCGCGGGGTCCCCGCGCCGCGGACCGGGTTCGGTGGCCGCGATCTCCGCGGTCGACTGGGAGTCTGAGGGCATGGCGCTGGTGCAGGTCGTCGTGCTCGCGGTGCTGCAGGGGCTCACCGAGTTCCTGCCCATCTCCTCCTCCGCCCACCTCATCCTGGTGCCGGTGGTGGTCGGCTGGCCGGACCAGGGGATCGCGTTCGACGTCTCGGTGCACGTCGGCACCCTGGTCGCGGTGGTCGCTTACTTTCGGCGCGAGCTGTGGCGGATGGGGGTCGACTTCCTGCGCTCGCTGGTCGCGCGCAAGACTGTCGGCGAGAGCCGACTGGCGTGGCTGGTGGGGATCGCGACCATTCCCGTCGGCGTCGCGGGGCTCGCGCTGTCGAAGCTCGGGCCGGACTCGCTACGCGACCCGGCGGTAATCGCCGCCGCCACGGTGGTCTTCGCCCTGGCGCTGTGGTGGGCCGACCGGGCAGGGGAGCGCACCCGCGACGAGCACTCGATCGGGCTCGGCGACGCCCTCGTCGTCGGCTGCGCGCAGGCGCTCGCCCTGGTTCCGGGGACGTCGCGCTCGGGGGTGACGATGACCGCGGCGCTCGCGCTCGGGCTCACCCGTGAGGCCGCGGCAAGGTTCTCGTTCCTGCTCTCGGTGCCGGTCATCGTGCTGGCCGGCGGGCTGGAGGTGCTGGACCTCGCGGGCTCGCCCGGACCGGTCGACTGGGGCGTGCTCGGGATCGGCGCCCTCGTCTCCGGCATCTGCGCCTACCTGACCATCCACTTCTTCCTGAAGCTGGTGACCCGGGTCGGGATGATGCCCTTCGTGGTCTACCGTCTGGCGCTCGGGGCGATCCTGTTCCTGACCGTCGTCTGATCTGGCACCGCCGCGCCCGGCCTGCGGCCGGGGGTCAGCCGTCGCGCCGCGCGGCAGCGCGGAACCGCCCGTACTGGAATTGCCGAGCGCGCGCGCCGAGATAACCGGGGACCACCGACTCGACCGAGGTCGCGGTGATGCCGAGGGCGCGCAGGCCGTCGTCGCCACGGCACACGCTGTCGACCTGCAGCGAGAGCAGGTTGTCGCGCGACAACGGCTTGCCCGGCACCAGCTCGAGGACGCTCGCCTGCAGGTTGGCCAGACCGCGGCCGAGGCCGACGACGCGGCAGCGCACCCCGATCACCGCCGCGGTGTACTCCACGATCTCGCGCAGCGAGTAGACCGACGGGCCGCAGAGATCGTAGCGGTGGCCGGCGGTGCCCGGGTCCTCGAGACAGCGCACGAACGCGGTGGCCACGTCCTCCACGAATACCGGCGCCATGCGGGCGTCGGGGCTGGCGAGCGGAAACACCCCGGGCGTCAGCCGTAGCAGGGTGGCGAAGCGGGTGAACAGCCCGTCGCCGTGGCCGAAGATCACCGACGGGCGGAGCGTCGTGACCCCGATTCCGTGCTGCTCCGCGGCGTGGGCGGCGTCCTCGCCCGCCTGCTTCGTCTTCAGGTACTCGCTCGGGCCCGCACCGCTCGCGTTGAGTGCGCCCATGTGGACCAGGCGGTCGATGCCGTTGGCGCGACAGGCCGCCACCGCGTTCTCCACCACGCCCACATGGGCGGCGTGGAACGACTCCCGATCGTCGGTTCCGGTGTTGAGGATGCCGACGAGGTTGACCACCGCATCGCACCCGGCCAGCGCCGCGGTGAGGGCGCCGCGGTCGTGCGGATCCGCCTCGACCATCTGGCAGGTCGGGCAGACCAGGAGGTCACGATGGCGCTCGCGGCGGCGGGTGACGACGCGAGTGTGGTAACGACGGCGGGTCAGCTCCGCCACCAGGTAGCGGCCGACGAAACCACTGCCGCCGATGATGCCGATGCGCTGGAGAGTCATCTCGGGCTCGTCCTCCACGAGAGGGGCCACCGGGCCGCAGCCAGGGCGCGGTGGGCATTTCGTCGGGGCCACCCCCACCGGGGCGACCCCTGTCAAACGCTGAAGTGTCGGGGGCGGATGCGCGGTGGTCAAGGCAGGCCGAGCCGGGCGTCCCCCGGAGGTGTATCATCCGCGCTTCGAGCCCGATGGTGTGCTTGCTCGCGGGGCGGCGGATGGACGACTGGTTGGACACGGTGCGCTGGAACGACGACGGGCTGGTTCCCGCCATCGCCCAGGACGCGTCCACCGGCGAGGTCCTGATGCTGGCGTGGATGGACCGCCAGGCGCTGGCGCGCACGGTGCGCGAGGGTGTCGCCGTCTACTGGTCGCGTTCGCGGGCGCGGTCCTGGGTGAAGGGTGAGCAGTCCGGGCACGTGCAGCGGGTGCGCGAGGTGCGCCTCGACTGCGACGGCGATACGGTTCTGCTGACGGTCGAGCAGGCGGGCGGAATCGCCTGTCATACCGGTCGCCGGCGCTGCTTCTACCAGCGCCTCGACGGCGGCGCGTGGCAGATCGACGAGCCGGTGCTCAAGGATCCGGAGGCCATCTATGGCTGACGTGCTGCGCGAGCTCGCCGGGGTGATCGACGCCCGCCGTGCCGCAGACCCGGACAGCTCGTACGTCGCCTCCTTGCATCGGCGCGGTCTCGATACGATTTTGAAGAAGGTCGGCGAGGAGGCCACCGAGGTGGTCATCGCGGCCAAGGGTGATGACCGGGACGCGGTCGTTCGCGAGACGGCCGACCTCTGGTTCCACACCCTGGTCATGCTGTCGGCGCTGGATCTGCACCCCGACCGGGTGCTGGCCGAGCTCGAGCGTCGCGCCGGAACCTCGGGCCTGGCCGAGAAGGCGGCTCGGGCCGGGGTTGGCCGAGGGTAGCCGCGACCGGCGCGGACTGGTGACACATAATGCGCGTCGCTGGCCGAGCGGCCCGACGCCAGAGACGACGGAGAGGAACGTATGGGTATCAGTATCTGGCAGCTCATGATCGTGCTGGTCATCGTTCTGCTGCTGTTCGGCACCAAGAAGCTGCGTAACCTCGGGACGGACCTCGGCTCGGCGGTGCGCGGCTTCCGCTCGGCGGTGAAGGACGGTGCCGAGGCGGCGGACAAGGAGCACGACGAGTCGACCACGGCGCAGCTCGAGAGCGAGGACGCCGCCAAGGGCGACGCCATCGATGCGCAGGTCGCCAAGCAGGGACGCGACCAGAAGGCCTGACGGTCCATCACGCGGCGGCGCAGCCTGAGCCGGCTGCACGCTCGCCGCGTCTGCCCGAGCGACACCCTCCATGTTCGAGGTCGGATTCTGGGAGCTCACCCTCATCGCGGTGATCGCGCTGCTGGTGATCGGCCCCGAGCGTCTGCCGCGGGTCGCGCGTGACGTGGGGATGTGGGTCGGGCGGATCCGACGCTACGTCAACCACGTCCGTGACGACATCGAGCGCGAGATCCGGTCCGAGGAGCTGAAGCGCACCCTGGGCGGGTCAGAGGCCCTCGACGACCTCAAGGACGCGGTGGCGGAGACCAAGGACGCGCTGAGCGATGCGCGTCGCAAGCTCGAATCGGCCAGTGACTCGGTGAAGCAAGAGGCGGAGTCGTTCGGCCGCGCCGATGCCGCGGCAGCGCCGGCGATCGACGGGGCCGGAGCCGAGCCCGCCACGTCGTCGACGGCGGCCGCCGGAGTCGACCAGGCCTCCAATGCGCCGAGCCCGGCGCCGGGTGACGAGGATGAGCGACCAGCCCCGAAGCCCTGACAGCAAGGAGGACGACGCCGTCGATCAGGCGGAGATGACCTTCGTCGAGCACCTGATCGAGCTGCGCGATCGGCTGCTCAAGGTCGTGCTGACGGTGGTCGTGCTGCTGCTCGCGCTGTTTCCGTTCGCCTCCGAGCTCTACCACTGGCTCGCCGCGCCGCTGCTGCGTCACCTGCCCGAGGGCGGCACGATGATCGCCACCGAGGTGGCGGCGCCGTTCCTGACGCCGTTCAAGCTCGCACTGGTGCTCGCGATCTTCCTCGCCATGCCGATGGTGCTCTACCACGCCTGGGCATTCGTCGCGCCCGGGCTCTATCGGCGCGAGCGCCGACTGGTGTTCCCGCTCCTGGTCAGCAGCTCCGTCCTCTTCTATCTCGGGATGGCGTTCGCCTACTACGTGGTGTTCCCGATCATGTTCGGGTTCTTCAACGCGGTGGTGCCCGACGGCGTCGAGATCATGACGGACATCAGCCGTTACCTCGACTTCGTGCTGAAGATCTTCTTCGCGTTCGGAATCGCGTTCGAGGTGCCGATCGCCACCATCCTGCTGGTCTGGGCCGGCTTCACCACGCCCGAGGCGCTACGCCAGAAGCGCCCCTACATCATCGTCGGCGCGTTCGTCGTCGGGATGTTGCTCACGCCGCCGGATGCCATCTCGCAGACCCTGCTCGCGTTGCCGATGTGGGCGTTGTTCGAGCTCGGCGTGCTGTTCTCGAAGCTGTACGTCCGCCGCGAGGAGGAGCCGGCGAGCGCCGCACCCGGGCCGGACTGACCCCCCGCGCGCCGGCCTCGTCACGGAGGCAGTGCGAGCAGGCGCTCGGCCCCCGCCCGCGGGAGGTGGAATGCGACGCCGATGGCGCGGTTGACGAACAGCGTCTCGTGGGTCGTGCGCAGGACGTCGAGCTCCAGCCGGATACCCGGCTCGCCGCCCAGGGTCACCTCCACGCGCTCGTTGCCCGGCGGGCCGGGCGGGGCAGTGGTGGTGCGCACCGCGCGCGCGAGTCGCCAGCGCTCGCCGAGCTCCGTCACCCGATCCGCGCTCACCCCGGGGTCCTCGGGATCCAGCCGCCACGACGCCTCGGCTCGACGCAGGTGCAGGCCGGGCAGCCTGATCTCGACCGGGTCGGCCCCCGGACCGATGAGCGCCGGGTGGACGAAGGCCGCGGCCGATGCGCCGACGATGGTGGCGTAACGGTCCGGCAGCAGGTGGACCTGGCCGGCGTGCAGCACGTAGCGGCGGCCGCCGAGTGGGTCGACGTCACCGAGTGCGAAGCTCTGGCCCTGGAGGCGGAGCTCCAGCCGTGGTGGGGCGAGGCCGTACTGCGCGAGGTCGTTGCCGGCGGCGCGAAACCCTTCGCTGCTCCGTGCGCCGGCGATGGCCGCGAGGCGGTCGAGGACCGACGGGTCGGCTGGCCAGGCGAGCGGCGCGACCAGCCGCCACCCGTCGCCGGCGCGCTCGGCGCGGGCCACGGGCTCCGACCGGCGCAGCACCTCGATGGTGGTGATCCGCGCCGGATCCAGGCTCGACACCGCGATGCCGGCCTCGGGGGGTTCCGCGTCGCGCTCGCCCTGGCGGAGCACTACCGCGAGCAGTGCGCCGACCACCGCGAGCAGGAGCAGGTTGGCGGCGGCCCGCGCACGCAGTGCCCGCCCTGGGCCGGGGTCGGTCGGATCCGGTGCAGGCCGACGAGCAGGCAGGCGATTGCGGGGCTGGGTACGCCTCATCGGTGTCGGCGCCGGCGCCAGATCACGACCCCGATCGCGACCAGTGCGAGCGGTAGCACGACCGGGGGGCCGAGCGCGATCAGGACCCGACCGGTCGTTCCTGGCTCGAACGCGAGATCCGCGGCGGCGCGGGCGGGGATGTCGAGCAGATGGGTGTCGCCGAACAGCCAGTCGACCGCGCGCTGCCCGAGCTCGAGATTCCCGCCCTCGGCGAGGTAGGTGTCGGAGAGGAAGTCGGCATCGCCGACGACCACCACCCGCTGCGGCGCGGCACCGGTGGTCGCGGTGCGCTCGAGCGCCACCGCCACCACCAGCGGCCCGTCGTGGTCGACACCGGCGTCGTAGCGCACCGAGCCCTCGAGCTTCCCGGTCTCCGACCAGGCCCGGGGGTGGGTCAGAATCAGCGGGGTGGCGCGCCAGGCCGAGGCGTGGACGGCCAGCCCGCCGGTGAGCACCAGGGCGACGTTCTGGGCCAGCCCCTCGGTGATGGCGTGGGCACGATAGTCCGCCGCGCGGACGACGATCGGCGAGTCGCTCGCCGGGTCGATGATCGCGCCGGGGACGAATCCGACCCCGAGCTGCTCGCTCAGCGGGGCCAGGCCGTGGAGATCGCCGGGGTCACCGAGCCACAGCAGATTGCCGCCGCGGGCCAGGAAGTCGAGCACCGCTCGCACCTCCGCGGTGGAGAGATCGGAGCGCGGTCGCGTCAACACCAGCACGCCCGCGTTGTCGGGGACCGAGGCGGCGTCGGTGAGGTTCAGCGGGCGAATGCTGTAGCCGCGCGCGCGCAGCGCCGCGGAGAAGGTGCCGAGATCGGTCGGCGCGCTGCCCAGCAGGTCGCGCTCGCCGTGCCCGGTGAGATAGGCGAGCCAGCGATCGCCGGCACGGGCGACGCGCAGCACCGCGTTCGACAGGGCGTCCTCGGTCAGTCCCTCCACGCGCACGGTACGGCCGTCGTGGCTCAGGCGCAGCTCGCCGTCGCTGCGCACGTCGAGCTCACGCACCCGTCCGGGCTCGCGCGCCGGGTCGACGAGCTCGAGATCGATGTCCGCCTTCACCCGGCGGTATCGCTCGACCAGCTCCAACGTCGCCTTGCGGGCGAGGCCGCCGGGGCTCGAGAAGGAGGTGAGGACGAGTGGGCCCTCCACCCGCTCGAGCAGGCGCCGGCTCGGCTCGGACAGGCTGTTGCGGCCGGCGTGTGTCCAGTCGGCGCTCACCCAGTAGCGCTCGGAAAGCATCGCCAGCAGGGCGATCGCCGCGACGACGAGGGTCAGCATGACCGCGTGGTGCAGGCGGAGCCACGTCCGGGTGCGATCCTGCATGTCAGCCGATGGTCCGCAATGCGTCGAGACGGCGAATCGTCAGCGCCAGCGCGCCGCCGCCGAGCAGGCCGAAATAGGCCGCGTCGCGGCTGTCGGCGACCCCGCGCAGCCAACCCTCGAGGTGGTTCGCGAGCGACAGCCAGCCGACCACCGCGCCAGCCGCGCCGTCCGCGCCGCTCGCCTCGTCCAGTGCCCACAGCAGTAGCAGGGCGCCGAGGGTGAGGGCGGCCGCCACCGGCGGGCTCTCGGTCAGGCTCGAGAGCAGCAGGCCGATGGCGCAGGCGGTGGCGCCGAGCATCAGCACGCCGAGCGCCGCGCAGGCCACCAGGCCGAGGTCGAGGGTCGAGCCGAGGAGCAGGCTCAACGGCAGGAGGAGTGCCGACAAGAGCATCAGGGTCACGAACCCGACCGCGCCCAGGAATTTGCCGAGCACGACGGTGGTGACGGTGACCGGCGACGAGAGCAATAGCGCGATGCTGCCGCTACGCCGCTCCTCGGCGATGCTGCGCATGGTGAGCAACGGCACCAGGAACAGCAGCACGACGGCCGCGTTGCGCAGTACCGGGGCGGCGACGATGGCGGTGATCCCGGGAGCCCCGGCCATCCCCTCGAGCTGCGGCGCGAGGCGCTCGAAGCCCCAGAGCTGGAGGATGAAGGACCATCCGAGCATCACCTGGGACAGCGCGAGCAGCACCCAAGCCAGCGGCGAGAGCAACAATGTGCGCAACTCGTGGGTCGCCAGGCCGAGCGCGCTCACGAGGCAGTGCCCGGCTCGCCGGCGGCGGGCGCGGTCGCGATCTCGCCGAGGCGCGCCTCCCCCCCCGGCGCCGCGTGGTCGACGTCGGCCGAGGTCAGCTCCACGAATCGAGACTCGAGCGACCGTGCACACGGGGTCAGCTCGTAGAGATCCCATCCCCCGGCGGCGGCCTGCCGTGCGAGCCCGCGGGCGAGGTCGCGGCCCCCGGGTGAGACGCGAAAGCGGCCCTTCGCGATCACCTCCACGGTGGCGCCGGGGCAGGCCTCGCGCAGCGCCTCGAGCGGTGGCGGTGCCACCAGGCCGACCAGCAACGAGGTCTCGGCGTCGAGGTCCGCAAGGTCCGCCTCGAGCACGATTCGGCCCGCCGCGAGCACCAGCACGCGGTCGCAGGCCGCCTGGACCTCGGGGAGGATGTGTGTCGACAGCACCACCGCGTGCTCGCGGCCGAGCTCGCGGACCAGCGCCCGGATCTCGACGATCTGTATCGGGTCGAGCCCGACCGTCGGCTCGTCGAGCACCACCACCGAGGGCGAGTGGACGATCGCCTGGGCGATGCCGACCCGTTGTCGGAATCCCTTCGACAGGTTGCCGATCACGCGCGTCGCCACCGACTCGAGCCCGCACCGGGCCAGGGCCGTCGTCACCGCTGCGGCCCGCCGCACCCGCGCGACCCCGCGCAATGCCGCGGCGTGTCGCAGGTACTCGTCCACCGTCAGCTGCGGATAGAGCGGCGGTTGCTCCGGCAGGTAGCCGAGCGCGCGCTTGGCTCGCCCCGGCTCGCCCAGCATGTCGGCACCCGCGATGCTCACGCTCCCGCCATGGGGGGCGAGGACTCCGGCCACCATCTGCAAGGTGGTGGTCTTGCCGGCGCCGTTCGGTCCGAGCAGGCCGACCACCTGTCCCGCCCGCACCGCGAAGGACACGTCGCGCACCGCCTCGCGCTCGCCGAACCGGCGACGAAGCGCGCTGACCCGCAGCAGTTCGGTGTCCGACATGGGGCGATTATCGCGGCCCCGGCGAGTCCGTGCCAGGCCGAGCGGGCCACGACCGACCAGCCGGCCGGCCGGGCGGACGAGGGAGACGTAGACTATCCCGCGGCCGGTCTGACACGGCGCCACCCCGCCAGGGCGAGCGACGACACAATCGTGTCGCGCGCGGCCCGGGGCTGCTATGCTCTGCGGTCGGCGGGCTCCTCAGACAGCTGGGGACGACTACCCGTGGACCGGTCCAGAGCTCTCCCGCAGCGGGAGGCGCCGTTACCCGGACACCGCCGACGGTCGCCGCACCACGTGCCAGCGCTCGACAATCGACCAACCAGCAGGACACCGCATGCCACTCGCCGTCTTCGACCTCCCCTGGTGGGGATACGTGCTCGTCACGCTCGCGATGACTCATCTGACGATCATCGGGGTGACGCTCTTCCTTCATCGCGCCCAGGCGCATCGCGCGGTCGATTTGCATCCCGCGGTGAGCCATGTGCTGCGTCTCTGGCTCTGGCTCTCGACCGGCATGGACACCAAGCAATGGGTCGCGGTGCACCGCAAGCACCACGCCAAGGTCGAGGGTCCGGAGGATCCGCACAGCCCCATCGTCCACGGCATTCGCAAGGTGTTGCTGGAGGGGGCCGAGCTCTATCGTGTGGAGGCCCGCCGCGCCGAGACCCTCGAGCGCTATGGCCACGGCACGCCGGACGACTGGCTGGAGCGCAACGTCTACTCGCGCCACTCCGGCAAGGGCTTCCTGCTCATGCTGCTGATCGACGTGGTCCTGTTCGGGCCCATCGGCCTCACCATCTGGGCAGTTCAGATGGCCTGGATTCCGCTGTTCGCGGCCGGGGTGATCAACGGCGTGGGCCACTACAAGGGCTACCGTAACTTCGAGACCGCCGACACCTCGTCGAACATCGTGCCGATCGGCATCCTCATCGGTGGTGAGGAGTTGCACAACAACCATCACGCCTTCGCCAGCTCGGCTCGGTTCTCCTCACGATGGTGGGAGCTCGACATCGGTTGGCTGTACATCCGCGTGCTGCAGGCCGTGGGGCTCGCGCGGGTCAAGAAGCTGCCACCGCAAATGGTCATCCTGCCGTACAAGGCCGAGCCCGACCACGAGACCGTCAGTGCCGTGATCGCGAATCGATTCCACGTCATGGCCGAGTACGCGACCACCGTGGTGCAGCAGGTGGTGGCCGAGGAGCTCAGCCGCGCCGATGCCTCGCGCAAGCGCCTGCTCCGGTCGGCCCGCCAACTCATCGTGCGCGACGAGTCACTCCTGACCGCCGATGCGCGTGAGCACCTGGAGCACGTGCTGGCCGGCAGTCAGACGCTGGAGACGGTCTACCGCTACAAGCAGGAGCTGCGCCGGATCTGGCAGGAACGCTCGGCGAGCCATGAGCGGCTGCTGCAGTCGTTGCAGCAGTGGTGCAAGGAGGCGGAGGAGACCGGTATCCGCTCGCTCCAGGAGTTCGCGCGGACGCTGCCGACCTACGCGCTCGCCCGCGCCTGAGCCGGCAGAAACGAAAAGGCCACCCCGAGGGTGGCCTTTTCGTATCCGGCCCGGGGAGACCCGGGCCGCCGATCGAGCGAGTTGCCGCTACTTGATCTTGCCTTCCTTGTAGATCACGTGCTGGCGAACCACCGGGTCGAACTTCCTCATCTCCATCTTGCCCGGGGTCGTCTTCTTGTTCTTGGTGGTGGTGTAGTAGTGGCCCGTTCCGGCGCTCGACACCAGCTTGATCTTGTCTCGCATTGCGATTCCTCCTGCTGCGACCTGACGGTGGCGGCTCTGGCTGGCTGGACCCGCGAGCCGCTCAGCCGGCGGCCTTGTCGCGAGCCCTGATCTGCTCCAGCACCGCCTCGATGCCGTGCTTGTCGATGAGCCGCAGCCCCTTGGTCGAGACCCGCAGCTTGACGAAGCGATTCTCGCTCGGCACCCAGAAGCGATGGGTGTGCAGGTTCGGCAAGAACCGCCGCCGAGTCTTGTTGTTGGCGTGCGACACGTTGTTGCCCGACATCGGTCGCTTGCCGGTGACCTGACAGACCATGGACATCAGATCGGCCTCGAGTGAATTCCCAAACCGCGGATTTATACCGAAATCGGGCCTCAGGGGCAATAGCCAGCGACGCTCCCGGTCGGCGTCAGACCCAACCTCGCTCGGCGAAGGAGACGATCTCGCCGTCACCGACGACCAGGTGATCGAGCAGCCGCACATCGACCAGGCCCACCGCCTCGCGCAGGCGGTGGGTGAGCGCGCGGTCGGCGTGGCTCGGCTCCGCCACGCCCGAGGGGTGGTTGTGGGCCACGATCAGTGCCGCGGCATTCAACTCCAGCGCCCGTCGGACGATTTCACGGGGGTAGACGCTCGCACCGTCGATGGTGCCGCGAAACATCTCCTCGAACCGGATCACCCGATGGCGATTGTCCAGGAACAGGGCGGCGAACACCTCGTGTGGATGACCGCGCAGCCGGGCGGCGATGAATCTGCGGGTGTCCGCGGGGGAGCTCAGCGCGTCGCCGCGCTCGAGCCGCGACTCCAGATAGCGGCGCACCAGCTCCAGACTCGCCTTGAGCTGAGCGTAGCGCGCGAGGCCGAGCCCGCGCGCGGCGAGGAGCCGCCGGTGGTCGGCCTCGAGCAGGCCGCGCAGGCCACCGAACTCGACGAGCAGGCCGCGGGCGAGGTCGACGGCGGTCGCGCCGCGGGTTCCGGTGCCGAGCAGGATCGCGAGCAGCTCCGCCTCGGACAGCGCTTCCGCCCCGCGGGCGAGCAGCTTCTCGCGCGGGCGCTCCGTGCTCGGCCAGGTTCTCAGCATCGTTCGCGGCCTCTGTCGCCGGCTCCTTGCTGATACACTCTAGCGTCTATGTCGGACCCCTCCATCCACCGGATCGTCCTCGGGGTGACCGCCGGGGTCGCGGCCTACAAGGCGGCCGACCTGGTTCGTCGTCTGCTCGAGCGTGGCTTCGACGTTCGCGTCGTGATGACCCCGGGGGCGCAGGCCTTCGTCGCGCCCCTCACCTTCCAGGCGGTCTCCGGCCGGCCCGTGCACCGCGATCTCCTGGACGAGGCGGCCGAGGCCGCGATGGGGCACATCGAGCTGGCGCGGTGGGCGGATCTGGTGCTCGTCGCGCCGGCCACGGCGGACTTCCTGGCGCGACTCGCCCACGGTCTCGCCGGCGACCTGCTGAGCACCCTCTGTCTCGCGACCGCGGCGCCGATCGCGGTCGCTCCGGCGATGAACCAGCAGATGTGGCGAGCTTCGGCCACCGCCGCCAACGTGGCGATCCTGCGCCAGCGCGGGGTCGAGGTGCTCGGCCCCGGCGAGGGCGAGCAGGCGTGCGGCGACGTCGGCCCCGGGCGGATGCTCGAGCCGGTCGAGATTGCCGAGCGTGTGCGAGCGATGGCAGCCCCCGCGGTGCTCGCCGGTAGGCGGGTTCTCATCACTGCCGGTCCGACCCAGGAGGCGCTCGACCCGGTGCGGTATCTCAGCAATCACAGCTCCGGGAAGATGGGTTACGCGGTGGCGACGGCGGCGGCGCGAGCCGGCGCCAGCGTCGTGCTGGTCAGCGGGCCCACCGCGCTGGCGACGCCCCCCGGGGTGGAGCGGGTGGACGTGATCAGTGCTCGCGAGATGCGTGATGCGGCGCTCGCCCGCGCGATGTGGTGTGACATCTTCATCGCCGCGGCCGCGGTCGCGGACTACCGCCCGGCGGAGTTCTCCGAGCGCAAGATCAAGAAGCGCGAGGGGGACGACTCGCCGCGGACTCTGGAGCTGGTGCGAAACCCCGACATCCTGGCCGAGCTCGCGGCGACCAACCCGCGACCGTTCGTGGTCGGATTCGCAGCCGAGACCCACGACGTCGAGGCGAACGCGCGCGACAAGCTCGCGCGCAAACGACTGGACATGATCGCGGCGAATCGGGTCGGCGTCCCGGGTACCGGATTCGGCGTCGACACCAACGAGCTGTCGGTCTACTGGGGAGATGGCGGGGTCGCGCTCGGCAGCGCGTCGAAGACCGACCTCGCGGCGCGCCTGGTGCGACTGGTGGCCGAGCGATACGATGCGACGCGTTCAGCTTAGGCGCCTGGACCCGCGGCTGGGGGACTCGATCCCGCTGCCCGCTCACGCCACCGAGGGCGCCGCCGGGGTGGATCTTCGCGCGTGCCTCGACGCGCCGGTCGAGCTGCACCCGGGCGAGACCGCGCTGGTCCCGACCGGGCTCGCGGTGCACATCGGCGATCCGGGCCTCGCCGCCGTCCTCCTGCCACGCTCGGGCCTCGGCCACCGTCACGGGATCGTCCTCGGCAACCTGGTCGGTCTCATCGATTCCGACTACCAGGGAGAGGTCATGGTCTCGTGTTGGAACCGCGGCGACACCACGTTCACCATCGCGCCCGGCGAGCGCATCGCGCAGATGGTCTTCGTGCCGGTCGAGCAGGTGGAGTTCGAGCTGGTCGATTCGTTCACGCCGAGTGGCCGCGGCGAGGGCGGGTTCGGCCACACGGGCCGAGCCTGAGGCCGCGCCGTGTCGTCGACGCCCCCGTCCACGCCTCGACCCGCCGACACCGGCGCCGGGCGTGCGCGCGCGCTGCTCGCGCGGGTGCCGCGACGGTGGCTGATCGCGCTCGGGTCGACGGTGGTGGTGGCCATCGCGGTGGCCGTCGGGTCGTCGGTGCTGGTGCCGTCGGGCGTGGACGACGGTGGCCCGGACCAGGCGCTGCAGATGAAGGCGGCGGGCCTCGCCGGGGCCTTCGTCCGTGCCCTGCGCAAGGAGGTCGAGGCGGTCGACGCGCGGATCGACCTGCCGGCGATGGCGGCCGCGCTCGCGAGCGCCGCGCCCGACGCGGTCGCCGGCGCGGTGGCCGCCCTCGAGGCGGATCCACGGGTGTTGAAGGCGTGGCTGTTGCGCCCCGGTCAGCGGGATAGCGACTACACCACCGTCCCGCCGCTCACCTTCGCGGCAATCGAGATGGTCCGCGCGGCCGAGCGCGAGGGTGCCGACCCGCCGCTCGAGTTGCACCTCTTCGGCGAGACGGGTGCGCACCTGGCGATGGTGCGCCGCGTGGTCGACGCGGGGGGGAATGGGGTTGGTTATCTGGTGGTCGCGGTCGACACCGCCGTCGTGGGCCGAATCATCGCCGGGCTCGACGCCGGTGGCGACTACGCCGAGCTGGTGCAGCCGGTCAGTGGCGGGCGGCCGCTCACTTTCGGTCGAGTGGGCGCGATCGCCGGGCGCATCGGCCCACCGCTCGCCCAGGCGCGGATCGCCGGGACCGCGTGGCGAGTGTCGCTGTGGCCCGAGGGCAGTGGCGTGGTCGAGGAGCCGCCGGCCGCGACGCCGGGCATCCTCCCGATACCGCTTCTCGCCGGCGCGGCAGTGGTGGTGCTGGGCGGCATCGGTTTCGTGCTGGCGCGGCGACGCAGGGCCCCGGAGACGCCGCGACCAGGGCCTCGGCCGGTCGCGGCCAGGCCGACGGACGATGCGGCGGACGACAGCCTCGAGTCGAAGCTCGCGGCACTGCGCCGGGGGGAGCAACCGGACGCGCCCGCCGAGGAGCCGGCAGGGCCGGCCTACGAGATCCACGAGCCGGAGGACGACGCCGACCGCCTGCGCCCCGACGTGCCCGACCTCGCGCCGTCGATGTTCCGCGCCTACGACATTCGCGGCGTGGTCGGCGACGTGCTCGACGAGGAGGTGGCCCGCGCGATCGGCGTCGCCATCGGCTCGGAAGCCTACGAGCGCGGCCAGCAGACCCTGGTCGTCGGTTACGACTGCCGGGTGTCGAGCCCCGAGCTCACCAGCGCCCTGGTCGAGGGCCTGGTCACGAGCGGCCGCGACGTCATCGAGATCGGGTGTGTGCCGACGCCGGTGGTGTACTACGCGACGCATTTCCTGAACACCGGTAGCGGGGTGATGGTCACCGGTAGCCACAACCCGCCCGAGTACAACGGCATGAAGATCATGCTCGCGGGCGAGACCCTCTTCGGTGACGACATCGCGGCGCTGCGCGAGCGCCACCTCGCCGGCAACCTGGTGAGCGGTCAGGGTAGCGTCACCCACGTCGAGGTCATCGACGAGTACGTGCGTCGGGTCAGCGAGGACGTTCCGGTCGCGCTCGGCAACGCGTTTCGCATCGTCGTCGACTGTGGGAACGGTGTTGCCGGGGCAGTGGCGCCGAAGGTGTACCGCGCGCTCGGGCACGACGTGGTCGAGCTGCACTGCGAGCTCGACGGCCGCTTCCCCAACCATCATCCGGATCCCAGCCAGCCCGAGAACCTCGCCGAGCTGGTGCTCGCGGTGCGCGAGCACGAGGCGGATCTCGGTTTCGCCTTCGACGGCGACGGCGACCGTCTCGGGGTGGTCGACGCCGCCGGCAACATCATCTGGCCCGATCGCCAGATGATGCTGTTCGCGGTCGACGTGTTGCGACGTAACCCCGGCGCCCCGATCATCTTCGACGTGAAGTGCTCGAGTCGCCTGCAGAAGGTGATCGAGGCGAAGGGCGGGAAGCCGGTGATGACCCGCACCGGTCATTCCTTCATCAAGAACACCCTGCGCGAGCTCGAGGCCCCGCTCGCCGGTGAGATGAGCGGGCACATCTTCTTCAGCGAGCGCTGGTACGGCTTCGACGATGCGATCTACGCCGGCGCACGCATGCTCGAGATCCTGATGGGGCTGAAGCAGCGGCCGAGCGACGTGTTCGCGCGCCTGCCGTCCGGCGTGGCGACTCCGGAGCTACGCCTCGACCTGCCCGAGGGGCGTCCTCTGGAGCTGATGTCGCGCCTCCTGTCGGAGGAGCACCTGACCGACGGACGTGTCACCACCGTCGACGGCCTGCGCGTCGATTACCCTGACGCCTGGGGATTGGTGCGCGCATCCAACACCACGCCGTCGTTGGTGTTGCGCTTCGAGGGCGACGACGAGGCGGCGCTCGAGCGGGTTCAGGAGCGCTTCCGGCGCGTGCTGACCGAGCTCGACCCCGAGCTCGATCTGCCGTTCTGACCCGGCGCTCGGCGCCGAACCCAACCACCGCAGCAGGCGGGCATTTCCAGCGGAGGAGAACGACCGATGTCCGAGACCAAGAGCGCAGGCGCCAACACCGCCCGCGTGCTGGCTGAGGCCTTGCCCTACATTCGTCGCTTTCGGGGCAAGACCATCGTCGTCAAGTACGGTGGCGCTGCAATGGTCGACGAGACGCTCAAGGCGGGGTTCGCTCGCGACGTGGTGTTGCTGAAGATGGTCGGCATGAACCCGGTGGTGGTGCATGGCGGCGGGCCGCAGATCGGCAATCTGCTCAAGCGCATCGGCAAGGAGAGCCGTTTCGTCGAGGGCATGCGAGTGACCGACAGCGAGACCATGGACGTGGTGGAGATGGTGCTCGGCGGGTTGGTGAACAAGGAGATCGTCACCCTGCTCAACCACCACGGTGGGCGCGCGGTCGGCCTCAGCGGCAAGGACGGCGACCTCATCCGCGCACGGCGCCTGCGCGTCGCGCGCCAGAGCGCCGAGGCGGCCGAGCCCGAGCTGGTCGACATCGGGCTGGTGGGCGAGGTCGAGAGCATCGACACCGCGGTCGTCGACATGCTGGTACGAGGCGACTTCATCCCGGTCATCGCTCCGATCGGGGTCGGCGACGACGGGCTCTCCTACAACATCAATGCCGACCTGGTGGCCGGCAAGGTGGCGGAGACGCTCCGGGCCGAGAAGCTCATCCTGCTCACCGACACCGCCGGGGTGCTCGGGCGAGATCGCGCGCTCATGACGGAGATCAGCGCCCGCGAGGTGCAGGAGATGATCGCCGACGGCACCATCTCCGGCGGCATGCTGCCCAAGGTGCGGTGCGCGCTGGACGCCGTTCAGGGCGGGGTGGAGACCGCCACCATCACCGACGGGCGCGTCGAGCACGCGGTGCTCCTCGAGCTGTTCACCAGCGAGGGCGTCGGTACCCAGATCAGTCGTCGTGGCGGGGTCTGAGGGGAGCGCGCCGACGGCGGCGCGGGCGTCTCGGCGGCAACAGATTCTCGAGGCGCTGGCGCACGAGCTCGAGGCGCAGCCCGGCGCGCGCATCACCACCGCGCGGCTGGCCGAGGTGCTGGGCGTGTCGGAGGCCGCGCTCTATCGGCACTTCCCGAGCAAGGCGCGGATGTTCGAGGGCCTGTTCGACTTCGCCGAGGAGTCGGTCTTCGGCCTCGCCAATCGAATCCTCGCCGAGGACGGGAACGCGGCGACGCGCATCCAGCGCGTGCTCGCGATGGTGCTGACGTTCTCGAGCCGCAACCCGGGGATCACTCGGGTATTGCTCGGTGAGGCCCTGGTCGGCGAGCACGAGCGGCTCAGGGCCCGGGGCGTGCAGTTCTTCGACCGGCTCGAGGCGCAGCTTCGACAGGTGCTGCGCGAGGCCGAGCTGCGCGAGGCGCAGCGGGCAGCGGCCCCGCCGTCGGTCGCCGCCGGATTGCTGATGGCGGTGGTCGAGGGTCGAATGGCCCAGTTCAGTCGCAGTGGCTTTGCCCGCTCGCCGGCCGAGGGCTGGGATCGACAGTGGCCGATCCTCGCTCGCGGGTTGTTCCCCGACGCATCCGGCTGAAGGGCGACGCGAGAGGACCATGGCGGGGCGCTCGCGAGTCCGCACGGCGACGGTTCGACTCCCCGGTGGCGAGATCGAGTATCAGCTCCACTGCGTCGCCGGCCGGCGCCACGTCCACATCGTGGTCGACGACGACGGCAGGCTGGCGGTGCGCGCGCCGTGGCGCTTCTCCGAATCCGAGGCCAGCGCCCTGGTGCGCAGTCACGCGCACTGGGTGCGCGAGACCCTGGACCGGGCGGCTGCGCGCAGCCGACTGAGGCCGGCGCTCGGCGACGGGACGCGGCTCAGAATCCTCGACGACCTGGTCGAGCTACGCGTGCGTCACGCCCCGCAACGCGCGCTGTCGACGCCGGCGGCTCGGCGGCGAGTGGGCGGGGTCACGGTCCGCACCGACGACGGGTCGGTGGAGCGCCGTGGCGACGTCCTCCACGCGGTGCTGTCGTCGGCGAGCACCGAGCGACTCCGACCGCTGCTCGAGGTCTGGGGTCGGCGCGAGGCGGCGCGGCAACTTCCCCCCCGGCTCGACCAGCACGCCCGGCGGCTCGGCCTGTGGCCGACTCGGGTGAGCATTCGTGGTCAGCGCACGCGCTGGGGGAGCTGCTCCGAGCGTGGGCAGGTGAGCCTCAACTGGCGCCTGGTGCTGGTTCCGTGGGAGCTCGCCGACTACGTGCTGGTCCACGAGCTGTGCCACCTGCGGCACATGGATCACTCGCGTCGGTTCTGGCGGCTCGTCGAGTCGGTGCTGCCTGACGCGGCGGCCCGTCGCGAGCGGCTACGGGCGCTCCAGTCGGCGCTTCCGTTCTGAGGCCGGCCGCGGCGGGCGAGCGCTCAACGACCGCTCTTGCGGAGCTCCCGGTAGCGTGCGAGGTCGCGATCGAACCGGGTGATCAGCTCGGTGCGCTCCTGCTCGCGTAGACCGAGCGAGTCGTCGTTGGCCGAGATCTGCTTGCGCAGATTGGCGATGTCGTCGCGCATCTTGTCCGGCACCGGTTTTCCGGCCCGCTCGAGGGCAGCGGCTTCGCCGCGCAGCTCGTCCAGACTCTCGTTCAGCTTGAGATTGACCTGGCGAGTGTGCTTCATGCGCGAGTCGAGTGCGGCGAGATGGCCGTCGCGAGCGAGGACCAGATCGTCCTCCGTGGTGTAGGTGTGAAGGAGCACGCGGTCGCGCTGGGCCTGCTCCTGCGCGAGGCGATCGCGCTCGGCCTGCTCGCGCTCCTCGCGCTCGCGCTCCTCGCGCTCGCGAGAGAGCTCCTCGTTGGTCTTCGCGCGGGCCGTCTCGCGAACGGTGAGGCCGCGAGTGCTCTTCTCGACGTGTCCTTGCTGCGCGTACTCGGGCGGGATGGCGTTGCCGCATTCGCGCACGCCGTCCTTGTTGGTCCAGCACTTGATCGCGGCACCGGCCTCCAGGGGGGCGAGAGCCAGGGCGGCCACGAGGGCGAGGAGGGAAGAGGCGCGTCGATCGAGGACGTTCATGGTATTTGCTCGCCGGGCAGGGTCCTTTCGCTCTATCGGCCACATCACGCCGGGCTGGTGCGCGGCGGGAGTGGCGACCACGAATTATAGGAGTTTGCCCGCTCGAGGTCCGGTCGATGCGTGATGGTGGTCGCACTTCGGCGCCGGGAGCGTCTCTCGCCGCTTCCCCCGGCCGCCCCTCAGCCGGCGCTCGTCCCCGCGCCGTAGCGCGACCGGTAGTCACGAATGGCGGCGAGATCGGCTTCGCGCTCCGGATGTCCCTCGAGGTAGGCCACCAGGTCGTCCAGCGTCACGATGCTGACCACGTCGACGCCGTAGCGGTGCTCGACCTCCTGGATCGCGGAGCGCGCGCCGGTGCCGCGCTCTTGCCGGTCGAGCGAGATCGCGACGCCGGCGACGGTGGCACCGGCGCTCTCGATGGTGGCCACCGACTCGCGAACCGAGGTCCCGGCGGAGATCACGTCGTCGACGATGAGCACTCGCCCGGCCAGCGGGGCACCGACCGTCATCCCGCCCTCGCCGTGGTCCTTCGCCTCCTTGCGATTGAAGCAGAAGGGCAGGTCCCGGCCGTAGAGCTCGTCGAGCGCGGCCGAGACGGTGGCCACCAGCGGGATCCCCTTGTAGGCCGGGCCGAACAGCATGTCGAAGGCCAGCCCCGACGCCTGCAGGCTATGGGCGTAGAACTGACCGAGGCGGCGCAGGCTGGCGCCGCTGTCGAACAGACCGGTATTGAAGAAGTAAGGACTCACTCGCCCAGACTTCAGGGTGAAGCGCCCGAACTTGAGCACCCCTCGCGCGAGCGCGAAGTCGATGAATTGCCGTTTCAGCTCGTCCAAACCCGGGTTCTCCGCATCACCGCGTCGCCGCTCGCAACCGTCGACGGGCGCGTTCTCACGTCACGTCGCGCGCCGAGGGCGCGACGGCCTCCAACCAGTCCGGGCGCCGCCGCGGCGCACGGACTCGGACCACCTTCTCGCGCCCCGTCGCGCCCGAGAGGATCTCGACCCTGCTCTTCGCCACCCCGAACGCGGCGGCGAGGAGCGCGACGATTCGTCGATTCGCCTCGCCGTCGACCGGTGCTGCGGTGACCCGCAGGCGGACGCGGCCGTCCTCGATGCCGGTGACGCGGTCCTGGCTCGCGCGAGGCGAGACCTTGACGCGCAGCTCGATGTCCTCGCCCACGGCGCGCCAGGCCGCGCCTCCACTCGCACCGGCGGTGCCGTGGCCGCGCACCACCACGCGGGCTAGAGCAGCTGATTCGCGATGTCGACCAGGGGGCCGACAATCAGGAACGACGCGAGCCGCAGCCCGATCAGGACCGGGATCGGCGAGATGTCGAGCCCGCCCATCGGGGGAATGACGCGCCGTGCGGGTCCGAGCAGCAACTCGGCGATCCGGTGCAGGATCGCGGTGGCCGGGTTTCGCAACGACGGATTGACCCAGCTCAGCACGATCTGGGCGATGATCACGAAGAAGAAGACATTGAGCGCCAGATCCACCAGGCGGGCCACGGCGTGGAGGAGCATTCCCGGCAGGGCACCGCTCCCGCCGTCCAGGCCGAGGATGATGTAGAGGGCGATCGTCTGCAGCACGACCATCGCGACGATCGTCGCCAGGTCGATTCCGCGCGTGCCGGGAATCACCCGCCGCAGCGGCTTGAGCACCGGCTGCGTCGCCCGCACGACGAACTGGGAGATCGGGTTGTAGAAGTCCGCACGCGCGACCTGCAGCAGGAAGCGCAGCATGAACAGCGCGATGTACAGGCCGAACAGGGTGTCGACCAGGAAGGTGGCGGCCCCACCGACGTGCCCGCCACCCATCACTGTCGCCCGAGCTGGTCGCCGAGCTCGACCGCGCGGTCGCGCGCGGCGGTGAGCGCCCGCTGCACCAGTTGCTCGAGACCGCCGGCGCTGAACGTCTCCAGTGCCGCCTGGGTCGTCCCACCCGGCGAGGTCACCTTCGCGCGGAGCACCGCCGGTGGATCGTCCCCCTCGGTCGCGATGCGGGCCGCGCCGAGCGCGGTCTGCAGCACCAGGCGCCGCGCGGTCTCGCGGTCGAGTCCGAGCGCCGCTCCCGCCTCCTCCATCTGCTCCATCAGCGCGAAGAAGTATGCCGGGCCGCTGCCCGACACCGCGGTCACCGCATCGAGCAGCCCCTCGTCCTCGACCCAGACCGTGATGCCGGCGGCGCGGAGCACCGCCTCGGCGCGGCTGCGCTGCTCGGCGCTGACCCCCGGCCCCGCGCAGAGCCCGGTGGCGCCGGCCCCCACCAGGGCCGGGGTGTTGGGCATGGTGCGCACGATGGCCGCGTCGTAGCCGAGCCAGCGGGCGAGGTCGGCGATCCGCACCCCGGCCGCAATCGAGACGATCAGGGGGCGGTGCTCGCGGGCGGCGCCGGCGATGCCGCGCACCACCTCGGCCATCACCTGCGGCTTCACCGCGAGGACCACCGTCTCGACCCGGCGCACCGCGGTCTCGTTGTCCGCGCTGGTGCGCACGCCGAAGCGGTCGGCGAGCGCCTCGAGCTTGTCCGATTCGGGGTCGGTCACCCAGATGGTGTCGGGTGGAGTGGCATTGCCGATCAGCCCACCGACCAGGCTGGTCGCCATGTTGCCGCCGCCGATGAACGCGATGGATTGCTGAGGCATGGGGCGCCGTCCGATGCAGGTTTGCGGGCGATGCGCGCCAGGCGCCTCGCATGAACGCGACATTATCGGCGATTCGTGGTGGGACCGAAACCGGGCCGGCGGGTCCGTCGGGACTCCGACGGGCTGCTAGACTCCTCGCCTGTGCGTAGCGCCCGTGATCGAATCGAGCCGACCCCGCGTCGGGACCGCCGGTCGGTGCCGGTGGTCGCGCTCGTGGTCGCGGTGCTCGTGGCGGTCGCGCTGGCGTCGTCCCCCGTCCCGGCTCGAGCCCAGCCGCTCGCCGAGGCGGAGCTGGCCCGACTGGCGCGACTCGCGGACGGCGGCGACGCGCGGGCGGCGTACGCGCTCGGCCGCCACTTCGAGGGACTTCCCACCGCCGCCGACCCCAGAGCGGGTCTCGAATCCATGCGATGGTATCGGCGCGCGGCGGAGATCGGGCTCGCCGAGGCGCGACACAAGGTCGGGATGCTGCTGCTCGACGGCGGCACGGTGCGACCGAATCCCGGCGAGGCGGCCTACTGGTTCGAGCTCGCGGCCGAGCAGGGTCTCGCCGAGGCCCAGTACAACCTCGGGCTGTTGTATGCCTCGGGCACCGGTGTGGCACGCGACCTCACCACCGCGGCGCGCTGGTTCCGGGCCGCCGCCAACCAGGGCCTGGCGCCCGCACAGCACGAGCTGGGGCGCCTGTACCTGGTGGGGGCCGGGGTCACGCTGGAGCCGCGAACGGCGGCCGCGTGGTTCGCCCGTGCCGCGTCGCAGGGAAACGTCGAGGCCACCAACGATCTCGCGATCCTGCTCGAGCTCGGGGTGGGCGCGCCGCGGGATCCGGAAGGTGCGCGCACGCTCTATCGGCGCGCCGCCGAGGCCGGGCACCCGACGGCGGGTGAGCGACTCGCGGCCCTCGAGGCGGCGATGGCCGCCCAGCCGAGCCTCCAGCCGTCTCAGGTCGAGCGCGCGACTCCGACTCCGACTCCGACTCCGGCGCCGGTGATGCCGCCGACACCCGCGGTGGCGATGCCGGCCGGAGCCGTCGCGTGGGTTCGCGCCCTGGATCCGTCGCGCTACACGATCCAGGTCTACAGCAACGCCGACGAGGGCGCGGTGCGGTCGTTCGTCGAGCAGAACATCCCCCCCGGCGAGGGCGGGTACTACCGCTGGGACCGTGACGGCGTGCCGTGGTTCTCGGCATTGCTCGGTGACTTCGCCACCCGCGCCGAGGCGACCGCGGCAGTCGCGCGGCTGCCGGATGCGCTGGCCGCCCACCAGCCGTGGATCCGGCCGGTGCGGCTGGTGCACGAGAGGATGGGGCTGCGGCGCTGAGCCCTTGGGATGCGGGTCCGTTGCGGTGGCCGGCTCAATCGTAGTTGCGTGCGCCGAACACCGCGGTGCCGATGCGCACGATGGTCGCACCCTCGGCGATCGCCGCCTCCATGTCGCCCGACATCCCCATCGAGAGCGTGTCGAGCTCGAGCCCGCCCGCGCGCAGGCGGTCGAGCATCTCGCGCAAGACCCGGAACGGGCGGCGTTGCGCCTCCAGGCTGTCCGCCGGCGCCGGGATCGCCATCAGCCCACGTACCCGGATCCGCGGCAGCTCGGCGCAGGCGTGGGCCAGCGCCTCGACCTCACCAGGCTCGACACCGGACTTCGTTCCCTCACCGCTCACGTTCACCTGCACGCAGATGTCGAGCGGGGGCAGCTCCGCCGGGCGCTGCGCGCTGAGACGCTGCGCGACCTTCAGGCGGTCGACGCTGTGCACCCACTGGAAGTCGGTGGCGATGCCGCGGGTCTTGTTCGACTGGATCGGGCCGATAAAGTGCCATTCGAGATCGAGGTCGCCGAGTGTGTGGATCTTCTCCTGCGCCTCTTGGAGGAAGTTCTCCCCGAATGCGCGCTGCCCCGCGGCGGCGGCCTCGCGAACCAGCTCGGCCGGCTTGGTCTTGCTGACCGCGAGCAGGCGCACGCTGCCCGGCTCGCGGCCGTGGCGCGCCTCCAGCTCGGCGATCTCCGCCAGGAGGCGTCGGAGAGATTCTGCGACGGTGCTCACGTCTCGGCCCGCAGCCTTCTTTGGTGGCCCAGAAGCGGTGGACTATACTCTCCCGGGCCCGCGATCGTCTCGCCCGCGCTCTCGCCTGGCTCGCCGGCTGCTCGCCGCGGGTGGAGCGCTCCACGCCGACCGTCTTCGTCCGTCGTCCAACCCTGGGAGGTCAGCCAAGCATGGACATCGGTGAACTGCTCGCTTTCGGAGTGAAGAACGGTGCGTCGGACCTGCACCTCTCCGCCGGGCTGCCGCCGATGATCCGGGTGGACGGGGACGTGCGCCGGATCAACGTGCCCCCGCTCGAGCACAAGACCGTGCACGAGCTGGTGTACGACATCATGAACGACAAGCAGCGCAAGGATTACGAGGAGTTCCTGGAGACCGACTTCTCGTTCGAGATCCCCGGCCTCGCCCGGTTTCGCGTCAACGCGTTCAACCAGCACCGTGGCGCGGGCGCGGTGTTCCGGACCATCCCGTCGAAGATCCTGACCCTGGAGGATCTCAAGGCGCCGGCCATCTTCAAGGAGATCTCCGAGACGCCGCGTGGTGTGGTGCTGGTCACCGGGCCGACCGGCTCCGGGAAGTCGACGACCCTGGCGGCGATGATGGACCACAAGAACAACTCGGAGTATGGCCACATCCTCACCATCGAGGACCCGATCGAGTTCGTCCACGAGAGCAAGAAGTGCCTCGTCAACCAGCGCGAGGTGCATCGCGACACCCTCGGCTTCAACGAGGCGCTGCGCTCGGCCTTGCGCGAGGACCCGGACACCATCCTGGTCGGTGAGATGCGTGACCTCGAGACCATCCGGCTCGCGCTGACCGCGGCCGAGACCGGCCACCTGGTCTTCGGCACCCTGCACACGAGCTCGGCGGCGAAGACGATCGACCGCATCGTCGACGTCTTCCCGGCGGCGGAGAAGGACATGGTGCGGGCGATGCTCTCGGAGTCGCTGCGCGCGGTGATCTCGCAGACCCTGCTCAAGAAGAACGGTGGTGGCCGCGTCGCCGCGCACGAGATCATGATCGGGACCCCGGCGATTCGAAACCTGATCCGCGAGAACAAGATCGCCCAGATGTACTCCGCCATCCAGACCGGTCAGCAGTACGGAATGAAGACCCTCGACCAGGATCTGCAGCGTCTGGTCCGCGAGGGCGTGGTGTCGCGCCAGGCGGCCATCGCCAAGGCGCAGAACAGGGAAATGATCCAGTAGCCGACGTCGGAGCCGATCCGAGCGCATACCGGGAGCAGGAGCCATGGAACGCGAGCAAGCAATCAAGTTCATGCTCGATCTTCTGAAGCTGATGCGTCAGAAGAATGCGTCGGACCTCTTCGTCACCGTCGGCTTTCCTCCGGCGTTGAAGGTCGACGGCAAGGTCACGCCGGTGTCACGCCAGGCGTTGACGCCCGAGAACGCCAAGGCGCTCACCTACTCGATCATGAACGACCGCCAGCTCAAGGAGTTCGAGGCGACCAAGGAGTGCAACTTCGCGGTCTCCCCGCCCGGCATCGGTCGCTATCGCTGCAACGCCTACATCCAGCAGGGGCACCCGGGTCTGGTGCTGCGCACGATCACGACCGAGGTGCCGGACATCGACAAGCTCGGCCTGCCGGAGGTTCTCAAGGACGTCATCATGACCAAGAATGGCCTGGTCATGGTGGTGGGCGGCACCGGATCGGGCAAGTCGACATCGCTCGCCGCGATGATCGACTACCGCAACCGAAACAGCTACGGCCACATCATCACCCTCGAGGATCCGATCGAGTACGTCCACCCGCACAAGAACTGCGTGGTGATGCAGCGCGAGATCGGGGTCGACACCGACAGCTGGGGCATCGCGCTCAAGAACTCGCTGCGCCAGGCGCCGGACGTCATCCTCCTCGGCGAGATCCGTGACCGCGCGACGATGGAGTTCGGCATCCAGTTCGCCGAGACTGGCCATCTCGCACTGGCCACCCTGCACGCGAACAACGCCAATCAGGCGCTCGACCGGATCATCAACTTCTTCCCGGAGGAGCGCCGGCCTCAGCTTCTGATGGATCTCTCGGCCAACGTGCGCTCGATCATCTCGCAGCGGCTGATCAAGAAGCGCGACGGCAAGGGCCGCGTGGCAGCGATCGAGATCATGCTCAACTCGCCATTGATCAAGGATCTGATCCTCAAGGGCGAGCTCGACAGCGTGAAGCCGATCATGCAGAAGTCCCGCGAGCTCGGGATGCAGACCTTCGATCAGGCGTTGTTCGACCTCTACGAGAGTGACCTCATCTCGTTCGAGGATGCGATGCGCTTCGCCGACTCTCAGAACGAGCTTCGTCTGCGTATCAAGCTCGAGGGCAAGGCGTCGAAGGGGCGCGATGCGCTCGCCGGGCTCGACCATCTCCAGATCGAGGAGACGGAGCAGGAGGCCGGCCACCTGCGTCGCTGACGCGACGGATCACCGACTCCTCCGATGTCGGCGCGGCTGAGGCCGCGCCTCGTTTTCGCACGATGCTCCCAGACGAGAGCCGCGCATGGACATTTCGCCCTATCTGAAGCTGATGGTCGAGAAGAATGCCTCCGACCTCTTCTTCACCGCGAAGTCACCGGTCAAGATCAAGATCGAGGGACAGATCGTCTCCGTCGGCAAGACCGAGCTCACTCCGGACCTGACGCGGGCCGCCGCGTACGGTGTGATGAACGACTACCACAAGAGCACCTTCGAGAAGAACCTCGAGGTCGACTTCGCCATCGCACTACCGGACGAGAGCGCGCGCTTCCGCGTCAACGTCTTTCGCCAGCGTGGCAAGGTCGCGATGGTGCTGCGGCTCATTCCGTCGGAGATTCCGACCATCGAGGAGCTCGGCTTGCCGGAGATCCTCGGCGAGATGGTGATGCAGAAGCGCGGGTTGATCCTGATGGTCGGGGCGACCGGCTCGGGCAAGTCGACCACCCTCGCCGCGATGATCAACAACCGCAACGAGCTGCAGGCGGGTCACATCCTGACCATCGAGGATCCGGTCGAGTTCTCCCATCCCAACCGCAAGTCGATCGTCAATCAGCGCGAGATCGGGGTCGATACCCTCTCCTACCGCAACGCGCTCAAGTCCAGCTTGCGTGAGGCGCCGGACGTGATTCTCATCGGCGAGATCCGCGACCGCGAGACGATGGAAGCGGCGCTGGAGCTGTCGAATACCGGTCACCTCGCCCTCGCCACCCTGCACGCGAACAATGCCAACCAGGCGCTGGAGCGCGTGATCAACCTGTTCCCTCAAGAGCTGCACAAGCAGCTCTTCATGGATCTCTCCCTGAACCTGCGCGGAATCATCTCCCAGCGCCTGGTGCCCGGCGTGGACGGCAAGCGGGTGGCGGCGATCGAGATCATGATGGTGACCCCGCACATCGCGGAGCTGATTCTCAAGGGGGATCTCGAGTCGGTGAAGGAGGCGATGCAGGAGAGCGGGCAGCGCGGGATGCAGACCTTCGACGATGCGCTGTTCGGGCTCTATCGAGACGGGCGAATCACCCTCGAGGAAGCGCTGCGCAACGCGGACTCGCGCACCAATCTCGAGGCGCGGGTCAACTTCGGTTGACCTCGGCGCCGCACCGGCGGCGCGCCATCTCCTGCTCCGGCTCTCAGTCCTTGCCCGGAACGCGTCCGGTCACCGCGGCTGCGCGCGCGCGCTCGAGGCGGTCCGCGGTCGGCGGGTGGGAGGACAGATACCCGGGAACCTCCCCGGCGCCGCCGTGGCTGCGCTCGATCGCCTCCAACGCGGTGGCGAGCGCCGCCGGCGAGACGCCCATCCGCAGCAGGATCCGGATCGCCTCGCGGTCGGCGTCGGCCTCGAAGCGACGCGAGTACCGCGCGTCGACCAGCACCGTCGGCAGTGTTGCCGCCAGCCCGGACAGCGACGTCACGTCACCGAGCACGCTCGCGATCAACAAGGCGGTGGCAGAGCTCTGCAGCGCGGCGCGCAGCGAGTGCCGTTCCAGCACGTGCCCGACCTCGTGGGCGAGGACCGCGGCCAGCGCGTCGTAGTCGTCCTCGAGCAACGTCACGAGCTCGTCGGTGACCACCAGGATGCCACCGGGGAGCGCGAACGCGTTGGCCCCGATTGCGGGGGCGCTGCGTAGCTCGAGGCGTAGGGCCGCGTCGAAACCGACCGCGCGGCGCAGGTGCTCGAACCGCACGATGACGCTGCCGGCGGTCTCGGGGGGCAGCTCGCTCGGGGCGAAGAGCGTGCCGTCGAGTGCCTCCAGCGTCTCCTCCCCGAGCGCATGCTCGAGCTCGACCGGCGCCAGCATCGCCACTCGCTCGGCCGCCGCGGGCAGCACGTACTCGACGCCGAGAAAGGCGAGGACGGCGGTGACCGCCAGCGCGCCGAGCGCGAACCTCCACTGTCGCTCCAGGCGGTGAACGAGGCCGAGAGCGCGCCGGCCGGGCGGAAGGGTGGCGACCATCGCGTCGACCGCGTCGTTGTCCGGCGTCTCGAGCTTCGCGCCGTCGGGGAGCCACAGCGCCCGCGGGACGTTGCCGAGACGGTCGGCGATGCGCACCGCGGTGAGCGGTCCGCGACGGTCGATGCCGGCGCCGACCAGGCGCAGCGTGCCGTCGTCGTGGAGGCTCGCGGTGACCTGGTGGGAGGCCGAGGTGCGACCATCGAAATACCGCGCGGTGAGCGAGATCACAGCCCGAGATCCAGGTCGATGGCGTCGCCGAGCTCCTGGCCGAGCGCCGATTCGCGGGCGCGCGGCCCGGCGGTGAAGGTGGCCAGCGAGCCGGCGACGACGAGGTGCATGCTCTGCACGCGGTAGCGCGTCGTGCGGACCTTGGCCCACGGAATGGCGAGGCCGAGAGTCGCGATGATCAGCAAGGCGTTGGTGAGCTGAATCGCCAACATGCGGCGGTACTGCATCGCCAGCACGAAGCGGTGGCCGTCGAGTGCGGTCCGGCTCCAGACATGGTTGCCGATGCGGGTCTGGAGGTAGGTGGTCACCGTGATGAAGGTGAGCAGGGTCGCCGCGGTGCCGGCCAGGGTGTAGAAGACCATTGAGGACACCGGTGCCAGCGAGCACGCGAACGCGTCTTGCGGCCGCTCGAACGGGTCCAATCCTCCGCTGGCGACGACGATCAAGGCGAGGCCCGACACCGCGATCAGGCTCGCGCCGGCGTAGGCGCGGTAGAAGGGTCCGACCGTCGGCTCGCACCGCGCTTGCGAGGACCCGAACCGGTGCTGCCCCATGAGGTATCGACGGCGGCGCTGGACCGCGAGCGGGTAGAGCAGCCCGAAGGTCGCGATGCCGAGCGCCGGCCACCCGATGAGGGCGCGAAATGCTGGCCAGTAACTGCCGTCGAACCCGAATCGCAGCCCTCGGTGCGCGCTGTAGCGGGCGTTGAACGCCATCGCCCGATTCACCACCCAGGGCACCAGCGGCAGCGCGAGGACGAACATGACCGGCTCCACGTCCGGCCACACCGACGCGGTGAGGCTGTAGGTCAACAGCGCGCCGACCACGATGACCCGCCCCTTCAAGATGGCGATCGGATCGGCGGTGTAGTCGAAGGCGATCCCCTCGACGGTGGTGTGGCCGTAGAAGTAGCGCCGGTTGCGGACCTTGGCCCAGGCCGAGTAGATGCCGAGGGTGAGCAGGCTGAGTGCGATGTTGACGATCCAGACCCGGAAGTACTCACCCCCCGAGCCGGTGAACACGACCGGGACCTCGCGAGCCGGCACGCTCACGCCGGACGGGGGCGTCGCGACCGTCGGCCCGTCGGCGGGATTCGGTGGAGCGGCGGCGCCAGTCGGCTCGTCTGCGTTCATCCAGGGGCTCCTTGCCTCGGTGTCTCCCGACACGCGGCGGGGGCGTGTCCGGCACCTCTACTCCTGTGGGTGGCGGGCCCGGCGCGGCGAGCTCAGACGACCCCGCGATCACGCAACTCGGCGATCTCCGCGCCCGAGAGGCCGAGCACGCCGCCGAGGACCTCGTCGGTATGGCTGCCGAGCGCGGGGCCTGGCCAGTCCGTTCGACCAGGCGTCGTGGCCAGCGCCGGCACGAAGGCCGGGATGGCGAGTGGCTCGCCGTCGACCTCGACCCGCTCGAACAGGCCGCGGGCCTGAAAGTGCGGGTCGGACATCATGTCGGCGACATCGTAGATGGGGCCGGCCGGGACCGCCGCCTCCTCCAGCACCGCGAGCACGTGGTCCGATGCCTGGCCACCGGTCCATTCGGCGATCGCGCCGTCGACCTCGGCCTGATGGGCGACGCGCCCCGGGTTGTCGCCGAGCCGCGGGTCCTCGGCCATGTCGGCGCGGCCGATGGCGTTCATCAGTCGGCGGAAGATCGAGTCGTTGTTGCCGCCGATGATCACGAACTTGCCGTCGGCGCAGCGGTAGGTGTTGGTGGGCACGATGCCGGTGAGCGTGGAGCCCGACGGCGCGCGCACCACGCCGGCGCCATCGAACTCCGGCACCACCGACTCCAGCATGTTGAACACCGCCTCGTAGATGGCGACGTCGACCACCTGCCCGCCGTCGCGCCCGACCCGCCCCCGGCGCACCAGTGCGAGCAGGATTCCGATCACCGCGTGCAACGCAGCGAGGGTGTCGCCCATGCTCAGGTTCGGGCGCACCGGTGCCTCGCCGGGGAAGCCGTTGATGTGCCGGAAACCGCCGATGCCCTCGCACACCGAGGCGAACCCCGGCCGCGAGGCGTAGGGTCCGGTCTGGCCGTAGCCGGAGATCCGCGCGAGCACGAGTCCCGGGTTGGTCTCGCGCAGGCGGTCCGGGTGCATGCCCCACTTCTCGAGCGTGCCCGGGCGGAAGTTCTCGATCACCACGTCGACCTGGTCCATCAGGCGGCGGGCGATCGCGCGCCCCTCGTCGCGGCGCAGATCGAGCGTGATGCAGCGCTTGTTGCGCCCCATGCTGCGCCACCACAACGAGGTGTCGCCCTTCATCACGCGCCACTTGCGCAGCGGGTCGCCGTCGCCGGGAGGCTCGATCTTGATCACGTCGGCCCCGAAATAGGCGAGCATGGACCCGGCGAACGGTCCGGCGATGAGCTGGCCGAGCTCCAGCACCTTGATGCCGTCGAGCGGCCGCTCGGCGGCGGCTCGGGCGAGCGTGTCGGTCATGGCTGGCGCGACTCCGGCGACGGCGTGTGGCGCGCCTCCCAGAGGTCGCGTCCGAGGCGCAGCGCCGACTCCTCGGGCCCGTAGTAGTGGCGCAGGCGGTGGAGCTCGCGATACCCGAGTCGCGCGTAGAACGCACGTGCGTCGGCGTTGCGCTCACGCACCTCGGCGAATACGACACCGAGGCCCGCCTCGCGGGCGCTGATCTCGAGCCACGACAGCAGGCGTCGACCCAGACCCGCGCGCCGAAAGGCGGGGTGGACCGCGAGCAACGACAGGTGTGCGTGCTCGCCGCCGAAGTCCATGATCGCGAAGCCGACGAGGCGTGACGGGCGGCTGGCCACGAGCACCACCGAGTCGTCACGACGGATGTGGCTCGCCACCCGGCCGGCGGTCCAACGCCACGGCAGGCCGTACTCCACCAGGTCGCGCGACATGCGGGCGATCGCGCCCGCGTCCACGGACCGCCCGAGTCGCAGGTCGACGATCTCGGCCACTGGCGCTTCCTCAGCTCGCGTGCGCGGCGCGCGTCGCCAGCTCGCTCACGACCACACCACCGATGCCGCGTCGAACACCGGGCCATCGACGCACACCCGCTTCATCGCCGGGCCCTGGTCGGTTCGAATCCGCACGACGCATCCCGCGCAGCCGCCGACCGCGCAGGCCATGTACTCCTCGAGGCTGACCTGGCACGGCAGGCCGAGGTCTCGCGCGAGCGCCGCGGTGGCGGCGAGCATCGGCGTCGGGCCGCAGGCGTAGACCGCGACCTCGGCGCGCTGCTCGGGCGCCAGCCGCTCCAGCCACACCCGCGCGAGGTCGGTCACGAAACCGTCGTGGCAGCCGGGGTAGCCCTGAGCGCTCGCCAGACGGCTCGGGATCCCCCAGTCCTCCATCAGCGGCATCGCCGCGATGGCGCCATCGGGCATGCCCGGCACGATGATGGTCGACGGGCGAGCGCGGAACGGGAACGGCACCTCCGAGCCCATCAGCACCAGCGGCGAGAAGCCGCCCCGGGCGCGCAGTGTCTCGGCCAGGAAGACCATCGGCGGAATGCCCACACCGCCGCCGAGGAGCAGGGCTCGGGGGTGGCTCGCCATCGGCTCGAACGGGCGTCCGATGGGGCCGAGCACGCTCACCTCGTCACCGGGGCGGCGCTCGGCGAGGAGTCGCGTGCCATGGCCGATCGCCTTGTACAGCACCTCGACCCAGCCGGCCTCGGGGTCCACTCGCATCACCGACATCGGCCGTCGCATGTCGAGCAGTGGGTGGCAGCGCAGGTGCACGAAGCTGCCGGCGCGCGCGGCCGCGGCGAGGCGTGGCGCGTGCAGCCGCATCACGTGCTGCGCGCCCGGCATCGCCTCGTTGCTCGACACCCTGGCCTGCTCGAGGAAGATGGTTCCGCGGTGGGGAGCGGTCACGGGGCTCGGACTCCTCGCGCCCGCAAGTCGGCGCGGCAAGGCCGATGATACACAACCGGCCAGCGGCGGCCACGTGGCGGTTGCCAGCCCGGCGCCGGCGTCTCGCGATCCGCCGCTGCCGTCAGCTCCCGGCGGCCGGACGGTGGGCGCCGAGCCAGCTCTCGAGGATCACCTCCGCCGCCACCGCGTCGTCCGCGGCTCGGGTCCGCCCGGCAGCGTCGAGCCGCTCACGCGCCTCGCGGCTGGTGAGTCGCTCGTCCCATTCGTGCACCGGGAGGCCGAACCGGCCGCGCAGGCGCCGCGCGAATCCGCGCGCTCGTGCGGTGAGCGGCTGCTCGCTCCCGTCCATGTTGAGCGGGAGTCCGACGACCAGCACGTCGGGCTCCCAGGTCGCGAGCAGTGCGGCGATCGCGGGCCAGTCCGGTGCCCCGTCGCGCATGCGCAGCACGGTGACCGGGCTCGCCGTGCCGGTCAGAGACTGACCGACCGCAATGCCCAGGCGGCGCAGGCCGTAGTCGAAGGCGAGTGCGGTGAACGGGTGCGGGAGCGGGGGCGTCACGCCCCCGGTCACGCGTGCCCGGCCTGCGCCGAGAGCTTGTCGAGGTCGATGCCGAGCCGGCGGACGGCCGACTCCCAACGCGCCTCGAACGGCACCTCGAAGATGAGCTCACGGTCGGCCGGCCCGCTGAGCCAGGCGTTCTCCACCATCTCGCGCTCGAGCTGGCCGGCGCCCCAGCCCGCATAGCCGAGCGCCACCAGAGCACTACGCGGCCCCTCGCCGGCGGCGATTGCCGCCAGGATGTCGCGCGAGGTGGCGACGCCGACCTCCGGGGTCACCGGCAGCACCGACTCCCAGGCACCGAGCGGCTCGTGGAGGACGAAGCCGCGCTCGCGCTGGACCGGACCGCCCTGCAGCACCGGGCGTGCGCGGACCTCGTCGGAGCCTCCGGTAATCGACATCTGGTCGAACACCTCGCCGAGGTCGATGTCGAGCGGACGGTTGATGACGATCCCCATCGCACCGTCCTCGCCGTGCGCGCACACGAACGTCACGGTGCGCCGGAAGTTCGGGTCGGCCAGCGACGGCATCGCGATCAGGAAGTGGTTGACCAGGTTCATGCGCGAAATTATCCGACCGGCTCCCGGAGCGCACAAGCGCAAGGCACGTCGCCCGACCGGCGGTGACCGGTCAGCGGCTCGCGAAGCGATTGGTCGACAGGAACTGCCAGGTGCGCTCGATGTGGAGGATGTCGACCTCCTCGGCGATGGCCTTGGGGAACTCGGCGAACGGCGCGGCGAGGCGCACGATGCGCTCGGCCGCATCGTCGAGCACCCGCTCGCCGGAGGAGCGGCGCAGCGTGATCTGGTTGATCGAGCCGTCGGCGTTGAGCGCGACGTCGAGCAGTAGCGACCCGGACAGGCGATCGCGGCGGGCGTCGTCCGGGTAGTTCAGGTTCCCGATGCGCTCGACCTTCTGCCGCCATGCGTCCATGTAGGCGGCGTACTTGTGCTGGCGCGTGCGCGCGGTGATCCACTTGCGCCGCGGTCGCTCGGCGTAGGCCTTGAGGCGCTGGTCGAGCTCGGCCGAGAGACTCGCCATCGCGAGGCTGCGGCTCACCAACGTGGCGGCGTCGAGGGTCTGCGCCGGCTGGGGCGGCGTGGCCGGTGCCGGTGCGGGCGGCCTCGCCTTCGCCACCACCGTCGCCGGCTTGGCGCGCTGGCTCGGGGTCTGGCGGAGCTCACGCGGCGGGTCCGGGCGCGCCACCCGATGCGGGCTCGGCCGCACCGCCTGCGCGATCACCGGCCGCGTCGCGCTCGGTGGGGTCGGCTCCGGGGCGGCCGCCTTGGCGGCCGGCGTGGGTGGCGGAGGGACGTCGAGCGGCTCGCTCGGGGTCACCGGTGGCGCCGCGCTCGCGATCTCCGGTTGCTCGCCGACGAATGGGGCCGGCAGTGGGGTCGCGGGGCGGGACGGCTCGTCCGCCTCCCCGCCGCCGTCCTGGTTGGCCTGAGCCAGGTAGCGCGCGTCCTCCGGCTCGCGCTCGGCCGCACGCTGGACCAGGATCACGTCGAGTGCGGAGGTGCGCGTGCGTGCAGCATCGCGCGGACTGAAGCTCACACCGAGGATGACGAGGGCGTGCAGGACCATCGCCAGGAACAGCGCGACGGTCAGCCGGTCGGCGGGCGACGCGGGCATCGGTGGGGCAAGTGCATGCACCGGCGCGCTCGGATCTCTTTAGAAAATACCTGCGGAGTATACCCTAACGACCTGTTTGAGAAAGTCCTTTTGTCTCATTCCCGGGCGTCGAGCCGACGCTGGATAGCGTCCATCAGAGCGCCGCCGATGTCGATCGGGAATGCCGCCTCGATCTCGCGGATGCAGGTCGGGCTGGTGACGTTGATCTCGGTGAGGTGGTCACCGATGACGTCGAGGCCGACGAAGATCAGGCCACGCTCGCGCAACGACGGACCGACCTGCTCGGCGATCCAGCGATCGCGCTCCGACAGCGGCTGCGCCACGCCCTTGGCGCCGGCGGCGAGGTTCCCCCGCGCGTCGTCACCGGCTGGCACGCGCGCCAGGCAGTAGGGGATCGGCTCGCCGTCCACCACCAGCACACGCTTGTCGCCGTGCACGATCTGGGGCAGGTAGCGCTGCGCCATCGCGTAGCGACGGCCGTGGTTGGTCAGGGTCTCCAGGATCACGTTGACGTTGGGGTGCCCGCTGGTGACCCGGAACACCGAGCTGCCGCCCATCCCCTCGAGCGGCTTGACCACGATGTCGCCGTGCTCCTCGAGGAAGGCCTTGATCCGGCCGCGGTCGCGCGCGACGAGGGTCGGCGCGCAGCACTGGGGGAACCACGCGGTGAACATCTTCTCGTTGGCGTCGCGCAGGCTCCTCGGCCGGTTCACCACCAGGGCGCCGTCCTCCTCCGCGCGCTCGAGCATGTAGGTCGCGTAGATGTACTCGGTGTCGAAGGGTGGATCCTTGCGCATCAGGATCACGTCGAGGCTCGCCAGCGGCGCGTCCACCGGCTCGGCGCTCAGCGTGAACCAGGACTGAGGATCGTCCTTCACCACCAGCCGCCGGCGGCGCCCGTGGGCCACGCCGTCGCGCAGGTAGAGGTCCGCCATCTCCATGTAGTGGAGCTCGTGGCCGCGCGCCTGGGCGGCGAGGAGCATCGCCAGGGTGCTGTCCTTCTTGACGTTGATGGAGCCGATCGGGTCCATCACCACCCCGAGCTTGACGGTCATCCGGCTGCCTTCCCGTGTGCGTACGAACAAGGGGCCGACGTTACCGCAAGCCCTGGCCGTTTGCACCCGACCGGTGTCGCTCCGTAGCATTGCCGGGCTCGGGCCGCGTCGCCCGCGGCACCCATGCGCGACAGTAGAGGAAGCCCGATGCCCGCCCCGACCACCCGTGTGCGTATCGCGACCCGCGCCAGTCCGCTCGCCCTGTGGCAGGCCGAGCACGTGGCGTCGCTGCTGCGCGCGCGCTGGCCCGGGCTCGCCGTCGACCTCGTGCCGATGCGCACCGAGGGCGACAAGCTCCTCGACGCCCCGCTCGCCAAGGTCGGCGGCAAGGGGTTGTTCGTGAAGGAGTTGGAGGCGGCGATGCTCGATGGCCGCGCGGACATCGCGGTGCACTCGATGAAGGACGTGCCGGTCGACCTGCCGGAGGGACTGCACCTGCCGATCGTGCTCGACCGTGCCGATCCCCGCGACGCGCTGGTCAGCGCACGCCACCGGAGCCTCGACGCGCTGCCGCCGGGCGCGCGGGTCGGCACCTCCAGCCTGCGCCGCAAGTGCCAGCTCGCGGCGGCTCGTCCCGATCTCGAGCTGGTGGATCTGCGTGGTGGTGTCGGCACCCGGCTCGGCAAGCTCGACGCCGGCGACTTCGAGGCCATCGTCCTCGCCTGCTCGGGTCTCGAGCGGCTGGGGCTCGCGGCGCGCATCGCGTATGCATTCCCCACCGACATCATGCTGCCAGCGGTGGGCCAGGGAGCGCTCGGGATCGAATGCCGGGTCGACGACGCGGCGGTGGCGGCGTGCATCGCACCGCTCGCCGACTCCGAGACCGCCTGTCGGGTGGCCGCGGAACGGGCGATGAATCGCCGTCTGGCCGGCGGCTGCCAGGTGCCGATCGCCGGTCACGCGGAGCTCGACGGCGACACCCTGCGCCTGCGCGGGCTGGTGGCGAGCCTCGACGGCGCGACGGTGTTGCGTGCGGCCGCCTCCGGTCCGCGGATCGCCCCCGAGGCACTGGGGAACGAGGTCGCCGAGTCGCTCCTCGCGCAGGGTGCCGGCGCAATCCTGGAAGCGGTCTATGCCGCCAGCTGAGGCGCTGCCGTCCCGGCGCGCGGCGCCGCTCGCGGGTGTCGGCGTGCTGGTGACCCGCCCGGCGGGACGCGGCGAGGGTCTGGTGGAACGGCTGCGTGCCGCCGGCGCGCATGTCGAGTGGGCACCGATGTTGGCCATCGAGCCGTGCGCCGATGCCGACGCGAGGGCCGCCCTGGCCGACATGGCCCGCTACGCGCTCGTCGCCTTCGTCAGTCCGAGCGCGGTGGAGCACGGCCTCGCGGCGGCCGGCACCGGCGCGGCGCTGGCCGGGCGGGCGATCGCGGCGGTGGGTGAGGGCACTCGCCGGGCGCTCGAGGCGCACGGTCTGGTGGTGACGGTGGTGCCGACGCGCGGTGCGAGCGCGCGGGCGCTGCTCGCCCACCCGGCGCTCGCGAGCGCCATGGTGGCCGGGAGGCGGATCCTGGTGGTGAAGGGCCAGGGTGGCCTGCCCGATCTGGAGGACGGGCTTCGCGCTCGTGGCGCCGAGGTCACGGTCGCGAGGGTCTACCGGCGCGTGCCCCCGCCGCCGGTCGGGGCGCGGTTGCGCGAGCGCATTCGCGAGCGCGCGCTCGACGTGGTGGTCATCACCAGCGCCGAGGCGGCCGAGAACTTCGCGCGGCAGCTCGGCGCGGACGCGCCCGAATGGGCGGCCGCGGTGTGCTACGTGGTGGTGAGCGAGCGGGTCGGCGCGGCGCTCGCGCCGCTTGCGCCGCGCCGTCGGCCGGTGGTCGCCGACGGCGCCGGCGACGAGGCGCTCGCGCGCGCGGTATGCGGCGCGGTCGCGAGGGGATAGGGGCGATGCCCAGCCGCACTCTGCCCGTGGTCAACAAGCTCGGCATGCACGCGCGTGCGGCCTCGAAATTCGTGACCGTCGCCAACCGGTTCGGCGCCACGGTGCGCGTTCGGCGCGAGTCCAAGGAGGCCGACGGCAAGAGCATCTTCGGCGTGCTCTCCCTCGGTGCGGCGCGCGGCACCGCGATCGAGGTCGAGGCCGAGGGCGACGACGCGGATGCGGCGCTGGACGCGCTCGAGGCACTTCTCGCCGACCGGTTCGGCGAGGACGAGTGAGCGGCGTGGAGAGGATGGACGGATGACCTTCGCGCTCAACGGCATCGGTGCCTCGAAGGGGATCGCGATCGGCCGCATCCGTCTGCTCGAGCGCGGTCGCGCCGAGGTGGCGGAGCGCGCGATTGCGCCCGAGGAGGTCAACGACGAGGTCGGGCGGTTTCGGCGCGCGGTGCGCCGCGCCCGCACCGAGCTCGAGCGACTCGGTCGTCGGGTGGCCAGCGGTGACGCCACCGACGTCTCCGCCTTCATCGATACCCACCTCCTCATGCTCCAGGACGCGAGCATCACCAGCGCCCCGGTGCGGATCATCCGCGAGCGGCGGTGCAACGCCGAGTGGGCGCTCAAGCTGCAGCGCGACGCGCTGGTGTCGGTGTTCGATGCGATGGAGGACGCGTACCTGCGCTCGCGGCGTGACGACGTGGACCATGTCGTCGACCGCGTCCAGCGCATCCTGCTCGGCACCGAGGGCGAGGCGTCGGCGCGCGCCAAGCGGCTCGCCGGGCGAGTGGTCCTGGTCGACGATCTGACCCCCGCCGACACGCTGCTGATGCAGCACCAGGGCGTGGTCGCGTTCGTGACCCAGTACGGTGGTCCGAACTCCCACGCTGCGATCCTCGCCCGCAGCCTGCGCATCCCGGCGGTGGTCGGCCTGCACGACGGCTTTCGCCTGCTCGCAGACGACGAGCTGGTGGTGGTCGACGGGCGCCAGGGCGTGGTGATGGCGTCGCCGAAGCCGGCGGTGCTGCGCCACTTCCGGGCGCGGCGGCTCGAGATCGCGCGCATCCGCTCGACCCGCAGTCGGCTCCGGCGCGCGCCGGCGGTGACCCGTGACGGCGAGGCGGTGCACCTGCACGCCAACGTCGAGCTGCCGGCCGATGCGCTCACCGCGCGCAAGGAGGGCGCGACCGGGGTCGGGCTCTATCGCACCGAGTACCTGTTCATGAACCGTGCGGTACCGCCGGACGAGGAGGAGCAGTACGCGGCCTATTGCGAGATGATCAGCGTGCTGCGTGGCGCGCCGATCACCATCCGCACCCTCGACATCGGCGCGGACAAGCAGCTCGACGGCGCCAAGGCCGCGGCACCGGCGACCCTGAACCCGGCGCTGGGTCTGCGCGCCATCCGCCTGTGCCTGAAGGAGCAGAACCTGTTCCTGCCGCAGCTTCGGGCCATCCTGCGGGCCTCGGCGCGTGGACCGGTGCGACTGATGCTGCCGATGATCTCCGGGGTCGCCGAGCTGATGCAGACGCTCGAGATGATCGAGCGCTGCCGGGGAGAGCTCGTCGCGCGCGGGCAGCCGTTCGACCCGAGTCTGCCCATCGGGGTGATGATCGAGGTCCCGGCGGCCGCCATCTGCGCCGACCTGTTCGCGCGCCACGTGGACTTCATGTCGATCGGGACCAACGACCTCATCCAGTACACGATTGCCATCGACCGCGTCGACGACGAGGTGAACTACCTCTACGACCCGTTGCACCCGGCGGTGCTGCGGCTGGTCAGCGGAACCATCGAGGCCGGTCGCAAGGCCGGGATCCCGGTGGCGATGTGCGGCGAGATGGCGGGCGACGCCCGCTACACGCGCCTGCTGCTCGGGCTCGGCCTGCAGGAATTCAGCGTCCATCCCGGGGCGTTGCTGGAGGTCAAGCAGGCAATCGTCGAATGCGATACTCACGAGGCGCGCCGGCTCGCGCGCCGCCTGGTCCGCGCCGGGCGAGTGGAGACTCGCGACGCGGTTCTGGAGGCGTTGAACCGCGGCATGGCGGCCTGACGGCGGCCCGAGATGTGCGCGGCGGCGCCGCGCAAACTACAATGTCCCCCTCGTCCGCCCGGTGACCAGGCTCACGCCGGGTCGCCGCTCCGACCGACCTCACCCGACCATCCCCCTCCCTCGAGGTGTCGTCATGACCGATGCCGAGCAAGTCGACGCGCCGAGCCTGCTGGACCGGCTGATCGACGCTCTCGAGGAGGGCGCGCTCGACGAGGCGCGCACGATCATCGCCGCCCTCCATCCGGCGGAGATCGCGGACCTCCTCGAGTCGCTCCCGGTCGCCGACCGCGACACCGTCTGGGAGCTCATCGATCCCGACCTCTACTCCGAGGTGCTGGCGGAGGTCGAGGACTCGGTGCGCACGCCGCGCATGCTGCGGATGGCGCCGGCAACCCTGGCCGCCATCGCGAGCACCGTCGACGACGACGACGCGGCCGACCTGCTGCAGGACCTGCCCGAGGACGTCATCGACGAGGTGCTCCGCGCCATGGACGCGCAGGAGCGCGTCCGGATCGAGTCCATCCTCGCCTACGACGAGGACACCGCCGGCGGTCTGATGAACGTCGACGTGGTCACCATCCGCAAGGACGTGACCATCGAGGTGGTGCAGCGCTACTTGCGCCGGCGCGGCGAGATCCCCGAGAAGACCAACCGTCTCTACGTCGTCGATCGCGAGAACCGATTCGAGGGCGAGATGCGCCTCGCGGACGTGATCACCGCCGACCCCGAGACCGAGGTGAACGAGCTGCTGCGCACCGAGACCCCGGCGATTCCGGCCGACCTCGAGGCCAACGAGGTCGCCAGGCTGTTCGAGCAGCGCAACCTCATCTCCGCCCCGGTGGTCGACGAGGCCGGGCGTCTCATCGGTCGAATCACCATCGACGACGTGGTCGACGTCATCCGCGGTGAGGCCGAGCACTCGATCATGTCGATGGCCGGCCTCGACGAGGAGGACGACATGTTCGCCCCGGTCCTGGTCACCTCGAGACGGCGCACGGTGTGGCTGGGCGTGAACCTCGCCACCGCGCTACTCGCGTCGTGGGTGATCGGGTTGTTCGAGGCGACGATCGAGAAGGTGGTGGCGCTCGCGGTCCTGATGCCGGTGGTCGCGAGCATGGGTGGCATCGCCGGCAGTCAGACCCTGACGGTGTTCATTCGCGCGATGGCCCTGGGTCAGATCGGATCGGGGAACGTCGGCCCGCTGCTCAACAAGGAGGTGCTGGTCGGGCTCCTGAACAGCGCCATCTGGGCCGTGGTGGTCGGGCTGGTCGCCCACTGGTGGTTCGGCGATCCGGTGATCGGTGTGGTGGTGGCGATCGCGCTGGTGGTCAACCTGGTGGTGGCCGCCTTCTCCGGTGCGCTGCTACCCATCGCCATGCGCCGGTTCGGGGTGGATCCGGCGCTCGCCGGCGGCGTGGTCCTGACCACCGTCACCGACGTCGTCGGCTTCACCACCTTCCTCGGGTTGGGGACGCTGTTGTTGCTCTCGTGACCGGGTGAGCGGCCGCGCCGTCGGCTACCAGCTGAAGATCGCCCACTGCGGCACGATGAAGCTGCGATCGATGTGCGCCGAGCGCGTCTCGAGCTTGCCGTCCCCATCGGTGTCGATCAGGTAGTAGGCGGGGAAGCCGTCGGGCTCGACCTTGATCGCGGTGAGCCGGCCGTTGACCCGGTACTCGGTCACCGTCTTGCCGTCCTCGCGCACGATGCGCACGTCGGGCTCGAGCGGCTCGCCGCTCTCCACACGCTCGGGCGGTGGCGGCGGCTCGGGAACGGGCTGCAGCCCCTCCGGCGTCGACTGGGCGGCGGCGCCCGCGGCGACGAGCATGGCGAGGCCGGAGAGGGTGGCTGGGATCCGCATGGTGTCGACTCCACTCGAGCTGGTCGCAGGGCTCGGGACGGGCGTTCCGGCCGTCGCGTGGGGCTGAGGGCCTGGGCTCGTGGTCAGGCTGCCCGCTCCCTCGCCACAGCGCCGTCAAAGGTACATGAGCATCTCGCGCTCCGCCGCCGAAGGCTCGAATCCGCGGGATTCGTAGTGCGAGAAAATAGCATCGACCACCTCCTCGGGCCTGTCCACGACCTGGATCAGGTCCAGGTCCTCGGGGGCGATGGTGCGCTCGGCGACCATGGTCGCACGGATCCAGTCGAGTAGCCCGCGCCAGAACGGCGCGTGCACCAGGATGATCGGGATGCGCTGACTCTTGCCGGTCTGCACCAGAGTCAGGATCTCGGCCAGCTCGTCGAGGGTTCCGAAACCGCCGGGAAGCACGACGTAGGCGGACGCGTACTTCACGAACATCACCTTGCGGGTGAAGAAGTGCCGAAAGTTGAGCGAGACGTCCTGGTACTCGTTGGCCAGTTGCTCGTGCGGGAGGGTGATGTTGAGGCCGACGCTCGCCGACTTGCCGGCGAACGCACCCTTGTTGGCGGCCTCCATGATTCCCGGCCCACCCCCGCTCACCACCGCGAAACCGGCATCGGAGAGCTGGCGGGCGATGGTCTCGGCGAGGCGATAGTACGGGTGGTCCGGTGGCGTGCGGGCGGAGCCGAAGATGCTGACCGAGGGGCGGATGCTCGACAGCCGCTCGAAGCCCTCCACGAACTCGGCCATGATCTGGAACACCTTCCAGGACTCGCGCACCAGGGCGGCCTCGTCGGGTGGGCGCAGGCTCGGGCGTGTCGGTTCCTCGGGTGCGCTGGCCATCGTCTCGTTCCTTCCCGTACGCTACCGACCCCATCGGTCGCCCGAATACGATAGCACCGCCCAAGGCCCGCCCATGTCCGATCAGCCCGACACCCTCGTCCTCGTCGACGGTTCCTCGTACCTCTATCGCGCGTTCCACGCGATGCCGTCGCTCACCAACTCCAAGGGCGACCCGACCGGCGCCACCTACGGCATCGCGAACATGCTGCGACGGCTGCTGGCGCAGCACGGGCCGTGCCGCGTGGCGGTGGTGTTCGACGCCCCCGGCAAGACGTTCCGCGACGAGATGTACGCCGAGTACAAGGCCACGCGCGCGCCCATGCCGGACGAGCTGAGGGCGCAGATCCCGACCATCCACGCGCTGGTGCGGGCGCTCGGGCTGCCTCTCCTCTCGGTGGCCGGGGTCGAGGCCGACGACGTCATCGGAACCCTCGCGCGGCAGGGCGCCGAGGCCGGTCTTCGCGTCTTGATGTCGACCGGCGACAAGGACATGGCCCAGCTCGTCACCGACCGCGTGGTGCTCGAGAACACCATGGACGGCACCTCGCTCGACCCCGCCGGAGTCGAGGCGAAGTTCGGCGTGCCGCCCGAGCGCATCGTCGACTATCTCGCCCTCATCGGTGACACCGTGGACAACGTCCCGGGGGTGCCGAAGGTCGGGCCGAAGACTGCCGCGAAGTGGCTTGCGACCCATGGCAGCCTCGACGAGATCGTCGCCCATGCCGACGAGATCAAGGGCAAGGTGGGCGAGTACCTCCGCGACAGCCTCGAGCAGCTCCCGCTGTCGCGCGAGCTGGTGACCATCCGCACCGACGTCGAGCTCGACGTCGGTCTGGACGATCTCGTGATCGGCGACCCCGACCGCGAGCGGTTGCGCGAGCTCTACGCCGAGCTCGAGTTCAAGACCTGGCTCTCCGAGTTGCTGGCCGACGAGGACGCCGGCGCGGACGAGGCCCCACAGGGCGCCGCCGACGCAGCCACCTACGAGACGGTGCTCGAGCGCGCGCGGCTCGAGCACTGGCTCGCGCGGCTCGCCGACGCCGAGCTGTTCGCCTTCGACACCGAGACCACCAGCCTCGACTACATGCAGGCGGATCTGGTCGGGGTGTCGTTCTGCGTCGCGCCGGGGGAGGCCGCGTACGTGCCGGTCGCCCACGACTACCCGGACGCGCCGGCGCAGCTCTCACGCGACGAGGTGCTCGAGGCGTTGCGGCCGTTGCTCGAGGACGAGACGCGCGCCAAGGTCGGGCAGAACCTGAAGTACGACATGAGCGTCCTCGCCCGCCACGGGGTGGCGCTCGCCGGGGTGCGCTTCGACACCATGCTGGAGTCGTACGTGCTCGACAGCACCGCGACCCGCCATGACATGGACGCGCTGGCGCTGAAGTATCTCGGCCATCGCACCATCCACTTCGAGGACGTGGCCGGCAAGGGCGCGAAGCAGGTGACCTTCGACCAGGTGGCGCTCGAGCAGGCCGGCCCGTACGCGGCCGAGGATGCCGAGGTCACCATGCGCCTGCACCGCGCGCTGTGGCCGAAGCTCGCCGCCGAGCCCTCGCTCGAGCGGCTGCTGGTCGAGGTCGAGATGCCGCTGGTGCCGGTGCTGTCGCGGATGGAGCGCACCGGGGTGCGGGTGGACGCCCGCATGCTCGCACAGCAGAGCGCAGAGCTCGCCGAGCGGATCGACGAGCTCGAGAAGCAGGCACACGACGCTGCCGGCGAGGCGTTCAACCTCGGCTCGCCGAAGCAGATTCAGGCGATCCTGTTCGACAAGCTCGGGCTACCGGTGCTCGCCAAGACGCCCACCGGTCAGCCGTCGACCGCGGAGTCGGTGTTGTCGGAGCTGGCCCACGACTATCCGCTGCCCGGGCTCATCCTCGAGCACCGGGAGATGTCGAAGCTGAAGTCGACCTACACCGACGCGTTGCCCGGGCGCATCAACCCCGCCACCGGTCGTGTCCACACCAGCTACCAGCAGGCGGTCGCGTCGACCGGACGGCTGTCGTCGACGGAGCCGAACCTGCAGAACATCCCGGTGCGCAAGCCCGAGGGTCGACGCATCCGGCGTGCGTTCGTGGCCGAGCCCGGGTACCGCATCCTCGCCGCCGACTACTCGCAGATCGAGCTGCGCATCATGGCGCATCTGTCGGGCGACCAGGGCCTGCTCAAGGCGTTCGCCGCCGGCAAGGACATCCATCGCGCGACCGCGGCCGAGGTGTTCGGGGTGGCGTTGACCGACGTCGATGCGGAGCAGCGCCGGCGCGCCAAGGCGATCAACTTCGGGCTGATCTACGGCATGTCGGCGTTCGGCCTCGGGCGTCAGCTCGGGATCGGCAGGCAGGAGGCGCAGGGGTACGTCGATCTCTATTTCTCCCGCTACCCGGGTGTGAAGGACTTCATGGAGGCGATGCGCGAGCGGGCGCGTGACCAGGGTTACGTCGAGACGGTGTTCGGGCGTCGCCTGCACGTGCCCGAGATCAACTCGCGCAACGCGCAGCGGCGCCAGTACGCCGAGCGCACCGCGATCAACGCGCCGATGCAGGGGACGGCGGCGGACATCATCAAGCGCGCGATGATCCGCATCGACGCCTGGCTCGGCGATGGCACGGTCGACGCGAGGATGGTGATGCAGGTCCACGACGAGCTGGTGTTCGAGGTCGCCGAGGACGCGATCGATCCGGTGCGCGAGCGCGTGGTCGATCTCATGGCCTCGGCCGCCGACCTCGCCGTGCCGCTGGTGGTGGAGGCGGGTGTCGGGGGCAACTGGGACGAGGCGCACTGACCCGCGGCAAGAGGCTGCGGGCGCCGAGTCGTGTGCTACCATCGTCGCGTCGTGTCAAGGCAGGTTCGTCCCGAGCCGCTCCAGTGCCATGCTCATCATCCCAGCAATCGACTTGAAGGGCGGGCGCTGCGTGCGCCTTCGTCAGGGCCGGATGGACGACGAGACGGTCTATTCGGACGACCCGGTGGCGACCGCTCGGCGTTGGGTCGAGGAAGGCGCGCGACGTTTGCACATCGTCGATCTCGACGGTGCGATGAAGGGGCAGCCGGTCAACGCCGACGTCATCGGCCGAATGGTCGCGGCCTGTCCCGACCTGCCAATCCAGGTCGGTGGTGGGGTGCGCGACGACGACGACGTGCAGGCCTACCTCGATGCCGGTGTGAGCTACGTGATCGTCGGCAGCAAGGCGGTGACCGCGCCGCACATGATCGCCGACCTCTGCGTCGAGTATCCCGGCCGGATCATCGTGGCGCTCGACGCCCGTGACGGGCGGGTGGCGGTCGACGGCTGGTCCAAGCTGTCCCAGCACGACGTGATCGACCTCGCGCAGCGTCTCCAGGACGACGGCGTGGAGGCGTTCCTCTACACCGACATCGGTCGTGACGGAATGATGTCCGGCGTGAACGTCGAGGCCACGGTGCGGCTCGCGCGCGCCATCTCGGTGCCGGTCATCGCCTCCGGTGGGGTGCGCGACATGGACGACATCCGCGCCCTCGGCGAGGTGGCAGAGGAGGGTGTCCTCGGTGTGGTCACCGGCCGCGCGCTCTACGAGGGCACCCTCGACCTCGGCGAGGCCCAGCGCGCCGCGGACGCTGCGGCGAGCTGAATCGGCCGTGCCGCTCGCCAAGCGCGTCATCCCCTGTCTCGACGTCGACGCCGGTCGGGTGGTGAAGGGCGTCCGATTCGTGGACATCCGCGACGCCGGCGACCCGGTGGAGGTCGCCGCCCGCTACGACGAGCAGGGCGCCGACGAGATCACCTTCCTGGACATCACCGCATCCTCGGACAGCCGCGACACCATGGTCCACGTGGTCGAGGCGGTGGCCGCGCGGGTGTTCATCCCGCTCACCGTCGGTGGCGGTGTGCGCAGCATCGACGACGTCCGCCGACTGCTGAACGCCGGCGCGGACAAGGTGTCCATCAACACCGCCGCGGTCCGTGATCCGGAGCTGGTGCGCCGCGCCGCGGAGCGCTTCGGCTCGCAGTGCATCGTGGTCGCCATCGACGCCAAGCGTTCCGGCACCGCCAGCGGATTCGAGGTCTTCACCCACGGTGGGCGCAACGGTACCGGCATCGACGCGGTGGCCTGGGCGCGCGAGGTCGAGGCGCTGGGCGCGGGCGAGATCCTGCTGACCAGCATGGACCGCGACGGCACGCGGAGCGGCTTCGACCTGGAGCTCACGCGCGCGGTGGTCGACGCGGTCTCGATACCGGTCATCGCCTCGGGCGGGGTCGGCGGGCTGGACGACCTCGCCGACGGGGTGACCACCGGGGGGGCCGATGCGGTGCTGGCGGCGAGCATCTTCCACTTCGGCGAGCACACCGTCCGCGACGCCAAGCGCCGCATGCGCGAGCGCGGTGTCGAGGTCCGGCTCTGATCCTCGTTCCGGGGCCGCCGGCCGTGCCGCGGCCGGCGGGCTTGCCCGTGGTCGCTAAACCCGGGTGCCGTCGCGGCCGATGAAAAGGCCTGGCGCGGCGCACCACGGGGTTGTTGCGGCCCGGGCATGGCCTACACTGTTTAGCTCGGCGCCCTGATTTTCGGCTCGCCGAGGCGTCGCTCGACCAGGATCATCCGTGGAACTGTATTTCGAAATCGCCGGGGACCAGATCGACGGCGCCCGCGACTACCAGGAAGACGCCTTCCTCGTCACGTATTTCGGGGAGGAGAGTGGCGAGTCCAAGGCGAGCGGCCTGGTGGTGGTCGCCGACGGCATGGGCGGCCACGCGGCGGGAAACATCGCCAGCAACCTGGTCGTGTCGACCTTCAACAAGGCGTTCACCAGTCGCTACGGCGAGGAGACCCCGCCGAACCTCCTGCGTGACAGCTTGCTGCGAGCCAATCACGGGCTGGCGGAGTCGATTCGTGAGACCCCTGCGCTCGATGGTATGGGCTGCACCATGGTCGCCGCGGTGCTCGGGCGCGGGCGCGTGCACTGGGTCAGCGTCGGTGACAGCCATCTGTACCTGATCCGGGATCGGGAGCTGATCAAGAAGAACGAGGACCACAGCTACGGTGGCTACCTCGACCGGATGAAGGAGCAGGGCATCGAGGTCGAGGCCGAGGCCGGGCTCTCGCGCAACATGCTGATGAGCGCGATGACCGGTGACGATATCGCCGAGATCGACTGCCCCGAATCCGGCTTCCAGCTCCTGCCGCAAGACCGCCTGGTCATCGCGAGCGACGGCCTGGATACCCTCAGCCCGGGGATGATCATCCAGACCTCGACCTGGTCCCCGACGCCGAAGGAATGCGTTCAGGCGCTGCTCAAGGCGGTCGACGAGGCCAAGCGCCCGCGCCAGGACAACACCACCGTGGTGGTGATCGACGTGCTCGAGCGTGCCTCGACCTCGACCTCGGCCGCGGCGCCACCGCCGGCGGCGGAGTCGACGGACGACCCGCGCCGCCGTGCGATGGGCGACACCCAGCCGCTCGACGTGGCCGAGGTGCGGGCCGCGATCGCGCAGCGGGCCGAGGCCGAGGCGCCGCCGGCCCCGGCGGCACGCGGCAAGGCGCCGCTGGTGGCCGGGCTCGCCGTCGCGCTCGCGCTGGCCGGGGCGGGGGGCTGGTACTTCCTGCTCGGACCCGGTGCCGCGAAGCCGGTGCCGCCGGCGCCCAGTGTCACCGCATCTCCACCGGTCGCCCCGACCCCGACCCCGACCCCGGCCCCGGCGCAGGTCCCGGCCCCCGAGCCGACGCAGCCCGCGCCGCCGACCACCACCGCCGGCCAGCCGACCACCACGCCGGTCGCGCCGACCACGCCGGTGCAAGCCCCCACGGTGAGCGAGACGCCGCCGCCGGCGCCCCCCACCGCCCGCGAGTTCACCGATGCGTTGAGCGGCGGCGGCGAGGGGCCGGTGATGGTCGAGCTGCCAGCGGGCGAGTTCGAGATGGGGAGCGGGCCGCTCTCGGTCGACGCCGACGAGCGGCCGCAGCGGACCGTCCGCGTCGCGCCGTTCGCGATGGGCAAGTACGAGGTGACGATCGCCCAGTACGGGCGCTTCGCCCGTGACACCGGCCGAGCCGTGCCGGACACCGGTGGGCTGGACGGCGCGCACCCGGTGACGTTCGTGTCCTGGGACGACGCCTACGCCTACACCCAGTGGCTGTCGCGGCAGACCGGCAAGCGCTATCGCTTGCCGAGCGAGGCCGAGTGGGAGTACGCGGCATCTGCCGGAACCACCACACCGTACTGGTGGGGGTTCGACCCGGGGCAGAACCGCGCGCACTGCTTCGACTGCGAGACCGGACTGAATCCGCGGATTCCGACCACTGTCGGGCGCTTCGAGGCGAATCCCTTCGGCCTCCACGACACCTCCGGCAACGTCGCGGAGTGGGTGCGCGACTGCTACCACCGCGATTACAGCGGAGCGCCGGACGAGGCCACGGTGTGGGAAGGCGGCGACTGCAACTTCCGGATGGTGCGCGGTGGTGGCTTCGACAGCACCACGAAGGCCATTCGCTCGGCCAAGCGCGGTCGCATGCGCTCGCAGGGTAATTTCGACTCCGTCGGCTTCCGTGTTGCGCGGGACCTCGACTGAGAGCCGGTGAAGGACTCGAGCCTCCGGCTGGCGCCCCGTCGACGGGCGGCTTTGGCCGTGTCGTCTGCAGCGAGAGTGGCGGTCATCTTGCCCGCCAGACTCCCTTGCTCGCGCGCCTGCTCGCGCTGACGGTGGTGCTCGCGTCCGCGGCTGGCCTCGCCGGGTGCAGCAAGGACGCGATGCAGGTGAGCAGCGCCTCGCTCACCGACGATGCCACCTACCTGTGGCTTGCCAGCGTGCGCGGCGAGGCCCGCAGCGTCTACAGCACCGAGGAGGACCAGGTCGCGCTGGCGGTGCGCTTCGCCCACAACTTCGTGGGCACGTACTACTCGTACACCATCGAGTGGATCGCGCCGAACGGGAACACCTACCTCCGTGCACCGCAGCGCACGCGTTTCGGAAGTCACATGGAGATGCTCGCCACGCTGCCGATTCGCGGCACCGGCGCCGGGCGGCTGCCCGGTCGGTGGACGGTCCGGCTGTCACTCGAGGGGCGGCTGCTGCACGAGGCGGAATTCGAGATCCTGACCCCGACGATGCTCGCCGCGCGGGGCATCGACCTGCCAGCCCCCGCGCCGGTCGTCCTGGCCGGCGCTGCCCCCGAGGGCGAGGTCGCGGTGCCTGGCGATTCGGCCGCGACGTCGGAGGCCTCGTCGGTGGTGGCATCCGCGCCGGTAACCGCGGACGAGCCTGCCGCGGCCGCGACCGGTGCGCAGACGCCGCCGCTCGCGGTGGCGGCCGGTGAGGACGCGGCGACACCGACCGCGACGCCGCCGAGCCCGGCCGCGCCACCGGCGCTCCTCGCGTCGTCGATTCCGAGCCGGGTGGCGTTGGCCCGCCGGGCGATCGCGGAGCGGACCCGGCTCTGTCCACCGATCGGCCAGCCATCGGGCGACTGCGTCGACTCACTTCCGGAGGAGAATCCGGTCGATGGTGCCTGGCAAGCCGCGGTCGCGGCGATGGGTGGCCTCGCCGCGATCACGCGCGCGCCCGGCGCCGCGGGCAGCGTGGCGGTGTCGGCATTGGCGCCGACCCCGGCGCTCACCGCACCCGATACCGCCGTCGGCTCGCCGTCCACGACCCCGCGCATGGCGCCGATTCGCACCCTCGGGAGCCCGCCCGGCGGCGCCCTGCCGCCTCCCGGGATTCCGGGCGGAGCGGTTCGCGTGGTCGACCTCTGCCCGCCAGGGCCCGGGTCGTACGCCTGCGTGGTGCAGCGTCCCGAGGAGTGACCGAGGCGTGCTGACGGGGTCCGATTCCGAGTCGAGGCCGCGAGCGGCCGAGCACCGACGGCGGTGAGCACCGCGGGCGATTCCGACCACCGCGAGCAGCCCGGGCGGTGGCAGGTGCGGGCGGCCCAGCCCTCGGATCGCCCGCGATGGCTCGCCCTGCGCCAGGCCCTGTGGCCGACGCTCCCGGAACGTGAGCACCGGGTGGCGATCGGGAAGGTGAGCGAGCCGCGGTCCGCCCGCGCCGCCCTCCTCTGCCATCCGGTCGGCGACCCGGCGGCGGTGGGGCTGGCCGAGGTGGTGATCCGCCCGGCGTCGAGCGCCGAGGGTGCGGTGGCCGAGATCGAGGCGTTCTTCGTCGAGCCGGATGCCCGTGAGCGGGGCGCGCCGCGACGGCTGATCGACGCCGTCGAGGCGTGGGCGCGCGAGCGCGGCTGCGCCGTGGTGTCTTGCCGGGTGCCCCTCGACGACATCGCGAGCGCCGGCATGCTCTGCGGGTTGGGGTTCGTCGAGCGGCAGCGCACCGTCCAGCTCACGCGTGCGGTGCGCGACCCGGCGGTGGCGTTGCACACCGTGGCGCGGCCCAGCCGACCGCCGGCCCGGCCGCCGGCATCGCTGCCGCTGGCACCGAGTCCGTCGCCACCGGCTGGCCGGCGAAGCGTCTGGTCCGTGCTCGGCTGGGTCGCGCATCTCGCGGCGGCGGCCGGGGCCGTCTACGCGTTCATGCGCAGCGACATCTTCGGTGGCGACCCGGTCCGCGGCGTGATGCTGCCGTTCGTCGGGTTCCTGTGCACCCTGTGGGTTCTCGGCGCCATCGTGGCTCACCGCTATCGCGGGCGGACCGCCGCCACCGCCGAGCGCCAGGCGCGGCTCTTCCGGGTCGATGCTCGCGGTGATGGGCCACCGCGTCCGCCGCCCGCGGCCTCGGGGTGACCCGCACCCGCCCCGACCCTCTGGTCTCGGTGCTGCTCCCCTTGCGCGACGCCGCCGCGACCATCGACGCGGTGATGACGTCGGTGCTGGCCCAGGCCGGGCCGCCGCTGGAGGTGGTCGCGGTGGACGACGGGAGCGTCGACGATTCCCCCGCCCGCCTCGCCGGATGGGCCCGGCGTGATCGCCGGGTGCGCGTGCTCGCCAGCGGTGGCGCGGGGTTGGTGGCGGCACTGTCGATGGCGGAGGACGCCGCACGTGGCACATTCCTGGCGCGAATGGACGCCGACGACCGCATGCGCCCGGAGCGGCTCCGCCGCCAGGTCGACCGCCTTCGCCGCGAGCCCGATCTGGCGCTGGTGGCCGGGCGTGTCCACGCCTTTCCCGACGATGCGATCGGCGCGGGGATGCGCGAGTACCTGCGCTGGCAGGACGGTTGCCGAACCTGGCGCGACATCGCCGACGGGATCTACGTCGAGGCGCCGTTCGTCCACCCCACGGTGACCATGCGGCGCGACGTGGTCCGACGACTGGGTGGCTACCGCGACGGGGATTTCCCGGAGGACTACGATCTCTGGCTCCGAATCGCCGCGGCGGGCCACCGAATGGGCAAGCTCGACGCATTGGTGCTCGACTGGCGCCAGCACCCGGGGAGCCTGTCGCGGCGCGACCCGCGCTATCGCCGGGAGGCCTTCGACCGGCTCCGCGCCCGTGCACTCGCCGCCGAGCCACGGCTACGGGCCGGGCGCGACCTCGTCGTCTGGGGTGCCGGGCGACGTACCCGCAAGCGGGTCGACGTCCTGCTCGGACACGGATTCTCGGTCGACGCCTGGATCGACATCGACCCGCGCAAGGTCGGCAACCGGGTCAGTGGCGCGCCGGTCCACGCGCCGGCCTGGCTCCGCGATCGACCGGTCGGGAGCCGGCCCTTCGTGCTGGTCTACGTCGCGAGCCACGGCGCCCGCGACCAGGTCGCGGCGGTCTTGCGCCGATACGGGTATCGGCGGGGACGGGACTGGCTGGGGGTCGGCTGAAACCCCTCAGGCGTCGCCGACCATGCGCTCGGTGGCCAGCGAGAGGCGCTCGACCAGGGTGTTCAGGAACACCTTGTGGAAGCGGAGCTGGCAGGGCAGCGAGGCACGCTCGATCAGCGAGGCCCGAACGCGCAGTGCCGAGACCTCGGTGCGCGCGACGATGCTCGCGGTTCGGCCGCGATTGGCGATGAACCCCATCTCGCCGAAACAGTCGCCCTGGCGCAGGACGTCGACCTCGTACAGACCCTTTCGCACCACGACCTCGCCGGAGACGATGACGTAGAAGCAGTTGTCGAGCTCCCCCTCGGCGATGATCTCGGTGCCCGGGGCGAACGTCTGCCACGAGCTGGCGTTGATCACCTCCCAGATCTCGGGCTCCGGGAAGTCTCGGAAGAACCGCAGGTCCTTCACCAGCCGATAGCGCTCCTGGCCCGGGATCTGCTCCTCGAACAGCTTGAGGTGGTCGAACACGAGGCTGAGGTCGGCCGCCAGGTCGAGCCCGGTCTTGTAGCGCGCGGCGGGACGCTTCTTCAGCGCGCGGTCCACGATGTGGCCGAGGACCCGGGGCACGTCGGCCCGCACGTCGAGCAGAGGGACGTGGGCGCGCTCGGTGATCTGGTGGATGATCGACGGCAGGCTGTCGCCGGCGAACGGGTGCTTGCCGCAGAGCAGCTCGTAGAGCACCACGCCGATCGAGAAGATGTCGCTCTGGTTGGTGACCGTGTCCTCCAGCACCTGCTCCGGCGACATGTAGAGCGGCGAGCCGACGTAGCCGTGGATCTGGGTGTCGGTGGTCTCGGGCTGGGTCATCAGCGCGATGCTGAAATCGCCGATCTTCACCTCGTGCTCGTCGGTGAGGAGGAGGTTGCGGGGCTTGACGTCGCGATGGACCACCCCCTGGCGATGCGCGTAGTCGAGCGCCTTGGCGCACTTGAAGATGATGCGTACGACGTCCTCGACCGGGAGCAGGGTCTCCGGGCGGCAGTGATCGGCGAGCGTGCGACCACCGGGCACGTACTCCATCACGATGAAGGACACGTCGCCCTCCACCCCGGCGTCGTAGACGGCGACGATGTTCGGGTGGCGTAGCCGCCCGGCGACCTTGGCCTCGTTGAAGAACAGCTTGCGGTAGCGTCCGCCGTTCTTGAGATCGTCGATGGCTTCCGGCAGCGCGACCTTGATCGCGACGTCGCGACCCGAGAACGGGTCGTGTCCGAGATAGACGACGCCCATGTTGCCGCGACCGAGCTCGCGGTAGACGTCGTACTTGCCGAGGGTGCGGTTCGAGAGGTCGGCCATGAGGCGTTCGGGGCTCGCGTGTTTGCGGGTTCTGGCGGCGCGGGTCCGTGCGTTCGTCCGGCCGCCAGCTCGACCGGAGCCCCGTCCGGCACCCGGCGGCGCGCAGGCGCAGCAACGTGTATCGCCCGGTAGACCCGAAAACTATAGGCCAACCCCGTCGGAGCGACTACGCGGTGCGGCGCGCGTCCTCGAGGTGGCGGCGCATCCAGGCGACCCACGGCGGCTCCACCGCGGCCTGGCCACGGTCCACCACCATCTCGAAGTGCGCGCGGAGGATCCCCGCGTCGCCCGCCTCGAACCGCACCAGCAGCGCCTCACGCCGGGCGGCGTCGATGGCGTCGAGCAGCCGGTCGCTCGCGTTCTCGGGCGCACCCGCGACGTAGAGCTGGGTGACCAGGCGCACGCTGCCCGATTCCCGCACCGCGACGTGGATGTGTGGTGCGCGGCCGGGGTAGGCGACGGGGCGGATGGTCCGAAAGCGGTAGCCGCCAGCGGCGTCGCACCGGGTGTGGCCGTAGCCCTGGAAGCCGGGGTCGAGCGGCACCGGACGGTCGTCCCCCGGGTGGTGGTAGCGGCCGTGGGCGTCGCATTGCCAGATCTCGACCATCGCCCCGGAGAGCGGCCGCCCGCCGGTGTCGAGGACGCGGCCGGTGAGCTCGGTGTGCGCGCCGCGCGCCGGCGCACGACCGGCCACCGAGGTGAGATCGGCGTCCACCTCCACCGGGGGTGTGCGTGGATAGAACGGCCCGCTCGTCTGCGCTGGCGTCGCCTGGCGCGTGGCTGCGCGGGCCACCGGTGCCGCCAGCACCGCGCCGATGGCGGCGAGGACGGCGCGGCGCCGTGGTGCCGGCGGCGGCGCGTCGGGTCGGCGAGAGCGACTCATCGGGGCGTCTCCTGCTGGTGGCGCGGACGATTCCACTCGCCGCCGCGCGCGGCGGCGGGGCCGCTGTGAATACTGACCGCGGTCGCGGAGGCGAGTTCAGCCGTCGGTCCGGGCGCGATGCCAGTCGAGCCCGGCCGCGTCGAGGGCGGCCTCGAGCCAGGCGACCGCGGGCTCGACGTCACCGCGTCGACCACGCAGGCCCAGCTCCGTCTCCCGGTAATCCCCGTCCATGTGGGGCAGGCACGACAGCCGGATCGTCGCGTGCTCGGCCAGCAGCCGTTCCATGATGTCGATGAGCTGCCCCTCGCTGGTGCCTGGCAGACGCAGCAGGGTCTCCACCGGTCCGTCGGTGTCGAAGCGGTCCCGGTAGCCGGTGTCCAGCACCCATTCGACCATCGGGTGCGCCATCTGCGGGAAGCCGGGCACGAAGTGCAGGTGGCCGAGGCTGAAGCCCGGGATCTGGTTCACCGGGTTCGGAATCAGGGTCGCGCCGACCGGGAGATGGGCCATGTGGATGCGATGCGGGTAGGCGCCGGCGCCGAAGCGGCCCTCGATGATCGCCACCGCCTCCGGGTGCGGCGCCAGCGCGACGCCGGTGGCGGCCGCGGCGGCGGCGCGGGTGTGATCGTCGGGGGTCGCGCCGATGCCGCCGAAGCTGAACACCACGTCGCCACCGGCCCTGGCTCGCGCGAGCTCCTCGATCAGGCGCCGCGGGTCGTCACCGAGGTAGTGGCACCAGTCGAGCTCGAGCCCGCGGCGCGCCAACGCCTCGATGGTGAAGGCGAGGTGGCCGTCGCGGCGCTTGCCCGAGAGCAGCTCCGAGCCGATGACGACGATTCCGAAGGGCATGTCGAGTCTCCCCGGGGGCGGTTCAGGTCGCGGCCGGCGCCGCGGTGTGGGCGCGGCCGGCGAGGCGCTCGTGGACCAGCAGCAGCGCCGGCAGCGTGACCAGGACGAGCACGGTGGCGAAGGCGAGGCCGAACGCGATCGACACCGCCATCGGGATCAGGAACTGCGCCTGCAGGGAGCGCTCGAACATCAACGGGGTGAGCCCGGCGATGGTGGTGAGCGAGGTGAGCAGGACCGCCCTCAGGCGCTGGCAGGAGGCCTCGATCACCGCGTCACGAATCGCGAGCCCGCGCTCGCGCAGGTGCTTGTAGAAGACGACCAGGATGATCGAGTCGTTGACCACGATCCCCGAGAGCCCGAACAGGCCGAACATCGACAGCAGGGTGAGGTCGAGACCGAGCAGCCAGTGCCCGGCGATGGCCCCCGCGACCGCGAAGGGAATGATGGCCATCACCACCAGCGGCCAGCCGTAGGAGCCGAACACCCAGGCGAGGACGATGTAGATCATCGCCAGGGCGATCATCCCGCCGCGGCGCATGTCGCCCATCGTCTCCTCCTGGTCGGCGCGCCGACCCTCGAAGAAGTGCTCGACGCCGTACTCGGCGCGCAGGCGCGGCAGGACCGTGTTGCCGAGGGTCTCGATCACCGCGTTGGCGTTGTTGGTCGCCGGGTCGACGTCGGCCGACACCTGCACCGAGAGCCGCCCGTCCTTGTGCCGCAGCACGTCGAAACCGCGCCGGGTCTCGAGCTCCACCGCGCTGAGCAGGGGCAGGCTGCCGCCGGTCGGCAGGCGCAGGTTCATCGCCTGCAGGCTGGAGACCCGGTGGCGCTCGACGTCGGGGAGCATCACCCGCACCTCCACCTCGTCCTTCCCGTCCTGGAACACCTGGGCGAGGCGCCCGTCGTAGGCGGCGCGCAACTGGCGCCCGACCGACTCCACGGTCAGGCCGAGCGCTCGCGCCTGTGGCGTCAACCGGTAGATGAGCTGCTCCTGTCCGTAGGGGGTGTCGTCCTCGATGCCGAGAACGCCGGGCACGGTCGCCAATGCCTCGGCCAGCGCGCGCGCGGCGTGCTTGAGCACGTCGGCGGACTCACCCACCAGCCGGACCTCGACGTCGCGCCCCGGGGGGCCGGCGCGGCGCTCGCCGACGGTGAACGACTCGATGCCCGGCGGCAGGGTCACCGCTTCACGCCACGCGGTGATGATCTCGGGGTTGCGCACGCTGCGCTCGTCGGGCTCGGCCAGCTCGACCAGCAGCGAGCCGAGATGATCACCGCGCTGACTCACCCGCCCCTCGGCGCGCTCCAGCGCGCCGAGCTGGACCGTCGCCTGTCGCACCAGCCCGCCGCCGAGCGCGGCATCGGTCGCCAGCAAGCGGTCCTCGACGTGGTCGACGAAGGCCTCGACACGCTCCGGCGGCGTGCCGGCCACGAAGCTCGCGTTGGCGTAGACGATGGTGCTCTCGGCGGTCGGGAAGAAGGTGAACGGGATGCGGCCGCCGGCCACCAGCCCGCCCACCAGGGCGAGGCCGGCGAGGGCGAGGGCGAGGGTCACCCCCGCGTTGTCGACGGCGCGCGTCACCAGGCGGCGGAAGGGGCCGCCGCGCACCGTATCGAACGCGGCATCGAGCCGCACGCGCAACGGCCACGGACGCCCCATCGACTGGAACGCATGACGAAGGTGGCCGGGTAGGACGAGGAAGCACTCGACCAGGGAGGCGACGAGCACGCACACCACCACCAGCGGGATGTCGAACAGGATGTTGCCGATGATCCCACTGATCAGCATGAGCGGCAGGAAGGCCGCGATGGTGGTGAGCGAGGACGACAGCACCGGCGCGAGCATGCGCATCGCCCCACCCTCGGCCGCGACCAGCGGTGCCTCGCCGGCCTGGGCGTGGGTCAGAGCGTCCTCGCCGACGACGATCGCGTCGTCGACGATGATCCCGAGCGTCATGATCAGCGCGAACAGACTGACCATGTTGATGCTGCCGCCGACCAGGTACAGCACGCCGAGCGCGGCCAGGAACGAGACCGGGATGCCGACCGCCACCCACCACGCCACCCGGCCGTTCAGGAACAGGAACAGGATGGACACCACCAGCACCAGCCCGGACAGCCCGTTGCGCACCAGCAGCATGATGCGGTCGTAGATGAGCTGCCAGGACTCGTCGAAGACCCGTACCTCCACGCCCGGCGGCCACACGCCCTCCGATTCCTCCATCCAGTCGGCGAGGATCCGGGCCGAGCGCAGGCTGTCGCCGGTCTCCGCGCGCGAGAGCTGCAGCACCACCGCCGGCTGCCCGTGCCAGCGCAGGCGCGTCTCGCGCGCGCGCGGGCGGCGCTCGACCTCGGCCACGTCGCCGAGGCGGATCAGGCGGCCGGAGTCGTCGCTCACCAGCGGGATGGCCTCGAAGTCGACCTCGGTCCGGCGCTGCTCCAGCGCGCGCAGCTGGCGCGAGACGTCGCTTCGCCCGACGGTGCCGGCGGGCAGATCGCGGCTGAAGCGCTCGATGCGGTCGGCGACGTCGTCGAGCGACATCCCGAGCTCCGCCAGGGCGACGCTCGGCACCTGCACCGCGATCTCCTCCTCGGGCAGACCGACGACCGTGACCTTGGCGATGCCCCGGTCGAGCAGCTCCGACTCCATGCGGTGGACCACCGCGCGGAGATCGCGCGGGTCTCGCGGACCGGTCACCAGCACTCTGGCCACCGGGTCGTAGCGCACCACCCGCGAGACCTCGGGCTCCTCGGCGGTGGCCGGGAGGTTGCGCATCAGCCCGATTCGCTCCTTGACCAGGTCGAGCGCGACACCCATGTCGGTGCCTTCCGCGTACTCGAGCGTGATCGCGGCGATTCCTTCCGACGACGTCGAGGTCATCTGGCGCAGCCCGTCGAGCGTGCGCAGCTCCTGCTCGAGCGGCGTGGTGACGCTGGTCTCGACGTCCTCCGCCGAGGCCCCGGTCCAGGTCACCTGCACGCTCACGATGTCGAGCGCGAAGGTCGGGAAGAACTGCGTGTTGAGCCGGGTGAGCGCGGTCACGCCGGCCAGGATCATCAGCAGCATCAGCAGGTTGTAGGCGACGGGGTGTCGCGCGAACACGCTGACGGGGCCCCCGCGCGAGGCCGCGGGAGGTGGCGCGGGAGCGGGCGGTGACGACATCGGACCGGCTGTCGGGGCGAGGAGCCGATCTTACACAGTGCCGCCACCTCGGTGACCGGCATCCCGACCGTCCGAACGGTGACCCCGAACATGGTTTCGTGCTTCCGGCGCCGGTATCCTGCGCGGCCCGATTGGGAATCTTTCGTCGAGTCACAACGCGAGGCGTAGGGTGGAGCAGGTCATCTGGTTCGATTCCATCGGCATGGACGACGTCGGGCGCGTCGGCGGCAAGAACGCGTCGCTCGGCGAGATGATCGGCAATCTGTCCCAGGCCGGGGTTCGTGTGCCTCCCGGCTTCGCCACCACCGCGGACGCGTTTCGCGCCTTCCTCGCCCACGAGGGGCTCGACGCACGGATTCGGGACGCGCTGGCCGACCTCGATGTCGACGACGTCGATGCGTTGACCCGCATCGGCGCCCGGATCCGCGCCTGGATCCTCGCCACGCCGTTGCCGACCGAGCTCGAGGCCGCGGTGGTCGACGCCTACGCGAAGCTCGGCGAGGGCATGGAGGTCGCGGTCGCGGTGCGATCGTCGGCCACCGCCGAGGATCTCCCCGAGGCGTCGTTCGCCGGGCAGCAGGAGTCGTTGCTGAACGTGCGTGGCGCCGCCGCGGTGGTGCGCGCGCTGCACGAGGTCTTCGCCAGCCTGTTCAACGACCGCGCCATCGCCTACCGGGTCCACCACGGCTTCGACCACGCCGAGGTCGCGCTCTCGGCCGGCGTCCAACGCATGGTGCGCAGCGACCTGGCCGCGAGCGGCGTGCTGTTCACCATCGATACCGAGTCCGGCTTCCCCGACGTGGTGTTCGTCACCGCCGCCTGGGGACTCGGTGAGAGCGTCGTCCAGGGCGCGGTCAACCCCGACGAGTTCTACGTCTACAAACCCGGCCTCGCCGCCGGTCGCGCCGCCATCCTGCGCCGCCAGCGCGGCTCGAAGGCGCTGCGCATGGTCTATTCCGACGATCCGGGCGAGCGGGTGCGCACCGAGCCGGTGCCGGCGGCCGAGCGGATGCGCTTCTGCCTGAGCGACGACGAGGTCGAGGCGCTCGCTCGCCACGCGATGGCGATCGAGCGTCACTACGGGCGGCCGATGGACGTCGAATGGGCCAAGGACGGTGAGACCGGGGACCTCTGGATCCTGCAGGCGCGGCCGGAGACGGTGCGCAGCCGCACCTCGCACCAGCAGCTCGAGCGCTACGAGCTCTCGGGCCGCGGCAAGGTCCTGGTCGAGGGGCGCAGCATCGGCCATCGCATCGGCGCGGGGCGGGCGCGGCTGGTGGCCAGCGCGGCGGAGATGAGCAAGGTGTCGCCCGGCGACGTGCTGGTGACCGACATGACCGACCCCGATTGGGAACCGGTGATGAAGCGCGCCGCCGCGATCGTGACCAACCGTGGTGGTCGCACCTGCCATGCCGCGATCATCGCCCGCGAGCTCGGCATCCCCGCGGTCGTCGGCACCCAGGACGGCACCCGCTCGATCACCGACGGCCAGCCGGTCACGGTGTCGTGCGCCGAGGGCGACACCGGGTTCGTCTACGAGGGCGAGCTCGCCTTCGAGGTGCGCCGCGTCGACATCGATCGCATGCCCGAGTTGCCGTTCAAGATCAGCATGAACGTCGGCAATCCGGAGCGCGCCTTCGACTTCTCACGCCTTCCGAACGCGGGCGTCGGGCTCGCGCGGCTGGAGTTCGTCATCGGCAACTCGATCGGCATCCATCCCAAGGCCCTCATCGAGTACGACCGCCAGCCGCCCGAACTCCGTGCCACCATCGACGAGCGGATCGGCGGCTACGCGAGCCCCACGGCATTCTTCGTCGAGAAGCTGGCCGAGGGGGTCGCGACGATCGCCGCCGCGTTTCATCCGAAGCCGGTGATCGTGCGTCTGTCCGACTTCAAGTCCGACGAGTACGCGCACCTCATCGGTGGCTCACGCTACGAGCCGCGCGAGGCGAACCCGATGCTCGGATTTCGCGGTGCCTCGCGATTCCTGTCCGACAGCTTCCGCGATTGCTTCGCCTTGGAGTGCCGCGCGATGCGTCGGGTGCGCGAGGACTACGGGCTCTCGAACGTCGAGCTGATGGTGCCCTTCGTGCGCACCCTGGACGAGGCGCGCGGCGTGATCGACCTGCTCGCCGAGCACGGGCTGCGGCGCGGGGAGAATGGGCTGCGAATCGTGATGATGTGCGAGGTGCCGTCGAACGCCATCCTGGCCGACGAGTTCCTCGAGCACTTCGACGGCTTCTCGATCGGCTCGAACGATCTCACCCAGATGTCGCTCGGGCTCGATCGCAACTCCGGGCTGGTGGCCGAGCTGTTCGACGAGCGCGACCCCGCCGTCAAGGCGCTGCTCGGCCGCGCCATCGATGCCTGCCGAAGTGCGGGGAAGTACGTCGGCATCTGCGGCCAGGGGCCGTCCGACCACCCCGACCTCGCGCGGTGGCTGATGGAGAAGGGCATCGACAGCGTGTCGCTCAACCCGGACTCGGTGGTCGAGACCTGGCTCTACCTCGCCGGGAAGGAGTGAGGCGGGTCGAAGGGCTACACGCCCAGCCGCGCCCCCACCTTGATTCCCGCCGCGGCCGCCCACTCGGCGGCGGTCATCTTCTTCGCGCCCTGCGGGCGTACCCGCTCGATGCGAAGCTGCCCATCCGGTGCAGCGACGGTGATGGCCTCGCCGTCGATGGCGGTGACCTGACCGGGCTGGACGCTCCTCGCCTCCATGACCTTGCGCGAGTCGAAGATCTTGACCTCCTTGCCCTCGAAGCGGGTCCAGGCACCCGGCTGGGGGTCGGCGCCGCGGATCATGTTCCAGGTCGCCTGCAACGGCATGTTCCAGCGGATCTCGACGTGCTCGGGCTTGCACCAGCCCTCGTAGGTGGCCTTGGTGTGATCCTGGTCGACGCGCGGTGCGCGGCCCTCGCGCACCAGGTCGACGCCCTCCAGCATCGCCTGCACCCCGAGCGGGAAGAGATGATTGAAGTACAGGCTGCCGAGGGTGTCCTCGTCGCCGATCTCGACTTCCTTCTGCAGCAGGATCGGGCCTTCGTCCAGGCCGTTGTCCGGCCAGAAGATGGTGAGCCCGGTGCGCTTCTCGCCCCAGATGATCGGCCAGTTGATGGAGCTCGGGCCACGGTGGAGCGGCAGCAATGAGGGGTGATACTGGATGCTACCGTGGGTCGGGATGGCGAGCGCTTCCTCGGGCACGAACAGGGTGACGTAGGCCATCACGCAGAGATCGGGCTTCAGCGAGGCAATCTGCTCCCACACCTCCTCCTTGCGGTAGGACCGTGGCTGGAACACCGGGAGGCCGCGCTCGACCGCGTATTCCTTGAGCGGATCGGCGCGTTGGCCTTCCTTCTCCGGCGCGCAGTAGACCCCGACCACCTCCTCGCCGCGCTCGAGCAGTGCCTCGAGCACACTCTTACCAAAGGCCTGCTGTCCGTTGACGATGATCCGCATGACGCTCCTCTCTCCCCCTCGGCTGTTGTCGCGTGCCCGGGCTTCGCCGGGCACGTCGCGGCGCGGGCGTCGTTCGCCTTCGAGCCTCGCCGGCGCCAGCGACCCGGCGGGTAGTGTAACCGGCTCGGAGAGCTGGTGAGCGAGCGGTCGCCGTCCTCGACCACGGGGTCCATCGAGCCGGCGGCGGACGACGCCGCCGCTGGCGAGCGCTCGCGGGTTGTGAAGCGGTTCACGCTCGGGCGCCGACAGGATTGCCCCGAGCCCGTCCAACGGTTACCCTTCGCGCCCCTTTCTGGCGCACTTCGTCGCCAATAATCAATTACTTGCCGAGGTGGTCGGGCATCCCCCCGGCATCCCTCGATTGGCTCGGAGGACATCCATGAACCCGCAAGCGCACCTCGAATCGAAGCTCGGAATCCGAGGCGTCGAGCTGCGATGCAACCTGTCCAAGGAGCAGCTCTTCCACGAGTCCGTCGCCAACGACCGCGGACGGGTCAAGGTCGGTGGGCCGGACGACGAGCGCAAGGCGTTCGCGACCA
>JACKNM010000022.1 GCA_024234875.1 Ectothiorhodospiraceae bacterium | reverse complement strand
GACAGCATCCAGCCGCGCTGGTAGCACGCGTAGCCGAGCCCGGACAGCGCCGCGGCCTGGATCTTGTCCGAGGCCGAGCGCTCGGCCTCGGACACCGCCAACGTGTTCTCGCGCATGCAGCCCTCGATCTCGCCGAGGGCGAGGAACACGCGTCCGCGCCAGGTGTGGGTCTCGGCGATGCGCCCCGGGCGGTCGGTGGCGCGCGCCGAGGTCTCGGCCTCGTCGAGGGCGGCGAGCGACTCGTAGTACCGGTCCGACAGATGCAGGCACTGCGCGCGTCCCATCCATCCCTGATAGCGCTCGTCCGCGGACGCGGCGAGGCCGAGTGCGAGGTCGAACGCGCCGACCGCGGTGGCGTAGTCGGCCAGGCGCAGCAGCGCACGTCCGCGGGAGTGGGCCAGGGACCAGGTGAGGCTGCGGTCGAGCGGCTCGTTGCCGGCGAGTGCGAGACCGCGACCGGCGAGCTCGGCGGCGGTGCGAAAGCGATAGCGCTCCGAGGCCCACTCCGACGCACCGAGGTAGGCGCGCGCCGCCCCGGGGTCGCCGGCGCGGTCGAGATGCTCGGCGTGCAGCGGGAGGTTGCGCGGCTCGAACCACTGCGCCGCACGCAGATGCAGCCGGCGACGCATCTCGCTCGCCATGGTGCCGTAGACCGACTCGCGGATGAGGGTATGCCCGAAGGCGAAGCCCTCGTCGCGCTCGAGCAGCAGCAGCGCGCTGACCAGCCGCGCGCACGAGACGTGATCGGTGTCGAGGACGTGATGCAGCGCGTCGACCGGAAACTCCGGGCCGAGGACGGCGGCGGCGCGCAGCACCGCCTTGTCGGTCTCGGGCAGGTGGTCCATGCGCGCCTGGACCAGCTCGCGGATGGTCGGCGGGATGGCACCGCTGGTGGTCTCGGCCGAGAACCGCAGGAGCTGCTCGAGGTAGAACGGGTTTCCACCGGAGCGGATGACGCACTCCTCGATCAGCGGGTCGTGGGCATCACCGAGGCGCTCGGCGAGGGCGCGGGTGTGCTCCGGTGGCAGCGGCGGGAGGTCGAGACGTCGCACCGCCGCGGCGTCGGCCGCGATCCTCGGGTCGTCCTCCAGCCGGGCGGTCAGCAGCAGCAGCACCGGCGCCGAGGTCGTGCGAGCACAGAGGTGGTCGATGACCTGCAAGGTGGTGCGGTCGGCCCAGTGCAGGTCCTCGACCACCAGCATCCGCGGCGCCACCGTCGCCGCCGCCTCGACCAGATCGCCGAAGACCTTGGCGAGACCCTGGCGGAGCCCGGCCGCATCGAGGCTGTCGAGGACCTGCCGCGTGCGCTCACCGAGCGGGAGGTCCAGCAGCGCCTCGAGGAACGGCTCGTCCGCGGCCTCCAGACCACGCCGAATCTCGAGGTCCTCGCGCAGCCGGCGGCGCGTCGTCGCCTCGTCCGCGGCGGCCGGGATGCCGAGCAGGCTCCGGGTGAGTCGGGCGAGCGCGCCGCGCCCGGTGCCGAGCCCGAAGTCGAGCACCTGGGTGGCATGGACGGCGAAGCCCTGCTCGCGCGCCAGACGCCCCGCCTCCTCGGCCAGCCGCGTCTTGCCGACACCCGCCTCGCCGCGCAGGTAGACGACGCGCGCCTGACCGATCTGGCGCGCTGCCTCCAGCTCGTCTCGGACCCGGCCGATCTCCTCCTCACGGCCGACGAACGGGCGATCGGTCCGGTCGGCGTGGACGTGCACCACGCGCCACGCGCTCACCGGCTCGGAGAAGCCCTTGAGGGAGACCGGATCGGTCTCCGCGCCGCGGAACTGCTCGGCGACCGCACGCCAGGTGCTCTCGGCGACCAGGGTCTCGCCCGCCGCGGCCACGTCGTGCAAGCGCGCCGCCAGGATCACCGGCTGCCCGAGCACCGCGTACTGGGCGCGTGCGCCCTTGCCCAGGCGGCCCGCGACGACGTCGCCGCTCGCGACCCCGACGTGCACCTCGACCGGGTGACCGAGCACACGGGAGAGGCCGGGCATCGCGGCATGGATCTTGAGTGCCGCGTGCACCGCACGTGCCGGATCGTCGCCGTGGGTGATCGGGGCGCCGAACGTCGCCATCACCGCGTCACCGATGTGCTTCTCGATGACCCCGCCGTGCTGCTCGATGATCTCGTCGACGGTGCCCCAGAACCGCCCCATCACGTCGTGAAGGCGCTCGGAGTCGAGCGCGGTCCACAGCGCGGTCGAGCCGACGATGTCGGCGAACAACACCGTGATGTGCCGGTGCTCGAAGTCGGCGGCGTAGGCATCGGATCTCTGCGACATACCGCGCCCCCGCAGCGTCTCGACCTCCGCCATCAACTTGCGCCGATGGGCGTGCGACTGGATGCCGAGCCCACGGAGCTGCTCGTCGCTGACCTCGCGGATGCCGTCGAGGTCGATGCGCTCGCTCGCGAACAGCTCGGCGTACTGGCCGAGGCCGATCGACCGCAGCCAGCTCGCAGCATCGACGGGCAGGCTCATCGGCTCCCCTCCCCCAACCAGTCGTGCGGAACGTCCGCGCAGGTCATTCGGCCTGCTAACATCGGCCGAGTATATCGCCCGGCGTCCGGCACAGGCTCGATGCCGCCGGGTGATTGCGGCAACCCGGCTCCGGCGGCGAGGCGCCGCTCGGCGCGAGTCCACCGGGCCGGACTTCGAAGAGCAGCGACGCAGACCAGTCGCAAGGGAGGGCCCTCATGGGAGATTTCGCGGATCCGTCGATCGGCCAGTTCAGGCTCACCATCTGGAGTGAGCTGAACCAGGCGTTCTCGCCACTTCAGATCAGGCACACCAAGGCGGTCTACGACGCGTACGTCGCGGATGTGGGGAAGGACGCGGCGAACTTCGTCGACTTCGTGGCCTGGCAGCGCAAGCACGTCGGCAACGACCCGGCACGGAGCTGGGTGAAGGATCCCGGCGCGAACGACGGCGCGGGCATCTGGGCCGCCGGCGTCGCCCACTTTCCGGTCGGCGTGCTCGATGCGCTGTCGGACTTCGTGGCACGCAATTTCGACGGCACGTTCCGCGACTACGACGGCGAGCTCACCGTCGACAAGGCCGACTACCCGCGTCCGATCCGCTTCGAGCGCATCGACGGGGATCGCGCCAGCCTCTCCATCGAGCAGACCCAGTTCGGCTACAAGGTGGTGCTGTCGTCGAAGGCGACGTAACGGGGTCGGACCAACTCAAGAGGTTGTTCAGAAAGGGATTTTCTCCGACGTCGCGACGACCCGAGCCCCGGCTTCGCCCACACGAAGCCGGTCTGGCCCGGGTCGTCGGATGCGGGCGCCGGTGGCAATCGGGGGGCGCCAGCACCAAGAACCGAGAAAACATCTACGAATTCAATGACCTGACTTGGTCCGACCCCATTCGATTGGTTAGCTCGCGAACGCCTCGCGCAAGGCGCGGCACGCCACCTTCTGCGCCTCGGAGGCGCCGCCGATCATCGGCGCGAGCGCGAAGAAGCCGTGGATCATCCCCTCGAACTCGGCGTGCTCGACCGCCACCCCGTCGGCGTCGAGACGGCTCGCGAGCGCCACGCCCTCGTCGTGCAGCACGTCGTACTCGGCGGTGATCACCAACGCCGGCGGCAGGTTGGCGAGGCTCTCCGCACGCAACGGCGACGCGCGCCAGTCCTGCGCCTCGCTGGCCGCGTTGAGGTAGTGATCGCGGAACCAGTGCATGGTCTCGGCCTCGAGGGTGCCGTACCCCTTGGCGTAGCGCTGGTAGGAATCCCCCTCGCACGCGTAGTCGGCCAGGGGATAGATCAGCAGCTGATGACACAGCGCCGGACCGCCCTCGTCGCGCGCGAGCAGCGCGGCAACGATCGCGAGGTTGCCGCCGGCGCTGTCGCCACCGACGGCCACCCGGCCGGGGTCCGCACCGTGGCTCGCGGCATCGGCCACCACGGCGCGTAGCGCCGCGAAGGCATCGTCGACCGCAGCCGGGAAGCGCGCCTCGGGCCCCATCCGATAGTCGACCGATGCCACCACGCAATCGGCTCCTGCGCAGAGCGCCCGCGCCACCGCGTCGTGGGTGTCCAGGCTCCCGATCACATGCCCACCGCCGTGGTAGTAGACCAGCAGCGGCAGCTGTCCACGCGCGCCTTCCGGCCGGTAGACCCGTACCGGAATCGCCCCGGCGGCGCCGGGGACCGTCACGTCGCGCACCTCGCCGACCGGGGTGGGCGGAATCGGACGCGCTCGCACCAGCGCCTCCATCTGCTCGCGGGCCGCGACCGGATCCAGCGACTGCACGGGCTTCACCCCGGCACTGGCCATGCGGTCGAGGAACTGTCGGATCTCCGGGTCCAGAGGCATCGGTCGGCTCCTGGTGGTTGGTCCTCGGGTCCGGCCGGCGGGAATCGACGACCGGGGCATCGGGCTCGGTAGCGTAGCGACGGCGAGTGTCGGCTACCAGTCGGGCGCGGCCCGACCCACGCTGCGCACGGGCCCGGTGGCCCGCGGGAAGCCCTTGGCCCGCCCAATAGTTCTTTTTATTTAGTGCTTTAAGTGCTAGGTTTAACGTGTTTTTTCAAGTTTCGAGTGGCCGACGACCATCGCCATGCCCAGGTTCGAGCGTCAGTCGCCGTGCTCGCGTGCCGGCGCGCGTGCGTCGCGCCCGTGGTGGCTCGTGCTCGCCGCCGCCGGTGTGATCGCCGGCTGCGCGAATCCGAGGCATCCGGCGCTCGATCGGATTCCCGAGTCCCGGGTGCGCACAATCGCACCGCTCGATCCGGCCACCATCGCCGACCAACCGCCGATCACACTGGAGGAGGCGGAGCGTGAGCCGCGCGCACCGCTCGCCCCACCGACGCCACCGCCGGAGCGCCTCGAGCTCGCCATCGAGGACGTGCGCAAGCACGCGCTCGAGAACAACCTCGAGCTCAAGGTCGAGTTGGTGCGCCCGTCGATCGCACAGGCGCAGCGGCGCGAGGCCGAGGCGGCGTTCGAGCCGAGCGTGCTCGGCGGTGCAAACGTCGGCGAGCAGGACCAGCTCCCGCTCGCGCTCGGTGCGCCGGGACGGCGCGTCGACAGCGGGCAGGTCGAGTTCGGCGTCCGCGTTCCGCTTCGCACCGGCGGCACCGCGACCGTGAGCATGCCCCTGATCGGGACCAATCCCGACCTGCCCGGGGTCCCGAACACCTACGACTCACAGCTCGCGTTCTCGATCAGCCAGCCGCTGCTACGCAACGCCGGCATCGCGGTCAACACCTCGACCATCACCATCGCCTCGCTGCAGGAGCGCCAGCAGGACGCGCGCGCGAAGGTCGCCGCGATGCGCGTGCTCGCCGACGTGGAGAACGCGTACTGGTCCCTCTACGCCGCGAGCCGCTCGCTCGAGGTGCGCTACGAGCAGTACCAGCGCGGACTCGAGCAGGAGCGCCAGGCGCGGCGTCTGTTCGAGGAGGGCGCGGTACCGGAGATCGAGATCTGGCGCGCGAGCGGTGGCGTGTCGCAGCGCGTCGAGCAGGTGATCGTGGCCGAGAACCGGCGGCGTCAGGCCGAGCGGGCGTTGAAGCGCATCATGAACGTGCCCGACGTCACCATGGAGTCGCCGACCAGCGTCTTCACCCTGACCCAACCGGCACCGGTGCGCTTGCGGCTGTCACGGGACAAGGCGATCGGTCTCGCCATGGACAATCGCATGGAGCTGCTCGACCTCGAGCTGCAGCTCGCCATCGACGCGGTCACCGTCGACGTCGCCAAGAACCAGAAGCTGCCACTGCTCACGCTCGACTACGACTTCGCCTACCGTGCGCGCGGGCGCACCGTGGCCGACTCGATCGACACCGTGACGCGGCGGGACTTCACCGACTGGCGCGTCGGCGCGACGCTGGAGGTCCCACTCGGCAACTCCGCCGCCCGCGCCCGCTACCGTCAGGCGCTGCTGCAGCGTGTGCTCACGCTCTCGAGTCTCGATTCACGCCGCTCGTTCGTGCGCCAGGAGATCCTCGACGCCCTCGACAACCTCGAGACGAGCTGGCAGCGCATCCTCGCCGCCCGCCAGGAGACGCTGCTCGCCGCTCGCACCTACGAGGGCGAGCGCCGCCAGTTCCTCGCCGGCACCCGCACCAGCACCGACGTGCTCCAGGCCGAGACCGCGCTCGCCGAGGCGCAGCTGCGCGAGGTCGAGGCGCTCGCGTCCTACGAGCTGGCCAAGGTCGACCTCGCGATCGCGACCGGCACGATGCTCGGCAAGGGCAACGTCGCTCTCGAGCCCTATCGCATTCCGCCCGGGAGCGTGTTCGCCGAGCGCGCCGCCGTCCGCGGCGAGGACTGGTCGCGCCAGATGTGGACCGCCGAGTCGTCCACCTCGTCCACGGCCGAGCGCGTCGTCGAGCGCAAGCTCGAGCAGATGGGTGTCGAGCTCGCCCGCACACCATCGCAGCCCGGCGCCGCGGCCACGGGCGCGGCGCCGCCGAGCGAGCCGGCGAGCGGTGAACCGTCGGCGCTCGCGCGCTGGCCGGCCTCGGCCTACACGCTGCAACTGGTCGGCGGGCTCGACGAGGCGCAGGCCCGTCGATTCGTCGAGACGAGCGACCTCGGGCCGGAGACCGCCGTCTTCGGGGCCGAGATCGGCGGTCGCCTGCTGTTCGCGGTGGTCCACGGCGCGTACGACTCCCGTGCCGAGGCACGGCACGCGGCCGAATCGCTGCCGCCGTCGGCACGCCGCGGCGAGCCGTGGGTCCGCCAGGTGTCCGACGTCCTGGCGAATCGGGTCCGCTGAGATCCTTCACGCGTATAATCCCCCGCTCGCGCGCACGACCGCCGCCTGGGCGGGCTCCCCATGACCGATCACGACAAGACCGTCATCCTCTCGACCCCGGTCCGCGAGCCGCCACGGCGAGCCCGGCTCCAGTGCGTCGACCCGAGCCGACTCGGCGCGGGCAGTGACGCACGAATCGAGCTGGTCTACGGCGAGGTGGTGGTCGGGCGCGGGGTGAAGGGCGCCGCAATCAACGCCGATGGCGTCTCGCGCGCGCACGCGGCGCTCGTCCCGATCGGCGCGGACTGGTCGGTCGAGGATCGCGAGAGCACCAACGGTGTGCTCGTCAACGGTGCGGTGATCGACGGGCGGCGGCGCCTGGAGCCGGGCGACGAGATCACGTTCGGCGTCGCGCGCTATCGCTTCGAGGTCGTCGCCCCGGCGCGGTCCCCCGCGCCACCACCGCCGGCACCGGACACCGAGAGCCCGGCGATGACCGAGACCGTGTATCTCAGGCCGACTACCCGTCGCGCGGAGCCGGAGCGGTCGGCCGGCGCCGCGCCGGGGCCCACCGGGCCGGCGCCCCGGGCCGAGCCGCCGGCACCGGCATCCGCACCGACACCTGCCCCGGGTCGACTGCGGGGGCTGCTAGGGATCGCCGGTCTGCTCGCGCTGCTGCTCGCCCTGGTGTGGTTCCTGCGTTGAGAGCCGGCGAGGGCGCGGCGCGGCTCGCCCGCCTCGACGCCCGGCTCAGGACAACCGCTCGACCGCGTCGCGAACCGACGCCGGGATCTCCGGTGGCGCCCGCTCGCGCTCACGCAGGAAGTCGATGAGGAGAACCGCGCGCGGCCCGTCGGAGTGGTTCCAGGCCTCGTGCTCCAGGGTGTCGTCGAACACCAGACAACGGCCCTCCTCCCACTCCCGCGTCTCGGCCCCGACCCGCAGGGCACACCGACCCGGAACCATGATGGCCAGATGGCAGCGCAGCACGGTCTGCGTATAGCCGCGATGCGGCTTGATGTGCGCCCCGGGCGCGAGCAACGAGAACCCCGCCGTGGTCATCCCCGGAATCGCCTCGACCAGACGCGCCGTCTCGGGGCACCGGGCGCAATTGCCCGGTAGCTTGCGACCGAAGGCGTGGAGCCCGAAGACGTCCCAGCCGGCGTCGTAGAGCATCTTCTCCGGCCACGGCATGAACTCCGTTGCGGTCAGACGGTCGAACTCTGCCCGCACCGTGCGCCACTGCGCCTCCAGGGCCCCGACGAAGGCGTGACGACTCGCATCCTCGAACATGACGATGGGTCCCCTCAGTAATGCGCGACGAGGCGCTCGAGCCCGTCCTCGGCTGCGATGGCCTCCAGCGACTGGGTGGCAAGCGCGAGCAACAGGCGTGCGTCACCGGCCGGACCGTCGTCCGGCGTGACTGCGGCCGCGAATGCCTCGAGCGTCGCCGCCGCGCGCGCGACCAGGACGCCCAGGGTCGCCAGCGCCTCGTCGTCGAGCGGCGGGTCGCCGCGATAGAGCTCGAGGCGCCCGCCGGGACGCAGCAGCGGAGCCGCCTCGATTCCCATGAAGCGCGCGAACCAGTCGGCACGAAATCGCCCCGTCGCGCCGACCAGGGCCATGAAGTCCGCGACGATCTCGTCGAGGAGGTTGTTGCGCATCGACCCGAGGAGGCGCTTGGTGCAGTAGTGGGTGCACTCGTGGCGGATCCGAATCTCGAGCGACAACCGCCGCCAGGTCGCGTCGCCGACACCGAGCTCGGCCGCCGGTACCGCGCTGTACGGGCCCTCGCTCACGATCACGAAGCGGTCCTGATAGCGAGCGGGATCGGCAGTCAGACGCTCGAACTCGGCCGGCCAGTGGCCCGCGGGGTGCTCCGCCGCCCAGCGCCGTCGATGGGCACGAATGCGGCCCCAGTTGGCGTATCCCGCCACCATCACCGCGCCGAGCGACGGTGCGATCGGCACCGGCTCGTTGCGTCGCACGAGGGCCCGCACCAGCGACTCGAAGTCGTCGCGCTCGGGTGCGACGAGCACCGGTACCCGCCCGGCGGCGGTGGCCCGGAGCTCGAGCCGGAGCGCCTCCGGCGCACGCAACGCGAGCCCACTGGCGAGCGCGGTCGCTGCCGGCGGCTCACCTCGCCGCACGACGGCGCGGTACTCGGGCGTCGTCGAGATCCCCTCACGGATCGGAAAGGCGAGCTGCACCAGATCCGCGCCGAGCGCCGCCAGCACGCCAGTCTCGGCAGCGCGGGCGACATACCCGGCCCAGGTCTCGACGAACGGCTCGTCGGGAAGCGGCCAGGGCCCGTCGCGCGAGACCGATCCGGTGTCGAACCTGCTCTCGTTGTAGGCGAGGAGCTGCTCGAGGCAGGCGCCGCGTGCGCCGATGCCGACGAGCACCTCGCGCCGCCGGTCGACGTCGAACGCGGTCACGCGGTGCTCGCTCTTCGGCCGCCCGGCGCCAACACCGCGCTCACGCGACCTGACGCGCCATCATCGACGCGAACACCCCCGGACCGCGCACCAGCTCCTCGTAGGTGCCGGCCTCGACCACTCGCCCCTTGCTCAGCACGTAGATGCGATCGGCATTGCGAATGGTGCTCAGGCGGTGGGCGACCACGATGCGCGTCACTCGCCGGCGGTCGAGCGCCCGGCTGACCACCGTCTGGGTCCGGTTGTCGAGCGCGCTGGTCGCCTCGTCGAGCAACAGGATGCGTGGATTGGTGACCAGCGCGCGCGCGATCAGCAGGCGCTGGCGCTGCCCCCCGGAGAGGTTCGTGCCACCCTCGCTCACCATCGTGTGCAACCCCATCGGCATCTGGCGCACGTCGTCGGCGAAGCCCGCGTCCTCCACCGCCTGCCAGCACTCGTCCATGCTGAGCGGGGCGCCGATCACGATGTTGTCGAAGATCGACCCGGCGTTGATGCGACCCGATTGCATGACCACCCCGAGCTGGCGCCGCACCGCGGCGACGTCGAGCCCGAGGAGATCCTTGCCGTCGAACCGAACCTGCCCGACCTCGGGGACCTCGAAGCCGAGGAGCAGCCGGAAGATGGTCGACTTGCCGCTCCCCGACGGCCCGACGAAGGCGACGAACTCCCCCGGCCGCGCGACCACGCTGACGTCGTCGAGGATCTTCGGTCCATCCTCCTGATAGCGAAAATCCACCCCGGTGAGGGCAACCTCGCCCCGCAACACGCCCGGATCGATCTTGGCGTCGTCGACCTCGAGCTCGGCCTCGAGCAACGGCTCCATCCGCCGCGCCTTCACCAGGGTGTCCATGACCTCGAGGACCGTCCCGCTGAGGGTCGTCGCCCCGCTGAGAAACGTCCCCATGGCGGAGTTGAAGGCGAGGAAGACGCCCACGGTGAGCGCGGGAGCGGCCATCGCCGCGCCGCTCGACGGCTCCGTCGGTCCGGCGCCGAGCAGGCTGACGCCGATCCAGAACAGCAGGATCGAGCTGACGATCGGGATCGCCTGGTTGAACACCACCACGTAGTCCTCGAGCATCTGCGCACGCAGCATCAGCTTCACCTGCTCGGCGTAGCGATCTGCCCACAACGCGAACGCACGCCGTTGTGCGCCGGCGACACGGATCTTGCTGACTCCGTTGACGAGCTGCACCACGAGCCCGAAGAAGTTGCCGCGCAGCTCCATCAATGCCCGGTAGTACTTGCGGATGAGGGAGCCGCCGATGATGGTGACCACCGCGACGGCAAGGCCCAGGCCGAGCGCCATGATCGCGAGTCGACTGTTGTAGTAGTACAAGAGCCCGAGGTTGAGCGACGAGACGAGACTCGACAACAGCGACTTCAGCGTCTGCCCGTTCATCTCGTGGTTGACCTCGCTCACCGCCATCGCGCGCGACAGGAGGTCACCACCGGAGTAGCGCTTGAAGAAGTTCACCCGCAGCTTGAGCAGCCGGTCCCACACCGCTGGCTGCGTGAGCGCGTCGGCGCCGATTCCGAGTCGGATACTGATCACCCCCTGGGCGAGACCGAACAGGCCGACGCCGAAGGCCGCGGCGACGAGACCGAGCCCGAGCTCGAGCATCAATCGCTCGTTGGCGTCGGGGATCGCCTTGTCCATGATCAGCGCGATCGCCTGCGGCGTGATCATCCCGATCAACGTGGTGGCGACCGACAGCGCGATCACCAGCAGCACGTCGAGACCACGTCCGCGCAACGAGAACCGCGTCAGGTGCCACGGGCGCACGACGTCGTCCGGCAGCGCGCGGTAGAGCATGATCGCCTGCGGCGCGAGGTCGAGCGCGGTCTCCGCGGTGACCGCGGTCCGGGTGCCGTCGGCGGGATCGAGGACGTCGTAGCCGCTCCCCTCGGTGCGCAGCAGCGCGACCGGCCGACCGTCCGCCTCCATGAACCCGATCAGGGGTCCGCAGTCGCTCCGCCACCACTCGCCCGCGAGCAGCACGCGCCGGTGGCGCAGCCGCGACGCGCGGGCGATGGGCTCGATCGGATCCGCCACCAGGCGCATGTTCTCGGAGCGTGCTGGCGGGCGGATGGTCGCACCGAGCGCCTCGCCCACCGCGTTGGCGGCGCCGAGCAGGGGATCGTCGGACACCGTGACCTGCGGGCGAGGATTGAGCGCCGAGGACATCTCCTCGAGCGCGGCGCGCAGCACCCGCCGCTCGCGCTGCTCGGTATGCTGCAGGCGTGCCGCCTCCGCCGCCTGCTCGGTCGCCTCCAGCATCCGCAATCGTCGCTGCAGCAGCGAGTTGAACAGGGCCAGCCCGCGAAGGAGCTGCAGCTTCTCGACGCGATGGTCGGTCGAGCGCACGAACATGCGCACCTCGCCGCGCGCCTCGACCCAGAGCTCACCGCCGATCGGCATCGGAAACGGCAGCTTGCCGACCCGCAGCTCGTCGATTCCGAGCGGACACACCGCCCCGTCCTCGACCTGGATCCAGCTCACGTGATCCCGCTCGGCGCCGATCCGCATGCCGTCGGGAAGGCCGAACTTGCCGTGGTGCGGGAATCGGTCCACCACGGTGGAGGCGAGGTCGCCGGCGGCGAACTCCGAGAGCTTGTAGACCCAGTTCTCGATCGCGCTGTAGAACGCGATTCCGGCGACCTCGAACAGCTCCTCGGCACGACGAAGCGGCGCCTCGATCAGCACCAGCTCGTCCACCGCCACCACGATCAGGCGCTGCGCGTCGCCCGGCCGCCCGTCCGACACCGGGAACAGGGGTGCCCCCGCACCGGTGTCGAACAGGAAACGCCGCGGCCCCACCGCGAGCCCGGCATGGACGCGGGAGGTGAGCAGCGCGCCGTTGCCCGCGACCACCAGCCACATCATCCTCGGGTCGTCGAGCACCATCGGGTGGTGACCGCGCACGGTGCGCACGCGCGCGCCGAGGGCCTCGAGCCGACCGTCGGCGATCAACGTCTCGAGTCGGCCGTGCTTCACGGTGTCGCACTCTCCGCCACGGCCACGTCCGACTCCTGGTCGGCGCGCATGAGCTGCGCGTACTCACCCTGCGCCGCCCACAACTCGGCATGGGTGCCACGCTCGAGCACCTTGCCCTTGCTGAGCACGATGATCTCGTCCGCGTCACGAATGGTGCTCAGTCGATGCGCGACCAGCACCGCGGTGCAACCGCGCATGCGCAGGCGTTCCATCACCACCGCCTCGGTCTCGGCGTCGAGCGCGCTGGTCGCCTCGTCCATCACCAGCACCGACGGGTTGTGGACCAGGGCCCGCGCGATCTCGAGGCGCTGACGCTGGCCGCCGCTCAGATTGCCGCCCCCCTCGAGCAGCACGGAATCGAAGCCGGCCGGCAGCTCGCGCACCGCCTCCATGATCGCGGCGTCCTCGCACGCGTGCTGCAGATTGGCGTCGGGTACCGTCGGATCCCAGAGCGTGAGGTTGTCGCGCACCGTCCCGCCGAAGAGCTGGATGTCCTGGTCGACGGTGGCGAAGGAGTTCACCAGCACGTCGTTCGGGATCTGGCCGCGCGCGATGCCGTCGAACAGGATCTCGCCCTGCCACGGCTCGTACTCGCCGCTGATGAGCTTGGCGATGGTCGTCTTGCCGGACCCGCTACCGCCCACCAGCGCGACGCGTGACCCCGGCTTGATCGTCAGGTCGAAACCCTCGAGCAACGGCTTCTCGAGCGGGCTGTAGCCGAAGGTCACGCCACGCAGCTCGACGTAGCCGTTCAGACGCACGATGCGCTCCCCGTCGTCGCCGACCAGGTCGTGATGCTCGGGGGGCTCGAGCGCCGGATGGTCGAGCACGTCGTTGACCCGCTCGAGGTCGCCTTGCAGCTCCTGGAAGGTGCTACCGAGGAAGAGCAGGTTGTTGATCGGCGACAGGAAGCTCGACATCAGGCTCTGGAACGCGACCAACATGCCGATCGAGAGATCGCCGCTGATGATGCGCAGGCCGCCGACGACGAGGATCGCGGTGGTGGTCAGCGAGGTGAGCAGGCTCGGCGCGAAGCTGAGTGCCTGGCTCGACAGCTCGAGCTCCTGGCGGGCGTTGGTCGCCTTGGCGTAGTACCCGGCCCAACGACCGAAGAAACCGGACTCCATGCCGCCGGCCTTGATCGTCTCGATGCCCTGGAGGCCCGCCATCGCGGTGCCCTGGGCCTTGCCGTACTCCTGGAGCACGCGCATGTTCGCCTCCACCCGCCGGCGCGACGTGTAGCGCAGGACCAGGATGTTGATGGCGGCGAAGGCGATGCCGATGAGGGTCAGCACGACGTCGTAGTAGAACATCAGCGCGCCGTAGAACCCGACCATGACCACGTCGATCGCGGTCTGGGCGAGGCGCCCGGACAGCAGCTCCGCGAGCTTGTCGTTCAACTGGCTGCGATTGGCCACCTCGCCGGCGAAGCGCTGCGCGTAGAAGCTCGCCGGCAGCGACAACATGTGCCACATGTAGCGCGTCGACATCTGGATCGAGAGGCGAATGCGTAGCCTGCGCAGATATCGCATCTGCAGGAAGCGCAGTAGCGCCTGGCCGACCAGCGCCAGGATCATCGCCAGGATCAGCGGCCGCAGCCAGTCGACGCGCTGCGCGAGGATCACGTTGTCGATGAAGATCTGGTTGAACGCGGGGATCGCGAGCCCCGGCACCACCAGCAGGAACCCGGCCAGGATGCAATAGGCGACGGCCGCGCCCGAGCCCACCAACCGCTCGGCGATGGCCGCGAACACGCTCGGCTTGCGCCCTCCCTTCTCGAAGCCCTCACCGGGCTTCATCACCAGCACCACGCCGGTGAAGGCGCGCTCGAACTCCTCCATGGTGACGATGCGATGACCGCTCGCCGGATCGTTGATGAACACGCGGCCCTTGTCGTCGAAGCCCTCGAAGGTCACGAAGTGGTTGAAGTTCCAGAACACGATGAACGGCGGTGCGAGCTGGTACAGATCCGCCACGCGCTTGCTGAAGCCCTTGGCCTCCATGCCGTAGCGGCGGGCCGCCTTCACCATGTTGGAGGCCTTCGAGCCGTCGCGCGACACCCCGCACTCGCGCCGTAGCTCCGCCAGCGGGACGATCCGCCCGTGGTAGCCGAGCACCATGCCCAGCGTCGCCGCCCCGCACTCCACCGCCTCGAGCTGGAGGATGGTCGGGGTGCGAACGCGGCGGTGCTCCACCTTCGGCCTGGTCTGGTCCTTAGCCGGTTCCACTCCAGCGCCTCAGGATTGGGATCACGAAGGTGATGGGGCGGCGGTACTCGACCGTCGCCCGAACCGCGGTGGTGGTCCCGGCGGTCACCGGGTCCGGAGGCCCTCCACCGGAGGTCCAGCGATAGCCGGTGGCGGTCGCGGGGTCGCTCTCGAGCTCGGCGAAGACCTGGATCCGGCTCGTCCCCTGGGTCAGCTCGCCGGCCACCTCCCGGTGCCCGATCACGCTCGCCACCGCGTCGGTGGTCACCGGGAACGTCGAGGCGCTGGTGACCACCGCCTTCATGCTGCCGAAGCGCTCACGCTCGACCGTCGACGGCGTGATCCGAACCTCCATGCCCTCGACGATCTTCTTGCCGTCACCGACCGAGAAGTAGGCGACACCGACCAGCTTCCCTTCCGGGTCGATGGCCTCGACCGCGCCGATGCGCTGGCCGGCGGCGACGATCTGGCCGGGGCCGACGGTGACCTCGAGCACCCGTCCGGTGAACTCGCTGGTCACCTGCCCCTTGCCGGCGAGCTCCGCCTCCAGCCGCTCGATGTTGCGCTGTAGCTCCTGGATGCGGAGCTCGCGATCGGCCGAGGTCTCGATCTCCTGCTGGGCGAGCTGGGCCTCCTCGATGTCGAGGTCCTGGAGCTGCGCACGCAGCTCCTCGACCTGATCCATCTGCTGCTGGTAGCGCTCCTCCGCCTCCAGCCGTCGCAGCTCGATCTGCTGGATCTGGAGGTCGAGGTCGGCGCGCTGGAGCTGGTTGTCGAGCACGCGCTGGCGTGCGTCGAGGACCACGTCCTGCGAGCTCAGACCCTCCTTCTTCAGCTCCAGGTAGCTGCGGTAGCGTTCCTCCAGCGCCTTGCCGACCGTCTCCTGCACCTTGCGGGTCTGCATCACGTTCGCGCGTTGCTCGGCCACGTAACGCTCGGATCGCTGGCGTTGGGTGTCGGCCGACGACTGCAGCGACGCGATGCGGTCACGCAGCAGCGCCCGCTTGCGCTCGATGCCCTCGCGCTGCAGCTTCAGGCGCTGACCGGCCATGGCGGAGGTCTGGGTGTTGCGGCTGCGCGTCTCGGTGAGACGCACCCGTTCCTGCTCGAGCTGCTGCGCGAGCTCCGGCTGGCTGATGGTGGCGATCACGTCCCCACGTCGGACCTCGTCGCCGACCGCGACGTCCAACGACACGATCCGGCCCGAGGCGGGGCTCTGGAGCGACACCACGCGGCGTGGGTGGACCAGGATTCCGGTGCCGTCGACGGTGATCGGGATCTGACCGAGCACGCTCCACACCAGCGCCGCCAGCACGCCCGCCGCCAGGGTTCCGATCGCGATCCAGCTCTTGCGGCTGGTGACCTGCAGGAGCTGGTCGAGTTGCTCGGGCGACGACAGCTGCTCGAGCGCCTGTTGGCGGAAGATCTTGCGCTGGTCGTCACTCGCCATGCCGAGAGGTCCTCGTCACCCGAATCAACCCGAGCGGAACCGCGCGAGCAGCCGCTCGAAGCGGCGCCCGGCGAGCGCGGTCTGGTCGAGCAGCTCCGGGTCCAGCTCGTCGACCGACTCGTCGTCCTCCAGGGCGTCACCGGCACCGAAGCCGAGCCGGCCCATCGTCTGACGCAGGCGACTCGCGAGGAAGACGCCCAGCGCGCGGTAGAAATGGGCGGCGAACTTGGAGTCGCTCTCCAGCCGGGCGCGCAGTAGCTCACGCGAGATGGCGAGGGCGACCACGCGCTCGGCCGCGACCACCGATGCGTTCGGCGGCCGGCTGTCGAGGAACGAGAGCTCGCCCACGATCTCACCCGGGTAGAGGCTCGCCACCACCTGGCGACCACTGGCGTCCTGCACCGTGAGCCGCCCCTCGAGCAGGATGAAGATGTCCGACACCGGCTCGCGGGCCCGAATCAGGTGGTCGCCGGCGACGTGGCTGACTCGACGCCCGACCTGCGACAGCCAGTCCAGGTCCGAGTCGGACAGATCGCCGAGGATGAACAGCGCCTTTCGCATCGTCTCGTCTCCCCTGCCGCCAGACTCGAGCGCGACCTTCCACCCCGGCGCGCCGTCGCTCACCTCGCATCGAGGGCGAGCACGCCGGCATCGTAGAGCACGCCGAGCGCCTCCGACACCGCAGCGGCGTCGATCCCACCCGCCGCGAGACGGCGAGCGATGGTGCTCGCGCTCGCGTCGCCCGCATTCACGAGCACTCCGATCGCCAGCCACGACGGGCGCCCGGGCAGCCGAAGCCGGTCGACGAAGCGGCGGGTCTGCCACGCACCGCGCAGCTCGAAGCCGTTCGGCAGCACGCGGAACTCGAGGCCGTGGTCGAAGCCGATGACCCGGTCGTCCGGCAGCTCCGCCGACATCCAGCGCGACGTCATCGCCGTGATGCGTGCCTCGAGCTCCGGCGCATCTGCGTACCGCGCCTCGTCCAGCACCACGTAGCCGAGGGGCCAACGCGCGTCGGCGGTGCAGGGCCGAATGAGGCGCACTCGACGCTCGACCAGGTTCAGCAAGAAACCGACGACACACGCGATCGACCCCGGCTGCGCCTCCCGCGCCATCGCGTTCCCGCGCGCTGCCGCCTCGCGCACCCGACCGGCCAGCACCTTGCGCGCCGGGACGGCACGCGGATAGGCGACGAACTGGTGGGCACCACGCCCCTGCAGCACGAGCGGGGTGAACAGCAGGTCCTCGGGCCGGAATGCCGCGTGCAGCCGTCGCAGGTCCGCCACCGACAGGACCGACAGCTCGTTCGACAGGCAGCCGTGCCGCGCCGCGCGGGCGAGGATGCGTGCCACCCGCTCGGGCTGACGCGCGGCCAGCGCGGTCACCGTCGGCGGCCATGCGCCGGTGCGCGCATGGAACGCCTCGAGGAACGACTCGTAGCTCGGGTTGTCGAGCGGATCGGTCGCCCAGTAGCAGATTGCAGCTGCCGACGACGCACCGAGGGTCCGCTCGAGAACGTCGACGACCGCGTGCCACTCGGCGCGCTCGGCGGCGCCGAGCTCGGCGGTCGCACGCAGACCATCGGCCGAGATGGCGCAGAACCAGCAGCCGACGGAGCAGCCACTGGCGAGCTCCACCGCGACCACGGGGCGATAGAAGCCGGCGACGTGCGGCGGGAAGTCGTAACGCTCACGAGCGCGGCAGCGCGCCCGCCATCGCCGATAGTGCTCGCCCCCGGGTCGCGCGCCGGACTGCGCCGCCGCATTCCAACCCTCGCAGTCGAGCCCGGCGCGGGTGAGCTCCCACAGCGCGTGCATGTTCTCGGTCCACCGCGCACGTGGGTCGTCCTCGTCGGACCCGCCCTGGGCCGCGTGGAAGGCGTTCAGATCCTCCGGCGCCACCCGCAGTCCGCGTGCTCGCGCCGCGCGCTCGGGGGCGGCCAGGAAGTCCGCTCGGAACCCGGGATCGCCGCAAAAGCACTCGCCGAGGCGCTTCAGCCAGGCAACGTCTGAGAGGCGCCTTCGCGCCAGCGGCTCCGGTGCGTCGACGAGCTCGCCGAGTGCGGCGTGCGAGCCGCGCGCCGCGAGCAGGCGCACCGTGGCCAGCGCATCCGGTCCGTCGTCGATGGGCGCCGCGCCGAGCGCTGCCTCAGCCAAGACGTTCCCAACCCGAGAACCCGGACGCGAACGCGCTCACGTTCGGATAGGCACGCATCGCCTCGGCGGCGAACGCCGCCGCCACCGCACCCTCGGGAAGCTCCACCAGTGCAGCGGTGGTGGATTCCTCGGGCCGGAGCTCGCGCAGCGCCGCCATGGCCACCGCGTCCAGGGCCCGCGCCTTGGCCAGCGCGTTCGGATGGAGCTTGGCGTGCTCGGACCGGATCGCGTCGAACCACGACCCGATCCCCGGATCCTGCTCGGGCCGATCGTCGAGCAGGTCGGCGAGCCGCAGCATGACCGGGCTCATGTGGCAGCGCTTGGCCAGGAAGCGCCGCTCGGCGTTGCGGCCGAAGCGCCAGCTCACCGACATCGCGGTGGTGTCGTATCCGAGGTAATGCCACCAGCAGGCGGGGAAGAACAGCGCCTCGCCGGCGCGGAGCACGCCGGTCCATCCGCCGACGTAGCGCACGAAGCCGAGCAGCTCGTCGAGCGCGAGCGCGCCGAGCTGCACGGTGGAGAAGTTGAGCACCGGGTGCAGGCGCGCGGTCGCCCACGGCGGCACCAGCACCACCCGCTTCTCGCCGAAGACCTGGTACAGCAGCACGTGACGGTAGTCGCCGTCGAAGTGCAGGCTGGCGAAGTTGCCGGAGTTGCCGAGAAAGAGCAGCGACAGCGTGTCGTCCGGATCGCCGAGCCCGGCCGCCTGCGCCGGCGGCGAGAACAGCGCGCGCACCGGCTCGGGCGTGACCATCTCGGTGCACATCATCCGTGTCGACGGGTCTCGGCGGATCGCGTCGAGGTAGTCGGCGACGGTGCTCGGGCGCGGTGGATTGCGATCGAGCCGCAAGCCGTTGCGCAGCACGTTGGTGGTGAACTCCTCCTTGAGCGAGATCGCCATGTCGCCGAGCGACCGCCGGACCGCGTCCTCGTCGCCGAGACCACGCAACGCCTCACCGGCGAACAGGTCGGTGAAGATCGCGGGGCGAGCCCCGTGCACGTGCTCGGCGAGGAAGCGCGCGGGCTCGGGCATGGCGAGGCGGGGCAGGTCGATGTCACGTGGAGGAGACATGGCGGCGGGCGATCTTCCTGCTCTCGAGGCCGCGTTCACCAGAACACCCGCAGGGCGTCCCGGGTCGGCGCACCATGGCCCTGGAGAGTGAGGCGCATCTCGCCCTCCTCCATCGCCGGCATCGCGGCGACCTGATGGTAGAGAAGGCCGCTGTGCAGCGCAAAGGCTCCGCGCTCGTAGGCATGTAGACGCGGTGACCGCCGCGCGAGCAACCCGCGCACGATGGTCTCGGGAAGATGGGCGGTCTGCTGCAACCGAAGGTCCCACACCCACATCCCGGCGCCGGCGGCCGGGAGATCGAGCGCCAGCGTGATCGAGACCGGACGGCTGATGTTGATCGGCCCGAGCGAATCCCGGTCGACCACCAGGTGCGCGGTGTCACAGTGAATGGGGCTGGACATGGTGCTCGCCTGGTCGCGCTGACCGAACCACTCGCGGTGCATCAACGCGCGCGGCCGCGCGAACGCCTCGTGCGCCTCGAAGACGTGGAAGCCGGGTAGCGCGAGCTGCTCGGGGTAATGGACAGGGAGGCCGAGCCGCGACTCGAGCGCCAGCGCGAGCGCGTCGTAGAGCCAGCCGAAGGCCTGCGCGAGGATCGGGTTGATCGCGCGGACCCGTGCCTCGTAGGTCCCGGCCGGCGCACCGACGATGTCGTAGTAGTTGGTCGCCCCGAGGGTGAAGAACGGCAGATCCGGGTGGCGGCGGGTCCAGTGCTCGCGCAGCGCGCACACCTGGTCACGAGCGCGAGCGCACTGCTCGACATCGAGCAAGGGCACGTTCTCCAGCATGTCGACGCGCCAGCCGGCGAGCACCGCGGCACCCGCGGCGGCACTCACGCCGCGTGCTCCAGCCGCACGCTCGCGCGGACGAACTCGCTCGTCGACTGCAGGTGCGGTCCGAGATGGCGGCGCGCGAACTCCACCATCCGCGGGAACTCGTGTGGCACCACCAGCGTTCCGCGCGGGTGCTCGGGCAGGAGCTGGTGATGACGTCGAATGGACTCCACGTAGACGCCGATGAGGTGGCCGCGCCCGAGCCAGCGCGGATGCACGTAGCTGCAGGCATAGGTGAGCACACCGGGCCGGAGGATCTGATTGATCCCCCAGCCGACGACCTCGCCACGATGGCGGAGCGCGAGGCTCGTCACCGGGTCGAGGCAGGCCTCGCTGCGAAACGGCACCAGCGCCGGCGGCGCCCAACCCTCGTCGCAGAGCCGTGCCACCTGCTCACGCTGCGCCGCATCGAGGCTCACCCACGGCACCACGTCGAACTCCGTCGGCAGTCGGAAGCGGCGCATGAACGGCGCTCTGACCATGTCCGCGACGAGGCCGCGCCCGGTCCACTTGGTGGCCACCGGCTCGCCCCAGCCGCAGCGCGCGAGCACCACGCGCAGCGCCGGGGTCGACTCACCGCCGCCGACGAACGACGCCTCGACCTCGTCGCGGCCGAGCGCGGCGAGGTGGCCCTGCACCGCGCGCACCAGCGCCGTCGCCACTCCGCGCCCGCGATGCGCGTGGTCGACGAAGACCGAGAGCAGGGACGCCCGGCTCGCGTCGGCCGCGTCGAGCTCCGCCAGCGCGAGGCCGACCGGCCGCCCGTCGACGCGCGCGCCGTAGGCGACCTGTGGCCCGACGTTGGTCAGCGTCTGCAGCAGGCGCTGGTACGACGGAAACGTCATGCGCCGAAACGGCACCACCGAGAACACGTTCAGGAGCGCGATCTCCATCGTCTCGACCTCCGGCGCGGTGGGGCTCACCAGTAGATCTCCCAGGTCGTGCCGCGCCGCAGGCCGTGCCCCTGGAGGGTCACGCGCTCGTCGTCCGGCTGGAGGTCCGTGCTCGGCGCGGCCCGGTGCACCAGATGGCCGTCGTGCACCACCAGCTCACCGAGGGCGTAGGCATGGCGAGCCGGCCGGCGCTCCCCGACCAGTCGCGAGAACGCCTCGTGGCCGAGGCCCTCGACCGCGGCGAGGGGGAGATCCCAGACATCGAGGCCGGCGCCGGAGCGTGGGACCGACACCGGCAGGGTGAACGACAACGGGTGCGCGAGGTCCGGGGCAGGGCCGTCGTCCCAGCCGATCAGCGCGTACTGGCGGTCGCAGTGGATGCTGGCGACCGGCGTCTCGAACGCGGGGCACGCCTGGTAGACGTGGAAACCCGGGACCGCGGCCTGCTCGGTCACCTGCACCGGGGCGCCGAGTCGCGCCGCGAGCACCGCGCCGACGCGTCGGTAGAGCCAGCCGAACGCCTGGCGCAGCCACGGATTGTGCAGCCTGGCGAGGGCGCGATAGGGACGCTCCCCGGCACGCGCGTCGATGTAGCTCGCCGCCCCGAGGGTGTAGAAGGGCCACTCGGCGCTGCGCAGGATCCAGCGCTTGCGCGCATCGCGAACGAGGCGCCCGACCGCGGCGCACTCGTCCGCGGTGAGCACGGCGTGCCGCTCGATCGTCCCGACCACGGTCATTCGAACGTGAGCACGGATGCCGCGTCCGTGCAGCCGGCCGCGCCGAGCAGCGCGAGCCCGACACCGGCGATCCCGTCACCGAGACCGGGCACGATGTTGCGCTCGGAGAAGTGCTGCAACCGCCAGCAGCCGGTGGCGCGCGCGTGCGCCAGCATCGCGTCCACCGCCTCCCCCGCGGTCACCGCGAGCGCCGGCCGGTCGAGGTCGTGCGCCGCGCGCAGCAAGAACGCGATGCGGCCGGACTCGCCACAGCACAGGTTGTGCAGATCGGCGCCGACATGGCGCCGCGCGGCATCGATCGCGCGCTCGATGTCGAGCCGGACCATCGGCTCGTCGAGGATCGGCAGCGTCGCGAGCCGCGCGAGGCCGATGCCCGCGGCGCCCGAGCACCAGCCGGTCATGAAGTGGGACCCGGGACCGTCGTGCTGGCGGTCCGGCCAGTCGCCGGGGTCGGGGAGGTAGCCGGCGTGCTCGAAGGCGAGACCGCGGCGCGCCGACTCCAGCCATCGCTCGTCCCCGGTCATCACCGACAGCCGCGACAGCGCGAGCGCGATTCCAGCCGCCCCGTGGCCCATCCCGAGCAGCGGGCGGGAGCAGCCCGGGCGCAGCCAGGCGCGATGGCCGTCCACCGCGACCGCGTGCCGCTCGATGCCCTCGCCGAGCGCCACCGCGCGCTCGACCAGCCGTGGGTCGGGGCGTGCCCGATGCAGGTGGGCCAGCGCGAGCAGCGTGCCGCCGGCCCCGGTCAGGACGTCCGGGTTGTCGACCAGGGTCCATCGCGGGAGCGCGTTCGACAGCGCGACCTCGAGCGCGGCGTCGGCCAGGCTCGGGTCGGCGAGGCTGCGCGCGAGGTCCGAGAGCGCGTAGAGCACCAGACCGAGACCGTTGAAACCGCCGGCGACCAGGCGCGGCCCCTCGCGGCTCGACTGACTGGCCCGACTCACCGCGACCGCGAACCGCATCGCCTCGCGGGCGAGCTCCGCCGCCGCGGCATCCCCCTCGGCCCGCGCGAGGCGGCCCAGGAACACGGCCGTGCCGGCGGCGCCGAGCGTGCTCCACGGATAGGGCAAGAAGAGCTGCACCATGCGCGAGCCGGTGCCGAGGTGGTAGAGGCCCGGCCAGGTGGCGCCGTCGGGGGTGCGCGCGGCGAGGCGCCGCAACGCCGCGCCGATGCCCGCGGCGGCGTGGCGCGCGGTGTGCTCCCGGCCCGGAGCGAGGTCGATCTCCACCGGGGGCTCGGCGGACATCGCGAGCGCGCAGCGCAGGATCTCGCCCTGCCACGCGATCTCCGCATCGTCGAGGCGGCTCAGCCGCTCACGCATCTGCTCGAACGCCGACGCCGCGGCCAGCGGTCCGACCTCGGTGCCGTCCTCGAGCACCAGCGCGTTGCGGTCGGCCGGCACCCCGAAACGCGGAATGTCGCCGCGCCACAGCGCGCGCTTCTCCGCCGCGACCACCGCCGGACTCGGTCTTCCATCGAGCGCGAGGGTCGGCACCGCGCCGTAGAGCAGATCCAACGCCACGTCGTACGCGGCACCCGAGGTCAGCTGATCGGGCGCGGAGCCCCAGAACAGGAGATCCGCGTACTCCTTGGTGTCACGCACCACCAGCCGCGCCGGGACGCGGGCGAACGCGGCGAGGGGCCCGTCGGCGGCGTCGAGCGCGGTGCGGTGCGCGGCGAGGAACGACGCCATCGTCGCGAACCCCGCGAGCACCGCGCCGCGATGCGCCTCGGCGCCCACCGGCCGGCCGTCGAGCCGCGGCAGGCAGCCGTCGCCGCGATGGGTCACCAGGTCGAAGCGAAGCCGCATCCGGTCGGTCCCGAGCGCCTCCCAGCGCCCCTCGCGAATCGGCCAGGCCCGATCCCCCACGCCGGCGATTCCCGAGGCCGTGAACAGCGGCTGGTCGTAGTCGCCACGCTTCCAGATCGAGGCCATCGCGGTGGACACGACGCTGCCCTGCATCGGTTGCAGGTACCGCGGCAGGTCGCGGGTGGACGCCGGCGCCACGTGCTGGGTCGGCACCAGCACGCACTCGAGATCGATCGGCACCGGGTGCTCGCCGGCCGGAATGAAGTTGTCCCAATGCATGTCGCTCGCGCAGAGCACGTGGAACAGCGCCGCGTGGGCCCCCTGGCGCTCGAAGTAGCGCGCGACCGCGGCGTCGTCGCGGCACTCGCCGAGGTCGACGTGCTCGGCCCACCCGTAGCCGTCGCCGGCGAGCACTCGGGCGGCGCGCAAGCGGGGGCCGCCGCGCGCCGCGATCCACGCCACCAACGCGAGATAGGCGACGTCGACCTCGAGACTGCGCGGCTTGTAGACCACGCGGAGGCCCGACTCGAAGGTGACCCGCCAGACCGTGCGACCACCGTCGTGGGGGTCGGAGAGACCGCCGGCGAGCTCGCACGCGCGCCCGGGCGCACAGCCGTCGCCGAGGACGCGGGCGATGGCCGAGCGATCGCCGTCCAGGCGCTCGAGGAGCTCGGTCACGGCGTCGGTGGCCTGCACCGCGGTCTCCGCCATCTGCCGGGCGAGCACCGGGTAGCGGGCGAGCAGCTCGGCGCGCGCGCCGGGCTCGGCCAGTCGATGGTCGACGTGGGCGCGATAGCGCTCGGCTCCGCTGGCGCCCGCCGCGGGGTGCGCCGCGCACCAGCGCTTCATCTCGTGGACCACGGTGCGCGCAGCCAGTGCGCTCAGACGCGCGACGAGATCCGCCGCGATCCGGGTCCAGACGGCATGGGTGACGAGCTCCCCGGCGCGCGGCGCGCGGGTCGTGACCTCCGCGAGCACCCAGTCGACGAACGGCTCGACGAGGGCGGGGAATCGCGGCGCGGTGGTGTCGGGCGCGCTGGCCTCGCGACATACCCGCTGCCGCCACTCGCGCGGCGCCGAGGCGGTTTCGGCCGTGCACGAGACGGCGCCGAACGCGGCGTCGAGCATCCGGACCCAGGGCGCGGACCGCGCCTCGGGCGTCGGCCGATCGCGCTCGAGACGGCGCGCCAGGCCGACCAGGTCGACGCCGAGCTCGGACAGACGACGCTCGGCCGCCGCCGGCCCCCCGTGCCGCCGCTCGAGCAATGTGCGCCAGCGCTCGGCCAGTCGGCGCGCTTCAGGCCCGGGCGCGGTGGACGCCGAGCTGGCGACACATTCGGAGGGCGCGAGCGCTCGGGCGACGAGTGCCGCCAGCCACGCGTCGTCGCGGGCGGCGACTGCATCCGAGGACGGGCCGGAGGGTGCGGTGCTCATGTGCCGACGTATCCGAGCGCGCATCGGGCTGCGGCAAGGGTTGACCCACTCGCATCGGGTCACCCGCCCGGGGCGGGCGACCCTCCCATCCCTCGCCGATGGGTCGGCGCGGGTGCGCGCGGGCTACTTGCCCTTCGACTCGGAGTAGGCCACCTGGCCGCCGACCGACACCCCACCGATCACGGCGGAGCCGACACCGGTGATGGCGGAGGTCACGGCCGAGAACGCGAAGGTCGCGGCCATCACGCCACTCGCCACCGCGCCGCCGCCGCAGGCGACGTTCACCTGATTGCCCTTGCTCAGGCCACCAGCCACCGCCTCGAGATCCGCGTCGCTCAGCTCCGCGTCCTCGGGGTTCATCGGCAGGATGAGGTGCTCGGTGTTGGCGGTGTTCTCCCACACCTTGAGCGTGACCCCGTCGGGTACGTCCACCCCCATCGCACTCGCGGCGGCGGCGGGGTCGGTCAGGAGCTTCTTCTTGAAGACGTCGTCCTCCATGGCACGCTTCATCACGCGCACCACGGGGTCACCGGTGTCGGGGATCTCGCCGACCGTCTTGTCCGGAAGGACGAAGTTCTTTACCGACAGTGAGTCCTCGTGGACCTTGATGACGTGCCCGGCGGGAACGTCGAGCCCCTGGGCGCGAAGAAAGCCGGCCGGGTCGCGCAGAAGCTTCTGCCGCACCGAGTCGTCGTTCCAGATCTCCTGCAGTACCTGTTCGACCGTCGCCATGAGGTCTACTCCTCAGCTGATGGCCGAGGCACCGGGAGACGCTCGCCGGGGCCGCGACCGAATGCCGTCACCGAAGACGCCGAGCTGGTCGCCCGGGCCGTCTCGGCACCCTCGATAACCCGCGGCCCAGCCGCCCCGCGCGACCTTCCATCGGTCAGACGAGCCTCGGCGCACGTCCGAGGCGGCCCGTCCCTGGCGCAGGGAGTAGACGCCGCGTGTCCGAATTGTGTCAAGCTGCGCCGCAGCCCGGGGCGACCCCGGTATGGTTCCGCGCCGAGCCACCGCTCGGATCGGTCCAGCCACCGGCCCAGGTGCCGGGCATCGCGCGGCGGGGAGCCCACACGCCGAGGGTGAGTAGACGCCCGGCGGACTCCACGATCAGCCGCCGGGCCGTCAACGCCGCGACGACCGGCTCGAGCTCGCCGACCGTCACCGCCGTGCCCAGTCGGCGCGCGATCGTCTCGGCGAGCGCGACCGGCCCGCGGGCGCGGTCGCAGGCTCGCAGCACCTCCGCGCCGAGCCCGTCGACGCGGTAACGCTCGCGCCAGGCGACACCACGCGTGTCGCGCACGTCGATACCGTCACCGTCGTCGCCGAGATCGAGCTGTGGTCGGACCGGAAAGCCCGCGAAGGCGTGCCGCGGGTCGAGCCAGCGTGCGCGCCAGTGCGCGACCGCCTCGCGCAGCGCGTCGAGCCCGGACCGTGGCGCCGGCGCGTGAGGGTCCACATCCGTCTCGAAGTAGTAGGCGAGGTCGCGGAGGACAGCCTCGGGCTGCGCGAACACGTCGGCATAGAACCGACCGGGGCGCAGTCGCAATCCGAAGCGCTCCGGGCTCTGGTGATACGGGCTGAAGCGATCGAAGCGGATGCCGACGCATCCGCCGGGCGGCTGCAGGTGCTCGAGGAGCGGTACCAGCTCGGCCATCTGCCGATACCAGGTGTCCGCTTCCCCGGGGATCCCGTGAAGCACGCTCCAGGTGACACTGATGCCGAGCTCGCGGCACCAGCGCAGGAGCTGCACGTTGGTGGTCACCGAGTTGGCCTTGCCGAGCGCGCGCAGCGCCGCGTCGTGGAGGCTCTCGATGCCCGGCTGGATGCAGCGCACGCCGGCATCGGCCAACGCCGTGACCTGCTCGCGGCGCAGATTCGGCAGCACCTCGTAGAAGAGCTCGTACGGCGCCCCCAGCTCGGCCAGGGTCGGCATCACCGAGTCCAGGTACCCCATGTCGAGGATGTTGTCGACGACCTGGAACCGCGTGGTGTGATGCCGAGCCGAGAGGGTGGCGAGCTCCTCGACCACGCGCTCGGGCGCCTTGGAGCGAAAGTGCATCCCGGCGCCGTTCAGGCCGCAGAAGGTGCAGTGGCTCTTCTCGCCCCAGAAGCAGCCGCGCGAGGTCTCGACCGCGAGCGCCGGCGTCACCGCGCCAGCATGGGTGAAGGCGCCGAGCGCGGCGAAGTACTCGTCGTAGTCGGGAACGCGAACCGCCGCGAGATCCTCGACCTGGGCACGCCCGACCGGGAGCGGCATGCGCGCCGTCGGCTCGACGCCGAGGGTGACGGCGCGCGCTGCCCGCGCGACGACGGCCGGATGACGCCAGGGGCGGGCGCCGGCCGGGGCGCGCAGCACCGCCTCGCAGAGATCGCCGATCAGCAGGTCCGCCTCGCCGGAGACCACGAGGTCGACCGAGGGCGCGATGCGAGCGGTGGCCGCGGCCATCGGCCCCTCGCAGTTCGCCCCGCCGAGCACGGTGACGATCGACGGGTCGCGCTCCCTGACCGCGCGCAGCAAGGCGATCGACGCGCAGTGCTGGTGGAACATCGAGGTGCAACCGACGATTCGCGGGGCGGCAGCGACGATCGCGTCGGCCAGCCCGTCGACGAATCGACTCGCCGACTCGCGCAGCGCCGCGAGCATCGCCGACCACTGCGTCGCCGTCAGGTCGGCGCCGGCCGACGGCTCCGACGCCGCGAGGTAGCGAAGGAGTCGCTCGACATAGTCGTTCGCCTGCATCGGTGCGCGCGGGTCGGCCGCGCGCGCGAACACCCATTCACCGACCAGCGTCTCGACCGGCAGCCCCATCACACGGTGGTACGGCACCATCCCCACCGCGGCGGCGAAGTCGAACGCGGGATAACGGACCTCGACCGCGATCCCCCGCGCGACGAGCGAGGCCTTCAGCAGGCCGAGGGCGATCGACGGTCGATGGAGATCGACGAAGGGCATCGACACCAGGCAGACTTCCACCGTGCGGTCTCCGCCCCCGGGGCGATGCGCCCGGAGCGACGTCAGTGTGCCAGGCCCCGCCGCGCACGGTCGACGCCTGGTATCGCCGACCCCCGGTGCAGATTCGAGGTCAGCATGCGCGATGACCACGAGACGATGGTGAGGTCGCCACCGAGCGCCGCGCTCACGGACGCGCCGTGCGATGCCGGGCGACCGCGCTACAACCTGATCCGGGATCCGTCGCGCGGCCGCCCGGTGCCCTACCCCGTGGCCATCGACGAGGACCGCGTGGCCCAGGTGCGGCACGGCTTCCGCCCGCGCGCCCGCGATGCGGCGATCGTCACCTATCCGCGAAGCGGCACCACCTGGATGCAGCAGATCGTCTCGGCGCTGCTGGTGGAGGCGGGTCTCCATCCGCGCGACGATCGCCGTCGGCTCGCGGAGCGCATCCCGTGGCTGGAGGCGATGTCGCCGGGCAGCGAGATCTGGATGCGCTCACCGCGGGTGTTCAAGACCCATGCCACCCACGGCCTGGCCCCACCGATCGGCCGCTTCGTCTGCGTGGTGCGCGAGCCGAAGGACGTCGCGGTGTCGACCTTCCACCACACGCGGGCCTGGAGGAGCTTCGCGTTCCAGGGCACCTGGGCGCGGTGGCTGGCGCTGTTCCGCGCCGGCGAGGTCGAGGGCGGGAGCTGGGCCGAGCACGTGCGCGAGTGGGTGGATGCCGCGGCCCGCGATCCGGGTCGCGTCCTCGTCGTGCGCTACGAGGACATGCACCAGGATCCCGGCACGGTGATCCGCCGAGTCGCGGCCTTCCTCGGCGTCGAGGTCGACGCGGCGGGAGTGGCACGGGTGATCGACGAATCCCGCTTCGACCGGATGCGCGCCGACCCACGCGCGAGCCACGACCACCTCGGCGCCTTCCGCACCGCGGACGCCACCCCGTTCCTGCGCCGAGGCGTGCGCGGTGACTGGAAGCGCCACTTCAGCGCCGCCGAGCGCCGAGCCTTCGACGCCGCGATCCGCGCCGAGCTCGGCGCGGCAGGCGAGCTGCTCGGATACCCGAGCTGACGGCGCGCTCGCCCTGCCCTGGCCGCGGCCAGTCAGCCCTTTCGCCAGCGCACCCCGCTGCCGCTCGATACCGCCCCCCGCATCAGCTCGAGCAGAGGGAACGCACGCTGGCGGAGCGTGACCGGGACGCGCCGCTCGTCGTCCTTCTCGTCGTCGCGTCGCGCCTCGTCTGCAACGTCCTCGGCATCGGCCGCCTGCCCCACCGCCGCCTCCAGCCGGGCCAGTGCCGAAGCCACGCCGTCGGCCGGGATCGCGCCGGGCACGGTCCCGCTGTGCCCCGCCATCCGCAGCAGCTTGAGAGCAGAGTCACCGAGCATCACGAAACTCGCGCGGTCACTCTCGATTCGCACCAGCATTTCAGGTCCTCCTGTCGAATCGGCCAGTCGACACGTCATCCGAGGTCCACCCGCCTCGCGCGCCCTTACCGCGCGGACACGGGCTCAGTCCACCGCCTGCCAGGCGAGGAGCAACGACAGGGTGACCACCGAGAACGCGGTCGAGACCACCACCGCCGCGGCCGTGAGCGCGACGCCCTGACCATAGCGCTGCGCGAACAGGTACGGGTTGATGCCGGTCGGTTGCGCGGCCATCAGCACCGCCACCGCGCCGACCAGCGGGTCCAGCCCGAGGACGGGTCCGGCAAGGAGCCCGACCAGGGCGGGGCAGAGCAGGGTCTTCAGCACCACCACCGGCCCGACCGGGCGCAACGACGAGCCGATCGGCAGACGCGCGAGACTCGCGCCCATGGCGAACAGCGCGCAGGGCAACGCGGCGCGGGCGAGCAGCTCGAGCACCGCGTCGACCGGTCCCCCGAGCGGCCACGCCGCCAGGCTCCAGACCGACCCCGCGATCAGGGCCACCACGATCGGATTGCCGAGCACCCCGCGCGCGACGCTCGCCGGGATGTCGCGCAAGGGGCGCTCGTGACCGCGCGCGAGCTCGAGCAGCACCGTCACCGTCGGCATCAGCAGCAGACTGTGGAAGGACACCACCATGAAGGTCGGCAGCGCCGCGGCATCGCCGAAGGCGGTGAGGGCGAGTGGCACGCCGAGCAGCACCACGTTGCCGAAGGCCCCACTGAACGCGAACAGGGCGCGCTCGGCGCCGCGCAGCGCCATGCCCCCGCCGCCGACGGCCCAACCGATCGCGAAGGTCGCGAACACCCCGCCGTAGAACGCCGCCACCAGACCCCACGGCAAGGCATCGGGCAGGGTGCGATGAGCGAGGGTGCGGAACAGCAGCGCGGGAATCGCGAATCGGAACACGAACGACGACAACCCCTCGGCGGTCGCGGTGGAGACGAGACCGCCGCGTGCGGCCACGAAGCCGATGGCGATGACGCCGAAGATCGGCGCGATCACGTCGAGAAGGGTCTGCATGCCGGCTCCGGTCACGGCCGAGCGAGGTCGGCGCACCATACCAATGTCGCCGGGGATCGTACTCGGGGAAGCGCTGCGTGCCGGGCGCCTCGCCCATCGAAATCACCGCGCGGAGGCACTAGCATTGCCGCACCGGTGCCCCCCACCCACGACCGGGCGTGGACATTCGACCCGCCCGACGGAGACCGACGGGATGAAGATCACGGCCATCGAGACCCTGCGCCTCGGCGAGTTCCCGAACATGGTCTGGGTCCGCGTGCGCACCGACGAGGGTGTGACCGGGCTCGGGGAGACGTACTTCGGCGCCCGCGCCGTCGAGGCCTACATCCACGAGTCGGCCGCACCGCGCCTGCTGGGGAAGGACCCGCTCCAGATCGAGCGCATCGCGCACGACCTGCAACCCTATGTCGGATTCAGCGGCACCGGGGCGGAGACCCGCGGTCGCTCCGCCATCGACGTCGCGCTCTGGGATCTCTTCGGGCACGCGACCGGTCAGCCGCTCTACCAGCTCCTCGGCGGGCTGACCCGCGACCGCATCCGCACCTACAACACCTGCGCCGGCTACCGGTACGTGCGCACCCGGCCGGACTGGAAGGCGGACGACTGGGGGCTCGGGGGTGACGGCGAGGGCCCCTACGAGGACCTGGATGCGTTCCTCAACCGCGCCGACGAGCTCGCGCAGAGCCTGCTCGAGGAAGGCATCACCGGGATGAAGATCTGGCCCTTCGACTTCACCGCCGGCGCGGCCGAGGGGGGGCACTACATCTCCAACGCGGATCTCGACCGCGCGCTCGAGCCGTTCCGCAAGATCCGCGACGCGGTCGGGTCGCGCATCGACATCATGGTCGAGCTGCACTCGATCTGGCGGCTGCCGGCGGCGCTGAAGATCGCCCGCGCGCTCGAGCCCTTCGACCCTTTCTGGTACGAGGATCCGGTGCGCATGGACAGTCTGCCCGCACTCTCGACCTTTGCCGCGTCGACCCGGGTACCGGTGTGCGCGAGCGAGACGGTGGCGAGCCGGTGGAACCACCGCGACCTGCTCGAGACGGGCGCGCCGGCGGTCGTGATGCCGGACATCGTGTGGTGCGGCGGCCTCACCGAGGCACGCAAGATCGCGGCCATCGCCGACACCTACCATCGGCCGGTGGCGCCGCACGACTGCACCGGACCGGTGGCGTTCAACGCTGCGGTGCATCTCTCGCTCAGCGTGCCGAACGCTCTGGTGCAGGAATCGGTGCGGGCGTTTCGCACCGGCTGGTACGCGGAGCTGGTGACCGCGGTGCCGGAAGTGGTCGACGGCCACATCCTGCCGCCGAGCGGTCCGGGCCTCGGCACCGATCTGCAACCGGGAATCGAGCGCCGCGCGGATGCGACGGTGACCGTCTCCGCTGCCTGAAGAGGAGTCCTCCGATGCCGATGGTCGAGCGCCCCGATGCCGAGATCTACTACGAGTCGCACGGGACCGGCCCGCGATGCGTGGTCTTCGCCCACGGGCGCGGTGGCAACGCGGCGAGCTGGTGGCAACAGATCCCGGTGTTCGCGGCGCGCCACCGCGTCATCGTGTTCGACCACCGGGGATTCGGCCGCAGTCGCTGCGCGCCCGAGGCCTTCCATACCCGGCACTTCGCCGCCGACCTGCTGGCAGTGCTCGACCATGCGGGCGTCGCGCGGGCAGCCCTGGTGTGTCAGTCGATGGGCGGGCGCACCGGCGTCGGGATGGCGGTCGAGGCCCCACAGCGGCTCGACGCGCTGGTGCTCGCCTGCACCCCGGGCGGAATCGACGTACCCGAGAGCCGTGAGGCCGGGCGCCGCCGACGTGAAGCGGCGGACGATGCCCGCTTCGGAATCCTCGCACTGGCCGCCGACTACCCGGCTCGCGAGCCCGCGATGGCGACGCTCTACGAGCAGATCCGCGCCTTCAACACCGGCCCCGGCCCGCGCGGGCTGGACGGTGGCGCGACCGACTGGGTGGCGCCGTCGGCGCTCGCTGCCCTTCGCGTGCCGACGCTGATGATCACCGCCGACGAGGACCAGATCTTTCCGCCCCCGGTGCTACACGCGGTGGCACCGCACATTCCGGGGGTGGAGGTGGTCGATCTCGTCGGCGTCGGTCACTCGACATACTTCGAGGACGCCCCGACCTTCAATCGCGTGGTGGGCGAGTTCCTGGGCCGCCACCTCGGTCCCTGAAGCCGGAGCGCGGCGCGACGGGGCTCCGCGCCAGGACGATACTTCGCCCCAGCGGGCCGGGCGGCGGCGTCGCCGCGGTTCCGACGGAGGAATGCGACCATGCAGATCGAGCCGATTCTGCGCCGGGCCCCGGTGGTTCCGGTGCTCACCGTCAAGGACCCGGATCAGGGACTGCGCCTCGCCGAGGCCCTGGTCCGGGGTGGACTGCCGGTGGTCGAGATCACGCTGCGCACGCGCGCCGCCCCGGAGGCCATCCGACGCATCGGCGAGGCTCTGCCCGAGGCTGTGGTCGGAGCCGGCACGGTGACCACCGCCGAGCAACTCACTCGCGTGCGCGATCTCGGCGCCCGCTTCGCGGTGAGCCCCGGTGCCACCGACGCCCTGCTCGCGGCGGCGTCGGTGTCCGGAATCCCGTTCCTGCCCGGCGTGAGCACCGCGTCGGAGTCGATGCGAGCGCTCGCGGCCGGCTTTCGTTACCAGAAGTTCTTCCCCGCCGAGGCCTGCGGCGGAATCGCGTTCCTGCGCTCGCTCGCCGCGCCGTTGCCCGAGGCCCGCTTCTGTCCCACCGGCGGCGTGTCGGCGGCCAATGCCGGCGATTATCTGGCCTGTCCGAACGTGGTCTGCGTCGGCGGCTCGTGGGTCGCGCCGGCCGACGCCGTGGCGAGTGGCGACTGGGCTCGGATCGAGCGGCTGGCGCGGGAAGCGTCGGCGCTGGGCGCGGCGAGGTGATTCGCGTCGCCAGCATCGGCGAGTGCATGCTCGAGCTCGCGCTCGGCACCACCCCGAGCGCACCCGCCCGCTTCGGGTTCGGCGGCGACACCCTCAACACCGCCGTCTACCTCGCGCGCGCCCTGGCCGGCCGTCAGGCGACGGTCAGCTACGTGACCGCGCTCGGCGACGACCCCTTCAGCACCGAGATGATCGCGGCCTGGGAGGCCGAGGGCGTCGACACCGGGGCGGTCGCGCGCATCGCCGACGCCCTCCCGGGGCTGTACCTGATCCGCACCGACGCCGCCGGCGAGCGGGCGTTCTATTACTGGCGCGAGAGCGCCGCGGCGCGGCGAATGCTCGACGACGGCCGTGACCTCGCGCTCGCCGAGCGGCTGCGCGACTACGACCTCGTCTACCTCTCGGGGATCACCCTCGGCGTCCTCCACGACGAGCGCCGTCGCAAGCTCATGCGGCTGCTCGAGAGCCTCGCAGGGAGCGGAACGCGGGTGGCTTTCGACACCAACTTCCGACCCCGTCTGTGGCCCGACCCGGAGCTCGCACGGCGAGCGTGGCGCACCGTCGCCGCGGTCGCCGCCACGGCGCTGCCGAGCCTGGACGACGAGCGCGCCTTGTTCGGCGACGCGTCCACCGCGGCGGTCGCCGATCGCTGGCTCGGCTGGGGCGTCGCCGAGGTGGTGGTGAAGGACGGCCCTCGTCCGTGCCTGGTCGCCGATGCCGGCGGTCGCACCGCGGTCGCCCCCGAGCCGGTCCGAGACGTGGTCGACACCACCGCTGCCGGCGACTCGTTCAACGGCGGCTACCTCGCGGCTCGCCTGCTCGGCGCTGCGCCGGCGGCGGCCGCCGCCGAGGGGCATCGGGTAGCGGCGCGGGTGATCGGCGCTCGCGGGGCCATCGTCCCGCGCGACGCGACGGACTCGTGATGAGCATTCGACATCGCATCGCGCTCACGTCGCAGGCACTGGACCATGTGGTCGTGCTGCGGCCCCTCACCGACGTCGCGCGCCAGAGTCTCGCCACGCGCTGCGCCGGATACCGCTACCCCGCGGGGATGCCGATCTTGCACTTCGGTGGCGACGACACCGAGGTCTACTTCCTCCTCGACGGCCGCGTCCGGGCCGAGATGTACTCGCCGGAGGGCCGCCACATCACGTTCCAGGTGCTCGCACCAGGCGAGATGTTCGGGGAGATGGCAGCGATCGACGGCCAGCCACGCTCGGCCGGAATCACTGCCATCGACGACTGCACCGTCGCCCAGCTCTCGGCTCGCGACTTTCGCGAGCTGCTCCATGCCACCCCGGCGATCGCCGACGCCTGCCTCGTGCGTCTGAGCGATCTCGTGCGCGCGCTGTGCAGCAAGGTCTACGAGTCGCACGCGTTCAAGGTCGAGCAACGGCTGTTCGCCGAGCTGGTGCGCCTCGCCGAGACCAGCCCGGCGGCGTCCGCACCGACCCATGCCGACCTGGCGAGTCGCATCGGCACCACGCGTGAGGCGGTGAGTCGGCTGATGGCGCGGCTGCGCGAGCTCGGCATCGTCGACAAGGCCGGCCGCCGTCTCGACTACCGCGATCTCGACGCGCTGCGACGCCTGGCAGCCGGGCATCACATCGCCTGAGCGCCATCGGCGCGCGCGCAATCACGCCCCGAGGTCGGTGTGCAGATGATCACACGCGCATCGGCACTGTCGGAGACATCCTCTGGTCACGGGCGAGGAAGCCCGAGTCGACCCAGGAGGATGTCATGCCCCGCCGAGCTCGATTTCGCATCGCCGGGTACCCGCAGCTCGTGCGCCAGCGCGGCCACAACGACAAGGCGATATTCGTCGCGCGCGACGACTACAAGACCTACCTCGCGATCCTGCGTGATTGCGCGCGAGAGGAGGATTCCGCGTGCGACGTGCATGCGTACGCGCTGCTCCCGGATTCGGCGACGCTGCTGTGCACGCCGAAGCAGCCCGACGGCGTGGGGCGGCTGATGCAGAGCATCGGCCGGCGCTACGTGCAGTACTTCAACTCGGCCCACGGGCGTAGCGGCACGTTGTGGAACAGTCGTTACCACGCGGCGCTGATCGAGCCCGGTGGACCGACCATCGGCTGCTACCGGCACGTCGATACCTTGCCGGTCGCAGCCGGCATGGCGCGCAGCGCCACCGAGTACGCCTGGTCCAGCGCGCGCGCGCACGTCGGCCACGACCAGGAGCGCCTGATCGTCCATCACGAGTACTTCGTCTCGATCGGCGGCGGGCTGCTCGGCAGCCAGCGCCGTTACGCGGCGCTTCTCGAGCAGCCCGCGAGCCAGCCCAACGCCAGGGAGATCGAGAGCGTGCTCAGTGGCGGTCTCGCCTACGGTGGGGAGGCGTTCAAGGACCGGCTCGAGCGTCAGCTCGGACGCTCGGTGCGCCCGGGCCGGCCCGGCCGCCCGCCGCGACGCGCACCCGCCGCCGAGACGAGCCAGTGCCAGCGAGCGGCGTGAACGCCCGCTCAGCGCGCGGCGACGAACCCGAGCCGCTTGTCGACCACGTTCACCAGCGGCTCGCCCGCCCGGTAGCGCCGGAAGTTGTCGAGGAACTGCGATGCGAGGACGTCGAAACAGCCGACGAAGTCCCCCGACATGTGCGGCGAGACGATCACGTTCGGCATGTCCCACAACGGGCTCGACGACGGCAGCGGCTCGGTCTCGAACACGTCGAGCGCGGCGCCGGCGATTGCGCCGGCACCGAGCGCGTCGATCAACGCCGACTCGTCGACGAGCTGACCGCGGCCGAGGTTCACGAGGTACGCGCTCGATCTCATGCGTGCGAGGCGCGCGCCGTCCATGCAGGCACGGGTCTGGGGCGTGAGCGGCGCGATCAGCACCACGTGATCGGCCCACGGCAGCAGCGCGTCGAGCTCGTCGAAGCCGTGGACGCGCCCGAGCTCGGCGTCGTCGCGCGCGCTCCGACCGACGACGCGCACCACCATACCCGCCGCACCCAGTAGTCTCGCCACCGCGCGGCCGATGCTCCCGGCGCCGACCACCAACACCGCCTTGCCTTCGATACGACCGGTGAGGCGATGACGCCACACGCGCTCGCCCTGCAGGCGAATCGTCTGCGGCAGGTGCTTCTCGAACGCGATGATGACGCCGAGCGCGTACTCCGCCATCGCGCGGTCGAACACCGCGCGGGCATTGGTGAGCACCACATCGCTCGCGATCAGCTCCGGGAACAGCACCGCATCGACCCCGGCGCCCGCCCAGTGGATCCACCGCAGGCGGTCCGCCGCCGGCCACGCGCGCGCCAGCGCCCCGGCGCGGAAGTCCCAGCCGAGCATCACCTCGGCCCCGGGAAGCGCGGCCGCCAGCGCATCGGCGTCGTCGGCGAAGCGGAGCTCCGTCCGGTCCTCGATTCCGGCCAGCCCGGGAACCGCACCGACGTCGCGCGCCCCCTGCACCACCACCACCGTTCGCGACTCGGTCATCGAGCCCTCCGTCTCGCGGGATCCCCGACAGTGCGCACGGTCAATTCGAGAACGGCACTGCCATGCCCTTGCCCACCGCCGGCCGCGCCGCGATGCGCTCGGACCACGCCGCGACGTTCGGGAACTCGCCGAGGTCGACCTGGTGGCGCTCGTGGCGGGCGACCCAGGGGAAGGTGGCGATGTCCGCGATCGAGTAGTCGCCGGCGAGATAGGGCACCTTGCCGAGCTGCTGGTTCATCACCCCGTAGAGGCGCCGGGTCTCGTCGTGGTAGCGCTTCTTGGCGTAGGGCACGTCCTCCTTGGGCTGGAACAGGAAGTGATGCGCCTGACCGAACATCGGACCGACGCCGCCCATCTGCCACATCAGCCACTGGAAGGTCCGTGCACGCGCCGCGCCTCGCGCCGGCAACAGCGCGCTACCCGTCTTCTCGGCAAGATAGACGAGGATCGCGCCGGACTCGAACAGCGACAGCGGCTCGCCGTCGGGCCCATCGGGATCGACGATCGCCGGAATGCGGTTGTTCGGCGCGATGGCCAGGAACGCGGGCTCGAACTGCTCGTCCTTGCCGATGTTCACCGAGTGCACGTCGTAGGCGAGCCCGAGCTCCTCGAGCATCACCGAGACCTTGCGACCGTTCGGGGTCGCCCAGGTATAGAGCTGGATCTTCGACATCGATTCCTCTCCCGTGTGATGGCCGCGACAACCGCGCGGCCAGGCGCGTGAAGTGCTCCGCGACGCGCGTTACGCGCGCGAACTGCTCTCGAACGCATCGAGCGCGGCGTCGACGCCCGCGCCCGGCGGACACCGATGCCCGGCCTGTCGCAGCATCGCCTCCAGCGCGCCGAGACAGCGCAGCACGTTCTCCTTGCGGCAGGTGTAACCCATCGTGCCGATGCGCCAGATCTTGCCGTGCAGCGGACCGAACGACGTGCCGATCTCGATCCCGAAGTGCTCGAGCATTCCGCCACGGACTGCATCGCCGACCACGCCCGGAGGAATCACCACACCGGTCACGTTCGGCATCTTGTGCTCGAGATCGCCGAACAGCTCGAGCTCCATCGCGCGCAGGCCCGCGACCAGCGCCGCGCCGACGCGCTGGTGGCGGCGCAACCGCGCATCGAGCCCCTCCTGCAACACCAGGCGTGCGCACTCGCGCGCCGCGTACAGCATCGAGGTCGCCTCGGTGTGGTGGTTGAGGCGCTTCTCGCTCCAGTAGTCCATCAGCATCGGCAAGTCGAAGTAGTTCGACTGGATGATCGGGCCGTCGCCGTCGACCACTCCGTCGGCGCGGATCCCGCGCTCGACATGCTTGCGCCGGAGCACCACCTCCTCGACGCGCTCGTTGAATGTGATCGGCGCGATCCCCGGCGGTCCGGAAAGACACTTCTGCAGGCCGGCGGTCACCGCGTCGAGCTGCCAGTCGTCGACGCGGAGATCGACGCCGGTCACGCTGGCGGTGGCGTCGACATAGAGCAACGCGCCGTGGCGGCGGCAGATCCCGCCGATCTCGTCGAGCGGCTGCGCCATGGTGGTCGAGGTGTCGCCCTGGACGATGGCCACCACCTTCGGCCGGTGCTCGCGAATCGCGTCCTCGATCCGCTGTGGGTCGAAGACGGTTCCCCATTCGGTCTCGATGCTGCGCACGTCGGCGCGAACCCGACGCGCGATCTCGCACAGCAGATGCCCGAAGCGACCGAAGATCGGCACCAGCACCCGGTCACCGGGCTCGACCACCGAGGTGAGGACCGACTCGATCCCCGCACGCGCGGTGCCGTCGACGAGGAACGTCCAGCGGTTGTCGGTGCGAAAGACCTGCCGATACAGCGACATCACCTCGTTCATGTAGACCGTGAACGCAGGGTCGAACTGCCCGAGCAGCGGCATCGCCATCGCACGCAGCACGCGCGGGTCGGCGTCCACCGGACCCGGCCCCATCAGCAGGCGCGGCGGCGGATCGAGCTCGTCGTAGAAGTTGTGCATCGTGGTCTCCGTGATCGTGTGCGCCGCCGGCCGCGGGGCGGTCTCAGTCGGGCAGAACCTGGGTGCCGGTCTCGCCGGCGAGCGCCGCCACCGCGTCGTCGAGATGGGCGATGATCGCACGCTCGCCGCCGCCCTCGACGAAGCGCAGCGCCGCCTCGACCTTCGGCCCCATGCTGCCGGCGGCGAAGTGCCCCTCGCGTTGAAAGGCGCGCAGCTCCGAGGCGCGAACCGTCGCGAGGTCGCGCGCCTCGGGCTTGCCGAAGTGCACCGCGACGTGCTTCACCGCGGTCAGGATCATCAGCACGTCGAGTCCGAGGACGCGCGCCATGTGCGCCGAGCAGAGGTCCTTGTCGATCACCGCCTCGATGCCGCGACGGGTTCCGTCCGCCTGGCGCACCACCGGGATGCCGCCGCCACCGCCGGCGATGGCGATGGCGCCACTGCCGATCACCGCCTGCACCAGCGAGATGTCGACGATGTGCCGCGGCTCCGGCGAGGGCACGACGTGACGCCAACCGCGCCCGGCGTCCTCGCGCATCGCCCAACCGAGCGTGCGCGAGACCTCGCGCGCCTCCGCCTCGTCGAAGAAATATCCGACCGGCTTGGTCGGATCGTCGAACGCCGGATCGTCGGGATCGACCTCGACCTGGGTGAGCAGACAGACGACGTGGCGGCGGTTCCCACGCCGACGCAGTGCGTTCTCGAGCGCCTGCATCAACAGATAGGCGATGCCGCCCTGGCTGTGGGCGACACAGATGTCGAGACTCATCGGCGCGACGCGGTCACGCGCGATGGCCTGGCGCATGAGGATCTTCCCGACCACCGGGCCGTTGCCGTGCGTGATCACCAGGGTGTTGTCGCCCGCCATGATCGGCAGCAGCGCGTCGCCGGTGCGCGCCGCGAGGGCGCGCTGCTCGTCGACGGTGCCGGTGATGCCGCCCGGATGGATGGCATTGCCACCGACGGCGATCAGGATCCGGCGCGGTGCCTCCGAGGCGGTCACCCGCGGCTCACCCGATCCGTCGCAGAGCGGCCGCTGCCACTGCCGCGGCGTCGGCGTTGGACGGCGCGACCACCACCCCCGCGGCCTCGAGCCGTCGCACCTGGCCGCCCAACCCCTGCGGGTCGGCATCGGTACCGCACACACTGGCCACCACCGCCGGGCCAGCCGCGCCGGCGGCGGCGATGGTGTCGACGACTGCCGCCACCGGATCGGCGTGCGCGCCGTGGCCGAGCACGACGTCGAGCAAGACCACCGCCACCGACGGGTCGGCGAGCGCCGCTCGCAGCGGCTCGACCCGGACCACCGGCTCGATCATCGGGTGCGGGCGGCCGAGGGTGTACTCGTCGGCACCGAGGTCGAGCAGGAGGTTCACCCCGACGGCGCCCTCGCTCGCCGCCCGGGCCGCCGGCACCGGCGCGTTGCTCGCCACCGCGACGCCGGCGCGCGCGAGCACGACCTGGGCCTCGGCGCACAGCGTCCCACCGGTGAACAGCCCGCGGACGACTCCCGCATTCGCCGGAAGCGTGAGCCGCCCGGCCAACGCCTCGGCGTCACACGTGGTGACCGACCGCCCGACCGCCAGCGACGCCGCCTCGTGCAAGGTCGAGGCGTAACGCACGCTCGGCGGCAGACCGGGCGGCGCCGGATGGCCGAGGAAACAGGCGACCACCGGCTTGGTGCAGGCGGCGAGCCGATGTGCGACTCGTGCCGCCGTATCGGCGCCGGGCGGCTTCGAGATCAGCACGATCGATCGGGTGCCGGGGTCGGCCTCGAGACCGTCGAGCGCGGCCAGCGTCGACAACCCGCCGACCGCGTCGTACAGATCGCGCCCACCGACGCCGATGCCGTGGGAGACCCCGGCTCCGGCGCGCGCGAGCAGCACCGAGACCTCCTGCATGCCGGTCCCGGATGCCGCCACCAGGCCGACGTCGCCACGGGGCACCGCGTTGGCGAAGGCGAGCGGCGTCCCGCCGATGAGCGCGGTGCCGCAGTCGGGCCCCATCACCAGCAGACCGCGCTCGGCGGCCTCGAGCTTGAGCGCACGCTCGTCCTCGATCGACACGTTGTCACTGAAGATCATCACGTGCAGCCCGGCGCGCAGCGCCCGCCGCGCCTCGCGGGCGGCATAGGCACCGGGGACCGAGATCAGGGCCAGCCGCGCCTGTGGCAGCCGGGTCATCGCCTGCTCGAGGGTCGCCGCGTGCGCCACTCGGCCGCCCCCCTCCTCGACCGCGCCCGACGCCAGGCCGTCGAGGCGCTCGACCGCGGCCGCGAGCGCGGCGCCGGCCGCCGCGTCGTCGGTCGCGCGCACCGCCAGCACGAGATCGTTCGGACCCGCGGCGCGACCGGCGTCGGCCAGCAGCCCCGCCTCGGCCAGGATCTCCAGATTGCTGGGGGTGCCGATCATCAGTGACGCGGCCTCGACGCCGGCGGTCTCACGCACCGCGGCGGAGACCCGCATCAAGGCCACCGAGTCGAGGTAGAAGCCGCGCCGAACCTCGTTGACGACGACCGCGCTCATGCGTCACCCACCTCGGCGCCGAGCGCCTCCAGTGCCTGGGTGAAGCACGCGAGCGGGGCGCGCACGACACCGGCACCGACCTGCCCGATGCCCGGCTCGCGGTGGGCGATGCCGGTGTTGATGGTCGGGGCGACACCGCTCGCGACCACCCGCCGCACGTCGATACCGCAGGGCACGCCCGCGAAGTCGAGCGCGGGAATGGTCCACTCGGGGTTGCGCCCGGTGCTGATGGCCGCCATCGCGTGGGTATAGGTGGCGGCCTCCGAGGCGCGACCGGCGCCGACGAAGCCGGCCACCGCCGGCGCCGCCGCCATCGCGAACCCGCCGAGGCCGATGGTCTCGACGATGGTCGAGTCACCCATGTCGGGGTTGGCATCGGCCTCGGTGAATCCGGGGAAGTACAGCCCGCGCGGCATCTCCACCGGGGCGGTGAACCAGCGCTCGCCAGTGCCGCTCACACGGATGCCGAAGTCGGTGCCGTTCCTCGACATCGCGGTGACCACCGAGCTCGACGGGATACCGCGCACCGGATCCATGATGGCCTTGCCCATCGCCATCGCCACGTTGAGGAAGAACTGGTCGTTGCCACCCATGAAGTCGAGCGCTCGCGCGAGCCGAGCGGCATCGGCGGAGCAGCGCGCGAGCGCCGGGGCCAGCGCGCGCAGCAGCAGGCTGGTGCAGGCGACGTTGCGCTGGTGCATCTCGTCACCCATCGAGAGCCCACGCGCGACGAGCCCCTTCAGCGCGATTCCACCACTCGCGCGCAGCGCCTCGGCCAGCGCCGGCCCGAGGTCGTCGGCGAGCCAGCGAAGCCGCGCCCGCACCTCGGCGTCGTTGCCGCCGAAGCGCATCACCTTGCCCAGCCCCTCGTTCAGGGTGCAGTAGGCGCGGTTTCCGAAGGCGCGGTTCTCGACCACCATCACCGCCATGCTGCGGGTGGTGATGCCGGTCATCGGCCCGACCGCGTCGAAGTGGTGGTTCGGGTGGAAGGTCACCGCGCCACTCGCAGCGAGCTCGGCCGCGGCCTCGAGATCGGCGGCCCAGCCCTCGAGCACGATTGCTCCGGCCACCGCGCCGCGCATCGGCCCGCACATGCGGTCCCAGCCGATCGGCGGGCCGGCGTGCAGGATCACGTGCTCGCCGAGTGCCGGGATGACCTCGTCGGCGCGCCGCACGTCGACCAGGACGGGATCGGCCGCCAGCATGCGCTCGAGGGCGATGCCGTTGGCCGCACTCACCCTCGCGCCGAGACCGGACGGATCCTCCAGTCGGTCGAGCACGTCGAGCAACGCGCCATGCGCGGCCGGCGGAGACCAGTCGACGCCGACCACCGGCACGCCCTGCGCCGCGAGATCGGACGCGAAGCCCGCCAGTCCGACGTTGACGACGCCCGGCCGGGCGCCGAGCAAGGATTCCAAGCTCAAGTCCAGTCCCCCACGCGGCGCCCGACCGGCTCCGCCTGGCGCCGGTCGATCGCTCGAGTCCCCCGAAGCGGGTAACGATACCCGCACCGCCCGCCGGTTGCACTGCGCGACGAGGGGAATCGGCCCGGCGCGGAGCCTGGCTCGGCGGACGCCGGGGCTATTCTCCCCGGTCGTCGCCGGCGATGCCGTCGGCGACCAGGGCGTCGATCTCGGACGACGACAACCCGACCTCGGCCAGTACCTCCCGGGTGTGCTCGCCGACCCGCGGCAACGCACGTCGCAGCCCCGGGCGCCTGCCGCGCAGCGCGACCGGCAGGGCCGGCAGCCGCGTCGACCGACCATCGGGTAGATCGAGGTCCACCAGCCCGCCCGAGGCCAGCAGATGCGGGTCCTCGAGCAGGTCCTCGGGGCGGGTGATCGGCGCGTAGGGCAGCCCGATGGCCTCGCATCGCGCCATCAGCTCGGCCTTGTCGAGGCGCGCGAAAATCTCGGCCACCAGTGGCAGCAGCCGTGGGCGCTCGGCCACTCGAGCCGGGTTCGACCCGAGGCTCGGGTCAGCGAGCAGGTCGGGCCGCTCGAACGCCTCGCAGAACCGCGCCCACTGGGTGTCGGTGACCACGCCGACGAACACCTGATCGCCGTCGGCGGTGTCGAAGACGTCGTAGATCGCCCACGCCGAGAGCCGCTGGGGCATCGGCGGCGCGGGCTTCCCGGTGACCGCGAACTGCGCCATGTGCTGCGCCACCAGCAGCGCGTTGTTCTCGAACAACGCACTCTCCACGTGCTGGCCCTCACCAGTGCGGTCGCGCTCGCGCAGCGCGGCGAGGATGGCGATGGCGGCGAACATCCCGCCCATGATGTCGTTCACCGACGATCCCGCGCGCAGCGGCCGTCCCGGTGGCCCGGTCATGTAGGCCAGACCGCCCATCATCTGCACCACCTCGTCGAGCGCGGTGCGGTGCGCGTACGGTCCGGCCAGGAAGCCCTTGAGCGAGCAGTAGACGAGATGGGGGTGGCGCGCCCGCACCGCCTCCGGCCCGAGGTCGAGGCGCGCCATGGCGCCGGGACGGAAGTTCTCGGTGAGCACGTCGGCGCCCGCGACCAGTCGCTCGAGGGCATCGCGGCCACGCGGCTCGCGGACGTCCAGGGCCAGGCTGCGCTTGTTGCGGTTGAAGGTCGCGAAGAACCCCGCGCCCGATCCGGTGAGGCGGCGGGTGTTGTCGCCGCCGGGTGGCTCGACCTTGATCACGTCGGCCCCGAGGTCGGCCAGCACCATGCCGCAGCTCGGCCCCATCACCATGTGGACCAGCTCGACCACGCGGACCCCCTCGAGGGGTAGCCCCGCGGTGACCTGCATCGGGGAGTCGTCGACCATCGGATCCTGCACTCCTGCCCGGGGGCGCGCCCGTCGCGCGGCGTGGCGACGCGGGAGCTTCGACATCGGCGCGGGATGTGAGGATACTCTGCGTCCCCTGCGAGCCGTAGCGGACACCGGTAATGAAGACCAAGCTGAGCGTGAATCTCAACAAGGTGGCGACTCTGCGCAACACCCGCACCATCGGTATCCCGAGCGTGGTCCGGGCCGCCGAGCTGGTGCTCGATGCCGGTGCCCACGGCATCACCCTGCATCCGCGCCCGGACGAGCGCCACATCCGACCCGGGGACGTCTACGACATCGCCCGCCTGCTCGAGCGCTATCCGGGGATCGAGCTCAACATCGAGGGCAACCCGTTCCACGGGCTCGATCGCTACGCCGCCGAGCTCGAGCCCGATCAGGTGACCCTGGTCCCCGACTCCCCCGATGCCTTCACCAGCGACCACGGCTGGGACGTGCCGGCCAATGCCGCGCGCCTGCGCGAGGTGGTCGCCGGATTCAAGACCCACGGCTGCCGGGTGAGCCTGTTCATGGACGCCGACGCCGCCGCGATGGCCGGCGCGGCCGAGGTCGGTGCCGACCGCGTCGAGCTCTACACCGAGCCCTACGCCGCCGCGTTCGAGTCCGGTGAGGGGCTGGACGACTGGGTCGACCGCTTCGCCGGCGCCGCGCGCGCGGCGACCCGAGCCGGTCTCGGCATCAACGCCGGGCACGACCTGAACGAGGCCAACATCGGTCGCTTCCTGGCCGAGGTCCCGGGGGTCGCGGAGGTCTCGATCGGCCACGCGCTGATCGCCGACGCGCTCGAGTACGGGCTCGGGGAGACGGTGCGACGCTACTTGCGGGCGATGGCCGCGGCCGGCGGCTGACCCCACGGCGCGACGCGCGCTCGACCGGCCCGCGACCACGGGCCTCGCGCTTTCGACAATTCTGGAGATTCAGAGGGATCCAGCGATGGCAGAAGCCTTCATCTGCGACGGGACGCGGACGCCGATCGGGCGTTACGGCGGCGGGCTCGCGACCGTGCGTGCCGACGACCTGGCGGCGCTACCGATCTCGACCCTGCTCGAGCGCAACGCCGGGCTCGACCGCGAGGCGATCGACGAGGTCGCGCTCGGCTGCGCCAACCAGGCCGGCGAGGACAACCGCAACGTCGCGCGGATGGCAGCGCTGCTCGCCGGGCTACCGGAGAGCACGCCGGGGGTGACCGTGAACCGGCTCTGCGCCTCGGGGCTCGAGGCATTGGTGCACGTGTCGCGCGCGATCCGCCTCGGCGAGGCCGACGTCGCGCTCGCCGGCGGGGTCGAGAGCATGACCCGCGCGCCGTTCGTGATGGGCAAGGCGGGTGAGGCGTTCTCGCGCCAGGCCGAGGTCTTCGACACCACCATCGGCTGGCGCTTCGTGAACCCGAGGATGCGCGAGGCCTACGGCACCGACTCGATGCCGGAGACGGCCGAGAACCTGGCCGACGCCCACCAGATCGCCCGCCCCGACCAGGACGCCTTCGCGTTGCGCTCGCAGCAACGCTACGCCGCGGCCGCCGCCCGCGGCTACTACGACGCCGAGATCACACCCGTGCGCATCCCGCAGCGCCGCGGTGACGACCGGGTGGTCGAGCGCGACGAGCACCCACGCGAGACCACCCCGGAGGCGCTGGCGAAGCTGCGCCCGATCACCCGCGCCGACGGCACCATCACCGCCGGCAACGCATCGGGCGTGAACGACGGCGCGTGCGCGCTGGTGATCGCATCGGAGGCCGCGGCCGCCCGGCACGGCCTGACACCGCGGGCGCGGGTCGTCGCCGCCGCCTCGGCCGGGGTCGCGCCGCGGGTCATGGGCATCGGCCCGGTGCCGGCGACGGAGAAGGTCCTGGCTCGCGCCGGCATCACCCTGGGCCAGATCGACGTCGTCGAGCTCAACGAGGCGTTCGCGGCCCAGGTGCTCGCGGTCACCCGCTCACTCGGACTGCCCGACGATGCCGAGCACGTGAACCCCAACGGCGGCGCGATCGCGGTCGGCCACCCACTCGGCGCGAGCGGTGCGCGGCTCGCGCTCACCGCCACCCGCCAGCTCGAGGCGACGGGTGGGCGCTACGCCCTGGTCACCCTGTGCGTCGGGGTCGGTCAGGGCCTCGCGGTGCTGCTCGAGCGCGTCTGAGACTCGGCGAGCGCGCGGCCGCGTCGCACGGTCCGCGCCCGCGCAAGACAGGAGGAAGCAATCGATGTCCAACGGCGTCAAGATCGTCGTCCCCGGTGACGACCCACCCCAGATCCAGGGCTCGGCGCAGCTCGACCGGCTGCGCGAGCGCGGCGAGGTCGTGGTCTACACCGACCGCCCGAAGAGCGTCGAGGAAAAGCACGAGCGGGTGCGCGGCGCGAACGTGGTCCTGAACTCGCGCTCGATCGTCACCTGGCGCGAGTCGGACTTCGCGGCCTGCCCGGAGCTCGCGATGATCGCCACCTGCTCGGTCGGCACCGACGCGATCGATCTCGTGGCCGCCAAGCAGCGCGGGATCGTGGTCTCGAACCAGCCGGGCGTGAACGCCCCGTTCGTCGCCGAGCACATGTTCGGACTGATGTTCGCGGTTGCGAAGCAGGCCTACGTGCAGACCGCGGCGCTGAAGTCGGGGCGGTGGCTGCTTCCGGTCAACATGATGCTGCAGGGCAAGCGGCTCGGCATCGTCGGCACCGGAGCGATCGGAGCGGAGATGGCGCGTCTGGGGAACGCGGTCGGCATGGAGGTCGTCGCCTGGACCTACAACCCGACGCCGGAGCGCGCGGCGGCGCTCGGTGTGCGCTTCGTCGAGCTCGACGAGTTGCTCGCGACCTCCGACGTGGTCAGCCTGCACGTGCGGCTCACCGACGACTCGCGCGGCCTCGTCGGCGCCGAGCAGATCGCGCGCATGAAGCCGAACGCGGTGCTGTTGAACGGCGCGCGCGGCGACGTGGTCGACAACGACGCGCTGGTGGCGGCGCTCGAGCGCGGCCACCTGTTCGGTGCCGGGCTCGACGTCTTCCCCCAGGAGCCGCTGCCGGCCGACCACCCGATTCTCCGCTGCGAGCGGGTGGTGCTCACGCCCCACGCCGCCGACCAGACGCCGGAGGCGGTCGAGGCGATCAACAAGGGCGCGGTCGACAACATCCTCGCCTTCCTCGACGGGAAGCCGCGGGTGAACGTCGCGGTGTGATCGCCACGCGGAGCGGTCGAGGCTGATGGAGGCCGAGCTCCGCGCGCTGGCATGCGAGGCGCTCGGCGTCGATGCGCCGGGCGCCAAGGTGGCGGCGGTGGGGGCGATCGGGGCGACGGTCGACGCCGGCCGATTCACGATCGACCCCGCCGCCGCGATCGACGCGCCCGAGGTCGCCGGCCGCCCGCAGCGTCCCGAGCTGGTCGACCCGCGGGATCTCCCACGGCGGCGCATCTCCTCCGGACCGGGCCGGATCGCACTGTTCCACGCCGTCGCCCACATCGAGTTCAACGCCATCAACCTCGCCCTCGACGCGGTGGCGCGGTTCGCCGGCATGCCCGACGCGTACTACCTGGACTGGCTGCAGGTCGCGCGCGAGGAGGCGCGGCACTTCGAGCTGGTGCGCGAGTTGCTCGCCGACCGCGGCGCCGCCTACGGCGATCTCCCCGCGCACGACGGCCTGTGGGAGACGGCGCGCCGCACCGCCGACGACGTGCTGGCACGAATGGCCCTGGTGCCACGCCTGCTCGAAGCGCGCGGCCTCGACGTCACACCAGGCATCCAGGCCCGGTTGCGCACGGCCGGTGACGAGGCGGGCGTCGCGGTGCTCGACGTCATCCTGCGCGACGAGATCGGCCACGTTGCCATCGGCAACCGCTGGTACCGTCGATTGTGCGCCGAGCGCAGCGTCGATCCGATCGCGACCTTCGACTGGCTCCGCGCGCGATACGACGCCCCCGGGCTCAACCCGCCGTTCAATCTCGAGGCACGTGCGAGAGCAGGATTCACACCCGAGGAGTTGAGCCGCCTGGTCGCACGCGGCCCGGATGCAGCGCGGCGCAATTCGGGGTGACGCCGCGCGAGACGCGGCGTCACCCCGGCACTCAGAGGATGTAGCCGCGCTCGTTGTGCAGCGCGATGTCGAGACCTTCCTCTTCCTGCTCGGGCGCCACCCGCAACCCCACGAAGCCGTCGACGATTTTCAGCAGCACGAAGCTCGCGACGAAAGTGTAGATCAGCGTGGCCGCCACCCCGACGAACTGCGCGAACACCTGCGAGCCGATTCCCGCATGGCCGTCCCCGAAACCGGAGCCTCCCAGAGCCGGCGCGCAGAACACGCCGGTCAGGATGGCACCGACGATGCCACCCACGGCATGGATGCCGAACACGTCGAGCGAGTCGTCGTAACCCATCGCACGCTTCATCCTGGTCGAGGCGAAGAAGCACACGACACCCGATGCGGCGCCGATGACGATGGCGCCCATCGGCCCCGCGGTTCCGGATGCCGGGGTGATCGCGACCAGCCCGGCGACCGCGCCCGAGGCGATGCCGAGCACGCTCGGCTTGCCGTGGCTCGACCACTCGCAGAACATCCACGCCAGCGCCGCGGCGGCGGTGGCGAGCTGGGTCACCGCCATCGCCATGCCGGCGACGCCGTCGGCCGCGAGCTCGCTGCCGGCGTTGAATCCGAACCAGCCGACCCACAGCAGCGACGCGCCGATGAGGGTGTAGCCGAGATTGTTCGGCGGCATCTGGGTCTGCGGATAGCCCTTGCGCGGACCGAGCACGATCGCCGCCGCGAGCCCCGCGATACCGGCGTTGATGTGCACCACGGTGCCACCGGCGAAGTCGAGCACCCCCCAACCGCTCAGCCAGCCACCACCCCACACCCAGTGCGCGACCGGGGCGTAGCACACGAGGAGCCACAGCGCGGTGAACAGCAACATCGCCGAGAACTTCATGCGCTCGGCGAACGCGCCGACGATCAGCGCCGGCGTGATCACCGCGAACGTCATCTGGAAGGTCATGAAGACCGTCTCGGGGATGGTGCCGCTGAGGGAGTCGACGGTGACACCGGACAGGAACAGCTTGTCCAGCCCGCCGATGATCGCGTTGCCCTCGGTGAAGGTGAGGCTGTAGCCGGCGACCGCCCACAGGATGCTCGCGAGCCCGGTGATCGCGAAGCACTGCATCAGAACCGACAGCACGTTCTTGCTGCGCACCATCCCGCCGTAGAACAGCGCGAGCCCCGGGATGGTCATCATCAGCACCAGCGCGGTGGCGGTGATCATCCACGCGGTGTCGCCCGCCGACAGCGTGTCCTCGGCGCTGACCGGCGCCGACAGCGCCAGCAACCCCACCGCGCCGAGCAGCGCGGTCCGAGTGCGGACGGTGGGTGAATCGGCCGCCGTCCCGGCCGCGGTATGCGTCTTCATCGTCGTTCCCCCCTGAGCTCGCACCGGCGCTACAGCGCCGCGGTCCCGGTCTCGCCGGTACGAATCCGCACCACCGCGGAGATGTCGGAGACGAAGATCTTCCCGTCCCCGATCTTGCCGGTGTGCGCCGCGTCGCGGATGGCCTCCACCGTGCGCTCGACGAGGTCGGCATCGACCGCCACCTCCAGCTTCACCTTCGGCAGGAAGTCGACCACGTACTCCGCGCCGCGGTAGAGCTCGGTATGACCCTTCTGTCGTCCGAAGCCCTTCACCTCGGTGACCGTCATGCCCTGGACACCGATCTCGGAGAGGGCGTTGCGGACGTCGTCGAGCTTGAATGGCTTGATGATTGCCGTGACCAGTTTCATGCGAGAGCCTCCATGACGGCCTCGGCGCGACGCTCGATCACGCCGCCGCCGGCCGCTTCGGCAAGGGCATAGCACGTGGCGTGCCAGCAGCTTGGATCCGGCTCTGGTCGCGCATTCGGGAGGCTCCCCGACGGCGAGCGCACCTTCACGGTGCAGCCGTCGGCGCCGCGCGCCTCGCCTTGGTGCGTCCCGCGACGGTGGAGTCAGGAGGGGGGATCGCGGTCGGGGCAGTGACCCTGCTCGAGCTGCACCGTGGAATGACGGATGCCGAAGCGGCGCAGCAGCTCGTCCTTGATGCGCCGCATGGTCTGCTCCGGGTCGGCGCCCGGCGCCATGCGTGCGTGCAGCGTGATGACGGGTCGACCCGGCTCGAGCGACCAGGCGTGCACGTGGTGGACGTCGATGACCCCGGGCAGCGACTCACCGAGCCCCGAGGCGACGGTGCGCGGGTCGACCTCCTCCGGGGTCCCCTCCAGCAAGACGTGGGTCGATCGCGCGAGCAGGGACCAGGCACTGCGTGCGATCAGGGCGGCGACCAGCAGCGACAGGATCGGGTCGATGGCGGTGAAGCCGGTGAGGATGATCACCACCGCCGCGGCGACCGCGCCGACGGACCCCAGCAAGTCGCCGATGACGTGCAACAGGGCCCCACGGAGGTTGAGGTCGTGATGGTGCCCATGGCCGTGGTGATGTCCGCCGGCGAGCACGCGGAGCACCACCAGGTTCACCACCAGCCCGACCAGCGCCACCGCGAGCATCGGCGCACCGAGCACCGGGCGCGGCAGATGGAGACGAGCGATCGCCTCGACGACGATCCACACCGCCATCGCGAGCAGGACCGCGGCATTGACGAAGGCCGCCAGCACCGGGGCGCGATGGTAGCCGTAGGAGCGGCGCCGATCGGGCGGACGACGCGCGATGCGAGTCGCCAGCCACGCCAGCCCGAGCGCCGAGGCGTCGGTGAGCATGTGACCGGCGTCGGCGACCAGCGCCAGGGAACCCGACGCGAGGCCGCCGATGACCTCCGCCACCGCGAACCCGGCGGTCAGCCACAGGGCGAGCCGCAGACGCGATTCGGTGGCGCGCGACTCGGGCGCCGAGGCATGGTGCGGATGCGGGGAATGGGTACTCAATGCCGAGTCCGGGGTTCCCGCCGCGCGAGCGCTCGATGCGAGCCTCGCCGCCAGCGCGAGTTGGAGATGCTGACGCCGCGATTCTAGGCCAGTCGGGCCCGCCGCGGCGGGCGCGCGACGCGCGCGCCCCACCCCTGTAGGCCACGAGCGACGTCTTCACGGGGCGCCGCGCGACGGACGACGACGTCGCGCGGCCACTGTCGGGCGCCGTCGCTCCGCGCATCATCGTTGCGCGCACAGGGATGCCACGGACGGCACGGCGGCGGCCGCGTGCGCAGGGAGCGCAACGGACGCGCCGGGGCGGGATCTCGCGGGCCGCCAGGGCACCCCGGGGTCGGACCCCGGCGCGTCGGGCCGGTGACACCGACCGCGTGTCGAGTGTGGCCTTCCCCACCGACTGCGACCCCGCTCGCAGTCCATCGTGCGTGCACACCGACCCTGATCGGCATCAAGGAACGAGAAGCCCATCCCTTCATCATGGACAGCGGCGAATCCTCGGGCCTCCAGTCAGGCCGAGCGAAATGTGACACAGGTCGCGGGAACGGGGTTCGCTTTGGAATAGCGTCGATTCGGCTGCTCGGGGAATCGCATTCCGGCAGCGTACGAATCGGCCAAGGCCCCGCGAGAGGGCCGGCACGAATGCGACAGGACGAGGGACACTCGATGCGCAACGAGAGCGGCATCCGCACCATCCCCTGATCTTTCCTGCTCCAGGCGTCGTCTCGACTCGGGACGGCGCACGGCCCGGTGTCGCGCCCGCGCCCGGGGCGGACCGAGCGCACGCAGGAGCATGGGATGAGTGCAGTCACCCGAACCGCCGCCGAGACTCTGCTCGCGTTCCTGGACGCGCGGCTCGCCGCGCTCGGCGGACAGGGTGGCGGCGGCCCGCCACTACCCGACGAGGCGGTGGTCCTGCGCGCGCTGACCCAGAGGCGGGGCGGCGGTAGCGGATTCTCGGTGGCGCGACCGCCCGGGCAGGAGACCATCCACCACGGTGTGCTCGACGCCGACGTCGAGTTCCTGCTGTGGGAACGCTCGCTCGCAGCGGCGGCGAGTCGTGCCCGGGCACTCCTCCTCGCCGTGGTCGCTCTCGAGGACACGCCGCTCGCCCCCGCCGAGACGAGCCCCGGCCAGGTCCGCGCCGCCCGCGACGTCGGCGCCGACCGCCCCACCCTGGTCACCCCCCCTTCGAGCTGGCTCGTGGGGGTGCGGGCCCGGATCGAGTACGAGTACCGAATCACCAGCGCACCCGGCGAGGGCGTCATCGAGTCCGTCGAGGTCGCGCTGCCCGATCAGATCACCGAGAGCTTCACGGTCGGCGCGAGCTGACCGCGGTCCGCGACGGCGCACGTCGCAGCAAGGAGACAGACGATGGCAGAAGCAGTCACCGAGATGGTCATCCCGGGCACCTACATCGACGTGCGGGCCGAAGGCCTGATCGCGGTGAGCGGGATCTCGACCGGCAACATCGGCATCGTCGGCACCGCGGCGCGCGGCCCCGTCGACGAGCCGATCATCCTGTCGAGCCTCCCCGAGGCGTTCGAGACCTTCGGCGAGCCCGACGCCTGGCAGGGCGGCAGCGCCGACGAGCTCACCCTGGTTCGTGCCTTGGAGCAGGTCTTCTCCAATGGCGGGTCGACCGTCTACGCGGTCCGCACCTCGGCGAGCGGCGGTGCGGCCGCCGCCGCTGCCCGCCGGGCACTTCCCGACGCCACCGGCACCGTGGTCACCCTCACCGCGCTCACCCCGGGCACCTGGGGCCACGAGGTCCGCGTCCAGGTCCGCGCGGCGAGTGCCAATGCGTTCGTCGAGCGGCGCGCCCAGACCGTGCCCGAGCCGGTGGTGGTGCAGCCGCTGCACGCCAACATCGCCGCCTCGCCGCGCAACAACGTGCGCCTCACCCGGGTCGCGACCGGCCAGACCTTCCGTCTGGAGCTGCGCACCTCCGGCGCGCCCAGCCGCGGTGTCGCCCGCGTGCAGGCCGACGGCGCGCTCTCGTTCCACGCCGACGACCAGCCGGTGGCCGGGGACACCCTGGTCGCCAGCTACGAGGTGAGCGCGAGCGCGTGCCGCGACGTGCAGGTGGAGTACGGGCCGCTGCGTGAGACCTACACCGTGGCCGACGCCACCGATCTCGCGCGCGACATCGCGGCCGCCTCCGGTCTGGTGGCGGCGACCATCGCGGCCGGCGCCGATCCACGGTTGCCCGACGTGATGACCACTGCCCTGCCGCTCGAGGGTGGCTCCAACGGCGAGGGTGCGACGCCGGCGCAGTACAGCGCCTCGCTCGCGTTGCTCGACACCGAGCCGGTGAACATCGTGGTGCTCGCCGGGCAGCCGTTCGGCGATGCCGCCGCGGCGCTCGCCGCGCACGCCGAGACCACCGAGAACGCCGGGCGCGAGCGCCTCACCGTCGTCGGCGCCGACAGCGACACCGCCTCCCAGGTCGCGGCCAATGCCGACGAGGTCGCCGACGACCGCGTGATCCTGGTCGCCCCCGGAATCCGTGTCGTCGACCGTGCGTCGGGAAATGCCGCGAGCCTGCCGCCGGCCTATGCCGCGGCGGCGATCGCGGGGCTGCTGGCATCGCTCGCGGTGCACGTCAGCCCGACCAACAAGTCGGTGCGCGTGCTCGGCCTCACCCGCGACTACAACGACGGCGAGGTGAAGAACCTGCTCAACAACCGCGTGCTGGTCCTCGACAAGAAGGCCGGCTACCGCGTGGTCAAGGGCATCTCGACCGACGACGCCGCGTTCCGCCAGATCTCGGTGCGCCGCATCGTCGATTACGCCAAGGAGGGCGTGCGCCGCGCGACGCTCCCCTACATCGGCCGGTTGAACAACGCCCGCGTGCGCTCCGCGATGCAGGGCACGTTGAACGGCTTCCTGTCACAGATGGTGGTCGACGAGCAGCTCACCGAGTTCCAGCTCGAGGTGAGCGCGACCCGTGAGCAGGAGGTCGCGGGAATCGCCCAGGTGGTCCTGTACCTCAAGCCCACGTTCAGCATCGATTACGTGCGCGTGATCATGAACCTGGCGTGACGCCGACCAAGACTGAGGAGAACGCACGATGGCCAACACCAACGTCTTCCGCGGATCCGACGGCGCGCTCTCGCTCGCGGTCGACAGCGGCGTCGAGGGCGATGCCGCCCAGGGTGTGATCGACGCCTACAGCCTGACCCCGGTGGGACGCGCGACCGGCGTCACGGTGCGCGTGGACTCGGATCTGAAGCCGTTCCACGAGCTCGGGCAGCGCTATCCGACGGAGCTACGCCCCGGCAACGTCAACGTCTCGGGGTCGATCGACCGCGCCTTCATCAACGGCGCATTGCTGAAGCTCATGCTCGGCGACGCCGCGACCAGCCGCCCCGCCGGCACCTTCGTCAGCCCCTCGTTCAACCTCAGCCTGCGGCTCGAGAACCCGGCGCGTCCGGGCACCGCGTCGACGGTCACGGTCCACGGCGTGAAGCTGCGGACGTGGAGCTACGCCATCCCCGAGGACGACTTCGTGATGGAGAAGGTCGACTTCCAGGGGCTGTGGCTGAGCGTCGAGGACGTCGAGGCGTGATGCGATGAGCGTGCTCAAGGCCGAGTCGCTGCTCGCCGGCGCGAGCGTCACCCACGATCTCGCGATCCCGCCCGAGCTGCTCGGCAGCGCGGGCGACGCGCCGGATGCGGGCACCGTGAGGCTCCGGCCACTGACGCTCGCGTCGGTGCAGCGGATCCTCAAGGCGGCCAAGGACGACGACGGGCTGATGTCGGCGCTGATCGTGCGCGAGGCCCTGGTCGAGCCGCGGCTCACCTACGAGCAGGCGGCCTCGCTGCCGAGCGGTCTCGCGCGGTTCCTGCTGCGCGAGGCGCGCCGGATCAGCGGCCTCGACACCGGCGAGGACGAGCTGGCGGAGGCGATCCAGGCGCCGCTCGCGCGGGCCTGCTTCGTGCTCGCCCGCGAGTTCGGTTGGACGCCGCAACAGGTCTCGGAGCTCACCGTGGGTCAGGTGCTGCTGTACCTGGAGATGACCCGCCAGGAGAACCGGGGCGAGCAAACCGCATGCTGAACGGCTTCGACCAGCGCTGGCGGGTGCGCTTCGCACGCGACCACGGCGAGGGCTTCGACTGGGCGGCGGCGTCGCCCTGGCCGCTCGAGTCGGCGCGTCTCGCGTCGGCGCTGGTCCAGATCGGGGCACCGCTCGCGGGGTCCGTCCTCGCCCCCGATCGGGGTGACGGACCGACCGTCGAGGCGGCTGCCCGTGGCGCCGCGGACCGCCGCCGGGCCGAGCTCGCCCTGGTCCGTGAGCTGGTGACCGCCGCCGCGCGCACCGCGCCCGATCGCGAGCCGGAACCGGCCCGGCAGCCGGCGAGCCGGGAATCGGGCGCGACGACCCCAACGGCCGCCGTGCCGCACGCCGGCGGTGCGACCGCGGCGCCAGCGGGAGCTCCGCCCGTGCCTCGCTCCGCAGCCGGCGCCCTGTCACCGCCGGTCGCCGCGGCATGGGTCGATCGCGCACGTGTCGGCGCCCTGCTCGAACGCCACCGGGGCGCGGCTCGAGCCTCGATCGACGACGCCGCCGCCGGCGCGCTAGCGGCCCGACCGGCGACGTCGCGCCAGTCATCGAGCTCCGCGCTGACCGCGCGCGACACGGCACCGCGCCCGTCGTCGCGTGCACCGCGGCCGGGCTCGATGCCGCCGGGCGCGCCATCCGCTCCGCCCTCGGAACCGAGCCGAGTCGACCACCCGACCTGGGCACGACCGGCCGCGCGCGACCCCGAGGGCGCGCAGCCGGCGAGCGTCCGCCCCGGTGTTGCGGTCGGCCGACCCACCGGCGCGGACGACGTCGGCCCGTGGACTGCGCCGATCGCGCCCGCAGGCGTTGCCGCCGCCGCGCGCGCGCTCGATCGCCGGGTCGAACGGCGATTGGAGGCCATGGCGCCGGCCGACCCGGTATCCGTCCGGCCCACGCGATCCCCGGCCGACCCCGCCGACCTCGCCGGCGTGCCGGCGCCGGGTCGCACGGTCGACCTCGGCGTCCTCGCGGCGGCGCCCTCCGTCACCGCCGCGGACGCCCGTCGGCGGCGCACGCCGCGCCGCCGGGCGCCGTCGGCGGCGCCGCACCGCCGGCGCCGCCGCGGCCTGCCGGACTCGCCGGCTGGTCGGTCGCTCCCACCCTGTCGAGCGCCGCCTCCGACGTCGCCGCACCGATCTCGTCCCGACCACGGCACGCCGAGGCGTTGCAATCGAGCGTGCCGCCGACGGGGGCGACGCTCGAGTGGCTGCAGGAATCCGTCATCGAGGAGCGCGTCACCGAGCTGCTACGTGCGCAGGCGCGCCGCCGCGGGGTGGATTTGCCATGAACGTGCGGCCGATGCTCGGCGAGCTCGAGGTTCCCGGCATCCAGCGCATCGGGGTCACGCAGCGCCGACGGCTGGTGGACGTGCCGATCCCGGGCCTCGAGGGCGGCCTGACCCAGGACCTCGGCGCGGAGGCCGCCTGCCTGGTCGTCGAGGGGACGCTCGCCGGCGACGAGCGCCGCGACGCGTTCCTGGAGAGCGTCCGCGGCATCTACGACTCCGGCGAGCCGGCCGACTTCGTGGCCGACATCGTCACCGCGACCGAGATCTTCCAGGTCATGGTGGTGGATCTCGCGGTCGACGAGCACGCCGGGAGCACCGACCCGTTCGCCTACCGCCTGGTGCTGCGGCAGTACGTGCCCCCACCGGAGCCACCGTCGGGGCCGGACCTCGGCTTCGACGGGCTCGACGACCTCGATGCGGCGCTGGACCTCGAGGCGGGCGACCTCTTCGATCTCATGGAGCTGCCGGAGCTGCTCTCGGTGCCGGACCTCTCCGACCCGACGCCGCCGCTTCGCGGCATCCTCGGCGAGGTGGGCGACGCGCTCGGCAACCTCGGCGATCTGGGGTCGCGGATGGACGCCCTGTTCGGGGACGGGAGCTGAGCCATGCCAGGTCTGGTCGCCAGCATCCGCACCTCGGTGATCGACGCCGACCTCGACGTCCGGCTCGGCGGCGACATCGGGCGTCTGGTGGAGGCGGGGGAGCTCCTGGTGTCGCTGGCACAGGATCCCCCGAGCGACCTCGGCGACCTGGCGAGCGCGCTGGCCAGCATCGACCTGCCGGTGCCCGGCGGCGCGGACGGCGTGCTCGACGCCGTCGGGCGGGTCGGCGACGCCTTGCCGGCGGACGTCTCCGGCGTGCTCGGGGATGCGCTGGCGCTGGTCGAGCAACTCCAGACCTCGGTCGGTGGCGACCTTCCCGGGCTGATCGAGAAGATCGTCGACTGCATCGCCACCCTCGAGCAGCTGCTGTCGGTCGAGCTACCGCGACTGGGGCCGGGCGCGGCCGCCTCCGCTGGCGGTGCGAGTGGCGCTGGCGGGAGCGGTACCGGGGGCGGTGACGCCGGCGACGGCGGAGGCGGCGGTCCGGGTGGCGCGGGCGACGGCGGCGGCGATGCCGGCGGCGGGGCGGGCGCAGATGCCGGTGGCGGTGCCGGCGCGGGGACCGACCCCGCGGCGGCCGAGCGCGCGGCGCGGCACGAATCCCTCCAGCGCGCCCGCGCCGCGCTCGACCAGTTCCCCGAGCCGTTCAACGGCGAGCCGGCGGTCAGGGCCCTGCGCGGGATGCTGTACGGGCTGCGACGTCACCGCGTCCCCGTGCGTTACCTGCCGGTCCTCGACGACATCGTCCATCCCATCGAGACCGCCCTCGATCTCATCGGGGCCGACGCCGCCGCGCTCACCAATCACGTCGACAGTGCCTACGGCGCGGTCGCCGACTATCTGGAGCAACGCACGCGCGGGCCGCTCGCCCGGATCGAGATCGACCTCGGCGCCATGGCCGTGACCCTCGACCCGGCGGCGCTACGCGCCGACCTGGTGGCGGCGGCGGATGCCATGGAGCGCATCGCGCCGGCGGTCGACGGCGGCGACCTCGCGCCGGTCGGCAGTGCCGTCGACGATCTCGTGGCGGCGCTCGACGGGCTGGTGCCCCGCCTCGGCGCCATCGAGGCCGACGTCCTGGGTACCCCACTGGACGGGCTCGAGGCCCGGCTCGACCGCCTCGGCCTGGACCTGGAGCGCCGACTGCGCGAGGCGGTCACGCGACTCGAGCCAGCGGCCGCCCTCGGCCAGGTGGCACGGCTGCACGAGGCCATCGACGCCCTGGCCGAGGCGGCCGGCATCGAGGCGCTGGCCGAGCGCATCGGCGGAGCATTGGACGTGGTCGTCCGCGGGCTCGAGGGGCTCGAGATCGAGACCTTGCTGACCCCACTCGCCGAGCTCGACTCCGCCATCCGCACCGCCATCGACGGCCTCGACGGCGCGCTGGCCGGCCTCGCCGGAGAGGTCGCGGGATTGTTCGACGGTGTCGACTCGGCACTGGCCGAGGTCGATCCCGAGCCGCTACGTCAGGCGCTCGAGCGCGCCCTGGACGACCTGGTGGCGGAGCTCGCCGCGACCGTCGAGCGTCTGTTCGGCCCCGCGCGCGACGCGGTGCAAGAAGCCGTCGACGCGATCGTCGGCGCGGTCGCCGGCCTCGACCTCGAGGGCACCCGGGACGCGCTCGGGCAGGTGGTCGACGGCATCGGCGGTGCGCTCCAGGCACCGGAGGTGGTGCAGGCGGCCGAGGAGCTGCGCGGAATCCTAGACGACGTGGTGGCGCGGCTGCGCGCGCTGTCCTTCACCCCCATCACCGACGAGGTGATCGCCGGCATCGAGTCGATCACCGAGACACTGCGCTCGATCGACACCTCCGCCCTCGACGACCTCACCCGCAACGGGCTCGAGCTCTCGCTGCAGGTGCTGCCGGTCGACCTCGCGCCGGTCACCGATCCGCTGATCGACGAGCTGGCGGCGCTGATCGACGCCGGCCCACGCGCGCTGCTCGAGCAGGCTGCACGTCAGGTCGAGGCGTTGATGGCGGAGATCGACCGTTACTCGCCGCAGACCCTGGTCGGCGACCGGCTGACCCAGCCCTACCAGGATCTCGTGTCGCGGCTCGACGCGTTCACACCATCGGCGCTGTTCGAGCCGGTCGAGCAGGCGTTGGCCGGTGCGACCGATCGGGTACGCGACGCGATCGATCCCGCCGCGCTGCTCGCCCCGCTCGCCGAGGTGCACGAGAGCCTGCTCGGACGGCTCGACACGCTGCGGCCCTCGAACCTCATGCAGCCGCTCGACGATGCGCTCTCCGGCGTCCTCGACCGGCTGATGGAGCTGGTCCCGGACGAGGTGATCGACGGCGCCCTCGGCGCGGTCATCGCGCGCATCGAGGAAGCGCAGGCACTGCTCGCGGCCGCCCGCGGACTCCTCGACAAGGTGCGCGGCCTGCTGCAGGGCCTCGACGACCCGGCGGAGCAGATCCGGACCTGGCTCGCACCGCTGTTCACCGCCGTCGGGGGGCTGGCGACCCTCGGCACCCTCGCGCCGACCTTCGACCGCCTCCGCCTCGCGGTGGATGCGTTGCAGGCGAGTCGGCTGCGCGCAGATCTCGCCACCGCCCTCGACCCGTTGATGACCGGTTTGGAGACGCTCGATGCCGATGCGCTTCGCGCCCGACTGGTCGCGGCCTGGCGCGCGGTGCCGCGCGCCGCGGTGGCGGCCCTGCCCGCGGGCGTCGACCGTGACCGGCTGCTCGCGCAGATCGACCGGCTGGACCCGCTGGCGCCACCCACCTCGCGGGTGCTCGGCGCGGTCGCCGGCCTGCGCGGTCGCCTGCTCGCAGCCCAGGGGGCGCTGGAATCGCACCTGACGCACTGGGACGAGCGATTCCTGCGCGCGGGCTCGGCGCTCGACCGCATGCGGCTACCGGCCGACGGGGCGGGAATCGCCGATGCGTTGCGTGACGCGCTCGAGGCCGAGCTGGTGCAGCCGATCGGCGGTCTCGTCCGCTCGCTCGGCGCGCCGTTCGACGCGCTGCGTGCCCCGCTCGAGCGCATCGACGACTTCATGGTCGCGATCGAGACCGGGGTGGCGGACCTGCTCACCGGCCCGGGCGGGCTGACCACGTTGCGCGACACTCTGCGCGCGCTGGTCGCGCGGGTGGAGTCGATCGATCTCGGCTTCCTCACCGACGAGCTCGACGAGGTGTTCGACGCGGTGCGCGAGAAGCTCGAGGCGGTCGGGCCGGCCGCGCTCGCCGAAGCTCTCGCCCCCGCGTTCGACGCCGCCATCGACGCTCTGGACCCGAGCTCGGTGCTCCCGGCCGGCGCCCTCGCCGAGCTGGATTCCGCCTACCAGGACCTGGTCGACGACCTGGCCAGTCTCGACCCCGGGGCGATCGTCGTGGATGCCATCCAGCCGACGTACGACGAGACGGTCCGGCCGCTGGTCTCGGTCTTCGACCTCAGCCAGCCGCTCGAGGATCTCGCGGCCCGCCTCGGCGAGTTGGACGAGGAGCTGAAGGCCGAGGTCGCGCGCACCAACCAGGCCTTCAACCAGATGCTGGGAGCGGTCGCGCTATGAGCCTCGCGACTCCGATCCTCGCCCCGCAGCGGTTCCGGCTCGACGTCGAGTACGACGGGGCGGACGTGGTCGAGATCCTGGTGGACCTCGGCGCCCGACTGGGCACCGATCCGGCGCGGCTCGCGCGGGTCGGCGAGATCGTGGGCGGGGTGGTGGTGCCGGCGCTGCAGCGCGCCTTGCTCGAGCGCGAGGAGCGCGTGCGGCTCTCCGAGGGCAAGGCGCGCGCACTGTTCGGCGGCCACCTGGACACCCTCATGAGCGCGGTGAACGGCGTCGGCGACGACCCCGGTGAGAGCATCGCCGCGCTCCTCGGCCTGCTGCGCGCACTGGTCGACGGGCTGACGCTCGAGGGCGTGCAGTCCTTCCTCGAGGATGCGCTCGATCTGGTCGAGCAGGACCTCGGTCTCGATCAGAACGTGGTGCGCGACCTGGTGGTCGACCTGCTCGAGGACATCGTCACCGCGCTCGAGGCACCGCTCGGCGACGGCGAGGACGGCGAGGAGGCGCTCGCGCTGTTCGAGCTCGGACGCTCGATCGCGAGCCTGCGCGTCCTGCTGCTCGACGAGCTGACCCTGCCCGGTCTCGACCGGCGCCTGCTGCGGGTGGTGCTGCCGAAAGTCTGGGCTGCGCTCGACATCGACCGCGTGCTCGAGCCGTTGCGCGAGATCGTGCGCTTCGGCGACGAGGTGGTGACCCCGCTCGCCAAGGTCGCATCGTGCATGGCCGAGACCGCAGCGACGGTGAGCGGCGGTGTCAGCGTCGGCGCCGCGGCCGCCAATGGTGCCGGCGGCGAGCGCGAGAAGGTCGCCTTCTACGCCACCTGGGTGATCGGCGAGCGTGTCACCTGGCAGCCGCCGGAGGGTGATCGAGAGGCGGCGCTTCGTGCCCTGCCGGCGCTCGAGGGCTTCACCTGGAAGCACGCCAGCGCCAACGCGATGGAGCATGTCGCGTTCCACAGCACCTGGGCGGTCGGTGCGATCGACGCCATCGTCCACCTCGCGTCGCTGGAGAAGGGTGACTACGCGTCGAACCTCGTCAACGCACTGGTCTCCGACGCGATCCTCGACATCGTCCTGCCGACCGCGTTCAAGGAGGACGCCCCGACCTGGGTCTACGTGCTGATCAAGACCTGGCTCACCGCGTTGGCCGGGTTCGAGGGCAACGACGGCCGCGAGCTGTTCGGCGACGACGGGTTGTACACCTGGACCAACATGTTCGGCGACATCGGCGAGATGTATCTGTATCGCCGATGGCTGTGGCTCGGGCGCGAGTTCTTGCTGTCCCTGCTCACCCTGATCAACAACGACCCGGAAGCGGCGGCGAGCTGGCACCAGTCGGCGCTGCACGAGGCGGAGCACGCCGACGACCCGGATGCCGCGCGGGAGCGCATCGCGCGCGCGATGGATCGGCGCAACTGCAACCAGTTCCAGGGGCTGTGCTACGGCGTCGGCGAGCTCGGCTCGCTGATCCTGCCGGGGATCCTGTCGGCGACGGATCGGGCGAACTACGGATTCATCGGTGGCGGACCGACCGGCGACATGTTCGGCAAGGCGTTCGGCGGGATGGCGATCACCCTCTCGTTCTCCTACCTGTCGTTGCCGCTCGCGCGCTGGGCCGCCGGCGAGTGGCCGACCGATGGCTGGGCGATGGGCAAGCTCGCGTTCAAGGAACGCTTCCTCGGGCGGGTGACCTTCCGCGAGGGCGGCTGGCAGGGATTCCTGTCGGTGTTCCGACTGCCGCTGTCGCTGTTCTGGTACCTGATCGACCACATCCTCTATCTGTACCTGTTCACCAACAACAACACCGACGACGGCACCTACGCCTACGACCGCACCGCGACCGAGCGCACCTTCGTCGGCTACCCCGACGACGGTGACGCCACCTACGCACTGCCGTGGCCCGACGACGTCGATCACCAGTGCGTGCAGAACAACATGGGGATCTGGAGCCACTTCCCGCAGAGCAACGCGGCCCAGATCTACGCCTACGATTTCTCGCACGACCAGGGCAACAGCGTGAACTGCTCGCGCGACGGCGTGATCGTGCAGTCCCGAGACACCATCGGCGACAACGTCGCCAACCAGGGCTGGAACTTCGTGCAGGTGCTGCACGTCACCGCCTTCGAGCCCGCGACCGCGGGTGGCGCGCCGACGATTCCGGCGCCGTGGGACGCCTTCCCGGATCTGGTATTCCCGGGGTTCGCGCCGGGGCCGGGGGTGAACTACGCGGACGACGGCTCCGAGATCAATCCGGCCGCCAAGGCGGCGAACGACATCACCGTCTTCCCGCCCTACAACGCGGCCTTCGCGCCGTGGTTCGACGGCAGCAACGTGCCGTTCTGGAAGAGCGCCGGCTTTCGCGCCGGCACCCTCTTCGCGTTCCTCGACCCACGCCAGGACCGCGCCTGCGCCGGACGCGTGCATCCCACGGGGACGACGTTCACCGACACCGGCACACCGGTGCCGACCGATCGCGTCTACGCGCCGGACGCACCGAGTCCGCCGGCCTCGACCACGCCCAACTTCCCGCTCGGGGTGACGTTCATGCCACCGTTCAACGCCGGTGGCCCGTTCACGCCGTTGCTGTACACCTGCGCCGAGTACGGCCATGCGCGCAACTCGTTCATTCCCGCCGTCTACCCGGGCCTCGCGGCCGGCGCCAATCTGAGCGGGATCTTCGTGCGCCGCGGTCAGCGCGTCATGGAGTCCGGCGACACCGGCGTGAGCGCCTACAACCACCTGCACATGCACGTCATCGGATTCGGGCAGACCGGAGCGGCGGCGCCCGGCGACGACATCACCACCATCCAGAACACCGATCTGACGCTGCCGTTCAAGTACCGCGAGGAAGGGCGGTTGAAGGCGATGAACTACTACACCTCGGACAACGTCGAGACCACGCCGCGCGCGGGGAACGACCCATGACCATGGGGATCCGCCCTTACTACGCGCTCGACATCGACGGCACCACCATCGACACCGGGCCGTTGGTGGCGTTGCGGCTGCGCCGAGAGGCGAACGGTGGCATCGACGCGCTCGACGTCGCGCTCGACCGGCGCACCACCGTGGTCGCGACGCCGGAGGCGGCGGTGTCGCTGACGCTCGGCTACGACGGCGACGGGGAGACGGTGTTCACCGGCACGGTGACCGAGACCCGTGACACCTTGACCGAGCACCGTCTACAGGCGCTCGGCGCGCAATGGATGCTCGCCCGGCTGCGGCCGAGCGAGACCTTCCTCGCCCAGTCCGCGGCGGACGTGGTGCGCGCGCTGGCCGACGCGGCCGGTGTCGCCGTCGCCCGGGCCGACGCCGGCGAGCGGCTGGCGCGCTACCACGCCGACGGCGCGCTCGACGGCTTCGAGCACGCGAAGCGCCTCGCCCGTCTCGCCGGCGTGGATCTCCTCGCCACCCGCGACGGTGAGCTCGTCTTCAGCGCGCCACGCCCGGCGGCGTCTGCGGTCCGTCTCGTCCACGGCATCAACCTGATCGACGCCTGCGCACGCGAGGTGCCGCCCGCGCAGACCGCATTCGAGGTGATCCCCGAGTCCGCGGCGAGCAGCGACGGTGTCGACGCCGAGACCTGGATCGTGAAGAAGGCCCGAGACCTCGCCGGCAGCGCGGGGGAAGGGCCGTCGCGACGCATCTCGACGGCGCTCTGCACCACCCGCGACGCCGCCGGCGCGCTGGCCGAGGCGCTGGCGGCGGAGGCCGCGAGCCATGCCCGGCGGCTCGACGCTCTGGTGCCCGGCCTGCCCGAGATCGAGCTCGGCGACACGGTGGAGGTCGAGTCGATGCCGGAAGGTCGGGGCGACGGAACCTGGCTGGTGTGGCGGATCGAGCACCGGCTGGACACCGTTGCCGGCTTTCGCACCCATCTCACGATGAGGACCGCGCCATGACGCTCGCGCCGCCGACCGGGCACGACCTCTACGGTCTCATCCAGGCGATCGTGCGCGCGGAGATCGGTCGCCTGCGCTTCGCCGAGATCGCGGAGGTCACCGAGTTGCACCCGCACGCGGACGAGGGCGACCACGACAACTACGCGGTGACCGTCTCGTTGCGCGACTCCGAGCTGGTCCTGCCGAAGGTCCCGGTGGCGACCTCGCGCATCGGCCAGGTCGCCATCCCGGACGTCGGCGAGCTGGTGCTGGTGCAGTTCGTGGGCGGCGATCTGCATCGCCCGGTGGTCACCGGGCGCCTCTACAACGACGAGGATCGTCCTCCCGCGTCCGGCCCCGGGGAGTGGGTGTACGAGAGCCCGCACGCGGAGGAGGACGGCGTGCGCCGCATCCACATCGCGTTGCCCGGCTCGAACACCATCACCGTCACCGACGCCGAGGCGACGATCGATCTCGGTGGCACCCGCATCGTGGTCGAGAGCGGCGGCAAGGTGTCCATCGAGTGCCCGGCGGACGTCGAGATCGGCGCCGACGGCGGCATCAGCCTGCACGCCGGTGGCGATATCGCGATCGAGGCCGGCGGCAAGGTCGACATCAAGGCGCAGTCCGACCTCACCGCCGAGGGCCTCAATGCCACCGTCAAGGGTCAGGCGAACGCGGCGATCGAGGGGGCGGCCGAGACCACGGTCAAGGGCGCGATGGTGAAGATCGCCGGCATGACCAACTTCAGCGCGGGATGACGGAGATGCCCGGAATGCCGGTCAGCGTCGGTTGCGCGGTGATCATCACCCCCGGTGCCGCGGGCCCGCCGGACAGCGGTGTCATCGTGGCGGTGACACAGGCGACGGCCACCGCCGGCGGCATGCCGCTCGCGGTGCAGGGCTCGATGTGCCAGTTCGTCAACTCGGTGACCGGTGTGCCCTACCCGCTGCCGATCGGCGCCCCGGTGGTTCCCGGTATCAAGGTCGACGGCATGGCGGTGATCCGAATGGGCGACATGTGCCCGAGCGGTCCCGGCATCGTGCAGGTGCTCGGCCCGCCGGCCGCGCCGTACGTGAATGACGGCTCGGGCTGAGGTGCGACGATGAGCAGACGATCGAACGCGCGCCACACCGGGGACTGGCTCCGAGCCCGAAGGAATCGGAGCGCGTCCCCAACCACGTCCCCTGGGGTCTGGCTCTGGGGGCAGGCACCCGCCATGCGCGAGCCTGTCCCCGGCCTGGAGCACGGCTGATGGCAGATCGACTGACCGCGCGCGAGCGCGAGGCGATGGGCCGGGATCTGGCGCTCGACTACGGCACCGGAGACGGCCGACAGGGCAATGCGGATCTCGCGCGCGCGGTGGTGCGTCGCGCCGGTCGGCCGCTGCACGATCTCGCGCTCGCGAGCGGCGTCGACAACGCGGTGCAGGCGATCGTGTCGCGGGTCAACACCCGCCGTGGCGAGCTCGAGCCACTTGGTCACGCCTCGTACGGCTCGCGGCACCACGAGCTGATCGGCGAGCCGAACACCGAGCACAATCGCCGCCTGGTGAAGCTCTACCTGCTGCAGACGCTGGCCGAGGAGCCGCGCATCCGTGAGATCCGCAAGGCAGCGATCCGTTACGACCGCGCGCTCGACCCGAGTCGCGTCGACATCGACCTCGAGCTCCTGATCGGCGAGTCCGAGGAGGTCGTCAACCTGGTGGTGCCGTTCAACTTCGAGGGCGCGGGATGAACTACACCCCGGAACCCTATCCGGTCCTGGTCGACCAGCTCCTCACCGCGCTCACCGGCGGCGAGACGCGCGAGACCCACCGGTTCTTCCTGGTGAACGACGGCTTCGCGCTGACGCGGCCGCTGGCCGAGGTGCGCGCGGACACGGTAAGGGTGATCGGGCAGAGCGGCGAGCGCTTCACCGAGTTCGTCCCCGGCCGTGACTGGCGTCTCGACGGCGCCGGCAAGGTGCGTTTCGCCGCCGCCGACACCGACCCCGAGACGCCGGCCGAGAACGCGAGCTGGCCCGACGAGGGCACCGACTTCCACGTCAGCTACTACCACACCCGAAGTCACCTCGGCCCGCTCACCGATCGCAACGTCGGTAGCGTCACCCGGACACTGGCCGAGTCGTTCGCGCGCGAGCTCACGGTGCTCGAGAAGCAGCTCGAGCTCGTCTACCGGAGCGGCTTCGTCGAGACCGCCGAGGGCCGCGCGCTCGACCACGTGGTGGCGCTGCTCGGTATCGAGCGCAAGGGCGGCGAGTACGCCGCCGGCGCGGTTCGCTTCATGCGCGACACCCCCGCGCCGGCGGACATCGTGATCCCCGCCGGCCGACGCCTGTCGACGACGCTGAACCCTCCCGTGCGCTTCGTCACCACCGCCGCGCGCACGCTGCGCCGCGGTCAGCTCTCGGTCGACGTCCCGGTGCGCGCCGAGGTGCGTGGCGCCGACGGCGTGGTGCCCGCCGGCAGCATCGTGCACCTCGACCAACCGCTACTCGGCGTCGAGGGCGTGTCCAACGACGCGCCCACCGTGTTCGGGGGCTCGGCCGAGACCGACGAGGAGCTGCGGGCGCGCGCCGCCGGGGTGGTCGAGCGGATCGGTCGCGCCACCCCCGGTGCACTGGTCAACGCCATCGCCGCCGGCTCGGGTCTGAAGGAGAACGAGATCAAGCTCTCCGAGGATCTCGCCGGCTCGCCCGGACTGGTGCGAGTCTTCGTCGCCCGCGAGCCCGATCCCGACCTCGCTCGACTGGTGCAGGACGCGGTGGTCGCGTCGCGGCCGGCCGGCGTGCGCGTCGAGCACAACCTGCAGGGTGCGCTGCGCGCCGACGACGACGGCGCGATCTCCGACGAGGAGAGCAGCGCCGGCGGCGAGACCTCGGTGCCGCCGAGCGCGGAGGACTTCCGCGCGCCGATCCGTGCGAGCGTGCTCGTCTACCCGGAGGACCCACGCATCGGCGCCGCCGCGGAGCAGACGCTTCGCAACACCGTTCGTGACACCGTGGCGGCGTACTTCGACGGACTCGCCATCGGCGACCCGGTCCGCTACAACCGCGTGCTCGCCGACCTGATGGGCGTCGACGGGGTGCGTGACGTCGACCTCGACGTCTGGGCCGCGAGCGCCGCGCTCGCCGCCGGCCGGCGCAACCTGCGTCTCGACCCGGGCCAGCGCGCGGTGGTCCTCGACCCCGCCACCGACATCACGGTCGAGCTCGCCGGTGCCCCGGTCAGCTTCGATCTACGACTGGTGGTCGACCTGCTCCCCGGCAAGTCGCTGGCCGAGGCGCAGGCCTCGGCGCGGGCGAAGCTCGAGGCCTTCTTCGCCACCGCCCCGTCGACCGTCGACGCCGCCGTGCTCACCACCGCGCTGGTGCCGGATACCGCGTTCAGCCTGGCCGCGGGCGGACTCCACTGGACGGTGGAGTACGAGCAGGCGGGCCTCCTCGTCGAGGAGGTCGACGAGCCGGTCACCGTGAGCTCGCGCGAGCGGGCGGTGCTGCGCGACGTCGACGTCGAGACGGCGGCCTGAGATGCGCCCGCGAGCAACTCGAGCGAGGTCCGCGCGTGGCACCCGCGTCGAGGCACCGCGCGCGCCGGAGGTCATGCGCTGATGGGTCGTGATGTCCGCATCCTCGAGCGTTTCCCGTGCTACGTGCGCGCGGACGCCAAGGGCAAGACGCTCGGCGTGGTCGCCGGCGCGCTCGGCGCGCGGCTCGACATCGCGCAGCGCGCGGCGGGTGACGTGCTCGCGGCGCACCGGCTGCGCGCGGCGCGCGCCGAGATCGATCTCCTGCGCCTGGCCGCCTCCGTGGGCCTGTCGAGCGCAGACCTCGGACTGCTACGCGCGTACTACGATGCCGGTGTATTCGGACCGCGCGACGCCGACGGCCACGCCGAGTACCTCGACCAGCTCCGCGCCACCATCGCCCGCACCGTGGACGTGCAGCTCGACGGCTGTGGCACCATCTGGGCGTTGCTCGAGGGCACCTCGATCCTCATCGGCGCCACCACCCTCACCGGCGACGACGGCCGCCCGCATCTCGAGCATCCCGACGAGGGTCTGCTGGTGGACGGGGTCGACCGCGGTGGCTTCATCCACCGACTCGCGGTGCGCTATCGCCACATCGAGAGCGACAGCCCGACCGAGTCGACCGGCTACGTGTACCTGGTCGAGAACCCGCTCGAGGCCCGCAGCACCGGCGAGACCGAGATGGTGCAGCGCCAGCGACTGCGCATCGACAAGGGCGGATTCTTCGACGGTGTCGCCTCGGTGCGCATCACCGGGGTGGCCGGGCGCACGGTGATGCCGCAGATCATCAACGTCACCACGCGACAGGGCATCGGCTTCGACGGTGCGGTGACCGCCGGCGAGACACTGGTCTTCACCCGCGACGGGCAGGCGCTGTACCAGGGGCTCGACGTGACCGATCGCTGCCACGCGTTCGAGGGTGCGCTGCTCGACGAGGACACCGTCACCGCCAGCGGCTCGACACACCCGTTCGTGGTGGTGGAGCCGCCGGGCGCGATGCACCGCGCGTTTCCGCGCCCGGTGGTGGTGCCGCTCGAATCGCTCACCATGCCGAAGGTGCCACTCGGACGCAGCGACTGGCGGTTCGCGGTGCGCGAGGGCGCGTTCGACGCCGACCGCTTCGGGCGCTGCGTGTTCGCGCCGCCGCCGGGTGGCAGCTACGCGTCACCGTCGGCGATCGTGGAGATCGAGTGGGAGGAGCACGTGCCGTTCGCGGCCACCGTGCTGCTTCCGGCCGAGATCGCGAGCATCGAGCCGTTGCTCGGCACCGACGTCGATCTGCGCGCCTGGCTGCGCGCGGGTCTGGAGCGATTTCGCGCCGCGGGGATCCGCCTCGCGGTCGAGTACTACACCGACAGCTGGATCCTGGACCACAGCGTGCTGCGCGATACCGACGCGCTCACCGGCAGCGGGGTGCTGTTCGACCCCACCACCCCGTAGCCGACGATCAGGACCGGTGCCGCTCGGACGCATCGAGCACGCCGGCCTCGAAACCCGTCGCCCCGCCCGCCGCGGGGCGCGACACGAAGGAAGACCGAGATGGCGCTCACACCTCCACCGCTGGTCAACGTGACTCCCGGCGATCCGATCACCTCCGAGGGATGGAACAACATCATCACCGCCATCAAGCGTGTCTACGAGGCGTTGAACGAGACGCGCGCCACGCTCGCGGTGCGGCTGGTCGACGGCACCGGGGCGGCGGTGACCGACGCCACGGTGACCGCCGTCGGGCCGGACGGCGCGGCCGCGGCCGGCCTCTACGCCGGCGGTGAGGTCCGGCGTTACCTGCTGCCGGCGCTCGGCGCCGGCGCCTGGAAGGTGACCGCGGAGGCGGCGGGCTTCGACCCCGAGTCGCGAGAGGTCGAGATCGGCAAGGAGCCGGTCGCGCTCGAGATCACGATGAGCCGCACCGAGGTGCGCATGCCGGCGCCGGGACTGTTCGGCTCGAGCCTCGCCGCTGCCGTCGAGCGCATCAAGGCCGACGGGTTCGCGCGCGGGACGGTGATCGACAGCCACGGGCGTGAGCTGACGAGCCAGGACATCAAGGACACCGGCGCCGAGCGCGTGGTCCTCGGCCAGGTCCCACCGGCGGCGACCGCACACCTCAAGGGCGCGGCCATCGAGCTGCTGGTGTCGGCCAAGGCGGAGGTCGAGGAGCGCATCAAGGTACCGGACGTGCGCGGACTGACGCTCGACCAGGCGAAGGCCGCGTTGGCCGCGGCCGGCCTCGCGCTCGGCGAGGTGAGCACCAAGACCAAGTGAGCGCGCGGGGTCGCCGGCTCGACCCCGCCGCACGATGACGAACGAGGAGACGTCGAAATGTCGATTCCCAAGGAGCTCATGGTCCTCGGTCTGCAGGCCAACAACGCCCGCGCCGCCGCGCCCGTGGTCGGTCGCGAGGTCGCGCTCAAGGACAACTCGCGCATCGACTACACGCAGATCAACACCGGCGCGCGCCAACAGGTCGTGAAGGTCGTCTCACAGTTCCCCGCCCAGGGCGAGGAGGTGCCGCGCGGAACACGCATCGATCTCGTCACCATCCCGCGTGAGGCGGTGGGCGTCGGCGCATTCGCGGTCGACGAGCGCATCAAGGTGGTCTACGGCGAGAGGAGCGTGGTCGACCTCAGCCGCGAGGTCGAGGCCAACGATCGCGTGAAGGAGGTGTTCGACGCCGGCGATCCCTACGAGAAGCTGACCGAGGTCGACAAGAAAGTGGTCGACGACTATCTGATCGAGAAGCAGATCGCCCAGCGCGAGACGCCGGCTGCGGAGCTCGGCAAGCTCTTCGGCGAGATGCAGATGGTCTACAAGTTCTGACGGCGCCGCGCTGTCGAGGTAGGACTCGCGATGGTTCAGCAATCGCTCACCGGGCAGGACGTGCTCGCACTCTACGGGCTGCAGTCCGGCTCGGTGCTGTGGCAGTACGCGGCGATGGTGAACGCGTTCGGGCCGTCGCTGACCGCGGCGTCCGGCTCGCGCACGCTCGTGCTCGCCGACGGCATCCCGCCCGACGCGGTGGTGACGCTCGCCACCGCCGACCTCGTGGGCGGCACGTACTTCAACCGCATTCGCGACCTCGCCGGGGTGACGGTGGTGCCGAGCGGGCTGCGCCACGACGCGACCGGCCCGGTCTCGGAGCCGGGCACCGTGGTTCGTGCCTGGGTGGTCGATCTCGGCGCCAGCCGCAAGATCGGCGCACTCCGGGTGGAGAGCGGCCTCGACGCCGAGATCGAGCTGGTGCTGCCCTGGATGGGGACGGAGTTCGGGGCGCGCTCGCTCTATCCGTATCCGACCTCCACGGTGGTGCTGCGCCCGGTGCCGGCCACCGCGACGACGCGGCTGGTCCAGCTCGGCGAGGTCGAGTCGCCCAAGCTGCTGGTGCAGTTCGACCGCGCGGTCACCGAGGACCAGCTCCTCGATCTCGTCAACATCGAGTGCCGCAACTACCCCACCAACGTGCGCGTTGCGGTCGCCGACCGCGCGCCCTTCCTGCAGCGCCCGGAGCCGATGATCGGCACCGTGCCGCTCGCCGACTTCAGTGCCGAGGTGAACGCGCACCTGGCGGCGCTGCGCGATGCTGGCGCGACCACCCCGCTCGTGGTGCTGCTCGACGTGCGCACCGACGCCCCGGGGGTGATCACCCTGGAGAACCAGCGCCTGGAGTACGACCGCTCGCTCGCCGGTCGCTTCGGCAGCCACGACGAGGTGCACCTCGACTTCGTCGGCGAGGGCTCCGCGAGCCTCGACCTGCGGTTCGAGGGCGCCGGCGCGAGCGCGCTGCGCGCGACCCTGCTCGAGGTCGGCTCGAGCGAGACGACGCGGCCCTGGCAGGCGCTTCCGGAGACCGTCGACACCGGCGGCGACCGCCGGCTCGCCCGCCTCGACCCGACCCGCGCGGTGGCCTGCGCCTTCGAGCTGGTGGAGCCGACCAGGGTGCACGGCCTGGCGTTGCGGCTTCGCGGTGAGTCCGACCTGCTGCTCGACATCTGCCCCGACGCCGGCGGCGCGCCGGCAGCGACCCCGAGTGTGTCCGCGCCGCTCACGGTCGCCACCGCGGCCGCCGACTGGGTCTTCCTCGAGCTCGCGGCCCCGGTCGCCCTGCCTGCCGGCCGGCACTGGGTGGTGGCGCGGTGCCGCGGCGGCGCAGCGGCGTGGGTGCTGCACGCATCGTCGACCACCACCGCGTTGCAGGATCGTGAAGGGACCGGGTGGCGCCCCTATCCGAGCGCGGCCGGGCCGCTGTGCGGCGCGCTCAAGGTGCTGCGCCCACCCTCGCCCGACGAGCCGGCGAGCGCGATCGAGGTGCTGGTTCCGGGCGCGGCCACACCGACGACCACCCGCGCGCAGGGCCGACTGACCCTGGCCTGGCCCGAGGGCGACGGCCCGGTGCTCGGCCCGTCCGGTGGCGCGGTCGCGCTCGCGATCGAGGTGCGGTCGCGCACCACCGCCTCGGTCGGGCTCGAGGCGGCCCGCCTGCAGGTGCGGCCGGCATGAGCGGGCCCCGTCACGAGTCGGACCCCGCGCCGCCCGCCTCCCCGACGGCGGCAGCCCACCCGGCCCGCACGCAAGGGAGTCGGCGATGACCGACGAGGCGAGGCTCCTGCTCTACGACGGCCAACGCGTGCGGCGCGAGGATCTCGAGTTCCTGCGCGACGCCCTGCTCGACGCCGACCGCGCCGCGCGTCTCGCCCAGGGCGCGAGCGGCATCGCCTGGGGATTTCGCGTGACCATGCCGGCCGACGGCACGGTCCGCGTCGGCCCGGGTCTCGGCTGGGATCCGCTCGGCCGACCGTTGGTGCTCGACGTCGAGCGTGAGCTGGCCCTGGACCTCCCCGCCACGGCCGGCGTGGTGCTCTGCGCGACCTATGTCCCGCGCGTGGTCGACACCGTCGGCGGCCGACCGGTCCGGGTCACCCACGACCTCGCCCTGGACTTCCGCTCGACCGAGCCCGAGCCGGGCGGAGCTGCCGTCCCGGTGGCCGAGGTCCGGGCGACCATGGAGGGCACCGAGGTCGTGCAGCCCGGCCGCTGGTACATCCCGCCCGCCGGCGCCGGCTTCAGCGGGCAGTTCTACACCGACGCCGCGGGGCGCTGGCGCTACGACGGCACCGCCCCGGCGGCGCGTCTCGCGCCGCACTTCGACAGCGACTGGCGCGAGGTGCCGGGCGGGGCGCACGTGAACGTCGCACACCACCTCGGCACCGCCGAGCTCCTCGTGCAGCTCGAGGTCGAGGTGTCGGCCGGCACGGCGTCGAACCGCGGCGTGGGCTCTCGTTACTGGTACGAGACGCACGGCACCACGGTGGTCCGCCTCGGCAACGACGGCGAGGAGGCGGCGCGCCTTCGCGCCCGGCTCTGGCGGCTGGACGTTCCCGCGGCCGGCCCGCTCGCACCCGTGGCCGACGCGGGCTCCGACCGCTCGGTCGAGCGCGGGACGAGCTTCGTCCTCGACGGTGCCGAGTCCATCGCATTCGAGGGTCGGCGCGTCGTCCGTTACCAGTGGACCCGCGTCGACTGACCGCCCCGCACACATCAGGAACCGACAGGAGACGACGACATGGCGAAGTTCGTACCCGGCGAGCCGGTGACCACCGAGACCGCGACCGTCGAGGTGACCCAGAGCCTGGAGGACTTCCTGCCTCCCGGGCGGCACCGCTTCCAGCTCGTGGTCGAGGACGACGCCGGCAATCGAAGCGATCCCGACACCGTCGACATCATCGTGCGCGACTCGGTGCGCCCGACCGCGGTGCTCGACGCGCCGAGCCAGGTGCAGCCGGCGAGCAGCTTCACCCTGAGCGGAAAGCGGTCGAGCGACGTCGCCCCCGGGCGGGTGGTGAAGTTCGAGTGGACGTTACTCGGCTGAGTCGAGCGCCGGCGACATGGCCGAGCTGAAACCGAACGTCGCGCTGGTCACCGAGAGCGCGACCCTGGTGGTCGAGAACCGGCTGGCGCCCGGCACCTATCGTTTCCGCCTGCGGGTGTTCGACGACGCCGGCAACGCGAGCGCGCCGGACGAGGTGACGGTGCGGGTGGTCGAGCCGTCGGTGCGGCTCGACGACCTGCGCCTCGGCGTCCGGCCGCTGCCGATCGGCCCGACCCCGGCCCTCGACGTCGAGCGCCCCCGGGGCGGCCGCAGCCGGCGCCGACGGCCCCGGTAGCCCGGACGAGGCCCGCAAGGCCGGACGATGCAACGCGTGGTCCGGGACTCCCACGACGCGCCGTCGACCTACCACCCGTCCCGGTGCACCACGTCGTCGAGCGGCCGACGACGAGCAGGCCGGAACTCGGTCCCCAAGGTGTAGGCGACCGGCACCAGGCCGGCCTGCACCACGCCGCGCGGGATGCCGAGGAGCGCGGCCGCCTCGTCGGCGTGGCCGAGGTGAAGGGTGGTCAGCACCGAGCCGAGTCCGCGCGCTCGGAGCGCGAGCTGGAAGCTCCACACCGCAGGGAAGATCGAGCCCATCAGTGAGATCCAGAAACGCGGCGGGGCGTTCTCCGGGACCTCGGCCTCGATGCAGGGAACGACGTGCACCGGCACTCGGTCGAGCACGTCCCGCAGGTAGCGGGCGGAGTCGAGGACCCTGAGGTCCTGCTCGCTCGCGCCATCGGCGAGCTGACGCCGGCGAGCGGCGTGATAGGGATCGAAGCCGCGGCGATAGAGGTCGGCGAGAGCCGCCCGTCTGGCGGGGTCGGTGACCACCACCCAGTGCCAACCCTGCTTGTTCGAGCCGCTCGGCGCCTGCAGCGCCAGCTCCAGGCACTGGTGCACCGTCTCGGGCTCCACCGCGCGGTCGAGATCGAGGCGCTTGCGCACCGCTCGGGTGGTCGAGAGCAATCGGTCGGTCGTCTCGAGATCGAAGGGATGCATGGCCACGCTCCGCGGACGAGGAGGACGATTCCAGCATCTACCGGCCCGAGTTGTGAACCAGGCCCGGATCCCGATCGCGCACTCGCCCTACCGGTGATGGCGGTCAGCGCGTATAGTTCGCGCTCCGGCGTCCGCTCATGTGCGGATGCGAGACCCGACCCAGAGCCGCCATTCTCCCGCTGGTCGCCGACGCGCCCGGCCGAGGCCAGCCGCTCCCGACCCGAGTCTCCCGTCTTCAGAAATCCCATCGTCGCGAGCTCACGGCGGGACGCCGGGTCCGGTCGACCGACCGGACCGCCCCAGCGCTCGCGCGGAGAACCATCTCTTGTCATTCGACTCCCTTGGCCTTCGGGCCGAACTGCTACGCGCAGTGCGCGAGCAGGGCTACGAGACCCCGACCCCGGTTCAGGCACGCGCGATTCCGACGGTCCTCGCCGGCCGCGACCTCCTGGCCGCCGCCCAGACCGGCACCGGCAAGACCGCCGGCTTCACCCTGCCCCTGCTGCAGCGTCTCGCCGAGCAGCCGGCCGCGCGCCGCCGCCTGCCGCGCGCGCTGGTGCTGGTGCCCACGCGTGAGCTGGCGGCCCAGGTCGCCGAGAGCGTGCAGACCTACGGCGCGCACCTGCCGATGCGCTGCGCCGTGGTGTTCGGCGGCGTCGGCATGCAGCCTCAGGTGGACGCCCTGCGCCGCGGTGTGGACATCCTCGTCGCCACCCCGGGTCGCCTGCTCGACCACGCCGGGCAGCGCACCGTCGACCTCTCGGCAGTCGAGATCCTGGTGCTCGACGAGGCCGACCGCATGCTCGACATGGGCTTCATCCACGACATCAAGCGGGTGCTCGCGCTGCTGCCCGCGAAGCGTCAGAACCTGCTCTTCAGCGCGACCTTCGCCGACGAGATCCGGACCCTGGCGGACCGGCTCCTCGACCGCCCGGAGCACATCGACGTCGCCCCACGCAACACCGCGGCGGAGACCGTGCGCCAGCAGGTGTTCCGCGTCGACCGCGAGCGCAAGGCCGAGCTTCTGGCGCGCCTCGTCCACGACGGGGACTGGTCGCAGGTGCTGGTGTTCACACGCACCAAGCACGGCGCCAATCGCCTGGCGGAGAAGCTCGATCGCGCCGGCATCACCGCCGCGGCGATCCACGGCAACAAGAGCCAGGGTGCCCGCACCCGCGCCCTCGGCGACTTCAAATCGGGCCGGATTCGGACCCTGGTCGCGACCGAGGTCGCGGCTCGCGGGCTCGACATCGACGGCCTGCCCCACGTGGTGAACTTCGAGTTGCCGTTCGTGCCCGAGGACTACGTGCACCGCATCGGCCGCACCGGCCGCGCCGGGGCGGCGGGTCACGCGGTGTCGCTGGTCTGCGTCGACGAGGACCAGCTCCTGCGCCAGATCGAACGGCTGCTCAAGCGCCAGATCCCGAGCGCGACGGTCACCGGCTTCGAGCCCGACCCCTCGATCCGCCCCGAGCCGATCGTCCAGGGCGGGCGTCGTGGCCAGGGTCCGGGCCGCGGGCAGCGCGGCGCCCGACCGTCGGCCACCACCCCGGCACGCCGGGCACCACGCCCGCCGCGGCGACGAGCCGGCTGACCGACCCCGAGCGGGCGCTCCATGCGCCCGCTCCTCCCACCTCCGGGCAAGCCGCGGATGGCGCGTCGCCCACCG
>JACKNM010000021.1 GCA_024234875.1 Ectothiorhodospiraceae bacterium | reverse complement strand
TGACGCTCAACATTCTTGCGCATCTTCCTGGGCCGTGACTGCCAGTACGCCTCAAAACTCCCATCGGCCTTGATGACGATGTTTGTAGCCCGGACCGAGTAGACACGGTCTGGGGCGCGTTTGATAAGGCCGCTTTGATACTTCGGGTCGATAGCAGAGAGGTCCATTCGCAACGTTCCGACTCCAGAGACACGACAGATCTCTCCGAAGTCCAATTGATACCTCGGGTCAACAATTGCCAAGGCGAGTTGGCTTTGATATGGCCGGTACCCGACGATTCGCCATGGACTTTCGCGGACCAAGAGCAGAAGCGCAGCACGTTGGCGCTTGGTGTAGCTGTGGGCAACCAGCACATCGGCAGGAAAGTACTGAAGGAGCGGCCGGACGAATCGAGAGTCGAGGAGGGGATGCTTCCCACAGACTCGCTCGTTCTCAGAGTCCAACATTCTCCACAGATCGTCCCCGAGCTCATCCGCAGTGTCGATTCGCCAGTTTGTAGATTCTCTCCTCGCGTGCATCATGTTCTGGTTCTGATCTCGACTCTTGCTAGGCTAGGGGCGGCAATCGGCTTCCGGCGCTTATCCTCAGCCTCAACGCCCCTGCGCTCTCCGAGTTGAAAGAGGGCCCTCGATGTCATTACGTCTGACTCGGTCGAGAGGCCGAGTTCTCGCTCCACGAGGGTCCAAGCGGGCCAGGTGTCTCACGCCCTGAACACAATTCCTCGGGTCCGCAGACGCTCGTCGTTGTCGTGGGCGGCTCAGCCTCCTACCAAGGGCTTGCAGGCGAAGGGAGATCGCGGGCACGGCGTTCCAACGCCATCGCTTCTCCACCATTTTTCTAGCGGAGTGTTCTCTTGAGCATGTCGCATATTCGATGTAGCTCCGTTTCACTCAGTCCTTCGTGGCAGGGCAACTGGAGGAGCCGTTCGCCATAATCGCGGGTTACCGGGCAGAGTCCCGTCAAGGCCGGTGTCGCAAGGGTGTAACTCGACAGGCGGTCCCATCGCCAAATTGGCACACCAGCCGACTTCAGGCGGCTGAAGTACGGCTCGGCAACGTCGAGTAGCAGCGGGACCATGTATGGGGCGACCTCGTTCCCAAGCGCCGGGAAGAGCGGCCGGGCGCGCGCGCACCCGGACACTGCATCGGCAATGGTGAGATAGTTCGACCGACGGCGCTCGACGGCCGTCGTCGAAATTCCACGCAGAGCACACCAAGCCGCCCATCTACTCGACGCCGAGACAACGTTGGGTGGCGTCGGCGTGCTAACCGCCACCGTAGTCCGGGCGGCCGCGGAATCCATGACTGTGCGATCGGAAATTTGAAGCGCCTGACGAAGTCCCGCCCGCGCACCAGCCGTGAGCTCGATCAGGCGTCGCCCGCTCCGTACCCAGCGTAGGCTTTGCTCGGCCACGGTAACCAAGGCTCGCGCCTCACTGGACCACGAGGCTTGCTTTGGTCGGAGCCCAGCCGGCAATGGTTTCTCGCTGAAAAGACACCCTCCTCCGTCAGTTGGATAAAACTTGCGCAGACTCGCTACACCGAACTCGCCGCTTCCGCCGACTGGGACGCCTTGGACCGTCGATAGGAAGGCATGAGCGCAGTCCTCGACCAAGACCACACCCTCATCGTCGCACCATTTCGATACGTCTCGGATCGGGTTCGGGAATCCGAAGTAATGTGGAAAAACAAGGGCACGCGGAGTTCGACTGGTTGCTCGTGCAATGGCGTCAATCTCGACCTCCAGGGTCGGCGATACTCGGTAGAGCGCTGGCCTAGCGCCGATTCGCAGGATGGGTTCTACCATCGTTCGGCAGTTGAATGCGGGGACTAGTACTTCGTCACCGGAGCTGACGCCAGCCAGTCGCAGCGCGAGCTCGATTGCTGCGCTGCCGCTGCTTGTGAAGCAGCGATCTCGCCCCTGGAGGACGTCCTTGGCCCGGCGCTGCCCGGGCAGGCGAGGCGTGCACCGAGAACGCAGGACCGGGAGCACCGGCGCGAACGGCGACGGAAAGCTCACTCCCACCGCGCACCTCCTTTGCGTGCTCGAGTCCGCGGCACGTCCCCGTCGGCGGCCACCAGTCGGGTGCTCACTGGTGTCGTCCAAGCCAAATCCCCAGAACCATCAGAATCCACACCAGCTCGCCGTAGTAGCCAGGCGTATCGCTGCCGTGCAGCTGGATCGCCTGCTCCAGGAACTCGGGCCGAAACCCCGCGTTCTCGCCCAGCCACCTGACATTGGTGTGAGCCAGGTCGCGCAGATCGGAGTCGCGCCGCGCCCAGTGGCCGAACGGGAGCCCAAATCCGTGCTTGCGCTTCGTCAGCACGGCCTGCGGCAGGAAGCCGCGTACCGCGTGACGGTAGAAATGGCGGAGGCGACCGCGCCTGACCTTCCAGTGCGTCGGCAGCCGGGAGGACAGGTCGACCACCTCGGCGTCGAGCATGGGATAGCGCACGTCGATTCCGGCGTGCTGACACATGCTCGTGACCTTGACCAGATCACTGTCCTGAAGCGTCCGCATCCAGTCCAGGTAGAGCATACGGTTCAGCGGCGTCAGCCCGTCCAACTCGTTGTAGCGGGCCCGCAGGTGACGGATCGGGCGCTCGAGGTCGAGCCCCCGGAGGAAGTCGTCGGTAAGGATGTCCGCGGCCGCGTATCGATGCAGGAAATTGTAGGTGTCGAGACGGTCCGGGAGCGGGACATTGGCCTGGCGTACATAGCTCGCCCCCTTTCGCAGTAGCGGCAGCTTCCCCAGGCCGACGGGTCCGAGCAGCAGCGGCTCGATGATGCTCCGTCGCAGCGCCGCCGGCACGTGGCCGTAGATCTCGAACACGCCCTGCTTCACATAGCGCGAGTTGCCACCGAAGAGCTCGTCACCGCCGTCTCCCGCCAGCAGGGTGGAGACCCCGGCTTGCCGTGCCTCGGCGGCGCAGAAGTACGTCGGGAGTGCAGAGGAGTTCCCGAACGGCTCGTCCTGATGCAGCGTGATCGCGACGATGGCGTCGATCACCTCTCGCGGCTCCAACATCTTGAGATGATGGCGGGTACCGAAGTGCCGCGCCGCGATCTCGGCGTAGCCAGACTCGTCGTACGCCTTGTCGGGGAAGCCGATCGTGAATGTTCGAGCTGCACCGTTCGTCACGTCGGCGAGCATCCCGGCAACCGAGGAGCTGTCGAGTCCACCGCTCAGGAATGCGCCGACGCTCTCAGGCGTGAGCCCCTCGACGCTGCGCCCTACCGCGCCTCTCAAGGCGGCAAGCAGGTCCTCCCCGACCGCGTCCATGCCACGGTCTGTGGTCTCGCGGAACTCGGGCTGCCAGTAGGTTCGCACCCGGACGCTTCCCCCGCTCACCTCGAGCAGCTGGCTACCGGCGAGCTTCGAGACGCCCTCCACGATGGTGAGCGGCGCCGGGATCATGTGGAAGTACAGGTACTCGTAGATCGCCTGTCGTGACAGCCGTCGCTCGATGCCGGCATGGTCGACCACTTGCTGCAAGCCGGTACCGAACGCGAGGCGCCCGCCGACCTGGGCGAAGTACAGCCGCCGGGAGGCCATCCGGTCCTGCGCCACGAAGGCCCGGTTCGCCGCCCCATCGACGAGCGCGCAGACAAACTCCCCGGTGAGGCTCCTGGCGAAGTCGACTCCGTGGCGACGATAAGCCGCGGCCACGACCTCTTCCGGCGCGCGCGTATCCGAGCTCTCGAGCCCGAACCTTGGGCGCCCACTACAGATCACGGCCAGCCCGTCGACCTGCCGCCACCAGCCACCCTCGCCCTTGATCGGGCCACCCTGCCGCGCGGCAGGGCCCGTTGGCGGCAGCGATATCGATGCAGCGAACGCTGCCGGCATCCCACTCACCTCGAACCTCGACGCATCTACACTCGTCTCACCCACCACGACCTCCGCCCACTCAGCTCAGGCTTCCGGGCCGGAACCCGTGCACGGCCAACTTGGTTGCAAAACGCCCGGGGGCATGGTCCCACGGCGTGTAGCGCGGCAACTCGAAGCGGGCCGAGGACACACTCACCACGCCCGGGGTGGTGCTGACCGCAGCGGTGTAACCCGCCTCCCGAACCATCTCGACATGAACGGGGTCGTAGTCGTCACCCGGCCGTCCGTTGGGATAGGCGAACAGGGCGACCTCCTCGTCGAGAAGCGCTTCGAGTTGGCGCTTGCTGCCGGCAATCTCCGTCCGCGCCTCGTCAGCGGCCATGGCGCGCAGAATCGGATGCCGAATCGTGTGGGCCCCGATCGAGACGCCGCAACGGCGCAACTCGCGCACCTGCGCCGGCACCATCATGAGCCGCGACGGGCCGGTCCCGCACCGCGCCTCGAGCGATGCGACGATCGCGTCGCGCTCGCTCAGCGGCCGGTGCTTCGTGGCCGCGAGGAGGGTTTCGACGGCGCGCCGGCGGCTCGCCATCGTGGTTGTGTCATGGCGCCCCAGCCCGAGATCGTCCAGGTCGAGCAGCGCGGCGTCGTGCCGACGCACTGCCTCGATTATCCGGTCGTTCCACATGATCCCGCGCTCGAGGAAGTCTGTCGCGACGAAGACCGTCGCGGGAATGCCCAGTGATCGAAGGATCGGCGCCGCAACCTCGAGGTTGTCCACGTACCCGTCGTCGAAGGTGATGCACACCGTACGCGCTGGGAGTGTGCCGTCATCCAGGCGCCGCAATGCATCGCCCAGTGAGAGCACGTTGAACGACTCCCGCAGGACAGACATCAGCGCCGAGAAGGTCTCCGCCGTCGGCAGACTCGGGGCGAGCGGATCCGGCTCCCGCAGGACTCGATGGTAGAGCAGCACGTTGAAGTGCCCGCCGGTGCCGCCGGGATAGGCCAACCGTGCAGCAGCGCGCGTCAGACACCCGATCACCGAGAGCCCCCGGGCACGGCCACCGCACGAAGCCCCGCCGCGCGTTCCAACTCGGCGCGGTGAGCCTCACTCACCTCGTCCCATGCGTACCGCGCTGCATGGGCACGAACGACGTCCGCGCTCGGCCGGCACTCCAACACGCCGCGTAGCGCGCTGGCGAACGCCTCCGCAGAGCGCTGCTGCACTACCGTGCCGGCGACCGTGTCACCGACGATCTCACGCACGCCACCGACGTCGGCTGCCACCACGGGACACCCGCAGGCCATCGCCTCGAGCAGGACGTTCGGCCATCCCTCGCGCTCGGACGCGAGCGCCAGCACGTCCGCTGCACCGTAAATGCTCGCCAGCTCGGGCTGCGGAACGTTCTCATGAAACCGAACTCGCTCCTCGACGCCCAAGGTGCGAGCCAGGGCCTCCAGCGGCTGGCGCTGCGGGCCTTCTCCGACGAGAACGAGCGTGACTCCCGGGAGCTGGGCGAGCGCGCGCACGAGGACGTCGTTCCCCTTCTCGGGGACGAGATTTCCCACCGCGAGAACCACCGCGCCGTCGAGCCCGAGGGTCTTGCGAGCCTCTGACCGATCGGTGGGGCGAAAGAGACCGAGGTCGACACCGTTGCGCACGGTTCTCGACCGGACGTCGTCACCACCGATCTCGAGGAGCACCTGGCGAAGGGCCTCACTGACGGTGATGACCGCCGCCGCCCGGCGCGCCGCCCAGCGGATCCACCGCCGGGGAATCGCGTGGCGTGGGAACAGGTTGAGATCGCTGCCGCGTGCGGTCACCACGACCGGGCGACCGAGCACCGCGCCGACGATGGTCGCGGCGACGCCGTCCGGATAGAAGAAGTGCGCATCGATGACGTCGAAGTCGAAACCACGACTGCGCAGCCGGCGCGCCGCGGCGAGCACACTCGCGGCGTTGAGGAGCGGAGCCACCGCCATCCCGACCTTTGGCACCGCGAGCCAACGTGGGTGACTGATCTCGATGCCGTGGCGCGTCTCGACCGCGGGCACGCGCGCGTACCGGCCATACCGGCCGAACCGCGCATGCTCGAGTGGGAACCACGGCACCGGGGCGATGACGTTGACCTCGACGCCGCCGGCCTCGACCAGCTTGCGCACGCGGGTCTCGACGAAGATTCCGTGTCGTGGCTGCTCGGAGTTGGGATAAAGGCCGGCCAGGACCAGCACGCGCAAAGGGCGCGCACCCGATGCGGTTCGAGGCACTCGAGGCTCGCTCGGGCTCGTGCTCTTCGGCGCCATCGCCGCGGGAGCGGTGCTCATGCGTCGCCCACCCGCCGCAGATGCGCCTCGAACATCAGCAGGCTCCACAGCGCCGCACTGTGGTCGCCGACGCCCGACGCATGGCGGTCGACCAGGCGGCGGATCGTCTGCATGTCGAACACGCCGCTGTCGGCCATGCGCTCGCCGAGCAGCGCCTCGCGCACCCGATCGCGCAAGGGGCCGCGGAACCAGGTCGCGAGCGGGACCGCGAAGCCCATCTTGCGGCGGTAGAGGATGTCGTGCGGCAGGGTCTTCTCCAGCGCCTTCTTGAAGACGTACTTGCCCTCGCCGGCGCGGAGCTTCAGATCGCTCGGCAGGCCCGAGATCCACTCCACCAGCTTGTGGTCGAGCAACGGCACGCGCACCTCGAGCGAGTGCGCCATGCTCGCGCGGTCGACCTTGGTCAGGATGTCTCCCGGCAGGTACGTCTTCATGTCCAGGTACTGGGCGAGCGCGAGGCCGTCGCCGGCGGGCGTCGGCGCGCGCGCGGCGTGGTCGCGCATCACCTGCGATGCGCCATACCCATTCAGCGACCGGCGGAAGCCTTCACTGAAGAGCGCGCGGCGCATGTCGTCGCCCAGAATCGACACGGTGTGGAAGTAGGCATCCACGGTGTCGCGGGCGAGCCCCTGGAAGGTCGACTTCGCGCGCAGGACCCGCGGCGCCCAATCGGCCTTGGGGTAGACCCGCCCCAGCGTGCCGAACACCGCGCGCCGCAGCCCCAGCGGGGCGAGACCGCGCACCCGCTCCTCGTTGGCGTGGAGCCGGTAGCGTCGGTAGCCGGCGAGGTTCTCGTCACCGCCGTCGCCCGACAACGCGACGGTGACCCGCTCGCGCGCGAGCTGGCACACGCGATAGGTGGGCATGGCGGAGCTGTCGGCGTAGGGCTCGTCGTAGAGCGATGCCAGGCGGTCGATGAGGTCGAAGTCGTCGGGCTCGACCTGGTGGACGCGGTGGTCGGTGTGGAGCAGGTCTGCCACCTGCGCCGCGTAGGCCGACTCGTTGAAACGCGGGTCACCGAACGAGATCGAGCAGGTCTTGACCGGGTCGTCGCTCGCCCGGCTCATCATCGCCACCACCGCGCTCGAGTCGATACCGCCGGAGAGGAAGGCGCCGAGCGGCACCTCGGCCACCAGCCGGATGCGCACCGCCTCCTCGACCCGGCGCATCAGCTCCTCGCAGACGGCCGCCTCGTCGGACGGCGGCAGCGCCGCGAACGGCACGTCCCAGTACTCGACCGGGGCCGGCAGCGGCTGCCCACGCCGAATGGCCAGGGTGTGGCCGGGCGGGAGCTTGCGCGCGCTGGCGAGAATGGTCCGCGGCTCCGGCACGTAGCCGAATGCGAAGTACTCCTCGACCGCCAACGGGTCACGGGCGCGCGGTAGATCGGGGTGCGCGTACAGCGCCTTGAGCTCGGAGCCGAAGATCACGTCCCCGTTGGGGAGCTCGGCGTAGTGCACCGGCTTGATGCCGAGCCGGTCACGGGCGAGGAACAGGGTCTGCCGGTTGCGGTCCCAGATCGCGAACGCGAACATGCCGCGGAACCGCTCGACGCAGGCCTCGCCCCACTCCTCCCAGGCGTGGACGATGACCTCGGTGTCGCAACGGGTGCGGAACACGTGGCCCGCCGCCTCGAGCTCGCGCGCGAGCGGCGCCCAGTCGTAGAGCTCGCCGTTGTAGACGACGACGACCGTCTCGTCCTCGTTCCACAGCGGTTGCGCACCGCCGGTGACGTCGATGATGGCGAGGCGACGGTGGCCGAGCCCGACGCCCGGCTCGCGGTGCACCGCGCCGGAGTCGGGGCCGCGGTGGTGCTGCGACGCGTTCATCGCGTGCAGGAGCGCGGCCGGGATCTCGCGTCCGGGGTCGCGGGAGAGAATGCCGACGAAGCCACACATGGTCGGATGAACTCCGATCAACACGCTTCCCGGACGGCGCTTCGCTTCGTCCGGGCTGCGGAAGCTACGGAAACGGAAACGCTCATCGGGCGATTGGCTGGCCGACGAGGCCGTCGTAGAGATCGAGGTAGGCGCCGACCATGGCGTCGAGGCTGAAGGTCGACTCGACGCGCGCACGCCCGGCCGCACCGTGGTCGCGGCGCAGCGCCGCGTCGTCGACATAGGTGAGCAACGCCTCGGCGAGCGCGCCCGCGTCGCGCGACGGCACCAGCACACCGGTCTCGCCGTCGACCAGCAGCTCGGCGTTGCCGCCGACGTCGGTCGCCACCACCGGCACGCCGCTCGCCATCGCCTCCAGCACGGTATTCGAGATCCCCTCGGCCTGGGACGGCAACGCGAAGACGTCGAACGCACGCAGCAGCGCCGGCACGTCGTCGCGCGCGCCGGGCAGCCAGGCGAGGTCGGCGACGCCACCCTCCTCCAGACAGGCGTGGACCTCGCCGCTCAGCCGGCCGCCGCCGAGCATCACCAGCCGCAGCCGGGTGCGCAGCGCGGGCCGCGCCGCGGCCACCTGCACGAAGGCACGGGCCAGGTTGAGTGGATCCTTCACCTCTTCCATCCGACCGACCGCGCCGATCACGATCGCATCCGCCGGGAGACCGGAGACCGCGGGAAAGCTCCGCGGCCCCCGCAGGGGATGGAAGCGCTCGCTGTCGACGCCGTTGCAGATGCGCGAGATTCGCTCCGGCGCGACGCCGACCCGCTCGCGCAGATAGGACTCGAGATCGCGTGACAGCGGCACGAAACGGTGCACCAGCGGCCGCACGACCTTGCGCACCGCGAGCTGGCGGGCGTTGTCGAGCGCGAGGTCGAACACGTCACGGCCGTGCTCGCCGTGCACCCGCCAGCGCACCCCGGCCAGCGCGGCGACGAGCTGCGAGTCGAGCGCGGCGAAGTTCCGGGTGTGGAAGATGGTCGGGCGGAGATCGCGCAGCGTCCGCCACATGCGCCGGTACATCCGGAGATCGTGTCCCGGGCGCTTGCCGAGGTCGATGACCGGCACGTCGTTGCGCCGAATCCGCGACGCGAACGCATCGTGGTCGGTGAGGCAGATGACCGCGTGACGATAGCGGCTCGGCGGCGTGGCGTTGATCAGATTGACCAGGCCATTCTCCAGGCCGCCCATGCGCAACGCGAACACCACGTGCGCGACGAGCGGCACCTCGGCCGCGAAGTCCGCACGCTCACCGTCACCGCGCGGCGCACCGCCGCCCGCGAAATCTCGCTCGCCGGCGCCGACCCGCATCATGGCAGGTTCCTCACCAGGTGCGGGCCGATGAGGTTGGCGACCGGCAGCGGCAGGTGTTGCCAGGCGCGAATCGCGAGCGCGTACTTCGGGTTCGACGGGTCGAGCCGCGGCAGCTCCCGGCCCGGGGCGAGCCAGTAGTACCAGTTGAGCGGCTGCTCGACCGCGCCCCACTGGCGCTTGAAGCGGTAGGTGTTGCTGTCGCGGGTCGAGCGGCCGAAGTCGAAGCGCGCGTAGCCGGACTCCACCGCGAATCGGAGCACGTCGCCGTAGAGCGCCATGTTGACCCCGATCCGGTTGTGACGACGCAGCGACGACGCCCAGGGGATCTCGAGGCGATCACCGTCTCCGATGAGGAATCCCGCCGCCGCCGGCTCGCCACCGACCCGGATCACGACGATGCTCGCCGCCGCACCGAGCCGGTCGAGAATCGCGCGGAAGAAGCCCTTGGCGTAGACGGGTGTGCCGAGGTCGCGCATGTTCTCCGCGAACACACGGTAGAAGTCGTCGAGCAGCTCGGCCCCGCCACGGACCGCGACCGCGCCCTCGCGCTGCGGGCGCTTCACCTGCGAGCGCACCTTGGCGCCCAGGGACTTGAGCAGCGCGTCGGGGTCGTCCGGCAGCTCGCGCACCATGACCACCTTCTCGGTACGCACCGGCCAGGTGAACCCGTCGAGCTCGACTGGCTCGGTGTGGCGAAGCTCCGCATGGGTGACGCCGAGGCTGGTGGCGAGATCACCCGTCGCGTCGAGGAGCGCCCGCAACGCCGCATCGTCCTCGGCGAGCGCGCCGCCGTAGTTCACGAACGGAATCGACACCAGGTAGTCGCCGAACAGGCGGCTGCGCAGGCGCACCAGCGGCAGGGCGCCGACCAGGCTCGCGCCGCGCCAGGCGGCGAGGCAGTGGACCGTGTGCCCGAAGTGGCCACGCACGACGTCGAGCCACGGCTGGCGGTGGTAGAGCGTGCCGAGTCGATGGCCGGCCACGAAGGCGTCCCATGCCGGCCAATCCGCGGCCGCGAGCTCGCGCACCACCGCCGCGTCCCCGGAGCGCGCATCGCGGCTGGCACCGAGCGCGGCGCCAGTCGCGCCAGTCGCGCCGCCCCCGACGCTGTCGGGCACGTTCCCGACCGTCGCCGTGCCGGCCGTCATGCCACGCTCGCGGAAGCCACGGACGCGTCGACGCCGGTGGGCGACGCGAGGAAGACCTCGTCCATGCGTCCCCAGCGGAACTGCGACAACAGCCGCGCGATGCGCCCTTCGGTGCGTCGCAGGTTCAGATAGTGCCGAACCCGGGTCTTGAGCCCGATGCCTTCCTGACGGGGCTGATCGGGGTCGATCTCCCACGGATGGGTGTAGAAGATCGCGGGCTGGCCCTCGCTCCCGTTCAGGTGACGATACGCCCACCGGTAGTAGGCGTAGGGCAGGAGTCTGAAGTAGCCACCGCCGCCGCAGGGCAGATTCCGCCCGCCCAGGCGCACCGTGCTCACGGGGATCTCGAGAATGCCGTCGCCGCCGTGCCGGTAGGGGAATCTCGGCGCCTCGGGCATGCCGTAGAGGTCGTGATTGACGGGGTAGATGCTCGAGCTGTACTGGTAGCCGACCTCGGCGAGGACATCGAGCGCCCAGAGGTTGTCACGGCCGATGGAGAAGCTCGCGGCGCGGAAGCCGCGCACCGCGACGCCCGCGGCATCCTCCAGAATCGCCCTGCTGTCGCGGGCATCGACCACGAACTGCTCGCGCGACTGCTGATTGACTCGCACGTGCGCCATGCCGTGGCTCGCCACCTCGTGGCCGGCCTCCTGGATGCGCCGAATCAGTGCCGGATAGCGCCGGGCGACCCAGCCCAGCACGAAGAACGTGGCCTGTGCGCCATGCTCGGCGAACAGCGCCAGAAAACGGTCGGTGTTGCGCTCGACGCGACACGGCAGGGCATCCCAGTCCCCGCGCTGGATGTGTCGCTCGAAGGCGGAAACGTGGAAATAGTCCTCCACGTCGACGGTCATCGCGTTGCGCATCAACGATCGGCTCTTCTTCTGTGCTCGCTCGATGGCGGTGGCAGGCCATGCCACCACCGGCCACACCAGCCGAGGCGTTCCCTGCCGGAATGGAGCGGCAAACGGCGAGAATTCTACAAACCATGCCCCAGTCCACGAGGAATGTATGTGGATTCGGTCGCACCCGGAGAAACGATTCGGGTCTGACAGACGGCCTGGGGCCTGGCGGTCGTGAGCCGCGGCTCCGAGCTCACGGACCGTCCGGCGGGCCCGCGCGCCGAGGGGATGCTCAGTCCTTGTCCCGCGTCCCGGTCGACTCGTCCCGGGCAGCCGCGCCATCGTGCTCCGACGCCGAGGCCGGCTTGCCGGCCGCGCTGCCGAGCAGCGCCTGCCGGAGCAGCGAGAGCTCCTGGCGAACCGCATCGGTCAGGGAGGCCATGTTCGACTCGACCGCTTGCAGACGCTGATCGGTCGGATCCGGGCCGGGAGTCGGCCTTCGCGCGCGCGAGGCGTCGGACGCGGCGCGATGGTCGTCGCCCTCGCCCTCTTCCTCGTAGTCGACACCGTTGACGCCGGCGAGACCACCCGCCTTGGCGTAGGCGCCTGTCGTCCCACCCTGCTCCTCGATGATGTCGGAGGCCACCGAGTCGAGCGCCTTGACGTCGATCGTGTGCAGCTCCTCGAGGTACCCGTAGAGCAGCAACCGGTCGGCGAGGGTGTTGATCCGCCGCGGCACCCCACCGGTGAACTGATGGATCCCCTCGAACACCTCGGGCTGGAACGCCGGGTCGCCCTTCCAGCCGACGAGCTTCAGACGGTGCTCGATGTAGCCCCGCGTCTCCTCGGCGTCGAGCGGGCGCAGGTGATAGGCGGCGATGACCCGCTGGCGGAGCTGCTCGAAGCCCTCCGAGCGCATGGTGGTCCGGAACTCGCGCTGTCCGAGCAGGAAGCTCTGCAGCAACGACCGCCCCTTGTAGGTGAAGTTCGAGAGCATGCGCAGCTCTTCGATCGCGCGCCGCGGCAGGCCCTGCGCCTCGTCCACCACCAGCAGGACGCGCTTGCCCTCGTCCACCACCGAGCGGAAGTAGGACTCCAGACTGCGCAGAATCGCCGCCTTGGTCACCCGCTGGTACGGCAGGTCGAAGCCGGCCGCCACCATGCGCAGGAGATCGTCAGCCTGCATCTGGGTGGTCACGATCTGGGCGCCGATCACGTTGTCGCGACTGAGCGACTGGAACAACGTGCTCACCAGCATGGTCTTGCCGGTACCGACGTCGCCGGTGACGATGATGAACCCCTCGCCCTGCTTGATGCCGTACCGCAGGTACGCCAGCGCACGCTTGTGGGCGCGGCTGTTGAAGAAGAACCGCGGGTCCGGCGTCAGGTTGAAGGGCTTGGCGGTCAGCCCGTAGAAGCTGCGATACATGTCAGAAGCTCATGCTGAGCTGCAGGGAGACGCGATTCTCGGTGAACTCGTCGGCGGGATTGTCGGAAGACTGGCGGGTGTGACCGACGTCGAGGCTGCCGCGGAGATCGCGCGAGAAGGTCCTGCTGACGCCCGCGCCGACACTCCAACGCGTGCTCTCGAGACCGCCCTGGGGCTCGGTGCGCTGCCAGCTGCTGCGCAACGAGGCCGAGGTGGCCCGCGACAGCGTTCGACTGGCATTGGCCGAGATGCCGTAGACCTTCTCGCTGGCGCCGCTCGCCTCGAAATCGCGGTCGTTGCTGAAGACGCGCACGCTGGCGTTGGTCCGCCGACCCTGGAACGCCATGCTGCCCTCGAGGCGCTTCTGCACGATCACCTCGTTGGTGAAGCGCGGCGTCTCGATCGGCACCACGATCGCCTGACCGGAGTCCGGGTCCAGAATCGGCTCGCCGAACGGGTCGACCAGCGCGATGAACTCTCGCTCGAGCTCGAGGCGGCTGCTGGTGGTCACCTCCTCGCCGTAACGCAGGCTGAACACGGCGCGACGGGATCGATGGCTAGCCCGGGCGAAGAAGGAGTTACCGGAGAACTTGTCGGTCATCCCGAGCTCGACCGAGGTCCGCGGCGTCGGTGTCCAGGTCCCGGACGCGGAAAGGGTCAGGCCGCTGGTGTCACCCCGAGAGGTGGTGAAGTCGTTGCTCTCGTAACCCACCGAGGCATTGGCCGCGTAAGCGCGCGAGAACTTGTAGCTGAGCGTGCCGGTGATCTCCTGGAAGGTCGAGCTGGTGCCGCTGCCGTCGTCCTCCTCGCGGTGGGAGGCAGCGACCGACCACGGGACGCGCGCGAACCGCTCGCCACTCGAGACGTTCAGCGAGAACTCGTGGGTGTCGGTGGTGCCGCTGGTCCCGGAGTCCTCGACCGTCGCGTAGCGATACCGTGCCTCGCCCTTCGCGTCGCGCCCGAAGCGCTTGCGCACGTACGGGCTCACCGAGAGGGTCATCACGTCGTCCAGCGTCCCGGTCGCCGAGCGCGTCGAGCTCGCCTGACGCGCGCCCCCGGCGGAGTTCGCCTGCCGAATCGTGCTCCGTACGTCGAGGAAGCCGATGTCCTCCCACACCTCACCGGTGCCGGACGCCTGGAGCTGGTGGTTGATCTGCGATGGGTCGGTGCCGCGGGCGTAGTGCAGCGCCTGGAGGTTGTAGATGAGATTCACGTCCAGCCGACTGCCCGTGCCCCGCAGACTGATGCCGGGGCTCACGTCGGTCACGAACTCGTGCTCGGCCTGCCCTGACGGATCGAGCCCGATGTTGTCGGAGAAGGTCTCGCTGACCGACAGCCGCGGAGTGAACGTCCAGTCGCCGGCCACCGCACTCGTGAATGGCGTCGTCGCCAGCCCGAGCAGCACGCAGGCACGAACGACCCCGAGCCCCCTCGGGACCAGGAGGACGTCCACCCGGTGCGGTTTCGTCGGCAGGGACAAGCGCGCTACTCCTTGGCCTGCGGCGAGCTGCCATAGCCATAGCCGTAGCCATAGCCGTAATACCCGTAACGATAACCACTGACGAGCCCCTCGCGGGACTTGTTCAGCACCAACCCGATGCGCTCGCTCGGGACACCGTCGAGCATCCGCAGTGCCTCGCGCAATGCGCTCTGCGGCGTACGCAGGGCCTCCACCACCATCACCACCTGACCGACGTGGTGGGCGAGCACGCTGGCACCGCTGGTAGCGAGCAACGGCGCGGTGTCGAAGACCACCACGCGGTCCGGATAGCGGGTGGCGAACTCCTGACACAGGCGCTCCATGTCGTCGCTCGCGAACAGCTCGGTCAGGTTCGGGTACATCCGCCCGGCCGGAAGCAAGGTGAGCTTCGGGATGTTCGTCCGCACCAGGAAGTCCGCGAGGTCGACGTCCAACAGCGCCAGGTAGTCGCTGAGGCCGGGGCCGGGGTCGAGTCCGAGCACGCGGCTCACCCCGCCGCGCTGAACGTCGGTGTCGACCAGCAGCACCCGACGGTCGAGCTCCATCGTCAGGCTGATGGCGAGATTGAGCGAGGTGAAGGTCTTGCCCTCCCCCGGCACCGAGCTCGTGACCATGATCAGATTCGCGCGGTCGGGGCGCTCGCCCTCCGGGAGATCGAGCTTGCGGACCAGGGGGCGCTTGATGATTCGGTACTGCTCGGCGAGCTGGGACTGCCCGGCGTCCGGGGTGATGAAACCCGCGCCGCGCAGGCGATCGAGGTTGACCTCGAAGTACCGCTCGGTCGAGCGCGACGGCTGATCAGGCTCGGCCGGAGGGGCGTCGTCGACCGGCTCAAGCACCGGAACCGGCGCCGTGGTGGCCCGCACCGCGCGGGCCGGCGGCGCAGCGGCCTCGACCTCGCGCATCGCCGCCTCGATCTCGTGCTCGGCGGGCTCCGCGAAATCGGCTCGGGGCGGCGTCGCATGCGACGTGCTCGAGCCCTGCCGTGCGCGTGGGCGCTCGGCCGGGGGATCGACGATCAGCTCCGGTCGCTCGTCCTCGTCGCCGCGCTCGGCCAGCTTGTCGAGCGCCTTCTCGATGATGCTCATAGGAACTGCTGCCCGAGCTGCGCGAGCTTGCCCGCGATGTTGATGTTCAGGCGGTAGAGGACGACCAGGCCCGCGAACAGACCCACCAGCCCCAGGCAACCGACCGCGAAGGTGACGACCTCGAGCCGGCGGCGGAACCGCTCGCGCGGAGTCCACAGCCGCGACACCGTGCCGAGGATCGGCAGGTCGCTCAAGTCACGCAGCATGTCGCGCGAGTACACCATCGGCCGCAGCATCCCGAGCAGCAGCGCGAGTCCGATGCCGGCACCCAATGCGCCCACGAACACCCCACTGCTCAGCAACTCGCGGTTCGGACCCACCGGCAGCAACGGCTCACGCGGCGGCTCGATCACGTTGAACTGCACGTCGTCGGTCGACTGCCCGGCCTCCTCGCCGAGCTTCAGCGCCTCGCGGCGCTTCACCAGCTCCTCGTAGTTGCGCTTGTTGATGTCGTAGTCACGGTTGAGGCGCTTGAGCTCGGCCTCGACCTTGAAGATCTGATCGACCTGGGTCTCGAGCTCCTGGACCTGGGACTGGTGCAGGGTCACCCGGTCCTCGAGCACCGCGACCTCGCCCTGGAGTTGGCCCTGCAGGAGCTTGAGCTCCTGGAACACGGGATTCTCGGCCAGGCTCGTCGTCTGCGGGGTGACCTGGGGCGGCGGGGGTGCGTTGCGACGCGCCTCCTCCAGCCAGTCCACGCGCTGCTTCTCGAGGCTCTCGAGCAGGCGCTTGCCCTGGATCACGTCGGGGTGGCGCTCGGTGAACTGCAGCAGCAGCTGGTCGATGTGGCGCTGCAGCTCCGAGATGCGGCCGTCGAACGGCGAGTTCGTCGGCACCTGCGCACGCGCCACCGGCGCCGGCGGCGGCGGCGGTGCGAGCCCGAATACCGGCTCGTCCCCCTGGAGCTGGGCCTCGATCGCGGCGAGCTTCGACTTCGCCTCCTTGAGCGCCTGCTGGGTGGCGCCAAGCGTCCCGTTGGCGGTCTCGAGGCGCTGGTAGTAGTCGCCGCTCGAGCCCGGCAACAGCTCGAAGTTGCGCTGCTTGAACTCCTTGAGCCGCTGCTCCGCGGTATCCAGCCGCGCCTCGTACTCGGCGATCTGACGCTCGATGAACTGCTTGGTCTTGCTGGTGTCCTTGCGGCTCTCGCCGAGTGAGCGCTCGACGAAGAGATTGAGGATCGCCTCCACCACGCGGGTGGCGAGCTTGGGATCCGAGTTCTGATAGGCGATGACGAAGATGTTGTCCCGGCTGGTCCCCGAGACCTTGATCTGGTTGGCCAGCCCGTCGAGCAGCCGCTCGAAGTCCTGCGGCGTCTTCGCCTTGAGATCCATGTCGGTCTTGCGGGCCACCGCCTCGAGATTCGGGCGCACCAGCAGGGTGCGCCGCATGAGCTGGGCGGTGTTGGACTGCGCGTCGGTGTCGATCGCGAGGCCTTTCAGGATCGGACGCAATAGCGACTGCGTGTCGAGATAGACGCGCGTCTCGACCTCGTACTGGTCGGGCAGCAGCATCACCCAGACCCATCCGGCGGCGCTCAAGCCCCCGGCGGTCATCAGCGCCAGCCACCGGTACCGCCACACGATGCGGACATAGGTGATGACGAGAACCAGCACTTCCTGCATCAGTTCAACTCGCCTCGATCGATCCGGCCAATGGTCTGTATCGGCACGCAGGTGCCAACCCTGACCAGTATGCCCGGCTCACCCCGTCTCGCCCGTGCCCACGGTCACACCTCGCGTGGGGACCGCGTCAGAACCACGCCTCCGGGATGATCAGCACGTCACCCGGCGCCACCGGGACGTTGGCCGAGATGTCTCCGTCACGCACCAGATCCTCGAGACGGACCAGACTGGTTCGCAGCTCGCCCTCGACGTGGCGGACCAGCCGCGCCTTGTTGCCGTCGGCGAACTGGGTCAGGCCGCCGACCGCGACCATCACGTCCAGCACCGTCATCTTGTCCCGATAGGGAATCGCGGTCGGCTGCGCGGCTTCACCGAGCACCCGGACCTGCGTCTCGTACACGCCCTGGAAACCGCCGACGATCACGGTCACCAGCGGCTCTCGGATGTAGGTGGCCAGCACCTGCTCGATCTCGCGCGCGAGCTCGGTCGGCGTCTTGCCGCTGGCGACGAGATCCTCGACCAGCGGCACCGAGATCTTGCCGTCGGGACGGACCGCCACGGTGCGCGACAGCTCGGCGTTACGCCACACGAAGATGTTGAGCGAGTCACCAGGACCGATGACGTAGGTGTAGGACTCCGGGACCGGCAACGGCTCCTTGTCCGCGATCGGACCGGGGGTCTCGCATCCGGCGACCAGGGCCGCGATCCAAGTCACCAGCAGCGCCCGGCTCGCGGCCGCGCACCAATTCCGCTTCATAGGTCGTGTCTCCTCCGCCTACGCCCAATGACCGCCGAACACTCGGCCTCGCGCCAGTCTGCGCCGCCGCCCGCGCGACATGCGCACCGGGCCCAGACTCGACATTCTAGGTTCCTGCGCCCCGCGGTGTCCACGCAGGCAGCGCCCCAACTTGTAGCAAATTCTTTCCGGAAAAGGAACTTACACGCTCAATTTCATGTCGAGCTTCATGCACGAGACCGGTGGACCGGTGCGACCTACCGCCGGCCGCCGGGCGCCACCACCGTCGGCAAGACCGCGGCAGCCAACTCCGCCAGCGCGTCTCGAGCGGGGGCGAGCTCGTCCGCCGGTGGCGTCGGGATCGACAGCGCGACGAAGCTCGCCGCCGGACGGCCAGCCAGCCGGCCGCGCAGCTGCAACAACTTGGCGCGGACTCCGGAGGCCGTGTACGCCCCGTCCGCCTCGTAGAGCGTCCAGTTCAGGCGCCGCCCGGCAGCCCCACGCGCGTCGAGGACGCGCTCCGCCACCACGATCTCGCCGAGCCCCGGCAGCCCGACCTCGCGGCTCCCCTGACGCACCACCTCCCACCGCGCGCGGTCGAAACCACGGTTCAACTCGTTCACCGCCTCGCCATCGGTGGCAACACCCGAGTAGCGGGCGACCAGCAAGTCGACCTCGGCCCCGCCGGGCGACCGGTAGCGACCCGACGCGACCACCGGGCGCCCCTCGAGCTCGTGCCCTGGCTCGTCGGCCGCCAGCGGGCCGGTCCAGCCCTCGACGCTCGGAAGGCTGACCGTCACCGCCACGGCCGATGCGCTGGCACGCGCATCGAGGTGGCGGACGAGCATCGGCCCGGCGGCGACTGCGATGACGGCAAGGGCGGTGACGGCGCCCCACCACCTCCGATCGTCGACTGGCGGCACCGACGGCTCGCGCGGACGGGCCCGCGCCTGGATCCTGTCGTCGACACGCTGCAGCCAGGCCCCGAAGGCGAACAGCGGCACCAGCGTCACCGCGAACACCACCCAGCCGAGGTGCTGGTGGTAGGCGCCGACCAGCGGGTGATCCATTCCCGCGTGGTGTCCCACCATCACGATGGTCACCACCCGCAGCCAGTTGGCGACGATCGACGCCGCCGTCGCCACCGCGAAGAAGGTGACGCCGAGCCACAACGTCCGCAGGTTGAGGTAACCGTAGAGCGCGCCGATGCACATCGACGCCAGCAGATAGCGCAGGCCGGAGCAGATCTCGGCGACCACGAACTGACCGCGCGGGATGGTCATGTGCAGCCCCTCGAGGTAGAGCGGCACCCCGAGTCGGCGCACCAGCGAGGCGGAGGCCTGGGCCGTGTAGTCCTGCAGCACCGGGTTCAACAGCGACCACACCGGGATCCCGAGCAAGAGGAACCCGACCGGGAACGCGAGCGGGCGTGCGTTGCGCCAGCCGAGCACCGCCAGCAGGGCGCAGGCGAGGACCGCGAGCAGTGCGAGCTCTTGCCCGACCTGGATGTCGACCAGGGCCGCCATCGCCCAGGCGGCGCTCGCGACCGGGACCGCGAGCAGCCCGACCAGGCTCGGTCGCGGTGCGCCGCCGAAGATGCGCGCGCGCTCCGACCAGGCGAGATACAGGCTGATCGGCACCAGCAGGAAGGCATGGCTGTACGACTGCGACTGCGACCAGCCGTCGACCAGCCCGTCGACGGTGTCGCGGTACAGCCAGCCGAGCACGGCGAGGACCAGGCCGACGGCGGCGAGCGCGGGAAGGTCGAGGCGCGCTCCGGCGCCGACCTCGCGCGGGGACTCGGTCGGCGCGCTCATTTGAGCCCGTGCTTCTCCATCAGGTCATAGAGGGTCGGCCGACTGACCCCGAGCATGTCGGCGGCCTGGGCGACCTTGCCCTCGTTGAGCGAGAGCGCGCGCTGAATCGCCCGGCGCTCGGCGATCTCGCGGACCTGACGCAGGTTGAGCGGCTCCTGCTCGTCCCCCTCCGCTGCCGGCAGGTCGAGATCCTGCACCGTGATCCGCTGGCCCTCGGCCATGATCGCGGCGCGCTTCACCCGGTTCTCGAGCTCACGCGCGTTACCGGGCCAGGGATAGCTCTCGATCGCCCGCAGTGCGTCCTCGGAGAACTCCCGTGGCCGCTTGCCCTTGGCGCCGGTGCTGGCGCGCTCGAGGAACGCGCGCGCGAGCACCACCGCGTCCCCCTGCCGCTCGCGAAGTGGCGGGATGTTCACCGTCACCTCGCTGATCCGGTAGTAGAGATCCTCGCGGAACTCGCCGGTCTTGATCATCTCGGGCAGCGCGCGGTGGGTGGCGCACACCACCCGCACGTCGACCGAGATCGGCTCCCGGCCGCCGATGCGCTCGATGGTCCGCTCCTGCAGGAAGCGCAGCAGCTTCGACTGCAGCGCCTGCGGCAGGTCACCGATCTCGTCCAGGAACAGCGTGCCACCGTCGGCATACTCGACCTTGCCGATGGTCTGCTTGAAGGCACCGGTGAACGCGCCCTTCTCGTAGCCGAAGAGCTCGCTCTCCAGCAGGTTCTCCGGAATGGCGGCACAGTTGATGACCACGAACGGGCCGTCGGCGCGACCGCTCAGCCGGTGGATGGCCTGTGCCAGCAGCTCCTTGCCGGTGCCGCTCTCGCCGAGGAGCAGCACGCTCACGTCGGCCGGCGCCACCTTGGTGACCATGCGGCAGATGTCGGTCATCTCGGGGCTGCTGGCGATGATCCCCTCGAGCGGCGAGCGCCGCGGCATGTTGGCGAGGCGCCGATTCTCCTCCTCCAGCGCGTGGAGGCCGAAGGCGCGGTCGACGATCAGCGACAGCACGTCGGCGTCGACCGGTTTCTGATAGAAGTCGTAGGCCCCCAGGCTGATCGCCTTCAGCGCGTTCTCACGATCGTCGTTGCCGGTGACCACGATGACCTTCGTCGTCGGGCAGGCGGCCAGGATCTCCGACAGCGCGGCGAGCCCCTCGGAGGCATTGGCCGGGTCCGGCGGAAGCCCGAGGTCGAGGGTGACCACCGGGGGCTCGTGGCGCCGGATCATGCTCATCGCACCCTCGCGGTCGCCGGCCACGACCACCTCGTAGCCCTCGAAGCACCAGCGGAGCTGGCTCTGAAGCCCCGGGTCGTCCTCGACCACGAGGAGGGTCTTGTTGGCTGTCTTCTGTGCGCTCAACTCGCAAGCTCCAGTTGCTCTGCTCTCGGGGAATCGAGATCACCCGACGACATCGGCAGGCGAATCGTGAACGTGGTGCCGGCACCAGGCGCGCTGGTCACGTCGATGTCGCCGCCCGCCGACTGCACGAACTCCCGACTCTGATAGACGCCCACACCCATCCCGGCGTTCCCCTTCGTGGTGTCGAAGGGCCGGAACAGGCGCTGGGAGATGAAGTCGGCGTCCATACCGACCCCGCTGTCGATGATCTCGACCACCGCGCGATCGGCCTCCGTTCGCAATCGGACGGTGACCGTCCCGTCGTCCGCGGTCGCCTCCTGCGCATTCTGCACCAGGTGCTCGACCACCGACGCGAGCCGGTCCGCGTCGACCCGCACCGTCGCCTCGGGGCTGTCGACCACCAGCATCGGGCGCGGTAGCCCGACCCCGCGGGCGCGCACCACGCGCTCCAGCACCTCGGCCATCGGCGTCGCGCGCACCGCCCCCGGCTCGGCGCGCCCCTTGCGGAGCTGGGCGAGCATGCGGTTCATACGCCCGGTCGCGTTCTCGATGGTGTCGAACGCATCGTCGACGAACTCCGGCGACCCGCGATGGCGCTTGGAGTTCGACACCACGAGTGCGAGCTGGGCCACGATGTTCTTCAAGTCGTGCACCACGAATGCGGACAGTCGGTTGAAGGCCTCGAACTGGCGCGCCTCGGTCAGCGCCTCGGTCGCCAGCCACAGCGCCAGATAGCTGGCGGCCTGTCGGCCCACTGTCTTTAGAAGATCAGTGTCCTCCCAGTTGAGGCTGGTCTTGGTCGGCGAGCGCTGTAGCACGATGAATGCGACCAGCTCATCACCGTGCATCAGGGGCACCACGAGCCAGGCGCGCGGAGTCTCGGCGAGCCACTCGGGGATCTCGAGGCCGGGGTAGGCCTCTGGACGCTCGCGATACTCGTCCACGAGCACCACCCACCCGTCGCGCGCCAGGAAACGTGCCAACGACGAGTCGGCAGCCTCGACCGCGCCGGCAGGCGGTGTGAACCCCCACACCTGACCGCAGACGAATCCCCCCGCGCCCTGGCGCAGCCACAACCCTCCGCCGGGGCTCTCCACCATCTCCGCCACCGCGCGCACGATGCGCGTGCCGAGGTCGGCCTCCTCGTCGGCCGACGACAGGGTTTGGGTGAACTTCAGCCACTCCTCGCGGTAGTCGTAGCGGTTCTTGTAGAAGTGCTTGCTCAGGAAGACCTTGGTCCGCGAGCGGACCTGGCCGGACATCGCCACCACCGCCAGCAGGATCATCGCGCCGAACAGGAACCCGGCCTGCGCGATCCCGCCCCAGGTACCGCCATAGGCGCGGATCCAGTAGCCGGCCGCGGCCATCAGCACCAGGTACACGCCGGCGCCGAGCACCGCCACCGAGTGGAACAGCACGTGCCGGGAGACGAAGATGTCGAGCGTCCATTGCGGGTTGCGCGCCGCCGAGACCGCGATCAGGGGCACCACCATCGCGGTGATCACCCCACGAGCCGCCCACAGCTCGCCGTCGATGCTCTGGAACAGCAGCGCCTTCGCGTACAGGAACAGGTCGTAGGCGAACAGCCCGCCGACGCCGAAGCAGAGGTACTTCACCGACCAGCGCCGCTCGGGGCTGGTGCTGCGGAACAGCTGCTCGACCAACGCCAGCCCGCCGACCGTGAGCAGGACCCGCCCCAGCACCGCGAGCTGGCCGGACCAGGCCTCGAAGCCCTGGAGCGGGGCCGCGTAGCGGTCGGCGAGGATGACCACGCAGACCGCGGTGGCGAGCCCGCCGAGCAAGACACCCATCAGCCGCACGCTGCCGGCGAGGCGCAGGAAGCCGGTGCCCGGGCTCAGGAGTTGAAGCAGGAACAGGAACCAGGTGACGTCGCGCAGCACCTCGAGGAGCTGGAGCGCCGAGAACGGCGGCATCCGCCACAACGAGTAGGTCGCGCTCGCCCCGCCCCAGATCGCGGTCGCGGCGGTGGCCAGGACGAGCAAGCCGCCACTCAGCCGGCCGCGCCAGGTGGTGACCAGGAGCACCGCCAGCAACGCATAGGCGCCCGCGGCGAGCGCGTAGGAGATGGCGGATAGCTGAAAGGCGGTCATCCTGCGACCCTCAGCGCCGGAAGCATGCGTGCGCCGAGCGCCTCGCCCATGCGGTCCCGGCGCGGCATCGTGGTGCGCGTCGGGGCATCGGCTTCCGCGAGGGCGCGCGCCGGCATCGCGAGCACGGTCCGTGGCGAGCGATACGAGGTACCGGTGCGTGACCGGTCGATCTCAGCGCGCCCCCTTGCCCCACAACACGACCTGCGCGGTCTGAATCAGGATCATCAGATCCAGGAACAGACTGTAGTTCTTGATGTAGTAGAGGTCGTACTGGAGCTTCTGTCGCGCGTCGTCCTCCGAGGCGCCGTAAGGGTAACAAATCTGCGCCCAGCCCGTGATTCCGGGATTCACCCGATGGCGCACGGCGTAGTAGGGAATCTTGCGCTCCAGATCCTCGACGAACTCCGGGCGCTCGGGGCGCGGGCCGACGAAGCTCATCTCGCCCTTGAGCACGTTGAAGAGCTGGGGTAGCTCGTCGATCCGGAGCTTGCGGATGACCGCGCCGACGGCGGTCACGCGGGCATCGTTGGAGCGCGCCCACTGTGGCCGCCCTCCACTCTCGGCGTCGACGGTCATGCTGCGGAACTTGAGAATCTGAAACGGTCGTCCGTTGCGCCCGACGCGCACCTGACGGTAGAACACCGGGCCGCGCCCGCCGGATTCCAGCCAGATCGCGGCCGCGGTGCCGACCATCACCGGCCATCCGAGGAGCAGCATCAGGCTGCTCACGGTGATGTCGAACGCGCGGTGGACCACACCCTTGAGCACCGCGTGAGCGAAGCCGTCGGCGAACACCATGCTGCTCGGGCGCAACGCGTCGATGTTGATGCGGCCGGTGACCTCCTCGAAGAAGGTCGCGACGTCGACCACGCGCACCCCGCTCATCTTGCAGTCGAGCACCTCGTTGACCGGGAAGTAGGCGGCGTTCTCGTCGACCGCGACCACCAGCTCGTCGGCCCCGAGCTCCTCCAGCAACTCGGGCAGGGTGTGCTTCGGCGTCAGGATCCGACGCACGTCGTCGTCGGAATCCTCGCCCGGAACCGGCACGAACCCGAGCAGCGCCTTGCCCTGCCAGTCCGAGCGCCGCCGCAGCCGGCGACCGATCTGACCGGCCATCGACCCGGTTCCGAGCACCACGATCCGGCGGCGGAAGGCATCGATGTCGGAGTACTTGTGGACCAGGAGCCTGAACATCCCGATGCCGAAGGCCGAGCACACGAAGGCGACCGCGAACCCGGTATTGCCGATCGACAACCGGGGGACCAGGGCCACCAGCGTCGCCATCGCCGCCAGACCGAGGCTGAAGGCGACCCCGACACGGAACAGCAAGCCCTTGAGATCGTCGCGCAGGCCGCGCTGGTAGAGCCCGACGCCCGCCATCAGCAGCAACATCACCACCGCGAAGCCGATGCCCTTCGGCCAGATCCCGCCGACCAGCAGCTTGTCGGTGGGGTTGAACTCCAGCAGCCGGAAGCTGACACCGAGGTAGACGGAGCCGAACAGGATCAAGGCCTCGCTCGTCCCGAGAACGAGCAACCAGCGGGGCACGTAGTGGCGGAAGATACGAATCATGCGTCGATGGAGCGACAAATGCGGCCCTGTGAACGAGGGCATCCTAGCATCGGGTCCGACCCCGGAAAGGCGACCGGCTTCATGTTTTTAGGTCCCACTGCGGCGTGGTAGAGTCGGCGCCCGCGCGCCAGCCAACGGATTCGATGAACCGGCTCGTACTCGCCCTCGCGCTGTCCCTCGCCCTCGGGCCGGCCAGCGCCGATCTCGACCTCAGCGTGCTGTCGCGCGCCGCGGCTCCGGCTTCCGGGAGCGCGCCACGTGGCGGGCCGCCGGAGCTCGCCGCCGCAACGGCGGGCGACGCCGACGCGCAGTTCCGCCTCGCGACGCGGTACGACGCCGGGGCCGGGGTACGCCAGGACCGGGCCGAGGCGGCGCGCTGGTATCGCCGGGCGGCCGAGCAGGGACATCCCGACGCCCAGGTCAATCTGGGCCTGATGTACAGCGAGGGCGACGGTGTTCCCCTCGACGAGGCCGAGGCCGCCCGCTGGTTCCGCCGCGCCGCCGACGCCGGCAGCCCGCTCGGGCTGTACAGCCTCGGGCTGCTCTACTACCAGGGCCGCGGCGTGTCGCGGGACCTGCCGCGCGCGCGGGATCTCTACGAGCGCGCGGCGCGGCTGGGCCACCCCAACGCGATGAACAACCTCGGCATCATGTACGGCCTCGGCGAGGGCGTCCCGAAGGACGACGCGCGGGCCTACATCTGGTTCGCGCTCGCCACCGACTTCGGGGACACCAACGCGGAGCGCAACCGCGACCTCACCGCCGAGGCCCTGAGCCCGCAGCAGCTCGCTGCCGCTCGCGACCAGGTCGAGCAGATCCGGGCGACCATCACCCGCTGACCCCGGGCCCCCGCACCGCCACCATGCGCCGGGCCGGATGCCGCGGTCAGCCGCCCTGCAGCAGGATGTATCCACCCAGCAGGACCAGCGTGATCGCGACCGTGCGATGGGTCGGCCACGCGGCGCCGGCCGGCGCCCGGGGTCCGTAGACCCGCGCGAGCCAGCCACCGAGGCGGACCAACCCACCGACCGCAGCCGAGCGCACGGCGGCATCGGCCGTGCCGATCACCTCGCGCGCCGAGCCGACCAGCCGCGGACCGAGGCGGCGGTAGACCCAGTCCGCGTCCAGGTTGACCGAGCGCAGCTCCGGCGGGTACAGGCCGGAGAGGGTGAGCCAGGCGAAGGCCAGCGCCGAGAACAGCAGGAGCTGGAGCTGGGCGAGCACGTGCGAGGCGTCGTACGGCGAGTAGTCGGTGGCGAACGGGAGGTGCGCGTAGAGCAACTCCGGGAAGCAGCCGATCCCCACGCAGAGCGTCGCGGCGACGAGCATCGCGATCTGCATGTTGACCGGCGGCTCGGTGGTCCGGATACCGGAGTCGTGGGCGAAGAACGCGAAGTACGGGATCTTGATGCCCGCGTGGTGGAACACCCCCGCCGACGCGAACAGCAGCACCAGCCACACCCAGTCGTACCCCTGCTCGAGTGCCGCCGTCATCACCATCGGTTTGCTGATGAACCCGCTGAACAGGGGAAAGGCCGAGATCGAGGCCGCGCCGACGATGCACAGGACGGTGGTGCGCGGCATCGACCGGTAGAGCCCGCCGAGGTCGGAGCCGTTGATGCGCCCGGTCATGTGCAGGACCGCGCCCATGCTCATGAACAGCAGCGCCTTGTAGAGGATGTGGCTGAAGGCGTGGGCGGCGGCGCCGTTCACCGCCATCTCGGTCCCGATGCCGATCCCGGTGACCATGAAACCGAGCTGGTTGATCAGGCTGTAGCCGAGCACGCGGCGCAGATCGTTCTCGATCACCGCGTAGAAGATGGGGAAGAACGCCATCGTCGCACCGATCCACACCAGCAGCTCGGTTCCCGCGTAACCGCGCGCGAGGGTGTAGACCGCCGCCTTGGTGGTGAACGCGCTCAGGAACACGGTGCCGGTCGGGGTCGCCTGCGGGTAGGCGTCGGTCAACCACGAGTGCAGGCCGGGGAACGCGCACTTGATCCCGAACGCGAGCAGGATGAGGACACCGCCCGGCGCGTCGAGCCCGAGGTGACCGAACGCGATCGAGCCGGTGGCCTCGAGGTGGACCAGCGCGCCGGCGAGCAACAGCACACCGGAGGTGATCTGGACCACCAGGTAGCGCTGCGCGGAGCGAATCGCCTCCGGCGTGCCACGGGCCCAGATCAGGAACACCGAGCTGACCGCCATCACCTCCCAGAACACGAACAGCGTCAGCAGGTCGCCGGCGAACACCGCCCCGATGGCGCTGCCGGCGTACAACAGACCGGCGCTGGCCTGGACGCTGTCGCGCAGATGCCAGGCGTAGATGCCGCCGACGAAGGCTGCGATGTGGAAGATGTAGCCGAAGATCAGCGACAGCCGGTCGACGCGCACCGGCTCCAGCGTGAGCCCCAGCATGTCGAGCTGCCACGCCACGCCCTCGGGGGCACCGACCAGGGTCAGCGCGCCGACGATCGGCGCCACCAACACCAACACGCTGCGCGCTCGCCCCTGCAGTGCCGGGACCAGCAGGGCCGCGATCAGGAAAGGTACGAAGGGGGGCACCACGTCAGTCCCTCACTGCCCGCCGTCTCGACGGTCGTAGTAGTGCTCGTCGCGCATCAGCAGCCGGCGCATCTGCTTGGCCACCAGCACCAGCAGCACGCAGGCGACGAAGCCGTAAACGCCGTAGAAGCCGGGCATGCTCTCCAATGGATGCGAGACGTGGCGGTGGTAGACGAGGTCCGCCGCGATCAGCCCCAGGCAGACCACGTAGAACACGCGCAGCAGGCGGCGCACGTTCTCGGGCCGGTCGAGAAAGCGGATGCGTTGGTCGTGCATCGCGGTCACCTGCGGATCAATGCGACGTCGCCAGCGGCGCGATCGCCTGGGTGGCGAGCTGGTGGAACGGGTCGGGCTCGATGAACAGCAAGGCGCAGCCGAGCGCGGTCAGCACCAGCGCGGCGACGCAGGCCATCGGTGCTTCCTGGAATCCCCCGGCGTCGGAACGGTCGGTCGGCTTGCCGAAGAATGCCTTGGCCGGGATCGGCAGCAGGTAGGCGACGTTCAGCAACGAGCTGAGCATCAGCACGCCGAGGAGCACCTGCTCCCCCGCCTGCAGCGTGCCGGCGGCCAGGAACCACTTGCTCCACATGCCGCCGAACGGCGGCAGACCGATGATGCTCAGGCTGCCGACGAGGAACGCCGCCATGGTGATCGGCATCCGCCGACCGAGCCCGGCGAGCTGGCTCACCTCGGTCTTGTGGGTGGCCACCATGATCGCGCCGGCACAGAAGAACAACGTGATCTTGCCGAACGCGTGCATGACGATGTGCATCCCCGCTCCGGCCACCGAGGCGCTGGTGGCGAGCAGCGCCCCGAGCAGGATGTAGGAGAGCTGGCTCACGGTGGAGTAGGCGAGCCGCGCCTTGAGGTTGTCCTTGCGCATCGCGATCAGCGAGGCGGCGATGATGGTGAAGCCGGCGAGATAGGCCAGCCAGCGCCCGGCCTCGAGCTCGGAGAGGAGATCCAGCCCGAAGACATAGACCGCGACCTTGAGCACCGTGAACACGCCCGCCTTGACCACCGCCACCGCGTGCAGCAGGGCACTGACCGGGGTCGGTGCCACCATCGCCGCCGGCAGCCAGCGGTGCAGCGGCATGATCGCCGCCTTGCCGACGCCGAAGACGTAGAGGCAGAGCAGGATCCCGGCGGTCGGGCCGTCGACCTTGCCGGCCAGCAAACCGCCGGGCGTGAAGTCCAGTCCGCCGGCGATGGCCCAGGTCCAGACGATGGCCGCGAGCTGCAGCCCGATCGACGTCGAGAGCAGGATCCCGAGGTAGATCCGGCCCGCCCGGCGCGCCTCCTCGGTGCCGGAATGGGTCACCAGGGGATAGGTGGCGAGCGTCAACACCTCGTAGAACACGAACAGCGTGAACAGGTTGCCGGCCATCGCCACGCCGAGCGCGCCGGAGATCGACACCGCGAAGCAGACGTAGAAGCGGGTCTGGTTGAGCTCGTGGTGGCCGCGCATGTAGCCGATCGCATACACCGAGGTGACGACCCACAGGAAGCTCGCCACCAGCGCGAACAGCATGCCCAGCGGCTCGAGCTCGAGCACCAGGGGAACCCCCGGCAGGGTCTCGACCAGCTCGATCCGCGGTCGCCCACCGGCCGCCACCACCGGCCACAGCGAGGCCACCAGCCACAGCGTGATCCCGGCGGTGGCCAGCGTGACCGTCTCGCGGACGTTCGGATGCCAGCCGGACAGGCCGACGAAGATCGACCCCAACGCGGGCAGGAGCAGCGCGACCACCAGGGTCGTCTCGACGCTCACGACACGCCTCCCAGCAGCCCGCGCGCCGCCTCCCCGGCCACTCCGGCGGAGAGCGCGGCATCGATGCCGAAGTAGAAGTTCAGGCCGACCAGCAGCCAGACCGGCACCAGCATGGAGAGCGGCGCCTCGCGGGCGCGGTCCGGCAGCCCGCCCGGCACCGCTGGCCGGAAGTACGCCGCCTCGGCCACCCGACCGGTGTAGATGAGCGCCAACACCGAGGCGAAGAGCACGATGGCCGCGACCCACCAGAGGTCGCGCTCCAGCGCCGCCTGCACCAGGTACCACTTGCTCACGAAGCCCGCGGTGAGGGGCACGCCGACCAGGCTCAGCCCCCCGAGCACGAACGCGGCCATGGTCCAGGGCATGCGCCGGCCGAGCCCCGCCATCGAGGCCACGGTGACCGTCCCGACCCGGTAGGCGATGCACCCGAGCGCGAGGAACAGCGCGGTCTTCGCCAGCGCGTGGTTGAACATGTGCACGATGCCGCCGGTGAGGCCCGCCTCGCTCACCAGCCCGGCTCCGAGCAGCATGTACCCGATCTGGGCGACGCTCGAGTAGGCGAGCATGCGCTTGAGGTCCTGCTGGAATACCGCCACCGCGGAGGCGACCAGAATCCCGGCGAGCGCCAGAGGCACCAGCAGCACGTCGAAGGCCATGGTGCCGAACGCGAAGCGCGCGCCGAATACCGTGAACACCACCCGCAGCAGCGCGTAGATGGCGACCTTGGTCGCGGTCCCGGCGAGGAACGCGGTCACCGCCGAGGGCGCCGCACCGTAGGCGCCGGGCAACCAGGCGTGGAGCGGGAACAGCGCCGCCTTCAGCGCGAGGCCGAGCACGATGAACACGAAACCGGCGTGGACGACGCGACTGTCCGCAATCGGCGGGATGCGCGCCGCGAGGTCGGCCATGTTCAGACTGCCGGTCATCTCGTAGAGCAGCCCGACCCCGATGAGGAAGAACGTGGCGCCGACCGTCCCCACCACCAGATAGCGCAGGGCCGCGAGCGGCGCCGCGCGGCCACGGCCCATGCTCACCAGCACGTAGGTCGCCAGCGAGCTGATCTCGAGGAACACGAAGACGTTGAAGAGGTCGCCGGTGACCGCGATGCCGACCAGGCCGGTGAGCGCGAGCATCCACGCGCAATACAGGAGATAGGCGCGATCGCGCTCGACCTCGCGCTCCACGCTGCGGCGGGCGAAGGGCATCGCCACGGCGCTGACCCCGGTGACCACCAGCACGACGTACGCGTTGAAGGCGTCGATCCGGTACTCGATGCCCCAGGGCGCAGCCCAACCGCCGATCTCGTAGACGAACGGCCCGAGCTCCAGCACCCGCGCCAGCAGACCGACCGCGACCGCGAAGGTCAGCAGGCACGACAGCGTCGCCAGACGCCACACCAGAGCCGGCCGATTCACCAGCACGGTGAGCGGCGCGGTCATCAGCGGCACCACCACCGCCAGCGCCGGAAGGTGCGCCATCACCGCCGTCGCGCTCACCCGGCGCCTCCTTGCTCCTCGGCCTCGATGCGCTCGATCTCGTCCTCCTCCAACGTCCCGTAGCCACGGTGAATCCGGATCACCAGGGCGAGCGCGAGCGCGGTGGTGGCGACCCCGACCACGATGGCGGTCAGGATCAGCACGTGCGGCAGCGGATTGGAGTAGAGCTCAAAGTCGGGAGAGAGGATCGGCGCGGTGCCACCCAGTCGTTTGCCGAAGGAGATGTAGAGGATGAACACCGAGGTCTGGAAGATGTTCAGCCCGATGACCTTCTTGACCAGGTTGCCGTTGGCGATGACGACGTAGAGGCCGGTCATCATCAGCACCACGACCGCGAGGTAGTTGTAGTGAAGGGCGAGCAGCTCGAGCACTGTCGAATCAACCCCGCGCGTTCACGGCCGCAGGCTCGTGAAGCCGTAGAACAGGCCGATCATCACCGCCGACACCGTGGTGCCGACGCCGAGCTCGACCAGCATGATGCCGAGATGCTGTCCGTGGACGCGGTCGGCTGCCAGCACGCCGTAGTCCAGGTAGTTCCCACCGGACAGTAGCGACCACACCCCGACTCCTGCGTAGAGCAGCACGCCGGCGGCCGAGAGCACGCGCACCACCCCGGCGGGGACCACGCGTTGCAGGTTGTCGACCCCGAACACCACACCGTAGAGGATGCAGCCGGCGCCGAAGATCACCCCGGCCTGGAAACCACCGCCCGGACCGAAGTCACCGTGGAACTGGACGTACAGCGCGAACAGCAGGATCGGTGGGATCAGCAGCTTCGCGGCGACCCGCAGGACCAGGTGGTGTTCCATGTCGTGCTCGCTCTTCCCCGGGCTCAGCCGTCTTCGCGATCGTCGGCGGGCGGCTCGCGCCCCGCTCCGAGCACGCACAACACCCCGAGGCCGGCGGTGAAGATCACCGTGACCTCGCCGAGAGTGTCGTAGCCCCGATAGCTCGCGAGCACCGACGTCACCACGTTCGGGACACCGATCTCGCGATACGAGTCGAGCAGATAACGTGGCACGACATGGGCGTGGGCCGGTGCCTCCAGGGCCCCGAACACCGGCAGGTCGACCATCGCCGAGACCAGCACCAGCCCGGTCACGGTGCAGATCGCGAGCGCCAGGGCGCGGCGTCGGGTCACCGAGCGCTCGCGCGCATTGGTCAGGGCGAGGGTCGCGAGCATCAGGATGGTCGAGATGCCGGCGCCGACCGCCGCCTCGGTGAAGGCGACGTCGACCGCGTCGAGCGCGACGAACAGCGCCGCCGACAGCAGGCTGTAGATGCCGAACAGCATCACCACCGCGAACAGATTGCGCAGGCGCACCATCCCGATCGCGAGCACGACCAGGAAGGCGAGGAGCGCGAGGTCGATCAGGTGCTCGATGACCGGTCCTCCTCTGCTTCGCGCGCCAGCTGCGGCTGCAGTCTGCCGTGCAGGGCCGCCTTGGCGAGCGCGTGGGCCGCCACCGGGCCGGTGGCGATCAGGAACACCAGCGTCAGCACGAGCTTCACCACCACCAGCACGCCCGAGGCCATCAGCGCGAGGCCGAGCACCACCAGGGCGGTGGCCAGGGTGTCGGTGACGCTCGCCGCGTGCAGGCGGGTGTAGAAGTCCGGGAAGCGAATGAGGCCGATCCCGCCCACCACCGCGAGCAGTCCGCCGACCAGCACCGCGATGCCGCCGATGAGCTCGAGCGGGCTCATCGCGACGTCTCCTCGGCCCCGTTCGAGCCGCTGGCGGCGCCGAGATCGCGGTACTCGAAGAACTTGAGCACCGCCACCGTGCCGACGAAGTTGATCAGGGTGTAGACGAGCGCGATGTCGAGGAAATCCGGCCGGCCCGACAGGAAGTTGTAGACGGCAATCACCAGCACCGTCTTGGTGCCGAAGGTGTTCACGGCGAGGATGCGGTCGTAGACGGTGGGCCCGGACAGGGCGCGCACCAGCGCGAGCACCATCGCCACCAACAGCGCGAGCATGGCCGCCGCGAGCATCAGCCGGGCTCTCCCTCGAGCTCGCGCACGCGGCGGTCCATCTCGCCCTCGAGCAGGGCCTCGATGCCCTCACGGGTGAGCGCGTGGACCTCGATGTCGCCGTCGCGCACGTCGATCGAGATGGTGCCCGGGGTCAGGGTGATCGAGTTGGCGTAGATCACGCGGCCGAGGTCGGTGCGCTGGCTCGCTGGCACGTGGGCGACGGTCGGGGTGATCGCCATCGACCGCGACAGGATGAGGCGCACCACCTGGATGTTGGCGACGACGATCTCGCGCCCGAGCCAGCCGAGGTAGACCAGCAGCCGCCCCCACCGCAGGTGAATCGGGTGGCCCTCGTGGTCGACCACGTCCATCCGTGCCGCGACCCAGACCGTGAACGCGCACGACAGCGCGCCCAGGCCCATCAGCCAGGCCTCGTAGATCCCCGACAACAGTAGCCAGAGCACGTACAGGACGAGCCCCAGGCTCAGCGCGTGTGGCACGTGAGCACCTCGCAGGGCGATTGCGGACTGCCGACCCGAGCGCGGACCCCGGCACCAGAGCCTGGCACGATGTGGGACGACGCATCGGGCGAGAGCAAGGCGGTGGAGCCATGCGTCCCTGCGATGTGGTCCCCACGACGCGGCCAGGCACGCTCGGCGGGCCTCGCGGCAGGCAGACAGTGCGTAAACGCCTTCATGTCCTCGGTGGTGCGTCCGGCGGCGTTCTCGGGGCCCGCCTGGACGGCGCGACCGACGGCACCCGTGGCGCCACCGTCGTCCTCGACCGGCGCGGTCGCGACGCCGCTCGAGCGCGCGGCGCTCGGCAGCACGGACCATGCCAGTCGTCCCTCGGGCGGTGAGAATAGCCGAATCATTCCTATCCGACACCCCGTACATTGTCGGCGGCGCGGCGCGAATCTGAAGCCCGTCGACCACCGACACCCACCCGCACGATGCCCCGCGCCGTGCGTTCACCGGCCTCAACGGCTACGATTGGCCCTTGCCCCGGAGCATGGTGAGCCGCGGCCCGCGCCGCCGCATCGCTGCTCGGCGCCGTGCGCGCTCGAGCCGTGTCGCCCGCGCGTGTTCCGGGGCCCGACCCTCGGCCGGACCGAGGCCGGGCGTCCCCTCGCCGGATCTTCGGAGGTGCTGTGAGCGCCGAGCTGCTGGTGAACGTCACGCCGCGCGAGACCCGGGTCGCGGTCATCGAGAACGGCGTGTTGCAGGAGATCTTCATCGAGCGCGCCAGTCGCCGCGGCCTCGTCGGCAACATCTATCGCGGGCGGGTCTGCCGGGTGCTACCGGGGATGCAGGCGGCCTTCGTCGACGTCGGGCTGGAGCGGGCGGCCTTCCTCCACGCCTCCGACGTCGCCTTCCCGCCCCAGGCCCAGCGCCACGCCCTCGAGACCGACGACCACCGCTCCCACGGCGAGGAGAGCCGCGACGGCCAGCCGGCCGACGGCCCGCCGCGCGCGCTCGAGACCGCCTCCGGCGATGCGGCCGGCCCGGGCTCGGCAGGCCCGTTCCCGGCGCCGCCCGGCAGTGGGCCGCGTCCGGTGCCCGGCATCAGCGAGCTGCTCCGCGAGGGCGAGGAGCTGTTGGTGCAGGTGATCAAGGACCCGATCGGCAGCAAGGGGGCGCGCATCACCACCCACGTGTCGATTCCGTCCTGCTACCTCGTCTACATGCCGGACGAGGACACGGTGGGCGTGTCGCAGCGTATCGAGGTCGACACCGAGCGTGCGCGGCTGCGCGACCTGGTGCGCACCCTCCTCGCCGAGCCGGCGCACGAGGGCGCCCTCCCCCGGCGTGGCGGCTACATCGTGCGCACCGCCGCCGAGGGCGTCGCCGACGCCGTGGTCCGCGCCGACATGGACTTCCTCGAGCGCCTCTGGGCGTCCCTCGTCACGCGCGCGCGCTCGGCGCCCGTCCCCAGCCTGGTGCACGAGGACCTGCCGCTGGTGGTGCGCACGCTGCGCGAGCTCACCGGCACCGAGCTCGAGCGCGTGCGGATCGACTCGCGCGAGACCATGCGCCGGGTGGTCGAGTTCACGCGTCAGTTCATCCCCGAGATGACCCCGCGCATCGAGCTCTACGTGGGCGAGCGCCCGATCTTCGATCTCTACGGCGTCGAGGACGAGATCCAGAAGGCGCTGGGGCGCAAGGTGCAGCTCAAGTCCGGTGGTCACCTGGTGATCGACCAGACCGAGGCGATGACCACCGTCGACGTGAACACCGGCGCCTACGTCGGCCATCGCAACCTCGACGAGACGATCTTCAAGACCAACCTGGAGGCGGCGCAGGCGATCGCCCGCCAGGTGCGGCTGCGCAACCTCGGCGGGATCATCATCATCGACTTCATCGACATGACCAACGAGGAGCACAAGCGCCAGGTCCTGCGCGCGTTGGAGAAGAGCCTGGAGCGCGATCACACCAAGAGCTACGTGAGCGCCGTCTCCCCGCTCGGGTTGGTCCAGATGACGCGCAAGCGAACCCGCGAGAGCCTCGAGCACGTGCTCTGCGACCCGTGCCCCACGTGTCGCGGACGCGGCTCGATCAAGGCCACCGACACCGTGTGCTACGAGCTGTTCCGCGAGATCCTGCGCGAGGCCCGCCAGTACGAGACCGAGAAGCTCCTCGTGATCGCATCGCGTGAGGTCATCGACACCCTGGTGGACGAGGAGTCGGCGAGCTTCGCCGAGCTCGAGGCGTTCATCGGCAAGCCGATCACCCTTCAGGTCGAACCGCAGTACTCGCGCGAGCAGTACGACGTGGTCCTGATGTAGGCTCCCGGCTCGAGCCGTACCGCGGCCACGTCGCTCCGCCCGTGCAAGGCACCACCCCCAAGTCCGGCCCCGATCTCCCGCCCCGGCGGCGTCCGTTGCGCACGGCGCTGCGGGTCGTCCTCGCCACCCTCGGGGTGGCCGTGGTGCTGGTCCTCGTCATCGCGGGCTCGGTCCGCCTGCTGCTCCCGCGGGTCGACGACTACCGCGCCGACATCACCCGGCGGGTGAGCGAGATGCTCGGCCAGCCGGTCTCGATCGGCCGCCTCTCCGCCGCCTGGGACGGCTGGCGCCCGGTGGTCGAGGTCCACGACGTGCGCCTGCACGACAGCGACGGCAACGGCGAGGTTGCACGCTTCACCAGCGCGCGCATGACGGTCGACCCGGTGCGATCGTGGGAGGCCCGCGAGCTGCGCCCGGGGCTGGTCGAGATCCGGGGCGCGGCCCTCACCCTCGCCCGCGCGCCGAGCGGCCGGCTCACCGTCCGCGCGCTGGGCACGACCGTCGGCGCCGCCGGCAAGGAGCGCGCCGACTCCGCGGACCCACCGCTCGGCGACCACGCCGAGGCGCTCTCCGGCTGGCTGCTGCGCCAGAGTCACCTGCGTCTCGTCGACTCGCGGCTGGTGTGGCTCGGGGCGTCCGACTCCGACCGACCGGGGGTGCTGGACGGGTTGGAGATGGACCTGCGCAACCGCCCCGGCGAGCATGCGCTGAAGGCCGCGGCCAGGGTCGGCGACGGCGGCTCGGTGGAGGTCGTGGTCGACGTGATCGGCGACCCGATGGCCGCTGGCTGGAGTGCCGACGTCCGCCTGCGGGCGCGGGCGGCGCCGCTCGGCGCCGCGCCCGGGTTGCCGGCGCTGCTCGGGCTCGCCCCGCGCGGCACGCTGGAAGGCGACGTCGCGTCGCGTTGGGTCGGGGGCGCGCTCGAGTCGGCCCAGGGTCGGGTGGCGCTGCGCGATGTCGAGGCCACGCATGCCGCCGCGCTCGGACCGCTCGCGCTCGACGCCTCGGTCGACGTCCGCCGCGGCACGGAACGACTCCGCGCGGACCTCCGCGACGTGGTGGTCGGGATGGGTGGCACGCGCACCCGGGTCGAGCACGTGCGCATCGAGGCCGACCCCACCCTGGAAGACGGCAGCGTCGTCGACCTCACCTTCGGTCACCTCGCCATCGCCGACGTCCTCGCCGTCGCCCGCGGCCTGCGACCCGGCTCGCTGCCGGCGGGGCTCGACGCGAGGGGCACGGTGACCGGGCTCGCGCTGCGCGCGACGCTCCGGGCCGGCGCGGCGCTGACCACCGCGGAGGCGCGAATCGAGGCCGAGTCGGTGACCCTCGGTCCGCGGGCACCGCGGCTCCGCGACCTCCGGGCCCGGGTCGCGGTCGGCGCGGAGGGCTATCGCGTGGCGCTCGAGTCGGGGTCGATCGAGGGCGATGCCGGCGGTCTGATCGAGCCGGCGCTCGCGCTCGCCATCAAGGGCGGCCGCCTGGTGGCGCGCGACCTCGGCGATGGCTTCCACCTCGAGGCGCGGGAGGTGATGGTGGCCGACGACGTCGTCGCCATGACGCTGCGCGGCGACGCCGTCTGGCGCGACGGAGCCTTTCCGCACTACGGCGTGGCCGCCCGCATCGACGACACCGCGGCACCGCCGCTCCTGCGTTATCTGCCGAGCGCGCTGCTCCCGAAGGTGCTGGTCGAGTGGCTCGAGCGCGCCATCGTGGCCGGTCGGATCGATCGCGCCGAGGTCGAGCTGCGCCGTGGCGCGGGGACCTCGCCCGACGGCCAGGAGCCGCTCGGTCCGCGCATCGCCGCCCGTCTCGACGTCCACGACGCGACGCTCGACTACGGCGTCGGCTGGCCCGAGATCTCGCAGGCGAGCGGGCACATCACCTTCGACGACCGCCGGATGTCCGCGGTCATCACCGACGGCCAGGTGTCCGGCGCCCGCATCGCCCGCGCCGAGATCGGAATCGCCGACGTCGGCGCGCCGGAGCCGGTGCTGACGGTGCGCGGTCGCGTCGACGGCACCACCGAGCAGGGGGCGCAGTTCGTCCGCCGCAGTCCTCTCGCGCCACGCTTCGATCACTTCCTCCGCGCGGTGCGGGCCCGGGGGGCGAGCAGCCTCGACCTCGATCTCGAGCTGCCGCTGAAGGGGAGCCCGGGGCGTGTCGAGGGGGTGCTCACGGCACGGGCGAACGCGGTCGGGCTGCCCGGTCTGGACGAGGGTCTGGAGGCGGTGAGCGGCAGCTTTCGCTTCGACGCCCTCGGGGTCGAGGCGAGCGAGGTGTCGGCGCGCTACCTCGGCGAGCCGATTCGCCTCACCGCGCAGCCCAGCCGCGACGGCGCCCTGACCCGGGTCACCGTCAGCGGGCGCGCGACCGGGCCGTACCTCGCCAGCCACCTCTACAACTCTGGCCTGCTGCGGTCGCCGCGCGTGGACGACTCGCCGTTCCTCGAGCACATCGAGGGCACCACCGGATGGCAGGCCACCATCGAGGTGCCGAACCGCCGCACCCGCGGCGAGCGGCTGGCGCTGGTGGAGGTCGAATCGGAGCTTCGCGGTGTCCGGGTGGCGCTTCCGGCTCCGCTCGGCAAGTCGTTCACCGACCCGACCGCGCTTCGCGTGCGGACCGAGTTCACCGCCGACGGTGATCGCATCATCGACGTCCGCTACGGCGAGCGGGTGAGCGCGATCCTTCGCGTGGTGCCCGACGCCGACGGCCACCCACAGCTCGAGCGTGGGCAGATCGGCTTCGGCCCGCGGCCGCCGGCGTTGCCCGAGCAGGCCGCCCTGCTCGTCAGTGGCCGGATCTCGCGGCTTCCCCTCGGCGAGTGGTTCCGGGTGGCGGGAGCCGCGGCCCCGGCCGCGGCGGGGGGCTCCCCCGCGGGGGCGATGCTCGACCGCGTCACCGGGCTCGACGTGCGGGTCGACGCGTTGGAGCTGTTCGGGGCGCGGCTGGCAGAGACCCGTATCAGCGCGCGACGCGACCGCGGCGACGGCTGGTCGCTGGCGGTCGTCGGCCCCGCGACCGAAGGTCGCATCGAGGTCGGAGCGGCAACCGCGGGAACCCCGATCCAGGTCGACTTCCCGCGCCTCACCATGACCCTGACACCGTCCGCCGGCCGGGAGCCGACCCGCGCCGAGGCCGCGCTCGACCCGCGACGGATTCCGGCCCTGCGCCTGCGCTGCGGAGACTGCCGAATCGACGGCCGCACCCTCGGCGACCTGCGACTGAGCACCGACCCGACTCCCGAGGGACTGCGCCTCACCGAGCTCGCGATCGACGGCGCCGGGGTCTCGGCGCGCGGCACCGGCGCCTGGGGCGCGGGCCGCGGGGGGCAGCGGTCACGGCTCGCCATGGCGGTCGACGGCGAGAGCCTGCAGGCACTGCTGGCGGCGGTCGGCCACGCGGGGTCCGGGGCCGAGGGCGGCGCGGCGCGCATCGACCTCGAGGCGGAGTGGCCCGGCGCCCCGCTCGACTTCGGCCTCGACGCCATCGCCGGGACGCTGCGCTTTCGAGCCACCGCCGGCCGACTGCCCGACGTTCGCCGCGGCGCCACCAGCCGGCTGTTCAGCCTGCTGATGCTGCCGATGCTCCCACGGCGGCTGCTGTTCGACTTCAGCGACCTGTTCGAGGACGGCTTCCCTTACGAGCGGATGGAGGGAACGTTCGCGCTCGAGGGTGGCAATGCCTACACCCAACGACCTGCGGATCGAGGGCTCCGGCCGCCTGCATCGATGCCGCGGCCGCACCGCCGGTGGCCGAGGACTACGAGCAGGAGGTGACGGTCACGCTGCGGGTGTCGCCGACCGCGCCATCGCCGCCATCTGGCTCGCCGGAGACCCTGCTCCAGCGACGCCCACGTTCGACAAGGTCTTCGCCTACCGATATTATACGATCACCGGCAGCTGACGAGCCCCGAATCGAGCGCGTCCCGGCGCCGCCGACGACCTCCTCGCCGAAGGGAGCTGACCGCCCGTGAGGGACCCCGAGCGCCGTCGCGCGAGCACACCACTTTCCGACCGACTGCCCCGACCCGCCAAGCGAGCAACCTGTGACCCTGGACCATCTGCCGCCGCACCTGCCTGCGTGCCCTGGTGTCCACCACTGTCGTCGTTGCCGCCTCGGCCCCACCCACGGTCGCTTCGCGCAGCTCGGCAACTTCCTCGATGCTCAAGTCCCCGGTCTGTCAGGCACGGGCTGCCGCCGCGCCCTGACCGACTCGGAGGTGGTGGTCCGGGCTCAAGGAGGCGTTAGCCCAGGGGGCCGAGCGCGGCTCGAGCTCGGACGTGGCGACGGGTTCCCGGCAACCTGAGCGTGGATCCCCATTCCCTGAATCCCCTGCGACTGGTCGAGAAGGCGCTGCGCACTTTCGGCCAGCCGCTACGCCGACGAGCCTGCGGACCACCATGAACCGGGCCGCCGAGGGGGCGGTTCCGCAGCGGCAGGCCTGATCCTCGGTGACGCCATCCGCGAGATGACGGTCGAGGACGCGCAACGCATCCCTCTCCGGCCCCTGACGACGCCGCCACGCAGTACTTCCGCAAGGTCGGCGACAAGCTTTCACCGCAGGGCTGACCGCTGGTCGAGCAGGCGACCAGCGCCGTGCTGGCGTCACTGCCGCCTGCCAGTGCCACCGCGCGTGGGTCCGGCGGCCGGGCCATTTCGCCCAGCAGGCGCTGGATCTGACGTCGGTTACGTGACTGACAAGGCACTCGACGGGCTGTCGCGATGATCGCGGCGGAGGAGAAGCGAATCCGCTCATCTGGGCTTCGCGCGCGGCACTGACCTGCTGAAGAAGGTGTCTTCGGCGCTGCCGCTGACTGCGGCAGGCACGTACGCGGGACGGGCACGCACCGCGCGCGAGCCCGTCCTGCTCGCCGATCAGCCCACTGGTGCCTCTCCTCGCCCACCATGCCGAGCCAGCTCGACGGTGCGCGCGAGTACCATCACCCTGCGCCAGATCCGTGGCAGTAACCAGGCCATGACGAGGACGTGAACACCGCCAGCAGCGCGACGAAGGCCCACGGCAGTTGAGACAGACCCAGAGCCCCCTGAACACCGCCACGTCTCTCCGACACAGGACGCCACCTGGCTGCTGACCGGCTCGGGCGAGGTGTTGATCATCACCTGGCGCCCGCCTGGTGGTGGCGTGGATCGCCGGCCGCCAGGGTTCCGCTGACAGGGCTGCGGCCACCTGCGCGATGACGTTGACGTCACTGACCGCGCCCGCGGCCAGCGCGCCGCGCCGCCGGGATGCGCAGGAACGTGTGCGCGTCCCAGCTGGTGTCCAATTCTGCACCTTGTCGGCGAAGAACTCTGACGCAGTATATGAACTGGCCGCCCTGATGACTAGCGGATGCGTGAGCGGCGCGAGATCCGCCGGCAGCACCACGTGCCCGGTAGGCGCCCATCAGACCGAGCATCAGGATGGCGCGTAGAGGTTGATGCCGCTCGCCCAAGCCGCCCCCATGGTCAGGGCTACCGTCTCGGTACGAGATCCATCGCCGTCCTCCGCGGTGATCCGTCGCCCGCACCGTTCACGACGTCGATCACCGGACTCCACTGTAGTTTCGCCCACCGCCCGGCGCCCCTGGCGCCACCTGCGACACGATTGTTCACCCCGCCACGCCTGGAGACCGGTGGCGGTCCGCGGCCGCCGACCGGCAGGGGACGGTGCCCGCTGGCGACGTCTCCGGCGGCTGTGATAGAGTCCGCCATCCATCTGCTGCTCGACACGAGACTCAGTGCGCTGGGGTCCGCCCGCGGCGACTCACCACCACGATGGCAGCTTCAAGCGTACGACGCGTCCTGGCTGGGCGCGGCGAGCCCCTGCGCTAAGCGTCTTCGCTCGCGCTGTCGGCGGCGCCGACTCCGCGGTCGCGGCGTTGTTGCCGACCCGCGCCGGGTGCAGAGCGCGCGTTATTCGCCAAGAACTGAGGAGGACGACCGCGACGGCACTGCGCCGCGGCCGCTGACCCGAGATGGCCAGTCGCGTCTGTGACCGGCTCGATCGCCTCTGCACACGGCAGAATCTTGTCGGCTGACTACTGGGAGCGCGTGTCTGAGCGCTTCTCGTTGAGAGCATCGGGCCGGACGCACCCCAACCCTGACGTCGTCCTGTGCAATCGCGAGGTCGTTCTATCTCTGGCGATATCGCCTGGGCGATCCCGGCGCCGACCAAAGTCGCCACTGATTACTACGCCGCCCGGCTCGACCGGGCACGACGCCGGGCAGCCACTGCTGCTGGTCAAAGCTGACGCCTGCCAAGGACCAGACTCATTTCCACTGCTCGATTGTGCGCACTGCGACACGCGCTGTTCCCGGTCGGGGCACCTGCAGAAGTCGCAGGTGCGGCGGTTGGCCTGGCGACGCCGGGCTTCCTGCGCCCAGCGAGCGGCCCGACACCGGGGATCTGCTTCATCGGCGAAAGCAGCTGCTCTCGCGCCTTCCTGGCCCGCTCGCCCCCCGAGTTGACCACCGATCCGCGATCCTGAGGAATCGGGCGAGATCGGCGAGCACCTGGCCTTCGCCTTCATACCATCGGCCAGCGCCGCGGTCTTCGGTATCGGCGGCCGAGCGGGCTCGAGCGGCAACTCCCTGGTACGTGGTCGCCAAGCGAGCAGGCGACGAACGTGCTTGCGACCCAGGGCGCCGACCACCCTGCGTTCTGCGGCCAGCCCCGACCGGCTCACCGCGTCGGACCTGTCCTGGGTCGGCGACACGCCACCATCAAGCGCACTGCAGTGCACGGCGCGGATTCGTCACCGCCAGTTGCCCAGCTGTGCACCGGTGGCGAGCGCCGGGGATGCACTCACGGCGCTTCGAGGCCGCAGGGCGGCTGCCGGGGCAGTCGGTGCCTCTACCACGACGGGGAATGCCCCCTGGCGGCGCGGTCATCGACGTCGCTGGGTCCGCCGTCGACGGGCCGGCGCGATGACCGAGGGTCAGGCGGTGGCGTTTGCCTCACCCCTCACCCAACGGTGCTCGCGGTGGCCGGGATCTTCCAGGCGGCGCGCACAGGCAGCGACGTGCTCCGAGACGGGTGCTGTGACTCGGTGGCGCTGCGGGTCTGCATGGAAAAAGTGTGCTGCGTTATCGATCAGCCGGTCGAGCATAGTGCTCGACTCACCGGCTCGGCTACGCCTCGCCGAGACCGTGTGCTTCGCCAACTCGCCCGTGAGGGTGGGGCCCGAGGTGGAGATCGCCACGCTACGGCGCGAGCCTGATGACCTGGAGCGACGTCTCTGCCTGGCGTGACGACCTGCGCGACGCCGCGCGACGGGCCTCGGAGGTCGCACGTAATTGCCAGTTGAAATGGGCCCTTTCGACTATCACAACGTGGTCGCGCCAACCCCGGCTATGATCCAGGCCGACCGACCATCAGCCCTGGGTGGCCCGCGTGCATCCTGGTGCGAGGCGACCCGCGGGTGCTCGCTGACCGCGCCCACGCTGAGCGCATCCGGGCGCTGCTGCTCGCCGGCATGCGCGCGACCGTGCTCTGGCGCTGGTGGCGGCCTCGCGCTCTGGCTGCTGCTGCGGCGCGGCTCGGTGGAGAGTGCGCGGAGCTGCTCGCCACGTCGGCGTGACCTCGCAGCCCGACCGGTCAGGGAATCATCAGGGTCTCGCCGACGCAGCGCAGTGTCGCGCTTTGCCGTTGGCGCTTCTCGCAGATCGGCTATCGCATACCCGGTAGGCGCGAGGCGATCGCCGACAGGGTATCCTCTGGCTCGACCATGTAAGGCGGGCTGGCGAGCATCGAAATTCCGCGGCGCGTTGCGCCGGAAGCGCCCCACGCGCACGCCTCGAGAATCGCCTGGCCAGCGACTGCCGGTGCCGCGTCGTTCAGCCGCCGCCCTCGCTCGGGCTGGATGGTGAACGCGGTCTCGACCAGGATCGACGGGATGTCCGGGGACCTTCAGCACATGAAGCCGGCGCGCCTGACCTGGCGCTTGTGCAGCCGCCCCACTGCCCTGGAGGCGCTCCAGCACCCGGCTCCCGACCTCGGTGCTGGCGCTGAGGGTCGCGGTCTGAGAGAGGTCGAGCAGGACCGAGGCGAGCAGCTCGTCCTTGTCGTCGAGCGAGACCCCGCCGACCAGGTCGGCCGCGTTCTCCTGCTCGGCCAGCCAGCGCGCGGCCTCGCTACTCGCCCCGCGCCGCGAGAGCACGAACACCGACGAGCCGCGCACGCGGCTGTCGTTGAAGGAGTCGGCGTGGATCGAGACGAAGAGGTCGGCCCGACCCTCGCGCGCGACCTCCATGCGCCGTCGCAGGCCGAGGTAGTAGTCCCCCTCGCGCACCAGCAACGGCCGCATGCCACGCTCGCTGCGCAGCAGCGCCTCGAGCCGGCGTGCGACCGCGAGCACCACGTCCTTCTCGCGCGTGCCACCAGAGCCGATGGCCCCCGGGTCCTCACCGCCGTGCCCGGCGTCGATGGCCACCACCACGTCACGCAAGCGGACCTCGCCGCCGCGGGCCGCGCGCGAGGCCGGTCCGGCCGACTGCGGCAGGAGGTCGACCACCAGGCGGTGACCGTACTTCGCGTTCGGCTTGAGCAGGAAGCTGCGCGGTCGCACCGCCGAGGCGGTCTCCAGCACGATGCGCACATCGCCCGAGCCGCGCCCGGCACCACGCACGCGCTTGAGCAGCCCGCCGTCGTCGGCCCCGCGGTCGACCGAGCCGCCGAGGCGCGCCCGGCGGAGGTCCACCACCACCCGCTCCGGCGCATGGAGCACGAACACCGAGTGCTCGACCGGCCCGTCGATGTCGATCACCACCCGGGTGTGATCCGGCGCCGGCCAGGTGCGCACGCCACCCACGATGACCTGTGCATGCGCACAGGCCACGGCGAGTAGAAGCAGCAGCAACCCCGCGACTCGCGTCATCCCGATGTCTGGCCAGATCGCGACGAGATGTCGATTTTCTAATTGATTCCTGAGCTTATTGCAAGTTCCTAGAATCGAAACGAAGAGCTGGCTCACATCTGCGGCAGCGATCTCGCCAGGGACCTCAGGTCAGGCGCCGGCCTCCGGCCCGCGGTCGGCGGCCGCGAGCACCGCCGCCCCACGCGGCGAGCCGGCCCGAACCGTCGCCCGCCGGCCCTCACCGTCGATGGCGAGCGTCACCTCGATGTCCGCCGCGGGAAGCCAGCCCTCCCCACGCTCGGCCCATTCCACGACGCAGACCGCCGCGGGCTCACCGAGGAGGTCGCGCAGGCCGAGGTGCTCGAGCTCGTCCGGATCGGCGACCCGGTAGAGGTCGAGGTGATGGACGCTGCGCGCGCCGAGCTCGTAGGGCTCGACGAGGGTGTAGGTCGGTGAGCGCACCGCGCCCTGATGACCGAAGGCGCGGAGCAGGCCCCGGGTGAGCGTGGTCTTGCCGGCACCGAGCGGCCCGTGCAGGGCGACCAGCAGGGCTCCCGGCCCGCGAGCGGCCGCGGCGTCGGCGAGCCCCCGACCGAGCCAGGTCCCGAGCGCGGTGGTGGCCGCCGGGTCAGCGAGCCGGCGCACGTCCACCGTCGACCAGGCCACGCAGCGGCACGAACAGATCGCTGGCGAGGAGTCCGGCCTGACCGTCGCCGGCGGCGAGGTCGCCGGCGGCGCCGTGCAGACATACCCCGACTCGCGCCGCGGCGAGCGCGTCGAGACCCTGGGCCAGCAGCGCGGCGATGACGCCGGTGAGGACGTCGCCCATCCCGGCGCTCGCCATGCCGGGGTTGCCGTCGGCACAGACTGCCGGCAGCGCGCCCGGGCCCTGCACCACCGTTCCCGCGCCCTTGAGCACCACCACCGCATGGTGGCGGCGCGCGAGCTCGGCGGCGGCGGCGAAGCGGTCGTGCTCGACGTCGCGGGTGGGCTGGCCGAGGAGTCGACCCGCCTCGCCGGGATGCGGCGTGATGACGGTCGGCGGCGCGCCCTCGCCGCCGGCGCGCGCACCGCGCTCGGCGAGCAGGTTCAACCCGTCCGCGTCGACCACCCGCGGCACGCGCGCCACCAGGGCCCGCTCGAGCAGGCGGCGCCCCCAGGGTGCGTGGCCGAGCCCGGGGCCGACCGCCAATACCGTCGCTCGCTCGAGCAGTGGCTCGAGGTCGGTCGGGCCGTCGACCCCGCGCACCATCACCTCGGGCCGGGCGGAGACGATCGCGCCGACGTGGTCGGCACGGGTGGCGACGCTCACCAGGCCGGCCCCGCTACGCAAGGCCGCCTCGGCCGCGAGGCGCACCGCGCCGGCGTAGCCGTGGTCGCCACCGATGACCAGGACGTGGCCGAGGTCGCCCTTGTGGGCCGCCGGCCGCCGGCGCGGGAGCCCGCCGCGCACCGTCTCGAAGGAATCGAGCCAGGCCGCGACCGGGAGCCCGCGATGCGCCGACGGCGGCGCACCGAGGGTGTCGAGATGGACGGGGCCGGTGTGGTCGCGGGCGCGACCGGTGAACAGCCCGCTCTTCAGCGCGATGAAGGTGATGGTGGCGGCGGCGTGGACCGCGACGCCGAGGACCCGTCCGGTGTCGGCGTGCAGGCCAGAGGGGAGGTCGAGCGCGAGCACCGGCCGCCCCGCCTCGTTGACGGCGTCGATGACCGCGCGATGGGCGCCGCGCACCTCGCGGTCGAGGCCGGTGCCGAGCAGGCCGTCGACCACCAGGTCGGCCGGCTCGAGCACCGCGCGCATGGCACGGGCGACGTCGGCCGCGCTGGCGTCGACGGCAACCACATCCGGTCGAGGCCCGGTCGCCTCCAACCGGCGTCCCGCCTCCGCCGCGGTGGGCGCCAGGCGCGCCGGGTCACCGACGAGCACCACGTCGGCGTGCAGACCCAGCGCACGCGCCATGCGCGCGAGCACCAACCCGTCACCACCGTTGTTGCCGGTGCCGCAGACCACCGCCAGACGGCGGGCACGCGGCCAGAGCGCGCGCGCATGGTCGAGCGCGCCCGCCGCCGCCCGCTCCATGAGGTCGATGGCCGGGGTGCCGTGCTCCTCGATCAGGCGCCGATCGAGCTCGCGCACCTCGGCGGCGCGATACAGGCTGCGGGCCAGTGCCGCGCCGCCGCGGCCGGCGTTCGCGGTCAAGGCGCCCCCCGGCACTCGGGCCGGATGAAGTGCGAGCGGTAGTGCTCGAGCTCCGCGATCGACTCGCGGATGTCGTCGAGCGCGCGATGGGTCGCGGCCTTTCGCACGCTCGCGGCGACGTCGGGCGCCCATCGCCGGCAGAGCTCCTTGACGGTGCTGACGTCGAGATTGCGGTAGTGGAAATACCGCTCGAGCGTCGGCATCCACCGGTAGAGGAAGCGCCGGTCCTGACAGATGCTGTTGCCGCACATCGGCGACGTCCCCGGCCCCACCCACGCCTCGAGGAAGTCCAGCGTGCGGCGCTCCGCCTCGGCCTCGGTGCAGGTGCTGTCGCTCACCCGCTCGACGAGCCCGGACCGGCCATGGGTGGTGGTGTTCCACTCGTCCATCCCGGCCAGGATGTCGGGTGGCTGCCAGACCGCCAGCACCGGCCCCTCGGCGAGGATCGAGAGGTCGGAGTCGGTGACGATGGTCGCCACCTCGAGGATGCGGTCACGGTCGGGATCCAGCCCGGTCATCTCCAGGTCGATCCAGATGAGTCGGCCCGGGGTGGGACCGGGGGGCGAGCTGGGCAAGGACACGACGCGGCTTCCGAGCTTGCGGGCGGATCATTCTAGCCGGGTCGTGGCCGTCCTCCCTCGCGGCGCGACCACCGCGCCCGAGCCAGGCGGGCGGCCCAGGTAGCATCGACGGCTCGAGGACAGAGGAGGAACGACCCGATGCGACCACTCCACGAGCGCCGATGCGCCCCCTGGCCCGCGGACCGCCCGGCCCTGATTCCGACCGACACCCAGGCGCTGCTGGCGCAGATCGACGGCTGGGCCCTCACCGATGACGGCACCGCGATCGAGCGCGAGCTCCGCTTCGACGACTTTCACCGGGTGATGGCCTTCGTCAACGCGTTGGCTTGGATTGCCCACCGCGAGGACCATCACCCGGACCTGGTGGTCGGATACGGCCGATGCACCGTGCGCTTCCAGACCCACTCCGCCGGCGGCCTCACCGACAACGACTTCATCTGCGCCGCCAAGGTCGATCGACTGACGGCCGACTGACCCGGGGGGATCCCACGAGCGAGACCAGCGTGCGCGGGCGCCGCGGTCGGCGTGGTATCGCGAGGGGGAGCCTTTCGACGGCTACCCGAAATCCAGCCGCCCGGAGAGGGCGTGCGCCAGCGTGCCGCCGTCGACGAACTCGAGCTCGCCACCGAGGGGCACGCCCTGCGCGAGGCGGGTGACGCGCACCCCGGCCTCGCGGGCGAGCTCGGAGAGGTAGTGCGCGGTGGCCTGGCCCTCGACGGTCGAGCCGGTGGCGAGGATCACCTCCTCGACCTCACCCTCGCGCAGCCGCGCCTCGAGCAGCGGGGCCCCGATCTCGTCCGGGCCCACCCCGTCGAGTGGCGAGAGGTGTCCCATCAGCACGAAGTAACGCCCGCGGTAGGCGGTGGTGCGCTCGATGGCCGCCTGATCCGTCGGCGTCTCGACCACGCAGAGCAGCCGCGCGTCCCGCCCCGGATCGCGGCAGACCCGGCAGACCGCGTCCTCGGTCAGCGCGCGGCATCGCTGGCAGTTGCCGACACGCTCCACCGCCCTGGCGACCGCCTCGCTCAGCCGTCGCCCACCCTCGCGGTCACGCTGGAGCAGGTGCAGCGCCATGCGCTGGGCCGACTTCGGGCCGACTCCGGGCAGGCACCGCAGCGCCTCGACCAGCTGCTCGACCAGACCGCTACCGGCCACGGGCCCTGCCATCGACGTCCGCTTCCGGACGACGGCTCAGAACGGGAGCTTCATGCCGGGCGGCAGGTTGAGCCCGGCGGTGAGACCCGAGAGCTTGTCGCGGCTGGTCTGCTCGACCTTGTGCACCGCGTCGTTGACGGCGGCGGCGAGGAGATCCTCCAGCATCTCCTTGTCCTCGCCCATGAGGCTCGGGTCGATCTGCACCCGCCGTACGTCGTGGCGGCCGTTCATCACCACCTGGACGAGCCCCGCGCCCGACTCCCCGGTGACCTCGATGCTCGCGAGCTCCTCCTGGGCGCGGCGCAGATTCTCCTGCATCTCCTGCGCCTGCTTCATCAGGTTGGCCAGACCGCCCTTCATGATCCTCTCTCCGCTGTCGTGCTCGGAATTCGCGTGTGCTTCGTGGCTCGACTCACTCGACCGGGCGTACGAGGTCGGCGTCGAAGCGCGCCCCGAAGCGGTCGCAGAGCGTGCGTACCGCCGGGTCGCGCTCCAGCTCCTCGACCGCCCGGCGCCGACGCTCGTCGGCGCGTCGGCGGGCCGCCCCCGCGGGGGTCTCGTCGACCGGATCGTCCAGCACGATCTCGAGGCGGACGGAACGGCCGAGGTGCGCCGCGAGGGCGTCGGCGAGCTTGTCCTTCAATCGATCCGTCGCCAGCGCCCGGTGCACCGGGGCCAGGTGCAGCACCAGCCGCTCCCCGTCGAGCGCGGCGGGCACGGAGTTCGACGCCAGCTCGCGCGCCAGCCCACCGAGCCCCAGCCGCTCGACCACCTCCGGCCATCGCCGCGCAGACAGCGCGTCGTCGTCCGGGCGTGCGGGAGCAGGAGCGACCGGCGTGACCGCCTCCGGCGCGGGCTCCGGGCGGAAGCCGCCGACCGGGTCGCGGCCGCGCGGCGTGTCCGGCGCGTCGCCCGTCGGCGCACCGTCGGCACGCGCTGCCGGCGCAGCCGTGGTCGCGGCGACCGCCGCCCGGCGCCTCACCGGCGCGCCCGCGCCAGTGCTCCCCGTCGCCGGGGGGCCACCGGCGAGCGGCCGGAAGGCGAGCATCCGCAGCATCGCCATCTCGAAGCCACCGCGAACGTCCGGCGCCAGCGGCAGGTCGCGACGCGCGATCAGCGCGATCTGGTAGTAGAGCTGCACGTCTTCCGGGGCGAGCGTCTCGGCCAGGTGGGCAATCCCCTCGGCGTACGCGTCCTCGCCCTCCCCGCGCTCGGGCACCGCCTGGGCGACCGCGACCCGCTGCAGCGTGGTCAGCAGCTCGGCCAGCGCCTCGTGGAAGTCGGCCGCCTCCATCGCCATGTCGTCCACCCGCGCGAGCAACCCCGGCCCGTCGCCCGCGGCCACCGCGTCGAGCAGGGCCAGGACGTGGGCGGTGTCGACCACCCCGAGCATCGCGCGAACCTCCTCGGCCGCCACCCGCCCGCCGGCGTAGGCGATGGTCTGGTCGAGCAGGCTCAGCGCGTCGCGCATGCTGCCGTCGGCGGCGCGGGCGACGATGCGCACCGCCTCCGCGTCGGCCTCGATCGCCTCCTCGCCCAGGATGCGCGTGAGGTGACCGGCGATCTCGTCCGCCGGCAGCCGCTTGAGATTGAACTGCAGGCAGCGCGAGAGCACGGTGATCGGCAGCTTCTGCGGGTCGGTGGTCGCGAGCAGGAACTTGACGTGCGGCGGCGGCTCCTCGAGCGTCTTCAGCAGCGCGTTGAAGCTCTTCTCCGAGAACATGTGCACCTCGTCGATGAGGTACACCTTGTAGCGGCCACGGGTGGGTGCGAACTGGACGTTGTCCATCAGCTCGCGGGTCTCGTCGACCTTGGAGCGCGACGCCGCGTCGACCTCCAGCAAGTCGACGAATCGCCCGCTGTCGATCTCGCGGCAGGCGGCACACTCCCCGCACGGGCTCGGCCCCACCCCCCGCTCGCAGTTCAGGCACTTGGCGAGGATGCGGGCGACCGTCGTCTTGCCGACGCCGCGGGTGCCGGTGAACAGGTAGGCGTGGTGGAGCCGCTCCTGGGTCAGCGCGTTGACCAGTGCGCGCACCACATGACGCTGCCCCACCATCTGCTCGAAGGTGTGGGGCCGCCACTTGCGTGCCAGGACCTGGTATCCCATCGCGACGTCTTCCCCGCGTGCCGTCCACGCAGAGGCCGGAGTATACCGCCCGAGCGCCCCGGCCGGGCGCCCGGCAACCGTCATCCGATCGCGAGATGGGTGAGCGGGAGCGCGGTCTCGTAGCGCACCTGCTTCAACGAGAAGCTCGACTTGATGCTGGCGATGCCCGGGATGCGGGTGAGGTGGTCGAGGACGAAGCTGCGGTAGGCCGCGACGTCCGGGACCACCACCCGCAGCAGGTAGTCGAACTCCCCGGTCATGAGGTAGCACTCCATGACCTCCGGTCGGCGCGAGATCGCCTGCTCGAAGGTCTCCAGGCTGCCCTCGATCTGCTTCTCCAGCGAGACCATGGCGAAGACGTTGATCGGCAGCCCCACCGCCTCCGGGTCGAGCAGGGTGACGTACTTGCGCACCACCCCGCGCTCCTCCAGCGCGCGGACCCGGCGCCAGCACGGCGACGGTGAGAGGCCGACGCGGTCGGCCAGCTCGGCGTTGGACACGCGGGCGTCGCCCTGGATGACCTCGAGGATCCGCCGGTCTGCGGCGTCGACATCGCGTACGGTCATTTCTACCTACCACTAGTTCCAGCGCGCAAGATTATTGCGCATACGACGGCACGAAAGGCAACTTTGCAACGTTCTTGCGCGACCCCTCGGGTAGACTGGATGCATCTGACCGACGTGGGGTGAATCCGATGTCCGTGGCCGACGAGATCGTCTCCGAGCTGTCCAACCTGCCCGAGGTCTCGCCGGCGGACCGCGACGTGGTGCTGCGCGCGCTGGAACGCAAGGTGCTGTGGCTCGCGAGCTGGACCATCCACAACGCGAACCACCTGCGCCCCAATCCCGAGGGGCTGAAGGTGGGCGGGCACCAGGCATCCAGCGCGTCGTGCACCACCTTGATGACCGCGCTGTGGTTCCACGTGCTGCGGCCCTCCGACCGCGTCGCGGTCAAGCCCCACGCGAGCCCGGCGTTCCATGCCATCCAGTATCTGCTCGGGCGCCAGTCGCGCGAGAACCTGGAGCGCTTCCGCGCCCTCGGCGGCGCGCAGTCGTATCCGTCGCGCACCAAGGATGCCGACGACGTCGACTTCTCGACCGGCTCGGTCGGCCTCGGCGTGGCCATGACCACCTTCGCGAGCATCACCCAGGACTACCTGCGTGCCCGCGGCTGGCTGCCGTCGTCGGCCGGGGTCGGGCGCATGGTGTCGATCGTCGGCGATGCCGAGCTCGACGAGGGCAACGTGTTCGAGGCCCTGCTGGAGGGCTGGAAGCACGACGTGCGCAGTCTGTGGTGGGTGGTCGACTACAACCGGCAGAGCCTCGACGCGGTGGTCACCGACCGCCTCTTCGGACGCTTCAACGAGCTGTTCGAGAACATGGGCTGGCGGGTGGTCACCATCAAGTACGGCAAGCGCCTGGAGGCGGCGTTCGCGCGCGAGGGTGGCGACGCGCTGCGACGCTGGATCGACGACTGCCCGAACGATCTCTACTCCGCGCTCGTGTTCAAGGGCGGCGCGGCGTGGCGCGAGCACCTGCTGCGCGACCTCGGGGCGGTGAAGGGGATTCCCGAGCTGCTCCAGGCGCACGACGACGAGGCGCTGGCGGCGCTGATGACCAACCTCGGCGGCCACGACATGGAGAGCGTGCTCGAGGCCTTCGCCTCGGTCACCGACGATCTGCCCACCGCGTTCATCGCCTACACCATCAAGGGCTACGGGCTGCCGTTCGCCGGGCACAAGGACAACCACGCCGGCCTGATGAGCCCCGAGCAGATGGAGCAGCTCCGCGAGCGGCACGCGGTGCCGCCGGGGCGCGAGTGGGACCCGCACGTCGGGCTCGACGTGGCCGAGGAGGCGCTGGAGCGCTTCATCGCCGCCACCCCGTTCGCGCGCGCGCCCGACCGACGCCACAAGGCGCCGCGGGTCACGGTGCCGACGCTGCCCGCGCCCGCCGGCGACCGGCTCTCGACCCAGGAGGCGTTCGGCCGCATCCTCGCCCACATCGCCCGCGACGGCAGCGACTTCGGACGGCGGGTGGTCACCACCTCGCCCGACGTCACGGTGTCGACCAATCTCGGCGGCTGGGTGAACCGGCGCGGCATCTTCGACCGCAGCCCGCGCGAGGACCGCTTCAACAAGGAGAACGTGGCGTCGTTCCAGCGCTGGTCGGCGTCGCCCAACGGGCAGCACATCGAGCTCGGGATCGCGGAGAACAACCTGTTCCTGATGCTCGGCGCGCTCGGGCTCTCGCACTCGCTGTTCGGCAGCCGACTGCTGCCGATCGGGACGCTCTACGACCCCTTCATCCAGCGCGGTCTCGACGCGCTCAACTACGCGTGTTACCAGGACGCGCGGTTCATGGTGGTGGCGACGCCCTCCGGCGTCACCCTCGCGCCCGAGGGCGGCGCGCACCAGTCGGTCGGCACGCCGCTCATCGGCATGGCGCAGCCCGGGCTCGCGGCGTTCGAGCCGGCCTATGCCGACGAGCTCGCGTACATCATGCAATGGGCGTTCGAGCACATGCAGCGTGACGGCGCGCCGTCACCCGACGACCTGCTCGGCGACGCGCGTGGCGGCTCGGTCTACCTGCGCCTCAGCACCCGCTCGATCGCGCAGCCCGAGCGCACGGTGGACGCCGACCTCGCGCGGGACATCATCGCCGGCGGCTACTGGGTGCGCCCACCGGGGCCCGCGACGCGCCTGGTCGTCGCCTACACCGGGGTGGTGGCCCCGGAGGCGCTGGCCGCGATCGACGAGATGCAGGGCGATCTGCCGGACACCGCCCTGCTGGCAGTGACCTCCGCCGACCGCCTGTACCAGGGCTGGCAGGGCGCATCGCGCGGGCGCCAGTCAGGGATCCCGGGGGCGCGATCGCATGTCGAGGCGCTGCTCGGCGCGGTGCCGCGCGACGCCTACATGGTCACGGTCCTGGACGGCCACCCGGCGACGCTCGCCTGGCTCGGCTCGGTGTTCGGGCACCGGGTGCGGCCACTCGGCGTCGACCGCTTCGGGCAATCGGGCAGCGTCTCGGACCTCTACCGCGCGCACCGCATCGACACCGACGCCATCCTCGACGCCTGCGCCGCAGCGTTGCTGGAGGGATAGGCCGACGGGCCGGCCCGGCGGCCGGCCCCTATCGGTCGCCCCCCCGCCTCGGATCAGAGCTGCCCGTCGCCCGACGGCCAGCGCTCGAGCAGCGCGCGATAGTCCGGATCGTCGTAGCGTGCGAGCCGGAACGCCGGCGCGTAGTGCGGCAGCTCCCCACCCGTCACGTGGGCCGCCAGCAGCTCACCGCCGGCCATCGCCATCATGATTCCGAAGCCCGAGTACGCGCAGGAGAGATGAAACCCCTCGACCGGGGTCGGGCCGACCAGGGGGCGATTCTCGCGCGTGCGCGCGTAGTACCCGCCATCGACGTAGCCGCGTGGGAGCCGGCCGAGATAGCCACGCAATCCGGGGACCATCGCGCTCATGCCGCGGACCAGGATCTCCGGCAGCCACGGGTCCTCGCGCATCGGGAACACCGGCTCGCCGGGCTCGGTGTGGTAGGTCCAGTAGAGCAACACCGTGTTGCCCTCCCCGTCCGGGCGGCCATGGACGCCGGCAGGAAAGGGCTCGAGAAGGAAGCGCGCCTCGGGCTCGGCGGCCAGCGCCTCGCGCTCGTCGTCGCTCCACGGCAGCGCGACCGGATCCGCCCAGAGCAGGAGCGGCGCATGCCGATCGACCGCGCCGAGCCCGTCGGGGACCGAGAGCTTGAGATGCCCCTCGCAGTGGATCGGCAGGTCCACCCCGGCCAGCCCGGCCACCTGCCGGGCGAACGGCCCCGCCGCGTCGACGATGGTCCCGGTCGACAACCGAACGGCTCCGGCCTCGGTCTCCACCGTCGCGCCACGCACCCGCCCGCCGGTGGTGTCGATGGCGGTCATCCGGCCGCGGACCAGGCGCGCGCCCGCCGCGCGCGCCTCCTCGAGCAGCAGCATGCCGAGCTGCTGCGCCGACACCCAGCCGCAGCGCCGGGCATGGAGCACCGCCACGGTGTCCGGGCTCAGGCAGGGGAATGTCCGGCGGATGGTCGGGCGGTCGAGCAGGAGGTCGGCACCGTCGGGCTGACCGGCGAATCCGTGGGCCGGAGCCGGTCGATACGCCCCGGCCCCACCCGCGGGATGCACCCGCAGCGCGCCCGCACCGAGCGACTCGGCCTCGCGCGCGGCCGCCTCGAGGTCGCCGACCCGGGCGGGGTCCGCGGTCGCGAAGAGGTAGCCGCGCCGATTCATCCGGAAGCGGTTGTCGCTCGCGTCGGCCAGCCGCTCCATCAGGTCGATGCTGCGATTGGCGAGCGCGACCATGGCGTCGCCCGGCCCCGGCCACCAGTTGCGATAGCACTCGGTGGACTTGTCGCTGGTCAGCGAGAGCGGCGCCCCCTCCTCCACCAGCACGACGTCACGGATGCCGGCCCGAGTGGTCAGGTGCCACGCGGCGGCGACGCCCGCCATGCCGGCGCCACAGATCACCACCTCGGCCGTCGACTCCCCCATTGCCAGCACTCCGCTCGTCTTCCGAGCGACGAGGATGCCACCGTGCACCGACCGGCGAAAGCACGGTCGTCCCGGCGCCTGTCGGCTTCCTTTACAACCCCCACCGGCCCGACGATTCGAGCTCAACCGGTTGAATTATCAGTTCTTCACAATTCGATCGGCCGTCTCGGCATCGGTAACCATCAGACCACCGAGGCGGCGAATGTCGGAAAGCTTTACAGATCGTTCCCGAGGACCTGCCGCAGCGCTCTCAAGTCATTGACGAATAGACATTTTCGACATCTGGCATGGCGGTTGCTTCCGAGGGAGTCAGGGCACGGCAAGCCAACATCGAGCGTACGCTCGCGGCTTGAGAACAATCCCCAGATCCGTTGCCCCGGGACGGACAGTGCTCGAACCAACGGCTTACCAGACAAGGGCTTGCGAGATGACGAATTACTCTGAGACCACCAGCCGCGGACAGCGTCTCGCGCCCACGCTCCGCGCCGCGCTGCTCGGTGGCCTGGCAGCACTGACGACGATGCTCGTGCCCCACGCGGCGAGCGCGGTCGACGTCGTCGGCGTGCCTGACTGCCCGGGGCCCGGTCAGCCCTGCACCATCGCCATTCCCGACACCACGGCCACCGTCGACACCGCACAGTGGAACGTCGACTTCGACGACCTGTTCATCGAGGTGCAGAACTCTGCGGGGACCACCAGCCTCCAGTTCACCGCGACGTTCCTGGCGGACGCGGACTTCGATGACTTCGTGCTCGACGCGGCACTCGTGCTGCTGGACGAGTCGGGCAGCCCGCTGTCGGCCACCGTCGTGTTCGACACCGGCAATTCCCTGGTGGGTGCCGGCGACAACTTCCTGGTCTGGACCATCTCGGACCTCGCGACTCCGACGGAGATCCACGGTCTTCAGATGACCTGGAGCGTGAGCGGCTGCCTGACCATCTCGGGCGACCCTTGCGAGGACCTCGAGATCACCCTCGGTGACATCGGGCTCGGTCCGGCCGGCGAGCTGTCCGCGCTGGACGACGGCCAGTTCTCGGTCGGGCAGGTCACGTCGAACAACGTCCCCGAGCCGGCGACCCTGGCCATCCTGGGTCTGGCGCTGGCCGGGCTCGGGCGGACCGCGCGTCGCCGACACTGAGCCGAGGCGCCCGCGGGCGCCGACGCAACCTCAGCAGGGCCCCGCATCGCGGGGCCTTCGCGTTTCTGGGGCCCGGCTCACCACTCGGGTGCGATGCCGAATGCCTCCCCCTCGTGCTCGAGCCACTCGACGCAGGCCAGCGCGTAACTGCGCGCGACCCAGAGATCGAACGACTCCTGACCGAGGCGGCGCACGACGACCGTGAACGGTCCGAGCACCGAGGCGCCACACCCACCCACCGGCATCGCCTCGAGGTCCAGTGGGCAGCCGGTGGCGAGCAGTGGCTCTGCGGCGGGTCCACGAAGCCGCAGACACACGCGAGCGTGGCTCACGTCGAAGACCGCGCCGCCCGCCGACTCGACCGCGGCGAGGCGCTCGACCAAGGCGTCGGGGGTGGCGGTCGCGTCGACCAGCAGCCACTGATCCGGTCCGGTCCACATCGCGGTCAGAGGACCGCACTCCGCCGCCTGCCCCGACCCCGGCGCGGGACTCCACTCGGGCTCGCCCTCCGCCGCGGCGAGCGCCGCCGACAGCCCCTCGGCGCTCACGCCGTGCACTGCCGCCACCGCGCCGGGGCGCCGCTCCCGAATCGTGACCTGGGGGCCTGGCCACGGGATGCGGGCCTCGAATGCCGCGAGGCGAGCGGCGACCGCCGAGCGACGGGTCACGTCACGATGCTCGGACGACTCAGCCACGTGGCCGCCTCCCCTTCGGATCGACGAAGACCGGGTCGGTCACCCGAACCCGTGTGTGCAGCCCGGCCACCGGTGCGGCTGCGCACAGGAGCTCGCCGCGACGCGCATCACCGTCAGTGAGCAGCGCCAGCGCGATCGGGCGGCCGAGGGTCGGGCTCAGGCAGGCCGAGGTCACATGCCCGAGCGTGCGCAGGGGCTTCGGTGCGGCTGGGTTGGTGACGAGCTGGGCGCCGGCGCCGATGCGCTGGCCGTCCTCCGAGACCAGACCGACCAGCCGCGGCCGCGACGGGTCGACGAGGCCCGGCCGCTCGAGGGCTCGACGCCCGACGAAGTCCTCCGCCTTGCGCGCGAGCAGCCGATCGAGACGCAGATCCCGAGGCGTGGTGTTGCCGTCGAGCTCCGGTCCGGCGGGGTGACCCTTCTCGATGCGCAGGACCCCCATCGCCTCGGTGCCGTAGGGGGCAATGCCGTGCGCCGCACCAGCCTCGAGCAGTGTCTCCCATACCAGGCGGCCGTGGTCGGCGCCGACGTGGACCTCGTAGGCGAGCTCGCCCGAGAAGGTGATTCGCAGCAGACGTACCGTGACCCCGGCGATCTCCGCCGACGCGCAACCCATGAAGGGCAGCGCGCCGTCGGAGACCGCGCCGGCGCCGCACACCCGTGCCAGCACCGCGCGCGCGGCCGGACCGGCGATCGCCATCGCCGCCCACTGGTCGGTGACCGAGACCATGTGCACCGCGAGCGACGGCCACACCGTCTGCGCGTAACGCTCGAGGTGCGCGAGCACCCGCGCAGCGTTGGCGGTGGTGGTGGTGAGATACCAGCTCGCGGCGTCGGGCCGGGCGAGGGTGCCGTCGTCGAAGACCAGGCCGTCCTCGCGCAGCATCAGCCCGTAGCGCACCCGCCCGGGCGCGAGGTCCGACACCGGATTGGCGTAGATGCGCTCGAGGAACGCGCCGGCGTCGCGACCGCGCACCTCGATCTTGCCGAGGGTCGAGACGTCGACCAGGCCGACCGCGCCGCGCACCGTCGTCACCTCGCGACGGATGGCCTCGGCCTGGGTCTCGCCGTCCCGCGGATAGCAGCGCGGCCGCAGCCACGCGCCGGCGGGGACCATCGGCGCGCCGGCGGCCTCGTGCCACCCGTGCAGGGGCGTGAGCCGAGTCGGCGCGAGTTGGGCGCCGACCTCGCCGCCGGCGATCGCACCGACGGTGACCGGCGCGGTCGGCGCGCGGAACGTGGTGAGCCCCACCGCCTCCACCGGCCGGCCGAGACGACTCGCGAGCACCGCGACGCCGTTCAGCCCACCGACCCGCCCCTGGTCGGTGCCCATGCCGAGCGTGGTGTAGCGCTTCAGGTGCTCGGGGTGGCGATAGCCCTCGCGCTCGGCGAGGAGCACGTCGTCCACCGTGACGTCGTTCTGTAGATCCACGAACGCCTTGCCACCGGAGCCGCCGGGGTGGGCGATTCGCCAGACCGGGCGCAGGGGCGCACGCTCCGGTGCCGGCTCGGCCCGGGGCGAGGTGCCGGCGCTCGCGCGCAGCCCGCAGGCCAGGGCCGCCGCCTCCCCTGCCGCGTGCCCCGACTCGAGCGCCGCCGCCAGACCCTCGACCCCGGCCGCCGCGCCCGCCGAGCGCTCGCGCTGCCGCGACTGCCCGGGCACGAAAGCGGCGCGCGCGGCGTCCCAACGCAGGCTGCCCTGCGACTGCGAGAAGAGCTGGACCGCGGGATTCCAGCCACCGGACACGCAGAGGAGATCGCAGGCGATCTGCTCTGGCGGGCCTCGGGTCTCCAGCACGCCGTCGGCTTCCGCGCTCGACGCCACCGCGCGCACCTCGACGCCCTGCAGCGAGACGCCGCCATCGGTCGCGGTGACCGCGTACCCGCGGAGAATCCGCGCACCGGCGGCCTCCGCGAGCGCTGCCGCCGGCTCGCCCGGCCCCCCGGCGCGGAGGTCGACCACCGCCGCCACCTCGCAACCGACCCCGGCGAGCGCCGGTATCGCGTCGTAGGCGCTGTCGTTGTTGGTCGTCACCACCGCGCGGCGGCCACAGGCGACGGCGTGGCGCCAGGCGTAGGCGCGCGCCGCGCTGGCGAGCATCACCCCCGGACGGTCGTTGCCCGGGAAGACCAGCCCGCGCTCGACCGCGCCGGTCGCGAGCACCACCTCGCGGGCGCGAATCCACCACACCCGCTCGCGCGGTGCCGGCGCGCCCTCGCCGTCGACCTGCTCACACACCGCGACCAGGTTGTCGTCGTAGTAGCCGAACGCGAGCGCGCGGCGCAGCACCCGCACACGTGGACGGGCGTCGAGCGTGCGCGCCGCGCGGCCGACCCAGCGTGCGGCATCGAGGCCGTCGACGGCCGCGGGGCCCTGGAGCAGGCTGCCGCCGAGGCGGTCGGCGTCGTCGACCAGGGTGACCCGTGCCCCGCCACTCGAGGCCGCCAGCGCTGCGGCGAGGCCCGCCGGCCCGGCGCCGACCACCAGCACGTCGCAGTGCGCGAACCGGCGACCGTAGCGATCGGGATCGGTGCCCTCGGGTGGTCGGCCGAGCCCGGCGGCGCGCCGGATGAAGGGCTCGAACAGCATCCACCACCCGGGCGGCCCCATGAACGTCTTGTAGTAGAAGCCGGCCGGCAGCACGCGCGACAGCGCACCGGCGAGCGCTCCGGCGTCGAGGGAGAGCGAGGGCCAGCGGTTCTGACTCCGCACCACCATCGCGTCGCGGAGCAGCACCTCGGTGGCCTTGAGATTGGGCGTGGCGGCCGCGCCCTCGCCCACCCGCACCAGCGCATTCGGCTCCTCGGCACCGAGGCCGTAGACGCCGCGTGGGCGGTGATACTTGAAGCTCCGTCCGACCAGGCGCACGCCGTTGGCGAGGAGCGCGGAGGCGAGCGTGTCGCCCTCGTAGCCCTCGTAGGTGCGTCCGTCGAAGGTGAACCTGAGCGGTCGGGTGCGATCGAGCGCGCCCCCGTTCACCGCGCGATAGGGTTGCGACCTCACGATGCGCCGCCCTCGATCGAGCCCGCCGCCGTTGCGGCGCCGAGAACGGCATGGGTGACGGTGTCCCGCCTGACGCGGATCCACGCCCGGCAGCCCGCGACGTGCTGCCACCACTCGAGGTGTGGGCCCTTGGGGTTCTCGCGCAGGTAGACGTGGTCCAGCCACTGACGCGCGCCGACGGCGTCGGGATCGACCGGACGCGCCACCGTGGCGTCGCCACCGTAGGCGAACTCGACCTGCGCGCGCGGGCCGCAGTGGGGACAGGGGATCAAGAGCATCAGTGCGCTCCGGGGGTGGCGCCGGCCCCCTTCTCGTCGATCAGGTGACCGCTCCAGAATCGCTCCAGACTGAACGCGGCGTTCAACGCGTGCGGCTCGTCGTGGGCGACGGTGTGCGCGAAGACCCAGCCCGAGCCCGGCGTCGCCTTGAACCCGCCGTAGCACCAGCCGCCGTTCAGGTACAGCCCGCCGACCGGCAGCTTGCCGATGATCGGGCTGCCGTCCATGGTCATGTCCATGATTCCGCCCCAGGTGCGCATCAGCCGCAGCCGCGACAGCCGCGGGAACAGCGACACCGCGGCCCGCAGCACGTCCTCGACGATGGGCAGGTTGCCGCGCTGGGCGTAGGAGTTGTAGCCATCGATGTCCCCGCCGAGCAGCACCTCGCCCTTGTTGGTCTGGCTGACGTAGAGGTGCGTCGCGCCGGAGGTGACGACGGTGTCGAGGAACGGCTTGACCGGCTCGGTGACCATCGCCTGCAGCACGTGCGACTCGATCGGCAGCGCGACGCCGGCCATCGCCGCCACCCGCGAGCTGTGCCCGGCGACCGCGATCGCCACCTTCGAGGCACCGATGTAGCCGCGCGTCGTCTCCACCCCCTGCACCCGCCCGGCCTCGACGCGGATGCCGGTCACCTCGCACTGCTGGATGATGTCGACGCCGAGCGCGCTCGCCGCGCGCGCGAAGCCCCAGGCCACCGCATCGTGTCGGGCGGTGCCGCCGCGCGGCTGCAGCAGCCCGCCGTGCACCGGGTAGCGGGCCTGCGGTGAGCAGTCGAGGTCGGGAACCATCGCGCGCACCTGCTCGCGGTCGAGCAGCACCGCGTCGATGCCGTTCATGCGCATCGCGTTGCCGCGGCGCGAGTAGGTCTCGAGCTGGCCGTCGGAGTGCGCGAGGTTGAGCACCCCACGCGGGCTGAACATCACGTTGTAGTTGAGGTCGCGCGACAACCCCTCCCACAGCTTCAGCGAGTGCTCGTAGAAATGGGCGTTGGCGTCGTGCAGGTAATTCGAGCGGACGATGGTGGTGTTGCGGCCGGTGTTACCGCCGCCGATCCAGCCGCGCTCGAGGACCGCGACGTCGGTCACCCCGTGCAGCTTGGCGAGGTAGTAGGCGGTCGCCAGGGCGTGACCGCCACCGCCGACGATCACCACCTCGTAGCCGCGTTGCGGCTGCGGGCTGCGCCAGGCGGGTCGCCATCGGCGATGCCCGCGCAGCGCGTTGGCCGCGAGCGCGAGGAACGAGTACCTCATGTCACGCTCGACCGTACCGTGGCATCGGCGCCCCCTCGCTCTCGCCGGCAGCGGCCGTTCGCCGACCCCGCCTGACCGGCGGTACGGATGGAGGCAGCCCGCATCAGCCACACCCCGGCACCCGCATCAGCTGCTGCCGCTGCTCCCTTCCGGGCCTGACGGGGTTCACAACCTAGCGATGCGAGGGGACCGATGCGGGCCACCATGGTGGCCGCGAGCCGGGTTTCTCGGGCGCATCGCAGCGCACGCTGCGCGGCGACCCACCGTGCACACCCGACTCGACGGGGCGCGAGTATAGCGGCGCACGCGCACCTCCGCGAGGGCCGCGAGATGCCGATGGCCGCCGCACGCTGATATCGTTCGCCCGCCGCGAGCGTCGGCGGGCCACCGCCGCCCCGCGCGCCCACTCGTCACCCCTTGGTTGGAGGACCCCGATGACCCACTCGACTCGACGACTCGAGGGCCGACGCGCCTTCGTCACCGGCGCCGCCCAGGGGATTGGCCTCGCCATCGCCGACGCCTTCGTCGCCGAGGGCGCGGCGGTGGCGCTCGCCGACGTCTCCGGCGACGCCGCGCGCCGCGAGGCCGAGCGCCTCGGCGCCACCGGCGCGCGAACGCACGCTGCCACCTGCGACGTCCGCGACGACACCGCGGTGGCGCGGTCGATTCGGGAGGCGGCCGATGCTCTCGGCGGCATCGATACCGTGGTCTGCTGCGCCGCGACCTTCACGCCTCTCGCCCCTCTGCACGAGCTCGGTGAGGCCGACTGGCTGGAGGCGATGGACGTCAACCTGAACGGCGCCTACCGGGTGTGCCGCCACGGCATTCCTCATCTGCTCGCCGCCGGCGGCGGCAGCATCATCCTCCTCGCCTCGCAGATGGCCCGGGTCGCCAACGCCGGTCAGGCTGCCTACTGCACCACCAAGGGCGGTCTGGTGCAGCTCGCCAAGGGAATTGCGCTCGACTATGCCGACCGCGGCATCCGCTCGAACACGCTCTCGCCGGGCGGCATCGCCACCGCGCGGATGACCCGGCGCTTCGGCTCGATGGAGGAGGCGCAACGCGTGTGGGGGCCGCGCCACCCGATGGGACGGCTGGGCGAGGCGAGCGAGATCGCACGCAGTGCCGTGTACCTGGCGAGCGACGACGCCTCGTTCATGACCGGTGCCGACCTGCTGGTCGACGGCGGCTACTCGGCCTGGTGACGGCGCCGGCCCCTCGGCATTCGCCACTTCCCGGTGGCGCCGCCGCTCAGGCGGCCGGCGCGCCGCCGCGCGCGTCGGCCCGGGGACGAACCAGGGGCCCGGCATAGGCGGCGGCGAATCCGCCGTAGGCGGCAATCCACGCCGAGCCGGCCGCGACCAGTGCCGTCTGGCCCAGGCCGAGGTCCGCCGCGAGTCGGGCCGAGACCGCGACCAGGATGGCCAGGTAGACGAGACGGGTCGCGGCACCTGCGGCCAGCGCCCGACCGGTGTGACCGAGGCTCGCGCGGGTCATCATCGCGAGCGTCATCGTCCCGATCGCACCCACCGTCCAGCCGTGGGCCGCGCCGGTGACGCCGAGCGCGCCAGGCGCGATCACCGGCACCGCGACCAGCAAGAAGCCGACCACCGCGAGCCCGTAGGCGACGTGGAGCACCAGCACCAAGGGGTTGGCGACGGTGCGCTCGCCCGCCCATCGCGCGAGGCGAAGCCCGTGGATCACGGCGGCGGCCAGCGCGAGCGCGGCGCTCGGCGCGGATTGCGGCGCCACCACCCAGGCCGGCAGGGCCAGCGCCGCCGCGCCAGCAGCGAGCCGGTCCACCCCGCCGGCCGGTGCCGGCATCCGCCCCGGTCCGCGCGACGCCAGCCAGTTGCGGGTGAACGCGGGGACGACCCGTCCGCCGATGACCAGCACCAGGGCCACCAGAACCGCGATGCCGGCACGTGCCGCGCTCGACCGGTCGACGCCGAGCGAGGCGCCGAGCAGGAACACGAGGTCCGCCGCGAGCAGGGACCAGACGAGGGCCGCGACCCCGAGGTTGCGCCAGTTGCGGGCCGCGACCACGGCATGCGTCACCCACGCCCCGAGCGCGACCAGGAAGGCCCCGTCGACGAGCGCGAGCCACGTGGGTCCGAGCCCCGGTACGAGCGAGATCGCCCGCCCGACCGACCACAGCACGAACATCGCGAGCAACGCCGGGCCGGTCAGGGGTCGTCGACCGGTCCAGGCCGCCGCCGCGGTCAGCAGGAACCCGGCCACCACCCCGGGCGCGAACCCGAACAGGAGCGCGTGGACATGCCAGGCGAGCGGATCGAGCGCGAATCGGACCGGGGCCCCGCCGAGCACCGCGAGCCACAACGCCATGGCCAGCGCCGCCCAGACAGCGGCACCGAGGAAGAACGGGCGCAAGCCGACGCTCAGCACCGCGATGCCGGCGGCACCGCCGCGCGGAGCCGGCCGGGGCATCAGCGGGATTCGGGGGCGTTGGGCCCGGATGCGTCTCCCCGGCGAATCGGTGGCCCGTCACCGGTGACGATGCAATCCATCGGGATGTCGTGCGGCTGCGGGAAGATGGTCGGCAGGCAGCTGTCCGGATGTGCCACGCCGACCGCGAGCGGACGCGGGTCGAGCACCGCGAGCGTGCGATCGAAGTAGCCACCGCCGTTCCCGAGCCGGTAGCAGGCGGGGTCGAATCCGACCACCGGCGCGATCGCCACCGTGGGATGCACGCGCTCGCCCTCCACCGGCACCGGGATGTCCCACACCCCGGGCTCGAGACGCGCCCCGGGGGTCCAGACGCGAAACACGAGCGGCTGACCGCTGGCGACCACCTCCGGGAGCGCGACGGTCACGCCGCGCTCGACGAGGCTCGCCATCCATCCGCGCAGATCGGGCTCGCCCTGCATCGGCCAGTACACGCTGACGACCGCGCCGGGCGCCGGCTCGAGCAAGGCGTCGAGCGCGACCGCCAGCGCCTCGGCGTGACGGGCGCGCTCGGCCGCCGGGCGCGCCGCCCGCAGTGCGCGCAGGCGATCCCGCGTCGTCCGCCGCCACCGCCGCACGCCATCGCCGGAAGCCTCGGCGTCGAGTCCGACGTAGCGCGGATCGGCCTCGTGCATCGCGCAGGCCGAGGAGGCGGGAGGGCGTGGTGGCTCGGATCGACTGGGAGGGCCCATGGCGGACTCGCACTGTCTACCGCCGCCGGGGCGGCGCGATGACCGAAGGGTGGCATGTCGCGGCGGGAGTGTCGACGCCCGCGACCACCCGCGAGTGGTCTCCGTCACGGCACCTCGACCCTTACAATCGCCCACTCGGTCGAGGAGGCAGCCATGAGCCACGAGTTGGACGGGAAGGTCGCGCTGGTCACCGGCGGCAGTCGCGGCATCGGACGGGCGATCGCGCTCGCGCTCGCGGAGCGCGGTGCCGACGTCGTCATCTGCGGGCGCACCGAGTCGGATCTCGATCGCACCGCGGCCGAGATTCGCGACCAGGGCCGGCGCGCGGTGGCGCTCCGCGCCGACGTGAGTCGCATCGAGGACATCGAGCACATGGTCCGCCTGGCCGCCGAGGCGACCGGTCGAATCGACATCCTCGTGAACAACGCGGTCACCTCGACCAGCGCGCCGTTCGACGAGCTGACCGACGATCTCTTCCGCTACCACATCGACGTCAAGCTGATGGCCTACATCCGCATCGCGCGGCTGGTGCTGCCGCTCATGCGCGCGGCGGGCGGCGGGCGAATCGTCAACATCGGCGGCATGACCGCACGCATCGTGGCGCCGCTGCGCACCACCAACGGGGTGGTCAACGCCGGCGTCGCGAACTTCACCAAGCACTTCGCGCATCACGCCGCGAAGCACGCGGTGACCGTGAACTGCGTCCATCCAGGCTACACGGTGACCGAGCGCGTGCAGCAGATCTTCGAGCGCGAGGCCAAGGAGCTCGGCACCGACGTCGACGCCGTGGTCACCCGACGCACCGCCGAGATCCCACTCGGACGCCTGATCCGGCCCGAGGACATCGCCGGCGCGGTGCTCTTCTTCTGCTCGCCGCTCGCGAGCATGGTGACCGGGCAGTGCATCGCCGTGGACGGCGGCTCGGGCCAGGCGATCGCCTACTGAAGACCGGGTCCTGAAGACGGGGTCGGACCGACTCAGGTTATTGATTAAAAACCATTTTTCAGGTCTCTGCGTTGACCCACGGCCAGGAGAGCTCGTGCTTCACGCAGGCGAGCGGATTCGACCCCGAGTGGCCCGAATGGCAAAAAATCGTGATCTTTCAGATAGATAAGTTGGTCCGACCCCGAATGGACCTAGCGCAGCAGACTGTCCTTGCTGGCCCGTCGGTTCATGGTGCTGGCCGGTGGGGCGGCCTTCTCGGCCGCCGACTGGCAGGCGATGCAGCGGCGCACGCCGGGTAGCGCGTCGCGCCGTGCCTGCGGAATCGGCTCGCCGCAGTCGTCGCACTCGGTGGCGCTCGCACCGCGCGTGAGCGCGGCCCGGGCGCGCATCACGGCGTCCTCGATGCTGGCGTCGATCTGCTCCTGCACCGCGCCGTCCTTCGCCCAACCGGTCGCCATCGCAAGCCCTCCGGAGTCATGGCACGCGGGGTCATGGTTGCTCCACGGTCGCGGACCGTCAACCGCGGTGCCGGTGCCGGCTGGCCGTGCGCGACCGACCGGCGCTATCGTCGCCGCGGCCATCGCGCGCCGCGAGGGCGTTCGAGGCGATACTCGATCTCGCGCGCTCGGGCGTCCTTGCCGCGAACGAGCCAGCGTGCGTAGCTCGCACCGGCGGTGTTCCCGCGTTGCTCGTGCAATTCGACCGGTTTCACACATCGACACCGACCAGACGCATTCCTGGTCGAGAGCAGGAGACCCCGCGATGCGTATCGACTGGACCCCACTCGAGCAGCTGATCGACCGCCTCGACGACGGAATCGACGTCGGCGTCGGCGTCATCGGACCCGACGGCGAGCGCTGGGCCCACAACCCCGACCGCCAGTTCCCGTCCGCGAGCACGGTGAAGATCCCGATCATGATCGAGGTGTACCGCATGGTCGATCGCGGCCAGGTCGCGCTCGACGACACCCACGTGCTCACGCGCGCCGAGAAGTCGCCCGGTAGCGGCGTGCTCCGCCACCTGCACGCGGGTCTCGCCCTGTCGGTCGCGGATCTGCTCTACCTGATGATGTCGATCAGCGACAACACCGCGACGAACATCCTCATCGACCTCGCGGGCATGGAGCGCATCAACGCGACCATGCGCGAGCTCGGGATGACCAACTCGGTCCTCGGCCGCCCGATGCGCGGCCGCCTCGCAATCGAGGGCGAGCAGGAGAACCTCGCGACGCCCGACGACTACACCCGGGTGCTCGATGCGCTGTTCCGGCACGAGGCGGCGTCTGCGGCGTCCTGCGAGGCGATGATCGCGACGCTCGAGCGACAACAGAACCGGCGGCGCATCGGGCGCCACGTGCCCACCACGAAGGGCTACCGCTGGGGATCGAAGACCGGCACCAACGAGGGCGTGGCCAACGACGTCGGATTCGTGGCCGGCCCGGACGGCCGGATCCTCATCGCGGTGTTCTGCCGTGGCGCGGCGGACGAGGTGCGCGGCGAGCAGGTGATCGCGGACCTGGCGCGCGCCGCGATGCGCGCGACCGGGGTCGCTCGGTAGCTGGACGCGCAGCGGAGTGGCGCGCGGCCCCGCCCGGATCCGACGCTCCGGGCGGGGTGGTGACCCGGCGGCTCCGCCGCGCCTCAGACCGACCCGAGCCACTCCCGCGGGCGCTCGAGCCGGCCGCGCAAGTCCTCCAGATAGCGCGCGCACGGCGCGCCGTCGAGCACCCGGTGATCGAAGCTCAGCACCAGGGTGGAGACGTCACGCGCGAGGATGGCGTCTCCGACCGGGACCGCCGCGCGTCGCACGCGGCCGACACCGAGGATCGCGCACTGCGGCGGATTGAGCACCGGCGTGAACCAGTCCACGCCGAGCGGCGCGAGGTTGGTGACGGTGAAGGTCGCGCCCTCGAGGTCCGCGAGGGTGAGCTCGCCCTTGCGCGAGCGGCGGAGCAGGCGCCTCGCCTGCCGCGCGATCTCGAACACGTCCATCGCCCCGGCGGCGTGGATCACCGGCACGATCAGGCCCTCGGGCACGTCCATCGCGACGCCCACGTTCACCGCCGCGTACTGGTGGATCTCGCCGTCCATCCACGCCGCGTTCAGTCGCGGATGGGCGGTGACGGCGTCGACCGCCGCCTTGAGGACGATGTCGTTCAGGTTGGGCACGATGCCGTGCTGCTCGCGCCAGGCCTCGGCATGCGCCGCCCGCACGGCCACGCACTCGCCGAGATCGACCTCCACGCCGAGGGTGACCAGCGGCGTGGCTGCCCAGCTCGCACTGAGGCGCTCCGCCGCGGTGCGACGGATCCCGGTCACCGGGACGACCTCGGTCCCCGGCGGAAGGGATCGCGCGGGCGCCTTCGCCGGCGCCTTGACCCCGGACTCGACCGCGCGCTGGACGTCCTCCTTGGTCACCCGCCCGCCCGGGCCGGTGCCCTCGAGGGCATCGGCATCGATCCCATGTCGCTCCGCCAGGCGGCGCGCGACCGGCGTCACGCGGCGCTCGGCCGACACCGCGGCCTCGCCCCCCGCGTCGTCCGGGGTGTCGTCGACCGCATCCCCAGGCTCACCGATCCACGCCAACGTGCCGCCGACCTTGAGCTCCTGGTCGACCGCGGCGACGAGACGCAGCACCACCCCGCTCGCCGGCGACTCCACCTCGACCACGGCCTTGTCGGTCTCGACGCTCAGCAGGGGTGCGCCCCGCTCGACGCGCTCGCCCTCGGCCACCAGCCATTCGACGACACGCCCCTTCTCCATGGTGTGTCCGAGCGCCGGTAGTCTGAATCGCTCCGCCATCGTCCTACTCCATCACCCGCCGAACCGCGTCGGCCACCTGGGCGACGCCGGGCACCACACGGTCCACCAGCGGCGCCGCGAACGGCATCGGCACGTGCGGACTACCGACGCGCACCACCGGTGCCTGCAGATCGTGGAAGCAGCGCTCGGCGATGGTCGCCGCGATCTCCGCGCCACTGCCCGCGAACGACGAGTCCTCCTCGCAGATCACCGCGCGTCCGGTCTTCGCCACCGAGGCACAGATGGTGTCCACGTCGAGCGGCGACAACGTGCGCGGGTCGACGACCTCGATGTCGAAACCGTCGTCCTCGAGCGCGATCCCGGCCTCCAGCGCCTTCTGCACCATCGGCCCGATGGCGATGACCGTCGCGTCCTCGCCCTCGCGCTTGATGTCGGCCTTGCCGAACTCGATCACGTACTCGTCCTCGGGTACCGGTCCCTCGGCCACGTAGAGGCGTTTGTACTCGAAGAACAGGACCGGATCGGGGCTGCGCACCGCGGTCTTGAGCAGACCCTTGGCGTCGTGCGGCGTCGACGGCACCACCACCTGCAGCCCCGGAACGTGCATGAACCACGACTCCATGATCTGCGAGTGCTGCGCGGCGAGCAGGCGCCCGACACCACAGGGCAGGCGAATGACCATCGGCACGCTCGCCTGACCACCAGTCATGTAGCGCATCTTCGCCGCCTGGTTGACCACCTCGTCCATGGCGCAGGTGATGAAGTCGAGATACATGATCTCGACCACCGGACGCATCCCGGCCAGGGCCGCGCCGACGCCGGCGCCGACGATGCCCGCCTCCGCGATCGGCGTCTCGAAGATCCGGTTCGGGAACCGCTCCTTGATGCCCTGTGTGACCGCGTAGGGACCGCCGTGGGCGACCACGTCCTCGCCGATCACGAACACCGACTCGTCACGCGCCATCTCCTCGTGCAGCGCCTCGCGCAGGGCGTCACGGAAGGTCATGGTCCTCATTGCGTCACCCTCCATGCGGTGTCGAGCACGTCCGCGGTCACCGCCTCCGGGCTCGGATCGGTGCAGCCGTGGGCGTAGGCGACGGACGCCTCGACCTCGGCATTGACCGCGCTCTGGATCTCCGCGTCCTCGCGATCACCGAGCCACTGCCGCTCGCGCATGTACGCCGCCAGCAGCTTGATCGGGTCGCGATTCTGCCGCCAGTGCTCGACCTCGGCCTCGCTGCGGTACTCCTGCCGGTCACCGAGACTGTGGCCATGGAAGCGATAGGTCCGCGCCTCGATGAGCGTCGGGCCACCGCCGGAGCGCGCGCGCTCGACCGCCTCACCGGCCGCCGCGTAGACCGCGGTGACGTCCTGGCCGTCGACCGACACCCCGGGCATGGCGTACGAGGCCGCCATGTCGGCCACCGAGTCGACCACCGCCACGTTCTTGCGTGCGACCCACTGCTGGTACTGGTTGTTCTCGCAGACGTAGATCACCGGGAGCTTCCACAGCGAGCCGAACAGGAGCCCCTCGTGGAACGTCCCTCGCGCCGACGCGCCGTCACCGAAGAAGCAGACCGAGACCTGGTCGGTGCCGCGAATCTTGGTGGCGAGACCGGTGCCGGTGGCGGGGCCGATGCCGCCGGCCACGATGCCGTTGGCTCCGAGGATGTTGAGGGAGAGATCGGCAATGTGCATCGAGCCGCCCTTCCCACCGCAACTTCCCTCCGCCTTGCCGAACAGCTCGGCCATCATGCGGTCCATCTCCGCGCCCTTGGCCAGGCAGTGGCCATGGCTGCGGTGGGTGCCGAGCAGGTAGTCGTCGGGACGCAGGTTCGCGCACACCCCGACCGCCACCGCCTCCTCGCCGCAGTACATGTGTAGTGCACCCTGAACGGTGCCGAGGCCGGTCTGTCGGCTGGCCTCCTCCTCGAACACCCGAATGCGCCACATGTCGCGGTACATTCGCAAACAGAGATCCGCGGACAGGCTCATCGTCTCCCTCCTTCGACGGCGGACGCCGCGCGCGCCGTGATGCTGAATTTGCACCAGAATGCGGCGCGCGCGCGACCATGCCATGCGCAGGCAGCGCGAGGACGGCCGCAGGGTCGCAGTGACCCCGGCTCAAGTCGTTGATTGCAAATGGCACGGGCCGATCGGGGCGGGTTCCTGGCGCGGCCGGTCGAGCCGCGGCCGCGCGAATGCCGCACCGCCCCTCGCGACCGATTCGGCGCACGATGTGGGTCAGCGCGCGCGAGCCCGAGCACCGTTCCAGACGCGTGCACGCGTGGCCTGGGTGGAGCGCAGCGGAACCCGGGAATGGACACCTCGAGCGTGAGGGCGGTTCCCCGGGCTGCGCCCGGGCTACAGGGCTACGGGCGCGCTCCGCGCGTCCGAATCGGCTCTCCTGCCGATTCGTCGAACCCCAAGGGTTCTCACCACGGCCTCCCCCCCACTGACAAACGAAAAGGCCCCGACGAGCGGGGCCTTTTCGTTTGTTGGCGGAGAGGGAGGGATTCGAACCCTCGGTACGCTTTTGACGTACACACACTTTCCAGGCGTGCACCTTCAACCGCTCGGTCACCTCTCCGGAAGCCGGCAAGCGTAGCCGAGGGGCGGCGGGGGTGCAATGCGGGAATGTGTGCTGGTGCGGGGGTCAGAGCGCGCCGCGGTCCTCGAGCAGGGCGGCGACCGCCTTGGCGAGCCTCGCGTAACCGGCGGCGTTGGGGTGCACGGCGTCGGACTTGTAGCCGTTGTCGCCGAGCAGGTCGGGGACGATGTCCGATTCGAGTGGGATCGCCATCTCCTCCGCCACGCGGCCATACAGGTCGGCCGCGGACAGCATCAGGCTCGGTGCCGGGACCGCCAGCAACACGACCTGGGCGCCGCGCTCGCGCGCGAGTCGGACCATCTCGCGGAGGTTGCGCTCGGCCGCACCGCGGTCGAGGCGGCGCAGGAAGTCGTTGCCACCATGGCACAGCACCACCAATGCCGGAGCGATCTCGTCGAGCAGCGCCGGCAGGCGGGCGAGCCCCCGCTCGGTGACCTCGCCGGGAACCCCCGCGTTGATCACCTCACGCCCAATCAGCCGCGACAGAACTGCCGGATAGCTCTCCTCGGGGGTGGCGCCGGTGCCGTGGGTGAGGCTGTCACCGAAGGCGAGCACGACCGCGTCTCCCGCCAGTGGCTGGAGTCGCGGCCCGGAATCGCAGGCGGTGAGGACGACGGCCAGGGCGACCACGCCCGCGCGCATCAGCCCGCGCCAGCCGCCCACCTCTGACCCACGCGCGGACCGCGAGTCCGCGCGTGGCCGCGGAAGGTGCCCGATCAGAGGAGATCCTTCACCGCGTCGCGCTCCTCCTGGAGCTCGGCGAGCGTCGCATCCATCTTCTGCCGGCTGTAGGCGTCGATCGGCAGATCCTGGACGATCGAGTACTTGCCGCCCTGGACGGTCACCGGATACGAGTAGATGACGCCCTCGGGAATGCCGTAGCTGCCGTCACTCGGGATGCCCATGCTCACCCAGTCGCCGTCGGGCGTTCCGTGCACCCAGTCGCGCATGTGCGCGATTGCCGCGTTGGCGGCGCTGGCTGCGCTCGAGGCGCCGCGCGCCTCGATGATCTCGGCACCACGCTTCTGCACCCGCGGGATGAACGCGTCGCGTACCCAGCCCTGCTCCACCAGATCGGTGGCAGCGCGGCCGCTCACCCGAGCGTGGTTGATGTCCGGGTACTGGGTGGCGGAGTGATTGCCCCAGATCGCGACTCGGCTCACGTCCGGCACCTTGGCGCCGACCTTCTCGGCCAGCTGGCTGATGGCACGGTTGTGGTCGAGCCGGGTCATCGCGGTGAACTGCCCGGGGTCGAGATCCGGCGCGCTGCGCTGCGCGATCAGGGCATTGGTGTTGGCGGGGTTGCCGACCACCAGAACCCGCACGTCGCGCGCGGCGACGTCGTTGATGGCCCGCCCCTGCGGCCCGAAGATCTGCCCGTTCGCCGACAGCAGGTCGCCACGCTCCATGCCCTTGCTCCGTGGGCGCGCACCCACCAGCAAGGCGAAATTCGCGTCACGGAACGCGACCTTCGGGTCGTCGGTGGTCACCACCGAGTCCAGCAGCGGGAAGGCACAGTCGGCGAGCTCCATCACCACGCCGTCGAGCGCCTTCAGGGCCGGCGTGATCTCCATCAGCTGCAGCACGACGGGCTGGTCCGGGCCGAGCATCTCCCCCGATGCGATGCGAAACAGCAACGCGTACCCGATCTGCCCCGCGGCCCCAGTGACCGCGACCCGAACCGGTGCTTTCATCGTCGTCTCCCGATATGGTCAGAAAGTCTGTCTCGGCGGCCGACCCCGCGCCTCGAGTCCCGGGTCAGCCGCGGTCGTCCATCGCCACGTAGTCGCGCCGTGCGGCACCGACGTAGAGCTGCTGCGGACGGCCGATGCGCTGCTCCTTGTCGACGAGCATCTCCATCCACTGCGCGATCCAGCCCACCGAGCGCGCCATCGCGAACAGCACGGTGAACATGCTGAGCGGGATACCGAGCGCGCTGAGGATGATGCCGCTGTAGAAGTCGACGTTCGGGTAGAGCTTGCGCTGGATGAAGTAGTCGTCCTTGAGCGCGATCTGCTCGAGCTCGAGCGCGATCTCGAACAGTGGCTGGTTGGAGTGCGACGAGTCGAGATCGTTGAGGAGATCGTGGCAGGCCTGGCGGATGATCTTCGCGCGCGGGTCGAAGTTCTTGTAGACGCGGTGTCCGAAGCCCATCAGACGGAACGGGTCGTCCTTGTCCTTGGCGCGGTCGACGAACTTGCGGATGTGCCGCGCGTCGCCGATCTCGTTGAGCATGCGGATGACCGCCTCGTTGGCCCCACCGTGCGCCGGCCCCCACAGGGTCGCGATGCCGGCCGCGATGCAGGCGAACGGGTTCGCACCCGAGCTTCCCGCCAGGCGGACGGTGGAGGTGCTCGCGTTCTGCTCGTGGTCGGCGTGGAGGATCAGCATCAGCTCGAGCGCGCGCACCGCCACCGGGTTCGGCACATAGGGCTCGGCCCGCACCGCGAACATCATCTGCAGGAAGTTCTCCACGTACCCGAGCGAGTTGATCGGGTACATGTAGGGCTGGCCGATCGAGTACTTGTAGCAGTCGGCCGCGATCGAGGGCATCTTGGCGATGATGCGCAGCGCCGAGAGCTCGCGATGCTCGGGGTCCTGGATGTCGAGCGAGTCGTGATAGTAGGTGGACAGCGCGCCGACGATGCCCACCAGCATGCCCATCGGGTGCGCGTCGTGGCGATAGCCGTTCATGAACCGGCGCAGGCCCTCGTGCACCATCGTGTGCTGACGCACCGCGCGGTTGAACGACTCCCACTCGGTCTGGTCCGGGAGCTTCCCGTAGAGCAGCAGGTAGCAGACCTCGAGGTAGTTGCTCTCCTGCGCGAGCTGCTCGATCGGGTATCCGCGGTACAGCAGCTCACCCTTGTTGCCGTCGATGAAGGTGATCGCGCTCCGGCAGCTCGAGGTCGTGGTGTATCCGGGATCGTGGCAGAAGTATCCGAAGTCAGCGGCGAGCCGCTGCATGTCGATCACCGGCGCGCCGTGCGTCCCCTCGAGGATCGTGTAGTCGACGCTCTTGCCGGTGGCGTTGTCGGTGATCGTGACGGTCTTTGGTTCGGCCATCGTGTTTCCCTTCAGAGTCGAGTTCGGGGTCCGGATACGCGGTCGATCGCGACGTGGGCCGGTGCCACGGCACCGGACCCGGCGCGCCCGACGACCCGTCCGAGCGGGACGTCGCGGGACGGCGGTCGACACCGACCACCCCGCCCCGTGTGCGGGCGCCGGCGGAGCGGTCGCGCCGCCGGGCGGCAGGTGCTCACACGGCTCCCCCGCTCCGCGGGTCTCGGCGACGTCGGTCGCGCACCCTCGCTGGCGCTCAAGTGGCGCCGGTCCCGGCCGACTCTACAAGCCGGGACACCGGGCAGCCCGAGATGATCGCACAGCTCCGCGGCCTTTGGTACCCATGACATCACCGGATAGGCTACACTGCGCGTTGCGCCCGCGGACCAGGGCCGGTTCTCCCCCGCCCGCCAGGCCACTCGGCTCGGCGAGCCGGCTGGCACGTGCGCCAGCGGTGGCGGAGTCTGAAGGCCGGGCCGGTCGCTCGCGCAGGACCCGACCAAGCAGGACCAGCGCCAATGTCGGTCAGCTCCGCGCTCAACGCCGCCAACGCGGCGTTCCTCGAAGACCTCTACACCCGCTACCTCGAAGACCGCGCCAGCGTGCCCGCCGAGTGGGCGGCCACCTTCGACCATCTCGGTGAGGCCGTCGCCCCACGCGCGGCAGCCGACGGTAGCGCCGTCTATCTCCCGGAGATGGCCGACGCGCAGGCCAAGGTGCTGCAGCTCATCAGCGCCATCCGCTACCGTGGCCACCGTGAGGCGGCGGTCGACCCGCTCCAGCTCTACGAGCACCCGCGGGTCCCGGACCTCCACCTCGACTTCTACGGCCTCGGGGAGGCCGATCTCGGGCGGCGCTTCAATACCGGCTCGCTGTTCACCGACACCGAGGCCGCGCTCGGGGACATCCTCACCCTGTTGCGCGACACCTACTGCGGCAGCATCGGCACCGAGCTCACCCACATCACGTCGACCGAGCAGAAGCGCTGGGTTCAGGAGCGTCTCGAGCGCAGCCGCGGCCGCCCCGCCTTCGACACCGACAAGAAGCGCGACATCCTGCGCTGGGTGACCTCGGGTCGAAAGCTCGAGGACTATCTGCACCGCAAGTACGTCGGCCAGAAGCGCTTCTCGCTCGAAGGCGGCGAGAACCTCATCCCGCTGCTCGACGAGCTGGTGCAGCGCGCCGGTGGCGAGGGGGTGAAGGAGATCGTGATCGGCATGGCCCACCGCGGCCGGCTGAACGTGCTGGTGAACATCCTCGGCAAGCACCCGCGGGTCCTGTTCGGCGAGTTCGAGGGCAAGATCGACGTCGGCAAGGGCTCGGGCGACGTCAAGTACCACCTCGGATTCTCGTCCGACGTGCAGACCCCGGGCGGACCGGTCCACCTCGTGCTCGCGTTCAACCCCTCACACCTCGAGATCATCAACCCGGTGGTGGAGGGCTCGGTGCGTGCGCGCCAGGAACGGCGTCGGGACAAGGAAGGCAACCAGGTGGTGCCGATCCTGGTCCACGGTGATGCCGCGTTCGCCGGGCAGGGCGTGGTCACCGAGACCCTGAATCTGTCCGAGACTCGCGGCTACGGCACCGGCGGCACCGTCCACGTGGTGGTCAACAATCAGATCGGCTTCACCACCAGCGATCCCCGCGACTCGCGCTCGACGCTGTACTGCACCGACGTGGCGAAGCTGGTGCAGGCCCCGATCTTCCACGTCAACGGCAACGACGCGGAGGCGGTGGTCTACGTCGCCCAGCTCGCGCTCGACTTCCGGATGCAGTTCAAGAAGGACGTGGTGATCGATCTCGTCTGCTTCCGCCGCTGGGGGCACAACGAGGCCGACGAGCCGTTCGCGACGCAGCCGATCATGTACTCGCGCATCCGCGAGCAGAAGGGCCCGCGCCGCGTCTACGCCGAGCGGCTGATCGAGGAAGGCGTCATCGCACCGGGGGACGACGAGACCCTCAGCGGGCGCTACTTCGAGGCGCTGGAGGCCGACGAGGTGGTGTCGCGGCCGGTGGTGCGCAGCAACGAGGCGACCACCCTGATCGACTGGTCGCCCTACCTCGACGGCACCTGGCGCTCACCGTGCGACACCGCGATCGACGCCGACCGCTTCGAGCGCCTGGGGCTCAAGCTCTGCGAGTACCCGGAGGACTTCGAGCTCCATCGCGCGGTGCAGCGGGTGGTCGACGCACGCCGCGAGATGGCCCGCGGCGAGCGGCCGATGGACTGGGGATTCGCCGAGTGCCTCGCCTACGCCACCCTCGCCGAGGACGGCTACTCGGTGCGCATCTCCGGCCAGGACAGCCAGCGCGGGACCTTCTTCCACCGTCATGCGGTGCTCCACAACCAGAAGCGCCGCGGCACCTACACCCCGCTGATGCACCTGTTCAAGGGCCAGCCTCGGGTGCGGATCATCAACTCCCTGCTGTCGGAGGAGGCGGTGCTCGCCTTCGAGTACGGCTACAGCACCGCCGAGCCCAACGCCCTGGTCATCTGGGAGGCGCAGTTCGGGGATTTCGCCAACGGTGCCCAGGTGGTCATCGACCAGTTCCTGAGCTCGTCGGAGGCGAAGTGGGGTCGGTTCTGCGGCCTGGTGATGTTCCTGCCCCACGGCTACGACGGCCAGGGCCCGGAGCACTCGTCGGCGCGCCTGGAGCGCTTCCTCCAGCTCTGCGCCGAGGACAACATCCAGGTCTGTGTGCCGAGCACCCCGGCGCAGATGTTCCACATGCTGCGCCGGCAGATGCTGCGCCCGGTGCGCAAGCCGTTGGTGGTGATGACGCCGAAGAGCCTGCTCCGCCACCGCCTCTCGGTATCGACGCGCGACGACCTCGCTCGCAGCGGCTTCCAGCTCGTGATCGACGAGGCCGACCCCATCGATCCGCAGGCGGTCACCCGTCTGGTGCTGTGCACCGGCAAGGTCTACTTCGATCTGCTCGAGAAGCGCCGTGAGCACCAGCTCGAGCGGGTGGCGATCGCGCGCGTCGAGCAGCTCTACCCGTTCCCACGCGAGGAGATCGAGGCGTTGCTCGCGCGCTACCCGAACGCCAACGAGGTGGTCTGGGCGCAGGAGGAGCCGCGCAACCAGGGGAGCTGGTTCTTCATGCTCTCGCGCCGGCATCTGGCGGGCTGCATCGACAAGCGCCACACCCTCTCCTACGCGGGCCGCGACTACTCCGCCTCGCCCGCGGTGGGCTATCTCAACGTCCACCTCGAGGAGCAGCGCGCGCTGGTCGAGGCCGCGCTCGGGCTGGACCAGGCCGAGGCTCGCAAGCGTCGTAGCGCCTGAGCAGACCTTCGGCGCCCGAGGCGCTCATCCGTCCGCGCGCGGCGCGGCGAACGACGAAGCATTGAGGAGAGGTAGTGGTGTTGGTCGACGTCAAAGTCCCGGTGCTCGCCGAGTCGGTCCCGGATGCGACCCTGTTGGATTGGAAGAAGGCTCCCGGTGAGGCGGTCGCGCAGGACGAGATCCTGATCGAGCTGGAGACCGACAAGGTCGTGCTCGAGGTGCCGGCGCCGGCGGCCGGGGTGCTGGCGGAGATCGTCAAGGCGACCGGTGACCGCGTGGTGAGCCAGGAGGTGCTCGCGCGCATCGACACCGAGGCCACCGCCGGCGTGGCGAGACCCGCCGCCACCCCCAGCGCGGGGGCGACGCCTGCGACACCGTCCGCCCCCGAGCCCGAGCCGGCCACAGAGGCGGCGCGGCTCAGCCCGGCGGTGCGCAAGCTGGTCGCCGAGCACGCGCTCGACCCCTCGGCGATCACCGGCACCGGTCGTGACGGACGCATCACGAAGGGCGATGTCCTCGACCACCTCGCCCGCCAGTCCGCCGCGCCCGAGACGCCGGTGGCCGCGCCCCCGGCTCCGAGACCGAGCGCCGCACCGGCCACCGCGGCACCCGCCGGCGCGCGCGGCGAGCGCCGCGAGCCGATGAGCCGGCTGCGCTCGCGCATCGCCGAGCGTCTGAAGCAGGCGCAGAACACCGCCGCCATCCTCACCACCTTCAACGAGGTGGACATGGCGCCGGTGATGGCGTTGCGCAATCGCTACCGCGACCAGTTCGAGAAGGCCCACGGCGTGAAGCTCGGCTTCATGTCGTTCTTCGTGAAGGCGGCGGTGCAGGCGCTGAATCGGTTCCCGGCCGTCAATGCCTACATCGAGGGCGACACCATCGTCCATCACGACTACCAGGACATCGGCATCGCCGTCGGCTCGCCCCGGGGTCTGGTGGTGCCAATCCTGCGCGACGCGCAGTCGCTCGGCTTCGCGGCGATCGAGAAGTCGATCGCGGAGTTCGGTCGCAAGGCGAACGACGGCACGCTGAGTCTCGACGACCTGTCGGGTGGCACCTTCACCATCTCCAACGGCGGCGTGTTCGGCTCGCTGCTGTCGACGCCGATCCTCAACCCCCCGCAGAGCGCGATCCTCGGGATGCACAAGACCCAGGAGCGACCGGTGGTGGTCGACGGCCAGATCGTGGTGCGGCCGATGATGTATCTCGCACTGTCGTACGACCACCGCATCGTCGACGGCCGCGAGGCGGTGCTGTTCCTGGTGACCATCAAGGAGGCGATCGAGGATCCGGCGCGGCTGTTGCTGGACGTCTGATCGCCGGGCTCGAGCGCCCGGGCCCGGTGCCCCGGACCGGACGCTCGACGCGGGCTCGCTCGCAGTGCGCTCACCCCGCCGCGTCGCCGGTCGATTCCCGGCGACGTCCCGACCGGGTCGCCGCGACCCGGCCGGCCAGACCATGAAGGCCAGACCATGAAGAACTTCGACGTCATCGTCATCGGCGCCGGCCCCGGCGGCTACGTGTGCGCGATTCGCGCCGCCCAGCTCGGCCTGCAGACCGCATGCATCGACGCCTGGCTCGCGCCGAACGGCAAGCCGGCGCTGGGTGGGACCTGCCTGAACGTCGGCTGCATCCCTTCGAAGGCGCTGCTCGACTCCTCGCACCACGTGCACGACCTCGCGCACGGCCTCGCCGCGCACGGCATCACCGTCGGCAGCGTCGAGGTGGACATCGCGAAGATGATGGCGCGCAAGGACAAGGTGGTGCAGAACCTCACCCGCGGCGTGGCCGGCCTCCTGCGCAAGAACAAGGTGGCCACCTTCGCCGGACACGGTGTGCTCCAGGCCGCGGCGGGCGGCGACGGCCACACCGTCGAGGTGCGCGCGCACGACGGCACGTCGGAGCGCCTCCAGGCCCGCCACGTGGTCGTCGCCACCGGCTCGGTACCGGTCGCGATTCCGGTCGCGCCGGTGGACGGCGATCGCATCGTCGACAACGCGGGCGCGCTGTCGTTCTCGGCCGTGCCGGCACGACTCGGGGTCATCGGGGCCGGGGTCATCGGGCTCGAGCTCGGCAGCGTGTGGCGTCGGCTCGGATCGGAGGTGGTGATCCTGGAGGCGATGCCGGAGCTCTTGCCGCCGGTCGACCGCCAGATCGCCCGCGAGGCGGGGAAGTCGTTCGAGAAGCAGGGCCTGGAGATTCGGCTCGGCGCGAAGGTCACCGGGACCGAGGTCAACGCCAACTGCGTGGAGGTCCGCTTCGAGGACGCGAGCGGAAGCCACGTCGTCGAGGTCGACCGCCTGGTGGTGGCGGTCGGGCGACGCGCCAACACCGAGGGTCTCGCCCCCGAGAATGCCGGGGTGGCGCTGGACGATCGCGGGCGGGTGATCGTCGACGACCACTGCCGCACCAACGTGCCGGGGATCTGGGCGATCGGTGACGTGGTGCGTGGACCGATGCTCGCCCACAAGGCGTCCGAGGAGGGCGTCGCGGTGGCCGAGCTCATCGCCGGGCAGGCCGCCCACATCGACCACGCGCTGGTGCCGTGGGTGATCTACACCCACCCCGAGATCGCGTGGGTCGGGCAGACCGAGCATGCGTTGCGTGAGACCGGACGCGAGTTCAGGGTCGGAACCTTCCCGTTCATGGCCAGCGGTCGCGCCCAGGGTGCCGGTGACACCGAGGGCATGGTGAAGATCCTGGCCGACGCCGCCAGCGACGAGATCCTGGGCGTCCACATCTACGGCGCCCACGCCTCGGAGCTCGTCGCCGAGGCGGTCACCGCGATGGCCTTCCGCGCCAGCGCCGAGGATCTCGCGCGCATCGTGCACGCCCACCCGACCCTGGCCGAGGCACTGCACGAGGCAGCGCTGGCAGTGGACGGCCGCGCCATCCACTTCTGACCCACCCCGGGGACTGGCTCGCGCGAAGCGCGTGCCTGTCCCAATCCTCCCCAGGTCACAGCGCGAGGGGACAGGCACCGCCTGCCGGCGGAGCCAGTCCCCGCAATGTCACTCGCCCCGTCGCAGCAGCAGCTCGACGAATCCCCGCACCGCCGGGGCCAGCGGCGCGCCGCGCTTCGACACCAGCGCGAGCGTGCGCTGCATGCGCAACTCCGGCACCGGGAGCACCCGGACCGCGGCATCGTCGGCCACCGCCTGCTCGCTCACGAAGGCGAGGATGCCGGTGGTCGCCACCATCCGCAGCATCGCCGGAATCGAGCGCAGCTCCATCACCACGTTCATCTCGACCCCGACCGCGCGCAGCGTCGCGTCGATGATCTGGCGGATCGCGCTGCCGGCCTCGAAGCCGATGAAGTCCTGACCGACCAGCTCATCGACCACCACCCGCCGGCGCCGGGCGAGCGGATGTGTGCGGGCGGCGACGAGCACGATGCGGTCGTCGCGCAGGACCGTGACGTCGAGTCCGCTCGACTGCGTCGGCAGGGTCACGATGCCGAGGTCCAGACGCTCGTCGAGGACGTCGCCCTCGACCTCCCGACTCCCGGCCTCCTTGACCCGAAAGCGGATCCCGGGATGCGCCGCCTGGAACCGCGCGATCGCGGTCGGCATCAGGAACTCGATCGCGGTCGCTCCACCACCGAGGCGCACCACGCCCGCGTCGAGGCGTTGGTGCGCCCGCACCTGCTCCTTCAGCCGCGCGTATCGCTCCAACATCACGCGCGCCTCGCGCTCGACCAGGCGCCCGGCCTCGGTGAGCACGACGCCCTTGCGACTCCGCTCGAGCAACGGCGCCCCGAACTCCGCCTCGAGTTGCTGGATTCGCCGCGACAGCGCCGGTTGCGTGAGGCCCAACGCGCTGGCCGCCTCGGTGATCACCCCGTGCTGGGCGACCGTCACCAGACTGCGGACCCGATCGAGGTCCATACATGCACTCCTCGAATGGCTCGACTCTCGAGCATCGATTCTACGCATCCATTGGCCGCGAGCGAGTCGAGGCCGCCGGTGGCGGCGCGGGGCGCGGCGGTGGCGATGCTTGTAGATTCGGGCGGTAGCGGTGCCGGCGCGGCCGGAACCACGCCGACGAGACGAGGAGGATGCAGCCGATGACGTCGCACGATGCACGCTCGACCCTCGAGGTCGACGGAAAGGTCCACACCATTCACCGGCTGGACGCGGTGCTCGACGCGCGAGGCCTCGCCCGCCTGCCCTACTCCCTCAAGGTTCTGCTGGAGAATCTGCTCCGCCACGAGGGCTCGGGTGACGTGAGCCGCGCCGACATCGAGGCCCTCGCCGCCTGGGATCCGACGGCGGAGCCGTCGATCGAGATCGCGTTCACCCCGGCACGAGTCCTCCTCCAGGACTTCACCGGCGTGCCCGCGGTGGTGGATCTCGCGGCGATGCGCGACGCGATGGTCACGCTCGGCGGAGACCCGCGGAAGATCAATCCGCTGTCGCCGGTCGAGTTGGTGATCGACCACTCGGTGCAGGTCGACGCCTTCGCACGACCGGACGCGAAGTCCCTCAACGCGAGGCTCGAGTTCGAGCGCAACCGCGAGCGCTATGCGTTCCTGCGATGGGGCCAGAGCGCGTTCGAGAACTTCAAGGTGGTACCGCCCGACACCGGCATCGTCCACCAGGTGAATCTCGAGTACCTCGCCCGCGTGGTGTTCGCGCGCGACGGCGAGGGCGGCACGCTGGCCTACCCCGACACCGTGGTCGGCACCGACTCACACACCACGATGATCAACGGCCTCGGCGTGTTGGGCTGGGGTGTCGGCGGCATCGAGGCGGAGGCCGCGATGCTCGGTCAGCCGGTGACCATGCTCATCCCCCAGGTGGTCGGATTCGAGCTGACCGGGCGGCTTCCCGAGGGCGCGACCGCCACCGATCTGGTGCTGACGGTGGTGGAGATGCTGCGCAGGCGCGGGGTGGTCGGGAAGTTCGTCGAGTTCTACGGCGACGGGCTCGGCCATCTGCCACTCGCCGACCGCGCCACCATCGCCAACATGGCACCGGAGTACGGTGCCACCTGCGGCATGTTCCCGATCGACGACGAGACACTGCGCTACCTGCGCCTGTCCGGGCGCTCCGACACGCAGCTCGCCCTGATCGA
>JACKNM010000020.1 GCA_024234875.1 Ectothiorhodospiraceae bacterium | reverse complement strand
GATGATCTGGCCCTGCTGCTTGGCCAGGTCGTTCAGCACCGCCTTCATCCGCTCCTCGAACTCGCCGCGATACTTTGCGCCGGCGATGAGCGCGCCCATGTCGAGCGAGAGCAGCCGCTTGCCCTTCAGCCCCTCGGGCACCTCGCCGTTGACGATGCGCTGGGCCAGCCCCTCGACGATCGCGGTCTTGCCGACCCCCGGCTCGCCGATCAGCACCGGGTTGTTCTTGGTCCGGCGCTGCAGGACCTGGATGGTGCGACGAATCTCGTCGTCGCGCCCGATGACCGGGTCGAGCTTGCCCTGCTCGGCGCGCTCGGTGAGGTCGATGGTGTACTTCTCGAGTGCCTGCCGTGCCTCCTCGGCGTTCGGGTCGGACACCGCCTCGCCACCGCGCAGCCGCTCGATGGCCTGCTCCACCGCCTGGCGGTTGACGCCGTTGCGCTCGAGCAGGTCCTTCGCGCTGCCGCCCGACTCGAGGCAGGCGAGCACGAACAGCTCGCTCGAGATGTACTGGTCCTTGCGTTGCTGGGCGAGCTTGTCGCAGAGGTTCAGGTGACGGCCGAGCTCGTTGGAGATCTGCACGTCGCCGCCAGTGCCGCCGACCCGGGGCAGGCGGTCGAGCGCATCGCCGAGCTGGGAGCGCAGCGCGTTGACGTTGGCGCCGCTCTGGGCGAGGACCGAGCGCGTGGTGCCACCTTGCTGGTCGAGTAGGGCGACGAGCACGTGCACCGGCTCGATGAACTGGTGGTCGCGGCCGACCGCGAGACTCTGGGCGTCGGCGAGGGCCATCTGGAACTTGGTGGTCAGCTTGTCCATCCGCATGGGTCGGTCCCCGGAAGAGGTCTTCGAATGCCCACATAGATGTGGGTGCCCGGCCCGCGATCAACCCGCCAGGGCGCGGCGACGCCCGGTCGGGGCGAGATGCGGTGTGCGCCGATGGTGCGCCCGGTGTTGAGGTCGTTTCGAGATGGTCGGTCTTTTCGGATCAATGGGTTGTGGGGTCTTCTTGTCGGGCGAGGTGGAAGCGGGTGCGGGGCTCGGTCACGGGCGGATTTTCGGATTCAGTTTCGAGAAAACGCCGCTATTGCCTTGAATAAAAAGAGAATATATGACGTCAGGTGTTCCTGGCGTCGACGTCGGGCCGGACTCCGCCAGAGGCCGAGCGGCTCGCCTACCTGGTGATCCAGATCAGGGTCGCCATACGTCCGGTGGTCCCGTCACGGCGATAGGAGAAGAACCGATCCGGGGCGGAAAGGGTGCAATGCTCGCCGCCGTGGACGCTGGTCACGCCGGCGCGGGCGAGGCGCGCGCGACCCAGTGCCGGGAGGTCGGCGAGCCAGCGCCCGCGCGGCGAGGGGCGGAACGCGGCGGTGGCGAGGGGATCATCGGAGACGAACGCGTGGCGGACCTCGTCGCCGACCTCGTAGGCGGCCGGACCGATGGCCGGCCCGATCCAGGCGAGGACGTCCGTCGGCTGGCCGGCCAGGGCATCGACCCCGCGTTCGAGGACACCGGCGGCGAGGCCTCGCCACCCGGCATGGACCGCGGCCACCGCGCGGTTCCGGGTGTCGACGAGCAGCACCGGGAGGCAATCGGCGGTGAGCACCGCGCAGACCACGCCGGCCGCGTGGGCGACGCTGCCGTCCGCAGGTGCGCCGCGAGCGTCGTCGCCGGCCTCGACGACGGTCGTCCCGTGCTCCTGCGCGAGCCAGCACGGCTCGGCCGGGAGGTCGAGCGCCGCGCGAAGCCGGTCGCGGTTCGTGCCGACCGACGCCGGGTCGTCGCCAGCGGCCCCGCCGAGGTTGAGGCTCGCGAACGGGCCGACGCTGACCCCGCCGCCCCGAGTCGTGGCGACGGCCCGGACCCAGGCCGGCGCTGGCCAACTCGGACGGACGAGGTCGAGCGGCGGGTGAACGGCGCGGTCGGTGGTCACCGGCGGTCCTCCCGCGCCTCGACGCAGGCGAGGTCGTCGATCAAGGCCACGATGTCCGAGCTCGGCGGGCTCTCGAAAGCCAACGCCTCGCCGCTCGCGGGGTGCTCGAAGGCGAGTCGGGTCGCGTGCAACGCCTGGCGATCGAGGCGGGTGGCGCCGCGCCGGGCGCTCCGCCCGGCGTAGGTCGGGTCGCCGACCAGGGGATGGCCGAGGTGCGCCATGTGCACGCGGATCTGATGGGTTCGCCCGGACTCGAGTCGGAGCGCGAGCACCGCATGGCCCGGAAGCTCGCGGATCACCCGGAAGTGGGTGCGGGCGTCCCGGCCGGCCGCCACCACCGCCATGCGGGTGCGAAGGGTCGGGTGGCGGCCGATGGGGGCGTCGACGACGCCCGATGCCGGCGGCCTGCCGTGGACCACCGCCAGGTACTCGCGCCGCACCGCGCGCGCCTTGATGGCGGCCACCAGCGCTGCATGCGCGGGAAGGCTGCGCGCGACGACCAGTAGCCCCGAGGTGTCCTTGTCGAGCCGGTGCACCACCCCGGCACGCGGTACGGCGGCCAGCTCGGGGAAGCGGTGGAGGAGGGCGTTCGCGAGCGTGCCGCGGGGGTTGCCAGCGCCCGGATGGGTCACCAGGCCGGCAGGCTTGTCGACCACCACCACATCGGTGTCGGCATGGACGATATGCAGTGCGATCGGATCCGCGGCCCATTCGGGGCTCGCCCCCGGCGCGTCGACCCCGCTGAGCGCGATTCGCTCGCCACCGCGCACCCGCTCGCTCGGTCGCCCGGCGCGGCCGTCGACCAGGGCGCGCCCGTCACGCAGCCAGACCTGCAGCCGACCGCGGGAGAACTGCGGGAATACCTGCCCCAGCGCGCGGTCGAGACGCTCACCGGCGAGGTCGAGCGGCACCACCGCCTCCATCGGCTCGCCGCTGCTCGGACCCGCGGTGATCGTCATCGCCGGCTCCCGCGAGCCTGGCCCGGCGACGCCCCTTCGGCTACCCTTGCGCGCATGCCAGACACGTTCACTCCTCACGTCTCGACGCCGCGGCGAGCGCCGCATCGTGTGGCCCTCGATCGTACGCTGCGCGGGCTGGTCCTGCTGGCGGCGTCGGTTCTGCTCGCCGGCTGCTCCGGCTGGGGCGAGAAGGAGGACATCACCAAGAACTGGTCGGCTCAGCGGCTGTACGCGGCGGCGAAGGAGCAGCTCGACAACGGCGAGTACGAGACCGCCATCGACTACTACCAGAAGCTCGAGTCACGTTACCCCTTCGGTCCCCTGGCCGAGCAGGCGCAGATCGAGGTCGCCTACGCCTACTACCGCTACGACGAGCCGGCGTCGGCCATTGCCGCCGCGGACCGCTTCATCAAGCTCCACCCGCAGCATCCCAACGTCGACTACGCCTACTACATCAAGGGCCTGACGAACTTCAACCGCGGGCGGTCGCTGGTCGACCGGTTCCTGCCGAAGGACCCTTCGGAGCGTGACCCCGGCTCGGCGCTGCTCTCGTTCCGCGACTTCGAGGAGTTGGTGTCCAAGTTCCCCGACAGCAAGTACGCGCCCGACGCGGCCCAGCGCATGCTGTTCTTGAAGGACACTCTCGCCAAGCACGAGATCCACGTCGCCCAGTACTACATGCGCCGAGGCGCGCTGGTGGCGGCGGTGAATCGGGCGAAGACGGTGGTCGAGAGCTATCAGGGGACGACCGCGGTGCCCGATGCCCTCGGGCTCATGGTCGAGGTCTACGAGAAGCTGGACATGCCGGCGCTCGCGGCCGACGCCAGGCGCGTGCTGGCCATGAACTACCCGGATCACCCCGCCGCCAGGTAGCCCGGGTGGAGCGGAGCGCCACCCCGGGTTGGAGCGAAGCCATTCTCCGACCCGGTCGAGGGGGGTGATCCGGAGCTCCCGTCCGCGTGCGGTGACTCCATGTCACCCGCGAGGGGACAGGCCCCTCCGCTTGCGCGGTGGAGCCAGCCCCGGTCGGTCAGATTGCCGCCTCGTCGACCTCGCCGGTGCGGATGCGCACGACCTTCTCCACCGCGGTGACGAAGATCTTGCCGTCACCGATCTTGCCGGTGCGCGCCGCGGTGGTGATCGCCTCGATACAGCGCTCGGCCTGGTCGTCCGGCACCACCACCTCGATCTTGACCTTCGGCAGGAAGTCGACCACGTACTCCGCGCCGCGATAGAGCTCGGTGTGGCCCTTCTGGCGGCCGAAACCCTTGACCTCGGTGGCCGTCATGCCGGTGATCCCGATCTCCGACAACGCCTCGCGCACGTCGTCGAGCTTGAACGGCTTGATGATCGCCTCGACCTTTTTCATCGTCCTCGACGCCTCGTTGGGCGAAAGATGTCAGCCGACGCACTCAGCGCCCGAGGGCCTCGCGCATCGCGGTGCCGATCTGGGCCGGTGAGCGCACGGTCTTCACCCCCGCCGCCTCCAGCGCCTCGAACTTCGCGTCCGCCGTGCCCTTGCCGCCGGCGATGATGGCGCCCGCGTGGCCCATGCGCCGTCCGGGCGGCGCGGTGACGCCAGCGATGTAGGCGACGACCGGCTTGGAGACGTGCTCGGCGATGAACCTGGCGCCGTCCTCCTCGGCGTTGCCGCCGATCTCGCCCACCATCACGATGCCCTCGGTGCCCGGGTCGTCCTGGAACAGGCGCAGGCAGTCGACGAAGTTCATGCCGTTGATGGGGTCACCGCCGATTCCGATGCACGTGCTCTGGCCGAGCCCGTTGCCGGTGGTCTGGTGGACCGCCTCGTAGGTCAGGGTGCCGGAGCGCGACACGATGCCGATCACGCCGGGTTTGTGAATGTGCCCGGGCATGATGCCCATCTTGCAGCCACCGGGGGTGATGATTCCCGGGCAGTTGGGGCCGATGAGGCGAGTCTCGGGGTAACGCATCAACGCCGCCTTGACCCGCAGCATGTCGAGCACCGGAATGCCCTCGGTGATGCAGGCGACCACCTCGATGCCCGCGCTCGCGGCTTCCAGGATGGCGTCGGCCGCGAAGGCGGCGGGCACGTAGATCATGCTCGCGGTGGCGCCGGTCTCGCGCACCGCGTCGTGCACGGTGTCGAAGACCGGGCGGTCGAGATGACGCTCACCACCCTTGCCGGGGGTCACCCCGCCGACGAAGTTGGTGCCGTAGGCGATCGCCTGCTCGGAGTGGAACGTTCCCTGCCGGCCGGTGAATCCCTGGCAGATGACGCGGGTGCTCTTGTCGACCAGTACGCTCATTTGGCTTCCGACTCCTGGTTCAACCGGCGGCGGCCGCGACGACCTTGCGCGCCGCGTCCTCGAGGGACTCGGCCGCGATCACCGCCAGCCCGCTTCCCGCGAGCAGCTCGCGCCCGCGCTCGACGTTGGTGCCTTCCAGCCGGACGACCACCGGCACCGTCACACCCACTTCCTGCACCGCCTTGATGATGCCCTCGGCGATCAGGTCGCAGCGCACGATGCCGCCGAAGATGTTGACCAGGATGGCCTGCACCTTGGCATCGGAGACGATCAGCTTGAACGCCTCGGCGACCTTGGTCGCATCGGTCCCGCCGCCGACGTCGAGGAAGTTCGCCGGCTCCCCGCCGTGGAGCTTGATGATGTCCATCGTGCCCATCGCGAGGCCGGCGCCGTTCACCATGCAGGCGATGTTGCCGTCGAGGGTGACGTAGTTGAGGTCGAACTGCTTCGCCTTGACCTCCTTCTCGTCCTCTTGCGAGTGGTCGGCGAGCTTCTCGAGCTCCGGATGGCGATAGAGCGCGTTGTCGTCGAGGTTGACCTTGGCGTCGAGCGCGAGCAGCGCGCCGTCACCGGTCACCACCAGCGGGTTGAGCTCGAGCATCGACAGGTCGCGCTCGCAGAACAGCCGGTAGAGCGCCGTGAGAATCTGGGCCATCGACTTGCGCTGTGCGCCGTCGAGGCCGAGCGCGAAGCCGATGCGCCGGCACTGATACGGCTGAAGGCCCGCCGCGGGGTCCACGAACTCGGTGACGATCTTCTCCGGCTCGGTGGCCGCGACCTCCTCGATGTCCATGCCACCGGCGGCCGAGGCCATGATCGCGACCTGACGCCGCGCGCGGTCGACGAGCAAGCTCAGATACAGCTCGCGACCGATCGAGGTGGTGGTCTCGACCAGCACCTCGTTGATCGGCTGCCCCTCGGCGGTGGTCTGCTTGGTGACCAGACGGCGGCCGAGCATCTCGCCGGCGAGCTTCGCCACGTCGTCGAGGCTCCCGGCCTTCTTCACGCCGCCGGCCTTGCCGCGACCGCCGGCGTGCACCTGGGCCTTGACCATCCATGCGTCACCGCCGAGGCTCGCGGCCTTGGCGCGTGCCTCGTCGGGGGTGCGCGCTGCCTCTCCGCGGGGCACCGGCACACCGTACTCGGCGAGCAACCCCTTCGACTGGTACTCGTGCAGATTCATCCGGGCTCTCTCGGTTGCGGACCTCGGGCTCGATACGGCTCGCGCTGCGTCCACGGCGGTGCCGCCGGCCGGCGCGACCGAGGAGCATAGCATATTGTTGCGGTGCAACCGGGGACCGCCCGACCCGACGTGCGGCCCGATGGCCGCCGGCGCCGACCGGCCCCCGCGTGTGCCGTCGAGGACTGCTAGAGTAACGGGTCGACATGGCCGCCACTGCTCTCACCGAGGTCGAGCTCGATTCCGCGGCGCGGGCCGGCCCGGCGTGGACGCCGCTCGGCTACTTCAATGCCTACCGCGTGGTGCTGGCCACCTTGCTGGTGGCGCTGGTGGTGTGGCGGCTCGATCCCGCGCCCCGCGGCGAGTTCGACGTCGAGCTGTTTCGCGTCGCCACCATCGGCTACTGGCTGTTCGCCCTGCTGAGTGCGACGGCGAGCTACTGGCGGTGGCCGGCCTTCGGGTTCCAGGTGTTCGTGCAGGTGGTGGCCGACATCGTCGCCATCACCACGATGATGCACGCGAGCGGCGGCGTCGCCAGCGGCTTCGGGATGCTGCTGGTGGTGGCGATCGCGGGCGGCAGCATCCTCACCGACGGCCGCATCGCCATCCTGTTCGCGGCGATCGCCTCGATGGCCGTGCTCGCCCAGCAGCTCGCGGTGTGGTTGTACGACCCGTTCCCGGCGCTCAATTATCCGCACGCGGGCATGCTCGGCGCGGCGTTCTTCGCCACCGCTTATCTCGCGCATCTCTCGGCGCGCCGGATTCGGGCCAGCGAGGCGCTGGCGGCCAGACGCGAGGTGGATCTGGCGAACCTCGCCCAGCTCAACGACCACATCATCCAGCGCATGCAGTCGGGGATCCTCGCCATCGACGGTGAGCAACGCATCCGGGTCATGAACAAGTCGGCACAACGCCTCCTCGGGCTCGCCAGCCAGCCGGTCGGCGCACACCTCGACGGCGTGGCCCCTGGCGTCGTCGGTCTGCTCCACCGGTGGCGGGCGGACCCCGAGCACGCGACCTACATCCACCAGCCCGACGGCGGCCACATCCGCGTGCAGGCCTCGTTCGCCGCCATCGGCCCCGACGCCGACGACGGGGTGGTGGTGTTCCTCGAGGACGTGGCGGCGATGACCCAGCGCGCGCACCAGCTCAAGCTCGCCTCGCTCGGTCGCCTCGCCGCCAGCATCGCCCACGAGATTCGCAACCCGCTGGCCGCGGTGAGTCACGCCAACCAGCTGCTCGCCGAGTCCGAGCACCTGGACAAGGCAGACCGTCGTCTGATCCACATCATTCGCGACAACGCCGAGCGCATGAACGGCATCGTCGAGAATGTCTTGCAGCTCGGGCGCGGCAAGGCGGCGACCCCGGAGATGCTGGATCTCGCGCCGTGGGTGTCCACGTTCGTCTCGGAGTTCGTCTCCGGCACCAAGGCGCAGGCCGAGCAGCTCGTCGTCGAGCTGGAGCCGCCGGATCTCCGCGTGCGGGTCGACCCGAGCCAGCTTCGCCAGGTGCTGTGGAATCTCTGTGAGAACGCGCTGCGCCACGGTGGCGAGCAGTGTCGGATCGTGCTTCGTGGCGGCATCACCGCCGACACCCGGCGCCCCTTCCTCGAGGTCGAGGACGACGGGCCCGGCCTGCCGCCGGAGGCGGCGGAGCAGATCTTCGAGCCATTCTTCACCACGCGGGCCGACGGCACGGGGCTCGGGTTGTTCATCGCGCGCGAGATGTGCGAGGGCAACCAGGCGTCGCTGTTCCACCTTCCGACCGAGCGCGGTTGCACCTTCCGCATCGTGTTCGTCGACCCGCGACGCCAGGGGGCAGTGGCGGCATGAGCGAGCCGACGGCGCTGGTCTGCGACGACGAGGCCGACATCCGGGAGCTGATCGGAATCACCCTCGAGCGCATGGGGGTGGCGGTGGAGGCGGTGGCGACGCTCGCCGAGGCACGGGCGGCGAGCCGGGGGCGCACGTTCGATCTGTGTCTGACCGACATGCGGCTGCCGGACGGCAACGGCATCGACCTGGTCCGCCACATGCACCAGCATCACCCGACCACCCCGGTGGCAATGATCACCGCCCACGGCAGCATGGATTCCGCCATCGAGGCCCTGAAGGCCGGCGCCTTCGACTTCGTCTCCAAGCCGGTCGACCTCCAGGTGCTGCGCAACCTGGTCACCACCGCGCTGCGTCTCGGCCAACGCAAGACCGGCACCGGGCGGGAGCTGGTCGGCGATTCCGCTGCCATGCGCGAGGTGCGCGCCACCATCATGAAGCTGGCCCGCAGCCAGGCCCCGGTGTTCGTGAGCGGCGAGTCCGGGACCGGCAAGGAGCTGGTGGCGCGGATGATCCACGACCAGGGGCCACGGGCGGATGCGCCGTTCGTGCCGGTCAACTGCGGTGCGATCCCCGAGGAGCTGATGGAGAGCGAGCTCTTCGGTCACCGCAAGGGGAGCTTCACCGGGGCGGTCGCCGACAAGCGCGGCCTGTTCCAGGCCGCCGACGGCGGAACCTTGTTCCTCGACGAGGTCGCGGAGCTGCCGCTGCACATGCAGGTCAAGCTCCTGCGCGCGATTCAGGAGAAGGCGGTGCGCCCCGTCGGCGCGGAGCGCGAGGTCGCCGTCGACGTGCGAATCCTGAGCGCGAGCCACCGCGACCTCGACCGCCTCGTCCGCGACGAGCGTTTCCGACAGGACCTCTACTACCGGTTGAACGTCATCAACCTGCACGTCCCGCCGCTGCGCGAGCGACCCGGCGACGTCGTCCAGCTCGCCGGCCATGTCCTCGAGCGGCTGGCGCAGCAAGTCGGCATTCCCCCGGTGCATCTCACCCGGGACGCCACCACCGCGCTCGAGGCGTACCGCTTTCCAGGTAACGTCCGCGAGCTCGAGAACATCCTCGAGCGCGCGATGACGCTGTGCGACGGCACCGCCATCGGTGTCGCCGACCTGGCCCTGCCGGAGACCCGAGGGGCGACCGCGTCCCCGACGTCCACCGCCCCGGAGCCACCCGCACCGGTCACCACCGCTGCGGGCCAGCCACCGTCCGCCGCCGACCTCGACGCCATGCTCGAGACGGTGGAGAAGGAGCGCATCGTGCGCGCCCTGGAGCAGGTCCGCTGGAACAAGACCGCGGCCGCCAAGGTGCTCGGCATCAGCTTCGGGGCGCTGCGCTATCGAATGCAGAAGCTGGGGCTGGACTAGCAGCCAACACCGGGTCTTGGTGGACGACTGATGGAACGTGTAGGGGCGGCCCCCCGTGGCCGCCCGCCCGGCATGCTCCGGCACGGTGCCTCCACCACGACCCAAGGCCACGTCGTCGCCCGACCTGCTGATTTTCAGCAGATCTTGCGCAACCCTTGCAGTGCTGCAGCGACTGTGTCAGGAATGCCCTTCGCGCCAAAGTCCGGATCGTGACCGGCACCACATTCGGCGCGCGACGCCGGTCACACACTGTTGTTGGCACGCCGGTTGCTAGATATTCCGCGCCAGACTCGCGTCACGCGGGCCACGGCCAAAAGGGCCGGAGCGCCGAGGGGCGAGAGCGACTGACGAGATACGTCGAAGACAGTAACAAGAGTCGTCCAGGAGACATCTGATGAAGAACGTCCAGAAGGGTTTCACGCTCATCGAGCTCATGATCGTCGTCGCGATCATCGGCATCCTCGCCGCCGTGGCCATCCCGGCCTACCAGGACTACACCATCAAGGCGAAGGTGCAGGAGGGCCCGAACGTCTCCAACCCGCACCGCACTGCGCTCGGCATCGCGTGCAGCTCGGCCTCGCTGGCCGCCGCTCAGACGAACGCCGCGTTCGAGCTGGCACAGTCGCAGTCGTACACCGGCACCTACGTCCGGTCCGTGCTCGCCGCGGGAAGCAGCGCGACCGTCGGTACCGTGACCATCACCTACAAGACCATCGGCAGCGCCATCAACGGCGGTAGCACCGTGAAGTACACCGGCACCTGCGGCGCCGGTGGCATGACCTGGGTGATCAGCGGCAACGGCGTCGCCTCGAAGTACCAGCCGAAGCAGTAAGCAGTAAGTCCTGCGCCGAAACGGCGTGAGGACTCAGGGGGGGCCAGCAATGGCCCCCCCTGAGTCCGTTAGCAGGTTGTTGAAAAAGTCCATCCTGCACGTTTTCAACTCGCTGCGCCGAAGACGCGGTCTCCGGCTTGCTCCTTACAACAAGCACTTACGTGCTTGTTGTAAGCCGGCACGTCCATGTGCCGGGCGCAGGCTGCCGAAGAACCGAGTTCTTCAACAGCCTGTTAGAGGGCTACGACCGCGACAATCCGAGGTCCACTCGCCCCAATGCATCGCGGATTCGTTGCTCTGTTTCCGCCTCTTCTGGTCTGCCTCGCCCCGCTCGTCGTCTACTTGATCGGTGCCGACGGTCCGTTCCTTCTCGATGACTACGCGGTAATCGTCAACGAGCCGGCGCTTGCGATGCGCTCGGTCTCGATGACCAACCTCCTCGACGCCTTCTTCTCCGCCTCCGAGCCGTTCCCACGACGCGGACTGGCCAGGCTCTCGTTCGCTCTCGACCACTATCTCGTGGGTGGATTCGACCCCTACTCGTTCAAGCTCAACAACATCCTGATCCACTGCGCGAATGGCGCGCTGGTCTACTTCCTCGCATTTCGGCTGACGATGGCGCGAGGGGGGGACGGGCCGGTCCGCAGGCACTGCCTCTGGCTGGCCACGATGGTGGCGCTCGTCTGGGCTCTCCATCCGTTGCAGCTGACGGCGGTGCTGTACGTCGTTCAGAGGATGGCCAGCCTCAGTGCGACGTTCATGCTCGTAGGGTTGATCCTGTTCGCCATCGGTCGGGCTCGACTCGGCGCCGGGCGAGGGGGCGGGCTGACACTGATGGTCGTCGGAATCGCCGGTGGAACCTCGCTCGGCTACCTCTGCAAGCAGAACGCCGTCCTGTTGCCGTTCCTTGCCTTGCTGCTGGAGCTCTTCTTCTTCGCTCGTGACGGGCTGCCGGGGGATGTGAGGCGACGATTGGCTGGGTTCTGGGTGATCTTTGCCCTGGTCCCCGCGGTGATCGGGGCGATCGTGCTGGTGTGGAAATGGGACTACCTCGGCGGTGCATACCAGTTCAGGGACTTCACCGTCTGGGAGCGGTTGCTGACACAGGCACGTGCGCTTTGGTTCTACGTGTCGCTCCTGGTGGTGCCCGACATCTCCGCCATGGGTATCTATCACGACGACTTCGAGGTGAGTCGCGGATGGTGGACGCCGTGGACCACGGTCCCGAGCGTCCTCGCGTGGCTCGGGATTGCCGTGGCCGCTGCCTGGTGGGGCATTCGTCGTCGCCAGGTGTGGGCGTTCGCGGTGCTCTGGTTCTTGACCGGGCACGCGGTGGAGTCCAGTTTCCTCGGCCTCGAGCTCGTGTTCGAGCATCGCAACTACCTCCCCGCGCTGGGTGTCGTCTACGCGCTGGTGCACTACGGCGCGCTTGGGCTGCGTACCCACGTCGCGTCGAGGCGGCTGTGGAGCGTGTCGGCGGCCGCAGTGGTGTTGGCCTTGGCGGTCGCAACGGGCGCCAGGGCCTGGATATGGGGAGAGCCCAGACGTCTCGCCGAGGCCGAGTACCAGAATCATCCGCGCTCGTTTCGGGCCGCCCAGACGTGGGCAGGGTATCTGGTCGCTCGTGGCGGCGACCCGCGAGAGGCTTGGGCGGCCTTGGGCGCGGCGTCCGCTCTGAATCGTGGACGCATTCTGACCCTGATCGAGATGGCAAAGCTCGCCCGGACCCTCGAGTTGGGCTTGCGGACCATCCCGACCCAACCGGGGGCAGTGAACAACCCGGGTGGCGATGCATGGCTCGAGATGCCTCTCGTGCTCGATGCGAGTTGGCTCGGCGCCGTGGGTAAGGTGATTGACGGTGAGATTCGGCTTCGCCTCCGCACCGAGCCCGTGGTCGGGGAGTCGATTGCAGCCATCGGGCGTTTGGTGACCTGTGCCGAGCAGGGCGTGGAGGCATGCGTCGACCTCGTGCCGAGAATGATGACGTGGACCGAGATCGCGCTCGCCAACCCCAGGATGGCTGCCAGCAGCCGGGCTTCACTGTCGATGTTGGGGGCGCTGGTTCAGAGTTGGCGTGGACAGCCCGATAAGGCCATGGAGCTCGCGCGGGCCGCGGTCGCTGCCGAGCCGAGGAATCCGAAGCGCATCTACGAATGGGCGCGACTCGCGCTGTCGCTCGACCGGCGGGCGGAAGCCCGAGATGCCTTGAAGCGACTCGATGGCGATAGTAGGTGGGCGGTGTCGCGGGCGAGGATGATCAGCGAGCTCGAGGCAATGCTTGGTGCACGGAAACAGGTGACGGACTGATGGGTGGCTCGGGTGCATCGGTGGGGGCCAGGCCAGTCGAGGGAACTTTCTCGCCCGCCACGACCAGATGGTGGCGGCACGCGGCGGTTGCCGCCCTGCTCGTCGTGCTGACGGTCGCCGTGTACTGGACCGGTCTGAGCGGCCCCTTCCTCTTCGACGACTACCCGAACTTCCTGCGCCAGCCGTTGCTCGCGACCACCGAGCTCGGCTGGGATCAGCTCCGCGACGCGGCCTACTCCGCCGGTGTCTCTTACCCGCGTCGCGGTATCCCGCGCCTGAGCTTCGCGTTGAACCACTACTTCGCGGGTGGATTCGACCCGTTCTGGTTCAAGCTGACCAACGTGATGATCCACGCCGCCAACGCGGTGCTGGTCTACGCGCTGGTTGCGGTCGTCGTACGCTCGCGTTCTCGTACCAAGCTCAACGACGGATTCCGGCCACAGGTCGATGCGGTGCTGATCGCCGCGGGTGTGGCCATGGTCTGGGCATTGCACCCGATTCAGCTCACTGCGACGTTGTATGTCGTCCAGAGGATGACCAGCATGGCTGCGACGCTCGTGCTACTCGGGCTGCTCGCGTACTTGCACGGGCGCTCTCGGCTGGAGACATCGACGCTTCGAGGCTTGCTCTGGATGACCTCTGGGCTCGGAGGCGGCGTGGTGCTCGGCTATCTCTGCAAGCAGAACGCCGTGCTGTTGCCGTTCTTCGCTCTGCTCATCGAGGCGTTCTTTCTCGACCGGGGCCGCTTGGACGGCACCGCGCGGCGTTGGCTCGGGCGGTTCTGGATCGTCTTCGGGCTCGCTCCCGCCGTCATTGCCATCGGTGGTGTCGTCGCCATGTGGGACTACCTCGGTGGCGCCTACCGGCTGCGCGATTTCGATCTGGGCGAACGATTGCTGACCGAGGCTCGCGTCCTCTGGCTCTATGTCAGGATGATTCTCGTCCCCGACATCACCCAGATGGGGATCTTTCACGACGACGTGGTCGTGAGCCGCGGCTGGTTAACGCCTTGGACCACGGTCGTGAGCGTGGTGGGGTGGGCGCTGACCATCGGCGTCGCCGGGTGGTGGGGCGTCCGACGACGGGCGGTGTGGGCCTTCGCGGTCCTCTGGTTCGTGGTGGGGCACGCCGTGGAGTCGACGGTGCTCGGGCTCGAGCTCGTGTTCGAGCACCGCAACTATCTGCCGAGCCTCGGCTTCGTCCTCGCCGGCGTCCACTATCTGCGGGAGTTATTGGTTCGGCTCGGGGGCCTGTCCTTCATGCGGCCGGTGCTGGTTGCGCTCGGCTTGGGCGTTCTCGCCGCGAGCACACATGTTCGCGCGACGACGTGGTCGTCCAGCCTGAGCCTTCTCCAGGCCGGGGTTCGGAACCATCCAGAGTCCTCGCGGTACCACGGCTCACTGGCAGTCGAGCTGGCCCGACAGCACGCGGATTCCGCGCTCGTCTACCATCACTGGCAGCGCGCGGGCGTCTTGGACCCCCGCGATCCCCTGCCGCTCTTCCAGATGCGCCGCATCGTGGAGGAGCGGCTGGACGACGTCGCGCCGGGAGATGCCGCGGATGACGGCCCATCGGTGTTCGAGGCACCGCTGGATTCCGACCCGCGTGAGCTTCGGCGGTTGGCAGCCGCCATCGACCGCGAGCTCGAGCGCCGCATCGACACGGCGCCGAACGGGCTGAATCTGGCGGAAGCTGCGGCGGACGTGCAGGATTGCTCGGCTCGGAAGGTCGCGCACTGTGAACGACTTCTGCCCGTGCTCATTCCGCTGTTCGAGCGTGGTGTCGACAACGACTCGATCTACTTCGAGTCTCGGGCGATGCTGGCGCTGAGCCTCGCCCGCATTCTGGTACATGGCGGGCACCTCGATGATGGAATCCGCTATCTCGACCGGTCCATCGCCCTCGCTCCAGACAATGCGCAGTACCCATTCGAGAAGGCGGTGCTGATGATGGAGCTGAAGGATTGGGACGGCATGGAGCGAGCGATCGCGCAGGCCCGTGGGCCCGTCGAACGCACCGGGTTCAGAGGCCCCGAGCTCGCGATCCTCGAGCGAATGCTCGCCGAGGGTCGGGCTGGTCTGCGCGAAGGCCCGGGCGGATCACTTTCGCCGCAATCTCAGGACGCCACGGCGCCCGCCACAGTGGGGAGTTCCACCCGATGATCACCGACAAGCACGTCTTCATCACCGGCGGTGCCGGATTCATCGGCTCCACCCTCGCCGGCCTGCTTGTCGAGCGCAATCGCGTCACCATCTTCGACAACCTCGACCGCAACACGCTCGCGTCGGCGCCGTTTCGCGATCACCCGAATCTGAAGCTCATCGAGGGCGACGTGCTCGACGCCGAGGCGCTGAAGCGCGCCTGTGCCGGCGCCGACCTCTTCGTGCACGCGGCGGCGATTGCGGGCATCGACACCACGTTGCGCGACCCCGTTCGTACGCTCACCGTCAACCTCATCGGCACCGCCAACGCGCTGGAAGCCGCCATGACCTGCGACGGGTTGGAGCGCTTCCTCGAGTTCTCGACCTCGGAGGTCTTCGGCTCGCGCGCCTGGCAGGTGGACGAGCGGGTGAGCGCGGTGGTCGGGGCGGTCGGAGAGGCGCGGTGGACCTACGCCGTCAGCAAGCTCGCCGGCGAGCACCTGTCGGCCGCCTACCATCGTCAGCACGGGTTGCCGACGGTGACCGTGCGACCGTTCAACGTCTACGGCCCGGGTCAGCTCGGCGAGGGTGCGGTGACCATCATGGTGCGCAAGGCATTGCGCGACGAGGACGTGCTGGTGTTCGGCGACGGCACGCAAATCCGCGCCTGGTGCTACGTCGATGACATGGTGGAGGCGCTGTGGCGAGCGTTGACCGAGCCACGCGCGGTCGGGGAGTCGTTCAACATCGGCAATGCGCGCGCGGTGACCACCATCTACGGGCTCGCGCAGACGGTGTGCCGGGTGGTCGGCTCGCGGTCCCGGATCGTGTTCCGGCCTGCATTGTCCGCGGACATCGAGCTCCGGGTGCCGAGCGTCGACAAGGCGCGGGAGCTGCTCGGGTTCGAGGCCAAGGTCGATCTCGAGGAGGGGATCGACCGCACCGCGCGCTGGATTCGGGACAACCTCGAGAAGTTCCCCGAGATGCCGGGCATCTTTCGGTCCAATGGCTGACGCGGCGCGGCGCGTGGACGCATCGACCTTCCTCGGTGCATCGGGCGGACCTGTCTTCCATGCCCCGTAAGCGTCCATCGGAGCAACGCGCCGACACCCTGCTCGGCGACCTCAGGCTCCTCGCCTCCGAGCTCTCCGCGCGCATGCGGCGAGAATGGAATCGGCGCCTCCCGTTGGGAGACCTCATCAACGACCGGTGGCAGATCGCCTCGGACTACGGCTTCGGCGAGGGCACGTCCTGTTACGACAGCGTGGTGGTGATCGGCGACGTGAAGGTCGGGCGCGACTGCTGGATCGGACCGAACGTGATCCTCGACGGTAGCGGCGGGCTGGTGCTCGGCGACTGGTGCTGCATCTCCGCCGGTGCGCAGATCTACAGCCACGACACCATCGAGCGCTACACGAGCCTCGGCGCGAAGCCTGCGCGCAAGGCGCCGACACGGCTCGGTGACGGTGTGTATGTCGGTCCGCAAGCCGTGATCTCGATGGGGGTGACGATCGGCTCGCGGGCGGTCATCGGCGCAAACTCGCTGGTGCGCAGCGACATCCCGGACGGGTCTCGCGCGTGGGGCACTCCGGCGCGGGTGCAGCCGGCAACGCCCACGTCGCCCGGGTGGAGTGCAGCGGAACCCGGGGGGCACGACGGCCGCAGGTAACTCGCCGCGCCGCGCTTCATCCGGATAGTGCGCTTACGCGCCCCGCGACAGCACCTCGCGGTAGTACGCCACGAGGCGCTCGGTGGCGGTGGCGGCATCCTTGCCGGTGCGGCGCAGGAGGTCGCGGGCGCCGTCGACGAGCCGTCGCGCGAGCGCGGGGTCGTCGAGGATCCTTCGTACTGCCGCCGCCAGCGCTTCAGGGTCGCGCGGTGGCACCAGCAGGCAGTCGCGCTCCGAGGTGAACAGCTCGCGCGTCGCGCCGACGTCGGTCATCACCACCGGCACGCCCATCACCATGGCCTCGGCGATCGAGTTCGCCCAGGTGTTCTCGACCGGGCTGATATGGACGAACACCCGCGCGATGGCGAGCAGGCGCTCGGGGTCGTTGCGCGCGCCGAGGATAAGAGCGCGTGGCCCGAGCGCGAGGCGCGCGTGGGTGCGCTCGCACTGCGGGCGCAGATCGCCGTCGCCGATCAACACGCCGACGGCATCGCTGCCGAATCGTGGCACCGCCTCGAGGAAGGTCACCGGGTCCTTGAACGCGTCGAGGCGGCCGACGAAGGCGACCACCGAGCGCTCCGCGGCGATCCCGAGCTCGTCACGGAGATCGTCGGCCACCGCGCCGGGCGCGAACCGGTCCTCGTCGACCGGCGCCATCACCTGCCGGAACTCGGTGCGACCGGCAGCGACCAGGTGTCGGTCGGTCTCCGCCGCGGTGGAGACGCAGCCCTCGACCCGTCGCAGCACCGCGCGCACCAACGGCTGGGGTAGCAGCCGAGTGTCCGAGCCCCAGTTGGTGAACACGATGGGTGGTCGGTGGCGGGAGAGGGTACGCGCCGCGAGCGCGAGCATCGCGGTCGGCAGCCAGTGGCAGTGGACGACGTCGTGGGTGGCGAGATGGTGACGGACCGCGGCCAGCCCGGTGACGGCATAGCTCGGCACCTGGGCGCGCGCGAGCCAAGAGTTGCGGAGATTGGCGAGCGTGCCGCCGCCGTCGTAGAAGAGCCGCTGTCGTGACGTCGGCCAGAAGTAGGGCACCCGACGGACTCGCACGCCCTCCATCTCCTCGTCCCGCGCGCAGCCGGCGGCGTGGGGCGCGAGCGCGGTGACGGCGACGCCTGCGCGCACCAGGTACTTCGCGATCCGGAACACGAAGCTGCCGGGGAAGTCGTCGGCGTGGCGTGGAAAGCTGGTGGTGACGAAGAGGACGCGAAGCGGTCGGTGTGTATCGCTGCTCGTCATGCCGGCGTGCCGCCCGTCTGGTCGACGAGTCGCGCCGCGAGCACCTGGCCCAGCAGTCCTGCCGCGACGTCGCCGGCGGTGGTCCAGATCCGTAGCGCGGCGGCGACCGCAATCGCGTCGCGGGCCTCGATGAAGGGCAGGGACAGCAGCACGAAGGCCGATTCACGCACGCCGATCCCGCCCGGTGCGAGCAACACCACGAACCCGGCCAGCGTCCCGACGGCGTAGGCACCACCGACCGCGATCGCCTCGCGCGCAGGCGTCGACGCGATGGCGTGGGTCAGCAAGGCGACGCAGCCGACGATGATCACCCACGACACCAGGTAGGGCATCACCACACGCAGCGCTTGCGTGGCCGCGAGACGCAGGCCGAGATGCGTCGGATCGACGCGTCGTCGCAGCGCCGGCACGAGACGCACCAGCACGCCGAGCATCGACAGCGCGGTCGACACCGCCAGCGGCGTGAGCGCGAGTGCAAGAAGCGCGCATGCAACGATCGCGAGTGGCGACAGCCACGGCAACGCGAGGGCCGACCCACCGACCACCATGCCGGCCCAGATCGTCAGCATCTGCTCGGCCACCGAGGCACGCACCACCGCGGTCGCGGTGACGCCGGCGCTCGGTGCCAACGCGACGCGCGCCAGCACCCCCCACACCTTTCCGGGCAGGTACTTCGCGACCAGCATGTAGGAGACGTTCACCAGCGCGAGGCCGAGTCCCGGCGAGGCGCCGGAGGTCGCCGCCAGGCACCAGCGCCAGCCGATGGCGGCGAGCAGGGTCAGCATCGCGAAGGCGACGACGAGGGCAGTGAGCAGGAGGGGCTCCAGCGCGGTCAACGCCCGCGTCGGATCCTGACCGACGAGCGCCATCACCGCCACACAGATGGCCACCAGGCCCAGCGCGTGGAGTGCGAGTCGGATCAGGGCGCGGTGCCGGCTCGCCGGGGGGCTCCTATCCACCGGCGCTCACGAGTGGTCGGGTGACCGCATCGAGCGCCTCGACCACCCGCGTCGACTGCGATTCGGTGATTCCGGGGTGCATCGGGAGCTGTAGCGCTCGGTCCGCGGCGCGCTCCGTCGCCGGAAGCAGCGGGGCGCGGTCGCGATACGGCGCCTCGCGATGCGCCGCCATCACCCCGATTCGGGCCGGGACCCCGCGCGCGGCGAGGCCCTCGACCACCGCGTCGCGACCGACTGGCGCATCGTCGCGCACCGCGATCTGGAAACTCTGCCAGTTGGTCTCCATGCCTTCCGGCACCCGCGGCGCCGCGAGCACCGGGTGGTTGGCGAGGTAGGCGAGGTAGCGCTCGGCGATCGCACGACGCCGCTCGACGATGGTGTCGAGCTTGCCGAGCTGGACGCGCCCGATCGCGGCCTGGACGTCGGTCATACGGAAGTTGAAGCCGACCTCGGGAAAGCTCGGCGCCTGCGCCGCGCCCGCGTCGCGCCGCTCGAAGGCCGACGCCGACATGCCCTGGTTGCGCAGCCGACGAAGCCGCTCGGCCAGCGCATCGTCGTCGGTGGTGACGACTCCACCCTCGCCGGTGGTCACGACCTTGCGTGCGTGGAGGCTGAATACCGAGATCGGTGCGAGCGAGCCGACCGGGCGACCGCGATTCCGGCTGCCCAGGGCGCAGGCCGCGTCGTCGATCAGCGTGAGCCCGTGGGTGTCGGCCAGGGCACGGAACGCGTCGATGTCGCACGGCAGCCCGAGCTGGTCGACCGGAAGCAGCGCGCGCGTGCGCTCGGTGATGCGGGCGGCCGCATCGCCCGGGTCCACGTTCCAGGTCGTGTCGTTCGCGACATCGGCGAAGATCGGGCGCGCGCCGACGTGCACCGCGACGTTGGCGGTGGCGATGAAGGTGAGCGAGGGCACCACCACCTCGTCCCCGGGGCCGATGCCGAGGCAGTGCAGGACGAGGAACGCGCCGGTCGTCCACGACGACATGCCGATGGCGTGTCGGACGCCACAGATGCGCGCGAACTCGGCCTCGAAGGCCTCGAGCTGTGGGCCGCCGACGACCCACCCACTACGCACGGCCGCGGCGGCGGCCTCCGCCTCCGCCTCGTCGAACCAGGGCCGGGCGAACGCGATCGCATCCGCGGGAGCAGTCGACATCGCGTCTCTCCTCCTCACCGCAACTGCTTGTTGTAGTCCATGTCGAACCACATCGCGAAGAACAGGAACTGGAGCCCGGTGATCACCATGAATGCGGCGAACAGGGCGCTCGTTCCGGCGACCGGCCCGACCAGCATGCGATAGCCGAGCAGCCAGGCGCCGGAGAGCACGCCGATCGGGAACAGCACCAGCCCCATCAGGTAGAAGAAGAGGAGTGGGTGGAAGTCCCGGATCACGTATTTCTGCACCATCCGGTACAGGAACAGCCGCCAGAGCAGCCACGCGAGGCGCGGGATCATCCGCAGCGGCTTGATCCCCGACTTCTCGCCGATGCCGTAGATCGGCCGCACCGGGACGTCCTGGACGCGGAAGTTGAAGACGTTGAGGCGCACCAGCAGGTCGTTCGGCTGGCCGTAGCGCTTGTACATCCGGTCCCAGTCGATGGTGTCGAGCGCGTCGAGGTTGATCGCGGTGTAACCCGATTGCGAGTCGGCGACGTGCCAGTAGCCGGAAGCGATCTTGGTCAACAGCGAGATCATCGAGTTCCCGAGGTAGCGCACCCGCGGGATGATGTTCCAGGCGTCGCCGGTGAACAGGCGGTTGCCCTTGCTGTAGTCGCATTCGCCCCGCGCCACCGGGGCGACCAGAGCCGGCAGGTCGTGCGGGTCCATCTGCGCGTCGCCGGCCATGACCACGGTGACGTCGATGCGGTCGTCACGCGCCGCCTTGTAGCCGGTGGCGATCGCGCCGCCGACGCCCTGGTTGCGCTCGTGGACGATCAGGCGATAGCGGTCGGGGTCGCGCGCGGTGTAGGGCTTCACCTTGGCGGTGGTCGCGTCGGTGCTGCGGTCGTCGACCACATAGATGCGATCGACGAAGTCGGGCATGGTATCGAGGACGCGCGTGATCAGCCGCTCCTCGTTGAAGCAGGGGACGACCACCGCGACCCTGGCACCTTCGAACACCTTGTCGACCCTCCCGTGGCCGGTCCGTGGTTCCGGGCTCCCCGGCGGCTCAGCCCCTCGGCTCGGCGCGGGCGAGCCGCGCCAGAATCGCCTTGAGCGCGCGTGGGTTGGCCGCGACCACGTCGCCCGTTCGCATGTAGTCCTCACCGCCGCGGGGGTCGGTGACCAGTCCGCCGGCCTCGCGCACCAGCAGCGCGCCGGCGGCGAGATCCCACGGCTTGAGCCCGTACTCCCAGAATCCGTCCAGCCGCCCGGCCGCGACGTAGGCGAGGTCGAGCGCCGCGGCGCCCGCTCGGCGTATACCAGCGGCCTCGGTCATCAGCGACTTGAGGCCTTCGACATAGGAATCGAGCCGGGCCATGTCCCGGAACGGGAAGCCGGTGCCGATGAGGCCGCCGGCGAGGCCGTTGTTGGTGACCCGGATGCGGCGGTCGTCGAGCCGGGCCCCGGCGCCACGCGAGGCCGCGAACACCTCGTGACGCATCGGGTCGAACACCAGCCCGTGCTCGATGCGCCCGCGCACCTCCACCGCGATCGAGACCGCGAAGTGCGGGAATCCGTGCAGGAAATTCGTGGTGCCGTCGAGTGGGTCGATGATCCAGACGTGGTCGGAGTTGCCGTCGCGCCCGGTCTCCTCGCCGAGGATGGCATGGCTCGGGTAGGCCTTGCGGATGACGTCCACCACCGCGCGCTCGGCGTTCACGTCGACCTCGCTCACGAAGTCGTTGAGCCCCTTGCTCGAGATGTTCAGCGTGTCGATGCGCCCGACGTGGCGCACGATGACGTTGCCGGCGGCGCGCGCGGCGCGCTCGGCGATGTTGAGCAGAGGGTGCATGCAGGGATCCGGGGCGGTGACCGACGGCAATTGTAGTGCCCTGCGTGGGTTTGGAAAAATGCCGGGTCGATCGTCGATTCCAGGTCTCGCATCCATGTCCCTCTCCGCGCTCGAAGCCATCCGCATCGTCCTCGTCGGCACCTCGCACCCCGGCAACATCGGCGCGGTGGCGCGCGCGATGTGGACGATGGGGCTGCATCGTCTCGCCCTGGTGGCCCCGGTCGAGTTCCCGTGTGCCGAGGCCACGGCGCGCGCGGCGGGGGCCGACGAGGTGCTGTACCGCGCCAGCGTCCACGCCGAGCTGATCGATGCGATCGGAGACTGCACCCTGGTGATCGGGACGACGGCGCGCGAGCGACGGTTGCCGTTTCCCGAGGCGATGCCACGCGCGGCGGCCGCGCGCGCAGTCGAGGCGGCGCTGGCTGGCACCGAGGTGGCGCTCGTGTTCGGGCGCGAGCGCACCGGGCTCACCAACGAGGAGTTGGATCTCTGCCATCTCCACGTGACCATCCCCACCAACCCGGCATTTCGGTCGCTCAATCTCGCCTCCGCGGTGCAGGTGGTGAGCTACGAGTGTCGGCTGGCGGCCCTCGATGCAGAGGTCACCGCGGTGAGCGCGGGTGCGGTCGACGCGGTCCACGACCCGGATCCGCTCGCCAGCGCGCTCGACCTCGACCGGCTGCAGGAGCACCTGGAGGCAGCCCTCGTCGAGATCGACTACCTGGACCCGGATGCACCGCGATTGCTCCGGCGCCGGCTACGGCGGCTGGTGTCGCGCCTCGGTCTGCGCACGTCGGAGCTCGCCATCCTGCGCGGGGTCCTCGCGGCAGCGCAGCGCCAGGCGCGCCTCGCGCGCCGGTGAAGCGGTGAAGGCGGTGAAGGGGTCGGACCAACTTACGTTCCTGATCTGAAAAGGATTTCTCGGCCTGTCGATGCCAGAGACCGGGACGGGTGCGCGCCGGCCAGCCGTGCGCGGCCTCGGGTGGCAGCCGGGGCCTGCCCGGAGAGCGAGAAGAAAATGGATTCGAATCAGGGACCTGAGTTGGTCCGACCCCATTAGATGTCGAGTGGGGCGGGGTGGCTGTCGACGGTGACGCGACCGTGCTCGAGGCGCACCTTGCCGGCCACCAGCCAGGCGAGCACGGTCGGCAGTAGCACGTGCTCGCGGGCGAGCACGCGGGCGGCCAGGCGGTCGGGGTCGTCGTCGGGGTGGACCGGCACTCGGGCACGCGCAATCGACGGTCCGCCGTCGAGCTCGGCGGTGACGAAGTGCACGGTGGCGCCGTGCTCGGCGACCCCGGCCTCCAGCGCGCGACGGTGAGTGTCGAGACCGGGGAAGGCTGGCAGGAGCGAGGGGTGGATGTTCACCAGGCGCCCCGCGAACCGCTCGACGAAGGGCGCGCCGAGCACCCGCATGAAGCCCGCGAGCACCACGTAGTCGGGGCGGTGGGCCTCCAGGGCGTCGGCGAGGGCGGCGTCGAATGCCGCGCGGGGCCGGACCTCGCGGTGGTCGACGACCACCGTGGGCACGCCGGCGCGACGGGCCCGATCGAGCGCCGGTGCGTCGGGCTGGTTCGAGGCCACCACGCACACCTCGGCCCGGAGTGCCCCGCTCGCGACCGCGTCGAGGATCGCCTGCAGGTTGCTACCGCGACCCGAGACCACGACCGCCAACCGCGTGGCGCGCGTGGTCTCCGCGCCCTCGGTCATCGCAAGGCCACGCGCGGTGGTCCGTCGCCGGCGACCACCTCGCCGAGCACCCAGGCGGTCTCGCCGGCGGCGCGTAGGGTCTCGATGCAGGTCGTGACGTCGCCGGCGCGCACCGCGAGCACCAGCCCGACACCGCAGTTGTAGGTCCGCAACATCTCGGACTCGGCCACCCCGCCGGCCCGTTGGAGCCACTCGAAGACCGCCGGTCGGGTCCAGCTCGCGGTGTCGACGACGGCCACCGTGGCGTCGGGGAGCATGCGTGGCACGTTCTCGGTGATGCCGCCCCCGGTGATGTGGGCGATGCCGCCGACCTCGATGCGCTCGAGCACCGCGAGCACCGCGCGGGCGTAGATGCGGGTCGGCGCCAGCAGCAGGTCACCGAGCGGGGTGCCGCCGACCGGCGCGTCGAGGTCGGCCGCTGCCTTCTCCAGCGTGCGCCGGATCAGGGAGTAGCCGTTCGAGTGCGGGCCGCTCGACGCCACCCCGACCAGGGTGTCGCCCGGGCGGACGTTGCGCCCGTCGACGATGCGGTCACGCTCGACCACACCGACGCAGAAGCCCGCCAGATCGTAGTCGCCGGCGGCATACATCCCGGGCATCTCCGCGGTCTCGCCCCCGATCAACGCCGCGCCGGCCTGGCGGCAGCCCTCGGCGATGCCCGCCACCACGCGCTCGGCGGTGTCGACGTCGAGCTTTCCGGTGGCGAAGTAGTCGAGGAAGAACAGCGGCTCCGCGCCCTGCGCGATGACGTCGTTCACGCACATGGCGACCAGGTCGATGCCGATGGTGTCGTGCCGGCCGGTCGCGATGGCGAGCCGGAGCTTGGTGCCGACGCCGTCGGTGCCGGAGACCAGCACCGGCTCCCGGAAGCGTTCGCCGGGCACCCGCACCAGGGCGCCGAAGCCACCCACGCCGGCGAGGACCTCCGGGCGCATGGTCGCGGCCGCCAGTGGCTTGATCCGGCGCACCAGCTCGTTGCCGCGGTCGATGTCGACCCCGGCGTCGCGGTAGGTGAGCCCGTTGCCCGTTGCCGGCGCGTCGTCGGTGTCGTGCCCTCGGGTCATCGTCGGCGGCTCCTGGTCGGGGTGGCGGCGAGGCGCGCGATCGTAGCAGCTCGCCGCCCGCGCGGATGAACGCGGGCCACGGTGCGCGTCTGCGCCCGGCCGTCGTCGGCGCCACCGCCGCGGCGGCTTGACTTGCCCCCGACCCACGCATAGCGTCGCGCGCCATGCTCGACCTCGTCCGTTCCTGCTTGCGTCGGCTGCTGCCGGCGGTCGCCCTCGCCTGCGCCATCCCCGCGCATGCAGTGGAGGTCCTCGACCTGTACGACGCCGAGGCGCCGATCACCGCCGAGGGCGAGGCAGCCCACGTCGAGGCGCTCGGACGTGCCCTGCGCGCGGTGCTGGTCAAGGTCAGTGGCCGGCGCGAGCTCGGTGACGCGCCGGCGATCGCCGAGGCGGTGGGGACGCCGGGGCGCTTCGTGCAGCAGTTCGAGCAGCGCCAGGGCGGTGCGGCATCACGTTTGTGGGCGCGCTTCGACCCGGAGCTGGTCGACAGGTTGCTGGCCGAGGCCGGGCTGCCGGTGTGGGGGCGCGTGCGGCCGTCGATGACCGCCTGGCTCGCCATCGAGCGCGACGGTGAGCGTCGACTGGTCGGGGCCGACGAGGAGCCGACGCTCGCCACCGCCCTGGTTTCGAGCGCGGCCGACCGCGGTCTGCCGGTGGTGATGCCGCTGCTCGACCTCGAGGACCGGATGCGGGTCGATGCCGAGGGCGTCTGGGCGGGGAAGGACGAGGCGCTTCGCGAGGCGAGCGCGCGCTATCAGACCGAGGCGACCCTCGCGGGACGGATGCGTGCGGTGTCCGCCGGCTGGGCCGGGCGGTTCGTGCTCAGGCTCCCCGACGCGGTGGAGCGGTTCGAGGTGACGGCGGCGGTACCCGAGCTGCTGATGCAGGAAGTGGCGGACGCGATGGCCGATCGACTCGCCGCGCGTTACTCCGGTGCGGCGAGCGCGCCGCTGGAGGCGAGCACGGTGTCGGTCGAGGTCGCCGGCGTCTCGTCGCTCGAGCACTACGCGCGGGTCATGCGTCATCTCGAGGCCATGGATGGGGTGTCCGCGGTGTCGGTGGTGCGCATGGGCGACGATCGACTGTGGCTGGACGTCGAGGCGCGCGGTGGCGCCGAGCGTCTGCGCCAGCTCGCGGCGCTCGGCGGCGTGGTCGTGCCGGACGGCGAGCTCGCGGCCGACGGCCGGTTGCGCCTGCGTCTGATACGGTGAGCGGCGGGCACCGTCGCCCCGCCATCCAGCGCCGAACCCCATGCCAGTGTCGAACGCGACCACTCGCGACGGGCGTCCCGAGCAGCTTCCCCTGCTGCTGCGGTGGCGCTCCGGCGGGCGCTTCGCGACCTTCGAGCCGGGCCCGAACGCCGAGGCGGCGCGCACTCTGGAGGCGGTTGCAGCGGGTGCCGGACGACGGGTCGTGTTCGTCTGGGGCAGCCCGGGCAGCGGCAAGTCGCACCTGCTCGAGGCCTGCTGCGCGCGCGCGGCCGAGCACGACCGTCGCGTCGGGGTCGTACCGCTGGCGGGCGCCGCATCACTCGCGCCCGCCATCCTCGACGGGCTCGGCGCACTCGACCTCGTCTGCATCGACGATGTCGACCGCGTGGCCGGGGCCGCGCAGTGGGAAGAGGCCCTGTTCCATCTCTTCAACGCGCTCGACGCCGGCGCCCGCACCCTGGTGCTGACGGCGGCGGCGGCGCCGTCTGCCTGTGGCTTCTCCCTGCCCGACCTGGCATCGCGGTTCGCGGCGGCGCTGGTGCTCCGGCTGCGTCCTCTCGACGACGCGACCCGTCTGGCGGCGCTTCGCCGACACGCGCTGACCCGGGGGCTGCGCATCGACGACGATGTCGGCCGCTACGTGCTGCAACGCCACAGCCGCGACCTGCCGGCGCTGGTCGGGCTCCTCGACCGGCTCGACCGGGAGGCCCTGGCGGCTCGGCGCCAGCTCACCGTTCCCTTCGTCCGCGAGGTGATGGCGCGAGGCGAGCCGGGCGAGGGATAGGGTCGGTCCACGCCGGGCAGCGATGTCCGGTGGCCGCACCGTCCGCCGCGATCCGCGCCGACGGGCGTCGCGGCAGGCGGGGTTCGGGCGCGCCCGGGGACCCGCCCCTACCGGCAGGGGCCGTGGCTCAGCGCAATCGCGACGCGTGCGATGCGGGCACCGAGCGCCTCGCAGAGTCGGGCCTCGGTCGCGTCGACGGCGCGGCTCGCGTCGGCACCGGCGACGTGGCTCGGACCGTACGGAGTGCCCCCGCTGGTGGTCTGGCTCAGCTCCGGCTCGGAGTACGGCAGCCCGACGATCACCATCCCGTGATGGAGCAGCGGGATCATCATCCCGAGCAGCGTCGTCTCCTGCCCCCCGTGCAGGCTCGCGGTGGAGGTGAACACGCCGCCCGGCTTGCCGGCCAGCGTGCCGGACAGCCACTGCGCGCTGGTGGTCTCGAGGAAGGCCTTCAACGGTGCGGCCATGGCGCCGAATCGGGTCGGACTGCCGAGTGCCAGGCCGTCGCACGCGGTCAGATCGTGCTGCGTGCAGTACGGTGGGCCACTGTCCGGAACCGGCGGGGCGGTGGCCTCGGTCACCGGCGAGACCGATGGCACGGTGCGCAGGCGCGCGGTCGCCCCGGCGACCGATTCGACACCTCGCGCCACCAGGCGCGCCATGCGCGCGACGTTACCGTGGCGGCTGTAGTAGAGGACCAGGATCTCTGCCATCGGTGTCAGAGGATCTCGAGGACTTGCTCGGGAGGCCGGCCGAGGGCGGCCTTGCCGTTGGCGAGGACCACCGGGCGCTCGATGAGGATCGGGTGGTCGTGCATCGCCGCGAGCAGGGCATCGGCGTCGAGCGAGGGGTCGTCGAGCCCGAGCTCGGCGTAGGGCGCCTCCTTCTTGCGCATGAGGTCGCGCGGCGCGAGGCCGAGCAGCGCGAGGATTCGGCGCAGCTCGGTGGTCGACGGCGGGGTCTTCAGGTACTCGACGACCGTCGGCCGGATGCCGCGGGCCTCGAGCAGGGCGAGGGTTGCCCGCGACTTGCTGCAGCGCGGGTTGTGGAGGATGGTCACGTCCATCGTCGCGGTTCCTCGGTGACTGCGGAGCGGCTCGGCGCCCGCGTGGCGCGGCACCGAAGGCGCGCATTGTAGACACCTCGCGACGGCCTCGGGACGCGTCGGCGCCCGGCGTCGCCCGCCGCTGGCGAGGAGGCGGTAATCCATTGAAAGTCCATCTGGTTTTTCGCCTCGAGGCGGCCCTCGTGGTGGTGGCGGAGTGGTGCGACCACGGCGAACGTCGGGTGGGCGAGCGCCCGCGCCGGGCCGCGTTGACACGATTCGCGAGCCGATGCTAGCGTCGCCGGCCCCTGCCAGGTGACGCATTCGGTGCCCGCCTCGAGAGCGAATTCCTCTCCATCCCTCTGGCCTTCCGCCGCGCGGCGGTGGTCGGGGTGCGCCTCGCTGCGGGCCGTGCTGCTCGTCTCGGCGGCGGCGTTGGGCGGTTGTGCCGCCTTGCCGACCCAGGAGATGAGTGATGCCCGCCTCGCCATTCGCGCCGCCCGCGATGCGGGGGCGGAGCAGGTGGTGCCGCGCACCTTGCGCGAGGCGGAGCAGGCGCTCGCCCGCGCGGTCGCGTCGATCGAGCAGGGTGATTACCGCGTCGCCCGGCGCGACGCCGAGGCAGCGCATGCCAACGCACTTCGCGCCGGGGAGGTCTCGCGGGGGGTGACGGCTCTCGCCGAGGCAATTCGTGACGCCGAGGGCGGAGGACGCGATCTCGGCGCCGCGCGCGCGGCCCTCGCCGAGGCGCGCTCGGCGGCCAGCGCCGGCGAGGACGCGGCGGCGCTCGCGGCGCTCGAGCGCGGTCGGGCGGCGCTACGGTGACCGGCTCGGCCGACGCCGGCGGGCGCGCGGAGCTGGTGGAGTGCCGGCGGTACATGGTCTCGGGGCGCGTGCAGGGGGTCTGGTTCCGGGCCTCGACGCGCGATCGCGCACGCGGCCTCGGGTTGACCGGCCACGCGGTGAACCTGTCCGACGGACGGGTCGAGGTCCTCGCCTGCGGCCCGGCCGCCGCACTCGATGCCTTGCAGACCTGGCTGCACCGAGGGCCGCCGCTCGCGAAGGTCACCGCGGTCGCCTGCGAGCCGGTCGACGCGGAGCCACCGGCCGGCTTCACCACGCGCTGAGCGCTCCTGCACTCCCGGCTCAGGGCGTGAACCAGCGCACCCGCATGGCACGGAACACCCGCTCGGGATACCACGTCTTGCCGAGGCTGCCGTTGTAGCGCGCGAGCGCGCGCCCGAGCCGGCCGCGCTCGCGGTCGAGGTAGTGGCGCAGGATGGTGCATCCGAAGCGCAGGTTGGTCGCGACGTGGAACAGGTTGTCGTTCGGACGCCCGATCTCGTCGAGCCAGAACGGCATGATCTGCATCAGCCCTCGCGCGCCGGCCTCGGAGATGGCGAAGCGGTCGAAGTTGCTCTCGACCTCGATCACCGCGAGCACGAGCTCGGGTGGAAGGCCGGTTCGACTCGCCTCGCGGTGCACGTGGCGTAGCAGTACGAGCCGCTCACGCGGGTCGGGCATCCGCGCCGAGAGCCGGCCGGACATGTCCATCAGCCAGACCTCGGCGTCGAAGCGGTCCTCGAAGCTGTCGGCGTGCGCGATGGCCTCGATGAGCAGCGCCCGGAGCGTGTCGTCCGGGCGCTCGATGGTGGCAGCCAGGGTGGTGCTCGCGCAGAGCCCGGTGGCGAGCGCCCCGGCGAGGACGATTCGGGTCCGCGCCCCGACCACCACGGGTCAGCCCGCGAGATCCTCGGCCACCCGGTCGGCGACGATCCGCGCCGCGTCGGCCAGGGGGATGGTCTCGACCTCGCCGCCGCGGCGCAGCTTGAGCTCGATCTGACCGGCGTCGAGCCCACGCTCGCCGAGGATCAGGCGGTAGGGGATACCGATCAGATCGGCGTCGGCGAACATCACGCCCGGGCGGACCGAGCGGTCGTCGAGCAGCACCTCGAGCCCGGCCTCGACCAGTTGCTCGTAGAGCGTGTCGACCGCATCGCGCAACCGGTGGGACTTGTGCATGTTCATCGGCAGCACCGTGACGTGGAACGGCGCGAGCGCCGTCGGCCAGACGATCCCCGCCTCGTCGTGGTTCTGCTCGATCGCGGCCGCGACCACCCGCGTCACCCCGATGCCGTAGCACCCCATGAACAGGCTGGTCGACTGCCCCTGCTCGTCGAGCACCGCCGCGCCCATCGACTCGCTGTACTTGGTGCCGAGCTGGAACACGTGCCCGACCTCGATGCCGCGGGCGATCGACAACGCCCCGCTGCCGTCCGGGCTCGGATCGCCCTCCACCGCGTTGCGGAGATCGGCGGTCGCCGGCGCCGGCAGGTCGCGCTCCCAGGCGACGTCGGCGAGGTGCTCGCCATCGCGGTTCGCGCCGCACACGAAGCCACCGAGCGCCGCCGCCGCGTGATCCGCGATCACCGCGATCGGCAAGCCCACCGGCCCCAACGAGCCGGGCGAGCAGCCGACCACCTCGCGGATGCGCTCGGGGCGCGCGAAGGTGACCGGGGTCGCGACCTCGGCGAGGCGCCCGGCCTTGATCACGTTCAGGTCGTGGTCACCGCGCAGGCACAGCGCGACGAGCCCGCCGTCAGACCCCTCGACCAACAGCGTCTTCAGGCAGGCGGCGGGCGCGACGTCGAGACTCGTGGCCAGCTCGGCGATGGTGTGCACGCCCGGCGTCGGGACGGTGCGCATCGCCACCCCCGGGGCCGGGCGGGCCGTCTTCGGCGCCGCGCACGGCACCATCTCCACGTTGGCGGCGAAGCCGCCGGGGCTGAACGCGATGGCGTCCTCGCCGGAGGCCGCCAGCACGTGGAACTCGTGCGAGCGGCTGCCGCCGATGGCGCCGGAGTCGGCCTCGACGACCCGGAAGTCCAGGCCCATGCGGGCGAAGATCCGCGAGTAGGCGTCGTACATCGCCTGGTAGCTCGCCTGGTGCTGCTCGAGGCCGAGGTCGAAGGAGTAGGCGTCCTTCATGATGAACTCGCGCGAGCGCATCACGCCGAAGCGCGGGCGGATCTCGTCACGGAACTTGGTCTGGATCTGGTAGAGGTTCAGCGGCAGCTGCCGGTAGCTGCGGATCTCGCGCCGAGCCAGATCGGTGATGACCTCCTCGTGGGTCGGGCCGATGCAGAACTCGCGGTCGTGGCGATCGCGAATGCGCAGCAGCTCCGGGCCGAAGTTCCCCCAGCGACCCGACTCCTCCCACAGCTCCGCCGGCTGCACCGCCGGCATGAACACCTCCTGCGCCCCGGCGCCGTCCATCTCCTCGCGCACGATGCGCTCGACCTTGCGCAGGGTGCGCATGCCGAGTGGCAGCCAGGTGTAGAGGCCGGAGGCGAGTCCCCGGATGAGGCCCGCGCGCAGCATGAGCTGGTGGCTCACCACCTCGGCGTCGGCCGGGTTCTCCTTCAGGGTGGCGAGCAGGGTCTGGGTCACGCGCATGCGGGCGGTCTCCGGAGCTTGGACATCTGAGGGTGTCGCCGCGCCGCGCGCGGCAGGCTCCGGATTCTAGCCCGCGCGATGCCCCGGCGGGCAGCGCCGGTGGCGGGGAGGTGGGTCGGGGACTGGCCTGTCCCGAGCATGTCTGCGGGCTCCGCCGCCAGGCGGTGCCCGTCCCCTCGGAACGCGGCCCCGGAGGCTCAGTTGCAGTATTGCTGGATCTGCTGCGCGGTCTCCGCCTTGCGGGACTCGGTCTGCGACGGGTCGAGGAAGTAGGGGTTGCCCTTGTCGTCGGTGGCCTGGACTCGCGGCGCGTTCTCGAGCACCCGCATGTTCTCCCGCGCGATCTCGCAGTTCTTCTTGATTCGCTCGTCGCGCTCGCGCTGCTCCTCGGCCACGGTACGGGCGAACTCACGATCCTTGCGGGAGGCGTCGCTGCGGTCGCGCAGATCCTCGAGCTCGCTGGCGGCATCGGGGTTCGCCGGCTTCACGCCACGCAGCTCGATCTCCTGCGCCTTGGTGTCCGGTGGCTTGCGCTCGGAGTAGGTGACGTTGCCGTTCTCGTCCACCCACTTGTAGAGCTTGGCGAGCGCCGGGCTCGACGCCACGGCGGTGGCGAGGGCGAGCGCGACGGCGATGGTGGTGACTCGGGACATGGGATGCTCCAAGGGAGTCTCGGCTGCGCTGGCGGTAACTATAGACGCGGGAATGCCGGTTTTCAGACCGTCGCGGGCGGCTCGGCGACCTGCTTCCTTGACCTCCCGACGACTCATCGAGTAGCTTGGCGCATTCTTTTGCTGGCTCCTCGCGCGCGTGCGCGCCCACTCCTCGAGGTGACCCCCGAGGTGGGTGACGACCGGGCATCGCCTCGTGACCGTGGCGAGCGCCGGACGGGGCGCCCGTTCCCGAGTGGTCTCGGTGGCGAATCGCCGGTCGAGGACCGCTGGCCAGGTCTGTTGGGAGATATCGCGGTGGAGCTCTCGGGCGCAGAGATCATAATGCAGTTCCTCAAGGACGAGGGCGTGGAGATCATCTTCGGGTACCCCGGAGGGGCGGTCCTCCACATCTACGACGCGCTCTACAAGCAGAACTACATTCGCCACATTCTCGTCCGGCACGAGCAGGGCGCGACCCACATGGCCGACGGCTATGCCCGCGCCACCGGCAAGCCGGGTGTCGTCCTGGTCACCTCGGGGCCCGGGGCGACCAACGCGGTGACCGGCATCGCCACCGCGTACATGGACTCGATCCCGATGGTGGTCATCACCGGCCAGGTCCCGACCAACGCCATCGGTAGCGACGCGTTCCAGGAAGTCGACTGTATCGGCATCACCCGACCCTGCGTTAAGCACAATTTCCTGGTCAAGGACGTGCACGACCTCGCGGTCACCCTGAAGAAGGCGTTCTACGTCGCGACCACCGGCCGCCCGGGCCCGGTGGTGGTGGACGTGCCGAAGGACGTGACCCATCCCGACATCAAGATTCCGTACGAGTACCCGCGCGACATCACCATGCGCTCGTACAGCCCGGTGACCCGCGGTCACTCGGGTCAGATTCGCAAGGCCATCGATCTGCTCCTCGGCGCCAAGCGTCCGATGATCTACACCGGCGGCGGGGTGGTCCTCGACGACGCGGCCGAGGAGCTGCGGACCCTCACCCAGCACCTCGGTTTCCCGATCACCAACACCCTCATGGGGCTCGGTGGCTACCCGGCGACGGACAGGCTCTTCGTCGGCATGCTCGGCATGCACGGGACCTACGAGGCGAACATGGCCATGCACAACTGCGACGTGCTGCTGGCCATCGGTGCGCGCTTCGACGACCGGGTGGTCGGGGACGTCAAGAAGTTCTGCCCCGGCGCCAAGATCATCCACATCGACATCGACCCGGCGTCGATCGCCAAGACCGTGAAGGTCCAGGTGCCGATCGTCGGCTCGGTGCGCAGTGTGCTGCGCGACATGAACGCGATGCTGGCCGAGTCCAGCCGCGAGCCCGACCGCGCCGCGGTCGAGCAGTGGTGGCGTCAGATCCGCGAGTGGCAGAGCATCGAATGCCTGCGTTACGACCGCACCGGGCCGCGGATCAAGCCGCAGTACGTGGTGCAGAAGCTCTACGAGGTGACCGGCGGCGATGCCTACATCGCCTCCGACGTCGGCCAGCACCAGATGTGGGCGGCGCAGTTCTATCCGTTCGACAAGCCGCGGCGCTGGATCAACTCCGGCGGACTCGGCACGATGGGCTTCGGCCTGCCCGCGGCGATGGGCGTCCAGTTCGCACATCCCGATGCGACCGTCGCCTGCGTGACCGGCGAGGGCAGCATCGTCATGTGCATCCAGGAGCTCGCCACTGCCAAGCAGTACGGGCTCCCGATCAAGGTGGTCAACCTGAACAACGGCTATCTCGGGATGGTCCGCCAGTGGCAGGAGTTCATGTACGAGAGCCGTGAGTCGCACTCGTACCTCGACTCGCTGCCGGACTTCGCCAAGCTCACCGAGAGCTTCGGCCACGTCGGGGTCCGGGTGGAGAAGCCCGAGGACGTCGAGGGCGCGCTGCGCGATGCCTTCGCGATGCGCGACCGTCTCGTCTTCCTCGACGTCATCACCGACCCGACCGAGAACGTCTACCCGATGATGATGTCGGGTAAGGGCCAGAACGAGATGCTGCTGTCGGCGCTGTGCCGGGACCGCGAGCTCGCCTGACCGAAGGTCGAGGACGACCCGCCCGCTCTCCCGACGCCAGAGGAAATCGCGCCGTGCGCCACATCATCTCCATGCTCCTCGAGAACGAGCCGGGAGCACTCTCCCGCGTTGCCGGGCTGTTCTCCGCGCGTGGCTACAACATCGAGTCCCTCACCGTCGCGCCGACGGAGGACGCCACCGTCTCGCGGATGACGCTGGTGACCTCGGGCTCCGGCGAGATCATCGAGCAGATCACCAAGCAGTTGAACAAGCTGGTCGACGTGGTGAAGTTGCTCGACATCACCGAGTCGAGCCACGTCGAGCGCGAGATCATGCTCGTCAAGGTTCGCGCCACCGGTGACTCGCGCGACGAGGTGAAGCGGCTCTGCGACATCTTCCGCGCCCACGTGCTCGACGTCACCGCGACCTCCTACATCATCGAGGTCACCGGCACCGGCGAGAAGCTCGATGCCTTCCTCGACGTGCTCGACCGCCGCATCATCCTCGAGGTGGTGCGCTCGGGCGCGCTCGGAATCGGCCGCGGCGAGAAGGCGCTGCGGGTCTGAACCAGGTCACCGCGCGCGGCGCCGACGTGGCCGCCGGGCGCTCGATTCGGCAATTCGCTCACATCTGACTACCGAGGGGTCGAGCATGAACATCTACTACGACAAGGACGCGGATCTGTCCCTGATCCAGGGGAAGAAGGTCGCGGTCATCGGCTATGGCTCGCAGGGCCACGCCCACGCCAACAACCTCAAGGAGTCCGGTGTCGACGTCACTGTCGGGCTGCGGCCGGGGTCGGCGTCGGAGGCGAAGGCGCGCAACGCCGGTCTCACCGTGAAGTCGGTGGCCGACGCGGTGGCCTGGGCGGACATGGTGATGGTGCTGGCGCCCGACGAGCACCAGGCGAAGATCTACCGCGACGACATCGCGCCGAACCTGAAGGCCGGCAACATGATCGCCTTCGCCCACGGCTTCAACATCCACTTCGGCCAGATCGAGCCGAGCGCCGACGTCGACGTGGTGATGATCGCGCCCAAGGGCCCCGGTCACCTGGTGCGCTCGACCTATGTCGACGGCCAGGGCATTCCGGCGCTGATCGCGATCGCCAACGACGCCAGCGGCCAGGCCAAGGACGTCGCCCTGTCCTACGCCTGCGCCATCGGCGGCGGCCGCGCCGGCGTCATCGAGACCACCTTCCAGGAAGAGACCGAGACCGATCTCTTCGGCGAGCAGGTGGTGCTCTGTGGTGGCCTGACGGCACTCATCCAGGCCGGTTTCGAGACCCTCGTCGACGCGGGGTACGCGCCGGAGATGGCGTACTTCGAGTGCGTCCACGAGGTGAAGCTGATCGTCGATCTCATCTACGAGGGCGGGATCGCCAACATGCGTTACTCGGTGTCCAACACCGCCGAGTACGGTGATCTCACTCGCGGTCCGCGCCTGGTCGACGACCACGTCAAGGCCGAGATGAAGAAGATCCTGTCGGAGATCCAGACCGGCCGTTTCGCCCGCGAGTTCATCCTGGAGAACCAGGGTGGCACCGCCACGATGAAGGCGATGCGTCGGATCTCCCAGGCCCACCAGGTCGAGGAGGTCGGAGCACGGCTGCGTGCCATGATGCCCTGGATCAAGGCCAAGCAGCTCGTCGACCGCAGCAAGAACTGATCGCCGTCGGCGCGCGCCCGTGCGCCCACGGCACGAGGCGACCCGGGTGGCGATTCGCCGCCCGGGTTTCGTGTCGAGGCCGGTTCTCCTGTAGCCTTTGTCCGCGTGAGGCATGCTCGATCTCGGGCGTTCCGTGTGGCGCGCCCGGTCGTCGATGCACGGCGTGATCGGGCGCGTCTCCGGGAAAACGTACCCCTGGCTGCGAGCGAGGCGACGATGACCAAGGCCAACGGCCCCGAGCCAGTTGTCGAGCAGCCCGGCGTGAAGAAGCAGCGCCGAGGCATCTACCTCCTGCCCAATCTGTTCACCACCGCGGCGCTGTTCGCCGGGTTCTACGCCATCGTGGCGGCGATGAGCGGTCGGTTCGAGGCCGCCGCGGTCTCGATTTTCGTGGCCATGGTGCTCGACGGCGCCGATGGCCGAATCGCGCGGCTCACCAATACCCAGAGCGCGTTCGGGGCCGAGTACGACAGCCTCTCCGACGTGGTCTCGTTCGGGCTGGCGCCAGCACTGGTGGCCTACCAGTGGGCGCTCTCCGGGCTCGGCAAGCTCGGTTGGGTGGCCGCGTTCTTCTACGCCGCAGCGACCGCGCTCCGCCTCGCCCGGTTCAATACCCAGATCGGGACCGCCGATCGCCGCTACTTCCAGGGATTGCCGTGTCCGGCGGCGGGGGCAGTGGTCGCCGGGCTGGTATGGCTGTCGACCGACTATGGCGTCGCCCCGGGGGAGGCGCCGGTCGTGGTGTTCACGGTGACGGTGGCCACCGCGATCCTGATGGTCTCGAACGTCAGGTTCTACAGCTTCAAGGATCTCGATCTCCGTGGTCGCGTGCCGTTCGTGGCCGTCCTCGCGGTGTTGTTGCTGTTCGTCCTGGTCTCGACCGATCCGCCGCTGGTGCTGTTCGGAGCCTGTGCCGCGTATGCGGCGTCGGGCCCGATCCTGACCCTGGTGCAGCTACGCCGGCGCCGCGCCGGGCGGCGGACGGGCGGGCTGGTCGGAGACGAGCGCGCGCGCCGGGAGTGAGCCCCCGGTGACTCGGCGAGTCGATGATCCGACGCTCCGCCAGGCCTATCTGGAGGCGATGGGCGTTCAGGCCTGGGCCCGGCGCGACGCCGCGGTCGAGCGGGTGGCCGCCCCGGTTTCCGAGGCCGCCGGCGCCGGGTCGCTCGCATCCGATGTCACCTCGGTGCCGACACCGCCGAGCCCGACCCCGGCGCCGATGGATCCCTCCGGCATCGGCGCGCTCGATCTCGGCGGTCTGGCGCGGGTGGTGGCGGATTGCCAGGCGTGCGCGCTCGCGGCCGGGCGGACCCACACCGTGTTCGGTGTCGGCGATCCGAGCGCGCGCCTGATGATCGTCGGCGAGGGGCCGGGGGCGGAGGAAGATCGGCAGGGCGAGCCATTCGTGGGACGGGCCGGGCGCTTGCTGAACGCCATGTTGCGGGCGATGGGCCTCGACCGCGAAGCGGTCTACATCGCGAACATCGTGAAGTGTCGGCCCCCCAACAACCGTGACCCGAGACCGGAGGAGGTCGCGGCCTGCAGCCGGTTCCTGCGCCGCCAGATCGAGCTGGTCCGCCCGGGTATCATCGTCGCCGTCGGTCGGGTGGCGGCGCAGAATCTGCTCGGGTCGACCGAGACCCTCGGCCGCATGCGCGGACGCGAGCACGTCCATGCCGCCACCGGCACGCCGGTGGTGGTGACCTACCATCCCGCGTATCTGCTGCGCACGCCGGCGGACAAGTGGAAGGCGTGGGAGGACCTGCGCCGGGTGATGCGGTTGCTGGAGCGTGACCGATGAACGCGCAGGTGAAGGCCTCCGAGCGCTCGATTCGCCCGATGTCGGACGCGGATCTCGACCGCGTGGTGGTCATCGAGCGTGGCGCCTACGAGTTCCCGTGGTCGCCCGGGGTCTTTCGCGATTGCCTGCGCGTGGGCTACGACTGCTGGGTCCTCGAGCGCCCGAGCGGCATCGACGGCTACGGGATCATGCATGTCGCGGTCGGCGAGGCCCACGTCCTCAACCTGTGCATCGACGTGGCAGCCCAGGGTCGTGGGCTCGGGCGAGCGTTGCTCGGGCGGCTGGTCGAGCTCGCCGAGGGGGCGCGCGCGCGTACGGTCTTGCTCGAGGTGCGGCCGAGCAACTACCGCGCCCGCAGACTCTATGCCGGCATGGGGTTCAACGAGATCGGGGTGCGCCGCGGGTACTACCCGGGCCGCCAGGGGCGCGAGGACGCGCTGGTGCTCGTGCGGCGGCTGTCCGGGCCGGAGCGGGGTTGAGACGTCGGTGCGGCGGCGGGGCAAAAAAAACCCCGCCCGAAGGCGGGGGAGACAAGGGACTCACGATACGTCGGGAGGGAACGTAATCGTCCTTACCGTTCCTCGTACGGGCGCCGTCGAAGGCTTCGGCACCACGGGGTTCCCCGGGTGGCTCCGGCACTCATCGGCCGGCACATCCTGGGCTCGCCGTCGCGTCGAATCAAGAGTGTAGCTCGGCGCGGCGAAATTTCAGAAGCGCGAGGGACTCTTCCTTGTTCCGGCGAAGCGCCTTCAGGTAGGCCTGGGCGCAGCGACCCTTGAGGTCACGCGGCTTGGAGCGCGCGCTGATCTTCTGGTCGATGGTGGCGATGTCCTGCTCCAGCTGGGTCTCCATGAATCTCGCGTAGCTATGCATCGGCTGGTGCTCCGTCTTCTTTGAACCGGAAGGTCCTACACCTGTGGTCATGCAAAACCGGGGCCAACTACTTTTCCGCTCGGGAAACAAAGGCTTGACGCCTTCGCGGGGCGGCCGGCGCCGGATCCCTTGTAAGGAATTCCGACAGCCGACTCCGTTCGTTTGTGCGGCACCGCACGCAATGCCTGTCGACGGGTTCTCGGGGGGGGTGGAAATCCTCGCGTGCTCAACGGGTTACCAAACCATGCGGGGTCCCTTTAGGAATGTAAAGGATTCCGACAGGGGGGCCGGGGGCCGAGGGTCGGCGCACGACGACACTCAAGCTTCCCCCGTGCGTGGACGATGATCGCAGCGGTTACGCAACAGGACACCGCCGATGCTGCACACGCACGTGATCGCCCATGGCTGGACCGAGGACGAGCTGGTGGCCGAGATCCAGCGGTTGGACTCCATGTTGGAGGCTCGCCCGCGGTCGATCGAGCCGCGCGCGAAGTGCGCCCGTGCCTATCTCCGGCAGCTGCGGCGCGATCGCCAGGCACTGCTGAAACGGATGCGCAACGAGCGCCGCGCGATGAATGCCTGACGAGGGTCGACCCTTCCGGCCGTGGTGGCCCTGAAGGGCGCTCGCGAGCGCGAGGCGGGGTCCACCAGTGGGCGCCGCGACGGCTCGGCCATCGGCCAAGCCAGCCGCGGCGCGCGTCGTGGGCGCTCCTCGCCCTGGCCGCTCTGCTGGCCGTGCCGGAGGCGTCGGCCGGGTCGACGCTGACCCTGGACGCGGGTCCGATCGAGGGCCACGGCATCCGCATCGGGCGAGCGCAGTTGGTGCTCCCCCTCGGGCCGAGCGCCGACGAGGACGAGCCGGCGTCGGCACCGAGTGCACGCATCGAGCTCGAGCGGGTCTCACTGCCGCCTCCGCTGCCGGCGTTGTCGAGCGTGTCGGTGCGTTGTGGGCGTTGGAGCATGGGCGCGGCGAGCCTGCGCTGCGCCGACGGCGAGGTCCTCGCCCGGGCCCCCGGGGTCACCCCGCGTCCGGCAGCCTTCGAGCTCGCGATCGACGGTGCCGATGTCCGTGCCCGGCTCACCGGTCTCGACCTCGGTGCCGCCCGTCTCAGCGCCGCGGTCGACGGCAAGGCCGAGGCGCCGCGCCTCACCCTGACGCTCGAAGGTGACGTCGCGGCGATGCTCGCCCGCGTCGCCGCCAGCGCCGGCGTCGAGGTCAGCGCGCGCGGCGCCGCGAGCGGGCGCATCCGCGCCGTGGTCGAGGGCCGACCGGGACGACGTCGGTTGCATGCCGAGCTCGCCGCCGCCGCGGTCGACCTCTCCGACCCCACCGGTCTGCGCGCAGCCGAGGGACTCTCGGTCTCGGCGACCCTCGACGGTGCCGACGCCGGCGCCGGTTGGCGCCTCGACGCCGCGGTGTCCGTCGGAGCCGGCGGGCTCTACGTCCATCCGGTGTTCGTCGATGCCGGCACCCACCCGCTCGAGGCGACGCTGAGCGCCCGCTGGCAGCCCGGTGGGGCGCTCGTCGTCGACGCGGCACGCGTGGCCCAGGCAGGCGTGGTCGAGCTGCGCGCGGCCGGCTCGTTGCTGCCTCGGATCGACCTCGCCGTCGACGTCCCGCCCACCGGCGCCACCGCCCTGTATCGCGTGCTGGCCGAGCCGTTGCTCGCCGGCAGCTCGCTTGCCGGCCTCGACGTGCAGGGCGGGCGGTTGGGTGGCTCCGCGCGGCTCGACGACGACGGCGTGGCGCAGGCCACCCTCACCATCGAGGGGTTGACGGTGGAGGACGCGGCCGCGCGCTTCGGCGTGCTCGGCCTGGACGGCGCGGTGAGCTGGGGGCGCGCCACCGCGCCCCCGTCCTGGCTCGCCTGGCGCGGGGGCGCGCTCTACCGACTCGACGTCGGACCCGCCCGCGCCGCGTTCCATGCGCGCGGGAACGCGTTGGGACTGGACGAGGCAGCGGTCATCCCCATCCTCGATGGCGCGGTCGAGCTCTCGGGACTCGAGGTCGAGGGCATCGGGACGCCGTCGGTCACCGCCCGGCTCGACGCGGCACTGCGACCGATCGGTCTCGAGCGACTGGCGGCGGCGCTCGGCTGGCCTGGCTTTCCCGGCACGGTGGCGGCGCGGGCGCCGGTGGTGCGCTATGCCGACGGCGTGTTCCGAGTCGACGGGGTGGTGCGTGCGGAGCTGTTCGACGGCACGGTCGAGGTGCGTGGACTGCGCATCGAGGAGCCGTTCGGGTTGGTGCCGAGGCTGCGTGCCGACATCGACGTGCACGGACTCTCGCTCGAGCCGCTGACCCGCGCGCTGTCCTTCGGTCACATCTCCGGTCGGCTCGGTGGACGCATCGCCGGTCTCGAGCTCGAGGACTGGCGCCCGATCGCGTTCGACGCCGAGCTGGCGACCCCGGAGGACGACGACACGGCCCACCGCATCTCGCAGCGCGCGGTGGACAATCTCGCGAGCCTCGGTGGCACCGGTGCGGTGGTGTCGTCGACCTTCCTGCGCTTCTTCGAGGAGTTCTCGTACGACCGACTCGGCATCCGCTGCCGCCTTCGCCGCGGGGTGTGCGAGATGGGCGGCGTCGCGCCCCACGACGGCGGCTACTACATCGTGCGCGGGGGCGGCTGGCCGCCGCGCATCGACGTGGTCGGCTACAGCGACCGAGTAGACTGGAAGACCCTGGTCGAGCGCCTGGCCCGGGTGCGCAACGTCGACGACGTCATCGTCCGCTGAGCGCGATGCGCCGGTGCGGCGCCGCAGCGGGCGCGATCGCTGGCGATGACCGCGCGTATGCGGCAGATTACCCCGGCCGTGCTTGCGGCGCGGTCGGCTCGCACGAATTGACGGAGGTAGGACGATGAACGGCTCGTCGACGGCCCGCGACCGCGGGCGCGACCGCACCAGATGGACCCGGGCGGGGATGCTCGTGCTCGGCGCGCTCGCGCTCGGCGCGTGCGTCACCATCAACGTCTACTTCCCCGCCGCGGCGGCGGAGCGCGCGGCGGATCGGATCATCGAGGAGGTGTGGGGTGAGCGCGAGGGCGAGCCACAGGCGAGGAAGCCGGCCACGCCGACCAGTGCCGTCGACCATCCCGCGCTGCGCCGTCTCGTCGGCCTCGCCCTCTCGGCGCTGGTTCGCGACGCCGTCGCGCAGCAGCCGGATTTCGACGTCGCCACGCCCGCGGTCCGCAAGCTGACCTCGAGCATGAAGGCGCGCTATCCGAGCCTCGAGCCGTTCTACGCGAGCGGCGCCGTCGGACTCGGCGGTGACGGGCGAGTCGTGCTGCGCGACCCCAAGGCGGTCCCGCTGGCTCAGCGCGGCACCGTGAACACCCTGGTGGCGGAGGAGAATCGCGACCGCGACGCGCTCTACGCCGAGATCGCGCGCGCCAACGGCCATCCGGAGTGGGAGCCCGAGGTCCGCGCCACCTTCGCGCGGCGTTGGATCGAGCAGGCCAAGTCCGGATGGTGGTACCGCACCGCATCCGGCTGGTCGCAGCGCTGACGCCGGTGCTCCACGCGCATCGAGCGCATCGGCGATGAACGTGCTGGTATTCGACATCGAGACGGTGCCGGACGTCGCCGCCGGCCGGCGCCTGCTCGGGCTGCACGACCTCGACGACGCGCAGGTGGCGCAGGTGATGCTCAATCGCGCTCGCCAGGATACCGGGAGCGAGTTCTTGCGCCACCACCTGCACCGGGTGGTGGCGATCGCGACGGTGCTGCGCACCGGGGACCGCTTCAAGGTCTGGTCGCTCGGCGAGCCGGACTCGTCGGAGCGCGAGTTGTTGGAGCGCTTCTTCGACGGCATCGACCGCTATGGCCCGACCCTGGTCTCCTGGAACGGCGGCGGCTTCGACCTGCCGGTGATCCATTACCGCTCGATGCTCAATCGGGTGGTCGCCCCGCGCTACTGGGAGACCGGCGACGACGACACGAGCTTTCGCTACAACAACTACCTCAACCGCTATCACGCGCGGCACACCGATCTCATGGACGTCCTCGCGGGATACACCCCGCGCGCCTGGGTCCGCCTCGACGAGATGGCGAGCCTGCTCGGGCTGCCGGGCAAGATGGGAATGGACGGCGCGCGGGTCTGGGACGCCTTCCTGGCCGGCGAGATCGGGGCCATCCGCGACTATTGCGAGACCGACGTCCTCAACACCTACCTGTTGTGGCTGCGATACGAGATGATGCGCGGCCGCCTCGCGCCGGACGCCTACGACATCGAGTGCGAGTACGTCCGCGACTCGCTACGCCGCGAGGGGCGCCCGCATCTCGACGCATTCCTCCGGGCGTGGGCGCAGGGAGGCGGGTGAGCCGCCGCGCGCTTCGAGCCGGGGCGCCGTCCCGAGCAGTTCCAACGAGCACTTCCCGATGAGCATCAGCAACACGAGGGCCGCGCCGTGACCCGTAGTCGGCGCACTGTCGATCCGACCCCGGTGACCGCCCGCATCGAGGACATCGGCGAGCGTGGACGCGGCGTCGCGCGCGTCGACGGCAAGGTGGTCTTCGTCGACGGGGGGCTTCCGGGCGAGCGGGTCCGGCTGTCGATGCGCAAGCGCCGGCGGCGCTTCGACGAGGCGGTGGTGCTCGAGGTCCTCGAGCCGAGCCCGGACCGTGTCGAGCCGCGCTGCCCGCACTTCGGACGCTGCGGCGGCTGCAGCCTGCAACACCTCGCGCCGGCGGCCCAGCTCGCGCTCAAGCAGCGCCGGCTGCTCGAGGCGCTGACGCGCATCGGCGGGGTCGAGCCGGAGACCGTGGGCGAGCCGATCGCGGGGGCGGTGTGGGGCTATCGACGCCGCGCGCGCCTGGGAGTGAAGCACGTCCCCGGCAAGGGCGGAGTTCTGGTCGGCTTTCGCGAGCGGAATAGCGCCTTCGTGGCCGAGATCGACGCCTGCGAGGTCCTCGACCCCGGCATCGGGCATCGGCTGACCGAGATGCGCGACGCGCTCGACGCTCTCGATGCGCGCGATCGCATCCCGCAGATCGAGGTGTCCCTCGGCGACGAGGCCGGCGCCATGGTGGTACGCCATCTCGATCCACTCACCGCGCACGACCGCGAGCGGCTCGGTGCGCTGGGCGCGGCGCTCGGGCTCGAGGTCTACCTGCAGCCCGGGGGACCCGACACCGTCGTCCGCCTCGGCGGCTCGGAGGTGACGGCGCCGCTCTCCTACCGGCTGCCCGATGCCGACGTCACCCTCGCCTTCGAGCCCAGTGACTTCGTGCAGGTGAACGGCGGGGTCAACCGCGCGCTGGTCGCCCGGGCGGTGGAGGCGCTCGCCCTGGAAGGCACCGAGCGGGTGCTCGACCTGTTCTGCGGGATCGGCAACTTCACCCTCGCGGTGGCGCGCGCCGCCAGCGCGGTGACCGGGCTCGAGGGAAGCGTCCCGCTGGTCGAGCGCGCGCGTGCCAACGCGCACGCGAACGGTTGTCGCAATGCGGCGTTCGAGGTCGCCGATCTGACCCAGAGCGCGCTCGCCGAGCGCTGGCTCGGCGACGGCTGGGATCGGCTCCTGCTCGACCCGCCACGCAGCGGCGCACTGGAGGTGGTGCAGGCGATGCGTCCACCGTTTCCGGCGCGCGTGGTCTACGTCTCCTGCCACCCCGCGTCGCTCGCGCGCGACGCGGCGGTGCTGGTCGGCGAGCACGGGTATCGTCTGGCGCGCGCCGGGGTCGTCGACATGTTTCCCCACACCGACCACGTCGAGGCGATGGCGGTCTTCGTCCATCCTGGGGCGGCCGACGGGTGAACGCGCCGGCGCGGATCCACCGCCTGCCGCTGACCCTGGCCAACCAGATCGCGGCCGGGGAGGTGGTGGAGCGCCCGGCGTCGGTGGTCAAGGAGCTGGTGGAGAACGCGCTCGACGCCGGCGCCCGCCGGATCGATGTGCAACTCGAGGGCGGCGGCACCCGGCTCATCCGGGTGCGCGACGACGGCCACGGCATCGGCCGCGACGATCTCGCGCTCGCCCTGGCTCGCCACGCGACCAGCAAGATCGCCTCCTTCGACGAGCTGACCCACGTGGTGACCATGGGGTTTCGCGGCGAGGCGTTGCCGAGCATCGCGTCGGTGGCGCGGGTCGAGCTCGCCTCGCGCGCCGCCGATGCCACCGACGGCTGGCGGGTGCGGGTCGAGGGCAGCGCCGACGTCCCCGCGCCCGAGCCGTGCCCCCACCCGCCGGGGACCACCGCCACCGTTCGCGATCTCTTCTTCAACACGCCGGCGCGGCGCAAGTTCCTGCGCACCGAGCGCACCGAGCTTCGCCACGTCGAGGACCTGGTACGCCGATTCGCTCTCGGTCATCCGCAGGTCGCGTTCTCCGTCGAGCACGACGGGCGGCAGTTGCTGGCGGTGGGCGCGGCGCTCGACGAGCCCTCGCGCGCACGGCGCATGGCACGCATCTGCGGCACCGCGTTCGCACAGGCCGCGGTGGTCCTCGACCTCGAGCGCGACGCCATGGTCCTGCACGGGTGGGCGGCGGGCCCGGCGTTCACCCGAGCCCAGCCCGACCTGCAGCACCTCTACGTCAATCGACGGGCGGTGCGCGACGGGGTGGTCCGCCACGCCGTGCGCCAGGCCTATGGCGACGCGGTGGGCCCCGGGCGCCACCCGGCCTGGGTGCTGTGGCTCGACGTCGACCCCGGGGCGGTCGACGTCAACGTGCATCCGACCAAGCACGAGGTGCGGTTCCGCGAGCCGCGCTCGGTCCACGACTTCGTGGTGGCGGCGCTGCGCCGCGCTCTCGCCACGAGCGAACCGGTCGACGACGGCGAGGCGAGCTCGGCGTCGCCGCCACCACCGTCGTCGCGCCGATTCTCGCCGGGGGCGGCGGCACTGCGCGAGACCGAGGCCCTCTACGCCGCGCTCGGCGGGCGCGGCTCGGGCTCCGGCACGGGGTCTCGCAGCGGTCCCCTCGCCGGCACGGCGTCGGTCGCGGTTCCCGGCGCGACCCACCTCCTCGGTCGCTTCGTGGTGCGCGTGGCGGCCGATGCCCTGGTGGTGGTCGACCTCGCTCGCGCTCGCGCGCGGCTGGTCCAGGCCTGGGCCGAGGCGACCGGCGACTCGCCCTGCGACGTCCGCCCGTTGCTGGTACCGGAGTCGCTCGAGGTGGGCGCCGCGGCGGCTGATGCGGTGGAGGCGACCGTGGCAACGCTCGAGGGCGCCGGCCTGGTGCTCCGGCGCAGCGGCCCGGGGCGGGTGACGCTGCACGAGGTGCCGGTCGCGCTCGCCGCGCTCGAGCCCCCGCTGTTGGCGCGCGCCGCGGTGACGGTCGCCGAGGGCCTCGTCGGCGACGGCGACGCGGCGACCGTGCGGATGGTGCGCGGCGCGCTGGCCGGTGTCGATACGGTCTGGCGTGCGGTGCCGCGATCCGGTCGCGAGGCTGGCGAGACGCTTGCCGCGCTCGAGCGGGTCCTCGGCGGCGAGGCGGTTTGGGAGACCGCTGACGACGTGGCTCGGCGACTCGGTCCCACCGAGCTCGATGCGCTGTTCGCGACCTCGCCACGATGAGCGCCGCGCCGGTGGTGTTCCTGATGGGGCCGACGGCGAGCGGCAAGACCGACGCCGCGGTGGCCGTGGTCGAGCGATTGCCGGTCGACATCGTCAGCGTGGACTCGGCCATGGTCTACCGGCGCCTCGATATCGGTACCGGAAAGCCCGAGCCGGCCGTGCTCGCGCGCGCGCCGCATCGGCTGATCGACGTTCGCGAGCCGTTCGAGGCCTACTCGGCGGCCGAGTTCGCGCGTGATGCGCGCCGCGAGATCGCGGCCATTCTCGCCGCCGGGCGGGTGCCGCTCCTGGTCGGCGGGACCGGTCTCTACTTCCGCGCGCTGCGCCGTGGTCTCGCCGAGCTCCCCGCGGCCGACGAATCGATTCGTGCCGCGCTCGCGGCGGAGGCGGCCACCATCGGCTGGGCAGCGATGCACGCCCGGCTGGCCATGGTCGACCCGGCCACCGCCGCGCGGGTGCACCCGAACGACCCGCAGCGAATCCAGCGCGCGCTGGAGGTGCACGCGGTGACCGGCGAGCCCATGAGCGCGCTGCTCGCGCGTGGCCGGGACAACGCGCTGCCGTGGCCGGTGCTGGCGCTGGCGATGGTGCCGACCGACCGGGAGTGGCTCCACCGGCGGATCGCCCGGCGCTTCGACCACATGCTGGAGCTCGGTCTGGTGGAGGAGGTGGTGGCATTGCGAGGTGATGCCAGGGTCACTCGTGACCTTCCGGCGATGCGGGCGGTCGGATATCGGCAGGTCTGGGAGCATCTCGACGGCGAGTGCGACGCGCCAGCCATGCGCGCCCGTGCCGTCCACGCCACGCGCCAGCTCGCCAAACGCCAGCTCACCTGGCTGCGCGGCGAGCCCGACCTGGCCTGCGTCCCTTGTGACGGGGCAGACGCGGTTGCGCGAATCCTCGCGCGGGTCGCCGACGTGGTCGCGTCGCGGTCGCGGCGGTGAGGCGGATCCGAGCGGCGAGGCGTCGGTGCGCGACGGACGAGCAGGCCGCGGATCGAAGGTGAAACGGGCTCGTCCGTCCCCCTGAACGAGGCCGCGGATGATATAATGCAAACGCTTTCCGCGTGCCCATGAACCGCTCCGCGCGATGTGCGCGGGCGCACGCGGATCCCCCCTGTGCCGACGTGGCGGCTCGAGTGGGCGACCGTTGGCCACGGGATCAGAACAAGCGCCTCAGACGCGGAGAACGACGATGAGCAAGGGACAGTCCCTCCAGGATCCGTTCTTGAACACACTGCGCAAGGAGCGAGTGCCGGTCTCGATCTTCCTGGTGAACGGAATCAAGTTGCAGGGCCAGATCGAGTCGTTCGATCAGTTCGTCGTTCTGCTGCGCAACTCCGTCAGTCAGATGGTCTACAAGCACGCGATCTCGACCGTGGTGCCGTCGCGCAACATCCGCCTGCCGCGGCCGGACGACGGCTCGGCACCCGCGGAGGGCCAGCAGCCGCCCGGGGGGGAATCCTGAAGCGCCATCCTCACGTCCGCGTCCGTCCGGGGATCGCCTGATTGTTCGAGCGACCCGAGGGCGGGCAGCGCGCGCTGCTGGTGCACGTGGATCGGGCGTCCGCGCCCGATCCACGCGGGCTCGACGAGTTGGCGGAGCTCGCGCGGTCCGCGGGGCTCGACCCGGTGTCGCGCGTCACCACCACCCGCGCCGCTCCGGATCCGGCGCTCTACGTCGGGTCGGGCAAGGCCGACGAGATCAAGGCCCTGGTGGCATCGGAGGCGATCGACATGGTCGTCTTCGACCATGCGTTGAGCCCCGGTCAGGAGCGTAATCTCGAGCGCCGGCTCGAGTGCCGGGTGCTCGATCGGATCACGTTGATTCTCGACATCTTCGCCCAGCGCGCCAGCACCTTCGAGGGCAAGCTGCAGGTCGAGCTCGCGCAGCTCCGTCACCTCGCCACCCGACTGGTGCGCGGCTGGACCCATCTCGAGCGCCAGCGCGGTGGTATCGGCATGCGCGGCCCCGGCGAGAAGCAGCTCGAGACCGACCGCCGCCTCATCGCGGGTCGGATTCGCCAGATCGAGGAACGCCTCGACGCGGTGCGCCGCCGCCGTGGCCTGAGCCGCCGTGCCCGCAGTCGTGCCTCGTTGCCGGTGGTTTCCCTGGTCGGCTACACCAATGCCGGCAAGTCGACGCTGTTCAACCGACTCACCGGGGCCGCGGTGATGGCCGAGGACCGGCTGTTCGCGACCCTCGATCCGACCCTGCGCAAGCTCGAGCTGCCGGGCACCGCGCCGATGGTGGTCGCCGACACCGTCGGCTTCATCCGCGACCTGCCGCACGAGCTGGTGGCCGCCTTTCGCGCGACGCTCGAGGAAACGGCGAGCGCCTCGCTGCTGATCCACGTCGTCGACGCCGCCGATCCCGACCGTGACCAGAAGGTCGAGGAGGTCGAGGCGGTGCTGGCCGAGATCGGTGCCGACGCGGTGCCACGCCTCGAGGTGCTGAACAAGATCGACGCGCTGCCGTCGGGCGAGTGCGAGCCACGAGTGGAGCGCGACGCCGAGGGCGTGCCGACGCGGGTCTGGGTCAGCGCCCGCAGCGGCGCCGGTGTCGACCTGCTGCTGGAGGCGGTGGCGAGTCGACTCGGTGGTGCCATGGTCCGCCGCGTCCTGTGCCTGCCCGCGCGCGCCGGGAAGCTGCGTGCGCGTCTCTATCGCGAGGGCACCGTGCTGTCGGCCGCGACCGCGGACGACGGGTCCACCATCGTCGAGGTGGCGCTGCGCCCCGACGTCCTCGAGCGCCTGGAGCGCGAGGAGGCGCTGTCGGCGTTCACCGTCCCCACCGACGACCCGAAGGCCTGCGTGGCCTGAGCCGCGCGCCGGAGCCGATCGACGAATCGAGTTGCCCGGCCGGGAGGACCTACCTAAGATCCGCCTTTCGCCCAGATCCGGGCCGAGACCTCGACGTGTGGGCGATCCCCACCGGGGACTCGCTGCGGGATCGAGGGGAGGCCCGGTCCGCCACGCGTACCGCCCTCGCCCTCCCCGTGCCCCTCTGGGCGGTTGCCACCGCAATCGGAGTTCTCAACAGATGTCCTGGAACCAACCCGGCGGAAACGGCGGCCGCGACCCTTGGGGCGACCGCGGTGGACAGCAGGGCCCGCCCGACCTCGACGAGGTGCTGCGCAAGCTGCAGGCACGGTTGTCGAAGCTGCTGAGCGGAAAGCCCGGCTCCGGCCAGTCCGGTGGCGACGACGAGGGCGGTGGTCCCGGCCGCGGTGGTGGTGGCGGGTCGAGCATGGGGCGCATCAGCGCGATGGGCTTCGGCGCGATTCTGGTCGCCCTGCTGGTCGCCTGGGGCATGTACGGGATCTACATCGTCGATCCGTCGGAGCAGGCGGTGGTGCTGCGCTTCGGCAAGTACCAGCGCACCGAGGGGCCCGGGCCACACTGGGTGCCGCCGTTCATCGAGACCTACGAGAAGGTCAACGTCACCGCCATCCGCAACCGTGAGGTGGGCTTCCGGTCGCAGGGCAGCAGCGTGGCGCGAGTGCCGAACGAGTCGCTGATGCTGACCGCGGACGAGAACATCGTCGACATCCAGTTCGCGGTGCAGTACCGGGTGAAGGATCCCGCGGCCTTCCTGTTCCGGGTCGACGATCCCGAGTCGACGCTGCAGCAGGTCACGGAGAGCGCGGTGCGCGAGATCGTGGGCCGCTCGCGGATGGACTTCGTGATCACCGAGGGCCGCGACGCGGTCGCCGCCGAGACCGAGCGGCTCATCCAGGAGATCCTCGACCGTTACGGCACCGGGCTCGAGGTGACCAGCGCGAACATGCAGGACGCGCAGGCGCCGGCCCAGGTGCAGGACGCCTTCTTCGACGCCATCAAGGCGCGCGAGGATCAGGAGCGCATCATCAACGAGGCCAACGGCTACAAGGCCGACGTGGTCCCGAAGGCCCGCGGTGAGGCGCAGGCGATCACCCAGGCGGCGGACGCCTATCGTCAGCGCGTGACCGCGCAGGCCGAAGGTGAGACCGCGCGCTTCCTCGAGGTGCTCGGCGAGTACCGCAAGGCGCCGGACGTCACCCGCGAGCGCCTCTACCTCGAGACGGTGGAATCGATGCTGGCGAACTCGAGCAAGGTGCTGATCGACGTCGAGGGTGGGAACAACCTGCTCTATCTACCGATCGACAAGCTGATCGAGGCGCGACCGGGGGAGGCCCGTCACCGCATCGGCGATCCGCTGGATCAGTCGACCGGGGAGACGCGGCCGAGCTACGAGAGCTCGCGCCGGTCCCGCGAGGGCACCGACGGCAGGAGTCGCTGACATGAGCAAGGCTTACGTGGTTGGCGGCGCGATCGCCCTGGTCCTCCTGTCGCTCTCGGTGTTCACCGTCGACGAGCGCGAGCGTGCGATCAAGCTGCAGCTCGGCGAGATCAAGCGCTCGGACTACGAGCCCGGTATCCACCTCAAGGCGCCGCTGGTGCAGCAGGTGTTGCGATTCGACGCCCGCATCCAGACCCTCGACTCCGAGCCGCAGCTCTACCTCACCAGCGAGAAGAAGCAGGTCATCGTCGATTCTTTCGTTCGCTGGCGGATCGACGACGTGGAGCGGTACTACACCACCACCGGAGGCAATCCGGTGGTCGCCAACCAGCGTCTCTCGGTCGGTATCCTCAAGCGGCTGCGCGACGAGTTCGGCAAGCGCACCATCCAGCAGGTGGTGTCCGGCGAGCGCGGGGACATCATGGATCGCCTCACGGTGTCGGCGCGAGAGCAGGCCGAGCAGCTCGGGGTCGAGATCGTGGACGTGCGGGTCAAGCGCGTCGACCTGCCCGAGAAGGTGAGCCAGTCGGTGTACGACCGCATGGCGGCCGAGCGCAAGAAGGTCGCCCGGCAGTTCCGCTCCGAGGGCGAGGAGCGCGCGCGGGAGATTCGCGCCGAGGCCGATCGCGAGCGCGAGGTCATCATCGCCAGCGCCGAGCGCGAGGCGCAGATCATGCGCGGTGAGGGCGATGCGCGCGCGACCGACATCTACGCCCGCGCGTTCGGGCAGGATGCCGAGTTCTACAGCCTCTATCGCAGCCTCAACGCGTATCGGTCGACGTTCAACCGGCCGTCGGACGTGCTGTTGATCGAGCCCGAGGGGCGCTTCTTCCGCTACTTCAAGGAGTCGACCGGCACTCGGCCCTGAGTGGGGCCGACCGGCCGGCCCGAAGCCGATTTGAAGCGGGCGCGACGGCATGTGGTTGGATTTCTTCTCCGCGCTCGCGCTGGTGCTCGTCATCGAGGGGCTGATGCCCTTCGTCAACCCGCAGGCCTGGCGCAACATGGTGCATCGCGTGGCGGAGATGGACGACCGCTCGCTGCGCTTCGCCGGCCTGACCTGCATGGTCATCGGGTGCGTCGCACTGTGGCTGCTGCGATGAGACCGCCGAGACGCGGCGAGGCACGCTCGACGAGCCTCGCGGCAGGTCTTCGTCTCGGGGATGCTCTCTGAGCATGGCCGACCGCTGGCTTCTCCCCGAGGGGATCGTCGAGGTCCTGCCGGAGCGCGCCGCTCGCATCGAGTCGGTGCGCCGCGCGGTGCTCGATCTCTACCGCTCCTGGGGGTACGACATCGTCGTTCCGCCGTTCCTCGAGTACCTGGAGTCGCTGCTGTCGGGTGCCGGTAGCGATCTCGACTTGCAGACCCTGAAGCTCATCGACCAGCTCAGCGGGCGGCTGATGGGGGTACGGGCCGACATGACCCCCCAGGTCGCGCGCATCGAGGCCCGGCATCTGCGCCGCGACGAGCCGGTACGCCTGTGCTACCTGGGCACGGTGCTGCGCACGCTCCCCGACGGGTTGGCGCGAAGTCGCACGCCGATGCAGGTCGGCGCCGAGCTCTACGGGCACGAGGGTATCGAGAGCGATTGCGAGATCCTCTGCCTGATGCTGCGAACGTTGGAGCTGGCGGGGCTCGACGACATCCACGTCGATCTCGGCCACGTCGGGATCTTCCGGGGTCTGTGCCGGCAGGCCGGGCTCGACCCCGAGGTCGAGGCATCGCTCAACGAGGCGTTGCAGAGCAAGGCGCGGCCCGAGCTCGTCGAGCGGTTGACCGGGCTCGAGCTCCCGGCCGAGGTGGCGGACATGATTCTCGCCCTGGTCGACCTGAACGGCGGTGACGACGTCATCGGGCAGGCGCGAGCGGCGCTGGCCAGTGCGGTGCCGGGGGTGGAGGCGGCGCTGGATGCGCTCGAGCGTCTCGCCGGCGCACTGGTCGCCCGGTGCCCGGGGGCGACGGTGCATTTCGACCTCGCCGAGCTGCGCGGCTACCACTACCACACCGGGGTGGTGTTCGCGGCGTTCGTGCCCGGCCACGGTGAGGAGGTCGCGCGCGGAGGGCGTTACGCCGGTGCCCGTGGCCGTGACGGTCGCTCGCGACCGGCCACCGGTTTCAGCGCGGATCTGGCCACGCTGGTCGATCTCGGGCAGTCTGTGCGCGCTACACCGGTGCCCGGGCCGGGAGCGATCCTCGCGCCGTGGTGCGACGATGCGGATCTCGCGGTGCGAGTCGAGGCGCTGCGGGCGGATGGCGAGCGAGTGATCAACGCGCTGCCGGAGCAGCGTGGGGACGCGAGCCGAATGGGCTGTGACCGGATACTTCGGCGTCGCGACGGCGCCTGGGTGATCGACTCCCTCTGACCCTGATTTGCCTCGCCGGGCCGCGGTCCGGAGGGGCGCGGCGGTCGCGACAGGTCTTGGAGACGAGATGGCGAAGACGGTAGTGGTCGTCGGCACCCAGTGGGGCGACGAGGGCAAGGGCAAGATCGTCGATCTGCTGACCGACCGTGCCGACGCGGTGGTGCGGTTCCAGGGGGGCCACAACGCGGGGCACACCCTGGTGGTGGGCAACGAGAAGACGGTGCTGCACCTGATCCCGTCCGGGATCCTGCACCAGGGCAAGCGCTGCCTGATCGGCAACGGCGTGGTGCTGTCGCCGACCGCGCTGGTCGAGGAGATCACCGCGCTCGAGCGCCGCGGCATCGAGGTCCAGGGTCGGCTGAGCGTGAGCGGCGCGTGCCCGCTGATCATCGCGTCCCACGTGGCGCTCGACCGCGCCCGGGAGCAGGCGCGCGGAGAGCGCGCGATCGGGACGACCGGGCGCGGGATCGGGCCGGCCTACGAGGACAAGGCGGCGCGGCGGGCGTTGCGCGTCGGCGATCTCCTCCAGCCCGAGGTCTTCGCGGCGAAGCTCGACGAGGTCCTCGACTACCACAACTTCCTGCTCGAGCACCTCTACCGTCAGCCGGCGCTCGATCGTCAGAGCGTTCTCGACGAGTGCATGGCGGTGGCCGGCGCGTTGCGGCCGCTGGTCACCGACGTCGCCGGGGAGCTGCATCGCCTGCATGCGCGGGGCGAGCGGTTGCTGTTCGAGGGGGCTCAGGGGACGTTCCTCGACATCGACCAGGGCACCTTCCCGTTCGTCACCTCGTCGAACACCACTGCTGGCGGCGCGGCCACCGGCAGTGGATTCGGGCCCTGCGGCATCGAGTACGTCCTGGGCATCACCAAGGCCTACGCCACCCGGGTCGGCTCCGGGCCGTTTCCCACCGAGCTGCACGACGAGGTCGGCAAGCGCCTCGGGGCGGAGGGCCAGGAGTTCGGAGCAACCACCGGGCGGCCACGGCGCTGTGGCTGGCTCGACGCGGTGGCTCTGCGGCGAGCGGTGGCGCTCAGCAGTGTCACCGGTCTGTGCATCACCAAGCTCGACGTGCTCGACCGGGTGGATCCGATTCGGATCTGCACCGGCTACCGCCTCGACGGTGAGCTCATCGACATCCCCCCGGGCGACGCGAGCATCCTCGCGCGATGCGAGCCGGTATACGAGGCGCACCCTGGCTGGCTGACCTCGACCGCCGGGACCACGCACGAGGCGGACCTGCCGCCCGCGGCGCGGGACTATCTCGCCCGTGTCGCCGACCTTGCCGGAGCGCCGATCCACATCGTCTCCACCGGCGCCGACCGCGACCACACCGCGATCGTCCGCCACCCCTTCGACGCCTGACGCGCGGTGGCGTCGGCGCGGGATCCCGGGCTTGCGCTGACGCTTCGCCCGGGCCACGGGGCTACCCGGGCAGTGGCACGTCGGTGACCCACAGGAAGCCGTCGCGGTCGCGGATGAACGCCTCGCGCAGCCCGTGGGGCTTGTCGGCCGGCGCCTGCACGACCTCGTAACCGAGGCGTCGCGCCGCGGCGGCCGCCGCATCGGGGTCGCGTCCGTGCATGCGGAGCTCCACCCCGAGCCCGCGCGGTCCCGGGGCGACCAGGTCCGGGTGCAGCGGATGCGCGTCGTAGGTGTGGGCCGCGTGGAGCATCCATTCGGCCGCGTCGAGCCGGAGCACGGCGATGTCCGGATCGGCGTAGACCACGGTGGCGCCGAGCACCTCGCGCTGGAATGGGAGCGCGCGTTCGATCTCGCGCACCACCAGATTGATCCCCAGGCCGCGCAGGGTTCGCCCGTACTCGGGCGCGGGCATCCACGGGTCGCCTTGTCGGAGCTTGGTCATGCTCTGCGCTCCTGGTCGATGATTCTCAAGCGTCGGTGGTCGCAAGTAGCGCGAGCAGCGCCTCGCGATACGGGCCGAGCGCCTTGTAGGCCACGGTCTCGGCCGACATCGTCGCGAGCTGCCGGGCGAGGCGTTGGCGTTGTCCAGGCCGGGCGAGATGACGGTCCAGCCGAACCTGGCGGGTGCCGATGGTGAACACGATGGCGCCGGTCGAGGGGAGCCGTCGCAGCGTCTGCCGCTCCGAGCGGACCCACAGGCGATGGGTCAGCTCGACCGCGGCCGCTGCCGCGCCGTGGTTGCCACGTGTCGGCTGGTAGAGCGCCGGCGAGTCGAGGACCGACCAGTTCTCGCGCAGCAGCAGGTTTCCGGGGGTGAGCCGCGCGAAGACGCGGCTGACCGGATCGGCCAACGTCCGCTCGAACCCTGGCACCGGGTCGTGGATGGCGACCAGGGGACGGCCGAGCTTGTCGCCGAGGCGCCAGCGCGAAGGAAAGCTGAGCGACGCCGCCAGCAGTCGGTGTGGCGCGTCACCATCGAGCAGGCAGAGGTCCTCCTGCACCAGCCAACCGGCACGGAGCAGCGGCGGCAAGGGGCTGGCGTCGATGTCGACCAGGAGATCGAGCGGGACGACCCGCAGCGCGTCGCCCTCGCGGCGGTAGAGCGACGGGTGGTGACATGGCAGGTGCTCGACCAGCATCGCCAGCAGCTCGGACTGGGCGGGCGCGCTCTCGGGCAGCGCGTCGAACACCGGCGCCCGCGCGGCGTGCAGGCGCTGCTTCTCCCGCAGCTGGTCGACGAAGGTCTCGTCGGGCGCGAGCCAGTCCGCGACCTCGATGCGGCTGATGTCGACCCCGATCCGATGGTCGGCATCGCGCACCACGTCGGGCAGCGCGACCTGCTCGATGGCGGGGATCTCCGGCACGGGACGCGGCTCGGGCACGTTCGACCTCCGTGGGCACGAGACCCGAATCATGGGCGATCGGTCGGCGATGACCAAGTGGCCCTCGCGCCAGTCGCCGGTGCGCACTCGGTGTCGGATTTCCTTACCACCGCGCCGATGCTCGGTCCGCCGCGATGGGCCACCTCCGACCGCGAATTCGGCTCCAGACCGGTCCGTCGGCGGGGCTGACGGTCACCTTCTCGCACCCGAGCTGATCGCGATCAACGCGGGTGCGGTCAGGGTCTGTCAGGCGACGGCCGCGCGGGCGCCGCCGGCCTGTCGAGATCCTTGACGCGATGTCGCCGGATGCGCGCCAAGTCTCTGAAAGGAGGACGAAAAAGGCCGTTGGCGCAGATGTTGCTTTTGAGCCGGTGGCTGCCCGGCGCAGCCGGCCGAGGGGTCTCGACAGTGACGGCCCCGGCACAGCAGGAGCATCTCCAGATGCGATCCAATCCGATTCGCGACCTGAGCGGCGCCCTGGGAATCGCCGCGATGGCGCTCGGCTGCGGCGCGGCCCAGGCGACGCAGTTCACCATCACCGACCTCGGTGCCTTCGGGGTCGAGGTCGTGCGCGCGGTGAACGCGAGCGGGCAGGTCACCGGCGCCGTCGATCATCCTCCGACGGCTTCCCGTCGAGGCTTCCTCGGTGACGCCTCCGGGGTGATCGACCAGTGGGTGCTGCCGACCGGCACCGACAGCGACGGTTGGGACATCAACGCCAGCGGCCAGGTCGTCGGGTGGTCGAGTCTCGTCGTGCCGGGCGGCGGCATCGAGCGGCATGCCGTCCTGCGCGCCGGCGGCACCGTCACCGACCTCGGCACCCTCGGCGGGTCGAGCAGCTTCGCCATCTCGATCAACGACGCCGGCACCATCGCCGGTTACTCGACGATCGCCTGCGCCACCCCGCCGTTCTGCGACCAGCACGCATTCGTGGGCTCGGTCGGCGGGCTCACCGACCTCGGCACCCTCGGCGGCGCGACCAGTCGCGCGTTCGCGATCAATGCATCCGGTCAGGTGGTCGGCGAGGCCGCGCTCGCCAGCGGCACCGAGTCCCACGCCTTCCTCTGGGACGCCGCCGGCGGGATGGTCGACCTCGGCACTCTCGGTGGCGCGCGCAGCACCGCGTGGGCGATCAACGACGCGGGCCAGGTGGCGGGTTTCTCGCGGCTGGCCGAAGGCACGTTCAACCGCGCCTTCGTCGGTGACGTGAGCGGGCTGACCGACATCGGTACCCTCGGTGGCGCCGCCAGCGCCGCCCTCGGGATCAACAATCTCGGTCAGGTGGTCGGGAACTCGAGGCTCACGGGTGACGTGGTGACGCATGCCTTCCTGTGGGATGCCACCGGCGGGATGCAGGATCTGAACGGCCTGGTCTCGGATCTCACCGGATGGGACAGGTTGGTCTCGGCGGACGCCATCGGTGACGGCGGCCACATCGTCGGTACCGGCGTCGACGCCTCCGGCGCGACCCGGCCGTTCCTGCTCACCCCGGTGCTCGACACCGGCGGTCCGACCTTGCCGGCGTTCGGTGACGGAACGCTCGAGACCGGGTGGACGATCGGCGCGAGCGAGGGCACGGCGGTGGTCGGTCCGTCGCCGGTCGCGGGCGACGACGGTACGGTGGTGACGTTGACCACCGGCTCCCCGATCTCCATCGTGCACGACGTCGACACCCCGGCGGTGCCGTTCACGCTGACCTTCGAGTACCTGTTCGGGACCACCACCGGGGTGCTCGAGATCCTGCTCGGCTCGGTGGTGCTCGACACCATCACGGCGCCCGCCAGCCTGCTCGCGGACTTCCAGCTCCACGCGATCGCGGTCTCCGATCCGAGCCTGCTCGGGCGCAGCGCGCTCGATCTCGAGTTCTACTTCGACGGGGTGACGAACTCGGTGGTGCACCTCGACGCGATCGCCCTGGTCGCCCCGGCCTCGGTGCCCGAGCCGCTCACCGCGCTCCTGGTGCTCGGTGGGCTGCTCGGTGCCGGCGGCGCGCGTCGGGCACGACGCGGTCGCTGAGCCGCCGTCGGCCGCGCCGGCTCACGGCGCGGCCGGCTCCACCATTCCCTGGCGCAGCACGAACTCGATCACGGTGTCGAGGCCGTCGCCGGTGCGCAGGTTGGTGAACACGAAGGGGCGGTCACCGCGCATGCGCTGCGCGTCGCGTGCCATCACCTCGAGCGAGGCGCCGACGTGGGGCGCCAGATCGGTCTTGTTGATGATCAGGAGGTCCGAGCGCGTGATTCCCGGCCCGCCCTTGCGCGGGATCTTCTCCCCCGCCGCGACGTCGATGACGTAGAGCGTGAGATCGGAGAGCTCGGGGCTGAAGGTGGCGCTCAAGTTGTCGCCGCCGCTCTCGACGAAGGCGATCTGCAGCCGCGGGAAGCGTCGGCAGAGATCCTCGACCGCAGCGAGGTTGATCGACGCGTCCTCACGGATCGCGGTGTGCGGGCAGCCGCCGGTCTCCACCGCGACGATGCGCGACTCCGGCAGCGCCTGCTGGCGCATCAGGATCTCGGCGTCCTCGCGGGTGTAGATGTCGTTGGTGACCACCGCGATGTCGTAGCGGTCGCGCAGCCGGCGGCAGAGCCATCCGAGCAGGGTGGTCTTGCCCGAGCCGACCGGGCCGCCGATGCCGACCCGCAGGACATCGTGGGCGGCCGGCGCGGGGCCGGGGGCGTCGAGGCGCGTGGCGGGGCTCGCGTCGGCGGTCATCGGGAACTCTCCTGTGGACGGGGCGGCCGCGTGGTCATGATCGGAACAGCCGCGAGTACAGCGTCTCGTGGCGCATGCTGGCGAGCGCGACGCCCGGGGCACCGCTGCCGAGGTCGTCGTCGACGAGCGCGAGGCCGTTCCGCACCGCGCAGGCGACCCGGTCCGCGGCGCGGAGCAGGATGCGCTGCCCGGCGGTCTGACCGAGCGGGACCAGCTTCACCGCCGCCGTCACCTGATTCTCGAGCCAGGCGAAGAGGTAGCCGCCCGCCGCGTCCGGCAACGGGATGTCCCAGCGCGTGGCGGCGAGCGCGAACATCGCGGCGAAGCTCGCGGAGGGGTCGTCGACCCAGCGGCGCGCGCCCTCGACCTCCAACCCCACGAGCAGGCGCGCGAGCGACTGCCCGAGGTGACGGTCGGCCGCGAGGAGCTCGGCGCTCTCCCGCGACGCGAGCAGGAATGCACTCCAGCGCCGGGCCCGGGCCAGGTCGCCGTCGGCGAAGGCCTGGTGGGTACGCCCGAGCACGCCGACGTCGAGACTCGCCAGCACGTGCTCGAGCTGGCCGACGATCCAGTCCTCGGCGGAGGCCGCGTCGTGCACCAGCCGGTCCGCGCAAGCCTGCTCGAGACCTTCGGAGTAGGCGTACGCGCCGACGGGGAGCGCCGGGCTGACCAGTTGCCACAGCCGAAGCGTCGCCAGCGAGGGCGGGGCGGACGTGCCGGTCGAGCTCATCGGTGGTGGTCGTGCCGGTGACCGGCCGCGTGGTCGTGGCCGTGTCCACCGTAGGCGCCGCTCTCGGGCTCGAACGGGGCGCGCTCGGCGCGCACGTCGAGGCCGAGCGCGCGCACCATGTCGTCGAGCACGTGGTCGTGCAGATAGCGCACCCAGCCCGCACCGACCTGTAACGCCACGTGTCGGTTGCCGAGGTGGTAGGCCGCGCGGGCGAGCAGGATCGGGTCCGCGGCGAGCGCGGTCGACACCGACTCCGGCGCCGCCCGCACCTCGACGACCCGCCCGTCGCTCAGGCGCAGGCGGTCGCCGCTGCGCAGCACCGTGCCGCGTGGCAGGAACAATCCCACCTCGCGGCCGCCGTCGAGTCGTACTCGAGCGCGGCTGCGCTGGCGCTGCTCGAACGGCAGCGTCAGTGTCTCGTCCGCGGCTCCACCGGCGTCGGCCAGGGCCTCGATGCGCAGTGCCGGAGGGTGCGGGATCGGGGAGTCGGTGACACTCATCGACCAGGCCCTCAGAACAGGAAGTAGCGCTGCGCGAGTGGCAGCTCGGTCGCCGGCTCGCAGGTGAGCAGCACGCCGTCGGCTCGTACCGCATAGGTCTGGGGGTCGACCTCCATCACCGGCAGGTAGTCGTTGCGCCGCATGTCGCGCTTGGTGACTCGGCGGGTGCCGCGCACCGCCACCGTGCGCCGGGCGAGCCCGAGCCGACGGCCGACGTCGCACTCGGCCGCCGCGCGCGAGACGAAGGTGACGCAGGTGGCCGCCAGCGCGCCGCCGAAGGCGGCGAACATCGGGCGGTAGTGGGTCGGCTGCGGGGTCGGGATCGACGCGTTGGGATCGCCCATCGGCGCCGCCACGATCATGCCGCCCTTGATGATCAGCGCGGGCTTGGCACCGAAGAACGCCGGCTTCCACAGCACCAGGTCGGCGAGCTTGCCGACCTCGACCGAGCCCACCTCGGCGTCGATGCCGTGGGTGATGGCGGGGTTGATGGTGTACTTCGCGACGTAGCGTCGCGCGCGCAGGTTGTCGTTGCGATCGCTGTCGCCGGTGAGCGGTCCGCGCTGGACCTTCATCTTGTGCGCGGTCTGCCACGTGCGCGTCACGACCTCGCCGACGCGTCCCATCGCCTGCGAGTCGGACGCGATCATGGAGAACGCGCCGAGGTCGTGGAGGATGTCCTCGGCGGCGATGGTCTCGCGGCGAATCCGCGATTCCGCGAATGCCACGTCCTCCGGGATCGCCCGGCTGAGGTGGTGGCACACCATCAGCATGTCGAGGTGCTCGTCGACGGTGTTCACGGTGTAGGGACGCGTCGGATTGGTGCTCGAGGGCAGCACGTTGGCGGCGCCGCAGGCCTTGATGATGTCCGGTGCGTGGCCGCCGCCGGCGCCCTCGGTGTGATAGGTGTGGATGGCGCGCCCGGCGATCGCCGCCAGCGTGTCCTCGACGAACCCGGACTCGTTCAGGGTGTCGGTGTGGATGGCGACCTGGACGTCGTGGCGCTCGGCGACGGTGAGGCAGTTGTCGATCGCGGCCGGCGTGGTGCCCCAGTCCTCGTGCAGCTTGAGCCCCATGGCGCCGGCGGCGATCTGCTCCTCGAGCGGCGTCGGTCGACTCGCGTTGCCCTTGGCGAGCAGGCCGACGTTGACCGGGAACGCCTCGACCGCCTGCAGCATCCGCTCGATGTTCCACGGTCCCGGGGTGCAGGTGGTGGCGGCGGAGCCGGCGGCCGGCCCGGTGCCGCCGCCGAGCAGCGTCGTCACCCCGGACATCAGGGCCTCCTCGACTTGCTGCGGGCAGATGAAGTGGATGTGCGCGTCGATCGCTCCGGCGGTGAGGATCAGCCCCTCGCCGGCGATGATCTCGGTGCCGGCGCCGATCACGATCTGCACGCCCGGCTGCACGTCGGGGTTGCCGGCCTTGCCGATGCCGGTGATGCGCCCCGACTCGATGCCGACGTCGGCCTTCACGATGCCCCAGTGGTCGAGGATCAACGCGTTGGTGATCACGACGTCGGCGACCTCGGCCGCCGCGCGCTGGCTCTGACCCATGCCGTCTCGGATCACCTTGCCGCCGCCGAACTTGACCTCCTCGCCGGGCACGGTGTGGTCGGCCTCGACCTCGACGAGCAGCGCGGTGTCGCCGAGACGGACGCGGTCACCGACCGTCGGCCCGTAGAGCTCGGCGTAGGCACGTCGGGAGATGCGGCTCATGGGAGCGCTCCCATGACCTCGCCGCGGAAGCCCCACACCTCACGCCCGCCGTCGTACGCGACCAGGGTCACCTCGCGGCTCTGCCCGGGCTCGAAGCGCACCGCGGTGCCGGCCGGGATGTCGAGCCGAAAGCCGAGCGTGGCGGCACGGTCGAACGCGAGCGCGGGGTTGGTCTCGTGGAAGTGGTAATGCGAGCCGACCTGGATCGGTCGGTCGCCGGTGTTGGCGACGCGCAGCCGCACCGTCGGCCGGCCCGCGTTGAGCTCGACGGTGCCGTCGTCGACGAGGATCTCGCCTGGGATCATCGGGGCTCTCCTGTTGGGGTCGAGGCAGCGGTGAAAACGCGACGGCGCGGCGCCCCCGCCGGTCGCTCAGACGATCGGGTCGTGCACGGTGACCAGCTTGGTGCCGTCGGGAAAGGTCGCCTCGACCTGCACCTCGCGCACCATCTCCGGGATGCCCTCCATCACGTCGTCGCGGGTGAGCAGGGTGGTGCCGTAGTCCATCAACTCCGCCACCGAGCGTCCGTCGCGCGCGCCCTCGAGAATGGCGGCCGAGATGTAGGCGACGGCCTCGGGGTAGTTGAGCTTCAGGCCACGCGCGCGGCGCCGCTCGGCGAGCAGGGCGGCGGTGAACAGCAGCAGCTTGTCCTTCTCACGCGGTGAGAGATCCATCGGCTCGGCTCCAGTTGCGGACATCCGACCCCGGCGTGGTCCGGGGCCTGCACGTGGTCCCTAGCAAGGACGATGCCGACCGGGTGAGCGCCGTGGCGGTGCGACGGTCGGCGGACCCGACGCGAGCTCAGGTGGCCCAGATGCGCGGCGGGCAGGGCGCGGCGCCGAGCAGGCGCGGGCGGAGCTCCGCCCAGGTCTGCTCGAGCAGGCCACGGGCGTCGTCGGCGTGTGGGCCGAGATAGCGGGCGACCAGCGCCGAGTCGCGCAGTGTGAGGCCGATTCGACCCGCCCCGGACGCGCCGGCCACCGCGGCGCGGAGGGCGGGCAAGACCTCGGCGGCGACCGGCCAGGCCACCATCGTCGCGGTCACCGGCGCGCGGCCGAGCCCCCAGGCCGCATCCGTCATCGGCCCGGCCGGGTCGACCCGCAGGCGGTCGACGACCAGAGGATGCTCGCCGAGCCAGAGCTCGAAACCGCCGCGAAACCAGCCGCCCGCGAACCGCTCGTCGGCCGCCGGCCGTCCGAGGCAGACCACCTCCCAGCCGACGAAGCGTGCCGAGGCGTCGAGCTCGACGCGGGTGCGGACGTGGGCTCGCGCGCCGTCGTAGACGATGGTCTCCTGCGGCATCCACTCGAGGCAGGCGTCGGCGCCGACACGCAGCCGATTGTCGACCCGACTCACCGGCCCCTCGCTGCGGTAGACCTTCGCCGCCGCCGGCGTCGTCAGCAACGCGCGCGCCCCCGGCTCGAGCGCGACGTGGGTCTCGAGGACGTCGCCCGCCACCAGCCCACCGGGGGGGTGGAGCAGGTAGAGGTGGCAGGTCTCGCCTTCCGGGTAGAACGGGCGTTGCACCATCGCGGGGCCGCGGTGCGCGCGGTGCGCCAGGACGGTGCGTCCGCGGCGTCGGGCGAGCCCGAGCTCGAGGCGCGCATGCCAGCCGGTCCCGGTCGCAGGCGACGGCAAGAGCTCGGCTGACATGAGAGCGGCGTGTCCGGGCGATGGCGCCCGGCGACCGACGGGCCGCCGGGCGAAGGTGGTGGCGTCAGAGCGCGCCGAGCAAGGCGGCGCCACCACCGGCGATGCCGAGGCCGACGAGGCGACTCACCACCTCCGGGCGACGCCCGAGCCAGCGCCCGACGAGGATGCCGAGCGCGACGAGCGCCGCACTCCCGGCCGCGAGGCTGGCGAGGAAGCCGAGGGCGGCGCCACCAGTCGGCACCAGGGCGCCGTGGGCGAAGCCGTGGACCACCGCGAAGGTCACCGCCATCGCGCCCGCCGGGGCCAGCGCCGCGCGCGTACCGGTGGCGACCAGCAGGCCGAGCACCAGGAGGGTGGAGGCAATGGCCGCCTCGACGAACATCCCACCGCCGGCGCCCGCGCCGAGCCAGGCCGCAGCCACGATGACCGTGACCACCAGCGCCGGCAGGACACGGCGGACCGCGGGGCCACCGCGCGCGCACCACAGGCCGAGCGCGAGCAGGGCGACCGCGTGGTCGAGGCCGGTCAGCGCGTGGAGGTGGTCGGCGAGGCCGTCACCGACGTGGGCGCTCGCGAGACCAGGGAGCGTGACGCCGGCCACGAGCAGGGTGAGCCGGGACAGGCGGGCGGTGGGCATGGAACGTCGTGCAGGGACTGGCATCGGCGAGGTCTCCGTCGCTTGGGATGGTGGTGGTCACGGTCGAGCAAGCATCATGCCATGACGACGGTCGTCGAGCGCCGAGGCGGCGCGCTCCGAGCGCGCCTCGTCGCCCTCACCGTGCCGGCGCGTGCCCGCGACTCGACTCGGCATCGGCGTGGAGCATGATCCAGGTCAGGATGTTCTCCCGCCGCACCAGCCCGAGCACGCGGCCTTCCCGGTCGACGACGGGGAGCTGGTCGACGCCGCGCGTCGACAGCCGCTCCAGGGCCTCGGCCACCGACATCTGCGGCGTCGCGGTGACCAGCGCCTCGGCGCGCGTCATCGCGCTGGCGACGGGCGTCAGCGACCACTGGTCGCGAGGCACGCGCCGGACGTCCTCCAGGCACACGATCCCGACCAGGCGGTCGTCGCGTACCACCGGGAAACCGCGCTGGGGACCGTGCAGCAGCACCGACTCGACCAACGCCTCGACCGAGAGGCCGGGATCGACGCTGCGCACCGAGGTGTCCATCACCTCGCGCACGGTCAGGCGACCGAGGGTCTGCTCGACCAGGAGCTGGCGGTAGCCGAGCACCGCGGCGTTGTTGAGGAACCAGCCGATGAACGCGAGCCACAGGCCGTTGAGCCCGCCGGTGCCGAGCAACGGCAAGCGCAGTCCGAGCATCATCGCCACCCCGCTCGCCATCAGCAGCCAGGCGAAGGCCTGCCCCATGGTCGAGGCGATGCGGGTCGCCCGCAGCAGATCGCCGGTCAGGCCCCAGACCAGAGCACGCAGCACGCGTCCGCCGTCGAGGGGAAAGCCCGGGACCAGGTTGAATACCGCGAGGACGATGTTGATCGGGCCGAGCCAGACCGCGAGGGTGGCCAGCGGGCCGAGCGCCGCCAGGCTCGCCGCCGGCGAGGCCGGGTCGACCTCCATCGGCTGCCCGAGCAGCGCGACGAGCGTGAGCATGGTGAGGCCGATGGCGAGGCTCGCCGCCGGCCCGGCCAGGGCCATCAGCAGCTCGGCCCGCCAACCCGCCGGCTGCTTCTCGAGGTGGGCCATGCCGCCGAAGATGAACAGCGTGATGGTCCGGATCGGGATGCCGTGGAGGCGGCCGACCACGGCGTGCGCGAGCTCGTGCAGCAGGACCGAGACGAAGAACAGCACCGCCGCCACCAGTGCGGTGCCCCAGGCGAGGGTCGGGCTCCAGTCGGGGTGCCACGTCGGGAACAGCCGGCCGCCGAGACCGGCGGTGATGAGGGCGAACACGATGAGCAGGCTCGCGTCGACCCTGACCTCGATGCCGGCGACGCGCGCGACGCGTAGCCCGCGCATCGCCGGGTCCCGTCGCGGGACGGGGCTCGACTCGTCGCGTGGGGCCGGCTCGGGCATTGCGTCATCTTGGGTCGACGCGCCGCCGGGGCATTGATCCCGGTCATCGGTGGTGGCGACGAGTTGGTCACGAACCCGGGGTCGAGCTGGCGTTGACGGGCGTCAACGCGCCGTTCGGGGCGGCGGTGCAAGGTACGCATGCTCGTCGTCCGGCACGGTGCCGGTGACGGGCGCGCTTCGGCCGCGCGTCACTGCGTCCCGGTGTCGTCGCGGCCAATCCCGTGCACCCAGCAGTGGAGACCCGTGGATGGCGCTTCCGGCCCCGCTTCCCCCCACCGCCCTGTTCACCGCCTGCGACCCCGCCGGGCTCGGCTTCGAGACCACCGAGACGGTCGAGGAGATCCGCCAGATGGTCGGCCAGGACCGCGCGGTGGACGCCATTCGTCTCGGTGCCACGATGCCGATGGAGGGCTACAACCTCTTCGTGCTCGGCCCTTCGGGCAGCGGGCGGCACAGCTTCGTGCGCCAGTTCCTCGCCCAGCAAGCGGCCGAGCGACCGGCCGCGCCGGACTGGTGCTACGTCAACAACTTCGAGGAGTCGCACAAGCCGCGCGCCCTGCGCCTGCCTGCCGGCCGCGGGGTGAAGCTGCGCGACGACGTGCGCAAGCTGATCGACGAGGTGCTGACCACCATCCCGGCGGCATTCGAGGGTGACGACTACCGCACTCGGCGCCAGACCCTCGAGCGCGGATTCCAGGAGGAGCAGAGCCAGGCCTTCGAGGCCGTGCAGCACTACGCCGAGGAACGCGGCATCCGGGTCATCCAGACCCCCACCGGGTTCGCCTTCGCGCCGGTGCGTGACGGCGAGGTGGTCGGTCCGGAGGAGTTCCAGCGGCTGCCGGAGGAGACCCGCAAGCGCATCGAGGCGGACGTCGAGGAGCTCGGCAAGCAGCTCCAGAAGGCGATGGAGGGCACTCCACGGCGCGTGCGCAAGCTGCGCGAGCGTCTGCGCGAGCTCGACCGTGAGGTGGCGGTCTTCGCCGTCGGCAGCCTGGTCGACGACCTGCTGGCCCGCTACCAGGATCTGCCCGAGGTGGCGGCCTACGTCGAGGCGATGCGCGCCGACATCATCGAGCACGTGGAGCTCTTCCGCGCCACCGGGGACCAGCGCGGGGCCCCCGCGATCCCCGGCGGCGGCGAGCAGCAGGTGACCGCGGACGGGGTGGCGCGCCGCTACACCGTGAATCTCCTGGTCAGCAATGCCGACGCCGAGGGCGCGCCGGTGGTGGTCGAGGACCACCCGGCCTACAACCACCTGGTGGGCAAGATCGAGCACCTGGCGCAGTTCGGCACCCTGGTCACCGACTTCCACCTCATCAAGCCGGGTGCGCTGCATCGTGCGAACCACGGCTACCTGGTGCTCGACGCGCACAAGGTTCTCACCGAGCCCTTCGCGTGGACCGCGCTCAAGGAGGCACTGAAGTCGCGCTGCGCGCGCATCGAGTCCCTGGGGCAGGCGTACAGCCTGGTGAGCACGGTGTCGCTCGAGCCGGAGGCGGTCCCGCTCGATCTGAAGGTCGTGCTGATCGGCGAGCGCATCGTCTACTACCTGCTGGAGAACCTGGACCCCGAGTTCCCCGAGCTGTTCAAGATCGCCGCCGACTTCGACGACCGCATGCCGCGCACGCCGGAGAACGAGCGGTTGATGGCGCAGCTCCTCGGCACCATCGCTCGCCGCGACGGCTTGCTGCCGCTCGACGCGCGGGCGGTGGCGCGGGTGATCGAGGAGAGTGCGCGCGACGCCGGTGACTCGCAGCGAATCTCGGCATCGGTGCGCCGGGCCGCCGACGTGGTGCGCGAGGCGCATGCGATTGCCGCCGCTGCCGGGGCCGAGCGGGTGCGCGCCGAGGACGTCGACGGGGCGATTGCGGCGCGCACCCGGCGCCACGCGCGAATCCGCGATCGCATGCAGGAGGCGGTCCTTCGCGGCACGATTCTCATCGACACCGACGGCGAGCGGGTCGGTCAGATCAATGGGCTGGCGGTGTCGCAGGTGGGTCAGCTCGCCTTCGGCCATCCGTCGCGCATCTCGGCACGGGTCACCGTCGGCTCGGGCAAGGTCGTCGACATCGAGCGTGAGGTCGAGCTCGGCGGGCCGCTGCATTCGAAGGGCGTGTTGATCCTCGCCGGTTTTCTCGCCTCGCACTACGCGCCCGACGAGCCGCTGTCGCTGGCGGCAACGCTCGTGTTCGAGCAGTCCTACGGCGGCGTCGATGGCGACAGCGCGTCGTCGACCGAGCTCTACGCCTTGCTGTCGGCGATTGCCGGGATCCCGATCCGTCAGCGGTTCGCGGTGACCGGCTCGGTCAACCAGTTCGGCGACGTGCAGGCCATCGGCGGCGTCAACGAGAAGATCGAGGGGTTCTTCGACATCTGCCGCGCGCGCGGGCTGACCGGCGAGCAGGGGGTGCTGATCCCGCGGTCGAACGTGGAGCACCTGATGCTGCGCCGGGACGTGGTCGAGGCGGTGGAGCGCGGCGAGTTCGCGGTCTACGCGGTGGGCCACGTCGACGAGGGGATCGCGATTCTCACCGGGCTCGAGCCCGGAGCGCGCGGTGACGACGGTGAGTACCCGGAGGGAAGCTTCCACCGACGGGTGCGCGACCGGCTGCGCGAGCTCGCGCAGCGACGGCGCGAGTTCGCGCAGAAAGGGGAGGACCGGCAGTGATCGAGCAGCCCACCGGCGTGCCGCGACGTCCCGCACGACCGCGCCGGGTCACCATCGCGCTGGGACCGAGCACGCACGACGGGCAGTCGCTGCGCGCGCTGGCGCGCCTCGCCCGCGAGGGCGCGGCGGAGCTCACCGGGCTGTTCGTCGAGGACGACGATCTGCTGCGCATCGCATCGCTGCCGTTCGCAGTCGAGGTCTGTCGCGCGACCAGCGTGCGCCGCCGCGTGGAGCTCGCAGAGGTCGAGCGCCAGCTCCGGACCCAGGCGGCGGCGGCGGAGCGCGCGCTGGCGCTCGCGGCCGAGGAGGCGGGGGTCGCGTGGTCGTTTCGCGTCGCCCGCGGCGCGATGGAGGCGATGCTCGCGGCCGCGGCCGAGGATGCCGACCTGTTCCTGCTGGCGGCGATGCGCGGCGCGTCGTGGCCGGGCCCACTGCCGGCGATGCCGTCGCGGGCGCGGCATCAGCTCGTTGTGGTCACCGATCGCACCCCCGCCGGACGGCGCGCGCTGGAGGCGGCATTGCGCCTCGCCCGCGCCGAGGGTCGGCCGCTGGTGGTGCTGCTCGACGTCGCCGGCGCGGCGGCCGGGGCGCGTCTGCGCGAGCAGGTGGCGCACACCGTGCAGGGCCACCCGGCGCGGTACCGGGTGCTCGAGCGCCCGAGTCTCGAGGCGATCGTCAGCGCCGCGCGCGAGGAGAATCCGGCGGTGGTGGTGCTGCCGTCGGGCAAGCCCACGCGCTCGGTGAAGGCGGTGCGGGGAATCAAGCCGGAGCTGGACTGCCCGGTGCTGCTGGTGCGCTGAGCCCGGGATGCTCAGCCGCGCAGCTTGATCGTCTCCGGCAGGTACATCGCGATCTGCGGGAACACCGCGATCAACAGCGCGAGCCCGCACATGATGACGAAGAACGGGAGCGTCGCCCGGGCCACGCGCCCGATGTCCTCGCCGGTGAGGCCCTGGATCACGAACAGGTTGAAGCCGACCGGCGGCGTGATCTGCGCCATCTCCACCACGATCACGATGAAGATCCCGAACCACACCTTGTCGAAGCCGGCCGCGAGCACCAGGGGCAGCGTGATCGGCAGCGTCATCACGATCGCCGAGAGCCCATCCAGCACGCAGCCGAGAACCGCGTAGAAGAGCAGCAGCAGCAGGATCAGCCCCATCGGGGAGAGGTCCAGCGCGGCGATCTGGGTGGCGACGGTTCGCGGGAGACCGAGGAAGGCCATCGCCTGCGACAGGAACACCGCACCGGTCACGATGAGCGCGATCATCGATGTGGTGCGCACCGCGCCGAGACAGGCGATGCGAAGCGTGGCCCACGACAGCGTGCGCTGCCCGGCGGCGACGATGAGGGCCCCCAGCACCCCGACCGCTGCCGCCTCCGAGGGGCTCGCGAACCCGGCATACATCGAGCCGAGCACGAGCAGGATGAGGAACACCACCGGGCCGAGGTCGGTCAGGCCTCGGAGACGGTCGCCCCACGTCGGGTGGCTCTCCTCCTGAGGCACGATGTGCGGCTTGATGATGCTCGCGATCGCGAGATAGCTCATGTATGCGAGCGCGAGCAGCAGCCCGGGGACGATGCCGGCGATGAAGAGCTGGAGGATCGACGCCTCGGCCAGCACCCCGTAGATGATCATGATCACCGACGGCGGGATGAGGAACCCGAGGGTGCCGGCCCCGGCCAGCGAGCCCATGACCATGTCGCGGTCGTAGCCGCGCCGGAACAGCTCCGAGAGCGTGATCCGACCGACCGTCGCGGCGGTGGCCGCCGACGAGCCCGAGATCGCGGCGAACAGCGTGCAGCCGAGCACGTTGACGTGGAGCATCCGACCCGGCAGGCGCGCGGTCCACGGCGAGAGGCCGTTGAACAGCGACGACGACAGCTTGGTGTGGAACAGGATCTCCGCCATCAAGATGAACATCGGCAACGCGATGAGCTCGGGCGTGGTGAGGGTGTTGAAGGTGAGCTGGGCGACCAGCTTGTCCACCGGCATGCTGCGAAACAGCGCCAGCGCCACCAGCGCGGTGGTGAACAGCGCGAGCCCGACCCACACGCCGATGCCGAGCGCGATCGCGAGCAGGGTGACGACGGTGGTGAGGACGACCGCGGTGTCCATGCCTTCACTCGACCTGGAACGAGGTCGACTGGTCCTCCGGCGGCTCGCCGGTCAGCAGCCGCACCAGGCGCGCGACGAGCTGGAGCGTGAGCAGGACCGCGCCGAGCGCAATCGCCCCCTGGGGAATGACCAGCGGCGTGGCCGACACCGTCGGCGCGGTGCTACCGGAGGCCCACGAGCGGAGCGCGAGGTCGACCAGCGCCCTGGCCACGAAGCCGCTGACCGCGACGCCGATCAGCGTGCAGGCGACGTCGACCCAGTGCGCGACGCGCGGCGGCACCTTCGACGACAGCAGCGACACTCGGATGTGGCCACCGGTGCGCAGCGTGTACGCGCAGCCGGCGAACATCCCCACCCCCATGGCGTAGGCGCTGTACTCCCACGCGAAGCTGAGGCTGATGTTGAGCAGCGAGCGGGCGACGACCTCGGACAGGATCATCACCGCGATCGAGAGCCCGAGCAGGGCGGCGAGCCCGGCGGCGACGTACGAGATGCCGTCGACGATGGCGAGCAGCTTGCGCAACGAGACGTCGCTCCAGCGTCGGTGGGAAGGGGCAGGCGACGCCCCGCCGCATCGCGACGGGGCGTCGTCGAGGCAGGGTCAGCCGCCCTTCTGGTAGGCGTCGACGATGGCGCGCGCCTCGGGACCGATGGCGTTCACCGCCTCGTCGAGCATCGGCGCGGTCTTGGCCTTCATCTCCGCGAACATCTCCGGGGTGACGGTGCCGAGGATGACGCCGTTGTCGGTCAGGACCTTGACCTTGGCCTCGTCCTCCTTGCGCGACACCTCCCAGAACTCCGGCTCGAGCCGCCTGGCGACCTCCTCGATCGCCGCCCGGTGCTCGGGCTTGAGCGCGTTCCAGGCGTCGAGGTTCACCGACACCGCGTTCGACGACCAGACGTGGTTCGTCGGGTACATGTACTTCAGGAACTCCCAGAACTTGCCGTCGACGCCGGAGCTCGCCGAGGTGGTGACCCCGTCGATGGTGCCGGCCGCGAGCGAGGGGACGACCTCACCCCACGGCAGCTGCACCGAGGTCATCCCGATGCGGTTGAACATGTCGGTGGTGGTCTTGTTGTAGGTGCGGATCTTGATGCCGGCCAGATCCGCCACCGACTTCGCCTCCACCTTCGTGTACACGTACTGGCGTGGCCACGGCACCATGTAGAGGAACTTCTGGTTGAACTTCGAGGCAGCCAGCTTCTCCACCGCCGGTCGCCAGTGCCCGTGCAGGCGCTTCAGATCCTCGAAGCCGTTGGAGAGGTAGGGGATCGCCTCCACCCCGATCAACGGTGCCTCGCCGACCTGCTGGTTGAGCAGGATGTCTCCGATCGGGATGAGGCCGTCGCGGATCGACGTCAGCATCTCCGGTCCCTTGAAGCCGAGCGACCCACCCGGGTGGAGGTTGATGGTCACCTCGCCGCTGGTGGCCTTGCTCACCTCGGCCGCGAAGCGCTTGGCGTTCTCGACGTGGAAATTGCCGTCCGGCCAGGCGAGCGGCAGATCCCAGGTGGTGGCGGCGGACGCGGGCAGGCTGGTGCCGGCACCGAGGGTGGCCGCGAGCGCGATCGCGGCGAGCGTGCGGGTCGACATCGGAAGTACTCCTCCGTTCGGGAAATGCGATCGGCCGCCCGATCTGGGGCGAGGCCGCGCGGTCTCGACGGGGTCGGCTTCCCCGTCCGTCGGCCCGGCATGGTAAAGCCTCCGGGTCGGACTTTGGTATACCATCGCGCCCGCCGGCCGCTCGTGGTGCCGTCGCCTGGCACCCGCGGACCGGCCCGCGTGCGCTGGCAGGCGGCTCGATCTGCAGCAGGAATCCGCAAGCGATGACCCAGGCCCGACTCGCCGTCGACATCGGCGGCACCTTCACCGACGTCGCCCTCGAGGTGGCCGGCGCAGTCCACACCGGCAAGGTGCTCACCACCCCGCGTGCCCCCGAGGAGGCGGTGATGCGTGGGGTCGCCGAGGTGCTCGAGCGCGCCGCAATCGCGCCCGCCGACGTCGGGCTGGTGATTCACGGCACCACGCTCGCCACCAACACCATCATCGAGCGCAAGGGCGCGCGCACCGCGCTGATCACCACCGAGGGTTTCCGTGACTCGGTGGAGATGGGCTACGAGCATCGCTTCGAGCAGTACGACATCTACATGGACAAGCCGCGGCCACTGGTGCCGCGCTACCTGCGCCTCCCGGTGCGCGAGCGCGTGAGCGCCGGCGGCGCGGTGCTGGTCCCGCTCGACGAGGCGAGCGTGCGCGCGCTGGTGCCGGCCTTGCGCGAGGCCGGTATCGAGAGCGTGGCGGTCGGCCTCATCCACGCCTACGCCAACTCGGAGCACGAGCGTCGGGTGGCGGAAATCCTCCGCGACGCGATGCCCGATCTCTGGGTCACGCTCTCCAGCGAGGTGTGCCCCGAGATCCGCGAGTACGAGCGGATGTCGACCGCCTGCGCCAACGCCTACGTGCAGCCGCTGATGGCGAGCTATCTCGCGCACCTGCAGACGGCGCTCGACGCGCGGGGCTTCGCCTGCCCCCTGTACCTGATGATGTCCGGCGGCGGGCTGACCACGGTCGAGACCGCGGCGCGCTTCCCGATTCGCCTGGTCGAGTCGGGGCCGGCCGGCGGCGCCATCCTCGCCAGCCACATCGCCGAGGCGTGTGGGCTCGACGAGGTGCTCTCCTACGACATGGGTGGCACCACCGCCAAGATCTGCCTGATCGACGACGGTCGCCCCCAGACCTCGCGCACCTTCGAGGTCGACCGTCAGTACCGGTTCACCAAGGGCAGCGGTCTCCCGGTGCGGATTCCGGTGATCGAGATGGTGGAGATCGGCGCCGGGGGCGGATCGATCGCGCGGGTCGACGCCATGCGCCGGGTCCAGGTCGGTCCCGACAGCGCCGGCTCCGAGCCCGGGCCGGCGTGCTACGACCGCGGCGGCGAGTCGCCGACGGTGACCGACGCCGACGTCGTTCTCGGCAAGATCGCGCCGGAGGGTTTCGCCGGCGGCTCGGTCGCGCTCGCGCCGGCGCGCGCCGAGCGCGCTCTGGCGGCGGAGATCGGCACGCCGCTCGCGCTGACCGGTGCGTTGGCGGCGTTCGCGGTGAGCGAGCTGGTCGACGACAACATGGCCAACGCCGCCCGCGTCCATGCGGTCGAGCAGGGCAAGGACCTCGGCTCCCGCGCCCTGGTCGCCTTCGGCGGCGCGGCACCGCTGCACGCATGTCGCATCGCCGAGAAGCTCGGCATCGAGCGCGTGCTGGTCCCGACCGGGGCCGGGGTCGGCTCGGCCATCGGCTTCCTGCGCGCGCCAGTCGCCTACGAGGTGGTCCGCAGCCGCTACGTGCGGATGCGCGAGTTCGATGCCGGTCTGGTCAACACGATGTTCGACGAGATGGCCGCCGAGGCGCGCGAGATCGTCACCCGCGGCGCACCCGGAGCCGCCCTCGAGGAGCGCCGCATCGCCTACATGCGCTACGTCGGGCAGGGGCACGAGATCGTGGTCGAGGTGCCGACGCGCACGCTGACCGCGGACGATGCCGGCACGCTGTCGGACGCGTTCGACGCCGCCTATCGCGCGCTCTTCGGCCGCACCATCCCGTCGATGCAGGTCGAGGTGCTGACCTGGGCGCTGACCGTGAGCACGCCGCCTGCCGCGGTGCCGCCGATGGCCGCCGCCGCGCCGCGCGAGGCGCCGCCGCCATCCGGCACGCGGCGGGTCTTCGACGCCGAGCAGGTCGACTTCGTCGACGTCGCGGTGCATCGGCGCGACGCGCTCGCCCCGGGCATGCGCGTCCCCGGTCCGTGTCTCGTGGTCGAGGACCAGACCACCACCATCGTCTCCGCGCGCTTCGACCTCGTCGTCAACGGGCTCGGCTACCTCGAGCTCGTACGTCGCACCAACCCGGGAGCCGCATCGTGAGCAACAACTCCGCGCTTTCGCAGGTCCACACCCAGCTGATGTGGAACCGTCTGGTGGCGGTGGTCGAGGAGCAGGCGCAGACCCTGATCCGCACCGCGTTCAGCACCTCCGCGCGCGAGGCGGGTGATCTGTCGGCCGGGGTGTTCGATCGTCGCGGGCGGATGCTCGCGCAAGCCGTGACCGGGACCCCGGGCCACGTCAACGCGATGGCCGCGTCGGTCGGGTTCTTCCTCGACAAGTTCCCGCTCGACGGCATGAAGCCCGGCGACGTCTACATCACCAACGATCCGTGGATGGGCACCGGGCACCTGAACGACTTCACCGTCGTCACCCCCACCTTCCATCGTGGCCGAGCGGTGGCCCTGTTCGCGTCGACCACGCACGTCGTCGACGTCGGCGGTATCGGCTTCGGAGCCGACGGGCGCCAGGTCTACTTCGAGGGCCTCTACGTCCCGATCATGGCGCTCGCGCGCGAAGGGGTGATGAACGAGACGGTGTTCGACTTCGTGCGCGCCAACGTGCGCGAGCCGGTCCAGGTCGAGGGCGACATCTACTCACTCGCCGCCTGCAACGACACCGGCTCGAGGCGCCTGGTCGAGATGATGGACGAGTTCGAGCTCGAGGACGTCGAGAGCCTGGGCGAGCACATCGTGCGCAACTCCCACGACGCGATGATCGAGGAGATCCGCTCCCTGCCGCACGGGACGTGGCACAACCGGATGCGGATCGACGGCCACGACCGCGAGCTCGACCTGGTGGCGAAGCTCACCATCTCCGACCACGGCATCGACGTCGACTTCGACGGCACCTCCCCGGTGTCGAGCTACGGCATCAACGTGCCGCTCACCTACACCCAGGCCTATGCCTCGTTCGGCGTGCGCTGCGTGGTCGGCCCGACGGTGCCGAACAACGCCGGGTCGCTGTCCGCGGTGCGGGTGACCGCGCCGAGGGGCTCGATCCTCAACGCGCCGCACCCCTGCGCGGTGGCGGCGCGTCACGTGATCGGGCAGATGCTGCCGGACGTCGTCCTCGGTTGCCTGCACCAGGCGCTCGGGGACCGTGTGCCAGCCGAGGGCACCTCGTGCCTGTGGAACCCGATCCTCATGGGCGGGCACGGGTTGGTGCCAGAGGAGGACTTCGGGGAGGCGACGCCGTTCGCGGTGAATCTGTTCCACACCGGCGGCGCCGGGGCGCGTCCGACCAAGGACGGACTGTCGGCCACCGCGTTCCCGTCCGGGGTGCGCAACACGCCGGTGGAGATCAACGAGTCGATCGCGCCGATCGTGATCTGGCGAAAGGAGTACCGCACCGATTCCGGAGGACCCGGGCGGCATCGTGGTGGCACCGGGCAGGTGATGGAGATCAGCAACGTCGAGAACGCGCCGTTCGCGATCTGCGCCATGTTCGACCGCGTGAACAATCCACCGCGCGGCCGAGCCGGCGGCATGAACGGCATGAACGGGCGGCTCACGCTGCGCTCGGGGAAGACGTTGCGGCCGAAGGGCACGCAGGCGATCCCGTCCGGAGACCGGTTGCTGATGGAGATGCCCGGCGGCGCCGGCTACGGCTCGCCGCTCGAGCGTGAGCCGGCACTGGTCGCGCTCGACGTTCGCGACGGCCTGGTCTCCCGCGAGGCAGCGGAGCGGGACTATCGGGTGGTGCTGGACGCGAGCGGAGCGGTGGACGAGACGGCGACCCGGCGGTTGCGCTCGGGGTAGCGAGCCACCCGCCATGTTCCCCGCGGCGGCGCGGGGGCCGCAGTCAGTCGCCGCTCGCCTGCGCGCGCGACCGGTCGTCGGTGGTCGCGCCGACGGCGGCTCGCGCCGCGAGCAGCGCGCTGAGCTCCGCCTCCGGCATCGGGTGGCCGAGGAGATGGCCCTGGAGCGCGTCGCAGCCGAGCGCGCGCAGGATCTGGGCCTGGCCCTCGTGCTCGACGCCCTCGGCGACCGTGCCCATGCCGAGGGCGTGCGCCAGCGCGATGACCGCGGCGGTGATCGCGCGGTCGCCGGGGCGCTCGGCGATCTCGGCCACGAACACGCGGTCGATCTTCAGGCGCCGGAACGGAAATCGTTGGAGGTGGGCGAGCGAGGAATACCCGGTGCCGAAGTCGTCCAGAGCGAGGCTCACGCCGAGGACGTCGAGCTCGCGCAGGGTGCGGATGGCGGTGTCGGTGTCCTCGAGCAGCGCGCTCTCGGTCAGCTCGAGTTCGAGGCTCTCCGGGCGCAAGCCGTTGGACTCGAGCGCGGTGCGCACGGTGGCGGCGAAATCCGGTCGTCGGAGCTGCGAGGCGGAGACGTTCACGCCGACCCGCAACGCCGAGTACCCGGCGCGATGCCAGCGGCGCGCCGCCGCGCACGCGGTGTGCAACGCGAGCTCGCCGAGCGTGGTCGCCAGCCCGCAGTCCTCGGCGACGTCGAGGAACGCCTCGGGCCGGAGCAGGCCGCGGCTCGGGTGATTCCACCTGAGCAGGGCCTCGACACTCTCCACCACCTCGTCCGGCGCCTGGCGGACCACCGGCTGGTAGTGCATCTCGAGCTGCCCTGCGGCCACCGCCGCGCGCAGCTCCGACTCGAGGCGGAAGCGGGTGTGGGTGCGGGCATCCATCTCCGGCAGGAAGAAGCTGTAGCGACCCCGACCTTCAGCCTTGGCGTGGTACATCGCGGTGTCGGCGTGGCGCATCAGCGTCGCCGCGTCCGGCGCGTCGTCGGGGTAGAGGCTGACGCCGATGCTCGCGCCCACGTGCAGCGCCTGCCCCTGCACGATCACCGGTGCCTCCAGGGCGTCGAAGATCTCGCGCACCACGCGCACCGACGCCTCGGCCTCGTCGGTGTCGACCAGCAGCACGACGAACTCGTCCCCGCCGAGACGCGCGACGGTGTCAGTCTCGCGCACGCACTCGCGCAGGCGTCGGGCGACCTCGCAGAGCAGGGCATCGCCCGCGTGGTGTCCGAGGCTGTCGTTGACGCTCTTGAATCGGTCGAGGTCGAGATAGGCGAGCGCGACGCCACGACCGTGTCGGCTGGCCTGACCGAGTGCCTGGGCGATGCGATCTGCGAGCAGGGCGCGATTCGGCAGCCCCGTCAGCGCGTCGTGGTAGGCGAGGTGGCGGATGCGGGCCTCGGCGTGCTTGATCTCGGTGAGGTCGCTCATCACCGCGACGTGGTGGCTCGGGCGCTCGGCGCCGTCGCCGATCGCGATGACGTTGAGCAGCGCCGGGAAGCGGCTGCCGTCGCGGTGTGAGCCCTCGACCTCGCCGCGCCAGCTCCCGTCCCTCGCGAGCGCCGCCCACACCTTGGCGTGCGTCTCGGGGGCCTCGTCGGCGTCCCCGACCAGCGGCGCGGGCGCGCCGAGGAGGTCGAGCTCGGAGCGCCCGGTCATCCGGCTCAGCGCGCGGTTGGCGAGCATGACCCGGCCCTCGGCGTCGAACGCGAACACCGCCTCGGCGGTGTTGTCGAAGACCGCCGCCGCGAGGCGCTGACTGCGCGATGCCCGGTCGCGCTCGATCGCCAGGCGGGCGAGCGCGACGCTCGAGCCGATGACCCGCAGGTCGTCCTCGAGCGGTGTCCCCGGCTGGTCGTAGTACATCGCGAACGTGCCGAGGACGGCTCCGTCACCGGCGACGATGGGGTCGGACCAGCACGCCGCGACTCCGGCGCGGGCGGCGAGGTCACGGATCGGTGCCCACGCCGGATCGTCGGCGATGCACGGCGTGATCACGCGGCGACGGAGGTAGGCCGCGGTGCCGCAAGTCCCCACTTGCGGCCCGATGGTGATGCCGTCGACGGAGTCGGCGAACCATCGCGGCAGACTCGGTGCGGCGCCCGGGCGTAACCGCAGCCCGTCGGCGTCGAGCAGGAGGATGGAGCACCGCATTCCCGGGCGCAGCTCCTCGCTCGTGCGCGCGATGGCGGCGAGGACGTCGGCCAGCGGGGGGTTCCCGGTCATCAGCTCGAGCACCTCGCCACGCCGGGCGAGCTCGCGCTCGGCGAGGCGGCGCCGGGTCACGTCCTCGCCGGCGGTGAGCAACGCCTCCGCAGCGCCGCTCGCGTCGGTGAGCAGCGAGTGGCCCCACACCACCTCGAGGGCGCGCTCGCGGTCGTCGCCGAGCCGGTACTCGAGCTTGTCGGGCATCGGCGAGGTGCCGGCGAATGCCGCGGTGACCGCCGCGCGGACCCGGTCGCGGTCTCTCGCCGACACGAACTCCGCGAACCAGTCGTGGCCGACGATGGCATCGCGCGCGACGCCGAGCGCCTCGCAGGCACGTTGATTGACCTCACCGACGACGCCGGCCCGGTCGATGATGACGATCAGCGCAGGCGTGCGCTCGAAATGGTGCCGTGCCCGCTCGCGCTCGGCCGCGACCCGTTCCATCGATGCCTCGAGCGCCTGCGTCCGCTCGGCGATTCGCGCCTCGAGGTGGCGGTGGTGCGAGGCCACCCGCGTCTCCATCGCGGCGAAGGCGCGAGCGAGACGGCCGATCTCGTCACGCCGCGAGAGCGCCAGCGCGCTGACCCAGCGGGCCGGGCGCGGGGCGCCGTGGGCGACCGCGGCCGCCATCTGCTCCAGCGCGCGCAGCGGACGGACCACCAGCAGGTTCAGCAGGCCCGACGCCAGCAGCAACACCAGTCCCGCACCGACGACCCCGAGCCACAACACCTCCCGTGCCGAGGTGGCGGCTCGCTCGGCCAGGGCGCCGGCGGGATAGACGACGGCGAAGATCCAGCCGGGGCCCTCGATGTGGGTGATCGCGGCCAGGTCGCCGGTGCTCGCGATGCGCACGACGTCGCCGTCACTCGCCCCACGGGCGGCGCCGAGGAGCTCGCCGAGCGCCGGGTCGCGCTCGGGGTCGACGACGTACTCGCCGCCGGCGGCGAGCAGTCGTTCGTCGTAGCCGGCGGCAGCGATGAGCCGGCCGTCGGTACGCAGCACGACGTTGGTGGTGCCGTCGAGACGGTCGTCGGCGACTCGGGCGCGGAGATCCGCCAGCAGGAGGTCGTTGCCCACGGCCGCCACGTGGACCCCGTCGCGATCGATCGGGGTGATGCACGAGGTCATCCAGGCGTCGGCGGGCGCGTCGTGGTAGATCCCGGTCCACACCGCCTGTCGTCGCGGGTTGTGTTTCGGCTCGGCGACGTAGAACCACTCCTGGGTGTTGAGGTCGAGGTCGGCGTCGACGCTCGCGGTCCAGGCGACGGCCGGCCAGTAGTCGATGCTCACGCCTTCCGGCAGCGACACGTAGAGGTTCGGGAACGACTCGCCCCACAGTGGTCCGAGCCGGGCCACGAGCTCGAGGGCGGTGACCACCCGGTGGGCGAGGTCCTCGTCGACGGTCACCGTCGGCGCGACGTAGACCCCGAGCCCCGTCGGCCAGTCGCGAGCCTCGGCGCCGCGCGCGGCGGGTGAGCGGAGTCGGTAGCTGCCGTCGGGCAGGCGGGCCATCAGGGCGTGGAACGCGGGCAGTGCGGGGCGGTCGGAGGTGGTGAGCGCAGCGAGGAACGCGGTGCGAAACGTCGCCTGCCGCTCCTGGGTGAGCGCGAACATCACGCTCTCGCGCCGGGCACGCTCCAGCGCGTAGCTGCCGAGCAGGGCGGAGACCTCGCGCTCGTCGGCGGCGATCCGGCTCTGGTAGCCGAGCCAGGTCGCGCTGCCGGTGCCGACGAGCAAGGCACCGGCAAGGAGACAGGCCAGCATCGGTCCGAGTGACAGGGCGCGGAGGGCGCGCGAGGTCCGTCTCGGTCGATCAGATTCTTCCTCGGGCAATCCTGGCCTTCCGACTTCGAGCCCGCCGGCAGGGCGGGCGCCTCATCACGGTACGCAGGCCGTCGGGGTGACCACGCACGACCCACGCCTGCTCGCTGCATCGCGCCCGTCGGATGTCGCGGCCTCGATCGGGCAGGCGCATCGAGGCCCGCGTCCGGCGCGCTCGACCGTTCTTAAGCGGCAGGCGTGGTCACGACTTGAGGCGGGAAGCGCGGCGCCCGTCGGGGCCGCAGCGACGACCCCCCCAGCCGGGAGGGCGTGCGTCGGGAAGGTGGTGCCGAGGAGAGGACTTGAACCTCCACGGGGTTTCCCCCACATGGACCTGAACCATGCGCGTCTACCAATTCCGCCACCTCGGCCGAGAGGCGGACCCGACGGGGTGACCGCCGGAGCCGTAAGGGCGCGCAATCTACCACAGGCGCCGGTGCTGTCAACGGGGACCGCCCGCGGGCACCCGTCATGCGTCGGTGCTGATAGAATTCCGCGATCGCAGCGGTGGGTGGCGCGCGCGCAACCCCGAGCAATGGCAATCGCGACCACCCGTGCCGTCGACTCGAAACCGGGGTGCGCCGAGCGCGGCTCATGGCGGGAAGCTCATTGATCAGGAAGCGACGGACGACGACCGGCGACGTCGATACGCGCGAGCGCGGTGCCGGAAAGCGGCGCACGCCGGACACCGCCGCGAGCCCGCCGCCGGCCCGGTCGGGCACGCAAAGCGGGCTCGCGTCACGCCTGCTCGCGCTGCTGGAGACGCGCGGCATTCCCATGAGCCCCGAGGCGCTGCTCGACGGGCTCGACCGGGCACCGCGCCGCGAGGTCCTGGATCGCACCCTGGAGTCGATGCGCGTCGACGGCCAGGTCATCCTCAACCGCCGCGGCGAGTGGGGACTGGTCGGGCACATGGGGCTCGTCCGTGGCCGCGTCCAGGGCCACCGCGACGGCTTCGGGTTCCTGGTCCCGGAGGAGGGCGGACCCGACGTCTTCCTGTCGTCGCGGCAGATGCGCAGCCTCATGCACGGCGATCGGGCGCTGGTGCGGGTGGTCTCGGTCGACCGTCAGGGGCGGCGTGAGGGGTCGCTGGTCGAGGTGGTCGAGCGGGCCACCTCGTCGATCGTCGGCCGGTTCTGGCGCGAGCGAGGCATCGGCTTCGTGCGCCCCGACAATGCGCGCTACATCCACGACGTCCTGGTCGAGCCCGAGAACGCTGCCGGCGCCCGCGACGGCCAGATGGTGGTGGTCGAGATCCTCGAGCAGCCGGACTGGCGCGCGCAGCCGGTCGGGCGAGTCACCGAGGTGCTCGGCGACCACATGGCGCCGGGCATGGAGATCGAGGTCGCGATCCGCGCCTACGACCTCCCCGACGCGTTTCCCGAGGCGGTGCTCGCCGAGGCGGCGGCATTCGGGGCGCGGGTGCCGCGCGGCGCCGTCGCCGGACGCGAGGATCTGCGCGCGCTGCCGCTGGTCACCATCGACGGTGACGACGCGCGCGACTTCGACGACGCGGTGCACTGTCGCCCCACCGCGAGCGGCTGGAAGCTGACCGTCGCCATCGCCGACGTCGGCGCCTACGTCCGACCGGCGACGGCGCTCGACGAGGAGGCGCGGCTGCGCGGCACCTCGGTGTACTTCCCGAACCGCGTCCTGCCGATGCTGCCCGAGGCGTTGTCGAACGGCCTGTGCTCGCTGGTGCCCGACGAGGACCGGCTGTGCGTCGCCTGCGAGATGCTGGTGCGCCGCGACGGCACGGTGACTCGGGCGCGGTTCCTCGAAGGCGTGATGCGGTCGCACGCGCGGCTCACCTACGACGAGGTGGCCGCCATCGTGGTGCGACGCGACGCCGACGCCCGCGAGGCGCGCGCGGCGCTGGTGCCCCATCTCGATGCGCTGAACGCCCTCTACCATGCGCTGCGGGTGGCACGCGAGCGCCGCGGCGCGGTCGATTTCGAGACCACCGAGACCCGCTTCCTGCTCGGGGTCGACGGCAAGATCGCCGGGGTCGAGCCGGTGGTGCGCCACGATGCCCACCGCATCATCGAGGAGTGCATGATCAGCGCCAACGTGGCCGCGGCCCGGCTACTCGAGCGCCGCCGGCTACCGGGCATGTTCCGCGTCCACGAGACGCCCACCCGCGAGAAGCTGGCGGAGCTGCGCGCCTTCCTCAAGACCTTCGGCCTGCGTCTCGCCGGCGGGCCGACACCCCAACCGGAGCACTACGCGGCGGTCGCCGAGCGGGTCAAGGGCAGACCCGAGGCGGACCTGGTGCAGACGGTGCTGCTGCGCTCGATGCCGCAGGCGGTCTACGCGACGCGCAATGTCGGTCACTTCGGGCTCGCGCTGGCGACCTACACCCACTTCACCTCTCCGATTCGTCGCTATCCCGACCTCGTCGTCCATCGCGCCATCAAGGGGTGGCTGCTGGACGCGAAGCGCACCGACCGGGCGGGCGAGCCCGCGCTGGCGGCGCTCGCCGACCACTGCTCGATGACCGAGCGGCGCGCCGACGAGGCGACCCGCGACGCGGCCGGGCGGCTGAAGTGTGAGTTCATGGCCGAGCGGCTCGGCGAGGTCCACGACGGCATCGTCTCCGGCGTCACCGGGTTCGGTCTGTTCGTGACCCTGGCCGAGCTGCCGGTCGACGGCCTGGTCCACATCAGTGGCCTGGGGAGCGACTACTTCCAGTTCGATCGCGTGCACCACGTGCTGGTCGGCGAGCGCAGCGGTCGTCGTTTCCGGCTCGGCGACCGGCTGCGGGTCCGGGTGCTCCGCGCCGACGCCGATAGCCGTCGAATCGACTTCGAGCTCGCCGACCGGCCCACCGGGACCACGCGGCGCGAGCCGCGCGGCCCGACCGAGCGCGGCGAGCGCGCTCCGCGCGGCGGTCGGCGGCGTGGTCGTCGTGGCCGCTGAGCTCGTCCACGGTCGACATGCGGTCGAGGCCCTGGTCGAGACCGATCCGGCCGGAATCCTCGAGCTGTGGCTGCTCGAGGGGCGGGACGACCCGGCGACCCGCGCGCTGGCGAGCTGGGCCGAGCGCCAGGGGGTCGCGCTGCATCTCGCCACCCGTCGCACCCTCGACCGCATCACCGGCGGCGCACGCCACCAGGGCTTCGCCGCCCGTTATCGGGCGGTCTCGGCGCGCCGCGAGGCGACGCTCGACTCGCTCCTCGATCCGACGCGTGGACCGGCGCTGGTGCTCGCGCTGGACGAGGTGCAGGACCCGCGCAACCTCGGCGCGTGCCTGCGGTCGGCCGCCGCCGCCGGCGCCACCGGGGTGGTCGTTCCGCGTCGGCGCAGCGCCCCGCTGTCGCCGGTCGCCCTCAAGGCGGCGGCCGGCACCGCGGCGCGGCTCGAGCTCTGCACCGTGCCGAATCTCGCCCGCGCGCTCGGTGAGCTCGGTGCTGCGGGGTTGCGCATCGTCGGCGCCGACGCCGGTGCACCGCGACGGCTCTACGACGAGCCGCTGACCGGGCCGGTGGTGGTGGTGCTCGGCGGCGAGGGGGCGGGGCTGCGTCGCCTGACCCGCGAGGCCTGCCACGCGCTGGTCTCGATTCCGATGGCGCCGGGGGTCGAGAGCCTGAACGTGTCGGTGGCCGCGGCCCTGCTGCTGTTCGAGGCGGCGCGCCAGCGCGCCGCGGAGGCCGCCGCCGGGGCGTAGCGCTTGCCTTCATGTCCTCGGCCCGATAGCATTCCCGGTTTGCCGCGCTCGGCACGATTCGGTCGTCTCGATGGGACTCCCATCGGCGCCCCGCCGCGCGGTGCCAAGCTCCTTGCCTCACCGGGGTGTCTCGTCCGCGTCGCGCGGCCGCTCGCTCGGGAGGCTTCATCCGTAGGGAGTCGTCGATGCGACATTACGAGATCGTGTTCCTGGTCCATCCGGACCAGAGCGAGCAGGTGCCGGCGATGATCGAACGCTACCGTTCGATGATCGAGGCCGACGGCGGCGCCGTCCACCGCCTGGAGGACTGGGGCCGCCGCCAGCTCGCCTATCCCATCAACAAGGTCCACAAGGCCCACTACGTCCTGATGAACGTCGAGTGCTCGGGCCCGGTGCTGAGCGAGCTCAAGTCCGCGTTCCGGTTCAACGACGCGGTGCTGCGCGACCTGGTGCTGGTGCGCAATGAGGCCATCACCGAGGCGTCCCCGCTGGCCAAGAGCAAGGATCGCGACGAACGCGACGATCGCCGCGAGCGGCGTCGGTCCGACTCGTCGGACGACGGTGACTCGCGCTCGCGCTCGGATTCCGACGACTCGGACTCGAGCCGCAGCGACGACTGACCGGGAGGCGTCGGTCCGCGATGCCGGAGCATCCGGCGCCGACGCGGACCGTGCGGGCGTCCAGATTCTGAGGTGAGCACTCGGTGGCCGAGCGGCCGCGGGGCTCCAGTGGAGAACGACGATGGCACGATTCTTTCGCCGCCGGCGCTATTGCCGGTTCACCGCCGAGGGCGTGAAGGAGATCGACTACAAGGATCTCAACACCCTCAAGGCCTACGTGAGCGAGACGGGGAAAATCGTCCCCAGCCGCATCACCGGCACCAAGTCCCGATACCAGCGCCAGCTCTCGCGCGCGGTCAAGCGCGCGCGCTACCTGGCGTTGTTGCCGTACAGCGACGCGCACTAGCCGCTCGACGTGACGCCACCGCCGGGCGCGGGCGGCGCGGCCGGCGCCGTGGTCGCCGTCCGGCAGTGCGCAGATCATGAGTTCTCGAGGATTCGAAGATGCAGGTCATTCTTCTGGAGAAGGTCACCAACCTCGGCAGGCTCGGGGACACGGTGAAGGTGAAGCCCGGTTACGCGCGAAACTTCCTGATTCCCAAGGGAAAGGCGGCGTCGGCGACGGCCGAGAACCTCGCCGCCTTCGAGGCCCGACGCGCCGAGCTCGAGCGCCAGGAGGCCGAGCAGCTCGACATCGCCCAGGGGCGGGCCTCGGAGCTCGACGGGCTGGTGGTGACCATCCACCGTCGCGCGGGTGACGAGGGGCGCCTGTTCGGCTCCGTCGGTACCGCCGACGTCGCCGAGGCGATCAACGCCGCCGGCGTCGAGGTCCGTCGCGCCGAGGTCCGCATGGCCGACGCGCTGCGCCAGACCGGCGAGTTCCCGATCGCGGTGCATCTGCACGCCGACATCGACGCGATCGTCACCGTTCGTGTCGAGGCCGAGGGCTGAGGCGGAGCCGACCTCCGCCTCCCGCCGGCCCGCCTCCCGCGTCGCCGGCACGGTGCGCGGGGCCGATGCCAGTCGGTCCCGCCGCCTCTCGTCTCGCATCGGGCATCGCGCTTCGCCGCCTTCTCGGGCACCCTCCACGCCATCGCCGGGGCCGACTCTCGACCGGCCGTCGGGCGGTGCCGCGCGAGCGGGACGCCACCGGCCGGCTGCGCTATCCTGGCCCGACCGGCGGGGCTCTCGCCCCGTGCCGAAACCACACACCGCATGCGCCTTCGCGGCGCCGCCCGAGTGACCATGGTCGAGACCGCTCTGGGAAATCCGCAAGCCGAATCCCCGGCCCGCCTCAAGCTGCCGCCGCACTCCGTCGAGGCGGAGCAGGCGGTGCTCGGCGGGCTCCTGATCGAGGCCACCGCCTGGGATCGCGTCGCCGACGTGCTGTCGGAGGACGACTTCTACCGGCGCGAGCACCGCCTCGTGTTTCGCGCGGTGAAGGAGCTCTGCAACGACGGTAACCCGGTGGACGTGGTGACCCTGGCCGAGTGCCTGGCCGGGCGCGACGAGCTGGAGGTCGCCGGTGGCATGGCCTATCTCGGCGACCTGGCTCGCAACACGCCGAGTGCGGCCAACATCGTCGCCTACGCCGAGATCGTGCGCGAGCGATCGGTGCTGCGCGGGCTCGTGCGCGTGGGCACCGAGATCGCGGAGGCGGGCTACCGGCCGGAAGGGCGCGAGGCGACCGAGCTCCTCGACGAGGCCGAGCGACGGGTGTTCGAGATCGCCGAGCGCGGTGCGCGTGGGCGGGCCGGGTTCAAGGCCATCCGCGACGTGCTGGTCGGGGTCATGGACCGCATCGACACGCTCTACCAGCGCGACAACCCGATCACCGGCGTCTCGACCGGCTTCACCGACCTCGACGAGAAGACCTCGGGCCTGCAGCCGTCCGACCTGGTGATCATCGCCGGTCGCCCGTCGATGGGTAAGACCGCGTTCGCGATGAACCTCGTGGAGCAGGCCGCGATCAAGGGCCAGCTCTCGGTGGCGGTGTTCAGCATGGAGATGCCGGCCGAGCAGCTCACCATGCGCATGCTGTCCTCGCTGGGGCGGATCGACCAGCACAAGGTCCGCACCGGCAAGCTCGACGACGAGGACTGGCCGCGGCTCACCTCGGCGCTGACCATCCTCAACGAGACCAACGTCTTCATCGACGACAGCCCCGGGCTCAGCCCGAGCGAGGTGCGCGCGCGCTGCCGCCGGCTCGCGCGTGAGAAGGGGCTCGACCTCGTCGTGCTCGACTACCTGCAGCTGATGCAAGCACCGGGTCGGGCCGAGAACCGCGCCACCGAGATCTCGGAGATCTCGCGCTCGCTCAAGGCGCTGGCAAAGGAGATGAACGTGCCGGTGATCGCACTGTCGCAGCTCAATCGCAGCCTCGAGAGCCGCCAGGACAAGCGCCCGGTGATGTCCGATCTCCGCGAGTCCGGTGCCATCGAGCAGGACGCCGACGTGATCCTGTTCATCTACCGCGACGAGGTCTACAACGAGAACAGTGAGCACAAGGGCAAGGCCGAGATCATCATCGGCAAGCAGCGCAACGGGCCCATCGGCAAGGTCGTGCTCACCTTCCTCGGCCAGCACACCCGGTTCGAGAACTACACTCCCGACGACTACCTGAGCGGCTACATGGGCTGAGAGCCTGTGAAGGACGATCATCCCCGCGCCGCAGCGCCCGGCCTGCGCGCCGCGCTGCGCTGACCGGCCATGGCTCGCGCCCGCAGTCTCCACGTCTGCCAGTCCTGTGGCGCCCAGGCCACCAAGTGGTCCGGGCAGTGCGCGGAGTGCGGCGAGTGGAACACGCTGGTCGAGATGGCCGCCCGGGCTCCGGGCGCCGCCGGCGGCGCGGCCTCCGGCGGGCGGCGTGGCGGCGCCGGCTGGGTCCCGGGGCAGGACGCCCCCGGGATCCAGGATCTGGGGGCGATCGAGGCGGCCCACGAGACACGGGTGCCGACCGGCATGGGCGAGCTGGATCGCGTGCTCGGTGGTGGTCTGGTCGCGGGCTCGGTGGTGCTGATCGGAGGCGACCCCGGAGTCGGCAAGTCCACCCTGTTGCTCCAGGTGCTGGCGAGCCTGCGCGCCATCGGCGGTGATCCGCTCTATGTGAGCGGCGAGGAGTCGGCGCGCCAGGTCGCGCTCCGCGCGCAGCGGCTCGGGCTCGATGCCCGTGGTCTGCACATGCTCCCGGAGACCAATCTCGAGCGCATCCTCGAGCTCGCCGCCAGGGACCGGCCGAGCGCCCTGGTCATCGACTCGATCCAGACGCTGTGGTCGGCGGCCATCGAGTCGGCGCCGGGCAGCGTGTCCCAGGTCCGCGAATGCGGCGCGGCGTTGGTGCGCTTCGCCAAGGGCGGCGGCACACCGGTGTTCCTGGTCGGCCATGTCACCAAGGAGGGGGCGCTCGCCGGGCCGCGGGTGCTCGAGCACATGGTCGACACCGTGCTCTATTTCGAGGCCGAGGCCAACCGCCGCTACCGGGTGGTGCGCGCGGTGAAGAACCGTTTCGGCGCCGCCAACGAGCTCGGTCTGTTCGCGATGACCGATCGCGGCCTGCGCGCGGTCAGCAATCCGTCGGCGATCTTCCTCTCCCGGCACGGGCCCACGGTGCCGGGCAGCCTGGTGACGGTGACCCGCGAGGGCACGCGCCCATTGCTGCTCGAGTTGCAGGCGTTGGTCGACGACAGCGCGCTCGCCAATCCGCGCCGCGTCACCGTCGGCCTGGATCCGAACCGACTGGCGATGCTGCTGGCGGTGGTGAACCGCCACGCCGGGGTCGCCACCCAGGGCATGGACGTCTACGTCAACGTGGTCGGGGGCGTGCGCATCTCGGAGACCGCGGCCGACCTCCCGGTGCTCGCCGCGGTGCTCTCCAGCCTGCGCAATCGACCCCTGGAGGCGGAGGTGGTGGTGTTCGGCGAGGTCGGGCTGGCGGGTGAGATCCGCCCGGTGCCGAACGGCCTCGAGCGCCTGGCGGAAGCCGCCAAGCACGGCTTTCGGCGCGCCGTGGTGCCACGAGACAACCGGCCGAAGTCGCCGCCCGACGGCATCGAGGTGGTGGGCGTGGAGCGTCTCGCCGAGGCGCTCGATCTGCTGTGAGGGTGTGGGCGCCCGGGCGCCGACGCAGTCGGGCGATCAGGCCGCGTCGTCGCGCGGCGTGCGGCGCTGCGAGGGCTTGATGCGGGCGGTCTTCACGGCGTTGCTCGCGGTCTGCACGATCTCGACCGGATAGCCGGCGATGAGCAGGCTGGTCCCGGGCTCGGGGATCGACTCGAGATACTCCAGCACCAGCCCGTTCACGGTCTTCGGCCCATCGGTGGGCAGCTCCCATTTCATCGTGCGGTTGAGCTCGCGGACGTTGGCCGAGCCGTCGATGAGAAAGGTGCCGTCCGACTGCGGGTGCACGTCGGCCATCAGATCCGCGGGGTCGGTGGTGAACTCGCCGACGATTTCCTCGAGCAGATCCTCGATGGTCACCAGCCCCTCGATCTCGCCGTACTCGTCCACCACCAGCCCGACGCGTTGCTGCTGGCGCTGGAAGTTGCGGAGCTGGGTGTGCAGCGGGGTCCCGGCGGGGACGAAGTAAGGCTCCTCGCAGCAGGTCTCGATCAGGGTCTTGGTCAGCTTGTCGCGGTGCATGCGCGTCACCAGCCGACGCATGTGGAGCAAGCCGACCACGTTGTTGATGTCGCCCCGATAGACCGGCAGACGGGTATGGAGGCTGTGGGTGAGCTGCTCGACCAGGTCCTCGATCGGGTCCTCGAGGTCGATGGCGTTGATCTCGTTGCGCGGCACCATGATGTCGTCGACCGAGACCCGCTCGAGATCGAGGATGCTGAGCAACATGCGGCGGTGTCGTGACGAGATCATCGCCCCCGCCTCGTTGACCACCGTGCGCAGCTCCTCGGAGCTCACCTGGTGCGCGTCCACGTCCTCGGGCCGGATCCCGAACAGGCGCAGCAGACCGTTCGCGAGCAGGTTGACGCCGGCGACCAGCGGATAGCAGGCGCGCAACAGCGGCGCGAGCACGCCCGACGCCGGAAACGCGACGCGCTCGGGGTGCAGCGCCGCCACCGTCTTCGGCGCGACCTCGGCGAACACCAGCAGCACGAGCGTGAGCGCGAACGGCGCCACGGCGAGCCCGGCCTCGCCGGCGAGACGCAGCGCGATGACCGTGGCGACCACCACGGCGAGGTTGTTGACGAGGTTGTTGCCGAGCAGGATGAGGCCGATGAGCCGATCCGGCCGTTCGAGCAGCTTGCTCGCGCGGACCGCCCCCAGCTGTCCTTGCCGCGCCAGGTGCCGGAGGCGATAGCGGTTCAACGCCATCATCCCGGTCTCGGATCCCGAGAAGAAGGCGGACAGTCCGATTAGGACCACCAGCACGACGAACAACACGCCTATGGGAACGTCGTTCAATAGACCCCGGCGAGGCTGACCAGATTCAGGCCCTTCTACGTCCCGGACGCGAGACCTGTCAAGCCTGACCGAGTGGACAAGGCGTTTGCGGACAATCGGTTGGGCGGTGCGTGCGGTGGTGCTGGCGGGCGCGAGCGGGCGATCCCCCCGGCCGCGCGGC
>JACKNM010000019.1 GCA_024234875.1 Ectothiorhodospiraceae bacterium | reverse complement strand
GTGAGAGGATCGTGCTCGCCTGGGTCGTATGGGCGGACCGTGCCGCCAGCGCCGCCGCGCACGAGGGGATATTCGCCGACCCACGCATGGGCGCGATCGGAGAGATGCCCTTCGACGGAAAACGCATGATCCTCGGTGGATTCGAGCCGGTTTTGGTCTTCAGAGCCGAGCACGCGGCCGGCGCCCCGAACGGCGCCGTGTCGAAGGCACCACCTGCCGTCGATCAGTAGCGATGGGTCCGCTCGATGCCCGCGGTGCTGGTCGCCATCATCGCGTCGAAATGGCGGGCGAGCATCGTGTTGCGGAGATCACGCGCATCGGACCGGTCCCACAAGTTGTCGAACTCCCCCGGGTCGGACGCGAGGTCGAACAGCTCGCCGAGCCCCATGCCGTGGTAGACGATGCTCTTGTAGCGGCCGTCGAAGTACATCGTGGCGTGGGTCGGCATCGGGCGCACGGTGGAGCCGAGCGCGTCGTTGAACTCGGCCACCACGTGTGGCCGATGCTCGTGAAGCATGCCTTCCCCGCGTAGCAGCGCCAGCAGGGAGCGCCCCTGCATGTAGCTCGGCACGGGTAGTCCGGCCGCCTCGAGCAGGGTAGGGGCGATGTCGATGCTCTCGACCAACGCATCGCTCACCGCGCCGGCACGCACCTCGCCCGGCCACGAGACCACCAGGGGCACGTGGACCAGCCCCTCGAAGAAGCGACTGCCCTTGTAGATGAGGCCGTGGTCGCCGAGCATCTCGCCGTGGTCGCTGGTGAAGACGACGATGGTGCGCTCACGCTGCCCGGTCGCCTCCAGCGCGTCGAGGATGCGCGCGATCTGATCGTCGAGCAGCTCGATCATCGCGTAGTAGGCGGCCTTCACCGCGCGCCCGTAGAAGCGGGCCGGCGGGCGGGTGGCGGCGGCGGTGCCGAGCGCGTCGTCCGGCTGCTCGCGGTCCACGGGGATACGCGGGTCGATGGCCTGGATCGACTGCTGCGCCACCTCTGCGAACGCGCGCTGGCGCTCGATGTCGGAGTCGCGGAACAGCGGGTGGGGCAGCGACTCCGGGTCGTACCGCGCCATGTACTCGGCCGGCGGGTCGAACGGCGGATGCGGGTCGAACGGGTTCCAGCTCAGGCACCAGGGGCCCTCGCGCCGCTCGGTGATGAACCGGATCGCCATCTCCGCCGCCCACGTGGTCTGGTGGAGCTCCGCCGGAACACCCTCGCAGACCGCCCCCCGCACGCGGGCGTACAGCGCCTCGGCATCGACACCTTTCTCCTCGGCCAGCCACCGATGGTAGGCGTGGTGCGAGTAGTCGAGGTCCGGCAGCGGATGATGGCTCCACTGGAACACGCGGTACCCGTCGTTCGGCGGCCGCACCTCGTGGCCCTGGGCACGGGACAGGTGCAGCTTGCCGACGAGTCCGCAGTCGTAGCCCGCGTCGGCCAGCAGCCTGGTGACCAGGGTCTCTCCCGACGGGAAGCAGCGGTTGCCGTTGCGATGCACGTGGTGTGACGCGGGGTAGCGACCGGTGAGAAAGCTCGCGCGGCTCGGGGTGCAGATCTGGCTCTGCACGTAGGCGCGACGAAACGCCGTTCCCTCGCCGACCAGGCGGTCGATCGTCGGCGTGCGCACGTGAGGCTGCCCGAGCGCGGCGATGGTGTCGTGACGTTGCTGGTCGGTACACAGCCAAAGGATGTTCGGCCGATCGGTGGCGGGCATCGCGAGCTCTCCGAAGGCAGGGCGTCAGGTGCGGGGGAGCCGATTATAATGCCGCTCCGCGCCGATGCCCTGGCGCCTTCGGACGCGCCGCGGGATGCGTGGTGCGTCGATTCGAGCTCCCCGAGCAGGAGGTGACGTGTCGTCGAGCCCGCCGGGGCCGGAGGCGGCGGCCGCTCCGCCGCCCACCGGGCGTCTCGCGCTGTTGCGCGAGCGGCCGTTCCTGCTGCTCTGGCTCGCCGGCACCTCCACCAGCATCGTGCGCTGGCTCGAGATGCTGGCGATCGGCGTGTTCGTCTTCGACCGCACCGGGTCACCCTTCGTGGTCGCCGGCATGACCATCCTGCGCATGGTCCCGCTCGCGCTCTTCGGCGTCTTCTCCGGTGCGGTGGCGGAGCGTTTCGATCGTCGCCGTATCCTGCTCGTCGGCATCGCGGCGATGGCGGTGGTGAGCGGCGTGCTCGCGGCGCTCGAGATCGCCGGGCGGCTCGCGCTCTGGCATGTCGGGCTCGGTGCCTTCCTCTCCGGCGTGTTCTGGGTGACCGATCTGCCCGCGCGGCGCTCGCTGATGGGGGAGGCCGCGGGCGCGAGCCGGGTCGGCGCGGCGATGAGCCTCGACACCGTGACCAGCAACGGCACCCGCGTCCTCGGCCCACTGCTCGGCGGGCTCCTGCTGCAGGTGGTCGGCATCGACGGCGCCTACCTCCTCGGGGTGGTGGTCTACGCGCTCTCCTTCGCGTTGCTGGTGCCGCTTCGCACCGCGCCCGAGCACGCGAGCGCGCCGACCGGGGCGCTTCTGGCGAGCGTCGTCGAGGGCCTCCGTCACGTGCGCTCCAGCCGTGATCTCTGCGGCATCCTCGCGGTCACCGTGGTGTTCAACATCTGGGGTTTTCCCTGCACGTCGATGGTGCCGGTGATCGCGCGCGAGGAGCTTGGGCTGCCGCCGTTCGAGGTCGGGGTGCTGGCGAGCCTGGACGGGGCCGGTGCGCTGGTCGGCGCGCTACTGGTGATGCTGCTCGCGCCGACGCGCCTGTACCGGCGGATCTACTTCGGCGGGGTCGCGCTCTACACCGCGATGTTCCTGTTGTTCGCACACGCCGACGGGATGATCGCGGCCGGCGCCATGCTCGCCGTCGGCCTCGGGGGCGCGGCGTTCGGCTCGATGCAGGCGACGCTGGTGTTCCTGAACTCCCCGGCCAACGTGCGCCAGCGCATGCTCGGCGTCCTCTCGGTATGCATCGGCACCGGCCCCATCGGCTTCCTCGCGCTCGGGCTGCTCGCGAGCTGGGTGGGGGCGCCGCTCGCGGTCTCGCTGTTCGCGGTCCAGGGTCTGGTCGCGCTGCTGGTGGTGCGCTGGATCTGGCCGGAGGTGACGGCGCAGCAGTCGGTGTCGCCGTAACGGCCGACCGGCAGCGCTGTCCCCGCACCCGGCCACCGCGCTACGCTTCGCCGAGCCGTTCGCGGAGGTCCGCTCGATGCGTCTGAGCCTGGTGACCGACTCGCTCTCCAACCTCCCTCTCACCGCGGTGCTCGACGCCGCGGCAGCCCTCGGTATCGAGGGCCTGGAGGTCAACACCGGCAACTGGTCGGCCGCGCCGCACGTCGACCTCGCGCGGCTCCTCGCCGACGCCGGCGCGCGCGAGCGCCTCGCGGCCGACATCGCCGCGCGTGGCCTCGAGCTGGTGGCGCTCAACGCGAACGGCAACCAGCTCCATCCGCGCGACGGTGCCCGCCAGCGCGCGGTGGTCGAGGACACGGTACGCCTCGCCGGCCTGCTCGGGGTGCGGCGGGTCTGCCTGATGTCGGGGCTGCCGGGCGGGAGCCCCGACGACGCGACGCCGAACTGGGTCGTCACCGCCTGGCCGCCCGAGTGCGGGGAGATCCTGCGCTGGCAGTGGGAGGCGGTGCTCCTCCCATACTGGGCGACGCTCGCCGACCATTCGGCCGCCCACGGTGTCGACGAGCTGTGCGTGGAGATGCACGGCCACCAGCTCGTCCACGGCGCGCCGACGCTGCTCCGTCTGCGGGCGGCCATCGGCCCGGTGGTGTGCGCCAACCTGGATCCGAGTCACCTGTTCTGGATGGGGGCGGACCCGCTGGCGGTGATCCACGAGCTCGGGCCGGCGCTGCGCCACGTGCACCTCAAGGACACGTTCGTCAGTGAGCGACGACGGGCGGTGAGTGGGGTGCTCGACCCCGGTGGCGTCGAGGGCATCGGCGACCGCGCCTGGCGGTACGCGACGCTCGGCTACGGGCACGACGAGCGCTGGTGGCGCGAGTTCTGCTATCGGCTGCGGATGGTCGGCTACGACGGGTGGCTGTCGATCGAGCACGAGGACGAGTTGATCGGGCGCGAGGAGGGGGTCGAGCGCTCGGTCGCCCTGATGCGCGCGGTGATGCCCCGGGCGGCTCCAGACTACCGACCACAGGACATCGCCGGCGCGCCGGTGACGGCCCCGTAGCGGCGCGCCCGACCATCGAGGAGAGAGAACGACGATGAGCGTGATCGAGCGGGTCGAGGTCCAGGTGTTCGAGTTCGAGGTGCCGGATCTGGCGCTCGGCGCCCACGCCGCGGCCGGGGTCGGCAACCTCGTGCACCGCCCGGGTGGGCGGCTACGCACCCAGCGCTTCGCGGTGCGCATCCACTGCGACGACGGTGCCGAGGGCGCCTACGTCACGCACTGGGTGGGCACCCCCTCGACCCTCGGCCAGGTGCAGATGCTGGCGCCGAACCTCATCGGCCGCGACCCCGAGCAGCGCGAGTTGATCTACGACGACCTGAAGCGCGAGGTCCGCGCCTACGACCACATGGGCCACGGCGTGCTCGACATCGCGCTGTGGGACCTGGCCGGGCGCAAGTACGGGGTCTCGGTCGCCCGCATGCTCGGCGCCTTCCGCACTCGCCTGCCGACCTACGCCAGCACCTACCACGGTCAGAGCGAGCCCGGCGGGCTCGACACCCCGGCCGCCTTCGCCGACTACGCCGAGGCCTGCCGCGAGCACGGCTTCGTCGGCTTCAAGATCCACGGCTGGCACGAGGGCGACGCGCGCCGCGAGGCCGCCAACGTGCTGGGCGTTCGCGCCCGCGTCGGCGATGCGATGCACCTGATGCTCGACCCCGCCTGCCAGCTCCGCACCTTTGCCGACGCGCTCTACGTCGGTCGCGCCTGCGACGAGGCCGGCTACTTCTGGTACGAGGACCCTTACCGCGATTCCGGCGTCTCCGCCTTCGGCCACCAGCGCCTGCGCGAGAAGCTCGCCACACCGATCCTGGTGAGCGAGCACGTACGCGGGCTGGAGCAGAAGGCCGGCTTCCTGCTCGCCGGCGGCTGCGACATGATCCACGCCGACCCCGAGTACGACATGGGGATCACCGGGGCGATGAAGATCGCGCATCTGTGCGAGGCGCTCGGCCTCGACGTGCAGATGCACGCCTGCGGCCCGGCGCACCGCGCGGTGGTGGCGACGGTGCGCAACACCCATTTCTACGAGATGGCGCTGGTCGGCCCGGGGATGGCGAACTCGGTGCCACCGGTCTACGCCTGCGGCTACTCCGACCAGCCGGACGCGGTGGGCGCCGACGGCTGCGTGCCGGTCCCCGACGGCCCCGGCCTCGGGGTCGAGTACGACTGGGACTTCATCGCCAGCCACCGAACGGCGCTGCTCAGGTTCTGAGTGCCGAGGCGATCGCGGCCGCGGTGGGCGTGATCCCGGATTGCGCTTCGCTGCATCCGGGCTACGTGGGGCGACGTGAGGCCGCGGTGAGCGTGATCCCGGATTTCGCTTCGCTGCATCCGGGCTACGTGAGGCGAGCTGAGGCGACGTGGGGCCGCGTCCCTACTTCACGAGCGTGACCGGCACGTCGACGAGGTGGATGACCTTGGTCGCGACCGAGCCGAGCACGATGCCGGCGAGCGCGCCGAGCCCGCGGCTACCCATCACCACCGCGTCGGCGCCTTCCTCGCGCACCGCGCGGGCGATGGTCTCGGCCACCGGGCCCACCATCACGGTCTTGGTGTGGCTCACCGCGCGCTCCGTGAGCAACGCGACGACCCGAGCGAGCTCGCGCCCACCCTGCTCCTGATGCCAGGCCTCGATGTCGTCACCGGGCACGAACATCGCCACGTCACCGCGCAACGGAACCTGCACGTTGACCACGTGCACGGTGAGCCCCGGCTGGAGCGCCGCCAGGTCGGCGACGTGAGCCGCGGCGTGCAGCGCGCTGTCGGAGCCGTCCACCGCGAGAAGCAGCTTACGCATCGTCGTCCTCCTTGGGCGACGCCGCCGGGCCCGTGGCCGCGAGCCGCCGCCGCTCCATGATCCGAGCCGAGACCAGTCCCCCGACCACCACCAGCACGGCACCGATGTACGGGGCGAGAGTATGCAGCGCCGGGAGGTGCGCCTGCAGCCAGGACTCCGTCACCGGATCGGTCACCAACAGATCCCCCGAGATCCATCCGAGCAGGCCGGCACCGAGCACCGCGAGGAACGGCAGGCGGTCGAGCATGCGCAGCACCAGGGTGCTGCCCCAGATGATGAGGGGGATGCTGATCAGCAGGCCGATGGTGAGCAGCAGAGTGCTGCCTCGCGCGGCGGCGGCGATGCCGATGACGTTGTCGAGACTCATGACCGCGTCGGCGAGCGCCACCGTACGGACCGCGCGCCACAGGTCGGCGTGGGCGTGGACGTCGCCCTCGGCGTGCTCCTCCTCCGGAAGCAACAGCTTGACCGCAATCCACAGCAGCAGCAGCCCACCGACGATCTTCAGATAGGGCACCGCGAGCAGGTAGACGACGATGGTCGCGAAGACGATTCGAAGCGCCACCGCGACGCCGGCGCCCAGCAAGATCCCCACACGTCGCTGGGCCGGCGGCAGTCGCCGGCAGGCGAGCGCGATCACCACCGCGTTGTCGCCGCTCAGGATGATGTCGATGCCGATGATCTGAAGCAGCGGGATCCAGAAGTGGTCGGGAAGCCAGCCGGCCCCGCTCATCGCCGGCGCTCCATGACCGGCGGAATGCGCGCCGCCACGCTCCACCGCCCAGTGGGCTCGGACTCGCTCACCGCTCGACCTCTCGGTTGGGGGAAGGCGACCGCTGCGAATGCCCGCGCTCGCGCCGGGCGCAGACTCTACCAGCTCGCGCAGCGGCGAGCGCCGGCTCAGGTGTTACGCACCATCGCCAGCGCGGTCCCGGAGACGAGGTAGTCGCCAGGTTTGACCACCGTGCGCCCGGTGACCCGGCCGAGTCGGCCGTCGCGGACCAGGTAGGTCGGACACTCGGTGTGCAGTGGCTGAGCCTCGACGCCCCGCTCGCCGAGGGTCAACGCCAACTGCCGACGGCCGGCCAGCACGCGGTCGAGCGTGAACCCGTTGGCGCGCGCCTGGCTCGCCCGCTCGCCCACGCACCAGCGGATGTTCTTGCCGCCGGGTCGGGTGGGGAAGGCGAGGCCAGGGGGCTCGGGGCTGCGCCCCAGCTCGATCTTCTGGCCCGCGGTCAGGCCGATGCGGTTGGTGGCCTGACCGGCCAGCAGACCACGGTAGCCCCCGCTCAGCGGCACGAAGGTGACCTCGCCCGCCGCGGTGGCGATCCGGCTCCATTCCGACAGCGGCACCGGCTCGCCGGAGCCGAGCAGCTTGCCCCCGACCGCGACCCCTGGCGACAGAGCGCGCAGCATCACCCCGCGCGGCGAGACCTCGACCCGCAGCAACGCGGAGTCGGAATGCGCGACCCAGCTCCCGTCGGCGATCAGATCGTAGGTGTAGCCGGCGACCACCTCGGAGAACGGCACCGCCGGCAAGGCGATGCCGCAGAGCACGACCTCCTGGCCCGGCGTGCGGCGCTTGATCCGCGTGATCGACATCGTCTCGGAGAAGTCGATTCCGGAGACGTCACCGGTCGCGAGGCCGGCGTCGGCGGTCTCCGCCTTCACCGCCGCGTCGAGCGCCTGGACCGTCGACACCACCAATCCGTGCCCACCCTGACTCCAACCCTGGCGGTCGACGGTCGCGATCCGATAGGCGTTCAGGTAGATGGCGCTGGGGTCGAGCACCGGCAGCCGGGCAAGGGTCTGGCGCAGCTCGCGCGAGCCGGGTAGCAGCCCTTCCAGCAGCACCACCGGATCGGGCGGCATCGACGGCAATGCCGTGGAGCTCCCCTCGATGCGGACCAGGGCGCCGCGACGAGCCGCCTGCACCACCGGCGGCGGCAACCAGCAGCGGTCCGGCGGCACCACCCGGTAGCACTTCTGCTCCCCGGTGATGCCCTTCAGCGCGAAGCGGCCGACGCTCTCCCAGGGGATCTCGGCGTCGTTCATGCACACCCGGGTGCCGGCGCTGAACCAGCCCTCACCGGCCGGCGCCTTGTGCAGGATGCGCGCCGCCAGATTGACGGCATCACCGAAGACGTCGCCGTCGATCTCCTCGACGTCGCCGGTCGCCACCGCCACGCGCAGCGCGAACGAGTCCACCCGCGCGCTGGCGTCGAGGATGTCGAGGGTGGCGCGCAGCGCGTCGGTCGCCGACGGGAACACGCAGAGAAAGGAGTCGCCGATGTTCTTGACCACGGTGCCGCCGCGGCTCTCGACCAGCGGACGCACGAGCCCCTCGTGCGCCTTCAGCAGACGGTGGAGCTGCTCGCGGTCCGAGCGCGAGACCCGATCGGTGTAATTGGCCAGATCGGTGAAGAGGATGGTACGCGTGAGTGTCGCCACACTTCCTTGAGCGTCACGGATGGGGGCATCCGCTTGGCGTCACCTCCTCACGTCGGGGTCTTGGCGAGCGACCGCATCGCGCCGGCGAAGCGGCGCACCAGCGACTGCTGTAGCGACTTGCGAAACTGGGTCTGGACCGGCAACGACGCCCACTCCTGGAGCGGCAGGTCGAAATGTAGCGCAGTGACCGGGCCGCGGGTGGTCACCGAGGTCACTCGCTCGCCAGAGACCAGGTAGGCCTCCTCGCCGAGGCATTCGCCAGCCCCGGCGCGCGCCACCGCCGATCCCTGCACCGACAGCTCGACCTCACCACTCACCAGCACCAGCAGCGCCGGCTCGTCCTCGCCCTCGCGCAGGATGATCTCCCGTGGGGCGTAGCGCGCCCACAGCGCGATCGACACCACCTCCTCCATCTCCTGCTCCGAGAAGCCGGCGAAGAAGGCGAGGTCGCGCGCGAGCGCGAGCCGGGCCGCCTCGTCGGGCTCGGCGTCGCCCTCGGTCCCGTCCGCCGCCGGCTCGAGGGCCCCGGCCAGAGCCTCGGCCATCTCGGCCCCCGACTGGAAACGGTCGGCCGGCTCCTTGGCCATCGCCCGCAGCACCACCGCATCGAGCGACGGCGGGAGCTCGGGGCGCAGCGAGCTCGGCGCCGGTGGATCCTCGGAAGCGATCTTGTGGACGAGCTGCGCGAGCCCCTGCGCGATGAACGGCGGGCGCCCGACGAGCAGCTCGAACAGGGTGACCCCCAGCGAGTAGAGGTCGGTGTGATGGGTCAGCGACTCCTCCGCCGCCTGCTCGGGGGACATGTACAGCGGTGAGCCGAAGGTGGTCAGGAGCTGGGTGCGGTCGGCGCTCGCGCGCAGGGCGATGCCGAAGTCGACGATCTTCGCCTGCCCGTCCTCGGTCACCATGATGTTGGCGGGCTTGATGTCGCGATGGGTGACGCCGCGGCGGTGCGCGTAGTCGAGGGCCATCGCGCACTGGCGCACGTAGCGCACCACCTCGGGGATCGGCAGCAGGGCGTCGGGGGCGCAATGTGGCCGCAGGGTATGCCCGCCGCGCACGTACTCCATCGCGATGAAGGGCTGGCCGTCGGCCTCGCCGGCGTCGTAGACCCTCAGGATGTTCGGATGATCCAGCGCGCCGGCAGCCTGCGCCTCGTTGAAGAACATCTTGCGTTGCAGCGCGAAGTCGTCGTCGTCGGCCGCGAGCTGACAGACCTTGACCGCCACCTGACGGTCCACGAACGGGTCGTGCGCGAGGAAAACGGTCCCCATGGCCCCGCGACCAGCCACCTCGAGGACCGTGTACTTCCCGATCTTGTCGGGGATTCTCGCCATCCCGCCGTCCAGCTCCGTCCCCCCCTTCGCGTCGAGCTCGGACCCACCGTGGGCCTCCGACCGTATCGGCCACCGCGGGGGAAAACTGAGCGCGGCGCGAGGAACGAAAGTGTACCCTGAGGTACGGTTCGGGAACGTAAACCCTGACCCCGCCGATGGCTGGAGTGGACTTGGGCGAGCAATTGCCCGCCGACCTCGAGGCCCCGACCTGATCGGGGTCGCGGCGCGACGATTGTAAGAATGCTTAGATTCGGGCTTTCAGGGGTGGGCCGGACGGCCGATACTTTCTCCGGATCGATCCGCCTGGCCCTGGGACGGGGAGGCTGGCGGTCGTCGCGTGGGCACCCGCACCATCCCGCCGCCCCATGCGGGTCAGGTCACCCCCACGGGGCGAAGCGACGACGCAGCGCGGGAAGCGCTTGTTGGAATGCCTGCCGACCGCCCGGCGCGGAAGACACAGCGAAGACCAGGACGTGCAACCGCTGAACCAGACTCGCTCGCCATCGGACCGAAGGGCCCACGCCCGGCGCGCGCTCGACGTCGCCGCGAGCCTGTGGATCCGCGGGGAGAACCGGGCCGGGCGAATCCTCGATTTCTGCCCCGGTGGCATCTTCGCGGCGGTCGACGGGGCCGACGGCGACCATCTCGTGATGGGCGCGCGCCAGGTGGGTCGCGGGGACGCGGTCACCATCATCTTCCAGACCGGCGCCGCCGGCGGAGCAGTCCTCCAGGTCGGCGGGAAGGTCGCCCGTGTGTTCGGCGACGGCGTCGGAATCGCCTTCGTCGACCCGGGCCCCGACGCGCTCGATGCGTTGACGCGCGCCGCCGCGGCCGTGTTGCAGAGCGATGGCCCGGTCGCCGGCTCCGAGCTCAACGCGCCGGCGCGCGCCACCGTCTCCAGGCGCCTGCGGCAGCTCACCAAGCAGTTCGTGGACGACGCCGGTGGCGACATCGGCGAGACCGCCGCCGACGAGCTCGTCAAGGCGGCCCGCGAGGCAAGCTCGAACTACGACTTCGTCGAGGCCAACGACGCGTTGAAGGAGCTCCAGGGCCTCAGGCAGTCGGTCGCCGACGGCTTCGCCGCCGGCGTCCTCGCCGGTATCGACGCCCTCGAATCGGCGGGTCCCGCATCGCGCTCGGGATCGGAATCCGACGTCACGACCGACACCGGGGAGCTGTCGCTGGTCGACACGGGGACCTTCGACGACTGGCTGTCGGCGAAGAAAGTCGTCGCCGCGGCGACGCCGCGCTTCGCCGACACGCAGGCCATCCTCGATCTCCGCCTGTCGGTCCTCGCCGGCCAGCGCATCGCCGCCGACGACAACCCGATCGGCGTGGCCGGGCTCGGGTTCGCCTTCCACGACGCGCTCCAGAACCTCGGCGCCGGGCGCCGGGTGCGGGCGGCGCTGCTCGATGCCTTCGCCACCGTGGTCTTCGGACGCCTCGGAGCGTTCCTGGCCCATGTGCTCGAGCTGCTGGAGGAAGCCGGCATCGACGTGACGCCGGACAAACCCCGCATCACGCGTCAGCGGCGAGCCGAGGCGCCGCCACCGCGGTCGGAGGCCGCGACACCGGAGCCAGAACCGGAACCCGCGCCGGAGTCGGACACGCCACCGGCCGGCGCCGTCCCACCGCACCCGCATCCACCGGCCACGGCATACCGCGGCCAGCCGCCAGGCGCGGTCGGCCACCCGCCACCGGCCCCCGGGGCCCCGATGCCCCAGACGCCGCCGATGGCGCCACCGCGGGCGGCGGGCTGGGCTCCCGCGTCGTCCGCGCCGGCCAGCCCGAGTTGGGCCGAACCGGGCGCTGCGCCGCCGCCGGGAAGCTTCCGACAGGCGCCACCGGGGCCGCCGACGGCCGCGCCCCCGCGGGCCTGGGCCGGTGCCGGGTATTACCCGCCGTCCTACACCAGCTCCGACCAGGTTCCCCTCGGCGACGCCCTGGGCACCGCGAGCTGGTTGCACGGGCTGCGGCGCCACGTCGCGAGCGGCGTCGCCGAGCCGATGGGCGGGCTCCACCAGCGCCTCACCTTCGGCTCCGACGCCGCGGCCATCGCGCGCGTGCTGGAACGTCTACAACACGACCCGCGGCTGAGCGACCTCGCGGATTCCGGGCCGCTGCAGCTTCGCGAGCGCCTCGAGCAGGCGCTCGGCGACGAGCCCGAGCCGGTGGCCGAGGACGAGGCGTCGGCGGTCGGGGTGGTCGCCGATCTCTTCGAGTCGATCCTCGGCGATCCGCTGGTCGGACGCGGCGTGAAGGCGCGGCTGCGCCAGCTCGCGGTGCCGCTGCTGCGGGTCGCGGTGCGCGAGGACGCCTTCCTCCAGGACCAGGCTCACCCGGCGCGACAGGTGGTCAACCGCCTCGGCCGGATCCAGCTCCCGGCCGAGCGCGCTCCCGGCTACGAGGGCGCTACCCTGCGTGACGACGTCGACCCGCTGGTCGAGCGCATCGTCCGCGAGCACGAGCGCGACCACGGCGTCTTCGCCAACGTGCTGCCGCGGCTGGACGAGCTTCTGGACCGACAGCGCGACGCCTATCGCGAGCGCGTCGAGTCGCTGGCTCGCGCCCGTGACGAGCAGGCGACCCTCATGCGCCGGCTGCGCGGCGGCGCCGCACCGACCGCCACTCGCGACGCGCCGCCGGAGCTCAAGCGTTGGCTCGACCGGGCCGGGCACGTGCACCGTGGCGACCTGCTCGCGGTCAAGGGTCCCGATGGCAGCCAGCGGGCGTTGTCGGTGGCCTGGGTCGACACCGACGGGGCGAACTTCCTGCTGGCCGACGCCCAGGGCAACCGCGCCGCGACCTTCTCTCGCCAGGAGCTGGCGATGGGGCTGCGCCGTGGCGATGTGACCAAGATCGACGCGCCCGAGCTGCCGCTCGTCGACCGCGGCATGTACAAGCTGCTCGAGGGCATGCACGAGGCGCTGGCGGACGAGGCGAATCGGGACGGTCTCACCGGGCTGGCCAACCGCACTGCGCTCGAGCGCCGGCTCGGCCACCTGCTCGAGCACGCCGGCGACGCGGCCGAGCGGCCAGTGGTCTGCGTGCTCGACATCGACGGCTTCGGGGCCATCAACGCGCGCTGCGGACAGCGCGCCGGCGACAGCTTGCTGCGCAAGATGGCGCGCGTCGTGGAACGCCACGCCGGCTCGCGCGGGATGACCGCGAGGCTCGGTGACGACGACTTCGCGGTGCTGCTCGAGGGCACCACCGCGGAGGGCGCGCGCGAGTTCGCCGAGCGCCTGCGCTTCGCCATCTCCGACTCGCGTTGCGTGTACCGCGGCGAGGAAATCCCGCTCAGCGCGAGTATCGCGGTGGCGGTGGCGGCGGCGGAGGAGACCGACGCCCGCCATCTGCTCGGATTGGCCGAGACGTCGGTGGCGGAGGCAGCCAGGCTCGGCGGCAATCGGGTGGTCGAGGCATCGGCGCCGGAGCCACGCACGGAGACCGCCGGGCTGCTCGCCCTGCTACGCGGCGAGCGGCTGGCGCTGCGCGCGCAGCGCGTCGAGCCGCTCACCACGGGCGACGGCGGCCGGCCCCACTTCGAGATCTTGCTCGGGGTGCGCGACGACTCGGGCATCGAGCCGGTACCCCCCGGGCTCATCCAGGCGGCCGAGCGCGACGGCACGATGCGCGAGGTCGACCGCTGGGTGGTGAGCACCGCGCTGCGTTGGATGGCCGCCAATCGCCGCAAGGTGGCGCAGGCGGGTGGCTACTCGGTCAATCTCTCGGGGCTCAGCCTCAGCGACGAGGACCTGCTCGCGTTCGTGATGGGGCTGCTCGAGGAGACCCGGGTGCCGCCGGGCAAGGTCATCTTCGAGGTGACGGAGACGGCGGCCATCGACGGCCTGTCCCACGCGGTGACCTTCATCCGCACCCTGCGCGAGTACGGCTGCCGGTTCTCCCTCGACGACTTCGGTGCCGGGCACGCCTCGTACTCGTACCTGAAAACCCTGCCGGTCGACTATCTCAAGATCGACGGCCTGTTCGTGCGCGAGATCCACGCCAATCCGGCCGACCGCGCGATGGTGCAGTCGATGCACGACATCGCCCGCGTGCTCGGCAAGCAGACCATCGCCGAGTTCGCCGAGAGCGAGGCGATCATCGAGGTGCTGCGCGGGATCGGCATCGATTACGTGCAGGGCTACGCGGGGGCGCGACCGGTGGCCATCGACGCGGCCTGAGCGCGACGCGCCACCGACGGCCGTCACGACCGACGGTGACCTCCCGACCGTTTCGCCCACGCGCTGGACAGCTCGCCGGCAAAGTCGGAACCTTGGCGCCCCCATGGCCAGAGGACGCCGCCGGTGAAGATCCAGGATCTGCAGGTCGACCACTATCGGATTCCACTCCCGGTGGTGCTGTCGGACTCCACCCACGGCGACATCTCGCACTTCGCGCTGGTGGTGGTGCGCCTGCGCGATGCCGAGGGTCGCGAGGGCACCGGCTACACCTACACCGTCGGCAACATCGGCGGCAGCGCGGTGCGCGCGCTGATCGACGACGATCTCCGCGAGGCGGTGGTCGGCGAGGATTCGCGCCGCATCGAGCGACTGTGGGAACGGATGTGGTGGCGGCTGCACTTCGTCGGCCGCGGTGGGCTCGCCTCGTTCGCGATGGCCGCGGTCGACGTCGCGCTGTGGGATCTGGCGGGAAAGCGCGCCGGAGAGCCGCTCTGGCGGTTGCTCGGCGGCCACGACAACCGGGTGCGGGCATACGCCGGGGGCATCGATCTGCAGTTCCCGCTGGAGCAGCTCCTGGAGCAGGCGCGCGGCTTCGTCGCCGGGGGTTTCCGGGCGATCAAGATGAAGGTCGGTCGCGACCGGATGCGCGAGGACCTCGAGCGCGCGCTGGCCATGCGTGAGCTGCTCGGACCCGACTTCCCGCTGATGGCCGACGCCAACATGCGATGGAGCGTCGCCGACGCCATTCGCGCCGCGCGTGGCCTGCGCGAGGCGGATCTGGTGTGGCTCGAGGAGCCGGTGATCCCGGACGACGTCGCCGGGCACGCCCGGGTGGCGGTGGAGGGGGGCGTGCCGATCGCGGCCGGCGAGAACCTGCACTCGGTGCACGAGTTCGAGCACCTGATCACCCACGGCCGGGTCGCGTTCCCGGAGCCGGATCTGGCCACCCTCGGCGGGGTCACGCCCTGGCTCAAGGTCGCGCGGCTCGCCGAGGCTCGGAATCTGCCGGTCACCTCGCACGGCGTGCACGACCTGCACGTGCACCTGCTGGCGGCGGTGCCGAACGCGTCGTTCCTCGAGGTCCACGGCTTCGGTCTCGACCGCTTCATCCGCCAGCCACTCGCCCTCCACGAGGGCCTGGCGGTGGCGCCGGACCGTCCCGGCCACGGGGTCGAGCTCGAGTACGAGGCCCTGGCCGAGCACCGCCAGGGCTGAGCCACTGCGACCGACACCAGCAGGTATCCTTCGCGGCCCTTCGTGCCGAGGCAACGCGATGCAGGTTCACCTCCGCGCGCTCGGCTGCCGTCTCAACGAGGCGGAGCTCGAGAGCTGGGCGCGGGCGCTGCGCGCCCACGGCCTCGGCGTCACGAGCTCCCCTGACGACGCCGACCTCGTCGTCGTCAACACCTGCGCGGTGACGGCCGAGGCCGCCCGCAAGTCGCGTCAGCTCCTGCGTCGCAGTCACCGCGAGAACCCGCGCGCCAAGCTGGTGGTGACCGGCTGCTACGCCACGCTCGACGCCGAGCGGGTCGGCGCGCTCGATGGTGTCGACCTGGTGGTGCCGAACACCGACAAGGACCGGCTCGTCGAGCGCATCGTGGCCCGGCTCGACCGCGAGGCGATGCCGGCGCTGGCGACCGAGCCCGGGGAGGCGGCGCTGTTCGCGCTCGGGCGCAATCGCGCCTTCGTGAAGGTGCAGGACGGCTGCCGTTACCGCTGCACCTTCTGCATCGTCACCGTCGCCCGCGGCGAGGAACGCAGCCGGCCGCTCGACGAGATCGTCGACGAGATCCGCGTCCTCGTCGGCCAGGGCGTACGCGAGGTGGTGCTGACCGGGGTGCACGTCGGCGGCTACGGCTCCGACACCGGGTCGAGCCTGCGCGATCTGATCGCCGCGGTGCTGCAACGCACCGAGGTTCCCCGACTCCGTCTCGCCTCGCTCGAGCCCTGGGATCTGCCGGACGACTTCTTCGATCTGTTCGCGGATCGGCGGCTGATGCCGCACGTCCACCTGCCGCTGCAGAGCGGCTGCGACAGCGTGCTCAGGCGGATGTCCCGGCGATGCCGGACCGGCGACTTCGAGCGCCTGGTCGAGCGCGCGCGCGCCGCGGTGCCGGACCTCAACGTGACCACCGACCTCATCGCCGGTTTCCCGGGAGAGACCGAGGACGAGTGGGCGGAGACGCTCGCCTTCGTGGAGCGTATCGGCTTCGGTCACCTCCACGTCTTCCCCTACTCACCGCGGGCCGGCACCAAGGCGGCGGGGCTCGCCGGGCAGGTGCCGGAGGCGGTCAGGCGCGAGCGGGTCCGCGCCCTGCACGCGCTCGGGGCGCGGATGAAGCGTGCGCTGCTCGTCCGCCACCTGGGGCGCGAGATGCCGGTGCTGTGGGAGCAGGCGCGCCCGGCGCCAGAGGGCGGGCTTCGCCATGCCGGCTACACGCCGAACTTCCTGCGGGTGGAGACCGCGGCCATGCCCGGGGCCGACATCGCGAACCAGATCCTGCCCGCAAGGCTGGCGGAGGTCGCCGCCGACGGCGAGACCCTGCTCGCCGCTCCGCACCACCCGGCACGATGACGTCCGCGCCCGGCCCCGTGCCGGGCGTCGTGCCCCGGCTCAGGGCGCGCGGGCGCGCAGACTGAGCATCAGCGGCAGCTCCGGCGCGTCGGGGGGCATCTCCCAGTGCCCGTCCGGGCGCTGCACCATCCAGGGGAAATGCGACCAGGCCATGAACGGGTGCTCGTCGAAGGACTCGATGCGAAGCCCCGCTCGCAGCAGCGCGCCGAGGATGTCGGACACGGGATGGATCCAGAAGTGCTCGGTGCCGCTCACCTCGGCCTCGGGGGCGGCGTAGGAGCCCTTCACCGGCAGCACGAACGGCTCGTCGCGATGGAAGTAGGGATAGCGCAGACGCAGCTCACGATCGTCGCGCGTCTCGTCGAACAACATCGCCACCGGATGAGCCTCGGCGAGGAAGAGCAGCCCGCCCGGCGCCAGGTAGTGGGCGATCACCCGCGCCCACCCCTCGAGGTCGGGAAGCCAGCCGAGCACCCCGTGGGAGGTGAAGACCACGTCGAACTCGCCCTCGAGGTGCTCTGGCAGCGCGTAGAGGTCGGACTCGACGAAGGTGGCGGGGAGCCCGGTGCGTTCAGAGAGCTCGCGCGCGGCCGCTATCGCGCTCGGTGCGAAGTCGACCCCGGTGGCGATGGCGCCGTGACGGACCCACGACAGCGTGCCGAGACCGAAGTGGCACTGCAGGTGCAACAGCCGCCGGCCGGCGACCTGCCCGACGCCCGCCAGCTCGACCGGGCAGAGCGTCTCGCGGCCGGCGACGAAGCCCTCGACGTCGTAGAGGGGCGAGGTGAGATTGTGGGGGGTCCAGGCCTCCCACAGGTCACGGTTGGCAGCGCGGTAGCGGTCCATGGTGGGTCCTCGCAGGCCAGTCGTGCTGCACGTTGACCTCGCGCGGTGAGCCGGTCAACGGCAAGCGTGAAATCGTGTCGACACCCTCTTGCGCTTTGTGCGACGCACCATATAATCCGCGCTCCCTCGACCCCGGGACCATGGACGTGATCGACCAGAACCTGCCGGTGCGGGTGTTCAAGAACCCCAAGCACGGCTGCTACAGCATCATGCAGCGGGGCGTGATCCGCGCCTCGGCACGCCAGGTGCGGCTGGTCGACGTCACCTTCACGGTGCGCGAGAAGGGCCGCCAGCGGATGATCCGCGAGCAGCGCCGGAACGTGCACGCGTATGCGGTCGGTCGCCTGCTCGACTTCGTCCACCCCGACGAGAGCCGGCAGCTCGACGGCGTCGAGGGGCGAGGCGTGATCTACAACCCGTACCGCTTCGACTCCTTCGTCGACAGCGAGACGCAGACGCCGGTCGTCCACGCCCGCATCGCACAGCTCGACGAGAGCGGCGTCGTCTACGCCGCCTGAGCCCACCGCCTACTCCAGCCGCAGCCGCATCGGGACCATCGGCGATCCGCGAAAGCCGTGCCGGGCGTAGAGCCGCGCGGCATCGCGGTTGTCGGCGTCGGTGAGCAGCGTGATGCGTGCGCAGCCTTGCTCGCGCGCGTGCGCGACGGCGGCGCGAACGAGCGCGGAGCCGATGCCTCGGCCACGACGCCCCGGCGACACCACCAGGTCCTCGAGAATCGCCGCCGGTGCGCCGAGCGCGGTGCTCACGGTGTGCAGGACCACCACCATCCCGACCACCTCGGCACCCTCGCGCGCGACCAGCACGGTGCCGAGCGCCGGGCGCTCGTGGATCGCACGGAGCCCGGCGAGCTGACGCTGCCGGTCGGGGCGGAACTCCGCCTCCTGCTCGAACAGCACCCCGAGCAGCGCCGCCAGCGCCGGCAGCTGGTCCTCCTCGGCCGGGCCGATCCGGACCGACGACATCTCCTCCGACATCGCGCGCGCTCGCGTCCACACCTGGCGCGCGAGTATGCGCCGCCACGCCATGGCGCGTCGCCCCGGGACGGCGACGCGCCACGACTCGGGTCACCCCGCGACGCAGGCCTCGACGGTGGCCGCGATGTGGCGGTGGTCCGTTCCGCAGCATCCACCGAGGACGTCCAGATGCCGGTGCATCCGCCGCAACCCCGCGAGCCGCGCACCGAGATCGATCGGATCGCCCGCGTCGAGCTCGGTCATCACGTCGAGCTCGGCGTGACTCAGGGTCGACGCGTTGGCGCGCAGACCGCGAACGCGGCGCGTCCACGGCGCGTCGACCGCCAACGCATCGGCGAAGTGGAGCGGATGCGCGCAGTTGATCATGTAGTGCACCGGGGCCGCGCAGGTCTCGCGGTCGACGGTCTCGACCGCCGCGCACAGCGTCTCGCCGCTCGGCAGACGCCCGTCGACCTCGGTCGTGAACGAGACCACGATCGGCATGCCGGCCGCGGTCGCGGCCCGGGTGACGCCGATCGCCTCCGCGACGTGCGTCATGGTGAGCGCGGTGATCATGTCGGCGCCGGCATCGCGCAGGGCGTGGATCTGGGTCGAGTGATACGCCTGCGCCTCGGCGGCAGTGCCGCGCACCGACGGGTCGTAGCCGTCGCCACGGGGCCCGACGCAGCCACTCACCACCATCGGCGCCGACGCGCACTCATGGCGATCGCGCAGCGCCACCAGCATCTCCACCGCCTGGTGATTGGCCTCGGCGAGCGCCGCGTCGGAGTATCCGAGCCGCTGCCCCCAATCCTGACTCGCGCGCCAGGTTGCACTCTCGAGCACGAATCCGAGCGCGTGACGCCGCGCGATGGCGAGGTAGGGATCGAAGTAGCGGGTGAGGGTGTCTCGACCACGGTCACTGCGCAGCAGATCGAACGCCGCGAAGCACGGCAGGTCGATGCCTTCGTGATACACGAGGGTGGTCTCGAGACCACCGTCGGTGATGAACAGCTTGCCGCGCCCCTGCGGCAGCGAATCTCTGTACTTGCTCATGCCGACCTCCTGGATGTCCGAGTCCGACGCCATCCACGAAGCGTGGAGCGTGGCGGAGGTCGGCAGCATCGTCGCGCTTCGTTTCCCGTGTTTTCCCGTGTGATGTCGCGATTGTTTCCGCGGCCTACGCCTTCGCCGACGACCACGCGCGAAGCCCGCTCGCTCGGGCGGCCGGCGTCGCGCCGGTTCGACGTTGCCGGATCGGGCAGGTATAGTTCCTCGGCGTGCTCTCGCCGACTGTGCGTTGCGCCAGGACCCAGCCAGACGGAGCCGCCGATGGTCACATCCGTTCGCCTCACCTCGAGTCTCGAACGCTCCCCGCTGCTCGAACGATTCCGCGCCTGCCGCACCCTCACCGAGTCGCTCGCGTCGCATCTCGCGCCCGAGGATCAGGTTCCCCAGTCGATGCCCGACGCGAGCCCCACCAAGTGGCATCGCGCGCACACCACGTGGTTCTTCGACACCTTCGTGCTGCAACCCTCGCTGGGGGACTACGCGCCGCCCGACCCCTGCTACGGGTATCTGTTCAACTCCTACTACGAGGCGGTCGGCCCGCGTCATCCGCGCCCGGCGCGCGGTCTGGTGACGCGGCCCACGGTGGCCGAGGTGACGGCCTATCGCGAGCACGTCGACGCCGCGATGGAGCGGCTCGCGCGAACCGCCGACGACGCGCTGTGGGCGCGCGTCGCGCCGCTCGTCGAGCTCGGCATCGCGCACGAGGAGCAGCACCAGGAGCTGGTGCTGATGGACATCCTCCATCTGTTCGCGCAGAACCGGCTGCGCCCCGCGTTCCGCGTGCCCGAGCCACGTACACCCGGCCGCGCACCACCGCTCGAGTGGATCGCGCTGGACGGCGGTGTGCACGCGATCGGGCATCGCGGCGGCGGCTTCGCCTTCGATTGCGAGGGCCCACGCCACGAGGTGCTGCTACGTCCCTATCGCCTCGCGAGCCGCGCGGTGACCAACGGTGAGTGGAAGGCCTTCATCGACGACGACGGCTACCGCCGCCCGGAGCTCTGGCTCTCGGACGGTTGGGCGACCGCGCAACGAGAGGGGTGGGAGGCGCCGCTCTACTGGGAGCGCCACGACGGAGACTGGCACGCGATGACGCTCGGCGGCATGCAGCCCACCGACGACGACCTCCCCGTGTGCCACGTGAGCCACTACGAGGCGGACGCCTACGCCACCTGGGCCGGCAAGCGCCTGCCGACCGAGGCCGAGTGGGAGGTGGCGGCGGCGGCGCACGCACCGGCCGGCAACACGCTCGGCAGCTGGCGACTCGCGCCGGCACCGGCGTCCGGGCCGGGGCTCTCGCAACTGTTCGGCGACGTGTGGGAGTGGACGTCGAGCCCCTACGTCGCCTACCCGGGCTTCCGGCCGGAGCCGGGTGCGGTGGGCGAGTACAACGGCAAGTTCATGAGCAACCAGATGGTGCTGCGCGGCGGCTGTTGCGCGACGCCCGACGGCCACCTCCGCGCCACCTACCGAAACTTCTTCTATCCGCACATGCGGTGGATGTTCTCGGGTCTACGCCTCGCCGACGAGGCCTGAGCGCGAGCGGCGCTGCGTTGGCTCGATCGACGACGGGTACGGCGATGAACGAAGCAACCCTGGATCTCGGGCCGCTCGAGGCCTTTCACGACTACGGGCACGCCGTCGACGATCTGCGCGAGCTGGTGGTCGACGGGCTCTCGAGGCGGCCCAAGACACTACCCAGCAAGCTCTTCTACGACCAGCACGGCTCGGCGCTCTTCGATCAGATCTGCGAGCTACCCGAGTACTACGTCACGCGCACCGAGGTAGGCATGCTCGAGCAGCACGCCGACGAGATCGCCCGGTGCATCGGCGACAGTCCGACCGTGATCGAGTTCGGCGCCGGCTCCTCGCGCAAGATCCGGCTGCTCCTCGACGCGCTGCAGCCACCGGCCTTCGTGCCGATCGACATCTCGCGCGACCACCTGGTGCGCTCCGCCCGCGCGCTGGCGGCCGAGTATCCGCGCACCAGTGTGGTGGCGGTATGCGCCGACTTCACCCGCGACATCGACCTCCCACCGGAGATCGGTGAGGAGAATCGCGTCGGCTTCTTTCCCGGCTCGACCCTCGGCAACTTCTCGCGCGCGGACGCCGAGTCCTTCCTGCGCGGCACACGCGAGCTGCTCGACGGCGGCGGCTTCCTGATCGGCATCGACCTCAAGAAGGATCCGGCGATCCTCCATGCTGCCTACAACGACGCCGCCGGCGTCACCGCCGCGTTCAATCGCAACGTGCTCGCACGCATCAACCGCGAGCTCGACGGCGACTTCGCGGTCGACCGGTTTCGCCACGACGCGCCCTGGGTGGAGGAGGAGGGACGGGTGGAGATGCACCTGGTGAGCGAGTGCCACCAGGTCGCGACGGTCGACGGACAGGCGTTCTCGTTCGAGCCCGGCGAGAGCATCCACACCGAGAACTCGCACAAGTACGAGGTCGATGAGTTCCGGGCGTTGGCCCGCCGCGCCGGCTACGAGCCGCGAGAGGTGTGGGTCGACGACGACGCGCTGTTCAGCCTGCACTACCTGGCGGGAGGCTGACGCGACCCTTGCCGGGACAGGCGCCGCCGCAGGCGGTGTCTGTCCCGGCGTTCCTCACCCTCCCGCCGGAGAGGACGGACACGCGCCGCGCGCGCCCGTCCCCGGGCCAAGTGGGGCGGTACCTGCCCCCCGAGCCGCCCCCCGGCGAATCAGTACAACGCGATCGGATTGCCCGGCGAGCCGGTGGCGCCCTTGATCTTCAGCGGCGACCACACGAACAGGAACTCGCTCACCCCGTCGGCGACGAGCTGCGACAGATCCAGGTTCTCGAGGTTCCAGATGCCGTGACGCGTCTGGAGCTGCATGTGGCACTCGAACGGGCGGTTCACGTTCTCGCCCGGGACCGCCTCGGTCGCCCAGGTATCGCCACCGGTGAGAACGATCTTGCGCTCGGCGAGGTAACGGCAGGCCGAGATGCCGAAGCCGGGCTCGCCGGCGTTGAACTTCGCGATCCGCTGGCGCTTCTCCTCCGCGTCGTAGCCGTCCCAGTTGCGTGGGTGCCAGATGTCCCCGTGCCCGGTGTGGATGAACACACAGTCACCCTCGCCGATCGGGGCGATTCCCTGTCGCGCGATCATCGCCTCGACGTCCTTGTCGGTGATGATGCCGGGATCGTTGGCATCACCACCCTTCGGGATCGGCAGCATCTCCATCCCCCGGTAGGCGGCCGCATTGAGCAGCACCCCGCGGCAGACGAAGCCCTTCTGGCCGACGCTCTCGACGCCCAGCCGCCCCAGACCGTAGGAGCTGGCCACCTTCTCGAGCAATGCGCCGTTGTAGAAGAAGTTCCCCATCGAGGTGATGACCCCGATGTGGCCCGGTCCGTCGAACTGGGTGCCGACCTGGCCGATCTCGGTGCTGACCACCTCGTCGTTGTAGACCAGCTGATGCTCGCCGAAGGGCCCCCCGGTCGGCAGCCCGGGGATGGTGAGCTTGAAGCCGCGCGCGCCGAAGAACGGCGCGTCGGACTGGTAGACCTTGCCGAGCGTCGCCCAGCGCCCGGTCTTCACCAGCTTCACGTGCTGGAGCACCATCTCCGGGGTGAGGCGGTTGACCGCCCCCGCCCGATCCTCGGGCCCCCACGGGGTCGGCGCCCACTTCTCGCTGAGTGGCGCGTCGTTGACGGTCTGCGCAGCAACGAGACCCGCGCTCGCGCCGAGGACGGTGGCCGCGGTCAGGCGCAGCACCCTGCTCAGTGTCTTCATGACTCCCTCCGGTTCGGTGGTCGGACGCCAGCCTCGGTGGCCCTTCGACGTGGGATTCGGCTGGCGAATGGCGAGGTGCGCCGCGCGCTGCCCTCGCTCGTTGGTCATCGGTGCGGTACCGACTCGTCACCGAGCAGCGGCCGCACCGCGCACGAACATAAGCCGCTCGCACGACCAGCGTCAAAGGGGGCGCCCGCGACACCGCGGCGCTACACTCGCGGCCCGGGCCGGCGCCCACGCGCCACGCCGCACGCGATATTCGAGGAGGACAACCCACCGTGAACGTGAGCATGACGGGGCGCAACGCCATCGTGACCGGGGCGAGCATGGGCCTGGGCCGGGCGATCGCCCATCGATTCGCCGAGGCCGGCGCAGCAGTGGCGATGGTCGCCCGCCGCGAGGGCCCGCTCGAGGAGGCGCGCGCCGCGATCGCGGCGGAGACCGGGGCGCGGGTGGTCGCAGTGCCCGGCGACGTGAGCGACGCCGCGGGATGCGAGGCGGTCATCGCTGCCGCCCAGGCCGCCCTCGGCGACATCGACGTCCTGGTCAACAACGCCGGCTCCTCGGCGCGCGCACCGTTCGATCAGGTCACCGACGCGATGTGGCAGGCGGATCTCGATCTCAAGCTCTTCGGCGCCATCCGCCTGACCCGGGCCCTGTTCCCGGGCATGAAGCAGCGGCGCTGGGGGCGCGTGATCAACGTGCTCAACACCGGCGCCAAGGCCCCCCCGGCCGAGGGCGCGCCGACCGCGGTGAGCCGCGCTGCCGGCCTCGCGCTGACCAAGGTCCTCGCCGGCGAGGGCGCGGCACACAACGTGCTCGTCAATGCGCTGCTGGTCGGGAAGATCGACAGCGACCAGTGGCGACGGCGCCACGCGGCCGAGAACCGCGGACGCAGCTACGAGGAGTACATGGCCGAGGCCGGCAAGGTCCTGCCGATGGGGCGCATGGGCCGGGCCGAGGAGTTCGCCGACGCCGCCTGCTTCCTCGCCTCCGACCGCGCCTCGTACATCAACGGCACCGCGATCAACGTCGACGGCGGGCTCTGCCCGGTGGTGTGATGCCGTCGCCCGAGCGTGGCCGTGGATCGCGTCCCACGGCCACGAATCGTTCACATCGGAGGAAGACGAGCTTGTCCGCGACCGCTTCCACGCTCATCACCAAGAAGCGCCATCCGCTCCTCGGCACCGAGGTGCGTGGCGTCGATCTCGCCCGGCCGCTCGACCGCGAGACGTTCCGCGAGATCGAGGCGCTGTGGCTCTCGGACCTGCTGCTCGTGTTCCCGGAGCAGCGCATCGCCGACGAGGCGCAGATCGCCTTCGCCCGCAATTTCGGCGCGCTGGAGATCCACCCGTCGGTCTCGCACCGCTCCTCGCGCAACCCGGAGATCTATCGCATCTCGAACCTCGACGAGCGCGGCGCGGTGCTGCCACGGCAGTCGACGCAATGGCAGTACATGGAGCTCACCCGGCTCTGGCATACCGACAGCTCGTTCCGCGAGGTGCCGTCGAAGGGCTCGATCCTGCACGCGATCGAGCTGCCGCCGGAGGGCGGTGACACGCTGTTCGCCAACATGTATGCGGCCTACGAGGCGCTCGACACCGAGACCCGTACGCGCATCCGGGGCCTGCGCGTGCGCCACAGCCACGACCACATCATCCGCCAGTCCGAGACACTCTCCGCCCGCGCCGACAAGGGCGAGTACGCCGAGCTGCCGCCGGTGGTCCACCCGCTGGTGCAACGCCACCCGGTCACCGGACGGACGTCGCTGTTCCTGAGCCCCCACACCATGGAGGGCGTGGAGGGGATGCCCGACGCCGACGGCCGCGCGCTCCTCGACGCGCTGATCGCGCACGCCACCAGCGGCGACTTCACCTATCGCCACCAGTGGCAGCTGGACGACGTCATCATGTGGGACAACCGCTGCACCATGCACGCGGTGATCCCCTTCGACGAGTCACGGCACCGCCGCGAGCTGCACCGCACCACGCTGATCGGAGACGGACCGCCGATCGCCGCCTGACCGGGAGACTCCCCCACCGGGGACTGGCTCGCAGCGCGTGCCGGTCCCCTTCTCCCCGCGGCTTCCGACCGGCCCCCGGCCCGACCACCGCTCACCCGAGCCACTGCGGACGCGCCAGCAGCACCGCCCCGAGACCACCGATCAGCAGGCCGCTCACGAGCTTGAGCCAGCGCCCGCCGCGCTCCTGGAGCTTGAACCGGCGCATGGTCACCACCGCCAGCGCGAGCAGAACGGCGTCGTCGGCCATGTAGGCGACGTTGTAGAGCGCGAGATAGCCGTAGCGGGCGGCGCCGGACAGCGGCTCGAGCGCCAGCACCTGGGTGTAGAGCGCGGGCAGGCCGGCGGTGCAGAGAAGCTCGACCAGGTTGACCAGAACCGCCAGCGCGCCGGCGCCGACGAGCGCCGCGGCCAGCCCCGGCGCGGTCGCCACCGCGCGCATTCGCGCGAACAGCCCCGGCCTCGCCCGCTCGGGGATGGCGAGCGAAGGCCCACGCCCGAAGGCGACGAAGTCCTTCACGTTCACCACCGCGATCGCGAGCGCGAGCATGCCCACCGCCACCTGTGCCTGGCGGGAGTAGCCGACGAGCAGGAACACCTCCAACCAGGCGGCCATGAAGGCGAAGTAGACGAGCCCGCTCACCACCACGAAGGTGCCGGCGATGGTCACCACCTTGCGCCGGTCACCGACCCCGACCAGCAGCGAGAGCAGGAACAGGAGCACCCACGTCGCACACGGGTTGAAGCCGTCGGCGAGACCGACGGCGACGGTGAACAGCGGCAGCCCGAGGCGATCGACGTCGAGCGCGCCGAGCACGGGCAGGTGAACGGCCGCCGGCGCCGCGGCCGGAACGGCGTGGGCGAGCAGTGACTCGATGGTGCGCCCGGTGGTCTCGGCGGTGTCGAACCCGACCACCAGCTGGTCACAGACGCGGAAGGTCGGCACCCCGAGGCGGGTGATGCCGTGGGCGGCCGAGGCCTCGCGAAGCTGCGCGAGCGCAGCCGGGTCGGCGACCACGTCGCGAACCGTGATTCGCAACTCCGGGCGGCGCGTGGACAGATGCTCGAGCCACGCCTTCGCGTGCGCGCAGTGCGGGCAACCGGCGCGGACGAAGACCTCGACCCGGTCGCAGTCCTCGGCGCGGACGTCGGCATGCCATCCGCCGACGACCAGGACCAGAATCCACGCGGCGAGCGCGACCTGCGGCATGGCTCCTCCACACGGCCGCGCGGCGTCCCATCGACCGTCACGCCACACCCGCCAGGACTCGAGAACCTAGCGCGGTGACGCCCGATCGCCGTTGATCGGAGTCAGCTCCGACGCCGCCGCGCGCGGTGACCGCGCCGCACCTTCCGGATATGCTGCACCCCCGTCTCATCCCCGCCCGCCCCGTGACCGCCGACGCCACCGATCGCAATCGACCGAGCAACGGCGCCGGGCGCGGCATCGCCTGGATGGTGCTCGCGACCGCCCTGTTCGCGACCCAGGACACCATCGGCAAGTACCTGACCCAGTCCTACCCGGTGCCGCAGGTGATCTGGGCCCGTTTCGCCTTCCATCTGCTGTTCGCGCTGTTGATGGTGGCCTCGCACCGCGAGGGGAGCCTGCGCAGCCGTCGCCCGGGCCTGCAGCTGCTGCGCTCGGTGTTCATGCTGGTCGCCAACGGATTGTTCCTGTTCGCGGTGCGCAGCATGGCCCTGGTCGACGCGAGCGCGCTGCTCTTCGTCGGCCCGCTGTTCGTCACCGCGTTGTCGGTACCCCTGCTCGGCGAGCGCGTCGGACCGCGGCGCTGGGCGGCGGTGGCGGTGGGGTTCGCCGGCGCGATGGTGATCATCCGTCCCGGGCCGACCATCCTGCAGAGCGTCGCCATCCTGCCGGTGCTCGGCGCCTTCTCGTTCGCGCTCTACCAGATCGCGACGCGCGTGCTCAGCCGCTCCGACCCGCCGCTGACCACGCTCTTCTACACCGCGCTGGTCGGCACCGTGGTGACCACCGCCGCGCTGCCCTGGCACTGGCAGCCCCCGGATGTGGCCGGCTGGGTGCTGTTGGCGTCGCTCGGCTCGATGGGCGCCTTGAGCCAGCTCGCCCTGATCAAGGCAATCCAGAGCGCACCGCTCACCGTGGTCGTCCCGTTCAACTACCTGACCCTGGTCTGGGCGACCACGTTCGGGTACCTGGTGTTCGGCGATCTGCCGGACTCGGCCACCGTCCTCGGCGCGGTGATCATCGCCGGCAGCGGACTCTACGTGCTGCATCGCGAGCGTGTCCGCGCCCGCGATGACACCCGTCAGCGGATGGGCTAGGCTCGCCGTCCACCAACCTCCCTCCACCACGAGGCACAGCATGGGCACGCTGCTGATCCGGGCCGGACACGTGTACGACGGGGTCGCCGACCGGGCGACCGAGAAGGGTTTCGTCGCGCTCGACGGGGACACGATTGCCGCCGTCGGCCGCCAGGCGGATCTCGGCAGCGACACCGCAGCCCGATACGAGCAGGTGATCGACCTCGGTGACGGCGCGACCGTCCTGCCGGGCCTCATCAACATGCACACCCACATGTCGTTCACCGGCGGCGACAACGTCTTCCACGACGCGGTGAACGACACCGACACGGTGCGCATGATCCGCATCGTCGAGAACCTCCGCGCCTCGCTGCTGTCCGGCGTCACCACCGTGCGCGACTGCGGCACGCTTCCCCACCTCGCGCTCCCGGTGCGCGACAGCGTCGAGCGCGGCCTGCTGCCGGGACCACGCATCGTCGCCTCCGGCGCCATCACCAGCACCGGCGGGCACTGCTTCTACTGCGCCACCGAGGTCGACGACGAGGCCTCGATGCGCAAGGCGGTTCGCGCCCACGCCAAGCGCGGAGTGGACTTCATCAAGCTGTTCTCGACCGGCGGCAACCTCACCCCGGGGACCAACTCGCTGGAGGCGCAGTTCACCGAGCGCGAGATGTGCGCGGCGACCGAGGAGGCGCGCCGGCTCGGACGGCGGACCTCGTCCCACGCCCATGGCACGCCCGGGGTACGCAACTCGATCAAGGCGCGGGTGACCACCATCGAGCACTGCTCGTTCCAGACCGCGAAGGGCATCGGATGGGAGGAGGATCTGGCGGCGGAGGTGGCCGACAGCGGGATCTTCGTCTGCCACACGATCTTCCGAGGCGTCGGCAAGCACGCCAACGACCCCGGCTTCGACTTCACCGCGAATCACGAGCGCTACCTCGCGGTGCTGAAGGAGCGCCAGGGACTCACCCGCCGCCTCGCCGACAAGGGGGTGCGACTGGTGGCGGGTAACGACGCGGGCGTCTCTTACTGTGGCTTCGCGGACTTCCCGGGCGACCTGGTTCTCACCGCCGAGGGCTGCGGCTTCTCCGCCGCCGAGGTGCTGCGCTCGGCGACCAGCGTCGCGGCCGACGCGCTCGGTCGCCCCGAGCTCGGCGTCCTCGCCCCCGGCAAGGTGGCCGACCTGCTGGCGGTCGAGGGCAACCCGCTCGCCGACATCCACGACATCGAGCGCACGCGCATGGTCGTCGCGCGCGGCAAGGTGGTCCGCGCCGCCGCCTGACGGTACCGGGGACCGGCTCACCCCCCCGGGGACAGGCACCCGCCGTGACCCGCACTGGTCGGGGACTGGCACCCGCCGCTTCGCGGCTTGAGCCAGTCCCCGGTGGGGTCGTTCCCTCGGCTTACCGGTGGATGCGCACCGGCACCCGCCGTGGGCCGAACTGATCGGCCATGCGAAACGGCGCGAAGCGCCCGACGAGCGTGGTGCCGCAGTCCGGACAGCACCCGTCGTCGGTGAGCCGGTAGGCCTCGATCGCGTACCAGTCGCGCACCACCAGCCTCGCGCCGCAGCCGGCGCAGTACGTGGTGTCGCCCTCGGTGTCGTGGACGTTGCCGGTGTAGACGTGGTGCAGACCGGCGTCACGGGCGATGCGCCGTGCCCGGCGTAGCGTCGCCGGCGGCGTCGCCGGCACGTCGAGCATTCGGAAGTCAGGGTGGAAGGCCGAGAAGTGCAGCGGCACGTCGGGGCCCAGGTTCTCCCCCACCCAGGCCGCGAGCCGGCCGATCTCCGCATCGGAGTCGTTGTGGCCGGGAATCAGCAGCGTCGTGATCTCCGTCCACACCGCGGTCTCGTGCACCAGGTAGCGCAGCGTGTCCAGCACCGGCTCGAGATGGGAGCCGGTGAGCCGGTAGTAGAAGTCCTCGGTGAACGCCTTGAGATCGACGTTGGCCGCGTCGATACGCGAGAAGAGCTCCGAGCGCGCCGGCTCGCGGACGTAGCCCGCGGTCACCGCGACGGTGGCGACGCCGAGCGCATGGCAGGCGTCGGCGGTGTCCATCGCGTACTCGGCGAAGATCACCGGGTCGTTGTAGGTGAAGGCGACGCTTCGGCAACCGTGCCGGGCCGCGGTGCGCGCGATCTCCTCCGGCGTCGCGCGATCCATCAGCCGGTCCATGTCGCGCGCCTTGGTGATGTCGGAGTTCTGACAGAACTTGCAGGCGAGGTTGCACCCGGCGGTGCCGAAGGAGAGGACGCTGCTGCCCGGGTAGAAGTGCGCCAGCGGCTTCTTCTCGATCGGGTCGATGCAAAAGCCGGACGAGCGCCCGTAGGTCGCGAGCACCATCGCGTCGTCGACGCGGCGGCGCACGAAGCAGGCGCCGCGCTGGCCCTCGCGTAGCCGGCAGTCACGCGGACAGAGATCGCACTGGATGCGGCCGTCGTCCAGCCGGTGCCACCAGCGCGCGGGATGGGTCGATTCCGGCGTCACGCAGCGTCTCCCGGCCGCGTCTCCACGCACTTGGTCACGGTGTACCGCCACACCCTGAGCGATGCCGGCCAGACCCCCGGGGCCAGCCCCGCCTTCTCGCCCAGCCGTCGCAGGAACATCCGAGGCTCCGGGAGCACCGACCAGACCTGCGGCAGAAAGGTGGCACGGCGCGCACCGTCGTCGATCAGGATGCCGTCGACCATGGGGCGGATCAGCCCGAGCAGGCTGTCGACGTCGCACGCAGCCAGTGGCTCGAGGGCCGAGAGCACGGAGACCTCGACGCGTACCGCACCCACCTCGTCGCGGTCGAGCGGCGGGAATCGCGGGTCGCGACTCGCCGCCGCGATGGCGTTGTGGTGGACGTCGAGGGCGAGCGCGCGGGTCGCCTCGATCGAGCCGATGCAGCCGCGGAGCGCTCCGCCGAGGGTGAGGGTGACGAAGCTCGCGCCCGGCTCTGTGAGCCACCCGGGCGTCGTCGCGTCGAGCGTCGGTGGCAGCGCGTGCGGGTGCAACGCCGCCCGGGCGAGCGCCAGGAGCCTCGCCTGTCGATCAGCTCGCAAGGTGCGATTCCTCGCCGTGGGCGCGCTGGCCGGAGACGTCGAACGCGATGGCGCAGTAGCCGACGACGCGGTCGCGGTCGCCAGCGGTGTCGCCCGAGCTCCGCAGGTCGAGCAGAGTCGCCGCCAACCGATGCTCGCGCGCACACGGCAAGAAGCCGTTGATCGCGCCCGCGCCACAGGCCTGCTCGTGGTGGTGCAGCGGACGCAGCGCGACGATCGAGGCGACGGTTGCGCGGTCCAGCTCGCGAGCCGAATCGTAGGTCCGGTAGTGAGAGAGGTCGGAGCTGACGACGATCAGGGTCTCCCGCCCGCCCCACAGCCGCTCCAGCACCGCCTCGACCTCGCCCGGGCGAGTGTCGCCCACGACCAGCGGGACGATGGTGAAATGGCCGAGGATGCGTTGCAGGAAGGGCAGCTGGACCTCCAGCGCGTGCTCGAGCGCGTGGGCCTCCGCGCTCACCCGCACCTGTGGGAGATCCGCGAGCTCGGCGCAGGCGCCACGATCGACCGCGATCGTCCCGAGCGGGGTGGCGAACGCCTGCGCCGCGGGCAGCGCGATCCCACGCAGCCGCACGCGGTGGGCGGGGCCGACGAGGACGACACGACGGATCGCGTCACGCCCGGCCTCGAGCAGGCGGTACGCGCTCGCCGCGATCGCGCCGGAATAGACGTAGCCCGCGTGTGGCACCAGCACCGCCTTCGGCGCCGGCGCGGCCGCCGCGGCCGCCACGCCCAGCAGCTCGTCGACGGTGCGCGCCAGTACCTCGGGATCGCCGGGATAGAAGAATCCCGCCACGGCGGCCGGTCGAACCGCGGCACCGGAGCGCGCTCCACCACTCATCACACCCACCTCCTTGGTCGAAACTGTGGCGTCCCCGGGTCGACTTCAACCGTCGACGACCCGCAGACCCGTGCCACCTGATCTCGATCACGCTCTCGGTGACCCTCGGAGCCCCGAAACATCCGAAACAATCGGCCGCCCACCGCGATATCGCCCCGAAACCTCCCGCGCCCAGACTGCCACCCACTCGAATCCACCCCGCGGTGGAACCGACTCACGCGAGGACCACGACCATGTGCGCAGCCGAGTCGACGGAGAACCTACCCCACGCGAGTCGTCAAGCCACCTGGCTCGCGCCCTGGCATCGCGCCCGCTCGGTCCTCGGACGCCGGGGTGCGCGCTCCCGTGAGCGCCAGGCCCCGGAGACCCGGTCCCATGGCGCGATCCTCTTTGCCGACGTGTGCGGCAGCACCACGCTGTACTCGGGCCAGGGCGACCGGGCGGCGCTCGCGCTGGTCGGGCTGTTGATCGACCAGCTCGCGGAGGTGGTGCGCGCTCGGGGCGGCACGGTGATCCGCAGCAAGGGCGACGACCTGCTCTGCGTGTTCCCCGATGCGGTGCGCGCGCTCGCTGCCGCCAACGCCATGGCCGCCGCGCGCGGCGCCGGCGGCGTTCGGATGCGCGTCGGGGTCCACGTCGGCGACTACATCCGCGCCCGCGGCGACGTGTTCGGCGACTGCGTCAATCTGACCGCGAGCCTGCTCGCGCTGGCCAAGCCCGGCGAGGTGGTGCTCACCGCGGACGCGGTGGTGACCGTGCCCGAGGACCGGCGTGCCGGGCTGCGGCGACTCGGGTCGCAGTTCCTCAAGGGCCGCGTCGCACCGGTGACCCTGTACTCGAGCCTCCCCGGGCCGGATCCCCATGGCTCGACGGTGCGTCAGGCCGCCCCGGTGACCGAGTGCCACGCTGCCGGGCCGATCACCGTCGCCGCGCTGGCCGAGCGACGGGTTTCCGTCCGACTCGGCGGCGCCGAGCGGCAGCTGGGGGAGGGCGACCGCGTCACCCTCGGCCGGGCCCCGCACTGTGATCTGCAGATCCCGGAGCCGTTCGTGTCCCGCGACCACGCCGAGCTACGGGTGCGCGGCGGCAAGCTGATGCTCACCGACCGCAGCTCGACCGGCACCTGGGTGCACACCACCGACGGCTACGCCTTCGCGGTGCGCCGCGAGACCGTGGTCCTGACGCGCTCGGGGACGATCGCGGCCGGGGCCGACCATGCCGCGCTCGGCGACCTGGTGGTGCACTTCACGGTCTGAGGCGCACCGCTCGGCGTGACCGCGGTGCACGGGGCGGGTGCGCGGGGACTGGCACGCGCGTCGCGCGAGCCGGTCCCCGAGGAGGCTCAGCCCTTGCGGCGCCGCCGTCCCGCGACCAGCACCAGGGTGCCGCCGAGCAGCAGGGCGAGCACCGGCGGCTCGGGGACGTCGACACCACCACCGGCGACGATGCGCGCCCGCACCTGCACCCGGATGTCGGCCAGCGCGATCGGGTCCACGCCACCGGCCAGGGTGCTGAACGGGTCGAGGGTGAACTCGGCCAGGAAGTTGCCGACCCCGAGCCCGGTCGAGTCGAAGCTGATCCCGAGCCCGCCCAGCGCACCGCCGGCGGCGACGTCGAGGAAGGGGTCGAGCCCGGCAAGGTCGAACTGACCGGCCAGGACGTCGACGAACTCCCCGGCCAGGAAGTCCGCCGGCCCCAGCACGTCGTTGAGAATCGACAGCGAGGCGCTGCGCGTGTCGCCACTGCCCTCGACGATCGAGCCGAGGTCGAGCACCAGGAAGGTGGGGCTGCCGGTGAGGGTCCCGTCGCCGCCCGCCAGCTCGATCACCGGGTTGGCGAGCGCGTTGACGGTGGCATGGAGGCTCACGTCGATCGAGTCGAGCAGCAGGTCGGCGAGATCCTCGTTGTGGCTGACCAGGTCCAGGGTCGCGGTGCCGTCGAACACGCCGGCGGCGGAGGTGTCGATCCCGAGCAGCAGGCTGGTCGAGTCGGTGGCACCCGCGGCCACGCCGGCGCCGAGGTCACCGCTGGCGGTGAACGGCCCGTCGACGGCCGAGAACCCGCCGCGCAGGACGTCGACCAGCCCCCCGGTGGCGACGTTGGACACCGCCAGGTTCTCGCCGGCGACGAGCTGTCCCTGGCGCAGGATGCCGAGGTCGATGGCCGTCGGCGTGACGCTCGCCTCGGCCGCCGCGTAGACCTTGCCGTTCAGGGTCACGCTCTGACCACCGACGTCGGTGTCGGACAGCCCGGTGCCGGCGGCCGCCTCGGAGACGAAGCCGATGTCGAGCGTGGTCCCGGTGAAGTCACCGGACACCGCGGTCAGGAACGACAGCGTCACGTCGCGCGGCGAGCCGACGCCGATGGCGCCGACGTCGAGCGGCCCGGCGCTGCCCTCGACCAGGAACCCGGCCGGCATCGCGTCGAACGATGCACGCAGGGTCTCGGTGGCGCCGCCGGTGTCCGGCCCGATGTTGCTGACCACCAGCGATGCCTCGACCGCGCCGGGACCGACACGATGGGCGCCGAAGTTGACCTCGCTGGTGGCGTCACCGACCGCATAGGCCCAGACGGTGCCCTGCACCTGGATGCTCTGGATACCGAGCGACGTCACGCCGAGGCTGTTGAGCCCGGTGCCGTCGGACTGGAACGCGAAACGCGCGTTGCCGTCCTTGATGCCGGCGGTGCTGGTGTCGATGCCGACCTCCAGCCCGTCGCCGTTCACCTGCCCGGCCGCGAGGCCACTGAACCCGGCGCCGCCGACCACGATGCCGGTATCGGCGTTCAGCGCCTGACCGTTCAGCCGCTCGGTGAAGGCGCCGACCGGAGCCGCGTTGGCGACCTGCAGGCGCGCCTGGGGCGCCAGGTCCCCGACGTGGAAGTTGCCGATGAGCACCGGCGCCGCGGTCTGGATCGCCGCCTCGGCCAGGTTCCAGGCAGTGCCGGTGACCGCGATGTCCTGGTCGGTGACGTTGTCGAAGTTGTTCTCGACGTGGATCACCTGCCCGCTCAGCGCGCCGGCGCTGGTCGCCTGGAAGCGGACCTGGAGGTCACCAGTGCCGGCCCCGGGGCCGATCGGGCCGAAGTCACCGGCGCTCGCGCCCGAGCCCACCAGGCGTGAATCGGTGATGTTGCCGCCGTTGGCCGCGGTCTGGATCGCGCCGCGCAGGCTCGGCCCGTCGGTTCCGGTGTTCGCGACCTGGTAGTTGCGGGTGCTGGTGGTACCGACGTGCACGTCGCCGAACGCGATCTCGGGGGTCGCGGTGGCGCCGCCGGCCACGTCGCCGGTGATCGCCTGGGCCACGTCCCCGCCGGCGAGGATTTGCCCGCTGCCGGTGACGTTGGCGCGTGCGTCGAAGGCATTGCCGGAGCCGGCGTTGCCGTTCACGAAGTCGACGTCGACTCGGAAGTCGTTGCCGCCGAGCGCCAGGGAGACCCCGTTGTGCACCAGGTTGTCGGCGCTCTGGGTGCCGGTCGCGGCGGAGAGATCCAGGCTGGAGCCTGCGGTGATCTCCACCGTGCCGCTCTGGCCCTGGATGCCGCCGCCGGCGACCGCCAGCGTGCCGCCCTCGGAGCGCACGGTGCCCGCGTTGAGGATGGTCTGGCCGATGGTGCCGTGCCCGCGCACCACCCCGGTCGCGGTGTTGGTGATGTCACCGCCGGTCACCGCGCCGGCGTCGAGCACCAGCTCGCCGTTGTTGGTGAGAGCGCTCGCATTCAGGGTGCCACCGGTGTTGGCGATGGTGCCATCGTTGACGGTCTGCCCGGCAAGCGTCGCGCTGCTCCCCGTCTGCACGTCGACGATGCCGGTGTTGTCGAGGTCGCCGGACACCACCAGGCCGCCGCTCCCGGTCGCACGAAGGGTTCCGGAGTTGTCGACCGCCGACGGCGTCTGGATCACCAGTGCCTGGGCGCCGTCGGCGACGATGGTGCCGCGGTTGTCGAGGTCGACCTGACCCTGACCGATCTCGCCGGCGCCGGCGATGGTGTGCTCGACGTCGTTGACCACCGTCGAGCCGGCGGTGCCGTTGATCGCGGCCGCCGCGCCATCGGCCATGGTCAGCGTGCCGGTGCCGGTGATGGTGAGGTCCCCGTCGGCCGCGATCGCGGTCGATGCGCCAGTCGAGGCGAGCGTGATCGCGCCCTCGTTGACGATGCGTCCGCTCTCGGTCCGCGCCGGATCACGCTCGATGGTGAGCGTGTTGCCGTCGGTGACCTCGAGCGCATCGGTGCTGTCGACGCGCAGGCTGTCGACGGTGACGTCGGTCTCCAGCGCGACCGGCGAGGCGGTGGTGTCGTTGCTGCCGTCGATGGCGACGTTGAAGAACGTGTCCGCGGTGTTGTCCGGGAACGCACCGGGCGGGGTGTCGCTGAAGGTCCAGTTGCCGTCGGTGAAGCTTCCGGCGCCACCGTTCCAGGTGGCGTCGATCACGCCGATGGCCGCGATCTGGTCGACGAAGAGCCGCAAGGTGTCGGCGGTGCTGTTGGCGTCGGTGTCGACCAGCGCCACCTCGTAGCGCAGCCCCGGCGCGAGCACCGCGGAGGTGAAGTCGAAGATGCTCGCGATGTCACCGGTGTTGTCGACGATGAGATCCGCGCTCAGGAGGTCGAAGCTGTTGCCCGCGACCGGGCCGAAGCCGCCGAGCAACGAGACGTCGATGGACGAGCCGGCCTCGAAGGTGGCGGTGCCGCCGACCAGGAGCTGGTCGAACGCCGGCGCGAACGGATCGGTTCCCGCGATCTCGACGTCCCAGATGCCGCCGAGGCCGAGGGTGAAGTCCTGCGAGACCTGGATGATGCCGGGCGAGAACCCGGAGGCGACGGTCCCCGCGCCGCTCACCGAGAGGTTGCCATCGACCACGCCGACACCGGTCAGGCTGCCGCCGGAGATGTCGACGGTGGAGGCGACCAGGTTCCCACCGTCGAGCCGGGTGTTGCCGGCGGTCTGCGTGTAGCTGCCGCCGTTGACGAGCAGCTCGCTCGTCGCGCCGACGATGCTCACGTCACCGGTGTTGGTGAAGTTGCCGGGGGTGGAGAAGAGCTGACCGTTCGAGACCTCGAGCGTGCCGGTGCTCGAGGCGAGGGTGGTACGGATCGACGCGCCGCCGATACGGATGTCCGCGCTCGCGCCGTCCAGCACCAAGGTGGCGCCGGCGCCGATGGTGTCGATGGTCGAGCCGCCCTGGAGATCCACCACCGCGCTCGCGGTATCACCCGACGCGCGCCAGGTGCCGCCGACCAGCGCGGTGCCCACGCGGTTGCTCACCGTCGCATCGGCGGCGAAGGTCACGTTGGTGGCGACGGTGGTCGCGACCGCCTCCACCGTGCCCTGGTTGTCGACGGTGGCGTCCTCGACGCGCAGGCTGCCGCCGCTCTCGGCGCGCAGAGTCCCCGTGGTGTCGTTCAGGAGCACCGTGCTGTCGCGCGGGTCGACGATCATCTGACCGTTGTTGCCGACGATGGCGCCGGCGTTGACGATGCCCAGGGTGTCGAGACCGAGGCGTCCGCCGCCCGCGATGGTGTGACCGGCGGCGTTGGTCAGCGTCTCGTCGCCGTCGACCGCGGTGATGCGCGCGCCGGCGGAGTTGGCGAGCAGGATCCGACCGGTGCCATCGATCGTGGTGTCGGCGTCGATACCGATGGTGGCGGCGAAGAACGGGTTCACCTCGACCGTCGCGTCGTTGGTAATCGCACCCTCGAGGTGGGTGGTCTGATTGCTGGCGACCTCGATCACACCCGCGCCGCTGCTCTCGAGGCGAGTCCCGCCGGCGATGGTCGACCCGTTGCCGAGCCGCGCCAGTGAGCGCACGCCGCCAGAGCTCTCGCCATCGGCTCGAATCACGCCGCCGGCGACGCGCGCGTTGCGGACGTCGAGGATGCCGCCATCGGTCGCGCCCAGCGTTCCCGCGCCAGATTGCACCACCGACAGGCCGTCGGGGACGTCGTCGTCGCCGACGGTCAGCGTGCGTCCCTCCTGGTTGGCGACCACCAGTCCGCGGTTGTCGAGAGCCGCGAGGTTGCGACCGATCGCCCCCTCGCCCTGAAGCGTGTGCCCGGCCAGATTGGTCAACGTCTCGTCGCCATCGACCCCGGCAATCGCGGCACCGTTACCGCGCAGGGTGATGTTCCCGGTGCCCGCCAGCGTGGTGGCGGCATCGATGCCGATGACCGCGGGCAGGAACGGGTTCACCTCGACCGTCGCGTTGTTGGTGATCGTGCCCTCGAAGTGCGTGGTCTGGTTGCTGGCGACCTCGATCACGCCTGCGCCGGTGCTCTCCAGGCGCGTCCCGCCGGCGATCGTGGATCCGTTGCCGAGCTGCACCACCGAGCGGTTCGCGCCCGGGCCCTCGCCGTCGGCACGCACCACGCCACCCGCGACCCGCGCGTTCTGGATCCGAAGGATGCCGCCGTCGGCCGCGGCGAGCGTACCCGCGCCGCTCTGCACCACCGACAGGCCGTCGGCGGTGTCGTCGTCGCCGACGGTCAGCGTGCGCGTATCGTGATTGCCGACGATCAGCCCGCGATTGTCGAGGGTCGCCAGGTTGCGGCCGATTGCACCCTCGCCCTGCAGCGTGTGGCCGCCCTGGTTGGTCAGGGTCTCGTCACCGTCGACACCGAGGATCACTGCACCGGTGCCGTTCAACGTGATGTTGCCAGTACCCGCCAGCGTGGTGTCGGCGTCGATGCCGATCGCCGCTTGCAGGAACGGGTTGATCTCGATCGTCGCGTTGTTGGTGATCGCGCCCTCGAAGTGGGTGGTCCGGCCGCTCGTCACCTGGACCACCCCGGCGCCGCTGCTCTCGAAGCGCGTTCCGCCGACGATGGTCGAGCCGTCGCCGAGCTCCACCCGCGAGCGCGCACCGCCCGGGCCCTCGCCGTCGGCGCGGATGACGCCGCCGGCGACGCGCGCGTTGCGGATCTCGAGGATGCCGCCGTCGGCGGCCGCCAGCGTCCCGGCGCCGCTCTGGACGACGTCGAGCCCGTCCGGCGTGTCGTCGTCGCCGACGATGAGCCGGCCGTTCTCGATGTCGGCGAGCACCAGGCCACGGTTGTCGAGGCGGAGCAGGTCACGGCCGATGAGGCCGGCACCGTGCAGGGTGTGACCGGCCTCGTTGACCAGCGTCTCGTCGCCGTCGACGCCCGAGATCACGGCGCCGTTTCGAAGCATCGCAATGTTCCCGGTACCGGAGAGCGTGGTGTCGGCGTCGACCGCGATGACCGCCTCCAGGAACGGATCCAGCTCGATCGTCGCGTTGTTGACGATGTCGCCCTCGAAGCGCGTGGTGTTGTTGCTGGCGACGCGGAAACGGCCGGTGCCGGTGCTCTCGAGGGTGCCGGTGCCCCCGATCAGCGTGGAGCCGTTGGCCAGTGTCACCGTCGAGCCGTCACCGGCGCGGATGGTGCCGTCGTTGGTGTGGCGAGCCGCGCCGAGAACCAGGTTGCCGCCCGCGGTCGACTCCATCACGCCGGTGTTGTGGACCGCGAGCGGGTTGGCGGTGTCGGTGCCCACGGTGAGGTTGCCGCCGGTCGCGGCAATCGTGCCCGCGTTGTCGAGCGATGCGAAGTCGGCCCCGACCAGTCCGGCACCCTGGATGGTGTGACCGGCGCCGTGCAGCAACGAGCCGGTTCCATCGCTGCCCGCCACGCGGGCGCCGTTGCCACCGAGGTCCACCACCCCGGTCCCGAGCAACGTGCCGGCACCGTCGAAGGTCAGGCCGGCGGCGAGGAACGGGTTGACGTCGATCAGTCCGTTGTTGGTGACCACGCCGCTACCCGGGCGACCCGGATCCTGATCGATGGTCAGGAAGCGCCCGGAGCCGATCTCCAGCTCGTCGCCACCACTCACCGTCAAGGCGTCGACGGTGGCGCTCTGGTTCAGGGTGACCACCGAGGTGCCGGGCTTGCCGTCGTCGATGACCGCATTGAAGAACACCAACGAGGTGTTGCTCGGGAAGACCAGTGGGCTGACGTCGACCGCGTTGCCGTCGTCGTCCTCGAAGGTCCAGTTGGCACTGGTGAAGTTGCCGTTGGCCCCACCGCCGGCGCCGTCGCCGTTCCAGATCGCGTTGACCTGCACCGCGTCGATCGACATGCGCAGCGCCTCGCGGGTGGCGCCACCCCGAGTCGGGTCGGCGAGCGCGACCTCCTCGAGGTTGATGTTGGCCTGGATCACCCCGGCGACACCGGAGAGGTCGACCACCAGGTTCGACGGGCTGCTGAGATTCAGCGTGTCGGCGGTGATCAGATCCCAGAAGTTGCCGCCAGCGGCAGTGAAGCCGTCGATGGTCGCGACGTTGACGATCACGCCGTCGGCGATGTTCGCGACGTCGAAGACGTTGATCTGATCGAACTGGGTCGAGACCGGATTGGTGGCGGTGTTGATCACCCCGACGTTCGGGACGTTGCCGTCGACCGCGGTGCCCGCGAGCTCGAAGTCGAGGATGCTACCGGCGGCGAGGTCCAACGCGTTCTCGAAATTCAGGATCCCCGGCGAGGCGCCGGCGGCGACGGTGGCGCCCGCGCCGACCGTGGTAGCGCCCTGCACCGTGCCGCTGCCGGTGAGTGAGCCGCCGAGGAGGTTGACGCTCGTCGCGCTCAGCGTGCCGCCGACGAGGTTCGTGTTGCCCGCGGTCTGGTCGTAGTCGCCGGCCACCGCGAGTGAGCTGGCCGCGTCCTCGACGGTGACGTCACCGGTGTTCGCGAGGTCGCCGACGGTCGCGAAGTCCCGCCCACGCTGCAACGTGAAGCTGCCGGCGTTGGCATCGAGATTCGCGAGCGCGTCGAAGCGCGAGTTGACCCCCGCGAGCCGGATCTCGGCGTCGTTGGTGCGGATGTCGGCCTGGGTCGAGCCGACGCCGAGCTGCATCTGGGTGAGCCCGCCGGTGGTGTCGTCGACCACCCAGGTACCACCGACCAGCGCGTTGCCGACGACGTTGGTGACCTCGGCGCTGTCGGTGAAACGCACCGTGCCGCCGCCGCGCGCCTCGACCACGCCCGCATTGGTGAAGCTCGCGCCGACGCCGGGGTCGACGATCAGCGGCAAGCCCCGGTCGCCGCGGATGGTGCCCTGGTTGATCATGCCGCCGGTACCGGCGAGCAGGTCGCCGGCACCGCTGATGGTGTGGCCCGCGGCCTGGGTCAGCACCGTGGTGCCGGCGTCGACCAGAATTCGATTGTCGACGTCGTTGCTCATGACGATCGACCCGGTGCCGCCGAGCGTCTGTGTGCCGACGAAGGTCAGATCGGTGTCGTTGCCGCTGAACCCGCTCGCGTTCATCGACCAGATGGCGTTGTTGGTGAGACCGTTGGTCACCCGAGCGTCGACGTTGTCGTTCTGCTGAACCCCGGCGTTCAAGGTCACGCCGTCCAGGGTCGCCGCGGCGGCCCCGGCCCCGGCGAGCGACACCAGACCGATCCGGTCCCCGCCGTTGGCGTCGAAGGATCCACCGTGGACGATCGCGGCGTTGCTCAGCACGACGCGCGACCCGTCGGCGATGCCGATCGAGTGCCCGCTGTTGGTGAACTCACCGCCGCCCGCACCGGAGAGCTCGATGCCGGGCGTGCCGTTGGCCTGCAGCGTGCCCGCGTTCACGAAGCCGGTCGCGTTCGCGCCGGGGTCGATCACGAGGGCGTGGCTGCCCTCCTGCACGATGGCGCCCTGGTTCACCATCGCGCCGGTGCCGGCGAGGAGCTGTCCGCCACCGCGAATGGTGTGGCCAGCGGCCTGGGTCAGGGTCGTCGCGTCGGCATCGACCAGGATGCGGTTCTGCGGGTCTGCGCTGAACGCGATCTCGCCGGTGCCGGTGAGGGTCTGCGAGCCGGCGAAGGTGATGTCGGTGAAACTGCCGCTGAACGGGCTTCCGTTCACCGACCAGGTGGCGTTGTTGGTGAGGCCGTTGACGACGCGGACGTCGACGTTGTCGTTCTGGGTCACGGCGGTCTCGAGCGTCACCGCATCGAGCGTCGCCGCGCCGGCCCCCGCGCCGGTCATCACGAGCTGACCACTCTGACCGGCGCCATCGGCGGCCACGGTTCCACCGTGCAGCACCGCGGCGCCGGAGAGCACGACCTGGGATCCGTCGCCGATGCCGATGGTCTGCCCGGTGTTGGTGAACTCGCCACCACCGGCGCCGGAGAGCTCGAGGCCGCCGGTGCCGTCGGCCCGCAGCGTGCCCTCGTTCACGAATCCGGTGGCGTTGCCGCCCGGCGTGACGACCAGTCGATTCCCACCCTGCTGGACGATGGAGCCCTGGTTGACCATCGCGCCGGCGCCGTCGAGGAGCCGGCCGGCGCCGCGAATGGTGTGGCCGGCGGCCTGGGTGAGCACGGTCGCGTCGACGTCGGTGAGCACCCGGTTCTGCGGGTCGTCACTGAGCACGATCTGACCGGTGCCGGCGAGCGCCTGAGTGCCCTCGAAGGTGATGTCGGTGAAGCTGCCGGAGAACGGGCTGCCGTTCACCGACCAGGTGGCGTCGTTGGTGATGCCGTTGCGGACCACCACGTCGCGGTTGTCGGCCTGGACGACCGATCCCTGCAGCGTCACCCCGTCGAGGACCGCCGCGTTGGAGGCGATGCCGTCGAGGTTGACGAACCCGGCGCCCTCGCTCGCGAGGGTCCCGCCGACGAGCGTGGCACCGTCGGTCAGATCCACGCGCGAGCCGTCGCGGGCGACGATCGGGTTGCCGTCGTTGGTGAACGTGCCGCCACCGGCACCGCTCAGCGCGATGCCGCCCGTGCCCGTCGCCTCGACGAGACCGCCGAGCGCGTTGACGAAGCCGCCGCCATCGGGATCGATGGTCAGCCGATTCCCGCCCTGCTGACGGATCACGCCCTGGTTCACCATCGAGCCGGTGTTGTCGAGCAGCTCGCCCGCGCCGCGAATGGTGTGGCCGGCTGCCTGGGTCAGGGTGTCGCCGGCGCTGGTCAGGATGCGATTGTTGGGATCGTCGGACATCGCGATCTCGCCGACGCCGTCCAGGGTCTGCGTGCCCTGGAACAGGACGTCGGTCAGCGCGCCGCTGAACGGGCTTGAGCTCAGCGTCCAGGTGCCGTCGTTGACGATTCCTCCGGTGACGGTGACGTCGGCGCCGTCGACCTGGTCGACGTTGCCCTCGAGGGTCACGCCGTCGAGGGTGGCACCGGAGGCACCATTGCCGTTGAGCTGGACCAGGCCGGTGCCGCGAAGGGTCCCGCCGCTCACCGTCACGCCGTTCAGGAGATCGACGCGCGATCCGGCTCCGGCCTCGATGACCGCGTTGTTGGTGAATGCTCCGCCGGCGCCACCGTCGAGATCGATCCCACCCGTGCCCTCGGCCCGCAATGTCGCGTTGTTGGTGAAGCCTCCGGCGTCGGGACGGATCACCAGCGCGTTGCCGCCCTGCTGGATGATGGTGCCGTCGTTCACCATGCTGCCGCCGCCGTTCAGCAGTCGGCCGGCGCCGCGAATGGTGTGGTCGGCGGCGTGGGTGAGCGTCGACCCGTCGGTGGTGATGGTGTTCTGGGCGTCGTCGTTCAACACAATCGAGCCGGAGCCCTGCAGCGTCTGCGCACCCGCGAAGTTGATGCTGGTGGTCGCGCCGCTGAAGGCGCTGCCGAGGACGTTCCACGTCGCGTGGTTGGTGATGCCGTCTTGCACCCTCACCGCGACACCGTCACCCTGATTCACCACGCCGGACAACGTCACCCCGTCCAGCGTGGAGCCGGAGGCGCCGGCGCCCTCGAGCGACACGGCGCCGGTTCCGGTGCTACCGAGGTTGCCGCCGACGACGGTCGCGCCGCTCACCAGACGCACCGTGGAACCGTCCTGCGCCTCGATGGTCCCGGTCGTGTTGGTGAAGTTGCCGCCACCGGCGCCGCTCAGCGTGAGCGTGCCGGTGGTTCCGGCACCACTGTCACCGGCCTGCAGCACACCCTGGTTCAGGAATCCACCCGAGGCGCTGGGGTCGACGGTGAGTCCCACCGAGCCCTCGGCGATGATGCGCGCGCCCGCCTGGTTCACCATGCCGCCGGTGCCGTCCAGGATCTCGCCGCTACCGCGGATGGTGTGGCCGGCGCCGTGGTCGATCACCGTGCCGTCGGCGAGGATCTGGTTGTTGGCGTCGTTGTTCATCACCACCTGGCCGGAGCCGGTGAGCCCGATGCCGCCCTGCAGGACGATCGCGGTGGTGCCGCCAGAGAAGGGGCTGCCGACCAGGTTGATGGTGCCGTCGTTGACGAGGAAGCCGGTGGTGGGACCGCCGGCGATGGTGAGGTCGATGCCGTCGTTGAAGGTGACGGTGTCGCCGGCGTCGAGGGTCAGGCTCTCGATCGTGGTGTTGACGTTCAGGGTCACCACCGAGGCGGTGCCGGAGGCGTTGTCGATGACGACGTCGAAGGTCTCGGTGGGCGTGTTCTGCGGGACCACGCCGCCCGACCAGTTGCCGGGGTCGTTCCAGTTGCCGGCACCACCGATCCAGGTGGCCGGAGTGGCCGCGGCGGCAGTGCCGGCGGCGAGCCCGAGGGCCACGCCGAGGACCACCGCGCGGACGGCGGAGACGTCGGGTGGTGGAAGGCGCCTTGCCAGTGCGAGAGCCCCGGGCAATCGAGCGGCGCGGTCGATGGGGGCGTGCGTGGCGGCGCGATCGTTCATGTCCTGCTCCTCGGGCTGACGCGCTCCCGACCGGGCCGACCACCGAAGCCGACACGCGCCGCGACACGCTTCGAGCGCATCGCGACGTCCGCGAGCCGGAGGCCCGACGGGCGCGTCTCGGCCGCTAGCAAGATGCGTGCCTGCCCCGATGAATCGACCTTCTTTCAAAGGGTTGGGGCCTCGGGGAAATTCCGGTCGTCACCCGACGATGATTCGTGTCAAGTTGACCGACAGCCGAGTCTGTGAACTGGTGCATGGCATCGGCGGCGGTGGCTCGTTCCAGGAGAGAGCGGGAATGCGCGGCAGGCAGGCGACGAGCGCGGCGGTGGTGCTGGCGTGGCTGCTCGCGCAGCCGGCGCTCGCGCTGTCACCGACGGTCGAGACCCATGTCGGCCCGATGTACCTGCCGGATGCGCCGGCCGACCCGACCTTGTGGCGACCGGGGGACCCCGGGGAGCGGCTGTTGCTGACCGGGCGCGTCCTGAGCCCGGCGGCGCGCCCGGTGGCAGGAGCGGTGGTCGAGATCTGGCAGGCGGACGGCGACGGGAACTATCGGCCGGACCGCTATCGCGCGACCCTTCGCACCGCGCCCGACGGCACCTTCCACATTCGCACCGCGCTACCCGGGTACGTGTGGCGCGAGCGGCACATCCACGTCGTGGTGAGCCATCCCGACCATCCCCGGCTGGTCACCCGGGTGACCTTCAGCGGCGACCCGCGCCTCGCCGACTCGTGGTGGCCGAGCCTCGCCATCGCGCTGGATCGCACCCGCGTCGACGATGGCGAGATGCTGGTGGGCGACGCGGTGATCGTGCTCGGGGGGCACTGAGACGGGTCGCGCGTGGGCCGGGGACTGGCTCCGCCAACGGCGGTGCCTGTCCCCGGGCGCCGCCCCGCTACCAGCGCAGATCGTCGGGCACCTCGTAGCCCGCGTACTCGTCGCCACCGTCGGCGTCGTCGCCGCCGCTCGCGGCATGGACGATCGCGCCCGGCTCGCGCGCCGCGATGCGCTCGCCAACGTCGGTCGGCACCACCGCGTAGCCTTCGCCGTCGCGCACGACGACCAGTCGCCCGGCGGCGAGCGCGTCGCGCGTCTTGACGCCGACCAGCAAGCGGCGCACCACGGTGCCGTCGACGAAGTTGTACGCCTCCTCGCCGTCCGGGAGCGCCAACCGGTGGCGCTCGATGAGTTGCCGCGCCTGGGCCGTGCGCTCACGGGCCTCGGCCTCGCTCGCGCGCTCGCGCGCCAGCGCGCGGTCACGCTCCGCCTTCTCGGCCGCCGCGCGCGCGGCAGCGGCGCGCGCCTCCTCGGTGACCTCCGATGCCGCGGCCCCTTGCTTGCGCGCCTTGCGCTGCTTGGCACGGTGGTCACGCACCTGTTGGTCCGACACCAGACCGCTGCGCTTCAACTGGTCCTGTAGTGATCGGCTCACCGGTGGATCTCCGCCCGATGGGAGTGGGCCGTCGAGTCTACCAACGGAACGGGCCGGAAACCGCGCCCTCGGCGCGACGAATCGAAAAGGCGCAAGATGTGCCGATTCGACGACCTGCCAGCCGGCGCCGATCCCCGGTCGCCGGTCGGCCGACGGAGGGCTCGGCGTGCTCGACCTCGTGATCCGCGACGGTACGGTCCTCGATGGCTCCGGCGCCCCGGGCCGGCGCGCCGACATCGGCATCCGTGGTGGGCGGGTGACCTCGGTCGGCGTGGTCGGCGAACGCGGGGCGACCGAGATCGACGCCGAGGGGCGGATCGTCACGCCCGGGTTCATCGACATCCACGCCCACGACGACTTCAACCTCCCCCTGAATCCCCAGGCCCACGGCAAGGTGACGCAGGGGGTGACGACGGTGGTGAACGGGAACTGCGGCCTCTCGCCCGCGCCCTTCGATCCGGCGCGGCTCGCGGCCCACCGCGACATCATGGCCAGCCTCGACAGCGGTCTCGACTACCGGTGGCCGACGCTCGGGGCGTTCCTGGACGACCACCCGCCGTGCGGGGTGAACGTGTGCCAGCTCGTCGGCCATCACGCGGTGCGCTGCGCGGTGATGGGCATGGCCCCGCGCGCGCCGACGGCCGGCGAGCTCGATCGGATGCGTGCGCACGTCGACGCCGCGATGCGCGCCGGTGCGTTCGGCCTGTCGACCGGGCTGTTCGGTCCACCGGGCGGTCACGCCGACGCCGACGAGGTGGTGGCGCTCGCCGGCGTCGCGGCGCATCACGGCGGTGGCTACTTCACCCACATGCGCAACGAGGGCGCGCGTGTCACCGCGGCCATCGACGAGGCGATCGACATCGGGCGCCGCGCCGGCGCGGCGGTCCAGATCTCGCACCTCAAGGTGAGCGACCCGGGCCACCACGGCATCGCCCCGGACCTGCTCGCACGCATCCACGCCGCGCGCGACGACGGGCTCGACATCCATAGCGACCAGTACCCCTACGCCGCCAGCAGCGGTGGGCTGCGGTTTCGGCTGCCGCCCTGGGCGCAGGCTGGGGAGACCGGCGAGATCCTCGCTCGCCTGCGCGACCCGAGCGCTCGAGAGCGCCTGCGCCACGACCTCGAGGAGGGCATGGCGCGCGACAGGATCTCGATGCGGATCTACGACTGGTCGCAGGTTCGCATCGGCATGAGCCCGACCCGGCCCGAGGTGGTCGGCCTGACCCTCGCCGCGCTCGGTGAGCGCGACGGCAAGCGACCCGCCGACGCGCTGCTCGACCTGCTGCTCGCCGACCGGCTCGCCACTCGCGGCATCTACTTCCACATGAGCGAGGCCGACGTGCGCGCGATCATGCGCGACCCGCTGGTCGCGATCGGCTCCGACGGCCTCTACACCGGCTTGCCGGGTCAGCCCGATCACAGCAACCCGCACCCGCGCCACTACGGCACCTTCGCCCGCGTGCTCGGCCACTACGTGCGCGAGGAGGGGGTGCTCGGGCTCGCCGACGCGGTGCGCAAGATGACCGCGCTGCCCGCGCACATCCTCGGACTCGCCGACCGCGGGATCCTGACTGCCGGGGCGGCGGCCGATCTCGTCGTCCTCGACCCCGACCGCATCACCGACCGCGCCACCTTCGACCACCCGCACCGCGAGGCCGAGGGCGTGGACGACGTCATCGTCAACGGGGTGGCGGTGCTGCGCGACGGGCGCGCGACCGGAGCCGTGCCCGGCCAGGTCCTGCGCCATCGCGCGGGGGCGCGCCGATGAACCGCCCTGGTGCATACTCGGCGCGTTGCGGATCCGAGCAGGAGCACGCGCGATGAAGGGCGAGGGCGGGGATTCGCGGCTGCCGTCGGGCGTGTCCGGCACGCTCAAGGTGATCGGCACGGTGGTGATCGGCACGCTCGCGGTGGTGGCGGCACTGGCGGTGTTCGAGCTGATCTCGCTCGCCACCGCCGGCGACGTGGTGATGAAGATGACCGCACTCGGGGTGGTGGTCGCGGTGGCCGCGGTCGCCCTCGGGTATCTCACCCGAGGCGGTCGCTGAGCACGAGGGGGGGACGATGAGCGACGGGCACACGGGCCGGGACACCCGCACCATGACCGGCGGGCAGGCGATGGTCGAGGCGCTGATCGAGCACGGCGTCGACACCGTGTTCGGCATCCCGGGGATCCAGCTCGATCCGCTCTACGACGCGTTCCACGCGCGGAGCAACCAGATACGGCTCGTGCACACCCGCCACGAGCAGGGCTCGGCGTTCATGGCGATGGGCTACGCGCAGTCGAGCGAGCGCACCGGGGTGTTCGCGGTGGTGCCGGGGCCGGGACTGCTGAATGCGATGGCCGCGGTGTCGACCGCGGTCGCCTGCAACACGCCGGTGCTCGGCATCACCGGGCAGATCCCCTCCTACCAGATCGGTCTCAACTACGGCATCGCCCACGAGCTGCGCGACCAGCTCGCGATGTCGCGCGGGGTGGTCGAGTTCGCCGAGCGCGCCGATCATCCGTCTGAGGTGCCACAGCTCATCGCCGATGCCTTCCGAGCGATGCACGGCGGCCGCAAGCAGCCCGCGATCGTGGAGATGGCGCCGGACCACTTCGCCGCCAGCGCGCCGGTCGGGCCCATCGTGCGCGCCCCGGCGTACGAGCCACCGCGGCCGGACCCGGCACGGGTCCGCGACGCCGCGGCCCGGCTCGCCCGCGCGCGCTGCCCCGCGATCTTCGTCGGCGGCGGGGCGTTCGGCGCCGAGGCCGAGGTCCGCGCGCTGGCCGAGCGCCTGCGCGCCCCGGTGGTGGCGACGATGAACGGTCGCGGCGTGCTCTCCGACGAGAGCCCCCTGTCCTACGACATCCTGTCCGGGCAGGAGATCTGGGAGCAGGTCGACGTGGTGCTCGCGGTCGGCACGCGGTTCCTGTCGACGGCGCTCGCCTGGGGGCGCGAGCGCGAGGTCGAGGTGATCCGGATCGATGCCGACCCGCTGCAGGTGATGAAGCCACGTCGCCCGACGATCGCCCTGGTGACCACCGCCGCCGCCGGGATCGCAGCCATCCTCGAGGCCCTGCCGGGCGGCGATGCGCCGGCGCGCGACGCCTTCCTCGCCCACTGCGAGGCGGCCCGGGCGGACATGCTCGCGAACCTCGGCGCGCTGGGCCCGCTGCCCGAGCTCGCCCGCGCGCTGCGCGCCGCGCTCCCGCGCGACGGCATCCTGGTCGCCGACGTCACCCAGCTCGGCTCGTTCACGCGTTTCAGCTTCCCGGTCTACCACCCGCGCACCATGCTCGGTCCGGGATACCAGGCGACGCTCGGCTACGGCCTGCCGGCCGCGCTCGGCGCCAAGCTCGCCAACCCCGATCGCAAGGTGGTCGCGATCTGCGGTGACGGCGGCTTCATGTTCACGGTGCAGGAGTTGGCCACCGCGGTGCACCACCGCATCCCGGTGGTGACGGTGGTGCTCGACAACTCGAGCTACGGCAACGTGCGCACGATCCAGGCCGAGAGCTTCGGCGGCCGCCACATCGGTGTCGACCTCACCAACCCGGACTTCGTCGCCATGGCCCGCTCGTACGGCATGGCGGCGGAGGAGGCGCGCGACGGCGCGGAGCTGCAATCGGCGCTCGAGCGCTTCCTGGCCGCCGACGAGCCGGCCCTCATCTCGGTGCCGATCGAGCAGGTGCCGAGCATCTGGCACCTGGTCAAGCGGCCGCCGTCGCAGGGCGACGTCACGCGCTGATGTAGGCGCGGCCCGCCGTGGCCGCCCGGCGGCCGGGGACGTAGCATTGGCGCTTCCCCCGACGCGACGCACCGACGTGGACACCGCCCCCGACATCTTCGGCCATCGCAAGCACTGGGCCGCGCGCCTCACCCCGGCGCCGTTCCTGCCGATGTCGCGCGAGGAGATGGATCTGCTCGGCTGGGACGCGTGCGACGTGATCCTCGTCACCGGCGACGCCTACGTCGATCACCCGAGCTTCGGCATGGCGATCGTCGGCCGGCTGCTGGAGTCGCAGGGATTTCGCGTCGGCATCATCGCCCAGCCGCGGTGGGACGACGCGAGCGACTTCCGCGCGCTCGGCGCGCCGACGCTCTTCCTCGGCATCACCGCCGGCAACATGGACTCGATGGTCAATCGCTACACGTCGGACCGCAAGATCCGGCGTGACGACGCCTACACCCCGGGCGGGGAGGGGGGACGACGACCGGACCGCTCGGTGGTGGTGTACGCGCAGCGCGCGCGTGAGGCGTTTCCCGGCGTGCCGATCGTCGTCGGCGGCATCGAGGCGTCGCTTCGCCGCGTCGCGCATTACGACTACTGGTCGGAGAAGGTGCGCCGCTCGGTGTTGCTCGACGCCAAGGCGGACCTGCTGCTCTACGGCAACGCAGAGCGCGCGCTCTGCGCGCTCGCGCACCGCCTGGCCGGCGGCGAGCCGATCGGCGCCATCACCGATCTTCGGGGCACCGCCTTCGCGCGGCGCGCGACCCCACCCGACTGGGTCGAGATCGACTCGACCCACATCGACGAGCCGGGCCCGACGACGACGCGCCCCGACCCCTACGCGGCCACCCCCGCGCCGGTGACGCCCGCGCCGGGCGCGAACGGGGTGGTCGTGCGGTTGCAGCGCCGCGCCCGCCCCGAGGACCGGGCGCGTACGGTGATTCGGCTACCGTCGTTCGAGCAGGTGCGCGACGACGCGGTGCTCGAGGCCCACGCCTCGCGCATCCTGCATCTGGAGTCGAACCCCGGCAACGCGCGCGCGCTCACCCAGCGCCACGGCGATCGCGACGTGTGGCTCAACCCACCCCCGATCCCGCTCACCACGCCCGAGATGGATCGCCTCTACGAGCTGCCCTACCAGCGGGTGCCGCATCCGGCCTACGGCGAGGCGCGGATACCGGCGTACGAGATGATTCGCTTCTCGATCGCGATCCAGCGCGGCTGCTTCGGCGGCTGCACCTTCTGCTCGATCACCGAGCACGAGGGCCGGATCATCCAGAGTCGCTCGGAGGACTCGATCGTGCGCGAGATCGAGACCGTGCGCGACACCGTGCCCGGCTTCACCGGGGTCATCTCGGATCTGGGCGGTCCGACCGCCAACATGTGGCGCATCGCCTGCAAGAGTCGCGAGATCGAGTCGGCGTGTCGTCGCCCCTCGTGCGTGTTTCCCGGCATCTGCAAGAACCTCGACACCGACCACGGCCCGCTGGTTCGCCTGTATCGCCGCGCACGCGCGCTGCCCGGCATCAAGAAGGTGCTGATCGCCTCCGGGGTGCGCTACGACCTCGCCATCGAGTCGCCGGAGTACGTGCGCGAGCTGGCGCAGCACCATGTCGGCGGCTATCTCAAGATCGCGCCCGAGCACACCGAGCAGGGTCCGCTGTCGAAGATGATGAAGCCGGGAATCGGCACCTATTACCGGTTCAAGGAGCTGTTCGACCGCTACTCGAAGCAAGCCGGCAAGGAGCAGTACCTGATCCCGTACTTCATCGCCGCCCACCCCGGCACCACCGACGAGGACATGCTCGCGCTGGCGCAGTGGCTGAAGGCGAACGGTTTCCGCGCCGACCAGGTGCAGGCCTTCCTGCCCGGCCCGATGGCGACCGCCACCGCCATGTACCGCTCGGGCAAGAACCCGCTGCACAAGGTCACCCACGGCAGCGAGGAGGTGCCGATTCCCCGCGGCGCGCGGGTGCGGCGGCTGCACAAGGCGTTCCTGCGCTACCACGATCCGGAGAACTGGCCGCTGCTGCGCGATGCGCTGCGACGCATGGGTCGTGCCGACCTCATCGGCAACGGCAAGCACCACCTGGTCCCGGCCTGGCAGCCGCGCGGCACCGGAGCCCGCCCCGAGGGCGTGCGCCGGGGCGCCAAGGGTCGTGCATTCCGGACCCAGCACACCGGCCTGCCGGACGCGCCACCGGTCGGGACGCGCGCGACCACCGGTGCCCGCGCCCCGGCACTCGGCAAGCGCTCCAAGAGCACGCTACACGCCGGCAGCCCGAGCGGGCGGGGCAAGCGGCGCGGCGGGCGATAGAATTCGCCGCGCCCGGGCGTCGGCTTCTTGACGCCCCCTGATCCCATCGCCGTCAAAACCGCGCCAGGAATCGGTTTCTTGACACTGATCACCTCGCAACTCATTGATCCCACGGCCCGGCAAGGCCTGGCACGGTTCGTGCTGGCATCCCCTCGACGCGGGGATCTCCGGAATCCCGACACGGACGGAAACGAAGCGGTACGCACGTGAGGATGCCCACTCGACCCACCGCGCTGGCCGTCGCGACGGCTCTGGCGCTACAGCCGGCGGCGGCCGCGGCCATCGCCCTCGGCCCGCTGTCGGTGAGCTCGCACCTCGGCGAGCCCCTGGAGGCCAGCATCACCCTGCGCGCCAGCGAGGGTGACGCGAGCGAGCTCATCGACATCGCCGTCCAGCCGGCCGAGGGCATGCCCGCGCTGCCCCTGCTACGGCGGCTCGAGTCCGGGCCGGACGCGAGCATCTCGCGCGAGCTGGTGCTTCGGCTCGAGACCGATCAACCCGTTCGCGAGCCGGTCGCCGGCTTCAGGATCGTGGCCCGCGCCCCGTCGGGGCAGGTCGCCCGCGAGTACACCCTGATGCTCGACCCCCCGAGCTACCGCGGCGCGGCGCTCGGGCGCGATCGGTCGGCACCCATCGCCCGGCGCCCGGCAGCCGAGCCGAGGCGCCAGAGCGTGGCCCCGGCAGCGAAGCAGCCCCCGAGCCCGGCGCTGGCCGGTGCCGCCCCCGGCACGGTGGTGCGCGTCGGGTCCGGCCAGACCCTGTGGGAGATCGGCACCGCCATCGCCGCCGGCACCCGGGTGGCGGGCTCGCAGATGGCCTGGGCGTTGTTCGTGGCCAACCCCGATGCCTTCGCCGGTGACGGGGTGGAGACGCTGCGCGCCGGCGCCGCGCTCACCGTGCCTGGCGTCGACGCCGCGGCCGCGGTCTCGTCGTCCAGGGCGCGGGCCTGGCTACGTGGCGGGGCGGCACCGGTCGCGCTCGCGCGCAACGGCGCGCAACCGGCACCGGGCGATACCACCGTCACGCACGACACGCCGAGCGGGACCGGAACCGCCACCACCGAACGCTCGAACGCCCGGGCGGAGGCCGAGTTCCTGCCCTCGCCCGAGGCGGTCGCCCGAGCGCTCGGCGAGGTTCCGGTCGCAGCCAGCGAGCGGCGTCCGGATACCGAGACGCGCCGGGATCGAGCGACCACCGCCCCGCCCGCCGCGACCGTCAGCCGACGGGAAGCCACGGCGGGGCACGGCGAGGACGGCCCTGCGCTGCGCACCGCAGCCCCGACCGGGCGACCGGCGCCGATCGCACGGGCGCCGGTGGAGCCGGCACCACGCCCACCATCCGCGCCGGTCGAGGACATCGCCGAGGTACCGCCGCCGGAACCGAGACTCGAGCCCGCGCCTGCACCGAGTGCCCTCGCGGGACCGGTCACGGACGCGGCGCTGGCCGAGTCGCGAGAGGTGGCGCTGGCGCCACTGGTCGGGCGGCTGGAGACGGAGCTGCGGGCGCGGTCGCTCGAGCTCGCGGCACAGCGGGCTCGAATCTCGCGGCTGGACGTCGCGATTCGCGAGCTGGAATCGAAAATCTCCGAACGTGACGCGGAGCTGTCACGATTGCGCGCCATCGTCGAGGATGCGGCCCCCGGGATGGAGCCGCCGGCGAGCATCGAGGGGGCCCGGGCACGGCGGGTCGGCCTGCCCGACCTCGAGTCCCTGCGAGGGCTCGCGCTCTCCGGTGGACCGCTCCTGATCGCCGGCTTCGCGGTCGGCTGGTCGATGCGCCGCCGACGCGCTCGCGAGGCCGCCCACGACTGAGCGCCCTGGCCCGGAGCGTGGGCGGCCACCGTCACGGCGCGTGCCGGTGGACGTCGCGCCGCTGTAGGATGCGCGCCCCAGCCACGGGTCGCGCGATGCCAGGACGCCCAACATCTCGTCGCGGAGTCGCCGGCGGCGCGCTCCGGGGGCTGCTCGGATGCACGCTCCTGGCGGTCGTCACGGCGGCGGCGGGAGCTGCCCCCGCGCGCTGCGACGGTCCGGCGCCGCTGCCCGCGGGTCGGACCATCGCGTGCACGACCCGCGACGCCGGGCGCTACCCGTACTATCTGCGTCTCCCGTCCGCCGATGCCGCGGGCGCGCCGGTGCTGGTCTCGGTGCACGGCATCTCGCGCAACGCGCGCGAGCACGCGAGCCGTTTCGGGGAAACCGCGGCGGCGCGAGGGGTCGTGGTGGTGGCCCCGGTGTACTCCGCCACCCGCTTTCCCGGCTTCCAACGTCTCGGAGCGGGCACGGGCGAGCGACCCGAGACGGCGCTGCTTCGCATCCTCGACGACGTCGCCGCGCGCACCGGAGCCGACACCGAGGCGATCGACCTGTTCGGCTTCTCCGGCGGCGCCCAGTTCGCGCACCGCTTCGCGATGCACACGCCGCAGCGCGTGCGCCGCCTCGTCCTCGGCGCCCCCGGCTGGTACACCTTCCCCGACCCGGGCGTGGCCTATCCGCGCGGGATTGCGGGCTCGGGCTTCGACCCCGAGGCATTCCTGCGCATCCCGTCGATGGTGTTGGTGGGTGCCGACGACACGCGGCGTGACGGCGCATTCAACCGATCGCGGCACATCGACCGCCAGCAGGGCCGCACCCGCGTGGAGCGCGGACGGCACTGGGTGGCGGCCATGCGCAGCGCCGCGCGCACCGCCGGCCTCGACACCGCGTTCGAGTTCGCCACCCTCGACGGCTGCGGCCACTCGTTCGGCGACTGCGCGCGCCGCGCCGGTCTGGTCGAGCGGGCGCTCGCCTTCCTCCTCGCACGACCGCGGCCACTCGCCACGATGACGGCCGGTGGCAAGAGAGCCGGCCGCCGCTGATGCCGCCGCGGCGCGTCAGCGCGGGCTGGCGTGGAACACGTAGGCCGTCGAGTAGTCGCTGATCTCGAAGTAGACCTTGCGCTCGTCGGCGTCCACGGTCCCGTTCAGGTTCTCGTCGAGGACGCCGTAGCCGAAGCGATACGGACGCACCCCACCGTCGCTGGTCCCGGCCGCGGTCGAGAGCTTGTCGATGGACAGGAAGCGCTTCACCAGCCGCTCGCCGGCATAGACCTCGAGCACCCCGTTGGTGCCGGTCCAGTTCTGGATCGCGCGGCCGATCTTGTTCTGCGACTCCTGGGTGCAGCCGGTGAGCAGCGTGGCCGCGACCAGCACGGCCGCGGCATGGCGAGTTGGGAGCATGGTGGGTCTCCGATCGGGTGGGTCGAGCTGCCCCGAAGGGTACCAGCTCGATCTCGTCCGCCGTGGATCAGACCGACCCGGCGAGGAACGCCCAGCGCTCGGCCAGGGTCGCCGGCGCGACCATCGCGTGGTCGTCGTCGTGCCAGGAGACCTGGTGGCTGTCCGCAAGCACGCGAAAGACGGCGTGCGAGGCGGCGTCCAGCCACGGGTCGTCGGCACCGACCTGGAGCAGGATGCGGCAGTGGACGACGGTGAGGAGCGAGGTCGTCAGGTCGTGTGGCCGCAGCTCGGCGATCCGCGCCACCGCCTCTGGCGTCCCGAGGGCCTCGCGGAAGGCGCGGGCCGAGGGGTGCTCGCTGCGCAGGCGGAACGTGCTCAGCTCCGGGATCACGCCGGGGAGGACCATCGCGTCGACCCGCGCGCCGCGGGCGACGGCGTGGGCGAGCAGGCTGCCGCCGTGGTTGCGCCCGATGGCGTGCACCTGCGCGCCCGGCGCCGCCGAGCGGATGGCGGCGACGCGGCGCTCGATGTCCGCGCCGACCGCGTCGAAGTAACGCAGACGGGCGTCGATCGGATGGCCGGTGATCGCCGGCAGCGTCATCTCGTGGACCACGACCCCACGCGATGCGGCCTCGGCACGATCCTCGGGGAAGGGGCGCCCGTCGGCGCCGGGCACCAGCAGGACGTGGATCGGGCTCGTGTGTCGCGGTGCCACGATGCAGCGGCCGGGCGTGCTCAGTTGCGCCGCGCCAGCAGCCCGCGCCCGATGACGTGGGCCTGGATCTCCGCCGCGCCCTCGAAGATGTTGAGGATACGCGCGTCGCAGAGCACCCGGCTCACCTCGTACTCGAGCGAGTAGCCGTTGCCGCCGTGGATCTGCAGCGCGGTGTCGGCGTTGGACCAGGCGACGCGCGCCGCCAGCAGCTTCGCCATTCCGGCCTCGACGTCGCAGCGTCGGCCCTTGTCCTTCTCGTGGGCGGCGAAGTGGGTGAGCTCTCGCGCCAGCACCGTCTCGGCGACCATCAGCGCGAGCTTGTCCGAGACCCGGGGGAAGTCGAGGATCGGCCGGCCGAACTGCTTGCGGTCGAGAGCGTAGGCGAGGCCGAGGTCGAACGCGTTCCAGGCGACGCCGACCGCGCGCGCCGCGGTCTGCACCCGGGCGCCCTCGAAGGTGCGCATGAGCTGACGAAAACCCTGGCCCTCGACGCCACCGAGCAGCCCGTCGGCCTCGACCGCGAAGCCGTCGAACGCGATCTCGTACTCCTTCATCCCGCGGTAGCCGAGCACCGGAATCTCGCCGCCGCTCATGCCGGGCGCGGGAAACGGCTCGGCGTCGGTGCCGCGCGGCTTCGGCGCGAGCAGCATCGAGAGCCCGTCGTGCCCGGTGCTCGCGGGGTCGGTGCGCACCAGCAACGTCATCAGGTCGCTACGCGCGGCGTGGGTGATCCAGGTCTTGTTGCCGTGCACCCGCCAGGTGCCACCGGCGTCGCGGGCGGCGCGGGTGCGCAGGCTCGCGAGATCGGACCCGATGTCCGGCTCGGTGAACACCGCGGTCGGCAAGATGGTGCCGGCGGCGATGCCGGGCAGCCAGCGCGCCTTCTGCGCCTCGGTGCCGCCGCTCGAGACCAGCTCACCGGCAATCTCGGAGCGGGTGCCGAGCGAGCCGGCGGCAATCCACGCCCGCGACAGCTCCTCGCTCACCACGCACATCGCCAGCTTGCCGAGGCCGAGCCCGCCGTGCTCGGCGCCGATGCAGACCCCGAACACCCCGAGCCCCGCCATCTCCTCGACCACCGCGTCGGGGATGAGCTGGTCGGCGAGGTGCCAGGCGTGGGCATGCGGTCGGATACGCTCGGCGGCGAAGGCGCGGAGCTGGTCGCGGACCATGTCGAGGGTCTCGTCGCCGAGGGCGTCGTCCACGGTGTCGCCGGCGCGCACCCGCTCGAGCAGCGCCGCACGGGTCTCGGCGGTGCTCCCCTCGGTGAGGAACCAGGCCACCGCGTCGTCACCCGCGAGACGGGCGCCAGCCTGCGCGAGCCCCAGCTCGTGCGGTCGGATCACCTCGTTCTGCGACATCGGCACACCGCCGACGAGCTGCCCGAGATACTCCCCGAAGCCGATTCGGACCGCGAGGTCGCCGGCCTCGCCGCGGGTCCCGCCGCCGGACGCGAGCCACGCCGCGGCGCAGTCGAGCGCCTGCACGGTGGTCGCGATCCAGGCGAGGCCGTGCACCAACCGTTGGTGACGATCGGCAGCCGCGGCGTCGACCCGCCCGTCGCGCATCACCGCGCTCGCCGCCGCCGAGCGCGCCGCCGACTCGTAGGCGCGCGCGGCGGCGACGGCCTGGTGGGCGAGGTCCGCGAGAGGGCGCGAGGCGCCGGCGAGGGCGGCTGAGGACATGCAACGCTCCGTGGTCGACTCCGGTCCGACAGGCTACCGCGCAGCGGACGGAAGTCCAGTGCGCGCCGGCGTCCCGTCACCCGGCAACCTGGCCTCGGCCGAGGGGGACCGGCATGCGCTGGCGCGCGAGCCAGCCCCCGGTGGGCCGGTAGGCGACTGGCTCCGCCGAAGGCGGTGCCGCTGGGCGACGCGGCGCCCCGGCCTTGCCGTCAGGCTCCGATGCCGCGCACCTGCGCTTCCAGCCGCTGGCGCAGCCCGTCGTCGATGCCCATGCGGCGCGCGAGCTCGTCGAGGTAGGCGCGCTCCATGTAGCTCTGGTCGTCCACCGCGAGGAGGCTCGCGAGGTACATCTCGGCCGCCAGCTCCGGGGTGCTGGCGACGCTCGCGACCTCGGCCGGGTCCAGCGGGCGCTCGAGCTCGGCCGCGAGCCATTCGCGGAGCTGGGGATCGCTCGCGGCGAGCCGTCCCATCTCGTCCTCGATGAGCCCGCGCTCGCGCGCGTCGACGTGCCCGTCGGCCTTCGCGGCCGCGATCAACGCCTTCAGAATCGCCCGACTGTGCTGCTCCGCCTCCGCCCCGGGCAGACGGTCGACGGTGCGCGGAGGCGCCGCCGGGGCGCCCGCCTGGCCGCGCTGCCACTCGCCGTACGCCTTGTAGGCGAGCGCCCCGAGGGCCGCGACACCACCGTAGAGCGCCACGTTGCCCCCCATCTTGCGCAGGCGCTTGTTGCCGAGGAGCAGGCCCAACGCCCCGCCGGCCAGCGCACCCTTGCCGAGGTCGCTCAGGCCGGTGCCGCCGCCCTGGCGCTGCTCGGTGAGCCCGCTCGAGCCGAGTGCCGACTGGGCGGTGCGCAGGAGCTGATCGAGGAAACCCTGTGTGCTCATGTCGTCTCTTCCCACGCGGGTCCGCCGGTCACGCCGCGGCGCCCGCGTACCCACCGGCGGCATCGCCAACGCTACCTGACACGACCCATTCCCCGCCCTGCGCCGGGGCAGCCCGACGCTTGAGCGCCGGGCGCATCGCGCCCATGATCGCCGATCTTCGCGAGAGTGCACTTCGACACGACAGGGGGTAGCGAGATGAAGGTGGTGATCCTCGGCGGCGCCGGCATGGTCGGGCGCAAGCTCGCGGAGCGACTGGCGCGCGACGGCGAGCTGGGGGGCAAGGCGATCTCGGCCCTCACCCTCTACGACGTGGTGCCGGCCACCGCGCCGGCCGGGGCGCGGTTCCCGGTCGAGGTGATGACCGGCGACCTCCCGGCGGCGGGGGAGTGCGAGCGCATCGTCGCCGGGCGGCCGGACGTCGTCTTCCACCTCGCGGCGATCGTCTCCGGCGAGGCCGAGCAGGACTTCGACAAGGGTTACCGCATCAACCTCGAGGGCACGCAGCGCCTGCTCGCCGCCATTCGGGCGGCCGGAATCCACCCGCGGGTGGTGTTCACCAGCTCGATCGCGGTGTTCGGCGCGCCGTTCCCGGAGGCGATCCCGGACGAGTACTTCACCACCCCGCTCACGTCCTATGGCACGCAGAAGGCGATCGGTGAGCTGCTGCTGGCGGACTACACCCGCAAGGGGTTCCTCGACGGCGTCGGTATCCGGTTGCCGACCATCTGCGTGCGCCCGGGCAAGCCGAACAAGGCCGCCTCCGGCTTCTTCTCGAACATCATCCGCGAGCCGCTGGCCGGCCACGAGGCGGTGTTGCCGGTCTCCGACGACGTCATGCACTGGCACGCGAGCCCGCGCGCCGCGGTCGGCTTCCTGCTCCGCGCCGCCACCATCGAGGGCGACGCCCTCGGTCCCCGCCGCAATCTCACCATGCCGGGGCTCGCGGTGACCGTGGGCGAGCAGGTCGCGGCACTCCGTGCGGTGGCCGGTGACGCGGTGGTCGCACGCATCCGCCGCGAGCCGGATGCGTTCATCCAGGGCATCGTCGCCGGCTGGCCGCGCCGATTCGACGCCCGCCGATCGCTCGCGCTCGGCTTCGAGCCGGACGCGAGCTTCGAGGCCATCATCCGCGCCCACGTCGAGGACGAGCTCGGCGGGAAGATCGCCGCCTAGGCGCGGGACCGGCGCGACAGGGGAAAGCGCCGCAGCCCCCGCGGCGCGATCCGCCCGGAGCCGGAACCACCGCGACGCCCATGCGTGGGCGCGTCGGTTGTCACACGCGCTTCATCGTCGCTGATCACACTCCGGATCGACTTTGCGTGGTCGACCCCGGGTGACCTGGTCATGCTGACGAGACGAGAGCAACTGGCGAAGCGGCTCAAACGAGTTCGGCTCTGCCTCGGCGGAGCTGCCCGCCACGCGGCGACGCCAGTGTTCGTGTTCGGTGCCCAGCGATCGGGCACCAACATGCTGGCCAGATTGCTCGAGCGCCACCCCCGTGTCGAATGCCTGCACGAGTACGACGACGAGGCATTCCGGGACTACGTCTTGAAGGACGATGCGCACATCGAGCGGCTGATCGGCCGCTCGAGAGCATCGAGCATCGTCTTCAAGTGCATCTCCGACAGCCAGCGCGCCCGAGCCATCCTCAACCGGTTTCCGACCGCCAGATCGATCTGGATCCATCGGTCGTGCGACGACGTCGTCAACTCGTCGCTCGAGAACTTCCGGGAGCACTGCGAGTATCTTCGCCTGGTCCTCGAGGAGCCCGGTCGAGCCGGCTGGCGGCGCGAGAATCTCTCCGATCAGGATCTGGCCTCGATATCGCGGCATCACGGACGCGGGATCGATGACGCGAGCGCACGGGCACTGATCTGGTTCTTGCGCAACAGCTTGCTGTTCCGGCAGGACCTGCTGCGCGACGGCCGTACGCTGGTGCTGAGGTACGAGGATCTGGTCCGGTCACCCAGGCGCGAGTGCGAGCTGATTACGCGGTTCCTCGGCCTCGCGGTGAGCGGGCGGATGGCGGCTGGAGTACATCCGCGCTCGATCGGCAAGAAGGCGGTTCGCGACATCGACCCCGAGATCAGAGCGCTGTGTGACGAGCTGGCCGATCGGTTACACGCCGCCGGCCGCGACGGCCGAAGACTGGCGGCGTAGCTCGCGGCCCGCGCGAGCCGGTCACTCCGAGTAGGGGGGCAGACCGAGGGAGCCTTCCGGGTGGCCGGTGCGGAAGTCGTTGGCGCCGCACCGATCGGTCCCGCGCACCAGGAACAGCGGTCGGGTGTGGTGGGCGCTGGACGGCTGGTCCCGGCGCTCGGCCGCGTCGTGGACGAAGCGACTGGTCGACGGCATGTACCGCATGGCGTAGCCGATGCGGCGACGGTCGCTCGTGTTCGGGTTCGAGCCGTGGATGGTGTAGACGTCGAAGAGCACCATCTCGCCTGCCTCGAGCACGACGTCCACTGCCGAGCCGGCATCGTACTCGCGCGGGTCGAGCGTCTCGGGAATCAGGTCCTCGGGGCGCTGCGAGGTGTAATGGGTGCCGACCGCCCTGGCGCGATGCGAGCCGGGAACGACGCGCAGACACCCGTTCTCGGCATCGCAGCGCTCGACCGCGATCCACACCGTCACCGAGGCCAGGGGCTCGATCGGCCAGTAGCGCCCGTCACGGTGGAACGGAACCCGCCGGCCGACGCCCGCGGGCTTGGCGAACAGGTTCGTGCCCCAGAGGATGATGTCCGGCCCGACCACCGACTCGACGAGGTCGAGGATCGCGGGCTCGAGCGAGATCGCGAGCCACGCGCGATCGCCCTTGAGCCCCTGCACACCGCCGCCGGGCACGTGCGGGCAGACCATCGGCTGGTCACCGAGATGGCGGTTGTCGTCGATGAGCCGCGCTGCGAGCGCCTGCAACGCGGCCAGTCGCGTCGGCGGCAACCGATAGCGCGGGACCGCGAAGCCGTGCTCGCGATAGTGCGCGGACACCTCGTCGGCTGCGACACGTTCGATCTGCATCGATGCACTCCGTTGGCTTCGAGTCTCGGCGACGTCGGGCTCGACCCGCGGCCAGCTCAGCCGCCCTTGATCTCCGCGTCGTGCTCGCCGAGACGCGGCGCGTGGCGGCGAAGCGGCGGGCGCTCGCCGTCGAAGCTAAGCGGCGCGCCCATCAGCTCGAGATCACATCCCGGCAGTTGCTGGAGCATCCCGAGCGCGCGCGCCTGCTCGTCGGCCATCACCTCGAGAATCGTCCGCACCGGCGCGTTCGGCACCCCGGCCGCCTCGAGCCGGGCGCGCCAGGTCTCACGGCTCTCGGCGCGAATCCGCGGTGCAATCACCGCGTTGAGCTGATCCAGGTTCTGGAACCGGAGCTGGTTGGTGGCGAAGCGTGGATCGGCCGGGAGCGCCGAGCACTCGAGCACGGCGCACAGGCGCGCGAACAGCCGGTCGTTCGGAGCCGCGACGACCAGCCAACCGTCGGCGCACTCGTAGGCCTGGTACGGCGCCATGCCACGCGCGCCGGAGCCCTGGCGCTCGGGATTCTCGCCGGTCGCCTGCACCGTCGAGGCGAGGTGGGCGACCCAACCGAGCGAGGTCTCGTAGAGCGAGGTGTCGACGACGCATCCCTCGCCCGTCTCGGCACGACGTTTGAGTGCGCTCAGGATGCCGATCACACTCCACATCCCGGTACCCATGTCGATGATCGAGGTGCCGACGCGGATCGGCGGTCGACCCTCCTCACCGGTGACGCTCATGATGCCGCCGTAGGCCTGCATCAGCGGGTCGTAGCCCGGGCGGTCTGCGAGCGGGCCACGCGCGCCGAACGCACCCATGTTGCAGTAGACGAGGCGCGGATTCTCCGCTCGCAGCGCATGCGCCCCGAGCCCGTGCTTGTCGATCTTCCCCGGGCGCATGTTCTGCAGCACCACGTCCGCCTCCTCGATGCAGAGCCGGCGCAGCCATGCGAGCTCGTCCGGATCCTCGAGGTCCACCACGATGCCTCGCTTGTCCCGGTTCAACGCCGCGAAGTACGAGCCGGTGCCGTCGGGGAACATCCGTCCCCACTGGCGCGCGTCGTCGCCGACCTCGGGGCGCTCGACCTTGATCACGTCGGCGCCCAGCGCGGCGAGGATCCACGCCGCATAGGGCGCTGCGACGCTGGTGCCGAGCTCCACCACCTTGATGTTGGCGAGCGGTGCAACGGCGCTGGTCGCAGGGCGGTCGGACGGACGATCTGCGGGCACGGGGCGGTCCTCCGGGGGCGGCGGCCCGATTATAGTCCTCGCCTCGGCGCGGCCACGGGGCTGGGCTGTGCCATGATCGCGCGCCGGCGAGGAGCGAGGAGTGAGTGGTGATGACGTCCGCTGCGGTCAGCATGTCTCTCGAGGCCGAGGACTACCCCGAGATCCGTGAGGGCGTCCGGCGCCTGTGCGAGAAGTTCCCGGGCGAGTACTGGCGCCGTCTCGAGGACGAGCCGCCCGAGCGCAGCTACCCGACGGAGTTCATCCGTGCGCTCACCGAGGCCGGCTATCTCGCGGCGCTCGTGCCGCAGGAGTACGGCGGTGCGGGGCTCCCGATCCGCGGCGGAGCGGCGATTCTCGAGACGTTGAACCGCATGGGCTGCAGCGCAGCCGCGGGACACGCGCAGATGTACACGATGGGGACCGTGCTCCGCCACGGCAGCCCCGAGCAGAAGGCGCGCTTCCTTCCCGCCATCGCACGCGGCGAGCTGAGGCTCCAGGCCTTCGGCGTCACCGAGCCGACCACCGGCTCCGACACCACCCAGCTCAAGACCCGCGCCATTCGCACCGACGATGGCTACGTGGTGCGCGGGCAGAAGGTCTGGACGAGCCGTGCCGCTCACTCCGATCTGATGCTGTTGCTGGCTCGGACCACCCCGGTCGAGGAGGTGAAGCGGCGAACCGACGGGCTGTCGGTGTTCCTGATCGATCTGCGTGACGCGCAGGCCAACGGCTGCACCATCCGTCCCATCGACGCGATGATCAACCACAACACCTGCGAGGTGTTCTTCGACGACGTGCCGATTCCCGCCGACTCGCTGATCGGCGAGGAAGGCAGGGGTTTTCGCTACATCCTGGACGGCATGAACGCGGAGCGTTGCCTCACCGCGTCGGAGGCGATCGGCAACGGTCGCTACTTCGTCGACAAGGCGACCGCCTACGCCAAGGAGCGCGTCGTGTTCGGCCGCCCGATCGGGCAGAACCAGGGCGTTCAGTTCCCGATCGCCCACGCCCACGCGCGGCTCGAGGCGGCCGACCTGATGGTGCGCAAGGCGACCGCGATGTTCGATGCCGGGCTGCCGTGCGGGGCCGAGGCCAACATGGCGCGCCTGCTCTCCTCGGAGGCCGCGTGGGCCGCGGCGGAGGCGTGCATGAACACCCACGGCGGGTTCAGCTTCGCGCGCGAGTACGACATCGAGCGCAAGTGGCGCGAGTCACGCCTGTCGCTGATTGCGCCGGTGTCGTCGAACATGATCCTCAACTTCATCGGCCAGCACGTGCTGGGGATGCCCCGCTCGTACTGAGACGCCCGGGGTCGGACCAACTCAGGTCTTTGAATTCGTTGAACAAACTGCGCGGCCCGCGTCCGACTCGCCAGTTCCGACTCGCCAGGCACGATGGCGCGATCGGAGCCCACGCGCCGGGGCACGGCCTGCCTGGCGCGCGAGAAACCGCAACACAATCAGAAACCTAGGTTGGTCCGACCCCGGGCTCTGCCGGGCTCTGCTAGAGCAGCCCGGCGGGCAGGTGCTCGACTGCCACCCGGTCGGGCGGTGCCTCGATGCCGATCTCACCGAGCCGCCCGGCCGGAAGGGTCGGTAGGGAGGTGGCGACATCGAGAAACCGCGCGCGCTCGGTCGGCTCGATCATCGGGCCGGCGAGCGTCTCGAACTTCGCCACGTAGTCGGCGCGCGCGAAGGGTCGACGACCGAAGGCGTGCGCGTCGGCGAGCGCCTGCTCGCCCTCGATCACGCTGCCGTCGTCGAGCGTGACCACCACTCGCCCGCCGAACGCCTTCTCGCGCGCATCGACCGCGTGGTAGCGCCGCGTCCACTGCGCGTCCTCGACAGTGCGGATGCGGTGCCAGAGCCGCACCGTGTCGGCGCGGCGCGCGCGCTCGGGGAGATAGCTGTCGACGTGATGCCAGCGACGGTCCTGGAGAGCGACCGCGAGGATGTAGAGGATCGAGTGGTCGAGCGTCTCCCGGCTCGCGCCCGGGTCGGTCTTCTGCGGGTCGTTCGCGCCCGAGCCGATCACGTGGTGGGTGTGGTGGCTGGTATGGACCACCACCTCGCGCACGCGATCCCAATCGCCACGCGTTCGCGCCTCGACCTCGGCCCCGAGACGAGACGCGAGATCGATGAGCGCCTGCGCCTGGTACTCGGCCGAATGGGCCTTGGTGTAGCTCTCGAGAATCAGCCGCTTCGGCTCGCCGGGCTCGGGCAGCGTCACGACGTACTCCGCGCTCGGACCGTCGAGCAGCCAGGCAATCACCGCATCCTCGCCCTCGTAGATCGGCGACGGCGCTCCCTCGCCGCGCATCGCCCGGTCGACCGCCTCGATGGCGGTCTTCGCCGCGTGCGCCGGCGCGAACGCTTTCCAACTCGAGATCTCGCCCTTGCGCGATTGCCGGGTGGCGGTGTTGACGTGGAGCGCCTGTTGTATCGCCTGGTGCACGCCCTCGGTGCCGAGCCCGAGGGCCGCGCCGAGCCCCGCGGCGATCGCCGGCGCGAGGTGCGCGACGTGATCGATCTTGTGGGCGTGGAGGCAGATCCCCTTCACCAGCGCGATCTGGATCTCGTAGGCGGTGGCGATGCCACGCACCGTCGCCGCGCCGTCGAGGCCGAGATGCTGGGCGACGGCGAGGATCGGCGCGATGGTGTCGCCGGGGTGGGAGTAGTCGGCGGCGAGGAAGGTGTCGTGGAAGTCGAGCTCACGCACCGCGGTGGCGTTGGCCCAGGCAGCCCACTCGGGCGCGAAGCGGCGTGCGATGCCGAGCCCGAGGACGTTCGCGCCACCGTTCGTGGCGGGACGCGCGAGCGCCTGGGCGCGCGCGACCGCGACCGGGCGGCGATCGAGCGCCGCCACCGCCACCGCGACATTGTCCACCAGCCGGTTGACGATCATCTCCGCCACCGCGGGCTCGACCGGAACCGGGTCGGTCGCGACGCGCGCCATTCGCCACGCGAGCTGCCGCTCGCGTGGCAGGCGGTCGCGCTCGGGATGCACGCGCACGGTGTGGGTCTGCATCGCGGGAGCTCCTGACCCGGACGTGGACCGGGCCGGCGATTAAAGCGGAGCGACCGTACCGCTTCAACCGCCATCGACCATCGTCGGCGCGTGTTGCACCGCTCACCCCGGCGAGGGCAGCATCACCACCGTCCCTCACCCGGAGATTCGCCATGGCCATCAACGCCCGCGAGCTCGCCGACCTCGACGCCACCGCCACCGCGGCGCTCGTCCGCCGCGGGGAGCTGAGCGCCACCGAGGCGGTGGAGGCGGCAATCGACCGTGTCGAGCAGGTCAACGCCAGCCTCAACGCGGTGGTGCTCGAGATGTTCGACTCGGCACGCGAGGCAGCCCGGGCGCCGCTCGGCGATGGTCCCTTCGCCGGGGTTCCGTTCCTGATGAAGGACTTCCTGGCCGAGGTGGCGGGGGTGCCGCTCACCGAGGGCACCGCCTATCTCGCCGACTACGTCCCGCACGAGGACAGCGCGCTGGTGCAGCGCTTCCGACGCGCGGGCCTGGTGTTCATCGGCAAGACCAACACCCCGGAGTTCGCGGTCGGCGCGACCACCGAGCCTCGCCTGTTCGGACCCACTCGCAATCCCTGGAACCCCGAGCGCACGCCGGGTGGGTCGAGCGGTGGCGCGGGCGCCGCGGTCGCGGCACGCATCGTGCCGATGGCCCACGGCAACGACGCCGGCGGGTCGATCCGTATTCCAGCCTCTTGCTGCGGGCTGGTCGGGCTCAAGCCGAGCCGGGGACGGGTGACCCTCGGCCCGCACTACGGCGAGCTGTTCTCCGGCATGGTGTCGGAGCTCGCGCTCACGCGCACGGTGCGTGACACCGCCGTCCTGCTCGACGCGGTCTCCGCGCCGGGCAACGGCGAGCCCTACCTCGCGCCCGCCCCGGAGCGGCCGTTCGCCGAGGAGGTGGGGCGGGAGGGACGGCCGCTCCGCATCGGATTCACGCTCACCACCCCCCTCGGCGACCCGGTCCACCCGGAGTGCGCCACCGCGGTGCGCGCGACCGCCGAGGCGCTCGCCTCGCTCGGGCATCACGTCGAGGAAGCCGCGCCGCGCTATGACGCCGAGACCATGTGGCAACGCTTCACCACCATCCTCTCCGCCGGCAATGCCTGGGCGATGGCGGACTGGGCTCGGCGCACCGGCAAGCCGCTCTCCGAGCAACACTTCGAGCCCTTCGTCTGGGCCTTCGCCGAGCGCGGCCGACGCCTCGGTGCGGCCGACTACCTGCTCGCGCTCCAGGACCTGCAGCGCGCGGTGCGCGATCTCGGCGCGTTCTTCGACGACCACGATCTCTGGCTGACGCCGACGCTCGGCGAGCCCCCGGTCGCGCTCGGCACCCTGGTGCACACCGGCGGCGACCCGTTCGAGCTGCGCCGGCGCACCGCACGCTTCTCGCCCTTCACCTGGGTCAGCAACGCGAGCGGGCAGCCGGCGATCTCGGTGCCCACGCACTGGACGCCCGACGACCTCCCGGTCGGCGTGCACCTGGTCGGCCGAATGGGCGCGGAGGGGACGCTGCTGCGCGTCGCCTCGCAGCTCGAGGCGGTGCAGCCGTGGTCGTCGCACCGGCCGGGGATCTGCGCCGGATAGCAGCCGGCCGCACTGCGCCCGGAGTCGGACCGGCTGCCAGCGCGGCGTCAGCCGGGCCGGCGCGCGACCACCTCGACGGTCCGCGCCCGCGACTCCTCGATGCTGCGCATCGAGTTGATCTGCAGCTCGCGCATCCGCTCGCCCATCAGCACGTGCAGGCCGAGCGGGGGGAACCCCTCGCGCTCGAGCCGGCGGCGCATCGCCGCCTGCCTCGGAAGGACCGCCTCGGTGGTGTCGTGCACCTCGACCGCCGTGAAGCCTGCCGCCTCGAGGTCGGCTCGTGTCTGCTCCGGCGTCGACAGGAAGCTGGTCGCCGCCGACTCCGCCCACGGCACCGGAAACAGGGGCTCACCGGCGGTGCCGGCACAGAGATTCGACAGCACCAGCACGCCGCCCGGGCGCAGCACCCGCAGCGCCTCCCGGTAGAAGCCAAGCTTGTCGGCGACGTTCATCACCACGTTCTGGGAATAGGCGCGATCGAAGGTGAGGTCGGCGAACGGGAGGGCGAGGGCATCCGCGTGGTGGACGCGGACTCGAGCCGCGAGCCCGACCGCTGCGGTGAGCACCTCGGCCGCCTCGACGAATGCGCGCGTCAGGTCGACCCCGCTCACGCGGCACCCGAATCGGTCGGCGATCCACCGCGCGGGACCGCCGATCCCGGCCCCGATGTCGAGCAGATGCTCGCCCGGTCGTGGGTCGAGCCGCGCCACCAGCTCCTCGGTGGCCGCGAGCCCACGACCGTGGAAGTGATCGAGCGGGGCGAGGGCGGCCGGATTCACCACCGCGTCCGGACCGTGCACGGCGCGGAGCGCTGCGAGGATGCGCTCGGCGATGCCGCCGCTCGCGTAGTGGCGCTCGACGTCGGCCGGCGGTGGCATCGCGGGACGTTCAGGCATCCGCGCGGCCCGAGCGCACGAACGAGAGCCGCCGGATGTCGTCGCGATGGGCCCAGCCGCGGCGTACCCACCACGCCAGCCCCTCCGCGTTCGACGCCAACACGTCGATGTGGGTCTTGTCGATGCCCTCGGCCGCCAGCGCGTCGAGCGCCTGCCCGACCAATCGCGCGCCCAACCCGCGCCCGCGGGCGGCGGGAACCACCACCAGGTGCTGGAGGTAGCCACGCCGACCGTCATGACCCGCCAGGACGCAGCCGACGACCGCGTCGCCGTCGGTCGCGACGAAGCTCAGCCCCGGATTGCGAGCGAGATAGCGCGCGGTGGCGTCACGCCCATCGGCCGCGCGCAGCGTCACCCCGGGCGTCGAGCGCAGTAGGGCGACCAGCGCGTCGTGGTCGTCGATGGTCATGGGGCGAATCGTGGGCACCGGCGCACACCAGGGGTAAGGCGCGGACGGTAGCACGTTCGGCATCCACGGGGTCGGACCAACTCAGGTGCTTGATATTACACCGATTTCCGTCCGGGGCGAGCATCTCGAGCCAATGCCGCGACCTCCGCCACCCCCGCCCAGAGGCATCCACGACGCCCGCTGCGTCGGACGAAACCATAGAAAACTCAACAACATGAGTTGGTCCGACCCCGAGCCCCCCGAGCCGAGCCCCCCGAGACCCATCACTCGGAGAGCAGCAACTCCAGGGGGCCGAGAATTGCGCGTTGGCGGCGACGATTGGATGTCGCGTCGAGTGGATCGGTGCCGTGCGCCACCTCGTCCGCGTTCGACTCGCCGTCACCGTCGGCGTCGGCGTCACAGACGTCCCCCGCACCGTCGCCGTCGAGATCGGACTGGGTCGGGTTCGGCGTGGCCGGGCAGTTGTCGGCGCTGTCCTCGACCCCGTCGACGTCGAGGTCGGCGTCGCCGGGCAGCAGCGGAATGGCGCAGACCGGCACCGCGGTACCGAGATCGGCGATGAATCGCCCCTGCACGGTGACTCGATCGCCGGGTGAGAGGTCGAAGAACACCAGTACCGAGAGCACGTCGCGGTCGGGCTCGACCGGACCGGCGATTGGGCCGATCTCGAAGGAGTGGACGCCCGCGCCGTCGATACGCTCGGGCCCGAGGTCGGTCGGAATCAGGACCGCCGGCAGCGTGGTGTCGTCGGAGACGAGGATTGCACGCATCAGCGGCGCGCGACCACCGGAGCCGGTGATGACGGCCTCACCGTCGCCGTCGGCGTCCTCGAGGTCGAGCCGCAGGGTCGCACTGACCGTGTAAGGCCCCGCGAACGGATCGACCGGAAGGTCCATCGCCAGGAAGAACGACCCGCTGCTCGCGGCGGGATTGGAGATCCGCGCCTTGATGCAGACCGAGGGGTCGGACAGGGCGCGCAACGCCATCGTGTCGCCGGCGAGGGCCTCGCCGAGGGTCAAGAAGAGGTCGAACGCGAGGTAGTCACCATCGGGGCTCTCGACCGCTGTCGGCTCGACCTGATCGACGCGGGAGGTCGGGCCACCGGGCGCGGTCACGGTGCTGCGCGCCGGCGCGAAGCGTCCCGCCTCGGCAGCCGTCGGCGCGAGCAGGGCGAGGAGAGCGCCGAGACCCATGAGCACCACTGTCGGTGCGGCACGCCGAACCCGCATGTCCGATGCTCCTGCTCGATGGTCGGTCGTCGCAACCACGCCGGGGCGCGGCGCCGTCACGGCCCGCGTGGCAGAATCGCGACCCACATCCTGCTCCCGGACGCACCACCATGCCAGACGTGCTCGGCTATCGCGCCAAGATGGCGGTGATCATCCCGTCGACGAACACCATCGTCGAGGCCGACTTCAACGCGCTGCGGGTGCCCGGAGTCACCTTCCACGCGGGGCGGATGCACATCGCCCAACCGCGCCTGTCGACCGATGCCGACTTCGAGCACCTCCTCGAGCAGGTCGACCGAGCCTTCGAGGTCGCACTGCGCGACGTGCTCACCTGTAAACCGGACGTGCTCGTGATGGGCATGTCGGCCCCGACCTTCTGGGGCGGCCGCTCCGGCAACGAGGCATTCCTCGCGCGCGCCTCTCGGCTCGCCGGGATCCCGGTCACCACCGGCGCCCAGAGCTGCGCCGAAGGGCTCACCGCGCTCGGCGCCCGGCGCATCGCGGTGCTGACCCCGTACCAGCCGATCATGCGCGAGCAGATCGTGCGCTTCTTCGAGGAGTCGGGGTTCGAGGTGCCGCGCTACGAGGATCTCCGCTGCCCGAGCGCCACCGCCATCGCGGAGGTGACGGAGGACACGCTGCGCGCGGTGCTGCGCCGTCTCGACGGGGACGACCTCGATGCCATCGTCCAGGCCGGCACCAATCTCTCGATGGTGCGCTTGGCCGCCGAGGCCGAGCGCTGGCTCGCGAAGCCGGTGGTCGCGATCAATGCGGCCACGGTGTGGCGCGCCTACCGCAGCAACGGCATCACCGAGCGCATTCCGAACGCCGGCACCCTCCTCGAGCGCCTCTGAGCGACGCCTCCCGAGCGCGGGCATCCGCGCCCCGAGACCGGCGGTGGAATAAACCACCGTCGGCGTCGTTGTCCTGCCCGACGCACACCTGGTCCACCCACGACACGAAGCGCACTCGTGGGCCACCAGGTCGCAAGCAACGGAGACGACGACCGATGAGACACTTCCAACGCATCGCCGCCAGCATCGACCCCGGCCCGTTCCTCGACGAGATCGCGGCCGTCGACGGAGCCTGGAACGCTGCGACCGGCCGCCAGGAGAAGGTGAAGGTGCAGCGCGAGGCGCTGGCCATCCCACTGCGCGGCCTGCGCAAGTCCGCCATCGGCGAGCGCCAGCGCCGCGACGTCCACGAGAGCCGTTGGACCACCGGCTCGCAGCGCTACCCGGTGGCGTGCGCCTTCCTGCGCGCAATCGCTCACCAGCGCGATGCGCTGCTCAGCCGCGCCAAGATCGTGTGTCTCCCCGCCGGACGCCGCGTCTATCCGCATGTCGACCGCGGCGACTACTACCTGGTGCGCGACCGCTACCACCTCGTGCTGCGCTCGACGCTCGGCTCCTGGCTGCGCGCCGAGGACGAGGAGGTGCGGATGCAGGAGGGCGAGCTGTGGTGGTTCGACAACAAGCAGGTGCACGAGGCGCACAACGACGGCGACCAGGACCGCATCCACATGATCTTCGACCTGCTTCCACGCGCGCGCGCGGTCGCGGTGCTGGGTCGGGCCGCCTGAGGAGAGGATGACGATGCGCACCAATGCAATCCAGGCGCCGATGCACGGCCCGGTCACCCACGACGTCGTTCACCGCCCCGGCCGTGGGCGCGGCAACCTGCCTTGCTGGCTCGCGATGCCGCGCGAGCGCGACTCCGCGGCAGAGCCGCTGGTCGCGGTGCACGGCATCCTGCGTCGCGCCGACGACCAGGCGACACTGCTCGGTGAGCGCGCCGCCGCGAGCGGGCGGGTGGTGGTCGCGCCGCTGTTCGACGAGCGGCGTTGGCCCCGCTACCAGCAGGTCGTGCGCGGCAAGCGCGCCGATCTCGCGCTGCTCGCCCTGATGGCGGATCTGCGGCTCGCCGGCACGGTCGCCACCAGGCGCTTCGAGCTGGTCGGCTACTCCGGCGGGGCCCAGTTCGCGCACCGCTTCGCGATGCTCTACCCGCATCTGGTGTCGCGCCTGACGGTCGTCTCCGCCGGCTGGTACACGTTCCCGGACGCGGCGCCGTTCCCCTACGGGCTCGCGCCGCGACCGGGACGCACCGGCGACTGGGGCCCGCAGCTCGCGGCCGGGCTCGAGCAGTTCCTGCGCATTCCGATCACCGTCTGCGTCGGCGCCGAGGACACCGAGCGCGACGACAATCTGCGCGGCGGCGACGCCATCGAGGCGCAGCAAGGCGGTAATCGCGTGACTCGCGCCACCCGTTGGGTGGCGGCCCTCGAGGCAGCTGCACGGGCACACGGGATCAGCCCGTCGATCGAGCTCGTGGCGCTGCCCGATTGCGGCCACGACTTCCGCCAGTGCGTGCGCCGCGGTGGCCTCGACCGCATCGCCCTCGGCGAGCACCGCGCTGGCTGAGCGCCGCGCCGGGCGCCGCCACACCGAGCCCAAGACAACCGACGACTTCCGGAGCTGACGACGATGAGCATCAACACCCCGATCACCGCCGCTGTCCTTGCCCGCGCCAAGTGGGCCTTCTCCACCCGCCGCGTGCCGCACGAGCGCGCCTGCCTGCTCGACGGCCGGCTGTCGAACGCGGTGTCCGGCGACCTCGTGCTCGGCCGCATCCAAAGCCTCGGCTCCCACAAGCGCATCCAGCTCGCGCAAGGGCGGGTGTCGGAGCTCTACCTCGACGACCTGGTGGTGCTCGGCTGCGGCGACCGCTACGCCTCGGACCAGTTCGAGGGCATCGCCGAGATCGACCCGCGTGGCGCCGACATGCTGGCCGGTGGCGGGGTCATCGGCCGCATGCGCGAGCGCAATGCCCGCATGTCGGCTCCGACGCGCATCACCCCGCTCGGCCTGCTGTGTGACGCTGACGGCGCCGTGATCAACGTCGCCGACCACGCCCTCGCACCGGCGCCGCGCCCTGATGGAATGACCGTCGTCGGCGTGGTCGGGGCGGCAATGAACTCCGGCAAGACCACCGCCGCCGCGGCCTTCGCGCACGGCCTCACCCGCGCCGGTCACGAGGTCGCGGCGCTCAAGGCGACCGGTACCGGCGCCTTCGGCGACTTCAACGCCTACCTCGACGCCGGCGTCCGGCACGTCGCCGACTTCACCGACGTCGGGATGATCGCGACCTACCGCCAACCGCTCGCCCGCATCGAGTCCGGGCTCGATACCCTGCTCGCCGATGCCGCGGCCCGCGGCGCGGAGATCGCGGTGGTGGAGCTCGCCGACGGCGTGTTCCAGAAGGAGACCGCGGCGCTGCTGCGCAACCTCGACGTCCGCAGCGCCTTCACCGGCTTCGTGTTCGCCGCCCCGGATGCACTCGCGGCCGCCGGTGGCTGCGCGGCGCTGCGCGGCATGGGCATCGAGCCGGCGATTCTCACCGGCATGCTCAGCCGCTCGCCGCTCGGCGTGCGCGAGGCCGAGGAGGCGACCGGGGTGCGGGTGATCACCCGCGAGGCGCTGTGCGATCCGGCGCAGGCCAACGCGCTGATGGCGCGGATGGTCGCCGCGGCGCGGCGTCCCTTCGCCGCGGTCGGCGGCATCGGGCTCGCAGCGTGAGCCGACTGCCGCGCATCGGCGGCGAGGGTCGGGCTCGCGGCATCGCCACCGTCGTCGCCCTGGCGTTGGGCCAGGCCGCGGCGGCGGCGGTCGCCGCCTTCGCGACGCGCGACATCTTCGCGCGCTTCGGATCCGAGGCGGCGGGACTGCCGCTCGCCGACCTCGCGATGGTCGCCGCCGCTGGCCTCTCGATCGCGGCCCTGCGTATCGCCGAGCGGGTGGTGGCCGAGCGCGTTGGGCAGCACTACGCGAGCGCGCTACGGCTGCGCCTGTTCGTGCACCTCACCCGTATGTCGGCGCGCGAGGTCGCGCGCCGGCGCACCGGCGAGCTGGCGTTGCGGTTCGTCGGCGATCTCACCGCGGTGCGCGGCTGGGTCAGCCAGGGCTTCGCCCGGCTCGTCTCGGCGAGCATCGTGCTGCCGCTCGTCGGCGTGGTGCTGTTCGTTCTCGACCCCCGTCTCGGGCTCGCCGCGGCGGTCCCGATCGCGGTCGGGCTGCTCCTGATGGCGCTCCTCGGTCCACGGCTCGGGCCGGCCCATCGACGCCTGCGCGCCCGTCGCGCGCGCCTCGCAGCCGACATGAGCGAGCGTCTGCCGCATGCTCCGGAGCTTCGGCTGCTCGGCCGCGTGGGCATCGAGAAACGACACCTGCTCCGTCGAACCGAGCACATGGTGACCGCGGCGCTGGTGCGCGCACGCGGCGCCGCGCTGCTTCGTGGCATCCCGGACGCGGTTTCCGGAATCGCCGCCGCCTCGCTGTTCCTGGTCGCGCTCGAGCGCGGCCTGGCCGGCGCCGAGGCGGCGGGCGCGCTGGCCGCGGTCGGGCTGATGATGGCGCCGATGCGCGATCTCGCCGGCGTCTGGGACCGGCACCGAGCGTGGGTCGCGGCGCGCGACAAGTGCGAGGCGTTGCTCGCGGTGCGCCCGCTCGCCCGCGGACGCGACGCCGGCGCGGCTCGCGAGAGCGGGCCGGTGACGTTGGAGCTCGCGCGGGTGTCGGGCGGACGGCTGCGCAAGGTCAGCGCCAGCGCCGCCGCGGGGGAGAAGATTGCCATCGTGGGTGGGAACGGCGCCGGCAAGTCGACGCTGCTCGCGCTCGCCGCCGGGCTCGAGCACCCGAGTCGGGGCGGCGTCCTGATCGACGGTCGCACGACCGATGCGCTGAGTCAGGACGCGCGACAGCGGCGAGTCACCCTCATCGGGCCGCGCTCGCCAATCCTCGCCGGGAGCTTGCGTCGGGCGCTGACCATGGGCGTCGCCACCCAACCGACCGATGCCGAGATCGTCGCCCAGGCCGAGGCGTTCGGGCTCGGCGACCTGCTGGTGCGCCTGCGCGGTCTCGACGGTCGGGTGTCGGAGGGCGGGCGCAACTTGTCGTCCGGCGAGGTCCGCCGGGTGCTGCTCACCCGGGCCGCGCTCGCCAGCCCCGGCTTGCTGCTGCTCGACGAGCCGGACGACGCCCTCGACGGCGACGGCCCGGCGCTGGTCGAGCGGCTGGTCCGCGGGTCGACCGCGACCACCCTGGTGGTCACGCACGACCTGGCGCTCGCGCGACGAATGGACCGGTTGTGGTTCGTGCAGGACGGAAAGGTGGTCGAGACCGGCCCGCCAGCCGAGCTACTGGCGAGCGGCGGCCCGACCGCACGTCACTTCGCACCCCGCAGCGCCGCCTGAGCGAGCCTGGGGTCGGACCAACTCAGGCCGTTGATCCGAAAGCACTATTGCTGCGGCTCGATGGTTTCGTGTCGGCTCGACTGGTGCCGGGGTCTGGGGAACGGCCTCGGAGTCGAACCGCGGCGCCGGGGAAGTTTCGTCAAAGATTCAACGGGTTGAGTTGGTCCGACCCCGAGCTAGCCCCGAGCTAGCCGATGAGGAGCACGTGCAGGCGTCGTGGGCCGTGGGCGCCCTCGTGGATCTTCTGCTCGATATCACCGGTCTTCGAGGGACCGGTGATGAGGTTCACGGTGCGGGGCATGGTCCGGCGCTCGGATCGCAAGGTTGCCCATGCGTCCTCGATGTGGCGGACGACGCGACGCGCGTCGAGCACCACCACGTGGTCGTCGGGCAGGAAGTTGAGGCTGGTCGGGCTCTCGGGCCCCGACAGCAACACCAGCGTGCCGGTCTCGGCGATGCCGGCGTAGGCACCGGTCACGCTCAAACGGTCCTCGCCGCGCGCGGCGCGCCGCTCGATCGAGAAGCGGTTCGACCAGGCGATGTCGTCGAGCGCCGGGTCGGGCGCGACCACGATGTCGGTGGGCACGTGGTGACGCTCGCAGTGGGCCTCGAGGGCGGCCGAGATGCCGGAGCGATCGGGGAGCCTCGTGACCAGGCCGTTCACCGCGGTCATCTTGGCCACGAAGCGCTCGACGACGTCGCCGTCGACCGCCGGCTGCACGTTGGCCTGCGGCGCCGCGACGCGCTGCTCGAGACCACGGGCGACGCTCGGCGGCAGTGGCTCGGTGCGCCGCAGCGCGGCGCGGACGTCGGCGAGGATGCGCGCGCGGGCGTCGCTCATCGCGGCCGCCTCCCCGCGCGCCAGGCGCGAGTGAAGGTCTCGCCCTGCGGCGCCGGCAGGTCGCGCGAGCCAGTCCAGCCGCCGGCGAGTGGCAGCCAGCGCAGCCGCCCCCGACGGCGTCCGAGCATCGCCAGCGCCCTCGCACCGAGGTCGACCACCCGGCGATACAGCGCCGGGCGTCGAGCGAGGAAGGCCCATGCGCGCAGCATCATGCGCGCGCGCGGGGCATCGAGCCGCGAGGCGTGCTGGCGCTCGCGATGGACCCGTAGCAGGTCGGGCAACGGGATCTGCATCGGGCAGACCTCGGCGCAACGCCCGTTCATCGTGCACGCGTTCGGGAGATGTCCCGAGTCCTCGATGCCGATCATCAGCGGCGTGAGCACCGAGCCCATCGGCCCGACGTAGACCCAGCCGTAGGTGTGGCCGCCGACCGCGGTGTACACCGGGCAGTGGTTCATGCACGCGCCGCAGCGGATGCAGCGCAGCATGTGGTGGAACTCGTTGCCGAGCATCTGCGAGCGGCCGTTGTCGATCAACACCACGTGCATCTCGCTCGGCCCGTCGAGGTCCGATGCGCGGCGGGGGCCGGTGGAGAACGTGGTGTAGACCGACATCTCCTGCCCGGTCGCGCTGCGCGCGAGCAGGCGCAGGATGGTCGCGGTGTCGTCGAGCGTCGGGATCACCTTCTCGATGCCGGCGGTGACGATGTGCACTCGCGGCAGGGTGTTGGTGAGGTCGCCGTTGCCCTCGTTGGTGACGATCACGGTGGAGCCGGTCTCGGCCACCAGGAAGTTGGCGCCAGTGATGCCGACGTCGGCGGTCAGGAACTTCTCGCGCAGCACCTCGCGCGCCTCGGCCACCAGCGCCGGCCCCTCGGTCTGGCGCTCGGTGAGGCCGTACTGGCGGTGGTGGCGATGGAACAGATCGGAGACCTGGTCCTTCGTCTTGTGCACCGCCGGCGCGATGATGTGGCTCGGCGGCTCGTCGGCGAGCTGGATGATGTACTCGCCGAGATCGGTCTCCACCCGCTCGAGCCCGGCGTCGGCGAGCGCCTCGTTGAGCCCGATCTCCTCCGCCACCATCGACTTGCCCTTGGTGACGCGGCGCGCGCCGGCGGCGCGGCAGAGATCGACGACGATGCGACACGCCTCCTCGGCGGTCGACGCCCAGTGCACGTGGCCACCGTTCTCGCGCACCTTTGCCTCGAAGCGCTCTAGATACCAGTCGAGGTGGGCGAGGGTGTGCTCCTTGATCTCGCGCCCGGCGGCGCGGAGCTGCTCCCACTCCGGCACCGCGGCCACCGCGCTCGCGCGCTTGCCCACGAAGCCCTGCTTGGCGAGCCCCATCGCCTCCTGGAGGTTCGGGTTGTGGATCTCGACGTAGGCGCGGCGCTCGAAATCGCGCGAGCGTGGTGCCGGGCCGCTCACGAGGACGCCTCGCCGTCGCCGATGGGTGGCACGTCGGTCATGCCGGCGAGCACCTCCGCCGCGTGGTAGACCCTCACCGGGCTGCCCATGCGCCGCAATCGGCCGGCCATGTTGAGCAGGCAGCCGAGGTCACCGCCGAGCAGGGTCCCGGCGCCGCTCCTGATCACGTGGTTCGCCTTGTCGGTGACCATCTTCTCGGAGATCGCGGGGTACTTGACGCAGAACGTGCCGCCGAACCCGCAGCACACGTTGCTGTCCTCGAGCTCGCGCAGGCCGAGCCCCTCGACGCTCGCGAGCAGCGCGCGCGGCTGGCGTTGCACACCGAGCTCGCGCAGGCCCGAGCACGAATCGTGGTAGGTCACCGTTGAGTCGTAACGCGCCCGCACCTCGCGCACGCCGCGCACGTCGTGCAGGAACGAGAGCAGCTCGTGGCAGCGGTCGGCGAGCGCGTTGGCGCGCGCACGCCAGCGGGCGTCGTTCTCGAACAGCCGCGGGTAGTGCGTGTGCAGCATGCCCATGCATGACCCGGACGCACCGACCACGTAGTCGAACCCCTCGAACGCCTCGATCACCTGGCGCGCGAGGACCCGAGCATCGGCGGCGTCGCCACTGTTGTAGGCGGGCTGACCACAGCAGGTCTGGAGATCCGGCACCTCGACGCGACACCCCGCGTCCTCCAGCAGCTTCACCGCGGCGAAGCCGATGTTGGGGCGGAAGACGTCGACGAGACAGGTGACGAAGAGGCCGACGCGGGGGCGATCAGACGCCGGGCCGACGGGTTGCGGGGAGTCGCTCATGCGGGTGGTGGTGGCTCCGACTCTGATGGGGTCGAGCACGGTTGGAAGGCCGGCGGCGAGAGTACCCGCGCGCTCGCACGGGGGTCAAACCAACGACGTTCCGAGGGCGCATGTGAGTGATGCCGCACTGCGGTATCCTTGCCGTCCAAGCCCACCCCGACGGGGTGTCGGGCGGCCCGGGCGTCACCGGGTCGCCGCCCGCGGGCAGCGCAGGACCGAGTCAGATGAGCGACCGCAAGGCGACTGTTGAGCGCAACACCCGCGAGACCCGGATTCGGGTCAAGCTCGACCTCGACGGTGAGGGCGAGTCGAGCTTCGACACCGGACTGCCGTTCCTCGAGCACATGCTCGAGCAGATCGCGCGCCACGGCCTCGTCGACCTCGAGGTCCGCGCCGAGGGCGATCTGGAGGTCGACCAGCACCATACCGTGGAGGACGTCGGCATCGTGCTCGGCCAGGCGGTGGCGCAGGCGCTCGGCGACAAGCGCGGCATCACTCGCTACGGCCATGCCTACGTGCCGCTCGACGAGGCGCTGTCGCGGGTGGTAATCGACTTCTCCGGGCGTCCAGGGCTCGAGTACCGGGTGAGCTATCCGCGCGCCCACATCGGCAACTTCGACGTCGACCTGGTGCGCGAGTTCTTCCAGGGCTTCGTCAACCACGCGCTCGCCACCGTGCACATCGACAACCTCGAGGGCCGCAACGCCCATCACATCGCGGAGACGGTGTTCAAGGCCTTCGGGCGCGCGCTGCGCATGGCGGCCACGCCCGATGCGCGAATGGGCGGCGAGGTGCCGTCGACCAAGGGCGTGCTCTGAGCGCGGCCGCGAGCAAGGCGTCGACACATGCAGCGCGTCGCGGTCATCGACTACGGGATGGGCAATCTGCGCTCGGTCGCCAAGGCGATCGAGCACGTGGCCGACGGCGCGGCCGAGGTCGAGGTGACCTCCGACCCCGCTCGCATCGCGAGCGCGGACCGGGTCGTCTTCCCCGGGCAGGGCGCGGTACGCGACTGTATGGGCGAGATTCACCGCTTCGGGCTCGAGCCGGTGGTGCGCCAGGCGCTCGGCACGCGGCCCTTCCTGGGCATCTGCATCGGGCTCCAGGTGCTGCTCGACGCGAGCGAGGAGCACCGCGAGACGCCGTGCCTCGGACTCGTGCCGGGCATCGTGCGCCGGTTTCCCGAGCACGCCACCGATCCGGACACCGGAGCCCGCCTCTCGGTCCCCCACATGGGCTGGAACAACGTCTGGCAACGTCGCCCGCACCCGTTGTTCGAGGGCGTGGCGGACGGCGAGCGCTTCTACTTCATGAACAGCTACTACGCAGATCCGGCCGACGCCGGCGTGGTGCTGGCGACCACGCGTTACGCGGTGGAGTTCGCCTGCGCGCTGGCCGGTCCGGGCTGGGTGGCGGTCCAGTTCCACCCCGAGAAGAGCGCCCGCGCCGGGCTGCAGGTGCTGCGCAACTTCCTCACCTGGGACGGCATCGCACCCGCGGTCTGACCTACTTGGGCCTCTGAAATCACTACTGATTTCGCTTTCGACGACTCCCGCGACCCTTCCCCTTCCCGACCTCCGACCCTGCCGGGTGCGAGACGCCGTCGACGCCCCGGCAGCGGATGTTTCTTCAATGAGATCAACAACCTGAGTTGGTCCGACCCCGATCGGGATCAGGCCGACGAGATGACACCGGTGATTAGGCCGGTCGCCTCGTCCACCGAGACGTCGACCTGACCGGTGGTCTCGTAGCACTGCGCCACCTGACGCAGCAGCGCTCCGACCGTCTCGCGTCGCTCGCCGGAGACGGCGACCAGGGTGAAGCTGTCACCGTTGTCGTCACGCGCCTCGACCCGCACCGCGCGTCGCGCGCCGAGCTCGACCCGGAAGTCGAGCTCGACCAGTCGCCTGAAGGCCATGGTCGTCCCCCCTGCCCGTGGCGCCACCGTGGGGCAAACGCTGCCCCCGCCGGCGTCCGGCTCGCGACGTCGGCCGCGATCGGGCTCGCGAGCCGGCTCCGAGTCGGCGCCGTTGGCGATGCCACCCGCCTCGTGCGCGGGTCTCCCTGGCATCGCGACATTCAGTCTTTGCGTCAGCCTGAGGCCCGGACGAGAGGCGGGACTGTGGGAAATCCCACATCTGGACGAAATTGGCGGCTTGGCCCGGCGGCGGCAGTGGGAACCACCACCGACGCGCAGCCCGCCGTGGTGCGTGCTTCGTGGGCTCAGTCGAGAGCGCGATGACCGATGTCGCGGCGCCAGAATGCGCCCGGCCAGGTGATCGCGCCGACGCGCGAGTACGCCCGGGCCCTCGCGGCGGCGACCGTGTCGCCGAGGCCGCAGACGCAGAGCACGCGACCACCCGCGGTGACCACTCGCTGACCGTCGTTGCGCGTTCCGGCGTGGAAGACCTTGGTGTCGTCGTCGGCGCCGTCCAGGCCGTCGATGACCGCGCCCTTCGGATAGCTGCCCGGGTAACCCTGCGCCGCCATCACGACGCCGACCGCAAAGCGCGGATCCCAGTCGGCCATCGACGCTGCGAGCGTGCCACGGATCGCCGCCTCGCAGAGGTCGACGAGGTCGGTCCGCAGCCGCAGCAGGATCGGCTCGATCTCTGGGTCACCGGCCCGGCAGTTGAACTCGATCACCCGCGGGGCGCCGTCCGACCCGATCATCAGGCCGGCATAGAGGAAGCCGGTGTAGTCGATGCCCTCGGCCGCGAGCCCGCGCACGGTGGGCTCGATGACCTCCGCCATGATCCGATCATGGACCGCCGTGGTAACCAGCGGCGCCGGTGAATAGGCGCCCATGCCGCCGGTATTGGGACCGGTGTCGCCCTCGCCGACGCGCTTGTGGTCCTGGCTGGTGGCGAGCGGCACGATCCGCCCACCGCCCAGGACGACCATGAAGCTCGCCTCCTCGCCCTCGAGGTAGTCCTCGACCACCACCCGACTGCCGGCGGCGCCGAATGCCGCATCCTCGAGCATCGAGCGCGCGGCCGCTTCGGCCTCCTCGACGGTGGTCGCCACCACCACGCCCTTGCCGGCAGCCAGGCCGTCGGCCTTCACCACCACCGGCGCGCCGCGAGCCGCGATCGCCGCCCGCGCCTGGTCGAGCGTGGTGCACTCGTCGTAACCGGCGGTGGGAATGCCGTGACGAGCGAGGAACGCCTTGGTGAACGCCTTCGACCCCTCGAGTCGCGCCCCGTCCGCGCGCGGGCCGAAGCAGGCGAGTCCCGCCTCGGCGAAGCGATCTGCGAGCCCCGCGACCAGGGGCGCCTCGGGGCCGACGATGGTGAGATCGATGGCGCGCTCGCGCGCGAAAGCCACCAGCCCCTCGATGTCCTCGGCCGCGACGGCGACGTTCTCGCAGCGTGGCTCGGCAGCCGTTCCCGCGTTCCCGGGCGCGACGAACACCCGGGTGACCCGAGGGCTACGCGCCACCTTCCACGCGAGCGCATGCTCGCGCCCGCCACCACCGACGATCAGGACCTGCATCGAATCCTCCGCCCCACGGGCCGAATCAGTGGCGGAAGTGCCGCATCCGCGTGAATACCATCGCCATGCCGTTCTCGTTGGCGGCCGCGATCACCTCCGCGTCACGCATCGAGCCCCCCGGCTCGATTACCGCGGTGACGCCAGCCTCGGCCGCGGCGTCGACGCCGTCGCGAAACGGAAAGAATGCATCCGAGGCGAGCACCGACCCGGCGACCTCGAGCCCCTCGTCGGCCGCCTTGATGGCCGCGATGCGCGCGGAGTAGACGCGGCTCATCTGCCCGGCACCGATGCCGACGGTGGCACCGTCGCGGCAGAACACGATGGCGTTCGACTTCACCATCTTCACCACCTTCCACGCGAACAGGAGATCCGCCAGCTCGCGCTCGCTGGGGGCGCGCTCGGTCACCACCTCGAGGTCGTCGGCGGTGACACGGCCCAGATCGCGGTCCTGCACCAGCAGACCGCCGTTCACGCTCCGCACCTCGAGCGCCGGGCTCGGGGAATCGCCGAGCGGGCCACAGGCGAGCACGCGGATGTTCTCCTTCGAGCGCGTCGCGGCGAGCGCCTCGTCGTCCACCGTCGGCGCGATGATCACCTCGACGAACTGGCGGGCGACGATTGCGCGCGCGGTGGGTCCGTCGAGCTCGCGATTGAAGGCGATGATCCCGCCGAACGCGGACGTCGGGTCGGTGCGGTAGGCACGCTCGTAGGCGTCGAGGGCATCGGCGCCGACCGCGACACCACAGGGATTCGCGTGCTTGACGATGACGCATGCCGGCACCTCGAACGCACGCACGCATTCGAGCGCGGCGTCGGTGTCGGCGACGTTGTTGAACGAGAGCGCCTTGCCCTGGAGCTGCCGCGCGGTCGCCACCGAGCTCTCGCGCGGATGGTGCTCGGCGTAGAACGCGGCGCGCTGATGCGGGTTCTCGCCGTAGCGCATCGTCTCGACCAGCCGGTACTGGTGGTTCCAGGTGCGCGGGAAGGCACCGCGCTCGCCGCTCGCGGGCTCGATGCAGCCGAGCCAGGAGGCGATCGCGCCGTCGTAGCGTGCGGTGTGCTCGAACGCCTTGGTCGCGAGGCGCAGCCGCGTCGCGTCGCCGAGCGCGCCCCCACTCGCTCGCAGCTCCTCCAGAACCCCGGCGTAGTCCGCGGCGTCGACGACCACCGCCACGTTGGCGTGGTTCTTCGCCGCCGCGCGCAGCATCGCCGGACCGCCGATGTCGATGTTCTCGATCGCGGTGGCCAGATCGCAGTCCGGATCGGCGACGGTGCGCTCGAAGGGATAGAGGTTCACCACCAACAGACCGATCGGCTCGATGCCGTGTGCCGCCATCACCGCACCGTCGACGGCTGGCCGGCCGAGCAGTCCGCCGTGGATGCGGGGGTGCAGGGTCTTCACCCTGCCGTCCATGATCTCGGGGAACCCGGTGTGGTCGGAGACCTCGGTGACCTCGATGCCTTCGGCCGCGAGCAGCTTGGCGGTGCCGCCGGTGGAGAGGATCCCGACTCCGAGATCGGCGAGCCCGCGCGCGAGATCGACGATCCCGGCCTTGTCGGAGACGCTTAGCAGCGCGCGTTTCACGTTCGGCATCGGGGGATGGCTCCGCAGATTGATGTCTGTTCGACGACTCGACATGCGGTTGGGCCGCGCAGGGAGCGTCGGCTTCGGCAATGTGCGCCGAGCGACGCCGCGCGCGCTCACCGTCGCGGCGCGCGGCCGGTCGTCATTCGATCCGGTACTGTCTCAGCTTCTTGCGCAGGGTCGCGCGGTTGATGCCGAGCATCTGCGCCGCCCGCGTCTGATTGCCCTTGGTGTGGGCGAGCACCGCCTCGAGCAGCGGCGCCTCGACCTCGCCCATCACGAGGTCGAACAACCCCTGGCACTCGTGCCCGTCCAGCTGGGCGAAGTAGCGTTCGAGTGCCTCGCGCACGCAGGTTCGCAGCGGCTTCTCCGCCCCTCCACCGGCCGCGAACCCGGCCTGCGGCGCGTCGTCCTTCGTCTTGCCGCTCACGCCGCGAGCCCGACCGCCGACGGCGGGACGCGTGTGGAGAGCTCGTCCAGGAACTCGCGTACCAGGGAAGCCTGCGCGCCGGCCGACTCGACGCGGCTGACCCGCCGCCAGAACGCGTCCGCCCCCGGTCGCCCGGCGCAGTACCACGACAGGTGCTTGCGCGCCACGCGCACGCCATGCTCCGTGCCGTAGTGCTCGTACAGCGCCTCGAGGTGCTCGAGCAGCGTCGCCCGCACCTCCTCGGCCGACGGCGGAGCGTGATGACGACCGGTCTCGAGGAAGGTGGCGACCTCGCGGAAGATCCAGGGATTCCCCTGCGCCGCACGCCCGATCATCAGCGCGTCGGCGCCGGTGCGCGCGAGCACCCGCGCTGCCTTCTCGGGGCCGTCGATGTCGCCGTTGGCGATGACCGGAATGGTGACCGACACCTTCACCGCGGCGATGGTGTCGTACTCCGCCTCACCGCGGAAGGCGCAGGCGCGCGTGCGTCCATGGATCGTCACCGCGGCGATACCCGCGGACTCGGCGAGCCGCGCGATGCGCACGGCGTTGCGCGACTCAGGCGACGGCCCGGTGCGGATCTTCAGCGTCACCGGCACCTCGACCGCGCCCACCACCGCGGTGAGGATCCGCGCGACCAACGGCTCGTCGGCGAGCAGCGCGGAGCCCGCCTGCGCGTTGCAGACCTTCTTCGCCGGGCAGCCCATGTTGATGTCGACGATCTGGGCGCCGTTGTCGACGTTGTACCGCGCGGCCTCGGCCATCCACTGGGGATTCGCGCCGGCGATCTGCACCGCGCGCGGGCTCGCCTCGCCGCGGTGGTCGGTGCGCAGACGGCTCTTACGCGTGGCGCGCAGCCGCGGGTCGCTCGACACCATCTCACCCACCGCGAGACCCGCCCCCAGCCGTCGGCACAGCCGCCGGAACGGGCGATCGGTCACGCCGGCCATCGGCGCGGCAACGAGCCGGCTCGCGAGCTTGAAGCTTCCGATCTGCATCCTTGTCGATGACCGTCTTACGCGGCCTGTCTCGGGAGGACGCCTGGCGAGGACGCCCTCTGTGGGTTGGTGGGAGTGGTGCGCGGGCGCCCCGGAGGCGGCCATGGTACGCGGTCCTCGGCCCAGGTCAACGCGCCGCGGAGTCGCTCGACCGGCAGCCGACGAGCACCCCGCGCGCGCCTGCACGCCCACGCTGGTGAGGCCGCGTCGAGGGTTGCCGGGACAACTCCCTGATCGGGAACGGAGGCGCGGCTTGCGCGTCGCTCAGAAGAAGCGCAGCTCGTAGCTCACCGCCGCCTCTTCCGGTGCGACCATCTCCAATGCGATCTGGAGTGGTCGGTCCGGCGCCAGCGGCGCGTTGGGCGAGGCCCCGGCATCGAGGTAGTCGGCGGGCGAGAACGCGCGTGTCGCAATCACCTGCCCGTTCACATTGAACAGGGTGAACTGGACGCCTGGTAGCGCCTGGGCATACGAGGCGGTGTTGGCGATGACCGCCATGAGCTCGAGCGCGCCCTCGTATCGCGGATGGACCCGCACCTCGCGACTGACCACTCGCATGGCCGCCGGGTCACGACGATTCGGGAGGCGACAGCCGGTCGCGGTGCAGAACGACTGCAGCGCGCCACGCGCCTGCGGATACATGCGCCATACCGCGTCGGTGTGGAACCAGGCGACCTGCGCCGCCAACCCGGCGACCAGCGCGAGCGCCGCGACCATCCCGGCGGCGCGGCGACGGCGCGCGCGGCGGCCGAGACCGATCCGGGCGAGGTCCTCGCGCAGCGCCTCGGGCACCGCGAGCTCGTCGGCGGCATCACCGACGGCCGGGTCGGTGGCGGCGACCTCGTCGTCGAGCACCGGACGCGTGGTTGCGCTGCGAGTCGCGGCGTCGGCCGCCGCGGGCACCGGCGAGGCACCTGGTCGTGTGTCGTCCGCGCCGGGGACCGCGTCCTCGGCCCCGCGCTCGCCGAGCGCGCGCGCCACGTAACGCTCGTCGCGCAGTCCGGCGACCGCGTCGAACTCGGTTGCGCAGGTTCCGCAGCGGACGCGGCCACCGGCGGCGCGCAGGTGCTCGGCGCGGACCCGGAACACGCTGTGGCACTGCGGGCACTCGGTGTACATCGCGCCGTCGGTCCTCGGCATCAGTGCGTCGCGAGCAGCACCCACTCGGCGTCACGCGCTCGGACGTCGAGCGTACACCACGGCCGATAGGCCGCGATCACCGCATCGGCCTGCGCCGCGAGCAGGCCGGCGAGCGCGAGTCGAGCACCGGGGGCGAGGGTGGGGCCGAGGGTCGGGGCCAGGGTGGCCAGCGGGCCGGCCAGGATATTGGCGACCACCACGTCGTAGCCGGCGTCGGGCAGCGGCCGCGGCAGGGTCGGATGGACCCGTGCGCCGACGCCGTTGCGCCCGGCGTTCTCGGCCGTCGCCAACAGGGCCTGGCGGTCGATGTCGATCGCGTCGGCGCGATGCGCGCCCAGTAAGGTGGCCGCGATGGCGAGGATGCCCGACCCGCAGCCATAGTCGAGGACACCGCGGTCACGGAGATCCAGGCCGTCCAGCCAGCGCAGGCACATCGCGGTGGTCGGGTGGGTGCCGGTGCCGAAGGCGAGTCCCGGGTCGAGGCGCAGCGCGACCTCGGCGTCGGCGGGCACCGGATGCTCGGTCGGGATCACCCAGAGTCGCTCGCCGAAGCGCATCGGACCGAAGCGGTCGAGCCAGGCACGGGTCCAGTCGCGCTCGGCGAGTGGCTCGATGCGCGCCACTCGCCCGGGCATGGCGAGCTGGATCGCCGCCAGACAGGCCTCGGTGTCGAGCGCGAGGTCGAACAGCCCGGTCACCCGCGTCGCCTGCCACAGCGGCGTCGCCCCCGGTGGCGGCTCGTAGAGGGGGTCGTCACCGGCGTCGGTCAGCGTCACCCCGAGGGCACCCGCTTCCTCCAGCGCGCACTCCGCCAGCGCGACCTCCGAGGCCGAGCACACGACCGAGACATGGAGCCAGGGCGAGGCGGCGGGCTCGGCCACTGCGCGAGTCGACCTCAGCCGTTGGCGCGCCGCGCGGCGAGGCGCCGCTCGAGGAAGTGGATGCTCACTCCCCCACGCACGAAGTCGGCCGCGCGACACAGTTCCTCGTGCAGCGGGATGTTGGTGCTGATGCCCTCGATGACGATCTCGCTGAGGGCGTTGCGCATGCGCGCGAGCGCGGTGGCGCGGTCCGGTCCGTGGGCGACGAGCTTGCCGATCATCGAGTCGTAGTAGGGCGGCACGTGATAGCCGGAGTAGATATGACTGTCGAGCCGAATCCCCGGGCCACCCGGCGCGTGGAACACGTTGATCGGACCCGGTGAGGGTCGGAAGGTGGCGGGATCCTCGGCGTTGATCCGGCATTCCACCGCGTGGCCCTGGATACGCACGTCCTCCTGGCGGATGGTCAGCCGCTCACCGGCGGCGATGAGTAGCTGGGCCTTCACCAGGTCGATTCCGGTCACCAGCTCGGTCACCGGGTGCTCGACCTGGATCCGGGTGTTCATCTCGATGAAGTAGAACTCGCCGTTCTCGTACAGGAACTCGAAGGTTCCCGCGCTGCGGTAGCCGAGCTCGAGACAGGCCTGGACGCAGCGCGCGCCGATCGCGGTGCGCTGCTCCGGCGTCAGCCCGACCGCCGGGGCCTCCTCGATGACCTTCTGGTGCCGACGCTGGATCGAGCAGTCACGCTCGCCGAGGTGGATGGCGTTGCCCTGGCCGTCGGCCAGCACCTGGATCTCGATGTGACGCGGGTTCTCGAGGAACTTCTCGAGGTACACCGTGCCATTGCCGAAAGCCGACTGGGCCTCGGTCTTGGTCAGCGACACCGCGTTCAGCAGCGCCGCCTCGCCGTGCACCACGCGCATCCCGCGGCCACCGCCGCCGCCGGCCGCCTTGACGATGACCGGGTAGCCGATCTCGCGCGCGATCCGCAGCGTCTCGTCCGGGTCGTCGCCGACCGGGCCGTCCGAGCCGGGCACGCAGGGAACACCGGCGCGCTTCATGCAAGCGATGGCGGAGAGCTTGTCGCCCATCAGGCGGATGGTGTCGGGACTGGGGCCGACGAAGACGAAGCCACTCTGCTCGACGCGCTCGGCAAAGTCGGCGTTCTCGCTCAGGAAGCCGTAACCGGGGTGGATGGCGACGGCATCGGTGACCTCGGCCGCGCTCACCACCGCCGGGATGTTCAGATAGCTCTCCGCCGGCGACGGCGGACCGATGCACACCGTCTCGTCGGCGAGCCGCACGTGCTTCAAGTCGCGATCGGCGGTGGAGTGGATGGCCACGGTGCTGATGCCGAGCTCACGGCACGCGCGCAGGATGCGCAGCGCGATCTCTCCGCGATTGGCGATGACGAGCTTGTCGAGCATTTGAGGTTCCGGCGCCGGGTCCGCGCGGCTCACCGAGTGGTGTCGATGATGAACAGCGGCTGGCCGTACTCGACCGGCTGCCCGTTCTCGGCGAGCACCGCCACCACCACACCGGCGCGGTCGGCCTCGATCTGGTTGAGGATCTTCATCGCCTCGATGATGCACAAGGTGTCACCGACCTTGACCCGCGTGCCGACGTCGACGAACGCGCTCGCGCCGGGGGACGGCGACGCGTAGTAGGTACCCACCATCGGCGAGGTCAGGCGATGGCCGTCGGGCATCGACGGCTCGCCCGGCGACGGCTCCGGCGCGGCAGCGGCGACCGGCTCGCGGGCAGGCGCGGGCTCGGCGGGCGGTGGCGGGTAGCCCATCGCGATCGGGTAGGGCATCGGGGTCGGCGCCTGACGATGCCGACTCAGGCGCACCGACTCCTCGCCCTCACGAATCTCGAGCTCGTCGATGTCCGAGGCCTCGAGGAGCTCGATCAGCTTCTTGACCTTGCGGATGTCCATGGCGTCAGCCCTTCGGGCGTCCGGCCAGATGGGCGACCGCGGCGCGGTACGCCAGCTCGTAGCCGATGGGGCCGAGGCCGATGATGCTGCCGACCGCGACGTCGGAGAAGTACGAGTGGTGGCGGAACGGCTCGCGGCGGTGGATGTTCGAGATGTGGATCTCGATGAACGGGAGCTTGACGCCCGCGAACGCGTCACGGAGCGCCACGCTGGTGTGGGTCAGGCCACCCGGATTGATGATCGCCATGTCGACCCCCGACTGACCGGCCGCCTGCACGCGGTCGATGAGCGCGTACTCGGCATTGCTCTGGAAGCTCTCCAGCGTGTGACCGTCGGCGCGGGCGAGCTCGCCCAGCCGGGCCTCGACGTCGGCAAGGGTCATCGACCCGTAGTGCTGGGGCTCGCGCGTGCCGAGGAGATTGAGATTCGGGCCGTTCAGCAAGAGCAGGCTGGCCATCTGGCGATTCTCCGGATGTCGGGACAGATCGCGGCGTGTTCCCGTCGCGATCGCGACAAGATGTGCATGCTATCACGCCACTGGCGGCGCTGTCGTCGGCGTGCCGGGCGAGGTCGCGACGGCGGGCATCCGGTTCATCGCACGTGGGCGAGCAGCGCTGCCAACGACGACTCGTCCAGGATGCCGGTGTGCCGGGTCACGATTCGTCCGTCGGCGCCCACCAGGGCGGTGAACGGCAGGGCGCCCTGGGTGCCCCCGAACCGCCGCAGCAGGTCCAGGACGACCTCAGCGCCGCTCGCCGTCGGGTAGTTGACGCCATGCTCGGCCCAGAAGCGGGCGACCGGCTCGGCCTCGTCGAGCGCGATCCCGACCACCTGCAGTCCGTTCTCGCCCTCGTGCGCCTGGGTTCGCACCAGCAGCGGGATCTCGGTCAGGCATGGCGGGCACCAGGTGGCCCAGAAGTTGACCAGCACCGGCCTGCCCGCCCAGTCGGCGAGACTGCGCTCGCGCCCGTCCTGATCGCGGAATCGAAACGGCGGGGCGAGGTCGGTGTCGACCGTCGGATCGTCGCTCGCGCCGGGGGCCGGCGCCGCCACGTTCGTGGACGGCGAGTCGGCGAGACGGCCGGAGACCAGCACCCCACCGGCGAATCCCCCGAGCGCGACCAGCACCAGCAGGATTCGTGGCGAGAGTCGCCTGACGCTCATGTGCCGCGCCCGGTGGCGGTGGCGATCCAGTCCAGATAGGCGGCAAGACCGTCCACCGGCTCGAGGGCAAGGATTTGGGGCACCTCGTAGGGATGTTGCTCGCGCAAGAATCGCTCCAGGGCGCGGTAGCGGCCGGCGGTGGTCTTGAACAGCGCCAGGGTCTCCGCGACCTCCCGAATGTCGCCCTGCCACCGATACACGGACCGTACATCGGGAATGACGTTCGCGCTGGCCGCGAGACGGCGCTCGACCGCGGCTCGAGCGAGCTCGATCGCCGCGTCGGGTGGCGCGGTGCAGATGACGAGCCGGGGTGCGTTCTGATTGGAATCGGCCACGGCGGTCGAGATGGGGCATGGATGTCCCCATTTCAACGCGCGGCGGTTGAGATGGAGCATGGATGTCCCCATCTCCACGCGACACTCGAAGGGCCGGCCCGCCGCGGTCGCTCCGCGCGCGGCCGCGGGGAGCCGCGCGGACCGCGGATGCTGGCGTGCCGCTGTTGATTCTCCTCCTGTTCGTCTCGGTCCCGCTGGTCGAGCTCTACGTCCTGATCCAGGTCGGAGGGGAGATCGGGGCTCTGCCGACCATCCTTCTCTGCATCGGAACGGCCGCGCTCGGTGCCACACTGATTCGCGCCCAGGGGCTTGCGCAGCTCGAGCGGGTGCGGGCGAGCCTCGATCGGCGGGAGGTGCCGGCGGTCGAGATGGTCGAGGCGGCAATGCTCTTGGTGGCCGGAATGATGCTCCTCACCCCGGGCTTCGTGACCGACGCCATCGGCTTCGCGCTGTTGGTGCCGCCGTTTCGAGCCGCGCTCGCGCGGCGTTTCCTCACCCGGCGCTCGAGCCCGCTCGGCGGTGGGCCTCGCGGTCCGCGCGACGAGGCACCGCGCGTTATCGAGGGCGAGTATCGGCGAGAGGACTCGGAGTGAGTGCTCGCTTCTTCGGTCGCCCGGCGCCGATGAAGCGGGTTGCCGAGGTGGCTGGCCGAGGGCGGCGAACCGGGACTCGGCCCTTGACACATCCTCACGC
>JACKNM010000018.1 GCA_024234875.1 Ectothiorhodospiraceae bacterium | reverse complement strand
ATCGACCACCTGGTGCTCACCGTGCGCGACATCGGCGCCACCTGCGACTTCTACGAGCGCGCGCTCGGGATGCGGGTGGTCCGGTTCGGGGAGGGGCGGATCGCGCTCGGGTTCGGCCCGCACAAGATCAACCTGCATCAGGCCGGTCAGGAGTTCGAGCCGAAGGCGACGCATCCGACCCCCGGCTCGGCCGATCTCTGCCTGATCACCTCGGTCTCGCTGTCGGAGGTGATGAGCCATCTCGAGGAGGCCGGCGTCGAGGTCTTCGAGGGGCCGGTCGACCGCACCGGCGCGCTCGGCCCGATCCGGTCGGTCTACCTGCGCGACCCCGACGGCAACCTCATCGAGATCTCGACCTACTGAGGCGCGGAGATCGCGACCTCGCCACGCCGTCGCCCCGTCACTCGACCTCGGTGGTGGGCGGCGTGGGGATCTCCGCCACCCGGATCATGTTGGTGGTCCCCGAGATGCCGAACGGCATCCCGGCCATGATGACGATCGGCTGTCCCGGTTTGGCGAATCCGGCGGCGAGCGCGGCGCTGCACGCGTTGTCCACCATCTGCTGCACCTCGCGCACGTCCTCGTCGCGCACCGCGTGCACGCCCCACACCAGGCTGAGCTGGCGCGCGGTGACCGGGTCGGGGGTCAGACTCAGGATCGGTGCCTCCGGGCGCTCGCGCGCCGCGCGCAAGGTGCTGAAGCCGGAGCTGGTGAAGGTCGCGATCACCGGCGCGTGCAGCGTCTTCACCACGTGGCGAAGCGCGTCGCAGATGGCGTCGGCCACGAACGGCTGCGGGGCCGGCGCGGTCGCGTCCATCAGCGTGCGGTAGTGCTCGTCGGACTCGACCTCCTGGATCACGTGGTCCATCATCTCGACCGCCGCCACCGGGTACTTGCCGGTCGCGGTCTCCGCCGACAGCATCACCGCGTCGGCGCCGTCGTAGATGGCGCCGGCGACGTCCGACACCTCGGCGCGCGTCGGCACCGGGGCGTTGACCATCGACTCCAGCATCTGGGTCGCCACCACCACCGGTCGACCGGCGTCGCGGCACGCGCGCACCACGCGCTTCTGCACGCTCGGCACCTTCTCCGGCGGCAGCTCCACGCCGAGATCACCGCGCGCGACCATCACCCCGTCGGCGGCGTCGACGATGTCCATGAGGTCCTTCTGCTCGCGCACCGCGGCCGGCTTCTCGAGCTTGACCATCAGGCGGGCGCGCCCGCCGACGCGGGCCTTCACCGCGTCGACGTCGGAGGCGCGCTGCACGAACGACGCGGCGACCCAGTCGACGCCGAGGCCGAGCCCGAACTCGAGGTCGCGCGCGTCCTTGTCGGTCACCGGCGACACCGGGAGCACGAGGTCGGGGACGTTGAGCCCCTTGTGGTTGGAGAGGCGGCCGCCGACCACCACGCGGGTCTCGGCGTGATCCGGCCCGCATTCCAGCACCTCGAGGCGTACCAGGCCGTCGTTGATGAGCAGCGTCGTCCCCGGGACGAGCACCGAGAACACCTCCGGATGCGGCAGCTCCACCCGGCGTGCGCAGCCGAGCCTCGGGTCGAGGTCGAGCCGAAACCGCGCCCCGGCCTCCACCGTCACCCCCTCACGGGACTCGAAGTCGCCGATGCGCAGCTTCGGACCCTGGAGGTCGAAGAGGATGGCGATCGGGCGGCCGACCTCTTCCTCGACCTGGCGGATCGTCGCGTGGACGCGAGCGTGGACCTCGTGGGTACCGTGGCTCGCGTTGAGACGGAAGACGTCGACTCCGGCTGCGAACAGCGCGCGAATCGAGCCGATGTCGGCGGTCGCCGGGCCCAGGGTGGCGACGATCTTGGCCTTGCGGCTACGTGGCATCACGGGCTCCTGAATGCTTGCGCGCGCGGCGCCAGCGGGCCGGGGCGCGAGTGCGGGGCGCATGGTAAGTGCAACCGCGCGGGTGGTGCCAGTGAGGCCGGTGGCGTTGGTGCGCAGTGCGCCGGGGTCCGGCCGGGGAGCCCCGACGAGGGGCGCCCGCGCCCCGGTGCTTGCGGTGGTCCGGCTGGCCGGGCTAGCCTGCCCGCCTCGAGTCGAGGCATTCGGAGGCGGCGTGGAGATCACCGGCGAGTTCGCGATTCCGGCACCGCGCGAGCGGGTGTGGGAAGCCCTGAACGACCCCGAGGTGCTGCGTCAGTGCATCCCGGGTTGCGAGTCCATCGAGCGCGAGGCCGACAACGTCTTCAACGCCGCCATGCGCGCCAAGATCGGGCCGGTGAAGGCCCGGTTCACCAGCGTCGTCACCCTCACCAACCTCGACCCCCCGAACGGCTACACCATCGTCGGTGAGGGCAAGGGCGGACCGGCCGGCTTCGGCAAGGGCTCGGCCGACGTCACCCTGGAGCCCCAGGGCGACGAGACGACCCTGCGCTACCGCGCCGAGCTGCAGGTGGGCGGCAAGCTCGCCCAGATCGGCTCGCGCCTGGTCGCCGGGGCCGCGCGCAAGATCGCCGACGACTTCTTCGGCAAGTTCCAGGAGGTGGTCGGCGGCGAGACGCCGCCGTCGGCGTGACCGGGCGACCGCCGCGCGCCCGGAGGGGCCATCGCATCGGGTTCGCTTGACGACGTGGGGGCGAGGTCCGACACAATAGCCCGCTCACCGGGTACCGCCGCGGCGATGCCTCCCGCGCCCGCCCGCCGCACCCGCGACAACAGTCAACCAGGAGGGGAGTGCCATGTCCGTCAGAGTCACCATGACGCTGAACGGCAAGGAGGTGTCGGCGGAAGTCGAAGACCGGACCTTGCTCGTCAGCATGCTGCGCGAGAAGCTCGGGATGACCGGGACCCACGTCGGCTGCGACACCAGCCAGTGTGGGGCCTGCGTGGTCCACGTCGACGGGCGCTCGGTGAAGAGCTGCACCGTCCTCGCCGCGCAGTGCGACGGCGCGAGCGTGACCACCATCGAGGGTCTCGCGAAGGGCAACACGCTGCATCCGATGCAGGAGGCGTTCCGCGACAACCACGGCCTGCAGTGCGGTTTCTGCACCCCGGGCATGGTCATGAGCGCGCTCGACCTGGTGGCGCGCAATCCCGATCCGTCCGAGCACGAGATCCGCGAGTGGCTGGAGGGCAACCTCTGCCGCTGCACCGGCTATCACAACATCGTGAAGTCCATCAAGGCCGGAGCGCAGGCGATGCGTGGAGGGAAATGAGATGGCGGACACCGGGATCGGCGCCGCGGTACGGCGCACCGAGGATCTGCGCTTCCTGACCGGCAAGGGGCGCTATACCGACGACATCAACCGTCCGGGGCAGCTCTACGCCTACATCCTGCGCTCGAGCGTCCCGCACGCGACCATCCGCAGCATCGACACCGCGGCGGCCGTCGCCGCGCCGGGCGTGGTCGCGGTCTACACCGGAGCCGACATGGCCGGCGCCGGGGTGAACGGACTGCCCTGCGGCTGGCAGGTCCACTCCAAGGACGGCGAGCCGATGAAGGAGCCGGCGCATCCGCCGCTCGCGGTCGGCAAGGTGCGCCACGTCGGTGACCCGGTGGCGGTGGTGATCGCCGAGAGCTATGCCCAAGCGCGCGAGGCGGCCGACGCCATCGCGCTCGACCTCGAGGAGCTGCCGGCGGTGGCCGACACCCGCGCGGCGAGCGCCAGTGGCGCGCCCCAGCTCTTCGACGAGGTTCCCGGCAATCTCTGCTACGACTGGGAGATCGGCGACAAGGCGGTGAACGACGCCGCGTTCGCCAAGGCCGCGCACGTCGCCAAGCTCGACCTGGTGAACAATCGCCTGGTCCCCAACGCGATGGAGCCGCGCTGCTACATCGGCGACTACGACCCGACCCGCGGTGAGTACACGCTCTACACCTCGACCCAGAACCCGCACGTGATCCGCCTGCTGATGGGAGCCTTCGTCCTCGGCATCCCGGAGAACAAGCTGCGCGTGGTCGGCCCCGACGTCGGGGGCGGATTCGGCTCGAAGATCTATCACTACGCCGAGGAGGCGATCGTCACCTGGTCGGCCGGGCAGCTCGGTCGGGCGGTGAAGTGGACCGCCGAGCGCAGCGAGTCGTTCATGTCCGACGCGCACGGTCGCGACCACGTCACCCATGTCGAGCTCGCGCTCGACGCCGACGGGGTGTTCCTCGCGATGCGTGTGAGCACGCTGGCCAACATGGGGGCGTACCTCTCGACCTTCGCGCCGTGCGTGCCGACCTACCTGTACGCGACCCTGCTCGCCGGCTGCTACCGCACGCCGACGGTGTACTGCAACGTGAAGGCGGTGTTCACCAACACCGTTCCGGTCGATGCCTATCGCGGCGCGGGGCGCCCGGAGGCGACGTACCTCATCGAGCGCATCGTCGACGTCGCCGCCGACGAGACCGGGATCGACCCCGCGGAGCTTCGCCGGCGCAACTTCATCCCCAAGGACGCATTCCCCTACCAGACGCCGGTCGCCCTGGTCTACGACATCGGCGACTACGACCAGACCCTCGATGCGGCGCTCGCCGCGATCGACTACCAGGGCTTCGAGGCGCGCCGGGCGGAGGCGGCGAAGCGCGGCAGGTACCGTGGCATCGGCATCTCGACCTACATCGAGGCCTGCGGCATCGCGCCGTCCAACGTCGTCGGCTCGCTGGGTGCGCGCGCCGGGCTCTACGAGGCGGCCCAGGTGCGGGTGCACCCGACCGGCTCGGTCAGCGTCTACACCGGCTCGCACAGCCACGGCCAGGGCCACGAGACCACCTTCGCCCAGCTCGTGTCCGACACCTTCGGGATCCCGTTCGAGAGCGTCGAGATCGTCCACGGTGACACCGACAAGGTGCTGTTCGGCATGGGCACCTACGGCTCGCGGTCGCTCGCCGTCGGTGGCACCGCCATCGTCAAGGCGATGAACAAGGTGATCGAGAAGGCGCGCAAGGCCGCGGCCCACATCCTGGAGGCGTCGGAGGCGGACGTGGAGTTCGCCGACGGGCAGTTCCGGGTCAAGGGCACCGACCGTGCGATGTCGTTCGGCGAGGTGGCGCTGGCGGCCTACGTGCCGCACAAGTACCCGCTCGACGAGCTCGAGCCCGGTCTCGACGAGACGGCGTTCTACGACCCGAAGAACTTCACCTTCCCCGCCGGCTGTCACGTCGCGGAGGTGGAGATCGATCCCGACACCGGGGTGGTCACGCTGGTGAACTTCGCCGCCGCCGACGACGTCGGTCGGGTCATCAACCCGATGATCGTCGAGGGGCAGGTCCACGGCGGCGTCGCCCAGGGGGTCGGCCAGGCGTTGCTCGAGAGCTGCGTCTACGACGCCCAGGGTCAGCTCGTCACCGGCTCGTACATGGACTACTGCATGCCGCGCGCGGACAACCTGCCGCCGGTCTCGGTCAGCACCCACGTCACGCTCTGCCCGCACAACGACCTCGGGGTCAAGGGTTGCGGCGAGGTGGGGGCGATCGGCTCGCCGCCGGCGGTGATGAACGCGGTGGTGGACGCGCTGTCCGCGCTCGGAGTCAAGCACGTCGAGATGCCCGCGACGCCGCAGCGTGTGTGGCAGGCCATTCGCGACGCCAAGGGTGCGGCGGCCGCCTGAGGGCGGTCGCAGAGGAGGATTGACGACGATGTACAGCTTCAATTACCGGCGTGTGAGCAGCGTCGACGAGGCGGTGGCCGCGCTCGGCAAGGCCGAGGACGGCAAGCTGATGGCCGGTGGCATGACCTTGCTGCCGACGATGAAGCAGCGCCTGGCCCAGCCGTCCGACCTGATCGATCTTTCCGGCGTCGGCGCGCTGGCCGGCATCAAGCGCGAGGGCAACCGCATCGTGATCGGTGCGATGACCCGCCATGCGGACGTCGCCGATTCCGCCGAGGTCAGGTCCGCCATCCCCGCGCTCGCGCACCTGGCAGGGCGCATCGGCGACCCGCAGGTCCGCAACCGCGGCACCATCGGTGGCTCGATCGCCAACGCCGATCCGGCGGCCGACTATCCCGCGGCGGTGGTCGGCCTCGGCGCCACCGTTCACACCAACCAGCGTGAGATCGCCGGTGACGACTTCTTCACCGGCATGTTCGACACCGCGCTGGAGGACGGTGAGATCATCACCGCGGTGAGCTTCCCGGTGCCCGAGAAGGCGGCCTACGTGAAGTTCCCGAACCCGGCCTCGCGCTACGCCGTGGTCGGCGTGATGGTGGCGAGGACCGGCGGTGGGGTGCGGGTCGCGGTGACCGGCGCGGGACCGAGCGTGTTCCGCGTGCCGGCGATGGAGGCGGCGCTCGCCAAGAGCTTCAGCGCCGCGGCGCTCGACGGGATCACCGTCGCCGCCGACGACCTCAACACCGACATCCACGCCAGCGCGGAGTATCGCGCCCACCTCGTGGGAGTGATGGCCGCGCGCGCGGTGGCGGCAGCCGGCTGAGGGCGGCGCGACCCGCCGGCCTAGTGCCGCGGGTCACCCCGACCACCGCGATCGACCGGGGCGCGTTGCGCCCCGGTCTGCGTTGGAGGCCTCGCGGCGTGCGCTCCGCAGGGGCCTGATCCAGCGCAGGCGCGGGGCTGACCTGTGGCGGGTAGAATCGCGCCGTATCGCCTCGTCGCGCCGCTCGCGGCGCGCGCCGTTTTCGATTCGCCCGAGCGAGACCGCTGAGCCCATGCAGATTCCGGCAAACGTCGACGAGACCAACGAGCTCCTCGCGGCCGGCGACTACGTCGCCGACCGTAGCCTTGCCACCGCGGTGTTCCTCTCGCTCCGGCTCGGTCGGCCGTTGTTCCTGGAGGGCGAGGCGGGCGTCGGCAAGACCGAGATCGCGAAGGTGCTGGCGCAGACGCTCGGTCGTCGGCTCATCCGCCTGCAGTGCTACGAGGGGCTCGACGTCTCCTCGGCGGTGTACGAGTGGAACTACGCGCGCCAGATGATCGAGATCCGTCTGGCCGAGGCGGGTCGCGAGGGCGCGTCGCGCGAATCGCTCGGCGCGGACGTGTTCTCGCCGCAGTTCCTGATCGAGCGCCCGTTGCTGCAGGCGCTTCGCCCGCACGACGGCGGCGCACCGGTGCTGCTCATCGACGAGCTCGACCGCACCGACGAGCCGTTCGAGGCGTTCCTGCTCGAGGTGCTGTCGGACTTCCAGATCACGATTCCGGAGGTCGGGGTGGTCCGCGCCGAGCAGCCGCCGGTGGTGGTCATCACCTCCAACCGCACCCGCGAGATCCACGATGCGCTGAAGCGGCGCTGCTTCTACTACTGGGTCGACTACCCGAGCGCGGAACGCGAGCTCGAGATCCTGCGCATCAAGGCACCCGGCGCGGCGGAGGCGCTGAGTCGCCAGGTCGTCGCCTTCGTGCAGCGGCTGCGCGACATGGATCTCTTCAAGCTCCCGGGGATCGCCGAGACCATCGACTGGACGCAGGCGCTGACCCAGCTCGACGCGGTCGCACTCTCGCCCGACGTGCTCGACGACACGCTCGGCGCGCTACTCAAATACCAGGACGACATCGCGCGCATTCGCGGCAGCGAGGCGGCGCGCATCCTCGACGAGATCAAGGCCGAGGTCGAGGCGAGCGCAGCCGGGCGATGAGCGAGGCGGGCGCACCGATTCCCCGCGACGTGCGCCTCCCGGGCGGGCGCCTGGTGGAGAATCTGGTGCATTTCGCGCGCGTGCTGCGGGCGTGCGGGTTGCCGATCGGGCCCGGGAAGGTGATCGACGCGGTGGAGGCGGTGCGCGCGGTCGGTATCACCAATCGGCAGGACTTCTACTGGACCCTGCACGCGGTGTTCGTCAACCGCCACGCCCAGCGCGAGCTGTTCGACCAGGCGTTCCACGTGTTCTGGCGCAACCCGCGCTGGCTCGAGCGCATGATGTCCCTGGTGCTGCCGGAGTTCCGCTACCCCGACAGCCCTGCCGGTCGCGAGCTGAGCCGGCGACTGGGCGAGGCGTTGCACGAGAAGCGCCGGCGGCCGAAACCCCGCGAGGAGCAGCCGCCGGAGCCGGAGCTCGACGCCACCCTCACCTGGTCGAGCCAGGAGGTGCTGCGCACCAAGGACTTCGAGCAGATGAGCGCGGAGGAGATCGAGCAGGCACGGCGGGCGATCGCGCGGATGCGACTCGGCCTGCGGCCGGTCGCCACCCGGCGCTATCGGCCGCACCGACGCGGCAACCGAATCGACATGCGGGCGACGCTGCGTAGCGCGCTGCGTGCCGGGCCTGGCGTGATCCCGCTGGTGCGCGCGCGGCGTCGCGAGCGCCCGCCGGCACTGGTGATCCTGTGCGACATCTCCGGCTCGATGACGCGTTACTCGAGGATGCTGTTGCATTTCGCCCACGCGCTCACCAGTGACCGCGATCGAGTGCACTCGTTCCTGTTCGGCACCCGGCTCACCAACGTCACCCGGCAGCTTCGCGAGCGCGACGTCGACGTCGCGCTGGGGCGGATTGCCGAGCGCGTCGAGGACTGGAGCGGCGGCACCCGCATCGGCACCGCGCTCCACGCCTTCAACCACGACTGGTCGCGGCGGGTGCTGGGGCAGGGGGCGGTGGTGCTGCTGATCACCGATGGCCTCGACCGTGACGCCGGCGAGGGGCTCGGTCGCGAGATGGAGCGTCTGCACAAGTCCTGCCGGCGTCTGGTGTGGCTGAACCCCCTGTTACGCTACGACCGGTTCGAGCCCCGCGCCCTCGGCATGCGGGCGATGCTGCCCCACGTCGACGAGATGCGGGCGGTTCACAGCCTGGACAGTCTCGAGGCGCTCACCGAGGCGCTGTCGCGGCCGACGCCCAGGCGCGAGGAAGGAGTGACCCCATGGCTGACCCCGCAACACCTGGATCGGGCGAGCTGAGCGGTGACGTCGAGGACGTGCTGGCGACCGCACGTGCCTGGAAGCGCGAGGGGCGAGGCGTGGCGCTCGCCACCGTGGTGAGCACCTGGGGCTCGTCGCCGCGGCCCCCTGGCAGCCAGCTCCTGGTCGACGGCGAGGGCAAGTTCCTCGGCTCGGTCTCCGGTGGCTGCATCGAGGGCGCGGTGATCCGCGAGGCGGTGGAGGCGATCGGCGACGGCCGGCCACGGGTGCTCGAGTTCGGAGTCTCCGACGAGCAGGCCTGGGAGGTCGGACTTGCCTGCGGCGGCAAGGTCCGGGTGCTGGTGGAGCGTGTGGAGGATCCGGCGTGATCGCGAGCGCGGCGGGATTCGGACGATGAAGCTCGAGACCCTCGACGCGCTCCTGGCGGCGCGCGCGGCGAAGCGCGCGGTGGCGCTGGTCACCGCGTTGGACGGGCACTCGGAGTGGGTGGTCGAGCCGGGTGCTCCGCCGTCGGGGTTGCCGGCGGACCTGCTCGAGGCGGTGCGCCAGGCGCTCGCGAGCGACCGCAGTGGCGTGGTCGAGCACGATGGTCGCGACTGGTTCGTCCAGGCGCACAATCCACCGCTACGCATGCTCATCGTGGGCGCGGTCCACATCACCCAGGCGCTGGCCCCGATGGCGGCGATGGCCGGCTACGAGGTGACGGTGATCGACCCCCGCCGCGGCTTCGCCGCCGCCGAGCGCTTCCCCGGGGTGCGGGTCGACGGAGACTGGCCGGACGAGGCGCTCGAGCGCCTGGTGCCCGACGCGCGCACCGCGGTGGTCACACTCACCCACGATCCGAAGCTCGACGATCCGGCGCTGCACGTCGCGCTGCGCTCCGAGGCGTTCTACATCGGCTGTCTCGGCAGCCGTCGCACCCATGCCGCACGCCTCGATCGGCTGCGCAACGCCGGCTTCGACGACGCCGACTGCGCCCGGCTGCACGGCCCGGCCGGGCTCGACCTCGGCGCGCGCTCGCCGGCGGAGATTGCGGTCTCGGTGCTGGCCGAGACGGTGCGGGCCCTGCGCCGGCCGGAGGGCTGAGATGCGTTTCGGCCCCGTCCCGGTCGCGGAAGCCGTCGGCGCCATCCTCGCCCATTCGCGCAAGGTCGGCGGGCGGCGTCTCGGCAAGGGGCGGGTGCTCGGCAACGAGGACGTCGCGGCGCTGCGCGATGCCGGGGTCGAGACAGTGATCGCGGCTCGCCTCGACGCCGACGACGTCCACGAGGACGCGGCGGCGGAGCGGATTGCCGCCGTCCTCGCCGGGGCGGGTACGAGTGTCGGTGCACCCTTCACCGGTCGCGCCAATCTGTTCGCGCAGGCGAGCGGCCTGCTGGTGGTGGACGCCGAGCGGCTCGACGCCGCCAATGCCGTCGACGAGTCGATCACCGTCGCCACCCTTCCGGCGTGGAGCCTGGTGCGTGGCAAGCAGATGCTGGCGACGGTGAAGATCATTCCCTTCGCCGCCCCGCGCGCGGCACTGGACGCGGTGTGCGCGCTGCTCGGCGCCGCGCCGGCGTTGCGGGTGGCGCCGCTGCGCGCGGGAATGGCGGTCGCACTGGTGCAGACGCGTCTCCCGGACACCCGCGAGTCGGTGCTCGACAAGACCACGCGTGTGCTGCGCCAGCGCGTGGAGTCGCTCGAGGGGGTGCTGCTCGCCGAGATCCGATGCGACCACGAGGCGCCGGCGGTGGCCGACGCGGTGCGCGCCCTGCGTGCGCAGGGGGCGGAGATGGTGCTGGTGGCCGGCGCGTCCGCGATCGTCGACCGCCGCGACGTGGTACCGGCGGGCATCGAGGCCGCGGGCGGCGCGATCGAGCACTTCGGCATGCCGGTGGATCCGGGCAACCTGCTGCTGCTCGCGCGGCTCGACGGCACGCCGGTGTTGGGCCTTCCCGGCTGCGCGCGCTCGCCGAAGTTCAATGGATTCGACCAGGTGCTGCAGCGGCTCGCGGCCGGTTTGCCGGTGACACCGCGTGACGTGACCCGGCTCGGGGTGGGGGGACTGCTGAAGGAGATCGCCGAGCGACCACAGCCGCGAAGCGGCAAGGAGCCCGAGGCGCGCGCACCGGCCCGCGCCCCGCACGTCGCCGCGCTGGTGCTCGCGGCCGGGCAGTCGCGGCGGATGGGCGCGATCAACAAGCTCGTGCAGGAGGTCGACGGTGTGGCCATGGTGGCGCGGGCGGTCGACGCGGCGCGCGCCGCCGCCACCCATGGGGTATGGGTGGTCACCGGGCACGAGCCCGAGGCGGTGCGGCGCGCGCTCGGTGGGCGCGAGGTCGGCCTGGTCCACAATCCCCTCTACGCCGACGGCCTGAGCACCTCGCTGGCGGCGGGCATCGCGGCGCTGCCCGACGACGTCGAGGCGGTCGTGGTGTTGCTCGGCGACATGCCGCGGGTCAGCGCGCGAGTGGTCGACCGGCTGATCGCCGCGTTCGATCCGGTCGAGGGCCGGTCGATCTGTGTCCCCACCTGGCGCGGCAAGCGAGGCAACCCGGTGCTCTGGGCGCGTCGGTTCTTCCCCGAGATGGAGACCTTGCGCGGCGACGTCGGTGCCCGACACCTCATCGGCGAGCACGACGACGTGGTCTGCGAGGTGGCGATGGACGACGACGCGGTGCTGCTCGACGTCGACTCACCGGATCAGCTCGCGGCGCTGGCCGGCGGCTCGGAGCAACGGTGATGGGCGCGACCGAGGGCGGGGGTGGTGGCGAGACCCGCCTCTACCACGAGGCGATCGTGGCACTCGCCCGGGCCGCGCACGGGGAGGGTCGACTCGAGGGGGCGACCGCCAGCGCCACCGTCGACAATCCGCTGTGTGGGGATCGGGTGACGATCGACCTGGTGCGCGACGGGTCGTCGGTCGCCGAGGTCGGGCAGCGCGTGCGCGGATGCCTGCTCTGCGAGGCCGCGGCGTCGGCGATCGGTCGCCGTGCGCCCGGCTGCAGCGGCGACGAGCTGGCAGCGGTGAGCGAGTGGGTGCGGTCGATGCTCGCCGGGACCGCCGCGCCCGAGGACGCGCCGTGGCCGGAGCTGGCCCTGTTCGCGCCGGTGCGCGACTTCCGCAGCCGCCACGTGTGCGTGACCCTGCCGTTCGAGGCCCTGGAGAAAGCCCTCACGTAGCCCGAGTGGAGCGCAGCGCAACCCGGGAAACCGATCATCTGCCCCGCGGCCACTACCCCGACGCATCGGCTCCGACCCACGACGTCGGCGGGCGGCCGCGGCGGGCCGCCCCTACAGGTGGACGACAGGTGGTGGCGTGCTCCTCAGCGCGTCGTCTTCGCCGCCAGCTCGATGCCGGTCACCGATTCCAACTCCATCACGATGACCTGGCCGTCGCGCTCGCGATGCTCGATGCGCACCGGCAGGAAGTCGAGCGAGGGCGCGCACCACATCGTGGTCTCGCGGGTGTCGTCGTCGCGCACGCGGCGCACCACCACCGTGTCGAGCTTGCCGTAGGGCGAGCGAGTGCGGTCGGTGCCGATGCGCTCGAATCGATAGCCCTTGAGGCGTCCGCCGTCCACCACCTGGTAGTCGAGGTCGGCACCGGGCCGACCGAGATCGCGCATCAGCCCGAGCTGGACGCTGAGACGGTCCTGCGCCGCGGCCGGAAACTGCACCTGCCACGTGCCCGAGCGGTCCTGCCCGCGCGCGGTGCCGAGCGCACGGTCGAACTCGACGTGCTCGCGGCGGTCACGCCGGCCGCCGATGCGCTCGAAGCGATAGCGCATCGGCGCCGGTCGGCCGTCGAGCCACCTCAGCTCGGAGCGCTCGACCCGTCGGGCGCCGTCGAAGAGGGCGGCGATGCCGGTCGGGCGAGTGTCGGACTGGTAGACCACGGTGCCGTCGCCATTCGCGGTCAGGGTGACCTCGGAACGCCCCATCGCCAGTCCGGCCGCAATCACGACGTAGCGTGCCTCGAAGCCCTGCTCGGTCCAGATCGGCGCCGCGGCGGCGCAGACGCCGGCGACGAGGGCGGTGAGGGCGAGCACGAGTCTGGCGATCATCGGAGCTCCGGTCCGGTCGTGGCGAGCGATGGTACCTGAGAGGGTGTCTCCGAGATGACGACCTGCTGCGAGGTCCGCTGAGTGCGCGTGGCTGCGTTGTGGGGCCCCCATCGCCCGGTCACATGGCCCGGCCATGCTCCCGCGCGACGTGCACCCCCACGCCTTGCCACTCACCCTCAGCACCCCTCTCGCGACGGCCGTCATTTCAGACACACCCTCTGAGAGCCCCCGACGACCGTCGGCCGCGGCCGTCGCTCGGCCACGGCGTCCGGCGTGGTTCGTGTGCGTGTGCTAGCATCGGTATCCCACGCTCGCTCTTGCGTCGCCCCCCATGTCGCCGGACATCCGCGTCCTCCCCCCATTCGAACGCGCTCGGGTGCTCGTCGTCGGCGACGTGATGCTCGACCGGTACTGGCACGGCGACACCACTCGGGTGTCTCCCGAGGCGCCGGTGCCGGTGGTCCGGGTCCGCGAGCGCGAGGACCGCCCCGGCGGTGCCGCCAACGTGGCGGTGAACGTCGCCGCCGTCGGAGCGCGCGCAGCCCTGGTCGGCGTGGTCGGTCACGACGAGGCGGGAGCGAGCGTCGAGAGCCTGCTCGTCGCGCGGGGGGTCGAGCCCCGGCTCGTGCGTCACCCGAGTGCCGGAACCATCACCAAGTGGCGCGTGCTCTCCCGCCACCAGCAGCTCATCCGGCTCGACAGTGAGCCGGAGCCGGCCCAGCTCGCCGACGCCGGGCTCGGCGCGGGCTTCGCGGCCGCGCTCGACGAGTGCGACGTGGTGGTGGTGTCGGACTACGCCAAGGGCACTCTGTCGGACGTCCAGGCGCTGATCCAGGCCGCCAGGGCCGCCGGCAAGCCGGTGCTGGTCGACCCCAAGGGGCTGGATTTCGGGCGCTACCGCGGCGCGACCCTCATCACCCCCAACCTGAACGAGTTCGAGGCGGTGGTGGGGGTGTGCGGCGACGACGCGATCCTGGTCGAGCGGGCGGCGGCGCTCGCCCGCGCCCACGCGCTCGACGCGGTGCTGGTCACCCGTGGTGACCGCGGCATGACCCTGGTCGAGCGCGACGGCGCGGTGGTGCATCTGGGGCAGGAGGCGCGCCAGGTCTACGACGTGACCGGCGCCGGAGACACCGTGATCGCGGTGCTGGCGGCGGCGATCGCCGCCGGCGACTCGCCGGTCAACGCGGCGCGGCTCGCCAATGCCGCGGCCGGCATCGTGGTCGGCAAGCTCGGTGCGGCCACGGTGTCGCGCGACGAGCTCGCGGCCTCGCTCGCCCTGGTGCATCACGGCGGGGTGCTCGACGAGGAGCGACTGGTGCTCGCGGTGGCGGCGGCCCGAGCGGCCGGTGAGACGGTGGTGATGACCAATGGCTGCTTCGACATCCTCCACGCCGGGCACGTGGGGTACCTCGAGGCGGCTCGGGCACTCGGCGACCGCCTCGTGGTGGCGGTCAACGACGACGACTCGGTGCGTCGGCTGAAGGGGCCGCGGCGTCCGGTGAATCCGATCGACCAGCGCATGGAGGTCCTCGCCGCGCTCGGTTGCGTCGACTGGGTGGTGCCGTTCGCCGAGGACACCCCGGAGCGGCTGATCTGCCGCGTGCTACCCGCGGTGCTGGTCAAGGGCGGGGACTACCGGCCGGAGGACGTCGCCGGTGGCGGCTGCGTGCGGCGCAACGGCGGCCGCGTGACCATCCTGCCCTACCGCGCGGGGTGCTCGACGTCGGCGACCATCGCCGCGCTCGCCGGTGGCTCGGAGGCCGGGGGATGATCGTCGTCACCGGCGGTGCCGGGTTCATCGGCTCCAACCTCGTGCGTGCCCTCAACCAGCGCGGTGAGACCGACATCTGCGTCGTCGACGATCTGTCCGACGTGGCCAAGGTGGCGAATCTCGCCGACTGCGTGATCGCCGATTACCTGGACCGCGACGACCTCGCTGCCCGTATCGAGGCCGGAATCCGTGGCCGACTCCCGCGGGTGCGCGCGGTGCTCCATCAAGGCGCGTGCTCCGACACCATGGAGACCGACGGCCGCTTCCTGATGCACAACAACTACGAGCACTCGCGGCGGATTCTCGGCTGGTGCCTCGGCGCCAGGATCCCCCTGGTCTACGCGTCGAGCGCGGCGGTGTACGGGGCCGGGCCGGTCTACCGCGAGTCGCCCGAGCACGAGCGGCCGCTGAACGCGTACGGCTACTCCAAGCTCGCCTTCGACCAACACGTGCGGCGCGCGCTGGCGGTTGCGCGAAGCCCCGTGGTCGGTCTCCGGTACTTCAACGTCTACGGTCCCCGCGAGGCGCACAAGGGGCGCATGGCGAGCGTCGCCTGGCACGGCGATCGGCAGCTCCGCGAGGCCGGCCGCATCCGGCTGTTCGCCGGGAGCGACGGCTACGGTGACGGCGAGCAGCGGCGCGATTTCGTGCACGTCGACGACGTGGTCTCCGTGGTGCTGTGGTTCCTCGAGGCCGGTCGGCCGAGCGGGGTCTTCAACGTCGGCACCGGGCGCTCGCAGTCCTTCAACGAGCTGGCCCGCGCGGTGGTCGAGTGGCATGGTCGGGGTGCCATCGAGTACGTGCCGATGCCCGATGCCCTGCACGGGCGCTATCAGAGCTTCACCGAGGCCGACCTCGACCAGCTTCGGGCCGCCGGCTACGACCGCCCGTTCCTGGACGTACGCGCCGGGGTCCACCGCTACCTCGACGCGATTCACCCCGAGCGGTGAACGCGCCCGCCGCGGCGACGCCCCCCGGCGAGCGTGTCTGGCGGGCGGCCTACACCACCTTGCTGGCGCTCGCGATGCCGGTGGTGATGGCGCGGCTCGCGTGGCGGGGAATCGCCAACCCCGGCTACCGGCGGCACCTCCTGGAGCGGTTCGGCTACTTTCGTCGCCGCCTCGGCGCGCCGGCCACGGTGTGGGTGCACGCGGTCTCGGTCGGCGAGGTCCAGGCCGCGGTGCCGCTGGTACGTGCGCTGCGCGAGCGCCATCCCCGCGAGCCGCTGGTGGTCACCACCATGACACCGACGGGCCGCGAGCGCGCGCTCGGCGCCTTCGGTGACGACGTGGTGGTGGCCTTCCTCCCCTACGACCTTCCGCGATGGCAGGCGCGATTCCTGCGGCGCGTGCGCCCGCGGGTGGCGGTGGTGATGGAGACCGAGCTGTGGCCGAATCTCGCCCACGCCTGTGAGCGCCTGGGCGTGCCGATGGTGCTCGTCAATCAGCGCATGTCGGAGCGCTCGGCCCGCGGCTACCGCCTCATCGCGCCGCTCGCTCGCGCGGTGCTCAGACGCGCCCACGCGGTGGCCGCCCAGGCGTCGGCCGACGCCGAGCGATTGGTGGCCCTCGGCGCCCCGGCGGCCCGCACTCTGGTCACCGGCAGCCTCAAGTTCGAGGCGCGTCCGTCCGCTAGTGTGGGCGAGGCGGCGCAGGCGTTGCGGCGGGTGCTCGGGGTGGACCGCAGCGTGTGGATCGCGGCCAGCACCCACGACGGCGAGGAGTCGCAGGTGCTCGAGGCGCACCGCCTGCTTCGCGCCGAGCGGCCGGACGCCTTGCTGGTCCTCGTGCCACGCCATCCCGAGCGTTTCGACGCGGTGGCCACGTTGGCCCGCCAACGAGGCTTCCGGGTCGCCCGGCGCACCGAGTCGCCGACGTCGTGTGAGGGAGTCGATGTCTTCGTCGGGGACACCATGGGCGAGTTGCCGGTGCTGTATCGGGCGAGCGACGTCGCCTTCGTCGGCGGCAGCCTGGTGGGCGTCGGCGGCCACAACCCGCTCGAGCCGGCGGCGCTCGGCCTGCCCATCCTGTCCGGGCCGGTGGTCTTCAACTTCGCCGAGATCTTCGACCGCCTCCGCGCCGAGGAGCTGGTCCACATCGTCGACGATGCGCCCGCGCTCGGACGCGAGGTCGGCCGTCTCCTCGGCGACGCCAACCTCCGCCACGGGTTGGGCGAGGGCGCGCGGCGGTTCGTCGAGGCCAACCGCGGGGCGCTCGACCGGGTGCTCGCGCTGGTCGAGCAGGCATTGCGGCGCTAGCGATGTGAGCCGCGGGCTCACCGTCGCGGCAACGGCGTTACACTTCTGCGCCACGGCCCGGGCGACCGCCCGGATGCCAGAGTGCTCGCACGACTGAAGTCCATGGAAACCCCAGTCGAAGCCGAAGTCCGCCCACATCACACCCTCGACCTCGCGGAGATCGCGCGGGTCCGACGTGGTGATCGTGTCGAGGTCCAGCGGTTACACGACAGCACCCAGGAGCTGTTCGACCGCACCATCGCACTCGTCGAGAGCGAGTCCGACGGGCGCGGGCCGGGCGCACCGCAGGCCGAGCGCAGCGGCGTCGTCGGCACCCGTTACGTGCCCGAGAACAGCGATCTCCGCGCGATCTACCTGCTGGCCGAGGCGGTCGGCGGATACGAGCTGTTCAACGACCTCGTCAACGACCATTCGCCTGGGGCAGCGTTGCAGCGGCGCTTCGGGAACACCGCCCGGCTGCGGCCGTTGTCCGACGACGAGCTGACCAAGCTGCGCGAGTTCCAGCACCAGATCCACGAGGCTCTCCGCAACGCCAACGGGTACCTCCGCGAGTTCGCCGCCAGCGAGTTCTCGCGCGAGGAGCTGCACCAGCTCCACGAGGTGATCCTCACCGCCTCCGACCGCGCGCGTGAGCTCAACGCCATCATCGGCACCCACCTCATGCACGAGGTCGAGCGCGCGGTCGAGCGGTTGCACGCGATCCGCGAGAAGATGCGGCAGGTCGAGCAGAGCATCGACGGGTTCTTCATCGTCGACAGCGAGGTCATGTTCATCCCGACCAACGACCTCATCCACATCGTCAACACCCTGTTCGAGGCGGTCGGCAACACCCATCTCGCGCGGCACGTCGACGGCGTGCTCCTGCTGGCGGCGCGCAACTTGCTGATCGAGGTCGTCTCGTTCCACTCCTACTACGGCAAGCAGCAGATCTACCACGTGCTCAAGCGCTCCAGCGCCGCGGTGAGCTCCCAGCTCGTGACCCAGCGCATCCGTTACGAGATCGGCAAGTTGTTCGAGGCCTGCAAGCGCGACAACAAGCTGGTGCTCACACGCGTCATGGACGACGCCCAACGCGAGTTCGAGCTCTCGGTCGAGGCGATTCGTCAGGAGGCCGAGGAGAGTGCGTTCGAGGCGGTGCGCCCGTTCCTCCCGGTCGACCCGATTCCGGTCGAGATGCCCCGCAAGCAGAGCCTCCTCACGCGGCTCCTCGGCTGGCTCGGTGGGCGATGACGCCCTGGGATCAGCGCCTCGCCCGCATCGTGGTCGGGCGGCTCGCCGACGCGCCGATGAGCGCGAACGACCTGACCGCGCTCAGCCTGATGGTGGCGCTCTGCGGCGCCGCGCTGATCGCCACCGCCGAGCCGTGGCTGGTCGACTGGGGTGCGGGGTTGTTCGTCGCCGGGCGATTCCTCGATCACTTCGACGGTGAGTTCGCGCGCGCGACCGGCAGCACCAGCCGCTTCGGGTACTACTTCGACTACGTGAGCGGCGGGGCGAGCTACGCCGCGCTGTTCGCCGCGCTCGGCATCGCGATGCACGGTCCACTCGGCGTCTGGGCGGTGGCGCTGGGCCTGCTGGCGGCGGCCGGTGCGCTGGTCTCGGTCGGGCTCAACCTCGGCATCGACGCCGCACAGGCCGACGGCTCCAGCGTCGGCTATCCCGCGTTCGGCGGCTTCGAGCTCGAGGACGGGGTCTACCTCCTGGCACCGGTGACCTGGCTGGGCTGGTTGCCGCAGTTCTTCGTGCTCGCCGGTGTCGGCGCCGCGGTCTACACGGTGTGGTCGATGAGCCAGCTACGTCGCGCGCGCGCCGCCGCCTGAGCGCGCGCGCCGGGGGCGGGTCAGCCGCGCCCGGCCCGACGTCGGCGGAGCTCCACGCCGATCACCACCGCCGCCAGCGGCGCCCCGATGGCTGCCGCCACGATCAGCGCGTCGCCGAAGCCGAGCACCATCGCCAGCGGCACGATCACCAGGGCATCATCGGGGTCGAAACCCGCGAAACTGCTCATCGTCGCGCTGCCCTGACCCTGCGCGCGCTCCATGCGCACCATCGCCAGCAGCACCCAGGCAATCGCGAGGCCCGCGATCAGGCCGAGCCAGGGCGCGAGCGTGCCGAGCCCGCCGTGGCGCAACCCGAAGCCGATCGCGATCATGGCGAGCGCGTTGCAGGCGGCGTCGGTGGTCAGGTCGAAGAGGTGGCCGAAGCGGCTGGTACGCCGACTCTGGCGGGCGAGCTCGCCATCGGCCCGATCGAGCACCATCGACACCAGGAACAGGACCGCGCCCGGCCACGCCTGCGCGCCGTCACCGCCGGTGAACCACCAGGCGGCGGCGAGGCCGGTGGCGAGGCGGGCGGCGGTGAGGTGGTTCGGGGTGACCGGGGTGCCGACGAGCGGGCGGACCGCGCGGCGCACCAGGCGGTGGAACCAGGTGTCGTGGCTCATGCTGGCGGTCGTGACGACGGGCGGGCAGTATACGCCAGCGATTCCGTCGGGCCGCAACCGCGCCCTGGCTCGACTGCGGGGAGGTCGCGGCGTGCGCGTGCCGTCGGCGTCGAGCCTCGGGACGGGTGCACCACCGCGAGCGGCGGATGAGAAGCGAATCTCGGACGAGGACATTGCTGGCACGCGCGCTGTCGGTCCTCGTCGGCCTCGCCGCGTGGGTCGGGCTCGGCTGCGCCACGGCGGAGCCGGCGCGCGTGCTGGTGCTGCACTCGAGTCATGACCGGGACCCCTGGACGGTGGCGGTCATGCGCGGCATCGACGCCGCGCTGGCCGAGACCGAGCGTCCGGTCGACGTGTGGACCGACTATCTCGACCTGCCACGCCAACGCAGTCCTCTGTACGCGCGCGGGCTGCGGCGCTTCCTGGAGGTCAAGCTGCGCGAGCGGCGCTTCGACGTCGTGGTGACCAGCGGCGCGGCGGCCACCGAGTTCATGCTCGATCATCGCGAGGTGCTCGCCCCCGGCGTGCCGATCGTCTTCTGCGGGGTCGACGAGGCGGTGATGGGGCGCTTCGCCGGGGCGTCGCGGCTCACCGGTCTGGTGCGCACCATCGATCTGCGGTCGACGCTCGACGTCGCGCTGCGACTGAGTCCGGGCACCCGACGGCTGGTGTTCGTGGTGCCCGCGCTCCTCGAGCGCCACCTCGTCGAGCCGCTGGTCGCCGACTATCGTCCGGATCTCCGCTTCGAGCTCTGGGACGAGGAGGACGCGGATCGCCTTCTCGCGCGAGCGCAGGACCTCCCCGCCGACGCCATCGTGGTCCTGCTCGGCACGCCCTGGGACCGCGCCGGGCAGCGCCTGACGCTACCGGAGCTTGCGCAACGGATGGCCGCGGCGGTGCGCGTGCCGGTCTACAGCCCGTGGGACATCGCTCTTGGCCACGGTGTGGTCGGCGGACGGCTGGAGAGCGGTTTCGGCCAGGGGCGCGAGGTCGGGCGGATGGCGGGGCGACTCGTCGACGGTGCCGCCTTGGAGTCGCTGCCGCCGGTACGCGAGGGGCCGCATCCGTACCAGTTCGACTATCGGGTGATGCGCGCGCTCGACCTCGACGTCGCCCGCCTGCCGGCGGAGAGCGAGCTGGTGGGGCGCCCGCCGAGCCTGCTCGAGCTGCACGGCGAGGTCCTGGCGTGGTCGGGCGCGGTGATCGCGGTGCTCGGCACCTACATCGTGCTCCTGCTCCACGGGTCGCGGGCGCGTCAGGCGGTGACGCGGGCGCTGCGCACCAGCGAGTCGCGCTTCCGCGACTTCACCGCCGCGAGCTCCGATCTCTATTGGGAGCTGGACGCGGATCTCCGCTACGCGTACCTGTCGGACAACTTCGCGCTGGTGGCCGGCCGCCCTCCCCAGGAGGTGCTCGGGCGACCGCGGGCCGAGATCCTCGCGCTCGCCGGCGAGCCCCACGAGCAGCAACGCCATCACGATCACGTGGCCGCCTTGCGCGCCGGCGAGGGTTGCCGCGACCTGGTGCTCGGCTGGGTACGCGCCGACGGTGGGCATCTCATCCTGCGCGAGAGTGCTCGCCCGGTGCTCGACGCGCAGGGTCGACTGGTGGGCTTTCGCGGCGTGTCGAGCGACGTGACCGAGCAATTCCTCGCCGAGCGCAGGCTGAGCGAGCAGCGCGAGCGCGAGAGCGAGCGGGTGGCCGAGGAGCTCGACCGCGCGCGCGATGCGTTGGTGCGCAAGACCCGCCTCGCCACCGTGGGGCAGGTCGCGGCGGGAATCGGGCACGATCTGCGTGGTCCACTCTCGACCATGCGCAACGCCTTGCTACTGCTGCGTGAGGACCTTGCCGACGGTGCCGCCACGGCGCGACACCTCGCCGTGATCGAGGACCGGGTGGCGGCGTCGGTGCAGATCGTGGACGACCTGGCCGAGCTCGCGCAGGATCGTCCCGTGCGCAAGCGCATCCTCGAGCTGGGCGACCTGCTCCGGCAGAGCTGGGAGCGGACCCGTGGGGCGGGCACCGATGCCGAGCCGCCGTCGCTCGAGCTCGACCTCGAGCCGGACCGGTTCGAGGTGGAAGGCGATCCGGTGGAGCTGGGACGGGTGTTCGAGAATCTGATGCGCAACGCGCTCGACGCGATGCCGCCGGGTGGACGGGTGGTGGTGGTGGCGCGCCAGCGCGGGGCCGAGGCCGAGATCGTGCTGCGCGACGAGGGGCCGGGCTTCGCCGTCGACCGTGAGGGGCTCGCGTTCGAGCCGCTGTTCACCACCAAGGGCCACGGGACCGGGCTCGGGCTCGCGATCTGCCGCCAGATCGTCGAGCGCCACCAGGGGCGCATCGACCTGCGTACCGCCGACGGCGCCGAGGTCCGAATCCGCCTGCCCCGCGGGGCCTGCGCCCGCCGCGAGGCCGCGGCCGAGACCGAGTCGTCCTGATGGCGGAGGGGGCGCCTCCGATGGTCGGCGCCGGTGCGCGTGAGGGCTCCGCGCGCGCCAAGGTGGTGCTGGTCGAGGACTCACCGGCCGAGCGCGACACCCTGCGTGCGCTGCTCGAGCGGGCCGGTCACGACGTGCTGCTGGCCGACGACGCGGCGACTGCGCTCGGGCACATCGCGCGCGAGTCGGTGGCAGCGGTGGTGCTCGATCTCCGGCTTCCCGACCGCTGCGGGCTCCAGGTGCTGGAGGCGTTGGCCGAGCGCCGGCCCCCGATTCGCGCCATCGTGCATACCGGCTACGCATCCCTGCAGGCGGCGAAGACGAGCCTCAACCTCGGTGCCTTCGCCTTCGTCGAGAAGGGCGGCGATCCGCGTGAGCTCCTGCACCAGATCGAGCGCGCGGTCCGCGACTTCCTCGAGGAGACCCTGCGCTCGACCGAGCAGCACCTCGAGCAGCTCGTGCGCCAGGTACCGGTGGGGCTCGCCTACGTCGACGACGCGCTCGTGGTGCGTTACGCGAACCAGGAGCTCGCGCGTCTGTTCGGAGGCGAGGAGGCGGTGGTGGGGCGCGCGGTCGCCGATCTGCTCGGCGGCGAGGCCGGTTTCGCGAGCCAGTTCGAGCGCCGCATCGCCGCGGCCGACAGCGAGCGCTGGGTCGAGGTGCGTTGCGTGTCGCTGCGCGAGGCCGGCGCCCGCGTGCTGGCGGTGACCGACGTCACCGAGCGCCACCGCGCCGAGCAGGCGCTTCGGATCAGCGAGGAGCGATACCAGGGGCTCTACGACAGCTCGCCGGACATCTACTTCACCGTCGACGACGAGGGCGTGATCGGCTCGGTCAACGAGTTCGGCGCCGACTACCTGCGCACCAGCAAGCGCGATCTCGTGGGTCGCCCGTTCGTCGGGCTCGTCCACGACGACGACCGCGCTCAGGTGTCGCGCCAGCTCGCCGATGCCTTTCGGCACCAGGTGGTGTCGAGCGCGCTGGAGTTTCGCATCCGCCGCCGCGACGGGCAGTGGCTCTGGGTGCAGCAGCGCGCGCGGCTGGCAGCCGGCGCGTCCGGCGCCGGCGAGCTGCGGCTGGTGTGCCGCGACGTCACCGAGGCGCGGGCCCTCTCGGAGGAGCTCTCGTACCAGGCGAGTCACGACTCGCTGACCGGTCTCATCAACCGGCGCGAGCTCGAGAACCGCCTGGCGCGGGTCATCGAGACCGCGCGCCGCGACGGCACCGAGCACGCGCTGTGCTACTTCGACCTCGACCAGTTCAAGATCATCAACGACACCTGTGGCCATGTCGCCGGCGACGCGTTGCTGCGTCAGCTCGGCAACGTCCTCCCCGCGCGCATCCGCCGACGCGACACGCTGGCGCGGATGGGGGGCGACGAGTTCGCGGTCCTGATCGAGCACTGCTCGCTCGAGCAGGCCATGCGGGTCGCGCGAACGCTGCTCGAGGCGATCGAGGAGTTCCGGTTCACCTGGAAGGAGCGGACCTTCAGCATCGGCGCGAGCATCGGGCTGGTGCCGATCGCCCAGGAGTCCGAGAGCGTCGCCCAGGTGCTGCGCGCCGCCGACGGCGCCTGCTACGTGGCCAAGGACCAGGGGCGCAACCGAATCCATCTCTACCGACCGGACGACGTCGAGCTCGCCCGTCGTCACGGCGAGATGAAGTGGGTCACCCGCATCGGCCGCGCCCTCCAGGAGCAGCGGTTTCGCCTCGCCTGGCAGCCGATCCATGCCACCGACGACGCCCACATCGGCGCCCCCGAGCCGGGGGCTCGTCCGCGCTGGCTGGAGCTCCTGCTGCGGATGTCCGACGACCAGGGCCGGTTGATCCCCCCGGGCGCGTTCCTGCCGGCGGCGGAGCGCTACAACATCGCGGTGCGGCTCGACCGCTGGGTGGTGGCGAATGCGCTGGAATGGCTCGCGGCCCGCCCGGACTGGGTCGACCCGCTCGAGTTCTGCACCATCAACCTGTCGGGTCAGTCGCTGGCCGACGACGACTTCCTCTCCTTCGTGATCGGTCTGCTCGACGACACCGCCTTCCCCCCCGAGAAGCTCTGCTTCGAGGTCACGGAGACCGCGGCGATCTCGGATCTCGCCGGCGCGAATCGATTCATGCGCGCGCTGCGCGAGTGGGGCTGCCGCTTCGCGCTCGACGACTTCGGCAGCGGCCTCTCCTCGTTCGCCTACCTGAAGCTGCTGCCGGTGGACTTCCTGAAGATCGACGGGCTGTTCGTACGAGATATCGCCGACGACCCGATCGATCTCGCGATGGTCCGCTCGATCACCGACATCGCGCGGGTGATGGGGAAGGCGACCATCGCCGAGTTCGTGGAGGATGCCCGAATCCTCGAGCGCGTGCGCGAGCTCGGAATCGACTTCGCGCAGGGCTACGGGCTCGGCGGACCGCGGCTGCTGGACGGCTGAGCGCCGCGCCGGGCGGCCCGACAGCGAGCCGCGGCGGGTCGCGCTGCTATACTCGCGACCCTGCGAGAGATGGCTACGAGAGGTCGACCCGATGCACAAGCTCGTCCTGCTGCGCCATGGCGAGAGCGACTGGAACCGCGAGAACCGCTTCACCGGCTGGACCGACGTCGACCTCTCGACCACCGGGCTGGAGGAGGCGCGGCGCGCCGGGCGCGACATGCTCGCGGCCGGGCTCACCTTCGACGTCGCCTACACCTCGGTGCTCAAGCGCGCCATCCGCACGCTGTGGATCGCGCTCGACGAGATGGATCTGATGTGGATTCCGGTCCATCGCTGCTGGCGGCTGAACGAGCGCCACTACGGGAACCTGCAGGGGCTCAACAAGGCCGAGACCGCGGCCGAGTACGGCGAGAAGCAAGTCCTCGTCTGGCGCCGGAGCTACGACACGCCGCCACCGCCCCTGGCCGACGACGATCCACGCCATCCCCGCAACGATCGCCGCTACGCCGGCCTCGCATCGTCGGACCTGCCGCGCACCGAGTGCCTGAAGGACACCGTGGCGCGCTTCCTGCCCTACTGGCACGAGACCATCGCGCCGGCGGTGCGCGCCGGGCAGCGGGTGCTGATCGCCGCCCACGGCAACTCGCTGCGGGCGCTGGTCAAGTACCTCGACGACGTGTCCGAGGAGGACATCGTCTCGCTGAACATTCCCACCGGCATCCCGCTGGTCTACGAGCTCGACGCGGAGCTGCGCCCGATTCGTCGCGAGTACCTCGGTGATCCCGAGCGCGTCGCCGCCGCGATGCAGGCGGTGGCGAACCAGGGACGGGCGAAGGCGGGCTGAGCCCCCGGGACAGGCTCGCGCAAGGCGCGTGCCCGTCCCCATCGCACTCGCGTCCCCACGACTTCCCCCATTCCCCACCCGGGCGGGGACGATGCCCCGCCCCGACACCGCCCCGGTGCGCCCCGGCCTCATCCCTCGCCGTAGGCCCGGCGCACCTCCTCGCACAGCACGCGCAGCCCGCGCTGGACCATCTCCGTGCTCTGCGAGCAGTTGATCCGCACGCACTCGTCACGGTGGCGCCAGGCACCCTCGAGCCCCGGAAAGAAGTGGTGGCCGGACAGCACCAGCACCCCGCGATCCTTGAGCCGGCGATACAGCGTGTCGCTCGTGATCGGCAGGTCGCGGAACCACGCCCACAGGAAGATCGCCCCCTCCGGGCGGTGGATCCAGAAGTCGAGGCCGTCGAGCTCGTGCCGCAGCAGGTCGACTGCCATCTCCGCCCGCCCCTGGTAGAACGGGCGCACCACGTCGCGGGCGAGTCGGAGGATCTCGCCGTCGCGGATCATGTCCAGCGCGAGCGCCGGGCCGAACCCACCGGTGGTGAGGTTCACGATCGCGTTCATCCCCACCAGGGCTCGCACCATCTCCGGTGCTGCGACCACGATGCCGGTGCGCACCCCCGGCAGGCCGATCTTCGACAGACTCATGCAGACCACGGTGCGCTCGTTCCAGTGCGGCGTCGCGTCGCGAAAGACGATGCCGGGGAAGGGAAGGCCGTAGGCGCTGTCGATGATCAGTGGCACGTCGCGGCTCGCCGCCAGCTCCGCGAGCGCCGCGACCTCGTCGTCGGTGAGGACGTTGCCGGTCGGATTGGTCGGGCGCGAGACGCAGACTGCGGCGACGTCTTCCGGCATCTCCAGGCCGCGGAGGTCGACGCGGTACTTGAACAACCGGTCGTCGAGCAGCTCGATCTCGGGGCGTCGCGAGACGAACAGGCCGTCGGTCACGCCCTGGTCGGCGTAGCCCACGTACTCCGGGGTCAGCGGCAAGAAGATGCGGCGGTGCGTGCCGTCGAGCGCCTCACCGCCGAGGAGATTGAACAGCATGAACGACGCGCTCTGGCTGCCGTTGGTGACCGCGATGTTCTCCGGATGCACCGGCCAGCCGAGCTCGCGCCGCAGTAGTGACGCCACCGCCCGCACGAAGTCGGCCGGGCCCTGGGGGGAGTCGTAGGCGCCGATCAGGCGCTCGAACGTGTCACCGTCGGCGAGGATGCGCTGCATCCGCGCGCGGAGTCGGGACTCGACCTCCGGGATGCGTCCCGGATTGCCGCCACCGAGCATCGCCATGTCGGGGCGCCCGGCCGCGGCCTCGCCGAGGTCGTCCATCAGGCGCACGATGCCGGCGCCGGCGGTGAGCTTCAGTCCGAGCTTGGAGAGTTGCATGGGTCGACTCCGGCCGCGCGGTCGCGGCTCATCGCGTGTGTCGGCGAGCGAAGGCGCCGAGGGCCTCGATCGCGGTGCGCGCCTCGGGAATGAGCGGCGCGAAGAGGTGGAATGCGTGAGGAAGCCCGCCGTGCAGGGTGAGCTCGACACTGGTCCCGGCCGCGCGTGCCCGCGCCGCGAGCCGGGTGGCATCGTCGCGCAGGATCTCGTCGCGCGACGCATGGACGAGCTGCGGCGGGAGCCGGCCGAGGTCGGCGAGCAGCGGCGAGGCCAGTGGATCGCGACGATCGTGGTCACCGAGGTAGAGCGTGACCACCTCGGGCATGCGCTCGGCCACCAGCAGGCAGTCGCGCCGCGCATTCTCGACCACCGACGCGCCGCTACCGGTCAGGTCGGTCCACGGCGACATCAGCACACCGGCGCCGGGCAAGGGCTCGTCCCGGTCGCGTAACGAGAGCTGCAATGCGAGCGCGAGGCCGCCGCCGGCGGAGTCCCCGCTGACGGCGACCGACCGCGCTGCGGCAACGCGCCGGAGCAGCCAGTGCCAGGTTCGCCGGGCGTCATCGAGCGCGGCCGGGAAGCGATGCTCCGGCGCCAGCCGATAGTCCGGGAGGTAGACGGCAGCAGCCGCGGCGCGGCCGAGACGCGCCGCCAGATCCCGGTAGACCTGCGGGCTGCCGACCACATAGCCACCGCCGTGCAGGTGGAGCACCGCGCGCCCGGGCTCCGCGTTCGGCGGTGTGAGCACCAGGCCGCCCACGCCGTCGGCGTCGAAGGCCTCGACCGTCGCCTCGGGGGGCGCCATCCTCGCGGCCATCGCGTCGAGGCGTCGACGCGATGCGCGGACCGCGGCGAGATCGAGCGGTGGCAGCCGTTCGAGCCGCCGTTTGACCGTATGCCTCAGGGCGAGCCCGAGGAGTCGCGCTCGCACGCCCGCCATGGATTCCGTCTTGCCTTCAGACGCTCGGGCGGACCGCGCCCGGACGCCCAACCGCCTGCACGCCTGGACGTGCAGGCCCTCCTCAGCGCTCGAGCCAGGTGTTGACCAGCTCGATGTCCTCCTCGGACAGCGTACCGGCGGCCTGCTTGAGGCTCAGGATGTCGACGATGTAGCCGTAGCGCGCCACCGCGAGATCACGCCGCGCGCCGAACACCGCGCGCTCGGCGTCGAGCACGTCGACGGTGGTCCGGGTGCCGACCTGGAAGCCGGCCTCGATGGCGTCCTTGGCGGACTGCGCCGAGCGCACCGCCTGCTCCAGCGCCTGCACCCGGGAGATCCCCGACTCGACGCCGAGGTAGGCCTGGCGGGTCTGGCGTTGAGCGGCGCGACGCGCGAGCTCGAGCTCGTCCAGGGTCTGTCGATGCAGGTGGCGGCTCTCGCGCGTCCGCGACAGCACCGCTCCGCCCTGGTAGATGGGCACGTTGAGCTGGAGCCCGATGCTGCTGGTCCAGAGGTCGCTCGGTGCGAGGTTGATCGGGCTGTTGGTGATGTTGCGCTGGTGCGAGGCGACGAGGTCGAGCGTCGGCAAGTGCCCGGCCTCACGGCGCCGGATCTCGTCACGCGCCACCTCGGTCGACACCTGGGCCGCGGCCAGCGCGAGATTCTGCGCCAACGCGGTTCGGGTCCAGGCCTCGATGTCCGGCGGATCCGGGGTGACCAGCGGCATCGCGGTGCCGAGCGGCGCCAGCGTCTCGTGGTACTCGCCGGTGACCTCGCGCAGTGCCTCGCGCGCGGTGTCGAGCTGGTTCTCGGCGAGGATCACGTCGGCGCGCGCCCGGTCGTAGCCGGCCTGCGCCTCCTCGACGTCGGTGATCGCGATGAGCCCGACCTCGAAGCGCTGCTGGCTCTGGGTGAGCTGCTGCTGGAACGCCTCCAGCGTGGCCCGGGCGAAGGACAGCTCGTCGATGGCCTGCAGGACCGCGAAGTAGCGCGAGGCCACCCGCAGCATGAGGCTCTGCCGAGCACTGGCGAGCCCGATGTCGGAGCGGCGAATGAGGTCGTTGGCCTGCCCGAGGGCGATCCACAGATCCTTGCGGTAGATGGGCTGCGCGATCGACAGCTCCATCGAGTTGGTGTTGAAGCTCGGGCGAATGGTCCCCCGCACCGGGCGCCGCCGCTCGCTCTCCACGCCGCTCGTGCTGCCGCTGAACTGGATCGTCGGCAGCAGTGCCGCGCGCGCCTGGGGGCGGAGCTCCTGGGCTGCGCGATTGCCCGCACCGACCGCGAGATAGGTGGGATCGTTCTGCAGCGCGAGGTCGTACACCTCGCCGAGGTCGACCGCCGCGACCGGCGCCGCCAGGCCGAGCGCGACCACTGCCGCCGCCACTCGGCCGTGCGCGAGGCGTGGGCGGCTCACAGCACGAACCGCTGCGGTCGCGCCGCACCGCGCAGCGGGGCGACCACGGTCTCGAACAGGCTCTCGGTGCTCCACTCGTCCTCCCCCGTGCGCGTGATGAGCCGCGCCTCCATGGTGGGTGCGTCGCCGACGATCACGAACATGCGCCCGCCGAGCCGGAGCTGGCGCTGCATGTCGGGCTCGAGGACCGGCACCGAGCCGGTGACCGCGATCACGTCGTACGGCGCGCCCTGCAACCAGCCACGGAGCCCGTCTCCGTGCTCCAACGAGACGTTGACCACCCCCTCGGCGGCCAGCACCTCGCGGGCCCGCGCGTGCAGCGGCTCCGAGATCTCGATGCTGGTCACGTGCCGCGCGAGGCGTGCGAGCAGTGCGGTGACGAAGCCGCTGCCGGTTCCGATCTCGAGCGCGCGGTCGCCGGCGGTGATCTGCAGCGACTGCAGGAGTCGGGCCTCCACGCGCGGTGGCATCATCAGCTCGCCATCGCCCAACGGAATCTCGGTGTCCGCATACGCCAGGCGCTGCAACGGCTCGGGGACGAACCGCTCGCGGGCCACATTGCGCATGAGGTCGAGTACGGTTTGATCCAACACGTCCCACGGGCGGATCTGTTGCTCGACCATGTTGAAGCGTGCTTGCTCGAAATTCATGGAAGATGCTGCTCGAAGTATTTGAAAGTACGAGCGCCCGGAACAGGGCATGCGGGCGGAATTATAGAGCCAAGCGACGGGGAATGCTCGCCCCACGGTGTCGTGGGGCGAATCGGTGGGCGTCGGCGCCCGCCCGGGCCGCTGCGGGCAATGGCTCGAGCGGCGGCCGCGACGGCGCTCAGGCCTCGCCGCCGGCGGCGCGCCGCGGTGGCGCAAGGGCCTCGCCCGCCGAGTAGTCGACCGGCGGCGACGGCACGCCCGACGTCGCCTGCGCCGGCGCTGGTGCCGCCGCCACCGCGTTGGCGAGGGCTCCCGGCTGACCGCGGCGCGAGCGCCCCGCCGCACCGGACGGGTCGGCGAAGCGGCTGTTCAGCGTCTGCACGTAGCGGTCCGCCTCCTGCAACACTCGGGCGATCCGACGTCGCGCGCCGCCGCCCCAGCCCGCCGGCTCGGCGGTGAAGGCGAAGCGCCACGGGCGAACGTTCTTGCGGAAGGCGCGCACCACCGCATCGCGCAGCTCGTCGAGGGAGGCGTCGCGGCGCAGGCTCGCCTCGACGGTCCGGGCGGCGATGCGGCGCGCGGAATAGTGCACCCAGAGCGCGAGCGCGAGCACCGCCGCGAGCGCGACTCCTGCCCACAGCGGCCGCTCCGCGAGCCATCCGATCAGCGGCAGATCGAGCGAGAGGCCGGTCCAGCGCCCGGCGCCGATGCTCCAGCCGAGGAAGGCGGCGACCGCGAGCCCGAGCGCGCCGGCGTCGAGCCAGGCGACCCGCCGCCGCCAGCGGCGCTTGGCATCACGCAACGCCGGGACCACCCGGTCCTGGATCGTCTTCGCGGTCTTCTCGAGCAGCCCGATGATGCGATACGCGCGCTCCACCTCGACCTGCTGGATGCGGGCGTCGATTGCCGCCATGTCCGAGTCGCGCTTGTCGCGGAAGCGCTCACGGAGCTTGGGATCCTCGATCGGGATGGCCGCGCCGGGGTTGTAGAGGGCGTAGAAGCGGCCCGCCGTCAGACCCTTCTGTGACAGCGCGCGCTGCCACGCGGCGAAGACCTCCTCGGGATTGTCCTCGCGCGCCGCGTTGTCGATCTGATTGAGGATGTAGAGGAACTTGTTCGAGTCGTGGCGGGCGATGGTGCGCGCGACCAGGTGGTCGAGCGTGTCCTGCATCGCGCCGGGCTCGGGGTGGCGGGCGTCGAAGAACACCAGCACCAGGTCCGACAGGTCGATGATGCGGTCGGTGATCCGCAGCGTGGAGTTGCGCTGCTCGTCGGCGTCGAAGCCGGGCGAGTCGATGAAGATCTTGCCGCGGAGCGTCTCGCTGCGGCAGGTCTTGAGCTGCAGATAGGTGTCGATGCGCTCGCCCTCGCCGGGCGCCACCTCCTCGATCGCCTGGCTCATCTGGTAGAACGGGAAGCGCGGATCGGCGTCGAGCGCGCGACCGGGCAGGACGCGGGCGTTGTCGTCGCTGCCGAAGCAGATGACGGTGAACTTGTCGTCCACCGCCTGATTCCCGGTCTTCTGCAGCTTCTCGCCGAGATAGCCGTTGAGGAACGTCGACTTGCCGGAGGAGAAGGTGCCGAGCACCGACACCATCGGCCACCAGGGCACCTTGGTGGCGAACGAGTCGTCGCGGTCGAGCATGCCGAGGTGATAGGCGACGCGGTCGAGTTGGCGGAAGCTCTTGACCACGTCGAGGAGAACCGGATTCTCCCGTTCGAGATGCGACTGCAGCTTGCGGATGCGCTGCACGATGGGGGAGGGGGCGCCGAGCATCGTGATTCTCGTCCTGGCGGCGGGAATGCCGCGATTCTACCAGTGCTTCGCCGCCGGCCCGCAGCGCCCGACGGGCGGTGAGGCCGACAATTGCCAAGCCCGTCGCAGGCTCACGGCGCGGGGCGGTGCCGGCGCGCGCGGCGTCGAGATGGTCCTATCGGCCGATACCCCGTCGGGCTTCACTGCGCACGATGTAGGTCGCGGCAGCCACGATCAGCGCGCCGCCGGCCAGGGTCCACGGGTCCGGTACCTCGGCGAAGGCCAGAAACCCGAGCGCGGTGGCCCACACGAGTTGCAGGAAGGTGAACGGCTGCAGGACCGTGATCGGGCAGGCCCGCAGTGCGTGGGTGAGGGTGTAGTGACCGGCGGTGGCGAGCCCCGCGGTGACCAGCAGCCACAGTAGCTCCCACGGCGTCGGCGTTCGCCAGTCGGCGAGCGCGAACGGCGCCAGCGCGAGGGTCACGAACACCGACAGCCAGGCGACGATGGCGACCCCGGACTCGGTCTCGGTCAATTTCTTGGCGACCAGGAACGAGCAGGCGAACAGCGGTGCGGCGGCGAGCTGGGCCAGCGCGCCGGCCTCGATCGCCTGGAGCCCCGGGCGCAGCACCACCACCGTCCCGGCAAATGCCACCGCCACCGCGACGGCATGGCGCGGGCTGAACCGCTCGCGCAGGAAGAGCACCGCGCCGATGGTGGTGAACACCGGGGTGGTGAACCCGATCGCGGTGACGTCGGCGATCGGGATCCGCGCCATGGCGAAGAACCAGAGCATGACCCCGACCGCGTGCACGCTGCCGCGCAGCGCGTGCAGGCCGAGCCGCCGTGGGCCGCGCTCGGTGCGCCAGACCCTGGCCAGCAGCGGCAGCATCATCAGGGTCCCGAACAGGTAGCGCAGGAACGCCGCCTGCACCGCGCTCATGTCGGTCCCGAGATAGCGCACGACGCCGGTCACGCCGACGAACAACACGCCGGTCGTCACCATCCAGCCGATGCCGCGCAGCCGCGCCGCGCGCTCGGCGCTCGCCTGGTCCTCGCTCACCGCGCCCGGACCGTGCGCGGTCGATCGGACCGGCCGGTCACGGACGTGCGCGCGACATCGGCTGGCTGACCCCCCACGGGTCGGGCAGCTTGCCGACCGGGACGTGAATCAACGTCGTGCCGGGGCGCGCGAGTGCGCGCTCGACCGCCGTGCGCAGCGCGGCTGGCGTCTCCACTCGGGTGCCGTGCGCCCCGAAGCTCTCCGCCAGCTTCACGAAGTCCGGGTTGCGCAGGTCAGAGGCGATGACGCGGCCTCCGTAGAGGTCCTCCTGCATCCGCCGGACATTGCCGTAGGCGCCGTCGTCGAACACCACCGCCACCACGTCGATGCCGTGCTGGACCGCGCTCGCCAGCTCCTGGACGTTGAACATGAAGCCGCCGTCGCCGCTGATCGAGAGCACCGCGCGGTCCGGATTGGCGACCTTCACCCCGAGCGCGGTGGCGAACCCGGCTCCGAGCGTGCCCTGGTAGCCGGTGGAGACGTAGCTCCGTGGCCGGTAGACGGGGAACACCGAGCGCGCGACGTAGCCGACCTGGGTCAGCTCGTCGACGAAGAAGCCGTCCTCCGGGAGTGCAGCGCGCAACGCGTCGATGAACGCGCACTGGGGCCCGAGCCGGCTCGCCAGATCCGCCATCACCGCCGCCTTCAGACCCTCCAGCTCGTCCTTGCGCGACGGACGCTTGCGGTTGACGGTCTCGAGCGCATCGGCGAGCGCCGCCAGCGCCGGCGCGGCATCGGCGACGATGCCGACCGCGGGACGTCCGAGCCGGTACATCTGCGTCGGCTCGAGGTCGATGCGCACGATCTGCAGGTTGGCGTCGGTGCCCCAGGTCATGCGGTGTTGCTGCAACCGGGTGCCGACCGCGAGCACCGCGTCGGCGTCGGCCCACAGACGGTGGCCGACGGGCTGGGTGTGCGAGAGGTAGTGGCGGTCGCTCACCACCCCGCGGCCCAGACGATGGGCGACCACCGGCGCCTGCAGCATCTCCGCCACCCGCAGCAGCTCGTCGGCGGCATCGACCGCGCCACCCCCGCACACGATGAGCGGGCGCTCGGCCGCCGCCAGGAGCTTCGCGGCGCGGACGATCGCCTCCGGGTCGGGCTCCGGCGGGGGCGGCGGGGCCTGCGGGTCGAGGAGCGTCACCGGCGCCTCGACGCCGAGGGTGTCCATCGCCATCTCGACCTCGACCGGCCCGCGCACGCCACCCAGCATCGCCGCGAACGCCTCGCCGACCAGGCGTGGCGCGGCGCTCGGATGATCGATGCGCGCCGCCCATTTCGTGAGCCGACGGATCAGCCCCAGCTGGTCCGGGATCTCGTGCAGCAGACCGTAGCCCTGATCGATCGCCGCGGCCGCGATCTGGCCGGTGAGCGCGAGCACCGGCGCATGGCAGGCGTAGGCGGTGGCGAGCGCCGCGGTGGTGTTGAGCAACCCCGGCCCCGGCACCACCGCGTAGACGCCGGGGCGCCCGGTCGACTGGGCATAGCCGAGGGCCATGTAGCCCGCCCCCTGCTCGTGCCGTGGTTGCAGCACCCGGATCGCGTTGCCCTCGTCGTGCAGGGCATTGAACAGGTGGTCGAGCTGGACGCCTGGCAGGCCGAACACGGTGTCCACACCGTGGGCGCGCATCGAGCGCACGATTGCCTGTCCGCCGGTCATTCGGGTGCTGGTCACGGTCGTCTCCGCGGTAGGTTGGCTGGCGGCCCCGGCACGGGGCCCGCTCGGTCTCGATTCTCGGCTCGTCACGCCTCGCGATGCGCCGCCTCGACGTCGCGCCAGTCGCCGGTCGGCTCCCATCCGAGGCGCTCTCGTGCGCGACTCGCGTCGAGCACGCTGGCGGTCGGGTCACGGCGCCAGCGCAGTGGGTTGTCGACGCGGGGTAACGCACCGTGGGCGTGGGCGAGACGGGCCAGCGTGTCGTCGTGGCCGATCGAGTCGCGCGCGCTCAGCTGGATCACGTCGAATGGCGCGCGATCGTAGTCGAGCGCGAGCCGGAAGGCGCGCGCGGCGTCGGCCGACCGCACGTAGGTGCGGGTCGGGGCCAGCGCGCCGTAGGGCTCGATCCCGCCGCGCCCGCACGCGCCCGGCGGTGGCGGGGCGTGTGGATCGTCGAGGTCGAGCTGGGCGAGGATCGCGGCCTCGCGCTCGGGTCGCACGATGAGCGTCGGGCGCAGGCAGAGCACGCGCACGCGCCCGCGCGCGGCGAAGCTGCGCGCCACCGTCTCGACCACCTGCTTGGTGAGCGCGTAGGTGGCGGTCGGCCGTTGCGGGTGGGCCTCGTCGACCGGCAGGTACTCCGGCGGTCGGTCGGGACCGAGGCCGAGGCTCGCGACGCTCGACGCGATCACCACCAGGTGCACCCCGGCCGACTCCGCGGCGTCGAGCACGTTCCAGGTGCCCTGGACATTGGTCTCGAAGTAGTCGTGGTCGGAGAAGGGGTTGCCGTCGTCGATGGCGGCGAGGTGGATCACCGCCTCCTGTCCGGCGAGGGCGGCCCGCAGCGCCGCGTGGTCGCGCACGTCGAGCTGCGTGAACGGCACCGACTGCCGTGGTGGCACGCGGTCGGCCACCGTGACCATGGTCCGTCCGGCCAGCTCGTCGACCACGAATCGCCCGAGCAGGCCGGAGCCACCGGTGACCGTGACGCGCTCGAAGCGCGGCGCGGCGGCGGCGGTGCTCACAGGCGCCCCGCGTCGGTCGCGCGGGCGAGGGCGAGGTCCGACGCCAGCGGGTCGGCGGCCACCGCGCGCGCGATGCGCTCGCCCTCGGCCTGCGCACGGTCCATCACCGCCTCCACGTCGAGGGTCAGCACCTCGCGATCGCGCACCACCACGCGCCCCGCCACCACCACCGTGCGCACCTCCTTGCCGGTGCCGGCGTAGACCAGGTTCGGGACGATGGTGCGCACCGGGTGGTCGAGCACCGGCAGCAGATTCGGCTCGCGCAGGCTCACGGTGACGACGTCCGCCTCCTTGCCGACCTCCAGCGAGCCGATGCGGTGCCCGAGACCGAGCGCGCGAGCGCCGTCGATGGTCGCCATGCGCAGCACCTCGCCGGCCGGCATCACGGTCGGATCGCGGAACCGGATCTTGTTGAACAGCGCCGTCAGCTTCATCTCGTTGAAGACGTTGTTGCAGTTGTTGCCGCTCGCCTGATCGGAGCCGAGCCCCACCACCCCGCCGGCCGCCTTGAACCGCGCCGCCGGCGGCACGATGCCGTCGATGATGCCGATGCTGCCCGAGCACAGCGCCATCCGTGCACCGCTCGCCGCGATCTGGTCGGTCTCCTCGTCGGTGGCCTCGGTGAGATGCACCGCGAGCAGTCGCGCGTCGAGGTAGCCGATGTCGGCGAGGTAGGCGGGGGTGCGCTTGCCGTGGCGCTTCACCATCTGCTCGATCTCGCGGTCGCCCTGGGCGACGTGCATGTGGATCGAGAGATCGCGCCGCTCCGCCTCGCGGCGCACCGCCCCGAGCAGCTCGCGCGACGCCATGTCGGGACCCTGTGGTCCGAGCATGGTGGTGATGCGGCCGTCCTCGGCGCCGTGCCAGCGCTCGACCACCTCCAGCGCCCGGGCGAGCGCGGCCTCGCCGGCGGCCTCGTCGAGTGGGTAGAGATCGCCGATTCGCCAGCCGGCCATCCCGCCGGGGGGCAGGGCGTTGATGGTCGGGGTGAGCACCGCGCGCACCCCGGCGCGGGCGTAGATCTCGCCCCAGCCGGGGAACGGGCGCAGGTAGTCGCTCATGGTGGTGGTGCCGGCGAGCATCGCCTCGACCACGTTCAGCGCGCAGCCGGCCGCGGCGGCCGCGTGGTCGAGGTGCCTGGCGTATGGCGCGAGCGCGCCCTGCATCCAGTGACCGACGTCCTGGGCCACGCCGCGCACCACCGCGAAATGGGTGTGCATGTGCACGTCGACGAGGCCGGGCAGGACCGCGTGCCCACTCGCGTCGATGCGCGTGGCGGCATCGTAGCGGTGCTCCAGCTCGACGCTCGGGCCGACCGCGACGATGGTGCGGCCACGCACCGCGACCGCGCCGTCGGCCAGATAGCCGACACCGTCGCCGGCCATCGTCAGCAGGTGTCCGCGAGAGATCAGCAGGTCGGCGGGCTCGGCCATGGGGCTTCCTCGCTGCGGCGGCGACGGTCGGGGCAGCGACCTTGCGTCGGGGCCCCGCACCTGTCAACGGCCGTCGATGCGCGCGGCGCCCGGCGACCCGCCGGGACTACTCCGCCGCGGCGCGGACCGCGTCCTCGCCGGCATTGAGCGAGGCGATGGCGGCGCTGACCGCGCCCTTCTCGTGCGGGATGCCGAGAAGATCGAGCGCCGCCTCGACCACGCCGAGGCCGCCGAGCAGGGTCGGCTCGTTGACGTCGCCCATGTGAGCGATGCGAAACGCCTTGCCGCCGAGGTCGCCGAGGCCGCCGCCGAGCGAGACCGAGAACCGCTCGCTGCACAGCGTGCGCACCGCGGTGGCGTCGTGCCCGTCGGCGAGTCGCACCGTGGTCACCGAGTTCGAGCGCTCCGCCGGCACCACTGCATTGAAGTCCACCACCCCGGCCCGGGCCCACTGCGCGACACCGGCGCGCACCGCGTCGGCGAGGCGCTGGTGGCGCGCGAACGCGGCGTCGAGCCCCTCCTCGAGCAGCATGTCGAGCGACTCGCGCAACGCCCACACCAGATGCTCCGGCGCGGTGCCGCAGAACCAGCGGTAGGACTCGGTCACGTCGCGCCCGTACCAGTTCCAGTAGGTGCGCGGCATGCCGGCGTCGCGCCCGAGCGCGAGCGCGCGCTCGCCGACCGCGGTGAAGCCGAGGCCGGGCGGCGACATCAACCCCTTCTGCGAGGCCGAGACGGTGACGTCGACGCGCCAGTCGTCCATGCGCAGATCCACGGTGCCGAGCGACGCGGTGGCGTCGACCAGCAGCAACGCCGGGTGGTCGGCCGCGTCCAGCGCCGCGCGCACCGCCGGGATGTCACTGGTGATGCCGGTGGCGGTGTCGGTCTGGACCGCGAGCACGGCCTTGATGGAGCGGTCGCGATCACCGCGCAGTCGCGCCTCCAGCGCACCGATGTCGAGCGCGCGCCGCCAGTCGGTGGGCAGGAACTCGACCTCGACGCCGAGCGCCTGGGCCATCTGCCCCCAGCCGTTGGAGAAGTGCCCGGTGCCGGGGACGAGGACCCGGTCGCCGGCCGACAGGGTGTTGACGATGGCCGCCTCCCACGCGCCGTGGCCGTTGCAGGCGTAGACGAAGACCCGCCCGCTGGTGCGGAACACACGCCGCAGATCCTCGAAGCAGGATCGCGCGGTGGCGACGAAATCGGGTCGCGACAGCTCGACCGCCGGGCGGTTCATGGCGCGCAGCACGCGATCGGGCACGTGGGTGGGACCAGGGGCGAGGAGGAAGTCCATGCCGCGTCGAATCATTGCAGTGGTGACCGTCGGGTGGCGCCGCCCGCTGCGGCGAAGACCGATCATGGTCCCACAACTGGTCCTCGCCGAGCATGACGGTGTTCGCAGCATGGCCGAGAACCGGCTTTTCGGGGGCGCGCTGGCGGCCTCATCGCCGGGCCGCTATCCTCGCCGCGCGTCATTCACCGGTGCCACATCGATGCTCGAGTCCGTCGCCGCGCCGATGCCCGAGTCTTGCTTCCGCCGGCTCCACGCGCTGCTCGAGGGGGTCGAGCCACCGCCGGGGGTGGCGCCGATACACCTCCACGTGGGTGACCCGCAGCATGCGCCGCCCGCGTTCGCGCTCGAGCGGGTGGCCGAGGCGGCGCCGCGCTTCGGTCGCTACGCGCCGACCGGTGGCACGCCGGAGCTGCGGACCGCGATCGCCGACTGGCTTCGATGGCGCTACCACCTGCCGCAGGGGATGCTCGATCCGGCGCGGCACGTGCTGCCGGTGGCGGGCATTCGCGAGAGCATGTTCCTCGGCACCCTGCTCGCGATGCGCGACGGGTCCGGTCGACCCGGTCCGGCGGCGATGGCGATTCCCAATCCCTTCTACCACTGCTACCTCGGCGCCGCCGTGACCCTCGGGGCGGAGCCGGTGATGGTGCCGGCAGGTCGCGAGCAGGGGTTCCTCCCCGATCTCGATGCACTCGACCGCGCGACCCTCGGTCGCCTCCGGGCGTTCTTCCTGTGCAGCCCGGCGAATCCGCAGGGCGTGGTGGCGGGCCTGCCCTATCTCGAGCGTCTGATCCGCCTCGCGCGTGAGCACCGGTTCGTGGTGCTGGTCGACGAGTGCTACGCGGAGGTCTACGTCGATCGGCCGCCGCCGGGGGCGATGGAGGCCTGCGCCCGCCTCGGTGGCGACACCGACCGGGTGCTGGTCTTCCACTCGTTGTCGAAGCGGTCGAACCTGCCCGGCTTTCGTTCCGGATTCGTCGCCGGCGATCCCGCGCTCGTGCGCGACTTCCTCGCGCTTCGCGAGGTCGGGGGCGTCGCGATCCCGGAGCCGATCCAGATCGCGTCGGCCGCGCTGTGGCGCGACGAGGCCCACGTCGAGGCGTCGCGCGCGCTGTACCGGGAGAAGTTCGAGCTCGCCGCGCGCATGCTCGGCAACCGCTTCGGGTTCTTCATGCCGGAAGGCGGCATGTTCCTGTGGCTGGAGGTCGGCGACAGCGTGGAGGCGGCGCGGCGGCTGTGGGCCGAGGCCGGGGTCCGGGTGATGCCGGGGCGCTACATGAGCGAGGCGAGCCCCGATGGCACCTACCCTGGCGACGACTTCCTGCGGGTGGCGCTCGTCCCGGACCTCGACACCACGCGCGAGGGGCTCGGCCGCATCGCGGCGACCCTCGGCTGAGCGAATGGCCACGAGGTCGATCGAGTGAGCGAGTATCCGAGCACCTGGTATGCGCGCAACGCGCGTCCGAGCGGCGAGCGACCGCCGCTCGACCACGACGTCGAGACCGACGTCTGCGTGATCGGTGGCGGGCTCGCCGGGCTGTCGACCGCGATGTCGCTCGTCGAGCGTGGACGCGACGTGGTGGTGCTGGAGGCGAACCGCGTCGGCTGGGGCGCCTCGGGCCGGAATGGCGGCTTCCTCGGCGCCGGCTTCGCGCTGCCACTCACGCGTCTGGTGGCGCGCGTCGGGCTCGACCAGGCCCGCGAGCTCTACCGGCTGAGCGCCGACGGGGTGGCGCGGGTACGCGAGCGCATCGAGGGCCACGGCATCGACTGCGGGCCGGTCATCGAGGGCAGCCTGCGCCCGTCGTGGTTCGACGATCGCGCGGCGCTCGAGCGGACCGTCGAGCGCATGGCGCGCGATTTCGGGGTGCGCTGGGAGATCTGGCCGCGAGAGCGGGTGCGCGCCGCGCTCCTGAGCCCACGCTACTTCGACGCGACGTTCCATCCCGCGAGCGTCCAGATCCAGCCCCTCGACTACTGTCGGGGCCTCGCCGATGCGGTCGCCCGCGCCGGCGGACGGGTCGCCGAGGAGAGCGCGGTGACGCACCACGATCTCGCGGGCGCGGAGAAGGTCGTGCGGACCGCGCGCGCCACCGTGCGCGCTCGCCACGTGGTCTTCGCCTGTGGGGGTTATATCGGCGCGCTCCACCGCCGGCTCGCCAGCGCCATCGTTCCCATCGCGACCTATGTGGTCGCGACCGAGCCGCTCGGCGCCGAGCGGTTGGCGAGCGCCATCCGCGTGCGCTACTCGATCTCCGACGATCGCTTCGCCAACGACTACTACCGCGCGCTCGACGACACCAGGATCTTGTGGGGCGGGCGCATCAGCGCGCGCCGCTCCGAGCCGGGGCGCCTGGGACGGATGATGCTCGGTGATCTGGTGCACGTGTATCCGCAGCTCGCGGGCGTGCGCGCCGACTCCGCCTGGAGCGGACTGATGAGCTACGCGGTCCACAAGATGCCCCAGGTCGGCACCACCGCCCCCGGGGTCTGGCACGCGATGGGATTCGGTGGTCACGGCCTCAACACCACCGCGATGGCCGGTGAGATGCTGGCCGGAGCGATTGCCGAGGGCGACGACCGTTACCGACTGCTCGCCCCGTTCGGTCTGACGCCGACCGGCGGGTGGCTGGGCTCGGCGGCGGCGCAGCTCACCTACTGGGCCTACGAGCTCGGCGACTTCCTGCGCGCGCGCCGCAACCCGCGCTGAGCCGGCCGGCACGGCGACCCATTCTGGAGACAGCAACGATGACCCTCGCGGACCACGGCAGATTCCCGTACTCGGGCGTCGGTGATCGCCCGGACTTCACCTGGCCCGGTGGGCGCCGGCTCGCGGTCTACCTCGGTCTGAACCTCGAGCACTTCGCGTTCGGCGAGGGGCTCGGTGGTCAGCTCGCCCCCGGCGGCCCGCAGCCGGACGTGCTGAACTACGCGTGGCGCGAGTACGGCAACCGGGTCGGCGTGTGGCGCATGCTCGACGCCTTCGACGCCCTGTCGATGCCGGTGTCGCTGCTGGTGAACTCCACCATCTACGACCACTGCCCCGGCGTGGTCGAGGCCTTCCGCGCGCGCGGCGACGAGGTGGTCGCCCACGGCCGCACCAACGCCGAGCGCCAGGGCGAGCTCGACGAGGCGGGCGAGTCGCGTCTCATCGCGGAGACCACCGCCGCCATCCGCGCTCACGAGGGTCGGGCTCCGCGCGGCTGGCTCGGGCCCTGGATCTCGCAGAGCCGGGTCACGCCGGACCTGCTGCGCGAGCAGGGCTACACCTACCTTCTCGACTGGTGCCACGACGACCAGCCGACGTGGATGTCGACGCGCGACGGCGGGCGGATCCTCGCGGTGCCCTATCCACAAGAGGTCAACGACATCCCGGCGATCATGGTGCGTCGCGCCTCGGCCGAGGAGTTCGCGACCATGATCGTCGACAACTTCGACGAGATGCTCGAGCAGACCGCGAGCGCGAGCGGCGGGCGCACCCTGGTGATGGGCATCGCGCTGCACGCCTATCTGGTCGGACAGCCGTTCCGGCTGCGTCACCTCAAGCGCGCGCTGGCTCACATCGCGGCCCATCGCGACGACGTCTGGCTCACCACCAGCGGCGCCGTTGCCGAGCACTTCGCGGCGCTCCCGAGCGCCGGCTGAGCTTGCGATTCCTCAGCCGGCCGAGGTCTTCGACAGCCAGGCGTCGACCGCGGTGATCCTCCGCCGTGCCACCTCGGCCGCGTAGCGCGACCAGGTGGCGGTGTCGAACGCCGCCTCCACGCGCTCGATGTCGAACCAGCTCTGCGCCGCCGTCGACGACGCGTGCTTGCTCTCGGTGTGGTGGTAGGCCATCAGCACCTGGCAGTAGTAGAGGTTCACGTCGATCCGCGGCCCGTTCACCGCCAGCGCCTGCTGCACGAACAGCGTCGCCCTGGCCTCGCGGTGCACCGTGCCGCCGCCGGGGCGGAATACCGCGTGGGCCATGTGGATGACCGAGTCGACGATGCGCTTGCGGTCGAGCTCGGTGGTGCCGGGCATGGACGCGGTGACCGAGGCGACGAATGCGCCCCAGTCGCCCGATGGCCCGATGCCGGGAGCGAGCCGGGTGTGGCCGATGCTCGGCGGCGCGGTGAAGAAGGGGGTGCGGGTGAGCTCGTCGACATAGCGGCGGAACGCCCCATGCCCACCCGCCTGATCCGGCGCGAGCGGATTCCACCCGGAGGCCTCCAGCGCGAGGTCCATGACCGAGGTGCACCCGGTGAGCGGGCTGCGCGCGAGCAGCGCGATCAGCTCCGGGGCCGGATCGCCCGGATCGTGGCCCGCCTCGGCGATGGATTGCGCGACGCGCGCGTCGAGCGCGCGAGCGGCGTCGGCGTCCGCGCCGCCGACGATCGCCCGTGCGCTGACCACCTCCGCGTCACCCGCGCCGAGCTCGGCCCGCAGGTACTCGCGCCGTCGCCGCGCGATCGCCCGCGGGTCGTGATCCGCGAGCCACACCAGACGCGGGTCGGTCGGGGCGCTCACGCGGAGTTGTTCGCGTTCAGCCAGTCGTCGACGCGGGTGACCTGGATCGCCGCGACCTTGCTCGCGAACAGCGGCCACTCCTCGAGGCGGAAGTTCAGACACGCCCGGTTCACCACGTAGTCGGCCTGCTTGGTGGTGTGCTTGCCGTCGTGCTCGATCATCACCACGCTCGAGTGATAGATCGAGACCCGGATCCCGGTGGTGTTCTGCGCGATCGCGGCCTGGGAGAAGACGTTGAGGCGCTCCTCCTTGTCGCTGGTGCTGGTGGCGGAATGGGCGAGTTGCTTCAGCCCGTCGACGATGCGCGACTTGTCCTCGCTGGTCACCGCGTCGAACAGACCGGCGATCGAGTTGATCAGGTTGTCCCAGTTCGACTCGCGCTCGTGCAGCTCCTTGGTGTCGGCGTACTCGAGGTGGAAGAACGGTGCCGACACCAGGGAGTCGACGTACTTCGTGTAGGCCGTGAAGTTCCCGTTCGCCGGCGGGTCGAGCGGCTTGAAGCCCGAGCGCTTGAGCGCGATGTCCATCACCGTGGTGCAGCCGAGGATGGGATGGGCGCGCAGGATCTTCGTGAGCTTGCCGACGTCGCCGCTCGCCTCGAGGACCGCCTTGTCGGCCTCGGCGTAGCGCACCGCGTCGCCACCGACGACGGCAGCCGACGGCACCGCGGCGACCGTCTGCCCGCCGGGCAGGGTGTCCATCATGGCGGCGAACATGACCGGCCTCGGCGGCAGGGGGAGTCGTGGGTCGTGTGCTGCGAGCCATGCGTCGGCGGCGAGCATCAGCTTGGTGTCGGCCATCGTCGTTCCCTCCGGATCGCGAGAAGCGCGTGGTTCGGACGCGATCGCGCATGCCTGCGTGAGGCGTCGCGAGTACGAGCCGCGGTCACCGCGGTCATCGCGAGTCACGCTCGCGGAGGATGCGCGTTCCTGCGGCTCTTGCTCGCCATGTCAGGTCTGGTCGGGCGTGCAGTCAATACGGCGGGGCAGGGTCGAGCACGATGGTTGATCGCGGTCAGGCGCGGACGGCCTCGTGTGACGCCGCGGTCGCCGCCGACGGTCGAAGGGCCACGACGGCGGCGTCGATCATCCGTGCGGTGGTGGTGCTCGGTGCTCGGTGGGCATCGCCTCGAAGTCGACCACCGCCACGGCGCTGGTCTCGTGGCGGAGCCCGACGTGACCGGGGAGGCTCGAGAAGCGGTGCAGCCAGTCACCAATCGCGCGGTACGGGCCGAGGTCGAAGCCTCCCTCGTCCGCGACGTGGGTGTAGGCGAAGAGGGCGATGTCGGCGATGCTCGGCGACGACGATCCGAACCAGGCCGAGCCTGCGAGCCAGCGCTCCATCGCGTCCAGCGCGCGCAGGCCGCGCTCGTGGTTCTCCCGGATCCGCGGTGCGCGTGCGGGATCCGGCGGGGCGAAGCGCAACCAGTAACGGTTGACCGCGATCGCCGGCTCGTGGCTGTACTGCTCGAAGAACATCCAGCGCAGCACCTCGGCCTGCGACCACGGATGGTCCGGCCACCAGGTCGAGCCCCGGGCCAGCCAGTGCAAGATGGCGCCCGACTCCGAGAGCACGCGGCCGTCGTCGAGCACCAGCACCGGGATCTTGCCCATCGGGTTGATGCGCAGGAACGCCGGGCTGGTCGGCGTTCCTCGCGTCTGCCAGACGTCGACTCGGCGATGCGCGATCCCGCGCATCGCGAGCAGCAGACGGACCTTGTAGTCGTTGCCCGACTCGAGGTTGCCGTAGAGCGTCAGCATCGTCGGTCCGCGCGCGCAACGGGCTCCGCCACGGTCACAGCGTCGTCGCGTCGACCGTCCCGTAGGCCATCGGGGCCATCTCGTCGGCGCTGCGCCCGGCCCAGTCGAGGCCCGGGGTGCGCGCCAGCGAGCGCGCCTGCGCCTCCTGCAACGCGGCGCTCGCGGCGGCGAGGTCGATGTTGAGGACTCGACCGTCCTCGACCACCCGGACGCCGTCGACGTACACCGACCGAATCGGGCGCTCGGCGGCGACGAAGAGCAGGCTGCGCACCGGCTCGCGCAGCGGCATCATCGACGGGTGGCGGGTGTCGACGAGCACGATGTCCGCCTTGGCGCCGACCGCGAGGCGGCCGATGTCGTCGCGGCGCAGCGCCCGCGCCCCGCCGATGGTGGCAGCGTCGAAGATGTCGCGCGCGTCGAGGTCGGCGACGCTCTCGCCGATCACCCGGGCGTAGTACATCGCCGAGCGCATCTCCTCGAGGAAGTGGTGCGGGTAGGTATCGGTGCCGATGCCGAGATTGATGCCGGCGCGGCGGTAACCGCCGAAGGTGCGCAGCGTGATGCCGCGCCGCGCGAATACCGTGGGGCAGTGGGCGACGGTGGCACCGCGGTCGGCGAGCAGCGCGAGGTCCTTGCGCGTGGTCCAGTGCAGCCAGGGGTGGTGATCGAGGAAGATGCCGTGGCCGATGATGCTGTTGTCGTCGAGCACGCCGAGCGAGTCGAGGTACTGGATGGGGGTCATGCCGTGGCGGCGCTGGATCTCGTGGAACTCGGCCACGCTCTGCGCGGCGTGGATCTGCCACGGCAGGTCGCGGCCACGCGCGAAGTCGAAGGAGTCGCGCATCGTCGCCGGCTCGCAGGTGTCGATCTGCGCCGGGTAGACCATGCCGGACAGGCGCCCGCTCGGGTGCTGGTTGGCGCGGTCGATGACCCGGATGGCTTCCTCGAACCCCTTCTTGCCGGAGCCCGGCTTCCACTCGTAGTCGAGCGCGTGACCGTTGCGCGTGAACCAGCGCGCGTCGCGGAACCCGGGGGCGACGACGGCGCGGATGCCGCTCGCGGCAAGCGTGTCGAGCCATTCCTCATAGGGCGCGGAGAGGTCGGTGATGGTGGTGCAGCCGCTCAGCAGCAGCTCGGCCAGTGCGACCTGGAGGCAGGCGACGCGGCCCTCGGGGTCGTTGTCGAAGACGGTCAGGAACTCGTAGAGCGAGCTGTGATGGAAGCCGGGGCTGTGGGTCTCGTCGGTGATGCCCTTGCGCAGCGGCTCGCTGGAGGGGTGGGAGTGGACGTTGACGAGGCCGGGCATGACCATGCGCTCGCGACCGTCGATCTCGTGGTCGACCGGACCCTCGTAGCGCGCGCCGACATGGACGATCTCGTTGCCCCGGAAGGCGACGTCGGCGCCGCGCGCGTAGACGTGTCGTTCGCCCTGGCGGTCCCAGGCCACGGTCCAGTCGGCGTTGCGGATCACCGTCGTCTCGCTCATCTTCGGTCCTCCAATTGGGGGCGGGGCGCCGGGCCTCGCCAGCGCGCCCGACTCGGGGCGGATTATGGACCGCCGGCAGGCGATTCGGCACCGGCGCTCGGCGAGGCAGTCCATTGAGCACCGAGGTTCCGCCGCCCGGCTCGCGGCTCGCGTTCGCGGTCCTGTTCGCGTCCTTGCTCTGCGTCGGTCTCGGGCACTCCCTCGTCTACTCGATTCTGCCGGCGCTCGCGCGCGAGCTGGGGCTGGCCGAGATCCAGGTCGGCGGCATCTTCACCGTCTCCGCTGCGCTCTGGGTGTGGGCGAGCCCCGCCTGGGGGCGGGCGAGCGACCGCATCGGTCGGCGCCCCGTGCTGTTGATCGGTCTCCTCGGCTACGCGGCGTCGACGGTCGCCTTCGCGCGGTCCATCGAGGCGGCGCTCGACGGTCTGCTGCCGCTCGGGCTCGCCTACCTGGCGATGGTGGCGTCACGGTCCGTGTTCGGTCTGATCGGGGCCGGCATCTTCCCGGCGTCGCAGGCCTACGTGGTCGAGCGCACGCCACCGGCTCGCCGGCTCACCGATCTGGCGCGCCTCAGCGCCGCGATGGGGGTCGGAACGGTCATGGGCCCCGGGCTCGGGGCGGCCCTGGTCGGATTCGGGCTGCTGACGCCGCTCTACGTGGTCGCCGGGCTCGCCCTCGTCGGCGCACTCGCGATCGCACTCGCACTGCCGGAGTCGGCGGCCGCCGCCAGTGGCCGCCCACGACCGAAGCTGCGCTGGCTCGACCCCCGGATCCGCCCGTTCGTGCTGGTCGGGCTGGCTCTCAGCACGGTGCAGGCGATCCTGCTGCAGACCATCGGCTTCCACGTGATCGATCGGCTGCGGCTCGATGCCCTGGCCGGGACACGTCAGGCCGGCAGTGCGCTGGTCGCGTTCGCGGCCGCCTCGCTGGTGACGCAGGTCGGAATCATCCCGCGCCTCGCGCTGTCGGCGGCGCAGATGCTGCGGCTCGGCTGCGTGATCATCGCGGCCGCGACCGCTGCCCTGGTGCTCGCCGGCGACGCGATCGCCATCGTCGCCGCGATGTGCGTCGCCGGCGTGGGCACGGGCCTGGTGCGCCCGGCCAACGCGACCGCGGGCTCGCTGGCGGTCGAGCCGCACGAGCAGGGCGCGGTGGCCGGCGTCCTCGGCGCGGTGATGGCGGCGGGCTTCGTCCTCGCGCCCCTCATCGGACCCGGCCTGTACCAGCTCTGGCGCCCGGGTCCGTTCCTGCTCGCGAGCGGGTTGTTCGCGGTGACGGCGATCGGGCTGAGCCGGCGGGCCGACCGAGTTCCCGGTGGCGACGCTTGACCGTGCGCTCGGGCGAGGAATAGGGTCGCCGGTGGCTCGACGAGCCGGCACGCAGCCTGCAATGGGCGGCGGCAACGACATCTAAGGGGGAAGGCGGATGAAACGTGGATGGTTGCTATCGGCTGGTCTGCTCGCTCTGGGGACGGTGGCGAGTAACGGCGTGGTCGCCGAGCAGACGCTGTACACCATCGGTGCGACCGGGCAGGCATCGTCGTTCTATGCCTACCACGTCGGGGTGGCCCAGCTCCTGAAGGACAAGCTCGGCTATCAGGCGACGGTGCAGGAGACCGGCGGCGCGAGCGACAACAAGAAGCTGCTCGAGCGTGGTCAGGTCGATTGGGCGCAGTTCGCGGAGCCGGACTTCTTCGAGTTCTACAAGGGGCTCGGGAAGTGGGAAGGCAACCCGCAGCCCGATTTCCGCGTCTTCTGGGTGGTCAATCCGATCGCCTACTTCCCGGTCGTCAACAAGGACATGGGCATTCGGCGCATGGAGGACCTGCAGGGCAAGGCCTTCAATCCCGGTGGTCGGGGCAGCGCCACCGAGCGCATGACCCAGGACCTGTTGACGATGCTGGGCATCGAGCCCGAGTGGTTCCGCGCCGGCTACAGCGACGCGGTCGCCGCGATCAAGGATCGGCGGGTGGCCGGCTACATGAAGGCCGGGTCCACCTCTGCTCCGGATGCGTCGATCATGGACGTCGGCACCGCGGTGCCGATCGACATCCTGAGCTGGAGCGACGAGCACGTCGCCAAGATCAAGGCCAAGTACCCCTGGTACGACTTCGTGACCCTGGAGACCACTCCCTACGGAATCGGGCCGGTCAACGTTCGCGCAGTGTTCTTCATCATGGGCACGACCTCCAAGATGCCCGAGGAGGAGGCGTACAAGATCGTGAAGACGATCGCCGAGAACGTGGCGTTCCAGGGGGATTCGTACCCGGCCATCAAGGGCCGCGACGTGGCGAGGGAGACACTGGCGCGGGCGCAGGCGCCGTTGCACATGGGCACCATTCGCTATCTGCGTGAGCTCGGTCTCACTGTCCCCGATCGCCTGCTGCCGCCCGAGGCGAAGTAGCGGCTGCCCGTCGTCCAGTGGACGAGCGGTCGGCGCCCGGGCGTCCGCCCGGGCGCGGGGCAGGGGTCAGTCCAGCGGGGGCCGAGCCCGTGGTGATCGAGTCCGAGCCGGGTCCGGCCGGCGAGGGGCTGCCGACACGCGGGCTGCACGGCCGGTCGGCCGGACTGGTCGCCGTTCTGGCGGTGGGACTCGCGCTGTTCCACCTCTGGTCCGGCTACTTCGGTGCGTTTCCCAACATCCTGCAGCGGGCGCCGCACGTCGGCATCGCGCTCGCACTCGCCTTTGCGCTTTACGGTGGCACGCCGCGGGGGCGTCGGCGGAGCACGATTCCGGCGTTCGATCTGGCTCTGCTCGCCGCTGCGCTCGCAGCCACCGCGTACACGGTGTTGAGCTACGACCGCATCATGTCGCTCGACTTCGAGCTCACGGTGGGCGACCAGGTCGCGGGCGCGGTGCTCGTCGTCCTGACCCTCGAGGCCGGGCGCCGGGTCATCGGCTGGTTCTTTCCTGCACTCGCCGTGCTCGCGCTCGCTTACGCCTTTCTCGGGCCATGGTTCCCTGGCGTCTGGGTGCACCGCGGACTCCCACTCGACCTGCTCCTCGAGGTGCTGTTCGCCACCACTCGCGGGTTGTGGGGCCTGGTGACCGGTATCTCGGCCACCGTCATCGCCATGTTCGTGATCTTCGGTGCGGTGTTGGTCAAGACCGGAGGCGGGCAGGCCTTCATCGACCTCTCGATCTGGCTCAGCGGCCGACAGACGGGCGGGGCGGCGAAGGTCGCGACCATCGCGAGCAGCCTGTTCGGCGCGGTCTCGGGGTCGGCCGCCGCCAATGTCGCCACCACCGGGACCTTCACCATTCCGCTGATGAAGCGCCTCGGCTATCGCGCGGACTTCGCCGCTGGCGTCGAGTGCGTCGCCTCCACCGGAGGGCAGCTCATGCCGCCCATCATGGGGGCCGGCGCATTCATCATGGCCGAGCTCCTCGGGGTGAGCTACCTCAGCGTCGCCGCCGCCGGCCTGATGCCGGCACTCCTCTATTACGGTGGCGCCTTCGCGGCGATCCATTTCGAGTCCCATCGCGTGGGCTACCATCCGGTGCCGCCGGACCAGATTCCGCCGCGCTCTGCCTTTCTGAGTATCGCCAAGGGCGCGCCGGTGTTCGTGCCGCTCGGGGTGCTGGTGGCATTGCTGGTGCAGGGATACACGCCGGTGACCTGCGCATTCTGGGCGATCGTCGCAGCGGCAGGCCTGTTCCTCGCGACCGACCTCAGTCGTGCCGGCCTGCTCGCGCGGTCGCGTGCGTTGGCGGACGCGTTGCGTCTGGCGGGGCAGGCGATGGTGGTGATCGCGGTCATGATCGCCTGCGCCCAGATCGTGCTCGCGGTGATCGCAACCACCGGTGTCGGCGTCAAGTTCTCGTCGCTCATCATCGGCATCGGGCAGGACAACTTGCTGCTGTCCCTGGTGCTGGCGATGGTGATCGCGATGGTGCTCGGGATGGGGCTGCCGACCGCGGCCGCCTACATCCTCGCCGCCGCGGTCGTCGCCCCGGCGCTGGTCGGGCTCGGGGTCGAGCCGCTGGTGGCGCACATGTTCGTCTTCTACTTCGCGATCATGGCGGGCATCACGCCGCCGATCTGTGGGACGGTGTTCATCGCCGCGGCGATGGCGCAGACCGACTGGCTACGGACCGCGGGTGTCGCCCTCCGGCTCGCGCTCGCGGCCTTCATCGTGCCGTTCATGTTCGTGTACAACCCGGCGCTGATCGGCCATGGTGAGCCGTGGCGGATCGCGCTCGCCATGCTCAGTGCGGGTGTCGGTGTCACCGCACTGGCGGCCGGCGCGATGGGCTTCCTGCTCGGTCGGCTCGATGTCGTGTCGCGAGGTCTGCTGATCGCGACCTCGCTGCTGCTCATCTTCCCCGGGTGGCGCACCGACCTCCCCGGGGCGGCGGTGCTCGGCATCTTCCTCGTCTGGCACCGCCGGGCGGTGGGGCGCGCGGTCAACGCGTGATGTGGAGTGATTTCTTCCAGTCGTCGCCGTGAATGGCGATGACGTCGAGCTGATCCACGTAGTAGAGGATCTTGCCCTCGATGGAGTCGGGAAAGCGGCTCGCCTGGGGGGTGTGGGTGATGATGATGTGGACCACGTCGTCACGGATCCCGTGCTGATTGGCGAGGTGGGCGGCCCAGTAGGCGTGGGGATAGCATCGGCCGAGCTCGGTTCGCTCGACCTTCCCGTCCTCACCGGGTCGGTACTCCACGACCTTGCTCGCGTCCTGGAGGATCGCCGCCGCGATGAGCACGTCGCGATCGACACGCACGCGGTGGTGGTGCTCGAATGCGTCGGCGATGGCGAGGGCGATGTCGAGGATGCAGCGGTTGTGCGGCACGGTCGGGTAGGGAATCGAGCCCGAGGTGGGCACCGCCTCGATGTCCGTCCACTCCGACTGCGCCCATAGCGCCTGCCATACCTGCTCCACCTGCTCACGCAGTCGCCGGTCGGCGATCTGTTCGATCGCGGGGAACAGGCTGGTCAGATCCAGCGGAGGCTTGGGGTCGGTCATCGGAGAGACTCCTGTTGGGCCGGCTCGACACCAGGGGCGGCCTGGCAGGGTGGATCTTGCACGTGCCATGATCGCCCGTCACGTGGGCATCACGCCCGTGCTCGGCCGAGGAGGCACGCGATGTCGAGGACACGTCGGCTCAGAGAGCTCATCGAGGCGCCTGCGATCCTGGTGTCGCCGGGCGTCTACGACGGATACAGCGCGCGTCTGGTCGAGGCGATGGGGTTCTCCAGCGCGTCGACCAGCGGCGCGGGCCTCGTCAATGCCCGGCTCGGCGTCTCCGAGACGCTCGGCGTGCTGTCGATGCTCGAGAACGTCGACGCCTGCCGTCAACTCGCCCGCGTGCTGTCGATTCCGCTGATGGCCGATGCCGACACCGGCTACGGTAGCGCGGTCACCGTGTTCCAGACGGTCCAGCACTTCGAGGAAGCCGGTGTGAGCGGCATCAACATCGAGGACCAGACGTTCCCCAAGCGCTGCGGTCACTACGCGGGCAAGGCCCTCGTCTCGCCGCAGGAGATGGCGAAGAAGATCGAGGCAGCGGTGGCAGCGCGCAGGGACCCGGACTTCATCATCAACGCACGCACCGATGCGGTGGCGGTCGAGGGAATCGATGCGGCGGTGGCGCGGGCGAAGCTCTACGCGGCCGCCGGCGCCGACATGATCTTCCCCGACGCAGTGCGCGACGAGGACCAGATCAAGCGTTTCGTCGACGAGGTCGGGATACCCATCAGCATCAACATCGGCTTCGCCATCCGGTCTCGCCCGACCACGCCGCTGATCCCGATTCCTCGCCTCCAGACGATGGGGGTGGCTCGGGTCTCGGTCCCCCGAATGCTTCCTGCGGCCGCGATTCGGGCGATGCGAGAGTCGCTCGCGCTCCTCCACCAGACGATGACCACCGGCGAGGTGGTCGACCGGCCGGACCTGCTCGTCGGTATCGACGAGATCCAGGCCCTGGTCGGTGACGATGCGGTGGCCGATCTCGAGCGGCGTTTCCTCACCGAGGGCGAGCTGACCACACGCTACGGTGGAGAACCAGCCGGGATTTGATCCTCACGGAAGCCCCGAGCCCGGCCGCGATCCGGGCCCGCATCGTCTGTAGAATCCGCGACTTCACCACCTGGAGAGCCTGCGATGAACGGTGCCGAGAGCCTGGCCCGGACCCTGCTGCGGTCGGGGGTCGATGTCTGCTTCACCAATCCCGGCACCTCGGAGATGCACTTCGTCGCCGCGCTCGACCGGGTGGAGGGGATGCGCTGCGTGCTCGGCCTGTTCGAGGGGGTGGTGACCGGGGCCGCCGACGGCTACGCGCGCATGGCCGGGCGTCCCGCCGGCACGCTGCTGCACCTCGGCCCGGGGCTCGGCAACGGGCTCGCGAACCTGCACAACGCGCGCAAGGCGCAGACCCCGGTGGTCAATATCGTCGGCGAGCACGCGGTGCGACACCTCGCGCACGACGCGCCGCTCACCGCCGACATCGAGGGCATCGCGCGCCCGGTGTCGGCGTGGGTCAAGACCTCGACCAGCGCGCGCGAGGTGGCGCGCGACGGCGCCGAGGCGGTGGCGGCGGCCCGCACCGCGCCGGGGCAGGTGGCGACGCTGATCCTGCCGGCCGACACCGCCTGGGAGGAGGGCACCGGAGCGGCCGAGCCGGTGCCGGTGCCACCCGCGCCGCAGGTCGACGATTCCCGGGTGCGGGCGGCGGTCGACGCGCTGCGCTCGGGTCAGCCGACGGTGCTGCTGATGACCGGGCGTGTGCTGCACGAGGACGGGCTCGCGCTGGCGGGCAAGGTCGCGGCCTCGACCGGCACGCGGCTGATGGCGCAGATGGCCAACAAGCGCATCGCGCGCGGCGCCGGGCGGGTCACGGTCGAGCGCGTGCCGTATCCGGTCGACCAGGCGCTCGCGACCTTCGCCGACGTGCGCCACATCGTCCTCGTCGGTGCCAAGCCGCCGGTCGCCTTCTTCGCCTACCCGGGCAAGCCGAGCGAGCTGTGGCCGAAGGGCTGCGAGGTGCACAGCCTGGCCGAGGCCCACGAGGACTGCATGCACGCGCTCGAGGCCCTGGTCGACGCGCTCGGCGCGAGCGGCGCGAGGCCGGCGTTCCAGGCGCTCGAGCGGCCGTCGGTGCCGACCGACGAGCGGCTCTCGGTGGAGACCGTGTGCGCGACCATCGGCGCGCTGATGCCGGAGAACGCGGTGGTGACCGACGAGGCGATCAGCACCGGGCGTGGCCTGCACCCGTACACCTTGGGGGCGCCACCCCACGACTGGCTCGCGATCTGCGGCGGGTCGATCGGCATCGGCCTGCCGCTCGCGACGGGCGCCGCCGTCGCCTGCCCGGACCGCAAGGTGCTCGCGCTGCAGGCCGACGGCAGCGCCATGTACACCATCCAGGCGCTGTGGACCCAGGCCCGCGAGGGGCTCGACATCACCACGCTGCTGTTCTCCAACCGCGCCTACGGCAGCCTGAAGCACGAGCTGCACAACGTCGGTGCGAGCAACCCCGGGCGCAAGGCGCTGGACATGCTCGAGATCGGGCGTCCGGATCTCGACTTCGTCTCCATCGCGCGCGGCATGGGTGTCGCCGCCACGCGGGTCACCTCGACCAGCGAGCTCGCGCGCGCGATGCGCGCCGGGCTCGCCTCGGGCGGGCCGAACCTGGTCGAGGTGATGCTGTAGGAGGCGGGTCGGTGATCTTCGAGGCCTCGGAGTACGCGGCGCGTGTCGCCGCCGCGCGCGAGCGGCTGCGGCGCGAGGATCTCGCGGCGCTGCTCGTGTTCGCGCAGGAGAGCCACTACTACCTGTTCGGCTACGACGGCGGTGGCTACGTCTTCTTCCAGTGCGCGGTGCTGACCGCGGACGAGGGGCCGACCACGCTGCTCTGCCGCCGCCCCGACGTCGCCCAGGCGCGTGACACCTCGACCATCGAGGACGTGCGGGTGTGGCTGAACGCCGAGGACGCGGACCCGGCGCGCTCCTTGCGCGCGATCCTCGAGGAGAAGGGGCTGGCCGGCGCGCGCGTCGGCATCGAGACCGACAACTACGGGCTCACCGGCGCGAGCTATCGGATGGTCGAGCGCGCGCTCGGCGGCTGGTGCGAGCTGGTCGACGCATCGGACGTCGTGCGTGCCCTGCGCCTGGTGAAGTCACCGGCCGAGATCGCGCTGATCCGCAAGGCGGGCGAGCTCGCCGACGCGGCGGTGGAGGCGATCGTCGAGGCCGCTCGCCCCGGTGTGCTCGACAGCACGCTCACCGCGGCCTGCCTGCGCGCGATGCTCGAGGGCGGTGGTGACATGCCGCCGGCCGGCCCGCTGGTCAACTCCGGGCGCCGCGCGATCTACGGTCGTGGTGTCGGCGGGCCGCGGCGGCTCGACGCCAGCGACCAGGTGATGGTCGAGCTCGCCGGGACCTTTCACCGCTACAACTGCTGCATCGAGCGCGTGATCGTGGTCGGTGAGCCGAGCGCCGAGCAGCGTGCGATGTACGACGTGGTGCGTCGAACGACCGACGCCGTGCTCGCGGCCTTCGTGCCGGGCGAGCCGCTCGGGCGCGTCGACGCGGTCCATCGCCGCCTGCTCGACGAGGCCGGCTACGCGAGCGAGCGCTACGCGGCGTGCGGCTACTCGCTCGGTGCGACCTATCGCCCGAGCTGGATGGACGTGCCGCCGATGATCTACGAGGGCAACCCGCTGGTGATGCGCCCGGGCATGGTGTTCTTTCCCCACGTGATGCTCGGCGACAAGCGCAGCGGGCTCGCGATGGGGCTCGGCAACACGGTGTTGCTCACTGACAGCGGGGCCGAGTCGCTGACCCGTTTGCCGCTCGACCTGATCGCGGTCTGATCGACGCCACCACCCGCGGCGAGGAGCAACGCCCGATGAGCCTGTTCGCACCCCCGCCCGATGTCGCCACCGAGGTCTTCGCCAGCGTGCCGGACGACCTCCGCCGGCGCGGCCAGCGCTGCGAGTGGGGCGAGTCGAACAAGCGCGGCGAGCCCGTGGACTGCTTCCTGGAAGGTCCGTCGTTCGATCGCGAGGGCAACCTCTGGCTGGTCGACATCGCTTACGGGCGAATCCTGAAGGTCTCGCCGAGTGGCGATTTCACGGTGGTCGCCGAGTACGACGGTTGGCCGAACGGGCTCAAGATCCATCGCGACGGGCGCATCTTCGTCACCGACTATCGTCGCGGCATCGTCCGTGTCGACCCGGTGAGCGGTGAGGTCACCACGGTTGTCGGCCACCGCAACACCGAGGGCTTCAAGGGCGTCAACGATCTGTTCTTCGCCTCCAACGGCGACCTCTACTTCACCGACCAGGGCCAGACCGGAATGCACGACCCGACCGGGCGGGTGTACCGCGTGCCGGCCGATGCCCTCGACGATCGGCCGGTGCGTCTGGAGCAGCTCGTCGGCACGGTGCCGAGCCCGAACGGGCTGGTGATGAATCCGGCCGAGACCATCCTCTATGTCGCGGTGACGCGCATGAACAACGTCTGGCGGGTGCCGATCATGCCCGACGGCTCGCCGTCGAAGGTCGGGGTCTTCGTCCAGCTCTCCGGCGGGCTCGGTGGGCCGGACGGGATGGCGGTCGACCGCGACGGCAACCTCGCCGTGTGCCACGCCGGCATGGGCTCGGTGTGGCTCTTCTCCCGCCTCGGGGAGCCGCTCGCCCGCATCCGCTCCTGCACCGGGCTCACCACCACCAACTGTGCCTACGGCGGCGCGGACGGCCGCGACCTCTACATCACCGAGTCCGAGACCGGCACCGTGCTGCGGGCCCGGCTCGACGTCCCCGGCGAGCCGATGTTCGCCCGTCGCGAGGATCCCGCCGACCGCTGGTAGCGCCGGCGCCGCCTCGACCCACCCCTCAAGCTCCCGACGCGACGGCCGATACCCGTCGTTGGTCAGCGCTGCCCACTCCGGGCGGCCCGTCATCGTGCTCGACCCTCGGCGTCCTCGGGCGGCGGGGTGCGGCACGGCACGAGGAGCAGGGCATGAATCGGGGAACCATCGTCGCAAGTTGGCTGGGCAGTGCGCTGCTCGTGCTGTCGGGAGGGGCCGCGCTCGCGGACTCGGTGGTCGCCGACGACCAGATCGTGGCGGGCTCCGTCTGTGCCGGTGTCGACTGCGCCGACGGCGAGGACTTCGACGCCGACACCCTACGTCTGAAGACCGCCGACCCGCGAATCCTGTTCGACGACACCAGCTCCACGAGCGCCTTTCCGAGCAACGACTGGGCGATCGGCGTCGTCAGCCCGACCGAGGAGGCGGCGTCGACCTTCTACATCCGTGACATGACCGCCGGCATCGACGTGATGCGGCTCGAGCCGGCGGCCGATGGTGGGGTCGCGCTGGGGGCGAGTGCCGAGCTCGTCAGCGGCGCCATCTCGGTGGGTGCGAGCGGGACCGAGCGACGGATCGTGAACGTCGCCGACGGTGTGGCAGCGAGCGACGCCGCGACCGTTGGTCAGTTCCAGACCCTCGAGGCCTCGGTCGCCGCCGACAAGGTGACCGTCGACGCTGCCATCGTGACCCTCGGCGACCGGCTCGACACACTCACCGCTCGGGTCGACGCACTGCTCGTGCGCGTCGGCAACCTGGGTCAGTAGCCGGTGGTGGTCCAGGGCCGTAGCGGGAGGACATCGACCCGACGCGCCGGGCGCCTCGCCGATCCCTTGCTCACGCTGGTCGGCGCAGTCGTGCTCACTGTGGCCGGCGGCGGCTCGGTGCAGGCCGACATCCTGGTCGAGGACGACCTCGTCATCGTCGGCTCGCAGTGTGTGGGATTCGACTGCGCGAATGGGGAGTCGTTCCGGCGCACCGTCGAGGACGAGCTCGGAGTCACCCTCCAGCTCAAGGAGAACAACACCCGGATCCGATTCCTCGACACCAGCGCCGCCGATGTCCTCGGGCAGAGCTGGAACGTCGAGGCGAACGCGTCGACCAATGGGGGCGTGTCGTACTTCCAGCTCGGACCGAAGTCGCTGGTCAAGGACACCGTCTTGCTGAGCGACGGCACGGCGCCGCTCTACGACTGTGACAACCCGGATCCCTGGCAGCGCAACCGGGTCATCGGCACGACGCCGGCAGGGGAACCGGCGCTGTTTCCGCAGTTCGATGCGAATCTGCCGGGGTACGTCTGCGTCGAGCAGACGACGTACACGGTCCGGCCGGTGCTGCGCCTCGGTCGCGCGAGCGCGCTCGAGACCGTCGCCGAGCGAAACAGCGTCACCATCGGCGCCGACAGTGACCGCATGGCCGATGCGGTCTCGGTGGGCAAGGCCGCCCTCGCCCGGCGCATCGTCAACCTCGCCGAGGGCATCGCCGCCACCGACGCGCTCATCAAGCAGACGCTCGACGGCTATCAGCCCTACACCGCCACGCTCGCGAGTCTCGACGCCATCAACCTGGCGCTCGACGCGATCGACGCCCAACTCACCGCCGCCGAGGCCGAGGTCACCGCCGTCGAGCAGGCAGACCCGGACGACGACGGGCTTGCGAACATCGACGATCCAGACGACGACGGCGACGACGTGAACGACGGCGCCGACAACTGCCCCTTCGTCGCCAATGCCGATCAGCTCGACACCGACACCGACGGCCTCGGCGATGCGTGTGATCCCGACGACGATGGTGACGACGTCACCGACGGCGCCGACAACTGCCCGCTGGTCGCGAACGCCGACCAGGCCAATCTCGACGGCGACGGTCTCGGCGACGCCTGCGACCCCGACGACGACGGCGACGGGGTGGACGACGATGCCGACAACTGTCCGCTGGTGGTGAACGCCGCCCAGCTCGATGCGGACGGGGACGGCGCGGGTGACCTCTGCGACGGCTACGACGACCGCGAGTACTGCTATCTCATCCCGGTACCGTCGTCGGGACGGATCCTGCAGGTCTGCTTCTGACGAGTCCCCGAGCCCGAGTCACCTCTGTCCCGGCAGGGGCGACCGGGGACTGGCTCCGCCGCCAGGCGGTGCCTGTCCCCTCGCGCATGCGCAGCCGCCCCCCTCAGCCCGCGGTGATCCAGCGCGCGGTGGCCGCGAGCGCGGCGTCGGCGGCGTCGAAGCCCATGAGTTGGACGCCGACCGGGAGGCCGTCGACCTCGAGTAGCGGCAGGCTGAACGCCGGTCCCCCGACCACCGACCACGGCGCGAGGAAGGTGCGGTCGCCGGTGAAGTCGAGCCCGACCGGCGCCGGGCCGGTGGAGGCGAGGCTCAAGAATCCGTCCACGTGCCCGGCGAGCCCCGCCACCCGCGCGCGCAACCGATCGCGCGCCGCGAGCGAGGCGCGATGGCGCTCCGCGTCGTAGGCGTCACCCTCGGCGAGCAGGCCGCGCAGGCGCTCGCCGAATCCGTTCGGGTCGAGATCCCGGTACAGGGTCATCGGGTAGCGAATCTCGAAGCGGATGATGTCGAGGTTGAGGTCGTTGACCCCGACCAGCGCGGAATCCAAGGCCCCGACGGCGGCGTCGCCACCGGCATCCACCACCTCGACGCCGCGTGCGCGAAGCCCATCGATCCAGGCCTCGAACGCCTCGATGCTCGCCGCGTCGAGGCTCGCCCAGCCGTCGGTGCGCAGCACCGCGAGGCGCCGCGGGCGGCGAGGCTCGGGGAGGGTACCGTCGCCCGGCACCTCTTGCTCGGCGCGGGCCCCGCCGAGCGCCGACCAGATGGCGTGCGTCACCGCCCAGGCGTCCTCGAGGCTCGCCGCGATCGGCCCGAGCGTGTCGAGCGTGCGCGACAGCGGGTGCACGCCGGCGAGCGAGAGCAGGCCCTGGGTCGGTTTGAATCCGTAGGCGCCGCAGAAGCTCGCGGGGCGCAGGATCGAGCCCGCGGTCTGGGTGCCGAGCGCGACCGGTAGCATCCCCGATCCCACCGCCGCCGCCGAGCCGCTCGACGAGCCACCGGGGGTGCGTGCGGCGTCGTGCGGATTGGTGCAGGGCGATGCCGCGCCGACGGCGAACTCCGTGGTCTGGGTCTTGCCGAGCACGATCGCCCCGGCCTGGCGCAGCGCGCGCACGCACGCGGCATCGCGACCCGAGCGCCAGCCCTGATAGAAGGGACTGTTCATCTGGGTCGGAAAGTCCGCGGTCTCGATGATGTCCTTGATCCCGACCGGGCAACCGTCGAGCAGCGAGCGCGGACGCCCGGTCAGGTAGCGAGCGGTGGACGCCTCGGCCGCGGCGCGGGCAATGTCGATGTCGAGCTCGACGAACGCGTGCACCGTCGGCTCGCGCTCGGCGATGCGCTCGAGGCAGCGCTCGAGATAGTCGCGGGGCGAGTCACCGCCGGCGGTGAACCGGTCGCGGGCGACGACGAAGGGGCGAAGATGCGGGTGCGAGTCGGACATCGGGGGAGGTGCTCCGAGATCAGCCCCAGGTCGAGCGGGGCAGGGTGAGGAGGTCGCCGAGGCCGGTGCGCTCGACCATGCGTGCGGCCTCGCGCTCGGCCGCCTCGAGCACCGCCGCCTCGTCGACGCTGCACACCACACGGTCGCGCATCAGCACCCGGCCGTCGACGATCACGGTGTCGACGTCGTTGCCGTTGGCGAAGTAGACGACGCGGTGCAGCGGCATGTTGCCGGGGACCAGGTGCGGGCGGAAGAGGTCGACGAGGACGAGGTCGGCGCGCTTGCCGACCTCCAGCGAGCCCAACTCGGCGTCGAGCCCGAGCGCGCGCGCGGCCTCGATGGTGGCCATCGCGAGCACGCGCCCCGGGGGTAGCACCGACGGATCGCGGAAGTGACGGCGGTGGTAGTGCATGCACTGCTGCATGTGGCGAAACATGTCGCCGCTGCGGTCGGGAGCGGTGCCGTCGGAGCCGAGGCCGACGGTGACGCCCGCCGCCTGCAGCTCCGGAACCGGGCAGCGGCCGCGAATCGAGGCGACCGCGCTCGGGTTGTGGGCGATGCGCGTCTCGGTGCGCGCGCAGGTGGCGATCTCGGCCTCGTCGAGGTCGGTGGCGTGTGAGAGCAGGGCGTCGGGCCCGAGGATGCCGAGGGTCTCGTGGGCGAAGCGCACGCTGCCGCGCTCGTGCCCGTCCTGGGTGAACAGCAGACCGTGACGGCGGCTGAGGTCACGCGCCGCGACCGCCTGGCGTTCCAGCGCCTCGCGGGCGGCGCGGTCGCCCTCGACTGTGCGCAGGTGCTCGGCGCGGATGGTCGGTGAGACGACGGCGATGGCGATGCGTCCGTCGGCCCCGCCGTGCCAGCGCTCGATCACCGCCTCGCACGTCTCGAGCTGCTGCTCGAAGCCGACCGCACGGTCGGTGTCGTCCTCGATGCGGCGAAATGTCCGCGGAAAGGGTGGGCGGCCGGGGCCGACCGCGAGCACGTTGCGGATACCCACCGCGGTGACCGCCTCGCAGTGTCGGGCGGCGTAGACCGGATCGTCGGTGCGCAGGATGCTGTCGCCGCCGCCGAGCAGCGAGACGCCACAGGTGACGCCGAACCGCAGCCGCTCGAGCGCGGCGAGCGCCGCCTCGGCGTGCCAGAACTCTGCCGACGAGCCGCGGGTGTAGATTTCCTCGCACGCGCGGTACCAGGCCGCGCCGTCGTCACCACCCATGGTCTTCACCAATCCATGGCCGGCGTGGGCGTGGCAGTCGATGAGGCCCGGGAGCACCGCCTTGCGTCGTGCGTCGATGACGGTGGGGGCGGGATGGGCCGCCGCCACCGCCTCGGTCGGGCCCACCGCGACGATCCGCGACCCCTCGATGGCTATCGCGCCACGCTCGATGACCCGTCGCTCGGGGTCCATGGTGATGACGGTGCCGTCGACGACGAGGATGTCGGCCATGCTGCGCGCTCGCCCTTGAACCGGCGCCAGGATGCGTCGCATCGCCCGCGCCGGCAAGCACGCGCCGCGGTTACCATGCGCTGTCGCAATCTGCAGGGTCGAGCCGTCATGCCGTCGAGCGACGTCACCGTCATCCGCGCCGCCGACTGGGTGGTGGCCTGGGACTCCGATCGCGCCGACCACGTCTACCTCGAGGGGGCCGACGTCGCCTGGCGTGGCGGCGCCCTGGTGCAGGTCGGTGGTCGCTACCAGGGGCCGGTGACGCGCGAGCTGTCGGGCCGGGGCCGCATGGTGATGCCCGGGCTCGTCGACATCCACGCCCATACCGGCGACGAGTTGCTGGCCAAGGGGCTCTTCGACGACATCGGCTCGCCCGGGCTCTGGGGCCAGGCCCTCTACCAGTTCAGCACGCTGCTCGATGCCGACGCCGAGGCGGTGGCCGCGTGCACCGAGCTCACCCTGGCCTCGCTCGCCTGCTCCGGGGTGACCACCGTGGTGGACATCGGGGGGCCCTGGGACGGTTGGCTCGACCGCCTCGCCGCGAGTGGCCTGCGCGCCTACGCCGCGCCGTCGTTCCGTCAGGCGCGTTGGGATGCGTCGAGCGGGCATCGCCTCGACTACCTGTGGGACGTCGACGGTGGACGTGCCCGGTTCGAGGCCGCGCTCCGAGTGGTCGACGACGCACGGGCCCATCCGTGCGGTCGCCTCGATGCCCTGCTCGCGCCGGCCCAGGTCGACACCTGCGACGAGGCCCTGCTGCGCGACGCACACGCCGAGGCGCGTCGTCGCGGCATCGGGCTCACCATCCACGCCGCCCAGACCATGGCCGAGCACGAGGAGCTGATGCGCCGCCACGGGCTCACCGCGCCGGCCTGGCTCGACCGCATCGGGGTGCTCGACGAGCGCGTGATCCTCGGTCACGCGATCTTCCTCGACCACCACCGCTGGACACGGCTTCGCACCGCGAGCGACCTGGCGCGCCTCGCCGAGCGTGGCACCTCGGTGGCGCACTGCCCGACCACCTTCGCGCGCAGCGGGATGACGCTCGAGTCGCTCGGCGGCTATCGCCGTGCCGGGGTCAACGTCGGACTCGGCACCGACAGCTACCCGTTCGACATGATCGCGGAGATGCGCGACGCACTGGTCTGTGCGCGGATCGCGGCCGGGGACGTGTTCGACTGCGGGGTCGGCGACGTCTTCCGGGCCGCCACCGTGGCCGGCGCGCGCGCGCTCGGCCGCGACGACATCGGCCGCCTCGCCGCCGGCGCGCGCGCGGATCTCGTGGTGGTCGATCTCGAGCACCCGGCGATGGGGCCGGTGCACGACCCGCTGCGCAGCCTGGTGCTCACCGCCGGCGAGCGCGCGGTGCGCGACGTCTTCGTCGACGGTGCGCACGTCGTCGCCGACGGCCGCATGCTCGCCTTCGACCGCGCCGAGGCGGCGGCACGGGTCGCTGCCGGTCAACGGCGCGCGGTGGCGCACCTCGCGTCCGCGACCGGCGCCCACGGCGACGCCACGATCGACCACATCGCGCCACGTTGTCTGGCGCTCGGAGGTCCGCGATGAACGCAGCTCGGTGCCCGACCGCGGCCGACGCCTGGGACCTCGATCCGGACGTCGCGCATCTGAACCATGGCGCGTTCGGCGCCTGCCCGCGCGCGGTGCTCGACGCCCAGGACGCCTTGCGTCGGCACATCGAGCGCAACCCGATGGGCTTCTACACCCGCGAGTACTTCGACCTGATCGACGCCGCGCGCGAGCGGCTCGCCGCCTTCCTGGGCGCCGATCCGCAGGGCCTGGTGCCGGTCACCAACGCCACCGCCGGGGTGAACACGGTGCTGCGCTCGCTGGACCTCGAGCCCGGTGACGAGCTGCTGGTGACCGACCACGCCTACAACGCCTGCCGCAACGCGCTCGCCTACGTGGCCGAGCGCGCCGGCGCGACCGTGCGCACGGTGCGGCTCCCGTTTCCGGTCCGGGACCCGAGCGAGGTCACCGAGGCGGTGCTCACCGCGGTCGGTCCGCGCACGCGGCTCGCCCTGATCGACCACGTGACCAGCGCGAGCGCTCTCGTGCTGCCGCTCGCCGACATCGTGCGGGCGCTGGATGCGCGCGGTATCGACACCCTGGTCGACGGCGCACATGCGCCGGGGATGCTCCCGCTCGCGCTGGACGCGCTCGGCGCTGCCTACTACACCGGCAACTGCCACAAGTGGCTGTGCGCGCCGAAGGGCGCCGGATTCCTGCTGGTGCGCGCGGACCGCCGGGATTCCGTGATGCCCCTGGTGGTGAGCCACGGTATCAACCGGCGTCGGCCCGGACGCTCGGCCTTCCACGATGCCTTCGACTGGGCCGGCACCGCGGACCCCAGCCCGTTCGCGCTCGTGCCGCAGGCGATCGAGTCGGTCGGCACGCTGCATCCCGACGGCTGGCCCGGCGTCATGGCGCACAACCGCGATCTCGTGCTGCGCGGACGCGAGGTGGTGGCGGCGGCGGTCGGGACGGAGCTCCCGTGCCCACCGAGCATGGTCGGCTCGATCGCCACCGTGGTGCTGCCGGTGGAGGGGGTGCGCGGCGAGCGTGGTTTGAGCGAGCGCGATCCGGTGCAGCAGGCGCTGGCTCGCGAGCATCGCATCGAGGTGCCGGTGCACCGCGTGGGCGAGCCGCCGATGCGGGTGATCCGCATCTCGGGGCAGCTCTACAACGCGCCTTCCGACTACGAGCGCCTGGCGGCGGCCCTGACGCAGCTCTGAGCGCTGGCGGCCCGCCCGCCGCGGACGGTCGCTCGCGCCGTTTTCACTGCGGCGCGGCGTCGGTGCGGGCGGCTCGGAGCACCGCCAGCGCGTCCTCGAAATCGAATCGGTTCACGAGGCGCTCGACGTCGTCGAAGACCGGGCCCAATGCCGCCCGCAGCTCGGCGCGCCGGGACTCCAGGAGGCCGACGGCCTCGAAGTCGGAGCCCTCGAGCAGGCCCTGGAGTCGGTCGGCGACGGCCTCCGAGACGCCCGGGTCGGGCGTGTGGGCCACCGCGTCGTCGTCGCCGACCGAGGCCGCAATCGCATGCAACACGTCGTCCAGCGCCGCCTGGAGGTCGACCATCGCCCGCGACAAGCCCGATTGCGCGGCATCGTCGTCGTCCCGCGAGCGGGCCAATTCCTCGAGGTTCCTCGCCACGCCCTGCAGTCGGCTCATCCCGAGCGCGCCGGCGGCGCCGCGCAAGCCGTGGGCGAGGCGGGCCACCGCCCAGGGCTCCCCGGCGGCGATACCTGCCTCGATTCGCGAGAGGTCGTCCGGAGCCCGCTCGGCGAAGCGTCGGAGCATCCGCCGGTAGGTATCTACCCGGCCGCCGACGCGGACCAGCCCGATCGCGAAATCGACCCCGGCGGCCTCGAGCGTGGCGATGGCATCGGCGTCGGGCCCGTCCGGAGCGGGCGCAGGCGACGAGGCGGCCGCCGCCACGGTGGTCTTGGTCTCGCGCCCCAGGTATCGCAGGACCGTCGAGTAGAGCGTTTCGGGCAGGACCGGCTTGACGAGCTGGTCGTTCATTCCCGCCGCGAGGCAGGCGGCCCGATCCTCGGCCAGAGCCCCGGCGGAGAAGCCGACGATCGGCGTGTGGCGACAACTCGGCAGCGCTCGGATCTCGCGCGTCGCCTGCAGCCCGTCGGTGACCGGCATCTGGACGTCCATCAGGATCAGGCTGTAGGCGCCCGCCGCGGCGAGCTCCACCGCGCGGCGCCCGTCGTCGGCGACCTCGACCTGGAGCCCGGCCTCGGTCAGCAGCTCGCGGGTGACCTCCTGGTTCACCGGGTTGTCCTCGGCCACGAGCACCCGGGCGCCGGCGTGGCGGGCGCGAAGGGCGTCGCGCGCGGCGCTACGCGGCGGCGGTCCGGCCGGACGCGAGCCACCGAGCGCCACCGACAGGGCGCCGCGCAGCGCCGGCCGCGTGACGGGCTTGGTCAGCACGTCGTCGAATCCGGCGCGGATCGCCGCGTCGCGCGTGCTTGCCTGGTCGCGGGCGATCAGGGCGATCCAGGTCGGGCGCGAGTCGAGTGCGGTCTCGACCAGCCCGCCGGCTCCCTGCACCCCGGGCATCTCCCAGTCGACCAGCACGACGCGAAACGGTGCGCCCTCGTCCTGCGCCGCGCGCAGCGCCTGTGCCGCGGCGGCCGCGGACGCGACGGTCGTCGCGGCGAGCGCCGGGCCGTGCGCCATGCGCGCCAACGCCTCGGCCGCGACCGCGAGATCGTCGGCGACGAGGATCCGCGCGGCCGCGGCTGGAGCCGAGGGCTCGGTCGCGGCCACGGTCGGCTCGACCTCGAGCTCCACCTCGGCCCAGAACGTGCTGCCTGACTCGCGACCGTCGCTCGCCCCCACCTCGCCTCCCATCAGCGTGGCGAGGTGGTAGGCGATGGTCAGTCCGAGCCCGGTGCCCCCGAAGCGACGGGTGGTCGACGCGTCGGCCTGCTCGAATGCACCGAACAGGCGGCCACGGTCGGCGGCCTCGATGCCGATGCCCGTGTCCTCGACCTCGAACCGCAGGCGCGCCCGACCGGGCGCAGCCGCGAGCTGCTCGCAGCGCAGGGCGACATGCCCCGCCTCGGTGAACTTCACCGCGTTCCCGACCAGATTCAGCAGGATTTGACGCAGCCGAGTCTGGTCGCCGATCAGGCGGTTCGGCACGTCGTCGACGTCGATGACCAGCTCGATGCCGCCATCCCGGGAGTCGTCGGCCACCAGCGCGAGCACGTCGCCGACGACCTGGTCGAGCGAGAACGGCTCGTGGGCGAGCTCGATTCGACCGGCCTCGATGCGTGAGAGGTCCAGGATGTCGCTGATCACGTCGAGCAAATGGCTCGCCGCCTGGCCGATGCGCAGGACCCGCGCGCGCTGCGGACCTTCGGGTATGTCGGGCTCGATCAGGTGCGCGAGCCCGATGATGGCGTTCATCGGGGTGCGGATCTCGTGGCTCATGTTGGTGAGGAACGCGCTCTTGGCCCGATTCGCCGCCTCCGCGTCGTGGGCGCGCCGGGCCAGCTCGTCGTTCAGCGCGGCGACCTCAGAGGCCTTCTCGGCCAGCTCGCGATTGGCGTCCGCGAGCTCACGAGTGCGGCGCGCGACCAGCGCCTCGAGCTGGCCGCGGTGAGTCTCGACCTCGGCCTCCAGGCGCTTGCGCTCGGTGACGTCCTCCTCGAGGCCGACGTAGTGCGAGATGCGCCCGTCGCGCTGACGCACCGGGGCGACCATCGCCGCGGCGACGTAAGCAGTGCCGTCGCGGCGCCGATTGCGGAACTCCCCGCGCCAGACCTCACCGCGGAGGATCGTGGCCCACATCGCGGGGGCGGTCTCCGCCGGGGCGTCAGGGGCACGCATGAAGCGTGGATTGCGCCCGATCACCTCCACGCGCGCGTAGCCGGTGGTGGTCAGGAAAGCACGGTTGACGTACTCGATGCGTGCGTCGACGTCGGTGATCATCACCGGGTTCGGACTCTGCTCGACCGCGAGCGAGAGCTTGATGAGCTCCTCGGTCGCGGTGTGGCGCTCGGTCACGTCGAGGGTGACGCCGGCGAGAACCTCCTCGCCGGTCTCGGGGTCTCGGCGCCAGGCGCCCTTGTCGAGCAGCCAGCGGAGCCGGCCGGACGCATCCCGCGCGCGATACTCGTGCTCGTAGGCCTCGGCTTCGCGTGCTGCCTCCATGGCGTCGGCCACCGACTGCCGATCCTCGGCCACCGCGAGGGCGAGGAAGTCATCCACCGGCCCCGAGCCGTAGCCGAGGGTCGTCGCATTGGCCGAGTGCACCGTGACCCCGGCCTGCGGCCGATACTCCCAGGCCATCATCCCCGCGGCGTCGAGGGCCGACTGCTCCCGCTCACGCGCCCGCTCGAGCTCGCGTTCCTGGTGGCGCTGGTTGGTGACGTCGATGAGTACCCCGTGCCACAGCAGGCTGCCGTCGGCGTCGCGCTCCGGCATCGAGTGGCCCTCGACGTGGATGAGGCCACGCTGCGGGTGCGACACGCGGAACTCGCCATGCCATGGCCCCATCGACCGCGCCGCCTCGTCGATACTCGCCCACAGCCGCTCGGCGTCGTCGGGGTGGATGCGGGCCATGGCCGGCGCGGCGTCGACCGCCAGCGCCTCCGGCGACACCCCGTAGATGTCGGTGATGCCGGGGCCGACATAGGGAAACGTGACGCGCCCGTCGGGGTGCTGGCAGAAGGTGTGGATCACCGGTGGCGCGGCGGCCACCAGGCGCGAGAACCGCGCCTGCTCGCGGGCCAGCGCCTCGCGCGCCTCGCGGGTCTCGTGGACGTCGGTGTCGGAGCCGTACCAGCCTCGGACCTGACCCCGTGCGTCCTTCAGACATGCCGCGCGCCCGTCGAACCAGCGCCACGTGCCGTCGTGACGCCGGATGCGGTACTCGCAGCGGAAGTCGGTCCCGGTCTCCAGCGCGCACGCCCACGCCGACTCGACACTCTCCTGGTCGTCGGGGTGGATCCAGGACGTCCAATCGGCGGCCTCGGTCGCCGCGAGGTCGAGGCCGGTGTACTCCGTCCATTGGCGGTTGACGAAGCGCAAGTCGCCGTCCGGTCCATAGGTCCAAACGAGCTGCGGAAGGGAGTCGGCGAGCTCGCGAAAGCGCGCCTCGCTCTCGCGGAGCTCCGCGCGCACCCGATAGAGGTCGGTCACGTCGCGGGTGATGCCGAACACGCCCGAGATCCGGCCGGCCGGGTCGCGGAGCGGGCCCTTGGTGGTGTGCAGCGTGCGGTCCCCGATCGGCAGCGTGACGCGCTCCTCGAAGTCGTGGACCTGGCCCGAGACCAGCACCACCTTGTCCTCGCCAATCAGGAGCTCCGCGGTCTCGGTGGGGAACAGCGCGCGGTCGTCCTGACCGATCACCGTCTCCCGCGGGTGGCCGCTCATGCGCGCGGCGGCGGAGTTGTAGAGCTGATAACGGCCCTCGACGTCCTTGGCGTAGATCGCGTCCGGCGAGGCCTCGGCAACCGCGTCGAGGAGCTGCATCTCGCGCAACCGACGTTGCTGGTGTGCCTGCTCGTGGAGCGCGAAGCGCAACCGCTGGCGCTCGCGGAAGAGCCATGCGCCGACGCCGGCCACGAACAGCCCGAGCACGCCGCTGAACGCGATCCACAGCGCGTCACGCATGGCCGCGGCCCGGACCTCGGCGAGATCGACCTTGGCCGACAGGTACCACTCGTCGTCGACCACCGGGTAGACCACGCCGATGACCGCCTCGCCACGGAAGTCGCGCGCGGTGCTCGCCGCGCCGAACGGGATCTCGCCGCGAATCGCCCGCGCGACCAGAAGGTCCGGGGAGGAGAGCGGCAGGGCGTGCCGCCCCCGCGGACCGACCAGGGAGTCACCGACCCGGCGCACCAGCAGGGCGACCCCGGTCTGCGTCGGAGCCGGCCAATCGCGAAGCATCGGCTCGACGGTGGACGCGATGTCGACGTGGAGGACGACCGCGGCCGGGGCGGGCATCCCGCCCCCTTGCAGCGGCACCACGAGGTCGACGTGCGCGCTCTCCCCCGGCTCCGACACCGGGATGGCGGAGATCCCCGTCGGCGTCGTCGCCGCCGCCGCCTCGACGGCGTGGGCGCGGATGGTCGGGTGCCGGGACATCTCGTCGTTCGGGTGCACCCACTCCCCACTGGCATCGACCAGGGCGATGCCGTCGAACGCGTGCGCGGCTGCGAACTCGGCGAGCCGCGAGCGCAATGTCTCGCCCGCCTCGGCGTCGTTCTGGTCGCGCCAACGTCGATAGAGCGCGGGGACGTAGGTGCTGGAACGCAGGATCTCGGCGAACCGCGCCCGCTCCTCGAACCAGGTCCGGAGCTGGGTGACGCGAAGCCTCGCGATCGCCTCCACCCGCGCTGCCTCGCGCTTGCTCGCCGCGTCCATGCTGAAGGCGATGGCACCCGCGGTGACCGCGGTGATGGCGAGCACCACCAGCCCCATCGGCAACGCGATTGCACGCCAGCCGAGGTCGCCACGCGTGGACGCGGAGCCCTCGATCGCGGTCGGGCCGAGCCAGCGTCGCATCGCGAGGTAGAGCAGCGACGCGGTGATCGCGACGTAGGCCCACCCCTTCAACGGGTTGATCCATGCGATCGTGGCGGCGTCGTCGACGAGCTGACCGAGGACCCAGTCCGAGACCAGGATCCAGAGCGCGGAGAAGACCGCGAACAGCAGCACCACGCCGAGGACGGAGAGGCGCGAGACGGGCTGGGCGGGGGAGGGCGTGGACGAGTGCGCGACGGGGGACCGAGACGTCTCCTCGCTCATCGGTCGAGCGGGGCGCCGCCGGGGACGACGTCGCCGAGCTCCTCGTCACGGTAACGCTCGGCAATCCGGCAGAACTGGTCGAAGCACTCCAGGAAACCGTCGAGGACGTCGGGATCGAATTGCGTTGCTCGACCCCGCACCATGATCGCGCGCGCCTCGACGAAGGGCATCGGCGCCTTGTACACCCGGCGCGAGATGAGCGCGTCGAACACGTCCGCGATCGCCATCAGCCGCGCCGGGATGGGGATGTCGTCGCCCGCCAGCCCGTCGGGATAGCCGCTCCCGTCCCAGTGCTCGTGGTGGTGGCGTGCGATCTGCTTGGCGAAGGTCAGGCATTCCGCCGGGCCCTCCGCGTCGCGCTCTGCCTGCGCGATCGCGTCGGCGCCGAGGGCTGCGTGGGTCTTCATCACCGTCCACTCGTCGGGTGAGAGCCGGCCTGGCTTGAGCAGGATGTGGTCGGGGATCCCGACCTTGCCGATGTCGTGCAGTGGCGCCGACTTCACCACCGCGTCGATGGTCGCCGGGTCGAGGAACGCCTCGAATCGCGGATGGCCGCTCAGGTGCGCGGCCAGGGTACGGACGTACTCGCGGGTGCGCAGGATGTGATTACCGGTCTCGGGATCACGGACCTCGGCGAGGCGGGCCAGCGCGTGGATCGACACCGACTGCAGCAGCTCGTACTCGCCCATCCGTCGTGCGATCTCCGCCTCGAGCCAGGTGTTCTGGTCGCGCAGGCGATCGCGCGCGCGCTTGAGCTCGAGCTGGGTGCGCACGCGTGCGAGCACCACCCCCGGGTGGACCGGCTTGGTGATGTAGTCCACCGCGCCGAGGTAGAGCCCGAGCCGCTCGTCGTCCGCGGAGTCCATGGCAGTGACGAAGATGACCGGGATGTCCCGCGTTCGCGGATCGGCCGCCAGTGCGCGCTTGACCTCGTAGCCGTCCATCTCCGGCATCATCAGGTCGAGCAGGATGATGTCCGGCGCCGGATCGGCCACCGCGAGTTGGAGCGCGCGGCGACTGGTGTTGGCCGCGAGCACGCGGTAGCTGGGGCGCAGGGTCTCTCCGAGAACGGTCAGATTCTCGGGGACGTCATCGACGATGAGCACCGTTGCGGGTTGACCGATCGACTGCACGCTGGGATCCCTCCGGCGCGGTGCGCGCCGGGAAATACCTCTCAGGAGAGGTACTCGAGAGCGACGCGGTTCGAATCGATTTTTTTCGCCGCATCATCCCTTCCGGCGGCGATGCGTGCAAGGGATGCAGAGGCTCTGTGAGAGCGTGGTCACCGACCGGAGAGAAGGGCGGCGAGCGCCTCGTGGGGCAGGGCACGCACGTGCACGCCATCGCGTCCGGTCATCGGCTGGTTGGCGACCATGGAGTCGACCACCGCCTCCTCGGTCGCCTCGATGACCGCCGCGAACAGCGGGTCCATGGTGTCGTTGGCGAGAAAGGTCGCCGCGCGGGGGCTGTCGCCGGTGTCCCAGGCGGCGCGATTGGCGGTGCTGAAGGCGAGGAAGATGTCGCCCGAGCCGTTGTGCGCCACCGCGCCGGTGCGGGCCAGACCGAGCCCCACCCGGCGCGCGAGTCGCGCGAGCTGGTGCGGGAGCAGCGGTGCGTCGGTCGCGACCACCGCGATCACCGAGCCGGCGGGCTTCGATCGCACCTCGCCCCCGGGCAGCGACTTCCCGACCGGCACGCCGGCGATCACCAGCTCGCGCCGGATGCCGAAGTTCGACTGCACGAAGACCCCCACCGTCCAGGTGGTGCCGCCGGCGGCCACCCGACGCGACGCGGTGCCCGAGCCGCCCTTGAAGTCGTAGCAGATCATGCCGGTACCGCCGCCGACACTGCCCTGCTCGATCGGCCCGCCCCGGGCAGCGTCGATGGCCTCCAGGACGTGCGCCTCGCGCACGTGGAAGCCGTTGATGTCGTTCAGGTTGCCATCGTAGGTCTCGGCTGCCACCGGCAGCCCCCATCCGGTCATCCCGCTGGCGGCGCGGTCGACCATCCAGCGGATGGTGGCGTCGCGCGCCACGCCGCAGGAGTGGGTATTCGTGATCGTGATCGGCCCCTCGAACTGGCCGGATTCCGCGATCCAGTGCGAGCCGGTCAGCTCGCCGTTGCCGTTCAGGGAGTGGTAGCCCGCGAATACCGGCGTGAGCGCGTCCTCGCGCCCGCGCGGGACGATGGCGGTGACGCCGGTTCGGATCGGGCCGACGCCGCGCACCAGCGCGCCCTCGCCCTGCACCAGCGTGCAATATCCGACCTCGACGCCGTCGACGTCGGTGATCGCGTTGAGCGGTCCGGGCGTGCCGTCGAACGGTATCCCGATCCCGCGGGCGCGGAGCTTGCCGCCCGGGGTAGCGCGCCAGTGGTCGGAAATCGCTTCGGTGCTCATCGTCTGGTCTCCAGGCGTGTCCGCGCTCACGCGATGCCGTGATCCCGCGCCGTCAGGTCGAGGCACAGCCGCGCCTTCTCCATGATCTCGTCGACCTCCGAGCGGGTGATCACCAGCGGCGGCGACAGCAGCATCGAGTCCAACGTCGCACGCATGATCAGGCCGTTCGAGAAGCAGTGGTCGCGGCAGGTGGTGCCAACCTGGCCTTCCGGCTGGAACAGCTCGCGGGTGGACTTGTCCTTGCAGAGTTGGAGCGCACCGATCAGGCCCACCCCGCGGACCTCGCCGACCAGCGGGTGATCGGCGAGCTCGCGCAAGGCGGCCTGGAAGTACGGCCCGATGTCGGTCTCGACCCGCTCCACGATGCCCTCCGCGCGCATGATGCGGATGTTGGCTAGCGCCACCGCGCAGCACGTCGGATGACCGGAGTAGGTGAAACCGTGGGCGAACTCCCCGCCCCGGGAGGTCAGCACGTCGGCGACCCGGTCACCGACCATCACCGCGCCGAGTGGCAGGTAGCCAGAGGTGATGCCCTTGGCCATCGGCATCAGGTCGGGCCGTAAGCCGTAGTAGTCGGAGCCGAACCACTTGCCGGTGCGTCCGAAGCCGCAGATGACCTCGTCGGCGACGAGCAGGATGCCGTGGCGCTCGCAGATGCGCGCCACCTCCGGCCAGTAGGTGTCGGGAGGGACGATGACTCCGCCGGCCCCCTGGATCGGCTCGGCGACGAAGGCGGCGACGTTCTCCGGCCCGAGCTCGAGGATGCGCTCCTCGAGCGCGCGCGCGGCGTGCAGACCGAACTCCGCCGGTGAGCGATCGCCCCCGAGGCGGAACCAGTACGGCTGCATGACGTGGGTGATGTCGGGAATCGGCAGGTGGCCCTGGTCGTGCATCGGCTTCATGCCGCCGAGGCTCGCCGAGCCGATGGTGCTGCCGTGGTAGGCGTTCTCGCGGCTGATCACGATGCGCCGCGTCGGCTCGCCGACGAGGTCCCAGTACCGCCGCACCATGCGCAGCACGGTGTCGTTCGACTCCGAGCCGGAGCCGGTGAAGAACACCCGGCTCATGTGTGGCGGGGTGACCTCCGAGAGCGTCTCCGCCAGCGCCACCGCCGGCGGATGGGTGGTCTTGAAGAAGTTGTTGTAGAACGGCAGCTCGAGCATCTGGTGGTAAGCGGCGTCGGCGAGCTCGCGTCGGCCGTAACCGATGTTCACGCACCACAGCCCCGCCATGCCGTCGATCATGCGCTCACCGTCGGAGTCCCACAGGTGGACCCCCTCGGCGCGCACGATGATCCGCGATCCCTCACTGGCGAGACCGGCGAAGTCGGTGAACGGGTGCAGGTGGTGCTTGCGGTCGAGCTCCCGCCACTCGGCGGTGCCACGATTGTCGGTGACGGTGCTCATCGGGATTCTCCGGGGACGAGGTGCGCGGGCCGCTGTCGTGGCTTCGCAAGGGGGCAGGCACCGCCTCCGGCGGCGCCGGTCCCTCGGGTTGTTGGGGGACAGGCACCGCCTGCGGCGGAGCCAGTCCCCGTCCTTATACGCTCAGCAGCAGGAACTCGCGCTCCCAGGAGCTGATCACCTGCTGATAGGCGGCGTACTCGCACTCCTTGACGGCATTGAACGCGGTGACGAAGCGCTCGCCCAGCGCATGCCGGAGCGGGTCGCATTCGGACAGCCGACGCAGCGACTCCTCGAGGCTTCGCGGCAGCTCGTAGGGCTGGTCGTACGCGCTGCCCTCGAGCGGGGCGTCGGGCTCGAGTCCCTCGACCATCCCGAGATAGCCACAGGCGAGGGATGCCGCGATCGAGAGGTACGGATTGGCGTCGGCGCCCGCGACCCGATTCTCGACTCGGCGCGCCTGCGGGCCGGACAGTGGCACCCGCAGGCCGGCGGTGCGGTTGTCGTAACCCCAGCGCACGTTGATCGGCGCTGCGGTGTGCTTGCGGATGCGGCGGTACGAGTTGACGTTCGGCGCGAGCAGCGACATCGCAGCCGGCAGATAGCGTTGCAGACCGGCGATGTGCGAGAAGAACAGCGCGGTCGGCGCGCCCCCGGCGTCGCTGAACACGTTCTCTCCGGTGGCGGCGTCGACCACGCTCTGGTGCACGTGCATCGCGCTTCCCGGCTCGGCGGCCATCGGCTTGGCCATGAAGCTCGCGTAGACCTTGTGCCGGAAGGCGGCCTCGCGTGCGGTGCGCTTGAACAGGAACGCCTGGTCCGCGAGCTCGAGCGGGTCGCCGTGGACCAGGTTGATCTCCATCTGCGCCACCCCGGACTCGTGGATCAGGGTGTCGAGCTCGATCGCCTGCGCCTCGCAGTAGTCGTAGATGTCCTCGATCAGCGGCTCGTACTCGTTGAGCGCGTCGATGCCGTAGGACTGGCGCCCGCTCTCGGGACGCCCGGAGCGACCGATCGGTGGCTCCAACGGGTAGTCGGAGTCGGTGTTCGGCTTCACCAGGTAGAACTCGAGCTCCGGCGCCACCACCGGGCGCCAGCCGCGCGCCTCGTACAGCGAGAGGACCCGACGCAGGACGTAGCGCGGCACCGTCTCGACCGGACTGCCGTCCTCGTACTGGCAGTCGTGGATGATCTGCGCGGTCGGCTCCGCCGCCCAGGGCACGATGCGGATGGTGGCGGGGTCGCCGTGGAGCAGCATGTCGCGGTCGTTCGGGTGCACCGCGCGCTGATCGGCCGGGTAGTCGCCGGTGATGGTCTGCAAGACGATCGCCTCGGGGAGTCGAATCCCGAGCGCCTCGCAGTACTTCTGGGTCGGCATGATCTTGCCGCGGGCGACGCCGGAGAGGTCGGGCATGAACGCCTCGACCTCGGTGATCGCGTGCTCCGCGCACCAGTCGGGGATCGAGCTCAAGACACGTCACCTCCGCTACCGCGTGTCGATCGTCGCGGGCGTCGGTGCGTCGATGCTCGGGTGGACGGTCGCACCGGGCGGGTGCCGGCCGCGGCCGGCGCGTGGTCGACTGGACGCTCCGCCGGACCCGGGCCATCGCCGGGGCCGCGGCCGCGAGACTGGCGGCACGATAGCCCTTCGCCGGCGGATTTGCCAGCCGCGGTCTCCGCCCCGTCGACGGGGCGGGATGGCCATTTTCCTGGCCAGCCTCTACATTGCCCTGGCCTTCGCGCCACCGTGCCCGGCACGACGCGCGCGAGGACGACAGCGATGGCGAATGCGGGGCCATCCCACCGACGAGCGAGCCGCGGCCGGTCGCGGCGGAGGGCACACCATGAACGACGCCGCGCACGCCCTCGACTGGGCGGGGTTCCGGGCGCGCTTTCCCGGGCTGGAAGGCCGCGCCTATCTCAATACCTCGAGCTCGGGTGTCATCCCGGTGGAGGCGGCGGACGCCGCCTGCGACTACTACCGTCGCTCGAGCGAGCGCGCCGACCGCGCCCTCGGGCAGTGGATGCCGCAGGTCGAGGCCGCACGCGGCACCGTCGCCGCCATCGTCGGCGCGACGCCCGAGGAGATCGCCTTCGTCCCCAATGCGTCGGCCGGGCTCAACCACGGTGCGGCGCTGCTCGATCTCCGCGGCGAGGTGCTGGTGCTGGCGGAGGAGTTCCCCTCGGTGCCGCTCGCGGTCGAGCGCCGCGGCACCTGGTTGCGCCATGTCGGGCAGATTGCAGGCCGCGACCGCCCGGCGTGCGAGCGGCTCGCCGGCGCCGTCGGTGCGAGCACCGTCGCCATCGCGGTGAGCCACGTCCAGTACGCGACCGGCGAGCGTGTCGACCTCGAGGCCCTCGGCGCGCTGTGTCGCGAGCGGCGCCTGGCGTTGCTGGTGGACGCCACGCAGTCGGTCGCGACCACGCCGATCGACGTCGCGCGCTGGCGCCCCGATGCGCTGACCTTCAGCGGCTACAAGTGGGCCTGCGCGGGATATGGCATCGGCGCGCTGTTCGTGCGTCGCGACCGCCTGCGCCGGCACCGGCTGCCCGCCGCCGGCTGGCGCAGCGCGGTGGATCCGTACGGACTCGCCAATCGAGCCGTCACCCTCGCCGACGAGGCGCGTGCGCTCGAGCTCGGCAATCCGCTGGTTGCCGGTAGCCTCGCCCTCGGCGCATCGCTCGCGCTGTTCGCGCGGGTCGGGGTGACCGAGATGGCGGCGCGCATCGAGGGGCTCGGCGATCGTCTGCGCGTCGGGCTCGAGGCGCTCGGGCTCACCCTGCGCACGCCGTCCGCGCCGGCCCGACGCGCCGGCATCACCGTGGTCGAGGTGCCGGCGGCCGACGCGGTGGCCGCGTCCCTCGCCGCACGGGGCGTGGTGGTCTCGGTGCGCTCCGGTGGGCTCAGGTTCGGCGTCCACGCCTACAACCACGAGCGCGACATCGACCACGCGCTCGACGCGCTGGACGCGGCATTGCGCGCGCCGAGCGCCGGCGGATGAGGGACTCGGGCGCTGGCGGGGAGGGGGCGGCGCGGTGATCGCGTCGCGGGCCGGACGAGCGACCGGCTGGCGCGCCCTGTTGGTCCTCGGACTCGCGCTGACCTGCGCCGCGGCGGGCGCCGCCGACGTGGCGGCGCCGGTGCTCGGGTATCGCGTGGTCGCCACCTACCCGCACGACGTCGGGGCCTTCACCCAGGGCCTGCTGCTCCACGACGGTGCGCTCTACGAGAGCCTCGGCGGTTACGGCGAGTCGAGGCTGCGCCGGGTCGAGCTCGCCAGCGGTCGGGTGTTGGCCGAGCGCGCGCTCGACCGGCGTCTGTTCGCCGAGGGCCTCGCGCTCGCCGACGGTCGGCTCTACCAGCTCACCTGGCGGGCCGGGGTCGGGTTCGTCTACGACGCGCAGACCTTCGCGCCGCTCGGGCGATTCCGCTACCCCGGGGAGGGCTGGGGGCTGACCTTCGACGGTCAGGCGCTGGTGCTGAGTGACGGCACCGCGACGCTGCGCTTCCTCGATCCGGTGCGCCTCACCGAGGTCCGGCGCGTCGAGGTTCGCGACGGCGAGCGACCGGTGCCGATGCTGAACGAGCTCGAATGGATCGAGGGTGAGGTGTGGGCCAACGTCTGGCAGACCGATCGCATCGCCCGAATCGATCCGCGATCGGGTACCGTCGTCGCATGGATCGATCTCGGGGGGCTGCTGCCGCTGCCGTACCGCCGTCCGGACACGGACGTGCTGAACGGCATCGCCTGGGACGCGCAGCAGCGCCGCGTGCTGGTCACCGGCAAGCGGTGGCCGAAGCTGTTCGCCATCGAGCTGCCGCCGCGTTGAGAGGGTGCTGCGGCGCGGTCCCTGGCCCGACATCGGGGGAGTGTCGTTGACCATTCGCGTCGCCGTCAGACATCGCACCGAGTACCGCTACGACCGACTGGTGACGCTGTCACCGCACCTGGTGCGCCTGCGCCCGGCTCCGCACACCCGCACCGCGGTGCACGCCTACTCGCTGCGGGTCGAGCCGAGCGAGCACTTCGTCAACTGGCAGCAGGATCCGTTCGGCAACCACGTCGCCCGCTTCGTGTTCCCGCAGCGCACGCGCTCGCTGGTGATCGAGGTCGATCTGGTGGTCGACATGACGGTCGTCAACCCGTTCGACTTCTTCGTCGAGCGCTACGCCGAGCGCTGGCCGTTCGCCTACGAGCCACGCCTCGCGCGCGACCTCGCGCCCTACCTCGAGGTGACCGAGCGCGGACCGCGGCTGACCGCGTGGCTGTCCGGAATCGATCGCTCCGAGCAGCCGGTCGTCCCCTTCCTGATCGCGGTCAACCAGCGCGTGCAGCGCGACGTCGCCTACGTGGTGCGCATGGAGCCCGGGGTGCAGACCTGCGAGGAGACGCTCGAGCGCGGCATCGGATCGTGCCGCGACAGCGGCTGGCTGCTGGTCCAGGCCCTGCGCCACCTCGGCCTCGCCGCCCGCTTCGTCTCCGGCTATCTGGTCCAGCTCGCACCGGACATCGAGGCGTTGGACGGCCCGTCGGGGCCCGCGCACGACTTCACCGATCTCCACGCCTGGGCCGAGGTCTTCGTCCCCGGCGCCGGCTGGATCGGGCTCGACGCCACCTCGGGCCTGCTCGCGGGCGAGGGTCACGTGCCGCTCGCGTGCTGTCCGGACCCGGAGAGCGCGGCCCCGGTGGTCGGCGCGCACGACCCGGCCGAGGTGGAGTTCGGCTACGACAACGGCGTCGAGCGGATCCACGAGGATCCGCGCGTCACCCGTCCCTACAGCGAGGCGCAGTGGTCCGCCATCGATGCCCTCGGCAAGCAGGTCGACCGCGATCTGCGCCGCGGCGACGTGCGCCTCACCATGGGCGGCGAGCCGACCTTCGTCTCGATCGACGACATGGACGGCGCGCAGTGGAACAGCGCGGCGCTCGGCCCCGACAAGCGCCGCCTCGCCGGAGAGCTGCTCGGGCGCCTGGCCCGCCGGGCCGGACGCGGCGCGTTGCGCATGCAGTCCCAGGGCAAGTGGTATCCGGGCGAGCCGCTCCCTCGTTGGGCGCTCTCGTGCTTCTGGCGTACCGACCGGCTCGCGCTGTGGCGCGACCCGGCACGCCTGCTCGCCGACGACGCGCGGCCTGGCCACGGAATCGACGAGGCCCGCGCCCTGGCCGCGGCGCTGGCGGCGCGGTTGGGGCTGCCCGCCGACCTGGTGGTGCCGGGGTACGAGGACGCGCTGCATTACGTCGCGCGCGAGGCGAGCCTGCCCGAGAACGTCGATCCCCTGAGCGCCGATCTCGACGATCCCCTCGAGCGCCGCCGGCTCGCGCAGCTGCTCGCGGGCGATCTCCGCGCACCCGTCGGCTTCGCCCTGCCGGTGCGCCATGCTCCCGGTGACGAGCGTCCCGGACGGTGGCGATCGAGCCGTTGGCGCTTCCGGCGCGGGCACATGTTCCTGCTCCCCGGCGACTCTGCCATGGGCCTGCGCATGCCACTCGACTCGTTGCCGTGGCAGCCGCCCGAGGCCGTCGAGCCGGACCATCCGCGCGATCCGTTCGACGACTCGCCGGCGCTCGGAACGCCGCCGTCGAGTGGTGAGTGGGAGGAGACGGCGGAGATCATCCACACCGCGCTCTGCGTCGAGTCGCGCGATGGTCGGCTGCACGTGTTCCTGCCGCCGACCAGCCGGCTCGAGCACTTCGTCGCGCTGATCGCGGCGGTGGAGGACGCGGTGGCCGAGTGTGGCGTGGCGGTGGTGGTCGAGGGCTACGAGCCGCCCACCGACCCGCGTCTGCGCAAGCTCGCGATCACCCCCGACCCCGGCGTCATCGAGGTCAACGTGCCGCCGGCGGCGAGCTGGCGCGAGCTGGCGCGCACCACCACCGCTCTCTACGAGCAGGCCCGGCTCACCCGGCTCGGCACCGAGAAGTTCATGCTCGACGGCCGCCACACCGGGACCGGTGGGGGCAACCACGTGACCCTCGGTGGGGCCACGCCGGCCGACAGCCCGCTGCTGCGTCGGCCCGATCTCCTGCGCAGCCTGATCACCTACTGGCAGCACCACCCGAGTCTGTCCTACCTCTTCTCCGGCAGCTTCATCGGCCCCACCAGTCAGGCGCCACGGGTCGACGAGGCGCGTGACGACAACCTGCACGAGCTCGAGATCGCGTTCGAGCAGCTCCCGCGCGGCGACGCCGCCTCGCCCTGGGTGGTCGACCGTGCGCTGCGCAACTTCCTGGTCGACCTGACCGGCAACACGCACCGTGCGGAGTTCTGCATCGACAAGCTCTACTCGCCCGACGGCCCGACCGGCCGCCTCGGGCTGCTGGAGCTGCGGGCCTTCGAGATGCCGCCGCATGCGCGCATGAGCCTGGTGCAGATGCTGCTGCTGCGCGCGCTGGTGGCGCGGTTCTGGCGCGCGGCCTATCGCCAACCGCTGGTGCGCTGGGGCACCGCGCTCCACGACCGCTACATGCTGCCGTACTTCGTCGAGGCGGACCTCGCCGACGTGCTGAGCGATCTCCGCGCCGCCGGGTATCCCTTCGACGAGGCCTGGCTCGCGCCCTTCGTCGAGTTCCGGTTCCCGGTGATCGGCGTGATCACCGGCCGTGACTTCGAGCTCGAGCTGCGCGGGGCGCTGGAGCCGTGGCACGTGCTCGGCGAGGAGATCTCCGCCGGCGGCACCGCGCGCTACGTCGACTCCTCGGTGGAGCGGTTGCAGGTCCGGGTGCGCGGGCTCGCGCGCGAGCGGCACTGCGTCACCTGCAACGGTCGTCGCGTGCCGCTCACCGCGACCGACGTCCGCGGCGAGGCGGTGGCCGGGGTCCGCTACAAGGCGTGGCAGCCGCACTCGGCGTTGCACCCGAGCATCGGTGTGCACACGCCCCTGGTGTTCGACGTGGTCGACATCGCCGCCGGGCGCTCGGTCGGTGGCTGCACCTACCACGTCGCCCACCCGGCGGGCCGCAACTTCGAGACCTTCCCGGTCAACGCGTTCGAGGCCGAGGCGCGCCGCGCGGCGCGATTCTGGAGCCATGGCCACACACCGGGGCCGGTGCGGGTGCCGCCGGGCGAGGAGAACGTCGACCACCCCTACACCCTGGACCTTCGCCGCGCCGGCCCCGATGTCGTCGGCAACGGCGACGCGCGACGCGCGCCAGCACGGGAGCGAGGCCGATGAGCATCGACTGGAAGGCGTATCGGGTACGCGGGCTCTTCGACGAGCTGATTCGTGCCGCGGGCAAGCCGCGTGACCATGCGGCGAAGGTCGCCGCCCATCTCGAGGCGTTGGGCGCGGACGACCTGCGGCACGTGCAGGCGGCGGCCGAGCTCTCGATCAAGGAGCAGGGCATCACCTTCACCGTCTACAGCCAGGAGGAGGGCAGCATCGACCGCGCCTGGCCGCTCGACATCATCCCGCGGGTGATGCCGCGCAAGGAATGGGATCGGATCGACGAGGGGCTGCGTCAGCGGGTGACCGCCCTCAATCTGTTCATCGACGACCTGTATCACGAGCAGCGGATCCTGGCCGCGAAGGTGGTGCCGCCCGAGTTGATCCTCGGCTCGGCCAACTTCCGCGAGCAGTGCGTCGGCGTCGCGCCGCCGCTCGGAGTCTGGGCCCACATCTGCGGCTCGGATCTGGTGCGCGACCGCGACGGCACCGTCTACGTGCTGGAGGACAACCTGCGGGTCCCCTCCGGGGTCTCGTACATGCTCGAGAACCGGGCGGTCATCAAGCGCGTGCTGCCGGACCTGTTCGAGGACCACGCGATTCTGCCGGTCGACGACTACCCGTCGCAGCTCTTCGACACCCTCGCCGCGTTGAGCCCGCGCCCGGCCGACTTCCCCGAGGTGGTGGTGCTGACGCCCGGGATCTTCAACTCGGCCTACTTCGAGCACGCCTACCTCGCGCAGCAGATGGGCTGCGAGCTGGTGGAAGGGCGCGACCTGGTGGTCGGCGACGACGACTGCGTCTACATGCGCACCGTCGAGGGGCGCTCGCGCGTCGACGTCATCTACCGGCGCATCGACGATCTCTTCCTCGACCCGGAAGCGTTCCGGGCCGACTCCATGCTCGGGGTCCCCGGACTGGTCCGCGCCTGGCGAGCCGGCAACGTCGCCCTCGTCAACGCGCCGGGCGCAGGCGTCGCCGACGACAAGGCGGTGTACGCCTACGTCCCCGAGATCATCCGGTACTACCTCGGCGAGGACGCCATCCTGCCCAACGTGCCCACCCACCTCTGCGTCGAGCCCAAGGCGCGCGAGCACGTCCTGGAGAATCTCCAACGGATGGTGGTCAAGCCGGCGAACGAGTCCGGTGGCTACGGCATGCTGGTCGGCCCGAAGTCGACCAGGCGTGAGCGCGACGAGTTCGCGGCCCTGATCCGCAAGGATCCCCGCAACTACGTCGCGCAGCCGGTGATCACGCTGTCGACGGTGCCGACCCTGGTGGGCGACCAGGTGGAGCCGCGCCACGTGGACATGCGCCCGTTCATCCTGTCCAGCGACCGCGTCATGGTGACCACCGGCGGACTCACCCGGGTGGCGATGCGCCGCGGGTCCCTGGTGGTCAACTCGTCGCAGGGTGGCGGCAGCAAGGACACGTGGATCGTCGACGAGGGGGGCCGCTGATGCTGTCGCGAGTCGCCGAGACCCTTTACTGGCTGGGTCGATACGCCGAGCGCGCGGAGGACACCGCGCGCCTGGTGAACGTCAACGCGCACCTGTTGCTGGACTTGCCGCGCGGGCTCGCTCCCGGGTGGCGGCCACTGGTCGCCATCACCGGCTCCGAGGACGTGTTCCAGGCGCGCTATCCGGACTACGAGGAGCGCCACGTGGTGCGCTTCCTCATCGGCGACCGCGACTATCCGAGCTCGGTGCTCGCCTCGCTGCGGATGGTGCGCGAGAACGCGCGTACCATCCGCGACATCGTCCCGCGCGAGGTATGGGAGCTGGTCAACGCGCTGTATCTCGACGCCCAGGAGCACGTCTCGACCGGGCTGTCCAAGCGCGGCCGCCACGCCTATCTGAGCCGCATCATCCGCGGTGCCCAGACGCTCGCCGGCATGCTCGACGGCACCATGAGCCACGACGTCGGCTACGAGTTCCTGCGCATCGGGCGCAATCTCGAGCGCGCCGACATGACCACCCGCATCATCGACGTGCGCTCCGCCGACCTGCTGGCGCAGGCCGACACCGAGCTGCGTCCGTTCGAGAACATCCAGTGGATGAGCGTCCTGAAGTCGCTCACCGCCTACCAGATGTATCGTCGGACGATGCAGGTGCGGGTGAGACGTAGCGACGCGTTGCGTTTCCTGCTCCAGGACCAGGCGTTCCCGCGCGCCTTCTACCACTGCGTGGTGGCGGCGGAGACTGGAATCGCGGGGCTGCCGCGGCCGGAGCGCGCGGCGCGGGTGACGGCGCACCTCAAGCGTCAGGCCCAGCAGGCCGATGTCCGTGGGCTGGCCGACGACGCCACCGCGCTGCACGCCTTCGTCGACCAGCTCCAGGTCGGGCTCGGGCGGTTGCACGAGGCGATCGCGGGAACCTGGTTCCCAGGCGCCGACGAGGCCGCGGAAGCGCCCGTGGTGGCCGCCCAGAGCATGGGGTAGGGCTCGGATGACGTTCGCCAGGTCGATGAATCTTTCGTGTCGTCGGGCCTCCGTGACCGGTACGCGGGCCCACCGTGCGGCGCACGCCGCCACCATGCGACGGCGCCACAACCTGCTAACATGCTGGCCTTCAACTCGGGTCTGAACACCCCATGACGTACTGCCTGGCCGCATCCGTCGATGCGGGACTCGTGTTCGCCTCGGACTCGCGGACCAACGCCGGGGTCGACCACGTCTCGACCTACAGCAAGATGCACGTCTTCGGGCGCGACGGCGACCGTCAGATCGTCTTGCTGAGCGCCGGCAATCTGGCGACCACGCAGGCGGTGATCGCGCAGCTCGACCGCGACATCCGCACCGGCGCGCCGATGAACTTGATGGTGATGGAGGGCCTGGCCGACGCCGCGGACTACGTCGGGCAGATCATCCGCAACCAGGAGGCGAAGCACGGCCCGGCGGTGGCGGCGGCGGGGTTCAGCCCCGACGCGACCTTCATCATGGGCGGGCAGATCGGACAGCGGCCGCCGAAGGTCTATCTCATCTACCCGCAAGGGAACTACATCACGACCTCGGAGCAGACCCGCTACCTGCAGATCGGGGAGACCAAGTACGGCAAGCCGATCCTCGACCGGGTCATCCATGCCGACATGTCGCTCGAGGAGGCGGCGCGCTGCGCGCTGGTCTCGATCGACTCGACCATGCGCAGCAACGCGACGGTCGGGCCACCGATCGAGCTCCTGGCCTACCGGCGGGACGCGCTGGTGCTGAGCGACTACACGAAGCTGGTCGAGGACGACCCCTACCTGCTCGAGATCCGCCGTGCCTGGAACGAGAACATCACCCAGGCCTTCCTGGAGCTACCGCCGCTCACCTGGGACCAGTGGCTGGTGCGGCCTCGCGACTGAGTCTGGCGCGCCGGCGCGCAGCGGGAAGCGGCATTCGAGGCCCGGAAAGCGGCGAAAGTCCTGATCGGCGGTGTGCACCTCGGCCCGGTAGGCGATGGCGAGGGCGGCGATCTGTGCGTCGGTGACCAGGTTGGCGCCGGCCGACCCGGCGGCCCTCAGGAGGTCGAGCACCCTGGTGTGATGCGCCTCGTCTGGCAGCAGCGTGCAGGTGACGCGGCGCGCGGACCAGGACTGCACGTGTCTCGTGGCCGCCTCCGACGACAGGGGTTCGCGTAGACGCGGGGATTGGTGCTGATACGCACGAACGCAAGGACCACCGGGTGGCTGAGACCGACCGGCGAGCCGCCGTTCATGCAGTCGCTCCACCAGTCCCGCGACGCCGCGAGGAACGGGCTCTGCGAGTCGTACGCGTACAGCAGCAGGTTCGCGTCGGGGACGATCACCTCGTGCCGGTGCCACCGGCGAGGCGAGCCGTGCGCGCCACGAATGCCTGTGCCTCCAAGTCGTCGTCGAGGCGGTTGAGGTGGGCAGGATCGTGGCCCGCGCGGAGGCCCATCGCCGTGCGCAGTAGCCGCTCCGCTTCGGGCTCGAGGGTGACGGTGGTTCGCATGCTCGGCATCAGGATGTCGTCGATTTTTGCCGTCATGACAGCGGTGCGCCCTCACCGCAACGGAGCGCCCGCCCACCGCTCGACTCGCACGCGGGACGCACTACTGACCCCCGCCGAGGGCGTAGCGCCGGGCGAGCAGGGTGGCGGTGAAGCCCGCGCGCAGGTAGAAACCGCGCGGCAGCATCGCCTCGGGCGCACCGCTCGCGCCCACGCCGCGGCGCCGCGCGTGCGAGTCGGCGGCCTTCGGACGGATCTGTAGCGCGGTACCGTGCCGCGCGGTGAGGGTGTCGACGCGGCCGAGGCAGACCTGCTCCATGAGCTCCTCCCAGTCGGCGCGAAGGACCGCGTCCTCGGCCGGGTCGGGCGACCACAGCAGCGCCGCGCCGATGCGCCGCTCGGCCGGATGGCCGCCCGCCTCACCGACCAGGGGCACCCACAGCACGCGGGCGAGCTTGTGGCGGATGTAGGCGGCCTCCCAGTGCCCGACCTCGGCCGCCTCGAGCGGCACGGTGCAGACGTAGGTGGACTCGAGTGGCCGGCCGTCCGGCCGGACCGGAATCGTCTTCAGCTCGATGCCGAGGCGCTGGAAGTCGGGCTCGGGTCGCGAGCCGGCGGTGGCGCCGAGCGCGGTCTCCACGAGTTGCCCCGCCCAGCCCTTCGCGCGGCGCGCCTGCGCCGGAATCGGCGCATCGAGCCGCGCCGCGAGCTCGGCCATCGACAGCCCGGCGATGGCTCGTGCGCGCTCGAGCAGCTCCGCCTCGCTGCGCGGTGGGGAGACCTTCATCGCGCGCCGTGCGGTTGGAGCGGGCCGAGCGTGGTCAGACGCAGCCCGAGGTCCGATGCCCGCCCACACAGCGCGGCGTGGTGTGCCGCCGCGACCAGCAGCACCAGTCCGTGGCCGCCCGCCGACGGCGCCGCGCCGAGCACCGGCGTCGGCGGGCGACAGCCAGTGCGTTCCGCCACCGCGTCGAGGGCCAACGCGAGTCCGTCGCTCGCATCGGCGCCGACCACCGCCAGCGACTCGAGCGCCGGCAGCGCGCGCAGCAACCGCGCCGGCCGGTCACCGCCGTCGATCAGCGCCGCCGACCAGGCAGCGTCCGGCTCCGGCCCGGTGGTGCCCGCCGATGCCAGCCCATGGGCGAACACCGTGAGCATCGCCGGGCCGCGCGTGGTGTCGCCACCGATCAACGCCACCCCCTGCTCGCCGGCCACCGCACGCAGGCCCTCGATGGCGGGCGTGAGCCATGGTCGGTCGGTCGAGGGGACGGTCAGGGCGAGCAGTGCCCACGCCGGTCGCGCGCCGCGACCGCGCAGCCGCAGGAGGGCGCGGGCCATCAGCGCCTCGCCGTGCTCGCGACCATCGTCGCCCGGCTCGCCGGCGACGCTGCAGGCGACGGTGACGACACCGGCACCCGGTGGCACCCGGACCACCGCGCCATCGTCGCCGACCCCGAGGACGACGTCGTCCCGGGCCGCGGTCGGAGCGCGGAAGTGGCGCGCGATCAGCTCGAACTCGCCGAGAGACATGGCATCGGCCCGCAGGCGAACAGGGTGGGTACTCTACCGGCGTGCGAGGGAGGGCGGGAGCGTCCGGTCGGACGCGCTTCAGGACTTGCCGCGCAGCTCGCGGTAGTTGGCCAGCACCCGCTTCACGTACTCGCGGGTCTCCGGGTAGGGGGGGATCTGAAGGCCGTGCTTGACCACCGCGTTCTCGCCGGCGTTGTAGGCGGCGAGGGCGAGCACCACGTCCTGGAACTGGACCAGGAGGTCGCGCAGGTACCGGACCCCGGCGTAGACGTTGTGCGATGGGTTGTAGCGGTCGGTGACGCCGTAGCGCTGGGCCGTCCCGGGCATGAGCTGCATCAACCCCACCGCGCCCTTGCTCGACACCGCCTTCGGGTCGTAGGCGGACTCCGCCTGCACCACCGCATGGACCAGCTTGGCGTCGAGGCGGAACTCGCCCGCGATGCGCTCGATGATCGGGCCGAAGCGCGCGCGATTGCGCTGGAGCTCGCGGTAGGCGACCTTGCCCCGCCGCGGCGACGCCTTCCCCTTGCCACGCAGGATGAGCTTCCAACCCGGTCCGGCCGGATGGTCGGCGAGGTGCACGACGCCGTCGCGGTCGACGAAGCGGTAGATGTCGGCGGCGGCGGAGGTCGCGACCAGCACACCGGTGAGCAGCGCGAGGCCCAGCTTTGCGATGAGGTTCGGCATCGGTCCCTGGTTCGATTCCCTGGCTCGTCCAGCACTGACCGCCCCGCCGAGGGCGGCGCGCTGGCGCAAGTATAGCGGCCCTCAGACCAGTGTCCTTGAGAGCGCCGCCAGGCCCTGCACCACCGCCAGCGCGAGCAGGCCGGCGACCACGTCGTCGGCGACGATGCCGAGACCACCGTGGACCCGGCGGTCGATCGGTCCGATCGGCCACGGCTTGGCGATGTCGAGGACGCGGAACGCGACGAAGCCGACCAGCACCCACGGCCATCCCGGCGGGGCGGCGATCATCGTCACCAGGTAGCCGGCCACCTCGTCGGCGACGATGCTCGGGTGGTCGTGCACGCCGAGGGCGCGGGCGGCACGGCCGCAGGCCCAGATCGCCACCGCGACGACGACCGCGACGGCACCGAGGTAGAGCGGCAGCGAGAGCGGCGCGAGCGCGAGGTAGACGACGACCCCGGCGACGGTGCCGAAGGTCCCGGGGGCACGGGGTGCGAGCCCGGAGCCCCCGGCGAGCGCGACGAGCATCGCGGGGTCGCGCCACCAGCCCGGCGCCGGGCGGCTCACCGCGCGCGCTCCGCGGCGGCGAAGTGGTCCCAGCCGGCCTGGACGTCGAGCGCGCGCCCGTCCGGGGCGTGGACCCGAACCCCGGGCGCCGCCTCGATTCGGCCGATTCGGCGTACCCCGTGCCGACAGTGGGCGAGCGCCGCCTCGACGCGCGCCGCCGCTCGCGGCGGGGCGGTGAACAGCAGCTCGTAGTCGTCGCCCCCGCCGAGGATGCGCGGCCAGAGATCGGCCCCCGCCAGCGCGCGCCGCACCGCGGCGGAGAGCGGTAGCGCCGCGAGCTCGATGCGCGCCCCGAGCCCGGCATGCTCGACGAGGTGACCGAGGTCTGCGAGCAGGCCGTCGGAGACGTCGATGCACGCCGAGGCGACGCCGCGCAGCGCGAGCCCGGCCTCGACTCGCGGACACGGGCGGTCGAGGCGGGCGCGCAGCAACGCGGCATCCACGGTGGGAAGGGCGAGGCCCTCGCACGCGGCGGCGAGGCCGACCGCGGCATCGCCGATGCAACCGGTGACGTAGACGTCGTCGCCGGCGCCGGCTCCGGTGCGGGTGAGGGCCGCCCCGGCCGGCACCTCGCCGATCGCCAGCACGCTGATCTCGAGGGTCGGTGCGCCCGCGGTCTCGTGGACCCAGAGCAGGTCGAGCGCGCCGGCGCTGGCGATGCCGTCGGCCAGGTCGCGCGCAGCGCCCGGCGTCTCGATCCCGGCCACCGCGACGCCGATCGCGCGCGGGGCCGCGCCCATCGCCGCGAGGTCGCTCAGGTTGACCGCGACCGCCTTGTAGCCGACCGCCTCGAGCGCGGTGTCGCCGGGGTAGTGGACGCCGGCGACCATGGTGTCGAGGACCAGCACGAGGTCGTGGCCCGGCGCCGGGCGCAGCGGATCGACCCTGGGGAATCGGCCCCGCGCGGTGAGTGCCCGGTGCAGCCGTCCACGAGCGGCGTCCATCGGCCGCCTTCTCAGTCGCGGCTGCGCTTGGGGTCGGCCGCGATCTCGGTGCCGCGCCAGGTCTGTGCCAGCCGGTCGAGCACGGCGTTGACGTAGCGGTGCGAGGCCTCGGAGCCGAACTCGTGCGCCAGACGCACCGCCTCGTTGATCACCACCCGCCAGGGGGTCTCGGGGCAGTCGCGCAGCTCGTAGGCACCGACCCGCAGCAGCGCGCGCGCCACCTGGTCGACCTCCTCCACCTCGCGGTCGGTCAGCAGCTTGCCGAGTGCCGCGTCGAGGCTCGGCGCGTCGCCGACCACGCCGCGCACCAGGCGCACGAAGTACGCCTGGTCGGCACCCTTCAGCCGCCCTTCCTGGCGGAACTCGGTGATCACCTCGCCGGCGTCGCCGCCGCTCACCTGCCACTGGTAGACGGCTTGCAGCGCCGCGCGGCGCGCGGTGGCCCGCTCCCGGGGTGAGACCCTCACCGCGACGCGAGCCGGCCGAGCACCGTCACCATCTCCAGCGCGGCGAGCGCCGCCTCGCGGCCCTTGTGGCCGTGGGCGCCGCCGGCGCGGGCCAGTGCCTGCGCGTGGTCGTCGGTGGTGAGCACGCCGAAGATCACCGGCAGGTCGTGCTGCAGCGACACCGCGGCCACGCCACGCGCGCACTCGTTGCAGACGTAGTCGAAGTGCGGCGTCTCCCCGCGAATCACGGTGCCGAGACCGACCACCGCGTCGTAGCCGCCGGTCGCGGCCAGGCGCTGTGCCGCCAGCGGGATCTCGAACGCCCCCGGGACGCGCACCACGTCGACGTCGGTGCTCGCCACGCCGTGCTCGCCGAGGCAGGCGAGCGCGCCCTCGAGCAGGCGATCGACGATGTCGGCGTTGAATCGCGCCGCGACGATCGCGAAGCGTCGGCCGGCCCCCTCGTACTCGGAATGCTCGATGTCGTACCTGGCCATTGTCTCGGCTCCGTCGGCACGCGACCGGGCGGCGACGTGGCGCCAGGCGGTCGGGTTGCCAGCACACCCCGCGCCCGGGCGGGGACAAGGATTCGGTGCAGTGCCGGCCCGGCGCGCGACCCGGGCCCGGCGGCTCACTCGGCGGCGCGTGCCTCCAGCAGGCGGTCGAGGTAGCGGGCCACCATGTCCACCTCGAGGTTGACCGCGTCCGCGCAGGCCAGTGCTCCGAGATTGGTGACGGACATCGTGTGCGGCACGAGGTTCACGCCGAAGCGCGCGCCGTCGACCTCGTTCACGGTGAGGCTCACGCCGTTGACGCAGATCGAGCCCTTCGGCGCCAGATAGCGCGCGAGCGCCGGCGGCGCCGTGAACACCATGCGTACCGAGCGCGCATCCTCCTCGCGCGTCGCCAGCGCGCCGACCCCGTCGACGTGTCCGGACACCATGTGTCCGCCGAGGGTGTCCCCGACCCGCAGCGCGGGCTCGAGATTGACGCGCCCGCCGACCGGCACGCGGCCGAGTGTGGTCTTGGCCAGCGTCTCGTTGGAGACGTCGGCGGCGAAGCCGTCGGCGAGCACCGTGGCGACGGTGAGGCAGGCGCCGTCGACCGCCACCGAGTCGCCGAGTCGCCGGCGCTCCGGCGCGATGCCGGGGCAGCCGATGACCAGGCGCACGTCCCCACCGCGCGCCGTCTCACGCTCGCGCAACTCGCCCGTGCACTCGATGATTCCGGTGAACACTCGCTCTCTCCGCTCGGGTCGGCGACCCGTCGCCCGGCGGGCCGCCCCGCCGGGCCGCGCATTATAGGCTCTGCCCGTCGTCGATGCGCCCGGCCGGTCGCGCGGTGATGCGAAGGTCGTCGCCGAATCGGCGCACGTCGGTGAACGACAGTCTCGGACGGGCGGCCATCGACCGCAGCGGGGGCAGCCGCATCAGCGCGCGCGCGTCGTCGCCGAGGAGGGTGGGGGCGAGGTAGACGATGAGCTCGTCGACCACGCTCGCCGCGAGGAACGCGCCGGCGAGGGTCGGGCCGCACTCGACCCAGACCTCGTTGACCCCGCGCGCGGCGAGCAACGTCAGCACCGCACCGGGCTCCGGGCGGGGGCCGGCGTCGAGCACCACGACCTCGGCGCCAGCTGCCTCGAGCGCCGCGCGGCGGGTCGTGTCACCGGGGGTCGCGATCAGCAGTGTCGCGCCCGGCTCGCGCAGCACCCTGGCAGTGGGTGGGGTGCGCAGCCTCGGGTCGAGGATCACCCGTATCGGTTGCAGGACTGGCCGGCGTCCGGTGGGTCGTGCGGTGAGGGCCGGGTCGTCGGCGAGGACGGTGCCGACGCCGGTCACCACCGCGCTGCTGCGCGCGCGGAACCGGTGCACGTCGGCCCGCGCCGCCGGGCCGGTGATCCACTTGCTCTCGCCGCTCGCGAGCGCGGTGCGCGCATCGAGGCTCGCCGCGAGCTTGAGTCGGGTCCAGGGCCGCGCGAGCCGCATCCGCTGCACGAAGCCCGGATTGAGCGCGAGCGCGGCGTCGGCCGACAGGCCGCACTCCACCCGCACGCCCGCGGCGCGCAGGCGGGCGAGGCCGGCTCCGGCGACCAGTGGGTTCGGGTCCTCCATCGCGGCGACCACCCGTCGCACGCCGGCGTCGATCAGCGCCTGCGCGCACGGGCCGGTGCGCCCGTGGTGGGCGCAGGGCTCCAGGGTCACGTAGGCGGTGGCGCCGCGGGCGTCGCCGCCGGCGCGCGCCAGCGCGTTGACCTCGGCGTGGGCCTCGCCGGCGCGCACGTGCCAGCCCTCGCCGACGACCCGCCCGTCGCGCACCAGGACGCAGCCGACGCGGGGGTTCGGATCGGTGGTGAACAGGCCGCGGCGCGCGAGCCCCAGCGCCCGCCGCATGTGCCGCGCGTCGACCTCGGTGCTCACTCGCCGGGCAGCAGGGAGAGCTGGCTGCGCCGCGCCTCCGGTGTCGGCTCGGACTCGAGCCGCTCGATCTCCTCGCGGAAGGCGTGCACGTCCTGGAAGCTGCGGTAGACGGACGCGAAGCGCACGTAGGCCACCTGGTCGAGCGCGCGCAGCGCGTCCATCACCAGCTCGCCGACCGCGCGCGAGCGCACCTCGCGCTCACCGCTCGCGAGCAGCGCGCGCCGGATGCGCACCAGGGCCGCCTCGACGTCGGCGCTCGCCACCGGGCGCTTCTCGAGCGCGCGCAGCATCCCCGAGCGCAGCTTCTCCTCGTCGAACGGAACCCGGCTGCCGTCGCGCTTGACCACGCGCGGCAGCGTGAGCTCGGCCTTCTCGAAGGTGGTGAAACGCTCGTGGCACTCGGCGCACTCTCGACGCCGACGGATCTGATCGCCCTCGCCGGCGAGGCGGGAGTCGATGACGCGGGTGTCGCGGGCGTGGCAGAACGGACACTGCACCGGACGGGGCTCTCGGAGCGGAATACCGGCCGAATTGTAGCCTGTCGGCCCGATTTCATCCCGTGGCGTGGCTCGTGAGTGCATCGGTGCACGGGCGCCGCGGTGGCGACCGACGGATAATGTGCGCCTCGGCGAGCAGTGGCCGCCGAGGGTCGGGACGTCCAGCTCGAAGGGGAAGGCGATGAGGGTGCGCGAGCTTATCAAGCAGTGGGAGGACCACGCGGCGGAGCCGCTGACGGTGCGCGAGTACTGCATTCGACTGCCGGTCGAGGATGCGGCGCGGGTGGCGGCCCTGGCCGAGATCTATCCGCGGCGGCGGGTCGAGGATCTCCTCATCGACCTGCTCTCGGCGGCGCTCGACGAGCTGGAGGAGGGCATGCCCTACGTGCAGGGCGAGCGCATCATCTCCGAGGACGACCAGGGCGACCCGATCTACGCCGATGCCGGGCCGGCGTCGCGGTTTCGGGATCTGAAGCGCCGCTTCGCCCGCGACCTCGGCGCCGAGGCGGCGCGCGACGCGGCTCCGGAGTGAGCGCCGCGGTGCGCCGGTGGAAGCGCGCGGCGCTCACAGTCGAAGCGGCGGGCGGCCGGCGCGCGCGCGAATCCAGTTCATCGCGTTGACCACCGAGGGTCGGGTGACGATCATCCGCTCGAGCCGGCGCTTGCCCGGGAAGTCGAGGCAGGCGAGGCCGATCAGGATGGTCAGCAGACCCTGCCCTGGCAGGAACAGCATCAGCACCCCGGCCGCCAGCAAGGCCGCGCCGACCGCATTGCGCAGCGCGCCGAGGAGCAGGCGCCACACGGTGCGCGGGCGCGGCGCGGGGTCGGCGAGCCGCGACTCGGCATAGAAGTCTGCCGGGAGTCGGACGATAAGCCAGGGGATGAGCAGCGCGGACAGGACCAGCGTGACCAGCGAACCGATTCCGACCAGCCACAGCGCCGCCTCGTGGTCGCGGAGCAGCTCGAGCAGGGCGTCCACGTCAGTGCCTGCCGAGCGCGACGGCCGTGAGGCCCGGCGCCGGCTGCCGCGCGATCGGGTCGTGCGGCTGCTCAGCTACAACATCCAGACCGGGCTCGCCGCAACCCACTTCGGGCACTACTTCACCCGCGGCCTGCGCTATGTCACCCCGCACCACGATCGCCAGCGCAACCTCCAGGTCATCGCCGAGCACCTGCGTCACTTCGACCTGGTGGCATTGCAGGAGGTCGACGCGGGAAGCCTGCGCACCGGTTTCGCGAGTCAGACCGAGAGCCTCGCCCACATGGGCGGATTCCCGTTCTGGGCCGAGCAGGCGAATCGGCGCGTCGGTCGGATCGCGCGGCCCGGAAACGGCCTGCTGTCGCGGGTACGCCCGCAGGAGGTGGTCGACCACAAGCTGCCCGGCCTGCCCGGGCGCGGCACGCTGGAGGCGCGCTTCACCCTCGACGGGGAGTCGCTGAGCGTGTTCGTGATCCACCTCGCGCTCGGCCGGCGCGGACGCGAGCGCCAGATCCACTTCCTGAGCGATCTGGTGCGCGGCGCCACGCACGCCATCGTCATGGGCGACCTCAACTGCCGTGCCTCCAGCCGTGAGGTCACGACCCTGCGCGACGCCACCGGCCTGCGCGTGCCGTACGCGCCGGTCCGCACCTTCCCGAGCTGGCGCCCGCGCCGCGACATCGACCACATCCTGGTCAGCGACTCGATCGAGGTCAGCCGCACGTTCGTGCCGCAGTGGACCTGCTCCGACCACCTGCCGCTCGCGATGGAGGTACGCCTGCCGCCGGCGGTGACCGGGGAGCGCGGCGCGCGCGCCGATCCGACCGCAGCCGGGCGCGGCGATCACAGGTAGGGCGAGAACAGCCACGCCACGGCGTCGCGGATGCGTACCGGTAGCGGGCGCGCGTCGAGCTCGCGCAGCGTGATCGGTGCGCTGCGCGTCAGCCGCTCGGTGACCTGGACCTCGAGCTCGGCGACCGCGCCGCGATCGTAGAGCTCGATCATCAGCTCGAAGTTCAGGCGCAGGCTGCGCGCGTCGAGGTTGGCCGAGCCGATCAGGGCATAGAAATCGTCGACCACGTAGAGCTTGGTGTGGTCGAAGGGCGGATCCTGGAGGTGCACCCGCACCCCGCGCGCGACCAGCTCCCAGAGCATGTTGCGGGTGGCCCAGTCGACGAACGGCAGGTTGCTGTGGCGCGGGATCACCACGTCGACCTGCACGCCGCGCAGCGCCGCCGTCTGCAGCGCCGAGATGAGCTCTCGCCCGGGCACGAAGTAGGGCGTCACCAGCACGATGCGGTGGCGGGCGTTGCCGAACACGCCGAGCAGGATCATCGTCAGCTTGTCGAGGTCCTCGTTCGGCCCGTCGACCACGGCCCGACACCAGGTCCGCCCGGGCAGCGACCGGGGCAGCGTCGAGCCCGGCACCAGCATCTCGCCGGTGCAGAACTGCCAGTCCTCGGCGAAGACGTGCTCGAGCTGCCCGACCACCGGCCCGCGCAGCCGGAAATGCAGATCCGCGGTCGCACCCTCGGCGCCGCCGGTCACCATGTGCCGTGCGGCGATGTTCATCCCGCCGGTGAAACCGACCACGCCGTCGACGACCAGCAGCTTGCGGTGGTTGCGCAGGTTCATGAACAGCGACGGCGGCACCAGCGTCGGTGGCAGGAACCGAGCGACTCGCACCCCGCGCGCGGCGAGCGCCTTGCCGGCGCGGTGGGGGAGCCCGTAGAGCTCGCCGACGCCGTCGAGGATGGCCACCACGGTCACACCGCGCTCGACCGCCGCGCCGAGGGCGGCGACGAAGCGCCGGCCCACCGCGTCGAGCTGGAACAGGTAGGTCGCGAGGTAGATGGTGCGCTCGGCCGCGGCAATCGCCTCGAGCATCGCCGGGAACGCCTCCTCGCCGTTGGCCAGCGGCTCGGCGCGGTTGCCGGCGACCAGCGGGCGGCGCGCGACGGCGTCGGCGATGGCGGCGAAGCTCGCGAACTCCGGGGCGAAGCTCGGGTCGAGCCGCGCCGCCGCGTGCAGCTCGCTGCGCTCGTAGCCGAGATGGAGGCGGAGCAAGCCGAGCCTGCGGGCGCGGGTGTGGATGCGGTTGATGCCGAACAGGCAGTAGAGGAGGGGGCCGGCGACCGGGAACGTGAAGCAGACCGCGACCCACCCGAACGCGGCGCGCGGATCACGCTTGTAGAGCAACACATGGGCGGCGGTGAACACCGCGAGCGCGGTCGCCGCGCCGACCAGCAACCAACCAGGGAAGGTCATCCGTAGCCCACCGGGAAACGCGCCCATTATGCCCGGGATGGGCCGGCGGAGAGGGGGCGGATGGTTCACGCGAAGGCTGAGCCCGACACCGCCTCGCCAGGGGTGGCCGGGCGGGGGCGCCAGGTCTCGGTCGGTCCGCGCCCGCCCCCGGGTCGGAGGCAGGCGTGGGTCGTCGTGCCTCGATCAGGCCGCCAGGGGTGCGATCGCGCCGCGCAGCCGGGCGAGGGCGCGGGCCTCGATCTGGCGAACTCGCTCCTTCGACACCCCGTACTGCTCGGCGAGCGCCTCCAGAGTCAGGCGGTCGTCGTCGAGCCACCGCCGGCGGACGATGTCACGGCTACGGGGGTCGAGCCGCGCCATCTCCTCGGCGATGGCGCGCTCGTAGGCCGAGCGCAGCTCCGCCTGCGCCGTCGCGTCCTCGGGGTCCGGACCAGGGTCACGGAGCTGGCCGGCGTAGACGCCCGGCTCGAGCTCGCCGTCGTCCGCGTCGGGGAGGTCGAGGGCGAGATCTTGCCCGAACAGGCGCGACTCCATCTCCGTGACGTCACCGGCGCTGACGCCGAGCGCGGAGGCCACGGACTCGGTCTCGCTCGGACTGAGCCAACCGACGCGGCGCTTCGCGCCCCGCAGATTGAAGAACAGCTTGCGTTGCGCCTTGGTGGTGGCCACGCGCACCACGCGCCAGTTGCGGAGCACGAACTCGTGGATCTGCGCGCGAACGAAGTGGACCGCGAACGCGGCGAGCCGCACGCCGCGGGCGGGGTCGAAGCGACGTACCGCCCGCATCAGGCCGATCGTCCCTTCCTGGACCACGTCCGCCAGCGCGAGACCATAGCCGTCGTAACCCCGCGCGATCCTGATGACGAGGCGCAGGTGGGAGAGCACCAGACGCTCGGCCGCGTGGCGGTCGCGCTCGGCGTGCATGCGTGTCGCCAGCGCGCGCTCCTCGTCTGCGTCGAGGACCGGCATGGTGCTGGCCAGGGCCAGGTACTGCTCGAGACTACCCGCGGAGCTCCAGCGCTCGAGCCCCGTGATCTTCGTCGCCATCGTCCACTCCGAGAGCGGCGAGTGACCGCTCGCCAACACGGGTCGGCCGGCACGACCGACGGCGTGATTGAACGACCGCGTGTCGCCCAGATAAAGCGAAATCATTTGGTGCTCACCGAGCACCGCCGGTGCAGGTTCGCGTCAACGATGGCGAATCGACGTTCATCGACGACGTGCCTGGATATCGATTAACGAGGGCGCTCGTGACGATGAAAAATCTTCGTCGTGGGCCGCGGCGCGAGCGGCTTTAATCTCGCCGCTGCGCCTCGACTTACCCCGATGTCCCTGCCGGATGTGGGCAGCACGGGAGGCGTATGGGAGGCGGAGCGGCGAACCCGCGGCGAGCGGTGGTCGTGTACTACGAGGGCCGTGCCGTGGCACGGGTCTGCGACCCCGACGCGCGGGAGCCGCACCTGGTGCTGGTCACCGGCGACCTCGGGCTGCTGGCGAACATGGTGGTCGAGGTCGAGTTCGAGGCGGTCGGGCGCGAGCGCCTGCCGGCGATCGTGGCGCGGGCCGAGGACGGGCGGGTCTGGCTGGCAGTGGCGCCGGACAACGGAGACGAGTAGCGATGAGCAACGGCAAGGCGCGGGTCGACGACCTGCACGACGACGACGATCAGGTCGACGACGGCGGCTTCGGCTACGACGACGAGTCGGCGCGCGAGCACAATCGGCTATGGCGCGCCGGCCGCGCCCGGCGGTCGCTCGAGCGCTACTTCGACGATCGGCGGCTGCGCGAGAACATCGATACCGACCTCGAGGTCGACGATGATCCCGGTCGGCGCGCCCGACGCGCCGCCAGGCCACGGCGTCGCGGAGAGCGCGAGGCCTTCTGACCGCGCCACCGCCCTCGACTGCGCCCGCCCGGGAGGCGGGGGGCGTGAGACACCGTGCGACTCAGCCAGGGTCGCGCCATCCCCTGGCGCCGGCGGGTGTGGGGCGTGCTCAGGCCGAGCCCGCGCGCTCCGTGCGTGCCGGGCCGCCGTGGCCGAGCATCTCCAGGGCGTCGCCGATGGTGTGTCGGTTGGCGCTCGCGCTCGGGAACACCCCGAACGCGGTGCGCTCGAAGGTCGGCGCGTCGACCACCACGTGTAGCCGACCACGGGCCACCAGCGGCGCTGTCATCTGCTGCGGCAGATACGCCGCGCCGCCGCGCGCCAGCAGCAGCTCGCACGCCAGTCGACCGAGCCCGAGGCGCACCGCAGGCGGCGGCAGATCGGGGAAGTGCCGCGCGTGGGTGACCCCGAACCAGGGGCCCCAGTTCACGAACACGTAGCCCTCGCGCAGCGCCTGGGCGGCACTCGCCTCCGGCGCGGTGGACACCAGCTCGAACTGGAGCCGACGGATCTCCTCGACCTCGAGCCCACTGCTCTCCGGGGACTCGAGCATGAAGGCGAGCTCGAGGGTGCCGTCGTTCAGGCGGCGGAGCTGGGCGTCGGTATCGAGCGCCTCGGCGTTGACCGCGAGGTCCGGCCGCTCGCGCGCCAGCGCGACCAACCACTCACCGAGCAGGATGTCCCACATGTCCGGCGCGGCGCCGACATTGAGCGCCGAGCGCTCCTCGCCGGCGACCGCGATCTCCTGCCGGGCGCGGTTCCAGGCGGTGAGGATGGTCTCGGCGTAGCGCAGCAGCTTGGTGCCCGCCGGCGTGAGGCGGATGTCGTTGCGCGTGCGGGTGAACACCGGCACGCCGACGACCTGCTCGAGCAGCCGGATGCGGGCGCTGACCGCCGATTGGGTGAGATAGAGGTTGGCCGCCGCCTTGCCGAAATGGCGCGTGCGGTTGACCTCGACGAACGTGCGCAGCAGCTCGGTGTCCATCGGTCCCCGATGCGATCGCCTGTGCGGATGTGCCCCGCGCGCGGCCAGTGAGAGAAACCCTGCACCGGGCGCCCCGCGCGGCCGGTAGCTATACCCCGCGGGAGGGGTGTGTTCAAGGCCCGGGCCGCCCCCCTTGAAACCGCCGGCGGCGTCCCCATCATCGCGCGCGGGTGGGCTGGCGCACGCGGCCGCGCCATCGCGAGGGAACGGCGTGGGGCCGTTGCCCGCACCGGCCCATCGAGATCAATCGAACCTGTAGAGGGGTGACATGAGCAAGAAGTCTTCGAAGCTGAGCATCCGTCCGCTCCACGATCGCATCGTGGTGGCGCGCGAGGAGGAGGAGCGGACCTCGGCGGGTGGGATCGTGATCCCCGACACCGCCCAGGAGAAGCCGATTCGCGGCAAGGTGGTCGCGGTGGGCAACGGCAAGGTCCTCGACAACGGCGAGGTCCGCAAGCTCGACGTCAAGGTCGGTGACCGGGTCCTGTTCGGCAAGTACTCCGGCACCGAGGTGAAGGTGGCGGGTGACGAGCTCCTCGTGATGCGCGAGGACGACATCATGGCGGTGATCGAGGCCTGAGCCGGCCGCGCTCCGCAATCTCACTTCAAACTCGAATCGATTCCGTGAGGAGCTGAGTTCCATGGCAGCGAAGGAAGTCCGTTTCAGCGAGGACTCGCGTGCGCGGATGGCGCACGGGGTGAACATCCTCGCCAACGCGGTGAAGGTCACGTTGGGCCCGAAGGGCCGCAACGTGGTGCTCGAGAAGAGCTTCGGTGCGCCCACCGTCACCAAGGACGGTGTGTCGGTCGCGAAGGAGATCGAGCTCGAGGACAAGTTCGAGAACATGGGCGCGCAGATGGTGAAGGAGGTGGCGTCGAAGACCTCCGACGTCGCCGGTGACGGCACCACCACCGCGACCGTGCTGGCGCAGTCGATGATGCGTGCCGGGCTCAAGGCGGTTGCCGCCGGCATGAACCCGATGGATCTGAAGCGTGGCATCGACAAGGCGGTGTCGCGCGCGATCGACGAGTTGCGCAAGCTCTCGCAGCCGACGAAGGACAGCACCGCGATCACCCAGGTCGGCACCATCTCCGCCAACGGCGACACCGACATCGGTGAGATCATCGCCAAGGCGATGGACAAGGTCGGCAAGGAAGGCGTGATCACGGTCGAGGAGGGCTCGGGCCTGGAGAACGAGCTCGACGTGGTCGAGGGCATGCAGTTCGACCGCGGCTACCTCTCGCCGTACTTCATCAACAACCAGGAGAGCATGTCGGCGGAGCTGGAAGACCCCTACATCCTGCTCTACGACAAGAAGATCTCGAACATCCGCGATCTGCTCCCGGTGCTGGAAGGCGTCGCCAAGTCCGGCAAGCCGCTGCTCGCGATTGCCGAGGACGTCGAGGGCGAGGCGCTGGCCACGCTGGTGGTGAACACCATCCGCGGCATCGTGAAGGTCGCGGCGGTGAAGGCGCCGGGCTTCGGTGACCGCCGCAAGGCGATGCTGCAGGACATGGCGATCCTGACCGGCGGACGGGTGATCTCCGAGGAGGTCGGTCTGTCGCTGGAGAAGGCGAGCCTGGACGACCTGGGTCGTGCGAAGAAGGTGGTGGTGGCGAAGGAGAACACCACCATCATCGACGGCGCGGGCGGCAAGCGCGACATCGAGGCGCGGGTGAACCAGATCCGCCAGCAGATCGAGGAGACCTCGTCGGACTACGACCGCGAGAAGCTGCAGGAGCGGGTGGCGAAGCTCGCTGGCGGCGTGGCGGTGATCAAGGTCGGCGCGGCGACCGAGGTCGAGATGAAGGAGAAGAAGGCGCGCGTCGAGGACGCGCTGCACGCGACGCGTGCGGCGGTCGAGGAGGGCGTGGTGCCCGGTGGCGGCGTGGCGCTGGTGCGCTCGCAGAAGGCGCTGGACGGTCTGAAGGGCGACAACCACGATCAGGACATGGGCATCGGCATCGCGCGTCGCGCGATGGAGGAGCCGCTGCGCCAGATCGTCGCGAACGCCGGTGGTGAGCCCTCGGTGGTCCTGAACCGCGTGAAGGACGGCAAGGGCAACTTCGGCTTCAACGCGCAGACCGAGGAGTTCGGCGACCTGGTGAAGATGGGTGTCCTGGACCCGACGAAGGTGGTGCGCACCGCGTTGCAGAACGCCGCCTCCATCGCCGGCCTGCTCATCACCACCGAGGCGATGGTCGCCGAGAAGCCGAAGAAGGAGGCGAAGGCGCCCGGGATGCCGCACGGCGGAATGGACGACTTCGACATGTGAGCCCGCCGCGGCGCCCGGGTCTCCGGGCGCCGCGGCACTCGGTTCGTCTGTAGCCGCGCCGAGCTCCGGCGCGGCTTTTTTTCGCGCGACCGCCGGCAGCTCACGCGCGCCGGCGAAGGGGGTTCGTGATCTGGTTCAGGGCACTATCGCCGAGCGCGGTGGTCCAATGAGGCACGGGAGGGAGGTATCTTCAGGCCGCATCGCGGCCTCGGGTGTCGCGGGAATATCGCCCCTGGGCGCACGTTGAGCACCTGAGGCGGCGTGGTGACGGCCGCCGGCAATGCCGGCGCGGAAAGGCCCGACCGACGGTACGAAACAAGGGTTTTACGACGAGGGACGACGATGGGACGCATCGCAATTGCGGCGACGCTGGTCGCCGCGGTCGCGCTGGCCGGGTGCCAGTCGCGAGGGGCGAACGAGACGATGGGTGGCCTGCTCGGCGCCGCCGGTGGTGGACTGCTCGGCTCACAGGTCGGGTCCGGTAGCGGCAAGCTGGCGGCCACCGCGCTGGGGGTGCTGGCCGGAGCGCTGATCGGCTCCGAGGTCGGCCGGACGATGGACGACGTCGACCGCATGAAGCACGCCCAGGCCGCCAACTCGGCCTTCGAGAGCGCGCCGACCGGCACGTCGTCGACCTGGAACAACCCCGACACGGGGCATTACGGGTCGGTCACCCCGACGCGCACGTACCAGCAGACCGATGGCACCTATTGCCGGGAGTTCACGCAGACGATCGACGTCGGTGGGCGCACCGAGCAGGGCTACGGCACCGCCTGTCGCCAGGACGACGGCAGCTGGAAGATCGTGAGCTGACCCGCCGGGGACGGGCTCCGCCGCGGGCGGTGCCTGGCCCCCTCGGAGCGGGCGCGTACCGGACCGGGCACGCCCCGCGGGTTGCCGTTGCGCTCTCAGCGCGCGGCAGCGGCGAAGGAGACGATGTCGGGCAGCACTCGGGTCAACGCGCGGGTGGCGGCGACCACGCCACCCGCGGGGTCGGCGCTGGGTGCGGGCTCCGTCACCTCGAACCGGCGCGCCGCGATGACGCGCGCACTGGCGACATCGGTTGCCACCGCGCGTAGACCCAGCCGCACCATCGAGCCTCCCCGGGAGCCCCCCGGCGTGCCTCCCGAGCCGAACTCCTGGCGCAGGACCACGAGCTCGATGTCGAGCGCGACGTCGGCGAGCGGCGCCCCAGGACCGCTCACCACCGCCCGGAACGAGCCGCCCCGGTCCAGCGCCTGGAGCACCGCCGCCTCGACGAGCTTCGCCGGCTCGTCGACCCACTCGTTGGTGGCGAAGTAGGCGAGCTCCGACGGCGTCTCGGTATAGGCCATCCGCGGCGTGGCGTAGCCCGGCCCCGCACGCACCGGTGCGAGCAGCAGCACGGTCTCCGATCGCGCGGTCGCGCCCGGTGCCGGCAGCGTCGGCTCCAGGGTGTAGGTGCGCACCGTGGCCGCGTCGTCGGGCTCGGGCAGCAGGGTGCAGCCGGTCTGCGTGCCGGCGATCGCGACCGCCAATGCCAGTGCACGCACCATGCCCGAGAAGCGGCCGTGGGCGCGCTCCGTGCCGTGGGTCGTCATCGTCCATCCTCCTGTCGTCGTCACCGGTCGCGTGCTCACTCTCCCGGGCCGCGTGGCTGGCCGGCTCGGCCCCGGATCAACGCCGACGGGTCGCGCTCGAGTTGCTGACTGAGGCGATTGAGCCGCGTCGCCAGCTCACGCAGTTGCCCCAGCGCACGGGTGGCCTCGGGGACTGCCTCGCGCGCGGCGCCGGCGAGCTCGGTGCGGGCGGCGGTGGCGAGCTGGTCGACCCCTCGGGCGGCGGCGGCGATGGCCGAGGCGGTGCGCTCCAGCGCGCCGAGCGACTCGCCGACGCGATCCATCAGCCCCGGGAGCGCGCTGCCGACTTGACTCGCGTCGTCGGTGAGCCGCCGGATGCCGTCCACCCCGCCGGCCAGCGCCTGCACGTGACCGACCAGCGAGGCCGAGAGGTCGCGCACGTTGAGCAGGATCTCGCGCGTGACCTCGGTGTTGCGATCGTCGAGCAGGATGCCGAGGCGCTCGGCCACCACCCGCAGCTCTCCCGCCGCGGCCCGAACCTCGCCGAGCATCCCGCTCACCGCGGTGTCGAGCCGTACCAGCAGCGAGGGTCGGGTCGGGATCTCCGGCCAGCTCTCGCCGGCGCGAGGCACCGGGGCGGGGGTGCTCGGGCTACCACCGGCGAGCTCGACGAACGCGATGCCGGTCAGACCCTGGCTCGACAGTGTCGCGGTGGTGTCGGCGCGGACCGGCGACGGCTCCCGGATCTCGAGCAGCACGCGTGCGCGAGCCGGCTCACCGGGCGCGAGCTCCACCGCGCTCACGCGGCCGACGTCCACGCCCTTGAACTTGACCGGCGCCTTCACCGACAGGCCCGATACCGACTCGCTCGGGTAGATCGCGTAGGTCGTGGTCTGCTCGTGCCGGGCGCCGAATGCGACCCACAGCACGAGCCCGGTCACCGCCGCGCCGACCACCAGCACGAACAGCCCGACCAGGGCGTGATTCACCCGTCCTTCCATCTGGAACGCTCCCGCGCCGAGCGGGCCCGCGGGCCCGCGAAGTAGTTCCGCACCTGCGGATGCTCGCTCTGCGCCACCTCCTCGATCGGCCCGATCGCGAGCACGCGTCGCTCGCCGATGAAGGCGATGCGGTCGGTGACGCGGACCAGCGAGTCGAGATCGTGGGTGACCATCACCACCGTCAGCCCGAGGCTCTCGCGCAGATCGAGCATCAGCTCGTCGAATGCCGACGCGGTGACCGGATCGAGTCCCGCCGTCGGCTCGTCGAGGAAGACCAGCTCGGGGTCGAGCGCGAGCGCGCGCGCGAGCGCCGCCCGCTTCACCATGCCGCCGCTCAGCTCCGACGGGCGGCGGCTGGCCGCCTGCGCCGGCAGCCCCGCCAGCGCGAGCTTCAGCCGCGCGAGATCCTGGATCAGGCCGGCGCTCAGCCGCGTGTGCTCGCGCAACGGAAACGCCACGTTGGCGAGCACGTCGAGACCGCTGAACAGCGCTCCGCCCTGGAACATCATGCCGATTCGCCGACGCAGTGCCGGTGCCTGGGGATCGTCGGGGCCGGTCACCGGCTGCGACAGCACGGTGAGGGCGCCGCCGCGCGGCGCGAGCAGCAGGGCGAGCGTGCGCACCAGCACCGACTTGCCGCTGCCGCTGCCGCCGACGATGCCGAGGATCTCGCCGCTGCGCACCGCGAGATCGAGGTCCTCGTGCACCACGTTGCGGCCGAAGCGCGAGACCAGGCCGCGCACCTCGAGCACCGTCGATCCGTCGCTGGCGTGGTCGTCGATGGGCACTGGTCGTCAGATCCCCATCATCGAGAACGCCACCGAGAACGCGGCATCGACGACGATGACCAGGAAGATTCCCTGGACCACGCTGCGGGTGGTGCGGCGGCCGACCTCGGCGGCGCTCGCACCGGCGGCGAGGCC
>JACKNM010000017.1 GCA_024234875.1 Ectothiorhodospiraceae bacterium | reverse complement strand
CGTACTCGACCATGGAGTGCACGATGCTCTGCGGGTGGACCAGCACCTCCACGCGGTCGGGACCGGTGTCGAACAGCCAGCAGGCCTCGATCACCTCGAGCCCCTTGTTCATCATCGTCGCCGAGTCGACCGAGATCTTGCGGCCCATCACCCAGTTCGGGTGAGCACACGCCTGCTGTGGCGTGACCGTCGCCAGAGTCGCGGCGGAGGCGGTCCGAAACGGTCCGCCGGAGGCGGTGAGCACGATCCGGCGCACGCCCCCGCGCGACGGGCCGCCGCCGGCCGGTAGACACTGGTAGACCGCATTGTGTTCGCTGTCGATCGGCAGCAGCTCGGCACCGCTGGCCCGGGCGGCATCGGTCAGCAGGCGCCCGGACATCACCAGCGCCTCCTTGTTCGCGAGCAGCACACGCTTGCCCGCGCGCGCCGCGGCGAGGGTCGGTACCAGGCCGGCGGCGCCGACGATCGCGGCCATCACGTAGTCGGTCTCCGCCATCGAGGCGACCCGCGCGAGGCCCGCCTCTCCCGCCAGCACCTCGGTGTCGGGGGCGCGCCGGCGCAGCACCGCCGCCAGACGCTCGGCGGCGATCGGGTCGGCCATCACCGCGAAGGCCGGGTGCCAGGCCTCGCACTGCGCGGTCAGCGCCTCGACCTGGCGGTTCGCGGTCAGCGCCACGACCTCGAAACGGTCACGGTGGCGGGCGAGCACGTCCAGGGTGCTGACCCCGACCGAGCCGGTGGCGCCGAGCACCGTGACGCGCGGCATCAGGCGAGTCCCGTCAGCAGCAGGCCGAGCGCGAAGCACGGCACCGCCGAGGTCAGACTGTCGATGCGGTCCAGCACCCCACCGTGCCCGGGCAGCAGGGTTCCGCTGTCCTTGATGCCGGCGAGCCGCTTGAACATGCTCTCGGCCAGATCGCCGAGGACCGAGACCAGCACCACCACCACCAACAAGGCGACCCAGGCCGGCGCGAGCGCGTGCTGCCAACCGACCGACCCGGGCACCAGGGTGCCGATGACCACCGCGAGCACCACCCCGCCGGCGACACCCTCGATGGTCTTGCCGGGACTGGTGCGCGGCGCCAGGCGGTTGCGTCCGAACGCGCGGCCAGCGAAATAGGCGCCGCAGTCCGCGCCCCACACCACCACCAGCAGCAGCAACGCGAGCGCCGGTGATGCGTGCTGCACCAGCACCAGCCCGAGCCAGGCGGGCACCAGGATCACCCAGCCGACAGTGGCCCGGACCAGGGTGTCGACGACCCCGCCGGCGGCGGCGAGCGGAGCGCTCCCCTGCTCGAAGCGAACCACCCAGGCGATCGCGAGGAGCCACCAGCCCACCCCCGCGAGCAGCACCCACGTCGGGTCGACGCGAGTGGCGAGCGCGAGCAGCACGGCGGTCGTGCCGAGGAACAGGACGCGAGCCGCGCCGCTCGACCACCCCATCATGCGACACCACTCCCAGGCCCCGCCCAGCACGAGAGCCGCCGCGAGCGTCGCGAACAACGGGCTCGGCGCCCACAGCACGCCGGCCACGACGAGGGGCACCAGCACCGCGGCGGTGGCCACCCGTCGGCGCAGCTCGCTATCCATGGCCATCTGTCGTTCTCCCGATGCGCCCGGCGCGTGATTGCGGCCTCACCCCGCTTCCAGCGCCGTGGACTCCACCTGCTCCCCGGTGCGCCCGAAACGCCGTTGCCGTGCCCCGAAGGCGGCGATCGCGCGCTCGAACTCGGCGCGGTCGAAGTCCGGCCACAGCACCTCGGTGAAGTAGAGCTCGGTGTAGGCGAGGTCCCAGAGCAGGAAGTTGCTGAGCCGCTGCTCACCGCCGGTGCGGATGAACAGATCCGGCTCCGGGAGGTCGGCCAGGCTGAGGTGCGCGCGCAGCACGTCGGCGTCCACGTCCGCCGCCGCGAGCTCGCCGCGCTCGACCCGCGCCGCGATACGCTGCACCGCCTGGGTCACGTCCCAGCGCCCGCCGTAGTTGGCAGCGATGACCAGGTCGAGCCCGGAGTTGTCACGGGTCAGCGCCTCGGCCTCGTCGATGCGACCCTGCAACGCCTCGCTGAACGCACGGCGCTCGCCGATGACGCGCAGGCGGATGTCGTGCTCGTGCAGGCGGCGCACCTGCTGCTCCAGGGCGCTCATGAACAGGTTCATGAGCATTCCCACCTCTTCCTGCGGCCGGCGCCAGTTCTCGCTGCTGAAGGCGAACAGGGTGAGCGCGCGCACGCCGAGCTCGCCGCAGGCGGCGACCACCTCGCGCACGGTCTCCACGCCGGCGCGGTGGCCGGCCATCCGCGGCCGACGCCGGCGGCTCGCCCATCGTCCGTTGCCGTCCATGACCACCGCGACGTGGACGGGGACACGATCTCCGGCACGACCGATCGCGCCGTCCGGGGTGAGCGCGGTATCGGACGACGAGGCAGCTCCGTCGCCGGCCAGGTCGACCACCGGGGCCACGGCGCCAGACTCACTCGACCGCATCGTCACCGCGTGGCCCTCCCGAATCCGCCCGCGCGCCCCGTCGAGCAGCCCACCCGACCTCGCGCCGCACACGGCTCGACGGCACGCGCGGGCCAGCCGAGACGCCCGTGGCTCCCGGCGCACCGCCACCGCCACCTCGCCCCGCTCATACCTCGAGCAGGTCCGCTTCCTTCTCCTTGAGAACCTGGTCGACCTGCGCGATGAACTCGTCGGTGAGCTTCTGGATCTCGTCCTCGGCTCGCTTCTCGGCGTCCTTCGCGAGGTGCTCGTCCTTGATCAACTGCTTGAGGTGCTGGTTGGCGTCACGGCGGATGTTGCGGATCGCGACCCGCGCCGCCTCCGCCTCGCCGCGGACCACCCGGGTCATCTCCCGGCGTCGCTCCTCGGTGAGCGGTGGCAGGGGAACGCGGATCACCTCGCCGGCCGACACCGGGTTGAGACCCAGGTCGGAGTTGAGGATGGCCTTCTCGACGTCGGGGACGATCTTGCGCTCCCAGGGCTGCACGAGAAGGGTCCGCGCGTCCCCCACGCTCACGCTGGCCACCTGGTTCAGCGGCACGTCGCTGCCGTAGTAGGAGACCTTCACGTGATCGAGGAGGCTGGTGTGGGCGCGACCGGTGCGCAGCTTGGTCAGCTCGTGGCGCAGCGCCTCGACGCTCTTGCTCATGCGCTCGCGCGCGTCTTTCTTGATGTCTTCGACCATGTCGTTGACCCGATCGGTGCCAGTGATGCCCGCCGGGCGGGCGGGCCGGCGCGACTATAACAGCTCGGCTGCCCGGCGCCGCACGGTGCCGTCGAGGCCACCGCGACCCGGCGCCGCCCTCCGGCCCCTCCCCGCCGCGCCAGCGTGCGACGCGGACGTCGCCCTGGTCGGCGCGCCTACCGCTCGTCCAGAGTCGCCGCGCCAGTCGGTCCGTCGTCGACCAGCGTGCCCTCGTCCTCGCCCATGGCCGCGCGGACCAGCGCATCCGGGCGATTCATGTCGACCACCCGCAACGGCATCGAGTGCTCGCGGCACAGCACGATCGCGGTCGCGTCCATCACCCCGAGACGCCGCGCCAGCACCTCGTCGTAGCCGAGGTGCCGATAACGGCGGGCCGACGGGTCCTTCATCGGGTCCGCCGAGAACACACCGTTCACCTTGGTGGCCTTGACCATGAGGTCGGCCTCGATCTCGACCGCCCGCAGGCTGGCCGCGGTGTCGGTGGTGAAGAACGGGTTGCCGGTCCCGGCTGCGAACACCACCACCCGCCCCTTCTCGAGGTGGCGGATGGCACGGCGGCGGATGTAGTCCTCACAGAGCTGATTGATCCGGATCGCCGACATCACCCGCGCGTTGAGGCCATTGCGCTCGAACGAGTCCTGCAGGGCGAGGGCGTTCATCACCGTGCCCAGCATGCCGATGTGGTCGGCGGTGACCCGCTCCATCCCTTCGGCCATCAGCCGGGCACCACGGAAGATGTTGCCGGCGCCGATGACGATCGCCACCTCGACACCGACGCCGTGCAGCGCGTGCACGCCGTCGGCGACGGAGCGCAACATCGTCGGGTCGATGCCGAAGTCCTGATCGCCGAGCAGGGCCTCGCCGCTGAGCTTGAGGAGGATGCGCCGATAGCGCGGCTCGGGCTGATGGCTCAAGGCGTGCTGACCTCCCCATCCGCGCGGGCGAGCACCCGGGCCGGGGCGCGAAGCCCCGCCCGGATCGCGGACCACGCAGCCGGCGTCACGCTCCGCGCACCTGCGCCATCACCTCGTCGGCGAAGTTCTCGGACTTCTTCTCGATGCCCTCGCCCACCTCGAGACGGCGGAACCCGCTCACCTTGGCCTTGTGGGCAGCCAGGTGCTTCTCGACGGTCACGTTGGGGTCCTTCACGAACGGCTGACCGAGCAGCGTGATCTCGCGCAGGAACTTGGCCACCCGGCCGGCGAGCATCTTCGCCTGGATCTCGGCCGGCTTGTCCTTGGCCGTCTCCTGGATCTGGGCCTCGAGGATGGTGCGCTCCTTGGCCAGCAACTCCTCCGGGACACCGCTCTCGTCGAGCGCGTTCGGGCGACTCCACGCCACGTGCATGGCGATGTCCTTGCCGAGCTCGTCGTCGCCGCCGGCGATGTCGACCAGCACGCCGATGCGGCCGTTGTGGACGTACGCGGCGAGCGCACCCGACCCGCTGTCGAGCCGCTCGACCCGGCGCACGGTGATCTTCTCGCCGATCTTGGCCACCAGCCCACGCTGGCGCTCGTCGATCGACTCCCCGCCGGCGGCGTCGAACGGCAGCGCGAGAAGCGCCTCCACCGAGTCCACGCCGGCAGCGAGCGCGCGCGCCGCGACCGCATCGGCGAAGGCCTGGAACTCGTCCTGCTTCGCCACGAAGTCGGTCTCGCAGTTGACCTCGACCATCACGCCGCGGGCGCCGCCGGCGTCGATGGCCACCGCCACCACGCCCTCGGCGGCGACCCGGCCGGCCTTCTTGTCGGCCTTGGCCAGACCGGTCTTGCGCAGATGCTCGAGCGCGGCCTCGATGTCACCACCGCACTCCACCAGCGCCTTCTTGCACTCCATCATCCCGGCCCCGGTCCGCTCCCGGAGCTCCTTCACCATTCCTGCCGTGATCTGCATTAGCCCTTGGCCTCGAAGTCAGTTCTGGCCCGTCGGAGCCGGATGCCCCGCGGAGCCTGGTGTGCGTCGACGTCCCCGGCGCTCACTCGCCGGCGGGAGCGCCGGCCGAATCACCCGCAGCCTCGGCCGCAGGGGCCTCGGCGGGGGTCTCTCCGGCATCGGCGCCGCGACCGCGGCGCGCGCCACGACGGCGGTCGCCGCCCTCCGACGCCTCGTCGGCGCTCGGGATGTGGGCGGCCTCGCGCCCCTCGACCACGGCGTCGGCCGCGCCGCGCACGTAGAGCTCGATCGAGCGAATCGCGTCGTCGTTACCGGGGACGATGTAGTCGACCCCGTGCGGCGAGTTGTTGGTGTCGACCACCCCGACCACCGGGATGCCGAGCTTCACCGCCTCGGCCACCGCGATCTTCTCGTGGCCGACGTCGATGATGAACAGCACGTCCGGCAGTGACTCCATGTCCTGGATGCCGCCGAGGCTGCGCTGGAGCTTCTCCAGCTCGCGCTGCATCGACAGGCCTTCCTTCTTGCTCACCCGGTCGAGGCCGCCCTCGTCGATCAGGGTCGCGAGGTCCTTCAGCCGCTTGACCGACTGGCGCACGGTGCGGAAGTTGGTCAGCATCCCGCCCAGCCAGCGCCGGTCGACGTAGGGCATGCCACAGCGCGCGGCCTCGCGTGCCACCGCCTCCTGCGCGGCCCGCTTGGTGCCGACGAACAGGATGGTGCCGCGGTTCTGGGCCATGCGGCCGAGGAAGTTCATCGCGTCGAGATAGAGCGGGAGGGTCTTCTCGAGGTTGACGATGTGGATCTTGTTGCGCTCCCCGAAGATGTACGGTGCCATCTGCGGGTTCCAGTGACGGGTCTGGTGGCCGAAGTGGACGCCGGCCTCCAGCATCTCGCGCATGGTCACGTTGCTCATGTCTGTCCTCACTCCGATCGGGTTGGGCCTCCGCATGCCCCACGAACCAACCCCGGCTCGGCTCTGAGGCCACGCCGGGGCACCCGGGTTCGCGTGTCGGCACACGTGCGAGGTGGTTTGGTCTCTGACCGCGGCATTGCTAACCGCAGCCGCGCTTTATACCATAGGCCCCTTTTCGCCACAACGACGCGTCGCCGCGACAACCCGTCGCACTGGCGCACGGGCGCCGGAGAGGCGAGCGGGGAGTCATGCGGGGCAGCATCGAGATCAAGTCGGCCGAGGACATCGAGAGGATGCGCGTGGCCGGCCGCCTGGCCGCCGAGGTGCTGCGCATGATCCGGCCGCACGTCCGCCCCGGCGTGACCACCGGGCACCTCGACGCGCTTTGCCACGCCTACATCGTGGAGCAGCAGCAGGCGGTTCCGGCGCCGCTCAACTACCGCGGTTTCCCGAGGTCGATCTGCACCTCGGTCAACCATCAGGTGTGTCACGGAATCCCCGGGGACCGGACGCTCAAGGACGGTGACATCCTCAACATCGACATCACCGTCATCAAGGACGGATTCCACGGCGACACCAGCAAGATGTTCTACATCGGCGAGCCGTCGGTCCTTGCGCGCCGCCTGACCCGAGTCGCCCGCGAGGCGATGTTCGTCGGCATCGACACCGTCCGTCCGGGAGCCACGCTCGGTGACGTCGGCCACGCAATCCAGACCCATGTCGAGCGCAACGGGTTCTCGGTGGTCCGCGACTACTGCGGCCACGGCATCGGACGCGAGTTCCACACCGAGCCGCAGGTCCTGCACTACGGGGTCCCGGGCACGCGCGAGCGGCTCGAGCCGGGCATGACCTTCACCATCGAGCCGATGGTCAACGCCGGCGCCCGTCACGTGAAGACCCTGCGCGACGGCTGGACGGTGGTGACGAAGGACCGGAGTCTCTCGGCGCAGTGGGAGCACACCGTCCTGGTGACGGAGGCCGGGGTGGAGATCCTGACCCGCTGCGACGGCGACGACGGCGACGACGACGTCTGAGCGGGTGAGCGACTCGAGCGCCGAGGGCATGCCGCTCGCCGCGCTGCCACCAGCGCAATCGGTGACCGGCGCCGCCGCCGCGGCGGCGCTGCGCCAGACCCTGGCCGACGCCGATCGCGAGTTGCTCGAGCGCCACGAGTCGGGCGTGCCGGCCTGCGCCCTGGTACGTCAACGCGCGGCCTTCGTCGATCGACTCCTCGCCCTCGCCTGGACCGGGGCCGGGCTCGAGGACGACGCGGCCTGTCTGGTCGCGGTGGGCGGGTACGGGCGCCACGAGCTGCACCCGCACTCCGACGTCGACGTGCTGATCCTGCTCGCCGCTACCCCGAGCCCGCCGCTCGAGGAGCGCCTGCGCGCATTCCTGACGACGCTGTGGGACGCCGGCCTCGCCATCGGTCACGGCGTGCGCACCGTCGAGGAATGCGCCGAGGTCGCGGCCGGCGACGTGAGCGTCGCCACCACCTTGATGGAGGCGCGTCGGCTCACCGGCCCCGAGGCGCTGTACCAGGCGATGCGAGCGGCCACCGGCCCCGACCGGATCTGGCCGAGCCGCGACTTCTTCGCCGCCAAGCGCACCGAGCAGGCGACGCGCCACCACCGCTTCCACGACACCGCGTACAACCTCGAGCCGAACGTCAAGGAGAGCCCGGGTGGACTGCGCGACATCCAGACCGTGGGCTGGGTGGCCAAACGCCACTTCGGGGTGCAGACGCTGGAGGAGCTCCACCAGCAGCACTTCCTGACCGAGAGCGAGCTGCGCTCGCTGCTCGCCGGGCAGGACTTCCTGTGGGAGCTGCGCTTCGCGATGCACGTGCTCGCCGGCCGGCGTGAGGATCGCCTCCTGTTCGACCTCCAGCGCCGGCTGGCAGCCCGCTTCGGCTATCTCGACGACGATGCCAATCTCGCGGTCGAGAAGCTGATGCAGCGCTACTATCGCACCGCGATCGAGGTCGCCCGTCTCAACGAGATGCTGCTCGAGCTGTTCGAGGAGGCGATCCTGCACGCCGACCACCCGCGCCGGGTGGAGCCGATCAGCCGCCGCTTCCGCGCCGTGAACGGTTACCTCGAGGCCATCGACGACGGGGTCTTCCGGCGCTATCCCTACGCCCTCCTCGAGCTGTTCCTGCTGCTCGAGCGGCGCCCCGAGCTCGACGGCGTGCGCGCCTCCACCATTCGTCTGGTGCGCGACCACCGCTATCTCGTCGACCGCCGCTTCCGCGGCGACATCCGCGCCCGCAGCCTGTTCGCCGAGATCATGCGCCAACCACACGGCGTCGCCGGGACCCTGCGCCGGATGCACCGCTACGGGGTGCTCGGCGCGTACCTGCCCGAGTTCGACGCGGTCGTCGGCAAGATGCAGTACGACCTGTTCCACGCCTACACCGTGGACGAGCACTCGCTGTTCGTGGTGGCGAACGTCAACGCGATGGCGACGCCGGCGCCAGACGAGGCCGACACGCACTGCGCCGAGATCTATCAGCGCCTGCCGAAGCCGGAGCTGCTGAGCATCGCCGCGCTCTTCCACGACCTCGCCAAGGGCCGGGGCGGCGACCACTCCGAGCTCGGTGCCGACGACGCGGTGGCGTTCTGCGAGCGCCACGAGATGGGGCCGTACGACACTCGCCTCGTCGAGTGGCTGGTCCGCCATCACCTGCTGATGTCGGTGACCGCGCAACGCCGTGACATCTACGACCCGGAGGTGGTGCGCGAGTTCGCCCGCCTGGTCGGCGACCGCAACCACCTGCGCTATCTCTACCTGCTCACCGTCGCCGACATCCGTGGCACCAACCCCAAGCTCTGGAACGACTGGAAGGCGCGACTGCTGCGGGATCTCTTCGTCGCCACCGAGCGCGCGCTGCGCCTCGGCCTCGAGGCTCCGGTCGATCGCGAGGCGTTGCTGCGCGAGCGCCAGGAAGCGGCGCTCGCGCTGCTCGCGGCTGCGGACGTCCGATCCGAGGCGGCGCGAGCACTGTGGGCGGGGCTCGGTGAGGACTATTTCCTGCGCCACCGCGCCGAGGAGATCGCGTGGCACACCGCGGCCATCGTGCACTCGACCCCGGCGGATCTTCCGTTGGTGATCGTTCGTCCCGGGCGCGGCGGCACCGACGTCTTCGTCTACGCGCGCGACCAGGAGTTCCTGTTCGCCGCCACCACCTCGGTGCTCGGCCGCCAGGGCCTGGACATCGTCGATGCGCGCATCATCACCGCCGACAACGGGATGACGCTCGACTCCTACGTGGTGCTCGATCTCGACGCCAACCCGCTCACCGACCCGGGCGCGCAACACCAGCTCGCGCGCAGTCTGGCTGCCGCACTGGAGCACCCGTCGACCGCGCGCGACACCGGCGACCACCGCATGTTGAGCCGCCGGTTACGGAGCTTCCGCACCGTCACCGACGTCGCGTTCGAGCCCGACGACCCGAGTGGGCGCAGCGTCATGGTGGTCACCGCCGCCGACCGCCCGGGGCTGCTGGCGCGCATCGGCTGGGCGCTGGCGGATGCCGACGTCCGCCTGCAGAACGCCAAGATCGCGACCTTCGGCGAGCGCGCCGAGGACGTCTTCTACGTCACCGACGCCACCAATCGACCACTTCCGACCGCGCGCGCCCGCGACGTCGCGAAACGGGTGCGCGACGCGATCGAGGCCGCCTGAGCGCGCGGCTCAGCCGCCGGTCACCGGGGGGAAGAAGCCCACCTCGTCGCCATCGCGCACCGGATGGCTCGCATCGACGTACTCGAGGTTCACGGCACAACGCACGTTCGCGGGGAGCGCCGGCTCGCCGCTCACCATCCGCCACACCGTGGCGACGTCGCCACCACGCGCGAGGTCGAGCCGCAGCTCGGCGTTGCCGAGCCGCTCACGCAGGCTCGCGAAGAGCTTCACAGTCACTGCCATCGATTGGGTTCCCGTCTCCGGCGCCGATGACGGCGCGCACCAGATGATCGCTCGACCGCTGCAGGGTACCCACCTCGGTGCCGAGCTGGCCAGGGGCCGCGGCACCGCTGGCATCGATCCCGCGCTGTACCTACCATGCCCCCGCGCCCGGCCGGAGCGCGGCCCCGCGGGCCGACCGGCGCAGAACTGGAGGATGCCCCGAGATGAGCGACCCCGAGCTCACCCACTTCGACGCTGCCGGCGAGGCCCACATGGTGGACGTCGGCGACAAGCCGGAGACCCGCCGGGTCGCCGTCGCCGAGGGCCGGATCACGATGCGCCCCGAGACCCTCGCCCGAATCGTCGCCGGATCGCACGCCAAGGGCGACGTGCTGGCGGTCGCCCGACTCGCGGGCATCACCGGCGCCAAGCGCACCGCCGACCTCATCCCGCTCTGCCACCCCTTGCCGCTGACCCGCGTCGCCCTCGAGCTGACCACGGACCCGGCCGCCGGCTGCGTGATCTGCCGCGCCACTGCCGAGACCGTCGGTCGCACCGGGGTGGAGATGGAGGCGCTGACCGCGGTGCAGGTGGCGCTGCTGACCGTCTACGACATGTGCAAGGCGGTCGACCGCGGGATGGAGATCACCGCGGTGCGCCTGGTCGAGAAGCGCGGCGGCCGCTCGGGTCACTGGCGCCGGCCCGAGCCCGACGCCGCCGCACCGTGACCTCGGCGGGCTCCGCGATTCGCCGCTCACAACCGCCGCAGACGCGGCGCGAGGAGTAACGCGAGCACCCCGACCGCGAGCAGCGCGGCGCCATTCAACCCGAGCGCGGCGGGGATGCCGATGCTGGCGATGAGCGCGCCGAGCCACAGGTGGCCGAGCGGTGCGGTGCCCACCGCCAGCACCCACGCCCCCATCGCCCGCCCGCGGAGCCGGTCCGCGACGCAGAGTTGCATCATGCTCTGGGTGAGGACGTCGGAGGCGGCCGCCAGCATCGCCACCAGCGCCAGCGCGACGAGGGTGGACGGTAGACCGGGGGCCCAACCGAGCAACACGACCGCGCATCCGAAGCAACACACCACGGCGAGGAACAGCGGCCCGCGTCGTGCGCGGTCCCCGTTCAGGGCGAGCACCAGCGCCGCCGTCAGCCCGCCCGCATAGCGCGTGGCATGCATGAGCCCCAGGCCGTCCGCGCCGATGCCGAGACGCAGGGTCGCGATCTCCGGCAGCGCGGTGCTGAAGGAGAACCCCAGAATCTCGACCGCGGCGGTGATACCGACGAGGGCGAGCAGCACGCGGTTCTCGCGCATCTCTCGCGCATAGTCGCGCAGCGTCTCACCCCAGCTCCCGCGCTCCGGCGCCACCGCCGCGCGCCCGGCCGAGCGAAGCCGCCGCCCGAGCCACCAGGCGAGGAGGTGCGCGATCGCGAGCGTCGCATAGGCCGTCTCGGGTCCGCCGTGTCGGTACGCCAGCCCCGCCGCGAGCGCGCCGACGAGCTGACCCGCCCGAACCCCGAGATTGAGGAGACCGATGCCGGCCACCACGCGGCCAGTGCCCACGAGGTCGAAGGCATAGCTGGCCCGGACCGCCGAATGCACCGCCCGACAGCTCCCCGAGAGCACCACCGCCATCAGCAGCGCCACCGATGCGACCGCGGCGTGCCCGACCAGGACCGCGGTGACGGCGAGCACGATGCATTCCAGCAGCGCGACCCGACGCAGGAGATGCCGGCGCTCCATCCGGTCGGCCAGCGCGCCGGCCGGCACCCCGATCACCGCCATCGGGGCGAAGAACAACGCCATCGCACCGCCGACCCAGGCCGACGAGCCGCCGATCTGCAGGGCGAGCAGGCCGATGGTGACCTGCTCGCCGCCCATCCCGAAGGCGTCCACCGCGGCCATCGTCCAGAATCGCCGGTAGTCGGGATCGCGGGCGGCCTCGCTCGCGAGCAGCGCGCGCATGACCTGGCTCCAGCACAGGGGTTGGGAACGACGGCTCCGAGACGGGTGGCGGGAGCCCGCGGGCCTCGGCGACGGCCGGCGGAGAGTATGATCCCGCGCGCCCCGACGCCAGGCCCGCGCCGGCACGGCGCGCGGCGTTCCAACGAGCATGGCGAGAGCGAGATGAGCGACGACTCGACCTTCGGCACCTCCGCCTATGGCGGGCCGGGCTGGTCACCCCGGATCCGCTCGCTGGCCCAGGAGGTGGGTAGCGTCTGGGGCCATTGCGGGATCGACAGCGAATGGCGTCGGCTCACCGCAGTGGTGCTCCATCGACCCGGTCCCGAGCTCGCGGCCTCGAGCGACCCGGACGCGGTGCAGATGCTGGCGCCGCTCGACGTCGACCGGGCGGGCGCCGAGCACGACGCGCTGGCCGACGCGTTTCGCGCCGAAGGCGTGGCGGTCCATCTCGTCGTCCCGCCCGAGACCCCGCCGCCGAACCAGATGTTCTGCGCCGATCTGATGCTCGCGACGCCCCAGGGCGTGGTTCTCGCGCGCCCCGCGTCCACGGTGCGCGCCGGCGAGGAACGCTGGCTCGCGCTGCGCCTCGCCGCGCTCGGCGTCCCGATCGTGCGCAGCATCGCCGGAACCGGGGTGTTCGAGGGGGCGGACGCGGCCTGGCTGGACCCGCGCACGGTGGTGGTCGGCCGGGGGCATCGCACCAACGACGCCGCGATCACGCAGATCGCTCAGACGCTGGCCACCGACGGCGTGGACTGCCTGGTGGTCGACATGCCGTACGGGACCATGCATCTGATGGGCATGCTCAGGATCGTCGACCACGACCTGGCCATCGCCTGGCCGCGGCGCACCCCCCACGCCCTGGTGATCGCACTGCGCGAGCGAGGCCACGAGGTCGCGTTCCTGCCCGAGGGCACCGACCGCGAGATGAATCGGGCGATGAACTTCGTCACCCTCGCCCCGCGGCGCATTCTGCTCGAGGCCGGCTACGACCGTTACCAGCGCTTCTACGAGGCCCTCGGGATCACCTGCGTCACCGTCGAGGCCCGAGAGCTGATCAAGGCGGCGGGGGGGTTCGGCTGCCTCACCGGGGTGCTGGAGCGCGAGCGCGCCTGAGCCCGCGGACGAGACGTCACAGACGCACTCGCTCGCTGTCGCGGAGCTCCGGCCCGGCCATGCCCTCGCGCCAGAACCAGTGCCGCGCGCTCGCTGCGCGCCGGGCGAGGGATTCCTCCATCTTCGGCTGGTAGGCGTAAACCACCTTGTGTCCGCCGTGCGGGTCGATGGCGTGGATCTGGACGCCGAACAGCAGCCCTCCGCGCAGACGACGAAGGTCGTCGACCGCCTCCATCACCGCCTCCTCCACCGTCATCCCGGTCTTCATGTAGAGGACGACCGAGCGGGCGGTGGACGCGCGGATCGTCATCTCCCCCGTCCCCGTGCACGCAGCCGCGCCGAAAGCGGTATCCGCGTAGCAGCCGGCACCGATGAGCGGACTGTCGCCGAGACGCCCGGGGTACTTCCAGGCCCAACCCGAGGTGCTCACACCGGCGGCGATCGAGCCGGCCCGGTCGTGGGTCAGGAACACGGTGGTATCGCGCCCGACCTCCGGATCGGCGGCCCGCATGCTGAGCTCGGCCAGCGGCCCCGACGGCCAGTCGGCGAGTTGCTCGGGGCTCGCGTTCGCCTCCAGCATCCGCCGCCATGCGGCGCGGCAGTCCTCGGTCTCGTTGACCGCAGCCTCGGCGCCGATCTCGGCCGCGAAGCGCGCTGCCCCCTCGCCCACCAGCAGCTCGTGCGGGAGGCGCTCCATCACCGCGCGGGCGACGCTCACCGGATGCAGGAAGCCACGCAACGCCCCCACCGCACCCGTGCGGAGCGTGTCACCGTCCATCATCGCGGCGTCGAGCTCGAGGTCGCCGAGGAGATTGGGCCAGGAGTTGTAGCCGACGCTGCGAATCGACGGGTCCTTCTCCACCAACCGAATGCCCGCCTCGATCGCGTCCAGACCCGACGCGCCGTCGACCAGCGCCCGCACCGTGGTCTCGGCCCCCGGCGTCGCCTCGGAGTTCGCCACGTAGATCATCGTCCGCTCCTCTGCCCGGCTGCGCCGCGGCGCAGGTGCTCGACATACCGCTCGATTCGATCGCAGGCGCGCTCGAGCACCGCCTCCGGCGCGGACAGGCTGAGCCGCACGTAGCCGACCACCGACGGTCCGAAGCCCGAGCCCGGCAACAGCGAGACGCCGGCGAAGTCGAGCAAGCCCTCGGCGAAGGCCTCGCCGTCGAGCCCGGTGCCACGCACGTCCACGAACAGGAACATCGAGCCTTCCGGCGGCGAGCAGCGTAGCCCGGGAACGGCCTCGAGTCGGTGCCACACGAGGTCGCGGCGCCGGCGGTAGGCAGCCCGCATCAGCCCGACCTCCTCGAGATCGGTCGACAGCGCGAACGCCGCCGCGTCCTGCACGAACGGCGCGGTGCCGTAGTGCATCGGCTTGATGAGATTGGTCAGATGCCCGGTGAGCTCACGCGGCGCCACCGTCCAGCCGATTCGCCAACCCTGCATCGCATGCGACTTCGAGACCGACCCGACGACCACCGAGCGCTCGGCCATGCCGGGTAGCGACGCGATGCTCACGTGCGGCACGTCGAAGACGAGATCCGCGTAGACCTCGTCGGCCACCACCCAGAGATCGTGCTCGCGGGCGAGCTCGGCGATCGCCGCCAGCTCCTCGGCACGCATCACCATCCCGGTCGGGTTGTGCGGCGTGTTGAGGAGCAACATCCGGGTGCGGCTGGTGATCGCGGCGCGCAACCGCTCGGGATCGAGGTGGAACCCCCGCGACGCATCGAGCAACACGTCGACCCGCGTCGCACCGGTCGCCGCCACCACGCCCTCGTAGGTCACGTAGCCGGGGTCGAACACCACCGCCTCGTCACCGCTCTCCACCAGGCACCGCGCCGCCGCATAGAGCGCGTTCTGCGCGCCGACGAAGATCGTCACCTCGTCCGGCGCGACCTCGCGGCCCTGGATCCGTGTCTGCTGACGCGCCACCGCCTCGCGCAGCGCCGGATCGCCGGCAAAGCCACCGTACCTGGTCCGCCCTGCGCGCAACGCCTCGAACGCGCGCTCGACCACCGCGACCGGGGTCCCGAAATCGGGATCGCCGATGCTGAGCAGGATGACGTCCTCCCCCGCCGCCTGGCGTCGCGCCGCCGCGGCGTGGATCGCCCACGCGCGCGAGGCCTTGGAATCGAGACGACGGACGATGCTCGCGTATCGCATATCGGAATGACTCGGCGCGCGGGCGTACCACGAATCGCAGTGATCGTAGCCCGGATGAAGCGAAGCGCAATCCGGGAAATGGGGAGCCGAGTCGCCGGACGTACGAGGTCGGCGCCGCGCGACCTCGCCTGGCTCAGTGCGCCAGGATCTGACTCAAGAACAACCTGGAGCGGTCGACCCGCGGGTTGGCGAAGAACTCGTCGGGGGCGTTCTCCTCGACGATCTCGCCCTGGTCCATGAAGATCACACGGTCCGCCACCTTGCGGGCGAACGCCATCTCGTGGGTCACCACCAGCATCGTCATGCCGGAGGCGGCGAGCTCCACCATCACGTCGAGCACCTCGGAGATCATCTCCGGATCGAGTGCCGACGTCGGCTCGTCGAACAGCATGATGTTGGGGTTCATGCACAGACTGCGTGCGATCGCGACCCGCTGCTGCTGCCCGCCGGAGAGCTGTCCCGGATACTTGTGGGCCTGCTCCGGAATCCGTACCCGCTCGAGATACTTCATCGCGACGTCTGCCGCCTCGTCGAGGGGACGCTTGCGCACCCACATCGGTGCGAGCGTGCAGTTCTCCAGCACGGTGAGATGCGGAAACAGGTTGAAGGACTGGAACACCATCCCGACGTCGCTACGAATGGCCTCGATGTTCTTGACGTTGCTGTCGAGCGTCGTGCCGTTGACGATGATCTCGCCTTCCTGATGCTGCTCCAGCCGGTTGATGCAACGGATCAGGGTCGACTTGCCCGAGCCCGACGGTCCGCAGATGACGATCCGCTCACCGCGGCGCACGGACAGGTTCACGTCCTTGAGCACGTGGAACTCGCCGTACCACTTGTTCACGTTGATGAGGCGGATGACCTCCTCGTCGGTGATCGCGGATGCGATCTGCCCCTCGGGGGCCATGGGCACCGTATCGGTCGCGCTCACGTCTTCTCTCCGAGCCGTCACACGCGCCGGCGCCCTCTCGGGCGCGGCGCGTCAGGGCCACGTGCTATCGCCCAGTGTTGCCCTGGCCGATGGTCCGCTCGAGCCGCTGGCTGTACTTCGACATCGCGAAGCACAGCACGAAGTAGATCGCCGCGCCGAAGACCAGGGGCTCCTTGTGCAGCCCGATCCAGATCGGGTTCTGGCCGACCGCCTTGAGCATGTTCAGCATGTCGTAGAGCCCGATGATCGACACCAGCGTGGTGTCCTTCAGCAGCCCCATGAAGTTGCCGACGATGTTCGGGATCATGAGCTTGAGCGCCTGGGGCAGGATGACGAGATTCATCATCTTCCAGTAACTCAACCCCATCGCCTTGGCCGCCTCGTACTGGCCGTTCGGAATCGCCTGCAGGCCGCCGCGCACCACCTCGGCCATGTAGGCGGCCGCGAACAGACAGACCCCGATCATCACCTGCACCAGCTTGTTGAGCTGGAAGTCCTCCGGCAGGAACAGCGGCATCATCGTCACCGCCATGAACAGGACGGTGATCAGGGGCACCGAGCGGAACAGCTCGATGAAGGTGATCGCGAACACCCGAATCACCGGCATCGTCGAGCGGCGCGCGAGCGCGAGCGCGACGCCACCCGGCAATGCGCTCACGATGGCGACACCGGCGATGACGATGGTCAGGAACAGCCCCCCCCAGAGGTTGGTGCGCACCAGCTCGAGCTGCCAGTCGCCCAACCAGGCGTAGACACAGCCCCACACCACCGCCACCAGCGCGAGCATCGGATACTTGTGCGTCGTCTCCGGCCGATGCTCGAACCCGGTCATCCGCACCAGGTTCTCGGTGAGCGTTCTACCGGTCAGATAGAACAGGACCACGTGCACCCAGTTCAGCACCAGCAAGGTGATGGCCAGGAACACCATCAGGTTCAGGAACACGCCGCGCTCGCCGCCGAGGAACAGGTAGGCGGCGAGGAACGGGTAGACCATCACCGCGCTCATGCCGATGCCGATCTTGCCCTTGAGGTTCGGCAGCCAGAACGGCAGGACCCAGGCGATCAGCAGAACCCCGCCCAGATTGATTCGCCACTGCTCCTCGTCCGGATATCGGCCGTACATGAAGCCGTTCATCCAATCGATGATGCCGGCCCAGCACGCACCGTCGGGGCTCGTGTTCAGGCACTGTCGCCGCGACTCGGCCTCGAACACGGCCTTGGTCACGCCCCAGTCGTACAGATAGGCCGCGCCCTCGAACATGCCCCATGCCACCACCACCGTGACGATGGTGCTGAACCACGAGTAGAAGAGGTTCTCGCGCAGCCAGCCGATCACGCCGACCGACGCCACCGGCGCGGACCGGCTCTGCTTCGGCTCGAAGACGATCGCGGCATCCTGGCCCGGCTGAGTGTTGTCGGTGGCCATCGTCGTTTACCGCTCTTTGAGCTGAATCAGCTTGTTGTAGTAGTTGAGCGCCGCCGAGATGGTGAGGCTCACCACGCTGTAGAACAGCATCACCATGGCGACGATCTCGATGGCATGCCCGGACTGGTTGAGCGAGGTCTGCATGAAGACCGCGACCACGTCGGGATACCCGATTGCCACCGCCAGGGACGAGTTCTTGACCACCGTCATCCAGGTGCTGATCAACGGCGGGATGATGGCTCGCATCGCCTGCGGGATGATGACCAGCCGCATGGTCCAGCTCGGACGCAACCCCAGCGAGTAGGCCGCCTCGGTCTGCCCCTTGGTGACCGACATGATTCCGGCGCGGACGTTCTCGGCGATGTACGCCGCGTGGTAGATCACCAGGGCCAGGAACAGTGCACAGAAGGCCGGCGGAACGCTTCCGCCGCCGACGAAGTTGAAGCCCTTGAGCTCCGGCTGGTCCCACGCGAGCGGCTGGCCGGTCACGAGGTAGACCACCACCGGCAGCCCGATCACCGCGCCGAGCACCGGCAGTGCAACCGCCGAGCGTTCACCGGTCGCGATCTGCTTGCGTTTGGCGCGCACCGCGATGACGTACGCCAGCACGATGCCGACCACGATCGCGAGCATCGTCATCCAGAAGCCGTCACCGGGGACCGGCGCGGGGTAGTAGAACCCGCGGTTGTTGAGCGGGAACATCCCCAGGATCTCGATGCTCTGCTTCGGCCGCGGGAGCAGGCTGAACACCGCGGTGTACCAGAACAGGATCTGGAGCAGCAGGGGCGTGTTGCGAATGATCTCGACGTACCACGAGGCGAGCGTGGCGACGAGCCAGTTGCGCGACAGCCGGAAGACACCGATGAAGAATCCGAGAATGGTGGTGAACACGATGGCAGTCAGCGAGACCACCAGCGTGTTGACGATACCGACCAGGAATACGTAGCCGTAGCTGTTGGTCGGCTCGTACGGGATGACCGTCCACGCGATGCTGAACCCGGCAGTCGAGCCCAGGAACCCGAAGCCGGAGCTCATGCCCCGGGTCTCCAGGTTGTGCGCGGTATTGGTAAACAGGTACCAGGCGACCCAGGCGATGAGCCCGAAGACGACGATCTGGTAGAAGACGGACCGGTTGGTCTCGTCGTTGACGATACGTGCGAAGGTCGAGCGCGACTGCGTCGGCGCGCCTTCGTCGAATACGACCGCCATGTGAATATCCCCCTCGCTCGCGATGCCGTCGGCTGAGCGCACTCGGGCCCCGTGTGCTCACGGGGCCCGAGTGCCGGCGATCAACGGAACGGAGGCGCGTACATCAGGCCGCCCTTGGTCCACAGCGCGTTGGCGCTGCCGTCGCGCGGGATGCCGATGCCCTCGGGCGAGCCGTCGCCCATGTACTTGTCATAGACCTCGCCGTAGTTGCCGACGGTCTTGATGATGTTGTACGCCCACTCCTTGGACAGGCCGAGACCCTTGTTGAGGTCACCCTCGACGCCGAGCATGCGCGCGACCTCGGGGTTCGGCGGATTGGCCCGCATCTCGTCGACGTTCTTCGAGTTGACGCCGTACTCCTCGGCACCGATGAGCGCGAACACGGTCCACAGCACGACATCACGCCACTGCGAGTCGCCCTGGCGCACGACCGGGCCCAGCGGCTCCTTGGAGATGGTCTCCGGGAGGATGATGTGCGCGCTCTGGTCCGGGAACTTCGCGCGGCTCGACGCCAGGCTCGACTTGTCGTTGGTGATCGCGTCGCAGCCACCCTTGATGTAGGTGTCGTCGCGGACGTTGTTGTCCTCGAACACCACCGGCTGGATGTCGAGGCCGTGCTGGCGGCTGAAGTCGGTGAGGTTCAGCTCGGTGGTGGTGCCGGTGAGCACGCAGACCGTGGCACCCTTCAGCTCCAGCGCGCTCTTGATGCCGGAGTCCTTCGGCACCATGAAGCCCTGACCGTCGTAGAAGTTGACCGCGGTGAAGTCGAGACCGAGCTGGGTCTCACGGAACAGCGTCCAGGTGGTGGTCCGGGACAGCATGTCCGACTCACCGTTGGCCAGCGCGGTGAAGCGCACGGCGCTGGTCACCGACTGGAACTCGACCTTGTTCGGGTCACCGAAGATGGCCGCGGCGACCGCGCGGCAGATGGAGACGTCACTGCCGGACCAGGTGCCGTCCTGCGAGAGCTGGTAGAAGCCTGGCGAGGGCACGCCGACCTGGCAGCGCAGGTGGCCCCGCTGCTTGACGGTGTCCAGCGTGGAGCTCTGTGCCAGCGCGTTGCCGGACGACAACGACAGCGCCGCGAGCACGCCGCCTGCGATGCCGAGAAGCTTGTTCTTCCTCATGAGAATCATTCCCCCAACTGTCGAGTTCATTCTCCGGACGTCTGCGTCGCACCGGCCGCATCACGCGAATCCCGTGCGTCCGCCGACTTGCCCGACCACGCTCGCGCTGAGCGGCGCCGAGTGTCCCCCGGAGAGGGCATGCCGAATCGCATTTCGGATTACGGACCGCCGGCATTGCAACACTAGCCAGGGGCATTTGACAAGCGAGCCATGGTGCGTCGCAGCATTGACATCGTGGTTCTCGCAGGTGTAGCCGGGGTCGTGTCGACGGTACCGCACCACGCTGCGTCACGGCGCTTGCAGAGCGCCCGCGAAGGCACCAGATCGGCGCAACGCCGGCTCGCCGCAGACCCCCGCACGGGTGGCGCGAGCACCTATAATTCCCCGCCACGCTCGTACCTCCGCGCGGAGGTGCTCGCCCCTTCGCATTCACGGGTCGCGCGATGTCGAACATCGAAGGCTTCGTCGACTGGTTCCGCGGTGCCGCGCCCTATATCAATGCGCACCGCGACCGCACGTTCGTCATCCAGTTCGGTGGCGAGGCTCTGCTGGACCCGGCATTCCCCGAGCTGGTGCACGATCTCGCGCTGCTCGACAGTCTCGGCATCCGCCTCGTGCTGGTGCACGGTGCACGACCACAGATCGACTCGCGGCTCGCCGACGCAGGACACGCGGTCGAGTACGTGCGCGGCCTGCGCGTGACCACCGCGGAGACGATCGGCCCGGTGCTCGAGGCCGTCGGGGCAGCGCGGATCGAGATCGAGGCGCTGCTGTCGATGGGCCTCGCCAACTCACCGATGGCCGGGGCGCGCCTGCGCGTCGCCAGCGGCAACGTGGTGACCGCGCGGCCGATCGGGATCCGTTCCGGGGTGGACTTCCAACACACCGGCCAGGTGCGACGCATCGACGGCGAGGGCATTCGTCGCCGTCTCGACGAGGGCGCAATCGTGCTCGTCTCGCCACTCGGCTACTCGCCGACCGGCGAGGTCTTCAACATCCCCGCCGAGCAGGTGGCGACGGAGATCGCGATCGAGCTCAAGGCCGCCAAGCTGCTGTTCCTCGTCGAGAGCGACGGTCTGGAGGACGACTCCGGCGCGCTGATCGCCCAGCTCGGCATCGAGGAGGCGAAGCACACCCTCGCGCAGTGGTGGCGAGGCGAGCACGACGTGGTGTCCGAGCGCGCGCGGTTGCTGGCGGCGGCGCTACACGCGTGCCGCAACGGCGTCAACCGGACCCACCTCGTCGATCGCTCCCGGTCGGGCGCGCTCCTCCTCGAGCTGTTCACCCGCGACGGCATCGGCACCATGGTCAACGCCGATCCGTACGACGCGGTGCGCCGCGCGGGAATCGACGACGTCGGCGGAATCCTCGAGCTCATCGCACCGATGGAGAGCGAGGGTGCGCTGGTGCGGCGCAGCCGCGAGCGACTGGAGACCGAGATCGACCACTACCTGGTGGTCGAGCGTGACGGCACGGTGATCGCGTGCGCGGCGATTCACCCCTTCGCGGAGCAATCGAGCGCCGAGTTCGCCTGCCTCGCGGTCCATCCTGACTACCGCAAGGGTGGGTGGGGCGATCGCCTGCTCGAGATCGGCGAGCGCGACGCGCGGGCCGGCGGCGCCGAGCACCTGTTCGTGCTGACGACCCAGGCGGTGCACTGGTTCAAGGAGCGGGGCTTCGTCGACGTCGGGGTCGAGGCGTTACCTGTCGAGCGGCGGGCCGATTACGACAGCGCCCGGCGCTCGCGCGTGTTGCGCAAGCTGCTGGTCTGAGGCGTCGCGGCTCCGGTGTCGGGCTACGACCGCAGCGCCTGCGCGACCTCGCGCTCGATGGCCACGAGCGCGGCGTGCGGGTCCGGGGCGCCGGTGATCGGACGACCGATGACGAGGTGGTGCGCACCGGCCCGGATCGCATCACCCGGCGTGCTGATGCGCGCCTGATCATCGGCCGCGCTGCCCGCCGGTCGCACCCCGGGGGTGACACGGAGGAAGTCCGGCTCGCAGACGTCGGCGAGGTCGGCCAGATCGACCGGCGAGCAGACGAGTCCGTCGACGCCCGAGTCCTGGGCCAGCCCCGCCAGCAGCTTCGCCTGCGCGCTCGGACCGCGCGCGATGCCGATCGCGGCCAGCCCCTCGGCATCGAGGCTGGTGAGCACGGTCACCGCGACCACCAGCGGCCGCTGCGGGCCGTCGCCCACCCCCTCGCGCGCCGCGGCGAGCATCTGCGGGCCGCCGCTTGCGTGCACCGTGAGCAGCCAGACCCCGAGGTCGGCCGCCGCCCTGCAGGCACCGGCCACCTGATGCGGGATGTCGTGGAACTTGAGATCGAGGAATACGCGAAAGCCGCGGCGCTGCACCGTGTCGACCAGCGCCGGACCGCCGCCACGCACGAACAGCGACTTGCCGACCTTCAACGCGCAACGCGCGGGATCGAGCCGATCGACCAGCGCGAGCGCCTGCTCCGGAGTCGGATGGTCCAGGGCGACGATGATGCGGCTCCCGGCATCGATCGCTCGTCTCTCCCGCGCGCTTGTCGTCATGTCATTCTCCATCCACGCCGCGTATCGGCTTGACCGTGTTCCAGTGCTTGCAGCTGGGGCATTGCCAGTGTAGCGAGCGCGCCGGGAACCCGCAGTGGCTGCACTGGTACACCGGCCGATCCCGGAGCAGCTCGCGCGTCAACGTGCTCAGGATCTCGAGGTGAGCCGCCTCTCGAGGCTCGCGCCCCCCACGCAGGAGCTGGCGCTCGAGCTCGACGAGCCGGTCCAGACCCCGGACCGAGCTCCGGCTGCGCAGCGCCGCCGCCAGCATGTCCACCGCCGCGCGTGCTCCCTCGGCCTCGGCCACCACCTTCGCCCGTGCCAGTAGCACGGTCACTCCTCCGTGGGCCTCGGCCAGACGCTCGAGCACGGCACCCAGCTCACCGCGCCGGCCGCCGAGGCGAAAGCACTCCTCGATACGCGGCACCGCGACCGGGATGTAGTCCGGGTCCTGGGTCTCGACCCGCCGAAACGCGTCGAGCGCCCCGTCGATGTCGCCACTCGCCTGCAGCAGCTCGCCCTCGAGGAGGCTGGCACGAACGGACCCGCGATGACTGGCCAGAGCCGCGCGCGCCTGCGCGAGCGCGGCACCCGCATCGCCGGCCGCCCGCAGGCGCTGCGCCTCCTCGCACTGGTAGTGGGCGATGACGACGCCGAGCTGGTTGCCGGTCACCCGCTCGAGCTGACGCACCGAGCGCACCGCCTTCTCCCAGTCGCGCTCCTGCTCGTAGATGTCGATGAGCTGACGTAGCGCCTGGACCTCGTAACCCGAGATCTCCGAGAGCTCCAGGAACAGGTTCTCGGCGCGGTCCAGCAGCCCTGCGCTCAGGTAGTCCTGCGCCAACTCGAGCAGCGCATCGTGTCGCTCGCCGGAGCGATCACCGGCGCGCGAGACGAGGTTCTGATGGATGCGAATCGCGCGGTCGACCTCACCGCGACGCCGATACAGGTTGCCGAGCGCGATGTGGGTCTGCGCCGTCTCGCTGTCGACCTCGAGCAGCTCGATGAAGACCTCGATGGCCTTGTCCGGCTGCTCGTTCAGGAGGTAGTTGATGCCGCGGTAGTAGTCGGACCCGAGGCGCCCACGCGCGGGCGGCGCCTCGCGCGGCTCCACCGCGCGCCTGCCGACGAGCCAGCCGGACGCCGCCGCCACCGGAAGCAGCAGCCAAAGCAGGTCGAGACCGATCACCGGCAGCGCCTGCCCATCGCGGTGTCGACCGTCACCCCCGCCCCCGACCACCGGCGCCACCCCCGCCCGGCGCCAGAGACCCTCGTCCGTGCGTCCCCCGGCGCATGCCGGCGGACCAGGCCGCGCTCACTCCGCCGGGGTACGCAGGCCCCGGGGCAGCGCCCCCTCCTCAGTCGCCAGCCTCGGCCCGGAGCCTCCGGCGTCACCGCTGGCCAGCGCCTCCTGCCAGTTGGCGTCGACGCGCTCGCGTAGTTCCTTCCCCGGCTTGAAGTGCGGCACGTACTTGGCCGGCAGGGATACCGGCGCCCCGGTCTTGGGGTTGCGCCCCACGCGTCCGGGTCGGTAGTGGAGCGAGAAGCTCCCGAATCCTCGGATCTCGATCCGATCACCGTTGGCGAGACGCTCCCCCATGTGCTCGAGGATGGTCTTCACCGCCAGCTCGACGTCTCGATACGCGAGCTGCGACTGCTTCTGGGCGATCCGCTCGATCAGCTCCGACTTCGTCATGTCGTCATCTCGAACCGCTCCGGGCCGCGACCCGACGCCCGGCAGCGGTCCCGGTTGCCCCATTTCGGCCGTCCGCGGGCCACACTCGGGCGTCGCGGACCTCCCCCTCTGTCAAAGGCCACCGAAAGCCGGCGTCGCCGCCCGACCGGAGACCCCGCGGACCGACGAATCGTCCGCTTGCGCGACGTGCACTCGGACTCTGCCGCTCCCGGTTACGGGCTCCGCGGTCGAGCGCGACCGCGGCCGGCCGTGAGACCGAGCCGTCGTGCTCGGTCTCACCGCCCGCGGCCGGCTGACGTCAGTTGTCTCGGTTGTCGATCTGTTGCTTGATGAGGTCACCGAGGGTCGTGATGCTTCCCGCCGAGGCCGGGCTGTACTCCTGCACCGCGGCTTGCTCCTCGTCCTCGTCCTTGGCTCGGATCGACAGCGACACCACCCGCTTCTTGCGGTCCACACCGACGAACTTGGCCTCGACCTCGTCGCCCACCTTGAGCACGGTCCGGGCATCGTCCACCCGGTCGCGCGCCAGCTCGGAGACGCGGATATGGCCCTCGACGTTCTCGCCGAGGTTGATCATCGCGCCCTTGGCATCGACCTCGAGCACCGTGCCACGCACGATGCTGCCCTTGCCGTGCTCGGCCAGGAACTGCGAGAACGGGTCGCGATCGAGCTGCTTGATTCCGAGGGAGATGCGCTCGCGCTCGGCATCCACCGACAGCACCACCGCCTCGATCTCGTCGCCCTTCTTGAAGTTGCGGATCGCTTCCTCGCCAGGCGTGTTCCAGGAGATGTCCGAGAGGTGGACGAGGCCGTCGATCCCGCCGTCCAGGCCGACGAAGACCCCGAAATCGGTGATCGACTTGATCTTGCCGGAGACCACGTCGCCCTTCTTCTTGCCGGCGGCGAAGTCCTCCCAGGGATTGGCCTGGCACTGCTTGATTCCGAGCGAGATACGCCGCCGCTCCTCGTCGATGTCGAGGACCATCACCTCGACCTCGTCGCCGACCTGCACGACCTTGCTGGGGTGGACGTTCTTGTTCGTCCAGTCCATCTCGGAGACGTGCACCAGGCCCTCGACGCCCTCCTCGATCTCGACGAAGCAGCCGTAGTCGGCGATGTTCGTCACCTTGCCGAAGAGGCGAGTGTTCTCCGGATACCGCCGCGAGATGTCCACCCACGGATCGTCGCCGAGCTGCTTCAGACCCAGCGAGACGCGATTGCGCTCGCGGTCGAACTTCAGCACCTTGACCTCGATCTCGTCGCCGACGTTGACGACCTCGGTCGGGTGCTTCACCCGCTTCCAGGCCATGTCGGTGATGTGCAGCAGGCCGTCGATGCCGCCGAGGTCCACGAACGCGCCGTAGTCGGTGAGGTTCTTGACGATGCCCTTGAGCACCGCGCCCTCCTGGAGGCTCGCCAGCAGCTGCTCGCGCTCGGCCGAGTTCTCCTCCTCCACCACCGCGCGACGCGACACCACGACGTTGTTGCGGCGCCGGTCGAGCTTGATCACCTTGAACTCGAGCGGCTTGCCCTCGAGATAGGAGGTGTCACGCACCGGGCGCACGTCGACCAGCGAGCCAGGCAGGAAGGCGCGGATGTCGTCGATGTCGACGGTGAAGCCACCCTTGACCTTGCCGTTGATCACGCCGGTGATGGCGGTCGTCTCCTCGAAAGCCTTCTCGAGCCGCTCCCAGGCCTTGGCACGCTTCGCCTTCTCGCGCGACAGCTTGGTCGCGCCGAACCCGTCCTCGACGGTATCGAGCGCGACCTCGATCTCGTCGCCGACTGCGACCTCGATCTCGCCGACCTCGTTACGGAACTGCTCGACCGGGATGATCGACTCGGACTTGAGGCCTGCGTGCACGGTGACGTACTCACCGCCGATGCCCACCACGACGCCCTTGATAATGGCGCCCGGCCGCATCTTCTTCTCGACCTCACTCTGCGCCAGCAACTCTGCAAAGCTTTCCATCTTGTCTTTGGGGGTATCCCACCGGTGCCCGTCACACCATTGATTGAATTTCAGGGCCTCGACGGCGTCACGGGCTCTACGCCGCTGCCCCATCTTTTGTTGTCAGGGGAAGTGCATCCATGCACTTCCCCTGACTCGCTCCGCCGAAGACGCGGTCTCCGGCGGGCTCCGCTCCTCGCGCTCTCGCGCGTTGCGCGCCGGCACATCCATGTGCCGAAACCCTGTGCTCGGCCAGGGACGTGCATCCATGCACTTCCCCTGACTCGCTCCGCCGAAGACGCGGTCTCCGGCGGGCTCCGCTCCTCGCTCCGGTGCGCCCGCATCCATGCCGGGACCTGCCGGCCAGGAGCATCTTCCGACCCCGAACCGGTCTCGCGGGTCGCTGCACGCGCTCGCGGTTACGCGCCGGCACTTCCATGCCGGGGATCCTGTGTCGGCCAGGGACGCATCCATGCACTTCCCTGACTCGCTCCACTTCCCCTGACTCGCTCCGCCGAAGACGCGGTCTCCGGCGGGCTCCGCTCCTCGCGCTCTCGCGCGTTGCGCGCCGGCACATCCATTCCCTGACTCGCTCCGCCGAAGACGCGGTCTCCGGCGGGCTCCGATTCATGCGCTCTGACGGCGCCGAGGCGTTCCGCAATCGACGTTCGGCCGGAGGGCTTCAGGGCCGCGGGCAGACTCCGCGCGCGGCCGCCACCTGCAATGCGCGAGCGAGCACGTCATCGATGCTCAGGCTGCTCGTGTCGACCACGACCGCATCCTCGGCCGGGCGCAGGGGCGCGACGGCTCGCTCACTGTCACGCCGGTCGCGTTCGGCAATCTCCGCCGAAAGGCGGGTGAGGGTAGCATCAATCCCTTTTGCTATCAACTGTTTATACCGGCGGTGGGCGCGCTCCTCGGCGCTCGCGGTGAGGAAGAGCTTCACCTCGGCATCCGGAAATACGACCGTGCCCATGTCACGACCGTCGGCGACCAGGCCCGGCGGCACCCGAAAATCGCGTTGCCGTGCGAGCAACGCCTCGCGCACGGCCGGAACCGCCGCCACCAGGGAGGCGTCGCGCCCGGCCGCCTCGGTCCGGATGTCGTCGGACACGTCCGTGCCCGCCACCCGCGCCCGCAGCGGCGGATCGCTGTCACCGGCGACGAACTCGACGTCGAGCTCCCGCGCGATCCCGGCGAGGGCAGCCGGATCGTCGAAGGCGACCCCGGCCCGGCGCGCGCAGAACCCGACCAGCCGGTACAGCGCGCCGCTGTCGAGCAGATGAAAGCCGAGCCTCTGGGCGAGAAGCCGGGCGAGTGTCCCCTTACCGACGCCGCTCGGCCCGTCGACGGTGACCACCGGCGCCGGTCGGCGCACGGTGCGACTCAACGCCCCTCTCTCCGCCTCACCGCTCCGCCTCGATGCCGAGCCCGGCGCCACGGGCCAGCTCGACGAAGCCGGGGAACGAGGTCGCGACGTTGTCACAGTCCTCGACCCGGACCGGCCCGTCGGCCCGCAGCGCGGCCATGGCGAACGCCATCGCGATCCGGTGGTCGCCGAGGCTGTCGACGGTCGCACCATGCAGGGCAGTACGACCCACGATCACCATGCCGTCGGTGGTCGGTGTCGCGTCCACCCCCATGCGCTGGAGCCCGTCGGCCATCGCCGCGATGCGGTCGCTCTCCTTCACGCGTAGCTCCGCCGCCCCACTGAGGCGCGTCTCCCCGCGGGCGCAGGCCGCTGCCACGAACAGAGCCGGGAACTCGTCGATGGCCGACGGCACCAGCTCGGGCGGGATGTCGATTCCCCGCAGCTCGGAGCCCTCGATCTCGATGTCTGCCACCGGCTCGCCGCCGACCAGACGCTGGTCGATCAGCCGCAAGCGGGCACCCATGGCATCGAGGACCGCGATGACTCCGGCTCGGGTCGGGTTGATACCGACGTCGCGCAGGCGCACCCGCGAGCCAGGGGCGATTGCCGCACCGACCATGAAGAAGGCAGCGGAGGAGATGTCGGCCGGAACCCCGATGGGCGTGGCGCGCAGCCGTTGCCCACCGCGGACGGCGGCACTCCCGGACGCGACCTCCACCTCGGCCCCGAACGCGCGCAGCATGCGCTCGGTGTGGTCGCGGCTGAGCCCCGGCTCGCGCACCACCGTCGTCCCGCGCGCCCACAGCCCGGCGAGGAGCAGGCACGACTTGACCTGGGCGCTGGCCACCGGCGAGTCGTACTCGATCGCGGTGAGCCCGCCGGGGCGCCCCTCGATGACCAACGGCGGCGTCCCGTTCTCCGTCGCCCGCACCACCGCCCCCATGCGCGCGAGTGGCTCGGTGATGCGGCGCATCGGACGACGACTGAGCGAGGCGTCACCGACGAGTCGCGCGGTGAGTGCCTGTCCGACCAGGGCGCCGGGGATCAGGCGCATGGCGGTCCCGGAATTGCCGAGGTCGAGATCGCCCGCGGGAGGACGCAACCCGTCCATGCCGACGCCGTGGATCCGCAGTCGCCCCGGCGACGGCTGATCGATACGGACACCGAGGGCCCGGAACGCGTTCGCGGTGGCGAGCGTGTCGTGTCCCTGCAGGAATCCGTCGACCTCGGTCGTCCCGTCGGCGACCGCGCCGAGGATCACGCTGCGGTGCGAGATCGACTTGTCGCCCGGAACCCGCAGCTCACCGTGCAGGGACCCGCCCGGCTCGACCCGGTAGGTGAGGCCCTTACTGTCCGACATGACCGCCGCCCTCACGCCCGTTGCTCTCGGTGTACCGGTCGCGCAGCCCCTTGGCGCGGGTGAACAGCGCCTTCACCCACGGCCCGTCACCACGTCGAATGGCCTCGGTGGCCGCGGCCAGCTCGTCGTTGAAGCGCTCCAGGGATGCGACCAGCGCGTCGCGGTTGGCGAGGCAGATGTCGTGCCACATCTGCGGGTCGCTCGACGCGATGCGGGTGAAGTCGCGAAAGCCGCCAGCCGCGAAGCGGAAGATCTCGACCCGCTCCTCCATGCTGCCGAGGACGTCGACCAGGGTGTAGGCGAGCATGTGTGGGAGATGGCTGGTCGCCGCCAGCACCTCGTCGTGGTGATCCGGGTCCATCTCGAGCACCTCGGCCCGGGTCACCTCCCACATCGCGCGCACCCGCGCGGTGGCCTCGCGATCGGTGCCGTCGATCGGTGTCAGCAGCACGCGCCGCCCGGCGAACAAGCCCTCGAACGAGGCCTCGACGCCACTGTTCTCGGTACCGGCGATCGGATGCCCCGGCACCAGCCACGACGGGACCTCGCCCAACGCCTCGCGCGCGGCCTCGATCACGCAACGCTTCGCGCTGCCGACGTCGGTCACCACCGCGCCCGGCGCGAGCGCCGGGCGAATGTGACCGAGCACCGGACCGATGGCACCCAACGGCACCGCGAGCACGACCATGTCGGCACCGGCGACGGCGCGCGCAGGATCGGTGTCGAAACGGTCGACGACGCCGAGCTCGACCGCGCGCTCGAGGTTGGCGCGGTTGCGGCTGGCACCGACCACCTCCTCCACCACGCCCGCGCGGCGCAGATCACGCGCGAGCGATCCCCCGATCAGGCCGACCCCGATGACACATAGACGGCGAATCACGACATCACCGGAAACAGCAGCAAGCGGCACGACCTCTCCCCACTCGACATGGTCAGAGCACTCTCGACAGCGCTTCCAGGAAGCGCGCGTTCTCGGCCTCGGTGCCGACCGTCACCCGCAGGTGGCTCGGCAGGCCGTACCCGGCCACCGGCCTCACGATGACGCCCTCGCGCAGCAGCGCCTGGTAGATCTCGGCGCCGGGCCGCGGGAAGCCGACGGTGACGAAGTTGCCGATCGACGGGATCCAGTCGAGGCCGAGAGCCCGCAGGCCCGCCTCGAGCTGGGCCATGCCGGCCCGGTTCACCTCGCGCGTGCGCGCCAGATGCGCCTCGTCGTCGAGCGCCGCCCGGGCCGCGGCCAGCGCGGGAACGGTGACGTTGAACGGCTGGCGCACGCGATTCATGAGGTCCGCGACGTCCGGATGCGACACCGCGTACCCGACGCGCAGCCCGGCGAGACCGTAGGCCTTGGAGAAGGTGCGCGCCACCACCAGGCGCGGCAACGCCGCCACCCAGGGCAGGCACGACGCATAGGCATCGGTCTCGACGTACTCGACGTAGGCCTCGTCCACCACCGCGATCACGTGGTCCGGAAGCGACTCGAGGAAACGACGCAGCGCGACGGCGCCGACCCAGGTGCCGGTGGGGTTGTTGGGATTGGCGAGGAAGACCAGGCGGGTGGCCGGACCGATCGCGGCCCGCATCGCGTCGAGATCGTGGCCGAAGTCGCGTGCCGGGACGCAAACTCCGCGGGCACCGATGGCCTGGGTCACCAGGGGGTAGACGATGAAGGCATGCTCGGCGTAGACGACCTCGTCGGCCGGCGAGACGAACGCCCGTGCCACCAGCTCGAGCACGTCGTTCGAGCCGTTGCCGAGCGTGATCGTCTCCGGCGCGATCCCGAGCTTGCGCGACAGCGCCGCCCGCAGCTCGAAGCCACTGCCGTCCGGGTAGCGTGCCACCTCGGCAAGTGCCTCGCGCGCCGCCGCGAGGCCGAGCGGCGACGGCCCCAACGGGTTCTCGTTGGAGGCGAGCTTGACGATGTCGTGCAGCCCGAGCTCGCGCTCGAGCTCCTCCACCGGCTTGCCGGGCTGGTACGGGCTCAGCCCGCGGACCCCGGGCGCGGCGAGCGCCAACGCGTCGCATCCGACGCCGAGACCGTGCTTCGTGTCCAAGACTCTCGACCTCAGTGAGGAGGAAACGCGTGCGCCACGGCTCGCTCAGGCGCGCCGCCGCGCGAAGTCACGCATGAAGTCGGCCAGCGCGTCGACCTCCGACTCCGTGATGGCGTTGTAGAGGCTCGCCCGCATCCCGCCGACGTAGCGATGCCCCTGCAGGCCGACCAGACCGTGGTCACGCGCCTCGGCGAGGAAGGTCGGCTCGAGCGCGGGCTCGGCGAGGGTGAACGGGATGTTCATCCGCGAGCGGTACACCGGGTCGACGGGATTGGCATAGAAGTTCGAGCCGTCGATGACGTCGTAGAGGCTCTTCGCCTTGCGCGCGTTGCGCGCCTCCATCTCGGCCACGCCACCCTCGGCCTCCAGCCACTCGAGCATCAGGTCGGCCACGTACCAGGCGAAGGTCGGCGCGGTGTTGGCGAGCGACGACTCCTCGACCGCGTGCGTCCAGTCGAGCATCCGCGGGATGGTCGGCGACGCACGCCCGAGCAGGTCGCGACGGACCACGACCAGCACCAGACCGGGGATGCCCGCGTTCTTCTGCGCCCCGGCGTAGATCGCGCCGTAGCGGCGCACGTCGACCGGGCGCGACAGGATGTTCGACGACATGTCGACCACCAGCGGCACGTCACCGGTGTCCGGCTCCTCGTGCACCTCGAGCCCGCCGATGGTCTCGTTCGGCGTGTAGTGCACGAAGGCCGCGCGCGGGTCGAGCTTCCAGTCCTCGCGCCGAGGGAAGGTGGTGTAGCGACGCGCCTTCGACGAGGCGACGACGTTGACCGGAATCAGCCGCCGCGCCTCGGTGATCGCCATCTCCGACCACAGCCCGGCCTCCACGTAGTCCGCGCTCGGTGCGTCACCGAGCAGGTTCAGCGGCACGGCGGAGAACTGCAGCCGCGCCGGCCCGTGCAGGAACAGCACCGCGTAGTCGTCGGGAACGTCCATCACCCGCCGCAGCCGGGCCTCGGCGCGCGCCGCGAGCGCCATGAACTCCCGTCCACGATGATTGAGCTCCAGCACCGCCATGCCGGTCCCGTCGTACTCGGGGAGGTCGGCCCGAATCCGCTCGAGCACCGGCAGCGGCAGCGCCGACGGACCGGCGGCGAAGTTGTGATGACGCGTGGCCATGCGATTCGATCGCTCCTCGCGCGCGAGGCGCGCTGTGGCGTTACCGGACTCAGCAATCCTCGGCGGCGTCGGAGTCGCCGGCGTCGTCGTCCGCGCCGGACGGGGGCGGCGCCGACGACACCTCGTCCGGCGAGACCGGCGCATCGCTCGCGGCCGCGGCGGTGAGCTGGTCGTCGGCGACGCGCTCGACGCTCACCAGCCGCTCGCCCTCGGCGAGTCGGATCAGCCGCACCCCCTGGGTGTTGCGGCCGAGCACGCTGATGCCGGCGACCGGCGTGCGCACGAGCTTGCCGCCATCGGTGATCAGCATGATCTCGTCGGCGCCCTTGACCAGTCGCGCCGCGACCACCGGGCCGTTGCGCTCCGAGGTCTGGATCGAGATGACGCCCTTGCCGCCGCGTCCCTTGACCGGATACTGGTCGACCGGCGTGCACTTGCCGTAGCCGTTCTCGGTGGCGGTGAGCACCAGGCCCGGCTCGGCGGTCATCAGCCCGACGATGCGCTCGGCACCGTCCATGCGCATGCCGATCACGCCACGCGCGGTGCGCCCCATCGGACGCACCGTGGTCTCCTCGAAGCGCACCATGCGCCCGCCGCTGCTCGCGAGCATGATCTCGTCGCGCCCGCTGGTGAGCAGCGCGTCGACGAGCTGGTCGTCCTCGGCCAGATCGACCGCGATGATGCCGGCGGTTCGCGGACGCGAGAAGTCGACCAGCGGCGTCTTCTTCACCGTGCCGCGCGCGGTGACCATCAGGACGTAGCCGGGACTGTCGAAGCCGGACAGCGCGAGGATGGTGTTGATGCGCTCCTCGGACTCGATGGCGAGCAAGTTCACGATTGGCGTACCGCGACTGGTGCGTCCGGCGCGAGGGAGCTGGAACACGCGTAGCCAGTAGACCTTGCCGCGGCTGGAGAAGCACAGGACCCAGTCGTGGGTGTTGGCGACGAACAGGCGCTCGACGAAGTCCTCGTCCTTGGTCGACGCCGCCATCTTGCCCTTGCCGCCGCGACGCTGCACCGCGTACTCGTCGATCGACTGCCACTTCACGTAGCCGGTGTGCGACAGGGTGACGATCACGTCCTCGGGCGGAATCAGGTCCTCGGGGTTGAAGTCCTGCTGGGTGACGACGATCTCGGTGCGGCGCGCGTCCCCGAACTGCGCGCGCAGATCGGTGAGCTCGTCGCGAATCACCTGACGCATGCGGTCGGGGTTCTCCAGGATGTCCATCAGGTCCTGGATGCGGCCGATGATCTCGTCGTACTCGCGGACGATCTTCTCCTGCTCCAGGCCGGTGAGGCGGTGGAGCTGGAGATCGAGAATCGCCTGCGCTTGCTGCTCGGTGAGGTGGTAGCGACCGTCGACGAGCCCGCGCCCCGGCTCGAGCCCCGCCGGGCGCGTGGTGTCGGCCCCGGCGCGCGCGAGCATCCCATCGACCACCCCCGGCAGCCACGCCTCGGCCATCAGCGCGTCGCGTGCCTCGGCGCGGGTGCTGGAGGCACGAATGCGCTCGATCACCGGATCGATGTTGGCGAGCGCGACCGCGTAACCCTCCAGCACGTGCGCGCGATCACGCGCCTTGCGGAGATCGAACAGCGTGCGCCGCGTCACCACCTCGCGGCGGTGGCGGATGAAGGACTCGATGATCTGCTTGAGGTTCAGCAGCCGCGGCTGCCCGTCGACCAGCGCCACCAGGTTGATGCCGAACACGGTCTGCATCTGGGTGTGCAGGAACAGGTGGTTCAACACCACCTCCGGCATGGTGCCGCGACGCAGCTCGATCACCATCCGCATGCCGTCCTTGTCGGACTCGTCACGCAGCTCGGCGATGCCCTCGAGCTTCTTCTCCTTGACCAGCTCCGCGATCTTCTCGAGCAGCCGCGCCTTGTTGACCTGGTACGGCAGCTCGGTGACCACGATGGTCTCGCGGGTGCCGTTGTCGCCGCCCTCGAAGTGGGCGCGTGCGCGCACGTAGATGCGACCACGGCCGGTGTGGTAGGCCTCGCGGATGCCGCGGGCGCCGTTGATGATGCCGGCGGTCGGGAAGTCCGGGCCCGGAAGGTGCTGCATCAGGCCGTCGATGTCGATCGACGGCTCGTCGATGTAGGCGACACAGGCGTCCACCACCTCGCCGAGGTTGTGCGGCGGGATGTTGGTCGCCATACCGACCGCGATCCCGGCCGAGCCGTTGACGAGGAGATTCGGGAGCCGCGCCGGCAACACCGACGGCTCGCGCTCGGACTCGTCGTAGTTGGGGACGAAGTCGACGGTCTCCTTGTCGATGTCGACCAGCATCTCGTGCGCGATGCGCGACATCCGGACCTCGGTGTAACGCATCGCCGCTGGCGAGTCGCCGTCCACCGAGCCGAAGTTGCCCTGGCCGTCGATGAGCATCGCGCGCATCGAGAACGGCTGCGCCATGCGCACCAGCGCGTCGTAGACTGCGGAGTCGCCGTGCGGGTGGTACTTGCCGATGGTGTCGCCGATGACCCGCGCAGACTTCTTGTACGGCCGGTTCCACTCGTTGCCGAGCTCGCGCATGGAGAAGAGGACGCGGCGATGCACCGGCTTCAGGCCATCGCGCACGTCCGGGAGCGCCCGACCCACGATCACGCTCATCGCGTAATCGAGGTAGGACTGCTTCATCTCCTCCTCGATGTTGACCGGGAGGATCTCTTTCGCGAACTCAGCCATCGACGCTCCGAAATCAGGGCTCCGAGCCCAGGGCGAGCCGACGCACGTCCGGCCACCGCGCCGCACCGGCGATCCCGCCCCGCACCTGCCCGCCCGGCGCCGAGCAGCACCGATCGGCGGCCGAGTCGCGGGCCGTGGAGGCGGGCGTGGGGGCGGCGCCGGCGCTCGGCCGACGCGTGTGCGCGACGTTGCCCTGGAAAGGCGGAAATTCTACCACTGTCAGGGAGTTCGATGTACCGCGGCGGTGGCCGCGGCGCGCAACCGCCGCCGGCCGCGGCCCCCCGACCGGGGGCTCGCGCTCAGGCGCGCCCGAGATGCGCCGCGATCGCTTCCGGTCCGGGCCGCTCGATCACCCCGCGCTCGGTCACCAGGGCGTCCACCAGTGCGGCCGGGGTGACGTCGAAGACCGGGTTCCAGGCCCTCGCCCCCTCCGCCGCGATGCGCCGACCGCCGGCGGTCAGCACCTCGGCCTCCGCCCGCAGCTCGATGGGGATGGCGTCGCCGTCGGGGCAGTCGGGATCGATGGTCGAGGTCGGCGCGGCGACCATGAAGCGCACGCCGTGGTGGCGCGCGGCGACGGCCAGTGCATAGGTGCCGATCTTGTTGGCGACGTCGCCGTTGGCCGCGACCCGGTCGGCCCCGACGATCACCCACCCCACCCCGGCGCGACGCATCGCCCAGGCGGCGGCGCCGTCGGCCAGCAGGTCGACCGGAATGCCGTCGCGCACCAGCTCCCAGGCGGTGAGCCGTGCGCCCTGGAGCCAGGGTCGGGTCTCGTCGGCGAGGACACGCTCGACCTTGCCCGCCGCCCAGGCGCTGCGAATCACCCCGAGGGCGGTGCCGTAGCCGCCGGTGGCGAGCGAGCCGGTGTTGCAGTGGGTGAGCACCGGCGCGCGCGCACCGAGGAGCGCGGCGCCGTACGCGCCCATGCGCCGGTTGCCGTCGACGTCGTCGCGGTGGAGGGCGTGTGCCGCATCGAGGATCGCACCGGGGGCGGCGGCATCGTCCGCCGCGCGCGCCACCCGCCGCATCCGCTCCACCGCCCACACCAGGTTCACCGCAGTGGGGCGCGCCCGGGCGAGCGCATCGAGGTCGGCGTCGAACCCGGCGCGCCAGCCGCCGCGGTCGTCGCGCTGGCGCACGCGTGCCGAGAGCACCGCGCCGTAGGCCGCGCAGACGCCGATCGCGGGCGCGCCGCGCACCACCATCGACGTGATCGCGGACGCCACCTCGGCGCAGGTCGTGCAACGCACCCACACCTCGCGCGCCGGCAGCTCGCGCTGATCGAGCATCTCCAGCGCCTCGCGATGCCAGCGCATCGCGCGTACGTTGTCGACGACCTCGTGTGTCACGGCGTCTTCCCCTCACGCCGGTGCGAGGCACCGGCCTGGCACGGTCGGAGGCCGCAATCTATCATGCCGACCGCGATCGAGCGCCGGCACGCTCGAGCCTGACCCGTCCCACGCAGGCAGTCGTCATCGATGGAGCCCGTCGACCAGCTCGTCAACGCCCGTTGGGTCATCCCGGTGGAGCCGCGCGACGTCGTGCTCGAGGCGCACGCGGTCGCCATCGACGGTGAGCGAATCGTGGCCGTGCTCCCGCAACGCGAGGCGGCGGCGCGTTTCGCGCCGCGCGCGACCGTCGACCTCGACCACCACGCGCTGATTCCGGGGCTGGTCAACGCGCACACCCACGCCGCGATGTCGCTGTTCCGCGGGCTCGCCGACGACCTTCCGCTCGAGCGCTGGCTGCACGAGCACGTGTGGCCGGCGGAGGCGCGCCACGTGAGCGACGGCTTCGTGCGCGACGGCACGCGGCTCGCCGTGGCCGAGATGCTGCGCGGCGGCACCACCTGCTTCAACGACATGTACTTCTACCCCGACGAGTGCGCGCGCGTCGCGGCCGAGGCCGGCATCCGCGCCGTGGTCGGGCTCATCGTGGTCGACTTCCCCACCGTGTGGGCCGGCGACGCCGACGAGTACATCGCCAAGGCGTTGGACGTGCACGACCGGCTGCGCGACCTGCCCCTGGTCACCACCGCCTTCGCCCCGCACGCGCCGTACACGGTGTCGGACCGGCCGCTCGAGCGCGTCCGAACCCTGGCCGACGAGCTCGAGCTCCCGGTTCACATGCACGTGCACGAGACCGCCGACGAGGTGGCGCGCGCCATCGAGGCCACCGGCTGCTCTGGGCTGGATCGCCTCGAGCGCCTCGGCCTGCTGAGCGACCGCCTGGTCGCGGTCCACATGACCCAGCTCACGGAGCTCGACATCGAGCGCCTGGCCACCCACGCCGTCCACGTCGTGCACTGCCCGGAGTCGAACCTCAAGCTGGCCAGCGGGTTCTGCCCGGTGGCGCGGCTGGTCGACGCCGGGGTCAACGTCGCCATCGGTACCGACGGCGCGGCCAGCAACAACGACCTGTCGATGCTCGGCGAGCTGCGCACGGCCTCGCTGCTGGCCAAGGGGGTGGCCGGCGACGCGTCCGCGTTCCCGGCGTGGCAGGCGTTGCACGCGGCGACGCTCGGTGGCGCACGCGCGCTCGGCCTGGACGAGATCATCGGCTCGCTGCGCCCCGGCAAGCAGGCGGACCTGGCCGCGATCGACCTCGCCGCAATCGAGACCTCGCCCGTCTACCACCCGTTGTCGGACCTGGTGTACGCCGCCAGCGCGGCCCAGGTGACCGACGTCTGGGTGGCCGGTCGGCGCCTCCTCGCCGCGCGCGAGCTTCTCACCCTGGACGTGGCGGAGATCGCCGAGACCGCGCGACGCTGGCGCCCCAGAATCGCGGAGCACGCGTGAGCACGCACACGACATCGGGCGCGAACGTCGATCCCGCCGAGGTCGGGCGGTTCGACGCGCTCGCCTCGCGCTGGTGGGATCCGGCGGGCGAGATGCGTCCGCTGCACGAGCTGAACCCACTGCGCACCCGGTTCGTGACCGAGCGGGCGCCGGTGAGCGGCGCGCGGGTGATCGACGTCGGCTGCGGCGGTGGAATCCTGAGCGAGGCGCTGGCCGCGGCCGGGGCGAGCGTCACCGGCATCGACGCCTCCGAGGCCGCCATCGCGGTCGCCCGCCTGCACCTGTTCGAGTCGGGACTCGACGTCGACTACCGCGTCGCCACCGCGGAGGAGACCGCCGACAGCGAGCCCGGCGCCTACGACGTCGTGACCTGCATGGAGCTGATCGAGCACGTGCCGGACCCGATTGGCCTGCTCGGCGCCTGCGCGAGGCTGGTCCGCCCCGGCGGCGACGTCTTCGTGTCGACCATCAACCGCCGTCCCAAGGCCTGGCTGATGGCGGTGCTCGGTGCCGAGTACGTGATGCGCCTGCTGCCACGCGGCACGCACGACTACCGCCGCTTCGTCCGTCCGTCGGAGCTCGCGGCCTGGGCGCGGCACCACCGGCTCGAGGTGCGCGAGCTGCGCGGGGTCGAGTATCGCCCCATCACCCACGACCATCGGCTCACCCGCGACCCGTCGGTGAACTACGTGGTGTGGATGCGCCGCCCGGCGCCATGACCACGCCCGCTCCCGTGACGGCCAGCCTCGGGCCTGCCGAGTCGGTGTCGGCGGTGCTCTTCGATCTGGACGGCACCCTCGCCGACACCCTCCCGGACCTGGTCGCCGCGCTCGATCTGGCGCTGGCCGAGCACGGTGTCGGCCCGCTCGGCCCGGATCGCGCCCGCGCCCTGGTCACCGCCGGCAGCCGCGCCATGGTCTCCGCCGGGCTCGGCCCCGGGGTGTCGGCAGCGCGATTCGAGGCCGTGCTCGACCGCTTCCTCGCCGCCTACCGCGCGGACATCGCCGAGCGCACGCGCCTGTTCACCGGCACCGAGGCGGTGCTGGACGCGCTGGAATCGGCCGGCACCCGGTGGGGGGTCGTCACCAGCAAGCCGGCGTGGCTGACCGAGCCCTTGCTCGACGCCCTCGGGCTGCTCCGGCGCGCGGTGTGTGTGGTGAGCGGCGACAGCGTGACCAATCCCAAGCCCCACCCCGAGCCCCTGCTCCTCGGCGCCCGCCTCGCCGCGTGCGCCCCGGCCGACTGCGTGTACGTCGGCGACGCGCTGCCCGACGTGCGTGCCGCGCGGGCGGCCGGCATGCGGTCGGTGGTCGCGCTCTACGGCTACGGCAGCGCCCAGACCGACCCCCACACCTGGGGCGCCGACGCCTACGTGCGGTCGACGGCCGAGCTCGGCGCGCTCCTCGCTCCCCTCGCCCACCGGTCGCGTGGGGCCGGGCGTACGGTCTGAGCCGCCGATGGAGCCGGATCGCTACTGCGAGGCGCTGGCGGCGCCGCCCGGTGCGTCGCGCTACTACAGCCTGCTGTTCGCCGACGCCGAGGACCGCCGGCTGGTCTGTGCGGTGGACGCGCTACGACTCGAGCTGGTGGGGCTGACGCGCGCCAGCGATGCCGCGACTGCCCGCATGCGCCTCGGCTGGTGGGTCGAGGAGGCCGGGGCGATGCTCGCCCGCAACCCGCGCCACCCGGCGACCACCGCGCTCGCCGCGGTGGCGGCGGACCGGCTGCTGCCGGCGACGCTGGTGCAGGAGATGCTCGCCACGGTGGAGACGCTGGTCGAGGCCGGCCACGCCGGCGACGTGGGCGCCACCACCGCGTTCTGCGCCGGGACCGGCGGGGTGGCCGGCGAGTTGCTGGCGCGGCTACGCGGGGCACCACGCCCCGCGCGGCTGCGCGCGGCGCGGGAGCTCGGCACCGCACTCGCCCTCGCCGAGTTGGTGCGTCCGAGCCGCGGCGACGGCCCGGCGGAGCCGGCCCTGGTGCCCCGACCGGCGGACCCCTCGGTGATTGCCGCGCTCGCGGTCGAGGCGCGCGACCGCCTGGCTCGCGCCGGCCCGGCGCTGTCCGCCACCGGCGACCCCCGCGACGCCGATCAGCTCCTCCTCGCGGCGCTCGCGCGCGCCCAGCTCGCGGCGCTCGCGCGTGCCGGGCACCAGGTGCGGTCGCGCCGCGCCGGGCTCACCCCGCTCGGCAAGCTGTGGGTGGTGTGGCGCGCCCGCGGCGGCGTGGCCCGTGCGCTGGCGGCGCCGCGCAGCGCGTGAGTGCGGTGCGCCGCGAGCGGGATGCGACGGCAGTGGCGCGGCCGCAACCGTCCGCGAGGGTGGCGCCGCGACCCTGGGTGGGCGAGGATCGCGCCGGCAACGAGCCGGCCGCGTGGCGGGCGTCGAGCCGCGGGCGTCAACCGGACGTCGCACGGTCAGGAAACCGACAGAGAATCGTCACGGAGACCGAGTCATGAGCGCTGTCCCTGCCGACTACCAGCCGCGAGCGGATCTGCTCGCCGGGAGGACCGTGCTGATCACCGGCGCCGGTGACGGCATCGGCCGCGCGGTCGCCGAGGCCTGCGCCGCCCACGGCGCGACGGTGGTGCTACTCGGGCGCACCGTGCGCAAGCTCGAGCGGGTCTACGACGCCATCGTCGACGCCGGCCACCCGGAGCCCGCCATCTACCCGATGGACCTGCTCGGCGCCGCGCCAACCCACCACGAGGAGCTGGCACAGCGAGTCGACTCAGAGCTCGGGCGGCTCGACGGCCTGCTGCACAATGCCGGGATCCTGGGGCCGATGACCGCCATCGAGCGCTACGACCCGGACCAGTGGGCGCGGGTGTTCCAGGTGAACGTCCACGCCGCGTTCCTGCTCAGCCGCGCCTGTCTGCCCCTGATGCGGCGCACCGGCGACGCGAGCATGGTGTTCACGAGCTCGGGCGTCGGACGCCACGGTCGCGCCTACTGGGGTGCCTACGCCTGCTCGAAGTTCGCGATCGAGGGCCTGTCGCAGGTGCTCGCCGACGAGGTCCAGAACGAGGGCCGGGTGCGCTCGAACTGCATCAGCCCCGGCCCGGTGCGGACCGCGATGCGCGCCGCTGCCTTCCCCGGCGAGGACCCCCAGCGCCTGCTCACGCCACGCGAGGTGGTCATTCCCTACCTGTACCTGCTCGGCCCGGACTCGCGCGGCCTGAACGGCGCGTCGGTCGACGCCCAATCGCGTTGAGCCCGACCGCCGCGAGCCGACGGATCGCATCCGAGGCGGCAGCGCGCTGCCGTCGAGCGGCAGCCGCCTGCCGCGCACGCGCCGCCGCCACCGGGCGAGCGGCGACCGACCGCCGCCGGGCGGCGCCCCTGCCCCATCCCCGACCGTTCTGGCATGTGGATTGCATCACATTGACCGGTAAGCTCGCGTGCGATTTCTCGTCATGGCAGTCGGAGTGGATGCGGTGGATGGCTCGTTGCTCAAGTCTCTCGTGCACACGGATAATGCGTCGGCGATCTCCGCCGAGATCATCCCTCTCCACATGATGTCGCCCGATTTTCCCCCGCCGCGCAGCGCGACCCTCGATCGTGAGTGGCTGCTCCGGCTGTCGGTCGCGCTCCAGACCAGTCTCGACATCTCGACCCTGGTGGAGATCCTCGAGCGCCACCTGCGCGAGGTGATTCCGATCGACGGCATCGAGTTCGAGGACAACGCCCACGGCCTGCATCTGGCGTTCGGCTCCGGCGCGAGTCGCGCGCGATACGACCTGGTGCTCGAGGATCAGCTCTACGGCACCGTCACCCTCACCCGCGAGCGGCCCTTCTCGCCCGACGAGACCGAGACCCTCGAGACGGTGCTGGCGAACTTCGCCTACCCGCTTCGCAACGCCACCATGTACCGCGATGCACTGGCGGCGGCCACCCGTGATCCGCTCACCGGGCTCAGCAATCGGGCCGCGCTCTCCGCGGTGATGGATCGCGAGGTGGAGCTCGCCCGTCGCCATGGCAGCGACCTGGCGGTGATCATGGTCGATCTCGACCGGTTCAAGGCGGTGAACGACCAGTACGGGCATCCGGTCGGCGACCTGGTGCTGCGCGCCATCGCGGCGACCATCCGCAGCTGCGTGCGCGACAGCGACATGGTGTTTCGCTACGGCGGCGAGGAGTTCTGCGTGGTGCTGAGCAGCACGTCGCTGGAGGGCGCGATGCGCCTGGCCGAGCGTCTGCGGCGGTCGATCGAGGCCGAGCGGGTGCGCTCGGCGCGGGGAATCATCACCAGCACCGCGAGCTTCGGGGTCGCCGCACTGCATCCGACCGACGACGGCACCCGGCTCATCGAGCGCGCCGACGACGCGCTGCTCGAGTCGAAGACGACCGGGCGCAACCGCATCACCGCAGCCTGAGTCGCCACCACGCGGGGGCATGCACCCGCCGCCGGCGGCGCCCGTCCCCGTGGGAATGTCGATTCAGTCCGGCGTCTCGCCGGCCAGCACCCGCTCGAGCCAGGCCTCGTCGCGAATCGGCACCCCGAGCGCCTCGGCCCGGGCGCGCTTCGAACCGGCGTCCTCACCGGCCACGACGAAGTCGGTCTTCTTCGACACGCTGCCCGAAACCTTCGCGCCGAGCGCCTGGAGTCGGTCCCGTGCCTCGTCTCGGGTCATCGAGGCGAGCGCGCCGGTGAGCACCACCGTCTTGCCGGCGATCGGCGACTCGGCACCACCAGTGGCCGCCCGCGGCGGCAGCGCCGGCCAGTCGACGTGCCGCAACAGCCGTTCGAGCACGCCCTGATTGTGCGGCTCGGCGAAGAACGCGCTGACGTGGCGCGCCACCACCGGCCCGACATCGGGAACCTCGGTGAGTTGCTCCTCGGAGGCCGCGCGGATGGCGGCGAGATCGCCGAAATGCGTCGCCAGCGCCTGCGCCGTGGCCTCGCCGACGTCGCGAATCCCGAGCGCGTAGAGGAAGCGCGCGAGGGTGGTGTGGCGGCTGCGCTCGATCGCCGCGAGCAGATTCTCCGTCGACTTCTCACCCATCCGCTCGAGATCGACCAGCGTCTCCTGGCCGAGCTCGAAGACGTCGGCGACGTCGCGGACGAGGCCGCGGTCGACGAGCTGCTCGACCAGCTTGTCGCCGAGCCCTTCCACGTCGAGCGCCCGCCGGCTCGCGAAGTGCCGGATCGCCTGCTTGCGCTGGGCCGGGCAGATCAGGCCGCCACTACAACGGGCCACCACCTCGCCCTCGGCGCGCACCACCTGGGAGCCGCATTCGGGACAGGTGTCGGGCAGGCGAAACGGCGCCGCGCCCGGCACGCGACGCTCGACCACCACGCGAACCACCTCGGGGATGACGTCGCCGGCACGGCGCACCACCACCGTGTCCCCGACACGCACGTCCTTGCGGTCGACCTCGTCCTGATTGTGGAGGGTGGCGTTGGTGACGGTGACACCACCGACCTGCACCGGCGCCAGACGCGCGACCGGGGTCACCGCCCCGGTCCGCCCGACCTGGACGTCGATCGCCTCGACGGTGGTCGATGCCTCCTCGGCCGGGAACTTGAACGCCACCGCCCAGCGCGGCGCGCGCGAGACGTATCCGAGGATCTCGCGCTGGTCCAGCCGATCGACCTTGATCACGACCCCGTCGACCTCGAAACCGAGGCGGGCGCGGCGCTCGAGCATGCGCTGGTGGTAGCCGATGCAGGGCTCGATGCCGGCCAGGACCTCGGTCTCGCGCGACACCGGAAGGCCCCACTCGCGGAGACGTGCGAGCGTCTGATGGTGGGTCGGCGCGACCTCGCCGTCGCTCACCTGACCGACGCCGTAGCAGGCCATGGTCAGCGGGCGGCTCGCGGTGACGTTGGGATCGAGCTGGCGCAGCGCCCCGGCGGCGGCGTTCCGTGGATTGGCGAAGGTCTTGGCGCCGGCGTCGAGCTGAGCGCGGTTCATCGCCTCGAACCCGTGGCGGGTCATGTAGACCTCGCCGCGTACCTCCAGCTCACGCGGGAAGTCGTCGCCCCGCAGGCGCAGGGGCACGGCGCGAATGGTGCGCACGTTCTGCGTCACGTCCTCGCCGCGCGTGCCGTCACCGCGGGTGGCCGCGCGCGCGAGCGCGCCGTCGCGGTAGAGCAGGCTCACTGCCAGCCCGTCGATCTTCGGCTCGGCGACGTAGTCCACCTGCTCGGCGTCGAGTCGCTCGCGCACCCGCCGATCGAACTCGCGCAGCTCGTCGTCGTCGAACGCGTTCTGCAGCGAGAGCATCGGCAGCACGTGCTCGACCTCGGCGAACGCGGCGAGTGGGGAGGCGCCGACGCGCCGGGTCGGCGAGTCCGCAGAGTCGAGCTCGGGATACTCGGCCTCGAGCGCCTGCAGCTCGCGGAACAGGCGGTCGTACTCGACGTCCGGGATCTCGGGGTCGTCGAGGACGTGATACCGGTAGTTGTGATGCTCGATCTGCGCCCGCAGCTCGGCCGCCCGCTCGCGCGCCCGCGCCAGCGGATCACCACCGCGCGTCTCGCCCGCCGTGCGACGGGTCATCCGCGCAGGCGGCTGCGCCGCCCGTGCTCGGCGATGCGCTCGCGGAGATGGTTCACCGACTGGTTGGTGAGCGTGCTGCGGCGCTCGTCGCAGAGCATGCCATCGAGCCCCTCGGCGATCCGCCGCGCCGAGGCGATCATCGCCTCGAACGACCGCATCGGCTCCTCCGGGCCCGGGCACTGCAGGAACATCGCGAGGCCCGGCGTGGTGATCTCCTCGATGGTGTCGAGGTCGAAGCCACCGGGCTTGACCACGTTGAGCACGCTGAAGACCGGAGTCTGGATGCTCATGTCGCGCGGGAAGCGGTGAAACGCCCCCATCTCGCCGTGCTCCAGCCCCTCGCGCTCGACCACCGCGAGGACGTCGGAGCCGTGGAATCGGCGGCCGTCGCGCGCCATCACCGTGATCACGACCACCAGGGGCTCGGGTGGCGGCTCCGCCGGCCGGGCCGACTCGCCGCGGCGACCACGCCGACCGCCCTGGGGCTGAGGTGGCGCCGCGGGGCGCGCCGGCGCGTCGGCCTCCTCCAACGGAGCAGCCGGAAATCCCGCCAGGTCGAGCTGCTCGGGGCTGTCACGTCGCGCCGAGATCCCGGAGAGCTGACCGACCGCCGGCTCGGCCCGCCCCACCCGTCCCGGCGATGGCTCGGGTACCGACTCGGCCTCGAGATCGGGCTCGGGCAGATCCTCGTCGACGGGGGTGTCGGGTCGGGTCCGCGCCGGCATCTCGGGCGCCGGCGGTGGCTCGGGTGGCGACGGCGAGCCGAGCCGGTCGAGGTCGTCGATGTCGAAGTCGCTGACCGGAGCCGGCGCGCTGACCGGTGGGTCCTCCTCGACGCGGGCCTCGCGCCGACCGGGCTTGCGCCGTGACACCACGACTCGCGCATTGCGCGCCGCGCGCGCATCGCGCATGCGCTCCAGCGGGTCGTCGCCACCGCCCTCGTCGGCGGCGCGGGCACGGCGCCGACGCCAGGTCTCGAAGCCGTAGATGCCGGCGACCAGCACCACACCACCGACCAGCAGGATGAGTCGTAGATCGTCCATCACCGTCTCGCCGCACCGCCGCCGCGGATCCGAGCCGGCCGCGCGGCCGGACCCCGGTGGGGTCTACACCGCCGCCAGGTCGACCGCCTCGTCGAGATCGACCGCCACCAGCCTCGACACCCCGGGCTCGTTCATGGTCACCCCGACGAGCTGCTGCGCGATCTCCATCGTTATCTTGTTGTGCGTGACCACCAGGAACTGCACCCGCTCGGACATGTCCTTCACGAGCTGGGAGAAGCGCACCACGTTGGCGTCGTCGAGCGGCGCGTCGACCTCGTCCAGCAGGCAGAAGGGCGCCGGGTTGAGCTCGAAGATCGAGAACACCAGCGCGATCGCCGACAACGCCTTCTCGCCACCCGAGAGCAGGTGGATGCTGGCGTTGCGCTTGCCCGGGGGGCGCGCCATCACCGCCACGCCGGTGTCGAGCAGATCCTCGCCGGTCATCTCGAGGCTCGCGTGCCCACCACCGAACAGGCGCGGGAACATCCGCCCGAGGCCGTCGTTGACCTTCTCGTAGGTCTCCTTGAACCGCGCCCGCGTCTCGCGGTCGATCTTCTGGATCGCCGAGCGCAGCGTGCCGAGCGCCTCCTCGAGATCGGCGTGCTGCGAGTCGAGGTACTGCTTGCGCTCGGACTGCTGCTCGAACTCGTCGATGGCGGCGAGGTTGATCGGCCCGAGCCGCTGGATACGCCGCTCGAGCTCCTCGAGCCGCTCGCTCCAGGCCGGCTCCGTGGCGTCGGCACCGAGGCCTTCCAGGAGCGCCTGGAGGTCGGCCCCGGCCTCGGCCAGTTGCTCCTCGACGGTGCGCCGGCGCACCACGATCTCCTGCCCCCCGAGGCGCATGTCCTCCAGCGTGCGGCGCTCGCGCTCGACCTCGCGCTCGCGACCCTCGCGCTGACCATCGAGCTCGCGCGCGCGCGCATCGATGTCCTCGAGCCTGGTCCTGGCCGCCGCCAACGCCCCCTCGAGCTGCGACCGCGCGGCGAGGCGGGCCGCGAGCTCGGACTCGGCGCTCGCCAGCGGCTCGGCGGTCCGCTCCATCCCCTCGCGCAGCTCGCCGATGCGGGTGGCCAGCGCACTCGCCTGGTCGCGCTCGCGCGCCACCGCATCGCGCAGCGAGCCGATCTGGGCGCGCACCGACTCCACCCGCAGGCCGATCTCGTAGACCTCGTCGCGCACCGCCTGCCAGTGCTCGCGCGCCGCGTCGAGCGCATCGCGCAGATGATCGCGCTGGCGGCTCCAGGCCTCACGCTCGTCGCTCAGGCGCCGGGCCTCCGCGCTCGACCGCTCGAGCCGATCGCGCGACTCCGCCAGCACCTCGTCCTCGGCCGCCAACCCACGCCGCGCCTCGTCGAGGTCGACACGCAGCCGTCCAGCACGATTGCGGAGCTGGTCGAGACGACTGGACGCCGCGCCCGCCTCGCTCCGGCACTCGGCGGCATGGCGCACCTGCTTGGCGTGCGCCGACTGTGCCTCGGCCAGCGCGGCCTCCGCCGCCTCCAGAGCGCGCCCGCCCTCGGCGCGGGCCGCCTCCAGCTCGCCGACCCGCCCGCGCGCGCGCTCGAGCTCGGCCTGGCGCTCGCGCAGCTCGCGCTCGCGCCGCAGGACGCCGGCCGCGGCATCGGCGCGCTCGACCCGCAGCCAGTCGGGGCCGACGCGCACGCCGTCCGGGGTCACCAGGCACTCGGTGGGGCCGAGCCGGTGGCGTGCCGCCAGGGCGGCCTCGACGTCGCCCGCACAATAGACGCCGGCGAGCAGGCTGCCGAGCGCCCACGGCGCCTGCACCCGGGCCGCCAGCGGCTCGAGCCCGGCATCACCGCCCGGCGAGGCGGCACCGCCTGGTGAGAACAGGCCGACCGCACCCTTGCCGAGCTGGTCGAGGGCGCGCGCCGGCGCCGCCAGATCGTCGACGCAGACCGCGTCGATCCGGTCGCCCAGCACCGCCTCGACCGCGGTCTCCCAGCCCTCCGCCGCCCGCAACGCCTCGGCGAGACGCGGACGGCCGTCGAGGCCGCGGGCGCGCAGCCAGTCGAGCCCGGCGCCAGCGCCCTTGCCGAGCGCGGCCTCCTGCAACGCGGTGATCGAGGACACCCGACCGCGCAGGGTCTGGAACTGCTCGCGCGCCTGCGCCAGCGCGCGGTCGGTCTCGGTGTTGATCCGCCGCGCCTCGGCAATCGCCGCGCGCCGGGCGCTCACCGCCTGCTCGGCCTGGGTCGCGGCCTGCTCGGCGGCCGCGTGCGCGGCGCGCGCCGCCTCGACCTGGGTTGCCAGTCCCGCCTCGTCGAGCCCGCCGAGCTCGCGCTCGGTATCCTCGATCCGGCGCCGCAAGCGGGCGACGTTGGCCTCCAGGCCCTGGATCCGCGCCTGCTCGGCGTGGGCGACCCGCGACGGCTCGGCCGCCTGCTCGGTCAGCTCCTCCCAGCGCTCCTGCCACGACTGCATCGCCTCCTCGCGACGCCGGAACTCGGTTCTGGCCTCGGTGGCGGTGGCGTTGAGCCCCTCGAGCTGTGGCTCGCGCTCGGCCCGCTCGGCCTCGAGCTTGCGCAGCCGCTCGGACTCGGTGGCGATGTGCTCGCGGGCGCGCGCCGCCGCGGCCTCCTCGCGGGCGAGCCCGCTGCGCAGCTCCTCGCGCCGGGTCCGCAGCGACTGGATGGTCTCCTCGCGACGGGCCACCTCGGCCCCGGCGTCGAGCACCGCCCGGTAGGCCTCGTTGAAGTCGTCGCTCGACTGCGCGTGATCGGACCGGGTCCGCTCGAGCTCGGACTCCACCCGACGCAATTCCGCGAGCGCGGCCTCGAGCGCGTTCTGCTGCTGCCCGACCCGCTCGGAATGCGCGGTCGCCTCGGCGTCGAGCCCACGCCAGCGCAGCGCCAGCAGCTCGGCGCGCACGCCGCGCTCCTCGTCCTTCAGCACCTTGTAGCGCTCGGCGATGGTCGCCTGGCGCTTGAGGTGGGTGAGTTGCCGCCCCAACTCCTCGCGCAGGTCGCTCAGCCGGTCGAGGTTCTCCTGGGTGTGGCGCATCCGGTTCTCGGTCTCGCGCCGCCGCTCCTTGTACTTGGAGATCCCGGCCGCCTCCTCCAGGAACTCGCGCAGCTCCTCCGGCCGCGCCTCGATCAGGCGCGAGATCATGCCCTGCTCGATGATCGCGTAGCTGCGCGGCCCGAGCCCGGTGCCGAGGAAGACGTCCATGACGTCGCGACGCCGGCAGCGCACGCCGTTGATGAAGTAGACCGACTGGCTCTCGCGGTCGACCTGGCGCCGCACCGAGACCTCGGCGTAGGCGGCGTACCGACCGCCGAGACGCCCCTCCGAGTTGTCGAACACGAGCTCGACCGAGGCCTGCGACACCGGCTTCCTGGTGTTCGAGCCGGTGAACACCACGTCGGCCATGGTGTCCCCGCGCAGGTGCTTGGCGGAGATCTCGCCCATCACCCAACGCACCGCGTCGATGATGTTCGACTTGCCACAGCCGTTCGGCCCGACCACACCGATGAGGTCTCCCGGCAGGGAGATGGTGGTCGGGTCGACGAAGGACTTGAAACCGGCCAGCTTGAGCTTGCGCAGACGCATGTTCAGCCGGTCCTCGGGCGGGGCACGTGCGGCATCCGCGAATGGTACACTAATCGCGTTTCCCGAATACCCGATCGAGACGCGAGGCGGACTCCGGCGAGACGTCCGCCCCACCCCTCCGTCACCCTGCCATCGGCGACCCGAAGCATTCTCCCGTGAACGACAACCCATTGACTGGATTGAGCTATCTACTGCGCGGAGCTGCGCTCGTGGCGCGCCCCGGGCTGCGCCGGTACGTGGCCATTCCGCTGCTGGTCAACATCACCCTGTTCGGGGTCGGCACCTGGGTCGGCTTCGGGCTCGTCGACCAGTGGCTCGACGGCCTGCTGCCGCAGTGGCTCGACTGGCTGCGCTGGCTGCTCTGGCCGGTGCTGACGGTGCTGGTGATGGGCGTGATCTTCTTCGGCTTCAACTTCGTCGCGATGCTGGTCGCCTCGCCCTTCAACGGCCTGCTGGCCGAGGCGGTGGAGCGCGAGCTGCGCGGGGAGCCACCACCACCGAGCGGATGGAGCCGGATGCTGCGCGACCTCGGCCGCACGCTCGCATCGGAGGCGCGCAAGCTGGTCTACGTCGCGCTGCGCACGGTGCCGCTGATGGTGCTCGCGCTGCTGCCGATCCCGGTGGTCAACGCCCTGGCCTCGGTCGGGCTGTTCGCGATGGGCGCGTGGATGCTGGCATTCGCGTACGTCGACTACCCGATGGGCAACCACGGCCTCGGTTTCCCCGAGCAACGCGCCCGTCTGCGCGAGCGACGACTGATGTCGCTCGGCTTCGGCGCGGCGGTGATGGGCGCGCTGTCGATTCCGGTCCTGAACTGCCTGGTGATCCCGTCGGCGGTCGCCGGCGCCACCGCGTTGTGGGTCGAGCGACTCCGCCCGCTCGAGCGCGGGGGCCAGTAGACGCGACCGAATCGCCAACCGTGGCACGAAACGGCACGCGGCGCATTGCGAGCCCCCGCCAAGATTGGTATACAGCGCGGCCTTCGGGCGTCCGGCCGTGGTGTGCGGAATCCGGCGCCAGGACGTCGGGCGCCGCCGCGGCCGAGTGTGGCGGCGGCGCCAGGAGCAGAAGGGCATGGTGGACATCACGACGACTCCCGACGCGGTCGAGCCTTACGAGGCGGCGCCCGACGAGGAGTACATGAACGACCGACAGGCCGACCACTTCCGCGCCATCTTGCGGGGCTGGAAGCGCCAGCTCATGGAAGAGGTCGACCGTACGCTGAACCACATGCAGGTCGAGCAGGGGAACTTCCCGGATCCGAACGACCGCGCGAGCCTGGAGTCCGAGTTCACCCTCGAGCTCCGCACCCGCGACCGCGAGCGCAAGCTGATTCGCAAGATCGACGAGTCGTTGCGCGCGATCGACGCCGGCGACTACGGGTTCTGCGAGACCTGCGGCGTGGAGATCGGCATTCGTCGCCTCGAGGCGCGTCCGACCGCGACGCTGTGCTACGACTGCAAGGTCACGGCCGAGATCCGCGAGAAGCAGTACGGCTGATGCGGCCGGCGACGCGACGCCGCGCTCCCCGCCGGGAGCTCGGTGACGCGCGAGCGCGCCGACGGTGACCATCCGCGGGCGCTTCGCCCCCTCCCCGACCGGTGCGCTGCACTTCGGCTCCCTCGTCGCCGCCGTCGCGAGCTTCCTCCAGGCACGCAGCCGCGGTGGCGAGTGGCTGGTGCGGATCGAGGACGTCGACCGCCCGCGGGAGGTCGCCGGCGCTGCCGACGCCATCCTGCGCGAGCTGGCGCGCCTCGGCCTGGAGTGGGATGGGCCGGTGCTGCGCCAGAGCGCCCGCACCGCGCGCTACGAGGCGGCGCTCGCCGAGCTCGCCCGCGACGGCTGGACCTTCCCGTGCGCCTGCACCCGTCGCGAGGCCGGCGACGTCTACCCCGGCACCTGCCGCCGCGGCATCGCCGCCGGGCGCACCGCCCGCGCGGTGCGCCTGCGGGTGACCGGCCGGGTCGACCTGGTCGACCAGATCCAGGGCCCCTACGGGCAGGACCTCGAGCGCGAGGTCGGAGACTTCGTGGTCCGCCGCGCCGACGGGCTCCACGCCTATCACCTCGCGGTGGTGGTGGACGACCTCGACCAGGGGGTCACCGAGGTCGTGCGTGGCGCCGATCTGCTCGACTCCACGCCGCGCCAGATCCTGCTCTGGCGCGCGCTGCGCGCGGAGCCGCCACGCCACGCCCACCTGCCGGTCGCCGTCGATGCCGCGGGACGCAAGCTCGGCAAGCAGACCGGCGCACCGCCGACCAGCGCGTTGGCCGCTCCCGTCGTCCTCGGGCAGGTGCTGGCATTCCTCGGCCATCCGTTGCCGGCGACGCTCGCCGGCGCCCCCGCCGACCAGATCCTCGCCTGGGCGGTGGCGAGCTGGGATCTGGCGCGGGTGCCGGCGACGGCTCCCGGCACGGTCTACACTGCGCCGGAAGACGACGACCTGGATTCGCGATGAGTGCGATGCGTACCCGCGGCCGACACACCGCTGTCGCCCTCTGCCTCGCGCTGACGGCCCTCACTGCGGTGCCGGAGGCCGCCCGCGGCGTCGACAAGGTCAGCGTGGTGGGCCTGTTCAAGGACCGCGCGGTGCTGATGATCGACGGCAAGCGACGCATGCTGGGAGTCGGTGAGCGCAGCCCCGAGGGCGTGGCCCTGCTCGGTGCCGACAGCGAGACCGCGGTCCTCGAGATCGACGGCAAGCGCGGCCGCTACCGCCTCGGCACGCACATCGGGACCGGTTTCCGGGCGCCCGAGCAGGCGGCGCTCCGCATCTATCCGACCGCGACCGGGATGTACGAGGTCACCGGGAGCATCAACGGCTTTCCGGTCCCGTTCATCGTCGACACCGGCGCGACGCTGGTCTCGATGAGCGGCCGCGAGGCGGACCGCATCGGCATTCCGTATCGCCTCGAGGGAACGGCGGCGGTGTCGTCGACGGCGTCGGGGCTGTCGCGGATCTGGGTGGTCCGACTGCGCCAGGTGAAGATCGGCGAGATCGCCATCGCGGACGTCGAGGCCGCCGTCCACGAGGGCGCCTTCCCGGCACGGGTGCTGCTCGGCAACTCGTTCCTGTCGCGCCTGGACATCCGGCGCGAGGCCGGTGCGCTGGAGCTGAGGCGCCGCTTCTGACCCTCGATCTCTACCTCCTTCGCCACACCGCACCGGACGTCGCCCGCGGGATCTGCTACGGGCGCGCCGACCTCCCGCTCGCGCCCGACTGGCGCGTCGCGTGGGCCCGAACGCTCGCGGACATCCCGAGCTCGGCGCGGGTCGACGCGGTCGTGCACTCGAGCCCGGCGCGGCGCTGTCTCGCTCTCGCGCGGACGCTGCACCCGGCACCGGTGGTCGACCGGCGACTGGCCGAGATGGACTTCGGGCACTGGGAGATGCGGCGCTGGGACGACATTCCCCGGGTCGAGATCGACGCCTGGCGCGACGCGCTCGCCACCTACCGCATCCCCGGCGGCGAGACGGTGGCCGAGGTCTCGGCACGGGCCACGGCGTTCGTCGCCGAGCTCGCGGCGACGGACCGACGCCGCCACCTCGTCGTCACCCACGGTGGGGTGATCCGCTGCCTGGTCAACGCGGCCCTCGGTCGGCCACCGGAGCAAGCCTTCCGGGTTCGGGCCGCCTACGGTAGCGTTACTCGCATCGTCTACCGGCCCGAGCGGGCGTCGGTGGAGACGATCGTCCCGGCCAGCTGACCCGACGTCGCCGGCACCCGACCCAAACCAGGAGAACGCCGTGGGCCACCGGCTCTCGAAGATCTACACGCGCACCGGCGACGCCGGCACCACCGGGCTCGCCGACGGCACCCGTGTCGACAAGGACAGCGCGCGCATCGAGGCCATGGGCGCGGTCGACGAGCTGAACAGCCAGGTCGCCGCGGTGCTGGTCCATCCGGTGCCCGACGCGGTGCGCGCCTGTCTGGTCGACGTCCAGCACGGCCTGTTCGACGTCGGCGGTGAGCTCGCCATCCCCGGCGCGACCAGCGTCGCCGACGCCGACGTCGAGGCCATCGAGCACGCGCTCGACGACCTCAACCGCGATCTGCCTCCGCTCAAGGAGTTCATCCTGCCGGGCGGTGGCCCGGCGGCGGTGGCCGCCCACGTGGCGCGCGCGGTGTGTCGCCGCGCCGAGCGGCGGCTGCTCGCGCTGTCGCGGCTCGAGGCGGTGAACCCGGCGAGCCTGCGCTTCCTGAACCGGCTCTCGGACTACCTCTTCGTGCTCGCGCGCAGCCTCGCCATCGGTGAGCACGGCGAGGTGTACTGGCGACCGCGCGCGAGCCGCCACGGCGGCTGAGTCGGCGCCCGAGCGGCTCGCACCGGAGCCGCGACCTGGGCCTTGCTCCGTGAGTGCCGTCGGTGCTAGAACGGGCCCCAGCGACGGTTCCCTCGGGAAGCGAGAGGGAACGAGGTGCGCCGGGCCGATGCCCGGCAAATCCTCGGCTGTACCCGCAACTGTGAGCGGAGAGCCCCTGCCCACCCCGTCCCGAGCGGACGGTGGAGACGGCCACTGGGAAACTGGGAAGGCCGGGCACGGGTGACGACCCGCGAGCCAGGAGACCTGCCGTCGCGAGCGTCGCCCACCCGCCGAACGGGTTCTTTTCGGCGGAGCGGTCCCCCGTGTCGGCGGCGCGGAGCGTCAGCCCCGTGCGCCCCTTGCACCCGGTCGACGCTCGGTGTCGCCGGGGTGGTCGTGCTCCTCCCGGCGTGTCCCGTCACTCGCGACACCGAGGAGGATGCCCCGTGCACCACCCGCGAAGCCACGCCGCGCCCCCCGCCTCGCCCGGGTTCCCACCGGCGAGAACGCATCCACGCGCCGACCGCCCCGCGACCGCGACGGCGGCGATGTTGCTCTGTCTCGCCGCGACCGTCCCGGTCGCCGCCGAGGAGGTCGCGCGCCTGCTGCCCGAGACGGTGGTGAGCGCGGCGGCCATCCCGGTACCGTCCCGCGAGGTCGGCAGCGCGATCTCGGTGGTCGACCGGGCGGCCATCGAGCGCCGCCAGGTACCCGTGCTCTCGGACGTGCTGCGCGCGGTCCCCGGCCTCGCGGTGTCGCGCAGCGGCCCGGTCGGCGGCCAGACCCAGGTGCGCATGCGCGGCGCCGAGGCCAACCACACGCTGGTGCTGATCGACGGCATCGAGGTCAACGACCCGGTGTCGTCGTCGGAGTTCGACTTCGCCCACATGCTCGCCGACGACATCGAGCGTATCGAGGTCCTGCGTGGGCCGCAGAGCGCGCTGTGGGGCGCCGACGCCATCGGCGGCGTCATCGACATCACCACCCGCCGGGCCGAGCCGGGCACGGTGGTCTCGGGTCGCGCCGAGGGCGGCGCCCACGGCACCTTCCGGGTGCACTCGGCGGTGCGCAACGCGGGTGAGAGCCACGACGTCGCGCTGTCGGCCTCCGCCCTCACCACCGAGGGCGTCAATGCCTCGCGCTTCGGCGGCGAGGACGACGGCTACCGCAACCTCACCCTGAACCTGAACGCGGGGCTGCGGCCCGACGACGCGCTCGATCTGCGCGCGACGTTGCGCGCGACCGACGCCAACACCGAGTTCGACGACTTCGACTTCGTCGCCGGCAGCCCCACCCAGGGGTTTCCGATCGACGCCGCCAACGACACCGACGTGAGCCAGCTCTACGCCGGCGCCCGCGCGCGCTTCAGCGTCCTCGACGGCCGTTGGGAGCACGAGGTGAGCACCGGGTACACGCGCTCGCGGCTCGCCACCCAGGCCAACCGCGTCCGCAACACCTCGACCCGGGGCGAGCGGCGCAAGATCGCCTACCGCACCACCGTCTTCGCCGAGTCCGAGGTCGGGTTGCCGGCGAGTCACGCCCTGACCCTGCTCGCCGAGCGTGAGCGACTGCGGTTCTCGAATCGAGGCCTGCCGGGCCCGTCGCTGGCCGACCAGGACCGCGAGACCACCGCCTACGGCTTCGCCGCCGAGTACCGCGTGAGCATCGCCGATCGGCTCGCGCTCGGCGCCTCCGCCCGCCACGACGAGAACGAGCGCTTCGCCGACGCCGACACCTTCCGGCTCACCGCCGCCTACGATCTCCGCCGCACCGGCAGCCGGCTGCACGCGAGCCTCGGGACCGGGGTGACCAACCCCACCTTCTTCGAGCAATTCGGCTTCTTCCCCGGGTTCTTCGTCGGCAATCCGTCGCTCGAGCCCGAGCGCTCGCGCGGCTGGGACGTCGGTGTCGAGCAGCGCCTCCTCGACGACCGCGTGGTGCTCGACGTCACCTGGTTCGAGAGCGACCTCACCAACGAGGTGGCGACCGTCTTCGACCCGGTCACCTTCCTCTCGAGCCCGGTGAACCTGCCCGGCGAGAGCCGCCGACGTGGGCTCGAGCTGTCGGCCCGCGCGCGCCTCACGCCGACCCTCGGTGCCAGCGCGAGCTACACCTTCCTGCGCGCCGAGCAGTCCGACGGCCGGGACGAGGCGCGGCGGCCGCGGCACACCGGCAGCGTGAGCCTCGACTGGCGCGACACCGACGACCGCGCCGCGGTGTCGGTGTCGCTCGACTTCGGAGCTGGCGCGGTCGACGACGAGTTCGTGTTCGCGACGCCGCAGAGCCGGGTCGATCTCGGGAGCTACGCGTTGCTCAACGTGGCGGGGCGCTACCGCATCGCGCCGTCGGTGAGCGCGCTCGCGCGGGTGGAGAACCTGCTCGACGACGGCTACGAGGAGGTCTACGGCTTCCGCGCGCCCGGGCTCGGCGTGTTCGTCGGACTGGCGGTGGACTTCGGCAACGGGCGGTGAGCCCCGGCGGCGGACATCGACGACCCGGCCTCGGCGCGGTGCTCGCCGTCTGCCTCGCGCTGGCGTCGGTGGCCGCCGCCGAGCCACCGCGTCGCGTGGTCACCACCAACCTCTGCGCCGACCTGCTCGCGTTGGAGCTCGCCGCGCCGGGGCAGCTCGTCTCGGTGAGCTTCCTCGCCGCCGACCCGCGATCGTCGCCGCTCGCCGAGCAGGCAGCCGCGCTCCCGCTCAACCGCGGCCTGGCGGAGGAGATCGTCGCCCTCAGGCCCGACCTGGTGATCGCGGGGCGACACACCGCGCGCGCCGCCACCGCCATGCTCGAGCGTCTCGGCCATCGGGTGATGCGGCTCGAGCTCGCCGCCACCCTCGACGACGCGCGGGACCAGATCCGCGCGGTCGCCACCGCGCTCGGGCGGGTCGAGACCGGGGAGCGCATGGTCCGTCGCATCGACACCGGGCTGGCCCGGGTCGCCACCGTGGAGCCTCGACCGCTCGCGCTGATCTATCGGCCGAACGGCTTCACCGCCGGTCCGGCCACCCTCCCCGGCGCGGTGCTCGCCGCGAGCGGCCTCGCCAATGCGGCCGGCGTCGCGGGGATCGACACCTGGGGCATGCTCGGGCTGGAGCGGGTGCTGTGGCTGCGGCCGCGCCTGCTGGTGGTCGACGAGCGTGCCGGCCGTGCCCCGGCGCTCGCCGCCGCCCTGCTCGACCACCCCGCACTGGCGCGGAGCCCGGGTGCCGCGGCTCGCGTCGAGGTGCCGGACCGGCTGTGGGGATGCCCCGGCCCGTGGCTGGTGGAGGCCGGGACGCGGCTGGCCGACGCGCGCGCCCGGCTGCTCGCGCCGTGATGCGCCTCCACCGGACGACGCGCTGGGCACTGGTCGGCGCGACCGGCATCGCCCTGGTCGCCGCGTCGATGGCGGCCGGGCCGTCGGGCTGGCTGGTGCCCGACCTGCTGGACGGCTCGCGCCGCGAGGTCGCGGCCATCGTCGCCCTGGAGATCCGACTACCGCGGACCCTGCTCGCGATCCTGGTGGGCGCGAGTCTCGGGCTCGGCGGCGCCGCGCTCCAGGGTTATCTGCGCAATCCCCTGGCCGAGCCGGCCCTGGTCGGCGTCGGCCCGTCGGCGGCGCTCGGCGCGGTGGTGGTCATGTACCACGGCGCCGGGCTCGGCGGCCCCTGGGCGCTGCCACTCGGCGGCCTCGCCGGGGCGGTGGCCGGCCTCGCCACGGTGGTGGCTCTCGCCGGCCGCGCGGCGAGCCCGCTCACCCTGGTGCTCGCCGGGGTGGCGGTCAACGCCTTCGCCGGTGCGCTCATCTCGCTCGCGCTCAGCCTCGCCCCGAGCCCCTTCGCCGCGCTCGAGGTGGTGTTCTGGCTGCTCGGGTCGCTGGCCGACCGGGGTCTGGACCAGGTCGCGCTGGTCACGCCCTTCGTGGTGATCGGCGGTGGCTTGCTGCTCTCGCTCGGGCGCGGCCTCGATGCCCTCACCCTCGGCGAGGCCACCGCCGCCAGCCTCGGCTTCTCCACCGCCGCGCTGCGTTGGCGCCTGCTCGCCGGCGTCGGGCTCGCGGTCGGCGCCTCGGTCGCGGTGGCCGGCACCATCGGCTTCGTCGGCCTGGTGGTCCCGCACCTGCTGCGGCCACTGGTCGGGCACCGGCCCGGCGCCCTCCTCGCGGCGAGCGCGGTCGGCGGTGCGCTCCTCACCCTCGCCGCCGACCTGGTGGTGCGCCTCGCGCCCACCGCCAGCGAGCTCAAGCTGGGGGTGGTGACCGCGCTGCTCGGCGCGCCGTTCTTCCTCCACCTGCTGGCGCGGATGCGCGCGCCGTGAGCACCCTGGTCGCCACCGGGGTGGTCGCGCGCCTCGGCCCGCGCACCGTACTGCACGGGGTCGACGCGCGCGTCGCGCCAGGCGAGCTGCTCGGGGTGATCGGACCGAACGCGGCCGGCAAGTCGACCTTGCTCCGAGTGCTCGCCGGGTTGCTGCCACCGGGCGCCGGCACGGTCACGCTCGACGGCCGACCGCTCGCCGACTGGTCGCCCCGCGAGCGCGCCCGGCGCATCGCCTGGCTTGGGCAGGAGCGCGAGTGCCACTGGCCGATCGCGGTGCGTGAGGTGGTGGCGCTGGGTCGCCTCGCACACCACCGTGGCCTCGGCGGCAGCGGCCCGGAGGATCACCCGGCGGTCGAGCGCGCCCTCGCCCGAGCCGGCCTCGAGCAGCTGGCCGATCGCCCCGCGAGCGAGCTGTCCGGCGGCGAGCGCGCGCGCGTGATGCTCGCGCGTGCGCTCGCGGTCGGCGCCCCGGCGCTGCTCGCCGACGAGCCGACTGCCGGCCTCGACCCCGCGCATCAGCTCGAGGTGATGGCGTTGCTGCGCACGCTCGCCGACGAGGGCGTGGCGGTGGCCGTGGTGGTCCACGACCTCACGCTCGCCGCGCGCCACTGCACCGGGTTGGTGCTGATGCACGCGGGGCGGGTCATCGCTGCCGGACGCCCGCGCGAGGTGCTGACCGAGGCCTCGCTTCGCGCCGGATTCCGAATCCGGGCTCGCCTCGGCGAGACCGCCGAGGGGCCCTACGTGGTGCCACTCGAGGCAATCACGCCGAGCGCGGGCGACGGCGCCGCGTCGTAGCCGAGCGCCCGAGCTGCCTGGCCCCCGGCGCGTCGCGCTGGCATAGTCGCCGACCGCGAGCCGGACCGGCCGGCGACGGAGACGGGCCGATGGACGAATCGGTGACGGCGCTGCTACCTCGGCTGCTCGGCCGCCCGCGTGGCGGCGCGGCGGTCGGCGTCCCCGGGGCGATCGCGGAGTTCACATGCGTCGAGGGCGAGCCCGTGGCGGCGGAGGCAGGCGGCGCGACGTGGCATTCGCTACGCACCGCGCGCGGAGCGGCGCGGGTCGACGTCGACGGCGCGCGCCCGCTCGCCTGGCAGGCACCCGCCGGTCGTGACCACTGGCTCACCGGGCTCGCGTTCTGTCTGCCGACCACCCTGGCGGTCAGCGCCCCGCGCACCGTGCTCACCGAGCTCGGGCCCGACCACGACGCGCTCGACCCCGCGCGTCGCGACGACGTGCGCTTCGATCTCGGACTCGGCATCGATCACGTCGAGATGAGCGTGCGCAGCGGCGACCCGGAGGTGGTCGGCGCCCTTCGCGCCGCCTGCGGCGTCCCGGTCCTCGCCGCCGACAGCCCGGCGATGGCGGTGATCAAGGCGGCGAGCCCGCACCGCATCCTCACCTCGCGTCTGGCGCGGGTCGAGGTCTATCAGCCGATCCCGTCGCGCTCCCGGGGTGAGCGCACGCCGCCCGGGCCACACACCCACCTGCTACCGTTCCTGCTCGCGCACCGCCGCAGCCACGCGCCCGAGCTGCCGGTGCCACCCGGGCACCGTGCCTGCTTCGAGCTCTTCCTGGTCGACGACGACGCGGCCGAGCTCGCTCCGGCGCTGCTTCGCCGCCACGGCAGCCCGGCTTTCGACGACGAGGCGCGGCGCGCGAGCCGCGCCCTGCGACGCGGGCTGCGGCCCGACGACTACCCCGCTCCGCGCAGCGCGCTGCGCGAGCGCGCGCTGCGCGTGACGCTCAGACAGCAGGCGACGGCGCGGACCGGCGACACCGAGCTGGTGGCCAGCTGGCGCGCGCGATTCGACCCACCGCCGCGACGGCTACCCGGCCACTGACCGCCCGACATCGCGGGCGGGGACGGCGCCCCGCCCCTACGGGCGCCGCGCGGTCAGGCGGTGCTCGACCCAGCCCGTGCGTTGCGCCACCGTTCGGCGGCCCGCCGGCAGCAGCCACAGACGTTCCCGCGGCAGCATGCGCCGGAGGAGGTGCTCGAGCACCGCGTGGAAGTGGAGCTGGACCCAGGGGTTGGCGGCCCGCACGCCGTCGTCCTCGAGGGCGAGCGCGCCGTGCGGCAGCAGCACAACGGGGCCGAACGCCTCGAGCGCCGCCTCGACCCGGGCGAAGAAGCGGTCGGTCGCCGGGCGGTCGAAGCCGAACCGGAAGTAGAGCCAGAACGCGGCGAAATCCACCGGAGAGCGATCGCAGACGAATCCGCCGTGGTCGCGGACCGCGGCCCGCGCCGCCGCCACCATGCCGTCGAGCTGGTCGCTGATCAGCGCCCGGTGCTCGGCCGGCGTCACCTGGTGCAGATCCAGCCCACCCTCGATCAGGCGGCGCATCTCCTCCTCGATGTAGGGCACGTGGTGGCGCTCGGCCAGCGCGCGCGCGAGCGTCGACTTGCCGCAGCCGGCGCTGCCGCTGATCGCGAGGCGCGGAGTCATCCGTCGCGCGTCAGCCGGAACACCACCGGCACCAGCACGTCGGCGGCGACCGCCACCCCGTCGCGCCGCGCGGGCTGGAACCGCCAGCCGTGCACCGCGTCGCGCGCCGCCGCATCGAGCAGCCGATGGCCACTCGTCTCCTCGACCTCGACCCGCGCCGCGCGACCGTCGACCTCCACCCCGACGCGCAGCACGACACGACCCGACTGACCCTGGCGGCGCGCCGCGAACGGGTAGCGCGGCGCCGGGTTGTCGGCGAGCGCGCGCGGTGGGGCATCGGGTGCCCCGCGCGCAGCGACCGGTGGATCGGCAGGCGCATCCGCAGGCGCGGCGCTCGCGATGGGCGCGGTCTCCGACGTCGGCGGCGCGGGCGGGTGTCGCGTGGACGCGGCGGCGGTGGCAGGTGGGGATGGAGGATGCCTCGCCACCGCCGCGCGTGCGGGTGACGGCGTGCTCTGGGGGCGGCGTGTGCGCGCCGGGCGCGTGCCGGGGTCGGCCGCGTGCAGGGCCGCGAGCCGTTGCGGGCGAGGTGGGGGGCTCGCGGTGCTCGCCGGCCGCGCACGGCGCGCCGTCGCCGGTGCGGCGGCGTTGGACAGGGCCTCCGGCGGCTCGGCCGGTGTCGCCTCCCACCGAGGCGTCGGCTGCGCCGCGGCAGGCGCCGGCGGCGCCGGACGAGTCGGGAGCATCGGGGCCGATTCGGCGTGCATCGCGGCAGCGAGCGCCGGCGTCGGCGGCGCGGACGGTCGCGGCGGCCGCGCCACGGGTTGTGCGACCGACGGCCGCGGTGAGCGCGACGCGTCGGGATCCAGGCGAACCTGGATCGGTGCCCCGGGCGCCGGCAGCGGTGGCGATTCCGGCGCCCGCGACAGGGCGAGCGTCGCGACGTGGAGCATCGCGGACACCACCACCGCGGCCGCGATTCGGCGACCACCGGGATCGAACGACGACGACGCCGGGCGTGCCGTCCTCGGCATCAGGTCGGGGGAGGCGGCGATCGCCGCGCTCATCGCAAGGACGCCGGCGCCGCCGGCTCGATCTCGCCGGATCCGGGCGCGGACTGCCTGTGGCTCGCGGCCATGGCGATGCTCGACCGTGTGACGGCCGGATCGCGTCGAGCCGACCCGGAGCCGTCCGCATTACGCTCGGGACGTCACCGGGCCACGCTGGCCGCCCCGCCGAGCACCCCGCTCGCCGGAGGGTGACGCACGTGACGGCAGGTCTCCTGGCTCGTGGCGCTCGCCGGCGTACCGCCGGCGTCGTCGTCGCCCACCTTCCCGGATTGCTCCAGTGGCAGCCCCTCGGCTCGGGGCTCGGGCGACGACTCGCCACTCACAGTTGCGGGGGCAGCCGCGGTCTCGCACCGCGTTCCCTGGTGACGGCGCCACCCGCAAGGGGCGGCGCTCCGCCACGACCGTCGGGCGCAAGCTTATCCGCACGCGTGGCGCGGTCACAAGGCGAACGCGCCGCGGCACGACCGCGCGGTGGAGCGGCTACGCGTCGAGATCCGGGATGAGGGCGCTCTCCATGCGCGCGATGTAGTCGCGGAGCTGGAGCCGGCGCTTCTTCAGCCGCCGGAGCTGGAGCTGGTCGACGTACGGACCTTCCTCGAGGCGCGTGATCGCGTCGTCGAGGTCGCGGTGCTCGACCCGCAACGCCTCGAGCCGCCCTCTCAGCGCCGCCTCGTCCTGCGTCATCGTCCGCCTGCCCGCGCTTGCGTCGTGTTCGTGGGGGAGGAGAATAGCGCGTCCCGCCGAGCCCGGCAGCCGAAGAGCGCGAGCAGACCATGACCGAGCCCCTCGTCGACGCGCGACCGCGCGACGCCATCGCCATCATCCCCGTCACCGAGGCCGCGCTCGCGCAGTGGCTGCCGAAGCGCCCGACGCGCGAGCGCGCGTGGCTCGAGGCCGCGGCGTTTCGCGCCAAACCCGGTCAGATCTGCCTGGTCCCGGATGCGCGTGGTGGACTGGCGGCGGTGGTCACCGGGGTCGACCCGAGCCCCGGCCCGTGGCGCCTCGCCCATCTCCCGGGCGCCCTTCCGCGCGGCACCTACTGGCTCGACGCCGACTGGCCGGCGGACGCCGCCGCCAGCGCTGCGCTCGGCTGGGCGCTCGCCTGCTACCGCTTCGGCCGTTATCGCAAGACCGAGGCGGTCGAGGCGCGCCTGGTGGTGCCCGGCGGGTGCGACGGCGAGCGCCTGCGTCAGGAGGCGCGCGCGGTCGGCCTGGTGCGCGACCTCATCAACGTGCCGGCGGCGGACATGATGCCGGAGAACCTGGGCGACGCCGCGATCGCACTCGCCGCTGCCCACGGCGCCACGGTGCGTCAGGTCGTCGGCGACGCGCTGCTCACCCACGGCTACCCCGCCATCCACGCCGTCGGCCGCGCCAGCGCGCACCCGCCCCGGCTGATCGAGCTGACCTGGGGCGAGCCCGATGCCCCGCTGCTCGGCCTGGTCGGCAAGGGGGTGTGCTTCGACAGCGGAGGCCTCGACATCAAGCCGCCGAGCGGGATGCGGCTGATGAAGAAGGACATGGGCGGGGCGGCGCATGCGCTCGGCGTCGCCAGCCTGGTCATGGCGGCGGGTCTCCCGGTGCGGCTGCGGCTGCTGATCGCGGCGGTCGAGAACGCGATCTCGTCGAACGCCTACCGCCCGGGCGACATCATCCGCACCCGCAAGGGCCTCACCGTGGAGGTCGACAACACCGACGCCGAGGGGCGGATCGTGATGAGCGATGCGCTGGCCGACCTCAGCGACGGCAAGCCCGACCTGGTGGTCGACTTCTCGACCCTGACCGGTGCCGCCCGGGTCGCGCTCGGGCCGGAGCTGCCGGCGATGTTCTGCAACGACGACGCGGTCGCCGACGCCCTGCTCGCCGCGGCGCGCGACGTGCACGACCCGATGTGGCGGATGCCGCTGCACGCGCCGTACCGGGAGATGCTCGAGAGCCGCTTCGCCGACCTGGTGAACTCCGCGTCGAGCCCATTCGCGGGCGCGGTCACCGCGGCGCTGTTCCTCGAGCACTTCGTGACCGGGGGCACGCCCTGGGTTCACTTCGACATCATGGCCTGGAACCCGCGCGCGAAGCCCGGGCGGCCCGAGGGCGGCGAGGCGATGGGGGTGCGCGCGGTGGCCGAGCTGGCCCGGCGGCGCTATCCGCCGCGCGCAGGCAGCGGCGCCACGGTCAGGCGTCGAGGCCGTTCTCGACCGAGGCGATGAACTCGTCGACGGTGGCGCGCGCATCCGCCGCGCGCGCCCCGAGCGGCAGCGACTCGAGATAGATGATCACCAGCGTGTAGGCGGTCAGCTCGACGTCGTCGCGCCGCCGGCGCGCCTCCCGATGGCGCGTCCGTAGCTCACCGATCAGGACCTCCCGCCGCGCGGGCTCGGCCTCCACCGTGGCCAGCGCGCGGTCGCGGTGCTCACGCGCCATGCTCGCGATGGCGCGGGTGGTCGGAGCGGGCAGGGCTGCCGCTGCCATCTCCACCACCGCGCGCGCATCGCGCACGAGCCGCCGGGCCTCGCGCTCGGGGCTACGGAACAGGCCCCACATCGCGGTCGCGCCCGGCCCGCCGGCGCTCAGGCCACGGCGCCGAGGAGCGCCTGACGGAAGCGGTCCTTGAGCCGTGGGCCGTCGCGCTCCGGCAACACCAGCGGGTCGTCGCTCATCGCCACCTTCACGCACGCGATCACCGGTCCCGGGGCATCGAGCACGAGGTCGAGCGCGGCATCGGCATCATCACCGGCATCCACGCGCATGGTGTCGGCGAACCCGGCCGCGGCGGCCATGCCGGCGATGTCCACGCCGTGGTGCGTGTGCGTCTTCTGCCGTCCGGTCTCGCCGTAGTGCTCGTTGTCGAGGACCAGGATGCCGAGGTTGGTGGGGCGCTGCACCGCGATGGTGGCGAGACCACCCAGACCCATCAGCATCTCGCCGTCACCGGTCACCACCAGAACCCGTCGCTCGGGCTGCGCGATGGCGAGCCCGAGCCCGATCATCGCCGCCCCGCCCATCGCGCCCCAGGTGTAGAAGTTGAGCGGGTGATCACCGGCGGCGGCCACGTCCCACGCCGAGCTCCCCAGCCCCGGCACCACCAGCGCATCGCCACGGCGGGCGAGCAGGCGGGCGACCAGCTCGCGGCGCATCGGCGCGCCCCCCGCCGCGCGGCGCTTGCGCGCCTTTCGCGCAGCCTTCGACGCCGCCTTGTCGTCGTCCTTCGATCGCCCCTTCGCGCGACTCATTTCTTGAACTCCTTCGTGCCGATCACCCGTTGCCCGATGAGCACCGCCACCGCACGCGAGCCGTCGAAGGCAAGGCGGGCGGCCGAGACCACCGTCTCCGCCACGCGGCCGGGCTCGTCCGCGCGCTGGGTGATCACGCCCACCGCGCCGAGCGCGGCCGCGGTGCCCTGCCCCATCGGGATCTGCCACGGATTGAACTCGCCCCACTCGCCGCGCATCGTCACCAGGGCGAGGAGCGGGAATCGGCATTCCTCGATCATGCCCAGCATGTTGATGCAGTTGCCGACCCCGCTCGACTGCATCAGCAGCACCCCGCGCTGGCCGCCGAGCCAGGCACCGGCGAGGAGCGCGACGCCCTCCTCCTCGGTGGTCAGCGACACGGTGTGCATGCGCGGGTCGTCGGCGCAGGCCGCGATCAGTCGGCTGTGCCCGGCGTCGGGGACGTAGGCGACCTGACGCACGTCGACGGCGCGCAGGACATCGTAGATCTCGTCGGGCCAGGTCGGCGCTTCGGCGCCTCGTTTCTTGCGGGCCATGCGGGCTCCTCGAGGTGGAAAGGCGGCGGACGGCGCCGACAGGCGGGCGATCATCCCAACTTGCGCAGGGCTGTCAATCGAGCCCGAGGCTCGCGACCATCGCCCGCGCCGCCTGCGCGAAACCGCCGCGATCGTGCGAGGCGACGACCGGGTGGCGCGCACGCAGCGGCTCCACCGCGTTGGCGACGACGTAGGCCTGGCCGGCCCAGTCGAGCAGGTCGGTGTCGTTGTAGTCGTTGCCGATCGCGTGCACCCGCTCACGCGGCACCGCGTGGCGGGCGCCGAGCCAGGCCGCGGCCTGCGACTTCGACACCGGTCCGGGGTAGACCTCGATCCAGCGCGAGCGGTGATCGAGCGGCGAGGTGGCGTGGATCACGCTCAGGTCGGGCAGACCGGCGCGAATCGCCTCGAGCACCGAGGTCGGACCCGGCGGCTCGATGGCGACGAGCTGACTCGCCACCACGTCGGCGACCGGCTCTCCGCCCCACGGCCGCGCGTGGTCGCGATAGCGCTCGAGCCGGCGGTCGAAGTCGGCATTGGGGCGACCGCTGCGTCGAAAGCGGAAGCGATGGTTGTCCGGCACCGCGTCGTGGAGCATGAAGTCGAGACCGGCCCCGATCAGGGCGTCGACCGCGCGCTGCAGCGGATCTCCCCGGAGGTCGTGGTGGATCACCAGCTCCTGCTCGGGCCAGGTGACGATGCCGGTGCCGGTGGAGAAGGCGAGGTAGTCGACCGGGAACGCCTCGTCGAGCACGCGGCGCGCGGAGTAGAGCGAGCGCCCCGTCGCTGCCACGCGCAGCACCCCGAGCGTGCCCAGCCGCTCCAGAGCCGCCCGGTCCTCGGGGCCGAGGCGTGAGCGCCGGTCGAGGAGCGTGCCGTCGAGGTCGGTGACCATCATCGCAACCGGTGCCGCCGGGCGCGGGATCCGCTGGCGGCTCATCGAGCGCACGCCACCACCAGGGTGAGGTCGTCGCGCCGCGAGGTCTCGCGCGCGTGGTGCTGGACCGCGCGCAGGATGCCGTCGCGAATCGCGGCCGCGCCGTCGCCGGCCAACCCCCGAATCGCCGCCTCCAGCCTGGCCGTCCCGAACATCTCCCCCCGCGTGTCGGTGGCCTCGGTGAGCCCGTCGGAGTAGAGCACCAGCAGATCCCCCGGCCCCCAGCGGTGGCTGCGCACCGAGAACGCATCGGGGCCGGTGTCGTCGAGCGCGCCGAGCACCGGGTCGAGTGATTCCAGGGTCTGTGGCATCGAGCGCCCCGCGGGTTGCAGATAGGGAAACGGATGCCCGGCATTGGCATAGGTGAGGCGCCCGGCCACCGGGTCGATCACGACGTAGCAACAGGTCATCAGGAGCTGCCGCCCGATCGAGAGGTCGAGCGTGCCTCGCAGGGCCGACATCATCGCCGCCGGCTCGCCGGCCGACGCCGCGCTCGCATGCAGGCAGCTCTTGGCCATCGCCACGAACAGCGCCGAGTAGAAGCCGTGGCCGGTGACGTCGGCCACCACCACCGCCACCCGGCCGTCGCCGAGCTCCCGATAGTCGTAGAAGTCCCCGCCGACCTCGGCCGCCGGACGGCACATCCCGGCGACCTCGAGCGCCGGGGTCAGCAACGGCGCGCCGGGGAGCATTCCGGTCTGGATCTCGCGTGCCCGCGCCAGATCCTGCTGCCAGCGCTCGCGCTCGAGCTGCATCCGCACCTTGGTGTCGACGTCCTCGCGCAGCTTGGCGGTCAGCAGCTTGAAGATCCCGCGGGCGAGCGACGGGTCGCGCTCGAGGCAGGCGCGGAAGTCGGCGCGCTCCCAGCGCAGGAGCTCGACGTCGGTGAGTGCGCGGGCCCCGGCGCTGCGCGGGCCGTCGTCGATGAGCGCGAACTCACCGACGCAGTCCCCTGGCTGGCGATACAACAGCGAGACGCCGTCGACCTCCAACGACAGCGTGCCGTGGACCACCAGGTAGACCGCGTCGCCGAGATCACCCTGGGCGAACAGCAGGTCACCCGCGCCGAGGCGTCGGGGCGACAGCCGGTCCACGATCTGGGCGAGCGCCCCCGATGGGACGTCACGGAACAGCTCGCATCGGCTGACGATGTCGAGGCGCGTCGTCATGGGCTCTCCGCCGGACCGGCCGGCGCGATTGTAGCCGCAGCGCCGGGCACGGCGCCCCGCCGAGGCCGACCCGCCGGTAGAATGTGCGCGGCCGCGAGCGCCGCGGCGATCATCGGCGGGACGGACCAGTGCAGCGCAGCGGTCGGCACGAGGGCGAGAAGGGTCGGGCAGGCGTGCGCGGGCTGGCGCTCGCGGCGCTGCTCGTCGCCGCCGCCGGGACCACCGTCGGGGCCGGCGCCACCGAGCAGAGCCCGCCGGTGCCGGTGCACGCGCTGGCGATGCACGGCACGCCGAAGTACCCGGCAGACTTCACCCACTTCGACTACGTGAACCCGGACGCGCCCAAGGGCGGCAGCATCCGCCTCGCCAGCGAGGGGAGCTTCGACAGCTTCAACCCGTTCATCCCCAAGGGCGACGCGTTCTCCAACATCGGCGTCGAGACGTTGCTCACCTCGAGCGCCGACGAGCCGTTCACCGAGTACGGCCTGATCGCCGAGACGCTGGAGGTCCCCGCGGACCGCTCGTGGGTGATCTTCGACCTGCGTCCCGAGGCACGCTGGCACGACGGACGCCCGATCACCGCCGACGACGTGGTGTGGTCGCTCGAGACGCTGAAGGCCAAGGGTCAACCGTTCTATCGCTTCTACTACGGCAGCGTGGCGAGCGCCGAGCGCCTCGGTGAGCGGCGGGTGAAGTTCACCTTCACCGAGACCGGCAACCGCGAGCTGCCGTTGATCGTCGGCCAGCTCCCGGTGCTCCCGCGGCACTACTGGGAGGGGCGAGACTTCGAGAGCACCACGCTCGAGCCGCCGCTGGCGAGCGGGCCGTACCGCATCACCGAGTTCGAGGCCGGGCGCTTCGTGGTGCTCGAGCGGGTCAAGGACTACTGGGGCGCGAACCTCGCGGTGAACCGCGGCGAGAACAATTTCGACCGCATCCGTTACGACTTCTACCGCGACCGCACGGTCATCCGCCAGGCGCTGAAGTCGGGGCTGGTCGACTTCTACGAGGAGAACCAGGCCAAGGCCTGGGCCCGCGACTTCGACGTGCCGGCGGTGCGCGAGGGGCGACTGGTCAAGGAGGCGGTCGGCCACCGACAGCCGACCGGGATGCAGGCATTCGTGATGAACACGCGGCGCGCGGTGTTCGCCGATCGCCGGGTCAGATACGCCATCGCCCACGCCTTCGACTTCGAGTGGACCAACGAGCACCTCTTCTTCGGTCAGTACGTGCGCACCGAGAGCTATTTCTCGAACTCGGAGCTGGCCGCGACCGGGCTACCGGCCGGCGAGGAGCTCGAGATGCTCGAGCGCTACCGCGGCCGCATCCCCGAAGAGGTATTCACCACACCGTACGCCGCGCCGTCGACCGACGGTAGCGGTTGGCCGCGCGACAATCTCCGCCGCGCCTTCGCCTTGCTCGCCGATGCCGGCTGGGTGGTACGCGATCTCGAGCTCGCCCATCGCGACACCGGCGAGCCGCTCGCGTTCGAGATCCTGCTCTACTCCCCGGAGTTCGAGCGCGTGGTGCTGCCCTTCGTGCGCAACCTGCGACGACTGGGGATGGCCCCGCGGGTGCGCCTGGTCGATCGCTCGCAGTACATCAACCGCCTGCGCAGCTTCGACTTCGACATGATCGTCGGCGGCTGGGGTCAGTCGAACTCGCCCGGCAACGAGCAGCGCAGCTACTGGACCACCAGCGCGGCCGACTCTCCCGCCGCGCGCAACTTCGCCGGCGTCCGTGATCCGGTGGTCGACGAGCTGGTCGAGCTGGTGGTCATGGCGCCGGACCGCGAGAGCCTGGTCGCACGCACGCGCGCGCTGGACCGCGTGCTGCTGTGGGGGCATTACGTCGTGCCGAACTGGCATCTGAGCAACGACCGACTGCTCTACTGGAACAAGTTCTCGCGCCCGGCGGTCACCCCCGACGCCGGGACGTCGTTCAGCCTCTGGTGGTACGACGCCGACAAGGCCGCGCGCCTGGAGCGCGGTGAGCGCGTCGCCGAGGGCCCGCGTCGATGACCGCCTACATCGTCCGGCGCCTGCTGCTGATCGTGCCGACGCTGCTCGGGATCATGCTCGTCAACTTCGTGGTGGTGCAGCTCGCCCCCGGCGGGCCGGTCGAGCAGGCGATTGCCCAACTCACCGGCCAGGGCGGCGACATCACCGAGCGGGTGACGCGCGGCGGCGGCGGCGAGACCGTCACCCCCGGCGCCCGCGCCGCCACCGACGCCGCCGGTAGCGCGAGTCGCTACCGGGGTGCGCAGGGATTGGATCCGGAGTTCATCGCCGAGCTCGAGCGCCGCTTCGGTTTCGACAAGCCGATGCACGAGCGCTTCTGGCAGATGATCAAGAGCTATGTGGTATTCGACTTCGGGGAGAGCTTCTTCCGCGACCGCAAGGTGGTGGACCTGGTGCTCGAGAAGATGCCGGTGTCGATCTCGCTCGGGGTGTGGACGACGCTACTCGTCTACCTGGTCTCGATTCCGCTCGGCATCACCAAGGCGGTGCGCGACGGGCACCGCTTCGACGTCTGGACCAGCGTGGTGCTGGTGGTCGGCACCGCGATTCCCAGCTTCCTGTTCGCGGTGTTCCTGCTGGTGCTGTTCGCCGGCGGGAGCTATCTCGACTGGTTCCCGCTGCGTGGCCTGACCTCGGAGAACTTCGACCAGCTCACGCTCGGCGGCAAGATCCTCGACTACCTCTGGCACATCACCTTGCCGGTGATCTCGATGGTGATCGGCGGCTTCGCGACACTCACGCTGCTGACCAAGAACTCGTTCATGGACCAGCTCCACCAGCAGTACGTCCTGACCGCCCGCTCCAAGGGACTGACCGAGCGCCGCGTGCTCTACGGGCACGTGTTCCGCAACGCCATGCTGCTGGTGATCGCCGGTTTCCCGAGCGCGTTCGTCGGCATCCTGTTCACCGGCTCGGTCCTCATCGAGGTCATCTTCTCGCTCGACGGGCTGGGTCTGCTCGGGTTCGAGGCCGCGTTCAACCGCGACTACCCCCTGATGTTCGGGACGCTCTACTTCTTCTCGCTGCTCGGACTGCTCATGAACCTGGTCGGAGACCTCATGTACACGGTGGTCGACCCGCGAATCGACTTCGAGGGGCGCGCCGGATGAGCGCGGCGCCGTCGCCTCGCTCCCGGCTCTCGCCGATCACCCGTCGGCGGCTGCGCAACTTCCGCGCCAACCGCCGCGGGTGGTGGTCGCTGTGGATCTTCGCGCTGCTGTTCGTGGTGACCCTGTTCGCGGAGCTGGTGGCCAACGACCGGCCGCTGCTGGTCGCCTACGACGGCGACCTCTACCTGCCGATCTGGACCGCCTACCCGGAGACCACCTTCGGTGGCGAGTTCGAGACCGAGGCCGACTACCGCGACCCGTTCGTCGCCGCACTCATCGACGACAAGGGCTGGATGATCTGGCCGCTGGTGCGCTACAACCACCGCACCGTGGCCTGGGATCTGCCGGAGCCGGCACCGTCGCCTCCCGACCGCGAGCACTGGCTCGGCACCGACGACCAGGCGCGAGACGTGGTCGCGCGCCTGGTGTATGGCTTTCGCATCTCGGTGCTGTTCGGCTTCACCCTGACCGTGTTCAGCGCGCTCGTCGGCGTCGCCGCCGGCGCGGTGCAGGGCTATTTCGGGGGCTGGGTGGATCTGCTGGCGCAGCGCTTCATCGAGATCTGGTCGGGCATGCCGACGCTCTACCTGCTCATCATCCTCGCCGCGGTGGTCGAGCCGAGCTTCTGGTGGCTGCTGGGGCTGCTGTTGTTGTTCTCGTGGATGGGCTTCGTCGGGGTGGTGCGGGCGGAATTCCTGCGCGCGCGCAATTTCGACTACATCCGCGCCGCGAGGGCGCTGGGCGTGCGCGACGCGGTGATCATGTTCCGTCACGTGCTCCCCAACGCGATGGTCGCCACCATCACCTTCATGCCGTTCACCCTCGCCGGCTCGGTGACCGCGCTCACCTCGCTCGACTTCCTCGGCATCGGGCTGCCACCCGGGTCGGCCTCGCTCGGCGAGCTGCTGGCCCAGGGCAAGGCGAATCTGCAGGCGCCCTGGCTCGGCCTCACCGGGTTCTTCGTGATCGCGGCCATGTTGTCACTCCTCATCTTCGTCGGCGAGGCGGTGCGTGACGCATTCGACCCCCGCAAGCTCTTCGTCGGCCCGGCCCCGGCAGAGCCACCGCCGGCGCCCGAGCCGCGCTCGGACGACACCGCCCGGGAGCGGGCCGCATGAGCGCGCAAGGCCGCGAGCCGCTGCTCGAGATCGCCAACCTCGGGGTCGACTTCGAGCAGGCCGAGGGCACGGTGCACGCGGTGCGCGACGTCGCACTGACGGTCGGCGCCGGGGAGACCGTCGCCCTCGTCGGCGAGAGCGGGTCGGGCAAGTCGGTGACCGCGCTGTCGGTGCTCCAGCTCCTGCCCTATCCGCTCGCCTCGCATCCCGCCGGGAGCTCGATCCGGTTCGCGGGCCGCGAGCTGGTCGGCGCCGGCGAGCGAGCCATGCGCGGGATTCGTGGCAACGACGTGGCGATGATCTTCCAGGAGCCGATGACCTCGCTGAATCCGCTGCATACGGTGGAGAAGCAGATCGCCGAGGTCCTGTTCGTGCACAAGGGGCTCGGTGCGCGGGCGGCGCGGGCGCGGGTGCTCGAGCTCCTCGAGCTGGTCGGCATCCGTGACCCGGAGCAACGCCTCGGCTCCTACCCCCACCAGCTCTCCGGCGGTCAGCGCCAGCGGGTGATGATCGCGATGGCGCTCGCCAACGAGCCGGACCTGCTGATCGCCGACGAGCCGACCACCGCGCTCGACGTCACCGTCCAGGCCCAGGTCCTGGCGCTGCTACGAGACCTGCAGAAGCGGCTCGGCATGGCGCTGCTGCTCATCACCCACGACCTCGGCATCGTGCGCAAGATGGCCGAGCGGGTCTACGTGATGCAGGGCGGCCGGGTGGTCGAGTCCGGCACGGTGCGCCAGGTGTTCGAGTCCCCCGCCGACGACTACACCCGCCGGCTCCTCGCCGCCCAGCCCGGCGGCGCGCCGGTGCGCGCCGAGGACGCGGCGCCGACGCTGGTCGAGGCTCGGGACGTGCGGGTCTGGTTCCCGGTCCGGCGCGGGGTGCTGCGGCGCACCGTCGCCCACATCAAGGCAGTGGACGGCGTCTCGGTCGAGGTGCGTGCCGGGCAGACGCTGGGGGTGGTCGGCGAGAGCGGATCGGGCAAGACCACCCTCGGCCTCGCGCTGCTGCGGCTCGAGCGGGCCGAGGGCAGCCTGCACTTCGACGGGCGCGACCTGCTCGGGCTCGGCAAGACCGAGCTCCGCGACCTCCGGCGGGAGATGCAGGTCGTCTTCCAGGACCCGTTCGGCAGCCTGAGCCCGCGCATGTCGATCGCCCAGATCGTCGAGGAAGGCTTGCGGGTGCACGGCATCGCCGAGTCCGCGCCGGAGCGCGAGGCGCTGATCGTGCAGGCGCTGGCCGAGGTCGGCATCGATCCGGAGACCCGGCACCGCTACCCGCACGAGTTCTCCGGCGGACAGCGCCAACGCATCGCGATTGCCCGCGCCATGGTGCTGAAGCCGCGGTTCGTGGTGCTGGACGAGCCGACCTCGGCACTCGACATGTCGGTCCAGGCGCAGATCGTCGACCTGCTTCGCGACCTGCAGGCGCGACACGGCCTCGCCTACCTCTTCATCAGCCACGATCTCCGGGTGGTTCGTGCCCTGGCCGACTCCGTGCTGGTCATGCGCGAGGGTCGGGTGGTCGAGCAGGGAGCGGCGAGCACGGTCTTCGAGTCGCCCCGCGAGGCGTACACCCGCGCCCTGATGGCGGCGGCATTCGACCTCGAGGCGGTGGCAGGGGGCGCGCGGTCGGACTGACTGCGCCGGCGAGCGGGACGGCCCACCGCGCGAGTCGGCTCGGCGCCGGCGTTGACGGCCACTGGCGCATCGGGGACAATTCCCGAGCGATTTACTCAGGAATTCGTCGCGCGCCCTTCGGGCGTCGGCCGACGGGGGACAGTATGGCGAGCCAGCCGCACGAGGTCGAGGACCTCATCCGCCGCGGATACGAGCACGGCTTCTACACCGAGATCGAGTCGGACACGGTCCCACCCGGCCTCGACGAGGACGTGATCCGTCTCATCTCGCGCAAGAAGGCCGAGCCCCAGTTCATGCTCGACTGGCGCCTCGCCGCCTTCCGCCACTGGCAGACCATGGAGACGCCGCGCTGGGCTCACGTCCACCACGCGCCGATCGACTACCAGGCCATCTCCTACTACTCGTCGCCGAAGGCGAAGAAGGATGGCCCGAAGAGCCTCGACGAGGTCGATCCGAAGCTGCTCGAGACCTACGACAAGCTCGGCATCCCGCTGCACGAGCGCGCCATCCTCGCCGGGGTGGCGGTCGACGCGGTATTCGACAGCGTCTCCGTCGCCACCACCTTCAAGGACCGACTGGCCAAGGAGGGGATCGTCTTCTGCTCCTTCTCCGAGGCGGTGCGCGAGCACCCGGGGCTGGTCGAGCAGTACCTCGGCTCGGTGGTGCCGCCGGGCGACAACTTCTTCGCCGCGCTGAACTCCGCGGTATTCAGCGACGGCTCGTTCGTCTACGTGCCGAAGGGCGTGCGCTGCCCGATGGAGCTCTCGACCTACTTCCGCATCAACGCCGCCAACACCGGCCAGTTCGAGCGCACCCTCATCGTCGCCGACGAGGGGGCGTACGTGAGCTACCTGGAGGGCTGCACCGCGCCGATGCGCGACGAGAACCAGCTCCACGCGGCAGTGGTCGAGCTCGTCGCCCAGGAAGGCGCGCAGATCAAGTACTCGACGGTCCAGAACTGGTACCCGGGAGACGAGAACGGAAAGGGCGGGATCTACAACTTCGTCACCAAGCGCGGGGAGTGCCGGGGCGCGCGGTCGAAGATCTCGTGGACCCAGGTCGAGACCGGCTCGGCCATCACCTGGAAGTACCCGAGCTGCGTGCTGCGCGGCGACGACTCGGTGGGCGAGTTCTACTCGGTCGCGCTGTCGAACCTCTATCAGCAGGCAGACACCGGCACCAAGATGATCCACCTCGGGCGCAACACCCGCAGCACCATCGTGTCGAAGGGCATCTCGGCCGGGCACGGCCAGAACGCCTATCGCGGCCTGGTGCAGGTCGGGCGCGACGCCGACGGCGCGCGCAACTACACCCAGTGCGACTCGCTGCTGCTCGGCGACAAGTGCGGTGCGCACACCTTCCCCTACGTCGAGGTGCGCAATCCGACCGCGCGGGTCGAGCACGAGGCGACCACGTCGAAGATCAGCGAGGACCAGCTCTTCTACTGCACCAGCCGCGGACTGAGCCCCGAGGACGCGATCTCGATGATCGTCAACGGTTTCTGCAAGGAGGTGTTCCGCGAGCTTCCGATGGAGTTCGCGGTGGAGGCGCAGAAGCTGCTGTCGGTGAGCCTCGAGGGCGCGGTCGGCTAGCCGCCGACGAGACACGACGACAGACCCAGCACCCGCCGGCCGCGGCGGTAGCGGAGACGACAGACAATGCTGAGCATCCGGAACCTGCACGCCACCGTCGACGGAAAGGCGATCCTGCGCGGGCTCGACCTCGAGGTCGGAGCCGGCGAGGTGCACGCGATCATGGGCCCGAACGGCTCCGGCAAGAGCACGCTCGCGCACATCCTGGCCGGGCGCGACGGCTACGAGGTGACCGCCGGCGACGTCGAGCTCGACGGCAAGGACCTCCTCGCCCTGTCGGCCGACGAGCGCGCGCGCGAGGGAGTCTTCCTGGCGTTCCAGTACCCGGTCGAGATCCCCGGGGTGAACAACACCTATTTCCTGAAGGCCGCGGTCAACGCGATTCGCACCCACCGTGGGTTGCCCGAGCTCGACGCGATGGACTTCATGAAGCTGGTCAAGGAGAAGCTGGCCGTCCTGCACATGAGCGATGCCCTGCTCAAGCGGGCGGTGAACGTCGGCTTCTCCGGTGGCGAGAAGAAGCGCAACGAGATCTTCCAGATGGCGTTGCTCGAGCCGCGGCTCGCGATCCTCGACGAGACCGACTCCGGGCTCGACATCGACGCGCTGAAGGACGTGGCGGAAGGCGTGAACCGATTGCGCGGTCCGGACCGCGCGATGATCGTCGTCACCCACTACCAGCGCCTCCTCGACTACATCGTCCCCGACCGCGTGCACGTGCTCTCCGGCGGACGCATCGTGAAGTCCGGTGACCGCGACCTCGCGCTGCGACTGGAGGAAGAGGGGTATCACTGGGTGCGCGATCAGGCGGCTGCCCCGGCATGAGCGCGGTCGCCCACTACGTCGGGGAGTTCGCGCGCCGGCGGGACACCCTGCCCGGTGCCGGTAACGCCTGGGTCGACGCCCTGCGTGGCGACGCCATTCGCGCCTTCGAGGCCGACGGCTTCCCCTCCTCGCGCGCGGAGGACTGGCGCTACACCCGCCTCGGTGCGCTCGAGCGCAAGGGTTTCCGGCTCGCCGAGCCGGGTGCGGCGGTGGACCCCGACGCGCTCGATCCACTGTGCCTGCCACTCGAGGCGGCCTGGCGGGCGGTCTTCGTCGACGGTCGGCTCGCGCCCGCGCTCAGTCACCTGCCGAGCGGAGGCGATCTGCGCGTGACGCCGCTCGCCGACGCCCTCGCCGACGGCGACGCATCGCTGGGCACTCGCCTCACCCCGGGGGAGCGCCGCCCACCCAGCGCGTTCACCAGGCTCAACACCGCATTCATGGGCGACGGCGCCGTGGTGCGCGTCGAGCCCGGCCACACCGTGGAGCGACCACTGCACCTGCTGTTCGTGACCGCCAGCGCCGACGCCGGTGCCGCGAGCCATCCCAGGTTGGTGGTGGAGGTCGGCGCCGGGGCCTCGCTCACGGTGCTCGAGAGCTACGCGGGCGTCGGCGCGGGTGGTTACCTCACCAACGCGCTGACCCGGATCGTGCTCGCCGACGGCGCCGCGCTCGAGCACGTCAAGCTCCAGAGCGAGACCGACGACGCCTATCACATCGCATCGGTGGACGTCCGCCAGAGCGCGTCCAGTCGCTACGTGCACCGGGTGTTCCAGCTCGGCGCCAGGCTCGGTCGAACCGAGTACGACGTCGCGCTCGAGGGCGAGGGTGCGCAGTGCACGCTGGACGGGCTGTTCCTCGTCGCCGGCCGCCAGCACAGCGATCTGCGACTTCGCATCGAGCACGAGAGCCCCGAGTGTCGCAGCGAGCAGCTGTTCAAGGGAATTCTCGACGGGCACAGCCGGGGGGTGTTCGACGGGCGTGTGCGAGTCCATCCGGACGCGCAGAAGAGCGATGCGCGGCAGACCAACCACAACCTGCTGTTGTCACGCGATGCCGAGGTCGACACCAAGCCGCAGCTCGAGATCTACGCCGACGACGTCAAGTGCTCGCACGGCGCGACCGTCGGTCAGCTCGACGACAACATGCTCTTCTACCTTCGCGCGCGCGGCATCGACGGTGATACCGCGCGCGCCCTGCTGACCTATGGCTTCGCGCGCGACGTGGTGGATCGCATCACCGACGACGCGGTGCGCAACTGGGTCGCCGACGCCCTGTTCGCTCGCCTCCCCGACGCCAAGCACCTCCGGAGCCTCGTCGAATGAGCCAGCCCGCCACGCGCCTCAACAGCTTCGACGTCACGCGGGTTCGCGAGGACTTCCCGATCCTCCACCAGACCGTCCACGGCCACCCGCTCGTCTATCTCGACAACGGCGCCACCAGCCACAAGCCTCGCGCGGTCATCGACGCGGTGAGCCACTACTACAGCGCCGACAACTCGAACGTGCACCGCGGGGTGCACGCGCTGAGCGAGCGGGCGACGGTCGCCTACGAGGGGGCGCGCGGCAAGGTCGCCAGGCTCGTCAACGCGGGCTCGAGTCGCGAGGTGGTCTTCGTTCGTGGCACGACCGAGGCCATCAACCTGGTCGCCGCCAGTCACGTCCGGCCTCGCATCACCGAGGGCGACGAGATCGTGGTGAGCCACATGGAGCACCACTCGAACATCGTCCCCTGGCAGCTCCTGTGCAAGGCGACGGGCGCCCGCCTTCGGGTGATCCCGGTCACCGATGCCGGTGAGCTCGACATGGATGCGTACGCCGATCTGCTCGGTCCGCGCACCCGATTCGTCAGCGTGGTGCACGTCTCGAACGCGCTCGGCACCATCAACCCGGTGCGTCGAATCGTCGAGATGGCACACGCGGTGGGCGCGCAGGTGATGCTCGACGGCGCCCAGGCGGCGCCGCACCTCACGGTGGACGTGCAGGCGATCGGCTGCGACTTCTACGCCTTCTCCGGCCACAAGATCTACGGCCCGACCGGCATCGGGGTGCTGTGGGCGCGGCCCGAGCTGCTGAGCGGGATGGAACCCTATCAGGGCGGCGGCGAGATGATTCGTGCCGTCTCCTTCGAGGAGACCACCTACGCCGAGGTGCCGCACAAGTTCGAGGCCGGGACGCCGAACATCGCCGGCGCGATCGGGCTCGGCGCCGCCATCGACTACCTCGACGCCCTCGGGCTGGAGGCAGTCGCGGCCCACGAGGACGATCTCCTGCGCTACGCCACCGAGGCGGTGTCGCAGGTACCCGGGCTTCGCATCCACGGCAATGCGCGCGACAAGGCGGGGATCCTCTCGTTCGTGGTCGACGGCATTCACGCCCACGACATCGGGACGATTCTCGACCGCCGCGGTGTCGCGGTCCGCGCCGGCCACCACTGCGCGATGCCGCTGATGCAGCGGTTCTCGGTGGCAGCCACGGCGCGGGCCTCGTTCGCCCTCTACAACACCCGCGAGGAGGTCGACGCGCTGGTCGGCGCGCTGCTCCACGCGAGGGAGCTGTTCGACCGCTGATGGACCTGCGTGACCTCTACGAGGAGATCATCCTCGACCACAACCGCAACCCGCGGAACTATCCCCGTCACCCGGACGGCACCAACCGGCGGGCGGAGGGGCACAATCCGCTCTGCGGCGACCAGGTGACCGTCAACCTGGTGGTGGACGGCGACCGCATCGTGGACGTCGGCTTCGAGGGCAACGGCTGTGCGATCTCCACCGCTTCGGCATCGCTGATGACCGAGGCCGTCAAGGGGATGTCGGTCGCGGACGCGGAGGCGCTGTTCGAGCGCCTGCACGCGCTGCTCACCGACGAGCATCCGGTCGACCCGGAAACGATCGGCAAGCTCTCCGTGCTCGGCGGGGTCAAGGACTACCCGATGCGCGTCAAGTGCGCGACCCTTGCCTGGCATACGTTGCACGCAGCGCTCGCCAACGCGGGCGACCCGGTGACCACGGAGTGACGACGACGTGACTGCCTTGAGCGAGCAATCCTGTACCGACACCGCTGACACGGCGACGAGCACCGAACACGACGCGCTGCGCGAGCGCATCATCGACGCCCTACGCCAGATCTACGACCCGGAGATCCCGGTCAACATCTACGACCTCGGACTGGTCTACCGAGTCGACATCGACGTCAACGCGAACGTCGAGGTGGACATGACGCTCACCTCCCCCGGCTGCCCCGTGGCCCAGACCTTCCCCGGCCTGGTCGAGGAGTCGGTACGCGCGGTCGACGGCGTGAACGACGCGGTGGTCGAGCTGGTCTGGGATCCGCCCTGGACCATCGATGCCCTGACCGACGAGGTCAAGCTGCAGCTCGGTCTGCTCTGAGCGATCCCCCGGCGTCGGCGCTGCCCTCGCAGCGCCGTCCCTCCGCGCGCCCGGGCCCCGTAACACAGAAGGATTGGTAGCGATGTCCGATTGGGTCGACGTGATCCCGGTGGTCGACTTCGAGCCCGGCACGAGCCAGGTGGTCGATGTCGACGACATCACCGTGGTGGTGTTCAACGTCGACGGCGAGTTCTTCGCGCTCGAGGATCTCTGCAGCCACGACGACTCGGACCTCTCCAGCGGCTTCCTCCATGGCGACCAGATCGAATGCCCCCGCCACGGCGCACGCTTCTGCGTGCGCACCGGCGCAGCGCTGACCCCGCCGGCCTACGAGCCGGTCGCCCGCATCGCGACCCGCGTGCACGACGGGATCGTCCAGATCCGGGACGGCCGCTGGGATTGAGCCGCCCACGGAAGCCGCGCCGAGCGCGGCCCGACGACGTCACGACGCCGCCACCGAGCCCCGGGTTGCCCTGCGCTCCACCCGGGCGACGCGGTCAGCCCGTGGCCCGGACGAAGCGCCAGCGCAGTCCGGGGTGAGCCCACCGGTTCCCCGGGTTGCGCTTCGCTCCACCCGGGCGACGCGGTCAGCCCGTAGCCCGGACGAAGCGTCAGCGCAGTCCGGGGTGAACCCACCGGTTCCCGGGCCACGGGTCCGAACGGCGCGCGCGTGGCCGTCAGCTCTCCTCGTCGAGCTTCAGCGCGGCGGAGTTGATGCAGTAGCGGAGCCCGGTCGGCGCGGGGCCGTCCGGGAAGACGTGGCCGAGGTGGGCGTCGCAGCGCTCACAGAGCACCTCCGTTCGCACCATCCACAGCGTTCGGTCCTCCTCCTCGCGCACTGCCGCGCCCGGCGCCGCTTCCCAGAAGCTCGGCCAGCCGGTCCCGGAGTCGAACTTCGACTGCGAGCTGAACAGCGGCGCACCGCAGCACACGCACCGGTAGAGCCCTGCACGCTTGCAGTCGTGGTAGGCACCGGTGAAGGCGCGCTCGGTACCCTTTCGCCGTGTGACCTTGTACTGCTCGGGGGTCAACCGCTCCCGCCACTCGCGGTCGGAGAGCTCCACCCTGTCCTCGGTCGGCTCGCTCATCGCTCCACCCCTGACTCGACCTCGCTCGACCCGGCTGACGATACCTCGCCACGTCATCGTGACCGCGGTCAGCTCACCTCCAGGGCGAGCTGGCGACGCCACTTCGCCGGCCCACTCGAGTGCACCGAGTCGCCGGTGGCGTCCACCGCCACCGTCACCGGCATGTCGACGATCTCGAACTCCCGGATCGCCTCCATCCCGAGATCCTCGAACGCGATCAGGCGCGTCGAGCGAATCGCCTTCGAGACCAGATAGGCCGCGCCGCCGACCGCGATCAGATAGACACCGCCGTGACGCTTGATCGAGTCGATGGCGAGCGGGCCGCGCTCGGCCTTGCCGACCATGCCGATCAGCCCGAGGTCGCCCAGCATCAGGTCGGTGAACTTGTCCATGCGAGTCGAGGTGGTCGGGCCCGCCGGCCCCACCGCCTCGTCGCGCACCGGGTCCACCGGACCGACGTAGTAGATGACCCGATTGCGGAAATCGACGCCCTCGGGAAGCGCCTGCCCGGATTCGATGAGCTGTTGAATCCGCCGGTGCGCGGCGTCACGGCCAGTGAGCAGCTTGCCCGAGAGCAGCACGCGATCGCCCGCGCGCCACGACGCCACCTCCTCGCGGGTCAACGTGTCGAGGTTCACCCGCCGCGCCTCGCCGGAGGGCGTCCAGCTGACGTCCGGCCAGTCCTCGAGGCGCGGGGGCTCGAGCACCGCCGGCCCGGAGCCGTCGAGGGTGAAATGCACGTGCCGGGTCGACGCGCAGTTGGGGATCAGGGCGACCGGCAGCGAGGTCGCGTGGGTCGGGTAGTGGTTGATCTTCACGTCGAGCACGGTGGTGAGCCCACCGAGCCCCTGCGCGCCGATACCGAGCGCGTTGATCTTGTCGTAGAGCTCGATGCGCATGCGCTCGATGTCGTCCGCCGGTCCGCGGGCGCGCAGCGCATGCATGTCGATCGGGTCGTTCAAGGCCGCCTTGGCCATCACCATCGCCTTCTCGGCGGTGCCACCGATCCCGAGCCCCAGGATGCCGGGCGGGCACCAACCCGCGCCCATCTTCGGCACCGTCTCCACCACCCAGTCGACGACACTGTCGCTCGGGTTGAGGATGGTGAACTTCGACTTGTTCTCCGAACCACCGCCCTTCGCGGCGAGGGTGATCTCGAGCTTGTCGCCGGCCACCAGCTCGGTGTGCACGACGGCGGGGGTGTTGTCGCGCGTATTCTTGCGCGCACCGATCGGTGGCTCCACCACCGATGCCCGGAGCACGTTGTCGGGGTTCGTGTAACCGCGGCGCACACCCTCGTCGATCATCCCCTGGAGGTCGAGGGTCGAGTCCCAGCGCACGTCCATGCCGACCTTGACGAAGGCGACGACGATCCCGGTGTCCTGACACATCGGGCGACGGCCCTCGGCCGACATCCGCGAGTTCATCAGGATCTGGGCCATCGCATCGCGCGCCGCCGGCGACTCCTCACGCGCGTAGGCCTCGCCGAGCGCGGTGATGAAGTCGACGGGATGGTAATAGGAGATGTATTGCAGGGCGTCGGCCACGCTCTGGATGACGTCGTCTTGTCGGATCACGCTCATCGTGGAAAGCCTCGAATCGTCGATGTCGATGCGGTCGGGCCCCGAGCCCGACCGGGAAACCCCGTCACCCGCGAGGCCAAGCCTCAGGCCGTCTGCGCGCTGACCGCGCTCGCACCGGCCGCCACCGCGTCGAGCCCGCGCGCGAGATCGGCGCGGATGTCGGCGACGTCCTCGAGCCCGACCGCGAGGCGGACGAGGCCATCGCCGATTCCGGCCCGCGCGCGCTCCGCAGCGGACAGACGCCCATGGGTGGTGGTCGCCGGGTGGGTGATGGTGGTCTTGGCGTCGCCCAGATTACCAGTGATCGAGATCATCCGCGTGGCGTCGATCACCGACCACGCGCCGGCCTGCCCGCCGACCACCTCGAACGCCACGATGCCGCCGAAACCCGCCTGCTGGGTGCTCGCGAGCCGGTGCTGGGGATGACTCGGCAGCCCGGGATAGAAGACCCGGGTGACCGCGGGGTGCGTCTGCAACCACTCGGCAATGCTCTGCGCGCTGGCCGACACCGCGCGCATGCGCAGACGCAGGGTCTCCAGCCCCTTGAGGAACACCCAGGCGTTGAACGGGCTCATCGCAGGACCCGCGGTCCGCAGCACGCCGAAGACCTGCTTGCCGAGCTCCTCGGTGGCGGTGACCACCGCGCCGCCGATGCAGCGCCCCTGGCCATCGAGGAACTTGGTCGCCGAGTGCACCACCACGTGGGCGCCGAGGGCGAGCGGGCGCTGCAGCGCCGGGGTGCACATGCAGTTGTCGACCACCAGGACGGCACCCGCGTCGTCGGCGATCCGGGCGAGCGCCGGGATGTCGGCGACCTCGCCGAGCGGGTTGGTCGGGCTCTCGACGAAGAGCAGTCGGGTGCGTGGCTCGACCGCCGCGGCGAATGCCGCGCTGTCCGATGCCGAGACGAAGGTGGTGCGCACGTCGAACCGCGAGAGCAGGTTGGCGAACAGCGAGATCGTCGACCCGAAGAGGCTGTCGGCGGCCACCACGTGGTCGCCCGCCTTCAACGTGGCGAGGCAGACGCTCAGGATCGCCGACATCCCCGACGCCGTGGCCACGCAGGCCGCACCGCCCTCGAGCGCCGCCAGCCGCCGCTCGAAGGTGCGCACCGTCGGGTTGGTGAAGCGCGAGTAGACGTTCCCGGGCTCGGTCTCGGCGAATCGCGCCGCGGCCTGGGCCGCCGACTCGAAGACGAAGCTCGAGGTGGCGTAGATGGGATCGTTGTGCTCGCACTCGGAGCCGCGCACCTGTCCGGCGCGCACCGCGACGGTATCGAAGGCGAGCGCCTCGCCGTCACCGGGAACTCTGGGGTCACGCATCTCGTCGTCCTCCTGGCTGGACGCGCAGGGGCACGGTGCGTCCAGGGCGAAAAAAAACCCGCCTTCAGCGTGCGCGAAAGCAGGTCCCCTCGCCCGCTCGCTTTAGCCGTATTTCTTGAGCGCCCGCAAGCTGAAGGTCAAATCGGCGCTGAACGAGGAGCCTATGAAAGGCGACCGGCCGGTGTCAACCAGGGACGTGACACGGGGGCGGGGGGGAGCCCGCCGGCCGCCGCGACGCCGGCGACCGGCGCCGGGGCGTCAGTCCGCGCCCTGCGTCTCGAACAGGCTCTCGTCGTGACGCCGGCTCGCCTTCGCGCCGTCGTTGCGCCGCATCGCCACCCGATCCAGGTACTCGACGCTGACGCCGGGGGTCACGTACTCACCGGTGAAGCAGGAGGTGTCGAACTGCTGCAGGCGCGGATTGCCGTAGCGCACCGCGTCCACCAGGTCGGGCAGGGTCTGGTAGAAGAGCCGGTCGGCGCCGATGGCGCGGGCGACATCGTCCTCGGTGCGGTTGTGCGCCACCAGCTCGCCGACCACTGGCATGTCGATGCCGTAGACGTTCTGATAGCGGACCGGCGGCGCCGCCGAGGCGAAGTACACGCGCCGGGCGCCCGCGTCGCGCGCCATCTGGATGATCTGCTCCGACGTGGTCCCGCGCACGATGGAGTCGTCGACCAGCAGCACGTTCTTGCCGTCGAACTCGAGCCCGATGGCATTGAGCTTCTGGCGGACCGAGCGGCGGCGCTCCTTCTGTCCGGGCATGATGAACGTGCGCCCGATGTAGCGATTCTTGACGAAGCCCTCGCGATACTTCACCCCGAGCCGGGTGGCGAGGGGAAGGGCGACGTGGCGACTGGTCTCCGGAATCGGAATCACCACGTCGATGTCGTGATCCGGCCACTGCGCCAGCACGCGCTCGGCGAGACGCTCGCCCATGCGCAGCCGCGCCTTGTAGATCGAGACGTCGTCCATGATCGAGTCCGGACGGGCGAGATACACGAACTCGAAGATGCACGGGGAGTAGATCGCGTCGACCGCGCAGCGACGCGTGTGCAGCCTGCCGTCGGCCTCGATGTAGATGGCCTCGCCGGGCTCCAGATCGCGCACCAGCTCGAAGTCGAGGGCGTCCAACGCGACGCTCTCCGAGGCGACCATGAACTCCGGCCCGTCGGCGGTCTCGCGACGGCCGAAGCACACCGGGCGAATTCCGAACGGATCGCGGAAGGCGACGATCCCGTAGCCGACGATCATCGCGATCGCGGCGTAGCCACCGTTGCACCGCTTGTGGACCTGCGCCACCGCCTCGAACACGTCGTCGGCATCGAGGCTCATCTTGCCGAGCTTGTGCAGCTCGTGCGCCAACACGTTGAGCAGGATCTCGGAATCGGACTCGGTGTTGACGTGGCGCAGATCGTCGCGAAAGACCTCCTCCGACAGCGCCTCGGCGTTCACCAGGTTGCCGTTGTGGGCGAGGGTGATGCCGTACGGGGCGTTGACGTAGAACGGCTGCGCCTCGGCCGACGAGGCCCGGCCGGCGGTCGGGTAACGGACGTGCCCGATGCCCATGTTGCCCCGCAGGCGCAACATGTGCCGTTCCTCGAAGACGTCACGCACCAGGCCCATCGCCTTGCGGAGATAGAGCTTGTTACCGTCACAGGTGGTGATGCCGGCGGCATCCTGGCCACGATGCTGGAGCACCGTGAGGGCGTCGTAGAGCGACTGATTGACGCTCGAGCGCCCGACGATTCCCACGATGCCGCACATGGGCACGCCTCGGGTGAGCGGGTAGGGGCAGCGGGGCCCGGGAAGGCGCGATCATACCCCGGTCACATCGGGCTGAGAACCTCGGGCCGGCGACCGGCCACCTGACCGCCGGGAGCCGGCCCCCCCCCGGGGGCGGCACGGCGCGCCGACCGCGCCCGGTGACGACGTCGGCGCTCAGTACTCGAAGTGCTGGGCGATGTCGGGCGGCAGCAAGGACCGCATCTTCAGGGCCGCGGCCTCGAAGTGCCCGAGCAGGACCGATTGCTGCCACCAGGCGTCGCGCGGCAGCGCGGTCAGGCCGGCGAGCAGGACCAGCAGGGCCACCACGAGGATGCCGCGGGCGGCGCCGAACACCATGCCGAGCACGCGATCGGTCCCCGACAGCCCGGCCTTGTCCATCAGTGCCCCGACCAGCCAGACCACCAGCCCACTCGCCACCAGGGTGGACACGAACAGCGCCGCAAAGGCCATCGCCTGGCGCAGTGACGGCGCCGCGACCTGCGACTCGAGCAACCCCGCGACCATCGGCGTGAAGGTGAGGGAGACCCAGAAGGCGAGGATCCAGCCGAGCAGCGACAGGGCCTCGCGCACGAAGCCGCGCAGCAGGCTCAACACCGACGAGACGCCGATCACCGCCAGGATCACGTAGTCGGCCCAGATCATCGTCCACCCAGAGCACCCCCGAGGAGGCGCGATGGTAGCAGCCACCGCGCCCCCGACCGAGCCGGCCGGCGGCCGGACACGGAAACCGTCCGCAGACCAGGAACCGGATTCTCGTTTCCGCACCCGAAGCGCCGTCCCCTGGCCCGCCACCGACACCCCACCTAAAGCCCGATCCGCCGGCGCCGATACAGCACTCGTCGACGGCGCCCTCGATCCGACGTCGCCGCGACGCGCCCTGTCCCTCGGACGGAGTCAGGAATGGATCTGGCGACCCTCATCGGCCTCCTCGCCGCGCTCGGCGTCATCGTCGGCGCCATCGCGACGGGTGGCGACTTCATGCTGTTCATCAACGTGCCGTCGTTGCTGATCGTCATCGGCGGCACGATCGGGTCGGTACTGATGAAGTTCCCGCTCGGAACCTTCTTCGGTGCGTTCAAGGTCGCGATGAAAGCGTTCCTCCACAAGTCGGAGAGCCCGGAGAAGATCATCGAGGAGGGCTTGCAGCTCGCGAACACCGCGCGCAAGAACGGTCTCCTCGCGCTCGAGAGCGTGGAGGTCGCCAACGAGTTCCTGAAGAAGGGGATCCAGCTCTGCGTCGACGGCCACGACCCCGACTTCGTGCGCCGGATGCTGAACAAGGACATCAATCAGGCCATCGAGCGCCACGACACCGGCCAGAGCATCTTCAAGTCGATCGGCGACCTCGCGCCCGCGATGGGCATGATCGGCACGCTGATCGGACTGGTGCAGATGCTCTCGGCCATGGACGACCCGAAAGCCATCGGGCCGGCGATGGCGGTCGCCCTGCTCACCACCCTCTACGGCGCGGTGATCGCCAACGCCTTCGCGTTGCCGCTGGCCGACAAGCTCGCCTATCGCAGCTCCGAGGAGCGCGTGAACAAGTCGCTCATCCTGGAGACCATCAGCGGCATCCAGGAGGGTCTCAACCCGCGCGTGCTGGAGACGTTGCTCAAGACCTACCTGCCCGGCAGCAAGCGGGACAAGGAGATGGCGCAGGCGGGCGGCTGACCGCCCTCCTCGCCCGTATCGAGTCCCTAGGAGCATTCGCCGGTGGACGAAGAAACCCCGAAGAAGGCACCACCCGCCGGCGCTCCGGCCTGGGTCATGACCTTCGCCGATCTCATGTCCCTGCTGATGTGCTTCTTCGTGCTCCTGCTCGCGTTCTCCGAGATGGACGTGCTGAAGTTCAAGCAGCTGGCGGGCTCGATGTCGGCCGCGTTCGGTGTCCAGCGTGAGGTCAAGGCGAAGGAGATCCCGAAGGGCACCAGCGTCATCGCCAAGGAGTTCAGCCCCGGCCGCCCGGAGCCGACGGTGTTGAACGAGGTGCGCCAGACGACCATGGACGACAACAGCCGCGAGCTCGCCACCGACATCGACGGCAAGGGTCGCGGCAAGGACGAGGACGACAGCGAGAAGGTCAAGATCGTCGAGGTCCCGGTGCAGCCGCAGGTCGACGCGACCGAGCTCAAGCAGGCCTTCGCCGAGGAGATCCAGAAGGGCCTGCTCGACATCGAGACCGACAACCAGCGCATCATCATCCGCATCCAGGAGAAGGGCTCGTTCCCATCGGGAAGCGCCACCCTAATGGAGCGCTTCGAGCCGGTAATCGCGCGCATCGGCGAGGTGGTCCGCGACACCGACGGTCGCATCATCATCGCCGGCCACACCGACGACGTCCCGATCGCAACCGCCCGCTTCCGCTCGAACTGGGAGCTCTCGGCGGCGCGCTCGGTGAGCGTCGTCCATCACCTGAGCAAGGTCGCGGGCATCGACACGACCCGATTCCTGATCGAGGGCCATGCCGACACCCAGCCGCTGGCGGCCAACGACTCGAACGAGAACCGCGCGCGGAACCGCCGCGTCGAGGTGGTCATCGTCAAGGGAGCGGATGTCGACGGTGGCGCGCTCGAGGCGATCCCCGGCGTGAACACCCAGCGCGCCACGAATGCCGGCAAGCCACCGGCCAAGTCGGGCTGAAGGCCGGGCACAGCAGAGAAATCGATGAGCGATCCCGAGTCGACCGACGCGGCCGAGCGCAGGCGATACTTCCGCATCGACGACCGTGCGGCCATCCACTATCGCGTGCTGTCGCCCGACGAGGTCCAGGAAGCGGTCACGCGCCTTCAGATCGGTTATCCCGACAAGCTCGCGCTCGCCTCCGGCTTCGCCCAGGCGACCGCGAACATGCGCCACACGATGGACCGCTTCCGCCGCGACATGCCGGACCTCGCGGCCTATCTCGAGGGCCTGAACGAGAAGATCGACATGCTGATGCAGCTCCTCGCCGCGAACGACGCGGAGCTGGCGGACAGCGCACCCCAGGAGGTCAACCTGAGTGGCTCGGGGGTGTCGTTCGACATCGACCACGAGGTGGCGATCGGGGCCGCGGTGGAGGTGAAGATCCTGGTGTTCCCGAGCTACCTCTGCGTCGGCGCCATCGGCGAGGCGGTCTACTGCCAGCCGGTCGAGACGCCGCGCGGTCGGCGGCGCTTCACCCTGGGCGTGGACTTCGTCCACATCCGCGAGAGCGACCGCGACCTCATCATCCGCCACGTCACCCAACGCCAGTCGAGCTTGCTGCGCGAGGCGCGGCTCGCCATCGACGGTGTGCGCTCGGGGTCGAAGGGCTGAAGCCGTCGAGCGCGTGAGGCAGGCGCGGGTCGCAACACGCCGCACCCGCCACCGTCTCGCGACTCCACTCAGGGCGTGTAGCGCATCACGATCCCGCGCAGTCGTGTCGTGTCCCGTAGCGGCTCGACCATCCTCGTCGCCGCCTCCTTGCTCGCGGCGGGCCCGACCAGCACGCGATGCAGCGGCTTGCCGCCCGACTGACTCGCGACGACGAACGCGGAGTGTCCCTCGGCTCGCAGCCGGTCGCGCAGGACGTTCGCGTTGTCCTCGCTGGAGAAGCTCCCGACCTGAACCACCCACCCCTCGCGCGAGGGCGCAGTCGTCGTCGTGGACCGCGGCGAGGCGGGGGATGCGGTGCGCGGCGACTCCGGCGCGGTCGACGGCGCGGGACGGGGTGCCGCCGGCGGCACTGCCCGGCTCGAGGCGCCGGTCGGCGTCGACGCCGCGGGCTCGACGCTCGGGCTCGCCACCGCCCGCGGGCTCTGCGCGGTGCTCTCCGGGACCGAGACCCGCGGCGGAGGCGCCGGCACTGCGAGCACCGGGGCCGGTGGCGGGCTCGCCACCGGCGGCGTCGGCGACGGAGCCGCGGTGACCGGACGCGGCGCGGGCGCGGACGGAGTCGGTGCCGTCGGCGCCGGCTGCGCGGCCGAGGGCCGCGGCACACCCGGCGACGTCCTCGTGGACAGTGGTGGCGCCGCCTCCTCGCGCGGACCGAGCACCATCGGCACGAAGATCACCGCGAGCCCCACCAACACCGCGGCACCGACCAGTCTCTGCTTCAGCCGTTCGTCCATGCTCAGGTCGTGCGCTCGTGCGCGATTCGCTCGACTACGGGTCCGACGGTCGCGAACGACCCCATCACCACCACCCGATCCCCCGGCTCGGCCGCGCCCATCGCGGCGGCGTAGGCGCTGACCGGTTCACGGCACCGGACGACCTCGCCCGGCACCTGCAGCCGGACGCGCGCGGCGAGGGCTGCACCGGCGAGTCCCCGCGGCGGCGGCAGGCCGCAGACGAACCAGCGGTCGACCAGCTCGACCAGTGGCGCGACGACCCCGGCGACGTCCTTGTCAGCGTACATCCCGAGCACCGCCAGCGTGCGGCCGCGGACGGGGCGGGCGGCGAGCGTCGCCGCCAACATCCGCGCCGCCTGGGGATTGTGGGCGACGTCGAGGATCCGCTCGACCGGACCCGCCAGGCGCTCGGCCCGCCCTGGCAACCGGACCGCCGCGAGCGCGGGGCCGAGGCCGGCTGGCGCGGTCGGCCCGAGACATCCGAGCAGGCCCAGCGCCGCGATCGCACAGGCCGCATTCGCTCGCTGGTGGGACCCTGCCATCGCGAGCTCGGGCAGGCCGGTCGCCGAGCCCCCGACCCACCGCACCCACCACGGAGTCGCCTCGCGCTCGAGCTCGAGACCGTGCCCCGGCCACAGGCTGCGCGCGGCCACCCGCTCGAGATGGTCGCGCACGCTGCGGGGCGGGTCGGAATCGCCGCACACCGCGCTCGCCCCGGGCCGCACCAGGGCGACCTTCTCGGCCCCGATCGTCTCGCGGTCGGCGCCGAGCCAGTCGACGTGATCGACGTCGACGGTGGTGATGGCGACCACCTCGGCCGCGACCACGTTGATCGCGTCGCGCCCGCCTCCCATCCCGACCTCGAGCACCGCGACCTCGACCCCGGCGTGCGCGAGATGGTCGAGCGCGGCAAGCGTCTGGAACTCGAACGGCGTGAGCGGCATACCCGCGCGCGCCCGCTCGACCCGCTCGAAGGCGGCGACGAGGGCACTCTCGGTACAGGCGACGCCGGCGACCCGAACACACTCGGTCAGCGCGCCGAGGGGTGGCGAGGTGTAGCTCCCCGCCCGCACCCCGCAGGCCGCGAGCCCGGCCTCGAGATAGGCGACGCAGGACCCCTTGCCGTTGGTCCCGGTGACCGAGACCACGCGATACGGGGGATGCTCGAGCCCCAGCCGGCGCGCCACCGGCGACAGGCGGGCGAGCCCCAGATCCACCCCTCGCGGGTGCAGGCGCGACTGCCAGCGCAGCCACTCGTCGAGGGTTCGCGGCGGTGCCGGGCGCGACCGGCGCGGCGCCGATGCAATGGGCGCCGGCCCGGCCGGCGTCGCATCCGGATCCTCGATCACTGGCTCGGTCACCGCAGCTCGCGCTCGTCTGTGGCCGGTCGGTCCGCGTCCCGGGTCGCGGCGATCGCGCCGCGTCAGCCCGGAGCCGACAGGCCCGCCGCGCCGCTCATTCGACCACCTCGGCCTCCACCAGGGGGGCCTCCTGGTGGGTGAGCATCGCCAGCAGCCGCGCCAGCCGGTCCCGCATCTGGCGACGGTCGATGATCATGTCCACCGCTCCGTGCTCGAGCAGGAACTCCGCGCGTTGGAAGCCCTCGGGCAGCGTCTCCTTGACCGTCTGCTCGATCACCCGCGGGCCGGCGAATCCGACCAGGGCGTTCGGCTCGGCGACGTTGACGTCCCCGAGCATCGCGAGGCTCGCCGACACCCCGCCCATCGTCGGGTCGGTCAGCACCGAGACGAACGGCAGCCGACGCTCGGCGAGCTGGGCCAGGGCACTGCTGGTCTTGGCCATCTGCAGCAGCGACTGCAGCCCTTCCTGCATCCGCGCGCCGCCGCTCGCGCTGAAGCACACCAGTGGCACCTCGTGCTCGATCGCGGCGTGCACCCCGCGGACGAAACGCTCGCCGACCACCGACCCCATCGACCCACCGCGGAAACCGAACTCGAACGCCGCCGCGACCACGCCGATGCCGTGGACCTGACCGCGCAGCACGACCAGCGCGTCCTTCTCGCCGGTCGCCTTCTGCTCCTGGACGATGAGATCCCGGTAACGCTTGCCGCCGCGGAACTTCAGGAAATCGACCGGCTCGATGTCCTCGCCGATCTCGACCCGGGGCTCGGGGTCGAGGAACTTGTCGAGTCGCCGCCGTGCCGGCTGGCGCATGTGGTGGGCGCAGCGTGGGCAGACGTCGAAGTTGCGCTCGAGCTCGGCCCGGTAGAGGACCGCGGCGCACGATGGGCACTTGCTCCAGAGGCCCTCGGGGACATTGCGCTTCGGGCCCCCGTCGGTGCGGATTCGCGACGGGATGAGCTTCTTGAACCAGCTCATGGCCGCCGTGCCGCGGCGTCGATCGCGCGGCGCATGTCGGCCGCCAGCGCGGCGATCGCCTCGGGGATCCGTGCCGGCGTCTCGGCGTTGGCCTCGAAGTGGCGGACCAGCGCGGTGCCGACGACCACCGCGTCGGCCACCGCGGCCACCCGCCCCGCAGACTCGGCATCACCGATTCCGAATCCCACGCCGACCGGCAGGCTGGTCAGGCCTCGGATCTCGCGCACCTTCGCCGCCACCGCCTCGACGTCGATGCTGGCCGAGCCGGTGACCCCCTTGAGCGACACGTAGTAGACGAATCCGCCGGCCTGGCGGCAGATGTCGGCGATACGGTCGGGTGCAGTGGTCGGGGCGAGCAGGTAGACGAGGTCGATACCGTTGGCGCGCGCCGCGTCGGCCAGCTCCGACGCCTCCTCCGGGGGAAGATCGACGGTGATCAGCCCGTCGACGCCGGCCGCCGCGGCATCTGCCGCGAACCGCGCCGGGCCGTACTGCTCGATCGGGTTGAGATAGCCCATCAGCACGATCGGGGTGGCATCGTCCTCGGCTCGGAAACGCCGGACCTGGTCGAGCACCCCGGCCATGCTCGCACCCGCCGCCAGCGCGCGCTCGGAGGCACGCTGGATCACCGGCCCGTCGGCCATCGGATCCGAGAACGGCACCCCGAGCTCGATGACGTCGGCGCCCGACGCGACCAGCGCGCGCATTGCGGCCAGGCTGCAGGCGGCGTCGGGATCCCCGGCGGTGATGAAGGTCACGAACGCCGCGCGCCCCTCGGCGCGCACCGCCGCGAATCGTCCGGCGAGACGGCTCACAGCGTGATCCCCTCGATGGCGGCCACGGTCTGGATGTCCTTGTCCCCGCGCCCGGAGAGATTCACCACCAGGATGTCGTCGCGTGCCATGCCCGGCGCGATCTCGGCGGCGTGGGCGAGCGCGTGGCTCGACTCGAGCGCGGGGATGATGCCCTCGGTGCGGGTGAGGTCGTGGAAGGCGGCGAGTGCCGCGTCGTCGTTCACCGTCACGTAGGTCGCCCGCCCGATGTCCTTGAGCCAGGAGTGCTCGGGGCCGACGCCGGGGTAGTCGAGCCCGGCGGAGACCGAGTGGGTCTCGATGATCTGACCGTCGGCGTCCTGCATCAGGTAGGTGCGGTTGCCGTGCAGGACGCCCGGGCTGCCGGCGGTGAGCGGTGCCGCATGGCGGCCGGTCTCCACGCCGTCGCCCCCGGCCTCGACGCCGACCAGCGCGACGCCCGGATCGTCGAGGAAGGCATGGAACAGACCGATCGCGTTCGAGCCGCCGCCGACACAGGCGACGAGCGCATCGGGAAGACGCCCGGCCTGGGCCAGCACCTGCTCGCGCGCCTCCCGACCGACCACCGCGTTGAAGTCGCGCACCATGGTCGGGTAGGGATGGGGGCCGGCCACGGTGCCGATGATGTAGTAGGTGTCGTCGACGTGGGTCACCCAGTCGCGCATCGCCTCGTTCAGCGCGTCCTTGAGCGTCCTCGAGCCGGACTCGACCGGCACCACCTGCGCGCCGAGCAGCTTCATCCGGAAGACATTGGGTGCCTGGCGACGAACGTCCTCGGCGCCCATGTACACCACGCATTCGAGCCCGAGGCGGGCCGCCACCGTGGCGGTGGCGACACCATGCTGGCCGGCGCCGGTCTCGGCGATGATGCGGGTCTTGCCCATCCGCTTGGCGAGCAGCGCCTGGCCCACGGTGTTGTTCACCTTGTGGGCACCGGTGTGATTGAGGTCCTCGCGCTTGAGATAGATGCGCGCACCGCCGAGGCGGTCCGACCACCGGGCCGCGAGATAGAGCGGCGACGGACGGCCCACGAAGTGGCGCAGCTCGCCGTCGAGCTCGGCGAGGAACTCGGGATCCGCCCGATAACGCTCCCAGCTCTCGCGCAGCTCGTCGAGCGGCGCGATCAGGGTCTCGGCGACGAAGCGCCCACCGTAGCGGCCGAAGTGGCCGCTGGCGTCGGGGAAGCGCCCGATCAGGCGCTCCTCAGACGGCGAGTTCTCGAGTCGTGGCACGCTGCACCTCGCGCATGAACTCCGTGATCTTGCCCACGTCCTTGACGCCGGGCGCGCTCTCGACGCCCCCGCTCACGTCCACCGCGTGGGGACGCAACGCCGCCACCGCGGCGCCCACATTGTCGGGCCGCAGCCCACCGGCGACGATCAACGGCAACCCCACGCCGTGCGGCACCATCGACCAGTCGAAGGTCTCGCCGGTCCCTCCGGGCGAGCCGGCGCGGTAGGTGTCGAGCAGGAGCGCGCTCGCCTGCGCGTGGATACGCGCCGCCGGCTCGATCTCGCTCCCGTCGCGCACTCGGACCGCCTTGACGTAACGACGCCCGACCGCGCGACAGCGATGCGGCGTCTCGTCACCGTGGAACTGCAGCACGTCGAGTGGAACGCTCGACAGGACCTCGTCGAGTGTCCGGTCGTCCGGATCGACGAAGACGCCGACCGCGCTCACCAGCGGCGGCAGCACGGCGACGATTCCCGCCGCCACGTCGGGCGTCACGAAGCGACGGCTCCGCGGCCAGAAGACGAGCCCGATGGCGTCCGCGCCGGCCGCCGCGGCGGCGAGCGCGTCCTCGCGGCGGGTGATGCCACAGATCTTCACCCGCACCCGGGTCGCAGGCGCTCCGACCGTTTGCGGGTGAGGCTCGATCATGCACGCAGCTCGCCTTGGCCATGGATGGGACGCGGGAGCCGGCCAGGTTACCAGAGGACAGGTGGCGCCGGTACTTCCGGCAGGCCGAAATGCCGCGGGTACTCGATGCGGGCGAGGTAGAGGCCTTGCGGTAGCGCCGTCGGTCCCGCCACTCGGCGGTCGCGAGCCGCCAGCACTCGCCCGACCCACGACGGCTCGCGGCGCCCCCAGCCGACCTCGAGCAGGCTGCCGACGATGTTGCGGACCATGTGCTTGAGAAAGGCGTTGGCGCAGACGTCGAGCGTCACCACGTCGCCGTGGCGCGCCAGCCGAATCCAGTGCAGCCGCCGCCGCGGGTGGCGGGCCTGACAACCGGAGCCACGAAAGCTGGAGAAGTCGTGCTCGCCCTCGAGCACCGCCGCGGCATGCGCCATCGCCTCGACGTCGAGCGGGCGGAAGTACCAGGCGTAACGCCCGCGCAGCAGCGCACTACGCTCGGGGACGTTGTGGATCAGGTAACGGTAGTGCCGACGCGTGGCCGAGAATCGGGCGTGGAACGCGTCACCCGGCCGCGCCACCCACCGCACCGCGACGTCTCCGGGCAGGCGCGCGTTCACGCCCCGCAGCCAGGCAGAGTCGGGGCGCTCGGCGGCGCAATCCAGATGGACGACCTGGTCGAGCGCGTGCACCGCGGTGTCGGTCCGCCCGGCGCAGATGGTGCGCACAGGCCCGCCGGCGATGACCGCGAGCGCCTCCTCCAGGGTCTCCTGGACGGTGCGTCCCTCGCGCTGACGCTCCCAGCCGAGAAAGCCGGCGCCGTCGTACTCGACGCCGAGGGCGATTCGGGTCATGGAAACGCGAGCCGCGCCCGCTCGGGCCGTCCCCCCACGCGCGACGCCGGGGCGGCGGACGGCAGGAGCACCGCGGCTCCCCGCCGACGGCCAGCCGGCGTCAGGTGAGCTGGGCGAGCAGCGACTTGGCCTGCTCCTTCTGCTCGTCGTTGCCCTCGGCCATCACCTCGCCGAGGACGCCGCGGGCGCTCTCGTTGTCTTCCATGTCGATGTAGGCCTGGGCGAGGTCGAGCTTGGTCTGCACCTCGTCGATCTCGGTCCCGGCGCCGCGGCCGAGCACGAGGGTGCGATGCTCCTCGTCCTCCGACTCGCCCGGGGAGCCGGTGCCCGGGACATCGCGCAGCATGTACTGCGTGGTCTCGTAGCTCGGCCCTTCCGTCGGCGTCTCCTCGCCGCCCTCGTCGAAGGCGCTGAGGTCGAGATCGAGCTCACCCGCGTCCGCCTCGCCCTCACCGGCGTCCGCATCGGCGAAGATGTCCCGGAACTCGGTGTCGATGCCGAGCTCGTCGGAGAGACCGAGGTCGTCCGAGGCCGAGGGATCGTCAGCCGCCAGCTTGACGGTGTCGAACGCCTCCTCCGGCGGCTCGCCCTCGTCCAGCCCGGACAGGTCGAGGTCGAGCGCACTGCTCGACTGGTCGGACTCGCTCGAGCCGTCGAGCTCGAAGTCGACCCCGCCCTCGCCGCCCTGCTCGTCGCCGAGGACCAGGTCGAGGTCCAGTCCACCGTCGTCCTCCCCGGCCGCGCCCGCCTCCGAGGTCGTCTCCGGCGTGTCCATGTCGAGGTCGAGCGAGAAGTCGAGGGACTCTCCCGGGCTCGCGGCGGTCTCCTCGGCATCACCGAGGTCGAAGTCGAGCCCGGTGTCGGACTCCGCGGCCTCGCCACCCCGCGCGGCGTCGTCGACCGTGAACGCGGTGGTGTCGGAGAGGTCGAAGTCGAGCCCGGATCCGGCCGCTGCGGCCTCCTCGGCCTCCGCGGCGGCCTCGCCGAGGTCGAAGTCGAGCCCCGAGCCGGCACCGGCCGGTGACTCCTCCTCGAGCGGCGCGGTATCGCCGAGATCGAAGTCGAGGCCCGACGACTCGCCGGCGGTGGCGTCCACCGCCTCGCCGAGGTCGAAGTCGACCCCGGAGGCCGCGCCGGGCGCCGCAGTCTCCTCGTCGAACGGCGTCGTGTCACCGAGGTCGAAGTCGAGCCCGGACGATTCGCCGGCGGTCGACTCCAACGCCTCGCCGAGGTCGAAGTCGACGCCCGACGCCGCGTCGGCCGCCGGCTCGTCCTCGAGCGGCGCAGTGTCGCCGAGGTCGAAGTCGAGGCTCTCCTCGTCGGTGCCGGCGCTCTCACCATCCAGCAGCGGCGACCTCGCGCCCTCGAGCGTGGAGAGCGCCGTGTCGTCGTCTCCGACTGCACCCTCGCCGAGCGCCCCGAGATCGAACTCCAGGTCGCTGTCGCCGCCGACCACCTGACCCGCGGTGTCCAGCGACGCCAGGTCGAGGTCGACGCTGCTCACCCCGGCTTCGGCCGCGCGCTCGATGAACGAGCTGCTGGCAACGCCGCCCTCGTCGGCGTCGGCCGGGCGGGTTACCGCCTCGCCGAGGTCGAAGTCGAGCCCCGCGTCGTCACTGGCCCCACCGGGGCGCTCGGTCTCCCCGAGCGAGCTCAGGTCGAAGTCCAGCGTGCCGGTGGCGTCGGGCACCTCCGCGCCCTCGTCGATCGACCCGAGGTCGAAGTCGAGGCCGCTGCTACCCGTTGCCGCCTCACCGGCGTCGAGGCTGAGGTCGAAATCGACCCCGCTCTGGGCTCCCGTTCCCTCGTCACCCTCGCCACCCGACTCGAACCCGAGGTCGAAGTCGACGGATGTGCCTTCCACCGTCGACGGGCCGTCGGCGGCGGCGGCGAGACCGGCCGCCGCGGCGCCCGCCGCAGCGGCACCGGCGAGACCGGCGAACAGGCTGCGCCCGGTGCTCATCTCGTCCCACCACGCGCGCGCCTGGTCCATGTGCTCGTGGTCCGGCCCGACCACGTCCTCGAGCTCCTTGGCCGCGACCTCGAAGCCCGACAGGTTGCGCGACGCGTGGTACACCTCGAGCAGCCGCAGGCGGTACTCGGGGCGGTCGGGGTAGCGCTCGATGGCGTTGCGAATCAGGTCCTCGGCCTGCTGGTACCGCTCGTAGGCGAGGTAGACGTTCACCTCCGCCAGCGGGTCGTCCTCAGGCTCCTCGCGGCCGGTGTCTGCCGCCTCGCTGACCAGCGTCGACTCGTTGTCGACCTCGCCGGCGACTCGCGACACCTCGACCGTCGGCTCGTCGTCGGTAGCGGCTGCGGCCGTGGCCGCCACCGCAGTCGCGGCCCCGGCCGCAGCCGCCGCCGGCGTCGCGTCGAAGGTGGCCTCCGACTCCTCGGCGACCTCCTCGCTCGACCCGCGACGACGGCGCCAGACCGCGAGACCGCCGATCAGGGCGAGCATGGCGCCGAGCAATCCCCCGCCGGCCACCAGCGGATTCACGCCGATCATGTCCTCGAGGGTCTCGAGGAACGACGGCGGCTTCGGCGGTGGCGCCATCGGCACCGGCTTCGGCGGCTCGACCTTCGCCGCCTCCGGCTTCGGGGCCTCCGGCTTCGGCGGCTCGACCTTCGCGGGCTCCGGCTGTTGCGCCTGAGGCGCGGACGCCTCCGGCTGCGGCAGCTGGAGGGTCGAGGGCTCGGGGGCCTCGGCCTTGGGCAACTCCAGCTTCGGCATCTCGCTCGGCATCGCCGGCGCGGTCCCGCTCGGCGCCGGAGCCGGCATCGCCTCCGCGCCCTTGGCGAGCTGGTCCTGGAGCGCCGCGATCTCGTCGTTCTTGAGCTCGATCAGACGCTGGAGGTCACCGATGATCCGCTCCGCCTCGGACAGGCGCGAGGACAGCTCCTCGTTCTCCCGGCGGCGGGTGTCCGCATCTTCCAGGGCGAGGCTGAGCTCGTTGCGCAGCGCCGTGACGTCGGGCTGCGCGGCGCCACCCGGGGCACCCCCGTCGGTACCGCCGCTGCCCACCAGCTTGAGCTGCCCGTCCGCGGTGGCGGCAGCACCGCTGGCCGCCGCTCGCGCGCCGGACTGCGGCGCGACCTCACCGGCGGTCCTCGCGCCACCCGCGGGCGGCGCGGCGGCCGGGGCCGATTCGGCGGCCGGCGCCGCGGGGCTCGGAGCCGGCGGCGCGCCGAGCCCGAGATTGCGCCGGTACTCCTCCCAGGCCGCGTGCTGTCGCTCCACCTCGGCCAGTGCCGAGGCGCGGTCGACGGCGCGGATCTCCGACTCCGCGGGGAGGCGCAGGACGACTCCCTCGCGCAACGCGTTGACGTTGGCGATCGCGAACGCGTCCGGATTGGCTCGCAACAGGGCGAGCATCATGCTCTGGACGCTGACACCTGCATCGGGGCGGAAGCGCTCCGCCAGCGACCACAGAGTGTCGCTGCTGGTGGTCGGGCCGTAGCTGCCGCCGGGGGTGTAGGTCGACACCATCGGCGCCCGCCCACCGGCACCCGCTCGCGGCGCGGGAGCAGCCGGCGCGACGCTGGCGGCCGGCGCATCGGGCGCCGACGGCAAGGCGTCGACGGTGCGCACCGTCTCGCGCGCGGTGGCGGTGATCGCGGCGCCGTAGACCGGCGGGTCGAGGAGCACCGTGTACTCCCTGACCACCCGACCACGGGGCCAGTTGACCTCGATCAGGAAGTTCAGGAACGGCTCGTTGATGGGCGCCGGGCTGCTGACCCGAATGTGCTCGCGACCATTGCGGTCGGCCACCACGTCGAACTTCAGCGACGACAGCAGGAACGGCCGCTCGACCCCCGCGCGGGCGAACTGGTCAGCCGTGCCGAGGGTGACCGCCATGCCAGTGACGTCACCGGGCTGGAGCGACCGCAGGGCGATTCGTGCCTGCAGCGGCTCGTTGAGAGCGGAGCTGACCTCGATCGGTCCGAGGCCGAGCGCCGCGACTCCCCCTGGCGACAGCGCCGACAGGATGGCCAGGGTGAGGGCGGCTTTGCGCATCATGACGAGCTCCCCGAGTCCACGGGCCCAGAGTGCCGGATGGCGCGCACGCGAACGCCGGTGCCGCGACCGCGACCCGACTCCCCCGTATCGCACCTCGAGTGCGCGCCCGGCTGTCCCTGCGGTTCCAATCGAGATCTCGAGAGCCTGTGCACCGTCGACCGCACCTACCGCGACGCCTCGGGTTCGAGTCCGCCGACGGTCGACCGTGAGGTCGCACGCCCATCGTCGCACCGAGTGCCGGTCACCGACTCGAGCCTCGCGCGCCCACGGCGACACATTGCGCCGTCTCGCGCCCTGGTCGACGGCGTACGCCGGCGTTCGCCACCGGGAACGTCAGCGTTGCGGCGGGGCATTGTGAACAAGCTCTTAGAATGTTCTTTATGAATGGTCGATAACTATAGCTGACAGATACTCTTTTACAACCATTCCGAGAATCTACGTTAAATCGATACTCGGGATGGCGTCGCCTCGCCCGGCGGTCGCGGTCGTTCGAAGCCCCGGTCACGGGATCGATGCCTGGCAGCCGAGCGACGCGCCGACGGTCACCGCGCGGGCACTGCCGGCAGGACGCGGTGCGAGCCGCGGTGACGATCGATATCGACGCGAGGGCGGAATCGTTTAGCCCGGCGTCACCGGCGCGCGCGCGCGATGCGGCAGTCAGAGCGCGTCGATGACCGCCTGCCCCATCTCGCGGGTGCCGACCACGCGCGTGCCCGGAGACTGGATGTCCGCGGTGCGCAGCCCCTGGTCCAGAACCCGTCCGACCGCCGCCTCGATGCGGTCCGCCAGCTCGCCGCGCCCGAGGGTGTATCGCAGCAGCATGGCGGCGGACAGGATGGTCGCCAACGGATTGGCCACTCCCTTGCCGGCGATGTCCGGCGCCGCACCGTGGATCGGCTCGTAGAGGCCCTTGCCGGCCGCATCCATGGAGGCCGACGGCAGCATCCCGATCGAGCCGGTGAGCATCGACGCCAGATCGGACAGGATGTCGCCGAACATGTTGGTGGTCACCATGACGTCGAACTGCTTCGGGCTACGCACGAGCTGCATCGCCGCGTTGTCGACGTACATGTGCGAGAGCTCGACGTCCGCGTAGTCGGCCGACACGCGCTCGGCGACCTCGCGCCACAGCTCGCTGGTCTCGAGCACGTTGGCCTTGTCGACCGAGCACAGGCGCCGCCCGCGCTTGCGGGCGAGGTCGAAGCCGACGCGGCAGATACGCTCGATCTCGGACTCCGAGTAGACGAGGGTGTTGAATCCCTCGCGCTCGTTGGTCCCCGCCCTGGTGCGGATGCCGCGCGGCTGACCGAAGTAGATGCCACCGGTGAGCTCACGGACGATGAGGACGTCGAGCCCGGAGACCACGTCGGGCTTGAGCGAGGACGCCGACACGAGCTGCGGGTACATCACCGCCGGGCGCAGGTTGGCGAACACGCCGAGCGCCGAGCGCAGCCGGAGCAGGCCACGCTCCGGGCGCAGGTCGCGCTCGATCTTGTCCCACCTCGGGCCGCCGACGGCGCCGAGCAGGATGGCATCGGCCTCGCGCGCCAGGGCCAGGGTTGCCTCGGGCAAGGGCTGGCCGGTGGCGTCGATGGCGGCACCGCCGATGGCCGCCGTCTCCAGCTCGACGTCGAGGTCACCGGCGGCACGCAGCGCCTCGAGCAGCGCCACCGCCTCGGCCATGATCTCGGAGCCGATGCCGTCGCCCGGCAGGATCAGGATCTTCGCGCCCACCACTCGCCCCCTCAGCCGCCGAACAGCCACGGCGCCTGCTCGCGGCGGCGCGCCTCGTAACCACGGATCTCCTCGGCGTGCTGCAGCGTGAGGCCGATGTCGTCCAGCCCCTCGAGCAGGTTCCGCTTGCGGAATGCGTCGACCTCGAAGTGGTAGCTCGGGCCGTCCGGGACGCTGACCGTCTGCGTCTCGAGGTCAATCGTGATCTCGAGGCCGGGGCGCTCCTCGACCAGCCGGAACAGCGCGTCGACCTGCTCCTCGGAGAGCACCACCGGCAAGATGCCGTTCTTGAAGCAGTTGTTGTAGAAGATGTCCGCATAGCTCGGCGCGATGAGGGCGCGGAAGCCGTAGTCGAGCAGCGCCCACGGCGCGTGCTCGCGACTCGAGCCACAGCCGAAGTTGCGCCGGGCGAGCAGGATCTTGGCGCCCTTGAAGCGGTTCTGATTGAGGAAGAACTTCGGGTTGACCGGCCGCTGGCTGCAGTCCTGCCCCGGGTAACCGGTATCGAGGTACCGCCAGGGGTCGAACAGGTTGTCCCCGTACCCGGTGCGCTCGATCGAGGTCAGGAACTGCTTCGGGATGATCGCGTCGGTGTCGACATTGGCGCGGTCGAGCGGCCCGACGAGCGCGGTCAGCTTGGTAAAGGCTTCCATCGAGGGCCCCGGGATCGGTGGTGGTGTCGAGCCGGGTAGGATACCGGAATCGCCCCCCAGGCAACACCGACGCGAGCCCCGCCGAGCCATGGCCTGCGCCCCGCGCATCGAACCGGAGCGGCTCGTCCGCGACATCCGCGACTGGGCCGACGAGCTGGGTTTCGACGGCGTCGGGATCACCGGCTGCGAGCTCGCCGACGACGAGCGCCGCCTCCTCGCCTGGCTGGCGGCCGATCACCACGGCGAGATGGACTACATGGCACGCCACGGCGTGCGCCGCTCGCGCCCGGCCGAGCTGGTGCCGGGGACGGTCAGCGTGATCAGCGTGCGCGTCCAGTACTGGCCCGAGTCGGCCGCCGCGCCGTGGTCGGTGCTCGGCGATCCCGAGCGTGGCTACATCGCCCGCTACGCCCTCGGGCGCGACTATCACAAGGTGCTGCGGGGGCGGCTCCAGCGACTCGCCGACCGCATCGAGGCCGCGGTCGGCCCATTCGGCTACCGGGCGTTCACCGACAGCGCGCCGGTGCTGGAGAAGCCGCTCGCCCGCAATGCCGGGCTCGGCTGGGTCGGCAAGCACACCAATCTGATCGACGCGCGGAGCGGCTCGTGGTTCTTCCTCGGCGAGCTGTACACCGATCTCGCCCTGCCGGCCGACCCGCCCCATGCGCAGGACCACTGCGGGCGCTGCCGCGCCTGCATCGACGCCTGCCCGACCGGCGCCATCGTCGCCCCCTACCAGCTCGACGCCCGCCGCTGCATCTCCTATCTGACCATCGAGCTGCGCGGCGCGATCCCGGTGGAGCTGCGCGCGTCCATCGGCAACCGGATCTTCGGCTGCGACGACTGCCAGCTCGTCTGTCCCTGGAATCGCTTCGCACGCTCGGCGCGGCTGCCGGACCTCGCGCCCCGCGGCGGGCTCGACGCCCCGGCGCTGACCGACCTCATGGCCTGGGACGAGGCGGAGTTCGACGCTCGCACCCGCGGTAGCGCGCTGCGCCGGGTCGGACACACCGGTTGGCTGCGTAACGTCGCGGTGGCGCTCGGCAATGCGCCGCCGTCGACGGCCGCCCGCGAGGCGCTCGCGGCACGGGCGGACCACCACTCGGCGATGGTTCGCGAGCACGTCGCCTGGGCGCTGGCCCGTCAGCGCGCGCGATCGGCCGCGCCAGAGTCGAGCGAGGTGCGCGTCGGCCCCGAATCGGCGAAACTTCCGCGCCCCACGGAGACAGGAGACCCGCAGTGACCGACCTCGAGCAAGTCATCGAGCAGGCGTTCGAGCGCCGCGCCACGATCTCGCCGCGCAACCCCGACCCGGACGTGAAGGCGGCGGTCGACCGCACCATCGACCTGCTCGACCGGGGCGAGATCCGCGTCGCCGAGAAGCGCGATGGCGCCTGGGTCGTGAACGAGTGGGTCAAGAAGGCGGTGCTGCTCTCGTTCTCGGTCGCCGACAGCCACATGATCGAGGGCGGCTTCACCCGCTTCTTCGACAAGGTGCCCAGCAAGTTCGGCGCGAGCGGCGACAACGAGCTGCGCGCCGGCGGCGTGCGCGTGGTACCGCCGGCGATGGCCCGGCGCGGCTCCTACATGGCGCCGGGTGTGGTGCTGATGCCGAGCTACGTGAACATCGGCGCCTACGTCGACAGCGGCACCATGGTCGACACCTGGGCGACGGTGGGCTCGTGCGCCCAGATCGGCAAGAACGTGCATCTGTCGGGGGGCGTCGGCATCGGCGGCGTGCTGGAGCCGATCCAGGCCGCGCCCACCATCATCGAGGACGACTGCTTCATCGGCGCGCGCTCCGAGATCGTCGAGGGCGTGATCGTCGAGCGCGGCTCGGTGATCTCGATGGGCGTGTACATCGGGCAGAGCACCCGCATCTACGACCGCGAGACCGACACCGTCAGCTACGGCCGGATCCCCGCCGGCTCGGTGGTGGTCTCGGGCAACCTGCCGTCGAAGGACGGCAAGTACAGCCTGTACTGCGCGGTGATCGTGAAGCGGGTCGACGAGCGCACCCGCGCCAAGGTCGGCATCAACGAGCTGCTGCGCAACCTGTAAGGGCTCCTCCTCTCCCCGGACTGCGCTGACGCTCCGTCCAGGCTACGGCCGTGGGCCGCGTAGCCCGGGTGGAGCGAAGCGCAACCCGGGGAACGTCGCGCCAACCCGGCCGCGCTTCGCGCGGCTTCCCGGACTGCGCTGACGCTTCGTCCAGGCTACGGCCGTGGGCCGCGTAGCCCGGGTGGAGCGAAGCGCAACCCGGGGAACGTCGCGCCAACCCGGCCGCGCTTCGCGCGGCTTCCCGGACTGCGCTGACGCTTCGTCCAGGCTACGGCCGTGGGCCGCGTAGCCCGGGTGGAGCGAAGCGCAACCCGGGGAGGCGTCGCGCCAACCCGGCCGCGCTCCGCGCGGCTTCCCGGACTGCGCTGACGCTCCGTTCAGGCTACGGCCTTAGGTGGCCCGCATGCCTCCTACTGGGCGGCATCCGCCTGGGCCTTGGGGGTGCGGCGCGCTCGGCGGCGGGCCGGGGCGGTGGCGGTGGCGGCCGGGGCCAGCGGGCGGCGCAGGGCACGGATCTCGCGCATCGCCACCGATAGCATGCTGAAGTCCGGCGTGCCGCCCGAGCGCAGGTCGGCCATGATCTGGCGACAGCGAGCGACCGCGAGCTCCTCCACCTCCATCCAGGCCTCGACCGCCTCGGTGCCGCTGCCCAGGCCGAGCACGTCGCGGGTGATCAGGGTCTGCTGGGCATAGATGTCCTCGCGCAGCGACGCGCGCGCCAGCGCCTGCCACCGGTTGTCGCGCGGCAACGCGACCGCCCGGTCCCGTAGCCAGTGGAGGTCGAGCCGTGCCCCGAGCTCGAAATAGGTCCGAGCGGCGTCGGTGATGTCACCCTGCGCGGCCCGGGCCACCTCGACCAGGTCGAGTGCCGAGAACAGGTCGTCGGCGCCGGCGAGCCGGGCGCCGAGAACCTCGGGAACGCCACGCTCGACATAGTGGTCGAGGCGCTCCCGCACACGGCTCGCGCTGTCGGCGTCGAGGACGTCCAGCAGGCCGGCGGACAGGCGGCGCACGCCCTCGCGATAGCGCGACGCGACCTCGCCGACATCGATCGGTCGGTCGGCATTGCGCAACAGCCAGCGGGTCGCACGCTCGGTCAGCTTGCGCGCCTCCAGCAGCAGCTCCACCTGCAGCTCGGCATCGACCACGTTGTCGAGCGCCTCGATCGCCTGCCAGGTCGCGCTCATCTCATAGCTGTCGCGCGCGGCGAGATAGGCGGCGGCGACCTCGGCGGCGGAGGCACCCGTCTCCTCCATCATCCTGAAGACGAAGGTGATCCCCTCGCGGTTGACGATCTCGTTGGCGACCACCGTGCTCACGATCTCGCGTGACAACCGGTGGCCTCGGATCGACGGGCCGAAGCGCTCGCGCAGCGCGGCCGGGAAGTAGGCCTCCAGCTCGCCCAGCACGTTGGCATCGGCCGACAGGTCCGAGCCGAGGAGGCGCTGGTAGAGGTCGATCTTCACGTAGGCCATCAGCACCGAGAGCTCCGGGGCGGTCAGGCCGCGGCCGGCGGTCTGGCGCCGCTCGAGCTCCTCCGGCCCCGGCAGCCGCTCGATGCGGCGGCGCAGCCCCGCCTCGCGCTCGAGCCACTTGGTCAGCCGCGTGTGCACCTCGAGCATGCGCGGCGCCTGGTACCCCGCCACCTCCAGCGCCTGGGTCTGCTGGTAGTTGTTGCGCAGCACCAGCTCGGCCACGTCGTCGGTCATCTCCGCCAGCAGCTCGTTGCGCTGCTTGGTGGTCATGTCACCAGCGTCGACGATGGCGTCGAGGAGAACCTTGATGTTGACCTCGTGATCGGAGCAGTCGACGCCACCGGAGTTGTCGATGGCATCGGTGTTGATCCGCCCACCGCGCAGCGCGAGCTCGATCCGCCCGAGCTGGGTGAAGCCGAGGTTGCCGCCCTCGCCGACCACCCGGCAGCGCAGATCCGCGCCGTCGACCCGCACCGCGTCGTTGGCACGGTCGCCCACCGCGTCGTGGGTCTCACCGGTCGACTTGACGTAGGTCCCGATGCCGCCGTTCCACAGCAGGTCCACCTCGGAGCGCAGCAGTGCGCGGATGACCTCGTTCGGGGTCAGCCGCTCCGCCTCCACGCCGAGCAGCGCCTGCACCTCGGGGCTCAACGGAATCGACTTCGCGCTGCGGGGAAAGACCCCGCCCCCCTCGGAAAGGAGGCTGCGGTCGTAGTCGTCCCAGCTCGAGCGTGGCAGCGCGAACAGACGCGCGCGCTCGCGGAAGCTGGCCGCCGGATCGGGGTTCGGGTCGAGGAACACGTGCAGGTGGTTGAAGGCGCCGACCAGCCGGATGTGCTCCGACAGCAGCATGCCGTTGCCGAACACGTCGCCGGACATGTCGCCGACGCCGACCACCGTGAAGTCGTCCGCTTGCACGTCCAGGCCGAGGGCACGGAAGTGGCGCTTGACCGACTCCCAGCCGCCACGGGCGGTGATCCCCATGCCCTTGTGGTCGTAGCCCTGTGAGCCACCCGAGGCGAAGGCGTCGCCGAGCCAGAACCCGTACTCCGCCGCCACCGCGTTGGCGATGTCGGAGAACGTCGCGGTGCCCTTGTCCGCGGCGACCACCAGGTAGGGGTCGTCGCCGTCGTGGCGCACCACGTCGGGCGGTGGCACGACCTCGCGCCCGGCCAGGTTGTCGGTGACGTCGAGCAGGCCGCGGATGAAGATGCGATAGCAGGCCTGGCCCTCGGCCAGAACCGTCTCGCGGTCGGCCCCGACCGGCATCCGCTTGGGGAAGAAGCCGCCCTTCGAGCCGACCGGCACGATGACCGCATTCTTCACCATCTGTGCCTTGACCAGGCCGAGAACCTCGGTGCGGAAGTCCTCGCGCCGGTCCGACCAGCGGATACCTCCACGCGCGACCGGGCCGCCGCGCAGGTGCACGCCCTCGACCCGCGGCGAGTAGACGAAGATCTCGTACATCGGCCGTGGCTCGGGCAGGTCGGCGACCCGCGCCGGGTCGAGCTTGAACGAGACATAGCTCTTCGGCTCGCCGTCGGGCTGACGTTGGTAGAAGTTCGTGCGCAACGTCGCCTGCACCAGACCGAGGAAGCTGCGCAGGATGCGGTCCTCGTCGAGATTCGCCACCGCGTCGAGGGCGGACAGAATCGCCTCGGCGACGGCGGCCGCCGAGGCCTCGCGGTCGTCGGCGCGAGCCGGGTCGAGACGGACGTGGAACAGCTCGATCAGCCGCGCCGCGACGCCCGCGTTGCGCGCCAGGACCTGCTCCATGTAGTCCTGACTGAAGGCGACCTGGGCCTGGCGCAGGTACTTGCAGTAGGCGCGCAGCACCACCACCTCGCGCCAGTGCAGACCGGCCTCGAGCACCAGGCGATTGAAGCCGTCGTTCTCGACCTCGCCACGCCACACGCGCGCGAAGGCTTCCTGGAACTTGTCGCGGACCCGCTCGACGTCGAGGTCGCGCACCGCCGGGACGCGCAGTCCGAAGTCGTGGATCCAGACCCGGGCCGAGCCACCGCGCTTGACCCTTGCCGGGCGCTCCTCCTCGACGCGCAGTCCCATGTGCTCGAGCATCGGCAGCGCGTCGCAGAGCGGGATCGGCCGCCCGACGTGGAACAGCTTGAACCGCACCACGTCGTCCTCCGCCTCCAGCGGGCGGAACAGGTGCATCGCCAGCCCGTCGCCGTCGGCGGCGAGCGACTCCATCTTCTCGATGTCGTGGACCGCGACCCGCGCCGAGTAGGCCTCGCGATAGTCGGCGCGGAAGGCGTCACGGTAGCGCCCGTGAAGTCGATTGCCCTCCTCCTCGCCGAGCTGCTCGACGAGCGCCGCGGCCAGCTCGTCGCCCCAGGTGCGGGTGACGTCGCGAAGCCGGGTCTCGAGCTCGCGCAGATCGAGCTCGACGCTCGCGCCGGCCGGGAGCCGGAACACGAAGTACAGGCGGGCGAGCACCGACTCGCTGAGGCTCACGGTGAAGTCGCAGTCCTCGGATGCCAGGGCATCGCTGAGGATGTCCTGCATCGTGAGCCTCGCCTGGGTGTTGAAGTGCTCGCGCGGGACGAACACCAGGCAGTGGGCGAAGCTCCCGTGCCGGTCGCGGTGCAGGAACAGCCGAATCCGCTGGCGTTCCTGGAGATGCAGGATGCCGACCGCGGTGGTGAACAGCTCGTCCTCCGCGATCTGGAACAACAGGTCCCGCGGGAAGGTCTCGAGGATGTTCAGCAGCGCCTTCGAGGCATGGCTGTTCGGTGGGTATCCGGCCTGCGCGATGACCCGCGCCACCTTCTCGCGCAGCATCGGGATGTCGCGCGGGACACGCACGTAGGCGCCGGAGGTGTAGAGGCCGAAGAAGCGGTGCTCGCCGATCACCCTGCCCTCGGCATCGAAGCGCTTGACCCCGATGTAGTCCATGTAGCTCGGGCGGTGGACGGTGGAGCGGCGGTTGGCCTTGGAGACGATGAGCAGGGTCGGCTCGTGGACCATCGCGCGCACCGATGGCGGCAGCGCGGCGAAGCTCTCCGAGACGCGCGACTCGCCGTCGTCGCGCAGCAGTCCGAGCCCACTGCCGCCGACGGTGCGAAGCTGCTCACCGCCGGGCTCGCCGATCAGGTCGTAGCAGCGATATCCGAGGAACGTGAAGTGATTGTCGTCGACCCACTCGAGGAAGGCCTGCCCTTCGGCGAGCTCGGTCGCCGGCAGCGGTGGTGGCGTCGCCTCGAGCTCGGCCCGGCATGCGTCCAGTCGCCCACGCATCGCGCGCCAGTCCTCCACCGCGGCGCGCACGTCGGCGAGGACGTCCGTGATGCCCGCGACCAGGCTCTCGTGCAGCGCGGGCTCGGTCTGGCGGTCGATCTCGAAATGCATCACCGCCTCGGCGCGGTAACTGTCCGCCGCCTCCACCGCGCCCTCGCCGCCCGCGTCGTGGGCCCGGACGCCGGTCAACCGCCCGTCGGCATCGCGCTGCAGCTTCATCACCGGGTGGATGACGAGGTGCACGGTGAGGCCGCGGGTGTTGAGCGCCATGCGCACCGAGTCGACCAGGAACGGCATGTCGTCGGAGACCACCTCGAGCACGGTGTGGGTGGACTGCCAGCCGTGCTGCTGGAGGTGCGGGTTGTAGACCCGCAGCTTCGGCTCGCCGCGGGTGCGACGTTTGGCGAACGACCAGTGGGCGACCGCCGCGCCGTAGAGATCCTCGACCGCGCGGTCCTCGAGGTCGTCGCGAGCGACGCCGCGATAGAACTGGCGAACGAAGGCCTCGACGAGCTCCGCCTGCGCATCCGGCAGCCGGTCGCGGACCATCGCCACCACCTTGTCGACGAGATCCGAGCTCGCCACCTGCAACCCTGCGTCGCGCATCGTCAAGTCCTCCAGCACCGGCGCGTATCGAGACAAGCTTAGACGACGGGTGCCGCACCCGGCCCGGGCACCCCGGCGGGCGCACCCGCCACCGGCGCGACCATTTGTCTCGCGCCGGCCCATCGGCAACAATCGCGGCGCCATGCGGCGGCGCACCACAGAGCCATCGTCCACCACCGTGGCCCGGGCCCGGGCGGAGCGCGATCGCGCGCGCCCGCCGCCCCTGGTGGCCAGCCTCGTCGCGGCGTGCCTGTTGGTAGCGGCCGCGGTGGTCGGGGCTGAATCCCTGGTGACCATCGGCACTGCCGGGATTACCGGGGTCTACTACCCGGCCGGCGGCGCGGTCTGCCGCATGGTCAACCGTCACCACCAGCGTCACGACGTGCGTTGCACGGTGCAGACGACCGGTGGCTCCCTGGACAACCTGGCGCGGCTGGAGCGCGGGACGCTCGAGGTGGCGGTGGTGCAGTCGGACCTCCTGCACCACGCCTACGTCGGTTCCGGGCCGTTCGCCACACGCGGCCCGAATCCCGCGCTGCGGGCACTGCTCGCGATGCATCCGGAGCCGTTCACGGTGGTCGCACGGGCCGATGCGGGGATCCGGCATGTCAGGGATCTCCGCGGCAAGCGGGTCAACCTCGGCAATCCGGGCTCCGGACAGCGCGCCACCATGGAGGTGGTGATGCAGGCGCTGGGCTGGACCGCGGCGGATTTCGCGCTCGCCACCGAGCTCGCGTCGCAGGAGCAGGCGCACGCGCTCTGCGACGGCCGCATCGACGCCATCGTCTTCACCGTCGGCCACCCCAACGGGTCGATCAAGGAGGCGACGACCTCCTGCGACAGCGTCATCGTCGAGGTCAGCGGCCCCGCCATCGACGCGTTGGTGCGCGACCAACCCTACTATCGCCATGCGGTCATTCCCGGCGGGATGTACCGCGCGAGCCCGCGGGCCGTGCCGACCTTCGGCGTCGGGGCCATCCTCGTCGCCACCGCCGAGATGCCGGCAGCCACCGCCCGGGCGATCGTGCGCTCGGTGCTCGACGGCATCGACGACATCCGCGTGCTCCACCCGGCGTTCGCGGGCCTGGAGCCGGCGACGATGGCGAGAGACGCGCTCGCCGCGCCGGTGCACGAGGGTGCGGCGGCGGAGTTCCGTGCCCGCGGGTTGGGTCACGGATTGGAGACGGCCCCTTCGAGATAGCCGGGGACTGACTCCGACGGCGGGCGGTGCCAGTACCGACCGGCAATCGAGCTCCGGCCGCGTGGCGCCGTGCTACGCTCGCGCGCTCCTACCCGACATCCACTCGGAGACCCCGATGTCACGCATCATGCACCGCCAGCTCGGTGCCGTGCCGCCGGTCGCGGCGCGCGGCGACGGCCCCTACATCATCGATCGGGACGGGCGTCGTTATCTCGATGCCTCCGGCGGCGCGGCAGTGTCCTGCCTCGGGCACTCCCACCCCGCGGTGGTGCAGGCGATCAAGGATCAGGTCGACCGTCTCGCCTACGCCCATTCGGGGTTCTTCACCACCGAGCCGGCCGAGGCGCTCGCGGACTTCCTGATCGACCAGGCGCCAGGCGACCTCGGGTACGTGTTCTTCGTCTCCGGCGGCTCGGAGGCCATCGAGGCGTGCTTGAAGATCGCCCGCCAGTACCACGTCGAGAACGGCGAGCCACAGCGTCGGCGCTTCATCGCCCGCCGTCAGAGCTACCACGGCAACACCCTCGGCGCGCTCTCCGTCGGCGGCAACATGTGGCGTCGTGAGCAGTACGCGCCGCTGTTGATCGAGGGGCACCACATCGCGCCGTGCTTCGCCTACCGCGACCAGCGCGACGACGAGACCGAGGAAGCCTACGGACGCCGCGTGGCCGACGAGTTGGAGGCGAAGCTGCTCGAGCTCGGCCCGGACACCGTCTGCGGGTTCCTGTGCGAGCCGGTGGTCGGCGCGACCGCCGGCGCGGTGCCGCCGGTGCCCGGCTATCTCGCGCGTATCCGCGAGATCTGCGACCGCTACGGGGTGCTGCTCGTGTTCGACGAGGTGATGTGCGGCATGGGGCGCACCGGCTCGCTGTTCGCCTGTGACCAGGACGGCGTGGCGCCGGATCTGATGGCGATCGCCAAGGGGCTCGGTGCCGGCTACCAACCGATCGGTGCGATGTTGGTCGCACGCAAGGTCCACGACGCAATCGCCAACGGATCGGGGTTCTTCCAGCACGGCCACACCTACATGGGCCATCCCATGGCCTGCGCCGCCGGGCTCGCGGTCCAGCACGCGATTCGCGACGAGCACCTGCTCGACAACGTCCGCACCCAGGGAGCGGCGCTGGAGGCCGCGCTCCAGGAACGCCTCGGCAACCACGCGAACGTCGGCGACATCCGCGGCCGCGGGCTGTTCCTCGGCATCGAGCTGGTGGCGGACCGTGCCAGCAAGGCGCCGTTCGATCCGGCGCTCGCGTTGCACGCACGGGTCAAGCGCGAGGCGATGGCGCGCGGCCTGATGTGCTACCCGATGGGCGGGACCATCGACGGACGGCGTGGCAACCACGTGATGCTGGCGCCACCGTTCATCATCGGGGCGGAGCATGTCGCCACCATCGCCAGCGGCCTCGGCGACGCGATCGACGCTGCCATCGCCGGCCTGCCGCGCGGCTGAGACCGGTGACCGGCACGACCAGAGGAGGTGACCTGCAGTGACAGGACTCGGCGGCAACGCGGGGAGCGGCCCGCGAATCGGGCTGGTGCACGCGCTCTACGGATCCATCGTCCCCATCGAGCGCGCGTTCCGCGCGTCGTGGCCGGAAGCGACGCTGGCGAGCCTCTACGATCAGTCCCTCTATCTCGAGTTCGACCGCGCCGGGCGCACCACCGCCTACATCGAGCGCCGGATCGAGACCCTTCTGCGGCTCTCGGTCGAGGCCGGCAGCGAGGCCATCCTGTTCACCGGCTCGCTGTTCGGCGCCCCGGTGCGCGCCGTCGCCGCCGACCTGCCGGTACCGGTGCTCACCGCGTACGAGGCGATGATCGAGGACGCGTTCGCCACCGCGGCGCGCCCCCGCCTCGGGCTGGTGGCCACGGTGCAGGGAACGATCGACATGATGCGCGCCGACATCGAGAGCCACGCCCGGGACAACGCCACCACCGTGGAGGTCGATTGCCGCCTCGCCGAGGGTGCGATGGAGGCGCTGCAGGCCGGCGACCAGGCGCGTCACGATGCGCTGGTCGCAGACACCGCGAGCGCGCTCGCCGGAGCCGATGCGATCCTCCTCGGCCAGTTCTCGATGGCGCCGGTCGCCGAGCGCCTCGGGCAGGCCGGAATCGGCCCGGTGCTGACCAGCCCGGGATCGGCGGTGGCGAAGCTACGTCGGCTGTTGGGGTGACACCCGGGGCGCGAGACGAGCGGGTACGGGCGCCCGCTCCAGCGCGGGTGTTGCGGCGCCGCAACGCTTTCGACCCTTTATACGTAGATCCAAACGCGATCTGCTTGCGCGCAGCGGATCCGCGCTCCGATACTTCGCTCCGCTTCTGACACACGAAGCGCACGCGCGTCCCCGAGGTTCCTCGGCGAGACCGCGAAACCCCGTTCGACTGTGCTCTTCCTCTGAGGGTGCAAAGGCAATGAACAAGAAGCTCCTGGCAGTCGCCATCTCCGGTGCGCTGGTCGCGCCCCTGGCGGCGCAGGCCGTCGATTTCAAGATCTCGGGCCACATCAACCGCATGATCCGCTTCGCGGACGATGGTCAGGGGTCCGACGTCCAGCACATGGACAACACCGCGTCGCGCTCGCGCTACCGCATCCGCGGCGAGGGTGACCTCGGCAACGGCATGAAGGCCGGCGTGTTCTACGAGGCCGGCATCGCGTCGAACCGTCAGCGCCCCCTCAAGGGTGCCGACGGCAACGACAGCGTCGGCGACATCCGTCACTCGATGCTGTACTTCAGTGGCAACTTCGGCAAGGTGTCGATGGGCCACACCAGCTCGGCGTTCGACGGCGTGATGTACGCCGACCTCTCCGACACCGGCCTCGCCGACGAAGCCGCCTGGTTCGAGCACTGCTCGACCTGCCTCATCCGCACCTCGGCGGGCGGCAACATCGGCACCCTGACCAGCTTCGCGTCGGACTTCGACGGTGGCCGACTGGACGTGCTGCGCTATGACTCCCCGGCGCTCGGCCCGGCGGTGATCTCGGCCGCCATCGGCAACGACCAGCTGTGGGACATCGCGGTCAACGTCGACCACAGCATCGGTGGTGGCAAGCTGGCGCTGTACGCCGGCTACCAGAGCGCCGAGAACCGCCTCGGCCGCGATGTCTGGGGTGGATCGGTCGGCTTCATGTTCTCGCAGGGCACGAATATCACGTTCGCCTACGGCGAGCAGGATCTGGCGGCCAACATCCCGGGCCGTGACGACCCGAAGAACTGGTACGCCAAGCTCGGCCACAAGTGGGGTAACAACGCCGTCTCGGTGTCCTACGGCGAGACCTCCGACCTGGTGCAGGGCGCCGACGCCACGTCCATTGGCGTGGGCTACGTGCACACGCTTGCCAAGCCGGGTGTCGACCTCTACGCCGGCTACCACAACATCGACGTGGATCTCACCGGCGTGAACACCGAGGATCTGGACGTCTTCGTGATGGGTGCCCGCGTCAAGTTCCAGTAAGCGACGATGCGTGCCTCCGGTGCCGGGCGGACCCGGCACCGGCCTCGACGGCCCCGCCCGCAAGGACGGGGCCGTTTTCGTCTGGGGGTCCGTCAGGAACCCCGAGCCCGAGGGATCGCCGGTCGCCGAGCCGGGGAGCGCGCGGCGGGCGACGACTCGAAGCGCAGCCCTTCGGCAGGCTCAGGGCAGGTGAGCTCTGGGACTCGTACGGTCTGACGGACCGCGTACCCACCTCGGGCGGCCACCGACCGGGGGACACGCCCACTCGAACTCGAGCCTTCACGGCAACAATGCATCTGGACTGTTCCAGAAGGCGCAAGACTTCCCCGAGCACGTTGTATCGAAGCCGCATCTTCGGGCCGTGCGCACGACATCTGGACGACACTGCACGGACGCCACACCCGCGTGATCTGTTGCTGCCGCGCAACGCTTTCGACCCTATTTTCATAGTGCGAGATGCGATCTCCTTGCGAGGCGTGGAAATCGACTTCCATACTTCGCCACGTTTTCCGGACGCGGAAAGCGCCGCGGTGGCCTCCGACGGGACGGGACCGCGACACCGAACATCAACGTGCTCTTCTCTTCAAAGGGTGCACACGCAATGAACAAGAAGCTCCTCGCAGTCGCCATCTCCGGTGCGCTGGTCGCGCCGCTGGCGGCGCAGGCCGTCGATTTCAAGATCTCGGGCCACATCAACCGCATGATCCGCTTCGCGGACGACGGTCAGGGCTCGGATGTCCAGCACATGGACAACACCGCGTCGCGCTCGCGCTACCGCATCCGTGGCGAGGGTGACCTCGGCAACGGCATGAAGGCCGGCGTGTTCTACGAGGCCGGCATCGCGTCCAACCGTCAGCGCCCCCTCAAGGGTGCCGACGGCAACGACAGCGTCGGCGACATCCGCCACTCGATGCTGTACTTCAGTGGCAACTTCGGCAAGGTGTCGATGGGCCACACCAGCTCGGCGTTCGACGGCGTGATGTACGCCGATCTGTCGGGCACCGGCCTGGCCGACGAGGCCGCCTGGTTCGAGCACTGCTCGACCTGCCTCATCCGCACCTCCGCGGGCGGCAACATCGGCACCCTGACCACCTACGCGTCGGACTTCGACGGTGGCCGTCTGGACGTGCTGCGCTACGACTCCCCGGCGCTCGGCCCGGCGGTGATCTCGGCCGCCATCGGTAACGACCAGATCTGGGACATCGCGGTCAACGTCGACCACAGCATCGGCGGTGGCAAGCTGGCCCTGTACGCCGGCTACCAGGGCGCCGAGAACCGCCTGGGTCGCGACACCTGGGGCGGCTCCATCGGCTTCATGTTCTCGCAGGGCACCAACATCTCGTTCGCCTACGGCGAGCGTGACCTGGCGGGCGCCGCGCCGGGCCGTGACGACCCGAAGAACTGGTACGTGAAGCTCGGCCACAAGTGGGGTAACAACGCCATCTCCGTGTCCTACGGCGAGACCTCCGACCTGGTGCAGAACGCCGACGCCACCGCCATCGGCGTGGGCTTCGTCCACACCATCGCCAAGCCGGGTGTCGACCTCTACGCCGGCTACCACAACGCGGATGTCGATCTGACCGGTGTGAACACCGAGGATCTCGATATCTTCGTGATGGGTGCGCGCGTCAAGTTCCAGTAAGGAACGACCTGCGCCTCCGGTGCCGGGTCCGCCCGGCACCGGCCTCGACGGCCCCGCCCGCAAGGACGGGGCCGTCTCCGTTTGGGGGTCCGTCAGGAACCCCGAGCCCGAGGGATCGCCGGTCGCCGAGCCGGAGCCCGCGCAGCGGGGTCCGTGTCGAAGCACGCAGCGGGCCCCGAGTCCAAGCGCGCGCCCTCGCCCCGGCCGCATCGACCCGTGTCTCGCCGGCAACACGGCGCAATTCCCTGTGTCCTCGCTGCAACATTCGGGATCATCCTGGGGCCGGCGCCGCCGGTCGGCGACGAGATACGCGCGAACTCATTGTTCCTGGCTGATTTCCCGGATCTGTTGCATATAAGCAACATTCTGCACACGTATGTTGCCAAAATACCGCCTATCGGTTGCAGCGCCCCGTGACGGTGTCGATACTTCGCCCGCCTTCTCGTACACGAGGGGCTTCGCGAAGCGCCTCCCGCCTCGAAGCGTGGAGACCGCAAAAGACAACCGTGATCCTCAAGGGGGACACCGCATGAACAAGAAGCTCTTGGCAGTCGCCATCTCCGGCGCCCTGGTCGCGCCGCTGGCGGCGCAGGCCGTCGATTTCAAGATCTCGGGCCACATCAACCGCATGATCCGCTTCGCGGACGACGGTCAGGGCTCGGACGTCCAGCACATGGACAACACCGCGTCGCGCTCGCGCTACCGCATCCGTGGCGAGGGTGACCTCGGCAACGGCATGAAGGCCGGTGTGTTCTACGAGGCCGGTATCGCGTCCAACCGCCAGCGTCCTCTCAAGGGTGCTGACGGCAACGACAGCGTCGGCGACATCCGCCACTCGATGCTGTACTTCAGCGGCAACTTCGGCAAGGTGTCGATGGGCCACACCAGCTCGGCGTTCGACGGCGTGATGTACGCCGATCTGTCGGGCACCGGCCTGGCCGACGAGAACGCGGGCTTCGAGCACTGCTCGACCTGCCTCATCCGCACCTCGGGCGGCGGCAACATCGGCACCCTGACCACCTACGCGTCGGACTTCGACGGTGGCCGTCTGGACGTGCTGCGCTACGACTCCCCGGCGCTCGGCCCGGCGGTGATCTCGGCCTCGGTCGCCAACGACCAGCTGTGGGACATCACGGTCAACGTCGACCACAGCATCGGTGGTGGCAAGCTGGCGCTGTACGCCGGCTACCAGGGCGCCGAGAACCGCCGTGGCTTCGACTCCTGGGGCGGCTCGGTCGGCTTCATGTTCTCGCAGGGCACCAACATCTCGTTCGCCTACGGCGAGCGTGACCTGGCTGCCGCGGCCCCCGGCCGTGACGACCCGAAGAACTGGTACGTGAAGCTCGGCCACAAGTGGGGCAACAACGCCATCTCCGTGTCCTACGGCGAGACCTCCGACCTGGTGCAGAACGCCGACGCCACCCGTATCGGCGTGGGCTTCGTGCACAGCATCCCGAAGCCGGGTGTGGACCTGTACGCGGGCTACCACAACCACGACGTGGATCTCACCGGTGTGAACACCGAGGATCTGGACGTCTTCGTGATGGGCGCGCGCGTCAAGTTCCAGTAAGGGACGATGCGTGCCTCCGGTGCCGGGTCCGCCCGGCATCGGACTCGACGGCCCCGCCCGCAAGGACGGGGCCGTCTTTCGTTGTGAGCCCACGAGTCGCGCTTCGCCGGCGACCTGCAGCGCCCACCCCCGTTTGCGTGGCGCCTCGGGCTACGAGATCCCTCGGGCCCGCCGTCAGGTAGTCGGCGCCCCCACCTCCAACGCCTCGCGCAGCGGGCCGAGCCAGGGCTCGTAGCGCCGCCAGCGAGCCACCGCGGTGCGGTAGATCGGTTGGCGAACCTGCCAGTTGCTGGCGGTGGTGACCCCTCTGCGGTTCGCGGTGTGGTCGAGACATCGGTCGTCCCACTCCAGCCCGCAGTGCGCAATCAGCGCCCGTGTGAGCGGCTCCGGATCCGCCACCAGGTCCTCGTACACCACGTCCAGGATCCGCAACGGCAGCACGCCTCGCCAGTGCGCCATCACACGCCGGTACTCGCGGTAGACGATTCCGAGCTCCCGGAGGTCGTAGCTGTAGTGATGCCCCTCGGCGAAGAGCTGGATGTAGTTCGAGAGACAGGTGTCCATCGGGTCGCGGGCGCAGTGCACCAGCGTCGCCCGCGGGAACAGGGTCGCGATCAGACCCAGATGGACGAAGTTGCCGGGTAGCTTGTCGGTCACCCGCGTCGACCCGGGTGCGGCGATGCCACGCAGGAACTCGAGCTCCTCGTCGGCGAGTCGCGCACTGGTCGCGACATCGAGGGCAGGGACGCTTCGCGGATAGTGCTCCGCCACCCCGACCGCCCGCCCGATGCGCGCGCTCAGCTCCGGAACCCGCATCAGCTCGCCAGCGCCGTGCACCTGCGGATGGCTCGACAGGATCTGCTCCACCAGCGTGGTCCCCGAGCGCGGCATCCCGAACACGAAGACCGGCGTGGGGTCGTCACGCCCGAAGCCCTCCGTGCGCGCGAAATGCCCGGCGTCGAAGGTCTCGATGATGGCGTCCATCCGCCGGCGATAGCCGTCGAGATCGAAGCGGACGACCTCGTGCATCAGGTCGTTCCCCGCCTTGTAGTGCGCGAATGCCCGCTCGTGCTCGCGCAAGTCGTCGTGCATCTTGGCCAGCGCGAAGTGCATGTGGGCGGTGGCCCGGGTGTCCATCCGCCGACGGTCGGCGATGGTGGCGACCCGCTCGATGGTCGGCCGGTCCTCGGCGGTGAAGCGCTTGGTTCGCGAGACGCTGAGCCAGGCCTCCGGCATGTCGGGGTCGAGCTCGAGCGCCCGCTCGAACTCGGCCTGCGCGCCGCCGAGGTCGCCGAGATCGAGGAGCGCGACACCGAGGCAGTTGTGCGCGGCGGCGTGATTCGGATCGGTCTCGACCCCGCGTCGAAGCGCGTCCGCCGCCTCGGCCAGCCGGCCGCGCGCCACCAGCGCGAGCCCGAGCCGACACCACGCGTCGACGAGCGTGGGGTCGAGCTCCAGGCAGTTCCGGCAGACCGTGATCACCGCGTCCAGGCGCTCGCGGTCGAACAGCGCGTTGGCGAGGTTGAGATGCGCGCGTGCCGAGCGCGGGAAGCGACGGACCGCGGTGAGCGCGGTCTCCTCCGCCTCCTCGACCCGGTCGGCGTCGAGCAGCATCACCACCAGGTTGTTCCAGCCCTCCTGGAGGTCCGGGTGATGCCCCACCGCGGCCCGGCACGCCTCGATCGCCTCGTCGACCCGGTCGGTGGACTTGAGCACCGTCGACAGGTTGAGCCAGGCACCCGGGTGGTCGGCCCGCAGAGCGAGCGCGTGCCGGAAGCGCGTCTCGGCCTCGGCCAGGTCACCACCGTCGAGCGCCACCGAGCCGAGGCTGTTCCATACCCCGGCGTCGGCGCGCCCGGCGTCGACCACCGCCTGGTAACAGGCCTCGGCACCGTCGAGGTCGCGTTGCTCGTGTAGCACGGTTCCCAGCGCATAGCGGGCATCGAGCGCACCCGGGTCCCGCGCGAGCAGCGCCCGGTACTCTCGCTCCGCATCCTCGAAGCGGCCGGCGGCCCGCAGGAGATTGCCGAGGTTGAGCCGCGCCGCCCGGTCGCTCGGATCGGCGGCGACGGCCCGACCGAGGGTCTCCAGCGCCTCGTCCGCGCGGCCGGTCGCGTGCAGGACCAGGGCGAGGTTGTGCAGGCCACCGGCATGGGAGGGGTTCAGCTCGACGAAGCGGCGATACGCAGCCTCCGCCTGATCGAGCGCGCCGGCCCGGTGCGCGGCCACCGCCTGGTGGAGTAGCTCGGGCCGCCGCTCGCGCCCGCTCGCCGCGTTCCGAGCCGCGGGCCGGCCGCGGCCACCCCCCGCCCGCCCGCCACGACTCACGACTCGTGCTCCGGCAGCCCGAGCCCGCGTCGCAGCGGGTCCAGCGCCGACCCGTAGCGCCGCCAGCGACCCACCGAGTCGCCGTGCACCGGCGCGCGCACCTGCCAGCTGCTCGCGGTGCCGACCGGGCGGCGACTGGCGTGGAAGGCGAGACACGCGTCCGACCAGGCGAGATCCAGGAACGCCACCATCTGGCGACTCACCGTCTCGACGTCGCCGACCAGCGACTCGTAGTCGACCTCGAGCAGTGGCAGTGGCAGCACCGCGCGCCAGTGCGCCATCAGGCGGTCGTGCTCGCGGTGGAAGGCGGCGATGTCGTCGAGGTCGTAGGCCCAGACGTGCCCGCTCCCGAACTGCTGCTGCCAGATCGAGAGCCCGGTGTCCATCGGGTCGCGCCGGCAGTGAATCACCCGCGCACCCGGGCAGACCAGCGCCGCGAGCCCCAGATGCAGGAAGTTCGTCGGCATCTTGTCGATGCACCTCACCGCGCCGGCGGCGAGGGCGCTCAGGCGAGCCACATAGGCGCCTCCGGCCTCGGCGGCAGCCTCGGGGGTGGTCGCGGCGGCGCAGGCGGGATAGCGCACCGACCGCCCGGCCGCCCGCGACAGGGCACGGGCGAGGGTGCGACTGGCGGCATCGAGGGCGTCCAGCTCGCCGGCGCCGTGCACCTCGGGATGGGCAGCGAGGATTTGCTCGACCAGCGTCGTGCCGGAGCGCGGCATGCCGACGACGAGCACCGGGAGCGGGCTCGGATCGCCATAGCCACGGCAGCGCTCGAATAGCGCCGGGGTGAAGGTCTCGATGATGGTGTCGACCACCGCGCGGTGGCGGCCGGCATCGAACTCGACCGTCCCGCGGACGAGGCGATTGGCGGCGACGTAGTGCTCGGCCGCGGCGCCATGGTTGCCGATGTCGTCGGCGAGCTTCGCCAGCGCGAACTCGAGATCCGCCCGCGCCAGCGGCGGGAGCTCGGGTCGCCGCGCGAGGCGGCGCACGGTGGCGGCGGTCTCGCGCGCACTCGCGCCGTCGAAACGTCGCGAGCGCACGTAGTCGAGCGCCACCCCGGGCGCACCCGGGTCGAAGGCGAAGGCGCGGCGAAAACACTCTCGGGCCACCTCGAGCTCCCCCGCCTCCAGGCAGACCTGGCCGCAGGCGTCGAGCAGATCGGCATCGCGTGGGGCGAGGCTCACCGCCCTGCGCAGGGCGGCGACGGCGCCGGCGAGATCCCCCGCCGCGTGACGCGCCTCGCCGAGCCGGCGCGCGAGCGCGGGGTCGCGCGGCCGGGCCGCGGTGGCGCGCTCGAGCAGCCCCACCGCCGCCGTGGGGTCACCGGCCTCGACCGCGATCCCGGCCCGCAGCGCCAGTGCCGACGGCTCGTCCGGCACCCGGCGCAGCACCTCGTCGAGCACCACCGTGGCCAGCGCCACGTCTCCGGCCGCCAGATGGGCGCGGCCGGCATCCATCATCCCCGCCACCTCGGGATCGACCCGACCAGCGGGCGGCGGCGACGGCCGGGGGCGTCCCCCTGCTCCTCGGCTGACTCGGTGCGGCATGTCTCGGTCCGACTCTGCGACGGGTCGGGATCATACGAGACCGGATGGCCCGCGGGGGCGAGGTCGCTCGACGGTGGGCACGGTGTTTGCGCCGGGCGGGCGCTTCGCGTAGATCCATGCCGCGGCCGGACGCACGCCAGGGTGTGCGGTCACGGCGCGCGGCGGAGATCATCACACGGGGGACATCGCTTGAGCTGGTGGGGCAAGCTTCTCGGTGGCGCGTTCGGGTTCGTTCTCGGTGGTCCGCTCGGGGCCATGGCCGGTATGGCCCTGGGTCATCAATTCGACCGCGGGCTGACGGGCCTCGACGCCGATCCGACGCCCCGCCCGGGCGCGGAGGCGACCCGACGCGAGCGCACCCAGGCCGCGTTCTTCACCGCCACCTTCGCGGTGATGGGCCATCTGTCGAAGGCCGACGGCAGGGTCAGCGCGGACGAGATCCGGCTCGCGTCGCAGGTCATGGACCAGATGTCGCTCCCGCCGCACCTGCGCGAGGCGGCGCAGCGGCTGTTCCGGGAGGGCAAGACCACCGATTTCCCGCTCGACGAGCTCCTCGCCCAGCTGCGGCGCGAGTGTCGGGGCAGCACCAACTTGCTACGGGTGTTTCTCGAGATCCAGGTCTCGGCGGCCCTCGCCGACGGTGCCATGCACGCCGCGGAGCGCCGGGTCCTGGCCCACATCGTCAGCGCGCTGGGCCTCCCGGCCACCGAGCTGGATCGAATCGTCGCGATGCTCGAGGGCGAGCGCCGCCACCACCGCGGGCCGGTCGGTCGCGAGCGCATGCCGGTCGACGCCGCGTACGAGATCCTCGGCGTCGACCACAGCGCCACCGACGACGAGGTCAAGCGCGCCTATCGGCGGCTGATGAGCCAGCACCATCCGGACCGGCTGATCGCGAAGGGGCTGCCGGAGGAGATGGTCGCGGTGGCGACCGAGAAGAGCAAGGAGGTGCGCCTGGCCTACGAGCGGATTCGGGAGGCGCGGGCCGCGTAGGACCCGACGGTCGATTGCCAAGAAAGGTCTGCAAACCGCAGACCTGCCTGCGGTGCAGGGCTTGTCCTGAGCGCCGCCGAAGGGATGCACCGCCATTCTCGATCGCGTAAGCGATTGAAAATGTGAGGCAGGTGCAAGCCGCGCCTTGCGCCTGCCGTCTCTGCGCAACTCCACGATGGAGTTGTGCAGAGCTTCGCTAACAGCCATCCACGACCGGCGGTCGCGCGCTCGGGACGCGAACGGGAGGAACCGTGCGCTGAGCCTGTCGACGCGTATCTTCAATCCTCGCCGGCCGTGCCACTCCTGGCTCGGCGCCACGGCTCGACGGTGGTGCTCGGGGATACGCTTCGACAGGCTCAGCGCACGCGCTTCGACCCTTCGACAAGCTCAGGGCAGGCAGGCTCAGCGAGCTAGCAAAGCCCCAGCCACTGAAATCAGGTCGTTACGTGTAGTTCGATGAAAGGTTGATGAAAAAGTGCGTCCTGCACGTTTTCAACTCGCTGCGCCGAAGACGCGGTCTCCGGCTTGGCGACTTACAACAAGCGCTTACGTGCTTGTTGTAAGCCGGCACGTCCCTTCGACGGCGCTCAGGGCAAGCCATGTGCCGGGCGCAGGCTGCCGAAGAACCGAGCTCTTCAACAGCCTGCTAACGCGCGATGAATCCGCGCACGGTGGCCAGCAGCGCGCCGTCGTCGCGTCCGAGACCTCGACCCGCGGCAGGAATCCGCGCACGCCGATGGTCGTTGGATTCGGCCTGCGCCCGCAACACCTGGTGGCGGTCGGCGAGCCGGGAGGCGTCGGCGTCGAGCGCACCGTGGACGTCGAGCCACGGCAGGACCAGCCGCGACATCAGTGAGGCGGCCTCCTCGATCACCGCCGGCTCCGACCCGACACGCCCGGCGACCGCGACCGCCGCCTTCACTCCGCTGGTCGCGCCGACGCCGGCCAGCCACCGCGCGGCAGCCGGCACCGCCGCCCCGAACGCGACGAGCACACGGTCGGTGAGCCCCTGCTCGGAGAGGTAGCCCATCGCCGCGGTGAGGCGCTCGGAGAGATTCTCGGTGAGACGCCCATCGGCGTCGGACACCACACCGAGGTCGAGCTGCAACGACAACGTGTGCCAGCCGGCCTCGGGCAGCCCGACCCGCAGCGGACGAACCCCCTGCGGCCAGTCGAGGTGGGCACCGAGGTCGTGGAGCAGGACCACCACCCCCCGCGCGGGCTGGCGCCCCGCCGCCGGGCGGTGCACGGCCAGGAACTCGCGGCCGCCGGCGCTCAGCCAGAGCACCCGGTCCGGCGGCTGCAGGCGCGCCGCCAGCTCGGTCTCGAACCCCGAGCGGGCGAACGCCGCGGGCCCACCCGCCGCCAGCGCGAGGCCGACGCAGAGCCAGCCGGCGACGGTGGCCAGGCCCACCCGCCGCCAGTTGCCCGGTCGGCTTCCGCGACGCTTGGCGTACACTACCGCCTCCTGTCGCTCCCTCGGCGTGCTCGTCTCGTGGCCCATGCTCCGCTGATCGCTCCCTCGATTCTTTCCGCGGACCTCGCGCGTCTCGGCGAGGAGGTGCGCGGTGTTCTCGACGCCGGCGCCGACGTCGTGCACTTCGACGTGATGGACAACCACTACGTCCCGAATCTGACCTTCGGTCCGATGATCTGCGATGCGCTGCGCGCCTACGGTATCGAGGCGCCGCTCGACGTGCACCTGATGGTGCGCCCGGCCGACCGCCTGGTGGACGACTTCGCGCGTGCCGGCGCGAGCTGGATCACGGTCCACGCCGAGGCGGTCGACCATCTGGACCGCACCCTCGGCGTGATTCGCGATCACGGCTGTCGCGCCGGTGTCGCGTTCAACCCGGCCACCCCGCTCGCCTGTCTCCCCTACGTCCTCGACAAGCTGGACCACGTGCTGGTGATGTCGGTCAACCCCGGCTTCGGCGGCCAGCGCTTCTTGCCCTCGGCGCTCGCCAAGGTGAGCGAGGCCCGGGCGCTGTTCGAGGCCGGCGAGTCGGCCGCGCGCATCGAGGTCGACGGCGGCGTCAATGCCGAGACCATCGCCATGTTAGCGGCGGCCGGCGCCGATTCCTTCGTCGCCGGAAGCGCGATCTTCGGACAGGCCGACCGTGCCGCCGCCATCGCCGCGTTGCGCTCCGGCATCGCGCGCGGGCTCGCGGCACGCTCGCAGGCGCGCACCGACAGCCGCGGCCCGTGAACCGGGCGTTCCGCTTGCGCGCGCCCGCCGCGATCCTCCTCGATCTCGATGGCACCCTGGTCGACTCGGTGCCCGACCTTACCGCCGGCGTCGACCACATGCTGATTGCGCTCGGCCGGGCGCCCGCGGGCGAGGCACGGGTACGCGACTGGGTCGGCAACGGCGTGGCGCGGCTGGTCCACCGCGCGCTCACCGGAACCATGGAGACCGACGCGCCGCCGGCGGACTTCGAGCGCGGCCTCGAGCGCTTCATGGTCCACTACGGTGCCCACGCCACCGATCGCAGCCGCCTCTACCCGGGTGTCGCCGAGACGCTCGACGCCCTCGCTGCCCGCGGCTTCCCCCTCGGCTGCGTCACCAACAAGCCGGCCCGATTCACGCGCGTGGTGCTCGAGGATCTCGGCCTCGCCCGCCACTTCGCGGTGGTCGTCAGCGGCGACGAGGTGACTCGCGGCAAGCCGCATCCCGACGCGGTCGAGCGGGCCGCCGCGACCCTGCACGTCCGCGCCGCCGACTGCCTGGTGGTCGGCGACTCCGACAACGACGTACGCGCCGCCCGCGCCTGTGGGGCCGGGATCGTGGCGGTGAGCTACGGCTACAATCACGGCCGCGACATCGCCGCCAGCGCGCCCGACGCGGTGATCGACGACCTGCGCGAGCTCCTGGCGCTGCTCGCGGCGCCGTGCGACTGACGCGCATGCCCTACCACCTCGAGCGGCCGCCCCACGCGTCGGCCCCACGGCCAGCAGGAGCCTTCTGACCATGGACATGCAGCGCGCGATCCGAGCGGTGACCGAGCGCCAGGACCTCGACGCCGAGCAGATGACCTCGGTGATGCGCACGGTGATGACCGGTGAGGCCACGCCGGCGCAGATCGGCGGCTTCCTCGTCGGGTTGCGGATGAAGGGCGAGACGATCGAGGAGATCGCCGCCGCCGCCGGGGTCATGCGTGAGCTCGCGACCCGGGTCGAGGTCGACGGGCGCGGGCTGGTCGACGTGGTCGGTACCGGCGGCGACGGTGCACACACGTTCAACATCTCGACCACCAGCGCCTTCGTGGTCGCCGGCGGCGGCGGACGGGTGGCCAAGCACGGCAATCGCTCGGTGTCGAGCACCTCGGGCGCGGCGGACGTGCTCGAGGCGGCCGGGGTGCGCATCGACCTCGACGCGCGGCAGGTCGCGCGCTGCATCGAGGAGGTCGGCGTCGGGTTCATGTTCGCGCCGATGCACCACGCCGCCATGCGTCATGCCATCGGCCCACGCCGCGAGATGGGGGTGCGAACCGTGTTCAACCTCCTCGGGCCGTTGACCAACCCGGCCGGCGCCGGCAATCAGCTCATCGGCGTCTTCCACGACCGTTGGCTGGAGCCACTGGCACACGTTCTCGCCCGCCTCGGCAGCAACCACGTCCTCGTCGTCCACGCCGAGGACGGTCTCGACGAGATCAGCACCGGCAGTCCGACCCGGGTGGCCGAGCTCCACGGCGACGACGTGCGGTCGTACACCATCGCGCCAGAGGACTTCGGCCTGGCGCGCACGCCGGCGAGCGCGCTCGAGGTGCGCTCACCGCAGGAGAGCCTGGCGCGGCTGCGCGAGGTGCTCGCCGACACGCCGGGGCCCGCGCGCGACATCGTGGTGCTCAACGCCGGCGCCGCGCTCTACGCCGCCGGCGTCGGTGCCGATCTGGCCGAGGGTGTCGAGCGGGCGCGGGAGTCGATCGCGAGCGGTCGCGCGGCCGAGCGACTGGAGGCGTTGGTGGCGCTCTCGCATGCGCTCGGCGATGGTGGCCACCGATGAGTCAGGGTCGCGGCACACCGGACATCTTGCTGAAGATCCTGGCGCGCAAGCGCGAGGAGGTCGTCGAGCGCGCCGAGGCCTTGCCGATGTCGCGTCTGGCCCGACGCGCCGAGGCAGCCGATCCGCCGCGGGGGCTCGAGACCTCGCTGCGGGCGCGCGTCGCGGCCGGCCAGTCGGGCGTGATCGCGGAGATCAAGCGAGCGTCGCCCAGCAAGGGCCTGCTGCGGGATCCGTTCGTCCCCGCCGAGATCGCCGCCAGCTACGCCAGGGCCGGTGCCGCCGGGCTGTCGGTGCTGACCGATCGCGACTTCTTCCGCGGCGACGACGCGCACCTGGTCGAGGCCCGCGGCGCCTGCGCGCTACCGGTGCTGCGCAAGGACTTCCTGATCGACCCCTACCAGGTGTGGGAGGCTCGGGCCCTCGGCGCCGACTGCATCCTGCTGATCGTCGCCGCGCTGGGCGATGCCGCGCTGCGCGAGCTCGCGGGGCTCGCCCTCCACCTCGGCATGGACGTCCTGGTCGAGGTGCACGATGCGGACGAGCTCGACCGCGCACTGGCCCTCGACGGGGTGCTGCTCGGCATCAACAACCGCGATCTGCGCACCTTCGAGACGCGCCTCGAGACCACGCTCGACCTCCTGCCACGCATCCCGGACGGCCGGCTGGTGGTGACGGAGAGCGGGATCCTGACCAGCGACGACGTCGCCCGCATGCGCGCCCACGGCGTCCACGCCTTCCTGGTCGGCGAGGCGTTCATGCGCGCCGAAGATCCCGGCGCCCGGCTCACGGAGCTGTTCGACGGCTGAGCCGCGGCAAGTACCCCGCCCGAGCCCGACGAGACGCCGTGTGACCGTATCGCCTGGATGAAGCCGCTTCGCCGCGTAGCCCGGATGAAGCGAAGCGCAATCCGGGAATCGCCCCGACGGCTCCGCGATCCCGGGTCTCGCTGCGCTCCGACCCGGGCTACGATCCGGTAACGCGACCTCGGCGCCAGGGGGCGGTCAGCGCGCGCCGAAGACCACGATGGTCTTGCCCTTGACGGAGATGAGGTGCTCTTCCTCGAGGTTCTTGAGCACCCGACCCACCATCTCGCGCGAGCAGCCGGCGATGCGGCCGAGCTCCTGGCGGGTGATCCGGATCTGCATGCCGTCGGGATGGGTCATCGCGTCGGGCTGCTTGCAGAGATCGAGCAGCGTGCGGGCGACCCGACCGGCGACGTCCATGAACGCCAGATCGCCGACCTTGCGGCTGGTGTTGCGAAGGCGCAGCGCGAGCTGCGACAGCATCGCGTAGAGCACCTCGGGCAGGTCGTGAGAAAGGCTCTTCAGACGGTCGTAGCTGATCGAGGCGACCTCGCACGGGGTCCGCGCGCGCACCCAGGCGCTGCGCTCCCGCTTCTCGTCGAACATGCCGATCTCGCCGAAGAAGTCACCCTCGTTGAGATAGGCGAGCACGATCTCGTGGCCGTCGTCGTCCTCGATGAGGACGGACACCGAGCCCTTGACGAGGTAGTAGAGCTCGTTGGAGTAGTCGCCGGCGTTGATGATGACCGACTTGCTGGGATAGGTCCGGCGATGGCAATGCTCGAGGAAGCGCTGGATCGCTACCTTGCGGATCTGCGGATCGTTGAACGCCATCTGCTTTCTGTCCCACCGTGCCCAATCGGGCGTAACATTCTGATCGCGGAGTGTAATCGAGCCAGATGGCGCGTGTCGATCCGCGCGTGAATTCCCTTCCCAGGCAGGTCATCGGCACATGCGAGCGAGAGTTAAGTGGTTCGAGGGAATGGCGATGGTGGCGGAAGCCGACAGCGGCCACGCCATCGTTCTCGACGGTTCCCCCGAGCACGGCGGGCGGAATCTGGGCATCCGCCCGATGGAGGCGGTTCTCATCGGGGTCGGCGCCTGCAGCGCGGTGGACGTGGTCTCCATTCTCCACAAGGCGCGCGAGCGGGTGACCGGCTGCGAGGTGCTGCTCGACGGCGAGCGGGTGGACACCATCCCTCGCGTCTTCGGCACCATCCGCATGACCTATCGCGTCACCGGCCACGACCTTCGCGAGCGCGCGGTGCAACGGGCGGTGGAGCTGAGCGCCGAGAAGTACTGCTCGGCGACCGCGATGCTGCGCCCCAAGGTCACCATCGAGCGCGTGGTGGAGATCGTCGAGGCCGACGAGGAGGATCCGAGCGTCGAGGATCCCACCGGCGCGTCCGCGGCGCCCGGTGCTTCGGGCTGAGCGCCGCTCACGCCGAGCGGTAGGGATCCGCCGCGTCGCGCAGCCCGTCGCCGAGGAAGTTGAAGGCCAGCACCACCACGATCACCGGGACCACCGGCAGCATCAGCCAGGGGTAGAGGGCCACCGCGTTGATGTTCTGCGCCTCGGTGAGCAGCACCCCCCAGCTCGTCACCGGCGGGCGCAGCCCAAGACCGAGGAAGCTGAGCGCGGTCTCGCCCAGGATCATCGACGGGATGGACAGGGTCGCCGAGGCAATCAGGTGGCTCATGAAATTCGGCAGCAGGTGCCGGGCGATGATCCGGCTCGGCGGCGCCCCCATCAGCATCGCGGCGGTGGTGAAGTCCTCCTCGCGCAACGCGAGCAGCTTCGACCGCACCGCGCGCGCGAGCCCGGTCCAGTCGATCAGGCCGAGGATCACCGTGATTCCGAAGAACACCCCGATCGGGCTCCAGGTGACCGGGAGCGCGGCCGAGAGCGCCATCCACAGCGGCAGCTCGGGGAAGGAGCGGACGATCTCGATCGCGCGCTGCACCAGGCTGTCGACCCAGCCGCCGTAGTAGCCGGCCAGCCCACCGAGCACCAGCCCCACCGCGAAGCTCACCGCGATACCGACCAACCCGACAGTGAGCGAGATACGCGCGCCGTAGAGGATGCGCGACAGGACGTCACGACCCAGCCGGTCCGTTCCGAGCAGGTAGAGCGTCCCGCCCTCCGCCGGGCATACGAGGTGTAGCTCCGCCTCGACCAGTCCCCAGAACCGGTACGGGTCACCCCGACAGAGGAAGCGCAGCGGCTGCGGCGCGGAGGTGTCGTAGGTGTAGTTCCGCTGCAGGGTCGCCAGATCGAGCTTGAACTTGTAGGGGTAGACGAAGGGGCCGACCAGCTCGCCGTCGTGGAAGAGATGCAGGCGTTGGGGTGGCGCGAAGATGTGCGCGGCATCGCGGCTGTGCAGCTCGTAGGGCGCCAGGAACTCGCACACCACGATGCTCGCGTACATCGCGAGCAGCACCAACCCCGAGGCGACTGCCAGGCGATGGCGCTTGAAACGCCACCACATCATCTTCCACTGCGAGGCGAGGTAGTACCGCTCCTGATCGGGCGTCAGTGCCTCGATCGAGTGCGGATCGAACGGCGCGGTGGAGACGAAATGCTCGATCGGCGTCGCGCGCGGTGCGCCAGGCTCGGAGCCACCGCCGCTCATCGGGTCGCCCCTCCCTCGAGCCGAATCCTCGGGTCGAGCGCGGCCAGCGCGAGATCGGAGAGCAGCATCCCGACCACCGTCAGCACCGAGAGGAACATCAGAAACGACCCCGCGAGGTACATGTCCTGACTCTGCAGCGCATGCAGCATCATGGGCCCGGTGGTCGGCAGCGAGAGCACCACCGAGACCACCGCCGCGCCCGAGACCACCTGCGGCAGCAGACTGCCGATGTCGGCGATGAACGGGTTGAGCGACATCCGCAAGGGATACTTCACGAGCACCCGCATCGGTGACAACCCCTTGGCACGCGCGGTGACCACGTACTGCTTCTGCAGCTCGTCGAGCAGATTCGCCCGCAGACGCCGGATCATCCCCGCGGTGCCCGAGGTGCCGATCACCACCACCGGGATCCACAGGTGCTCGAGCACCGACACGAACTTCGCCCAACTCATCGGCTGGTCGAGGTACTGCGGGTCCATGAGCCCGCCGATCGACGTTCCGAACATCACGTTGGCCACGTAGAGCAACACCAGCGCGAGCAGGAAGTTCGGCGTCGCGAGGCCGATGAAGCCGATGAAGGTGAGGCCGTGGTCGGCCCAGCTGTACTGATGCGTGGCCGAGTAGACGCCGATCGGGAAGGCCACCAACCAGGTGAAGACGATGGTGGAGAACGAGAGCAGGAACGACAGGAACAATCGGTCGCCGACCACCTCGGACACCGGCCGGTTGTACTCGAACGAGTAACCGAAGTCACCGCGAAGCATCCCGGTCATCCAGTCCCAGTACTGCACGACCATCGGCTTGTCGAGCCCGTACTGCGCGCGCAGGAAGGCGATCTTCTCCTTCCCCACCTGCTCGCCCTGCGCTTGCAGCTCGGCGATGTGGCTGGTCAGGTAGTCACCTTCCGGGAGCTGGATGATGGTGAACACCAACGCGCTGATCACCAGCAGCGTCGGAATCATCACCAGTAGCCGGCGCACCGTGTATCGCAGCATCGACCCGTCTCAGCCGCCGCTCGCCCGGTGCATGCTCATTCGATCCAGAACGTCTCGGGATGGTAGATGCCGAAGTGTGCACCCGGGTCCCAGTTGTAGACGCCCTTCTCCGGCACGTTGTGCAGCCTGGCCGAGACCACCACCGGCTGCGGCACACCGGAGACGAGGCCGATGGTGAACACCTGGTCGGCACGAATCTCGAGCATGCGGTGCCAGATTCGCTCGCGCTCGGTCGAGTCGCGCGAGGCGAGCCACTCGGAGTTCAACCTCGCCAGCTCGAGCACCGGTTCCAGCGTCGGCAGCTCTCCGGCCTTGCCCGCGGTCTCGTAGTACTGACCCCACTTCGGCCACTGGAGCTGCTGCTGATTGCTCGGCGCGAGCTCCTCCGGGCTCATGTCCGGCGTCGGGTAGCCGTTCTCCATCCCGCCCCACACCGACATCAGCGTCTCGCCGGCGAAGATCCGATTGCGGAACACCTCGCGCTGCAGCGGCTTGGCGAAGAGCTTCACGCCGATCTTCTTCCAGGTGCCCTCGATGAGGTGCAGCACGTCGGTCTGCTCGGTGTCCTCGCCGGCGGTCTCGACGATGATCTCGAGCGGGCGCCCGTCCGGCAGCAGCCGGATACCCTGCTCGTTGCGCCGTGCGAGCCCCATCTCGTCGAGCAGGGCATTGGCGCGCTTCAGGTCGAAGGTCGCCCAACGGGTCTGGAAGTCGGGCTGATAGAGCGGGCTCCCCGGGAAGACGGTGTCGTTCCCCTCCTGGGCGAGGCCGTAGTAGATCACCTGATTGATCTCGGATCGGTCGATGGCGAGCGAGAGGGCCCGCCGGAACCGCGCGTCGCGCATCACCTCCCGCCAGACCGGGTCCTCCGCGTTGAGATTCGGGAACAACGCCATGTGCGCGCCCTTGGTGGTCTGCCACAGCAGGACCTTCTGCCCACCGCGCGCCTCGCTCGACTTGAGGAACGTGTAGTCGCTGAAGCTGAGATGCCGCGCCTGCAAGTCACTCTCCCCGGCCCCGGTCTTGGCGGGAATCAGCTTGCCGTCGGCGATGTCGAGAATGACCCGGTCGATGTAGGGAAGCTGTTGGCCTCGGGTGTCGACGCGATGAAAGTAGGCATTGCGCTCGAAAACGAAGCGCTGGCTCGGCTCCGGCGTGGTCTCGACCCACGGATCCAGGGTCGGCAGCGCGGGGTTGTCGTTCTTGTACGGCTGGAAGCGGTCGACGTGCAGTGCCACCCAGTCGCGTCGACCCTCCTTCGCGACCAGCGCATCGAGCGCGGCGCGGTCGGCGTACTTGGCATGGAACTGCCGGAGATAATGCGCCGGAGCGTAGATGTGCTCCGGGCGCGCCCCGGCGAGTGCCGGCAGCAGGAACGGGTTCGGCTTCGCCCACGTGTAGCGCACGGTGGTCTCGTCGACGACCTCGAACTCGGGCAGCTCGCCCTCGACCAGTAGCGGCTTCGGTGGCCCGAACGGCGCGAGGTCGGGGTCGGTCGCGACGTCCTGCCACCAGTAGCGGAAGTCCTCGGCGGTGAACGGATGGCCGTCCGACCAGCGGTGTCCCTGGCGCAGGTGGAACGTGAAGCGGCGCCCCTCCTCGACCTCGACCCTCGCCAGCAGGTCCGGCACCAGCTTGTAGTCGCGGTCGTAGCCGACCAGGCGCGCGTAGCCGTAGACGACCATCATGCGCACGTCCTTGCTGCGCCCCATCAGCAGGTGCAGCTCGCCGCCGTGACGTCCGGGCTCCTTGCCGAGCGCCGCCAGGTCCACGACCGCCGGCTCGCTCGGCAGCCGCTCCGCCACCGGCGGCAGCGCCCCGCTCGCCACCATCGGCGCCAACGACGGCACCTCGACCAGGTCCAGGGCGACCACGGGTCGCGCCACCGAGCCGAGCACCGACGCGACCAGCACGCCGAGCGCCAGGCCGAGGACATTTGCACGCGATGGGTTCATGTCGACACCTCGAGACAGGCCATTTCACACACGCGGCCGCCGAGGCGTCCGCGGGCCACGAAGAGTGAGAGCTCGGCGACGAGGCCATCCCTGCCACCGTGCCGTCGCTCGGGTTCTCTGCAACCGACGCCGTTCATGCCACCAGCCCGTCGGCCACCGCACGCACGTAGTGCCCGCTGGCGACCTGCACGAAGTCCGGCCGATGCCCCTCGCGGCCCCGGAACGGCTCCGGCCACGCCTCCGGACTCGACACCCGCCCCTCCATCAATGCGCTGAGGTCGAGGCGACGCTCGGGGTCGGTGCGGGGCACCGCCGCCAGCAGGGCCTTGGTATAGGGATGCACCGGGTCCTGGAACAAACGCTCGCGCGGGGCGATCTCGACCAGGTGGCCGGCGCACATCACCGCGATGCGATCGGCCATGTAGTCGACCACCGCGAGATTGTGGGA
>JACKNM010000016.1 GCA_024234875.1 Ectothiorhodospiraceae bacterium | reverse complement strand
AGATGAGGACGCGCGCATCGCGCGCGGGCGAAGGGCCCGACACCCTGGCACCCCCCGGCAAGAGCCTGTCGGCAGCCTAAATCATCGGGTAGGCTCCGGCAATGAGGCACAACGACCCGGACCGCGCGCCCGCCCCCACCCGGAGTGCCCGCCCCACCGGGTGCCCGCCCACCGAGGACTGCCACCCGGGCGGCGGCCGGCCACGGCCGGGACGCCGTCCGCAATCGGGCACGTGGCGATGCGCTCGCGCGTTGCGGCGGCTCGTCCCCGGCGCCGGGTGGACCGTGCGGTGAGCACGCCTTCGCCGCGCGGCGAGACCGACGAGGCCCGCCGACCCCAGATCCCGGCCCGCCTGCGCCGCGCCATCGCCGAGCAGCAGCGCTCGAGCGAGATCCTGATCGGGTGGGTGCAGCTCGCGGTGGTGTGCGCCTTCGCGGTGCTCTACGCGCTGTCGCCGAAGCCCTACGTCGCCGAGCCGGTGCTCGCGCCGGAGCCGTGGGTGCTCGGCATCTACGTCGCGTTCACCCTCGGACGCCTGTGGCTCGCCCACCGCCGCTCGCTGCCGGAGTGGCTGCTGCACCTCTCGGTGGTGGTCGACATGGGGCTGCTGCTCGGCCTCATCTGGAGCATCCACATCAAGTACGCGCAGCCGGCGTCGTTCTACCTCAAGGTTCCGACGCTGCTCTACGTGTTCATCTTCATCGCGCTGCGCGCGTTGCGCTTCGAGGTGCGCTACGTGTTGATGGCCGGAGGTGTCGCCGCCGCCGGCTGGCTGCTCATGGTCTGGTACGTGGTGAGCGTCGACCCCGCGAACCCGATGGTCACCCGAGACTACGTCCAGTACATGACGTCGAACAGCGTCCTGCTCGGGGCCGAGTTCGACAAGGTGATCTCCATCGTGCTGGTCACCGCGATCCTGGCGGTGGCCATCGCCCGTGCGCGAAAGCTGATGGTCCGGGCGGTGGTCGATCAGGCGGCAGCGATCGAGCTCTCGCGCTTCGTGCCCGACGCGGTGGTCGCCCAGGTCACCGCCGCCGACGAGCGGGTCGAGGTCGGCCAGGGCGAGCAGCGCGAGGCGACCGTGCTGTTCACCGACATCGAGGGCTTCACCACCCTCAGCGAGGAGGTGAGCCCGAGCGAGCTCATCGCCATCCTCAACGCGTACTTCGCGGTGGTCACCGAGCCGTTGGAGCGTCACGGTGGCGTGATCAACCAGTTCCAGGGTGACGCGATACTCGCCACCTTCAACCTGCCCTCGGCGCTGCCGGACCACGCCGCGGCCGCGCTCGCCGCCGCGCTCGAGATCCGTGAGCGCCTCGACGCACGCACCTTCGGCAACGGCATTCGCCTGCGGTCGCGGGTCGGGATCAACACCGGCCCGGTCATCGGCGGCCTGGTGGGCACCAGCGGCCGGCTCGGCTACACCGTGCACGGCGACGCGGTGAACCTGGCGGCCCGCCTCGAGGCGTTGAACAAGGAGATGGGAACCCGGATCCTGGTCTCCGCCCGCACCGCCGAGCTCGCCGGGGCCGAGCGATTCGGCTTGCGCGCGCTGGGCACGGTCCAGATCCGCGGGCGGCGTCAGTCGGTCTCGATCTTCACCCCGGATCCGGAAGCCGGCTAGCGCGGCGTCGTCAGTCGGCGCCGACGCTGGTGATGCGCTCGAGGTAACGCTCGATGTTCGCGCGCGCCCGCTCCTCGTGACGCTGCCGGAACTCGTCGGTGTAGCAGAAGACGCCGCGGGCGAGGAGCCGACCCAGGAACTGCCGTTGCCGCGGGAAGAACTCGTCGTCGCCGAGGTGCCCGAACTCCTCGCGCACCGCGATGCTGTCGCGCAGGAACTCGTCCCAGGGCAGACCGAAGCTCGAGAGATCGATGTCGACGATGAACGCCTCGTCGCGGGTCCGCGGCTCGCGGCGGTGGGTGGTCACCATGACGAGATCCCGGATCCGCCGGGCACGTTCGGGTCCGACCGCGGCTCCGAGCCGAGTCTCGAACAGCTCGGCGCTCCGGCGCTCGTTCTCACAGTCGCCGGCGCGCAGGTCGTAGACGGCATCGTGGTACCACAACGCGAGCTCGACCGCGTCCGGATCGTCGAGGGCGTGGAGCACGGTGTCGAGCATGCCCAGGCAGTGCACGATGTGCTCCCCGGTGTGGTAACGGCGCCCGGGCTCACGATAGTGGCGCTCGAGCTCGTCGAACAGCGCATCGCCGTCCACCGGCGGCGCCGAGTCGACGCCACACCGAGCCACCAGTGCTCTGAATCGATTTCTGTCCACGCAGCTCCTCGGGCACACGTCCCGGGACGCCGCTGGCGACGTCCGACACAGACGCTCGGTCTCCGCCCGGGCAAGTATAGACGACGGCTCGCGGACCACTCGGGCACCGCCAGGGCCGGGACGTGCTCGTCTGCGGGGGCGCGGTCCCCGGCTCCCGTCCCGCCCCGAGGACGACCGGGCGGCGACGGTGCGCCGGGTCGGTCGCGGGCGCCGCGCCGGTCAGTCGAGCGGTGAGCTCGCCGACGTGCGCCGCTCGAGCTCGCGCCGCAGCTCCTCGTACTGGTGGTGGGTCCGTGTCAGCTTCACGCTGAGCTGGCGCATCACGTCGAGCGCCACCTCCGAGTTCTCGGCCAGGAGCTTCAGGAACATGTCGTCCGAGATGCGCAGTGCCCGCACCGCACCGCGCGCGCGTAGCGCGGCGCTGCGCGGGGAGTTGGTGAGCACCGCCAGCTCTCCGAACAGCTCGTTGCGCCCGAGCAGGCCGGAGACCACCGGGCCGGCATCGGTCGGGCTGAGGATCTCGATCTCGCCGTCCATGATCACGTACGCGCTGTCGGCGTGCTCGCCGGCGCGGAAGATCATCTCGCCATCCTCGAAGGTCAGCGCCTGACTGGTGAACGCCAGCAGCTTGAGCTTGGCCGGCTCGAGCTTGGCGAACATCGGGACCTTGCGGAGAAGCTCCACCTCGGTCTGGAGATCCACTGCGCGTCCTCCGCTCGCCGTCCGCGTCAGTGCGCGGCGACGAGCTGCCCGAACACGGTGTCGGGCCGATCGAGGGCCTGCGGCTCGCCCTCCTCCACCACATGACCGTCCTCGAGGACGATCACCCGCTCGAAACGGCGGGCAAGACTGGCATGCTGCACCAGCCAGATCAAGGTACGCCCCTGCATCTCCCGGAACAGGTTCTCGAGCACGCGCTCCTGCGATCCGCCGTCCAGCACCGCCGTCGCCTCGTCCACCACCATGATGTCGGGACGCTTGAGCACCGCACGCGCGATGCCCACCTTCTGTCGCTGCGACGGGCTCAGTCGACTGCCGCCGACCCCGACCGAGAAATCGAGCCCGGCGGCGATCACCGCCTCGCGCATGCCGAGCTTCTCGACCACCTCGCGCACCGCAGCGCCGACCCGGACCGCGCTGCGGGGCTTGCCGTAGACGAGGCGTCCGAAGAGCACGTTGTCCTGCAGCGACACCGCGGGATTGAAGCGCTCGGCGTCGAAGAAGTCGACCGCCGGCCGCGCCGCGTCGTCGCCGAAGCCGCGCGCGAACAGCTCGCGTGCCGCGAGCAGCCGATCCTGCATCGCCGCGTCGATGAGACCCAGGCGATGGCGCGCCGGGGTGATCCGAAACGCGAGCGCCATCAGCATCCGTCGATCCGACTCGCCGAGCGCCGTTGCGCCTGCCGCCGGAATGCGCGCGAGCAGGCTCTTGTACTGTGGCAGGTCGTCTCCGGAGATGAAGCTGAACTGCTCGACGAGCTCACTCCCCGGCTCGATGTCGGCGAACAGCTCGACCATCAGTTGCGCCACGCTTCGCCCCATCTCGACGAAGTCGTCGGTGAGTCCCGTATCGTCGAGCACCCTCAGGACATAGGGACTGGCGGTGGGGTCGTCGAGCCGCAACGCGTCGTCGCGCGGCGTCCCGAACACCAGGTTCTCGGCCACCGACATGTTGGTGTTGTAGACGCTGGGATCGAACGGCTCGACCAGCCCCGCGAGCTCCGGCTCGTCGAGACGATGGCGGAGCTCGGCGCGGGCCTGCAATGCGCGCTCGACCAGCGACGGGTGGGCCGCCGGATCGAGCATCGCCTGGAGCCCGAGGGCGAAGGCGTCGTCGGCCATGTCGGCGATGGTCAGAGCCTCCAGGGCGCGGTGCTCCAATGACTCGCGCCCGTCGACGCCGATGTCCGCGTAGTCGATCCAGTCGGCACCGGTGTCGTCCTCGGAGTTCCCCGCGAGCCGGGCGTCACGCAGTCGGGCCGCCACCACGCCGGCGGTCGCCGAGTCGTAGCTCACGGGCGTGATCGGGCGGTGCTTGAGCACGTAGAAGAGGTTGTCGCGAAGCGTTCCGGCGCGCAGCTTCGGATCCTGGCCGACATAGGCGATGCGCGCCCCGGTCAGCATCTGGGGGGCGCGTGCAAGGTCGACACCGGATACCAGCAGGCTTCCCGAGTGTGGCCGCCTCACCGCGCCGATAATGGTGGCCAGACGCTTGCGGCCGCTGCCCGATCCACCGACCAGGGCCACCCGCGCCGGCATCTCGACTCGGAAGCTCATGCTGGTCTCGTGGCCGGAGCCGGCATCGGCGTCCTCGCGGACGTCGAGCTTGACCGCCCGCAGCACGCCCGAGAGCCGCGGCACCTCGGTCAGGTCGCCTCGCCGCAAGCTGGGATCCAGCAGGCCCGGTGGCTGGAAGCTCTCGTAGAGCAGCTCGTACTTGACCCGGGCGTCCTCCTTCGTCTGGTAGAAGTCGAGCAGCTCCTTCCACGGTGAGGAGAGATCCTTGTACGCGGCCAGCACCGCGACCAGGGCACCGAACGAGAGATCTCCGGTGATGACCAGATAGCCGCCGATGGCATAGAAGAAGAACGGCGTGATCTGTGCAATGAAGTTGTTGAGGAACTTGACGAAGAACTTCAGCACGTACATCTGGTACCGGATGCGATAGATCTCGCCGATGCGCTCGGCGTAGTCGGCGAGCTCGAAACGCGCGGTGTCGTGCGCATGCACCTCGTGAATGCCGTTGACGGTCTCGCCGATGCGCTCCGACAGCTTGCGCACGTGCACCACGCGTTCCTTCTTGAGCGCGTTGATCCGCCGTTGCAGCTTGGGGATGAGATAGGCCTGAATCGGATACAGGGCCACGGCGGCAGCACCGAGCACCGGGTCCTGCACGAACATGAACACCAGGATGGTGAGCAACGTGCCACCCTGGAATGCGGGTAACGCGACCGCATCACCGATGTAGCCCCCGAGCGGCTCGGTCTCCCCGGTGACCATGGAGACGATCTCGCCCTGCGAGAGCTTGCGAAAGTGCGGCAACGGAAAGCGCAGGACGTTCTCGTAGAGCTGATACCGCAGCCGACGCAGCATGCGCTCCCCGACCACGCCGCGATAGACGTTGATGACGTACTTGAACGCGCCGTTGACCAGCACCAGCGCGAGGAACACGGTGCTCAACACGAGGAGGTATGGGATCTGATCGAGTGAGTGGCCGAGCAGCTCCCGCGGGAACTCGCTGCCGCCGATGGCCTCGTTGACGATGGTCTTCGGCAGGTCGAGCGACAGATACAGGAAGGGAAACGCCGCCACCGTCATCACCAACAACGCGACTTGCTCGCGCGCGCTGTGGCGGACGATGAACTTCAGGATGGTCGGTTCCATCGCGTGAGCGCTCCGTGACCGCGCGCGTCTGCGCCGACGACGCGCGGCTATGCTAGACCGTCCGCCCGGTGATTTCGATGGACCGGGTGGGGATGGTCGGGAACTGGCTCCGCCGCCGGGGGGCCTGCTCCCCAGGAACGCGGCCCAGGCTCGGGTCAGGAGATGCAGGCGAGGTAGGCGGCCTCGAGCGACTCGGCTGCGAAGCGCTCCCGGCACTGCGCCGGTGATCCCACGAACCGCAGCCGACCCTGGTGCAGGATCCCCATGCGGTCGCACAGCTCCTCGACGTCGGTCAGCATGTGGGTGCTGAAGAACACTGCCGGGCCGGCGCTGCGTAGCGCGGTGAGCTGGCGCTTGACCAGCAGTCGCGCCTTCGGATCGAGCCCACTCATCGGCTCGTCGAGCACGAACAGCGCGCGCCGGGACAGGAAGCAGCTCGCCAATCCGAGCTTCTGTGCCATGCCCTTGGAAAGCTGGCGCACCGGACGCGCGAGCGCGCTCGCGTCGAGGTCGAGCGCCGCGCACATGGCCAGCGCGGCGTCGGCATCGAGGGACTCGCCGCGCAGCGCCGCGGCGTGGCGCAGGAACTCCGCCCCGGTCAGGAAATAGGGTGGTAGGAAGCGCTCGGGCAGGAACGCCACCTGATCACGGGCCCGCACCTCGCGGTGGGGGACCCCGAGAATCCGGATCGCACCACCGTCGATGGCGCTGAAGTCGAGCAACGCCTTGATCGAGGTGGTCTTGCCGGCCCCGTTCACGCCGACCAGGCCGAAGAACTCGCCGCGCGGAATCTCGAGGTCGATGCCGTCGAGGACCACGTGGGAGCCGAAGCGCTTGCGCACCCCGTCGAGGACGAGCGCGGGCACCGCGTCGCTCATGACCCGGCGCCCTGCAGCGACCCCACGCACCGCCCGACCAGCCCCCCGCCGTGCCGCCGCGCGCGGACTAGAACAGCAGCACCGAGTTGCAGTCCTGGGAGTCGGCGGCGACGTCCCAGATGATTGGGGCGCTGGTGGTGACGCACGCAGACTCGCGGCCGCCCCACTCGTTGGTCCGCGCGAACACCGTCACCGAGCCATCGGCGGCGGTGGCCCGCATGACACCGGTATCCGGCACCCCGTCGTCCATCTTGGTGTCGAGCTCCTGTGCGATGCGCACAGGGACGCCACGGCCGACGATCACCCCGAGGGCCACCGGGCTCACGCCCTCGTAGTCCGGCGTCCGCCCGATGCTCACGACGTTGTTGAATGCGTTGAGGGGCGCCTGGTTGCTGCCGGCATCGGGCTCGTCGGTCGCCGCTCCGCCGACGTAGTTCCCCTGCAGGAATCCGGACTTCGCGAGTTGCTCCCACGCCGCGATCGGCTCCCCGTACTCCTGGCCGGCGGGGTGGTCCAGTCGGCCGTTGTTGTTACCGCCAGGCGAGACCAGGGCCACGCCGATCGCCCGGCTGGCCTCCGCCCCGTCCCAGTCGCCCGGGACGTTTCGATAGCGGTCGATGAAGCCGAAGTAGGCGGCCCGCACCGCCGCGGTCATGTCGGCCAGGTTGCGCACCCGGGCGCTGTTCATCATCTCCTGCCCCTTGAGGATCCCCCCCAGGAGCAAGCCGATGATCACCAGCACGATGGCCACCTCCACGATGGAGAAGCCACGCTGGCCGGCCCGAGACGACCGAGCGCTCTCGGTTATCCCGTTCATACCCACGTCCCTTGTCATGGCGCGGGTCGCGCCCCGGGGTCGTCCACCGCCTGCCCTGCGATGCTCCGCCCCGCGGCTGCCATGCCCGCGTGATGGCGATTATACGCTCCCCGACACGCCGACGAGGGCACCCGGCATTCCTCGGGCGACGCGCCGGCGATCGAAAGGGTCGGTGCAGGAAGGAGGTCATGGCGCCCGAGTCACCCGACGAAGGCGCTTCCCACCCTCCCGCGCTGCGGAGGATCGCGCACCGCGCGGCCTGTGGACTTGACGCAAGGCAGATCATCACGACTCGAGGCGGGCCGTCAGACGACAGACCTCCTCGTCCGTCATCGGGCCCGCCCCCACCCGCAGCGCTCGGCCGCGGGGTGGGCGATTGCGGCGGGACGCGCTGCGCAATCAGTACAGATAGACGCCGTTGCAGTCCTGGGCGTCGGCGGAGATGTTCCAGATCATCGTGCCGCCGGTGTTGTCGATGCACGCGGTCAGCATCCCGCCCCACTCGTTGGTGCGCGCGAACACGGTCACCGAGCCGTCGACCTGGGTCGCGCGCAGCACCCCGGTGTCGGGCACGCCGTCGTCCATCTTCACGTCCAGCTCACGCATGATGTTGACCGGCACGCCGCGGCCGACCACCACGTTGAGGCGGACCGGATTGACGCCCTGGTAATCGTCCGTCCGCCCGATCGAGATGATCTGGTTGAACGCGTTCTGCGGCGCCATGTTGTTGGTGGTGTCGGGCTCGTCGGTCGCCACACCACCGTTGAACGAGCCCTGGATGAAGCCGGCCTTCGAGAGCTGCTCCCACAGCGAGATCGGCTCGCCGTACTCCGAGCCCGCGGGATGGTCGAGCCGACCGTTGTTGTTGCCGCCCGGGCTGTTGATGGCGACGCCGATGGCCTGCTGGGCGGTGGGGCCGTCCCAGTCCCCGGGCACGCGGCGGAAGCGGTCGATGAAGCCGTAGTAGGCGGCCTGGATGCCGGAGGTGGTGTCGGCGAGGTTGCGCACGCGAGCGGAGTTGATGAGCTCCTGCCCCTTCAGAATCCCCCCGAGCAGCAGACCGATGATCACGAGCACGATCGCGATCTCGACGAGGGTGAAGCCAGCTTGTCTGCGGAACATGATCTTCGGTCTCCGTGACCGGGCACATGGGCCCGGAACGCCATGCCAAGGTCGACCCGGAGGGCCGTCCGCCCGCCTCGCGCGGCGGCACCGCCGGTGTTGTTGTGCGGATGGTGCCGGCGAGCCGTCATCGCGACGCCTGGCGCCATCCCTGTCCCTTGACCGGAGATCCAGCAATTCGCGTGCCAGGTCGACCTCAGCCGCACCTTGCCTCACCCGACCACGGTCTCTAGACTCGCCGCACCCGCGCGCGAGCCGACGACTCCCATCGCATCGGGACGTGGGAAGCGCAACCGACATGGGTCGATGCGGAGACGGACCGGCGGGTGATGGGTCGCCAGGCAGCTCTCGACACAGTCCGCAACCACGCGGCGCAGATCGCGGTGCTCGGCGCGGTGCTCGTCGCCGTGGTCGCCGGGGTCGGACGCCTGCCGTGGTCGGGTGCGGCCGGGCTGTTGGACCAGCTCGGCGCGGGAGCCGCGCATGCGGTCGTGATTGCCGCGACCGGTGTCGCCCTGGCGGTGCTGCTCCCCGTCCTCGCGCCGATCCGGGCCTCGTTGCTGACGCTGGCGGCGGCCGCGGTCGTCGGCTGGTCCTCCTATCTGAGCGCCCATCCGGTCGAGCGCATGCCGCTTCAGACCGGGCTCGGCGTCGTCCTCGTGCTGTTCGTCACCAACGTGCTCTACAGCTACTTCGCGGAGACCCGGCGCAAGCAGCGCCTGGTCGAGATCTTCGGTCAGTACGTGCCGGCCGAGCTCGCATCCAGCCTCGGCAACGACCCGGGCCGGGTTCGGCTGGATGGCGAGTCGCGGGACATGAGCGTCATGTTCTGCGACATCCACGACTTCACCTCGATTGCCGAGCGGCTCGAGCCCCGCGAGCTGGTTCTGCTCCTGAACGCTGTTTTCTCGACACTTTCTCGAATCATCTACCGGCACAAGGGGATCATCGACAAGTACCTCGGCGACGGTGTGATGGCGTTCTGGGGCGCCCCGGTTCCGGACTCGAGCCACGCCGCCAACGCGGTGTCGGCCGCGTTCGAGATGCAGGACGCGCTCGCGCGGCTGCGCGTGGAGTTCCTCGCCCGCGGCTGGCCGGAGGTGCACATGGGCATCGGCATCAACAGTGGGACGATGGCGGTGGGCAACATGGGCTCGCCGCAGCGGATCGCCTACACGGTGGTCGGCGACGCGGTGAATCTCGCGGCGCGCCTGGAGGAGCTCACCCGCATCTATCGCACGCGCATCATCGTCGGCGAGGGCACGCGGCGCGGATTCCCGGCGGTGACGTATCGCGAGCTCGGGCTGGTCCAGGTCAAGGGCAAGAACCGGCTCGAGCGGATCTTCGAGCCCTGCAATCCGGCCACCGATCCGGCGAGCACCATCGTCGGCTCCATGCACCGTCACAACGAGGCGTTGCACTGCTACCAGAGCCGGATGTGGGACCAGGCGGAGAGCCAGTTCCGGGCGTTGAAGGAGGCCAACCCGGGCGATCCGCTCTACGACTACTACCTCGCGCGGATCGCGGAGTACCGCCGCGCGCCGCCGCCGCGGGGCTGGCGAGGCGAGATCCGCTACAGCGTCGGCTGACCGCCGACGCACGATCCGGCCGGCCGAATTGTGTCGTGGTTTCGCCACCCTGTCGAAATTTCGACAGGCACCGCCCTGCGCGAGCCTGCTCCCGACCGGCCTCGACGGGGACTGGCGGCGCCGCGTTCAGCGCGCGCGCTCGGCCTGCTCGATCTCGGCCAGACGACCGACGAGGAAGCGGACCTCGTGCGGGTCGCTCACCCGGCCGCTCTCCAGCAGCCCGCCGATCAGGATTCTCGCTGCCTCGAGCTCACCCATCTCCTGCAGGACGATGACCGACATGTCGCGGGCCCATGCCGGGACCCCGGGGCCTCGAGCGTGCTCGGTGAGGTCGCGCGCGTAGCGGAGCGCGAGCGGGAGGTCGTGGAGCTGGTGCTTGGCCGCAATCACCGCGTGCGCGAGCCACGGCCATCGCCGGTCCGGGTCGTCGAGGAACCGCTCGCGCACGAACTCGAACATCGCGCGTTTGCGCTCGGGATCGGCGACGCTGCCATAGACCCGTGCCGCCGCGAGCAGCGGGTACTGGATGCGCGGGTCGAGCCGGAGCGCGAGATCCAACCACTCACGTACCCGCTGGTAGTCCAGGGAGGCGAGCGGCACGCTGACCCCGGGCTGGTTGTCGAATGCCTGCAGCCAGAGCATCAGCAGCTTGGCGCCCAGTACCGGGTCACCGAGCGAGCCGAGCGCCGCGACGCCGTGCGGCGGCGCCGGCGGCAGGGCGACCACGCGCGCGCTCGGGCCCGGTCGCGCCGCGTGCCACACGATCTGCCCCGCCAGCGCCAGCACCAGGGCGAGCACCACCGGCCCCGGCACGTGCGCGACCGGGCGCTCACGCCCCGCCCATCGGGCACGCCACCCGGTCAGCCGGCGGGTGGCGCTCACAGGTTCTTCCGGTAGAGGTCGAACATCGCCGCCGCCGACACCAGCAGCAGGTACACCGCGGTCTGCGCGAGCACCAGTGCGAGGTCACCGAGACCGCCGTCGTGATAGACCAGCCAGTGGCTGGCGGTGAATCGGTCGAGATCCGGGAGCACGACGGCGATGGCGTCGACCATCGCGCCGATCGCCTGCTGCGCGAAGGAGCGAGACGCGAGCAGGGGGCTCGCGGCGATGAGCTGGAACGCGGCGATGCTGCGGGCGAGGGCGTAGAACGCGAGGACCGCGCTCAGAGCCGGGGTCACCTGACTGAAGGTGAACAGCGCGAGCAGAGAGATGGCGCTCACCAGCACCAGCTCGCAGGCGAGGCTTGCCGACCACAGGGCGACCTGCGTCGCCGGGGCATACAGCAGCAGGACGAGCCCGCAGCCACTGGCAATCACCGCGCCGAGTCCGGCGAACCCGAGTAGCTTGCCGAGGTAGTAGCTCGCGCGCGGGATCGGCAGCGAGAGCAGCATCTCGATCGTCTTGTCGTTGAACTCGCGGACCACGCTGGTCACCACGAACAACGCCGTCACCACCACCGCGCAGATCCGCAGCATCGCGCCGAGCAACGCGCTCTGCAGCTCGACCGTCTCGGTGATCGCGACCTCGGCCGCGAACTCGGTCAGCACGAAGCCGAGGAGCACGAGCACGAGCATGAGCCAGGTCAGGCGGTTACGCCGGGCCTCGAGCAGCGTGGCGCGGGCGATCGCGCGGGTGGGATTGACCGACATCGCGGTGGAGGTTCTTGAGCCGCGGCTACTATACCGACCCGCGGCGCGCTTTGGACCGAGCGACCTCCACACCGGCCGGCGCGACCGGTATCGTGTCCCCTCCTCCATCCGGAACCCGCGGGCCCATGCGTATCCCGCTGTCGGCACTCCTGCACCCGCGCGCCGAGCATCGCCTGCTCGGCCTGATGATGATCACGCTGCATCTGGCGCTGTGGTGGGACTTCGGGGGCGCCCTGTCGCGATCGCTGATGCTGGCCCACCTCGGGCTGTTCCTGCTCTGGCAGCCGCTGTGGAATCGGGAACGCCACCTCGAGATCGGCAGCGCGCTGCTCTCGGTGCTCGCCATCGTCGGGTTCGTGGCCTGGCTGCGCTGGCCGTTCATCCTGTTCTGGCTGCTGCTGCTGGTCGCCTTCGTCGGCGGGCGTGCCGCCGGCGGGCGTCGCGACCGCGTCGCCTACCTGCTGGGGCTGGTGTTCCTGGTCTCGGAGCTGCTCGTCGCCTGCATCCCACCGCTGGTCTCGGTCCCACCGCTCGAGAAGGAAGCGCGGGTGCTGTTCAGCTACGGCCTGTTGCTCCTTCCGCTGGCGCTGCTGTTCGTGCCGGCGAGCCGCGGTGCCGGCGAGCGCGGACACGCGATCGGGGGGCCGTCGGTCGATTTCCTGTACGGGCTGACGCTGTCGTTGCTGACCGGTGTGCTCGCGCTCGGGAGCCTGCTCAGCAAGTTCCTGACCGGCGCCGACTACCCGACCGCCGTGGTGCAGACGATCCTCGTCATCGCGCTGTTCCTGCTCGCCATCGGCTGGCTGTGGTCACCTCTCGCGGGGTTCAGTGGGCTCGGGCAGATCTGGGAGCGCTACCTGCAGAACATCGGCACGCCCTTCGAGCAATGGCTGGCGCGGCTGACCGAGGGCGCACGCGAGCACGAGCGACCGGAGGACTTCTTCGCGGCGGCGATGCGACAGCTCGTCGAGCTACCGTGGGTGTCCGGCGTGCGCTGGGAAGGCAAGGGCATGAACGGCGAGCTCGGATCCCCGAGCCCGTACCGTCTCACCACCCGCGCCGGCGGGGTCCGGCTCGAGCTCTTCACCCGGCGCGAGCTCGGGACCCCACTGCTGCTGCACGTGCGGCTCCTGCTGCGGCTCGTCGGCCACTTCTTCAGCGCGAAGGAGGACGAGCAACGCCTGGCCGAGCAGGCCCACCTGCGGGCGGTCTACGAGACCGGCGCCCGGCTCACCCACGACATCAAGAACCTGCTGCAGTCGATGCTGACCCTCGGGGTGGCGGTGCAGACCGCGCGACCCGACGACCGCGAGGCGCTGCAGAAGCTACTGGCGACCCAGCTACCCCACATCACCCAGCGCCTGCAGCTCGCGCTCGACAAGCTCCAGGCACCCGACGTCGACGCGGTGAGCGAGGTCGACCTGCGCGAATGGTGGCGTGGCCTGGAAGCCCGCAACGCGGGTGACGGCCTGCGATTCTCGGCGTTGGTCGCGGCCGAGCCGGCCGACGCGACGCGCGGTGTGCCCGGCGAGGTGCTCGACAGCATCGTCGACAACCTCCTCGAGAACGCCCGTCACAAGCGCCAGGCCGAGCCCGGGATCGCGATCGCGGTGCGCCTGGAGGCGGACGATGGCGGCTACCGCATCACCGTCACCGACGACGGCAGCGCCGTCCCCGACGACGTGGCAGCGGCGATGTTCCGCGCCCCGCTCAAGTCGCGCACCGGCCTCGGCATCGGCCTGTACCAGGCCGCCAAGCTCGCGGACAGCCACGACCTCGATCTGACCCTGGCCGACGCCCGCGCCGGCCACGTCGAGTTCGAGCTGCGAGGCGGATGGGGCGAGGCACCGACGCCGCCGCCGACCGCCAGTCAGGGAAGCTGACCGGCAGTCACCAGGGCGTTGGCGAGGATGGGGGCGGGGATCCAGATCGCCAGGTCGTCGAATTCGCAGAAGGGCTGCCCCTCGACGTTATCGTCGCAACCTGCAGTGCCGGATGATGGGGTGCGGATGACGTACGTATCATCGCCATCGGCGTTCTCCGCCTCGTCGGTCCCAGGGTCGGGCGCCGGATACGGGGAGCCCAGAAGATCGATTCCGTCTATCCCGTTCGGGCCGGTCGACCACACGAAAGCCACCATTCCGTCAGCAGAAAGCTGGACGAGTTCCTTTCGGCGCCCCGGATTCGCAATGGGATCAATGGACCCACGTGTGTTCACCGAGACTTCCAGTACGGCGCTTCCGTTGGCGAGATCGCATTGATCGATTTGCCCAACAGCACAAGGGGCGCCAGGGCTGGTGCGATAAGTGAACTCTTCTGAAACGACGTACCGGAACAGGCGCCCCCACGGGTCCAAAGACGGCAAGCCGAGTGTCGCCCATGGCACGACACCAGTAAATCGGTTCGACCCCACCGGCGACTCGCACCGTTCCACTCCGTCGGCCAAGTCCTCGACGCCGTCCAGGTCGGCACCCCTCGCGGACGCGGCTCCTCCAGGCGGATCCGGCGGAAGCGCATCGGGGCAAGGCAGTCGCCCATTGATCATCGCGAAGCCCATCATCGCGTCCCGGATGCGTTCGAGTTGCTGCTCGGCCTCCCGATTGCGCTGATTCTGAATCTGCGTTCCAAGAGGTACCAGAATCGCACCGAGCAGTAGGCCGACGATTGCGACGACGACTGCGAGCTCGATCAGGGTAAAGCCTCGCACGCCCATCGCCCGCCGATTGGTCACCGGGCTACCACTCTGACTTGATCGTTGAAGTCGCTGTCTCTGACACGTCGGCGGATGATGCTTCCGTCAGACACCGCGTTCTCGCGATCCAGCCAACTCGAGACGAGACCTGGATTGGCTACCCGCTCGAGTGCCTGATCGATGTCCGGATCCGCTGTGGTGTTCACGACCGGAGCACCGACCGAGACGACGAAGGCCTGAACGTCGGTCTCGACGGCGGCGGTTTCCCCGACCCCGATGACGAGGCAGTCGTCGTCCGTGGTTTCAGTATCGGCGGTGGAGTCACAGCCTCCCGCAGCTCCTCCGGGCTCCAGGCCGGGTGCCACCGAGGCAAGCACCAACCGATACCAACCCTCGCCCTCGAACCAGGCCGGCAGGTCAGCGACGGCCGAGCCTGAACCAGCGACCGACAAATCGTACTCGAGTTCGACGGTGAGCTGCCCGGTGGTCGTCACGTCGTTCAGTCCGCCGGAATTGTCGACCGATAGCGTCGCGGTGAGAGAGCACACCAGGAGGCCCCCCACACACAAGCTCGGATCCCCGGTCACGGTGTCGACAACAGAAACGCTGAACTGCTCGCCAATGTTCCTCAACAGATTGCCGCCCGCAACCGGTGGTGAAGGGGCCGCACCTTGTCGTACCCGCCGCCATCGAACAGTAGTAGGAGTGCCGGTGGCGAAGGTCTCGACGGCACCGGTGAAGGTCATCGAGCCGAAAGTGTAGGTTCGAACCCGCTGCCCCACCCCTATCGAAACGGGCGGCTCGGCGACCGTCGGAATGGCGTCACAGGAAACGACCTCGGCTCCACCGTCGAGCCAACGACATCGCGCCAAAGCAACCATGGTCCCGGTGTCGTAGGCCAGTACGTCCGCCGAGTCCATCGCTGTCAGTGCGTCACCGCTCGGGCCGGCCAGATTCGCGCCAGCGGCATCGACGCTCCATGCGATTCGAATCCGAGTATTGAACGTTCCACCCTGAGGGGACGCGGGAACTTGCGAAACCGCGGACAGGTGCAACGGCAACCAACCGGCACGCTCGTTCACGTCACATGGAAAGTCTGTCGGGGCGAAATCGGTCGACGAAATCCTGACCATGCACGGGAAACGCGGGTCGCCTTCGCGGGGCGTCGTGTCCCGAAAATCGGTCAGGGCGCGTGCCACCTCCCCCAGGACTCTGCGTTCCACGGGCACCATGATGTCGGCTCGTGAAATCACGGCGATGCGATCGTTGAAAGTCGCCGGGCGCGGACAATCGTTGGGATTGCCTGGAGGAGGACTCGTCGCGTAGGTGTTCGCGTCACCGTCGGCGTTCAGGCCTTCAAGATAGGCGCTCACGTCCGCGACAGCATCATGGTCGGATTGGTCATCCGGGCGCGCCGACTGATCGACCACACACCCGGTCCCGTCATGAACTAGCGCCGGTCCCGGAGCTACGACGACTGCGACGATGTCGTCTACTCCGTCGACCGATAGCCCACCCGGTGTGGCGCTGTTGAGCCCTGGAGTGGCTGTCCCGCTCTGGGCCGTGCCTTGAAAGTTCGCACGCCACTCGTCGCTAACGGCGTACCACAGCCGCTCGCCCGAGCCGTCGCGAAGGTCCGAAAGGCCCAGATTGAGATGCGGCAACCACCCCAAGCGAGTGAGACAGTTCGGGCCGCTCGTGTCGGGATGATCCGGGGACGTCAGCTCGGTCCAGAAATGTCCGTCATAGTTGACATCCGGGCACGGCAGAGAACCTGGTCGATTGGCATCGTTCACCGCATATGCGATCAACGCCGCCTTGGCCCGCTTCAGCGCCTCGGCGGTCTTGCGTGTCGCTTCTACCTCCGAGCGCGCCGACGCGTTGAGGCGCTCCAGGACGAGCGCGCTTCCGACCAGGACCAGCGCGATCAGGAACGCGATCAGCGCAACCCCTCGCTGCGCTCGTCGGGTATGGGAGGCCGCGTGCACCAGCCTAGCCTCCTGGCGCGCGTGTTCCGGTACGCGGCGCCCGGGCTGCATCCTCACCCGAGCTGAGCCATCCCCGTCGCGACCGCGCGGCAGCGGGTGAATCGGGGGCTGCGGCCTCGGACGTTGGCACTGCCGGCTGCGCGGGCTGCGCGCTCTCGCTGCCCTCCGTCGCCTCCGAGGCGGCGCCTTCCCCGGTCTCGAACGCCGCCTCTCCCTTCGTCTCGGCCTCTGGCTTGAACTGCCAGGCGTCGAGGACGCGGCCGGTGGCGACGTCAATCTTCTGGCCGGGCTTGAGGTCGACGGTGGAGGCGCCACTCGGCAGCAGCAGCTTGACCGCGCCGCGCGCGTCCTCGCGCACGACGACACCCTCACGCGTGGTCTGGCCCTCGTCGACTCGGGTGCCGTTGACCCAGGTCGAGCTGAGCCCGGTGCGATGACGGACCACGGTGCCGTTGATGACCAACGACGAGAACGGGGACTCGCTGCGCTGCTCGGCGCTGCGTTGCTGCACCGGTGCGGGCTCGCCGTAGGCGTAGTCGCGGCGCGCCTCGTCGAGTTGCAGGCGCTCCTCGGCGGTGGAGAACAGACGATGGAAGGACTGCGCGAGCGCGGGCCCCGGCGCCGCGAGGACGGCCGCGGCCAATGCGTACGACGCGCGATGCCGGTGATGCTTCACGACGTCCCTCCCCCGGTCTCGGGCTGGCGTATCGTCAGCCACTCCAAGGTGCAACGCGCGTTGAGGTTCGCCTCGGTCGGTGAGCGCCCGAACTCGGGCGCTACCCGCTCGATGGCGCACGACGACACCGTGAACAGCCCGACCGCACGCTCGCGCAGCACCTCGAGCAACCGCGGCAGATCCTCCTCGTGCAGCAGCCCGAGGTTCAGGGTCATCCGGCTCGCGTACACCTCGTATGCGCCGGAGTCGACCTTGAACGCCGGGGTGTAGCGGTCCTGGCTGCCGAGGTCGTAACGCACCGACGGCAGCTTCAACTCGCGCGCCACCTCACGTAGCGCCTCGATCCAGTCCAGGCGGCGCTCGCGACCGATCACGCCGACCGCCTCGAGATCGCGGTAGTGCGGGAGGTAGGTCGCCATCGTGCGCTCCTCCTCGTCGACGGTCTGGTACCGCCCTCGCGCGCTGGTGAACACGCGCTGGTCTCGCCGGTACTCGCGGTCCTGCCCGGCCCAGAACTGATGGGTCGCCACCATCAGGCCGACGCCGATGACCACCGCGACGGCCAACAGCACGAGGCTACCGCGCAGAACGCCCCAGTCGATGTCATCCGGCCGCACGTTCTCGGTCCTTCAGCACCACGCGCAGCTCGAACGGGGCTGCCCCGACGCGTGAGTCGACGCTGGCATCGCCAGCGAGGCGATTGTCGGACCCGATGTCCAGCGGGAGCGATACCACCTGGACGTCGTGCACCCGAGGCACTGCCCGCAGCGCCTCGGCGAAACGACTCACCATCTCGAGCGCGGCGCGGTAGTCGCCGTCGAATGGCGCGACCTGACCGCGCACCAGGGCGATCTGGTAGAGCACCTCCGGCGCCTCGGCGGTCACCACGCGGCGGCCTCGCGGCGCCGGGGTCGCAGCCCGTGGCGCCGGGCGCGACAGGGCGGCACGACCGATCTCGTCGTCCGGATCGGCGCTGGCGCCCCACTCCAGACGGTCGAGCTTGAGCCGCGGGAATCCGGTCAGCCCCTCGCTCAGCGCGACCATCATCGGCAGCGGGTCGACCTTGACCTCGGCGAGGATCCCCGCGGTCTCGACCGCGGCCTTGATGTCGTGCGGATCGGCCGGCGCTTCCGGCAGGCCCTCGCGGGCGATGCGATAGCGCTCCTCGTAGAACGCGGTCTGCTGCCGCGCCCAGGCGGCGTCGCGCGCCGCGCGCACGCCCTCGAATGCCTTGAGCCCCGCCCAGCCGAGCCCGGCGACGAGCACCAGCAAGGCCGCCGCGCGGATGCCGTTGCGGGCCCGGTGCAGCGTGAAGTACTTGGTCTGGCTCGCCGGCGCGTACTGCTGCGCCGGTGGTCGGCGCGCGAGCAGGTGGACGAACAGGAGGTCGGAGAACGAGCCCGGGTACTCGCCTCTCAGCCGCGCCTTCGCCGCCACCGAGCCCAGCTCGAGCAGATGGTGGCGGGTGGTGATCGAGTCCGGTGCCCGGCGTCTCACCGTGTCGAGCAGCGCCCGGTCGGCGATCAGGTAGACGTCGAGCGGATTGTCCTGCGGCAGCATCCGCAAGCTGTTCAGGTAGCGCCGGATCTTCTCCACCTCGCCGAGCACGAAGGCGGGTTGGGCGCGACGGTCGATCGTCGGCATCACCGCGAGCCGGCTGAGCTTGAGGTGCCCGTTGTGGAAGAAGGTCTGGCGCACGCCACCTGCCGCCTGCAGGGTCACCACCAGGGCATGCGCGGACTCGATCGGCAGTAGCTTGACCAGCGACTGGCTGACGATCGGCACCGAGTAGACGCCGGCCATGGGGATCTTGTGCTCGGCGATTCGCGTCATCCACGGCGAGAGCAGGTCGGGGCGAATCAGGGCCGTCATCAACATGCGGTCGTCACGCCGCCCGTCCGTCATGCGCCCCTGGAAGGTGGCGGTGCTGTAGGTCGCGTCACGGAACATGCGCGTGAGCTTGGTGCGGAGCATCGACCGACGATCGGCGCCGAACACGTGCGGGACGGTGTCCTCGCGGAACTCCTCCTCGACGATGTCGACCAACACGAGCACCGGGTCGCGCCCCTCGGCGGCCAGGTACTCCGAGAACGTTGCCAGGCCTTCCTCGCCGGTCGGGAACTCCCATGCCTGCTCGAAGCCGCCCGCGATCGGGTGCCACGCCACCAGGCGCGAGCTCGACACGACGAAGACCCTGCTTGCCATGGCTAGAACTTGATCTTGCTGATGAGGTCGTAGATCGGACCGAGGACCGAGAAGATCACCCAGAACAGCATGCCGCCGAGCAACAGCGTCATCGCCGGCCCGATCATCGCCTGCAGACGATCCATCGATTCGCGGACGTCGCGGTCGTAGAAATAGCTGACGTTCAGCAGTGCCTTGTCGAGCGCACCGGTGGTCTCACCGACACGGAGCATGCGCACCACCAGCGGCGGGAACAGACCCGAGAACTCGAACCCCGCGCTGATGCTCGCGCCATCGGCGATCTGCCGCCCGGCACGGCGCGTCGCCTCCGCCACCGCCTTGTTGCCGACCAGCCCCTCGGCGATGCGCACGCATTCGAGCACCGGGATGCCCGAGGAGTACATCAACGAGAAATAGGTCGCGAAGCGCGCGAGGATCATCTTCTTGAGGATGGGGCCGATCATCCACACCCGAAGCTTCATGTCGTCGACGAAGTAGCTCACCGAGGGGCTGACGCGAATCAGCGTGGCCAGCGCCAGCGCCAACGCCACCGGGACGAGGACGATGACGAACCAGTAATGGGTGACGAACTGGGACGTCTCGATCAGGATCCGGGTGTGCAACGGGAGCTGCTGGCCCATGTTGCGGATGAAGGCGACGAGCTGCGGTACCAGGAAGACCATCAGGAAGATGAGGACGCCGAAGACCGCGACCGCGACGAAGGCGGGGTAGGTCATCAGCTTGCGCACCTGCGCCGCCTGCTCGTCCTGCCACTTCAGGTTCTCGGTCACGCTGCGCAGCACCGTGCTGACGTGCCCGGAGAGCTCGCCCGCACGCACCAGGTTGACCAGCACCGCGTCGAAGACCTGCGGATACTCCTCCATCGCCGCGGACAGCGTCTTGCCGCCCTCGATGGACTCCACCATGCCCGCGATCACCTCGCGCATGCGCCGGTCCTCGGCCGAGTCGCGGAGATCGCCGAGCGCCTCGATCACCGGCACGCCCGAGCCGATGAGCTGCTCGAGCTGGAGGCAGAAGCCGATGAGATCCCGCCGCCCGACGCGGCCGCGCCCCGCGCCGCCCGGCCGCGCCTCGGCGTGGTTGACCAGATCCAGCCCCATGCGGGTGAGGCGCATCTCGAGGTCGGCGACGTTGGCCGCCTCCATGCTGCCGGTGGTCATCCGGCCGCGCTCGTCCATCGCCTTGTACTGCATCAGCGGCATGGCGGCCTCCGCGCAGGGGCGATGGGGGCCGACGAGGATGGGGACAGGCACCGCCTCGCGGCGGAGCCAGTCCCCGAGAGGGCGCGAGTCAGGGTGCTCATGCCACGCCGTAGGTGAGGTCGAGGACGCGCGAGACCTCGTCCATGCTGGTCACGCCCTCGAGCACGCGGCGAATCCCGTCGTCCGCCATGGTGGTGAAGCCCTTCGAGGCAGCGAGCTTCAGCAGCTCGCGCACGGTTCCGCGCTGCGCCACCAGCTCGTCGACCTCCGGGTCGAAGCGCAGCAGCTCCATGATCGCGAGCCGCCCCCTGTAGCCGGTGTGGTCGCACTTCCCGCAGCCGACGGCGCGATAGACCGGGGGCACGTCGGAGCCGGGGCCGAGCTTCATCAGCTGGCGCTCGATGCGCGACGGCTCGTACATCTGCTTGCACTGCACGCAGAGCTTGCGCACCAGGCGCTGCCCGATCACGCCGATGATGTTGCCGGCCATGATGTCGGGCGGGATACCGGTGTCGAGCAGGCGCGGGATCGATCCGACGGCGGAGTTGGTGTGCAGGGTCGAGAACACCTGGTGCCCGGTCATCGCGGCGCGGAAGGCCATCACCGCGGTGTCCTCGTCGCGAATCTCACCGACGAGGATCACGTCGGGGTCCTGGCGCATCAGGCTCCGAATGCCGTTGGCGAAGGTGAGCCGCACCGCCTCGTTCACCGACGTCTGGCGGATCATCTCCATCGGATACTCGACCGGATCCTCCAACGTCATGATGTTGACCTGCTCGGTGTTGAGATGGCTCAGCATCGAGTAGAGCGTCGTCGTCTTGCCGCTGCCGGTCGGTCCGGTGACGAGGATGATTCCCTCCGGGCGCGCCATCATCAGGCGCAGGGTGTTGAGCTGGCGCGAGTCGAGCCCCAGGCCGTCCAGCGGGACGATGCCCTTCTGGCGGTCGAGGACACGCAGCACGATGTTCTCGCCGTGGGTGGTCGGTAGCGACGACACACGGAAGTCGACCGGCCGACCGGACACCGACAGCGAGATGCGTCCGTCCTGCGGCGCGCGCATCTCGGCGATGTTCAGCCCCGCCATGACCTTGAGTCGAACCGCGATCGCCGACCAGTAGTTGCGGTGGAGGCTTCGGATCTGGCGCAGCACGCCGTCGATGCGGTAGCGGATGCGCAGGAAGTCGTGCTCGGGCTCGAAGTGGATGTCCGATGCACCGCGCTTGACCGCGTCGGAGAGCAACGCGTTGACCAGCCGCACCACCGGCTGGCTGTACTCGTCGCTCTCCGCCTCCAGGCTCTGGTAGTCGATCTCGCCGGTCTCGATCTCCTGCAGGATGCCGTCGACCGAGAGCTCGAAGCCGTAGAACTGGTCGATCGCCTTGTCGAGATCGGCCTCGCCGGCGAGCAGCGGCCGGATCTCGACCTCGCCGCCGAGCAGCGCGCGAACCTGGTCGAGCGCGATGACGTTGAACGGGTCGGCCATCGCCACCGTCAGCGTCCCGGTCTCGGCCTGGAAGGTCAGCGCGAGCATGTGGTAGCGCCGGGCGATCTCCTTCGGGATCAGCTTCACCACGTCACCGTCGACCACCACGCGGGCGAGGTCGACGCTGTCGTAGCCCAGCGCGCCGCCGAGCACGTCGCGGATCACCGCCTCGGTGGCGAAACCGAGACGGACCAGGATCCGCCCGAGGTGCTCCTTGCGCCGTCGCTGCTCGGTCAGTGCGATGCGGACCTGGTCCTCGCTCACCACCCCCTTGCTGACCAACAGCTCACCGATGCGCCGCGCGCGCATCGGCCGGTCGACATTGACGGTGGGAGATTCGACGGTCATCTGGCGGCAGTGGTGATCGACTGGATTCGGCGCTCCACCGCGCCACGCTCGAAGCTCACGTAGCCGGTCGCGGCGAGGTCGAGCGCACGCCGGTAGAACTGCAGCGCCGCGCGCGGCTGGGACAGACGGTCCAGACTGACCGCCAGGTTGTACGCGTAGTCGGCGTTCTCGCTCTCCAGGCGATGGGCGTCGAAGTAGGCCTGTTGCGCCTCCGCCCACCGGCTCTGGCGCGCCATCAGGTTGCCGAGGGAGAAGTGCAGATAGGCGGCGTCCGGATAGCTGCGCAGCAGCTCCTTCACCCGACTCTCGCCGGCGAGCGGGTCGAGGTTGTCGGTGATGGAGATGAGCGCCGCCTGGGCCACCGGGTCGCGGGAGTCGAGCGCGAGCAGGCGCGCGTAGATCTCGGCCGCCTCCTGCGGTCGCCCCTCGCCCACCGCCACCGCCGCGAGCCCGAGCATCGCATCCCGATTGCGCGGCTCGCGGCGCAGCAAGCGGGTGTAGGCGGAGCGCGCGGTGGCGAGGTCACCGGCACGAAACGCCTCGTAGCCCTCGCGCGCGAGCGCCGGCGCGCGGGCGGTCCGCGACCGGCGGGTGATGCTGATACCGGCTCCCGCGCCACCGCTCGATGCGAGGCCCGCGGACTCGATCGCCTGCGAGAGCCCCTCCGGCAAGGGCATGTCCGGCGGCACCATCGGCCCCTGCCCCCGGCCGCGTGCCCCCGGCGCCACCTCGTCGACCGACGGCACGGCGTTGAACTCGCCGCGGCTGGGGGCCGCCGCCGACGCGGTACGGGCCGTCGACGGCGCCTCCGACGCGGCGGTGGCGACGGTCGCCGCCGCGGTGCCGGCGGCGGCGACTCCGGCAGCCCCGGCGGCCCCCGCAATCCCCGCGGCCTGCGGCGCGCTCTCGGCGGCCGGCGGCGGGGTCGGCGCGCCGGTGCCGGCGGCGGGAGGTGTCACGGGCGGGGTCTGCCCCGTGGCGGCGGTGGTCGTGGTGGTCGTGGCGGTCGCCGCGGCGGGCGGCGGAGTCGGTGTCCGCGCCGGAGCCACCGGCGCCGGACGGGGCGCCGGGCTCTGCCGGGCCACCACCGCCGGCTGGCCGAACAGTGAGGCGCGCAGATCACGGACCTCGGGGACGTCCCAGAGCACCCAGCCGGCGAAGGCGACCAGCAGGAGCACCAGGATCGGGACGAGGACCAGCAACGCCGTCCGCGACCGCTCGCGACGCGCCCGCTTGGCCTGGAACACCGCCCGCACCGTGCGCTGGTCGGTCGATGCGGTCGCCGATGCCCGCTCGCCGGTGGCGGTGCGATCGTCGAGCGCGGTGCGCACCGAGTCCATCGACAACGACATCGAGCGCGTGCCGTCGAAATAGTCGTCGACCGAGGCCTGGGCAGCACGGGCCGACGGCATGGTCGCCGACGGGTCGTCGACCTCCGGCTCCATCGCCAGGGGCCCGAGCCCGGTCAGGGAATGGTCCCCGGTGCCGGCACCGGCTCCGGCGCGCCCGCGGTCGCCGCTGCCGTCGTCGTCGAGCCCGAGCAACGGATCCTCGCGCCCGAGCTCGAGCTCGTCCTCGAGGTCGAACGAGCCGGACCCGGAGCCAGAGCGGCCCGACTCGAGCGCGTCCGACCCCGCCGGCGCGGCCGCCGACGACGCGCCCGGCTCCAGCGGGTCGAGAGTGAAGCCCTGCGTCTCCTCGGGGCTCGGCGGGGCAATCCCGGTCCTTGCCGCCTCGGCCTGGCGGGCCGCTTCCGCGCGCCGCAGCGCGTCCATCAGGAGACTCATCTGTGCTCCGCCTCTACGCTTCCCGCACGCGCCGAACGCATACGCCGGACCCGGCCCGAATCATCGCCGCGCTCCCTTCGCCCATTCCCGGCCACACCCTCTCAGAACGACTTGAACGGCGTCGGCATCGGCTCGGCCGAGCGCTGGTTCTCCGGCAGGTACTGCCGGAAGCCGCTGAAGTCGCCGTCGAGGCTCGGCGAGCGCACCACCGTCGCGCGCAGGAAGATCACCAGCTCGGTCTTGACCGAGTCACGCTCGCGGAACTCGAACAGACCGCCGACCTCCTGGATGTCCGAGAGACCCGGCGTGCCGTCGTTGCTCCGGGTCCGGCGATCTTGCATCAGGCCCCCGAGGACCGCGACCTGCCGGTCGTTCACCCGCAGCACGGTCTCGGTCTCGCGCACCTGCACCACCGGCACCCGGTTGACGGCACCCTGGGCCGCGACACCGACGATGGCGGCGATGATCGCCACCCCGGGGTCGTCCACGAACTCGCGGATGCGGGTGATGGTCGGCCGGACGTTCAGCGTCACGGTGGCCGAGTCGTTGACCTGCGGGGTGACGTTCATGACCAGACCGACCGGCACCGTGTTGACCTGTGACTTGATCTCGGTGCGGGTGGTGTTGGTCTCGTCGTCCTCCTTCTCGTCGAGCTCGATGGTGAAGTAGACCTCGTTGTCCACCACCTTGAGAATCGAGGTCTGATTGTTCAGCGCCATCACCTTGGGGCTGGAAAGCACCCGGGTCTCGCCGAACTGCTTGAGCAGGCGCACCGTGAGCTGCACGTCCTGCTGCGAGGTGCCGCGCTGATCCCCGATGTCGAGCAACAGGCCGGTGACGCCCGCCACCGGGCCGGCGAAATTGCCGAGCACCGCCTGGCTCACCGCCAGCCCACTGTTGCCGATGCCCGCCTGCAATCGCGCCCAGTCGACGCCCGACTGGTAGTTGTCGCTGAGCTCCACCTCGACGATGGTCGCCTCGATCAGCACCTGGCGGTGCAGGTTCGCCATCACCTGGTCGAGATAGCGCTGCACCAGCTCGTGCTGGCGCGCGGTGGCGCGGACCACGATCACGCCGCTCTCGGGATTGACGATCACGTTCTGGAGGTCGGGCACCGCATCCGGATCGAGGCGCTCGGGGCGCACGATCTGACGCAGCGACTCGGCGAGGGTGTCCCAGATACGGTTGTTCGAGACGTTGCTGACCGTGGTCTCCGAGGTGTTGCCACCGCCGCCTCCACCACCACCGGCACCGCCGGTGGTGCCGGTGGTCGCGACCTTGGTCGAGGTCTCGATGGTGCTCGAGCTGTCGCGCGCCATGTTGACGTAGTCGACCTTGTAGGTGCGCAGGAACGGGCGGTCGGGGCCGATGATCATCGTCCCGTTGCGGTTCTCGTAGGAGACATTCACCTGGCGGCCGATGCGGTCGAGGATCTGGGTGAGCGTCTGGTCGACCGCATTCAGGGTCACCGTGCCCTCGACCTCGGGGTGGACGTCGATGTTGACGCCGGCGTCGCGCGCGAGTGCGAACAGCAGCTCCTTGACCGGCACCTCGTTGACCACCACGGTGTAGGTCTCGCTCGGTGGTGCCGGCTCGGGGAGCGGAACGTAGGGGCGGACCTGGACGGGGGCGGGAATGTCCTGTGCCGGGGGGACCGCCTCGGCGGTGGCCCCGAGGTGACCGGCGGAGACCTCACGCGCCTCGGGCGGCGGGATCTGGCAGCCCGCGAGCACTGCCGCGAGCCCCGCCAGGAGCAAGGGCCCGAGCCCCCGCAGAGCCAGCGGCGCGAAGCGAAATCTCATCGAACCCACGCGTTCACTCCCCCCGGAAGATCCATGACGTCCCGCCGCCTCCTGGCGGGACCCGGCCGGTCGCCCACCCTAGCAGAGACATGCGGTTACGTTCCATACCTCGTCCGCTGGTTGAGGCCGGTCGGGCGCATCGTCGAGACACCGTACGTTCTCAGCCGACGGCCGCGGCGTCGCGCACGTCGATGTCACGCACGTTGCGGACGAAGGGCTGATGTTGCCCCAGCTCTGGCGGCAGCGCCTCCAGCGCCTGACGCGCGGCGGTCAGGGTCGGGTAAGTGCGATAGAGCACCCCGTACCAGAGCCGGCCGCTGATCTCGGTCTCGTAGACGTAGATCTGGTCGAGGTCACCCCGGCGGGCCCGCGCGCCGAGGAACGACTCGAGCCGCTGGTGACGCGCGATGTCGGTGAGCAGGAGCTGGATGCTGTACCCGTTGCGGTTCGCGTCCCGCAGCCAGAGCCGAGTGACCCGCAGCCGCTCCGCGAGCAGGCTCTCGCCGCTGCTCGCGGCGAGGTCGGCGCTGGCGACGGTCCTGGTGGCATCGGGCTCGCTCACGGCGCCGGCTGCCGCCGGACCCGTCCCCGGGGCGGCTCGCGGTGCCGGCGACGAATCGTCGGTGACCGCGACGACGGGGGTCGGCCCGGGGGGCGACCCGACCGCGGCGCTCACGCGCGCGCCATCGTCGTCGACGGACGTGCTCGCCCCCCACCCGCCGTCGCCTGACTGCAGCGCCGCGACGGCCGCGGGCGGCTCGGGGTCGATCGGCGCCGCGGCGGCGACGTCTGCCACCGCCGTGGCCGTCCGTGGGAGCGACGAGCGCTGACCGGTCGCGGATCCGGTCGCCGCCGGCGGCGCCGCCGACGAGGCGGGTGCCGGAGCCTGGTCGCCGGCCGGAGGCGGTGGCGCCGCATCCGCCGGCGACGCGGAGGCCGCTGGCGGCTCGGCCACCGACGGTGGCGCCGCGGCATCGGCCGCCGCCGGCTCGAACAGCCGCAAGACCGCGGCGACCGGCCCACTCTGGCGGGCGCTGCCGAAGACCAGCACCCAGGCGATGGTCAGCGTGATCAGAACCACCCCACCACCGAGGGCGATCTCGGGCCAGCCCCAGCCTCGCGACTGCTTGAAGCGGTTGTCGTCCACCGCGAGCCGCACGTGCCGCCGCGAGACGTCGTGGGTGTCCTCGGCGAAGGCAGCCAGCAACGACTTGTCGGCGATGATGTTGATGCGCCGCACCAGCCCCTCGGACGCCCGCGCGATCCGCGAGTAGGCCCCGTCCTGGAACGCGTCCCGGCCGCGATAGCCGGCCTGCCGCATCCGGTAGTTGACGTACTCGCGCGTCTGCTCCGGGGTGAAGGGCTGGAGGTAGAAGCTGTGGGTGATGCGCTCCTTGAGCTGGCGGATGCTGTTGTCGGCGAGCTTCTCGTCGAGCTCCGGCTGCCCGAACAGCACGATCTGCAGCAGCTTGTCCTGCTCGGTCTCGAGGTTGCTGAGCAGCCGCACCTCCTCCAGCGTCGCGAGCGGCATGCTCTGCGCCTCCTCCACCAGCACCACCACGTGCTGGCCGTTGGCGTACTTCTCGAGCAGGCGCTGCTGAATGGCGTGGAGCACGTGCAGGCGGTTGGCGCCGGGGTCGACCGGCAGCTCCATCTCCAGCGCGATGGCGTGGAGGATGTCCTCGGGCGAGAGGCTCGGGTTGGCGAGATAGAGGATCTCGACGTTCTTCGGCAGCCGCGCCTCGAGCATCCGGCACAGCATGGTCTTGCCGGTGCCGACCTCGCCGACGATCTTGATGATGCCCTCACCGCTGGTGATGGCGTAGATGAGGGCCTCGAGGATCTCGCCGCGGCCGGCGCCGGTATAGAAGAGCCGGGTGTCGGGCGTGATCTTGAACGGGGCCTTGTCCAGCCCGAAGAAGTCGTTATACATCGCCCGGCCTGCCATCGACGCGCCCACCCTCCGCCCCCGCCGGGCCTTCACCGCCTCGGCCGTCCCCGGGCCTGACCGAGCCCGCCAGGCGTTGGATCTTGCTGTAGAGCGTGGTGCGGTTGACCCCGAGCAGCCGCGCCGCCTCGCTCAAGTTGCCGTTGCTCAGCCGCAGGGCAGCGTTGATGTAGCGCTGCTCCCAGCCAGTCAGGATCTCGTCGAGCCGGAAGTCCCCGGCCGAGAGCTGAGTCATCGTACGGTCGTCCACATCGGACTGGCTGTCGAGCTCGGGCTCGAGCTCGGTGAGGCCGATCCGCCGCCCGGGATACTTCGCGCCGAGCCGGATGACGATGTTGCGCAACTCGCGCACGTTGCCCGGGTAGCTGTAGGCGAGGAGCCGCTCGGTGGTCGCCTCGTCGAGGGTGAACGGCTGCATCCTCGAGGCATAGGTGGCCCGGAAGTGGTCGAGTAGCAGCAGGCAGTCGCGCCCGCGCGCGCGCAGCGGCGGCACGTCCACGGTGAGCACGCTGAGACGATGGTAGAGATCGTGACGGAACGAGCCCTCGCGGATCGCCTCCAGCAGATCGCGGTTGGTGGCGGCGATCACGCGGGCCGAGGCCGTGCGCGGGCGGGTCTCGCCCACCCGGTAGTACTCGCCGTTCTCGAGCACGCGCAGCAGCTTCGGCTGCAGGTCGGTCGGGAACTCGCCGATCTCGTCGAGGAACAACGTGCCCTCGCCCGCCTCCTCGAAGAAGCCGGGCCGCGCCCCGACCGCGCCGGTGAACGCGCCCTTGGCGTGGCCGAAGAGCTGAGCCTCGAGCAGGTCCGGGGTGAAGGCGGCGCAGTTGACGGTGAGAAAGGGCGCGGCAGCTCGCTCGCTCCAGTCGTGGAGGAGCTTCGCCACCAGCTCCTTGCCAGTACCGGACTCGCCCTGCACCAGCACCGGGAAGGGCGTGTCGGCGAAGCGGCGGACCTGCTCGCGCAGGTGCTCCATCGCCGCGCTCGTACCGAGCAGGGAATCGTCGCCGCGGCGCGCCGGTGACGGACAGGCCTCAGCCTCGGCCTCCAGCATCATGAGCTGGTGGTCGAGCCGAGCCTTCAGCAGCAGCGGGTCGCACGGCTTGGGGATGAAGTCGACCGCGCCGAGCGAGAGCGCGTGTTGGACGTTGCGACGGTCGCTCTGCCCCGACAGCACCAGCACCTTCATGGTCGGGCTGGCCGCGAGCAGCTCCTCGATGAGGCGGAAGCCCTCGTCGGGGCGATGGGGGTCGGGCGGCAGGCCGAGATCGACCAGCGCGATCGCGGGCATCTCGCCCGGCCCGCGCACCACGCGCAGTGCCTCGGGCCGGGTCGCGGCCTCGGTCACCGCGAAGCCGTCACGCAGGACGAAGCCGAGCGAGGCGCTGATCAGCGGGTCGTCGTCGACCAGCAGCAGCCGGCGCGACACGGCCTCGGTAGCGGTGCTTGCTGTCGCGCTCAACGGTCGCTCGCCTCGTGGTCGCCGCGGGGCCGGGTCCCGAGGGTCTAAATATAGACCTCGGGCCCCGGGAACGCAGTCCGAAGAGGCGCCCCCGGAGACCGACCGCGGTGCGCGCGCGCCCCCTCGCTCAGTAGCGGTAGGCCTCGGGCTTGTAGGGCCCGTCCACCGCCACACCGATGTAATCGGCCTGGTCCGACCGCAGCACGGTCAGATTCGCGCCGAGCTTCCTCAGGTGCAGCCGCGCCACCTTCTCGTCGAGATGCTTCGGCAGCACGTAGACCTCGCGCGCGTAGTTGCGCCGGTTCTGCCACAGCTCGATCTGCGCCAGCACCTGGTTGGTGAACGACGACGACATCACGAAGCTCGGGTGACCGGTGGCGCAGCCGAGGTTGACCAGCCGCCCCTCCGCCAGCACGGTGATCCGCTTGCCGTCGGGGAACACCACGTGGTCGACCTGTGGCTTGACGTTGTCCCACTCGTAGGCGCGCAGGGCCGAGATCTCGATCTCGGAGTCGAAGTGGCCGATGTTGCACACGATGGCCTCGTTCTTCATCGCCTTCATGTGCTCGTGGGTGATGACGCCCTTGTTGCCGGTCGCGGTGACGAAAATGTCACCGATCGAGGCCGCCTCCTCCATGGTGACGACGCGGAAGCCCTCCATCGCCGCCTGCAGCGCGCAGATGGGATCGATCTCGGTCACCCACACGATCGCGCCGAGCCCGCGCAGCGACTGCGCGCAGCCCTTGCCGACGTCGCCGTAGCCGCAGATGACCGCGATCTTGCCCGCGATCATCACGTCGGTCGCCCGCTTGATGCCGTCGACCAGCGACTCGCGGCAGCCGTAGAGATTGTCGAACTTCGACTTGGTCACCGAGTCGTTGACGTTGATCGCGGGGATCTTGAGGGTCCCGGCCTTCGCCATCTCGTAGAGACGCTTCACGCCGGTGGTGGTCTCCTCGGACACGCCGCGCACCACGTCGAGCATCTCCGGGTACTTCTCGTGCATCAGCAGGGTGAGGTCGCCGCCGTCGTCGAGGAGCAGGTTCGGCGCCCATCCGTTCGGGCCCCTGATGGTCTGCTCGACGCACCACCAGTACTCCTCCTCGGTCTCGCCCTTCCAGGCGAATACCGGGATGCCGCTCGCCGCGATCGCGGCCGCCGCGTGGTCCTGGGTCGAGAAGATGTTGCACGACGACCAGCGCACCTCGGCTCCGAGGTCGACCAGGGTCTCGATGAGCACCGCGGTCTGGATCGTCATGTGCAGACAACCGGTGATGCGTGCGCCGGCGAGCGGCTGCTCGCCGCGGTACTCCTCGCGCAGCGCCATCAGGCCCGGCATCTCGCTCTCGGCGATCTTGATCTCCTTGCGGCCCCACTCGGCGAGACCGATGTCGGCGACCTTGTAGTCCTGGAAGCTCTCGGCAGGTTTGCTCATCTCGATGGGTTCTCCGAACTCGGGTGGCGGCGGGAGGCTGGCTCGCGATCAGGACCGCTCGGTCACGCGACGCCGCCTCCGGCGCTCGGGGCGAACGGCCCGCCGCGATGCCGGCGGACCGTCCGGTCGGGGGATTCGCTCAGAGGCCGGCGGCCTCGCGGAGCGCGGCAGCACGGTCGGTCCGCTCCCAGGGGAAGTCCTGATCCTCGCGCCCGAAGTGCCCGTACGCCGCCGACGGCCGGTAGATCGGACGCAGCAGGTCGAGCATCTCCACGATGCCGCGGGGCCTGAGGTTGAAGTGGTCGCGCACCAGGGCGCTGATCCGCTCCTCCGGGATCTTGCCGGTGCCGAAGGTGTCGACGTTGACCGAGGTCGGCTCGGCCACGCCGATGGCGTAGGAGACCTGGACCTCGCAGCGGTCGGCGAGACCGGCGGCGACGACGTTCTTGGCCACGTAGCGCGCGGCGTAGGCGGCGGAGCGGTCGACCTTCGACGGGTCCTTGCCGGAGAACGCGCCTCCGCCATGGCGGCCGATGCCGCCGTAGGTGTCGACGATGATCTTGCGCCCGGTCAGGCCGCAGTCCCCGACCGGCCCGCCGATCACGAACCGCCCGGTCGGGTTGATGTGGAAGCGGGTGTCCTTGCCGAGCCACTCTCCCGGCAGCACCGGGCGGATGATGTGCTCCATCACCGCCTCGCGCAGATCGTCGGTGGAGATGCTCTCGTCGTGCTGGGTCGAGAGCACCACCGCCTCGATGTGCACCGGCTTCCCGTCCTCGTAGCGGAAGGTCACCTGGCTCTTCGCGTCGGGGCGAAGCCAGGACAGCTCGCCGCTGCGCCGTACCTCGGCCTGGCGGCGCACCAGCCGGTGCGCGTAGGTGATCGGCGCGGGCATCAGGACGTCGGTCTCGTTGGTCGCGAAGCCGAACATCATTCCCTGATCGCCCGCACCCTGCTCGCGGTTGCCGACCTCGTCGACCCCCATCGCGATGTCCGGGGACTGCTTGCCGAGCGCGTTGAGCACCGCGCAGGTCGCGCCGTCGAAGCCGCAGGCGGGATTGTCGTAACCGATCGCCTTGACCTGCTCGCGCACGATCGCCTCGTAATCGAGCATGGCGCTGGTCGTGATCTCGCCGGCAACGATGACCATCCCGGTCTTGACCAGCGTCTCACACGCCACCCGCCCACGCGGATCGACCTCGAGAATGGCGTCGAGAATCGCGTCCGAGACCTGGTCGCAGATCTTGTCCGGGTGGCCCTCGGAGACCGACTCCGAGGTGAGAGTCTGGGTATGTGGCATCATCGTCCCCGCTGTTTTCTCAAGTCCGCAAAAAGTTGATTAGTCTAGCGTTGGGCCGCACTCGTGGCCAGTGCGCAGACTGTCGACTCGCTCACAAGAGAGTCCCCGGGGGCACCGCCGCGCAGCCGCGCGCGACGCGGGTCGGCGCTCACCGCGGCCGTCCCGGCCACAGGCCCGCGAGCAGTCCGGCCTGCCCCTCGTAGCGCGCCGGGTCGGCCGCCCGTGGTCGGTCGAGGCCGAGCCGATGCAGGCGCCGCTCCAGCTCCGGAGGCGGAGCCAGCACGGCGTCGGTCAGCGCCGTCGCCGACGCACTGTCGAGGCCTGGCGCCAGCAGGACGGCCGGGCCCGGTCCGTCCTCGCTGGCCACCACCGTGGTGAGGTCCGGGAACTCGTCGAGCAGGCGGGTCGGAATCGCCGCCGCCGCCACCGCATCGCCTCGGGCCGCCATCGCCGCCGCGCGGTGGTCGGCGACGACTCGCAGCGTCGGCGCACGCAACGGGTCGGCGAGGATCGCCGCGACCCGCAGCGCGGTCAGCGTGGGGGGAGCCACCGTCGCCACCACCTCGCCGCGAAGGTCCTCCGGAGTGGCGAAGGCGGCGGGCCGGGCGGTGACGATGCTCACGCTGTCCTCGGCCCCGAGGGTGATCGCGATGCGGTGACCGAGCACGGTCCGGCGCAGATCGGCGAGCGGCGCCTCCTCCACCACCACGTCCGGGGCCGGAGCCGACGCCTCACCGCGCACCGCCGCCGCGAGCGCCAGCCAGTGCGCGAGAGGATGTGGCGCGACGTCGATCGCCACCGGTCGGCCGGCGGCCGCGGCGAGGACCCGCGCCAGCGCCTCGGCCAGGGCGTGGGTCGGCGCCGCGGCACCCAGCGGCTGCACCGCGAGCCGAAGCTCGCGCCGCGCCGGGCCCGGGGCGGCGACCCCGACGCCCGCGCCAGCGAGGGCGAGCGCCCCGCCGAGCAGGGCGAACGTCGCGCGCCGGGTCAGCGGCATTGAGCACCCCCGGTCAGTGGGTGATAATTCCGCGTCTTTGGTCCGCGGTCAGGATCCGTGCCCGCCGACGCCCCGCTCTCGCGCTCGATGCCGCGCGGGTCGGCAGCGTCCGGGGGCGCGTCCGGCGCGCGGGGGTCTCGATTCGCCTCGGGCCCCGCGTTCGCGCCGGACCACCACCGAGTCGGCTCCCGGGCGATGCCGGGCCCCGATGCGACCGCGCTCGCCGCCGCGGCGCCGTGTGGCGCCCGGCCCTCCCCAGGGGGTTCGATGTCGTCCAGTACTGCCTCGCAACGCAAGACCCAGCGTCGTCGCCTCGCAAACGCGGTGCGCGCCCTCAGCATGGACGCGGTGGAGCGTGCCAAGTCAGGCCACCCCGGCATGCCGATGGGCATGGCCGACATCGCCGAGGTGCTGTGGAACGACCATCTGCGGCACAACCCCGCCGATCCCGGCTGGTGGAACCGCGATCGGTTCGTGCTCTCCAACGGCCACGGCTCGATGCTGCTCTACTCGTTGCTGCACCTGACGGGATACGACCTGCCGATCAGCGAGCTGGAGCAGTTCCGCCAGCTCGGCTCGCGAACCCCGGGGCATCCCGAGCGCGGCCTCACCCCGGGCGTCGAGACCACCACCGGCCCGCTCGGCCAGGGCCTCGCCAACGCCGTCGGCATGGCCATCGCCGAGCGGATCCTAGCCGCCCGCTTCAACCGCGGCGAGCACCGCGTGATCGACCACCACACTTACGTGTTCGTGGGCGACGGCTGCCTCATGGAGGGCATCTCCCACGAGGCCTGCTCACTCGCCGGCACGCTCGGCCTCGGCAAGCTGGTGGTGATCTACGACGACAACGGTATCTCCATCGACGGCGAGGTCGAGGGCTGGTTCACCGACGACACGCCGGCCCGTTTCCGCGCCTACGGCTGGCACGTGATCGTGGACGTGGACGGGCACGACCCGGACGCGGTCGGCGCCGCGATCGCGGCCGCCCGGGCCGAGACCGGCAAGCCCTCGCTGGTGTGCTGCAAGACGATCATCGGGCTCGGGGCGCCCAACAAGCAGGGCACCGAGTCGTGCCACGGCGCGCCGCTCGGCGCGGCCGAGGTGGCGGCGGCCCGCGAGAGCCTGGGCTGGCCGTATGCGCCGTTCGAGATCCCGGACGACGTTCGCGCCGGCTGGGACGCGCGCGCGCGCGGCGCCGCCGCGCAGGCCGAGTGGCAGCGCGCGTTCGACGCCTATCGGGCCGAGCACCCCGCGCTCGCGGCCGAGCTCGGGCGGCGGATGCGCGGCGAGCTGCCGTCGGACTTCGCCGCGCGAGCCGCGGCGTTCGTCGCCAGCACCGATACCGACGGCGCGACGGTCGCCAGCCGCAAGGCCTCCCAGCTCGCCATCGAGGGCTACGCCCCCGGGCTACCGGAGCTGGTCGGTGGATCGGCCGACCTCGCCGGCTCCAACCTCACGCTGTGGTCGGGCTCGGTCGGGCTCTCGGCCGCGAACGGCGACGCGAACTACCTGTGGTTCGGGGTGCGCGAGTTCGCGATGACCGCCATCGCCAACGGCCTCGCCCTGCACGGTGGCTTCGTGCCCTACGCCGCCACCTTCCTCACCTTCTCCGACTACGCGCGCAACGCGGTGCGGATGGCGGCGCTGATGAAGGTCGGGGTGATCCTGGTCTACACCCACGACTCGATCGGGCTCGGCGAGGACGGACCGACGCATCAGCCAGTCGAGCACGCGGCGAGCCTTCGACTCATTCCCAACCATTCGGTGTGGCGGCCGTGCGACGCGGTGGAGACCGCCGTCGCCTGGCGCCTCGCCATCGAGCGGCGCGACGGACCGACCAGCCTGCTGCTGTCGCGCCAGAACCTTCCGCACCAGGCGCGCGACGCGGCGACCCTCGCCGCCATCGCCCGCGGCGGCTACGTGCTGCGCGACTGCGACGGCGCGCCGGAGCTGGTGCTGATCGCGACCGGGTCGGAGGTGGCGATCGCGGCCGCGGCGGCGGACCGGCTGCGCGACGAGGGACGCCGGGTGCGCCTGGTGTCGATGCCGTCGTGCGACGCGTTCGAGCGTCAGCCGGCCGCGTATCGCGATAGCGTGCTGCCACCAGCGGTCCGCGCCCGGGTGGCAGTCGAGGCGGGATCGACCGGCGGCTGGTACCGATACGTCGGCAGCGACGGCGCGGTGGTCGGGCTCGACGGCTTCGGCGAGTCGGCCCCCGGACCCACGGTGTACGCGCACTTCGGGATCACCGCCGACAACGTCGCCGACACCGCACGCCGGGTGATGGCGGCGGTCGCCGGCGCCTGATCGAGGCGGCGGGACACGCGCGAGACCGACACCTGACACATCTGTAACTGCAGCATCGGGAGACGACATGGCGATCAAGGTCGGCATCAACGGATACGGGCGGATCGGGCGCAACGTGCTGCGCGCGCTCTACGAGTCGGGACGCACCGGCGACATCCAGATCGTCGCGGTGAACGACCTGGGCGACGCCAACACCAACGCTCACCTCACGCAGTACGACACCGCCCACGGGCGCTTCCCGGGCACCGTCACCGTCGACGGCAACGACATGGTGGTCAACGGCGACCGCATCCGCGTGGTCTCCGAGCGCGACCCGGCCAAGATCCCGTGGGGTGAGATGGGCGTCGAGGTGGTCCTCGAGTGCACCGGGCTGTTCACCAGCAAGGCCAAGGCCGGCGCCCACCTGCAGGGTGGGGCCAAGAAGGTCATCATCTCCGCCCCCGGCGGCGCCGACGTCGACGCCACCGTCGTCTACGGCGTCAACCACCAGGTGCTGCGCGCCTCGCACACCGTGATCTCGAACGCGTCGTGCACCACCAACTGCCTGGCACCGCTGGTGAAGCCGCTGCACGACAAGATCGGCGTTCTCCACGGCCTGATGACCACCATCCACGCCTACACCAACGACCAGGTGCTGACCGACGTCTACCACTCGGATCTGCGCCGCGCGCGGTCGGCCACGATGTCGATGATTCCGACCAGCACCGGTGCGGCGAAGGCGGTCGGTCTGGTGCTGCCGGAGCTCAACGGCAAGCTCGACGGCTTCGCGGTCCGCGTGCCGACCATCAACGTGTCGATGGTCGACCTCACCTTCACCGCCGCCCGCGACACCGACAAGGCGGAGATCGACGCCATCATGAAGGCCGCCTCGGAGCAGGAGCTCAAGGGCGTGCTCGCCTACAACGACAAGCCGCTGGTGTCGATCGACTTCAACCACGACCCGGCCTCGTCGACCTACGAGGCGCCGCTCACCAAGGTCATCGACAAGCGCCTGGTGAAGGTCACCTCGTGGTACGACAACGAGTGGGGCTTCTCCAACCGCATGCTCGACACGACGATCGCGCTGGTCAACGCCGCCTGATCGCGAGCCGAGCACCCGGCCCGGGACCGCGGTCCCGGGCCGTCGGGACCGACTTTCCGTCACACGCCTCGACCCCGGCGGAGACCCTGCCGCAGGGGTCCCGCGTCAGAGATGAGCGCTTGCGATGAACGTCCTACGCATGTCCGACCAGGCCCTCGCGGGCAAGCGCGTGCTGATCCGTGAGGATCTCAACGTGCCGATCAAGGACGGCCGGGTGACCAGCGATGCCCGCCTCGCGGCCGCGCTTCCGACCATCCAGGCCGCCTGCCGCGCCGGCGCGCGGGTGATGGTGATGTCGCATCTCGGGCGGCCGAAGGAAGGGGTGGTCGATCCCGCCTTCTCCCTCGCCCCGGTGGCGGCCCGTCTCGGCGAGCTCCTGGGCCGCGAGGTGCGCCTGGTCGGCGACTGGCTCGACGGCGTCGAGGTCGCCCCCGGGGACGTGGTGCTGTGCGAGAACGTGCGCTTCAACCCTGGTGAGGGAAAGGACGACGACGCGCTCGCGCGCCGCATGGCCGCGCTCTGCGACGTCTACGTGATGGACGCGTTCGGCACCGCCCACCGCGCCCAGGCCTCGACCCACGGCGTCGCCCGCCATGCGCCGATCGCCTGCGCCGGGCCGCTGCTGGCGGCCGAGCTCGACGCGCTCGGCCGCGCGCTGCTCGCGCCGGCGCGCCCGCTGGTGGCCATCGTCGGCGGCTCGAAGGTCTCGACCAAGCTCGGCGTGCTCGAGTCGCTGGTCGACAAGGTGGACCAGCTCGTGGTCGGTGGCGGCATCGCCAACACCTTCCTCGCCGCCGCGGGCCATCCCATCGGCGAGTCGCTGGCCGAGCGCGACATGGTCGACGTCGCGAGCCGCCTCATCGAGCGCGCCCGCGCGCGCGGCGCGGACATCCCGCTGCCGGGCGACGTGGTGGTCGCCACCGAGGTCTCGGAGGACGCCACGGCCCGGGTGGTGCCGGTGGCCGAGGTCGGCCCGAGCGACCGCATCCTGGACATCGGCCCGGGCGCGGCGGCGGAGCTGGCGGCGATCATCCGCGGCGCCGGTACCGTGATCTGGAACGGGCCGGTCGGGGTGTTCGAGCTCGCACCGTTCGCAGCCGGCACCCGCGCGGTGGCCGAGGCGGTGGCGGCATCCGATGCGTTCTCGATCGCCGGCGGCGGCGATACCCTCGCCGCCATCGAGGCCTTCGGCATCACCGACCGCGTGTCCTACATCTCGACCGGCGGCGGCGCGTTCCTCGAGTTCGTCGAGGGCAAGACCCTCCCTGGCGTGGCGGCCCTGGAGGCCCGCGCGAGAGGTTAGCCGGGGACTGGCTCCGCCGGGGGCGGTGCCTGTCCCCCCGGCCGTGGCGGTGGGGACGGACACGCGCTCTCGCGCGAGCCAGTCCCCCGGGGCCGCCGCCCTACAGCGGCAGCGGGAAGCTCTCCGGCTCGTGCGACAGCGGCTCGTGCCCCTCGCACTCGCCGATGATGTCGACCGGGCGGTCCTCGATCCACGCCAGCAGCGGACCCCACTGGTCGCGGTCGAGCCGGGTCGCCCGACGGTCGAGGTCGTGGATTCCGAGACCGCGCTCGGTGGCACGAACGTAGTTCTGCGAGTCGCGCAGGCGGGTCACGAACGGAAATCGGACGTGGCGCAGGAAGCGCTCCAGGTCCTTGAACACGACGTTGCGGGTGCGGACTCGATTGGCGACCACCGCCACCTTGGTCTGACCCAGCCGCACTGGCTCCAGGGCGGCGAGATCGTCGAGGAAGGCCGACACCGCGTCGATGTCGATGTGCGACGGTAGCACCGGCACGACGATGTTGTCGGCCTTGCGGACCAGGTCGATGAGATTCGCCGCGCGGACGCCGGCCGGCGTGTCGACGACCACCCGCTCGGTCCCCTGCGGCAGCCGTTGCTGCCAGGCACGAGTGACCCCCACCGGCTGGCGATAGGCGGCCACGCCATGGATCTCCGGCATGGCGCTCGGACGAACCCGCAGCCACCGCGTGCTGGACCCCTGCGCGTCATGGTCGAAGAGGACCGTCGGCAGGCGCAGCGCCGCGTACAGGCTGGCGATACTGGTGGCGATGGTCGTCTTGCCTGAACCGCCCTTGGGATTCAGGACCATCACTCGGCGCATTGGCCTCTCCCGGACGACCCGTGACCTCAGGACTGCGCCGGCGGAGCGGGCTCGCTCCCCTCCATGGGACGCAAGGCCAGGGCACTCGCGAGGGCCCGGTGAAGCTCCTGGGAGCCCACCACCGGCCGCCCGCCGGACACCCCTGCCCGGTCCGCGTACGCGACGGCTTTCTACCACATTCCGCCGATCCCGGTCCACGGCCCTCCGGTTCCTATCGGCGCCGAGATGCGGTCGACCCACGGCCCGCGGTGACGGCCGCCGAGCCGACCACGCGCCGCCCGGCGGTCGCCATCGGCGAGGCTACCGGGCCGGCTCGGAGCTAGGTAGTCTTCAGGCTTTCGCGGCGAGCCGCCGAGCACCACCCGAGATGCCCATGACCGAGCGAAGTGGCTCGTACCGGCGGCGCCTGCTCACCATCGTCGGCATCGCCGTCGCGCTGTCGGTGGCCTGGCCCGGACTCGCGGCCCGCGCCCAGAGCGCCGAGCGCTCGGCGGTCGAGCCGGTGCTCGCGGCGGTGCTCGGGGTTCGCGCCCACATCCCGGACACCGCCCGCACCGCCAGCTACCTCGGGACCGAGCGCGCCGGCTCGGGCGTGCTCATCGACGGCGCCGGGCTGGTGGTCACCATCGGCTACCTCATCATGGAGGCCGCGAGCGTCGAGCTCGTGCTCGACGCCCAGCACACGGTTCCGGCCCAGGTGGTCGCCTACGACCACGACAGCGGCCTCGGCCTGCTTCGTGCCGTCGGCAGCGTCGGCGACATCGCGCCGATGCGCCTCGGCAACTCGAGCGGCCTGGTCGCCGGCGCACACGCGGTGGTGGCGAGCCACGGCGGGGCGAACGCGGCACGCCCGGCCTTCGTGGTCGACCGTCGCGAATTCGCCGGGTACTGGGAGTACCTGCTCGAGGACGCCATCTTCACCTCCCCCCCGCACCCGCTCTACGGCGGGGCCGCGCTGGTCGGCCCGGAGGGCGAGTTGCTCGGTATCGGCTCGCTGGTGGTGGGAGACGCGTTTCGCGGCGAGCGCATCGTGCCCGGCAACATGTTCGTTCCCGTCGACCGGCTCAAGGCGGCGATCGGCGACCTGCTGACCCACGGCCATTCGGTACCGCCGCGGCCATGGCTCGGGATGTACACCGAGGAGCTCGAGGGACGTCTCCTGGTGCGCCACCTGGCCGAGGAGGGGCCGGCCGAGGCGGCCGGGCTGCGGCGCGGGGACCTCATCCTCGGCGTCGACAGCCAGCCCGTCACCTCCATGGCCGAGTTCTACCGCCGCGCCTGGGCCAAGCGCAGTGCCGGCGACATCGTGCCCATCGACGTCTTGCGCGGGATGGGTGTGGAGCGCATCGAGGTGCGATCGAGCGATCGCTACCGCTGGCTACGGCTCGACCCGGCGCTCTGAAGTTCTCGCCCCCGCGGCCGACAACGTCTGCGACCCCTCAACCCGCCCGGGCCACAGACCGATGACGCCGACGCCGGCGCGACACCCGCCGGTCCCGACCGCCCCCGAGGACCGCTTCGACGTCCTGTTCGAGCGCAATCCCGACCCGTGCTCGATCATCGACCCGGGCGGAACCTTCGTGCGGTGGAATCGCGCTGCCGCGCAGATGCTCGGCTACGACGACGTCGCGACCCTCGGCGCCGTCCACCCCTCGGTCCTGTCGCCACCGACACAGGCCGACGGACACGACTCGCGGACCAAGGCCGACGAGATGATCGCCCGCGCCCACCGCGAGGGCGTGCACCGGTTCGAATGGCGACACCTCCGCCGCTCGGGCGAGGTGTTTCCGGTCGAGGTCACCCTCACGCGTATCGAGTGGGACGGGGTGGCCCATCTGTATTGCGTGTGGCGCGACCTCACCGAGAGCAAGCGGGCGCAGGCGGCGCTCGAGGCCTCGGAGGCGATGCACCGCCGAGCGCAGCGAATCGCCGCGCTCGGGCACTGGGAGCGAGGTCTCGTCGCCGACACCTTCCTGTGGTCCGACGAGACCTACCGCATCTTCGGCGTCGACCCCGACTGCGGGGAAACGCCCGAGCGCGTGTTCCGACGGGTCGTCCACCCCGACGACCGCGACTGGATGGAAGCCGCCTACGACCGTGCCGTCGCCGAGCACACCCCCTATGACGTCGAGCATCGCCTGCTGCTGCCCGACGGCACCGAGAAGTGGGTCCACGAGCGCGGCGAGACCACCTACGGCGAGGACGGCACGCCGCTCGCCACCGCCGGCACGGTTCTCGACATCACCGCCCGCAAGCAGGTCGAGGGACGACTGCGCGCCAGCGAGGAGCGCTTCCAGCTCGCCATGGAGGGTGCGAACGAGGGGCTGTGGGACTGGGACCTCACCACCGACGCGGTCTACTACTCGCCGCGCTGGCTCGGCATGCTCGGCTACGCGGCGGATGCCTTGCCCGCCACCCTCGATACCTGGGGCAGCCTGGTGCACGACGACGACCGCGCGCGCGTGCTCGCGCGGGTCGAGGACTACCTCGCCGGGCGCGCCGACGGGTTCGAGGTCGAGATGCGCATGCGGCATCGGGACGGGCACGACGTGATGGTGCGCTCGCGCGCGCTGAAGATCGTCGACCCGACGACCGGTGCCGCCCGACGCCTGATCGGCACCCACGACGACATCACCGCACGCAAGAACGCCGAGCGCCGTGTGCTGGAGAGCGAGCAGAGCTACCGCGGCATCCTCGACAGCCTGAACGAGGCGGTCTACGTCCTCGACGGTGATGGTCGGGTGCTCGACGCCAATGCCGGCGCGCAGCGTCTGCACGGCACCACCCGGGAGCAGGCGATCGGCCGACCCGCGCCCTTCGTCCCCGCGCGCGGCGACGCCGCCGCGCCGGCCGACGCCACCCTTCGCGATGCACTGGCGCTCGCCATGAAGGGGGTGGCGGTGCCGCTCGACGCCCGCGGTGCCCGCGCCGGAACCGAGAGCTTTCCGGAGGAGGTCCACCTCTACCCGGGCACCTACTTCGGCGCGCGGGTGGTGATCGCGGTGGGCATCGACGTCAGCGAGCGTCGGCTGCTCGAGCAGCGTCTGCTGCAGTCCCAGAAGATGGAGGCGGTCGGTCGGCTCGTCGGCGGCATCGCGCACGACTTCAACAACTTCCTCGCCGCGATCCAGGGCAACGTCCACCTGGCGAGGCTGCGCGTCACCGATCCCGCCGCGGTGACGGCGAAGATGGCGATCGTCGACGAGCTGGTGTCGCGCGCCGCGCGCATGGTGCAGCAGCTCCTCACCTTCTCGCGGCAGAGCACGGTGCACCTCGAGAGCGTGTCGATGAACGAGCTGGCGCGCGAAGGCATGCGTCTCGCCGACGCCGCCATCCCGGCCAGCATCACCCGGCGGGCCGAGATCTGCGACGAGTCGCTGGCGGTGCTCGCCGACTCCACCCAGATCCAGCAGGTCATCATGAACCTGGTGAACAACGCGGTGGACGCGGTCGAGGGCCGCCCGGATCCGACCATCGTGGTACGACTCACCTCGCACACCGCCGACGCCGCCTTCCTCGCGCGCCATCCGGGCATCGCCGCGGGGCGCCACGCCCGGCTGACGGTCGCCGACAACGGCGAGGGAATCGCCGAGCCCGACCGGCACAAGCTGTTCGAGCCGTTCTTCACCACCAAGCCGGTCGGTCGCGGCACCGGCCTCGGACTCGCCATGGTCTTCGGCGCGGTGCAGCACCATGGCGGCGCGATCGAGGTCGAGAGCGAGCGCGGGCGCGGCACCGAGATGCACGTCTACCTGCCGCTCACCACCGATCCGGGAACGCGCGACGCGCCGACCCCGGCGCGAGGTCACGTCGGTCGCGGCGAGACGGTGCTGGTGGTCGACGACGACGACGCGGTGCGTGCGATGACCTGCGAGATGCTGTCCGGGCGCAACTATCGGGTGCTGGAGGCCCGCGACGGGCTGGACGCGCTGGCTCGGCTCGCCGCGCCGGAGTCACGCGTCGACCTCACGGTGAGCGACGTCGTCATGCCGAAGATGGGCGGCGTCGAGCTACTGGAGGCGGTTCGCGCCAGCGCCCCGAGCCATCCGATGGTCCTCGTCACCGGCTACGACCGTCATCGCGTGCTCGACAACCGAGACGAGATCCCGCGCTGCCGGGTGCTCGCCAAGCCGTTCGACTGCGACGAGCTCTGCGCGAGCATCGAGGCCCTGCTCGCCGCCGACGACGGCGCCTAGCGCGGCCGCGCCTGCGCCAGCACCTCGGCGACGATCGCGACCAGCCTGGCAGCGTCGACGGGCTTGTTGAGATAGCGCGCCAACCCGTGCTCGGGGGCGTTGTCCGGATTCACCACGTCGTTGTAGCCGGAGCAGAGGATGACCGGGACGTCCGGGGCCAGCTCGTGGATGCGGGCCGCGAGATCGGTACCGACCATGCCGGGCATGGTCTGGTCGGAGACCACGAGGTCGATGGCCCCACCGGCGGCCCGCACCGCCTCGAGGGCGGCCATCGGATCGGTGTGGACGAGGGCGTCGTATCCACTGAACTCCAGCAGCTCACCGATGAACTGCGCGATCGTCCGCTCGTCGTCGACGACGAGCACGCGCGCGCGTCGACTGCCGGCGGCGTCCGTTGGCGCCTCGCTCATCCCCCCTCCAGGCCCGTGGAGCGCAGCCGACCCACCGCGCCGCGACCTCGGGCTCGACCATCAACGACGTGCGTGTGGGTCAGGAGGGTACATGCTCGCGGCGCCCGATGCGCGCGCGGCGATCAGTCGTAGAGGTCGAGCGGCGGCTCGGCCATGGCCCGACACTGATCCTCGAGCGCCTGGAGGTGGTCGCGCCAGTAGCGATCGGTGCCGAACCAGGGAAAGGCGACCGGGAACGCGGGGTCGTCCCAGCGACGGGCGAGCCAGGCGGTGTAATGCACGATGCGCAGCGTGCGCAGCGCCTCGACGAGGCCGAGCTCGCGGGCGTCGAGATCGTGGAACGTCCGGTATCCCGATACCAGGTCCGCGACCTGTGCCCGGCGCTCGTCGAGGTCCCCGGAGAGCAGCATCCACAGATCCTGGATCGCCGGCCCGGTGCGGCAGTCGTCGAGGTCGACGAACGAGGGACCGAGCTCGCCCCACAGCACGTTGCCGAGGTGGCAGTCCCCGTGCAGGCGAATTCGTCGCACCGCGCCGACCCGCGCGAAGGACTCGCGCACCGCGTCGAGTGCCTCGGCGCTGCGCGAGCCGTACGCTCCCTGGTGCTCCGGTGGGACGACGCCGTGCTCGAGCAACCATCGCCGCGGCTCCTCGCCGTGGGTCTCGACGTCGAGCGCCGGCCGGTGGCGGAACGTCCGCAGCGCGCCGACGGCGTGAATCCGCCCGATGAACCGGCCCATGGTCCGACGCCGCTCGGGGTCGTCGAGCTCCGGCCACTCCCCGGCGAGCCGCGGGAAGACCGCGTACCGGTAGCCGTGGTGCACCAGCAGGGTGTCACCGGCGGGACCCGCCCGCGGCGCCGCCACCGGCACCTCGCGCGATTCGAGCTCGAGGGCGAACCCGTGCTCCTCGCGGATGGCGTCGTCGGACCAGCGGCCAGGACGATAGAACTTCACCACCAGGGGCGGCGCGTCCTCGACCCCGACCTGGTACACCCGGTTCTCGTAGCTCGCCAGCGCGATCAGCCGCCCGTCGCAGCGCACGCCGGTGGCGTCGACGGCGTCGAGCACCACCTCGGGCACGAGGTCGGCGAAGGGCCTGGTCTCGGCCTCAGCCACCACCGAGCAGCCGGTCGCGGGCCTCTCGGTACTTGCTCGCGGTGCGCGTCACCACCGCCTCGGGCAGGGTCGGCGCCGGCGGGCGCTTGCTCCAGCCGATGCTCTCCAGGTAGTCGCGGACGTACTGCTTGTCGAAGCTCGGGGGACTGATTCCGGGCCGATAGCTCTCCTCGGGCCAGAACCGCGACGAGTCGGGCGTCAGCACCTCGTCGATCAGCACCGGTACGCCGTCGGCGTCGATCGCGAACTCGAACTTGGTGTCGGCGATGATGATGCCGCGCCCACGTGCGTAGGCCGCCGCCTCCTCGTAGACCGCGATCGCCGCGCGCGAGACCTGGTCGAGAACCTCGCCGCCGACCAGTCGCGCCGCCTCGTCGAGATCGATGTTGGCGTCGTGCTCGCCGGGCGCGGCCTTGGTCGACGGGGTGAACAGGGTGCGTGGCAAGCGGTCGGCCTGACGCAGCCCCGCCGGCAGCGTGATGCCGCACAGCTTCCCGGTCTCCTGGTAGTCCTTCCACCCCGAGCCGATGAGGTAGCCGCGAACGATGACCTCGAGCGGCAGCGGCCGGAGCCGGCGCACCACCATCGCCCGGCCGGCGAGCTGGGCACGCTCGGCCGGGTCGGTGATCACGTCCTCGACGCGCACCGGGGCCAGGTGGTTGCGGACTTGCCGGCGCGTGCGCTCGAGCCAGAACAACGTGAGCTCGGTGAGCACCGCGCCCTTGCCCGGGATCGGGTTCGGCAACACCACGTCGAAGGCCGACAGGCGGTCGGTCGCCACCACCAGCAAGTGCTCGTCGTCGACCGCCCACAGATCACGGACCTTGCCGCGATGAACCAGCTCACGGCCGCTCAACTGGCTCTCGAAGAGCCCGCTCGGAAGATCGCTCAAGCCTGCTGCTCCTGCTGGAGGGCGCCGTCTGCGCCCGCGCACCGGGCAGATTCTATCCGGCGCGCGGCGCGAGCGGGGCACGCCGCGCCCTTCGCTCATCCGAGCTCGGGAAGCCTCGGTCCGCGCGCGAGCTCGGGCAGATCCCCGTCGAGCCCGGCGGCCAGGCGCATGAACGCACGCCCGAGCGGCGGCAGCCGGTTGGTGAGGTCGAGGCCCAGGCCGCGAGCGACGCGAATCGGCGCCGGCCTGGCGCGGAACAGGGCATCGAAGCCCCGCATCGCGAGCCCCATCAAGGCGTCGTGCGGACGACGGCGGCGCTCGTAGGGGCGCAGGTTGTGCACCCGCCCCGGGTCGCGGCCGCGCGCGATCACGTCACCGACCACCTCCGCCAGCACCGCGGCGTCGAGCAGGCCCAGGTTGACCCCCTGCCCCGCCAGCGGATGGATGGTGTGCGCGGCGTCGCCGACCAGGGCCACGCGCTCGCCGACGTAGCGGCTGGCGTGGAGCCGACGCAGGGGGAACGCGCCACGACCACCCTCGAGCGCCATCGCCCCGAGACAGCCCTGGGCCGCCGCCTCGACCGCGGTCGCGAAACCGGCAGCGGTCTCGGCGAGCAGGCACTCCGCGTGCTCGGGGGTCGTGCTCCACACGATCGACACCCGCTGCCCGGGCAGCGGCAGCAGGGCGAGTGGCCCATCGGGCAGGAAGCGTTGGCGGGCGGTCTCGTCGTGCGGGCGCGCGGTCGCGAGCGTCGCCACCACCGCGCGCTGCCCGTGCGAGGCGCCGGGCGCGGCGATGCCCGCCATCGTCCGCACCCGGGAGTCACCGCCGTCGGCGCCGACCAGCAGCGCCGCGCGAACCCTGGCGTCACCGAGGCCGACCACCGCCACGTCCGGCTCCAAGGTCAGGCTCTCCACCTCGGCCGGACGGTACCAGCGCACCGTGTCGAGCTCTGCCAGCCGCGACTCGAGGGCGGCCTGGACGCGGGCGTTCTCGACGATGTGCCCGAGCGCGGGGACCCCGAGGTCGGCGCCGTCGAAGCGCACCTCGCCGTGCTCGTCCCAGACCCGCATCGCCCGAAACGGCCCGCGGCGGGTCGGGTCGATTCGCTGCCACACGCCGAGTCGAGTGAGGATCCGCTGCGAGGCGACGCTGAAGGCGCTGACCCGCAACGCGAACGGCGCGTCGGCGTCGACCGGAGGCTCCGGCGGACGACTCTCGACCACCGCCACGCGCACACCCGCGAGCCCGAGCGCGCAGGCGACGGTGGCGCCGACCATCCCGCCGCCGGCGACGACCACCTCGTGCCTCACGGCGCGAGTCCCCGCAACATCCGGGGCGACGGGTGGCCGTAACCCATCGCGTGGCGGCCGAGCAGCCGCTTGAGCGGCGGCGCGAGATCGAGCAGCGCGAGCCCCAGGCCGCGCGCGATTCCGAGACCCGGTAGTCGGGCGGTGAACAGCCGCACCAGGGCGTCGGTCCCACCCACGATCTCGGCCCGGTCCGGTCGACGTGCCGCGGCCAGCGCGGTGAGCCGCGCCGGGGCACCGGGGTCGATGCCACGCCGGTGCGCGTCGAGCACCGACTCGGCCACCCACGCGCAGTCGCGGAGCCCCAGGTTGAGGCCCTGGCCGGCGACCGGGTGCAGGGTCCGCGCCGCATTGCCGGCGAGCACCACCCGGCCGCGGACGTCCGCCGTCGCCGAGACCATGGCGAGCGGATGCAGCGCGCGCCATTGCACCGCGCGGAATCCCCCCAGCCGCCCGCCGAAGGCGGCGCCGAGCGCGGCGAGGAAGGCCGATTCCGGCGCCGCGACCAGCGCCTGAGCGCGCTGCGGCGGCAAGGTCCATACCAGGCCGTGCCGGCCCCCGGTCAGCGGCAGCAGCGCGAGCGGGCCGTCGGCGGTGAAGCGCTCGAAGGCACTGCCGGGCGCCGGCTCGCAGGGCACCACCGCCGCGGTCAGCGCGACCTGTCCGTAGTCGTGCTCGCGCACCGCGATTCCGGCGAGCCCGCGCACCGTCGAGCGGGTCCCGTCGGCGGCGACCACGAGACGTGCGCGGATCGCGTCGTCCGCCGCGACGCCGGCACCGGACAGCGCGAGACGGACGTCGCCCTCGCCCGACTCGAGGTCGACCACGGTGGCCGGCCGCAGGACGCGGACGCCGGCCGTCGCCGCCAGCGCCTCGCCGAGCGAGCGCTCGAGCCGCGACGCATCGACCACATGCCCGAAGGCGTCGATATCGTGGTCCGCGGCGCGCAGGACGGTGGTCCCGAGCCGCCCCTGCTCGGCGACGTGGATGGTACGGATCGGCGCCGCGTGCGATGCGAGCGCCGACCACAGGCCCAACGCGTTCAGGATCACGCACGAGCCGTGGGAGAGCGCGATGGGACGCTCGCGGTCGCGGCTCGCGGCCGCGGGCGAGCTGGCGTCGACCGTGGTCACCGCGACGCCACCGCGCGCGAGGGCGATGGCCAGGCACGCGCCCACCGGCCCGCCACCCACCACCGCGACCGTCGTGTCGTGCGTCGTCATCGCGCCGCGCTCGTGCGCCCCGCCCTTCGCTCGGCCCGGTGGCCGCGCGTCATGACCCGGAACCGACGATCGCCTCGATGTCGTCGACCGCCTTCGGCGCGTCGGTGAGCACCACCGGACCGTCCTTGCCGACCAGCACGTCGTCCTCGATGCGGATGCCGATGCCCTGCCAGCGCTTGGGCGTCTTGCGGTCGCCCGGCGAGATGTACAGCCCCGGCTCGACGGTCAGCACCATGCCCGGCTCGAGCACCCGCCACTCGCCGTCGATGCGATAGTCGCCGACGTCGTGCACGTCCATCCCCAGCCAGTGCCCGGTGCGGTGCATGTAGAACTTGCGGTACTTCTCCTGCGAGACGAGGGTGCGGGTGCGCCCCTTGAGCAAACCGAGATGCGCCAGGCCCGCGGTCAGCACCTTCACCGCCGCCTCGTGCGGCTCGTTCCAGTGATTGCCGGGACGGACCTTGTCGATCGCCGCCTCCTGCGCATCGAGGACGATGTCGTACACCGCGCGCTGCTCGCGGGTGAACTTGCCGTTGACCGGAAAGGTGCGCGTGATGTCTGCGGCATAGCAATCGAGCTCGGCGCCGGCGTCGATCAACAGCAGATCGCCGTCCTTCAACGCATCGCGATTGGTGACGTAGTGCAGCACGCAGGCGTTCGCGCCGCCGGCGACGATCGGCGGATACGCACAGTCGCGACCGCCCCCGCGATAGAACTCGTAGAGGAGCTCGGCCTCGATCTCGTACTCCATCTTCCCCGGCCGGCAGGCCCGCATCGCGCGCTCGTGGGCGCGGGCGGTGATCGCCATCGCCTGCTTCATCGTCCGCACCTCGGCCGGGCTCTTCACCAGCCGCATGTCGTGGACGATCTGGTCCAGCGCGACGAACTCCGCCGGCACGCTCTTGCCGGCGCGCGCGCGCTGGCGCACGCGGTTCACCCAGCGGATCATCCGCTGGTCGAACTCCGGGTAATAACCCATCGCGTAGTAGACGGTGGCCCGGTTCTCGAGCAGGCCCGGCAGGATGTCGTCGAGGTCCGAGATCGGGAACGCGTCGTCGGCCTGGTAGGTGTCGCACGCGCCCTCGAGACCGGCGCGAGCACCATTCCACTGCTCCATCTCGGGATCGCGCTCGCGGCAGAAGAGCACGAACTCGCCCTGCTCCCGACCCGGCACCAGGGCCGCCACCGACTCCGGCTCGGGAAATCCGGTGAGGTAGTAGAAGTCGCTGTCGGGCCGGAACGTGTGCTCGACGTCGCGATTGCGCTGGCGCACCGGGGCGGTCGGGATGATCGCGATCGACTGCTCGCCCATCACGTCCATCAGCCGCTTGCGGCGTCGCGCGAACTCCTTCGGATTCACCGGCTCACTCCTCGGTCTGCGGTGCGTCGTCGCCGCCGGAGCCCGCGCGGGCGCGGGCGAGCTCCGAGTACACGGTCATCACGCCGACACGAACGTACTCCACGAGCTCGAAGTATGCCCGCTCGCTCTCCTCGTCGGCGACGTCGCGCGCGCGGTCGAGGCGCGCCAGCTCGACGAGATCGGAGACCACCTCCGGCGCATCGCCGGGCAGGTCCGCGGGCTCGCCGGCGCCCGCGAGCGCGAGGCCGTAGAGGAATCCGGAGCACCATTGGCCGAGGGCACGACCGCGCTCGGCGAGCGGCGCCTCGTCACCCGGCAGCATCGGCGTGAACTCCACCGCCCGCCCGAGATCCTCCGCTCCGAGGCTGGCCCGAGTCGCCGCCGCCAGACGGTCGAGGACCGACGACGCGCGCGGGCTCGGCGCGGCGGTGCCGGCGGCCAGTGCCAGCTCCTCGCGCCAACGCGCGATCGCGCCCTGCGGCCGCACCGAGAGCAGCGCGCACAGCATGCCGTGCGCGTGTGCCGGCTCGGCGTCGAGGCCGGACTCCGCCATCGCGTTCGCGCATTCGTGGTAATCGGGGACCAAACGCCTCGGGACCAGTGGTGTGGCCGGCGGGAAGTGCCGGGCGATGGTACCACCGCCCATCGCGGGGCCGGAACCACACGGCGCCAGCATTGACCCTCCTCCGGGCCAACCCTATATTGACCGCCGTCGTCAGGCAGCCGACCCCGGCTGCGGGCGCCTCGCTTGGTCCCAACACGGCCGTTTCCATGGATCCGACACTTGCCGACGCCGAGGCCGTTCGCGCGGAGCTGAAGGCGCTCGACGCCTACATCGATCGGCTGGTCAACACCTGCAACCATCTCGCCGAGGAGAACCGGGCGCTGCGCGACCAGCAGGCGAACCTCATCGCCGAGCGAGCGACGCTGATCGAGAAGTCCGAGCTGGCGCGCTCCCGGGTCGAGGCCATGATCGCGCGGCTGAAGGCGATGGAGGTGGGCACGTGAGCGCCGAGATCGTCTCCGTCAACGTGATGATCCTGGACAAGGAATACATGGTCTCGTGCCCGCCGCAGGAGAAGGAGTCCCTCGAGGCGGCGGCACGCCTGCTCAACGAGCGGCTGCGCAAGGTGCGTGACGGTGGCAAGGTGCTCGGCACCGAGCGCATGGCGGTCATCACCGCGCTGAACCTGGTCTACGAGCTCGAGCAGGAGCGTAGCCGCAACCACGCGACGATGGACACGATGGGTGACGAGGTTCGCAGACTCGCGCGCAAGGTGAGCGGCGCGGTCGACGCCACATCGCCCACCAGCTAGACTGCTCTCCGACGTCGTCTGCCGCGTTCGTCAGTGGGCCCGGTCACCTCTTGAGCCTAATTTCGAGACCCCGGGAGCCCACCCGAGACACTGTTGTGCAGGTCCGCCATGGCAGCGGAAAGCCTGATGTGTCTCGCCAGGCCCCCTCTTGAACCGTTTCGGTTCAAGGGTCACGGCTCACAACGGCGCAGGCGGATGGCGTCATCCAGCTCTCGGCGGCGGTGACGCATCGACGTCACCGCCGTCATCCCACCGCATCCCCGTCGTCCGGCCGATTCCGTAGAATGGCGGCATCGTTCGCAGGGGGTTGCCCATGGCCTACTGGTTGATGAAGTCCGAGCCGAGCGTCTTCGGCATCGACGATCTCGCGAAGCGCCCGCGCAAGACCGAGCCGTGGGACGGGGTGCGCAACTACCAGGCCCGCAACATGATGCGCGACGAGATGAAGAAGGGTGACCTCGCCTTCTTCTACCACTCGAGCTGCCCCGAGCCCGGGGTGGTCGGCATCGTCAAGGTCGCGCGCGAGGCCTACCCCGACGAGAGCGCGCTCGATCCCGAGAGCAAGTACCACGACCCGAAGAGCACGCCGGACGATCCGCGCTGGTACTGCGTCGACGTCAGGCTCGAGCGCAAGCTGTCGCGGACCATCGGCCTGGCCGAGCTCAAGGCGCAGCCCGCGCTCGCCGGCATGCAGCTCCTTCGCCGCGGCAATCGACTGTCGGTGATGCCGGTCTCCGATGCCGAGTGGGAGTACATCCTGGGTCTCGAATGACCCGCGACGGGGAGCCGATCGCCCCACCGCCGGTGGCTGCCTCCACCGCGCCCCGTCGGCGACCGGCTCCGCCCGCCTCGGCCAGAGGGTGACGGGCTCCGCCGCAAGGCGGTGCCTCTCCCCGGCAGCGACACGGCCTCAGCTCAGGAACAATCGGTAGGCCGGATTGCTCGACTCCTCGACATAGGGATACCCGATGTCGTCGAGAAACCGCTCGAACTCGGCCGACTCCCCGGACGGGACCTGGAGCCCCATCAGCACCCGCCCGTGGTCGGAGCCGTGGTTGCGGTAGTGGAAGAGGCTGATGTTCCACTGCCGGCCCATCCGTGCGAGGAAACGCAGCAACGCGCCCGGGCGCTCGGGGAACTGGAACCGATACAGCACCTCGTCGGCCGCGCCGTGGGTGTGCCCACCCACCATGTAGCGCACGTGGAGCTTCGCCATCTCGTCGTCGGTCAGATCGAGCGCCGGATAGCCACCGGCACGCAACGCCTCCACGATCTGCGCGCGCTCCGCCGCCCCGTCGCGCAGCTCGATGCCGACGAAGATGTGGGCGTCGCGACGATCGGCGTAGCGGTAATTGAACTCGGTGATCGAGCGCTCGCCGAGGAGCTCGCAGAATCGGCGCAGGCTGCCGGGCTCCTCGGGAATGGTGACCGCGAGCAAGGCCTCGCGCTGCTCGCCGACCTCGGCCCGCTCGGCGACGTGGCGCAGGCGGTCGAAGTTGATGTTGGCGCCGCAGTCGATGGCGACGAGCGTGCGCCCGGTCCAGCCCTCGCGCTCGACGTAGCGCTTCAGTCCGGCGACACCGAGGGCGCCGGCCGGCTCGGCGATCGAGCGCGTGTCCTCGAAGATGTCCTTGATCGCTGCGCAGATCTCGTCGGTGGTGACCAGGATCACCTCGTCGACCACCTCCTGGGCCAGCCGGAAGGTCTCCACCCCGACCTGGGCCACCGCCACGCCGTCGGCGAAGATCCCGACCCGATCGAGCTTCACCCGCTCCCCGGCGGCGAGCGCGTGATGCATCGACGGCGCGTCCTCCGGCTCGACACCGATGATCCTCACCTGCGGCCACAGCGCCTTCACATAGGCCCCGATGCCGGTGATCAGGCCACCGCCGCCGACCGCCACGAAGATGGCGTCGATCGGCGCCGGATGCTGGCGCAGGATCTCCATCGCGATGGTGCCCTGGCCCGCGATCACCTCCGGATCGTCGAACGGATGCACGAAGACCATGTCGCGCTCGGCGGCGAGCGCGTCGGCCCGTTCGCGCGCCTCGTCGTAGGAGCCGCCGTGAAGCACGATCTCGGCGCCGAGCTCGGCCACCGCCTCGACCTTGATGCGCGGCGTGGTCTGCGGCATCACGATGAGCGCACGAATCCCGAGCGCGCGCGCCGCCATCGCCACGCCCTGCGCGTGATTGCCGGCCGAGGAGCAGATGACGCCGCGCGCGCGCTCCTCGGCGCCGAGGGAGTGCAGCTTGTTGTACGCGCCGCGGAGCTTGAACGAGAACACCGGCTGCAGGTCCTCGCGCTTGAGCAGCACACGGTTGTCCACGCGGCGCGACAGCCTCGGCGCGGGATCGAGCGGTGTCTCGCGGCAGAGCGCATAGACCGGGGCACGGAGGATCCGCTCGAGGTATTCGCGGCTCATGTTCGGCTCCTGGGAGGGCGCGGTGGGGCTCGGAGTCGGCCCCGGTGGCGACCGACGTCACCACACCGGGGCGTTGTCCCCGCCGACGGCGCGCACCCGTCGACCGCGGCCCCGTATAATAGCGCGCCGACGCTCCTGCCCGCCTCGGCGTGGTGGCCCGCACCTCGGAGCATGCCGTGAACCAGGACGAGATGAAGCGCGCGGCGGCATTGGCCGCCATCGAGCTGTTGCCGCCGGGCGAGGTCATCGGCGTCGGCACCGGCAGCACCGTCAACCACTTCATCGACGCCCTGGCCGCGGTCCGCCCCCGGGTCGAGGGCGCGGTCGCGAGCTCCGAGGCGAGCGCCGTCCGCCTGCGCGCCGCGGGCATTCCCCTGGTCGATCTCAACGCCGTCGACAGCCTCGGGATCTATGTCGACGGCGCGGACGAGGCCACCCGTCACCTGCACCTGATCAAGGGCGGTGGCGGCGCGTTGACGCGCGAGAAGATCGTCGCCGCGGTATCCAGGCGCTTCGTGTGCATCGTCGACCAGAGCAAGCTCGTCGACCGCCTCGGCGCATTCGCGTTGCCGGTGGAGGTGGTGCCGATGGCGCGCAGCCACGTCGCCCGCGCGCTGGTCGCCCTCGGCGGCCGACCCGTGCTGCGCGAGGGATTCGTCACCGACAACGGCAACGTCATCCTCGACGTCCACGGGCTCGAGATCACCGAGCCGGTGGCGCTGGAGTCCGAGCTCGACCACATCGTCGGCACGGTGTGCAACGGCCTGTTCGCGCGCCGCCCGGCAGACCTGCTGCTGGTCGCCACCCCCGGCGGCGTCGTCGAGCACGCGTAGCGCACGCGGATGGCGACGCGAGCCGGGGCACGCAAGGGCCGCGGCGCGACCTCGAACACGAGCGGGCGCTTCGAGTCGCACGCGCGCGAGGTCTTCGACGACGGCTGGGGCACCGCGGACGAGCCCGCCCCCCGACTGCGCACGACAGTCGAGGTCGACCACAGCCGCACCGTGCTGTCGTTCAACGACTCACCGGACGTCCCGTTCGACCGCTCGGTGAACCCGTACCGCGGCTGCGAGCACGGCTGCGTCTACTGCTACGCGCGGCCGACACACGCCTATCTCGGCCTCTCGCCGGGGCTCGATTTCGAGAGCCGAATCTTCTACAAGCCGGGTGCGGCCGCGCAGCTACGGACCGAGCTCGCCCGTCGCGGCTACGCCTGCGCCCCGATAGCCTTCGGTGCCAACACCGACCCCTACCAGCCGCTGGAGAAGCGTCTTCGGGTCACGCGGGAGCTGCTCGAGGTGCTGCTGGAGGCACGGCACCCGTTGCACATCACCACCAAGTCCGCGTTGGTCGAGCGTGACATCGACCTCCTCGTGGCACTGGCCGCCCATCGCCTGGTCACGGTGCACGTCTCGGTCACCACGCTCGACCGAGACCTTGCGCGCCGAATGGAGCCGCGCGCCGCGGCGCCCGAGCGCCGCCTGCGGGCGGTGCGCACCCTCGCCGACGCCGGCGTGCCGGTATCGGTCTTCGCAGCGCCGTTGATCCCCGGCCTCAACGACCACGAGCTCGAGGCGATCCTCGAGGCCGCACGCGGTAACGGCGCGTGCGACGCGCGCTACATCGTCCTGCGGCTGCCGGGAGAGGTCGCGGAGCTGTTCACGGGCTGGCTCGAGGCGCACTACCCGCTGCGCGCGAGCAAGGTGCTGTCGCGGATCCGCGACCTGCGCGGGGGGCGACTGTCGCAGTCGGATTTCGGGCTGCGGATGCACGGGCGTGGGATACAGGCGGACCTCATCGCGCGGCGATTCGACGTCGCCTACCGCCGTCTCGGCTTCGAGGGCCTGCCGACCCTGGACACCGCCGCATTCACTCCACCGCGGGTGCCGAGCGCGCAGCTCGAGCTGTTCTGACCGGCAACCGACCGCGGCGTCGACAGCACCGATCATGCGGCTCGTCACCACCACCTCGTACCGCTCGGTTGGCGAGAGCGAGGGCCCGCGCCTACAGTAGCCGCAACCGCCCCCTCGTGCCCTCGCCATGACACTCGTCGAAGTCCTGCTCACTGCCATCGTCTCGTCGGCGACGGTCTCCGCGGTGCTGGTATTCGCCCTCAAGCGCTACCTCGGTGGCCAGATCGACTGGCACTTCAAGCGGCGCGAGCTGGAGTACGAGTCCGCCCGTCGCAGCCGCGATCAGATCAGCGAGCACTACCTGAGCCAGCGCCTGGGCATCTATCCGGAGATCTCGCAGCTGGTCTATCGCCTGCGCAACGCCGTCAACGACGGCATGAGCCGCCCACACATCGCGCAGTGGGACGACGAGTTCGTGACCCTGTGCGGCGAGCTCACCGACGGCCTCTTTCGCTGGGAGTACTTCCTGCCGAAGCCGCTGTTCCGCCAACTTCACGACTTCAAGCGCGCGGTACAGAACATGTTGGTCTTCTACGACATTCGCACCCGCCCGGACGAGCTGGATCGCGAGCAGGCCTACATCGAGGCGCTCGATCGAATGCGGCCGGTGGCCGCCACCATCAATCGGCTCCACGGGGAGATCACAGCCGCGATCTCGCTCGAGACGCCGGCCGGCCGCTGACGATGCGGCGAAGGTCGGTACGCCTGGCGAACGCTACCGGGATGCACGCGCGACCCAGCCACCGCATCGTGCGCCTGGCCGCGCGCTTCGAGTCGACGATCGAGCTCGTGTGCGAGTCCCGCCGTTGCGACACCCGGCACATGTTGGAGGTCCTCGCCTTCGGTGCGTGGCTCGCCGAGCATGGCTCTCCGCCGTTCGAGATCGTCGCCGATGGCCCGGACGAGGCGGCCGCGGTCGATGCGATGGTGGTGTTGATCGAGGAGCGCTTCGGCGAGGGCTGAGGCGCGCACTCGAGCTGCACGGCGTCCCGGACTGCGTGGCCCGCGTAGCCCGGGTGGAGCGTCAGCGCAACCCGGGTTCCGACAACCTCGACCGGCCGCGCCTTGCGCGGCGCCCCGGACTGCGCTGACGCTCCGTCCAGGCTACGGCTCCGCGTAGCCCGGGTGGAGCGTCAGCGTAACCCGGGATCCGACAACCTCGACCGGCCGCGCTTCGCGCGGCTGCCATCGTGTCGGGGCAGGGCCCCGTCCCCGGTGCGTGGGTCAGTACACCACGACGCTGCGGATCGACTTCCCCGCGTGCATCAGATCGAACGCGTCGTTGATGCGCTCGAGCGGCATGGTGTGGGTGATCAGCGGATCGATCTCGATCTTGCCGTCCATGTACCAGTCGACGATCTTCGGCACGTCGCGCCGACCCTTGGCGCCGCCGAAGGCGGTGCCGCGCCAGACACGGCCGGTGACGAGCTGGAACGGGCGGGTGGAGATCTCCTGGCCGGCACCGGCGACGCCGATGATGATGCTCTCGCCCCAGCCCTTGTGGCAGCACTCGAGCGCCTGACGCATGGTGGTGACGTTGCCGATGCACTCGAAGCTGTAGTCGGCGCCGCCGCGGGTCAGGTTGACCAGGTAGGGGACCAGATCGCCCTCGACCTCCTTCGGGTTGACGAAGTGGGTCATGCCGAACCGCTCGGCCAGCGCGGCCTTCGAGGGGTTGGTGTCGACGCCGACGATCATGTTCGCGCCGACCATGCGCGCGCCCTGGATCACGTTGAGACCGATGCCGCCGAGTCCGAACACCACGACGTTGGCACCCGGCTCCACCTTCGCGGTGTTGATCACCGCGCCGATGCCGGTGGTGACACCGCAGCCGATGTAGCAGACCTTGTCGAACGGCGCGTCCTCGCGGATCTTGGCCAGCGCGATCTCCGGCACCACGGTGTGGTTGGCGAAGGTCGAGGTACCCATGTAGTGGAACAGCGGATCCTTGCCGATGCGGAAGCGACTGCTGCCGTCGGGCATCACACCGCGCCCCTGGGTCTCGCGCACCGACTGGCAGAGGTTGGTCTTCTCGCTCAGGCAGTACTCACACTCTCGGCACTCCGGGATGTACAGCGGGACCACGTGATCGCCCGGCTTCAACCCCTTGACCCCGGGGCCGACCTCCATCACGACGCCCGCGCCCTCGTGCCCGAGGATCGCCGGGAACAGCCCCTCGGGGTCGGCGCCCGACAGCGTGAACTCGTCGGTGTGGCAGATCCCGGTGGCCTTGATCTCCACCAGCACCTCGCCGGCGCGCGGCCCCTCCAGCTCGACCTTCTCGACGGTGAGCGGGGCCCCGGCCTTGTGCGCCACGGCAGCGCGAGTCTGCATCACGAATCCTCCTCTCCAACGATGGCGCGACGGTAGCACACGCCCGGACCGACGGTCACCGCCAGCCCCGGAGCACCGGTGACGCATGTGTACAATGCCGGCGCTGCCCCCCATCTCGAGCCGAGACCATGTCCCCAACGTCTGATGTGCGCATTCGCGCCGCCACCATCGACGACGCCGAGGCGATCGCCGGGTTCAATCGCGCGATGGCACGCGAGACCGAGGACCGCGACCTCGATCCGGGGCGCGTCGGGCCCGGCGTGCGCGCGGTGCTCGAGCACCCCGAGCGCGGCTTCTATCTCGTCGCCGAGCACCAGGGGCGCCCGGTTGCCGGGCTGATGGTGACCTACGAGTGGAGCGACTGGCGCAACGGCAACTTCTGGTGGCTGCAGAGCGTCTACGTCCAGCCGGACTACCGACGCCAGGGCCTGTATCGCCGTCTCTACTCGGCGGTACGCGAGCGCGCCGGTGCCGCCGGCAACGTCTGCGGCTTCCGGCTCTACGTCGAGCAGGAGAACGCCCGCGCCCAGGCCACCTACCGCGCGCTCGGGATGGGCGAGACGGGCTACCTGATGTTCGAGGAGGTGCTCGACCCGGTGGACGCGTCACCCGCCCCGCGCCGGGACCCGCTCGGGTCCACCGACGGGGCGCCCTGAGCGCGGTGGCGGCGCCTCGACCCCGCAGGCCTCTCCCGGCGGCCCTCGCCGCCCTGCTCTCGCTCGGCGTCGTCGGCACCGCGCACGCCCAGTGGCGCCTCCAGACCACCACCGCGGGCGGTAATCCGAGCGCGGTCCCGACCGCGACCGTGCGCAACGATCACGGGATGGCGCTCACGGTGAAGCGGGCGCCCGACGGCGCGATCTGGGGCGAGCTCGATACCGAGAGCGCCCTCGAGCAGCCCCATCCCGAGAGCTGCCCCAGTCTCGGCATCGACGCCGAGCCGTTGGAGGCGATGGGTGCGGGCGAGGACGGGTGCCAGGTCGACGGTGCCCGGGTCCGCTTCCTGCTCGGCCGGGTCACCGACGCGGCGGTGCGCTCGCGCGCGCTGGTCGGGCTCGCCAACGGCTCCCGGGTCGTGCTCGTGTACCACGTCGAGGGGCTCGGCTACCGCGAGGCGTGGTTCACGCTCCGCAACTCCAAGCAGGCATTGAGCGCGGCGATCGGGGCGCCGGTGCTCGAGCCGGGCGCCGACTGATCACCGCCGGCGCGCGCCCGGCCAGTTTCCGGTCACTCCGCGCCGATCCCCGCCCACTCGCGGCGCAGGCGCGCCCGCTCGCGACCGAGCCACTCGAAGCCGAGCAGGGTCCAGCCCGCCAGCGGTGGCTCGGCGGTGCGCAACGCCATCGCCGCCGCGAACGGCAGCGCGCGGACGCGGATGTCCTCGCCCTCCTCCGGGTGCCCGTGGACACCCTCGACCTCGACCGCGTCGACGCACGCGCAGTACAGCCACATCAGCTCGGTCGAGCCACCGGGGCTCATGAAGAATCGGGCCACCAGCTCGAGCTGCGATGCCGCGAGCGCCGCCTCCTCCGCGAGCTCACGGTGCGCGACCGCCTCGGGCGTCTCCCCCGGCTCGACCAGCCCGGCCACGAACTCGGTGAGCCAGGGTGGGTCGACCACCCCGACCGCGCCGGCCCGGAACTGCTCGAGCACCACCACGCGGTCGCGGACCGGGTCGTAGGGGATGACCCCGACGGCCGCCCCGCGATCGAACACCTCGCGCTGGAGCACCTCGCTCTCGCCGCCGGCCCAGAGCTCGTGGCGGAGCCGGTGGCGCACCAACCGGAAGTGCCCGTCCCAACAGGGCTCGGTGTCGAGCAGTCGATATCGATAGCGCATGCCGCCGCCGTCCTCGTTCATTCCGCGGGGGCCGGAGCGAGCACCACGTCGTCCGGCTCGTCAGTCTCGGGCGCCTCCAGCTCGACCCGAGGCACGCTCTGACACTCGAGGAAGATGCGGCGGTCGCACTGCACACAGATACCGCGGTCGAGGCGCTCGAAGATGCCGGCGATCGCCTCGCCCTTGGTCTCGAAGATGTTCTCCTCGCTGACGTCCCCGAGATAGCCACCGCGACGGAGGATCTCGCGCGCGCCCTCGGGAAGCTGATGGAAGTAGAGCCCGCCGCCGGCGGCGCGCCGCGCGCGTCCCTCTCGCGCCAGCATCTCCGCGCCCGCCACGTCGATGAAGTTGATGCTGCGGGCGAGGATCAGGAGGTGCTTCTGGCCCGGCGTGCGCTTGGCGATGACGCGCATGCGCTCCGCCACGTAGTTCACCGCACCGAAGAACAGCGGCCCGTCGATGCGCACCAGGGAGAGCTGCGGGCACTCCTCGAGCGTCGGGTCGGTGGTGAAGCGCCGCCGCGGCATCCGCGGGTCCGGCACCCGCACCCGCACCAGCGGCCGCGACGCCCGGTGCAGATAGGTCACGAGCGAGAGCAGCACCCCGAGCAGGATCGCGAAGTCGAGGTCCAGGAACAGCGTCGAGAAGAACGTGGTCCACATCACCAGCGCATCGGAGCGGCTGGCGCGCGCGATGGTGCGGATGTGGTGGGTGTCGATCAGCCCCCAGGCGACGAGGAACAGAATGCCCGCCATCGCCGCCTTGGGCAGGTGGGCGAGCCAGGGGCCGACGAACAGCACCAGCACCATCAGCAGCAGCCCCGCGAACACCGCCGACAGCGGGGTGCGTGCGCCCGCCTCGTAGTTCACGCCGCTGCGGTTGAACGAGCCGGTGGCGACATAGGACGAGAAGAAGCTACCGAGGACGTTGGACAGTCCCTGCCCGATGAACTCCTGGTTGCCGTCGATGAGCTGACCGGAGCGCGCCGCCAGCGAGCGCGCGATCGACACCGCCTCGGTGAGCGCGAACAGGGTCACCGCGATCGCCGCCGGCGCGAGGTCCTTGATCATCGACAGGCTGAGGTCCGGCGTCGACAGCGGCGGCAGCGATGCCGGCACCGCGCCGACGAGGCCCAGCCCCGGCGCCTGGCGCCCGACGTAGAAGAACTCGTTGACCACCGCGGCGGCGACCGCGCCGACGGTCATCGCGGTGATCATGTACGGGAATCTCGGGAAGTAACGCCGTGACCAGATCCCGGCCCCCAGGGTCGCCAGACCGACGAAGGTGGTGTAGGGGTGGATGCCGTCGAGGCCGGAGAGGAAGGTGCCGATGGTCTGGTGGAACGCCAGCCCGCGCTCGATCTCGAGACCGAAGAAATGGCGGAGCTGGCTCGCCGCGATGAGCAACGCCGCCCCGGCGGTGAAGCCGACGATGACCGAGTGGGAGATGAAGTTGACCAGGGTGCCGAGGCGGGCGAAGCCGAGCACCAGCTGGATCACCCCGACCATGAACGTCAGGGTGAGCGCGTAGCTGATGTACTCCGGGGAGCCCGGCAGCGCCAGCGCGCTCAGCGACGAGAACAGGACGATGGAGGCAGCGGTGGTCGGCCCCGACACCAGCTGGCGCGAGGAGCCGTAGAGCGCGGCGATGACCGCCGGCACCATCGCCGCGTAGAGCCCGTACTCCGGCGGCATCCCGGCGATGGTCGCGAAGGCGACACCCTGGGGCAGCACCACGATGGCCCCGGTCATCCCGGCCAACGCGTCCGCCCGCAGCGCGGAACGATCCACCTCCGGAAGCCACTCCCGGAACGGGGCGAACGTCTCGAGCAGGGTACGGGCCACGGAGCATCCAGGCCGGCGCGTCGCGATCGCGGATGCGCGCGATTGTGACAGTAATCTCGACGTTGTCGAAGGGTGCGAGTCGCGACGCGTGACACAGCGCACGTTGGGAGCGCGCGCGGGAAGATCCACGCGTGCGCGACGGTCATCGTCGATGTGACCCGTCGCCCCAGGAGGCACCCGGATGAGCAGCCTCGCCCTCGCCGTCGCGCGCTCGCGCCGGCTTCCCGCCAGAGTCCTCGGCATCGGCGCCCTGGTCGCGCTCGGCTGGTGGGCGGTGCCACAGCTCGCCGCCGCCCAGCTCCCCGACAGCCTCGGCTGGCGCACCGATTTCTCGAAGGCGTCGGTGGCGCTCGACGAGATCCAGTCCGGCGGCCCGCCGAAGGACGGCATCCCGCCGATCGATCGCCCGCGCTTCGACGACGTCGCCACCGCCGGCGGCTGGCTCGACCGGCTCGAGCCGGTGATCGTGGTCGGCGTCGGCGACGACGTCCGGGCCTACCCGCTGCAGGTGCTCACCTGGCACGAGATCGTCAACGACACCGTCGGTGGTACACCCGTCGCGGTGACCTTCTGCCCGCTGTGCAACGCATCCATCGTCTTCGATCGCCGCCTCGACGGCCGCCTGCTCGACTTCGGCACCACCGGCAAGCTGCGCATGAGCGACCTCGTGATGTATGACCGCCAGACCGAGACCTGGTGGCAGCAATTCACCGGCGAGGCCATCGTCGGCGAGCTGACCGGCGCGGTGCTGACCCGCGTGCCCGCCAGCATCGTCGCCTTCGAGGACTTCGCCGCCGCCCATCCCGCCGGCAAGGTGCTGAACCGCGACACCGGCCACCGGCGGTCCTACGGCCGAAATCCCTACCGCGGCTACGACTCGATCGAGGACCGGCCGTTCCTCTTCCACGATCCGGTCGACCCGCGGCTGCCCCCGATGGAGCGCGTCCTGAACGTCTCGGTCGCGGGACGTCACCGCCTCTACCCGTTGTCCGCACTGCGTGGGAAGCCGGTGCTGAACGACCGTGTCGGCGACCTCGACGTGGTGGTGCTCAGTCGCGACGACAGCCGCTCGGTGCTCGACGCGGACGCGATCGCCGCCTCGCGACTGGTGCCCGCCGCCAACGCGTTCGGGCGCAAGGTCGGCAATCGCGTCCTGACCTTCGAGCACCGTGGCGATGCCATCGTCGACCGGGAGACCGGCTCGCGCTGGAGCCGGCTTGGAACCGCGCTCGAAGGCCCGCTCGCCGGCACCAGCCTGCCCGCCGTGCCGAGCGGGGTACACTTCGCCTTCGCCTGGCTCGCGTTCAACCCGAGCTCGGAGATCTACGGACGATGAGCGCCGCGCGCCCGGTCTGAGCCACCGCCGCCGCGCGTGGCGGGGAGCATCGATGATCGAGCGACTGAAGCGAATCCTCGACGCGCAGCTCGCGCGCGTGACCACCGCGACCGCCGACCACGAGCGCGAGCGCGGCCACCGGCTGGCGGCCGCGGCGTTGCTGCTCGAGACCGCGCGCGCGGACTACGACGTCGACCCGAGCGAGCTGGCCGCCGCCGAGCGCGCGGTGCGCGCCGCGTTCGGGCTGGACGACGCGGAGGCGGCGGAGCTGGTCGAGCTGGCCGAGGACCGGGCGCGCGAGGCGGTATCGCTCTACGAGTTCACCAGCGCGGTCAATGCCGCGCTCGAGGCCGATCAGAAATCACAACTGATCCAGCTCATGTGGGAGGTGGCGTTCTCCGACGGCGCCCTCGACAAGCACGAGGAGCACCTCGTGCGGCGGGTGGCCGATCTGCTGCACGTTCCGCACCGCGAGTTCATCCGCACCAAGCACGTGGCCGAGGAGCGGATGCGGGGTCACTCGAGGTAGGGCGCGAGCAGCGCCGGGTCGTCGAGGTGGCGCTCGTCGGTGAACGCCACCGCGTGATGCCCCCACTGTCGCATCTGCCCGGCGCTCGGAACCCCCATCGGCCAGAACAGCCAACGCTCGGCCCGCTCGGTGCCCGGCACCAACCCGTCAGGACCGAACAGGCTCCGCGTGCCGCCACCCGGCCAGGGTAGCGCCCGCAGTCGCGCGTAGTCCTCGAGGCGATACGCGCGCTCGGGCACGGTGGCCGGCGGCTCGCGCCGCAGACCGACGACGTGGTGTGTCCCGCCCTCGACCCGCAGCACCAGCCGCCCGTCACCGGGCGGCAGCGAGCGCGGCACCAGCAGCGGCTCGCGATACGGTCCCGGCGGCGCTCGCACCACGACCGCCCCGTCGCGGGGAAAGACCATGTGGTAGCAGCCACAGGCGTGGGCGATGTCGAGCACGTCCACGCGGTGACCGTCCGCATCCAGGGTCAGGCGGACGATCAGCCCGTCGAGCCGTCCCGCCAGCAGGTCGAGCGGGCCCCGTGCCGGACGCTCGGAGAACCAGAAATGGTAGACGAGCTGCAGCCTGCGCTCGCCGGCAACCCGGCCCCAGGTGGCGAGCCAGTACCCGGTCGGCCGCGCGGGGTCGATACCGACCATCCCGTCGGCGTCCCACCGCGGTGCGCCGACCCGGTCGTGCGGACCGGTCTCGTCGACCTCGAGCGTCGGCCCATGAACGGCGAGCAGGTGTGCGAGGGTCGTCGGGTCCGGGCTCGGGCGCCCGAGCACGTCGAGCGGGACGGGCGCGGTGACGGCGGCCGTCGGCCGGGCGGGCACCGCGGGCGCGTAGCGCACCAGTCGGCCGTTCACCGGACGCGCTGCCGGCTCGATCCGGTGAGCCGCCCGCAGGTCGGCGTGGAGCCGGTCGATCCCCACGCCGAAGGGGATCGCGGCCAGCGGATAGAGACCGAGCAGACGCGCGAGCGGCTGGTAGGCACTCGGCACGCGGACGGCGTCGGCGAGTCGCGCCCGGGCCGCGCCGTCGGCGAGGAGCTCGGCGAGCTGCACCTCGGCACAGCGCTCGGCCGCCACGAGCAAGGCACCCACCGCATCGGCCTGCGGGTGATCGGGCGGGATGTTGCCGACCTCGATCGCCCGCGCCGCGCGATCGAGATCGCGCATCCCGGTCGCCCAGGTCGCGAAAGCCGTCGCGGCGGACGGCGGGCGCAGCGCGGCGAGCGCCCGGTCGACACGCAGGAAGGGGTGGCCGTCGACTCGCGCCGCCTGGGCATCGGCGACGCCGGCGCCGGCGATCACCGCGTCGAGTGCCGCGAGCCGGTCCTGGCAGTCGATGCGCGCGGCAGTGCCGGGCGCGGGCTCGGCCGGACGCGCGACGCGGTCGCCGGCGCACCCGGTGACCAGCACGACCACCATCGCGATGGCGAGGCCGAGGACGCTCACGCGGGCGCTCAACGCCCCGCCACCGCCTTGCGCCGGGCGAATCGACCGAGCAGGAACATCGCCCCCGCGAGGACCACCGCCGGCCAGTCGCCGAGGCGCACGTACGGCGTCGCGCCGGCCATCGGCCGCACCCGTCCCTCGAGGACCGCGGTCTCGAACTGCGGGATGCGACCGGTGATCGCTCCGGCCGGGTCGACGATGGCGGTGATGCCGGTGTTCGTGGCTCGCAGCAGCCAGCGGCCGGTCTCGCGGGCACGGGCGCGCGCGATCTCGAGATGCTGGTGGGGTCCGATCGAGCGCCCGAACCAGGCGTCGTTGCTGACCGTGACCAGCAGGCCCGCCGCCGGCAGCTCACGCGCAATCTCCGCCCCGAACGCGATCTCGTAGCAGACCGAGACCGCCAGCCGCGTGCCGGCCATCAGCATCGGCGGCTGCTCCGCCGGGCCGGGCGAGAAGTCGGCCACCCGAATGCCGAGGGCGTCGACCACCGGGCGCAGCACCGGCGCCAGCGGCAGGTACTCGCCGAACGGCACCAGGTGGCGCTTGTGGTAGAGCTCCGGCACCTCGCCGAGCAGCAGCACGCTGTTCATGAAGGTGCGCGTGCGAGCATCGGCCACCGGCACTCCGAGCAACACCCGCGTGCCGGTCGGCGAGGCCTCGGCGGCGAGCGCGCGGACGACGTCCGTCATCTGGTGGTAGAAGCCCGGTAGCGCGGTCTCGGGCCACACCACGAGGTCCGAGCGCCCGAGACGCTCGCGGGTGAGATCGAGGTAGCGGCGCAGCGTCGGCTCGCGCATCTCCGGCAGCCACTTCTGATCCTGGGGCACGTTGCCCTGGATCAGCGCGACGTCCAGCCACTCGCCGTCGGGCACCGTCCAGCGCACCTGGCCGATGCCCCAGGCGCCGAGCCACAGCGCGACCACCGCGCCCAGCAGCGCGGCGCGACGGCGACGCCCGAGCCCGGGAACGACGAGCGCCGCCAGCGCGCCGGCGGTCACCGCAGCACCGATGCCGACCAGGTAGACACCCCCGGTCGCGAGCAGCCCACCGAGCGCGGCGTCGGTGTGCGCATAACCGAGCTGCAGCCAGGTGAAGCCGGTGAGGAGATGGCCGCGCAGCCATTCCACCACCACCCAGCCGCCGGGGCAGGCGAGCACGAGGAAGGCGACCCCGCCGCTCGCGCGCGAGCGCGCCCTGAGCACCGCCCCGAGCAGCGCCGGGTAGAGGGCGAGAAAGGCCACGAATCCCGCCGTGAGCACCACCGGGAGCAGGCCCAGGATGTGGCTGAAACGAAAGCTCTCGTGGATCCAGCTCACGCCGGCGCCGAAGGCGCCGACACCCCACCACCATCCGAGCCAGGCGGCACCACGGGCACTCGCCGTGCGCCAGAGATGGAACAACACCGCCGGTGACAGTACCGCGACCGGCACCAGGTCGAAGGGGGAGAAGGCGAGTGGGAGAACCAGCCCGGCGAGCAGCGCCAGCACGTACGGCGCGAATCGGTGACGCGTCAGCGCGCCTGCGGCCACGCTGCTCGGCGGCGGTGACGGCGGCGGGACGGCGTCATCGGTGCGCGGCCCGCGCCGGCGGTCACGTCGAGCCGTGATCGCTCAACACCCGCAGCAGATGGACCCGACGGCCGTCGGCGCGCACCACCTCGAAGCGCAGCCCGGCGATGTCCTTGCTCTCGCCCTGCTGGGGCAGGTGGCCGAAGGCGTTGACCACCAGCCCGCCGATGGTGTCGAACTCCTCGTCGCTCAGCGTGGTGCCGAAGTGCTCGTTGAAGTCCTCGATCGGGGTCAAGGCCTGCACGCTGTGGGCACCGTCGCCGAGGGCACGAATCGAGACGTCCTCGTCGACGTCGTGCTCGTCGTCGATGTCGCCCACGATCTGCTCGAGGACGTCCTCGATGGTCACCAGCCCGGCCACTCCGCCGTACTCGTCGACGACGATGGCCATGTGGTTGCGGCTCGAGCGGAACTCGCGCAGCAGCACGTTCAGACGCTTGCTCTCGGGGATGAACACCGCCGGACGCATCACGTCCTCGAGGGCGAAACGATTGCGGTCACCGCTCGCGAAATGCGCCAGGAGATCCTTCGCGAGCAGGATGCCGATGACCTCGTCGCGGTTGTCGCCGATCACCGGGAAGCGCGAGTGGCCGGACTCGATCACCGCGCCGACGAAGTCCTCTGGCGGCTCGTCCTCGCTGACGACGACCATCTGGGCGCGCGGCACCATGATGTCGCGGACCTGCATGCCACCGACCGCGAGCACGCCCTCGATCATCGCCAACGCCTCGGCGTCGAGGACGTCGCGCCGCTGCGCGTCGCGCAGCCAGGTGATCAGCTGCTCGCGGTCCTGGGGCTCACCGCTCAGGGCCTGCCCGATGCGGTCGAGCCAGGATCGACTGCCTCCTGGGCCGGGGTCGCTCATGGCCGATCCTCCCTCGACTGGGACTCGGCGTAGGGGTCGGGGAACCCGAGAGTGGTCAGGATCTCGCGCTCGCGCGACTCCATGCGCGCCGCCTGCGCCGCGCGGCGATGGTCGTAGCCGAGCAGGTGCAGCGTTCCGTGCACCACCATGTGGGCCCAGTGCGCACGCGGCTCCTTGCCCTGCTCCTCGGCCTCGCGCGCGACCACCGGGGCGCAGATCACGACGTCGCCGAGCAGCCGCACCGACGCACCGGGGGGCGCCTCGAACGGAAACGCGAGGACGTTGGTCGGGCCGCTCTTGCGACGGTAGGTCTCGTTGAGCTCGGCGCCCTCGACCTCGTCCACCACCCGCACCGTCATCTCCATGCCCCTCGGCACCTCGGCGAGCGCCGCCCGCGCGAAGCGCGCGAGCTCCCGCGCCGCCGGCCTACCGGGGACCCGACACGCGAGCTGGACCTGAACCGCCATCGCCGCCGCCCGCCGCTCAACGAGGCTCCGAGCGCGCGGCGGCCCCGCCGCCACGTTCGTCCTCGGCCCGCTCGTGGGCGTCGTAGGCATCGAGGATGCGCGCGACCAGAGGGTGGCGCACCACGTCCTTGGAGGTGAACCATGTGAAGCTGATGCCGTCGACCCCACGCAGCACGTCGACCACGTGCCGCAGCCCGGATTGCTTGCCGCGCGGCAGATCGACCTGGGTGACGTCACCGGTCACCACCGCGGTCGACCCGTAGCCGATGCGGGTGAGGAACATCTTCATCTGCTCGACCGAGGTGTTCTGCGCCTCGTCGAGAATCACGAAGCATTCGTTGAGCGTGCGCCCGCGCATGTAGGCGAGCGGGGCGATCTCGATCACGTTGCGCTCGATGAGCTTCGCCACCCGCTCGAATCCGAGCATCTCCCACAGCGCGTCGTAGAGCGGCCGGAGATAGGGGTCGACCTTCTGCGCCAGGTCTCCCGGCAGGAATCCCAGGCGCTCGCCAGCCTCGACCGCGGGCCGCACCAGTACCAGCCGCCGCGCGCGCTCGGTCTCCAGCGCCTCCACCGCGCAGGCCACCGCGAGATAGGTCTTGCCGGTGCCGGCCGGGCCGACACCGAAGTTGATGTCGTGCATCCGCACCCGCTCGACGTAGCGAGCCTGGTTGATACCGCGCGCCCGCACCGTCCCGCGCCGGGTGCGGACCGACGTCTCGCCCGGATCCTCGGTGCCCGCGAGCACGGCCTCGACCCCCGACTCCTGCAGGAAGAGATGAACCCGAGCCGGGGTCAGCGGCTCGTCGCTGGTGGCGGCGTAGAGCCGTTGCAGCACCTCCGCGGCGATTCGCGCCGCCTGCCCCGCCCCGGTGATCTGGAAGTGGTTGCCACGCGAGTTGATCTCGACGCCGAGCCTGCGCTCGAGCTGGCGCAGGTGCTGGTCGAAGGGACCGCAGAGGTTGACCAGCCGCTGGTTGTCGGCCGGCTCGAGGACGAGCTCGCGACTGTCGGGCGAGCTGCTCGCGACGTCGCGCGCGGCGCCGGGCTCGCGCAGGGCGGTGGTATCGGGATCGTTCAAGTGCGGGCGCGCCCATCGCTGGCGACGCCGGGCGGCGTCGCGACGAGCTCGCCGCGCAGCGAGTTCGGGAGCGCCTCGGTGATCGCGACCTCGACGAAACGGCCGCGCGAGGACGGATCGCCGTCGAAATTGACCACGCGGTTGTTCTCGGTGCGACCGCGCAGCGCCGCCGGGTCCTTCTTCGACGGGCCCTCCACCAGCACCCGCTGCACCGTGCCGACCATTCCCGCGCTCACCTCGGCCGCCAGCTCGGTGATCCGGGCTTGCAGGCGCGCGAGCCGGGCGCGTTTCACCGCATCGGGCACGACATCTGCCAGGGCCGCCGCCGGGGTGCCGGGGCGGGGGCTGTACAGGAAGCTGAACGAGGCGTCGAAACGCACCTCGTCGATCAGGTTCATGGTGTCCTCGAAGTCGGCCTCGGTCTCCCCGGGGAATCCGACGATGAAGTCCGACGACAGGCTGAGCCCGGGCCGCGCGGCGCGCAGGCGGGCCACCTTCTCGACGTAGCTCGCCGCAGTGTAGCCGCGCTTCATCGCCGCGAGAACCCGGTCCGATCCGCTCTGCACCGGCAGGTGGAGGTGGCCGACGAGCTCCGGCACCGCCCGATAGGCGTCGACCAGCCGCTCGGTGACCTCCAGCGGATGGGAGGTGGTGTAACGGATGCGGCCGATGCCGTCGACCGCCGCGGCGTAGGCGACGAGCTCGGCGAGATCGCACACCGCATCGTCGCCAGCCACGTCGGCGGCGGCAGGGTGGAGCGCGCCCCGATAGGCGTTGACGTTCTGGCCGAGGAAGGTGATCTCGCGCACCCCCTGCTCGGCCAGCGCCACCACCTCGGCGATCACGTCGTCGAACGGCCGGCTGATCTCCTCGCCGCGGGTGTAGGGCACCACGCAGAAGCTGCAGTACTTGCTGCACCCCTCCATGATCGACACGAAGGCGGTCACGCCGCTGGCGCGGGGCTCGGGCAGGCGGTCGAACTTCTCGATCTCGGGGAACGAGACGTCGACCGCCGGACGACGTCGTGCGCGCACCGCGTCGAGCATCCCCGGCACCCGGTGCAGGGTCTGCGGCCCGTAGACGATGTCCACGAACGGCGCGCGCGCGCGGAGCGCTTCCCCCTCCTGGCTGGCGACACAACCACCGACCCCGATCACGAGGTCTGGCCGCCGCGCCTTCCACTCGCGCCAGATGCCGAGCTGGGAGAAGACCTTCTCCTGCGCCTTCTCGCGCACCGAGCAGGTGTTGATGAGCAGGACGTCGGCGTCCTCCGGGGTGGCAGTGCGCTCGAGCCCGTGGGAGCTGGCGAGCAGATCCGCGGTGCGCGCGGAGTCGTACTCGTTCATCTGGCAGCCGAACGTCTTGATGTAGACCTTGCCCTTCATGGTCTCCGGCATGTCCGGTTGGCTTCGCATGCCCCCGGCAGGCGATCCGACCGGGCAGCGCAACCCGCCAACGCTACAGCAACCGCCACCACCATGGAACCACCTGGCCCCGGTTTGGCAGCGCCGCGCGGCCGAGCGTAGCATGCAGGCTCGCCAGATCGACGCCGTAACCCATGCCCGTCGCCCTCCCCGCCGCACTCGACGAGTTGGCCCGGACCGCCACCTTGCTCTGGCACGGGCGCGACAACCTCGTGCGGATCTGGCCCGACGAGGCGTTCGAATGGTCGATGTTCAGCCACCGCTTCGTGTTCCGGGACGTCTTCGTGGTGAACAACCCGCAGGGCGTCCGGCACGTGCTGGCCACCAACGTCGAGAACTACCGCAAGAGCGTCTACACCGAGCGTGTGCTCAAACCCCTGGTCGGGGACGGCCTGTTCATCAGCCACGGCGAGCTCTGGCGCCGCCAACGCAGAATCGCCACCCCGGCCTTCCATCGGTCGCGGGTGCGCGAGTTCGCGCGGGTCATGGTCGACACCGCCCGCGAGATGGTCGAGCGCTGGGCCACCCTCGAGCCCGGCACCGAGATCGAGGTCACCCGGGAGATGGCCGAGGTCACGATGGAGGTGGTGGCGCGGACGATGTTCTCCGGCGACCTCGGGCCGGCGCGCACCACCGAGGTGTTCGAGGCGTTCGGACACTACCAGGAGACGCTCGGCCGGCTCGACATCCTCGAGATGATCGGCCTGCCGCGCTGGTTGCCGCGGCTCGACGCGCACCGGGCGCGGGACGCGGTGCGCCGCCTCGACGCGGTGCTCGACGACATCCTGCGCAAGCGCGAGGCCGATCACCTGCCGCGCGAGGACCTGCTCGAGCTGTTGATGCGCGCCGAGGATCCCGAGACCGGGCAGCGCATGTCGCGCCGGCTGCTGCGCGACGAGGCGGCGGTGATCATCCTCGCCGGCCACGAGACCACCGCCAACGCGCTCGGCTGGGCGCTGTACCTGCTCGGCACCGCACCGGAGATCGAGGCGCGGCTGCACGCGGAGGTCGACGGTGTGCTCGGCGGCCGTGACCCCACCTTCGACGACCTCCCCGCCGTGCCCTACGCCCGAGCGGTGATCGACGAGACCTTGCGGCTGTATCCGCCGGTGCACGTGTTCTCCCGCGAGGCCCAGGCCGACGACCAGATCGGCAAGCGGCGGGTGCGCGCGGGATCGATGGTGGTGATCGCGCCGTGGCTACTGCACCGCCACCGCAAGCACTGGCGCGAGCCCGATGTCTTCCGTCCGGAGCGCTTCCTGCCCCCGGAGGCCGACGAGCGACCGAAGCTCTGCTACCTGCCGTTCGGGGCCGGCCCACGCACCTGCATCGGCAGCGGCTTCGGCCTCGCCGAGGCGACGCTGATCCTGGTGATGATGGCGCAGCGCTTCCGCCTTCGGCTCCGAGAGGGACACCCGGTAGAGCCGCTCGGGAGGTTGACCCTGCGCCCCCACCGCGGGCTACCGATGCGCCTCGAGCCACGCGGTCGGTAGGGGCCCCGGCCCCCGTGCCGGCCCGCGGCGAGGCGCCGACGGCGGGCCTTCCCGGGCGCCGCGACGGTGAGGCGTGGCCTCGTCAGGCCGGATACCAGCTCGGGTCGCGCTTCTCCAGGAAGCTCGCGGTGCCCTCGGCGGCCTCCGCCGAGCGGCGCTTGTCGGAGTGCAACGCCACCAGGCGCTCGAGATGCTCGTCGCTCAGGTCGAGGTGCGCGTCCTCGCGGCACAGGCGCTTGGTCAGGGCCAGCGCGTCGGGTCCACATCGCAGCAGGCTCTCGATTACGGGAGCAGCGGCGGCCTCCAGGCCACCGGTCGGGCAGACCTCGTGCACCAGCCCGATCTCGAGCGCGCGGCGGGCATCGAAACGCTCGCAGGTGAGCGCGTAGCGGCGCACGTCGCGAATGCCCAGGGCAGCGACGAGCTGCGGCACGATGATCGTCGCCGCGAGCCCCCAGCGCGCCTCGGTGATGGCGAAGATCGCGTCCTCGCTCGCGATCACCACGTCGCAGGCGCAGAGCATGCCGACGCCGCCACCGAAGCAGCCACCGTGGACCAGTGCGAGGGTCGGCTTGTCCAGACCGTCGAGCCCGAGCACCGCGCGCGCGGTGCGCCGGGAAGCCTCGCGGTTCTCGTCCGGGCCGAGCTTGCCGAGCGCGTTGATCCAGGCGAGGTCGGCGCCGGCCTGGAAGTGCCGGCCGTTGCCGCGGATTACCACCAGGCGCACGCGGGGGTCGGCGGCGATCGCGTCGATGCCCCGCAGCAGCCCCTCGATGAGCGCGCCGTCGTAGGCGTTGTTGACATGGGGACGGTTGAGGGTGACGTGCGCGATACCGCGCGCGTCGACCTCCATCAGCACCGGATCGGCGGTCATGCTCTCTCCTACTCCTCGGCTGGTTCGGTGGCCACGCCGGGCTCGACGGCCAGCCCGGGGACGATCTCGACGCCCGGCAGGGCGGCCAGCGCGGCTGGCGGGACGCGCAGCTTGGTCGCGCGGTCGCCACCGCCGAGCACGATTCGCTCCCGCTCCATCACCCGCGCGTCGACCCACACCGCGAGGTCCGCGGGCAGGCCGGGCGGCGTGACGCCGCCAATCTCCATCCCGGTCAGCGCTCGCGTCTCCTCGGCGCTGGCGAAGGACACGCGGCGCGAGCCGAGCCGCTTGCGCACGGTGCGATTGACGTCGAGGCGGGTATGGGCGAGGACGACGCAGGCGACGTAACGGCTCTCGCCGGTCTTGCCCTTGACCAGGATGGTGTTGGCCGAATCCTCCGGCGCGACCCCGTAGTGGGCGCAGAACGCGGCGGTATCGGCGAGGGCCGGGTCACAGTCCATGACCTCCAAGGGGAAGCCCGTGGCCAGGAGCGCGGCGCGTGCGCGCTCCGCATTCGACTCCGACATGCGAGACCTCGACCATCGGCGGACACCGTGAGCGCCGGCATTGAACCGCATCACGACGGCGACGGCCAGCGCTGGTTCCCGAGATGCGGCGGGGCTGGTCCCCCGACCGCGTCAGTTCACGTGCCGGGGCAGCACCTGGTAGTAGCCGTCGTGGAGGTCGCCGAACAGCTCGGGCACCTGGGGATGGGCGACCGGGTCGCCGCTCTCGTCGGCGAGGAGGTTCTGCTCCGAGACGTAGGCGACGTAGGTGGTCGTCTCGTTCTCGGCCAGGAGGTGATAGAAGGGCTGATCCTTCCGCGGACGCACCTCGGCGGGAATGGCTCGCCACCATTCCTCGGTGTTGTTGAACTCGGGGTCGACGTCGAACACGACCCCGCGAAACGGATAGACCCGGTGGCGCACCACCTGGCCGAGCCGGAACTTGGGCCTGACCTCGTTCATTCCTCCCACCCCACGCGCTCGTTGACCTTCCCGTATCTGGGGCCCGATGTGACGAAATCAACCTCGGGCGGTGCGCCTTGCTATGATTCGACGCCGGTGACGCGCCGTCTCGGCGCGCGGCTGGAGTACCGGCGAGGATGGGGAGCGACGCACGCGGCCGCGGGCCGCGACTGGTCTCCGACGACTTCGGTCGAATCCTGGTCGCTGGCGCGCTGCGAATCGCGGTGACCCGGGCCGAGTCTCCAGCGCCGTTCGCGGTCGACGCGGTGGTGCTGGAGGAGGACACGCACCTGCTGCTGAGCGCGCCGCCCGATCTGCAGGCGTCGACGTCGAGCCTGCGCACCGCGCTGGCCGACGCGGTGGCGGCGCCCGCCGTCACCCCCGGCTCGGTGGTGGTGCGGCCAGGCCGGCCTCCGAGCTTGCTCGCGGTGGTCCACGACCTCGACCGCGACCCGAGCTGGCGCGATGGGTGGATCGACGCGGCGTTCGCCGAGGTGCTGCGCCACGCGACGCGAGCGGGGATGCGCGCGCTCGCCATCCCCTTGCTCGGGACCCGTCACGGCCGCGCCCGGCCCGACCGCGTCGCCCGCCAGCTCGCCGACCGCCTGACCGCGCTGTCGCCCCGCAGCTCGGTGCGCGCGGTCTGGGTCCCCTGTCACCCCGACGCGGTCGCCGGTGCCCGTGCCGCCATCGAGGAGCGCCTGCGACGATGACCACCAGCCCTTCCCCGGCGCCCAGACCGGCGCGCGGCGGCATCCGCGCCCGCCTGCTCCTGGTCCTGCTCGCGATCGGGGCCGGCGGAAGCTTCGCCGGGCTGGAGGTACGCGACCGCCTCCACTACGTCACCGAGACCGACGCCCGCATTCGCGCCGATCTGGTCACGGTGAGCAGTCGCGTCGCCGGTTGGGTCACCCGCATCGAGGTCCGCGAAGGGGAGCGCCTCGCCCCGAACGCCGTGCTCGCGACCATCGACGACCGCGAGTCGCGCCTGCTGGTCGGTCAGCTCGAGTCGCAGGTGGCGGCGCTCGAGGCGGACCGTGCGCGCCTCGCGGCCGAGCGCGAGCTGGTCGACCTGCAAACCGCGTCGCGCTACGAGACCCAGCGCCAGGCGCTGGCCGCGGCCGAGGCGTCGGTGTCGGCGCTCCTCGCCCAGCTCGAGCTGGCGCGCTCGGAGCTCGCCCGCGCCCAGTCGCTGCGCGGCAGCATGGTCATCTCCGCCCAGCAGCTCGACCAGGCGCGCGCCGCCGCACGCCGCCTCGACGGCGAGCACCGCATGGCGATGGCCGAGCGCGAGGAATCGCTCGCGCGGCTGGAGGAAGCCCGCGCCGAGCGCGCTCGGCTCACCGTGCTGGATCGCGAGATCGAGGGCCTCGCGCACCGGCGGGCCGAGTTGCTCGGGCGCATCGAGCAGCAGAAGCTCGATCTCGCCGACCGCGTGATCCGCAGCCCCGGGGCGGTGGTGGTGGATCGCCTGTTCGTCGAGGCCGGCGAGTTCGTGAGCCCCGGTCAGCGCATCGCGCTGGTGCACGACCCCGAGCAGGTCTGGGTCGAGGCGAACATCAAGGAGACGCAGATCCGGCGGCTGCGCCTCGGGCTGCAGGTCGAGGTGACGGTCGACGCCTTCCCCGACGAGGCGTTCGTCGGGCGCGTCGACAACATCGGCAGCTCCACCACCGGCAGCTTCGCGCTGCTGCCGACGCCGAACCCGAGCGGAAACTTCACCAAGATCACGCAGCGCCTTCCGGTGCGCATTGCGGTCGAGCAGCGCGAGCAGCGACTGCGCCCGGGGATGATGGTCGAGGTGCGCATCGACGTCGGCGATGGCTGAGGCAGCTCCGGTCTCGGGGCTGCGGCGGATGCTGGTCACCGCCACCGGCATGCTCGCGTCGTTCACCATGGTGCTCTCCGGCACCATCGTGAACGTCGCCTCCCCGGACGTCATGGGCGCCTTCGGCGTCGGCCTCGACAAGGCCCAGTTCCTCGCCACCGCCTACATCGCGACGATGACCGCGAGCCAGCTCCTCAACGCCTGGTTCGTCGGCACCTTCGGCCAGCGGTCGGCCTTCGTGATCGTGCTGGTGGTGTTCGTCCTCGGCTCGGTGATCTGCGCCACCAGCCCCGACATCGACGTGGTCATTCTCGGCCGCGTGATGCAGGGCTTCGCCGCCGGCGTGGTGCAACCGCTGGTGATGGTGGTGATCTTCCAGGTCTTCCCCAAGGAGGAGCGCGGGCTCGCGATGGGGATCTACTCGATGGGCCTGGTGCTCGCGCTCGGGCTCGGCCCGGTGGTCGGGGGAATCACCGTCGACCTCCTCGGCTGGCGCTACATCTTCATGGTGCCGATCCCCCTGGTGACCCTCGCCTTCGCGCTCGGGGTGGTGTTCATCCCCGCCGGACGCCGCGAGGGCGCGCGGCGCGCATTCGACTGGGTCGGCTACGGGCTGCTCTGCGTCGGGCTCTTCTGCCTGATGTCGGCGATCGCGAACGGCCAGCGCGAGGGCTGGGCGTCGGACCGCATCGTGGCGCAGTTCGCGATCGGTGCGGCAGCGAGCATCGGCTTCGTGCGCTCGCAGCTGCGTGCGAGCGCCGCGCTGCTGGACCTCACGCTGTTCGTGAACCCGCGCTTCGCCGCCGCCGCGCTCGTCACCTTCGTGTTCGGCATCGGCAATTTCGCGATGAACTACCTGGTGCCGGTCTACGGCCAGCTCGTGCAGGGCTACACGCCGACGGTGGCCGGGTTCCTGCTACTTCCCGCCGCGCTCGCCGCGCTCACCGTGTTCCCGATCATCGGCCGGCTGTCGGACCGGACCGCGCCACAGGTACCGGTGATGGGCGGCCTGGTGTTGTTCGCGCTCGGCGCCGCGTTGCTCTCGACCACGGATGTGAACACGACGTTCTGGACCATGGCCTGGTTCGCGGTGATCTCGCGCTTCGGGATGGGCTTCATCACCCCGCCGCTGGTGGCCTCGGCGTTGCGTGCGCTGCCCCCGGAGCAGCTCAACCACGGCTCGGGCACCATCAACTTCTGTCGTCAGCTCGGCGGTGCGATGGGGATCAACGTGCTGGTGGCCTGCCTCGAGCTGCGAACCCAGTTCCACGGCGACGCGCTCACCGCCACCCAGAGCGCCGGCAACACCGCGACCCGTGAGCTCATCGCCCGCGTCGGCCAGCTCCTCGGTGACACCGGGCTCGGCCCGGATCTCCGCCAGGCACTGGCCCTCGATCACCTCGGCTCGATGATCGTCGCCCAGGCGCGCACCATGGCGTTCCAGGACGGATTCATGATCATCACCACCGTCTTCGTGCTGGCGCTGTTGCCGGCATGGATGCTCGGGCGATCGCAGCGCGCCGCCTGATCGCGGCCACCCGCCGGCGGCGTGCGATGGCCGATGGGGTATGCTCTGACAATCCGTCGAGGGCAGGGTTGCCTCGACGACACACCAACACGCGGCCCCGACTCCGGAGCCGCCACCGACGGGGAGGCTCGCGATGAAGCTCGAGACGATGGCGGTGCACGCAGGCTATGCGCCGGAGCCCACGACCAAGGCGGTCGCGGTGCCCATCTACCAGACCTCGTCGTATGCCTTCGACAGCACCCAGCATGGTGCCGACCTGTTCGACCTGAAGGTCGAGGGCAACATCTACACCCGCATCATGAACCCGACCACCGCGGTGCTCGAGCAGCGGGTGGCGGCGATGGAGGGCGGCATCGGCGGCCTCGCGCTCGCCTCGGGTCAGGCGGCGACGACCTACGCGGTGCTCACCATCGCCGAGGCCGGCGACAACATCGTCAGCGCCTCCACCCTCTACGGCGGCACCTACAATCTGTTCGCACACACCTTGCCGCAGGTCGGGATCGAGGCCCGGTTCGCGCCGCCGACCGACGTCGACGCGCTCGCCGCGCACATCGACGACCGCACCAAGGCGGTGTACTGCGAGGCCATCGGCAACCCGGCCGGTAACGTGGTCGACATCGCCGCGCTCGCCGACATGGCGCATGCGCACGGCGTTCCCCTGATCGTCGACAACACCGTGCCCTCACCGTATCTGTGCCGGCCGATCGAGCACGGCGCCGACATCGTGGTGCACTCGCTGACCAAGTATCTGGGCGGCCATGGCACGGTGATCGGCGGCATCATCGTCGACTCGGGGAAGTTCGACTGGGTGGCGAACAAGGGCCGTTTCCGCCGGCTCAACGAGCCCGACGTGAGCTACCACGGGGTGGTCTACACCGAGGCCCTCGGGGCCGCCGCATTCATCGGGCGCGCGCGCGTGGTGCCGCTGCGCAACATGGGCGCCGCGATCTCGCCGTTCAACAGCTTCCTGGTGCTACAGGGAATCGAGACCCTGCCCGTGCGCATGGATCGAATCTGCGACAACACGCTCGCCGTCGCCCGCTACCTCGAGCAGCACCCCGGCGTCGCCTGGGTTCGTTACGCCGGGCTCGAGTCGAGCCCGGACCACGCGCTGGTGCGCCGCTACATGGGTGGGCGTGCCTCCGGCATCCTCAGCTTCGGAATCCGCGGCGGCGTCGAGGGCGGTACCCGGTTCATCGACGCACTCGGGTTGTTCACGCGTCTGGTCAACATCGGCGACGCGAAGTCGCTCGCCTGCCACCCGGCCTCGACCACCCATCGCCAGCTCAGTGCGCAGGAGATGGCGAGCGCGGGCGTGAGCCCGGACCTCGTCCGCCTCTCGATCGGGCTCGAGCACGTCGACGATCTGCTGGCCGACCTCGACCAGGCACTCGCCGCCGCCGGCCGGTCGTGATGGCACCGGTGACGTCGCCCGGCCGTCGCGTGCGGTCGGGCGCCCCGCAACCCCAGAGGTTCCCCGCCGACCAGTGATCCGACCGGCCGACCTTCCCCTACCCGCGCCCGGGGACGCCTGGGCGCTGTTCCTCGACTTCGACGGCACGTTGGCCGAGATCGCGCCGACGCCGGACGCGGTGCATGTCGCGCCCGAGTTGCCGAGCCTGCTGCGCGCGCTGCACACCCGCCTCGGCGGCGCTCTGGCAGTGGTCTCCGGACGCACCATCACCGACATCGACCAGCTGCTCGCGCCGGCCCGGCTGCCGGTCGCCGGCGTCCACGGCCTCGAGCGACGCGACGGCGTGGGCGAGCTCTACACCGTCGGCGAGTTGCCCGCGGGGCTCGACGGGCTGCGCCGGCGGCTGCACGCCCTCGCCGCGGAGGATCCGGCGTTGCTGGTCGAGGACAAGGGCCGCTCGGTGGTGCTGCACTACCGGCGCGCGCCGCACCGCGCCGACGCGCTACTGCGACTGGTCGAGGCGGAGATGCGGACCCTGGACGGCTATCACCTGCTCGCCGGCAAGATGATGCTCGAGGCGAAACCTGCGGCCGCCGACAAGGGGCATGCCGTCGACGCCTACATGCGCGAGCCGCCGTTCGCCGGGCGACGCGCGGTCTTCGCGGGCGACGACGTCACCGACGAGGATGCGTTCGCCGTCGTCCAACGACTCGGAGGTCTCGCCATCAAGGTCGGCGACGGGGACACCCGGGCCGATGCGCGCTGCGGCTCCGTGGCCGCCCTGCATCGGTGGCTGCGAGCCGTGCTCGCGCAGCACCCACCCGCGTGCTCGAAGGAGTCTGATCAATGACGAGCCAGGAAACGGCTGCGACGCCCGGCGACCGCCGCCAGAATCTCGACCTCGGCGTCATCGGTAACTGCACCTACGGCGCACTCGTCGACCGCGAGGCCCGCATCGTGTGGTGCTGCCTGCCCCGCTTCGACTCCGACCCGGTGTTCTGCGGGCTGCTCGCCAACGGGCAGTGGGACGGCGACGGCGAGTTCGAGCTCCGTCTCGAGGAGCAAGTACGAACGGAGCAGTGGTACCTCGAGAACACCGCGGTGCTGGTGACTCGCCTGCACGACGCCCATGGTGCCTGCGTCGAGATCCGCGACTTCGCACCGCGCTACACGCTGCACGGGCGGAGCTTCCGTCCGATGACCATCGTGCGCCGGATCCAGCCCGTCACCGGCTCGGCGCGGATTCGGATCCGGCTGCGCCCGCGCTTCGACTACGGCGCCTCGACGCCCGAGATCACCCGCGGCTCGAACCACGTTCGATACGTCGGGCCACGACTGACGCTGCGCCTCACCACCAACGCACCGATCACCTACGTCCTCGACGAGACGCCGTTCGTGCTCGACCGCGCGCTGAGCATGGTGCTCGGGCCGGACGAGACGCTGTCCGGCGCGGTGGAGGAGGTCGCGCGATCGTTCGAGGAGCGCACCGTCGAGGAGTGGCGTCGATGGGTGCGGCGGCTGGCGTTGCCGCTCGAGTGGCAGGACGCGGTGATTCGCGCCGCCATCACGCTCAAGCTCTGCACCTACGAGGAAACCGGCGCGATCGTCGCGGCGATGACCACCAGCATTCCCGAGGCCGCCGGCACCGAGCGCAACTGGGACTACCGATACTGCTGGCTGCGCGACGCCTTCTTCGTCGTCCGCGCGCTGAACAGCCTGTCGGAGGTGGAGACGATGGAGCTCTATCTCCGCTACCTGCGCAACGTCATCCGGCAGGCCGGTGGGGACCTCGGTGGCGCGCACCTGCAGCCGGTCTACGGCATCGGCCTCGAGCAGCAGCTCACCGAGTCGCGGGTCGAGTCGCTCCCCGGTTACCGGGGGATGGGGCCGGTGCGGGTCGGCAACCAGGCCTACGAGCACTTCCAGCACGACGTCTACGGCAACGTCGTGCTCGCCGCGGCGCAGGCGTTCTACGATCGACGTCTGCTGTCACGGCCCGACGACCACGACCTCGCACTCCTGGAGGCCGTCGGTGAGCGCGCGTTCGCCATGCACGACCAGCCGGACGCCGGGATGTGGGAGCTGCGCACCCGCTCCCGGGTGCACACCTCGTCGAGCCTGATGTGCTGGGCGGCCTGTGACCGGCTGGCACGCATCACCACCCACCTCGGTCTCCCCGACCGCGCCGCTCACTGGCGAGAGCGCGCGCGAACGGTGCGCACCCGGATCTGCGAGAGCGCATGGAACCCGAGCCTCGGCGCCTTCGCCGAGAGCTTCGGCGGCGACGGCCTCGACGCCAGCCTGCTGCTGATGGCGGAGGTCGGGTTCCTGCCGCCGAGCGACGAGCGGTTCCGCGCCACGGTGGTCGCCATCGAGGCCAAGCTCAAGCGCGGCAAGCATCTGTTCCGCTATGTGGCCGCCGACGACTTCGGCGTCCCGCACAACGCATTCAACATCTGCACCTTCTGGTACATCGACGCACTGGCGCGCACCGGACGCACCGCCGAGGCGCGGGACACGTTCGAGTCGATGCTGGCGTGCCGAAATCATCTCGGACTGCTGTCCGAGGACACCGATCCCGCCACCGGGGAGCTGTGGGGCAACTATCCGCAGACGTACTCGCTGGTCGGAATCATCAACGCCGCGATGCGGCTGAGCGGTCCGTGGGAATGAGGGAAGGTCCGTGAGCCCGCGCAGGTTCCCGCGCGGCAGCTTCGACTCCACGCGCACTCACGGCAGACCCGAGCCGGCTCGTGCGAGACGTGTCGGCCACGGTGCCCGCACGCGCTGCGCGGTCGCCTCCCCGACCGCGCGTGGCACGAGGGACGGATCGACATGAGCCGAGCACGCGCGACGCGACGCGAGCGACTGGTCGTGGTCTCCAATCGAGTGGCTCGTGGCGGCAATGCGGCCCGAGCCGGTGGACTGGCGGTGGCACTGCTGGACGTGCTGAAACGCTCCGGCGGGCTGTGGGCGGGCTGGAGCGGCAACGTGCAGGACGGCGCGCTCGGAAAGCCCCGCATGTCCGCCCAGGGCGACCTCTCGTTCGCGACGCTCGATCTGTCCCAGGCCGAGTACGAGGAGTACTACAACGGGTTCGCCAATCGCACGCTGTGGCCGTTGTTCCACTACCGCATCGACCTCACCAACTTCGACCGCGACCACTACCAGGGCTACCTGCGCGTCAATCAGCGCTTCGCGCACGCGGTGGCGCCCCTGCTCGGCGACGACGACCTGGTCTGGGTCCACGACTACCACCTCATCGCCTTCGGTGAGGAGCTGCGCCGCATGGGTGTCCACCACACCCTCGGGTTCTTTCTGCACATCCCGTTTCCCGCACCGGAGGTGATCACCACGCTACCGGTGCACGAGGTGCTGGTGCGCGCGCTGTTCGCCTACGACCTCATCGGCTTCCAGACCGAGAGCGATCTGCGCTCGTTCACCGACTACGTGACCAGCGAGGCGGGCGGCAGGGTGCTCGAGGACGGGCGCCTGGAGGCATACGGCCGAGTGGTGCGTGCCGGCGTCTACCCGATCGGGGTCGACGCCGAGAACATCCGCCGGTTCGCGCGCTCACGCGACGCCCACACGCACGGCGCGCGCATGGAGCGCGTGCTCGCCGGCAGGCTCGCGATCATCGGTGTCGACCGACTCGACTACAGCAAGGGCCTGCCCGAGCGCTTTCGCGCCTTCGACGCACTGCTGCGGCGTTATCCGGAGAATCGGGGGCGGATCTCGTTCCTGCAGATCGCGCCACCGTCGCGGACCGACGTGCCGGAGTACAAGGACATCCGCCAGGAGCTGGAGGGGTTGTCCGGCAGCATCAACGGCGAGCACTCCGAGTTCGACTGGACGCCATTGCGCTACATCACTCGCGGCTTCTCACGCCAGGCGCTGGCGGGCCTGTATCGCATCGCGCGCATCGGCCTGGTGACACCCTTGCGCGACGGCATGAACCTGGTCGCGAAGGAGTACGTGGCGGCGCAGTCGGGGCACAATCCCGGGGTGCTGGTGCTGTCCCGCTTCGCCGGCGCGGCGCACCGCGCCGATGGCGCACTCATCGTCAACCCGTACGACATCCAGGGCGTGGCGGACGCCATGCAGAAGGCGCTGGTGATGCCACTCGACGAGCGACGTGAGCGCTGGCGCGCGCTCCGCGACGAGGTCATGACCAACGACGTGAACGCGTGGCGCGACGCGTTCCTCGCGGTGTTGCGCGAGGTCGACGCGAGGCGCCCGCGGTGAGCAGCAGGCGCGCCCTGCTCGCCGACGTCGGGGGCACCAACGTCCGAGTCGCGGTGACCGGGGCAGATGGCAGGCCGGGGCCGGCGGTGGTCGAGCGCGCCAGCGACGCGGGCTCGTTCGAGGCGGTGCTCGCGCGCGCGGCGCGGCGCCTCGGCCTCACCGCGCCTCCGGATGCGGTGGCGGTGTGCGCGGCCGGGCCGGCACACGACGGCGTCGTCCGCATGACCAACCTGCCCTGGGTGGTCGACGCCACTGCCCTGCGCACCGCGACCGGGGCCGCCGACGTCGTCGTCGTCAACGATTTCACCGCCCTCGCCTGGTCCCTGCCGCACCTCGGGGCGGACGACCTCGACCACCTCGGCGGCCCCGGCGAGGGCGCGGGGACGCGCGCGGTGATCGGGCCCGGGACCGGGCTCGGCGTCGCCACCCTCGCCCGTGGCCCACGCGGCTGGATGGTGGTCGACGGCGAGGGCGGCCACGTCACGCTGCCGGCGACGACTGCCCGCGAGCAGGCGGTGGTGCGCGAGCTCACGCGCCGATTCGGTCACGCGTCGGCGGAGCGCGCGCTCTCCGGCCCCGGCCTGGTGGCCCTCGCCGCCGCACTCGCCGTCGTCGCGGGCGAGACCGCCGCCACCCTCGACACGCCCGAGGCAGTCGTCGCGGCTGCCGACGGCGGTGACCGACTCGCCGGCGAGGCGGTCGCGCTGTTCACGAGCTGGCTCGGCGGGGTGGCCGGCAACCTGGCGCTCACCGTCGGCGCCCGCGGCGGCGTCTACCTCGCCGGCGGCATCGTCCCGGCCTGGGGCGCGCGCTTCGACCGCGAGCGCTTCCGGGCGAGCTTCCTGGCCAAGGGCCGGTTGCGGGCCTATCTGGAAGGGATACCGGTCTGGCTGGTGACGGCGGCGCAGCCGGCACTGGTCGGCCTCGCCGCCCTCGTCGCCGACCGCGCTGGCGGCGGCGCCGGGTGCGCGTGATCGAACCGACCACCGGCGTGGGCGCGGCGCCCGCATCCAGGGGCTCGGCGGCCCGCCGAGCCCATCGAGGCCGCGCTCAGTCCCGGTAGGACGGATCGAGACGGTCGAGGCGGCGCAGTTGGGCCCGCCAGTCGCGGCCGCCCATCGTCCCGAAGCTCTCGTACTGACGCGCGGTCGTCTCGCAGACCGACTCCGACGGAAGCGCGAGATCGGCGCCCGCCGCCATCGCGTCGACCTGCACCTGGCAGGCTCGCTCGAGCATGTGCATCAGCCGGAACGCCTCGGCCACCGAGCGCCCCGCGACCAGCAGCCCGTGATTGCGCAGCAGCATGGCGTGATGCGGTCCGAGGTCCGCGGCGAGGCGCGCACGCTCGTCGCGGTCCAGCACCATCCCCTCGTACTCGTGCACGCCGATGCGGCGATGGAACCGCATGGCGTGCTGGCTGATCGGCAGCAGACCGCAGCGCATCGCCGCCACCGCCATTCCCGCCCGGGTGTGGGTGTGGATGACGCAGGCGACGTCCGGGCGCGCGGCGAGCACCGCGCTGTGGATGTTGAAGCCGGCCGGGTTGAAGGCCCGTGGGCCCGCACCACGCACCTCGCCGTCGAAACCGACCTTCACCAGCGACGAGGCAGTGATCTCGTCGAACAACAGGCCGTGGGGATTGAGCAGGAATGCGTCCTCACCCGGGACGCGGGCCGAGATGTGGGTCGCGGTGAGGTCTCCGAGGCGGTTCAGGTCGACCAGCCGGTAACACGCCGCGAGGTCGACGCGGACGGCTCGCTCCGCCGCCGCGACATCCGCGGCGGTGGCGCTCACCCGCCGGGATCCGCCGGCGGCAGGCTCGCCGCCTGAGGATAGACCGCGCGCGCCTGTGCGTCGCACCGCTCCAGGTACTCGCGCGTGCTCTTCGGCATCGGCACCCGCGCCCCCGACAGGTAGGTCAGCAAGTCCTTGCCGTCGCGCAGCAGCGCCAGCATCCCCTCGGCGCGCCGGCGCAGGTGCTCCGGGGCGCCGGGTGCGAGGGACGGTCGGAAAGCCACCAGGGCCTCGCCGGCGGCCACGAAGCGCGGCCACACCACGAAGATCACCGGGTCGCTGCGCATCGTCTCGCTCTCGAGCTTCGCGGCATCGGCGAACTCGCGAATCAGCGGGTCGATTCCGGCGAACCCGCGCTCGGATGCGAGCAGGGCACGCAGACGTCCGGCGACACGGTCGATGTCGCGCATGGTCTGCGCGATCTTGATGTATCGACTCTCGTAGAAGTCCTTCAGCGGCATGACGAACGCCTTCAACGGCTCGCCCCAGAGCTCGTCGATACCTTCGTGCCCGCTGTAGTGCTTGACCGACTTGCCGAGCGCGAGCGCCTCCTGGAAGTACTGCTCGCACTGGCGCATCAGCTCGTTGCTCGGGCTGATCTCGACCCCCTTCTGCTGCAGGTCGACGAGGGTGGTGAAGATGTCGGTCGCGCGGTTGAAAAGCGCACCCGCGAGCATCGCACCGGCCACCCGCTTGCGCGCCGGGTCCTGCTCCCGCTCGTAGGCCTTGCGGGCCCGCTCGAGATTCTCGCCGGGCGTATTGATGCCGACTTCGGTGTGATGGAAGAGCCGCCGCGAGAGGTGCTCGATCAGCCGCTTCTTCGCCGCCAGCGTCTCGCGTGGCGGTGCGTAGTGCCGGATCCAGTAGCCGTCGTAGTAGACGCACTCCTTGTCGTCGACCGTGCGACGGGTCCCGTTCGGTACCGGCCCGTCCTCCGCCGCCCTGCCGAGCGCCTCTCTCGCCACCGCGTCGTCACCTGCTGGCTGCGTGCCGTGCCGAGGGCGTCACCGCCCGCGGGCGGCCAAGGATAGCGAACCGGCGGCCATTGTCCACCGCCACCGCCGGCCGAGTTTCAGTCACCGGCCGGGCCCGGTATCATACCCGCGTGCTCGGCGTCGCGTCGGCGGTGGACCATCGTGGCCCTCGACGCGGCTGGCCGCGCGGGGAGCCGACCACCGGCACGCGCGGCCTCGGGACCAGGTCGGCAAGGGCGGTGGCGCCCCCGTGCTCGGCCCCGGACCGAGCCTTCCGACCCGAGCACCCCGGAAACGAGCCAGTCGGAGACGAGCCAGACCGTGCAGCCCGATCCAAGCCAGTACAAGTTCGACCTCGAGAGCACGCTCAACTCGATCGTCGCGCTCCGCACGCAGATCCCGGAGGACGCGCTGACCGCCGGTGTGCTGGGAACCGAGCGCGCCGGACACGGTGTGGTGATCGACGAGCAGGGGCTGATCCTCACCATCGGCTACCTGGTCACCGAGGCGCAGAGCGTGTGGGTGGTCGACCATCGAGGCCACGGGCTCCCGGGGCACGTCGTCGGTTACGACCAGGAAAGCGGGTTCGGGCTGGTCCAGGCGCTCGGCCGGCTGGATGTGCCTCCCCTCCCCCGCGGGCGCTGCGCGTCGCTGCTCACCGGCAGCCGGGTGGTGGTCGCCGGCCACGGCGGGCTCGAGCACGCGGTCGAGGCGCGGGTCACCGCGAAGCGCGAGTTCGCGGGCTACTGGGAGTACGTGCTGGATTCGGCGGTGTTCACCTCACCCGCCCATCCGAATTGGGGCGGTGCCGCCCTCATCGGCGCCGAGGGCGAGCTGCTCGGCATCGGCTCGCTCCTGGTGCAGCAGGTCGGCGCCGACGGCCAGGGTACCGGCGCGAACATGATCGTGCCGATCGACCTCCTGGAGCCCATCCTCGACGATCTCCGCCTCTATGGGCGCCGCCAGAGCCCGCCTCGCCCCTGGATGGGGTGGCTCGTCCACGACGACGAGGATCGCCTGATCGTCGCCGGCGTCTACTCCGGCTGTCCGGCCGACCGCGGCGGCATCAAGCTCGGTGACGTCGTGCTCGAGGTCGACGGCGTGCCGGTCCAGAGCCTCGCCGACCTGTTTCGACTGATCTGGCGCCAGGGCCCCGCCGGCGTACGAATCCCGATCACCGTGCTGCGAGACGGCGACGCGGTCACCGCCCGCGTGGAGACGGTCGACCGTCAGGCCTTGCTCAAGTCAGCGCCGCTGCACTGAGCCACGACTGGCACGACCGGGGTCGGACCAACTCAAGCCTTTGATTTTCCTATCTTCTGGCCCTCAGGTCTGGGCCGGACCAACCTGGTCGGCCGTTGTCCGACCACGAACGGGGCGGACCAGTCGATCCCCGCGACCCCGCGGGTCGAGGTGCACACGGTCTCGGCGGCACCTCAGCTCGCCGTGCGCGGGCCGGGCACCGAGACGACCGGTGGTCGGGGAAATTTTCTTTTGGAATCCGATAGATGACTTGGTCCGACCCCGACGCGCCGACGCGGCCACTCGATTACCGCGACCCCGCGGGTCGAGGTGCTCGCGGTCGGCGGCACCCCAGCTCGCGGTGCGCGGTCCAGACGCCGAGATGGCCAGTAGTCGCGGAAATCTTTTCCGAATCAGATAGATGAGTTGGTCCGACCCCGAGGCGGGCCGCCCCGACGCGGGCCGTAGGTTCGGAAGCGCTCGGCGGCATCGGCGATCTCGGCCTCGGTGAGCAGCACCGCGCCCCCGGCGGCGCTGGCGAGAAGCTGCAGCCGGGCCAGGAACTCGACCTCCTCCGCGACCCACAGTGCGCGGTCGAGACTCGGTCCGATGGCCACCAGTCCGTGGTTCGCGAGCAGGCAGGCCTGTCGGCCCTCGAGGGCGCTGACGGTGTGCTCGCCGAGCGCGTCGCTGCCGAAGGTGGCGTACGGCGCGCAACGCACGTCGGCACCGCCGGCGACGGCCACCATGTAGTGCAGCGGCGCGATGCCGCGTCGGGCACAGGCGAGCGCGGTGGCATAGGGGGGGTGAGCGTGGACGACGGCCACCGCGTCGGCGCGCGCGCGCAGCACCGCGGTGTGCAACGGCCACTCGCTCGAGGGCACGGCGCCGGCGTCCCGCGGCACGCCGTCGATCGACATGCGCACCATCGACCCGGCGTCCAGCGCATCGAGGCCGACGCCACTCGGGGTGATCAGCACCTCGTCACCGAGCCGAACGCTCGCATTGCCGGAGGTTCCCCGGTTCAGGCCCCGGGCGTCCATCCGTCGCATGCACTCGAGCAGGGCACGGCGAGCGGCGGGCTCGCCGACGGCCCGCCGCCGCCTCGGCGGAGGCGAATCAGCGCCGCGCGCAGTGACGGTTCAGCCCCCCGAGGACCGCGCGCAGCGAGGCGATCGTGATGTCGGGATGGATCCCGACCCCGAACAGCGCCTCTCCCGACTCGTTGGCGAGCTCGACGTAGGCGACCGCGGTGGCATCAGCGCCGTTGCCCATGGCGTGCTCGTGATAGTCGAGGACGCTCAACTTCAGACCACAGTCTCGCCCGAGCGCGTCGATGAAGCCCGCGATCGGCCCGTTGCCGCGACCGCTGATCGTGCGCTCCTCGGCGTCGACCCGAATGGTGGCCGTCAGACGCCGCTGCCCCGGAGCATCCGGGTCGGGCACGCTCCAGTGCTCGACGTACTCGTAGGGGCGATCGAGCGCGAGGTACTGCTTCTCGAACAGCTGCCAGATCTGCTCGGCGGTGATCTCCTTGCCGGTGGCGTCGGTCACGTCCTGAACGCTGCGGCTGAACTCGACCTGTAGCGCACGCGGCAGATCGAGCCCGTACTCCGTGCTCATGATGTAGGCGACGCCACCCTTCCCGGACTGGCTGTTGACGCGAATGATCGCCTCGTAGCTGCGGCCGAGATCCTTGGGGTCGATCGGCAGGTACGGCACCTCCCACTGACCGGAGTTGCTCACCTTCATCGCCGCCATGCCCTTCTTGATCGCGTCCTGATGCGAGCCGGAGAAGGCGGTGAATACCAGGTCCCCCGCGTACGGGTGGCGCGGATGCACCGGCAGCTCGTTGCAGAACTCCGCCGTCTCGCGCAGGTGGTCGATGTCGGAGAGATCGAGCTCCGGATCGATGCCCTGGGTGAGCATGTTCCCGGCAAGGGTAATCACGTCGACGTTGCCGGTCCGCTCGCCGTTACCGAACAGCGTGCCCTCGATGCGCTCCGCGCCGGCCATCACCGCGAGCTCGGCCGCCGCCACCCCGGTGCCCCGGTCGTTGTGCGGATGCAGGCTGATGATCAGCGACTCGCGGTTCTTCACCTTGCGAATGAACCATTCGATCTGGTCGGCGTAGATGTTCGGCGTCGACATCTCGACCGTGGCCGGCAGGTTGATGATCGCCTTGTGCGCCGGTGTGGGCTCCCAGACCTCGGCCACCGCGTCGCAGATCTCCACCGCGAAGTCGAGCTCGGTACCGGTGAAGCTCTCGGGCGAGTACTGGTAGACGATCTCGGTCCCGTTGGCCTGGGCGGCGAGGTCGCGCACCAACCGCGCGCCCTTGACCGCGATGTCCACGATTCCCGCGCGCTCGAGCCCGAACACCACCCGGCGCTGCAACGTCGAGGTCGAGTTGTAGAGATGCACGATCGCGCGGCGAGCGCCGACCAGGCTCTCGTAGGTGCGCTCGATGAGGTGTCCGCGGGCCTGGGTCAGGACCTGGATGGTGACGTCGTCCGGGATCAATCCGCCGTCTATCAGCTCGCGCACGAAGTCGAAATCGGTCTGCGAGGCGGACGGGAAGCCGACCTCGATCTCCTTGAATCCCATCTGGACGAGGGTCTCGAACATGCGCATCTTGCGCTTCCCGTCCATCGGGTTGAGGAGTGCCTGGTTGCCGTCACGAAGGTCGACGCTGCACCAGATCGGCGCGGCGGTGATGCGGCGACTCGGCCACTGGCGGTCGGGCAGGTCGATGGTCTCGAACGCCCGGTACTTCTCGATCGGCAACTTGGACATGGTGGTCATTCCGACATGACGGTGGTGGCCGAATGGTGTCGGCCGGGGTCGACCGCGGGTAGCGGTCTGGAGGCTCGGCAAGTCTACCGGAGAGCGGCCGGTGGCGCTCGACCGCCGCGCGCCGGTCAGCGCAGTCGGCAGCCCTCGCCGGCGTTGCGCAGGCAACGCAGATTGGCGGCGAGGACCGGTGCCTGGGCGCGAGCGAAGCCGAGGTAATCCCCGCCGGCGCCGACGGTGCGCTCGAGGCGCTCGAGATCACCCGCATGGTCGTCGCGCCAGTAGCCGAGGAAGAGCGCGACCGCCCACGGCTTGTGGGCGGGCCAGGTGTTGTAGGCCGCGCCCGGTGGGCCGTCCCGCCCGGGCAGGGCGCGGCGGCCACCGAGGTAGCCGTGGAAGAGATAGAACGGGTCGGTGTCGGCGAGGAACTCGAGACCGTATCCCACCTCGCGCTGGCCATGGGTCAGGTCGTCGGCGGACGCGAGCGGGGCCGATCCGCCGCCGAGCAGATATCGCCAGCCGGCGGGGTCGGTGAAGCGTACCGCGCGGCGACGGGTCGGCGTCGAGCGATGCGGGTACAGCTCGTTCGAGCGCCGCGCCACGTCCACGCGCAGGCGCCCGTCGTCGGGCATGGCGACGGTCTCGCCGACGAGATAGGTCCGCTGGTAGTTGTGTTGTTGCAGGACCAGCGCGATCGGCCGCGCATCGGCGTCGATCACCACCGTGGCGGCGGTGTAGTGATCGAGCTGGTGCCAGTCCCCGGGATCCCCGACCAGGGAGATCAATGCCTCGGCGACCCCACCGAGCCCCGCCGGCAGGCCGGAGTGGGCGAACGCGAGATGGTAGGTCAGGAAGCGCAACGACTCCGTCACCGTGCCGTCGGGGTACGGCATCGGCACCGTCGCGTGCTCGATGCTGGCGTAGGCGACCGGGGGATGACGCGGTGGACGCGGGCGATGGGTGAGCACCGCGCCGGGATCGCGGCCGAGGCGGACCAGCGCCTCGCGGTCCACCGGCTCGACCGGGCGCCCGGCACCGTCGACGAGGTCGGCGCTGCCCACGTAGTCGCGATAGAAATCGATCGGCCCGGCCTCGCCCTCGGCGAGGTAGAAACGCGGCCGATGCTGCGCGAGCAACCGACGCTCGGCCGGACTCGCCGCCTGCCCGGTGGGCGGATGCGCACGGAAATACGCGGCGAACCCGGGGTGCTGGGAGAAGTTGCCCTCTGCGCCCGCCCCCACGACCGGCGCGAGCAGCGCCAGCGCCACCACCGCGGCCCGCCCCACGCTCACCGCTCACCCTCGTCGTCGAGGCCGACGAAGTCCTCGAACTTGCCGCCGCCCGGCAGCGGCAGCTCCCGCACCACCTCGACCTCGACGCGAAACGGATACCCCATGCGCGCGGTCAGTCGCCGCGTCAGGGCCGCCATCTGTGCCGGCTCGAGCGGCCGATCGCGCTCGAGCCGAACGCGCAGGGTGTCCGCCGCCAGCTGCACGATCTGGACACGGCCGTAGCCCTCGATCCCCTCCCAGACCGACTCGGGAAAGCTCGGCCAGGCGCTGCGCCCGTCGGGGAACCGCAACATGTTGCGCCGCCGCCCGACAATGCGCCGAAGACCGGGCAGACCTCGGCCGCAGGGGCATGGCGGCGCCACCTCGGCGTGGTCGAGCAGCGCGTAGCGCACCAGCGGCATCGCCCAGTTGCGCAACGGGGTCACCACCACCCGCCCGACCTCGCCCGGCCGGCAGGGCCGGCCATCCGGGGCCAGCACCTCGACCAGCGACTGCTCGCATTGCAGGTGGTAGGTCCCGTGCTCGGGGCATTGCAGGGCCAGCACGCCGACCTCCTGCGCACTGTAGGCGTCGACCACGCTCGCGCCCCAGGCGTGCAGCGCGAGCGCGGGGAGATCCTCGCGCGCCACCTCGCCCATGCTCCGGACCTGGCGCAGCGCGGGCACCGCGATCTGGTGCTCGATGCAGTGGCGGGCGAGGGCTCGGGCGTTGCTCGCGTAGGTCAGCAGGTAGGTCGGATTCTCGCGAGCGAGCCACCGCGCCTGGTCGTCGATCGGGAGCCGCACGTCGTAGGAGACCAGCGGCCCGGTGTCGAGCAGGGTGTCGAACGGCGCCCCCCAGCTCGGCGCCGGCGGCGCGATCCGGTTGAGCATCGTGGCGAGCTTCCCGGTCGGGTCGCGTCGGTGCCAGAGGTGGTCGCGGAGCACCACGGCGGCGTTGAACGCGGTCGCCAGGTGGGTCACCAGGACCTCGACCGGCGCCCCGGTCGAGCCCGAGGTGCGCAGGGTCGCGCTCGGGCCGTGCTCGGCCGGGACCCGCGCGCTGTGCAGCGCCGCCCCGAGGGCCTGGACCTCGGCGCGCTGCAGGACGGGGAGCCGGGCGAGCTGGGCCTCGGCGAGCGCGCCGTCACCCTCCGGCGCGTACAGCGCCTTGCGCGCGCGGTAGTGGGGCACCGTCTCGACCGCGTGGCGCAACAGGTCCCCGAGCTCTCGGAGCTGCGCCGCGCGCAGCGCCTCGGGAGACCACCGCTCGGTGCGCTCGAGCTGGAACTGCAGCGCGAGCATCAGCGCCCCCGGGAAGTCCGGAAGCGCCGGCCAGCGTGCGCCCGGGACCGACGCCCTCGGCACCAGGTCGAGCCCGAGCAGCGACACCGGGCGGGTGGGGAGACGGCCGGAGGTGGCGCTGGAATCGGGCACCGGATGTCGGGTTCAGCGCGGCTCGAGCAGGCGGGCGAGGTTGTCCATCGACATCAGGTGCGCGTAGACCCGCGACAGCGCCCCGACCTGCATCAGTGCCTTGAGCGCCCTTCCCTCGAGCGCGTTGAGTCGGGCCTCGTCGACGCGGTAGAGATTGCGCAGTCGATGCACGGATCCGTCCGCGGGGTGGGCGTGGGCCTCCACCGGGCGGATCACGTCGAGCCGGGCGACGGCATCGACGAAGGCTCGGGTGTGACGCCAGGCGCGCTCGAACTCGCGCACCAGCGACTCGCGCTCGGCCCACGCTCCACCCGGGCGCCCGTCGGCCTCGAGCAACGGCGCCTCGCCCAGGCACAGCGCCTCCTCGTCCACGCACACCAGCACGTCGGGCGCGCGGGCGCCGCTGCGCGGCACCGCGTAGAAGGGATAACGGCGCACGTAGGCGGGGACGTAGGCGGCGGCCGGCCAGGCACCATCGGCGGTGAGGATGCGATTCTCCCCGGGCACGAGGCCGGTGACCGCGACCGGCACGTACGCCGCGGTATCGGGATCGCGCGTGAACATGATGGCGTACTGGCGCGCGGCGACGAGGAACTCGTCCACGGTGATGACGATGGCGTGCAAACGCCGGGCGAATCGCGCCGGCGCACCCGGGTCGAGCCCGAGCGCCCCGTGCCGCTCACGCTCGAACGGCACCAGTCGGCCGTAGCCGAGGGGGTTCCGCGCGTTCGCGACAGTCGCGCTCAACCCGCCGCCGGCGAGCGCGACCCTTCCGACCCCGGCCCGACGCGCTCGCGCCCGGTCAGCCCGGACACTCCGGCTCTTCCTGGGTGTCGCCACCCGGATAGGTCTCGATCTGGAACTCGGCCGGCTGCGCCTGGATGGGCTCGGGAACGCAGCCCGGGCACACGTAGGAGAACTGCCCGGCCGGGGAGGTGATCTCGGCCCCGCCGCCGCTCACCAGAATGACCCCCTCGTTGGTCTGGGTGTAGAGCCCGTCCGGTCCGAGGCAGTCTCCGAGGCACAGGCGGGCGACGAAGTCGGTGCCACGGATACCGATGGTGGCGACCGGCGAGGAGAGCCGGAAGGCATCGCGATTGCGCCGCCCGATGAGCCCGGTGACGTATCGCAGCCCACCCTTCAGCAGGCTGAAGAAGCTGCGGTCCTTCTCCTTCTCCTTCTCACCGCCGTCGGCGAACTCGTCGACCCGGAAGCGGGTGCCGGGGCGCAGGTACACCGAGCTCCCGTCGGAGAACCCGACCTTCACATAGCTGCCCGGCCCGGTGTTGATGGTGTCGCCCGAATGGACCGTCGAGCCCTGCGCGAGGGCTCGGAACTGGCCGTCCGCGGTCGCCGCCACGACCTGCCCGCGCGCCTGATTGACCGTCCCGGCCGCGCCCTGGGCCTGCGCCGCGCCGGCGGCGCCGAGCAGCCCCAGAGCCAGCGCCAGCACCGCGACGCGTCCCGTTCGTTGCATTGTCTCGGCCTTCATCAGTTGCAGCTCAGGATTTCTTCGGACGTGCCGGTGCCCGGTTCCGCGATGCTCGGCGGAGCCTCGTTCAGCTCGTCGTTGGTCGGGGTCTCGAACTCCTCGGCCGCTCCGAAGGCGGTCGCCACGCCCCCGTTGACATAGAGCACCAGGCCGCTGCTCGCGATGTCGAGGCTCTCGATCCCGGTGCCACCGCCGGCGCCGAACACCTCTCCCGCGCTCAGCAGCACCAGGTTGCGGCTCCCGAGGTCGAGCGCCCCGTCCTGGCTGACGAAGAGGTCACCGGCGAACGGCGTGGCGACGCCGAGTGGGTCGGTGCCGAAGCCGAAGGCCACGGTGGTGCCCGGGGTGTCGGGCAGCGCGTCGATGTGCTCGAGCACGCCGAAGTTGACGTCACCGCCGACCCCGACGGTCTGCTCCAGCGAGATGGTGCTGCCACCGCCGCTCGGAGCGAACTGCACCAGCAGCGCCGAGGGCGCATTGATCACCGAGCCCAGGGACTGGATCGAGCTGCCCTGGAACCACAGGTAGCTCGCCGCGTTGCCGAGATTGAGCGTGGTCTCGGACAGGTTCACCGCCCCCTGCGACACCACCGCGAAGTTCGGCGAGCCGCTGGCCACGGGAATGTCGTTCGCGGCCAGGGCGTCGACCAGAGGGCCGTCCCCTGCCACCGTCGCCACCGTCCCGCCACCGAGGGTGATCGAGGCCGGCCCGTTGGTGACGCTGCCACCCTGCAACAAGCCACCGTTGAGCTGCATCGTCGCGCCGGAGATCGAGATGGTGCCGGGGGTGATCACCGCCAGCGGATTCGCCCGCACGCGGCTGTTGACCAGTGACACCGGGCCCGATGCCTGCAGGCGGACGAAGAACCCGCCGTCGATGTCGCCTCCGGTGAGATCGATGCCGGAGCTGGAGAGGACGTCGATGCCGTTGGGACCGCGCAGCTGGACGCCGGCGGCCGAGACCTGGCCGCCCGACTGCATCCGCACCAGATCGCCCGCGGACAGGGTCGCCCCGCTCAGGTCCAGCGCCGCACCGGAGAGGATGTCGAGGGCGCCGGGCGCATCGACCGAGGCACCGGCCAGATCCACGCCGGAGTTCGAGCGCAGCGAGGTCGTCCCGCTCGTGGTGGCGACGCTGCCACCGCCGAGGTCCAGCGGACCGGCGGCGAAGACGTCGATGCCGGTCGTCGCCAGCAGCTCGGAGCCGGCCCCGGAGATCCCGGCGCCCGAGACCAGCACCATCGCCCCGGTGGTCGCGAGCTCGGTGCCGCTGAACGAGATGCCGGTTCCACCACGGAGATCGAGCGGACCATCGGCGGCGATGGTCGCGCCGTCGAGGGTGATCGCGCCGTTGGTCTGCAGCACGAACGCACCGGTGACGTTGAGCTGCAGGCCGGTCAGGTCGACGTCCTGGGTGGTGAACGCATCGACGCCTGCCGCGGCGTCGATGCTCGCGGTGTCGGCGAGGATGCCGCCGCCGCCACGTAGCGTCACCACGCCGGTGGACTGCACCGCCGCGCGGTCGAGGTCGAGCACCCCGCCGGCGATCAGATCGATCGGCACCCCGCGCAGCTGCGCGTCGGCGAGCTTGAGCGCGTCACCCGACAGCAGGTTGACGCGCCCGGCGGCGTCGACCTGCACACCCTCCATCACCAGCGCACCGTCGGTGCCGAGCACCAGGCTGTTGGCGATGATCGATCGCGCGCCCGGGGCGCCACCACCGGATCCGAGGCGAGTGGTCCCGGCCGCGGCCGTGGTCCAGGTCGCATCGCCGCCGAAGGTGATACCGACGTCGCGGAAGGTGCCGAAGAGGTCGAACTGCGACGGGCCGGTGAAGCTCTGGTTGTCGAGGGTCGCGTCGCGGAGATCGCCGAGCACCAGCGTCTCGACCGAGGTGGTGGCCACCACGTCGTTGCCGCCGGTGCCGACGATGCGCATGCGATCCGACTGCCAGGCGCCGGCGCCCGAGAGGCTGTTTCCGGCACCGGCGAGGACGATGTCGATGTCGTTCGGCGCGACACCGCCACTGGCGCTGACGACGCCCGCATTCACGATGTCGCCTTCTGCGCGCAGGGTGACGCTCGCCCCGTCGGGGTCGACGTCCACTATGCTGGCACCCGCGCCGACGGTGATCCCACCGACGCCGGCGTCGACCTCGATGTTCTCGATGCCGAGAGTGCCGACCCCGGAGGCGAGGTCCACCGCGCTGATGGTGCCCCGGATGTCGAGATTGCCGCCGACTCCGGTGCTCGCCGGGAAGCCGGGGATCGCGACCCGCCCGGGGAGGATGCGGACACCGGCCTCGTCACCGGTCGCGATCACGTCCCCGAGGAGGCGCACGGTGGCGGCCGACGGGGTGTCGTTGAGGATGCCGATGGCCGCCTCGTCGGCGGTCGCGAGCACGTCGCCGTCGATCCGCAGCGACACCCCGCCGACGGCGCGCCCGGCACGAATCAGGATGCCGGCGGTGCTCGACTCGACCGCGCTGCTCGCCCCGACCACCGACGCGTCGGCGGTGGCCACGGTGGCGTCACGGATCCGCACCACCGCGGCCGGCAGCCCGCCTTCGTCGGTGGCGACGGAGGGCGCGGCGATGGTGATGGTCGCGTCGGCGCTGGCGTCGCCGGACGACAGCACGTCGGCGCCCGGGTCCACGATGGCGGTCGCGGTGCTGGCCGGATCCAACCCGAGGTCGACGTCCATCACGGCGCCGTCGACGCCGAGGATGTCGACCCGCGACTCCGCCTGCGCGGTGGCGTTGGTGCCGTTACCGAAGGCGGTGGCGACGGCGTCCGCGCTCAGCAGCCCGGTGACGATGCTGATGCCACCGGGCGGCGCGGCGCCGACCGCCTCACCAATCACGTTCGCGGCGAAGGCGAATGCATCCGGGCCCGAGGCGTCGGCGAGCACCGTGATGTCGCCGGTCTTGGTGTCCCCGGCGACCGAGGCGAGGACACTCTCGGCGGTGGCATCGGCGATGCTGCCGGACGCCCGCGAGAACGCGTCCACCACCACGTCGCCGACGGTGATGCCGTCGTCGGCGCCGATGCGGAAGATGGCGTCCGCACCCGAGCCGGTGGCGCCGGTCTCGTAGTGCGCGGAGACGAAGGCGTCGCCGGTGACGACGCGCAGACCCTGGAGCTGCACCAGCGCCACGGCCGCTGGGGTGCCACCGACCAGGGTCTCGGCGACGACGGTGAGGTCACCGACGCCGAGCACCCCGCCGCTGGCGCGGCCGGCGTCGAGCTCCACCCGGGCGTCGGTGAGCGCGGAGGCGATCACGTTGCCCGCGGTCAGTCCCGAGAGCGCGGTACCACGGAGCTCCACCCGATCGACACCGTCGAGCACGACGTCGCCGAGCGCCACGGTGCCACCGCGCGCGCGGAAGGTCGCGGTCGGCGCCGAGAGGTCGACGCTGCCGGCGCTCGCGGCGCCACCGGCGTCGAGGTCGAGGAAGAAGATGCCGCCGCTGCCCGAGAACGGGCCGGCCAGCGTGGCATCGGCAAACCCCGCCACCACCACCGTCGGATCGGCCCCGACCGCGCTCACCGTGGTCGCACCGAGCGCTGCCGAGCCATCCAGCGTGGCATCGACGAAGAGGTCGAAGTCACCCGCCGAGGTGGCGTCCACCCCGGCGACGGTGACGTCTCCACCACCGCCCACCGCCGACAGGAGGCCGGTGGCCGAGTCGGTCGACAACGTCAGCACGCCGGTGTCGATGTTGAAGCCGTCGAGATCGACGTCGAGCGCCCCGAACGCAGAGACCTGGCTCGCACCGAGGATGGCAGACCCGGCGTCGGCGTCGAGGCGGAGCAGCACGTCGCCGCCGGTGTCCGCGATGTCGACGCTGGCGACGTCGACTGACCCGGGACCGACCGCGTCGGTGACTCGGACGTCGGTGGTGCCCGCGCCCGAGCGACGCAGCGTCAGCGCCCCGGTGGACACGTCACCGCCACTGCTCACCATCGACAGCCGCAGCAGACCGCCCACTGCGGTCAGATCGGTCGCCCCGACCGTGATCCCGGCACCGCTCTCGTCGATGTCGACCTGGCCGGAGCCAGTCTCGGCGAATAGCGCGCCGCGGCTCATACCTGCGCTCGACGAGGCGATTCTGCCGAGAATGTCACCAGTCGCGGTCATCGCGGCCAGCGAGCCGACGGCGACCGCGTTCACCCCGTCGATGTCGTATGTCAGCGTCCCACCACCGACGCCGCCGTCGAGGGCCACGTCACCGAGCGCCACCGTGTCACCGCGCGCACGGAAGGTCGCGGTCGGCGCCGAGAGGTCGACGCTGCCGGCGCTCGCGGCACCACCGGCGTCGAGGTCGAGGGAGAAGATCCCGCCGGTACCGGAGAACGGACCGGACAGCGTGGCGTCGGCCAACCCCGCCACCACCACCGTCGGATCGGCCCCGACCGCGTTCAACGTGGTCGCACCGAGCGATGCCGAGCCGCCGGCGGTGGCGTCGACGAAGAGGTCGAAGTCACCCGCCGAGGTGGCGTCCACCCCGGCGATGGTGACGTCGCCGCCACGGCCCGCCGCCGACAGGCGGCCGGTGGCGGAGTCGGTCGACAACGTCAGCACCCCGGTATCGATGGTGAAGCCACCGAGGATCACGTCGAGCGCGCCGAGGGCCGAGACCTGGCTCGCACCGAGGGTGGCGGGCCCGGCATCGGCGTCGACGTCGAGCACCACGTCGCCGCCGGTGTCCAAGATGTCCACGCCGGCGACGTCGACCGCCCCGGGACCGACGGCGTCGGTGATCCGCGCGTCGGTGTTGCCGAAACCGGAGCGGCGCAGGGTGATCGGGCCGGCGGTGACGTCACCACCGCTACTCACCATGGCGAGCCGCAGTGAGCCGTCGACCGCGGTCAGGTCGGTCGGCCCGACCGTCATCCCGGCCCCACTCTCGTTCACGTCGACCTGACCGGAACCAGTCTCGGCGAATAGCGCGCCGCGGCTCACGCTGCCGCCGGACGCACCGATGCCACCGAGAACGTCGCCGCTCGGGGTGAGCGCATTGACGTCACCGATGCTGACGCCGGTGGCGCCGTCGACCCGATAGTCGACCGGGCCGCTGCCACCGCCGGGAACCAGGACGTCGACCGACCCACCGAGCACCGCGCCGGTGGTGGCGTCGACGTGAACCGACGCGCCGGTGCCGCCCTCGGCCAGCAGGCTCGCGAAGTCGACGTCGGCACCCTGCACGTTCACCGCGGACGCACCGCCGCCGAGCGCCTGCACCGCGCCGTCGAGCTTCACCGGGCCGAGCGCCTGGATGAACACCTGTCCACCGTCCGGGTCGTCGTCGACGATGGACGTTCCGGCCGCGAGATGGATGCCGCCGGCGTTGCCGGCGATCTGCACCAGGCCGGTGCTACCGTCCCCGCCCCGGGTGTCGGTGGCGCGAACGTCGCCGCCGAGGCGGATGTCCCCGCCGGGTGGGCCGTCGTTGCGGATGTCGATCGAGGCGTCGAGGCCGGTCGCCAGCACGGCGCCGTCGAGCCGGGCGGCGACGCCGCCCGCCTCGCCGCCGGTCCGGACCGAGACCTGCGCGAAGCCGGTCTCGACGAGCGTCGTCGCGCCGCCGGCCGAGGCGATGGCGTCGGCAGTGGCATCGCCGACCACGTGCACGTCGGTTCCCGGGGTGGTCGGACCTGCACCGATGACGACACGCGCATCGGAGTCGGCGGTCGCGCTGGTCAGTGTCCCGACCGGAGGTGCCGCGCTGGTCACCGCGACCGCGCTCGGGCTGCCATTCACGATCAGGCTGCCCGCGCCGCCGTCGAGGTGGGTGACCTCGACCAGGGCGTTGCCGATGGCGGTGGCGCTGGAGCCGTCACCCTCGGCGCTGGCGTTCGCGTCGGCGCCGAGCGAGCCGGTGTGAATGACGACCGGCCCGCTCACCGCGCCGCCGGTCTCGCCGACGCGGTTGTCGGCGATCGCAGTCGCATTCGCGCCGCTGGCGGTCGCGGCCACGCCGATGTCACCGGTAGTGGTGTTGCCGCCGGCCGAATGCACGAAGCTGTGGGCGTCGGCCACCGCGAGGCCACCCGCGGTGTCGGCCGTCGCGTCGACCGTGATGTGGCCGACGGTGATGCCCTGCGCCGCCGCGACGTCCGCCTCGGCGGTCGCGCCGCCGCTCGGATCACTGCCGGCGTAGCTCGCCGACACCGTGACCACGCCCGCGTCCACGGTGTCGCCCATCAGCTGGGCGCGCGCCACCGCGGACGCGACGGCGTTACGCGGACCGGTGCTGAAGACCGTCACGTCACCGACCGTCAGCGCCCCGCCGGCGTTGAGGTCGACGCGGGCGACCGGACCGCCGTTCAGGCCGATGGTCGCGCCGGTAAGCCCGGCGACCGCGGTGCCCACGAGGTCGACGGCCTGCAGGCCGGTGAGCGTGAGATCGCCGAAGTCGACGGTCGAGCCGTCGATCTGGAGATTCACGTTCTCTCCGTCCATCGACAGCGGCGACGCGATCACCGCGCCACCGGTGCCGCTGACCAGGAGCTGGGCGTCACCGCCGACGCTCGTGAGCGAGCCACCACCGTGCGAGGCGACACCCGCGCCGGCCGCGAGGACGCGCACGTCCACCAGCGAGCCACCGTTCTCGAGCACGCTCATCGCGCCGATGATGGCGTCACCGGTGCTGGCGTCGGCCAGCACGTGGATGGTGCCACCGTCCGCGGTGAGGTTGGTCGGGCCGCCGTCCACGCTGCCACCGACGAGACGCAGATCGAGGCCTCCGGCGGTGCTCGAGAGATCGGCCGAGGCCAGCGCGACGCTGCCGCCGGCGGCGCCGACGTCGAGCTCCATGAGCACGCCGCCGGCGCCGACCACGCCGATGGTGGCGGTGTCGACGTCGAGGTTCCCACCCAGGGAGCGGATCCCCACCAGCGTGTTCACCGCGCCGGAATTGGCCAGGGTCAGCGCACCGACCGTCGCGTCGAGACCGCGGGCGTCCATGTCCACGGAAAGCAGCCCGCCGGCCGCGGTGGCGTCGGTGTTGCCGACGGTCAGGCCGTCGCCGCTCTCGGTGAGATTCACGGCCCCGGCGCCGGTGCTCGCCACCAGCAGACCACGATTCAGCGTGCCGGCAGTGGTGCCGAGGCTGCCGTTGACGTCCCCACTCGGCGTCGTCGCGAGCACGTCACCGATCAGCAGCCCGGTGCCACCGAGAACTCGATAGTCGGCCAGGCCGGCGCTGGCCACGGTGGTGGCGATGTTGCCACCGGTCACGGTCGCGGCGCCGTCGACGTCGATCGTCGCGCCGTCGACGCCATCCGCGGTCAGATTCGTGAAGTCGACGTTCGCGCCGCCGACGATGCTCAACAACGCCGGGCCGCCGATCGCCGTCACGTCGCCGAGAAGCGCGATGTCCTGGTCGCCGCGCAGGAGCACCCGACCGCCGTCGGCATCGTCGTCGACGACGAGCTTGCCGAGCGCCTGCGTCAATCCACCGAGCCCGGCATCGATCTCGACGCCGCCGACGACCAGCCCACCGGGGCGGGTGTCGGTCACGCGCACGTCGCCGCCGAGACTCACCAGGCCGCCGGAGGCCGACTCGTTGACGATCGTGATCGACGCGTCCCCACCGGTCGCGAGCACGTCGCCGTCGAGCTGCATGGCCGTGCCGAGCTGCTCGCGGCCCGCACGCAACAGCACGTCGGCCCGACTGGTCTCGGTTGCCGCCGCCGCGCCGCTCACCGACGTCTCGGCCCGCGCCTCGGTGAGATCACGGATGAGCAGGTCGGCATCCGGGCGTCCGCCGAGACCGCTGGTCAGCCCGGGCGCGGCGACCGTCACCGTGGCATCGGCGGTCGCGTCCCCGGTCGAGAGCGACCCCACGCCCGGGTCGACGTTCGCCTGCGCGATGGCAGCCGGGTCCGCCCCGAGGTCGATCGCGATCGGCGTCCCGTCGACCCCGAGGACCTCGACCGAGGCGGTCGCGTCGGCGACGCCGCTCGCACCGTCACCGGTGGCATCGGCCGTCGCGAGAGCGAGCAATCCACCGGTATTGATCTCGGCCGGACCGAACGGTCCGCTGCCGGCGGTGTTACCGATGCGGTTGTCCGCCTCGGCGAGCGCGAAGGCACCGTCGGCGTCGGCGGTGGTGCTGACCGCGCCGGTCTTGGTCACCCCCGCCTCGGAGCCGATCGCGCTCAGGGCGCGCGCGATGGCATTCGCGTCCGGCGTGCTCGCGACCGCGTTGACGGTCACGTCGGCGGTGGTGATCCCGTCGAGGGCCTGCACGCTCAGGTCGGCCACCGCCTCACCGGGGATCGGGGACGCGTACAGCGCATCGAGAACCACGGTGCCGAGGGTCACCGTCGGTGCATCGACCGAGAGGTCGGCGCGCGCGAGCGGGGCCCTGGCGCCGTCGGAATTCGCGTGGATTGCGACATCGCCGACAGTGACGTCGCCGACCGAGCCCGGCGGCGTGGTGAGCAGTGCCACCGAGGCGAGCGTCTTGCCGTCCACGTCCACCGCGCCGCCGCTGATGGCGTCGACGGCGAAGGCGTCGAAGGTCGCGGTGGTCGCGGTGCCGGTCAGGGTGACGTCGGCGAAGGCGATGGTCGCGCCGCTCAGATCGAGGGTGCTCGCGAACGCCGAGCCGGTGAAGTTGCCGGTGAGCTCACCCGCCCCGGACAGACCGGCGACGGTCACCGCGAGGGGCCCACCCGCGACCGTCATGGTGCTCGCGCCGAGCGCGGCCCCGTCGCCACCGACGTCGACCGTCACCGGTCCGGTGCCGGTGTGGCTCACGTCGACACCGTCGACGACCGAAGGGCCGCCGATTCCCGACACCACGACGTCGATGGCGCCACCGCCGCCCTCGGAGAGCGTCATGCGGCCCACGCTCGCCCCGCCGGTGGAGCTGGTCTCGGTGACCATGACCCCGCCGGTCGAGCTCGCGTCGGTGGTGCCGACCACGAGGTCCGTGACCGCGTCGTCGACCACCATGACCAGGCCGGTCCCGGTGCTGGCGTTCGCCGCGCCACGGGCGACACCCGCCCCGCCGATCACCTGGCCGGTGGCGTTGCCGGACGGTGTGCTGACGAAGAGGTCCCCGATGGCGATGTCGCCGAGGCCGAAGAAGTCGTACATGGCGTTGCCGACACCACCGGTCGGCACCTTGGCCTCGCCACGTCCCCCGGACATGAGGGCGCTCGCATCGACGTCCAGGGTCGCGCCGGTCAGGCCCTCGGCCAGCAGATCGGCGAAGTCGAGGTTCCCGCCGGAGATGACCTCGAGCAGCGACGTCCCGTCGCCGAGCGCGGAGACCGGGCCGGCCAGCGTCATGTCACCGGTCGAGAACAGACGGACGTGCCCGCCGTCGGCGTCGGTGTCGCTGATCGCCGCCAGCGGTCCGGTGGTCAGCGTGCCGAAGCCGGCATTGATGTCCACGTTCGGGGCGACCGGCCCGCCGCGGCCGTCCGGGCCGGGCTTGGTATCGGTCGCGACGACGTCGCCGCCGAGGGTCACGACGCCGTTCAGCGAGGTCTCGTTGCGGATTTCGATGTGGGCCTCGCCGCCGGTCGCGGTCACCGCGCCCTGCAGATCGATGGTGCCACCGCCGGGCGAGTCGCCGGCGCGGATCAGGATCTGGGCGCTGCTGTCCTCGGTGACACTCGTCGCGTTCGTGACCGTCGTCGACGCGGCGGCCTCGACCGGACCGACGGCGGAGACATCGGCGGCCGGGAGTCCGCCCTCGAGGCCGTCGAGTGACGGCGCACCGATGGTGATCAGCGCGTCGGCGAACGACATCGCCGTCGGGAGCAGCGCACCGGGGGTGACGCTCGCGTTCGCGCTCGCGGAGGTGTTGCCACCGAGATCGATGGTCGTCGGTGTGTCGTTGACCGCCATCACGTCGATCACCGCACGCGCCTCGGCGTTTCCGATCGAGCCGTCGCCGATCGCCACCGCGTCGGCGTTGGCGACCAGCGCGCCGGTCAGGATCGTGGTCGGCCCGGCCGGCGGCAGCACGAACGGTGCACCCAGGCGATTGCGCGCGATGGCGCTCGCGTCGGTCCCGATCGCGTCGGCGCGCACGGTGACGTCGCCGACGTCGGTCGTGCCTTCGACCCCCTCGAAGTGGCTGAGGGCGAATGCGCCAGCGCTGCCGCTCGAGAGGTTCGCCTCGGCCTCGACCAGCACGTTGCCGGCGGTGATCGCGGTCGCCGCGTCGACGTTCAGGGTCGCGCTCGCATCGCCGAAGAAGGCGCTCGCGGACACCATGCTCGCGAACACGCTCGCCGTGCCCATGGTCACCGTGTCGCCGGACACGTTGGCGGAGGCGCTGGCGAAGGTGGTCAGGGTGTCGTCGCCGATCGTCGAGACGTCGACAGTCCCGACGACGGTATCGCCGGCCACCGTCAATCCACCGGCCACCGACGCGAACACGCTGGTCTGGCCGGACGCGGTGACGTTGCCGGCGGTGAGGTTGCCCTCGGCACCGGCGCTGACGTTCGCCCCGCCGGCGCTCGCGGTCGCGGTGAGGTCGCCGACGTCGACCGTTGCGCCGCCGAGGGAGACACCCACGCTCTCGCCGCTGAGCGAGAACGGGCCGGTGAGCTGGAGCGTGGCCTGACCGGAGTCGAGGCTGCCGGAGACCGGGCCGCCGACGCTCGACAGCGTCGACACCGCGATGGTGACGTCGCCCTCGGCGAAGACGTCGAAGGTGAAGCCGCCCGATCCGCCATCGGTGACGTCGATACCGTCGATGTCGACGCTGGCGCCGATCGCCTGCGCGTCGGCGGTGAGGTTGGTCGTGCCGCCGCCCTCGTTGCTCAGGGTCTGGCGCCCGGCCGAGATGCTGCCGAGCCCGCTCAGCAACTGCACGTCGACCAGGCCGCCCGCCCCGGCCACGCCGGTGAGCCCCACCGACACCCCGGCCAGACCGTCGTCGGTCACGCTGACGGCGCCCGCGCCGGTGGTCGCGGAGAGATCGCCCCGGGTCACCGTGCCGTCGGACAGGTTGGTGAGCGAGATGTCGCCCGAGGGCGTGCTCGCGCCGATCGTCGACAGCGTCGTCACACCACCACTGAACAGGTCGAGCGACACGTTGCCGGCGTTCAGAGCCGGCACCACGAGGTCCACCGCGCCGCCGTTGATGTTGCCGCCGACCACGCTGCCGATGACGAAGACCCCGCCGGTGCCACTCGCATCGAGTCGGCCGAACGACAGATCGCCGTCGGTGACGAGGTCGACGGTGGCCACCCCACCGGTGACGGTGGCGCTGATGTCGCCCACCGTCGCGGTGCCGTTGTCGGCGTGCACCTGCACGTCGACGTCGCCGATGAGGCTCGAGGCACCCAGCGAGGTCAGCGTGCCGGTGGTCACCGCACCGTCGCCGAACACGTGCACCCGGGCCGGGCCGATCGGATTGGTCGCGCGGAGGTTCCCGGCGCTGACGGCCGCCGCGCCGGCTGCACCGCCCGGTGTGACGCCGACGAAGATCTGGCGCGCCTCGACGTCGCCGATGAGGATCGTCCCCGCGCCGTTCAGGCCATCGGAGCCGGCCACCATCCGCACCGCTGCGTCGGCGAGCAGCGAGTCGTTGACGTCGGCGAAGGAAATCGTGCCGCCGACCGAGGACGGCACGAAGGTGGCGCTCGCGAAGCTGCCGATGCCGATGCCCATCGCGATGCTGCCGCCGGAGCCCGCGCCGGTGAGGTCGAGCACGTCGTCGGTCAGGTTCTCGAGGGTGATGCTGTTGGTCGCCACCAGCTCGATGTTGTTGCCGGCGGCGACGAAGGCCTCGAGGTCCTGCTCGAAGAAGATGTCGCCACCGTAGCCGCCGAGCCCGCCGCCGTAGAATCCGCCGTAAGCGCCGTCGCGAATCACGATGTCGGCGGGGTCGATGAGCAGCGTGCCGCCCTTGCCGAGCGCGAGCTCGCCGCGCATGCGCACGTGCTCGCCGCTCAGCTCGACGAAGCCACCGGCGCCGCCGTCGTTGCCGCCCTGGACGTCGATCCGCGCCTGGCGCTTGAACTCGGTGGTCCGGGCGGCCACCACGCGGACATCACCGCCGCTCGCAGCGCCGTCACCGCGCGCCTCGATGCGGCTGTCCGGCGCCAGCGTGATGTTGCGGTCGCCGACGATGCGCACGTCACCGCCGCCCTGCCCCGCCTGGCCCGAGACGTCGATGGTGCCGCCGTGCGCGACGTCGCCACCGGACCCGGTGAGCCAGACCTCGCCGTTGCGCTCGACGATGCCTTGCGCCCGCACCAGCCCCTGGTTGTTGACCGCAGTGCTCACGAGGTCGCCGGCGACCTTGGCGGTCATCACGACGCGGCCGCCGTCGGCGGTGATCTCGCCGCTGTTGCGCACACCAGCGAGCTCGCTGACCGTCGCCTCGTCGACCGCGTAGCTGACGAGCCCGGTGTCGCCGACGTCGAGGCTCACGCGCCCACCGGCGGCGAGCGCCACCGTGCCGAGCCGGGCACTGACCACGCCACTGTTCTCGACGTAGTCGCCCGCCAGCACCACGAAGCCGCCGTCGGCGGCGGTGATGGTGCCCGCGTTGACCACGGTGGCGGCATCGGCGCCGTCACCGGCGCGGGTGAAGACGTAGCGTCCGGCGAGGAAGTCCTCGTTGCTGATCTCGTGCGCGCTGGCCACCAGCGCCCCGACGTCCACCTGCGCACCCGGGCCGAAATAGACCCCGCGCGGGTTGACCAGGAATACGCGCCCGTTGGCGTCCATGCGCCCGAGGATGCGCGACGCGTCGACACCGGTGACACGATTGAGCGCGACCGAGGCGGTTCCCGGCTGATTGAAGCGGACGTACTCGTTGCCGCCGACGGAGAACGTCTGCCAGTTGATGACGGCGCGGTTGCTGGCCTGGTCGATGACGGTGCCGTGGGCGTCCGGGCGACTGACCGCCGCGCTGCCGGCGACGACCTGCTCGCCGGTCGGGCCCGCCAACGCGACGCCGGGGAGCGCCAGGGCGAGGGTCGAGACCGCGCCCCGCCGCGCGGCGAGCGCCTCACCGACCGCCTGCGCCACCGCGGCCAGCCGCACCCGCAACGGTGCCCGTGTCAGCCTCGTCATGCCTGTCTTCCCCCGGCGGTCGAACGCTGGCTCCAACTGATCCCTCAGCCCGAGCCGTCTGTAAGTGACAGATTTCACAACGCCAAAACGCCCGACGCGCGGGCGTTCGAAGATTGTGGGCACGGTCGTCTCCGTTTCGCGGAATCGGCCGCGCCAACCCCGCCCACGACGCTCAGAATCGCGCCGAGAATACGCCCCAGATGCGACCGCTGTCTTGCCCGTCGCTCGGCTCGAGACTGTTCAGCGGACGCGCCACCTCGACGTCCAGCGTGTAGTGCTCGGCGTAGCTCAGGTTGAATCCGACACCCACGCTGGTCAGCGACTCACGGGCGGTCTCGCCGCTGACGGCTCGGGCCTCGGCCTTGCGATGCACGACGCCGCCGTCCCAGAACACCCGCACCGCGCCGGGCACGCCGTCGGCGATCTTCACCCGTCGGCTGGCCTGCACCGTGAGCACGAAGCCGTCGTCCCCCGCGACCTCGGCCGACGGGAAGCCGCGCACGCTCCCCGGCCCGCCGATGCGGTAGCGGTCGATGTCCATGAGGGGGTCGAGCGCGAGCACGCCGGCGGCGCGCGCGAACAGGGTCCACTCCTCGAGCAGGCGCCGGGCATGGCTCAGCTCGAGCTCGAACTTCCCCTTCTGGGCGTTGTTCCTGGTGCCGTCGGGGTTGTCGCGCAGATTGGTCGAGAACGTCACCGCGGCCTGGGTCACCGAGCTGTCGGCGTGGATCTGGCTCGCGCTGGCGAACAGCTGGGCCGAGTTCAGGTGCTGCTCGGTCGGGTTGGCGAGCCCGGCGAACACCGCCAGCTCGTCGGAGTCGTCGCTCGAGACGGCGGCGCCGACCGCGAGATTGCGCGTCCGCGTCCGGATCAGCGGGTGTGTCACCTGAGCGCGCAGGCTCTGGCCGTCGCCCTTGAGCTCGCCGCCGACGAGGTTCGCCTTGTCGGGCTCGACACGGAACACGTACCGGCTGGCCGACACCGCGGCCCGTGTGCCGCTCGTCCCGATCGGGAGGCTGTACTCGCCGCGGCCGTAGGACAGCCCGTTGCCTTCCGACTGCAGCACCGACAGCACCGCCTGGTCGCCGACGCCGGTGATGTTGTTGATGAAGACGTCGGACGAGAGACGGAACTCGCCGATGGTCTCGCGGCCGTAGTTGTCGGCCCGCGCGGTGATCGAGAACGGATCCTCCTCGACCCGCACCAGGACGTCGGTGGTGCCGTAGTCCTCGCCCGGTTGGACGATCGACCGCCCGCGCAGTCCGGGCAGGTCGTTGAGGAGCAGGAGATCGCGCTCGAGCCGTTCACCGACCAGGATGTCACCCGGTCCGAGCGAATCCACATAGGCCGCCAGCACGTCGCGGCGGTAGCGATCGTTGCCCTCGACCGCGATCTTGCCGATGCGTCCCTCCACCGCCTCGAGCCGGATCACCCCGCCGGCGACCTTCTGCGCCGGCACCGTGACGCTGGCCACGGTGTAGCCCCGGTCCCGGTAGAGGTTGGTGAGTCGGTCGGCGACGTCGTAAATCTGGAGCAGGGTCAGGTCGCGCCCCACGTACTCGGCGACCGCGGCCTGCAGCTCCTCGTCGCTCAGAACGGTGTTGCCCTCGACCTCGAAGCGCACGATTCGAATGGTCGGGCCACCGCTCGGCGCGGCCGGCTGCGCGGGTGGCGTGACCTCGGCCGGCGGAGCTGCCGGGGGTGCCTCGCGCGCCGGCTCGGGTAGCGTCGAGCGGACCGCGCCGCCCACCTGGGCCAGGGCGCTCGACGACCCGGCGGCGGACAGCACGAGCACCAACGCTGCGAGCGCGCCGCACCTCGTCCCGCTCGTCATTCTCGGCTCCTTACGCACGCGGAGCGCCCTCTGGCGCGGGCGCGGTGGGGGAAACTGACCCGAATGATAGTCATCCGCTCCCGACTCTTGCAACCAGAGTGAGCGATTCTTCAGTCGGTTAGCGCGCGTTCTGAAGAAGATTCTTCAGCTGCAGGCGAACCCCGGGCCGGTCGCCAAAGACCACTCGTCGCCGCTGCCGATGCGATCGAACACCGGCCCTACCGCGGCTGGCGAAGGCTCTGATCCAGGCGGTCGCCGAGGCGGGCGAGCGCCGCCGCGGCATCGAAGCTCCGATAGCGCTCGGCGATGGCCTGTGCGTGACGGCGAAAGCTCGGCTCGCCGACGACCCGGTCCACGCAATCGGCGAACGTTCCAGGGCCCTCGCCGCTGGTCATCGCGGCGGCGCCGTGGCGCGAGAAATGCCAGCCGAGCACCGCCTGCTCGACGAAGTGCGGAACCAGGACCTGTGGGCAACCGGCTCGCATCAGCTCGCCCACCGTGCCGTGGGCGGCGTGGGACACGGCGACCGCCGCCTCGCGACCGACCACCTGCAGGTCCACTCCGTGGGCGACGACTCGGCAGCGCGGGGTCTCCAGCGCCGCCGCCGCGTCCGCCATGATGCCGGGAGCGACCACCAACAACGGCAGCTCGAGGCTCTGGAGCTGGCGCACGACCTCCTGGAAGTTCCGATAGCCGTGGTGGAGGTAGAGGTAGACGCGGTCTCCCTCGGCCTCCGGCCAGGGCGGTCGCGGCTGCCCGCGCGGCACCATCAGCGGCCCGTGGTAGTCGGGGCGACCCGGGCGGTGCGGATAGTGGTCGAGCTCGGCGAAGGTGCAGAGATGGGTGTCCTCGACCTCGAGGAGGTCGGCGAGGCACCGCAGGGGCAGCCCACCGAGGGGTGCCAGCGCGGCGTTGATCACCTCGACCACCTGCGCCTCGGCGGCCGCCACCCGCCCCGGGTCGAGCGGCTGCCAGGGCTGCAGGTCCGGCATCGGCGCGACCTTGGGCGGGACCGAGAAGCCGGTGCCGATCACGTGACAGGGCAACTCGGTCAATCGCGCGGCGAGCAGCGCGGTCGGCGCGTGCTCGAGCACCACGGCGTCCGGGCGCACCAGGTCGATGAGCGCGAGCCAGGCGCGGACCACGCCGCGCACGACCTCGGCGTCGAGGTAGCCGCAGCGCATGAGCACCTCGGCGTAGCTCGCCGCCGGTGGCAGCCCACTCACGTGCCCGAGCCATACGGGTGCGGCCAGCACCGGGCAGCCGAGGTGACCGAGCACACCCTGAGCGGTCGCCACGTCGCGCACCGCGAACACCGGCTCGTGCCCGCGCTCGCGTAGCGCGTGGGCCACCGCCCCGACCATCTGCAGGTGACCGGTACCTGCCCCGAGCTCCCAGCCGACGAGAATGCGGCTCATCGGACCGGGCCGCGGGTGGCGGGTATCGGGAACGGGCATCGGCGCTGCATCACGCGAGCTTCACCGATCCGGGCCCGACTGACCAGCGGTGATGGCCGGCACGTCCGCCGCCACCAGCGCCGCGGCGATGCACGCACGCAGTGCATCCAGGTTCTCGACGTAGTCGGCGGCGCGAATCGGGGGTCGCGGCCGCGCGATGCGCACCGGGCCACCGATCAGCGTGTCGAGCCCGGGGCACTCGAAGTCGGGTGTGACCATGCGCTCGTACTCGAGCCGTACCGCGGCGTCGACCCGCTCGAGCAAGCGTCGAGCGTACAGGTGCTCGCGCACGCGTGCGTGCACGCGCGGCGCCATCCGCTCCTCGTACCGCCAGGGCGTCTGTGGTCCACCCTCTCGCGGCCAGTGCTGGCGCACCTCGGCGCAGAGCGCGCTGGCCACCGCCGATTCCAGGTCCGTGCGCAACAGCGCGACGACCGCGAGGCCGGGCTCGGCCAGAAACGCCTCGACGTCGTGGTGTTGGCCGAGGATCAGCTTGAACCCGGCCACCGATGCCCCGGCGCTCGCGGCCCAGAACGCCTCGACCAGCGAGTCCTGAAGGCGCGGCACCCGGCCGAGGCGCTGGCCGATGGCCCGCGCGTAGGTGGCGGCGAATCGTGGGTTCAGCAGCTCCTCGGCCCACCCGGGGGCGAGACGACTGGGCAGCGAGACCCCCGGGACCGCGGCGATCGCGGCCATCAATGCGCTCGACCCCGAGCGCGTCGCGCTGACCACGCAGAATCGTCTCACCGCCGGAGATGCCTCCGCCGCGCCCGCCCCGGCCGGCCGTGACCGCCTATGGTAGCCTCTTCGCATCGCCGGACCGCTGCCGCCCGCCTCCCGATTCCGGAGCACCGCCCGAGGAGCGCTTCGATGAGCATCCCGACCCGTCGCCCCCCTGTTCGCCCACCTCGGCTCGCGCGCCTGCTCGTGGCCGCGGTGCTGGCCACCGGCCTGACCGGCGCGCTCGCGCAGGAGGTGCCGACCTACGACCGGGTGCAGTTCCAGGTCGTCGCCGACCGCGAGGTCGAGCCGGACCTGGCGCTGGCGACACTCGCGGCGGAGCGCGAGGCGGGGCAGCAGTCCGCCGCGGCGGACCAGGTCAACCGGGCGATGCGCTGGGCACTCGACCGCGCGCGCGAGGTGCAGGGGGTGGAGACGCGGACCACCGGCTACCGCACCATCCCCGTCTATCGGAACCAGGCGATCGTCGCCTGGCGAGTGCGTCAGCAGCTCCGCCTCGAGAGCCGGGATGCGAGCGCCCTCGCCGGCCTCGTCTCCACCCTGCAGGAGCAGCTCGCGCTGGAGGGGCTGGAGCAAGACGTCGCGTTGGAGACCCGGCGCGCCGCCGAGGGCGCGCTGATCGAGCAGGCCCTGGCGGCCTTCCAGACGCGCGCCGAGCTGGTGGCGAAGTCGCTCGGTCGCACCGAGTATCGGCTGGTGCGGATCGACATCGGCACCGACGCCGGCGTGCCCCCGCGCCCGGAGATGCTGGTGCGGGCCACCGCCATGAAATCGATGGCGGTGGCCGAGCCGGTGATGGAGGCTGGCACGCGGCGCCTGACCGCCACCGCGAGCGGCGAGATCGAGCTGGTGCGCGCGCGCTGAGCGGGTAGCCGCCGGCCCGCGCGACCGGCGGCGGTGGTCAGTACCGCGGTACCGACGGGTCGACGTCCCGCGACCAGGCCTCGATGCCGCCGACGAGGTTCGACACGTCGGTGAAGCCCTGGAGCCGGAAGTGCTCGGCCGCGCTCTGGCTGCGCTGCCCGGTGTGGCAGTAGAACACGATGGTGGCATCGCGCGGCGCATCGGCCAGCAGCGCCTGACCACCGTCGTCGAGATGCCGCGAGCCAGCGATGGCGGCGCGCGCGCGTTCCGCCGGCGGGCGCACGTCGACCAGCACGATCGACTCGCCCGCCTCCATCCGCCGCGCGAGCTCCCTCGCCTCGAGCTGGCGCACCGGCGGCGGCGCGTTGGGGTTCTCGATCGAGAGGCTGCGACCCTCGATAGACTCGCGCACGTCGATCACCAGCCCGCGCGCGCGCTGCGCCGTCGCCACGTCCATCAGGATCTCGATGCCGTTGGCGTCGGCCCGCACCTCGTGCCCCTCGGCCGGGCCGAGCTGGAAGCCGTGCTGCCAGCGCTGGTCGATCTGGAGATGCACCGAGACCCCTGGATGGCCCTCGACCGCGTCGCGGATGAGCGCGGCCGCAGCGTCGCTCATGTGGATCTCCGGCGGCGTGCGGTCGGGCTCGGGAAGGCCGAGCGCGGCGTGCAGGTCCCCGCTGTTGAACATCTGCTTGACGATGTCACAGCCGCCGACGAACTCCCTGTCGATGTAGAGCTGCGGGATGGTCGGCCAGCTCGAGAACTCCTTGATGCCCTCGCGGATACTCTGGTCCTCGAGCACGTTGAAGGTGACGTAATCGGGTAGCAGCGAGTCGAGAATGCCGACGGTGGCGGCGGAGAAGCCGCACTGCGGCATCTGGCGCGTACCCTTCATGAACAGCACCACGCGGTCGGAGCCGATGAGGCTGTCGATGCGGGAGCGGATTTCCTCGGCGAGCATGTCTCTCTCCTCGTTGAACGGATCACCCGCGCACGCGGCGCGCTCTCGGTGACGCGCAATGGTACCTCCGGCAACGCGGCGCGCCAGCGGGGTCGAGCCCCCTCGCCGACGCTGGACCCGGCGCAGCGGCTGGTCTAACGTCGGCGTCTTCCACACGCCGCCCGACCAGCGCCCGCGGTCGGGTCCCACTCCAGGAGACGTCGATGAGCGACCCGAGCCTCACCAATTCCCCGACCGTGGCCGCCTACCGCGCCCGCACCAAGGGATCGGCCGCCCTCGCCGAGCGCGCCCGGGGCGTGTTCCCGAGCGGGCTGGTTCACGATGCCCGTCGTCTCGACCCCTACCCGATCTACGTCGAGCGCGCCGCCGGTCCGCGCAAGTGGGACATCGACGGCAACGAGTACGTCGACTACTACGGCGGTCACGGCGCGCTGCTGCTCGGACACTGCCACCCCGAGGTGATGAAGGCAGTGCACCAGCGCCTCGATCTCGGCACCCACTTCGGCGCCTGTCACGAGCTCGAGATCCGCTGGGGCGAGCTGGTGCGCAAGCTCGTGCCCTGCGCCGAGCGGGTCCGCTTCTTCTCCTCCGGCAGCGAGGCCAACATGATGGCGCTGCGCCTCGCGCGCGGCTTCACCGGTCGCGACAAGGTGGTGCGCTTCAAGGGCCACTTCCACGGCTGGCAGGACCACGCGGCGTTCGGATACGACAACCACTTCGACGGCACCGCGACGCCGGGGCTCCTCACCGGCATCGCCGAGAGCGTCCTCCTCGCCCCGCCCGACGACATCGAGGCCACCTGCGCGCTGCTCCGCGCCCACGCCGACGACATCGCGGTGGTGATGCTGGAGCCGACCGGCGGCAGCTTCGGCGTGCTGCCGATGGGGCGCGACTTCGTGTCGCGGCTGCGCGAGGTCACCCGCGAGCTCGGGATCCTCTTGATGTTCGACGAGGTGGTGACCGGCTTCCGGGTGTCGCCCGGCGGCGCCCAGGGCCACTACGGCATCACCCCGGATCTCGCGACCTTCGCCAAGATCCTCGCCGGCGGCCTGCCGGGCGGGTGCGTGGCGGGGCCGAAGGCGATCCTCGACCTGCTCGACTTCGACGAGATGCAGCGCCAGGGCAAGGAGAAGATCCAGCACCAGGGCACCTTCAACGCCAACCCGGTCTCGGCCGCGGCAGGAATCGTGACCCTGGAGATCATCGGCGGTCCGACCGACCCGTGTGCGCGCGCCAGCCGCACCGCGGAGCAGATTCGCCAGGGCGTGAACCGGGTGTTCGGCGAGGAGGACGTGCCGTGGGCCGCCTACGGCGAGCACTCCGCCGTCTACGTCTACACCAACCCCGACAACCGTGACATCGATCCGCTCGCCTTCGATGCCTACGGCGAGAGCCACGACGCGCTCAAGCGCTCGGGCAAGCACCGTGCCGCCAATCGCTTCCGGTTGGCGCTGCTGGTGCACGGCGTCGACATGTCCGGCAAGCCGGGCGGTATCGTCTCCGCCACCCACGGTGAGGCCGAGGTGGCGCAGACGGTGGAGGCCTTCCGCCAGGCCTGTCGCATGCTCAAGGCCGAGGGCGAGCTCCGTCGCGGGGCGGTGAGCGCCTGATCGCGCGCCCGGCGGGCGGCGGAGCGCGATGCCCGCCGCCGCGCCGGGGCACCGGCCCTACTGCCGCGGCGCGGGTGCGGGCTGCGCCGCCGGCCTGTCTGCGGCCGATCCGCCGGCGATGGAACGCATCAGGGTGCTGGCACCGAGGATGGCCGCCGGCCCCTCGAATCCGTTGCTCTCCCCCTGCACGTAGACCTGCGGGATCTTGACGATCTCGGGATTGGTGACCGCGGCCTCCAGCACCTTGTCGAGGACCGCGAGCTGATAGACGCGGTCCTCGCCGAGCACCGCCGTCTGCTCGCGCTGCCCCTTCGCGATCTCGACCAGGCGCAGCTTCTCGCCCTCGCCCTGGAGCCGCAGCTGCTCGCGCTGCTGCTCCGCGACCTGGACCGCGATCTGAGCCCGCACCAGCTCCTTCTGCAGGTCCGCGGTCGATCGGCTGCGCTCGACCGCCACGCGCTTCTCCTGCGCCTCGCGCTCACGCTCGTAGGTCGACTCCAGCTGGTCCGCGAGCTGCTGCCGCTGGCGGGCGACCAGCAGCTCGGGGGGTATCGCGGGGTCGCCGAAGCGGACCTCCTTGATGGTCACCCCGGCCTTCACGCCCTCCGGGTAGAGCGCGGCCTCGACCAGGGACTCGAGCTCGTCGCGCTTGTTGATGAGGTCGAGCACCTGCCGGTCCTCGGCCCCGGCGACGTTGCGGGTGATCGAGCGCAACGCCGGGGTGACGATGCGATCCTCCACCTGCTCCAGGGTGCCGACCGAGGCCACCACCCGTGACGCGCTGGCCGGGTCGACCTGCACCACGACCCTGACGTCGAGCGGCACGCGCCAACCCTCGACCGTGACCACGATGGCCTCGTCGGCCGCCCCGTCGGGCTTCGCCATCTGCTCGGCCTTGGCCGCCTGCTGGATCTTGCCGTCGTCGCCGACGGTGAGGTCGATGCGCCGCTTCTCGTAGCCGCCGATGTAGTTCCAGGTCTGAGCGCGGGTCGGAATGAGCGTCGTGGTGTAGGCCTCCTGATTGAGGTAGTACCGCCCGGGCAGCAGCACCTCGTCCCACACCCCGACACAGCCCCGTGGCACCAGCGGCACCGACAGCGCCTGACCGGAGCCACTGGCGCCGCGCAACAGGCTCTGCGGGTCCGGGCAGTCGTCGCGTTCCTGGACGTTCGACTTCACCACCGCGACCTCGCCGGTGTCCACGTTCAACGCCCGCCCGAGCTTGACGTCGAACAGATAGCGGTTGAACCGGTACTTGCCGGGTCGCAGCACCTCGAGCTGGGGGCCCTTCTGGCCGCCGTTGGCCAGGAAGTGCTCGGCGTCGAGCATCTGGTTGAACTCGCCCGCCGGCCAGCCTCGCGAGATGTACTGCCCGGGGGCCAGGGGCGCGCCGTCGCGCGCGACCAACAACCCGTACTGGCCCTGCGGGATCTCGACCACCGGGTACTGCTCGACCTGGTAGAGGATGCGCACGAACGGCACGACGTGGAATCCCGGGCCGAGCACCCGCGCCTGCGGGCCCTTCTCGCCGTCGCGCGCGATGATCTGGCCGGGCGCCATGTCGTCGGCCAGATAGATGCGCTTGAGGTGGCCGATCGACTCCTGCTCGACGATGGTGAACGAGGTCGCCCCGACCGCGAGCACCGCACCCGCCCAGGTCAGGTAGGACAGCATGCCGAGGGCGGGCTTGCCCCGTGAGCGCGCGACCTCGCGCAGCACGATGCCGGCGATGATCAGCGCGATGGCGGTGGCGATGTAGACCATGAGTTCGTCTCCCTGTCGGTGGTCGGCCTGCGACCACCGGCGCCCGATGGCCGAGGTTCGCGCGCGCGACGGCGCGGCGCGGGATCATAACAACGGCCGTTCCTGTCGGGTCTTGAGGCCGAGCGGTGTGCCCTCGGGCCGGGATTCGCAGGCGCGACACGGGGTGTCCAAGGGGCCTCGAATCCGCCTGCGGCCGACCGAATCCGGCGCGGCCGAGCCGCGGATCGCTGTTATCATCTGGGCATCGTTTCGTCGTCACGAGCCGCGGGCACCCAGACCGACGCGGCGCGGGATGGGCACCAGTCAGTCGAGGCCGCCATTGCGCCGCTTTCTGTCCGTCGTGCTGATCGTCGGCATCGTCGTCGCCGCCGTGCTGCTGTGGCGCGAGGGCGGCTTCCCGATGCCCGGGAACGCCTCCCTCGGCCCAGGCTCGCTGGGCGGCGCGTCGCCGAGCGCCCGCGCGCCGAGCACGCGAGCGCAATCGCCCGCGCCGGCGCGTGCCCCTGCCGCGCCGGCCACCGTTCCTTCGACCGTTCCTTCGACCGCGAGCACGGCCGGAGCACCGGCGCCGTCCATCCCGTCGGCGATCGTCCCGGTGACGGAGAATCCGACGCCGGTGGCGACGGCGCCTCCGACCGCGACCTCGGCGCAAGCGCCGACCGCGGCCCCGGCCGGAGCCGGGGCCGGCACCGCGACGGCCAGCCCGAGCGACACCGCGTCGCAGGCCCCGCAGCCGCCGGCGACCCCCACCGCCGCCCTCTCACCTCGCCCCGGGGTCAGCGCGGCACCGCTACCGGGCGCGGGCGCCGGAATCACGGTCCGCGCGCTGCCTGGCGTCGACGCCCCGAGTGGGGTCGGCGCGCTGAGCCCGGGAGCGGGCGCCGACCCGGGGCGCTCGACCACCTCGCCATCCGCGCCCACCACGCCCGCCCGCGATGTGCCGGCGCCGACTCTCGCCCTCGGTCCCGCACCGCCCGCACCACCCGCACCCGCGCTACCGGCCACCGCATTGCCGGCCGTGGGCGGGGCAGCCCCGACCACACCGACGAGCCCGCCGAGTATCGACTCCGAGGCCCGCGCCTACGTCTCCGACATCTCGAGCCCCGGCCCGCGTCCGGTCGAGGCCGATCGCGCAGACCACTTCGTCACCCGGGACCAGATCATCTCTCTGCTGCCGGAGGTGTCGGCCGAGGTGGTCACGCGGGGTGAGCTCGCGCGCGATCCCGCGCTGGCCGCGAACTCGCCGATCACCGTCGTGCGCGAGGTGGAGCAGATCGAGATCACGTCGCCGGAGAAGCTGATCGCCGGTGCCGCCGGCAACCTGGAGCAACCGGTGCGACTCCTCGAGCAGGACTCGGTCCGGCAGTTCACGTTGCGCCAGGTGCTCGAGCGCTACGCCGGCGCGCCGAAGCGCCCACTCGAGGTCGTGCGCAACGTGCGCTACTTCGAGGTGACCACGCCGGCCGCCCTGCAGATGCGGCCGGAGACGAGTCCGGACGAGGAGCTGAGCATCATCCGCGCGCCCTATCGGCTGGAGTCGGCGACGATCGCCGACCTCCTGCGCGCGAAGCTCGGCGACGTCGACCCGGATGCCATCTTCTACGTGCGCACGGTGCAGCCGAACGACGAGCAGGGGATCTGGGGCATCATCCACGACGGCATCATCGAGAACTTCGCCCGCGGTATCGCCATTCGACGCGGCGAGCAGATCGACACCTACCAGGTCGAGATTCCCCGGGACGCGGACGAGCGCCTCGCGGACCGGTCGAGCTCGTTCCTCGGCCTGCTCATCCACGACAAGGCACGCGAGAGCTGGGTCTACAACTACCGCAACGGGCGCATGGGTCAGAACCCCAATCGCGTCTACCCGGGACAGGAAATCGTCATCGTCAGCTTCTCACCCGAGGAGCTGAGCTCGATCTACCGGCACTTCGTCGGCCCTCGCGGCTGACTCGATGCGAGCGCGCACGCCGCCCGGCGGTATCCGACACCGGCCTCCACGTTGTCCGACGAGCGCGCCGCGCTGACCGGCGACGGGCGCTGGCACGTCAGGGTCTGGACCCTGGCCGGGCCGGTCATCCTGTCGAACATGTCGGTGCCACTCGCCGGCGCGGTCGACACCGCGGTGGTGGGCCGGCTCCCGGACCCCGCGCACATCGGTGCCGTCGCCCTCGGCGCGCTGGTGTTCAACTTCCTGTACTGGATGTTCAGCTTCCTGCGCATGGCCACCACCGGCTTCGCGGCGCAGGCGCTCGGCGCCGGCGACGTCGCCGGGTTACAGGCGAGCGCGCTCCGAGCCTTGCTCGCGGCGACCGTCCTCGGTGCCCTCCTGGTGGTGCTGCAGACCCCGGTGGCGGCGATTGCGGTGGCAGTGCTCGACGGTAGCGCCGCGGTCGAGGCCGGAATGCTCGAGTACTACCACGTCCGGATTTGGGCCGCGCCGGCCGGCCTGCTCAACTTCGCGGTGCTCGGCGTGCTGTTCGGCATGCAGCGCATGGGCACCGCGCTCGTGCTCCAGGTCCTGCTCAACGTGATCAACGTGGTGCTCGACCTGGTGCTGGTGCTCGGCCTCGACGCCGGGGTCACCGGCGTCGCAGTGGCGACGCTGACCGCGGAGTGGGCCGCCGCCATCCTCGGCATGGTGCTGGTGCTGCGCATCATGCGGCGATTGGGCCCGTGGCCCGACCGTCGCACGGTGCTCGACCGCCAGCAGCTCCTCGCCCTCGGCCGCGCCAACCTCAACATCATGGTGCGCACCGTGGCCGCCCTGTCCGCGATTGCCCACTTCACCTCGGCCGGCGCACGGCTCGGTGACGTGGTGCTCGCGGCGAACGCGATCCTGCTCCACCTGCAGACCATCATGGCCTTCGGGCTCGACGGCTTCGCGCACGCGGTCGAGGCGCTGGCCGGCAACGCCTGGGGCGCGCGCAACGCGCGCGCGCTGCGCACCGCGGTGCGCGTGGCGACCGGCTGGGCGGCGGCGGTCGGTGCGGTCTACGCGATCGTCTACTGGCTGGCGGGACCGTCGATCATCGCGCTGATGACCACCATCGACGCGGTACGTGACACCGCGCTCGACTACCTGCCGTGGATGATCGCGTCGCCGTTGCTGTCGGTGTGGAGCTTCATGCTCGACGGCGTGTTCATCGGCCTGACGCGGTCACGCGAGATGCGCGACACCATGGTGCTGTCGCTCGCGGTCTACCTGTTGGCGGCGACACTGGCCGCTCCGGTGCTCGGCAACCACGGGCTCTGGCTGGCGCTGACCGTGTTCATGGTCGCGCGAGCAGTGACGCTCGGCTGGTGCTATCGGCGAGAGGTCCCCTTCCCGGTCTGAGAGCACCGGAGACCGGCGGCCGCGCCCTGCGGGCGCGCTCGTGACGTGAGCTGGTGGCATCGTCGCGTCGAGGGTCGGCGATGATGTCAGGTCACGGGGCTCGGAAACCGATCGGTGACGTGTAGCTCGACGCCGAGGGTGGCGGTACGGCGGGTGGCCACGGCGGGCCGCGCCTACGGGGACCGCACCAGACGTCGCCTGTAGGGGCCGGCCCTCGTGCCGGCCCGCGGGGGTGGCGGCCACAGTGCCCGACCGTCACGCGTGGCTCTCAAGCCTGCTCGAGCTCCACCAACGTGCCGAAGAAATCCTTCGGGTGCAGGAACAGCACCGGCTTGCCGTGGGCACCGAGGCGCGGCTCGCCGTCGCCGAGCACGCGGGCGCCGGCGGCACGCAGTGCGTCGCGTGCCGCGAGGATGTCGTCCACCTCGTAGCAGAGATGGTGCATTCCGCCGGACGGATTGCGCTCCAGGAAGGGCGCGATCGGTGAGCCGTCGCCGAGTGGATGCAGCAGCTCGATCTTCGCGTTCGGCAGCTCGACGAACACCGTGGTCACCCCGTGCTCGGGCAGGGCATGCGGCTCCGAGACCGTGGCCCCGAGCGCGTCTCGATACCGTGCGGCCGCGGCGTCGAGGTCCGGCACCACGATCGCGACGTGATTGAGTCGACCGATCATCGGCATCTCCGAGTAGTTGGCGGCGATTGAGGCCCGCGCGTGCCTGGCGCACTCGCCGTGCCCGTGGGCTCGCCGAGAAAGGCATCGACGACCTGCTCCGCCGCCACCGAGCCCGGCAGGTCGCCGCGCGCCACCGCCGGCTCGAGCTCGGTCAGCAACGCCGCGGCGCGCGGGTGCGCGCGCAGCCGGACCGTGAGCGCATCGGCGACCTCGGCCCACATCCAGTCGCGGGCCTGCGCGGCGCGGCGACGTGTGATGGCGCCGCGCGCCGTCATCTCGGTCTCGAAGCGCCGAACGAGGTCGAACGCGCTCGCGATTCCTGCGCCGGTGGCGGCCGAGCAGGTGGCGACCACCGCGGTCCAGTCCGCGTCGCGGGGGCGCAAGAATCCCAGGGCGCCGCGGTACTCCGCGGCGGTGGTGGTCGCGGTCCGCTCGAGCTCACCGTCGGCCTTGTTCACCAGCAGCACGTCGGCGAGCTCCATGATCCCGCGCTTGATGCCCTGTAGCTCGTCACCGCCACCGGGGAGCAGCAATAGCAGGAACAGATCGGTCATCCCCGCGACGGCGACCTCCGACTGCCCGACGCCGACGGTCTCGACCACCACCAGGTCGTGCCCCGCCGCCTCGCAGACCAGGATCGACTCCCGCGTGCGGCGCGCCACGCCGCCGAGCGACCCTCCCGACGGCGACGGACGAACGAACGCGCGCCGCTCGGCAGCGAGGCGTGGCATCCGCGTCTTGTCGCCCAGGATCGAGCCCCCTGACAGGGCCGAGGACGGGTCGACGGTGAGCACCGCGACCCGCCGGCCCTGGTCGATGGCATGAACGCCGAAGGCCTCGATGAAGGTCGACTTGCCGACCCCCGGCACACCGGAGATGCCGACGCGCAGAGAGCGACCCGCGTACGGCGCGAGCGCGGCGAGGAGTGCTCTCGCGCGGTCGCGATGATCGCGCCGCGTCGACTCGACGAGCGTGATCGCGCGCGCCAGCGCGCGCCGGTCGCCCCCGCGGACCGCCTCGGCCAACGCGATGGGGTCTGCCGGAGTCGCAGGCATGTCAGCGCGGCCACCCGGCCGGCCCGACGCAGTCCCGACCGCTCACTCGAACTCGACGATCGGCTGGTCGACCGCGAGACTCGCCCCCGGCTGCGCCAGCACCGCCTTCACCACGTGGTCCTGGGGAGCGCGCAGCACGTTCTCCATCTTCATCGCCTCCACCACCGCGAGCTCCTGCCCCGCCTTCACCGTGTCACCGGCGGCGACCGAGACCCGCACCAGCAGCCCGGGCATCGGGGACAGCACGAAGCGCGACAGATCGGGTGGGCGCCGCTCGGGCATCAGGCGGTGGAGCTCGGCCGCGCGCGGCGACAGCACCAGGAGGTCGACTCGGTAGCCCGCGTGCGACAGCCGGTAACCGACACCGACCCGATCGACCGCCACGCACACCTCGCGGTCGTCGACCTTGCCGCGGAACACCTGGTCACCGGGGCGCCACACCGCCAGCACCTCGTGGCTGTGCCCGTCGACGATGGCACGCCACGGTCCGTCGTCGGGCTGGACCCGGACCGTCCAGCGCGCCTCCCGGCCGCGCACCACCACCCAGTCGTTTCGCAGGGCGGCGCGGTGACCGACGCCGCTGGCGGCGCCACTTCGCCGGTCGCGCGCGTCCATACGCGCATGCACCGTCGCCGCCACCGCGACCAGGACGCGCAACTCGTCGTCCGGCACCAGACCCGGCTCGAACGCGTCACCGAACTCCTGGGCGATGAAGTCGGTGCCGAGGTCGCCACGCGCGAAGCGCGGATGACGCGCCAGCGCGGCGAGGAAGGCGGTATTGTGCGCCGGCCCGCGAATCTGTAGCTCGTCGAGCGCCCACTGCAGGCGTCGCAGCGCGGTGTCGCGGTCCTCGCCATGGGTGATGACCTTGGCGATCATCGGGTCGTAGAACATCGACACCTCGCCGCCCTCGACGACCCCGGTGTCGATACGCACGTCGGGCGCCTCCATCGGCGGGCGGTAGCGCACCAGGCGACCGGTCGACGGCAGGAATCCACGCTCCGGATCCTCGGCGTAGACGCGCGCCTCCATCGCCCACCCGCGCAGGCGAACCTCCTCCTGGCGCAGCGCGAGCGCCTCACCGGCTGCGACCCGAATCATCTGCTCGACCAGGTCGAGGCCGGTGATCAGCTCGGTGACCGGATGCTCGACCTGCAGCCGCGTGTTCATCTCGAGGAAGTAGAAGTTGCGATTCGGATCGGCGACGAACTCCACCGTCCCGGCCGAGCGATACCCGACCGCGCGCGCCAGCGCGACCGCCTGCTCGCCCATCGCCCGGCGCGTCGCCTCGTCGAGCAACGGCGAGGGCGCCTCCTCGATCACCTTCTGGTGACGACGCTGCAACGAGCACTCGCGCTCGCCGAGGTAGAGCGCATTACCGTGACCGTCGGCGAGGATCTGGATCTCGATGTGGCGCGGGCGCTCGATGAAGCGCTCGATGAACACGCGGTCGTCGCCGAAGCTCGATCGCGCCTCGCTGGTCGCCCGCTCGAAGCCGTCGCGACACTCGGCATCGTCGTGGGCGATGCGCATGCCCTTGCCGCCGCCGCCAGCGGTGGCCTTGATCATCACCGGGTAGCCGACGGCCCGCGCCACCTCGACCGCCTCGTCGGCGTCGGCGACGGCGTCGGGGTGGCCGGGAATGGTGCTCACACCGGCCTCGGCGGCGATGCGCTTGGAGGTGATCTTGTCACCCATCGCGGCGATGGCCTCGATCGGCGGGCCGATGAAGACCACGCCCGCCGCGGCGAACGCGCGCGCGGCCTGCGCGTTCTCCGACAGGAAGCCATAGCCCGGGTGCACCGCCTGGGCGCCGGTCGCGAGGCAGGCCTCGACGATGCGGTCGGTGCGCAGATAGCTCTGCGCAGACGGCGCCTCTCCCACCCACACCGCCTCGTCGGCCATCTCCACGTGCAGCGCGTCGCGGTCGGCGTCGGAGTACACGGCGACGGTGCCGATACCCATGCGGCGGGCAGTGCGAATGACGCGGCAGGCGATCTCGCCACGATTCGCGATCAGGATCTTGTCGAACATTCGGCGGTCAGGCTCCGTGCGACGGGTCGGGCGCGGCCGACCTACAGCGGGATGTTCCCGTGTTTCTTCCAGGGATTGGCCACCTGCTTCGTGCGCAGCATCGCGAGCGACCGACAGATCCGGGCGCGGGTGTGGCGCGGCATGATCACGTCGTCGATGTAGCCACGCTGCGCGGCGACGAAGGGGTTGGCGAACTTGCGCCGGTACTCCTCGGTACGCGCGGCGATCTTCTCCGGATCGCCCGCGTCCTGGCGGAAGATGATCTCGACCGCGCCCTTGGGCCCCATCACCGCGATCTCGGCCGACGGCCAGGCGAAGTTCGCGTCACCGCGCAGGTGCTTCGAGCTCATCACGTCGTAGGCACCACCGTAGGCCTTGCGCGTGATCACGGTGACCTTCGGCACCGTCGCCTCGGCGTAGGCGAAGAGCAGCTTGGCGCCGTGCTTGATGATCCCGCCGTACTCCTGCGCCGTGCCCGGCAGGAAGCCCGGGACGTCGACGAAGGTGACGATCGGGATGTTGAAGCAGTCGCAGAAGCGGACGAAGCGCGCGGCCTTGATCGACGACGCGATGTCGAGGCATCCCGCCAGCACCATCGGCTGATTGGCGACGATGCCGACGGTGTGACCGTCCATCCGGGCGAGCCCGATGACGATGTTCCCGGCGTACTCCGGCTGCAGCTCGAAGAACTCGCCCTCGTCGACGATCTTCTCGATCAGCTCCTTCATGTCGTACGGACGGTTCGGATTCGCCGGCACCAGGGTATCGAGCGAGATCTCCGCGCGCTCGACCGGATCCTCGGTGGCGCGCAGCGGCGCACGCTCGCGGTTGCTCGACGGCAGGAAGCCGACGAAGCGGCGCAACATCAGCAGCGCCTCGATGTCGTTGTCGAACGCGGCATCGGCCACACCCGAGCGCGTCGAATGGGTCGAGGCGCCACCGAGCTGCTCGTGGGTCACCTCCTCGTGGGTGACGGTCTTCACCACCTCGGGGCCGGTCACGAACATGTACGAGGTGTCGCGCACCATGAAGATGAAGTCGGTCATCGACGGCGAGTACACCGCCCCGCCGGCGCACGGGCCCATGATCATCGAGACCTGCGGGATGACGCCCGACGCCAGCACGTTGCGCTGGAAGACCTCGGCATAACCACCCAGCGAGGCCACCCCCTCCTGGATGCGCGCGCCGCCGGAGTCGTTGAGGCCGATGACCGGGGCACCGACCTTCATCGCCTGGTCCATCACCTTGCAGATCTTCTCGGCGTGCGCCTCCGACAACGAGCCGCCGAACACCGTGAAGTCCTGGCTGAACACGAACACCGGCCGCGAGTCGATGGTGCCGAAGCCGGTGATCACGCCGTCGCCGGGAGTGGACTGCTCGGCCATCCCGAAATCGTGGCACCGGTGCTCGACGAACATGTCCCATTCCTCGAAGCTGCCCTCGTCGAGCAGGACCTCGAGCCGCTCGCGCGCGGTGAGCTTGCCCTTGGCGTGCTGGGACTGGATACGGCGCTCGCCGCCGCCGAGCCGGGCGGCGGCGCGCTTCTCGTCGAGCTGGCGGATGATCTCTTGCAAGCCCTCGCTCCTTCTCGGCGCCCGGTCGGGTCGACGGGCGATGATCGTCACGTCCGCGGCGATGCGCTGCCGATCGCGCAGGTCACCCTCGGTCGGCGCGGATGTTCGCAGACCGCGCGAGGTCGTGCCAGCGGTGAGCGGATACGGCGGTCAGGCGGCGACGCGACGCTCGCGCAGCAACCCGATCACGTCTCGCGCCGCATGCGGAATGTTGGTGCCCGGACCGTAGATCGCGCTCACCCCCTGGGCCCGCAACGCCTCGTGGTCCTTCGGTGGAATCACCCCGCCACACACCACCACGACGTCGTCGGCGCCCTCGGCCCGCAGCGCCGCGACCAGGGCCGGGACCAGCGTCTTGTGGCCGGCGGCCTGGGTCGACACCCCGACCACGTGGACGTCGTTCTCGATCGCCTGCCGGGCGGCCTCCTCGGGGGTCTGGAACAACGGCCCGATGTCGACGTCGAAGCCGAGGTCGGCGAAGGCGGTGGCGATGATGCGCGCGCCGCGGTCGTGTCCGTCCTGGCCGAGCTTCACCACCAGCAGGCGCGGCCGGCGCCCCTCCTCCTCGGCGAACGCGCCGACCTCGGCGCGCACTGCCTCGAAGTCCGCGTCGCCGTCGCAGGCAGCGCCGTACACCCCGGAGATCGAGGGCACGTGCGCGCTGTGCCGCCCGTACCGACCCTCGAGCGCGTCGGAGATCTCACCGACGCTCGCCCGCGCTCGTGCCGCCGCCACCGCGCACTCGAGGAGATTCTCGGCGCGATCGTCGGCCGCCGCGGCGAGCGCCTCGAGCGCCGCCCGGCAGGCAGCCTCGTCACGCTCGGCGCGGACCCGCGCCAGCCGTGCGACCTGAGCCTCGCGCACCGCCGCGTTGTCGATGTCGAGCACGTCGACCGCCGTCTCCTCCTCCGGCTGGTAGCGGTTGACGCCGACGACGATCTCGTCGCCGCGGTCGACTCGTGCCTGACGGCGCGCCGCGGACTCCTCGATGCGCAGCTTCGGCATCCCGGACTCGACCGCGCGGGTCATCCCGCCGAGCGCCTCGACCTCGTCGATCAGCGCCCGCGCCTCGCGCGCGATGCTGGCGGTGAGGCTCTCGACGTAGTAGGAGCCGGCGAGCGGATCGACCACGCGGGTGACCCCGGTCTCGTCGCGCAGGATGAGCTGGGTGTTGCGCGCGATGCGGGCCGAGAAGTCGGTCGGTAGCGCCAACGCCTCGTCGAACGCGTTGGTGTGCAGCGATTGGGTCCCGCCGAGGACCGCGGCCAGGGCCTCGATCGCGGTGCGCACCACGTTGTTGTACGGGTCCTGGACGGTGAGGCTCACGCCCGAGGTCTGGCAGTGCGTGCGCAACATCAGCGATCGCGGATCGGAGGGTGAGAACTTCTCGGCCATCAGCTCGGCCCACAGCAGCCGCGCCGCGCGCAGCTTGGCGATCTCCATGAAGAAGTTCATGCCGATGCCGAAGAAGAACGAGAGCCGCGGCGCGAACTGATCCACCGCGAGCCCGCCGGCCTGCGCCGCGCGCACGTACTCGACGCCGTCGGCGAGGGTGAAGGCGAGCTCCTGCACCGCGGTCGCCCCGGCCTCCTGCATGTGATAGCCGGAGATCGAGATCGGATTGAATCGCGGCATGTGGCGCGAGGTGTAGGCGATGATGTCGGCCACGATCCGCATCGAGGGCTCTGGCGGATAGATGTAGGTGTTGCGGACCATGAACTCCTTGAGGATGTCGTTCTGCAACGTCCCCGAGAGCTGCTCCGGCGCGACGCCCTGCTCCTCGCCGGCGACCACGAACATCGCGAGCACCGGCAGCACCGCGCCGTTCATGGTCATCGATACCGACATCCGCTCCAGCGGGATGCCGTCGAACAGGATGCGCATGTCCTCGACGGTGTCGATCGCGACGCCCGCCTTGCCGACGTCACCGACCACCCGTGGGTGGTCGGAGTCGTAACCGCGATGGGTGGCGAGATCGAACGCGACCGACAACCCGGTCTGCCCGGCGGCGAGATTGCGCCGGAAGAACGCGTTGGTCTCCTCGGCGGTGGAGAAGCCGGCGTACTGGCGCACCGTCCACGGCCGGCCGGCGTACATCGTCGCCCGCGGCCCGCGCACGAACGGCGCGAAGCCGGGCAGCGAGTCGACGTGCTCGAGCGACTCGAGATCGGCGGCGGTGTAGAGCGGCTTGACCCGAATTCCCTCCGGCGTCTCCCAGACCAGATCCTCCGGGTCCGCACCGCGCAGCTCGCGCCGCGCCAGCGCCTCCCACTGCGCAACCGTGCTCGAATCGTCTCGCGCCATCGACCGTCTCCTGTCGCCGCCTCCGGGGATAGCCGCGCTTCCCGGAAGCCGCCGTTACCCTCTCGCGACCACCCGCGGTCGCCGGCTCAGCCCGCGTAACCGACCCCGCGCAAGCTCTCCGTGATCTCGTCGAGAGTCGCCGGGTCGTCGATCGTCGCCGGCATCTTCCAACTCTCCCGATCCGCGATGCTGCGCATGGTGCCGCGGAGGATCTTGCCAGACCGCGTCTTCGGCAGCCGCTTCACCACCACCGCGGTCTTGAACGCGGCCACCGGCCCGATCTGCTCGCGCACGAGCTTCACGCACTCGGAGACGATCTCCGCGTCACCGCGCTCGACGCCGGCGTTGAGCACCAGGAACCCGAGTGGGAGCTGTCCCTTGAGCTGGTCGGCGACGCCGATCACCGCACATTCGGCGACGTCGGGATGGGAGGCGAGCACCTCCTCCATGCCGCCGGTCGAGAGCCGGTGGCCGGCGACGTTGATGATGTCGTCGGTGCGCGCCATCACGAAGACGTAGCCGTCCTCGTCGATGTAGCCGGCGTCCGCGGTCTTGTAGTAGCCGGGGAACTCGGCGAGATAGGCGTCGACGAAGCGCTGATCGGCGTTCCACAGCGTCGGCAGCGAGCCCGGAGGCAGCGGCAGCTTGACCACCAGAGCGCCGATCTGCCCGGCGGGGAGCCGGTTGCAGCCCTCGTCGACCACCTGCACGTCCATGCCCGGCGCGGCGCGGGTCGGCGACCCCGCCTTCACCGGCAACTGCTCGATGCCCATGCAGTTGGCGCAGATCGACCAGCCGGTCTCGGTCTGCCACCAGTGGTCGATCACCGGGACCTTCAACTTCTCCTCGGCCCAGTGCAGGGTGTCGGGGTCGGTGCGCTCGCCGGCCAGGAACAGGGTGCGAAACCGCGAGAGATCGTAGTCGCCGATCAACGTGCCCTTCGGGTCCTCCTTCTTGATCGCCCGGAACGCGGTCGGCGCGGTGAACATCACGCTCACCTGGTGCTCGGCGAGCACGCGCCAGAAGGCACCGGCATCCGGTGTCCCGACCGGCTTTCCCTCGTAGAGGATGGTCGTGTTCCCGTTGAGCAGGGGCGCGTAGACGATGTAGGAGTGGCCGACGACCCAGCCGACGTCGGAGGCGGCCCAGAACACCTCACCCGGCTCGACACCGTAGATGTTCTTCATCGTCCACTTCAGCGCCACCGCGTGCCCGCCGTTGTCGCGCACCACCCCCTTCGGCTGCCCGGTGGTGCCGGAGGTGTAGAGGACGTAGAGCGGGTCGGTGGCCGCCACCGGCACGCAGTCGTGCGGCCGCGCGGCCGCCATCGCCTGCGCCCAGTCGAGGTCGCGTCCGGCGACGAGGTCGCAGGGGTGCGCGGCGCGCTGGAGGACGATGGTGCGCTCGACCGCGTGCTTGGCGAGCTCGATCGCGCGGTCGAGGAGCGGCTTGTACTGGACGATGCGCCCGGGCTCGATCCCGCACGAGGCGGAGACGATGACCTTCGGCTTCGCGTCGTCGATGCGCACCGCCAGCTCGTTGGCGGCGAATCCTCCGAACACCACCGAGTGGATGGCGCCGAGGCGCGCGCAGGCGAGCATCGCGATCGCCGCCTCGGGCACCATCGGCATGTAGACGATCACGCGGTCGCCCTTGCCGACACCGGCGGCGGCGAGCGCACCGGCGAATCGTGCCGTCTCGTCGCGGAGCTCGCGGTAGGTGTAGGTCCGCCTGGTCGAGGTGACGGGGCTGTCGTAGACGAGAGCGGCCTGGTCGGCACGGCCGCGCTCGACGTGGTAGTCGAGCGCGTTGTAGCAGGTGTTGAGCTCGCCCCCGGTGAACCAGCGGTAGAACGGCTTGCCGGAGTCGTCGAGCACCCGGTCCCAGCGGCGATTCCAGTGAATGGCCTCGGCCGCCTCGGCCCAGAACCCCTCTGGATCCGCGATCGACCGTCGGTGGGTTTCCTCGTACCGCCCGCCCATCGTTCTCCTCCCCCTGGTCAGGCCGCCTCGGTCGCGGCATCATAACAGGACGTTTGTGCGACGCAACATCACGCCCCAGGCTGGTGCGCCCGGTGCGTCCGGCGCACCGAGAAGACCTCCAAGGAGACCGCACGGCAATGATCTACGTCAATATTCACGTCGAGCGGCACGGCCGCGTCGCCCTCGTTCGGCTCAACCGACCGAAGGTCCTGAACGCGCTGAACATCGAGCTCTTGCGCGAGCTGCGCGCGGCGCTGGACGCGCTGGAGAGCGACGACACCGTCGGCTGCATCGTCCTCACCGGCAACGAGCGCGCGTTCGCCGCCGGTGCCGACATCTCCGAGATGGCCGAGCGCACCCCGGCCGAGATGATGGTCGAGGAGCACCTCTCGGGTGACGCGGCGAAGCTCGGCCAACGGCGCAAGCCGCTGATTGCGGCGGTGGCCGGTTATGCCCTCGGCGGCGGCTGCGAGCTGGCGATGATGTGTGACTTCATCGTGGCCGCCGACAACGCCAAGTTCGGCCAGCCGGAGATCAAGCTCGGCGTCCTCCCCGGCTTCGGCGGCACCCAGCGCCTCGCCCGCGCCGTGGGCAAGGCGCGTGCGATGGACATGTGCCTCACCGCGCGCCTGATGGATGCCGAGGAGGCCGTGCAGGCCGGTCTGGTGAGTCGGGTGGTCCCGCTCGACCGGCTGGAGGCGGAGGTCCTGGAGGCCGCCACCACCATCGCCTCGATGTCGCTGCCGGCCACCTTGCTGGTCAAGGAGGCGGTGGACCGCGCCTTCGAGACCACGCTGGCCGAGGGCTGCCTGCACGAGCGGCGGCTGTTCCAGGCCGCCTTCGGACTCGCCGACCAGAAGGAGGGCATGCGCGCTTTCCTCGAGAAGCGCGAGCCGCGCTGGCAGCACCGCTGACGGCCGAGGTCGAGACCAGCGCACCACCGCCACGGCTGCGCCTTTCATCGGCGCGGCCGATACCCGGTGGTGCACCGACGAGCGCGCCGGCCGGCGCGCGGGGGAGGCACGGGTGAGTGAGCCGCAGGCAGGATTCCTGAACCGCACGCTGCGAGGCATGCGCCGCGCGTTGCGTCGCGCCGGCGGTGCGCGTGGACCGTTGAAGGACGGCGTCCAGGCCGACCTGCCCGAGGACGACGCGGATCGCCTGCGCCAGCAGATCGACGCCTGCCTGCGCGGCCAGGGCGGCGAGGTCTCGGCGCGCACCCGGGCCGCCGAGCTCGGCGAGACCTACCTGGTTCTCGACGCCACCGGCCGGCGCCGTTTCCTCGACATCCTGGCGCGCGAGTACGACACCGCGCCCGACGCGCTCGACGAGGCGATCGCGGCCTACCGCGAGGCGGTCGACGAGCGCGCCCGCGCCACCGCGCGCCGGCGACTGCGCGAGGTCCTGGTGGCGCCGCGGGTGCGCTTGCTCGGCCAGTTCAACGGCCTGCGCCAGGGGGTGAAGTTTCTGGTCGACCTCCGCGCGGAGCTGCTCTCCCAGGTCGGGGACGACCCCGGCCTGCGCGCGCTCGAGACCGATCTCCGTGCCCTGCTCACCTCGTGGTTCGACGTCGGGTTCCTGACTCTCGAGCGCATCACCTGGCGCACCCCGGCAGCCCTGCTCGAGAAGCTCATCGAGTACGAGGCGGTCCACGCCTTCCGCTCCTGGGACGACCTGAAGCATCGCCTGGAGGGTGATCGACGCTGCTACGCGTTCTTCCATCCCAACATGCCCGAGGAGCCCCTCATCTTCGTGCAGGTGGCCCTGGTGACCGGAATGGCGGACAACGTCCAGGCGTTGCTCGACGAGCGGGCGCCGCTCGGTGATTCGGAGGATGCGGACAGCGCGATCTTCTACTCGATCTCGAACTGCCAGGCGGGTCTCGCCGGCGTCAGCTTCGGCAGCTTCCTGATCAAGCGCGTGGCCGACGACCTCGCGCGCCAGCTCCCGAACCTCAAGCGCTTCGCCACCCTGTCACCGGTCCCCGGCTTCCGGGACTGGCTCGACGAGCGAATCGACGCCGCCGACGCCGATCTGGTCGCCGAGTCGGAGGCGAGGTCGCTCGAGGCGGCGTTCGAGACCAGCGATCTGCGCCGCGCGCTCGCGAGCGCGGCCTGGTGGGAGGACGAGGCGCGGGCCGAGGCGCTGCGCGAGCCGCTGATGCGCGCCTGCGCGCGTTACCTCGTCGAGGCACGCCACGGCGCCCGCGCCCGCGACCGGGTGGCGCACTTCCATCTGACCAACGGTGCGCGCATCGAGCGTCTGAACTGGCTCGCCGACACCTCCCCGAAGGGCATCGAGCAATCGGCCTCGCTGATGGTCAACTACCTCTATCGACTCAACGAGGTCGAGCGCAACCACGAGGCCTATCGAGGCGACGGCCGCGTCACCGCCGCCGCCGGGGTGCGCAAGCTGCTGAAGTGACTGCCGCAGCTTGCGCACCCCGGCGGCGACTCTCAGGCCGCCGGCACCACCACGATCCCGGTGTCGGTGACGTGGAAGCGACGCGCATCCTCGCGGGCGTCGAAACCGATCCGGTCGCCGCGCTCGATCACGACCTGCTTGTCGACGATGCAGCGCCGCAGCTGCGCCCCTTCGCCGACCACCACGCCGTCGAACAGGATCGACTCCTCCACCGAGGCCGAGTCCTGCACCCGGACCTGCGGGCAGAGCACGCTACGGCTCACCACGCCGCCGGTGATCACGGTGCCGTTGGAGACGATGGAGTTGACGAAGATGCCCTCGTTGCCGGACGCGCTCGACACCGTGCGCGCCGGGGGATGCTTGCCGGTCGAGCTCCAGATGGTCCACGAGTCCTGGTACAGATCGAGCGGCGGCACCGGCTCGAGCAGTGCCATGTTGGCGGCGAAGTACTCGTCGACGGTGTCGACAGGGCTGAAGAACCGGTCCTGTGACACCCGGCCCGCGCGGCCGCCGAAACGGTACGCGCCCACCCGGTGGGCGCCGACGATGCCCGGGACGAGCTCCAGATCCAGGTCACCGCCGGTCGCGCTCGCCAGGGCGTCGAGCAAGGTCTCGCGCGCGAAGGCGTAGACCCGCATCGAGAGCAGCTCGCGACCCGCCGGCGCCGAGTCCGGCGGCGACAACGTGGTCACCCGCCCATCGTCGCCGACCACCACCGTCTGGAAACCGTCCAGACGATGGCGCGAGGCCTCCAGGCAACCGATGGTGAGGTCGAACCCGTGCTCGTCGTGGTACTCGACCAGTGCCGCGTAGTCCATCCGGTAGACGTGATGCCCCGGCAGCACCAGCACGGTGCGCGCGTCACTGCGCGCGACCATGTCGCGGCACTGCCGCAGTGCCTCGGTCGCCCCGTGCCGACCCGCGCCGTCACCGGTCGACTCCGCCGGCACCGGCATCACGTACTCTCCGAGCGCCGGGTTGAAGATGCTCCAACCGTCGCGCAAGTGACGCAGCAGCGGATGCGACTTGTTCTCCGTCGTCACCAGCACGTGTCGCAACCCCGAGCGCAGGCAGTTGGTCAGCGGGAAGTCGATGAGGCGGTACTCGCCGCCGAACGGGACGGCCGCCTTGGCGCGGCGATTCGTCAACGGCGCCAGGCCCTCGCCGCGGTCGCCGGCGAGGACGATGGCCAGGGTCTCGCTCACCATCAGACGTGCCTCCAGTGCTCGACGCCGGCCGACGACGACGGTGGTCGGGCGTTGCACACCCGGAGCGCGTCGCGCGGTCGGCCTGACCGTATCAAGCAGATTTCGTGCCACGCGCCGTCCGGTAGCGCGGGCGCGAGTGTCGCGTGGAGTCGAGCGGTCACGCCGACTCCACCGTGGCGTGCCGCGCGCCGCAGCGCGCGACGTCGGACCGAGCAGGTCGCCTGGTCAGTCCGCGGCCTCGCCATAGGCCTCCATCGGCGGGCAGGCGCAGACGAGATTGCGGTCACCGTAGGCGTTGTCGACCCGACCGACGGGCGGCCAGTACTTGTCGAGGTGCTGGCCAGGCATCGGGAAGAACGCCTGCTCCCGGGAATAGGGCCGGTCCCAGTCACCGAGCAGCAGGTGGTGGGTGTGCGGCGCGTGGCGCAGGACGCTGTCCGCGGCGTCCACCTCACCGGCCTCCACCGCCGCGATCTCGGCGCGAATCGCGATCATCGCATCGCAGAAGCGATCGAGCTCGGCGCGTGGCTCGCTCTCGGTCGGCTCGATCATCAGCGTGTCGGCCACCGGGAACGACATCGTCGGTGCGTGGAAGCCGTAGTCGACCAGCCGCTTCGCGACATCGTCGACGGTGATCCCGCACGACGCCTTGATCCCGCGCAGATCGATGATGCACTCGTGCGCCACCAACCCGTTCTTGCCGCTGTAGAGCACCGGGTAGTGGGGTGCCAGCCGTCGCGCGATGTAGTTGGCGTTCAAGATCGCGACCTCGGTCGCGCGGCGCAGGCCGTCGGCCCCCATCATCGCGATGTAGGCCCACGAGATCGGCAGGATGCTCGCCGATCCCCAGGGCGCGGCCGAGACCGGGCCGATGGTGCCGTCGGGCGCGGCCGAGGGGTTCACGCCGGGGACCAGCGGATGGTCGGGCAGGAACGGCGTGAGGTGGGCGCGGACACCGATCGGCCCCATTCCGGGGCCGCCGCCACCATGCGGGATACAGAACGTCTTGTGCAGGTTCATGTGCGAGACGTCGGCGCCGATGCGCCCGGGCCGCGCCACCCCGACCATCGCATTGAGGTTGGCGCCGTCGAGGTACACCTGCCCACCGCAGGCGTGGACGATGTCGCAGATCTCGCCCACCGCCTCCTCGAACACGCCGTGGGTCGAGGGGTAGGTGATCATCAGCGCGGCGAGGCGGTCACGATGCTGCTCGGCCTTGGCGCGCAGATCCGCGACGTCGACATTGCCCTGGCTGTCGCAGGCGACGACCACCACGCGCAGCCCCGCCATCTGCGCGCTGGCCGGATTGGTGCCGTGCGCGGACGCCGGGATGAGGCAGACGTCGCGGCTCGACTCGCCGCGGCTCGCGTGATAGCGGCGGATGCAGAGCAGCCCCGCGTACTCTCCCTGCGATCCGGCGTTCGGCTGCAGCGAGACCGCGTCGTAGCCGGTGATCTCGGCGAGCCAGGTCTCGAGGTTCGCGAACAGCTCGGCGTAGCCCTGCGCCTGCTCGCGCGGCGCGAACGGGTGCAAGGCGCCGAAACCCGGCCACGTCACCGGAATCATCTCGGTGGTGGCGTTGAGCTTCATGGTGCAGGAGCCGAGCGGGATCATCGACCGGTCGAGAGCGACGTCCTTCGCCTGGAGCTGGCGGAGGTAGCGCAGCATCTCGGTCTCGGAGCGGTGGCGGTGGAAGACCGGATGGGTGAGGAACTCGCCACCGCGCCGCAGGTCGGCGGGCAGGCGGTCCTCCACCTCGCGGTCCAGGGCGTCGGCGTCCGGCAGCGCCCCGGTGCCGTCGGCGAAGGCGCGCCACACGAGCGCGAGGTGTGCGCTCACCGTGGTCTCGTCGCAAGCGATTCCGACGTGGTCGGCGTCCACCAGGCGAAGGTTCACCCCGAGCGCGGCCGCGCGCGCCACCACCGCCGCCGCGGCCCCGGGGGCGTGCACGGTCACGGTGTCGAAGAAGTGACGGGTTCGCGGCTCGAAGCCGAGCCGGCGCAGGCCCTCGGCGAGGATGCAGGCGTGACGATGCGCGCGCGAGGCGATCCGCCGCAGGCCGTTCGGGCCGTGGTAGACGGCATAGAAGCCGGCGATGTTCGCGAGCAGCACCTGGGCGGTGCAGATGTTGCTCGTCGCCTTCTCGCGGCGGATGTGCTGCTCGCGCGTCTGCAGCGCCATGCGCAGCGCGGGGCGGCCGGAAGCGTCGACCGAGACACCGATGATGCGTCCCGGCATCGATCGCTTGTGCGCGTCGCGGGTGGCGAAGAACGCGGCGTGCGGACCACCGAAGCCCATCGGCACGCCGAAGCGCTGCGCGCTGCCGATCACGATGTCGGCGCCGCGCGCCCCCGGCGGCTCGAGCAGGCACAGCGCGAGCAGGTCGCTGGCGACGGTGAGCAGGGCGCCGCTCGCGCGCAGCCGCTCGGCGACCGGCGCCGGATCGCGCACCTCGCCACTCGACGCCGGATACTGCACCAGTGCCCCGAAGACCGCCGCCGGATCGAGGTCGGTGTCGACGTCGCCGACCACGACGTCGATCCCGAGCGGCTCGGCCCGCGTTCGCAGCACCGCGATGGTCTGCGGATGACAATCGCGGTCGACGAAGAACGCGTTCGCCCTGGCCTTCGAGACCCGGCGCGACATCGCCATCGCCTCCGCCGCCGCCGTCGCCTCGTCGAGCAGCGATGCGTTGGCGATGTCGAGACCGGTGAGGTCCATCACCATCTGCTGGTAGTTCAGCAGGGCCTCGAGACGCCCCTGGCTCACCTCGGCCTGGTACGGCGTGTACGCGGTGTACCAGCCCGGGTTCTCGAGCACGTTGCGCAGGATCACCGGCGGGGTGTCGGTGCCGTGGTAGCCCATCCCGAGCATCGACACCGCGATGGTGTTGCGGTCGGCCAGCGCCTTCAGCGCGGCCAGCGTGTCGCGCTCGGAGCGCGGCGCCGGCAGCTCGAGGGCCTCGGTGCTACGGATGCTCGACGGCACCGCGCGCTCGATCAGCGCGTCGAGCGAGTCCAGCCCCAGCACCTCGAGCATCTGCGCGATGTCGCGATCACGCGGCCCCAGATGCCGCCCGACGAACCCGTCTGCCTGCTCGAGCTCCGCGAGGGAGCGTCTGACCGCACTCATCTCTGACCTCACCCTCTGCTGCGAACGCCACCCGACGGCGTCGCACGGCTCACAAATCGGCGACGTAGGCCTGGTACGCGTTCTCGTCCATCAGCCCGTCGAGCTCCGCCGCATCGCTCACGCGGATCTTGAGGAACCAGCCCTCGCCCATCGGGTCGTTGTTGACCTTCTCGGGCTCCTCGGCGAGCGAGGCATTGACCTCGACCACGACGCCGGTCACCGGTGCCTTGACCTCACCCGCCGCCTTGACCGACTCGACGACCGCGGTCTCGGCCCCGGCGGCGTACTCGGTCCCGACCTCGGGCAGGTTCACGAACACCAGCTCACCGAGCTGGTCCTGGGCGTAATCGGTGATGCCGACCACCCCGATCTCGTCACCCTCCATGCGAATCCACTCGTGATCCTTGGTGAACTTGCACTCGCTCATCTGCTCCCCCCGGGGGTGTCCTGATGCCGCTGCCGACCAGGCGGGTGACGCCGCTGCGCCCCCGCCACCGAAACCACGAAGCCTAGGGGAAAGCCGCCACGAGTGCACGCCGCGCTGCGACGGCCAATCGTGCCTCAGCGGCGATACCGGTGGGCCACGAACGGCAGCGGTGCCACCACCGCCGGCAACGTCTCCCCACGCACCACCGCCCCGAGCTCGCTACCGTCGGCGGCGTGGTCGGCGGCGACGTAGCCCATCGCCACCGGCGCGCGCACCGTCGGCCCGAAGCCGCCGCTGGTCACCCGGCCGATCTCGGCGCCGTCGGTCCCGACCACGACCGCGCCCTCACGCACCGGGGCCCGGCCCGCGGGCCGGATTCCGACCCGTCGGCGACTGGTGCCGCCGGCAATCTGACCGAGGACCACCTCCGACCCGGCGAAGCCACCGGCGCGCGCGCCGCCGGCGCGTCGCACCCGCGGAATGGCCCAGGTGAGACCGGCCTCGACCGGCGAGGTGGTGGTGTCGATGTCGTGGCCGTGGAGACAGAGCCCCGCCTCCAGACGCAACGAGTCGCGCGCGCCGAGCCCTGCCGGGGCCACGCCCTCGCGGGCGAGCAGGGCACGCGCGAGAGCGATCGCCGCGTCGGCGGCGACCGAGATCTCGTAGCCGTCCTCACCGGTATAGCCGGAGCGCGACACCACGCAGGTGTGGCCGCCGACGTCGAGCTCCGCCACGTCCATGAACCGCATTCCCGCCGCCCCCGGGGCGAGCGCGGCGAGCGCCGTCTCCGCCCCCGGTCCCTGCAGCGCGAGCAGCGCGCGGTCGTCGAGCACGCGCAGGCCCGCTCCCGCGCCGAGGCGCGCCTCGAGGTGGGCGACGTCCGCAGCCTTGTTGGCGGCGTTGCAGACGATGATCAGCGCGTCGTCGAGGCGCGCGACCATCAGGTCGTCGAGGATGCCGCCGTCGTCGGTGGTGAGGAACGTGTAGCGCTGGCGCCCGCTGGCGAGGCCGAGCACGTCGGTGGGCACCAGTGCCTCGAGTGCGCCGGCCGCCGCCACCGGCAGGCGAAGCTGCCCCATGTGGGACACGTCGAACAGGGAGCAGGCATCACGGGTGTGCCGGTGCTCCGACATGATCCCCGACGGGTACTGCACCGGCAGGGCGTGGCCGGCGAAGGCGACCATGCGCCCGCCGAGCTCCTCGTGCAGGGCGTGTAACGGAGTGTGGGCGAGCGCCGTCGTCGCGTCCGCGGAGCCGGTCATCGCGCCTCCTTCGGTGGTGGTTCTCTCGTTGTCGTCATCGTCGCGGCGACGAGCTTATCAGCTCGAAGGCGAGCGTTGCCCGGCCCGCCGCCGGCGACGAGCCACGCCCTGGCGCGCCGCCCACGCGCAGCCCGTGGCTCAGCTCGACGCCCGCGCCCACTCCACCAGGTGCTCGGCCAACCCGCGCCATCCGGGCTCGAGCATCAACGCGTGCCCCAAGCCGTCGAGGACCGTCGCGCTCACGCCGTGCCACGCCGCGCAGGCGCGCAGCGACGCCACCGAGAACAGCCCGTCCTCGCGCCCACCGGTCACCGCCACCGGCACCGCGCCACCGGGGGACCACCCGAGTGGCGCCATGGCGCACATCTGCGCGATCGCGAGCGTCGACTCGGGCTGCAGGCGCGAGAGGTAGGTCCGGGCGAGCACCGGATCGACACCGGCCCCGAACAGCGCGCGGCGCAGCACCGGCAGGCTCGCCATGCGCGGGCCACCGACATGGAGGAACGCAGCCTCGGTCCACAGCAGCGGATCGCGCAGGGCGAGCTCCATCGACGGTGCGCCGAGCCCCCAGGGAGGCACCGGCGCGAGCAGCATCGCGGCGGTGGCCCGCCCGCCGCCCGCGAGATAGCGCTGCACCACCAGCGCCCCCATCGAGTGCCCGACCAGCAGTGGCGGCGCCTCCATCCGCGCGACCACCGAGCCGAGATCGGCCACGTAGTCGTCGAGGTCGAAGCTGTCGAGCCGGTCTCGACCCTCGCTCCCCCCGTGCCCGCGCAGGCTCGGCGCCCAGGCGTCGATGCCGGCGGTGGCGAGGTGAGGGAGCAGATGCTCGTCCCACACCCAGGCCGCCATGTAGCCACCGTGCACCAGCACCATGGGTACCGCCAGGCGCGCGCGCCCACGTGAGGGCCGGTGCAGCATCTCGATCATCGCGTGCGGTCCGGGTCAGGTGGAGAAGCCGCGCAGCAGCTGCCCGGGCGTGCCGGCGCCGGGAACCGCGCGCCCGTCCGCGCAGACCCGCACCCCGTTGACCCACACGCCGACGAGGCCGCGTGCGTCGTTCACCAGTCGCGCCGCCCCGGAGGGCAGGTCGTGGACTCTGCGGTTCGGGCCGCGGTCGACGGTGTCGGGGTCGAACAGCATCAGATCCGCCCAGGCGCCGGGTACCAGTCGCCCGCGGTCGCGGATGCCGAAGATGTCGGCCGGGGCCGCGGTGAGCGCGTGCACCGCGGCCTCGAGCGGAAGCACCCCGCGGTCGCGCGACCAGTAGCCGAGCAGGCGCAGCCCGAAGCCCGCGTCGCAGAAGAAGGTGAGGTGGGCACCGGCGTCGGACAGCGCCACCGAGCTCGCGGGGTGGCGGATGAGCCGGGCGACCGCGTCCTCGTCGGAGTTCAGCAGCTCGGCCACGAACAGGGTGTCGAGATCCTCGGCGAGCGCGAGATCGAGCATGCACGCGAGCGGATCGCGCCCCGCCTCACGGGCGATGTCGGCCAGGCTCTTGCCCTCGAGATGTCGATTCGCCTCGCGCGCGACCTCGACCACGCGCAGCTTGTGCCACTCGCCGTTGAACAGGCGCACCGCGATCGGCTCCTCGAGGTCGCGGCGCACCGCAGCGCGAAACGCCGGATCGGCGTAGAGCGCGCGCAGTGCCTCGCCCTCGGCCCGCATCGCCGGCGCCCAGGAACGGATGCCCTCCAGTGGATAGGGCGCGCGCAGCGTGAACTCGAGCGTCAGTGGGCAGCACGAGACCTGCCCCCACAACGCGCGTCCACGCGCCTGGGCGGCCGCGATCGCCTCGAGGTCGTCGAACACCGCCTCCGGGCGTGTCGCGTTGTGCAGCAACGCCGCGATCATCACCGGCCGACCGGTGTCCGCGGCCAACGACTCGAGGAACGGAATCGTGGTCTCGCCGCCCTTGGTCAGCATGAAGATCCCGCGTCCGACCTCACCCAATGCGCCGACCAGCGCGCGCATCTCGTGCTCGTCGGCGAGCCGCGAGGGCATCGGCTCGCCGCCGGCGCCGTTGTGCGACGGCGAGGTCGAGGTCGCGAAACCGATGGCCCCGGCGCCCATCGCCTCGACCACCAGGCGACGCATCTCCGCCACCTCCTCGGCGCGCGCCGCCCGCCGCGGCGCGTCCTCGCCCATCACATAGGTGCGCAGCGAGGAATGGCCGACGAAGGCCGCCACGTTCGGCCCCACCCCGCGCGCCTGCAGCCGGTCCATGTACTCGGGAAAACTCTCGAACGACCAGTCGATGCCGGCCCGCATCGCCTCCAGCGACATGCCCTCGACCCGCACCAGGTTGCGCATGGTGAGATCGCGATCGCGCGCGCGACACGGGGCGATGGTGAA
>JACKNM010000015.1 GCA_024234875.1 Ectothiorhodospiraceae bacterium | reverse complement strand
TCCGCCATCGCCTGTCAGCCGGCGCGGCGATGCTGCTCGGGCGCGCCTCCGGGTGTTGTCGCGGTCAACACCCGGTTCACTGAGTGAACTGGGGGGTGCATCCAGTGAACCAGGTGGTTCACTCAGTGAACCGGGGCCGGGCCTCGCCGTCGGCAACGGCGATCGCGCGGGGGCCGGATGCCACCGTCGCCGACCAGCGCCGCGACGCGCACGCTCAGCGCAGATACACCTCGACGATCTCACCGCGGAAGTGCCCGAGCTCCTGGCTCACGATCTCGCGCGCCGCCGTGTACCCGAACCCGCGGGCCTGTAGCTCGGCCATCCGCTCCTGGGCGTAGGTGTGCCGCAGACCGTGGGCGCCATTCGACCAGCCGAGGGTGCGCGCCGACGCCGCGCCGAAGGACTTGCTCCAGGCGTTCCCGCCGCCGATGTCGTACGCGGCCCGATACACGATGCCGCGGTCGACGACGGTCGCCGGCGTCGCGAGCCGCACCGCCTCGAGCCGTGCCGCCAGCTCGCGCGGAATCGACACCTCGCGACGCAGTCCGCCCTTGCCAGTCACCACGTAGCGCTGGCCCTCGCGGCCGACGAACCGGTCGGCGCTCCAGGTCCGGTGCGTCGAGGCGGTCGCCTCCGAGGGGGCCCGCAGCGTCAGCAGCTCGTGGGCGCGCAGGCCGGCGCGCCAGGCCACCTCGGTGGCGAGCGCGTTGCGCGCATCCTGCGCGCCCGCGACCGCACGGATCTGCTCCGGTGTGTAGGCGCGGCTTCGGGTCTCGGGCGCGGTCAGCGCGCGCTCGCGCACGAGGCTTCCGCGGCCGGTCACGAACTCGAGCGCGTTGCGATCGGCGTCGAGCTGCTTCTGGCCGATGCCGGACTCCGCCCGCTCCGCGAGGTAGGCCTGGGCGAGCTCGGGGGTGAGGTCGCGCAGGTGCCGCAGCTCGACCACCTCCTGGGCCCACAGCCCGGCCCGCTCGAGCGCCGACACGTACTTGTCGAACGTCCCGAGGCTGTGGATCTTGCCGGTCGTCCGGCTCCCCTGGACGGCGGCGGCCGCCTTGGCCGCGTGCCGGCTCGTCAGGCTGAGCGACTGCCGCAACACGGCGCGGGCCTGCACGTCCATCGGCTTGCCCTGGCCGAATCGCGGCACGGTCAGACGGCCCCGGCGCGCCAGCGCCGCAGCGCCCGCCAGACGGTGGTGGGATGCACGCGGATGCGCCGGAACTTTCGCAGCCACAGCGCGATGTCGTGGGTACTGGCGCCCTCGCCCGCCAGTGCCTCGATCTCGGCGCGCAGTCGGTCGAGGCGTGAACGTGCGCGCCCTCGGCGCCGGGCGATGGCACGGAGCCGTCGCGTGGCGTCGAGCTCGCGCGCGAGGTCGCCCGGCTCGCTCATCGACCGTTGCACCTGCCCGATGCGTCGGCCCGTTGCGCCAACCCCACTGCGTCGATCGACCGCGATCGCGCGCCAGACCGGCCCGCGCTCGGTGGGGCGAGAGCCTCACGGAGCGCGGGCCCGCCCGCGCCCGCCCGACGCGCCGGACGCGCGGCGGGTGACGGCGTCGCGCCAGACGTCCGGGGAGGTGGCGCAACCCACCGGCCCTGTCCCGCGACGCCGCGCTGGCGCAAGCCGTCGACACCTGGGGCCTGCCCGGTCATGGCTCCTGCTCCGATGGGGAACGACGCGCGGCGATGCGCTCGCGAATGCGAGCCACTCGCTTCGCGATCGGGTGCTCGGGATCGACCGCCGGCAGGTCGACGGTGCTCGCGGCGCGCGCGACCGCCGCCTCCGCCTGCCGGCGCCGGTCGCGGGCTGCGGCAACCGAGAGTCCCGCCTCCGGCGTGAACCGCCCGTCGCGTGCCCGGTCGATCAACGCCCGCAGGTAGCCGAGCGGGGTCTCGCGGATGCGACCGGCCGCGAGCCTCCCGGCGAGCTCGTCGAGGATCCGCTGCGCCAGCTCGACGTCGACGGCTGCGAGCTTGCGCTCGGCCTCGGCGCGCTCCGCGCCGGAGAAGCCAGTCGGGTGGTGGAGCGTGCGGGACTCGGGCGACGCCCCGGGGCGGCACGGCGCGGGGCCCTGCGCTGCGGCAGGCTCGGCGCCTTCACGATCGACAAGAGGTCCACGACCACCTGGGCGATCCATCGGACGGTGCGAATCCGCGCACGCCTCCGGTTCGGTGGTGGTGGTTACTCGGTCTACTGGATCCTTGGTGATCTGGTTACTTGGTAGTGGCGGTCTGGCCGAAGCCGGTGGCGCCGAGGCCGGCGCGACCGGCTTCGGGGTGGCCGGAGACGGCTCGGCCGGATCCGGAAATGACGGACCTGGCCGGGCCGGCGCGGCCGTCGTCGGCACCTCGACCACGGTGTAGTCGACCCCGACGACGCGGCCGCGTGCATCGCGAACCTGCTCGCGCTGGAGATAGCCGGCGCCCTGGAGCTGCTTCAGCAGCCGATGCACCCCGTCACGCCCGAGGTCGCCCCGACGGCACAGGTCGCTGACCCGGAGCTGCCAGTCGTCCGGCTTGGCGAGCAGGTAGCCGAGCAGGCCGCGCGCGGCCCAGCCGAGCCGCGGGTCCTCGAGCGCCCGCCGGTCGATGACCACGTACGGTGCGCGTCGATGCTTGACCCGGACGATGCCCGCCATCGGTTATCGGCCCCGGCGCTGCTCGAGCTTCGTCGGTCGCCCGGGCCGACGACGGACCGGCGGATGAGGCGGCTCGACCGCCGCCACCGGCTGCGCGTCCAGCCACGCCGCCAGGTCGAGCACGTGGACGACCCGCTTGCCGCCGACCTTTCGCGTCGGAAGCGTCGTCCGACCCTGGCTGATGAGGTTGCGAAGCGTCTGCTCGGCCTGACCGGTCACCAGGCTCACCTGCTTCAGGGTGAGCAGGACAGCCGGTGCGAACTGCCGAATCAGCAGCTCGGCCGTCGTCGGCGCGCCAGTCGATTCCATCTCCGCTCTCCTCGGTCGGCCGGGTCTCGCGCGCGGCCTCCCGGGCCGTCACGTCCGGTGCGGCGTTGTACCGGGCGGTGCCGGGGAGGAGTCGGGGAATCCTGATCGGTGTTGCGTAGGTTCTCGGACCGGCTGAGCCACCGATCGAGGGGTTCGGCTCGCAGGGCGGCCGCGCTGCGCGCTGCACGTCTGCAACCACCGAATGTCAACGGCGTTCGAGAGCGTCTTGCTGGCGGACATCTGATGCCATAGCGTCACCGCATCACACGCTCCGGCAGGTCTACGGGATGCGCACGACCCTCGATATCGACGATGAAGTCCTGAACGCGGCGAAGGAAATCGCTCGGCGCCGGCGCACCACCGCGGGTGCGGTCATCTCGGAGCTCGCCAAGCGCGCATTGACGCAGGCTGATGCGGAGATGCCGGAGGCGCCCGAGCCGAAGTCCTTCTTCGGCTTCCGCCCGCTCCGGGCGGGGAGGCGACTGGTCAGCGATGAGACCGTGGAGCGCTTGCGAGCGGAGGAAGGCATTTGATGCCGGCGCTGCTCGACGTGAACGTGCTGATCGCGCTGCTGGATGCGGCACACGTTCATCACGCAAGTGCCCGCGCCTGGCTGGAGGCCAACATCGAGCAGGGTTGGGCATCGTGCCCGCTGACCCAGAACGGGTGCATCCGCATCCTGTCCCAGCCGGCCTATCCAGGCTCGCAGCCACCTGCCACCATCGCCGCCCGCCTCGCGGAAGCGGCTGCGACGCGGTGGCACACCTTCTGGGCGGACGATCTGAGCCTGCTCGACAGCGGATGCGTGGACTGGTGGCACATCCTCGGCTCCCGCCAGCCGACCGACGTTTGTCTACTGGCCCTCGCGGTGCACCGGGGGGAAGGCTGATTACCCTCGACCGGTCGGTTCCGCTGGCGGCGGTGACGGGCGCTGGCCAGAAGAACCTGGTATCCATCTGACCGGTTCGGCGGGGCGCATCACAGGCCCGGAATGCACATGATTCCAGCCCACCTGCGCAAGGCGTTGGATCTGAAACGCGGCGGCCGGCTTGGTGGTCCGCCAGGACGGCGACAGCATCGTCATCGAGCGGCGCGAGGCCCTCGTCCGCCGTCTACAGGCCCGGTTCGCTCACATTCCCCGCGAGGCGAGCCTCGCCGAAGAGTTGATCGCGGAGCGTCGAGCCGAGCCATCCCGCGTGCCTCGCGCTGGCGATGGAGCGGGCAGCTCAGGTGCTCACCGCGGACCGCGAGTGGAGCCGACTCGAGCTTGGGCTCGAGATTCGACAGATTCGGTGACGGGCGGCGCGAGCAAGACAGGCCTCGCCACGACTCGCCGCCTACACAAAACCGACACAGATCAGTGAGATAGGTTGGTCCGACCCCAAAAGGCCTCGGAAACCGTGAGGCCATGCCAGCCGACGCTCCTGCGAGCGCTCCGCCGCCCTCGTGCCACGACGAGCGTAAGCAGCGTAGGGGGCGGGTAGGCGCGCGCAGGCGACGTTATCTTCCCGATGACATCACCGAGGGCACCCCGGCGGCGCGGGCATCGGCATCCACGACCGCGCCGCCCAGGCCCGCGATCGGCCCGGAACCGGAACGGTCCTCCCGCTCTCCAGCGCGCCGCGTGGCGCGGAGGCCGGACCGCGCCGCGGCACGCCCGAGCGCTGCGCTCGTGGAAGCGGTGGGCGTGGTAGCGGAGGCGGTGCTCGGCGCATCGTCGGCGAAGCGGATTGGCTCCGGGGTCGCGTCGATGTACTCGGCGATCCGCTCCGGCGTCCAGTAGGCGGGATCGGTGCGGTGGAGGTAGTTGGCGAACTCCTGGTCGCTCATCGCGCCGATGTCCGGGTCATCGAGGTGCATCGCCTCATCGAGCGACCCCAGACCAGCGCCACTCGGGGTGGCCGCGGAAGCGAGGCCGGCAGGTGCCACGGGAGCGGGCGAGCCGAGTTGGGGATAGGCGATACCGTTGCGCGGATTGAACGGAATCCAGCCGTCGGGTGCCACCGCGCCGAAGTTGTCCGACCAGCCCCTGCCGAGGGTGCTGAACTCCCCGCCCGTCGCTGCGTTGTAGCTGACCCAGTCGACCACGCCGTCGAAGTTCTCGGCGAGATACTCGTGGAACACCCCACGCCCCTTGAACTGCTCCAGGCCACGGTTGTTGACCACCCACTGTAGATCCCCAATCCTGGCCAGTAGCTCCGGCGGGGGCGCGTCGATGGCGCGTTGCAAGGCGGTGGCCGAGCCCGGGTCGAGGTTCTTCACCGGCACCAGACCACCGGGGTCGATCACCACCAGTACCCACCGGTCGGCATTCGGATTGCTCGGATCGAGCGGGCGCAAGTCCCAGTTGCCGTGGTGGTTGTCGAGCAGGACGTAGCCGTTGTCGTTCAGCTCGCGGATGCCAGCCTCGTATGCAGCGCGCTGACCGTCGGTGAGCACCTCGTCGGCGGCGCGAAAGGGGCTGTCCTTGAACCCGGTCGGCCCGCGCTCGACGATGGTGACCACGCCGCCGTCGAACCCCGAGCCAGGCGCATCCACGTTCATGCGCCGATGAATGGTCGGGATCTCGACCTTGGTCGAGTCCAGGGTCTTGATGACGTTGTAACCGAAATCGTCGAGCGCGGACCCGCTGCCGGGCTTGGTGATCTTGATCACCACGTCGGGGAAGTCGGGATTGGAGTAGACGATGGACGTCGACCCCTCGCCGAGGAGCTCCCGCGGCGTCAGCAGCAGCCGGTGGCCGTCCGCCTCGAGCAGCACCCGCCCGTCAGGTAGCTCGGTCATCCCCACGCGGCGTGGATCGATGTCCGGCACTCGAAGCGGTGGCGACGCGGCGTTCGCCCGTCCCGCGACCGCGGCCGCACCCACCCCCTCCTCGGCCGCGTTTCCGGCGCGGGCGGCACGGCTCGCATCGACGGTGGCCTCGGCCACGTTCTCCGCCGCGCGCGCGACGGTAACGCCGTCCCCGGTCCGATTGACCACGCGACCAAGGCGTACGATGCGCACCCCGCGTGCTCCGGCGGCGACCGCTCTGAAGGCGATCTCCTCGCCACCGAGGACGGTGGTGACCACGTATCCGGTGTCCTGGAGCACGGACTCGAGGCCCCTCTCCCCGGTCGCCGCGGCACGTGCATAGCGCCGGTCCAACCAGCCGAGGAAGCTCTGCGTACCGACATAGATGGCCTCGCTGTCCAGCTCGCTCGCGGCACTCCCCACCCGCTCCAGGGTCGCGAGGTTCTCGTCGCCGACGATGTTCAGGCTGTCCCCGGTGTAGACGTTGTAAGCGCGCTGGGTGGCCTCGAGGCCGGTGTCGACGATCTCCCAGCCGAGCACCACGAGGTCCAGCACGCCGTCCTTGATCGCGAGACCCACACCGCGCGCATAGGCGAGATAGCGACTGAAGAACAGACCGGGGTCGCGCAGGTAGTCGCGGAATGTCTCGCGGTAGTCGGTTGCGAACGCGGCCCATGCGTCGGCGTCGAGCGGGTTGTCGAAGATGTTGGCGTGGTCGACGTTGTCGGGCGCTCCGGCCGCGATGCGGGCGGCGCTGCGCGCGGTGGCGTCGACCCGCGCCTGGTCGACCTGCTCGAGAGTGCTTTCGATGGTGCCGCCGTGGGCCAGCACCTGGGATACGAGTTGCTGGAAGTCGCGCGGCCCGACCGCCTCGTTCGCGTTGACCTGGTAGGCGCGATGCAGATCGAGCCCGGCAGCGGCGATGAAGTTCTGCTGGAACGCCATCCAGAGCTCGAGCGCCTCGACGACCTTGGCGCGACGCTCGGCGAAGATCCGTGCGGCGTCCTCGAAACCGCTCGCACGCGACTGCGCGATCTGGGTGTCGAGGTCGGCCAGCATCCGCTCGAAGCTCTCGTAGCCGGCGACGAAACCGAGCCGACGGGTATGGAACTCCTGGTTGAGCTCGACCAGAGTCTGGTAACGGCGCGCTTGCTCGCGCTCACGGGTCTCGGTCTGCGCGAGGATCACCGCGAGCCGCAGGCGATGCAGCAGCGACTCGAAATTGGCGAGGGTGTTGCGCAGCGCCGAGCGATAGGCTGCGACGTCGCGCGCCGCCTCCTCGACCAGGCTCCGCGCCGCGGCGATTCGGATCTCGAGCCGGGTCGCGCGCGCATCGCCGCCGAGCCACACGCTCACCGTCTCGAGCACGCTCTCGTCCCTGCGATGCGACGCGAGATTCGCCTCGAAGATCGCCAGCTGGCCCTCGTGGTAGGCGAGGCGGTGCTCCGCCTCCGCGAGTTGCGTCTGTATCGCGGCCAGCTGGCGGTCGCGCTCGCGCTCGGCCGCGGCCACCGCGTTGGTGGCCTGCTCGAGGCGCTCTGCCTCGGCGGTCCGTTGCGTGGCCTGGCGCGTGTCATCACGGTCGCCGTCGAAACCGCAACGACCTCCCGCGCCACCATCGAAGCAGGCGAGCGTGTACGGCCCCTGCGAGAAGTCGATCGGGCCGTTCGCCGCGGGGTGGTTGGTGAACGTGCCGTCGTAGGGCACCACCAGGAACGCACCGGACCCGATGGGGCCGAGGAGCCCGTCGGCCGGCGATTCGGCTCCGGCTGGCGCGAGCGGCAACAGCGGCACGTCGCGGTTGGCAAGCTCGGGCACCCCGCCGATCGGGCGATCGAGCACGGGAGGAAGGAACAGGTCGCAACAACCGGCCGTCAAGGTGATCGCGTTGTCCGACCAGAGGATGCTCAGCCCGCCGTTCACGAAGTTCAGGCTGAACGCGCCGTCGCTGACGCCGGCCGGGCACTGCACGGTGTTGCCGAGATGCTGGCAGCCGACCTGGGCCAGCGCGGGGTGCGGCGTGAGCGCCCCGAGCAGACCCGACGCCGTCACCAATAGCCCGGCCAGCGTCGACCACCCCCCGTGACTCGTCCGTCGGCAGTCGCGGCGACCATCGAGACGTTGCGGGACAGGCACCATCGGCAGTCACTCCTCGTCGCACGCACCCGCTGCGCGGGCGCCCCCGGCGGTCGGCTCCGGCGCGGCGACAAGGCGCCAGCGACGGCGCGGGTGACGCCCGCGCACCACCTCCGCTCGATCAGAACTCCACCAGCAGTCCCATCGTGAACAGGGTCTGGTCGTAGTCGTAGAAGTCGATGTTGGAGACGCGACGACTCCGGTCGATCTGAGCGAACACGCTCGTCTCACCCGGGAGACCCAGCGCCGGGGCGAGCGCGTACTGCGCGTAGGCCTGAACGTAATAGGTTCGGTCACGGCGCTTGCTGGAGAGGCCGGTGAGACTGTTGGGATCGGAGAATCTACGGTGCTCGGCCGAGAGATAGATCCGCCCGCGAAGTCGCGAGGTGAACTCGTTGCTGACCAGGACGTTCACGCCGAGGGCACCGGCGTCGAAGTCGTCGCCGTCGGCGTCGATGGCCGCGTAGGACGAGCCGAGCTGTAACCGGAGCTTGCCCGCGTTCAACCGGAAATCGAGCCTCGGCCCCAGTTGGTGGACGCTCGCATCGCGGTCGAGTTGCGGCAGGACCGGGGTGTCGCGGTATGCGTCGCGCCGATGCCGGTACTCGAACGCGAGCGCGACGCTCTCTCCCAGACGCACCCCAACCTGTGGTCCGATGCTGAGCTGGTCCAGGTAGCGCGAGCCGTCCACCCAGGTGTGGCGGTCGCTCAGAGACATGCCGATCGAGTAGCGATCGCCGACGAGACGGTCCACCGACACACTGCCACCGAGGTCGATTTGATCGATCTGGCTGGCGTCGAAGTAGTCGTCGGTCTGTAGCGACGCGGAGGCGACGACGGACCAACGCTGCGGTCGCCAGGCGAGATAGCCACTCAGACCAGCGCGAACGAAACCATCAGAAGCCTGCCTGCCGGAAACGCCCACGCGCTCGTCTCCGAGGATGGTGATCGCGTCGGAGTTGCGCCCCACCGCGACACTCGCCGCGCCGCCACGCCGCAAGCTGTCCGTGCGCGGCGCGCGGGCCATCGCGTCCTCGACGTGGCGGCCGACAGGGCCCGACCGCGGCATCTCGGCGAGCGCCCGCGTCGCCAACGCGACGTCGCCACGGGCGCTCGCGATCGCGGCCCTTGCGAGCTGCACCGTCGGCGCGAGCGCCGGGTCGCGCTCGATCGCACGCTCGAGCAACACGCCCGCTTCGTCGTACCGCCCGAGCCCGATCAGGGCGCGCCCCGTCAGCTCCGCGGTCTGCCCCCGACCTGGATGATCGCGCTCGTACCGCTCGAGGACAGCCAGCGCCTCGGCATGGCGCTGCTCGCGCACCAGCGCGAAACCGCGTTCGAAGTCGAGCTCCGGATGCGGCGCGGCGAGGCCAGTGAGCCGAGAAAGCAACAGAACGCGCTCGAATCGCGCGAGCGCCTCGGCCGACCGCCCCAGCCGGTTCAGCGCGGCGCCGGCGAAGAAGTGCGCCTGAGCGTCGCCGGGATCGGTTCTCGTGGCCGAATCGAAATGCTGCAGCGCGGTCTCGAACTCGCGCGCTTCCATGGCGCGGGCGCCCTGCTCGACGAGTGCGAGCGAGTCGGCGGAGGCGAGCACTCGCGAGCTGAAGAGCACGCCGAGCACGAGCCCGATGCCGGCCACGGCCACCACCGCAGCGGGCCATGCCGCGAACCGAGGCGGCGCCGAAAAGGGCGAACGAGTGCGATACGGTGGAGGGAACCCGACACAGTGGCGTACGCGCATCCCGTCGTCTCCGGCATGGGCGGTAACCTGGCGCACCCGGCACGAGTCGCCACGACCTGCAGGCGCACCGCGCCGGATTATGTTCAGGGCCGGTGTGCGACGCAATGGTCACGCTCAGGCGCCCGTGGTCCGCCGACCGACCCCGCATCTCGCCTTCAGGTCGGCCCGCGCCCAGAGTTCCGTGGGCCGGACCACGGCGCGAGGGTAGCGGCCTGCGGTCCGCATCCTGCGCCACCTCCAGCCCCGGCGTCCGCGCCCGGCCCGAGTTCCTGTGCGGCAACCGGCCGAGCTTGATGCGCTCGAAGCGGTCGAGCTTGACTCAGACGCCACGCTGGCTGTTCCGCCCCCCGCTGACGCCGCCCGCGCCTCGTCCACGCGGACGAGGTGCGCGAGTGCGCTCGAGATGACCGCGTGGTTGTGTGGGTGGCGCGTTCGTCGCGATCCCCTCTCGCGCCGCCTCGATCGCGGCGGCGGCGTCGCCGAGCAGGACGTGCGCCCGAGCGGGATGAGCCCGAGCCCTTAGAAGAAGTACGCGGGCGCGTGGTTGCGGTCGAGCTCGACGCACTGGCGCATGCGCTCGAGCGAGCGCGCCGTGGCCCCGCTGGCGTAGTGCAGGAAGCCGAGCGCGTAGGGCGGGTCGGCGTCGTCGGGGTCGAGCGAGACCGCGCTCGCCAGCCGCGATCCCCTTCGCGGTCGCGACCGCTACCTGTCCCAGGACCATCCAGAGCAATCGGCACGCGCGACCGAGATCGTCGAGCGCGAGCTCACCGAGGCATCGCCCGGCGACATCGCATCTGCCGCCGTCATCGCGGCCTGCGCCGACGGCGCGGGATGCGATCGAGCCCCGACCTTCGACCGGGGTGCGGTCCGCGCGGGCCGGTGTGTCGGTCGCGAGCGGACAGCCGTGCCGGAGTCTGCGCGCCCCCGTAGGGACGGGGTGCCACCCCCGCCCGTGGACACGGCCTCCGTGCCCAGGTGCAGTTTCGCGCGCCAACGCCTGCCAAGTGCCGTTTCACAGACGCCATTCTCCGAGGGGACACCGCCTGCCAGCGGAGCCCGTCCCCGGCCTACCGGTGCCCGCCCGACGCACCCGACGCGCCACCGACGACAGCGTCGCGATCGGGTGTCGGAAGCGTCGCCCGGTCCTGGCTGATGACGACGGTTCTCGACCGGTCCGCGCCCATCCTCCTCTGGCAGATATCCCCCCGGGGGGGATATCCTGCCGTCCACGAACTCGACGTGAGGAGCACATGGCACACGATCACCCATCGCACACCGCGGTCGTCCGACGCCTCAGTCGGGCCTGTGGTCACCTGCGCAAGACCATCGCGATGATCGAGGAGGGCCGGCCCTGCCTCGAGGTCGCGCAGCAGCTCCAGGCCGTCTACAACGCGATCGGCGGAGCGAAGCGCGTCTACGTCCAGGACCACATCGAGGGTTGTCTGGCGGCCGACGACGCTGCGTCGTCCGAGCTCCACCGCCGCTACGTCGAGCTCCGGGAGATCTCCCGTTACCTGTAGACCACCGGCTGGTGCGACCGCCGGGGTGCCCGCACCGCCCCCTGGCCTGGAGCCTGTCAGTGACCGATAGCATCCTCGCACCACTCGCCAACCCCGTGTATCGGCGCCTGTTCACCGCGCAGGTGCTCTCGCTCCTGGGTGCGGGTCTCGCGACCGTCGGCCTCGCCCTGCTCGCCTTCGATCTCGCCGGCGGAGATGCCGGTCTGGTGCTCGGGACCGCACTGGCAGTGCGCATGATCACGAACGTGGTCGTCGCGCCGATCGCCAGCGCGTTCGCCCAACGATTCCCGCGGCGCCCGACCCTCATCGCCCTCGATCTGGTCCGCGCCGCCGTCGTGCTCGCCTTTCCCTTCGTCGACCAGGTCTGGCAGATCTATGTCCTCATCTTCGTGCTCCAATGCGCCTCGGCCGCGTTCACGCCGATCTTCCAGGCCGCCATCCCGGACGTCCTGCCGGACGAGGACAGCTACACCAGGGCGCTTACGCTGTCGCGGCTCGCCTACGACCTCGAGAGCCTGCTCAGCCCGACGCTCGCCGCGGCCGCGCTGGTCCTGGTGAGCTTCCACTGGTTGTTCGCCGGAACCTCGCTCGGATTCCTCGCGTCGGCAGCCGCGGTGATGCTGAGCCGGCTACCAGCAGGCGCCCGCACCGAGTCGGACCAGGGCGTGTACGCCCGGATGACCCAGGGCCTGCGCATCTACCTCGTGACACCGCGGTTGCGGGGGTTGCTCGCGCTCAACCTGACCGCCGCGGCGGCCGGCGCGATGGTCATCGTGAACACGGTGGTCATCGTGCGCGGGACGTTCGGCGGCGCGGAGAGCGAGGTGGCGTTGGCCAACGCCGTGTTCGGCGCGGGCTCCATCGTCGCGGCGCTGACGCTGCCGCGGCTTCTCGAGGCGCGGACCGACCGCGCGGTGATGGTCGGTGGCGCGACCCTGATGCTGGCGACGCTCGTCGCCGTCGGACTGGTCGCGCTCACCGCCGGCCTGGGATGGGGGGTGCTTCTCGCCGGCTGGCTGGCCCTCGGGCTCGGCTACTCCGCAATCCTGACCCCTTCCGGGCGGCTGCTCCGGCGCTCGGCGCGCGAGGGTGATCGCCCCTCGGTGTTCGCGGCGCAGTTCGCGCTGTCGCATGCGTGCTGGCTGTTCACCTATCCGCTGGCCGGATGGCTCGGCGCCAACACGAGCCTCGGCGCGACGCTCCTGATCCTCGCCATTCCGGCCGCGATCGGGATCGGCGTCGGGCTGTGGCTGTGGCCGCGCGACGACCGGGAGGTTCTGCCCCACCGCCACGACGACCTGCCGGCCGACCATCCTCACCTCCGTGACGGGCATGCGGCCTCGGGCGGTCGTCACCACGCCCACCCTTACGTCATCGACAGCCTGCACCGTTGCTGGCCGAGGCCGGACTGAGTCCGAGGGCGACACCGCGACGGAATACGACGGATCAGTCGCGAAGCCAGCGCGCCCGGGCGCCTCGACGCCGCGCCCGAGCACGAGCGCCGCGTTCGTGTGACGGGGTTCACGGTTTGGGGCGCAGTCCGAGCGGGAGGGAGCCGGAGGCGGGGACAGGGGCTGCTATGGTCCGGCACTGCCGTTTCGAGGAGGTTGGCCGTTGTCCGTAGTCCGTCGCATCGTCGCGCGCGCACTGGTCGCGGTCGGTCTGGTGACCGTGGCGTCCGCCTGTGGTGCCGCGAGCCTCTGGGGCGAGCTCGTCTGGGACTCCGATGTCTGGTATGTCGAGACGGTGGTCGATGCCGACGGTGACGGCATCGAGGATGCGCGGGACAACTGCCCGGCGCACCCGAACGCGGACCAGACCGATACCGACGCGGACGGCGCGGGTGACGCCTGCGACGCCGACGACGACGGAGACGGGGTCGAGGACACCGCCGAGGCGAGCGCGGGAACCGACCCATTGAACCCGGACTCCGACGCCGACGGTCTGTCCGACGGCTTCGAGATCGACGCCGGCCTCGATCCACTCGACCCGGACACCGATGGGGACGGCGCGCGCGACGGCGCGGAGATCGAAGCCGGGCGTGACCCGCTGTTGAACGAGGCGGCGGCGGTGATCGTGATCGAATCGATGATGGAGTAGTGACCATGACCGCAAGCAGCACGTTTCGTATTTGCCGGCCTCGCGCGATGCCGCCAATCTCACCGCGGCTCGGGACGGCGATGCGGACCGCGACCGTCGCAGTGGCGCTCGGACTCGGATTGACGACGTCCTCCGCCGTGGCAGGCGAGGTCGATGCGGGCGCGATCACGTCCTTTCAGGCCGGAACCCCCGCCCTCGCCGCCGAGGTGAACGCGAACTTCGCCGCGCTCGTCGCGGCCATCAACGACAACGCGGCCCGCATCGCGGCGCTCGAGTCGGCGGCGACGTCGACCACGATCGTCTCCGGCTCCACCTACTGTGTGTTCAGCCTCGAGACCGGATTCGGTGCGTCCGACGCGAGTGGGACCGGTAGCTGGATCGGGGTCAACGGTGGCCTGGTCGAGGCCGTCGCCACCTTCTCGACCGACACCAGCGGCACCCTGACCTTCACCAGGAGCGAGGTCGGCGAGGTGGTGACGAGCCTCGGCGGCATCAAGGACATCGGCGATCCGCTCGGCTCGATTGCGTTCACCTGGTCGATGACCGGCGTGAACACCCTGTCGCTGACCCTGCCGGACGAGACCGTCTCCTTCCTGGTCGCGCCGGGCGGCAACCTGCTCGTTCTCGCCGGCGCCGAGTCCGGCCGGTCGGACGACGACTCCGGCCGGTGGGCATCCGCGAACCTGGTGCTGGCGGTCAAGGCCGGGAGCTGCCTCTAGACCGCGGCATCGACTCGCTGCCGCGTCCGGGGAGAACCCGACCACCGACGCATCTTCGCGCGCGGCGGTCGAGCTGCCGACTCGCGCGCCCGCCAGCCCGGCGGCGGAATCGGCACCAGGTTGCCGACATGGAGCTTGGCCAGCAACTCACGCTGCGCATCGGCGATACGCTCCAGCGGAAAGGCCCTCGCGAGCAGGGGGCGTGTCTCGCCACGCTCCACGTAGCCGACGAGGTTCGAGAACACCGGCTCGTCCCAGGCGGTGCAAGCGATGAGCGTGAGGTCCCCGAGGTCGAGGTCGCGCATGTCGAGCGCCACCAGCGGTCCGGCGATGGCGCCCCTTCGCCGCCGGGTGCCCCGCCCGGGTTGTGCCTGGCGCCGAAATCCGGTCTACTCTCGCGTCGATCCAATCTTCGGGCTGTGGGACGCCGGGGAGTCCCGGCAATTTCGAAGGGAGTCGAGACATGGGGATGTTCAGGTCAGTCGTCGGTTTCGCCGCTGCGCTCACCATCTTCGTCGGCGCCGCGCCGTCGCACGCAGCAGTCATCTTCAATGCCAGCCAGAGTGGGCCCGACGTCGTCTTCAGCTTCAGCGGTAGTCTCGACCTGACGGGTCTGAGTGGGCCGACGTTCAGCTGCTGCTCGGTCTCCCAGATCAATCCGCAGTTCGGCAATTTCGGTACGTTCTTCGGCGACTACGACCGTTACACGGGCCTCCTGACAGCGCCAGCCTTCGGTACTGGCGGCCTCACCGCGACCGGCTTGCGAACGGGCGACATTCTCAACGTCAACGGGCCCGGGTTGGCGTTCAACGTGCAGCAGGGCTATGTCTCGGGCGATGCGCTGGCGGGGTCGTTCACTTTCGCCAACGCGACCATGGCGTCGCTCGGCCTGACCACCGGCAACTACGTCTACACGCTTCCGAATGACACCATCACGCTGTCGATCCCGAGCTTCCCGTCGAGCGAGGTGCCCTTGCCGGCATCTCTGGCGCTGATGCTGACCGGCCTGCTCGCGCTCGGCGGCACGGCGGCACGACGCCGCGGCCGGCACTAGGGAAGCCCGCGCGGCGGCAGACGGCGACTCGCCGAGGAACCTCTGCCCGACCGTCAGGCTCGAACCCCCGCTTTCCCGGTGTAGAAGCGGGGTCTGACCGACTCGAACCATCGATCAAGAGCAAACTCCTTCTGCGCGCTGATCGATTTCGGGCAGCCGCCCGGGCCACGCACGCGTCTCGCCTCGCCATCCCGAGCCGCCGAGTCACTCCGGCCGCTCGCGACCCCTTTGCAAACAGCAAGATAGGTTGGTCCGACCCCAGAGTGGCAGAATGGCGCGGTGCCCGTGGGCGGAGCGCGCAGGGCGCGGCAGGCTGCCCCACCGCTTGATGTCGAGTTTGCGAGCGCCAGTTCCCCGGACAGGTGTGATGCCAGCGACCGTACAGGAGGATGCGATGAGCACGATGATGAAAGAGGTGGTGCTGGCCGCACGGCCCCAGGGAGCGCCGAAGCTGAGCGATTTCCGGATCGAGGAGAAGCCGATCCCGGACCTGCCAGCCGGGGGCATCGTCGTGCGTGTCCTGTGGCAATCGCTCGACCCGTACATGCGGGGCCGGATGGACGAGTCGAAGTCCTACGCCGCCGCCGTGCCCGTCGGTGGCAAGATGGAAGCCGGGTGCGTCGCCGAGATCATCGCCAGCGACAACCCGAAGTTCACCGTCGGCGACATCGTCGAGAGCCGGTTCGGCTGGTGCACCCATGCGGCCGCGTCAGGTCAGGGTGTGCGCAAGATCGACCCGTCGCTCGCGCCGATCCAGACCGCCATCGGCATCCTGGGGATGCCCGGGATCACCGCCTATGTCGGCCTGCTGGACCACGGCCGCCCGAAGAAGGGCGAGACCATCGTCGTCGGCGCCGCCACCGGTGCGGTGGGCTCGCTCGTCGGCCAGCTCGGGAAGATCTACGGCTGCCGAGTCGTGGGTGTCGCCGGCGGCGCCGAGAAGTGCGCGTTCGCGGTCGAGGAGCTCGGCCTCGACGCCTGCATCGACCACCACGCTCAGGCCGACGGCAAGGCGATGACCGACGCGCTGGCGGCGCAGTGCCCGGACGGGGTCGACGTCTATTTCGAGAACGTGGCCGGCAAGACGCTCGACGGCGTGATGCCGCTGATGAACGTCTGGGGCCGCATCCCGGTCTGTGGAATGATCTCGCAGTACAACCTGGGTGGCATGGGCCTCGGCGGGGCCGAGGGGCCGGACCGGCTGCCGCGCCTGTGGCGGACCATCCTGACCCAGCGCCTTTCTGTCCGGGGCTTCATCATCACCGACCACTACGACCGCTTCCCGGCCTTTCTGGAAGAGGTCTCGGGCTACATCCGCGACGGCCGGGTCAAGTACCGCGAGTCGATTACCGAAGGCATCGAGAACGCTCCACAAGCCTTCCTGGACATGCTGAAGGGCGGCAACTTCGGCAAGACGCTGATCAAGACAGCGACCGAATGAGCATGGCTGGCGGCGGGCGAAACCCCGTCCGACCCGCCATCCTCGCGACTACCGCTCGCGCCGTCGGAATGCCACGAGTCCGTGGGATCTGGGCGGCGACGTCACCCTTCGTCGGCGCGGTCGGATGACGCCGGGCGGACGAGCCCGGCGAGGCTCGCCAGGTCTCACTGCCTGCACCGAACTCTCAACGGTTCAAGGAGATAGGTCGGTCCGACCCCGAACGGCCGGACGGCTCCAAGCCGCCACGCCGCGTGGTCCCCGCTCATCTCCGTCGCGAGTGCACTGCCGGCTGGCCGAGTCGGCGCGGAACGTCGTCCCTGGCGCCACGATGGTGCAACCCATCGCCGGCGCAGTAGCCGGTCAGCGTGCGGTTGGCATGGGCCATCCGGTGGGAGAGGTGGCGCTGGGTGATCGCGAGCAGGGGGTCGCGGTGTGCAGGGCTACCGGCGAGGTCGTGCAGCTCGTGCGGGTCCGCTGCCAGGTCGAACAACAGCGGGGGAAGACCGGTGAAGTGGACGTGCTTGAAGCGTCTCTCCTGCCAGATCGACACCCCACATGCGTCGAGGTCGACCCCGAGCGATGATTCAACCACCGGGTCCATCACCTCGCGGAAATCGAACTCGTAGAACACGCCTCGGCGCCATTGCTCGGGCGCGCCACCGTGCAGCCAGGGCAAGAGGCTCACGCCGTCGCACTGGCGTGGTGCCTCGAGCCCCAGCCACTCCAGGATGGTCGGCATGACGTCGACGGACTCGGTGAACGCGTCGACGACCCGACCGCGGGTGGCGTCGGCATCGGGACGCGGGTCGACCACGATCAGCGGGATGTGGTAGCTGTCGCGGAAGTATCCCTGCTTGCCGAGCATCCAGTGATTGCCGAGCTGCTCGGCATGGTCGCTGGTGAAGACGACGAGCGTGCGCTCGGCCTCGCCGCTGCGCTCGAGCAGATCGAGCACCCGCCCGATGTGATGGTCGACCTCGGTCACCAGCGCGTAGTACTGGGCCCGCGTCTGGCGTACCTCGTCCTCGCCCATCGCAGCCACCGGACCGTGGCGGTTCTCGAAGAACTTGGACTGGTCGATGCGCCCGAGGTAGTGCGCGAGCAGCGGATGCTGGGCGCCCTCCGCCGCCGGGGTGGCGGCGCGTACCGGCGCCGGCATCGCGCGCCACGGGTAATGCGCGAGATAGGGCGCGGCGGCGACGAATGGTGGATGTGGGCGGTAGACACCGTAGTGCAGAAACCAGGGCCGTCCGGCATGGGCGCGGATGTGCTCGAGGGCGCCGTCGGTGAACCACGCGGTGTCGGTGTGCTCCGGCGCGATCGGCAACGGCAGGTCGAGCGGGCCGTCGCTCGCGACCTGACCCGGGCGTTGGGGGTTCCACGCCTGCTCGGGCGGCTCGGGAACGTCGTAGCCCTGGCCGGAGAGCCATCCGAAGTACGGTCGCTTTGCCGGGGCGAACGGTCGCACCTGACGCCAGCCGTCCATGATGTCACCGTGGGTCTCGTAGCGTGGGTCGTCGGCGGTCGTCTCGCGGGGATCCGGCGCAGTGGTGGTGTAGCCGGTGAGAGCCGGGTCGAGCCCCGCGGCTCGGGTGACGCTCGCGAGGGTGGCGAGGCGGGCGTCGAGCGGCGTACCGTTGCGCACCACACGGTGGGTCATCGGATAGGTTCCGGTGAGCAACGAGGCGCGCGCAGGGGCGCACGGTACCCCCTGGCAGTAGTGACCGGTGAACGTCACGCCGCGGGCGGCGAGGCGTGACACGTTCGGCGTGCGAACGCAGGGATGGCCGAGGTGGGCGAGCGTGTCGCCCCGCCACTGGTCGACGACGATGAGCAGGACGTTCATTGGACCTCCGGTCGGGGCGGACGTGGACGAGTGTCCGATCTCTCGATGCGCACTCTCGGTCGGTGCGGTAGCGCGTGTAGCGCCTGGCCAGCGACGGCGTCGGAGTCTCGCACACCCGGTGACCCCGGCGACTAGCCTGGACGTTGAGTCGGGTCGAGCCGGGCACGCAACCAGTCACCGAGGATGCTCATCGACAGCGTGGTGGCGAAGATCACCGACCCCGGCAATACCGCGAGCCACCAGGCGGTCAGGAGGAAGTCGCGCCCCTCCCCCAGCATCTGGCCGAGGCTGGTGAGTGGCGGCTGGATGCCGAGCCCCAGGAAGCTGAGCGAGGTCTCGAGCAGTATGGTCTGCGGAAAGTTGAGCGAGAGCTGCACCACCAGCGGGCTCATCACATTGGGCAACAGATGGCGCAGGTAGAGCCGCTGCGGGCTCGCTCCGAGTGAGCGTACCGCGACCGCGTAACCGTGCTCACGCGCCGACAGCAAGAGCCCGCGCGCGAGCCGGGCGTAGGTCTCCCACCCGAAGATCCCCATCAGCAACACGAACAGTGCAAGACTGTTGCCGAGGAAGGCGAGCATCGCCAGCGCGATGATGAGAAACGGCATTGCCGCCTGCCAGTCGACCATCATCATCACCAGCTCGTCGACCCAGCCGCCGCGGTGCGCGGCGAGGATGCCGAGCGCGGTGCCGAGCACGGCACCGATTACCGTCCCGAGCAGCGCCAGCGCGACGCTCACCTGGGTCGCCACCAGCAAGCGACTCAGCACGTCGCGGCCGAGCTTGTCGGTACCGAGCCAGTGACCGGCGGCGACCGCCTCGACGTCGAGTGGCACCTGGAGCCGGTGGAGGAGATCGGTCTCCTGATAGGAGAACGGAGCCATCCACCGGGCACCGGCAGCAACCACGACCGCGACCACGAGAATCAGCGCCGCACCACGGACTGACGGCGGCATCGCCTGCAGGCGACGCCACCAGGCCGATGCACCGGAGCGCGGCGTCGATACCGGTGGCGCCAGCGCCTCGGCCGCTCCCGTCGCGCCGACGTCGCTCATCTCCCGCCCTCCCCCCGACCGACGCGGACCCGCGGGTCGAGCCACGCGTAGGCAATGTCGACCAGGAGGTTGGCCGTCACCATGGTCGCGGCGACGAGCATCACGATCGCCTGCACCACCGCGAGGTCACGATCGGCGACTGCATTCGTGAGCAGTCGCCCCACCCCGGGCCAGGCGAAGACGTTCTCGGTCACCACCGCGCCCCCGATCATCCCGCCGATGCTGAAGCCGACGATGGTCACGATCGGGATCGCGGCGTTCGGGAGCGCATGCAAGAGCACCTGCCGGCGGCGAGTGGCACCCTGCGAGCGCGCGGTGCGCAGGTAGTCGCGACCGAGGACGTCCAGCATCGAGGAGCGGGTGAAGCGCGCGATGGCGCCTGCGAACGAGGTGGCGAGGGTCAGGACCGGCATCACCATGTGCTGCCAGGTTCCATGGCCCGAGCTCGGCAGCCAGCGGGCGTGGAGCGAGAAGCCGAGAATCAGCACGATGCCGAGAAAGAAGTTCGGCAGGCTGAAACCCAGCACCGCGAAGCTCATCGTGAACCGGTCGAGCCAGGCGTCGCGGTGCAGAGCCGCGAAGATCCCGAGCGGTACTCCGAGCCCGACAGCGACCAAGAATGTGGTGATGCCGAGCTCGAGGGTCTTTGGAATCCGCAACGCAATCAGCTCGCTCGCCGGTAGCGCGTTGCGAAACGAGACTCCGAGATCCCCTCTCGCGAGCGAGGCGAGATAGCGCAGGTACTGCTCGTGCATTGGGCGGTCGAGGCCCCAGACGCTTCGGTAGTGCTCGAGCACCAGCGGGTCGACGTCGTCCGGTAGCAGCTGCTCGGCCGGGTCGCCGGTGAGGCGAAGGACGACGAACACGAAGGTCACCACCAGCAAGAGCGTCAGCAGGCCACGGAAGAGCTTGATGGCGGTGACTCGAAGAATCATGCGAGTGCGCCGGCGTGATGACAGGCAACGAGATGCGAGGCGCGGATCGGCGTCAACGCCGGAACCTCCTCGCGACATCGAGTGCTCGCGCGCGGGCACCGCGGATGGAAACGGCAGCCCGGCGGTGGCCGCAGAGGGCTCGGGGGCTCGCCGATGATCGCCGTCGACCGCGCGCCACCATCGTCGGCGCGCCGCCGCGCCTTCGGCACCGACGCGATCAGCGCGCGCGTGTACGGATGAGCCGGCGCCTCGATCAGCGTGCGGCTCGGAGCGAGCTCCACCACCCGCCCCGAGTACATGACTGCGATCCAGGTGGCGACGTGCCTTACCACCGCGAGGTCGTGCGAGATGAACAGGTAGCCAAGCCGGAGACTGCGCTGCAAGTCCATCAGCAGGTTGACGATCTGCGCCTGCACCGAGACGTCGAGCGCGGACACCGGCTCGTCGCAGACGAGGAAGCGCGGTCCCGCGATCAGGGCGCGTGCGATGGCGACGCGTTGCTGCTGTCCGCCCGACAGCTGGTGCGGATAGCGCTCGGCGAGCGCAGGGGTCAGTCCGACACGGGCGAGCATGTCGATCACCGTGCCGGCGCGCTCGGCCAGAGTCCCCACACCGTGGATGTCCAACACCTCACGCACCTGCAGCATCACCGGCAGACGCGGATCCAGTGAGCCGAGGCTGTCCTGGAACACGAGCTGCATCTGGCGGCGCAGCGCACGCCAGGCATCGCCAGTCGTATGGGTGACGTCGCGTCCGTCGAAGACGACCCGGCCGCTGTCGACTCGCGTCATGCCGAGGGCGATCCGTCCGAGGGTCGACTTGCCGCACCCGCTCTCGCCGACGAGACCGACGGTTTCACCCGGGGCGATGGCGAGGCTGACGTCCTCGACCGCGCTCACCCGGCCGACCCGACCGAGCAGCCCGCGACGCGGGCCGGCGAAGGTCCGCGACACGAAACGCAGCTCGACCAGAGGGGTTGCGCCCGTCATGTGGGCATCGGGTGATGGCAGGCCACGACGTGGGCGGAGCCGCGCGCTTGGCGCGACACGGCGCTCGTCGTGCACCGTGCGCTCGCCCGCGGGCAGCGAGGCGCGAATGCGCAGCCCTGGCGCTCGGCCGTCGGAGCCGGCACCGAGCCATCGATCGGGTCGAGGCGAACGACGTCGCGATCGAGCCGCGGCGCGCAGCGCAGCAGCCCGGCGGTGTAGGGATGGGCGGGCCGATCGAATACCACGCGGGTGGGGCCGGTCTCGACCACGGTGCCGGCGTACATCACCGCGACGGTGTCAGCCACCTCGGCGACCAGGCCGAGATCGTGAGTGACGAAGAGCACCGCGGTGTCGAGCTCCGCTTGGAGCTCGCGCATCAGGTCGACAATCTGTGCCTGCACGGTGACGTCGAGCGCGGTGGTCGCCTCGTCGGCAATCAGCAACCGCGGATTCCCGGCCAGAGCCATGGCGATCATGACCCGCTGACTCATACCACCGGAGAGCTCGTGCGGATAGGCCCGCATCCGTGACCGTGGATCCGGGATTCCGACGCGCTCGAGTAGGCCGAGAGCCTCGATGCGGGCTGCTCGACGGCTCGCACCGGTGCGCACTCGGAACGCCTCCATGACCTGCCAGCCGACGGTGCGCACCGGGTTGAGCGCGGCGAGCGGATTCTGGAACACCATCGCGAGGCGGCGGCGCCACGCCAGGCGGCGCCGGTCGTCATCGGCACACCGCGCACCGGTGTCGAGCGCGCGGCGCATGTCGAGCAGCCGGATCTCGCCACGCACCGCGCGCACGTTGGACGGCAACAGGTCGGCCGCGGCAAGGCAGGTGAGGGTCTTGCCGCAGCCGCTCTCGCCGACCAGACCGAGGGTGGACCCGGCAGGAACCGTGAGGCTTACACCGCAGACCGGCCGTATCGGGCCGCGGTCGGTGTCGATCTCGAGGACGAGGTCCGCCACCTCGAGCACCGCGTCGGCGGGTGCGGTGGTGGCATCAGCCGTCCACGAGCGCACCGTGCGCGATGCCAGGCGCCCGACTGTCGGCTCGGCGATCATGGTCCCTTCCACCTCGCTCACTCGAAACGCAGGTTCTCGGGGCGGAAGTCCATGTAGTAGAGCGAGTACGGCTTCCACACGACCGCCTTGCGTCGGGCGTAGGTCTCGAGTGGGTTGTAGAGCATGGTTCCCGGAACCTCGTCCATCCACACGTCCAGCGCCTGGCGATAAGCGGCCTGGCGCCGCGCGGGGTCGGTCTCGGTCTCGATGGCGCGCAACGCGACGTTGAACGCTTCCGGCGCCTTCCACTCGCGCTGGGGAAACTTCTTGTTGCGTTGGACCGGTCCGTTCGGCCCCCACTGCGGCACCAACGAGCCGAGTGGGTCGGGCATGCGGTGGGTATTCGACCAGGGTCGAATATCGACACCCTCCTCGAGCGTCTGATTCCAGTTCTCGCGGGGCTCGATCTTCACGTCGAGCCCGACCGCCGCCCACATCTGCTGCATCGCCTGCGCGGCCTCGAGACTGAGGAGGTAGTAGTTCAGGGGCAGCCGATAGACGATCTCCTCGCCCTGGTACCCCGCCTCCGCGAGTAGCGCCTTCGCACGGGCGGGGTCGTACCTGAAGCCCGGATAGTCGGCCATGTACATCTCGTAGGACGGAAGCTGATGGGAGTTCGGGGTGTAGTTGCGGTCCTCCCACAGCGCCTTGCGCAGCAGGTCGCGGTCGATCGCGAGTGAGAGCGCCTGGCGGACCCGCTTGTCCTGCAAGATCGGCTTCTCGGGGAAGAAGACCAGCACATGGGTGTTGTCGAGCACGATCTGCTCGAGCGCGAGGTCCTCGTAGCGCGCGATCACCGGCACCTGGTCTGGTGGGATGTTCACCGCGATGTCGTACTCCCCACTCACCAACCCGGCGATGCGTGCCGAGACCTCGGGGACGACCACGAACCGAATCGCCTTCGCAGTCGGCTTGCCGCCGAAGTAGTCGTCGTGGGCGACCAGCTCGATGTGCTCACCGTCGACCCATTCGGCCAGCTTGTACGGCCCGGTGCCGACGGGGTGGCGCATGAAGTGCTCCTTGCCCTTCAGCAGGTACTCCCGCGCGTTGACGATCCAGCTCGCGTACCCGGCCAGGCGTTGCTCGAGCATCACGTCTGGAAGGCGGCTGACCACCCGTACCCGGTAGCGGTCGACCTTCTCGACGTGGCTCAGCGTCGACCAGAAACGCTTCGCGGTGGCGGCCACCGGTGTCTCGCCGAGAACCCGTGCGTTGCTGAACGTGAAGATCACGTCGTCGGCGGTCATCTCGTCGCCGTTGTGGAACTTCACTCCCCGGCGCAGGTTGAGCTCCACCGTGCGATCGTCCACACGCCGCCAGGACTCGGCGAGCCCGGGTACGAGCTTCGACGCGCGTCCCGAGCCGTCGGCGAGGAAGTCGCGGCGGATCGGTGAGTCGAACATCGAGTACACGACGCGCACGTGGACGTTGCCGAGCCCTTCGGCGGGGTCGAGGGTGTCGGGCAGGTCGTTGACCGCCACCGTCACGGTCGGGCGGTCGGCGGCGGGGACCGCGCCGGCCAGCAGGGTAAGCGCAGTGGTGAGGCCGATCAGTACGGTTCGAAATCGCATGGGTCACTTCCTCCTCGCGACACGGGGACATGGCCCCGGAGCGAGAAGGTGCCGTCAGAAGGTGATCGACGAGTGACCGCAGTGCTGCGATTCGATGACGGCTCGGGCCTACCTCCCCTACCCCTCGACGCTCCGAGCAAGCCTCGACCCTGGCAGGCCGTCGAGCATGCCGACGAGGACCGGGTAGCCGAGCCGCAACGGGCGCGCGACGCCGACCTCGCCTCCCCGGGTCGAGGATTGCGGCCATCGCACCGTTGATGGCCTGCTTTCAGCCGGCGGTGACGATGACCTCGTCGGCAGCGATCGCGAGACCGCCGTCCTCGCGAAGCTTCGCGCAGATCGCCTCGCGCAGCGTGGGGATCCCTGGGACCGGCGAGTAGCGCGTGCAGCCGTCCACCATCGCCCGAGCGACACCGCCTCCGGTCGAGCGACCTTGATGCGCGTCAACGCCTCCTCGTGGAGCACGCCTAGGATCGCTGCGAGCCCGCGCGCCTCGCGTCGGCGTGACCCTTTCACGGATGCGGCTTCGATGAAGCGGCTGCCCCCCTTTCCCGCCCACCTCCGCGCGCCGGCGCTGGGAGTCGTCTGCGTCGGAACCTGTGCCCTCGTGACCTGGCCGGAGACGGTCGCTATCGGCCGTCGCCTCTCGGTGGCTTGCGCCTGGGTCGGGATGGGCCTCCTCGCCACCAGTCTGCTGCTGATGGTTCGCGAGCCCCGCATCACCGGTTGGCTCGGCGGGATCGAGGCCATGTACCGCTGGCACCATCGCAGCGGCACCCTCGCCTACGTCCTCGTGCTCGTCCACCCGCTCGCCCTCGCGTTCGAGTCGGGCCTCGACCCCGGGTCCGCCTGGGCTGCGCTGTCACCCGGTCGCGCCGATGGAGCGACCCGCCTCGGCTGGGCCTCGCTCTTGCTGCTCATGCTCGGCCTCGCGTCCACCTTCGCGCTGAGGCTTCGCTATCGCGTGTGGCGAGGTCTGCATGCGTTGCTCGCAATCGGGATCGCGGCCGGCATCGCACACGCCCACGCCGCCGCCGGCACGACGGTGGTTCTCGCGGTGCTGACGCTTCTCTGCATCACCGCTCTCGTCGCCCGCTTCGTGGTCGGCGAGCTCGGTCTCGACGCCCATCCCTATGTCGTCGCGGCCGTCGAGCCCGCATCGATCGACACGGTCGAGGCCACGATGCGTCCCGCCAGCACCCCGCTCGCCGTAGAGGCCGGGCAATTCGTGCTCGCGGCGTTCGGCGAGGGTCCCCGGTACCGCGGCTGCGGGGAGTTTCACCCGTTCACCGTGAGCCGCGTCGGTGCTGACGGCACCTTGGAGCTCGCGATCAAGGCGCTCGGCCCGTGCACGAGCCGACTCCAGCATCTCGCCCCGGGCACGCCGGTACGCCTCCAGGGACCGTTCGGCAACTTCCTACCCGAAGGCATGACAAGGCCCCAGCTCTGGGTCGCCGGCGGCATCGGCATCACGCCGTTCATGGCGGCCATCCGCGCACGACCGCTGCCCGAGGATTCGGTGCTCGTCTACGTCTACCGGCGGCAGCGCGATGCGCTGTTCCGGGACGAGCTCCATGCCCACGCCGACGCGGCGGCCGGCTTTCGCCTGATCACCCTGGCCACGGGCGAGAGCAACCCGGATTTCGCGGCGCTCCTCTCCCAGGTCGACCGGCTCGCCGAGCGCGAGATCCGAATCTGCGGACCGCGACCGATGCTCGACACGCTGTTGCTCGAGCTCGAGTGCCACGGAGCTCCGAGGGATTCCATTCACTTCGAGCTCTTCGACTTCCGCTGATGCGCAACCTGTTCCTCATCTCGACGCTTGCCTTCTGGCTCGCCGTCGGCGGCTTGTGGGTTGCGGCGCCCGACCGGCCGCCGCCCGTGGCCGACCCGTCGCCGAGGGACGAGACCTACGGCCTCGCGGAGGTGGCGAGGCACGCGACGCAAGAGGACTGTTGGATGGCGATCGGCGGGATCGTCTACGACTTCACGACGTATCTGCCGGTGCACCCCGCCAGCCCGGCCCTGATGCTCGCCTGGTGCGGCAAGGAGGCCAGCGAGGCCTATCGCACCAAGACCAGGGGCCGACCGCACTCGCCCTACGCCGACACGCTGCTACCCCGATATCGCATCGGTGTGCTGGTGCCCTAGCAGGTCCAGGCCGGCACGTCCCTTCGACCCTTCGACGGACTCGGGGCAAGCGCGCTCAGGGCAAGCCCTGTGTCGGGTGCAGGCTGCCGAAGAACCGAGTTGTTCAACCGCCTGCCGGCCCGCGTCGCGCGACGGCGGGCTAGTCACCGTCCTCCGCGTAGCGGGGGCGGGCGGCGACCACCGCCAGGCCGAGGAGAAACGCGACAGGCCCCGCCGCACCGAGGGCGAACCAACCGTTCCACCAGCGCCGGTGCGCGAATGCGCGCTCCGGCTGAGTCGGCGAGACGAAGCAGGTGTGACTCGACCCCAACGCCCACTGCGGCGAGCGCTCGATCCACCTACCCTGGGAGAGGCGGCGCGGCGGCGGCAACAGCCAGTCGACCACACCCGCATGCCAGGGGGAATGGGTCCGGGTGACGTGGCCGGTTCCGCCGAACTGATAGGCGAAGGCGGCGTCCATGACGTAGCCACCGCGGATGGGGAACCCTCCGCCGCGCGAGTACCGCACCGGCCCCTCGACCATCACGCAGGCAACCGCCGGCCAGTCACGAGCGCTCCACCATGCGAGCCATGGGTCGAGCGTGAGGACCTTGAGCGCGGCCAGACCGGCCACCATCAAGGCTCCGCCGATCAGCGTGGCGACCCACGCCCACCCTACCCATAGCGAGCGGCGCCACGCAGCCCAGCTCGACGGGCGCTCGGGCCGGAAGGCGACCCATTCCCGGAGTCCACGGATTCCGCGCAGTGCCGGCACGAGCAACCCGATCGAGACGAGCCACACTGCCGGGAGCCACCACCAGCCCGGATAGCCGCGATCGAGCAAGGTGCCACCGTCGCCCAGCGGGTCGGCCCAACACTCGAGGCGCTGCCCGACCTGCGCGCCGGCGCGAAGCTGCCGTGCCTCCTCCCCGTCGGCGATGTCGACCGCCGACCCGAAGTGCAGACTGCCATCCAGGACGTACGAATAGCGAAACTCGCCCGACGCGCCACCGGCCGCGACGACCTCACACACGAGAGGTCGCCAACCCCGGGCATCGACCCAGCGCAGCAAGTCCGCGCCGAGTACGTACGTCAGGAACACCGCCCCGACGACCAACGCGAGACCGAACAGGATTGATGCGACCGCATCGATGGGGAACGGCGGGCGATGGAGTCGACGGCCCATGGCGCCGCGATGATATACCCGACGTCCTTCCCTGGCGCCTGGATCGAGCCTGGAAACCGGATACGACCGGGCGACCGCGAGCTTGCCGACCCGAACGTCCGACCCGAGCCGGGCCAGGCGTGGCGCCGGACCGCCGGGCAGCGCCGGGGCTCGGGCGCTCCGCGACCGCGCCGCCCTACCGACCGCGGCGAGCCGCGGCCAGCCATTCGTCGTAACGGGGGAAGTGCATCCCGAGCACCACCAGGGAGACGACCCCGAGGCCGATCGGGTCGTAGCGGTCGCCGCCGACCACCGCGAGGACCAGCCCGATCACCGCCGGCACGTCGGCGATGCCCACGGTGAGCGACGCGGTCCGCACGTACGCCTGCAGCGCCTCGGTCTCGCTCGCGCCGACCGCGAGGGGGCGGAACACACGCTCGCGCAGGCGCGGCAGGAACAGCAGCGCGGCACCGGCCACCGCGTACCCGAGCACCCGCAAGACCATCACCGCCTCCGGGCCGAGAATCGGCTCCGCCCGCGGATCGGCAACCTCGGTGACGTAGGCGTAGCCGAACGAGGCCATCACGATGATGCCGATGGCGACCCCGGCGTTGAGCGCGCGCCCGATGCGACCACCGGCGCTCGCGCCCCGATTCGGCGCGGACATGCTCACCTCGCGCTCCCCTGGCGACAGCTCGAGCAGCGCGCACGATAGCATGGGCCGGGCGCCCCCTTCGAAACGTCCGCTCGCCGCCAGCACCCACCGGCGAAGCGCCACCTGCCGCACGCTTCGATCACGCACGCGATCGCGAAGGCGGTGTATCCCTTCGACCCTTCGCTCGGCTCGGGGCGGGCCGACTCGAGACGAGTCGGGCACCGCAGGAAGGGCCGCGGTCTCGCAGACCTCGCCTAGCCGTCGGTGCGCCGGACGATCTGCCGTCGCATCGCCTGCGCCAGACCCGACCGCAGGTGCTCCAGGCTGCAGAGCCGCAGGTGCTGGCAGGCGTGGCGCGCGTTCTCGATCGAGGGGTGGCGCGCGGCCGCCGGCAGACCGCGATCACCGCCCAGCGCGCGGGCGACGACATCCGGGAACTTGGCCGGGTGGGCAGTCGCAAGGCACACGACCGGGACGCCCGACGGCAGCTCGGAGGCGACTGCTCGCGCGGCCGCCACCGCGACCGCACCGTGCGGATCGAGCAGGTAGCCGCTCTCGGAATGGACCGAGCGCATGGTGTCGAGCGTGGTCTGGTCGGCGATCGCCGCGGAAGCGAAGATGTCGCGCAGGGAACGACTGGTCGTATCGTCCAGGCGGGCCTCGCGTCGGGCGGTGAAGTCGTCCATCCAGCGTCGGATGCGTGCACTGTCACCACCCGTGACGCAGTGGAGCAGCCGCCAGAAGTTGTACGGCGCGACGATGTCGATGGCCGACGATGGGGTCTGCACCAGATCCCGCCGGGGGAAGCTGCCGGTCGTGATGGCAGTGTGCAGACCGTCGTTCACGTTGTTCGCACACACGAAGCGCGCCACCGGGAGCCCCATGGCGCGCGCCAGGTAGCCACCGAACAGGTTGCCGAACGCACCGGTCGGCACCGAGAACACGATCGGGTCACCAACCGCCTCCACGGTGCGGAAGTAGGCATGGAAGTAGTGCACGGCCTGCATCATCACCCGGCACCAGTTGATCGAGTTGACGCTCGAGAGCTTCAGCTCGCGCCTCGTGTCCCCGTCGCCGAACAGGTCCGCGACGACGAGGTCGAGGTCGTCACCCCCGTCGCGACAGTCCTCGACCGCCACCGGATGGACGTTGTCGGCCTCGAGGGTGGTCATCTGTCGCGCCTGAGCGTCGGAGATCATCCCCAGCGGATAGAGCGGCCAGCAGTCGATGCGCTTCTTGCCCGCGGCCGCCCATGCCGCCGCCGGCCCGGTGTCACCGGTGGTGGCGAGGACGATGTTCAGGCGCTCGCCACGTTGCTCGAGCAGGTCGTCGACCACGTTCATCAGGAAGCCCATCGCGAGGTCCTTGAACGAGAGGGTCGGCCCGTGGAACAGCTCGAGCACCCGCAGCCCACCCGAGCCCTGGAGTGTCACCAACTCCACCACGTCCCTGGCGTCGAAAGCCCGAAAGCCGTCGGCCACCAGGGTGCGCAGGCGCGCGTGGTCGATCACGGCCGGATCGACGAACCGCGACACCAGCTCGCTCGCGAGCGCCGGGAAGTCCAGCGTCGACAGCCGCTCCAGCTCCGCGGCGGAAACGACCGGAATCGAGTCCGGAACGAACAGGCCCCCGTCGGCTGCGAATCCCTGCAACACGGCCTCGTCGAAGGCGACTGGCGCGATGCCACCACGCGTGCTGACGAATCGAATCACCGCACTCCTCCACCGTCCGCTGATACCCGAAAGCCCCCAGCCGAGCCGGCTGCGCGTCCAAGGAAACTCTGCACAACTCCAACGTGGAGTTGCGCAGAGACGGTGCATCCCCTCGACCCTCCAACCCTTCGGCTGGCTCAGGGCAGCCGGGCTCGGGGAAGGCGAGCTCGGAACGAGCTCCGCGCCGCGGGAAGGCCCGCGGTTTCGCAGACCTTCCCTAACCCGGAGCGCACAAGCGTCGATGCACCGCCTTCGCGATCTGGATGTCCTGCACCGCGACCCCGGTCAGGTCGGCAACCGTGATCGCCGAGTCCGACTCGCGCGCCCGCCGCCCAGCCTTGATCACCTCGCCGAGCTCACGCACCGTCGACAGGTCGAGCGCTCCCGCCGCAACCGCGTGATGAATCTCGCCGCGGTCGCGGCACTGGACGATGCTGTCGGCGACCACGACGTCCGCGGCGCGCAAGATCTCCGCATCGAGCTCCTGCTTCTCGGCGGTATCCGAGCCGACAGCCGTGATGTGCGTGCCCGGGCGCACGTCGCATGCGCGCAGCAACGGGACGGTCGCCGGCGTGGTGGTGACGATCAGATTGCAGGCTGCGCCGACCGCGGAGGCCTCACGCGTCGGGGTCACGTGGTAGCCGAGCGCCTCCATGTCTCGCTGGTAGCGCTCGAGGCTCGCGTCTGATCGTCCCCAGACCACCACGTCGCGGCAACCGGTCTCGCTCGCGAGATAGGCGACCTGCATGCGTGCCATCGTCCCCGTTCCGAGCACGCCGATCGCGCTCACCTCGGCCGGCGCGAGGTATCGCGCCGCGATCCGCCCGGCGACCGCGGTGCGCACGTTGGTCAGAAATCCCTCGTCCAACAGCACCGCGCGCAACTGGCCGGTCTGCTGAGAGAACAGCAGCATCAGGCCCGAGCTCGACGGCAGACCGAGCGTCGGATTGGCGTAGAACCCCGAGGCGATCTTGATGACGAACGCATCGTCACCGCGGATGTAGCCGTACTTGATGTGGGTGTCGCCCGGCGGGTCCTCGAACGTCAGCTCCCCCACCGGTGGGACGACGACACGACCCTCGGAGTAGGCGACGAACCCCTCCTCGATCAACGGGGTGACGTCGATCTCGTCGACCGCGGCACGAATCTGGTCAGCGCTGTACACGTTCGCCATCGGGTACTCTCGTCGAGAAAGAAGGTCTCCGGCATCGCCGTCGCACCGCCCGGCATGGCCTTGCGTGCTCATGGACCACGTGGGCTAGTGCCTCAGAATCTGGCGCAGGAACAGCGCCGTTCGCTCGTTCTGCGGTCGGGTGAAGAACGTCTCCGGATCGGCCTGCTCGACCAGGCGGCCGCGGTCCATGAAGATGACCCGGTCGGCGACCGAGCGCGCGAACCCCATCTCGTGGGTCACGCAAACCATCGTCATCCCGTCCCCGGCCAGATCGACCATCACCTCCAAGACCTCGGAGATCATCTCCGGGTCGAGGGCCGAGGTCGGCTCGTCGAACAGCATGATCCGCGGCTTCATGCACAGCGCCCTCGCGATCGCGACGCGTTGCTGCTGCCCCCCGGAGAGCTGAGCCGGATACTTGGCGGCCTGCTCGGGAATCCGCACGCGTTCCAGGAAGTGCATCGCGACGGCCTCGGCCTCCGCCTTCGGCGTCTTGCGCACCAGGCGTTGGGCGATCGTCAAGTTCCGCAGGACGGTCATGTGCGGAAACAGATTGAAGCTCTGGAACACCATCCCGATCTCGCGGCGCACGGCGTCGATGTCCCGGAGGTCGTCGGTCAGCTCGTGCCCGTTGACGACGATGGTTCCGCTGGTGTGCTTCTCCATCCGATTGATGCATCGGATCAACGTCGACTTCCCGGAGCCCGACGGACCGCAGATCACGATCCGCTCGCCAGGGCGAACCTCCAGATCGACGTCAACCAAGGCCTCGAAATCTCCGAAGCGCTTGCCGACGGATACGAGGCGGATGATCGGGGAGGTCTGGGTGCTCATGTCAGCCAGCTCGACGAGTCGCGTAGCGGCCGATCCGTGCCTCGACGCGATGCATCGAGCGCTGGATCAGCCAGGCCAGAGAAACGTAGACGAGGGCCAGCGAGATGAAGACCTCGTATGGCGCGAACGTCTCCGCAACCACCGTCCTCGCGATTCCGGTCATGTCCGCGAGGGTGATGGTGCTCGCCAGCGCGGTGGACTTCAGGAGGCTGATGATCTCGTTGCCATAGGCGGGAAGCGCGATTCGAACTGCCAGCGGCGCCGTGATGTAGACGAACCGATGGGTCGACGACATGCCGAGGGCCGCCCCTGCCTCCAACAGACCACGCTCGACCGACAGCACGCCACCGCGCAGGATCTCGGTGACGTAGGCTCCGACGTTGAGCGCGAGCGCGAGGACGGCGCATCCGAAAGGGTCGCGCAGCACGACCCACAGGACGCTTTCGCGCAACCACTCGAACTGCGGCAGGCCGTAGTAGATGATGAAGATCTGCACCAGGATCGGTGTCCCGCGGAACACATAGCAATACGCCTGGGCAGGCAACGACAGCCACCATCGGCCACTGATGCGCATCAACAGGAGCAGCACCGCGAGAGCCGTCCCGATGCCGAGCGCGAGAAGCAGGAGTTGGAACGTCAGGCCGATTCCCGCGAGCATCCTCGGCAATGCATCGAGCGCGATCTCGACTTTCACGTCGGAGCCCGCAGATGGCGGTTGGCATGGTGCTCGAGGGCCATGGTGAGCCCGGTGACCAGGGTCGAGAAGGCCAGATAGATGAGGCCGACGACGATGTACATCGTGAACGGCTTGCCGGTGGTGCTGGTGGCCTGCTTCGCCACGAACAGCATCTCCTCGAGACCGATGATCGAGATGAGCGCGGTGTCCTTCACCAGCGACAACATGTGGTTCCCGAAGGGCGGCAGGGCCAGCCGCCACATCTCCGGAATGCGGATGTAGACGAACGTCTGCAGCCCCGACATGCCGAGCGCCCGCGCCGCCTCGATGCTGCCCGGGCTCACCCCCAGGAAGGCGCCACGAAAGGTCTCCGTGGCGTAGGCTCCGACCACCAGGGCGATCGCGATCGTGCCGGCCCAGAACGGCGGGATGTCGAGGAAGCGAATCGACGGGTCGAAGAGCCGCCCCACGGCGGTGAGGGTCACGGCCGACCCGAAGTAGAGCAGCAACACCACCAGGATCTCGGGCGTGCCGCGAAAGAACACGGTGTAGGCGTTGGCGACCGCCTGGGCGGGCTTGCTGGACGAGAGTTTCGCGGCCGCGCCCGACAGCCCGAAGACGACCATGAACACGAGCGAGCAGACGAATACCTTGGCCACGGTGAGCGCGGCCCACAGGTAGTCGTCCCACCATCCGGTCATCGCTTCCACCGCTGCCCTCGGTGTCGGCTGGTGCCGCGCTCGATGCGGGCGGGCATCACCTGACGCCCGCCCGCGAGTCCATGTGCCGGTCTACTCAGTTGGCCCACGCATCGTCGTGGATCGGGAACGGGAAGATCTTGAGCGCGTACTCCTCGAGCTTTCCCTCGCGGATGAGCTGCCGAAGCGCGTCGCTGATCTTGTCGCGCAGCGCCTCGTTGCCCTTGCGCAGTCCCACGCCGACGCCCGGACCGAAATACTTCGGCTCGTTGATCGCGGGGCTCACGAACTCGTACTTGCCCTTCCCTTCCCCGCTCAGAAAGCTCAGATGGGCCTTCATCGGGTTGGTCATGATCACGTCGACCCGGCCGTTCTTGAGATCGAGGTACATCGGCTCGGCACCGTCGTAGAGCACCAGCTCGGCGTCGGGCAGCTTCGCCTTGAACCACTCGAAGTACGTCGATGCCCGCTCCACCCCGACGCGCAGCCCCTTGAAGCTGGCGGCGATCGGGGCGCCGTCGGCGCCGAACAGCTGCCACCCCTTGCCGACGGGGCCGACGAGGCGGCCGATGGAGACCCGATACGGCGACGAGAAGTCGATCTGCTCCATGCGCTTGGGCGTGATCGACATCGAGGCGATGATGAGGTCGAACTTGTTCGCGAGCAGCGCGGGGATCATGCCGCTCCACTCCTGACAGACGAACTCGAGATCGACGCCGAGCTTCTCGGAGACTCCGTTGGCGACGTCGACGTCGTATCCGGCCAACTTGCCGTCGGCCGTTCGGTAGTTGAATGGCGCGTAGGTGCATTCCATGCCGACACGGAGCGTCTCGGCGGTCGCGGTGTGTCCGTACACCAGCGCGGCGGCGACCAACCCGAGCAAGGTGACTGTTCGTTTCTGCATGCCGTTACACCTCCGATTCGATTCGGACCGGACCACCCTGGCGGGGAGAGCCCTCGGGCGGATGCGGCCGTGTCGGGTCAGGGGGCGACCCGCCTGTAGACTATTCTATCCAGACTGGACGATCTAGTCTGGCGAACGGTTCGCTACAATCCCGGACCCGGGACCGCAGCCGCGGCCTCGGTCCGGACCAGAGTCGAGGAGGATCGCTGCTTGGCGCGTGGACGCACAACTCCGCCCCCGTCGGCGAGCAAGCCTTCGGGCCATGCCCGCCGCAAGGGCGCGATTCGCCCGGACGTCGCGCCGTTCGTGCCCGTCTGCGATGCGGTGGCGAATCTGTTCGCGCCCTTCGCGGAGGTCGTGCTGCACGATCTCGCCAGCGGCACGGTGGTCCACATCGCCGGCAACTTCTCCAGGCGCGAGCTCGGCGATCCGGCCAATCTCCACGAGATCGACTTCGAGCCCACCGACGTGGTCATCGGACCGTACGAGAAGACCAACTGGGACGGCCGACGTGTGAAGTCGATCAGCGCCGTGCTCCGTGATGCCTCGGGCAGGCCGCAGGCGGTGATGTGCATCAACGCCGACATGAGTGACTTCGAGAGCATCCTGCTGACGCTGCAGAGCTTCGTCTCCGTTCCGGCCGGCGCCGGACAGCCGGAGAGTCTGTTCCGCGACGACTGGCACGAGCGCATCAACCGCTATATCCGCCACTGGACCGCGACGCGCGGATTGAGCGTCTCCGACCTCACTCGGGTCCAGAAGCGAGAGCTCGTGCGGGCGCTCGCCGACGACGGTGCCTTCGGCGGCCGCAACGCGGCCGGATACATCTCCCGCCTGCTGGGCATGGGGCGGGCCACCGTCTACAACTACCTGAGCAAACCCGGCGCGAGCTGAGGTCGGTGGCCCCGGACGCGTCCGCGCCGCGATCAATCGACGCGCGGCTCGGAGTGCCGACCCTCGCCGCACCCGCGATCGCGGAGCCGCGCCGCAACGGCAGGACCCGCGCCCGAGATCCGAGCCCGACTCGGGCGGGTCTGCAGGTCACCGGCCCACGTCGGCGTGGACGGCCCGGCATCGACCACGGCGAGCCGGGCCGAGACCGGATCCCGCGAGACGTGGTCAGCGCTTTCGCCGCCGCTTCTTCTTGCCGCTGCCAGCTCGGCGATTACGCCGCGGCGGCGGCTCGGGCCGTCTGTCGAAGGCCATGAGCGCATCGATCAGCGCGATCGGGTGGTCGGGGTCGAATCCCTCGCTCTCCTCGGCGACCACCGCATCGATGACCGCCCGGCGCCCGGCCGGGCTCTCGAGCTGCTCGAGGTCCGCCTCGATGGCTCGTGTCACGTCGCGTACGTCGCGCAGCCGCTCATCGAGAACCGCGTCGACCATCTCCGGCGTGAGCCGGCCGAACGGGCGGTCGGCCAGCTCGCGGAAGAGCTCGATCATGGGCTCCAGCTCCGCCTCCAGCGTCCGCACCTGCGCGGAGAGCACGGTGGTGAAATGGCGGAGCCGCTCCGGGGGAGCGGCCGCGAGGTGCGCGGCGTCGATCTGCTCGAGCTCGATCTGCAGCTCCAGCAGGGTCATCAGGTCGTCGCGCTGGTAGGCCTCGTTCGCCCGCTGCATCAGCACCGTCTTGCGCGTGCGTGCATCGGCGTCGACCTCTCGGTCCGGATGAATCGCACTGACCAGCTTGCGATAGATCTCGCGCACCGTGCCGAGCGCGCTCTCGCGCGCCCCGGCGCGCTTCGAGCCGGCTCGACCGCCCTCGCCCGCACCCGCTCGACGACGGCCTCGCCGGCCTGACTCCGCCTCGCGCTCGCGCTGGTCCTCCGCCTGGCGCTCGATCCACTCGCGGGCGTGCTCCATGAGCTCGTCGGCGTCGCGGGCCTCGTTGCCGGCCACCGCCTCGTCGCCGAGCACCGAGCCGAGCACGCCCTCGAGCGCGATGCGTTCCATCTCGGCGTGTGAGATCTCGCAGTAGGCGTCGTGCAGCGCCTCGACCTCGGGATCGGGCCCGGCAGAGAGCACCTCACCGGCGAGCATCACGACGTGGCTTCGCACCGCGTCGCGCTGGAAGCGCGTCAGGCGCTCCCCGCGGGCGCGCGCGGTGAGCATGCCCTCCAGTCGCAGTAGCAGCCGCCGCTGGGCCGCCCGCATTCCCGACTCGGCCGGCTCGACCTCCGCGGCCAGACGTGCGTTGTAGCGGGTCCCGTACACCTCCCAGCGGACGAGCTCCGCGCGCAGATCCCGGATCTGCTCCGCCAGCCGGTTGAACCGCTTCTGCTCCCGTGAGAGCGGCGCCCGGCCTCGGGGCACCGCGACGAGCCCCGGCGACGCGGTCGGCGTCGGCTCGAGAGCGTCGAACAGGTCCTGCTGGGTGGGGCGCGCCAAGGCAGCCTCCGACTGGTTTCGGAGGGGCCGAGTCTAACGCGCCCACCTGTGCGCTCGCATCGGGCTACGGCAGCCGCGGCGCCGTCCGGCGCTCGGGCGGTGTCCCGAGCTCGCGATCGTGGAGCGCCCGGCGGGGCCGACGGCGCACGGCGATTCCGGTCGTCGCCACCTCGAGGTGTCGACCGTACTCTCCTGAATCGACTGCAGATTCTCCCGCGGTCGGGCCACCGAGGCCGAGCGTTCCGGATCTCCGGCGGTGCGAACCAGACGCGACGCGGCGAGGCCCGCGCCATGCGCCCCCGGCCGGCGGCCCTCCCTTCGACCGGACAGGCTTCCCCCCGGCGGCCCCGACTCGCCGTAGAATGCTCGGCTGTCCGACATCCGACCACCTCGAGGAACTCGCACATGATCCGTCGCCGTACCGCATCCCTGCTCGTCGCCGCTGGCCTCGCCGCCGCGCTCGGCGCCGCCCAGGCCCAGACCGTGAAGCTGATGACCGGCCCGCAGGGCGGGTCGTGGTACCCGCTGGGCGGGGCGATCGCCAACATCGCCGACAAGTCCGGCATGAAGGTCCAGGTCCTCCCGGGCGCGGGCATCGCCAACGTCAAGGCGATCGCCGCCGGCAAGGCCGACATGGGCTTCGCCAACTCCATCTCCACCGTCGACGGCGTGGCCGGCCGGGCGCCGTTCACCGAGCCGGCGAAGAACGTGTGCAACGTCGCCACGCTCTACCCGCAGTACTTCCAGATCGTCGCCAACGCCGATTCCGGGATCACCTCCCTCGGCGACATCAAGGGCAAGGCCATCGCGGTGCAGCCGAAGGGCAATACCGCCGAGTTCATCAGCCAGCAGGCGCTCGGGGTGTACGGCCTGAAGTACGACGACGCCTCCCGGGTGAGCTTCGTCTCCTACACCGATGCGGTGTCGCTGATGAAGGACAACAATGCCCAGCTCTTCACCCTCGGGACCACCGTCCCGGCGTCGGCGATCATGGATCTCGCCTCGGCCCGCGACGTCAAGCTGCTGGGTTTCCCGCAGGACAAGTTCGAGGAGATGCGCAAGCTGAACCCGGGCTACACCAAGCTGACCATCCCGGCCGGGAGCTATCCGAAGCAGGACGCGGACGTCGAGACCATCGGCTACGCGACTCACGTCATCGCGCGCTGCGATCTCGACGCGGGCGTGGTCTACAACGTCCTGAAGGGAATGGTCGACAACCAGGCCGATCTCGCGGCGATCGCGAAGGCGATGGCCAAGACCACCCCTGCCATGATGGCCACCGACACCGGCGTGCCGATGCACGAGGGCGCGGTGAAGTTCTACAAGGAAGCCGGCGTGATGTGACCGCGCGGTCCGTCTGATCCCGTCGCGTCACGTCTCGCACGCATCACCGGGTGGCCGCCAGCACGCGGCCACCCGGTGCTGGACCGCCGAACGCCCACTGCTCGAGGAACGGGGCGATGCCCGCCGATTCGAAGTCGCTCGCGCGACTCCTGGTGACCATCCTGGCGGTGGTCATGTCCGCGCTCCATCTCTACGTGGCGTTCTTCGGCGCGCCGGATGCATACCTGATGCGTGGCGGGCATCTCGCGTTCGCGCTCGCCATCGCGTTCCTCGTCCTGCCCGGCTGGTCCGGACGGGCCGGACAACCCGGCTGGCTCGACTACGTGCTGATGACCGTCGCGGTCGCGGCGACGCTCTACCCGGCATCCAATCTCGACTACATCCTCAATCGCATGTACTACGTCGACGACCCGACGGTCGCCGACTACGTCTTCGGCGGGGCGCTGGTGGTGCTGGTCATCGAGGCCACACGACGCGCCACCGGCTGGGCGCTCCCGCTGACCGCCATCGGCTTCCTCGTCTACGGACTGACCGCGGGCGAGCAGAGTGTCGGCATCATGCTCGACCAGCTCTACCTGACCACCGAGGGCATCTTCGGTATCCCGCTCTATGTCTCCGCGACCTACGTGATGCTCTTCATCCTGTTCGGCGCCTTCGTCGAGCGCAGCGGCGCCGGGCAGATGTTCATGGACTTCGCCCTCGCGCTCACCGGCCATCAATCCGGTGGGCCCGCCAAGGTGGCGGTGGTCACCAGCAGCCTCTTCGGCACCGTCTCCGGGAGCGCGGTCGCCAACGTGATGACCACCGGCACCTTCACCATCCCGCTGATGAAGCGCACCGGCTACCGGCCGGCGTTCTCCGGGGCGGTGGAGGCGGTCGCCTCGACCGGCGGCCAGCTCATGCCCCCGATCATGGGGGCGGCGGCCTTCGTGATGGCGGAGTTCCTGGGCGTGTCGTACCTGTCGGTGGCGGCGTTCGCAGTTCTCCCGGCGTTGCTCTACTACGTGGCGGTGTTCGTGGCCGTGCACTTCGAGGCCCGGCGCGCCGGCCTGGTCGGTCTTCCACGCGCCGACCTGCCGCGGATGAAGGACGTGCTCACCACCCGCGGCCACCTGTTCCTGCCGCTGGCGGTCATCATGGGGGTTCTGCTGTCGGGCAAGAGCGCATCGTTCGCAGCGCTTTGCGGCATCGCCTCGGTCGTCCCCACCACCTGGCTACGCGCGAGCACCCGGCGCACCTTCACCCTGCGCGCGATCGTCGAGGCATGTGAGTCTGGCGCCCGCAACACCGTGGTGGTCGCGCTCGCATGCGCCTGCGCAGGAATCGTCATCGGCACCATCACCCTCACCGGGCTCGGGCTCTCGTTCACCGGCGTGGTGCTGGCCCTGTCGCAGAACTCCCTGATTCTCGCGCTGGTGCTGACCATGCTCGCCGGCATCTTGCTCGGTATGGGCCTGCCCACCACTCCGGCCTACATCGTGCAGGTGGCGTTGCTGGTTCCGGCACTGGTCAAGCTCGGCGTCCAGGTCGAGGCAGCGCACCTCTTCGCGCTCTACTTCGCGGTGCTCTCGGCGATCACTCCGCCGGTCGCGCTCGCGGTCTACGCCGCCAACGGCATCTCGAACGGCACCCTGATGCAGACGAGCTGGGCTGCGGTGAAGCTCGGCCTGACCGGCTACATCATCCCGTTCATGTTCGTCTACTCGCCCGCCTTGCTGCTGATCGGCGAGCCGATGCCGGTGCTGATGGCCGCGATCACAGCCACCATCGGCGTGGTGTGCCTCGCCGGTGGTCTCCACGAGTTCTTCCTGCTCGGCCCGGCCCGCGGCTGGCAGCGGGTGGTGCTGGTCGCCGCCGCGCTGGTGTTGATCAAGCCCGGCCTGCTCACCGACCTCCTCGGGCTCGGGCTCGTCGGCCTGGTGCTGGTGGCGCAGAAACTCGCTGCTTCCACCGACTCCACTCGAGAGGTCGAACAGCGATCGCGGGCGTAGGCCGGCGCCGGACCACCGCGGCGAACCCGCGCGGGTCGGGCTCGGCGCCACACCGGGCGAGGGCTGGCACCTGTCCTTGCCGGTCGGCACGCCATCGCCGGCGGCGCCGCAATCGGCTCCGGCTCAACCGCGCCTCGGAATGGTGACGACGAAGGCGCGTGCGGTGGCTCCGCCGATGGCATAGCCGTAATGCTCGTTCTCGGCGTCGAACTGGATGCAATCTCCCTTGCTCAACACCAGCTCCATCCCCGCGTAATCGAAGATCATCTGTCCATCCAGCACCAGCAGGATTTCCTCGCCGGAGTGGCTGTAACGCATCTCGATCTGCTCCGGCTCGAGACAGGGTAGCGTCAGGAAGAACACCTCCGCCCGCGGGTCCGCCTTGGCGAGGTCACCGATCTCGTACCGATAGCCCAACTCGGTACCCGAGCGGTTCACCGCGCGCAGGTCGCCCGACCGCAACACACTGATCGCCTTGCGCTCGCCATCGGGCATGAAGAACTCGGAAAGCCCGACGCCGTAGGTCTCGGCGAGCCGACTGACCACCGCGATCGACGGCGTCGCCTGTCCGCGCTCGATCTTGGAGAGATAGCCCTTGGTCACCTTGGCCCGTTCGGCGACCTGGTCGAGGGTGTAGCCGGCACGGCGCCGAATACGGCGCAGCCGTGCGCCGAGCGCACCGACGTCCGTCTCGCTCGTCAATGTCTCCTCGCCTCCCGCGTCACCTTCAAGAGCCGGCGGAGCGCCGCCACACCGATGCTTGCGGATGCTCGCACAGAGATACTGCACCAGGAAACCTTGATGAAACTCTAGTTGACACGACTTCCGCCAACAGGAAACATTCAGGAAACTCGGACCGTCAGGTCCGAGCGGTCGAATCGCCGGGAGCGACCAGGGGATGGAAGTTGGAACTGCGGCGTCGAGCGGATCCCGCCCGGGCGATCGCCCATGACGACCATGCGCCGCGCCGCAAGCCACCCCGCCATCGGCGCCAGCATCGGCGGCCTGTTCCGGGACACCGCACTCGGCACTCCGGACGCAATCGCGGTCCGCAGCGCGGACATCGCCTACACCTATCGTGAGCTCGATGCACGGGTGAACCGGTTGGCCTGCGCCCTCGCGGCACGCGGGCTTCGCCACGGGGACCGGGTCGCGATCCTGGCCCAGAACTGCATCGACTACGTGACCATCATCCTCGCCTGCGCCAAGCAGGGGTACATCGCCGCCTGCGTGAACTGGCGATTGGCGGAGCGCGAGCTGGACGACAGCATCGAGCTGGTCGACCCGGCGATGGTTTTCGTCTCTGCCGAGTACGCGGAGCGCGATGTCGGGGCCCGGCCCCGCATCGTTCTCGGGGCTGCGTTCGAGACACTGCTCGCAACCGGTGACCCGGGCGAGCGGACGATCGACGTCGCCAGCGAGGACGGCCTCCTCATCCTCTATACCAGCGGAACCACCGGCCGCTCCAAGGGCGCTCTGGTGAGCCACCGTGCGATGATTGCCCGTGGCGCCCTGATGCGAGCCGACTGGGCAATCCTGCGCAGCGACGGGTTCATCGCCTGGTCACCACTGTTCCACATGGCATCGGCGGATCCCACCCTGGCCACGCTGACCCAGGGCGGAACGGTCTCGGTGGTGAAGGGATTCGATCCGGCGGCAATCGCCGATGCCTTGACTCGCCATCCGGTGGGTTGGATGGTGCTGATGCCGGGCATGATCGAGCGGCTGGCCGACGAGCTCGAGGCTCGCGATGCGCCGCTGGCCCGAGTCGCGGCTGCGGGCTGCATGGCCAACCTGGTACCGGCGGAGCAGATCGCGCGGATCAGCCGGTTGCTGAACGCGCCGTTCCTGAACTCGTTCGGCTCGACCGAGACCGGGATCGCCCCGTGCAGCGGCAACTGGATTCCACCCGGACAGAGGCCGACCAGCCTCGGCAAGCGGCAGAACTCGGCTTGCGAGATCCGTCTGGTGGGCGACGACGGCAGCCCGGTGGCGGACGGTGACGTCGGGGAGATCCAGCTTCGCTCGCCGCTGTTGTTCTCCGGATATTGGAACGACCGCGCGGCGACCGAGGCCGCATTCGAGGGCGGTTGGTACCACATGGGCGATGCCTTCTACCGCGATGGGCAGGGCCTGCTGCACTTCGCCGACCGCAAGAAGTACCTCATCAAGTCGGGCGGCGAGAACGTCTATCCGGCGGAGATCGAGCTGCTGATCCGCAACCTCGATGGCGTCAAGGACGCGGTGGTGGTGCGACGACCCGACAGCCATTGGGGCGAGGTAGCGGTCGCCTTCGTGGTCGCCGATGCAGAGCGAGTGACCGCGGCCGGCATCCGTGCCGCCCTGGACGGGCGAATCGCGCGCTACAAGATGCCGAAGGAGATTCACCTGGTCGGCGAGCACGAGATCGAGCGCAATCCGACCGGAAAGATCCGGCGCGACCTGCTCGAGCTGCGCGCGATGGCCGGTCGCCGAGGGAGCCGAAGTTGAAGAGAGTGACATCCGCGGTGGTCGGCATCGGTGAGGTGCCATCTGGCAAGTTCCCGGACCGCTCCGAGCTCGATGCCGCGTTGACGGTCTGCCGCGAGGCGATCCTGGATGCGGGACTGGGCCCCAGAGACATCGACGTCGTGCTGCCGGTCGGCGCCCTCGCCTCCTCGCACTGGAACGTCGATCTGGTGTTCTCGCGGCTCACCGAGGAGCTCGGCATGCTGCGCAGCGCGAAGATGAACTGCCAGGTGATGGCGGGCGGCGCGACGAGCTCCTCGGCGCTCGCCGTCGCCGACGCGCTGATCGCCTCCGGTCAGGCGCGGCGCGTGCTGGTGGTGCATTCCGACGCCGTCGGCTCCCTGCCCAAGCAACGCGGCATCGATCTCTTCGCCACCACCGGCGTGTCCGAGGAGTGGGAGGCGCCCTACGGCCACAACATGAACGCGGTCGGCGCGCTCGCCACCGCGCGCTACATGCACGAGACCGGCACCACGGAGGAGGAGCTCGCCTCGGTCTGCGTCTCGCTTCGCAAGTGGGCCGCGCTCAACCCGAATGCGATGTATCGCACGCCGCTCACCATCGAGGAGGTGCTCGGCTCGAAGATGATCGCCACCCCGCTGCGCTCGCGCCATTGCAACATGCTGGCCGACGGCGCGGCCGCCTTCGTGGTCGCGCCGGCGAAGGACGCGCCGAGCCTGACCAAGACGCCGGTCTATGTCCGCGGCCACGGCTCTCTGGTCACCCATTACTCGATGAGTCAGGACACCGATCTGGCCAGGCTCGGTTTCGTCGAGGCCGGCCGCGCCGCGTATGCCGAATCGGGACTCGGCGCCGGGGACATCCAGCTCGCCGCGATCTACGACGCCTACCCGGTGTGGCCGCTGATCGCGCTCGACGGGCTGGGTCTCTGCGCCGGTGAGCGCGCCGGCGCCTTCGTGGCTGCCGGAGAGACCTCACCCGGCGGCTCGCTGCCGATGACCACCAACGGCGGAATGCTGTCCATGGGGCACACCGGCGTGGGCGGCGGCATCGCGGTGCTGGTGGAAGGCGTCCGACAGCTCATGGGCAAGGCCGGCCCCCGACAGGTCGAGAACCTCGTCAATGCGGTCGAGACCGCGTCCGGCGGCACGTGGATGGACAGCCACGTCACCGTTCTCTCGAGGGAAGCCGCATGAGCACGCAGCCCCGCCCCCTGCCACAGCCGTCGCCCTGGTCCGCACCCTACTGGGAGGCGGCGCGACAGCGCCGATTCGTGATCCAGGCCTGCCGCGCTTGCGACCGGCCGATCATGTATCCACGCAAGTTCTGCCCGCACTGCCTCGGTGACGATCTCGAGTTCCGCCCCTCCGCCGGAACCGGCGAGATCTACACCGTGACCACCCAGGTGGCCGGCCCGCCATCGGGCTTCGCCGACGCGCTCCCCTACGTGATCGCGGTGATACGGCTCGACGAGGGGGTGCAGTTGATGAGCAACATCGTCGGCGACGACCGTGAGAGGGCGAGAATCGGCGACCGGGTCCGGGTCGACTTCGAGACCGCCGGCGACGGGGAGACCGTGCTGCCGGTGTTCCGGTTGGCGCGGGCTGAAGGCCGAGCGCGATGAGCGCCCGCGTCGCAGTCGTCACCGGCGGGGCTCGCGGCATCGGCGGCACCACCGCCACGATGCTGGCGGACGAGGGCTGGACGGTACACAGCCTGGATCTGGGACCGAGCCCGAACGCCGACATCGTCAGCCACGTCTGCGACGTCGCGAGCGAGGCGGCACAGATGGCGGCAGCCGAGGCGATCGGCCAGATCGACGCGCTGGTGTGCTGCGCGGGGATCAATCTGCGCCCCGACGACCATCGGCCGGAGCAGCTCACGCTCGATGCCTGGAACAAGACACTGGCCGTCAATCTCACCGGCACCATGCTCAGCGTGCGCGCGTTCCGCCCGCGGATCCGGCCGGACGGGGCCATCGTCACCCTCGGCAGCGTGGCGGCGATCCGCGCCATGCCGCTCGCCGACGCCTACACCGCCTCGAAGGGCGCCATCGTCGCGCTCACCAAGTGCTGGGCGGTCGACTACTCTCGCTTCGGGATCCGGGTCAACTGCGTGTGCCCGGGACCGGTGTCGACGCCGATGATGGACGGGGTCATCGAGCAATTCGGCAAGTCCCAGCAGCTCCAGCTCCCGCAGCAGCGCATGGCTCGCCCGGAGGAGGTCGGCGCACTGATTGCCTTCCTGGTCTCCCCCGCCGCCAGCTACGTCTCGGGCGCGATCATCCCGGTCGACGGCAGCGCCACCGCGCACAGCGCGGGGATGCCGTTTCCGAGACGTCGGGACGCGGTGTAGAGCGACCTGCGGGGGCGGGCCCGCCCCGGACCCCGCTGTCGTCGCCTCGCGCCCCCACAGACGGTCCGAACGGCCCGGTCGCGACCGGGTGCGCGCGCCATCGGCCCCGCGACCAGGGGTCATGATGTTGCGACCCGAGTATTCGGCCGGATCGATCCCCTCCGCTATCATCGCGACCACCCTCGCGCCGGCCGGCGCCCACGCACGACACGGACCACCACTCGATGCAGATGCGCCACCTCCGCTATCTCGTCGCCCTCGGACGCGAACGACACTTCAAGCGCGCCGCGCAGCGGTGCCACGTCACTCAGTCGACGCTCTCGGCTGCGATTCGCCAACTCGAGACCGAGCTCGAGGTGCCCCTGATCGAGCGCGACCGGCGCTTCAAGGCATTCACCGCCGAAGGCAAGGTGCTGCTCGAGTGGGCGGCTCGGATGGTCGCCGAGCGCGAGGCCCTCGGCCAGCGGATCGGGGCCCTGCGCGGCACGCTCTCGGGCAGCCTGTCGATCGGTGCCGTCCCGACTGCGCTTCCGACCATCGGTCTGCTCACGACACCGGTGAGCGAGGCGCATCCGGGCCTCACCCTGAGGATCCTCTCGCGGACGTCGAACGAGATTCAGCGTCTACTCGAGGAGTTCGAGCTCGACGTGGGGATCACCTATCTCGACAACGAGCCGATGCACGGCGTGGAAAGCCACCCGCTCTACGCCGAGCGATACATCCTGCTCACGCCCCGAGACGGGCCGTTCCAGGGTCGGGAACGGGTGACCTGGCGAGAGATCGCCGACACACCACTGTGTCTGCTCACTCCAGACATGCAGAACCGCCGCATCCTCGACGCCATATTCGCGGGCGTCGGGCGTCGGGCCAACGCCCACGCTGAGACCAACTCGGTAATGACGCTGTGCTCGCACATTCGCACCGGGCGCTGGTCGAGCGTGCTGGCTCGCAACTTCCTGTGGGTGTTCGGAACGCCACCGGACATGCTGGCGCTCCCCATCCACGAGCCCCAGTGCTCCTTCTCGGTCGGCGTCGTCTACCGTCGCCAGGACCCGGTGCCACCCGCGGTACGGGCGTTCGTGGCGTGCGCACGCGACGTCGACATCGAGACCGCCATCGACGGCGCGACCTGAGAGGAGTCTGGTCGCGCGGGCAGACTGCGGTTCGCTCCTCGCCGCCCCGAAACTGGCGCTCCCGCGCTCGTGACGGGATGCCTAATCGAGGAAATCGATTAGGCGAATCGAAAATCTCGTTTGATGCCGGTGGTCCGGGCGCCTAGCTTGCCGCGCATGGCAAGTCCGAGCACGCACCTCGAGTTCGACGCCGAGCGCGTCCGTGAGATCGCCCGCAGGTGGTCCGACCGCGATGGGGGGCTCCTCCCCGCACTGCTCGAGATCAACGACCGTTTCGGTCATGTCGATGCACGGGCGGTGCCCATTCTCGCCGAGGCGCTGAATCGCTCCCGCGCCGAGGTCCACGGTGTGCTGTCCTTCTATCACGACTTGCGCACCGAGCCACCGGCTCGACATACCGTCGCGCTGTGTCAGGGTGAAGCCTGCCAGGCGGTCGGCGCGACTCGCCTGCTGGCCGAGATCCGGCAGGCAGGCCTCGACGACCACGACGTCCAGGTGGCACCCGTTTACTGCCTCGGCAACTGCGCGCTCGGACCTTGTGCCCTCGTCGACGGCGAGTTGGTGGCGAGGCTCGACCGCACGCAGTTGATCGGTTGCCTGTCGTGACGAGCCTCGGGCGGATCTACGTGCCGGGTGACGCGGCCGCGGTCTCGGTGGGCGCGGACAGAGTCGCCCAGCGCATCGCCGATGTCGTCGCGACCCGCGGTATCGACGCCGAGATCGTCCGCACCGGCACGCGTGGGATGCTCTGGATGGAGCCCCTCGTCGAGATCGACGCGCCGGGGGGCCGAATCGGCTTCGGCCCGGTCAGCGAGCACGACGTCGCCGACCTTCTCGCACTCGGCCGCGCACATCCACTGTGCATCGGCCCGGTCGCGGCCCACCCCTTTCTCGCCACCCAGCAACGGGTCACCTTCGCCCGCTGCGGCGTCGTCGACCCCACCTCCGTCGATGAGTATCGGCGGCACGCTGGCCTGCGCGGACTGTACCGCGCACTCGACCTCGGGCCCGAGGCGATCGTCGAGGCGGTGACCGAATCTGGTCTGCGCGGTCGAGGCGGCGCTGGATTCCCCACCGGGATCAAGTGGCAAACGGTCGCGCGTACGCCAGCCGACGCTCGCTTCGTCGTCTGCAATGCAGACGAGGGGGACAGCGGGACCTTCGCCGACCGCATGCTGATGGAGGGCGACCCGTTCGCGCTGATCGAGGGCATGGTGATCGCGGGGCTCGCAGTCGGCGCCGAGCGCGGCTTCGTGTACATCCGCTCCGAGTACCCGTACGCGATCCGTCGCATGCAGGAAGCCGTCGACACCGCGCGACGTGACGGCTTTCTCGGTCGCGACCTGCTGGGCAGTGGTCACCATTTCGACATCGAGATCCGTCGCGGAGCCGGAGCCTACATCTGTGGTGAGGAAACGGCCCTGCTCGAGAGTCTGGAGGGCCGTCGTGGCCAGGTGCGGCCGAAGCCACCGCTTCCCGCGATCAGCGGACTGTTCGGACGCCCGACGGTCGTCAACAACGTACTCACCCTCGCCGCCGTGCCGACCATCCTCGCCGAGGGAAGCGCGTACTACCGCGACCTGGGCGTCGGTCGGTCACGGGGGACGATGCCCATCCAGCTCTCCGGAAACGTCGCGCGCGGCGGCTTGGTCGAGCGTGCCTTCGGCCTGACACTGCGTGAGATCGTGGAGGAGTACGGCGGTGGCACGCGCAGCGGCCGCCCGGTGAGAGCGGTCCAGGTCGGTGGCCCCCTCGGCGCCTACTGGCCGACCGCGCTCCTCGACACGCCCTTCGATTACGAGGCCTTCCTCGAACGCGGTGGAATGATCGGACACGGCGGCGTGGTGGTCTTCGACGACAGCGTGGACCTGGCGGAGCAGGCCCGATTCGCCTTCGAGTTCTGCGCCGAGGAGTCGTGCGGTAAGTGCACGCCATGCCGACTCGGCGCCACCCGTGGTCGCGAGACCATGGAGCGCATCCTCGCCGGCGAGCGCATCGAGCCCAACATCGAGCTGGTGCGCGATCTCTGCGAGGTGATGCGCGACGGCTCGCTCTGCGCCCTCGGTGGCCTGACCCCGATGCCGGTTCTGAGCGCGCTCGAGCACTTTCACGAGGACTTCGCGCGGCGCTGAGACGCCCGCCCTTACACGAGATCAGGCATTCCGATGCGCACGAACCCGCGAGACCAAGGCACCCCCGCTCGCTCCGAGAGCACCACGGTCATGCTCGAGATCGACGGCATCCCGATCTCGGTGCCCGCCGGCACCTCGGTCATGCGCGCCGCCGCCATCGCCGGCACGCCGATCCCGAAGCTCTGCGCCACCGACAGCCTGGAGGCGTTCGGCTCCTGCCGGTTGTGCCTGATCGAGATTGCCGGTCGGCGTGGCACGCCAGCATCGTGCACGACGCCGGTCGAGACCGGGATGCAGGTGCGCACCCGCACGCAACGTCTGCAGCGCCTACGGCGCGCGGTGATGGAGCTCTACATCAGTGACCATCCGCTCGATTGTCTGACCTGCGCCGCGAACGGGGACTGCGAGCTGCAGGACATGGCGGGAGCCGTCGGTCTGCGCGAGGTTCGCTACGCCTCGAGCGGTGCGAGCCATCTGGACCTTTCGACGGATGCCTCCAACCCGTACTTCAGCTTCGACCCCTCGAAGTGCATCGTGTGCTCGCGCTGCGTCCGGGCTTGCGAGGAGCAGCAAGGCACCTTCGCCCTGACCATCCAGGGTCGAGGATTCGCCTCGACCGTCGCCGCCAGTGCAAACGAGCGGTTCATCGACTCCGAATGTGTCTCCTGTGGGGCATGCGTTCAGGCTTGCCCCACGGCGACGTTGATGGAGAAGAGCGTCATCTCCATGGGGCAGCCCGCGCGTGAGGTCAAGACCACCTGCGCCTACTGCGGCGTCGGCTGTGGATTCGTGGCGGAGATCCAGGGCGACCAGGTGGTGCGAATGCGTCCCGACCGGGACGGGAAGGCCAACCACGGGCACTCGTGCGTGAAGGGTCGCTTCGCCTGGGGTTACGCCACGCATCGCGACCGCGTGCTCGAGCCGATGATCCGCGACTCGATCTCGGAACCCTGGCGAAAGGTCAGCTGGGACGCGGCCATCGCCCACGCCGCCTCGGAGTTCCGCCGCATCATCACCGAGCATGGCCGCGGCGCGGTCGGCGGCATCACCAGCTCACGCTGCACCAACGAGGAGACGTTCCTGATGCAGAAGCTGGTTCGTGCCGCATTCGGTAACAACAACACCGACACCTGTGCGCGGGTCTGTCATTCGCCGACCGGCTACGGTTTGAAGACGGCGTTCGGCACCTCCGCCGGCACCCAGGACTTCGACTCCGTCGCCGCGGCGGACGTGATCATGGTGGTGGGCGCCAACCCGACGGACGCCCATCCAGTCTTCGCCTCACGCCTGCGTCGCCGGCTGCGCGAGGGTGCCCGCCTGATCGTGCTCGATCCGCGCCGCATCGACCTCGTGCGCTCGCCCCACATCGAGGCCGCGCACCACCTTCGACTACGCCCCGGCACCAATGTCGCGCTGATGAACGCCCTCGCCCACGTCGTCGCCACCGAGGAGCTGATCGACGTCGACTTCGTGCGTGAGCGCTGCGACCAGACCGAGTTCCAGCGCTGGCTCGCGTTCGTCGGTCACGCCGACAACGCTCCGGAGACCACCGCGGCGATCACCGGGGTGCCTGCATCGGCCGTGCGCGCCGCCGCGAGGCTCTATGCCAGTGGTGGTCGCGCCGCCATCTACTACGGCCTCGGAGTCACCGAGCACAGTCAGGGCACCACGATGGTGATGGCGATGGCCAACCTCGCGATGGCCACCGGAAACCTCGGTCGACCGGGCGTGGGCATCAATCCGTTACGCGGACAGAACAACGTGCAGGGCGCGTGCGACATGGGCTCGTTCCCGCACGAGCTCTCGGGCTACCGTCACGTGTCGGACTCGACGGCGCGCGCCGCGTTCGCCGAGGCATGGGGCGTCGAGCTCGAGCCCGAGCCCGGCCTGCGCATTCCGAACATGCTCGACGCCGCTCTCGAAGGCTCCTTCCGCGGCATCTACATCCAGGGCGAGGACATCGCCCAGTCCGACCCGAACACCCAGCACGTCACCGCCGCCCTCGCGGCCATGGAGTGCGTGGTCGTCCAGGATCTATTTCTCAACGAGACCGCGTCGTACGCACACGTGTTCCTGCCGGGTGCGTCTTTCCTGGAGAAGGACGGGACCTTCACCAACGCGGAGCGTCGCATCAGCCGAGTGCGCCGAGCCATCCCGCCGCTGGCGGGAATGGCCGACTGGGAGGTCACGGTGGCGCTGTCCAACGCCCTCGGCCACTCGATGCACTACGCGCATCCATCCGAGATCATGGACGAGATCGCGCGACTCACACCAAGCTACCGGGGAGTCTCCTATGCGGCGCTCGAGGAGCACGGATCGCTGCAGTGGCCATGCGACGAGGCGGCACCGAGCGGTACGCCGGTGATGCACGCCGACGGCTTCGTTCGCGGCAAGGGTCGCTTCATGATCACCCGGTACGTGCCCACCGAGGAACGCACGGGCCCGCGCTTCCCCCTGTTGCTCACGACCGGAAGGATCCTGAGCCAGTACAACGTGGGTGCCCAGTCGAGGCGGACCGACAACGTGGTGTGGCACGAGGAGGACGTGCTCGAGATCCATCCCCACGACGCCGAGAACCGTGGCATTCGCGATGGCGCGATGGTGTCGCTCGCGAGCCGAAGCGGCGAGACCGCGCTGCGCGCCCACATCACCGATCGGGTGCAGCCAGGCGTCGTGTACACCACGTTCCACCATCCGGAGACCGGTGCGAACGTCGTCACCACGGAGCATTCCGACTGGGCGACGAACTGCCCCGAGTACAAGGTCACCGCGGTCGAGGTTCGACCGACGAACCGGTGGTCGCGTTGGCAGGTCGAATCCGAGTCTCGGCGACGGCAACGCGATCAAATCATCGAGCCTTCGACATGAGCAGCGTGCCGACATCGGGTGCGATGTCGGTCGCCAGCGCGCGACTGACCAGACTGACGCCCGAGGCGCGCGCGGCGGCGACCGACCACGTGGCGGTCGAGGTCCCGGTCGCCTTCGTCTACAACTGCGCCAACCATGCGGTGATGATGGCGAGCCCACACGACCTCGAGGATCTCGCGGTCGGCTTCACACTCGCCGAAGGCATTGCCGGCAACGAGAGCGAGATCGAGGCACTCACCGTGCTGCCGCACACCGACGGCATCACGCTACGCCTCGATATTGCTGCCGAGCTCGCCGCCGCCCTCGCGTCCCGGCGCCGGGCACTCGAGGGGCGGACGAGCTGTGGGCTGTGCGGGGTGACCGAGATCGCCCAGGCCCTGCGTCCGCTGCGCCCGCTTCCGAACGGCGGCACGGTGCCGGCCGAGGCCGTCGAGCGTGCACTGCGCGCCCTGCCCCACCTTCAGACTGCAAACGCTCTCTGTGGCGGGATGCACGCCGCCGCCCTCGCCGACCTCGCCGGCGAGTTGATGCTCGCGCGCGAGGACGTCGGCCGGCACACCGCACTCGACAAGTTGATCGGGGCGGTCGCCCGCGCGGGCGCGTCCCCGGCGACGGGATTCGTCGTGCTCACCAGCCGCTGCAGTATGGAGATGGTCCAGAAGGCGGTGACCGCCGGGGTTCGCGTCCTCGTCGCCGTGTCGGCGCCGACCACGCTCGCGATCCAGATCGCCGAGCGCGCCAATCTGACCCTGGCAGCGTTCGCACGCGGCCATCGCCTCAACGTCTATACCCACCCCGAGCGGATCATCTGACCGGCAATGGCTCATCAACGCATCGTCGCCATGGCGAATCAGATTGCCGCCTTCTTCGCCGCGTATCCGCACGAGGAGGCAGTCGCCTGCACGGCCGATCACATGCGCCAGTTCTGGGACCCGCGCATGCGGCAAGCCCTGCTCGATCACGTCGGGGTGCACGGCCGCGGTCTGGTCCCGATCGCGCTGGAGGCAGCCCGACGGATGGCTGCGATGGACGGCGCTTCACCACCACCCACCCCGAAAACGCCCCACTCGACACGCTCACGCTGAGCGGTCCTCGGCGTCCGCGTCGACCGACTCGCGGCGACTCAGGCGACCGCTCGGCCCCGCCGGTGGCGCCGAATGCGCTGCGCGCGCCGCTTGCGCAGCCACAGCCACAGCCCCGTTCCCACCAGCAACGTCGGCGCAATTCCGGTGGCGCACATCGCCACCCGTCCGACGAGCCCGAACGCGGTCCCGCTGTGGAGCGGGAACAGCCAGTGCATGAAGGCCTCGCCCGCGCTTCGCGAGTCCGGCCCGCGCTCGAGCAAGCGCTCGCCGGTGCCCGGGTGCAACCAGACCAACGTGTCGCCGAGGCGGTGTGCGTCGCCGGGCGCCCGCAGGTAGAACACGTAGCCCGCGGTCGGCCGTGACGGGATACGGACCTCGGTCACCGTGTGCCGCGGATACGCCTCGCGGATGCTGGTGGCGAGTTGCTCCAACCCCGGCCAGGGGAGATCCGTGCCGCCGATCCACGGCACGACCGGAAACGGGGCGACCGGCGAGAACAGGCCGACGACGCTCCGTGCGTGATTCACCCACACCAGGGTCACGCCGGTGGCGGTGGCGAGCAGCAGCAACACCGCGAGAAGAGTTCCGGCCGATCGGTGCAGGTCGAACAGCAGCCGCGTAATGCTGGCACGAAGGCGAACCGCGACCACGCGCCGCCATCCCCCGCGGGTACGGGGCAGCGCGAGCACGATGCCGGTAATCGTCGAGGTCATCAGCAGAAGCCCGGCGGTACCGACGATGTCGGTTCCGGTCGGCCCGAGTAGCACGTTGCGGTGGAACTCGTAGACCGTGTTCACGAAACTCGCGGTGTCGAGACCGACGGCTCGCGGGTCACGGGTTCCGAGCAGCTCGCCCGTCACCGGGCTGAAGGTCGCCTCGAGTCGCGGCGAGCCGACGCGCATCCGGGGCGAGACGCGCACCTCGAGTCGATAGACCTCGCCCGCGGTCTGCGGCGTTCGCATGCGCTCGACGCGCCCATCGGGAAAGGCGCGTGACGCGCGCTCGACGATTGCCGCCGGCGGCAGCCACGTGCCGTCACGGGCGTCGCGCAACAGGTGCGGGTTGAGCGTCGCGTCGATGGCATCCTCGAACACGAGCGCGGCGCCGGTCAGCCCGACCAGCGCGAACCACAGACCGATCCCCACGCCGAGCCAGCGGTGCAGCAGCAACCAGGCTCGCCGTCGCGTGCCGGCGCCGCTCGGTCGCCGCCGTCGCTTCCGCTCGGCGAAAGGTATGCGTGTGAGACGGGCACCACCCCGAGCCTCGCGTCTCCCGCCTCCCGGCATCGCCACCACCGCGTCCCATTGCGACTGCCAGCCGGCCGATGGACATGAGCGTAGTCGTGTCGCCGCGGCGTCTCAACGGCGAGACGACATGGTGTCACGCCCTCGGTGTTGACGATGCGCACGCTCGGCAAGCAAACTTCCGCGCACTGGTGCTCGACATCGCTCCCGAGTCTCGGGGCGGCTCCACCGCAGAGGGTGCGCACTGGCCGCGATGGCCGTGACTGCAACCCTTGCGCGCTGACCGCGGTCGCCCACCCGGCACACCCGCCGAATCGTGACTCACTTTCGAAGTGAGCCGTCGGTGTGCGTCCGGCCAGCAAGTCCGTGGAGCACGTAAACGTGAGCATCTTCCCTGCTTCCGTCACCCGACGCGGGTGGCTCGAGACCATCGTCCTCGTGATCGCGATCTCGAGTTTCGCGACGACCAGCGCCCGCGCCGCCTCGACGCTCAGCTTCTCGGCGATCCCGGACGAGGACGCGACGAAGTTGCGCGAGCGATTCGACAAGGTCGCGCGCTACCTGTCGGATCGACTCGCCATCCCCGTCCGGTACGTGCCGGTAAAGAGCTATGGGGCGGCCGTCACGGCGTTTCGCAACGGGCAGATCCAGCTCGCCTGGTTCGGTGGTCTGTCCGGAGTGCAGGCGCGCCAGGCGGTCGAGGGCTCGCTCGCGCTCGCGCAGGGTGAGGAGGATCTCGCCTTCGTCACGTACTTCATCGCCAACGCCTCCACCGGCCTCGCGGCCGACGCCGAGACGCTGCCGGACACCGTCGCCGGGCGGACCTTCACCTTCGGTGCGAAGACCTCCACGTCGGGCCGTCTGATGCCCGAGTTCCACTTGCGCCAGCGCTTCGGCCGCGCACCGGAAGAGGTTTTCGCGCGCGTCGCCTTCTCAGGGGATCACACCAAGACGGTGGAGCTGGTGGAGAGCGGTGCCTTCGACATCGGCGCGGTGAACTACACCGTCTTCGACGACATGGTGAGCAAGGGTAAGGTCGACACTGCGAAGGTACGCGTGGTGTGGCGAACCCCGCCCTACCCCGACTACAACTGGACCGTGCGTGGCGACGTCGACCAGACGTTCGGCGCGGGGTTTGCGGAGCGCATCCGCGAGGCCTTGATCTCGATGTCCGATCCGGATCTGCTCGCCTCCTTCCCTCGTCGGCGTTTCGTGCGCGCGAGCAACGCCGACTACGATCCAATCGCCGCCGTCGCCCGGCAGATCGGAATTCTCGATTGAGCGCCCTCATCCGGTTCCGCGGTGAGGACCTCGGCTATCAGGGCCGCACGGTCCTCGCGGGACTGGAGCTCACCGTCACGGCCGGTCAACGCATCGCCCTGCTCGGGCGCAGCGGTGCCGGCAAGTCGACGCTGATCACCGCCATCTACCGCCGCCTCGTCTCGGCGGGCACGGCGGTGGCCTTGGTCCCGCAGGATCACGCCCTGGTCCCTCAGCTCAGCGTCTTCCACAACATCTACATGGGGCGGCTCGAGCGTCACGGCGCGCTGTACAACCTCGTGAACCTCGCAAGGCCGATGCGCAGCGAGGTGGCGCAGGTGCGGCCGGTGGCCGCTACCCTGGGGCTCGAGCCAGAGCTCTTCCGGCCGGTGGAACGGCTCTCCGGGGGGCAGCGCCAACGCGTCGCCGTCGGTCGCGCGCTCCACCGCGGTGGCACGGTGCTGCTCGCCGACGAGCCGGTGTCCGCGGTGGACGAGGCTCAGGGCCGGACCCTCGTCGACGTGATGCGAGCGCACTTCACGACGTTGGTGCTCGCGGTGCACGCGGTCGAGCTCGCGACCGAGTTCGCCGACCGCATCCTCGGGCTGCGTGGGGGTCGAGTCGTCGTCGACACCCTCGCTTCACGTATCACCCGGGCCGATCTCGACGCAATCTACGCCACCTGATGGATGTGGCTGCCGGGTGACACGTCGCAACGTCGGCCTCGTGCTGCTGCTGGCGGCGGTCGCGTTGCTGCCATTCGCCGACCTGGAGATCGGCGGGCATGATCCGTGGCGCGTGCTCGGGCGGGTCCTCGCGGGCTTCCTCGCACCGAGCTTCGCGACGCTTGCGAGCCTCGGCGACGCCATCGCACTCACCCTTGCGTTCGCGTTCTTCGGTGTCGCCCTCGGGGCGGCCGTCGGGCTCGCCCTCGCGGTGCTCCATCATCGTCGCGCCGTGCGGATCGGTTGCGCCGTGCTGCGCTCGGTGCACGAGCTGTTCTGGGCATTGCTACTGATCCAGCCGCTCGGACCGAGCGCGAGCGCCGGCGTGCTCGCGATTGCGATTCCCTACGCCGGAATCTTCGGCAAGGTATTCGCCGAGATCCTGGACGAGATCGACCGCCGCCCGGCGGACGTCCTCCCACCGCGCACGGGACGCATCTCGGCGTTCCTCTTCGCCCGGTTGCCGCTCGCACTGGGGCCGATGCGAGTCTACGGGCTGTATCGGGTGGAATGTGGTCTGCGCTCGAGCGCGGTGCTCGGTTTCGTCGGCCTGCCGACACTGGGGTTCGAGCTCGACACCTTCTTCCGCCAGGGAGAGTACGGCTCGGTGGCTGCGGTGCTCCTCGCGTACTACGCCCTCATCGGGACCATGCGTCTGTGGATGCGCCCACGCCTCGTGCCGTTTTATCTGCTCGGCGCACTCGCGGTGCTGGCCGGCACCCGCAGCGTGCCGTTGTCCTGGGACAACGTCACACGGTTCCTGACCGAGGACCTCGTGCCGGCGCCGTTGCGCGACGCCAACCTGCTCGACGTGGCGCCGTGGGCAGAGCTCGGCGACTGGTTGGGGTTGCTGGTCGGCGAGCAGGCAGTGCCGGGCATGGTCGCAACCCTGGTCGTATCGCAGATCACGATCGCCCTGATGGGCCTGCTCGCGCTCGCCGCGTATCCGTTGCTCGTGCCTGCAGTGGTCGGGCGCGTCGGGCGCGGGGTCGGTCACGTGATACTCGTGGTGGCACGCTCGACACCCGAGTTCATGCTCTGCTACCTGGCGTTGCAGATCCTCGGCCCGTCGATGCTGCCAGCGATCCTCGCGCTCGGGATCCACAACGGGGCGATCATCGCCCATCTCCTCGGTCGAGAGGCCGAGCGGGTTGTCCCAATGCTCCGCCCGGACGCCCCGCGTGGGCTCGACCTGCACGCCTACGAGCTGACGCCGCGACTCTATGCGCCCTTCCTCGCCTACGTGTTCTACCGCTGGGAGATCGTGGTGCGCGAGTCGGCCATCGTCGGTATGCTCGGCATTCAGACCCTCGGCTTCTTCGTCGACAGTGCGATCGCCGAAATCCGACTCGACCGCGCCGTGGTGTTGCTGATGATCACCGCCGCGGTCACGCTGGCGATCGACGCCGTGTCACGGCTGGTGCGTCGAAGACTCGGGCTAGGCGCCTTCGGGGGGCTCGAGGCGCGCACCGCTCGTCTCGGCTGACGGACTCGACGCAGTCCCGCTCCGATACCCACGCGCTCGCACCTCGACTCGTGCCCGGCTCAGAACACGAGCATACGGCGACCGTGCTCGAGCGCGCCGGCGATCACCGCGGTGACGTTGCGCACCCCATCATGCTCCGCGATCAACACCTCGCCCTCGACCACGAACGACGTCAGCGCCATCGAGCAGGCGTGGAAGCGAGCACCGGCGGTGTGCGCCGCCTGCATGAAACCGTACAGGGTCGTATAGGCGGCCCCTGGCGTGGCGGCGCCCTGGGCGACGCCGTCCACCAGCAATCGCACGCTGCGCGACGTGAACAGCACCTCCACCGGGTGATCGAGGGCGGCCGACGCCGCGGCGAATACGAATGGCGTTGCCGCCGCCAACGCGTCGTCGGCGCCGGCGGCCCAGAGCACGATCGCCAACCCTGGGTCGTCCATCCCCGGCTGTCCGTCAGCCGGCGTCCGGGGCCGTCCCGGCGTTGAGCATCGCGACGTACGCGTCGCGCGAGACGAGCTCGCCGCGCTCCTCGTCGAGACGGGTCGGCCGTAGGCGAAACAGCCATCCCTCGCCGTACGGGTCGCGGTTCGCTAGAGACGGATCCTCGCGCACGGCCGCATTGTGGGCGACGATCACCGCGGATAGCGGCGCGTGAATCGCGACCACCGCCTTCACCACCTCCATCACGCCGAGCGCCCGGTCGAGATCGATGGCCCGACCATCACGCTTCGGTGTGAAGGCGACGAACTCGCCGAGGCTCGCTGCCAGGTGGGTCGAGCCGACCACGACCTCGTCTGCATCGAAGCGCAGCCACATCTCCGCTCGCGGCGAGTAGAGCAGCTCGTCGGGAAGTGCACCCGGATCGCACGAATCGTCGTTCATCGCCCACCCTCGTCAGCGTCGACCGGGCACGCCGCCCCCGACGCATCGGCGCCGAGCATGGCAGCATCGGCCCGCGCGTCAGGCTCGACCGGCTCGGCGGCCTCCCCCCCCGCCCGCCAGAAGTCCGGCTGGCGAATCAGGTGCTCGTCCCGCACACGCCGCGTATAGCCCACCCGATCGAAGAACTCGAGGATCTGGATCGCGAGCTTGCGGCCGACGCCGATGCGATCGCGAAACGGCGCCGCCCGAATGCTACCCGCCTCGCCGGCGAGGCGCGCCGCGATGTCGGCGAGATCGAGCACCGCGCGCTCCAGGAAGTAGTGATCGTGCGCCACCTTGTAGACCTCGCCCATGCGCGCGACCAGTTGTAGCACGCGGCGTACCTCGTTCTCGGCGAGATCCTCGGATCGCGCGATGTCGCGCACCCGTGGTGGTTGGTAGCGCTCGGGCTCGAGCCAGGGGCGAACCCGCGCCCACAACGCGGCGTCGGCCGACTCCAGGCGCGCCTCGTGCACGGGCAGGGCCACGAACTGACCGCGCCCGACCACCTCGCCACCACGCACCAGCTCGGCCAGCCTGCGACGGAACGCGACCGATGGCAGCTGGGGCACGCTCATTCGACGCAACCGCTCGCGGTCGATGCCCGCGAGCTCTGGCTCGCGCGCATGCGCATCCGCCAGCGCGGTGACGATACGACCGCCGAGCGCACGCCAACCGGAAGGCGAGAAGGCGAGCCGACGCTCGTCGTCGACGACGACCTCCAACCCCTCGACCGCCGACAGCGCGCCGATCCCCTCCGCGTCGAGATTCGCATTGCGGACGAAGCCGCCGAGGTCGAGACCGTACGGAGACGACTCGAGCGCCATCCGCAGCCCCCCCCGCAGCGCCTCGACCCTGCCCTCCGGTGCCGCCTCGAGGACCGAGCGCAGGGTGTTCAAGTAGGCGATCCGCGTCGGGGACCGCCGCCCGCGGCGGGGCGGCAGCATGTCGAGCACCTGCCCACCGCCGACGGTGCGACGGGCCGACTGGTCGCGGATGACGAAACGGTCGCCGAGCGCCGCCGGCAGGCTGCCGTCGAGCACGAGCTGCGCGAATCCGACGTCGCCTGGCCCGAGGCGCTCACCCTGCAGCAGGCCCACCCGCCCGTGGAGATGGCTGGCACCGATGTGGACGTGGACGGGTGTCCAGTGGGCGAGCGCGCGTGGCTCGCTCGCGAGCAGCCGAAGCTCGACGTCGAGCGTGCTCGAGCCGTCCCGGACCGATTCCGCCACCACCCAGTCACCGCGCGACACCGCCTGACGGTCGATCCGGCTCCCTGCGAGATTCAGCGCACAACGGTCACCCACGACGGCCGTCGGCGCGGGACGATTCTGCCGCCGCAGACCCCGCACCCGCGCCTCGAGCCCCCGGGGTGCGATGCGCACCACGTCACCCTCACTGACCTCTCCCGAGAGCACGGTTCCGGTGACCACCGTGCCTGCACCTTCGAGGGTGAAGCAGCGATCGACGGACAGGCGAAAGGCGCTCGGCACGCGCGCGCGACGGGCGGAGATGGCACGGTCGGTCAGGAAGTCGCGCAAGGTGGGAACCCCCACCCCGGTGCGCGTGCTGAGCGCGAAGACCGGAACCGACGCGAGTGCCGTGCCTTCGAGCAGCGATCGGACTTGATGCTCCACCGCCGCGACGCGGGTCGGCTCCACGAGGTCGGTCTTGGTGATCACCACCGCGCCATCGACGATCCCGAGGAGATCGAGGATTTGCTGGTGCTCGACCGTCTGCGGCATCACGCCGTCGTCGGCCGCCACCACCAGGAGCGCGAACTCCACACCGGCCGCACCGGCCAGCATGTTGTGGACGAAACGCTCGTGACCGGGCACGTCGACGAAGCCGAGCTCCGCCGCCCCGGCGCGCAGATAGGCGTATCCGAGATCGATGGTGATGCCGCGTGCCTTCTCCTCCTTGAGGCGGTCGGTATCGACCCCGGTGAGCGCGCGGACCAGCGAGGTCTTGCCGTGGTCGATGTGGCCAGCGGTACCGACGATCAGGGTCATGGCTCCGAGCACCGCGGGCTGGCCTGCAAGGGGGTCGGCAGGCGCCCCGTCGAGCACCGAGGGGCGGGTGCAGTCGGCGCGTTCATGCGTGTGACGTCACCATGCCCGGCGCCCACACGGGGCGTGAGGGGCACCTCCCGCTGTGGCCCCACTCAGTCGTCCGTGGTCCCCGGGGCGAACAGGAGGTTGGGCCCGCTTCGCTGGTAGCCGTGCTCGCCGACGAGAACGTCGAGGGCGAGCGAGGCGAGGTCGTCGGCATGGGCCTCGGCGAAGCCGTCGCGGGAGCGGTCGATGACCTTCAGATAGCTTCGGCAGGCGTCGCAGATCTCGGCTCGCACCGTCGGATAGCCCTGCTCGCCCTCGCCCTCGGCCTCGAGCTTGAGGTAGCTCACCCCGTCGGTGGCCCCGCACGTGCTGCAGCTCACGCGCACGAGGTACCACTCGCACGCGCAGAGCGCGCACTGGAGGTAGCGGCGCCCGGTGCGCTCGCCCCCGGTCTGGACCACGCTGGCCACCGGCGCGTACCCGCACGCAGGGCACTGCGTCGCCGTCGTCGCGCACCGCAACCGCGCCGGATCGAGCTTCGATGCCGCCCGTGTCCAGGTGACCTGGAGCGCGGCGGCGACGATCGGCATCCAGGCGAGCTGCGCCGCAACCGGCGCCGGCGCGCCCTCGAGCATCGCGACCGCAAGCACGTCGAGCTCCGTCCGGGAGGCGACGTCCATCGCTTCGACGACCGCCAGCAGGTTTCCGGTGGCATCGGGCCGTAGCCGGGTCAGAAGTCGGTCGAGGTCGACGTGCCAGTCGACATGCCTCAACAGCGATGTGACGTCGAGAGGCGGGTCGCCGCCGGACGCATGGTCGAGGGTACTGCCGCCCTCACCGGCCACGGCGTGTTGCGCCGCGGCCAGGGTGGAGAGGAAGACGAGGTAATCCGCATCGTTCCGCCCACGCGCGAGCTGACGAAATCGCATGCTGCGGTCGGCGAACACCGCCCGCAGCTCCGGGACGACCACCCTGGGGGTCGGGTCGGCAGGCGCCGTCCCCCCAGGGTCGGTCTCGACTGGCAGGGTCACTCCTGACACCACGAAGACGCCTGGAGCGCTCTCACGTCCGCGACCCCGTCACCTTGCGGTACCAGGCCGGATGGTGGTGGGCCGCCCACTTGTGGCTCACCGTGCCCCGAGTCATCGCACGCACGGTGCCCTTGACCCAGATCGCGGCGTAGACATGCACCACCGCGGCGAGCAGCGCGACGAACGCCGACACCGCATGCACCACCACCGCGAGCCGCAGGATGTCCACCGTGAACTGCGGCGCGAAGTACGGCCGCCACAGCACCACGCCGGTGACCACCAGGGCTAGCAAGGAGAGCACCATCACCCAGAACACGAGCTTCTGGCCGCCGTTGTACTTCCCCACGTCCGCAGACGGTCGCTCCCGGTTGCCGACGATGGCCCCGAGCTGCGAGAACCACTGCGCGTCCGCCGCCGCCGGGAGGTTGTCGCGCAGGAATCGCAGCACCAGGACGAGGAAGAACGCGAACATCACCACGCCCACGAAAGGATGCAGGATCCGCGTCCAGCCACCGCCCCCGAACAGGTTGGTGAGGAAGAAGAACGATGGATGGAAGAACGCGAGCCCGGACAGGCCGGCGAGGATGAATCCCACCGCGACGAGCCAGTGGAGCATCCGGTCGAACGGCTTGTAGCGCAGTAGCTCGCGACGCGAGCTCGATGTCGGGCTCATCAGACCTCCTCCCCGTTCTTGTGGTCCTCGTCGACCTCGTTCGGCCCGTGGGTGACGTAGTGCAGGAACGCCCCCAGCACGGACAGCCCGAGAAGCGCCGCCGCCCATGGCTTCGAAAGCCCCTTCCAGAACCCGACCATGCTGGCGATCTGGGGCTCCGCGGGCAGGCCCACGTAGTTCTCGGGCTTGTCGGCGTGCTGCAGCACGTACATGACGTGGGTGCCGCCGACGCCTTGCGGGTCGTAGACCCCGGCGTTCTGGAACCCACGCTCCTTGAGCTGCGTGACCCGCTTCTCGCCGTACTCGAGCATGTCGTCCTTGGTGCCGAACTTGATGGCACTGGTGGGACACGTCTTCACGCATGCCGGCTCCAGGCCGACGGCGACGCGGTCCGAGCAGAGACTGCACTTGTAGGCCTTGTTGTCACGCTCGGAGAGCCTCGGGACGTCGAACGGGCACCCCTTGATGCAGTACCCGCAGCCGATGCAGTTCTCGGAGATGAAGTCCACGATTCCGTTCGCGTACTTCACGATCGCCCCGGGGGCCGGGCATGCCTTGAGGCAGCCCGGATCCTCGCAGTGCATGCACCCGTCCTTGCGGATGAGCCATTCGAGCCCGCCGTCGGCTCGCTGCTGCTCCGCGAAGCGCATCAGCGTCCAGGTGTTCGCCGACAGGTCCGCCGGGTTGTCGTACACACCCACGTTCTGGCCGACCTCCTCCGAGAGATCGTTCCACTGCGAGCATGCGACCTGACAGGCCTTGCAGCCGATACACTTGGCCACGTCGATGAGCTTGGCGAGCTTGGGCACGCCATCCCTCGCCTGCGGGGTCGGCACGGTCGTCGCCGAGCGCTCGACGACATCCAGCGACTGTAGAGTTGCCATGTCGTCTCCTCCTTACACGCGCTCGAGATCGACCAGGAACGCCTTGAACTCGGGCGTCTGGGCCGATGCATCGCCGACGAACGGGGTCAGCGCATTGGCGAGATAGCCGTTGCGCGCGACACCGGTGAAGCCCCAATGGATGGGAATCCCGACGTGGTGGACGGGCTTGCCCTCGACGGTGAGCTTGCGCATGCGCTTGGTGACCACCGCCTTCGCCGTCACCTCACCGCGATTGGAGCGGACCTTGACCATGTCGCCGTTGGCGATTCCCTTCTCCTGTGCCAGATCCTCACCGATCTCGATGAACTGCTCCGGCTGCACCACCGCGTTGGCGTGCGAGTGCTTGGTCCAGAAGTGGTGGTGCTCGGTGAGGCGATAGGTGGTCGCCGCGTACGGGAACTCGTCCGCCTTACCGAACTGCTCCATGTCGCCCTTGAACACGCGCGCCGCGGGGCTGTTGCGTGCCGCCGGATTGTCAGGATGCAGTGGATTGGCCGCGAGCGGGCTCTCGAACGGCTCGTAGTGCTCCGGGAACGGTCCGTCCGCCATGCCGGAGAGCGCGAACAGGCGGCCGACCCCCTCCGGTTGCATGATGAACGGACCGACACCGTTCTCGGGAGCCGCCGTCGGCGCCATATCCGGAACGTCGGGTCCGGTCCACCGCGAGCCGTTCCAGAGGATTCCGGTCCGCGACGAGTCCCATGGCTTGCCGTTGGTGTCGGCCGAGGCGCGGTTGTAGAGGATGCGACGATTCGCCGGCCACGCGACACCCCAGTTGGGGTAGTAGCCGAGGCCCGACGGGTCGCTCACGTCCCGGCGTGCCATCAAGTTGCCCTCGGGCGACCAGTGACCGGCGTACAGCCAGTTCCCGCACGCCGTCGAGCCATCGTCGCGCAGCTGACCGAACCCGGAGACCTGCTGACCACCCTTGAGCAGTACCTTGGTCGGATCCGCGGCGTCGGTGACATCGCGCACGACGTAGCCGGAGAACTCCTTCGCCAGCTCCTCCGGTGACGGCTTCGTCGGATCGCCGTACGGCCAGTACACCGAGGTCACCGCCTCGGCGAGGACCCCGCCCTCCTTCTCGTAGAGGCGACGCAGCGCCATGTGCAGCCCGGCCATGATGTCGGAGTCGGTCTTCGCCTCCCCGGGGGGGGCACCCGCCGCGAGGTGCCAGTTGGCCACGCGTCCGGAGTTGGTGAACGACCCGGTCTCCTCGGCGAAGCACGACGACGGCAGGCGGAACACCTCGGTCTGGATGCTCTTCGGGTCGACGTTGTTGTACGGCCCCGCGTTACGCCAGAACTCCGACGTCTCGGTCGCGAGCGGATCGATAACCACCAGGTACTTGAGCTTGGCGAGCCCGAGCCCGACCTTCTTCGCGTTCGACACCGCCGCGAGCGGATTGAACCCCTGACAGAAGAACCCGTTCATCTGTCCCTGATACATCCGCTCGAACATGTGCAGGACGTCGTAGCCCTTGTCGAGCTTCGGCATCCACTCGTAGCAGAAGCTGTTCTCCGGCGTCGCGACCGAGCCGTACCAGGCCTTCATCAGACTGTTCCAGAACTTCGGGAAGTTCTTCCAGTAACTGATCTGCCCCGGGCGCAGAGGCTTCGGCGAGCGCTTGTCGAGGAAGCCCTGGAAGTCCTGCTCGGCGTCGTTCGCGAGGCGCATGTACCCCGGGAGGGACGCGGTGAGCAGGTTCATGTCGGTGATGCCCTGCACGTTGGCATGCCCGCGCAGCGCGTTCACGCCACCGCCCGCGCGACCGATGTTCCCCAGCAAGAGCTGGATCATGGCCATGGTGCGGATGTTCTGCGAGCCGGTGGAGTGCTGCGTCCAGCCGAGGGCGTAGAGGATCGTCATCACCCGGTCCGCCGTGGCGGTCGAGGCGATCATCTCCGCCACCTTGAGGAACTGCTCCTTCGGTGTGCCGGTGATGCCGCTGACCACTTCCGGCGTGTAGCGCGAGAAATGCCCTTTCAGTAGCTGGTACACGCAGCGCGGGTCGGTCATGGTCTCGTCGACCATCACGTAGCCGTCGGACCCGAACTGGTAGTTCCAGGTGGAGCGGTCGTAGGAACGCTTGTCGGCGTCGTAGCCCGAGAAGATCCCGTCGTCGAACGCAAAGTCCTCGCGCACGAGATACGTCGCGTTGGTGAAATTGCGGACGTACTCGTGGTGGATCTTGTCGTTCGTGAGCATGTAGTTGATGACACCACCCAGGAAGGCGATGTCCGTGCCCACGCGAATCGGTGCGTAGTAGTCCGCCACCGCGGCGGATCGCGTGAACCGGGGATCGACGACCACGAGCTTCGCATTGCGATGCTCGATCGCCTCGGTCACCCATTTGAAGCCACAGGGGTGGCACTCGGCGGCGTTGCCGCCCATGACGAGCACGACATCGGCGTTCTTGATGTCGACCCAGTGATTCGTCATCGCACCTCGGCCGAACGTCGGGGCAAGACTTGCCACCGTCGGCGAGTGTCAAATGCGAGCCTGGGTGTCCATCGCGACCATACCCAGGGTGCGAATCACCTTGTGGGTCAAATAGCCGCTCTCGTTGCTCGACGCGCTGCTGGCCAGGAAGCCGGTGCTCAGCCACCGGTTCACCACCTGACCCTTGTCGTTGCTCTGGACGAAGTTCTGGTCGCGGTCGTCCTTCATCAGCCGGGCGATGCGCTCGAACGCCTCGTCCCAGGTGATGCGTTGCCACTTGTCCGAGCCCGGCGCCCGGTACTCCGGGTGCTTGAGCCGGTTGGGGCTCTTGACCATGTCGAGGAGCCCCGCGCCCTTCGGGCACAGCGTGCCGCGATTGACGGGGTTATCCGGATCACCCTCGATGTGGATGATCGAGCCCTTCACGTTCTTTGCCCCGCTGCCGAGGCTGTACATGATCACGCCGCAGCTCACCGAGCAGTACGGGCAGGTGCTGCGCGTCTCCGTGGTGCGGGCGAGCTTGAATGCTCGCGCCTCCGCCAGCGCCTCGCGGGGAGAGAAGCCCAGCATCGCCAGGCCGGATGACGAGACCCCCGCGGCGCCAATCTTGAAGAATTGGCGTCGGTTCATCTTCATGGACGTTCCTGCCTCCTGATTTCCGTGTGAAGCCTCGAGCGGTGGTGCGCTGCAACAGATTCTTTCTGCATTCTTTTCATATTTTTCGCGCTGGAGGCATTATTGCCAGCGATACCTCGGCTGCACAAGGAGGCAAATATGCGGCGGTTGCCTATGGGCTCCGGTGCCGAGCTGCGCCTTCGCTGGGCCCTCGCGCGCGATGGGGCGACGGTGCTGGAGGAGGACCTGGTGAGCCTGCTGCGCGAGATCAGTCGCCACGGCACCCTCACCGCAGCGGCACGCGCCGCTGGCGTCTCCTACCGGAAGGCCTGGGCGCTCCTCTCGCACTCGACCGCGGAGGTGGGCGCACCGCTGGTAGTGATGGCGCGCGGGCGCGGGTCGGTGCTGACCCCGCTCGGGGAGGCCGTCGCGCGACTCGACGACGCGGTCGCTGCCACGATCACTCGGGGTCTCGGCCCACAGTCGGACGAGGTGCGCCACCTGCTGGGGCTGCTACCTCCCGCTCGGAACGGCCCGGTGCGCGTGCGCCTGAGCCACGACATGTTCCTGTCCGATGCCGGAGCCTCACTGCCGCAAGCGCTGCGCGACCATGTCGAGCTCACTCTCGACGGCAGCATCAATGCACTGTTCCGGCTCGGACGGGCGGAGTGCGAGGTGGCTGGCTTTCACGGACCCACGGGGTCCGAGGGGCGTACCGCGGCCAGGGACATCGCTGCCAATCTGGTGGCCCCAGATCTCGTGGTCCAGCCGCTGTTGCGCCGAGTGCAGGGGCTCATGTACCGCCATGCCACGGGGCTCACCCTGCGCGGCCTGCACGACCTGCTCCGCCCCGGACTCCGCTTCGTGAATCGGCAGCCGGGCTCCGGCACACGGGTTCTCCTCGACGCACTGCTGGCAGAGTCGTCGGTCCCGGCGGCAAAGGTCGACGGCTACCATCGCGAGGAGTTCACCCACGGGGCGGTGGCAGCCCAGATCGTGGCCGGCTCGGCCGACGTCGGATTCGGGACCGACACCGCGGCGCAGATGTACGCCCTCGACTTCCTGCCGCTGTGCCAGGAGATCTACGCGTTCGCGTGGAAGGAGCCCATGTCCGGCGACGCGGTGCTCAATGCGCTCGTCGCGCACCTGCGCGACACGCTGGCGCGGCGCTGCGCGGCGCCCGAGGAAGTACCGTGTGACTTCGTCGATGTCGCGCCGATGCCTGCGAGCCTGTTCGTCGCGCAGTACCTTCCCGGCGCGGGCGGCGCCAGCGAGGGCTGACCATTCCATCGCCGCCCCTGCGGACCATCGGTTCCCGCGGGCTCGATGCAGGGCGACGCCTCGGCGTGGCGCGTCGTGATAGGGTCCTGGTGACGCGCCGCGACTCCACACCGCGCCGACGACGCGACCGAGTCCGACGACCTCGGAGGAATCCCGGATGCGCCGCGTTCCGAACCTCCCGACTCGCCGGCTCGTGCCCGAGCTGAACGGTGCCCTCGCCGACCTCGGCACCCTGCTGCCACTGGGTCTGGGTGTCATCGGGCTTGCCGGTCTCGCCCCGTTTCCGGTCATCGGCGGCTTCGCGATCTTCTACCTCGCGACCGCGGCATGCTATCGACTGCCCATCCCGGTGCAGCCGATGAAGGTCGTCGCCGCGGTGGTGTTGACCCAGCAGATCGCCCCCGCGGCCCTCGCGACGAGCGGGCTGGTGATGGGTGCCACGCTGATCCTCCTCGGGGCAACCCGGTGGATCGACCGCCTTGCTCGGCTCGTTCCCCAATCCGTGCTCGCGGGCTTGCAGCTCGGACTCGGTGTCGCGCTCGCCGGCGTCAGCCTCTCCCTCATGGCATCGGCGCCGATGCTCGCCGTGGTCACGGCGAGCGTGGTCGCAGGGCTGGCCTTGCTGGCTCCCGGCGTCCCGGCGGTGCTCGTCGCACTGGTCGTCGCCACCCCGCTCGGCCTCCTGCTCGGCGCTCCGGGAATCGAGCTCCCGATGCCGGCATCCGACACGACATCGGCGCTCCCGCTCTGGCCGTCGGCCGCAGACCTCGACCAGGCCCTGACCCAGCTCGCACTACCTCAGCTCCCGCTCACCCTCACCAACGCGGTCCTGGTCACCGCGCTGCTCGCACGCGACTACTTCGGGGTCGACGCCGCTCACGTGACCCCGCGAAGGCTCGCGATGACGAGCGGGATCGCCAATCTCGTGCTGGTGCCACTCGGTGCGCTCCCGATGTGCCACGGCTCCGGCGGTCTGGCTGCCCATCACCGATTCGGTGCCCGTACCGGTCTCGCGCCGCTGGCCCTCGGCAGCGCCCTGCTCGCCCTCGCGCTCGCCCCGCACGCCGTCGGCGTCGCCGTCCTCGGACTCGTCCCGGTGGCGGGGCTCGGCGCGTTGATGCTGTTCGCGGCCGGCGAGCTCGCGTTCACGCGTCGTCTGCGCGACTGCCGGCCGTCATGCCGTCCGGTCATTGCGGTGGCAGCCGTCGTCACCGTGACGGTCGACCCCTTCGCCGGACTCGTCGCCGGCACTGGCGCGGAGTTGTTGCGCGTCGCCGTCGTGCGCCGGCTGCGGGCGGGCGCCGAGCATTGACGTCGCCCACGGGTCAATGACCACGTCCCGGCACCCGGCTCACGCGGGTGACGCGCGGCCGAGCGCCACGGCCGGCCTGGTCGTACTGATCGCCAGCCGGTGGCGCGACATCCTGATCGGGCTCGACGTCGCCGCCCGGTTCCTGCCCGGCGGCGCGAGCGGTCCGTCGGGCTCTGTGGAAACGGCGGTCGAGTCCATCTCGGGCCCTGTCCTCGGCCGGCGGCGGCATCGACGAGTCACGAGACGAGCCGGGTGGCTGGTGCACCGCAACCTCCCCTTCCCGCGGGTGACAGCAACGGCAGTCGGGCGAGGATCCGTGCACGGCGCTAAGAGGGTGTTTACAAGACCATTGCCTGCTGCGAGGCCCGCCGAGGGCACCTGGCTGCGTTGTGGGGCCCCCATCGCCCGGTCACATGGCGCGGCCATGCTCCCGGACGATGTACACCCCCACGCCTTGCCAGTCACCCTCGGCAGCCCTCTCGCGACAGCAATTCTTTTGTAAACACCCTCTAAAGGGAGCACGCAGTGGTGACCGAGTCGAGCTGGTCGGACTTTGCACCCGCGAGCGCGATACCCGAGGGCGGCTATCGCGTGGGCGAGGTCGGCGGAGTCGCCGTCGTGGTATTTCGCGTCGACGGGTGCTTGCACGCCTACGAGAACGTGTGCACCCACGACTACGGCGAGCTGATGCGCCCCGACGGATGCTGGATGATCGACCGCGGCCGACTCGAAGGCCGCGAGGTCTACTGCCCCCGACACGGCGCTCGATTCGACGTCCGCACCGGCGTGGTTCTGGCGCCGCCGGCGTTCGAGGGGCTTCGGCGCCACGGCCTACGCGTGGTCGCCGGCATGGTCCAGGTCCGCGGCCCCGACGCGGAGTCGCCCTGACCCCGCGTCGGGGCCGTGGGGCTCAGTTCAGCGGCTGTGCCCCGGTGTACTCGAGCACGTAGAGGCCGCCGCGGGCGCGATCGGTGGTGAACACGATGCCGCGGTCGTCCACGTAGACGTCGCTGATTCGGCATCCACGCTGTCCCTTCGGGGTCTCCGGCAGGAAGGCCGCAATCTCCTCGAATCGGTACGGGTCGCGGATGTCGTAGATGCGAAGTCCCGCGCTGAACCACGTGGCGGCGACGGTGTTCACCAGCTTGGCCGCCGCCTCGTGCGGCTCGTTCTCGTGAATGTTGTGCGCACCGATGCGCCCGCCCACGCGGTGTAAGTCCTCGAATCCGGCTGGCGTGGGCATGCTGGACACGATGATCGGCTGCGCCTCGGACCGGATGTCCATCATCCACATCCGCTTCGGCCAGTCGATTCCCTCGTCGCCGGTGGCCTCGTCCGTCACCAGCATGAAGCCGCGGTCGAACAGCGGCAGGCAGGTGTGGGTGAAGCCCGGATAAGGCGGGTGGTAATCGTACTGGGCGACGAGCTTCGGTGCGCCGAGGTCGGCGATGTCGAGGATCACCACGCCACCGTCGATGTAGCCGATGTACACCCGGTCGGGACGCTCGGCGAACGACATCGTGTGGTGCGGCCGAAAGCCGATGTCGTAGGGCGCCGGATGTCGCGCCGGAAGCCGACCGTCGTCGCCCTTGCGTTGACCGGGCAACCACCACCGCCCCACCTCGCGCGGCGCGGTCGGGTCGGCCATGTCGACCACCATGTAGAACTGGTGGTCGTTCGGGTGATTGGGCTCGAAGTCGGCGGCCCCGGTGGAGATGTGCGCGTAACGACCGTCGTTGAAGCAGATGTAGTGCACGCCCTGTGAGTGCGGCCCGGAGGCGTCGAACCAACCGATCTTGCGCGGCTTGTCCGGGGTCGAGATGTCGTACACCTCGAACCCGGCCGGTGCGTCGCCCGGCTTCGCCACCTGATAGGCCTGCAGCAGCAAGTCGCCGTGCATCGCCAGGGAGTTTCCCCGAACCTTGTTGTGGGGCAGTGGCAGCTGCCACAGCAGAGTCGGCGCGGAAGGCGTCGAGACGTCGAGCACCGACAGGCACATCGGCGGGTTCTCGTGCGCCAGGTACATGATTCGCCGCCCGTCGCGCGTGATCTTGATGGCGATCCCCTCACCCGCGTTGGGGGCACCACCGAGATCGTCGTGGCCCACCAGCTTCAGGTTGTGGGCGAGTCGTACAGGGGGCAGGTCGCTCATTGTCACGCCTCCAGGGATGAGACTTGTGCTTGGATCCCGGTTTCAGAATTCATTTTTGGCAACTTTCGGGATAACTTATCCTCGCCTGAGGTGAGATCGCAAGTCGGTGCCTGGTCTTTATCCGCCGGTCTCCAGTCGGTAGAGTCCGCGACCGCCCCGGCGAAGCGACACCGACTGGCTCGCATCTGGAGGGAGACCGACATGGCCGACGACCAGCGCTCCACGGTGAGGACCGGTAACGGGAGGCGCCGCGCGGGCGCTGCCGCCGGCACCCGTCCCGCGACTGGCACCGAGCAGTTCCTACGCAGTCCCCACGACGCGCCCTCGGAACGCTCGACGGGCTCGGCGCTCGAGCGCGCCCTGGCAGTCCTCGAGACCGTGGTCGAGTCCGAGGTGCCCCTCGGTCTGCAGGAGATCGCCACCCGACTCTCCCTGCCGCGCCAGTCCGCCCATCGCATCCTGTCGCAGCTCCTCGATGCAGATCTGATTCAGCGCCACTACGACCGCGACCGCTTCGTGCTGGGTGCGCGCATCCGCCGGCTCGCCCTGGAGACGATGTACAGAACCCACGTCGGTGGGCCGGTCCACGCGGTTCTGGTCGAGCTCGCCGAACGCACCGGCGAGACCTGCAACATCGGTGTCCTCGACTCGGACAAGGTGTTGCTGGTCGATCGCGTCGAGTCCCACTGGGCGCTACGCGTGCACTCCGAGGTCGGCAAGCGCGTCGACCTGCATTCCTCCGCCATGGGCCAGGTCCTGCTCGCGCACCTTCCGAAGGGGCGTCGGCACCGGCTGCTGACCACCACCCCGCTGCGCCGTTACACCGCGCACACGCTGCATGAGGAAGCGGTGCTCGAGGAGCGCTTCACCCTGATCCGCCGCCAGGGCTACGTCGTCTCGAATCAGGGCACGACGGCCGGGATGTTCTCGGTCGCGGTACCGCTGCGCGACCCGGACGGGCGCGTGGTGGCGGCCGTCGCCTGCCAGGCGCCGATGGTTCGCATGGACATCGAGCGCGCGGACACCGAGCTCGCACCGGTGTTGATCGACGCGGCCGCCCGCATCGAGCAGGTCATCGCCGCGGACTGGCCCGCCGCCTGATCCGACTCCGCGCGGCCCCAACGGCCTTCGGCCCCGGGTCAGGGATCGACCCGTGGCATCACGTCCCGAGCCAACAGCTCGATGATCTGGAACCGCTGCTCGAGGTGGAACGGCATCGCGACCAGCACCGTGCCGACCCCGAGGGCGGCCAGGGACTCGAAGCGCTGCACCACGTCGTCACGGGTACCGGCAATGGCGAAGCGGTCGACGAGATAGTCGGTCACGTTCGCCACGTTGCCGCTGTGCGCACCGACATCGCCCTCGACGTAGTTCTCGCGGAACCGACGTGCCTCCGCCATGTGGGCCTCGGGAACACAGTGGTAGTCGATCCGGAAGTTGTGGTTGGCGCGATTGGAAACCCGCGCGCGGACCGCCCGGCGTACCGCCTCGCGGTCCTCGCCGACGCTCACGATGGTGTCCACCCAGAGCTCCGTCGATCCCGACGCGCGTCCGGCACGGCGCTCACCCTCGGCAATTCGCGCCTCGGCCCACCGCACCACCTCGGGCAGGATCCCCGCACCGAGGATGACGCCCTGGGCGATCTCACCGCCGAGCGCGAGGGTGCGCGGCCCGTCCGCGGCCAGGAAAATCGGGGTGTCGTGACGGCGCCAGTTCGACCGCAGCACGTGCCCCTCGTACTCCACCGGCTCGCCGTCCAGGAAGCCCCGCAACGTCTGCACGAACTCACGCAGAACCCGTAGCCGAACGTGGCGCTTGCCAATCAGGTAGGCAGCGGTGTCGCCCGAGCCGATGCCGAGGATGGCGCGCCGGGGCGCGATGGCATGGCCCAGCGTCCCGAAGGCATTGGCGAGCACCGACGGATGGCGGGTCACCGGCGTGGTCACACAGGTGCCGAGCGCCGCATGACGTGTGGCGCCGGCCACCAGCCCGGTGAGGACGAACGGGTCGAACACGTGGAAGTGCGACATCGAGACGGTATCGGAGAAGAGCAGCGGGTCGAATCCCAGTGCCTCGGCATGGCGGACGAACTCGAGGAAACGCGCCATGGTGGGGAAGCGATCCAGCGGGCCGATGTGCAGTCCGATCTTCATGGGCGCAAGGACCTCCGGCATCTTGGCGACATGCGCATGGCGTTCACACCAGCAGCCCCGGCGGCGTCGGAATCTCCAGCACCACCTTGAAGGCGAGATAGATGATCGCGTCGTAGCCGAGCGCGAACAGCGCGGCCGCGCGCAAGCGCTGCCGCCATGAGCCCGACGACGCATCGAGCTTCCACGCCACCACGAGCAGGAACACGAGCGCGGCCTCGTAGAATCCGACCCAGCTCGCGCCGAGCGCCATGAGCACGAGCGCGACCACCACGAAGCACCAGTTGCCCCACGGCACCGGCCGGAACGGATGGACGCCGGCCCGGGAGCGCCCGGTGGCGGGATGCAGGTTCACCGCGAGCAGCAACACCGCGAGCGCGATGAACACGACCGAGACCAGAATCGGGAACCTCGCCCCGAGATCGGACATGGCCCGGCTCTCGCTCAGGGCGAAGACCGCCAGGCCGAGCAGCAAGACGCCGAGCCCGATGTTGGCCGCCCGCAGGCTGATCCCGGTGCGCCCGGCGGTGACGCCCACCACCTCGTCGTCGCCCGGCGCGCGCCGCATGCGCACGATCTGCACCACCCCGACCGCCGTCACGCCGACCGCGAGCAGCATGAGCACGACCGCCAGCGGGCGACTGAGGAAATACATCCAGACCGAGCCGACGTCCACCTCACCGATGATCGCGGACTGCTGGAAGCTCTCCTCCACCAACGCCCCCAGGACCAGCCCGAGCGCCACGGTCACCATCGGGACGTCGACCTTCGAGAGCAGATAGCCGACGATCCCCATCGCGATCAGCACGGCGACGTCGTAGAGACTGTTCGCGTAGCCGTAGGTGCCGATGACGGAGAGCACCATCACCGCCGGCACCATCATCCGGCGCGGCGCCTTCACCACGAGGCTCGACCAGCGAATGGTCGCCAGTCCGAACAGCAACATCGCGAACACGGTGACCATCAACCCGACCATGAACGTGTAGGCGATGTCCGCGCGCTCGGTGAACAGGCGCGGTCCGGGCAGGAGCCCGTGGACGGTCAGCGCGCTGAACATGATCGCGGCCGATCCGGAGCCCGGAATCCCCAACGCGAGCAGCGGCACCAGGGCGCCGCCGACGACTGCGTTGTTGGCGCACTCCGGCGCCGCGATCCCCTCGTACGAGCCACGTCCGAACTCCTCGGGGTGCTTCGAGATCCGTTTGGCCTCGGCGTAGGCCACGAACGCGCTGATCGAGGCGCCCGCGCCGGGGATCACCCCGACCCCGGTGCCCACCGCGCTGGTGTAGAGGAGCAGTCCCTTCATTCGCGCCAGCTTGTTGATCACGAAACGCAGCGCCCCTTTCCGCAGGACCAGCGGCGCGACGGCGTCGTTCGCGCGCTCCAGCATCTCGAGCACGGTGGCGACCGCGAACAACCCGAGCAGCGCCGGCACGATCGGAATGCCGCCGACGAGGTGGAAGTTGTCGAAGGTGAAGCGCATGTCGCCCGACATCGCGTCCTGACCGACCAGGGTGAGGCCGACACCGATGCTCACGCCCACGAGGCCCTTCACCGTGTGCCGTCCGGAGAGACCTGCGACCAGCGCGAGCCCCGCGACCGCGACCCAGAAGATCTCCGCCGGCCCGAGCAGCAGCGACGCCTCGGCGAGCGGCGGGGTGAAGAACAGGAGCACCGCAGCACCGAACACGCCACCGACGCCGCCGGCGAGCAGCGACGTGTAGAGCGCCTCCTGGGCATACCCCTGGCGGGTGAGCGGGGTGCCGTCCAGCGTCGTGCACGCCGCCCCCGAGGTGCCCGGTGTGTTGATCAGGATGGCCGAGATCGAGCCGCCGTACTCGGCCGACATGTACACCGCGGCCAGCATGATCAGCCCCTGAGCCGGGTCCATCGTGAACGTGAACGGGAGCAGCAATGCCACCCCGCTGACCGCCGACAGCCCCGGGAGGGCGCCGATGACCGTCCCGGCCACCGTGCCGATCAGCACCACCAGCAGATGTGACCACTGCAGGTTGACCTGTACCGCGCCGAGGATCGCCTCCCACATGATCGGTTTGCCCTCAATGGTGCACGATCTGGCCCGCGCCACCGGGACGGGGCCCGGACCGCGACCGTGCGCGCCCCGGGCCCTCGATCGGTGACGCCGCATCAGCGGCGCCGCGGACGCGCTACTCGGCGAGCTTGTAGTGGTCGATGAGCCGTTGCATCACGCCGGTGATGCGCTCGACGTCCTCGTTGGTCTCGGCCGTGCCGAGGTAGCCGGCGGGCTGGCCGACCTTGTCCATCTCGGCGACGAAGGCCGGGTCGTCGCTCACCTTCTTGCAGATTCCCTCCCAGTACTCGACCACCGACTGCGGCAGCCCTGGCGGGCCGGCGATCGCGCGGTAACGCTGCGAGACCACGTCGTAGCCCTGCTCGACGAAGGTCGGGATGTCCTCGACCAGCGGGAAGCGCTGCCTGGTCGCGATTCCCAACGTGCGCAGCTTTCCCTTCTGAGACACCGCGTACCGCGCGCTCGCCACCATGACGTCGGTGTTCCCGGCGAGAATCGCCTGCAACGCCTTCGAGCCTCCGGTGAAGGGCACCTGGGTGAACTCGACTCCCGCGGCGTGCTCGATGTAGAGCGTGGTCATGAAGTCCGCGCCCAGGGTGCCGGTATTGGAGGCCTTGAGCTTCTTCGGATTGGCCTTGGCGTGGGCGACCAGGTCGGCCATCGTCTTCCAGTCGCTCTCCTCCCGCACCAGAAGCACGTCGGGCACGATCGCATAGACGCAGATGTTGGTGAGCTGATCCAGCTTGTAGCCGGTCTGCCGCGGCTTCGCGAGCGCGGGAACGATCTGCTGCGGTACCGTCACCGTGGCGAGTGTGTAGCCGTCCGGTCGGGCGCGCACGAGCTCCGCCCACCCGGTGGTGCCGCCCGCCCCGGGCTTGTTGACGACCACGATGGACTGGCCGACCAGGGGCTCGGCGTACTTGTTGAACGTGCGCTGGGACACGTCCGTCCCCCCTCCCGCGTTGAAGGGCACGATGAACTGCACCGCACGCTCGGGATAGTCGGCGGTCGCCGCCCACGGCGCGGCCCCGAAGGCCACGGCCAGAGCGGTACCCAGGACACGTCGGCAGGAAATCCTCATCGCGACTTCTCCTCTTCCTCTGGTGCGTCCCCTCGCGGGGACCCGTGGGTGGTCCGTGCCAACCCCGCCCCGCAGGCGGCGGCTCGCATCACAGACCCATGTTGCCCAGCTGCTTCTCGGGGTAACGCGTGCCGGCGGTCACGCCGGGCCGAAACACGGCCTCGAGGCGCGCGCATTGCTCGGCGCTCAACGACACGTCCGCCGCCCGGGCGTTCTCGTCGACGCGCGATGCACGTCGCGTCGCCGGAATGGGCACGACGTCGTCGCCGCGACTCAGTAGCCACGCCAACGCCACCTGGGCCGGCGTCGCCTCGACCTCGCCCGCCACCGCCTCGAGGACGTTCAGCAGCCCGACGTTGCGCGCGATGTTCTCGGGGAAGAACCGCGGATGCTCGTGGCGGCGCTCACCCGGATGCAGGTCCTCGGGTGAGCGGATGGTCGCCGCGAGGAAGCCACGCCCGAGTGGCGAGTAGGCGACGAACCCGATCCCGAGCTCCCGGCAGGTCGGCAGGATCTCGGTCTCCATGTCGCGCGTCCAAAGGGAGTACTCGCTTTCCAGCGCCGTGATCGGCTGCACCGCGTGGGCCCGCCGGATGGTCTGCGCACCCGCCTCGCACATGCCGGCGAAGCGAACCTTCCCTGCCTCGATCAGCCGTTTCACCGCCCCGAAGGTGTCCTCGATGGGAACCGTCGGATCCACCCGGTGCTGGTAGTAGAGGTCGATGACGTCGACACCCAGGCGACGGAGGCTCGCGTCGCACGACGCGATCACGTGCTCCGGCCGCCCGTCGGCACCGAGCCGCGCGCCGTCGGTCCCGCGCTTGTTGCCGAACTTCGAGCACAGGATCACCTCGTGGCGCCGCCCCTCGATGGCGCGCCCGACCAGCGTCTCGTTGTGGCCGTTCCCGTATGCGTCCGAGGTGTCGAGGAGATTCACCCCGATGTCGATGGCGTGGTGAATGACCGCCACCGACTCGTCGTCGACCGAAGGTCCGTAGGCGGACGACAGCGACGCGCAGCCGAAGCCGATCGCCGGTACCGTGAGGCCGAGTCGCCCGAGTCGTCTGTGCTGCATCTTCGCTCCCGCGTCTCCAGGATGAATCGACGCCGAGACGGCGAACCGCCGTCAGGGCCGGTGGAACTCCAGAACGTCGAACCCGGTGTAGCGGTCCACGATGTAGACGAGCCCGCGGTCGTCGACGTCGACGTCGTTCGTCTGCGGCGCGACCCGCCCGCGCGCGGGCTCGGGTATGAAGTGCCCGACCTCCTGCGGCGCGCCGGGATCCGCCACGTCGACGATTCGCAACCCGCCCGAGAACCAGGCGCAATACACCATCGTGTCCCCGCCCTTCATGTGCTCCTGGAACTGGTGGGCACCGAACCGGCCGGGCGCGGCGCGGCTCCATGGGCTGTCCAGCTCACTGACCTCGAACATCGCGAGCGGCTGAATCGCCGACACGTCGCTGATGTCGAACGTCCACAGCGAGCCGTGGGGCCGTCCTCGGCGACGCACCATCTCGTCGGCGCTGTGCGCGTGGTCCTCCTCGTCGATGGCGATGGCGATGTCGCGTCCGTCGATGCGCACCGGCAACCCCATGAAGGTGTGCGAGGGCTCCGGAAACGGCGGGTGGTAGTTGTAGGCGCCGATGGTGCGCGGGGCACGGATGTCGGAGACGTCGATGATGCGCACGCCTGCGTGCCAGACCCCCGCGAACAGGCGGTCGCCGACCCGCACCGTGTGGTGCAACCGGTTCTGGCGCCCGGGCCAGGTCGGTACCTCACCGCCGGCCAGATGCTGGCCCGGAAGCCACCAGCGCGACACCTCCTGCGGGCGCGCCGGATCGCGAATGTCGTAGATGACCAGGATGTTGCCGACGTAGCCGGGCATCTCGGTCGAGATGTAGGCGTGGTCGGCGTCCATGTCGAAGCGGTGCACCCCGATACCGTGGGTCTTCTCGAAGTGGATGAGCTTCGGCGCACTACGGTCGGAGACGTCGTAGAGCTTGAAGCCGCCCTGGTCATAGGGGTTGCGCTCGGCCTCCTCCACCGCCGGGATGTCGGACTCCTGGACGCCCAGCTTGTCGGCCAGCTCGCGGTGCGTCGGATCGCGGCCGAGCTGGTCGCGAAGGGTCGCGCGCAGCCCCGGCAGCTCGTCGGCCTTACGCCCGATCGGGGTCATGTTGCGCTCGCTGTTGACGATCATGAGGTCGCCCACCACCCGCGCCTTGTGACTGTGGGACGACGGATCGTCGAGCGTGATCTGGGCGACGATTCTCGGCTTGCGGGGATCGGAGACGTCGAGGATGGACGTGCCGAGCCGCTCCGGATTGGGAATGTGCCCGACGTACGCGTGATGCCCATCGACATAGACCTGGCCCGCGCCCGGAAGCTCGAGCCGAGATAGGCGGTCGACGTTTCGCGACAACGGAACCTCGTGGTGCACACTGGCCATGGTCAATCCTCGTCGATGGGTCGGAACCTCGGGGGTGCAACGCGCGCCCTCATGCGCTCGGCGCGCCGTCGCTGGCCACGATCTGACAGTCCTCGGCGTGCACCCGGGCGTGGACCTGCCCCCCGAGGGGAACGGACAGGGACGACCGGCGCTGCACACGCAACCGCTGCTCACCGAGCTCGAGGAAGTACTCGACGTAGGGGCCGAGGAAGTACCGCCCCTGCACGGTGGCGCGAAAGCCGTCACCCTCGGGGAACGGCTCCTGGCCGAGCTCGATGCGCTCGGGACGGATCGCGAGCACCACGCGCTGCCCCGGATGATGGTCACCGCTGCCGCGGCATCGGTGCGCCCCGAGCACGCTGCGGCATCGCCACTGCCCGGCCTCGGCTGCCTCGACGATCTCGGCGTCGAGGAAGTTGCTGAGGCCGATGAAGTCGGCGACGAAGCGCGTCCTCGGACGCGCGTAGATCTGCTCGGGCGAACCCTCCTGCGCGATCTCCCCGCGCTCCATCACGATGACCCGGCTGCTCATGACCATCGCCTCGGCCTGGTCGTGGGTCACGTACACCGCCGGGATGCCGAGCGCGCTCTGGATCTCGATCAGCTCGAACCGCATCCGCTCGCGCAGCTTGGCGTCGAGGTTGCTCAGAGGCTCGTCGAACAGCAGCAGGCGAGGTTCCATCACCAGCGCGCGGGCGAGCGCTACGCGTTGCTGCTGTCCACCGGAGAGCTGGGTCGGGAAGCGCGACTCGAACCCGCCGAGGCCTACCGTGGTCAGGGCCTGTAGGGTGCGCTCCCGAACGGCGGGACGAGAGAGACCGCCGCGCACGCGCAGCGGATAGGCCACATTGTCCATCACACTCATGTGGGGCCAGATGGCGTAGGACTGGAACACCATCCCGAAATGGCGGCGATTCGGCGGCGTGAACTCGCCGGTCTCGGCATCGGTCACCGTCTCACCGTCGATGCTGATTCGGCCCTGGTCGGGCCGCTCGAAACCCGCGATGCAGCGAAGCGTCGTGGTCTTGCCACAACCACTCGGGCCGAGCAGCGAGACGAACTCCCCGGGAGCAACGTGGAACGAGACGTCGTTGACCGCCAGCACCGTGCCGTAGCGGGTGACGAGGTTGCTGACGTCGAGACCAGCGCCGCCGGCCACCGTGCTCATCGCCCTGGCGCCCGGTCCAAGCCGGTCACCCACTTGGCGATGCCGAGGATGACCAGCGAGACCGCGATCTGCATGAAGGCCAGCGCGGAGATCTCCCGGAACTGGCCGTTCTGGTAGAGGTCGTAGATGGCCACGGAGAGCACCTCCTTGCCGGGCGAGTAGAGCAAGATGGACGCACTGAGCTCGCGCGTGAACGCCACGAACAGCAGCGCCCACCCGGCGACGATGCCCGGCTTGAGCAGCGGCAAGGTGATGCTGCGAAACGTGCGCAGCCAACCCGCCCCGCTCGCCAGCGAAGACTCCTCGAGCTCGGGATGGATCTGGACCAGGGTGGCGGAGGTCGCGCGCACGCCGATCGGGATGTAGCGCGTGACGTAGGCGATGAACAGGATCCAGATGGTGCCGTAGAGGACCAGGGGCGGCGTGATCCACGCTTGCAACAAGCCGAACGCGAGCACCACGCCGGGAAAGCCGAGCGGCAGGATGCTGAGGTAGTCGAGCAGGTGCCGCCCCGGCAGACGGGTGCGCAGGGACAGGAACGACACCAGTGCGCAGAGGATCATGGTCACCGTCGCCCCGACCACGCCGAGGAACAGACTGTTGACGATCGCGTGCTGGGTGATCGGATAGTCGAGCAGCACCCAGCGGTAGTGCTCGACGGTGAACTGCTCCCAGCGGAAGTCCGCGGTCCAGTGGGTGCGAATCGAGCTGACGAAGATGGTGGCGAACGGCAGCACCACGGCCAGCAACAGGTAGCTCGCGCACACCGCGAGCAGCACCCACCGCCAGCGTCCGAGCTGGACCCGGCGCGGATGCGCGCCCTTGCCACCGACGGTGGTGAACGAGCGCCCCGCGAGGATTCGCCGTTGCAGCCACAGCCCGACCAGGGCGATGACGAACAGCGTGACGCACAGCGCCGCGCCCAATCCGTAACGCGGCGGGTAGAAGTTCTGGGTCTCGACGATGCTGGTGGTGAGCACTCGGATGCGCGACGGCGTACCGAGCACCGCGGGCACGCCGAACTGCTCGGCCGCGAGCACGAACACCAGCAAGCCGCTGGCGAGGATCGCAGGCAGGACCAGCGGCAACGTCACTCGTAGCGTGGTCTGCAGCAGGCTCGCACCGGAGGCGAGCGACGCCTCCTCGAGCGTCGGGTCCATCGAGCGAAGCGCACCGCCCACCATCACGAACACGAAGGGCATCTCGTAGAGGGCGATGACGAAGATGATCCCGCCGAGGGAGTAGATGTCGATCAGCGGGCCGGTGCCGCCCAGGAAGCCCCAGAGTTGGTTCAGCAGCCCGACCTGGGGACTGCCGAGCAGAATCCACGCGAGCGCGCCGATGAACGGCGTCGAGATGAAGGGCACGATGGCCGCGACCTCGACGAGACCGCGCCCGGGCATGTCGGTGCGCACCACCGCCCAGGCGAGGAACGTCCCGGCGACCGCAGCGATGGCAGCCGCACCGCTCGCGACGATGACGGTGTTGGCGATCGCGCTGTAGTTCCGGGCGTTGGTATAGGCCTCCATGTACCAGCGAAGGCTCAGCTCGCCGTCGAGATCCCGCACCGACACGTCGAACAGGATCCACACCGGGTAGAGAATGAGCACACACAGCAGGAGGATGACCGCGCCCTGCACGTACAGGAGCGGGTCGCGCAACGAGTACGCGCGAATCCGCCCCTGCACGCGCCCGGCATCCGCGGTGGCGGCCCCGGCCATCCTTCCCGTGCCCTCAGCCACACTCGACCACGACCACCCTCCTCGCCGAGCTCACTTGAACAGGCTCGCGTACTCCTGGGACAGCTCGACCTGCTTGTCGAAGAACTCCTGCATGTCGTCCGGCGAGCTGCGGATCGCCCGCACCTCGCTCAGGGGTCGGGCTCCGGTGTCACCCGACCCCGGGGGGAGATCCCCGCGGAACGAGCCGGTGAAGTAGGTCGCGCCGAGGAACTGCTGCGCGTCGCGGCTGAGCGCGTAGTCCATGAACTGCTTGCCGAGCTCCGGGCTGGGTGCGGCCGCCGGCACGAAGATCTGGTTGTAGTTGATCGGCACCCCTTCCTCCGGGGTGATCAGACGCAGCGCCGCACCCTGCGAGATCGGACGTAGCGCGTGGTACTGCGCCAGGACCACCGCAATAGAGCGCTCACCAGAGATCAGGGCGTTGATGGTGTTGCCGCCGCCGGTACGCACCAGGATGTCTTGCGCGGCCAGCTTCTTCATGAACTCGAGGCCGAGCTCCTTGCGTAACGCCGAGTACCAGTGGAGCGCACCACCGCTGGCGGTGGCGTCGACCATCGTCATCTTTCCCTTCCACTTGGGGTCGAGCAGATCCTCCCAGTGCTTGGGCGCCTCCTCGGCGCTCACCAGCTCGGTGTTGTAGGCCGGGCTCTGCGCATCCGCCGTCAGTGGGCCGGCGTAGCCATCGACCACGGTCGCCGCCGGGTAGGCGGCGAACTCGGGACTGTCGTGACGGAGGATGATGCCTTCCCTGGCCCAGCGCGCGATGAGGCTGGGAATCGCGGTCGAGACGACGGAGGCCGCGACCTGGCCGGCCTTCACCTCCTGCTCGAACTTCTGCGCGAGCTTCAACCCGCCGGCCCGGAAGTAGCGCGCGGGGACGCCTGCCTTCTCGCTCCACCGCTTCAACAGGTCGTCCGACGCCTTGACCGAGAGGGCGCTGTACCAGACGAGCTCGGTCTGGGCCCGCGCGCTCGGCGGGAACAGCCCGGCGAGCGCGGTGGCGCCCAGGGCGATGCCAGTGTCGTGAAGGAACGAGCGGCGCGATCGGCGCCAGGCGACGGTCCGAGACATGATGGCTTCCTCCTTCGGGTCGGTGTGGCGCTCCGGCGTTCGGTTATAGGAATGTGCGGCCACCTGGCCGTGCCGGAGCGGGGCTCGACGCGGGCGGGCCGGTACCGAGGAAGGTCCTCGACACCAGTGACCTTCCCGTGGTGCGGCCTCGGGACGGGCGAGGCCGCGGCTCGCAGCTGCGCTCACCTGGCGCACGGCCCCGACCGCGGCCGGTACAGCCCGACCGACCGAGGCGGTGATGGCGAGCGCACATGTTCTGCATCCCGTTTTTCGATTCGAACCTGGCCTATAGTTGAGACAGCGTGCACCCAAAACCAGGTCAAGGCAAGTCCGAGCCCCCCGAAGCCGGACCCCGACCACCTCGACACGGAGAACGACCGAGATGAACTGCACTCCGGACAACCGGACGCCGCCAGCCGCGGGCGCCCCCGCGCTCGAGGCCATCCGAGAGACGCCGTGTCACGTGCTGACCGGCTTCCTCGGCAGCGGCAAGACCACGCTGTTGCGCCACGTCCTCGAGCACGGGCTGGACGGGCGCCGGGTGGCGGTGCTGATGAACGAGATCGGCGACATCGGGATCGACGGCCGTAGCGTGGACGTGCTCGACGGCATCGGCTCGATGGTGGAGCTGAACAGCGGCTGCGTGTGCTGCACCATCGACATCTCAGAGTTCACCGACGCATACCACGCGATCGTGTCGCGCATCGCCCCGGACCTCGTGATCATCGAGACCACCGGGGTCGCGCTGCCGGAGCCCATCCTCGACCGTCTCGAGGGTGTGGCCGCCGACTGCGATGCAGTCATCACCGTGGTCGACGCGGAGAACTACGACGCGTGCGCGCAGCGTGAGCCCGCGCTCGAGCGGCAGGTCCTCGCCGCCGACTTCATCGTCGTCAACAAGTCGGACCTCGCCACCACGCCGGCGCTCGAAGCGCTCGAGTCACGGCTGCGACGGCTGAATCCCCGCGCCGCGGTGTTGCGGTGCGAGCAAGGCCGGGCTCCGGTCGACGTGTTGTTCGCACCCGATGCCCATCGCCTGCGATTGGCGGTGTCGAGCCGCGTCGCCCAGCACGACCCTCGTCCCCACCAGCACGACATCCAGGCCTTCAGCTACGCGAGCGACGCGCCGGTGGACACGGCGCGGTTCCTCGACGTGGTCCGCCGCCTCCCGCCCGCCATCCTTCGAGCGAAGGGAATCCTGGTGCCGACGACCGGCGCACCACTACTGTTCAACCTCGTCTGCGGGCGGCTGGGCGTCGAGCGGCGCCCCACTCTGCGCGGCCGCGCGCGGGCGTCCGAGGCGGTGTTCATCGGCTACGGCGTCGACGCGCTCCGGTCGTCGATCGTCGACGCGCTGCAGCGGTGTGGACCCGACGCGGAACCTGTCGACATCGAGCGTTGACGCGGCAGCCAGGGCTCGGGCGTCCGACGCGGTGCTCCACGCGCATCGAGCCGCCGAGGCTCAGCCGGTCTGCCCCAGTCCGACCCCACCGCGACACCGATCAGTCCACCAGCGCGACCGCCTTGACCTGGACGTGGACCGGCCGACCGGGCTCGATGCCGAGGGTGGCACCCGACTTGCGGGTGATGCGTGCGAGCAAGGGGGTGCCACCGACGTCGAGACGCACGGTCTGGGAGGCGCCGTCGGTGACGACCTCGTCGACCACCGCCGGAAAGATGTTCAGGATGCTGGTCCCGGTCTGGTGCTCGAGCGTCAGGCTCGCGTCACGGGCCAGCACGCGCAGTCGCACCCGCTGCCCGATCGGGTGGGCGGTCCGCGTCACCAGAAAGGTTCCGCCGGAGAAGGCGAGCGCGGTGAGCTCGAACTCGGCGTCGTGCCCGGTGACGGTGGCGTCGACCACCGCCTCGGCATCGGCGCCCTGCTCCCGGGCGAGATCCATTCGGGTCAGCATCTCGGCGATCGGCCCGCTCGCCCGCACGCTGCCCGCCCCGATGCTCACCAGATGATCGGCGAGCCTCGCGACCTCGTCCGGTGAGTGACTCACGTAGAGGGTCGGGATGTCGAGCGTCGCCCGCAGATGCTCCAGATACGGCAGGATCTCGCGCTTGCTCGCGCGGTCGAGAGAGGCCAGTGGCTCATCCATCAGCAACAGGCGCGGGCTCGCGAGCAGCGCGCGAGCAATCGCGACGCGCTGGCGCTGCCCGCCGGAGAGGCTCGCCGGGTCGCGGTCGAGGAAGCCGCTGACGCCGAGCAGGTCGGCCACATCCTCCAGCCGCAGACGCCGCTCGGCACTCGGCACGCGCCGCAAGCCGAACTCGAGATTCCCGCGCACCGACAGATGTGGAAACAGGCTCGGCTCCTGGAAGACGTACCCGATGGGCCGTGCGTGCGGGGGCAGGAAGATGCCGCGCGCATCGTCCTGCCACACCTCGCCGCGCACACGCAGCGATCCGTGCAGGCGCAGCAGTCCGGCCACGCAGCGCAGAATCGTCGTCTTCCCACAGCCCGATGGGCCGACCAGAGCGACGATCCCGGTGGCCGGCGCCTCGAACTCGGCGGCCAGTGCGAAGGTGCCGAGCGCCCCCGTGAGCCGAACCTCGATCGAGCTCGGGCCGCTCATCGCAGGCGCCGCGCGAGGCGCTTCTCGAGCACGAGCATCCCCAGAATCACGGCGAAGGCGAAGACCAGCATCCCGCCGGCGAGCATGTGCGCCTTGGTCCACTGCAAGGTCTCGACGTAGTCGTAGATGGCGACGGACAGGACCTTCGTCTCGCCAGGGATGCCGCCGCCGATCATCAGCACCACGCCGAACTCGCCGACGGTGTGGGCGAAGCCGAGGACCGCTCCGGTGACGAAACCAGGACGCGCCAACGGCACCGCGACCGACCAGAACGCGTCTCGCGGACCCGCCCGCAGCGTGGCCGCCACCTCCAGCGGCCGCGGTCCGAACGACTCGAACGCGTTGCGGATCGGCTGCACCACGAACGGCAAGGAGTACAGCACCGAGCCGATGACCAGCCCCTCGAAGGTGAATGCGAGCGAGCGACCGCCGAACAGGCCCGCCACCCAGCCCCCCGGGCCGTCCGGCCCGAGCAGGATCAGCGCGTAGAACCCCAACACCGTCGGCGGCAGCACCAGTGGAAGCGCGACCACCGCCGCGACCGCCTCCTTCCACGCCGCGCGCGAGCGGGCCAGCCACCAGGCGATCGGTGTTCCGATCACCAGGAGCACGAGCGTCGTCACCACCGCCAGCTCGACGGTGAGTCGCACCGCGGCCCACAGCTCCGCACCGTCGTCCATCGACACGCGTCCCTACTCGGCGACGGCGTAGCCGTGGCGCGCGATGACCGCGCGCGCCGGCCCCGAGCGCAGGAAGGCAAGGAAAGCCACGGCGGCCGGATTCTCCGCCCCGATGGTGAGCAGCACCGCGTCCTGCGCGATCACCGAGTGCAGGGACTGCGGCACCAGCCACCTCGAGCCGCCGGCGCGCTCGGCCACCTGGGACGCGGCGACGAGCCCCAGCTCGGCGTTCCCGGTCTCCACGAATTGATACGTCTGCGCGATGTTGGTGCCCAGCACCAGCCGGCGCTCGACCGTCTGGTAGATCCCGAGCGCCCGCAGCACCTCGACCGCCGCCGCTCCGTATGGAGCGGTGATCGGATTGGCGACGGCGAGCTTGGTGAACGTGCCCGCCCGCAACGTCGCCTCTCCGGTGACCAGGTCCGGCTCGCGGCTGAACAACACGAGCCGACCGGTGGCGTACGTGAACCGCGTGCCGGGCACGGCGAGCCCCTCGCGCTCGGCCAGGGCTGGCCGCACTTGATCCGCGGCGAGAAAGACGTGATACGGCGCGCGCTGGGTGATCTGGGTATAGAGCGCACCCGTGGAGCCGAAGCTCGCGACGACGCGGTGCCCGGTCGCCGCCTCGAAAGCGGCCACGATCTCGCGCGCCGCGGCGGTGAAGTTCGCGGCGATCGCAAGACGCGCCTCGGCGGCCCACCCCACCGACGCCGCTCCCAGGAGCAGCAGTGCCAGCAGGGTCTGGCCAAGGCGCCGTCGACCGCAGCCGGTCATTACCCCTTGGCCGCCGTCGCCACCATCTCGAGCAGGACACCGGCCCCGAGGTCGGCCACGCCGATGCCGGCCCGCGCCGGCATGTGCGCCGCACCGATTCGCCGCTTCCACACCGCGTCGAAGGCCGGCTTCGCCGCCAGGTCCGTGAAGTAGATCGTCACCTGCAACAGGCGGGACAGATCGGACCCGTTGTCGGCCAGCAGGGTCTCGAGCTGGCGCATGACGTCCTCGGCCTGTGCCGTCATGTCGGGCGACAGCTCCTCGGCGACGATGCCGGCGAGGTAGAGGGTTTCACCGTGCTCGACGACCTCGTGGAGCGTCCCGCCATAGGGCGCAGTGCGCCGAATCGTGCCCATCACCTCTGTCCTCCACTATCGAGATTGCGCTGTCCGTTCGGTATCGATTGCGGCCCGGCCCGGCGGCGCGAGTCCCGTGCCAGACCCGCGGGCGCCGCGCTCAGACGGCCGATTCGCGCCCCCGTGCACGCTGGACCAGGGTCACCACCGCGACCAGCACCGCGCCGGCCACGATCCCGACCAGGGCGTCGACCGCCATCGTGGTGATCGACGCGACGGTGCCCGCCATGCTGGCCACCAAGGCCTCGACGGCGTGGTGCACCCACGGTAGACCGTGGACCAGGATGCTGCCGCCGACGAGGAACATCGCGGCGGTGCCCGCCACCGACAGCCCCTTCATCAGCCACGGTGCGAGGCGCAGGATCTGCCGCCCCAAGAACGGGCCCGCGCCGCGCTCACCGTCTCGGGTCAGCCAGTAGCCCAGGTCGTCGAGCTTCACGATCGCCGCGACCAGTCCGTACACCCCGATGGTCATCAGCGCGGCGATCGCCACCAGCACCCAGACCTGGGTCAGAAACGGCGACTGCGCCATGGTGCCGAGCGCGATGACGATGATCTCCGCCGAGAGGATGAAGTCCGTGCGCACCGCGCCCCGAATCTTCTCCCGCTCGAAGGCGACGAGGTCGACCGTCTCGTCCGCCACCGCAGCCACCAGCTCCCGATGGTGGGCGTCGTCCTCCGCCCGGCTGTGGAGGAATCGATGGGCGATCTTCTCGAATCCCTCGAAGCACAGGTAGGCACCGCCGATCATCAGCAGCGGGGTCACCGCCCACGGAGCCACGGCACTGATCGCCAGCGCCGCCGGCACCAGGATCGCCTTGTTACGGAACGAGCCCTTGGCGACCGCCCATACCACCGGCAGCTCGCGCTCGGCCCGGACACCGGCGACCTGCTGAGCGTTCAGAGCCAGATCGTCGCCGAGCACGCCGGCGGTCTTCTTGGCCGCGACCTTGGTCATGACCGCGACGTCGTCGAGCAGGGTCGCGATGTCGTCGATGAGGGCGAGGAGACTGGACGTGGCCATGATGCTGGGAAACCTTCGGACCGCGCCGCATTGTGTCGAGGGACGGAGCGGAAGGCCACCCGCGGGCCGCGATGGGCGCCAGCCCGCCGCGGCCTGCCGGACGGGCGGCGCTCAGTACGACGCGTAGACCGAGACGGCGCCGTCGGTCCCGAAGCTCAGCACGTCGTATCCCCGCGGCTGCTCGCTCCCCATCCCGGGCGACGACGCCGGCATCCCCGGTGCGCTCAGCCCGGCCACCTGCGGGCGGTCGCGCAGCAGGCGAACGATGTCCTCGGCCGGCACGTGCCCCTCGATGACGTAGCCGTCGACGACCGCGGTATGGCAGGACCCGAGCCGCGGCGGCACACCGAGATGCCGCTTCACCGCGTCCATGTCATCACGATCCTCGTTGCGGACGGTGAATCCCCTGGCCTCCAGATAGGCGCTCCACGCCGAGCAGCAACCGCACGTCGGCGACTTGTAGACGGTCACCGCTGGCAGCGCCTGTTGCGCCCGGGCACCACCCGGAAGCACGACCGCGGCCGACAGCAGCACGACGAACAGGGTGACGAGGCGCATGCTCGGTCCTCCGAAGCTCGTTTACCCCGCGCACGCGGCGACGGGCCCGGTCGATGACCACCGGCCCGGGGTCTCGACCACCCCTGCCCCCGCGAGACGGGTGACCGCATGTTCGCCGCCCCCGGGCGGCGGCGCAATGCCGGCGGCGGCCGCCGGCCCGGACGGTGCCGGCTCGGGGTCGCGCGCGAGGCGCGGATCCGTCATCGTCTCGGTCCCGGCCCCGCGGGCGCCCGACGACGAGGTGAAGCACGTGACGACCCCGCACCGCCACCTGATGGTCGCCATCCTCGGCGCCCTCGCCTGCGCCACGGCGCAGGCCCAGAGTGGACATTCACCGGCCCACCACGCCGCCACGCACGCGGCCGGCACCCCGGCCGAGGTTCCGGTGCCGACAGCGGCCGGTCAGGCCGCCTTCGGAGCCATCCAGGAGGTCGTGCGCCTGCTCGAGGCCGACCCGGACACCGACTGGACGCGGGTCGACATCGACGCGTTGCGCGAGCATCTCGTCGACATGGACGAGGTCACGCTGCGCGCTCGCACCAGCCGCGCGGAGGTCGACGGCGGGCTTCGCATCACGGTGACCGGGGTCGGGCGAACCCTCGAGGCGATCCGGCGCATGGTCCCCGCCCACGCGCGCGAGCTCGACGCGCGGCACGGGTGGTCGGTCGTCGCCTCGATGCGCCCGGACGGCGTCGAGCTGGTGGTCACCGCCGCCGATCCGGTGCAGGTCGCCCGCATCCGCGGGTTGGGATTCATGGGACTGATGGTGCAGGGAAGCCACCATCGACCTCACCACCTCGCGATCGCACGCGGCCAGCGGCCGCACTGACGCGGCGGATCCGAGATGACGTCGTCGCGAGCATCGGAAGCCTGACCGTGCACGAGGTCGCCGCGCTGGTCGTCGCAATCGTCCTCATCGTGCTCCTGCAGGCGCTGCGCGCCGCCATGGCGGTCCCGTTCGCCCGTTGGCGCATGCGACGTCTCGGCGACATCCGTGCGCCCGCACCGTGGACCGAGCTGTTCGAGCAGGCGAGGCGCGAGCTCGACGAGCTCGGATTCGAGGGGCCGGCCTGGTGCCTGGTGGACAACGCGATCGCCCATCCCATGCTCAGTCCGTTCCGCGCCGTGTACCGGCACCGCGCATCGGGCACATGGTTGATGCTGATGCCCCCACCGCACGCGCACCTGGGTCACCGGCTGCACGCCACCTACGTGACCCGGCTGCTCGACGGCCGAACCCTGGTCAGCCAGCCGTTCGAGATCTATCACGCCGTCTGCGCCACCGAGACGATTCTCGGCCAGACGTTGTCTGCGCCCACCTTCGCCGAGCAGCATCGATTGCACACGGAATGGGTCGGGCGGCACGGCAACCCGGATCCGTCCCGCCTCGACGACGATGGCCTGCGCGACCTGCTCGTCGGCCTGCCGGAGCGCCTGCGCCAGGAGCTGCTCGCGCGCGGTGACCTCACGCCCGTCGACGACGACCTGGCAACGCCCCGCGTGCGCCTCGCGCTTCGCCTGCTCCGCGCCATGGCGTCCTGCCCACGGCCTCCGGATCCGAAGACCGTCCCTCCCGAGCGGCTGGCATTCCTCGCCACGCGATATCGACTGGCGACCCACCGCGGCCCGCCGATGCGTGTGCAATGGATGCTCTTCGCCGTGTCGGTACTGCTGTTCGTCGTCGTCGGCTGGGCGTTCTGGGATCTCGCCTTCGCCTTGCTGCTGCTGGTGGTGATCGCATTCCACGAGGGTGGTCACTTCCTGGCGATGCGCGCATTCGGCTACCGCAACCTGCAGATGCTGATGCTGCCGCTGATCGGCGGGGTCGCCTTCGGCCACGAGACCACGCCGAGCCCGTGGCGCCGAGCGTGGATGAGCCTGATGGGCCCGCTGCCCGGGATCCTCGTCGGCTGGTTGCTGGTCGCGCTGATCTGGGCCGACCCGGATCTCCGCGCCAGCGTCCCCCACCTCGACACCCTCGCCCTGCTGCTGCTGGTGGTGAACTACCTCAACGTCCTCCCGGTCCCGCCGCTCGACGGCAGTCACGTCGTGCAGGCCCTGCTCCCACCACGACTCGCCCGCCTGCAGGTCGGCCTCGGCGCGGCGACCGCGGTCGGCGGGGGGTTGCTGGCGTGGTGGCTCGGGGTGCCGATCCTCGCCCTGCTCGCCGTGTTGCAGCTGCCTGCGCTGCTCGGCCGCTGGCGATTGCTGGGCGTCGCCGCCCGCATGGCGCCGCAGCTCACCGGGGTGACCGGCCCGGCACGACGACTCACGCGCATCTACGCCGAGCTGGACCGGAGCCTCGGCCCCACCGGGACCGAGTCGCGAATGCGACAGGGGCTTGCGCTCGCGGAGCTCCTCGACACGGTGCCGATGCGTGGTGGGCAGACGCTCCTGATCGGGGGGCTGTACGCCGCGCTCGCGGTGGTTCCGATGCTCGGGGTGGCGGGGATCGTCGGCATGAAGTCGGACGCCGAAGCATCGGTCGAGCGGTACTCGAGGATGCTCGCGCAGGACGAGACCTGGGCCGGTCAGGCGCGCGCGCTCACCCTGGCCGAGCTCGTCGAGGCCGTGCGCACCCCCGGTGACCCGGCCGGCGGCGCGAGTCCCGAGCGCCTCGCCGCCGCCGTGGAGCGCCTCGGACGCCCGTTGCCGGACGAGCTGACGGCGCTCTACCGTTCGAGCGACGGGCTTCAGAGGACGCTCGTCGCCCCGATCGATGCCGTCGAATCCGCCGCGAGACCGGTTCGCGAGCACCTCTTGCCGTTCGTGGATCGACTCGAGGTCTGGGTCGCGGATCGGGACGACACCGTCACCATCAGTGCCGAGGCGTTGTCCGGATGGTGGTCGATCGGCGGCGGCGCGGACGGCTCGGACGGCCTCTACTACCAACCGGACCCGTCGCGCGCGGCCGAGGGCATCCGAGTGGTCGAGGCCAGCCTCGACGAAGCGATCGGCCATTCGGACCTGCACGCCTACCTGGTCTCCGCATGGGTCGCGCGTCAGCGCGAGCTCGCCGCCGACGCCGCGCATCGAGCGGCACTCGAGCGGTTGCGTGACGCGAGCGTCGAGGACCTGCTGGCGCTCGCCGAGGCACAGCAACGACCGCCGCTGATCACCCGTTGGATGGCGCATCTCAGTGGCGCGCCGATTCCCTCCCTGGTGCGGCCACCGGCGACCGCGGCCACCATCGACGCCGCGCAGCGCCGGGTCGGGCCGCTTCCACCATCGCTGCGCGCGCTCTACGAGCACCATGACGGAATTGCCTGGCTCGGCCTCGGGCGGCTCGACGAGGTCGACCGCTTCGAGCGCCGGCGCGCCCGCTACGAGGCAGGGGTGGAGGTGCGCCTGCACGACGCGATCGCGGCCTGCGCCGGGTGCAGCGACGGCGCGCCGCTGCCTGCGCCGGCGGTGCTCGCGGAGCAGCTCGCCGCGTGCCTGGATCTGAGCTGGCACGGCAGCCCGCGGGCGGACTCGCCGGCATCGGGGTTGGCGGCCTACCTGCCCCGCGTGCTCTGGTGTGACACGGGCACCATCGCCCCCGGGTGGCTCGACCTCACGACCGGCGAGCGGTATCGCGACGCGGCGCAGGCCCTGCGGGCGCACATGGCGCGGCGCGTCGCCGCGTTGGAAGGCTAGGCCGCTGCCAGCCGCCCGCCCGCCGGCGGCCATCTGGTCAGAATCCCGGTCGCATGGTAATGATCGCGGCGCACGCACCGAGAAGGGGCGTGCCTCTGGACAATCAGAACCAATGCCAGAGCAGGAGGGTCGCGAGTGAGCTGGCTCCACCCGTGGGTGCATTCTCTCGGCGTCGCGCCTGCGCGCGAATCGCCCACGCATCACGCTCGTTCCCGACGACACGTATCCACCAGTCGGCGCCGGGTCGCGTGACGACCCGCACTCGCCCGACGACGACGCCAGGAGAAGCACTTCGATGAGGACGCCCCAGCTCGCCAATCGAATCGGCACGCTCATACTCGGTGCCGCGATTCTCGCGCTCGCCACCACCGCCAGCCATGCGCAGAACCTGACCCGCATCACCTTCGTCCAGCCGAGTCCCTCGGCCATCAACTCGTATCCGGTGTTCATCGCCGCCGCCGAGGGGTACTTCGCCGAGGAGGGGATCGAGGTCGTCTCCGAGGCACTCAACGGATCCGGCGCCGTGCTGCAGGCCCTCGCCTCCGGGCAGGCACAGATGGGGCGCCCGGGCCCGGCGCCGCTGCTCAAGGCGCGCCAGCGCGGGGTGGACGTGGTGTTCCTCTACAACTCGCTGCCGCGCAGCTCGTTCGGCATCCTGGTCAAGCAGGACGCGAGCTACCAGAAGCCGGACGACCTCAAGGGCAAGGTCATCGGCGTCGGTACCGCCGATGGTGCCGAGGTCGGCTTCGCGCGCTCCATCCTCAATGCCTATGGCATGTCGGAGCCGGCGGACTACACCTTCTTGCCGGTCGGTGACGGCGGCCCGGCCACCGCCGGCTTCATGCGCGGCGACATCGAGGCCTACGTCGGCTCGCTCGCCGACCGCGCGATCCTCACCTATCGCGGCCTGCCGGTGCGCGACGTCACCCCCGACCGCTTCCAGACCCTGTTCGGCAACGGCTATGCCGCCATGGGCGACTACATCCGCCAGAACCCGAAGGTGATCGAGGGATTCGGCCGAGCCCTGGTCAGGGCGACCAAGTTCGTGCGCGATCCGGCCAATCGTGACAAGGTGCTAGCGCACCTCAAGGCCGCGAATCCGCAGGAAGGCGAGGATCCGGCATTCGCCGGCGCCCTGCTCGACGCGGTACTCGCCAAGGGTGTGCCGCACGATCCGTCGAAGGGCTGGGGCTACCAGGATCCCGAGCACTGGAAGGCGTGGCACGACAACCTGGTCAGCAGCGGCGAGATCAAGCCGATGGAGAACCTCGCCGAGGCGTACACCAACGAGTTCATCGCTGCCTGGAACAAGTAGCCTTGAACGACGTCACGACCACCGTCGGACCGGTCGCGCAGCGTGCGCGACCGGTCTACGTGCTGCGCGGGGTCACCAAGACCTTTCCACGCCGTAACGTCCAGGCGCTCGAGAGTGTCGACCTCACGCTGACCGAGGGCAGCTTCTCGTCGGTGATTGGCGCCAGCGGCTGCGGCAAGTCGACGCTGCTCAAGATCATGGCCGGGTTGGTGCCGCCCACCGCTGGAAGCGTGGTGCTCGAGGGCGCGCCGGTCGTCGGCCCGCGCAAGGACATCGGGATGATGTTCCAGCAGGCGACGCTGTTCCCGTGGCGTACGGTGGTCGAGAACATCGTCTTGCCGATCGAGATCCGCGATGGCCGTGCGGCGGCACGTGCCGCCCACGGCCACGCGCGGGAGCTGTTGGAGATGGCGGGCCTCAACGGGTTCGAGCAGGTCTATCCCGGCGAGCTATCGGGCGGCATGGCGCAGCGCGCGGCGATTTGCCGGATGCTCATCTGCGAGCCGTCGGTGCTGCTCCTCGACGAGCCCTTCAGTGCGCTGGACGAGCTGACCCGCGACTTCATGAACATGGAGCTGCAGCGCATCTGCACCAGCCGCAACGCCACCGCATTCCTGGTCACCCACTCGATCCAGGAGGCGGTGATTCTCTCCGACCGGGTCTACGTCATGTCGCCACGCCCGGGGCGCTTCGTCGAGCAGGTCGACGTCGATCTGCCGCGCCCGAGAACCCTCGACATGATGACCACCCCGCGCTTCGGCGCGCTGGTCGACCGGATCCGCGCTCGACTCGACAAGGGGGCCTTCCTGTGAGCACCACCGACGAAGCACTGGCCCGCGGCGGCGACGCTCCCACCGCGCACGCCTCGACCGTCTGGGTCGAGGAGGTCTCCTGGGTCGACCGCCTGCCGCGGTGGGCCTCGATGACCATGATCTTCGTGGCCTTCGTCGGAATCTGGGAGCTCACCTGCCGCTCGGGACTGGTCTCACCGATCATCCTGCCGACGCCGGCCAGGACCGGGCAGGAGCTGATCACGGTGGGCACGAACCTGCTCACCGGAAGCTACATGCTGGCGCCGCTGGCGGTGACGCTCACCGAGGTCTTCTACGGCTTCCTGCTCGCGACCGCGCTCGGTTTCACGCTCGGTGTGATCGTCGGCGAGACGACGTTCGGCGAGCGCGCGGTCATGCCCTACCTGGTCGCCCTCGACACCATGCCGAAGGTCGCGTTCGCGCCGTTGTTCATCGCCTGGCTCGGATTCGGCGTCGAGTCGAAGGTGGCGTTGGCGACCTTCATCGCCACCTTCCCGATCATCGTCGGCACCGCGGCCGGGCTCCATGCTGCGGACGAGAACGCGCGAATGCTGTTCAAGACCATGGGCGCCACACGCTGGCAGACCCTGATCAAGATGAAGCTTCCGACCGGCCTGCCGCACTTCTTCACCGGGCTGAAGATCGGGGCCGTCGGCGTGATGGCCGGCGCCATCACAGGTGAGTTCCTCGGCGGCGGAAAGGGCTTCGGGGAGCTGATTCGGGTGGCGTCGACCAACCTCGACACCGCTCGCGTGTTCGCGCTGATCATCTACCTCAGCATCCTCGGCCTCGCGCTGTTCATGGGCGTGAGCTGGGCGCAGAGGCGGTTCGTCTTCTGGCAGAAGTCGAGCACCATCGCCGAGCCGACCTGAGCGCGCGCGGCGAGGTCGAGCGCCCGCCGCGCCGCGGACCGACGCGAGCACCGAGCCCACCCGTCCATCGCCCGGGCGGCGCTCCGCGCCGGGTCTCTCCTGCGCCGCCCAGTTGGTTGCTATTGACAACCAAAGGCCCCCGCAGGAGCATTGGCCGGCCGTCGACTGGTCCGCGCCGATGACACGCAGTCCCGAATCGCCACATGCCCTGCTTCGCGAGGTCACGCGCAGGTACGCGCGAGCCCAGCGAGTCCTGGCCGATTGTTGCGGTGGAACCACCAGCACCCAGTGTCACCTGCTGGTCGAGCTCGGCCGCTCGGGTCCGCTCCCTCCGGTCGAGCTGGGCGAGCGCCTCGGTCTCGAGAAGAGCTGGGTGTCCCGCGCGATCGACGGTCTGGCGCGTCAGGGCGTGGTGAGGAAGGTGGCCAACCCACGCGACGCCAGGAGCGTTCTGGTCGAGCTCACCAGCGCAGGTCGCGCTCGTGTCGATGCGCTCGAGAGCACCCTCGACGCCCACGCGTCCCGGCTCCTGGCTCGGCTGGCCCCGCGCGACCGCGCGCAGGTCGAGCGGTCGCTCGAGATGCTGCTCCACGCGCTGCGTGAAGACGAGGGGCACCACGCGGCGGCACCATCGACCATTGCCGGAGGGCGCTGACGATGTCGCACACACGTGACTTCTCCCTCCGCGGAGCCACCGCCGAGGACTGGCCCGCGATCCGCTCGCTCTTGGAGGTCGGCCATCTCCCACTCGCCGGAGCCCGCGATCACCTGGGCGACTTCCTGGTGGCGGTTCGTGACGGGGTGGTGGTCGGTTGCGCGGGCGCCGAGATCTACGGGGACGTCGCGCTGATGCGGTCGCTGGCGGTGGCGCCGAACCTCCAGGGCCAGGGCATCGGACGCGCCGTCGTGGACACCTTGTGCGCGGGCCTCGCCCGTCGCGGTGTACGCTCCGTCCATCTGTTGACCGTGACCGCCCCGCGCTACTTCGAGCGCATGGGGTTTCGGCGTCGAGCGCCCGGCACCGCGCCCCCGGCGCTTGCCGCGTCGGCCGAGTTTCAGGGCGCCTGCCCCGCCAGCGCGGTGCTCATGTCCGCGGACCTCGGCGACTGGCCGCGCCCCCCGGCGGTGGACGTGCCACCGGTGGCGGTGATCGGGGCCGGTCCCGTCGGCCTCGCCGCCGTCGCGCGACTGCTCGAGCGTGGGATCGAGCCACTGGTGCTCGAGGCCGGCGACAGCGTCGGCGCGAACCTCCTCGCCTACGGTCACGTCCGCCTGTTCTCGCCATGGCGCCACGACATCGACCCGGCGATGGCGGCACAACTGCGCGCCGCCGGCTGGGTGCCACCGGCGGACGACGTCGAGCCGTTGGCGAGCGAGGTGGTCGATCGCGTGCTCGCCCCGTTTGCCACTCTGCCAGCGGTCGCGGCCGCGATTCACCTCGGGACGCGGGTCGTCGCGATCAGCCGGGACGGTTTCGACAAGGTCCGCACCGCTGGGCGCGAGAACGCGCCGTTCGTCATCCGTGCGATTCGGGGGGACACACCGGTCGAGTTCCGTGCGCGCGCGGTGATCGACGCGAGCGGCACGTGGTCGACTCCGAACCCACTCGGCGCCAACGGGCTGCCGGCACTCGGCGAGGTCGAGCACGCCGACGCGATCGTCTATGGGATCCCCGACGTTCTCGGCCGCGACCAGGCCCGCTACCGTGGGCGGCGCACCCTGGTGGTCGGCTCCGGCCATTCGGCCGCCAACGCCCTGCTCGCCCTGGCCGCGCTGGCGCAGCACGAGCCGACCACCCGCATCGTCTGGGGTGTGCGCACGACCTCGCTCGCCAGGGTCTTCGGTGGCGGCGCGGCCGACGCGCTCCCGGCGCGAGGCGCCCTCGGAACTGCACTCAGGGCGCTGTCGAGCAGCGGCGGTCTGGCGCTCGTCGAGGGCCTGCACGTCACCGGGCTCCGGCGCCACGACGCCGGCACCCTCACCGTCACCGGCACCGATCCCTCCGGCCACCCGATCGCGGTCGAGGGGATCGACCAGATCATCTGCGCGACCGGTCAGCGGCCCGACCTCGGCATCGTTCGCGAGCTGCGTGTGGCGGTCGACCCGTGGCTCGAGTCGGCCGCGGCCCTGGGGCCGTTGATCGATCCCAACGTGCACAGCTGCGGCACGGTCCGCCCGCACGGGCACCGCGAGCTCGCGCATCCTGAGCCGGGCTTCTACACCATCGGCGCCAAGAGCTACGGACGAGCGCCGACCTTCCTGATGGCGACCGGGTTCGAGCAGGCGCGCTCGGTGGTCGCGGCGCTCGCCGGCGACATCGCGGCGGCCGACCGCGTGGAGCTGGTGCTACCGGAGACCGGTGTCTGTCAGAGCGCGGGTGTCACCGAGGTCGGCGAGCCGCGCTGCTGCGCCCCGGCCTGCGCGCCGACCACTGCCGGTGCCGATTGCTGCGCCGGGTCGAGCTCCTGAGGTCGCTCAGGCCGCGCGGCCCGATGACGCCCTTCCTCCGTCTCCGGCGAGCGCGATTCGCTCGAGCCGCGATGCGCAGATCCAGCTCGAGGTGGTCATGATCGCCGCCGCCGCCAGGCATGCGGTCAGCCCGCCCACCTGATAGCTCACGCCCGACAGGAGCGTTCCGAGCAGGCGGCCGGCCGCATTCGACATGTAGTAGAAGCCGACGTCCATCGTCACCCGCGAGCTTCGCGAGAACGCGAGGATCAGGTACGAGTGCAGCGCGCTGTTCAGTGCGAATGCCGCGCCGAAGAGGAGCAGACCGAGCACCAGGGTGACGGTCAGCCAGGCCGAGCCGGTCCCGACCAGGCTCGCTCCGGCGAGTGCGGTCGGTATCAGCGCCAACGCCCCGACCCAACGCCGGGCGAGAGTCACCGCCTCGGTGACGGACTTGTCGCGCGCTCGGAGCAGCCGTGGCGCCGCAGCCTGGATGATTCCGTACCCCACGATCCACGCCGCCATGAAGGTGCCGATCTGGAAGAACGCGGCACGACTCCCGGCGACCGTGCCGTCGGACAGGACCGCGTAGAAGTAGATGGGGACGCCGACCACGAACCAGGTGTCTCGCGCGCCGAACAGGAACAGCCTGGCCGCGCTCAGGCGGTTGATGCTCGGATCCTTCGAGAGCACCTCGCGCAGCTTCGCGTCCTTGCGCCCGACCGGCAGCCCTGGCGGCATCGAGACCATCACCGCGAGGAGGATGACGGCGAGCCCGATGGCCATCGCCAGCACCGAGCGCTCGAATCCGAGCAGGCCGAGCAGGGCCGCGCCGAGGAAGAAGCCGACCCCCTTGACCGTGTTCTTCGACCCGGTGAGCACCGCGACCCAGCGAAACAGCGCCCCTTGCTCGGACGCGGGTGCCAGCACCTTGACCGCGCTCTTGGCGCTCATCTTGGCCAGATCCTTCGCCACCCCGGACGCCGCCTGCACCACCATCACGAAGATCACCGAGGTCGATGTCGCCCACTCGGGGTCGAGTCGAGCGAGCGCGGCCAGGGCTGCGATCTGCAGTCCGAGACCCGAGTACAGGGTGCTGGTCAGGCCGAAGCGGGCGGCGAGCCACCCTGCCGAAAGATTGGTGACCACGCCCATCAGCTCGTAGAGCAGGAACAGGTAGGCGAGCTGGATCGGTGAGAACCCGAGGGTGTGGAAGTGCAACAGCACCAGCATCCGCAAGGCGCCGTCGGTGAGCATGAACGCCCAGTAGGCGGCGGTGACCGCGGCGTACGCGGCCAGCCGGCGCCGGTACGGTGTGGAGTCGGCTGGAGTCATGGCTCGCTCACATCGCGGTGACGACGAGGCGGGTGACGTCGGCCAGCCGGCAGGCATAGCCCCACTCGTTGTCGTACCACGCGTAGACCTTCACCTGCGTCGCGTCGACCACCAGCGTCGACGGGCCGTCGACGATCGCCGAGCGCGGGTCGCCGACGAAGTCGCTCGACACCAGGGGCCGTCGCTCGAAGCCGAGGATCCCGGCCAGCTCACCCTCGGCCGCCCGCGCGAACAACGCATTGACCTCGTCGGCGGTGGTCGGACGCTCGACCTCGAACACGCAGTCGGTCAACGAGGCGTTGAGCAGCGGCACCCGGACCGCATGCCCACTGAGTCGACCGGCGAGCTCCGGGTAGATGAGCGCGATCGCGGTGGCCGAGCCGGTGGTGGTCGGCACGAGGTTGGCGAGCGCCGACCGCGCACGCCGCGCGTCCTTGGCCGGACGGTCCACCATGGTCTGGGTGTTGGTCACGTCGTGAATCGTGGTGATGGTGCCGTGGCGGATGCCGATTCCCTCGTGCACGACCTTCACCACCGGGGCGAGGCAGTTGGTGGTGCAGCTCGCGGCGGTGACCAGGTGATGCAGCGCCGCGTCGTAGCGCTGGTGGTTGACCCCGTAGACGAGATTCAACGCCGGTGCTTCCTTGATGGGCGCGGACACCACGACCTTGCGCACCCCGGCCGCGAAGTAGGGCTCGACCTTCTCCGGAGTCTTGAACACCCCGGTGCAGTCGACCACCAGGTCGACACCGAGCGTGGAAAGTGGCAGTGCCTCGATTCGCGACACCCGCGTCAGCGCCGCGCGATGACCGTCGACCACCAGCGCCGCCTCCTCGTGCGCGACGGACACCGGCCAGCGACCGTGCACCGAGTCGAACTCGAGCAGGAGGGCGAGCTGCTCGGCGTCACCACGCGGCTCGTTGAGGAGCACCACGTCGCCGAGCATGCCGCGCTCGTGCAGCGCGCGCAGGACGAGCTTTCCCATGCGCCCCAGCCCATTGATCGCAATTCTCGCCATCTCGCCTCCCACCTGGCAGCGACCGAGATCGAGCCCGACGCGCGAGCGCGCGAAGGCGGCCCTCGGCACCCTCTCTCGGCGCGCGTGTCAGGACGCGCTCGGAAACCAGTCGCGGGTCCGATTCGCCACCGCAACCAGTGACAACATGACCGGCACCTCCACCAGGACGCCGACCACGGTGGCGAGAGCGGCACCGGAGTCCAGCCCGAACACGCTGATGGCGACGGCGACCGCGAGCTCGAAGAAGTTCGAGGTCCCGATCAGGGCGCACGGCGCGGCGACGTCGAACGGGACTCGCCACGCACGAGCGGCGGCATAGGCGACCACGAACACACCGTACGACTGGATCACCAGCGGCACCGCGATCAGCGCGATCACCAGCGGTTGGGCGAGGATCGTCTGGCCCTGGAATCCGAAGAGCAGCACCACCGTCGCCAACAGGCCCACGACCGAGACCGGCTTCACCGCCTCACAGAACCGCCCCACCACATCGGTGCCCGACTGGCCGCGCTCGGCGTGCCGGAGCAGCCAGCGCCGCGTCAGCGCACCCGCCGCCAGCGGGATCACGACGTAGAGGACGACCGACAGCAGAAGCGTCTCCCACGGCACCGCGATGTCGGTGATGCCGAGGAGGAACGCGACGATCGGCGCGAACGCGAAGACCATCACCACGTCGTTCACGGACACCTGGACCAGGGTGTAGGTCGCGTCACCGCGCGTGAGCTGCGACCACACGAAGACCATCGCGGTGCACGGCGCCGCCCCGAGCAGGATGAGCCCGGCGATGTACTGGGCTGCGTCGGCGGGGGCGATGAGGTCTGCGAACACCACCTCGAAGAACAGCACCCCGAGGGCGGCCATGGTGAATGGCTTGAGCAGCCAGTTGACCACCAGCGTGATCACCAGCCCTTTCGGCCGATCGCCGACGTGGCGCAGGCTGGTGAAGTCCACGTTGACCATCATCGGATAGACCATGGCCCAGATGAGCAATGCGACAACCAGGTTGACCGACGCGTACTCCCAACTCGCCAGCATCGCGAACAGCGCCGGGAACGCATTGCCGAGCACGAGCCCCGCGGCGATGCAGAGCGCCACCCAGACCGACAGCCACTTCTCGAAGAAACCGATGCCGGCCGGCGCACGCTCGACCATGGGACTCGCGGATGAATCAGACACGCTGCGTCATGCTCCTGTCGTCTCGGCGGCGCGCTCGAGGGTGATTCGCCCGATCGCCTCGAGTCGCCGTTGCAACTTCACCCGCCCGAGCGACTCGAGCGGAAGACCCACGAACGCGCCGACTCGCCGTTCCAGCTCGGCGAAGGCCCGAGTGAAGGCGGCGCGCTGCTCCCACTGCGCACCGTCGGCCGCCGCCGGATCGGCGACTGCCCAGTGCGCTCTCGACGGTTGCCCGGGCCACACCGGACACGCCTCCGCCGCCGCTCGGTCACACACCGTGAGCACGAAGTCCAACCGCGGCGCCCCTGGCATCGCGAACTCGTTCCAGCTCTTGCTGCGCAGCGCGTCGACCGGAAAGTGGTTGCGGCGCAGGACCTCCAACGCATACGGGTTGACGGCGCCCGCCGGGTTGCTTCCGGCGCTGTGGACGACGAACCGCCCGCCCCCCATGCGGCGCAGGAGACACTCGGCGAAGATGCTCCGCGCGGAGTTCGCGCTGCAGAGGAACAACACGTGCAGCCGGCCGTCGCCGGCCTCCGCGCCGACATGCGCCGCTGCTCGACCGCGCGCTCGCGGAGCCAGCAGCGACACCGTGGCCGGGGCAGAGGCAGGTGCCGTCTCCGAAGGCGGTGCGCCCACCGGCGGCCCCGAGTAGCCGCTCAGGTCGGACCGATCGGCGCAGCAATCCCGAACCAGATACTCCACCAGGGCACGAGTGCCAGGTGCGCGCACCGCGTAGCGCACCTGCCGCCGGGCGCGCCGCGCGCTGACCAGCCCCGCGCGGTGGAGCTGGGCGAGATGCGTCGAGAGCGTCGACGCCGGAACCGCGAGGGTCCCGGCGATTTCTCCCGCCGGCAGCCCGCCCGGCCCCATGTCGACCAGCAGCCGAAGCGCGCGCAGTCGAATCGGATGCGACAGCGCGGCCAGCGCCTCGATGACGTCGTCCTCGGACATGGCTTCGTATTTTCCCGAAATATCGAATATCGTCAACCACCGCGCGCGGCAGGCCGCCGGGCGAGATTCGGGCGGCGCGACGGGCCGGGGCCGAGGTCCGCGCGAGGACCCGGCGCGCGGGCGCTCCGGCGCTGGCGGCGACGCCCCGGTTGCCGGCATGATTGCGCCACGTCGGCGCAGGGTCGGGTCGGGCTCGTCCCCGCAGGTTCCGCCAGACAGGCATCGCCGAGAGATGACGCATCGAGACGACATCGCCACCGGACTCGGGCTGTCACCGTCCGAGGTCTTGCGCCGGACCACCGCGCTCGGAATCTCCGAGACGGGGCGCGCCCGCCTGCGAGCCGTCTGGCCACGAATCAGCGCAACCGTCGAGCAAGACGTGCACGCGCTGCACGCGCGCTTTCGGCTCGTCCCGGAGCTGGCGAGCCTCCTCACCGACGAGCGTGTCGTCGCGCGACTCGAGCGCGAGCAGCGGGAGTACGTCGCCTCCGTGTTCGAGGCGAGCATCGGCTGGGACTACGTCCTCGACCGCATCCGCATCGGCGTCGCCCACCACCGCGCCGGGTTGCCGCCACAGTGGTTCCTGTGCACCTATGCGCACATCGTCGGCGACCGACTCCCGGCGCTCCTCGACCGGGCGGACCCCGACCCGCGCGCCGTGGAGGACGTGGCGACCCTGATCTCGACCGTGTTGTTCGACGCCACCATCGTCCTCGACGCGTACGGCATGGCCGAGACACTGCACCGGCAGGAAGTCAGCCGGCAACACGCAGCGCTCGACGCCGTCGCCGCGGCGCCCGAGACTCGCGCGACCGAGGGCGCCCGGTCGGCGGAACGCCGTCCCCCGCTCGCCGGCGCGCGTCTGACCCAGTCCGCGGTCGATACCCGCCGCAACTTCCTCGGCCTCGGCGAGCCACAGATCGCGCTCCTGCGCGAGCTCGGCACCGAGCTTCGGTCCGCGATGCCCGAGATCCTCGCGGAGTTCTATCAGGTCTTCTCGCAACACCCGGAGACCGCCGCCCTCGTCCCGCAAGCGACAGTCGAGCGACTGATGCGTCAGGTCGCGTCGTTCTGGGAGGAATTCTTTCGCGGCAGCTTCGACCGACCCTACGCGACCTCGCGTATTCGGGTTGGCGTCGTGCACGAGCGCATCGGGCTCACGCCACAGTGGTATCTGGTCGGACTCGCGCACCAGGTCGCCGCGCTACTGCGCCGCGGTGCGGCCGCCTTCGGTGCGCGGTTTCCGGCAGTGGCCGACGCATTCCTGCGCGGCGTCTTCTTCGACCTCGCCTACGTGCTCGACGCCTACATGGAAGCCAGGGCCGAGTCGGCACTGCGCACCGAGGGCTACGCGAACCAGCTGGTGGCGGGGCTGAGCTCCGGCGTCGCGGTCATCGACCAGGACCGACGCGTGCTGTCGGTGAACCAGCAACTCCTCGAGTTCCTCCGCGCCGAATCCGCCATGGTCTATCGGCTACCGGTCGAGCGAGCGCTGCCGATTCCCGAGCTCGGTGGACTGCTGGACAGGGTCGGCGTGGGGCCCGGGCAGCACGGTCGCCAGGCCACGGTGGGACGCCTCGGCCGGCGCCTGCTTCGTCTCACCGCCATCCTTCTCGACGGCTGGGACGGGGTTCGTGGCAGACCGATCGCGCTGGTCGTCGACGACATCTCGGACCTGGTACGCGTGGTCGCCACCGGTGAGGAGGACTCGGCGCGCCTGGCGACGATCATCGACTCGGTCGAGCTGACGGTCTGGGAGATGGATCCCGCGACGTGGACCATCGAGCTGGTCTCCGAGCCGGTGTTGGAGCTGACCGGGTTCCGAGACGTGTTCTTCATCGGCCGTCGCGAAGCCTGGCTCTCGTGCCTTCCCGAGCGGGATCGCGAACGCTTCAAGGCCTACTGCAAGACGCTCCCGGAGTCCGGGCGCGGCTCGCTCGCTCACCGATTCGTCCGTGCCGACGGCCGTGAGATCTGGGTGCGCACCTCGCTCCGCCTGGTGCGAGCCGCCGGCGAGCCCGTTCTCTTCGGCGCGACCGTGGACATCACGAACGAGCACGTGGCCCGGGAGCGCGGGCGGCAGCTCGCGCTCGCCGAGGAGCGCGAGCGGACCAAGTCCGAGATCCTCGCCACCATGAGCCACGAGATCCGAACACCGCTCAACGGGGTGATCGGAATGCTCGACTTCCTGCTGGAGAGTCGACTCGAGGCTGGCGTGGTGCCCCACATTCGAACCGCCCAGCAGTCGGCGCTCGAGCTGCTCGACCTGCTGACCGACATCCTCGACCTCTCCAAGCTCGAGGCGGGCCGAATGGTGCTCCACCTGGCGCGCTTCGATCTCGCCGGGCTGCTCGAGGGCGTGCGCGATCTCTTCCATCCGCGAGCGCTCGACAAGGGTATCGAGCTCCGATTGAGCACCGCTGCGGACCTGCCTTCGGCGTGGACCGGCGACGCCCCACGAATCCGCCAGATCCTCGTGAACCTCGTGAACAACGCCATCAAGTTCACCGACCATGGCGCGATCACGATGCGGGTCGAGCGCGTCTCCACCGGGATACGTCTGGTGGTCGAGGACACGGGCATCGGCGTGCCGGAGGATCGTCGCGACGAGTTGTTCCAGCCGTTCACCCAGATCCACCGCTCGCAGGGTGGCACCGGGCTCGGCCTGTCGATCTGCCAGTGGCTCGCACGTCTCATGGGCGGGGACATTGCCTTCGCGCCCGCGACGGGAGGCGGCTCTCGCTTCAGCGTCGAGCTGCCGCTCGCGCCAGCCCCTCCGGCCGAGCTACCCGCCGGCCACGGCCGAAGAGTCGGGCTGGTCCTGTTCCGCGACGGCGCCGAGGCGCTGGCTCACCGCCTGACGGAGGCCGGTTGGGCGGTCGAGTGGGGCGCGATCTCCGGCGTGTCGGTCTGCTTCCTCGACGACCCCGATCTCGTCGACGCCGTGGCCCCGGAGATCCCACTGGTCCTCTGCGCCCCGCTCCAGCCCGGCCGCCGGATCCATGGCCGGATGCGGCTCGGTGTCCTGAGTCTCAACCCCCTGAACGAGGCGCGTCTGATCGAGATCCTGTCGGACCTCGGTGAGCCGAGAGACGCCCCCATGCGCTTCCAGGGGGCGGCCCTGATCGCGGAGGACAACCTCGTCAACCAGCGCGTCCTCGCACTCATGCTGGAGAAGCTCGGCTTCGACGTCGACACCGTGGTCAACGGCAGCCTCGCGGTCGATGCCGCCAGCAAGCGCACCTACGCGCTCGTGCTGATGGACATGCTCATGCCGGAGATGAACGGGCTGGAGGCGACGCGACGCATTCGTCAGGGGGTGCTCAATCGAAACACCCCGATCATCGCCATCACCGCGAACGTCCAGGAGGAGGACCGCCGCGAATGCCTGTCCGCGGGCATGGACGAGGTCCTCGTCAAGCCACTCCAGCTCGGGTCGCTCCGCGCTGCAGTCGCCCGCCACGCACGAGCGAGTTGAGGGCCGGGCCGGCCCGGGCGTAGCGACATACTCGTTTTCCGCCCATCGAGCCTAGTCGTCCGAAGTTTCGTTCCCACACCCTCGATGCCGATTTCCGAAATTGCGAACGGACGCACAAACCGACGCGACACTGCGGGGAATTCTCGACTGCACCGACCCCGCTGGAGGATTGGGAGTGAACACCATGCTATCGAAGACCGTCGCGGCCCTGGGTCTCACCATCGCCGCGACCCTCGCCGTGCCATCCGCCGCATTGGCCGGATGCAGCATAAACTCCCTGCGCGGGCCGGGTGCGCTCTACGCCATGGCCTCCGACGGGTCGACATATGCCTGCGACATCAGCGTGTGGCGCAGCGGGGCGGTGCACGGCGACTGCGAGGTCCGCGCCCCCGGGTCACCGATGGCTGTCGAGCTCGAAATCGGTCCCGACAGCAAGCTGGAGGTCAGTCGCGCGTGTCGCGTCCGCGGAGTGCTGTCCGTCGATGGATGCGCGGTCGAGATCAACCACGCCTGGATTGCAAACGACAAACAATCAATGGAAGGCGTCGCCCAGGCATGCGACGGAACCACGCTCAAGTTCAGCGCCGTCGGCAAGCCTTGGAATCGGCGAGGCGGGCACGAGCGGGACGACGACTGAGCGCCGTTGCGAGAAGCTGGCGCGCTCGCGCCAGCTTCTCGAGACCACGTTCTGCCAACCAGTCGAGGCCAGTCGCCGAGGGGGCGGGCACGCCGGCACGCTTTACCGTGGTGCGCGTCGCGAGCCCGTCAGTGGCGCGGACGATCGCCCTTGACGGTCACGCGGACCCCGCTGCGCGTCGCCGGATAGTAGTCCCAGGTCGCGAGGTGCTGCGTGCTGCGGTTGTCCCACACCGCGAGCGAGTTGGTGCGCCAGCGGAAGCGGCACTGGAACTCCGGGTTCGCGCAATGGGCGTACAGGAACTGCAGCAGCGCGTCGCTCTCGGCCGGCTTCATGCCGATGATGTGCTTGGTGAACGGCGCGTTCACGTAGATCAGTTTCCGCCCGGTCTCCGGATGGGTGCGGATCACGGGATGCACCGCCTCGGGGTACTTCTCCCGGCGTAGCCCGCCACCGACCTGCTCGTATCGTCCCCGGTGGACGTCGCTGTTGTGCAGTGCCTCCAGCGGGTCGAGGATGCGCTTCATCGTGTCCGACAGCGCGTCGTAAGCAGCGTACATACTGGCGAACAGGGTATCGCCTCCCACCTCGGGCACGATGCGCAGATGAAGGAGACTCGCCATCGGCGGCTCCTCCTCGCTGCTCACGTCGGTGTGCCAACGGGTGCCCTCCGCGAATGGCGAGCTCGCGTCGGCGTGGATCTTCATCAGCTCCGGCCTTCCGTCGACGCACGGCGCGGCCGGGTGGACGTGCAGCTCACCGAAGCGGCGCCCGAATGCGACGTGCTGATCGGGCGTGATGTCCTGGTCGTGGAAGAACAACACCAGGTGATCGAGCAACGCCTGGTGAATGGCCTCGAAGCGATCGTCGTCGAGCGGTTCCCGAAGGTCGACGCCCCGGACCTCGGCGCCGACGTGCCTGGTGAGTGGGCGAATCTCGATGTCGTTGCGCATCACCCGATCTCCCTCCGCGCGCCCCGATTCGGGCCGGGGCAGTATAGCGCTGCTCCATCTCTCCCGCGGCGCGGGCGTCGGTGGTCGCTCCGCACCGTGCATCAGGCACCGTGCCGGGCACCACTGTCGCCATCAGAATCGATTTGCCTGACCGCGATCAACCGACCGACTCGGCCGGTCGCTTACCTATGAGCACGCAAGCCCGTGGAGGCGCGGGCGGACAGTCGAGGTCGGCAACCCGCGTGCCGTCGCGTCGCAGTCGCCGCTGGCCGCGTCGGGCCGTCACCCTTCACGCGGGCGGGAGGTGCGCTTGCTCAGGGGCCTTGCCGCGATCGGTCTGCTCCTCACCTCGGTGGGGCTCGGAGCGATGGACCTGCTCGACGACGGACTGCCCGTCTTCCTCCAGGCTCTGAACCCGATGCGACCTCCGTGCGCAGGTCAGGTCCCGGAGGAGCCGACCGCGGACGGCGACTACCGCGCCGACGCGATTCCCATCTCCACCACCTTCACCAACCCCCGCGTCGCGATCGCCGACCGTGGCTGGCGGACCCTGGTGCTGTCGGACGCGGGTCTCGGCCTCCTCGCCCGGGATTCGTCGAGCCCGCTACTGCAGGTGGCGGTGAACGACACCTTGGTGGCCGACATCTCGCTCGCCGCCGACGGCAGTGCGTTCGCGGTGGCCGACCACGCCAACGGCGGGTCGCGCCTGCGCTACTTCGAGTGCGACGGCCCGGCGCCGAGGTGGTCCTGGCAATCGGATGTCGGCAGCCTGCCGCGGGTGGTCGTCGGGCGCGAGGGCCGGTGGATCGCGATGACCACCAGCGCACCGGAACGTCTGTACCTGTTCCGCCGCGATCGCCAGGAGGCCGGCCTCGGCGCACCGGTGATGACGCTGGAGCTCGCGGCCGACCGCCCGATCAAGGCGCTCGCGTTCTCCGAGCGAGGCCCGGTCGCGGCCGTGGTCACCGGCTCGAGCTTCGACGACGACTACACGCTCCACGTCGTGACGCGATTCGGGCTGCGATGGAGCCAGGCGCTCGCCGGCACCCGTTGGGGCCAGCCCGACGGCATCGCGCTGGCCATGTCGGCCGGTGGCGGGCGTGTCGCGGTGGCGGGCTACGGCGGATTGCTGCGGCTGTTCGACACCGCGAGCCCGACGCCGCTGTGGACCGTCGCCCTGCCCGGCGGTGGTGGCGAGGACCGTCTGATCGGGGGCCTGGCGCTGTCTGCCGACGGCGCCACGCTCGGCCTGTTGATGAACGCGTTCTTCGACGTCCCCCGCGACCTGGTCCAGATCGTGCGCGACACGAGCGCCGCTCCCGACTTCTCGAGCGCCGCCAACCCGGCCTGGGTCGGCGGCCCCGAGTTCGGGTGGTCGCAATCGTCGCCCTACCCGCTGCCGGCACCGGACATCGCTCCCGGGCCGATCAACTTCTACAACCTCGACCAGATCGGGCTGTCGGCGGACGGTCAGTACCTTTTCGTCGCCGCCGAGCTCCACTACCTGGATGGGGGCGGCGCATATCTGCAGAACCGCACCGCCGGGCTCACCTTCCACCGCGATGTCGCCGGACCGGTCCGCATCGTGCTGAGTGGCGATCAGGGGGTCGCTGACCGTTTCGGCGCGATTTCCGCCGACGGTAGCTGGGTCGTGATGGCCGGGGAGAATGCGGCCGCCCGCGCCGAGACCGCCCCGTTCGAGCGCATCTCGATCGCGCGACCGGTGCAGATCGACATTCCCCTGATCGGGGCGATTGCCGGACTCGGGGCCGTCGACGTCGACTACACCGTCTACAAGGCCGGGCGCGCGAGTGCGCTCGGACAACGCTGGAGCTTGCACGCCATGCCCTTCGACGTGCTGCTCGCGAACGTCGCCACCTGCACCGGCGCGACGAGCCACGCGTGGTCGCTGGCCGCGCCGATCGGCAACGCGCCGATTCGCGGGCAGCGCACGATCGTGCTCCCCGACTGCGTCATCGGCGCGACCCTCGGGATCGAGGGCTACGACGTGGTCTCCGAGCTCGGCGACACGGACGCGAGCGAGGTCTACTCGACCGACCACGCCAGCGCCCTTCGAGTGACGATTCCGGACTGAGCGGGGGACCACTGGTCCGCGCTCGCTGAGACGCGGGCGCGGCGAAGCAGTAGCATGGCCGCTCTCAATCGCACGAGGAGCGGTTCATGGCACGCATCGGCTTCATCGGTCTCGGCAACATGGGCGGTCCGATGTCGCGCAATCTGGTGCGCGCCGGCCACACGGTGAAGGGGTTCGACCTCAGTGACGAGGCCATGCGCTTCGCGATCCAGGCCGGTGTCCAACGGGCGGCCACGGCCGCCGATGCGGCGCGCGAGGTCGAGGTCGTCGTCACCATGTTGCCGGTCGGCAGCGACGTGCGCGCGGTCCTCCTCGGCAGCGGCGTGGTCGAGGCGACCGCGCCCGGCACGGTGCTGATCGACTGCTCCACCATCGACGTCGAGACCGCCCAGGCGATGCATCGCGCGGCCACCGAGATCGGTCGCTTCATGCTCGACGCGCCGGTATCGGGCGGCACCAAGGGTGCGGACGCCGGCACGCTGACCTTCATGTGCGGCGGCGACCCCGCGGTGTTCGAGCGCGCCGCTCCGATCCTGCGGGGCATGGGCCGGAACGTCGTCCTCTGCGGCGGACCCGGCATGGGGCAGGTGACGAAGATCTGCAACAACATGATCGCCGGCATCACCATCCTCGCCGCGGCCGAGGCGCTGACCCTCGGCGAGCGTCTCGGGGTCGACCGCCAGACGCTCTACGACGTCATCTCCACCTCGACCGGTCGCTCGTACATCTTCAACGAGGCCTGCCCGATCCCCGGTCCCGTCCCCGGCGCGCCGGCGAGCAACGATTACCGCCCCGGGTTCGCGGCCAAGCTGATGCTGAAGGATCTCCGCCTCGCCCAGGCGGCGGCCGCAACCGGCGGTGCCTCGACCCCACTCGGAGCCACCGCCGCTGCGGCCTATGCGATGCACGTGAACAACGGCTTCGGGGAGCTCGACTCGGCGAGCATCATCAAGCTCGTGAACCCCGACATCTGATGCATCGCTCGCCAGACTCGCGGCGATGACGCCGGAGACCGCCTCGGCGTCGGTACGGCCGGCCGCCGGATGAGTGCGCCGAGCCCGCACACGCGGGGATTCCTGCTCACGCTCGCGGGCGTCCTGGTGCTCACGCCGGACACGTTGCTGGTACGGCTGCTGGACGGGGACCCATTCACCGTCACCACCTGCCGTGGCCTGCTGAGTGGGATCACCATCCTCCTCGGGTTCGCCTGGGCGCGTGGCCCACGCGCCATCGACGAGACCCGCGCCCTCGGCGTCTCCGGGGTCGCGGTGGGCGTCCTCTACGCGATCAACGCGGTGTTCTTCGTGCTCGCCCTGCACCACACGTCGGTGGCCAACACCCTCGTGATCCTCGCCACCACACCGCTGATCGCGGCGTCGATGTCCTTCTTCGTGCTTCGCGAGCGTGCCTCGCCGGCGACCTGGGCCGCGATCGTCGCCGCCCTCGTCGGGATCACGGTGGTGGTCTGGGACGGACTCGGCCGCGGCACCGCACGCGGTGACGCCTACGCCCTCGTCACCGCCGCCTCGCTGGCGGCGAGTCTGGTCGTGATTCGGCGTCGTCGCGACCTCAACATGGTTCCGGCGACCGGCCTCGGTGCGCTGCTCTCCGGGCTGGTGATGCTCCCGATGTCCGGTATCGGCGCCCTGTCGCTCGAGCAGGTCGGTTACGCGCTGGCGATGGGGGTGGTGGTGCTGCCGGTGGCATTCGCCGCGCTGACCCTCGGCCCGCGAACGGTACCCGCGCCGGAGGTCGCCCTGCTCCTGTTGTTGGAGACGGTGCTGGGACCGTTGTGGGTCTGGCTCGGCGTCGGCGAGCGCCCCGGCACCGCCGCGCTCGTCGGCGGCGCGATCGTGGTCGGCACGCTGGTGGTGCACTCCGCGTGGCGCCTTCGGCCCGGTGCCACCATGGCCCCGAATCGCTGAGGTCAGCCGTTGGCGGCGAGGCGCTCGTCGGGCGTGACGCCGCCCGCCGCGGGCGCGCGGTGCGAGGCCGGCAGCAGCAACTCGAAGCGCGTTCCCGCGCCGGGGGCGGTGTGCACCAGCACGTGTCCGCCCGCCTGGTGTGCGATGCCGTGCACCATCGACAGGCCGAGGCCGGTGCCCTTACCGACGGCCTTGGTCGAGAAGAACGGCTGGAACAGGCTGTCCAGGTGCTCGGCCGCGATGCCGCAGCCGTCATCCTCGACCGAGATGACGACGAATTCACCGTCGACGGCCTGGTGGCACGACTGGCAGACGGCATCGGCGACGACCCGCTGATGCACACCGACGGTGATTCGCCCCGTTCCCGCGATCGCATCGCGAGCGTTGATGCAGAGATTGGTGAGGGCCTGGTAGAGGTGGGTCGCATCGGCGAACACCGGCGCCGCGCCCGCGCCGGCGTCGAGCGACAGCCGAACCGAGGCGGGAATCACGCCCCGCAACATGCTCACGACCTCGGCGGTGACCGCGCGGACATCGATCTCGACCGGTGCCGATGCGCCCTGCCGACTGAAGGCGAGGAGCTGGGCGACCATGTCGCGCGCGCGCTCGCCCGACGCCAGGATCTCGTGCAGATAGCGCGCCAGATTGCTCTCCTCGTCGGTGACACAGCGCATCATGGCGAGCTCGGTGTAGCCGAGCATGCTGGCGAGGATGTTGTTGAAGTCGTGCGCGATGCCGCCGGTGAGCTGCCCGATCGCCTCCATCTTCTGTGCCTGGAGCAACTGGCGCTGGAGCCGGTCGCGCTCGGCGCTCGTGCGCTCGCGCTCGAGCTCGCGCCCCGCCCGCACCGCGGCCATCCGCAACAGCGCCCGCTCCTGCGCATCCTCACGGCACGGCGCATCGTCCAGCGCCACCAGGATGCCGAGCTCGTGGCCCTCGGTGTCCAGGATCGGCTCGCCCCGGTAGCTGCGCACGCCCTTCGCCGCCAACGCGGCGTCTTGCGGGTACTGCACCGCGGCATCGTCCGTGATGCACAACGGCGCACGCGCCGAGCGGACCTCCTGGCACGGGCTTCCGGCCAACGGATAGGAGAACGGCGCGCCGAACCCGTCGCCGTCACGGTAGCCGCGGACGTGGACGGTCTCGCCATCGGGCGCGATCTCACCGACCAGCGTCCAGCGATTGCCCAGCGCCACCTGCACCGCTCGCGCGATGGTCTCGAACACCGTCCGCCCGGTCGCCGAGTCCGGACGTGCGAGCAGGGCCGCCGCGTCGCGCAATCGCACCTGGTGGGTGATGTCGGTGCGCACCGAGATGAACTCACGCGGACGACCAAGGGAGTCCATCACCGGCACGATGGTCGTTGCGCACCAGAGCGGCTCGCCGTCGGCGCGCCGGTTCTCGATGGTGCCGTGCCACGTTCGCCCGCTGTTGATGGTGTCCCAGAGCTCGCGATAGAACGCCGCGTCGTGCGCACCCGACTGCAGCAACGAGTGATCGTTGCCGACCAGCGCGGCGCGATCGTGACCGGTCACCTCGCAGAACCGGTCGTTGACCTCGATGATGCAGCCGCGCGAGTCCGTCCGCGAGACCACCGCATGCTCGTCGACGGCCGCCTGTAGCGCTCGGAGATCCGCGTTGATGCCCTCGAGCGCCTCGTTCTTGCGCTCGATCTCGCCCGCCATCTGATTGAAGGCTCGAGCCAACGCCGTCGACTCCAGAGCACCACGCTCCCGGGCGCGGACCGTCAGATCGCCCGCACCGAGCCGCCGGGCGACGGCGGTCAGCTCGTTCATCGGTCGGGTGATGAAGCGGCTGAGCGCGAGCCAGACAGTCAGTGACATCAGCGCGAGATAGCCCGCGAAGTGCAGTGATTCCTCCAGCGCGTCGGCCCTGACCGTGGCCAGCGCCGAGGACAGGTCACGCTGAATGTGGAGCACCCCCATCCTGCGCTCTCGAAGGCCTCCCGAGCTCACCCACAGTGGATGCAGGGCATGCAGGAGGTGGCCCTGCACGGTGATGTCGGTGCCCAGGGGCACGTCCGGCAGCCGGGCCCGCATCGCCAGCACCTCCGAGGCGGCCATCTGCCCGATGTCCCGGCGCCGGGTCGACGCGAGGACCACGCCACTCGGGTGAACGAGGTCGGCAACCACCACGCTCGCATCGTCGGCGAGCGCCGCGGTCACGCGGTCGACGCTCGCACGGTCCCCGATTCGCAGTGCGCCCTCGATGTAGGCAGCGGCCGCGGTCAGCATTCGCGAGGTATCGCCGCGCTGCTCGGCCAGCATCCCGACGGTGGAGAACCTGGCCTCGTACACATAGTGCAGCCACGCCGCCCCCACCGAGATGATGACGATGATGACGGGCAGCCAGACCCGGAGCGCGAGCGGTCTCAGGCGGCTCACTGGTAGAGCCTGTCGGTGAGCGCGGTATCGATCAGCCGCGACTCGGGATGGCCATCCTCGAGGATGCCGGAGCGCTCCATCACGTCGCGCACCTGCCGACTCACCGCGGCCAGAGCCGGGGTCGCGCCGCCGAGCATCCGCGCGGTCTCCGCTCGCGAGGGGAAGTGCAGCCCGTCCAGCGCGACCCGGATCTGCTCGGGCTCGAGGCCGAGGCGTGGCTGCATCGCCGCGCGCGCCGCCTCGGGCGCATCGCGAAGGTGCTTCAGCGCGCCGTGCCAGGCGGTGACGAGGCCACGCAGGCACTCGGTGCGCTCGGTCGCGACGTCGGCCGCGACCGCGATGAGGTCGACGATCTCGCCGGGGATGGAACGGCTGTCGAAGAGCACGCTCGCCCCGGCCTCGACCAGGCGCTGGCGAACCGGGTCGAAGGTGACCACGGCGTCGATCCGCCCGGCGGCGAACGCCGGCTCTTGCTCGTGCAGCTCCAGCCCGACGATCTCCACGTCGGACTCCTCGAGCCCGGCATGGGCCAGGGTCCGCGCCAGCATGTAAGAGCCGAGCGCCGTCGTCTCGACGCCCACGCGCCGTCCCGCGATGTCGGCCAGCGTGCGCACCTCGCCCCGCCCGAGCACCGCGTCGGTGCCGTTCGAGTAATCGGTCACCGCGACCACCCGCAGATCGATCCCACGCGAGGCCAGGAGCAACGCCTCGTCGAGGGTCACCGTCACCGCATCGACCGCGCCGTTGGCGAGGGCAGTGGACACTTGCGTCGCCGAGACGTACTCGACGAGGCGCACGCAGTCGGCATCGAGCAGCCCGATCTCGCGCGCGAGGTAGAGCGGCTCGTAGCCCGGAAAGACGTTGGTGCCGAGTCGAATCGGCGGCTCGTCGGCGCAGCCGGCGAGCAGCACGAGCACGGCGCCGAGCAGGAGCCCACGCGAGGCCCACCTCCGGCACGACTCACGCATCGGCCAGGATTCTCTCGATGGTGTCGAGGAGCTCGCGCGCCTTGAACGGCTTGGCCAGAGTCGCGTCCGCACCCAGTCGATCGGCGACCTCCAGGTAGGTCGACGACATGCGCCGCCCACCGGACATCGCGATCACCGGGACCGGCCCGATCTCGCGCCGTACCGACTGCATCAGCTCGACCCCCTCGCACTCCGGCATCACGAGGTCGGTGAGGACGATGTCGGGTACGCCGTCGGACATCCGCTTGAGCGCCTCCCGGCCGTTGCTGGCGACAATCGTGGTGTAGCCCTCACCTTCCAGCAGCTCCTGCAGGTAGCTGCGTAGCACGTCGTCGTCGTCGACGACCATCACCACCGGGCGCGCGCCGTCGCCGGCAGTGGACACGCTCGTTGTCTCCATCGTCTTGGGTCCCATGGTGGACGGGTGGCCGGTCGCCCGGCGACCGCTCGCGGATGGCCCGGGCGCGAAAGGGCCGCCACGCGCGCGCCCCCGCAGACTGGGCTCTACCCTGCCGGTATCGGCTGCCCGACGCGTGACTTGACCAGCCCCTGCCCCAGACGGCGCGAAACGTCATACGATGCGCGTCGCGCCGCCGCCCCATGACGGCGCCGCGCCGACGATCGCCAACGCCCGGAGACCGCACGATGCACGACGACGCCAGCCCCGCCACCAGCATCTCTCCCCTGCTCGCCGAGACCGTCTCGACGCCCGAGGCCATCGTGCGCGTCCTCGAGCAGGCGGGGGTGCGGTTCGTGTTCGGCATGCCAGGCGGCAACACCGGACTCGTCTTCAACGCCCTCTACGACCACCCGTCGACGATCCGCACGGTGCTCGTTCGCGACGAGGTGCTCGCCGGCATCATGGCCGAGGTCTGCGGTCGACTGACCGGGGTGCCTGCCGTCGCCATGGGACAGGCCGCGTTCCTGGTGAACGCGAGCCGTGGCGCGATCGAGGGTCTGCTCTCCGGCTCGCCGATGCTGCTCCTCACCGATCTCAGCGAGAACCCGCCGTTCACCCACCACGCCCCCTACCAGGCCGCCTCGGGCGAGTACGGCAACTGGGACGCCCGACAGGCGTTCGCCGGCTTCACCAAGCAGGCGGTGGTGGCGAGCAACGGGGCCCACGCGGTGCAGGCGACGCAGCTCGCGATCAAGCACGCGACGAGTGGCCAGCCGGGGCCGATCGCGTTGCTCTACCGCCTGCCGGCGCTGCGCGAGACGGTCGGGCCGGATACCGTGCCGACGCTCTACGCGAGTGGGCCGCTCATCACCTCGCCGGTCCCGCACCCGGCGCCGGCCGAGCTCGCACGCGCCGCCGAGCTGCTCGCCCACGCCGCGCGTCCGCTGGTGATCGCGGGCAACGGGATCCGGCTCGGCCGCGCCTACGCCGAGCTCGCAGCGCTGGCCGAGCACCTCGGCGCAGCGGTCGCGACCAGCGCCGCGGGCAAGAGCGTGCTGCCGGAGACACATCCCCAGAGCCTCGGTGTCTACGGCTCGTTCGGCACCCCGGTGGCCAACGCGATGGTGAGCGAGGCCGACGTCATCCTGGTCGCGGGATCCAAGCTCGGCGCCACCGACACCGCGTTCGAGAATCCGGAGCTGATCGACCCCACTCGGCAGCGTCTGATCCAGATCGACATCGAGCCCTGCAACACGTCGTGGACCTATCCCTGCGAGGTGTCCCTGGTCGGCGACCTGCGCACCGTGCTCGGCGAGCTGCGAGCACGGCTCGAGGGACGGGTGTCGGACGAGGCGCGGGGTGCCGGGCGGGCGCGCATCGAGGCCGCACGCCAGCGCCACGGTTTCTTCAACGCGCCGGAGATGCTTTCCGACGACGTACCGGTGCTCCCGCAGCGCATCATCCGCGCGCTGCACGAGGCCATCGGCACCGACGCCATCATCACCTGCGACGCGGGCGAGAACCGGCTGCACATGACGCACTACTTCCAGAGCAAGGCGCCCGGCTCGTTGATCCAGCCGGCCGGGGTCGGCGCGATGGGCTACGCGATCCCCGCCGCGCTGGCAGCCAAGCTCGTGCACCCCGATCGTCCGGCAATCGCGGTGTGTGGCGACGGCGGTTTCGGCATCGGCCTGAACGGTTTGATGACCGCAGTGGAGGAGCGGATCCCGATCGTCGTCCTGGTGTTCAACAACCAGGCCCTCGGCTGGGTTCGCAACGGCCAGGGCGAGCGTCCGATCGCGAGCGAGTTCGCACCCTTCGACCACGCCGCCATCGCCCGCGCCATGGGCTGCGACGGTCAGCGCGTGGAGCGACCCGTGGACGTGCGCCCGGCGATCGAGGCGGCGATCGCGAGCGGGCGACCGACGGTCATCGACGTGCGCTCGGCGCTCACCGAGACCTTCCGCAAGGTGACCTCACCGCTGGTGCGCAAGCCCTGAGCCGGTCGAGGGGCCGGGGCGCGTGCCTGCGCTCGTAGCGCTCGTAGCCCGGGCGAAGCGTCAGCGCAGCCCGGGGGTGACCCGGGTTTCGCTTCGCTGCACCCGGGCTGCACCGCTCCCGCACCGCTGCGCACCGGCATCGCGTCGATGCCGGTAAGGGAATCGAGCCGCGACGGCGGCTCCGATCCTCGGGGCGGTCAGCGCTCGGCGTAGAAGTCCACGGTCCGCCGCAGCCCCTCGTCGAGCCCGGTGAGCGGCACCCCGGAAAACACCTCGCGCAGCCGGCCGGGCTCGATGGCCGCGCACACCGGGACCTTCGGACCGGCGCAGTCGATGCGCGCGCCCGGGACGACGGTCTCGATGCGACGGGCGAGGTCGGCCACCGGTGCACGCACCCCGACCACGTTGTACACCTCGGCGCCGCGCAGCTCCGCGGTCGCCGCTGCCTCGAACGCGGCGGCGACGTCGTCGACGAACACGAAGTCGCTCTCGCCGCTGAAGGGAATGGTGTAGGGCTCGCCGCGGGCCGCGGCGCGGCAGGCGAGCGTCGGCCCGGCCGTCAGGCCGACCTCGCGGCCAGGACCGTAGACCACCAGCGGCCTGAACCCGGCGCTCGCGATGCCGTGGTCGGCGTGGTAGGCGCGCGCACAACCCTCGCCCGCGAGCTTGAACGCCCCGTAGTGCGTGGTCGGGCGCGGGTGCACGCCGTCGTCCGGCCCGAACACGCCGGCGCTGCTCATGTAGATCACCCGCTCGATGCCCTCGGCCCGGGCCGCCTCGAATACATTCAGGGTCCCGAGCAGGTTGATGTGGGCGCCGCGAATCGGGTCCGCCTGACAGGCCGGCGTGAGCACCGCCGCGAGGTGCACCAGCAGGCCGCAACCGCGCGCGGCCTCGCGCACCGCGCGACCGTCACTGACGTCACCCGATCGCCACTCCACGCCGTCCGCGAGGGCGCCGATGATCGCGCGCGCCCGCGCCGGATTCACGTCGAGGTCGAGCACGCGCACCGCGATGCCGCGCGCCATCAGGCGCCGGGCGATCCACGCCCCGATGAAGCCGTTGCCGCCAGTGACGAGCGCGGTGCTGGACAATGTCGTGACTCCCGGTTGGGTCGAGCCCGGCGGATCATGCCCGCTGCCACGGCCGGCGCAAGCCCCGCGTGAGCCATCCTCTCAGGAGCCCGGCGGTGCCCGCTGGTAGCCCGGACCGACCACCGGCGGTCGCACCGGCAACACCGTCTGGTCGACGTCGGCGTGGAACGCGTGCTCCAGGCGTGCGAGCGCCACACCGCCACCGGCCCCGAGTAGCAAGAGCTCCACCCGATAGTCACGACCGGCGACGACGCCGCGCACCGGCGGGGTACGGAACACGTACTGGGATCGCGTGGCACGCGCCGGCTGGCGGACCACGATCGGCGGCCCACCGGCCGGATCCTCGAAGCGCGCCTCCAGCACCGAGCCCTCGGGTAGCCGCCGCAGCACGCGGACGACGAAGCCGTAGTCCGCCTCCGCCAGCCGGTAGTTGAGCACGAAGCCGCCGCCGGCGAGCTCGAGGTAGGGCGCGTCGGCGCCGTCCCCACAGGCGACGAGCAGTGCGGCGGCGAGTTGGACGAGACCGAGGCGGAGCGGACGGCGACCCTGCATCACCATGCACCTTGGTTCACTGGGCACCCATCGTAGCGCCGAGCCATCGACGGCCGTTGGGCCAGTGTGCCGCGCGGTCGCTGGCGGTCGCCGGCGTCTACCGGTACTGTCGCGCACGGCGCTGCCGACCGCGTGGCGTCGACCCTTCCCCATCCGCGGAGAGACACCCGGCCATGACCACCCGAGATCTGAGCGAGGACACCCGGCGCAAGTTGATGGGGGTGAGCACCGCGACGCTGTGCACCGCGTTGTTCAAGCGCGGGCTACGCAACCAGTTCATTCAGGACGTCCAGCCGTTGCGCGCGGGCCGGCCGAACATGGTGGGCCCCGCATTCACGCTGCGCTACATCCCGGCGCGCGAGGACCTGAACCCGATCAGCGTGTTCCAGGATCGCGCTCACCCGCAGCGCAAGGCGGTCGAGGACTGCCCGCCGGGCGCGGTATTCGTGATCGACAGTCGCAAGGACCCGCGTGCCGCCTCGGCCGGCGCGATTCTGGTCTCACGGCTGATGGTCCGCGGCGTGGCCGGGGTGGTCACCGACGGCGGCTTCCGTGACTCCCCCGAGATCGCCCAGCTCGACATCCCCGCCTATCACAACCGCCCGTCGGCGCCGACCAACCTCACGCGACACCAGGCGATCGACATCGACGTGCCGATCGCCTGCGGCGACGTCGCGGTGTTCCCCGGCGACATCGTGGTCGGCGACGGCGACGGCGTGGTGGTCATCCCGACTCACCTCGTCGACGAGGTGACGGCGGAGGCGGTCGAGATGACCGCCTTCGAGGACTTCGTGGCCGAGAAGGTGCTGGAGGGGCGATCGATCCTCGGCCTCTATCCGCCGACCGACCCCCAATCGAGCGCCGACTTCGCCGAGTGGCGCAAGGCCAGGGGGCGCTGAGGCCGGTGATCGCGGTGATCTTCGAGGTCCGCCCCGCCGACGGGCGGACCGACGAGTACCTCGACCACGCGGCCGCGCTGCGCGCCGAGCTCGAGCACGCCGACGGCTTCGTGTCGGTCGAGCGCTTCCGCAGCCTCACCGACCCCGACAAGCTGTTGTCGCTGTCGTTCTGGCGTGACGAGGCGGCGGTTGCGGCGTGGCGCAACCAGACACGGCACCGCGAGAGCCAGAGCGCGGGGCGCGGCGGGGTGTTCGCCGACTACCGCCTGCGCGTCGCCGAGGTGGTGCGCGACTACGGCCTGGACGCCCGCGACCAGGCGCCGGCCGACTCGCGCGCCGCGCACGGCGGCTGAGCGACGGAACGTCCGCGGCGCCCTACGCGGTGATGCGCGCGATGGCGTCCGCCAGCTCGCGCTTGCGCTCGAGCCCGAAGCCCGGCGCGTCACCGGCGCGCACGGTGCCGGCCCCGAGGACGCAGTCCTCGGAGTAGCCCCCGAACGGGCGGAACACCCCCGGATAGGCCTCGCATCCGCCGAGCCCGAGCGCGGTCACGATGTGCAGGTTGACCAGATGCCCGCCGTGCGGATGGACCTGCCGGCGATCGAAGCCGAGCGCCTCCAGCATTCGCAGGATGCGCGCGAGCTCGGTGATCCCGTAGGCGAGCCCCGGGTCCACCTGCACCACGTCGTGGCCCGGGCGCACGCCGCCGTAGCGCAACAGGTTCTCGACGTCGATGGTGGAGAAGAGGTTCTCGCCGGTAGCGACCGGGCCTGCGTAGGCCTCGACGAGGCGACGGTTGAGCGCGTAGTCGAGCGGATCGCCCATCTCCTCCAGCCAGCGCAGACCGAACGGCGCGAGGGCTTGCGCACAGGCAAGCGCCGTCTCGAGCCCGAAGCGCCCGTTCGCGTCGACCGCGAGCCGCGCGCCGTCGCCCGCCACCGCGAGCGCCGACTCCACGCGCCGAAGATCGTCGGCGAGCGGCGCCCCGCCGATCTTCATCTTGAACGCGGTGAACCCCATGTCGCGGTAGCCGCGAAGCTCGTCGGCCAGGGTCCGACCGGCACCCCGCGGATAGTAGTAGCCGCCGGCGGCGTAGACCTCGACCGGCGCGGCGCGCGGCGCCCTTCCGTGGGCGCGCGCGATGGTGGCGTACGCCGGCTCGTCGGCGGCCTTGGCCAGCAGGTCCCACGCCGCGAGCTCGATCGCCGCCGCAGCGCCAGCGCGGTCGCCGTGTCCGCCCGGCTTCTCGTTGCGCATGGCGGTGCGCAGCAGCGCCGCGGGGTCGAGGGCGCCGGTCGCCGGGTCGAGCAGCGACGCCGGATCGGCGGCGAGGACGCGCGGGATCATGCGCGCCCTGAGGATGCCACCCTGCGCGAAGCGACCGATCGAGTTGAACGCCAGCCCGATCAGCGGTCGGCCGCCGCGCATCCGGTCGCTGACCAGCGCGACGAGGGAGACGTCGTGGTCGTCGAAGCTCACCGCCGCGTTGGCGATGCTCCCTTCCAGCGGGACGGCGAGCTCACGGATCTCGGTGATGCGCATGATCGGGAACCAGTACCTCGGCTGTGGGTGACCGGCGAGCGTCGCCGCCGACACCGGGCGCGGCGACCGCTCGCGCTACGCGCGCGAGCCGGCGCTGGCGACGTAGACGGTGCAGTGCGCGTCCTCGCCACTGTATGGATTCGGAAACGCCACCACGTGTGACTCGACGCTCGTGAAGACGCGCCCGAGCGCGCTCGCGAAGTCGGCATCGGGGGCGTCGTTCGACCACATCGCGAACACCCCACCCGGGCGCAGATGGGCGGCCAGTCGACGCAGCCCGGCATCGGTGTAGAAGCCCGCGCTGGCGCCGTCGAGCCGGTGGGAGGGGGAATGGTCGATGTCCAGGAGCACGGCGTCGAAACGCCGCCCTGGTCGCGCGTGGTCGAACCCGTCCGCGGGCCGCGACGCCAGCGCGAAGAAGTCGCCGCAGACCAGCCGGCACCGCGGATCCGCGCAGAGTCGCTCGCCGAGCGGCACCAGTCGGTCACGATGCCAGCCCACCACTGCGCCGAGCAGCTCCACCACCAAGACCTCGGCCACCCCGGCCACGTCGAGCGCGGCGGCAGCGGTGTGGCCGAGCCCGAGCCCGCCGATCACGACCTCCCGGGCCGCGCCGGGCACCGCCGCCAGCCCGAGGCGTGCGAGCGCCACCTCGCCGGCGGTGAACCGACTCGACATCAGGAACGCCTCGTCCAGCGTCACCTCGTAGACCGGCTCGTCCCCGAGCCGGGGGTCGCGCCGCCGGCGCAGCGAGACCGCACCGATCGGGGTCTCGCGATAGTCCAGCTCGACGAAGTCGAGGTCGCGCATGATGAGGCGTCTCCGTCGGTGTGCGCGCACGCATCGAGCGCCGGAGTCTACGCGCCGGCGAGCCCGATGTCGGCTCGGGACGCGGCGGGCGCCTGGTAGACTCCGTCCACGTCCTCAGGAACCGGTTGCGACCATGACCCACCTGGCCCGCCGCGCCGTCGCCTCACTCGTCGCCCTGCTCTGCCTGCTCGGCACCGCCGCCGCCCACGCCGACGGACGGCCGACCAACCCGATCCCCGACTACCGCACCGCCTTGCCCCTGGTGTGGGGCAAGCTCTATCCCGAGGGTGGCGAGACGCTGTACTGCGGGCGCCAGTTCGGCAAGCGCAAGGGACGCCGCATCAACGTCGAGCACGTGTTCCCGATGTCCTGGGTGGCCTGGCATCTGAGCTGCGGCCGGCGCAACGAGTGCCGGGACGCGAGCCCCGAGTTCAACCGCATCGAGGCCGACCTCCACAACCTCTGGCCGGCGCGGATCGACGTGAACGAGGCGCGGGCGAGCCATCCGTTCGGCATCATTCCCGGCGAGGCCCGCCCGTTCGGTGACTGTGACTTCGAGGTCGACGAGGCCCGGCGCCTGGTCGAGCCGCGCCCGGCGGTGCGCGGCGAGATCGCACGCACGATGTTCTACATGGCCGAGACCTACGGGCTGGAGATCCGATCTCGTCTCGGTCGAACGCTGCAGGACTGGCACCGGGCGGACCCGCCGAGCGCCGAGGAACGCCGCCGCAACGACCTCATCGAGACGATCCAGGGCAACCGCAATCCGTTCGTCGACGACCCGCGCCGCGCCACGCGGCTCCGGTTCTGAGCCGGACCGTCGCGCGCCCTCTTTACCCGCGCCGAAAAAGATGTTCAATTCCGTCGGCGACCTCCGCCGACGGAATCAGACCATGCAACTCACTCCCCTGTGTGGCGCGCTCGGCGCCGAGGTGTCCGGGGTCGACCTCTCGCAGCCCCTCGACGCGTCGACCGCGGAAGGTATCCGCGCCGCGTTCTTCGAGCACCACGTGCTGCTGTTCCGTGGCCAGGATCTCTCCCCCGAGCGCCAGATCGCGCTCACCGAGCTGCTCGGGGCGGCCCGCCCTCACCCCCTCAACACGCGCCGCACGGTGGAGGGGCATCCCGAGGTGCTGGTGCTCGAGAATCGGCCCGGGAAGCGCGGCGCGCGCAACGACTACTGGCACTCCGACATCTCACACATGGAGGAGCCACCACTCGCGTCGCTGCTGCACGCGATCGAGATTCCGACCGGGCGTGGCGACACCATGTTCTGCAACATGTGCGCGGCCCACGATCAGCTCTCACCGGGGCTCCGGGCGACCCTTGCCGAGCTGCGCGCCATGCACAGCGGGGAGGCCACCTACCGGCGGGCGCTGGAGGGGGGCACCGATGCGCTACGCATCGATCCGAGTCAGGTGAAGCCCCCGGTGTCACACCCGGTGGTGCGCACGCTGGGCGAGACCGGGCGCAAGGCACTGTTCGTGAACCCGCACTTCACCACCGAGTTCGAGGGCATGACCCGCGAGGAGAGCGCGCCGCTGCTCCAGCACATCTACGCGCGCGCCACCGCGCCGGAGAACGTGTACCGGCATCGGTGGGCGGTGGGCGACGTGGTGATGTGGGACAACCGGGCGACCATGCACTACGCGGTGCGCGACTACGACGAGAGCATGCCGCGCTACCTGCACCGCACCACCGCGGACGGCGAGCGGCCGGTCTGACTCGGATACGCGCTCCGGGCCCGGCGCCGGGCGCTTCAGCCGACGGTCGTCGTCGCCTCGCGCCGCCCTGCCCCTCGGGTCCGAGCCCTCGACCGGGCGCGTGCCGCGGCCCCGAACTCGGAGAACAACGCGCGGCCGAGGGCGTGCTCGTCCGGTCGCCACTCGGCGTGCCACTGCACACCGACGGTGAAGGTGCGGTCGTCGCGCAATCGCACCCCCTCGATGACACCGTCGGGCGAGATCGCCTCCACCGCCAGATCGTCGGCGAGCCGATCGATACCCTGCCCGTGGAGCGAGTTCACCACCACCTCGGATGCGCCGACGAGGCGCTCGAACAGCCCACCGGGAGTGAGCGCGACGGGGTGGCGGAGCTTGAAGATCTCCTCCATGGTGACGTCCGGGTGGCGCGGCATGCGGTGGTCGTCCTTGCCGGGGACCATGTGCACGCGATAGTGCAGCGAGCCGCCGAGCGCGACGTTCATCTCCTGGATGCCGCGACAGATGCCGAAGATCGGCACCGCCGCGTCGATGCAGGCGCGCACCAGCGGTAAGGCGGTTGCGTCGCGCGCCGGGTCGATCGGCTCGTCGTCGGGAAACGGCGGCCCGCCGTAGTGGTGCGGCTCGACGTTCGCACGGCCGCCGGTGAGCACCAGGCCGTCGATGCGCGAGACCACGTCCGCGAGCTCGAGGCTCGGTCCGAGCGCCGGCAGGATCATCGGGATGGCATCGGCGAACCGCGCCACCGCGTCGACGTTCTTGGCCCCCGTCGCATGGGCCGGATAGCGGCGCTCGGAGACCTCGAGGACGCTGGCGACGATGGCGACGAGCGGCTTGTGGTGGTCGGACATGGCCGGCAACGGTGGCACAACGCTCTCGCCCGAGCAAGGGCGTGGTTCACGGTTTCCATCGCCGCCAGCCGCCCGCGCGACGCGCGTCACCGCACCCGTGGCCCCCGTAGCCTGGATGGAGCGAGGCGCAATCCAGGATCCCCGCGTCGCCCGCCCCGGGCGCCCCCCGGCTACCGCGCCCCGGTGCCCCCTCCCCCGCCGACCGCCGCATCCACGAGCACCGGATGACGCGCCGCCCGCACCTCGTCGAGACGCCCCACCGGAGTCGTATGTGGCGCCTCACGGAGCCGCTCCGGTGAACGCACCGCCTCGTCGCAAATGGCGCCCAGCGCGGCGAGGAAGGCATCCAGGGTCTCGCGACTCTCGGTCTCGGTGGGCTCGATCATCAGCGCCTCGTGCACGATCAGCGGGAAGTAGTTCGTCGGCGGATGGATGCCGTGGTCGAGGAGGCGCTTGCAGATGTCGAGCGCGCGCACGTCGCTGCCCTCGATCCGCCCCTCGCAGACCAGCTCGTGCATGCACGACCGATCGTAGGGCACCGGAAACCGACCACGGAGCCGTGCCAGCAGGTAGTTGGCGTTGAGCACCGCGTGCTCCGCCATCCGGCGCAGCCCGTCGCCACCGAGCACCCGCAGGTAGGCCCACGCCCGCAACAACATCCCGAAGTTGCCGTGGAAGGCACACATGCGGCCGATGGAGCGCCGCGGCTCGACCAGCGCGAGCACCCCGGCGCCGACCTCACCGGACCGGGCCACCACTGGCCCCGGCAGGTAGTCGGCGAGGTCCGACCGTGCGGCCACCGGACCCGACCCCGGCCCTCCACCGCCGTGCGGGGTGGCAAAGGTCTTGTGGAGATTGAAGTGCATGAGATCGATGCCGAGATCGCCCGGGCGCACCACCCCGGCCAGGGCATTCATGTTCGCGCCGTCGCCGTAGACCAGGCCGCCGTGGCGATGAACGGTCTCGACCACCGCCTCGATCTGCTCCTCGAACAGCCCGAGGGTATTGGGATTGGTGATCATGAGCCCGGCGACGCGCTCGTCGCAGGCGGCGCGCAGCGCGCCGAGATCCACGTTGCCGCGCGGGTCGGACGGGATCTCGACCGCGATCATCCCCGCCATCGTGGTCGACGCCGGATTCGTGCCGTGGGCGGAGTCCGGGATGAGCACGCGATTGCGCGCGCCCTCGCCGCGGTCGGCGTGGTAGGCGCGCATCATCAGCAACGCGGTGAGCTCGCCGTGCGCGCCCGCCGCCGGCTGCAGCGACACCGCACTCAGACCGGCCAGCTCGGCCAGCCAGCGCTGGAGGTCGAGCATCACCCCGAGCAGCGGCTGCACGTGCTCGGCGTCGGCCAGCGGATGCGCCTCGGCGAAGCCCGCGAGGCGTGCCACCTCCTCGCCGAGACGCGGGTTGTACTTCATGGTGCAGGAGCCGAGCGGATAGAAGCCCGAGTCGACGCCGAAGTTGCGGTGCGCGAGCGCGGTGTAGTGGCGCACCACGTCGAGCTGCGCCAGCTCGGGCAGGCGCAACGTCTCGCGGGCGAGCTCCGCGGGGAGTGGCGTCGCCGGGACGTCGCTCGCCGGTAGCGCGCAGGCGCGGCGACCGGGGCGGCTGCGCTCGTAGAGCGTCGGCGAATCGGCGCGGTGCGCACGGCCATCGCGCTCGTCCACCGCGCTCATCGCCGGCTCCCCATCTCAGCGGTGCAGACCTCGCGGACCGTGTCGACCAGGCAGTCGATCGCCTCGCGGGTGCAGAGCTCGGTCACCGCGACCAGCATCCACCCCGCACGGGTCGGGTCGTCGGCGCCGAGGTCGAGGCCGCCGACGATGCCGTGACGCTCGGCCAGCAGCCGGTTCACCCGCCCGACCGGGCACGGCAGGGCGGCGACGAGCTCCTTGAAGAACGGCGCGTCGGGGTCCTGCGGATTGATGACCACGCCATCGATCGCGCCGAGCGCGCGGGCGGCGTGATGGGCCTTGTCGTGGCAGAGCATTGCGACCTCGCCGAGCCCGGCCGGGCCCATGGTGGCGAGGTAGACCGCCGCCGCCACCGCCCCCAGGGCGGAGTTGGTGCAGATGTTGCTCGTCGCCCGAGCCCGGCGGATGTGCTGCTCGCGGGTCGCGAGCGTGAGCACGTATCCACGGCGCCCGGCGGTGTCGACCGTCTCGCCGACCAGCCGCCCGGCGAGACGGCGCACGTGCTCGCGACGGGTGGCGAGGATCCCGAGGTAGGGGCCGCCGAAGCTCATCGGCAGCCCGAGGCACTGGCCCTCCGCGACCACCACGTCCGCCCCCTGCTCGCCCGGTGGACGGAGCACGCCGAGCGCGATCGGGTCGGTGACCACCACCAGCAAGGCGCCATGACGGTGGGCGAGTGCAGCCAGCGCCTCCACCGGCGCGATGGTCCCGAGATAGCCGGGGCTCTGCACCACCACCGCGGCCACCCGCTCGCTCATCGAGGCAGCCACCGTGTCGATGTCGACCCGCGCCTCCTCGAGTGCGACCACCCGCCCCGCGCCACCGCGCAGATAGGTCTGCAGCACCGCGGTGTAGTGGGGATTGAGCCCCGGCAGGACGAGCACCTCCGAGCGCTCGCCGGGCGCGGCGTCGAGGGCGAGCAGCACGCCCTCGGCGAGCGCGGTCGACCCGTCGTAATGACTCGCGTTGGCGACCTCCATCGCGGTCAGCGCGCAGACCATGCTCTGGTACTCGAAGATCGCCTGCAGCATCCCCTGGCTCGCCTCGGGCTGGTAGGGCGTGTAGGCGGTGAGCAGCTCGCCGCGGCGGAGCACGTCGTCGACGGTCGGCGGGCGGTAGTGCTGGTACGCCCCGCCGCCGCGAAACACCGTGCCCTCCACCGCGGGTCGCGAATGCGCCGCCCGCATCTGCGACGAGGCCGCCATCGCGCGCAGCGTACCGGCGACCTCGAGCTCGCTCGATGGCCGCGGCAGATTCAGCTGCGGCCATCGATGCGCCGCAGGCACCGCGGCGAACAGGGCCTCGATCGCATCGACCCCGATGGCCGCGAGCATCGCGGCGCGGTCGTCGTCGGTATGGGGCAGGTAGTCCATGTCGCGACCCTCGTCATTCGACCCTCACCATCCGCCGGCGGTGGTAGCCGACGCGGACCTCCAGGAACCCGTCGCCGACCAGTGCCGCGTCGAGCGCCGGGTCGCCGGTGTCGATGCGCAGGCACCGGGTGCGCGCGAGCTTCGCCGGCGTGGCCACCACGACCAGCCCGCCGCGCCCGATGCGGGCGACGATCTCGGGTGCGAGCTGGGCATTGCCGCGTCCGAGCACGAAACCCTGGGCGCCGATCGGGCTCAGCACCAGAAGGCAGCGCGGGTGCCGTTCGAGCAACGCGGCGAGGCGGTCCGCGTCGAGATCGCGCCCGACCACCCGGCCGGCGAGCACCGCATCCACCCCGAGCAGCGTGTGCTCGACCCCCAACCCCTCGGCGACCGCGCGCACCGTGGTGCCGGCGCCGAGCAACAGCAAGGTGTCCGGCGCCGCCTGGACCGTCTCGCGGACGTCGGCGGCGATCGCGGCCGTGACCTCGGCGTCGGAGCGCGCGTCGCTCATCACCTTCGCGCGTTGGGTCAGGCTCGGCTCGAACGGCGTGCGGGCGGCGTGAAACAGCCGCGCCTCCCACCGCCCCGCCCGGTAGGCATCCTCGTCGAGGTCGAGAACCTCCGCGTCGGCGAGGCCGATGCTGCCGGCCAGGTACTCGGCGACCAGCGCGGCGGTGCGCGTCGGGCTGACCCCGAAGACCCCCGAGTACATCTTCACGCCGGCGGGGATGCCGATGATCGGCACCGCGGTACCGGTGATCGAGCAGACGTCGCGCGCGGTGCCATCACCGCCGCAGAAGAGCACCAGGGCGACGCTGCGCTCGACGAACCGTCGCACCGTCTGCAGCGTGTCCTCGCGCGTCGGCTCGGGCGGCGGCTGGTGGACGACCTCGAAGGGGCCGAGCCGGTGGGCGCGCAGCGCGTCGGCACCCATCGCCCCCCCGGCGACGAGCCACCGCGGCGTGGGCTTCGCCGGCGACGCGGCCAACGCCTGCGCCAACGCGGCGAGACACCGCGCCGCGCGCTCCGGTGATACCGGCCGCGCACCGCGCGCTCGCGCCTCCTCGACCACGCCGTCGGTGCCCTTCAGCCCGACCCGACCACCCATGCCGGCAATCGGGTTGAGCACGAAGCCGACCAGCGCCGACTGCTTCCGCTCGTCCTGCGCGCACGCCATCGGCACAGGCTGCGCGCGGGCGGCGGGCGCGGGTTTGATCGCCGTCAACCGGTCACCTCGAGGTCGCGCGCATCGCGAGGGCCCGTGGCAGAGTGAGCGCATCGCGATTTGCCGGTCCGCGATGGTGGGAGGGACACGATGACGCACGCGGGTCGCTGGCCGTCCGGTACCGTCGCCGAGCTCGCGGTGTCGGCAATCAAGGGCATGGCGATGCGCGCGGCTCGCATCCCCGGCGCGGTGTCCCTGACCTGGGGCCTGCCCTCGTTCCCGACCCCGGAGCCGATCCGCGACGCCGTGGCCCGGGCCCTGGCCGCGGACCCCGACGTCGGCAAGTACACCCTGCCCGACGGCCTGCCGGAGCTGCGCCACGCGATCGCCAGGCAGCGTCGCGGCCTCGATGCCGACGGGCCCGACCCCGATCGCAACGTCCTGGTCACGGCGGGAAACATGCAGGGGCTGTCGGCGCTGCTGCGCGCGGTGGTGGATCCCGGCGACGAGGTGATCCTGACCGACCCCTGCTTCGCCTCCCACATCCAGCAGGTTCGGCTCTGCGGCGCGCGACCGGTGTACTGGACGCTCGACGAGGCGCGCGGCTGGAGCCTCGATCTCGACGCCCTGCCCGGTCTCGTCGGCCCCCGCACGCGGGCGATCGTGCTGGTGACGCCCTCGAATCCCACCGGCAAGGTGTTCGAGCGCGAGGCGTTGTTGCGGGTCGCGGAGATCGCCGAGGCGGCGGATCTGTTGGTGGTGATCGACGATCCGTACTCCTACCTCGTCTACGACGACCCCGAGCGCTACTTCGACCTCGGCGCCGAGCCCTCGGTCGCGCACCGCCTCGCCTATCTGTTCACGTTCTCGAAGATGTTCGCGATGAGTGGTTGGCGCCTCGGCTACATGGTGGTGCCGGAGAGCCTGAAGCGCGAGGTGCTCAAGGCCCACGACGCGACCATCATCTGCGCGCCGCGCATCTCCCAGGTCGCCGGGCTCGCCGCGCTCGGCCTCGACCGCGCCCATGTCGATCACTTCCGCGCGGTGCTGGCGGCTCGGCGCGTCCACATCCGCGAGCGACTCGATCGGCTGGCGCACGCCTTCAGCTATCACCCGCCGGAGGGGGCGTACTACGTGTTCCCACGCATCGTCGCGCCGCACGCCGACGCCTCCGAGTTCTGTCTGCGGGTGCTCGACGCGGTCGGCGTCGCGCTCACCCCGGGCAGCGCCTTCGGACCGTCGGGCGAGCACCACGTGCGGATGGCGTTCTGCGTCTCCGACGAGGCCATCGACGAGGCCTTCGACCGTCTCGAGCGCCTGTTCCCGCGCTGACGGACACCGGTCGAGCGCGCGCGCCGCCTCAAGCCGCGGCGAGCCCCAGCCGATAGCCTCGCGACGAGCGCCCCCTGTCCAGGGGCCGACCCTGCGAGCGTGCACATGACCATCCACGAGCTGGACCGATTCGACGACGAGGCAGCGACCCGGCGCCTGTTCACCGACCTCGACCGCCGCATCACCGACCTCAACCGAACCCACATCCGCGAGGAAGCGGGGACCATCACCGAGGAGCGGATCATCGCGTTGGCCAAGGTGGTGTCGCGCCTGCGCGCGCGCTACCTGCAGGCGGCGCTCACGCTCGGCGAGGCCGCCAGCGCGGAGCTCGACTCCACCGTCGTCGAGCAACTCCACCGACGACGCGCCGCCTACGAGGAGGCGTTGCACGCCTTCGGGGCGCTGCGCCACGCGATCAAGCGCGGCTACTTCAAGACCTGAGGGCCCGGGAGGGCGCGCTTACCCGGCGACGGCGAGACGGGCCGCCGCGCCCCGCTCCGGCGCGGGCGCCGGAGCGTCGAGCACCTCGACCGCCACGATGGCCCCGTGCTCGTCGTGGGTCACCGCGAGGCACTGCGCCGAGCGCCACACGGCGAGCTCGCGGTCGTCGACGCGGTAGTGCCGCGCCAGGTGCTCCACCCCCACGGGTGCGCGCGAGCCTCGGCGGCTGCGACCACCGAAGCGCATCTCCTGCACTTTCGCCCATCCGATCAGCGCGCACGCGATCAGCGCGACCCCGCCGGCGAAGAAGCGCAGACTCCCGACGAAGGCCTCGAACCCACCGAGCACCACCATGTGGCGGTACACGAAGTGCAGCTCGAGCGCCCACGCCAGCGCGCTCGCGACCGGCACCCACACGTAGACCCAGACCATCCAGGCGAGCGCGGTCACCGCCGCCCAGCCGAGTCGCCGCGGCATCGACTGCAGCTCCGGCCGCTCGATGACGAGTGGCCGGATCGTCCCCTCGGGGCCGCTGCCCGCGGTCACCGACCCGCGCCTCGCCCACCCGTGGCACGCAGGCCGCGGTCGGGGCTCGTCCACACCGCTCGCGTTCCGCGCGGCTTGGTGATGGCCTTCACCACCCCCACCACGCTCGCCGCCGCGCCGAGCACCCAGTACACCATCGGGTACCAGATCACCCAGAACAGCATCCGCGCCAGCCGGCGCTCGTAACGGCTGTCGATGGCGAGGCTCAGCGCGAACTGTGCGAGACAGGTCAGCCCGAGCAGCACCCCGTTCCAGCCCGGGATGATGCTGCGCACCACCAGGTCCGGCGGCAGGGTGACCACCTGCCCCACCAGCCACAGCGCGACGATGCCGGCCATCACGTAGGCCCAGCCGATCGAGAGCACCAGCTCGATGCACACCGGCCACATCCGGCGCAGGCGCCAGCGACCGAGCCGCGGCAGGAACTTGAGCATGACCTCGACCCCGCCCTGGGCCCATCGCAGTCGCTGCTTCCACAACCCACGCAGCGTCTCCGGCATCAGGATCCAACACAGCGCGTTCGGCTCGAAGCGCACGTCCCAGTGCGCGAGCTGTAGCTTCCAGCTGATGTCGATGTCCTCGGTCACCATGTCGGGGCTCCAGTACCCGACGTCGTGCAGCGCGCTGCGCCGGAATGCGGCGACCACCCCGGAGACGGTGAACACCCGGCCGTAGACCCGCTGCGCGCGCTTGATGAGCCCGACGATCGAGGAGAACTCGCCGACCTGGATCCGGCCGAGCAGGGTCGAGCGGTTGCGAATCCGCGGATTGCCGGTGACCGCGCCGACCCGTGGCCCCGCGAGGAAGTGGCTCATCATCCAGGTCAGCGCGTGGCGGTCGAGCACCGCGTCGCCGTCGATGCACACCAGGAACTCGCTGCGTGCGACGAGCGCCGCGGTGCGTAGCCCCATCGCCTTGCCCTGGTTGCGCCGCAGGTGCACCACGCGCAGGCGTGGGTGCTCGCGAGCCAGCGCGTCGAGTATGGCGCCGGTGGCGTCGGTGCTCCCGTCGTCGACCGCGATCACCTCGTAGTCGGGATAGTCCAGGCCCAGTGCGTAGTGGATGGTCTCGTGGAGGTGGTCCGCCTCGTTGTGGCAGGGGATGACGAGCGAGACGAGCGGATAGCGGTCGAGCGCCGGGGGGTGCTGCGGCCCGGCGCTCGACCGCTCCCAGTGCAGGTAGTAATAGACGCCGCCCACCATCCACAGGTAGGCCATGAACAGTGGGTAGTAGAAGGCGAACTCGAGGATGAGTTGGAAGCCTTCGAACATCGCTGCCTCGTCGACCCGGATCGGCGCCCGCCGGCCACGGGGCGTACCGGTGAAACCGGGGCCAGCGGGATTCTCATCGGCAGGCGGCGAGCGAACCGGAGGCCACGGCGCGTGGAGCGTGACCGGGTAGACGGCGCGACGGGAACGTGATTCGCGCCGACGCGCGGCATCGGCGCGGTGGCGCCGAGCCGGGGCTCAGCGCGGGTAGGGATGACTCGCGGCCGACAGCGCGGGTCGGAGTGTGGCGACCGCAGGCCACTCGGCCGCGGGTCGGTCGAGGCGCAGCCCGAGGTGTCGTGCGCCACCGAGGCGAAGCCGCTCCAGCGTGCGCACGAGCGCGGCCCCGTCGTCGTCGCGCTCCGCGAGCCCGACCACCTCGGCCACGACCCTCGTCACCGGCGAGCGGAGCCCGCCGAGGCGCCGCGCGAGCCGCCCGGTCGCCGCCGCGTCGAGATCGGCCGGAACGCCGGTGACGATCACGCGATCGACCGCGGCCGACTCGCCGGTGGCGGGCAGGAGGTCGAGCGCCGCGACGTCGACGACGAGCCCGCTCCCTGCCAGCGGTCGATGCCGTCGAAGCGCCTCGACCAGCCGGCTCACCGGCACCTCCGAGCCGCGCGCGCCGGCATCGACCGCGAACGCCATGCCGTCGACGAAGGCATGGCGCGCGAGATCCTCGACCAGCGCCGGCAGGTCCACCCCGGGCGGGTACCCGTCGCTCGGCAGCACCGCCCACGCCTCGACCCCGGTGCGCGTACGCAGTTGCCAGGCCACGCGCGAGAGCAGGTCGCGGCGCAGCGCCAGCGCGCGACTCGGGAAGTAGACCGCGGCGACCGGGGCGCCGCTCGCCGGCGCGGCGTGGGCGTCGAGGAGCACGGTCGTCGGCGCGAGCGCCGCGACCTGATCGAGCAGGCGGTCGAGCCGCTCGGCCTCGCGCGCCGGGTCGGGGTCGTACACCGCGTCGAGACTGACCCGCACCGTGCGCAGGGAACGCCGCGTCACGTACGCGGGCGAGAGCTCCTCGATCAGCGCGCCGGTGCCGGGATTGCCGACCAGCAGCCGGCGCGGCAGCCGGTCGAGGGCGGTGGCGCGCGCGGCGTCGACCGACAGGGTCAGCGTCCAGGGCATCCCGAGCTCGCGCGCGATGGTGGCGACCGCCGCATTGTGCTCACCGAACGGCCACACCATCACCCGTGGTGCGCGTCCGGTCTCGCGCGCGATGATCGCGCGGCTGCGCGCGAGGTCGTCGCGGATCCGGGCGAGATACGCCGGCGTCGTCTCGTAACGGGCGGTGGCCGGATCGAGCCGCGCGGTGGTCGCCGCCGGCATCTCGTTGCCCTGGGGGTTGGCGAGCACGCCGCGATGGAGGTCGTGGCTGTGCGACGCGATCTCGACCAGCCCCGAGGCCTGCATCTCGCGCACCTGCGCCCAGCTGAGGAATCGCTCGCGCGGCACCTCCTCGTCGCCATACCGCACCGTGGTGCCCGGTGCGGCCTCCATCCAGCTCGTCACCAGCGCGACCACCGCCGGATAGCCGTACAGCGCGAGCAGCGGGAACACGCGGTGGTAGACGCTCGCGTAGCCGTCGTCGAAGGTGAGCAGCACCGCGCGCTCGGGCAGCGGTCGCAGCCCGCGACGGGCCGCGATCACGTCGTCGATGCCCACCGGCCGGTAATCGTGCGCGCGGAGCCACTCGAGGTGCGCCACCAGGTGGTCGGTGGAGACCGCGAACTGATCCGGGTCGAGGTTCCCGGCGACGCGCTCGCGAACGTCGTGGTAGGAGAAGACGTGTAGCTCGCCGGCGCGCGCGGCGAGCGCCACCAGCAACAGCGCACAGGCGCCCCACCGCGCCAGGTGCGAGCCGCGACGGGGCTCAGAACCGCGCACTCAGACCTCCCTCGAGCACCGTCTCGCGCTCGGCCACGCCGTCGTAGACCCGCCGCGCCCGCACCACGCCGAGGCGAAGCGACAGCGCGTCGTCGATGTCCCATTCGTGGTGGTAACGCAGGAACCACGTGTCGCCAGGACCGAAGCCGCGCTGCGCGTACCGCCCGATGCCGACCTCCAGGCCGTGGCGGAAGTCGCGCTCGTAACGCCGCGCGATGCGCCACTCGTTGCGCAGCCGAAGATCGAGCGACAGGTCGGCTCGCGGACTGAAGTAGGCGACGTCGTCGCGGCGGTTGGTCGAGGCGTGGGCGGACGCCTCGAGCGTCGCCTTCCAGGCCGGGCGCGTGAGCACGCGGCGCTCCGCCGCGAGACCGATGGCGTGGCGGACGTTGCCGTCGTCGAAGTCCATCCGCTCGACATCGAGTCGCGCGCGCTGCGACTCGTGCCAGGTGTGGGCGACCGCACCGGAGACGCGTCGCCCGCGCACCCCGGCGCGCAGGCCGCGCAGCGAGACCTCGTCACTCGAGGTCTCGAGTCCCGCCGCCAACGCCCAGTGGTCGTCGAGCGCGAGGTCGAGCCCGAGAACGAGCCCGAGCTCGGTGTGGTCGGCGACGCCGCCGACCAGCAGCGCACGCGCGGACACGTCGCCGTCGCGGCCCTCGAGCCCGACCCCGAGCCGGTGATTGCGGCCATCGCCCTCGGTGAAGACCGCCTGCTCGAAGCGATGCGTGACCACCGCGCGCACACGGTCGTCCCACGGCGCGGAGCGCAGCTCGGTGTCGAGCCGGAGATGGCGGCTACCCTGCGCCGTGCCACCACTCGAGGTGCCGGTCGAGAAACGGAAGTCGAGCGCCGGCGACCGGTGCAACGCGAGCCGACGCCCGAGCCCCTGCACGTGGCGATTCTCGGGGTGGCTCGCAAGCAGGCGCGCGGTGTCGTCACGCGCAACGTCCCAGCGCGCGTGGTCGAGCGCGGCGTGGGCACGACCGATGCGCGCGCCGACGAGCTCGGGCTCGAGTGCGAGCGCGAGACCGTGCTCGGTCGTCGCGCGCCGCGGCCAGCCGCGCCAGCGCTGGACCGTCGCCAGCTCCTGTCGCAGCCCGATGTCGGCCGGCGCGCGCGCCACGAGTGCCGCCAGCCGCTGCTCGGCCTGCGCGAGGTCGTCGGCGAAGGCGCGTGCCATCGCCGCCGTGGTCTCCACCAGCAGCCGACGTGGGTTCGGCTTCGCGACCCGTGGATCGGTGCCGCGGCGCCAGGCCGGCTCCGACTCGACCAGACGGTCGATCGCCCGCAGCGCCTCGGCGTGGCGCTCCACCTCCACCAACGCGTAGAACCGCCCGAGAGCCGCGTCGAGGTCGTCCGGGTCGAGGGCGAGCACCGCGTCGTAGAGCGCCAGGGCCGCCTCGGGCTCGCGCAACCACAGTCGCGCGTCCGCCACCGCGCGTAGCGCATAGCCCGGCGGCTCGACACCTGCGTCCTCGAGTCGGACGTGTAGCGCCACCACCTCGGCCATGCGCACGCGGTCGCGCAGCGCGACCATCCGGTCGAAGGCGACGCGGCGGTGGAGCGGGTCGTCGAGGTCGAGGCTCGATGCGTCGGCCACCGCGTCGAGGGCCGCCAACGCGCGATCCGTGGCCTCGAACCGTCCCGCCCCCGGCGCCGGTGCGAGCGCGCCCCAACGCACCGCCAGCGCCGCGCGGTCCGCCGCGATCCGCCGACCCAGCGCGTCGTCCACCGCCTGCGGATGGCGCTCGGCGAGACTGGCGGCGAGATGTGGCGCGCCGAGATCCAGGGCGGCGACGATGAGTCCGCGCGCCGCGGCGAGGTGCATCGGCTCGGCCTCGAGCGCCCGCGTGTACCAACGCGTCGCCTCCAGCCGGGCACCGGACTCGGCGAGCAGGTCGCCGGCGGCGGTGGCGAACACCGCATCGCCGGCTCGCCGCTCGGCACCGCCGGCGAGCACCGCCCGCGCCGCCGCGAGGTCGCCGCCCTCGGCGTGGGTGCGGGCGAGGCCGACGAGCGCCTCCGAGCTCGCCGGATCCTCGGCGAGGATCTGGCGGTAGGCTCGAACCGCGAGGTCGCGATCGCCGGCTCGCTGGGCCGAGGCCGCGAGCCCGACCAGCACCCACGGCGGCGTGCGGTCCAGATCGAGCGCCACCCCGAGCCCCACCGCCTCGGCGTCGCGGCCGGCCCAACCCAGGACCACCACCGTGTCACGCAGGATGCCGAGGTCGTCGGGGGCCTCCACGCGCAAGGCGCGGAGCTGCGCGAGCGCTTCCTCGTGGGCGCCGTCACGGGCGAGGGCGACCGCGCGCGTGTGGCGCTCGGCAACGGTGCCGAGGTCGCCCTGGCCCGCCGCCCACACCGGCCCCAGGGCGAGCGCCGCGGCGACGATCAGCGCGCCGCGCACGCGACGCCGCCGCGTGCACCGACATCGGCCGGCGTGACCTACCACCCCATCGCCCGACTGGGCCGACGCGGGTCCGCGCCCGCCGCCAGCGCGCCGCTCGCAGTCTCGCGGCGCACCGCACACACCCCGGCGACGCGGTGCGTCCAGTCCGGCAGCCGCTCGACGCGGTGACCGCGCGCGGCCAGGCGATCGGTCACCGCGTGCGGGACACGACCCTCGACCGTGACCTTCCCAGGGTCGGCCGCGTGCGGCGCGAAGCTGTCCGGCTGGCTATGGGTGATGAGACGCGGCGCTTCCACCGCGCTCTGCAGGTCCATTCCGAACACGACGTGGTTGAGCAGGAACTGCAGGTTCGCCTGCACCTGGGTATCGCCTCCCGGGGTGCCGAACGGCATCAGCCACTCGCCATCGACCAGCGCGAGGCACGGGTTCGGGGTGAGGCGTGGCCGCTTCCCCGGCGCCAGGCACGACGGGTGGCCGCGCAGCGTCCGCGATTGACTCCCGCGCGAGGAGACCGCGAGCCCGGTCCCCGGCAGCACCGGCACGTCCCAGCTCGGATCCGACGGATTGCAGCAGAAGGCGTTGCCGTCGGCGTCGATCACCGCCACCACCGAGGTGTCGGGACTCGGCGTCGGCGGCGCGCGATGGCCCGTCCCGTCGCCGACCCAGGGCGTGAAGCCGTCGATGACACCCGGTGGCGGCAGGCCCGGGCTCGCGCGCGACGGGTCGACTCCGGCGCGGCGCGCCGCTGCATACGCGGGGTCGAGCAAGGTGTCGAGCGGGACCCGTACGTGGTCCGGGTCACCGAGGTAGGCCTCGCGATCGGCGAATCCGAGCTTCACCACCTCCGCCAGCAGGTGCAGGTACTCGGCGCTGTTGTGGCCGAGCGCGGCGAGGTCGACGCCGTCGAGCATGGCGAGACAGGCGAGCAGGGTCGGACCCTGGCACCATGCGCCACAGGTGCGGACCTCCACCGCCCGCCCACCGAGGTGCAGCCGACGGCCCACTGCCGGCAGCACCTGCGCCCGGTGCGCGGACAGATCGGCCGCGGTCAGCAACCCCCCGAGCTCACGGTGCTGGCGCACGATGGCGGCGGCGATGTCGCCCTGGTAGAAGGCGCGGCGCACCGCGGCGAGGCCACGCATGCGGTCGGCGCCGGCGGCCGCTTCCTCGTCGCAGAGATGACCGATGGTCGCCGCGAGATCCGATTGCACGAAGCGCTCGCCGACTCGGGGTGGTCGACCGCCCGGAAGCCAGATGGCCGCGCTGTCGGGCCACAGCCGATAGGTGTCGGCGTAGCGCTCGAGGTACTCGGCCATGAGCGCGTGCATCGGAAACCCGTCGCGCGCGTGGCGCAGCGCGCGGGCCGCGACATCGCCGAAACGCAACGTCCCCCACCGCTCGAGCGCCTGCACGCAGGCGTCGGGTGCGGCCGGCACCACGGTGCGCGCGATCCCGAGCGGCACGGTGTCGCCATGGGCCGCGATGTAACGGTCGACGTCGAGACCACGCGGCCAGCCACCGACCCCGGCGACGCTCCAGGTCACGCCGCTCGCGCCGAGGTGGACCAGCATCGGCGCCACCCCGGCGATGCTGACCTGGTCGCTCTGCACCACGCCGAGCGTGAGCACCGCCGCCACCCCGGCATCGACCGCGTTGCCGCCGGCCTCGAGAATCTCGTAGGCGGCGAGCGCCGCCAGGTCGTGCCCCGCACTGACCATGAAGCGATTCCCCCGCCGCATCTGTTGCACTGACATCGTTGGTGTCCTCAGGCCGCGCGCCAGTGCGCGAGGGTGGTCGGCGAGACCGCGGTGGCGCCGCGCTCGGCGGCGATGGTGATCAGACATGCGCGCAACGCGTCGGCCTCGGTCTCGCAGCCGAGCAGGCGCAGCGCGCGGACGATGCGGGTGAGTCGGCGGTGATTGTGGTCGCCGGCGACGAGCCAGTGCCGCGCCCGTGCCTCGAAGTCGGGGCGCGGCGCGACGCGCTCGCCGTCGCGCGCGAGTCCGTAGAACGCGAGCATCACGTCGAGCGAGCGCAGCAGCCGCTCACGCAGGCCCGGCTCGGCCGCGAATGCGGCCCGGGTGCGCGCATCGAGCACCGGTGCGCTCGGATCGAATGCACTGCGGGTCGGCAGCGGGAACAGCCACTGGATGTAGTCGTGCGTCGCCTCCAGCTGCAGGTGGGAGAACGCCCAGATCGCGGCCAGACGCCGCCCCGCCCGATCGGTGCCGGTGCCGCGATAGAACGCGAGCAGCGACGGCTCGGGGGCCTCGACTCGCCGCTCCGGATCCTGGACCAGACTCACCACACCTCCGCTCGTGCACCGCGCGCACGACGACGGCAATGATAGCGGTCCGGGCCGATCGGCGACGACGCGTCGTCACGTCCACCACCGCGCGCGCCTGCACTACACTGTCGCGCCCGCCCCGACGACGCCGCCAGGTAGCCCCGCCGCGTGACCGACCGAGCCTCGCCCGCCCTCGCACCGCGCCCCCCGGCGCGCCGATCGACCGACGCGTGACCGACACCCGCGTCTCGGCCTCGCGCCTCGCGCTGGTGGTGCTCGCGCTGTGCACGTGCATGAATCTGCTCGCCCGCGGCCTCGGCGACACGTTCGCGGTGTTCCTGCTGCCGCTCGGCGCGGAGCACGGATGGGAGCGCGCGCACCTCACCGGCGTGTACTCCACGTTCATGCTCGTCAACGGGCTGTCCGGCCCGGTCGTCGGCACCGCCTTCGACCGCGTCGGCCCGCGCGTGCTCTATGCCGGCGGCGCCTGCTGCTTCGGCGCCGGCTTCGTGCTCGCCGGGCGCCTGGACGCGCTGTGGCAGCTCTACCTCTGCGTCGGCGTGATGGGCGGGGTCGGCGCCGCCGCCATCGGCATGGTCCCCGCATCGGCCCTGGTCAGCCGTTGGTTTCGCGCGCGCCTCGGCACCGCGATGGGCGTGCTCTACGCCGCCCTCGGCACCGGTGTGCTGGTGATCGTGCCGACCACCCAGTGGATGATCGAGCACCTCGGCTGGCGTGCCACCTACGGCCTGCTCGGCACGGTGTTGCTCGCCCTGGCGCCGCTCGCCGCGCTCGCACCCTGGGGACGCCTCGCCGCCGGACACCCGGAGTACGCCGAGGCGACCCGCCGACGGGTCGCCCGCGAGGGCGGCTGGACGCTCCGCCGCGCGCTCGGCTCGACCGCGTTCTGGGCGCTGTTCTCGGTGTTCTTCCTCACCTCCGTCAATACCTACGCGGTCACCGTCCAGGCGGTGGCCTACATGGTCGAGCTCGGCTTCCCGCCGCTCGAGGCGGCGAGCGCGTACGGTCTCGCCGGCATGCTGTCGGTGGTCGGCATGATCCTGATTCCGAGCCTCGCCGATCGCATCGGCGAGCGCGCCAGCGCGACGCTGTCGTACACCACGTCCATCGTGGGCATCGGCGCCCTGGCGATGCTGGCGGTCCATCCGAGCTACTGGCTGGTCGCCGGCTTCGTGCTCTGCTTCGGCTTGATGCAGGGCACGCGGGGTCCGATCATCGCGCTGGCCGCGGCGCGGCTCTTCCCCGGCGGTGGCTTCGGCGCGATCTACGGTGCGCTCACCCTCGGCATGGGCACCGGCGCCGCCGTCGGATCGTGGGCCGCGGGTCTGCTCCACGACCTCACGCTCGGCTACCACGCGGGCTTCGGGCTCGGCGCGGCCGCCGCCCTCGCCGGCATGGCCCACTTCTGGTTGGTGCCGGCGCTGGCCAGAATGCAGGACCGACCGCGGCCGTGACCCCGACCGGCACCGGCCGCGCGCCGCTCACCACCGTTCATCCGCAGGAGCGCACCCGATGAAGATCGACGACCTCACGGTGACCCTCTTCGCCTGGGACGACATCCCGGCGACGCGCTACGCCGCCCACACCGGGCGTTTCTCCGGCCGCAGCCACCTCGGCCTGGTGACGGTGCGCACCGACGTCGGGGTCGAGGGCCACGCCTTCCTCGGCTCGGCGTCGTGGTCGGCCGAGCTCGACGCGCGCGGCGTGGTGGAGAAGCTCAAGCCCCAGGTGATGGGCGAGGATCCGCTCGACCGCGAGCGCCTGTGGGGCCGGCTCGCCGATCGCGTCCGCCACACCAACTGGCGCTCGATCGGAGCGGTCGACGTGGCGCTGTGGGACATCGCCGGCAAGGTCGCGGGCCTGCCGCTGCACCGGCTCATGGGCACCTACCGCCACGCGATCCCGGCCTACGCGAGCTCGGCGGTCCTCGACTCGCCCGAGGCCTACGCCGAGGAGGCGGTCGCGTTTCGCGACGCCGGGTGGAAGGCGTACAAGATCCACCCGCCACAGGATCCCGACCGGGACATCGCGGTCTGCGAGGCGGTGCGCCGCGCCGTCGGCGACGACTTCCGTCTGATGCTCGACGCCACGTGGGCCTACCGCTACGAGCAGGCATTGCGCGTCGGGCGTGCGATCGAGGCCCTCGGCTTCTACTGGTACGAGGACCCCCTCGCCGACGACGACATCAACGGCTACGTCCGTCTGCGCGAGAAGCTCGACATCCCACTGCTCGCGACCGAGTACAGCCCCGGCTCGTTCCATGCCTATCAGCCGTGGCTGCTGATGCGCGCGACCGACATGCTGCGCGGCGACGTCGCGGTGAAGGGCGGGATCACACCGATCCTGAAGACCGCGCATCTCGCCGAGGCGTTCCGCATGAACTACGAGATCCACCACGGCGGCAACTCGCTGAACAACGTCGCCAACCTGCACGTGACGATGTCGATTCCGAACACCGAGATGTTCGAGGTCCTGCTACCGGCAGGCGCGCAGAAGTACGGCCTGGTCGACGACATCGAGATCGGCCCCGACGGCCTGGTGCACGCCCCGACCGCGCCCGGTCTCGGCCACACCGTCGACCACGAGCTCGTCGCCCGCAAGCGCACCACCACCTTGCGCTGACCCGGGCGCCCCCTCCGTCATCGGGCGGAGGGGGCGTTCGTGAAGAATCGGTAAACTTTGTAGCGCTTTGTGAACCAATCTTGTCGGCGGCCCGCCGCCATGGTTGACTCGCCCCCGCCCTTCCCCCCCGACATCCCACCCGGGTACGCCGTTGGAGCCTTCCATCGTCGCCTTCGCCGCTTGCGTGGTATTCGGCGCCTATCTGGTGCGCGGTATCGCCGGCTTCGGGTCGGGTCTGATCTCGATTCCGCTGCTGGCGCTCGTGCTGCCGCTGCCGTTGGTGGTGCCGGTGGTGGTGTTGCTCGACTACGTGGGCTCGGCGACCCAGGGCCTGCACAACCGGCGCGCGGTGTCGTGGGGTGACCTCGCGCCACTGCTGCCGTTCACCCTCATCGGCGTGCTGGTCGCGCTGCTCACCCTCGATGCGGTGGAGCCGCGCCTGCTCACGCGCAGCCTCGGCGTCTTCGTCATCGTCTACGCGGTCTACCAGCTACTGCCGGTGCCGGAGCTTCGAGGGTCGCGCATCTCGTCCATCCCCTACGGCTTGCTCGGCGGGCTCGTCGGCACCCTGTTCGGCACCGGCGGTCCCTTCTACGTCATCTACCTGACGCTGCGCGGTCTCGACCGCGTGGCGTTTCGCGCGAGCTTCGCCACCTGGTTCCTGGTCGACGGCAGCATCCGACTCGTCGGATACCTGACCTTCGGCATGTTCGACCGCGAGGCGCTGGTGCTGACCGGCGCCGCGCTGCCGATCGCACTGGCAGCGCTGTGGGTCGGCGGGCGGCTGCAGACCGGGATGTCCCCGACCACGTTCAAGCGCCTGATCAGCGTGCTGTTGCTCGGCAGCGGCACCGCCCTGCTCCTGAAGTCCTGGACCTGATGCTGGAGGTTCCCATGTCGACTTTCGAGACTCTCGACGCGCCGGCGTCGCTCGCCGCGGCCGGGCCGAGCGCCTGGCATCGCGAGCCCGCGCCGATCGCGAGCTGGCGCTTCGAGCTCCCGCCCGACTGCCGGGTCGAGCTCGAGGCATTCGCTGCCGAGCCGACGGCAGACGGGGCACCGGCGCCGCGTCTACCGGCCACCCGCGCCTGGATGCGCGCGCTGCGCGAGCGGGTCGACGGCGGTCTCGGTCTCGCCCTGGTCGAGGGCGTCCCACTCGCCGGTCGCGCGGAGCCCGAGCAGCGCCGCCTCGCCGCCACGGTCCTCGGCCAGTTCGGGCGACTGGTGCCGCAGAAGCTCGACGGCACGCGCGTCTACGACGTGCGCGACGAGCGCCCGCCGCCGGGGCTGCGAGTGCGCCGGTCGACCACCAACGTGTCGCAGGAGTTGCACACCGACGGCGGCTGGCTGCACCACACGCCGGCCTACATCGCGCTCACCTGCCTCAAGCAGGCACCGAGCGGCGGCATCAGCAGGCTCTCGAGTCTCGCCGCCGCGCACGACACCATGCGCGAGACTTGCCCCGACTTGCTGGCACGGCTGTATCGACCGCTGTGCTGGGACCGGCAGAGCGAGCACGAGCCCGAGGCGGCACGATTCAGTCGCGAGCCGCTGTTCTTCCACGACACCGTCGGCGTCGCCGGGCGCTACTACGACGACTACGTGCGCGAGGGCCAACGACTGGCGCGCGAGCCGCTCGACGCGATGGCGGAGGATGCACTGGAGACACTGCGCGAGCTGGTCGAGGCCGAGCGCGGGGTCGCCACCCTGCGCCTGGAGGAAGGACAGATGCTGGTGCTGGACAACCGCCGCTTGCTGCACGCGCGCACCGGCTTCGAGGACGCGAGCGTCACCGTGCGGCGCCATCTGCTACGAATCTGGATCCGCGACGACGGCGCGGCGACCCTCGAGGGACGCTGAGGCGGGCTCAGACCACCCGTCGCAGCGCCGGCGTGCAGGCGGCGACCGGGCGCGCGAGCGGCGAGCCCGGCGCGCAGGTCGCCGGCCGTCTGGCCGGCACCGGCTCGGGCCGGCCGACGTGGTAGCCCTGCGCATAGTCGACACCGATTCCGCGCAGCATGTCGAGTGTGCTCTCGTCCTCGACCCGCTCGGCCACGGTGTGGATGTTGAGCACCTGTCCGATGCCGACGATGCTCTTCACCATCGCGAAGTCGACCGGGTCGCGCACGATGTCGCGCACGAACTGCCCGTCGATCTTCAGGAAGTCGACCGGCAGGTTCTTGAGATAGCCGAACGAGCTGAGCCCGGCGCCGAAATCGTCGAGGGCGAAGCGCACTCCCGAGGCGCGCATGCGCTCGATGAAGGCCGATGCTTGCCGGAAGTTCGAGATGGCGGCGGTCTCGGTGATCTCGAAGCACACGACAGTGCCGGGGAGCCGATGCGCACCGAGGCACTCGAGCACGTGGTCGGCGAGGGTCTCGTCGACCATCGACTGGCCGGAGAGGTTGATGGTGTAGAGCGTGGAGCCGGCCGGCGCCCCCGGGTGGCTCGCCTCGCGGATGGCGGCGAAGGCGTGGTCGATGACCCAGCGGTCGATCTGGCCCATCAACCCGTAGCGCTCGGCTGCCGGGATGAAGGCCATCGGCGGCACGATGTCGCCGTCGGGCGAGCGCATCCGCACCAGGAATTCCCGTAGCTCGGCCGGCTGGCGCAGCGGCGACAGCGCGCGCATCACCTGCCAGTGCAGCTCGAACCGGTTCTCCTCCAGCGCCTGCTTGATCTGGGAATGCCACTGCATGTCGGTGTGACGCCGCGCGATCACCTCGTCGCCCGGCTGGAACACGTGCACGCAGTTGCGGCCCAGATCCTTCGCCGCGTAGCAGGCGAGGTCGGCGGCGCGCTGCACGTCGCCGATGTTGCGGCTGGTGTCGTCGATCGGAACCACACCGATGCTCGCGCTGACGTCGAATACCCGCCCTTCCCACAGGAAGCGGAAGCTGGCGACGGCGCTGCGCAGGCGCTCGGCAATCTCCCCGGCGCGGGCCGGCCCGCATTCGCGCAGCAGGATGCCGAACTCGTCGCCACCGAGGCGCGCGAGCAGGTCGATGTCGCGCAGCTCCCCGCGCAACACGTCCGCGATCTGGCGCAGGAGCTGGTCGCCCGCGACGTGACCACACGTGTCGTTGACGACCTTGAACTGGTCGAGATCGAGATAGCACACCACGTTCTCCCCGCGCGGGCCGGGCGCGGCGGCCAGGAGCTGTTGCAGGGTGCGCTCGAAGTGGCGGCGGTTCGGAAGGTCGGTGAGCGGGTCGTGGCTCGCCTGATAGGCGAGCTCGTTGGCGAGCTCGCGCTCGCGGCTCACGTCGCGGATCACCAGCACGTTGCCGATGGTCTCGCCGTTGGGATCGCGAAGCTCCGACAGTGTGTGGTCGACCGACGTGCGCACACCGTCGCGCCGCAGGAGTTGCAGCGCCTGCCCCGGCACGCTCATCTGCGCGCGGTCGGTGATCCGGGCACCGCTCGCCTCGTCGGTCAGCGCGACGACCTCGCCGAGATCGCGGCCCACCGCCTGCGCGGTGAGCCAGCCGGTCAACTCCTCGGCCACTGGATTCAGATACTGGACGCGGCCGTGGTTGTCGGCGGTGACCACGCCGTCGCCGATCGACTGCAGCGTGACCTCGGCCAGCTCCTTCTCGCGGAACAGCGCCTCCTGCGCCTCACGCTCGCGCCGGCGAGCCGCCTCGCGATGACGTAGCCCGGTCAGCAACACCGTGACGCCCACCGCGGCGAGCGCCATGACCAGCGCGGTGGTCTGGAAGTCGACCTCGCGCAGGGTCGGCCGCGCCACCACCCGCAGCACGAGATCGTCGGAGAGACTGTCGAGCGAATGCTCGGACCGAATCGCCGGCAGGGCGAGCCAGCCGGCGGTCGGCGCGGCGTCGGTCGCGGTCTCGACCTCTCGTCCACTCACTGCCAGGCGGAGATCGAGGCCGGATCTCGCGACCTGGATCCGCGCCAGCATGCCGGCGGCGTCGAAGCCCATCAGGAACACACCGCTCACCTGCTCGCGGCGTCCGCGCACCGTCTCCGGGACGTAGTGGCCGTAGTAGGTGGCGCGGGCGAGCAGGAGCAGCGGCTCCCGCCCGGGAAGCAGCTCGCCCGAGGTCGCCACCACCGTGCCCTGATCGATGGCGCGCTCGACCGCCGTCGCGATGCGCGGCTCGGCCAGGAGGTCGACGCCGATCAGTCGCGCGGTCTGCGGCGTGAACGGCTCGATGAAGCGCACCGGGAGGTAGGCCCCGCGCCGGCTCGCCACCGCGCCGCGACCGCTCTCCGTCGCCGGCTCACGAATCCGAAAGCCGGTGAAGCCCTGGCGCAGCATCGCCTCCTCGAACTCGAGCCGCCGGTCCTCGGCGACCCAGGTCAGGTGGGCGACCACGGAGACGTGCTCGCGCTGGGCGAGGAGATCCTCGGCGATCGCGGTCAACTCGGCCGAGCCGAGCTCCTCGCTCGCCTGGTACAGGCTCGCCAGCGCCGACAACACCGCGTCGGCGCCCGCCACGTGCCGGGACACCTCCTGCCGGGCCGCCTCGGAACGGGCCAGGAGCTCCTGCTCCGCCTGCTCGGCCGCCTGGTGCAGGGTGAACACGCCCACCCCGAGGACCACCGTCGCGCAGGCGACGCCGAGGCCGATGCCACTGAGACGTCCCACCTGTCGCGCCGCCTACCGCGCCGCTCGCCTACGCGAAGGCCGCCGACAGCTCGCCGGATCCGCGCCGGCCACGCTCAGCGCACCCGCTTCGCGCGGTGCATCAGCCCGCGTGGCAGGGAGACCTCGGACCGCGCGAGCAGGGACTCGTTGGCCCAGAGGTCCCACTTGCGATTGGCGACGATGGGGATGTCCGCCGGCTTGACCCCGCCGAGGATCGCGAGCGCGGTGTGGGCGCTCCACTCGCCGTGCTCCTCCGGCACCTTGGTCATGCCGAACATCGCGAACGGCATCATCCAGCCGTGGTTGGTGACGGTCAGGCGTCGGGAGTTGGCGCGGATGGCCTCGCGGATGCTGGCCTCGTCCCAGTCACCGATGCCCGAGTTGCTGCCGAGCACGATGTAGTCGGCCTGCTGCGCCTCGCGGTAGGCCGCGATCCACTGCGCGGTGGACCCGACGAGCCGGGCCTCGAGACGGACCCCGAGCTCGCTCGCGGCGTCGGCGAATCGCTGCAGGTTCTTACGCTCGGTGAGGGTCTCGGCTCCGATGTAGTACGCGTGACGTCCGGGCGGCGAGATCTCTGCCGCGCGCTCGAGCATCGGGCGAATCGGCGCGACCTCGACCATGCCGGTCACGTTGCGATACGGGAATCCGTACTCCTCGGCGGTCCAGTTCACGCCGCAGAACACGATCGGCACCTCCGCATCGCGGAAGTAGCGTTGCACGACGTACTTCGCGGCGTGGTCGTCGGCGGTGATGACGACATCCGGCCGCCAGCTCTCGATCAGGTCGCGGATCTCCACCGCGCGGCGCTCGATCTGGTCCTCACCCTTGAGCCGCTTGGTGTCCATGTCGACCTGGCGCAGCTCGCAGCGCCCCTCCAGCACCGCCCGCAGCCCGCGCTCGACCCCGTCGGACCACTCGTAGCCGCGGTGGTAGGAGGACACGAACAGGCATTTCGGCCCTTGCGCGGCGGCGGCGCTCCCGAGCGCGCAGAGACCGAGTAGAAGGGCTGCGATTCGCCGGCACGAATGCCTGGCACCCCGGTCGATGGCCATCAGCTCAACCTCCAGCTCGGTCGTTCTCGTGGTCGACGCGGGCCACCCGTGACCCGGTGGCGGGGGGTGGGGTCGGCGCGGATGCGGCGTCGAAGCAGCGCAGCGGTCCGACGGGCGAAAACTTTAGGGACCGAGAGATCGTAGTCGCTTTCGCGCGGTGCGGCCCGAGGCAGGGAATTGTCGTGCGGCGCTCGCGGCACCCTATACTTCGCGTTCCCTCGCGACGGAGCCCCGCAGCCATGCCACACGTTCCCCCACCCGGCGCCTGGAGCACCGCCACCCCGGCGGAAGCCGGGATGCGCGCTGACGCCCTGGCCGCCGCCGAGCGCTTCGCGCTGGCGGCGGAGACCCCGTGGCCGGTCGAGCTCGGCGCCGGCCTCGCCGCCGATCCCGATTCCAACGAGCCGCCACCCTGGAACGAGGTGCTCGGGCCGACCCGCGACCGCGGCGGCCCGAACGGTCTGGTGGTGCGCGGCGGCCGGGTGGTCGCGAGCTGGGGCGACCCGAGCCGGGTCGACATGACGTTCAGCGTCACCAAGAGCTACCTCGCGGTGGTCGCCGGCATCGCGGTCGGCGACGGGCTCATCCGCGACCTCGACGATCCGGTCCGCGACTACGCCCTCGACGACGGCTTCGAGAGTGCCCAGAACCGTGACGTGACCTGGCGACACCTGCTGCAGCAGACCAGCGAATGGGAGGGCACCCTGTTCGGGAAGCCCGACCTCATCGACCGCAATCGCCAGGTCGGGCCGGGGTCGGACAACTCGCGCAAGGGCACCCATCGCGACTTGCAGCCACCCGGACGCTTCTGGGAGTACAACGACGTGCGGGTCAACCGCCTGAGTCTGTCGTTGCTGCAGGTGTTCCGCCGCCCGCTTCCGGAGGTGCTTCGCGAGCGCGTGATGGACCCGATCGGGGCGAGCGCGACGTGGGAATGGCACCCGTACCGCAACGCCTGGGTCGACATCGACGGCGTGTCCCTGCCCTCGGTGCCCGGCGGTGCCCACTGGGGCGGCGGGCTCTTCATCTCCAGCGAGGACCACGCCCGGGTCGGGCTCCTGGTGCAACGCGGCGGACGCTGGGGTGACCGCCAGGTGCTCCCGGAAGGCTGGTGCGAGGAGATGTTCCGCGCCTGCCCGATCAACGCGCGTTACGGGCTGTTGTGGTGGCTGAACACCGGCCGCCGGCACTACCCCTCGGCACCGGCGACCAGCGCGTTCGCCATCGGCGCCGGTCAGAGCATGATCTGGGTCGACGCGGCGCTCGATCTCACGATGGTCGCCCGCTGGGTGGATCCGGCGCGCGCCGACGCGCTCGTCGCCCACGTGATGCGCGCGTTCGAGCCCTGAGCCCGCGGCGCCGAGGGTGACACGTCCGCTCGGCCGTCCGCCCGCCCGGCGCGAGCGGGGCGTGATCCCGCGGCGCGCGCCGCGCTGATGCCCGTGCCGGCGCCTGCCGCGGCGCTCGCCGCGCGCCTGCCCTTCTTCTACGGGTGGGTGGTGGTCGCCTGCGCGTGCTGCGCGAGCATCGCCCGCCAGGGGGCGGCGGTCGCGACGCTCTCGGTATTCGTCGTGCCGATGACCACCGAGCTCGGGTGGTCGCGCGCTGGCATCTCCGGGGCGGTCTCGCTCGGCGGCGTGCTCGGCGCCGTCTGCGCGCCGCTGGTCGGCCGGCTGGTCGACCGCCGCGGTGCCGGCGCGGTGCTCGCCCTGAGCGCGGTGGCGGTGGCGCTCGCGGCCGTCGCGCTCGCCGGCACGACCTCCCTGCTCTGGTTCTACCTCGCGTTCAGCGTCGGGCGGATGTGCTTCGCCGCCCCGTTCGACATCGGGGTGACCGCGGCCGTCGCGAAGTGGTTCGTGCGGCGCCGCGCGCTGGCGATGTCCATCGTCTCGCTCGCGCTCGGCATCGGGCTGGCGCTGATGCCGGTGCTCGCCGAGCACGTGATCGACGGCCACGGTTGGCGCGGTGGCTGGCTCGCGATCGCCCTGGTGGTCATCGTCGTCGGAGCGCTACCCAACGCGGTGCTGATGGTCGCGCGCCCGGAGGATCTCGGGCTCCGTCCGGACGGTGACGGCGACCCGGGCCCGGCGACCGGCGGCGCCGCCGCGAGCCCCCGGGTGGTCGAGGTCGAGTTCACCGTCGCCCAGGCGATGCGCACCCCGACCGCCTGGCTGCTGATGGCCTACACCGGGGTCATCTTCGCGGTGCAGGCGGGCATCAGCCTGCACCAGGCGCCGCACCTGGTCGAGCAGGGCCTGACCCCGACGGCGGCGGCGCTGGTGGTCGGCAGCTTCTCCCTGGCGGTGGCGCTGAGCGGGCTCGGCTTCGGGCTCGTCGGCCGCCGATGCTCGGCCCGCGCCGGCCTGTTCCTGTGCGCGGCGAGCGTGGCCGCCGGCGCCTGGCTGATGCTCGACGTCCGCGGTGCCGGGGCGGCCTACGTCGCGGCGGTCCTCTTCGGCACCGGGATCGGCGGGCTACACACCGTGGTCCCGGTCGCCTGGGCCGACTACTTCGGACGGCGGAGCTACGGCAGCCTGCGCGGCGTCACGTTACCGGTGCAGGTGCTCGGGCAGGCGAGCGGTCCCCTCGTCGCCGGCCTGCTCCACGACGCCTCCGGCAGCTACCAGCTCTCGCTCACCACCTTCGCGTTCCTCGCCGCGGCAGCGGCAGCGATCGGCCTCGCGGCCCGCCCACCCGCGGCACCGGGGTGAGGTCGGCCAGGGCCGAGCGCCGCGCTCTGGCCGCGGCCGGTGACGCGCCCGGCGCTCACCGAGCGAGCCCGTAGAGCACCATGTCGACGACGTCGGGCACCGCGCTCGCGAGCCCGCCGGCCGCACAGTCCCAACCATCCGCCGTCACCGGGACGACTGCCACCGCACCGGTGGATCGGCTGCGACAGACGGCGACCAGGCCATCGAGCCCGGCGACCGAGCCGGCCGGCGAGGGCCCGACGACCAGGCCGAGCAGGTACACGCTGACCAGGCTGCCTGGCGGCAACCGCATGCCCGCGCGCGCGCAGTCCCAGCCCGGGTCGGGCCAGCTCGGCTGCAGGAGCGGGAGTTCGGCGAACGTCCGCGATCGCACGACGTCGATACAGAGGACGACCGGCGCGAACGCGTCGCGCAGCGTTCCGGAGGGGCCGGCGGACCACGGCTGCCCGTGCACGACGTAGACGGCGCCGACATCCTCCGTGCCGTCCGACGCGTCCACCCCCCAGGCGCCGATCACCACGTCCCCTCCGCCGTCACCGTTCACGTCACCGCCGCGCACGCGCACACCGGCACGGTCACCCGCCGCGACCCCGCGCAGCACGCGTCCGGCCGGCTCGGCCAGCGTCGCCAGGTCGACGACGGGAGCGAGGCCGCCGACGACCCCGTGCACCACGTAGGCCCGGCCCGACTCCGCGCCGTTCGGTGCGGCGGTGATCGCGCCGACCACGACGTCCGCGGTGCCGTCGGCGTCGGTATCACCGGCGGCACTGACCGAGAAGCCAGCGGTGTCCCCGGGCGCCCCGCGAAGGACGCTTCCGGACACGCCGTCGAGCGCTGCGACGTCGACCGTTGCCGGGTGACCACCGGTGGCACCGTGGACGACATAGGCGGCGCCGCCCGCCGCCGCCCCACCCGCGAACGGCGCGCCGAGCAGCAGGTCGTCCGTCCCGTCGCCGTTCACGTCGCCGGCGCCGCTCACCGCGAAGCCGAGCCGGTCGCCGGCGGCCGCGCCGTGCACCACGAAACCGCTCGTCCCGTCGAGCGTTCCGAGCGCGACCGTCGCCGGGAAGCCCGTGGAGCGACCGAACACGACGTAGGCGGCGCCCGACGCCGAGCCGGCCACGGCCGCACCGGGAGCGCCGATCACGATGTCGCCCAGCCCGTCCCGGTTCACGTCGCCGGCGCCGGCGACCGACCAGCCGGTGTCGTCCCCCGCCGCCACCCCGACCAGCGAGAACCCGTCGCTGCCGTCGAGCGCCGCGACGTCGATCGCGGCGGGGAAGCCGGAACGGCGCCCGAGCACGACGTAGGCGGACCCGGCGAGCCCGGCGCGATTGGCACCGAGGACGAGGTCGCCGAGACCGTCACCGTTCACGTCACCGGCAGCGGCCGCGACGTCACCGAGCGCGTCGACCGCGAGCCCGCGGACGCTGAAGCCGTTGGTGCCGTCGAGACTCGCCAGCTCGAGCACCGGGCCTCGCGGCTCACGGCTCCCGAAGACCACGTGGGCGACGCCGATGCCGGCCTCCCATTGCGCCCCGGGCTCGACCACCACGATGTCCTCGATGCCGTCGCCGTTCACGTCGCCGGCGCTGCTCACGGTGGAGCCGGCGAGAGCCCCGGCGGCGGTCGCGCGCAGGACGAAGCCGTTGCTGCCGTCCAGACTCGAGAGGTCGAGGGACGGTCCGGGAGCGGAAGAGCCGCCGAGCACCACGTACGCCTCGCCCGATAGCACCCCGGCCCCGGCAGCGACGAAGGCACCGACCAGGACGTCGTCGAAGCCGTCGCCGTTGACGTCGGCGGTGCCGGTCGCGAACCCGGCTTGCCCGCCTGGCGCGCCGCCACGAATCACCAACCCGGTATCGCCGTCGAGCCCACCGAGCTCGAGCGCCGACGCACCAGTGCAAAGCGCGAGCAAGACCAGGGGTCGGACCAACTCAAGTATTTGAATTACCAGGATATCGGGTCTACGGATCACGTCGAGCACCCCCACGCGCCCAGTGGGGAGCCGCTCGCTCTCAATCGCTCTCCCCATGGCTTGCGTCTCCCGTCGGGAACCGAGTCGCACCATATCCTGGCTCCGGCGAGTGCGGCACCCTTCGCCCAGTCGCCCAGTCGCCGATCGAATGAAAAGCTCTGAAATTCAATGACCTGAGTTGGTCCGACCCCAGTGGATCAGCGAACGATCACTTCCACGGCATCGTGGTCGCCGGCGGTGTCGATCACCGCGATGCGATGGGCGCCGGGTCGCGCGAAGGTGTACCGGAACGGCGCCGCGGCCGCGCCGTGCTGGAGCGGCTCGCCGTCGACCATCCAGTGCAGCGAGCCGGTAGCCCCGGTGGCATGGAGCTCGACGGTCGGAAACCCGCCGTCGGTGGGGCTCGCACGCAGCTCGCTGCCCGAGGCGAGCCCGAGCAGACGAAGATCCCCACCCGGTGCGCCGGCGTCTCGGCAGGCGGGATGGCGCGCCGGCAGCCGGCTGCGCGCGCGGGTGGCACGGTCGAGCCATGGCGTGACCGCGAGCGGCCAGCGCGCGATCTCGGCCGTGCGCACCGGTCCCGGCGCGCACTCGGCCGTGACGCGGAGCCCGCTTCCCGCGTCCACCGCCACCCTGGCAGTACCCGCGCGCCAGGCGAGCGGTGCCTCGCGCTCGGTCAGGGTCGGCGGCACGGTATCGTCGACCACCCAGGCCCGACGCTCGCGGTGGCAGTGCTCCGGTGGCGTCAGGCTCGCCTCGATTCCGAGCGGCCAGCACACCGTGGCCTGACGCACCGACGGCGGCGGCGCGAGGTCGGGCGCCCCGAGCGCCTTCGGCAGGCTGTCCACGACCCGCATCAGCAGCGGCAGCGCGGTGGACGCCCCGTGCTGACCGGGGCTCGGGGTGGCATCGGGCCGCCCGACCCACACCCCCACCGTGTGATGAGCGGTGACGCCGACGGCCCAGGCGTCGCGAAAGCCGTAGCTGGTACCGGTCTTCCAGGCCACCGGGATTCGGCTCGCGTGCTCGGGTCCCGGCGGGCGCGGCGCGTCCTCGAGGATTCGGCGCACCACCCACGCCGCACCCGGCGACAGCAGCCGCCGCTCGACCAGCGGTGACTCGGGGGTGAGCCGCGGCCGTGCCGTGAGCCCGCCGCGACCGAGCGCCAAATAGGTGCCGACCAGATCCTCGAGGCGCACCCCGGCGCCACCGAGGATCACCGCCGGGCTAGGCGCGGCGCCCGCGGGCAGTTGGAGCGCCAGGCCCGCCGCCCGCAACCGGGTGGTGAACCAGCCGGCGTCGAGACGCTCCACGAGGTCGACCGCCGGCACGTTGAGCGAGCGCTGCAGCGCCTCGCTCACCGAGACCGGGCCGTGAAAGCGCCCGTCGAAGTTCACCGGGCGATAGCCGTCGAGGGAGAGCGGCGCGTCGGCGAGCAGGCTCTCGGAGTGGACCAGGCCCTCGTCGATGGCGAGGCCGTAGAGGAACGGCTTGAGCGTGGAGCCCGGCGAGCGCACCGCGCTCACCATGTCGACGTGACCGAAGCGCGCGTCGTCGGCGAAGTCGAGCGACCCGACGTAGACGCGCACTGCCGCGTCGGCGTTGTCGACCACCAGCACCGCGGCCGAGGTGCCCGGCGGCAGCCGGCCGGCCTCGGCGCGAACTCGCGCCTCGATGCGCGCCTGAAGTCGAGCGTCGACGGTGGTGCGCACCGTGCCCCCCTCGGGCGAGCGCAGCCGCCGCGCCAGCAGTGGCGCCGACATCGGCCGCGGCTCCCAGAACACCGCCACCGATTCCTCGCGCGCCTCCTCGACCGTACGCTCGCTCCACACCCCGAATCGCGCCAGGCGGTCGAGCACCTTGTCGCGTGCCGCGCGCGCGCGCTCGGGATAGCGGTCGGGGCGAAGCCGCGACGGCGCCTGGGGCAGAACCGCGAGCAGCGCCGCCTCGGCGTGGCTGAGGTCACGGGCCGACTTGCCGAGGTAGGCCCGGCTCGCCGCCTCCACCCCCTGCAGCGGTCCACCGAACGGCGCGAGGTCGAGATAGAGGGCGAGGATCTCATCCTTGTCGAGGCGCGCCTCGAGCTGTAGCGCCCGCGCCATCTCGACCAGCTTGGCGCCCATGGTTCGCGGCCGCGGCTCGAGCAGCCGCGCCACCTGCATCGTCAGCGTCGACCCACCGGAAACCACCCGACCGTGGCGCAGCGCCTGCCACGCCGCACGGACCAGCGCGAACGGATTGACGCCGGGATGGTGGTGGAACCAGCGGTCCTCGTAGGCGGTCAGCGCCTCGAGGTAGAGCGGCGACACCCCATCGGGCGCGATGCTGGAACGCCAGGTGCCCGCCTCTCCCGGAAAGGCCCGCAACGGCGTGCCGTCGGCCGCGAGCACGGTCGAGCCGGCAAAGGCGCGCGCCGCCGCGATCGGCGGCGGAAAGGCGCGGTCGAGCACCAGCACGATCGCCATCACCGCGACCAGCACCGAGACGGCGATGGTCGACCGGCGTCGCGCTCCGAGCACACGCGTCACCCGCGACGGCCGGCTCACCGCCATCGGCTCACCGAGCGCGTACGGTGAGCCGGTCCGGGGCCTCGCCCAGGGCACGGATGTCGGGGCGATACATGTCCTCGACGCCCGGCGGCGGAACCCGATACTCGCCCGGCGTCACGGCGCGGGCCAGGTAGAAGAGATCGGCGGTGGATCCGGCCATCAGCGGCAACGCCGCCGCGTAGCGGTCCTCCCGGTACTCGACGTGACGGGTCGACGCCTGCAGCTCACCGACCGGACGACCGTCGACCGTGAGCTCGGACGCCGCCTCGCCACTGCCCAGATCCGCGATCGCGATCTCGAGCCCGGCCGGCAGCAGGTCGACCACCAGCGCGTGCTCGATGGTCTCGCGCGCTCGCACGCGAAGCTGGACCAGGACCTGCTCTCCGACCGCGAGGCCGGCGGAGGCATCGAGCGGCCGACCGTCCATGCTGCGGAGCACGCGCTCGACCAGGAGATCACCCTCGCGGGTCGGCGCCGGACGCTCGGCGGCATATCCGGCGGCGGAGACCGCCACCCAGAGGGGATTCTCGCCCTCGTTCGCGACCGCGACGCCCGCACTCAGTCGCTCCGCGGCCAACACCTCGCGCCGAACCCCCTCGCCGGCCACCGCGCGCGCCTCGCCGGCGCTCTCGATGCGCGCGTCGAACCCGCTCGGTGCGCGTGCGAGCAGGGCGCGGCCGGCCGCCAGCACCGCCGCCTGCTCCTGGGTGCTCAGCCAGCGGCGGTTGGCGAGTGCGTCGGCCAGCCGGAACGCCAGCGCGTCGCCCCCCGGCAGCGGCTGAGACTGGCCGGCGAGTAAGGCGACTCCGGCTGCGAGGTCACGCACGTCGCTGCCGTAGTCGCCGAGATAGGTCCGCGGCGGGCGCGAGGTGGCGAAGGCACGGGTCAGCGCCTCGGCGCCGCGCCGGCGGTCGCCCTGGGCGGCGAGGGCGAGCCCGATGTGCATCAGCGGCAGCAGCGACTCCGCCCGCGCGTGCTCACGGTCGTAGAGCGCACGAATCGTACCGAGCGGCGCCTTGCCGATGCGCGAGAGCACGTAGGCGGCGTACGCCTGGCTGGCGAACGCGAGGTGGGCCGGGCTCTCGCTGTAGCGTCCGACGTCGACGCCGGCGCGCAGGCGTCGTTGCAGGTGCGTGACCGCCGCGTCGAGCATCGCGGTGGGCACCGCGTGCCCGGCGGCACGGGCGTCGAGCAGGAAATCGACCGCGTAGGGGGTGAGCCAGGGCTCGGCCTCGCTGCGCTCGCTCCACAGCCCGAACCCCCCGCCACCGAGCTGCAAGCTCCCGACCCGCTCGATGGCCGCCTCGACCCACCGCTGCCGCCGATCCGCCGGCACCGGCTCGAGCCCGAGGCGCCCGGCGAGCGCGGCATCGGCCCACAGCAGCGGCCGTGCCCGGCTCACGGTCTGCTCGAGGCAGCCGTAGGGGTAGCGCAGCAGGCCGTCGAGCGCGGTCTCCAGCGCGAGCGGCGGATGCTCCGACAGTGTGAGCGCTGCGCGCACCGTCTCCGGCATCAACCCGTCGGCCAGTCGTGGCTCGAGGTCGACCCGCACGCCGGGCTCGATGCGGTGACGCGCCCGCCGGGTCTCGCCCGGCCAGGCCGGGCGCACCCCGAGCTCACGGGTACGCAGCGCCACCACCTCCGGCCCGACCACCGCCACCCGCACCTCGCCGACCCCGAACGCGTCGGCGCCCAGCAGGGGGTAGCGCAACGTGGTGCGCGCGCCGGCCGCGACCTCGACCGTCGTCGGCCCGGCCCCGATCACCACCGGGCCGGTGGCGCCGAGCGACAGCCGCAGCGGCACCGCGGCGTCGGTGCGATTGTGGAGATCGACCGTGAGCTCGGAGCGGTCGCCCGGGGCGAGGAACCGCGGGGTCGAGAGCTCGGCCACCACCGGCGCCGCCACCGTCAGCTCGCGCTCGCCGGAGCCGACGCCGTCGGGCCCGAACGCGACCGCCATCAGCCGTAACCGGCCGTTGAAGTACGGCACCGCGAGCTCGACGGTCGCCGACCCGGAAGCGTCGAGGCGCACCGGCTCGGCCGACAGGGCGACGATCTCGACCTTGGCGTCCGGCCGCGGCCCGCCGGCGGTGGCGTCGCCGTCGCCGCCGAATCGCAGCAGTGCCCGATCCCCACCCTGCCCCTCGATCAGGCGGCCGTAGAGGTCGCGCGCGTCCGCCGCGAGCTGGCGTCGACCGAAGAAGAACGCGACCGGGTCCGGGGTCTCGAAATCGGTGATCGAGAGCACGCCGACGTCGACCGCCGCGAGCGCCACCCGCACCGCCTGACCGGCCGCATCGGGCGCGCGCACCGCCACCGCGAGCCGGCTCTGCGGCCGGATCTCCGACGGCGCGTCGAGCTCGAGCGCGAGTCGTCGGTCGCGGCGGTCGAGCGGGAGATGCAGCACGCCGAGGGCGCGGCTCGGGGTGATCGCGTCGGCCGCCGAGGCCGGGCGAAGCACCACCACCGTCACGTAGATGTCGTGGCGCGCCCAGTCGATGCCGACCGGCAGATCGATGGTGGTGGCGGCGGTGCCGACGGCGAGGCGCCGACTGGCGAGCAGGCGGTCGCTCTCGACCAGGATCACCGCCTCGCCGGCATGCGGCGGCTCGATGGTGAGTCGCGCGACGTCCCCGGGGCGATAGGCCTCGCGGTCGAGGGTGAGCGCCACCCGGTCCGGACGGGATGCGCCGTGCATCGAGGCGTCGCTCTGCCACGACCACCCGGCGAAGAAGCGATAGCGCGTCGGCGGCCCCCCGCGCGGATCGCGCAGCTCGAGGCGATAGGCGCCGTCGCGCACCGGTAGCTCCACCGTGGCCCGGCCGTCCGCCGGCACCGCCACCCGGCGCGTCTCCACCGGGTACTCGGTGGTGGTGTACTCGCTACGCCAGCCACCGCCCTCCTCGTAGACCCAGTAGTAGTCGCGTTGCTCGCGAACCAGGGTCAGGTCCAACGCCGGCGCCGCGAGCAGCGCGCCGTCGGCGCGGGCGAGGACGACCTCGAAGCGGGCGGTCCCGTCGGGCGGCACGGTGTCGTCGTCGCCGACGAGGCGCACCCCGATCATCGCCTCGCCGGGCCAGACCAGCCGGCGGATGTCGCGGACCACCGGGCGCCCGCCGGTCTCGAGCAGGCTCGCGACCATCCGCACCTCGACCGGCGCCGGCCCGCTGCCGACCGGAGGCTCGAAGGCGACGGAGCCCTTGCCCGCCTGGTCGAGCTCGATCGAGCCGAGATCCTGACGTCCGGGCTGGGGGGCACCGTCGACGTCGCCGAAGAAGAACCCCGGCAGCGTCTCCAGGGGGCGCGGCGCATGGCGCCAGGTGGCGACGGTGTCGAGGCGGTTGCCGGCCGCCGGTGCGCCGTAGAGGTACCGACCCACCACGTCGACAGCCATCGGGGCGCCGGGGGCGAGCGGCGCCGCGGGCGCCTCGAGGTCGAGCGCGAGGCGCTCGGGAAGGAACTCCTCGACCCTGAACGCGTGGCGCTCGAGCGGGAAGGCGGCCGATGGGTCGAGCCGCATCTCCACCGTCCAGGTCCCGGTCTGCGCGCCGGTCGGGAGGTCGTGGCGGTGTCGCAGGTAGCCATCGGCGTCCGGACGCCAGACCCAGGTGCTCACCTGCCGGCCGTCGGGGCGCACGAGGCGGGCCTCGATCGGCTGCGCCGGCACCGGGCGGCCGTCGTCGTCGCGCAGCAACACCGAGAGCTCGACCGTCTCGCCCGGCCGGTAGAGGTCACGTGGTCCCCAGGTGAAGATGTCGCGCGGCGCCCAGCGCCGACCGGTGACCGGGTGCTCGGAGAGGTCGAGCCCCGGCCCGACCAGCGGCAACAACGCCATGTCCTCGCCGCGCGAGGCGACCAGCAGTGTCGCGTCGGCGAAATGGCCGAGGCGCGCGCGCCCCTGCTCGTCGGTGACCGCCTGGTCGAGGCTGCGACCCTTGGCGTCGAAGCTGCGCAACGTCACCCCGGCGAGCGGTCCGGCGCCGGTCAGCGAGCTCGCGAAGACCGCGATGCCGGTCGGGTACTGGCGCGCCATCAGCCCGATGTCGCTGACGAAGAACCAGGCCGTCTGGTAGGCCTCCTCGAAGCGACCGGCGGGCTTCATCGCCGCCACGTAGAGCCCCGGGGCCGACAGCGCGGGAAGGTCGAGCACCGGCAGCATCGAGGTGCCACGTCGATTGCGCTCGACCGGCAGATCGAACCGCCCGGAGTACACCACCGGCGCGAGCCTGGTCATCTGGTCCAGCGACCAGACCGAGGTGCGCGCGCTCTGGCCGTGGTGGGCGAGAAAGGCGGCGAGGCGCTCGGGCACCACCCGCAGGAACTCGACGTCGACCGCATCGACGTTGACGCTCACCACCGGCAGCCCGCGTGCGATGTCCCGCGGCAGCACCAACCCCTGACTGGCGAACGAGGCCACCGGCACCAGGCGCCGGGTCTCGATCTGCCGGGTCACCGCCTGCCCCAACCGGGAGCCGTCAGCGGCGGTGAGCGTCGCGCGGACCTCGACGGTATAGGTCCGCTCGGGCTCGATGCCCGGGAAGTAGAGCACCCGCTGGTTGTCGGCGAGTACCCACGCCCCGCGCACCGTCAGGCCCTCGGCGTCGCGCACCTCGAGATGGCGATCGTGACCGACGGTGGGGTCGAGCGGCCGTGACACCACCACCGCGAGCGCCGGCGCATCGTCCAGCGAGCGCTCGCCGATGTCGGCGACGCGAAACCCGGACTGCGCGAGGGCCGACCCGCCAGGCAACGTGCCCGCCATCGCGAGCACCGCGATCAGGGCGAGGGACCAGCGCGCAATCCACGTGGCAATGGGGGTCCGGGCGGTAGCGTTCACGGCGATCTCCAGCGCAGGATGGCGACATCGAGCCACAGGGGAATGGCGACGCCGGGCGGCGTCGCGGGCGCGAGATGGCGAAATCCTAGCAGCTCGCTGGCCGCGCGCCGCGCGATCAGTCGTCGAGGTCGCGGGGACGCACCAGCTGACGCAGGCGGGCGCAACCCGGAGCCAGCGCGCTCCAGGCGTCGTCGAGGTCGAGGTCGGCGATGGTGCCGGTGGGCATCAGCTTGCCGTCCTCCCCGGTCCGCACGCCGGGCACCAGCCAGCGCAGCAGGTCCTCGAGACCGGGGTTGTGCCCGACCAGCATCAGCGTCTGCACCGCGTCGGAGGCCGCGCCGACCACCGCCACCAGAGCTTCCAGCCTGGCGTCGTAGATCTCGGGGACGAACCGCACGATGCCGTGGCCGAGACCGGCGGACTCGCAGACCAGCCGGATGGTCGCGCGCGTGCGCTCCGCCGGCGAGCAGAGCACCCGCTGCGGAACGATGTCGGACTCGCGCAGCCAGCGCCCCATGCGCGCCGCCGCGCGCCGTCCTCGGGTGGCCAGCGGGCGGTCGAAGTCGACCGCATAGGACCCTTCCCAGTCGGACTTCGCGTGGCGCATGACGATGAGACGGGGCACCGTGCTCTCCGGGGTCCGGCAAGACCGGCGGATGTTACAACGTCATGACGTTCGTGTGACGCTCCGCCGATGCGCTGCCTCGGCGCTGCTGTCCCGGAGCAGCTGTCCCACCCCGGTGGCATGCGGGCGACCGACTCAGCCGGTGAGGCGCGCCATCAGCCGCGTCTGCGCCACCCGCGGCGCCGCGGCATCGGCCGGCACCACCCGCTCGTAGCTCCCGTCCATGCGCATGCGCCAGGCCTGGCCGTCGTCCTCCAGGTAGGGCTCGACGCCCTCGGCGACGACGCGCTCGGCGAGGCCCGCATCGCGTACCGGAAAGCAGGTCTCGACCCGCAGGAAGCAGTTGCGCTCCATCCAGTCCGCGCTGCTCAGGTAGACCTCGGGCGCGCCACCGTTCTCGAAGCAGAAGATCCGCGAATGCTCGAGGAAGCGTCCGACCACCGAGCGTACCCGGATGCTCTCGGAGACGCCCGGCACGCCCGGGCGCAGACAACAGATCCCGCGCACCACGAGGTCGATCTCGACCCCGGCGCGCGACGCGCGGTACAGGGCGCGAATGATCCGGGGCTCGGTGAGGGAGTTCATCTTGGCGCGGATCCGCGCCGGCTTGCCGGCGCGCGCGTTGTCCGCCTCGCGATCGATGCAGCGGACCACGTTCGCGTGCAACGTGAACGGCGCCTGCCACACCATCCCGAGCGGCGGCACGCGACCGAGGCCGGTGAGCTGCAGGAAGATCCGGTGCACGTCCTCGCCGAGCCCCTCGTCGCAACTCAGCAGCCCGATGTCGGTGTACTGGCGGCTGGTGCCGGTGTGGTAGTTGCCGGTGCCGAGGTGCACGTACCGACGCAGCTCGCGACCCTCGCGCCGCACCACCAGCGCCATCTTGGCGTGGGTCTTGTGCCCGACCACCCCGTAGGCGACGTGCGCGCCCGCATCGTGCAGACGGTTGGCGAGGCGGATGTTCTCCTCCTCGTCGAAGCGCGCGCGCAGCTCGATGATCGCGGTGACCTCCTTGCCCCCGCGCGCGGCCTCGACCAGCGCCGCGACCACCGCGGAGTCGGCGCCGGCGCGGTACAGCGTCTGCTTGATCGCGACCACGTCGCGATCGCGCGCCGCCTGACGCAGGAAGTCGACCACCGGCGCGAAGGACTCGAACGGATGGTGCAGCAGGATGTCGCGGCGACGAATGGCCTCGAAGATGTCCTTGGTGTGCAGGAGGTGGTCGGGAACGCACGGCGTGAAGGCCGGGAACTTGAGATCGGGACGATCGACGAGCTCGATCACCCCCATCAGCCGATTCAGGTTCACCGGGCCGTTGACGCGGTAGGTCTCCTCGTCGCCGAGCTCGAACTGGTCCATCAGGAACGAGACCAGGTGCTCGGGGCAGTTGTCGGCCACCTCCAGCCGGACCTCGTCGCCGAACCGCCGCCCGGGCAGCTCGCCCTCGAGCGCGTGCAGCAGATCGTCGACCTCCTCGTCCTCCACCAGCAGGTCGCTGTTGCGGGTGACGCGGAACTGGTAACAGCCGTCGACCTCCATGCCGGGGAACAGATCCTCGACGTGGGCGTGGATCACCGAGGACAGGAACAGGAAGTCGTGCTGGCCACGCGCGTGCGGCATCGGCACCGGGATCAGCCGCGGCAGCGAGCGCGGCACCTGGACGATGGCGAGGCCGCTGCTGCGTCCGAACGCGTCCTTGCCGGTGAGCGCGACGATGAAGTTCAGGTTCTTGTTCAGCACCCGCGGAAAGGGGTGCGCGGGGTCGAGCCCCATCGGGGTCAGCAGCGGCAACATCTCACGCTGGAAGAACCGCTCGACCCACGCGCGCAGACCGTCGCCCCAGCCCTCGCGAGGCAGGAAGCGCACGTCCTGTTCCTGGAGCGCCGGGATCAACGCGTCGTTGAGCACGCGGTACTGCTCGGCGACGAGGTCGTGCGCGACCTCGCTGATTCGCGCCAGGGTCTCCACCACCGACAGCCCGTCCGGCCCGGGTTGCGTCTGGCCGAACTCGAGCCGCTTCTCCAGGCCGGCCACCCGAACCTCGAAGAACTCGTCGAGGTTGCGACTGCAGATACACAGGAACCGCATCCGCTCGAGCAGCGGCACCTCCGGGTCCTTCGCCTGCGCCAGCACGCGCCGATTGAACTCGAGCAGGCTGAGCTCGCGGTTCACGTACAGCTCGGGCGCGGCGAGCGAGGGATCGGCGTCCTCGCTCGCGGGCGGCAACGGCACCGAGCGCAGCCGCGGTGCCTTGCGACGCGTGGACTCGTTCACGGGCTTCGGCTCGCTGCTCATGACACCGCCTCCTCCAGACGGTCGCAGAACGTTCGCAGGACCTCGGTGCGCGCCCAACGCTTGTCGTTCGCGGCAACCACCTTCCACGGCGCGAACGCGGTGCTGGTGCGGGCCACCATCTCGTTCACCGCCAGCTCGTAGGCTCCCCAACGCTCACGGTTACGCCAGTCCTCGGGCGTGATCTTGTGCTCCTTCCAGGGCGTCACCTCGCGCTCGCGGAAGCGCTCGAGCTGCTCCTCGGGACTGATGTGCAGCCAGAACTTCATGAGCACGGTGCCGTGCTCGCAGAGCTGCTCCTCGAACTCGTTGATCTCCTCGTAGGCGCGCCGCCACTCGTGGTCGGTGGCGAAGCCCTCGACCCGCTCCACGAGCACCCGACCATACCACGAGCGATCGTAGATGGTGACGTGACCGGCGCGTGGCACGTGGCGCCAGAACCGCCACAGGTAATGGTGCGCACGCTCCTCGTCGGTCGGTGCGGCGACGGAGATGACACGGAACAGCCGCGCGTCCATCGCCCCGGTCACACGCCGGATCGCGCCGCCCTTGCCGGCGGCATCCCAGCCCTCGAATACCGCGATCACGTGCCGACGCCGGGCCCGCGCCGCCCATGCCAGCCCGCGCAGCTTCGCCTGCAGGCGGTCGAGCTCGCGCGAGTACGCCTTCGACGACAGGGCGCGCGTGAGGTCGACGCGGTCGAGGATGGTGAGCGACGCCTCGGGCGCCACCGGCTCGCGCGCGGGCTCGGTCGGAGTCGGCGGCGCAGTCGCCTCGGCGGCGGCGGTGACCGCCGCGTCGGCCAGCCGGCGCGTCACCGCCTCGAGCAGGATCTCGGCGGTGGTGAGGTCTCGGTATCGGTCGTCGGTGGCCTCGACCACGTGCCAGGGACAGGGTCCGGAGTCGGTGGTGCGAATCGCGCGCTCGGAGACCTCGCTGAACCGGTCGTAGCGCTTGGAGAACTTCTTGAGCAACGGCGAGTGGCGTCGGTCCTTGCTCTCGGCCTCGAGCCGCTTGCGCTGCACCTTCTTCGGCAGGTGGTACCAGAGCTTCACGATCAGCGCGCCGTCGTTGACGAGCATGCGCTCGAACTCCGCGATCCGCGCCAGCTCGCGATCGAACTCCGCCTCCTCCACGCGCTGGAAGACGCGGTCGATGATCGGGCGCGTGTACCAGGATCCGAACATGATGCCGATCGTCCCGCGTGCCGGCAGCGCGCGCCAGAAACGCCAGTAGCGCGGACGCTGGCGGTCCTCGTCGGTCTCGTCCCAGAACGCGTTGGTCTCGATTCCGCGAGCGTCCAGCCACTCGTTCAGACGGTTGACCACCGACCCCTTCCCGGCGCCCTCGACCCCCGACACGATGACCACCACCGGGATGCTCGAGTCACGGAGCGCGCGCTGCGCGGCGAGGAGCGCGGTCTGCACCTCCCGGGCACGGGTCTCGAACGCCTGCTTGGGAATCTTTCGCCCGACCTCTGCCGCCTCGAACACCTGCTCCCCCTCACCGTTGCGAGATGCACAAGCGTAGCCCGCGCGAGCGGCCGCGGCATGATTTCGATCATTGGGCGAGCCGGCGGTGCCGCCCATCATCCACCCTGGAGTCGACACACGGAGACCCGCGAGGTGCGACGTCCCAGTGACGGGGCAGATCCGGTGGCGCGTCGGATGGTAGCCTCCGGCCGCACCCCACTGGCCGAGCTCCCACCGCGGTGACCATCCGCTTCCTTCGCGCCCGCTCCGTGCTCACGCCCGAGGCGCTCGCCGCCAGCCTCGGGCCGTCGCTGCGCGTCTCGGCCCTCCCGCCGGGGCATGCGCGCGCCTGGCTCGACACCCCGGACCGCGCCCTGCAGCGCGCGGGGCTCACGTTGGAGGTGCTCGTGGTGAGCGGCGCGGCGGAGGTGGAGTTGCGGCGGCTCGGCGACGGGGAGGTCGTGGGTCGCGTCGCGCTGCGCCGGCCGCCCCGCTTCGCCCACGACGTTCCCGGCGGGAGACTCGGCGACACCGTGGCCCGCCACGCCGGGGTTCGTGCCCTGCTGCCGCTCGCGCGGCGCCGAGCCCGGGTGACTCGCCTCGCGATCCTCGATGCCGCCGACAAGGTGGTCGCCCGCATCGAGGCCGATCCGCCCGGACGCAGCCGTGGCGCGCTGGCGTGGTGCCGCGTGCTACCGGTGCGCGGCTACGACGCCGCGGCGCGCGCGGTCACCGCGGCGGCGATGCAGGCCCTGTCGGCGGCCCAGCCCGCTCCGGCCGATCCGCTCCTCGATGCGCTCGCGCGTGCCGGCCTCCCGACCGCGCCGCCGAGCCGCCCGAGGGCCGACATCACCGCCCGGACACGCACCGACGTCGCCGTGCGTCGCGTTCTGCGCGTGCTGCTCGACGAGCTGGTCTCCCAGGTCGACGGCACGATCGCGGACGTCGACTCCGAGTACCTCCACGATCTGCGCGTCGCCCACCGCCGCTCGCGCTCCCTGCTGCGCGCCTTTCGCGACACCATGCCGGCGCCGAGGGTCGCGCGTTTCTCGCGCGAGCTCGCGTGGCTCGGCTCGGTGACCGGCGCGGTGCGCGACCTCGACGTCTGGCTGCTCGAGCTCGAGCACCGCGCGCGCGGCGCGCCGAGCGTGGACCGCCCGGGTCTGCACGCGCTGGCCGACCTGGTGGCCGAGCGCCGGACGGCGGCTCGCGCGCGGTTGCTGCGCGACTTGCGCGGCGCACGCTTTCGCCGCCTGTGCGAGGACTGGGCTCGATTCCTCGACACGCCGGTGCCCACCCGCCCGCGCACGCCCGCCGCCCTGCACCCGATCGCCGACGGTGCCGGCGCCCGCATCGCCCGCGCCTACCGCCGCGCCCGACGCGAGGGCAGGGCCATCGACGAGGCGTCACCGGACACCGCGCTCCACGAGCTGCGCAAGACCTGCAAGCGGCTGCGCTACCTGATCGACGCCTTCGGTGACGTGTTGCCGAAGGGCAAGCCGAAGCGACCGTTGAAGGCGCTTCGCGGCCTGCAGGACGTGCTCGGGACGTTCCAGGACCGATGCGTGCAGCGCGAGGCGCTGGCGGAGCTCGCGGCGGCGCTGCCGCCGGGCGCGGCATGCGTCGCGGCCCCCGCCGTCGCCTGGCTCGACGAGATCCTCGCGGCCGAGCAGGCCGCCGCGCGCGCCGCCTTCCACGCACGGTTCGCGCCGTTCGCGAGCGCGGCCAATCGCGCTTATTTCCGCGCGTTGCGCCGCCACCACGCGCGCGACCGCCAGGCCTCCGACCATGAATAGCGTCGCCCTCTATCACCTCAAGGGCGGCGTCGGAAAGACCGCGACCGCGGTCAATCTCGCCTGCCTCGCCGCGCGCGAGGGGCAGCGAACCCTGCTCTGGGATCTCGATCCGCAGGGTGCGGCCTCGTTCTACCTGCGTGTCGACCCGCGGGTGAAGGGCGGCGCCGAGCAACTGGTGCGCAGGCGCAAGACCGCGCTGCGCGCGATCCGGGGTACCGATTTCGACAACCTCGATCTGCTTCCGGCGGACTTCTCCGAGCGCGACCTCGACCTGGTGCTCGACGCCCACAAGCGCCGCAAGCACCGCCTCGCCCGACTCGCCAGCCGGTTCGCGGCCGACTACGACTGGCTGATCCTCGACTGCGCGCCGAGCATCTCGCTGGTCTCGGAGAACGTGTTTCGCGCCGTCGA
>JACKNM010000014.1 GCA_024234875.1 Ectothiorhodospiraceae bacterium | reverse complement strand
GAACGCGCCATTCCGGTCCACGGGCTGGTGGTCGGCGACGGTGGCCGCAAGGGCTACGCGGCGAGCCTGGCGGCCGAGGCCGCGCGCCGCCGCCTACCCGTCAGCTTTCTCGGTCACCGCTCGGATCTCCGCGAGGTGATGGCGGTCTCGGACGTGGTCCTCTCGCTGTCGCGGCGCCCGGAGTCGTTCGGGCGCACCGTGCTCGAGGCGCTGAGCCTCGGCGTGCCGGTGCTCGGCTACGACCACGGCGGCGTCGGCGAGATCCTGGCCCGCGCCTGGCCGCAGGGCGCGGTGCCGCTCGGAGACGTGGAGGCGGCGGTGGACTGGCTGGTCGCGCAGCATGCACGACCCGAGCGCCCTCCGGCCTGCGACGCCTTTCCGCTGTCGCGGATGCTGGACTCGACCCTCGGTCTCTACGAGACCCTGGCCGCCGAGCGGCGAGCCTGAGCCCGCGTCGATGGCCACCCGCATCCGCTCCACCGAACGCCTGTGGACCTACCTCCGCGACGCCGGCGTACGTCACGCGGTGCTACGCGGAGTCGCCCCGGCCGACGGCGCGACCGCGCCGATGGACGACGACCTCGACCTGCTGGTCGACGACGTCGCCATCCCCGACCTGCGCGGCCTGCTCGAGGTCGAGCGCGCCCGCGACGGCGTGAAGATCGACGTCTACGGGGTCACTGGTCTCCACGGCACCGCTTACCACGGTCACCCGCACCTCCCGGAGCCATTGGGTCGCCGCATCCTCGAGCACGCGGTGTCGAACGCCGAGGGGCTGATGGTTCCGGCGCCGACCGACCACCTGCTGGCCTGGCTCTACCACGCCACCTACCACAAGGCCGAGCAGTCGGGTCTCGACTGGCGCGACGGCGCGGCTGGCCGACCGACGCCGGCTCGGGACGCCATCGATCGTGTGATGGCGGCTGCCGGCGAGCGCATCGAGCCGACGATGCGCGCGTTCCACGCCCGACTCCTCGACGCCGGCCTCGGGGTGAGCGTCGAGCGCCTGCGCGCCTACGTGCGCCACGACTTCCGCCACGGCCGCAAGGTGCTGTTCCACGCCCGGCTCCTCGATCAGCTTCCGGGGGAGATGAACCTGTTCGTGATCCGCTCGGTCGCGCTGCGACACGGGGCGGTGGACGCGCTGCGCGCGCGACTCGCCGCGCAATACCAGATCGTCTCCGAGCGGCGCGTGTCGTGGCTCCACGCCTGGCGCCACCGCAACGAGATGCGCGGCGGCAAGTGGCGGCGCGGGGGCTTGCCACGAATCGCGGTGGTGGTCTTCGACCCGCATCCGGAGCCGAGCAGCGCCGAGGATCGCGCCGTGCATCCGCACGTGCTCAATCGCAACCAGTTCGCCAAGCAGGGCTGGCGCTCGTGGTTCACCTCGACGTTCTCGGTGCGCGAGAGCGCGAATCCCATCCATTCGACGGACAACGAGGCCGAGGCCATCGGCCATCTACACCTCTTCTACGGGCCGGAGGAGGAGCACGCGCTGCTCGAGCACGTCGATCGAGTCCGCGGCGGGCGGCTGGAGATCGGACCCGATGCGGGCGATTAAGCGGCTGGTCCACGAGGTGCGCGCGGACTGGCTGATCCGGCCACGCCGCGCCGAGGTCACACGTGAGCTCGAGCGCCACCTGGGCGGAAGGATTCGCCTTCGCCCACGCGGCGCGCGCGGCCGCGACACGATCTATCGTGTCGACCGCGCCGGCATCCCGCTCGGCGTGCTGCGGCTGGCCAACCCCCATCGGCGTCGCGCGCAACTCGAGCGATCGATGCCGTTTCGGTGGATCGAGGACGACCGGCAACGCATCGCGCGCGAGCACGATGCGTTCGCCGCCGGCGCCCCCAGCGGCCTCACACCGCGACCGCTGTGGCAGTGCGGCGACGCGTTGCTGGTCGAGCACGTGCGGCTGCCACGGGGGATCGACCTGCTGCGTGCGAGCCCGGGTCGATTCTGGCCACTCAACATCGCCGTGACCACCGCGCTCGCGCGCCTGCACCGGCTCGGCTTCACCCATATGGACGCCTCGCTCGCCAATGCCCTGGTGGCCGAGGATCTCTCCCGGGTGGTCCTCATCGACTTCGAGTACGGGCCGGCGCCGGACCTCTCCTCGGCCGAGCAGCGCCTCTACGACCACCTGCGCCTGCTGGAGAGCGGGATGAAGTTCATGCCGGAGACGGTGCGCGGCGAGATCGACGGCTGGGTCGCGACGCTGGGGTCGACCCTCGACTCGGCGGCGCTGGCCGCCGACGTCGCGCGACTCCGCCCGGCACTCGGACGCCTGCTCGGCCCGCGCGGCTTCGCCCCTGAGCTCGCCTGCCTGGTGCCGGCGCTCGGCGAGCGCTGAGCGACCGCGCCGCGGTGATGCGGGTCGACCCACCGCGCATCCGCCGTCATCTCGCCAGGGTCCGCCGCACCCCACCGGCGATCAGCACGCTGGCGTCGAGCAGCGCGCGTGCCGTCGCCAGCCCACCGGGCGCGGCGAGATAGCGCGGCTCCCAGACCGGGTCGAACTTCGCCTTGTAGGCACGTAGCCCCTCGAAGTTGTAGAAGTGCTCGGCGTGATGGAAGACGAAGGCACCGACGCGGTGCCACGAGGGCGCCAGCGGATGCGTCTCCAGCCCGGCGAGCGGCGCCATGCCGAGGTCGAACCATCGATACCCCTGGGCGCGTCCCCACAGCAGGAGCTCGGCGAACAGATAATCCATCACGCCCTTGGGGGCGGCCGCACCGTAGCGCATGAGGTCGACCGACAACTCCTGGAGACCGCCGCCCGGCAGGAGATTGGCGAAGGCGACGATCTGGTCGTCGCGCCGCACCACCGCGCACGGCAGGCGGCGGAGATAGCTCGGCGAGAAACGGCCGACGGAGAACGACTTCTCGGCCACTCGCTTGTGGGCGAGCCAGTCGTCGGAGACCGCCTTCAGCACCGGCAAGTGACCCTCCACCGCCTCCGCCGGGAGCACCTCGAAGGTGGCGCCATCGCGCTGCGCCCGGCTCCGCGCGGTCCGCAGGTCACCACGGCGAGGTCCCTCGAGGGAGAACTCCGCGAGCGCGATCCGCGCCCGTTCACCGAGCTTCGAGGCCTGCAGCCCGAGGTCGAGGTAGTAGGGAAGGTGGGCGCCGGCGATCTCGTAGAACACGGCGCGCCCGGCGTGCCGATCCACCAGCTCGCGGTAGGTCCACAACAGCTCCTCCCAACCAGACTCGGGTCCCACCGGGTCCCCCATCGCGATCCAGCTCCGACCCTGGACGCCGTACATGAGGAACGTCTCCCCCGGCTCATCGAAGAGCAGGCGCTTGTCCCCGGTCATCACCAGCCAGGCACGCGACGACGGGTCGGTGCGCACCACACCGAGCGCGCGCTCGAGCTCGCCCGAGTCGGGGACGCCGGGCTCGGCACGCATCGGGCGTAGCAGCGCCCACGTCCCGATGACCACGGCGCCGATGGCGACCAGCGCGAATGCACGCAGTGCGCGCGGCGCCTCGGCGTCGACCGCGAACTGCCACCACAGCTCGCTCGAGAACTCGACGTGCTTGTAGCTGAAGACCCCGAGCCAGGCGCAGCCGATCAGGACCAGGGCCACCGCACCGATCCAGCCGGCACCGAGCTGCAGCCGACCGAGGGCCGCCTTGCGGTAGAACTCGCGCCGCCCGCTGACCAGCGCCACCAGCACCACGCCGACGATGGTCGCCTCCTCCCAGTCGAGGCCCTTCGCGATCGAGGCGACCGCGCCCACCAGCATCAGCACCACGGTCAGACCCCAGGCGGCGTCGAGACGCAGGAGCAGCCCGCGCGCCAGGACCAGCAGACCGAGCCCGGCGACGCTCGCCACCATGTGCGAGGCCTCGAGTAGCCCGATCGGCACGAGCGGCGCGAGCACCCGAACCCGATCCGCGAGCGGCGGCGTGGCGCCCGAGAGCACCAGAATCGCGCCGCTGGCGAACACCATCGCGCCGAGCGCGCGCGGCGCGACACCGGCGAGCATGTCGGCCCCGCGTCGAGCGAGGTGCCTCAGCGCCGCCGCCTGGGCGGCGAGCTCGTGGGCGGCGAGGATTGCCGCGGCGACCGCGAGTGGCGCGAGGTAATAGAGCACGCGATAGGCGAGGATGCTCGCGAGCAGCGTATCGGCCGCGACGCCGGGGGCTGCCGCCACCATCACCGCCTCGAACACGCCGAGGCCACCCGGAACGTGGCTCGCGATGGCGGCCACCAGGGCGACGACATAGAGGCCGAGAAAGCTGGCGAACGAGATGTCGGTGCCACTGGGGAGCAGCACGTAGAGCACCGCGCTCGCCAGCGCCATGTCCGCCGCCGCGAGCACCAGCTGCGCAAGGGTCATGCCGAGCCCGGGCAGCGGCACCCGAACGCCGCGAATCTCGACCGGCGCGCGCCGCACCGTGTTCCAGACCAGGTAGGCGGCGAGGACACCCAGCCCGGCAAGGCCGATGCCGCGAGCCAGAGCCGGTCCGAGGCCGACCACCGCGGTCAGATCCTCCGGCGCGAGCACGGCGACGAGGGCGAGCACCGCTGCGACGCCGAGCCCGAAGGTCAGCGTGCACGCGGCCACCACCTTGCCAACCTCGAGCGCGGAGAGCCCCGCGCGCGAGTACAGACGATAACGAACCGAGCCGCCGGTGAGCATCGCGAGACCGAGGTTGTGCCCGACCGCATAGGCGATGAACGAGGCCGCGGCGACCCGTGGGTACGGGAGAGGGCGGCCGACGTAGCGCAGCGCGAGAACGTCGTACCCGGTGAGCACCAGGTAGCTCGCCACCGTGAGTGCGAACGCGAGCGCGAACGCGGAGGCCGGAATGGCGCGGAACGCCGCCGTCACGTCGGCGAGATGGACCCGCGCGAGCTCGGCGTGCAGGACCACCAACGCGGCGACGAAGACGGCGACGATCGCGAGGATCGCGAGGCGTTTCACGGCTCGCCCTCGCGAGCCGGCCGGGGCGCGGGGCCGCCGGCGCGACTCACACCTTCTGCCGCTGTCCCACCACGAAGCCACCGCCGGACGCGTCGACACAGGCGCCGGTGATGAAGCTCGCGGCGTCGGAGAGGAGCCAGGCGATGGGGTCCGCAATCTCCTCCGCCGTCGCCATGCGATTCATCGGGATGGTGGCGCAGAGAACGGCGAAGCGATCGGGGTCGCTGCGCTGCTCGTCGGTCATGTCGGTGATCACCATGCCGGGGCGGATCGCGTTCACGCGCACGCCCTCGTCGGCGACCTCCTTGGCCAGGCCGACGGTGAAGGCGTCGACGGCGGCCTTGGAGGCACCGTAGTCGCTGGCGCCGGGCCGACCGCCGATGGTCGAGGCCATCGACGACACGTTGACGATCGCGCCGCCCGCCCCGCCGTGGGCGATCGACATCCGACGCACCGCCTCGCGGCAGCAGAGCATCGTCCCCAGGACGTTGACCGCGAGCAGGCGCTGCAGCACGTCGCCGCGAAAACGTGCCACCGCGCTCTTGTTGCCGCTGATGCCGGCGCTGTTGACCACGGCGGTGACCGGGCCGAGCCGGTCGTCGACCTCGGCGAACATGCGCATCACGTCGGGCTCGCTCGCGACGTCGCCGCCGACGGTGATCGCGACCCCGCCGCCACTGGCGATGTCGGCGGCGAGCGCCGCGGCCGCGTCGTCGCGCTCACGGTAGTTGATGGCGACTGCGAAGCCGTCGGTCGCGAGCCTGCGCGCGGTCGCCGCCCCGATGCCGCGCGAGCCCCCGGTAATCAGCGCGACGCGCCTGCCGTTCATGTGCCGCCTCCGCTCTCGTCTCGCATTGCGCGAGCGATTCTGCGGCAAGCGGTGCCGGCTGGAAACCGCGGATTTCGCGACGTCGCCTCGTCCGGCGTGGCTCCTCGGGGGCGGCCGGAGATTCGGCGGCGCGACCGCCGGCCGCGTCAGTCGTCGAGCAGCAGGTCGTAGATGATGATCAGCAGCCGCTCGACCTGCCCGTCGACCGGCGCCTCGTCGGCCACCCTCGGGTCGGTCCCGTCACGATACTCGCGGAGGTTCGATCGCCCGTCGCCGTCCGGGTCGAGCGCGGCATCGGCGGCGTCGAGGCGGTCGAGATCATGGATGTCCTCGAACGTGTCGGGCATGCCGTCGCCGTCATCGTCCGGATCGCAGGCGTCGGGGAGCCCGTCACCGTCGGTGTCGATCCCGGCACAGCCGGCGTCGGCGGCGATGCGCACCTGCCGTTGGGTCTCGGTCCAGGTGCCGGTGGCGCCGTCCACCAACCGCGCGCTCACGGTGTGCCAACCGGGGGCGAGCTCGGCGGTCGACAGGCTCGCCTGCCAGCTCGCCTTGCCGGTCGCGGGCACGAAGGGGCGGTTGCCGATGCTGACCAGCACCTGATCGGTCTCGCCGCCCGAGGAGGTCCCGGACACCGCGAGCGGCGCCGTCGCATCCGCACCGTCGGCCGGCGCGGCGATGGCGATGGCGAGACCGCCCGGCGGGCGCGCATCGAGCTCGCGGAGGTAGGCGAGGAGGTCGGCACGGTCGCCGGCGCCGAGATCCAGCACCGACCGATGTGGGCTCGCGGCCGCGCGCTTTTGCGCGGTGTCGGCGAGCGCGATCTCGTCGAGCGCGAAGGAGACGCCGGCGTCGAAGCGCACCGCGATGGTGTTCGTGCCGACGACCAGGTCGACGTCCACCGCGTGCTCGCCCCAGGCCCGATAGGGCCAGTCGCCGAGCAGCGTCGCCGGGACCGCGACGCTCTGGCTCACACCGTTGACGGTGAGGGTGATGGTGCTGCCGGTGTAGTTCGCGTGGTAGCGCAGCACGAGTCGCGCGCTGCCGGCGACGGGCGCGGTGTGGGCGAAGGTCGCCGAGCCGCCGTGGCCGAGGTGGACGAAGCGCCCCTCGCGCACCACGGCGCGCTGGGTGAGCGACCAGTGGTCGCTCGTGCGCACCTCGTGCGATCCGGCGAGGCTCGCGTCCTCGGCCTGCGCGACCTCCGCACCGGTTGCCGCGAACACCGCTTCCAGCGTCGTCGCCTCGCCGTTGTGCAGGTAGGGCGCGGTGCTCCACACCCCGTGCAGGGTCGGCACGTCGATGCCCGCCAGCGCGCCGCCGAGACGCCCGCCGGAGCGGGTCCCGACACTGCCGACGTCGCGCAGATCCGGGGTGAGGCCGGTGCTCACGGTGCCCTCGGCGCCACCATGACAGGTCGCGCAGCCGGCCGCCGCGAAGACCGCCGCGCCGCGCGCGGCGGCGGCGGTGAGAGCGCCGTCGGCCTGGCGATGCGGGGAGCGCGGGATCGTCGCGAGATCCAGTGACGCGACGTAGGCCGCGAGATCGTCGAGCGCCGCGCTCATCCCCGCCTTCGGCGGGCCGAGCGGGGTGCTCGCCGCCGCGAATTGCTGATCGGTGAGGAAGCCGCTGCCCCCGAAGGGGCCGCGGATGTCGTGCTCGAAGTCCTGGATCTCGTCGAAGTTCGCGCTCCAGTGCACGAGCCCGTGGCCCATGCCGGCGCGCCCGCGCAGCGTGGTGGTGTTGCGCATGCCCTCGCCGCGACCGGTGAAGTCCCAGGTGCGCCCGTCGTGGCCACCGTCGACATGGCAACTCGCGCAGCCGAGATAGCCCTCGCCGCTCATGCGCGGATCGGCGGCGTGATAGAAGATGCGCTTCCCGCGCAGCACCGACTCCGGCAGGGTCTCGCGCCCGACCAGCGCGATCGACGCGGTGGGGAAGGTCGGCGCGCCCGTCGCGAGCAGCGGGTCGAGGTCGATCACCGTCGCGCTGCGGCCGAGGAAGTCGTGGGCCCAGAGCCGCGGGGCGGCATCCGAGTCGAGCAGTAACAACGACTGCGGTGCCGCGCCCACGCCGACGCGCGAGACCACGCTGGAGGCCCCCGAGAAACCGGCCTCGATCTTCAGCGCATCCAGCACCAAGACGGCATTTCCGCCCTGCAACGCGACGAACGCGTAGTCGCCGAGCGGCGAGAATGCGATCGCGGTCGGTTGCTCGCTGTTGTCGAGGTCGCGGCGTAGCGCCTGCAGCTCGACGCCGGTGGCGAGGTCGATCTGCATCACCATCGCGCGCACGGTGTTGTCCTGGTCGAGATCGTCGCCGCTCGCGTAGAGCCCGCGCGTCGTGTTGTCCTTCTTCGCCACCACCCAGGCGCGCGCGCCATCGCGGGCGATCGCGATGTCCGCGACGTAGTTCGGGACCCCACGGCCGTCGAAGCGCTCGTCGGTGCCCCACTGCGCCGGCAGCGCGACGGTGCGGGTGAGCGCGAGGCTCGAGGCGCCGACCGCGACGTCCCAGACCTCGCCCTCGGTCGGGCCGGAGACGAAGCGCGTCACCAGCGCGCGGGCGCCGTCGGCGGTCATCGCGATCGCCTTCGGCGTCGGGCCGAGAGCGATGCGATCGAGCTCGGCGCGGGTGCCGGTGTCGATGAGCACGAGCTCGCCCGAGCCGTGCAGCGTGACCAGCGCACGACCGCCACCCGGGGCGACGACCACGTCCATCGGCGCGCTACCGTAGCCGGTGCCGATGGTCGCGAGCCGGCGGCCGTCCGGCGCGAGCACCGCGATCTCGTCCGCGTCGTGGCAGGTGATCCAGGCGTTGCCTCCGGCGTCGATGGCGACCGCCCGCGGATCGGCGCAGACCCGGTGCTCGGCGAGCACCTCGCGGGTCGCGGCGTCGACCACGCTCACCGTGCTCGTGTCGGGGTTCACGACCCAGATCTCGCCGGCGCCGCCGGCGGCCGGTCGATGTGCCATCTGCGCGCTGGCGGGGCCGCTCGCGTCCGCGCTCGGCACGAGCACGGTGACCCCAGTCGTGGCGGTGGCGAGCGCGAGGGCGGGGTCGCGAGCCTGGGCACTCACCGTGTAGTGACCGGGCTCGGCGTAGACGTGATTCACGCTCGACGCGCTGCCCCAGGCGGTCAGCGGCGAGCCGTCACCGAGGTCGAAGCGGTACTCGAGGGCGTCGTCGTCGGGGTCGGACGCGGTGACGACGATGGCCACCGACTGCCCCGGTGCAACCGGTCGTGGGCTCGCGTCGAGAGCGTCGATCACCGGACGCGCGTTGGTGCCGGCGACGGTGTTGCCGGTCGAGAACTCGAATGCATACGGCTGCATGCCGTTGCCCATCGCATCGCGGATGCCGTTCTCGACCAGCTCGACGCGATAGGTGGTGTCCGCGGCGAGCGGCGACATCGGCACGATGGAGAGGATGTCGTTCGACGAGAACCAGAGCTCGGTGGCGATCGGCGCGCCGGGCACCCCGTTCACCACCGGACGCACGCGCACGGTGTCGGCGTTGATGGTCTCCGAGCGCAACGTCTCGTGGATCAGCACCTGGATCGGGTGGGTCACCGGGTAGCCGGTCTCGCCGTCGGCCGGCGCGTGAAAACCGACGAAGGGGCCACGGGTATCGGGCTCGGCCTGGTGCGCCCAGATCGACATCCCGGTGCCGCAGTGGGTGGAGGCGAAGCCCGGCACGGTGCAGGTGCCGGAGGTGTAGATGCCCCCGGTCACCAGGAGATTTCCGAGCGGCAGGTTGAACTGACTGGTGTCGATGCGCTCGCCGACGCGGTGGTCGGCGTCCTGGTCGAGCGTCAGCACCACGTCGAATGTACGCATGTCGATCTTGTAGCGCTCGGAGAACGCGAACTCGTCCTGGAACTGGGCGTAGTTGAGCTTTCCCTCGAGAGTGATGTCGGCGACCAGACGCAGATCGGTCGGGTCGGTGGCGTCGACCACCTGGAAGCCACCCTCGGGGTTGTCGTGCGGGAAGAAGAAGTAGAGCCGGCCGTTGAGACCGAACGGATCCGGCCAGTAACCACCGACGCTGCCGGCGGTGAGCACGTCGAGCAACACCGGGTTCGCGGGATCGCTCACGTCGTAGCTGGCGATGCCGGTGCGGCTCTGATCGGATGCGTAGAAGAGGTAGCGACCGAGCACGAAGGGATGGCCGATGACGCCGGTGTCACCCACCGGGTCGAAGGTGGCGTTCGGCGCCTGGCCCCACTGACGGTCGAGATAGAGCTCTGCTGGCTCGCTGGTGTCGCCGTACGACCAGAAGTTGGTCACCCCCCACGGCACGCTCATCCCGCCGTGGGTCCACCCGAGCATGCGAAAGGGCACCTCGTCGGCCTCGACCGCGGTGCCGTCGGGCTCGACGGTGAGGGTATATCCGGAGTTCAGCCGGTCACCGTGCTTGATGAACCCGTGGGCCATGAAGCCGTGGCGCGTGGGTCCGATGACCTGGGTGACGGCGGGGTCGGTCGGGTCGGAGACGTCCCAGACCCGGACCTGGTAGTCGCCCGGCGGGCTACCCGGAGCCTCCGGGAAGGTGAAGAGCATTCCGCCGTGGTAGGCGATCACCGGCGTGCGACCGGCCTCGGGCGCGTTCGGGCCGCTCAGCAGCTCGCCGGGGGTGCGGGCGACGTTGGGGACGCCGACCGCGAGCGCCGCGGTGCTGGCGACCAGCAGCACCAGACCCGGGAGAAGACGACACGGCTCCATCGTTCGCACTCCTTGCGGCTGCGTCGAGGACTTATACCGGCGTCAGTGGTGGCGGACTGTGCAGCGGTCGGCATTCACGAAGGCCGGCGATGAGGGTCGGCGAGCGCGCGCCCGCTGGCGCCGCTGCCGCCTCAGCGCCGACCGAGCCGGCTCGCGACCGCGTCGACCATCGGTGCGACGGCGGAGTCCGGGAACGGGGCGACGCTGCTCACGTTGATCTCGCACAGCACCCAGGTGTCGTCGCCGCTCGCGTCCCGGGGCCCGAGCAGGAAGTCGCAGTCCCAGATCACCGGCAGATCCTCGCGCTCGATTCCGAGCAGCGCCTGCATCTCCGGCACCCAGGCGTCCTCGACCCGACGTCTCAGACCCTGGAGCTCGGCCTTCGTCGGCGGGTGGTAGATCCTCGGACCAGGCGGCGGCGCGGCCTCGGGGGGCGCTCCGGGCGGCGCCGGATAGAGCGCGTTCACCGCCTGCCAGCCGAAGCCGGCGATGCGATCGTGGACCAGGTAGCAGCGCGCCATGCCCTCGGCGAGCCGGTGCTGGTAGGGCTGGTCGACGATGCAGCCGCCACCGCGGAAATACGGCTCCATGCGCGACAGGAACGCCTGCCACGAGACCGTCTCCTGCACGCAGCCGCGCTTCGCGTGCCGCAACGTCACGGACGAGTCGCGGGCGTCGGCCGCCCGAGCCACCTGCCAGACCCCGTCGCCGCCGTTGCCGCGGACCTGCTTGAGAACCCGCGTCTGGCCGGCGTCGAGGAGCGACGGCAGCGCGCCGACGAGGTCGGCGAGATTGGGGTAGAGGCGGGTGTCGCTGCCCCACCCGAGTGTCCGGGTGCGGTAGAGCACGGCCTTGGTGCCCATCGCGAGGACGACGTCGGGGTGGGCACTCACGTAGACCCCCGCCGCGGCCACCTCGCGCAACAAGGCGTCGAGCACGCTGCGATCGCGGCCGCCCTCGATCGGGTTCACCCAGACCAGCGCCGCATCCACCTCGAGTAGCTGCGCCAGCACCTCGTCGCGCAGATCGTCGTGGTAGACCGCCGGCTCGGGGTCGAGACCGCGGTCGGCGAGGGCGCGAGCCAGGTCGGCGAAGCGATTGCTCTCGCGCGTGGCCTGGTCCCGGACTCGTCGGTCACCGGGGTAGACGATGGCGACACGGGGGGGCCGACGCGACGGCCCGGGCTCGACGGATCCGCCCATGGGCATGCTCCAGCGCCGGCTCGGCGCCAGGATGGAAGCCGATCGTGAGCCCGAGGACGGGCCACGTCCAGCGCCGACCGCGACGCCTCCGGGACCGGGATCCGCCCGGGCGCTCGGCCTAGCGCCGCCGCAGCCCCGGCAGCACCGTGTGCAGACGGCGCCGGGCCGGGTCGGGGCCGGGGCTCGCATCGACGACCGACGCGTAGACGGCCTCGATGCGCGGGACCACCACGTCCTCGTGGTAGCGCCCGACGTAGCGCGCGAGCGCCGCCGTCGCGCGCGACTCGGCCGCGTCTGGATCGCGCGCGGCCTCGATCATCGCCCGGGCCAGGGTGTCGGCGTCACCGAGCTCGGCGAACCAGCAGGTGGCATCGTCGAGCACCTCGCTCGGTCCCTGGCTGCGGCTGGTGACGATGGCCCGGCCGCTCGCCATCGCCTCCAGCATCACGATCCCGAACGGCTCGTCGAGCGACGGCAGCACGAACACCTCCCCCTCGCGCAGGAAGGCCGCGACGTCGTGCACCCAACCGGCGAAACGCACGCGTTCCCACACCCCGAGCTCGCGCGCCAGGGACTCCAGCGCCGCCGCCTCGGGCCCGGATCCCCCGAGCGCGAGGCGCGCGTCGACACCGGCGTCGCACACCTTGCGCAGGGCGCGCAGCAGCACGTCGAACCCCTTCTTGGTCACGAACCGCCCGAAGGCGACGAACCGGGCCGGGTCGCCCGGCCGCACCGCGGCGGCGACCGGCGCGAAGGACGAGAAGTTCGGGATCTCGACGATCCGATCGGCGGCGACGCGATTGTCGGCGAGGTAGACCGCCTGATCGTGGGTGGTGGCGATGAAGGTGTGCACCCCGCCGTAGTACTTGAGGTCCACGTAGTTGTGGGTGGTGGCGACGAGTGGCGCGCCCGCGCGCCCGCCCATCTTCCCGCCCGCCCACGCGCCGCGCGCCATGTGCGAGTGCATCACCGCCGGCGCGAACTCCGCCGCCGCCGCCGCCATCTGGCGCACCGAGCGCACGTCCCACATGCCGAGCGCGTCGACCGCGGCGACCTCGATGCCGCGCTGCCCCTTCAGGTCACCGATGCGCTCGAAGCGACGGTGGCACACCGCCTGCACCTGGTGGCCGCGCGCGGCGAGCGCCAGACAAAGGTCGAGGAAGTAGCGCTCGCCGCCGCCGAAGCCCTTGCTGAGCATGATCTGGGTGATCTTCATGCGCGCCGCTGCCTCGTGTCCCGCGCGTCCCGCGCCGACTGGTGGGGTGCGTATACTACGCGACCGGTTGCGCGCGTCGTCCCCCGGCGGCACGCGATCGCCCGAGCCCGTCCAGATGACCAAGCTGTCCGCCGTCGTCACCACCTTCAACAACGCCGACACGCTCGACGCATGCCTGGCGAGCGTCGCCTTCGCCGACGAGCGCCTGGTGCTCGACTCCTTCAGCACCGACGCCACCCGCGACATCGCGGCGCGCCACGGCGCGCGTTTCGTGCAGCATCGCTTCCTCGGCTACGGACGGCAGAAGCAGCTCGCGATCGAGCAGGCGGCGAACGACTGGGTGCTCCTGCTCGACGCCGACGAGATGGTGTCCGCGCCGCTGGCGGCCGAGATCCGAGCGCTGCTGGCCAGCGGTCCGAGCGCTGCCGGCTACGCCATCCCGCGCCAGGAGCAGGTGTTCTGGAAGATGAGCGACCCGGGCGTGCGCTGGAACCGGTATCTGCGCCTGTTCGACCGCCGCCGTGGCGCGCTGAGCGAGATGCCGGTGCACGCGGCGCCCGAGGTCGACGGCCCGGTGCAACCCCTGCGCGCGCCGTTCTTCCACTTCGGCGAGAAGGACATCCACACCAAGGTCGACAAGGTGAACGCCTACTCGACCGGCCTGGTGCGCGACAAGGTCGCCCGCGGTCGGCGCGGGAGCCCGTGGGCGATGGTGCTCTATCCACCGTGGTTCTTCTTCCGCAGCTACGTGCTCAAGCGCGGGTTCCGCGACGGCTGGGCCGGCTTCATCGCCTCGGTGGTGATGGGCTTCTACGCGTTCCTCAAGTACGCCAAGGTCTACGAGCACTTTCGCTTCGAGGCCCACGGCGAGCGCCTGATGCCGACTGGGGCACCGCGTCAACAGCGCAGCCGCGACGTCGAGGCGCGCGAGCCGGAGGCCGGCTGATGCCGAGGGCCGAGGCGGGCGTCGGTCAGGCGCCGGTGGGCGCGTCGTGATCGACGCCTTCGTCGTCGCCTTCGCCACCTTCTTCGCGACCGTCGGCCCGCTCGACATCGCGCCGATCTTCGCCGCCCTCACCGTCGGCTCCCGCGCCGCGGAGCGGCGGCGCACGGCGCTGCGCGGCGTCGCCATCGCCGGCATCGTCCTGCTCACCTTCGCGCTCTGCGGGCAGTGGCTGCTCGGGCGGCTCGGCATCTCGCTGGCCGCGCTCCGCACCGCCGGCGGCGTGCTGCTCCTGCTGATCGCGATCGACATGGTCTTCGCGCGGCCCTCGGGTGGCACCGGCACCACCGCCGACGAGACCGAGGAGGCGCACCGGCGCAGCGACGTCGCGGTGTTCCCGCTCGCGACGCCGCTGATCGCGGGCCCCGGGGCGATGGGCGCGGCGATCCTCCTCATGGCCGACGCCGGTGGCGATCTCGCGCGCGAGGCGGCGATCCTGGCCGCCCTCGCCGCGGTGTTGCTCGTCGCGCTGCTCGCCTGCCTCGGCGCCAGCCAGATCCAGCGCGTGCTCGGGGTCACCGGCCTGCACGTGGTGAGCCGCGTGTTCGGCGTGCTGCTCGCGGCGCTCGCGGTGCAGTACGTGTTCGACGGGGTCGCGCAGAGCGGCCTGCTGGGGCCGATGCAGGGCTCCGGATGAGGCGTGGCGATCGCGCCTGCGTATCGATTTCGAGACCACGGGGAGAACCACCATGAGTGAGCTCACGCTCGAGGCCGCACGCACCATCGTCGACGTCGCCCTCGCCACCGGTCGGGAGATGGCGTTGGAGCCACTGGCGGTGTCGGTGCTGGACGCCGGTGGGCATCTGAAGTGCTTCGCCCGCGAGGACGGCACCGGGATACTGCGCTTCGACATCGCCTTCGGTAAGGCCTGGGGGGCGCTCGGCATGGGCTTCGGATCGCGCACCCTGGCCAATCGGGCGAAGGACAGCGCGCAGTTCTTCACCGCGCTGGCGGCGGCCTCCGGCGGCCGACTGGTGCCGGCACCCGGTGGAGTGCTGATCCGGGACGGCGCGGGCAGGGTGATCGGCGCGGTCGGCATCAGCGGTGACCGGTCGGACAAGGACGAGGCATGCGCGGTGGCGGGGATCGAGGCCGCCGGGCTGAGCGCCGATACCGGCTGAGAGCCCGGGGACGGGCTCCGCCGCAGGCGGTGCCTGTCCCCCACGGAATGCGGCCTCGGGGATTGGGGACGGGCACGCGCTCGCGCGCGAGCCAGTCCCCGGGTCAGCCGAGGTCGAGCGCTTCCAACACGTCGTCGGGGGTGACCAGGCGCATGCACGCGTGGTGGGCGCAGGTCTTGCGGTAGCAGTTGATGCACGGCAGGTCCGCCTGGACGGTGCGCACCGTCTCGCCGAGCGGGCGCACGCGGCGCGGGTCGGTCGGGCCGCACACCACCACCATCGGTCGGCCGGCGGCGCTGGCGAGGTGGGCGGTGCCGGTGTCGTTGCCAACCGCGAATCGGGCCGACTCCGCCAGCGCCACCACGTCGAGGAGCTGGGTGCGGCCGCAGAGATCGACGACGGCGTTGCCCGCGGACTCGGCGATCGCGGCGCACGCCTCGCGCTCGTCCGGCCCACCGATCAAGGCCACCCGCGCGACCCGGCCGGCCGCGACCAGGCGGCGGGCGAGCGCGGCATAGCGGTCGGTGCCCCAGCGCTTCAGGTGCCCGGCGGCCTGGGAACCCGGAAAGAGCACCGCGTACTCGCCGTCGGCCAGTCCCACCTCGCGGCGCATCGCGGCCACCGCCTCGCGGCGCGCCGCGGGCACGTGCAGCACCGGGCGCGTCGCGACGCCGGGGACGCCGGCCGCCGCGAGCGCGGCGCGGGCATAGGCGTGGGCGTGGACCGGTGGCGGCGGGGGAGCGGGGGCGATGTCGTAGGGCAGGCGACGATGGAAGCCGACGCGATGGCGGATGCGGGCACCGCACGCCTGCGCGACGGCGAGCAGGCCGGCGGTGTGGTCGCTGGACTGCAGATCGACGGCGAGGTCGAAGCCACCGCTGCGAACCGCGCGGACCCATTCCAGGCGCGCGGTCATGGCCCGCGGCCCGCGGGTGTCGAGGGCCAGGGTCCGGGCGATTCGCGGATCGGCCTCGAACAGCCGGGCCCAGGGTGGGAGGGTGCTCAGGGTCAGCTCTGCAGCCGGGAAGCAGCGCGCGAGGTCCTCGATGGCGGCGGTGGCGATGACGACGTCGCCCATCGCGCTCCACTTCACCACCAGGATGCGGCGGATGGTCGCGTCACCGGCGAGGGACTGGCTCCACCGACTCAAGGCGCGACCCTCGGCATGACCACACCTCGAAAGCTCTCGCCGTAGTAAGTCCTCACTGCGGCTTTCCTGCCCCGGCGGCGGCGTACGGATCGACCGCACCGGCCGGACGGGTCTTGAACCGCCGGTGAACCCACAGGTACTGGGCCGGGTCGCGACGAATCTGGTCCTCGAGGATCTGGTTGAGGCGCGTGGCGTCGGCGACGTCGTCCCCGCTCGGGAAGTCCGCGAGCGGTGGCAGGGCGACGATCTCGTAACCCTCGGTTCCCGGTCGCCAGTGGGTGTAGAGCGGGACCACCGCGGCCCCGGAGAGGCGGGCGAGGCGCGACGTCGCGGTGATGGTGGCGGCCGGGCGACCGAAGAAGGGCGCGAACACGCTGTGCCGCGGCCCGTAGTCCTGGTCGGGCGGGTACCACAAGAGACGGTTCTCGCGCAGCGCCCGCACCATCGCCCGCAGATCGGAGCGGTCGATGAGATGCACCGCGGCCCGCTCACGGCCGGCGCGAATCAGCCGGTCGACCGCGGGGTCGTTGTGGGGTCGATAGACCGCGCAAGCCGGGCGAAGCTCGGAGGCGAGCCGCAGCCCCATCTCCATGGAGAGGAAGTGAGCGCTCACCACCAGCACGCCCCGACCGGCCGCGAGCCCGGCATCGAGATGCTCCAGCCCGTGCGTCGCCGCGAGTGGGGACAGCCGCTCGCGGGGCCGCGTCCAGGCGGCCGCGGTCTCCAGTGCGGCCAGGCCGACGGCGCGCAGATGGCGCGCGAGCAGCGCGTCACGGGCCGCCGCGTCGAGCTCCGGGAAACACAGCGCGAGGTTCACCGCGGCAATCCGTCGGCGGCGTGGCGTGGCCGTGCCGAGCAGGCGCCCGAGCCACGGCGCGAGCGCCACGCGGGCCGGGTAGTCCGGGAACGCGCCCGCCCGGAGCAGAGCCTGGATGACCGCGGCCCGGGGGCTGCTCGAAGGTCGGGTGCGAATGATCCACCTGCCAGCCAATCGACGGATCGCGCCGAGACGGTCGCCGACGGCGCGCCACGGCTTGTGATCGCGAAGTGTCGGCGAAATCCGTCCGGGGCGTCGAGGGTCGTTGCCGTGGCCCGCGCTTGACGCGGACCAAGACTCGGCCGATTCGGGCGCGATAGCGTGGATGCGCTGCCGGCCGAGCCCGCCCGGAGGTGCAACCCCGATGAGCCGAGACGCCGATGCACTGGGCCGCGAGCGCATGCTGCGGACGATTCGCGAGACCTTCGTGCGAACCGCCGAGGAGACCGGCCTGGCGGCACCCGGGCCCGGCGTCGAGCGGGCGATGGCGGCAGTGCCTCGCGACCGCTTCGTCCCACCGGAGCTGCGCACCGAGGCGTGGGACGACGCGCCGTTGCCCATCGGTCACGGGGCGACCATCTCGCAGCCGTTCATCGTCGCGCTCATGACCACGCTCGCGCACGTCGGGCCCGGCACCCGGGCGCTGGAGGTGGGGACCGGCTGCGGTTACCAGGCCGCGGTGCTCGCCGCCCTCGGCGCGGAGGTCTGGAGCGTCGAGGTGGTCCCCGAGCTCGCGCGCGACGCAGCCGCGCGACTGCAGGCGCTCGGCCATCACCAGATCCATGTCCGCGCCGGGAACGGCCACCTCGGATGGCCGGAGCACGCGCCGTACGACGCGATCCTGGTCACCGCCGCCGCCGCCGCGGTTCCGCCCGCCCTGCTGGAGCAGCTCGCACCTGGCGGTCGGCTGGTGATCCCCATCGGCGCGCCCTGGCGGGCGCAGCATCTGATGTTGCTCTCGCGCGAGGCCGGCGGCGGGATCCGCCGGCGCGAGGTCCTCGCGGTCGCCTTCGTGCCGATGCAGGACTGAGGCACACTCGACAGTCGAGCGCCACGGATCCGCGCCGGGCCCCGAATCAGCTAAGGTTTGGCCGCGAATCGCCGAAGGCAGTTCACCGCGACGCCGGCTCGCCGCGCTGTGGCCGCGGCAGCCCCGTACCGGCCCCGTCCGGCATCGGGACGGGAAGCGGGCGCCACAGGGAAGCCGATCCGTGTCAGCCATCGAGCAACCGCTCTCGCCGCTCGCGAGCACGGCGTCGATCCCAGGCGTCGCGCCGGTCGCGCTCGACCTCGACGCCCTGCGCACCCCGGTGTGGATCTACGACACCGCCAACTTCAGGGTGCACTGGGCCAACCCGAGCGCGCTGGCGCTGTGGGAGGCCGAGAGCCAGGCGGAGCTGGTCTCGCGCGACTTCCGCAACGGCATGTCGGAGGCGATCTACAGCACCCTGGTCTCCTACCTCGCCGAGTTCGAGAGCGGGCGAACCATCACGCGGTGGTGGCAGCTGTCCCCGCGCGGGGTGGTCAAGAACGTGCTGTGCCAGTTCTCCGGCGTGCGTCTCGACGACGGCCATCTGGCGATGCTCTGCGAGGGGCTGGCACAGGAGCTGGTGACCGACGGCATCACCGGAGACGGTAGCGCGCTGGTCTCGATGTACGCGCGCGGCGGCAGCCTGATCAGCGCCAATCCTGGCTTCGATGCGCTCTACCGGAGCTCGGTGCGCCGCATCGACGACCTCTTCGACAGCGCCAGCCAGGCCAACGCGCTGGCGGAGCTGGCGACGCGCCAGGGGCGCCACGAGACCGACCTCCGACTGCGCACCCCGGCCGGCGAGCGGTGGTACCAGCTCGAGGTGCGGGCGGTGACCGACGGCTCGCGCGCCGGCTCGGTCATCGTCACCCAGCTCGACATCACCGAGCGCAAGCACCGCGAGTTGCGTCAGCACGCGCTCGCCCGCACCGACGCGCTCACCGGGCTCGCCAACCGGCTCGGCGTCCGCGAGCAGTTGGAGTCCCTGCACGCCGCGGGCACGCCGTTCGCGCTCCTCTACCTGGACCTCGACGGCTTCAAGCTGGTCAACGACACCTTCGGGCATCGTGCCGGAGACACGCTCCTCAAGCGCGTCGCCGCGCGGATTCGCGAGACCTGTGGCACCGGCGAGGGGGCGGCGCGAATCGGCGGTGACGAGTTCATGCTCGTGCTTCCCGGCTCGGCCTGGGCCGGCGGGGCGGACGGTGACCTCGCGGCCAGGGCCGACGCCCTGATCGCGGCCCTGTCGGAGCCCTACTCGCTCGCCGACATCGGCCCGGTCTCCCTCGGGGTGAGCGTCGGCATCGCCCGCCATCCCCACGACGGCCTCGACCTCGACACCCTGGTCGCCAACGCCGACGTCGCGATGTACGCGGCCAAGTCGCGCGGCGGGCAGCAGCACGCGGTCTTCGACCTCGCGATGCAACGCTCCGTCGAGCGCAAGGCCCGGCTGGTGCAGGGCCTGCACGCCGCGAGCCGCGAGGGCTCGCTGGCGCTGCGCACGCGCCCGATCGTCGACCTGCGTGACGGCGGCGTCTGGGGCGTGGAGGGCCTGGTGCAGTGGCTACACCCGACGATCGGGCTGGTACGCACCAAGGAGCTGGTGGGGGTGGCCGAGGAGTGCGGCCTCATCAGCCGTGTCGAGCGCTGGATGTGGCGCACCGCGTTCGCGTCGCACCGCCGCAGCAGCAGCGGGCCGCGGACCCGGGTGGCGGTCCACGTCTCGGGCCGACACCTGGCGCAGGACGACTTCCTGCCGGCTCTGATAGGCGCCACGCGGAACGCGGGGATCGCGCCGGAGGACGTGGTCCTGCAGCTCACCGAGTCGGCTCTGGCGATGGACCCGGCGATGACCGTCCGCATCCTCGAGGCGGTCACCGCCGCCGGGCCGAGCGTCGCCATCGACCGCTTCGGCACCGGCCACGGGTCGTTGCTGCGCCTGCACGAGTTGCCCGTCGACACCATCAAGATCGACCGCAAGCTGACCAGGGTCCTCGAGCACGACCCGGCCATGGTGCATTGCCTGGCCGACCTCGCGCGCGGTCGACGGATCACCATGATCGCCTGCGGCGTCGACACCCCGGCCCAGCGCGACGCGCTCGCCGCCGCCGGCATCCACCTGATCCAGGGCGCCCTGACCGCTCCCCGCGCTGCGTCCGACGCCTGACCGGATCCGACGGCGGGGGGCACTCGCGCCCGCCACGTCACCGTGCCAACATGCCGCCCTCTCCCCCAACGGATCTCTGGAGGCGACCGATGCACGGGCGACGACTCGGTGACATGACCATCCTGCGGGCGCTCGAGCTGCACACCACCTTCGATCCGGCGGCCTTCTTTCCCGACACCACACCGGAGGACTGGGCACCGCACCGCCACTGGCTCGAGCCGCACGCGATGGACCCCGCGAGCGGGCACCTGGTCCTGCCGATGCAGAGCTACGTCGTGCGCACGCGCCACCACACGATCCTGGTCGACACCTGTGTCGGCAACGACAAGCATCGGCCGACCCGTCCGAGGTGGCACATGAAGAGCGACGACACCTACCTCGCGGCGCTCGCGGCGCACGGCCTCGCTCCGGAGGACATCGACTTCGTGATGTGCACCCACATGCACGGCGACCACGTCGGATGGAACACCCGGCTCGTCGACGGACGCTGGGTTCCGACGTTTCCCAACGCGCGCTACGTGTTCTCGCGCCGGGAGTACGAGGCGTGGGAGAAGGGACATCCGAAGTTCGCGCGCGACGCCTTCGAGGACAGCGTGCTGCCGGTGGTCGAGGCCGGGCGAGCGGTGCTGGTCGAGAACGACCACGCACTCGACGACGAGGTCTGGCTGGAGCCGACGCCCGGGCACACACCCGACCACGTCGCCATCCGGCTCGCCTCGAACGGTGCCTCCGGCGTGATGTGCGGCGATCTCATGCACTGCCCGGTGCAGTGCCTGTACCCGGAGTGGACGGCATGGCCGGACTGGGATGCCGCGCTCGCCAAGCGCACCCGGCGCGCGTTTCTCGAGCGCTACGCGGACACCGACACCGTGGTCTGCACCGCCCACTTCCCCCTGCCATCATCGGGGCGGGTGGTCAGCGACGGCGACGGCTTCAGGTTCGTCTACGACGCCGAGTGGTGAACCCCTGGGGTCGGACCAACTCAGGCCTTTGAAATGTCGAGGGTTTTTCCGGGCTCCACTCCTGACCGTCAATCCCGCGGCCACCGATTCGTGGCGCACGCCTGCGCCCACAGCAGGACACGGCAGGGAACTTCCTCCATAAAATCCACGACTTAAGTTGGTCCGACCCCGAGCGGCCCGCCCACCAATCGCCGGAATTCGGGTCCACGGCGCACGCCCTGTCCACGGCGAGGCGTGGCCATGGCGCACCGCTGCCAAATCAATGGGTTGAGTTGGTCCGACCCCGAGTGACGGGAGTGCCGTCCAATGCGACGGTGGTGCCGGGCTCGGCGATCACCACCTCCGCTCGCGGGCAGGCGGCTCGCACCGCGGCCGCGAACTCGCTCCAGGGCCGCGAGGTCGCGCCCATCATCGCGTGGAACTTGTCGTGGGGCGGATAGAGGAGCACCACCTCCGGGTCGAGCGCGGCGGCGCCACGCGCCACGTCGTCGACGAAGTCGAGCTGCATGCCGGCGAGCAGCACGTCGGTAGGCAGGCGACGACCGAGGTCCGCGATCTCGGCGTCGGTCATCTTGGTGTTGAAACCCTCGTTGTAGTTCAACACCGTCCTGCCACTGGGAAGTCGCACGTGAAATCCGGTGTAGGGGGCGTAGAACGGGGCGCGGGTGGCGCTCGACCACGCCCACGAGAGCTGGGTCGCGTTGCCCTGGAAGACCGCTTTCGACAACGCCTTCCAGAGATTGATGTCGCGGTGCTTCCAGTTGAACGTGGTGATGGTCAGACCGCGTAGCGCCACCGGCTCGAACGGGCGTGCGGTGATCAGCTGCTCGGCCGGGATCCCACGCCGGCGCGCCAGGAAGCGCGTCACCGTCGGATCGCCGACGACCGTCGCCCCGGTTGCCCGCGCCACCACCGGTACGTCGAGGAAGTGCTCCTCGTGGCCGTGGGTCACGCAGACCAGCGTCGCGTCGGCGAAGTCCTCGAGATCGAACCAGTGCGCCCCGCAGTACGGACGGAAGAAGGGGTCGAAGTAGAGCGTCTCGTCACCGTCGGTGAGCGAGAGTGCCGACCAGCCGAAGTAGCGGATGACCGGATCGGCGCTCATCGCGCGAGCCCGTCCGGCCAGGGTGCACGCGCCCTCCGGGCCCGGGCGACGCCTTCGTGCCCCGAACCAGGCGAGGCGCTGCCCCGAGCCGGTCGAGGGGCGCGACCCGAGCCCCGGACCACGCCCCTTCGAATTGCGCTCAAGCGGTGGCCGCGCTTCGCGCCAGCCCCACCGGCCTCGCCTCGAGCAGGATGCGCAGCATCCGGCGCAGCGGCTCGGCGGCGCCCCACAGGAGCTGGTCGCCGACGGTGAACGCGGCGAGGTACTCGCCACCCATCGGCAGCTTGCGCAGGCGCCCGACCGGGATGTCGAGCTTGCCGGTGACCGCGGCTGGCGTGAGCTCGGCGAGCGAGGGCGTGCGCTCGTTCGGAACCACGCGCACCCAGTCGTTGGCGCCGGCGATCAGGCGCTCGATCTCGGCCAGCGGCACGTCGCGCGTGAGCTTCACCGTCAGCGCCTGGCTGTGGCAGCGCATCGCACCGATGCGCACGCAGATGCCGTCGACCGGGATCGGCGCCTCGCTGGCGAGGATCTTGTTGGTCTCGGCCATGCCCTTCCATTCCTCGCGGCTCTGACCGTCGCCCATGTCCTTGTCGATCCACGGCAGCAGGCTGCCGGCGAGCGGATGCCCGAAGCTCTCGACCGGGAAGTCGCCGGAGCGCAGTCGCGCCGCCACCGCGCGGTCGACGTCGAGGATGGCCGACGACGGGTCGTCCAGCAGCTCGGCGACCGCCGCGTGGGCGACACCCATCTGCTGGACGAGCTCGCGCATGTTGGCCGCACCGGCACCGGAAGCGGCCTGATACGTCATGGCGGTCATCCACTCGACCAGCCCGGCTCGGAACAACCCGCCCATCGCCATCAGCATCAGGCTCACGGTGCAGTTGCCGCCGATGTAGTCCTTCACGCCGCGGGTGATGGCCGCGTCGATCACCGCCCGGTTGACCGGGTCGAGGATGATCACCGCGTCGTCCTTCATACGCAGCGCCGAGGCGGCGTCGATCCAGTAGCCGTCCCAACCCGCGGCGCGCAGCTTCGGATGGATGTCGTTGGTGTAGTCGCCGCCCTGGCAGGAGATCAGCACGTCGCACTCGCCGAGCGCATCGAGATCGCGTGCATCTGCGACCACCGTCGGGCCGGCGCCGACGTCGGGACCCTTACCGCCGGCCTGCGAGGTCGAGAAGAAGGTGGGCGAGACCACCTCGAAATCGCCTTCCGCCCGCATGCGCTCGGTCAGCACCGAGCCGACCATCCCGCGCCAACCGATCAGTCCTGCACGCACCATCGCTCCGACCTCTGTTCTCGCCACCGTCCGACCCATGGGCGGCGGCATCGTCGTGAAAGACCGTACATGGTCTCGCAAATGTCCGTCGGACGAAAGGGCGCCGGGTCGCCACGTCTCGTCGCGGCAAGACATCTGGGCGCACCGGAAAAAGGAAAGGGCGAGCGGTAGCCGTCATCGACCAGCGGAAACGACAGGCACCACCGCACGGCGGATGCCCACCCACCTCAGCCGAGCCCGAGAATCCCTCGCGCCTCGCTCACCGTCGCCACCTCGCCCCCGAGATCGCGGATGATGCGCACCGCCTTGTCGACCAGATCGCGATTGCCGCGGGTCTTCACGCCCTTCGACACGTACACCGCGTCCTCCATCCCGATGCGGCAGTGGCCGCCGAGGAGGAAGGCCTGCGCGAGCATCGGGAACGCCATGCGGCTCGCGCCGAAGGCGGCCCACTCGGCGCCGGGCGGGAGCTGGTTGCGGGCGTAGAGCATGGTCTCGGTGCCGGTCGCGAAGCCGTAGCGCACGCCGGTGACGATCTGGAACAGCGCCGGCTCGCGCAGCGTGCCGTCGGCGATGAGGTCCTTGGCGAGCGCGATGTCACCGCTGTCGAAGACCTCGAGCTCCGGCTTCACGCCGGCGGCGTAGATCCGCCCGGCCATCTCGCGGATCTGGCGCGGCGCGTTGATCACCGCGCCGGTACCGGACCACATGGTGTCGAGATCGAGGCTGCAGATCTCGGGCTTCAACGCCTCGACGTGACGCAGGCGCACGTCGGCGGTGGTGAGCGTGGTCCCGGGCGCGGCGCGTGACGGCTCGTCGTCACTCGGCACGAAGCGCCCGCCCGGACCGGTGGTGAGGTTGATGATGAGATCGGTGTCGCTCGCGCGGATGCGCTCGACCACCGCGCGATAGTACTCGAGCGACATGCTCGGGCGGCCGGTCTCCGGATCCCGCACGTGGATGTGACAGATCGCCGCACCGGCCTTCGCCGCCGCGATGCAATCACCGGCGATCTCCTCCGGCGTCACCGGCAGAGTCTCGTTGTGGGCGCGGGTCGGATGACTACCGGTCACCGCGCAGGAGAGGATGGTCGGTTTCATGGTCATGTCTCCATCGAGCGCGACCGCCGGTCGCCGGCGGTCCGTTCGTCAGATCGCCGCGAACGCCTCGTCGATCAGTGTGAGCGTGTGGTCGATGTCGGCCTCGGTGTGGGCGATCGAGATGTAGAACTTCTCGTTCGGGTTGACCAGCAGGCCGCGGCGCAGGCACTCGAGCGCCCAGCGCCAGCCGAGATCCTTGTCCGCGGTGGTCAGATCCTGCCAGGTGCGCAGTGGCTCGCGCTCGGTGAAGCGCACCCCGAACACCATGTTCTCGCCCGGCGCCTGGATCGGCAGACCGCGGCGCCGTCCGCTCTCGACGATGCCGTCGCGCAGGCGCTTGCCGATACGGTCGAGCTGGTCGTAGACGCCGGGCGCGGACAACACGTCGAGCGCGGCGCAGCCGGCGGCGGCGCAGACGGGATTGCCGTTCAGCGTATTGGTCGCCCACACCACCTGCTCGCGCGGACGCGAGCGTGCGTCGAGCACCGACATCACCTCGCGCTTGCCGACGATCGCAGCCAACGGAAAGCCACCGCTCACCGCCTTGCCGTAGCAGGCCATGTCGGGAATCACGCCGTAGCGCTCCTGCGCGCCGCCCCAGGCGATGCGAAAGCCGGTGACGATCTCGTCGAAGATCAACACGATGCCGTGGCGCAAGGTCGCCTCGCGGATCGCCTCGAGGAATCCGGGCTCGGGCAGCAACACGCGCTGCAGCGGCTCGACGATCACCGCCGCGATCTCGTCGGCATGGCGATTGATGAGGTCGACCGCCTGCGCGGTCTCGTTGAACGGCGTGACCATCACCGTCTCGCCAGTCTCCGCCGGCACGCCGACGGAGTCGGGTCGCGCGTGTGGATAGTTCGAAGGCACGCTCGGCACCGTGCCCCACAGGCCGTAGTCGTGCATGCCGTGCCACGCGCCCTCGAACTTGAGCACCTTGTTGCGCCCGGTGTGGGCGCGCGCGATGCGCAAGGCGTAGAACGTCGCCTCGGTGCCGGAGCCGGTGTAGTGGACGACGTCACCGCACGGCACCGCGTCGGCCAGACGCCGCGCGAGCTCGATCTCGGGCTCGTTGAGGAAGTAGTACGTGGTGCCCTTCGACAGCCGCCCCTCGACCGCCTCGGTGATCGCCGGATGGGCGTGCCCGAGCAGCGCCGGGCCGGAGCTCAGGTGGTAGTCGATGTACTCGCGCCCGGCGACCGACCACACCCGCGCCCCCTCGCCGCGGTCGATCACCAGGTTCAGATCGTCGGGCAGCACGAACAGCCCGAGTCCGCCGCCGGCGAGGTGCTGACCGGCGTCGCGCAGGAGCTCGGCCTGGCGCTCGGCTGGGGTGGGGCTCATGTCGGACCTCCGTTGATTCGAGTGGATCAGTCGATGGCGATGACGACCTTGCCGAGATGGCGCCCGGCGGCCATGTGCTCGAACGCGGCCCGGTGCTCGGCGAACGGGAACACGCGGTCGACCACCGGGCGCAGCTCACCGGCCTCGCACGCGGCCGCGAGCCCCTCGAACGCGGCGCGGCTGCCGACCGAGATCGCCTGCACCGAGATCACCCGACGGAACAGCTCGGGGAGGTCGATCTCGGCGCGCATCGCGTCGAGGAAGCCAATCAGGCTCAGCGTGCCGCCGATGCAGGTCGCCGCCACCGAGCGCGCGACGTTGGCACCGCCGACGACGTCGATGACGTGATTCGCGCCACGTCCGTCGGTCAGACGCTCGACCTCGCGCTGCCATTCGGGGTGCGCGCGGTAGTCGATGCCGGCCCACGCGCCGAGGGCGCGGGCGCGCTCGAGCTTCTCTGGGCTGCCGGAGGTGACGATGACCCGGGCGCCGGCGAGGCGTGCGAGCTGGAGCGCGAACGTGGAGACGCCGCCGGTGCCCTGGACCACCACCACGTCACCGGGCTGCACCCGTCCCTGGACAAAGAGCGCCTGCCAGGCTGTGACCCCGGCGATCGGCAGGGTCGAGGCCTCGGCGTCGGACATGTGAGCGGGCGTGCGCACCACGGCGTGCTCCGGCACGCAGGCGAGCTCCGCGAGCACGCCGTCGAGCGGACCGCCGAGACGGCGGGCGACCACCTCCGCGCTCGGCGGACCACTGCGCCAGTCGACCACGTAGTGCGGGCAGACGCGGTCGCCGACCCGAATCCGGGTCACCGCGTCACCCACCTCGACCACCTCGCCGGCGCCGTCGGAGAGCGGGACGATGGGCAGCGGGAAGTTGCCGTAGGTGCCGCGCGCGATCGCGAGATCGCGGAAGTTGAGGCTGGCGGCGCGAATGCGCACCACCACGTCGTGCGGGCCCGGCCGCGGCGGGTCGCGCTCGACCGCCGCCAGGCCGCCGAAACCGTCTCGGGAGCGGAGCTCGACTGCCTTCATCGCACCGTCACCTCGTCGTCACAACGTTCTCGACCGCGAGGTCCGGGGACAGGTACGCCCTTCGTGCGAGCCAGTCCCCGCAGCGACGAACCAGTTCCCGAATCACCCGACGCGCGGCACCAGCGGCACGCCGATCAGCCAGCCGTGCAGCCACAGCACGAACGCCACGTAGAGCCCGAGCCCGACCACCACCGCGATCGCGTCGTGCGCGACCCGCGGCTCGCCCTCGGGCGCCCCGACCCCGCGGCGCTTGAACGAGATGCGATCGAGCACCGCCCAGGCGAGGAAGGCGCCGAACAGCACCAGGTCGGCCAACATGCCGTTGGCGAGCAGGTGCGCGAGCGCCCAGAGCTTGGTGCCGACCAGCAGCGGGTGTTTCAGCCGCGCGCGAATGTGGCCGCGCAGGTTCGAGGCGACGAGCAGGATCAGCACCGGCACCATCAACAAGAAGGTGACGTGTCGGCCCCAGGCCGGCGGCGACCACAACACCACCGGCGCCTCGCGCGCCGCGCCGTAGCCGTACACCAGCAAGGCGAAGCCGGCCAGGGAGACGACGGTGTAGGCCATTCGCCATCCGCCCGCGCCGAGGCGCGCAACCATCGCGTCACGCCAGGGCCGGGAGACGATGGACACCGAATGCGCCCCGAGGAAGATCGCCAGACCGAGAACCAGGATCAGCACGCCACCCTCCTTACGCGAGCGATTCGGACCGTCGAGCCGCACCCGCGCCCGGTCCGAGCAGCCGACATGGTTCCACAGCCGGCCGCCAGCCGCGAGTCCCGATTGCCCGGCGCCATTGTTGACCTCGGACACAGTCTCCGTCCGCGCGCGCTGTCATGGTTCGGCGTGCGAGCGTTTGCGCCGACTCGATCGAGGCCACCCATGATCCGCCGCCGGTTCATCACCGCCTCCGCCGCGACCACGGTGGCGGCCTGGTTTCCCGTCGTGACCCGGGCCGCGGCAGGCATCGCATCGCCGACACCCGGCGTCGCCCCGCCGGCAACGCTGCGCCGTCGCCTCCAGAACCTGGTCGGCGCCCGGGTGGTCATCGAGGGTCCGCAGGGGCGACACCCCGCGACGCTGGCCGAGCTCGAGGACGGCCCGTCGAGCCCGGGCGTGGAGCAGTTCGCGGTCCGGCTCGAGCTCACGAGCGGGCCACGACCCGGCGAGGGCGTCTACCGTCTCGTCCACACCGCCCTCGACCCGCTCGAGCTCCACCTCCAGCCCGCCGGCGCGCGCGGCCTGCGCGCGACCTTCGCCCTGCTCGAGGCGAGCTGAGATGTCGGAGCCCTTCCTCGGCGAGGTAAGAATGTTCGGGTTCACCTTCGCCCCGCGTGGCTGGGCGTTCTGCGACGGGCAGATCCTGCCGATCAACCAGAATCAAGCGCTCTACTCGCTCATCGGATCGACCTACGGCGGGGACGGCCGCACGTCGTTCGCACTGCCGGATCTGCGTGGTCGGGTGCCGGTGCACGTGGGCAGCGAGGTGGCGCTCGGCCAGCGCGCCGGAACGGAGCGCCACGCGCTGTCCGCGGCCGAGTTGCCGTCGCATCGACACGGCGCGGGGGCGTCCGGCGACCAGGCGACCCGCACCGACCCGACCGACGCGGTGACCGCGTCGCAGGCCCGACGCGGTGTGCGCATCCACGCGTCGGGAGGCACGCCGGTCGCGCTTCGCGGCGATCCGTCCGCCGGCGGCGGCGGCGCGCACGAGAACATGCAACCGTTCCTCGTGCTCGGCTTCTGCATCGCGCTGCAGGGCGTGTTCCCGTCGCGCAATTGAGGAGCCGAGGATGGCGGAACCCTTCGTCGGCGAGATCCGGATGTTCGCGGGCAACTTCGCGCCGCGGGGTTGGGCGTTCTGTGATGGCCAGCTCGTCGCCATCTCGCAGAACGACGCACTGTTCTCGCTGCTCGGAACGATCTACGGCGGCGACGGCCAGTCCACCTTCGCGCTGCCGGATCTGCGCGGTCGGCTGCCGGTGCACGCGGGGACGGGATCGGGACTGTCGCCGCGTCAACTCGGCCAGCGGTCCGGCGCCGAGAGCGTCACCCTCACCGCGAACGAGATGCCGGCCCACGTCCACCCCTCGGCGACGACGGCACCCGCGGGCGCCGGCGATCCGGGTGGAAGACGCGTGGGGAACACGGGCGACACCGCAATCTTCGCCGCTGGCGCCGCCGCGCCGGACGTCGCCATGAGCGCGGCGACCGGAGGCAACACCGGCGGGTCGCAGCCGCACTCGAATCTGATGCCGTTCCTCTGCGTGAGCTTCATCATCGCCCTGTTCGGCATCTACCCGTCGCGATCCTGAGCCCGCGACCGAGGCGCCATCGATGTCCGAGCCGTTCATCGCCGAGATCCGGATCGTCCCCTACGACTTCGCGCCGCGGGGCTGGGCGTCGTGCGACGGGCAGCTCTTGCCGATCGCGCAGAACACCGCGCTCTTCTCCCTGGTCGGCACCACCTACGGCGGCGACGGGCAATCGAGCTTCGCGCTGCCGAACCTGCGCGATCGCGCGCCGATGCACCCGGGCCATGGAGCGGGGCTGAGCCTGCGCCGGCTCGGCGAGCAGGGCGGTGCCTCCTCCGTCGCCATCACCGAGGCGCAGATGCCCGCTCACGATCATGGCGCGGTCCTCGCCTACACGACGCCGGCAACCACCGGCACGCCGTCGTCCGACGTCGCGTTCGCGCAAACGCCCGCGGGCAGTCCGGTCTACGGCCCCGCCACCGATCTGGAGCCGACCGGCGACAGCCCGGGCGCTGGTGCGCCGCACGCGAACCGGCAGCCCTACCTCGGCCTGCACTTCGTGATCGCGCTGGTCGGGCTCTACCCGTCGCGCTCGTGAGGGCCAGTGAACGCAGCGCCGTCGAGCCTGTCGTCACGGCGGGATCGATCGTCCTGCGCCCGGTGACCGCGGCCGACGACGACCTCCTGCTCGCCGTCTACGCCTCGACCCGGGCCGAGGAGCTCTCGGTGGTTCCGTGGTCCGACGCCGAGCGCGCGGCGTTCCTGCGGATGCAGCACGCCGCGCAGAGCCAGCATTACCACAGGCACTTCGGGGGCGCGCGCTTCGACGTCGTCGAGCACGGCGGCCTGCCGGTCGGTCGGCTCTACGTCGACCGGCGCGCCGACGAGATCCGCATCGTCGACATCGCGCTGCTCACCGAGCACCGCGGCCGCGGCATCGGCTCGGTGCTGCTCGGGCAGCTTCTGGAGGAGGCCGGAGCGCGCGGCGTGGCAGTGCGCATCCACGTCGAGCACGAGAATCCGGCGCGGCGCTGGTACGAGCGGCTCGGCTTCCGCGTGGTGGAGGACCAGGGCGTCTACCGGCTGATGGAGTGGCGCGCGGAGCCCACGCGGTGATTACGACGCGGCTCTGGCGAGCGCTCGGGTGGCTACGCGAACACCGCCTCGTAGCGCATGGCGCCGTCGCTCGGGCCGACGGGCACCAGGAAGAGGTCGAGCATCCCGAGCGGCGGCGGCGCGCGCAGGCGGCGGATCCCCTGCGCGAGGACCGGGCTACTCGGACCACGAAACAGAAGCGCGAAGGGCGTGCGCCCGGGCGCGTCGCCAGCATCGCGGCCGTGCGCCGTCGACGTGGCGCGCGCCTCGACCAGCACCAGCGAGAGGTCTCGGGCGCCTTCATGAAGCACGGCGAATCGCAGGCCGACACAGGGCTCGAAGTCGGCGACGGTGAGACGCTCGAGGGTCATCGCAGACTCCGGTCGACGGTGGTGGTCGGGCGGCCTCGGCCGGCTGCGAGGCTACCGCAATCACCGGCGAGCGGCATCCGCAGGCGAGCGGGTCGCGTCGTCGCCGCGGCGCTGCTCGGCCTGCTCGCGCCGGCGGTTGCCGCCGAGCCCCACGTCGAGGTCCTGATCGTGGAGGCCGGCCAGGCGACGCTCGGCACCGGGCCGCTCGCGTTCGACGCCGTGGTCACCAGCGGAGACGGCTCGCCTCCCGGGGACGGGGCGATGCTCGACGGCGAGTCGATCACGGTGCGGCATGCGCGCATCGAGCTGGTCGTGCGCGGTGATGGCCCCGCCCACACGAGCCTCGGGTACTTCAAGACCGGCTTCGCCTCGCCGGCCGGTTGGGAAATCGTCCGCCACGAGACCGGGGACATCGTGGAAGGCGTCAGCCTGACCACCGAGAACGTGGTCGATGCCGACGTCACGTTCAACACCCGGCGGGTGCGGATCGACGTCTCGACCATCGGCATCGGCGAGGTCGCCGGTGGCCCCGACCTCGGCCGCATCACCGTCGACCTCACCCTCGCACCCGACCCCGACGACGACGGCATCGGCACCGGCGACAACTGCCCCGACGCCTACAATCCCTCGCAGGACGACGGCGACGGCGATGGCATCGGCGACGCCTGCGATCCGGACCGCGACGGCGACGGCATCGACGACGCGGCCGACAACTGCCCCCTCGTCGCCAACCCGGGCCAGGAGAACCTCGACGGCGACGCCCTCGGCGATGCCTGCGATCCCGACCGCGACGGTGATGGCATCGTCGACGAGCTCGACAACTGCCCCCTCGTCGCCAACGCCGGGCAGGAGAACCTCGACGGCGACGCACTCGGCGACGCTTGCGACCCCGACCGCGACGGCGACGGTGTCGACGACGCGGCCGACAACTGTCCGCTCGTCGCCAATCCGGATCAGGCCGACCGCGACGGCGACCGGACCGGCGACGCATGCGATCGGCGTGACGACAGCGAGCTCTGCTTCGCGGTCCCGATACGGGCCGGGCGCGCCGCGATAATCTGCCTGTGAGCCACGGCGACGCTCGGCCCGCGATCGCCCGGCGTTGACCGGACTGAGGCCGCGTACCGCGCGCGGCGCCGGTTTGCTAGATTGCGTCCTCGCCCGCAGTACCGAGGACCCAACCGATGCCGTTCGCCGTCGACCGACTCGAGGCCTTCGCCGCCGCCGTCATCGAGGCCGCCGGAGCCAGCGCCGAGGAAGCGCGCATCGTCGCCCACCACGTGGTCGACGCGAACCTCGCCGGCCACGACTCGCACGGCCTGGCGCAGCTTCCCGACTACGTGGGCCGAATCCGCAAGGGGCACATCGTTCCCGGCGCGCCCATCGTCACCGTGCGCGAGACCTCGACCACCACCGTCATCGACGGCAACTGGGGCTTCGGCTTCGTGGTCTCGGAGCTCGCGATGCGCACCACCATCGACAAGGCGCGGCGCCACGGGGTGGCGGCGACCACGGTGTTCCGTCAGGGCCACGTCGGTCGCGTCGCCTACTACCCGCTGATGGCGGCCGAGGCCGATCTCATCGGCATGATGACCGCCGATTCCGGCCGCAGCCCCAAGGCGGTGGCCCCCTTCGGCGGACGCGAGCCGCGCCTCGGCACCAATCCCATCTGCATGGCGGTGCCGTCGGACCTCGACGGCCCCTTCTTCATCGACATGGCGACCTCGGCCTGCGCCGTGGGCAAGCTCAAGCTCGCGATGGACAAGGGACAGCCGATCCCCGAGGGCTGGTTGATCGACGCGCAGGGCCGCCCGACCACCGATCCGCACGACTACGATCGCGGCGGCGTGGTGCTCGCGCTCGGCGGACCGGAGGGCCACAAGGGCTATGGCCTGTCGGCGATGGTCGAGGTGCTCTCGGGCGTGCTCACCGGCCTCGGCTTCGGCGTCGAGCCGACCGGGCGTCACAACGACGGCTGCTTCATGGCCGCCTTCGACGTCGGCGCGTTCCGTGATCTCGCCGAGTTCAAGCGTGAGGTGCGCGACTTCGCCGAGTATCTCCGCTCGACGCCGCCGGCCGAGGGCTTCGACCGCGTCTACTACCCCGGCGAGATCGAGCACGACAACGCCACCCGTCGCCGGCGCGAGGGCGTCGAGCTCGCCGCCGGCACCGTCGACCGCCTCGGCAAGCTGGCGGCGGAGCTGAGCGTCGATCCGCTGTGACGCGCGTGACGCGCCACGGCGCCGCGCCAGCTCGGACCTGAGCCGTGCGCCACGTCCCGGTGGTGGTCGTCGGGGCGGGGCCAGCTGGGTTGTTGCTGGCCCAACTCCTGCACGCCGGCGGCATCGATTGCGTGGTGCTCGAGCGTCGTGACCGGGCATACGTCGAGGCGCGGATTCGCGCCGGCGTGCTGGAGCGGGGAACCGTCGAGCTCCTGCGCCAGGCAGGCGTCGGTGAGCGCGTGGCGCGTGAAGGGCTCGTCCACACCGGGTTCTGGCTGAGCGTCGGCGGCCGCCGCCACCACGTCGACCTCGCCGCGCTCACCGGCGGTGGCGCGGTGACCGTCTACGGGCAGACCGAGGTGGTGAAGGATCTCATCGCCGCACGTGTCGCGCTGGGTCAGGAGCTGGTGTTCGAGGCCGCCGACGTCGCGGTGGAAGGATTCCTGGAGGAGCGCGCCGTCGTTCGCTGGACCGATGGCGGCTCGCCGCGGGCGGTGTCGTGCGATTTCGTCGCCGGCTGCGACGGCTTCCACGGTGTGTGTCGCGCGAGCATCCCGCCGGAGCGGCTCGTGGTGCGCGAGCGGGTCTATCCCTTCGCCTGGCTCGGTATCCTCGCCGACGCGCCGCCGCCGAGCGACGAGCTCGTCTACGTCCGCAGCGATCGTGGCTTCGCCCTGTTCAGCATGCGCGGCCCGAACGTGTCGCGCAGCTACCTGCAGTGCCGCACCGACGAGGACATCGCGGCGTGGCCGGACGACCGGATCTGGGCCGAGCTCCGCCGCCGCCTCGGCGACATCGACGCGGCGCTCGTGCACGAGGGCCCGGTGCGCGAGAAGAGCATCACCCCGATGCGCAGCTTCGTCGCCGAGCCGCTGCGCCACGGGCGGCTGTTGCTCGCCGGCGACGCCGCCCACATCGTGCCGCCGACCGGCGCCAAGGGGCTCAACCTCGCCGCATCGGACGTCCACTACCTCTCGCGTGCGCTGCTCGCTCACTACCACCAGGGGCGCGACGACCTGCTCGAGACGTATTCGAGCACCGCGCTCGCTCGCGTGTGGAAGGCGCAGCGCTTCTCGTGGTGGATGACCTCGATGCTGCATCTCGGCAGCGATCCGTTCGACGATCGACTGCGCGTGGCCGAGCTCGAGTACCTGCTCGGGTCGACCGCGGCGCGTACCGCGCTGGCCGAGAATTACGTCGGCCTGCCGTTCTGAGCCGGCGCGACGCCGGGGACGCGAGATGAGCCTCGCCCGCGCCCTCGGTCTGGTCCGATCGCTCGCGATGTACCACGGGATGCCGTGGCGGCGCGGGCGCCTGGCACGTCTCTACGCGCCATTCGTGCCCCGCGGCTCGCTGTGCTTCGACATCGGCGCCCACGCCGGCAACCGGGTAGCCTGCTGGCGTCGGCTCGGGGCGCGGGTGGTGGCAGTGGAGCCGCAACGCGACTTCGCCTGCGTGCTGGACCGGCTCTTCGGTCGAGACCCGGGTGTCCGAATCGTGCGCGTCGCGCTCGGCGCGCGGCGTGGTGTCGGCACCCTGCTGGTGAGCGAGCGCCATCCCACCGTCAGCACGCTGTCGCGAGCATGGAGCGAGGAGGTGTCGCGCGGCGAGGGCTTCCGCACCGTGCGTTGGTCGCGCGAGGAGCCGGTGCGGGTGACCACCCTCGACGCCCTGATCCGCCGCTACGGGGTACCGGCGTTCGTGAAGATCGACGTCGAGGGCCTGGAGGCCGAGGTGCTGGCGGGGCTCTCACGCCCGGTGCCGGCACTGTCGTTCGAGTACCTGCCGGCAGCGCCGGCGAGCGCCCTCGCCTGCATCGATCGCCTGCGTGAGCTGGGCGACTACCGCTACCGCTGGTCGCCCGGAGAGAGCCACATCCTCCACCCCGACGACTGGCTCGACACCGACGCGATGGCCGCGACTCTACGCGCGATGCCGCCCTCCGCCCCCTCCGGTGACGTCTACGGGGTCGGACCAACTTAGGTTATTGAAATTATTCGGATTTTCGACGCTCCGGGAATCGCACGCGAAATCGGCGGCACCCGTGCCGGCTTCCGCCCGACCACCCGCACCGCACCCGCCAGCCTGGAGAAATCGCAGCAAGAACAAGGACCTGAGTTGGTCCGACCCCGGATCTACTCGCGGCGGGCTTCGAGCTCGATGATCAGCTCCACCTCGTCGCCGACCCAGCCGTTGCCGACGGCGTAGGTCATGCCGAACTCGCTGCGGCGGAAGCTGCCGCGCGCCGAGACGCCCATGACGTAAGGCTTGCCACCGAGCATGCCGCTCGGGATCGGGTACTGGGCGCTCTTGTTCCACGTCGCACGTAGTGTCAATGGGCGAGTCTCGCCGCGCAGCGCGAGCGTGCCCTCGACCGCGTACTCGCGCTCGCCCACACGCCGCGCGGTGGCGGCGGTGAAGGTCATCTCGGGATGGGCCTCGCTGTCGAGAAAGTCACCGCTGCGCAGGTGCCGGTCGCGCTTGTCGTGGTTGGTGAACACGCTCGCCGTCCTCACCACGATGCGCATGTCGGAGAGCGTTGCCGTCGACTCGTCGAAGGTGAACGAGCCCGAGGCCTCGCGGAACAACCCGAGGGTCCTGGCGTAGCCGATGTGGTCGACCAGGAACGCGACCACGAAGTGCTCCGGGTCGACCGTGTATCGAGCGGGCTCGGCGCGGGCGGTGAGGGCCGTGAGGGCAGTGAGCACCAGGGCGAGGGCCGCAGCGCCCATCCGCACCCAGGGGACGCGGCGCATGACCGCCGCGGGCTGTCGGTCGTCGATCATCGGGAAACTCCTCCGATAGTGGTCGCGTCGGGCGTCGAGGCGGACGCCGCGCGCGCCAGCCAGCGCACGTCGACCGCGAACGAGCCGACGAGCGCCGCGAGTGCCGCCGCGGCGACGAGATCGCTCCACGGACTCGGCACCAACGGCACCACGCAGAGCCCGAGGGCGAGGACTTGAGCCACGCACACCGTCTGGCGGCGGCGGCTCGGCGGCAGTGGCGCCGCAAGCCAGCGCCAGCGCCAGGCGGCAGCCACGAAGCCATAGCGGGTGAGCCCGCTCGCGAGCACCCAGACGCCCGCCTTGTCGAGATGCCAGGCGAGCAGGGAGAGGACGAGCACGAGTGCCGCGTCCACCTCCATGTCGAAGCGCGCCCCGAACGCACTCGCGGTACCTGCGCGCCGCGCCAGCCAGCCGTCGACGCCGTCGAGAATACTGACCAGCACCGTGGTACCGGCGACGAGCCAGCCGACCGCCGGGGCCGGTGGCCCCACCAGCAACGCGGCCAGCAGCGCGACCAGCGCGACGCGTGCCAAAGTGACGGTGTTCGCCGGCCCGAAGGCGCGCTCGGCGAGGTGCACGCGCGCGAGCGCGAGCAGGGCGGTGGCGGCGAGCGCGTGGGCGACCAGCGCGACCACCACGTAGGCGGCACCCAGGGCGAGCGACAGCGCGACGAGCTGCCCGATCAGCGCCACACCCACCAACGAGACCAGCGCCGCCGTCTGGGCACCCCGCGACCCGGTCGAGGATGGCCGCAGTGCGGGCTCGGCGCGACTCATCGACCTCGCTCTGAGCCGCACGACCATGCAGTATTCACGGCCTGCGCACTCCCTGGAAGGAACGACCCGTGCCCACGACGGCCATCCTACCCGAGCATCACCAGCGCCGACTCGGTCCGCCGCGGTGTCGGTCGCGGGCGTCGGTACCGGGGGCGGCAAGCGCAGGCACGGACGGCGCGCGATGAGCGCGCGCGCGTTCTGGGTAACCACCCCCGGCCGCGGCGAGATCCGGGACGAGGTGCTTCCGACACCGGGCGCGGACGAGGTGGAGGTGCGCGCGCTCGCGAGCGGCATCAGCCGCGGCACGGAGACCCTGGTGTTTCGCGGCGAGGTTCCCCCGAGCGAGCATCAACGCATGCGCGCACCGTTTCAGTGCGGCGAGTTCCCCGCGCCGGTGAAGTACGGCTACGCGAGCGTCGGGATGGTGGAGGACGGGCCTCCTGCCTTGCGGGGTCGCGCGGTGTTCTGCCTGCACCCGCACCAGACCCGTTACGTTGTGTCGGCGAGCGCGGTGCTCCCACTACCCGACGACCTGCCACCGGGGCGCGCAGTGCTCGCGGCCAATCTCGAGACCGCGATCAACGGCCTCTGGGACGGCGGCCCACGCGTCGGGGACCGGATCTCGGTGGTCGGCGCGGGCACCGTCGGCTGCCTGGTCGGATGGCTCGCCGGGCGCATACCCGGGTGCGAGGTGACCCTCGTCGACGTCGAGCCGGCGCGGGCCGAGGTCGCTCGGGCGTTGGGCCTGCGCTTCGCCACGCCCGACACCGCGCCGGGGGAGGCCGACCTGGTCGTGCATGCGAGCGGTGCGCCCGAAGGGCTCGTGACCGCACTCGGCCTGGCCGGACTCGAGGCCACGGTGCTGGAGATGAGCTGGTTCGGGAGCCGCGAGGTCACGCTACCACTGGGCGCGGCGTTCCATGCCCGGCGACTCACGCTGCGAGCCTCACAGGTCGGTCAGGTGGCGGGGGCACGGCGCGCGCGCTGGTCGCACCGCCGTCGCCTCGCACTGGCGCTGGACTTGCTAGGCGACCCGGCGCTCGACGCCGTGGTCACCGACGAATGCACGTTCGAGGCGCTGCCTCGGACCATGGCGTTGCTGGCCTCCCCCGGCGCCGCGTCGTCCACGCTCACCACCCGGGTGTGCTACTGAGCCGCGCGATGCACACGCGTTACAGGCGAGAAATATCAGAGAAACATTCCATGGGCCATGATCGCGGTCTTGCCACGGAGCAGAGCAAGCCGTCGCCCATGTAAGCTCGCGCCCGGGCACGCGTCCGGTCGCCGCGCCGGACCGGCTCGACCTGCCGAGGGCCAGACACCGTCGGTCAGCATCGCTCCGATGCCGAGGACAGCGCGCTCCCCAACTCCAAGATGCCGCAAAAGGCCATGGAATCGTGGCCACTGGTAACGGTTCGGTCCATGTTGAAGAAGCTCCTACTCGCACTCGTCATCGTCGCCGTGATCGCCGGCGCCCTGGTCGGCACCAAGATCGAGCAGTTCCGCTCGATGATGGAGGCCGGCGCCAGCATGGTGCCGCCGCCGGAGACGGTCACCGCCGCCGCGGTGCGCGCCGAGCGCTGGGGCGAGTCGCTGTCGGCGATCGGCACGCTGACCTCCGTGCACGGGGTCACCGTGGCGGCCGAGGTGCCGGGCAAGGTGGTGCGGATCGACTTCGAGTCCGGTCAGCTCGTCGAGGCAGGCACGGTGCTGGTCCAGCTCGACACCACCATCGAGGTGGCCCAGCTACGCGCCGCCGAGGCCGCCGCCGCGCTCGCGCGGACCAACCTCGAGCGCACACGCAACCTGCGCGCCAACCGCACCGCGTCGCAGGCCGACCTCGACACCACCGACGCGCAGTTCAAGGAGGCTGCGGCGCAGGTCGAGGCGATCCGGGCGTCGATCGCGAAGAAGTCGATTCGCGCCCCGTTCTCCGGTCGACTCGGCCTACGCCAGGTCAACCTCGGGCAGATTCTGCGTGAGGGCGAGGCGGTGGTGACGTTGCAGACGCTCGACCCCATCTACGCCGAGTTCGCGCTACCGCAGCAGGACCTGCCGCGGCTCGGGGTCGGCACGCCGGTGCGCCTCACCACCGACGCCGCCCCAGGCGACACGTTCGAGGGAACGGTGAACGCGGTGAGCCCCGAGATCGACGCTGCCACCCGCAACGTGAAGGTGCAGGCGACGGTCCCGAACGCACGCGAGGCGCTGCGAGCAGGCATGTTCGTGCGCGTCGAGGTGGTGTTGCCCACCGAGCGCGAGGTGTTGGTGGTTCCCGTCACCGCGGTGCTGCACGCGCCCTATGGGGACTCGGTGTTCGTGGTCGAGCCGGCGAGCGGTGCGGGCGCCAACGGACTGGTGATCCAGCAGCGTTTCGTGCGCCTCGGAGCCGCACGGGGCGATCTGGTGGCGGTGACCGAGGGCCTCGCCGCGGGCGACCAGGTGGTGACCAACGGTGTGTTCAAGCTGCGCTCGGGGATGTCGGTGGTCATCGACAACACCCTCGCGCCGCCGGTCGAGATCAAGCCGACGCCAGGGGCGGGATGAACGCGTTCACCGATATCTTCATCCGCCGGCCGGTGCTGGCGATCGTCGTCAATCTCGTGATCGTGATCGCGGGCGTGGCGGCGTGGAACTCGCTCACGGTTCGCCAGTACCCACGCAGCGACAACGCGGCGGTGGTGATCTCGACCGCCTACATCGGTGCCGACGCCGAGCTGGTGCGCGGCTTCGTCACTACCCCACTCGAGCGCGCGATCGGAGCGGTCGACGGCATCGACTACATCGAGTCGAAGAGTCTCCAGGGCTTCTCGGTGATCACCGCGCGGCTCGAGCTCAACTACGAGCCGACCAAGGCGCTGGCCGAGATCACCTCGAAGGTCAACGAGGTGCGCAACGATCTCCCGCCGGAGGCGGAGCTGCCGGCGATCAGCATCCAGTCGGCCGACTCTCAGTTCGCCTCCGCGTACCTGAGCTTCGCATCCGACATCCTCACCCAGGCCGAGATCACCGACTATCTCTCGCGGGTGGTGCAGCCGCGACTCGCGGCGTTGCAGGGCGTGCAACGGGCGGAGATCCTCGGCGCGCGCACCTTCGCGATGCGCATCTGGCTCGACCCCGAGCGCATGGCCGCGTTCAGCATCAGTCCTTCGGAGGTCCGTCGAGCGCTCGCCGCCAACAACTTCCTCGCCGCCATCGGCTCGACCAAGGGTGCGCTGGTGCAGGTCAACCTCACCGCGAACACCGATCTGCAGTCGGTGCGCGAGTTCGAACGCCTGGTCGTGCGCCGCGACGGCGACGCCATCGTGCGCCTCGCCGACATCGCGCGCATCGAGCTCGGCGCCGAGGACTACGACACCGAGGTCCGTTACTCCGGGCAGACCGCGGTGTTCATGGGCATCTTCCCGCTACCGAACGCCAACACCATCGACGTCGTCGAACGTGTGCGCGTCGAGCTCGACGCGGTCAAGCGCGACCTGCCCAAGGGATTGGATGCGAACATCGGATACGACGCGTCCGAGTACATCAGCAACGCGATTCGAGAGGTCACGGTGACGCTCGGTGACACGTTGCTGATCGTCATCGCGGTGATCTTCCTGTTTCTCGGCTCGCTGCGCTCGGCGCTGGTGCCGGTGCTCGCCATTCCGGTGTCGCTCATCGGCGGCGTGTTCCTGATGCAGGTGTTCGGCTTCACGCTCAATCTGCTCACGCTGCTCGCGATCGTGCTCTCGGTGGGATTGGTGGTCGACGACGCGATCGTGGTGGTCGAGAACGTCGAGCGCCACATCCGCGAGGGTCGCTCGAGGATCGAGGCCGCGATGCTCGGCGCGCGCGAGCTGATCGGGCCGGTCATCGCGATGACGGTGACGCTTGCCGCGGTCTACGCCCCGATTGGCCTGCAGGGCGGGCTCACCGGCGCGTTGTTTCGGGAGTTCGCGCTCACACTCGCGGGTGCGGTGACCATCTCGGGCATCGTCGCGCTCACGCTCTCACCGATGATGGCGTCGAGGATGCTGGGTGACGCGGCGGCCGAGGAACGCGGCTTCGCCGGCTGGGTGAACCACCGCTTCGACGCGCTGCGCCGCGGCTACGGGCACGCGCTGGCGGCGACGCTGCGCGCACGCCCCGCAGTGTACGTGGTGTGGGTCGCGATCAGCGTGCTCACCGTGCCGATGTTCGTCTTCTCGCCGAAGGAGCTCGCGCCGACAGAGGACCAGAGCGTCATCTTCGGCATCATCAACGCGCCGGCCAACGCGAGCACGGATCAGAAGAGCCTGTTCGGCCGCGCCACGGAGCAGGCCTTCCTCTCCACCCCGGAGGCCGAGCTCACCTTCCAGATCCTGCTCCCGCCATCGGCGGGCGCGACGCTCGGGGCGGACGGGTTCAGTGGCATGGTGCTCGAGCCGTGGGGCGAGCGCACGCGGACGGTGTTCGAGATCCTGCCCGAGATCCAGGGCAAGCTCTCGCAGATCCCCGGCTTCCAGATCTTCGCGGTCACCCCGCCGGCCCTTCCCGGCGGCAGCAACTTCCCGGTCGAGTTCGTGATCGCCTCGACCGCGAGCGCCGAGCGCCTGCTCGAGCTCGCCGAGCAATTGCAGGCCAAGGCGGCCGAGAGCGGGCTCTTCTTCTTTCCGCCGCAGATCGACATGAAGTTCGATCAGCCGCAGGCAGAGCTCGTCATCGACCGCGACAAGGTCGCCGCGCTCGGCCTGGATCTGGCGCAAGTCGGCACCGACGTCGCCGCCGCGCTCGGCGGCAACTACGTCAACCGCTTCAACATGTCGGGATACAGCTACAAGGTGATCCCGCAGGTGATCCGTGGCGAGCGGCTGAACCCGGAGCAGATTCTCGATCTCTACATCAGCGGGCCGCGGGGGGAGCTGATCCCGCTGCGCACCGTCGCGCGCATCGAGCACCGTACCGTGCCGCGCTCGCTCAACCGCTTCCAGCAGCAGAACGCGGTGAAGCTCTCCGGCGTCAGCAGCCGCACCCTCGACGAGGCCCTGACCTGGCTCGAGAGGGCGGCGGGGGAGATCCTGCCGCCCGGCTACACCGTCGACTACACCGGCGAGTCGCGTCAGCTGCGCACCGAGGGCAACAAGTTCCTGCCCGCGTTCTCGCTCGCGATCGTGCTCATCTTTCTCGCGCTGTCGGTGCAGTTCAACTCGTTCCGCGACCCGATGGTGATCCTCACCGGGTCGGTGCCACTCGCGATGTTCGGCGCCCTGGTGTTCACCTCGCTCAAGATGCCGAACCCGCAGATGCCGTTCTGGACCGACGGCTGGACCACCACCATGAACATCTACGCCGAGGTCGGTCTGGTGACGCTGGTGGGGCTCATCTCGAAGAACGGGATCCTGATCGTCGAGTTCGCCAACAAGCTCCAGGACGCCGGCCGCGACAAGCTGGCCGCAATCCAGGAGGCGTCACTCACCCGGCTCCGCCCGGTGCTGATGACCAGCGCCGCGACGATCGCCGGGCACTTCCCGCTGACGCTCGTCACCGGCGCCGGCGCCGAGGCCAGGAACTCGATCGGCCTGGTGCTCGTCGGCGGCATGGCCATCGGCACCGTGTTCACGCTGTTCGTGGTGCCGTCGGTCTACATGCTGATGGCCAAGGACCGCGCTTCGACACGGGTCCCGCTTCGCGGGTCCCGGCTCAGCGACCGATCCATCCGCACCCCGCCCGCACCCCAGCCCCCCGGTCCCTGAGCAGCCCTGAGCGCGCCCAAAGGGCGCAGTCGAAGGGCGTGTCGAAGGGAAGGGCGTGTCGAAGGGAACGGCGCCAGCCCGCTCAGGCCGGCTCCTGCTGCGTGATGCAGTGGATCCCCCCACCGCCGACGCCGAGGCTCGACACGTCGACCTGGACCACCTCGCGGTCGGGGAACGCCGCTGCCACCGCCTCGCGGGCGGCCGCGTCCTCAGGGATCCCGAAGCCCGGCATCACCACCCCGCCGTTCGCGACGTAGAAATTCACGTAGGACCGACAGTAGCCCCAACCCTTGCCCTGCGCGCGCGGCGCGGCGGGGGCCTCGTCGATGTAGACGATCTCGATCGCGCGACCATCGGCGTCGGTCGCATCCTCGAGCGCACGACGGTTGGCCTCGTTCACCGCGAAGCCTGGGTCGTCGGGGGCGCTGCGCTCGAACATCACCACCCCCGCGCGCACGAAACAGGCGATGCCGTCGATGTGCCCGTCGGTGCCGTACTCGTGCGGATTGCCGGGGAGCCAGATCACCTTGCGGGCGCCGATGGCCCTCGCGAGCTCCGCCTCGGCGTCGGCGCGGGTGAGTCCCGGGTTGCGATTGGGATTGAGGACCACGGTCTCGGTGGTGAGGATCGTCCCGGCGCCGTCGGTCGCGATCGCCCCGCCCTCGAGGGCGAGCGTCGACTCGACGATCGCCCCGCCATCGCGCGCGAGCAGGGCGCGCGCGGCGCGAACGTCGTTGGCATGGTGCGGATTGACCCCGCCCCAGCCGTTGAACCGCCAGCACACCCCGGCGCGAGCGCCGTCGGCGCCGCGCACGAAGGTCGGGCCGGTATCGCGGAACCACGGGTCGTCGAGTGGGATCTCGACCACCTCGACGTCCGCGCCGAGCCGCGCCACGGCGCGCGCCGCGCGAGTCGGGTCGACGACCACCCGCACCGGCTCGAAGGCACGAATCGCGTGGGCGACCGCCACCACGTCGCGCTCGACCGCGGCGACGTCGTCGGCCCAGGGCTCAGGCATCGGCCACGCCATCCAGCAACGCCGATGCGGCTCCCACTCCGCCGGCATGCGCCAGCGGGCCTCACCACCGTGGCCCATGTCCACTCGCCCCCGCGGTCGACCCCGATCGAGCTGCGATGGTAGAGATCCGTCTCCAAGACCACCATCGGTCGCGATCCGACCGACGCCGGAGCACCCCATGGCCCGCGAGCTCACCGTCGCCGCGCTGCAGACCAACCACGACTGGGACCACGAAGCGACCGTCGGCCGCGTGCTCGACCTGGCGCGACGCGCGGCGCGTGAGGGGGCACGGTTGATCCTGCCGTCGGAGCTCTTCGAGACCCCGTACTTCTGCAAGGCGCGCAATCCCGCGTATCGCGATCTCGCCCGCCCCGCCGAGGGTCACCCCACCATCGCCCGCTTCCAGGACCTCGCACGCGAGCACGCGGTGGTGATCCCGGTCTCGTTCTACGAGCGCGCCGGCGAGCGGCTATACAACGCGGTCGCGGTGGTCGACGCCGACGGCGAGGTCCTCGGCATCTACCGCAAGTGCCACATCCCCGATTTCGAGGGCTACATCGAGACCGCGTACTTCGAGCCGAGCCCCGACGGCGCGCAGGTCTGGCGCACGCGTTACCTCACCCTCGGCGTCGGCATCTGCTGGGACCAGTGGTTTCCCGAGCTCGCACGCGCGATGGTGCTCGCCGGTGCCGAGCTGCTCGTCTATCCGACCGCGATCGGCAGCGAGCCGGTGCACAGCGACTGGGACACCCGCGACCAGTGGCAGACTGTGATGCGCGGTCACGCCGCCGCCAACCAGATCCCGGTGCTCGCCGCCAATCGCGTCGGGCGCGAGACCGACGACGGCATCACCATCGACTTCTACGGTGGCTCGTTCTGCGTCGACCAGCGTGCGCGCGACCTCGTCGCCCTCGACCGCGAGCCCGGGATCGCCATGGCCATCATCGACCTCGACGCCGCGGCGCGCGACCGCCGCGTGTGGGGCGCGCTGCGGACACGGCGACCGGAGCTCTACGGCGCGCTCACCAGCAAGGTGAATTCGTAGCCGGTCGTGGCCCACCGAGGTTCGGGGAGCGCACCACGGGGCGACCTGCCGCATCGCCCCTGCGCACTGCTACATTCGCTCACCGCTACACCGCGAGTGACCTCGATGTCGACGACCCAGCGCCTCGCCGTCGCCCTGCTCACGACCGTCCTCGCCGGACAGTGCGTTCCCGCGACCGCTCGCGCCGCGATCACGGTGCCGGACTGCACGGGCCTCCGGGCCTGGGCCACGACGGTGGACTCGCGCGACAAGTCCTACGCGATCACCCCGCGGCTCGCCCTGCCCGCGGCGCTCGCGCCGGAGCCGGTCACCGCCGCCTTCGGCGCCGCCGCGCCGTCCTGGACCGGTGAGGACGCCGACGCGGTGCGCGCGGCATTGACGGCGTGTCAGAAGGAGGCCCAGAAGGCGAAGGACCGCGACGGCGCTGGCGCGCTCAGGAACGGCGTCGCCGGCATCGGCGCGCTCGCCAAGGCGCTCGACGCGATCGCGAAGGCGCGTGCCGCGGTGACCGAGCAGATGACGGCGTTCGCCGCGCTTCCCGATTCGGCCGACCTCGCCACCGCGGCGGGTGTGGTGGCCGCGATGGACACTCAGCGCCCCGACCCGCGCGCGCTTCGTGGACTCGATGCGACGGTGGTGGCGCCACTGACGGTGGTGGCCAAGAACCTGTCGCTGCTGCCGGACGAGGAATGGCAGACCATCGCCTCGACGTTGCGCGATCGTGCTGCGAGCGCGCAGCACCAGGTCGCCGACACGCTCGCGGCCGAGGTCGACGCGGCACCGAGCGGCGTCGACGGCGTGCTCGCCCTGATGGCGCTGCGCGCGCGAGCGCTCGCGCTGGGCGACGCCGAGCCCTACCGCGCGGTCGGCGCCCGCGCCGAGGCCCGGGCCGACGAGCTGCGCCAGCGCCTGCGCGCCGAGTCGGCGGGCGCCTGGGTGCCGCCGGACTGCGTCGCGCTCTATGCCTGGGCCGGCGCCCCCGACGCCCGCACGCCGGTCGCCCTCGGTCGCCAGCGCAGTGAGCGCCTGTACGAGGCGGCGCCGAGCACGCCGGTGTTCGGTGTCGCGGTCGCCGACTGGAGCGACGCCGAGCTCGAGCAGTTCGCACGCCTTCGCACGCTGTGCCAGGGCGAGTGGCGCGCCGCGCTCGCCGCGTCCGCCCACCGTCGTCTGGAGTCGGTGCCGGACGACGCCGAGCCGCTGCTGGTCGCGGCGCGCTCGGGCGCGTGGATCGACGGCGCCGAGCGCATGGTCACCTCGGCCCGCGACGCCATGCGCAGCTACCACGCGGCGAGTCAGGCGGTCGCCGCGGCGCAAGACGGCATCGCCGCGCTCCCCGACTCGCTCGATACCCTGCCGCGCCTGTCCGAGATCGCCGCGCTGCCGGCGCTCGCCGAGGTCAACCCGGAGCAGCGCACCGCACTCCAGACCCGGGTCGCCGCCAAGCGCAAGCACATCCTCGACGCCGCGGTCGACACCGCGCTCACCGATGCGCGCGCGCTCCCGGTCTCGACGCTGGCCGAGCTCCCGACGCTGTGGGAGTACGGGTCTCGACAGGCGCGCACGCTGCCCGATCGGGACGCGCTCGCGCGGTTCCAGGCCGGCTGGGAGCTCGCGGTCACCGCTCATCTCGACCGTCTGGAGCCCGAGTTCCGGCGCCGGCTCGACGCGATACCGGTGAGTCTCGCCGGACTCGCCGAGGCGGCCGAGGCGGTGAGCGCGGCCTCGGGGCTCCGCGACGCGCGCACCGCACGACCGTTCGCGGCCTGGACCATCGGCGCCGACGGCCGAGCCCGCGCCATCGCCACCGAGCTCCGCGCGCAACTGTGCACCGCCGAGATCGAGCGCGTCGGCATCGACCGCGACGACGCCGCGATCCTGGTCTGGGACGGCCGCGACGGTATCCCCCTCGGCGATCTCGCCTGCGCCATGGCGGCGCGCGGCAACCCGATGCACGCCTTCGACGGCGGCGGCCTGCTCTCCGGTGACCCGAGCTTCAAGGCCGAGGTCGGCGGTCTCGGCTACCACACCGTGCACCTGCACGAGGGCGAGGTCGCCCCGGGACGCAAGATGCTCGTCGGCGAGCGCCTGGTCGACGCCAACCGCGAGCAACCGATCGGCGTCCCCGAATGGGTCGCCTACGTGCGCGGCGCCACCCCCGAGATGCTGTTCGTCACCAACGCCTGCGCGAGCGTCACCGGCCGGCCCGAGTCCGAGCTCGCGACCAACGAGCGGCTGCTGGCGCTCGACTGCCTGGTGACGCGGCTGGGGCGGTGAGGCGCCGGGGGGTGTTTCGGATGGGGACAGGCACCGCGCTCTGCGCGGAGCCAGTCCCCGTCAGGCCTCGCGGCGAAAGGCGGTGGTGAGGTCCGGGTCCCGGCCGACCGCCCGGGCCGCTGCGTGGCCGGAGTGGACGGCGGCGGCGATGGTGCTCGGGGCCAGGGCGTCGCCGACGAGGGTGACGTGCTCGATGCCGTGGTCGGGCCATTCGGCCTGGCGCCTGACGAGATCCTGGTAAAGGGCGTCGTCCGGCCGGCGCGACGTCACCGGCACGACGGCTGCGCACGCGTGCTCGACGCGGCGCCCGGTGTGGATGCAGGCGAGGGTCACCGCGCCGTCGTGCCAGCCGGCGAGGGTGTGGGCGGTCACCAGCTCGACGCCGAGCTCCAGCAGGCGGGCCTGGATGCGGTCGCGCTCGAGCGTGTGCTCGGTCCAGGGGGCGACCAGTGGCGCCGGGGTGACGAAGGTGGTGGCGTGGCCGGTGAGCGCCGCCCGCTCGGCGAGCAGGCTCGCGAGGTAGAAGCGGTCGTCGTCGTAGACGGTCACCGGGCCCTCGGGGAGCGCGGCGGGGTCGTCCATCAGTGCCTCGGGTGCGACCACCGGCGCCGCGGCGAGCCAGGGCAGCGGGCGGCGGTGGGTGCGGCCGGCGCCGTCGGTGCGCCAGTGCGCGCCGGTCGCGACCACCACGTCCTGGCAGCCGAGCTCGAGCACGTCGGCGGCGGTGAGCCGGCTTTCCAGATACAACGCCGCGCTCGCGGCGCGAGTGAGCTGGCCGAGGCGCCAGTCGCGCACCCGCGCCCAGGCGGCGATTCCGGGAAGGCGGCTCTCGCGGCTGACCCGCCCGCCCCATTCGGCGCTCGCCTCGGCGAGCGTCACCTCGGCCCCGCGCTGCACCAGCGCGCGGGCGGCTTCCAGCCCGGCCGGACCGCCACCCACCACCAGCACCCGGCGCGGGGCCGGCAGACTCGGGATGGCCTCCGGATGCCAGCCACGGCGCCACTCCTCGCCGACGGTCGGGTTCTGGGTGCAGCGCATCGGCACGTTGGTGTTGTCGCCGGCGGTGCAGACGTTGCAACCGATGCACTCGCGGATGTCGTCGTGGTCGCCGCGCGCGATCTTGCGCGGCAGGAAGGGGTCGGCGATCGACGGCCGCGCGGCGCCGACGAGATCGAGCACACCGTCGCGCACCATCCGCGCCATGGTGTCGGGCGAGGTGAAGCGTCCGACGCCGACCACCGGTTTCGTGGTCAGGTCCTTTACGAACCTGACGTAGGGCTCCTGGAAGCCCTCGCCGGAGAAGCGCGCGGTCTGGCTGTCGTTGGTCCAGTCCGAGAGGTTCACGTCCCACAGATCGGGCAGCTCGGCGAGCATGCCGATCAGCTCGGCCGCCTCCCCGTCGTGGGTCATGCCCTCGTCACCGAGCAGCTCGTCGACCGCGAGGCGCACCGCGACGGCGCAGGCACCGCCGACCGCATCGTGGGTGTCCTCGATCACCTCGCGTAGCAGCCGGGCACGGTTGGCGAGGCTGCCGCCGTAAGCGTCGTCGCGCTGGTTGAACCGTGCGAGCAGGAACTGCTGGACCAGCGTCATGCCGTGACCGGCGTAGACGTAGACGATGTCGAAGCCCGCGTCGCGGGCGCGCCGCGCGGCCGCCCGGTGCCAGCGCCGGAACTCGGCGATGTCGTCGACGCGCATGGTGCGCGCCTGCACCGGGTCGTCGCCGGCGACCGGCCCGCCGCTCGGCGCGAGCGACACCGCGCGCGAGTAGCGGTTGGCGGCGTGCAAGCCGCCGTGGGCGAGCTGGATACCGGCGAGGCTGCCGTGGGCGTGGACGGCGTCGACCACCAGGCGCAGCCGCTCGACGTCGGCGTCGTCCCAGATCCGCGCCTCGTTGGCGGGGCTCAGATCCGCGCTCGGGTGGATCTCCGCTTCCTGAGTGCAGACGACACCCCAGCCGCCCTCGGCCTTCACGCCGCGAAAGGCGGCCTCGGCCTGCGGGTAGCGGTGACCCATGCCGGTGCAGTGGGGCACCTGGTAGAAGCGGTTCGGCGCCGTCACCGGTCCGATGCGGACCGGCTCGAGGAGGATGTCGTACCGCGGGTCGCGCGCGTTCACCGGCGCGGCGCTGCGCGGCGCGTGACGGCCGACGCGTCGGGTCCGTGCATCGTCAGGCCCGCCAGCGGCGTCCGTGGAGGGCGGGCGCCACCGGGTGGCGTCAGCCGCGGGTGACCTTCCAGCTCAGGGTGCCGTCGGGCGTCACCTTCTGGCTGCTGGTGTCGGTCACCTTGAGCGTGATGTCGCCGTACTTCACGCCGCCGGCGACCTGCTCGAGCTCGGTCTCGTCGAGCTCGACTGCGCCGTTCTCGGTGATCTGGCTCTCGCTCGGCTTGGGCTCGTCGTTACGCATGCGATGGTTCTCCCAACTGGTCGCTCGAGCACATTCCAGCCTGCAGCGGCCCGGGCCGTCTGTGACGCACCGCTAGAAAAGCGCGAGGCGTCGACTCGGCGCGGGGTCGAGGGCGCGGCCGGCGGCCAGGGCGGCGAGCACCTCGGTGCCGGGACGGACCACGCCATGGCGGGTCACCTGCACCGGCGGCACCGCCAGGCGGGCCGATACCCGCTCGAGGATCCAGGCGTTGACGGTCGACGCGGCCGGACAATCGGCGGGCGGCGACGCCGGCGCGATGCGCCCGGCGGCGAGCAACGCGTCGGCAGAGTTCAGCCGGTCGGCCACGGTTCCCGGCGCGTCGAGGGCGTCGAGACGGGCCGGACCGGACTGCAACGCGGTGAGGATCGCCCGCGCCGTGGGGCTGTCGAAGCGCAGCCGCCCCGCGGTCGTGGTGGTCGAGAAGGCGTCGTCGGTCACCGGGCAGGCGGCGGCGAGCCAGTCGGCCAGGCGGTCCGCGGGCGCACGGTCGCCCGGCCGGCGAAAGAGATCGCGACGAAACGCGGTGCCCCGACAGAGATCGACGAGGCGTGCCCGTGCGGCCGGATCCGGCTCGGCCTCGACGATCGCGCGCTGCGCGCGAGTCAGCACCCAGTCCGGTCGGTTGTCGAGGAAGTGCAGCGAGCCGGCAGGGAGTAGCCCCTCGGCCGCCGCACCACGGGCGACCTCGGCGACGTCGAGCGGAGCCCAGTGCTCGGTCAGGAACTCGTGGGGCAGGAAGTCGGGATCGTCCGGGCGCTCGCCCGATGCCGCGTCGACCCACGACCCGGCGAGCCCGCGGGCCCCCGCCGCCGCGAGCGCGCCGAGCCGGTGGAGCGCCTCGGCGACGGCCTCGCCCTGGTCGGCACGCTCACGCGCGGTCTCCGCCACCACGCGCTGCAGCGCGATGTCGTGCGCGCGCCCCGGCAGGGTGTTGTACCCGACCGCCAGCACGCCGTTCGGGTTCAGAGCCTTCCCGGCGATGCGCAGCACCCGCGCCCGGTTCTCGGGGCTGACCCAGCTCAGCACACCGAGCGCGGTGACGTAGGTCCAGCCGGCATCGATTCGCGCCTCGGTGGCGGCGAACGGCTCGGCGACGAACTGCAGGTTCGCGAGGCCGAGGCCCGCGGCCAGGGCGGTGGCACGCGCCACGGAGGAGGCGTCGGCATCGGTGCCCACGAACTCGCCCTCCGGGTGTGCGGCCGCGAGCACGAGGAGATGGAATCCGGTCCCACAGCCGAGGTCGAGATACCGGAATCGACCGCGCGCGGCGCGCGCCGCGCCGACCCCGCTCTGGGCGAGCGCGGCATCGATCCAGCCGGGCGCGAACTCGCGCGGGAAGTGGGCGGGGTAGGGGGTGGCGGCGAGGTAGCCGTCGATCGCCAAGGCATCGGCACGCGCGCGGGCGCGGCTCCGTGTCGGGTTGGCTGCTCAGTATCCCGAAGGTCCGCGGGTGGGTCGAGACGCCATCGTCGGCAATCACGAGCGCCGGCGCGCGGCGCCCGTGGCCCGGTCCCCGTGCTCGCGCGCCCGGGCCTGCTGGGGGAGAATGCGCGCGCCCGGTCGGGGCACACGGAGGGCTCGCATGTACAGCGTCTCGGTCCGCAACCGTTTCATGATCGCGCACAGCTTCCGCGGCGCGATCTTCGGCCCGGCGCAACGCCTGCACGGCGCCACCTACGTGGTCGACCTCGAGGTACGTCGCGCAGTGCTCGACGACGACGGCCTGGTGGTCGACATCGGACTCGCGAGCACGCTGCTGGCCGAGGTGCTGGCGCCGCTCGAGTACCGCAATCTGGACGACGAGCCGGCCTTCGCCGGCCAGAACACCACCACCGAGTTCCTCGCGCGCCACATCTTCGACCGAGTCGTCGAGCGAACCATGGCCGGCGCCCTCGGGCCAGGCGGGCGAGGCCTCGACGTGATTCGCGTGACACTGCACGAGTCCGACGTCGCCTGGGCCGGATACGAGGGTCCGTTGCCGAAGTGAGCGCTCGCTCATCGGCGGTCCCGACCCGGGAGCTGCACCTGCTGCTCCCGGGTGATCCACGCACCCGCACCGGCGGGTATCTCTACGACCGGCGCATCGTCGAGGGCCTGCGCGCGCGCGGCTGGGCGGTGACCGTGCACGCCCTCGACGCATCCTTCCCGCACCCGGGCCGGGCCGCGCTCGACACCGCCGATCGGACCCTGGCGATGCTTCCCGAGGGCAGCCTCGCGGTGATCGACGGGCTCGCGCTCGGCGCGATGCCGCGTGAGGCGAGCGCCCACCGTGACCGCCTGCGGCTGATCGGCCTCGTCCACCACCCGCTCGCCGAGGAGACCGGTCTCGAGCCGGCCCGCGCGGTCGAGCTGGCGGCGAGCGAGCGCGCGGCGCTGGCCGCCACCCGAAGGATCATCGTCACCAGCCACACCACCGCCGCCGGCCTCGCCACCTACGGCGTGCCGCGAGAGGCCGTCGGCGTGGTCGAGCCGGGGACCGACCCGGCCCCGCTCGCCCGCGGCACGGCCGATCCCGCGCGCCACGGGCTCGCCCTGCTCTCGGTCGGCGCCATCACCCCGCGCAAGGGACACGAGGTGCTGATCGAGGCGCTGGCGCGCCTTCGGGGAGCGGCCTGGCATCTCGTCTGCGCTGGCGCCATCGACCGCAGTCCCGACACCACCAGCCGTCTGCGTGCCCGCGTGGCGGCGCTCGGCCTCGACGCCCGAGTGGACCTGCCGGGCGAGATCGACGAGTCGGCGCTGGCGAGCCACTACGACCGGGCCGACGTCTTCGTGCTCGCATCCTGGCACGAGGGCTACGGGATGGCGCTGGCCGAGGCCCTGGCCCGCGGCCTGCCGGTGGTCAGCACCCGCGCCGGCGCCATCCCGAGCACGGTCCCGGCGGATGCCGGTGTGCTGGTGCCACCGGGCGATGTCGGGGCGCTGGCCGATGCCCTGGAGCGCGTTCTCACCGATTCGGCGCTACGGTCCCGGCTCCGGGCGGGTGCGCGCGCGCACCGCGCGCGGCTGCCGACCTGGGACGAAGCAAGCGCTCACTTCGAGGCCGAGCTCGATATCGTGGCGGCACCGCGGTGACCGGCTTCAGCGAGGACTGGCTGGCGCTGCGGGAGCCGGCCGACTCGGCGGCCCGCAGCCGGGAGCTCGCGGGCCTGCTCGCGCGCCAGCTCGCCGACCGCCCGCGCGACGCCCCGCTCGAGGTGGTCGACCTCGGTTGCGGGAGTGGGGCCAACTTGCGCTGGCTCGCACCCCGCCTGCCCGGGCCTCAGCATTGGCACCTGCTCGACGACGACCCGGCGCTGCTGGCGGCGGCGCGCCGGCGGCTCGCGCGCTGGGCGGGGAAGGTCGTCGAGGCATCGGTGACGACCGGGCGGCTGGCCCTGGAGACAGCCGGTGGCACACGGCTCGTCGCCGATCCGAGACGGGTCGATCTGGCCCGCGACCTGGCAGCAGTCGCCATCCCGGAGCAGGCCCTGGTCACCGCCTCGGCCCTCGTCGACCTGGTCTCACGGCGCTGGCTCGAGGCCCTGGTCGCGCGCTGCGCCGCCGCGCGAGCGTCACTGCTCCTCGCCCTCACCTACGACGGGCGAGTCGCGTGGTCGCCGGCGCTGCCCGACGACTCCACGGTCCACCGCCTGCACGACCGACACCAGGGCACCGACAAGGGCTTCGGTCCCGCCCTCGGACCGACTGCGGTCGCGGTCGCCGCCGCACTGCTGCGAGATGCCGGATACACGGTGCACACCGCCACCAGCGACTGGCGACTGGGGGCCGACGATGCGCCGCTGGCTCGGGCTCTGGCCGACGGGTGGTGTCGGGCCGCCAGCGACCTGGAGCCCGGCCGACGCGATGCGCTCCGGGCCTGGTCCGACGACCGCGCCCGACTCGCCGGCACCGCGGACGCCGCACTCATCGTCGGCCACCTCGACCTGCTGGCGGAGCTCGCCTGACCATCTCCCGGCCACGTCGGGGCGACTGGCTGCGCATCGCGGTGGCGGTGGCGTCACTCGCGCTGGCGTGGGATCTCGCCGGCGGCACCCAGGGCCTCTCGCGGCTCGGCGCCGCCGACCCGGGTTGGCTCGCGCTCGCGCTCGCCTCGACGGTGCCGATGCAGTTGCTCTCTGCTGCCCGCTGGGCGTTCACCGCGCAGCGTCTCGGGGCGACGCTCGACGCCGCCACCGCGGTGCGCGAGTACTACGTGGCGAGCCTGCTGAACGCGACCATGCCGGCGGGAATGGCGGGCGACGCTCTGCGGGCCTGGCGCCACGGCCGCGCCGGCGCGGGAAGGCTGCGCGTCGCGGTGCACGCGGTGGTCATCGAGCGGGCAGCCGGGCAGGTGGCGCTGGCGGTGGTGGTGCTGGCGGGCGTCGCGCTCGCGATCGGCGGTGGCGCCGAGCGCGCGGCACCGCTGGGGCTGGTGGTGGTCGGCCTCGCGGTCGCCGTCGTCGCGGTGGTCGGGCTCGCCGCCCTCGGCACGCGTCCACGCCGCGCGCTCGCCGCCCTCGGCGCGGACGCGGCGCGGGCATTCTGGCCCGCAGGTCCGTTGCTGACCCAGGTCGCACTGTCTGCGGCGGTGATCGCCTGCTACCTGGGCTGCTTCGCGGCGGTGGCGGGCGCACTCGGGGTCGCGCTCGGCCCGCTGGCGCTCCTCCTCGGGGTCCCCGCGGTGCTCTACGCGATGGCGTTGCCGGTCTCCATCGGTGGGTTCGGGCTGCGCGAGGTCGCCGCCGCCGCCGCCTGGCCGTTGCTCGACCGCCCGCCCGCCGACGGCGTGCTCTGCGCGCTCGTCTACGGTCTGGTGGTGCTGGCCGGCTCGCTGCCCGGAGCCGTGGTGCTGGCGGTGGACCGCCAGGCGGCGAGGTCGCAGTCGAACAGCACGTCGGGGCCCATCTGACAGGTCCGACAGGGCGGGCGGAGTGCGTCGCCCAGTCGTGCCACCGCCGGAACCGTGACTCCCGGACGACCCGGACCGAGCAGCAGGGGGGCGACCGCGAGGTGCAGACGATCGACCAATCCGGCGGCGAGGAATGCCGAGACCGTCATCCCCCCGCCCTCGACCAGGATCGCGTGCAGCCCGCGTGCGGCGAGGGCCGCGAGCAGCGCCTCGAGATCCAGCCGGCCATCGTGGACCGGCACCTCGATCGTCTCCGCGTCGCCGGGCGCGCGCGGCCCGCCGGGTGGGCGGACGACGAGCGTGGGCGCGGCGCGGTCACACAGGACCCGCCGATCCGGCCCGAGGCGGGCCCGCGGGTCGAGGACCACCCGCACCGGGCTCGGCCCCGGAACCCGGCGCGTGGTGAGGCGCGGGTCGTCGGCGACCACCGTGCCGACACCGACCACCACCGCGTCGGCCAGCGCGCGAAGGCGGTGCAGGTGGACGAGATTCTCGGCCCCGTTGACGTAATGTGAGTCGCCGGCAGCGGTGGCGATCTGCCCGTCGAGGCTCTGCCCGAGGTGGGCGAGCACGTAGGTCCGCCCGGGCGGCGCCTCGGCGAAAGGGCGAAGGAGGTCGAGGAGTGCTTGCGCCGGCAGCACCTCGGCGTCGGCCAGGCCGGCGAGCGGCGGTGCCACCGGGCGCCGCGCGGCCTCGTCCCGGCGGCGACGCGCGAGGTCGAGTAGCGTGCTCCACGCCCGGGCCTCGGCTCGCGCGCGGGGGTCGTCGTCAGTCATCGTGCACGGTCGTCCGGGGTCGCGGCCACGCTCATTTCGACGGAGACCGCCGAGTGCATCGGAATCCTCCGCTCGGGGTCGTATCCTATCCGCCCGAGCGACGACGAGCGTGGACATGGTGAGCGGGCTGCACGTCAACGAGGACGATCCCGGCGCGATACGCGTCGACCGGGCGCTGGTCGAGATCCGGCGGGGGCGGGCAGTGCGCGTCGAGGCCGGAGCCGAGGCGGCGGCGGACCTGCTGGGGATCGCGGTCGAGACCGGCTCCGATGCCGCGCTGCGGGGGCTCGCCGCGAGTGACGGGGCGCGACTGGTGGTGAGCGCGGAGCGCGCCCAGGTGCTCGGCCTCGGCGCGAAGGCGGAGGTCGCGCGCGCCCTGTCCCTGCCGGGATCGATCGCGCCGGCGGTGCTTCGCCGGCTCGCCGGCGTCGATCCGCGGACCGAGGCGTCGCCACCACCCACCGTGCGCGACGCGAGCCCGGCCGAGCGTGCGGCGCTCGCGCTGGCGAAGCTCGCGCGACTGGTGCCGGCGATGCTGGTCTGCGAGGCGCGAGCAGCCGCTGTCGCTCTCGCCGACCCACTCGCCGTCGGCGTCGACGACGTCGCCCGCTATCCGGACGCGCTGGCCACCGCGCTCCACCGGGTGAGCGAGGCGCGGGTGCCGCTCGCCGGCCATGCCGACTGCCGCCTGGTGCTCTACCGCGAGGGCCCGGGCGCGGGCGAGCACGTCGCGGTGCTGATCGGGCGGCCCCGCCCGGATGCGCCGGTCGCGGTGCGAATGCACTCTGCCTGCCTCACCGGCGACCTGCTCGGGAGTCTGCGCTGCGACTGCGGCGAGCAGCTGCAGCGCTCGGTGGAGGAGATCGCGGCCGCCGGCGGCGGGGTGCTGCTCTATCTCGACCAGGAGGGCCGCGGCATCGGGCTCGCCAACAAGCTGCGCGCCTATGCGCTGCAGGACGCGGGCCTCGACACCCTGGAGGCGGACCGCCACCTCGGCTTTCGGGCCGACGAGCGCACCTACCACGTGGCGGCGGCGATGCTGCGCGACCTCGGCGTCGGCCGCGTCGCACTGCTCACCAACAACCCCGAGAAGATCCTCGCGCTGCGCGCCGAGGGGCTCGAGGTGAGCTCGCGCATGCCACTGATCGCGGCCGAGAACCCCCACAACGCTCGTTACCTGCGCACCAAGCGTGAGCGAGCGGGGCACCTGCACGAGTGATTCGCACGCCGACGGCGTCGGCGACACTACCGAACCAGGAGAGGGCCGATGAAGCGAGGCATCGTCGTCGCGGCGCAGCCGGAGGCGGCCGAGGCGGGCGCACTGATGCTGATGGCCGGCGGCAATGCGTTCGACGCCGGCATCGCCTGCGCGCTCACCCAGGGCGTGGTCGACCCGCTGATGACCGGCCTCGGCGGCGTCGGCAGCGCGGTGGTCCACGTCCCGGCCAGAGGCCTGCTCGAGAACCTGAACTTCCTCGGCGCCGCGCCGGCCGGTGCCAGGGAGGACATGTGGGCCGACCGCATTCGCGGCGAGACCGGAGACGGCTTCGGATTCGTGGTCGAGGGCCGGGTCAACGCGCTCGGCCACCAGGCGGTGATGGTCCCGGGCAACCTCGCCGGCTATCACACGATTCACTCCGAGCACGGCAAGCTGCCGTGGGCCACGGTGTGCGAGCCGGCGATCGCGTTCGCGCGCGAGGGCTGGATCGTGCGCCCCCACGTCCACGCCTACGCCACCCAGGACGAGGCGGCGCAGGGTCGGGTGCCGAACGCCGAGATCCTCGGCTACACCGAGGCCGGACGAGCACTCTATCTCGGGGCGGACGGGCAGATGCGTCGGCCGGGGTCGACCATCCGCAACCCTGATCTCGCGGCCACGCTCGAGATCATCGCCGCCGACGGCGCCGACGCGCTGTACCGCGGGGTGCTCGGCGAGCGTCTGGCGGCCGACATGGCGGCCCACGGCGGGCTGGTCACCACCGACGACCTCGCCGCCTTCGAGGTGACCCGCCAGCCGGCGCTCACCGGCTCCTATCGCGGGCACCGCATCGCCACCAACCGTCCCGGCGGCTCCGGGGTCCAGCTCCTGCAGACGCTGGCGACGCTCGACCACTTCGACCTGCCGGCGCTCGGCCACGGCAGCGCCGAGCACATCCGGGTGGTGGCCGAGGCCATCGCGCGCGCCTACGGGGACAAGCGGGCCCACGTCGGCGACCCGCGCTTCGTCACCGTCCCGCTCGACGATCTGCTCGACCCCGCGCGCATCGCGGCCTACGCCGCCGCCATCGGCGCCGGCGAGCGCGCGCGCCTCGATCGTCTACCGGCGGTCGGCGAGGTGCGCGGCACCACCCAGGTGTGCGCCCTCGACACCGACGGCAACGCGTTGTCGATGACCCACACCCTCGGCGCGCCGTCCGGGGTGATCGTCCCCGGCAGCGGTTTCCTGCTGAACGGCTGCATGGGGATCTTCGACCCACGCCCGGGTCGGGCGACCTCCATCGCTCCGGGCAAGGGCTACACCAGCTCGATGTCGCCGGCGATCGTGTTCGACGCGGCGGGTGGCACGCGGCTGGTCATCGGAGCCCCCGGCGGGACCTACATCCCGCAGGCCATCGCGCAGGCGATCAGCAACGTGCTGGCGTTCGACATGACGGTGCTGGAAGCGGTGAGCGCGCCACGGGTCGCGGTCACACGCAGCGAGACCATCGATGTCAGCAACCGCGTGCCGCGCTTCGTGAGCCGCGCGCTGGAGGCGATGGGATACGCGGTGCAACGGAGCTTCGCGAGCTACGCCTTCGCCGGCGTGCACGGCATCGAGGTGACCGCCGGCGGCGTGCGGGGCGCCGCGGATCCCGGCCGCGACGGGATGGCGCTGGCAGTGTGACCCGCCGCGCCGGGCGCCGATCAGGGCAGCCGCGCGAGGTGCCGGTCGTGACGCCGGGTGAGCAGCGCGAGGGCTGCGATACCGCCGATCAGGGCCAGGAACATGTCGGACTGTGTGTCCCAGGGATCGCCCTGGGTGCCGAGGAAGGAATCGGCATCGGCGCCGAGCCCGAGCGCCGCCGCCCATTCGAGCAGCTCGTAGCAGGCACTCACCGCCAGCACCACGCAGAGGACGAGGAACACGAGCATGCGCCGGCCGGTGACGTGCGCACCGCGAACGAGGATCTCGCGCGCCGCCACCGCCGGCACGAAACCCTGCATGAAGTGCCCGAGCTTGTCGTAGGGATTGCGATCGAGGCCGAGCAGGTCGGCCACCTCGAACCCGATCGGGACCCGCGCGTAGGTGTAGGCACCACCGAGCATCAACACCAGGGCGTGCACGAAGACCAGGACGTAGAGCAGCGTGGTCAGCGGGAAGCGGGCGTGGGTTGCCCACAGCAGCGGCACCACCACGAGTATCGGGAACACCTCGAGCAACCACGTCAGCCGCTCGTGCGGTGCGATGCCGGAGACCACCAGCATCACCACCAGCACCACCGTGCCGGCGACCAGCCACCCTCGGCGCGGGTCCGTGGTCGGCGGGCTCATGTCGCGGGCCCGTCGACCACCGGTGCCCGATCCCCGGTCTCTCGGTCGGCTTCGACGGTGGCAAGCGCCGCGCGCAGCAACGCTCGCGCGCGGTCGGCGTCGAGCGCCACCGCCATCGTCTGGCCGTCGCGACTGAAGGCGACGCGCGTCTGCGCGCCATCGCCGGCGATCTCGAATCCGAACCCCCGCCGGACCATGGCATCCAGCACCCGCGCGCGCTGCGCGGCGTCGTCCTCCGGGCGCCATGCGGCGCAGGCCATCAGCGGCACGCCGTCGCCGTCGTGCCACACCGACGCGACGCCCTCGTACGCCCAGGGCATCCGCGTCGCACTCCACCCCATCACCAGGCGAGCGACGGCGTCACGCAGCTCGGTCACCTCGTCGGAGACTTCCATCGTCGACCCTCCTCCCGGGGCGATGGTAGCCGAGCCGCGCGCGGGCGGTGGAGCGCGTCGGGCCCTTGTCCTGCCGCCGGCCGTGGACGCATGCTCTGGAGCATCGCGAATCGCGAGCCTTCTCACCCGCGGAGGTACACGACGATGACGACCGTCAGGGCGGTGAGCGCGGCCGAGCCGGGGCTGGTGGATGCGCTCGCCGCGCTCCTCGTCGACGCCGTCGACGGCGGCGCCTCCGTCGGCTACCTCGCGCCGCTGGCACCGGAGCGCGCGCGCCACTACTGGAGCGACGTGCTGTCCGCGCTCGGTCCCGAGCTCCGATTGTGGGTGGCCGAGGTCGATGGCACGGTGGCCGGGTCGGTTCAACTCGCGCCGAGCGGCCGCGAGAACGGTCGGCACCGCGCGGAGATCCAGCGCCTGCTCGTGCATCGGGCGCATCGCGGCAAGGGAATTGCGCGCGCCCTGATGGCCGCGGCCGAGGACGAGGCGCGACGACTCGGCCGCACCATGCTGGTGCTCGACACCCAACGCGGGTCCGCCGCGGAGGCGATCTACGGCCATCTCGGCTGGCAGCGGGCGGGCGAGATCCCCGACTATGCCGCCACGCCCGACGGCAGCCTGCAGCCGACGGTGTACTTCTACAAGCAACTGGTGACGACGGGGTAGGGATGCGGGTCGTCGTCGTGCCACATGACCCGGCGTGGCGCGCGGCCTTCGCGCGCGAGGCCGGCCGTCTGCGCGCGAGCCTCGGCACGAACGTCCTCGACGTGCAGCACATCGGGAGCACCGCCATCGACGGCATCGCGGCGAAGCCGGTGATCGACATCCAGCTCGTGGTGCACGCGCTCGCTCGGCTCGACGCCGCCACCACGACGATGCTCGACCTCGGCTACGAGGCGCTCGGCGAGTACGGTCTGGCGGGCCGGCGGTACTTCCGTCGCGACCGCTCGCCGGGGGTGCGCACCCACCAGATCCATGCATACCAGGACGGTCATCCCGACATCGCGCGTCACCTCGCGTTCCGTGACTACATGCGCGCACACCCCGCTGACGCGGCCGACTACGCCGCGCTCAAGGTGCGGCTCGCGGCCGAGCACGACGGAGACCTCGACCGCTACGTGCGCGGCAAGGCGTCGTTCGTCGAGTCGATGGAACGGCGAGCGCTGGCCTGGGCGGGGGCGCAAGGGGGCCATCGCCTCACCGGTGCGCGGTGAGGCGACGGGGTCGCCACCGATGCCCTTCACCCCGCTGCACCTCGGACCCGGCCTCGCGATCAAGCTCGTGTTGCGCGACCGATTCAGCGTCGTGGTGTTCGCCGGCGCCCAGGTGGCGATGGACGTGGAGCCGCTGGTGCGGATGCTGCGCGGCGACGCGGTCGTGCACGGTCCATCGCACACCTATCTCGGGGCGTTGCTGGTGGGGGTCGCGTCGATGCTGATCGGAAAGGTCGCCTACGGGCCGATCGCCCGCACCTGGAATGCGCGCGCCGCCCCCGCGCTGCCGACCGCGGTCGGCTGGGCCGCGGCCGGCAGTGGTGCCTTCCTCGGCACCACGTCGCACGTGCTGCTCGACAGCCTGATGCACGGCGACATGCAGCCGTTCGCGCCGCTCACCGACGCCAACACGTTGCTGCTCGCGATCTCGATCGAGTCGTTGCACCTGCTGTGCATCGGTCTCGGCGCGGTGGGTGCCGTCGGCCTGCTGACCCTGGCCACGAGGCGTGAGCGTCGCTCGCGCGCCCAGACGAGGTGATTCACGTCGATGCCGATCACGCTCTACGAATCCTTCCGCGCCGTGTTCTACACCCCCTTCTACCTGGTCCATGCACTCGATCACTATCGCCGCCACGGCCTCGACGTGCGCCTCGGCACGAGTCCGGATCTCGCCGGGGTGGCCGGTCAGCTCCAATCCGGCGAGGCGGACGTGTTCTGGGGCGGGCCGATGCGGGTGATGCTGATGCGCGACCGCGATCCGAGCTGCGACGTGGTGGGTTTCGCCGAGGTGGTGACCCGTGATCCGTTCTTTCTCGTCGGGCGCGAGCCACGACCCGAGTTCCGGCTGACCGATCTGGCGACAGTGCGCGTGGCGACGGTGTCGGAGGTACCGACGCCCTGGATGTGCCTGCAAGACGATCTGCGCCGCGTCGGCATCGACCCGAGCACGCTCGATCGAATCGACGGGCACACCATGAGCGAGAACGCGCAAGCGCTGCGCGCCGGGTCGATCGACGTCGCGCAGCTCTTCCAGCCCATGGTCGAGACGTTGCTCGCCGAGGGTGCCGGGCATGTCTGGTACGCGCAGGCGAGCCGCGGACCGTGCTCCTACACCACGCTCTACGCGATGCGCCCGTGGCTTGCGCGCAACCCCGACACCGCGCTGGCGATGACCCGCGCCATTCACGACACGCAGCGTTGGCTCCATGCGCACGACGCTGCCACCATCGCCGATGCGGTGGCCGACTTCTTCCGCGATTGCCCGCGACCGATCCTCGTGCGCGCGATCGCGCGCTATCTCGAGCTCGGGGTGTGGGGGCGCGACCCGCGGTTGCCGCGGGTCGGATTCGAGCGGCTACGCGGATGCCTGCTGAGCGGCGGCCTGATCGGGCGCGCGATCGCGTTCGAGGATGCCGTCGACAACAGCTACGCCGAGGCGGCCGTCGGGTCGACCGCAGCCGATTGATCGCGCGCCTGCGTCAGGTGGCCGCGCGCCCTGTCGACGGCCGGGCGGACGGCCGGGCGCCTCAGCTGCCCGTCAGATGTAGCAGGATCGCCTTCTGCGCGTGCATGCGATTCTCGGCCTGGTCGAAGATGACCGAGCGCGGGCTCTCGATCAGCTCCTCCGCGATCTCGTAGCCGATGTGGATCGGCATGTCGTGCATCACCTTCGCGTCGGTGCCGGCGAGCAACGTCTCGTTGAGCTGGTAGGGCAGCATCTGCGCGACGCGGCGCTCCTTCTCCTCGGCGAACGCCGGGTCGTTGAAGTACTCCATGTCGAGCCAGGTATCGGTGTACACGTAGTCCGCGTCGGCGACGCCGGCGCGCGCGTCGGTGGTCTCGGTGAGCAGACCGGCGTCGAGCAGGCGTGCCCGGCTCGCGGTATCGATCGTCGCCTCGTCGCGCAGCGGGCAGACCAGGGTGAGATGCACGCCGAGCGGGGCTGCGATCGACACCAGTGAGTTGACGACGTTGTTGTAGGCGCCGATGTAGGTGAGTCGGGCGCCGCTCGGGTCGCCGCCGCGTTGCTCCGCGATGGTGAGCATGTCGGCCATCGCCTGGCACGGGTGGTAACGATTGCAGCAACCGTTGATCACCGGCACGGTCGCGCCGTCCGCCATGTCGAGCAGATCCTCGTGGTCCTTCAAGCGCGCCATGATCACCGCGGCGTTCCGCGACAGGTAGCGCGTCTCCGAGCGCACGTCGGCGAGGGTGAAGTTCGACGCCCGCCAGTCGAGGTTGATCGCATGGCCGCCGAGCTCCGTCATTCCGGCCTCGAACGAGACCCGGGTGCGGGTCGACGTCTTCTGGAACAGCATCACCAGGGTGCGCCGATGCATGCGGTTCTCGAACGCCCGAGGATCGCGCTTCACGCGCAGCGCGAGGTCCAGCACGTCGCGCACGACGCCGGCGTCCCAATCACGCCAGTCGATGAGATGGGTCGGTGGTGCGGACATGGTGCTCGTCTCCGAATCGTGATGGTTTGGCCACGCGCCGGCGCTCGATGCCGGGGGCTCGACCGGTCGCGCATCGACCTCGAGTCTCCGACGAATAGCACACCGCCCGGATCCGATCGCGCCCGGGTGGCCGTCAGGGTCGGCCGAGAGACCACATCGCTCGGCGACCACGAAGCGCCGATTATCACGCTGCGGGTGGAAAAGGGTAAGGGGGCGGCGGAAGGGCTTGCTCGACGAGTGCCGCGACGACCTCCTGTAGCGCCGTGACCTGGTGCTCGAGCAGCGCCGCGCCGCGCTCGGCGTCCGCGCGCAGCGCGTTCCCGCAGACCCCGGCGGGGTGGAGGTCCTCGGCCAGCCAGCCGAGGCCGGTCGGCTTCTCCGGCCCGACGGCTGCGGCGCGCGCCTCGGCGTCGAAGGTGGCGCCGCCGAAATCGGCGAGCGCGTCCAGACGCACCAGCGCGGGGTGCAGGTGGAGCATCAACGAGGTCTCGACCTCGCCACCGTGGATGCCGTGACGGACCTCGTGGGAATCGAACAACGTCTCGGGGACGCCGAAGCCGAACACCGACGCGCGGGCGACCAGCATCCCGTGGCGTGACCGCAGCCGCAGCGCGACGAGGTCGACGATCGAGCGCTGCCCGCCGTGGGTGTTGAACACCACCAGGCGGCGCAGCCCGGCGCCGGCGACGCGCCGACCGACGCCTTCCCACAGCGCGAGCAGCGTCTCGGCGCTCGCGTCGAGCGTGCCGGGGTATCCCGCGTGCTCCAGGCTGTGGCCGACATCGAGGGGAGGCAGCGCGACGACGCTGGCGCGCGGGTCGGCTCGCGCCAGCAGCGCGCGGACGATGGCGCGATTGATCATCGCGTCGGTGCCCAGCGGCAGATGCGGGCCGTGCTGCTCGACCGCCGCGACGGGGAGGACCGCCACGGTGCGTTGCGGGTCGAGGGCGGCGACGTCGACGGTGGTGAGCGTCTCCCAGTGCGCGTGGACCATGGCCGTCCTACCGGTGAGCGAGCCGAGGAGCATGTCCGCCGGGGCGCGCGACGACAAGCCCGGTACCGGTATCATCCGCGCTCGTCGCCGCCCGCGGCGGGCTCGGGCCGGCCCCTCGGCGCCGGGTCGAGCGCCGGCGGTCGGCTATCGTCTCGCGGGTCGCCGACGGTGGCGGTCCCGACATCGGAGGACATCTCGTGATCAACGTCATCGCATCGATCAAGGTCAAGGCCGGCCAGCGCGACGCCTTTCTCGCCGCGTTCAAGGCCAACATCCCGGCGGTGCTCGCCGAGGATGGCTGCATCGAGTACTACCCGACGGTCGATGCGGACTCGGGGCTCCCACCGCAGGTCAAGGACGCCGACACCGTCACCATCATCGAGAAATGGGCGAGCGTCGCCGCGTTGCAGGCCCACGCCAAGGCGCCGCACATGCTCGCCTACCGGGAGAAGGTGAAGGACATCGTCGTCGGCATGAGCCTCAAGGTGTTGCAGCAGGCGTGAGGCCCCACCGGGGACCGGCGCGCGCGAGCCGCGCCGGTCCCCGAGCTTGCGCTCATAGCCCGTCGAACAGTGCCGTCGACAGATAGCGCTCGGCGAACGACGGCACCACGCAGACCAGCGTCTTGCCCGCCATCTCCGGTCGCCGACCGACGCGCACCGCGGCGGTGATCGCGGCGCCGGAGGAGATGCCGACCGGGATTCCTTCCAGGCGCGCCACCGTGCGTGCCATCGCCAGCGCGTCATCGCCGCTGACCGCCACGATCTCGTCGATCAGCGCGGTATCCATCACCTCCGGCACGAACCCGGCGCCGATGCCCTGGATGGGATGCGGGCTGTGGGTACCGCCGGCGAGGACCTGGCTGGACTGCGGCTCGACCGCCACCATGCGCAGCCCCGGCTTGCGTGGCTTGAGCACCTGGGCACAGCCGGTGAACGTGCCACCGGTTCCGACGCCGGAGACGACGACGTCGACCGCACCGTCGGTATCACGCCAGATCTCCTCGGCTGTCGTCGCGCGGTGCACCGCGGGATTGGCCGGATTGCTGAACTGCCCGGGAATCACCGCACCGTCGATCTCCTTGCAGAGCTGCTCGGCGCGCTCGATGGCGCCGCGCATGCCCTTCTCGCGCGGGGTGAGCTCGAGCTCGGCGCCGAGCAGGGCGAGCATTCGCCGGCGCTCGATCGACATCGAGTCGGGCATCGTGAGGATCACGCGATAGCCGCGCGCGGCGCCGGCGAACGCGAGGCCGATACCGGTGTTGCCGGAGGTCGGCTCGACCAGGGTCGCGCCAGGACCGATCACGCCGCGCGCCTCGAGGTCGAGAATCATGCTGACGCCGATGCGGTCCTTCACGCTGGCCGTCGGGTTGAAGAACTCGAGCTTCAGCAGCAGGTCGGCGCCCACGCCTTCCTCGGCGGCCAGGCGCCGCACGCGGACCAACGGCGTATTGGCGATGGTCTCGACGATGCTGTCGTAGATGCGTCCACGCCCCGGCGGGTCGAGGCGGATGCGGGACAGGAAGGCAGTGTCCGGGGTGCTCATGGGTTCTCCTCGTCGTGCGGGCGGGGAAGGCGCGAGTGGCCGCGCGCAGTCTCGCACGGCGCCGCCTTCCATTTCCGGCAAAGCCTACTTGCCGATACAGAAACGCGCGAAGATCTCGCCGAGCAGATCGTCACTGGTGACCTCGCCGGTGATGGTGCCGAGCGCGGCCTGAGCGTCACGCAAGTCGGCTGCCATGAGCTCGATCGAGCCCTCGAGCATGCGCGCCGAGGCGCGGTCGACGGCGACCGCGGCCGATTCCAACGCCACGAGGTGACGGCGACGCGCGAGGAAGCTGCCCTCACCGGGCGCCACCCAGCCGACGACGTGCTCCAGCGCCTTCGCGAGCAGGTCGATACCGGCACCGCTGCGCGCACTCAGCCAGACCACCGGGACGTCGTGCTCGAGCTCCATGCGCGGCGGCAGACCGGCGAGGTCGATCTTGTTGCGCACGTCGATGCGCCGCGCGTCGGGTGGCAGGTGGGCACCGAGGTCGGATTCGGCGTCGTCCTCCGGGGCCCCGAGCTCGTTCACCGCCAGCACCACCGTTGCCGTGGCCAGCGCCGCCCGTGCGCGCTCGATACCGATGCGCTCCACCGGGTCGGTGGAGGCACGCAGTCCGGCGGTGTCGGTCAGCTCGACGAGCAGGGGGCCGAGCTGGATGCGCTCGTGCAGGGTGTCACGCGTGGTCCCGGGTACCTCGGTCACGATCGCACGATCGCTGCCGACCAGCGCGTTCATGAGACTCGACTTGCCGACGTTCGGCCGGCCGGCGATCACCACCCGCACACCGTCTCGCAACAACGCGCCCTGGCGCGCGGCCTCGAGGCAGGCTGCGAGATCGTCGCCGAGCGTCGCCAGTCGGTCGGCGACCGCGGTATCGGCGAGGAGATCGATGTCCTCGTCGGCGAAATCGATGCTCGCCTCGACATCGGCGCGCAACGCGGTCAGCGCGTCGACCAGCGCCCCTACGCGAGCCGAGAACGCGCCCTCGAGCGAGCGCATCGCGCCACGTGCGGCGCCTGCGGTGTCGGCCGCGATCAGGTCGGCCACCGCCTCGGCCTGGGCGAGGTCGATGCGCCCGGCGAGGAAGGCTCGCTCGGTGAACTCACCCGGGCGCGCGAGCCGCGCGCCCAACGCCAGGACGCGTGACAACACGAGGTCGAGCACCACCGGACCGCCATGACCCTGGAGCTCGAGCACGTCGTCGCCGGTATAGGACGCGGGCCGGGGAAACCACAACGCGATGCCGTGATCGATGGCGAGTCCATCGGCGTCACGAAACGCCGCGTGGCGTGCGCGCCGCGGCGGCGGCAGCCGCCCGATGAGCGCAAGTGCAATCGACTCGGCGCGCGGGCCGGAGACGCGGACCACCCCGATGCCGCCCTGCCCGGCGGGCGTCGCGACCGCGGCGATGGTGTCGGTCGAGGTGGTCATCCGCACCTCGTGAGGGCGGACCGTGGCGCGGCGGCGCGCCGGGCGCGCCACCGCGAGGTCGAGGATGGGACCGGACTCAGCCGTTCGGTCCGATGATCTTCCGGGTGATGACCCACTGCTGGATGATCGAGAGCAGGTTGTTCACGAACCAGTAGAGAACCAGCCCGGATGGGAAGAACAGGAACAGGAACGTGAACACGATGGGCAGCGCCATCATGATCTTGGCCTGCATCGGATCGGGCGGTGCGGGGTTGAGCCTCTGCTGGATGAACATCGTGGTGCCCATCAGCAGCGGCAGCACGAAGTACGGATCGTGCGTGCTCAGATCCTTCAGCCAGAATACGAACGGCGCCTGGCGAAGCTCCACGCTCTCGAGCAGCACCCAGTACAGGGAGATGAAGACCGGGATCTGGATGACGATGGGAAGGCAGCCACCGAGCGGATTGATCTTCTCGGTCTTGTACAGCTCCATCATCGCCTGGTTCATGCGTTGGCGATCGCTGCCGTAGCGCTCTCGGATGGCCACCATGCGCGGTTGCACCTTGCGCATCTTCGCCATCGACTTGTAGCTCGCGGCCGACGGATAGAAGAAGACGAGCTTGACCAGGCAGGTCAGCAAGATGATCGACACGCCCCAGTTACCGAACAACGCGTGGATGTGCTGGAGCAGCCAGAACAGGGGCTGTGCGATGAGCCACAACCATCCGTAGTCGACGGTACGCGCGAGGTTCGGCGCCGCCTGCTCCATTTTGTCCTGGAGCTTGGGGCCAGCGAAAAGGGAGAGGGTGAAGGTGCCCTCCGAGTTCGGCGCGACCACCTGCTCCGGCGTGATCACCCCGAGCACGTAGCGCTCGTCGCCGACCGATTTCGTGTAGTAGTGGTTCTCGACGTCCTGCCTCGGGATCCAGGCGCTCGCGAAGTAATGCTGGATCATCGCCGCCCAACCGCCGAGGACGGAGCGGTCGAGATTGGCGCTCTCCATGTCGTCGAAGGAGATCTTCTCGTAGGGCTTGTCGGGTCCGGAGACCACGCCACCGGTATAGGTGTAGGTCTGGAACAATCCGCCCTTGGACGACACGGCGTTGCGGGTGAACTGTCCGTACATGCGGCCGGACCACGGCTCACCGGTCTGGTTACGGACCCGCATCTCGACGTCGACGACGTAGCTCCCGCGGCGGAAGGTGTAGACGCGGGTGACCGCCAGTCCCTCTCCCTGCCACGACAGACGGACCTCGAGCGACTGGCCGTCTGGCGCGAGCACGTACTCGGTCTGCTCCGAGGCGAAATCGGTGTGGTGAGTGGGTGCGCCAGAACCTCCGATCAGGCCGCTCTGCGCGATGAAGGTGTTCGACTGTGCTCGCTCGAACAGGTGATAGGACTGGTCGGGCGTGTCGAGGGAGAGCGGATAGGCCAGGAGATCGAGGCTCGCGATGGTGCCGCCGATCGGATCGATTCGCGCGTGGACCAGATCGGTGCGCACGTCGACGAGTGGACGGGTGGACTCGGCGACGGTGCCGGTCGGCGCCGTGGGGGCGCCGGATGCTGCGGCCCCGGTGCTCGGAGCCTGGGGCACGTCGGCCCGGGGTTGCGTCGCCTCGGGTGAACCGGGTGCACCCGCCGGCGCCGCCGGCTGGGCCGCGGTCGTGGCTGGTGCCGGCGCGGGCGTACGGTAGTCCTGGACCCACGCCTGCCAGAGCAGGACGCCCACCACGCACAGACCGATCAGCAAGAAGTTGCGAAGTTGTTCGGGTGGCACCTCAAATCCCCAGGTTGTTCGGCCATCGAGCAGGAGTCGGCGGTCGCGTCGGGCGCTCGATGGTCGTCGTGTCTTGCCGGCGGCAGGTCAGCGAGGCGTGTGCTCCGCGAGTCGGCGCCAGTGGCGGTCGAGACTCTCGTGCATCGCCGATCGCTCGGCATCCGCGGTACCGGAGCGCGCCAGCACCACGACATCGAGCCCACGTAACAGGGCGCGATTGTGCCGGAAACTCTCGCGAACGATACGTTTGACCCGGTTCCGTGCGTGGGCGCGGCGCAGGTGCTTGCGGGCGATGGCCAGGCCCAACCGCGCGATGCCGAGCTCGTTCGGGCGGGCGAGAACGGTGAAGACGTGATTCGACGATCGTTGCGCGGCAGCGAATACCCGGCCGTAGTCGCGAGCGGTCAGCAGGCGGCAGGCGCGCGAGAAGCGACACCCGCCCGGCTCGGCCTGCATCTCGGCTGTAATTGCGGCCGCCGACCCCGGCCTGCCCTCGGCGCGATCGGCCGGGGGATCGAGGTCGGTGGGTCCGCGGCTCACGGGTCGGCGTGACCGAGCCGCGGCCGTTCCGGCGGTTGCCGCCGCGTCACCGGCCACGGGCTCACTCCTGCTCGGGCTCGGTCAGACGGTCAGGCGCGCGCGACCCTTCGCTCGCCGGGCCTTGAGCACCAGGCGGCCACCCTTGGTGGCCATCCGGGCGCGAAAGCCGTGGGTGCGCTTGCGCTTCAGATTGCTCGGTTGGTAGGTCCTCTTCATCTCCCGCCTCGCGTTGCCGGCGGTCGCAGATGCCGCGGGCCAAGGTTCGAACGAAGCAGGCTATGGTATCGAGGCTCGGATCGAGGTGTCAAATGATCTCGCGCGAATGCGGCCCCGGGTGTCGTGTGGCACCCCCCGCGGCAACCGGTATACACTGCCTCGCCTCCAAGCTCGTCCCCGCCCCCCGCTTCTCAGGAGGAATCGCTGAGGTGGCTCCCACGCTGTGGAAGAAATGCCTCGATCGATTGGAGGGCGAGCTGTCGGCTCAGCAGTTCAATACCTGGATCCGTCCGTTGCAGGCGGTCGAGGAAGCGGACGAGATCCGCCTTCTCGCGCCCAACCACTTCGTGCGCGACTGGGTCAACGAGAACCTCGTCGGCGTCATCACCCAGACCTTGGAGTGGATTGCCGAGGGACCGGCACCAGCGGTGATCGTGCTGGTCGGTAGCCGGCCGCCGGAGTGCGAGAACGTACCGGCACCGCTGGTCGCGACCCCGGTGAACGGGTCGGCGACCGCGGCCGGAGTGAATGGCACCGCCAGTCTGGGCGATCGCCGGCGGCGAGTCAGTGGCTTGCGACCGAGCTTCGTGTTCGAGAACTTCGTGGAAGGGAAGTCGAACCAGCTCGCCCGGGCCGCCTCGAGCCAGGTGGCGGAGAATCCCGGCGGCTCGTACAACCCGCTCTTCATCTACGGCGGCGTCGGCCTCGGCAAGACGCACCTGATGCACGCGGTGGGCAATGCCATCCTCGCGCGCAAACCGCGCGCCAACGTCATCTACCTCCATTCCGAGCGCTTCGTGGCGGACATGGTCACGGCGCTACAGCACAACCAGATCAGCGAGTTCAAGCGGTTCTATCGATCGGTGGACGCGCTGCTGATCGACGACATCCAGTTCTTCGCCGGCAAGGAGCGCTCGCAGGAGGAATTCTTCCATACCTTCAATGCCTTGCTCGAGGATCAGCAGCAGGTGGTGTTGACCTGCGACCGGTATCCGAAGGAGGTCGACGGGCTGGAGGAGCGGCTCAAGTCGCGGTTTGGGTGGGGGCTCACGGTCGCCATCGAGCCACCGGAGCTCGAGACCCGCGTGGCGATCCTGATGCGCAAGGCGCAGCAGTTCGAGCTCGAGCTGCCGCGCGACGTCGCCTTCTTCGTCGCCCAGCGAATCCGCTCGAACGTTCGCGAGCTCGAGGGCGCGCTGCGGCGGGTCATGGCGTACGCGGAATTCACGGCGCGACCGGTGTCGATGGAGCTGGTGAAGGAAGCGCTGAAGGACCTCCTGCAACTGCAGGACAAGCTGGTCACGATGGAGAACATCCAGCGCACGGTGGCCCAGTTCTACAAGATTCGGGCTTCAGACCTGACGTCCAAGCGGCGCACGCGCTCGATCGCCCGTCCGCGGCAGGTCGCGATGGCGCTCGCCAAGGAGCTGACCCACCACAGCCTTCCGGAGATCGGAGAGGCTTTCGGAGGCCGGGACCACACCACCGTGCTACACGCGTGCCGCAAGGTTGCCGAGCTACGCGAGAACGACTCCTCGATCGCCGAGGACTACGAGTTGCTGCTGCGCAGCTTCAGCACATGATGTGGACGAGCTGTGGACAACTCGGAGCGTTCGGCCACGGGCGGAAGTTATCCACATTTCGCCCACCGGTCATACCGCGTTGTCCGGGCCGTGACCCACGGGGTTGTCCTGAACGTAACTAGATGAATAAAAACAAGAAAACAGAACTGCTGACCGATTCGGACCAGCCTAATAACAGTAACGAGCGATAGATCTAGATCGATCATGAAATTTACTGTCGAGCGGGAAACTCTCCTCAAGCCCCTGCAGGCCGTGCAGGGCGTGGTCGAGCGGCGCCAGACTCTGCCGATCCTCGCCAACGTGCTCCTGAGCGGGCAGGATGGCGTGCTCTCGGTGACCGCCACGGACATGGAGCTCGAGCTGGTCGCCAGCACGGCGCTGGAGATGGAGGCGTCGGGGGAGACGACGGTCCCTGCGCGGAAGCTGGTCGAGATCTGTCGCTCGCTGCCGGCTGGTGCGAACGTGACGTTCTCGGTGGAGAAGGACCGGGCGGTGGTGCGATCTGGCCGCAGCCGGTTCACGCTCGCCACCTTGCCGGCGGCGGAGTTTCCGACCTTCGACCCACAAGCGGTGGAAACGGAGCTCACCGTGCCCGAAGGGTCACTGAAGCGGGTCATCGAGCTCACGCAGTATGCGATGGCGCAACAGGACGTGCGGTACTACTTGAACGGCCTGCTGCTCGAGATCTCGGGGCACCAGCTTCGCGCGGTGGCGACCGACGGACATCGGCTCGCGTTGGCGGACGTGGGATTCGAGGGCGCGGCGGTGGAGAGCCGAGCCCTGATCGTGCCGCGCAAGGGCGTCACCGAGTTGCAGCGGCTGCTGGGGTCGGGGGACGCACCGGTGCGGATGGGCCTTGCCCCGAACCAGGTGCGTATCGACCTTCCGGAGTTGCGGTTCACGAGCAAGCTCATCGATGGGAAGTTCCCGGAGTACGAGCGGGTGATTCCGCAGGCAGAGCGCTGCGACAAGCAGCTCGTGATCGACCGGGAGCAACTTCGCCAGGCACTGTCGCGGGCGTCGATTCTCTCCAACGACAAGTACCGCGCGATCCGCCTGTCGCTCGAGTCGAACTTGCTGCGCCTGGTGGCCAGCAATCCCGAGCAGGAGCAGGCGGAGGACGAGCTGGAGGTGGCGTACGAGGGCGACTCGCTCGAGATCGGCTTCAACGTCTCCTATCTGATCGATGCGCTGAACAGTCTTCCGGCGGAGATGGCACGCCTACACCTCATGGATTCGAGCAGTAGCTGCCTGATCACGCCGGCGGAGGCGGACGACTGTCAGTACGTCGTGATGCCGATGCGGCTCTGATCGGGCGCGCGCCCGGCGCGGGTGCCGCGGGGTGAGCGAGGCAGGGCATGCCGGCGTGCACGCCGGGAGGCATACGGTCCCGTGCGATCCGTGAGCGAAGCGGGCGCGGTCGACCGCACCTGATGCATCTCCTCCAGCTCGACGTGGCCGATGTGCGCTCGGTGCAGCAGGCCCGTCTGATGCCGAGCCGAGGCCTCAACGTGCTGTTCGGTCCGAACGGTGCGGGAAAGACCAGCATTCTCGAGGCTGTTCACGTGCTCGGCACGGGGCGGTCGTTTCGGACGCGGCGCGCGGGTGATCTGGTGCGCCGCGGCTGTGACCGACTGACCGTTCACGGAGTTGTGGCCGGGGAGGCGGGCAAGCGGCGGTCGATCGGTGTCGAGCTCGGGCAGGGCGCGCCGCGGATTCGGGTAGACGGGGAGGATGTCCGAGCGGCCTCGTCACTCGCGCGCCTGCTGCCGATGGTCCTGGTGACGCCGGAGAGCCATCGGGTGTTGAACGATGGGGCGGCCGAGCGGCGTCAGCTCGTCGACTGGGCGATGTTCCACGTGGAACCAGCCTACTCGGAAGCGCATCAGCGCTACCTGCGGGCGCTGCGACAGCGAAACATCTTGCTCCGTGAGGGCCGTGGCATTCGTGAGCTGGCACCCTGGACCGACGAGCTCGTGGCCGGTGGGCAGCGTGTCGCCGAGCTTCGATCTCTACACCTCGAGCACCTGTTGCCGGCGTTCTCGTCCTATCTGGAGGCGCTGATGGCGGTCCCGGTCTGCGTGCAGTTCGCGCAGGGCTGGAAGGGAAGCCTGGCTGCGGCGCTCGAGGACTCGCTCGACGGAGACCGTGCCCGCGGCTTTACTGGTGTCGGGCCGCATCGGGCGGACCTGCGGTGCACCGTCGATGGTCGAGAGGCCCGCCATGTGCTGTCGCGGGGCGAGGGCAAGCTCTTCGTGGTCGGGCTGCATCTGGCGCAGGCAGACTATCTGGCCCGGACTCGGGAGGAAGTACCGCTGGTAATGCTCGACGACCTCGCGTCCGAGCTCGACGAGGACAGCAGGCGGCGGGTGCTGGACGCTGTCCATTCGCTCTCGGCCCAGACCTTCATCACGACCGTCGACCGGGAGCTCGTCGGGCCCACACCAGGTCAGACGATGGCAGTGTTCCACGTGGAACAGGGCCAGATCACGCCGGTGATATAATCCAACCCTTCGATTCATGCCACCCGGCCGCATTGACCCCGGGGTCAATGGCCGCGGCACCGAACCGCGCTGGTCGTCCTGCAACCAGTCGGTCGCTGGAGGTCGTCAGTTGTCCTACAACTCCTCGGATATCAAGGTTCTCAAGGGTCTCGATGCGGTGCGCAAGCGCCCCGGCATGTACATCGGTGACACCGATGACGGCACGGGTCTCCACCACATGGTGTTCGAGGTCGTCGACAACGCGATCGACGAGGCTCTGGCTGGCTATTGCAAGGAGATCGAGGTCGTCATCCACGCCGACGAGTCCGTCACCGTCAGCGACGACGGCCGCGGAATTCCCGTCGACATCCACGCGGAGGAGGGCAGGTCTGCTGCCGAGGTGATCATGACCGTCCTCCACGCCGGTGGGAAGTTCGACGACAACGCGTACAAGGTCGCCGGCGGCCTGCACGGTGTCGGCGTGTCGGTCGTCAACGCCCTGTCCGAGGAGCTCGACCTCACCATTCGTCGCGAGGGTCGAATCTGGCGTCAGACCTATCATGATGGTGTCCCTGATGCGCCTCTGGCCCCGGCCGGCGAAGCAGAGCGCACTGGCACCACCGTTCGCTTTCGTCCCAGCCCAAGAACCTTCAAGAACATCGAGTTTCACCACGACATCCTCGCCAAGCGTCTCCGCGAGCTGTCCTTCCTGAACTCTGGTGTACGAATCCGCCTGATCGACGAGCGATCCGGAAAGCAGGACACCTTCCAGTACGAAGGTGGAATCCGGGCCTTCGTCGAGCACCTGAACCGCGCCAAGACCCCGATTCATCCCAGCGTCCTCCATTTCGCACTCGAGCGGGACGGGATTCAGGTCGAGGTCGCGATGCAGTGGAACGACTCGTACAACGAGAACATCTTCTGCTACACGAACAACATCCCCCAGCGGGACGGCGGTACTCACCTGACCAGCTTCCGAACCGCCCTGACTCGAACCATGAACACGTACATGGAGTCGCAGGGCATCCTCGCAAAGGCGAAGGTCGAGTCCACCGGTGACGACTGCCGTGAGGGTCTGACCGCCGTCCTCTCGGTGAAGGTGCCGGACCCCAAGTTCTCCTCGCAGACCAAGGACAAGTTGGTCTCCTCCGAGGTCAAGCCGGTCGTCGAGCCAGCGGTCGCGGAGCGTCTGGCCGAGTTCCTGCTCGAGAATCCGGCCGAGGCGAAGGCGATCACCGGCAAGATCGTGGACGCCGCCCGGGCCCGTGAGGCGGCTCGCAAGGCGCGTGAGATGACGCGCCGAAAGACTGCCCTCGACGTTGCCGGCCTTCCCGGCAAGCTGGCGGACTGTCAGGAGAAGGACCCGGAGCAGTGCGAGCTGTTCCTGGTGGAGGGTGATTCCGCCGGCGGATCGGCCAAGCAAGCCAGGGACCGACGCTTCCAGGCCATCCTGCCCCTCAAGGGAAAGATCCTGAACGTCGAGAAGGCCAGGTTCGACAAGATGTTGTCGTCAGCCGAGGTCGGGACCCTGATCACGGCGCTCGGGTGCGGGATCGGCAAGGAGGAGTACGACCCGGACCGCCTGCGCTACCATCGGATCATCATCATGACCGACGCGGATGTGGACGGTTCCCACATCCGGACCCTTCTGATGACCTTCTTCTACCGTCAGATGCCCGAGATCATCGAGCGCGGTCATCTCTACATCGCCCAGCCACCCCTATATAAGGTGAAGCGCGGCAAGACCGAGCGCTATGTGAAGGACGACAGCGAGCTCGATGCCTTCCTCATGGAGCTCGCACTCGACAGCGCCAGTGTCCGACTCGGCGAGGGCAAGGGCGTATTGGAAGCCGAAGGCCTCGACGCCGTCGCTCGTGACTATCTGCTGCTGCGAGGAATCGGAAAGCGCCTCGCCCGCCGCGTGTTCCCGGAGGTCCTGCTGGCGATGCGCTCACGCCCCGCCTTGACCGTCGAGGAGCTGGCGGACGAGCGGACCATGGCGGCCTGGTTCGACGCCCTCGAGCGTGACCTCAACGCCGGCGACGGCGCCTACGGCCAGTTCCAGATCACGCTCGACGGCCTTGGTGGCGACGGCTTCCGGGCGACGATTCGGGCCGTGCTCCACGGGGTGGAGTCCGACCGCACCCTGGGCAGCGAGTTCTTTCGCTCGGCCGAGTATCGCAACCTGGTCCGCCTCGGGAACTTGCTCGACGCATCGCTCGATTCCGACGCCGAGGTCCGCCGCGGCGAGAAATCCTCTGCCGTGCGAAGCCTCCATGATGCCCTGGGATGGCTCCTCGACGAGGCGCGCCGTGGACTCACGTTCCAGCGCTACAAGGGCCTGGGCGAGATGAATCCCGACCAGCTCCAGGAAACCACGATGGACCCCGCCTCGCGCCGTTTGCTCCAGGTCCGGATCGAGGATGCCGTCGCGGCCGACGAGCTGTTCACCACGTTGATGGGTGACCAGGTCGAGCCTCGCCGGGACTTCATCGAGGCCAACGCGCTCCAGGTTGCCAACCTCGACGCCTGACCGGCGTCGAGGCTCGAGGCGGGGTGGGAGAGGAGACGCACGTCTGGCGGCGGCAGCGCCGCCGACCGCCACGGCCTTGTGTGCGGCGTTCGTCCACGCTCGGTATTCCTGTGTAAACCCTTGTTTCAGAATGCTTTCATGTCTCGCCTTGGGGTCACTGCCCGCGCCCGGCGCGCGTCGCTGCAAGAACCGTGACTCGTCGGACACCGACGGAATGCAGCGCCCGCGCCGCCGCATCCACCGTCGCACCGGTCGTCACCACGTCATCGACCAACGCGACGTGGGCTGGCACCTGTCGCCGCCGCGCGGCCACGAACGCGCCGCGCACGTTTCGCCGGCGCGCCGCCTCGTCGGCCGCGCTCGACTGTGCCGGACCGCCTCGTCGCCGCCGAAGCAGCCGCCCGTCGACCGGCCAGGCTCGTTCCCGCGCCACCCACCGCGCGATCTCCGCTGCCGGGTTGAACCCACGCCGCAACAGGCGCGTCCAGTGTGCCGGCATCGCAACGACACACGGTGCCGCATCCCACACCAGTCGCGCAGCGGCCAGTGCCAGCCCATGCCCGAGCGCCCGCGCCGCAGCCAGATCGGCGGAGAACTTGAGCCGTTGCACCAGCTCCGCCGCTCCGCCCCCATAGTGATAGGCGCACACGATGGCATCGAAGCGCGGCGCTCGGGCACGGCAACGCGCGCAACTGGTGCCGACCCCCGGCTCTGCGCAGCGTGGGCAAGGGTCGACCACCGGCGGCAGATCCCTCCGGCAGCCGCCACACAGTCCGTGACCGGTGTCGTCCAGTGCCCCGCACCAGACGCACCGTGTGCCGAGCCAGTCGCCGATGCGCATTCCCCGAGGCTCCCTGCTCCAGGTCCACATGCGTCCGCCACCCATGCCGACGGCCCAGATTCTCGCCGCCGTCCGCCGACGAGCCTAGCGACCAGCATGGACCCCCACCCCCGAGCGCTGCCGAGGCCCGCCCGGGAGCCCGTCGTTCCACTCCGACCGCTCGTCGGCCCGCGGAGATGATCCCGCCAGAGCCGCCCTCCGGCGCGCATGCGCCGCCGGTGGAGTACGCGGTCGACAAGCGTCGGGCGCGGAAGGCCGCCGAGCGTGCCGTCCTCACCTACGACGACCACGCGGTGGTCGCCACCGAGGTCGGGCGCCGGCTCCTCGACCATCTCGACCTGATCCGAATCGACCCGGCACGCATTCTCGACGTCGGCTGCGCCACCGGGAGCACGACGACCGCCCTCGCGGCCCGCTATCCGCGCGCCACGGTGCTGGCGGTCGACCACGCGCTGCCGATGCTGCGAGCGCACCCCACACCCCGGCGACTCTCCTTCCGACCGCGCCGCCGTATACCGGTCTGCGCGGACCTCGAGGCGCTTCCCTTTGCCGACGCCGGGTTCGACCTCGTGGTCTCCAATGCCACCCTCCACTGGTCGAGCCGACCCGACCGGTCCCTGCACGAGCTCACACGCGTGCTCGCTCCTGGCGGCCTGCTGATGTTGTCGGCCTATGGGCCGGACACGCTCGGCGAGCTGCGGCGCGCCTGGGCCGCGGTCGACGCCGGGGTCCACGTGCACGTCTTCACCGACATGCACGACCTCGGTGATGCAATGGTGCGCGCCCGGCTCGCCGACGTCGTCGTGGAGAGTGACCGCATCACCGTGGAGTACCGAGACCTCGACGGCCTCGTCCGCGACCTCCGCGGGCAGGGGGCGACCAACGCTGCCACCGGCCGCGGTCGCGGGCTGAAGGGCGCGCGAGCCAGAAACCGGCTCGTCGCCGCCTACGACCGACTCCGCTCGACTGCCGGTGCCCTGCCGGCCACCTACGAGATCGTCTACGCCCACGCCTGGCGTCCGCGCGCCGCTGCCGAAGCCACGCCGCCTCGCGGTAGTCACGACGTCCAGCTCCGCCGGTGACCCCGCGGTTCCACGTTACGAGACGTGCCGAAGCCCCTGGCGCGCCACGCGTTTCTCAGTTGCGGCGGTCGCGCGGGCTCCTGTAGCATTCGCCCCTCTTGAGGCGGGGACCGGTACCACTTCAGTCCGCCCGCGAGCCACGAATGGTTTCCAGGACCATCGACGCTTCCAGCGTCTGCCGTTTCATCATCCGACCGAACCGGTCGCTGACCTGGCGGCAGTGCAAGCTGTTTTTCGTCCTGATGGCGGTGGTCATGGGGGCCGTCGCCACGCCATTCGCCCTCGCGGGATACTGGCCGGTGCTACCCTTCGCCGGGCTCGAGCTGGGCGCGCTCGGCCTGTGCCTGTGGCTGTCGGCCGCCGGCGCGAACGACCGCGAGGTCGTCGAGGTCGACGAGCGGCGCGTGAGCGTCGAGCGGGGAAGGCGGGATCTCCGCCGGGTCTGGGAGGCGGATCGCGCCTGGGTGCAGGTCACCCTCGAGCATCCGCGCGGGACCTGGTATCCGAGTCGGCTGGCCTTGCGCTCGCACGGGCGTGAGGTGGCGCTCGGCGCGTTCTTGAACGAGGAGGAGCGGCGGGCGCTGGCCGGCGATCTGCGGCGGGCACTGTCGTCGCCTTAGAGTTAACGACGTCGGCGCGTGAGCACGGTGCTCGCGCGCCACGACCGATTTCAGCATCGGGAGTGACAGAGAAGATGGGTGCAACCACCAAGCGCAGGCTCGCGTCCGCAGCGCTGGCCATCGGGGCGCTGGCAGCGAGCGCGACCGCGCGGGCCGGTTACGATCAGCTCAACCTGCCTGTCGGCGTCACGCCGATCAGCCAGACCGCCTACGACCTGCACATGCTGATCACCTGGATCTGCGTGATCATCGGCGTCGCGGTGTTCGGCGTGATGTTCCTCTCGATCTACCTGCATCGGAAATCGCGTGGCGTCACTCCCGCGAAGTTCCACCACAGCACCGCAGCGGAGATCATCTGGACCATCATCCCCTGTGTGATCCTCGTCGGCATGGCCTACCCCGCGACCAAGGGGTTGATTGCCATGGAGGACACCAGCGAGGCCGAGGTCACGATCAAGGTGACCGGCTACCAGTGGAAGTGGAAGTACGAGTACGTCGAGGACGGAATCACCCTGTGGAGCAATCTCGACCCGACCAGCCGGGCGGCGATTCACGGTGACGTCTCCGCCGCCGAGAACTATCTGCTGTCGGTCGATCAGCCCCTGGTGCTGCCGGTCGGCAAGAAGGTGCGCCTTCTGATTACCTCCGACGACGTCATCCATGCCTGGTGGGTGCCGCAGCTCGGGATGAAGAAGGATGCGATTCCAGGCTTCGTCAACGAGATGTGGATTCGCATCGACGACGACAAGGCCGGCATCTATCGAGGCCAGTGCGCGGAGCTCTGCGGGAAGGACCACGGCTTCATGCCAATCGTGGTCGATGCGCGCGCCGCCGACGGCTACGCCGCCTGGGTGACCGAGCGCCAGGCCGCGAAGACCGCCGCCGCACCCGCCACCGCCGGCACCCTCGCTCAGGCAACCGCGCAGCCCACCCCCGCTGCCCGCGCCGCGTTCTGAATTCAGCTCCGGAGAGTCCCGCGATGAGCAGCCACACTGCCCACGACGAGCATCACGCCCACGACGATCATCACCACGGCCCCGAGCCGGGTCTGATGCGTTGGGTGTACACCACCAACCACAAGGACATCGGCACCCTCTACATGCTGTTCGCGCTGCTGATGTTCTTCGTCGGCGGCGCCCTGGCGATGGGAATTCGGGCCGAGCTGTTCCAGCCCGGGATCCAGATCCTCGAGCCAGAGCTGTTCAACCAGTTCACCACCATGCACGCGCTCATCATGGTGTTCGGCGCGGTGATGCCGGCCTGGGTCGGCTTCGCCAACTGGCAGATCCCGATCATGATCGGGGCGCCCGACATGGCGCTGCCGCGCATGAACAACTGGAGCTTCTGGATCCTGCCGTTCGCGTTCACGATGCTGGGGATGACGTTCTTCATCCCGGGCGGCGCTCCGGCCGCGGGTTGGACGATGTATCCGCCGCTGGTGCTGCAGGGCGGCTGGAATCTCGCCTTCATGGTGTTTGCGGTGCACCTGATGGGCATGTCCTCGATCATGGGCGCCATCAACGTCATCGTGACCATCCTGAACATGCGCGCCCCCGGCATGACTCTCCTTCGCATGCCGCTCTTCATCTGGACCTGGCTCATCACCGCCTTCCTGCTGATCGCGGCGATGCCGGTGCTGGCGGGCGCGGTCACCATGCTCCTCACCGACCGCTTCTTCGGCACGTCGTTCTTCAACGCCGCCGGTGGCGGTGACCCGGTCATGTTCCAGCACGTGTTCTGGTTCTTCGGGCACCCGGAGGTCTACATCATGATCCTCCCGGCGTTCGGTGTGGTCTCCCAGATCATCCCGACGTTCGCCCGCAAGCCGCTGTTCGGCTACGAGTCGATGGTCTATGCCACCGCCTCGATCGCGTTCCTGTCGTTCATCGTCTGGGCGCACCACATGTTCACCGTGGGCATGCCGCTCACCGGTGAGCTGTTCTTCATGTTCACCACCATGCTGATCGCCGTCCCCACCGGGGTGAAGGTGTTCAACTGGGTGGCGACCATGTGGCGCGGGGCGATGACGTTCGAGACGCCGATGCTGTTTGCGCTGGCATTCGTCATCCTGTTCACCATCGGCGGCTTCTCGGGCCTGATGCTCGCGATTGCGCCGGTCGACTTCCAGTACCACGACACCTACTTCGTCGTCGCCCACTTCCACTACGTGCTGGTGCCGGGTGCGGTGTTCGCGCTGTTCGCGGGTGCCTACTACTGGCTGCCGAAGTGGACCGGGCACATGTACGACGAGAAGCTCGGTCAGTGGCATTTCTGGCTGTCGACCATCAGCGTGAACGTGCTGTTCTTCCCGCAGCACTTCCTGGGCCTCGCCGGGATGCCGCGGCGTATCCCCGACTACGCGGTGCAGTTCGCCGATTGGAACCGCATCTCGAGCCTCGGCGGTTTCGCCTTCGGTCTCTCGCAGCTCATCTTCGTCTACGTCGTCTACAAGGCGATCAAGGGCGGCGAGAAGGCGACCGATCGGGTGTGGGAGGGCGCGCACGGGCTGGAGTGGACCTTGTCCTCGCCGCCGCCGTACCACAGCTTCAACACCCCGCCGAAGGTGACCGAGGCGGAGGCGCATAGCTGACGTGATGGCGACTCGGGCCGCGCGCACGACACCATCCGCGAGGTCCGCCCGGCAACGCCGGGCGAACCTCGTGCTCGCCGTGGTGCTCGGCCTCGTCGCCCTGTTCTTCTACGCCGGCATGTTCTTCTGGAACTCGTGATGAGCGGCGACGCATCCAACACCGGACGACGCACCGACAATCGTCGCAGCGCTCTGCGGCTCGCCGCGGTGGCGCTGGCGATGTTCGGTTTCGGCTGGGCGCTCATCCCGCTCTACGACGTGATCTGTGAGATCACCGGCCTCGACGGCCGCACCGGAGTCGCCCAGGCGGCTTCCCTACCGACGCAGTTCGACGCCGATCGGACGGTGACGGTGCAGTTCGTCGCCAACGTGAACAGTGCGCTGTCGTGGGACTTCGCGCCGGCGGTGATCTCGATGCAGGTGCATCCCGGCAAGCTCTACGACACGCACTACCTGGCCCGAAACCGCACCGCGGCCGCCATCGTCGGCCGAGCCGTCCCGAACGTGGCACCCAATGTCGCCGCCCGCTACTTCAACAAGACGGAATGCTTCTGCTTCAGCGAGCAGTCGCTCGCCGCCGGAGAGCAGCGGGAGATGCCGGTACGGTTCGTGGTCAGCCGCGACCTTCCGCCGGAAGTGAAGGTGTTGACGCTCAGCTATACCTTCTACCGCGCACCCGAGAACGGGTAGTCAACGAAGAATCAGCTTTACCGAAGGGGTTGTCTCGACCATGGCCACTGCCACCCACGATTCGTATTACGTGCCGCACGGCACCAAGTGGCCCATCATGGGCTCCATCGGGCTATTTCTCATGCTCGGTGGCTTCGCCACGATGCTCAACGGCGCGAACGCCGGCAAGACCTTCATGGCCATCGGCGCCCTCGTCATCATCACGATGCTGTTCGGGTGGTTCGGTCAGGTCATCCGTGAGAGTGAGACCGGCGCCTACAACGCGCAGGTCGACGTCTCCTTCCGCATGGGGATGATCTGGTTCATCGTCTCCGAGGTCCTGTTCTTCGCCGCCTTCTTCGGCACCCTCTTCTACGCCCGTATCTACTCGGTGCCCTGGCTCGGCGGCGAGGGGATGAAGGGTGTCGCCACCGGTCCGGTGCTGTGGCCGAACTTCGAGGCGGCATGGCCCACCAACGGCCCGGCCAGCGTCGGTGGTGCGTTCGAGACCATCCCCGCATTCGGCATTCCGGCCCTGAACACCGCCATCCTGCTCACCAGCGGTGTCACCGTGACTCTGGCGCACTGGGCGCTGAAGCGCGGGGACCGCAGCGCCTTGTGCCGGTGGCTGTTCGCGACCGTCGCGCTCGGTTTCATCTTCCTCTACTTCCAGGGGGTGGAGTTCGGCCACGCCTACGGCGATCTCAACCTGACCCTGCATTCCGGCATCTACGGCTCGACGTTCTTCATGCTGACCGGTTTCCACGGCCTGCACGTGACGATCGGCGCGTTGATGCTGCTGGTGATTCTGCTGCGCTCGCTCAAGGGTCACTTCACCCCGGAGCGGCACTTCGCCTTCGAGGCCGCGGCCTGGTACTGGCACTTCGTCGACGTGGTCTGGCTGGGCCTCTTCATCTTCGTTTACTGGCTCTGAGCCTGCGCCCGCGCTCCGGGCGGTGGCCGTCACACTGCCCGGGGCGATCCGCCCCACCGACCCAGTCCGTCGACGCCCCCGGGCGGGCGCGTCAGCGCGCCGCCGGCGGCAACCTCCCAGGGCGCGGCGAGCCAAGCCCATCGGAAGGGCTGGTCGACCAGACTCGTCGTGAGCCGTGGCGGATGGAGCCGACGGGTCGTTCAGAAACCGCATCCTGCATGTTCTCGAGTCGGTGCGCCGAAGACGTGGTCTCCGGCTGACGCCTCGGAACGAGCAGGGCCGTGCTCGTTGCGAGCCGGCGCTTCCCTTCGCCAGCGCTCGAAGCCAGCCGCGTGCAGGCTGCGGAAGAACCGAGTCATGCGACAGAGCGCCGACCGGCCGTGGTTCGATGCACGGTGAGGAGCACCGCCAGCGCGCGTGGCGCGCGCTCCTGTACCGTCACAGGCCGTGCGGCTGCACCAAACCGAGAGCCCAGAGCAGGAACAACAGCAGGAACAGTGCCACCGAGGCAGAGATGCGTAAGGTCAGTGCCTTCACCGTGCGATCGCTGCCACCCTTGTCCTTCAGCAAGAACACCAGAGCGGAGCCCAGGCTTCCCAGGATGCCGAGCAGAACGACGACGACGATGATCTTGCCGAGCACGGGCCGACTCCACGCGAGCGAGGTCCGAGTATACCGTGGGGTGGACCCCGTGGTCCGGAGCCGATGCGCCGCCTCCTGACCGTGCTTCCGTGGGTCGCATGCGTGCTGCTCCTCGCTCTGTTGCTCGGCCTGGGGACATGGCAGCTCGACCGAGCCACCCAGAAGAGCCGGCTCCTCGAGGCCTTCGAGGCCGCGCGGTCATCGCAACCTCGGCCATTCGACCCGACAGGCCTCGCGTCGACGACCTACCAGCACGTCGAGGCGCGTGGGCGGTTTCTCGCCGACCGCCAGTACCTCCTCGACAACCGCACCCACGCCGGGCGCGCGGGGTATCACGTGCTGTCGGTGATGGTCATGGCGGACGCGCGCCATGGCCTGCTCGTGAACCGGGGATGGGTACCATGGGGCAAGTACCGCGGCGAGCTTCCCGACATCTCCATCGATCCGACCATCCACACCGTGCACGGCCTGCTCGCACCGGTCCCAGGCTCCGGGATCCTGCTCGGTGAGACCGGTCACGACGGTCTCGGCTGGCCGCGCGTGGTGCAGACGGTGGAGCCGGAACGAATCGGCGCAGCCCTCGGACTCGTCGTCCTGCCGCGCGTCTTGCTGCTGGACCCCGATGGCCCCGGTGGCTACGTTCGCGAGTGGGCACCGACGACGGCAATCGGTCCAGACCGCCACCGCGCCTACGCTCTGCAGTGGTTTTCCCTCGCCGCAACCCTCGTCGTCATCGTGGCGGTGGTCGCCCGGCGGCGTCGAGTCGGCGCCTCCAGTCGTGGAGAGTCAACGTGAATCGCACAACGCGCGGACGCCTCGTCGTTCTCGGCCTGTTCGTGATGTTCCTCGCCCCGATCGTCGCCGCCTACTGGTTGAACTTCGCGTCCGGGCCCGGAGGGGGGTATGGGGATACCAGCCGGGGCGAGCTCCTGAACCCGACCCCGGAGCTTCCGGCTGCGGGGCTCCACCTGCCAGCGATGGAGAAGTCCTCGGAAGACGCGGCGCCATGGCTGCTGATGGTCGTCGCTGGTCCGGAGGGGTGCGATGCGCGGTGCGACGCCGCACTCACCAAGGCCGCGCAGGTCCGCGTCGGGCTCGGCAAGAACCGGGACCGCGCCCGGCGCCTGCTGGTCGTCGTCTCGTCCGAATCGGCCTCGAGCGTCGCCCCCGCGCCCGACCTCGCGGTCGCCCGGGCCACGCTCGAGTGGGCCGCCACCTTCACCGCGGTGCTTCCGCGTGCGCCGGCCCGTGGCGACCTCTTCCTGGTCGACCCTCGGCGCTTCATCGTCCTGCGCTTCCCGTCCGAGCTCGAGGCGCGCCTGGTGCTCAAGGACCTGGAGCGCCTGCTCCGCATCTCGAAGATCGGCTGAGGCGGCACGGCGGCTCGATAGCGGACCACGGCGGAAGGCCGGTTGCCCCTTCGGTCACCGTTGGTGAGCGTGTATCATACGCCGCCCCGGGCGGCGTCCCGAGACCACATCATCGACCCCGGAAACGCGCCTCGGGGTCCGACAGCGACCCACGGAGCCGACCACCGTCGTGAGCGGACGCGCAATCACCTTCGACAGCCCCCGCCAGTGGCGCGAGTACTACGACCTCTGCAAGCCCCGGGTCGTGGCGCTCATCGTGTTCACTGCGGTGGTGGGCATGTGCATGGCGAGCCCTGGCCTGGTGCCGTGGGACGCCTTTCTGTTCGGCACCATCGGAATCGGTCTCGGTGCCGCTTCGGGAGCCGCGGTCAACCACGTGGTCGACCAGCGCATCGATGCCCTGATGGCACGAACCCGGCGCCGCCCCATCCCCACCGGCCGCCTGGACACGGTGTCGGCCCTGGCCTTCGCGATCTTGCTGTGCGTGGCATCCGCCGCCCTACTCGCCGCCCTGGTCAATCCGCTGACCGCGGTGCTCACCGTCGCGTCGATGGTCGGCTACTCGGTCGTCTACACCGTGTTCCTCAAGCGCGTGACGCCACAGAACATCGTCATCGGTGGTGCCGCCGGCGCGATGCCGCCGGTGCTCGGCTGGACCGCGGTGACGGGGACGCTCGATCCGCACGCGCTGCTGCTCTTCCTCATCATCTTCGCGTGGACTCCGCCGCACTTCTGGGCCCTGGCCATCCACCGGCGGCAGGAGTACGCACGCGCCGAGATTCCGATGCTGCCGGTCACCCACGGGGTCGAGTTCACCCGGCTGCAGATCCTGCTCTACACCATCATCCTGGTGCTCGTGACCCTGCTGCCCTACGCGACGCGGATGAGTGGGCTCCCGTACCTGGTGGCGACGCTCGTTCTGGACGCGGCGTTCCTGTACTACTCCATTCGCCTCTATCGCGACCGTGACGACCCCAGCCTGCCGATGCAGACCTTCCGCTACTCGATCTGGTATCTGATGGGCCTGTTCTCGGCGCTGATGCTGGACCACTACCTCGCGGTCTGACCTCGGTCGCGTCGGCCGCCCGCAGCCGAGCCGCAGCTGAAACGCGGAAACGACGACGGCCCCCGAAGGGGCCGCCGGTGATGGTCGCAGCCGTGGGGCGCGTTCGCGGAATCGGTGGATTCCGCGTCGCACGCCGCGAAAGTCAGGCTTCCAGTGCGCGCTTGAGCTTGCGCATCGCGTTCTTCTCGAGCTGACGAATGCGCTCCGCCGACACGCCGTACTCGTCGGCCAGATCCTGCAGCGTCGACTTCTCGTCGCTCAGCCAACGCGCGGTCACGATGTGCCGGCTGCGGTCGTCGAGCGCCTCGATGGCCTCGGCGAGCCGAGCCTCGCTGTGAGCCTCCCACTGGGCTGCCTCGACCTGACTGGCCGGCTCGAACCGCATGTCCTGCAGGTAGCCCGCCGGGGCGAGACGCTCGGCCTCGCCGTCCAGCTCGACCCCCTGGTCGAAGGCGGCGTCGTAGGCGTTCAGGCGCTGCTCCATCTCGAGCACCGCCTCGGAGCTGACTCCGAGGTCGCCGGCGACGGCATCGACCTCGCTGCGCGTCATCCAGCCGAGACGCTTCTTCGCTCCGCGCAGATTGAAGAACAGCTTGCGCTGCGCCTTGGTGGTGGCGACCTTGACGATCCGCCAGTTGCGCAGGATGAACTCGTGGATCTCGGCGCGAATCCAGTGAACCGCGAACGACACCAGGCGCACGCCGACGTCCGGGTCGAATCGCTTCACCGCCTTCATCAGGCCGATGTTCCCCTCCTGGACCAGGTCCGCCTGCGACAGGCCGTAGCCCTCGTACCCGCGCGCGATCCGCACCACGAAGCGAAGGTGCGAGGTCACCAGGCGCCAGGCGGCGTCGAGATCCTCGTCCCGGCGATAGCGTTCGGCGAGCGCGCGCTCTTCCTCGGCACTCAGCATCGGAACGCTGAACACGGCCTGTCGGTAGGCCTCGAGGCTGCCGACAGGCACTGACAGGGTGAGCTGAGTCGTGGAGTTGCTCATGTGAGTCGTCTCCGGGTCGAGAACGGGCGAATTTTAGCACTCGGAACCTTTGAGTGCTATCGACGCCGAGAGTTCCCCTGCGCTATCGGCCGCGCCGTCGTGAAACTGAGCCCAACAGCACCGCGTCTCCATGCGAAGTAGCCACTCACTGCCGGCCGCAGACCCATGCCTTCACTCGACGACCCTGAGCTGGCGCCGAACGCCGAGGAACGCTCCGAGGAGCCCGAGCACCCCGCCACCCCCGACCAGAATCGCCGCACCGTCGAGCCCGGGCCCGACCAGACGGAAGCCACTGTCGTACAGGCCGGCCACCTGGGCGACCGGACCGTCGAGCGCAATCATCGCCCCGTGCACCACCGCCAGCGCGAGCGCGCCCCCGGCGAGACCGTAGACCAGCCCGGCGTAAAGAAACGGCCGCCGCACGAAGCCGTTGGTCCCCCCGAACAGTCGGGCAATGGCGATCTCCTCGCGGCGAGCCTCCACCCGAAGCCCGATCGTGCTACCGACGACCACGACGACACCCAGGCCGACCAGGCCGCCGAGCACCAGCCCGAGCCGCTCCAACAGCCGCATCAAGGCTGCCAGGCGCCGAACCCACTGCAGGTCGAACTGAGCGAACTCCACCTCTCGTAGCTGTCCGAGCGCCGTCGCGATGGCATCAGCCTGCGCCTCCGGCACCCCGTCTCGCAACATCACCTCCACCACCACCGGCAGCACCGCGCCCTCGCCGATGACGTCGGCCACCTCTCCGAGCCCGGACATCGACCGATACTCCGCCAGTGCGGCAGCCCGCCCGATCACCCGAACCGTGGCCACCCCCGGCTCACCCTGGAGCGAGCGGGCGAGCGCCGAGGCCGCCGCCTCGTCGACGTCCGCGTGGAGGAACAGCGACACGCGCGGCTGCCCGTCCCAGCCCCGAGCCGCCCACTTCGCGTTGAGCAGCGCGACGTAGCCGGCGGCCGGAAGCGCCAGCGCCACCGCGATCACGCCGACCGTCAACACGGTCGCGAGCGGTCGCCGGGCCAGATCCCCGAGGCTCGATACCAGGCTCTGCAGGTGCCAGGCGAACCAGGCACGCACCGAGGCCGAGACGCCGCGCCGCCCCCGCGGCGCCCGAGACGGTGGCGGCGCGTCGCTCATGCTCGCGTCACCCCGCGGCGGGACGGCGCACGCCGACCAGCCGCCCCCGCTCCAGGTGAAGCACGTCGTAGCCCATCTGGTCGATGAGCGCGGTATCGTGCGAGGCGATCAGCACCGTGGTCCCCACCTGCTGGAACCGCTCGAACAGCCGCATCACCTCGAGACTGAGGTCGGGGTCCAGGTTGCCAGTCGGCTCGTCGGCGAGAACCACCGCCGGGGTGTGCACGACGGCGCGGGCGATGCCGACCCGCTGTTGCTCGCCGCCGGAGAGCTGCAGCGGTCGGTAGCGCTCCTTGTCGAGCAGGCCGACCTGGTCGAGCGCGGCCCGCACCCGGCGCCCGATCTCGTGGTGGGAGTGATGTGCCACCACCAAGGGGAGCGCCACGTTGTCGAAGACGCTCCGATCCATGAGGAGTCGGTGGTCCTGGAACACCACCCCGACGCGTCGACGGAAGTAAGGAATTCGCCGCTCGCTCAGTCGATTGAGGTGCTCGCCGGCAACCACCACGTGGCCGCGACTCGGTCGGTCGACCCGTGTCAGGAGCCGCAGCAAGGTACTCTTTCCGGCACCGGAATGCCCGGTGAGAAACGCCATCGCCCCGCTTTCGACCTCGAGGCTGACGTCGCGGAGCGCCTCGTGCCCCCCCGGATAGCGTTTCGTGACCTCGAGAAGCTCGATCATCCGATGCGTCCGGGCGCCCTGCTGGCGAACGCGCCGGGTCAGCGCGCGAGAAGTGCGTCCACGAAGGCCTCGGGCTCGAAATCGCGCAAGTCCTCGGCCGCCTCGCCGACCCCGATGAACCGAATCGGAATCTTGAGCTGCTCCGCAATGGCGAGCACGATTCCGCCCTTCGACGAGCCGTCGAGCTTGGTGATGGCGATTCCCGTCACGCCGACCGAGGCCTGGAACTGAGCCGCCTGGACCAGCGCGTTCTGACCACTCGCACCGTCGAGCACCAGCAGCGTCTCGTGGGGTGCATCGGGGTCGAGCTTGCCCATCACCCGCCGTACCTTGGCCAGCTCGTCCATCAGCCCTGCCTTGTTGTGCAGCCGGCCGGCGGTGTCGGCCAGCAGCACGTCGACGTTGCGGGCGCGCGCCGCCTGCAACGCATCGAACACCACCGACGCCGAGTCCGCGCCGGTATGCTGCGCAACCACGGTCACTGCGTTGCGCTCGCCCCAGCGGGTGAGCTGCTCGACCGCCGCGGCGCGGAAGGTGTCGCCCGCGGCCAGCACCACGGAGCGCCCCGCGTCCTTGTACCGTCGGGCCAGCTTGCCGATGGTGGTGGTCTTGCCGCTGCCATTGACGCCGACCACCAGGATCGCGAACGTACCGGCATCGCCGGGAATGTCGAGCGGCACTGCGACCGGACGTAGGATCGCAATCATGTCCTCGCGCAACGACCGGAACACGGCCTCGGCGTCGGCCACCTCCTTACGGGAGATCCGGCGTTGCAGTCCGTCGATGATCCGCTGCGTCGCCGCCACCCCGACATCGGCGCTGAGCAGCAGCGTCTCGATCTCCTCGACCAGCTCGGCATCGATGGTCTTGCGCCCACCGACGAGGGCCGCGATACCGTCGACCAGCGCGCTGCGCGTGCGCCCGAGCGCGTTGCGCAGGCGGCCGAAAAGGCCCGGCTTTCCCTCGGGTTTCGCCTCGGGATCCTTACTATTGCGAGAGAACAGCATGTCGTGGGGTACCCGTCCGGAGCGCGGGCTGGAAGCAGGTCGCGGACCGTGCCGGATGCTACCACGAAGATGACGGGAAGGCTGCGCATCATCGCCGGGAGCTGGCGTCGGCGGCAGCTGTCCTTTCCCGACCGCCCGGGTCTGAGGCCGACCCCCGACCGGGTCCGCGAGACGCTCTTCAACTGGCTCGGCCCGCGGGTCATCGGCGCCCGCTGTCTCGACCTCTTCGCCGGCAGCGGCGCCCTCGGCTTCGAGGCCGCCTCGCGTGGTGCGGCCGAGGTGGTGATGGTGGAGCGCGACCGCGAGGTCGCGCGCGCCCTCCGCGACAATGTCGAACGGTTGCAGGCGACCAACATCGAGGTGGTGCGCGACGACGCGTTGCGTGTCCTCCACGCCCTCGCCGGGCCCTTCGACATCGTCTTCCTGGACCCGCCCTTCGGCACCGATCTCCTGGAGCGTGCCTGCGCCGACCTGGCCGCGCCCGGGCGGCTCGCGCCGGACGCCAGGGTCTATCTCGAGACCGACCGCCCGCAGCCGCCCCCGCTGCCGAGCGGATGGGAATTGTTGCGCCGCGAAAAGGCCGGGCGAGTGCGATATCATCTCGCCGCCTGCTGACCAGTCGGGGCCTCCGTCCCCGGTAGGCGCGAGTCGAGCCGCCGTCAGCCTCGGGGGCTCGATGCACGGAGACCATCACGCCGGAGGGTCGACTCCCCCGGCAATCGACACCCTCAACCGCGGACCGGCAACACGATGGACGGAACGGCGATCTATCCGGGCACCTTCGACCCGATCACCAATGGGCACACCGACCTCGTGCAGCGCGCCGCGCGCCGCTTCAATCGCGTCATCGTCGGCATCGCCGGGAGCACCGGGAAGAACACGTGCTTCACGCTCGAGGAGCGCGTCGATCTCGCGGGTACCGCGCTCGCCGCCATCCGCGGCGTCGAGATCATGGGTTTCCACGGGCTGCTGGTGGACTTCGCGCGGCAGCAGAAGGCGGACGTGATCCTGCGCGGTCTGCGTGCCGTGTCCGATTTCGAGTACGAGTTCCAGCTCGCGAGCATGAACCGCCGCCTCGCGCCGGACGTGGAGACGATGTTCCTCACTCCTGACGAGGGCTTCAGCTTCATCTCCTCGAGCCTGGTGCGCGAGATCGCGAAGCTCGGCGGCGACGTCACCGCCTTCGTGCATCCGAAGGTGAAGGAGGCACTGGCCGATCGCTTGAGGTAGCTTCCTCGGACTGGCCTCGCTCCGGAGCGTTCTCGTCATGGCGCTGATGATCACTGCCGAGTGCATCAACTGCGACGTGTGCGAGCCAGAGTGTCCGAACGGCGCGATCTCGCTCGGCGAGGAGTACTACGTGATCGACCCGTTGCTCTGCACCGAGTGCGTCGGTCACCACGACCAGCCGCAGTGCGTCCAGGTCTGTCCGGTCGAGTGCATTCCGAAGGACCCCGACCACCGCGAGACCGAGCAGCAGCTCTACGCGAAGTACCTGCGGCTCGCCGAGCGGGTCTGACCGGGCCCGCGCGCTTCGACACGGTGGCGTGACGGCGCCGGCCTACGGGCGGGGACAGCGCTCCGGCCCCACACGATGGCGCGGTGTCGGTGGTGGCGCGACGTTCCCACCGCGCGTCCAACGTGCATCGAAGGGTCAGCGCTGACAGCGCGGGCAGAAGAAAGTCGAGCGCTGGGCGACCACGCGCGAGCGAATCGGCGTCGCGCATTCCTCGCAGGGCTGGCCGGCGCGTCCGTAGACCTTGAGCCGGGCCGAGAACTCGCCGGCCGCACCACGCTCGTCGACGTAGTCCCGCAGTGTCGTTCCCCGCGCGTCGATGGCCGCGCTCAGCACCGAGCGCACCGCGCCGGCGAGCCGTGCGTAGCGTTCCGCCCCCACCCGACGCGCCGGGCGAGTGGGATGGATCCCCGCGAGATGCAACGCCTCGCTGGCGTAGATGTTGCCGACGCCGACCACCACGTGTGCGTCCATCAGCAAGCACTTCACCGGTGCCCGCCGGGTGAGCGCCGCGGCGTGCAGCACCGTTCCGTCGAAGCCCGGCTCGAGTGGTTCCGGCCCGAGTCGAGCGAGGAGCGGATGGTGGAGTGGATCGCCATCGACCCACAGCGCGGCGCCGAATCGACGCGGATCGTGAAGGCGCAGGAGATGACCGTCGTCGAGCACCACGTCGAGATGGTCGTGAGGCCGCGGCGCGGTGTCGGCCGGCACCACCCGCAGGCTGCCGGACATCCCGAGATGCAGGAGCAGGGTGCCGTCGCCAGCCGCGATCAACAGGTACTTCGCGCGGCGCCCGACCGCGCGGACCTCACGCCCCACGAGACGCTGGCCGAGGTCTTCGGGTACCGGCCACCGCAGCCTGCGATCGCGAATCGCCACCGCGGTGACGACGCGCCCGACCAGCCGTGGCGCGAGCCCGCGCCGAGTGGTCTCGACCTCCGGTAGCTCAGGCATCGCCGCCGCGCCGACGCGCCAGCCACTCCACCACCAGCACCAGTGCGAAGCCCGCGATCGCGAGCGTGACCACCAGGGCGATCTCGGAGGCGGATCCGCTCGGCGCCACCGGGCTCGAGTGAACGAGCCGGACCTTGCCGCGCACCGTCTCGTAGGCGCGATCCTGGAACGGCCAGATCACCCACAGGCTCGCGACCAGCACCCCGATGATGGTGAGCACCGTCTGGCGGTGAAACCGGTCCAGCAGCCACGACAGTGCACGACTGAACAGCATCAGCCCCACCACGGCACCGAGCGCGAACGGAACCAGCACCGACAGCTGCAGATGACCGATGGCGTCGAAGACCGTCGCGTACTTGCGCAACAGCAGCAACACGAACGAGCCCGAGATGCCCGGCAGGATCATCGCGGTGATCGCGAGCGCCCCACTCAGGAACAGGAACCAGGGCGCGTCGGGGGTGTCGGCGGGAACGAGGGTGACGACCGCGAGCCCGAGCGCCGCCCCGAGCGCGAGCCAGCCCCACTGCGTCGCGCCCGGGTGCGCGCCGGTGCGCAACAGCACCACCACCGAGCCGAGCACCAGCCCGAAGAACACCGCGTACACCGGCTCGGGGGAGGTGACGATGAGCGCGGGCAGCGGCACCACCCGGGTGAAGAACGCGAGCGCGCTGCCGATGCCGAGCCCGAGCGCGACCAGGAACGCGAGGTCGACGTGCCGTGCCGCATCGAGGAATCGCCCCCGCGCGAGCAACGCGAGCAGGCTCAGGTCGAAGGCGCGAATGGCGTGCAGCAGCCGGGCGTAGATCCCGAGGATGAACGCCATGGTCCCGCCGCTCACGCCGGGCACCACATCCGCCGCGCCCATGCAGAAGCCCTTCGCGGCGGTCCGTAGCCAGGCGGTCATCCGTGGTGGGCGGGACTCAGCGCGTGCACGGCCTCGATGCAGGCTCCGACGTGCTCGGGGTCCATGCCGGGGTGCAGGCCGTGGCCGAGATTGAAGACATGGCCGCTTCCCCGGCCGAAGCTCGCCAGCACCTGTCCGACGTGCTCGCGGATCGTCACCGGGCTCGCATAGAGCACGCACGGGTCGAGGTTGCCCTGCAACGCGACGCGGCTGCCGACCCGTGCGCGCGCATCGCCCAGATCGGTGGTCCAGTCGAGCCCGACCGCGTCGCAGCCGGTCGCCGCGATGTCCTCGATCCAGGCCCCGCCGCCCTTGGTGAAGAGCACGACCGGCACCCGGCGCCCGTCGTGGCTGCGGCGCACACCGGCGACCACTCGCGCCATGTAGTCGAGCGAGAACTCACGATAGGCGGCCGGTGAGAGCACCCCGCCCCAGGTGTCGAACACCATCACCGCCTGAGCGCCGGCGGCGACCTGCGCGTCGAGATAGAGCGCCACCGCCTCGGCGAGGCGTCCGAGCAGCGCGTGCAACGCTGCCGGCTCATCGAACATCAGACCCTTCACGCGACGGAAGTCCCGCGTGCTTGCGCCCTCGACCATGTAGGTGGCGAGCGTCCAGGGGCTGCCGGCGAAGCCGATCAGGGGCACTCGCCCGCCCAACTCGCGGCGGATGAGGCGGACTGCGTCCATCACGTAACGGAGATCACGCTCCGGATCGGGCACGCCCAGGGCATCGATCTCCGCTCGCGAGCGCACCGGCCGATCGAAGCGGGGACCCTCGCCCTCGGCGAAGCCGAGACCGAGGCCCATGGCGTCGGGGACGGTGAGGATGTCGGAGAAGAGGATTGCGGCGTCCAGTCGAAACCGACGCAGTGGCTGCAGCGTGACCTCGCAGGCGAGCTCGGGGTTGCCGGCCAGGCCCATGAAGCTCCCGGCCTTGGCGCGGGTCTCGCGGTACTCGGGCAGATAACGCCCGGCCTGCCGCATCAGCCACACCGGGGTGCGGTCCACCGGCTCGCGCAGCAGCGCACGCAGCAGGCGGTCGTTGTCGAGCGGCGCTGACGAGCTCATGGTGATGGACCTCCGGTTGTCACAGCCCGAGGTAGTCGAGGATACCAGTCGCCGCCTGGCGACCCTCGTAAACCGCGGTCACCACCAGGTCCGAGCCGCGGACCATGTCCCCGCCGGCGAACACCTTCGGGTTCGAGGTCTGGAACCGGTACGCACCGCCCTCCGGCGCGACCACGCGCCCACCGCCGTCGACCTCGATGCCGTGCTCGGCGAACCAGGGCGCCGGGCTCGGCCGAAAGCCGAATGCGATGATGACCCGGTCCGCCGGCAGCGCCTCCTCGGTGCCGGGCTCCGGTTCCGGCCGCCGCCGACCACGCTCGTCCGGCTCGCCGAGCCGGGTGCCGATGACCTTGACGCCCTCGACGCGGCGGCCGCCGAGCACCTCGAGCGGCTGACGGTTCCACAGGAACCGCACGCCTTCCTCCTTGGCGTTCTCCACCTCGCGCATCGAGCCCGGCATGTTCTCCTGGTCGCGGCGATAGGCGCAGGTCACGCTCACCGCGCCCTGACGCACGGCGGTGCGCACACAGTCCATCGCCGTGTCGCCGCCGCCGAGCACCACCACCCGCTGGCCGTTCATGTCGAGGTGTGCGGCGGTGCCGTCGTCAAGCCCGAGCTGGCGGTTGACGTTCGACACCAGGTAGGGGAGCGCCTGGACGACGCCGGGTTGGTCCTCGCCGGGAAATCCGCCCTGCATCTCGGTGTAGGCACCCATTCCGAGGAACACCGCATCGTAGGTGTCGAGCAGGCTCTGGAACGGCACGTCTCGGCCGACGTCGGTCTCGAGCCGGAACTCCACCCCCATTCCCTCGAGCACCTCGCGGCGGGTGCGAACCACGTCCTTCTCGAGCTTGAACGGCGGGATGCCGAAGGTGAGCAGGCCGCCGACCTCCGCGTAGCGATCGAAGACGATCGCCTTGACGCCGTGACGCGCCAGCACGTCGGCGCACGCGAGCCCCGCCGGTCCCGCACCGACGATGGCGACCTGCTTGTCGGTGGCCACGACGTGGGAGAGGTCGGGGCGCCAGCCCTGACGCAACGCCTCGTCGGTGATGTACTTCTCGACCGAGCCGATGGTGACCGCGCCGAAGCCGTCGTTGAGGGTGCAGGCTCCCTCGCACAGCCGGTCCTGCGGGCAGATGCGGCCACAGATCTCGGGCAGGGAGTTGGTCTGGTGGCAGAGCTCGGCGGCGGCGAAGAGCTGGCCCTCTGCGACCAGCTTCAGCCAGTTCGGGATGTAGTTGTGGACCGGGCACTTCCACTCGCAGTACGGGTTGCCGCAAGCAATGCACCGGTCCGACTGACTCGACGCCTCGCGCTCGTCGAACTGTCCGTAGATCTCCCGGAAATTGCGCACCCGCACCTCGACCGAGAGCTTTCTCGGATCCTGGCGTGGGACATCGACGAATTGGAACACGTTCGACATTGGTTCGCCCGGTCTGTCTCTGTGCGCCCGATCAGGCTGCCTGACGGAGGGTGTCGATGAGGCTTGCCAGCTCCGACGCCTTGGGCTTCACCAACCAGAACTTGCGCAGCATGTCGTCGAAGTCGTCGAGGATGTGCCGGCCCCAGGCGCTGTCGGTCTCCGCCACGAACTCCTCGATGAGCGCCTGCAGATAGGTCGCATGCACTTCCATGTTCTCGGTGTGGATGCGGTGGATGTCGATCAGCTCGTGGTTGTAGAGGTCGTAGAAGTTGCGTTCCAGATCGAGCACGAAAGCGAAGCCGCCGGTCATGCCGGCGCCGAAGTTGACCCCGGTCGCACCGAGCACCGCGACCGCGCCGCCGGTCATGTACTCGCAACCGTGATCGCCCACGCCCTCGACCACCGCGATGGCGCCGGAGTTGCGCACCGCAAAGCGCTCGCCGGCCAGCCCGGCGGCGAACAGCTTGCCACCGGTCGCGCCGTACAGGCAGGTGTTGCCCATGATCACGTTCTCGTGACTCTTGAACCGGCTGTCACGCGGCGGGCGCAGCACGATCTTGCCGCCGGCCATACCCTTGCCGACGTAGTCGTTCGCGTCGCCCTCGAGGTGGAGGTGGAGGCCGCCGGCGTTCCACACGCCGAAGCTCTGACCCGCAGTGCCGGTGAGGCGCAGCGTCACCGGCGCGTCGCTCATCCCGGTGTCACCGTGCCGGCGGGCGATCTCGCCGGAGAGGCGCGCGCCGATCGAGCGGTCGGAGTTGCGGAGTGTGTAGGCGAGCTCGATCCCGGACGCGCTCTCGATCGCGGGTAGCGCGTCGGCGACCATCTGCTCGGCGAGCTTGCCCTCGTCGAACGGACGGTTGCGCGGCTCGGTGCAGAACTGTGGCTTGTCCGGCGAGACGCCGTAGTCGTCGAGGAGCGGCGAGAGATCGAGCCGCGCCTGGCGGGGCGTGTCGGCTGCGCGCACCGAGAGTAGATCGGTGCGGCCGATCAGATCGGTGAGTGAACGCACGCCGAGGCGAGCCAGCCACTCGCGCACGTCCTGCGCCACGAAGTGGAAGTAGTTGACGACCTTCTCCACCGCGTTCGGCTTGAAGTGACGCATGCGCAGCACGTTGTTCTGCGTCGCGACGCCGGTGGCGCAGTTGTTGAGATGGCAGATGCGCAGGTACTTGCAGCCCATCGCCACCATCGGCGCGGTGCCGAAGCCGAACGACTCGGCACCGAGGATGGCTGCCTTGATCACGTCGAGCCCGGTCTTGAGCCCACCGTCGGTCTGCAGGCGCACCTTGTCGCGCAGGTCGTTCGCGCGTAGCACCTGGTGGGTCTCGGTCAGCCCGAGCTCCCAGGGGCTTCCCGCGTACTTCACCGATGTCAGCGGGCTCGCGCCGGTGCCACCGTCATAGCCGGCGATGGTGATGAGATCCGCGTAGCACTTGGCAACACCCGCGGCGACGGTGCCGACACCGGCTTCGGCCACCAGCTTCACCGAGACCAACGCCCGCGGATTCACCTGCTTCAGATCGAAGATGAGCTGTGCCAGATCCTCGATCGAGTAGATGTCGTGGTGCGGCGGTGGCGAGATGAGGGCGACACCCGGGCGCGAGTAGCGCAGCCGCGCGATCATCTCGTTGACCTTGTGTCCGGGCAGCTGGCCGCCCTCGCCGGGCTTCGCGCCCTGGGCGATCTTGATCTGCAGCACCTCGGCGTTGACCAGGTACGCCGGCGTCACCCCGAATCGACCGGAGGCGACCTGCTTGATCTTCGACATGCGGTCGGTCCCGTAGCGACTCGGGTCCTCTCCGCCCTCGCCGGAGTTCGAGCGCCCGCCGAGCCGGTTCATCGCCATCGCCAGCGCCTCGTGCGCCTCGGGCGACAGCGCGCCGAGTGACATCCCGGCGCTGTCGAAGCGAGGCAGGATCGCCTCGATCGGCTCGACCTCGTCGACCGAGATGGCGGTGCGGTCGTCGGCGAGGACCAGCAGGTCGCGTAGCGTCGCCACCGGTCGCTCGTCGACGAGGCGCGCGAACGTCCGGTACTGGTCGTAGTCGCCACTGCTCACCGCGCTCTGCAGCGCCTGCACGACGTCCGGATTGAAGGCGTGGTACTCCCCGCCGTGCACGTACTTCAGCAGCCCGCCCTGATGCAGCGGGCGGCGCACGTTCCACGCCTCCCACGCGAGTCGCTGGCGATCGTGGTCCAGGTCCTCGAAGTTCATGCCCTGGATGCGGCTGGTGGTGCCCTCGAAGCAGAGCGCGACCACGTCGCGGTGGAGGCCGACGATCTCGAACAGCTGCGCACCGCGATAGCTGGTGATCGTCGAGATCCCCATCTTCGAGGTGATCTTGAGCAGGCCCTTGCGGATGCCCCGCCGGAAGTTCTTGCCGACCTGGGCCGGGCTACCGCCGATCTCGCCGCGACGGATGAGGTCGTCGAGCACCTCGTACGCGAGGTAGGGATAGACAGCGGTCGCCCCGTAGCCGATCAGCACCGCGAAGTGATGCGGATCGCGCGCGGTGGCGGTCTCGACCACGATGTTGGCGTCGCAGCGCAGTCCCTCCGCGATCAGTCGGTGATGGACCGCGCCGGTGGCGAGCAGGGCGTGAACCGGTAGCAAGCCGCGCTCGATGCCGCGGTCCGAGAGCACCACCAGCAGCTTCCCGTCGCGCACCGCCTGCACCGCTCGATCGCAGATGTCCTCGAGCGCGCTGCGCAAGTCGACCCCTTCCGGGTAGTTGAGGTCGATCGAGCGATGACGGAACGCCGGCTCGTCGAGCGCGAGCAAGGTGCGGAACTTGCCTTCGGATAGAACCGGTGAGTTCGACACCAGGCGCGTGACGCTGACCTCGCGCTCCTCGAACGGATTGCTCTCGCCGGCGAACGACGTCTCGAGCGACATCACGATCTGCTCGCGCAGCGGATCGATCGGCGGGTTGGTGACCTGCGCGAACTGCTGGCGAAACGTGTCATAGAGCGAACGCACGTTGCGCGAGAGCACCGGCATCGGCGTGTCGTCGCCCATCGAGCCGACCGCTTCCTGCGCACCCTCGGCGAGCGGGCGCAACACCTGGTCGCGTTCCTCGAAGGTGACCAGGAACATCTTCTCGTGCTGGCGAAGGCTCTCGCGCGCGAGCGGCTGGCTGGTCAACGGCTCGCCTTCGAGCGTCGACTTCAACATCCGCTTGCGGGCGCGTAGCCAGCGTCGGTACGGGTGGCGGCGCTTGAGCCGAGTATCGATGTCGCTCGGCAGCAGCAGCTCGCCGGTCGCGGTGTCGGCGGCGAGCATCTCACCCGGCTTCAGGCGTCCCTTGCGCTCGACGTCCGCCGGCTCGTAGTCCCACACCCCGACCTCCGAGGCCAGCGTGATGTGGCGGTCGCGCGTGAGCACCCAGCGTGCCGGTCGCAGGCCGTTGCGGTCCATCACGCAGGCGGCGTAGCGCCCGTCGGTGAGGACGATCCCGGCCGGGCCGTCCCATGGCTCCATGTGTTGGCGGTGATACTCGTAGAACGCCTTCAGATCGGCGTCCATGGTGTCGACGTTCTGCCACGCGGGCGGCACCAGCACACGCATCGCCCGGAAGATGTCCATGCCGCCCTCGACCAGCACCTCGAGCATGTTGTCGAGGCTCTCGGAGTCGGAGCCGTCGGTGGACACGATCGGGCGTAGCTCGTCGAGCTCGGGGATGAGCGAGGTCTTGAGCTTGGCGCTGCGTGCGCGCGCCCAGCTGCGGTTGCCCTGGATGGTGTTGATCTCGCCGTTGTGGGCAAGGAAGCGAAACGGCTGCGCGAGCCGCCACTCGGGCCAGGTGTTGGTCGAGAAACGCTGGTGGAAGATGCAGAGCGACGCGCTCAGATCCTCGCGCTCGAGGTCCGGGTAGAAGACCGGAAGGTTGCGCGCCATCACCATGCCCTTGTAGCAGATGACGCGCGACGACAGGCTCGGGATGTAGAAGTAGCCGTCTCGGCGGGCGTTGCGCATCTCGGCGCGACGACGAGCGACGAACAGACGACGCTCGAACGTCTCCGCGTCCATCTCACTCGCCGCGTTGACGAAGATCTGCTCGATGCGGGGCAGTGTCTCGAGCGCGGTGGCGCCGCAAGCCGACGGATCGGTCGGCACCTCGCGCCAGCCCGCGGGCGCGAGCCCCTCGCCGGCGAGGGCCGATTCCAGATCCAGGCGCGCCGCCGCTGCTGCTTCCGGCGCCGGCGGCAGGAAGACCATCCCCACCGCGTAGCGCTCGGCGAGCGCGATCCCGAGCTCGGCGGCAACCGCGGCGAAGAACGACTCGGGCTTCTTCAGGAGGATGCCGCAACCGTCCCCGGTCTTGCCGTCGGCCGCGACCGCACCGCGGTGCGAGAGGCGAGCGAGCGCCTCGACCGCGGTGCGCACCAGCCAGTGGCTCGGCTGGTCGTCCATGTTGGCGATCAGTCCCCAGCCACAGCTATCGTGCTCGAACGACGGTGAGTAGAGGCCTTCGAGGCGGCTCTTTCTCTGGCTCATCGTTGCACCCCCCGAGTTGATGTCGACATCCCCGCGAGAACCGATCGGTGGTCGACGGCGGGGCCGGAAGACGAGCACGCGCCAGCTCGCGATCCGATCGTTCGCGACTGCCGGCGCGCTCGGCAAGGGCGGCGCCTGGCAGCGACCGGCGTCGGTGCGGACCGGCTCGACGGCCGCGGTGCGCTACCCGCGACTCGAGACCGGCCGGCGTCGACGCCAGTCGGGCCAACCAGCCCCGACCTTCCTTTCGCGCAGCCCCGAGCGCCCCTCTCGAGCGAGGAGGCCACCGGCGTGGTGCAGGAGGCGCCGCACGGGCGCGCCGCGGACGAGGATCCCCTCATCGAGGCGCGGGCAAAAGGACTGGCAGTATAGCGCCGCGTGGCGGCCGCTGTCACCGTGGTGGCGCTGCCCCGCGCACCACCTCGGCCACCGATCGCGGCCACGGCCCGCTGGCTCGAACCGCGGCCGGGAGGCGACGGGCCGCCTCACGTGCCTGATCGGCGCTGCGGTACAGCCCGTGGACGAGCACGAACCAGGGCCGGCCCTCGCGCACCGTCTCGACCCACACCACATCGCCGTCGATCGGATTCGAGGCGAGGAACCTCCGCGCCGCGCTCGCGTCCTCGCTCCCCATGATCTGCAGGGTGTAGGCGCCGGCAGGGCGGCTCGCGAGCCAGGTCACGTCGCGCCAGCGTGGTCCCTTCGACGGGGTGGCGCGGGCGGTGGTGGCCGGCCGTGGCGCCGGCGGCGGTGATCGCACGGCGGGAGGCTCGCCGGCGGCCTTGGGGCTGGTCGAGAGCGCTGCCAGGGTGGGCGCCGGCACCAGCGCCGCGAGCCGGGCCGGAGGCGCGATCGCGCCCGGCGGCGACGGAGGCTCGGTGGCGGTCGCCTCCGCGGTCGCCGGTCGCTCGGGTGTGCCGGTCGGAGGTGCCGGCTCGGCCTCGGACGCTCGTTCCGTCGGGCCGACCTCGGCCGCGGGCTCCGCCGGCGGCGGCTCGGGCCTTGCCGCCTCGACCACCTCCGCCACCACCGGCTGGGGTGGCGGCTCGCTCGGGGTCGTCGCCATCGCTGGCGCCTGTCCGGTGCTGGTCGCCTCGGCGGCAGCGGAAGCGCTCGGCGCGGCGGGCTCGACTCGGGCCGGCTCGGTGGGGGACGGGGCTGTCGCCACCGTCGGCGGCGCGAGGGGTGGCTCGGCGGGCGCCTCGGGTTCCGGGGATGGTCGAACCAGCCAGGCACCGAGCGCCGCGACCGCCACCGCCAGGGCAACCGTCAGCGCGCGGCTACCCCGCGGGCCGAGGGCGATGGTCGGCATGCGCAGGCGAGTCGGCGCGGCGGTGCGGGGCGGCGGCTGGTGCGGGAGGTTGTCGAGCACGCGGGCAGCCAGCGTGTGCAGCGCGCCCGGCCGGCCGTCGGCCGCTCGATGCAGTGAGCGCACCACGCCCGGGGTGAGCGGGCTGTCACCCCTCAGCCCCGCGTGCTCGAGCCGGGCGCGCAGGTAGCGGTCGGTCTCCTCCTCGGTCAGCGGGCGGAGGTCGACCACATGGGTGCGCTCGGGCGGCAGCTCGTCGAGCCCGGCCGGTCGGCCGCGGGCATCGCGGGTCGCGGTCAGCACCACTCGCAGGCCGCGCGAGCGTAGCCGGCGCTCGAGCCCGATCAGGCGCCGGCGGGTGAGCTCCTCCGCCTGGTCGGCATCGTCGACGACGAGCAGGGCGACCAGGCCACCGCCGCGCAGATCGGCCAGGCCGTCCTCGAGCAGGCGCAGTGGCTCGGCGTCGGCCGCGCGCAGCCCCGGTAGCTCGAAGCCCTCCGCGATGCGTTGCGCGACGAGATCCGGATCGTCGAGCGCCTTGCCGTCGAGGCGACAGACCCGCCAGTGGTCGGTCGCACCCTCGAGCAGGGCCTCGACGAACGCGGTCTTGCCGGCACCGGCAGGGCCGGTCACCACCATCACCTGCTCGCCGAACTGGACCAGGTGATGGAGCAGATCGAGCTCGCGGTCGATGCCGTCGATGGGCACCCGCAGGCCGTCGGTGGTGGTGGGGAACGGGTCGCGCTCGAGGCCCGCGCGCTCCCAGCCGGCGATCCTGCTCATCGTCGCGCCCGCTCAGCCGGGGCCCGCGCCGCGGCCCGGACGGTCGGCTACGGTCGGCGTGTGGCGGCTCAACTCAGGGCCACCGGATCGAAGACGCGAGCGTGCTCGGCGATTGCGTAACGGTCGGTCATCCCGGCGATGTAATCGGCCACCGCGCGGGCACGACCACTCGCGCCGTCGCGGGCCTCCAGTGCGCGCACGCGAGACCTGGCCTCGTCGGGTAGTAGCCGGGGATCGCCGACGAAGGCCTGGAACAGCTCCCGGATCACCCGCGCTGCCTTGGAGGTCATGCGGTGGACGCGGTGGTGGCGGTACAGGCGCTGGCGCAGGAAGCGCTTGAGCTCCCCCTGGCGAGCGCGTCCCGCCTCGGTCGGTCGCACCAGCGGCTCGGTGCTCGCGCGCACCGTGTCGAGGGTGGCCGGGTGGGCGCTCTCCAGATTGCGCGCGGTCGCCTCGACCAGGTCCGTGGCCTGCAAGTCGATCATTCGGCGCACCACCTCGTGGATCAGGCGCCGCTCCGGGAGCTCGGGCCATTCCGATCGCGCGGCCTGGAACGGCTCGCGAAACAGCTCGACCTCCATCAGGTCGTCGATGGTCAGCAGACCCGATCGCAGGCCGTCGTCCACGTCGTGGCTGTTGTATGCGATCTCGTCGGCGAGGTTGGTGAGCTGTGCCTCCAGACTCGGCTGCGTTCCCTCGAGGAAACGCCTCCCGAGATCGCCGAGCGTCGGCGCGAGCCGCACGTCGCAGTGCTTGAGGATTCCCTCACGGGTCTCGAACGTGAGATTCAGACCGGGAAAGCGCGGATAGCGCTCCTCCAGGACGTCGACGATCCGCAGTGACTGCAGGTTGTGCTCGAAGCCGCCATGCTCGCGCATGCAGGCGTCGAGCGCCTCCTGGCCGGCGTGTCCGAACGGGGTGTGGCCGAGATCGTGAGCGAGCGCGATCGACTCGACGAGGTCCTCGTTCAGTCCCAGCACGCGCGCGAGCGTTCGCGCGATCTGGGCCACCTCGATCGAATGGGTGAGGCGAGTGCGGAACATGTCGCCTTCGTGGTTCACGAAGACCTGGGTCTTGTACTCGAGGCGGCGGAACGCGGCGCTGTGGACGATGCGGTCGCGGTCGCGCTGGAACGCGCCTCGAAAGCGCGACCCCGGCTCGTCGTGAACCCGTCCCCGGCTCGTGCTCTCGCGGGCAGCGTAGGGCGCGAGGTCCGGGCGCTCGGCCCGGAGCCGGGGACTGACAGGATTCGGCTGCTCGCCCCGCATCGACATCGCCGTTCGCGTCACGCCGCGTCGCGGCACTCGTGCAGCGTGGCATCGAGCGCCCCCTGGTCGTAGTCGTCACTGACCAGACCCGAGCCGAGACCGCGCATGAGGACCAATCGGATCCGACCGGCGCGGACCTTCTTGTCGAGCGCCATGAGCTCGCGCATGCGCTCGGGACCGAGTCTCGCCGGCGCGCTCGTCGGCAAGCGCGCCCGCGCGAGCAGCGCCCGCAGCCGCTGCGCCTCCTCCGCGCTGGCGAGGCCGGTACGCACGCAGAGGTCGGCCGCGATGCACATGCCGGCGGCGACCGCCTCGCCGTGCAACCAGGTGCCGAACCCGAGACCCGCCTCGATGGCGTGGCCGAAGGTGTGGCCGAAGTTGAGCAGCGCGCGCTCGCCGGCCTCGCGCTCGTCGGCCGCCACCACGCGTGCCTTGATCGCGCAGGACCAGTGGACGGTGCGGGCGAGCGCGTCGCGGTCGCGGGCGAGGATGGCGTCCGCATTCGCCTCGAGCCAGTCGAAGAAGTCGCGATCGCAGACCGCGCCGTACTTCACCACCTCGGCGAAGCCGGCCGCCAGCTCGCGCTCGCCCAAGGTGTCGAGGGTCGCGATGTCGGCGATGACGCATGCCGGCTGGTGAAAGGCGCCGATGAGGTTCTTCCCCAGCGGATGGTTGATCGCGGTCTTGCCACCGACCGACGAGTCCACCTGCGCGAGCAGCGTGGTCGGAATCTGGACGAAGGTCACGCCACGCTGGTAGCTCGCGGCGGCGAAGCCCGCGATGTCCCCGACCACGCCGCCGCCGAGCGCGACGACCGTGCAGTCGCGCGAGAAACGGCGCTCGACCAGCCGATCGAGCAGGCCGTACCAGGTGTCGAACGTCTTGTGCGCCTCGCCGTCCGGGATGGACATCACCTCCACCTTGCGGTTGCCGAGCGCCGGCCGGAGTCGGTCCAGGTAGAGCGGCCCGACGGTGTCGTTCGTCACCACCAGCACCTGTGGGCCACCGAGGACGCCGGCGAGCAGGTCCGGGCGCCCGAGCAGGTCGGCGCCGACGTGGATGGGATAGCGGCGTTCGCCCAGGTCGACCTCGAGGGTCAGCATCGTTCCTCCAGCCCCTTCATGATCTCGCGTGCGACGTGGCGAGCAGTTCGGCGGTCGGTCTTGATCACGAGGTCCGCGACCTCACGGTACAGTGGCTCGCGCTCGGTGACGATGGCGGTGAGACGCGCTCGTGGATCGGCGGTCTGCAGCAGGGGGCGGTTGCGATCGCGGGCGGTGCGCTCGACCAGGAGATCGATCGGAGCGTGCAGGTAGATCGTCACACCGCGCGCGCGCAGGCGCCCCCGGTTCTCCGCCGCGAGCACCGCCCCACCACCGGTGGCGAGCACGATTCCATCGCGCTGGGTGAGCTCGTCGAGCATCGCTGCTTCCCGGCGCCGGAAGCCCGCCTCGCCCTCGAGCTCGAAGATGAGGGGGATGCTGGCCCCGGTGCGGGCCTCCAATTCCTTGTCGCAGTCCACGAATTGCTTGCCGAGCGCGCGGGCAAGGTGCCTGCCGACGGTGGTCTTCCCAGCCCCCATGGGGCCGACGAGGAAGATGTTTCCCGGGATCTCCGCCACTGTCGAACGCCGCGCGCAACGAATACGGGAGTGTACAACGGACCAGGCCGCGGGCCGTGCCCAAGCACCGGTCGGCCCAAAGAAAAGGCCCGCGGGTCGTGCGACCGCGCGGGCCCTGCCAGAGTGGGACGAGAGCCAGCGGGCTCAACCGGAGGTCAGCACCTCCTTCAGGATCTTCGGGGTCACGAAGATCAGCAGCTCGCTGCGGTCGTCGCGAACCGAGGTCTGGCGGAACAGCCAGCCGACGTAGGGCAGGTCGCCGAAGAACGGCACCCGCTCGGAGTCGTTGCGCTTGGTCTGCTCGTAGATGCCACCGAGAACCACGGTGTCACCGTTGTCGACCAGCACCTGGGTGTTGATCGAGCGCGTGTTCACGCTCGGCACACCGGCGAACTCCGCGCCGACCTGGTCCTGGTTGACCTCCAGATCCATGATGATGCGGTCGTCCGGGGTGATCTGCGGGGTGACCCGCAGGCTCAGCACGGCCTTCTTGAACGACGTCGACGTCGCGCCGCTCGAGCTCGCCTCCTGGAACGGGATCTCGGTACCTTGCTCGATCACCGCCTCCTTCTGGTCGGAGGTGACGACGCGTGGGTTCGACAGCACCTCGCCCCGTCCCTCGGCCTGCATCGCCTGCAGCTCGAGCTGGAGCAGGGTGTCCGGGATCGCCACGATGGCGAGGCCGAGTGCCGCCGACGGGCCGCCGATCGGCAGGTCGACGATGAAGTTCTCGTTGCTGCCGGTGAAGAACGAGACGTTGCCGTTGAAGTTGGTGTCGCCGGGCAGCTTGCCGCCGATGAACAGGTTGCGGGCCGGCGTTCCGGTGTTCAGGGTCTCGGCCTTCGACACGCCGAACCGCACGCCGAGGTCACGGTTGAAGGTGTCGTCCGCGATCACGATCCGCGACTCGATGAGCACCTGGCGCACCGGCACGTCGAGCTTGGTCACCAGCGCGCGGATGTTGTTGAGCGCCTCCGAGGTGTCGCGGACCAGCAGCGTGTTGGTGCGCTCGTCGACGCTCACGTTGCCGCGCTCGGTCATCAGCGAGTTGCTCTCGGCCTTGAGCAGGCCCGCGATCGAGCTCGCCTTGGCGTAGTTCACCTGGATGAACTCCGAGCGCAACGGCGCCAGCTCCTCTAGCTGCTTCTGCGCCTCGAGCTCGAGCTTCTCGCGGGTCGCGATCTCCTCGCTCGGCGCGACCAGGATCACGTTCCCGGTCTGGCGCATCGCCAGTCCCTTGGTCTTGAGGATGATGTCGAGTGCCTGGTCCCACGGCACGTTCTTCAGTCGCAGCGTGAGGTTGCCGCCGACGGTGTCGCTCGCGACCAGGTTCAGCCCGGTGAAGTCCGCGATGAGCTGCAGCACCGCCCGGACCTCGATGTTCTGGAAGTTCAGCGACAGGCGCTCGCCCGTGTACTGGAACTTCTCGCGCTTCTGCGCCTCCTGCTCCTCCTTGCTCAGCGGCTTGATGTCCAACGTGAACAGGTCGTCGGACTGATAGGCCAGGTGCTCGTAGGAGCCGCGAGCCTGGATCACCATGCGCACGTTCTTGCCCTGCGTCATGGTGTCGATCATCTTCACCGGGGTCGCGAAGTCGACCACGTCGAGACGACGCGCGAGCTCCTCGGGCAGCTCGGTGTTGATGAAGTTGACGACGATTCGCCCGCCTTGCTCGGTGGTGTCGACCACCGTCGACGGATCGGACAGGGTCACGATCACCCGTCCCTCGCCGTCCTCGCCGCGGCGGAAGTCGACGTTCTCGATCTTCCCCCGCGACCCGGCGGCCGCGGCACGCGCCGTCTCGCCGGTGGAGAAGGCGGCGGTTCCGGTCGAGCCGGCGCCGTCGAGGATGACGAAGATCTCGCGCCCGCGGGTCTCGATCTGGTAGGGCACCAGCTTGATCAGGCTGAGGACCACTCGGGTCCGGCCCGCCGCCTCGACCGCAGTGACGCTGCGCGCGATGCCGACCCCGATGTTCTCGGTCTTGCGCGCCAGGTTGAGCTCGACGCCGGGAAAGTCGAGCGCGACCCGCGCCGGGTTGTCGATGGCGAAGTTCAGTGGTTGCTCGACCGGCTCCGACAGCGTCAGCTCGACCCGAACCCGGTCTCCCGGCAGGGACGAGAAGGCCACCTTGTCGAGGGTCGCGCCGATGGCGTCGCGCGCCAGCAGACCGAGCAGCGCGCACGCTGCGAGGATGACCCCACCAGCGGCGCGCGGCGCGCAGGCTCCTGCGTGACGGGCTCGCTCGAGGCCGTGGCAGACGTTCGCGTTCATTGCTGCAGTTCCCCGTCTCACTTCGTTTACTCGATCAGCGCGAGCGAAGCCTCGCGCTCGATCCAACCACCCTGTCCGTCGGGCACGATCTCCACCAGCTCGATCCCGGTCTCGGTGATGCCGATGATCTTGCCGTGGTTGCGGCCCATGAAGTTCCCGACCTGGACGCGATGGATGATCGCGTCCGGGCTACGCACGATGGCCCAGTTCTCGGGACCCTTCTCGAGCGTTCCCAGCATCCGCAGGCTGTCGAGCGCGTACGACTCGAGCTCCTCCGGCAGCCGGTTGGTGTCGGGCTTGATCCCGTTGTCGACGCGCGCCTGCGTCGCCGCGCTCGCGCGCTCCTCGACGTAGAAGGGCTTGAACGGGTCGCTACAGGTGTCGATCTGGCACGGATAGAAATAGGTCACGTACGGCTCGATCGGCGGCAGCTCCTCGGGCCGTTTGCCCGGGCGTGCCAGCGTTTCCTGCACGAACGACTCGAGGTCGGCGAGCGAGCCCTCGGTGCACCCGCTGAGCAGGCCGGCGGCCAACAGGCCGACCAAACCGGCTCGCGCGATCGAGACCGCCCGGCGGCCACGGCGCGCTGACCGGTGCGTGTGGTCCATCGACTTCATATGGTCCTCACCCCGAGTCGGGATCAGCTCTTGCGGCGGCGCCCGGCGGCGCTCGCGGCTCCCTGGGCTTCCTCGATCTCGTCCTCTTCGAGGTAGCGATACGTCTGCGCGACCATCGTCATCACGAGTTGCGGCTCGCCCGCCCCGCTCGTCTCGGCGCGCGCGCCGGCCTGGGGCGAGATCGCGATGTCGTGCTGGGTGACGATGCGTGGGAGCGCCGCCACCGCGCTGATGAACTGGCCGAACTCGTGATAGCTACCAGTGACCCGAATCTGGATCGGCAGCGTGGCGATGAACTCCTGCTTCTGCTCGCCCTGGGGCTTGAACAGCTCGAACTCGAGCCCGGCGGCAAGGCCCGCCTGGGAGATGTCGACCAGCAGGCCCTCGACCTCGGTCTTGTTCGGCAGCAATCGCAGCAGCGCGCCGAAGGACTGCTTCATCTCCTCGAGCTGGCGCTTCAACGGCTCCAGGCTCGCCGCCTGCGCCTGCTTGCGCACGAACTCGTCCTTGAGCGACTGCTCCTGTGCGCGAGCCTGCTCGAGCGAGGCGATCTGATCCTGGGTGTCGAACCAGTAGCCGGCTCCGAGCACCGCGACGCAGAGCAAGAGGATGAGGATGGCCTTGATCGGTGCCGGCCAGCCACCGATGTTCGCCGGGTCGAGGTTACGAAGCTCGTTCAGGTTCATGACGAGCCCCCCGACTCGCTGTCCCCAGCCTTGCGCTTCATCGTCTGCTGGATGGTGAGGGTGAAGATCGCGTTGCGGATCGACTCGTCGCCGGCACCACTACCCGCCGCGTCGCGCTTGATCTCGACCAGGGCCGGGTTCTCCAGCCAGTCCGAGGCGTCGAGCTGGCGCATCAGCGAGGACACGCGGGCGTTCGACTGCGCCACGCCGTCGACCCGGAGATTGACGCCCTTCTGCTCGATGCGAGTGAGGAACACGCCCTCCGGCAGGGTCTTCACGAGCTGATCCACGAGGTGCACGATGTCCGGCCGGCCCGATTGAAGCTGCTGGATCTTCTCGGTACGTGCGAGCAGTCGCTCCTTCTCGCGCTGGAGATCCTTGATCTCGGCGATCTGCTTGTTGAGCTTGCCGATCTCCACCGTCAGGTACTGGTTGCGCTCGTTCTGGAAGTCGATCAGGCCCTGGAAGTGCAGGTGCACCGCGGCCACCACGCCACCCATCAGCACGATGGCGACGAGGGCCATGACCCCGAACTCTTTCTGGCGGCGCTTGCGCAGCTCCTCGCGCCACGGCAGCAGATTGATCTGTGGCATTAGTAGAGGGTCCTCATGGCGAGGCCACAGGCGATCATCAACGACGGGGCGTCGTTCGCGAGCGCCTGGGCCTTGACCTTCGAAGCGAGCGTCATGTTCGAGAACGGGTTGGCGATCAGCACCTCGACGCCGGTCTTGCGCGCGATCGCCTCGTCCGCACCCGTGATCGAGGCGCACCCGCCAGCGAGGACGATGCGGTCGACCTGGCCGACCTGGCTCGACGAGTAGAAGAACTGCAGTGCCCGGTTGACCTGCTGCGCCATCGACTCCTTGAACGGGTCCAGCACCTCGGGCCCGTAGTTGTCGGGCAGACCGCCCTGGCGCTTGGCAAGCCCGGCCTCCTCGTAGCTCAGCCCGTAGCGGCGCTGGATCTCCTCGGTGAGCTGCTTGCCACCGAAGACCTGCTCACGGGCGTAGATGATCTTGCAGTCGGTGAGGACACTGAGCGTGGTCATCGTGGCGCCGATGTCCACCAGCGCGATGGTCTCCCCGATTCCCTGGCTCGGCAGGTTCTCCGCCACCAGACCGAACGCGTTCTCGAGCGCGAACGCCTCGACGTCCACGATCTTGCAGGTCAGCCCGCCCAGCTCCGATGCCGCGACCCGCACGTCCACGTTCTCGCCGCGCGACGCGGCGAGCAGCACCTCGACCCGGTCGGGGTCGGCCTCCGACGGCCCGATGACCTCGAAATCGAGGTTCACCTCGTCGAGCGAGTAGGGGATGTACTGATCCGCCTCGAGCTCGATCTGGCCCGCCATCTCGTCGTCGGAGAGGCTCCCGGGCATCGAGATCACCTTGGTGATCACCGCCGAGCCGGGGACTGCCAACGACGAGAACTTGTTCTTCGTCTGCGCGCGATGGCGTGCACGGCGGATCGCTTCGCCGACCGCCTCCACGTCCGTGATGTTCTTCTCCACCACGGCGTTCGGCGGCAGCGGCTCCACCGAGTACGCCTCGACGCGGTACTTCGAGCCGTGGCGGCTGAGCTCCAGGAGCTTCACCGCGGTGGAGCTGACGTCCACCCCCACCACTGGCTGGTGTCGCTGTGAGAACAAGCCCACGCTTTTTCCCTTTGCTGACTGTAGGTTAGAGCCGCTATATGCGCCGTTACATTAAGAATTTCGGCTAAATATAGTCAGAACCCTTTGGAAATACAAACATCGTTACCAGGGCGCGCGCCGAGGGTCGCGCCATCGACCCGGGCGGGGGTGCGCGAGCATCCCGGGCGAGGTCCTGGCCGGTGTCGGGACTCCAGTGCGGCGGCTATACTCAGGCGTGCCTCGTACGGCCCGCGCTGACGCGGGCGTCGTGCGGACCAACCGACCACCGCGGGCGGCCTGGGCCCACACGCCGCTTCCGCGCCGACCGGTGGCATCGTCCGCCAACCGCCTCGCGGCTCAGGCGACCGCCGCATCAAGTGTAGACCAATGGCTCGATTGTCCAGTTTCCTGCGCGCGGTCTTCCTCTTGCTCCTGCTCGGCGGCTTGCTGGGGGTCGTCGGCGTGGCGGGCGTGTGGTGGTACTTCGAGCCGAAGTTGCCCTCGGTGGACTCGCTGCGCGACGCGCAGCTACAAGTACCGCTGCGCATCTTCACGCGCGACGGCAAGCTCCTCGGGGAGTTCGGCGAGAAGCGTCGCGTGCCGATGTCCATCGCCGAGGTGCCCGACCAGCTCGTGCAGGCGGTGCTGGCGGCCGAGGACGAGCGCTTCTACCAGCATCCGGGGGTCGATTGGCAGGGCATCACGCGGGCGGTGGTGCATCTCGTGCGCACCGGCGAGAAGGGTCCGGGCGGTAGCACCATCACCATGCAGGTGGCGCGGAACTTCTTCCTCGGTCGGGAGAAGACGTATCTGCGCAAGCTCAACGAGATCCTCCTCGCCTTCAAGATCGAGCGCGAGCTGACCAAGGACGAGATCCTCGAGCTCTACCTGAACAAGATCTTCCTCGGTCACCGCGCCTACGGCGTCGGTGCCGCGGCACAGGTCTACTACGGTCGGGACCTGGTCGACCTCGACCTGCCTCAGGTGGCGATGATCGCGGGGTTGCCCAAGGCGCCCTCGCGGTTCAACCCGGTGGTCAATCCCGAGCGTGCGATCGCCCGGCGCAACTACGTGCTGGGGCGGATGCTGGAGCTCGGATTCATCACCGCGGCCGCCCACGACGCCGCCGTCGCGGCGCCGGTCACCGCTCGCGTGCACGCCCCGGTGGTCGAGGTGGAGGCACCCTATGTGGCCGAGATGGTCCGTGCCTCGGTGGAGGAGCGGTACGGAGAGGACGCCTACAACCTCGGCCTGCGGGTGACCACCACCATCGACTCGCGCTTGCAGGAGGCCGCGAACCGGGCGTTGCGTGGCGCCTTGCTCGACTACGACCAGCGCCACGGCTACCGCGGCCCCGAGCTGACCCTGGACCCGGCCAGCGGGGAGCCCGAGCAGTTGCTGGCCGACGTCGCGGTGGTCGGCGGCCTCGCGCCGGCGCTGGTGCTGGAGGTCGGCAGCCGGAACGCGATCGCCCACGTCAAGGGCCGCGGTCGGGTGCAAGTCGACTGGGCCGGGCTCGAGTGGGCGCGCCGGCACATCGACGAGGATCGCCTCGGCCCGGCACCGAAGAAGGCGGCCGACGTCCTCGCGGTCGGCGACGTGGTGCGCCTGGTCGAGGGTGAGAAGGGGTGGCGGCTCGCCGAGGTGCCGGCGGTCGAGGGCGCGCTGGTCTCGCTCGAGCCGGACGACGGTGGGATCGTGGCGCTCACCGGCGGCTTCGACTTCTTCCGCAGCAAGTTCAACCGTGCAATCCAGGCACAACGCCAGCCCGGGTCGAGCTTCAAGCCCTTCGTCTACTCCGCCGCGCTCGAGCGCGGGTACACCGCGGCGAGCTTCATCAACGACGCGCCGATCGTCCACAAGGATCCCGGTCTCGAGGACACCTGGCGGCCCGAGAACTACAGCGGCAAGTTCTTCGGGCCGACCCGGCTGCGCGAGGCGCTGTTCAAGTCTCGCAACCTGGTCTCGATCCGCCTCCTGCAGGCGGTCGGCATCCAGTTCACGATGGAGCATCTGCGCCGGTTCGGCCTCGACGCGGACCGCCTGCCCCCGAACCTCTCGCTCGCCCTGGGAAGTGGGGCGGTCACTCCGCTCGAGCTCGCCTCCGGCTACGCCGTGTTCGCCAATGGCGGCTATCGCGTCGAGCCCTACTTCATCGACACCATCGAGGACGCGGACGGGCGCGTGGTCTACCGCGCCACCCCGCTCACGGTATGCCCGCGCTGCCCGGCAGCGTCCGCGGACGCCGCTCCCGCGCCGTTGCAGCCGGTGAAGGTCGCGGCCCTCGAGGGCTCGGGTCCGCGAGGGATGGTCGATGCCGCCGCACCACCCCGAGCGGCGCCACGCACCCTCCCGGCCGAGAACGCCTGGATCATGACCTCGATGATGAAGGACGTGGTGCGCCGCGGTACCGCCACCCGCGCGCGCAAGCTCGGTCGTGACGACATCGCCGGCAAGACCGGCACCACCAACGACCAGCACGACGCCTGGTTCTCCGGTTTCAGCCCGCATCTGGTGGCCACGGCGTGGGTCGGCTTCGACCAGCTCGCACCTCTCGGGCGGCGCGAGACCGGTGGCGCCGCGGCGTTGCCGGCATGGATCGATTTCATGGCCGAGGCGCTGCGTGGATTGCCCGACGAGGACACCCCGCGTCCGCCGGGCGTCGTGGCGGCACGCATCGATCCCGACACCGGTCAGCTCTCTGCCGGCGGCGGTGAGACCATCACCGAGTTCTTCACCGCCGAGACCGCACCGCGTCCCGGTGGCGCAGGGGGCGGAGCGACGGCGGCACGGGGGACCGTCGCACCGGCGACCGGTGGGGTGACCGAGAAGCTGTTCTGACCGACGTCGAGGAACCTGATCAGTCGGCTCGGCGTGGCGCGTCGAGAGCCGCGCGGAGCGCGTCATCTCGACAATCTGCCAGGGGCTCGCGTGGAGCGGTCCCGGCGACGCCCGCCCGAGCATCGGGCTCGGGACCATGGTGATGAAGCAGTTCCAGATTCGAGCCCAGATCGCGCGCGAGGCCGCTCGGGTCATGGTCGAGGGCGCGAGCGAGGACTATCAGCTCGCCAAGCGCAAGGCCGCCGAGCGGCTCGGGATCGGTGATCCCCGCGTCCTGCCGGCCAACTTCGAGATCGAGGAGGCGCGGCAGGAATACCTGCGTCTGTTTCGCGCCGACACCCAGCCCGAGCACCTGCAGCGGCTGCGCCGGGTCGCGCTGGAGGCGATGCGCTTCCTGGCCCGATTCGAGCCGCGGCTGGTCGGCCCGGTGCTCGCCGGCACCGCCGACGAGCACAGCGAGGTCGTGCTCCACCTGTTCGCCGACACCTCCGAGGAGGTGATGATGTATCTCCTCGAGCACGGCATCCGGTTCGAGGACGGCGAGCGGCGGGTGCGGGTCTCGCCGAGCGAGGTCGAGCGCCTGCCGGCATTCGGGTTCCTCGCCGACGACGTACCGATCGAGCTGGTGGTGTTCACCGGCCGAAGTCGGCGCCGGCCGGCGCTGAGCCCGGTCGACGGCCGGCCGATGGAGCGCGCGGCGCTGGCGCGGGTGGAAGCGCTGGTCCAGGACGCTGGCTGAGACGCCGAAACGCCCGCGGCGAGCGGTGACCGACGCGGCGACCGTCGGCCACACCCGCGATGCCGCGGCGGTGGTGCGAGTGGCCGTCCCCAGCCCCTTGCGCCGGCTGTTCGATTACCTGCCCCCGGCCGATCGTCCGATCGCCTCCCTCGTCCCGGGAATGCGGGTGCGGGTGCCGTTCGGGCGTGTGCGCGTGGTCGGCCTGGTGGTGGAGGTCGGCGCCGATGCGGCGGTCGAGTCGGCTCGGCTGCGACGGATCGACGCCGTCCTCGACCCTCGTCCGCTGCTCGACGAGCGCGACCTCGCCTTGCTGCGGTGGGCTGCCGCCTACTTCCGTCACCCGCCGGGCGAGGTCTTTCTCGGCTGCCTGCCGGGGCCGTTGCGCGAGGGGCGTCCGGCCGAGCGCCCGGCGCCGGTGCGCTGGGGTGCCTCCGGCGCGGGGATGGTCGACGCGTCCGCGGCGCTGGCGCGGGCGCCGCGACAGGCCGCACTGCTCGCGCGGCTGCGCGCCGCCGGTGCGGGCGGGCTCACCGCGGCGGCGTTGGCCGACGAGCCGGGTGACTGGCGCCGCGCGCTCGCCGCGCTCGAGGCCCGGGGGCTCGCCGAGCGCGTGAGCGACGCGGTCGACGGTATCGCACCGTGCCCACCCGGGCTGCCCGACCCGCCTTCTCCCGCGCCTGCGGTGCAGCCGGGTCCGGCGCAAGGCGAGGCCATCGAGTCGGTATGGGCCGCGCGTGACCGGTTCGGCGCCTTCCTGCTCGAGGGCGTCACCGGCAGCGGCAAGACCGAGGTCTATCTCGCGCTCATCGAGCGCATCGTGGCCGCCGGGCGCCAGGCCCTGGTCCTGATCCCGGAGATCGGGCTGACGCCGCAGATCGTGCGCCGATTTCGTGACCGCCTCGGGGACGCGGTGGTGGTGCTCCACTCCGCCCTGCCCGAGCAGGAGCGACTGATGTCATGGCTCGCCGCGCGCGCCGGTGAGGCCGCGGTGGTGGTGGGGACGCGGTCGGCGGTGTTCGTGCCGCTCGCGCGTCCGGGGCTGGTCGTGGTCGACGAGGAGCACGATCTCTCGTTCAAGCAGCAGGACGGGTTTCGCTACTCGGCGCGCGATCTCGCGGTGGTGCGGGCACGGCAGCACGGCGTGCCGGTCGTGCTCGGCTCGGCCACGCCGTCGTTCGAGTCGCTGCACAACGTCGCCAGCGGCCGCTACGCCCGGCTCGTGCTGCCCAATCGCGCCGCCGGCGCGCTGCCGCCGGAGCTCGAGATCGTGGATCTCCGCGGCCTCGCGCTCGACGCCGGGGTGAGCGACCGGGTCATCGACCGGGTGCGCGCCTGTGTCGCCGCCGGCGAGCAGGCGCTGCTGTTCGTGAATCGTCGCGGCTTTGCGCCGGTTCTCCTCTGTCACGCCTGCGGCACCCCGGTCGACTGTCCGCACTGCGACGCCCACATGGTCTGGCACCGGCAGGCCGACCACCTGGCCTGCCACCACTGCGGTACCGGGCGCGCGGTGCCGCGCACCTGCGAGCAGTGCGGTGGCGGGGAGCTGCGGGCGGTGGGCCTCGGCACCGAGCGCATCGTCGACCTGCTCGAGCGCCGTCTCCCCGAGGTGCGGGTCGCCCGCGTCGATCGCGACTCGATGCGCCGGCGCGGCGCGCTGGAGGCCGCGCTCGATGCGGTGCGCGACGCCACCGTGGATGTCCTCGTCGGCACCCAGATGCTCGCCAAGGGGCACCACTTCCCCAACGTCACGCTGGTCGGCGTCCTCGACGCGGACGCGGGGTTGTTCAGCGCCGACTTCCGCGCCCCGGAGCGCATGGCGCAGCTCCTGGTCCAGGTCGCCGGCCGGGCCGGGCGCGGCGCGCGACCCGGGACCGTCCTGGTGCAGACGCACCATCCCGACCACCCGCTGCTGCGTGCGCTGCTCCACGGTGGCTACTCCCATTTCGCGCACGCCGCCCTGGCCGAGCGCGAGGCCGCCGCGCTCCCGCCGTACCGTGCCCACGCGCTGTTGCGGGCCGAGGCACCGACGCCCGAGCTGGCGCATGCCTTTCTCGAGCGCGCCCGCGGGCTTGCCGCCGAGCACCTGCCTCGGGTCGACCTCGTGGGTCCGCTGGCCGCGCCGATGGAGCGACGGGCAGGGCGGTACCGCGCCCAGCTCCTGCTCGAGGCGGCCGCGCGCGCCCACCTCCACGACGGTCTGGCGGCCTGGACGCAGGTGCTCGAAGGGCTGCCGGAGGCGCGTAAGGCGCGTTGGTCGCTGGACGTCGACCCGCAGGAGATGATCTGAGCGCCCGTGCCGTTCGGCCGGCGGACACGGGGGGTCGCCCCCAGGGGTGGGCTCGGCGGGTCGTCCCGGTCCGTGACACGCCCCGCCGCCCCCCACCTACGGCTAGACTATGTCGTTTCGCCTCCCACTCGGAGCCTGACCGGTGAAGCCCCACCTTCAATCGCTGCTCGAGGCGGCGCTCGCGCGGCTCGTCGCCGATGGCCTCCTCGCCCCCGAAGCACTGCCCGACGGCCCGGTCCCGCTCGAGCGCAGCCGCGGTGGCGAGCACGGGGACTTCGCGAGCCCGATCGCGCTCGGGCTCGCCCGCAGCGCGCGTCGCAAGCCGCGTGAGCTCGCCGACGCCATCGTCGCCCGTCTGCCCGCGTCGCCCCACGTGCGTGACGTGCAGGTGGCGGGCCCGGGCTTCGTCAACTTCTTCCTCGACGAGGGGGCGGTGCTGTCGGCGGTGTCGGCGGTGCTCGAGCAGGGCGCGGCCTACGGACGCACCGACAGCGGCCAGGGCGCCCGGGTGCAGGTCGAGTTCGTCTCCGCCAACCCGACCGGTCCGCTGCACGTCGGCCACGGCCGCGGCGCGGCCTACGGCGCGGCACTGGCCAGCGTGCTCGACGCCGCCGGGTTCGAGGTCCAGCGCGAGTACTACGTGAACGACGCCGGGCGGCAGATGCACATCCTCGCCACCAGTGTGTGGGTGCGCTACCTGCAACAACGCGGTGAGGCGATGCCGTTTCCCGCCAATGCCTACCGTGGCGACTACATTCGCGACGTCGCCGCGGAGCTGGTGCGAGTGCACGGTGACGCGTTGCGCGTTCCCGCCGGCGAGGTGACGCTGGATCTCCCCCCCGACGTCGACGCCGGTGGCGATCGCGAGATCTACATCGACGCATTGTGCGAGCGCGCGCGGCACGTGCTCGGTGCGGAGCGCTACGCGGTGGTCCACGCGGCGGCGCTCGGCAGTCAGCTCGACGACATCCGCGAGGATCTCGAGCAGTTCGGGGTGACCTTCGACCGCTGGTTCTCCGAGGCCTCGCTCCACACCTCGGGTGCGGTGGCGCGGGCGGTCGAGCGACTGCGCGCCGGTGGCCACATGTACGAGCGCGAGGGCGCGCAGTGGTTCCGCTCGACCGCCTTCGGCGACGAGAAGGACCGCGTGGTGGTGCGCGACAACGGCGAGCCGACGTATTTCGCCTCCGACATCGCCTATGTCGACGACAAGTTCGCCCGCGGCTTCGAGCGGATGATCTACATCTGGGGCGCCGACCATCACGGGTACGTGACGCGGGTGAAGGCGGCGTGTCAGGCGCTCGGCCACGATCCCGAGCGCATCGAGATCCTCCTGGTCCAGTTCGCGACGCTGTATCGCGGCGGCGAGAAGCTCCAGATGTCGACGCGCTCGGGCGAGTTCGTGACCCTGCGCGAGCTCCGGCGAGAGGTGGGCGACGATGCGGCGCGGTTCTTCTACGTGATGCGCCGCTGCGAGCAGCACCTCGATTTCGACCTCGACCTGGCCAAGTCGCAGTCGGCCGAGAACCCGGTCTACTACGTGCAGTACGCCCACGCCCGGATCTGTAGCCTGTTCCGCCAGGCCGCCGAGCGCGGTGTCGCACTGGCCGAGGACGCACGGACGGTGGATCTCTCGCCACTGGTGGAGCCCGAGGCCCGCGGTCTCGCCCGCACCCTCGGTCGACTCCCGGAGGTCGTCACCGCCGCATCGCTCGCGCGCGAGCCACATCAGATCGCGTTCTACCTGCGCGAGGTGGCGAACGACTTCCACGCCTTCTACAACAACCACGTCTTCCTCGCCGACCATCCCGGCGTGCGCGAGGCGCGGTTCGCGCTCGCTCGAGCCACCCGACAGGTGATCGCCAACGGGCTCGCGCTGCTCGGGGTCGGCGCGCCCGAGGAAATGTGAGCACCGCTCGGTGAGACGCGACTACAAGCAGCCGGCACGCAAGTCGCGCACGCGCCCGGCGCGCCGCCCGCCCTCGCGCATCGCGTGGTTCGCGGTCGGATTCGCCAGCGGCATCACCGCGGCGTTGGTGGTGTACCTCAAGGACTTCGGCGGCCTGACCATCGCCGAGCGCGCCGACGAGCTGGTGTCGCGGGCGACCGGCACCACGCCCGCCGACGGCAAGGGGGCCTCGGGCAAGCCGCGCTTCGAGTTCTACACCCTGCTTCCGGAGATGGAGGTGGCGGTGCCGGACGAGGAGGTGGCGCCGTCCCGGCCACGCGCCGCCACGACTCCGCCGCCGAAGCCCGCGGCGGCGACAGCGACTCCCCCGGCCGCCGGCGCTCCGCGCTACCTGCTCCAGGTCGGCTCGTTTCGTCGCGCCGCCGAGGCCGAGCGACTCAAGGCGAGCCTCGCCCTGCTCGGGCTCGAGGCCGACGTGCAGAGCATCGCCGACAGCGAGAGCGTGGCCTGGTACCGGGTCCGTCTCGGGCCGTACTCCGACGTCGACCGCCTCAACGAGGCGCGATCACGTCTGCGCGACAACGGCATCGAGGCGATGGTGATGCGCATCCGCGGCTGAGCGCGACCCCGGAGCCGGCCGCGCAGTGACCGCGCACCGGCTCCTGCCCGCGCCCGCCTGGCCTCACCCGCCGCGCGCGCCGAGGAACGCCCCGGTAGAGACCGCGGCCCAGGCCCGGGCGCGCTCGAGCGCCTGCCGGTACGACGCCAGCACCTCGCGGGCACCGGCATCGCTCTCCCCCAGCGCGGCGAGCACCTCCGCCGCCGCCTCGCGGGCCGCCGCGAGCACCGGCGCCGGGAACTGCCGCAGCTTCACGCCGTGCCGCGTGACCAGGGTCTGTAGCGCCTCGGCGTTGCGCCATTCGGTCTCGGCCAGCGCCTCGCCGTTCTCCGCCGCGCAGGCCTGCTCCACCACCGCGCGCAGGTCCGCCGGCAGGGCGTCCAGCGCGGCCTGGCTGACCAACGCCTCCGCGGTCCCGTTCGGCTCGTGGAATCCCGGCCAGTAGTAGTACGGGGCGACGCGGTAGAAGCCGGCCGCCAGATCGCTCCACGGGCCGAGGAACTCCGCGCCGTCGACGGCCCCGGTCTGCAACGCGGTGAAGATCTCGGGCGGGGGGATGACGATCGGTTGCACGCCGAGGCGCTCGAGCATCGCACCGCCGAGACCCGGGATGCGGTACTTCAGCCCCTTCAGGTCGTCGAGGCCGTGGATCTCGCGCTTGAACCAGCCGCCCATCTGCATGCCGCTGTTGCCGGCCATGAACGGCTTGACCCGAAACGGCGCATAGAGCGTGTCCCACAGCGCCTGCCCGCCACCGTGCACGATCCAGGCGACGTGCTCGCCGGGGGTCAGCCCGAAGGGCACGGTGGTGAAGAACACGCTGGCCGGGATCTTCCCGCGCCAGAAGAACGATGCCGAGTGCCCCATCTCGGCCTGGCCCGCGGCGACCGCGTCGAAGACCTGCAACGCGGGCACCAGCTCGCCGGCCCCGTAGACCCGGACCGTCAGGCGCCCGCCGGAGGCCGCCTCGATGCGCCGCGCGAGGCGCTCGGCACCGGTGCCCGGTCCCGGGAATCCCTTCGGCCACGAGGTCACCATCTTCCAGTGGTGCTCGGCGGTGGCGGCCGGCGTGCCGGCCGCCGCGGCTGCGAGACCTGCGGCCGACGCGGTGGTGAGGAAGTGGCGGCGTTTCATCATCGTCCTCCTCGCGAGGTGGCGCGGGCGGCGTCGACGACCCGCGGGAGCTCGCGTTCCAGGTCGGAAGGATCCAGCGCGTGCAGCGCGTCGAGCAGGGCAGGCTCGAACGAGCCGGGGCCGCTGGCGCGGGCGCCACCCGACTCGCCGGCGAGGCCGAGACAGGTCAGTGCGGTGACCGCAGCGAGGAAGGGATCGTCGGCGACCGCCGCGAATGCCGTCGCGAGCGCCGAGGCGACACAGCCGACCCCGGTGACGCGTGCCATCAGTGGATGGCCGGCGGCGAGCTCGACGGTGCGCGACGCGGCGTCGACCCGGTCGCGCGCCCCGGTGCAGGCCACCACCCGGGCGCCGAGACCGAGCAGCGCGGCCGTCGGATCGGGGTGACCGCCGCCGAGCGTCGCCACCTCGGTCGCGTTCGCGCGGACGATGGCCGGCCGCTCGGCCAGCAGGTCGCGGGCGAGCGCGAGCCGCGGCGGCGCGCGCTCCACCATCACCGGATCCAACACCCAGGGTCTGGCGGCGGCGTTGGCAGCGGCGACCGCGATTCGAATCGCGCGCCGCCGCTCGTCGTCACAGGTGCCGAGGTTGACCAGCAAGCCGTCGGCACTGCCGACGAACGCGCCGATCTCGGCCGGGTCGGTGGTCATGCTCGGGACCGCGCCGATCGCGAGCAGGGCGTTGGCGGTGAACGCGGTCACCACGGTGTTGGTGATGCAGTGCACCCGCGGGGCGCGTGCCCGCAGGCGCCCGAGCAGGTCGGCCGCGCTCGCGGCCAGCGCGTCGACAGGCACCGCCGACCGCGCCTGGCGGTCGACGTCGGGCCGCGATGCGCTCATCGGCGACCGCCGGCCGGCCGTGAATGCGAGGAATCGCGAACGGTGAAGGTGTCGGTCATGCTCAATTCCCTCCGCCGGTGCTAACCGGGTCAGGTTCCACGGGTTGGCGTCGTGCCTCTCAGCCCTCGCGGGCACCCCGATGAGACTGGTTCAGGCGGGCAGCTCTGCCCGTGCTGCGGAAACGCGTGCTCGAAGTGGAGCGGGTGATGGGAATCGAACCCACGTCATCAGCTTGGGAAGCTGAGGTTCTACCATTGAACTACACCCGCGTCGCCGAGGAATTCTAGGCCAACGGGTCGCACAGTCAACGGCGGCGGCGTCGTGGCAGGCTGTCGAGGTCGATCTGGACGCCCTCGCGCGCGAGCCGGCACGTCATCCTCGACTGGTGAGCGCTCACGAGCTCCATCGCCGAGCCCTCGATTCGGTCGAGCTCGACATCGTCGTTGTTGGGGTCGTGACTGAACAGGCGAAGATCCTTCACGCGGGCGTCGAGCGCGCAGCGCACCGTATCGAGATAGCAGCTGTGCCCCCAGCCGCGCTTCTTGCGGTAGTCCTCGGGCGTGTACTGCGCGTCGTGGATCAGGACGTCGGCGTCCTCCATGAACTCGATGCCGCGCCAGTGCTGCTCCTGCTTCATGGCCTCGAGCAGCGGCTGCTCGTCCTCGTCGAACTCCTCGCGACGCGCGTCGATGCTCTGGCTGATGAACGCGAGCTCGTTGTCGGGCGCGTAGACGATCACCCGCCCGTCGACCTCGATTCGATAGGCGTAGGTGAGCCCTGGGTGGTGCATCGTGGTGTGGCTGATTCGCACGTCGCCGAGCTGGAGCTCCTGCTCCCCGGAGACGTGGTAGCGCACGTCGGCGAGCCAGGTCTCGGTCTCGACCGGGAAGTAGGGCGCCTTCATCTGCTGCGAGATGTGGTGCGCGAGCTCCGCGGGGGATTCGGCCGGACCGTAGAAGTCGATGCTCCACCCCGGAATGAAGGCGGGGACGAAGAACGGGAGGCCGGAGATGTGATCCCAGTGATAGTGGCTGAGGACCACGTGCAACGAGCGCACGCCATCCTCGCGCACCAGCGCGTTACCGAGCGGGATGATCCCAGTACCCGCGTCGAGGATGATCACGTCGTCGCCGACGCGAAGCTCGACGCAGGGGGTGTTCCCACCCACGCCCATGTGGCTCGTGAAGGGCGCAGGGTAGGAGCCCCGGACCCCCCAGAACCGGAGATAGCTCCTGGACATGGTGGTGTCAGCCGTCGGCCTTCGTGACCGCCCCGGTGGCCTGCTGGATGATGTCGCGGATCTCCTGTGATCGCAACGGCTTGACCAGGTAATCGGTGGCGCCGAGCTCCTTCGCGCGCGCCCGATCCTGGAAGTAGTCCTTCGAGGTGACGATGACCACGCGCGTCGACTGGTGTCGATCCAGTGCGCGCAGCTCGCGCAGCACCGACATGCCGTCACGCTCGCGCATCAGGATGTCGAGGAACACCAGGTCCGCGTCGTGGTCGAGCAGGTGGCGCATCGACGACGCCGGCGAGTCGAAGACCGCCAGCTCGACGTCGAGCGAGGCTGCGCTTCGCTCGTACAGCGAAATCGACGTCGGGCTGTCGTCAATCACGACGATCAGCGGTCGACGGCCTGCCACCAGCGCACCTGTCGTCCCATCTTGTTGTGGTTTCCGGCCCCCGAAATGCCGGCGGAACCGGAATTTACCAGTTTTCCTTAATGGAGTTAATCAATTTGCGCACCCAACTCCAGTTGGGTGATCCTACGTCGAATCCGCTTCCTCGCGGCACCGTCCATGACCACCGAGCATCGAGAACATCGACGAGTTCGCAGTTTCGTGCGCCGAGCCGGGCGAATCACCCCCGCTCAGAGCCGCGCGCTGGTCGATCTGTGGCCACGCTTCGGCCTGGTCGTCGATGGTCCCCTGGACCTCGCTGCCGTATTCGGCCGCCAGGCCCCCCGCGTGCTGGAGATAGGATTCGGCACCGGCGAGGCACTTCTTGAGATGGCGGAAGCGGACGCCGCGCACGATTTCGTCGGGATCGAGGTCCACGAGCCCGGCATCGGGCACCTGCTCGACCAGCTCGCCAAGCGCGGTCTCGCCAACGTACGCGTGATCCGGGGCGATGCCGCCGAGCTGGTTCCGGTCGCCTTCGTACCCGGCTCGCTGGAGCGAGTCCTCGTCTACTTCCCCGACCCGTGGCCCAAGAAGCGCCATCACAAGCGCCGGTTGCTGCAGGCGGACCTCGTCGCGATGTTGGCCGCGCGGCTCCGCCCGGGCGGCCTCCTCCACGTGGCGACCGACTGGGAGGACTACGCGCACGAGGCCCTGACCGTGCTCGAGGCCGAGCCCACGCTGGTCAACCGCGCCGGGCCGGGCCAGTTCGCGCCGCGGCCGGCCTGGCGACCCCGCACCCGCTTCGAGCGGCGCGGCGAGCGCCTCGGCCACGCCGTCTTCGACCTCCTCTTCGAGCGCGCCGGCACGGACCACGCCGGGTGAGCGGCGGTCGTGACCTCGGCTCCCTCGTCGAGGCGGTGACCGTCGTCGCGGCCACCGCGGCGCGGCGGATTCTCGACATCTACGAGACCGATTTCGAGGTCCACCGCAAGGTCGACGAGACGCCGGTGACCGCCGCCGACCTGGCGGCACAGGAGGTCATCGTCGACGCCCTCGCGCGCATCACCCCCGGTGTGCCCGTGATCTCCGAGGAGGCGCGCGCCCCGGATCTGGCGCGACGCCGAGGATGGTCGGAGCTCTGGCTGGTCGATCCCCTCGACGGCACGCGGGGCTTCGTCGGCCGAGACGGCGAGTTCGCGGTCAACATCGCGCTGGTCGAGGCCGGTCGACCGATCCTCGGCGTGGTCTGGCTCCCGGCCTGGCAGACGTGCTATCGCGCCGTCCGCGGCAGCGGCGCCACCAAGCGCGAGATGGGGGCGTCGCCACGGCCGATTCGCACCCGCCCGATGCGCGCGGGCGAGCTCACCGTGGTCACCAGCAAGTCGCGCCGCAACCCCCTCGTCGCCGAGCTCATCGATCGGTGCCGACCCCGTGAGGTGCTGCGGGTCGGGAGCGCCTACAAGAGCTGTCTCGTGGCCGAGGGTCGCGCCGACGTCTACCCCGGCTTCAGTCCGACCTCCGAATGGGACACCGCCGCCGCGCAGTGCATCGTCGAGGAGGCCGGCGGCGTGCTCGTCGATCTCGACCTGGCACCACTGCGCTACAACCGCGGCCACACCCTCGGCAACCCGCGCTTCCTCGCCCTCGGTGACCCCCGGGCCGACTGGGAACGGATGCTCGGCGAGGTGCTGGCCGCGTCCGACCACGCCGCCGGCCCCGGTCCGAGCTGCTAATATCTGCCTTCCGGTGGCCGGGTGGGAGAGGTCGATGCGCGAGCCGACATCGCAGTTGCCGGTGTTCCTGCACGGTCCGCTGGTCGACCCGGAGATCCTGGCGTTGGTGCTCGGGCGCGCCATCGGCGAGCACGAGACCGCCCCCGCCGCCATCCCCGATCGTCGCAGCGCGCGCGATGGTGACGCGCTCGCCGCCTGCCTGGTGGCGGAGCCGGGTGCGCGCGCCGCCGGCCTGATCCTCGCACGGCCGAGCGGGGCGGACCGCGAGCGGCTCGGTCGCTTTGCCGCCCCCGCGGCGCTCGCCGAGGTGCAGATCGAGCTCGACGACGACTTCCTGATCGATGCCGTGGTCGCCGCCGGCGCGGTCGGGCGCGCCGATGATGGGCCGGCGGACGCGTGGCCGGCCGACGGGCTCGGCGAGACCGACCGCGCCACGTACCTCGAGCGCCTGCGAGCCTGGCTCGGCCAGGAGGGCCGAGAGAGGAGTCCGGGCGATGTCTGAGCACGATCACCACCACGACCACGACCACGATCACCCGCGGCTGACCGACGCCGAGCTCCGGGTGCGCGCGCTCGAATCCCTGCTGGTGGAGAAGGGGCTGGTCGACCGCCCGGCGCTCGACGCCCTCATCGACCTCTACGAGACCAAGGTCGGGCCGCGCAACGGTGCCCAGGTGGTGGCGCGCGCGTGGATCGATCCGGCGTACAAGGCATGGTTGTTGCGGGACGCCACCGCGGCCATCGCCGAGATGGGGTTTCGCGGGCGCCAGGGCGAGGACATGGTGGCGCTCGAGAACACCCCCGGGGTCCACAACATGGTGGTGTGCACGCTGTGCTCGTGTTACCCGTGGACGGTGCTCGGCCTGCCGCCGGTCTGGTACAAGTCTGCGCCCTATCGCTCGCGGGCGGTGATCGAGCCGCGCGCGGTGCTCGCGGAGTTCGGGGTCGTGCTGCCGGAGGAGACCGAGGTGCGGGTCTGGGACTCCACCGCCGAGCTGCGCTACCTGGTCCTGCCGATGCGCCCGGAGGGCACCGCGGGGATGGACGTCGAGCAGCTCGCCGAGCTGGTGACCCGTGACTCGATGATCGGAACCGGCGTCGCCCGCCGGCCGGGTGACGCGTCGTGAACGGTGCACACGATCTCGGCGGGATGCACGGCTTCGGGCCCATCGACCCGGAGCCGAACGAGCCGGTGTTCCACGCCGAGTGGGAGGAGCGCTGCTTCGCCACCACCCTCGCGGCCGGTTTCCTCGGGCGCTGGAACATCGACATGTCGCGCTTCGCCCGCGAGCGGATGCCGCCGGTCGAGTACCTGCAGACCGGCTATTACGAGCACTGGCTGCACGGCCTCGAGACCCTGCTGGTGGAGCGCGGCCTGGTGAGCGCCGAGGAGCTGGCGAGCGGGCGCGCGGCCGGGCCGGCGGAACCGGGGCTGCGCAAGCTCGGCGCGGATCAGGTGCTGTCGGTGATCTTCAAGGGCGGCAAGGCGCGCGTGCACGAGGACGTTCCGGCGAAGCTCGCGCCCGGTGACCGGGTGCGGGTGCGCAATCACCATCCCTACGGCCACACCCGTGCCCCGCGCTACGTCCGCGGCCACGTCGGCACCATCGACCGCGACCACGGGGTGTTCGTGTTTCCGGACACCCACGCCGTCGACGGGCAGAAGAAGCCCCAGCACGTCTACGCGGTGCGCTTCGAGGCGCGCGAGCTGTGGGGGCCGCAGGGCGGGCGCCGCGACGCGGTCTATCTCGATCTCTGGGACGACTACCTGGATCCGGCATGACTGGCACTGGCCCGACCTGCCTGCTCCCACTGCAGCCCCACGACGCGGAGGGGCCGGTGTTTCGCGAGCCCTGGGAGGCCCAGGCGTTCGCGATGACGCTGCGCCTGCACGAGGCGGGGCACTTCACCTGGGCCGAGTGGGCGAGCGCGTTGTCGGCGCAGATCACCGCCGCCCAGGCCGCCGGTGACCCCGACCTCGGCGACACCTACTACACCCACTGGCTGGCCGCGCTCGAGGCGTTGGTGGCGCGCAAGGGCATCGCCTCGCGCACCGAGCAGGTCGCGCGCAAGGAGGCCTGGCGCGTCGCGGCCGAGCGTGCGCCCCACGGTGAGCCGATCGCGCTCGACGCCGCGATTCGGGCTGGCGAGGTCGGCCGCGATGGATGAGGAGCGCGTCTACACCGCCGCCGTGCTCGTCATCGGCAACGAGGTGCTGTCCGGCCGCATCCAGGATGCGAACCTCGCCTTTCTCGCCGGACGGTTGAAGGCACAGGGCATTCGATTGCGTGAGGCCCGCGTCATCCCCGATGTCGACAGCGCGATCATCGACGCCGTGAACACGCTGCGCGCCGCCCACGACTACGTCTTCACCACCGGTGGCATCGGGCCGACCCACGACGACATCACCGCCGAGTGCATCGCCCGCGCCTTCGGCGTCGCGCTGGAGCGTAACCCCGACGCGGTGCGCATCCTCGAGGACCATTACGGCGACGAGCTGAACGAGGCGCGTCTGCGCATGGCCAACATCCCGGCCGGCGGCGCGCTCCTCGACAATCCGGTCTCGCGCGCACCGGGCTTCCGGCTCGGCAACGTCTACGTCCTCCCCGGTGTGCCGCGGATCATGCAGGCGATGTTCGACGGCTTTCGCCACACCCTTGCCGGAGGGCGGCCGCTGCGCTCACGCACCGTCACCGCCTTCCTGCCCGAGAGCCAGGTGGCCGAGGGGCTGGCCGCGATCCAGGCGCGACGCCCGGAGGTCGAGATCGGCTCCTACCCGTGGGTGCGAAAGGGGCGTTTCGGCGCCGCCCTGGTGGTGCGCGCGGTGGAGGCATCCGATCTCGACACCGTGTCCGACGAGATCGCGGCGATGGTTCGCGCTCTCGGCTGCGAGCCGGAGATCACCGAGGGCGAGTCCGCGCCGCCGCCCGACTGACGCTCGCCGCACCCCGGTCGAACGGGTGGCCGGTAGCCCGGACGGAGCGAAGCGCGGTCCGGGATCAGCGGTGGCCGTCGGGCGGAGCCGCTTCCGAGCTACCAGTAAGACACCGCCCCCTCGAAGATCGCGATCGCGTCGTCGCGCGCGGTGTCGCGCGGCGCGTTGCCGATGGCGCGGCGCTGGCGCAGCGCGGAGTCGGCGAGCGCGGGCGCGTCGGCGGCGGTGAAGCCGAGCGCGCCGAGGCCGTTCGGCATCCCGGTCGCACGCATCAGCTCGACGATACGCCCGGCGACCACCTCTCCGGCGTCGTCCGGGGTCGCGTCGCGGGCGGTCACCCCGAGGCAGGCGGCGGCTTCCAGGTGTCGCTCGGGCGCGCCGCGGGCGGTGAAGCGAAACACCGAGGGCGAGTTGACGATCACGCTGATCCCGTGGGGCACGAACGGCCCGTCGCCGGCGGGGTAGTCGGCGGGGATCCGGAACTCGCGCAGCAGGTGCGTGACCCCGTACGAGAACGCGTGCGGCAGGTGGGTGCCGCAATTGCCGAACGCCATGCCGGCGAGTGACGCGGCCCAGATCAGCGCGTCGCGGGCCTCGTGGTCGGCAGCGTCGGCCACGCCGCGCTCGAGCATCGCCCCGACGATGCGCAGCGCCTCGCGCGCGTGGAGATCGCTCCAGGGGTTGGCGCCCTGGATCATCGGGCGCGCCGCCGGGTCCTCGACCGCAGGCCAGCGGGTGTAAGCGCGCGCGGTATAGGTCTCGATCGCGTGCGAGAGCAGGTCGAAGCCGCTCGACGCCACCACCGTCCGCGGCAGGGTGTCCATCCAGGTGGGATCGACCACCGCCTCGACCGGCAGGATGTGGCGGCTCGCGATCACGAACTTGGTGTCGAGCGACCCGATGCGAATCACCGACAGCCCCGTCGCCTCGGAGCCGGTGCCGGCGGTGGTGGGGCAGGCGACGATGGGTCGCAGTGGGCCGGGCACCGCCCGCCCGGCGCCGGCCGGCGGGGCGAAGTAGTCGGTCGCCGGCGCGGGGTGGGTGGCGTAGACGAGTGCACCCTTGGCGGTGTCGATGACCGAGCCGCCACCGACGGCGAGCACGCCGTCGAATCGTCCCTCGGCCACGAACCGCGCGCAGTCGAGCACCCCGGAATCGTTCGGCTCGATGCGGACCTCGGCGTACTCCGCGAACTCCACTCCGGCGGCGCGCATCGAGGCGCGCACCGTCTCCATCGGCGCGGTGCCGGCGAGGTAGGCATCGGTGACGAGTGCGACCCGGGTGAGCCCCCGCATCCGTAGCCGCGCTCCGATCTCGCGCATCGTTCCGCGCCCGAAGGTGTAGCGCGGCATCTCGACGGTGAAGGCGGCGGAACCGCCGTCGGTCGGGGCGAAATAGTGGCAGCAGCCCATGGGTCGGGTTCTCCGGTCGGTGGTCGGCGGCATTGTAGGGGTGCGGGGCTGGAGGCGTCGTGGGGCACGCGGCCCGACGGCACGCTCCAGCGCCTCGCCGGCCCTCCACCACGAGGGCGCCCGAGCCCGTCGGGGCGACCTGGCGCACCCGATCGGCGCGAGAACCGGTCCGCCGGTTGTCGGAAAGCTTTACACATCTCTGCCGGTGGCCACGCGGCGAGTCGCCTAACCAATTGAATCCGAAGGCTCTCCTCGCGGCGGCTCGAAAAGTGCATGGAGTTGCTTCCACGCGACTCGCGCGACGCCGGTCCGTCACCCCCGGACCTCGCCTCGCCCGCGAGCGACCATTTGCTTCGGAGGGCACTCGATGTCCACATCTCGGTTCGATTGCACGCGAGGCCTCGGCGTCGCGCTGGTCGGCATCCTCGCGCTCGTCGCGAGCCTCGGTGCGCGCGCCATCGTTCTCGACGTCGCGCCTGCCTACCGCGGCGCGCCGGGCAGCGTGTTCGCGGCCTGGGACTTCGCGCTGGACCCGTCGCCCATCGATCCGGATCCCGCCATCCCGGATCTGTTCGACGCGGTCCGCCCGGCGGGCGGGAACGTGCTCGTCGGTACCCCGGCGCTGGCCTCGGTCAGCGTCCTGCCAACCGATCCGAACCTGATTCTCGCCGTCTTCGAGATGCCGAACTTCACCGGCGGCTGGCCGCGCTCGCTGTATCGGGTGCAGACCGCGATGCCGCTGTCGGTCGCCGCCTCCGTCGCCGTGACCGGGGTCGATGTCTTCGCCGTCAGCGGCTCGTCGGGCACCACCGACGGTGTGGTGGCGGCGGCACCGGTGGTGGCGCTGCTCCCGGGCAACATCTTCTATTACCAGCAGGACTGGATCGTCGCGCCGTCGCGAGACCTGTCGCTGGTGTCGATTCTCTACCCCACCGTGCTGGCGAACTCGCTGATCAGCGTGGTCATCGACTCCGTGGTGGTACCGGAGCCGCCGATCGCCCTGTTGCTCGCCCCGGCGCTCGCCGCCCTGGTCGGTAGCGCGCGGACGCGCCGGCGCCGCATCGTCTGAGTCGTACCGGATCCGGGCGGTCCACCGCCCGGGTCCGAGCCCCCGCCCGAACCCCGATCCCCGCCAACGCACCTCGCGGTGGTGGATCGTCTCGGCGCTCGTGCGCCGTCTCCCGACCCGTGGCAGAGTCACCGCCATCGCAACTCTGACGGGCGGTCGGCGGGCCCGATCCCGCGACGGCCCACCAACGGGAGGAGACGAATGACGAGCGCAGACGGCGCGCCGCGCTACGCGGTCGCGGGCCTCGAGGCCCATGTCGCGGACCTGTTCCGTGCCGGGGGGCTGGACGCGGAGAAGGCGGCGGTGGTCGCCCAGGTTCTGGTGGAGGCGGACCTCATGGGCCACACCACCCACGGCCTGCAGCTCGCCGCACCCTATCTGCGCGCCCTCGACGACGGCAGCATGACCGCCGACGGCGAGCCCGAGGTGGTCACCGACCGCGGCGCCACGGTGGTCTGGGGCGGGCGTCGCCTGCCCGGCACCTGGCTCACGGTGCGGGCGGTGGACCTCGCGATCGAGCGCGCCGCGTCTCACGGCGTCGCCTGTGTGGTGGTCCGGGACAGCCACCACATCGCCTGCCTCGCCGTCTACCTGCGCCGCGCCGCCGAGCGCGGCTGCATGGTGATGGTCGCGTCCTCCGATCCGTCGGTGGTGAGCGTCGCGCCCTACGGTGGCACGCGCCCCACCTTCACCCCGAACCCCCTCGGCGTCGGCTACCCGACCGACGGCGACCCGGTGCTCATCGACGTCAGCGCCTCGATCACCACCAACGGCATGGTCGACCGCGCCGAGCGCGAGGGCCGGCGCCTGCCGGGGAAGTGGCTGCTCGATGCGAGCGGGCATGCGAGCGACGACCCCGCGGTGGTGCGCACCGACCCGCCGGGGTCGCTGTTGCCGATCGGCGGCATGGACTACGGGCACAAGGGCTTCGGTCTCGCGCTGATGATCGAGGCGATGACCCAGGGGCTGGCCGGATTCGGGCGGGCCGAGCCACCGCGTGGTTGGGGCGCCTCGGTCTTCGTGCAGGTGATGGATCCGGCCCTGTTCGCCGGCGCCGACGCCTTCGCCCGCGAGACCGGCTGGATGGCGAGGGCGTGTCGCGCCTCGCCGACGGTCCCCGGCGTCGACGCGGTGCGGATGCCGGGCGACCGGGCGCTCGCGCGTCGGCGCCGCGCCCTCGCCGAGGGTGTTGCCCTCTACCCGGGGATCATCGAGGCGTTGCGCCCGTTCGCCGAGCGTGCGGGGCTCGCGCCGCCGACACCGATCGTCGGCGCCGCAGCCGGCCCGTCGGCATGAACTACGAGCTGCTCTTCGCCGCGGCCGGTGCCTCGGCGGTGCGCGTGGGGCTGGTGGGCGCAGGCGAGTTCGGGCGCTCCTTCGTCGCGCAGGCGCTCGCCGCGCCGGGGCTCGACGTGGTGGCGGTGGCCGACACCGACGTCGAGCGCGCGCGAGCCACCTACCGATCCGCCGGTGTCGACGACGCTGCGGTCGCGGTCTGCGATGGTGTCGCGGCGGCCGCCGCCTCGCTCGAGCGTGGGCGCCGCGTGGTGGTCCCCGACGGGCGGTTGCTGGTCGAGCTGGCGGTGGACGTCGTGGTCGAGGCGACCGGCAACCCCGAGGCCGGGGCAGCGGTCGCGGCGGCGGCGATCGAGCATGGCCGGCACGTCGCGATGGTGAGCAAGGAAGCCGAGTCGGTGGTCGGGCCGGAGCTGGCTGCGCGGGCCGCCGCCGCCGGCGTCGTCTACACCCTTGTTGACGGAGATCAACCGAGCCTCCTCGTCGGTCTGGTGAGCTGGGCGCGGGCGCTCGGGCTCGAGGTGGTCAGCGCCGGCAAGTCGAGCGAGTACGACTTCGTGCTCGACCCGACGACGGAGATCGTGCGCTGGCGGGGGCGCGCGGTGCCCGCGCCGGGGTTGGCGAAGCTGTGGCACTTGGCCCCCGATGCGGTGGCCGCGACGGTGGCGGCGCGCGGCGCCCTGCTGGCGGAGCTCCCCCAGCGCACCGTGCCCGATCTCTGCGAGATGGGGATCGTGACCAACGCCACCGGGCTCGGTCCCGACACGCCGGCGTTCCACGTCCCGGTGGCACGCGCGGTGGAGGTGCCGGAGGTCCTGCGCCCGCGCGCCGACGGCGGCATCCTGGAGCGGGCGGGGGTGGTCGACGTGTTCAACTGCCTGCGCCGCCCGGACGAGGCGAGCTTTGCCGGCGGCGTGTTCGTGGTGGTGGCCTGCACCGATCGCGCCACCTGGCGGGTGCTGGCGGAGAAGGGGATACCGGTGAGTCGGGACGGGGCCCACGGCCTGCTCTACAACCCACAGCACCTCCTCGGGGTCGAGGCGCCGATGTCGGTGCTCGCGGCCTGCCGGTTGGGTCAACCCACCGGTGCGCGGGCCCCGAGGCCGCTGGTCGACCTGGTGGCGCGGGCCGCCCGGCATTGGCGCCGGGGCGAGGTGCTCGCGGTGACCGACCACCATCACCACGAGGTGGCCGGTCTCGATCCGGAGCTGGTCGACGGCGTGGCGGTCGGCGAGCGTGGCCCGCTGCCCTACTACATGGCGGTGGACCGCCGCCTGACTCGAGACCTGGCACCGGGCGAGCTCGTCACCCGCGACGCGGTGGAGGCGCCGGACGACTCGGTGCTGTGGGCGCTGCGCGCGGCGCAGGACGAGAGGTTCCATGGTTGAGCTCCGACGCCACGGGCGGCGCGGCGCCGTCGGCCGTGGCCGACCTCCGCCCCTGGCGGGCGCGCGCTGACGCGGTGGTCGAGCGGACCGTCAGGCTGTTGGTCGCGGCCCGGTCGCAGGACCCGATGGTGGGATCGGTGGTGGCGGGGCTGGGACGACTGGGTCTGCGTCTGCAGGTCGGTCGCGCGGAGTCGGGCGGCGTGCTTGCGCGCGCGCTCGCCGGCGAGAGCTGGGATGCGGTGCTCGTCCCGCTGCGCGACGGCCCGATGGTGCTCGCCGACGTGGTGCGGGCGGTCGAGGCGACCGGGGAGCCGTTGCCGGTGGTCGGCCTCGCGCCGGACCACGATCCGGTGGCGACCGAGGGCGCGATGCGCGTCGGGGTGCGGGACGTGGTCGACGCCGCGCGCCCGGGCCATCTCGCCCTGGTGCTGCGGCGTGAGCTTCGCGCGCTCGCCGAGCATCGCGCGCTGGTGCTGGCCGAGCGGAGCCTGCGTCGCCTGGAGCAACGCACCCTCGGGTTGCTCGATGCGTCCTCCGATCCCGCCGCCATCGTGCGCGGCACCGTGATCCTGCATGCCAACCCCGCGTGGGGACGCATGTTCGGCACCAGGTCGACCGACGAGCTCGCAGGCAGCGACCTCGCCGCCCTGGTGCTGCCGCACGAGGCGACGCGGCTGGCTGCCTTCGCCCGCGGTCAGGCCGGCTCGGTCAAGCCGCAGCGCCTCACGCTGGATTGTCGCCGGCTCGACGGCGCGGTGCTCGGTGCCGAGCTGACCTTCACCCCGATCGCGCTCGGTGGGCGCGAGGGGCAGGTGGTCGTCGCGCGGCGACGGGACGCACCGGCCGAGGCCGGACGCTCGCGCGGCCTCGAGCAGCTCGCGCAGTGGGACCAGCTCACCGGCCTGCACACCGCGCGGCACTTCCTCGGCGTCCTCGAGCGCGCGGTGGCCGACGCCGTGCGGGGCAAGCGGCCGGGATGGCTGCTGCTGCTGGAGCTCGAGAGCTTCCGCACCATGCGTCACACCGTCGGCATCGTCGGCACCGACCTGCTGGTCAAGGACCTCGCAGGGCTGGTCGCCCGTATCGCGGCCGAGGCCGACTCGGTGGCGCGCTTCGGCAACCACACCTTCGCGTTGCTGGTCCACGAGGACGCGGTGGCGCCCGGGGCGGCCCCGGAGATCATGGCGCGGGCGCTCGGCGAGCGTCTGCGGGCGGCGGTCGAGAGCCACATCTCGGTGGTCGGGCCGCGCTCGGTGGCCACCACCGGCAGCGTCGCGGTGCTCCCGCTCGACCACGCCGGCGCCGACCACGTCGCGCTGATGGAGGCGGCCGAGGTGCAGTGTCGCAGGGCGATCGAGGCGGGTGGCAATCGGGTGGTGGGCGACGGCGGGCGGCAGCCGGCGCGGCGCGAGCGGCGGTCCGACGCCGCGGCGGGCGTCCGCCCCGTGCTCGGAGGGGCAGTCGACCGTGAGTCGCTCGCGCTGGCCTTCGCGCCAGTGGTGAACCTCCACGGCGGCACCCGCGAGAGCTACGAGGTGATGATCGCCGCCGGCGACGGCGACACATTGCGCACCGCCGACGACCTGTACGCGGCGGTGGACGACGACGAGCGCGCATCGCTCGACCGCTGGCTCATCGAGCGGGTGGTGGAGGTGGCCGGCGACACCCGCCGCCGCGACCGCGATGTCCATCTCTTCGTGCGCCTGTCGGATCACGCGGTGCGCGACGAGTCTGCGGTGCTGCACCTCACCCGCGTGCTGCGCGACACCAACGTCGACCGTCAACGCCTGACCTTCGAGCTGCCGGAGCACGTCGCGGTGGGCGAGGCGAAGCCCGCGCGCGCCTTCGTCAGCGCGCTGCACAAGCTCTACTGCTCGGTCGCCATCGACGGCTTCGGTCGCGTGCTGAGCAGCATCGAGGCGCTGCGCCCGCTCGATGCCGACTTCGTCCGCCTCCACCCCGATCTGCTGCGCGCGTTACCCACCGACCCCGGCGCCCAGTCGCGACTGCAGGCGCTGCAGGCAGGCGCGCGGCGGCTGCGCAAGACCACGGTCGCCACCGGGGTCGGCGACGCCGCGACCCTGATGGCGTTGTGGCAGTGCGGGGTGCACTACGTGCAGGGCGACTACATCCGTCCGCCCGCGCCGGCGATGGACTACGACTTCCGCGAGACCTTCGAGTATTGAGCGCCCGCCCCGCTTTCCGGCGCCACCGCTATCGCGGGGTGGCCGCGACCCCGCGCGCGTGCAGCGCGTCGACCTCGGCTGCGCCGAGGCCGAGCACCTCCTCGAGCACCGCGCGGGTGTCCTGCCCGAGCCGCGGCGCCGGCTCGGGCGTGATGCGCTCGGCGCCCGAGAAGTGCATCGGCGAGCCCGGGGTCAGGTGGGTCCCGATGTCCGGGTGGGTGACCCGGCTGAAGATCGGGTTCGCCTCCGACAGCCGAGGGTCGGAGGTCAGTGCCTCGCGCAGGGTGCGGTAGGGGCCGAAGCAGGCACCCGCCGTCTCGAGCGCGGCCGCGACCTCGGCGTACGGTCGCGCCTCGCACCAGCTCTCGACCAGCCCGGCGATGGTCTTGCGCGCCTGGTAGCGATCGCCCTCGCGCCGAAAGTCGAGGCCGAGCGCGCGCTCGATGGCCGCGATCGGCTCGGCGAGCCCCGTCGCCTGCACCAGCCCCTGCCACTGGCGGTCCGTGATCGCGACGATCATCAGCCGTCGCCCGTCGGCGGTCGCGAAGTCCCGCCCGAAGGTGCCGAAGATGTGGTTCCCCACCCGCGGCCGGTCGACCCCGCCGAGCTCGGTCTCCGCGATCTGCCCGAGATGCCCGGCGACCGCGAAGCCGACGTCGGACAGTGCGACCCGCACCTCCTGTCCCTCCCCGGTCGCCTCACGGTGGCGGTGGGCGACCACCAGGCCGAGCGCCGCCTGCACCCCGGTGATGAGGTCCCACGCCGGAAGCACGTGGTTGACCGGGCCGTCGTGCCCCTCGGGGCCGGTGATGGCGGGATAGCCGAGCGCGCAGTTCACGGTGTAGTCGACGGCGTTGCCACCGTCGGCATCGCCCTGGACCCGGGCCACCACCACGTCGGCGCGTCGCGCGCGCAGGCTCTCGTACGACAGGAAGCTCCGCACCGGGAAGTTGGTGACCACGAGGCCGGCGCTCGCGCCCGGCGCGGTGGCCAGCGCGAGCAGCAGCTCCCGCCCCTCGGCGCTGCGCAGATCGAGGGCGACCGAGCGCTTGCCCTTGTTGAGCCCCGCCCAGTAGAGGCTGCGACCGGCCGAGTCGACCGGCCAGCGATGGAAGTCCGGCCCACCGCCGACGGTGTCGACGCGGATGACCTCGGCGCCGAGCTGAGACAGCGTGAGACCGGCCAGCGGCGCGGCGACGAACGCGCTCGCCTCCACCACGCGGAGACCTTGGAGCAGCTTGAACATGGGCGGGCGGTCCGTTCGGGGGGTTCGTGGACACCCAGTTTGCCGCAAAGCGACCACCAGTGGTTCCCCGCTGCGGCGACGGTCGCCTCGCGATCCGGCGATGACCTGGGTCAGGGCAGACCGCGAGCGGCGCGGGTAGCGTGTGACGGTCGAGGAGCGCCGAGCCGACGCAGAGGAGGTCGCGATGACGACACGGTGGATCGTGGTTGCAGGTCAGTCCAAGGCGGTCATCTATCGCGCCAACGGGCGCCACGGCGCGCTCAGCCTGGTCGATACCCTCGACCACCCCGAGGGCCGGCTGCACGCCGGCGACATCGATGCCGACCGGCCCGGGCGTACCGGCGACAGCCATGGTGAGGGGCGCCACGCGCTGGAGCGCGCCGTCGACGCCCACGAGCAGGAGGCGATCCGCTTCGCCAAACGCATCGCCGCGGCGGTCGACGCCGGGCGCAAGCGCGGCGAGTTCGAGGAGCTCGACATCGCGGCCACGCCCCATTTCCTCGGGCTGCTCCGCGACCACCTCCCGGATCCTCTGGCGCGCTGCGTGGCCCGCACCGTCAACAAGAACCTGGTCGAGGAGTCGTTGCAGTCGGTCGCCGATCACTTCGCGAAGGTCTGACCGGGTCACACGCGGCGCCTTCGCGCGCCGACGGTCACCCCCGTATACTGCGGCGCACCACGCAGCCCGCCGACGTCGGCGCGCCGCGCTCGACATGCGAGGGGTGAGATGACCGAGGCAGCCGGCGTGGATCTGCGCGACCCCGCGAGCTACACGCACTGGACCGAGGTGACCATACGCTTCGGTGACGAGGACCGCCTCGGTCACGTCAACAACGCCGCCTACGCGACCTGGCTGGAGGCGTCGCGGGTGATGTTCATCCGCGAGCTGCTGGGTGAGGCCATCGGCCACATCGTGCTCGCCCGGATCACCATCGACTACCTGCAGGAGACCCGATTTCCCGGCACCGTGCGCATCGGGGCGCGCATGCAGGCGGTCGGCAACCGGTCGTTCCGCAGTGTCTACGGCGTCTTTCGCGATGACACCTGTCTCGCCACCGCCGACTGCGTGAACGTCTTCTTCGACCCGGTCGCCCGCGGCTCCGCGGCACCGAGCCCGGAGGCCCGCGCCGCGCTGCTGGCGGCATTGTCCCGGTAGGCACGGGACCCCGTCCTCGCCGGTGCCGCGGCGCCATCCCGACGATGCCGGGTCGGTGGCCGGTTGTCGCGCCCGCGCGCCCGGCGCACACTCCCCGCCCTGCCGACTCGTCCGCGCATCCCCGGAGATCATCGATGCACTATTTCCGCTCTCGCCGCTCGCCCGTGGTCGCCCGCAACGGCGCCGTCGCGACCAGCCAGCCGCTCGCCGCGCAGGCGGGGCTCTCGATGCTCCAGCGCGGCGGCAACGCGGTCGACGCGGCGGTCGCCTCCGCTGCCGCCCTGGCGGTGGTCGAGCCCGGCTCGACCGGTATCGGCGGCGACATGTTCGCGCTGTTCTGGGATGCCAAGGCGCGAGCGGTGACCGCGCTGAACGGCAGCGGGCGATCCGCGGCCGCCGCCAACCCCGAGGACGTGCGCCGCGCCGGCTTCTCGAGCATCCCCAACGACGGTCCCGGCTGCTGGTTCTCGGTCAGCGTGCCGGGCACCGTGCACGGCTGGGAGACCCTGCTCGCGCGTCACGGCACGATGTCGCTGGCCGACGTCCTGCAGCCGGCGATCCGTTATGCGCTCGACGGCTACGCGGTGTCGGAGGTGATCGCCCACGGCTGGGGCAAGGCGGAGGGAAAGCTGCGGTTTCGCCCGTCCGGCGAGGAGCTGCTGCCCGGTGGGCGGGCGCCCCGGCACGGCGAGGTGGTGAGTCTGCCGAACCTCGGGCGCAGCCTCGAGGCGATTGCCGAGGGCGGTGCGGAGGCGTTCTACAAGGGCGACATCGCCCGGCGCATCGCCGAGTTCGTCCAGGCCGAGGGCGGCTGGCTCACCGAGGCCGACCTCGCGGCCCATCACTCTGATTGGGACGACCCGATCCGCACCGATTACCGCGGCACCACGGTGTGGGAGTGCCCGCCGAACGGGCAGGGGATCGCGGCGCTGATCGCGATGAACATCGCCGAGGGCTTCGACGTCGCCGCCATGGGCGCGCAGACCGTCGACCGCTACCACTTCCTCATCGAGGCGATGCGCCGCGGCTACGCGGACGCACTGCGCTATGTCGCCGACCCGCGCAAGGTCGACGTGCCGATCGAGGCGCTGCTGTCGAAGGACTACGCGGCGTCGCGTCGCGGCGCGATTCGCGCCGACCGCGCCGATCCCGGCGTCTCCTACGGCAACCCGCTACCGGCCAATGCCGACACCGTCTACGTCACCGCCGCCGACGGCGACGGCAACGCCTGCTCGTTCATCAACAGCCTGTTCGCGAACTTCGGCTGCGGCCTGGTGGTCCCCGGGACCGGTATCGCACTGCAGAACCGGGGCTCGCTGTTCTCGATGGATCCCGAGCACCCGAACTTCCTGCGCGGTGGCCAGCGCCCGTTCCAGACCATCATCCCCGCCATGGCCACCCGTGGTGACGACCTCTGGCTGAGCTTCGGCGTGATGGGCGGCTTCCAGCAACCGCAGGGCCATCTGCAGGTGCTCTCGAACATGGTCGACTTCGGCATGGACGCGCAGGCGGCGCTGGATGCGCTGCGCTTCCGGATCGACGTGCTGCGTGAGGGTCAGGTGCTGGTCGAGGAGGATCTGCCGGCCGACGTGGTCCAGGGCCTGCGCGACCGCGGCCACACCGTCGAGATCGTCTCCGGCTACGAGCGGGCCGGGATGGGTGGCGGGCAGGTGATCGCGCGCAATCCCGAGACCGGGGTGCTCACCGCCGGCTCCGAGCCGCGTAAGGACGGCGCCGCCGTCGGCTGGTGATCCACGGCCCCGCCGCGGACGAGACGAGGACCCCGAGATGACGCGACGGCCCGGTTACCATCCCTCGACCCACCGCGGGCTCACGTTCCACGATGCGCGCGCCGCGTTCCTCGCCGGGAGCGACACGCCGCGCGACTACCTCGAGCGCTGCCTCGCGGTGATTGCCGAGCGCGAGCCGCAGGTGAAGGCGTGGGTGACGTTGAACGAGGCCGGGGCGCGCGCCGCCGCCGATGCCGCGACCGCGCGCTATCGTGACGGCAAGCCGCTGTCGCCGGTCGACGGCATGCCGGTCGGCATCAAGGATCTCATCGAGACCCGCGACATGCCGACGCAGATGGGCAGCCCGATGTATGCGGGCTACAGCTCCGGCCGGGACTCCGCTTCGGTCTACGCCTTGCGCAGCGGCGGCGCGGTCATCCTCGGCAAGACGGTCACCACCGAGCTCGGCTTCTCCCATCCCGGGCCGACCACCAATCCGTTCGACCCCGAGCGCACCCCCGGCGGCTCGTCGAGCGGCTCTGCCGCCGCGGTCGGGGCGGCGATGGTCCCGGTCGCGCTCGGCAGCCAGGTCGTCGGCTCGGTGATTCGTCCGGCCGCCTTCTGTGCCAACGTCGCAATCAAGCCGACGCTGGGCGCGCTGAACCGTGGCGAGCGGGTGTTGCTCAGTCAGAGCCACCTCGGCGTGCACGGCTCGAGCCTCGAGGACATCTGGGACGTGTCCTGGCACGTGGCCCGCGTCGCCGGTGGCGATCCGGGTTACCCCGGGCTGCACGGCCTGCCGGAGCTCGCGCCGCCCACGCGGCCCGCCCGGCTCGCCCTGGTGGAGACCGAGGGCTGGTCGCACGTCGACGCCGACACCCGCCACGCCTTCGAGCGGGTGCTCGACGGCCTGCGCCGTGCCGGTGTCGCCATCGTCACCCGCGCGGAGCATCCGGCGGTGGAGGCGTTCGAGCGCGCCATCGGCGACTCGCTCGCGCTGTGCCGGGACGTCTGCGGCTACGAGCTGCGCTGGCAGCTCTGGAACTGGCGCGACAAGGGCCCGGGCCTGCTGAGCGACAGCATGATGCAGCGGCTCTCGATGGCCGACGACATGCGCCCGGAGGACTACCGGGCGCGGCTCGACGAGCGCGAGGAGATGCGCCGTCGGCATGCCGCGCTGGCGCCGGTCGTCGACGCGCTGGTCACGCTCTCGTGCGCCGGGCCGGCGCCGCTGATGGTGCAGTCGAGCCGACATCTCGACTCCGGGATCAGCCATACGACTGGCCTTCCCGCGTTCAACGCCGCGACCTCGGCGCTCGGCTCGCCGGCGATCACGCTGCCGATGCTCGCCGTCGGCGCGATGCCGGTCGGTGTCCAGCTCATCGGCCAGCAACATGCCGACTGGCGCCTCGCCGGCATCGCGCGCTGGCTCTCCTCGACCGTCGAGCCGGTCGCGGTCTGACCGCGCCCGGCCCGACACCACCAACCCCCAGGAGGCTCCATGGACATCGCGTTTCGCACCGCGGTTGCGCTGGTCGAGGCGCTGCGCGACAAGGAGATCGGGTCGCTCGAGCTGCTCGACCACTTCCATGCCCGGATGGAGCGGCACAACCCGGCGCTCGACGCGATCGTCTTCACCGACATGGACGCGGCGCGCGCCCGGGCGCGGGAGGCGGATTCAGCCCTCGCGCGTGGCGAGTCGTGGGGCCCGCTGCACGGTCTGCCGATGACCGTGAAGGAGTCCTACGACGTGGTCGGCATGCCCACGACCTGGGGTGTTCCCGCGCTTGCGGACAACATCGCGACCACCAATGCGCTCTCGGTGCAGCGGCTGATCGACGCCGGTGCCATCGTGTTCGGCAAGACCAACGTCCCCATTCACCTCGCGGACTGGCAGAGCTACAACGCCATCTACGGCACCACCAACAACCCGTGGGACCTCACCCGCACCCCCGGCGGCTCCTCGGGCGGGTCGGCCGCGGCCCTCGCCACCGGGCTCACCGGCCTCGAGGCGGGCAGCGACATCGGCGCCTCGATCCGCAATCCCGCCCACTACTGCGGCGTCTACGGGCACAAGCCGACCTACGGCATCGTGCCGCCGCGCGGGCAGGCGCTGCCCGGCGTGGTGGCGCCGACCGACATCTCGGTGGTGGGCCCGATGGCGCGCGGTGCCGAGGATCTGGCGGTCGCGCTCGACGTCATGGCCGGGCCGGACCCGATCGAGGCCGCCGGCTGGAAGCTCGATCTCCGCCCGCCGCGCCGCGCACGCCTCGACCAGTACCGGGTCGCCCTGGTGCTCGAGGATCCGTGCGCGGAGGTCGACGTCGAGGTCCAGGAGCGGCTGCAGGCGATGGCGGACTTCCTGCGTGGTGCCGGCGCCACCGTGGTCGAGGGCGCTCGTCCGGCCTTCTCGTCACAGGAGGCGAACGAGGTCTACACCATGCTGCTGCGCGCGGCGACCTCGCGTCGCCTGAGCGACGAGGCGTTCGCCGCCAACGTCGAGCTGGCGCGCTCGGTGGACCCGAACGACCCGAGCTACGCCGCGCGCATGGTCCGCGCCCAGGTGATGGCGCATCGCGACTGGCTCGGCTACAACGAGCGCCGACATCGCATGCGTCTGCAGTGGGCGGCGTTCTTCGAGGACCACGACCTGATGCTGTGCCCGGCGGCGTCGAGCACGGCGTTCCCCCACGACCATGCCGGCGAGCGGCACGAGCGCACCGTGGTGGTCAACAACAAGAAGGTGCTGACCACCGACCAGATGTTCTGGGCCGGCTACTCCGGCTTCGCCTACCTGCCGAGCACCGTGGCGCCCGCCGGCCTGACCCCGCACGGGCTCCCGGTCGGCGTCCAGATCATCGGCCCGCAGTACGGGGACCGCGAGTGCATCGCGTTCGCGGCGCTGCTCGAGCGCGAGTACCAGGGCTTCGTCGCCCCGCCGGGGTACGACCCGTAGGGGCGTGCCCCGTCCCCACCCGACCCTTCCCGGCCCCTGAGCCACGCCGAGCGCGTCCGCAGGACGCGATCGAGGCGTGCGTCGAAGGGCGGCCCGCGGGGAGTGGGTCTGGTCGCGGCACCACCCGCGCTACCCGCGGTTGCGCTCGGCGCGCACCGCGGCGACCAGTCGCGCCAGCGCGGTCTCGCCCCAGTGCTCGACTGGCGCCGAGAGCTTGCGTCGCCAGTTCGGCTGCTCGGTGACGGTTCCGGGGACGTTCGCCTGCTCGCGCTCGCCGAGCACGTCCTCCATCTGCACCATCATGATTCGCGCCCGGGTCCGCGCGGCGTAGCGATGCACGGCGTCGACGAGCTCGGCGCTCGGTGTGCCGTCGGCGCGCTCCAGCGCGCCGGGCCGCAGGTCCTCGACGTCGAGCGCGTGGAGCAGGCGGTCGCGATCCCAGCCGCGCTCGGTGCGCTGGCGGTCGCGGGTGTCGGGGCTCGGGAACAGGCTCAACGCCTCGCGTAGCTCGAGGTCGCGCCCGGTCCACCAGCCGGCGAAGGTCGGGAGATCGTGGGTGCTGACGGTGACCAGCGCCTGCTCCGGGTACTCGTCCGGGGCGCGAAAGGTGTGGTCGGCGTGCCAGCGCTTCTCGAAGTACAGCACCCGGTAGGACAACACGCCCCAGTCGTGGAGCGCGGCGCGCATCGCGTCGGGGACGGTGCCGAGGTCCTCGCCCACCACCACGCAGCCGGCGCGGCGGCTCTCCAGCGCGAGCACTCCCAGCAGATCCTCGACCGGGAAGGCCACGTACGCGCCGTCGACCGCGCGGCCACCGTCGGGTACCCAGAACTGACGCATCAGGCCGACCACGTGGTCGATACGAAGGGCGCCGGAGGCGTGCATGCCAGCTCTCAGGACGTCGACCCAGGGCTGGTATGCGCGCTCGCGCAAGGCGGTCGGGCTCCATGGCGGAAGCCCCCAGACCTGACCTTGCAGGGCGAAGTCGTCGGGTGGCGCGCCGATGCTCACCCCGCGCGCGAAGACCTCGCGCTCGGCCCACACGTCGGCGCCGCCGCCGTCGCTGCCGACCGCCAGATCACGGTAGAGACCCAGCGACATCGCGTGCGCCCGCGCGCGCTCGGCCACGCGCTCGAGTTGCAGCGTCGCCTGCCACTGCAGGTACTCCCGGAGCTCGACCTCGACGGCGTGGGCGGCGGCGAGCTCGGCCACCGCGGGCGACCGCGGATCGTCGAGCTCGCCCGGCCAGCCTCCTCCGGGGTGGCGTGCACGCAACACCTCGTATACCGCCTGGTGGCGCAGGCCCGCCCCGCCGTCGGCCTGGAAACGGCGAAACGCTGCCCCGCGCGCGGTGGGTGGCGAGAGGTGGTGTCGCGCGAAGTGCGCATGCAGCATCTCGAGCACCGCCCACTTCGCGCGCGCCACGCCCGGGTAGTCGACGAGGGGGGCCGCCCGCAACGCCTCGAGCCGGGCCTGGAACGCGGGCTCGGCGACGGCCTCGCGTGCCGCCGCACAGTCGGCGAAGTCCTCTACCGCCTCGACGTCGATGTAGATCGGGTTCAGGAACCGGCGACTCGAGGGGCTGTAGGGGCTCGCTCGCTCGGGCTCACTGGGCACCAGCGCGTGCAGCGGGTTGAGGCCGACGAGGTCGACCCCGAGCGGCGCCAGATGATCGACGACCGCTGCGAGATCACCGAGATCCCCGACCCCCCAGTTGCGCGCCGAGCGCAGCGCATAGAGCTGGATCGCGATGCCGAGCAGCCGGCCGCCGTCGGGCCCCGCCGGTACCGGCTGGCAGTCACGCGGGCACACGATCAGGCGGCAGGTCGCCCCCGCGACCACCAGATCGTGGTAGCCGTGGTCGAGCGGCGGCGGGGACCAACCGAGCCGACGCCAGCGTGTGGCGTCGAGCGTCACCTCCTCGAGCACCGGTAGCTCGTGGGGGTCGATCGCGCCGGTCAGCCGCCGGCCGTCCTCGGTGCGGATGGTCCAGCCGAGCGGGTCTCGCCACGCAGATTCTGGAACCGCGATCGATACCGTCGAGTCGTCCCCGTCGCGCAGCACGCGCACCGTCGGCAGCGGCCGTGCCCATGGCGCGCGCGCGCGGGCGGCGAGCGCGCGGTCCACCGCGTCCGCTGCACCGGCCTCGACGCCGAGCGCGGCGACGAGGCGGCGCGCCGCCTGCTCGCCGAGCGGGTGCCAGTTGCCCCAGATGTCGTGGTAACCGGACGCGATGCCGAGTGCCTCGGCGAGCGCGATCAACCGCTCGTGGTCACTCACCGGTCGGCTCCAGCACGACCAGGGACCGCGGCGCCACCACCACCGCGTCGTCGGCCGCCGGCAGCGAGTCGGCGGTGGAGAGCACCGCGCGCCACGGACCGAGCGCGCGGCGAGCCGGTAGCACGAAGCGCGCCGGGGTCGGGCCGGCATTGAACGCGAGCAGCACCACGTCCTCGCCGGTCGCGGTCGGCTCGCCGAGCAGCATCGCGAGCGTGCGGCGCCCCGGGTCGTGCCAGTCGCCCTCGACCATCGGTGACGCGTCCTCGCGCAGCCACTCCACGTCGAGCGCCTCGCCCTCGGCGAGTCGCACCGCGCCGTGCGCGTAGCGCGGGCGGCGCAGCACCGGGTGTGCGCGGCGCAGAGCGGTCAGCGCGCGCACGAGGTCGAGCAGGGGATGCTCCCGCCGCGACCAGTCGAGCCACGAGGTCTCGTTGTCCTGACAGTAGGCGTTGTTGTTGCCGTGCTGGGAGCGGCCCATCTCGTCGCCGGCGAGCAACATCGGGGTGCCGTGGGCGAGCAGCGTGGTGGCGAGTAGATTCCTCTGGTGGCAAAGGCGCGCGGCCTCGATCGTCGGGTCGTCCGACGGCCCCTCGACACCGTGGTTGTCGCTCCAGTTGGCGTGGTGCCCGTCGCGGTTGTCCTCGCCGTTGGCGGCGTTGTGGCGCTCGTGGTAGCGCGCGACGTCGGCGACGGTGAAGCCGTCGTGACTGGCGACGAAGTTCACGCTCGCCCACGGCCCGCGCCCCGGGTGGTCGAACAGATCGCCCGAGCCGTGCACCCGCCGCGCGAACTCCGGCAGCACGCCCGCGTCACCGCGCCAGAACCGACGGGTGGTGTCGCGGAAGCGATCGTTCCACTCCGCCCAGCCGGGCGGGAACCCGCCGAGGCGATAGCCCTGCGGGCCGACGTCCCACGGCTCGGCAATCAGCTTGCGGGTCGAGAGCACCGGGTCGGCCGCCACCTCGCGCAGGAACGGCGCGTCGACGTCGAAGTCGACCGCGCCGCGCGCGAGCGTCGTCGCCAGATCGAAGCGAAAGCCGTCGACCTGCATCTCCTCGGCCCAGTAGCGCAGGCTGTCGAGGACCAGCGCGCGGGCCGGCGCGCGACCGAGGTCGAGGCTGTTGCCGCAGCCGGTGTAATCCACGTAGTCGCGCGGGGAGTCGGGGTCGAGCCGGTAATAGCTCGCGTTGTCGATGCCGCGAAGCGACAGCGTCGGGCCGAGCCGATTACCCTCGGCGGTGTGGTTGTAGACCACGTCGAGGATGACCTCGATGCCGGCGGCGTGCAGCGCGCGCACCATGCGCTTGAACGCATCGGGGTGACGGCGACCGAGATAGCGCGGCTCCGGTGCGAAGAAACCGAGCGTGCTGTAGCCCCAGTAGTTGCGCAGACCCTGCTCGACCAGGAACGGATCGTCGACGAACGCGTGCACCGGCATCAGCTCGAGCGTGGTCACGCCGAGGTCGAGCAGATGCGCGATCACCCGTGGATGGGCGAGCCCCTCGAAGGTGCCGCGTAGCGCCTCCGGCACGTCCGGATGGAGGCGGGTCAGGCCGCGCACGTGGGCCTCGTAGATCACGGTGTCGCGCCACGGGACGTCGGGACGGCGCACCCCGCCCCAGTCGAAGTCGGAGTGGACGACCACCGCGCGCGGCACGAACGGCGCGCTGTCGTGCTCGTCGAAGGACAGATCCGCCTCCGGGTGGTCGCGGCGAAACGCATAGCACGCCTCGCTCCAGTGCAGATGGCCCGCGAGCGCGCGGGCATGGGGGTCGACGAGCAACTTGTGGGGATTGAATCGATGGCCGTCTCGCGGCGCCCACGGCCCGTGCACGCGAAAGCCGTAGAGCTGTCCGGCGCGCAAGCCCGGAACGTGACCGTGCCACACGTCGCCGGTGCGCGCCGGCAGCGCGAGCCTGCGGTGCTCGCGCGTCGCTCCGGGCTCGAAGAGGCAGAGCTCGACTCGCTCGGCGTGCGCCGAGCGCAGCGCGAAGTTCACACCCTCGCCGTCGCAGCACGCGCCGAGCGGGGCGGGGGCGCCAGCGGTGATCTCCACCGGCGGGTGCGACGTGGTGGGCGCGTCCAAGCCGCCTACCGTGCCGGCACCGGCTCGAGCCGCCAGATGTCGCGGTTGTACTCGGCGATGGTCCGATCGCTCGAGAACCGGCCGCTCGCGGCGCAGTTGAGGATGCTCATGCGCGTCCACCGCGCCGGGTCGCGAAACGCCTCGGCGGCGCGGCGCTGAGCCTGCGCGTAGCTCGCGAAGTCCGCCGCGGTCATCCACGGATCGGCGGGGCTGCGCATCGCGCCGATGAGCGGATCGAAGATCCCGGGCTCGAACTGGTTGAAGTGCCCGCTCTCGAGCAGCGCGACCACCTCGAGCAGGGCCGCATCGGCGCCGATCACCGCGTCCGGGTCGTAGCTCCGGCGCGCCGCCTCGACCTCGGCCGCGTCGAGCCCGAAGAGGAAGAAGCAGTCCTCGCCGACGGCATCGAGGATCTCGATGTTCGCGCCGTCGCGGGTGCCGATGGTGAGCGCGCCGTTCATCATCAGCTTCATGTTGCCGGTCCCCGACGCCTCCTTGCCGGCGGTGGAGATCTGCTCCGAGAGATCCGCCCCCGGCGCGATCACCTCCATCGAGCTGACGCGATAGTCGGGCAGGAAGGCCATGCGCAGCAGCCCCTCGGTCACCGGGTCCTCGTTCACCACTCGCGCGACGTTGCAGGCGAGCTTCACGATGCGCTTGGCCTGCGCGTACCCGGGCGCCGCCTTGCCGCCGATGAGCACGCAGCGTGGCGTCCAGTCGGCGACGTCGCCACGCTTGATCCGGCAATAGAGATGGACGACGTGGAGGATGTTGAGGAGCTGGCGCTTGTACTCGTGGATACGCTTGACCTGGACGTCGAACATCGCCTCCAGGTCGAAGCTGACGCCGCACTCGCGCTCGACCAGCGCCGCGAGCCGCGCCTTGTTGCGCCGGCGCATCTCGCGCCAGCGGGTCTGGAACGCGGGGTCGTCGGCGTGTGCGGCGAGGCCGCCGAGGCGGTCGAGATCCGTCTGCCAGCCGTCGCCGACGGTGTCGGTGACGATGCGCGCCAGATCCGGGTTGCATGCCTCGAGCCAGCGCCGCGGCGTGACGCCGTTGGTCTTGTTGTTGAACTTGCGTGGCCAGAGCTGGTTGAAATCGCGGAACAGCCCGTCGCGCAGCAGGTCCGAATGCAGCGCCGCGACGCCGTTCACCGAGAAGCTCGCGACGATCGCGACGTACGCCATGCGCACCATCGGCACGTGGCCTTCCTCGATGATCGACATCCGCCGCTGGCGCTCGGTATCTCCGGGCCACACCCGCGCCACCTCGGCGAGGAAGCGGGCGTTGATCTCGTAGACGATGTCGAGGAGCCGTGGCAGCAGCGACTGCAGCAATCGCACCGGCCAGCGCTCCAGCGCCTCCGGCAGCAGCGTGTGGTTGGTGTAGGCCATGGTGCGGGTGACGATCGACCACGCCGCGTCCCATTCGAGATCGTGCTCGTCGACCAGCAGGCGCATCAGCTCCGGCACCGCGATCGCGGGATGGGTGTCGTTCAGCTGGAAGACGTGCTTGTCGGCGAAGCCGGAGAGATCGCCGTCGTGGAGGCGGCGCCACTGACGCAGCGTGTCCTTCAGGCTCGCCGAGGCCAGGAAGTATTGCTGGCGCAGCCGCAGCTCGCGGCCGTTCTCACTGGTGTCGTTCGGGTACAGCACCATGGTGATGTTCTCGGCCGCGTTCTTCGCCGCCACCGCCTCGGGGTAGCTGCCGGCGTTGAACTCGTCGAGATCGAAGACGTCGGTCCCGACCGCCGACCAGAGGCGGAGCGTGTTCACGGTGTCGTTGCGGTAGCCGGGAACGGGAACGTCGTAGGGCACCGCGAGCACGTCGTGGGTGCCGACCCAGTAGGCGCGGGTGCGCCCGTCGGGGTCGCGGTGGAACTCGGTGCGACCACCGAACTGGATGCGCTGGGCGAGCTCGCGGCGCTCGATCTCCCACGGGTGCCCCGCGCTCAGCCAGTGGTCCGGTCGCTCGACCTGGTGCCCGTTCTCGATGCCCTGCCGGAACATGCCGTACTGGTAGCGGATGCCGTACCCGATGACCGGCAGACCGAGGCTCGCGCAGCTGTCGAGGAAACAGGCGGCGAGTCGCCCGAGGCCTCCGTTGCCGAGCCCGGCGTCGTGCTCGTGCGACTCGATGGTCTCCAACGCGAGGCCGAGCGCCTCGAGCGCGCGCGTCGCCTCGTCGCGGATCCCGAGGTTGAGCAGGGCGTTGCCGAGCGAGCGACCGATCAGGTACTCGAGCGACAGGTAGCAGGTGCGGCGGCTCGCATGCCGCTCGTAGGCGTGGCGGGTCGCGTTCCAGCGCGCGGTGAGCCGGTCGCGCACCGCCAGCGCGAACGCCGGCAACAGGTAGTCGGCCGAGGTGTCGAGTCGGTCGCGGCCGAGGGTGCGGCGGAAGTAGCGCAGGAAGTCGGTGGCGATGGCCTGCGCGTCGAGCCCCGGCTCGGGCAGGGTGACGGTGAGCGGTGCGGTCGCGACCGCGTCGGGCGCGGAGGAGGGCGATTCGGGGTGGCTCATCGGCCGGGTTCTCCGTTGCCTCCGGTCGCGCTCGGCGGCTCGCGGTCGTCGGGGCGTGTCGAGGGTGCCAGGATCAGCGCCGCGAGCGGCGGCAAGGTCAGGCGCAGCGATGCGGTATGGCCGTGCGCCGGCACCGGCTCGGCGGCGGACTCGCCCAGGTTGCCGATGCCGCTGCCGCCGTAGCAGGCGGCGTCGCTGTTCAGCAACTCGCGGTAGCGCGTCAGGGCCGGCACCCCCAGGCGGTAGCCGTGGCGTGGCACCGGGGTGAAGTTGCACACCACCAGCACGTGGTCGTCGCGGTCGTGCGCCCGGCGCAGGAAGGCGATCACGCTCTGGTCGCGGTCGGCGCAGTCGACCCACTCGAAGCCGCCAGCCTCGCAGTCGCCCTGGTGCAGGGCGCGCTCGGCGGCGTGCAGGTGGTTGAGATCGCGCACCAGCGCCTGCACGCCCCGATGGCCAGGGTCGTCGAGCAGGTGCCAGTCGAGCGCCCGGTCGTGGTGCCACTCGCGGGTCTGCGCGAACTCTCCGCCCATGAACAACAGCTTCTTGCCCGGAAATCCGTAGTGGAACGCGTAGTACAGCCGCAGGTTGGCGAGGCGCTGCCAGCGGTCGCCGGGCATGCGGTCGATCAGCGGGCCCTTCCCGTGCACCACCTCGTCGTGGGATAGCGGTAGCACGAAGCTCTCGCTGAAGGCATAGAGCAGGCCGAAGGTCAGGCGGTCGTGGTGCCAGCGCCGGTGGACCGGGTCCTCGCGCATGTAGGCGAGGGTGTCGTGCATCCAGCCCATGTTCCACTTGAAGTCGTAGCCGAGGCCGCCGAGCCAGGTCGGGCGCGAGACCATCGGCCACGCCGTCGATTCCTCGGCCATGGTGACCCCGCCGCGGGCGTGCACGGCGTCGTTCAGGCGGCGCATGAAGGCGATGGCCTCGAGGTTCTCGTTGCCGCCGTGGACGTTCGCGACCCAGTCCCCGTCCTCGCGTGAGTAGTCGAGGTAGAGCATCGAGGCGACCGCGTCCACGCGCAGGGCGTCCACGTGGTACTCCTCGATCCACCACAGCGCGCTCGCGATCAGGAAGTTGGCGACCTCCGGGCGGCCGAAGTTGTAGATGAGCGTGCCCCAGTCGCGATGCTCGCCCTGGCGTGGATCGGCGTGCTCGTAGAGGCAGGTGCCGTCGAAGCGGGCCAGGCCGTGCTCGTCGCGCGGGAAGTGGGCCGGTACCCAGTCGACGATCACCCCGAGCCCGGCGCGGTGCGCGCAGTCGACGAACGCCTTGAAGTCGTCCGGCGCGCCGTGGCGCCAGGTCGGCGCGTACATTCCGAGCGGCTGGTAACCCCAGGAGCCGTCGAACGGATGCTCGGTGATCGGCAGCAGCTCGATGTGGGTGTAGCCGAGGTCGCGCACGTAGGGGACGAGGTCACGGGCGAGGTCGCGCCACTGCGGGCGGCGGTCCGGGTAATGCCGCCAGGAGCCGGCGTGGACCTCGTAGATCGCGATCGGCCGGTCGAGGGCCGAGGCCTCGGCCCGCGCCGACATCCAGGCATCGTCGGCCCAGCGATGGTCGCTCGCGTGGACGATGGAGGCGTTGCCCGGCGCCGGCTCCATGCGCCGCGCGAGTGGGTCGGCCTTGTGCGGCAGCAGCTGGCCGTCGGAGCCGAGGAGCTCGAGCTTGTAGGGCGTTCCCGGACCCAGCCCGGGCAGGAAGAGATCCCAGACCCCGTTGGCCGGATGCCGGCGCATCGGGTGGCGTCGTCCGTCCCAGCCGTTGAACGGCCCGATGACGCTGACCCGACGCGCGTTCGGGGCCCACACCGCGAAATGCACCCCGTCGACACCCTCGACGGTGCACGGCCGGGCGCCCAGCGCCTCCCACAGGCGGAGGTGATTGCCCTCGCCGATGAGGTGGAGATCGAGCTCGCCGAGGGGCGAGGGGAAGCGGTACGGATCCTGCTCCTCGCGGGCCACGCCGCCGGCGCGAACCCGCCAGCGGTATGTCGCCGGCGCCTGCGCGACCCGTGCCTCGAACAGCGCGCTGCCGGGGAACGGCTCGGCGACCGCCTGCGGCGAGCCGGCGGCGTCGATCAGCTCGACCCGATCCGCCCCGTGCTGCAGGCAGCGCACCACCCAGCCGGTGGCCTCTCGATGCGGCCCGAGGACGGCGAACGGATCGCCGTGCTCGCCACGGTCGAGCGCGCCCGCGGCTGCCGCGTCGATCACGCGGCGTCGTCTCCGCCGGCGCCGGTGGTCGCGGGCCGGTAGAGCCGCTCGATGCAGGCCGCAGCACTGGCGTCCCACGAGAATCGGGCCGCGGCCGCCGCCTTGCGCACCCGCTGCCATCCCGGGCGATCGTCGCGGCGCAGTGCGAGCGCGCCGGCGAGCGCCGCCACCATCCCATCGACCTGGGCGGTGACGCTCGATCCCTCGAAGCCGAAGCCGTCGACGCCCGGCCGGACCGTGTCGACCAGGCCGCCGACGCGGTGCACCAGGCACGGCTGCCCGGCCCGCATCGCGAGCATCTGGCTGATCCCGCACGGCTCGAACGAGCTCGGCATCAGGAACAGATCGCCGGCGGCGTAGAGATCGCGCGCCACCGCGTCGGAGTAGCCGCGGAGGAAGATCAGGTTGCCGCGCCGCGCCGAGACCTCGACCAGCGCCTGCTCCAGCACCGGGTCTCCGGTGCCGAGGATCACCAGCAGCCCGTCCTCGCCGATCGTGTCGAGCACCGCCTCGATCGCCGGCCGGCCGTCACCGGCGCGCTCGAGCAGGAGCCGTACCTTCTGCGCCGTGATGCGCCCGATGCTGGTGACCAGCGGTGAGGGTCGCCGCGCGCCGAGGCCCGCCAGGCGCGCCTGAGCGACGAAGTGAGCGCTCGCAACGGTTGCTCGGCCGGCGGACCAGACGAGGTTCTGGGCACGCATCGCGTCGCGTAGCGCCGGCCAGGAGGGGCGTGGTGGCGCGTCCTGCGGATACTCGCAGCCGTTCAGGATTCCGACCAGCCGCCCCTCGGCGTCGGCCGCCGCGAGGTCCGCTTCCAGGCCCTCGCCGCCGTGCAGACCACGGCCGAACGGGTCGCCGGGCGTCAGGATCTCGCGCGCGTAGGTCGGCGACACCACGTGCACCGCGTCGGCGAGGCGGATGCCGACGGCCATCGGATTCACGCACTGTGGCCAGCGCGGATCGGCCAGCGCCGCGTGCTGGTAGGGCAGGGCCGGAAACCAGGCGTCCAGCGCCGACTCGTCGCCGTCGAAGGGGCGGATGCCCTGGAGTGCCAGATTGTGGATGGTGAACACGCAGTGGAGCTTGCGCCACCCACCCGGGCGCACCCGGTAGCGCCGCAGCGCCAGGGTGAGTGCCGCGTGCCAGTCGTGCAGGTGCAGGACGTCGGGCGTCGGCAGCAGGTCGCGCTCGGTCAGCTCGGCGACCGCGGCACAAAAGAGCGCGAACTTGCTCGCATCGGTCGCGAACGGCCGCGACGGCGGGTCGTCGCAGTAGATCACGCCGCGTCCGCAGGGCGCCAGGTCCGGGTGGTCGAGGACGTAGTGCCGCACACCCTGCGTCGGGCGCGGCGCCGCGACCTCGTGCAGGGAGACGGTCTGGAGCGAACCCCGAAACGAGACCTCGAGATCACCGACATGGCGTGCTGCGGCAAGCTCGGCGAGCCGGCCATAGGCTGGCGTGACGACGCTGACCGCGCAGCCGAGCCGCGCGAGCGCGGGCGGGAGATCGCGCACCACGTCGCCGATGCCGCCGACCTTGCCACCGGGCAGGGCGTCGTCCTCCGCCGCGGCCATCAGCACGTGCATCGCGGGCGACGCGACACCGGCGCGCGTGGACGGCGCGCTCAACGGTGGTGGTGCAGGGCCTGGCCCAGCATGTCCGGGGTAACCAGGGTGACACCATCGTCGGTGACGCGGAAGTTACGTGCCTTGTCGGCCTCGCGGTCGCGCCCGATCACCGTGCCCGCCTCGATCACGCAGCCGCGGTCGAGGATCGCCCGGTGGATGTCGCAGCGCGGGCCGATCGAGACATCGGGCAGCACCACCGTGTCCTCCACCCGCGCGTACTCGTTGACCCGAACGTTCGAGAACAACAGCGACCGCCGCAGACTGCCGCCGGAGATGATGCACCCACCCGAGACCATGGAGTCGATCGCCTCGCCGCGGCGGCCGTCGTCGTCGTCGAACACGAACTTCGCGGGCGGGAGCTGGGCCTGGTCGGTCAGGATCGGCCATTCGTGGTCGTACAGGTTGAGCGGTGGCACCACGCTCACCAGCTCCATGTTCGCCTTCCAGTAAGAGTCCAGGGTGCCGACGTCACGCCAGTAGGTGCCGCCGCCGCGGCCCTGGAAGCGGTGGGCGTGGACGCGATAGCGTGACACGCAGTGCGGAATCAGGTCGCGGCCGAAGTCCTTGGTCGAGCGTGGGTCGTCGGCGTCGGCGATCAGGCGCTCGTAGAGGAAGCGGGTGTTGAACGCGTAGTTGCCCATCGAGGCGAGGCAGATCCCGGGGCGCCCGGGCACCGGGGTGGGGTTCGCGGGCTTCTCCTCGAAGCCGATGATGCGGTCCTCGGCGTCGACCACCGCGACCCCGTAGGTGCCCGCCGCCTCCTCGACCGGGACCTCGATGCAGGCGACGGTGCAGTCGGCCTCGCGCTCGATGTGGCCGAGCAGCATCGGGGTGTAGTCCATCTTGTAGACGTGGTCACCGCCGAGCACGAGGACGTAGCCCGGGCGCTGCGCACGGATGATGTCGAGGTTCTGGTAGACGGCATCGGCGGTGCCCTGGTACCAGGCGCCGCCGACCCGTTGCGAGGCCGGGAGGACCTGCATGAACTCGCCGAGCTCGTCGCGGAAATTGCTCCAGCCGCGAACGAGATGGCGGATCAGTGAGTGCGCCTTGTACTGCGTGATGACCCCGATCCGGCGCACCCCCGAGTTCACGCAGTTCGACAGCACGAAGTCGATGATCCGGAACTTGCCCCCGAAAGGTACCGCCGGCTTCGCTCGCCACTCGGTCAGCTCGTGTAGCCGTGTGCCCTGCCCGCCGGCCAGCACCAGGGCCAGGGTGCCGCGGGTGACGCGGTTGATCAGTCCGGGGTCGTGCTGCTCGCCCATGGAGCCTCCTCGGTCGCCGGATCGGGCGACCATTGGCGCATGAGCCGCGAGTATACCGGGGTGGATGGATGTCACCGCGCAGCCGCAGTCACGATCGGCCGGCCGCCGAGCAGGGGCGGGGCCCCGTCCCCGCCCGCCCGGGTGGTGGGCTGCGCCCTACGGCGCGGTGTGGATCACCGTCAGCTCGCGGTGGGCGATGTGGCTGCGGACGTGGTCGACGTTGGCCTGCCACCAGGGCGAGCCGTAGAACGCCTTCTCCTTCGCCTCGAGGTCGGCCATGGACTCGCCGTAGGTCCGGATCCAGATGAACTGGGTGCGCTCGGCGTTGACCCAGGTCGAGTGGACCGTGATTCCTGCCGCGGCCATGTGCCCGACGAGCTGGGAGCGGAACAGCTCCAGCCAGGCGTCCATCATGCCCTTGTTGATGGTGTAGACGCGTAGATGACCGATCATGCGCAACGCTCCTCGGAAGTGGCTCGCAAGCAGAAGGGACGCGAGGGTAGGCGGGCACGCCTCGCCGCGGCAAGCACCGGGCCGCGTGTTGCCGCGGCCGGGAACGTCACCTTACACTCGGACGCTCGCCGTGAACTCTCACAGAACCGATCCGGGAGGACCTCCGTGATGCTCACCGACCACCGAACCGGCACCGCCGGCGCGTTCAAGCGCGGGTTGATTGCCGCCGGCCTCGCCTTCGCGCTCGCCGGCGCCACCCAGGCCGAGACCGTGCTCAAGCTCGTGCCGCAGGCCGACCTGAAGAACATCGATCCGATCTGGACCACCGCCGCGATCACCGCGAATCACGGCTACATGGTCTACGACACCCTGTTCGCGCTCGACGGCAATCTCGAGCCGAAGCCGCAGATGGTCGACACCTACACTGTCAGTGACGACAGCCTCACCTACACCTTCAAGCTCCGTGACGGCTTGATGTTCCACGACGGCTCGCCGGTGGAGGCGACCGACGTGGTGGCGTCGATTCGGCGCTGGGCGGCGAAGCGCTCCGACGGCATGGCGATGCTCGACCGCGCCGAGTCCTTGGAGGCGACCGACGCCAAGACCTTCGTGCTGAAGCTGAAGGAGAAGTTCGGACCCGCCATCCAGGTCATGGCGAATCCGACCCTTCCGCTGTTCATCATGCGTGAGGAGGAGGCCAAGACCGACCCGAACACCCAGGTCGCCGAGGTCATCGGCTCCGGCCCGTTCGAGTTCGTGAAGGACCAGTGGGTCCCGGGTAACAAGGTCGTCTACAAGAAGTTCGACAAGTACGTGCCGCGCAGCGAGCCGTCGAGTGGCTTCGCTGGCGGCAAGGTGGTCAAGGTCGACAAGGTCGAGTGGATCTACATTCCGGACACCAACACCGCGACCCAGGCCCTGATCGCGGGTGAGGTCGACGCCTACGAGATCCCGCCGATCGATCTCCTGCCGGTGCTGGAGGCGGACCCGAACATCACCGTGAAGGTGCTCGACAAGCTGGGCAAGATGGGCCACATCCGCCCGAACCACCTGCACCCGCCGTTCAACGACGTGCGCGCGCGTCAGGCGCTCCAGCTCCTGGTCGACCAGAAGGCGTTCCTCGCCGCCCAGGTCGGCAACCCGGCGCTGGAGAAGGTCTGCTACTCGGTCTTCATGTGCGACTCGCCGTTCGAGACCGCCGCCTACGCCGAGCCCTGGATGAAGCAGGACAAGGCTCGCGCCAAGGCGCTGCTGGCCGAGGCCGGCTACAAGGGCGAGCCGATCGTGGTCTTGGTGCCGACCGACCAGCAGATCATCTACAACAACGTGCTGGTGATGATCGATCTGCTCAAGGAGATCGGGGTCAACGTCGACGCGCAGTCGATGGACTGGTCGACGCTCACCTCGCGTCGTCCGAAGATGGAGGACCCGAACACCCAGCCGAACGTCGGCTGGCACATCTTCCCGACCTGGTGGACCGGCTACAACATGTCGAGCCCGCTGACCAACCAGCCTCTCGTCGCCACCGGCGATCCGAAGTCGGCCTGGTTCGGCTGGCCGAAGGACGAGCAGATCGAGAAGCTGCGCGCGGACTTCATCGCCGCGGGGAGCAAGGACGAGCAGATGAAGGCGATCGACGGCCTCCAGAAGCGCTTCTACGAGTTCATCCCGTACCTCAACACCGGGCAGTTCGTGACCCCGGTGGCGTGGCGGAACACGTTGAAGGGCGTTCCGGACGCGCTGCTGTTCGTCGCCTGGAACATCGAGAAGACGAACTGAGCCTCTAGCCGCAAGCGGGGTGACGTCTCGTCTCGCTCGCGCCGAACGGCGTCGAACCGCGCCGGCGTCGGGGTGACCTGACGCCGGCGTTTTCACGATCCCCGGCCGCCCACGCGCGAGCGGCCACGGTATCGAGGAGGACCGCGATGGCGACCAGCGATCTCCGCGGCAAGATCCAGACCGTCCTCGGCACCATCGACCCCGAGTCTCTCGGGCCGACCTTGATGCACGAGCACGTGATCTGTGACATCACGCCGCCGTCGATGGCGACCGGTTGTTGCTGCGACCACGAGCCGATCACGCTCGAGAACTACTGGGAGATCCACTACGGCACGCGCCCCTATCCCGCCAAGTACCGGCTCGACATGGTCGAGGTGATGCGCGACGAGGTGGCGCGCATGCACGCTGCCGGCGGGCGCGCCATCGTCGATCTGTCCAACGGTGGCCTGAAGCCCGATCCGGGCGCGCTCGCCGGCATCTCGCGCGACACCGGCGTGCACATCGTCATGGGCTGCGGTCACTACGTCGAGGAGTACCAGGACCGGCGCAACTTCGAGCGCTCGGTCGACGATTTCGCGGCGGAGATGGTGGCGCAGGTGCGCGAGGGTGCCTGGGGCACCGACGTCCGCGCCGGCATCATCGGCGAGATCGGGTGTCAGGCGCCGTGGACCGAGCTCGAGAAGCGGGTCATGCGCGGCGCCGTCCTCGCGCAAACCGAGACCGGGGCCGCGCTCAACATCCACCCCGGCCGACATCACGACCAGCCGCAGGAGATCGTCGACTTCCTCGTCGTCGCGGGCGCGGACCTGTCCCGCACCATTCTCAGCCACATCGACCGCACCATCTTCGACGACGAGCGGCTGTTCCGGGTCGCCGACAGCGGAGCGGTGATCGAGCTCGATCTGTTCGGGATCGAGCAGAGCTTCTACCCGCCGAATCACGCCGTCGACATGCCGAACGACGCCGAGCGCTTGCGCACCGTGCGACGCCTCGTCGAGCGGGGGCACATCGAGCAGGTGCTCATCTCCCACGACATCTGCTACCGCACCCGCCTGCGTCGTTTCGGTGGCCACGGCTACTCGCACATCTTCGAGAACGTGGTGCCGCTGATGCGCCGCCGTGGCTTCACCGAGGACGAGATCGACACCATCCTCGTCGACAACCCGCGCCGCCTGCTCACCTTCGTGTGAGCGTCGCGCGCCGAGTGGAGTACCCCTGATGCCGCTATCCGTCATCGGCGCCGGCTTCGGCCGCACCGGCACCATGTCGTTGCAGATCGCGATCGAGATGCTGGGTCTCGGGCCCTGCTATCACATGCGCGAGGTGCTCAAGCACCCCGGTCATGTCGATGTCTGGAGCGCCGCGACCCGCGGCGAGGCGGTCGACTGGGAAGCCTTGTTCGGCGACTACCGCGCTGCGGTGGACTGGCCTGCCTGCCATTTCTGGGCCGAGCTCGCCGAGCACTATCCCGAGGCGCGAATCATCCTCACCCATCGCGATCCGGAGCGCTGGTACAGGAGCATCAGCCAGACCATCTACGCCTCGCTGACCGAGCCGCGCGAGATCACCGATCCCGGGATGCTCGCCCGCCGCGACATGGCCCGTGCGCTGATCCTCGACCGTGTCTTCGATGGCCGTCTGGGGGATCACGCGTACGCCGTCGACACCTTCCGCCGTCACCTGGAGACGGTGCGGCGCACCGCTCCGCCCGACCGCCTGCTGGTCTACGACGTGGCCGAGGGGTGGGGTCCGCTGTGCGCGTTCCTGCGGGTGCCGATTCCCGCCGAGCCATTCCCGCAGGTCAACTCCACCGACGAGTTCCGCGCCCGGATGGTCGCGCCGCGCTGAGGCATCGAGCCCTCGCCGCGCACCAGCCGGTGCGCTCGTGACGACGCCCGAGCCCCTTCTTTTGCCGGAGCCTCCTCCGGCGGAGGCCGCTCAAGCCCCCGCCGGATCCCGCCGCTATCCCGGATACCCCCGGGTGTCGGTCGGTGCCGACGCGCGGCGGGCTCGCGTCCCCGGCCCGCGGTCTCACGAGGCGCCCCGCTTGAGAAGCTCGAGGATTCTGAATCTGGTGCCCGCCCTGATCGGCTGCGGTGCGGCCGCCGTTCTGGCGATCGACCTGGCGACCGAGGCTCGCCACGCGGTGGCAGTCGCGATCGGGGTCGCCGGCATCGTGGCCAGTGTGCTCATGCGTCGTGGCGACGTCTCCGGCGAGGTCGCCGTGGCGCTCCCCGCACAGTGCCCGTCGGCGACCCCGGGCGATCGGCCCGAAGTCGACCGCAGCGCGCTGGCCGTTCTCGAATCGGAGCGAGCCCTCGCCGAGCTGCTCGCCACCTGGGGCTCGCGCCTGGAGGCGGTGAGCAACGAGGCACGCGCCGAGGTCGCCGCCATCGCCGAGCAGTTCGCCGACGTGGTGCGTCGCCTGGAGGTGGTCGCGGCGGCCGACGGCGCGGGCACGGGCGGCTCGAGCACCAGCATGGGGTTCCTGGCTGCCGAGGTGATGACCGAGCTCGGCGGCGTGGCGGAGATGGTGCGCGGATCGCTCGACGGCAAGCACACCGTGCTCGAGGAGATCGAGGGGTTGGCCGAGTACACCCAGATCCTCCATGGCATGGCCCAGGACGTGGGGTACATCGCCAGCCAGACCGACCTGCTCGCCCTCAACGCGGCCATCGAGGCTGCGCGTGCCGGTGAGATCGGGCGCGGCTTCGCCGTGGTGGCCGACGAGGTTCGCCGCCTTGCCACGCTGTCGGCCGAGACCGGGAAGAAGATCATCACCCAGGCCGCGGCGATCGAGCATCGAATCGCCACCACGGTGAGTGCGGCGCGGGCGGGGGCCGAGCAGGAGGACCGGCTCCTCGCGCAGGCGGAGGCGTCGATCGCCGCCATCATCGGCCGCTACATCGAGGTCTCCGAAGGCCTTGGGCAGTCGTCGTCGACGCTGCGTGACGCGAGCGAGGCGATCCGTGCCCAGGTCGAGGCGTCGATCGCGGCGCTCGAGCACGGCGGTTGCCTGGGCGCGGCGGTGGGCCAGGTCCGCGACGAGGTCGACCGGGTCGGCGCGCGACTTCGCCAATCCCTCGCTGCCGGGCACTCGTTCCTCGCCGACGGTCGGGCCGCGGGACGATTGCTCGGTGACTCCGACGCGGGCGTGGCGCCGAGCGCCATCGTCCCTTCGCCGCCCTCGCGTGCGCGTTGAACGACCTGGGAGCTCGAACGATGTCGAAGACCATCCTCGTCGTCGATGACTCGGCCGCGGTGCGCACGGTCGTGCGAACCGCGCTGTGCGGCGCCGGCTACACCGTGGTCGAGGCCCGCGATGGTGCGGATGCGCTCGGCAAGCTCACTGGCGCCGCCATCGATCTCATCGTCAGCGACGTGAACATGCCGAACATGGACGGGATCGCCTTCGTGCGCGCCGTGCGCCGCCATCCGCGCTACGGTCGGACCCCGATCTGCATCCTGACCACCGAGTCCGAGCGAGAGCGCGTCGAGGAAGGCCGCCAGGCCGGCGCCGGCGCATGGCTGTTCAAGCCCTTCGCCCCGCCGAAGCTGCTCGATGCAGTCTCGGCACTCACCGGCTGAGCACGTCGAGGCGCGTGAGCATCATGGCGGGAACGCCCGCGAGCTGGCCGTTGCGAGCGACCGCTGGCCACGTCAAGCGTGTCTTCCTCCACCCGGGGGAGGTGCATTTCGACGACGGCGAGGCGCAGCTCCACACCGTGCTCGGATCCTGCGTCGCCATCACGCTGTGGCATCCGGGTCGCCGAATCGGCGGCATGTGCCACTACGTCTTGCCGGTGCGGGTGGGAACCCGCCTCGGTCCGCTCGACGGGCGCTACGCCGACGAGGCGATGGAGATGCTCGTCGCCGCCGCGCAGGCGCGCGACACCGCGATTGGCGAGTATCAGGCGAAGATCTTCGGCGGCGCCGACGTGCTCGCACTCACCAGCAGCACCAACGAGACCGTCGGCGAGCGCAATGTCGCCGCCGCACTGCGCCTGCTCGACCATCATCGGGTGCCGCTCCTCGTCGCCCACGTCGGCGAGAGCGGCCATCGCCGCATCTTCCTCGACGTGGCGAGCGGCGATGTCTGGGTCCGCCACCAGCTCGGCAGCGGCGAGCGACCACCGACCATCAACGGCCGGATGTGACCGATCTCGGGGCGCGGCCTTGTCGCCCCGGTCCCGGTACGCGAACATCCACCTCCGGGTGCCCGTCGGCGCCGTGGGGGAGCGGCCCGATGTCCTTGCTCGACACCCATCTCGTCGGTTGTCCCTACTGTGGGGAGTCGATCGAGATCGAGGTCGACGCCTCCGCTGGTCGGCAGGTGTACATCGAGGACTGCCAGGTCTGCTGCCGTCCGTTCGTGGTCGAGGTCACGCTCGACCTCGATGGCGATGCCACGGTGACCTTGCGCCACGAGGACGAATGAGGGCTCGGTGGCTGCGGGATCACCGCGGTGCATCGACATGGGGGGAGTGAGCATGGCCGGGAGCGGTCGGTCGATCGCGGTCGTCGGCGCCGGGATCGTCGGGGTGTCGAGCGCGGTGTGGCTCGCGCGCGACGGCCACCGGGTGACCCTCGTCGATCGGCTGGAGCCGGGCGAGGGGACGTCCTACGGAAACGCCGGCGTGCTCGCCTCGGCGTCCATCGTCCCGGTCACCGTGCCCGGCCTGTGGAAGAAGGCGCCGGGCATGCTCCTCGACCCGATGGCGCCGCTGTTCCTGCGCTGGTCCTACCTGCCGCGCCTTCTGCCGTGGCTCGCCCGCTACATGCGCCACTGCAAGCCGGCCGAGGTGGAGCGGATCGCCGCGGCTCAGATGCCGCTGGTCGGTGACAGTCTCGAGCAGCACCAGGCCCTCTCGCGCGGCACGCCGGCCGAGCGCTGGATCGTCCCCTGTGACTACTTCTTCGTCTTCGCCGACCGCGCGGTCTACGCGGGCGAGCCCTTCGGCTGGGGGATTCGGCGCCGCCACGGCTTCGAGCTGGTCGAGCTCGAGGGCGCCGCGCTCGCCGAGTACGAGCCCGAGCTCGGCCCGGCCAACCGATTCGGGGTGCGGATTCCGGGCCATGGCCGAATCAGCGATCCGGGTCGCTACGTGAAGGATCTGGCCGCCCACGCGGAGACGCTCGGCGCAAAGGTGATGCGAGCAGAGGTGACCGGGTTCGTGCGCGACGGCGAGCGGGTGACCGGTCTCGCGACCGGTGACGGCCCGATCGCATGCGACGACGTGGTGATCGCGACCGGCGCCTGGTCGAAGCCGCTGGCCGCGTCACTCGGGCTCGACGTCCCGCTGGAGAGCGAGCGCGGTTATCACATCGAGCTGCTCGAGCCGAGCTTCATGCCGCGCAACCCGACCTCGGTGACCGCCGGCAAGTTCGTGATCACACCGATGGAGGGTCGGGTCCGACTCGCCGGCATCGTCGAGTTCGGCGGGCTCGATGCGCCGCCGAGCGAGGCCCCGTATCGGCTGTTGCTCGAGCGTGCGCGAGCTGCCTTTCCCGGCCTCACCTGGCGCGGGGAGCGGCGTTGGATGGGGCATCGCCCGAGCACCGCGGACTCGCTACCGCTGGTGGGGCCGCTCGCGCGTCACCCCAACGTCCACCTCGCCTTCGGCCACCAACACCTCGGCCTCACCGCCGGGCCGAAGACCGGGCGTATCGTCGCCGACCTCATCGCCGGGCGGCGGCCGAACTTCGACCTCGCGCCGTATCGCCCGGAGCGGTTCGGAGGATAGGGTAGGCGGGGACTGGCTCCGATTCCGTTGGGAATCGGTGCCTGTCCCCTTGCTGCTGCGTACCGATGGGGACACCGCCTGCGGCGGAGCCCGTCCCCGGTGTCGATCAGTGCGGCATCACGAAGTGCCCGGGAGCGACCTCCTCGAGGTTGGTGACCTCCGGCTCGTAGCCGAGCGGGCGAAGCGGCGACGGGATCTCGTCCGTCATCAGCCGCAGCTCCTTCTTGCGCTTGGTCGGATCCGCCACCGGCACCGCCGCCATCAGCTTCTTGGTGTAAGGGTGGCGCGGATCCTCGAACACCGCCGCGCGCGGGCCCATCTCCACGATCTGCCCGAGATACATCACCGCCACGCGGTGGCTGATGCGCTCGACCACCGCCAGATCGTGCGAGATGAACAGGTACGACAGCCCGAACTCGGACTGGAGATCGAGGAGCAGGTTGATCACCTGGGCCTGGATCGAGACGTCGAGGGCCGACACCGCCTCGTCGGCCACGATGAGCCCCGGGTTCAGCGCCAGCGCGCGCGCGATGCAGATGCGCTGGCGCTGGCCGCCGGAGAACTCGTGCGGGTAGCGCTTGGCGTGATTCGGCTCGAGGCCCACCCGGCGCAGCAGCTCCGCCACGCGGTCGCGCGCCTCCTGCCCCGTGGCCAGGCCATGGATCGTGAGTGGCTCCCCGATCAACCAGCCCGCGCTCTTGCGCGGGTTCAGCGACGCGAACGGATCCTGGAAGATCATCTGCATGTGCCGGCGTAGCGCGCCGATCTGGCTACGCTCGCGCAGCGTGATCTCCTCGCCACGGAAGCGGATGCTGCCACGCGTCGGCTCGACCAGGCGCAGGATGCTGCGCCCGGTGGTCGACTTGCCGCACCCGCTCTCGCCCACCAGGGCCAGGGTCTCGCCGGCCCGGACGTGGAACGAGACGTCCTCCACCGCGTGGATGCGCCCCTGAGGTCTGGACAGGAAGCCGCCGCCGATCTCGAAGCGCGTGGTGAGGTTGCGGACCTCGAGCAACGGCTCGCCGTCGCGCACCGTTCCCGACACCGCGAGCGACTGCTCGTCGGCGTCACCGGCCCGCACCACCGCGTCGCCCTCGGCCCGACGGATGTCGACGTTGGGGAACTTCTCGGGCCAGGCCCTGCCGCGCATGCTGCCGAGGCGTGGCACGGCATCGAGCAAGGCCTGAGTGTAGGCGTGCTTCGGCGCGGCGAAGATTTCCTCGACCGGCCCTTCCTCCACCTTCTCGCCGCCGAGCATCACCACCACCCGGTCGGCGACCTCGGCCACCACCCCCATGTCGTGGGTGATGAACAGCACCGACATGCCGATCTCGCGCTGCAGGAGCTTCACCAGATCCAGGATCTGGGCCTGGATGGTGACGTCGAGCGCGGTGGTCGGCTCGTCGGCGATGAGCAGCGCCGGGCGGCAGCACAGCGCCATCGCGATCATCGCGCGCTGGCGCATGCCGCCGGAGAGCTGGTGCGGGAATTGACGGAGCTGACGCCGGGGCTCGGGGATACGCACCAGCTCGAGCATCTCCAGGGCGAGATCCAGCGCCTCGCGCTTGCTCTTGCCCTGGTGGAGCATGATCGCCTCGCAGATCTGATCCCCGACGGTGAACACCGGGTTCAGCGAGGTCATCGGCTCCTGGAAGATCATCGAGATCTCGTTGCCGCGAATCGCGCGCAACGTCGGTGCCGGCTGGGTGACCATGTCGACCACCGAGCCGTCGCGGCGGCGGAAGTCGATCGCCCCCGACACGATTCGCCCGCCCGAGGTGTCGGTGAGGCGCAGCAGCGCCATCGCCGAGACCGACTTGCCCGACCCCGACTCGCCGACCAGGGCCACCGTCTCGCCGCGGTCGATGTGCCACGACACGCCGTCGACCGCCCGCACCGTCCCCTCCTCGGTGGGGAAGTGCACGCGCAGATCGCGCACCTCGATCAGACGGCGTTCATCCACGATGTCGGAGCCTCGAGTCCATCACCGGCGGTCAGAGGTTGCGCGCGCTGCGGCGCAGCCGCGGGTCGAGCGTGTCGCGCAACCCGTCGCCGAGCAGGTTGACCCCGAGCACCACCAGGGTCAGGAAGATCCCCGGGAACAGCAGGATCCAGAACGCGATCATCACGTAGGTCCGGCCCTCGGCCATGATGTTGCCCCAGCTCGGGATGTCGGGCGGGGTGCCGGCGCCGAGGAAGCTCAGGATCGCCTCGATGATGATCGCCGAGGCGCAGACGTAGGTCGCCTGCACGATCAGCGGTGCGATGGTGTTCGGCATGATGTGCAGCGCGAGAATCCGCGGCAGCCCCGCGCCCAGCGAGACCGCGGCGTCGACGAAGAGCTGCTCGCGCAGCGTCAACACCACGCTGCGCACCAGGCGCACCATGCGTGGCACCTCGGGGATGGTGATCGCGATGATCACGTTCTCCACGCTCGACTTGCTGAGCGAGATGAGCGCGATCGCGAGCAGGATCGACGGGATCGCCATCAGCCCGTCCATGATGCGCATGATCACCGCGTCGAGCTTGCGCACGAAACCGGTGACCAACCCGATGGCGAGCCCGAGCACGGTGCTCAGGAAGGCGACGCTGAATCCGACCAGCAACGAGATCTGGCTGCCGTAGACCACGCGGCTGTAGACGTCGCGCCCGAGCTGGTCGGTGCCGAACCAGTGCTCGGCCGACGGTGGCTTCAGCCGCTGGGTGGGATTGAGGCGGATCGGATCGTGGGTGGCGAAGATCGGGCTCGCCAGCGCCAGCACGACCATCGAGCCGATGAGGATGAGACCGGCGAGCACGATCGGTCGGCGCCACAGCCAGCGTGCCGCCCGACGTACGCGCCCGGCCGGGACGGCGTCGGCGGTCGCGACCGCGCTCATCGTGCTTGCTCCCGGGCGTTGGCGGTCGACATCAGTACCGAATCCTCGGGTCGAGCACGGTGTAGAAGATGTCGATGGCGAGGTTGATGAGCACGTAGACCCCCGAGAAGATGAGGATCACGCCCTGGATGACCGGGTAGTCGCGGCGCAGGATGGCGTCGACCGTGAGCCGACCGAGCCCGGGGATCGCGAACACGCTCTCGGTGACCACGACGCCACCGATGAGGAGCGCGATGCCGATGCCGATGGTGGTCACGATCGGCACCGACGCATTGCGCAGTGCGTGGCGGAACAGGATCGGCGCGATCGCCAACCCCTTGGCGTGCGCGGTGCGGATGTAGTCCTGGTTGATCGCTTCCAGCATGCTGGCACGGGTGATGCGCGCGATCAGTGCGATGTAGGTCACCCCGAGCGCGATCGTCGGCATGATGATGCCGCGGAAGAACTGCACCGGATCGTCGAAGATCGAGGTGTATCCCATCACCGGCAGCAGCTTGAGCTTCGCCGCGAAGATCCAGATGAGGATGTAGGCGAACACGAAGACCGGCATCGAGAAACCGAATACCGCGAATCCCATCACCGCGCGGTCGAGCAGCGAGCCGGATCGCCAGGCCGCGACGATGCCGATCGGCACCGCGATGCACACCGAGAAGATCATCGTGGTCAGCGTCAGCGCCACCGTGGGCTCGATCCGCTGCGCAATCAGGTTGGAGACCGGTAGATCGGAGAAAATCGAGGTTCCCAGATCGCCGACCAGCACGTTCGACGTCCAGCGCACGAACTGCTCGTGGAGTGGCCGGTTCAGCCCGAGCTTCTCGCGGATGCGCTCGATGTCCTCGTTGGTGGCGAGGTCGCCGGCGATGATTGCCGCCGGGTCACCGGGGCTGAAGTGCAGCATCCCGAACACGAACACCGCGACCACCGCCATCACGACGAAGGTCGAGAGGATTCGCTTGAGGATGAGCGAGAGCATTCAGTCGACCCACGGAGGTGCGTGCCGCGGCCGCCCGCGGATACGCGTCGGCCAGTCGGGGCGGGATTATAACGACGCACGCCGGCGAGGCCAGGGGCGCGCGCCGGGCGGCCGCTCGGGTGACGACCCCAGCCGGCCTGTCGGGTCGGTCGAACCCCATTACAATGCGCTCCTCAGTCCCGGTCCCTCCGGAGGTCCCGTGCCCACCGAGCCGCCCGCCGCCGAGCCGCGCCTGCACCGCAACCCCAGGGGTGCTGCGCGCACCCCGTATCCTGGTTGGCTCCGAGCGACCCTCGACGAGGCGAGCGCGGCCGCTGCGCGTGCCGAGATCGAGTCGTGGCCAGGCTACGCGCCGACCCCCCTGGTCCGCCTGCCGGGGTTGGCGGCGCGGGCAGGCGTCGCGTCGGTCGCCTACAAGGACGAGGGCGGGCGCTTCGGCCTCGGCAGCTTCAAGGCGCTGGGCGGCGCCTACGCGGTGCTGCGCCACGTCTCGGTCGAGGTGGGGCGCCGCGCGGGCATCGCGCCGCCGAGCGCCGCCGACCTGCTCTCGGGCCGCCACCGCGCGATCACCGAGTCCCTCACCGTGGCTTGTGCGACCGACGGCAACCACGGCCGCTCGGTCGCCTGGGGCGCGCAGATCTTCGGCTGTCGCTGCGTCATCTACGTCCACGAGACGGTCAGCCCCGGGCGTGAGGCAGCGATCGCCCGCTACGGGGCCGAGGTGGTGCGCAACCCCGGCAACTACGACGAGGCGGTGCGCCGCGCCGCCCGCGACGCCGCCGCCAACGGCTGGACGGTGGTCTCCGACACCTCGTGGGAGGGCTACGCCGACATCCCGCGCGACGTGATGCACGGCTACTGCCTGATGGCCGACGAGGCGCTGCGCGAGCTCGCGAGCGAGCCACCGCCCACCCACGTGCTGGTCCAGGGCGGGGTCGGCGGCGTCGCCGCCGCGGCCTGTGCCACTACCTGGTGGGCGTACGGGGCCGACCGGCCGCAGATCGTGGTGGTCGAGCCCGAGCGCGCGGCGTGCCTGTTCGAGAGCGCGCGCGCCGGCGAGCGGGTGGCGCTCACCGGTGACATCGAGACCGTGATGGCGGGGCTCTCGTGCGGCGAGACCTCGCTGCTCGCGTGGCAGGTCCTGGTCGACGGGGCCGAGTGGTTCATGACCGTGTCCGACGACGCGGCGATGGCGGCGATGCGTCTGATGGCCGACGGCGTCGCCGGTGACCCGCCGGTGGTCGCGGGCGAGTCGGCGGTGGCCGGGGTGGCGGGGCTGCTGGCGGCTGCCGCCCGACCGGAGATGGCGCAGGCGCTCGGGCTCGGTCCGGACGCCCGGGTGCTGCTGTTCGGCACCGAGGGTGACACCGACCCCGAGCTCTACGCCCGTATCGTCGGCCGCGACGCGGCCGCGGTGCGCGCTGGCGCGAAGGCCGCCTGATGGCCGGCGACAATCTCCGCGTCGACCTCGACCGCCTCATGGCGCGGATCGCCGCCCTGGCCGAGGTCGGCGCCATCGACGGTGGCGGAGTGTGCCGGCTCGCGTTGTCGGCGGAGGACCGCGCCGGGCGCGACCGCGTCGTCGGCTGGATGCGCGAGCTCGGCCTCGCGGTCAGCGTCGACGCCATCGGCAACGTGGTGGGCGTGCGCGCCGGACGCGAGGACGGGCCGCCGGTGATGATCGGCTCGCACATCGACACCGTGCGCACCGGCGGGCGCTACGACGGCAACCTCGGCGTGCTGGCCGGCCTCGAGGTGGTGCAGACGCTGGCCGACCACGGCATCACCACCCGCCGCCCGATCGCCGTCGCCTTCTTCACCAACGAGGAGGGCGCGCGCTTCGCTCCGGACATGATGGGCAGCATGGTGCATCAGGGCCACCTCCCGCTCGAGGAGATGCTCGCGGTGCGTGGCATCGACGGCACCAGCGTCGCGGAGGGCCTCGACGCCATCGGCTACCGCGGTGACACGCCCTGCGGCGATGTCCGCGCGCATGCCTTCCTCGAGCTTCACGTCGAGCAGGGTCCGGTGCTCGAGCGCGAGGGCGTCACCATCGGCGCGGTCGAGGGGGTGCAGGGCATCTCGTGGACCGAGCTGACCATCGAGGGGGTCTCCAACCACGCCGGCACCACGCCGATGCGGCTCCGCCACGACGCGGGCTTCGCCGCCGCCAGCATCGCGGTGCTCGCACGCGGCATCGCCAACGAGATGGGCGGCGACCAGGTGGCGACGGTGGGGCGCATCGAGCTCACCCCGAATCTCGTCAACGTCATCCCGAATCGCGCGGTGATGACGGTCGATCTCAGGAACACCGACGAGGAGAAGCTGAAGGCGGCCGAGGCGAGGCTCCTCGCGCATCTCGATCGGCTGGTCGAGCGCGAGGGGGTGAAGATCACCCGCCGCTCGCTGGCGCGCTTCGAGCCGGTCGCCTTCGACCCCGGGGTGGTGGCGATGGTCGAGGAGACCGCGCGCGCGCTCGGCCATTCGGTGCGCCGGATGCCGAGCGGGGCCGGGCACGACGCGCAGGCGTTCGCCCCCAATTGCCCGACTGGCATGGTGTTCGTGCCGAGCGTGGGCGGCATCAGCCACAACGTACGCGAGCATACCGAGGCCCCGGACATCGGAGCCGGCGCGAACGTCCTGCTGCGGGTCGCGCTGCGCCTGGCCGAGGACTGAGGCCGTGCGGTCCCATTCCCGCTCGTCCGGCGGCGGGCGCTCGAAACCATCGGAGACCAAGTGACATGGCACGAGTCATCACCGTCGGCGCCGCCCAGCTCGGCCCCATCGCCCGCGACGAGAGTCGCGCCAGCGCGGTCGGGCGCATGGTGGCGCTGCTCGAGAAGGCGGCGCGCCGCGGCTGCGATCTCGTCGTCTTCCCCGAGCTTGCGCTCACCACCTTCTTCCCGCGCTGGTTCCTCGACGATCAGGACCAGCTCGACCAGTTCTACGAGCGCGAGATGCCGAGCGCGGCGACACGACCGCTGTTCGACGCCGCCCGCCGTCACGGCATCGGGTTCTACCTCGGCTATGCCGAGCTGGTGGAGGAGCAGGCGCGCACACGCCACTTCAACACCTCGATCCTCGTCGACGGCAAGGGTCACGTCGCCGGCAAGTACCGCAAGGTGCACCTTCCCGGCCACGCCGAGCATGAGCCGTGGCGCGCGTTCCAGCACCTGGAGAAGCGCTACTTCGAGCCGGGCAATCTCGGCTTTCCGGTGTTCGAGGCGACGTTGGGTGACAGCGTGACCGGTCGCTTCGGCATGTGCATCTGCAACGATCGCCGCTGGCCGGAGACCTTCCGGGTGATGGGGCTCGCAGGCGTCGAGATGGTGATGCTCGGCTACAACACTCCGGTGCACTACCCACCCGTGCCGCAGCACGACCACCTCCAGGACTTCCACAACCACCTGGTGATGCAGGCCGGCGCGTACCAGAACGGCACCTGGGTGGTCGGGGTGGCCAAGGCCGGGCGCGAGGAGGGCTGCGACCTCATCGGTGGGAGCTGCATCATCGCCCCGACCGGTGAGATCGTCGCCCAGTGCACCACGCTCGGCGACGAGCTGGTGGTGGCCGAGTGCGATCTCGACCGCTGCTACGAGCTCAAGGACAACGTCTTCGATCTCGCGCTGCATCGTGAGCCGCACCACTACGCCGCGATCACCGAGGTGCCGCCGGGGCGCCGTCGGCCCACCTGATCCGATACTGACGCTCCCCACCCGACCCTGCGAGGAGATGCCTTCGATGCCGCTCGACCTGGACCGCGAGATCGACCGCCACGGGACCAACTCGGTGAAGTGGGAGTTCCTGGTCCGACAGGGGCAGGCGACGCACTGGGATCGCACACGCCGCGAGCTCGGCGAGGATCGCGTGCTGCCGATGTGGGTCGCCGACATGGACTTCGCGGCGCCGCAGGCGGTCCTCGACGCGCTGCACGCGCGCATCGACCACGGCATCCTCGGCTACGCTGCGGCGACGCCCGACTACTTCGAGTCGGTGGCGGGCTGGATGCAGCGTCGCCACGGCTGGTCGGTGGCGCCGGAGTGGATCGTGCCGGCGCCGGGCATCGTGCCCGCGTTGCACCTCATCGTGCGTCGCTTCACCGCGCCCGGCGACAAGGTCCTGATCCAGCGCCCCGTGTATCACCCGTTCACCAACGCCGTGGTGAACAATGCACGCGAGGTGGTGGCGAATCCGCTGATCGAGACCGACGGCGGTTATCGCATGGACCTCGACGATCTCGAGGCGAAGGCCGCCGACCCGGCGGTGAAGCTCGCGATCTTGTGTAGCCCGCACAATCCGGTCGGTCGGGTGTGGACGCGTGAGGAGCTGCGTCGCTTCGGAGAGATCTGCGCTCGCCATGGCGTGCTGGTGGTGAGCGACGAGATCCACCATGACCTCGTCCTGCCCGGCCATCGCTTCGTGCCTTGGGGCACGCTCGGCGACGACCTGGCCTCGCGCGCGATCGTCTGCACCGCCCCGAGCAAGACCTTCAACCTCGCGGGGTTGAAGACCTCGAACCTGGTGATCCCGGACCCCGAGCTGCGCCAGGAGATGCAGGCCGAGATCCGCGGCGTCGGCCTGTTCGGCATGAGCCCGCTCGGAATCGTCGCCACGAAAGCCGCGTACGACCACGGCGCGCCGTGGCTGGAGCAGGTGCTCGCCTACGTCGCGGGCAACGTCGAGCACGTCGAGCGCTTCGTGCACGAGCGGATTCCGGGCCTGCGCGTGGTTCGACCCGAGGGAACCTATCTCGTGTGGATCGACTGCCGCGGGCTGGGGCTCGCGAGCGCCGACCTCGACGCGCTGTTCATGGAGCGCGCCAGGATCTACGTCGACGAGGGCCACATCTTCGGGCCGGAGGGCGACGGTTTCATGCGGCTGAACGTCGCCTGCCCGCGCAGCATCGTCGACGACGCGCTGGAGCGTCTGCGCCGCGCGGTGGCGGGGATCAACGCTGCCGCCTGACCTCGCCGGGGACGGGCTCCGCGCCGAGGCGCGGTGCCTGTCGCCGGGATCCACCGGGAGACCAACATGACCGATGCCACCGCCGAGGCCGCCCGCCTGCTCGCCGATCACTGGCGCGCCGGGACCAAGCTCGACACGCTCCCCGCGGCGCTGCGCCCGGGCGACATGGCCGCCGGTTATCGCATCCAGGCCCACCTGCCGGTGGCGATGGGCGAGACCACGGTCGGTTGGAAGATCGCCGCGACCGCCGAGTCGGGGCAACGCCACATCGGTGTCGACGGCCCGGTCGCCGGCCGGCTGCTGGCCTCACGCGTTCGCGAGGACGGGTCGACCATCGCCCTCGGTGGCAATCGCATGCTGGTGGCCGAGTGCGAGCTGGCCTTCGTGCTCGGGCGGGATCTGCCGGCCCGGTCGGCGCCCTACGAGCGTGCCGAGGTCGAGGCCGCGGTGGTGGCGCTGCGCCCGGCGCTCGAGCTGCCGGACTCGCGCTTCCGCGACTTCGTCGCCGCCGGCCCGGCCCAACTCGCGGCGGACGACGCCTGCGCCGACTGGCTGGTCCTCGGTGCCGCCACCACCGCCGACTGGCGCGCGCTCGACCTCGCCGCCCACGCCACCGCGCTTCGCATCGACGGTGAGACCGTGACCGCAGGGAGCGGCGCCGACGTCCTCGGCCACCCGCTCGATGCGTTGACCTGGCTGGTGAACCACGCCCGAGAGCATGCCGGCGGTCTACGGGCGGGCGAGGTCGTCACCACCGGGGTCACCGGCAAGCCGATGCCGATCGGCCCCGGAATGACGGTCGAGGCCGACCTCGGCGTGCTGGGTCGGGTGCGGGCGACGCTCACCGACTGACCCGTCCGCGCCGCGCATCGTCGCCGGCGCCGACACCGCGCCGCGCCTCGGTCCGCGGTCGGGCGCGCCGTGGACCCATCGCCGGTCGCCGCCCTCTCGACCAGGATGCCCCCGTCGGCAGACGCCACGGAGGGCTGGCGCATGGCGTACGTCTACATCCTCGAGTGCATCGACGGCAGCTACTACACCGGCAGCACCCGCGATCTCGACCAGCGCGTCTGGGAGCACACCATCGGCCTCGGCGCCCGCTACACCGCCCGTCGCCAGCCGGTAAAGCTGGTCTACGCGGAGGAGTACGACCGCATCGACGACGCGTTCGCGAGGGAGAAGCAGCTCCAGGGCTGGTCGAGGGAGAAGAAGCGCGCGTTGATCGAAGGACACGACGCCCGACTGCCCGGGCTGTCGCAGGCGCGAGCGAGAGCACGCGGGCCGGTGTGAGCTGATGGACGCGCTCCGGCATCGAGCCCCGGGCGAGGCACACGACGAGCGGCGGCAGGATACGCTTCGACGCGCTCAGCGTACGGCCGTTCTGCGCGCCCAGAGCGCTCCGGCTCGAACCGTCGCGACCCGCTCAGGGTCGCACCTGCCCCCCGAGGTGCTCGCCAGCCCCGGGTCGAGTGCATCTCTCCCGCCCACCGGGTGCCTCGCCCCCGTGCGCTGAGCGCGTCGAAGCGTATCCCCGAGCGGGCGAGTGCCGGGTGGGCGCGATGCGTCGAGTGGCGCGACGCTAACCTCTGACGGGTGTACCGGGGCAGGGCGCTGGCTTCCTACCCCGTCCACCCCGCATGATCGCGTCGTCCCTCGCCTCTCGGAGCACCGCACCATGACCCAGCCCGCCCGCGTCGTCGCCGTCATCGGTGGCGGAAACATGGGAAACGACATCGCCGCCAGCTTTCTCGCCGGGGGGTGGGAGGCTCGGATCAGCGAGCCGTCGGAGGCGATGCGCGCGACCCTTCCCGAGCGGGCGGCGCGCAGCGTGCGCCAGATCGGCGGGGCGCCGGAGGTGGTCGGGCGGCTGTCCGCCTACGCGGGGATCGACGCCTTGCCGTGGGACGGCGTGGAGCTGGTGGTCGAGTGCGTCCCCGAGGTCCTCGAGCTCAAGCAGCGCGTGTTTCGTGACCTCGACCGCCACGTCGAGCCCGGCGTCGTGCTCGCCAGCAACTCCTCCAGCTTCCCGATTCGCGACATCGCGGCGGGTGTGAGCCACCCCGAGCGCACCCTCGGGCTGCACTACTTCCTTCCCGCCCACCTCGTGCCGGTGGTCGAGGTCATCCGCGGGCCGAGCACCGCCGACGCCGTGATGGACGACGTCACCGAGACCATGCGCGCGCTCGGCAAGGTGCCCGTGCGCGTCGAGCGTGACGTGCCCGGATTCCTCGCCAATCGCCTCCAGCACGCGCTGATGCGCGAGGCGTTCGCGCTGATCGAGGAGGGCGTGGCGACGCCGGAGGACGTCGATGCCGCGGTGCGCTTCGGATTCGGCCTGCGCTACCTCGCTGCCGGGCCGGTGATGCAGAAGGACCTCGCCGGGCTCGACGTCCACGGCAACGCCGCGCGCACCATCTACCCGACACTCAGCAACGCGCCCGAGCCGCCGCCGGTCCTCACCGAGAAGGCGGCGCGTGGCGACATCGGCATCAAGGCGCCGTCGAGGCGTGGCTTCTACCAGTGGGACGACGAGAAGATCCGCGTCTTCCGTGAGCGCTACGACGCCTTGCTCGGCGCCGCGCTCGAGCTGCTGCGCGAGGAGCTGCCGCCGCGGCGCGGCTGAGCGCGCCCGATTCCTCCACCAGCGCCGACCCGCGCTGACCAGGGTCATTGCGGCCCGGAGAGTCGCGAGGGATGGTGGCGCGCCTGCCGGGAGCAGAGGATCTGGCTCCTTGAACGATCAGAGTCGAGCGCCGACCACCGCGCCGTCGACCGCGGACGTCCGCGGCCTCCTTGCCGATGCCGGACCCCCGAGTGGGCGTCGGCGGTGGGGCCGTGCGCTCCTGTGGCTCGTCGTCCTCGCCGCTGCCGTGATGGCGGGGTGGTGGTGGCTCACCGCGGGCACCGGTGCCGCGAGCGTGCGCTACGTCACCCAGCCGGTCACCCGCGGCGGGCTGAAGGTGCTGGTGACCGCCACCGGCTCCGTCCAGCCCACCAATCAGGTCGAGGTCTCCAGCGAGCTCTCCGGTACCGTTCGCGAGGTGCGGGTCGATTTCAACTCGCCGGTCGAGGCCGGTGACCTGCTCGCGGTCCTCGACACCGACAAGCTCGAGGCGACGGTCGCCAGTGCTCGCGCCAAGCTCGCGGCGGCGCGCGCACGCGTCCAGGAGGCGGCGGCCACGGTGCGCGAGACCCAGCGCGACCGCGCCCGCGTCGAGGACCTCGCGCGTCAACGTGCGGTGGCGACCCACGAGGTCGACGCGGCCATCGCCGCCAACGAGCGCGCGCTCGCGTCACTGGAGAGCGCGCGGGCCGACGTGCTGGTGGCCGAGGCGCAGCTCCGTCTCGACGAGACCAATCTGGTGAAGGCCCGCATCCACTCGCCGATCGGCGGTGTGGTGCTCTCGCGCGCCGTCGACCCGGGCCAGACCGTGGCCGCCTCGTTCCAGGCGCCGGTGCTGTTCACGATCGCCGAGGATCTCCGCCAGATGGAGCTCCAGGTCGACGTCGACGAGGCGGACGTCGGCCGCCTGGCGGAGGGTCAGCCCGCGACCTTCGCCGTCGACGCCTATCCCGAGCGCCGCTTCCCGGCGCGAATTCGCGACATCCGCTACGCACCGGAGACCATCCAGGGCGTGGTGACCTACAAGGCGGTGCTCGCCATCGACAACGGTGAGCTGCTGCTGCGTCCCGGCATGACCGCGACCGCGGAGATCACGGTGCAGGAGGTGACCGACGCGCTGCTGGTGCCGAACGCGGCGCTGCGCTTCGAGCCACCGGCGCAGCCCGTCGAGAGCGACGTCAGCCCGCTGCGCCGCCTGATCCCGGGCATGCCGCGCTTCCGCGCCGCCAGTCGCCCCGAGCCGACGGGCAGCGAGCGGCGAGTGTGGGTCGTGCGCGACGGCGAGCCGCAGCCGGTCGCGGTCACCGTCGGGGCGACCGACGGCCGCCTGACCGAGGTCGTCGACGGGGTCCTGACCGAGGGCACGGAGGTGGTCGTCGACGCGCGCACGGGAAATGGCGGTCGTTGAGGGCGGGGGTGGCGGGGACGCGCGCGCCGTCGCCGGTGCGAGCGTGAGCCCGTCCCCGCTCGTGGTGCCGCCGCCGGTGATCGAGCTTCGTGCGGTGACCAAGGTCTACGGCAGCGGGCTGGCCGAGGTGCGCGCGCTCGACGGCGTCGACTTGCGCATCGACTCGGGCGAGTTCGTGGCCATCATGGGCCCATCCGGGTCGGGGAAGTCGACCGCGATGAACGTCATCGGCTGCCTCGACACGCCGAGCAGCGGCGACTACCGCTTCGCCGGGGTCGAGGTCGGGCGGGCCCACCGCAACCAGCGCGCGCTGCTTCGCCGGCACTATCTCGGCTTCGTTTTCCAGGGCTTCAATCTGCTCGCGCGCACCAGCGCGGTGGACAACGTGGAGCTGCCGCTCGTCTACCGCGGCATCGCCGCGTCACGCCGCCACCGCCTCGCCCTCGCCGCGCTCGAGCGCGTGGGGCTCGCCGACCGCGCTCGCCACCAGCCGTCGGAGCTCTCCGGCGGGCAGCAACAGCGCGTCGCAATCGCGCGCGCCATCGTTTCCGACCCGGCGGTGTTGCTCGCCGACGAGCCGACCGGAAACCTCGACACGACGACCAGTGTCGAGATCATGTCGCTGCTCAC
>JACKNM010000013.1 GCA_024234875.1 Ectothiorhodospiraceae bacterium | reverse complement strand
CTGGGACCACCTGGCGCCGTTGTGGGTGCCAGTCGCGCCGGAAGGCTCCTGTTTCGGCCTGCAGCTCTGGGCAGTGAGTGAGCTTGGCAGTACGTCTTCGCGTCGGCGCGCATCGGGCCGGATCCGCGCTCGGGCGTGCGGCGGCATCGGGGATCGGTCTTGCACACAACGTCACTGAGCGCCTGCCCAAACGCACCGCGAATCAATGCGTTCGAGGAGCAACTTGCGATTGCGGTTATGCAGTATAACGCCGCGATAACCGGCGGTTGACGGCGACCGACCGGAGCGGCAGCGCAGGAAGGGAGCGGTCAAGCGTCCGAGTTGATCGCATTGTTAGGCAGAACTTTCTTTCAACGATTCGCGAGTTCTTGTGAAAATACTCGCCAAGATCTCTCTTAGTCCGCCTATAGGATGATTTCGGCGTGGATCTCGAAGAGTGTCCACAAGCAAGCTCCGTATATCTTGATTGGCGCTTGATGCCATCAAATGGACCAAGGGAACAAAATCGCACAACACCCAAGGGATTTCAGGTCGAAAAGCGTGGCGTAGCGCTTCACGAGCTTGCTCGATGTCGTTCTTTATGGTTCGAAAATATTTCCCTATCTCTCGAACCTTACTGTTCGGATGAAACACCAGTTTCCGAACGATATCCTGATTGTTCTCCCGACGCTGGACGAGAAGTAGGGCCATTGCTGCCTGTACATACGAATCGGGCTCATCATCGAATTTCTTCTCGAGTTGCCGCAATTTTCTTCGCCCGAGGTCTGTACGCGCAAGCAAATAGGCCGCTTGCATCCGCAAGTATCGATCCTGATTCGCATCAACTAATCGACGCCAAGCATGATCCTGAGTATCGAGCGACACGTTACTCAAATATCGGACCGCGCGTAAACATTCAGCTTCTTGATATGGAAAGATGATTTTCCCGCTAGAAAGCAGACGTAGAAACTCGCTCTCGATACCGCGCCTTTTGGGAAACTTCTTCGCGCTCGCGATAAGTTTTCGCGTGAGCTTATAGTCCGCGCTTTTCGATATCTCTGCGAGCAAGCGGCCAAGATATTCATCACTTTCTATCATCAGATGGGCCGTTACCCATCTGCTAAAGCATCGCAGGGTTAAGCCGTCCAGAGCCGACCTAGCACCTATGATTTTCTGGCCGGAGGGCGAATCGGCTTTTGCAATGACCTTCAACTGCGCCTCGATGGCACGTCTCTCTTTGTACGGAGGTGCTTTGCCTCTGTGCTTGGTTTGGATCTCTCCAATTAGGTCTGAAAGACGATCCACCCGAGGGTCAATAAGCAGGTTCGAAATTTCTCCCTGGCTTTCGTCGTAGATTTTGGTCTTTGCTGTCTGCACATTTAGATGTAGCTCTCGGAGCTTGCGTGCCATCAAAAACAGGGCGCGCCTCGCGTCTTCTCGTTGCTTCGTGAAGATGCGAACATCATCCATGTAACGGAAGTAGGCGATTTCACCGTCCTTGACGATCCCTAGGAGTGCTTGGTCGAGCGGCAAAAGAAATATATTCCCGAGGAAGCTCGAAACAAAATTGCCTTGGGGTATTCCGCGAAAATGAACGCGACCATCCGTGGTCCGCTCGGCCCAAGCCTCCAGAAAATGAAATAGGAGGTTAACCAATTCCGCTTCCTTCGGCAGGAAGGTTAGGAGTTGATCTCTCAGTATCGGAAGTTGGATATTCTCGAAGTAGGCGGCTATATCGGAAGTGGCAAGATACCGATACCCTTCGATCTGGTATAGCCGACGCGTAACCTCGTCGAACTGCGGCCATAGCCTATACCACCCTTCAAATGGGTCGACCTCTACTCGGATAGTCTTCTTCTTGAGAAACGGCAGATCCGTTATATCGGTTTCTCGAAAGATCGGTCCCGTCTTCGGGAGAGGATCTTTCAGGCGCCAACTGAACACGGCATCCGGGAGGTGCTTGTCGATTTCGGGTGCGAGTAGCAACACGATAGCGGAGACCACAACGCGGTCGTGTATGGGGATTACTGTGCCCGGCCTAAACGCGAGCGAGCCTTTTGGCACCTCCATTCGGAACAATGGATTGGCTTGATACGTACCCGTCTTTATTCGCTTCAACGTTTCGTTGATGAGATTTCTTAGGTCTTGCCCATAAACGTCAGTCGAGTACAGGTCCTCGGAGAAGTCTTGCCGAGTGTCTAATCGCGCCAGATGCCAGCCTCGCGTTAGTACTTCCGGTGTCAGCAGTTGTTTCCAAAGCACTCCCACGCGCGGCCCTCCTTGGTTCTGCCTAACTGCCAAGTAGACGGCAACTTGCCGTGATGTTTCGCGGCAGGTTGCCTGCGATCCATTGAGAGCGGGGGGCTTTCGGCTCTCGATCCGGTTGCCTGGCCGCCGGTTGCTGGGGCAATTGAGAGCAGTCTGCTGAACCGTGCTTGCGTTTCGGTGCGAGATCCGTAGACTGTACGGACATACAGTATTCGCGAGGCGGGCGATCATGGATGACCGGCGCGCGGGCTCGCCGTTCATGGCGCAGGTGAGTGATGCGCTGCGGGCGCTGAACTACAGTCGGCGTACCGAGCAGGCGTATGGCTACTGGGTTCGTTGGTTCATTCGGTTTCAGGGTCGGCGTCATCCGCGGGACATGGGTGAGGTCGAGGTTGCGGAGTTCCTCTCGTACCTGGCCGTCGAACGAAACGTCGCGCCGGATACGCAGGCGCAAGCGCTGAATGCGTTGGTGTTTCTCTATCGGCGTGTGGTGGGCCGCCCTCTCGGCGAGATTCCCGGCATTGTGCGGGCTCGGCAGAAGCCGCGTGTCCCGGTGGTGCTGACTCCGGAGGAGGTGGGCAGAGTGCTTGCGGGGCTCGAGGGGGTGCACTGGCTGGTGGCCTGCCTTCTCTATGGCGCAGGCCTTCGCCTGATGGAGGCGATGCGACTGCGGGTCAAGGACGTCGATTTCGGGAACGCGGCCATCATCATCAGGGACGGGAAGGGGCGAAAGGATCGGGTCGTCGCGCTCCCTGACGATCTGGTGTTGCCGCTTCGGCGCCATCTCGAGGTGCGGCGTGGTGAGCACGAGCGGGACTTGGCGCGTGGCGTCGGCTCGGTCGAGATGCCGTACGCGCTCGCCCGCAAGTACGCGAGCGCGGCGAGTGAGTGGGGTTGGCAGTACGTCTTCGCGTCGGCGCGCATCGGGCCGGATCCGCACTCGGGCGTGCGGCGGCGCCATCATCTCGACGAATCTGCGGTTCAGAGGATGGTTCGCAACGCGGTGCGACGCGCGGGGATCGCGAAGGCTGCGTCCTGCCACACGCTGCGTCACTCGTTTGCCACGCACCTGCTGGCGCGCGGCGCGGACATCCGGACGGTGCAGGAGCAGCTCGGGCATGCCGACGTCCGCACCACCGAGATCTACACGCATGTGTTGAAACGCGGGGGTCGGGCCGTGGTCAGTCCACTGGCGGGGGTGCTCGGTGCAGATGCGGCCGGCGCGGCGCGCGGGGAGTCGAGCGCAGAGGGTGTATCTCCGTCCGGGCACTGAGGCGGCTCCATCCAAGGCCGGTCCTCCGCGGAATGGTCCGTTTCCGAGACTCCGAGACCCGGAGCCTAGGGCGCGGCCGGTCGTAGCGCAAGCGGTTGCGGCAACGGGGTATCCGTCGCCCTTTGGGGGTCGCGACCTGGGGTGTCCCCCGGACGCAGGCCCCTGCCCTCCTGCCGCACGGCTCCGGGTGCTCCTGCTCGTCCGTGTCGCCCCTGTCGCGCCCTACCCGGCGCGGCGCTCCCGATGCGCGATGTAAGCGCCGGCCGCGAATACCACGGCACCGCCGGCCCAGGTCCAGGCATCGGGCACCTCTGCGAAGAGCACGAACCCGAGCAGGGCCACGAACGGCAGCCTGACGTAGTCGAACGGCATCAGCGCGCCGGCGTCGGCGAGCAGGAGCGCCCGGACCATCAGGAACTGGTTCACGGTGCCGAGCACGCCGTGGAGCAGCATCAATGCGAGCGCGGTCGGACTCGGGGTCGTCCACACCGCAATCGCAGGTAGAGCGGACACCGGCACCATCAGTACCAGGTTGAAGGCGACGATCGCGCTCGCGGACTCGCGCTCCGCGAGGCGCTTGCCGAGCAGGGTCATGGCGGCCCAGCTGGCTGCCGCAATCAGCGGCAGCACCGCAATCGCGCCGACGGTCTCGAAGCTCGGCCGCAGGATCAGGAGGGCGCCTGCGAAGCCGACCACGGTGGCGGTGGTGCGTCGTGCCCGCATCCGCTCGCCGAAGAAGAGCACCGCCCCGACGGAGGCGAACAGCGGCGCGGTGAAGTTGAGCGCCACCACGTCGGCCACCTGCATGTGGGCCAGCGCATAGAAGAAGGTGACCATGGAGGCGAGGTTGGCGACGGCGCGGGCCACGTGCAGCGGGAGCCGCGCCCCGACCAGCGCCCGGGCACCCTCGCGCGCGAGCCACGGCATCACCAGCAAGAGCCCGAACAGGTTGCGGAAGAACGCAACCTCCAGCGGGTCGACGCCGGTCTGGGTCACCACTCGCACCACGACGGCGTTGACCGCGGTGCACGCAGCGGCGAGCATCACCAGCGTCGCACCGAGGGCGATCCCGGACCGGGGCAATCGCGGCATCGGGCGTCAACCGTCCGGACGGGCGCGCTGGCACGTGGTCCTCGCGCGGCCCGAATCGTTCGACTCTGCCGACGAGGAGCTCCCGATGAGCCGCCGACCCAACATTCTGTTCATCACCTCCGACCAGCAGCGCGGGGACTGCTACGGTTTCGAGGGGCGCCCGGTCCGGACCCCACACCTCGACATGCTGGCGAGCGAGGGAACGCGCTTCGCCGCGTGCATCACCCCCAACGTGGTGTGCCAGCCCTCACGTGCCTCGATCCTCACCGGTCTGCTGCCGCGTACCCATGGGGTCGCCGACAACGGAATCGACCTCCCGCCGGAGGCGGCCGAGACGGGCTTCGCGGCGACCCTCGCGCGCGGGGGATACCGGACCGGGTTCGTGGGCAAGGCCCACTTCGCCACCTCGCACACGTTCGCGCGCACCGGCACCCCCGAATGCCGGCACAGCATGCAAGAGTACGACGAGAGCTGGTTCGGGCCCTACATGGGCTTCGAGCACGTGGAGCTGGTGGTCGAGGGCCACAACCACTGGCCGCCGCTGGAGCCGCCGTCGGGCCAGCACTACGAGCGCTGGTACCACGGCGACGGCCGCGGGGCGCTGAAGAACGAGCTCTATGCGACGCGACTGGCGCCGGACGTCGGCGCGCCGCAGACCTGGCACAGCGCCCTGCCGACGGCGTGGCACAACTCGACCTGGATCGGCAACCAGACGATCGCTTACATCGAGCGCCATGCGGACGAGCCGTTCTGCCTGTGGGCGTCGTTCCCCGATCCCCACCATCCGTTCGACGCCCCCGACCCCTGGAGTCGAATGCACGACCCGGACGAGGTCGACCTCCCCGTGCACCGCACCCTCGATCTCGAGCGCCGTCCCTGGTGGCATCGCGCGAGCCTCGAGAACAAGCCGTCGATTCGCCAGGATCTCGCCGCGATCCGCGAGAACTACTCGCGCATCAAGACCATCGACGATCTGCATCTGCGCCACGTCATCGCCAACTACTTCGGGATGATCTCGCTCATCGACCACAATGTCGGGCGCATCCTCGCCTCGCTCGACGCGCTGGGCCTCGCCGACGACACCATCGTGGTGTTCTCCACCGACCATGGCGACTGGCTCGGTGACCACGGCCTGATCCTCAAGGGACCGATGCACTACGAGGGGCTGTTGCGGGTCGGGTGCATCATGCGTGGTCCGGGCGTCCCGGCCGGCCAGGTCGTGCAGGACCCGGTATCCACGCTCGATCTGGCGGCCACGTTCCACGACTACGCCGGTGTCTCGCCCGCCCGCGAGCTCAACTCCCGCTCGCTGCGCGGGCTGGTCGAGGGCCGTGAGACGCGCGATTTCGCCTACAACGAGTGGGCACTGAACGCATCGCGATGCGGGGTCGCCCTCGAGCTGCGCACCGTGCGCACGCGCACCCACAAGATGACCGTGGACCTCAACTCCGGCGCCGGTGAGCTCTACCACCTCGCCGAGGATCCCCACGAGATGGAGAACCTCTACGAGGATCCCGGCCATGCTGCGGTGCGGCGTGAGCTGCGGGAGATGATCGAAGCCCGGCCCGATGACGCGCTGTCACACCCGCTATCGCCGGTAGGAATGGCTTGAGGGTCGAAACTTGCCAGAAGTTGCCGCGCGCGGTCCGCCTGTACTATAAGGCGGCCGAGTGCCGGCGGTCGTCGACGAGCCCTCGATGTCCGAGACGGAATCTCCGAGGCGACCGCTCCGGCGCACGGACGCGCGAGCACAAACCGAATACGAACGACGCACCACCATTGTCACGGTCGGCGGGCTCACGGCTCCGCGGCCGGGAGGAGCAGCCATGACGAACATCACCCGCCGCCGATTGCTCGCCGGTTCCGCTGGCGCGCTGGGCGCCATGATGCTGCCGTTCGGAGCGAGCCGCGCCGCTGGCTATCCCGAGCGTCCGATCACCGTCGCCATGACCTCGCCAGCCGGCGGCGCCACTGACCGCGGTCTGCGCCCGCTGTCCACTCGGCTCAAGACCATCATGGACGCTCCCGCCATCGCGCTGCAGGACATGTCCGGCGCCGGCGGTGTCCAGGCGGTCGAGTACGTGATGTCGCAGCCCGCGGACGGCTACACCTGGGTCGGCATGAACGACACCGTCGAGGTGTTCGCCATGATGGACCGCTACCCCTACACCTGGAAGGACTTCGACTTCTGGATGTCGGGTGGCACCGCCTGCGGCATCACCGTCAAGTCGGACTCCAAGATCAAGACCTTCGACGAGTGGATGGACTGGGTCGGCTCGAACCCGGGCAAGCTCTCGTGCTCGACCACCCCGTCGGGGAGCCTGTGGGCGAACGTCGCGGTGTATCTCAACAAGCAGGCCGCGCTCGACTTCAAGGTCGTCTACTACAAGGGTGGCGGCCCCTCGGTGCGCGCGGTGGTCTCGGGCGAGGTCGACTTCGGCTGCATGGGCGTGACGCCGATGGCGAACTTCATGCGCGCCGGACAGCTCCGCTGCCTCGCCGCCACCACCCCAGGCGAGTGGGAGACCGCGGGCACCGTGATCCCCTCGATGACCAACTGGATCAAGGAGAAGACCTTCGTGAAGACGATGCCGTGGACCAACATCCATGGCATCGCGCTGCGCAAGGGCACGCCCGAGGACGTGCTGGCGAAGATCGACGATGCGTTCGCCAAGGTGATGGCCGACCCGTCGATGGAGAAGGTCTACCAGGACAACGCGTTCTTCAAGTTCCAGGTCGGTCGCGACAAGGCCAACGACCTGATGCGCCAGCGCACCGAGCTGCAGGCCTACATCGCCGAGAAGATCGTCGGCAACGCCAAGCGCACTCGCGACGAGCTCGGCATCGGCAAGCTCGAGGAGGGTTGAGGCCTCCGGCCTCGCCGTCGCGCGCGGGCGCCGCCGCGCCCGCGCGCCTCTCCACTGCGTTCGAAAGAGCATTCAAAGAGGCGTTCGAGCCCGCATGAGCGAGCCACAGACCGAGCGTCGTCCGACAGATGTCGCCGAGCAGCGCCGCCATTCCTCGAAGGATCTCGTCTCCGGGGCGGTCCTCGGACTGATTGCGACGTACACCCTCGTCGAGTCCATCCGGATGCCCTACTACGAGAAGGGCATCCGCGGCATCCTCAGCTCGCCGGGACTGACACCGGGTCTGCTGTCGATCGGCCTGATCATCATGTCGATCATGTTGATGGTCCGCGCTCGCGGTGCGCGGCCGAGGTTCCACATTCCACGCCCGGACGGCGAAGCCTGGCGGGTGATCGGCGTCGTGGCGGTGCTGTGTCTCTACGTGGCGGCGATCAAGCCGCTCGGTTACGTCACCGCCACCTTCATCATGTTGGCGGTATTCCAGATCGGGTTCATGGGGCGTGAGCGCACCGTCGGTCGCGTGCTCGGCTACGGCATCGTCCTCAGCGCACTGACCACCGCCTTGCTGTGGTACGTCTTCGGTCAGATCTTCCTGATCCCGTTGCCATGATCCAGAGTGCGCCGCCCGCTCGCGCCCCGGTGGCGCTCGCGGCTGGCGCGTCGTCGAACCCGGCGGTGTGTGGCTGCTGACGGAGCGCCTGCGAGCATGTACGAGCAGTTGATCAACGTCCTGACCGATCCGGTCGAGCTCGGCATCGCCTTCGGGGCGATGGCGATGGGGATCCTGCTCGGCGCGCTGCCGGGCCTCACCGGCCCGATGGCGATGGCCTTGCTGCTGGGCGTCGCCTACACCATGACCCCCGAGCACTCGGTGACCGCGATGATGCTCATCTACATGGGTGGGGCGTACGGCGGGAGCATGTCGGCCATTCTGCTCAACGTGCCCGGCGCGCCGGCCTCGGCGGCCACCGCGCTCGACGGTCACCCGCTCGCGAAGCAGGGGCTGGCGGGGCGCACCATCGGCATGGTGACCATCTCCTCGTTCTTCGGCTCGCTGATCGCGGTCGGGATGATGGCGTGGCTGACGCCGTGGCTGGTGAAGGTCTCGCTGCTGTTCACCGCCTGGGAGCTGCTGCTGCTGGTCACCCTCGGGGTGCTGATCGCCGGCAGCCTGTCCTCCGACGACCCGCTCAAGGGTTGGATGGCGGGGTGCTTCGGGCTGCTGATCGCGCAGATCGGCCTCGACGACATCCACATGCACCCGCGGTTCTCGTTCGGCTCCTCCTATCTCGAGGCCGGAATCGGCCTGATCGCGGCCATCGTCGGCCTGTTCGGTCTGAGCCAGGTGATGCTGACGATGCGCCCGCTCGCGTCCGGGGCGGTGGCGGTGGCGAAGCAGGTGAAGGGCATCATCCCGCCGCTGTCGGAGTTGCGCGGCCGCATGCGGCTGGTGCTGCAATCCGGCATCATCGGCACCTTCATCGGGGTGCTCCCGGGGCTCGGGGCGGACATGGGCGCCTGGGTCTCCTACGACATGGCCAAGCGCACCAGCAAGAAGCCGGAGCTGTTCGGGAAGGGGTCGATGGAGGGGGTGATCGCGGCGGAGACCGGGAACAACGCGGTCGTGCCCGGCGCACTGATTCCCGTCATCGCGCTCGGTCTGCCCGGGAGCGCGGGGGCGGCCATCATCATGGCCGGCCTGTTCCTGCACGGGCTGAAGCCCGGTCCCACGTTCCTGATGGACAACTACGGCCTGTTCGAGTACATGGTGGCCGCGCTGTTCGTCGGCTCGTTCATGCTGCTGGTGGCCGGGCTGATCATCGGGCGCGGCATCGTGCACGTGCTGCGGGTGCCGCGTGAGAACATCATGGCGGTGGTCATCGCGCTGGCCGCGATGGGGTCCTACGCCTCGAAGCTGCAGTTCAACGACCTGTGGATGATGATCGGCTTCGGCCTGCTGGCCTACGGAATGCGCCGCCTCGGCTACCCGCTGGCGCCGCTGGTGCTCGGCATCGTCCTCGGGCGGCTGCTCGACGAGTACCTGCGCCAGGCCCTCATGATCAGCGACGGCAGCTTGATGCCACTCGTCGAGCGCCCCATCTGTCTCGGGCTGATGGCGGTGCTCTCCCTGTTCGTGATCGTGAACGTGCGTCCCATTCGAAGGGTGCTCGGCCGGATCTTCCTGCCGTCGCAAGCCTGATACGCCGGGCCCCCGGAGGCCTGGCCGACCCACGCGCCCAGGGCCCGCTCACGATTTCTCAACGGAGCTCGCGATGACCTCGATTCCTCGCGGCGCCGACCTCCTCGCCCGCGCGCTGCGCGCGGCGGGAGTCGAGCGTCTGTACTCGCTTTCCGGCAACCAGATCATGCCGCTCTACGATGCCTGCATCGATGCCGGCCTCGGTATCGTGCACGTCCGCCACGAGGCGGCGGCGGCCCACATGGCCGATGCCGCCGGGCGCCTGACGGGCCGTCCGGGTATCGCCCTGGTGACCGCCGGGCCGGGTCATGCGAACACCATGGGTGCGCTCTACACCGCGCGGATGTCGGAGTCGCCGATGGTCCTGCTCTCGGGGCACGCCCAGCTCGCACGGTTCGGGCAGGGCGCGTTCCAGGAGATGCACCAGGCGGCGCTCGCCGGTCACGTGACCAAGGCGGCGTGGGTCGCCGACGACCCCAATCGCCTCGGCGAGGACATCGCCCGAGCGCTCGCCATCGCGAGTAGCGGCCGCCCGGGGCCGGTGCATCTGAGCCTGCCCCAGGACGTCCTCGAGGGCGTCGTCGACCCGGCGGTCGAGGTCCGCCCCGGGGCTCGGCCGTCGCCGGCGGAGCTGGCCGTGGAGACGGCTGGCGCGGTGGTCGACCACCTGCTGGCGTCGGCACGGCCGCTGCTCGTCACCGGTCCGGCCGGCGGGCGAGGCGCGCTGGCGGCGGAGATCGCGGGCTTCGCCGATGCGCTCGGCATCCCCTGGTTGTCGATGGAGGCGCCGCGCGGCCTCGCCGATCCGACCCTCGGCGCATTTCCGGAGGTGCTGGCGCGGGCGGACACCATCGTGCTGCTCGGCAAGGCGCTGGACTTCGCCCTGCGCTTCGGTGACGCACCGGCGGTCGACGCCGCGGCCCGCGTCATCCACATCGATCCCGACGACGAGATCCTCGCCCGCTCCCAGGCGGCGCTCGAGGACGTGGGGCGGCTGTTGGTGCGTGCGCGCGCGGACATGATGCCGGCGGCCCGGGCGCTGACCGCGGCCGCCGCTGGCAGGCGCCACGCCGCGACTGCCTGGCGCGACGAGGTGACGGCCGCGCTCGCGTATCGGCCCGCGTCGTGGGCCACCACCACCTCGGCGCCGGAAGGGCCCGTGCACGCGCTCGACGTCTACCGGGCGGTGCAGGCGGTGATCGACGCCCATGACGAGGTGGTGCTGCTGGTCGACGGTGGCGAGTTCGGCCAGTGGGGGCTCGGCAGCCTGAAGGCGAAGGTGCGGCTTGGGAACGGCCCTGCCGGCACCATCGGCGGGATGATCCCGATGGCGGTGGCGGCGAAGGCCGAGTACCCGAACGCGCTGGTGGTGGCGGTGATGGGCGACGGCACGTTCGGCTTTCAGCCGGCCGAGTTCGAGACCGCGGTGCGATCGCGCACGCCGTTCCTGTGCATCGTCGGCAACGACGCGCGCTGGAACGCCGAGTACCAGATCCAGCTTCGCGACTACGGTCCGAACCGGGTGATGGGTTGCGAGCTGCTGCCGGCACGCTACGACCAGGTGGTGGCCGGATTCGGTGGTCACGGCGAGCTGGTGACGCGGCCGTCGGAGCTCGCCGGCGCGCTCGAGCGCTCGCTCGCGAGCGGGCTCCCGGCCTGCGTGAACGTCATGATCGACCCGGTGCCGGCGCCGGTCATCGCCCGTACCGGTAATCTGGACGTCCACTGAGAGGAGAGTCCGTTGCGACTGAACGAGATCGAGCAGGCGATGCTGGCGGGCGAGCTCGGCGCACCGCGCCAGCAGGCCATCGAGCAGCAGATGGCGGTCGGGCGGATGTTCGACGCGCCCGATTTCGTCGAGGTGAGCCACGTTCACGTGATGGGCGATACCGAGTCCCTCGGCGAGGCCGGTGTCGCATGGCTCGAGCAGTTGGCGACGGCGCCGCGCGAGCAGCGTCGGGTCCGTGTGCCCACGGTCACCGATCCGCGCGGCATCGACCAGTGCGCGTTCCGCCGCCTCAAGCAGCCGGAGTCGATGGCGGCGCTCGAGCTCCGCGCCGCGGCCGCGTTGCGCGAGCTCGGCGTGCTCATGACCGACACCTGCATCAACTACCAGACGGTGCTGCCACCGGTGCGGGGTGAGCATCTCGCCTACGGCGATACCGGCTCGACCATCTACGCCAACAGCGTCTGCGGTGCGCGCAGCAACTTCGAGGGTGGCCCTGCCGCCCTGGCCGCCGGGCTGACCGGTCGTGTGCCGCGCTACGGCTGCCACCTCGACGCTGGCCGCCGGGGCACGCATCTGTTCGAGGTCCGGGAGCGACCACGCAATCTCACCGAGTGGGGTGCGCTCGGGGCGGTCATCGGCCGCGCCGCGGGCTCCTACTGGACGGTGCCGGTGATCACCGGAATCGATGGCTCGCCCACCTCCGACGAGCTCAAGCATTTCGGCGCCGCGATGGCGAGCTGGGGCTCGGTGCCGCTCTTCCACATGGTCGGGGTGACCCCCGAGGCGCCCGATCTCGCGAGCGTGCTCGACGGGCCCGCGCCGGCGGCGACGACGGTCGGGCTGGCCGACATCGAGGCGCTCTACGCCGCCTTCGGCCGCCACGAGGAGAAGGTCGACGTGGTGGTCTTCGCCGCGCCGCAGCTCTCCCTGGTCGAGCTCCAGCAACTCGCCGAGCTGTTGCGCGAGCGGCGCGTGCACGAGGGCACCGCGCTGCTCGTCGCCACCTCGCCCGAGCTCAAGGCGGCGTGCGACCGCATGGGCATCACCGAGACCATCGAGGCCTCCGGCGCCGTCCTGTTGCAGGGCGTGTGCTTCTACCAGATGTACGCGCGCGAGCTGGGCGTCGCGAACGGCTGGACGCGCCTGCTCAGCAACTCCGCGAAGCTCGTGAACATCATCTCGGGGTACGGCTACGAGCCGGTGCTGGCGCCGATGGAGGTCTGCGTCGAGGCCGCGGTGGCCGGGAGGATGGCGTGATGCGCATCGAGATCCGCGGCCACGTGGGGGTCGGCCGGCCAGCGAGCGGAGTCGCACTGGTGGCGCGCGACAACTTCAGCGCGCGTTACGATCTCGACCGGATCCGCGGCGTGTTCTCGCGGCCCGCTCATGCGCTGCACGGGCAGAGCTACGTCGGTCGCGTGCTCGTCCTGCACACCGCCAAGGGTGGGGTGGCGACGTCCTGGATGCTGCGCGAGATGCGCTCGCGCGACATGGCGCCGGCGGCGCTGCTGCTGAACACGGCGAACCCGATCATGGCGCAGGGCGCGGCGTTCGCGGATCTTGCGTTGATGGACCGGTTCGACGTCGACATCGTCGATGCCATCCGCACCGGTGACCGGGTGAGCGTCGATCCGACCGCCGGGCTGGTCGTGGTCGAGAGAGATTGAGGGGGAAGATGGACACCATCGAATGGGCGGACTTCGAGCGGGTGGAGATCCGCGTCGGCACGGTGACGAAGGTCGAGGACTTCCCCCAGGCGCGAAAGCCGGCCTACAAGCTCGAGGTCGACTTCGGCCCCGAGATCGGTGTGCGGCGCTCGAGTGCCCAGCTCACCGCGCTCTACACCAAGGAGGAGCTCCTCGGGCGTCAGGTGGTGGGTGTCGTCAACTTCCCCCCGAAGCAGATTGGCCCGGTCCGCTCGGAGTGCCTGGTGACCGGCTTCTACCGTCCCGACGGCGCGGTGGTGCTCGCAGTCCCCGAGCGCGAGGTCCCGAACGGCGCCAAGCTCGGCTGACGCCCTCGGCCCTGCGCGAGGGCAGTCTTGCCTCCGCGCCGTCTGCTCTCGGGGTCGTGGAATTCGCCCACTCCCCTCCCTTACCATTGGGCCACCTCGGTCCGGCCCGTGCTTCGCGGCGTCCCGGCCCGCACCACCAGGAGATGGCCCCATGTCGAACGACGCCAACACGACGCTGATCGACCGCGACGTCGAGCACCTGATTCACCCACTGCACAGCCACAAGGTCCACGCCGCGGCTCGGGTCTGGGTCCGTGGCGAGGGCGCGACCCTCATCGATGCCAACGGCGATCGCTTCATCGACGGTCTGGCGGGGCTGTGGAACAACACCGCCGGGCACGGGCGCACCGAGCTGGTCAAGGCCGCGGCGGAGCAGATGGCCACCCTGCCCTACGCGTCGGGCTATGCCGGCAGCTCCAACATGCGGGCGATCGAGCTCGCCGAGCGCCTCGCCGCCATCACCTACCCGAACATCAACCATTTCTACTTCACCTCGGGTGGTGGCGAGTCGACCGACAGCAACATCAAGATGGCGCGCTACTACTGGAAGCTGAAGGGCAAGCCGGAGAAGACCAAGGTCATCGGCCGTCAGTGGGGCTACCACGGCGTGACCCTCGCCGCGATGTCCGCCACCGGCATCAGCTCGTACTGGCCGATGTTCGAGCCGCGGGTGCCTGGCTTCAGTCACATCTCCTCGCCGTATCCCTATTTCTACAAGGCGCCGGCGGGCAAGTCCCCCGGAGTGGCCGCGGCCGACGAGCTGGAGGAGGCGATCCTGCGCGAGGGCGCGGACACCGTCGCCATGTTCATCGCCGAGCCGGTGCAGGGCGCCGGCGGGGTGATCGTGCCGCCGGCGGACTACTTCCCGCGGATCCGCGCGATCTGTGACAAGTACGACGTGCTGCTGGTGGCCGACGAGGTGATCACCGGCTTCGGGCGCACCGGCAAGATGTTCGCGCTCGAGCACTGGGGGGTGCAGCCGGACCTCATCCAGTACGCGAAGGCCATCACCTCCGGTTACTTCCCGCTCGGGGGCATCGGGGTCAGCGACGAGATCGCGAGGACCATGGACGAGTCCGGCCAGCCGTGGATGCACGCCTACACCTACAGCGCGCACCCGGTCGGTTGCGCGGTGGCGCTGGCGATGCTCGACGTCATCGAGAAGGAGGACTTCCCGGCGCTCGCGGCGAGCAAGGGCGCGCGTCTGATGGACGGCCTGCGCGCCGCGCTCGGGAACCACGCCAACGTCGGCGAGGTGCGTGGCCTCGGCCTGATGTGCGCGATCGAGATCGTCGAGGACCGCGAGGTGCGCAAACCCTTCGACGCGGCACAGAACATCGGTGGGAAGATCAATACCCTGATGATGACCAAGGGCCTGTTCACCCGCGCGCGCGGCGATGTGCTGTGCTTCGCGCCGCCGATGGTCATCACCGAGGCGGAGATCGACCGCATGGTGTCGATCGTCGACGAGTCGGTGCGCGAGGTCCTCGGCTGAGGAAGGACTGAGAAACGCGCTTGCGCCTGCCGTCTCTGCACAACTCCACGATGGAGTTGTGCAGAGTTTCCCTGAGACCGGTGCGCCAGCGCAGGATGGCTCCCCGGGCTCCGCCCAGGGAGCCGCCTGCGCTCAGCGCCGGCGAATCGTGATCGCCGCCACCGGGTTGCGCCAGTCGTAGATGGCGTCGTCCAGATCGCCCACGCCGTGGATCCCGGCGTGCACGTGGACGAACCCCTCTCCGTCGTCGGACAACATCCCGCCGCCGCACGGGCCACCGCCCGGGATCGAGGCGCAGAGCTCGTCATTGGTCTCACTGCCCGCGTCGTAGGCAACGGCGCGCACCGCGACGGTCTCGCGTCCGCGTGGACCCTGTACGCCGTCGATGGCGACGAACGCGTCGTTGGTCGGCACCAGCATTCCCGCGAGGCTCACACGGTCGTGGTGGCCACGCGTGCGCACCGCGATGGTCACCGACTGCCCCGGCCCGAGCGGGCCGTCGGCGGTGGCGACGTCGTGGACGCCGCGCATCGCCCGCGCCGCGTCCGCCAGCGGCCCGGTGTCGCCGCCCTCGGCCAGCGCGACCAGCGCCTCGCTTGCCGGGGCGCCGAGCTCGAAGAGCTGCACGCCCCGGTGGTGTGTCACCACCAGCAACGGCGTGAACGTCTGCGCCTTGGTGATGTTGGTGACCGTGACCTCGTAGGTGCCGTGGTCGCGGGCGGCGGCGACCGGTGGCGCACTCGCGGCGGCGAGAAACACGGCGGCGGCGAGGGCCGCGAAACTGGATGAGGTTGCTTGCATCTCGGATCCTCCTGGTTCGAGTCGGCGCCGACCCGTTGGGATCGACTCGGGAACCTTAGGGTCTCGAGATCACGAGACAGTCGCGAAAGTGTCACGAAACGGTCCCGTGGGGGCCACGCGCACAGGCGCTGCGCGACCCCGCCGGGCCGCGAGTCCGGGGGGCAGGCCTGGAGCGATTGCCGCCGGGTGCCGTGAACCGAGATGCCCGACCGGCTCAGACCACGCGGTCGGTCGTCGGATCGATGAGGTGCAGGTTGTTCATGTCGACGGTCAGTCGCATCTTCTTCCCGACCTCGGTCACCGCCTTCGGCGCCGAGCGGGCGCAGAGCTCCCTGCCGTCGATGCTGATGAACACCATGGTGTCCATGCCCATCGGCTCGAGGACGTCGACCAGAGCGTCGAAGTCGAACTGCCCCGGGCCGGCGTGGGCCCGCTGCTCGGTCACGTGCTCCGGACGAATACCGAAGACCATCTCACGGTCGACGTGGGGTCGGTAGCGCGAGGTCCGGTCGTCCGGGATGGGGAGGCAGATCTCGTCGCTCAAGCGCACGCCAAGACCGGTGCCCATCGTGACGACTCTGCAGGGCAGGAAGTTCATCGACGGTGAGCCGATGAATCCGGCGACGAAGCGCGTCGCCGGATTCTCGTACATCTCTTGCGGCGAGGCCACCTGCTCGATCACGCCCGCGTTCATCACCACGATTCGGTCCGCCAGGGTCATCGCCTCGACCTGGTCGTGGGTGACGTACACGACGGTGGTCTTCACGCGTTGGTGGATCTTCTTGATCTCGGTACGCATCTGGACTCGGAGCTTCGCGTCCAGGTTCGACAGGGGCTCGTCGAACAGGAACGCCTGCGGGTTCCTCACGATCGCACGACCCATGGCGACTCGTTGGCGCTGGCCACCAGACAGCTGCTTGGGCCGCCGCTGGAGCAAGTCCCCGATATTCAGAATCGATGCCGCCTGTTGCACCCGGCTGTCGATCTCCGAGCGGTCGAGCCGGCGTAGCCTCAAGCCGAACGCCATGTTCTCGTACACCGTCATGTGCGGGTACAGCGCATAGTTCTGGAACACCATGGCGATGTCGCGGTCCTTCGGCGGCACGTCGTTGACGACCCGATCGCCGATCAGGATCTCGCCCGAGGTGACTTCCTCCAGGCCCGCGATCATCCGCAAGGTGGTGCTCTTGCCACAGCCCGAGGGCCCTACGAGCACCACGAACTCGTTGTGTGCGATGTCGAGGTGGATGCCGCGAACGGCCTCGGTGTCGTCGAAGCGCTTGCGCAGGTCGTTGATCAGTATTCGCGCCACCCGTGTTGCTCCGCAAAATCGGCCAGGAAGTGCATGCCGGTCAGGCGACGAACTCGGGCGTCTCACCGGGTGCAGGAGTGTAGCCAGTGGTGCCTTTGGCGATGATCGCCTGGATGCCGCCGTTACGCTCGATGCGCTCGTTCTGGTCGTCCTTCGCGGCGCGGTCGACCGCTTCCGGGTCGACGAGCCGCCGCAGACGGTCACGGCACTGCGCGAGCCGGTCGGCATAAGCCGGGTCGGCCGCTCGATCCCGCAGCTCCAGGGGATCGTCGGCCAGGTCGTACAGCGATGGCGGGTAGTCGACGTAGTGCACGTACTTGAGGTTGTCGCGCCGCAACATGTAGACCGCGGAACGCGTGCCGGCGCTGTGGTGCTGAGACAGGATGTCGCGGTCCGGACGCGCGCCGTTCGCGATCTCGAGCAGCGAGGTGCCGGGCAGCGCCAGATCCTCGTCGACGGGGCGGGCACCAGTCGCCTGAAGCACCGTGGGGAAGACGTCCAGTAGTTGCGCCGGGGTGTCGACCGTCACACCACGCGGTACGTCCGGTCCGGCCAGGATCATCGGGACCCCGGTCGACTCGTCGAACATGTTGCACTTGCTGAACATGCCCTTCTGGCCCATCGACTCGCCGTGGTCGGAGGTGTAGAGCACCCGTGTGTCGTCGGCGAGGCCGCAGCGCTCGAGGGTGTCGAGCAGCTTGCCGATGTTGTCGTCCAGATAGGTGATCATGCCGTAGTAGGATGCGATCACCCGGCGCAGGGTCGCCTCGTCGAACGTACCGGCGACGTTGAAATAGTGCCGGAAGTCCTCGAGCCCGGGGTGGCGCGGGCGCTCGCCCTCGCCGTAGGCGACCGGTAGATCGATGTCCTCGTGCGGGTACATCGAGTAGAACGGCTCCGGGGCACGCCAAGGTGGATGTGGACAGACGAGCGACACGAACAGTGTCCACGGCTTGCCCGTGTCGCGGGTGCCCTCGGTCTCCAGCCAACGGATCGCCTGCTCGGTGATGCGCCGATCGTAATCGGTGTAGCTCGACTCGCCGCCGCCGGACTCGTGCACCAACAGCGGGAACTTCTTCGACTGTGGCAGCGGGTCGCGGACGATCGTGAGCAGCAGCCCGACCCCGTCCAGGATGTGCATCGGCAGAATCTCGGGGTCGAAGCCGTTGGCGTCGTCCGTCGATCGGTAATGCAGCTTGCCGATGGAGACCGCGCGATGTCCTTGCGCGATCAGACGATGGCCCCAGGATGGGAACTGGCCACAGTACGGTTTGCAGTTGTCCCAGATGCCGATGTCGTGAACGTGCCTTCCGGTCGCGAGGCTGCCACGCGCCGGCACGCAGATCGGGCCGTTGGTGTAACCATTGCGTAGGAGCGTTCCGCGCTCGGCGAGTCGATCGAGATTCGGCGTTCTGACGACACCATGCCCCATACAGCCGAGGGCACGACGGGTGTGCTGGTCCGAGAAGAGATAGAGCAGATTCGTCGGTCTCATCATCCCCATCCCGCGACGGCGCGTGCTGACGCTCCCGATGGTGACAGCCATCCTCGCCTCCGACAAGTTCCCGTGTGGATTCAGTCCATGACTGCGGGGAACACCCCGCAGCGGACTCCGGCGGCCGTGGGGTGGCGCGCAGCCGAGCGGTCCGGTTGACAGGATCGCCTGCTTCGCGCACCGTCGCCCGGATTCCCGCTGGAGACCGCCTCCACCTTGGAGATTCGTCAGCTCAGTCATCTGCTGGCCGTGATCGAGCATGGCTCGTTCAGCAAGGCTGCCGCCGCATTGGGGATCGGACAGCCCGGGCTGACCAAGAGCGTGAGACGGCTCGAGCAGCGCCTCGGCGTGCCACTGCTCGAGCGCCGCGCGCGGGGAATCGAGCCGACCGAGTATGGCCTGATCGTCGCGCGCCATGCGAAGCTCATCGATGTCGAGCGCCGCGAGGCGATCAGCGAGGTCGAGGCCCACCTCGGCGGGCATGTCGGTCGCGTGATCGTCGGCGCGGGGCCGGCATGGCTCGCGCGCGTCCTCCCCGAGGCGATCGCTCGGGTGCATCTCGACCGCCCGCGGCTGCGGTTCAGCGTGGTCACCGGTTATCCGGAGGATCTCGCCCGCGGTCTGCGCGACGGCGACCTGGATCTGGTCGTGGCCAGCGTCACGGACGCGCCGCTCGACGGTGATCTCACGAGCATGCCACTGGCAGCCGACGAGCAAGTCGTGATCGTCCGCCAAGGCCATCCACTCCTCGACCGTGAGAAGGTCGGCGCCGAGGATCTGCTCGGTTTTCCCTGGGTGATGGCGCCCACGCGAACGCGCGTGAGGCAGCGTCTCGACAGCAGCTTCCTGCAGCTCGGCCTCGCGCCGCCGATGCCGGTGATCGAGAGCGACTCGGTCCTGTTCGCGTTGTCGCTGCTGCGCGGCAGCAATTTCCTCGGCATGGCGACGCGGGGCGCCCTTCAACGTCCGGAAGGCGTCGGACTGGTCGCGCTCGAGTGCCCCGAGGTCTCGTTCGTGCGGCGCACCGGCGTGATGTATCGGCGTCGCGGGACGCTTCCCAGCGCGGCTCTCGCGCTGGTCGACGCGTTGAGCGTGGTGTGCCGAGACGAGGACCGCGTATGAGCCCATCGGGAGCAGCGATGCTCTGGGGGAATACCTCGAGGACTTTGTGGTCCTTGAAGGCGGAGATGAGCATCTGCCAATATCCGGTGGGCCTCGACACGAGGCCGGGGCGTCGCACACGTGACGCCGTTCGAGACAGCACGACGAATGACGGACGGGGCGCCCGGCCGGTGACCTCTCCGCGCCACCATTGAGGGCACCGACATGCCAAGACCGATGATCCGCGCCGCCGCGCTCTCGCTCGCATTGATCGCTGCCGCCCCCACACGCGCCGACGTCAACTGGCGTCAGTTCGAGGGCGAGACGCTCAACGCCATCTACCTCACCGCGGCCTATATCGACGCCTGGTTCAGGCCGATGGCCAAACAGTTCGAGGACGAGACGGGCATCAAGGTCCGGATGGAGGTCTTGCAGGCGGGGCAGGCCCGCAAGAAGCAGGACATCATGCTGGCCGGGCAGGACTCGACCCTGGACCTGATCATGCTGCAGATGGACAACCGCGGAGGAAAGTTGACCGCGGCTGGCCATCTCGAGGACTTGAAGCCGTACCTGGACAATCCCGCACTGACCCCCGCCGACTACGACTACCCGAACGACTGGCTCGGCGGTTGCCTGAATACCGAGCGAGTCATCGAGGGCCAACCCCTCAACAACATCGTCTGGTCTGCCCAGGCCCAGCAGCTCCACATTCGTACCGACCTGTTCAAGAAGTACAACGTCAAGGTGCCGACCACCATGGCGGAGCTCGAGGCGGCGGCCAAGGCGCTGACCATCGACGAGGACAAGGACGGCACGCCCGAGATCTACGGCTTCCTCGCGCGTGGCTGGGGTAACCTCGCCACCGCGAGCTTCGCGACCTACCTCTTCAATCACGGTGGCTCCTGGTTCACCACCGACGCCAGCGGCAAGAAGGTCTCGAACATCAACTCGAAGGAATCGGTCGACGCATTCGAGTTCTACGGGCGCATGATCCGCGACTATGCCCCGCCGTCGGCGCTCAGCAACAAGCCGCCGCAGAACGCGAGCCTCTATGCCGCGGGAAAGACGGCGATGTTGTCCGAGCTCAATTTCTGGCACTTCCTGGCCGACGATCCGAAGAAGTCGAAGATTGCGGGCAACACCACCACCATCCTGGTGCCAGCAGGCGCCGGCGGCAGCTTCCCCAACGTGCCGACGACCTCCCTCGCGATCTCCAAGTACTCCAAGAAGAAGGATGCGGCCTGGCTGTACATCGCCTGGATGACGCGCAAGAGCATCATGCTCGAGGGCCAGAAGGTCGCGGTGCCGATGTGCCGCCGCTCGGTCTGGGTCGACCCGTCGTACACCGCGCCAACGCCGGCTTGGGGTGCATCGGCCCGAATTGCGGCCGACTATGGAGTCGCCATCGCCAAGCCACAGGCGATCGCGATCGGCCAGATGCGCGACGCCGCCGCCGCGGTCATCAACGTCGCGATTCGTGACGGCAGCCGAGCCGCCATCCAGGCGGAGGCCGACAAGCAGGCCGCGGTCATGACCAAGCTCGTCGAGGAGACCGAGCAAGGCATGAACTTCGCGGGAGTCATCCCGAAGTTCGCCAAGCGCATGTCGCCGGAAGAGCAGGCCGAGCCGATCAAGGCCGAGGGTCTCGACAAGCTCGGTATGTAATCCGCCCCGCCCGCGCCGATCCACCAAGGGTCGGCGCGGGTGCCATTCGGAGACTCGAGGCCGATGTCCGGTACGTCTGCGCACTCGCCGGCGGAACTCCGCCGAACCGCCGGCGGCAGTCTGATCGATTGGGTCGATCGCAATCTCGCCTTCGTGTTCAACGTTCCGACGGTCGTCTTTCTGGTCGCTCTCGTCGCGGTCCCGGTTTGCCTCGTGGTGCTGACCAGCTTCACCGACTGGCAACTGGTGATGAAGCCGGAGTACGACTTCGTCGGCATCGAGAACTATCTATCGATGTGGGGGGACGGTCGCTGGCTGAATGCCATCTGGCACACCTTCTATTACGCCTTTGCCACCGTCGTCGGGCAGCTCGTAATCGGCCTCGCGACGGCGCTGCTCTTCAATCGGAGCTTCGCTGGTAAGGCCTTCTACCGATCTGTCTGGATGATGCCGATGATCGCGATGTCGACCGCGGTCAGCCTCGTCTGGATTCTGTTCTTCGACGCCTCGTACGGCGTGCTCAACCACTTCCTGCAGATGGTCGGCATCGAGCCAATCGAGTGGACCACGAGCCCGGAGTGGGCAATGCCGTCCCTGATCCTCGTCGGCATCTGGCATCACACGCCGTTCATGACCCTGATCCTGCTCGCGGGTCTCCAGTCGCTGCCGCAGGATCCCTTCGAGGCCGCGCGCATCGACGGCGCCTCTCGCTGGCAGGTGCTCGTCCACGTCACTCTCCCGCTGATGCGTGGCCACATCATGGTCGCCCTCATCTTGCGCTCGATTTTCGCGGTCAAGGAGTTCGACACCATCTTGGCCATCACCCAGGGTGGGCCGCTCTACGCGACCGAGACGATGAACATGAACATCTACTTCAACGCCTTCGACTACGGTTACATGGGCGCCGCCTCGGCCAAGGGCGTGGTCTTCTTCGGCATGATTCTCGCGATCCAGCTCGTCCTGGTCGGATTGAGGAGACGACAGTGGTCCTACTGAGGAGGCTGTTGCCCAGGCGGGCCTACAAGATCCTGGAGGCCGTCACCACGCAGTTGGCGATGATTGCGGTGGTCGGGCCGTTCTTCTTCATCTTCTTCTACATGTTCTGGAACTCTCTGAAGCCGGACTACCTCTTCTTCGAGCCTGGCGTGTGGCGCTTCGAGCCGGTTTGGGAGAACTACACCGCGGTGTTCGAGAACAGCGACCTGGTTCGCAACATCGGCAACAGCGTCGTCATCTCGGGCTTCGCGACGATCATCGGTCTGGCGTGTGGCCTGCTGACGGCATACACCGTCGCGCGGTTCAACCTGCGCAAGCTCGCGATGGCAATCCTCTTGACCCGCATGATCCCGTACATCACCGCGCTGGTACCCTTCTGGATCGTGTACAAGCATGCCGGATTGCTGAACACCTACACCGGCCTTGTCCTGTCCCACCTCGTGATCACCATTCCGTTCGGCGTCTGGATCATGATGGGCTTCATCGAGGACATCCCGCGCGAGTTGGAAGAGGCAGCGTGGATCGACGGCGCGTCACGGACCAAGGCCTTCTTCAAGGTGGTGTTGCCCCTCAGCACACCAGGGCTCGTCGCCACCGCAATCCTCTGTTTCATCTTCTCCTGGAACAATTTCCAGTTCGCATTGGTGCTGGGCGGCTTCGACGTGAGCACCGCACCGGTCTCGGTGTTCAAGTACGCAGATCCGGAGGCCGGCGGAAGCGGACAGATGATGGCGGCGGCGACACTGGTCACCATTCCGGTGTTCATCATCGTGCTCGCAATCCAGAAGCAGATGGCGGCCGGGCTCACCATGGGCGGGGTCAAGCAGTAGCGTTGCAGCCGGCGCGGCTCGCCGGCAGGTAACGGTCGCCCGTCGAGAACGCGTGTGGGCTCATTCCACGATTCGGGTCTCGAGCGTCGTGCGTCGCACCGCGTCCCAGTCGTAGGTCACGCCGAGGCCCGGCCCGTCGGGCACCAGAACATGGCCGTCGGCGTCGACGCAGTCGAGCTCGTCGCTGTAGCCGTCGGCATAGACCGGCAAATGCCAGGGATTGCCGCACGACGGGTGAACCAGGTTCACCTCGTAGTAGTTGCTCGAGCGAAGCGCGGCCATGAGGTGACGCATCGGCGGCCCACAGGAGTGGACCTCGGTGTCGATCCCGAGCGACTGCGCGGCGATCGCGGCCTTGTAACTACCGGTGATGCCACCATCGTAGTCAGGGTCGACCCGTGCGAAGTCCGTCGCACCAGCCACCACCAGGTCGGTGGTGGTCTCGGCGTTGCGGACGAACTCCGTGATCAGAATCGGAGTGCGCACGTGGGACTTCAGCGTGCGATGGCCGTGGATCGAGATGCCGCCGTCGGCGTAGGGGTCCTCGAACCAGTACAGGCCGAGCTCATCGCACACCTTCCCGACGCGGATGGCGTCGGCGAGGGTGCGCAGATTGCAGGCGGAGTCGTACATGACCTGCATGCGGTCGCCGACTCGACTGGCCACCGCGCGCAGCATCGCGATCTCGCGCGCAGGATCACCCTCGTGCCAGCCGTGCATCTTGTAGGCCGGATAGCCGAGCGCGAGACAGCGCTCGGCGAAGTCCGCGTAAGCCTCCGGCGAGCACAGCCCGTCCGGGTGCCCGTCACCGTGAAGGGTGCTGGCGTAGGCGGGGAGCCGCCAGCGATCTGCCCCGAGCAGCTGCGCCACCGAGGCTCCGTGGTGCTTGCCGGCGAGGTCCCACAACGCGATATCGAGTGCCCCGATACCGACCTCGCCGACATGCTTGGTCGCGCGGCGCATGGCGAGATAGTGCCGCTCGCGCTCGAGTGCAGGCTTGCCGACCAGCCCGAAGGCGAGCGCCTCGCACGCGGCGGCGATGACCTTCGCCCGCCCGCGCGGCGCGATGTACTCACCGGTGACTCCGGCGTCAGTGTAGATCCGCACCGCGAGGCGTACCTGGGGCGTCGAGCGGCCCGGAGTGTAGGTTGCGCCGAGACCCGCCCGATCGGTCGACACGCCGGGTTGCTCGATGGTGAACAGGGTGATCTCGATGCGCTCGATGCGGGGGGATTCGGCCATGATGGGCTCACTGTGGTCCTGTTTTCGATTGGCACGGCAAGCCGACCTGGCTGGCCTCGCCGAGGCCCCAAAGATATCAGCATCCTGACTGCCGCTCACCTGGCCCGGGGGCGGCATCCGGGGCGTTACCGATGAAGCCGTGTCAACCACGAGGAGCCCGCTGATGCAGCCGAAAAACCTGCTCTTCCTCTTCTCCGATCAGCACACGCGCAACGCGCTCGGTTGCTACGGGCATCCGATGGTGAGGACGCCGCACCTGGACTCGCTCGCCGCTCGTGGCACACGGTTTCGCAACGCGTACACGAACTCGCCGATCTGCGTGCCGGCGCGAGCGGTTCTCGCCACCGGCCGCTACGTGTTCGAGACCGGCTACTGGGACAACGCCAAGCCGTACGAGGGCTCGGTGCCGTCCTGGCATCACCGCCTGGGTCACGCAGGGCACCGTGTCGAGTCGATCGGCAAGCTCCACTTCCGCTCGGCCCGCGACCCGAACGGTTTCGCCGCCGAGCACATTCCGATGCATGTCGTGGGTGGTCAGGGTGACCTGCTCGGATCCCTGCGAGACGGCTCGGCGCTGCTGACGAAGTATCGTGGTTACCTCGACGGCGCGGGAGCTGGCGATTCGACCTACATCGGCTACGATCGCGACATCACACAGGCTGCGATTCGATGGCTGACTGCGGCCGCGGAGCGCAGCGACGAGCGCCCCTGGGCGCTGTTCGTCTCTCTGGTCTGCCCGCACCCACCGATCATCGCGCCCCAGCGGTTCTACGAGCTCTACCCGCCCGAGGACGTGCCCTGGCCACGTCAGTTCGAGCCGGGCCTGAGGCCGGAGCATCCAGCCATTCGCGACATCCGCGATTTCCTCGGACTGCGCGAGCCTCCACCGGAGGACGTGGTCCGGCGGTCGATCGCTGCCTACTACGGCCTGTGCTCCTACCTCGACGACAACGTCGGTCGCATCCTGGACACCCTCGAATCGACCGGCCTCACCGCCTCCACGCGCATCCTCTACACCAGTGATCACGGCGAGGCGAACGGCGACCGAGGAATCTGGGGCAAGTGCAACATGTACGAGGAGACCATCGGCGTACCCATGATCCTCGCTGGCGAGGACGTGCCCGCCGGAGCAGTCGTCGACACGCCGGTAAGCCTCGCGGACTGTTTCCCGACGGTCCTCGACTGCGTTGGCGTGCCGCGGGTGGCGGAGGATCGGGAGGCGCTACGCGGCGAGTCACTCTTCGAGATCGCGCGCGGAGGGCACCCGGATCGGTTCGCGTTCAGCGAGTTCCATGCAGCCGCGTCGAGCACCGCGAGCTTCATGATCCGTCAGGGCACCACGAAGTACGTGCACCACGTCGGCTATCCCGATCAGCTGTTCGACCTCGGTACCGATCCCGATGAGGAGCACGATCTGGGCAACGTGCCGGCCCATCTCGGCGCCCGCCGACAGATGCATCGGCTCCTACGCAGCTTGTTGGATCCAGAGGAGGTGAACGGCCGCGCTCGAACCGACCAGCTCGCGCGGATCGCGGCCGTCGGTGGCCGTGACGCGGTGCTTGCTCGCGGCTCGTTCGGGTACACGCCTGCCCCCGGAGAGACACCGGAGTTCCGTTGATATCCGTCGACCGGGGTGGCGACGATCGAGGTTGCGATGTTGCGCTGCAGCGGGAACATCGCGCACGTATCTGGTAGCCTTCGGCTCCCCTGCCTCGTGCCCTGCTCACATGCAGGAGCTGGCGCTTCCTGCCCCGGCACGAGCACATCAGACGCGGACGGGGAAGTCTGCCTGACCGGTCCGTGGAGTGTGCGCGAGACGCGTTCTCGCGCGTCACGAGCCGAGCCTCTGGCGCGATGCAACGCTCGGCCCGCTGCCGGATCCAACTTCGGATCACGCCGGTACGTACGGTGCCGGTGCATCGAGGCGCGTCCGTCACCCGTATCGACGGCCGCCAGTTCGCCATCAACCGAGACGAAGTGACGACCTGCCATGCACGTGAACCGCCGCCGTAGCCCGAACAGCAACGAGACCGAGATCGAGTTCCCCTTCCTGCAGTGCTGGAACCCAATGACCCGCGTCGCCTCGATCGCGGCTCAGGTCAACAAGCGCCGCGTCACCTGTCGGGTGGCGATGAAGATCCTGGAGAAGCGCTTCCCGACCAAGGGTCTCGACCCGATGCAGCACGTGGTGGACAACCGCCGCGCCATCGAGGACGCCGCACGTCGCCTCATCGAGCGCAAGGCGTTCGAGGAGGACGGATCGATCCTGATTCGCGAGCGCGACATCTGAGCCGTCGTCGCGGCGGCGCATGAGCGCCTGATCCGCCTCACGCGCCGTCGCGTACACTGCGTCTCCGACGACACGGAGACGTGGTGAGATGGCGCGAATCGCGGTCGGTGGCTTCCAGCACGAGACGAATACCTTCGCGCCGTCGAAGGCGGATCTGGCCGCGTTCCAGGTCGGCGGTGCCTGGCCACCGCTCACGACCGGCCCCGCGCTCTTCGAGGCCGTCCGCGGCATCAACATCTCGGTCTCGGGCTTCATCGACGAGGCCGAGCGGCTCGGCCACACCCTGTTGCCGACGACGTGGTGCGCGGCGTCCCCGTCGGCTCACGTCACCGAGCATGCCTTCGAGCACGTCGCGCGCCTGATCCTCGACGGCATCCGAGCGGCACTTCCGGTCGACGCGGTCTATCTCTGCCTGCATGGTGCGATGGTGACCGAGCACCTGGAGGACGGCGAGGGCGAGCTGCTCGCTCGGGTGCGCGCACTGGTCGGGCCCACGATTCCGGTGGTCGCGTCGCTCGACTACCACAGCAACACCACGCCCCGGATGGTCGAGAGCGCGACCGGGATGATCGGCTATCGCACCTATCCGCACATCGACATGGCCGAGACCGGTCGACGTGCCGCGATCCATCTCCACGATCTGCTCCATGGCTCCGATGCCGTCCATCACGCCTTGCGCCAGCTTCCCTTCCTGGTCCCACTGAACTGGCAGTGCACCACCACCGAGCCGACGCGATCGCTGATGGAGGCGCTGCGCGAGCTCGAGCGCGAGCACGAGGTGAAGCTCACCTACACTGCGGGATTCCCGGCCGCCGACATCCACCACTGCGGGCCAGCGGTCTTCGGCTACGGTCCGGTGCCGGCGCGTGTCCGCCGGGCGGTGGAGAGCCTGGCAGCGGAGGTCGCGGTGCGCGAGGGGGACTTCGCCGGCCGACTGTGGGCGCCGGAGGAAGGGGTCCGCGAGGCGATGCGGATCGCCGCCCACGCGGGTCGACCGGTGGTGCTCGCAGATACCCAGGACAACCCTGGTGCGGGCGGGGATTCCGATACCACCGGGATGCTCCGCGCCCTGGTCGAGCTCGACGCGCCGGGCGCGGCGCTCGGCCTGATGGTCGACCACGAGGCCGCACTCGCCGCCCACGCGGCGGGCCTCGGCGCGGAGCTGACCCTGGGGCTCGGTGGACGCTCGTTCGCCGGTGACCGGCCGTTCGAGGCGACGTTTCGAGTCGAGGCACTGGGCGACGGGCGCGTGCGTGGCACCGGGCCGATGTACTCCGGAGCCCGCATGGAGCTCGGTCCGATGGCCTGTCTGCGGGTGCGCGACGTGCGTGTGGCGGTGGCGAGCCACAAGGCGCAGCTCGCCGACCAGTCGATGTACCGGCACGTCGGCATCGAGCCGACGGCGCAGCGAATCCTGGTCAACAAGAGCTCGGTGCACTTTCGCGCCGACTTCGAGCCGATCGCCGAGACCATCCTGGTCTGCGTCGCTCCCGGGCCGATGGTCGCCGACTGCGGTGCCCTACCCTGGACGCGTCTGCGCCGTGGCATGCGCATCCGCCCGCTGGGGCCGGCGTTCGGTTGATCCGAGCTGCGTTGCCGCGTGCGGCGCCGGGTGGTCGCCCGGCCGCGTCGGGCCCGACGGTGGTGTCATCCAGGTGCCCACCGCGCGCTCGCGTCGAGCGGGAAGCAGCGGCTGCCACCGCGTGCATACTGCAGCCCGCGCAGATTCGACGCGCAGGCACCCGGAGTGTCGACATAGGCATGGTCGGCGGCCATCGCCGCGAACGGCGCCTTCCAGGCGATGGCGGACTTCACCACCAACACCTTCCGGGTCTCGGGGACGATGCCGGCAGCGCGCAGGTGGTCGGCGTCGAACGGCATCGCACGCCGCTCGGTGAGCAGGACCGAGAGGCCGCCGACGTCGATCACCGCGGACTGCCCGAGATCGACCGGTAGACCCGTCATGTAGCTGCCGGTGCGTCGGTAGACCAGCCGCTCTGCGAACCGCACCGTGCCCGCGACGTTCACCGGCGCGCCGTGCCGGTGGTCGGTCCGCCCGCCCACCGCGCCCTCGAAACGGGCGCCGACGCCGCGCTCGACCGCCGCGCGCGCCGCCGCGGGATCCCACATCACGACCGCGCCGGAATCGGCCCTGGCCCGCAGCAGATGGTCGAGCAGCACGGTGCCGTCGCCCGGCGAGCCACCGCCGACGTTGTCGGCCACGTCCACCAGGACCACCGGTCCGGCGGGGGCGGCGAGCGCGCGTGACACCGCCGCTCCGGCCGCCTCGAGCCTCGGCGCGAGCGCGGTGCGGAGCGACCAGATGCGCGCCGCGAGCGCGTCGACCGCGGCGCGCACCGGCCGCGCCTCGGTCCCGTAGCCGACCACACTGACCCCGAGGTGCGCGACGTCGGAGTACGGGAAGCCGAGCGCGATCGACCCGGTGCGAAGCGCGTCCGACTCCGCCGCGTGCAACGCAGCCATCAGGCCCGCGACCGGCTCGGTCTCGGTGCCCTGGACCTGAGGCACGGTGAGCAGTGGTAGCTTCACGTGAGCCCGGGCGAGGCGATCGCCGCGTGTGAGCAACTCGGCCAGGATGGCCGCCGCTTCCTCGCCGCGGTCGCCCATGTCGACATGCGGGTAGGTGTCGTAGCCGACCAGGACGTCTGCGAGCTCGAACACCCGCGGCGAGAGGTTGGCGTGGATGTCGAAGGTGGCGACGATCGGCGCGCGTGGCCCCAGCAGCGATCGCAGCTGCGCGAGGTACTCGCCCTCGGCATCGGCCTCGCCTTGCGCGCAGAGCGCCCCATGCAACGCGACCAGCGCACCGTCGTACGGACCGAGCCGGGCCGCGGTGCGCACGGTGTCGCCGAGCAAGCGGGCAAACGCCGCGCTGGTGACCAGCCCCGACGGCACCGCGCCGGCGTAGAGCGCCGGCACCAGGCGCATGCCGAGGCGAGGGGCCGCGCGCATGAAGCCGCCGATCTCGGTGTTCGTGCCGGCATGGCGATCCAGCAGCGCATCACCGGCGACGTGGACGTACTGGTGAAACGCCTCGAGGTCGGTCGCCAGTGGCGAGAAGGAGTTCGTCTCGTGCCACAGACCGCAGACCAGGATGTCGCGTGCCATCACTCCTCCTCGCTCGATCGCGCTCGATGTCCGAGAATACCGTCGCCGCCGCGGGATCGGGCGTCGTCATCCCGGCTCGATGATGGATAATGCGGCGAATCCTCGAGGAGGCAGTCGATGCAGTACACCCGACTCGGACGGACCGGTCTCCAGGCGAGCGTGGCCGGGCTCGGCTGCGGCGGCTTCAGCCGCCTCGGGCAGGGCACGGGGCGCAGCGAGGCGGAGTCGGTCGCGGTGGTCGGGCGCGCGCTCGATCTCGGTATCAACTTCCTCGACACCGCACACAACTACGGCACCGAGCGCATCGTCGGCAAGGCCATCGCCGGGCGCGATCGCGACTCCGTGATCCTCTCCACCAAGGCGGTGATTACCCGCGACAACGCGCTGCGCCCGGCCGACGCGGTGATCGCCGAGCTCGACCAGTCGTTGCGAGATCTGGCGGTCGACGCGGTCGACGTCTTTCATCTCCACGGTGTGGCGCCCTGGGCGCTCGAGCCGGCACTCGAGAGCATCGTCCCGGCGCTCGAGCGCGAGCGCGACAAGGGCAAGATCCGCTGGCTCGGCATCACCGAGACGGCGCCGAACGATCCGGGCCACGACATGCTGCCGCGGGCGATCGCGAGCGATCGGTTCGCGGTCGTCATGGTCGCCCACCACATGCTCCACCAGAGCGCGGAGACGCGTGTCTACCCGGTCGCCATCGAGCACGACGTGGGGACGCTGGTGATGTTCGCGGTGCGCGTGATCTTCAGCAAGCCGGGGCGCCTGCAGGAGACGATGCGCGATCTCGCCGCCCGTGGCATCGTCTCCGCCGCGCTCGCCGACGATCCCGACCCGTTGGGCTTCGTGGTCCGCGAGGGCGGTGCGCGCGACATCGTCGACGCCGCCTATCGCTATTGCCGGCATCAACGTGGCGCCGACGTGCTGCTGTTCGGCACCGGCAGCATCGATCATCTCGAGCGCAACGTCGCCTCGATCCTCGCGCCCGCGCTCGACGCCGCCGCGCTCGACACCCTGCGCGAGACCTTCGCCCATCTCGAGGGCGTGGGTCTCGACGCCCCGGCGCCGGCGGTGAAGCCGAGCTGACCGACCCCGTAAGCCCCCGCAGGAGGAATGCCACCGGTGCCCGTGCCAACCAACCTCATCTGGTTCCAGTCCGACAACCACAACCGCGGCGTGCTCGGGTGTTACGAGCACCCGACGGTCCGTACCCCGAACCTCGACGCGTTGGCGGCGCGCGGCACGCGTTTCGCCAATGCCTACGCGGCCAGCGCGTTGTGTTGCCCGGCCCGCGCGAGTCTCGCCTGCGGGCGCTATCCGCACCAGACGGGCTACTGGGACAACGCAATCGTCTACGACGGCCGCTTCCCGAGCTGGATGCGGCGGGTTCGCGATCAGGGCCACCGCGTCGACTCCTTCGGCAAGCTCCACTACCGCTCGAGCGAGGACGACAACGGCTTCACCACCGAGACCGACCCGATGCACATCCTCGGTGGCAAGGGTGGGGTCTCGATGCTGCTGCGCGGTTACGACGACGAGCAGGTGAACGTCGGGCAGTGGGAGCTCTACGCCGATCGCTCGGGCGTCGGCACCACGCATTACCAGGACTTCGATGCGCGCGTGGCCGACCAGGCGATCGCGTGGCTGGAGGCGAACGCGCGCGCGAGCGGCAAGCCGTGGGTGCTCCATGTCTCGTTCCCGAGCCCGCACCCGCCGTTCTCGGTGCCGCAACGGCTGTGGGATCTGTACCCGCTGGACGCGGTGCCGTTGCCGCCGCTGTACTCGCCCGACGAGCGCCCCGATCACCCGGCGCTCGCGCACCTGCGCCACATCATGCGCTGGGACGACATCTCCGAGGACATGGTGCGCCGGGTCGGCGCCGGCTACTTCGCGCTCATCACGCATCTGGACGAGCAGATCGGGCGGGTGATGGCGGCGGCGGAGAGGCTCGGACTGCTCGACCGCACGCGCGTGCTCTACACCTCGGACCACGGTGAGATGCACGGCTCCCACGGTCTGCTCGGCAAGTGCAGCCTCTACGAGGGTGCGATCGGTGTGCCGTTGATCATCGCCGGGCCGGGAATTCTGGAGGGCGCGGTGCGCGAGGAGATCTGCTCGCACGTCGATCTCTTTCCCACCGTGGTGGAGGCCGCCGGAGCGCGTCCGGACGCGGCCGACGGCAGTCTGCCCGGAGCCTCGTTGTGGCCGGCGTTGGAAGGTGCCGACCGCGCGCGCATCGGCTTCGCCGAGTACCATGCCGCCGGCTCGAGGAACGCGAGCTTCATGTTGCGCGACGGCCCGATGAAGCTGGTCTACCACGTCGGCATGCCGGCCCAGCTCTTCGATCTCGAATCCGACCCTAACGAGACCACGGATCTGGCCGGCGATCCGGCGCACGAGGCGACCGTCGCGCGTCTCGAGCGCCGGCTGCGCGCGGTCTGCGATCCGGAGGCGGTCGACGCACGCGCAAAGGCCGACCAGCGCGCCAAGGTCGAGTTCTGGGGCGGGATCGATGCGGTCAAGGCCGAGGGGATGCTGGTGTTCACGCCCCCTCCGGGGGCGAAGGCCGAGGTGGTCGCGTAGTCGGGCGCCGACCTCGCACGAGATTCGGGACGGGCACGCGGATCGCGCGCGCCCGTCCCCGACGGATGGCTCGTCAGGCCGCCTGCGAGCGACGCGCGTCCTCGCGCAGCATGTCCGCGCACTTCTCACCGATCATGATGCAACCGGCGTTGGTGTTGCCGGAGACCACCGTCGGCATGATCGACGCATCGGCCACGCGCAGGCGCTCGATGCCGTGGACGCGGAGGCGGTCGTCGACCACCGCCATCGCATCGCGCCCCATCTTGCAGGTGCAGGATGGATGGAAGATGGTGGTGCCCGCCTCGCGCACGTACTGCAGCAAGTCGCCATCGGTCTCGACGCTCGGCCCCGGGTAGACCTCGCGTCGGACGATCGGCGCGATGGCCGGTTGGGCGATGATCTTCCGCGCGAGCTTCATCCCGTCGAGCATCGTCTGTCGATCGACCTGGGTATCGAGATAGTTCGGCTGGATCTCCGGCTTCTCCAGCGGGTCGGTGCTACGGATGCGGATGTGCCCGCGGCTCTCCGGGCGGAGCTGGCACACCGAGGCGGTGAAGCCCGAGAACGGGTGCAGCCCCTCGCCCGGCCGCTCGGCGCTGAAGCGAATGAAGTGGAACTGGATGTCCGGGCTCTCGAGCTCCGGGCGCGTGCGGGCGAACAGCCCGACGTGCCCGGCGCCGACGGTGAGCGGGCCGCTGCGCGAGGTGAGCCACTGTAGCCCGGCCTTCACCTTGAGCAGCGGGTTGCGGACCTCGTCGTTGACCGTCCACGGCCGGGTGCACTCGTAGACCGAGCGGATCTGGTAGTGGTCCTGCAGGTTCTCGCCGACGCCGGGGAGATGGTGGACGACCTTCACCCCGTGGGTGCGCAGGAGGTCCGACGAGCCGATGCCCGAGAGCTGCAGGAGCTGCGGCGAGTTGATGGCGCCGCCGGACAGAATCACCTCGCCGCGGGCTCGCGCCTCCTTGACCTGTCCCCCCTGCCGGTACCGGATTCCGACCGCGCGCCGGCCCTCGAGGATCACCTCGAGCGCCATCGCCTCGGTCTCCACCGCGAGGTTCGCGCGGTTCCTCGCCGGGCGCAGGAATGCGACCGCGGTGCTCGATCGGCGTCCGTTCCAGGTGGTGAGCTGGAAGTAGCCGACGCCCTCCTGCACCGCGCCGTTGAAGTCGTCGTTTCGCGCGATCCCCGCCTGCTCGGCGGCGGAGATCCAGGCCTCGCACAGGGGATGTCGCGGCACGTCGGAGACGCCGAGCATGCCGTCCCCGCCGTGATAGTCGTCGGCGCCGCGGCTCTGGCGCTCGGAGCGGCGGAAGTAGGGCAGCACGTCGTCGTAGCCCCAGCCGGCGTTGCCGAGCTGACGCCAGTGGTCGTAGTCCTGGGACTGGCCGCGCATGTAGACGAGCCCGTTGATCGCGCTGCAGCCGCCGAGGACCTTGCCGCGCGGCCACTTGATGCGTCGGTTGCCGCATTCGGGCACCGGCTCGGTCTCGTAGCCCCAGGAGATGCGCTCGTCGAAGATGGTGCGGTAGTAGCCGACCGGGATGTGCAGCCACGGATTGGTGTCGCGCGGGCCCGCCTCGAGCAGCAACACGCGTGTCCCCGCATCCTCCGACAGGCGGTTCGCGACCACGCAACCCGAGGAGCCGGCGCCCACCACGATGTAGTCGAACGTGTCGCTCATGACCGCTCCCTCACCCCATCACCGAGTAGCCGCCGTCGACCGGGATCGCGGTGCCGGTGACGAAATCGGAGCCGCGCCCGGCGAGGAACACCGCCAGGCCCTGGAAGTCGTCCGGCACGCCCCAGCGCGCGGCCGGCGTGCGGTCGAGCACCTTCTCGTGCAGGCCGGGGATCTGCTGTCGCGCGCCCTGGGTGAGGTCGGTGTCGATCCATCCTGGCAGGAAGCAGTTCACCTGGATGTTGTCCCGCGCCCAGGCGGTGGCGAGCGACTTGGTGAGCTGCACCATGCCGCCCTTGGTGGCGGCGTAGACCGGCGACCACGGCGCGCCGAAGATCGACATCATCGAGCCGTTGTTCAGGATCTTCCCGGCACCGGCCTTCTTCATGTGCGGATAGCACGCCTTGCTGCACACGAACGCGCTGGTGAGGTTCGCGTTCACCACCGTGTGCCACTCGTCCTCGGAGAGCTCCTCCGGGCGCTTGCGGATGTTGGTGCCGGCGTTGTTGACCAGGATGTCGATTCGCCCGAGCGCCGCGACCACCGCGTCCACCATGGCGGCCGCGCCGGTCCCGTTGCTCACGTCGGCCGCGATCGCGACGGCCTTCGCGCCGAGACCCTGCAGCTCGGCGACCGCGGCGGCGGACTTGGCCTGGTTGCGGCCGACCACCGCCACCGCGGCGCCCGCGCGCGCGAGCCCTCGCGCCATGCCGAGCCCGATGCCCCCGTTGCCTCCGGTGACCACCGCGACCTTTCCGCCGAGATCGAACAAGTCCATGAGCCCCTCCGCCTGGGTGTCGAATGAGTGCGAGCGTGAGGGTGCCTATCTTAGGGAAAGCCCGCCGCACAGTCGCCTCGCGACGGCCGGTGACTCGCGGGTCGCGCCAGGTCGGGGCGATGCGAGGCCACCGCGCCCCGGGTATCCTTCGCGCCCTTTCCAGCCTGCACGCAGAGGTAGTTCGCAGATGTACGAGAAGCTCGAGATGTGGATCGACGGTGAATGGTGCCAGGGCAGCGACGGCGCCGGCGAGGACGTCGTCAATCCCGCCACCGAGGAGGTCATCGGCCACCTGCCGCACGCATCGAGCGCTGACCTCGACCGCGCGCTCGACGCCGCCGACCGCGGGTTCAAGGTCTGGCGCGCGATGTCGGCTTACGACCGCGCCAACATCATCTACAAGGCCGGGGCCCTGATCCGCGAGCGTGCCGACGACATCGGCCGCACCCTGACGCTCGAGCAGGGCAAGGTCCTGGCCGAGGGCAAGGGCGAGGTGCTGGTCGCGGCCGACATCTTCCAGTGGTACGCCGAGGAGGGCCGGCGCGCTTACGGGCGCATCATCCCGAGCCGCATCCCCGGGTCGCGGCAGATGGTCATCCGCGAGCCGGTGGGCCCGGTGGCGGCGTTCACGCCCTGGAACTTCCCGGCGGTGACCCCGGCGCGCAAGATCGCCGGCGCGCTCGGCTCGGGTTGCTCGTGCATCATCAAGGCCTCGGAGGAGACGCCCGGCACCACCATCGCGATGGCGCGGGCGCTGGCCGACGCCGGTCTGCCGCCCGGGGTCCTGAACGTCGTCTTCGGGGTGCCGGACACCATCTCGCGCCACCTCATCGCCTCGCCGGTCATCCGCAAGGTGACCTTCACCGGCTCGACCCCGGTCGGCAAGCACCTGACCCGTCTCGCCGCCGACGGCATGAAGCGCACCACCATGGAGCTCGGTGGCCACGCACCGGTGGTGGTCTTCGACGATGTGGACGTCGACAAGGTCGCGGCCGTCGCCGCCGCCGGCAAGTTCCGAAATGCCGGTCAGGTCTGCGTGTCGCCGACCCGGTTCTTCGTGCACGAGAAGGTCTACTCGGCCTTCGTGCAGAAGTTCACCGAGAAGGCGGCGGCGCTCCAGCTGGGCAACGGGCTCGACGCCGGGTCGACGATGGGGCCGCTCGCCAACCGCCGCCGGGTCGAGGCGGTCGACGGCTTCGTGACCGACGCGCGAGACCACGGCGCACGCGTGACCACCGGCGGCGAGCGCGTCGGCAACCAGGGCTACTTCTACGCCCCGACGGTGCTCGCCGACGTTCCGGACAGCGCCCGCATCATGAGCGAGGAGCCGTTCGGGCCGCTCGCACCGATGCAGCCGTGGAGCAACTTCGACGACATGATCGAGAAGGCCAACGGCCTGCCGTTCGGGCTGGCGGCCTACGCCTTCACCACCTCGACCGAGAAGGCGACCCTGATCTCCGATGCGCTGGAGACCGGCCTGGTGGGCGTCAACCACTGCGCCATCTCCTTCGCCGAGACGCCGTTCGGCGGCGTGAAGGAGAGCGGCTACGGCCACGAGGGCGGCATCGAGGGCCTCGACGCCTACCTCACCAGCAAGTTCGTGACCCAACTGAGCGCCTGACCCTTCGATCGGGGTCGGACCAACCTATCTGTCTGATTCGCCGAAATTTTCCCCGTTCGCCCGGGGGCGTGACCGCCGCATCGACGCGGCGATCACGTCCCCGGGCGAGTTCGTGCGCTTCCTGGCTTCCTGGGGTCGGACCAACTCAGGTCTTTGATACAAAAGAGTTTTCGCGCGCCTCGCATGGTGCGCAGCCGAGAACGGACGAGCGCCGGTCGCGTGGTGCGGTGCGTCGGGGGCCGGGCGGGTGGGAGACGGCCACGGTTCCGATTTTCATCTGGAAATCAGAGCCTTGAGTTGGTCCGACCCCAATCGGACCAATCGGATAAGCTTCGCGATTCGTAGCCACCGCAGCAGAGCCACAACCTCATGAGCCAGTCGATCCGGACCCACACCGGCCGCTCCGCCTTCCTGTCGATCCTCGAGGACGAGGGGGTGACCCACCTCTTCGGCAACCCGGGGACCACCGAGCTTCCGATCATGGATGCGCTCGGTACCCACCCCGATCTCACCTACGTGCTCGGCCTGTCCGAGGGCGTGGTGGTGGCGATGGCCGACGGCTATGGCCGCGCCAGCGGGCGGCTGGCGGCGTGCAACGTCCACGTCGCGCCCGGGCTCGGCAACGCGATGGGCTCCCTCTACAACGCCAAGTGGTTCGGCTCGCCGGTGCTGATTACCGCCGGGCAGCAGGAGCAAGGGCACGGCCTGACCGAGCCGCTCCTCTACGACCCGCTGGTCCCGATCGCGCAGCCCATGGTCAAGTGGGCGGTCGAGGTGAACCGGCTCGCCGATCTCCCGCGCATCGTGCGCCGTGCGGCCAAGGTCGCGCTCACCCCGCCGACGGGGCCGGTGTTCATCTCGTTGCCGGGCGACATCCTGAACGACGAGGCGGCGCTCGATCTCGGACGTGGCACCCGGGTCGACGCCGTCGCGCGGCCGAGTGACGCCGCGCTGGAGGCGCTGGCCCGGCGCATCCTCGCCGCCGACCGCCCCGCCTTCGTCGCCGGCCACGAGCTCGCGACCCGCGATGCGCTGGCCGAGGCGGCGCGGGTGGCGGAGCTGGTCGGTGCCGCGGTCTACCAACAGACCGTGCCCTATGGCGCGCACTACCTGTCGGAGCACCCGACCTTCGTCGGCGCGCTCACCCGCAACCAGAAGCAGGTCCGAGACACGCTCGCGCCCCACGATCTCCTGGTCTGTCTGGGTGCCGACGTGCTGCGCATGTCGGTGTGGAGCGAGATCGATCCGCTCCCCGAGGGCATGCCGGTGGTGCAGATCGCGGAGCGCGACTGGGAGCTCGGCAAGAACTATCCCGCCGAGATCGCGATCCGCGCCGATGTGAAGGCGACCCTGGCAGCCCTTGCCGACACCCTCGAGCGACTGCGCGGTGCGTCCGGGGCCGAGCGGGCCGAGAAGCGACTCGCCGTGCTCGCCACCGGCAACTGGCTCGCGCGGCGCGAGAAGCTGCGCGCGGAGGTCGCGGCGCAGATGGCGGCGTCACCGATCGACCCACGCCAGCTCATGAGCCGGATCGCCGAGACGGTCACCCGCGACACGGTGGTCGTCGACGAGGGCCTGACCTCGACCGCATCGCTGTTGTCGTTCCTCCCGCACCGGGACGCGCGCGGGTACTTCGGGCTCGCGAGCGGCGGCATCGGCTTCGCGGTCGCCGGCGCGGTCGGCATCTCCCTCGCCCAGCCGCACCGCCCGGTGGTGGCGGTGATCGGCGACGGCAGCGCCATGTACAACATCCAGGCGCTGTGGACCGCTGCCCACATGAAGCTGCCGCTCACTTACGTCATCACCAACAACCGCGGCTATCGCATCCTCAAGGAACGCATCCTCGCCTACGGCGGCAATCGACACTTCACCGGCATGAGCTTCCACGAGCCCGAGCTCGACTTCGTGGCGATGGCGAAGGCGCACGGGCTGCCGGCGACCCGCATCACCGAGCTCGACGCGGTCGGCCCGGCGCTCTCCGCCGCGATCGCGAGCGGTGGCCCGAGCCTTCTCGACGTGCGGGTGCAGGACGGGTTCGGCGGTTAGCACGGCGTCGGAGACGCGCAACCGGCGCGTTTCCGACGCACCTCGCCGAACCCGCCATCAGGCTGGCCGGCTCACTCCTCGGCCAGGTGCCGCAGCACCTCGGTCGGGAAGCTGTAGCAGACCTTCGGTCTGACCACTGCCCCGAGGCGCTCGTACAGGCGTCGGGCGCCGAGGTTCTCCGCATCGGTCGTCAGATCGATCCGCCCGATGCCCGACTCGACCGCGAAACGCGCGAGGAAGCGCATCAGCGCGGCGCCCACGCCGCGGTCGCGGGTGCCGTCCCGAACGAAGAGATCCTTCACGAACACGAGGCCCTGCAGGGCCTGTCCCGGGCGGAGCACACCGACGCAGGCGATGCCCGCGGCGCTCGACGCCTCGTCCGGATCGAGAAAGCACAGCGCGAAACGCGTGCCCTCGTCGGAGTCGATCACCGAGCGGACCGTCGAGAGGTACGCCTCGGGCGTGCGCAACGGCCCATCCGGGTGGTAGTGCCCGTCCATCTCGCGCAGCAGTCGCGCGACGACGGGCGCATCCTCGATGGTCGCGAATCGCAGCAACGGCGCGGGCATCGCGCGAGGATAGACGAGGTCGGCCGCGCCGCGAAGCGTCCGCCCCGTGTCGCTCGGGCCCGCTCCGACTCAGCCGCGACGGCGGCGTCGCGGCATCGCGACGATGGCGGTCGCGAGCAGCACCGCGGTGAGCGGGGCCGGCACCTCGGCCGTCGGCGACGGCGACTGTGGCGCGGACCAGGCCGCGGGACCCGGAGCGTGTGCGAACGGGATCGACCACATCGCAGTGGCCGGCGCGTAGATCTCGCGCGGACTGAAGGTGTCGGTCACCACGAGCTGCATGCCGAGGATGCGCTGGGTGTCCTCGTCGAGCATCTCCTCGAGACTGAAGCCGAGCCAGTCGGGCAGGCCGCTGACGGTGACCCCGGCGAGCGACAGCTCGCGGATGCCGCCGTCGGCGAGCAGGAATGCGAACGCGTCACCGACGATCGGAACGAAGCCGTCGATGAACGAGAAGTCGAAGAACGCGTCCTCCAGGTACACCTCACCGGTGACGTGGATCTGGTCGAAATAGCCGAGCGCGGTACCCGCGACCTCGATCTCGAACAGACCGCCGACGACCGTCAGGTCGCCCAGGATCGGCAAGATTCCCGGCGAGTGGCCGGGCGCGATGGTGCCGTCGGCCAGCACCACGACCGAGCCCTCGATGGTGTCGGTGCCCTCGAGCACCTCGCCGCTCACCACCCGCGGAGCGCCGCCGGACGCGTCCGGCACAGGGCCGGACGTCGCGCTCGAGGCCATGCGCGGGACGCGGGGACGGGCCGACGCCGGGGTGGTCGACTCCACCGGCGTGGTGGCGTCGGCAAACCGGTTGCGCTGCGGAATCGGCGAGCCGCTCGGGCGCGACGGCGTCACCGGTGCCGCGGGGACCGGGGGCTTCCCCGCGTCGGAGGCGGCCGGCTGCCCGGCGACGCGACCCGCCGTGCCCCCCGACGCCCGGCCGCTCGAGCCGCGCGGGGTCGTGGGAGCGTGCGACGGCGCCGTGACCGGCGCAAGTGTGTGGGACGCCCCGGAGGCGATGGCCGCCGTGCTCGAGGGAGCCGCGACGCCAGTGGGCCACGCGCCGGCGCCGGCGGCGAACGGGGTCGCTGCCTCCCCACCCAGGGGCTGGACGAGAGCGACGGGAGGCACGGAAGGCAGCCGATTCGAGACCACCGGCGCGCGATCGTCGGCTCCGGTGTGGCGGCTCGATGCCGAGCGGGTCGGAATGACGTTCGGCGCCGGCGCGTCGAGCGCCCGCGCCTCGGTCGGGTTGCGCGTGGCTGGCCCGACGGCCCTGGTCGGCCCGATGGATCGCTCCGGGCCCGCCTCCGGGACGGCGCGAATGTGGACCGTCGCGCCCTCGCGGGTGCCCCCTTCCTTCCACTCCGGGCGCTCGGCGATGACGGTGCCCGCACCGATGACCACACCCAGCCCGAGTGCGCCGAGGGCCAACCCGACCATCACCCGGCCGACCAGGCGGTCTCGACGATGGCGTCGCGAGGCGCGACGGCCGGTCCTGCTCGATCCCATTCCTCGTTCGCTCGAATCACGCGGCCCGAGCCGCTGGTGAGGAGCGACTTAGCAGGATCGATGCCAGTGTCGGTGGCCGGAACCGGGCCCCCGAAGGCCGTGCCGAGCCCTGCCTACGCCGGAAAACGTGCGCCCGTCGACAATCCCCCGCCGGCGTCCCGTCGGAAATCCTTACACCGTTGGCCGTCCTGTAAGTGATTGATTTGTCGAAGACGCGGGCGGGGCGCGACACAGGAAGAAACAGAGTCGGTCGGAACTGTGAGCGGCCTCACATTCCCGAGGTGGGCCGATTCGAACGCCTCGCACACAGTGGCGGTCAGCATCTAACTCACTGAATTGCAGAAACTTTATTCTCCGGATCGCCGATGCGAGCGGGATGCTCGGAGCCGACCTCGGCAGGAATCGAGTTCGTTTTGTCGGCTTCCCTGACCATGCGGCCGCGGCTCGGGATCGGGCCCCGCGGCGGGCTCGGTCGCAGCTCAGGACTGTGACCATGTCGACATCGGTCGGGCCGACGAGCGATGGCTGCGCCGCCCCGCGGTAGTCGCCTACCATGGCGCCACTCGACCGAGGAGCAGACCCGATGGCCGCAGATCCCCGGACCGCGGTGCCCAGCGCCCACGCATTGCGCGCCCGCTACCACAGCTCCGACAACAACTTCGCCTTCCGCTGGCCGGCGGTTCCCGCGCGGCAGTTCCTCGCCGAGCGCGACCGCGCGTTCGCGGCCGACGCCCCGACCGGCGCGGTCGTCCTCGACACGTCGGACGCTCTCGCGACCGACTACCCGGCCACCACCCCGACCCTGCTGCTGCGTTATCTGCGGGTGCGGGCGGGGGAGTCCCTCCGTCACACGCTCACCGCCTCCGGCGAGATCCACCACGTGATTCGCGGCAGCGGCGAGAGCACCAACGGCCCGGACACCGTCGCCTGGTCGGAGGGGGATCTGTTCTGCTTCCCCGGTGGGGTGGAGACCGAGCACCGTGCGTCGACCGACGCGCTGCTGCTGACCGGGACCAACGAGCCGCTGCTCGCGTTCGAGCGGCTGCGCCCGCCGCCGCGCGACCAGGCGCGATTCGAGACCACGCACTGGCCGAGCGCGGACATCGAGAACGAGTTGCGCAAGGTCTGGGCGAGGCCGATCACCGCGCAGACCACGGGTCATGCGGTGCTGTTCTCGAGCCCTGCCCTGGCACCGAGCACCAACACCATCCCGTCGGTCAACGTCGCGGTCAACACGCTCGAGGCCGGCCGTGACCAGCGCCCACATCGCCACAACGGGGTGGCGTTGGTGCTCTGCATCGAGGGTGACGGGGTCTACTCGATGGTCGACGGTACGCGCATCGACTGGTCACCGGGCGCGGTGCAGATCACACCGGCGGCGTCGTTGCACTCGCACCACAATCGCGGCGCCGACCGCATGCGCTGCCTCATCTTCCAGGACGAGGCGCTGCACTACTACACGCGCACGCCCGGGTTCAGCTTCGACTGAGAGCCGGCGAGGTCGACGGCCGAGCGGGACGCCCACCCGCACCGGGGACTGGCACCGCCTGCGGCGGAGCCAGTCCCTGCCCATTCCGGCGCTCAGTCGTAGAGCGGCGTCTGGCCGGGAGCCGGGGTGTACCCGAAGTCGCCGCGTGCGCGCACCGCCTCGAGGCCACCGTGCGCCGCAATCCGCGCGTCCTGATCGCGGAAGGCGCGGGCGTTGACCGCCTCGGGGTCGACCAGGGCGCGCAGCTTCGCCTCGCAGGTGTCGAGCACCCGACCCATCGCGGGGTCGGCGGCCAGATCGCGCGTCTCTTGCGGATCGGCCTCGAGATCGAAGAGCTGCGGCGCGTGGCCGACGTAGTGCACGTACTTGTAACGGCCGTGCCGGATCATGAAGAAGCCGGTGCACGAGCCCGCGGCGTGGTACTCGGAGAGCACCGTTCGCTCGGGTCGATCACCGTTGGCCATCGCGAGCAGGGAGTGGCCGGGCATGCCCTCGCGCTCCTCGTCGGTCAGCGCGACGCCGGTCGCATCGAGCACCGTCTGGTAGACGTCGACCAGGGACGTCGGGGCGCTCACGCGTTGGCCGGCCGGCACATCCGCTCCGGCGAGCACCATCGGCAGCGCGGTCGACTCCTCGTACATGACCGACTTCCCCCACAGTCCGCGGTGACCGATGTTGTCCCCGTGGTCGGTGGTGTACAGCACCCGAGTATCGTCGGCGAGACCGGATGCCTCGAGCGCGCGCAGCACACGGCCGATGTTGTGGTCGAGGTAGGAGACCATGCCGAAGTACGCCGAGCGCGCGATTCGCACCTTCTCGGGGGTGAAGTACTTGTCGTAGTTCATCGCGATGCGGAGCTGCTCGAGCACCGGGTGCGTCGGGCGGTCCGCCTGATCGTAGAGCCGCGGCCACGGCAGCGCGTCGTTGGGGTACATCGCGTAGTACTCCGGCGGCGCGATCAGCGGGAAGTGCGGCAGCACGAAGCCGAGGAACAGCACCCAGGGGCGATCGCGGCGCTTCGGGGCCTCCGCCGCGAGCCATTCGCAGGCCTGGTCGGCGATGCGTGTGTCGTAGCCGATGTAGGTCGAGTCGCCAGGGCCGGCATCGGCTGCGAGCTTCTTCACCGCGCCGCGCTCGGTGATCTCGTGACGGTAGCAGCCGAGGAGATCACCGAGGCCGTCGACCACGTGCAAGGTGTCGATCTCGCGCGACCAGCCGGTGCGGTCCTCCGCGCTGCGATAGTGCAGCTTCCCGATCGCCACCACCTCGTGCCCGGCGTCGATCAGACGATGACCCCAGCCGGGCACGCGACCCTCGTAGGGGTGCGCGTTGTCCCAGTAGCCGATCTCGCTCACGTAGCGTCCGGTCGCGAGGCTCGCGCGCGCCGGCACACAGATCGGGCAGTTGGTGTAGGCGTTGTCGAACGTGGTGCCGCGGGCGGCGAGCGCGTCGATGTTCGGCGTCTTGACGATCGAGTTCCCGTAGCAGCCGGTGATCTCCCGGGTGTGCTCGTCGGAAAAGATGAACAGGAGGTTCTTCGGCTCCATTGTGCCTCGCTCGATGGGTCGTGGGCCGGCCACGACGCGCGCGCGATGGCGCGTTGCGCAGGGCCAGGCGGGACGTCACGACGGGTCGTTACCAGTCGCCGCGCGAGATGGCGCGAGGGACGTCGAGCGAGATTGACAGACGGGTTCGGGAGGGTCAACGTCAGCCGCCTTCTCGACGTCGAGTGGAGCCGGTATGGAATTGCGCTATCGCCTCGAGGACAGCTCGGACATCGTGTCACCCGGTCTGGTCATCGTGCGCGAGCACGTGGTCGAGAACTTGCGGCGGATGCTGCGCATCGCCGGCAATCCCACGCGCCTGCGCCCGCACTGCAAGACCCACAAGATGTCGGCGATCACGCGCATCGAGCTCGCGATGGGGATCACGAAGCACAAGTGCGCGACCTTCGCCGAGGCCGAGATGCTCGCCGGCGCGGGCGTCGTGGACATCGTCCTCGCCTACAACCTGGTCGGTCCGAACATCGCTCGCGCGGTGCGTTTTCGCGAGCGATTTCCCGACGTCCGTCTCGCGGTGACCGGCGATCACCCGCGTCCGGTGGCGGAGCTCGGCGCTGCGATGCATGCCGCTGGCACCTCGATCGAGGTCCTGCTCGACGTCGACACCGGCCAGCACCGCACCGGGATCCCCGCCGGTGATGCCGCGGTCGCGCTGTATGCGTCGATCGCCGAGACCGACGGCGTCGAGCCGGGCGGCCTCCACGTCTACGACGGTCAGAATCATCAGGCCGATCCGGCCGAGCGCGCGCGAGCGGTCGACGCGGTATGGTCGAGTGCGCGGGGCTTGCGCGACGGGCTGGTGGCGCGTGGTCTGCCGGTGCCGCGCATCGTGGCCGGTGGCACCGGCTCGTTCCCGATCTGGGCGCGGGTGGACGACCCGTCGATCGAGCTGAGCCCGGGCACCTGCGTCCTGCACGATGCGGGTTATGCCGAGATGTTCCCCGATCTCGACTTCCTGCCGGCCGCGCTGATCCTCACTCGCGTCATCAGCCTGCCGGGCGAGGGGCGGGTGACCGTCGACCTCGGCTACAAGGCCTGCGCCTCGGACCCGCCGGCCGGTGCCCGGCTCGCGTTCCCCGAGCTCCCCGACGCCCGCGAGGTGCTGCAGAACGAGGAGCACCTGGTGCTCGAGACCGAGGCCGCGCGTCGACTCCGTCCGGGTGACGCGCTGCTCGCGGTGCCGGTGCACGCGTGCCCGACGTCGGCGCTGCACAAGGAAGCCTTCGTGGTCGAGCACGGTCGGCTGGTCGAGCGTTGGCCGGTCGAGGCCCGCGACCGCTGGCTGACCATCTGAGCCACCCCAGCGGACTGGCTCGCGCGCGAGCGCGTGCCCGTCGCCGTGGCTAACGGTCGGTGTCGGAGGGGGTGGGCGCCGACCGCGGAGGTGCCGGCCCTCGGGTCTCAGTGCTTGCGCGCGGGTGGCTCCGCCGCCAGCCCGTGCTCCTCGATCTCGTGCAGGAACGGGCCGATGGGATCGTCGCGCCACGCCGGATTCAGCGCGATCACCGCATTGAACTCGCGTAACGCGGAGCGGTAGTCGCGATTGCGGTAGTAGGCGAGACCGAGGAAGTAGCGGGCCTGGAGGTTGTTCGGTGCGTGCGACAGCACGCCCTCCGTGTAACGGATGAGCTCGTCGATCTGGTCGCGCTCGAACAGCTCGTTGGCGCGGTCGGTGCTGAAGTCCTGGCTCTCCTCCGAGGCCTCGCCACGCTCGCGACGCTTGGAGACCTGGACCAGGGTGACGGCGAGCAGCACCAGGCCGAGGAACACCAGCCCGGCGAGCACGTAGATCCCCGCGGTCAGCGCTTCCAGGCGCTCCCCGAGCTGCGTGAGCTGTACCGAGATGGACTCCATGGCGATCCCCCAGGTCGAGCGGCCCTCGCCACGGGTCGACGGGACCGGCCGCACCTGCCCTGGTTGCGGCAACGCGCCATGATGGCGCGCACCCGCGCGGTCATCAACTATTGCGATGGCCGGCGCCGCCCTGCCCGGGGCCGCCGGGCAGCACCCGCTCGGGTCGTCGGCCCCCCGGGGCCTTGCGCCGGGCTCGGGTGCACCCCGGGATCCCGCGCCCGGCGCGGCCGGTGCCGCCCGGGCGTGGTGCGAACCGTGCACGGACCCGAGTCGCCGTGCTCCTGTACACTGTGCGCTTCGCCCGGCGTCGGGCCGCCCCGAGTGGGCGGGCCGAGAGAGGTCGGCGCCGCGGCGAGGACAAGGGGCTCAATGCAACAAGAAGGGACGGGGATGGCCGGTCGCGCGCGGGAGTGCGATGTCGGAACCACTTCCCGGCGACGACGGAGGACTCGATGAACAAGTCGGAACTGATTGCGGCCGTGGCCGCCGATACCGGGATGTCGAACGCACAGGTCGAGGTGCTGTTGAACCGCGTGCTCAAGGCGGTGACCGGCGCGCTGGCCAAGGGCGACGACGTCGCCATCGCCGGTTTCGGGACGTTCGCGGTGAAGGAGCGCGCGGCGCGCCAGGGCCGTAATCCCCGCACCGGGGAGGTGATCCAGATCCCCGCATCCAAGGCACCGGGCTTCAAGGCTGCCAAGGCGCTGCGCGACGCCGTGGGCTGACGTCACGGAGGCCGGCGCGGCGCCGCGCCGGCCCTCCCGCGTGGGTGAGCGCCCACGCCGGCGCGGGGGTCTGACGAACGGTGGCGTGCGCCGCCGGCCGGCTCACCAGCCCCCGCCACCTCCACCGCCGCCCCCGCCGCCGGAGCTCCCGCCGCCACCGGAGCCCGAGGACGATCCGGGCGACACCGATGCCGCCGCCACTGCGCCCGCCATGCCGGCTGCCACCCCACCGGCGAACCCCGCGAGATCCCGCGACGAGAAGTGGCTGCCGTGGTACCAGCCCGGGTGTCGGTACCGGCCCTCGCGAACCGCGTCGGCGATGACCTTGGCGAAGCGCTCGCTCCACTCGGCCTCGACGTCCAACGCCACCGCGTACGGCAGGTAGCGCTCGTAGAGCTCCGGGGTCTTCTCCGGGGCGCGCGCCGCGAGCCGGATCTCGTCCTTCTCCGCCACCGACAGGTACTCGCGGAAGCCCTCGATCTGGTCGAGCAGCTTGCGACCGAGCAGGGTCGGTGCCTTCATCCAGTGGTAGAAGGCGAAGTTGATCCCGACCAGCACGAGCAGCAGCAGACCGAGCGCGCCGGCCCCCATGTCGACGAGCTGGTAGCCGACGAACAGCTCCGCGCCGACGAAGGGGATCGAGAACGCGGTGATGCCGAGCGCACCGATGGCACTGAGGATGCCGTTCGCGGCTCGCCATGCGCGGGCCACCTGGGTCAGCAGCATCAGCACGCCGAAGGTCCAGCCGGTGAGCCACACCACCAGGAACAGGGCGGCCTCGGGGAGCTGGTCGTAGGCGAGGAGCGCGGTCACGGCCAGGGTGAGCACCGAGACGGCCACCCCGAGCGCGGTCCAGCCGGCATTGGTCGCGAAGTAGCGTTTCTCGTAATGGGCGGCGAGGGCGAGCTTCTGTGCCTCCACCGCCTTGCGCACGCGTTCGCGCTGGGCGCGCTCGAGCGTCAGCGAGCTCCCCGATGCGAACAGCGCCTTCTGCAGGGCCGATTCGCCCGGACCGCGCTTGCCGGCGCCACCGCCCGACGTCTTGCTGACGCGATACTCGCCGTCCTTCTCGGTGATCTCGATGTGGCCCCCGACCGCGAGATTGAGCAGCGCGGCCACCATCGTCTTGTCGTCGAACCCCATCCGACGCACGAACCGCATGGCGCCGGGTGAGTAGCCCGGCGGCGGCTCGTAGAGCGGCATCACCACCCCGGCCGCCGGGTCGCGACCGACGCGCAGCCAGGCGAGCGTGTAGTAGACGAGGAGCACCGCGATGCCGGCGAGGCCGACCGCGAGGACCGCGTTGTCGGTGAAGAACCAGGCGAGTCGCTCGCTCGACGTCGGCTCGTGCACGAACCCCTTCGGCCAGGTCACGACGATGGTGAGGCCGGCGCGCGGGGCGAGCGCGGCGGTGGTCTCGAAGCGCACCGAGCCGTCGAGCTCGAGCCGCGCCTGGTAGTCCTGCCCCTGCGCGCCCTGGGCACCGGTATAGCCCTCGGCGCCGACCGCGTCGCTCGGCACCGAGGTCGGCAGCCACACCGTCGCCGACGCGCGCTCGATCGGGAACACCCAGCCGTTGCCGGTCACGTTCCAGTAGAGCTCGTCGTGGCGGTCGAAGTAGCCGATCTGGCGATCGGTGCGATAGCGGATGGTGTAGACGTACTCGCCCGGCGCGAGCCGATGGTCCTTGCGACCGATGTAGGTGCGCATGCCATTGTCCAACGACTGCTGGTGCCAGCCGTCGGGGCGTCCGTCGCGCAGGACCTCGAGCACCTCGAAGCCCACGCGGTGGCGGTTGCCGGCGCGATCGCGGTACAGGGTCGGAAAGTCGCGGTAGATGCCGCGCTTGATCTGATCCCCCTCCGCGACCACACGGATGGTCTCGGTGACCTCGACGGTCGCGTCGGGAGCGACCCGGATCTCGGCCTGGAAGTCGAGGATGCGCTCACTGGCCGCGGCCGACGTGACCGCGAGCAGGGTGACGACGCAGGCCGCGAGGGTGTGTATGAGCCACGGGCGCGAGAGACTCAGGACCGCCATGTCTTCTCCATGCGTGGTGCGTCGCGGTTGTCCTCGGCCTCGACCTGGAAGAACTCCGCGAGCGTGAACCGGAAGGCACGCGCGACGACGAGATCCGGGAAGCTCTCGATGCGCGTGTTGAGCATGCGCACGGCACCGTTGTAGTAGCGCCGTGCGTGCTGGATGCGGTTCTCGGTATCGACCAGGCTCTGGTGTAGCTCGAGGAAGGTCGAGTCCGCCTTGAGGTCCGGATAGGCCTCGGCGAGCGCGAGCATCCGCTGCACGCTGTGCTCGAGTCGGCCCTCGGCGGTGCTCTTCTCGCCGACCCGACCGGCGCCGACGCTCTCCTCCCGAGCCCGGGTCACCGCGTCGAGGGTGGCGCGCTCGTGGGCCGCGTAGCCGCGCGTGATCTCCACCAGCCGCGGCACCAGCGCGTGGCGCCGCTCGAGCTGCACGTCGATGTCGCTCCACGCCGCGCGTACGCGGTTGCGGTCACGCACCAGCGCGTTGAACGCGTACGCGGCCCATCCGAGCCCGCCCAGCACCACGATCAGCGTCACGGCGCCGCTTCCCATCTCGCTCGTGCTCCTGTGCCGCGCACCGCGTGCCCGTTGCCGTGGGCTCGGTCGCGCATGGTCGACGGCGCCCAGCGCCGGCCGCGGCGAGTCTGTGTCCGCGCGACGACGGCTGTCCAGCCGCGACCCGCCCGCATCCGTTGGGCATCGGCCGTCGCGGGCGGCGCTTTAGGGACGGTCCGCGGCGTTCCCTTTACTTCCGTGGCACGGCGGGTTGTGATCGCCGGCCAGTCCACCGACGACCAGCCGACGGAGCGTTGCATGACCGACCGTACCCTCTGCGAGCCGCGCGCCCTGCTCGAGGAGCTGCTGCGCGAGGCACTCGGCGCCGCCCTTCCCGAGCGTGTGGTCGCGGCGCATCTGCCGCCGCGGCCACGTGGCAAGACCATCGTCCTCGGGGCCGGGAAGGCGGCCGCGAGCATGGCGCGGGCGGTCGAGGAGGCGTGGGACGGCCCGCTCGAGGGGTTGGTGGTGACGCGCTACGGTCACGCGGTGCCGACGCGCCACGTCGAGGTGGTCGAGGCATCGCACCCGGTGCCGGACGCGGCCGGCCGCGACGCCGCGGCCCGAATCCTGGCGCTCGCGCAAGCCGCCGGCCCGGACGACCTCGTGCTCTGCCTCATGTCCGGCGGCGCCTCCGCCCTCCTCAGTCTGCCGGCCGAGGGCATCACGCTCGAGGACAAGCAGGCGGTGAACCAGGCGCTCCTGCGCAGTGGTGCGCCGATCGACGAGATGAACCAGATTCGCAAGCGCCTGTCGGCGATCAAGGGCGGGCGACTGGCGGCCGCGATCGCGCCGGCGCGTGCGCTCACCCTGCTCATCTCCGACGTGCCGGGCGACGACCCGGCGGTGATCGGGTCGGGCCCCACCGTGCCCGACTCGACCACCGCTGCCGAGGTCCGGGCGCTGCTCGCGCGCTACGCGATCGAGGTTCCGGACCGGGTGCTGCAGGTCATCGACCGCAACGACTCGATCGGCGTGCTGCCGCCCGGGCAGGAGGTGCGCCTGATCGCCACCCCGCAGATGTCGCTCGAGGCGGCGGCGGCGCGGGCCCGCGCGCAGGGCCTGTCGGCGCTCATTCTCGGCGATGCGATCGAGGGTGAGTCCCGTCAGGTGGCGCTGGTGATGGCGGGGATCGCCCGTCAGGCGGTGCACCACGATCAGCCGGCACCGCGCCCGTGCGTGCTCCTCTCTGGCGGCGAGACCACGGTGACGATGCGCGGCAAGGGCCGTGGCGGGCGTAATACCGAGTTCCTGCTCGCGCTCGCACTGGAGCTCGGCGGCCTGGCCGGTGTGCACGCGATCGCCTGTGACACCGACGGCGTCGACGGCTCCGAGGACAATGCCGGCGCGGTGATCGGACCCGACACCATCGCGCGCGCCCGCGCCGCCGGGCTCGATCCCGCCGCGGTGCTCGACGGCAACGACGCCTACACCCTGTTCGAGGCAGTGGGCGACCTCGTGATGACGGGGCCGACGCTCACGAATGTGAACGACTTCCGCGCGATCCTGGTCGAGCGGACCTGAGCTGAGAGGACCTGGCGACATGAGCGAGGTGACCGTCGGATTCCTGCTGCCGACTCGTGAGCGCGTGATGGAAGGTCGTCACGAGACCGGCTCGTTGCTCGCGCTGGCCGAGCAGGCCGAGGCGCTCGGGCTCGACGCGGTGTGGGTCGGTGACTCGATCGTGGCGCGCCCCCGCCACGAGCCGCTGACCCTGCTCGCCGCGGTCGCCGCCCGCACGCGCCGCGTCTCGCTCGGCACCGCGGTGCTGCTGCCGGCGCTGCGCAACCCCGTGGTCCTCGCCCACCAGGTGGCGACGCTCGATCGCATCGCCGAGGGGCGCGTGATCCTCGGCGTCGGCATCGCCACCGACGCCCCGAGCATCCGCGCCGAGTTCACCGCGGTCGGGGTGCCGTTCGAGGGCCGCGTCGGGCGCATGCTGGAGGGGCTGCGCCTCGCGCGCGCGCTGTGGCGCGGCGAGCCGGTGACCTGGGACGGGCGCTGGACGCTGAAGGAGCACGCCGTCGGTCCCACGCCCCATCGCCCGGGGGGCCCGCCGATCTGGATCGGCAGCCGGGTGCGGGCGGGCATCGAGCGCGCTGGCCGACACTTCGACGGCTGGTTCCCGACCGGGCCGGATGCCGCCACCTACCGCGATCAGATCACCCAGGTGCGTGAGGTCGCCGCCGCCGCCGGCCGCGACCCCGATTCGATCACCGCCGCGGTCTACCTGACGGTGCTGGTGGACGACGACCGCGAGCGTGCGGCGCGCCGCATCGACGCCTATCTGGAGAGCTACTACGGAGCCGGGGCGGCGGCCATCCGCCGCAGCCAGGGCTGCTTCGGCGGGCCGGCCGGCGCGGTCGGAGAGTGGCTGCAGGGCTTCGTCGAGGCCGGTGCCCGTCACGTGGTGGTGCGGCTGGTCGGCGACCACGCCCGCCAACTCGAGACCCTGGCCGAGATCCGTCCGCGCTGAGGGAGGCGACGATGTCGCACGACGCCATGCCCGGAGTGCCGTTCGCCGATGTGCACTTCGATCTCGTCCCCGGGCGCACCGCGCTGGTGGTGATCGATCCGCAGAACGACTTCCTGCACCCGGACGGCTGGTACGCGAGCAAGGGGATCGACATCGGCCACATGCGTCGCTGCATCGAGCCATTGCAGCGACTGCTCCATGATGCCCGCGCGAGCGCGGTGCCGATCATCTGGACCCGCCACGGCTCGCGTGGCGTGACCGACGGCGGCGTGTTCATGCGCCTGCGACCGTTCCTCGCCGACGGCGGGTTGCGCCAGGGAACGTGGGGCTACGAGGTGCTCGCCGAGCTCGAGCCGCGGCCCGAGGACTGGTACGTCGAGAAGACGCGGCTCAGCGCCTTCTACTGCACCGACCTCGAGGTCATCCTGCGCGGCCTCGGCGCGGAGACGGTGCTGGTGACCGGCGTCCTCACCAACCAGTGCGTCGCCGCGACCAGCAAGGACGCGATGTTCCGCGACTTCAAGCCGGTGGTGATCGAGGAATGCACCGGCACCACGTTGCCGCATCTCCATGCGCCGGCCCTGGAGATGATGCGGGTCGGCTGGGCCGAGGTGCGCGATCTGGAGTCGACGCTCGGGGAGTTGCGCCAGATGCGCCGCGGCCGCTGAGCCCCCGTCGGGGACAGGCACCGCCTGCGGCGGAGCCAGTCCCCGGAGCCTGTCCCCGCCCTAGCCCGCGTAGTACGGCACCAGGTACGGCCCTTCCGGGATCACCGCCACCGCCGGGTCGCCGCTGCGTGCGATGCTCTCGCGCACCGCGTCCTCGATCGAGTCGATCACGTCGACCCCGGTGATGCGATGGTCGGCGGCCGGGAGACCGGTGGTGTAGAGGCGGATGCGGGCGCGACGCATCGGCTTGAGCTGCATCTCGGTCTGCCACTCGTCGACGTCGGCGAGCGGCTTGTCGAGGATCGAGGCCAGGAAGCCGTCCACACCGCGCTCGACCAGTCGCCCCTGCGCGGCCCGGAACTCCTCTGACCCGAACCCCTCGGAGCAGTCGGACGCGATGATGAGATCGGCGTGCGGCGCGAGGATGTCGATCGGCGTCACCATCCCCTTCACCGTCTGGTAGTAGGTCTGGTCGAGCGGGTAGCCCGCCGACGAGGTCACCACGGTGCTGAACCGTCGCGGCACGGCGACCGAGCAGGCATCGCGCACGAAGTCGACGGCCGCGAGATGGCTCGCGACGATCTCCCCGAAGCTCACGTGGCAGAGGTTGCGCTGCTCGTCGATCACGGTGTTGAGCGCCAGCACCGGCCCCAGCATCCGCACGATCTCGAGCTGCTCCTCGTGCAGCGGGTTGCCCTCGAGGTTGCACTGGGTGGCCGCCGGATCCTCCATGAAGCGCGCGTTGTGGAAGGTACGGATGGTGTCGGCGTGGGCGACGCCGGGTGCGATGACCTTGCGCCCGCCGGAGTACCCGGCCATGAAGTGCGGCTCGACCAGGCCGGTCGCGATACGCAGCTCCGCCTCGACGAAGCGGCGGTCGAGCTTGACCGGCGTGCCTCGTGTCGCGGTGCGGCCGAGGTCGACGTGCGCGTCGTCGTCGCGCGCGTCGTGGTTCTCCACCGCCACCGTGTCGAGCACCCACGGATCCCCGACCAGCTCGACCAGCTCCGCGCCGACGTTCGGGCGGTGCAGCCCCGTCGCCACCAGCACCGTGATGCCATCGGTCGGCACCCCGGCGTCGATCAGGGTGCGGATCATCGGGCCGAGGAACAGGTGGTTCGGCACCGGGCGGGTGATGTCGCAGATGAGGATGCAGGCGGTGCGCTTGCCACGCGCCATGTCCGCCAGGGGGAGCGCCTCGATCGGGCGGGCGAGCGCCTCCTCGATCGCGCGCGCCGGGCTCGACAGCACCGCCATCGGCGGCTTGCGAATCACCGTTGGCACGCAACCCTCGGGCAGATGCACCGCGAGACGCCCGCGACCGTACTCGAGCTCGACCAGCATGACGTGGACCTCCGCGACGACGTTCGACGCTCGATGGTAGCAGCCCGGGCGCGGGCTTCGCCCCTCCCGCCGAGCGCATGCGATACCATCGCGCCGGTCGGGCGGCGGGAGGCCACCGCGAGCGGCGACGCTGGGCATGCGCGACTTTCTCAGAATCTATCTCGGCGTGATCGTCATCGCGGGCGCGAGCCTCGCCTTCGCGTGGCGTTTCGTCGGCTCGCCGCCACCTTCGGAGATCCGATTCGCCACCGGCGTCGACGGTGGCTTCTACGCCGCGCTCGGCGAGCGTTTCCGCGCCGAGATCGAGCGCGAGGGGGTGCGGGTGGTTCTCGTGCCGAGCGCTGGCTCGGTCGAGAATCTGGCGAGCCTCGAGCGCGCCGAGGGCGGCGTCGACGTGGCGTTCGTGCAGGGCGGGATCGGAGACGCGAGCCGCGACCGCGACGTGGTGGCGCTCGGCTCGCTGGCGCTCGAGCCGCTGTGGATCTTCGTGCGCCGGGAGCTGGCGTTCGACCGCCTCGATGCACTGGTCGGGCGGCGGGTGGCGGTCGGCGGGCTCGGCAGTGGCACCCGCGCGCTGGTGATGGATCTGCTCGCGGCGGCCGGGGTCGCGAGTCAGGTCGACACGCTGGACATCGCCGGAGCCGAGGCCGAGCGTGCGCTGCTCGCCGGCGAGGTGGACGTGCTGTTCGCGGTCACCGCACCGCAGACCGCGCTGGTGCGCAGGCTCCTCCTCGCCCCGGGGATCGAGCTGGTGACGCTGCGTCGGGCCGAGGCGCTGACTCGTCGCTTCGCATTCCTCACCACCGTTCGTATCCCGGCCGGCACACTCGATCTCGCGGCCGACCTTCCGCCGCGCGATGTGACGCTCGTCGCCACCGCGACCAATCTGTTGGCGCGCGCGGATCTCCACCCGGCCATCGGGTCGTTGCTGCTGCAGGTCGCCGGCGCGGTCTCACCCGGGGATCGACTGCTCGGCACGCTCGGGGCGTTCCCGTCCGCGCGTCACGTCGACCACCCGCTCTCGGCCGAGGCGCGCCGCCATTTCGAGCGCGGCCCGACGGCGCTGCGTCGCTATCTGCCGTTCTGGCTCGCCAATCTCGTCGAGCGGTTGTGGGTGCTCCTGATTCCGGTGGTGGCGGTGCTGATCCCGTTGCTGCGCATCGCACCGCCGACGTTCCGCTGGCAAGTCCGGCGGCGCATCTACCGCTGGTACCGCGAGGTGCGCGAGGTGGAGTGCGAAGGGGAGGCGGCCCGTGATCCGACGGTGGTCGACGCCTGTATCGCTCGCCTGGACGCGTTGCAGCACGACGTCGGGCAGCTCCACGTTCCGCTCGCCTATGCCGACGGCCTCTATCATCTGCGTCTGCACATCCGCTTCGTGCGTGAGCGACTGGACGCGCGGCGCGCGGCGACGCGCTGACGGTCAGGGCTCCAGGGCTCGACAGCCCCCGGTGGTCGTGGTCTCATTCGGGCGCGATGAGGGGCGCCGACGTCGCGCGGAGCGACCGAGCGGCGCGCCCGACCACTGGAGGAGCTCGATATGAAGGGTCCGATCTCGTTGCTGCGCCGGCTCGGCGTCGCAGTGGCGGCATTCGCCGCGATCTCGTTGAGTGCGCACGCCTATCCCGACAAGCCGATTCGGCTCATCGTCCCGTTCCCGCCCGGTGGAAGCAACGACATCGTCGGGCGTCTGGTCGCCGCCAAGCTCGGCGAGGTGCTCGGGCAGCAGATCATCATCGAGAACAAGCCCGGCGCGGGTGGCACCGTGGGCACCGCCGCCGCGGCGCGGGCCGAGCCCGACGGCTACACGTTGCTGGTGGCCTCGGTCGCCTACGCCTACGCGCCGGCGCTGCGCAAGCTGAAGTACGACCCGGTGAAGGACTTCGTCACCGTCGGCACCATGGGTACGGGCCCGGTCGCGATGTCGGTCAACCCCGAGGTTCCGGTCGCCTCGGTGCAGGAGCTCGTCGACTACATCAAGGCGAATCCCGGCAAGCTGACCTATTCCACCGCCGGCATCGGCAGCTTCCAGCACCTGTCGAGCGAGCTGTTCCGCTCGATGACCGGTGCCGACATGATCCACGTGCCTTTCAAGGGCGGTGGTCCCGCGATGCAGAGCACCATCGCGGGCGAGACCAACGTCAACATCGGCACTCTGGTGCAGCAGATCCCGCAGATCCAGGCCGGTCGACTCAAGGTGCTGGGTGTGGGGAGCAGCGAGCGCAATGGCGCGCTTCCGGATGTCCCGACCATCGACGAGGCCGGCGTTCCCGGCTACCTGGCGAGCAACTGGTGGGGCATCCTCGCCCCCACCGGCACCCCCGAGGCAATCGTCGACCAGGTGAGCGAGGCGCTCGCGAAGGTGGTCGAGTCCGACGACATCAAGAAGGCACTGTCCGACCAGGGCGCGGCCGCGATGAAGATGAATCCCGCCGAGTTCGCGGCCTTCATGACCGCGGAGATGGAGAAGTGGGCGAAGGTGGTCAAGGACGCCGGCATCGAGCCCAATTGATCCCGTCGGTCGACGTCCGGCGCGCGTCGTCGGGCGTCGACCACTGACCGCGATGCCGTCGCCACCCGCGGCGGCGGCTCGTCCCGGTGGCGGATCGCGGTTCCCGCGCGCCGGCGCGGTCCGCCCACCTCGCCGGCCCACACCTCACGATCCGATGACCGACATGCCCATCAGCGGACCCTTTCCTTGCCTCGTCTGCGCCGCGTCCGCGGCACGGTGTCGCGGACGGGGTTGGTGATGCGCACGCCCGCGCTGCAGAGCAAGGACGTTCTCGCCGGCCTGCTGTTCCTGTTCGTCGGGGGCATCGCCTTCTACACCGCGCTCGATTACTCCTTCGGTACCGTCGCGCGCATGGGGCCCGGATTCTTCCCGCGCGTGCTGGCGGTGGTGTTGATGCTGTTCGGGCTGGTCACCCTGGCTCGTGGGTTGGTCTCGCGCGACCCGGTCCACGGCCGCTGGGGGTGGGCGCCGCTCGCGCTGCTGGTCGTCGCCATCACGGCGTTCGGTTACCTGATGGAGCGCGCCGGGATGATTCCGGCGCTGGTGGTGCTGTTCGTGACCAGCGCCTGGGCCGGTCACGAGTTCCGTATGCGCGAGGTCGTGGTGCTGACGGCGGTGATGTGCCTGATGGCCACTGCAGTGTTCGTGTGGGGGTTGGGTCTCCCCTATCGCCTGTTCGTCGTCCCTGGCTGAGCGCGGACCGTGCTCGAGAACCTCGCCATGGGCTTCGGGGTCGCGCTGTCGCTGACCAACCTGGCCTACTGCCTGCTCGGTGTGACCCTCGGCACGTTGATCGGGGTGCTGCCGGGCGTCGGGCCGCTGGTCACCATCGCGATGTTGTTGCCGATCACGTTCGGGCTGGACCCGACCGCAGCCCTCATCATGCTGGCGGGCATCTACTACGGCGCCCAGTACGGTGGCTCGACCACCGCCATCCTGGTCAACCTTCCGGGTGAGACCGCCTCCGTCGTCACCTGCATCGACGGCTACCAGATGGCGCGCAAGGGCCGTGCCGGTCCGGCGCTCGCGATCTCGGCCATCGGCTCGTTCTTCGCCGGCTGCGTGGGCACCCTGCTCATCGCGACATTCGGGCCGCTGCTCGGAGAGTGGGCGCTCGAGTTCGGTGCCGCCGAGTACTTCTCGCTGATGCTGATGGGGCTGGTCTCGGCCGCGGTGCTCGCCCATGGCGACATGGTGAAGTCGCTGGCGATGGTGGTGCTCGGGCTTCTCGTCGGCCTGGTCGGCGCCGACGTGAACAGCGGCATCGACCGCTTCACCTTCGACGTGCTGGAGCTCACCGACGGCATCGGTTTCACGGTGATGGCGGTCGGCATCTTCGCGGTGGCGGAGATCGTCACCAACCTCGAGCATCGTGAGTCGCGCGAGGTGTTCTCGCGCGAGGTCGGGCGCCTGATGCCGAGCCGGGAAGAGCTCGTGGCGTCGATCAAGCCGATCATCCGCGGCACCGGTGTCGGCGCGTTCTTCGGCATGTTGCCGGGCACCGGGCCGTCGATCTCGGCCTTCTCCGCCTACATGCTGGAGAAGAAGATCGCCCGCGATCCCGATCGATTCGGTCGCGGGGCGATCGAGGGCGTGGCGGCGCCCGAGGCATCGAACAACGCGGCGGCGCAGACCGCGTTCATCCCGACCCTCACCCTCGGTATCCCGGGCAGCGCGACCATGGCGCTGGTGCTCGGGGCCCTGATCATCCAGGGCATCCAGCCGGGGCCGCAGGTGATGTCGTCCAACCCCGAGCTGTTCTGGGGGCTCATCGCCAGCATGTGGATCGGAAACGCCATGCTGGTCGCGCTCAACCTGCCGATGGTGGGCTTGTGGGTGCGGCTGCTGACGGTGCCGTATCGGTGGCTGTTCCCGTCGATCGTGATGTTCTGCGCGCTCGGCAACTACAGCCTCAACAACAGCCCGGTCGACGTCTACCTCTGCGCCGGCATGGGTGTGCTCGGTTACGTGCTGGCCAAGCTCGAGTGCCCGCCGGCGCCGCTCATCCTCGGTTACGTGCTCGGTCCGTTGATGGAGGAGAACCTTCGCCGCGCACTGATCATCTCGCGCGGCGACCCGGCGGTCTTCGTCGAGCGCCCGATCAGCCTCGCCTTCCTCGTCGCCACCGCGTTGATCCTGGCGGTGATGATCCTCCCCGCGATGCGTCGCGCGAAGGGCGAGGCGGGGGATTGAAGGAGGCGCGGGCCCGGGCCGGGCCGCACGCCTCCCTCGCCACGTCGTGGCTCGCGGTCATTGAATGACCTTGCAGTCGGTGTGGGTGAGGGTCGCGGGTGCCCCGGAGCGGTGGTAGACGATGGCCTGGGTGCGCACCTCCACGCCGATTGCGGCTGGATTGCTCAGGGGCACCTCCACGTTCGCCTCCCCGTCGCCGCCGATCACGTCGAGGCCGAGCAAGAAGGCGCCCTGGGGCGCGATCTGGAGGACCTCCCCGCTCGGCGCGAGGGGGATGAATCCGGACCCGAGTGAGCCGAGGACCACCGCGACGTCGCCGGGCTCCCCCTTCACGGTGATGTCGAGCGACCCACCGACCGCGGCGCCACCGCCGATGGAGATCGCCTCCGGCACCACGGCGATCTCGGTGACCTCGACGATCGGCTTGTCGAGCGAGCCGTTCCACACGCCGACGAGATCGACGTACTCGCCGAGGAAGGCGCCGAGATTGTGCGCGGTGCTCGTGATCGGAACGTCGGAGCAATCCAGCACCCAGTCGAAGCCCGGACAGTAGTAGCAGACGCCCTCCCCGTCCTCGACCTTGCCGCGCATGTGCACGGTCTGGGCTGGCGCGGTCGTGGCGACCAGGGTTGCGGCGGCGAGACCGAGGACTGCGGTGGAGAACTTCATCGGGACTCTCCCAGGTGGTGAATCGGTGGTGGGTTGCAGGTCGTGCACCGTCGAGCTGCCGCGCCGGGCGGGCGCTGCCCGATGGGATCAGGGGCGTCCGGCGTGTCGCGTCGACATTGGTATCAGCAAGGCGCGTGCCACCGGTCGCGGCTGGCCGGACTCGCCGTTGGCGGAAGGCGCTGGGGGCCGATCGGTGGGTTGGAATGCCCGAGTCTGGGTGAAATCACCCTGCGGAGTTGGGTCAGGGCCCCCACTCGGCACCGGTTCCGCAGGCGGTGCGGCGTGGTTCCGGGAAGACCTCGCGGCCCGGCCGCCGCCGCTGCCCGGACCAGGCGCAAGCGCAGTCCGGGGGAAGGAGGCACGACCCCGGCGCGCGTGGTCCCGCCTCAGCCGGACTCGCGCAACGCCGCGGTGACCCGACTCGCCTCTGCCATCAGGAAGCCGATGTCGGTCTGGGTGGTGAGGAAGCGTGCGCCCTGGCGCACGTAGTCGCGCTGGCGCTCGATGTTGCGGTCGCCACCGATGCCGGCGTGCTTGCCGTTGGCCGTCGCGGCGGCGATCACGCGGGCGATCGCGTCCATGATCTCGGGATCGCCGAACCGACCCGGCTTGCCCATGTCGGTGAGGAGGTCGTTGGTGCCGACGTGCAGCACGTCGATGCCGTCGACGGCGGCGATCGACTCCACGTTCTCGACGCCTGCGCGAGTCTCGATCATGCACACCACCAGACAGTGCTCGTCGAGCCGCGCGATGGCGTCGGCCATCGGCGTCGGTCGGAAGTCGAAGTGCGGCCACGCGCCGCACACCGAGCGCTTGCCGAGCGGCGGGTAGCGGCAGGCCTCGACCGCGGCGCGGGCGTCGTCGACCGTCGCCACGTCGGGGAAGACGATGCCGGTGACCCCGTTGTCGAGCAGCAGCGCGACGTCGGGGTCGCGCGGTGAGCGCACCCGCACCAGCGGTGCGATGCCGCAGCCGAGCGCCGCCTGCGCGATGTGGCCGATGGTCTCGAGCGAGAACAGCGAGTGCTGACCGTCGACGAAGACGAAGTCGTGACCGGTGCTCTTGGCGATGCGGGCGATGTCGCCCGAGCGCGAGAGGCGCGCGATCATGCCGAGCGCGGCGCTTCCTGCGCGCATGCGCGCCTTGACCGGGTGCTCGCTGGCGGCGGGAAACTCGGTGGACATCTCGACCTCCTGGAACTCTCGGGCGGCGGTGGGCGGCGGCCGTGCACGGTAACGATGTCGGCCCGACGCGCTCGACCGCCGCAGTATGGGCTACGAGAATCGCGCGGGCGTGTCGTCCGGTCGATGGCGTTGCCAGATCGGCGCGCACCGCGGGCGCGCGGCGACCGCCGCGGTCAGGCGCTCGACCCGCGGCAGGTAACGCCGGCGCCAGGCGTCTTGCTGTGCCCACCGGCTCACCACCGCGATGTAGGCGTCGACCACGCAGAAGCCGCCCGGGAGCAGGAAGGGCTCGCCGCGAATCATCGCCTCGACCAGCAGCCAGCGCTCGCGCCAGTGCTCGCGGGCACGCTCGCGCACCGCGGGCGCGTCCTCCGGACGTGGCGAGAAACGCTCGGGATAGTCGTTGATCTCGACCAGCGGATAGATCTCGGTGGCGACGAGGAGCAGCGCTCGTAATGCCTGCGCGCGCTCGGCCGATCCGCGCGCCGGCAGCAGCGCGGCCTCGGGGTGGCGCTCGTCGAGGGTGAGCAGGATCGCCGCCGACTCGGTCAGGGTCTCACCGGCCGGTGTCACCAGCGCCGGGACCTTGCGCCGGGGGTTCACCGCCGCGTAGTCGGCGCTGCGTTGGGCCTCGGCCTCGAGGTCGACGTCGTGCACGGTGTGGGGTGCGCCGATCTCGGCCAGCGCGAGCTCCACTGCGAGCGACCCCGAGCGCCGGCAGCCGTAGAGGAGGTACGACATCCCTCAGCCCGGCGCCGCTGACCGCCCCCGCCGCCCGGTCTCGAGCACCGTCAGCATGGTCAGCAGCGCCATCGTGCCGGCCAACCAGAACACCGCGCGCGGGTCGACGTGGTCGAGGATCCAGCCATAGGTCACGGGGCCGACCGTGCCGCCGATGTTGAAGCCGGTGGAGACGAAGCCGAATACCTTCCCGGTCTGACCGGGTGGGGTGACACGGCGGACCAGCATGTCGCGCGACGGCGCCACGATGCCGTTGGCGAGCCCGGCGACGACAAGCAGCGCCATCACCGCGGTGAGGTCGAGGTCCAGCGAGCCGATGGCGATCACACAGCCGCCGACGATCACGAAGCATGACGCCGCCACCACGTCGTGCCGGCTCACGCGGTCCGCGATCACCCCGCCGATCAGCACCCCGATCGGCATCGAGAACAGATAGGCCGAGACCACCGCGCCGGCGCGGGTGAGGTCGATGCCGTGGAGCAGGTGTAGCGAGGTGACGCCGAACTCGCTCACCCCGCGGCCGGTGATCGAGATGCCGACGTAGAACAGCAGCGCCATCACGATGGGAAGGGTGAGCAGGAGCCGCACTCCGCCGCCGCCGGCGCGGGCCCCGCGTGCATCCGCCTCCGCCGTCTCGCGGTCGCGCAGCAGATCCGATTGCAGCCACATCACCCCGACCACCGCGACCCCGGCCAGCCCACAGGCGGTGAGCGCGGCCTGCCAGCCGAAGGCGGCGGTGAGCGCGAGCACCGTGAATGGCGCCACGGCAGAGCCCGCGAAGCCCGCGAAGGTGTGGATGGAGAACGCGCGGCCCATGCGCGCGCGGTCGACCGAGGCGCTGAGGATGGTGTAGTCGGCCGGATGGACGACGGAATCCGCCGCGCCCGCGACCGCCATCAGCGCGACCAGCGCGCCGTAGACGGGAAACACCCCGATCAGCGCGAACGCGACCGACTCCACCAGCAGTCCGGCCAGCAGGATCCGCCGCGCCCCGTGGCGGTCGACCATGAATCCCATGGGCGCCTGCAGCAGCCCGGTGGTGATGCTGTAGACGCTGACCGCGAGCCCGAGCGCGGTGTAGCTCACCCCGTAGACCCCGTGCAGCAGCGGGAACAGCGGCGGCAGCAGCAGGGTGAAGAAGTGGCTGTAGAAGTGACCGGCGCTGATGAGGCCGATCACCTTGGTGCCGTTCGCAGGCGCGCCGATGGCGGCTTCGGTGGTGGACATCGGGTGGTCGTCGGTTGGGGAGGGCGCAGTGTAGCTCGGGGTGGCCGTCGCCATCAGGAAGTCGATTCCGGTGCGCAAGGTTTTTCTTGACGCGGGTCCCCTCGCGGCTCAGATCGTCGAGGCCCAGCTACGGCGAGAGCGGACCTCAGGAGGAATCGGGCTCATGGAACGAGTACGCGAAGTCGCTCGGCGCGCGCATCGGGGTCGGGCCGGTGGACCGCCCGCGCCGCGGTCGGTCTTGCGGCGGTCGGAATCGGGCTCGCCGTCGCGCTCGCCGCGGACTTCACCCTCGTCGAGACCTTCACCGACACGAGCGGTCGCTCGACACCCACCACCACCGCCGCCTGGTCGACCCAGGTCCGGTGCTCGAGCTTCCTGGCGGCGCCTGCGCTACGACGCGCTCGGGGTCGGAACCGAGCAGGGGCCGGTGCGGCGGGGCCGCCCGGTGCGCGCGCGATCGTGCTCGCCGACGTGACGCAGGATGGTCAGTCCGACCTCGTGGCGGCGGTCGAAGGTGGCGGTCTGCGCTGGCATTTGAGCGCCGGTATCTTCCTGTTCGACTTGGCGTTTCTCGTCCATCCGATCTCGACCGACGTCATGGACACCGTGGCGCTGGCGGTGGGCGACGTCGACGGTGATGGTCGCCCCGATGTGGTGGCCGGGAATCGTGGCCAGCGCAATCGCTTGTACGTCGGCGACAGCGGCGGGGGCTGGTCGGCGTCGACCATCGGCACCGACGTCGGTGTCGAGACCGACGACACGCGTGCGGTCGCCCTTCTCGACGTCGATGGCGACGGGGATCTCGACCTCCTGGTCGGCAACGCCGATGCGCCCGACCGCCTCTACCGCAACGATGGCACCGCGTCGCCGTTCGCGGGGGCGACGCCGGAGCCGTTGACCGGCGGCGTCCTCGCGACCCGGGCGTTCGCGCTCGCGGACCTCGACGACGACGGAGACGAGGATCTGGTGGTGCTCGCCGACGAGGGGGTGCGGGTCTTCCTCGGCGACGGCTCGGCCGCGCCGTTCGCGCACACCGCCGGCACCGAGGTGGGCACGGCGCTCGGCGATGCGCGCGCGATCGCGATCGGCGACATGGACGGCGACGGCCGGGTCGATCTGGTGGTCGGGCGCTTCGGGCTGCCGGACCTCCTGTTCCTGAATCAAGGAGGCAACACGGTCTTCGCCGGGACCGGCGCGGCGATCGGGACCGACGCCCTCGACACGGTGTCGGTCGCGGTCGGCGACGTCGACGGCGACGGCGATTTCGACGTGGTGGCCGCCATCGCGGGCGGGCCGGACCGGCTCTATCGCAACGACGGGACGCCGGCGCCGTTCGCGTCGGCGGTCGGCGAGGTTCTGACCGTCGATGGCGTCGATTCTCGCGCGGTGGCGCTCGATGACCTGGACCGCGACGGCGATCTGGATGTCGTGGTCGCCGGCGGGTCCGAGATGGATCGCGTCTACCTCAACCATGGCACCGACAACCCGTTCACGCGGGCGGTGGTCGCGAGTATCGGCACGTCGGCCCGCGCCACCATCGCGCTCGCGACCGGCGACGTCGATGGCGACGGTGACATCGACGTCGTGAGTGGCAACCATTCCGCGCAACGCTCGCGGCTGTTTGCCGGCCAGCCGGGCACGGACCCGTTCGCCGGGGTGGCGGGCGTCGATCTCGCCGGTGACGCCTGGCCGGTCTCGGCCCTGGCGCTCGGGGATCTCGACCAAGACGGCAGGCCAGACCTGGTGGTGCTGCGCTACGGCGCGAGCCCGAGCCTCGCGTGGTATCCGAACGACGGCGCAGGCGCACCGTTCGATTCTGCGCCGCCGCTCGGCATCGGCGCCGACGTGCTCCTGTCTCGCTCGATCGCGCTCGGCGACGTCGACGGTGACGGCGATTTCGATGCCGTGGTGGCGGTGGAGCAGGGTGGCCGCAATCGTCTGTACCTGAACGACGGCGGCGCCACTCCCTTCGCGGGCGCGCTCGGGCGTGACATCGGCATCGATACCGACGACACGCTCGCGATCGCGCTCGCCGACGTGAACCGCGACGGCCGGCTCGACGTCATCGCCGGCAATGCCGGTCAGCGCAATCGTCTCTACCTGAACAACGGTACCGGCGACCCCTTCGCCGGCGTCGTCGGCACCGACATCGGCCCCGAGGCCGAGCTGACCCGATCCATCGCGGTCGGTGACGTGAACCGTGACGGCCGACTCGACGTCGTCGCCGGCAACGCGGACGGCGGCGCGGTGCGCTGGTACGCGGCCGGCGCGGGCCCGGACCCGTTCGCCGGGGCGGTGGGTGTCGCGATCACCACCGAGGTGGCGGATCTGGTGGCGGTGCGACTCGGTGACACCGACCGCGACGGCGACCTCGACCTGGTCGTCGCGCGCTCGGACGGGCCGCTGGTGAACCTGCCGGGCAACGGTGGCCCGGAGCCGTTCGCCGGCGCGGTCGCGCAGACGATCGTCGACGATGCCGGCCCGGTGCGCGCGGTCGAGCTGATCGACGTCGACCGCGACGGCCATCTCGACGTGGTCGTCGGGCGCGACTCGGCCAGCGTCTCCAACGAGGTGTACCTGAATGCGGGCGCGCGGCGGGCCTTCGTCGGGATCGCGACGGGCACGCTCGGTGCGGCCGGTGTGCGCGGGGTGGCGGTCGCGGACCTCGACCGCGACGGTGCACCGGACATCGTGACCGTCGGCCAGGGTGGCGCGCTCCTCCACCGCGGCGACGGCCGTTTCGCGCCGATCGCCGGTGCCGCCACCGCGAGCGCGGTCGGCACCGGTCAGGACGCCTTGCTCGCGGTGGTCGCGGGGGACGTCGACGGTGACGGTCGCCTCGACCTCGTCACCATCGGCGAGGCCGTCGCGCCGCGATTCCACCGCAATGCCGGTGGCGCCGACCCCTTCGCCGCCGCGGGGACGCCGATCGGCTCGGTGCCGGCGACCTCCGCCGTCCTGGGCGACATCGACGGCGACGGCGATCTCGACCTGATCCTCGGCCTCGACGGCGCGCCGAGCCGCCTGCATCGCAACGACGGCTCGGGCGACCCGTTCGCGGGCGCCGGCGTCGACATCGGGACCGCGGCCAGGCACACCCGCGCGCTGGTGCTCGCCGACCTCGACCGCGACGGCGACCTCGACCTCGTCGCGGCCAGCGCCGGTGTCGGCGAGACGAACCTCTATCACCGCAACGACGGTGGCGCCGATCCGTTCGCGGCGCCGGGCACCGCGCTTTCCAACGACACCGTGCCCACCCTCGCGCTCACGGCGGGCGACGTCGACGGTGACGGCGACCTCGACCTGGTCGCCGGCAACGACGGTGCGCCGATTCGGCTGTATCTGAACGGCGGCGGCACGGCGCCGTTCGCGGGCGCGCAGGGCGTTGACGTCGGCTCCACAGCCGACCCGACCACCGGGCTCGCGCTCGTCGACGTCGACCTCGACGGCGACCTCGACCTCCTCGCCACCAACGCCGGCGCGCCCACGCGTCTCTATCTCAACAACAGCACCGCGGCGCCGTTCGCGGGCGTCGAGGCGGTCGACCTGCCAGAGGCGGGCGCGGGGGCGCGTGCCGTCGCGACCGGTGACCTCGACCGCGACGGCGTGGCCGACGTGGTCACCGCCGGCGCCGACGGCGTGGCGCGGCTCCACCTCGCGCGCCCGTTCGACACCGCGCGCGGCGCCGCACAGGGTCGCTGGAACTTCGGCCTCCCGCCGAACCTGCACAGCGTCGTGCTGACCGCCGAGACCAGCGAGCCGCCGAACGCCGCGCTCTACTGGTCGCTCAGCACCACGTCGTTTCCCGGCAGCGAATGGTTTCTGGCGCGGCCGGGCGTGCCGTTCCGTCCTTACGACTATCGGCGCGCGCTCGGTTGGAAGGTCGAGCTCGCGTCGCGCTCGCCCGCGCGCACCCCGCGGGTCGACACCTTGGTGCTCGACGCGCGGTTCGACTCCGACCTCGACGGCGTGCTCGACGCCACCGACGCCTTCCCGCTCGACCCCGCGGCCTCGGTCGACACCGACGGCGACGGCATGCCGGACGACTACAACGCCGACGCCTCGCAGGCGGTGCGCGATGCGTCGCCGCTGGTCATCGACGAGGACGACGACGACGACGGCGTCGCCGACACGGCCGACAACTGTCCGCTGGTGGTCAACACCGGCCAGGCCGACGTCGACGGTGACGGGCGTGGGGACGTCTGCGACACGCTCGACGACCGCGAGACGTGCTTTCCGGCCGGGGACGGCGTGGCTGGATTCGCGCTCGTCTGCTTCTGACCGCGTCAGCGCCCGGCGGGGCCGGCCGCCTCGCTCGGGCGCACGTCCGGGACCCTGGCCAGATAGGGCACCGACACCGCCACCAGCAGCGCCGCCACCAGGCCGAAGGTGAGACGGAAGCCGAGCGCGGGGTCGGCGCCGGCGTCGGCCACCGCCTCGATCACCACACCGGTCCCTGCCTGCAGGACGAAGATCCCGGAGATTCCGAAGAGGTTCACGCAGGCGACCGCCCGCCCGGCAAAGCTCGCCGGGACGAAGGCGCGGCAGTGGGTGACCAGGGTGACGAAGTACGACGCGAACAACGGAAACGCCACCAGCAGCGCGACCGCGACCGGCATCGGCGCCGGGTCCAGCAGGGCCAGCGCGCCGAGCAGCCCCGCCATGATCCACGCGCCGCCGAGCACCACCCGCTTGCGCGAGTCGAAGACGCGGTCCATCGGGCCGTAGAGGAAGGTGCCGAGGTTGTAGGTCACGGTCATCGCGAGCAGGACGTAGCTCGCCTCGGTGGTGGACAGCTGGTGCACGGTGACCAGGTAGGGGCCGGCCCACAGCCCGCCGATGGCCGCGTACGGCGCGGCGAAGCAGGACCCCATGGCGAAGATGCCCCACAGCCGGCGGTCGGTCGCGACCGACCACAGTCCACGCAGGCTCTGCCGGAGCGTCTCCGGGCGACGTGGCGGGGTGTCGGGCGTCTCGGCCGCGGCCGGCGCGTCGCGCGCCGCGACCTGGATCAGCGCCACCAGCGCGAGGTTGAGCGCGGCGATGATGCCGAAGGTCACGGCGAAACCGTGGTGGGTGAGGGCGAGCGCGAGCGGGGTGGTGGCTAGAAGCCCGCCGACGCCGCCGGCGGCGCCGATGGTGGTGGCGGCGACGGTGGCGGTGCGCTCGGGTCGCGCCCACGCCATCGAGAGCAGGAACACCCCGGTCACCACCCCGGCCTGTCCGACGCCAGTCAGGAAGCGGCCGAGGAACAGGGCCGGCACGGTCTCGCCGAGGGCGAAGATCACGATGCCGACGGTGCCGATCAGACCCATCCCGGCCAGGGTTTGGCGCGGCCCGTAGCGGTCGTAGAGCAGCCCGAACGGGATCTGCATGACCGCCGCGGCGAGAAACATCGCCCCGGTGATGGTGCCCAGATCGGCCGGGCTGAAGCCGTGCGCATCGGCCAGACCGTTCGCGATCACCGCGCCGCCGCTGCGGTGGATGTTGACCGCGGCGAGGTAGGCGCCGACCACCACCATCACCCGGATCAGTCCCGGCTGCCCGCTCACCTCGCCCCCCGTCTCGCTGCCGCCGCGTCGATGCGCGCCGGAGCCGCGTCGCTCGCGATCATCGGCGCCACGTCGACTCGCGTCTCGCGATCCGCACCCGTCGCGCCCTCATCTACAATGCCGGTCATGCATATCCATCTGGACCCGGTCGGTGGCGTCGCCGGCGACATGTTCGCCGCCGCGTTGCTCGACGCATTCCCCGCGCTCGCGGCCGAGCTGCCGGCGGCGCTCGCGCGGGCCGGGATCGACCGCTACGCCCGGGTCGAGCTGCGTGCTCACCACGACCAGACGTTGACCGGTTCTCGTCTGGTGGTGATCCCGGGGCCCGAGGGTGAAGGCGCGTCGGAGCCCGCTGATGGCCACCATCGGCACGCGCATCACCACCACCATCACGATCACGACCATCATCACCACGACGACGCGCACGACCATCACCATCACGACCACGGCGCCGACGGGCACCACCACCATCACCGCACCTGGCGTGAGGTGCGCGCCATCCTCGAGGCGGCCGACCTGCCGCTCGGGTGCCGGAGCCGGGCGATCGACATCTTCCGCCTGCTGGCCGAGGCCGAGGGGCGGGTCCACGGTGTCGATCCGGCCGAGGTCGCCTTCCACGAGGTCGGCGCCTGGGACTCCATCGCGGACGTCGTGTGCGCCGCCTGGATCGCCGACCGGCTCGACGGCGCCACCTGGTCGAGCGGCCCCCTGCCGATGGGTAGCGGGCACGTCCACACCGCCCACGGCCGGCTACCGGTGCCGGCGCCCGCCACCGCGCTGCTCATGGAGGGAATGACGCTCGTCCGCGACGATCACCCCGGCGAGCGCGTGACCCCGACCGGGGCCGCGATCATCCGTCATCTGGCGCCGCGCTTCGAGCCCGCCGCCGGCCCGATGCGGTTGCGCGCGAGCGGCATCGGCTTCGGCACCAAGGTCTTCCCCGGGATGAGCAACATCCTGCGCGCCCTGGTGCTGGAGACGGGAGCCGATGCCGACGCCATCGCCACCGACACGGTCTCGCGTCTCGCCTTCGAGGTCGACGACCAGACCGGCGAGGATCTCGCGCTCGCGCTCGACCGCATCCGCACCACCGCCGGCTGCCTCGACGTCTCGCAGTGGCCGGTGACCGGCAAGAAGGGACGCATCGCGGTCCACGTCCAGGTGCTCGCCGCGCCGGCGGCCGAGGACGCCCTGGTCCGCCGCTGTCTCGCCGAGACCACCACGCTCGGGGTACGGGTCGAGCGCGTCGCCCGCCGCGTCCTCGCCCGCGAGGAGCCGACGGTGTCGGTGGACGGCGCGTCGCTTCGCGTCAAGCGCGCTCGTCGCCCCGACGGTCAGTGGACCAGCAAGGTCGCGATCGACGATCTGGGCCGGCTCGACGCCGACCACGCCGCGCGTCAGCGCATGCGTCGGCGGGCCGAGGACGAGGCGGCGTCGTGACCGGCGCTGCCGACGTCGTGCCGGAGGCGACCGCGGTGGCAGCCGACCGGCTGCGCGCGGTGCTGCGCGACATCGGCCGAGTGGTGGTGGCGGTGAGCGGCGGCGTCGACAGCATGACGCTGGCTGCCCTCGCCCATCGCACCGAGGGGGTCGAGGCGCGGATGCTGCACGCGGTCTCCGCCGCGGTCCCGAGCGATGCCACCGTCCGGGTGCGCCGTCACGCCGCGCGCGAGGGCTGGCGGCTGGAGGAGATCGACGCCGGGGAGATGGCGGACCCGCGCTACGTCGCCAACCCGGCCAATCGCTGCTACTTCTGCAAGACCAATCTCTACGGCACGATGGCCGCGCGCTCGGCCGAGACGCTGGTCTCGGGCACCAATCTCGACGATCTCGGGGACTGGCGCCCCGGGCTCGCCGCCGCCCGCGAGCACGGGGTACGCCACCCCTTCGTGGAGGCGGAGATCGACAAGGCGACGGTGCGCGCCATCGCGCGCGCGCTCGCCCTCGACGACCTCGCCGAGCTGCCGGCGGCGCCGTGCCTGTCGAGCCGGATGGAGACCGGCATCGCCATCGATCCGCGGCTGCTGCGCGCGATCGACAGTGCCGAGAAGCAGGTCGCCCGACTCACCGGCGCGGCGACGGTGCGCTGCCGGGTACGCCGCGACGCGGTGGTGGTCGAGCTCGATCCGGCCGCGCTCGCCGGGCTCGATGCGAGCGCCCTCGGCGCGGTCGGGGACGCGGTGGCTCGATGCTTCCCGGAGCGCAGCGCCCCGGTCCGGGTCGAGCCCTACCGGATGGGGAGCGCCTTCCTGCGCGGGCCAGAGCATGTCTGAGCACAACGATTTCACGCCGGACCACCAGCGCACCGAGCGGCTCGGCTTCGACGAGGCGATCTACTGCCTGGCCAAGAGCGCGGGGCAGATCGAGGCGATAGTGCGCCACGCCCACGATCGCGGCGCGCGCCTTCTGCTCACGCGACTCGAGGCGACCAAGCACGCGGCGCTCGGCGCCGATCTCCACCCGCACCTCGACTACGACCCGATCTCGGCCACTGCCTGGCTCGGCGCCACGCCGCCGACGTCGGGCGCGGGCCGGGTGGGCATCGTCACCGCGGGCACCTCCGACACCCCGATCGCGCGCGAGGCGGCGCGCACGCTGCAGTACTACGGCGTCGAGCCGACGCTGGTGAACGACGTCGGCGTCGCCGGCCTGTGGCGGCTGATGGAGCGGGTCGAGACGCTGCGCGAGCTGTCGGTGGTGATCGCGGTGGCGGGGATGGACGCGGCGCTGCCGAGCGTCATCGGCGGGCTGTTGCCGGGCGCGGTGATCGCGGTGCCGACCTCGACCGGTTACGGCGTCGCCGCCGGTGGGCACAGCGCGCTCCACGCGGCGCTCGCCTCGTGCTCGCCGGGGGTGACGGTGGTGAACATCGACAACGGCTACGGCGCGGCCTGTGCGGCGCTGCGGATCCTCGGCGCACGCGACCTGCCCTGACCCTCGCCGGCCGCCACGACCACAGGAGGTCCGGGAATGACGACCGAGTACGTGGTGAAGTCGGGCGACACGCTGTCGCGCATCGCCGAGCGGCTGCTGGGCTCGGCCGGGAAGTGGAGCGTCATCGCCGAGGTCAACCGCCTCACCAATCCGGACCGGCTGCGCGTCGGGCAGAAGCTCCTCATCCCGTCGACCGAGCCGGTGGTGGTGCCGGCGGTGGTGCATCCGGTGCCGCCGCCCTCGGGCACGCAGACCGTGACCTTCTCCGTCGAGGGCCGGGACGTGTTCGCCCTCGACGCGACGAGCGGCCAGCGCATCCACCTCGGGCGCACCTTCCGCAAGGGGCTCTCGCGCCACGGGCTGCTCCAGCCGGAGGCCTTCATCGCCGCGCGACCGGGTGATCTCGAGGCCGCGAGCTTGAGCCGCTCCGAGGTCGCGGTGATGTTGGCGACGGCCGAGAACGAGGGCAATCTCGACGCCATCAACACCTGGGACGACGCGTTCCTGAGCTTCGGCATGTTCCAGTGGACCGCGGGCACCGGGGCCGAGCGTGGTGAGCTGGCGGCGCTCCTCGCGGTCCTCGAGCGCGAGTTCCCGGACGTCTTCGCGCACTACCTCGGCCGCTTCGGCCTCGGCGTCGCGGGCAGCGACGGGACCACCGGTTTCTTGAGCCTGGACGGCCAACGGCTCGACACACCAGAGCGCAAGGAGCGACTGCGCGACCTCGCCTGGGTGCTGCGCTTCGTGCAGGCGGCGGCGGATCTGCACGTGCGAACGGTCCAGGTGCGCCACGCGGTGGCACGGCTCGACGGGTTCTACTTCCGGGCGCAGTCGCGGCTCGGTGGGCATGCCCTGGCCGAGCTGCTCACCTCCGAGCTCGGCGCCGCGCTGCTGCTCGATCACCATGTCAATCGACCCGGCCACGTGGTCGGCACCGTGGCGCAGGCACTGGAGGAGCTCGGCGTCACCGCCGACCGCCTGGCGGCGGGCGACGACGCGCTCGAGGCGCGAGCCATCGATCGCTATCTCGCGGTGCGCGAGACCTTCGGGCGCCACCCGATGACCCATGCCGCACGACGCGGCGCGGTCACCCGCGATTACGTCGCGCGCGGGGTGATCTCCGCCGCGCGCGGCACCTTCGTCTCCAACCGGGCGCTACGCCAGGGCTGAACGAACCACGCTGGGAGGAAGTCATGGCGCGAGGCGTCGTCGACCACGAGGGGATGCGAGGCGAATGGGCCGAGGCGCTGCGCCAGGCCGGGCGCCCCGTCGGCATGCCGTTTCGCATCACCCGCATCGGGCACGTGGTGCTGCGAGTCACCGATCTCGAGCGATCGGTCGGGTTCTACACCGAGCTGCTCGGGCTCGAGGTGAGTGACGTGTACCCGCCCACGATGATGCCGGGCGGCATGGTGTTCATGCGCTGCAACACCGATCACCACGGCGTCGCCCTGGTCGGTGGCGCGACTGGTCCCGTCCGCGGCGACGAGCTCCACCATCTCGCCTTCGAGGTGGGCACGCTCGACGAGGTGATTCGGGCCCGGGACCTGCTGCGCGCCCGCGACGTCCCGATCGACTTCGAGGGGCGGCGTCGGGCCGGGTGCCAGATCGCGGTCGAGTTCCGCGATCCGGACGGCCATCGGCTCGAGATCTACTGGGGTCTCGACCAGATCGGCTCCGACGGCCGCCCGCGGTCGCCGGAGCAGTGGCGCGAGGCGCTGTCGCTGGCCGATGCCCTGGCGAACCCGCCGATCGGTCAGGACACCACGTTGCAGGACCCGGATCTCGTTCCCTGACCGGGTCGCGGTGGTCGGCCGATTCGCTCGCCCGTGTTAATGTGCCGCCGCCCGCGCGCCCCGCTCCGGATGCCCGCCCGCCAGATCCCGTGGGCGGGTCGGCGTGCAAGAACCGCAACGAAGACGACGAGCGATGAGTGACGAGTTCGACTACGTGATCGTGGGATCCGGCTCGGCCGGATCGGTGCTGGCCAATCGACTGACCGAGGACGGACGCGCGACGGTCTGCGTGCTCGAGGCCGGCCCGCCCGATCGCAACCCCTTCATCCACATCCCGGCCGGCTTCATGTACACCCTGGTCAACCCGCGGGTGAACTGGCTGTATCAGACCGAGCCGAGCAAGGGGACCAACGGCCGGGTGGTGGTGCAGCCGCGGGGCAAGACGCTCGGCGGGTCGAGCTCGATCAACGGGCACATCTACAACCGCGGCCAGCGCATGGACTTCGACGTCTGGGCGCAGATGGGCAATCGCGGCTGGAGCTACGCCGAGGTGCTGCCCTACTTCAAGCGCTGCGAGCGGCGGGTCGGGCCCGGCGACGACACCTTCCGCGGGCGCGATGGGCAATTCGTGGTCGAGGACCTCGAGTGGCGCCATCCGCTGTGCGAGGCGTTCATCGACGGCGCGGTCGGGCTCGGCATCCCGCGCAACCCCGACTACAACGGCGCCACCCAGGACGGCGTCGGTTACTTCCAGCGCAGCGTCCACCGCGGGCGTCGGATGAGCGCGGCGCGCGCCTTCCTGCATCCGGCGCGCCGCCGCGCCGACTCCACTCTCGAGGTGCGCACCGAGGCACACGCGGCGCGGGTTCTGCTCGACGGCAAGCGCGCGGTCGGGGTCGCCTACCGACAGGGCGGGCAGTCGCGCGAGGTGCGCGCGCGGCGCGAGGTGATCCTCTGCGGCGGGTCGATCAACTCGCCCCAGCTCCTGCAGCTCTCCGGCATCGGCTCGCCGAAGCTGCTCGGTGAGCGCGGGATCACGGTCGCCCATGCGCTGCCCGGCGTCGGCGAGAACCTTCGCGATCACTACCCGATTCGGCTGGTCGCGCGGGTGAAGAACATCGAGACCATCAACGAGCGCTCGCGTGGCCTCAAGCTCGGGGTGGAGATTGCGAAGTACCTCGTCGCCCGCAAGGGCATCCTCACCCTGCAGCCGACGCTGGTCCACGTGTTCTGGCGCTCCGACGAGCGGGTCCAGAACAGCGATCTGCAGCTCACCTTCACCCCCGCGAGCTACAAGGAAGGCGTGCAGTCGCAACTCGACGACTTCCCCGGCATGACGGTGGCAGCGTGGCAGCAGCGCCCGGAGAGCCGGGGCTGGGTGCGCGTGCGCTCCGCCGATCCCTTCCAGCCGCCCGAGATCCAGATGAACTACCTCGCCGACGAGATGGACCAGCGGGTGGTGGTCGGCGGGGTGCGGCTCGCACGGCGCTTGCTCGAGACGCCGGAGCTCTCGCGCTACTACGACCGCGAGGAGTTCCCCGGCCCGCAGGTCGAGTCCGACGACGAGATGCTCGACTTCGCCCGCCAACGCGGCACCACCGCGTTCCACCCCATGGGGACGTGCCGCATGGGGCCGGACACCGATCCGATGTCGGTGGTCGACGACCAGCTGCGTGTGCACGGGCTCGAAGGGCTGCGCGTGGTCGACGCGTCGGTGATGCCGACCATGCCGTCGGCCAATACCAACGCATCGACGCTGATGATCGCGGAGAAGGCATCGGACCTGATTCGTGGCCATACCCCCCTGCCGGCGGCCGAGGTATGACAGGCGCGCGGAGACGCCGGTCGGGCGGGGTCGCGCGGTGACCTCACCTCAGCGTGCATCGCCGCCGCTGCGGGTGGGCGCGGTGCTCGCCGCCGCCCTCGCGCTGGTCATCGAGCGGCGCATGGCGCTGCTCCGTGCGACCGCCTTGCCCATCGCCGCACTGGTGCTCGTCGGCATCGCGATGCAGAGCGTGCAGAGCGCCCTGCCGGCCGAGCTCGATCCGAACGTGCCACCGGATCCGGCGGCGGCCCGCGCGAGCAGCCAGCTTCTGCTCCTGATGCTGGTCCAGCTCGCGCTGGTGGCGAAGCTGGCAGTGGCGACCCATCGCGTGATCTATCTCGGCCCCGGTGGGGTGTCCTCCGGCGTGTTGCAGCCGTGGGGACGCCGGGAGCTGCGCTACATCGCGAAGGCCTTCGTGGTCGGCATCGTGGGTATGGCGGCCGCGGTTCCGTACCTGATCGTGACCAGTGGCGCGGCCGGGGCGGGATCGGGCGCGGTGCTCGGGCTGATCGTGGTCGCGCCCTTGCTCTACGTGCCGTCGCGCATCGCCCTGATCCTGCCAGCCGCCGCCGTCGACCACCCGCTGGACATCGGCGGCGCATGGGTGATGTCGGGCGGCAACGGCTGGCGGATGGTGATCATCGTGTTCGCCGTGCCGTTCGTGGTCACGCTGCCGCTCGCCTGGATCGCGGCGCGCATCGCCTACCCGTTCTCGTTGCTGCTCGACGTGCTCGCGTTCGCCTGCACCTGGTTCTCGCTCGCCGCGCTCACCCTCGCGTACTCCGAGCTCGCGCGTCCGGCGAGCCCGCGCGGCATGTCCACCGCCGAGACCTGACATCGCCCGAGCCTCGCCCGCCGGCGTGATCGCTGCCATCATCACCCCTACCCCGGACGTGGTGGAGGAGACGGTGATGGACGAGGTACGGGCCCGCGGGCGAAAGGTGCTGGCCGAGGTGCTCGGCGACGACTATCTCGCCCAGCGCGATGCGCGAACGAACACGTTCAATGCCCCCTTGCGCGAGTTCTCCGAGGTGGCTGCCTTCGGCACCCTCTGGAGCCGCCCCGGCCTGCCGCGCAAGACGCGCAGCATGCTGTGCCTCGCGATGCTGACCGCGCTCAATCGTCCCCACGAGCTGCGCATGCATCTCGCCAGCGCGCTCAACAACGGCTGCACCGTGGAGGAAATCCAGGAGGTGCTGCTGCACACCGTCGCCTACTGCGGGATCCCTGCGACCCTCGATGCCTTCAACGTGGCCGAGGCCTTTCTCCGCGAGCGCGGCCTGCACCCGGACGACCACGCGACGCCAGGTCCCTGAGCCGGCTCGGCCGCGCGCGGCCGAATCGGGGCGCGCTACAGCGCGGGCGCCAGCCTCGCGACCGCGTGGGCCGCCTCGCCCGCGATGTCGATGGTCACCGCCGCCCCGTCCGGGCTCGGGAGCACCGTGCTCGACAGGTATGCGAGCGCGAGCGGTCGACCCACGCGATGTCCGAAAGCGGCCGAGGTCGTCTGGCCGACGAGGACGTCGTCGTGGTAGACCGGCTCGTTGCCGAGTGGCACCGCCGTCAGGTCGTCGAGCACGAGCGTGACCATGTGCGAGCACGCGCCCGACTCGCGCCGTCGCAGCAGCGCGTCGCGGCCGACGAAGTCGCGGCTCCACTCGACCGCTCGCTCGAGACCGGCCTCGATCGGCGTCACCTCGCCGTCGAGGTCGTGCCCGATCGCGAGGCGGCGCTTCTCGATCCGCATCGCGGTCTGCGCCAGCAGCCCCGCGGGCCGTGCGCCGGCTCCACACAGCGCGTCGTGGAGGGCGACCGCGTCGTCGGCGGCGCAGGTGAGCTCCCACCCCGGCTCGCCGACGTAGGAGATTCGGGCGGCGTGGACGTCGATGCCGGCGATCATCGCCTCCGCGTGCCGGTATGCCCGCGCCGGCAGGCCGGTCGCGCCCAGCTCGGTCGCGATGCGGTCGGCCGCCGGGCCCATCAGCCCCAGCACCGCGTAGGCCTCGGTCACGTCGGTGATCCGTACCCGCTCGTCGGCGTCCAGGTGCCGGCGCAGCCAGGCGAGATCGCGACGGATCGCCGCGGTGCCGACGTGGAGACGGTAGCGCTCGTGGTCCAGTCGAAGCGCCACCAGGTCGCTCTCGAAGCCGCCACGCGGGTTCAGCATCGCGGTGTAGATCGCGCACCCTGACGGCCGGCGCATGTCGTTGGTGCAGACACGGTCGAGAAAGCGCTCCGCGTCCGGGCCCTCCACCGCAATCTTGCCGAAGGTGGAGAGGTCGAAGACCGCGGCACCCCGGTGCGCATGCCCGACCTCCTCGGCGACCGCGTCGAACCACACTGGTCGGCCGAACGTGGGGGTCGGCTCCCCGGTGCAGCCGAAGTAGAGCGGTCGCTCGAATCCGTAGACCTGCGCGAGGTGCGCGTGCGCCGCGCGATGCCGCTCATCCAGCGGCCCCCGGCGCAGGTGACGCGCGGTAGTCGGCTGGCGGGCCGGGTAGGCGATCTCGTAGTGGCGGCCGAGGATCTCGGGGATCCGCTCGGTGAGGGCGGCGACCGACTGCAGGCAGTCGGGAAAGCGCGCGGGGTCCACCTCACGAAGATCCGCCGGCAGGTGTCCGTGGACGATGCAGTGCGCGAGCGCCATTCCGGCGCCGCCTGCGCTCGCCACGCCGACCGAGTTCATGCCACAGCCGAGGAACAGTCCGCGGGTCTCCGCCGCCTCGCCGAGCAGGAAGGCGCCGTCGGGAGTGAAGCTCTCGGGACCGTTGAGGAGCATGCGCACCTCGGCGGTCTCCAGCACCGGGAGCCGGTGCAAGGCGTTGGCCATCATCGGCTCGAAGTGCTCCCAATCCTCGGGCAGCAGGCGAAAGGCGAAGTCCTCGCCGAGGGAATCGGGATCGAGCGGCTTGCCCATCGGCTCGAAGCAACCGACCAGGAGCCCCTGGGACTCGTCGCGAATGTAGAGATGCCCGTCGTGGTCGGACAGCGTGGGCAGGTGATGCTCGGCCCCCGGCACCGGGCGGGTGAGGAGGTAGAAGTGCTCACACGGCCAGACCGGGGCGCCGACTCCGGCCCACGATGCCGCCCGTCGGCTCCACAGCCCGGTGCAGAGCGCGACGGCGTCGCATCGGACCGTGCCACGCGCGGTCTCGACCGCGACCACTCGACCCCCTCGGGTGGCGATGCCGGTGACCGCGGTGTCCTCGAAGATCCGGGCCCCGGCGGCGCGTGCGCCCCTGGCGAGGGCGGCGCAGAGATCCGACGGGCTGACGCGCCCGTCGTCGGGTGACCAGACCGCGCCGATCACGTCGTCGGCATTCATCAACGGCCAGCGCTCCTTCGCCTCGCCGGGCTCGATGGTCCGCGCGCGCAGCCCGAACGCTCGTGCCAGGGACGCCTGGCGTGCGATGTGGGTGAGGCGATCGGGATTGGTCGCGATCGACAGCGACCCCTTGCTGATCCAGCCGGTGGCCTGACCGGTCCGCGCCTCCAGGCTGGTGTAGAGCTCGATGCTGTAGCGGATGAGATCCGTCAGGTTGCGGCTCGAGCGCAACGCGCGCACCTGCGCCGCGGAGTGCCAGGTGGTGCCCGACGTGAGCTGATTGCGCTCGAGCAGGATCGCGTCACCGACACCGCCGGTCGCGAGATGGTAGAGCGTCGAGCAACCCATCGCGCCGCCGCCGATCACGACCACCGACGCATGACTCGGAAAGACGTCGCTCATGTCGAGTACCACGCTCCTGATGCAGGCCGCGACGCGGTGTGCCGGGCGGCGCAAGTTGCCGCGCGGCGGTGCGGCTGGCAGGATACGCCGACCCCGCCCTGACGTGTGAATCCGAGATCCGGCGCCTGCGTGGTGCTCGAGGCGCACCCGAGGCTCACGCACGCACGGCGTCGGATCGAGACACGAATCTCTGGAGGAGACCTCTGATGAAGCAAAGTCTGTCGGTGCTCGCGCTGTCGCTCGCGATCGGTGTCACCGCGTCCGGCACCGCGTCCGCGGCCTGCACGAACGACGTCTGGAACAAGGTGATGAGCCGCGGGAAGATCGTCGTCGGCGTGAAGGCCGACTACAAGCCCTGGGGCTTCCGCAACGAGAGTGGTGAGGTCGTCGGCATGGAGGTCGACATGGCGAAGGACGTCGCCGAGGCGATGGGCGTCGAGCTCGAGGTCGTCCCGGTGCAGTCGTCGAACCGCATGCAGTTCCTCGAGCAGGGGAAGATCGACCTCATGATCGCGACCATGTCCGATCGTCCCGATCGCCGTCAGATCGTCGGCATCACCCAGCCGAACTACTACACCTCGGGCACCAACGTGATGGCGCCGAAGGCGCTGGCGCTGAAGAGCTGGGAGGATCTGCGCGACAAGCCGGTCTGCGGCAAGCAGGGGGCGTTCTACAACAAGATCGTCTCCGAGCGCTACGGCGCGAAGATCATCGCCTTCACCGGCAACGCCGAGGCCAAGCAGGCGCTGCGCGACAAGAAGTGCATCGCCTGGGTCTACGACGACTCCTCGATCATGTCCGACCTCGCCTCCGGCAACTACGGCGAGTTCGAGATGCCGCTCGCCTCGGAGGACGACAATCCGTGGGGGCTCGCGGTGCCGAAGGCCGAGCTCGGCTGCGTGTTCGGCAACTTCATGTCGGGCATGACGTTCAACTGGCACCAGTCGGGACGTCTGATCGAGCTCGAGAAGAAGTGGGGCATCCAGCCGACCGCCTATCTCGCGAAGCAGAAGGAGCGTTTCGCGGACTGGATCAGCGGGCAGTAGGACCCGGGTCGTCGCGTGCCGACGCGGTCCGAGGCCGACGTACCTCGGACCGCGCCTCGCGCGGTGGCGTCGGATTCGCCGAGCGCACGTCATCGGGCAGCGGTGAGCCGGTAGTCGATGCTGCAGTCGATCCAGGATTACTTCCGGGCCCTGGCGGAGACCCATCCGCACTGGAACTTCATCTATCTCTACGATCCGGTCCAGGCGGCTCGCATCGGCGAGGGCCTGGTCATGACGCTCGAGCTCTCGGTGCTGTGCGTGCTCTTCAGCGTGGTGATCGGGGTGGTCGGCGCGTGGCTGCAAGGCTCCCACCTGACCTGGGTGCGGCGCTTCGTGCAGGGCTACATCCAGTTCTTTCGTAACACCCCGCCGCTCATCCAGCTCCTGTTCTTCTACTTCGCGCTCGGTCAGTTCACGCCGACCTACTCGCCCGACGGCTGGCTCGAGGTGCCGGTCATCTCCAACGTCGGCTGGGCCGTCATCTCGCTGTCGTTCTTCGCCGGCGCCTTCAACGTGGAGATCTTCCGCGCCGGGATCGAGGCGGTGCCGGAGTCGACGGTCGAGGCTGCGGACTCCCTCGGCATGAGTCGGCTGCAGATCTACCGCTACGTCCTGCTCCCGCTCGCGTTTCGGGTCAGTCTCCCGGCCCTGAACAACAACCTCGTCAATCTGGTGAAGACCACCACCCAGGCGATCGTGATCGCGGTGCCGGAGCTCCTCTACCAGCTCGTCAGCATCTACAACGACTACTCGACGGCGCAGAACGCCTGCATGGTCCTGATGTTCGTCGTCTACGTGGTGCTGGTCGGGATCCTGGTGATGGGCATGAGCCGCTGGGAGCGGCGGCTGCGCATCCCGGGCTACGGAGGCTGACGGTGATCCGCACGCGCGCCATTCCGGGAATCGGCCGCGACCCGACGACCGACCTGCCGGTGCTCCACCGCTGCAGCCCCGTCGGCGCGGGGCTCGCGGCCGACCTCGCGTTCAGCCGCTGGCTCGGCTCGCGCTCGCCGTGGGTGCTGCTCGGCCTCGCCGCGCTCCTCGCCGCGTGGCCGTTCCTCGCTCACGCGCAATCGGGCTACTCCACCGCGCGCGCGTTCGAGGCGCTGTGGCGTTGGATTCCGTTCCTGCTGCGCGACGGCTTCGCGTTCAACATCCTCATCAGCTTCGTCACCATGGCCATCGGCACCGCCGCCGGGGTGGTGCTCGGGCTGTGGCAGATCGCGCCGTCACCCTGGGTGCGGCGCACCGCCTGGGCGATCACTCAGACCTTCCGCAACTCGCCGTGGCTGGTGCTGCTGTTCATCGTGATGCTGACGTTCCCGTTCGAGATCCGCATCGGCGACGCCATCGTTCCCATCCCGGACTGGATGAAGGCGGTGCTGGGGCTCGCGCTGCCGGTGATGGCCAACGTCTCGGAGGTGGTGCGCGGCGCCATCCAGTCGGTGCCGACGGGGCAATGGGAGGCGAGCGAGTCGCTGGCCTTCTCGCGCCGGCAGACGCTGTGGCGGATCATCTTGCCGCAGTGCTTCAAGCGCATGATCCCGCCGTGGATGAACTGGTACGCGATTCTCACCATGGCGACACCGTTGGTGTCGCTGCTCGGTGTCGAGGAGATCGTCACCCTGTCGCGGCAGGCGATGGAGGCGGAGGACAATCATCCCGAGCTGCTGATGCCGTTCTACGGCTTCGCGTTGCTCGTCTTCTTCGCGTACTGCTATCCGATCGCGCGCTGGACCATCCGACTCGAGCGCCGATTCGCAGTGAAGCTGTGAGCCTTCCGACATGAACGCAATCGTCGAGACCGCATGGGATCCGAGTCAGCCGATCGTCGCGCTGCGCGACGTCCACAAGTCCTTCGGCAAGCTCGAGGTGCTGAAAGGGATCTCGTTCGACGTGATGAAGGGCGAGGTGGTGTGCATCATCGGGCCGTCGGGCTCGGGCAAGTCGACCCTGATCCGCTGCGTGAACGCCCTGACGCCGTTCGACGCCGGCTCGATCAAGGTCGAGGGTCAGGAGGTCAACGTCGCGCATCTCGACAAGCTCGCGCTGCGAAAGAAGGTCGGGATCGTGTTCCAGCAGTACAACCTCTTCCCGCACAAGACCGCGCTCGAGAACGTGATGATGGCCCCGGTGCTGGTGCTCAAGGAGCCGAAGGACGAGGTCGAGGCGAGGGCGCGGGCGCTGATCCGCAAGGTGCGGCTCGAGGGCAAGGAGGACAGCTACCCCGGTGAGCTCTCCGGCGGCCAGCAACAACGCGTCGCCATCGCGCGCTCGTTGGCGATGCGTCCGGACATCATGCTGTTCGACGAGGTCACCGCCGCGCTCGACCCGGAGACGGTGAAGGAGGTGCTGGTCACCATCCGCGAGTTGGCGGCCGAGGGCATGACCTGCATGCTGGTGACCCACGAGATGGGCTTCGCACGCGAGATCGCGAACCACATCTATTTCACCGACCGCGGCGTGATCGTCGAGCACGGTCCGCCCGCGACCTTCTTCACCGAGGCCAAGGACCCGCGCACCCGCGAGTTCCTCAGCCAGATCCTGTAAGGGCGCCTGTAGGGGTGGGGCGCTGTCCCCGCCCGGGGCCGGGCAAGGCGCTTCACCGCGCCGGACGATCAGCCCCGGCGCCGACCCCAGCCGAGCAGCGCCAACCCGGCGCCGAGGAGGGTGAGGGTCTGCGGAACCGGCACCGACTGCACCGCGACCATCACGTCGTCGATGCCGATGGCGTCCTCGTCGGGGTTGCTGCCCGGATTGGCGATGGCGACCGACGTGATCGGGTCGCCCGCGGACAATGCGCCGAAGAAGGCGACGTTGCCGTCGACGATGGTCGTCGGATCGACGCTCCCGGTGAGGTCGAAGTCGAAGGTGCCCGACAGCGTGGTCAGCGAGACCACCAGCGGCGCGATCGGCCCTGGGGTGCCGATCCAGTCGCTCGCGTCGGTGATGTAGAAGCCGATGGCGCGAAGCGGCTGGTCGAAGCTGGCGGTGAAGTACGTGGAGCCCTCGGCGCTCAGGCTCTCGAGGTAGCGCGAGCCGGATACCGGGTAGGTGTCGAAGGGGCCGACGCCCGAGGCGACCCGCAGGTAGTCGGTCGCGGTGTTGTCGACAGTGACCCCGACGCCGTTGGCGAAGGTGCCGGTGGAAGCCCCCGCCGGCAGCGCGCCGAGCGCCGCACTCTCGAAATCCTGGGTGACCAGGGTGGCCGCACCGGCAGCGGCGACGAACGCGTCGCGCGCGGCGTCGGCGTTGGGGCGCGGCGACGGCATGAACGCGTTGTCGAGACCGAGGAAGACGATGGGCGCCGCCTGGGCGACGGGCGCCGCCGCGCAGAGCGCCGCCGCGACCACCGCGGCGCGTGCCGACGAGCGACGGATCGACATGGGAGCCTCCGGGATCCAGATGACCCGGGCGCACGCTGGCACGGTGCCGGTGGGGAATCTGTGAGGCAGTTGGCGGAAGCGCGTCGGCGCGCTGGCGGCCCCCGCGGTCGAGCGCGGGGGCCGCCGCGTCAAGACATCGGTGGTCGCGGCATCGGCCCGCGGTCGCGCTCGAACGCGGCCCCGATGCGGACCGCCATCGCCTCGTCCCCCGGGCGGCCGATCACCTGCAGCGCGCCGGGCAGCCCGCTCGCGGTGAGCCCGCTCGGCACCGAGAGCGCGCAGAGCCCGAGGTAGTTGCCGGCGCGCGTGAACCGCGCCGGCGTCGTGCGCTGGTCGATGTCCGCCACCGGGACCGGCGGGGTCGCCACCGTCGGGGTGAGGATCGCGTCGAGGCCGCGCATCCGGTCGAGCAGCATGGCACGGTCCTCGAGCCGCGCGCGGAGCGCCGCGACATAGTCGTGGGCGCGGACCTCGCGCCCGGCCAGGAATCGGGCGCGGACGTCCTCGTCGAGTGGGGCCGAGCGGTCCTCGTAGAGCGCTCCGTGGTGGTGGTAGCCCTCGACCGAGATGATCGCGCCGGTGCGGTCGCGCATCGCCTCGAACGAGATCGGCAACGCGAACGGTGTCGTCTGCGCCCCGAGGGCGCGCAGCCGCTCGAGTGCAGCGTCGTAGAGCGCGAGGATCTCCGGGTCGACGCCCTCGCGCTCGGCCGGCGCGAGGCAGCCGAGCCGAAGCCCGCGAGCCCCGGCATCGACCGCCGCGAACAGCCCGTCGCGCCGGCGCCAGTCGCGCTCGGTGGCGAGCGGCTCGCGCCCGAGCATCGCCTCGAGCATCAGCACGCAGTCCTCGACACTGCGGGCCATCGGGCCCGGCGTGTCGAGCGTGTGCGACAGCGCGATGATGCCGTCGGTCGGGAGCCGGCCCTCGGTGACCTTGAGCCCGACGATGCCGCACCAGGCCGCCGGCAGCCGTACCGAGCCGCCGGTGTCGGTGCCGACCGCGCAGGTCGCCATGCCGGCCGCGACGCTGGCGCCGGAGCCGCTCGACGAGCCACCCGGGGCGCGCGCGACCCTCGGATCCCACGGATTCCACGGCGTGCCCATGTGCTGGTTGGTGCCCCAACCACCCATCGCGTGCTCGACGGTCCTGGTCTTGCCGAGGAGGATTCCGCCGGCGGCGACCAGGCGTCGCGCAATCGTCGCGCTCGCCGGGGACACCCGGTCGCGGCGGGCCGCCGAGCCGCCGGTGGTGACCCGTCCCTCGACGTCGACGATGTCCTTGAGCGCGAACGGGACTCCCTGGAACGGGCCGACCACGTGTCCGGACCGCAGGGCGCGATCCGCGCCCTCGGCCGCCAGGCGCGCGTCGTCGTCGTACCGTGCCTGCCACGCGCCGATCTCGTCGTCGAGCGCCGCGCTGCGCGCGATGCAGGCCTCGACCGCGGCGCTCGGGGTGGCCTCACCGCGACGGTAGGCCTCGGCGAGTGCGGTGATGCTCGCGAACGCGAGGGCGTCGGTCATGGCCTCGGGCTCCGGGCGGCTGGAATGGCGCCGATCATCACACGCCCTCCTGCGGCACGACCACCGGGCAGCCGTCGCGGTTGCCCCACTCCTGCCACGAGCCGACGTAGTTGCGCACGTTCGGGTAGCCGAGCAGGCGCAGCGCCAGGTAGGCGTGCGCCGAGCGGTAGCCGGTGTTGCAGAGCGCGATCACCGTCCGGTCCGGGGTCACGCCCCGGGCCTCGAACAGCGCGCGGAGCTCCGGCGCCGGCTTCATCCTTCCGTCCGGCGTGAGGTGCTCGAGCCATTCCAGGTGGACCGAGCTCGGCACCGCGCCGTTGCGAGCCGCGCGCTTGTCCGTGCCGTTCCACTCCTTGCGCGAGCGGGTGTCGAGGATGACGTGACGCGGTGAATCGATGGCGTCGATGACGTCCTGATACGTCGCCACCCGCTCGCGGCGAGCGGTGTACTCGAAGCTCGCGGCCTTCGGCACCGCGCCGTCGTGCGCGACCGGCAGACCGGCCGCCTTCCAGGCGTCGAAGCCGCCGTCGAGGACGTGGACGTCGTCGTGGCCGAGGTACTCCAGGAACCAGAAGGCGCGCGCCGCGCTCATGTCGGTCTGGTCACCGTAGACGACGATGGTGTGGTCGGCGCGTACCCCGCGCAGCCCGAGCAGGAAGGCCCACATGTGGGTGAAGGAGCGAAGCGGCGCGTCGTCGGTGTCGTAGGTGTTGATGCCGTAGACGCTGAAGTGGCAGGCCCCGGGAACGTGCCCGCTCGCGAACGCCTCTCCGAAGCGCACGTCGACGACGCGGATGTCCGGGTCGTCCAGGCTCGAGCGCAGGCGCTCGGGGGTCCAGAGCAGTTCCGGGTCGAGGTAGGCTTGCGTGCTCACCGGTGTTCTCCGAAGCTCGGCGCCGCGGCGCGGTCCTATATAGTGCCGCCCCGGCCCGGAGGATGTCCCCTGCCGGTCCGTCGCGACCAAGAATCCAGAGCGTACCCTGCCCCGGAGCCCCGATGGCCGACCATCGAGTCACCACCCCCGACGCCACCCTGGTCCACCACTTCTCGCGCCCCAACGCCGATCTGCGCTGCCTGCTGCTCGAGGGGGTCCACCCGAGCGCGGAGGCGGTGCTGCGCGCGGCGGGCTTCGAGCAGATCGAGCGGCTGCCGGGGGCGGTGTCCGGTCGCGCGCTGGCCGAGCGGCTGGGCGGCGTGCACGTGCTCGGCATCCGCTCCCGCAGCCGGGTCGACGCCGAGGCGCTCGGCGCCGCCGCCGATCTCCGCGCCATCGGCTGCTTCTGCATCGGCACCGACCAGGTCGACCTCGACGAGGCTCGTGCCCGCGGCGTCCCGGTGTTCAACGCACCGTTCTCCAATACCCGCAGCGTCGCCGAGCTGGTGCTCGCCGAGCTCGTCTTGCTGCTCCGCGACGTCCCCCGGAAGAACGCGGCCGCCCACCGCGGGGAGTGGCGAAAGAGCGCGGGCGGTGCCTACGAGGTGCGTGGCAAGCGGCTCGGCATCGTCGGCTACGGGCACATCGGCACCCAGATCGGGGTGCTGGCCGAGGCGCTCGGCATGCGTGTTCGATACTACGACGTCCAGACCCGTCTCGCGCTCGGCAATGCCGAGCCCGTGCGCACGCTCGACGAGCTGCTGGCGGGGTCCGACGCGGTGACCCTGCACGTGCCGGAGGCGCCGGACACCGTCGGCCTGATCGGTGCGGCCCAGCTCGCCCGGATGCGACGCGGGGCGGTGCTGGTCAACGCGTCGCGCGGCAGCGTGGTCGACATCGCGGCGCTCGCCGACGCGCTCGAGTCGGGCCACCTCGCGGGTGCCGCCATCGACGTCTTTCCGGCGGAGCCACGCTCGAACGACGAGCCCTTCGAGTCGGCGCTGCGGCGCTTCGACAACGTGATCCTGACCCCGCACGTCGGTGGCAGCACCGAGGAAGCGCAGGAGCGGATCGGCGTCGAGGTGGCGGAGAAGCTGGTGCGCTTCAACGACAACGGCTCGACGCTGTCCGCGGTCAACTTCCCGGAGGTCTCGCTGCCGCCGCATCGGGGCACCTATCGCCTGCTGCACATCCATCGCAATCGACCCGGCGTGCTGGCGCAGGTCAACGCGGTGTTCTCCGACCACGGGATCAACATCGAGGGCGAGTTCCTGCAGACCGACGAGGCCATCGGCTACGTGGTCGTCGACTTCGACATGGAGCGCGAGTTCGCGATCGACAAGCTCGAGCGGCTCAAGCGCATCGACGGCACGCTGCGGGCGCGGATCCTCACGCGGTAGAGGGGCGGTCCCGGTGGAGGAGGACACGCACTCGCGCGCGAGCCCGTCGCCGGTAGCCGGTTCCCCGGTCGCGTCGCTCGACCGTCGCGGGGAATGGATTGAGGCACGGGTCACGGACGGGCGCCGCAGGCGGAAATAGGGTGTCCGCGTGGCTCGGGGAGTCACGCAACCGCAGGCAGGAGCAATGAGCAGGAAGCGAGTCGACGAGGTCAACCGTGAACAGGACCGGCCGCTCGGGGACGAGGAGCTCGGCCAGGTCACCGGCGGCGCGAGCACCGTGGACGCCACCACGGGGGTCGAGGCAGACCGGGTGAGCAACGCCTACGGTCCGTGGGGCCCGGGGCCGTACCGCGCGACCGACAAGCTCGTGCGCTGAGCCGAAGGGCGCAACACGAGAAGACCGCTGCGAGGCCCGGGGATTCGTGCCCCGGGTCAGTTCCCGAGCCGGCGCCCCATGCTCGCCCGCTCCTCGACGTCGTAGCCGAGGCTCTCGTAGAACGCGATCACCGCGGTGTTGGTGGCGCGGACCTGGAGGTTGACCTTCGGGCAGCCGAGCCGGGTCAGACCGGCCTCGGCCGCGCGCATCAGCTCACCGCCGATGCCGGCGCGGCGGTGGCCCGGATCCACCGCGAGATGGTGAATCCACCCGCGGACGCCGTCGAAGCCGGCGAGCACGGTGCCCACCACCGCGCCGCCTCGCTCGGCCACCAGGAACAGCTCGGGCTGCACCGTGAGCTTGCGCCGGATCATGGCCCGGGGCTCGTTCCACGGCGGGTCGCCGGCGAACACCGAGCTCCAGAGCGCAACCACCGCCTCCTCGTCCCGGCCCTCGTAGGGGCGGACCGTCACTGCAGTGGTGCTCATCAGACGATCGCCGGGAAGCCCGGCCCCCTCAAGTCCTGCACGTCCTCGAACGCGTGCGCCGGGTCGGGCCACGGCGCATTGCGGGCGGCCTCGAGCACCGCCGCCATCTCACGCTGGGCGCGGGCTGCCACGTCGTCCAGGACGTGGTGCTCGACGCCGGCGTCGAGCAGCCACCCGGCGCAGCGGGCGATCGGGTCGTCGAGGCGGCGCTCCTCGACCTCCTCGGCCGATCGGTAGAGCCCCTTGTCGGCACCGGTATGGCCGGTGAGCCGATAGGTGCGCGCGTGGACGAGGTGCGGGCCGGCCCCGCCGCGTACCGCGCCGACCAGGTCGCGCATGGTGTCGTCGAGGGCGAGGACATCGTTGCCGTCGACGGTGGTGGCGGCGACGCCCAGACTCTCCGCCCGTGCCGCCGGGCCGGGACCGGCGGAGACCGTGGCGGTGCGCGTGGTCGCCGCGTACTGGTTGTCCTCGCACACGAAGATCACCGGTAGTCGGTAGACCTGGGCCCAGTTGAGCCCCTCCATGAACGGTCCACGGTTCATCGCGCCGTCTCCGAAGATGCAGACCACGACCCGCCCCTCGCCGCGCAGCGTGATCGCATGCGCCGCGCCGGTGGCGATGAGGATGTTGGCGCCGACGACGCCGTTCGCACCGAGCATTCCGACCGAGAAGTCCGCGATGTGCATCGAGCCGCCCTTGCCGCGGCAGCAGCCGCCAGCGCGGCCCAGCAGCTCGCGCATCATCGCCTCCGGCGACGCGCCCTTGACCAGGGTATGGCCGTGGCCGCGGTGGGTCGAGAGCACGATGTCGTCGCGGCGGAGATTCGAGCACACCCCCACCGCCACCGCCTCCTGGCCGATCGAGGGATGGAGCGGCCCGGGGACGTCGCCGGCTGCGAGCGCCTCCAGCGCACTCTCCTCGAAGGCGCGGATTCGGCACATCGTCTCGAAGTGGGCGAGCAGGCGGTCGCGGTCCAGGTTGGCCAGGGCGCCGATGGGAGAGCTCACCCGTGCTTCCCCTGCTCGCGCCCGAGCGCGGTCGCCGCGGGTGCGGCCTCGCGGGTGACCGCGGTGCCCTGGCTGCCGGTGGTCTCGAATCGCGGCAACCCGTCGGCGGTATCGAACCAGGCGATGCGCTCGGACCAGAAGACGTGTCCGCGGGGTGGAAACGCCTGCGGAGCGTCGAGCACGCTCAGGTGGACGTGGACCTCGTCGGGAAAGCGGTCCGACTCGTAGGTGAGCGGGCTCGAGCAGGTCGGGCAGGCACCTCTGCGCACGCCGGGCGACGAGGCGAAGTGCCGCGGCGAGCCGGCCAGCCACTCGACGTCCGCCGTGCGCATTCCGACGTAGGTGGTCACCGGCGCGCCGGTCGCCTTGCGGCAGCTGTGGCAGTGGCAGTGGGCGATCCACAGCGGCGCGCCGATCAGGCGCAGCCGGGTCGCCCCGCACAGACACTGGCCGCTGGCCGGCGCATCGGACGAGGGCGTGCTCATCGACGCATTCCTCAACGACGCAGAAGGGAACCCAGCACGCCGCGCACGATCTGGCGCCCGAGGGCGCTGCCGACGCTGCGCAGCATGCTCTTCGCCATCGCCTCGACGAAGCCCTGGCGGTTGCCGGTGGAGCGCGAGGCGGTGCTCCGCGCGCGGGTGCCGCCGCGCCGGGTCTCGCTCGCCTGCTCGCGCTCGGCGCGCCGCGCCTCCTCGCGCTCGGCCGCCTCGCGGGCCTCGGCCTGCTCGCGCGCCCGGGTCTCCGCCTCCGCCCGATCGGCGCGCCCGCGCAGGACCTCGTAGGCCGACTCGCGATCGACCGCGCGCTCGTAGCGCCCGGCGCAGAAGCTCGCGCGCACCGTCGCCTGGCGCTCGGCCTCGCTCACCGGTCCGAGGCGCGACGCCGGTGGCCGGATCAACGTCCGGTCGACGACGGTCGGGATGCCCTTCTCGTCGAGCGTGGAGACCAGCGCCTCGCCGACACCGAGCTGCCCGATCACCTCCGCGGCGTCGAACCGCGGGTTCGGGCGGAAGGTCTGCGCGGCGGCGGTGACCGCCTTTCGATCGCGAGGGGTGAACGCACGCAGCGCGTGCTGCACCCGGTTGCCGAGCTGGCCCAGCACGTCGTCGGGCACGTCGGACGGGCTCTGGGTGACGAAGTACACGCCGACCCCCTTGGAGCGAATCAGCCGCACCACCTGCTCGACCTTGTCGACCAGCGCCTTCGGCGCATCCTCGAACAGCAGGTGCGCCTCGTCGAAGAAGAACACGAGCTTGGGGCGCTCCGGGTCGCCGACCTCCGGTAGCTCCTCGAACAGCTCCGACAGCAGCCAGAGCAGAAACGTGGAGTACAGCCGCGGGTTCTGCATCAGGCGGTCGGCGGCGAGGATGTTGATCTGTCCGAGACCGGAGGCATCGGTGCGCATCAGGTCCCAGATCTCGAGCGCCGGCTCGCCGAAGAACTGCTCCGCGCCCTGGGTCTCGAGACTCAGCAGCCGGCGCTGGATGGCGCCGACCGAGGCCTTGGTGACGTTGCCGTACTCCGCCGACAGCTCCGACGCGTGCTCGGCCACGTGCGCCATCATCGCCCGCAGATCCTTGAGATCCAGGAGCAGTAGCCCCTCGTCGTCGGCCAGCTTGAAGGCGATGTCGAGCACCCCGGACTGGGTCTCGTTGAGCTCCATCAGCCGGGACAGGAGCAGCGGCCCCATCTCCGAGATGGTGGTGCGCACCGGATGCCCCTGCTCGCCCCAGAGATCCCAGAAGACCACCGGGAAGGGGCGCCGCTCGTAGGGCTCGAGCCCGATGACGCGGGCGCGCTCCTCGAGCTTCGGGTGCGGGCTGCCGGCCTGGCTGATGCCGGCGAGATCGCCCTTCACGTCGGCCATGAACACCGGGACCCCGGCGCGCGAGAACCCCTCGGCGAGGATCTGCAGGGTGACGGTCTTGCCGGTGCCGGTAGCGCCGGCGACGAGGCCGTGGCGATTGGCGCGGCGCAAGACGAGCTGCTGCGGCGTCTCGCCCTGGCCGATGAAGATCGTCCCCTGGGTGCTCACTGCCCTCTCCTTCTCCCTCCCGCTCGGGTGCGGCGGACTATAGCGAAAAGCCCTCGTCGCCGCCCCGCGGGGCGGCTGGTCAGCAGGGCGACGACGGTCCGACGCGCTCGACCGCGTCGCGTGCCCGCATGCCCGGCACGATACCGAGCGCGCGCGCGTGGTCGTTCACGTGGCTGACCAGGCCGTCCTCGAGCGTGGAGCGCCCGTCGCCGATGCGCGCGCTGGTCGCCGCGACGGTGGCTCCGGCGATGGCCAGCTCGTCGAGCACCGCCAGCCTGGAGATCCCGGCGTCGTCGGCGCCGACCCCTGCGTCGTTGAAGAACGCGGCCGCGGCCGCGACCTTGATCGGCTGCCCGCGCTGGCCTGCCACCGCGCCGCCGTGCGAGCCACTGAGCACCACCTGGCCGGCATCCTCCGGCGCGACCAGCGAGACCGAGTCGATGCACACGATGGCAAGGCCGTGGCGATTGTGTCCGAGAACGTGCCGCGCCTCGGCGTAGCTCGGCACCGTGCTCGCGCTCGGGCGCGCGCCGCGCAGGTGCTCGGCGGCGTCGGCGCACGTCATCCCGGGGGTGCAACCGAGCGCCGCCGCGCTCGCGTTGACGTGGGACAGCGTGCCGCGCGCGAGCATGTCGGCGGCGTCACCGATGCGCGCGCTGCGGTGGTCGACCGCGACCGCGGCGATGCCGAGCCGCTCGCACCACGGCAGGCTGCCGATGCCGGCCTGGTCGAGCCCGACCCCGGCGTCGTGGACCACCAGCGCGGCGACCCCGGCGCGAGCCGCCAGATAGCCGACGTAGGCCCCGCCGTGCGAGCCGGTGATCACCACCGCAGCGCGCGCCTCGGGTGGGATCTTGGTGGCCGTCGGGGCGAGCCAGAGCCGGTCGCCGACCTGCCGTGCGCCGAGATCGCTCATCGTTCACCTCCGAGTTCCGTGCCGGACGGCGGCCGAGAGGAACTACTACGTCACCGCGCGGACGGTCAAGCCGCGTCGAGCGCCGCGCCGCTGTGCGCCCTCCCGGTGCGGTGGTACAGTCCGGAGCCAATCATCGAGCGGGAACGCAGTGGACGCCGCGAGCTTCGAGACCTCCGTCGCCGACGGGACGATGCCTCCCGGGCTGGCGCCCGGACTACGGGCGCTGTGGATGGAGGCGCGCGGTGACTGGGACGCGGCGCACCGCATCGTGCAGGAGGAGTCGGATGCCGACGCCGCCTGGGTGCACGCCTATCTGCACCGGCGCGAGGGTGACCTCGACAATGCGCGCTACTGGTACCGGCGTGCCGGCCGCGAGCCCGCGGTCGATGCACTCGCGGCGGAATGGCGGCGCATCGCGGCCGCCCTGCTCGCCGCCGACGCCTGAGAACCCGCCGAGGAGTCTGAAACGATGGTTACCGCCATTGCGCTCATCAATGTCGAGCGTGGCAAGGTCAACGCCGTGGCCGAGGCGCTCGCGAGCCTCGAAGGGGTCTCGGAGGTGTACTCGGTGAGCGGCAGCTACGACCTCGTCGCCATCGTGCGCGTCGCCACCAACGACGACCTCGCGCGCCTGGTCACCGACGACGTCGGAGAGGTCGAGGGCATCGCCGGCACCCACACCATGCTCGCCTTCCGTGCCTTCTCGCGGCACGACCTCGAGCGGATGTTCGCGCTGGGGGCCTGAGCCCGGGGAGATCTGGGGACAGGCGCCGATTCCTGGCGGAATCGGTGTCAGGCCCGGCCGGCGGGAGCCGGGCCAGCTCCCGGCGTCACGCGCCGGCCATGAGCATGCCGCCGTTGACGTGGATCGTCTGCCCGGTGACGTAGGCGCCTTCCGGTCGGCAGAGATGGCGCACCATCGCCGCCACCTCGTGCGGCGTGCCGGCGCGTGCGACCGGGCGCGAGTGCGTCACCGCGTTGCGGGTACCCGCCGAGGCGCCGCGCACGGTGTCGATCTGCCCCGGCGCCACGCAGTTGACGTTGATCCCGTGCTCGCCGAGCTCGGCCGCCATGCCGCGAGTCAGCCCGACCAGCCCCATCTTCGATGCCAGCACGTGAGCGCGATTGCGCGTGCCCATGTGTGACGGGCTGCCGCCGATGGTGACGATCGACCCGCCGCCGGCGGCGACGATGTGCGGGATCGCGGCGCGCGCGACCAGGAACGCGCCGTCGAGCGCCACGGACAGCACCTCGCGCCATTCCTCGTAGGTGATCTCGGTCACCGGCTTCTCGCGACGGCGTGCGGCGTTGGAGACCAGGATGTCGAGCCGGCCGAACGCGCTCACGGTCGATTCCACCAACGCGTCGGCCTCCTCGGGGCGCCCGACGTCGGCCAGCGCCACCGCCGACGCGACCCCGCGCGCGCGCACCTCCGCCGCCACCGCCTCCGCCGCGGCGCGGTCGCCGTGACTGTGGACCATCACCGCGGCCCCGTCCTCGGCCAGGGCGAGCGCGATCGCGCGGCCGATGTTGCGGGCGGAGCCGGTGACCAGGGCCGCCTTGCCGGCGAGGGGCTTGTCGCTCATGTCGTCGGTCTCCTCCTCGGAGGCGGGATCAGATCACGCCGTCGCGTTGCAGCTGCGCATACTCGTCGTCCGACACCCCGAGCCGGTCCTTGAAGATGCGCTCGTTGCTCGATCCCATCGGTGGGCCGAGGTGGCGAATGCCGCCCGGCGTCGCCGACAGCTTCGGGATCGTGCCCTGCACCGCGAGCTCGCCGACCCGCGGATCCTGGACCCGCACCAGCGTGTCGCGGACCCAGAACTGCTCCTCCTCGAAGATGTCGGCGATACTCGCGATCGGACCGCACGGCACCTCGCCCTCGCCGCAGCGCCGGATCACCTCCTCGCGCGGCAGCGACGAGGTCCAGTCGGCGACGATGCCGTTCACCTCCGAGCGGTGCTCGATGCGGCTCGCCTTCTTGCCGAAGCGATCCTCGGCCGCGAGCTCGGGCCGTCCGATCACCTCGCACAGGCGCGCGAACATCTTGTCGTTGGTGCACGCGATCGCCACCCACTTGCCGTCGCCGGTCGGGTAGTGGCTGTGCGGCACCGAGCTGTGGGTCTCGGTGCCGGTGCGCTCACGCACGAATCCGGTCTTGCTGTAGACGGCGGCGAACTCGTCGAGGAAGCGGAAGATCCCGTCGTGCAACGCGATGTCGATGTACTGGCCCTCGCCGGTCGCGTCGCGCGCGCGCAGCGCGAGCAGGATCCCGAATGCGCCGTAGAGACCGCTCAGATAGTCCGCCAGCGTGGTCGAGCCGGCGATGAGGGGTGGCGTGTCGGGCTGGCCGGTGAGATAGGACAGGCCGGCGTAGGCCTGCGCGATGCGCGCGAAGCCGGGCAGGTGTCGCTTCGGACCGGTCTGCCCGTAGGCGGAGACGCGCAGCATCACCAGCCCGCGGTTGTGCTCGCGCAGACTCTCGTAGCCGAGCCCCCAACGCTCGAGCGTGCCTGGCCGGAAGTTCTCGACAACCACGTCCGCGTCGGCCACCAGCTTGCGGAACAGCGCCTTGCCGCGCTCGTCCTTGAGGTCGAGCGTGATGCACTCCTTGTTGCGCGCGTCGTTCAGCCACCAGTAGGTGTCGCCGGACTCGCTGCGGGTGCCGAGACGGCGCAGATCGTCGCCGATGCCGGGCTTCTCGATCTTGATCACCTCGGCGCCGAACTCGGCCAGGCAGGCGGCGGCGAAGGGGGCGGCGACGAAGGTGGCGATGTCGACGACGCGTACCCCGTCGAGTGGTCGCGGGCGGGCGCCGGGCTGGTCGGTCATGGTCTCCTCCGAGGGCGAGCGCGCGGCTCGGACGACGGGCGCGATGGCGCGAGGGGCCGGGATTATACGCACCGCCGACCGCGCCGAAGCACGGTGCCCCGGCCGAGCGGCGCGCGGGTGGCGTCCCGGGTCGATCGCGGGGTGCGTGATATCATCCGCCGCCCTCGCGCGGGGGAGCCCCACCATGCTCATGAGCTCGCAGCACTATCGCGAATCGTTGCGTGCGCGCGCGCCACGCGTGTTCGTCGATGGTCGCCGGGTCGAGTCCGTCGCCGACGATCCGGCTCTCGCCCCCGGCGTGAACGCCATCGGCGTGACCTACGATTACGCGCTCGATCCGCGCCACGCGTCGTTGGCGCTCGCGCCCGCCAGTCGAGGCGACGGTCGGGTCAACCGCTTCCTCGCCATCAACCGCAGCACCGACGACCTGATGGCGAAGCTCGAGTACACGCGCCTCGTCTGCCAGGAGACGGGCTGCGCGATGCGCTACCTGACCATGGACGGCTTCAACGCGGTGCACCAGGCGACGCATCGCGTCGACGCCGACCTCGGCACCGAGTACCACGCGCGCTTCCTCGACTACCTCGAGCACGCCGAGGCCGACGACCTCACCGTCGCCATCGCGATGACCGACGCCAAGGGCGATCGCAGCCTGCGCCCGCACCAGCAGCCGAATCCGGACACCCACGTGCGCGTGGTGGAGCGCCGCGCGGACGGCATCGTGATCTCCGGCACCAAGGCGATCGTCACCTCCGCGCCCTACGTGCACGAGCTGCTGGTGCTGCCCGGGCGCGCGATGACCGCGGCCGACGCGGACTTCGCGCTCGCCTGCGCGGTGCCGGTGGATGCGCCCGGGCTCACCATCGTCGCGCGGCGCGCGGGGCGGCCCGGGGAGCCGCGGGCGGTGTTCAGTGGGCGTTACGGGCAGTCGACCGGCCTTTGCCGGTTCGACCGCGTCCTCGTCCCCTGGGATCGCGTCTTCCTGTGCGGTGAATGGCAGCACGCGGAGTACCTCACCAAGGCCTACGCGACGCACCACCGCCACACCTGCATCGCCGCGCGCGCCGGCTTCGGCGATCTGCTGATCGGCGCCGGTGCGCTGATGATCGAGGCCAACGGGCTCTCGGCCGACCGCCACGGGCATCTGCGCGACACCATGGTCGAGTTGATCAAGGTGGTCGAGGGTTTCTATGCCTGCGGCGTCGCCGCCTCGGTGTTCGGTACGCGCCAGGAGTCGGGCGCGGTCGAGCCGGATGCGGTGTACTCGAACGTCGGCAAGCTGCTGCTCGCGACCCAGATCTACGACATGCACCGCCTCGCGCACACCGTGTCCGGCGGTCTGGTGGTGACGCTGCCGGGACCGGAGGAGGATCACAATCCGGAGACCGCGGCCGACCTGGCCGCGGTGCTGCAGGCGCGGCCCGACATCCCCTACGCGCGGCGCGCGAGCATCGCCCGCCTCGTCGAGGACGTGACCGCGACCGATGCCGGCGGCTGGATGTCGGTGATCAGCCTCCACGGCGGCGGGTCCCCGGAGGCGATGCGCCGCGAGATCTGGCGGCGCTATCCCGTCCCGGAGCGCAAGGCGCTGGTCGAGCGCCTGATCGAGCGCGGCGTGGCGACCGGCGCCGAGCCGAGCAGCGCACGCGAGCCCGGCCAGTGCTGCGACACTGGCTGCAGCCCGGGGCCGGCGGCGCCCTCGACCCGCCCTGGCGGGCGTTGAGCATCACCGCGTCGCCCGGCCACCGCGCACGTCCGCGCCGTCCGGCGATGGTGTCGACGGGGGAGCGTCCGCGATGAGCCAGCTCCGCGCGTTGCTGCCGACACTCGCCATCGGCACCGTCGGCGGGACGGTCTTCGCGCTGCTCTCGATGCCGCTGGCGTGGATGCTCGGCGCGATGGTGTTCACCACCGTCGCCGCCATGGGCGGGCGCGAGCTGATGGTGCCGCGGGTGCTGCGGGCGGGGATGATCACCATCCTCGGCGTCCTGCTCGGCAGCTCGTTCACCCCGGCGCTGCTCGACCAGGTGAGCCGCTGGCCGTTCACCCTGCTCGGCCTGGGGCTCTATCTGTCGCTGGTCACCGGGCTCCTGTTCCTCTACTTCTGGCGCTGGCGCGGGTTCGACCCCGCGACCGCGTACTTCTCCGCCACCCCGGGCGGACTCACCGAGATGGTGATCACCGGCGCCGCGATGGGCGGCGACGATCGCACCATCGCGCTCGTGCACGGCGCGCGGATCCTGCTGGTGGTGCTCGTGATCCCGTTCGGGTTCCGCTATTTCACCGGCGTCGTCACCAATCCGTCCTCGGCTGGCCCGTCGCTCGCCATCACCCATCTCGACGACCTCGCGGTGCTCGCCGCCTGCGCGGTGGTCGGGGTGGCGGTCGGTGGGCTGCTGCGGTTGCCCGCCTATCGGATGGTCGGGCCGATGCTCGCGAGCGCGGTGGTGCACATCACGGGGATCACCGAGTCACGTCCGCCCTTCGAGCTGGTGGCGGCGGCGCAGGTGGTGGTCGGGTCGGCGGTCGGGGCGCGGTTCTCGGGCGTCGCGGTGCGCCGAGTGCTCGGCACCCTGGCCGCGTCGTTCGGAGCCACCGCCCTGATGCTGGTCCTGACCGGGTCGTTCGCGGTCGCCCTGGCCCGCCTCACCGGGCTCGACCTCGCGCCGATCGTGCTCGCCTACGCTCCGGGCGGGCTCACCGAGATGAGCCTGATCGCACTCTCGTTGGGGGTCGAGACCGCGTTCGTGGTCACCCACCACGTGGCGCGCATCGTGCTGATCGTCACCATGGCGCCGCTGGCTTTCCGGCTCGCGCGACGGCGGTAGGGGCCGGCCCGCGTGGTGGCGACGACGCGCCCGGTCGGCGGGCGGCTGTGGGGCGCCCCGACGGGGCCGCGGTCGTCGCGTCGCGTTACGGGCGCACCCGCGCCACCCGGCCGCCGCTCACGCGGACGAGGTCGGCGGGGGTGATGGCGAACACCGAGAACGGGGTGCCGGCGGCGGCCCACACCTGGTCGAAGGCGAGGAGATCCTCGTCGACCAGCACCGCCGGCGCGACCCGGTGCCCGAGCGGCGCGACGCCACCGATGGCGAAGCCGGTCGACTGGCGCACGAAGTCGGCATCGGCGCGCGCCAGTCTCTCGCCGATCAGCTCGCCGGCGCGCTTCTCGTCGACGCGATTCGAGCCGCTCGCGATCACCAGCACCGGACGGTCGCTCTCGGCACCGCGAAACACCAGTGACTTCGCGATCTCGGCCACCGTGCAGCCGAGGGCGGCGGCAGCCTCGGCCGCCGAGCGGGTCGAGTCGGCGAGCTCGCGCACCACGCAGTCGAGGCCGGCGGCGGCCAGTGCGTCCTGGACCCGTCGGGCGCTCGGCGGGAGCGCGCGTTGCTCGGTCATGGCCCGAATCCTCGTCTCATCGCTCTCGGAGCACCAACCGGTCGCCGCGTTGGATCATGTCGAGCCGGCCGAGGAACGACATCCCGAGCAGCGCCACCTCCGGCATCGCGCCGCGCGTGATCAGCGCCGGCACACCGGTCTGCACGATGCCCCCGACCTGGACGGTGTCGAGCACCACCCGGTAGGCGAGCTCCTCGCGCGACGCGGTGCGAATGCGCACCGGGTCGTGGGTGGTGTAGTGCAGGCGCAGGCGGCGGGCGAGGGCGCCGCTCAGGACCACGTGCGACGCGCCGGTGTCCACCACCAGCTCGATCGGCTGGCCGTTGATCGCGGCGGTGGTCACGAACACCGCCCCCTGGCGCTCGAGCTCCACCTGCCCGGAGAGGGCGACCGCCCGTGCCGCGCCGCGGTCGAGTCGCAAGGTCACGCCGTCGACACGCACCATCACCCGCGCGCGGTCGACCGCGAGCAGCGTCACCGCGCCGCCCGCGCCGCGGTGCGTCTCGCCCAGGCCGAGCAGCACCGGACGACCGTCGATGCGCAGATTCGCCCGCGCCCCGTGCATGCCGACGAAACCGATCTCCGGGGCGGCGATCGTCGCCGCCGACACCACCAGCAGCGCGAGCAGCGACATCGCCGCTCCGACGCCGCGGGGATGTGGGCGCTCAGCCGCCACCGGCCATCTCGGCGTTGGCGGCGGGCGCGCGCCGCGCGGGGTGGGGCACACGCTCCATCAGGTAGCACAGGCAGTCCTGGTGGACGATGCGCACATCGGTGGTGAGCATCGCCGGCAGCAGATCGGCCGCGGCGACCAGGTGGTCGCCGTCACGGCGCAGGTGGCGCGCGGTGACGTCCACCCCGCTCGGGTCGAGCGCGTGCAGCGGGAGCGAATCCCCAGCGCGGATGGTGCCGAGCACCGTCCCGGCGGGCACGTCGCGGAAGTTCAGCCGGTCGACGTCGGTCGCCAGATCGAGCACTGCTCCCGGATCACCGAAACCGAGACGTGTCTCCCACGGCACCCGCACCACCGCCGCGGTACGCAGCAACGTGTCCGGCGCACCCTCACCGGGCAGCGCTGTCGCGACCAGGCACTCCTCGAGGAAGGCCCGGGCGTGGTTGACCCCGTACGGCTGCCCCGGCAGTCCGCACTCGACGGTGATCGCCGGGCCGAGGGCCTCGAACGCCCGCGAGAGCACGGTCTCGGGCGTGGTGGCGAGGATCGCGACGTGGCTGAAGCGGGCCGCGAGCGCCAGCGTCACTGGCTCGAGATCGTGGATGCAGGCGTAGTGCGGATTCCGCCCCGAGGTGTTGTGCACGTCGAGCGCGCACCACACGCCACGCGCCCGCATCTCCTCCAGGACCCGCGCCGCGACGCCGGCCTCGGGCCACGGGCCGCCGCGCCAGATGCGGTTGTAGTCGGGCTGATGGTCGAGGTGGCGCAGGCCCTCGCGGGCTGCCTCGACGTTGCCGACGAGCACCGACAGCGCGCGTGGGAGCGGGCGTCCGTCCCATTGCGCGAGCAGCTGGCGCAGAGCCTCCCAGCCGGTGGTCTCGTTGCCGTGGAGCAGGACCGAGACGAAGAGCGCGGGGGTACGCTCACCGGGCAGGTGGATCAGGGTCGGGCCGCCGAGCTCTGCGTGGAGCTCGCTCGCCGGGCGCTCGAGGAGGCCGGGCGGGAGATGGTCGAGTACGGTGAGCATCGACGCGGGCGGACCGACTGCAGGGGAGGACGCCGGAATCATAGCAGGGGCGTCCGCGGGCCGATGCCGGGTCGGCGGGGCTCAAGTCGCCGCCCGGGCGGCCGCTCTCCATCCATGGTCCGGAGCACCGGGCGCGGCGCGCGCGAGGTCTTCGTGCCGCCACAGCGGTCGACGGTGCACCGGTGTGACCGCCGCCACGTTCCGCCCCTCGTGCCGATGGGCGACGTGAACTAGAGTTCCTCGGTTGCGAGACCCTTCCTGGAGCCTGGCTTGAGTGCGATCCGTCTGAATCCGTCCCGCGCGCCGGGCAAGCCGTCCGTCGGCCCGCTCGAGCAGGCGGTGGCGGCGGCGAGCGAGGTGCTGCTCGGCAAGGAGCGCGCGGTGCGACTCGCGGTCGCCTGCATCCTGGCCGACGGCCACCTGCTGATCGAGGACGTGCCCGGCGTCGGCAAGACCACCCTCGCCCAGGTGCTCGGCGCGGTGCTCGGTCTGTCGATGCGTCGCATCCAGTTCACCAGCGACCTGCTGCCGGCGGACATCGTCGGCGTCTCGATCTACGACCGCGACACCGGCGCCTTTCGCTTCAACCCGGGTCCGGTCTTCGCGCAGCTGGTGCTGGCCGACGAGGTCAACCGCGCGACCCCCAAGACCCAGAGCGCGCTGCTGGAGGCGATGGAGGAGCGCCAGGTGACCCAGGACGGCGAGAGCCGGCGTCTGCCGGAGCCGTTCTTCGTCATCGCGACCCAGAACCCGACTCACCAGATCGGCACCTTCCCGCTGCCGGAATCCCAGCTCGACCGCTTCCTGATGCGCCTGGAGCTCGGCTACCCCGACCGCGCGGCCGAGCGCGCGCTGCTGCGCGGGCGCGACCGGCGCGAGTTGCTCGCCGACCTCGCGCCGCGGGTGACCGTCGACGCCCTGCGCGCGCTGCAGCAAGAGGTGCCGGGGGTCGGGGTCAGCGAGGCGCTGCTCGACTACGTGCAGGCGATCATCGAGCACACCCGCAATGCGGTCGGTCTGCGTGAGGGATTGTCCCCGCGCGGTGGGCTGGCGCTGCTGCGCGCGGCGAAGGCCTGGGCGCTGCTGCACGGGCGGGACCACGTGGTCCCGGAGGACGTGCAGGCGGTGCTGCCGTCGGTGGTCGGGCATCGGCTGCACCCGATCGACGAGCACGGACCGCGCATCGACTCGGCGTCCGTCGCCCGTCTGATCGAGCGCGTGCCGATTCCCTGACCCACGATGGCCGTGGTCGCCTCCGACCCCGCCGTCGCGACGCCGACGAGCTCGCTCGCCGGTGACGACGCCGGCGTCCGCCTCGGGCGCCGCTCGATCTTCATCCTGCCGACCTCCGCCGGCGTCGCCTTCGGGTTGGTGCTGGTGGTGATGTTCCTCGGCGCGCTCAACTACGGGAACGGGCTCGGCTACGGGCTCACCTTCCTGCTCGCCTCGCTCGGCCTGGTGTCGATGCTCCACACCTACCGCGAGCTGCGCGGGCTGGTGCTGGTGGCGAGTGCCGGCCCGGCCGTCCACGCCGGCGCCGAGGCGACCTTCGCCCTGCACCTGCACGAGCCCGAGGGCCGCGCGCGGCGTGGGCTCGCCATTCGCTACCGGGTCCGGGACGACGAGGTCTCCGACGAGCGGCTACTCGAGGTGCCTCTGCTCGACCAGCGCGCGATGCGGGTGAGCCTGGTCGCCGCGTCGCGCCGGCGCGGATGGCTCGCGCTCGACCGGGTCAGTATCTCCACCCGCTTCCCGCTCGGGCTGTTCCGGGCCTGGGCGGTCCCGGCGCTGGGAGCCCGGGTCCTCGTCTACCCGCGGCCCGGTGGCACACGCCCGCTTCCCGAGACCGCGCTCGACAACGGCCGTGACGGACGGGCGACCGGACGCGGGGAGGAGGACTTCTCGGGGTTGCGCGACTACGTTCCCGGCGACTCCCCGCAGCGGATCCACTGGAAGGCCGCGGCGCGCGGGTTGGGTCTGCCGGTGAAGCTCTTCTCCGGCGCGAGCGCGGCGGATCTCGAGCTCGCGCTCGATGCCACCCAGGGCGACCTCGAGGCTCGCCTCGGTCAGCTCTGTCGGTGGGTGCTGGAGGCCGACGCTCGGGGGCTCCGCTACGCCCTGGTCCTGCCCGGTGCCCCCGGTCGGATCGGCACCGGCGCCGGCCATCGCCGTCGCTGCCTCGAGCGGCTCGCGCTGTATGCCCCGGGTGGCGCGTCGTGATCGGTCGCCTGCGCCGCGCGCGTCGCCCGCGACCGGCTCCGGGGCCGGCGTGGCAGCCGACCGTCGAGCGCCTGGCATGGCTGGTGGGCAGCCTCGCTCTGGTCCTCGTGCCCCATCTCGGTCGGGTGCCGTTGTGGGCCATTCTCGGCTTCGCCCTGCTCGCGGGCTGGCGGCTGCTCGCGGCCGAGCGCGGTCGCGGGGCGCCGTCGCGCTGGATGGTCGGGCTGGTGAGCGCCGGTCTCCTCGCCGCGGTGTTCCTGCGCTTCGGGACCCTGCTCGGGCGGGACGCCGGCGTCACCATGCTGGTGGTGCTGGCGGGAATGAAGCTGCTGGAGACGCGGGGCTCGCGCGACGCCTACATCGCGCTGTTCCTCGGGTACTTCCTCGTCGTCACCAATTTCCTGTACTCGCAGAGCATCGTCACCGGCCTGTACATGCTGGTGGTGACCCTGGTGATGACCGCGACCCTGGTCGGAATCGCCGCCCCACCCGGCACGCTCGCGGTCCGCCCGCGGTTGCGACTCGCGGCCGTGATGCTGCTGCAGGCGACGCCGATCGCCGTGCTCCTGTTCGTGCTCGTGCCGCGGCTCCCCGGACCGCTGTGGGGGCTGCCCAAGGACGCCTTCGGCGCCACCTCGGGGCTCGACGAGACCATGAGCCCCGGCAACATCACGCAGCTCAGCCTGTCGGACGAGGTGGCGTTCCGGGTCACGTTCGAGGGCGGCCGACGCCCGCCGCCGAGCGAGCTCTACTGGCGTGGCCCGGTGCTGTGGACCACCGACGGGCGAACCTGGGGGCCGGGCGCGGTCGACCGCAGCCCGCGGCCCCCGGCGATCGAGCGCAACGGCGCGCCGGTCGACTACGTGGTCACGCTCGAGCCCCACCAGCGCCGCTGGCTGTTCGCGCTCGATCTGCCGGCCACCGTGCCCGCGGACGCGCTGATCTCCGACGATCTGCAGGTGCGCTCGGTGCGACCGGTGCGCGAGCGCATGCTCTATCGGATGCGGTCCTACCCGGACGCTCGCGACCTTCGCCTCGGTCCCCTGCAGCGCGCGAGCGCGCTCGAGCTGCCGGCCGGTGCGCACCCACGAACCCGTGCGCTCGCCCTGCAGTGGCGGACCGAGACCGCCGACGAGCGTGCGCTGGTCGAGCGCGCGCTCGCCTACTTCCGTGACGAGCCGTTCTTCTACACCCTGCAGCCGCCGCTCCTCGAGGGCGACACCGTCGATGCCTTCCTGTTCGAGACCCGGCGTGGCTTCTGCGAGTACTTCTCCGCCGCCTTCGCGGTGCTGATGCGCGCCGCGGGGATCCCGACCCGGGTGGTCACCGGCTACCAGGGCGGGGAGTACAACCCGCTCGGCGACTACCTCATCGTGCGTAGTCGCGACGCCCACGCCTGGGCCGAGGTCTGGCTCGAGGGCGAGGGCTGGGTCCGCATCGACCCCACCGCCGCAGTGTCTCCGAGCCGCATCGAGATGGGGGTCGACGCCGCCATCCCGCAGCGACTCGGGCGCGCCGCGCTCGCGCTCGAGCCGAGCGAGCCGGTGCAGCGGATGTGGCGCAACCTGCGCCATGCGTGGGATGCGATGAGCACGAGCTGGAACCGTTGGGTGCTCGGATACGGTCCCGCCACCCAGCGTCTCCTGCTCGGTCGGCTCGGGCTCGACGCCGACGACTACCTCGCCGTCGGCGCGGTGCTGGTCGGCGCCATCGGCAGCGTGATGCTCACCATCGCCCTGGTCGGCTTTCGCCGCCGGCGACCGTCGGATGCGGCGCGGGCGCTCTACGACCGGCTGTGCGCCCGCCTCGCGCGGGACGGCCTGGTGCGGGCGCCGTCGGAAGGTCCGACCGACTTCGCCCGGCGGGTGGCGCGCGACCGGCCGGCCCTGGCCGAGCCGGTGGCGGCGGCGACCCGCGCCTACGTGGCGCTGCGCTACGGCTTCGGGGGCGACCTCGCGACCCTCGAGCGCGAGGTCGCGCGGGCGATGCGCGGCTGACCGCGAGCCGTGGAACCCACGAGCCCATCACGTCACCTGCGGGCCGCCGCGCGCTAAGATTCGCGCGCCCCCCATCGGTGTGAGCTGCCGTGCCCACGACCGCGACTCCCTCCATCGCCGAGTTGGCGAAGCTCGACCTGTTCGAGTCGGTCGAGCTGCGCACGGTGGCGTCGCTGCTGCGCGGGTCGCCGGTGCGCTCGCTCGCCGCCGGGGACCTGCTGATCAGCGCCGGCGAGCCGAACCGCTTCCTCTATCTCGTGCTCTCCGGTCGGCTCAGCGTTCGGCTGCGTAGTCCCCAGGCCGCGCCGATCACCTGGATCGGGCCCGGCGAGACGGTGGGCGAGCTGTCGCTCATCGACCGCGCCCCGGCCTCGGCCTACGTGGTGGTGGAGCAGGCGGCGCGGGTGGTCTGCGTCGACGAGGACCTCACCTGGATGCTGGTCGACACCTCCCATGCCGTCGCCAGCAACCTGCTCCGGCTGCTCGCCCGGCGCCTGCGCCTCGGCAACGAGATGCTCTCCGACGAGCGCGACCGTCTGGCCGAGTACCGTTTCCACGCCACCGTCGACGGGCTGACCGGGCTGTTCAACCGCTACTGGCTCGATCGCATGCTGCCCCGCCAGATCGAGCGCTCGCGCGCGACCGGTGAGTCGCTGGCGCTGGTGATGGTCGACGTCGACCACTTCAAGCGCATCAACGACGACTTCGGCCACCCCGCCGGCGACCGCGTCCTGCGCCAGGTCGCCGACATCCTGCGCGACAACCTCCGGCCCGCCGACATGGCGGCACGCTACGGTGGCGAGGAGTTCGCGCTGCTGCTGCCCGGGTGCGGGCTGCGCGACGCGTTGGCGCTGGCCGAGCGGCTGCGCCGCGCGGTGGAGTCGATGCCATGGCCCGAGTCGGCCGGTCCGGCCCCGGGAACGGTGACGATCTCTGCCGGCGTGGGCACGATGGACGACGTCGCCTCCGCCGAGCAGCTCGTCGCGCGCAGCGACGACGCCCTCTATCGCGCCAAGCGCGCCGGTCGCAACCGCGTCGCCACCTGAACCCGCGGTCGGCCGGGAGGCCGGGAGCGCCCTGCTATACTCCCCGCCGTCCCGAGCTGCTCGGCGCCGACGAGCGCCCGGGAGCCCGCGCGGAGGCGGGTCGCCGATTGCCGAGCTGGAGGTCGAGCGTGGCCCCCGGGCCCGGTCGGCGCTCTGGCGACGGATGCGAACGGGGGACTCCGACGATGCGCTCGATTCTCGTGCTGAATCCCAAGGGCGGGAGCGGCAAGACGACGATCGCCACCCATATCGCGGCCTGGTACGCGCTCGCGGGCAAGCAGGTGGCGCTGGTCGACTACGACGTCCAGCGCTGCGCGCTCGACTGGCTCGAGTCCCGCCCCACCGATCGACCCGTCATCCACGGCGTGGACGGCACCCAGACGCGCACCCGGGTGCCGCGCAACACCGAGGTGGTGGTGATGGACGCGCCCGCCGCCACCCATGGCAAGCAGCTCTCCGAGCTGCTGCGCCGCGCCCAGACCTGCATCATCCCGGTGGTCCCCTCGCCGGTCGACCTGCACGCCGCCAGCCGCTTCATCGACGAGCTGGTGGAGGTCGGGCGGGTGCTCAGCCGCCGCGTGCGGGTCGCCACCATCGCCAACCGGGTGCGCGAGAACTCCCCCGGTCGACTCGAGATCGAGGACTTCCTGCGCTCGATGAAGCTCTCCGACGGCCGCCGCCTGCCCTTCGTGGCGGCGCTGCGCAACACCCAGAACTACGTCCACGCGGCCGAGCGGGGGCTCTCGGTGTTCGAGATCGCGCCCTCGCGCGCGGCCCACGACGTCGAGCTCTGGGAGCCGCTCCTCGGCTGGCTCGAGAGCCGCCGCAGCCTGCCGACCTGACCGTCCCGGGGGCGGTGCGCGCCGCCCGCGAGCCTGGTCGGGGCTCGCGCCCGTCGTGTATCTTTGCCCTCTTGTCCTGCACCCGCCCCGAGAACCGATGTCGGACCCACAGATGATCGACGAGCGATACGATCCGCAGATCGTCGAGGCCGCCGCCCAGGCGTACTGGGAGCGCACCGGCGCCTTCACCGTGACCGAGGATCCGACGCGCGAGAAGTTCTACTGCCTGTCCATGTTCCCGTACCCGAGCGGGCGGCTGCACATGGGGCACGTGCGCAACTACACCATCGGTGACGTGGTGAGCCGTTACCAGCGCATGTGTGGCAAGAACGTGCTGCAGCCGATGGGCTGGGACGCATTCGGCCTGCCGGCCGAGAACGCGGCGATGCAGAACAAGGTCCCGCCGGCGCGCTGGACCTACCAGAACATCGACTACATGAAGGGCCAGCTCCGCCGGCTCGGCTTCGCCTACGACTGGAACCGCGAGATCGCCACCTGCCGCCCCGACTACTACCGGTGGGAGCAGTGGATGTTCACCCGCCTGTTCCGCAAGGGACTCGCGTACAAGCGCTCGGCGGAGGTGAACTGGGATCCGATCGATCAGACCGTGCTCGCCAACGAGCAGGTGGTCGACGGCCGCGGCTGGCGCTCCGGCGCGCTGGTCGAGCGGCGCGAGATCCCGCAGTGGTTCCTGAAGATCACCGCCTACGCCGACGAGCTGCTCGCGGAGCTCGACCACCTCGAGGGCTGGCCCGAGGCGGTGAAGACCATGCAGCGCAACTGGATCGGGCGCTCCGAGGGGCTCGAGATCGATTTCGCGCTGGAAGGCCGTGACGGGGCCTTGCGTGTCTACACCACGCGCCCGGACACCATCTACGGCGCGACCTTCATGGCGGTGGCGGCGAACCACCCGCTCGCGCTGGCGGTCGCCGAGGGCGACGAGAAGGTCGCCCGCTTCGTCGAGCAGTGCCGCCAGGGTGGCACCTCCGAGGCCGAGCTCGAGACCATGGAGAAGCGCGGCATGCCGCTCGGGGTGACCGCGCGCAACCCGCTGTCGGGCGAGTCGATTCCGGTGTGGGTCGCGAACTTCGTGCTGATGACCTACGGCACCGGCGCGATCATGGCGGTGCCGGCCCACGACCAGCGCGACCACGAGTTCGCCACCAAGTACGCGCTGCCGATTCGTCAGGTGATCGCCCCGGCCGACGGCTCCGCGGTCGATGTCGCGGCCGCCGCCTGGGCGACCAAGGACGAGGTGGTGACGGTGAACTCCGGTGAGTTCAGCGGGTTGTCGTTCCGCGACGCCTTCGACCGCATCGCCGACTCCGTCGAGCAGCGCGGCATCGGCGAGCGCAAGGTGAACTACCGCCTGCGCGACTGGCTGGTGTCGCGCCAGCGCTACTGGGGCTGCCCGGTCCCGATCGTCAACTGCGACGCCTGCGGGGCGGTGCCGGTGCCCGACGCCGAGCTGCCGGTGGTGCTGCCGGAGGATCTGTCGCTCGACGGCTCGGGCTCGCCGCTCGCGCGGTTGGAGTCGTTCGTCGCCACCACCTGCCCGAGCTGCGGCGCCCCGGCGCGGCGCGAGACCGACACCTTCGACACCTTCTTCGAGTCGTCGTGGTACTTCGCGCGCTTCGCCTGCGCCGACCAGGACCAGGCCAAGCTCGACGAGCGGGCGAACTACTGGATGCCGGTCGACCAGTATATCGGTGGCATCGAGCACGCCATCCTGCACCTGCTCTACGCGCGCTTCTACCAGAAGCTGATGCGCGACGAGGGCCTGGCACGGGACGGCGAGCCGTTCACCAACCTGCTCACCCAGGGCATGGTGGTGGCCGAGACCTTCTACCGCGAGGTCGGGGGGCGCAAGGTCTACTACTCGCCGTCCGAGGTCACGGTCCAGCGTGACGACAAGGGCAAGGTGGTCGGAGCGACCCTCGGTGCCGACGGCGCGCCGGTCGACGTCGGCGCGATCGAGAAGATGTCGAAGTCGAAGAGCAACGGCGTCGACCCCGAGGCGATGATCGCCCGCCACGGCGCCGACACCGTGCGCCTGTACGTGATGGAGACCTCGCCGCCGGAGCAGACGCTCGAGTGGTCCGACACCGCGGTCGAGGGCGCATCGCGCTTCCTGCGCCGGCTGTGGAAGGCGGTGGTCGACCATTGCGCGGCCGGACCGCGCGCGGGCTCGATCGACGTCGCCGCGCTCGACGAGGCGGGGCGGGCCGTGCGCCGCGCGACCCACGAGACCATCGCCAAGGTGAGCGACGACGTCGGCCGGCGTTACAAGTTCAACACCGCCTGCGCCGCCTGCCGCGAGCTGCTGAACGCGGTGCTCGCCCACGACGACCCGAGCCCGGCCGCGCGCGCGGTGCGCCAGGAGGCGCTGGAGGCGATCGTGCTGATGTTGGCGCCGGTGGTCCCGCACGCCTGCCATGCCTTGTGGCATGCGCTCGGCCACGACGGCGCGGTGATGGACGAGCGCTGGCCGGTGGCCGACACCGCGGCGATGGAGCGCGCGGTGGTCGAGATCGTGGTGCAGGTCAACGGCAAGCTGCGCGGGCGGATCGAGGTCGCGAGCGGCGCCGACCGCGAGGCGGTCACCCAGGCCGCGCTCGACAACGAGAACGTGCGCCGATTCGTCGAGGGCAAGGCAGTGCGCAAGACGATCGTGGTGCCCGACAAGCTCGTCAACATCGTCGTCTGAGTGGTCTGAGATGTCATGAGCGTGCATCGTCTCCTGCCTGGTGTCCTGGCCCTGGCCGTCGTGCTCGGTGGTTGCGGCTTTCAGCTCCGCGGCCAGGCCGGTCTCCCGGAGGACGTGCGCAGCGTCTACCTCGAGGGCGTGCCGGCAATCGCCGACGAGCTCGAGATCTTCCTCGAGAGTGCGGGGGCGAGCCGTGAGAAGGGGCAGGCGGGCTCCGATCTCGCCATCTTCCTGCGCAACGAGCGTTATCACCGGCGCGTGCTGTCGGTCGACCCGAACTCCGGCAAGGAGCGCGAGTTCGAGCTCGTGTACCTGGTCGAGTTCGACGCGCGGCGCGGCGACGGCACGGTGCTGGTCGAGCCGCAGGAGGTCTCGATCCTGCGCGACTACGTCTTCGATCCCGATGCGGTGATCGGCAAGAGCCGCGAGGAAGAGGTGCTCCGCGAGGAGATGCGGCGCGATGCCGCACAGCAGATCCTTCGTCGTCTCGGAGGCGCCTGGGGGCGCTGATGCGGCTTCGACCCGACCAGCTCGCCCGGCATCTGCGCGGCCCGCTGGCACCCGTCTACCTGGTCAGTGGCGACGAGCCGCTGCAGCGTGAGGAGACGCTCGACGCGATCCGCGCCGCCGCGCGCGCGGCCGGGCACCAGGAACGCATCGTGCTGCACGCCGACTCGACCTTCGACTGGGGGGAGCTGCGTCAGCACCAGCAGAGCATGTCGCTGTTCGCGGACCGACAGCTCATCGACTTGAGGCTGGTCGACCGGCCCGGGACACCGGGTGGTCAGGCCCTGCTCGACTACGCCGAGCGTCCGAACCCCGACGCCATCCTGCTGGTCAGCGGGTCGCGGATGGACCGCGAGGCGATGCGCGCGCGCTGGTACAAGGCATTGGAGGAGGCGGGGGCGTCGGTCCAGGTCTGGCCGGTGGCGGCGGGCCAGCTCCAGGGCTGGATCCGGGCCCGCGCGAGCGGGCTCGGCATGCAGCTCGGGGCGGAGGCGGCGGCGGCGCTCGCCGAGCGCGTCGAGGGCAACCTGCTCGCCTGCGCCCAGGAGCTCGAGAAGTTGCGGCTGCTGGTCGGAGAGGGCGAGCCGAGTCTCGACGAGGTGCTCGCCTCCTGCGGCGAGAGTGCGCGGTACTCGCCCTACGACCTCGTCGATGCAGCGCTCGCGGGCGACGTCGGTCGTGCGCTGCGGATCCTGCGGGGCCTGCGCGAGGAGGGCGTCGCGCCGCCGCTCCTGGTCTGGACCCTGGCGCGTGAGGTCCGCACCGTCACCGCGGTGTGCGAGGGCGTCGAGGGTGGGCTCCGCCCCGACGCGGCGATGGCCGCCGCCAAGGTCTGGGAGCGGCGCAAGGCGCTGGTCACGGCTGCAGCTCGCCGGCACCGTGCGCACGGCGCCCGCGAGCTGCTGGCGCTGGCGGCCGCGGCCGACGGCGCGGTCAAGGGCGCGACCAGGGATCGGCCCTGGGACGTGCTCGAGGCCCTGGTGCTGGCCCTGGCCGGTCTGAAGATCTTCACGCCCACCACCTATAATCAGCCCCTGGACGCCTGACTTGGAGCCGCGCGGCGCGGCGCCGAGGCACCTGCCACCGCCGGTCGGGCGAATCGGTCGAACTCGCCGGAGACGCTCGTCATCGCCACGCCAGCTCAGTCCTTCGACCCCACCACCCGCCGTTCGGACGTCGACCTCCTCGACGTCGCCACCTACATGGAGGGCGTCGGCCTGCGGGCCCGCGAGGCGGCGGTCGTCCTGTACCGCGCCCGGACCGCGGCCAAGAACCGCGCACTGACCGCGATGGCCGATGCCATCGCACGCCGTCGGGCTGGCCTGCAGGCGGAGAACGCGCGGGATCTGGACGCGGGACGGGCGAACGGGTTGTCGGGCGCGATGCTCGACCGGCTGACCCTGACCGATGCGCGGATCGACGCGATGGCCGAGGGCTTGCGCCAGATCGCGGCGCTGCCGGACCCGGTCGGCAGCATCAGCGACATGGCTTACCGGCCGACCGGCATCCAGGTCGGGCGGATGCGGGTGCCGCTCGGCGTGGTGGGCATCATCTACGAGTCGCGCCCGAACGTGACCGCGGACGCGGCCGGGCTGTGCCTCAAGGCCGGCAATGCCTGCATCCTGCGCGGCGGCTCGGAGGCCATCCACTCCAACCGCGCGATTGCCGCCTGCATCGTCGAGGGACTGGAGGCGGCGGGGCTGCCGATCGACGCGGTGCAGGTGGTCGCCACCACCGACCGCGCGGCCGTCGGCGCCCTCATCACCATGGACCGCCACGTCGACGTGATCGTCCCGCGCGGCGGGAAGAGCCTGATCGAGCGCATCTCGCGCGAGGCGACGATTCCGGTGATCAAGCACCTCGACGGCGTCTGTCACGTCTACGTCGACGACCGCGCCGATCTCGACAAGGCGGTGCGGATCGCGGTGAATGCCAAGACCCAGCGCTACGGCACCTGCAACACGATGGAGACCCTGTTGGTGGCCGAGGGCATCGCCGGGCGGGTGCTTCCGGTGCTCGCCGAGCAGTACCGGGCCGCCGGGGTGGAGCTACGCGGCTGCGAGCGGACCCGCGCCGTCGTCGCCGACTGCGTGGTCGCCACCGAGGACGACTGGTACGCCGAGTACCTGGCCCCCATCCTCGCGATTCGGGTGGTCGACGACCTCGACGCGGCGATCGCCCACATCCGCCGCTACGGCTCGCAGCACACCGACGCCATCGTCACCGAGGACTTTCCGCGCGCTCAGCGCTTTCTCGCCGAGGTCGACTCGAGCTCGGTGATGGTCAACGCGTCGACCCGCTTCGCCGACGGGTTCGAGTACGGCCTCGGAGCGGAGATCGGGATCAGCACCGACAAGCTGCACGCACGCGGACCGGTCGGCCTGGAGGGCCTCACCTCGCAGAAGTACATCGTGATCGGCGACGGGCACATCCGCGAGTAGCGGGCGCGGGCAGTTGCGGGCCATCGGCATCCTCGGGGGCACCTTCGACCCGGTGCACTGCGGCCACGTGCGTCTCGCCATCGAGGTGCTCGAGCAGGCGGGGCTCGACGAGGTGCGTCTGATGCCGGCCGGTGCGCCGCGGCTGCGGGACCCACCGCGCGCGAGCGGCGCCGAGCGACGCGCCTGGCTGGAAGCCGCGGTCGGCGGGATCGCGGGGCTCGTGGTCGACCCGCGGGAGCTCGACGGTAGCGGGCCGACGCGCACCGTCGAGACGCTCGAGAGCCTGCGCGCCGAGCACCCGGATGACGCCATCGCCCTGGTGCTCGGTATGGACGCCTTCGCCCGTCTCGACGAGTGGCACCGGCACGAGGCGCTGCTCGAGCTGGCCCACCTGGTCGTCGCGCGCCGCCCCGGTGCCGACGGACCGGAGCGGCCGGCGGTGCGCGCCCTCGCTGCGGCCCACGCGATCACCGACGCCCGCCTGCTGCGTGCGCAGCCGAGCGGGACCATCTACCTCGTCGAGGCCCCCCTGCTCGACATCTCCGCGACCGACGTGCGAGCGCGTATCGCCGCCGGTCGCAGCATCCACTGCCTGGTGCCCGACCCGGTGCGCCGGCTCATCGAGAGGAGCGACGTCTACAAGCATGGAATCCGATGAACTGCTGGCGCTGGTCATCCAGGCGCTGGACGACCTGAAGGCGCAGGACATCGTCGCGCTCGACGTGCGCGAGCTGACCGACGTGACCGACTACATGGTGATCGCGACCGGGCGCTCCGGCCGTCAGGTCGCGGCCATCGCCGAGAAGGTGGTGATCGACGCCAAGCACGCCGGGCAGCCGCCGCTCGGGGTGGAGGGGATCCGCGAGGCGAAGTGGGTTCTCATCGACCTCTGCGACGTGGTGGTGCACGTGATGCAGCAAGACGAGCGCGAGCTCTACCAGCTCGAGAAGCTGTGGGGTGGGCGCTCGGCCGACGTCGGCGTGTCACGACCAGTCGCCTCGGTGTGAAGCTGCATCTGCTGGCGGTCGGAACCCGGCCGCCAGCCTGGGTGCAGGCCGGCTACGACGAGTACGCGCGTCGTCTGCCGCGTGAGTGTGCGCTCACTCTGCGTGAGTTCCCGCTCGCGCGGCGGGGGAAGGGCGAGGATGCGGCGCGCAGCCGGACGACCGAGGGCGAGCGGCTGCTCGGCGCGGTGCCGGCCGGCGCGGTCACCGTCGCGCTCGACGAGCGCGGTCGAGGCCTGACCACCCGTGAGCTGGCCGACCGCCTCGGCGCCTGGCGCGACGACGCACGGGACGTCGCGTTCCTGGTCGGCGGCCCCGACGGCCTCGACCCGTCGGTGCGCGAGCGCGCGGACCTGGTCTGGTCGCTCTCGCCGCTCACGTTGCCCCACGCGCTGGTGCGCGTGGTGGTCGCCGAGGCGCTCTACCGCGCCTGGACCGTGAACACCGGCCACCCCTACCATCGCGACTGATCTCACGGGGGACTGGCTCCGCCGTGAGGCGGTGCCTGTCCCCCCCTCTCGCTCCCCCGCCGGGAGATGGGGACAGGCACGCGCTCGCGCGCGAGCCAGTCCCCTCCCGTGGTCCTCGCTCGCCCGCAGTGTGGCGATACTCTCGTCGTGCTGGCACCCTACCGACCCTGCTGCCTTCCCAACCGGAGACCACGTATGAACCCGAAGCGTGCGGTGACCGTCACGTTGCTCGATGCCATCCAGGACGCGTTCAACCGCCATGACGTACCGGGCATCCTCGCCCACTTCGTCGACGACTGCGAATGGCTGATGGCGCGTGGCCCGGACCCCTGGGAGGCGCGACGGCTGCGCGGCAAGCAGGCCATCGGCGAGGTGCTGAGCGCGCGCTACGCGGTCATCCCGGACATGCGCTGGGTCGACATGAGCCACTTCGTCTCCGCCGACGGCACCAAGGCCTGCTCGGAGTGGACGGTGAAGGGCACGCCGAGCGACGGCAGCCCCGCCATCGACTGGCTCGGCTGCGACATCTGGACCTTCCGCGATGGTTGGGTGGTCAAGAAGGACACCTACTGGAAGACCATCGACCGGTGAGCACGACGCCGTCGCGGAGTCCGGTAGGCGCCGGGTGGTGACCACCGCCCGGGTCTGTCTGGCGTCCCGATCGCCGCGCCGTCGCGCCCTGCTGGAGCAGATCGGGGTGGCGTGCGTGGTGGTCGATCCGTCGATCGACGAATCGCTGCGACCGGGTGAGTCACCGCGCGAGCTGGTCGTGCGGCTGGCACGCGGCAAGGCCCTGGCCGGGCGCGAGCTTCCGGCGGCGGCCGGGATGGTGGTCGTCGCCGCCGACACCGAGGTGGTCCTCGACGATGCGGTGCTCGGCAAGCCGGCCGACGCCGCCGACGCCGAGGCGATGCTCGCCCGCCTCTCGGGGCGGGCCCACGAGGTCCTGAGCGCGGTGGCGGTGCTCGCCCCCGACGATGCCGAGCCGCGGGTTCGGGTCAGCGCGAGCCGGGTCTGGTTCCGCCCCACCACCGCGGCCGAGCGCAAGGCTTACTGCGCCACCGGCGAGCCCCTCGACAAGGCCGGCGCCTACGGCATCCAGGGCCGCGCCGCGGTCTTCGTCGAGCGCCTCGACGGCAGCTACTCGGGGGTGATGGGGCTGCCGCTGCACGAGACGGCGACGTTGCTCGCGCGGGCAGGGATCGACGTGCTGGGGTGACGTCGGGCGTTGCCCGTGTTCTCGCTTCGATGTGACCGGGCGAGATGCGCTCCGTGGGCGCGCACCGGTGAGCCTGCCGCCCTTGACGGCCTCGGCGGCGGTCGTCGATTCTTCCCCCGGAGTTGTCACGGAGAGACTGCCATGAGCGAGGGATCCCGCCCGACTCGAGCCCGCAGACTTCGACTGCTGTTCGCTGTCGCTTGCCTGTCGACACTCACCGCCGCGCAGGCTGTCCCCACCTTCCGCTCGACCGATCTGGGCGCCCTCTCCAGCATCGTCGACGAGTCGCTGGCGTGGGCGATCAACGACGCCGGCCAGGTCGCGGGGGAGAGCTACACACCCGCCGGAGATCGGCGGGCGGTGCGCTGGGGCCCGCAGGGTCTCCCGACCGACCTCGGGGACCTCTCGGGCGGGTTCGACAGCAGTCTTGCCCAGGGCATCAACGACCTCGGCGATGTCGTCGGAGCGGGCACCACGTCGGCCGGCTGGAGTGCGTTCCTGTGGCGCGAGGGGAGCGGGATGCAGGACCTGGGCGCCCTCGTCGGGGCGGCCGGGTTCAGCGCTGCCTTCGGCATCAACAATATCGGCCAGGTCGTCGGCTCGCGCGGCATCGCGGGTACGACGCATGCTTTCCTTTGGGATCCCGCGGGTGGCGTTCTCGACCTCGGCGACCTGCCGGGGGGCGCGGACTTCAGCGCCGCCTATGCCGTCAACGAGGCGGGCCGGGTGGTCGGGCAGGCGGCATCGGGTGACGGGTTCCGTGCCTTCATCTGGGACGAGACCGATGGGATGCGCAGCATGGGCACCCTCGCGGGCGGCGGAGCCAGCGCGGCTTACGCCATCAACGACCTGGGCCAGGCCGTCGGAGATGTCCAGTTCGGCTTTGGGGTCAGGGCGTTCCTGTGGGAGGACGGTGTCGGAATGACGGACCTCGGTGACCTCGGCGGTCCGGCAGCGGGGCTCACCCGCGCCACCGGGATCAACAACCATGGTCAGGTCGTCGGGACCAGCGGCTCCTCGCCGTTCCTGTGGGATGCGACCACGGGCATGATCCGGCTCGACACGCTCATCGATCCCCTCGATCCGCTCTTCGGTCTCTCGCTCGACGACGCGGTCGCGATCAACGACCTCGGGCAGATCATCGTCCGCGGCCCGTCCCCCACGAGCAACATCCTCTCCCATGCCTACCTGTTGACCCCGGTGGACATCGCCGGAGTGGACGTGCCCGAGCCAATCGTCGTCATGCTGCTCGTGCCGGGTCTGTGGGCCGCGGTGTCGCGGAGGGGCCGCGCCTGGCGCCGCTCGCGTCCCGGCGATCGAGGGGACGCCGATCCCCCGGGCAGCGCGGGCACGCGGCAACCGAGCCCGTAGCCCGGACGGAGCGTCAGCGCAGTCCGGGAAGCCTCGGCCGGTCGGTGGGGTCGGGTTGGATCCCGGGCTGCGTTTTGCTCCGCCCGGGCTACGCCGGTAGGTGGTAACCGAGCCCGTAGCCTGGACGGAGCGTCAGCGTAGTCCGGGAAACCTCGGCCGGTCGGTGCGGTGGGGTGGGGTCGGCCCCTCGGGCGACGAGCTACAACCGGTCCCGCAGCGCGTACCACAACATCCCGGCCACCAGCAGCGGGTGGCGTAGCCAGCGGCCGCCGGGGAAGGCCCGGTGGGGCAGGCTCGCCATCAGGTCGAAGCGCTCGGCGGTGCCGGCGATGGCCTCGGCGAGAAGCTTGCCGGCGAGCTGGGTGAGCGCGACACCGTGGCCGGAGAAGCCGTGGGCGCAGAAGCCATGGCGACCGACGCGGGCGAAGTGGGGCATGCGGTTGATGGTGATGGCGAGGGTGCCGCTCCAGCCGTAGTCGATTCGCGCGTCGGCGAGCTGCGGGAAGACCGCCAGCATGTAACGGCGCACGAAGCCGCGCACGTCGGGCATCTCGCGTGGCGAGTAGGTCTCGCCGCCGCCGAAGAGTAGCCGGTGGTCCGGGGTCAGCCGGTAGTAGTCGACCACGAACTTGGTCGCCGCCACGCACACGTCGTCGCGGATCAGCGCCCGGGCGCGCTCGGCGCCGAGCGGCGCGGTGGCAATCACGTGGTTGACGATCGGCATGATGTTGGCGGCGACCCGCGGCTCGAGGCCGTCGAGATAGCCGTTGGCGCAGAGCGCGACGTTGGCCGCACGGACCGCGCCGTGTGCGGTGCGGACCACCGGGGTCGGCTCCCAGTCGATGCCGACCACCGCCGAGCCCTCGTGGAGCACGGCTCCGGCCGCGCGCGCGGCGTCGGCCAGTCCGAGGGCGAGATTGAGGGGGTGGAGGTGGCCGCCGCCGGTGTCCAGTCGCCCGGCGACGTAGGCCTCGCTCGCCACCGCCTCACGCATCGCCGGGCGGTCCAGCATGCGGAGCTGGTCATACCCGTAGTGCCGAGCCAGGTGCTCGGCCTCCGCCGCGTACTCCGCGACGTGGCGCTGCCTGGTGATCGCCAGCAGGTTTCCCGGGCGATGGTCGCAGGCGATCCGATGGCGCTCGATGCGCTCGCGCAAGAGGGTCTTGGCCTCCTCGGCCAGGGCCCACAGCCGCTGCGCGGTGTCCCGACCCAGGCGCGCCTCCATCCAGAGCACGTCCTGGCGCTGGCCGCTGCCGATCTGCCCGCCGTTTCGCCCCGACGCACCCCAGCCGATCCGACGGGCTTCCAGCAGCACCACTCGGTAGCCGCGCTCGGCGAGGTGCAGCGCGGCCGAGAGGCCGGTGAACCCACCGCCGACGACGCACACGTCCGCGTCAGTGGTGCCCTCGAGACGCGGCTGGAGGGGTGCCGGGGTGGCGGTAGCCGCGTAGTAGCTCTGCGCGTGTGCGCCAGGTCCCGGGCCGGCGCTCGTGCTGGTTGCAGTCATGATTGGGGTGATCCTCGCGTGACTACCTGGCGCCTTGCGCTCGCGTCGATGCTCGCGCGCTCGGGCGCGGCGGTGGGCGGGCCGCGCCGTGGGGCGATCGTCGGCGTCCCTCGGAAGCTCGGAATGCGCCCTCGCGCACGACTTGCTCGATTGTTCCGATGCCCGCTTTCCTCTATATTGCCGCGTTTGTTGCCCGCGGGGACGCGGGACGGGTAGAAACGGGAGGCTCACATGAGCGGGAACGTCTGGCCGGTCATCTTCGGCCTCATCGGGCTCGGGACAGCTTGGTATCTCTACCAGAAGGTTCGCGAGTTCCCCGAGGGGGAGGCGAAGGTCGCCGAGATCGCCGAGGAGATCCATCTCGGGGCCATGGTCTTCATGCGCCGCGAGTACTCGATGCTGGCGATGTTCGCCGGGGTGTTGTTGGTCCTGCTCTGGTGGTCGCTCGGCTTCCCCACCGCGCTCTCCTTCGCGGTCGGAGCCCTGACCTCGGCCGCGGCCGGCTACATCGGCATGAACACCGCGACCCGCGCGAACGTGCGCACGACCACCGCGGCGCACACCAGCGGCGCGGCCGATGCGCTCACCGTCGCCTTCTTCGGCGGTTCCATCATGGGGCTCGCGGTGGCGTCCCTCGGGCTGCTCGGCCTGGGCATGCTCTACCTCTTCTTCGGTGGCGACCCCGAGTCCGCGCACGCCATCCACGGCTTCGGGATGGGCGCGTCGAGCGTGGCGCTGTTCTCCCGTGTCGGTGGTGGAATCTTCACCAAGAGCGCCGACGTCGGCGCCGACCTGGTGGGCAAGATCGAGGCCGGCATCCCCGAGGACGACCCGCGTAACCCCGGGGTCATCGCCGACAACGTGGGCGACAACGTCGGCGACGTCGCCGGCATGGGCTCGGACATCTTCGAGTCCTACTGCGGCGCCATGATCGCGACCATCGCCATCGCCTCCACCATGCACGCGGGGGTGCTCGACGCCATGGGCGAGCGCTCGGCGCTGATGTTCCTGCCGCTGGCGCTCGCGTCGGCCGGCTTGCTGTGCTCGATCGCCGGCATCTTCCTGGTGCGTCAGTTCTCCAGCAAGTCGCCGGAGGTGGCGCTTCGCATCGGCACCATCGGCGCCAGCGTGCTCTTCATCATCGTGTCGTTCTACGTCATCACCGGGCTGGTGAACGTCAGCTCGGCGGTGTGGTGGGCGGTCATCGCCGGCGCGGTGGGCGGCATCGTGATCGGGCTGGTGACCGAGTACTTCACCTCGAGCCATCCGGTGCACGAGATTGCCCGCTCCGGTGAGACCGGCCCGGCGACCGTGATCATCACCGGCCTCGCCGTCGGCATGCGCTCGGTGGCGATTCCGGTGCTCAGCATCTGCGCCATCATCGCGGTGTCGACCGAGCTGGCCGGCCTCTACGGCGTGGGCATCGCTGCGGTCGGCATGCTCGCCACCGTCGGCATCACCATGGCCATCGACGCCTACGGCCCGGTGGCGGACAACGCCGGTGGCATCGCCGAGATGGGTGGGCTGGGGGCTGGTACCCGCAAGATCACCGACTCGCTCGACGAGCTGGGCAACACCACCGCGGCCATCGGCAAGGGTTTCGCCATCGGCGCGGCGGCACTGGCGGCGCTGGCGATCATCACTGCCTTCGTCGAGACGGTGCAGTTCCACGTTCCGGGCTTCGAGCTCACGCTGAACAACCCGCACGTGCTGATCGGCATCTTCATCGGCGGCACCATCCCGTTCTTCCTGGGTGCGCTCACCATGGAGGCGGTGGGCCAGGCGGCGTTCGCGATGATCAACGAGATTCGCCGTCAGTTCCGTGAGATTCCGGGCTTGCTCGAGGGCACCGGCAAGCCGGACACCGCGCGGTGTGTCGACATCGCGACCACGGCTGCGCTCAAGAAGATGGTCCCGCCCGGGGTCATCGCGGTGGCGATGCCGGCGGTGGTCGGTTTCGGCATGAGCGCCGAGGCCCTCGGTGGGATGCTCGGTGGCGCGCTCCTCGGCTGCGTCCTACTCGCGCTCACCATGGCCAACGCGGGCGGTGCCTGGGACAACGCCAAGAAGTTCATCGAGAAGGGGAATCACGGCGGCAAGGGGTCGGACACCCACAAGGCTGCGGTGGTCGGCGACACCGTCGGCGATCCCTTCAAGGACACCTCCGGTCCGTCGATGAACATCCTCATCAACGTGATGGCGATCGTCAGCCTGGTGATCGCGCCGCTGCTCGGCTGACCGGCCGTCCTGCCCCGACCGCTCGTGGTCGGGGCGAGGGACCGCGCAGGCACACGCGCCCCGCTCGTCGGGGCGCGTTCGTGTCCGGGCCCGTGATTTGACTCCTCCCGGCGTGGAGCAGCGCGAGCAACGGCGCGCCGCGGCTCTGGCAGGTCGGGCGAGAGGGCGGCGGTCAGATGCCCGCCACGGGCCTCGCGGAGCCGTCCTCGAACCGCTCCAGACGAAACGGCGTCGGGTCGACGCAGGTGCGCACACCGAGTGCGAGCTCCGCCGCGAGGCGTCCGGCGCCGGGGCCGATCCCGAAGCCATGCCCGCTGAATCCGGTCGCGATGACGAGGCCCGAGAGTGCCGCGGGCGGGGCGATGACCGGAACCGCATCGGGGGTGACGTCGATGAGGCCGGCCCAGCGCTGCTCGACTCGAATGTCGGCAAGCGCCGGGAACAGCCGCTTCAAGTTCGCGAGCGCGGCGTCCAGGGTCGACTCGTTCGGGGGCGGCTCGAGCACCCGCGTCGTCTCGAACGGGCTCGGAGTCGTGCCCGGGCGCCAACGCCGGTGCGCGAGCTCCTCGGCGAACCGTCCGAACGGCCGGACGCGTACCGCACCCAACCCGCCGCGGCGCGACGCTCGTATCAAGGGCAGGAAGTCGCGGAAGTAGCGGAAGGAGTCGGGCACCAGGGCGTGCTCGGAGCGCCCGCCGTGGGCGACCGTATAGCCGCCGTCCTCTCGCCGGCGAATCGCCACCTCGCGCGACCAGACCGCGCCGTCGGTGATTCGCGGAGCCGGACCGGTGCGCAGCACCGACGATCGGACCTTGAGCTGCGGCAGGCGGACGCCGACCGTCCCCAGCAGCAGCGAGGTCCAGGCCCCGGCGGCGCAGACCACCACCCGGGCGCGGACCCGACCTTGCTCCGTCACCACGCCCCGAACCTCGCCGGCGGCGACGTCGAGACCCCGCACCGCGCAGCCGGTGAGTACCTGGGCGCCCCGGCGCTCGGCCGCGCGCGCGAGCGCGGGGGCGGCCTTGGTCGGCTCGGCGCGGCCGTCGCTCGGGGTGTGGAGCGCGCCGTGCCAGCGCCCGCTGCTGCCCCGAAGCAGCGTCGGCAAGCCCTCGCGGGTGACCAGCCGGGTATCGATCCCGTGCGCCTCGGCGTGGGGCAGCCAGCTCGCCAGATGCTGGAGATGCGCGTCGTCGTCGGCGAGGTAGAGGGTGCCGCCAGGGTGGAATCCGAGGTCCTCGCCGGTCTCCGCCGCCAGGCCGCGCCACTGGCGGAGACTCTCGACGATGAGCGGAATCTCGGCCGGATCCCGACCCTGTTGACGGACGAAACCCCAGTTGCGGCCGGATTGCTCACCCGCGATCCGACCCTTCTCCAGCAGCACCACCGGCACGCCGCGACTCGCGAGGTGCCAGGCGGTGGCGCAGCCGATGATGCCGCCGCCGACGACCGCGACCTCGGTCTCGACATCCGCCATGGTCGCGCCCCCGCCGGGTCGGTCGGCGTCGGCCTTACTTCTTCAGCTCGAATGCCGGCAGCTTGCGCGCCACCGGCGCGTTGGCGAGCCGCACGTAGCGCGGCAGACCGTTCTCGAACGGCGGGTAGTCCTCGCCCTGGATCAGGGGCAGGAGGTAGCGGCGGCAGTCGTCGGTGATGCCGAAGCCGTCCTCGGTGATGAACTCGCGGGGCACCTTCTTCTCGACGTTGGCGACGTCGCCGAGCGGCGCCTCGCCGATCTCCCACACGTACGGCCAGTCCTGCTTGCGCACGATCACCGGGATCACGCCGTTGCGTCCCGCGATTGCGATCTCCACTGCCGCGCGTCCGAGCGCGTAGGCCTGCTCGACGTCGGTCTTCGACGCGATGTGGCGCGCGGCACGCTGCAGGTAGTCGGCGACGGCCCAGTGGTACTTGTAGCCGAGCTTGTCCTTGACCAGGCCGGCGAGCACCGGCGCGACCCCGCCGAGCTGGGCGTGGCCGAATGCGTCGCGCGCGCCGGTCTCCGACAGGAACTGCCCGTCGGCATTGCGACAACCCTCGGAGACCACGATGGCGCAGAAGCCGTCGCGCTCGACGGACTCCTTCACCCGTGCGAGGAAGCGCGCCTCGTCGAACGCCACCTCGGGAAACAGGATGATCTGGGGAGCCGCTCCGGGCTTCTCGGCGGCGAGGCCGCCGGCGGCCGCGATCCACCCGGCGTGGCGACCCATCACCTCCATGATGAAGACCTTGGTCGAGGTCAACGCCATCGACGCGACGTCGTAGATCGCCTCACGGATCGAGACCGCGACGTACTTCGCCACCGACCCGAAGCCCGGGCAGGTGTCGGTGATCGGGAGGTCGTTGTCGACCGTCTTCGGCACCCCGACGCACACCACCGGGTAACCCAGGCGCTCGCCGATCTGCGACACCTTGTGCGCGGTGTCGGCGGAGTCACCGCCGCCGTTGTAGAAGAAGTAGCCGATGTCGTGCGCCTTGAAGACCTCGATCAGCCGCTCGTACTCGCGCCGACTCTCGTCCAGCCCCTTCAGCTTGTAGCGACACGAGCCGAACGCCCCCGACGGGGTGTGGCGCAGGGCGGCGATCGATGCCGCCGGCTCGGCGCTGGTGTCGATCAGATCCTCGGTCAACGCGCCGATGATGCCGTTGCGCCCGGCATAGACCTTGCCGATGCCGTCCGGGTGCGCGCGCGCGGTCTCGATGACCCCGGCGGCGGTGGCGTTGATGACGGCGGTGACGCCACCCGACTGCGCGTACAGGGCATTCTTGGGCATTGAGCTGACCTCGTCGGATTCCAGCGATTGGCGGGCGCGGTGCCCGCCGGCGCGGACCCCGATCGCCGAGGTGCACGCCGGGCGGGATCCTAAGGTGCACCGCGTCGGGGCGCCACCTCCGGACGTTGCGGCGGTGGCGGTGTGGTGGCTGCTAAACTTCGTGCGGTCGTCGCGGTCGAAATCTCACGAGGCGTCCTCACTGCCCATCGCCTGCGGAACGACATGCCAGTCCCCTCGATTCGCCAGTCCCCGTCGTCGTGTGCCCGAGGCGCGCTCGCTCGGGCGGCGATACTCGTGTCGGCATGCCTGCTCGGGGGCGGCGCGGCGGCCCAGGTGCGGCTGCCCGACATCGGCGACGCGAGTGGTGGAGCGCTGTCCCTGGCCGACGAGCGCCGTCTCGGCGAGGCGTTCATGCGCGAGGTCCGCGCACAGCTCACGGTCGTCGACGATCCAGAGGTGGAGAGCTACGCGCAGGGCCTCGGCTCACGGCTGAGCGCCACCGCCGAGACCACCGGTGGCTTCACCGTATTCGTGGTGGCGAGCGACGCGATCAACGCGTTCGCGGGGCCGGGCGGATTCATCGGCATGCACTCCGGGCTGATTCTGGGCACCGAATCCGAGAGCGAGCTCGCCTCGGTGCTCGCCCACGAGATGGCCCACGTCACTCAGCGCCACATCGCGCGGGCGTTCGAGATGGCCGACCGCACCAGCCTGTCCGCGCTCGCCGGGTTGCTCGCGGCGCTGGTGATCGGGACTCAGAACTCACAGGCGGGGCAGGCGGCGGTGGCCGCGGTCTCCGGCGTGCAGGCGCAGCGCGCCCTCGACTTCTCGCGCGCCAACGAGCAGGAGGCGGACCGGGTCGGGATGCAACTCCTCGCCGAGGCCGGCTTCGATCCGCGCTCGATGCCGACGTTCTTCGAGCGCCTGCAGAACGCGGTGCGCTACTACCGTCGGCCGCCGGAGTATCTGTCGACGCATCCGGTGACGACCTCGCGCATCGCCGACTCGCGAAGCCGCGCCGAGCAGTTTCCGTATCGTCAGCATGCCGACAGCCTCGGCTATGCGCTGGTGAAGGCCCGCCTGCGGGTGCTCACCACCCGTGACCCGAAGGAGGCACTCGCCTGGTTCGAGGACGCGCTGCAGTCGGAGCGCTACCGTAGCCTCGAGGCCACCGCCTACGGCTGGGCTCTGGCGCTGGCTCGGCTCGGCCGCCACACCCAGGCGGTGGAGGTCCTCGAGAAGCTGGTCGACGACCACCCGGACCGCGTGCAATTCCGAGCCGCCCTCGGCGACACCCTGCTGCGTGCCGGCCAGGATGCGCGCGCGGTCACCGTCTATCGCGAGGCCCAGTCGCTGTTCCCGGACGATGCCACGGTCATCCGCGGCTACGGGCGCGCCCTGATCGCCAGCGGTGAATCTCCCGCTGCGCTGCGGCTGATCGACGACCACGCCCGTCTCCACGGGATGGACGCGGCATTGCACAAGCTCGCCGCCGAGGCCTATCAGCGCACCGGGCAGACCGCGCGCGGGCAGCTCGCCCTGGCCGAGCACTACTACCAGACCGGGCAGGCCGAGCTCGCCATCCACCAGTTGCGGATGGCCAGTCGCGACCGCGACGCCGATTACTTCGTGACCGCGCAGGCGACGGCCCGGCTGCGCGAGCTGGAGCAGGAGCAGGAGGAGCGCACGCGGCGTTGAGCCAGGCGACCCACGGGGCAGGGGGTCGTGATCGCACCGTCGCGTACCTCTGCACGGAGGTACTACACTTTGCTCGTCTCCCATGGAGGACGGGTGCCGCATCAGCCGGTGCCGACCGCCCCGTGAAGTCGCCGGTCCACATCGTCGCGCTCGTCCTCGGCTGCGTCGCCACCGCCGGTTGCCTCGGCCCGGAGGCGATGATCGCCGCCAACGTGGCCTCCGCGGCCCTGAAGGCCACCGTCGAGTACGCCGAGCGGAACCGCCCGTCGCCGCAGGCACAGTGGCGGCAGGAGCGGGTCTCGCTGCTGCGGGCCAGTGCCGAGCGGGGCGAGCTCGACGCCCAGGTCCACCTGGCCAAGATGTTCCAGGCTAGCGGCGATCCCGCCGCCTACCACTGGATGTGTCGCGCCGCCCGCGCCGGCAGCGTCGAGGCACAGCGTCAGCTCGGGCACTGGTACAGCGAGGATCGGCTGCGCGAGGACCTCTGGCCGTTCATCGGGGTCACGCCGGACGACCGCGACGCCTGGGTCTGGTACAGCCGGGCGGCGGCCGAGGGGGACCCGCTCGCCATCTACCTTCGTGATCGCACCGAGCGTCAGCTCGCGGCCGACGAGCTGCTCCAGGCCCGGGCCAGGCTGGAGGCGAGCGCCTCTGGTTGTGGCGCCGCGCCACTGCGGCCGACCGAGCCCCGGGAGCGGTTGCTCGAGGGCTGAGCTGCCGCCCTCTCGACCGCGCCTCCTTCGGTTGCTGGTGAGTCACGCTCGCCGCTCGCGACCGGCCGAGACGAACCAGGGTTTTTTGACCGACCTGCCTCCGCCGGGGTATCCACCTCCCTTCATGCGCGCGGTCGCCGCGCCGTCCGGGGGCGGCGGCCGCAACGGAGGTCTCGATGCAACAGGCACTACACACCGTGGTCGTCGGCGACCGGCGCGAGCGCGGGGGCGACCGTCGCCGCCGGCATCCCCTGCTCGCGTCATGGCGGTACGCGTTCGTCGGGCGCCGCCGGCGCCACCGGCGTGCTGGCGATCTCGGGCAGGCGGCGGCGGTGCTCGATGCCTACGACTCGCGTCTGTTGTACGTGTCGATGGGCATCTACGTGCTCTGTGCGATGGACGCGGCGTTCACCCTCACCCTCATCGAGCACGGCATCGGCCGGGAGGCGAACCCGGTGATGGACGCCCTGCTGGGCCACGGTGTCGGCGCGTTCCTCGCCGGAAAGATGATCGTCACCGGCGTCGGGCTGGTGACCCTGGTCACCTTCTCCAGCCTGGTCGTCTTCGGCCGGCTTCGGCTCGCCCGCCTGATCGAGTGGATGTTGGGGCTGTATCTGGTTCTCATCGCCTACGAGGCGGTGCTGCTGACCCGGTTCCTGCCGGTCGGCGCCTGAGCGCACCGCCAGGTGGGCCGTCGGCCTCCGGGCAGTCGGCCACCGCCGACGCCGTGGTGGGGCGGGTGGCGGCCCCTCGCGCGGCGCGGATCCATCGTCTCGCCCCCGGCCATCGGATAGCTTTCCTGCGGTCGACCGCGTGGCGCGGTCGTCTCGCCAAGGAGGGCGTGTCCGATGTCTCGATTCCTGCTCGCCGCCTGGCTCTGGCTGTCCTGCCAGGGCGCGTTCGCGGCGCTCATCACGTTCGATCGCTTCGATACCTATCGGGGTGAGGGGCTGGCTCCCGGAGGGCCGCCCGGATCGCTCGATTCGACCCGCTGGCAGGTCGAGGGGCTCTCCGACGGCGACAGCCTGCCGGGCGGTCGCCACACCGGCGGGGACTTCGCGCGGGGTACCTCGCCGGGCGGGGTGTCCTCGGGGGGGCTGTATGCCTTCCTGGTGGATCCGGTGGCGCCGGTGCCCGACCACGCGCTGGGTGTGCAGCCGACCGCCTCCGACGGCACACCTGGCGCGTTCACGTTGCGAATCGTCAACCCGCTGGCCGAGATCGTCCGCGGCGTGGTCGTGCTGTTCGAGTACTGGTTCCTGAACGATGGCGGCCGCGCGATGTCCGCCGAGCTGCAGTGGGCGTCCGACTCGAGCCCGGGCTTCTCGCCGGTGATCGGCTCGGCGCTGGTGACCCCTCGCGCCGCCGACGCCGTCGCGAGCTGGGCGGTCGACGCGCGCCGCGTCACGGTCGAAGGTATGGCGGTTCGGCCCGGTGAGACGTTGCGACTGCGTTGGGCCTTCGACGAGGTGCCGGGAGGCTCGGGCTCGCGCGACGAGCTGGCGATCGACGACGTGCTGGTGCTGTCGCTCGAGGGCGCGCCGGGGCCGGCGCGGCCGGTCCCGCTGCCGGCGGCGTGGCTGCTCGCCCTTCCGGGGCTCGCCCTCGTCGGATGGCGCGCCCGCGCCGTCGCGCGAGCGCGTGGAGGGATGGCGTGGGCGAACGCGCCGGAGGTGCCCGGCGCATCCCCCATGCCGGCGCTCAGTAGACCGCGGTGCGCCAGTGCGGGTAGTCGGCGACCTCACCCTTGGCGATGGCGAAGAACTCGCGCTGCAGTCGCCGGGTGACCTCGCCCGGGGTGCCATCGCCCACCGGCATGCGATCGATCGCGACCAGTGGCGAGACCTCCCACGCGGTGCCGCAGAAGAAGGCCTCCTGGGCGGCCGGCAGCTCACTGCGATCGATCTCGCGCTCCTCGACCTTCACGCCGAGACGGTCGGCCAGCAGCTCGAGGACGGTGGCGCGGGTGATGCTCTCGAGGATGCCGCTGGTGGTGGTCGGGGTCACCGCCTTGCCGTCGCGGACCATGAAGAAGCACATCCCCGGGCCCTCGGCCACCTTACCGCGGTCGTTGAGGAGGATGGCGGTGTCGTACCCGTCGGCCTTGGCCTGCACCGTCGCCAGCCGCCCGTTCTGGTAGTTGGCGTTGCACTTCACCCGCATCGGCATGGCGGCGTCCGCCGGCCGTCGCCAGGCGGAGACGTGGGCGGTGCATCCCTTCTCCACGAACCCGTGGCTGACCCCGGGATTGGCCACGATCGAGATGCCGATCGGGCCGCACACCCCGGGGCCGCCGAAGCCCGAGACGAACACCGTGGGCATGATGTGGATGGTCTCGCGCAGCTCGTTGGCGCGGATCAGCTCGATGGTCTTCTCGCCGATCCATGCGGGATCGAGGATCTCCTCGAAGCGCATGAAGCGCTGCGAGAACTCGAGCCGGGCGAGGTGGTCGTCCAGGCGGAACAGATACATCTGCTCCTCCTTCTCGTTCCAGTAGCCGCGCAGCCCCTCGAACACCGCGGTGCCGAACTTGAACGCGGCCGACGAGACGTGCACCTTCGCCTCGTCGAAGGGGACCAGCTCCCCGTTCAGGAACACGTACTTCGCTCTCGCCACGGTAAGATCCCTCACGGTTGCGCTGCCGAGATTCGCCCGGCGTCGGGTGCGCAGCATATGCCAGCGCGACGAGCGCGCCCAGGGGCAGCCGCGTGCTCGCGCCGGGCGGGCAATGGAGGAAGTCTCGGGATGCTCGACCTCGTGATCGTCGGTGCCGGGGCCGCCGGTATCGGTGCGGCGCGGGCGGCGCGGGAGGTCGGGCTCTCGTTCGAGCTCGTCGAGGCGTCGCACCGCGTCGGTGGTCGCGCCTACACCGAGACCCTGGGCCCCGGTTGGGCCTTCGACCTCGGCTGCCACTGGCTCCATTCCGCCAGCATCAATCCGTTGCGCGCGCAGGCCGACCGCCTCGGCATGCGTTATCGGGAGAACGTCCGTCGGCGGGTACTCCAGCTCGGCACGCGGTGGGCGTCGCCAGAGGAGATCGCCGACTACGAGCAGTTCTGGGAGGACGCCCATGCGGCGATGAACGCGGCGGTGCGCGAGGGGCGTGACGTCGCGGTGGCGGAGGTCGTCCCCCGCGACTCGCGCTGGACCGACCTGCACGACTACTGGACGAGTCTCCTCACCTCGGCGGACGCGGACCAGGTCTCGATCGCGGACCTCGTGTGCTACCGCGACACCGAGGAGAACTGGCCGTTGGAGGCGGGGTACGGGACCCTGGTCGCACGGCTCGCCGAGGGTCTGCCGGTGCGGCTGAACAGCGCGGTCGAGCGTATTCGGTGGGATGGTGGCGGAGTGCGGGTCGAGACCGTGCGCGGCGACCTCGAGGCGCGCGCGGTCCTGGTGACGGTGTCGACCGGGGTGCTCGCGGCCGGCGACATCCGCTTCGTGCCGTCGCTCCCGGACTGGAAGCAGGCGGCGGTCACCGCCCTCGCCCTCGGCGTGCACAATCGCATCGCCCTGGTGCTCGAAGGCAATCCGTTCGGCGACGAGCATCCCTACAGCGTGACCTGGGCCCACGTCGGCGAGACGCCGATGAACTTCATCCTGCGCCCGTTCGGCCACGACTACGTCGTCGCCAGCACCGGTGGACGCTTCGCCGCCTGGCTCGAGCGGGCCGGCGTCGAGGCCTCGGTGGACCTGGCCCGCACCCGGCTCCGAGACCTGTTCGGAGCCGACGTGGCGCGCAGGGTCGTGGGTCACAAGGTCACCGCCTGGGCCACCGATCCGTGGGTGCGCGGCGCTTACTCGGCCGCCGCCCCGGGCGGGTTCGGCCAACGCGAGGTGCTCGGACGACCACTCGACGACCGGCTGTTCTTCGCCGGCGAGGCGGTCTCGCCCGATGCCTTCGCGACCTGTCACGGTGCGTTTCAGTCCGGACTGGACGCCGTGGCGCGGATTGCGGAGGTGGTGCGGACGGGGTAGCGCACCACTCTCTGGCGAGCTCGCATCGGCGCGCTCGCCCGCCCGCCGGGCCCGTGGGAAGCGCCCGGCAGCGGGAGCGATCCCGGCGCCGCGTGCTCGAAATCGGCAATCGGCTATAATCCCGCCCCTCGCGAACCCGCCCGGAAACCTCGGCGCGCAGGGCAGATGCAGGCAACCACGAAGTTCGAGCGCGGCACGCGGACGACACCGCCGTCCTCCCGGTCACGGCGAGTGACGGTCGCGCTCTTGGTGCTTGGCTCGATGCTGGCGGCGAGCGGTTGCGTGCCGCTGGACGGCCTCGTCGCCAGCTCCGACACGGGCGAGCCCGCCCGCTCCGGATCGCTGGTTGCGCCCGCGCCGGCGTCCGACCCCACCTCTCGGTTCCTCGCCGCGGCCCGGCCGGGCGAGACCGGCACCATTCACGACCCGGTCACCGGCCGTGTCGTGGATGTCGTCGTCGGGCGTCGCTACCCGGCGGCGAGCGGTCGGGAATGCATCCCTTTTCGCGCCGGTCAGTCCTGGTGGCTCGGCTGCCAGGGAGCCACGGGCGAGTGGCGCTCCGCGCCCCTGCTGACCAGCCCGGGCGTCCTCGAGGCGAGCGCCGCCGCAAGGTGACGATGTCGGCCAAGGGCCCGTCGAGCACCCTGATCGAGGCCCTCACCATGCAGGGCCGCGTCATCCAGGCGCTCATCATGCGGGAGATGAAGACGCGTTTCGGCCGTCAGCGCCTCGGTTACGCCTGGGCCCTGATCGAGCCACTGATCTACGTCGCGATCTTCATGGCGCTGTACTCGTTTCGTGGCCGCGAAGCGCCCTCTGGCATCCCGATCCTGCCCTTCCTGGTCACCGGCGTCATGCCGTTCATGCTGTTTCGCAACATGGTGACCAGGACCCTCGGCGCCCTGCTCAGCAATCGTGCGCTGCTGTACTTCCCCCAGGTCACACCGTTCGATCTGGTGGTCGCGCGCGCTCTCCTCGAGATCGGCACCGCGGCGTTCGTGTTCGCCATCTTCATGGTCGCGGCGCAGCTCTCGGACCAGAGCCTGCGTGTCGAGCGGCCTCTCGACGTGGTCGTCTGGTTCGCCGTCGGGAGCCTGGTTGGATTCGGGCTCGGGACCATCTTCAGCACCCTCGGGCCGCTGTTCGCGTCGATCGAAAGGCTGGTTCCGACCGTGCTCCTCCGGCCCCTGTTCTTCACCTCCGGTCTGTTCTTCACCGCGGAGATGATTCCGGCGGGGGTCCGTGACTTCGCGCTGCTGAACCCGATGCTCCATGTCACCGAGCTGGTCCGCAGCGCGCTGTTCGTGGGATTCGAGAGCGAGTACGCCGACCCCGCGTATCCGATTCAGACGGCCTTGGTGCTGACCTTCATCGGGCTCACGATGCAGCGCGCGATGCGCAAGCGGGTTCTGACCGCGCTCCAGGGTTGACGAGATGTGCGCCCACGATCCCGCGACGCGAATTCGCCGGCATGCCCGCCGCGGGGCGCTTCGACACTGTCGCGCGGCCTCGATGCGGCTGGAGCCGACTCGTTGATCGAGCTCACCAACGTCTCCAAGGCCTACCGCGCCGGCTCCGGCAGACGCGTCGTGCTCGACGACGTATCGGTCGTGTTCCCGACCGGTGTGAGCGTCGGTATCCTCGGGCTCAATGGCGCCGGGAAGTCGACGCTGCTCCGCATCATCGGCGGGGTGGAGCCGCCGGACCGGGGCAGTGTGCGCCGGGATGTGCGGATCTCGTGGCCGATCGGCTTCTCGGGGGGGCTTCACACCACCATGACCGGTCGTGAGAACGTGCAGTTCATCGCCCGAATCTACGGCGCTCCGATTCGTCGCGTCGAGCGGTTCGCGGAGGACTTCGCGGAGCTCGGTGTCTACTTCGACATGCCAGTGCGAACGTACTCCTCGGGGATGCGGGCGAGGCTCGCATTCGCCGTCAGCATGGCGGCAGAGTTCGACTGCTACCTCGTGGACGAGGTGATGGCGGTCGGTGACGCTCGCTTCAACGCGAAGTACCGCCGCGCATTCAAGGAGCGCCGAGAGGGCGCCTCGGTGATCATGGTCTCTCACAACCCGCAGACGATCATGCAGGAGTGCGACATCGCGGTGGTGCTGTCGCGCGGTAAGCTGACGATGTATCCATCGGTCGACGAGGCAATGTCGGCCTATCGGGAGCTGATGAGCACGTGAGGGACGCGCGATGAGCACCGCGAGCCAATCGGCCGAGGCATCGGCCGCACCGGCGCCGCCTGCGCGTGGCGTTTCGCGAGCCAGTGCGCAGTGGGCTCGGTTGCTGAGATCCTTCCTGCTGCTGGTAGGGCTGCCGACGCTGATCGCCGCCATCTACTACACCTTCTTCGCCTCCGACATCTACATCTCCGAGACCCGTTACGCGATTCGAGCCGGTGACGACTCTCCGGCGGCGGGGCTGTTGAGCTCGGTCCTCGGTGGCAGCGCGGGGTCGTCGACCAGCAACGACACCGTGATCGTTCGGGACTACATCCTGTCGCGCGACATGCTGCGCGGACTCCAGGTGCAGCTCGACCTCTACGCCCACTACAGCAGCAGCGCGGTCGACTGGCTCGCCCGCATGCCATCGGACGCCACCGAGGAGGATTTCCTCGACTATTACCGGGACATGGTCGACATCACCATCGACACGACCTCCAATGTCACCACGCTGCGCGTGCGCGCCTTCGACGCTGCCATGGCGCAGCGCATAGCGACCAAGCTGATCGAGCTCAGCGAGCAGCTCGTCAATCGGCTCTCCGAGCGCATCACCAGCGACACGTTGAGCTTCGCGCGTCGTGAGGCGGACGAGGCGGAGGGCCGGGTGCGCGATGCCAGCGACGCGGTGACCCAGTTTCGCAACGAGACGCGCTCGGTCGACCCGAGTCAGGAGACGAGCGCGGTGCTCGGCATCGTCACCCAGCTCGAGTCGCAGCTCGCGTCCGCGCGAGCCGAGCTCGCGGAAGCGCAGGCGTTCATGCGTACCGACAGCGCGCGCGTGCGCAGCCTGGCCACGCGCGTCGACGCGCTGGAGCGCCAGGTGAAGCTCGAGCGAAGTCGCCTCGCCGGCCAGGCCGGCACCGAGCTCGCCCGGCTCATCGACGATTACTCGCCCCTGGTACTGAGCCAGAAGCTGGCGGAACAACGTTACAGCTCCGCGCTCACCTCGCTCGAGGTGGCCCGGGCCGAGGCTCAGCGCAAGTTGCGATATCTGATCCCGTTCGTCTCCCCCGAGCTGCCGGAGGAGGCGTTGGAGCCCGAGCGCGTCAAGAAGGTGCTCACCGTGCTGCTGTTGGCCACGCTGATCTACGGGATCGGGGGGCTGGTGCTGGCGGCGATCTACGACCACATGGGGGTATGAGATGAGAAGAGCTGCACTGGTCGGGATCGCCGTGGGCTGCGCCGCCATGCTCGTCTCGGCGACGGGCCTCGTCGAGGCGCAGGTGGTCGGGGATCGCGTGGACATTTCCGGCTCGCGCGGCGCGCCGCGCACGATCTCGACCGCGCCGCAGCGCGTAGCCGAGCCGAGCGCCGCGCCATCGGAGGTCGACATTCCCGGCCAGCGGCCCGTCGCCGACGGCGCGACGCCGCCGTTCGGCGCCAACCTGTTCACCGGCGGCTTTCGCGCCGAGCGTGAGGATGGCCTCAACCCGGAGTATGTGGTCCGCCCCGGCGACCACGTCGCGGTGCGCCTGTGGGGCGCGACCACGTTCGACGGTGAGCTCGTGGTCGACGCCCAGGGCAACGTCTTCCTCCCGGACATCGGTCCGATCAGGGTCGGTGGCCGGCCCAACGCACAGCTCACGGACCTCATCAGCGCCGCGGTGCGCAGGGTGTTTACCGACAACGTCCGGGTGTACACCAACCTTCTCGGCACCCAGCCGGTGGTGGTCTTCGTGACCGGATACGTGTTACGGCCCGGTAGCTACGCCGGCGTCGCCTCGGACTCCCTGCTCTACTTCCTGAGCCGTGCCGGAGGGGTCGACCCCGATCGCGGCAGCTACCGTCGTGTTCTGGTCAAACGCGGCAAGCGCGTCGTCGCCGAGGCCGACCTCTATCGCTTCTTGCTTCGTGGGGAGTTGCCCCGAGTGCAGTTTCGAGATGGCGACACGGTCGTCGTCGAGTCGCGCGGCAGCACCGTCGAGGTGACCGGGCAGGCGCGGAACGCCTATCTGTTCGAGATGCGAGACGCGTCCCTCGAAGGCGGCGACCTCCTGGAGCTGGCGCGCCCGAGCCCGGACGCCACGCATGCCACCGTGGTCGGCACCCGCGACGGCAAGCCGTACGCCGACTACCTGACCCTCTCCGAGCTCGCCCCGACCCGGCTCCTCGACGGCGACCAGGTCACCTTCGAGTCCGACCGACACGAGGAGACGATCCTGGTGCGAATCGAGGGCAGCCACCTCGGACCGTCCCGCTTCGCCGTGCCGCGTGACACCCGGTTGCTGAGTCTGCTCGACCATGTCGAGGTCAATCCCGCGGTGGCGGACGTCGAATCCGTGTCGCTGCGCCGCGCGAGCATCGCGGCGCGGCAGAAGCAGGCCCTCGACGACAGCCTGCGGCGCCTCGAGTTGGCAGTGCTCAGCGCATCGTCGCAGACCGACGAGGAGGCGCGCATCCGGGGTCGCGATGCGGAGCTCATCGCATCGTTCGTCGAGCGCGCCCGGGGTCTCGAGCCGGAGGGCGTGCTGGTGGTGGCCGGCGAGCGTGGTGTCGAGGACGTGCACCTCCAGCCCGGTGACGTCGTGACCATCCCGGAGCGGAGCAACGTCGTGCTGGTGGGTGGGGAAGTGATGATCCCGCAGGCCGTGCTCTACGACCCGGACCGGCCGCTGGGGGGCTACATCTCGGGGGCGGGTGGGCTGACCGATCGTGCGGACACCGATCGCTTCATCCTCGTGCGGCGCAACGGCGAGGTGCTGCCCGGGGACTTCGGGGCCGAGAGCACCCAGCGGATCCGTCCCGGTGACGAGATCATCATCCTGCCGAAGGTGCCGGTGAAGAATCTGCAGCTCGTCTCGACGATCTCGCAGATCGTGTTCCAGGCTGCACTGGCCACCGCGACAGTGCTCGGACTCGACTGAGACCCCGTGATGGCAGACCGCCGGAGCCCGGACGGCGACACGGGTCGCGACGGTGCTCTGGCGGCGACGGAGTCCCTCGATCTGTCGATCGTGGTGGCGCTCTACAACCGCCTCGAGCTGACGCGTGCCTTCCTCGACAGCCTGGCCCGCACCTGCGAGCCCTGGTGCTACGAGGTCATCCTCGTCGACGATGGGAGCACCGATGGCACCCGCGAGTACCTGGCCACGCTCGGCGCGCCGTACCGCGTCATCCTCAACGCCGAGCGGCGCGGCTACGCAGGCAGCAACAATGTCGGCGCGGCGATGGCGCGGGCGCCGATCCTCGCGCTACTGAACAACGATCTCGTGCTCACCCCGCGGTGGCTCGAGCCGATGCTCGCCTGTCTCGAATCGGCGCCGGACGTCGGTGCGGTCGGCAATGTCCATCGCAACCCTCGCGACGGGCTGGTCGACCACGCCGGCGTCGCGGTCCATCTCGACGGCTCGACGTTCCATTCCTACAAGCACCGCCGCGGCGTGCCACCCGGTGAGTGCCGCGAGATGCCGGCGGTCTCTGCCGCCTGCCTGGTGATGCACCGCGCGCGGTTTCGCGAGATGGGCGGGTTCGACGAGGGCTACATGAACGGCAGCGAGGACATCGACCTCTGCGCCCGCCTTCGTTGCGCCGGCTATCGGTTGGTCGTCGCCAACCGTAGCGTGATCTGGCATCACGTCAGCTCGTCGCCCGGGCGGCTGGACCACGTCGACCGCAATGCTCGCCGCTTACAGGAGCGCTTCGGCGCCGAGCTGCGCGATTGGGGCCGACCGATCTGGGCGCAGGAGTATCTGAATCGCTACGCGCGACGACCGTGGAGAGCGCGGCCGTGGCTGCTCGTGCGGGCGGCGGGTGAGGTGCTCGTCAGGGCCGCGACGGGTCGCGGCGCGAGACCCTGGCGCTCAGATCAGTAGCCAGAGCAGCCCGACGCTCACCGCGATACCCATCGCGATCTGGCGCAGCAGGGTCCGCACCCCGTCCTCGTCGTGCTCCGACTCCTCGACCTCGACCGCGGCCGACGGTGCCGCGCCCGATGGAGCGGCGGTCGGCTGTGTGCCCTCCACCGGAACCTCCTTGGTGATCACCAGATCGACCTTGGAGCCGGTGGCGAGTGCGTATCTGATGAGCAGGTTCAGCGCTTCCGCGCCGTTGTCGCGCGGGAAGCGCCCCCGGATCTGGGTCAGGAAGTTGAGCACCTCGGTGTTGTAACCGTTGCTCTTCGCTTCGCTGCGCAGGGCGCCGAGCTCGAGGGCGTTGTCCCGATTCTGAGCGATGAGCGAGCTCATCCGCTCGAGGTACTGGATCAGCCGGGGATCGGGCGCGTGGGGATCGTCACTCATCGGCAGAACTCAACCCAGCACTCGGTCCTCGTCGCAGATGATGTCCGCGACCTCCGCGCTGAGGGTCGATCGCGACGGCTCGGGGGGCCGGGCGGGCGCGGTCTGGGGCGCCGGGCTCGGCGACGGCGCGTCGAGATCCAGGGATACGCTCGGCAAGAGATGGTGGAAGAACAGCCGCATGACGTGCTGGACACCCTGCTCCTTGACCGAGCGCAGGTCATCGGCGAAGTACGCTCCGCGCGACGCCGACGAGGTGATGATCTCGTACGACGGGAAGTACGCGAGCTGCTCGTGCTCTCGGCTCATGGTCTCGGCGGCGACGCGTAGCACCGACTTCGAGTAGGTCGTGGCGCTCAGCACGTGGTTGCCGCCATGGGTCGCGATCAACGGCACCGGTGAGACCGTCAGGATCACCTTGACCGCCGGATTCACCTCGCGCAACGACGCGACGAACTCGCCGAGATCCGCCTCCACGTCCCGCACCGAGAGGTTCACGAACTCGTGGATCTCCGGATCGAACTCACCGTAGCCGCAGCCGGGGCACACCGGGAACACGGCCCCGTCACGCCGATCGCGCCAGGTCTCGGTGAGCCCGAGCGTGAAGACCAGGCAGTCGCACTCCTCGAACATGCGGCGGACGCGAGCCAGGTGAGAGCGTCTGTCGTGCTCGAGCTCGGCGAGCGAGCGAAAGCCCTCCGGCTGCACCGACGGGCGGAAGGGATCGTACCACCGACCCTCGGCGCTCCACGCCTCGGCGACCGGCGAGAACCGTCCGTAGGCACGCTGGAACAGTTGTAGAAGCTGGCGCGACGTGTAGATGTTTCCGAACCGGGCGGAGAAGGTTCCGTACTGGAAGCGCTCCGCCACCTCGCGATCGATGAATCCGGGTGGCTGCTCGGCCACGAAGTAGTTGCAGCGCGCGCGCTGCAGGTAACGGGCAATGTGCTGCGCGAAGCAGCTCCCGGCGGTGGCGATCCGGTCCGTCGGCTCGAGACGGAAGGGCATCTCGCCGACCGGATCGATGTCGCCCGCGGAGCATTCTGCGACCGACTGTCGCCAGTAGCTCGACTGCGGAAGTTGCCGATAGGGGCAGGTCCGGTAGGCGTCATCACTCATGGTGCGCCCGCTCCGCCAGCAGCCCGGTCACCGACGACCTGATGGCCTCCAGGCACAGTGCACCGTACTCGGTGGTGCCGTGGGCCGCGTCCGCACACAGCTCGAGGCGACGGTAGCCCTCGGAATCGAGGGCCGCGGGAGGCGCGGACATGTAGTGCCCTCCTGCGGCTTCCACCATCCGGCGCGCGACGCGCGACTGCGCACGCCAGACCTTGTAGCGAAAGCGCGCCGGCGAGATCGTCGCGGCGGTGATCTCGCCCTCCCCGGCCGCGCGCGCGAGATCCTTGGTCCGCTCTGGCAAGTTCTCGACGATGAAGTTCGCGTCGGGCACCGGCGGTGGGCCGTCGACGTGCGTCAGACCGGCGACCCGGCCCATCGGCAGCAACCGCAGGAACTCGCCGAGTGACGACATTGCAGACTGGAGTTGCGCCTCGAGGAGGTCGTACGGAACGTAGCGGTCGGCATCGGCCACCTCGGGCTGCGTCGCGGAATCCTCGTCCGGGTCGAGGAAGTCGATGTCGCCGTCGGTGCGAAACAGACTCAGGCGATTGGCGAAATTGCCGCCGATGACCGACAGCAGCCAGACGTTCCGCCCCTCGCGCTCGGACTCACGAATCGCTTGATCGATGGCGCGGGTGACCACCGGGTTCGCGACCCTGCGACCGAGGGAGTCGACGAGAACCAGGCCGCCGGGGAACGCATCGGACCCGGTGGATACGATGCGGACGCTGAACCCGTCCGCAGAGGTCGGGAAGAGCTTGTGGCGCAGTGCCCGCACCATGCAGTTCGCATGGCTGTTGCCGAACAGAAGTGCGAGCGTACCGGCATCCGCATTCGACATCCTGACTTCCTCGGATCGGGCTCCGCCGCAGGCGTGTGTCCCCCGCGGTCGGCTCCGGCGACACGCTGCGAGGTCGGAACCTGCCGGCCGCAACGTCGCTCGGAACACCATCGGAGCCGAGCAGGCTAACATCTTACGACCATCGGCGCTCCCCTCGGATCCTCGCGCCGCCGCAACCCGCCAGCGGCTCAGCGATAGATCTCCGCGAGGTCGAAGCGGAAGCGGTCGGCGGCGCCCTCGCGCCGCGCGATCACGCGAAGCCGCGAGCGCTCCGGCACCGACGACGGCGGCGTCGCACGCTCGAGGATCGGCGGCTGCCCGCTGACGAAGGCGCTCAGTCTCGCCACCGGCTTGCCGTCGCCCGGTGGCTTGACCAGGATGCCCCGCACCTCGAGCAGTGCCCCGGAGGGTAGACCCGGGGGAATGCGCACCGAGCCGATCTGCGCATCGTCGACGAGCAGGGCGACCTGCACTCCGCCCGCGGTCACCCCCCCTGCCGGGGTGTCGATGACCTCGCCAGCGACCACGAACGAGAACCCGGCTCCACCGACCGACAGCGGGGCGTTGTCCATGGCAGCGGAGGCGAGCTCCACGGTGGTCGCTGAGGGGGTGCCCGCCGCGGTCGTGCCCAGCTCGACGCCGAATCCGTGGCCCACCACCCGTCCGCGGGCCCAGCCGGTGCGTTGGGCGCCGTCGACGCGGTGCCCGTAGCTGTCGATGTCGACGCCGGTCACCAGGATGCGTTCGTTCGGCGGGTTGTCGCCCCACTCGATGGCGGCCGAGCCATGGATCTCGGAGGCGCCACCGACATAGACGCCGAGTGGCGTGCGCATCGTGCCGCCGCCGAGCCGGATCCCACTGACGTTCGCCACCGCGGATGACTGCAGGTTGACCAGGATCTCCGTGCAGTCGAAGGCGTGGAGGCCCCGCAGGTGGCCGTGGGTGTTCTCCTTGCTCAGGAAGCACTGCGGGGTGACGCCGCCACCGTCGATGCGCACGCGCCCCCCAGGGCCGGGGCGCGGCTCGTAGTTGCGGGTCACGCCGAACAGCTCACGGACCCCGAACTGGCGCTCTCGACGCAAGGTTCCCCCGAGCGCTCGGTAGCTGGAGCCCTGACCCAGCTCCCACCCGATGTTCGAGCCCTCGTCCCAGACATTGTCCAGCACGAGACGCGCACCACGGCCCGCGACCACCCCGCGATTGCATTCACGCGTCCCGATTGCGCGCAACCACACCGCCGCATCCGCGCCGATGGTGATGCAGTCCCGTGCCCTCTGGTCTCCCTCCACGACAGTCTCGGGGCGGGCCCCCGGCGACACGTCTGCGCCGGACACCACCAGGTAGCCGAGGGTGCGGTACTCGTGCCCGAGTGCCAGCGTGCCGGTCGAGTAACGCCCCGCCGCCAGCTTGATTCGCCACTGTCCGCGCAGGACCGGGCCGTAGTTCGCGAGCGCGCTGGCGGCCCTGCGTGGCGTGCGCAGCGCGCGATCGGGTGCGAGCCCGTCGTTGTCGTCGTCACCTGTCACCGGATCGACGAACAGCGTCGCGTCGACGTCGTCTTCTCGGCCAGGTGTGCGGTAGGCATCGTCGTACGCGTGGACCTCGACCGGGAAGCGGGGACCGCCGCGGCCGGCCACGATCCGCCCTCGCCCACGATGGGTGACCTCGTGGAGGTGAGGAATCGAGCGCGCGCCGAGATAGTCGCCGGGTGGCCAGTAGAGCTCACGGCCCTCGGCGTGGGCGAGGCCGACGGCTGCCGTGATCGCCGACGTTGCGTCGCCGGTCGTGGTGACCCCGCACCAGCCCACGTCGACCGCACGGTCGGCGAGCCGCGTCCAGATGCCCGAGGCGCCGCTCGGGTCCGAGGCGGGAGGAACGTGGATGCACCGCGCGGGGTCCGCCCGGACCTGTCGCGAGCGGTCGGTCCCGTCCCAGACGAATACCCCGGCGCGCGCGCGCTCGGATACGATCGCGGCCGACCCTCCAGCGCGCGGATCGGCGGCCGCGAGGGCCGCGATCGTCGGATAGGTGGTGGGTTGGCTGACCTCGAGCGCTGCCCCCGAAGCCGACCACACACCGATCGCGGCAGCCAACCACAGCCGGCGGTTGCGGCCGCGCATCGGCGTCGGTCGAGGCAGGCCGCGACCCGGTCGGCCGTCGACCGCGGCGGCGTGGCGCTCGCGATGGGCGTGATCCACGGTCGTCTCGCTCATCGGGGGAGGCGGGCGGAACGGCCGTACTGGCACGGGATCCTGGCCGCTCGTCGTCTGACCGATGCTACCACGGCGTATGCCCCCCGCTTCGTGATCGCGAGCGCGCCCTCGCCCGCCCTTTGCAATCGTCGGCGCGCCAGCTATGGTCTCGCCCCGACCCGCGGGGCCCAGGACTCGGGAGAGGAACGCTGACCCATCGCTGCGATTCGCACGACGTCCTGTCGCGCAAGATTCGGGACCTCAAGGGCGCGCCGTCGCGGGCGGCCGGCCGGCCGATCGAGTGGCCCCGCCCGACCGTCATCAAGCCTCCGGCGGCCGACGCCGTCGTGGAGCAGGAGGCCACGGGCTACAAGGCGGACATCCACTTCGAGCCGGTGGCGCTGTCGCCGCCGCTCGACTGGGCGGAGAATCCGTTTCGCGACAAGTCGTACGCGACACGGCTCCAGTCGCTGCAGCCGGCCGACGTCTACTTCTTCGCATTCGACGAGACCGGCGACCCGCGATACCTCGAGCCCGCCCTCGCGTTCGCGCTCGACTGGCTGGACTATCACCTGGTCCAGGATCGCAAGTCCTACATGCGGTGGGCGGACATGCCGACCGGCTATCGCGCGCTGAAGCTGGCGCGGCTCGCCGACGCCTGCCTGCGCGGCATCCTGCCGCTCACCGACGCGCAGCTCGGCCTCCTCGTCCGTGGCGCCGAGGCGCACATCGCCGCCCTGGTCGAGCCGGCCAACCTGTCGCAGGGAAACCACGGCATCTTCCAGATGCACGGCCTGTGCGTGCTCGCCAGCGTCTTCTGGGTGGCCGATGGCGCGAGCGATGGGCTCGCGTACGGCGAACGCGGCCTCGAGGCGCTGATCAGGAAGCAGTTCAACGCCGAGGGGATGCACCTCGAGCACTCACCCCAGTACCACTTCTTCATGCAGGGCTACCTCGACCAGCTCTGTGCGAGTCGTTGGCACGCGATGCTCTACTACCGAGACATCCAGCCCCGGGTCCACGAGGCGACCCACTGGCTGCTCTATCCGGACCGCACGATGGTGCGCATCGGTGACACCGCGGTCCTGTCGACGATGCGCCCGGTGGGTGAGCAGAAGGTCCCGGACGTGGAGACCGACTGCTATCGAGCACGGGTCTTTCCCGCCGGCGGGTTGGCGATCGTCGAGGGTCGTGGCGCCCGCGACGGTGAGTTCCTCTACCAGATGGCCGCCTATCACTCGAAGGCGCACAAGCACGCCGATCATCTTCACTTCGAGTACGGCGTCGCCGGCAAGCCACTGTTCACCGACAGCGGCGCGGCCGGGTACAAGGGCGGTGACGATCGTGCGTTCCTGCTCAGCACGCGTGCCCACAACACGATCCAGGTCGACGATGTCAACTATTGTCGGGACGGAAGTGATGCGTTCGGCTCGGCGTTGCGGGTGGTGCGTGCGTATCGCGAGGCGCTCGTCGTCGAGTCCGCGGTCGATCATGCCGCGCTCGGCGTGTGCCATCGACGCACGGTGGTGCTGCATCCAGGGCGTGAGCTGCGCATCGAGGATGCCGTCGAGTGCCGCGATGCACGGCAGTTGACGAGCTGGTATCACCTCGCTGACGACATCGAGATCGTGCGCGATGGCGATGCGCTCGTGCTCGAGCGCGAGGGGGTTCTCGTCGGGCGCTTCATTCCCGGCGCAGGACCCGACGACGAGCTCATTGCCGTGCGCGGGGCCCGGGAGCCCGAGCTACAGGGCTGGACCGCCGCGGGCCTCGGTCGCCTGGTTGCGCGCTGGACCATCGGCGTACGACGTCATGCCGCCACCACGCGGTTCGTCGCACGTTTCGTGCATGCAGGTGCGAGCGGGGAGTGCATTCTCGCTGCCGACGAGCCACTGCTCTGGCGGTACGAGCCCACCCCCGGCCCACTGGTCTGACTGCGCCTTCAGTCCTCGAGAATGGCCAGGACCTCCGCCGTCCTCGCCTCCATCAGCGCGCGATCACCACGGCTCTCGACATTGAGTCGAACCACCGGCTCGGTGTTCGACATGCGGACGTTGAATCGCCAGTCCGGGAACTCGAAGCCATAGCCGTCGACATCGTCGACGGCCGACGCACTCGCGGCATAGTGATCGTGGATGCGCTGCAGCGTGGCGTGGGCATCGACGACCTCCCGGTTGATCTCGCCGCTGGCCGGGTACCTCGAGATCCGCTCACCGACCAGGGCCGAGAGGGGCTTTCCGCTCCGACACATCAACTCGGCGACGAGAAGCCACGGAATCATCCCACTGTCGGCGTAGGAGAAGTCACGGAAGTAGTGATGGGCGCTCATCTCGCCGCCGTAGACGGCATCGGCGCGGCGCATCGCCTCCTTCATGAACGAGTGACCGGACTTGCTCTGAACGGCAGTGCCGCCGCAGGACTCGACGATGTCGATGGTGTTCCAGGTCAGTCTGGGATCGTGGACGATGCGTCCACCGGGGCTCTTGGCGAGCATGCTTTCCGCCAGCAGGCCGACGATGTAGTAGCCCTCGATGAAGGCGCCGGTCTCGTCGAACAGGAAGCAACGGTCGAAGTCACCGTCCCACGCGATGCCGAGGGCGGCGCCGTGCGCGACCACCGCCTGCGTCGTCGCGGAGCGATTCTCCGGTAGCAACGGGTTGGGGATGCCGTTGGGGAACGTGCCGTCGGGCTCGTGTTGGATCTTCACGAACTCGAAGGGCAAGTGCGGCTCCAGGCCGTCGAGGGCGATCCCCGCGCAGCCGTTGCCCGCGTTCGCGACGATGCGCATCGGGGAGAGTCGGCCGACGTCGACATAGCCGAGAACGTGCCGCACGTAGTCCTCGAACACACGGGTGCGAAGTCGGCTGCCAAGACGCGCCGCACGCTTGCGCTCGTCGCCTTGCGCGATGGCGCGGATCTCGCCGAGTCCGGAGTCACCGCTGATCGGCTTTGCGTGGTCGCGCACCAGCTTGAACCCGTTGTAGTCGGCGGGATTGTGGCTGGCGGTGACCATGATGCCGCCGTCCGCCTCCAGATGGGCGGTCGCGAAGTAGACCATCTCGGTGCCGCCGAGGCCGATGTCGAGCACGTCGACGCCGGCGTCCGTCAATCCGCGAGTCACTGCATCCGCGAACGCCGCGCTGGTGAGGCGCATGTCGTGGCCGACCACCACGCGCCTCGGCTCGAGGAACGCGGCGGTCGCGTTGCCGATTCGATAGGCGATGGACTCGTCGAGCTGGTCCGGAATGCGGCCACGGATGTCGTAGGCCTTGAAGCAGGTGATCTCGATGGGCATCTCGACGCTCTCGTGGGCTACCAGTGGTGGTCGTGTGCGAGCCGGCGACGTCTGTCCGGCGGACCTCGAGTGACGTCATCCGCGCGGGAGCTGCGGGCGCCAACCGACGGACCGCGAGTCAGCTCGTCGTTCCCTGGCGCCCGTACTCGTCCTCCAGACGCACGATGTCGTCCTCGCCGAGATAGTCGCCGCACTGGACCTCGATGATGTGGACCGGCTCGGTGCCCGGATTGGCGATGCGGTGCACGTCGCCGATGGCGATGTACGTCGATTCGTCGACACCGAGGTCGAACACCTCGTTGTTGCGGGTGATGCGCGCCGTGCCACGGACGACGACCCAGTGCTCGGCCCGGCGGGCATGCTTTTGCAGCGACAGGACCGCGCCCGGGTTGACGATGAGGCGCTTGACCTGGAATCCGTCGTCGGCGTCGACAGAGTCGTAGCTGCCCCACGGCCGGAACACGCGACGGTGGGCCTTGACCTCGTTGCGCCGTATCCCGCTCATCGTGTCGACCAGCTTCTTCACGTCCTGGGACCGATCGTGGCGCGTCACGAGCACCGCGTCGTCGTCCTCGACGATCACCAGGTCCTCGACACCGACCGCCGTCACCAGCCGGCTCGCGGCGCGGACGAGGGTCTGTCGACAGTCGATCGCCACCACGTCACCGGACAGCGCATTGCCGTCGGTGTCCTTGGCGCTGATCTCGTGCAGGGCCGACCATGATCCGACGTCGCTCCAGCCGGCGTCGAGCGGCACCATGACGGCGCGATCGGTGCGCTCCATGATGCAGTAGTCGACGGAATCCGAGGGCGAGGCGAGGAAGGCCTCCGACTGTGGCCGCACGAAGTCGGCGTCGACACTTCCCGCTGCCATGCTGCGCTCGCAGGCGTCACGAATCGCGGGCGCGAAGCGGCCGAGCTCGTCGAGGTAGGCGTCGGCGCGGAACATGAAGATTCCCGCGTTCCAGAAGTAGCGCCCGGATCGCACGAGCTCCACCGCGCGGTCCGCAGCGGGTTTCTCGACGAACGACCTCACCGGTGCCACCTGCCCGGCACGGGCCTCGGACTCGATGTAGCCGTACCCGGTGTGCGGGCGGTCGGGGACGATTCCGAACGTCACCAGCAGCCCGTCACGGGCGGCCTCGTGGCCGATGGAGACGGCATCGAGAAACGCCCGGCGATCGGTGATCACGTGGTCGGCGGGCATCACCAGCAGCACCGGCGGCTCGTCGGTTCCCGAGTCGGCGAGGGCGGCGAGCGCCGCCAGCGCGACTGCCGGCGCGGTGTTGCGACCGGCGGGCTCGATGATCACCGCGGCGGGCATGTCGATCGCGCGGAGCTGCTCGGCGACGAGGAAACGATGGGCCTCGTTGCACACCACCATCAGCCGGTCGCGCATTCCCGCTGCTCGGCGCGCGCGAAGCGCCGTCGCCTGTAGCATCGTCTCGTCGCCGGTCAGGCGCAGGAGCTGCTTGGGCAGCGCAGCCCTCGAGGCAGGCCACAGACGCGTCCCCGCCCCTCCGGAGAGGACGACGGGTTGGATTGCACGCTTCACGAGGTCTTTCCCTTCGGTGTTACCCGACAGCCGGGCCGATACGTTCGCGCGGCATGGGCCCTGAGACCCGGCTGCGCATTATAGGAGACTTGGGATCGGGGTGTCCGTGACGCGGGTCGGCTTCGCGCGTGTCGAGAGCATCGCCGGCGGAGCGCGTTCATCCCTCGCCCGCGGGCGGGTTCGTCTCCTGGCGCGCCGCCTCCGCGCGTAGCCGTCGCGCGCGCTTGCGTCGAAGCTGCATCCGGTGTCGTGCCACCGAGTACGCGAGCCGCGCATCCTCTGGATTGATCTCGAGCGCGCGCTGCCCGTACTCCAGGGCGCGCACCCCCCGCACCCGACGCATTGCCGTGTAGGCGATCTTGAGGACGTGGTACTCACTCGCCGCCCCCTCGTCGATGGTGGTGGCGACGAAGCGCTCGAGACCGTCAGCGCCGTCGCGCGCGAGAATGCGCTGCGCCAATCGTTGGACCTCGGTTGGCGAGTACTGCCAGCGGCGGTCGAAGGCGACCTCGAATGCCGGAACCAGCGCGTCGACGGCGCCGCGGTCGAGCTCGGTCACGGTGGCCAGGGCATGCAGGTACGTGCGTCGCAGAACCGTCCCGGCGAGCCACGCGAACGGCCCCACCAGCGGGCTGGATTCCATGCTTCCACGTCGGCCCCCGAGGCGTAGCGCGGTCACCGCGATGTCGAGCAGCGGCGCACCGGACAGCGCCTTTCCCCAGTCGATGACCCATAGCCCGTCGTCGGCGACCAGCACGTTGCTCAGATGAAAGTCGAGATGACACAGTCGGTCGTCCGGGGCGATCCGGTGAACGCGCTCCGCGAGCTCGCTGCGTCGCGCATGGGAGACGCCGCCGGCACTCTGCACCTCCATTCCGAGCCGCGCGTGCGCCGACGGCAGGGCGCCTCCGGAGCAGCGATGGATGGACGCGTGCAGCTTCGCCAGCGCGGTGACGAGACCGCGATATCGCCAGGGCGCACGCGTGAGGACCGCCGCCAGCGGCTCGCCCGCGATCCGTTGGAACACCACTCCGGTGCGCTCCGCGACGTGCACCGTGCCCGCCACCGCAGGCGTGCGCACGCCCTGCGAGCGGGCCAGACTCGCGGCGGTCATCTCCAGCTCGACGAGATCCGGCGGCACCCCGGGGCGGAAGAGCTTGACGACCTCCGATTCGCCCCACGAGTGGACGGTCGCCGTTCGGCCGCTGCCGACGATCGGTCCCAGCCTTCGGTCGACGGGAGGCGACGGGGAGGGCGGCTCGGTCAAAGTTCGCTCCGTACCGGCGGGGCCGCCGTTGGCGCGAGCTGGCAACGCCTACTGCTCGGTCGGGTTGCCGCTATCGATGTCGCAGGCGAGCGCCGCCGCGGTGTCGGTCGAGGATCTCGGCGTACAGATCCCGGTAGCGGGCGGCGTTTCGTCCCCATGTCCGGCTCTCGAACACCCACTGCTGGCCAGCTCTGGCCAGGGTGGCGGCCTGGCCGGGGTCGGCGAGCAGCTGCTGGATGCGGGCCGCGAGCGCCGCGTCGTCCTCGGCCGGAAAGGTCAGGCCCCGCTCCCCGTCTCCGATGATCTCCGCCGTGACCGGGCGGTCGGAGAGGACGATCGGCCGGCCCAGGGCCATCGCCTCGAACGGCTTGAGCGGGGTCACGTAGTCGGACGCGTAGTCCGCCCGACGTGGCACCACGAACACGTCGTACAGCAGGTAGTAGTCGATGATCTCCGCATGGTCGACCTCGCCGGTGAAGACCGTGCGGTCACCGATCCCTGATTGTGCCGCGAGCTCCTCCAGGGCGGCCCGCTCGGGCCCGTTGCCCACCAGGACCAGCCGTGCGTCGGGCGACCTGGTGGCCACCCGGGCGAAGGCGCGGATGAGGATGTCGTGCCCCTCGCGCCGGGACATGTTCGAGACGTAGCCGATGACCGGGCCGTCACCGAGCCCGAGGCGCTCGCGGATCAGTCGCCCGCGATCGAGATCGACGCCGCGGAACTTCTCGGCGTCGATTGCGTTGGGGATGACCGTCACGTGCTCGGGCGGGACTCCGCGGTCGATCAGGTTGTCGCGCATCGCGTCTGCGATGGTGACCACGTGGTCGGCCTGCGCCATGCACCGGTTCTCCTGCGCGATGCGCAGCTGCGTCTGCCGAAGCTCGAGCGCGTCGGATCGAACCGGGCCCCAGGTGTGCTCGTGAAACGATCGCACCTCGTAGACGAGCGGGATGCCGAAACGGTCGCGGAGCGCGAGCCCCTTCAGCGCCGCGTCGTACCCGCGACTGCCGGAAGCGGCGTGGATGATCTGAGCGCCGACGGTGCGTACCACCGCGGCCGTGGCCAGAGTCTCCAGGTGGAGCGCCCGGTCGCGGCGCCACGCGCGGCGATCGATCGACGGCGCCAGCAGCCGATAGTGTGGGACGTTCTCCACTGAGGAGACCGGCTCCGCTTCCGGGAACTCCCTGGCATCCGGATAGCCGAGCGGAGTGACGACGTACGGCCGCAAGCCGGCCTCGTGCTGCGACTTCACGGTGTTCAGGTTTCGAATCGAGCCGCCGCTCGACTCGAACGGGTAGGTGACCTTGAACAGGTGGCATACCTGGAGCCCGCCCGCGGTGACCGGCGCGCTCGACTCCCGATCCTGACCGATCGCGGGCAACCAGGTGACGTCGAGCTCCTTGCGCTGACCACGGAGCAGGTCGAGCCGACGGATGTGGCGCTCCGGCTTGGGCGCGATGCGTACCAGCGCCGACAGCGCGTCGATCAGACCGTCGAGATCGCCGTCGGTCCCCAGAACACCGATCAGGGTCTCGAGCAGAGACTCGTGATCGCCGAACCGGCGCCTCAATCCGGAGAGGTCGGTGGCCGTCACCGGCACCAGCTCCGGGGCGAAGGCGATCTCCGGGCTCCCCTTGAACTTCCAGGGATGCAGATCGGCGCGGATGGCGCGGACGCCCTGCTGGAGCGGCAGAACGACGCAGCACCGGCCCTGGTCCGTGCCCGCCTGACCCACCGGGAGGTAGCGCTGCCATTCGAACCGCCGGCCGTAGGACCGCAGGCGCACCATGGCCCCGTCCTTCACCAGATTGCTCGCCCCGGTGAGATTCACCGCGTAGGCCACCGCGCTCACGTCCGGGGTGATCAGGAGTTTCGACGTCGCGATGGACGGCCGGAGGCGGGCAGCGGGCGCGGGCATGAAGCTCGCCGGGCGGCTCGCCGGCTTCGGGAGCGGGGCGGGGTCGCCGTAGGACTGCTGCTTTGCCTGCAACGCGGTGACGAAACGCTGGAGCTTCGCGTCGGTCGGCGCCATGGCGAGGGCTCGGTACCCGCACTCGATCGCCACCTCCGGGTGCTTGGACCGCAGGAAGTCGAACGCGGTTCGCTCCAGGTACAGAGGATCCGACAGGTGCCAGCGGCGCGAGCGCTTGACCCACGCCACCATTGCCTCCGCCCCCTCGCGCTCGAGGAGGTCGCGCAGGCGCGACTCGGTCTCGCGGCCGACGTAGTAGGGCTTGCCGCGCACCCAGCGAAACAGGCGACTCAGGGCGTCCATTGATGCTGGTTCTCGGGCCGTCCTCGACTGGTCATCAGGGACAGCTCGTCTGCAGCTCGCGGTCCATGCGTGGATGTGGCACCGGCCAGCCGAGCGCTTCCATGAGTCCGGTGAAGAAGGCGGTCGAGATGCGATGGGGATGGAATCGCCGACGCGCGAGTGCGGTCGCCTCCCGGCGCAGGGCGAACTCCGGCCGCGTCGCGGCGCACAGGGCATCGACCAGTGAGTCGTCGTCGCCGGCTCGGTACAGCAACAGGCCCATCTCCTCGATCTCCCGGAACGCGCCGAGGTCGGGAGCGAGCAGGGGATTGCCGAAGGTCAGGGCAAGCAGGGCGACGCCCGAGTTGAGCACGTTCTCGTGGGTGATGACGGAGGCGTCCGCCGCACGGAAAAACATGTGCACCTCGTCGTCGGGCACGTTGCGCGCGTGGATCATCACGTCGGAACGCGTCGCGGCCCACCGCCTCAGGCTCGCCGCCAGTGCCTCGTCGACCGGCTTGCCCGCGATCACCAGCCGCGGCGACACGCCGGGGCACCGGTCGGCGAAGGACTCGAACGCTGCCTTCAGCCGCTCGTATCCCTTGTACTTCTGGATCGAGCCGAAACAGAGCACGACGAAGTCGTCCTCGCTGACACCGAGCTCGAAGCGAGCCGCCGACCGGGGGGTGAAGTCCGCGTAGGCGTTCTCGTATGTCGGATGCTCGACCACGAACGGTGCCGGCAGCGCGCGGTCGAACGTGTCCTCGAGGGTCGCGCGCGACGAGTGTGACAGCAGATGGACCGCGTCCAATCGTTCCACGAAGCCGCGTCGAAGCTCCAGATCCACCTCGGGGAAGGCCGAGTCGTGCGGCAACACGTTGTGCGCCGTCCATACCAATCGGGCGCCGAGTTGCTCCTTCAACCGATCGAGGTCGCGCAGGAACGCCGCGGCCCGGCTCGACGCTTCGGTGCCATCGGCGGCGCCCCGGGTCACCGAGGCGATCCAGTGGAAGTGGATGACTCGGCGGCCTGGCCAGGGTGCCTTGTCCAAATCCTCGAACCGCAAGGTGGGGATCACGCCGAATCCGAGCTCGCGGCCTCGAGCGTAGAGCAGGGCCTGGTACTTGTTCATTCGCGCGACCGGCGCGTAGTTGAGCAGGATGGCCTCGCCCGCGCGGGGCGGACTACCCCGCTCGAGTGGCTCGAAGCGTGGGCGAAACCCCATTCGATCGAGGTCGGCGAACACGTCGGTGACCGCGTCCGCGAACTGCCCGCTCTTGATCTGCTCCCAACGCGTCATGGTCGGCGCCCGTGTGGTCGCTTCACACCGCCGCCAGACGGCTCTTCAGATCGCGCAGCATCGCCGTTGCCTGAGCACGGAGCGAGGCACGGGTGGATTCGGCAATCGGCGGCAGATCGGTGGCGAAGTGATCGGCCAGATGCTGATCCTTGAGGTTCGACAGCAGGTCCGTGCGCTCGATCATGCGCATGAAGTTCCGGCTCTTGTCCGTCGGCGACAGCACGATCGAGGGCACCCCGTACATCGTCGCCACCACCGTGCCGTGGAACTTCATGCTGGTGATGGCGGTGCATTCACCGATGCTCACGCACATCTCGTCGAGGCTCTCGGTGTAGACCGTCTCCTTGCCCTCGAACTCGAACTCGGCCGCCGTCTCGCGGTCCTTCTCGCCGGTGGCTCCGTTGGCGAGCACGATGTGCCGGATGACGTAGCCCTCGGCGGCCGCCTTCTCGCACAACCGGCGGAGCTGGGAGTAGTCGTCGGCCCCTCCACGTCGATGGCGGGTGACGACGCCGAGACGCGGCGGCACCGCGGTCGTCGCGGGTGCGAGCGCCATCGCACAGACCAGATCCGGGGCCCAGATGACCTCGCAGCGCGGCTGCAGGTGCTTGGCAATCCACTTCTGGCTCTCGGGGTCGCGCGCGCACACCATCTGCACGTTGTCGTGTTGCAGGAAGCTGCGCATCGCGAGGATGGTCTTCTTGTCGTATCCGCCCCAGGTCGGGACGCCGACACCGACCACGTACACCGGCTTGCTCAGATACTCCTCGCGCCAGTAGAGGCCCGAGAGATTCCAGGGGATGATCAGGTCCCCGCCGCCGATGAGGAACGCGTCGTAGTCGCGAACGACGTCCGCGATCGGACGGGAGAAGTAGGGCTTCTTCAGCAGGTCGTGCGGGATGGCCAGTGAGAACGCGTCGCCGAGATGCTGACGGTAGACCTCGACGAACAGCTCGTCGCCGAAGTTGCCCCAGCCGAAGAAACCGACCAGCCCGACTCGCTTCATCCGCGCACTCCCCAATCTGCCACCGTCCCGGACCGCAGGTGCTGGGTGCGGTCGAACGTCTCACACCGTGAGGCGCCTGACCCGCGGCCAGGAGCACGATCTATCCGCGGGCGCCGGGAGCTCGCCGGCTCGGCTCCGCCGGCCGGTGCGGCGGGCCGCTGGCGGCCGCCTGCGAGGGCTGGATCTCGATTCGCGAGCTGGCAAACCTGCTGGCACACGGCCGGCACGGACGAGCCGAATGATACCGGATCGCGGAGGCGGAAGTAATTGCCGTCCCAATTGCGACCACCACGCAAGCGGGCATCGGCCGGCGTCGAGGGCTGGACTTGACCGATCGGCTCGCTACGATCGCGCGGGGGCGGCCGCCCGGCCGTGCCCGGCAGCGAGCAGCGTGTATGGGGCCGGCGCGGCGTGAAATCGGGAGGCACGTGGAGCCTGTGGCTCTCCGGCGTGGCTGCCCGGTCGATGGCCGGCCTTGGCCCTCGCGGTCGACGTGGCGGTGCCACGCCAGTGGCGTGGGCCCCGCGCGATGCTGAGGGCCACGCGGCGTCTTCTCGCTCGAATCGGCCGAGGCCGCGAGCCAGCCACCGCCGTGGACATCGTGGTCTGTGTCCACGATGCGCTGGACGACGTCCGCGCCTGCATCGGCGCGTTGTGGCGCACGGTTCGTCGTCCGGGGCGACTGATTCTGGTCGACGACGGCAGCGGACCGGGCACGCGGGCGTACCTGGAGTCGGTCGCCGCCCGCACCGCCAACGTGATCCTCGTGCGACACGAGCTCGCACGCGGGTACACCGCTGCTGCCAATGCCGGTGTCGGGCGCGGCTCGGCGCCGTTCGTGGTGCTGCTGAACAGCGACACCGTGGTTCTCGGCGACTGGCTCGAGCGTTGCCTTCGTGCCGCGCGAGGGCGCCGTGTCGCGGCGGTGGGACCGATGTCGAATGCGGCGAGCTGGCAATCGCTGCCCGAGCCGCGGTTGGAAGCGGGGCGCTGGATCCCGAACGACCTGCCGCCAGGTTGGTCCGTCGCCGAGATGGCGAAGCTGGTCGCCGCGGTGGCGGTGCCACACCATCCGCGCGTGCCGCTGTTGAACGGGTTCTGCCTGGTGCTGAGACGCGCGGCATTCGAACGGGTGGGCGGGCTCGACGAGGTCGCGTTTCCGGTCGGCTACGGAGAGGAGAACGACCTCTGCATCCGCCTCGGCCGGGCCGGTTTCGAGCTCGTGGTGTGCGACGACGCCTACGTCTGGCACGGAAAGTCCCGCAGCTTCACCGCCGAGCGCGCCGCCAGGCTCGCGCACGAGGGCGGCCGCACGCTCGAGCAGCGCTACGGCAAGCAGCTCGTGTCGCGGCTCGCGCGCAGGACGCGGGACACCGCGGCGCTGCGTGATCTGCGCCGCGCGGTGGCGAGTGCGATGGAGACGTGGCGGCCGTCGTCGCCCGTCGGCCCGGCTGCCGCAGAGATGCGGGTTCTGTTCCTGCTGCCGGTGAAGGGCGGGGCCGGTGGCGCGCACTCGGTGGTGCAGGAAGCTCGCGCCATCCACGCGATGTCGGCATTCGCGCAGGTGGCGGTGCCGGAGGCGTTCCGAGCCAACTATCTGGCCGCCTACCCCGACTACTCGTCCGCCACCTTCCACTTCTACGAGACCGAGTCCGCCCTGCGCGACTACGCCGCGACCTTCCACGTCGTGGTCGCAACCATCTTCACGAGCGTCGAGATCCTCGCCCGCATCGTGGAGGAGCACCCGCGAGTGCGGCCCGCCTACTACGTGCAGGACTACGAGCCGATGTTCGCGCCCGAGGGCACGCCTGCGCACGAGCGCGCACTCGCGTCCTACACACTCGTGCCGGGGATACGCGCGTTCGCCAAGACCAACTGGATCCGCGACATGGTGACCTCCCGGCACGGCGTCAGGGTGGACAAGGTGGTGGCCAGTATCGACCACGACATCTACCGTCCTCCCGCCGCCGTGCGCGCCGCCGCCGTGGTCCGGGTGTGCGCCATGATTCGACCGTCGACCCCGCGTCGCAATGCCGCCGGGACCATGCGGGTACTGGCCGCGACGCAGCGTCGCCGTCCGATCGCGGTCGACCTGTTCGGTGTCCGGTCGAGTGACCGGGGGTTCCGCCGCCTCGAGCGAGGCTTCGCCTACACCCTGCACGGGCGCCTGCAGCAGCGCGGTGTCGCCGAGTTGCTGCAGGCGGCGGACGTCTTCGTCGATCTCTCGAGCTATCAGGCATTCGGGCGCACCGCGCTGGAAGCGATGGCCTGCGGATGCGCGGTGGTGCTGACGCGCCACGGCGGCGTCGACGAGTACGCCCGCGACGGCGAGAATTGCCTACTCGTCGATCCGCGAGACGAGGGTGGCTGCGTCGAGGCGCTGTCGAGACTCGCCGCGGACGTCGCTCTGCGCCAGCGCCTCCAGGCGGCGGCGGTCGAGACCGCGCGGCGGTTCACGACCGAGGCGGCAGCCGCGTCCGAGCTGCAGGTGTTCCGTGATCTCCTCGCTGGCGATGAGAACGAGATTCGGGAGCCGTCGCCTCCCTCGACGCAGCGCTAGGGAAACCCTGCACAACTCCATCGTGGAGTTGCGCAGAGACGGCCGGCTCGCGGCGCGTGTTGCACTTGCCTCTCGAGGCACCCTGAACCGCGGGGAGGCCCGCCGTCTCGCAGATCCTTTCCTAGGTCTCGGTGACGGCGCCGCGCCTGGCGGCGTGGGCGGCGCGCGCATGCGCGTAGGCCTGGTGGTACACGGGTACGAGGTCGGCCCAACGGCGGTTGGCCCGCACCCACTCCGCGGCGCCCGCGCCCAGGGCGGCGCGGAGCGCCGGATCCGAAGCGAGCGCGATTCCGGCGCGAGCGAGGTCATCGGCATCGCCGGCGCGGAAGAGCATTCCGGTTCGCCCCTCCTCGACCAGCTCGCGCAGCGCCCGTACGTCGCTCATCAGCATCGCGCGTCCGGTCGCCATCGCCTCGCAGGGCTTGAGTGGTGGCACCAGCTCGCACACGCGGTGGGGGAGCCGCGGTACCACGAAGACGTCGATGACGGAGTAGTGGTCGGGCACGCGGTCGTGGGGCACGCGACCGGTGAACGTCGTCGCGTCGGCGATGCCGAGCGACAGCGACAGGCGCTCGAGTCGGGTGCGCTCCTCGCCGTCACCGACCACCAGCAGTCGTGCCGTGGGCACCGCGCGGCGGATCTCCACGAATGCCCGCAACAGCACGTCCAGCCCCTCGTAGGGAGCGAGCGAGCTCACGTAGCCGAAGACGGGCCCGGGCCCCAGTCCGAGCGCCGCGACCAACGCCGGGTCGCGGGCGTCGCGACGCGCGAACACCTCGGTGTCCACGCCGTTCGGCACCACGAAGATCTTCTCCGGCGCGATGCCACGCTCGACGAGCGACTCTCGTAGTGTCTGCGACAGCGTCACCACCGCGTCCGCCGCCTGCAGGCATTCGTCCTCGAGCGCCCGAAAGTACCGGTAGCGCTCGCTCTGCTCGCCGACGACCCCCTTGGACACGAGAGTGTCCTCCCACAAGCCCCTGAGCTCGTAGACCCAAGGCAGGTCGTGGGCGTCGGCGAGCGCGCGCGCGGCCAGGGCGTTCTTGAAGTTGGACGCGGCATGCAGGAGGCTCGGGCGAACGCGCTCCGCCACCCTGGCGGCGCCCTCGGCATAGGTCGCCAGCCACCGGTCGAGCGGGTGGTGGTTGTAGTCGCCTTGCCCCGGAAACTCGATGCGGTGGTAGTCGATGCCGTCGACGGTGTCGCTGCCGGCGACCGCGGTGGCACCCATGTCCCAGGGGAATCCGGCGCGGGTCAGCGCCACTGGATCGAGCCCACACGCACGTTGCTGGCAAAGGATGTAGTGACTGCGGATGGTGTAGCCGCTGTGACGGTGGGGCAGCGAGTTCTCGAGCAGATGGAGAATCCGACCGGGCTCGCCACGATGGCCCGGGGTCGGCGTGACCGTCGGGCGCCAGTGCTGCCGATACACCGCATCGTCGCCGCTCAGAACGCGATGGAAGCGCTGCGTCGGGCGGTGGTCCGGCCGTAGTCGATGGGCTGCCAGCACGGCGTCCAGGGCAGCCGAGCACTGGCCGGTATGGCGCAGCAGCTTCGCCAGCTGCAGGAGGGCCGCCGCGCGCGTGGGGTCGCGCTCGAGGGCGGCCTGGTAGGCGGCGATGGCCTCGGGGAATCGCTCGGACCAGGCGAGTCCTCGGGCCAGCTCCTCGAGGTGGAGGGTGCTCGGAGCGGCGCCATTCGCCGCCTCGCGTCGCGTTCCGTCTCCGCGGGCGGGCGGGGTGGCGAGACCGGATGGGCGAACGGCCTCCGCGCGATGCAGGGTGCGCAGCGCCGCCTGCCGCTGGCCGGCCTGGCGCTCGGCGCGCGCGAGCTCGACGAGCACGCGGTAGTGTCGAGGCCGCGCGCGCAGCCACGCCCGACAGGCGAGAATCGTCCCTCGCAGCCTTAGAGTCTCGAGTTTCGCCAGCAAGCTCATGCCCAGCCGGGTCCGGGTGATGTCGCGCCGCGCCGTCGGGAGGCGCGACCGAGCGGTCGACGCCGGCGCCCAGCCGCCGGCGGATGCATTCGTGCCACGCGGTCAGTATATTCGGCCAGTGGTCGTGCCGACCCGGATTCGTTCGCTCGCCCCGCGCATGCCGAAATCCCACTTCTACGACCTGAGCGACGCCGAGCGCACGGCCGCGACGATCGAGTCCATCGACGCCCGGCGCACGATGGTCGAGCGGTGGTCGTCGCTGGCCGACGAGCGTCCTCGGGGCTGGACGGTGCGAGCCCGCATCGCGGGGAAGTGGTTGCGCGACCAGCCGGCCGTCGCCGATCTCGGCTGTGGCACCCAGGTGCTGGAGGCCCACCTGGCGCCTGGCACTCTCTACCTGCCGGTGGACGTCGTGGCGCGAGACGGCCGAACCGTCGTCGTCGACCTCAACCGCGAGCCGTTGCCCCGGTTGCCGGCGCGCGCGGCGGCTGCTCTCGGGCTCTTGGAGTACGTCTTCGAGCCCGAGGCTCTCGTCGCGGCGATGTTTGCCGCGTTCGACGTGGTGGTCACCAGTTACAATCCACGCGACCTCCCGGCCGCGCTCGCTGACCGCCATGCGAACGGCTGGGTCAACGCGTTCGACCAGGCCGAGTTCGAGCAACTGTTCATCCGCGCGGGCTATCATCTCGACCGGCGTTACGCCTTCGACAAGCGGCAGGTGATCTGGCGCTTCACCACCGCCAAGCCGGCGCCTGGCTCGAAATCGCCTCGTTGAGGGACCCGGGAGCCGAACGGCCGGACGTCCGGTCGGTCTGGGAGACATCGGTCTTGGGAGCCCTCGATGGGTAGGATCCACATGCGGCCGCTGGTCGATCTCGCGACCTCGTTGGCGCGGTCGTTCTCGATCGACACCTTCGTCGAGACCGGCACCTACCAGGGGGCGGCCACCCAATGGGCCGCGGGCGTGTTCCGCACGGTGTGGACGGTCGAGAAGTCGCCGCAATACCACATGGACGCTCGCGCACGGCTGGCCGAGCTGTCGAACGTCACCGCCCTGCTCGGGGATTCGCCGCTGGTCCTTCCGGAGATCTGCCGTGCCCTGGATCGACCGGCCATGTTCTGGCTCGACGCGCACGCCGGCGGTGGCCACTTCGGTCCGGTGGACGCGTGCCCCCTGCTCGACGAGCTCGACGTGGTGGCGACTCACGGTCTCCAGCACTTCGTCCTCATCGACGACGCGAGGGCCTTCGTCGCACCCCCGCCGCCACCGTTCGACGCGTCGAGATGGCCGTCGCTGGACGAGGTCCTCGGGCACCTGCTCGCTCGTCATCCCTACCACGTCGTGCTGATCAGCGACTGCCTGGTGGCGGTGCCGAAGGCAGCACGCGACGTGGTGCGCGACTACGTTTTCACGGTTCGGCCGAAGATCTGACGTCGTGCCGGACTCGAGCCCTGCGCGGCCTGGAGGCCGCTCGCCGTGACCCGCCCGGTGACCATCCTCACCCACGAGTTCTTCCCGCGCCGCGGGGGAGCGGCGACCTACGTCGAGGAGATGGCCGCGGCGTTGGCGCGCGCAGGAAGGGAGGTCGAGGTGTGGGCGCCGGAGGATCCGGCGCTGGCGAGCCGGGCCTGGCCGTTCGCGGTGCATGCGATCGACGTGCGCGGAACCCAGGACTGGGGTGACCGGGTGCGTCTGGCGCGCCGCCTCGAGGCCGCTCGCGACCGGCTCGCGGGCAGGATTCTCTACCTGCCGGAGGCGGGGCCCCAGCGCACCTGGCTCTACTACCAGCTGCGGCGTCGGCAGTCGCCGGGGCCGCTGGTGCTCACCCTCCACGGCACCGAGATCAAGCGCTTCTGTGCGATGGCGCATCGCCGGGCGCTGTTCCGGCGGCTGCTCGACCGGGCCGACCGGATCGGTGTGGTGTCGCGCTACGTGCGTGGGCTGTTGCTGGAGCGGTTCCCGGAGATGGAGCCGAGGACGGTGCTCGCCTACGCGGGGATTCGACGGTTGCCGGCGGCGAACGGCCGCGGGGCGGCGAACGGCTCGAGCGGGTCCACGACGCCGCCGGGCGGCGAGGGGCGTCGCTGTGTGCTGTTGACGGTGGCGCGGATTCACCCGCGCAAGGGGCAGAGCGCGGTGGTGGAGGCGCTGGCCCGCCTCCCGCGCGCGCAGCGCGAGCTGTTCGAGTATCGGGTCGTCGGCCCCACCGTCGACGCCGCCTATCTGCAGGAGATGACCGGGCTCGCGCAGGCGGCGCGGGTGAAGTTGCGGGTGGACGGGCCGCTCGACGACGACGCACTCGAGCAGGCGTATCGCGACGCGGACGTGTTCGTGATGACCAGCGAGGACCTCGACGACAGCATCGAGGGGCTCGGCCTGGTCTACCTCGACGCCGCCGCGCGCGGGCTACCGGTGGTCGCACACGACGTCGGTGGTGTGTCGGAGGCGGTGAGCCACGGTGTCACCGGGCTGGTGGTCCCACCGTGGAACCGCGACGCGCTCGCCGCCGCGCTGCTGGAGCTGGCCGAGGACGAGGTCTCGCGGCGCGAGTTCGGCCGCGCCGGGCGACTGCGCGCGAGCGGGTACTCGTGGGATGACACCGCGAGCACCCTGTTCGCCGGAATCTGACGGAGGCATGGCGACATGAGCTCGACGGCGGGCGTCGTTCGCATCGCACGCAATCTCGGCCGCGCCGTCGGCCGTCTTTCCTTCGCCGCGCCGGTGACCCACGTCTACAACCCGCTCGACTACGCCTGGGCAACGCACCGCAGTTACCTCGAGCGCTACGGCTGCGCGCCGCGCGACACCCTCCTGCTCGGCATGAACCCGGGTCCGTTCGGGATGGTCCAGACCGGGGTGCCGTTCGGGGACGTCGAGCTGGCGCGGGACTGGCTCGGGATCACCGGGCGCGTGACCACGCCCGTTCCCGAGCATCCGAAACGGCCGGTGCTCGGCTTCGACTGCCCACGCGGCGAGGTGAGCGGGCGGCGGCTGTGGGGATGGGCCCGCGAGCGCTTCGGCGAGCCGGAGCGGTTCTTCGCGCGTTACTTCGTCTGGAACTACTGCCCGCTCGCGTTCATGGAGGAGAGTGGGCGCAATCGCACCCCGGACAAGCTCGCGGCCGACGAGCGAGCGGCGCTCTACGCGGCCTGCGACGACGCGTTGCGCGCGGTGGTGGAGGCGCTCGGGGTGCGGCTGGTGGTCGGCATCGGCCGGTTCGCGGCCGACCGGGCGACCGCGGCGCTGGGCGACACGGTGCGGGTCGGGGTGGCGCCGCACCCGAGCCCCGCCAGCCCGATCGCCAATCGCGGCTGGGCGCCGCTGTTCGAGGCGGCCCTCGCTCGCGAGGAGGGCTGAGCCGGGTCGCCACGCCGGCCCGAATACCACCGCGACACGGAGGAACGCTCCATGCCCGACACGTCGGTGCTCGCCGCCGTCGTCGCGACCTTCCTGGCGGCCGGGATCGTCAAGGGGGTCGTCGGCATGGGGCTGCCGACGGTCAGCCTCGCGGTGCTGGTCGTGGTCCTCGACCTCCCGAGCGCGATGGCGCTCCTCGTCGTGCCGTCGTTCGTCACCAACCTCTGGCAGGCGACCAGCGGCGGCCAGTTCTCGACCGCGCTGCGACGAATCTGGCCCTTCCTCGCCGCCGCGACGGTGACCGTCTGGCTCGGTGCTCTGGCGCTCTCGCGGATCGACACCGCGGCGCTCTCCACCCTCCTCGGCGTGCTGCTGGTGGTCTATGCCGGCACCGGCCTCGCCGGGGTGCGGCTCCGCGTGCCCTCGCGCCACGAGTGCTGGGTGGGGCCGGTCCTCGGGTCGGTCAACGGCATCCTCACCGGGATGACCGGCTCCTTCGTGTTCCCCGGCGTCCCCTACCTGCAGGGGATCGGGCTCCCGCGCGACGTCCTGGTGCAGGCGATGGGGATGCTGTTCACCCTGTCCACCGTCGCCCTCGCGGTCGCGCTGCGCGGCGCCGGCCTGCTGAGCGCGGAGCTCGGTCTGCTGTCGGCGGTCGGTCTGGTGCCGGCGGTCGCCGGCATGGTGGTCGGACAGCGAATTCGGCGGCGACTGTCGGAGACGGCGTTCCGCCGCGCGCTGATGGTCAGCCTGGCGGTGCTCGGGGCCTACATCGTGCTGCGCTGAGCGGCGGGTGGGGGTGGGGCGGTGAGGTCTCGCGCTCAGCCGCCGCGGATGGCGGGGAGGAAGAAGACCTCGCTGTCGGGCCGCAGCGGCTCGAGGAAGGCGTCGGGGACGATGTCGCCGTCGATGGCGACGGCGAGACCGTCGCTCGCGAGAAGCGGTGCGAGCTGCGGGTAGCGCTCGACGAGCGCTGCCTTCAGCTCACGAACGTTGCGGGCGGGGACGTCGATCGTCTTGTCCCCGCCCGCGAGGCGGCCCAGCTCGTGTCCGAGGACGACGCGGGCCATCGGCTCGGCGTCAGTCGCCGTCGAGGGCCGCGAGCAGCCGCGGCGGCGACATCGGCAGGTCGGGCATCCGCACCCCGCCCGCGCGGTAGATGGCGTTCGCCACCGCCGCCATCGGGGGCACGATCGGCACCTCGCCGACGCCGCGGGCGCCGTAGGGGTGCGCCGGGTTCGGCACCTCCACCATCACCGCGTCGATCATCGGCAGATCCGAGGCCACCGGCATCCGGTAGTCGAGGAAGCCCGGGTTCTGCAGTCGACCGTCGTCGCCGTAGATGTACTCCTCGTTGAGGGCCCAACCGATCCCCTGGGCCACGCCGCCCTGGATCTGACCCTCGACGTAGGAGGGGTGGATCGCCTTGCCGACGTCCTGCACCGCGGTGTAGCGCACGATGGTGACCTTCCCGGTCTCGCGGTCGATCTCGACGTCACAGATGTGGGTGCCGAAACCGGGGCCGGCGCCCTGCGCGTTGAGCGCGCTGCGCCCGATGATCGGGCCGCCGGTCTTCCCCGCCATCGCGGCCAGATCCTTCAGGCTCAGCGGCTCGAACCGGCCGGCGTTGCTGCCCGCCGGGCGTGCCTCGCCGTCCTTCCACTCCACCGCGTCGACGTCGATGTCCCAGATCTTCGCCGCCCGCTCGCGCAGCTGCTGGACCACCTGCTTGGCCGATTCCACCACCGCCATGCCGGTGGCGAAGGTCACGCGCGAGCCGCCGGTGAGGAACGTGTAGCCGATCGACGCGGTGTCGGCCACGATCGGCCGAATCCGCGCCTGGTCGATGCCCAACACCTCGGCGGCCATCAGCGCCATCGAGGCGCGCGAGCCACCGATGTCCGGGCTGCCGGTGGCGACCACCGCCGTCCCGTCCTCGTTGACGTTGATGGCCGCGCTGGATTCGCCGCCGATGTTGAACCAGAAGCCCGAGGCGATGCCCCGACCCTGGTTCGGCCCGAGCGGGGCCTTGTAGTGCGGGTGCTCCTTCGCCGCCTTCAGCGTCTCGATGTAGCCGATCTCGCGGAACTGCGGCCCGTAGGACGACTGCGAGTTGCTCTTCGCGGCGTTCTTCAGACGCAGGTCGATCGGGTCGATCCCGATCTTCTCGGCCACCTCGTCGACGGTGCTCTCGATCGCGAACGCGGCCATCGGCGCGCCCGGGGCGCGGTAGGCGGCGCAACGCGGGCGATTCACACACACGTCCCAGCCGATGATGCGCACGTTCGCGAGGCTGTAGCAGGCGAAGCCGGTCATCGCCGCGGCGTGCACCTGCGAGCCCGGGAACCCGCCCGCCTGGTACTTGCACTCGGCCTCGGCGGCGGTGATGGTGCCATCCTTCTTGGCGCCGATCTTGACGCGGATCGCGGTGCCCGAGGTCGGGCCGGTGGCGCGGAAGACCTCCTCGCGCGACATCACCATCTTCACCGGTCGGCCGGACTTGCGTGACAGCAGGACTGCCACCGGCTCGAGGTAGACCAGCGTCTTGCCCCCGAAGCCGCCGCCGATCTCCGCCGGGATGACCCGGATCTCGGAGATGTCCATGGCCAGCAACTTGGCCACGTAGGCGCGGATCATGAAGTGACCCTGGCTGCTGCCCCAGATGGTGGTCTGGCCGTCCTCGGAGACGCTCGCCACGCACGCATGCGGCTCGATGTAGCCCTGGTGCACCGGCTTGGTGGTGAAGTGGCGCTCGACCACCACGTCCGCCGCGGCGAAGCCGGCGTCGAGGTCGCCGTGCCCGGTCTGCACCCGCTTGGCGACGTTCGACGGCCTGGTCGGCGCCGGGTCGACACCCTGGGTGAACACGTCGTCGTGCAGCACCGGGGCGTCGGGGCGCATCGCCGCCTCGACGTCGATGACGTGCGGCAGCACCTCGTAGTCGACCTCGATGAGGCCGAGCGCCTGCTCGGCGATGGCGGCCGTGGTGGCTGCCACCGCGGCCACCGCGTGACCGTCGTAGAGCGCCTTGCCGCGTGCCAGGCAGTTCCGGGAGAGGTCGCGGAAGTTCATCGGACCCTCGCCGACGAACGCCTCCTCGGCCGGGATGTCCGGCATGTCGTCACAGGTGACGACCGCCTTCACCCCCGGCAGCGCCAACGCCTTGGAGGCGTCGATCGACCGGATCCGCGCGTGCGGGTGGGGGCTGCGCAGCACCCGGCCGGTGAGCATTCCCGGCATGAAGAAGTCGGCACCGAAATTCGCCCGACCGGTGACCTTGTCGACACCGTCGGGCCGGATCGAGCGGGTGCCGACCCAGTGCAACCCGCCACCGTTCTTGGCCTGACCGTTGCCCTCGGACATCGTCATGCTCCTCGCATCTCCGCCGCGGCGTTCATCACCGCGCGAATGATCTTGTCGTACCCGGTGCACCGGCAGAGGTTGCCGGCGAGCCAGAAACGTACCTCGGTCTCGGTCGGATCGGGATTGCGGTCGAGCAACGCCTTGGCCGCGACCAGGAAGCCGGGCGTGCACACGCCACACTGCAGCGCCGCGTCCTCGAGGAAGTGCCGCTGCAGCGGGTGGAGCTGCTCACCGTGGGCCATGCCCTCGATGGTGTCGATGCTGCGCCCCTCGACCTCCGGGCCGAGCACCAGGCACGAGCACACCAGCCGCCCGTCGACCATCACGCTGCACGCGCCGCAGTCGCCGGAGCCGCAGCCTTCCTTGGTGCCGGTGAGCTGCAGCTCGTCGCGCAGCACGTCGAGCAGGGTCTGTTGCGGCTCGCACAGGAACTCTGTCGGCTCGCCGTTGATCGTCGTCGTGACGTGAGTCTTCGCCATTACCGCCCCCTCGCGCGATCGTAGGCAATCTTCGCGGCGCGCCGTGCCAGCACACCCGCAATCTTGGTGCGGTACGCAACGGTGCCGCGCTTGTCGTCGATCGGCTTGCAGGCCGCTCGGGCCGCCGCGTCGAGCTTCTCGAGCGCCGCGTCGTCGAGCTTGGAGCCGATGATCGCCTTCGCCGCGTCGCCGACCAGCAGCGCGGTCGGCGCGACCGCCCCGAGGGCGACCCGAGCCGCGGTGACGGTGCCACCGGCGTCCACGGTCAGCGCGACGCCCACCCCGACCACCGCGATGTCCATCTCGGTGCGGGGGATGAGGCGCAGGTAGGCGTCGCCGGAGTGCGCGGCGGGCTTCGGGATCTTGAAGCCGACCACCAGCTCGCCCTTCGCCAGGGCGTTCTTGCCGGGGCCCTTCTGCACCTGCTCGACCGGCAGCTCGCGCCGCCCGTCGGGACCCGCGATGACGCACCGCGCGCCGGCGGCGATCATCGCCGGAACGCTGTCCGCCGCCGGGGAGGCGTTGCAGAGGTTGCCGGTCGGGGTGGCGCGCCCCTGGATCTGCGTCGAGCCGATCAGCTCCGAGGCCTCGACGACGCCGGGCCAGGCCGCGCCGATGACCTCGTGCTCCCCGAGCTCCGCGCACGAGACGGCGCCGCCGACCCAGAAGTGGTCGCCTGCGTCCTTGATCTCGCGCATCTCGGGGATGTGCTTGACGTCCACCACGAGGCCGGGCTTGAGCCGGCCCGAGCGCAGTTGGACAAGAAGATCGGTGCCGCCGGCGAGCACACGCGCATCACCTTGGAATCGCGCGAGCAGGCCGACCGCATCGTCCACGGAAGCCGGTGCCTGGTATTCGAGTCCGGTCACGGAAGCTCCATCTCTATTTGGTGGGTGGGGAGGAACGCGAAGATAACACGCCGGGGCGGGATCGATCGTGCCCCCGGATGGGTCGCCCCCGCACTTGCGCGGCGAAGGGGTGCGGTCCGCCCGTCGGCCGCTGCCGGCGGGGGCTTCGACGGCGCTTCCAGGCTCCGACCCGGATTTCGACCACCCCCATCGTGAGGTCCACTCCGCGTGCCGTCGCGGTCGCCGGAGCTCGGGCGCCCTTGCGAGAGCCGCCCGGGCGCCTCGCACACCGGCGAGACGGTACCCAGTCAGGAAACGGAGAGCCGATCATGACCTCGCATCGATACCTGCGGCCGCTCGGCGGCCTCGCCTTCCTCGCCCTCACCCCCGGCCTGGTGCTCGCCACCCCGATGTCGCGGGTGACCTTCGAAGCCGGAGCCGGTGTCCATCAGAGCTCGGGCAGCATTCTCCTGACCCCGCTCGACCGCGCCCTCGGCGAGGCGGTGGGCGGTGCCGTTGCGCGGTCCGCGGCCGTCGCCGACCGCATCTTCACGGGCCTGGGCGGCGACGGCAGCGACGCCGAGATGCGGTTTTCGGTGCGAGCGCAAGGCGAGGCCTCCCCGCTCGCCCTGCGCACCGCCATGGAGGCAACGTTGAGTTCGCCCTACTACAACCCGGCGAACGAGCCGCTCGCGATCTCTTTCGAGTTCGTCGGCGGCGACAGCCAGGTGGTGACCTCGGGCACGCCGACGTTCTTGCTGACCCAGGTGTTCGCGAGCTTCGAGGACGTGATCGAGGTCGACGCCGTGGCTCCGGTGCATCGCGTCGCCATCGAGTTCGAGCTCGACGGGACGCTGTCGCCGACCGGTGCGGCGTTCACCATGGCCGAGGCGTGGCGAATCTACGACCTCGACGGCAGCGGACTGGTGGTGGCCAGCAATCTACTGTCGGCGCGTACCATCGGCCGGTCCGACCAGCCAACCTCCGCCTCCGGCGCGTTCGAGGTCGACTTCCTGCCGAGCCTGGACGGCTCCGTCGTGCTCGGTCTCGGGTTGCAGAACCTGGTGGAGATCGACCTGACCTCGCCGGCGGTGGTCGCCGGGGGTGACATCACGGTCTCGCTCGACTTCCAGGACACCCTCCAAGTCACCGCCATGCGCGCCTTCGACGCGCTGGGCAATCGCCTCGCGATCTCCGACGTGCGCTCGCAGTCGGGGTTCGACTATCGGGGGCTGTTCGGGGTGACCGCGGTCGCGGTCCCCGAGCCCTCGACGGCCCTGTTGGCCGCCCTCGGCGCCCTCGGGCTGACCGGAATCGGAGGCCGGGGCGCGCGCCGGCGGTAGCTGCCGTCAACGCGGGGCGGGCGGAGGCTCGCGGCGGGCCGCCGCCTCGACCGCGTCGCAGGCGCGCTCCAGCGCTCCGTCGCGGTCGAGGCGCGGCGCCCAGCGGGCGCAGGCGCTGGCGACCGACGGGGTGTCGAGGAGTCGACCGAGGGTCCGCGCGACGCTGTCGGGGGCGAGCCTCGCCGGTCGCAGCCAGCGCGCCACGCCCAACTCGGCGAGGCGGGTGGCGTTGTCCGGCTGGTCGAAGCCCATCGGCACCACCAGCTGGGGCAGACCCGCGGCCAGCGCCTGGGCGGCGGTGCCGATGCCGCCGTGGTGGACGATCGCCTCGGCCCGCGCGAGCAGCGGCGCGAACGGGATGTACCGGGCGTGCAGCACGTCGTCGGCGAGCGGCGCCGGCAGCACCTCGGGGTAGGGCGTCGGGGCGACCACCGGCCGACCGAGGCGTCGCACCCCCTCGATGGCGGCAGCGAAGAACGCACGCGCGTGGGCGTTGGCCGACCCCGGGGCGACGACCACCGCACCCGGATGCGCGGCGAGCCAGCCCTCGACCTCGGGGGCGAGGGTGCCGTCGCCGCCGTCGGCCAGGGGGAAGCCGGCGAGGGTGAGTCGCGCCGGCCAGTCCGGTTGCCGCGGGCCGAACCAGTCGGGGAACAGGCCCAGCACACCGTTCGGCGAGCTCAGCCATGCGCGGAACGGCCGCCGCACCGGCGCCAGGCCGTGGCGCGCACGGAAGGCGTCGAGCACTGGCACCATGGCCGGGTCGAGGAGCCAGCGGTCGGTCATCCACCACAGGGCCCGCTTGACTGGCATGGGCAGCCCGGACAGGGTCATTCCCGGCAGGAAGGCCGGCTGGCGGTGGAGGCTGCGCATGGCCGACGGTGCGAGGTGCACGGTGATCGCCGGCACGCCGGTGCGCTCCTCGTAGCAACGCGTGGCGAACGCGATCGAGTGGCCGACGAGCACCGCGTCGCGGTCCGGGACGTGCTCGGCGAGCCGCGCCCAGGCGCCGTCGAGGGACTCGCCGACGAACCGCGCCACCAGCCCCAGACCCCGTGTCGGGTGCCAGAGGTCGGGCTCGCGCACCGCGCGCTCGAAGGTCTCGGTGTCGGGAAAGCCCACGAACTCGAGCCCGGCTCGCAGCGTCGCGGCCCGGAACGGCTCCGCGGTCACCACCTTCACGCGGTGCCCGCGCGCGCGCAGCCGGGCCCCGAGGTCCACCAGCGGCAGCACGTCGCCGGCCGAGCCGACCGGGGTCATCACCACCGACAGTGCCATCCCACCCCACTCCCGCCGATTCGGCCCCGATTCCGGCCGCTCAGCATGCCACGGCCCCAGGCCACGGCGGCGCCGACGCGTCGCGTGCCGCCGTCGTCGGTCTTCCCTGCTACGCTCAGGCGTCGGCGCATCGGTCGATGACGAGGCAGCGCAGTGTCCAGCAGCCTTCCGCGCAAGCTCAGAGTGGTGTCCGGCGTGGTGCTGTTCGCCTACGTCGCGTCCCACCTCGGCAATCTCGCCATCGGGCTCGTCTCGCTGGAGGCGATGGACCGCTGGCGCCATCCCCTGCAGTGGCCGTGGCAGATCCTTCCCGGCCTGCTCGTGCTCTACGGCGCGCTGGCATTGCACCTGGTGCTCGGGCTGCAAGCGCTGTGGGCCCGACGCACGCTGCGCATGTCCGGCTTCGATGCCACCCAGCTCGTGCTGGCGCTGACCCTGCCTCCGCTGCTGGTGCTCCACGTCCTCGGCACTCGAGTCGCCTGGACCATCGGCGACCAGAACCCGAGCTACGCCTGGCTCATGCTGATCTACTGGAAATCGAGCCCGTGGTCGGGCATGCGCCAGCTCATGGTGGTGCTCGTCGCCTGGGTGCACGGATGCATGGGCATGTACGCGTGGATGCATCTTCGGCCGTGGTGGGATCGCTGGCGCGGTGCGCTCTATCCCGTCGCCTTCCTGGTCCCGGTGCTGGCGTTGCTCGGTTTCGTCGAGGCCGGCAAGGAGGCCCTCGCGCTGGCCTCGGACCCGGCGTGGGTCGAGCGCCTGCGCGCCGCGACGCGGCCGCTCGACGCCGCGGGGATGGACGTCATCGCCGAGGCGCAGACGACCTTCATCGCGGTCTTCGCCCTGGCGCTCGTCGCGGTGTTGGTGGGGCGTGGTGTCGTACGTCGGGGGGAGCTCGAGCCAGTGCAGGTGAGCTACCTCGGCGGACCCACGGTCCGCGCCCCGGCCGGCCTCTCCCTGCTCGAGGTCAGCCGGGTGTGCGAGGTGCCCCACGCCAGCCTCTGCGGTGGTCGCGGGCGTTGCGGTGCCTGTCGGGTGCGCGTCGTCGACGGCGAGCGCTGGCTCGCGCCGCCGGGTCCGGTCGAGCGCGAGACGCGGGATCGATTGGGGCTGGACGACGGGGTACGGCTCGCCTGCCAGTGCGTGCCGACGGGCTCGCCGCTGACCATCGAGCGGCTCGCCGACCCGTTCGAGGCGCCGACCTCGCTGCGGCTCGACCTCGCCGAGGGCGGGCGCCGACTCGATGCGGTGGTGGTCGCGGCTCGGGTACGTGGCGCCGAGCGCCAGGCCGCGAGCCATCCGGTGCACGACGTGCTCCTCGCGCTCGAGCGTCGGCTCGGGGCGCTGCGCGACGCGCTGGAGGGTGCGGGAGCCCGCGTCACGCCGGTCGCGGGCGAGGGACTGGTGGCGGTGTTACCAGGGCATGTGCGCGCGGCGTGCAGTGCGCAGGCCGTGCTCGACGCGGTCGCGCCGTTGGTGGCGCGCAAGCCGGATTCGCACGCCGCCGCCGACGGGCTCGAGGTGCGGGTGGTGCTGCATCGCGGACCGGTGCTGGTGAGCGATACCCCGGGCGGAGATCCGGTGCTCGCCGGCTCGACGGTGGACGGCGCACTCGGCCTGCTGGCGGCCGACCTCCCGGCGGATGCGCTGGTGGTGTCGACGGCGGTCGGAGAGGGCCTGGTGTTGCCCCCGGGCGCGGCGGTGGTCGCGCCGGGCGGTCCCGACGGGTCCGGTGTGACGTCGACCCCCGAGCTCGCCGAGGCGGTGGCGCGATGAGTCCCGAGAGACGGTGCTCGGGCGTGTGCCGGCTGCCGGCCCTCCTCGCCTTCGCCTTCGCCCTCGTGCTCGTGCTCGGCGGCGGGTCGGCGCGAGCGGCCGGCGCGGTGTTCCCCGGCCTCCCGGTGCCCGCGACCGCCGAGGCCCCGGCCGAGCCACCCTCGCCGGAGCAGATCCGCGCCCTCGCCGATCTGCTCGCCGACGACCGCGTCGCCACCTGGCTACGACGGCAGGCGGAGCGAGCGGGTCTCGAGTCGAGCGCGACGGCCGCGCCGTCCACCCCACAGGCGTGGCTCCGCGACCATCTCGCGAGCGTCGAGGGGCGCTTGCGCCTGGTGGCGACGGCCTGGCGCGACGCCCCGCGCGAGCTCGACGAGCTGGCCGGCGCCTGGTCGGCGGCGATGGGGGAGGGCGAGACCCTGCGCTCGCTGGTCTACGTGGTGGTGTTCCTGGTCATCGGGGCCGGGGTGGAGTGGCTCTTCTGGCGCTACGCGGGCGGATTCCGGCGGCGGATCGAGGCCGATGCCGCGCGCGGGGTCGACGCGAGCGTGCGCTGCACCGCCATCCGTGCCGGGCTCGACGCGGCTGGCATCGCCCTGTTCTCGCTCGGCACCCTGGGAGGATTCCTCGCCTTCGACTGGGCGCCGCTGGTCGAGCGCGTCGTGCTCGGGCTGCTGCTGGCGGTGGTGACGATTCGAGTCCTCGAGGCGACCGCGGTGTTCGTGCTCTGCCCGCGTGTGCCGGCGCTGCGCCCGATCGCGGTCACCACGCCGGTCGCCCGCTTCCTGCATCGCTGGTCGATGGCGGTGGTGGCGGTCGCCACCCTCGGCGCCTATGCGGCGCTCGCCATCGAGGAGACCGGGATGGTGCCGATGGCGGCGGTGCTGATGCGCTCGGTGACCGCGACCGCGGTGCTCGTCCTGGTGGTGGCGGCGGTGTGGCGCTGGCACGCGCGGTTCCGGAGTCGGCCGGCGGCGGCGGGTGGACGTCGCATCCCGGCCGAGCTGGTGCCGCTACTGCTGAGCGCGATGGCGGCGCTCGCCTGGCTGCTCTGGCTCGGTGGTGCGAGCGCGCTGTCGTGGACCGTGATGGTCCTCGCCGCCCTGGTGCCGGCCGACCGCGCGGTGCGCGCGCTGGTGCGCGGCGCGGCGCCGGACCGGGTCGGGGTCGATCTCTACCGACCGGTGCTCGAGCGCCTGGCGCGCTTCGCGCTCGCGCTCGGCGCGGCATTGGCGGTCGGCGCCGCCTGGAACGTCGACGTGTGGGCCTTGTCGGAGTCGCGTAGCGTCGCCGGACGGATCTCCGGCACCGCGATCGACGTCCTCTTCGTGGTGCTCGTCGCCGACCTGCTGTGGGTGTGGGCGCGGACCGCGATCGACGCCCGTCTGGCCGACTATCGGCCCCCGGAGCCCGGGCATGCCCCCGGTCCCGAGGCGCGGCTCGCCACCCTGCTGCCGCTGGCGCGCAACTTCCTGATGGTGACCCTGGTGCTGATGGTGGCCCTGGTCGCGCTGTCCTCGCTCGGGGTGAATGTCGGGCCGCTGCTGGCCGGCGCCGGGGTGGTCGGCATCGCGGTCGGGTTCGGCGCCCAGACGCTGGTGCGCGACATCGTCTCCGGCGTGTTCTTCCTGCTCGACGACGCGTTCCGGGTCGGTGAGTACATCGAGATCGAGAATCTCCGCGGCACCGTCGAGTCGATCTCCCTGCGCTCGATGCGGCTGCGTCACCATCGCGGTGCGGTGCACACCATCCCGTTCGGCGAGGTGAAGTCGCTCACCAACCACAGCCGCGACTGGGTGATCACCAAGCTCGAGGTGCGGGTGCCGTTCGACACCGACCTCAAGCTGGTGAAGAAGCTGGTCAAGCAGATCGGCGCCGAGCTCGAGGCCGATCCGGAGCACGGCCCGTCGATCATCGAGACGCTGAAGTCCCAGGGCGTGCGCCGGATGGAGGAGTTCAACATGGTCATCGGGCTGAAGTTCATGACCCGGCCCGGGGAGCAATGGGTGATTCGACGCGAGGTCTACCAGCGGATACGTGACCGCTTCGAGGCCCACGGCATCCGCTTCGCCGAGCGCAACGTCAAGGTCGAGGTGATCGGCGCCGAGGACCTCACACCCGAGCAACGCCAGGCGGCGGTGGCAGCGGCGCAGCCCGCCATCGAGCGCCAGGCCGGCGCCCCCGGCGAGCCGGCGCCGAAACCCGCGTAGCCCGGGTGAAGCGCAGCGCAACCCGGGAACCGCACCACCTCACGCCCGCGGGATCCCGGGCTGCGCCCGGGCTACGGATGCTGCCGGTGCAGCCCCAGCCGCATGCGGATGTAGTCGACCTCGATGTCGACGGTGGCGGCGATCATCCACTGGAAGACCTCGACCGCACGCTCCGGCTCGAGCTCGTAGTGCCGCGCCAGCTTGCGTGCGAGCTCGAGCACCTGCGCCTCCCGCTCGGGCTTGACGATGAGGGCCAGGATCCCCTCACGCTCACCCCCGGTGCGGGCGAAGGCCTCCGGCTCCGCCTCGAGCTTCGACTCCGCCACGTACTTGCCGAGGTTGATGCGCTCCATGATCGCGAGCAGCGCCTGGACGTCGGCGGTGACCGTCTCGCCGTAGGTGTCGGGATTGGTTCCGGGCTGGCACGCGGTGTCGATCCACTGCCGCCAGAACGCGACCAGCCTCGGCCCCATCCCACTGTGCATCGGCTGCACCGGGCTCGGCGGCGCGGCGCGGTCGATCACCGGCACCACGTCGCTCACGTCCGAGAACGCCTCCTGCGAGGCGTACAGGTAGCGCCCGAGCTCGGCGTGGACGCGTTCCTCGCGGCGTAGCACGTGATCCAGCAGCGACATGCTGCGGTCGCTCACCACGAGGCCGGGCTCGTAGACCGCGGGGTTGGCGGGGAAGCGCGCGCGCTTGCGCAGCGCGATCACGATCTCGTTGGCCAGGATGTCGAGGCCGGGGCGGATCGAGCGCTGGAGGTCGAGCTCTGGTCGCATCGTCGTGGACCTGGTGGCGGAGCGGCATTGTCACGATCCGCCGACCCGGCGATCAAGGCCCCGCCCCCGGTCGCCCGCCCCCGCGGCGTACTTCGTTGGCCCGCACCGTGGGCGACCGGGCTAGACTGCGGCTGCGGTCCGCCGGAGGCGGGTCGACTCGAGAACGCGAACAACACCAAGACCACCCAGGAGGGTCATCTCGTGATTGGACTGCCCACGTTTGCCGTCGCGCGTCGCCTGCTCGCGAGCGCGCTGATCGGGGCCTCGCTCGCGCTGCCGGCGTTGTCGGTCGTCGTCCCTTCCGCCGCCGAGGCGCGTGACACGCAGTCCCTCGGCGTTCCCGGGGTGCGGGGCGGGGTCGTCGCCACCAGTGAGCCGGAGGCGGCCCGGGTCGGCGCCGAGATTCTGCGCCGCGGTGGCAACGCCGTCGACGCCGCCGCCGCCATCGCCTTCGCGTTGAACGTGGTGGAGCCGCAGTCGGCCGGGATCGGCGGTGGCGGATTCATGATGATTCACCACGCGCGGTCCGGGCGCACCTTCGTCATCGACTCCCGGGAGCGTGCCCCGGCGGCCGCCGATCCCGAGATGTTCCTCGGCGCGAGCGGCTCCGCGCTGCCGTTCGGGCTGCGCTCGACCAGCGGCATCGGCGTCGGCGTGCCGGGGATGGTGCGCGGCCTGGCCCTCGCGCTCGACGAGGTGGGGACGATGGGCCTCGCCGACGTCATCGAGCCCGCGGTCGCGCTGGCCGAGAACGGGTTCCGCGTCAGCTCGCGGCTGGCCGAGAGCATCGCGGCCGGGGTCGCGCCCGGCGGTCGGCTCGCCAACGAGCCGGGCGACCCTGCCTACGACGAGGCGCGGGCGGTGTTCGCGCCGGGTGGTGTGCCGCTCGCGCGCGACGCGTTGCTGGTGCAGCCGGCGCTGGCGGCGACGCTGCGCCGAATCGCCGACGAGGGGCAGAGCGCGTTCTACGCCGGCGACATCGCGCAGGCGATCGTCGATACCCAGCGCAACGCCCGCACCACCAACGGCGCGAGCTCGGTCGACCCCGCCGACGTCGAGCGCATGCGCGGGCGCATGACGCTCGACGACCTCGCCGGCTACACCGCCTCGGTGCGCGATCCGGTGGTCGGCAAGTACCGCGGTTATCGGGTGGTCTCGATGCCCCCACCGTCGTCCGGTGGATTGACGGTGATCCAGATCCTGAAGCTGATGGAGCACTTCCCCATCGGCGACGCGGCGGCCGGCTACGGGCTCGGCGGTCAGCGCACGCTGAACGTGATGCTGGAGTCGATGCGTCTCGCCTTCGCCGACCGTGCGGTGTGGATGGGTGACACCGACTTCGTGTCGCTGCCGGTGCGGGGCCTGGTCGACGACGATTATCTCGCCACCCGCGCCGCCCTCATCGACCCCGACGCACGTCAGGCGAGCGTCGTCGCGGGCGATCCGCGCCCGTACGACAGCGGCGCCGGAGGCGGCCACCTCGCGCAGCTCTCGCGGGCCGACACCGAGGGGCTCAACACCACCCACTTCTCGGTGGTCGACCGCCACGGCAACGTCGTCACCTACACCAACACCATCGAGTCGGCGTGGGGCACCGGGCTGATGGTCCCGGGCTACGGGTTCTTGCTGAACAACGAGCTCACGGACTTCAACTCGACCCCCACCGCCAACCCCGACCCGGATGCCTTCGATCCTGGCGCCAACGACGTCGCGCCATTCAAGCGCCCGCGCTCGTCCATGGCGCCGACGATGCTGTTCGACGGCCGCCGCCCCCTCGTCGCGCTCGGGTCTCCCGGCGGCTCGACGATCATCAACTCGGTGGTCAACGTGACCTCGAACCTCATCGACCACGGGCGCAACGTCCAGGAGGCGGTCGACGCGCCGCGCATCTCGCAGACCAGCGCCAACGGCAGCCCGAACCTCGAGGCCGGCTTCGACCTCGACGTGATCGACGCGCTGCGCGGCCTCGGTCACAACCTGGCCGACAGCCGCCTCACCGAGATCGGCTCGGTGCAGTCGGTGGTGATCGACCAGCGCGGCGGGCTCGCCTACGGGGCCGGCGATCGGCGGCGCATCGGTGCGGTGCAGTCGATCCGGCTCGAGGAGATCGATTCGCCGCGCGGTCACGGTCACGGCCATGGCGGCCACGGGCATCGTCGCCACCGCTGAGGCGGCGCCCGTGAAGGTCGGGGTGAGCCCCGGGCGCCGGCCGGCGCCCGGGGGGTAGTCGAGGAGACCAGGTGCCCGAGCTCCCCGAGGTCGAGCGCGGCCGGCGGGTCGCCGAGGGCGTGGCCGCGGGACGGCACATCGCCCGCGTGTGGTGTGCCGACGACCCGATCGTGTTCCAGGGCGTCGCGCCGGCGGCGGTGGCCAGGGCATTGACCGGTCGCCGTGTGCTGGCGGTCCGCCGCCGCGGCAAGCAGCTCTGGTTCGAGCTCGACGCCGCGCCGCACCCGTTGTTCCACTTCGGGATGACCGGCGCCTTCCACGTGCCGGGGGCGCGTGGCCTGCGTTACAAGTCCGGTCCGCGCGAGCCGGCCGAGGACTGGCCGCCGCGGTTCGCGCGGATCCACCTCTGGCTCGACGACGGCGGCGAGCTGGTGATGGTCGACGGCCGCCGTCTCGGGCGCATCACGCTGCGCCACGATCCGCAGCGCGAGCCCCCGATCGCCCGCCTCGGCTTCGATCCGTTGCTCGACATGCCCACGCCGGCGGAGTTCGGGCGACGGTTGCGGGTCGGGCGCGCGGTGGTGAAGTCGCGGCTGCTCGACCAGAGCTTCGCCGCTGGCGTCGGCAACTGGATCGCCGACGAGGTGCTCTACCAGGCCGGCATCGACCCCCGCCGCCGCGTCGACACCCTCGACGACGCCGAGGTGCGCCGGCTGCACGCAAGGCTCCGCCAGGTGGTTCGTACCGCGGTCGCCGCCGACGCCGACGACACCCGGTACCCGCGAGGCTGGTTGTTCCACCGCCGCTGGGGTCGTCGGGACGATGCCACCACCGCGCGCGGCGAGCGCGTCGAGCACGTCACCGTCGGCGGGCGCACCACGGCGTGGGTGCCGGCGCGTCAGAGGTGACGGCCGCGCGGGTGTCGGTGCCGGTGGCCGATCGCCGATAATCCCCGGCTCCTCGCCGAGGATCACTGGAGAGCCCGCATGACCCAGCCCCGCGACTTCGTCGGCTACGGCCGCAACCCGCCCGACCCGCGCTGGCCTGGCGGCGCGCGTCTCGCGCTCAACTTCGTGATCAACGTCGAGGAGGGTTCGGAGGCGTCGATCGCCGATGGTGACGGCTTCACCGAGGCGCGGTTGACCGAGGTGCCGGCGTCACCGGTGCCGCACGGTGAGCGTGACCTCGGCGCGGAATCGATGTTCGAGTACGGCTCGCGAGTCGGTTTCTGGCGTCTGCATCGGCTGTTTCGTGAGCGCGACATGCCGGTGACGCCCTTCGTCTGCGCGCGCGCGCTGGAGCGCAATCCGGCGATCGCCGCCGCGATTCGCGATGCCGGCTGGGACATCTGCGGGCACGGTCTGCGCTGGGTCGAGCACTATCGCCTCGACGAGGACGAGGAGCGGCGCCAGATCCACGAGGCCGTCGCGAGCATCGAGCGCAGCGTCGGGCGTCGTCCGCTCGGCTGGTACTGTCGCTACGCGCCGAGCGTCAACACGCGTCGGCTGTTGGCCGAGGAGGGCGGCTTCCTCTACGACTCCGATGCCTACAACGACGAGCTGCCGTACTGGGTGCAGGTCGACGGCGGGCCGCATCTGGTCGTGCCCTACACCCTCACCCACAACGACACCCAGATCGCGCGCGGGCCGATCGGCACCGGGCGCGAGTTCTTCCGCTACCTGCGCGAGGCGTTCGACATGCTGCTGGCCGAGGGACGACGGGCGCCGCGGATGATGTCGGTGGGGCTGCATCAACGCATCGTCGGGCATCCCGGTCGCGCGAGCGGGCTTGCGCGTTTCCTCGACCACGTGGCGGGTCAGGACGGGGTCTGGGTCGCCGCGCGCGCGGACATCGCCCGCCACTGGCACGAGACCTTCCCGCCACCGACGGCGGCGTAGGCGCGCCGCCGATGGCCGCTGGACGCCGTGTCGCGGGCGGCGGCATGATGTCGCGCATGGACGCGCGTGATTCCAGTGCCCGCATCCTCGTCGCGCTCTCGTTGCTGATCGCGCTCACGCCGGTGGCCGAGGCGCGGCTCTACAAGTGGACCGACGCGCAGGGCAACGTCCAGTACAGCGACCGGCCGCCGCCGAGTGAGCGCGGGGCCGCGCCCGACTCGGTCGAGGCGATCGTCGAGCGCCAGCGCGCGGAGCTGCGGGCGCGCGAGGAGGCCGAGCGCCGCGAGCGCATCCGCGCGGCGGCGGCGCGGGCCACGCCTGCACCGCCCGTGAGCCCGGCGCCGACCGTTGCCACCGGCCCGGTCGTCGAGTCGAAGTACACCTGCGAGGACGCGCGGCGATTCCTGGCGCACTTCCAGTCCGGCAGCGAGCGGTTCTACTCACCGGCCGAGGGGGGCGGATTCCGGCCGACCTCCGAGGCCGAGCGCGAGGCGATCGTTGCCCAGTGGCGCGAGGCGGTGGCGCTGCTCTGCCGCGAGGGGGCGCAGATCGTGCGCGAGTGACCCGGCTACGCCCGGCGGCCGCCCCGCGCGCTCAGAGCGCGCGCTCGAACAGTGCCTTCATCGCCGCCCACGAGCGCTTGTCGACGTCCGCGTCGTAGCGCAGCGGCAGCCCGTACTTCTCGCCGTTGGCGGTCGCGTTGGGGTTGGAGAACCCGTGCAACGCCCCGTCGTAGCTCACGAACTCGTAGTCCGCGCCCGCGGCGTCCATCTCCTGCTTGAAGTTGGCGATGTCCGCCTCGGGAATCAACGCGTCCGCGCCGCCGTGGCAGACCAGGATCTTGGCCTTCACCGAGCCGGGCGCCGGCTTGTGGAAGGAGCCGAGCGCGCCGTGGAAGCTCGCGACCGCACGGAGATCCATGCCGATGCGCGCGGCGTGCAGGACCATCGCCCCGCCGAAGCAGTAGCCGATGGCGGCGATCCGCGAGGCGTCGGTGCCGGCCTGCGCGGCGAGCGTCGCCCGCGCCGCCGCCAGTCGCGCCTCGGCGGCCGCGACGTCACCGAGCACCCCGTTCATCAGCGCCCCCGCGCCCTGCGGGTCGGACGCGGTCTGCCCACCGCCGTACATGTCGACGGCGAGCGCGTTGTAACCGAGCTCGGCCAGCATTCGGGCCCGACCGCGGATGTAGTCGTCGAGCCCCCACCACTCGTGCACCACGAGGACGCCCGGGCGCGGCCCGGTACCGCCGGCGAGGGCCAGGTAGCCCTTGCACTGCGTGCCCTTGGCGTCGTAGGTCACGGTCTCGGTCTTGATGCTCGCGCTGTCCGCCGACATCTGTCACTCCTCCTCGTGGCGTCTGGCCCGGGCCTCGGAGCGGCCGGGCACGATGGTGGGCCGCTGAGGCTACACCAAGGGAAGTATTCACGGGTGGGGATGGCACCCCGCGTGCACGGGCGGGGATGGCACCCCGCCCCTACGGGTGGCGGGGGGGTTCGGTCTTGGGGTGTAGGGACAGGCCCTTCGACGGCCGCCCGGGAGGCAGGATCGACGTTGACCGCAGCCCCGACGGGGCGGCAAGGTGCGTGCGACCGGCGGGTGGCCGGGTGGAGGTGAGAGATGAGCGATGTCGCCGTCGTCACCGGCGCGAGTCGGGGGATCGGTGCCGCGGTCGCGCGGCTGCTCGGGTCCAACGGCTACGCGGTGGCCGTGAACTATCGGGCCGAGGAGGCCGCGGCGCAGGCCGTGGTGGCGGACATCGAGTCGGCCGGGGGGCGCGCCATCGCGGTGCAGGCGGACGTGAGCCGCGCCGGGGACGTGCGGCGGATGTTCGAGACCGTCGACGAGCGCCTCGGCACGCTCACCGCCCTGGTCAACAACGCCGGCGTGGTCGGGCCGCGGACGCGCGTCGACGCGCTCGCGCCGGCCGATCTCGAGCGCGTGCTCGCGGTGAACGTCACCGGGCTCGTACTCTGCACCCAGGAGGCGCTGCGCCGGATGTCGACCCGCCACGGCGGCAAGGGCGGGGCCATCGTGAACATCTCGTCGGGCTCCGCCTACATCGGCGGCGCCGGCGAGTCGGTCCACTACGCGGTGTCGAAGGGCGCGGTGAACAGCTTCACCATCGGCCTGTCGCAGGAGGTCGCCGGCGAGGGCGTGCGGGTGAACGCGGTGAGCCCCGGCCTCACCCGCACCGACATGCCCTCGGCCGAGGCTCTCGCGAGCGCGGGCTCGCGCATTCCCATGGGTCGAATCGGCGAGCCGGAGGAGATCGCCGAGGCGGTGATGTGGCTGCTGTCGCCGAGGGCCGGTTACGTCGCCGGCGCGAACATTCGCGTGGCCGGAGGGCGGCCCTGAGCGCGTGCCGCGTCAGGCCGCCTTCCTCGCGCCGGAGACGGGCACCACGATCCGGAACTCGGTCCCCTCGCCGGGGCTCGTGTCGACCTCGATGCGCCCGCCGTGCCGCGACACGATGCCGTGGCACAGCGACAGACCGAGCCCCGTGCCCTCGCCGACCGGCTTGGTGGTGAAGAACGGCTCGAAGATGCGCTGACGCACCGATTCCGGCATTCCCGGCCCGTCGTCGCGGATGGCGACGACCACGTCCTCGCCCTCGGCGCGGGTCGCGATGCGGATGCGGCCGCGTCCCTCCATCGCCATGCAGGCGTTCTGGAGGACGTTGAGGAAGACCTGGTTCAGCAGGCCGAGGTTGCACCTCACCAACGGTAGCTCGGCGAGATCGCGCTCGACGGTGATTCCGGACTTGAGCTTCGGCGCGAGGAGCTTGAGCGTCGACTCGAGCCCCTGATTGATGTCTGCTGGTGCCTGCTCGACGTCGTCACGTCGCGAGAACTCGTTCAGGTTGGTGACGATTTCCTTCACCCGCAGCAGGCCCTGACGCGACTCCGTGACCAGTGAGCGCACGTCCTCGAGCACGAAGTCGAGATCGACCTCGCGGCCGAGCGCCTCCAGGCTCGACCTGGCGTGATCGCAAGCGCCCGCGTCGCGCTGGTCGAGCGCGGCGACGAAGCGCCCGTGTAGCCCGAGCATTCGGCTCATGCACGCGACGTACTCGTCGAGCGGGCCGAAGTTCGACAGCACGTAGGCGACCGGGTTGTTGATCTCGTGCGCGATGCCAGCCGCGAGCTGACCGATCGAGGCGAGCTTCTCGGAGTGGTAGAGCGCCTCGCGGGTGGTCGCGAGCTCGTTCAGCGTGGTGTGCAGGCGGTCGTACTGGCGCTTCAGCTCGTGCTCGGCGTCGCGGCGCTCGACCATCACCCCGAGCTGCTCGCTCGCCCGCTCCACGAGCTGGACCAGGTCGACCGAGATCCCGGCCAGGCCACTTCCCGGCAG
>JACKNM010000012.1 GCA_024234875.1 Ectothiorhodospiraceae bacterium | reverse complement strand
GGGCTCCAGACCGTGCAGCTCCCACCCCATGTCCGGGCGATCATGCCCGCTGTCGTCGAACGCGAAGTCCGTGGTCGGCCCGTCGACGTCGAAGCGCACGTCCTCGATCGCCTGGCCGCCATCCGCATTGCCAGCTGGGTAGAAGGTGAGCCGGTACCGCTCGCAGATGACCGTGGCGATGCTGCTCGAGGCGGTAAGCCCGCCGGCGTTCCCGACGCCGAGGTCGAGGAAGCGCTTTGTTCACGGCCCGAAACCGCGCAGTATGGCGCCCGGAGCCGGTTGCCGAGGGTTCGACCCGTGCATTCCCTCCGCTCGATCGGGCCAGCCGCCCATCGGTTCGAAAACTGACAGGGAGAACGAGGACCATGAACAAGCCCACCTTCCTTCTCGGCGCCCTCGCCGGGGGCCTGCTGCTCACCTCGGGGGCCGCGGCGCAGACCAGCCTGACCGTCTACACCGCGGTCGAGGCCGAGGATCTGAAGCGCTATGCGGAGACTTTCAACAAGGATCATCCCGACATTCAGATCAACTGGGTCCGCGACTCGACCGGTGTCATCACCGCGAAGCTCCTGGCGGAGAAGAACAACCCGCAGGCCGACGTCGTCTGGGGACTGGCGGCCACCTCGCTGTTGCTGCTGAAGACCGAGGGCATGCTCGAGCCATACGCGCCCAAGGGCGTCGACATGCTCGACAAGAAGTTCGTCGACAAGGGCAACCCACCAGCCTGGGTGGGGATGGACGCCTGGGTCGCCTCGATTTGCTTCAACACGGTGGAGGCGGCCAAACTGGGCCTGAAGGCACCCGGCTCGTGGAAGGATCTGACCAGGCCCGAGTACAAGGGCCACGTGATCATGCCGAATCCGAACTCGTCCGGAACCGGCTTCCTCGACGTGTCGAGCTGGTTGCAGATGTTCGGCGAGGAGGGAGGCTGGACCTACATGGATGCCCTGCACGAGAACATCGCCCGCTACACCCATTCGGGCTCGGCACCCTGCAAGCTGGCCGCCTCGGGCGAGATTCCGATCGGTGTTTCGTTCGCCTTTCGTGGCGCCAAGTCGAAGGCCGCGGGCGCGCCGATCGACATCATCGTCCCCTCCGAGGGCGTCGGCTGGGACATGGAGGCCTCGGCCATCATCGCCGGAACGGCCCACCTCGAGGCAGCAAAGACCCTTCTCGACTGGTCGATCACCCGCACTGCCAACGAGATGTACAACACCGGCTACGCGGTGGTCGCGATGCCCGGAGTCGCCAAGCCGGTCCAGCACTTCCCGGAGGGGTTGCTCGAGGCGATGATCGAGAACGACTTCGAATGGGCCGCCAACAACCGCAAGCGGATCCTCGAGGAGTGGCAGAAGCGCTACGACTCGAAGTCCGAGCCGAAGAGCTGATCGCCTGACGTCGTTCCGGGCGCCGCCCCGCGCGGCGCCCGGGCTCGAGCACTCTCGGAATCCGCAACCATGCATCGTCACGAGCACACCGCAGGCAGGTCGGCGGCAGGCGGCGCGCTCGCGGCGGCTGCGCGGGCAGACGTGCCGAGGCCGGTCTATCTTCGGATCGACGGGCTGTCCAAGTCCTTCGGCAGCTTTCAGGCGCTGAAGGACATCTCGCTCACGATCCACGATGGCGAGTTCGTCTGCTTTCTCGGCCCTTCGGGCTGCGGAAAGACCACGCTGCTACGCGCCATCGCCGGGCTCGACTTGCAGACCTCCGGCACGATCGAGCAGGCCGGCCGGGACATCTCGACCCTGCCGCCGGCCGAGCGCGACTTCGGCATCGTCTTCCAGTCCTACGCGCTGTTTCCGAATCTCACGATCGAGCGGAACATCGCGTTCGGGTTGGAGAATGCGGGGCGCACGCGGGTCGAGATCGCGACGCGCGTGGCGGAGCTGTTGGAGCTGGTCGGGCTTCCGGATCAGGGCAAGAAGTACCCCGCGCACCTCTCCGGCGGTCAGCAGCAGCGGATCGCGCTGGCGCGTGCCATCGCCACCGCGCCGGGACTGTTGCTGCTGGACGAGCCGCTCTCCGCCCTGGATGCCCGGGTTCGCGTCCACCTCCGCCACGAGATCAAGGAGCTGCAGCGCAAGCTGGGCGTCACCACGGTGATGGTGACCCACGACCAGGAGGAGGCGCTCAGCATGGCCGACCGCATCGTGGTGATGAATCACGGTGTGATCGAGCAGGTGGGCACGCCGACCACGATCTATCGAGAGCCGTCGACCCTGTTCGTTGCCGACTTCATCGGCGAGACCAACCAGATTGCCGCCCGCTCGGCCGGCGCGTCGAGCCTCGCGTTCGCGGACAAGGTGCTGGGCAGCGTCGCGCACGGTCTGGCCGAAGGCCAACCGGTGACCGCCGTGATCCGGCCTGAGGACGTGACCCCGCATGCCCTCGGCTACCGCGAGGGCGCGGATCGACGCAATCTCTGCGACGTGACGATCGCCGAGATGGAGTTTCTCGGCTCGTTCTGGCGGGCACGCCTGGCCGGCGCCCGGCTCGGGCAGGGCCCCCTGGTCGCGGACTTCTCGGTCAACGCGGTGCGCCGCCTGGATCTCCACGAGGGTGCGGCGATGACCGTGGAGCTACCGGCCGAGCGGCTTCTCGCCTATTCGCGGAACGGGGCGGATGACGCGAGCGGCTGAGCGGGTGTCGTCCGGACGCCCGTTGCGTGCCCGCCTGGGCCGCGACGACATCATCATGCGCGGCTACATGACGGTCATCGCCGTCTATCTGGTGGTGGCGTTGGCGCTGCCGCTGTGGGCGATGATGTCGAAGTCCTTCTCGACGTATCGTTTCGATCTTCGCCTCTACGAGTTCCAGGTCAGCGACGAGGCCGGGGCATTCCACGCCCCCCCGGTCACCGCGCACGAGCTGAATCAGCGCCTTCGTATCGCGTCGTCCGCCGACCTTGCCACCAACGCGGACGGCCGTCTTCCCGCGACGTCGTTCTTTCCCGACTTCAGCTTCCGGAGTCCGGTCAAGTACAGAATCCGGGGGACCTCGGACGACGCCGTGTACCTCGTCGGCTCGGACCGGACGAGCGGAACCCAGTGGGTCGAGCTGAGCTCGAACGAGTTCCGTCGGGTGATGCTGCGCCCGGTCGCCGGTCGCGGTCTCGACAACTACAGCACCTACTTCTCCACCCCATCGCTGTTCCACTCGATCGAGAACTCGCTGTTCATCGCGTTCGTCAGCACCGTGATCACGGTGACCCTGGCGTTCGGCTTCGCCTATGCGCTCAGCCGTAGCTGCATGCCCCTGAAACCCGTCTTTCGGTTGGTCGCGGTGCTACCGATCCTGGTCCCCTCCCTGCTGCCAGGAATCGCGCTGGTCTATCTCTTCGGCAACCAGGGGATGCTGAAAGAGCTCCTACTCGGCCACTCGATCTACGGACCGATCGGCATCGTCATCGGCTCGGTCTTCTTCACCTTCCCACACGCGATGATCATCATCACCACTGCGCTGGCGATCTCCGACGCGCGGCTGTACGAGGCTGCGGTGTCACTGAAGGCGAGCAAGTGGAAGACCTTCTGGACGGTGACAATCCCCGGCGCGCGGTACGGTCTCATCTCGGCCGCCTTCGTCGTGTTCAACCTGGTGATCACGGACTTCGGCCTGCCCAAGGTGATTGGTGGCCAGTACAACATGCTGGCAGTGGACATTTACAAGCAGGTAATCGGGCAGCAGAACTTCGAGATGGGGGCGGTCGTCTCGGTGGTCCTTCTGGTCCCGGCGCTGATCGCATTCGCGGTGGACCGATTCGTGAACAAGCGCCAGGTCGCCTTGCTGTCGGCCCGCTCGGTACCCTACGCACCGCAACCGAGCCGGCGGTTCGACTGGCTTTGCTTCGGCTACTGCGCCCTGATCGCGGTATTCCTCGTCGGGCTGGTCGCGGTCTGCCAGTTCGCGGCCCTGGTCAAGTTCTGGCCCTACGACCTCAGTCTCAGCCTTCGCAACTATGCGTTCGACCTCATGGACGGCGGCGGCTGGGATTCCTATTACAACTCGATCGAGATGGCGCTCTGGACCGCGGTCATCGGCACCTTCGTGGTCTTCACCGGCGCCTACATGGTCGAGAAGACGAAAGGCTTCGACAGCGGCCGATCGCTGTTCCAACTGCTCGCGATGCTGCCGATGGCGATTCCCGGAATGGTGCTGGGGCTCGCCTACATCTTCTTCTTCAACAATCCGAGCAACCCGCTGAATGCACTGTACGGCACGATGGCCATCCTGGTGATCTGCACGGTCACCCATTTCTATACGGTCTCGCACCTGACCGCGGTCACTGCGCTGAAGCAGATGGACCGCGAGTTCGAGTCCGTCGCGGCCTCGTTGAAACAACCCTTCTACAAGCTCCTCTCCCGGGTCACCGTGCCGGTGTGTCTGCCGGCCGTGCTCGACATCTCGATCTATCTCTTCGTCAACGCGATGACCACGGTCTCGGCGGTAGTGTTCCTGTATGCGCCGACCACGACGCTGGCCTCGGTGGCGGTGCTGAACATGGACGACGCGGGTGATATCGCACCGGCGGCGGCAATGGGGATGATGATCTTCTACACCAATGCGGGCGCACGACTGGTGCACGCAATCCTGTCCCGAGGCGTGCTCGCGCGCACCCAGGCCTGGCGGGCCCGGTGACTGTAGTCGCCGGAGGCGATGACGATGATGCGCGCCTGGCCGGGCACGGATGTGCTCACGCCTTCACGCGCAGGTTGCGCGGGTCGTACAACGGCTCCAAGTGCAGGCGCGCAGCGACTCTCTCGGTGGCCACCACCAGCTCGTAGCGGCCGCTGCGCAGGTAGTCGTCGGTGACGCCGTCGGGGTTGCGCACGTAGCCCATCCCGATCGGGCCGCCGTGGGTGTAGCCGTAGCCACCGCTACTGAGATAGCCGGCGAAGCGCCCATCGCGCAGCACCGTCTCACGCCCGAGCAGCACCACCTGCTCGTCGTCGACGGTGAACAGCACCATACGCTTGCGCGGCACCGAGGCGGCGGCCCGCTCGGCCGCAGCGCGCCCGACGAAGTCGCGGCCGCTCGCGAGCTTCACCGCCCAGCCGAGGCCCGCCTCCACCGGCGAGTCGTTCGGCGTGATGTCCGCACCCCAGGCACGGTAGCCCTTCTCCAGGCGCAGCGACTCGATGGCGCGATAGCCGACCGGCCGGATACCGTGGGCCGCACCGGCGGCCATCAGCGCGTCGAGCACCTCGCCGGTAGCGGCTCGCGGCACGTGCAGCTCGTAGCCGAGCTCACCCACGTAGGTGATGCGAAGAACCCGGGCCAGGCGGCCGGCGACGGCGATCTCGCGCACGTGAGCGAACGGAAAGGCGGCGTTCGAGACGTCGGCATCGGTCAGCGCTGCGAGCACGTCGCGGGCGCGCGGTCCCATCAACGAGAGCGTGCCGTGCTCCTCGGTGACGTCGACCAGGTGCGCGTCCATGTCGGCTGGGAGGTGGTCGCGGATCCACGCCGCATCGTGGGTGCGAAAGCCGGTGCCGGTGACGATGTAGAAGCGTGACTCGTCGAGCCGGGCCACCGTCAGGTCGCACTCGATTCCGCCGCGGCGGTTGAGGAGCTGGGTGTAGGTGATCCGCCCCGGCGGGCGCGTCACGTCGTTCGCACAGACGTGGTCGAGCGCGGCGCACGCATCGCGCCCGTGCACCTCGTATTTCGCGAACGAGGACTGATCGAACACGCCCACCCGGCTGCGCACCGTGGCGTGCTCGTCGCCGACCGCGTGGAACCAGTTCGGCCGCCCCATCGACGGCTCGTCGCGCGCCGGGGTGCCGGGCGGTGCGAACCAGTTGGGCCGTTCCCAGCCGAGCTTCGAGCCGAAGACCGCGCGATGAACCCGCAGCCGCTCGTAGGCCGCGGAGGTGATGCGCGGTCGGCCGCTCTCGTACTCCTCGTGAGGGAAGGCGATGGCGTAGTGCTTCGCATACGCCTCCAGGGTGCGCTCGCGCACGAAGCTGCGGTCGCGGTGCAGGTCGGAGAAGCGGCGGATGTCCACCACCCAGAGATCCATCGGTGCCTCGCCGTCGACCACCCACTGGGCCAGCACCCAGCCGGCGCCGCCCGCAGAGGCGATGCCGAAGGCGTTGAAGCCGGCACCGACGAACAGATTGCGGCACTCGGGTGCCACGCCGAGGATGAAGTTCCCGTCCGGCGTGAAGCTCTCCGGGCCGTTGATCATCTGCTTGACCCCGGCGCCGGCAAGCGCCGGCACGCGGGCGATGGCCTGGGTCATGTGCTGCTCGAAGTGCTCCCAGTCGTCGTCGAACAGCTGGAACTGGAAGTCGTCGGGCACGTCACCATCGGTCCAGGCGATCGGATTGCGCTCGTACCCCCCCATCACCAGCCCCCCCACCTCCTCCTTGAAATAGGTGAACCGGTCCGGGTCGCGCACCGTCGGTACGTCGCGGTCAAGGCCTGGCAGCGGCTCGGTGACGATGTACTGGTGCTTCACCGGTTGCAGCGGGACCTCGACCCCCGCCTTCGCCGCGAGCTGGCGTGACCACTGGCCAGCGCAGACCACCACCTTCTCGCACCTCACCTCGCCGGCGCTGGTACGCACACCGCGGACGTGGTCGCCGTCCATGGTGAAGCCAGTGACCCGTACCCCCTCGACGATCCGCGCCCCGTGCATGCGCGCACCGCGGGCCAGGGATTGGGTGATGTCGGATGGGCTCGCCTGCCCGTCGGTCGGCAAGAAGGTGGCGCCGACCAGATCCGAGACGTCCATCAGCGGCCACATCGCCGCCACCTCGGCAGGCGTCAGCAGATGCATGTCCATACCGAAGCTTCCGGCGGTGGTGGCGAGACGCCGGTACTCGGTGAAACGGTCCCGAGTGCAGGCGAGTCGCAGGCAGCCGGTCATCTTCCAACCGGTCTGCAGGCCCGTCTCCTCGGCGAGCCGCGCGTAGAGCTCCACCGAGTACTTGAGCACCTGGGTGATGGAGGCCGACGAGCGCAGCTGGCCGACCAGGCCCGCCGCATGCCAGGTGGAGCCGCCGGTGAGCTTGCCCTGCTCGAGCAGCAAGACCTCGGCGTGATGGTCGCGGGCCAGGTGGTAGGCGGTCGAGCAGCCGATGATGCCGCCGCCGACGACGACGATCTGGGCGTGACCGGGCACGTTCATGACAGCGGGCTCCTCATCCGAAACGGCAGCGGTAGTGCGAGACCGCGCCATCGAGCGCCACCAGGTTGTCGCGGGTATAGGCAGCGTAGTCGACCCCAGGCGTTCGCATGTGCAGCTCCGAGACCATGCTCCACAGCGCCTCGCGCAACAGCGAGGCGCACTGCATCGCGGCATGCGCGCGCAGCAGCTCCGGGGTGGGCACCACGCCGAGATAGGTGGTGAGCAGGGCCAGCGACTCGTCGGGCGAGCAGCCAGCGTTCGAGCTCAGGCCGGCGAGATCGAACATCGCGGTACCGAAGCCGGCGTACTCGAAGTCGATCAGCCACAACCGATCGCCATCGTCGATGAAGTTCGCCGGCAGCAGGTCGTGGTGGCCGAAGACGATCGGCAGCGGCGTCTGTACCGCTTCCAGCTCGCCTGCCAGCGCGAGAAAGGCGTCCAGACGGCGCTGATGGGGACTCCCACCCTCGCGCAGGCACCGCGCGTAGTCGCGGATCACGTGGAACGGCCAGAACAGAAACGCGGGTCCGCGGACGAGGGCTGGCATGCGGCGATGGAACTCCGCCAGCAGGTCGGCGACGCGCGGCAGGGCGGCCCGCACACCGGCGGCATCGAAGGTGATGCCGTCGATGAAGCGCGACACCATGATGCCAGGTTCGGCGTGTACCAACTCCGGCGCGAAGCCGGCCTGGTGCGCGGCCCGGGTGACCATGACCTCGCGCTCGCGCTGCACGTGGTGGAAGGGCAGATCGCGCCCTACCCGCACCACCAACTTCTTCTCGGCGTCGCGGGCGACGAAGCTCAGGTTGGACAACCCGCCCGACAGCGGCTCGAGGTGTAGGGCACCGCGCCAGAGCGCCAGCGCGCGGATGCGATCCTCGATCGTGCTCATCGTCCGCTCCCCAGGCTTTGGGAGATCCGCGTGGTGGCGTGGGCGATCGGTCGGCCGGCGATGGTGGCGGTGCAGACGACCGCGAGCCCCGCCACCAGCCGGCACCCGGCATCGGCCTCGGCGAGTGCGATGTGGCCCCCCGCCCCGCATCGCGCGTCCCCACCAGGGCGATGATCACCAGCATCGACAGCGCAAGCATGATGGTCTGGCTCAGCCCGAGCGCAGTGTAACGGACGACCGGCGCGGGCGCGTAGGCCGCCTCCACGCTACCACCCACTGCCGGTACACTCCGAGACGTCGCTCCTCTGCGCTCGTCGACCCTCTCCAGCACGCGGTAGAGAACAAGGGCGGGAAATGAAAGCATCGACGGTCGAGATCGTGGTCGTGGGCTCCGGCGCCGCTGCCTTGGGTGCCGCCTTGACGGCGGCGGTGGGAGGAGCCGAGGTGCTGGTGCTGGAGAAGAGCGAGTCGCTCGGCGGCACCAGCGCGATGTCGGGAGGCGCGGTCTGGGTCCCGTGCAATCACGTCGCCCGCGCCCACGGCCTCTCCGACAGCCCCGAGGAAGCCCTCGACTACCTGCACGCCACCGCGCCGGAAGGCTGGGCCGAGACCGAGGCGCCGCTCTGGGAGCGCTTCGTGCACGCGGCGCCCCGGATGCTGGAGTTGGTCGATGCCCACACGCCGCTCGAGCTCGAGATCAGCGGCGAGCCCGATCCGATGGCGGAGCACCGCGGTGGCAAGCTGAACGGACGCACGGTCTCACCCCGACCCTTGCGTCGAAGCGTGGCCGGCGCATTCCGCTCTCGGCTACGCCCCTCGACCCTCCCCAACCTCTTCACGTATCGCGAGATCCTCGAGCACGGCCCGTACCAGCATCCCGTTCGAGCGGTCCTGGCGCTGCTGCCGAAGCTCGTTCACCGCCTGCTGACGGGCGCACGCGGCCAGGGGCACGCCCTCATTGCGGGTCTGGTGCGCGGCTGCCTCGACCACGGGTGCAACATCGAGCTCGGCACCCGCGTGGTCGAGCTGGTGACCGACGAGACAGGCGCGGTGGTGGGCGTGACGGTCGAGCGCCCGGGCGGTCGCGAGCAGATCCAGGCTCGGCGCGGGGTCGTGATCGCGACCGGTGGATTCGAGTGGGACGACGCGCTGCGCGAGCAGCACTTCCCGGGGCCTCTCGATCGGATTGGCAGCCCACGCACCAACACCGGGGACGGGCAGCGCATGGCCGCGCGAGCAGGCGCCGCGCTGGCACACATGGATCAGGCGAACGTCTACGCCACACTGCCCACCCGCTACGAGGGGCGCATCCACGGAATGCCGACGCTCTTTCACGCGGCTCCCCATGCCATCGTCGTCAACCGCCACGGCCAGCGCTTCGCGAGCGAGATCGACTACAACTTCGGCGAGTTCCTCGATGCGCGCGAGGAAGGGACGGGAGATCCCGTGCACCTGCCGTGCTGGATGATTGCGGATGCGCAGTTCCTGGCCCGTTCGGGAATGTTCCGCTGGTACGCTCGCAAGCTACCTGGCTGGATGCGGCGCGCTCCGAGCGTGGCGTCGCTGGCCGCGCTCATCGGCGTGCCGGCGGCGGCTCTCGTGGAGACCGTCGAGCGCTTCAACCGGTTCGCGGCGGCGGGCCGCGACGAGGACTTCCACCGCGGCGAGAGCACCTGGGAGCGGTTCAAGTCACCAGCAACGGAGGGCAATCCGGGCCCCGCTCTGGGAGCCATCACGCGTGCGCCGTTCGTCGCGGTGCCTGTCAACCGCTCTATCCTGGTTACCAAGGGAGGCCCGCGCACCAACGCCGACGGGCAGGTTCTGCGCCCCGACGGAAGTGTGATCGGCGGCCTCTATTGCGCCGGTGTGGCGATGGCCAACCCAATCGGCACGCGCGCGGTGGGCGCGGGCACGACGCTGGGGCCGTGCCTCACCTGGGGATACATCTGCGGGCAGAGCCTGTTGCGCAGCAACCGCTGAGCTGGGCACGGGGGCAGCGCTCGGAACAGCTCGACGCTATCGACTGGTTCGAGACAGCGCCTGCGCTTGCACGAACAGCGCGGGCAGCCCGCCCGTGTGCACGAACACCACCGGCTCGCCCTTGCGGATGCGGCCTTGCTCGACCTCCCGGATCAGTCCGGCCATCGCCTTGCCGGTGTACGTGGGGTCCAGGAAGATGCCCTCGGTGCGCGCCACCAGCTCGATCGCGGCCTTCACCTCCGGTGTCACCACGCCGTGCCCGGGACCGATGTACTCGTCGCGAACCGTGTAGTCCGCAGACTCGACGCTGGTGTCGATGCCGATCATCTCCGCCGCCAGCTCGCAGTAGCGCTGTATCGAAGGAATGCTCACCGCGTTCGGCTCCGAGAGCCCGATGCCGAGAACGCGGGCGCTGCTGGCCAGGTGCTTGTGCCCCAGGATGTAGCCGGCGATGGTGCTCCCGGATCCACTCGGAACGACGATCCACCTCGGCTTCAGCCCCTGCGCGGCGAACTGCTGCTCCAGCTCCTCGGCAGCGGCGACGTGAGCCACGCTGCCCATGGTGCCGGTCTGATTGCTGCGGTGCTGGAGGTACGGCTTGTAGCCCTCCGCCCTGGCGCGCGCCATCAACTCGGTGAACTTGTCCTCGAGCGCTGGGGAGAAGTAGTTCTTCTCCTCCAGGCGGTGAACCTCGGCTCCGAGCAAGTCGAAGAGCAACAGATTGCCCTGCACCGCCTCGGTCCCGGTGCAGCCGAGCAGCACGATCCAGCTCTTCACGCCGCAGCGGATGGCCGCCGCGGTCGCCTCGCGCAGGTGATTCGACTGCACCCCGCTCGCAGTGATCACGAGGTCGCACCCCTTCTGCACCACGTCGCCGAACACGAACTCGAAGATGCGCCCCTTGTTACCCCCGAATGACAGACCGCTGCGGTCGTCGCGCTTGATCCAGATGTCCGCACCGATCGCCGCACTGAGGCGTGGCAGGGGCTCGAGCGGGGTCGGCAGGTAGCAGAAGCGCTGGCGAGGCAGATGGTCGGTCAGCATGGCGTCCGGGCTCCGCGGTGGTGGCACGACGACCGCCCCGCCGTCACGGGGCTCCCGGGAGGCTTCTACCACGACCGGGCCGGGCTTGGCATCGCCCGCGCCGGCGCTGTCGAGCCACCCGCCCCCGGACTGCTTCTATGCACGCGCCCGGCGGGTCTATAGTGACGCCCGGCGCGGCACGGGGGTGGCCACCGGCCCTCGGAGGCGAGCCCGCCCCGGCTGACCGAGCCGGCTCGACCGCGGATGAAGGAGTCAGTCATGCAAGTCACAGCCTGCAGTCCGTATCACGCGGTCTCCGCTGGCCGTTCCGTCATCCGGATGGCCGACGGCAGGTCGGTGTTCAAGGTCTACTACGTCGACATCATCGGCCGTGACGACCCGACTCGCTACGAGTGGGCACTCGCCAGCCAGGACAAGGCGACCTTCGAGGCACGCCTCGCGCGGCTCGACCTCGAGGGAGTCGGATTCGTGATCGCGTTCCCGCACATCGCCAAGGTCTTCCGCTTCGCCCCGTCGGCCGAGACGGTCGTGCACGTGCGTGCCTTCCGCCCCCTCGACATGGCGCCGCTCGACCTCGCGCGCGAGGACGGATACGTGGAGTTCGCGTGTCTCGCCGAGGCCCTCGTCGCCGCCGACGAGTATGCCGCCTGGGCCGCGGCCCCCGACGTGGCCACCTACCTCGGCCGATACGCCCGCTTCGAGGATGCACCGATTGTCGATTGCGCGAAGCTGGCGACCTACTGGTAGTCGACGCCCGGGCCAGAGGGTTGGCGCGAACGCCGCAGCCACCTCTGTGCCTCGACCCGCCCGAGGAACCCCGACTCGATGCCCGCATCGAGCGTGACAGGAGCGAGCACCGTGAACGAGACCGCCAGGCAACGAGACACGAGCGACCCATCGGATCCACGCGCGCAGCTCATCCGCAGCCACTGGGATCGAGACGGCTACGTGTTCCCCATCGACGTCCTGAACGAGGCCGAGGCCCGCGAGATCCGATCGGATCTGGAGGACGCGGAAGCCGCGGTCAGGGACGACGCGGAGCTCACCGAGATGGTGCGCGGCTACACCAACCTCATGCTGCCGAGCTTCGCCTCGCTGGTTCGCCATCCACGCATCGTCGAGGCGGTGAAGCCGATTCTGGGTCCGGACCTGTTGGTTTGGGGCTGCAGCATGTTCATCAAGGAGCCGCAGACTCGCAGCTACGTCTCCTGGCACCAGGACCTGAACTATTGGGGCCTGGACGGGGATCGCGAGGTGACGGTCTGGGTGGCACTGTCCCCGGCCACCACCGAGAGCGGTTGCATGCGTTTCGTGCCCGGATCGCACAAGACACCAGACCTCCCGCACACCGACACCTTCGCGCGAGACAACCTGCTCTCTCGCGGACAAGAGGTCAGCGTCGAGGTCGACGACAGTCAGGGTGTCGACATCGTCCTGGCGACCGGGCAGGCGTCGCTCCATCACGGCCACCTGCTGCATGCCTCGTACCAGAATCGCACCGACGACCGGCGTATCGGGGCCGCCATCCGCTACATCTCGCCCGACATGGCGCAGACCTCGCGGGCGCGGACCGTCGTCACCCTGGTCGCCGGCGAGGACCGCTTCGGGCACTTCGAGTTGGCCCCGGCGCCCACCGAGCGCCTGTCCCCGCTGATGGTCGCGCTGTGCAGGGATGCGATCGCGCGCAAGAGCGAGATCCTCTACCGCGACGCCAAGGAGCAGGGACGGCGCCGAGTGGTCTGAGCCACGGTGCGAAGGAGAGCCACGATGACCATCAAGCGAGTCCTCGTCACCGGTGCCGCCGGGTACCTGACCCGGCAGCTGCTGCCGGCACTGCGCGAGCGCTACGAGCTCGTGCTGCTCGACAGAGTCCGCCCGCCGGACATCGACGATGTGGTGGAGGTCGACCTGGCGGATCCCGACATCGACCGCTATCGCGCACATTTCCGTGGCGTCGACGCGATCGTGCACAACGTCCGCGCGACGCGCCCCGGCGTCGACACCGGCGCGCCCCGGCAGTGGCTCGCGGAGCGACCACCGAGCGACCTGGACGGGTACTACGTCGAGCGGCTGTCGCTCGACATGGCCTATCACGTGTTCCGCCTCGCGCAGGAGGAAGGCGTGCGCCGAGTGGTGACCACCAGCTCGAACCACGCCACCGACTGGTACGAGACCAAGCTGCACGACGGACGGATGGATTTCGTCGATCACCAGACATACCCACTCGCGGACAACTTCTACGGGTGGGCGAAGATCGGCTACGAGAACCTGGGCTTCATCTTCGCCACCGGGCGCTTCGGACGTCCGGTGGAGAACGTCCACCTGCGCATCGTGGTGCCGCGGCCGGTCGATGGAGCGTCGCTCGCCGCCAATCAGGTGAGCTACAAGCGAGACCTCGCCGGCTATCTGAGCGAACGCGACTTCCGCCAGCTCTGCATCAAGTCACTCGAGACCCCGGACATCCGTAACGCCGACGGGGTGCCCTGGCACTGCTTCTACGGAGTCTCCAACAACACACGCTCGTGCTGGAGCATCGCCAATGCGCGCGCCGTCATCGGTTATGCGCCAGAGGACGACTCCGAGCGGGTGTTCGCGGACGAGATCCGCCGTTATCTGACCACCAACGGACGCACCATGGGCTGATCTCCGAAGCTGCGCCAGATCTCCGTCCGCGAGCGAGGCCCCGTGCCCGGCCGGGTCACGCGGGCGCGCGCCGGCAGCTGGCCTCTCTCGCTCGGGCGTCGCGCCGCGAGCAGCGCTATCATCCACGCCTCTGACGACACCGGTGCCGACCGTTCGTCGTCGATGGGTGGCAGCGAACCGCTCGCGGCCGGAGTGATTCCCGGGCAACGCACTCGACGGGCGACGACTCGAGGTGAACGTCGATGACTGAATCGAACCAGGCGTCGCCCGCGCGCGGCCGGCGGGCGACGCCCTTTGCGTGCGAGAAGCGCTCGGCGCTCGGCTCGCGAGGGATGGTGGTGACCAACCATCCTCTGGCCTCCGCCGCCGGCGCCGAGATGCTGCTCGGCGGCGGCAACGCGGTGGACGCGGCCGTCGCCTCGCTGTTCGCGCTGACCGTGGTCGAGCCGATGATGGTCGGCGTGCTGGGTGGCGGGGTCGCGCACATTCGGCTCGCCGATGGACGTCACGTCGTCGTCGACGGGCTGAGCACCGCGCCCCGCGCCGCCCATGGCGCCATGTACGAGACCGTCTCCGACGAGCTGCCGCGATACCGGGAGACCAGAGACCGCGCCAACTCGGTCGGCCCGCTGGCAATCGCCGTGCCCGGGGCGCTGGCGGGGTGGTGCCACGCGCTCGAGCAGCACGGAACGGCGTCGTTGGCGGACGTGGTCGCACCAGCGGCTCGGCTCGCTCGACGCGGGTTCGTCGCGACGCCCTACCTGAGCGACTGCGTCGCCGACATGGCGGCGGACGTCGCGCGTGACGCCGGGCTCGCCGCGTTGTTCCTCCCCGATGGCGCACCGGTCGCGGCGGGAACCCGCATCCGCCAACCGGAGTACGCCGAGAGTCTCGATCTGATCGGCGCCCGAGGCCCCTCTGCGCTCTACGGGGGGCAACTGGGCGACGCCCTGGTCACCGCCATGGCCCGCACGGGCGGCATCATCGACGCCGCCGACCTCGACGGCTATCGAGTGGTCGAGCGAGCCCCGGTCGTCGGGACCTATCGCGGCCACGAGATCCTCGGGCCACCGCCGCCCGCCTCCTCCGGCGTGCACGTGGTGCAGATGCTGAACGTGCTGGAGGGCTTCGATATCGGCGCGCTCGGTTTCGGGAGCGCCGATACCGTGCACCTGCTCGCGGAGGCGATGAAGCTCGCGTTCGCGGATCGCGCCGTGGCCACCGCCGACCCCGCCTTCGTCGACGTTCCGGTCGCGCGCCTGACCGACAAGGGCTATGCCGCCGAGCGACGGGCGCTGGTCGATCTCGCGCGCACGCGCCGCTGGCAGCCGGGCATCGCCGCCGGCGAGTCCGACTGCACGACGCACGTCACGGTCGCCGATTCCGAGGGCAACGTGGTCGCCAGCACGCAGACCATCAACGGCCTGTTCGGGGCCTGCGTGCAGATTCCCGGCACGGGCATGATCGCGAACAACTACATGTTCAACTTCGACCCGCACCCGGGCCTCGCACTGTCGATCGAGCCCGGGAAGCGGGTGTTCACGTCGATGGCGCCGATGATGGTGCGCGCGCCGAACGGGCGGCTGCGCTATGCCCTCGGCCTGCCGGGTGGGCTCCGGATCTTCCCGTCGGCGATGCAGGCGCTGGTCAACCTCCTCGATCACGGCATGACCGTGCAGGAGGCGGTCGAGGCACCACGGATCTGGACCGAGGGCGGCGACCTCGAGGTCGAGAGCGCGTTCTCCGATGCACTGGTGAGCGATCTCGAGCGGCGCGGCCACATCGTGCAACGGGTCAGGCGCATCGCGGGCGGCATGAGCGCGGTCGCCTTCGGCGACGACGGCACGCTCACCGGCGCCGCGTGCTGGCGAGCCGATGGCACACCGGTGGGCATCGCGGGAGGCCTCGCCCGGGCGGGGGTGCGTTTCTCGGGCGTCTGAGCACGACACGACAGCAGTCGCGCGCGAGCCGGCGTCGGGCCTCGCGGATCCGCCATGCCTGGCCCCCAGCTGACGCGACGAGTGGAGCATCGAGCCGTTGAGCGAGCGAATCGTCGTCCTCGACCCCATCCCGGAAGCCACCGCGCAGCGACTGCGCGCCCTGCTGCCGGAGGGATTCATGCTGAGCCACGGCGCACGCCATGGTGAGGACCATCTCCGCGAGATCATCGCCGACGCCGACTACGCGATCTCCGGCCAGGTGCCAGTCAGCGCCGCGGTGCTGAACGCGGCGCGACACCTGAAGCTGCTGCACAAGTGGGGCGTGGGTGTGGACAACCTCGATCTGGACGCCGCCCGCGCCCGTGGTATCCAGGTCGCGCGCACGACCGGCAGCAACGCGGTACCGGTCGCGGAGTTCGCCGTCGGCCTCATGCTGTCGGCGCTGCGCCACATCCCGCAGGGGCACGAGGTGATGCAGAAGGGCGAATGGAACGACCGCGTCACGCTCGCCGAGCCGCGCATGCTCTCCGGCAAGACCGTCGGCATCGTCGGCCTCGGCGCCACCGGCAAGGCGACGGCACGTCTGCTGGCCGGTTTCGGCTGCCGCATCCTCTACCACAAGCCGAACCGCCTCACCCCGGCCGAGGAGGCGGCTCTCGGCGTCGAGCACGCCGACCTGCCACGCCTGCTGGCCGAGTCCGACGTCGTCTCCCTGCACTGCCCGCTCACGCCGCAGACGGCGGGCCTCGTCGACCTCGAGGCGCTGCGGTCGATGAAGCGTACCGCGGTGCTCGTGAACGTCGCCCGCGGCGGCGTCGTGGTGGAGGCGGATCTCGTCCGTGCACTGCGCGAGCGCACGATCCTCGCCGCCGCGACCGACGTCTACGAGATCGAGCCCCTCCCCGCCGACAGCGTGCTGAGGGGCGTGCCGAACCTCGTGCTCACCCCGCACCTGGCGGCGATGGCGGCCGACAACTTCGCGCCCACGGTGCAGCGCATGTTCGCGAACATCGTGCGCGTGTCGCGCGGGGAGCCGATACCGGAGCTCGACCGGGTCTGCTGAGGCCCCCTACGGGGGCCGAATCCGCACATCTGCCCACGGCTTTCTCGCGGCGTCGGGCATCCCGCATGCCCCGGCATGGGAAGTGCGTTCGCGCACCGTGTCGAAAAACTTGACAGCCTCGCCGTCGCGATCGTCGCCACAAAATTCTGACCGACAAAACTTCCCATCATTCAATGCCTTGCCGTCACACCGGGTCGCACCTGGCACGGGACTTGCTGAGGGTGGTTTCGAACTCCTACCTGCCCGTACCGATTGAGGACCGATCGAAATGATCCCTGCACCGATTCCTCGTGCCATCAGCGCCGCCCTCGGAGCGACCCTGCTCATCACCGCCGGCACCGCTTCCGCCGCCGTCGTCGACCTCAGGACCTGGTCCGAGCGCGGCGTCCCGACCGCCGGCAACTGGGTCCCCGAGGCGACCAGTGGCAGCTTCGTCGACCAGACGGTCAACGGCAGTCCCACCTTCTTCGTCAGCCCCGAGACGCTCATCGACCGGACCTTCGAGGGGACCTTCGAGGTTCGCACCACCGGCGACGACGACTACATCGGCATCGTGTTCGGCTACCAGAGCCCGACCGGTAACACCACCGCCGACACCTTCCAGAACTTCTTCAGCTTCGCCTGGAAGCAGGGCGCGCAGAGCGGCGACCCGGCGGGGATGTTCCTGGCCTATGCCAATGGGACCAACGCGCTGGAGTTCGGTCGCTACGAGAGCGACCAGAATCGCGCGGCCTACGTCGCCTTCGACAACACGAGCTTCGGCGGATGGCTGGACAATACCGCCTACGACTTCACGCTGTCCTACACCACCGACCGCATCACGATGTCGATCCAGAGCGGCAGTGACAGCGACTTCACCACCGAGCAGACGGTCTTCGACGTCGGGGTGTCGGACTTCAACGCCCTGCTCGGCGCCCAGAGTCAGCCGCTGCTGACCGAGTTCGCGAGCGGGAACTTCGGCTTCTTCAACCATTCCCAGGCCACCGTCCGTTACAGCGGCATCACCCAGGACGGCGACCCGGTGGCCGATGCCGGCGGCCCGTACATCTTCGACGCCAGCACCCTCACGCTCGCGCTCGACGGCAGCGGCAGCTTCGACACCGACGGCGGCGCGATCACCGACCACGACTGGACGACCGAGACCGGCGCCACGCTCACCGGACCGACCCCGAGCCTCGCGATCGAGGATTCCGGTCTCACCTCGACGACCGACACCGCGAGCGTCCAGCTCGACGTCACCGACGACGAGGGGACCCAGGATCCGGACGGCGACACCGCGGCGCTCGCCTACGCCAACGCCACGCCGTTCGTGCTCACCGCCGACGCAGTCCGCCAGGCAGACGGTAGTGTCGACTTCAGCGCGCTGTTCGACGACCCGGACCTCGTCGTCAATGCACTGATCCCGGGCTTCGAGCTCCTGAGCGTGGAGCTCGACGTCGCCGAGGCGCTCGATGCGAGCGCGATCGGCGACGGCTTCCTCACCGGAACCGCCGGTACGCTGACCGGCGCGCTGAGCTACCTCGACCTGGTCGCCCTGTTCGGTGGTGACGGCGTGTTCACCGCCTGGGCCAATGTCGGCGACGGCGCCGGCGAAGTGGCGTCGCTGTCGTTCGAGGTCGTGGTTCGCGGCCCCGGCGGCCCGCAGCCGGTCCCGGCTCCGGCCACGCTCGCCGTCCTCGGCCTCGGCCTTCTCGGCGTGGTCCGCGGCCGCCGCCGCCGCTGAGGCGGCGCCGTCCCGGCGTCACCTCACACGCCGAACCGAAGGAGACCCGCCGCGCGCGGGTCTCCTCGTTCTCGGGCCCCGCCCACCCCCTCGCCACTGTCTCGAGCGCCGGTGCCACCGGCGCGGGCTCACGAGCGCAGCAGGCGTCCGGAAGCGGACCCGGTCACCCGGCCGTCGGTGTACATGACCTCGCCGTTGACGATGGTGTGCTCCACACCCTTCGACGGCATCACCATGCGCTTGGCACCTCCGGGCAGGTCGAAGCGGCGCTCGCCGCGATTGCCCGAGCCGACGGTCGCCGGGTCGAACACGGTGATGTCGGCCGCGAGTCCGGGGCGCAGACGACCGCGGTCGGTGATGCCGAACATGTCCGCCGGATCCGAGGTCAGGCGCCGCACCGCTTCCTCGAGCGAGAGCGCGCCACGCTCGCGTACCCAGGTGCCGAGCAGGTAGGTCGGGTACCCGGAATCGCAGAGCATGTCGAGGTGAGCGCCGCCGTCGCCAAGACCGATGAGGATGGCCGGGTTGCCGAGCAGCTCGGCCATGCGGTCGACTCGCGTATTCCACGACGACATGGTGAGCTCGATGTCGAGGTCGTCGGCCAGCGTGAGATCCAACAGCGTGTCGACGCCATCCTTCCCCTGGGCCCTTGCGATCTCCGCGATCGACATTCCCTCGAACGCCTTGAGCTCCGGTGCGCGCACCTCGTGCATCGCGATCCGCTCCCAGTTCCCGAAGCCGAGCGGGCTCTGGAGATCGGCGCGGAACGCATCGCGGAACGCCCGATCCGCATAGACCCGGGCCTGCGCCGCCTTGGAGGTGTCCTCGAACACGCGCTTCCACGACGGGAAGGCGGCGAAGGCGAAGGGGTTGCGCATGTTGACCTCGCGCGTCAACGGTAGCGGCGAGGTCTGGGGCCGCGCTCCACGCGCGATCTGCGGGGCGGCGAGACGCAGCGTATCGCGCACCGCCTCCGGGATGTCGTCGCGGTCGAACAGGGCGATGAAGGTGACCGGTCGACCGCTCTCGCGTAGCAGGAGATCCAGCGTCTCGCACTGCGCCTCCTCGAGCACACCGATCTTGCGCGTGAGCGCGATCTCGATCGCGCCCTTGCCGCGATCGCGGAGCACGTTCGCATAGGCGGTGAGCTCGGCGGCGTCGGCCAGCCGGCAGGCGAGCGGACGTCCCTGGAAGCCCAGGTGCTGGTTCAGGATGGTGCTGGAGAAGCCGAACGCGCCGGCGTCCATCGCCTCGCCCAACAACCCCGCGATGCGGGTGGTCTCCTGCGCGGTCGCCGCGCGCTCCATCGACTCCTCGCCCATGACGTAGTGCCGAAACGGCGTCAACGGCGCGAGGAACGCGAGATTGACCGCCGGCCCGCGGCGCTCGGCCGCCTGCATGTACTCGGGGAAGGTCTCCCAGTCCCACTGAATTCCCTGCTGCATCACCTCGTAGGGAATCGCCTCGACGTTGACCAGATCGCGCATCGCGATCTCGCGGGCGTCGGCGCGACATGGCGCGAGCCCCACACCGCAGTTGCCCATGACGACGCTGGTGACGCCGTGCCACGACGACGGCGTCAGCGCGCCGTCCCAGCAGATCTGAGCGTCGTAGTGGGTGTGGGGATCGACGAAGCCGGGAGCGACCACGCAGTCGCTCGCGTCGATGGTGTGGGCGCCCGACGCCTCGACCTCCCCCACCGCGACGATGCGACCGCCGTCGACCGCCACGTCGGCTCGGCGCGCCGGCGCCCCGGTCCCGTCCACCACGATGCCGTTGCGAATCACCAGGTCATGTGCCATTTGGGGTCCCTCGATGGTCGATGGTGCGTTTGTGGGGACTCCGCGCGACGCCGTGGCGTCGTGCGGCGCCGCCAGGCGGGGCGGCGCTCACCGGCGTCGCATCGGACCTCACTGCCCGATGCGGCCAGCGCGGTAGTCGTCCAGGGCCTGCTGGATCTCCTCGCGAGTATTCATCACGAACGGCCCGTACTGCACGACCGGCTCGCCGAGCGGGCGACCGGCGAGCACCAGCATCGAGGCGTCGGCGTCGGCAGCGACCCGCACCTGCCCGGTGGCGGTGAGCACCGCTGCCTGCCCCGCCGGAACCCTCGCCTCGCCGATGGTGACCTCGCCGTCATAGACGTACACGAGTGCGCTGTGTCCGTCGTCCACGGGCTGCTGGAACGCGTGCCCCGACGCCAGCGCGACATCCAGGTATGTCGGTGAGGTCGCGATCCCCGACACCGCCCCTGTCGTGCCCCTACAGGTTCCGGCGATGACCCTGGCGCGCCAGCCGTCGCCGGCGACCTCGGGAATCGCCGAGGCGGCGTACTCCTGGTATCGCGGCGGGCCCATCTTCTCGCGCGCGGGAAGATTGACCCACAGCTGGAACCCGCGCATCCGCCCGGATGCCTGCATCGGCATCTCCGAATGCACGATGCCGCGACCGGCGGTCATCCACTGGACGTCGCCGGGTCCGAGGCGCCCTTGCCGACCGGTGCTGTCGCGATGCTCCATGTAGCCGGCGAGCATGTAGGTGACGGTCTCGAAGCCGCGATGCGGGTGCTCCGGAAACCCGGCGATGTAGCCCTCGGGGTCGTCCGACCCGAACTCGTCCAGCATCAGGAACGGGTCGAGATCCGGGTCACCGGCGATGCGGCGGATGTCGACCCCGGCACCGTCGCGCGCGGGGCGCGTGGCGACGACTCGTCGAACGGCTCGCGTGTCCATGGAAGATCCTCCGGCGTCGGCCCGCGGACCTCGCGGGATCGGCGAATCCTACCCGTATCGTCGGCGGCGCAGCGTCACGCAGCGGCGCCGCGCGCCGCCGCGCGCGGGCAGCACGAAAGCGATGGACCCGGTACAGTCGGCTCCTGAACCCGGAGCAGTGCGCGGCGTCAGTCGCCATCACCCGGGGCCGGATTCGGGGCAAGTGGGGCTCGGACGATGACGACACTGGTACTGACGTTCATGGGTGAGGACCGCCCGGGGCTCGTCGACAGCCTGTCGGGGGTGGTTGCACGCCACGGCGGGAACTGGGAGCGCAGCTCGATGGCGCACCTGGGTAGCAAGTTCGCGGGCGTGCTCGAGGTCAGCGTCGCCGAGGGCGGGGTGGACGCGCTCGGCGCCGGGCTACAGGCGCTCGGGGCCGAGGCGGGCCTGAGCATCACCGTCGACCGCGCGACGCCGGAGCTCGAGTCACGCTATCGCCGCCTGCACCTCGACATCGTGGGGCAGGATCGCCCGGGAATCGTGCACGACATCTCGCACGCGCTCGCCGAGCGCGGGATCAGCATCGAGCGGCTGGACACCGAGACGATCAGCGCCTCGATGTCGGGCGGCACGTTGTTCCAGGCCGAGGCGGTCCTGCGCGCCCCCGACACCCTCGCCATGGACGACCTGGTCACCGCCCTGGAGACCCTGGCGAACGAGCTGATGGTCGACGTCGACGTGGAGGAGGACGAGACCTGAGTCACCCCACCCGAGCCGGGTCGCCGCGCAGCCGCGTGGCAACCCGGCTCGCGCCGACGATCAGTCGATGCCGAGCAGGAACTCGGTGATGATCGGCAGGATTCGCCCCACGCCCCGGCGCAGCGGATCCGATCCCGCGGCGACCTCGGCACCGTCCGAGCGGCCATCCCCGTCGGTATCGGGGTCGCGGGGATCGGTGCCGAGCTGGGACTCCTCGAGATTGGTGAGGCCGTCGCCGTCGGTATCGACCGCGGCGTCGGCCGCATCGAGCGGGTCGAGGCCGTTCGCGCTCTCGTAGGCGTCGGACATGCCATCGCCGTCGTCGTCGGGGTCACAGGCGTCACCGAGCCCGTCGACGTCGAGGTCGGCCTGACCGGGATTCGCCGCCGCGACGCAGTTGTCCTGGGCGTCCGGGACGCCGTCGCCGTCCTGGTCCGGCAGGGCGGCCACCGAGGCGAGCGCCAGCACGCCCGGGCGCAGGCGAAAAGCGGCCGAGGACATCACCGTGGCCCCGACATCACCGAAGCTCGAGCGCAGCCCGAACCCGGCGCTCGCGCTCACTCCGGCGCCGGAGCCGGTGCCCTGGGCACTCAGGGTGTAGGTCGCCGCGAAGGCCGCGGCCGGCGCCAGCGCGACCGACCCGAGGAGCATGGCCGCGTGCGCGGCGACGAGCGCGGGGCGCTGGTGCGTCCGACCACTCGGCGTCGCGTGTCGTTCCGTTCGTCCCATCTTGCCTCTCCCCTGGTCGCGCGCCCGCCGACTCAGCGGTCCCGCTGCTCGCGTCCGCGGTCTCGCGTTGCACCTTCGGCGTCGGTGGACATCGGGCGCGTCGTGTCCGTCGGCTCCGAGCCACCGGCAGTCGCCTCGTCGCGGCGGCCTGCCGCGAGGCAATGGGCGATGAAGTCCTCGAGATCCTCGCGACCGCCGATGCCCTGCGCCTTCGCCGAGCGACCGCAATCGGCACGGGTGAGCCGCGTGGGCTCGGCCGCCTGCGCCGTCCCGAACGCGCTCGCCACCGCGATCGCGAGCACTGCCAGCGACCACCTCGCATTCGCCCACCCGGCTCTCATGCCTCGCTCCGGCGCGTCGGGTCGCACGGGTGCCCACACCGGACCATGCTCAGCAGTTCACGTATCCGTCCGCGGGATCCTTGAAGTTCGTGTGGGTCCGCGTGATCTGGCCGCCGAGGCTGCAGTCGATGATCCCGTCGACCTCGACCTGGGAGTCGAGGGTGACCTGCTCGAAGGAGACGATCTGGGCGGTGAAACCGGGACCACTCTGCACCTTGGTCAGATCGACCACGTTGACGTTGGCGGAGTTGCGGCTGCGCAGGCGCATGTTGGTCTGCAATCCGTCGGCGTAGACGTGCCCGGTGATGAGGGCCGAGCGAATGTCCACGGTGCTCTGATTGAACGAGTGGACACTGCCCCGAAGCTCGGTCGGGCTGTCGTTGGCGTCGACACGGATGGTGGAGTTGATGTCCGCGTCCAGGGCGAACGCCGAGCGGTCGAGCGGGCTGGCCGGGACCTGGGCGTGGTTCGCGATCACGTTGCCCGAGTTGCGAACCCGCAGGGTCGAGCCGATGAAAGCGAAGGCCGCGGCGTTGCCTGGCGCGTTGGTGCGCACCGTGCTGTCGCCCAGGATGCGTACCGACGACCCCTCGTTCACGAAGACCCCGGATGCCCCCTTCGGCTCGAATCCCGGGGTGCCCATCGTCGCGTCGGCCACGCAGCCGATGAGTCGCGCCGACGAGCTCTCCGACACCCACATCGCGTTGCCGCCGTTGGCGACCAGCACCGCGCCGGCGTTGCAGTCGAGGTGGCTGTTCTGGATGACGGACACCCCGTTGCCCCCGTTGTCACGAATCACCGCGCCGGCCCACAGGTCGACGCTGCCGTTCTCGACCACGGTGAGACCGTCTCCAGCGTTGTCGCGAATCGTGGTGCTCTCGACGCCGAGATTCCCGCCGTCGCTCACGGTCACTCCAGCGCCGAAGCTCGAGTTGCCACCGGTGGTGCCCCCGGAGATCTCGAGGTCGAGCAGATAGGTGCGGCGTGCGCCCTGCACGAGGACGACGCCGAAGTCTGGCGTACCTCCCACGAGCTGGCCGTTGCGGATACGGACGTCGTCACGGGCGATGCGGACGTTGCCGGTGCAGGTGCTGCCGGCGAGGTCGATCACCAGCGGCCCGATGGGCGCCTCGTCGATGGCACGCTGCACGTCGGCGCCGGTGACCCCGGCGCCGTTGCAGTCGACGGTGACCTCACTGCTCGACGCGCGCGCGCTCAGCGCGTACGGCACGCTGGACAGCGGCACGCGTGGACTCAGGGTCTGGGCTGCGGCCGACCCGTTGCCCACCTGCACCGTGATCTGGACCCAGTAGGGACGACCGAAGGACACCGGGGTCGGCGGGTCGAAGAACGAGTCGACGGAGCCGAGATCGACCGCGAACGCCCCCGCGGTCACGGTGACGTCATCGTGCGTCTCCGACCAGACCGCGCTGCCACCGGTCGGTGCCTCGAACAACGCGAAGGTGATGTCGTAGGTGCCGTCGAGCGGCGCCCCGCCGTCGTCGCTGAGTAGCCCCTGGTAGGCGATCTCGCCGGGCGTGGCAGCGCTCGCGACGGCGCCGCCTGCGAGCATCATCGCCAACACGAGCAGTCGGGCCGCCGCGAGCCCCTTCACGCTTGGTCGCATCGAACTCCCTCCTTCGGTCTCTGGCGCCTGGCGGCGCCGTCGTCGCACGGTGAACCGGCGCGGATGGGATTCTAGGGACGGGCGTGCGCGGTGAAAGGGAATCGGGCACGCATTCGCGACCGCGCGACGCGCACGGGCGCGGCAGGCTCGATCGAGAGATGGAGCTCGGCGTTGCGTAGAGCGCGCGCATCGACGCACCGGGCGCCGATGCGCGCGCGGTGGAGCGATCAGGCAAGGACCGGATAGAGCAGCCCGAGGCTCAGGGCGCCGACGAAGGCGAAGCCGAGGTAGGCGACGAAGACCGGCCACCGTGCCAACGCCCAGACCGCGATCGCGGCCGGGATCGAGCTCACACCACCGGCGAGCAGAAAGGCCATTCCCGCTCCGGGGGCCATCCCCTGCTCGATCAGACCGCCCACCAGCGGCAAGGCGGCGTAGCCGTTCAGGTACGCGGGGACACCGACGAGGGTCGCACCGAGCACCGTGGTCCAGCCGTCCCCACCGATGAGCCGGCTCACCGTCTCCGCCGGGACGTAGGCGAGCATCAGGCTCTCGAGGAAGAACGCGATCGCGAGCCACTTGCCGAGGAACAGCAGGTTGGCAGCGGCGTTGGCCCGAAACCTCTCACGGCGCGTCGGATCACTCCAGAAGCGCCACTGCACCGGCTTCGGATTGCGAACCGTCGCCCCGCCACAGCCACCGTTTCCCACGCCCGCGCGCAACGGCTCGGCGAAGGCGCCACCGCGCATCAGGGCCAACGTGCCGAATCCACCCAGCAGGCCGACGGCCACCGCGGCGAATGTCTTGTAGATCGCGAAACTGGTCCCGAGCGTGCCGGCGGTGAGCACGAACATCGAGGGATCCATCAACGGCGATGCGAGCCAGAACGCCATCACCGGCGGTAGCGGCACCCCCATCGCGAGCAACGCGGCGATGATCGGAATGACACCGCACGAGCAGAACGGTGACAGCGCGCCGACCAGGGCCGCGGCGAGCACCATCCTCGCCCGACCACCCTGGAACGCGCGCGCGATGAGCTGGTCGGCGCCACTCGCCTTGGCACAGGCAGCGATGGCGATCGACACGAGCAGGAAGACGCTGACCCCGACGAGTGCATCGACCGTGAAGCGCAGGCTCTCGGCCGCCTGTTGCGGGGCGAGAAGCGCGAGCACCGCGAATCCGACCAGCAACGCGACGACGACCGGGTCGATGCGATTCGCCAGCTCACGAGTTGCCACGACGACGTGAGTCATGCTCGATTCCTTCTCGGTAGCGTCGAGATTTCACCGCGCCCGACGTCGGCGCAGCACTCGGACCGCAAGGCCCCCAGCGTCTCGTCCATGACGTCGAACGAGACCCGACAGTGCAAGGTCGTGCCCTCCCGGTGCTGATGGACCAGGTCGGCACCGATCAACCGGTGGAGATGGTGCGACAGCGTGGACCGCGCGATGCCCAGGCGCTCTTGCAGGGTTCCCACCGGAAGGCCATCGGGGCCGGCACGAACCAGCATTCTGTACACCTGGAGGCGGGTCTCGTTGCCGAGCGCCTCGAGCCTCGATGCGAGGGTGAGGATGTCCATGGGCGCGAGTCTAGTCTCCCGCAGGCTGCCTTGCAACGATATTTCTGGAAATATCGATAGACAGTCCCGGCCACCCCGTCGCGCCGCACACCGACCCTCGCCGGCGCCGCGGATCTGAACCACCGGCACCACGGTGCGGCCGCCCATGGACGCGTGGCGGAGAAGCTCTATACTTTGCGCGCGCTTGAACGCCGATGCTCGGCGTGACGCATTCCACAGGAGGGCGGCGCGGCGCCGTTTCGGACGGGTGACAGCCAGGCCAGCGGGGCGAGCCCGCTGCCTGCGCTCCGAGTCCACGGTGCCCGGGGGCTGATCGTTCGCTCGGTCCCCTGACGTCTCAGCTCACCGACCGACACACCCTCGGCGGCTTTCCATCGTCCCACGCTCCGACCCCCGTGCCCGCGACGGCGCGGGTGCCACGCCGTCTGTCAGTCGGCGCGGTCGCGCGTGATCGCAGCGCCTGGAGAAGGAACATGAACCGCAGTCGAATCGTCGTCCGGACCGCGGCCGCGCTGGCGGCCGCATGTATCGCCACCGTGCTGCCCGCGCACCGCGCGGTCGCCGCCTGGGAGCCTTCCAAGCCAGTCGAGCTCATCGTGCCAGCGGGCACCGGCGGCGGCGCCGACCAGATGGCCCGGTTGATCCAGGGCATCGTCAGCAAGCACGCCCTCATGGCGCAACCCCTGGTGGTCATCAACAAGTCCGGCGGCGCCGGCGGCGAGGCCTTTCTCGACGTCAAGTCGAGCGCCGGCAATCCGCACAAGATCGTCATCACGCTGTCGAATCTGTTCACCACGCCGCTCGCCACCGGTATCCCATTCAACTGGCGCGATCTCACCCCGGTCGGGATGCTGGCCCTCGACGAGTTCGTGCTGTGGGTGAATGCGGAGTCCACCTACCAGAGCGCGGCCGACTACATCGCGGCGGTGAAGGCGGGTGACGACAAGGCGTTCAAGATGGCCGGAACCGGCTCGAAGCAGGAGGACCAGATCATCACCGTCGCCGTCGAGAAGGTCACGGGCAAGAAGCTCACCTACGTGCCCTACAAGGGCGGTGGCGAGGTCGCGACCCAGCTCGTCGGCAAGCACGTCGACTCGACGGTGAACAACCCGATCGAGGCGGTGGCGCACTGGCGCGGCGGCAAGCTGCGACCACTGTGCGTGTTCGACGGTCAGCGCATGCCCTACACCGCGAAGATGACCGAGACCCAGGCCTGGGCCGACATCCCCACCTGCCGCGAGGCCGGAGTCGACGTCGAGTACCTGATGCTGCGCGGGATCTTCACCGTGCCCGGCGCCGCGCCGGACGTCGTCGCCTTCTACCAGGGCCTGCTCGAGAAGGTCCGCGCGACCCCGGAGTGGGCGGAGTTCATGGAGAAGGGGGCGTTCAACCAGAGCGCGATGACCGGCGCCGACTTCAGCGCCTGGCTCGAGAAGGCCGAGGTCAACCACCAGCAGCTCATGCGCGACGCGGGCTTCCTGGCGAAGTAGGCCCAGGACCAGTGGCGGTCGCGGCCGCGCCAGAGTGTCGGCCGCGACCTCCGGTCTCGACACGAGGACCCGGTGATGCATCCGACCAATGAGGCGCCAGGCGGCGGCGCCAGCGTCTCGACACGGGTGATGGAGATCGTGGTCGCGGTCGCGTTCATCGCGGTCGGCCTGGTGGTCGTCCACGACAGTGTCCGCATCGGCTTTCGCTGGAGCGAGGACGGACCGCAGGCGGGATACTTCCCGTTCTGGGTCGGCGTCTTCATGATCGCCGCCAGCATCGCCACCCTGGTGCACGCGATCCGATCGCCGACTGCACGCACGACCGTCTTCGTCACCACCCAGAGCCTGCGGCCGGTGCTGCGGATGCTGTTGCCGACGGCGGCCTTCGTGCTCGGCGTGTATTTCCTCGGCCTGTACACCTCCGCCGCGCTCTATCTCGGCGCCTTCATGCGCGTCGGTGGCGGCTTTCGATGGCGCACCGTGGCGCCGATGGCGCTCGGGGTCCCGGTATTCCTGTTCTTGCTGTTCGAGCGCTGGTTCCTGATCCCATTGCCGAAAGGCCCATTGGAGGCACTGCTCGGCTATTGACCCGGGCGGCGCCCGGATGTTCGGCGGCGCGTTGCTCGACCGATGCCGCGCCGCCGGTGGCTCCGGTGAGTGAGGGTGAGAGCAGGTGGACGAGTTCGGCTCACTGATGCACGGGTTCTCCGTGGCGCTGACCTGGCAGAACCTCGCGTTCATGCTGGTCGGCATCGTGCTCGGCGTCCTGATCGGCGTGTTGCCCGGGCTCGGTGGCGCCAACGGCGTGGCCATCTTGCTGCCGCTCACGTTCTCGATGTCGCCGACGTCGGCGATCATCATGCTGTCGTGCATCTACTGGGGCGCGCTGTTCGGCGGCGCGATCACCTCGGTGTTGTTCAACATCCCCGGAGAGCCGTGGTCGGTTGCGACGACCTTCGACGGTCATCCGATGGCGCGCCAGGGACGGGCCGGTGAGGCGTTGACGGCTGCGTTCACCTCGTCGTTCTTCGGTGCGCTGATCGCGGTCGTGGTGCTGACCTTCCTCGCTCCGATGGTGGCGGATTTCGCGCTGCGATTCGGCCCTCCGGAGTTCTTCGCGGTGCAACTCCTCACCTTCTGCAGCTTCGTCGGCCTCGGCCGTGGCTCGCCGGCGAAGACCATCGCGGCGATGATGCTCGGCTTCGCGCTGGCCGCGGTCGGACTCGACACGGTGACCGGCCAGCTCCGCCTGACCTTCGGCACCACCGAGCTGCTACGCGGCTTCGACTTCCTGATCGCGGTGATCGGCCTGTTCGGGATCGGCGAGATCCTGCTCACCATGGAGGAGGGCCTCGCGTTCCGCGGCGTCGCCGCGCGCATCGACCCGAGCGTGGTGCTGCGCACCTGGAGAGAGCTCCCTCGCTACTGGTTGACCGCGCTGCGCGGCACGCTGATCGGGTGCTGGATGGGGATCACCCCCGGCGGCGCGACACCGGCGTCCTTCATGAGCTACGGCATCGCGAAGCGCTTCTCCAAGCGCGGCGCGGATTTCGGGAGCGGTCAGATGGAGGGTGTGGTGGCCCCGGAGACTGCCGCCCACGCCGCCGGCACCAGCGCCCTGCTGCCGATGCTGACGCTGGGCATTCCCGGCTCTCCCACCGCCGCGGTGCTGCTCGGGGGGTTGCTGATCTGGGGCCTGCAACCCGGGCCGCTGCTGTTCACCGAGCAGAAGGACTTCGTGTGGGGCCTGATTGCGAGCATGTATCTCGGCAACGTGGTCGGGCTCGCGGTGGTGCTGACCACGGTCCCGTTCTGGGCCGCGATTCTGCGCGTGCCGTTCAGCATCATCGCACCGGTCATCGTCGTCATCTGCGCGGTAGGCGCGTACACCGTTCACAACGCGCTACTCGACGTCGCACTGATGCTCGTGTTCGGCGTGCTCGGCTACCTGTTCAAGAAGCTCGACTACCCGCTGGCACCGCTGGTGCTGGCGCTGGTGCTCGGCGACCTCGCGGAGAGCGCGTTTCGACAGTCGATGCTCCTGTCGCAGGGAAGCCTGTCGATCTTCTGGTCGAACGGGCTGGTCGCGAGCGTGTGCGGCCTGGCGCTGCTGATGCTCGCCTGGCCGATGCTCGTGCGTCTCGTACGGCGAGTGCGCTGAGCCCGCTCAGTCGCCGCGCCCGAGCAACATGGTGACGAGGCGCTCTCGGGTCTCGTGCGTGAAGGCACGGTCGGTCACGAACGCCACCGGCTCACCCGGCCCGCGCGGGGCGATCATCCACAGCGGCTCGAGACTGGTCGGCAGCATCGCGTAGCGAGCGTCCCCGACGCGGTCCGGATTGCGCGGGTCGCGGATCAGCCATCCGCGCGAGAACTTCGCGAATCGCTCGAGGTCGTGTGCAGCCCGGCTCCCGGGGACGGCCCAGGCCGGCGCGCCGTCGGAACCGAGCATGTCGGCGGAATCGCCGGCGTAAGCCCGGCCGCCCCCGGGCCACAGCACTCGAACCGCGTCGGCATGGATTCGCCCGTCCACCACGTAGAGCGCCCGCCACAGCACCAGGTTGCCGATGGTCGGCTTCACCAGCATCCGCTCGGGTCGGTGGCCGCGCTCGGTCGCCAGCGCCTGCGCGAGCGCGGTGGCGCGATGATTCTGCACCACGCCGAGCCCGAGATAGAGCGTCGCGAGCACCAGGCCGACCCGTGCCGGAGACGCGCTCCCGCGACGAAGGGCGACGCCGAGACCGGCCAGGAGACAGAGCGTGACCACCGGATCGACGATGGCGACGAGATTCCAGGCCACCGGCTCGCGGTGGAACGGCCACCACAGGTGGGTGCCGTAGCTGGTCGCGGCATCGAGCACTCCCGCCAGCAGGCAGCCGAGCAAGGCGTAGAGGTAGATGCGCGCGAATGCGAGTCGACGCCGCAGGAGCGGCCAGGCGAGCGCGGCCGCGACCAGGGCGACCAGTGGGACCGAGATCAAGGCGTGGGTGAAGTGGCGGTGGTACTCGAGCACCAGCAGCGCGTCGTCGGCGCTACCCACGAGCGCGTCGACGTCGGGCAGCAATCCGCCGACCAGTCCGACCACAGCGGCGACGCGCACCTCGCGGCGCGGCGCGGCGGCAGCCGCCAGCGCCGCACCGAGAGCGCCCTGGGTGACGAGGTCCACGCGTCGACCGGGCCGGAGGCTCAGGCGGGCGCGAGCAACGCCATCACGCGTCCCGCGTCCGCCTGGCGCTCGAGGTCGAGGATGCGATCGCGAAGCTCTGCCGCCTGCGCGTCGTCGAGCGACGCGGCGGCGAGCTTGTGGAACTTCGCCACCACGTCGTCGGCCGACGCGAAGCTGCGCTCGCTGCCACGCGCGGCGAGGACCGTCTCCTCCATCCGGGTTCCGTCGGTGAGCTCGACCTCCACCCGCACCTTGTGACGCATCGCGGCGCCCTCGGCGGTGATCGCCGGATCCTCGACGCAGTGCACCCGAGTGGAGAGCGCCATGCGGCGTGGGTCCGCGACCATGTCCTCGCGAAACTGCGCGACGAAGGCGTCGCCCTCCAGCAACAGGGTCGCGACGCAGTAGGGCAGGTTGAGCTGGGCCGAGGTCAGGCCCTGGGGCGTGTACGGCCAGCCGACGTGGTCCACCGTCACCCGCGAGCCGTGGACGGTGATCCGGCGCACGTCGTCGGCACCGAACGGATGCCGTGCCTGCATCGCACGGATGGCGTCGAGGGTGGTGTGGTTGCTGCCGACGCAGGCGTAGAACTTGAGCGCGATGCCCATCGTCTCGAACTGCTCGCCGAGCCCGGCCGAGAGACGAGTGAGATCGTAGCGGTCGGTCGAGCGCGAGAAGGTGCTGCAGAACCCACCGTACTCGCTCTCGAACACGTTGACGATGCCGGTGAAGCCCGCCTGCGCGAGTAGCGCGCCGTAGAACCCGGACTGCGCGGCCCGACCGGCGTGCATGCGCTTGACCATCGCCCCGTACTGCGCCGCCATCAGTCCCGCGGACTGGGTGCCGCCGATACCGAGCGCATGCACGGTCCGCTCGGCGTCGAGCCCGAGCGCACGCGCGGCGCCGGCCGCGGCCGAGAACACGCCGACCGTCGCCCCCGAATGCCAACCCTGCCCGATGTGCTCCGGCCCCATGCAGAGTCCCACCCGCGGACCGATCTCGTAGCCGGCGACCGCGGCGGTGAGCAGGTCGCGCCCGGTCACGCCATCGCGACCCTCGAGCACCGCGAGCACCGCCGGGAGCGTCACCGCGCCGACGTGGAGCACACCCTTGCGATGCACGTCGTCGAGCTCGAAGCCCTGGACCAGGGTTCCGTTGGCCAGCGCCGCGTGCGGTGCCCCGAGCCGTTGGCGGGTGCCCCACACCGAGTGCGTGCCCGAGGTGTCGACCGCGGCCAGACGCTCGACGAGAATCCGACTCCAGGGCAACTCCGGGGCGTACAGCGCGCAGCCGAGGCTGTCGAGGATCAGCAGCTTGATGCGCGCGATCACCTCCGACGGGATGGCCTCGTAACGCAGACCCGAGACGAAGCGCGCGATGCGCGCGGTGTGGGGATTCGCGTGGTCGGTCTGGGCCATCGTGAGCGCCACTCCTTCGTTCGATCGGGCGGGCCGCCGGCGGCGACCCGGGGAGCATATCGCAAGGTCGACGCTCCCGGCCCGGCGGTCGCTCGCGATCCCGACCGGGCGGGCAGCCGAGCGCGCGCGGGAACGGTCGATGTGCGCGGTGACACCGGTCAACGCGCCGCTCGTAGCGAGGAGGTATCCTGCCGCGAGGTCCACCGGGTGCGGCTGGTCGTGCATGAGATGGCCCTCTCCGCGAGCTTGCTGCGCGTGATCGAGGACAGCGCGGCTCGGGAGGGATTCCGGGCGGTGCGCACGGTTTGGCTCGAGATCGGCGCATTGGCGGCGGTCGAGCCCGAGGCGCTACGCTTCGGCTTCGAGGTTTTGAGCCGCGGCACGGTGGCCGACGGCGCGACCCTGCGCATCGTCGACGTCGGCGCCAGCGCCTGGTGCGAGGCCTGCGCGCGGACGGTGACCGTCTCGGCCCGCTTCGACGCGTGCCCCCTGTGTGGCACCGACGCGCTGCGGCCCACCGGCGGTCGGGAGATCCGGGTGAGGGAGCTGGAGGTGACGTGATGTGCTCGGTCTGCGGCTGTGGCGAGGGCGAGGTTCGAATCGAGGGCGACACCGCGCACGGGCGCGGCGATGGCCACGGCGGGGCGGCGCCCCACGCGCACACGCACCACCACCCGAGCATCCGGCACGATGGCCTCCACCACTGGGGGGAAGGCCCCGCGGGCGCCCACGCCCCCGGCCTCGAGCAGACCCGGATGGTGCGCATCGAGCAGGACATCCTGGCCGAGAACGCGGCCCATGCCAGCGCCAACCGCCGCTATCTCGAGCACCGCGGGCTGCTCGCGCTGAACGTCGTGTCCAGCCCGGGCTCGGGCAAGACGACGCTGCTGGCCCGAACCATCACGGACCTCTCCCGGACATCCGATGGCGACGGCCTCCGGTTCGCGGTGATCGAGGGCGACCAGCAGACGACGCACGACGCCGAGCGGATTCGGGCGACCGGCGCGGCGGCGATCCAGATCAACACCGGCAAGGGCTGCCACCTGGATGCCCACATGGTCGGCCACGCGCTGGAGTCGCTCGCCCCTGCCGACGGTGACGTGGTGCTGATCGAGAACGTCGGCAATCTCGTGTGCCCGGCGGCGTTCGACCTCGGCGAGGCCCACAAGGTGGTCGTGCTCTCGGTGACCGAGGGTGACGACAAGCCGCTCAAGTACCCCGACATGTTCCACGTCTCGGATCTGATGCTGCTGGCCAAGACCGACCTCCTGCCGTACGTCGACTTCGACGTCGAGCGTTGCCTCGCCAATGCGCGTCGGGTCAATCCCCGCATCAAGATGTTGGCGGTCTCGGCCAAGACCGGCGAAGGCCTGCCCGGCTGGTACGCGTGGCTGCGCGCGACACGAGCCCAGGTGCTCGCGGGTCGCGAGCCGACCCCGGCGCCCGCCGAGCGGTCGTAGGACCGGCGGCGGTCGAGTCACGCCATGTGCCTCGCAATCCCCGCGCGTGTGGTCGAGCTCGATGCGGCGCGCGCCACCGCGGTCGTCGTCCTCGCCAACGTCCGCAAGACGGTCAGCACCGTGTTGCTCGAATCGGTCGCGGTCGGGGACTTCGTCCTGATCCACGTCGGCTATGCCCTCGGCATCGTCGATGCCGAGGAAGCCGAGCGCACCCTGGCGCTGATCGCACAGGCCGGTATCGTCCTCGACGCGGGCGCGGACACCGCGCAATCGACGTGAGACTCGTCGACGAGTTCCGCGATCCGACCCTCGCCCGCGCGCTGGCGGCGCGGATTGCGCGAGAGGCGAGCCCGCATCGCACCTACCGGATCATGGAGTTCTGCGGCGGGCACACCCACGCGATCTTCCGCCACGGGCTCCACGACCTGTTGCCACCCAACGTCCGCTACGTCCACGGTCCGGGCTGCCCGGTCTGTGTTCTCCCGGTCGCGCGTGTCGACGCGGCGATCGAGCTGGTGGAGCGACACGGCGTCATCCTCGCGACCTATGGCGACATGATGCGCGTGCCGGGCAGCGACCGACGCAGCCTGCTCGCTGCGCGCGCCGCCGGCGCCGACGTCCGCATGGTCGGCTCGACGCTCGACGCGCTGCAGCTCGCGCGCACCAATCGGGACCGGGAGGTCGTGTTCCTCGCCATCGGATTCGAGACCACCACGCCGCCGACTGCGGTCGCGGTCCGCGCTGCCGCGGCGGAGGAACTCGGAAACTTCACGGTCTTCTGCAACCACGTGCTGACGCCGCCGGCGATGGATCGCATCCTGGAGGACTCGCCGGATCCCGAGGCGCCGGGCGTTGCGATCGACGCGGTGCTCGGCCCTTCCCACGTGAGCACGATCATCGGCACCACGCCGTACGCAGGCATCGCCGCGCGACACCGACGGCCGGTGGTGATCACCGGCTTCGAGCCGCTCGACGTCATGCAGGCCACGTTGATGGCCATCCGTCAGCTCAACGCAGGTCGACACGAGGTCGAGAACCAGTACACGCGCGTCGTGACTCGTGATGGAAACGGCAAGGCCCGCGCGCTGGTGGCGGACGTGCTCGAGGTGCGTCCTCGGTTCGAATGGCGAGGTCTCGGCACGCTTGCCTCGAGCGCGCTGCAACTGCGCGAGCGCTACGCCGCATTCGACGCCGAGCGGCGCTTCGCACTCACCGGCTCGACCGCGCGCGAGGTGCGAGGATGCGCCTGCCCCGAGGTGCTGCGCGGCGTGACCACACCACCCGAGTGCAAGCTGTTCGGCACCGTGTGTACCCCGGACAATCCGATGGGTGCGTGCATGGTCTCGTCGGAGGGAGCCTGCGCCGCCTATTGGTCGTACGGCCGGCATCGCCGGGCCGCGGAGCCGACCGCCCGCGAGATCGCCTGATGAGCGAGCTGCTCCGTCGGTCCGCGAGCCGCCTCGATCTGCGGCACGGGCGCGTCGAGATGGCCCACGGTAGCGGCGGCAGGGCAATGGCGCAGCTCGTCGACGAGCTGTTCCTGCGTCATCTCGACGATCCTCGTCTACGCGCCCGCGACGACAGTGCGCGCTTCGCGGTCGGCGCCGGGACGATGGTGATGAGCACCGACAGTCACGTCGTGTCCCCGCTGTTCTTCCCCGGCGGCGACATCGGCGCGTTGGCGGTGAACGGCACAATCAACGACATCGCGATGTCGGGCGCGCGCCCGCTCCACCTCGCCGCCGGCTTCGTGCTGGAGGAAGGCCTCGCCCTCGCCGACCTCGAGCGCATCGTCGCCAGCATGGCGCGCGCGTCGCGGGCGGCGGGGGTACCGGTGATCGCCGGTGACACCAAGGTGGTCGAGCGCGGCAAGGCGGACGGTGTGTTCATCACCACCACCGGCGTCGGGATGGTCCCGCCGGGCGTCCGCATCTGCGGCGATCGCGCGCGGCCGGGGGACGCAGTGCTGCTCTCGGGGAGCATCGGCGAGCACGGCATCGCGGTCATGTCCACCCGCGAGAGCCTCGGGTTCGAGACCGAGATCCGCTCCGACAGCGCCGCCCTGCACGAGCTCGTGGCGGCGATGGTCGCGGTCGCACCGGACATCCACTGCCTGCGCGACCCGACCCGCGGCGGGCTGGCCACCACGCTGAACGAGCTGGCGTGCCAGTCGGGGGTCGGAATCCGCATCCGTGAGCGCGACATCGCACTGCGTGACGACGTGGCGGCGGCATGCGAGCTGCTCGGATTCGACCCGCTCTATGTCGCCAACGAGGGCAAGCTGGTCTGCATCTGTGACGCGAGCGATGCCGCGCGGGTGCTCGACGTGATGCGGGCCAGCCCGCTCGGCATCGACGCCACGTGCATCGGCGCGGTGGTCGCGGATCCCGACTGCTTCGTCCACATGGAGACCGCGTTCGGCGGTGCCCGCGTCGTCGACTGGCTGGCCGGCGATCAGCTCCCACGAATCTGCTGATCCGCGCTCCGTGTCCCCCCCGCCACCTTCTGCCGAGACCGTGACGCTGCGGATCCGCGGGCTCGTGCAGGGCGTCGGCTTTCGACCGACGGTCTGGCGTCTCGCCCGACGGCTGGGGATCGGGGGTGAGGTGCGCAATGACGGGCACGGAGTGCTGATCCACGCCGTCGGCACCGCCGGCGACCTGGTGGCGTTCGAGCGCGCCATCCGCGACGAGGCGCCGCCGCTCGCGCGCATCGATGCAATCGAGCGCGAAGCGTCAGCGACCTCCGAGGCATCGACGCATTTCCGCATCGCACCGAGCACCGCCGGCGGTGCATCGACCGGTGTCGCCCCCGACGCCGCGACCTGCCCCGAATGCCTGCGCGAGGTGCTCGACCCACACGACCGACGTCACCGCTACCCGTTCGCCAACTGCACCCACTGCGGCCCGCGCCTCTCGATCGTGCGCGCGATCCCGTACGACCGCGCGAGCACCTCGATGGCGGCGTTCGAGATGTGCCCGCAATGCCGCGCCGAGTACGCCGATCCGGCGGACCGGCGCTTCCACGCGCAACCGATCGCCTGCCCTGTCTGTGGCCCGCGCGCGTGGCTCGAGGACGACACCGGCGCCGTGCTCGACGCCGACACCGCCATCGAGTCCGCCGCGCGACTGATCGGTGACGGCGCGGTGGTCGCGGTGAAGGGAGTGGGCGGCTTTCATCTCGCCTGCGACGCGACCGATGCCGAGGCGGTGGCCCGGTTGCGGGCGGCGAAGCATCGCGATCACAAGCCGTTCGCCCTGATGGCGACCGACATCGACATGGTGCGCGCGCATGCACGGGTCGGTCGCGCGGAGTCGGCGTTGCTCACCTCGACGGCGGCGCCGATCGTCGTCCTCGACCGCGTCACCGGGCCGACCACCCTCGCCGCCGGCATCGCGCCCGGCCAGGACACGCTCGGCTTCATGCTCCCCTACACCCCGCTGCATCATCTCCTGCTGCGGGCGGTGGGCCGACCGATCGTCCTCACCTCGGGCAACCGCAGCGACGAGCCGCAGTGCATCGACGACGCAGAGGCGCGAGCGCGCCTCGCCGGCATCGCCACCGCCTTCCTGATGCACGATCGCGAGATCGTCGAACGCCTCGACGACTCGGTCGCGCGCGTCGCCGCCGGCCGGCCACGGGTGCTGCGCCGCGGGCGCGGGATGGCCCCGGGCGCGTTCGGGCTACCGCGCGGGCTCGCCGACGCAGCGCCGGTGCTGGCGATGGGCGGCGAGCTCAAGAACGCATTCTGTCTCGCTCGAGCTGGCGCGGCGGTCCTCGCCCAGCATTGCGGTGATCTCGAGGATGCCCTGACGCACCGCGCCTGGCGCGACACCATCGCGCGCTATCGACAGCTCTACCGCTTCGAGCCGGCGCGCATCGCGGTCGACCGTCACGCCGACTACCTGTCCACGCAGTGGGGTCGACGACTGGCGACGGACAGTGGTGCCGCTCTGATCGAGGTGCAGCACCACCACGCCCACGCCGCCGCGGTGATGGCCGAGCACGGACGGCCCTGCGACGCGTCCCCGGTGCTCGCGATCACCCTCGACGGGCTCGGTCTCGGCGACGACGGCACGCTGTGGGGTGCCGAGGTGTTGCTCTGCGACTACCGCGCGAGCCGCCGCGTCGCGAGCTTCGAGCCGGTACCGCTCCCTGGGGGAAATCGGGCGATGCGCGAGCCGTGGCGGAACGCGGTCGCCCACCTGTGGCGCTCGTTCGGCCTCGATGCCACGCGTCGGCGGTGGCCGGGCCTCGCACTGCTGCGCCGGCTCCCGGCGCGCGACGTCGAGATGATCGAGCGGATGTCGGAGCGCGGCGTGAACGCGCCACCGGCGAGCTCCGCCGGCCGTCTGTTCGACGCGGTGGCGGCGGTGCTCGACATCCACCCGATGTCGGTCGGATACGAGGGACAGGCCGCGGTTCGGCTGGAGACGCTGGCGGCGCGAGCGCGTGACGAGGTCGGGAGCTACCCCTCTCGACTCGTCCCGGGTGAGCCCGCACGCATCGACTGGACTCCGATGTGGGAGGCGTTGCTCGACGACCTGACCCGCGGGGTCGCGCGCGAGCGCATCGCGGCCCGGTTCCATCGTGGCCTCGCACAGGCCCTGGTCGACGTCGTGGCCGCGGCCGCGGTCGAGCACGCGGTCGACACGGTGGTCCTCGGCGGTGGGGTGATGCAGAACCGGGTGCTGCTCGAGGCACTGGTGGCGGGGCTCACCACCCACGGGCTCGAGGTGCTCGCGCCACGGCTCGCCCCCGCCAACGACGGCGGCCTCGCGCTCGGGCAGGCCGCGATCGCGGCCGCCGCGGGGTAGCGGGGACCGTCGCGCCACGGCGCGGCGCGGGCGGGCGCGGCGGCCCGCCCCTACCCGCCAGCGCGCAGGATCGACTCGGCGGCATCGGCCAGCACGCGACATCCGGTCACGATGTCGTCGCGCTTGGAGTCCTCGGCGAAGTCGTGGCTGATGCCGTCGATGCTCGGGATGAACACCATCGCGCAGGGGATGTGGTGGGCGACGACCATCGGGTCGTGGCCGGCGGCGCTCGGCATCCGCATCCAGCGCCCGGGGACGATGCGCTCGGCGGCGTCGGCGATGTGCTGCTGGAAGCCGGCGTCCATGATCGTCGGCGCCACCGGCGCACGCGCGCGGGTGCAGGTCACCTTCACCGGCCCGGCGGCGGTCGCCTCGGCCGCGAGCGCCTCGGCCGCCGCCTCCATGCGGTCGAGGCGGTCGACGTCGGCGTCGCGGAACTGCAGCATCATCTCCGCCCGGCCCGGGATGATGCTCGGCGCGCCCGGGTCGAGAGTGGCGCGGCCGATGGTCCACACCGTGCGGTCGCCGGCGAGCGCCTGGAACCGTTCACGGATGCGCACCGCGTAATCGAACAGCGCCACGCCGGCATCGCGGCGGCGCGGCATCGGCGTCGTCCCGGCGTGGTTCTGCTCGCCCTCGAACCGCACCGTGCAGCCACGGATGCCGACGATCGAGGTCACCACGCCGATCTCGAGCCCCGCCTCCTCGAGATACGGCCCCTGCTCGATGTGCGCCTCGAGATAACCGAGGTAGCGACCCGGCTCCATCCGCGCGCGCGGCCGGTCGACGAGGTCGGCGGCGGCCAACGCGTCGGCGAGGGAGGTGCCGGCGGCATTGCGGGCGGCCGCCTCGGCCTTGGGGTCGAGCACGCCGCACCACGAGCGGCTGCCCAGGCAGCCTAGGAAGGTTCCCTCCTCGTCAATCCAGGAGACGGGGTCGACAGCGAGATCCGCGGTTGCCGGATCCTCGAGCAGTGCGCGCGCGATCTCGAGGCCGTAGATCACGCCGAGGGCGCCGTCGAGCCAACCACCCTGGGGCTGGGTGTCGGAGTGGGAGCCGACCAGCAGCGCGGGACCGGGGTTCGGCGATCGGCCGATGACGTTGCCGACGCCATCGATGGTCGCCTCGAAGCCCGCCTCGCGCATTCGCGTGGCGAGCCAGTGTCGCGCCTCCATGTCGACCGGGGACAGCGAGGTTCGGACCACCCCGTTGCCGCAGGCGCCGAAACTGCGCAGATGGTCGAGATCGGCGAGGAGTCGGTCGGCATTGATGCGCGCCATGGGTGTGCGGTCTCCGGAGGTCGGGCGAGCGGCGATTCTAGCGCGTCGGTCCGCGCTTGCGAGGGCGACGGCGACCCCGCGGATCGTCCCTACGTCGTTCTCGCCGCCTGCGCCTTCGCGCGCGCGAGCCGCGCCTCACGCACCGCGATGTAGGTCGCGGAGCCGAAGATGAGCACGCCGCCGGCCCAGGCGACCAGGCTCGGCACCTCGCCGAACAACCAGAACCCGAGCGCGCTCGCCCACACCAGGCGCAGGAAGTCGAGCGGCAGCACCGCCGACATCTCGGCGTTCTTGAACGCCTGCGCGAACGCGAGGTGGCCGAAGGTCCCGACCGCGCCGATCGCGAGCAGCCACACGAGCTGCTCCAGTGTCGGCGAGGTCCACACGAACAGCGCCGGCACCAACGTGATCAGCGCCATGAAGATGCCGGCGTACAGGGTGATGGTGAGCGCGGAGTCGGTGCGCGACAGCGCCTTGATGATGGTCATCGCGGTGCCCCAGGCGAGCGACGAGCCGACCACCAGCAGCGCGCCGACGGACAGGGCCTCGGCCCCCGGTTGCAGCACCACCAGCACCCCGGTGAAACCGACGACCAGCGCCGTGATCCGCCGCGCACGGATCCGCTCGCCCATCACCAACACTGCGAGCACGGTGGCGAACAGCGGGGCGGAGAAGCTGAGCGCGGTGACCTGGGCCAGGGGCACCAGGGTCAGGGCGACGAAGAAGCTGAGCATGCCGCCCGACTGCACCGTCGCGCGCAGCACGTGCAGCCCGATGCGCTGGGTGCGAAACGCCGACAACCCGCCGCGCAGCACCAGCGGCACCAGCGACACCACCCCGAACAGGTTGCGGAAGAACGCGATCTCGATCGGATGGAGCGGTGAGTCGGTATCCGCCGCCACGGTCTTGATCAGGGTCTGCATGAAGGTGAACGACATCGTCGCCACCACCATCAAGAGCATGCCCCGCGCAGTCGGAGACAGGCGTCGCCAGGCGGCCTTCACGGGCACTCGGACGGGCGTCGCGCATCGAGGCGCTCACGCGGGGTGATGGTGTTGCAGACCAGGTCTCGAATCAGGGCCTTTCCCTCCAACGGCTCGACGGTCGTCTCGCCCACCTTCAATCGCTCGGTGCAGGCGTAGGCGTTCGCGCCGTCGATCCGCATCACGCACTCCTTGCAGACGTTGGCGTTGATGCAGGCGTAGCGAAACGCGAGGCTGGGGTCACGGTGCTCACGAATCCAGATCAGGCCGTCGAGCACCGACTGTCCATGAACGAACGGCACCTCGAACACGTCGTAACGGCGTGGCTCGCCGGACCGGCCACGAGCGATGCGAAGTGTCGCCACCACGCGCGTCACGCGCCCACCTCCGACGCGCGGTCGGCGGCGATGGCACCGGCACACATCCGCACTGCCTGGTTGAAGCGAAACTCGGGCAGGGGCTCGGGGAAGTCGTACCTCTGGTGCGCACCGCGGCTCTCGCGGCGCGCGAGCGCGGCGACGGTCACCGCCTCAGCCACCTCGAGCGCGGCGCGCAGCTCGTGCCATTCGGCCAGCTCCAACGCGAATGCGCGGTCGTCCGGGACCGAGACGTCGTGCAGATCGCGCACGCGCATCTCTCGGATTCTGGCGAGCGCTCGGGCCAGCCCCTCGGCGGTGCGAAACGGCCCGACATCCCGCCACAGCAGGTCGCGGAGCTCGCGCAGGAGTGCCACCGCGCTGGCGCCATCAGCACTGGTGGTGGGCGGAGCCAGGGCCTCGCGCGCGCGCCGCGCGACCGCGCCGTCCCACCCGCGCGACGCACCCAGCGCGTGGCGCGCCGCCTCTCGCCCCGCGATCTCGCCGAAAACCAACGCCTCGGAGACGGCATTGCCGGAGAGCCGATTCGCACCGGAGGCGCCGCCCACCGCCTCGCCGGCGGCGAGAAGGCCCTCGACCGCGGAGCGCATCCGCCGGTCCACGCGGATACCACCCATGTGGTAGTGGGCGATCGGGGCGACCTCCACCGCCTGCCGGGTGAGGTCGATGCCGTTGGCGAGCAGCCGGTCGACGACCGGGCCGAACGCGGCGCGGAGATCCGCCTCCGGGACGTGCTCGAACGAGAGCCAGGCGCCGCCGCTCGGAGAGCCGCGGCCACGCTCGACCTCCTGGCAGATGGCATACGTCGCCAGATCGCGGGTCGCGGTGTAGCGGCCCCGATCCTCGCCGCCATAGCGGTCGATGAACTCCTCGCGCGCGCCGTTGAGCAGTCGCCCACCGAGCTTGTAGCGGAACGGGTCCCACATGATCGGGTCCATGCCGACCAGACGCGGGGCGAGGTGGCCGATCGGGAAGAACTGGACGAACTCCATGTCGACCAGCTCGGCGCCGGCCCGCAGCGCGAGCGCGTAGCCCTCGCCGGACATGTTGTTCGAGGCGCTGGTGCGCGCGTAGAGCTTCGTGAGCCCACCGGTCGCGATCACCACCGATGGCGCCGCGATCTCGACCAGCGCGCCGTCGCCGACCGAGAGCGCGAGCGCGCCGCGCACCGCACCGTCGGCGACCACCAGATCGACCACCTGGAGGTTGCTCAGCAAGCGCACGCCGCTCGCCCGCGACACGCGCTTGCGCAGCGTGCCGGCCACCGCCGGTCCGGTGTCCAGGAAGTCGACGTAGCAGCAGCGTGCCCGACCATGGCCCGGCGCCACCACCTGGCGGATGTGCCCACCCTCGCGCGCCCAGCCCACCCCCCAGGCGTCCATCTCACGAATCCGCTCCGGGGCACCTCGGCACACCACCTCGGCCAGCCCCTCGTCGCAGAGCTCGCGGCCGGCGCGCACGGTGTCGGCGAGGTGGTCCTCCCAGCGGTCCGGCTCCTGCTCCCCGAGCGCGGCGGCCACCGTCATCTGCGCCATCACCGTGGCGCCGCCACGCCCGACCATGTTCTTGTCGAGCAACAGCACCCGAGCGCCTTCGGCCGCCGCGGCGAGCGCCGCATACATGCCGGCGCCACCGGCGCCGACGACGAGGACGTCGGTCTCGAGATGCATCTGCGAGCGTTTCCGGTTCGGTCGACGCGCGACCCTGGGGCCGAGCACCGGCACATGGTACAGACTCCGCGCCGCGTGGTTGAATCCCGAGCCGAGTCCGGGACCCGCCGAGGCGAGGCCCGCCGACCCGCTCCGACCGTATCACCACCGTGGAGAGCCCCGATGCCCGCACCGTTCACCGCGAAGGAATACGCATCGCGCCGCCGCGCCACCCTGCGCGCGATGGCCGCCGCCGGCCTCGACGGGTTGCTGCTCTTCAGGCCCGAGAGCACCTGTTGGCTGACCGGCCTGCACACCTTCGGCTTCTGTTTCTTCCAGTGCGTGTACCTCGGCGGCGACGGGCGCATGACCCTGCTCACGCGGATGCCCGACGCCCTCACCGCGCGTCAGACCACCGCGCTCGAGGACATCCGCGCGTGGGCCAACCTGCCGGACGCGAACCCGGCGCTGGATCTTCGCCGCGTGCTGGAGGATCACCGGGCGCGGGGGCTGCGCATCGGCATCGAGCTCGACGCGGTCGGCCTGACCGCCCGCAACCACCAGCGGGTGGCGGCGGCACTCGACGGCTTCTGCCGCCTGGAGGACGCATCGGACCTGGTGACGCGACTGCGCGCGGTGAAGAGTCAGGCCGAGCTCCGCCACTGCCGCCGCGCCGGCGAGCTGGCCGACGCGGCACTGGTCGAGGCGATCCGGCTGACCCGGCCTGGCGCCTTCGAGGGCGACATCCTGGCGGCGATGCAGGGCGCGGTCTTCCGTGGCGACGGCGACTACCCGGGCAACCCGTTCATCATCGGTTCCGGGCCGCGCGCGATGCTCGGGCGCTACGTCTCCGGTCGGCGCCACCTCGATGCCCGCGACCAGCTCACCCTGGAATGGGCCGGCGTGTACCGCATGTATCACGCCGCGATGATGCGCACGCTGCTGACCGGCGAGCCGACCCGGGCGCAACGGCGGCTCCACGCCGCCGCGGTCGAGGCGCACCAGGCGTCGGTCGATTGCCTGCGACCGGGGCGCAGCTTCGGCGAGGTCTACGACGCCTACGCGCGCGTGCTCGACCGGGCCGGCTACCGCCACCTCGGCGCGACCGGTTACGGCCTCGGCACCACCTTCGGCCCGTCGTGGATGGACTGGCCGATGTTCTGGCAGGGCAACGAGGAGCCGATCGCGGCCGGCATGGTGCTCTTCGTGCACACCATCACCTGGTCGAAGGACGAGCGCCTCGCCCAGGCGCCGGGGTGCACGTACATCGTCACCGACGGCGAGCCGGAGCCGCTGTCGCGGATGCCGCTCGACCTGGTGGCCGATGGCGTGGCGGTGTGAACGGGACCAGGCACCGTGCCGACGCGCACGAGCCAGTCCCCGAGGCGGTCAGCGCTCGCGTAGCGCGCGCAGCAACGACGCCGGGGTGAACGGTTGCTCGGTGGCGACGGCGCCGAGCGCTGCGAGCGCGTCGTTCACCGCCGTCCACGCCGCGCCGATGGCACCGATGGTGCCCGCCTCGCCCACCCCCTTGGCGCCGAGGGTGGTGTCGGCGAGCGGGGTCTCGACGTGGGTGACCGCGATGTCCGGCAGGTCGCAGGCGGTGGGTACCAGGTAGTCGGCCAGCGAGGCGTTGAGGAGCTGGCCCTCGGCGTCGTAGCGGCAATGCTCCCAGAACGCCGCTGCCAGCCCCTGCGCGATGCCCCCGCGCACCTGCTCGTCGACCAGTAGACGATTGACGATGCGCCCGCAGTCCTCCGCCGCCCAGTGGCCGAGCAGTCGCACCGCACCGGTCTCCGGATCGAGCTCGAGATGGCAGAGCTGAATTCCGTTCGAGAGGTAGTAGAGCGACCCCTTGGGCACGAAGTGGCGGGTCACCGCGAGCTCGGGCTGCACCCCGGGCGGGAGCAGGTCCTGCCGAAAGTAGGCGAGGCGCGCAACCTCGGCGAGCGCGATCCGAGCCTCGCCGGTCGCCGCGTCGCGCACCTGCCCGTCGCCGAGGTCGAGGGCCTCGGCGCGCGTCTGCAGCACGCCGGCGGCGAGCGCGAGGACGTTCGCGCGCAATGCCGCGGCGGCATCGAGCGTCGCCTGCCCGCCGATCGCCATCCCGCGCGAGGCCCAGGCGCCGCCGCCGTAGGGGGTCACCGCGCTGTCGCCGGCCACCACCTCGACCGCTTCGGGCTCCACCCCGAGCTGGCTCGCCACGATCTGGGCCAGCCCGGTGAGCGTGCCCTGCCCCTGATCGGTCACGCTGGTCACGCAGCGCACCACCCCCGACGGCTCGAGCTTCACCGTGCTGCCGTCCTGGACCGAGATGCGCGCGCCGGTCGGGCCGTAGTAGGCGGGACCGAAGGCGCTCGGCTCGATCACGGTGGCGAGGCCGATCCCCCGGTAGACGCCACGCTCGCGCAGTCGCGCCTGCTCGGCGCGTAGGCGGGCGTAGTCCGACACCTCGAGCAACGCGTCCAGACAGCGCACCAGGGTCATGCGCTCGACCGCCATGCCGCTCGCGGTGCGGGTCGGGTAGGCGTCGTCGGCAATGTAGAGGCGCCGGCGGTAGGCGGCCGGGTCCTCGCCGAGCGCGCGCGCGGCATCGTCGATCAAGAGCTCGCCGGCGGCGCAGGCGACCGGCATGCCGACGCCGCGGAACATCCCGACCGGTGGCTTGTTGACATAGGCCACCCGCCCACGCGCGCGATAGGCCCCCATGCGGTAGGGCGCGGCGGTCCACATCGCCACCATCAGCGCCTCGGAGATGCTGAAGCGCATGTACGGCGTGAACGCGCCGAGCGACACCAGGTCGTCGACATCGATCGCGAGGACGTCTCCGTCGGCGTCGAGCGCGATGCGGGCGACCACCTCGTGGTCACGGGAATGGATGTCGGAGACGAAGGACTCCAGCCGGTCGGCGCAGAACTTGACCGGGCGGCCGAGCAACACGCTCGCCGCGACCGCCGACATCTCGTCGGGATAGACGTTGATCTTCGCACCGAAGGCACCGCCGACGTCCGGGGTCACCACCCGCACGCGGTGCTCCGGGATGCCGAGGAGGCGCGAGAACACGTCCTGCATCTGGTACGGCGACTGGTGCGAGTGCCAGACCGTGAGGTGCTCGGCCGCCGGGTCGTAGTCGGCGACCACCACGCGCGGCTCCAGGGTCATCGCGGTCTGGCGCCCGAAGCGCAGGCGCCGCTCGATGACGCGGTCGGCGGCGGCGAAGGCGGCGTCGACGTCGCCCTGGACCTGGTGGTGCTCGAAGGCGAGGTTGTCGCCGAGCTCGGGGTGGATCACCGGCGCGTCGGCCGCCAGCGCCTGCGCCGCCTCGGCCACCACCGGCAGCGGCCCCCACTCGACCTCGACCAGCTCCGCCGCGTCCTCGGCCTCGGCCCGAGAGCGCGCGAGCACCACGGCCACCGGCTCGCCCTGCCACACCACGCGGTCGGCCGGCATCGCATGCTGGACCCCGGAACGATGGGTCGCCCGGTTCTCGGCCTTGCTCACCCACGGCTTGCAGACCGCGGCGATGTCCGCGCCGGTGAGTACCCGCACGACGCCGGTGCTGGCGGCCGCGGCGGTGGCTTCGATGTGCTCGATGCGCGCGTGCGCGTGGGGGCTGCGCACGAACGCGGCGTGCAGCATGCGCGGAAGGACGATGTCGTCGCCGTAGCGCCCGCGCCCACGCACCAGCCGCTCGGTCTCGCGGCGCGGCAGCCCGCGCCCGATCGGCCCTGCGGATTGCGGGCCGCTCATGGCGCGCGCTCGGCGCGGCGCGCCGCCCACGTCGCCTCGACGGCGTCGACGATCGACTGGTACCCGGTGCAGCGGCACAGGTTGCCCGAGAGGTGGGCACGGATCAGGTCGCGGTCGGGCGCCTCGGTGCGCTCGAGCAGGCTGGCCGCGGTGAGGAGCATGCCGGCGCTGCAGAACCCGCACTGCGCCGCGTTGCGCGCGACGAACGCCCGCTGCAAGTCGGCCAAGGCGCCGCGCTCGGTGACCCCCTCGACGGTCTCGACCCGCGCGCCGTCGGCCTGTACCGCGAGCATCAGGCAGCCGCGCACCGGCTCCCCGTCGACGAGCACGGTGCAGGCCCCGCACACCCCGTGCTCGCAGCCGAGATGGGTTCCGGTCAGCCCGAGGTCGAGGCGCAGGAAGTCGGCCAGGTGGCGGCGCACCGCGACCTCCTGCTCGATGGTCTCGCCGTTGACCTCGAGCCGTATCCGGCGCCGCGCCTCGTCCGTGCTCATGCGTCGACCTCCGGGGTGGTCGGGAGCGCGCCGAGCACCCGGGCGGTGAGAACGCGGGCCCAGTGGAGCCGGGTCTCGGCATCGGCCTCCGGGCTCGGGATCGGCTCGACGTCCGCGCCGAGGCCGGCGGCCACCTCGGCGATGGTCGCCGCGTCGAGCCGACGCCCGAGGGCGCGGGCGGCGGCGGAATCGGCCAGCACCGCGCGGTCGGCGCAACCGAAGCAGACCAGCCGGAGCTCCGTCACCCGATCGTCGTGGTCGAGGCGAGCACTCGCGGCGATGCCGGCGAGCGCGAAGTCGCCATGGCGCCGCGCGAGCTCGGCGAACCCGAAGCGGCGCCCGGCCTGGGACGGCAGGCGGACCGCGGTCACCACCTCGTCGGGCTCGCGCGCGGTCTCGTACAGGCCGAGAAAGAAGTCCGCCGCCGGCACCACGCGTGACCCGTCGGCGCCTTCGAGCACCACCTCCGCCTCGAGCGCCAGCGCGCAGGCGGGGATCTCCGCCGCGGGGTCGGCCAGCGCGATGCTGCCGCCGAAAGTGCCGCGGCTTCGGATCGCCACGTGACCGACATGGGGCAGGGCGCGTGTGAGAACCGGTGCGCGCGCGGCCACCAGAGGGCTCGCCAGCACCGCGGCATGGCGCGCGAGGGCGCCAATCTGGAGTCCGTCACCGCGGGCCTCGATCGCGCCGAGGCCGGGGATGCGGTTGACGTCCACCAGCAGCGCCGGGCCGGACAGCCGCAGCGCGAGCGTCGGCATCAGGCTCTGTCCGCCGGCGAGGATGCGAGCATCGTCGCCGTGCTCGGCGAGCAGCGCATGCACCTCCTCCAGCGTCTCGGGCCGTGCATAGTCGAACGCCGGCGCCTTCATCGCCCGCTCACCACAGCCAGGCGACCGCCGAGCCCAGCATCAGCAGGCAGCCCGTGACCAGGCTGGTGACCGGCCAGAGCATCGGCGACACCCGGGGCCGCACCAGCATTCCCGGCGAGAGCCGCAGCGACAGCACCGCTCCGACCACCATTGCGATTCCCGCCATCTGTAGCGGGGTCAGGGTCTGGTCGAGCAGGAGATAGCCGAGCACCGCGCTCGCCACCGGCTCGACGTTCAGGATCAACGCCGCGCGAACCGGCCCGATCCGCCGCACCGCGACGAACAGGCAGATGATGGAGAAGCTGTAGAAGACGGGATTGCCGAGGAAACCAGCCCAGCCGAGCGGCGTCTGTGGCAGACGGAACAGCCCGGTCAGCACGCAGGCGCCGCCGTAGCAGATCACACCGGTCAGCAGCATGTGCAGCGTGATCGGGCGGGAGTCGCCGTCGCCCCGAACGCGGTCGCTCAACAGCAGGAGCGCGGTGAAGAAGATGGCGGCGGCGAAGGCATGCGCGATACCGACGGGATCGAACCCGCCACCGCGAAGATCGACCACCAGGGTCAGGCCGACGAAGGCAGCCGCCAGCGCGGCCAGGGTGACCACGGTGATGCGCTCGCGACCGGTCGCCGCGCTCGCGAACGCGGTGAGCAGCGGGTAGGTGTAGAAGGTGACGATACCGACCGCGAGCGGCACGTACTGGAAGGAACCGAGCAGGCCGTACGAGTACGACGCCAGCACCAGCCCCAGCGCGAGTGCCTTCACCGCGCGCCCCGCCGGAAGCACGTAGGGCACGCGCTGGACGGTGAGCAGGACGAGCAGCGCCACCAGCGCGACCGAGGTGCGCACGGTGAGGACCGAGAGCGCGTTGCTGCCCGCCTCGTAGGCGATGCGCGCGAGCGCGGAGTTGGTGGCGAAGCTCACCGCGACCGCGATCGCCAGCAACAGGCCGGACAGCACGCTGGGAGCGGATCGGACGTCGTTCGCCATGGCCGCGCGAGTCAATCACCGTGGCGCGGGAAGCACAAGCCCCGGAGGGAGGGCGGGGACTGGCTCCGCCGCGAGGCGGTGCCTGTCCCCCAGGTCCCGGCCCCGGCGGCAGGGGGGCAGGCACGCGCCTCGCGCGCGCCAGTCCCCGACCCCGCTCAGTCCGGCAGCCGCGCCCCGAGGTCGAGTCGCAACCCGAGCTCGCTCTCGTCGCGGAACACGAAGCGCTCGCGCCGCTCGGCTGGCAGCGCGGCGAGAAAGGCGTCGAGCCGCTCGCCGAGACCCTTGATGCCGCGGCGGTAGGTGCAGTGCACGGTGTAGCGGGCATCGCCGCGGGCGGCGACGATCATCTCCAGTGTCGTGGTGTCCGGGTTGTGGTGCTCGCCGTTACCCGAGATCACGTAGTGGTCGGCCTCCACGGTGCGGAAGAACTCGGTGCTCACGTTGCGATCACTGCCGTGATGAGGAACCTTCAGCACGTCGAAGCGGACCGTGGCCCCGGTGAGGAGCCCACCCTCGCGCAGCCCGTCGAGAATGTCGTCGCCCCGGGCGTCGCCGGTCAGCAGGATGCGGCGTCGCCCGACCTTGGCCACCACCACGGTGCTCGCCAGATTCCAGGGCGAGCGGTCGACGAAGGCGGCGACCTCGGCGAGGTCCGGGCGCACGTCCCAACCGCGGCGTACCAGCTCCGTGTCCCAGGCCTCGCGGAACTCGTCGATGCGCTGCTGTCGCGGCCCGAGGACCTGCAACGTCAGGCCATCGCCGTAGTCCCAGATCCAGCCATCGGTGACGAGCAGATCGCCACCGTTGACGATCATGCCGAGGGTCTCGGCGCGCCGTCGCAGCGACCGACCCTGGCCGACGCTCGCGATGGTGGCGGCGGCGTCGCGGTGCTCGGGCGAGACCGGCGCGCGCGCCGTCGCCCGAACCAGGCTCGCGGCGTTGCCGAGCACGTCGTCGAAGCTGTTGAACCACAGGCCGTCGATTCGGTAATGGGGCTCGCGACCCGCACGCTCGTCCTCCTCGATCTCCTCGGTGAGGTCGAGAACGCCGTTGATGTGGTCGTCGTCGACGTGGGAGACCATCAGCAGGTCGATCGCGAGCGGACTGCCGCGCGACGCGCGCAGCGCCTCGAGTCGCTTGCGCAGGAACGCGCGGTAGACCCCACCGGGACCGCCGTCGATCACCAGCAGCCGCGGCTCGCGCGTCCCGCCCCAGTGCAACAACAGGCAGTCGCCGTGCTTCGCCGCCAGTGCCTCGAGGGTGAATATCCTGCTCGCCATCTCGGTTCCTCCTTGCGCGAGGGTGCCGCGCGGTCCGCCGCCTACACCGACTGCAGGGCGCGGCAGGCGTCGACCAGTCCCGCCCCTTGGAAATAGCGCTCCCGACCGAGGTCGGTCGCGGTGTCGCACAGGATTCGCTTGACCCGCGCCGGCTCGCCGATGAGCTCCGGATGCCGGCTCATCAGCAGCGCCGCGACGCCACTCACGTGCGGCGCCGCCATGCTGGTGCCGTCCATCGACTCGGTGAAGCCGCCGGGCACCGGGCCCTTGATCTTCTCGCCCGGCGCGACCAGGTCGGGCTTCACCCGGCCGTCGCCGGTCGGGCCGCGGCTCGAGAAATAGCTCACGCCGAAGGTGTGCGGGCGACGGCGATGGGTGGCGCCGACGGTGATCACCTCCTCGGCGTTGCTCGGGTCGGTGATGCTGATGCTGCGGTAGGCGTCGGTCTCGCCCTCCGGGGTGAGGTAGTGGACGTAGCCGCGATTGCCAGCGGCGGCCACCACCACCACCCCGCTCGCGTGCAGGCGCGACGCCTCCTCGCACACCGGCGTTCGCCCGCACGCGTAGTTGGCCACGTCGTGGGGGATCGACAGACTCAGGTTCACCCCCTGGATCACCGGCTGGACGTTGCGCCCGTTCAACCAGCGCACGAACTGCAGCGCCGCGAGCACCGCGAACTCGTCACCGTTGCCGTTCTCGTCGAGCACCCGGAGATCGTAGAGGTTGATGTCGGGACAGACCCCGACCATGTCCTCCTCCTCGTGGGCGTCGAATCCGGCGTCGCTCTGGCGCCAGTCCGCGCCGAGGATGCCGGCGACGTGGGTTCCGTGCGGATGGACCGGCGCCCGGTACTCGGCGTGGTCGACGCGCAGCTCCGGCGCGATCAACTCCCAGTCGATGGCCATCCCGGCGAGCAGTCGGCGTCGAAGCTCCGCCGCCCGACGCTGGCCATGCTCACCGAGCGTCTCGGGCAGCGCCTGCGCCTGCTCGTGCAGCAGCGACCGCAATCGGGTGAAGTCGTACGTCGCACGAACCCGGCTCGCGGCCGCCGGCTTGGCCGCGCTGCGCAGGCGCCCGGCGGGCGTTCGCTCGCGAAAGGCCGGATGGGTGGCATCGATCCCGGTGTCGAGGACGGCCCAGGTCAGGCTGTCGCAGCGCAGCGCGAACAACCGCTTGGCGGCATCGGCCTTGACCGTGCGGGTCGACGACCACATCGCCACCTCGGCCTCGCGATTGCGATTGACCGCCCACAGCACCGCGCGGCGCCTCGCCCCATCCCCCTCGGGTGGACGCAGGCCGGCGAGCAGGCGGGCGAGCGCCGGCGCGTAGACGTCGGCCTCCGGCAGCGACTGGCACGGGTCGTCGCCACCGCGCTCCGCCGCCCAGGCGAGGATTCCGACCAGGCGCAGGAACCACCGGCCGCAGTCGTTCACCCCGCGCACCGCCCGCGGCGGCGTGCCCGCCGGTGGCAACGCGGCGCGCAGATCGCGGACCTTCAGCCCGCCGAGGCGCCCGGGGTGGGTGTCCCACCAGGACGACAGCGGCAGCGCGGTGCGCACCAGCCCGGCGAGGGTCATCTCGGCGACGACGTGACTCTCCTCGTAGGCGACGCGCCCGGCGCCCTCGGCGACCGCGGCGGCGCTCGAGGACGCGTCACGCAACGCGAGCGCCAGCCGCGCCGGTGCGGTGCCGCGGCGGGGCACGAGCAGCAGGTCCATGGTGCCGCCCGGCGACGCGCCGTAGCCGAACCACACGTCCGGCATCACCGGCGAGTCCTGCGTGAAACGGTGGCCGGCGCCGGCTCCGAACACCAGGCGCTCGAGCATGTCGCGGGCAATCCTCATGGACCTCTCCTCCACTCACGCGACGAGCCGTGGCCCGGTGACGGGCGGCCTCTCAGTCCATCCGCTCGATACAGCCACGCAGGCCCGCGGCCAGACGCTCGATGTGCGCGTCGGTGTTCACCGTCGACAGGAAGCAGGCGCCGCGCGGCGAGATCATGCAGCCCGCATCGGTGAGCCCCCGATAGATCCGGCGCAGCCGTGCCGCCTCCTCGGGTTGGTGGTAGGCACTGCGGTGGTCGGTGATGGTGCGCTCGTGGGCGTGCAGGTGGAGCATGCTGGCCATCCCGGTCACCTGACCCGGGAAGCCGGTGGCGCGCATCACCTCGCCGAGCGCGGCACGCGCGCGATTGCCGATCGCCTCGAGGCGGTCGTAGGCGGCCTCGTCGAGCAGGCGCATGGTGACGAGGCCGGCGGTCATCGAGATCGGGTTGCTGGTGAAGGTGCCGCTGGTGGGGTTGAGCGGCTTGCCGTGCTCGTGGCTGAACACCGCCATCGCCTCGCGGGTGCCGCCGATGGCACCGACCGGATAGCCGCCGCCGATGATCTTCGCCATCGTCGTCAGGTCCGGGCGCAGCCCTACTCGCGCCTGGCCGCCGTGGTAGCCGATGCGCAGCGCGATCACCTCGTCGCACACCAGCACCGCGCCGATGTCGTCGGCGACCTTGCGCACCATGGCGGCGAAGGCCGGGCTCATCGGCATCATCCCGACCTGGGCCGGCGCCGGATCGACCAGGATCGCGGCCAGCGAGTCACCGGCCTCGCGCAGCATCGCCTCGGCGGTCTCGACGTCGTTGAACGGGATGATCACCGTATCCGCCAGCACGCCGCTCGGCGTGCCGTGGGCGAACGGCACCGGCGTCGGGCGGTTGCCCCAGTTGGCCGGCGAGGCATCGAGGCTGATCTCGGCATAGTCGTACATGCCGTGGTAGGAGCCCTCGACCTTGGCGATCCGAGGCCGCCCGGTTCGCGCCCGCGCCGCCTTCAGGGCCAGCATCACCGCCTCGGTGCCGCTGTTGCAGAAGCGCACCTGCTCGACGCTCGCGATCCGCTCGCAGAGCAGCTCGGCGAGGTCGAGCTCGACCGCGTTGGGCATCGAGTACACCGAGCCGCGCGGCAGCGCCTCGGCGACCGCGCGCACCACCTCGGGATGGGAGTGGCCGTGGATGAGCGAGGCGAAGTTGTTGAGGAAGTCGATCCGCGTCACCCCGTCGACGTCGGTCACCTCGGCGCCGGAGGCCTCGCGAACGTAGATCGGGAACGGGTCGATCCAGGTCTGCCCGCGCGAGATGCCACCCGGCAGCACGCGGCGGGCGCGCTCGAACAGGGCGGCAGACTTCGACTCGGGGTGCGGCCAGGTCGGCATGATCGTGCTCCTGCGGTGAGTGATGCGCGGCGGATCCGGTACGAGCGATGGTACAGACGGCCGACCCCCACGCGTCAATCGACCTCACCACCGCCGGCCGCTCGGCCGACCACGGTCACGCTCGCGGGGCGTGGCGCCTTGTGGGCGCGGGGGCGGGGGAGCCATACTCGGGCGCGTGACGGCCGCGTGAGCACGCGCGCGCCGAAGTGCCCGCCCGGAGGGCCTCGAGCGATGCACCCGCCTACCCGCACCCGCCTGCCCACCGTCCGCATCGTGAGCCTCGCACTGCTCGTCGGTTGGGTCGGGCTCGCGGCCGCGCAGACCCCGCCGACGCCCACCCCGGCGCCGGCGCCCTTTCCAGTGCTCGTGCCAGCCGCCGGCATCGTGCCCGGCGGCACCGTTGCGCTGCGCGACGGGCGGGTATCGGTCGCGCTCGAGGACGCGCCGCTCGGCGCGGTGCTCGAGGCGTTGGAGGCCCAGGGTGGGCCACCGTTTGCGCTGGGTGCTCACGCGCGTGACGCGAAGGTCACCGACACGTTCAGCGGCATCGAGCTCGAGCCCGCGCTCGAGCGGCTGTTGCGCGAGTGGAACCACGTGCTGGCAGTCTCCGGCCAGGCGCCACACCGCGACGTGAGCCAGGTCCACGTGCTGTCGGCGCGCAGCGCACGGGCACCGCTGCCGCGGCCGGCGACCACCGCGCGCACCACCGCCGCGACGGCACCGGCGGCGCCCACGAGTGAGCTGCTCGAGCGCATCCGCGAGCAGATCGCGGCCGCGCTCGAGGCGAGCGGCAGCGACCTCCGCCTCGAGGATCTCCCCGAGCCCCTGGTCGACCTCGAGGCGCTGCGCTCGGCCGGGGTTCCGCTCTCGCCGGGCGTCGGCAACCTGCCGGAAGGCATCCCGGAGCAGCTCCGGCAGTTGCTGACACCGAAGAAGCAGTAGTCCCAGCCGCGACGCGATTGCGCGCGGGTCGCCGGCAGAGGAGAATCCGCGGTGCCGCAGGGCGCGTCGTGCTCGCGCCGCACCGAGATGGCAGGCTTTCGACGAGCCGCCCGACTCCCTGAAGAGGCCTTCCCGTGAGCTTCCCCAAGCCGTTCTACCGCTGGCGCCCGCATCCCTGGCACGGCCTCGAGGTCGGGCCCGAGGCCCCGGCAGTGGTCAACGCCTACATCGAGATCACGCCCTTCGACCTCGTGAAGTACGAGGTGGACAAGGCGACGGGCTATCTCTCGGTCGACCGGCCGCAGCGCGGCTCCTCCGCCCCGCCGTCCCTCTACGGGTTCATACCGCGAACCTATTGCGGCCCGCGGGTCAACGCGCTGTCGCCGTCGGCGCGCCGCGGCGACGGCGACCCGATGGATGTCTGCGTGGTGAGCGAGCGCCCGATCAACCGCGCCGAGGTCATCGTCCGGGCGCGGGTGGTCGGCGGCTTCAAGATGGTCGACGACGGTGAGGCGGACGACAAGATCATCGCCGTGCTCCAGAACGACTGGGTGTGGGGGGGCGCGCGCGACATCACGGACCTCCCGACGGCGCTGGTCGAGCGCCTCCAGCACTACTTCGCGACCTACAAGCTGGTGCCGGGCGCCGAGTCGCGGATCGCGATCGAGCGCATCTACGACCGCGAGCACGCGCTGGAGGTGGTCGAGGCGTCGATGGCGGACTACGAGGACGAGTTCGGCTCCTGACGCGGGCGGCGCCCGACGCGCATGCCCGACCACCGCTCCCCGACACTAAAGACGAAGCCGGTTCCTGCCGCTAGCGGCATGTGCGGCCCCGGGTGGGCCGGGCGCGCCGGAGCGGGCGCGGAGCGAGCGAGTCGCGAATGCTGGCGTGGTTGCGCAAGGGTTTCCTGATCTACGTGCTGGTGCTCGTCGCCGGCGGGGCGTGGCTGTCCGACCGCAGGGCGCGGGACTGGGACGCGCCGCTGTGGGTGGCAATCCACCCCGTGGCCGCGGATTCGAGCCCGGCGACCAGCGCCTACCTCGAGCGCCTGGATGCCGACACCTTCGCGCCGATCGCCGAGTTCCTCACCCGTGAGGCCGAGGTCCACGGGCTCCCGCTCACCACCCCGGTGCGACTGGTGCTCGCCCCCACCCTCACCGAGGGGCCTCCACCGGCCCCGGCCGAGGCGAGCGTCCTCGGGGCGATGCTCTGGAGCCTGCGGCTGCGCTGGTGGGCGTGGCGACTCGACCGCGGCGACCTGCCGCCCAGCGACGTCGACCTCTTCCTGCGCTACTTCGATCCGGCCGAGCGCAGCACGCTCGCCCACTCGTACGGCCTTCGCAAGGGCCGCGTCGCGGTGGTCAACGTGTTCGCCTCGCGCCACCAGGCGGGAAGCAACAACGTCGTGATCGCCCACGAGATGCTGCACACCCTCGGCGCTCAGGACCGGTACGACCCCGCGACCGGCCTGCCGCAGTACCCGCACGGATACGCCGAGCCGTCGCTCGAGCCTCGCCATCCGCAGACGCTGGCCGAGGTCATGGGCGGGCGCGTGCCGCTGGGGCCGGGGGAGGCCCGGATCCCCGGGTCACTCGGAGAGGTCGTGATCGGGGCCCTGACCGCGTCGGAGATCGGCTGGCCGGTCGAGGTCGCGCGGTGAACGCATCGAACCACCCGCGGCCGAGGAGGCGCCATGCCCGGAACCGGACGTGACTCCCACCGGGGGACCCGCGCCGCGGCGCGCTCGTCCGTCCACGCCCATCCGCGCGTGGTGCTGCCGGTGCGGCGATGGTTGCAGACCGAGCCGTACAGCTGCGGTGCCGCGGTGCTGAAGATCGTGCTCGACTCCCTCGGCATGGAGCGCGAGGAGGAGGCGCTGATGGCCCTCGCGGGTACCAACCCGCGCACCGGCACTCAGCCCGACGGGCTGCGCCGCGCGTTGGACGCCCTGGGCGTCGTCCACGAGGTCGTCGAGCCCGGTGACATCCACCTGCTCGAGGCACGCATCAGTCGACTCGAGTACTGCATCGTGGACTATCAGGCGTGGGGGCGGCGCGGACGCGAGTTCCACGACCTGCGAACCGGACACTACTCGGTCGCCTTCGGCTTCGACCCCACCCACCTGCTGCTCGCGGACCCGGCGAAGAAGCCGCTCGGCCCGGCTCCGGGGTGGGGCGTGCGCACCATTCGCAAGGACCTGTTCCGCTCGCGATGGCGCGACCGCGGGCCGGGCGGCCTGCGCACCCACCGCTGGATGCTCTGCGTCCCCGCGCACCAACACCGTCCGACCACCTCGCTGGCCACGCCGGATGCGCCTGGCTGAGGTCGAGTCCGCGCTGCGCGCGGTGGTGGCGGGACGTGACGACCTGATCGTCACGGACCATCCGCTGGTCCATCGCGCGGGTCGTTTCTCGTTTCTGCGCATCGCCTCGGCCCGCATCGGTCACGACGACCCCGTGCTCCTGGTCCGCGCCGGCGTCCACGGCGACGAGCGCTCGGGGCCGGTGGCGCTCGCACGCCATCTGGGGGCGGTCGTCGACGCCGCGCATGCCCGCGGCGTGCGCCTGATCTGCTACCCGCTCGGCAACCCGTCCGGCTACCAGGCGGGAACGCGCTACAACGCCGACCGCGACCCCGGCCCCGACGGCAACAACGACTTCCTGCGCTATCGCCACCCCGACGGCTCGATCGGCGCGAGCCTCGCGCCGGGCGCCGCGTTCGACGGCTTCGCCTGGGCATCGGTGCCGGAGCTCGGCCTCGCCTTGCCGGCGGAGACGGCGCTGATGCACGCGCTGCTCGCGCGTGACCCGCTGCACCAGATCCGCGCCGCGCTGGACCTCCACCAGGACCACCTGACGCCGGGCATGCCACCCGGGGCCTACCACTACGCATTCGGCGATCTGGGCCGCTACCGCGCGGTGGTCGAGCGCATCCGCGCGCACTGTCCGATTCTCGCCGGGCATGCCGTCGGCGCGGGCTTCGGAACCCGGATCGACGCCAGCGGGCAGGTGGTCGGCACGCCGGACGCGGAGCGCGCGATGACCACCGACGCCGACGGCTTCATCGTCCGCCACGACGGCACGCTCAGCGACCTGATGCACCATCTCGGGGTTGCGCACAGCGTCGCCGCCGAGACCTCCGGCGCCACGCCGCTCGACGTCGCGGTGGCGGTCAACCGATGCTGGATCGAGGGCCTGGTGGCGCTGGTCGCGAGGTGACCGTCGCCACCGCCCGGCGCCGTAATGCGGTAACGTACGCCGCAGGCGCGCCGCCTGCGCGCGCCGCCCCGTGTTCACCGGAGGACCGCCATGACGGACAGATATCGTCTCGTCAGCTCCGTGACCTGACCGTGGGTCCAGCGCGCCGTGATCGTCTTGCGTGCGAAGGCCGTCGAGTTCGAGGTCGACTACATCAACTTGCGTGAGAAGCCCGACTGGTTCCTCGAGATCTCGCCGCACGGCAAGGTCCCGGTGCTGGTGGTGGGCGGACAACCGCTATTCGAGTCCAACGCGATCGCCGAGTTCCTCGACGAGGAGGTGGCGCCGCGCCTGCATCCGGCGGATCCGATCAAGCGTGCGAGGAATCGCGCCTGGACGGACTTCGTCCCCGACTTCGCGGCCGCCATGAGCGGTATCTACTACGCCTCCGACGCCGAGTCGGTGGCGCGCGGGCTGGAGCTGGCACGCCAGCGCGTCGGCCGGGTGGAGAACGCGATCGCGACCGAGCGCGCGAACGACGGACCGTACTTCAACGGACCGGACCTGTCGCTGGTCGACGCCGCCTACGCGCCGTTCCTGCAGCGGTTCGCGATGGTCGAGTCACGGCTCGGCAGCGGGCTGCTCGAGGGATTCCCGCTGGTGAGCGCGTGGTCGGAGACGCTGCTCGCCGATCCCCGGGTCCACGGCTCGGTGGCGGAGACCTTCGAGCAGGAGTTCGTCGCCAACTTGCGGCGGCGCTCCGCCCACGTGGCGTCGCTGTTCGCGTAGCACCGCGCCGCGGCCCGGGCACGCCGCCCGGGTCGCGGCTCACACCGCCAGGCGCGTGGGCGAGGCCAGCGAGGCGCCGAATGCGTCGAGGGCCTCGCAGCTCGCGGCGCGCAGCGTCCGCATCTCCGCCAGTGCCTGGCGACCGGGCTCGAGATCCCCGGACTTGGCCGCCACCTCCACCGAGCGCCCGAGTCGCGAGAGCACGCGCGCCCCGACCAGCTCGCTGGTCGAGCCCAGGCTGTGGGCGGCAATCACCACGCCCTGGGTGTCACCCTGCTCGAGCGCCGCGCCGAGGCGGTCGAGCAACCCGGCCGAGTCCTCGATGTAGGTCTGGATCAGCTCCTCCATGTCCGGACCGAGCTCGGAGGCGAGCGCCTCCAGCGCATCGACATCGATGATCGGTGTGGCTTCGGAATCGTTGGTCATCGTGCTCGTGCCTCCGTTGTCGCCCGGCGCCTCGGCGTCCTCGGGTGTTGCAGTCTCCGGTGTCTGAGGGTCGATCGAGGGTCCGACACCCGCGTCGTCCAGCACCCGCGCAATCGCGTCCAGCAGGTCGTCACGTCGAATCGGCTTGCCGAGATATCCGTCCATGCCCGCGGCCAGGCACTGCTCCCGGTCCTCGCGTCGCACGTTGGCGGTGAGCGCGAGGATCGGCAGCCGCGGCAAGCCCTCGCGGCGCTCGTGCTCGCGGATCTCACGGGTGGCCGACAGACCGTCCGCCTCCGGCATGTGGCAGTCCATCAACACGACGTCGAAGCGCCTGCGCAGGGCCGTCTCCACTGCCTCGCGCCCGTTACCGGCGGCGACCACCGAGAGCCCGGCGCGCTCGAGCATGGCGCTGACGACGCGACGGTTGGTCTCGTTGTCCTCCGCGAGCAGGACCCGGCCGGCGAGGCGACGGGCCGGCCGCACCTCGGCGTCGGGCGCGGACCCCACCGCGAGCTTGCGCACTGCCTCGACCAGGGCATCGCGCCGCGCCGGCCACAGCAGGCGCGCGGTCGGCGCGGGTCCGTCGATGGCGCGGCGCACCGGCTCGTCGAGATGCAGGGTGGCGGCGGCGCGACGCCGCACGACCCGGTCTAGCGCCTGCCGGCTGGACGCCGCCTCGGCGGCGACACTCGTGGTGTCGATCAGGAGCAGGCTCGCCCCGCCGTCCCGCCGCTCGAGCCAGATGCTGGCGGCGACCGCATCGTCGACCACTGCCGGGTCCAGGCCGGCGCCACGTAGCACCGCGAGAACCGAGTCCACGATCGCCGGGCGCGCCGAGACGAGGAGGACCGGGTAATCCACGAGATCGGGGAGGCACGGCCGCGCCGGCGCCGGCCCGACACCGGGGACCAGAGGCAGGCGGAGCTTGAAGCTGCTGCCCACGCCGGGCCGGCTCTGCAGGTCGATTCGCCCGCCCATGAGGTCGACGAGCCCCGCGGTGATGGCGAGCCCCAACCCGGTGCCACCGTGGCTGCGCGTGGTGGAGTCGTCCGCCTGGGTGAAGGCATCGAAGATCTGTGTCTGCTGCGCTCGCGTTATCCCGACGCCGGTGTCGCTGACCTCCAACGACACCATCATCGCGTCGGCGCGCGCCCATTCCACCTCGACCGCGAGCCGAACCTCGCCCTTGGGCGTGAAGCGCAGCGCGTTCGAGAGCAGGTTGACGAGCGCCTGGCGCAGCCGCAGCGGATCGCCGCGCACCAGGCCGGGCAGCTCGGCGTCGACCACACATCCGAGCGCGACCCCGGCCTGCGAGGCCTGGTGGGCGACCATGGCGACCGCATCCTCGGCGACGGTGCGCAGATCGAAGTCGACCTCCTCGAGGACCAGCTTGCCGGCCTCGATCTTCGAGATGTCGAGGATCTCGTCGATGGTCTCGAGCAGCGACTGCGCGCCGTGACGCGCAAGACCGAGGAGCTGGGCGTGCTCCTCGTCGAGCTCCACGTCGGACATCAGGTCGAGGACGCCGAGGACGCCGTTCATCGGCGTGCGTAGCTCGTGGCTCATCTTGGCCAGGAACGCGCCCTTGACCTCGACCGCCTCGAGCGCCGCGTCGCGAGCGTCACGCAGCTCGGCCTCCAGCAGCTTGTGCTCGGTGACGTCACGAATCGTCACGCAGACCCGTGGGCCGAGCTCGGTGTCCACCGACGCCGCGACCAGCTCGAGCGGCACCCGCGTGCCGTCCGCGCGGACTCCGGACGCCTCGATGGTGGTGCCACCGGCGCCCGGCTCGAGCGACAGGTCGCCGCGCCGGATGGAGACCGGCAGACCGGTCGGCACCAATCGGTCGAGAGTGACCAGGAGCAGGTCGTCGCGCGAGTAGCCGAACAACCGCTCGGTCGCGCCGTTGACCAGGACCAGGCGCCCTCCCGGTCCCACGATCACGATCGGGTCCGGCGCGGACTCGAGCAGGGTCCGGAAGCGATGCTCGGCCCGATGGTGGGCCCGCATGTCCTCCGCCACCACGAGCCGCCGGTGCTCGGCCTCGGGCCCGAGCTCGCGGACGTGGATCCGTACCGGCACGGCCTCCCCACCGTGGCCCTGCCAGGTGGTCTCGAGCGGCGGGTCACCCTGGCCTGGAAGCCGGCCCGCATCGGGGTCGCCCTCGCGCCAGAGCAAGGCGATCGGCAGGCGGTGGATCCGTCGAGCACCGAGATCGAGCGTTTCACGGGTGATCCGGTTCGCGGACATGATGTGGCCGTCGACGCCGACCAGCACCACCATCTCGCGCATCGCATCGAACGCGAGGTCCACCTGCTCGCGCGACACCGTCGCCCGCTCGAGGTGCTCGAGCAGGCGGTTGATCGCCGCCGACAGCTCCAGGAACTCCTCCGCGTCGCCCGGCGCCACCCGCGACCCGGCGGTGTCGCGCGCGGCGATGAAGTGGAGGTCGTCGACCACCCGACGCACCCGGCGCGTGGCGAGCAAGGTGGCGGCGGTGACACCGCCCATGAACACCAGGACGCCGAGCAGGGCGGTGTGACCGAGCAGGCGACCGAGCACCGCGAACTCGCCGGTCGCGACCTCGACCGGGCTCGCGACGAGGAGACTCAGACCGTCGATTCCGACCGGCTGGCCGGGACTGGCGAGCCAGTCGCTCGACATGGCCCGGAGCGTCTTTCCGGCCACTGCAATCGTCGGATTGGAGCTGTAGACCACGACCCCGTCGCCACCGGAGACCACGACGTCCAACGCGGCGTCACCAGTGTCGGTCCAGTCGCCGACGGCCGCCCCGTCGAGCATCACCACCAGCGCCCCCTCCGGCGCGCCGTCGTGCCAGACCGGGGCGACGATCAACATCCCGGCTTGGTCCACGTCGAGCACCACCTCGCCGCGCATGGTCTGCTCGATCCAGCCGGCCTCGGGGAGTGCGCCCTGGCTCGAGCTCGCGGCGAGAACCCGGCCGCGGTAGTCGGTGAGGAAGGCCTTCGCCCTCGGCCCCGCTGCCGTGGCGGCCGAGCGCAGCAACGGCGCGAGGTAGTGCTGCCGACCCTCGGGGTCGATCAACGCGTTGACCAGGAGCCGATTGGTGGCGAGGTGCACGACGTCTCGGGTGGCCGTCTCCAGGCGCCGACGCAGGCGCACGGTGAGCATCTCCCCGTGGTGCGCGAGCTGCTCGCTCGCCTGGTTCTGGACCACCCGCCAAGCGGTGCTCTGGCCGAGATACCACCCACCGGCGAGCACCAGGAAGGCGAGCGGGGCGACCCGCCACAGCACCGTCTCGAGGAATCCACGGATGGCCATCGAGTCAGACGCCCGGCACGCGCGCCGGGCGGCGCGCGCCGTCCCGCCGGTCGACGGGAACGACGGCTCCGTTGGCGGAGAAGGCGAACAGTCGGTGGTCGTCCTCGCCGAGCGCCTCGTGGTCCATCGCCGAGAACGGGCGGAGGTAGTCCCGCACCAGGCCGTGGTGCACCTCGATGCGCTCCAGCGCGTCGCGGACGCGCGGTCGGTCGACCGAGCCCGCCGCGGTGATCGCGCGGGCCAGGAGATGGACGAGATCGTAGGCGTGCGCGGTGCCCATCGGAGCCGGAATCGCCTCGGCGCGGCAGACTCGGAACCGCTCGCAGTAGGCCTCCACCACCTCCCGTGCGCGCTCGGGATGGCGCGAGCTCAGAAAGGAGTAGGTCTGCAGGAAGCTGAGCTCCACGCGGTCGAGCAGCTCGCCATGCTCGTCGTGGAAGGAGCCGCCGGTGAGGCTCGAGTCGGAGATGATGGGCAATCGCATCAGCGACGGCCGGCGCGCCACCTCGCGCACCAGGGCGCCACTCTCTCTCGGCCCGGCAGCCACCAGGATCAGGTCGGCGCCCGCGGTCAGCAGGTTGTCCACCGACTCCGCCATGTCGGACTGGTCGGTGTCGAGCCAGGCGACCGGCGCGCGCGGGAGCCCGAGCTCGCCGAGCCGCACCTGGATGGTCGACTCCAGCGCGCGCCCACGGGCGGTCCGCCACAGCGCCAGGCCCGGCCGGCGGTGGCCGCGCGCCAGGGCCGAGTGCACCAGGAGGGCGCCGGTGTCGGCGTCGTTCGGGCCCAGTCGGAACACGTAGCCCGGGCCGGTGGAATGACCGAGCACCGCCTCCCCGGGGGCCCAGGGCACCAGATAGACCAGCCGGTCGTGCTGCGCCACCGGCGCCACGGCGACCGCCACCGGGGTGCTCATGCCACCGATGACCGCGACCAGATCCGGCATTCGCGCCAGCTCCGCGACGTTGTCCGCGCCGCGCGCCGGGTTGCGGCGGTTGTCACGTGCCACGAGCTCCAGTGGCCGTCCGAGCACCCCGCCGCGTGCATTGAGCTCGGCGATGGCGAGCTCCGCGCCGCGACGAATCGCCTCCCCACCGAGCGCGCTCGACTTCGAGAGGTCGGCATCGAGACCGATGCGCACCGGCTCGGGGAGGCGGTGACGGGCCGACTCGTCGGCCGGCGTCGCGGTGGTCGCGGTCAGCCCGATCAGAGCGAGCGCGACCGCGGCCAGCCGATGGCCGGCACCGGGACGACCGCGAAGGCCAGGGCGGCAGAGCAGCGACCGGGCGCGGGTGGACAACGACGTTCCCTACCGGGACGGGCTTCTCGGAGCTAGCGGCGCACATCGGGCGGACTTGAGCGCACGCCGGCTCCGCCGTCCGGTGCCCGCCGCGGCTTGCCACTCGAGCCTGCCCGGCCCGACACTTCGCCGTCGACTCGACGAGACGGGCTCCACGGCCCTCCACCGAGGAGGCGCACAGGGGCCGAACGGTCTGCGGGTGCGCAGACCTCCGCGCAGACGAGAGAGGGCGAACGATGCTGAAGATCTGGGGACGAACCACCTCGAGCAACGTGCAGAAGGTGATGTGGGCGGTGGCGGAGCTCGGGCTGGCGCACGAGCGCGTCGACGCCGGCGGGGCGTTCGGTGGTCTCGACACGGCCGAGTACGGCGCGATGAACCCCAACCGCCTGGTGCCGACGGTCGACGACGGCGGCACCGTGCTGTGGGAGTCGAACGCGATCGTGCGCTACCTGGCGGTGAAGTACGGCGAGGGCACCCTGGCGCCGCGCGATCTCGGCGAGCGCGCCCGGGCCGACCGCTGGATGGACTGGCAGATCAGCACCATCGGGCCGAACTGGGGGCGCATGTTCCTCGGGCTGGTCCGCACGCCGCCCTCGAAGCGCAACATGGCGGAGATCGACGCCGCGGTGGAGCGACTCGGCGAGTCGTATCGAATCCTGGACGCGCAGCTCGCCGGCCGTGACTACATCATGGGCGACCACCTGACGATGGCCGACATCCCGCTCGGGGTTAGCCTCTACCGCTACTACGAGCTCGACGTGAAGCGTCCCTCTCTACCGAACGTCGAGGCGTGGTATGCCCGGCTCAAGGCCCGCCCCGCCTACGCCAAGCACGCGATGGTGCCGTTCGCGAGCCTGATGGTCAGCGACTGACCCCCGGCCCGCCCGGGGGCCGGCTCCGGATGGTTACGCTTCGACTCGGGCGACGCCGCGCGCCGCCCGGCTCGGCCACCGGGGGCTCTCAGCTCCCGGCATCCGACTCGGGGAAGTGGCATGCCACCAGCCGCGGCGGCCGGGAGCGTGACTCGGGGTCCGCGGTGAGCGGCGGCGCCTCGCGGGCGCAGAGCTCGGTCGCCTTCCAGCATCGCGTGCGAAACCGGCACCCGGAGGGCGGGTCGGCGGGGCTCGGCACCTCGCCGCCGAGAAGGATGCGCTGGCGCGGCGCGGCATCGGACTCGGCGTCGAGGTCGAGGCGCGGCTCGGCGGAGAGCAGGGCCTTGGTGTAGGGATGACGCGGCGCCTCGGAGATCTCGGCCTCCGGGCCGATCTCGACGATCCGCCCCAGGTACATCACCGCGATGCGGTGCGAGAGGTGGCGGACCACCGCCAGATCGTGGGCGATGAAGATGTAGGCGATGCCGAGGCGCGCCTGGATCTCCTCGAGCAGGTTCACGACCTGCGCCTGCACCGAGACGTCGAGCGCGGACACCGGCTCGTCACAGATCAGCACCTCGGGCTCGAGGGCCATCGCGCGCGCGACGCCGATGCGCTGGAGTTGCCCGCCAGAGAACTGGTGCGGGTAGCGCTCGGCGTGGTCCCGACGCAGACCCACGCTCTCGAGCAGCGCCCGAACCCGCTCCGGTCGCTCGCGCCGTTCCAGCACCTCGGGATGGATGTCCCACGGCTCGGCGATGATCTCCTCGACGGTCATCCGCGGGTTGAGCGAGGCGTAGGGATCCTGGAACACGATCTGCATGCGACGCCGGGCCCGGCGGAGCTCGCGCGGCCCCATCGCGAACACGTCCGCGCCGTCGAGCAGGGCGCGGCCGGCGGTCGGCTCGTCGAGCCGCATCAGGGTCCGGGCCACCGTCGACTTCCCACAGCCCGACTCCCCCACCACTCCGAGGGTCTCGCCGCGAGCGAGGTCGAAGCTCACGTCGTCGACCGCGCGCACCACGACCGGCTGGCGGCGAAACCCGCCCGGGGTGGTGAAGTGCTTGCGCAGTCCCTCGACCCGCAACACGACATCGCCGGGGGATTGCTCAGGCGACGCGGCCACTGGCCACCTCCGCGGCGAAGTGACATTCCACCGTGCGCGTCGCGCCGCTCGCGCCCTCGACCACGGTGCACGGCGGGGCGACCCGGGTGCAGATCTCGCGGGCCATCTCGCAGCGAGGATGGAACGCGCAACCGACCGGCATCCGAGCGAGGTCCGGAGGCGAGCCGACGATCGGATGCAGCTTCTGCGCCTTCGACTTGCCACCGGGGACCGAGCGCAGCAAGGCGAGGGTGTAGGGATGCGAGGGTCGCCGCAGCACCTCGCGCGTCGGCCCGCTCTCGACCACGCGCCCCGCGTACATCACCGCCACCCGATCCGCGACCTCGCTGACCACCCCGAGGTCGTGCGAGATGAGCACCATCGCCATGCCGTACTCGGCGCGCAGGCTGGCCAGGAGATCCATGATCTGCGCCTGGATGGTGACGTCGAGCGCGGTGGTCGGCTCGTCGGCGATGAGCAGGCTCGGCCCGAGCGCCACCGCCATCGCGATCATCACGCGCTGGCGCATGCCGCCGGAGAACTGGTGCGGGAAGTGGTCGACGCGGGTCGCCGCACCGGAGATCCCGACGCGGTCGAGCAGCTCGATCGCACGCCTCCGACGCTCGGCGCGAGAGGCCTCGCCGTGAACCCGGAAGGCCTCGGCGATCTGCCACCCCACCGAGAACACCGGATTCAGTGACGACAGCGCGTCCTGGAACACCATGCCGATGCGCCGTCCGGCGATCTGGCGCCAGCGCGGCCGCGACATCGTCAGCACGCTCTCGCCGTCGAACCGGATCTCGCCGGCGGTGATGCGCGCCGGCGGCTGCGGAAGCAACCGCATGATGGCGGCGGCGGTGACGCTCTTGCCACAGCCACTCTCGCCGAGAATGGCTGCGGTCTCGCCGGCGCGAACGTCGAAGGTCGCGCCGTTGACCGCGTGCACCGTCTCCAGCCCACTGCGGAACTCGACCCGGAGGTCGCGCACCTCGAGCAGGGTCGCCGCCTCGCTCACCGCTCGCCTCGCGGTGCTTCGAGGCGCCAGCGCTGGCTCGGGTCGCCGACGGTTCGCAGCCAGCTCGAGAGCACGTTGGCCGACATCGCGGCCAGCATGATCGCGAGCCCCGGCAGGAACGAGAGCCACCAGGCGACGGCGAGGTGGTTGCGGCCCTGGGCCACCATCAGACCCCAGGTGATCTCGGGCGGCTGGATCCCGATGCCGAGAAAGCTGAGCGAGGACTCCGCCAGCATCACCACCGCGAAGTCGACGGTGAGGATCGTGAGCAGGGTCGGCGCCACCACCGGCGCGATGTGGCGACGCAGGATGTGGCGCCGCCCACCGCCGAGGGCGCGCGCCGCCTGCACGAACAGTCGCTCTCGGATCTCCAGCACCTCGGCGCGGGCGACGCGGACGTACACCGGGAGCCGGGTGACCGCGAGCACCACCACCAGATTCGACACCCGCGGCTCGAGCACGTAGAGGACCACCACCGCGAGCAGCAGCGAGGGAAAGCTCTGGAGCACGTCGGCGCCGCGCATGATGAGATGGCTCGACCAGCCGCCGACGTAGCCGGCGATCATCCCGAGCAGGCCACCGACCAGCAACGCGAGGGTGATGGCGGTGAGCGCCACCGCCATGGTGTTGCGGGTCGCGACGACCAGCCGCGCGAGCATGCTCCGCCCCAGCGCGTCGGTCCCGAGCACCGCGAGCCACCCCTTCTCCAGCGACCCCGGTGGCGTGTTGCGCGCGCGCAGATCGAGCGCGGTCGCCGCCTTGCCGAGCAGCTCCGGCCCGAACGCCATGCAGACCACGAGCAGGGCGAGCCAGAAGGCCGCGACCAGCGCGAAACGGTCGCGGACGAGGAGCCGCCACAGCGGCAGCCGGCGCCGCACCTGCACCGCCTCCGCCGCCGCGGCGACCGGGGTCGCGGCCGGGTCGCTCATCGGTGCCGGATCCTCGGATCGAGCAGCACGTAGAGCAGGTCGATCACCACGTTGAGAACGAAGATGGCGGTCGCGGTGACCAGGATGGTCGCCTGCACCAGCGTGAAGTCGCGCTGGATGACCGCGTCGATCATCAGCTTGCCGACCCCGGGCCAGCCGAACACCGTCTCGACGATGACCGCGCCGTTGACGATGCCGACCATCTGGTCGCCGGCCACGGTGACCACCGCGAGCCCGGAGTTGCGCAGCGCGTGGACGAAGACCACCGTCGCCTCGCCGACACCCTTGGCGCGCGCGGTCTTCACGTAGGCCGAGCCGAGCGCGGACAGCATCGAGCCACGGACGACCTGGACGAGCAGCCCGAACGGGCGCAGCGAGAGCACCGCGAGCGGCAGGATCCAGTACTGCCAGCCACCGGTGCCCGACGTCGGCAACCAGCCGAGCGCCACCGCGAACAGCAAGATGCCGGTGATCGCGACCCAGAAATCGGGCGCGCTGGCGGCGCCGAGGGAGGTGAGGGTGGACATGCGGTCGAACATGCCACCCGGGCGGATGGCGGCGAGCGATCCCACCACCACGCCGAGCACCACCGCGATCACCATCGTGCCCACCGCGAGCGACAGCGTGGTGGGAAACGCCTCGAGCACCACCTCGAGCGCCGGCCGGTCCTTGCGGATGGAATGGCCGAAGTCGCCCCGGAGCACGTCGCCGACGAAGCTCGCGAACTGGGCCAGCACCGGGCGGTCGAATCCATGTCGCTCGGAGAACGCCTGGCGCTGCTCGACGGAGGCGTCGATGGGCAGATACAGGCTCGCCGGGTCCCCGGTGAGCCGCACCAGGAAGAACACCAGCATCACCAGGGCACCGAGCGCGATGGCGCTGTGCAGGGCACGCTGGCCGAGATACCGCATCATCGAACCGGTGCGCCCGTCTCAGCCGTCGAAGAACGGGCGACCACGATTGCGATACCAGGTGCGCACCATGTGGCGGCGCTGCTCCGGCGCATCCTTGTAATCCGCGCGATGGTGCAGTCCCTCGAGATTGTTGAAGAACTGGACCTGGCCTCGCTCGATGGTGAACGCGCAGGCGAGGTGGTGGCGGTCGATCACCTCGACCACCGCGTCGAGCGCGCGCTGGCCGGGCGCGTCGATCGGCACTCCCGCCTTGCGATACCCCTGGGAGATCTTGTTGAGCGAGTAACGGCCACGCAGGCGCTCACCGTCGAAGGTGAGCACCGGTGCGCGCAGCACCTCGATCTCCCCGGGCGCCTGGATCCCCTGGCGGTCGTGCAGATAGGGCTCGAACAGGCGAGCGAGCAGGTCCGGCGCGTCGGCGGCGAGCGCGTCGTGCACCGCGTAGAGCGAGCAGAACTGGCTCTCTCCGCCTTCCGCGGCGCGGCCGAGACACATCAGCCCGACATAGTCCGGCCGCGCGCGATTGCCGCTGTTGTCGGTGTGGAAGGTGAGCACCCGGCTGGTGACGGCGCGCTCGTTGCCGTACTCCTGATCGCCGCCGGCATCCAGGATGTCGCGGAACATGAGGCCGTTCCACTCCTGCGCCACCGGTTGCGACAGCAGTCGCCCGAGCAGCCAGTAGACGGCGTTCGCCTCCTCGGCGGTCCAGCGCTCGACCGGGAGCCTGTCGAGCAGCGCGACGCCCACGCCGTGGTCGAGCCGGCTGCGGGCCTCGGCCATCATCCGCGCGCAAGCATCGAGGGTGAACATCTCCGGGGCCAGCATGCAGGTCGGGAGACGCTGGCGACGATGGAGCTCGACCACCGCCTCCATCTCGGCAACGGCCGCGTCGGGCACCGCGACCGTCCAATCGCGCGCCCCCACGTCGCCCGCTCGCCAGGCCCTCGGCCGCCCGAACTCGCTCTGCGGACGCAGGCCGCGGGCACCTTCCTCGACATCGAGCCACTGCATCTCGACGCTCCTCCTCGACGGCACGCACCACGGCCGCAGCCCCGGGGCGCACGAACCCTGCGCGGGCTGCCCCCGGCGAGCGCCGGGGGCAGCGCCGGAGGTCACTTGAAGGTGATGTCCTCGATGTGCAGCTCGCTGTTGGTCGAGATGCTCGGCTGGAAGTTCACGCGCGAGCCGACTCGGGTGTAGCCGACCATGTGGAACAGCGGGACGTCGGCGATGATGTCGTCGCCGATGATGCGGAACGCCTCCTGCCACAGCTTGCGCCGCTCGTCCCCGGTCGCCTTCTCCGCGGCCTCGATGGTCTGGTCGAGCTTCTTGTCGCAGATGGTCGAGTTGGCGCCTTCACAGTGGTACTTGTTGTACACGGTGAACACCGCATCGCCGTTGTTGTTGTCGTGCTGAGCCTGGAGCAGGACCGGGCCGCGGTCGTCGGCGTACGGCTTCTGCAGGATGTTCACCCACTCGGCGACCTCGAGCATCTTCAGCTTCACGTTGAGCCCGACCGCCTGCAGCATCGCATGCATCGCCTCCATCGCCTCGGTGGCGTTGGGATAGATGTTGATGCGCCCGATCATCATGATCTCGTTGTCGACGGGGACGCCGGCGGCGCGCGCCTCGGCCAACAGCTTCATCGCCTTGTCGGGGTCGTAGGGCCACACCTTGAGCTCGGGGTTGTGGCCGTTGATGCTCGGCACCACGAGCTGGGTCGAGGGCTCGACGTCGGCGGAGAAGATGCTGCCGCGCAGCGCGCCTCGGTCGATCGCGTAGTTCAACGCCATGCGCACCCGGCGGTCGTCGAGCGGCGGGCGCGTGGTGTCGATGCGCAGCCGCGAGGTCTCCGAGTTCGGGTAGCTGAAGTCCATCTTCGGGTCGGTCGCGTCCTGCACCGCGATGTTCGCGGCGATGTCCGCCTCGCCGGCGGCGATCATCGCCGCGCGCACCGTCGACTCGGTTCGCCACACGTAGCGCGCGCGCTCGGCCTGCGGCTTCGGCCCCCAATAGCCGTCGAAGCGCGACAGCGTGATCTCCTGACCGACCTTCCACTCGTCGAGCTTGTAAGGGCCGGTGCCGATCGGCTGGTTCGTCGCCTTGTCCATCGGCGAGCTCGGCGAGGTGATGGTCATCGTGCCCATCATCGTCGGCAGGATCGGGGCGGGCTTGTCGGTGACCAGCTCGAGGGTCGTCGCATCGACCGCCTTCGCCGTGATCTTCAGACCGCCGAAGAACTTGGTGCGGATCTCACACTCGATCGGCGTCGCGTGCAGCGTGCGATCGATCGACTTCACCGCCGCCGCGGCATCGAACGCCGCGCCGTCGTGGAACTTCACGCCTTCGCGCAGGGTGAAACGCCAGGTGTTGGCATCGACCTGCTGCCAGGCGGTCGCCAGCCGCGGTGTGATCTGCCCGTCCTTCGGGTCGATCTCGACCAGCGTCTCGACGATGTTCTGCTTCACCACGCGGCCGATGTTCGAGCGGCTCGACTGGCACGGCTCGAGGACGTCCGGCTCCTCGGAGAGCACGACGGTCACCGTGCGCTCCGCCGCCGACGCGCTGGCGGTGAGGCCGAGACCGATCGCGAGCGCGGAGAGCGCGCACGGCCACGCGATGCGGGCGCGGAGCCGGCTCCGCTGACCGACGGATGCATGGTGCAGCATGGTGAAGATCCTCCTGATGGTGGGTCCGGTCGACCTCGACTCCACGTCACGTCCGCCACGACCGGGGGTTCGGCGCCATGGCGCCGGCGTCGTGCCGCGACCCGGGGAGTCTTCGATCGAGACCGAGTTGCCGTGCGAGACCGGCGCGCGACTCTCTTCGGCCACGTCGTCTCGGCTCGCTGCGGGGCAGAGTAGTCCAGCCTCCGGGCCGAGGGCAATCGATCGACCGGCGCATCGTTGCGTGCATCGCACCATGGACGCCGCCCCGCACCTGCCGGAGAATCACGTCGTCTCGTCGGCACGGAGCACAACCGATGCCCGGTCAGTCCACCGATGCGCTGGTGACGCTGCGCGCCGACGCGCTGGTGCTCGATCTGGCGCCCGCAGTGGGTGGGGTCATCGTCGGCCTGCGCCTCGACGACCGGCTGCTGATGCGTGCACCGCAGGTGGATGCGGTGGTCGCCGGCAACCCGCGCGTGGCGGCGAGCTGGCCACTGGTGCCGTGGTCGAACCGGATCCGCGACGCACGCTTCCCCTGGGCGGGACAGCCGGTCACTCTCGCCAGCGGCCCACTCGGGGGCCGACACGCGATCCACGGCGTCGGCTGGACCCGGCCATGGTCGGTAACAGACCGGACGCAACGGCGCGTGGTCCTCACCCACGATCACGACGCCGACGCCCACTGGCCGTTCGCCTATGCCGCGACCCAGGTCTTCGAGCTCGAGCCGCGGCAGCTCACGCTCCGCACCACGTTGACCAATCGCGATCGGCGACCGATGCCCGCCGGCATCGGGCACCATCCGTACTTCCACCGCACCGCCGACGCGCGCCTCACCGTCGCCACCGGCGAGGTGTGGGCGGCCGACCCGGAGAGGCTCCCGACGGCGCGGATACCGGTTCCGGCGGCGATGGACTTCTCCGGCGGGCGCGAGGTCGACCGGCTCGACATCGACGCGGTGTACGTCGGCTGGACGCGACCGGCACGCATCGACTGGCCGGCGGCCGGCCTCGCGCTCGAGATCGATGCCGACGCGGTGCTCGACCGCCTGGTCGTCTACATCCCGCCGGGTGAGGCGTTCTTCGCGGTGGAGCCGGTCAGCCACGACACCGACGCCTTCAATCGGCCCGGCGAGGACACCGGGATCGTGGTCCTCGGCCCGGAGGAGAGCATGGAAGCCACCATTCGCTTCCGGGTGACCGAGAGCAGCTGACGCCGGCGGCGCTCGCGCCGTACTATTCGGCGGTCATTCTCGTTGCACGGGTGACTCGACGATGGTGCGCAAGCCTGACGCTGCCAATCGGCTGGACGAGGTCGTGGCGCGGGCCCAACGTGAGCGCGAGAAGCGTGAGCAGGGCTACCGCGAGCGGGCGCTGAAGATGTATCCGTGGATCTGCGGGCGGTGCGCGCGCGAGTTCACGCGGCTCAACCTCCACGAGCTCACCGTCCACCACCGCGACCACGACCACGACAACAACCCCGAGGACGGCAGCAACTGGGAGCTGCTGTGCCTGTACTGCCACGACAACGAGCACGCGCGGCAGCTCGAGGCCGAGCGCGCCGCCGGGCTACGAGTCGACACCGAGGCGGAGCAGCGAGACCCGGCGGCCACTCACCGTCCGTTCGCCGGGCTGGAGGCGTTGCTCAAGCGCGACTGAGCGCTGGCAGCCACCAGGTGGTGGCCGCCAGCGTGCCCGGAGCGCTGCTCAGGCCGCTTCCCGCCGCCGCAGCCAGGCCTCGAGCTGCTCGGAGCCACCGATGCGATGGCCGTCGACGAAGACTTGCGGCACCGTGGTGCTGTCGGCGACCGCGCGCAGGGTGCGGTCGGTGTAGTCGCGATTGAGCACCAGCTCCTCGAACTCGATCCCGGCGTCGGCCAACAACCCCTTGGCACGCACGCAGTACGGGCAGTCGGGACGGCTGAACACCGAGACGCTCGGCGGGCGGACCGCGCCCGGAGCCAGCCAGGCGAGCAAGGTGTCGGCATCGGACACGGTGTAGGGGTCGCCGGGCACCTCCGGCTCGACGAACATCTTCTCGATCACGCCGTCGCGAACCAGCATCGAGTAGCGCCACGAGCGCCGCCCGAAGCCGAGATCCTCCTTGCCGACGAGCATGCCCATTCCGGCGGTGAACTCGCCGTTGCCGTCGGGGAGGAAGCGGATGCGGTCCGCCTTCTGCTCGCGCTGCCACTGGTTCATCACGAAGGCGTCGTTGACCGACACGCAGATCACCTCGTCGACGCCACGCGCCCGGAACGCCGGGACCAGTTGATTGAAGCGGGGCACGTGGGACGACGAGCAGGTCGGGGTGAACGCCCCCGGCAGCGAGAACACCACGACGGTGCGGCCGCCGAAGATCTCGTCGCTGGTCACGTCCACCCACTCGGCCCCGCGACGGGTGCGGAAGGTGACATCGGGTACACGCTGGCCGGTGCGGTCGCTGAACATGGCTCGGTCTCCTGTCTTCGGATGTCGCTGGCCGGGCGCTGCCGGCCGTGATGTGGAGAGACTAGCCACCGGCGGCGACGGCGTGAAATCGATTGTTATTAACGAGGCGATTGACAAAATCTATTACGGGCACGGGGCGCGGCTCGACGACTTGCCGACGGACGGCCCCACCCCTGACTATTCGCCCTGCGTCCCGCCGACGGCGGCAGGAACGCGGCACGGAGGTCGGAGATGTCGTTGCGACCGGACGAGTACGACGGTTACGACGCGGTCGGGCTGGCGGGCCTCGTCGCGCGCGGCGAGGTGTCACCGGACGAGTTGCTGGACGTCGCGCTCGACGCGGCTGCCACCGAGCAGCCGCGGCTCAACGCCCTCGTCCATCTCGTCCCCGAAACCGCGCGGCGTCTGATTCGCGACGGGCTTCCCGACGGTCCGCTGCGCGGCGTGCCCTTCTTGTTGAAGGATCTCGGCGCCGAGGCCATCGACTTCCCCTCGAGTAGTGGCTCGCGGCTCTTCGCCGACACGCGCTACCGCTACGACTCGGAGATCTACCTGCGGCTGAGGCGCGCCGGCCTGGTGACCTTCGGTCGCGCCACCTCGCCCGAAGGCGGCGTCGGACCGGTGACCGAGGCCGTCGTCTACGGCGGGCCGACCCGCAACCCCTGGAACCCCGACCACACCCCGGGTGGCTCGTCGGGTGGCTCCGCGGCGGCGGTGGCCGCCGGCGTCGTGCCGGCAGCCCACGGCTCCGACGGCGGCGGCTCGGTTCGAATCCCGGCCTCGTGCTGTGGCCTGGTCGGCTTCAAGGCCACCCGCGCGCGACTGCCCGACGGACCCGCCGCCGGCGAGGGCTGGGCGGGGATGGCCATCGACGGCTTCCTGACCCGCTCGGTGCGCGACACCGCGACCCTGCTCGACGCCACCGCCGGCGCCGACCTCGGGGCGCCGTACTGGGCCCCACCGCTGGCCGGCACGTTCGCCGATGCGATTGCCAGACCGCCGCGGCGGCTGCGGGTCGCGGTGCTGCGCGGCTCGCCGCTCGGCGAGGCGATCCACCCGCAGTGCCGGTCCGCGGTCGACGATGCCGCGCGCCTGCTCGACGCGCTCGGCCATCACGTCGAGGAGGCCTCCCCGATCGAAGGCGTGCTCCCGTTGATGCGCGCCTGGACCACCGTCGTCGCCTGCGGCACCGCGCTCACCATCGAGTCGAAGGTCAGGGCCCGCGGACGCCCGCTCGAGCCGGACGAGATCGAGCCGGTCGCGCGTGGCGCGATCGCCCTCGCCCACACCCTGGGTGGAGCGGACTACCTGGCGGCGGTCAACACCGTGCATGCGTTCGGACGCACCATGGCCCGCTACCTCGCGCAGCACGACGTCCTGCTCAGCGCGACGCTCGCCGAGCCCCCGGCGCGCGTCGGACGGTTCGCGCACCGCAGCGAGGACTTCGTCGACTATCGTCTCGGCCCCCAGGGCATCTTCGCGTACTCGCCATTCACCGCGCTCTTCAACGCGAGCGGCCAGCCCGCGGCCTCGTTGCCGCTGCACTGGTCCGCCGACGGGCTACCCGTCGGCGTCCACCTGGCGGCGCGGTTCGGCGACGACGAGTTGCTCCTCGCGCTCTGCGCCGAGCTCGAGACCGCGCGCCCCTGGTTCGGGCGGCGGCCCCCGGGCCGATGACCTCCGACCGCCACCAGGTCGCCGTCGAGGCACGCCGCGTCGGCAAGGTGTTCGGCGACGGCACGAGCGCGGTCCGCGCCCTGGACGACGTCTCGGTGTCGATCCGCCAGAACGAGTTCTTCACCCTGCTCGGCCCGTCCGGCTGCGGCAAGACCACGTTGCTGCGCCTGATCGCCGGATTCGAGCACCCGTCGTCGGGCCAGATCCTGCTCGACGGAACGGACATCTCGCGCGAGCCGCCCTACCGCCGGCCGGTCAACACCGTGTTCCAGAGCTATGCGCTGTTCCCGCACCTCACGGTCGAGGGGAACATCGCGTTCGGTCTCCAGATGCTCGGCCGCCAACGCGACGAGATTGCCGAGACCGTGGACGAGATGCTCGCATTGGTGAAGATGGAGAGCCTGCGCAACCGTCGGGTCGCCCAGATCTCCGGCGGGCAGCAACAGCGCGTCGCGCTCGCCCGCGCGCTCGCGCCACGTCCGCGGGTGCTGCTCCTCGACGAGCCGCTGTCGGCGCTCGATCTCAAGCTGCGCAAGGAGATGCAGATCGAGCTCAAGCGGCTCCAACACCAGACCGGCATCACCTTCGTCTTCGTCACCCACGACCAGGAGGAGGCGCTGACCATGTCCGACCGCATCGCGGTGATGAGCGACGGTCGGATCCTCCAGATCGGATCGCCGCGCGAGATCTACGAGCGCCCCGCGAGCCGCTTCGTCGCCCACTTCATCGGTGACACCAACATCCTCGACGGCGTCTGCGAGCCCGGGCCCGACGGCGCCGGTCGGCTGCGCCTCGCTTGCGGCCTCGCCGCGTCGAGCCCCGATCCGGGTCGCCGCGGCGCGGTCAGCGTGCTGGTGCGGCCCGAGCACCTCGAGCTCGGCGAGCCGGCCGACGGCGAGGTCATCGGCGTGATCGAGCGCGCGGTGTACTTCGGCACCGACACGCACTACCACGTCTCTCTCGGCGAGACGCACCAGGTGGTGGTGCGCCGACAGAACCGCCGCGGCGACGCCAGCCGCCTTGCCGAGGGCGCTCGAGTCGGCCTGCGCCTCGACGGCGACGCGGTCCAGTTCCTCGATGACTGAGCCTTCCGCCTCGCCAGCGCCCGCGCAGAGCGACGCGATTCGCGCCCGCGCCGTACGCGCGAGCTGGTTGTTGAGCGCGCCGGCGCTCGCGCTGCTCCTGGTCGGAGCGTCGGGTCCACTGCTCATCGTCGCCGTCTACTCGTTCCTCTCTCCCGCCGAGTACAGCGGCGTGGTCTGGGAGCTTTCCGGCGACGGCTGGTTCCGCGTCGTCTTCAGCCGCGACATCTTCGACGACACGGTGAAGCTCGCCGACGCGCATCTCACGATCTTCTGGCGCTCCGCGAAGCTCTCCCTTCTGACCACGCTGCTCACCTTCGCGTTCGGCTTCCCCACCGCATACTTCATCGCGACCCGCCCGCAGAGCCAGCGCCCGCTCTGGCTGTTCCTGATCACGATCCCGTTCTGGACCAACCTCCTGATCCGCACCTTCGCGATCATGGAGGTGATCCGCAACGAGGGAATCCTCAACTCGGCGCTGCTCGCGCTCGGTCTGATCGAGCGACCGATCCAGATCCTCTACACCGACACCGCGGTCATGCTCGGCATGGTCTACGTGTACCTGCCGCTGATGGTGCTGCCGCTCTACGCGGCGATGGAGCGCCTCGACTTCCGGCTGGTGGAGGCGGCGTACGATCTCTACGCCACACGCCGCCGCGTGCTCACGCGCGTGATCGTGCCGCTGGTCAAGCCGGGCATCGTCGCCGGCTCGATTCTGGTGTTCATCCCGGCACTCGGAGCCTACGTCACCCCGCGTGTCCTCGGCGGGGGCAAGAACATGATGCTCGGCAACCTCATCGAGCTCCAGTTCGGCCAGGGACGGCACTGGCCGCTCGGCTCGGCGCTGTCGATCACCCTGCTCGTGATCGTGATGCTCGCCCTCATCGTCTATGTGCGCAACGTCTCCTCCGAGAGCGCGGAACGCTGAGATGGCCGGGCGTCGCGCATTCTCCGTCAAGGATTTGCCGGGCTTCGCGACCATCGCGATCGCGTGCTTTCTGGTGCTCTATGCGCCGATCGTCACCCTGGTGGTGTACTCGTTCAACGCCGGGGACTCGGTCGCCATCTGGCAGGGCTTCTCCTGGCGTTGGTACGAGAGCGCCTGGGACAACCGCCAGGTCCAGGAAGCGGCCATCCGCTCGGTGGCCATCGCCTCGGCAGCGTCGGCCATCTCCACCGTGCTGGCGACGATGGCGGCGCTCGGCACGACCCGACGCGCGCCGTTCCGCGGCCAGATGGTGATCTACACCCTGATCAACCAGCCGTTGATGGTGCCCGAGATCGTCACCGCGGTGGCGTTGTTGATCTTCTTCTCGATGATCAAGATCGCGACCGGTTACAGCGGGCTCGCCTATCTCATCGTCGCCCACAGCGCATTCTGCATCCCGTTCGCCTATCTCCCGATTCGTGCACGTCTCGAGGGCATGGACCTCACGCTGGAGACGGCAGCCGCGGACCTCTACGCCACGCCGTGGCAGGCGTTTCGGCGAGTGACGCTGCCGTTGATGATGCCCGGAGTGCTCGCCGGCGCCATGCTCGCCTTCGTGATCTCGCTCGACGACGTGGTGATCACCGAGTTCGTCAAGTCGGCTGGACAGGAAACGCTTCCCACCTACATGCTAGGGCAGCTACGGCGCGCCGTCTCGCCCGAGGTCAACGCGATCTCCACCGCGCTCCTCGTGCCCACGGTGGTGCTGCTGACTGCCTTCTACCTGCTGAATCGAAGGCGCTCCTGATCCCGAATCGTCTCCACTGGGAGGACATCCATGCCCACGAATCTCCTACGCAACGCAACCTTCACGGCACTGATAGCCGCCTCCGGCGCGGCCCTCGCCGCAGGCGAGCTCAACATCTTCAACTGGGGCAACTACACCAGCCCCGACCTCATCAAGAAGTTCGAGGAGAAGTTCGACGTCAAGGTGACGATCACCGACTACGACTCGAACACCACTGCTCTCACCAAGATCAAGGCCGGCGGGCACGGCTTCGACATCGTCGTGCCGTCGGCGAACTACGTGCCGATCTTCGTCTCCGAGGGACTGCTGCTCGAGAGCCGGCCCGACCAGATGGAGAACTTCCGCCACGTCGATCCGCGCTGGGTCGACGTCTCCTGGGACCCGGGTCGCCGCTACACGGTGCCATGGCAGTGGGGCACCACCGGGGTGGCCGTCAACAAGTCTGCCTACGCTGGCGATCCGAACACCTCCGCCATCTTCCTCGATCCCCCGGCCGAGCTGATCGGCAAGGTCAACGTCGTGCCGGAGATGAACGACGTGATGGCGCTCGCCATCATGTACGCCGGCGGCCAGCCCTGCACCGAGGACAAGGCGCTGCTGAAGAAGGTGCGCGACATCCTGGTCGCGGCCAAGCCGAAGTGGGTGGCGATGGACTACGGGACGACCGAGAAACTGGCCAAGGGTGACCTGATGGCCTCGGTCAACTGGAACGGATCGACCTTCCGCGCCCGGTTGCAGAACCCGGACGTGGTCTATGGGTATCCGAAGGAAGGCTACCCGGTGTGGATGGACAGCGTGGCGGTGCTGGCCGACGCGAAGAACGTCGACAACGCGAAGCTGTTCCAGAACTTCATCATGGACCCGGAGAACGCGGCCATGATCTCGAAGTTCGCGCGCTACGCCAACGGCATCAAGGGCTCGGAGGCCTTCCTTCCGGAGGAGATGCAGACCGCACCGGAGATCGTGGTGCCGGCGGAGTTCGCCGCCGCCGGGAAGTTCCTGCCGACCTGCCCGGCCGCCGCACGTGACCTGTACACGGCGATCTGGACCGATCTCCTCAAGTGACGCCCCCCCGGCCGAGGTGGTGGGCCGCCCGGTCCGCCACCTCGGCCGCCCGGCGACGTGCCTATGGGATTCGGACACGCCGCGGACTACGATGAGCGGGCCGGCACATGACCGGCCGCGGCCGCGCCGACGACTCCGATCAACGCAACGGCCGAGTCGGCGAGGACGACGTCAACGGCGCTCGAACGCGCCACCCACACCGGAGGAAGGAAGATGCTTGGTGCTCTGACGCGTGTTGCGCGCCGACCACTGGTCGCGATGGCGCTCGCTGGCCTCGTCTCCACCGCGGCCTCGGCACAGACGACTCTCACCTTCGGCGGCTCGGACGCCGTCGGCTCCCTCCTCGACCGCGCCAACGCGCGATTCGCCGAGCTCGTGAACGAGCGTGCCGCCGGCGCCTTGAAGGTCAACTTCATCCAGGGCGAGCAGCTCGGCAACGACATCCAGGTCATCGAGCAGATGATGCAGGGCTCGGTTCACCTCTACGGTGACGTGCTGGGGTGGTATGCGAACTGGGTGAAGGACTTCGCCATCCTCAACTGGGGCTTCACCTTCGACGACAACGACCACGTCCAGCGCTTCCTGGACGGCGACGTGTACAACGGCCTGGTCGAGAAGCTCCGCGCCTCACAGGGCATCCGCATCCTCGCCGCCGCCCCCACCCAGCCGCGGGTCCTGTTCGCCAAGCGCGCGGTCAACTCGCCCGCCGACCTCGCCGACATGAAGATGCGCGTGCCGGAGATCAAGACCTACCTGCTGCTGTGGCAGACCCTCGGTACCAAGCCGAGTCGGGTCGCCTGGGCCGAGGTCTTCCTCGGGCTCAAGACCGGAACCATCGAGGCCGCCGAGGGTCCGGTGTCGGCAGCCTACGCACAGAAGTTCCACCAGGCGGCGCAGTTCGTGATGCGCACCGACCACCTGGTGTCGACCTATCACATCACGATGAACGACAAGACCTTCTCCGGGCTCACCCCCGACCAGCAGAAGCTGCTGACGGACACCGCGCGCGAGGTGGTGCTGTGGGCCCGCGCCCAGGCCGAGGGCGAGACCGAGGGCCTGGTGCAGAAGATGGCCAGCGAGGGCGCGACCATCGTCAAGGTCGACCCGAAGCCATTCGCCGACAAGGCGCTGGCCGGGGTCGAGAAGATGGAGGCGGACGGCGAGTGGTCGGCGGGTCTGTGGAATCAGATCCGCGCGCTGAAGTAGCCGGCTAGACAGTCGGGGACGGGCGGCCGCGGAAGGCAACCCGACCGCGGCCGCCTCGCGCTCGACAAAGGAGGCGACGATGCCTGTCGCGCCGCTGCCCGTGCTCGCGTTCCGTAACCTGCTCGCGCTCGTCGGCACGCTCGAGCGCGTGCTCGTCGTGCTCCTCGTCCTCAACATCATCGGCAACATCGGGGCGCAGGTGTTCTCCCGGTACGTGCTCGGCGAGCCGCTGATCTGGGTCGAGGAGCTGGCGACGTACTCGTTCATCTGGACCACCTTCCTCGGTGCCAGCCTCGGGTTGAAGTACGAGCGCCACGTCAGCATCCAGACCTTCGTCGCGCGCCTGCCCGTGGTACCGCGGGCGCTGCTCCGGCTGCTGGTGCTCGGGGTAATGCTGGCGCTCGCGTTGGTGCTGATGCGCGAGTGCTGGACGGTGATGGGGATCGAGTCGCGCCGAACCTCGATCTCGCTGCCAATCGAGCTACCGGTGTCGCTGTTCTTCTCGGTGCCCCTGTTCGTCGGGCTGGCCTCGATGGCGCTGACCCTGCTCTACCAGGTCGGCGCACAGCTCGGCATCGCCCTCGGCACCCGGCCGTGGCCGCCGATCTTCGCCGCGCGACCCGACGAGGGCCCCGGCCACCACGACGAGGTCTGACCGATGCTGCTCGCAGCGATGTTCGCGCTCTTCGCGCTCGGGATCCTGCTCGAGATGCCGGTCGCCTTCGCGCTCGCCGGCGCCGCCGTCGGCTACCTGCTCCTCGCCGACTCGATCCCGCTCACGGTGGTGGTGCAGCGCATGGCCCCGGGGCTCGACAGCTTCCCGCTGCTCGCGATCCCGCTCTTCGTGCTCGCCGGCAACCTGCTCAACTCGGGGGGGCTCGCGGCCCGCATCTTCGACTTCGCCTGCGCGCTGCTCGGACACGTGCGCGGCAGTCTCGCGCACGTCAACATCGCCGCCAGTATGATCTTCGCCGGGATGTCCGGCGTCGCGCAGGCCGACGCGGCGGGGCTCGGCACGGTCGAGATCGAGGCGATGCGCAAGCGTGGCTTCGACCCCGGGTTCAGCGCCGCGGTCACCGCGGCGTCGGCGATCATCGGCCCGATCATCCCGCCGAGCGTCATCATGGTCATCTACGCGGTGATCGCCCAGGTCTCGGTGGCCGATCTCTTCCTCGCCGGCATCCTGCCCGGGTTGCTGATCGGCGCCTTCTTGATGGCCCAGGTCTACTTCATGGCGGTCACCGGGCGGGTCGTCGCACCGGTCGAGCCACGGGCGACCCGAGCCGACGTCGCGCGAACCTTCTGGCGCGCGTTACCGGCCTTGCTGGCCCCCGTGATCCTGGTCGCCGGCCTGCTCTCCGGCGCCGCCACGCCGACCGAGCTCGGCGCGGTCACCGTCATCTACGCCGCCGCGGTCGGGTTCTGGCTCCGCGAGCTGACGGTGCGCGCGGCGCTGCGCTCGGTGGCCGAGTCCGGTCTGACCGCGGGCGTGCTCGTCTTCATCATCTCCTGCGCGGTGCCGTTCGGCTGGGTGGTGTCGGTCAACAACGTCCCCGCGCACCTCGCCGACTTCATCCTGTCGCTCACCGACAGCAAGACCGTGGTGCTGTTCCTCATCAACCTGCTGCTGCTCGCGGCAGGCCTGGTCATGGAGACCACCGCCATCTTGCTGATCGCGGTCCCCGCACTCCTGCCGCTCGCGCTGGCGCTGGAGATCGACCTCGTCCATTTCGGGATAGTGATGATCCTCAATCTGCTGATCGGCGCCACCACCCCGCCGTTCGGGGTCATCCTGTTCATCATGATGGACATCGCGAAGGTGAGCTTCGGGCGCATCGTGCGGTCGATGCTTCCCTTCTACGTGCCCCTCGGTGTCGCGCTACTGGTGATCACGTTCTGGCCCGACCTGGTGCTGTGGCTGCCGCGCGCGTTGGCGGACTGAGCGCGCCGGCCCGCCTGGTCGGCCAGGCCCACGCCGAGCACCCGCCTTCGCGCACCGGTCGCAATCGAGGAGATCGGCTCGGGAACGCGCGAGGCTGCGAGGTTGCAGCGTGGGAACCTGCGAAACTGTAGTGTAGATACCCGCGAAACTGTAGCGCTCACTGCCGCGTAATGGTACGGTGGCGCCTCACTGGTGATGCCCAGGACCAGGACATCACCAGTACGAGAAGGTCAGCCACCAGGGCACATGAAAGGCACCTACATTCCCCGCGTGGTCGACCGCGAGCTGGACGAGCTACTGCCACAGCTACCCGCGATCGCCCTGGAAGGGCCGCGAGGCGTCGGCAAGACCGAGACAGCTCGGCGCCGGGCGAAGACCGTCCATCAGCTCGATGATCCCGCCCAGGGCGCCATCGCGGAGGCCGACCCGGCGCGCGTGCTGACGGGCACGCCCCCGCTTCTGATCGACGAGTGGCAACGGGTTCCTGCGGTCTGGGACGCGGTCCGGCGAGAGGTCGACCGAGGTAGCCCGCCATCACGGTTCCTGTTGACGGGGTCGGCGAGTCCGGCGAGCGCGCCGACCCATTCGGGTGCCGGCCGGATCGTGAGCGTGCGCATGCGGCCGCTCTCGCTGTCCGAGCGCGGGCTGGACGAGCCGGCAGTGAGCCTGCGGGATCTGCTGGCGGGAAACCATCCCGACGTGTCGGGGCGAACGAGCGTCGGGCTTGACGCTTACGTCGACGAGATCGTCCGCTCCGGACTGCCCGGTTTGCGTTCGTATCGAGGACGCGCCCTGCGCGCACAGCTCGGTGGTTACCTCAATCGCATCATCGATACGGACTTCGAGGAGCAGGGCCTGTCCGTGCGCCGCCCCGAGACGCTCCGGCGCTGGATGGCCGCCTATGCCGCCGCCACGGCGACCACCGCTTCCCTGGAGACGATTCGCGATGCCGCGACCGGCGGTCGGCAGGACAAGCCCTCGCGAAGCGCGACCCAGCCCTGGCGCGATGTGCTCGAGCGGCTGTGGATTCTCGACCCGGTACCGGCCTGGTTGCCGACGCCGAACTATCTGAACCGGCTCGCCCAACTGCCCAAGCACCACCTCGCCGACCCTGCTCTGGCGGCCGCGATTCTCGGCGTCGATGCCGCCGCATTGCTCAGGGGTGCCGAGGCCAGCCCGCGGATTCCCCGCAGCGGCCTGTTGCTCGGGCGGATGTTCGAGTCGATCGTCACCCTGAGCCTGCGCGTCTACGCCCAGGCCGCGGAAGCACGGCTGAGCCATCTGCGCTCGCATGGCGGCGACCAGGAGGTGGATCTGATCGTCGAGCGCAGCGACCAGCGGATCATCGGCATCGAGGTGAAGCTGGGCCGCACCGTCGACGACGACGACGTGAGACACCTGCTCTGGTTGCGCGAGCGCATCGGCGAGGACCTGCTGGACGCGGTGGTGATCAACACCGGCCCGGAGGCCTACCGCCGCAGGGACGGGATCGCCGTCGTTCCTGCTGCCTTGCTCGGTCCCTGAGCGCCCCGGCTCCACGCCGAGCCGAGGCATCCCCGGCTCGGCGATTGTCGTGCGGTCCGGGGGCTCTCAGCCCCCGACCAGCGCCCTGCACGCCGCCACGATCGACTCCGCGCTCATGCCGTAGCGCGCCCGCACCTTCGGGGTCGGGCCGACCACCGAGTTCTCGTCGGGCATCGCCACCATGCGCATCCGCGTCGGGTGCTCGACCGCCAGCAGCTCGGCCACCGCGCCGCCGAGGCCGCCGGTGACGTAGTGCTCCTCGGCGGTGACGATGCCGCGGGTCTCGGCGGCGGCGGCGAGCACCGCCTCGCGGTCGAGCGGCTTGATGGTGTGCATGTTGAGCACCCGCACGCCGATGCCATCCTTCCCGAGCGACCGCGCCGCCTCGAGGGCCGGTGCCACCAGGACGCCGCAGGCGATGACGGTGACGTCGTTGCCGTCGTGCAGGCGGTCGGCGCGGCCGATGCGGATCGGACCCTCGACCGGCGTCGCCACCGCCTCCTCGACCCGTCCGCCGAGCCGGATGTAGACCGGGCCGTCGACGTCGTCGGTGGCGAGCGTCGCGTGCCAGGCCTGGTGCGCGTCGGCCGGGACCACCACGGTCATGCCGGGCATGCTACGGGTGACCGCGAGATCCTCGAGCGCGTGATGCGTCGCCCCGGAGACGCCGAGCGAGATCCCACTCGCGGCGGCGCCGATCACCACCCGCTGGCGCGCGTAGGCGACGTCGTTGCGAAGCTGCTCCATCGAGCGCGCGGTGATGAAGGGCGCGTAACCGCAGACGAAGGGCCGCATCCCGGTGGTCGCGAGCCCACTCGCGACGCCCATCGCGTTCTGCTCGGCGATGCCGACGTCGATCACCCGCTCCGGATGGCGCTCCATCATCTTGCGCAACCCGAGCAGATCCAGCGTGTCGGCGCCGATGGCGACCACCGAGGCGTCGCGCCCGGCGAGCTCGGTCACCGCGAGCCCGAAGGCGAGCCGCGACTGGTTGGCGGCGGCGCTCACCCACGCAGGCGCGGTCGAGCCGGGGTTGGACGTGCTCATGCGCTCTCTCCCAGCTCGGCCATCGCCTTGGCGTAGATCTCGTCGGTCACCATATTGCTGTGCCAGAGGTAAGTGCCCTCGGCGAAGCTCAGGCCCTTGCCCTTCACGGTGTGGGCGACGATGACCGAGGGTCGCCGAGTGTCGTAGGGAAGGGCGTCCAGCGCATCGACGACCTCGGCCATGTCGTGGCCGTCGATCTCGCGCACCGCCCAGCCGAAGGCCCGCCACTTGTCGGCGAGCGGCTCCAGATCGAGCATCTCGCCGACGTTGCCGCTCTGCTGAATCTTGTTGTAGTCGACGATCGCGGTCAGCCCCGCCAACCCGAGGTGGGTGGCCGACATCGCCGCCTCCCAGTTCGAGCCCTCCTGGAGCTCGCCGTCACCGACCATGACGATGGTGCGGAAGTCGAGGCCCTGCAGCCGCGCGCCGAGCGCCATGCCGATGCCGACGCTGAGCCCGTGGCCGAGGCCGCCGGTGCTCATCTCCACTCCCGGGACCTTGATGTCGGGGTGCATGCCGAGCGAGGACTCGTAGCCGTAGAAGGTGTCGAGCGCGTCCTCGGAGAAGAACCCGGCCTGGGCGAGCACCGCCGCGAGCGCGGCGTTGGCATGGCCCTTCGACAGCACGAAGCGGTCGCGCCCGGCCCAGTCGGGCTCGTGCGGGCGCAGCCGCAGGTGGTGGAAGTACAGCGCGGCCAGCAGATCCGCGGCCGAGAGCGAGCCCCCGACGTGGCCCGAGCCGGCCGCGTGCAGGGCGCGCAAGGCGTTGCGGCGAATGTCGCGGGCGTGATCGCGCAAGCCCGCGAGCTTCGCCTCCATGTTTCCGGTCATCTCTCCTCCCGTTCGCCCCCGGGGTCACCACCAGCCGAGGGCGTGCGTGATCTGTCGTTCGCGGCGAGTGGCCGGGCCGTCCGCCCGAACCGCCGGCGCGCGATCATCGCACAGCAGGCGGCCGGCGGTGGCACCGAGTGCGCCCGGCTCAGCTCAACCGGGAGCTGCCCCAGAAGCCCGGCGGGGGCTCGGTCAGCGCGCGCAGGCCGAGCGCGTCCATCACCCTCGACGCCTCGGCCTCGGCCGCCTCGAGCACCGCGGGCTCGTCGACCAGCAACGCCCGACGATTGCGAAGCACGACCCGGCCGTCGACCAGCACGGTGTCGACGTCGGCCGCGTTGGCGAAGTGGGCGAGGCGGTTGACCGGCATGTTGAGCGGCAACAGGTGCGGCTTGTGCATGTCGACGAGCACGATGTCGGCCTTCTTTCCCGGCTCCAGCGAGCCGAGCTCGGACTCGCGACCGAGGGCGCGCGCGGCGTCGATGGTCGCCATCTCGAGGACCTTGCCGGCGGGAAGGATCTTGGGATCGCGGAAATGGCGGCGGTGGTAGTGCATGCACTGCGCCATGTGGCGGAACATGTCGTAGCCGCGGTCCGGTGCGGCCCCGTCGGAGCCGAGCATCACCGTGACCCCGGCGTCGATGAGCTCCGGCACCGGGCAGCGCCCCCAGATCGACATGATGGCGCTCGGGTTGTGGACGATGCGCGCGTCGGTCTCGACCACCGCCGCGATGTCGGCCTCGGTGAGATCCACCGAGTGCGACATCAGCGCCCACGGCCCGAGCGCGCCGAGCTCGAGCGCGTACGCCAGCGAGCCGTCGCGATGCCCGTCCTGGGTGAAGAGCACCCCGGTGCGCGCGCGCAGATCCATGACCCGCTCGAAGGTCTCGCGCACGACGCCCGGGTCGAGGCCGTCGGCGGCCCGATCGGCCCCGTACACGGGTGCGGTGAGGCAGAACCGGACCCGGTCGTCGTGAAGCCCCCGGCCGGCGCGCAGCGTCTCCTCGACCACCGCCATCTGCGCGTCGAGGTCGAGCTCGCGCACGCTCGCGTCCTCGCCGCGTACGAAGCGGTGCGGAAACGGCGCGCGGTTCGGCCCCATGGCGAGGTAGCCGCGGGTGCCGGCGCGACCCATGGCGTCGGCGTAGGCGAGAGCGTACTCGGGGGTGTCGTTGCGGATGAGGTCGGTGCCGCCGCCCATCAGGCTCACGCTGGTGGTGACCCCGGCCTTCAGCCGCTCGAGCGAGACCAGCGCCGCCTCGGCGGCCCAGAACGCGGCGGTGGAGCCGTGAGCGTAGATGGCGAGGCAGGCGTCGACCCAGGCGCCGGCATGACCCGCGCCGAGGGACTTCACCAGCCCGTGGCCGGCGTGGCCGTGGCCGTCGACGAGGCCCGGGATCACCACCATGCGCCGGGCGTCGATGCGCTCGGCATCGGCCGCCACGAGCGGGGCCACCTCGGCCATCGAGCCGACGGCGCGAATGTGCACGCCCTCGACCAGCACCGCGCCGCCCTCGATCACCCGCCGCGCCGGGTCCATGGTGACGACGGTGCCGTCGTGGATGAGGATCTGGGACATGCGAGCTCCGCTCGGGCAAGCGTCTCCGGCGACGCCCGCGGACATTAGCAGGTCGCGGTGGGCGGTCGTCGATACCGGCGGTCGTGCGTGGCCAGGGGGCAGCGCCGCGAAGGCCGGGTCGACGGGCCGGCCGGGAAGTCGTACCTTCCCGTCTCGCGCGTGCACGACGTGCTCGGCCCGAGAGCCGGCAAGGAGGAGTCCGCCATGACCCAGCCAGGCTACGAGACCATCGACGTCCGCCCGCTCTCCCCCGCGGTGGGAGCCGAGATCCGTGGCGTCGACCTCGCCGGAGACCTCGGCAACGCCCAGTTCGCGGAGATCCGGCGTGCCTTCCACGAGCACGGCGCGGTGTTCTTCCGCGAGCAACGGCTCACGCCCGAGCAACACGTCGCATTCGCCCGCCGCTTCGGACCGATCAACGTCAACCGGTTCTTCCAGCCGGTCGACGGTCACCCGGAGATCGCCGAGGTGCGCAAGGAACCCCACCACAAGCGCAACATCGGCGCCGGGTGGCACACCGATCACTCCTACGACGCCGCGCCCGCGCTCGGCTCGATGCTCTACGCCCACGAGGTGCCGGACTGCGGCGGGGACACCCTGTTCGCCAGCATGGAGGCGGCCTTCGCGGCGTTGTCACCGCGCATGCAGGACATGTTGCGCGGCATGCGGGCGCTGCATTCGAGCCGACACGTGTTCGGGGCGCGACGGTATCAGGACGAGCCGCAGGAGTACGCGGGCCGCCTCGGCAATCCGGAGCTGGCGACCCAGGACGCGGTCCACCCCGTCGTCATCCACCATCCGCAGACCGGCCGCGAGGTGCTCTACGTCAACCCCGGTTTCACCGTGCGCTTCGACGGCTGGACCGAGGCCGAGTCGCGGCCGCTGCTCGGCTTCCTGTATCGGCACGCGGCGCATCCGAGCTTCACCTGCCGCTTCCGATGGGAGGTCGGCTCCATCGCGCTGTGGGACAACCGCTCGACGTGGCACATGGCGCTCAACGACTATCCCGGCAAGCGTCGTTACATGCACCGGGTGACCATCGACGGTAGCCCCCTCGCCTGACCATCGGCGGGCGACGCGGCCACTGTCGAATCCGGCCGGCGCGCTGCTACCCTAGCGCCACGCATGGGGCGACGACCGTCGCCCTGGCGGTGTCCTCCGTCCCCAACCCGACCGATGAGGTGCCGTCCCATGGCCACGCCATCCGTGATCCCAGCCTACGACGAGGTCAAGCAACAGGCGGCCGAGTTCTTCTGGCCGCATTCGCGCACCGCGGGAGACGTCTCCGCCGCGACCGGGGTCCAGGTGGTGACCGGCGCCCAGGGCGTCTGGGTCCACGATGCCGACGGCGGGCGATGGTTCGACACCATGTCGGGGCTGTGGCTGGTGAACATCGGCCACGGCCGCCAGGAGGTGGTCGACGCGGTGCACCGCCAGATGAAGGCGATCAGCTTCTCGCCCCACGACACGGTGACCCCGGTCACCGCCCAGCTCGCGGCGAAGCTCGCGAGCCTGTCGTCGGACCCGCACTCGCGAACGTACTTCACCAGCGGCGGCTCCGAGGCGGTGGAGAGCGCGCTCAAGATGGCGAAGAACTATCACCGCCTCAATGGCGAGACCGGGCGCTGGAAGGTGCTCAGCCGCCGTGGCTCGTACCACGGCGCGACGCTCGCCTGCACCAGCCTCGGACGCGGCGGCGGCGACGGCCAGAGCGTGCCGGCCGAGTTCGGGCCGCTGGTGCCGGGGAACATCCACGTCGCGCAGCCGAACGAGTACCGCTGCCAGTTCTGTCGCGGCAACGCCGCCTGCAATCTCGAGTGCGCACGCGACGTCGAGCGCGCGATCGAGCACGAGGGACCGTCGACCGTCGCCGCCTTCATCGGCGAGCCGATCTCCGCCGCCGCCGGTATCCACGTGCCGCACCCCGACTACTGGCCGACGATTCGCTCGATCTGTGACAAGTACGGCGTGGTGATGATCTGCGACGAGGTGATCACCGGCTTCGGCCGCACCGGCAAGATGTTCGCGACCGAGCACTGGGGCGTGACCCCGGACATCCGCACCGTGGCCAAGGGCCTCACCAGCGGCTACCAGCCGATCGGCGCCGCCATCGCCAGCGCCAAGATCGCCGACGCGTTCATCGGCGAGAAGGGCGCGCCGTTCCAGCACCTGTTCACCTTCGGCGGCAACCCGCCGGCCTGCGCGGCGGCCCTCGCGAACCTCGAGATCATGGAGTCGGAGGGGATGGTCGAGAACTCGGCGCGGATGGGCGAGTACATGCTCGAGCGCATGCAGCGGCTGCGCTCGCATCCGATCGTGGGCGACGTGCGCGGCGGCATGGGGTTGCTGTGCGCGGTGGAGATCGTGCGCGACCGTCACACCCGCGAGCGCTTCCCGAAGTCGGCGAAGCTCAACGATCGCGCGGTGCGTCTGATGCGCAAGCACCACATGCTGGGGCGTGCCGGTGACATCATCCCGCTGGCGCCGCCGCTGTGCGTCACCCGCGACGAGATCGACCACGCGGTGGGTCAGATCGATCGCGTGCTCACCGACCTGGCCGCGGAGCTGTAGGCGCAGGCCGGCCACCGAGACCGTAGGGGCGGGCCGCCGTGCCCGCCCCCGCGATCGACGGACCCCGCGACCTCAGCCCTCGAACCCGTACAGCGTCGCCGGGTTGTCGGCCAGGATCATCCGCCGCGTGGTCTCGTCGGGAACCCAGTCGAGCAGCAGATCCAGGCAGTCCGCCTCGTCGGGCTTCGCATCGACGGGACTGTTCGGGTGCGGCCAGTTGGCGGCCCAGAGCAGCCGATCGGGTCGCGTCTCGACCAGCGCCTGGATGCGCGGGCCGCAGTCGGCGTAGGTGGGCGGCCCGACGTCGGAGGTGATGTAGGGGGCCGAGATCTTGACCCAGCAGTTCCCGGTCTCCAGCAGCCCGAGCAGCGCTCGGAAGCCCGCGTGGTCGGTGCCCGCCGCGGCCGGTGTCCGCCCGAGGTGGTCGATCACCACCGGGCAGGGCAGACGGTGCAGCACCGGAGCCGCCTCGACCAGCCAGTCGCCGTGACCCTGCACCACCACGTGCCAGCCGAGGTCGGCCGAGCGGCGCGCCATCGGCTCGATGACGTCGAGACCGACGTCGTCCACCAGCAGGAAGAACCGCAACCCGCGAATGCCGCGTGCGTCGAGATCGCGCAGCTCCGCGTCGGTGACCGTCGGCCGGCAGACTGCCACCCCGCGCGCGCGGTGCAATCCCATGGCGGCGACCGCATCGAGCGTGGCGCGGTTGTCGAACGCATAGAGCGAGGGTTGCACGATCACCGCGCGCTCGAGCCCGATCCGCTCCAGCATGGCGAGAAACGTCGGTAGATCGGCGAGCAGATCCGGCGTTCGGCCCGGATGGTGAGGATATCGCTCGCGGGGTCCGTAGATGTGGCTGTGGGTCTCGCAGGCGTGCGGCGGCGCGAGCAGTCGGGGCTTGCGCCCGCGGTCGATCATCCTCGGCTGGGTCGGCATGGCGTGTCTCCACCGTGGGGTCGGCGCATGTTGCCATGACCGTCGCCGGCGATGGACCGGGCCGCTGCGTCTACGCGGCGACGACGGCCGCCCCCGCCGCCGCACCGGCGACTCGCCCACTGGCGAGACAGGCGGTGAGCAGGTAGCCGCCGGTCGGTGCCTCCCAGTCGAGCATCTCGCCCGCGCAATACGTGCCCGGCACGGCGAGGAGTTGGAGGTCGGCGTCCATCGCCTCGAAGGCGACGCCGCCAGCGGTGCTGATCGCCTCGTCCAGTGGTCGGGTAGCGCGGACGGTCAGCGGCAGCGCCTTGATCGCGTGCGCGAGCCGCACCGGGTCGAGCAGCACGTCGGCCGCCACGCACTCGCGCAACAACCCGGCCTTGACCCCTTCGATGCGCGCGACGCGTGCCAACACCTTGGCCAGCGAGCGCCCCTGGCGGGGGGCGGCGAATCCGCCGGCGAGCGCGGCCTCGTCACGGCCAGGGGCGAGGTCGAGCCGCAGGGTGGCGCAGCCGTCGCGCGCAATGGCGTCGCGCAGCGGGGCCGAGAGCGTGTAGACGAGGCCACCCTCGATGCCGTGCTCGGTGACGATGAGCTCGCCCGGCACCTCGCCCGGCTCGGCACCGCGGTCGCCCTCGACCCGTGCGCGCACCGATTTCACCGGCGCGCCGACGAACCGCTCGCGGAAGTGTGGGCTCCATGGGCGCTCGAAGCCCACGTTCGCGGGCCGCAATGCCCGGACATCCACGCCCCGTTCCGCCAGAGCCGGCACCCAGGCGCCATCGGAGCCCAGCCGCGCCCAGCTTCCGCCGCCGAGGGCGAGCACCGTCGCCGCGGCCTCGACCACGGCGTCACCGCGCGGGGTCGCGAAACGCAGCCGACCGCGACCGTCCCAGCCGAGCCAGCGGTGCCGGACGTGGAACACCACGCCGGACGCACGTAGCGAGCGCTGCCACGCGCGGAGCAGGGGCGCCGCCTTCATCTCGCGCGGAAAGACCCGACCCGACGAGCCGACGAAGGTGTCGATGCCGAGCCCGGCCGCCCACGCCCGGACATCGTCGGCGGAGAACCGCGCGAGCAACGCCGCGATCTCGGCGCGGCGCTCGCGGTAACGCTCGACGAGCACCGCCGCCGGCTCGGAGTGCGTGAGGTTGAGTCCGCCGCGACCGGCCATCAGGAGCTTGCGGCCGATCGACGGCATGCGCTCGTGGACCTCCACCCGCGCGCCGGCGGCAATCGCCGCCTCCGCCGCCATCAGCCCGGCGGGGCCGCCACCGACGACGCGCACGCAGCGCCGCCCGTCCGCGCCCTGGTGGTCGTCGGCTTCCTCGGCGTTCACCGGCGCGTCACCGACGCCGGATGGATACCCTCGTCCGCCCCGTCGCCCCAGATCTGCCACAGACGCCGCGGATTCGCGTGCTGGTCACGCCCCGGATAACCGAGGCAGTTCGATACGTAGAGCACGCCGTCGACCTCGCGCCAGCGGTTGCGGTGCTGATGGCCGTAGACGTGCACGGTGGCCCCGGCGCGACGCAGCTGCGCCTCCAGCCCGTGACAACCGGCGACGCGCGAGAAGTTGAACTCGGGGTAGGCGTCGGGCGGCGGCGGACCCAGGCGGGCGCGCTCCTCGGCGGTGCTTCGCATCAGGTCGCCCCGGGGCAGCATGTGGCTGAAGGTGATCACCGGAGCGTCGAACGCCGCGCGGTGCAGTGGCTCGTTCATGGCCAGGAAATGGTCGGCGGGACGACCGAAGCCGGGCTCGCCCGGCCAGCGCACGAAGAACTTGTCCGACCACATGCCGAGCGTCGGATCCTCGCCCGGCTTGGGCTCGAACAGCGAGTCGTCGCCCTCCTCCGGCTCGACGTACCAGCTCTGGAGCGGCACCACCCACACCGCGGCGTCGTCCCCGGGGCGGCCGAATCGCCGCGGGCGCATGGCGACGTCGAGTCGCCGGCACAGGGCCTCGATACGCTCGAACTTCTCGACCGAGTGCGCGCAATCGTCCCCGCGCACCCACAGCTCGTGGTTGCCCGGCACGAACGAGACCAGCGCGAAGCGCGCGCGCAGCGTCGCCAGCGCGCGCTCGAGTCGGCCGAGATCGTGGGTCACGTCGCCGGCGACGATCAGCGCGTCCTCGCGGTGGGCGACCGGCGAGACCGACTCCACCCACGTCATGTTCTGCGGATAGTCGACGTGGATGTCGGAGACCGCGAACACGCGCGGCCCCCGGATTCGACGGCGCAGATTTCCCGACTGCGAGCTCATGCCCGCACCATACCCCGGCGACGGTGATCGGTGGCGGTGGTCAGCGGTTCAACAGCCAGGGCTTGAAGCGCGCGAGGAGCAGCCGGTGCATCCGGTGAGGGGTCATGTCCTCTGCGTCCGGTGACCGACGCGGACCCGACACCCATACATCGCCGACACCGTGTGCCCCGCGCGCACGGCGTCGGCGCGCGACCACCCAGCAGCCGACCGAGGTGGTGCCGAGCACCACCAGCGGAATCATCGCGAAGGCGGCGGTGGGATCGAAGCCGAATGCGAGCCCGACCATCGTGCACACGAGCAGGAGCGGGACGACCTGCAGCACGAGCGCCAGCGCGAAGATGCCACCCCAGGCCACCGTGCGCGCCGAGGACATCGCGAACCTCCTCTTCTCCCGCGTCCGCATGCTCTCCGGCGAGCGTCGCCGGGCGACGCGGCGCCACCGCCGGACCGCCCTCCACGCGCACCGAGGGCGGCGAGCATAACAGGTCGCCTCGCTGCGAGGCCCGACGCGCTCCGGCGCTGCCCCGCGGGCTGATAGCATGGCGCCGCCAGCATCGCTGGCCTCATTCGACGGGAGGGCTCGGTATGGACTTCGGGGATCGGGTCGCGCTGGTGACCGGGGGTGGCAACGGAATCGGGCGCGCGGCGTGCCTCGCCTTCGCGGCGCACGGCGCGAAGGTGGTGGTGGTCGATCGCGACCTCGAGGCAGCGCGGGCGGTGGTCGCCGCCATCGCCGACGCCGGCGGCGAGGCGCATGCGCTGCAGGCCGACGTCACGCGCTCGTCCGACGTCCAGGGCTACGTCGCCGGGGCGACGGCGCGCTTCGGCCGCATCGACTGCTTCTTCAACAACGCCGGCATCGAGGGCGCGGTGGCGCCGACCGCGGAGTACGACGAGGCGGTCTTCGACGCGGTCATCGCGGTCAACGTCAAGGGCGTCTTCCTCGGCCTTCGCCACGTGCTGCCGGTGATGATCGCCCAGGGGCGCGGCGCGGTGGTGAACACGGCCTCCACCGCCGGACTCGTCGGCTCGCCGGGGATGCCGGCGTACGTCGCGTCCAAGCACGCGGTGATCGGCCTCACCAAGGTGGCGGCCGGAGACGTCGCCGCGAAAGGTGTCCGGGTGAACGCGGTCTGCCCCGGCCCCATCGACACCCGGATGATCCACGCCCTGGAGGCGCAGATCGACCCCAAGGACCCGGATCGCGTCGGCCGCAGCTACCAGGCCGCGATCCCGATCGGCCGCTACGGCACGGCCGAGGAGACCGCCAACGTGGTGCTGTTCCTGTGCTCGGATCTGGCGAGCAACGTGACCGGTGCGCAGTACGTGGTGGACGGCGGACGAACCGCGACGCCCGGCGCGGTGACCAGCATCGGCCGCGCGGCGGGGTGACTCGGCGCTGCCGGCCCCGCGCCGGGGCGGGGCCGGTGCGTCTTTCCATTCGGCGCGCCCGGAGCTAAATTCAAGCGCTTACGTCGCGCTCGGGCCTGGAAGGGGCGGCGGGCTCTCTGGCGTTCGGTGGTCATCGGACGCCATGCCCGTGGCGGCGCGAATGCCCGCGGCGAATCCGGTCTTGCGCGACCGCGATCGCCGGAGGTGCGGCGCATCGACCGCAGCACCGAGACCGACGGCGCCGCACACCATGACAGGGGGAGCTCACGAACCATGCCCGACAAGACCTATCGCATCCTGATCCTGGGAGCTTCCTACGGCTCCTTGCTGGCGACGAAGCTCGCCCTGGCCGGACACTCGGCGACGATGGTCTGCCTGCCCGCGGAGGCCGACCTCGTCAACTCCGCCGGGACCCGGGTGCGCATCCCGGTGCGTGGGCGTGACGGGCTGGTGGAGGTCGACTCGCGGCGGGCGCCGGGCAAGATCGACGCCTGTGGACCCGACGCCGCCGACCCGGCCGAGTACGACCTCATCGCGCTCGCCATGCAGGAGCCGCAGTACCGGCTTCCTGGCGTGCGCGAGCTGCTCGACATGGTCGCCCGCTCCGGCGTGCCGTGCATGTCGATCATGAACATGCCACCACTGCCCTATCTGGCCCGGATCCCGGGCCTCGACGTCGACACCCTGCGCGACGCCTACACCGATCCCTCGGTGTGGGAGAGCTTCGACCCCGCGCTGATGACCCTCGCGAGCCCGGACCCGCAGGCATTCCGCCCGCCGGAGGAGCCGCTCAACGTGCTCCAGGTGAGCCTGCCGACGAACTTCAAGGTCGCCGCCTTCGACTCCGCCGCGCACACCGACATCCTGCGCGACCTGCAAGCGGACATCGAGGCGATCCGGTTCGACACCGGCGACGGCGTGACCGAGCTGCCGGTGAAGCTCAAGGTCCACGACTCGGTGTTCGTGCCGCTCGCCAAGTGGGCGATGCTGCTCACCGGCAACTACCGTTGCGTGCAGCCGACCGAGATGCGGGCGATTCGCGAGGCAGTGCACTCCGACCTCGAGCAATCGCGGGCGGTCTACGATTGGGTGCGGGCGCTGTGCATCGAGCTCGGGGCGGCGCCGGACGATCTGGTGCCCTTCGAGAAGTACGCCAATGCCGCCCAGGGGCTGGCGAAGCCCTCGTCGGCGGCGCGCGCGCTGGCCGCCGGGGCCAAGTACATCGAGCGCGTCGACCTGCTGGTGAAGACCATCGCCGCGCAGCGTGGCAAGCAGCTCCCGGCGCTCGACGAGACGGTGGCCCTGGTCAACGGCTGGCTGGAGCGCAACCGCGCCGCGGGCTGAAGGCGCGCGCGGCGCAGAAACGCCACATCGGGGACGACCGCCCCGGTCGAGAGGGGGACGGGCACGCGCGGGGCGCGAGCCGGTCCCCGATGCGAGCCGGTCCCCGGTGTGGGCCGGTGCCCGCGCTGGCCCTATCTCGCGGCGGTCACCATGATCTCGACCAGCAGCTCGGGGCGCGCGAGATCGGCGCGCACGCAGGCGCGCACCGGCGGGTTCTCGGGATCGACCCAGGCGTTCCAGACCTCGTTCATGGCGGCGAAGTTCGCCATGTCGGTGATCCACAGATTCGCCTGCAACAGCTTGGACTTGTCGGTGCCCGCCTTGGCCAGGTAGCCGTCGATCTTCTCCAGGATCTGGCGGGTCTGCCCCTTGATGTCGGCGGACGCATCGCTCGCGGTCAGGCCGGCGACGTACACGGTGTCACCGCGCACCACGCAGCGGCTCATGCGCGGGCCGGGCCCGGTGGTGACCTCGTGACGGGTGATGCTCATGGTGGCTCCTCGGAGGTGATGCGGCGGATGTCGCGGCGGGCATCATAACCAACGCCCTGCCAGCGAGCACCGTGGCCGCGGTCGGGCTGGCTCAGGCGCCGGCGTCACCACCACTGGCGAGCGCGGCGAGCAGATCGCGATTGCGCGCGTAGAGCTCGCGATAGACGCGATACAGCGCCCGGTAGCGATCCTGGCACTCGCGGTCCGGCTCCACCGTGTGCGCGATGCGCACGAAGCGCTCGATCTCCGCCCACTCGGCGAACACCCCGACGCCCTTGCCGGCGACGAAGGCCGCCCCGAGCGAGGAGCCCGGATGTCCGGCCACCACCTCGAGTGGAATGCCGAGGACGTCGGCGGTCACCTGCTTCCACAGCGTCGAGCGCGCCCCACCGTTGGTGACGCGCGCCCGGGGTGGGCGCACACCACACTCGGCGAGCACCTCGAGATGATGGGCGAAGCCGTAGGCGATGCCCTCGAGGACCGCGCGCATGACGTGCCCGCGGGTATGGCTGAGGGTGAGGCCGACCAGCGCACCGCGCGCGAGGGGATCGTTGATCGGCGTCTTCTCGCCGAGGAAGTAAGGCAGGAGCACCAGCCCGTCGGCTCCGGGCGGGGTCTCCGCCGCCTGTGCGTCGAGCCGGTCGAGCGCCTCGCCGCCCGCGAGCTCGCGCCGGAACCATTCGATGAGGCTGCCACTCGCCGCCATGCAGCCGTTGAGCAGGAACTTCCCGGGGATGACGTGATAGTCGAGGAACAGCCGAGGATCCACCACTGCAGCGTCGAGACTCGCCAGGACGTCGCCCGCGCCACCGAGCTTGACCAACAGGTCGCCGGGCGCGTGCAGCCCGGCGGAGAAGGCCGACGCCACGTGGTCGGCGCTTCCCGCCACCACCGGCGTGCCGACGGCCAGCCCGGTGTGCGCCGCGGCCGACGCCGTCACCTCGCCCGCCACCTCCGCCGGCCAGCGCACCGGACCGAGCAACTCGGGCTCGATTCCGGCAAGGGCGAGCAGCTGCGGGTCCCACGCCTCGCGGCGGAGGTCGAAGAGCCCGCTCTCCAGGGCCCAGTTCCGTTCGCAGCTCCGCTCGCCGGTGAGGCGCTGCACGGCGAAGTCGTACGAGCCGACCACCGCCCGCGCCGCATCCATCGCCTGAGGAACGTGCCGTCGCAACCAACGGAGCTTTGGCCCGATGCTCTGCTGGGTCACCGCCGACCCGGTCCTCGCCAGCACCTCGGCGGCGTCGGTGGCGGCCTCGAACTCGGCGATCTCGTCGACCGCGCGCGCGTCGTTCTGCTGAATCGAGGGACGCAGCACCCGGCCACCCTCGTCGAGCAGGGCGAGCGTCGGCACCATGCCGCTGACCCCGACCGCGGCCACCGCGCGCGCCTCGACCCCGGCCTCGCGCAGGCAGCGGCGACTGACCGCACCGACGTTGTCCCACCATTGCTCGGCGTCGGCCTCGGCCCAGGTCGCCCGCGGCGACGACAGACCGGCCGCTGCGCTCGCCTCGGCGACGATGCCGCGCTCGGCATCGAGGAGCACCGCCTTGGTCGCGGTCGTCCCGATGTCGATCCCGAGCAGCACCTGTCGCGTCATCGGCGCGCGCCCCGAACCGCGTCCATGAATGCGCGCACCCGCGCCGGGTCGACCGGGTTCCAGGTCTTGCCGTCGACCTTCAGGCTCGAGCCGACGATCACGCCGTCGGCGACGGTGAGGAAATCGGCGATGGTCTCGGCGCGTGCGCCGGTGTTGAGGAGCACCGGCACGGCGTCGCCGACGGCAGCCTTCGCCTCCTCGATGGCGCTGCGCTCGGGTGCCGCGCCGGCCATCGGCCCGGCGATCAGGATGGCGTCGACCAGCGAGGACACCGCCGCGCTGCGCGCGCGGTCGGCCACGCTGCGCGAGCCGAGCGGCGAGGCGAACTCCGGTGTGATGTTGGCGAGCACCCGCACCGACTGCGCGTCGATGCGCGCGCGGTAGCGATAGAGCTCGGCCGCATCCGGCGCCCACAGCCCCATGTCGCTCTCGTAGACCCCGGTCACCACCTCGCGGATGAAGGCCGCTCCGGTGGCCTTCGCGATCGCCATCGGGGCCATCGGGTCCCACAGGAAGTCGACCCCGAACGGGCGGTCGCTCGGACGCAGCTCGGTCACCACGCGTGTCATCACCGAGACCGACTCCAGCCCCGCCCGCAGGCTGTAGGGGCGATCGTCCTCGTTGCAGAACATCACCGCGTCGACACCGCCGGCGAGCAGGTGTCGTAGATCCGCGCGCACGCGCTCCACCATGCCGTCGACCCCGAGGGCCGGGTCGTATCGTGGCGTACCGGGCAGCGCCGGCAGGTGCGCCATCGCGATCACCGGCTTGGTGACGCCGAACAGCTCGCGCAACATCTCGCTCACACTCGCCCTCCTCATCCCGTCACGACTGACGGCGCAAGGCTATCGCACCTGCCCGTCGTTTCAATGCCAGTCGCCTCGTCCGGGCCGATTGCTGCGTTGCCACATGCGCCATGTATCGATTCAGTCGATACCGAGGCACGCATATTCGATTTCTCAGATGCGCGGACCGGTGCTAGCTTCGGCCGCGCCGGTGAGGTCGGAGGCTCGCCTCGAGGCGGGCTCGAGGCCCGCGCACCGGCGTCTCGACCGACCGCAGCGCTCCACAGGGGGAACCTCCAGACCCACGCCACCGCGAAACCACCAACACGGGGAGACTGAGATGCTCGCGAGAAAGAAGCGGACCGACGAGTCCACGCGCCGTCCGATGACGCGTGCGATTGCCACCCTGGCAGGCGCACTGGCGATGACATCGGCCGTCTCGGTCGGCGCGGCCGAGTGCCGCAACCCGGAGGCGCTCACCTTCGCCATGGTTCCGACCGAGGAGACCGTGGCCGAGCTCGAGCTCTACAAGCCAGTCACCGATCGGATGGCGAAGCTCACCGGCAAGAAGATTCAGTTCTTCATGCCGACGTCCTACGCGTCGGTGGTCGAGGGGCTGCTCGGCGGCTTCGTCGACGTCGCGGTGCTCGGACCGTACAGCTACATCATCGCCAACGAGAAGGACCCGACCATCGAGGTCTTCGCCACCTACGCCAAGAAGCCCGGGCACCTCCAGGAGGAGGGACCGGGCTACCGGGCCGCCCTGATCTCGAAGAAGGGCAGCAAGTTCACCTCGGTCGAGTCGCTCAAGGGCGCGACCATCGGGCTCACCGACCCCGGCAGCACCTCGGGGAATCTGATGCCGCGCGTGGTCTTCGGCGGCGTGCTCGGCACCGACATCGACAAGTACTTCGGCCGCGTCGCCTATACCGGCAGCCACGAGCTGTCGACGGTCGCGGTCGCGCAGGGCAAGGTCGACGCCGCCTTCGTGGCGACGCATCGCTTCGACAACGTGGTGACCAAGGGCGAGGTCAAGCTCGAGGACTTCAACGTGCTGTGGCAGTCGGATCCGATCCCACAGGACCCGTTCGTGTATCGCAACACGCTGTGCCCGGAGATCCGGGCCAAGATCGAGGAGACCTTCCTCGGCCTGAAGGATCAGGAGAACGCGAAGAAGTTCCTCGCCAACGTGAAGTCCAACACCTTCGTGCGCATGTCGTCGAAGGACTACGACATCATCCGCACGCTGAAGAAGGCGAAGGACGCCAAGAAGTAGGCCGGGGCCGCCCCGGACCTCGACCGCCGCGCGCTGCCGGCCGCGATGGCCGGCAGCGGTGTGGGGAAGGTCTGCGAGGTTGCAGATCTTCCCTGACCCTGCCCGGAGGACACGATGCCAATCCTCGAGGTGCGCGAGCTCCGCGCGCGTTACACGTCGAGTGGACCGGAGATCCTGAAAGGGGTCTCGTTCGAGGTCGAGGCCGACGACTTCTTCGCCATCATCGGGCCGAGCGGTGCCGGCAAGTCGACCCTGATCCGCTGCATCAACCGCCTGGTCGAGCCGACGGCCGGCTCGATTCACTTCTACGGCACCGACGTCACCACCCTACCCGGGCGCCAGCTCCGGATCCTGCGCCGTGACATCGGCATGATCTTCCAGGAGTTCAACCTCATCAACCGCATGAGCGTGATGGACAACGTCCTCTCCGGAAGACTCGGCTACACCGGCAATGTGCGGACACTCTTCCGCGCCTTCCCGCGCGCCGACATCGAGCGCGCGCTGGAGTTGCTCCAGCGGGTCGGCCTCCAGGACCACGTCGACAAGCGGGCCGACGAGCTGTCCGGTGGCCAGCGCCAGCGCGTCGGCATCGCGCGGGCGTTGATGCAGGGGCCGAGGCTGATGCTCCTCGACGAGCCGACGTCGGCGCTGGACCCCAAGATCTCGCGCGAGGTCATGGGCCTGATCAAGACCATGGCCGAGGAGTTCGGCGTGCCCTGCCTGTGCAACATCCACGACGTGCGCCTGGCGATGGAGTTCTGCAACAAGATCATCGGGCTGCAGGACGGCGTGAAGATGTTCGACGGGCCGACGGGTGAGATGGACCAGGCGAAGCTCGACCAGATCTACGCGATGGAAGTCCTCTGAGGTGAGCACCTTCCGACAGGCCGCGGCGACCGCGGACGTCGCCTGGCGCTCGCGAGCCGCGGACCAGGTTCTGGACTCGCGGCGTCGCCGGCGCTATCGCGTCTCGACCTTCGTGATGGTGCTCGTCGTGCTCGTCGTCTGGAGCGTGCAGGTCACCATCATCGACGACACCGACTGGGAGCGCATGGGCTCGCTGCAAAGCGTTCTGGCCGCGGCCGGCGAGTTCCTGGCGGTGGACTGGGCTCTGTTCCCGAGTCTCGCCGGGCCCGCGGTCGAGACCCTGATGATCGCCTGCCTCGGGACGCTGCTCGGCGTCGTCATCTGCGTTCCGGCTGCCTGGTTCGGCGCGCTGAACATCACGCCCTACAAGCCCGTCACCTATCCGTTGGCGCGCCTGATGATGACCCTCAGCCGGTCGATCCACGAGATCGTCTGGGCGCTGTTCTTCGTCGCGGTGGTGGGGCTCGGCCCGCTCGCCGGGATCTTCGCCATCGCGGTTCGCTCGGTCGGCTTCATCGCCAAGATGTCCGCCGAGGCGATCGAGGACATCGACCACGGCCCGGTCGAGGCCATCCGCGCCGTCGGTGGCAACGGCTTCCAGGTGATGCTCTACGCCATCCTGCCCCAGGTGCTGCCACAGGTGCTCGGGGTCATCATCTTCGAGTGGGAGATCAACATCCGCCGTTCGGCGATCCTCGGCCTGGTCGGCGCCGGCGGCCTCGGCCTGGTGTTCTTCCGCCAGCTCAACACCTTCAACTTCGCCGGCGTGACCGCGGTGATCATCGCCATCCTGGCCCTCATCCTGCTCGGCGAGGTGCTCTCGTACTTCGCCCGCAAGGCGGTGATCTGATGGCGGGCTCGGCCGGTCGGGCGACCGCACTGCAGTGGCGGCGGTTCCGGTTCCCGCAGTCGCTGATCGGGCACGGGGCCTGGATCGCGGTCCTCGCCTTCCTCGCATTCAGCGTCGACCACCTCGAGATCCCGCTGGAGCGGATCCCGGACATGCTCGGCCGGATGTGGCAGGTCCTCGCCAGCCGCTACTACCCACCGGATCTGGCCTACATCCTCGACCGTGATTACCTCGACTACGTCGTCGAGACCATCCAGATGGCCTATCTCGGCGCGCTGTTCGGGCTGCTGCTGTCGGTGCTGCTGGGCTGGTTCGGGTCGTTCAACATGACCCCCAGTCGACGCTTCGTCTATCCCGTGGCGCGCCTGTTCACGATGGGCTTTCGCGCCGTGCACGAGATGATCTGGGCCATCCTGTTCGTGAGCATCCTCGGGTTCGGGATGTTGCCCGGGGTCCTCGCGCTCACGTTCTTCTGCGCTGGCTTCGCCGGGAAGCTGTTCGCGGAGGAGATCGAGGCGATCGACATGGGGCCGGTGGAGGCGATGCGCGCGGCCGGCGCGAACCTGTTCCAGACCGTGGTGTTCGGTGTCTTTCCGCAGGTTCGCGTCGCCTTCACCGGCATCAGCATCTACACCTGGGACGTCGCCTTCCGCGCCGCGACGGTGGTCGGGTTCGTCGGCGCCGGCGGCATGGGCTGGTATCTCAAGCGCGCGGTGCTGCAGATCGAGACCGAGCGCGTCGCGGCGATCATCCTGTCGATCGTGGCGCTGGTCATCGTCTCCGAGATCGTATCGGCCTACGCACGCGATCGCGTGATGCGGATGAAGTGAGACCGATGTCGTGCGCGCCGACGGCACCGCGCATGACCCGCGCCGAGGAGGTGGTCAGATGCTGCCGCGCCGAGCCGGATCGATACCCTCTGCGGTCTCGAAGTACGCCCTGATCAGTGGCCGCTCGCTGCGGCTCGCGAGGCACACCAGGTAGGCCCGGGTGTACATCTCGGCATCGGTCACTCGCAGCGTGCGGATGCTGGGCGACGGTGCGAGCTCGGTCTCCGAGATCACACCGATACCGAAGCCGCGCACCACCGCCTCACGGGCCGCCTCGCGGCTGTTGATCTCCATGACTGGATTGATGCGCACGCCCGCGGCCTCGATGGCGCGGTCGAATGCCTGCCGCGTGGTCGAGAACGACGGGCGCAGCACCATCTCGCAACCCTGCAGATCGGCCAGACGGACGGTGCGCCGACGCGCCAGTGGATGGTCGACGTGGACGATGACCAGCACCCGGTGCCGGTTGTAGAAGACGCAGTGGAACTCGGGGTCGTCGACCGGGCGCCCGATCACCCCCACGTCGTGATCGAAGCAGCGCAACCCGTCGAGGATCTCACCCTCGAAGCCGAGCGTGACGTGGGTGTCGATCCCGGGATGTCGGCGGCGAAAGACCTGCAGCACCTCCATCACGTCGAAGGGCCCGACGGCGCTCAGCACCAGGCGGCCGGTCTCCAGGTTCCGCGTCGCGCGCAGTAGCGCCAGGGCCTCGGCCTCGTGGCCGTAGAGATCGCGAGTGATGGTGAGCAACCGCTCGCCGGTGGGGGTGAGCTTCACGCTACGACCGTGGCGATGGAACAGCTCGACGCGAAAGTGCGCCTCGAGCGCCTTGACATGGGTCGAGACGGTTGGCTGGCCGACGTTCAACACCTCGGCCGCACGGGTGAAGCCACCCGCTACCGCGACGGTGTGGAACGCCTGGAGCCACTTCTCGTACATCGACTCAATCGATGCTAACTGATGTATTTACAATTTTGGCGATAGTAGAAGTGTTGCTATCGTCCCGCAACCTGCACCGCGCGATTCGACTCTCGGGAACCACCCGGCACGCGGGGCGACCGGAGGAGAGACCATGCCGACCGATACCCTCACCGTGAACGACGTCGCCTACAGATGGCCCGACCGCCCCCTGGTCGTGGTGTGCATCGACGGCGGCGATCCCGAGTACATCGAGCACGGGGTGGCCGCCGGCATCATCCCGAACATCGCGCGCTACATGCGTGAGGGCTTCTACCACGTCGCCCACGGCACGATGCCGAGCTTCACCTGCCCCAACAACATGTCGATCGTGACCGGGCGGCCGGCCTCGGTGCACGGGATCTCGGGCAACTTCTATCTCGACCGTGCGACCAACGAGCCGGTGGTCATGACCGGCCCCGAGCTACTGCGGGTACGCTCGGTGATGAGCGAGTTCTCGCGCCACGGCGCGAAGGTGGTCTCGATCACCGCCAAGGACAAGCTGCGCAAGCAGCTCCAGAAGGACATGGATCTGACCAACGGCTCGGTCAGCTTCTCCTCCCAGCACGCGGATCGATGCACGCTGGCGGAGAACGGCATCGAGGACGTGCTCGGACTCCTCGACCGCCCGCTGCCCGACATGTATTCCGCCGATCTCTCGCTGCTGGTCCTCGACGCGGGGATCGAGCTGCTACGCAACCGCCGCCCCGACATCCTGTTCCTGTCGCTCACCGACTTCATCCAACACGCGTTCGCCCCGGGTCACCCCGAGGCCGACCAGTTCTACCGCGACCTCGACGCCCGCTTCGGTGCGCTCGAGGCGCTCGGCGCGACGGTCGCGCTCACCGCCGACCACGGCATGAGCGAGAAGACCAACGACGACGGCAGCCCGCGCGTGGTCTGGCTACAGGACATCCTGGATGCCGAGTTCGGGCGCGGAACCAGCACCGTCATCTGCCCGATCACCGACGCGTTCGTGGGGCATCACGGCGCGCTCGGCGGATTCGTCCGCGTCTACTGCCACCAGGGTCTCGACGGCGAGCGGGTGATCGAGGCGATCCGGGACATCCCCGGCCTGGAGAAGGTCTGGTCGCGCACCGGCGTGGCGAGCGCCTTCGACCTGCCGCTCGAGCCGGAGGGCGACGTCGCGGTGATGGGTGACGCGCGCACCGTGGTCGGCGCACGCGCGGTCGACCACGACTTGAGCGGCCTCAAGGGCCAGCGCCTGCGCACCCACGGCAGCCTCTACGAGGCGGACGTGCCGATCATCCTCAGCCGTCCGATCGGTGAGGTCTACGCGCGCCGCGCCGAGGAGCGTCGGCTGCACAGCTACGAGGTGTTCGACTACGCGATGAACGGGACGGTCTGACGCCCGCATCGTTCCTGCCGAGCCTGGAGGGTTTCGTCATGCCGAAGACTGGCCGCGCGGTGGTCTACGCCGAGCCGAATGCACCGTTCGAGGTGCGCGAGTACCCGGTGCGCGACGCTCGCGCGGGCGAGGTGCTGGTGCGGATCACGATGTCGACCATCTGCCGCTCCGACATCCACTCCTACGAGGGCCACCGCCCCAATCCATGCCCCGGCATCCTCGGCCACGAGATCATCGGCGTCGTCGAGCAGCTCGGCCAGGGCGTCGATCACGACATGCGGGGCGACCCGCTCGCGGTCGGAGATCGCGTCACCTGGACCGAGTACTTCCGCGACGGCCCGTCGTGGTACCGCGACGTCCACGACATGCCGCAGAAGGCGCCGGGGCTGCGCAAGTACGGCCACGATCTGGTCGACGACGACCCGCACTTCCTCGGCGGCTTCGCCGACTACTGCTACATCCTCCCCGGCACCGGCATCCTGAAACTGCCGGACGCGCTCACCGACGAGGAGGCGACGCCGCTCAACTGCGGTGTCGCCACCATGATCTCGGTCACCGAGGCGGCGGCGATCGCGATGGGCGAGACGGTGGTCGTGCAGGGGCTCGGGCTGCTCGGGATCTACGGCTGCGCGATCGCGAAGGCGCGTGGCGCGGCCCGGGTCATCGCGCTCGACGCGGTGCCGGCGAGACTCGAGGTGGCGCGACGCTTCGGCGCCGATCTGGTCCTCGACGTCGGACGCATGGACGAGCGCGACCTGGTCCGCACGGTCCGCGCAGCCGCGCCGCCCGACGGCCCCGACGTGGTGCTCGAGGTCTGCGGCGTGCCGTCAGTGGTGCGTTCCGGCATCGAGATGCTGCGCATCGGGGGGCGCTACGTCCTCGCCGGGCTGGTCAATCCCGGATCGACCTTCGAGCTCGACGGCAACGACCTCATCCGCAAGTGGATCACGCTGCGGGGGATCCACAACTACCACCCGCGCCACCTGATCCAGGCGCTGGACTTCGTGATGGCGAACCGCGATCGCTTTCCGTTCGGTGAGATCGTGGACTCCCGGTTCGGCCTCGACCAGCTCGGCGAGGCATTCGAGAAGGCCGCGAGCCACGGCGTGCTGCGCGCGGCCATCGTGCCCTGACCCGACCCACGCCACCGGCCGGCGAGTTGGCCCTCGCATTCGGGAGACGACGATGATCGGACCTCAACTCGGCTTCACCCCGCGCGGGCTCTACATCGGCGGCGAGTGGTCGGAGGCCGTCGACGGCAGTCGGATGGAGACGACCAACCCGTCGACCGGTGAGCATCTCGGCGAGGTGCCGCTCGCCGGCGAGGCCGATGTCGACCGCGCGGTGCGTGCCGCGCGCGCCGCCTTCGAGCGCGACTGGGGGCGAATGCCCGCGCGCGAGCGTGCCGGCCACCTCGAGGCACTGGCCGACCGGCTGCACGCGCACCGCGACGAGCTCGGGCTCATGGACTGCGTCGATTCCGGCAATGCGTTGGCCGGGATGGTCGGCGACGTCGACTGGACGGTGGAGACGCTGCGCTACTTCGCCGGCCTGGTCACCGAGATCAAGGGCGAGACGTCCTCCCAGGGCGCGCGGCACATGAACTTCACCCGGCGCCAGCCCTACGGCGTGGTGGCGAAGATCAATCCCTTCAACCACCCGTTCCGGTTCTGCGCCGAGAAAGCAGCCGCCGCGCTCGCCGCCGGCAACACGGTGGTGGTCAAGGGCCCGGAGCAGGCGCCGCTGTCGAGTCTGCGCTTCGCCGAGCTCTGCGAGGGGGTCATGCCACCCGGCGTGATCAACGTCGTCACCGGTGGCGGCGCGACCGGCTCGGCGATGGTGCGCCATCCTCTGGTCGAGCGCATCGGCTTCGTCGGCTCGGTCGAGACCGGTCGCATCATCGCGCGCGAGGCGGCGGAAGGGCTCAAGGAGGTGACGCTGGAGCTCGGCGGCAAGAACCCGATCATCATCTTCCCCGACGCCGATCCCGCGAAGGCGGCGAAGGCGGCGGTGAAGGGGATGAACATGAATCGCCAGGGCCAGTCGTGCAGCTCCACCTCGCGGGTCTTCGTCCACGAGTCGCTGCACGACGCGGTCGTCGAGGCGCTCGTCGCCGAGGTCGAGGCCCTGCCAGTCGGCTTTCCGTGGCTGGCCGACAAGGAGGTCGGACCCATCGTCTCGAAGCGCCAGCTCGACCGGGTGATGGAGTTCGTCGACGCTGGCCGGCGCGAGGGCGCGCGCCTGCTCACCGGCGGTGGCCCCCCAGACGACCCGGAGCTCGCCAACGGCCACTTCCTCGCCCCCACGGTGTTCGACGCCGTCGACGACTCGATGCGGATCGCCCGCGAGGAGATCTTCGGGCCGGTGATGTCGGTGCTCACCTGGTCGGACTACGAGGCGATGCTCGAGCGCGCCAACGGGCTGGTCTACGGGCTGACCGCCTCGATCGTCACCAACGATCTCGATCGGGCGATGGAGACCGCCGACCGCGTCGAGGCCGGCTACGTCTGGATCAACTCGAGCGGGCGCTATCTCGGTGCGCCCTACGGCGGGTGGAAGCACAGCGGCATCGGTCGCGAGGAGTGCTTCGAGGAGCTGATGAGCTACACGCGGGTGAAGAACGTCAATCTACGCTGGTAGGCCGCCTCGCCGTCTGGAGCCGAGCTGGTACCATCGCCCGGTGCTGGCGAGGTGAGCCCGCGATGCCCAAGTCCGATTCCGGCCCGACCGTCTCTCTCGTGCTCGGCAGTGGCGGCGCGCGCGGCCTCGCCCACATCGGCGTCATTCGCTGGCTCGAGGAGCACGGCTATCGGATCCGGTCGGTGGTCGGCTGCTCGATGGGTGCCCTGGTCGGCGGCGTGCACGCCGCCGGCAAGCTCGACGAGTACGAGCGCTGGGCGCGCGCGATCACCATGGTCGAGGTGGTGTCGCTGATCGACCTCTCGTGGAACCGCGCCGGGCTGGTCAAGGGCGACCGGGTGATCGGCACCCTCACCGAGCTGGTCGGCCAGGCACGCATCGAGGATCTGCCGATCCCGTTCACCGCCGTGGCCTGCGAGCTACCGGAGCAGAAGGAGGTCTGGATTCGCTCCGGCCCGCTCTTCGACGCCATCCGCGCGTCGATCTCGCTGCCGATGTTCTTCACGCCGGTCGAGCGCAACGGCGCGAAGCTGGTCGACGGCGGGGTGCTGAACCCGGTCCCGATCGCGCCGACCTTCGGCGACGAGACGGAGCTCACGGTGGCGGTCAACCTCGGTGGCGCGGTCGACGGCTCGCACGAGATCGAGCGCCGCGCGCCGGCACCGAGTGCCGAGGCCGATTCGTTGCGCGACCACGTCGACCGCTTCATCTCGCGATTGCGCGAGACCGTGGGTAATCGCCGCGACGACGACTGGAGCGCCTACGACATCGCCCACCAGGCGTTCGACGCCATGCAGGGCACCATCGCCCGGCTCAAGCTCGCCGCCTATCCGCCGGACGTGACCGTCGAGATCCCACGCAACGCCTGCGGCCTGATGGAGTTCGACCGCGCCGAGGAGATGATCGCGCTCGGTTACGAGCGCGCGGCGCGGAGCCTGGGTCGGCGCTGAGCGCGGGCCGAGGCTCCGGCATCGTCGAGCGCGCGGCGAGTCGGTGGGGATCCTGGATTGGGCCTCGCGCCATCCAGGCTACGGGCGTCGCCGGGCGCCGGTCGGATCAGGCCGGCGGGGCGACGCTCAGCCCGTCCGCGCCGTGCTTTTCGATCAGCCGCTGCACCAGTCCGCTCGCCTTCGCCTCCTCGACGAACGCGCGCAGGAACGGCAACGCCGCCGCCTTGGCCTTGGTCGTGCCCATCGCCTGCTGCACCGCCATGAAGCGGCCGTCGAGCATCCGCGATCCGGGCAGGCGCTTGACGTCGTCGATCAGCCGCGGCCGCAGCCCGGCGAGCGCCTCGAGCTTCTGATCGACGAAGAGCTGGTAGGACGCGTCGATGCCGTTGGCGCGCACCAGCTCGGCGTGCTCGATGTTGCGCTCGAGCCACAGATCGTAGGCGCTGCGCGCGGAGACCGCGATGCGCACGCCCGGGCGATCCACGTCCTCGACGCGCAGGATCGGTGAGCCGGCCGGCACCAGGTAGGTGGCCTGGATCTCGACGTAGGCGCCGGTGAAGGCGATGGTCTCGGCGCGGGCCGGCTCGTCGGCGATGTTGGCGATGTCCCACTGGTCCTCGGTGGCGGCGTCCGCCACCTTCCCCGGCGACTCGTACGGCACCAGCTTCAGCGCGACGCCGAGGCGCTCGGCGAGCGTGCGCGCCATGTCGGGGGACACGCCCTCGGGATCGCCGGACGGGCTGCGCCCGGTCACCAGCAGGAAGTTCGAGAGGTTGATTCCAGCCCGCAAGATCCCGTTCGGGGCGAGCACGGCGGCGGCAGCGGCGGCATCGGACACGGGCGGAAGCTCCTCACGCGGGCGAAGGCACGAGTATAGAGACCGACCGCGGGGCGACCAACCGGCCCCGCTCAGCGCGTCGGTCGGGAGCGCTCACGCGTCAGCGTGACACCGAGCGCGGCGACGGTGACACAGACGACGGCGGCGAGCCCGCGAGCCTCGAGCCGCTCGCCGAGCATGATCGCGCCGACCACCGCCGCCACCGCCGGCTCGAGCGCGATCAGCACCCCGTAGGCGGTGGCCGAGAGCCGCTTCAGCGCATGGAACTCGAGCGAGAACGGGATCGCGGTCGAGAGCAGGGCGACGGCGACCGTCGCCGCGATGAGCGCCGGGTCGGCGAGCAGGGTCCCCGCCGGTGACCACGCGAGCGGCGCCAGCACCAGCGCCGCGACCGTCATCCCGAGAGCCAACCCGGTGGCGCCGTCGAAGGCGCCCGCGACCCGCGCGCTGAGCAGCACGAACCCGGCCCAACCGAGTCCCGCACCGGCGGCGAAGGCGAGCCCGACGGGGTCGTAGCCGGTGCCCGAGAAGGGCGCGAGCAGCGCGACCCCGAGCAGCGCCAACGCGACCCACAGTCGCTCGACGTTGCGCCGGGACATCACCGCCCCCAGCCCGAGCGGGCCGAGGAACTCGACCGCCACCACCACCCCCAGCGGCAGCCGGTCGACGGCGAGGTAGAAGAGCGCGTTCATCGATGCGATTACGACTCCGAACAGCAGCAGGAGACCGACCTGCCGGCGACTCGGGACGAGCACACGAGGACGCACCACCGCCAGCAGGACCAGCGCGGCGATGGCGATGCGCCAGGCGACGGTGCCGAGCGCACCGAGCGCGGGGAAGAGCCCCGAGGCGAGCGCGGTGCCGACCTGGATCGAGACGATCGCCGTCAGCACCAGCAACGGCGGGGGCACGCGTGGCGGGGTGGTGGAGGCGGCGGGGCCAGGCTCCGGCGCGGGCGCGTGGGGGGATGACTCGGGCATCGCGCCCTCCGATGGTGGTGTGCGAGGGCCGCCGCTCGCGATGCAGACCGCGGATTATCGGTGACCGGCGCGCGCGGTGCACATCCCGCAACCGCGCGGCCCGGTGCACCCGCAGGCGTGACAGCGCCCGGCCCTCACGCCCACAATCGGGCCGGTCGCCACCGCGCGGAGGTCGCACCGTGGAACGTGTACACCAGGACGGGACAGCCCCGGGGAACCGGGGCCACGGCAGCCGGGCTGCGCTCGCGACACTCGCGATGGTGGTCGCGCTCGGCGCGGACGCCGAGCCGCTCCCGCGCTTCGCCACGGCCGTGCCGTGGAATCAGAGCGTGGTCGACGCCACGCTCCACCCCGACTCCGCCACCATGATCGCGACGCTCGCCGGGCTCGGTGGATTCGGCGTCGGACGGATGCAGATCGACTTCAGCCTGCACGTGGTGCACGCCGCGCCGGGCGCTCCACGGCGCGTCCTCACGACCCTCCCGGGCGGTGGCTACTTCAGCCCCGACTGCGACGCACCGGGAACCGAGGTGCCGGTCCCGCTCGACGCCGCCATCGAGGGCGAGACCGGGCTCGACTGCGACAACCTCGGCGCCGACTGCCACCTGCTGGTGGTCGACGGTCGAACGCTGTACGAGCTCTACCGGGCGCGCGCGACCGGGGCAGACCAGATCGAGGCCGAATGCCTGGCGACCTGGTATCTCGACGGCCTCTACCCGCCCGAGGGCCGCGGTGACCACTGCACCAGCGCCGACGCCGCCGGCCTGCCGATCGCCCCGCTGCTGTTCAACGCCGACGAGGTGGCCGCGGCGCTCGCCACCGACGCGACCGGCGGCGGCGACATCGGTCACGCGGTGCGCTTCATCCTCCCCAACGCCCGGATGGCGAGCGACGCGACGCTCGGCGGTGTCGCGGGCCGCCTCTACGTCCGACCGGCGAGCCACGCCGGCGCACCGTCGGGTCCGGTCGGGTCGGTGCCCTACGGCGCACGCCTGCGGCTACGGGCGGACTTCCCGCTCGACGGGTACTCACCCGCCGCGCGGGTGATCCTCAACACGTTCAAGCGCTACGGCATCGTGCTCGCCGACGGCGGCAACATCGCGCTCACCGCCGAGAGCGATCGCTACACCACCGCCAAGTGGACGGACCTCGGGATCGGCTCCCGGGTCTTCGACCTCACCCCGGGCGCGCGCGACGTCGCGGTGGGCGACTTCGAGGTCGTCGACACCGGGCCACGCATCGCCGAGACCTACGACTGCGTGCGCACCACCATCGTGGTGCCCGAGCCGCCGGCGCCGACCAGCATCGAGGGCTTCATCCCGGTGCTGATCGAGCAGTTGCTGGGACCGGACTGACCCCGTGCGCTGGCCGCGCGGGGCTCAGCCGCGCGCGAGATCGAGCAGCGCCCGCGCGAACTCGCGCGGCGCCTCCTGCGGCAGGTTGTGGCCGACGCGCGGTACCGTGCGGTATTCGAAGCGGCCGGTGAAGTGCCGCGCGTGACCGGCCGTGCCGCCGATCGCCATCACCCCGTCACCGAGTCCGTCGAGCGAGATCGTCGGCACCGAGATGGTCGGCTGCGCCTCCAGACGCCGCTCCGTCTCCTCCACCGTCGGGTCGCCGGCGACCAGCCCGTATCGGTGCCGGTAGGAGTGGATCACCACCTCGACGAAGTCCGGGTTGTCGAACGACGCCGCGGTGCGCTCGAAGGTCGCGTCGTCGAACGACCAGTTGGGCGACCACATCGTCCACAGCAAGCGGGTGAGCGCCGCGCGATTCGCAGCGAGCCCGGCGCGGCCGCGCTCGCAGTGGAAGTAGTACTGGTACCAGTACCGGCACTCGTTCTCGGGCGACGCCGGGCGGTTGGCGCTCGGGATGTGCTGGAGGTTGTAGCCGTTGCAGGTGGCGAGGCCGATCACCCGCTCGGGCCACAGCGCGCTCACGATGCACGCGGCCCGCCCACCCCAGTCGTAACCGCCGAGCAGCGCGCGCTCGATGCCGAGCGCGTCGAGCAGGGCCAGCAGGTCGTGGGCGAGCACCGCCTGCTGGCCCGAGCGCGGGGTGTCGGCGCTGACGAACCGCGTCGGCCCGTAGCCGCGCAGATAGGGCACCAGCACCCGATGCCCGGCCGCGGCGAGCACCGGCGCGACCTCGTCGTAGGCGTGGACGTCGTAGGGGAAGCCGTGGAGCAGGATCACCGGCACGCCGGCCGGGTCGCCGTGCTCGAGGTAGGCGACGTCGAGGACGCCGGCACGGACGTGGCGGATGGTCATCGCGTGCTCCTCCCCGCCGCGCTCACACCGGCGGGTGCAGGGTGTGGAAGTCGGTCGCCCGCTCGAAGGCGTGGCCCGCGCGCACCAACAGCGCCTCGGCGAGGTGGTGGCCGACGAGCTGGAGGCTGAGCGGCAGCCCGGCGCGGTCGAGACCGCAGGGGAGCGAGATCGTGGGCATCCCCGCGTAGTCGGTCGGCACGGTGAACCGCGACAGCCACGGGTCGCGGTCCTTCGGGATCGGGCCGTACATCATCTCCGGGGTCACCGGATAGGCGGCGCGGGCGGTCGACGGGCAGGCGAGCAGATCGATGCCGTGCATCACCTGGCGCAGGTCACCGACGCAAGCGGCGCGCAGCTCTTGCGCGCGTGCGTACTCCACCGCGGTATGCGCGGCACCGTTGGCGAGCCATTGCCGGAACCACGGGCCGTAGTCGTCGGCGCGTGACGGATAGGTCGCGACGTGCGCGGCCGCGGCCTCCGAGGCGCAGAGCACCGGCCAGGCGGTCATGTACTCGCGCAGACGCGCCGGCATGGTCACCGGCACGATGGTCGCGCCGAGGCGCTCGAGCACGCGCACCGCGTCGGCGACGGCGGCGGCGAAGTCGGGCGCCATGTCCTCGTGGGTGTAGCGCTCGTCGTGGCCGATGCGAAGGCCGGCCACCCCGGCGTCGAGCCCGGCCAGGAAATCGGGCACCGGGTCGGGCAGCGACGTCGGGTCGCTCGCATCGCGCCCGGAGATCGCCTGCATCACGAGCCCTGCGTCGGCGGCCGAGCGGGTCAGCGGCCCGACGTGGTCGAGCGACGCCGCGAGATCCATCACCCCGTGACGCGACACCCGCCCCCAGGTGGGCTTGAGCCCCACCGTGCCGCAGACCGCGGCGGGATGACGGATCGAGCCGCCGGTGTCGCTGCCGAGCGTCGCGTAGGCGAGCCCGGCCGCGGTCGCGCAACCGGAGCCACTCGACGACGCGCCCGACCAGTGGCTCGCCTTCCAGGGGTTCTCGGGCACGTCGAGCTTGGGGTTGTACCCGGCCATCGCGCCCTCGGTGAGGTTCAGCTTGCCGAGAAGAACCGCGCCGGCGGCGGCGAGCCGGCGGACCACGGTGGCGTCGAAGTCGGGCACGTGGTCGGCGAACACCGCGCTGCCGCCCATGGTGCGCACGCCGCGGGTGAAGCAGAGATCCTTGACCGCGATCGGCACCCCGTGCAGCGGACCACGATAGCGGCCGGCCGCGATCTCGGCGTCGGCCGCGCGCGCCTGGGCACGAGCGTGGTCGGCCGTCACCGTGGCGTAGGCCTTGAGCCGCCCGTCGAGCGCGTCGATGCGGGCGAGCTGGGCCTCGGTGAGCTCGACCGAGGTCAGCGCGCCCGAGCGGATGCGCGGGGCGATCTCGGTGATGGTCTGGTAGTGCAGCGCATCGGTCATCGGGTGGGTCCTCAGTTCAGTCGCTGGGCGCCGTCACCGATCTGGCCGTCCCAGTCGACGGCCAGATGATAGAGGCAGTCGCCGCGCTCCACGCGACCGGGGTGGCGCTTGCAGATCACCAGCCCGCCGGCGTCGAAGCGCACCGGCACCGGCTCGCGGGCGGGATTGTCGACGAAGACCACCTGCCCCGCCGGCTGGTCGTCGGCCACCGTCTCGCCGATCTCGACGAACGGCTCGAACAGCCCCGGCTCCGGCGCGAGCACGAAGTACTCCGGCCCCGGGACGGTCATCAGGCGGGTGGGCGGCGGCGCCGCCGGGGGCTCGCCCATGATGCCGAGGGTGGCCAGCAGATTGGTGATGCCGCGCTCGACGATGCGAATACCCTCCACCGCGACGCTCCCGCCACCACCGAACTCGCCACCGACATTGGGCACGCCACGACGTAGCGCGGCGATCGCCGCCACTCGGGTGTCGAGGTCCTCGCCGAAATTGATGGTGAGCGGAGCCCCCACCGCGCGCGCCAGCTCGACCGTCCGATCGAGCACCGCCCGCGACACCCCGGTGGTGGTGTTGAAGCCACACCAGGGGCTGAAGTCCAGCGAGCCACCGCCGGAGTGGAAGTCGGCGAAGGCGTCGGCCATCGGGAACAGCACCGAGTCGATGTAGTGGGCGATTTGCTCGGTCGGGGTGCCGTCGGGATCGCCCGGGAAGACACGGTTCATGTTGCGATCGTCGAGCGGCGAGACGCGGGTGCCGGCCAACGCGGCGGGGAGGTTCGCCGCCGGCAGGATGATCACCCGGCCCTCGACGCGCGCCGGGTCGATCGAGCGGATCAGCTTGTTGAGCGCGATCTGCCCCTCGTACTCGTCGCCGTGGTTGCCGGCCATGAGCAGAGCGGTGGGACCGCTGCCGTGCTTCACCACGCAGATCGGGAGCATCAGATTGCCGTAGGCGGAGCGGGTGACCGAGAGCGGGAGGGCCAGCCAGCCGATCTGCTTGCCGTCGCGCTCGTAGTCGACGGAGGAAGCGATGCGCGTATCCGATGCCACGGGTCGGTCCTCGCCGAGACAGATACGCGATGGTAGCGCAGCCGCAGACCGCCGCTACGTGGCGTCGTCGCCATCGGCGACCATGGCGAGGCATTCGGCCTCGCGCCCGCGCACCACACGCCGCCCGGCCAGCGCACCGCGGATCTCGGTGACGACCGTGCACTGGCCCTCGTGGTGGTCGCCATCGTCGTGGTAGACGACCACCCAATCGCGGGTTCGGCCCAGCTCGTGCGCACGCGCGGTGTTCGAGAAGAGCACCGTGAAGTGCCACTCGCCGCGGGTGGTGTGCAACACCGGCAGCCAGCGCTCGCCGCTCGGGTTGAACCGCTTCGGCGCGATGGTGGCGAGCTCACCGCGCGCAGCCCGCTCGCGGTACTCGCGGTCGACCTCGAGCAGCACCCGCACGGGCGGAGCGCCACCCGGCGGGCGGCGCGGACCGCGGATCCGCGCGAGCAGTGTCCCCAGCACGGCGCGCACGGCCTGTGCTCGGCGCGCCCCGATTCCGGGCACCTGCTCGAGTCGACCGTCGTGCGCCGCGGCCTCCAGTCCCTCCAGCGTGTCGACGTGGAGTGCGTCGTGAATGCGCGCGGCGAGCTTCGGGCCGAGACCGGGGACGGTGGCCAGCAGGTGCACCGGGTCGAGGTCGCCGCGCAGCCGCTCGAGGCGCGACCAGCGTCCGGTGACCGCCATCTCGGCGATGGCCGCGGCGATTCCACGGCCGATGCCGGGCAATCGCTGGAGCCCGTCGGGCCCCTCACGGGCGAGGATGTCGGCGACGCTCTCGACGAGGCCGTCCACGGTGTCGGCGGCGCGGCGAAAGGCCTGCGCGCGAAACGGCTCGGCGTCCTGCGCCTCCAACAGGGCTGCGGCCTCGCGGAGCCGGGCGGCGATGGCCTGGTTCACGACTACCTCGCTCGATCGATGCGCTCTCGGCGGGGCAAGGTCCGAGACCGGCACCACACCACGTCGGGCCGGGCGGCGGTTTGACGCCAGTCAGCCGAGCGCCCGGTGAAGCCGAGCGGTGCCGCGATCGGCGTGGACGAGACCCTGCGCAGTGACGCCGACCCCCTCGGCGCCTCGACCGAGCACCCAGAACGCCGTCGGTCGATAGAGGAACAGCCACGGCGCGTCGTCGTGCAGCCGGCGATACGCACGGTGGTAGACCGCCCGCCGCGCGACGTCGTCCACTGTCCGGCTCGCGAGCGCCAGCAGATCGCTCACCTCCTCGCTGGCGTAGCCCTGCCACCAGGGGCCCGCCACCGTGGCGTCGAGCTTCTCGCGCAGGACGCGGTAGGTCGACAACGGACTCGAGTCGAAGCAACACAGGTCGTCGATTCGCTTCGCCTTCACCATCTCCGCGTAGGCCGGCCGGTCCTCGAATCGGCGGAGCACCACCTCGAGGCCCACCGCCGCCAGATCCTCGGCCAGGAGCTCACCGAGCCGCGGCGCCTCGTCGGGAAGCCGCGTGGGGACGTCCACCACCAGCCGCTCGGGCGCGCCGGCCCGGTCGAGGAGCGCACGGGCGCGGTCCGGCTCGTGGGCGTAGGGGGCGATCCGCGGGTCACAGCCGAGGTGGCGCGGGGTGAGTGGACCGTTGAGGCGCTGGCCGGCGCCGTCGAGGCAGCGCGCGATCATCCGCGAGACGTCGGCGGCATGGTTCACCGCCCGACGCAGCATGCGATTGGCGCCGGCACCCTCGCGCGCGTCGAACAGGAAGGCGACGCAGAGATGGCGCAGCTGCGAGACGACGGCGAGGCCGTCGGCGGTCGCATGCCGCGCCGAGGCGGCCGCAAGCGCGGTGGCGACGTCGGCCGCGCCGCGGCGTACCGCATCGAGGCGACGCCCGGCATCGGGCTCGGCCCGGAAGACCAGGCGGTCCCGCGTCGGGTGGCGCACCGTCGCGCGTGCGAAGCCCTCGAGAGTCACGCTCGCCTCGTCGCGCGCGACCAGCCGGTAGGGGCCGGTGCCCACCGCGGCACTCGGGGCGGACCCGCCGGACAACGCCGACTCGGCGAGGACCGGAATGTCGACGAGCAGCTCGAGCAAGTCGGCCATCGGCCGCCCGCACACGATGCGCACCGTGTGGTCGTCGGTGGCGACCAGCTCGGCGTCACCGAGGTAGCTGGCCCACACGCCCTCGGTGCCGAGCTCACCGCCCACCGCCGGATCGCAGGCGCGGCGCAGCGAGGCGACGACCGCGCGCGCGGTGAGCGGAGTGCCGTCGTGGAAGGCGACGTCTGGTCGCAATCGAAAGGTCCAGGTCCGGGCGTCCGACCCGACCGTCCAGCCAGCCGCCAGGGCCGGGGCGAGACGCCCGGCGGCGTCGCGCCGCACCAGCGCGTCGAGCAGTGCCCCGTGCACCGCGAGGCGGTCGCGGTCGTCGGAGCAGATGTGCGGATCGGCCAGTCGCAGAGTGGGTTGGACGACGATCATCTGTGCGCTCCTCCGACCTCGCCGCCGAGACGGTAGCAGCTTTGCCGGTCGATGCCAGCAACCGCCGCCGCCTCGCCACGGTGGTAATGTCGCCGCCGACTCCGAGGTCGCCCATGGAACCCGACGTCTGGCAGCGGCACCGTTGGATCAATGCGATGCAGTCGCTGCTTCTGCTCGCCTCGATGGCGGCGATGCTGAGCGCGCTCGGATACGTGGTGGCCGGGTCGGTCGGCGTGCTTTGGGCGCTGGGTGGCGGCGCGGCTCTGGTCGCCTTCAACCCGGGGCTCTCGCCGGGGCTGGTCCTGCGGCTCTACGGCGCACGCGCGGTGGGCCCTCGCGCCGCGCCGGATCTGCACCACGTGCTCTCCGTGCTGGCCGAGCGCGCGGGGCTCGAGCGCCCCCCGGCGCTCTTCCACGTGCCGAGCCGGATGCTCAACGCGTTCGCGGTCGGCTCGCGCGATTCCTGCGCCATCGCGGTCACGGACGGCTTGCTGCGCACGCTCGCGCCGCGCGAGGTGATCGGCGTGCTCGCCCACGAGGTGAGTCACGTGCGCCACAACGACATGTGGATCATGGGCCTCGCCGACCTGCTCAGCCGACTCACCAGCCTGTTCGCGACCGCGGGTCAGCTGCTGGTGCTGGTGAACTTGCCGCTGATGCTGCTCGGTACGGTGGCGGTGAGCTGGTGGGTGGTGCTGGTGCTGGTGCTCGCACCGTTGGTCACCGGCCTGATGCAGCTCGCGCTCTCGCGCACCCGCGAGTACGACGCCGACCTCGGCGCGGTCGCGCTCACCGGCGATCCCCGAGGGCTCGCCTCGGCGCTCGCTCGCATGGAGCGCTACCAGGGTCGTTTCGTCGAGCAGATTCTGTTCCCCGGCCGGCGGGTGCCGGATCCCTCCCTGCTGCGCACCCACCCGCCGACCGAGGAGCGGGTGCGCCGACTGCTCGCGCTGGAGTCGAGCCCGGTGCCGGCACTGGAAGCGCGCGGCGTCGACCCGAGGGCAGGGCTCGCCCATCCGCCGGTGGCACGCCGGCCACGCTGGCACGCACACGGAATCTGGTACTGAGAGCCCGCGGTCACCGCGATGGTGCCGCGGCGGCGGGACGCGTCGCCTCAGCCCCTCGCCGGCGCGCCGAGCCCGGGCCCGCTGGCCACGTAATCGGCCTGGGCCGCCGTCTCGATCGCCCCGGGACGCGCCCGCCGCACCTCGCGGATCGCGTCGTCCGGCGCTGACCCGAAGGCGACCAGCAGCTTGGCCACCAGGGTGCCGCTGCGGCCGAGCCCACCGGCACAGTGCACCAGCACCCGCTCTCCGGCACGCAGGTGATCGAGCACCGCCGACCCGTGCCGCGCCCAGGCGATGTCGAACGCGGCCCCGGGCGGATGCATGTCGGGAATCGGCAGGTGATACCAGTCGAGCCCGAGGCTGCGGGTCACGGCGCCAAGCTCGGGGACGCCCAACGCCGCGAGCTCGTCGGTCTCGACCAGGCTGACCACCGCACGCGCACCCCATTGCGCGATGCGCGCGAGGTCTCGCTCGAGGCGACGCTGCCAGCGGTGACCCGCCGCGTCGAGGTGATTGCGACCGGGGCACGGCGCGATGCCCAGCCATCCCCCGCCAGGCACCGCGACGCAGCCGATGGCGAGGGGCCCGTCGTGCTCCGAGTCGACCACCGCTTGCCTCCTCCGGCGACACCCCTGCGGGCGCGCAGTCTCGGATTCCGATTCCGACCCCGATTGGCCACCGGGTCGGAGTGGTCAGGATACGCCCTCGCCCGGCAGCGATGCGCAGACCCGAGTGGGGTGTGGTCGCAGTGCACCGGAGCGACAACCGGACCATGACGAGGAGACCGAAGATGCGAATCCTGCAGACGACGCTCGCGGCGCTGGTGGTCGCCACCCTCGCCGGCTGCCAGGCGGCGGCCGAGCGATCCGGCGACGACTCGACCGGCGCGGTGCCCGCCGGAACCCCGGTCGAGGGCAGGGCAATCACCGCCATGCTCGGGGGGAACACGATCGAGGAGGTGACCGGGCGCTGGCAGGCCTACTACGCGCCGGACGGGCGCAAGGTGATGAAGATCGGCGCCGACGTGCGCGAGGTCGCATGGTGGGTCGACGGCGACGGAAACTTCTGCGAGCACCGTTGGGCTGGTGAGACCATCTGCGGCGGAACCATGTACCGCGACGGCGACGTGGTCACCGCCACCGGCCGTGGTCGCAGCGGCGAGGTCCGTTTCCGGGTCATGCCGGGCAACGCCGCGGCGTTGTAGCCCGCCTTCCGACGAGCCTCCAGGGCAACATGCTCGAGCACCAGGCAGCGGGGAATCCGGCGGCGGGCTTCGTGTAAAGTACCCGCCGCCGGACGGTCGGGCTCGCGCATCGATTCCGCCGGCTCGGCGCCCGAGCGCGCGGTCCCACCGGTGCTCGGCGCGCACCTGACAAGTTCCCCTTGCCTGGAGACCTCGGATGCAACTCCTACACACCATGCTGCGGGTCGGTGATCTGCAACGCTCCATCGACTTCTACACCAAGGTCGTCGGCATGGAGCTGCTGCGCACCACCGAGCGCCCCGAGCAGAAGTACTCGCTCGCCTTCGTCGCCTTCGGCGGTGGCAACAAGAGTGGCCAGTCCGAGCTCGAGCTGACCTACAACCACGGCGTGTCGGAGTACGACCTCGGCTCGGCCTACGGCCACATCGCGCTCGGTGTCGACGATGTCGCCGCCACCTGTGAGCGCATCCGCGCCGCCGGGGGCAAGGTCACGCGCGAGCCGGGACCGGTGAAGGGCGGCAAGACGATCATCGCCTTCGTCGAGGATCCGGACGGCTACAAGATCGAGCTGATCGAGACCGCGACGCGCGAGATCTGACCGAAGGGAGCAGGCACCGCCTCCCGGCGGAGCCAGACCCCGGCCGCGTCCGGGGACCGGCACGCGCTGCGTGCGAGCCAGTCCCCGGGCGGGCCGCTCAGTGCTCCCAGCCCTTCCCCGGAACGCTGTCGAGCAGCGCGCGCGTGTACTCGTGCGCCGGCGCTGCGAAGATGCGCGCAGTCGACCCGCGCTCGACGATCTCGCCCCGACGCATCACCGCGATCTCCTCGCAGACGTGGGCCGCGACCCGAAGATCGTGGGTGATGAACAGCATCGACAGACCGAGCTCGAGGCGTAGCTCGTCGAGCAGATCGAGCACCTGCTTCTGCACCGAGACGTCGAGCGCGGAGACCGGCTCGTCGGCGATGATGAGCTTCGGATCCATCGCCAGCGCCCGCGCGATGCCGATGCGTTGACGCTGCCCGCCCGAGAACTCGTGCGGGAACCGCCCCACCGCCTCGCGTTGCAGGCCGACCATGTCGAGCAGCTCGCGCGCACGATCCCACGCCACGTCACGCGGCACGCCGCGAAGCGTCGGCCCCAGCGCGATGATGTCGCCGACGCGCTGGCGCGGGTTGAGCGAGGCGAACGGATCCTGGAACACCATCTGCACCAGGTGACGGTAGGGCCGTAGCGCAGCGCGCGAGAGGCCGGCGATGTCCTGGCCGTCGAGCAGGATCGCGCCCGAGTCCGGTTGCTCCAGCCCCACGATGCAGCGCGCCAGTGTGGACTTGCCCGACCCCGACTCCCCGACCAGCGCCACCGAGCGCCCGCGCGGCACCTCGAGGCTCACCGAGCGCACCGCCTCGACCCCGCGCGAGCGCACGCCGAGGAACGACGAGCGCCCACCGTAGGTCTTGCTGAGCGCGCGCACTGCCAGCACGTGGTCGTCGACCGCGGCCGGATCCGGATGGCGCGGGATGAGGCTCGGCACCGCCGCCACCAGGTCGCGGGTGTAGGGCTCGCGCGGCGCGCGCAGCACCGGCGCGCTGTCGCCCTGCTCGATCAGCCGCCCGTGACGCATCACCGCCACCCGGTCGGCGATCTCCGCCACCACCCCGAAATCGTGGGTGATGAACAGCACCGCGGTCCCGTGCTTGCCCTGGAGCTCCTTCAACAACGACAGGATTTGTGCCTGGGTGGTGACGTCGAGCGCGGTGGTCGGCTCGTCGGCGATGATGAGCGCGGGCTCGAGCGCGAGTGCCATCGCGATCATCACCCGCTGGCGCTGCCCGCCGGAGAGCTGGTGTGGGTAGCTGCCGTGGATCCGCGCCGGCTCCGGGAGGTGGACGTCGTCGAACAGGCCCAGCACCCGCTCGCGACGCGCGCGGGCCGACAGATCGGTGTGAACCTGGAGCACCTCGTCGACCTGCCGCCCGACCTTCATCAGGGGATTCAGCGCGACCATCGGCTCCTGGAAGATCATCGAGATGCGTCCGGAGCGCACCGCGCGCAGGCGCTCGGGCGCGACCTGCAGCAGGTCCTCGCCCTCGAACGCGATCCGTCCGGCGGTCACCCGCACGTGCGGCGCGGGGAGCAGGCCGAGGATCGACTTCGCCATCACCGACTTCCCGGAGCCGGACTCACCGACGACGCAGAGCACCTCGTTGCGCCGGATCTGAATCGAGAGGTTCTCGACCGCGTGCGGGCGGTCCGACCAGGCGGGAAGCGCGACGGTGAGCCCGTCGATCGACAACACCGGCGCGGCGTCCGTCGGCTGCGTGCTCGGCGCGCTCATACGTCGGCGAGCCTCGGGTTCAACGCGTCGTTCAGCCCCTCTCCGACGAGGTTGATGGCGAGCACCGTCAGCAGGATCGCCACCCCGGGGATGGTGACCAGCCACCAGGCATCGCGCAGAAAGCTCCGTCCGGCCCCGACCATGAAGCCCCAGCTCATCAGGTTCGGCGCCCCGAGCCCGAGGAACGAGAGCGCGCTCTCGGTGAGAATCGCGGTCGCGACCAGCAGCGAGCCGGTGACGATGAGCGGCGAGAGGGTATTCGGGATCACCTGCCTGAGCAGGATCGCGGTGTCGCCCTGACCCGCGATGACCGCCGCCTGCACGAACTCCCGTGACTTCACCGACAGCACCTCGCCACGCACCACGCGCGCGATCGGTGGCCAGCTCACCACCGCGATGGCGACGACGAGGCTGGTCGCGGACGGCGCCAGAATCGCGACCAGCACGATGGCGAAGATGAAGGAGGGGATGGTCTGGAAGAACTCGGTGATGCGCATCAGCGCGTCGTCGACCAGCCCACCGTGGTATCCCGCCAGCGCCCCGACCACGGCGCCGAAGGCGACCGCCGACAACGTCGCCACGATGGCGATGATGAGCGTGGTCCGCGCCCCGTGCGCGAGCCCGGCCCAGATGCTACGACCGAGCGAGTCGGTGCCGAACAGGTGGTCACCCGACGGGACCAGGAAGGGCTTGTCGACGATCTCGAAGGGATCCACCGGGGCGAGCAGCGGCGCGAACACCGCCACCACCGCCACCACCAGCAGCCACGCGATCCCGGCCAGCACCCGCGGGTTGCCGAGGAATCTGGCCCAGAACGACTTCACGTCCCCACCTTGATGCGCGGGTCGAGCAGCACGTAGACGATGTCGACCACGATGTTGACCAGCACCACCAGGCAGGCCGACATGAAGAAGATGCCGAGCAACAGATTGTAGTCGCGCGAGAACAGCGCCTCGAAGGCGAGCTGCCCGAGGCCTGGCCACGCGAACACGCTCTCGACCACCACCGAGCCACCGAGCAGTCCGCCGACCTGGACGCCGGCCATGGTGACCACCGGCAGCAACGCGTTGCGGAACACGTGGCGGAAGGTGATCTGCCGCTCGGTGAGCCCCTTGGCGCGCGCGGTGGTGACATAGTCGAGCCCACGCTGCTCGAGCATCGTCGCGCGCATCAGCCGCGCGTAGAGCGCGAGGTAGAACAGCGACAGCGTGATCGCCGGCAGCACGAGGTGACGCGCGATGTCGACCGCGCGGTCCCAGCCCTCGTAGAACGCGACCACGTCCTCCATCCCCGACGTCGGCAGCCAGTCGAGCCGAATCGAGAACACCAGGATCAGCATCAGACCGACCCAGAACAGCGGCGTCGCATAGGCGACGATGGCCACGAGCGAGATCACGTGGTCACGCCAGGTCCGCACCCAGATGGCGGCGAACAGTCCGGAAAGGACGCCGAGACCGACCGACAGCAGCAGCGTCGATCCCATCAACAGCAGGGTCGGGAACAGCCGCTCGGCCAGCAGGCTCGCCACCGTCGCGTTGTGACGGAACGAGAAACCGAGATCGAGCACCGCGACGTTCTTGATGTAGAGCGCGAGCTGGACCAGCAACGGCTTGTCGAGCCCGTACCGCGCGCGCAGCTCCTCGATGAAGCCCGGCGACGCGCCGCCCGCCTCGCCGGCGAGCACCGTCGCCAGGTCCCCCGGCGCGAGCTGCAGCATCAGGAAGCAGAGCACCGTCACGCCCAGGATCACGGGCACCGCCTGGAGCAGGCGCCAAACGATGTAGCGCAGAAATCGCCCGCCCGCCATCACCAGACCTTCGGTACCGAGAGGAGGAGGCAGCCGGTCCCGCCGGCCCGTGCCCGAGCCGGCGGGACCACTGCCGTCACTTCATGTAGGCGCGATCGAAGCTCGAGTACACCCCGAGGGCGGAGACGATGACGTCGGCGAACTTGTTGTTCACCACCGTCGGGAAGTTCATCTCGTGGATCCAGATGATCGGGATCTCCTCGGCGACGATCTTCAGCACCTCGGCGTAGTACCCCGCGCGCTTGGTCGCGTCGGGCTCGATCTTGGCCTTGTCGAGCAGCTCGTCGGTCCGCGGGCTCGACCAGTACGAGCCGTTGGTGAACACCGTGCCCGGCTTGATGGTCTTCGAATGCACCGCGCGGTGGACCCCGATCACCGGATCGGCGAGGTTGTAGAGGTAGTTGGCGGTGGTGTCGAAGTCGTGGTCGTGGTAGGTGCGCTTGAGCCAGCGTGCCACGTCCTCCTGGCGGATGGTCACCTTGATGCCGATCTTGCCGAGCGCCTGCTGCACGTACTCACCGAAGCGGGTCCACTCCTGACCGTAGGGCAGCGAATCGTGCATGAGCTCGAAACGAACCCCTTCGGCGTTCTTGGCGTAGCCGGCCTCGTCGAGGATCTTGTTGGCGCGGTCGACACCGTCGGCGACCTCGTAAGTCTGCACGTCCGCGGTGTAGAGACCCGAGGGCGCGAAGTTCGAGCTCATCGGACCGGTTGCCGGCTTGCCGTACCCGAACCAGATGTTGTCGATGATGAACTGGCGGTCCATCGCGTAGGCGATCGCCTGTCGCACGCGCTTGTCGTCGAGCGGCTTGCGGGTGGTGTTGAGCAGCAGCTCCGCCAGCGGCGAGAACATCTCGTGACCCCTGGTGGTCACGGTGAGGCCCGAGTTCTCGGCGAGCTTCTTGGCATCGTTGAACGGCACCGCGCCCATCGCCGCGAAGTGCGCCTCGCCCTTCTCCAGCGCTGCCGTCCGCGTCGACGGATCGGCGATGAAGCGCGCGACGATGCGGTCGAGGTAGGGCTGTCCCTTCTTCCAGTAGCTCGGGTTGCGGTCGAGGCGGATGTACTGCCCCTTCTTCCACTCGACGAACTTGAACGGACCGGAGCCGATCGGCTGGTTGGCGTTCGGATGGGCTCGGAGATCGCCGGTGCCGTAGACGTGCTTCGGGATGATCGGCGTCTCGTAGCCCGAGAACGCCATCATCATGTAGGGCGCCGCCTCCGAGAGCTTGAGCACCACGGTATGGTCGTTCGGCGTCTCGACCGCGGTCACCGCGGCGAAGGTGTTCGGACCGCGTGGATGGGTGACCTTGGCGACGTTCATGATCGAGAACTGGACGTCGGCGGCAGTCAGCGGCTTGCCGTCGTGGAAGGTGACGCCCTGGCGCAGATTGAACGTGATCTGCATGCCGTCGGGCGCGACCTCCCAGGACTCGGCGAGGCTCGGCAGCGGCTTGAGATCGAGGTCGTACTCGAGCAACCCGTCGAACACCTTCGCCGCGACCATGCCGATCGGGCCGGAGGTCGACAGATAGGAGGCGAGGGTCGGTGGCTCCGGCTGCACGACCATGACCAGGGTGCCACCCTGCTTCTGCGCCAGCGCGCTCTGACCGAGCGACATCGTGGCGAGCACGGCGCCGGCGAGGCCGGCCAATGCGCGACGGGTTAGCTTCATTTGTGCTCTCTCCCGGTGTGATCTTGTTCGTCGATGCACGCACGGGACACGACCGTGCGCGAATACCGTCGACACCCGACCACTCAGTCGCGCCGACGGTTGCGGGACGGGAGCGTAACGGCTGCCAACCGTGCAAGCAAACGATCGGTCGTCTCGCCGCGTCTGCATGGCGCAACGCACCATGCGCGACCGTCGGCGACCGAGCGTGCACCGTCAGAGGTCGCGACCGAGCCCGCGTCGTGCCCGGCGCATCCGTAGCGCGACGCCGATGTCGAGGAACGGCCTCGGCGGAATCCAGGTCGGAGTGGCGAGCGCGCGGATGTCGTCGAGCAGCGGCCCACCGACACCGAGCGCGTGGTCGACGAGCAACGACCCGGCGATCGTCCCGCGCGCGATTCCGGAGCCGTTGTATCCCGCCGACACCCAGATGCTCGGCGCGATGCGACCGAAGTACGGCGAGAGGTTGCGCGTCATGCACACCACGCCGGACCAGGTGTGCTCGATCGCGAGCGCGCCGAGCGCGGGGAACCGCGCCCGAATCGACGCCAGGTGGATCGCTCGGCGGGCCTCGAGCTCGGTCGCCGACATCGCGAGCCGCGGCCACCGCTCGGCGGTGTTGCGCATCATGATCCGGTGGTCGACGGTATAGCGCACGGTGGCGCCCATGCCGTGCGCGGCCAGCACGCCCCAGTCGTCGGGGTCACCGATCGCAGCGCGCTCGTCGGACGTGAGGGGACGGGTCAGGCTCGCGGTCAGGGTCAGCGGGAGCAGGCGACGGCCGAGGACACCCATCCCCGGCAGAAATCCGTTGGTGGCCAGGATCACGTTGCGCGCGCGCACCGTGCGCTCGCCACACTGGATACGGACCTCGCGCCCCGGCTGGAGCGCGGTCACCGGGCTCTCCTCGTAGAGCGTGACCGACTGCGGCAGCGTGAGCGCGAGCCCGCGCGCCAGCGCCGCCGGCTGCACCATCACCGCGTGCGGGGTGTGCACGCCGCGAAGGTAGTGGTCGGTCCCCAGCCGCCGCGCCAGGGCATCGCCCTCGAGCACCGTGTGCTCCAACCCGAGCCCCTCGAGCAGGCGCACGAAGGCGTCGATCTCGGCGAGGTTGCCGGCGTCGGCGGCGCAGTGGTACTTGCCGATCTCACGCCACTGACACTCGATGCCGCGCCCCTCGACCGCCTCGCGCAGCAGGGCGAGCCCGGCGAGATTGAGGCGGCGCTTGCGCAGGTAGACCTCGGGACCGTCGGTGTCGGTGCCCGACCTCGAGGCGGAGAGGTCGACCGCGAAGCCGGAGTTGCGGCCGGACGCGCTCTCGCCGGCGCGTTGCGCGTCGATCACCACCACGCGCGCCTCCGGGGCCAGCGCAGCCAGACGCCGGGCCGCCGCCAGGCCGGTGAACCCGGCGCCGACCACGGCCCAGTCCACCCGCTCGTCGCGCTCCAGGCGCCGCGGCGCCGGGCGCGGGGGAAGCAGACGAATCCAGCCGCAGGTGTCGTCGTCGCGAGGCAGATGGCGCACGCGCATCGGGGGTCTCCGAGTCCGCGGGGAGGGATGGTAGTGCGCCGTCCGGCCGGGGCGCCACGACGCATCGCCCGCGGCCTACCGCAGGCGCGCCCCGAGCCGTCACAAAACGTGACCTTTACCCACTGGTTTTCGCTGCCCGAGAGCGAGACCCTAGCGTCGTGCCCAGATGCGGCTCGGTGGCGGGCCGCGCAACGCGACGAGACTTCGGCGACCCGACCGGGCGGACCGGACTCGCGACCCAGCAAAAGGAGGTTCGACGGTGGGGATGAGCATGAGCTCCGAGATCGAGGCGGCGATGCAGGCCTGGGCGCGCGCCGAGCGGCGCGACACCCATCGCCAACCGTGCCAGCTCACTGGCGCGATGGTCGGCGACCGCCAGCGTGAATGCATGGTCTTCGACCTCTGCGCCAACGGCATGGGCGTGCGCATCCACACCGAGCAGTTCGAGATCGTGCGCGCCGACACCGCGCGGATGCAGGTCGGCGATCGCGTGGAGCTGGTGCTCCCGATCCCCGGCGACACCCGCCGGGCCCGCGTCCGCGGCGTCGTGCGCTGGCTGACCAGCGGCGTCTTCGAGGACAGCTTCGGGCTCTGGTTCGCCAACGCCAACGAGGCCCTGCTGCGCAAGCTCGCCACGATTCGTCCGGCGGCGGCACCGGCCGCGACGACTCGACCCGGGGCCTTGCCCCAGCGACCGGCGCCCAAGGCCCCGCGCGCGGCGGTGGGCGCACCCGAGGCACCGGCGAACGTGCTGGCCGAGCGCGTCGTCCGTGTCATTCCGAACCTCGTCGAGCAGGCGCAGGATCATCTCCACGCCCTGGCCGAGCGCAGCACCGACGGCGACGCCCAGGCGCAATCGATCTACGGCGCGGTGGCGCTTTGGAACGCGCGGGTCGACGTCGTGCGCACCGCGACGGTGCAGGTCCGGCGCTGGGACCTCGAGCAACTGGGCGGGCGTGCCAGACCGGGCGATCCCGCGCACCGCTCGCCCCTGGCCCGCATCGCGGCTGCCCTGCAGGCCGCCTTCGCCGAGGCATGCCGCATCGAGATCGGTGCCGGCCCCGAGGCGAGCGCCGCCACACGCGCCCTCGCGAAGGTGGTGGACGACCACTTCGGCATCACCACCGGGGCAGGGGCGCCCCGGCCCTGACCGGCAGCGGGTGTGTCAGACCCTGCGTGTGAACCAGCCGGTGAGACTCATCCGCTCGCGGCGGGCGGCCAGCACCTCGTGGCGGTAGCGGCCACTGTCGAACACCACGAGGGTCCCGGCGAGCGGTGAGACGTCGAGAAACGTCCCCGCCGCGTCACCGTCGAGATGGATGCGGAGCGCGCCGCCGTCGGCGACCGACCAGTCGTGGTTGAGGTAGGCGATGCACGAGACGGTGCGGTGGTCGGCGTCGGCGAAGCGGTCCAGGTGCGCGCGATAGAAAGCACCCGGCGGGTAGACCGTCGCGTGGGTCTCGAAGTCGAGGAGCCCGAGCTGGAGCTCGCGATTCAGGGCGCGTCGCAGCCGCTCCATCGTCCGTAGCCAACCGCGCTCCGGCGGCGAGCAGTCCAGCGGATCGAGCCAGCGCACGTGGTCGCGCCGCACGTCCGGGCGGAGTTGGCGCCGGGTGCCGCGCCCGACGGCGGCCTGGCGGAAGGCGCCGCTCACCCACTGCTGCCGAACCTCGGCACCGAGGGGCTCGACCAGCCCCGGGGGCAGGAATCGCGGCACCACGGCGAGGCCGTTCTCGGCCAGGCCGTCGACGACCCGGACCAGCCGCGAACGCACCCTCGTCCCGACCGCCTCCATCGCCCGCCCCGACCCGCGCCGCCGCCAGACGACTGACATCAGGGCCGCGACGCCCGCGGTCAAGCGGCTTCGGCGGTTCCGGGGCCGGAACCGGTGGGCACGCGCGTCGCCGCCCCGGGGTCAGGGCGGCGGCGCGGGCCGGCAGGACTCTCAGGCGAACAGGTGCTGGTAGGCGAACAGCCCGACCGAGCCGCCGGTGTGGACGAACACGACGTTCTGATCCCGGGTGAGCTTGCCCTCGCGGATCATCCCGATGAGCCCGGCCATTCCCTTGCCGGAGTACACCGGGTCGAGAAGGATGCCCTCGTGGCGCGCGAGCAGCTCGATGGCCTCGACCATCTCCGGTGTGGGCTGGCCATAGCCGGGCCCGACGAAGCGGTCGTCGGCCACCACCGCCTCGCGGCGAATCGGCTCGCGCACCCCGAGGAAGCGCGCGGTCTCGTCGGCCAGCGCGTGGACCGTCGTCTCCTGACGCTCCCGCGGCTGGCGCACGCTGACCCCGAGCACCGGGATCCCACTGTTCGACGCCTCGAACCCGACCACCAGCCCGGCCTGGGTTCCGGCGCTACCGGTCGCGTGCACCACCAGGTCGACGCGGAGATCCATCGCATCGGCCTGGCGCAGGATCTCGAGCGCGCAATCGACGTAGCCGAGCGCGCCGGTCGGGTTGGAGCCGCCCCCGGGGATGAAGTAGGCGCGCGGTCCCTGGTCGCGGAGCGACTGGGCGTGGGCCAGCGCGAGCGCGTTCATGTCCTCGCCACCGGGGTGCCAGGTGACGGTGGCTCCATGGAGGTGGTCCAGGAACACGTTGCCGGTGGTCTCGTAGTCGGACTCGGTGTGCGGTACCCGGCGCTCGAGGAGCAGGTGACAGCCAAGCCCGAGGCGCGCCGCGGCGGCCGCGGTCTGGCGGGCGTGGTTGGACTGCACCGCCCCCTGGGTCACCACGCACTCCGCCCCCTGGGCCAGCGCCGCGCCCATCAGGAACTCGAGCTTGCGGGTCTTGTTGCCGCCGGTGGACAGACCGGTGCAGTCGTCGCGCTTGACGAACAGCCGCGGGCCGCCGAGCACCGCGGTCAGACGGTCGAGCGGCTCGAGCGGGGTCGGCAGGTGGGCGAAACGGGCGCGGGGAAAGCGAGCGAGGTGCATCGGGGATCTCCTGGTGGCGCCCGGGACGAGCGCGCTGCCCGAGGCGAGACGGCGATGGTGCCGAGGATCGCGGGTCCGGGGCAACCACCGGCCGAGGGGTCACGGCGGAGCGCCGATTGACGAGCGTCAACGCGAGACGGTGCGCGCCTTGCATCCGGCGGGGGTGTTGACGAGCATCATCGGGCGGTGGAGCACACGCAAGTCATGGGGCGGCCGAGCAGCGCTCACGCGAAGCGTGGGTCGTGGCCCGCGCTCGTCGTGGCGGCGCGCGGCTCGGTGGTGGACCTCCGATTCGCCGCCCCTCCTCTGCCCCGGGTCGGCGACGCGGTCGAGATCATGGTCGAGGGGCGCCCGGTGGTGGCCGAGGTCGCGCTCCACGTCGACCCGCTCACGGTTCGGGCGGTTGCGCTCGACGGCACCGGCGGGCTGAGCCGCGGCGCGACGGCGCGCCCGCTCGACGGCCCGGTCGAGGTGGCGGTCGGGGAAGGGGTGCTCGGGCGCATCCTGGACACCCTCGGTCGGCCGGTCGACGGCGGCCCGCCGCTCGATCCCGGCCTCACGCGCCGCTCGATTCGCCAGCCACCCCCGCCGCTCGCGGCACGGCAGGCGGCGTTCTCGGTGTTCGAGACCGGTATCAAGGTCGTCGACCTGCTCAGCCCGCTCGCCCGCGGCGGCAAGGCCGGCATGTTCGGCGGGGCCGGGGTGGGCAAGACGGTGCTGGTCATGGAGCTGATCCGCGCCACGGCGCACGCGCACGCCGGCGTGTCGGTGTTCGCCGGCATCGGCGAGCGCACCCGCGAGGCCCACGAGCTCGCGCTCGAGATGCGCGCCTCCGGCGTCCTCGAGCGCACCGTGCTCGTGCTCGGGCAGATGAACGAGCCGCCGGGCGCACGCTGGCGCGCCGGCGCCACCGCGCTCACCATCGCCGAGCACTTCCGCGACGTGCTCGGGCGCAACGTGCTGTTGCTGATGGACAACGTGTTCCGCTTCGTGCAGGCGGGCGCGGAGGTCTCGGGCCTGCTCGGCCGGCTGCCGTCGCGGGTCGGCTACCAGCCGACGCTCGCCACCGAGGTGGCCGCGCTCGAGCAGCGCATCGCGTCCGTCGCCGGCGCCACCGTGACCTCGATCCAGGCCGTGTACGTTCCCGCCGACGACTTCACCGATCCGGCGGTGGCCGAGATCTTCGGCCATCTCGACAGCGCCATCGTCCTCTCCCGGGCGATGGCCGCGGAGGGGCTCTACCCCGCGATCGACCCGTTGCAGTCGTCGTCGGTGCTGCTCGATCCGCTGGTCGTCGGCGACCACCACTACCGCGTGGCGCAAGGGGTGCGCGAGACGGTGGCCCGCTATCGCGAGCTGCGCGACATCATCGCCCTGGTCGGTGTCGAGGAGCTGAGCGGCGAGGACCGCGCGCTGGTGCGCCGCGCCCGACGACTGCAGCGCTTTCTCACCCAGCCATTCGGCGTGACCGAGGCCTTCACCGGGCTCGCCGGGCGCTCGGTGGCGGTGGCCGACACCCTCGGCGGTTGCCAGGACATCCTCGACGGGCGCTGCGACGACTGGAGCGAGAGCGCGCTCTACATGGTCGGCGACCTCGACGAGGCAGCGGCGAAGGAGCACGCCGCGTCACCGCGATGAGGCTCACGGTGAGCACTCCGACCACCGTGGTGGTCGACGAGGCGGTGACGGCGGTGCGCGCGGAGGACGCGAGCGGCCGATTCGGGCTCCTGCCCGGGCATGCCCGCCTGGTGACCGCGCTGGTGCCCTCGGTGCTGAGCTGGCGCCGACCCGACGGGAGCGAGAGCTTCTGCGCCGTCCGTGGTGGCGTGCTCACGGTCGAGTCGGGGTCGCAGGTCGCGGTCGCGACCCAGGAAGCGGTGCGTGACGACGATCATGCGCGCCTGGAGAGCGAGGTGCTGGCGCGCCTTCGCGCCACCGCCGCCGCCAGCGTCGACACGCGCACCCGCGCCGCGCGCCTGCAGATCGCGGCCGTGCAGCAGTTGCTGCGCTTTGCGCGTCCGCCGCGCGAGCCCGGGCTCGCACGACCCGGGGACGAGGACGGACCCGGCGGGCGCGAGCGGCACCCGCGGTGACCGCCGAGCGGCCGAGCGCTGGCAGGTCGCGCGGGGTCGGTGACACCTCGACCGACAGCGACCGGCTGGCGGCCGCGGCGCGACGACACCACCGCCGTCGGGCCGACTGGGACCGCGACGGCGAGCGCTCGGTGGGCCGCAACCTCGCCCTCATCGGCGCGCTCGGGTGGCTCGTGGTGCTGCCGGCATTGGGTGGGCTCGCCCTCGGGCGCTGGCTCGACGGCACGCTCGGCACCGGCGTCACCTTCGCCGCGGCGGGGCTGCTGCTCGGCGTGTCGCTCGGCTTCTGGCTCGCCTGGCGCCGCATGCACGAGGAATGACCGTGACACCGAGTGGACGCTCGATCACCGGAGACCACGCATGATGGACACCCAGCTCGCGCTCACCCCGTCGGCGGCGCTGGCCTGGGCGGGCGCCGGGGGGATGGTGGCGCTCGCCTATTTCACGACGCTGCGGGTGCAGACACGTTGGCTGCTGGCACCGGGCCGCAGACTCGCCGCCCTCGGCCTGCTCCTCGCGCGCGTCGCGGCACTGGTGCCACTGGCGGTGCTCGCGGCACGCGGCGGCGCCCTGCCCCTGCTGCTCGCCGCCACCGGATTCACCGTCGGGCGGCTGGTGGTGGTCGGCGGCGCCTGCGCCGAGGGCCGACGACGCCGGCTCGACCCGACCGCGCAGCAGGGCTGATGGACGTCGCGCTCCATGCGCCGGTGGTCGCGCGGATCGGTCCGCTGGCGCTCACCACACCGGTGGTCACCACCTGGGCGGTGATGGGCGCGCTCGGTCTCGGCGCGTGGCTCGCGCGGCGGCGCCAGAACGACACGGTCGGACGCTGGGCCAGCGCGGTCGAGATCGTGCTGACCGCGATCGAGGACCACCTGTCCCAGACCATGCACTGCGACGCCCGACCCTACGTGCCGCTGCTCGCCACGCTGTTCCTGTTCCTGCTGACGGCCAACCTGTCCGGCGTCGTGCCCGGCGTCGTGCCGCCGACCGCCTACATCGAGACCGCCGCCGCGCTGGCGCTGGTGGTGCTCGGATCGACCCACTGGTACGGCATGCGCCGCCGCGGGCTGCGCGGGCACCTCGCGACCTATCTCGAGCCACGCTGGTGGATGCTGCCGCTCAACGTCCTCGGCGAGATCACCCGTACCTTCTCGCTGATGGTGCGCCTGTTCGGCAACGTCATGAGCGGGCACCTCGTCATCGCCATCGTGCTCACCCTGGCCGGCCTGCTCGTCCCGGTGCCCCTGATGCTCCTCGAGGTGCTCACCGGCGCGGTCCAGGCCTACATCTTCACCGTGCTCTCGGCGGTGTTCATCGGCGCCGCCATCGGCTCGGTGGAGAGCGGGTAGTCGCGCCGCGACATCTCCGAGAACGCCTTGCAGAGGGACGACGAAACCACATGACCATCGAGATGATCAGCCTCGTGTGCGCCGCGGTCGCGGTCTCCTTCGGTGCCATCGGTCCCGCGCTGGCCGAGGGTCGCGCGGTGGCGGCGGCGATGGACGCCATCGCGCGCCAGCCGGAGTCCGCGGGGACGCTGTCGCGAACCCTGTTCGTGGGACTGGCGATGATCGAGACCATGGCGATCTACTGCCTGGTCATCGCGCTGCTGGTGCTGTTCGCCAACCCGTTCGTCGGCTGACGCGGCGGGCGGCGGGGCGATGCACATCGACGCCATGACGCTGCTGCTGCAGGGGATCAACTTCCTGGTCCTGGTGTGGCTCCTGCAGCGATTCCTCTACCGGCCGGTGCTCGCGGCGGTCGACCGGCGACGGCGTGAGATCGAGAACGCGCGCGAGGTCGAGAGCACCGCGCGGGCCGAGATCGCGACCGCGCGCGCGGCCCTGGAGGCGGACCGCGCGCGGCTCGACGCGGAGCGGGCGCGCCTGCTCGACGACGCGCGTGCCGCGGCACGGGCCCAGGCCGATCGCATCGTCGCCGAGACCCGGGCCGAGACCGAGCGGCTGCGGGTCGAGGCCCGATCGCGACTGGAGGCCGAGCGGGTGGCCGCGGCGGAGGCGGTCGCGCGCAAGGCGGCGGCGCTGGGTGTCGACCTCGCCGCACGGCTGCTGGCGATGGCGTCGACCGACGGGCGCGACCGGCTGTTCGTCGGCCGGCTCTGCGCCACTGTCGCCGCGATGACCGCCGAGGACCGCGTACGGCTCGGTCCGGCCGAGGCCGGCGTGCGGGTGGTGACGGCCGATCCGCTCGACCCGCCGGCCCGCGCCCACTGCCGCGACGCGCTGGCCGCCGCCCTCGCCGACAGAGCGGGGGCGGGCGACGCGAGCGCTGCCCCGGCGCCACGCATCACCTTCGACGTCGACCCGAGCCTCCTCGCCGGCGTCGAGGTCCACTTCGCCAACGCGGTGCTGCGCCACAGCTGGCGCGACGCGCTGGAGGCGAGCCGCGAGGCGCTCGCGGCCGACGCCGCCCGGGCGGCGCGCGCGCCGGGGGAGGCCGATGCCGAGCACCCTCGCTGATCGCGTCGCCGGCTGGCGGCCGGCCCTCGACGATGCCGTCCGCGTCGCCACCGCGCCGCGACTGGACGAGGTCGGTCGAGTCGAGCACCTCGGTGACGGCGTCGCCTTCGTCTCGGGTCTGCCCGGACTCGCGCTCGACGAGCTGGTGCGCTTCGCCGACGGCACCCTCGGCCTCACCGTCGAGCTCGCGCCGCACCGCGCGAGCTGCCTGGTGCTCGGCCCCGACCACGACCTCGCAGCCGGCGGTGTGGTGCACGGGACGGGCGCGCTGGCTCGGGTTCCGGTCGGCGACGGCCTGCTCGGCCGGGTCGTCGACCCCCTCGGCCACCCGCTCGACGAGGCCGGACCGGTGGAGGCGACACGCCTGGAGCCAGTCGAGCGCCCGGCACCGGGAATCGCCGATCGCGACCTGGTGAGCGAGCCGCTCTACACCGGGGTCGGGGTGATCGACGCGATGTTCCCGATCGGTCGCGGGCAGCGCGAGCTGATCATCGGCGATCGCGCGACCGGCAAGACCGCGATCGCGGTCGACGCGGTGCTCAGTCAGCGCGCGAGCGACGTGGTCTGCGTCTACGTGGCGATCGGGCAGAAGTCGTCGAGCGTGGCGCAGGTCATCGACGCGGTGCGCCGCCACGGGCCCGTCGAGCGCACGGTGTTCGTGGTGGCCGAGGCCGAGACCGCGCCCGGCCTGCAGTGGCTCGCGCCATACGCCGGCGCGACCATCGCCGAGCACGTCCGCGACGCCGGCGGCCACGCCCTGCTGATCCTCGACGACCTCACCCGACACGCCGCCATCCATCGCCAGATCGCATTGCTGCTGCGCCAGCCGCCGGGCCGCGAGGCCTTTCCCGGCGACGTCTTCCACGTGCACTCACGGCTGCTCGAGCGCGCGGCGAAGCTCGCGCCTCGCCTCGGCGGCGGCTCGCTGACCGCACTTCCGATCGCCGAGACCCAGGCCGGCAACCTGAGCGCGTTCATCCCCACCAACCTCATCTCGATCACCGATGGCCAGATCGCGCTGGACTCACGCCTGTTCGAGGAAGGCCAGCTACCGGCGGTCGACGTCGGCAAGAGCGTGAGCCGTGTCGGCGGCAAGACCCAGGCGCCGGTGATGCGCGACCTCGCCCAGCACCTGCGGCTGGAGTACGCGCAAGCGCTCGAGCTCGAGGTCTTTGCGCGCTTCGGGGCGACCGCGGACGCGCGAACGCGAAGCGCGGTCGAGCACGGCCACCGCATCCGAGCCCTGCTGCGCCAGCCGCGACTCGCCCCGCTCCCGGTCTCGGTCCAGGTCGGCCAGCTGCTGGCGCTCGCGCGCGGCATCCTCGACCGACTCAGTCCCGAGGGGGTGACGCGGTTTCGCACCGCGATGCCCAACCGCCTGCGGCGAGACGCCCCGCGGATCGTCGATGGCCTGGACCAGGGAGCGGAGCTCGGCGCCGATGACGCCGATGCGCTCGCCCGGGTGCTCGACGCGCTGGCGAGCGAGGTCGCGAGCCCGGCCCCCGAGACCGCGGCCGGGGCGGGATGAGAGGCGGTCCGCGGTGAGCGAGACCATCGAGCAGCTGGAGCACCGCATCGCCAGCGCCGGCGAGCTGCGCGACATCACCGGCGCGATGCGCGCGATGGCGGCAGCACGGCTGCAGGAGGCGACCACCGCGCTCCCCGCGATCCGCGCCTACGCCGCGACGGTCACCCGCGCCCTGGCCGAGGTCATCGCGCTCGCGGCCGCGCCGCCCGCGCGCACCACCACGAGCCCCGGCGCGGTGCTGGTCTGCTTCGCGCCGGAGCACGGCTTCGTCGGCACCCTCGCCGAGCGGGTCGCCGCGGCCGCGGCCGAACGGTCACCCGAGCGTCTGCTGATGGTCGGCGACCGCGGGGCCGACGCGTTGGGAACCCTCGGCAAGACCGCCGACGCGGCCCTCGCGCTGGCGCCCCACCTCGAGTCGATGCCTGCTCTGGCGCGGCAGGTGGTGGAGCGGTGCGCGCCATGGGTCGCGTCGGGCGCGGTCGGCGCCATGGACCTGCTCTACCCGGCGCACGACGCGGCCGGGTCACCGCGCATCACCCTGCGCCGGCTCCTGCCGGTGCCGTTCGCCACGCCGGAGCGGGCCGGCCCGCCGGCGCTGACGAATCTCCCGGCCGCGAGCCTCTTGCCGGCACTGGTGGACGAGTACCTCGTGGGTGAGGTCATGCATGCCGCGGTCGAGACCCTGGCGAGCGAGAACGCGGCGCGGCTCGCGGTCACCGATGCCGCGCGGCACAACGTCGAGGAGACCCTGCAGGCGCTCGGGCGGCAACGCCAGATCGCACGCCAGACGCGGATCACGGCCGAGATCGCGGAGGTGGTGGCGGGGGTGTTGCGCGCGGAGTCCGACGACGCCGTCGGCGGTTGATCGCGAAGTGGCCATCGCCCGGCGGGCCGCCGCGCGCGACCCCGCGCGCGGCGGCCACGTCGGCCGACGTCAGTCCGCGTAGAGCAATGTGTAGAACTTGGTGAACACCATCTCCTTGGTGGCGTTCGCCAGGTGGCAGCCCGCGCACTGAGCGGCATCGGCCACCTTAGCCGAGGCCGCATAGGGCGGCTCGTGGTGCCCGAAGTTGAAGAAGCCCCAGCCGCGGGTCTCGGCGAAGCGCTTGCTGTCCTTCACCGCCACGTCGAGCCCGTTCAGCTTGCCCGGGAAGTAACCACGCCCGGATGCCTCCACGCTCGAGCCGTCGGCCGAGGTCGAGGGCAGTGTGAGCTGCAACTCCTTCACCAGCACCGTGCCCTCGGGGAAGGTGCCGGTCTCGCGGTAGATGCGGTAGGGCTCGGGATGGATGTAGACGTTGTGGAACTCGGGGAAGCCGGCCTGCCCGCCGTTCAGCGCGTTCGGGGTGAGCGGCGCGCCGAGGAACACCCAGCCGCGGTAGTCGCGTGGCAGCGCGAGCTCCCCGCTCGCGGTCCATTGCGGCCCCCACTGGCGCATGGACTGCGCCTGCGCGTCACCACCAGGGCCGGCGCCGAGGGTCAGCCCGATCAGGAGTGCAGCGGCCGCGCCGCCGAGCAGCGCGGTGGTCTTGATGGTCATGGTCCGGTCCTCACGTTGAATCCGATCTCGGTTCACGGACCGCGGTGCGGTCCTGACCATCGGATGCCGCGGGACGGAGAAAGGTTACACGGGGTGCGTCGCGCTCAGTCGCGCTGCTCGGCGTCGCGAGCAGCGAGGATGGCCTGCAGCAGGTCGTCGGGCATCACCGCGGGGCTCGACGCGCCGGCGGCGCGCGTGAGGTGGAGGCTGCGGCGGTAGGCCTCGAGGTAGCCGCGACACGGCGGACACATCGAGAGATGGCGCTCGAAGCGGCGACGTACCTTCGGCTCGAGCCGGTCCTCGAGGTAGTCGTCGACGAAGCGGTCGGCCTCGGCGCAGGTGAGGAGGCCTGGCACCACGCGCTCGGCGAGGTGCGAGAGGCGCATCACCAGCTTCTTCACTCGCATCGGGCGCGGGCTCCCAGCAACGGCTCCAGCAGCTTCTTCATCGCGGCCCGAGCGCGGTGCAGACGCACCTTGACGTTGGCCTCGGACTCGCCGATCAGCGTGGCGACCTCGCGTGTGTCATGTCCTTCGATGTCGCGCAGCACCAGCACGATACGGTAGTTGTCGGGCAGGCGGTCGATGCACGCGTGCACCGCGTCACGGATCTCGTCGCGCGCGGCGACCGACTCGATCGGCTCGACGAACATCCACTCGGGCTCGTCGCGCACCCCCTCGATCGGCGGCACCAGCAGGTCGATCGACACCTCGCGGCGACGCTGTCGAGCGCGCGTGCGCATCAGGGCGGCATTGACGGTAAGTCGGTAGAGCCAGGTGCGCAACGTGGCACGTCCGGCGAACTCGCCGATCGCCCGCAGCGCGGCCAGGAACGCCTCCTGGACCGCATCGCGTGCATCGGCCTCGTTGCCGGCGACGCGGCGCGCCACCCGGTAGAGATCGTCGCCGTGCCGGCGCACCACGACCTCGAACGCCGCGCGATCGCCGGCGCGCAGCGCCACCACGAGATCCTGATCCGGGTCCGAGGACGGTGACGTCGCCGCATCGGGCCGAGCCGGCGCCGGGTCCTGCCCGTGGGTCGCCCGCGCACCGTGTGCAGCCGGAACCCCGCAGGCGGCGCCGACGCCGGACACGGTGCCGAGCCGAGGTCGGGCGCTCATCGGGGCGCTCGCCCGTCGACCAGAAGCGCCAGGAGCTCGGCCAGCCGTCTGCGCTCGGCCGGCTCGAGTCGCGCCTCCACCAGCTCGCGGATGCAGCGGCCGTAGACCGGCCACATCCGGCGCAGCAACTCGTGCCCGGCACCGGTGATGCGCACCACCTGCGCCCGCGCGTCCTCCGGGCACGTGCGTCGCTCGATCAGCGACCGCGCCACCAGCCGGTCGAGAAGCCGCGACAGATTCGACTTCGACAACAGCATGCGCTCGCCGATCTCGTATTGGCGAAGGCCCTCGGGACGCGCGCGATGGAGCTCGAGCAGCACGTCGTACCACACCAGGGGTGGCAGGCCCGCAGCCTTGAGCGAGACCTGCACGTGGTCGAGGAGAACCGTCTGCGCACGCAGCAGACGCGCCCAGGCGGTGATCGCGTCCGCGCTCGGTGGATCGCGCATGGCGGCGACCTTACGCAGAACAAGTTGCAATTGCAACCATCAGTCACCGGAGCGGCCGTGCTCCGCAGCCGTGGCCGGCGGTCCGATGCCGGCAGCGGCGAGCTGGCTTCCCTCGAGGCCACACCAGCCCGTAGGCTACCGGCGCGCGCCACTGGTATCGGCAATCCGGCGCGATGGGGGATTCAAGACGGTGGCATGCCGACTCCCACTCGCGCCGCCCGTCGGCGACCGCCACGGCCGCGCTGGCGCGCCTCTGATGTCCGGGTCCCGGACATGAACGGCAAGGTGATCGCGGTCGCCGCGCTCGCCGCGCACGCGTTCAGCAAGGCCTCGCGTGAACGCGTGCGCCTGCTCGAGGGGCTGGGGGTCGAGGGCGACGCGCATCTCGGCCGCACGGTGCAGCACCGCTCGCGTGTCGCGCGTGACCCGAGCCAGCCGAACCTGCGCCAGGTGCACCTGCTCCACGCCGAGCTCCTCGACGCGCTCGCCGAGCGCGGCCTCGGCGTCGGGGTGGGCGAGATGGGTGAGAACGTCACCACCCGGGGTGTCGCGCTGCTCGATCTGCCGACCGGCACCCGGCTGCGCCTCGGCGAGGACGCGATCGTCGAGCTCACCGGGCTGCGCAATCCGTGCGCCCAGATCGAGCGGTTTCGCAAGGGCCTGCTGGCCGCGGTGCTCGACCGCGACGCCGAGGGCCGGCTGGTGCGCAAGGCCGGCGTCATGGCGGTGGTGGTGCGCTCGGGCGAGGTACGACCCGGAGACGTCGTCGAGGTGACGCTGCCACCGCCTCCGCATCACCCGCTGGTGCCGGTGTGACGCCGAGCCGACGGGCGGTGATCTGACCATGTCCGATCGGAGCTAAGGTCACCGTCGTGCTGGCCGATAGGTGTGGACGTACCCACACCGGAGCCCGCCATGCTCGACACTCGATCGCTCTCGCACTTCGCCGATGCGGTCGAGCGCGCCGCAGCGGATTCCGCGATCACGTTCGAGGAGCTCTGCGGGCTGTCCGACGACCATGGCCTGTCGCTCGGAGAGGCCTCGGAGGCGCTCGACCTCCTGATCGCGAACGGACGGCTCTCGCGCGTCCACGTCGACGAGGACGGCAACGAGGTCTCCGAGGAGGAGGTCGCGCGCCAGCTCATCGCGAGCCTCGGCTTCGGGCCTCGCTATCGGGTCGTGTGGCGCCCGGGCGGCGAGGGCTACCTGCTCGCCTGATCCTCCGCGTCGACCGGCTTGCCGGTCGCGAGCTCCGCCACCGCGATGCCGAGCGAGGTCACCAGCTCCACCATGCAGGCGCGGAGCCGGGCGATGCAGGCGTCGTCGCGCACCGGGCGCTCGCCTCGCGCGAGCCGCACGCAGTACTCGCGTAGCGGCATCGTCAGCGCCAATGCGGCGTTCACCTCGACCTGGATCGCATGCAGTCTCCGGTCACGATTGAGCCCGTGCCGGTGCACGATGTGCCCGCCCGAATAACCGGGCACGTCGTGGCGGGGGCGGAAACCGTGCGCCTCGAACACCTCGGCGACCCGCTGGCGCAGACGTGGGTGGGCCGTGGTGCCACGGCGGGTGCCGATCACCACCTGGTGCTCGCCCATGCGCCGCGGCGTGGCGGTGTGGGCGTCGATCAGCACGCCGGCGCCGCGCCGGCGAACCAGCGAATCGGCCAAACGGTCGAGAACGTGGTGGTACGGGTCGTAATAGCGGCGCAGCCGCCGCTCGGCGTCGGCGAGTGACAACGGCCGCGCGAAGATCGGCTCGTCCTCGCCGAGATGGGTGCGCACCACGCCACGCCGGGATCGGATCTCGTCGCCGTGGACCTCGAAGTCCTCGCGGCGGCGGTTCACGTCGACGAACAGCCGCGAGTACGGCGTGGCGAGAACCGGGACGCCGTGGTGGTGCAACCCGCCGTAGATCTCGGCCGCGAAGGTGTCGGTATAGGCGACCGGCAGGCGCGCGTGCTCCGGGTCGTGGTAGTGGGCGACGGTGATCTCCGGCAGCGGCGCGGTGCCGAAGTGCGGGATGCTCACCAGCACCGGATGGCGCCAGCCTCCGAGCGGACGGCGCAGCACCGGGCACGGCATCACCGCCCCCTCTCGCATACGACCGGCACGCCCGGCGGACTCGCGATCTCGCCTCTCGCTCATCGTCGCTATGGTCCTGGCCGGCAGTGGCCGACGCAACCTCGGGACACCCGGCGCGGATGGACTTCGAGCGGCAATCGACGGCAGGATGGTGCGGTCAGCGGCCATTGCAGAGGTGCCCCGTGCCGACGACCTCCGACCCGATCGTCACCCCCGACCCCGTCGCGGCGGTGCGCGAGTTCTTCGAGCGCCTCGGCCGCTACTGCGCCCGCGTGGACTACGACGCCGCCGAGGTGCTGTTCGCGCCGGACGTGATGTCGTTCGGCACCCGAGCCACCGTCGTCAGCGGGCTCGAGCCCTTGCGCCGCAATCAGTGGCAGGGGATCTGGGGCAACATCAGCGACTTCCGGATTCTGCTCGAGCAGGTCCACGCGACCGGCGACGCCAGTCTCGCCTGGGGCATGGCGCCGTGGACCTCGACCGGCTACGACGTCGACGGGCATCCCTTCGAGCGCCCGGGTCGCGCCACCGTCGTGCTCGAGCGTCGTGACGACGGCTGGCGCGCGATCCACACCCACTTCTCGCTCGCCCCCGGCACGCCCCCGACCACCCACGGACCCCGCGGCGGTCACGCCGAAGCGGAGCACCCTTGACCCGCCGTCCGACCGCGCAGCCCTTCGCCGCCGCGCTCGGCGCGGAGGTGAGCGGCGTCGACCTCGCGGCTCCGCTCGACGACGGCGACATCGCGACCATCCGCCAGGCGCTCCTCGACCACCTGGTGCTGGTGTTCCGAGATCAACGTCTCGACGACGAGGCGCTCGCCGCATTCGGCGAGCGCTTCGGCAGGTTGCAGGTCCATCCGAACCTGCGCAGCGAGTCACACCGCCCGGAGGTCATCGTCATCCGCAAGGAGCCCGGCGACGCACGCATCGTCGGCGCGGAATGGCACGCCGACACCACCTGCCTGCCGGCGCCGCCGATGGGCGCGGTGCTACAGGCGATCGAGGTGCCGCCGCTCGGCGGCGACACGCTGTTCGCGAATCAGTACCTCGCCTACGAGCAGCTCTCGGCGGGCATGCGCACGATGCTCGACGGACTGCGCGCGGTCCACGACGACACCCGAGTCGCCGGCCCGAGAGCGGAGCTCGCGAAGGGTCGCTCGACCCGCGTGCGCGACGACGACGCGTGGCGGCCCACGGTGAGCGAGCACCCGGTGGTGCGCGTGCACCCCGAGACCGGTCGACGCTCGCTGTTCGTCAACGTCTCCTACACCAGGCGCTTCGTCGACATGACCGACGAGGAGAGTGCACCGCTCCCTCCAGTGGCTGTACGACCACGCGACGCGGCCCGAGGTCACCTGCCGCGTCCGCTGGTGAGCAGCGGGGTCGGACCAACCTATCTCACTGAATCTTCTGGAGATTCCCCCGAGCCCTGGCTGCGACCCCGGGACCGCTGAGAGCAGCGCGCCAGTCGGTCCGACGATTCGGCGCGACGCGGCACGGCGGCACTTCGAGGATAATCAAGCACCTAGGTTGGTCCGACCCCGATCTTGGAGGTGGCGGCATGGACTCGGTGACCCAGGCGCTGCTCGGCGCCGCGGTCGGGCAGGCGACGCTCGGGCGCACGATCGGCCGTCGCGCGCTGCTGTGGGGCGCGATGTGCGGCACGCTGCCCGACCTCGACGTGCTGGTCCCGTTCGCGGACCCGGTCGCCGACTTCACCTACCACCGCAGCGCCAGCCACTCCGTGCTCGTGCTGACCGCCCTCACCCCGGTGGTGGCCTGGCTCGCGACCCGCGTGCACCCCGACACCCGCGACCAGCACCGGCGCTGGTTGGCGATGGTCTGGCTCGCATTCGTCACCCACATCCTGCTCGACTGCTTCACCGTCTACGGCACCCAGATCCTATGGCCACTGTCGAGCTACCCGGTCGGCTGGTCGACGGTGTTCATCATCGACCCGGCCTACACGGTGCCGCTCGCGCTCGGGGTGCTGTGCGCGCTGGTGGCCGGCGCGCGGGCTCGGGTCGGGCGCGTTGCCAACGCGGTGGGGCTCGGGCTGGGATGCGCGTATCTCGCCTGGACGGTGGGCGCCAAGGCCTACGTCGAGCGTGCGGTGCGAGCCGGGCTCGCGGCGCAGGGGCTGCCCAGCGAGCACGTGTTGACCACACCGGCGCCGTTCAACACGTTGCTCTGGCGCTTCGTGGCGATGGACGACGACGGCTACTACGAGGGCTATCGCTCGGTGCTCGACCGCGACGCCGAGATCCACGCGAACCGTTACCCGTCGCGGGCCGATCTCGTCGCGCCGCTGGCCGGGCACTGGCCGGTGGAGCGTCTGCGGTGGTTCACCAAGGGCTTCTACGCGGTCACCCTCGAGGACGAGGCGGTGGTGATGAGCGACCTCCGCATGGGCGTCGAGCCCGACTACGTGTTCCGGTTCGCGGTGGGCGCCGTCGGCAACCCGCATCCCCGCCCGGTGCCGGCGGCACGGGTCGCGCCGACCCGCGACCTCTCCCGCCTGGAGTGGCTCTGGGCGCGCATCTGGCGCCAGATGCCGGAGCCGGCTCGGCGCTGAGGCCGGCGGCGGTGCCCGCCCCCCGGAACGCGACCCCGGCCGACGCGCGCCCGTCCCCGCGATCTACCCGAGGAGGTGCGCGAGCAACGAGGCGAGCATGAGCCCGACCCCGACCGCGATCATCGCCTCCGGCCCGTAGCGCCGCCGCACCGGCGTACCACGCCCAGCGCGCCGCGCGAGACCCTCGCGGTAAGCGATGACCAGGCCTGAGGCGACGATGAGCGCGGCGCCGAGCCAGGTGGTCGGCCCGGGAAGATCGCCGAACACGACGAAACCGAGCACCGTCGCGCCGACGAGCTCGACGTAGCCGATCGGTGCGATGACCGAAGCCGGCGCGCGGCGCAGCGCCTGAATCACCAGCAGGTGAGCAACCGCCCCGATCGTCCCCAGCGCGACGAACTGGCCGATCTGAAGCGCATCGTCCGGCATCCGCCCGACGAAGGGCACCACCAGACACATCGACACCGCCCCGACCACCGCCGTCCAGAGGATCTGGGTCTGCGCGCTGTCGTGCGCGGCGAGCCGACGGGTGAGGAGCTGGTAGGTCGAGTAGCACAGCGCCGAGCCGAGCACGAGCAGGGTGCCCGGCTCGAACGCGGTGCTCCCCGGGCGGATGATCACCAGTGCGCCGAGGAAGCCACATGCCACCGCGCCCCACCGCCACAGCCCCACCCGCTCACCGAGGAACAGCACCGAGAGCGCGGTCACGATCACCGGCACGGTGAACATGATTGCGGCGGCGGTGGCGAGCGAGACGTGAGGGAGCGCGCCGATGAAGGTGACGTTGGATCCGAAGAATACGGTCGAGCGCACGAGCTGGAGCCCCGGCCGCGCGCTGGCGAACACCCCGAGGCCGTGGCGTGGGCAGAGGATCGCGGTCATCAGCAGCAGGTGTCCCAGAAAGCGCGCCCAGGTCACCTGCCAGAGTGGGAACTCGCCGGCCAGCGACTTCGCGATCGCGTTCATCACCGGGAACAGGCTGGTGCCGACCACCATGAACGCGATCCCCGCGAGCACCGCGGCCCCCACCGTCCCCGCACCACTCATCGACGCCGCTCCGCCGGTAGCCTGGCCACCGCGCGGCGGCGCTCGCGATGCGCGATGTAGAGCCCACTGGCGATGATGACACTCGCGCCGGCCCACACCCCGTGGTCGGGGAAGTGGCCGAAGAAGAGCCAGCCGAACAGCGTCGCCCACAACAGCGACATGTACTTGAACGGCGCCACCACCGCGGCCTCGGCGAGCCGGAACGCCTCGATGTGCAGATAGTGCCCGGTGCCGATGAGCACCGCCGAGCCGGCGAGCACCGCGGCATCGAGCAGCGTCGGCATCACCCAACCCTGGACCAGGCTGGTCATCCCTCCGACCAGCATCGCGACGTTGCTCATGAACAGGATGGCGAGCGAGGTCTCGGTGCGGCTGATCCGACGTGTGGTCACGTCGCGCATCGCGCCACACAGCGACGAGGCGATGGTGAACAGCGCCGCCGCCTGGAAGGCAGTGCTCCCCGGCCGGAGCACCAGCAGCACGCCGAGGAACCCGACCACCACCGCGCTCCAGCGCCGCCACCCCACCGGCTCGCCCAGCATCGGGCCGGCCAGCGCGGTGATGAACATCGGCGAGACGAAGGCGAGCGCGATGGCATCGGCGAGCGGGAGCGTCCCCAGCGCGGCGATGTAGAGCATCGTGGACGCGCAGGCGAGCAGGCCGCGCGCGACCTGACCGCGCAGGTCGTGGATCCGCAGCATCGGCAGCCGCCGCCGCGCCGCCACCACCACGACCATGATCACGATCACCACCGCCGCGCGCAGCGAGACGATCTCACCGGTTGGATAGCGCGCGGTGAGCCACTTGGCAGCGGCATCGGTCAGCGTGAGGACGAATGATCCGGCGATCAGGCAGGCGATACCCGCGAGCGGCCGGCCCGCACGCGCGATGGTCGCCGTGCCGTCCTCGCGCCCACCGTCGCCCATCGCGCCAAGCTCCCGAACCGCCGGCCAGCCCGGCATGGATGACGGCCGATCCTCCGCCCTTCGCGGCCGCGCAGCAACGCCGGCCGGCTTGCAACGAGCCACCGCGCCGGCGCACCCTTCGCGCCATGTCACCGTGCCCACTCGCCCCCCGGAGGCCCGCCGATGCCCCGCGCGCGTGAGCTCGGGCTCGTCTTCGGCCCCACCGAGCCCGGGCCGCACAACGCCATCACCGACGTGCCCGGCGTCGCGGTCGGTCACCTCACCCTGCTGGAGGGCGAGCGTATCCGCACCGGTGTCACCGCCATCGTCCCGCACGGCGGCAACCCGTTCCGCGAGAAGGTCCCGGCCGGACTCGCGGTGATGAACGGCTACGGCAAGCTGGCCGGCGCGACCCAGCTCCGCGAGTTGGGCGAGATCGAGACCGCCGTCCTGCTCACCAACACGCTGGCGGTGGGCCGCGCGATGGAGGGCGCGATCCGCCACGTGCTGGATCTTCCCGGAAACGAGCGCGTGGGCTCGGTGAACGCGGTCGTCGGCGAGACCAACGACGGACGGCTGAACGACATCCGCGACATCCGCGTGACCGCCGACCACGCCCTGGCGGCGATCGCCTCGGCAGCGGACGGTGCGGTGGCCGAAGGGGTGGTCGGGGCCGGTACCGGGACCGTGGCCTTCGGCTACAAGGGTGGCATCGGCACCAGCTCGCGCCGGGTGGCGGTCGGCGGGGTCGACCACCGCCTCGGCGTCCTGGTGCAGTCGAACTACGGCGGTCGACTCACGTTGCACGGGCACGGCGTGCCGGGCGCGACGCCGACTCGCGATGCCGACGGCTCGGTGATGATCGTGATCGCGACCGACGCCGCCATCGACCCGCGCGGGCTGGAGCGGCTCGCGCTTCGCGCCTTCGCCGGCATCGCGCGGACCGGCTCCACCTTCGCCAACGGCTCCGGCGACTACGCGATCGCGTTCTCCACCCATCCGGGCGTGCGCCGTGGCGGAGCGCGCGGGCGCACCGCCGACTACGCCTTCGGCGACGCGCTCGGCGGGCTCTTCGAGGCGGCGGCCGACGCCACCGAGGAGGCGGTGTGGAACTCCCTACTCCAGGCCCACACCGTCGACGGCTGGAGCACCACACGGGCGCGCCCGGCCCGCGTCGAGGCCATCGACCCGCAGCGGGTGCGCGATCTGGTCCGGCGCCGGCCGGCACCGGACTCGACGTGAGCGCGACATCGACCACACCAGCAGGGAGCCCGACGTGAGAGGCATCGTCGTCTGTCCCCAGCCACGCGCCGCCGATGCCGGCGTCGCCGTCCTCGCCACCGGTGGCAATGCCTTCGACGCCGCCATCGCCACCGCCTTCGCGCAGATGGTCGCCGACCCGTTCATGTGCGGGCTCGGCGGCATGGGCACGCTGCAGTACCACCGTGCGCAAGGCGGTGAGACCGCGATGATCGACTTCCACACCCGAGCCGGCTCGAAGGTGACCGCCGACATGTGGGCCGCCGACGTCCGCGGTCGCACCGAGATCTCCGGCTACACGCTGTTCGACGATCTGCGCAGCGACATCGGCTACCGCGCGATCATGACCCCGGGCACGGTGGCCGGGCTGTGGGAGGTCCACCGGCGACTCGCCACCCTGCCCTGGGATGCCCTGCTCGAGCCGGCGATCCACATGGCCCGCGAGGGACTGGAGACGACGCCCTTCGTGGCCGACTTCCTCGAGCGGCCACCGATGCCGGGCGTCGCCGACGGGCTGCGCCGCGTGCGCGCGACCGAGGCCTGCGCGCGCATCTTCCTGCACCCCGAGGGGCGGCTCTACCGGGTGGGCGAGGTCCATCGCAACCCCGATCTCGCCGCGACCTTCGAGGCGCTGGCCGAGGGCGGTGTCGACGCCTTCTATCGCGGCGCGATCGCCGCGCGGGTCGCCGCCGACTTCGACCGCAACGGCGCCTACGTCACCGCCGGGGATCTCGCGGACTACCGCGTCCGCGAGCCGGCCCCGGTGCGCGGCAGCTACCGCGGACTCGAGATCACCTCCAACCCGCCGCCAGGCAGCGGCGCGTCGCTGGTGCAGATGCTGCACATCCTCGAGCACTTCGATCTCTCGGCGCTGTCCCACGGCTCGCCGGAGCACCTCGACCTCGTCGCTCGCGCGATGGCCGCCGCGCACGCCGACCGTGAGCGCTGGCTCGCCGACCCCGAGTTCGTCGAGGTCCCGGTCGACCTGCTCACCTCGAAGGCGCGCGCGGCCGAGTGGGCGGAGCGCATCGCCGCGCGCACGCCGTTCGACGTCCCGCCGCCGGCACCGCCGTCGTGCACCACCCACGTGTGCGTGTGCGACGCGGACGGAAACGTGGTCTCCCTGACGCACACCCTCGGCACCGGTGCCGGCGTGGTGACCCCCGGCCTCGGCTTCGTGTGGAACAACTCGATGAAGCTGTTCGACCCGCTCCCGGGGCGTGCCAACTCGATGGCCCCGGGCAAGGCACGGACCACTGGCATGGTGCCGACCATCGTCCACCGCGACGGCCGGCCGTGGCTGGTCGTGGGCGCCCCCGGCGGCAGCGTGATCATCAGCTCGGTGCTGCAGACCATCCTCAACGTGGTCGACTTCGGGATGTCACCGGCCGAGGCGGTGGCCGCGACACGCATCCACTGCGAGGGGCGCGCGGTGCACGCCGAGGCGCGGATGCCGGACGCGGTGAAGCGCGGTCTGGAGGGCCTGGGCCACACCGTGCGCCGCAGCCCGGTCAGCTACGACCCCTACATGTCCCGCGCGCATTGCATCGCGATCGACGATGCACGAGACGCGCGCTGGCGCGGCGGCGCCGACCCTCGCGGCGGCGGCGGAGTCGCACAGACCCTGTAACCCGGGCGCCGCTCGGGAAGCCGCGCGCCGCGCGGCCGGTGCTGGATCGAATCGGAGAGGGTGAGTGATGAGCGATTTCACCGAGTACGAGAGCTTCGACGCGCTGGGTCTCGCCGACCTGGTGCGACGCAAGGAAGTCACGGCCGAGGAGTTGCTGGAGGCGGCGATCCGGCGCATCGACGCACGCAACCCCACCATCAACGCCGTGACCATGACCCTCTACGACCGCGGCAGGCAAGCCATCGCCGATGGCCTTCCCGATGGGCCGTTTCGCGGCGTGCCCTACCTGATGAAGGACCTCACCGCATCGATCGCCGGCGTCAGGATGACGCGCGGCTCGCAGTTCTTCGCCGACACGCCGCCCGCGACCATCGACAGCGAGCACGTCAAGCGCCTCGAGCGCGCCGGCCTGGTGATCTTCGGTCGGACCAATACCTGCGAGCTCGGCCTGTCGCTCACCTGCGAGCCGCGGCTGCACGGGCCGACGCGCAACCCGTGGAACCCCGAGCACATCTCGGGCGGGTCGAGCGGCGGCGCGGCGGCGGCGGTCGGCGCGCGCATCCTGCCGATGGCGCACGCCTCGGACGGTTTCGGCTCGATTCGTGCGCCCGCCGCCTGCTGCGGACTGGTCGGCCTGAAGCCGACCCGCGCCAGGAACACGTCGGCGCCGGTGAGCGGCGAGGGGCTGGGGGGATGCTCGGTCGAGCACGCCGTGACCCTCACCGTGCGCGACACCGCGGCGTTGCTGGACGCGACCCGGGGCGCGGGGCCGGGCGACCCCTACGTCGCACCCGTGCCGGCGGGCCCGTTCCTCGACGAGGTCGGCGCCGACACCGGCAGATTGCGGGTCGCCTGGACCAGCAAGGCCCCCAACGGTGCGCCGATCGACCCGCAGTGCCTGCGGCTACTCGAGCAGACGGCCGAGCTCTGTGCCGATCTCGGCCATCAGGTCGAGGAATGTGACCCCGAGGTCGACGGCGCGGACATCGTGCCGACCTTCATCACGCTGGCCGCGGCGAATACCGTGGTCAATCTCTCGACACATCCGACCGCCGGGCGCCCACCACGAGAGGACGAGGTCGAGCGCATCACCTGGCTGACGGCGAAGCTCGGCGAGCGGATCAGCGCCGCCGACTACGTGCGCGCGACACAGACCGCGCATCGGCTCGGCCGCCAGATGGCCGCCTTTCACGCGCGCTGGGACGTGTTGTTGACACCGGGTCTCGCCTCGCCGGCGGTGAAGCTCGGGTGGCTCGACATGATGATGGACGACGTCGACGAGTACTGGCAGCGCGTGTTCCGATTCTCGCCGTTCACCGTCTGGTTCAACCTCACCGGCCAGCCCGCGATGATGCTGCCGCTCGGGCAGAGCGAGAACGGCCTGCCGCTGGCGGTGCAGCTGGTCGCGCGCTACGGCGACGAGGCGACGCTGCTCCGCCTCGGTGCGCAGCTGGAGACGGCGAGACCATGGCTCGGCCGCAAGCCGTCGCTACCCAACCCGTAGCCAGGGCGCGGCCTGGCATCTCGCGGAGCCCTCGGCCGGGCCTGCCGAATGGCAGCGGTTACGCCGGATCGGGCGGGGGCTCGGCCAGGTCCAGCGGCGAATCGTCGCCGCGCAGCGCCGCCTCGAGTGGACCGAGATACTGGCGATACGCCCGCGCACGTCCGACCGAGGTCGCGTAGATCGGCCGGCGGACCTGCCACGCGCTCGCGGTGTGGACCTCGCGACGAGTGGTGTGGAAAGCGAGGCAGCGCTGGTCCCAGTCGAGCCCACAGTGCGCGATGAGCCGGCGACTCACCGGCTCCTGATCTCGGATCAGGGCCTCGTACTGGACGGTGTGGATCCGCCCGGGCAACACGCGATGCCAGTGCGCCATCAGGCGTCTCACGGCGCGCAGCACGACGCCGATGTCCTCGAGGTCGTACGCCCAGGGAAGGGTGCCGTCGGCGAAGCGCTGGAAATAGATGGAGAGCCCCGTATCGAGCGGGTCGCGCGCGCAGTGGACGAGTGTGGCACGCGGAAACAGCACCGCGAGCAGGCCGAGCTGGAACACGATCGACGGCGTCTTGTCGGCGATTCGCGTCGCGCTCGGGCACCGCGCGCGTGCGAAATCGAGATAGTCGCGCGCCATCGCGCTCAGGCCGACGGCGTCGAGCTGCACCCCGAGCTCGGCGACGTCACGACGTGAGCGCGTCCCGGGCGCCCGCGCGATCAGCGCGTCGAGCCGCGCGCTCTCGCCGAGCCCCGCGCACCGCGGGTGACTGGCGATGATCTGCTCGACCAGGGTGGTGCCGCTGCGCGGCGCTCCGGCGACGAGCACCGGCTCGGTCGCCTCGCTGCCGAGCCCCTCCCGCGCCGAGAAGTAGCCCGGGGTGAAGGTCTCGACGATTCGCTCGACCCGTTCCTCGAGCTCGACGCGATCGAGGTGCTCGCGGGCGCGCACCTGCTGGTTGCCCGCCCGCAGATGTCGAAAAGCGCGCTCCGCATCACCGAGGTCGTCGTGCATCTTGGCCAGCGCGAACTCGAGGCTCGACGCGAGATCCGGGTCCGACTGGCCGGCGAGCGCCGCCTCCACCCGGGCCACGTCGTCGCCGGAGCTCGGCCTGTCGCCGGCTCGGGCCAGGTGGTGCCAGGCGATGGCATGCCCGGCATCGCGAGCCAGCGCCTCGCGCAGCCAGCGGCGTGCCGCATCGCCGTCACCACGGGTCATCGCCACCGTGGCGAGCCCGCAGCAGGCGTCGGCACTGCCCGAATCGAGCGCGAGCGCACGCTGAAAGGCACCCAGCGCGGACTGTGTGTCGTGGAGATGGATGCGCACCTTGCCGAGCTCGGTCCACACCGCGGGATCCGTCGGCGAGAGCTCGATGGCGCGCTCGAGCAGCTCGCGCGCCCGCGTCGGCCGGCCCGCGCGAACCATGGCGATGGCCATGTTGTAGAGCGTGTCGACGCGATCGGGCGCGAGGACGAGCGCGCGCTCGTAGGCCGCGAGCGCCGCGGGGAGGTCGCCCACCGCCAGGCGCAGGTTCCCGAGATCGTTGTGCAACGTGGGATCGTCGGGCACCAACGCCACCAGCCGCGCCATCAGCAGGGCCGCCTGCGCGTCGTCCCCGCGCAGATGATGCAACCGCGCCAGCTCGTGCAGCACCCCCGTGTGCCGCGGCGCGAGATGCAGCGCGTGCAGCAACGCCTCGCACGCGCCATCGAGGTCGCCGCGCTCCTGGTGCTCCGACGCGAGCGCGATCAGGGCGCGTGCACGTCGCATTCTCGGGGCGTGCAGCGCGCTGCCCGGGCGTGGCTGCGGCGCGCTGGCGGGTGGCGCGCTCAGGACCGCGCCTTCCGGTGGAGCAATTGCGTGGGCCGCCGCTCCGCCGCGGTCTTGAGCAGACCGAAGGTCTGGCCGACGTAGCTCGCGACGCCGTCGAGGCCGTTGCAGTACTCGCGTAGCTCGTCGGTCATCCGGGCCTCCACCAGGCGGACGCGGCGATGCGGCTGCCGGGTCTCGAAGGCGACGTAGAACCACGGCTCGCCGCGCCTCAGCACCAGGTCACGCTCGGGCTCGTGCCACTCGAACGCCCACATGAGGCTGCGCGGCCACAGCCGGATCGGAAAGCGCCCGCCGATGAGCAGACCGGGAAGAGGCTCCTTGCGGTAGTGGTAGAAGGGCGGGAGCTGGCTCAGCCAGACCTCGTCGTCGGTGACGAAGCGCCAGGGCGCGCCGATCTGAAGGACCGGCCGCTCCGCGTCGAGCCAGCGGTCGCGCGGCATCAGGGTGACCATCTGATCGAGCACCTTGGCCGCCACGGTGGACTGGTTGCCGGCCGCATTGACGAGCAAGGGCTTGGAGGTGCGCAGATTGCGCAGCCGCAAGTGGAGATCGATCGGGCAGGTCACCTGGAACAGGCCGGCCCGGTGGGCGAGCACCGCCGGGCACTGACGCACCGACTTGGCGCTTCCCTCGGTGTCGCCAGGGATCGACAGCGCCTCGGGCGCGCCATATACGAAAGTCGCGGCGGGCGCGTCGATCAACCAACCGACCTCGGCCGCGCCCCCGGCGCCGCGCGATGCGGCGAGGGCTCGCCCGCGGCCGAGCAAGCGACGAAAACCTCTCAGCACGAGCGTGGCGTCACTCGAGGCCGAGTCTCCCGGCGAACCCGCATGCGGGCCGGGCTAGCGCGAGAACCCGACCTTGGAGAAGCTCCCGAATCGGGTGACCCCCGGCCGCGACAGCGCGCCTGCGGATCCCGACCAGAATGTGATGGCCTGCGACGCGCCGCCGACCACGTGCTCGAGCTCCGCATCGTCGAGATCCGCGCCGGCTCCATCGAGCGTGGCGCGCAGATCGTCCTCGGAGAAGCGAAATCCCGCGCTCTCGGCGATTCGGCACAGCGCACCGACGTAGGCATCGTCGGCCGCGACGGCGAGGCCCTCGTCGCCGTCCAGCGCGGCGAGGAACTTGCGTGCTTCATCGATTCCCATGTCGACGCCTCCTGCATTTGGCGAGATGCGACCCGCGACGCGACGCCGCGGCCCGCGGGCGGCTCAGCGCGAGTAGCCGCCCTTCGAGAAACTGCTGAAGCGGGTCAACCCGCCGAAATTGACGATGCTCGAGGTGCCGCCACCGTACACCGTATCGGCGAGGCCGCCGAACGCCGTGTTCATCCCGGCGGACAGGGTGGCGGTGTTGAACTGCATGCTCGCGAAGCCGCCGACGACACCCTCGAGGTCGGAATCCGCGAGGTCTGCCGCGGTCGCATCGAGCGCGCCGCGCAGATCGTCCTCCGAGAACGCGTATCCGGCGCCGGAGGCGACGCGGTGCAGGGCCTCGACATAGGCGTCGTCCGCGCGCACCGCGAGATCCTCGTCCTGGGCGAGCGCGCTCAAGAAACGCTGCACGTCTTCCATCGACATCTTCGGTTCCTCCCTTCGTACGTCGTTGGTTCGAATCTGGCTCGACCGATCTTGCCGATCACGACGTCGACCTCAGTGAACCAGTTCACGCTTCTCCGACCGATGCGCGAAGGCAAGCCTCCCACATCTCACCCACGCGATGCCAGTCCAGGGCGCTGGCGACGGTGGGGCCGCACCTGGCGAGATGCGCCCGCGAGGCCGGATCGTCGATCAGATCGAGCAGCGCGGCGAGACCGAGATCGGTGTCCATCAGCGCGCGCACGTCACGCTCGAGCACGTAGCTGCCGACGGGGACGAGCCGCGAGAACGGAGCCGCGTACTGCGCGGGCGAGAACGCCTCGGTGATGATGTTGGCGACGCCGCAGGCGCCGGTCTCGAGAACCGTCAGCTCCCATCCCGCGCAGTGAAACGGCAGCACGTGCAGATCGCAGGCCGCCATGCGCGCGGCGAGGGTGGCCACGTCGTCACCACGCCCGATGCGGAGATCGTCGCGGAAGCGCACGCGATCGCGAACGCCGAGCGCGTCGGCGATGGCGAGGAGATTGCGCCCGCCACTGGCCTGCGGGGCGCGATGGGCGTCGAGGTCGGCGTGGACGTAGAGCACGAGGTCGTCGCGTGCGCGCCCCGGGCTCAGGTCGGCACCACCACACGCATTGCAGCGCGGGGGTGGCGCGAGCGGCCGGCCGTCGCGGTCCAGCGCGCACGCGCTCGTCGATCCACAGCGCGCGCACCGCGCATAGTTGCCACTCGCGGCCAGCGCGAACAGCCGCAGCACGATGTCGATTCGCTTGTTTCGCGAGTTGCGCCCGAAATAACCGACGAGGAACGTGTCGTCGTCGATGTCGAGCAACGTGCGCCGCGCGGCCGCCCGCTCCGCCGGCGGGAGCGGGCGAAAGCACGCGGTGTCGACCCCGTGGGGGATCGGCGTGGTGAGGAAGGACGGCTCGATGCCGGCCCGCCGCGCGCAATCGACGAGAGCCTCGTGGGCGAGTTGGGTATAAGGCACCAGACGGTCGAAGGCACCGAGGACCTCCATCGCCGCCACCGGCAGCGGCGCGTAATCGATCGGGGTGTAGCCGACGAGGGTGACCTTCTCGCGCAAGCCGAGCGCCCGCAGCGCCTCGACCACCGCGCCGAGATCGAAATCGGTGCCGATGCACAGAAGCGTGGGCGGTACCCGCCCGCTGCCGCGGAGCATCGCGCCCAGCGCGCCGACCAGTCGCGGCACCCGCTGGCTGCGTGGAACGTCGTCCGGATCGAGGTCGGTCACCGCGTAGCCGGGCGAGCGCCAGGCCGGATCCGGCGGATAGTATCCGAGCACCTCGACCGGCCAGCCCCGCGCGTGCAGGTGGGCCGTGACCGCCCGGACGATGGTCGCGAACCCGCGGTGCAGCGAGGGATGGTCGCCGACCACGAGCACCCGCGGCCGCGAGGTCTCGCTCATCCGAGCGCTCTCCGGCCGATCAGGCGCACGCGTGGGCGTGGCATGCGCTCCAGACGCGTGATGGCGTCACGCCACGCGTCGACCACGTCCACCACCGCGACCGCCGACGAATCGTCCACCCGACCGACACCCTCGCCCGCGCCGTGCATCGCCGCCTCGAGCGCGCGCACCAGGGCGCGAAGGCTCGTGTGCGCCGTGACTTGACCATGGGAATCCCAACCGTGGCATGCGGCCATCGCGGATGACGGGGCGTTGGTGACCACCCGCGCGCCGCTCGCCCGGGCCGCGGCGAGTCGGCTGTCTGGATAGGCGGGGTCGCCGAGCACCAACGCGATGTCCCCCGCTGCATGGAAGGTGGCGAGCCCGGCCACATCGCCTCCGGCCGGCAGTGGTCGCGGCTCGACCATGTCGGCGATGCCGAGCCAGGCGGCCAGCACCTGCGGATCGGGCGACGACTCGACCCCGCGGTCGAAGGCGATGTCGAGGCGCGCGGCGGTCGGCGCCCTGGCCTCGACGAGCCCGTCGGCGCCGCAGTGCAGGCACACCGTGCGCGGCTCGAAGTGCGCGAGATGCGGATGGAAGCGATCCAGATTCACGGCCCGGCAGCGCCGACAGTGGCGATACCGTCCCCGTGCCCAGATGGCGAAGGCCTGGACCCCGAGCGCGGTCCACTGATCGGCCTCGAAGCTCACCATGGTGACCCGCGGCGCGGCGCCGGTCCCACCGTCGCCAGGCTCGTGCGGCGTCGGCACCGGCGTCGGCCAGGACACCCGGCAGACACGCCCGGCGATGTCGCGACCGAGGGCACGCGCCCACCGCGCTCGCTCCGCCGCGGTGGGCTCGGCGTCGACGATCAGGCCGTGCACGAAGGGCTGCCGTGACGGCAGGAACGGACGATGCCACGCCGCGACCCGGAGCACCGAGCGCACCTTCGAGCACAGATTCGCCGTCTGGAGCACCGACATCAGCGCGAGCTGAAGCGGCGGTGAGCCCCCGAGCAGCAGCAGCGGCGCGCCGCCGCGGCCGGTGACCTCACTCACGGCGGCGACCAACGGCGTCAGCTCGCGCTCGTCGAACCCGTCCGCCGCGACCGACAGCCGAAACGATCGGTGGGCGGTGGCGGCGAGCACCGCATCCGGGATCGCGAGCGACCACGGCCGACTCGCCGCGCCCGCGGGATGCACGTCGACGACGATCAGCGGTGAGCTCGGCGCGTCCATCGACCGTTCCTCACCACGCGCTCATCGCCACCACTCCTCGGGTGCGCGCACCGGCCACGGGTCGGCGAGCGGCGGAGGGCGGTCGTCGGGCAGACACAGGAGATTCGCGGACACGATGCCCGGAAAGAGGTTTCGCTTGCGGCCCCGGAAGTTCGCAGGATTGAACAGCGGCGGCAGATGCCAGTAGATGCGATAGCCGAGGCCGAGCAGCGCGGCGACGAGGGCGGGCGAGCGCTCGCGCCGATCGTTCTCGAGATAGAGCACCGGGCGATGCCGTTCGATGGTGCGTGCCGCGCCGTCCAGGACGTCGCGCTCCATCCCCTCGACGTCGGCCTTGAGCAGGTCGCAGCGGGCGAGCCGGAGGCCGTCGACGGTGCACACCGTCACCTCGACGCCAGCGTCGTCCGCGACGAGCGACACGCCGCCGAAGTTGCCGGGCACGGAGTAGTCGAGCGGGGGGACTCGCAGCGTGCCCGGCGCGCGACCGACGGCCGCGCCGTGCACCTCGACATTGGCGGTGGCGGCGAGCACCACGTTGGCCTCGAGCAGCCGATGGATCAGCGGCTGCGGCTCGAACGCGACGACGCGACCATCGACGCCCACCGCGCGCGCGAGGCCGAGGGTGTGCGCACCGACGTTCGCGCCCGCCTCGACCGCCCACGCGCCAGGTCCGATCAGCCGCCGCAGCAGTGCGCATTCGGCCTCGGAGAACTCGCCGTACACGTGCAGCGAGCGACCGATGTAGCGATCGTTGGTGAGGTAGAGCATTTGCCCGTAGCGGCAGGCGCCGACGGCGACGGTCGGCGGCAGCACGAGTGGATCAGCCATCGCGACGCTCACGCGTCGCCTCGCGGACATAGATCTCGTCGACCCCGAGCAGCGCCGCCTGGCGGTATCCGTGGCGCGCCATCAGCGACGGCAGGTCCGGTCCGTGGGTGTGGTTCTCGATGCACCAGGCGTCGATGTCGAAGCGCTCGAACGGGAACTGGCCGAGCACCGCCATCTCGGCACCCTCGATGTCGAGCGAGACGAGATCGATGCGGACGAGGCCGGCCTCGTCGAGCACCGACTCGAGCGGGCGGGTCGGCACCTCGATCAGCCGTTCCTCGTGACCCGCGTTGGCGCGCACCGCTCGGAGCAGGGTCTCGGAGTACGAGTCCTCCAGACCACTCATCATTCGGTATCCGGCGCGCACGTCGATGAATCGTCCGCGGCCCGCCAGTGGCGCCAGCGCCACCTCGAGCACCGGTCCTGCGCGCGCGAGGCGCGCCTTGGCGGCGAGATCGGCGCACGGCTCGATTAGCAGCCCGCGCCAGCCGCGCACGCGCTCGAAGAACACGGTGTTGGAGCCGGTGACGCCGTCATAGGCGCCGGCCTCGACGAAGACGCCGTCGCGGCGCCCGCGGAACACCCGGGTATCGAGATAGCGGTCCTGACCGAACTGGCCGTGCCACGGACCGCCGGCGGCGAGCCGACCGTGCAGGCGGGCCCCACCGCGCATCACGCCACGTCCTCGCTCGGCCGATGTGCGCGCATGCCGCGTCTCCGTTGCGATGCGCGATTGTACCGCCCGCGCCGCGCGCGGCCCGCAGCGCGCCTCAGCGCGCCATCCCGATGCTGATCGCCGCGACCCCGCCGACCACCAGCGCGACGCCGGCGAGCAGACGTGCGGTGAGCCGCTCCATGCCGAGCGCGAAGGCGAGCACCATCGTGAACACCGGATAGGTGGCGATCAGCGGCGAGACCACGACCACGCTTCCGACCGAGATCGCGGCGTACATCGACGAGATCCCGCCGGCCATCAGCGCGCCGTTCAACAAGAAGTAACCGAGCCCGGCACGCGGGATGCCGCGCGGGAAGTGCCCTTGCCGCACCCGGTAGATGGTCAACATGCCGACGAAGGACACCGCGCAGGAGACGAACGCGGCCATGAACGCGTTGGGCATCAGCTCCAACCCGACCTTGCCGATGGTGTGGTTGAGGCCGCGCACGAGGGCCGCTCCGGTCGCGAACAGGAGCGCCGCACGCATCGCGGTGCCGACCCGCATCGGTCCCCACGACAGCGTCACCACGCCGATGACGGTGAACGCGGTGCCGAGCGCGATCAGCGCGGTCATCGACTCCCCGAGTGCGACGATCGACGACAGCGCCGCGAACAACGGCGCGGTCGCGGTCAGGGTCGAGGCCACCGTCGCCCCTGCGCGCTGGATCGCCTCCAGCCAGCAGTACATCGAGAGCATCGGGTGGAAGAAGCCGTTGACGAGGAAGATCCAGAACCCGAGCCCGAACCAGTCCTCGGCCCGCATCCACAGTGGGCTCGAGGCGAGGAAGACGACCAGGCTCGAGCCGAGCGAGATGGTGGCGCCGAGCTGCGGCTCGACGCGCACCATGCCGCGCTTCGACACCACGCCGGCGCAGCCGAAGAACGCGGCCGCGGCGAGCGCCAGCGCGACCGGCAACCAGGTGGTGGCGCTCATCGTGAGCGCGGCGCACGGGCCGCGCCCGCAATCGCCCGCGCCGACCCGTGGGCGTGGCTCAATCGAGCAGGCCGCGGGCGCGGCGCTCCATCGGCAACAAGAGGTGGTAGGCGAGGGCGTGGACCGGAGTCGCGACGCCTGCGCGCTCGCCGAAACGGACGATGGCACCGTTCCAGGCCTCGAGCTCCGAGGGCTTGCCGGCCCAGAGATCGCGCATCATCGACGACGTCGCCTCGGCCGGCAGCGCGTCGTAGAAGGCCCACAGCTCGGCCCGGTACCGGAGGTCGATCGCGAACCCCTGCGCCGCCGCGACCGCGATCCCCTCCGCCATCGATCGCTCGATCAGGGCACGGGTCTCGGGCTGGCCACGCATCACCCCCATGGGGCTTCGCGCGAGCGCGCCGAGCGCGGACCACGAGGTGACCATCAGCAGCTTGCGCCACAGCGCCTCGCGCACCGCGTCGAGGACCTCGACCTCGAGCCCGGCGTCGGCGAGCACCGCGCGTAGCGCCTCGACCCGCGCCGAGCCGCCGCCGGCGAGCTCACCGAACGCGAGGTAGTCACTGGGATTGATGTGGCGAATCACGCCGGGCGCGTCGACCAGGCTGAAGATCTTCGACAGTCCGCCGAGCACGCGCTCGGCACCGACGACCGCTGCCAGCTCGTCCGGCGCCTCGACCCCGTTCAGGAACGGAACCACCACCGTGTCGGGCGCGAGCAGCGGCCCCATGGCGCGCGCGACCTCGGGGATCTGCCACGTCTTCACCGCCACCAGCACCACGTCGACCGGCCCGATGTCGGCCGGATCCGCGCTCGCGCGCGGTGCCGCGAGGTGCAGGTCGCCCTTCGGGCTCACCACCCGTAGCCCGCCCTCGCGCATCGCCGCGAGGTGCGCGCCGCGCGCGACGAACCCCACCTCGTGCCCGGCCGCGGCGAGGCGGGCCCCGTAGTAGCCGCCGAGTCCGCCGGCACCGTAGATCGCGAATCGCATCGCCTGTCTCCGCTCGCGCTTCACACCATGGCGATCGGGCGCACCGGGCAACCGGTGGCACCGCGGTACTTCGTCGCCAGCAGCACGAAGCAGAACTCGGCGTGACCGGCGGCGACCAGGCCGTCGAGCACGATGTTCTCGATCAGGTACACCCCGGCCTCGGCCAGCGCGTGCTGGTGGACCGGGAGCACCAGGCGCGGGTGGTCGGGATTCGGCACCACCTCGACCGCCATGTTGTCGCTGGCGATCGCCACCACGCCCCGCTCGGTCAGCCAGCGCGCCCCGGACTCGTCGATGCCGGGCTCGCCGGAGACGTAGCGGTCGTTGTCGCGCATGAACCAACGGCCCCAGCCGGTGTTGACGCACACCACGTCGCCCTCACCGATCTCCACCCGGGCGCGGTCGCGCAGCCGCTCGAGGTCGTCGGCGGTAATCGCACGCCCGGGCTCGAGGTACTCGCCGCCGTCGAGGCCGGAGGCGTCGAGACACACACCGCGCGTCACCATCGGCGGCACGTTCTCGATCCCGAGCTCGCGCAGCCCGAAATCGTCGAGCACCTCGGCCGCGTCCAGGCCGTTGTACATGCGATTGCCGACCGTCGCGTGCCCCAAGGCGTCGATGTGGGTGCCGACGTGGGTGGTCATCTCGATGCGCTCGAGGGTGGTCCCGGCATCGTTGGTGGCACCGGCCGCCCGGCGGCGGCGAATCACGTTGTCGGCTCGCGCCGACAGCGTCATCACGAACGGGGTCTGATTCGGCTGGATGCGCGGGGCGCCGTTCTCGATCACGTGGCCGAGGTCGTGCAGGGCACCGGTGCGTACCAGCGACAGCGCGGCGAGCCGGCGCTCGGCGGTCAGCAGGTTGCCGGCGCCGATGCGGTCCGCGGCGCCGTAGCGTTGGGCACCGTAGGCGCCGTGGTCGTGAACACAAGCGGTCATCGCGACTCCGAAAGGGTGGTCCATGCGCCGGTCGGTCTCGGCTGCGGCAGTCTATTCGAGTCCCGGCGAGACGCACCACCGGCATCCCGAGCCGCCCGGGCGAGACCGGAGATCTGTCGGATTTCTTTACACATTTCTCCATGCCCAGGATCTGGATTCCCACAACCCCTTGTTCTGCAAGGCCTCGACAGTGAGGGATCGAAATTTGCATGTCATTGACACGCCGCGGTTTTTCGCCGATTCGTGGTGCCCCGCGGCTCACATACGACCGACTGGCCGGGAGCTCCCAGGGGGCCTTCCTCGCCGAATGGAGACGAGCCGGCACACGTCGGCACGACACGCAACCGACGACTCAACGGACAAGGGACAGGGTCATGAAGACGGTATCCGGAATCTTGGGCGCCGCGCTGGTCGCGGCAGGAATCGGGTTCTCCGCACCGGCCTCGGCCGACAAGATCTTGGTGGCGGAGCTGACCGGCACCATCCAGTACGACTCGAACGCACCGCTGGCGACGCAACCGACGGTGTTCGACCCGCTGACCCCGGTGGGCGGCGGGTGGTTCGGCCTGATGGAGATCGGGTTCACGGTGAGCGGCGACCTGCCGCCGAGCTCGGCGGTGGTCGACTGGCGGCTCGCGGGTGACTTCGCGTTGACCGGCGACTGGGTCGACGCCGAGGGAGACCCGCGCGTCATCAGCGACAACCTCGCCTTCGCCGTCGACCTCGGCCGCGGCAGCTTCACCGACTTCTTCGGGGCGCCGTTGTTCCCCACTCTGCTGGCCATCCAGGCCTTCGTGTCCACCCCGCGCGACTTGAACGAGGTACTGCTCGAGATCGAGTCCCTCACCGGTCCGCTCGGGCTGCCGGCGCTGCCGGACGGCACCGTGGCGCTGGCGGTGGACGATGGTGGTGACGGCCTGATCAACGGCGGCACGCTGTTCCTCGGCCTGGGCGCCCCGCTGATCGAGCCGTTCGCCTCCCAGGTCGTTCCGTCGACGCTCTTCGGCCTGAGCTCGTGGGATCGCGTGGACAGCGTCGACGGCGCGTTGACGGGTCGGCTGGTGCTGACCGCGGTGCCCGAGCCGGCCGCGCTGGGGCTTCTCGGCATCGGGCTGCTCGGGGTGACGTTCGCGCGTCGGCGGCGCCTCGAGGCCGCCTGATCCGCCAACCCGTCGGGAGCGCGTCCGCGCTCCCTCGCCGAGTCCGGCACCCTCTGCAGGGCGCCGGGCTCGGTGTCGCGCTCGACCGAGTCGGCCCATCCCCACCAATCGGAACCGACACCACGCCCCGACACGCCGGTGGTGCGTGTCGTCGGCACGCCGTGCTGTTGACACCGGAGGCGATTTCATTCGGTATACGCGCCGCGCGTCGACCGCCCACCGCGGTCCTCGCGTGCAGGCGCCACCATGGCGCCGCCCGGCAAACGGCACCCGATGAACGACACCGGGGCCATCACCATGCCCGCGGCCTGGTCGCCGCGGGGCAGATGCCACGGCCGGCGCGAGACCGCGCCGCGGGCGTCGACGAGGAGGGACTGATGAAGAGCACCATCGCGACGAAGAGTCGAGGCGGCCGCGCGCGGCTGCTCGGTCTGGCGGCGGCGGCGACGCTGGCCGCCACCATCGCCCCCGGCGCCACGGCCCAGGGCTCGCTCAAGGTCGGCATCGTCGGCTTCTACACCGGCGCCGCCGCCGGGCCGTTCGGGATCCCGGCTCGCAACGCAGCCGAGCTGGTGATCGAGGCGATGAACGCCGGCAAGGTTCCGGCCCCCTACCAGAGCGCGGGCGCCGGCGGTCTACAGATCGACGCGGTCTACATCGACGAGTCGGGCGGTACCGCCAAGGTGGTGACCGATTACCGCAACGCGGTGCAGCGCCAGGGCGTGGAGGCGTTCGTCGGCTACATCTCGAGCGGGAGCTGCCTCGCGATCGCCCCGGTCGCGGAGGAGCTGGCGACCTTCACCATCCTCTTCGACTGCGGCACGCCGCGTATCTTCGAGGACGCGAGCTACACCTACGTGTTCCGCACCGCCGCCACCGCGACGATGGACGGCGTGGGCGCGGCGCGCTACGTGGCGGCAAAGTTCCCGGACATCAAGAACTATCAGGGAATCAACCAGAACTACGCCTGGGGTCAGGATTCGTGGCGCGACTTCGAGCTCGCGATGAAGGCCTTGCTGCCGAACGCGAAGAGCGAGGACAGCCTGTTCCCGAAGCTGTTCGCCGGCCAGTACGGCGCGGAGATCTCCTCGCTGAGCGTGAAGCGCCCGAACGTGCTGCACAGCAGCCTCTGGGGCGGCGACCTCGAGAGCTTCGTGCTGCAGTCGTCGGCGCGCGCGCTGAACCGGCAGACCACGATGATCCTCACCACCGGTGAGACGACGATGTTCCGTCTCGGCTCCAAGCTGCCGGACGGGATCATCCTCGGCGCCCGTGGCCCGTACGGTGTCTACGCGCGTGACTCCGAGCTCAACACCTGGTTCCGAAATGCGTACCAGGACCGTTTCGCGACGCCGCCGACCTACCCCTCCTACCAGATGGCGCAGGCGCTGCTCGGCCTGAAGATCGCCTACGACAAGGCCGCCACCGCGGCCGGCGGGTCCAAGCCGACGTCGGCGCAGGCCGCCGATGGCCTGGCCGGCGCCGAGTACGAGGCGTTCGGCACCACGGTGAAGATGGCGCTCGGCAACGGCCGCCAGGCGATCACCGAGACCGCCTACGGCCTGTCGAAGTTCGACAAGGAGACCGGCACCGCCACCATCACCGACATCATCCGCTTCCCGGCGGAGTGCGTGAATCCGCCCGACGGCGCGAAGAGCGTCGAGTGGATCCAGGGCGGCATGCAAGGCGCGAAGTGCGACTGAGACGATGCTGACCGCATTCGCGATCCTCGTCGACGGGCTGGTCTTCGCCTCGTGGCTGTTCATCGTCGCGCTCGGGCTGACGCTGATCTTCGGCGTGATGAAGATCCTCAACGTCGCCCACGGTAGCTTCTACGCCTTCGGGGCGTACGTCGCCGCCAACGCGATCGGTGTCTACTACGAGGCGGGCCTGCCGCCGCTCGGCGGGTTCGCGCTGATGGCAGGAGCCGCGCTCGTGGTGGGGGTGGTGCTCGGCACCGCCCTCGAGCGCGGGCTCCTGCGGTTCATGTACGGGCGTGACGAGGTGCTGACGGCGCTGGTCACGTTCGCCGTCTTCCTGATGATGGAGGACGTCATCATCCTGGTCTGGGGCGCGGACCCCTTCTTCGCCTATCAGCCCTACGGGCTGCTCGGGGTGACCGAGGCAGGACCGCTGGTCCTGTCGAACTACGACCTCTCGCTGATCGGCCTCGCCTTCACCTTGTGCGCGGTGACGTGGTGGGTGCTCAATCGCACGCGCCAGGGCCGATTGCTGATCGCGGTGATTCACGACCGCGAGCTCGCCGCGGCCTTCGGCATCAACGTGACTCGCATGTTCACCCTGACCTTCGTCATCGGGGCCATGCTCGGTGCGCTCGGCGGAGCGGTGACCGCGCCGATGATCTCGGTGACTCCGGGAATCGGGGTCGAGGTCATCGTGCTCGCCTTCGCGATCGTGGTGATCGGCGGGATGGGAAGCATCTGGGGTGCGGTGATCGGCGCGGTGGTGGTCGGCGTGAGCCGGGCCGCCGCGGTGCACCTTCTGCCCCAGGTCGAGCTGTTCGTGATCTACGCGGTGATGGCGCTGGTGCTCGCGTTCCGCCCCGAAGGCCTCTTCAGCCGCGCGCAGGCGAGGAAGATCTGATGGGCTACGGGTTGGGCCTCGTGGCCGCCGCGGCGGTCCTCGTCGGCGCGGGTTGGGTGTTGCCGGAGTGGGCCTTGTTCCTCGCCATCGTGAGCCTCGCCAAGGGGCTCGTGGTGCTCGGTCTCGTGGTCCTGTGGCGCACCGGTCTGGTGTCGTTCGGGCAGGGGCTGTACTACGGCCTCGGCGCCTACACCGTCGGCCTCCTGCCCCAGATCACCGGCATCACCGACGCCGTATTGCTGGTGGCGACCGGCACCGCGATCGCCGGCCTGGTGGCCTTCGCGCTCGGATTCCTGCTGTCTCGCTACCGCGAGATCTTCTTCGCCATGCTCTGCCTCGCGTTCGCGATGATCCTCTACGGCATCCTGGTCAAGACCGAGGCGCTCGGCAGCACCGACGGCTTCCATGTCGTGGCGGTGACCTATCTGGGGTACGCGCCGGCCATCGAGTCCGCCAATCAGGTCCTCTACGTGTTCACCGCAATCGTGGTGGTGGTGTTGGCGGGCCTGGTCGGACGCTACCTGCAATCGGTCACCGGCCAGATGACCACCGCGATTCGCGACAACGAGCTCCGCGTCGAGTACCTCGGCTTCTCGGTGCGTCGGGCGGTGCACACCAAGTTCGTCATCGCCGGTGCGCTGGCCGGGGCCGGCGGCGCCATCGTCGCCACCGCCATCGGTCACGTCGACCCGGAGATGGTGTGGTGGATCACCTCCGGCGAGTTCGTCTTCGTCACCATCTTGAGCGGCAGCGGCAGCGTGATCGCGCCGTTCATCGGCTCGACGGTATTCGAGCTGCTGCGCAGCTTCGCGCTCGAGTACGCGCCGAACTTCTGGCAGATCATCGTCGGCGGGTCGCTGCTCGCGGTGATCATGTTCCTTCCGGGCGGGCTGTGGAGCCTGGTCGCGAAGTGGCGGGCGAGCGGCCGATGACCACCATCCTCGAGGCACGCAACATCAACCGCTCGTTCGGCGCGGTGGTGGCGGCGCGCAACATCAACGTGACCGTCGAGGAAGGCGAGACGGTCGGGATCATCGGCGCCAACGGGGCCGGCAAGACGACGTTCGTCAACATCGTCACCGGCTACGTCAAGCCGAGCACCGGCCAGATCCTGCTCGCCGGTACCGACATCACCCGACTCGAGCCCCGCGCCATCGTGCTGGCGGGGCTCGCGCGCTCGTTCCAGATCCCGCAGCTCTTCGCCTCGGCGACCGTGTTCGACAACCTGCTGTACGCGGTCGGCATCGCCGAGGAGCGTGGGCGCCCGTTCTGGAACCGGTTGCGCACCGCGGAGCGGCTGCGCCGCTGCGACAAGGTGCTGGAGGAGTTCGCGATCGCCGAGTACCGCGACCAGTCCGTCGCCACCCTGCCCCAGGGCGTGCGCAAGCTGCTCGACATCGCGATGGCGATGGTTCACGGCCCGCGGCTGGTCTTGCTCGACGAGCCGACCAGCGGGATCACCTCGGAGGAGAAGTTCCCGCTGATGGACATCGTCGTCGGCGCACTGAAGGAGCAGGGACTCACGGTTCTCTTCATCGAGCACGACATGGAGGTCGTGTCGCGCTACGCCGATCGGGTGATCGCGTTCTACGACGGCAGCATTCTCGCCGACGGCCCGACTGCCCAGGTGCTCGCGGAGCCGAGCGTGCGCGAGCTGGTCATCGGCGAGCACCTCGACGGCGGGGAGGGCGGCAATGCTCGCCATTGAAGGGCTGGACGTCCACATCGGGGCCATCCGCATCCTGGAGTCGGTGGACCTCGACCTGCCGGCGGGTGTGCTCGGTGGGCTCATCGGCAGGAACGGCGCCGGCAAGACCACCCTGATGCGCAGCGTCATGGGCGCCATCCGGGCGACGGGTGGACGCATCCGTTACCAGAACCACGACCTGCTGGGCTTGCGCGCGCACGAGCGGGCCGCGCTCGGTATCGGCTACATGCCCGAGGATCGCAAGCTGGTCCCGGAGCTCACCACCGAGGAGAACATGCTGCTCCCGGCCTGGGCGACGCGGATGCGGAGCATCGAGGAACGCCTGCCGCTCGTGTACGAGTTCATGCCCGAGCTGCGGGAGATGCGCACCCGCCGCGCCAACCAGCTGAGCGGCGGCCAACAGAAGATGGTGGCCCTCGGCCGCGCCCTGATGTGCGGCACTCAGCTGCTGCTCCTCGACGAGCCCTTCGAGGGCCTCGCCCCGGCACTCGCCCGCCGGCTCGCGCAGGTGATCGCGGATCTCAAGCGCGAGAAGGTCTCGATCCTGCTCGCGGACTCCAACCAGCAGCACGCGGCCGACCTCCTCGACCGCGTGTACCCCATCGAGCGCGGGCGGATCAGCGACGACTGAGCGCGGCGGCGGCCGATGGGAGTCGCCATCGGCCTCGCGTAGAACCCCGACCGGGTGAATCCGGCGACCATCGGTCGCGGCACGGTCGAAGGCGTGACCCAACGCGGCTGGCCCCCGATCCGGCGCCGATTGTGGCAGCGGGGTTACTACGAGCACGTCATTCGTACCGACGCCGCACTCGATCGCATTCGCGAGTACATCGTCACCAACCCAATCCGTTGGGCCGAGGACCCCGAGAATCCCAACCCGTAGGGGCGGCCCGCCGTGGCCGCCCGCGACGCCACCGCACGCACCGACGCAACAGGGGCGGGCGCGGCGGCCCGCCCCGACAGGGGCGTTCGTGCAGGAAGGCCTCAGGTGATGTGCGCGCCGCGGGTCTCGACGAACACCGCGTAGAGCGACTGGCTGGCGGTCATGAACAGCCGGTTGCGCTTGGTGCCACCGAAGCACACGTTCGAGCAGATCTCGGGCAGGCGGATCTGGCCGATGCGGTCGCCGTTCGGCGCGAAGACGTGGACTCCGTCGTACCCGTCCCCGACCCAACCCGCGCTCGACCACACGTTGCCGCTCTCGTCACAGCGGATGCCGTCGGCAAAGCCCGACTTGCCATCCAGGGTCATGTCCGCGAACTCGCGCGGGTTCTTCAGCGTCGCGCCGTCGATGTCGAACTGCCAGATGATGTTCTTCGCGTCCGGGTAGTGCGACTTGCCGGTGTCGGCGACGTAGAGCTTCTTGTAATCGTGCGAGAAGCACAGACCGTTCGGCTTGAACGGCTGATCGGCGACCTTGGTGATTGCGCCCGAGCCACCGTCGATCCGGTAGATGGCCTCCTTCTGGTGCGGCTGCACCGAGCCGGTGCTCATCCGGTGGCCCTCGTAGTTCATCAAGCTGCCGTAGCCGGGATCGGTGAACCAGATCGAGCCGTCGTTGGGGTGCACCACCGCATCGTTCGGGGCGTTGAAGGGCTTGCCGTCGAAGCCGTCGGCCAGCACCGTCACCGATCCGTCGTACTCGTAGCGAACGACACGGCGATTGCCGTGCTCGCACGCGATCTGGCGGCCCTGGTAGTCGAACGTGTTGCCGTTCGAGTTCCCCGACGGCGAGCGGAAGCGCCGCGAGACGTGGCCGTCCTCCTCGATCCAGCGAAGCTGCTCGTCGTTCGGGATGTCGCTCCACAGCAGGTAGCGACCGACGCCGTTCCACGCCGGCCCCTCCGCCCACAGCGTGCCGGTGTGGAGCCGCAGGATCGGCGTGTTACCGAGCTTCGCGTTGAAGCGCTTGTCGAGCACGACGATGTCCGGATCGGGATAGCGCACCGGCTCCGCGCCGGGCCCGAAGTTGCGCGCGAAGGCGGCGGGCGCCATGGCCGTCGCGGCGGCGAGCGTCGACGCCTTGCGCAGGAACGCGCGGCGATCGATGGCGCTCGAGGGCGCATCCTCGGCCGAGCGGCGGGCGGTGCCCTGGGCGAGATCGACGAATCGGTGGAGCTGAATGCGTGGCATGGAAGTCCCTCCTGGTTGGTGGTCTGCCGCCCGGCTCGCTTCTCGGGCGATCTCGGCGGGCAGTGGTGCCCGGCAAACGTGCGCCGGTCACCCTGCGCGACACCTTATAGCACCTGGGTTCCTGGGAACCAGATTCGAGTCATGAAACGCGAGCAACCGCCGGTGCCGAGCGCGCGTGCCCGGCACCGGGGTGCGGGGACTCAACGCGCCGGCTCGCCGCCGCCGGCACCGCCGCTCAGGCGCCGGTAGTACTCCTCGACCAGCGCCGAGTACGGCGCCGGCGGGTCCACGCGCTCACTGGCGATGAGCGGCGCAGGCTCGGCGCCCGGCTCGCGCAACGCGTGCTCGATGGCCTGCAACGCCTCCAACAAGAGGCGGTACTCGCCGGCAGCGCGACTCGGGTCGGCGTCGCCCTCGGCGATCGCCCGCAGTCCGTCGACCACGGCGTCGATGTCGCCTCGAACGCGTCCCTCCAGGGCCAACGCGTCGCGCAGCGCCTCCAGCGTCTGCCCCTGGCCGCGGAGCTCGGCGCGGACATCCTCCGGGTTGCCCCACACGCCTCGTGGATCGACCTCGCCAGTGCCGTCGTAGGCGCCGGCGGGACCGTGCCAGCGACCGCCACGCCCGTCCGCGATGCCGCCGCGCGAACCGATGCCGGCACCGCCGCCCGGGCCGGTCGCCGCACCGCCGGCGGCGGCGCTCGCACCCGACGGCGTGCCCTCACCGCGGCCCCCATCTGCGCCGCCCGCTGCCTGCGCGGCCTGACCCTGGCCTTGCCCGGACTGGCCCTGACCCTGGCCTGCGCCCGCCTCACCGTCCGTGCCCTGGCCGCGCTCTCCGCCCTGCCCCTGGCTCGCTCGTGCCTGCCGGGACTCGCCGGAGCCGCCGCTCGACCCACCCTCGCGGCTGGTGCCGGCACGACCATCCGCCCGCTCCCCGGCCCGATCGCCGTCGGCACCGGCTCGCGTGCCCTCGCCGGCCCTCGTGCCCTCACCCGATCGCGCGCGTCGGCCGTCGGTGGCGTTCCCGTCGCGCGCGCGCTCGGCGAGCCGACGCCCCGTCGCCTCCACGTCACGCACCAGGGTCCGCAGCGCCTCGCGGGCCCGTTCCGGATCGGCCGCCGCGTCGGCGGCACCGGTGAGCGCGCTCCGGGCTGCGGCGATGCGGTCGCGAGCGGCGTCGAGGCCGGCGGTGATCTCGTTCTCGGTGGTCTCGGTACTGGCGGTGGGATCGGCCGCGAGCCGCTGGCGGCTCGCCTCGATGTGCTCGCTGGTCGCTCCCTCGCGCAGCGCGCTGGAGGCCTCGTCGAGCCGCTCCGCCGCACCACGATGCCGTGGCCCCGCCGCCTCGGCCATGCGCGCGATCCGCGACTCCAGCGTACGCACGTCGTCGGCCATCTGGAGCTTGCGGTCGATGATGTCGGGAACCGTCGACGCATCACCGCCCGCCTGTACCGCGTCGAGCTCGCGGCGTACCGCGCGCTGGCGCTCGACCAGGGCGTCCGCGCGTCGCAAGGCCTCCTCGACGTCCGCCGACAGACGCCCCGGACCCTGACCGTCGAGCAGTCGCCGCGCGGTGCGCAGGCGATCGAGCGCATCGCGGCTGGCCCGAGGGTCGCCGGTCTCGGCACCGCGGCGCATCGCCTCGGCCGACTCACGCAGCGCGTCGAGCGAGCGCCGCATCTCCTCGGACTGGCGCTCGCGGGTCAGGCGCTCGAGCTCGCGCACCGCCTTGTCGACCTCCTCGGCCAGGGCGCGCTGGCTGTCCGCACCGCCACGCCCGGCGGCGGCGCTGCGCTGCATGCGCTCGAGCTCCTGCTGCTGACGCCGTGCGAGCTCGCGCAGGCGACGCATGGTCTCGTCGAGCTGACCGCGGGCACTGCCCTCCCAGCGCCCGCGCTGGACGTGCTCGTACTGGGTCGAGAACTTGTCCATCTCCAGGCGGAACAGGTCGGCGAGGTCGTTGGCCTGCGCGGCGCCACCGCCGCCACCCTGGTTCTGCTGCGCCACCTGCACCTCGCGGAACGCGGCATCGGCGCGCTGCAGGTGCAGCAACGCCTCACGCGCCGGGGGCAGCGCGCCATCGGCGTCGGTCACCGCAAGCATCGCCTCGACCTTCACCATGGCAGCGGAGGCGAGTGGCAACGCCTCGGCCATGGTGCGATAGCCCGGCTCGAGGTCGACGATGCTGCGCGCCCCGATACGCCGCGCGATGGCGTCGACGCGGTCGCGGATGCGGGTCTGCGCACCCGAGAGCGTGGCGAGTCGCTCGGTCACCTCTGCATCCTCGAGTACCGCGCGGTCGCGCGCGAGCTTGAACAGAGCGACCACCAACGCGCGCTGCTGCGCCGCCAGACCCTCCTCGCCGCCGGCGCCGGAACCGCCGCCACCGCCCCCACCGCCGCCGGCGGCGTGTCGGTACTCGCGGTCGAACGGCCGCACCTCGAGGAAGTAGATGTCGGTGGTGACGGCGCGCTCCGCTGCCGGCGCGTCGCTCGCGCGCGCGTAGTAGGCGACGAGATCGCCCGGGGCGAGCCCGCGGTCCTCGAGATAGAGGAGGTGCCGGCCCTCGACCTCGGGCACCGCGCCACCCTCGCCGGCGAGAGACACCACCTGCTCCGGCCCGCCGTTCACCGACATCACCAGCTCGAGCGTGCGCACCGCCACGTCGTCGATCGCCTGCACCGCGATCTCGACCTCCTCGACGCTGGTCACCCGGATGTCGCGCCCGGGCGCGGTCAGCTTCGCGCTCGGCATGCCGTCGTCGAGCGCGACGATGGCGTGCTCGGGCGAGGCGGCGAGCATTCGCCCGTCACCGGTGGGCAGCTCGACCCGATAGTGGCCGTCCTCCTGGATCTCCAATGTCGCGGCGAGGGCGTCACCGTCGAGCGCGAGCTCGACCATGCCGGCACCGGCGACCACCAGCCGCCCGCCGTCCACCGGGCGGCTCGGCGTCACCCGGACCTCGACCCGGGTACCGCGCACGGCCCGGATGTCACCCGCGTTCTCGACCCGCTCGGGCGGGCGGCCGGTGCGCGGCGGATAGCGGTAGACGAGGTCGATGCGCCGCACCGTGGGCAGCGGGACGACCTCGATGCGGTGCACCGGCGAGACGACCCCCTCGGCCTCGACCCGGTACTCGGTGTGGCGCGCGAGGTTGAACAGGAACGCCTCACCGACGGCAGCGCCGTCGCCGGCGGTGTCGGCAGCCATCTCGATCCGCGTCCAGTCGGGCGCGCCGTCGCTCCGGCTCAGCAGGGTCATGCGCTCGGGAACGAAGCCCGCGGGGCGGGCCTCGATGCGGAGATCCGCGCCCTCGATCACCCGCGTGTCGCCGGGCGAGACACCGATGACGTAGGGACTTCCGGCCACCGGGTCGCGGTCGGGGGCGACCAGCAGGGCGAGGCCGTGACGCAGCGCTTCCGGCCCCTGGACGATTCCGACCGCGGCGACGAGCGCGAGCCCGGCGAGCCCGGCGCCGGCGCGCGCGGTGCGCCGCCGGTCCGCGACCCGCGCGGGGTCGGACCGCCCGAGCGCCGCCGCCGCGTCGCCGACCAGGCGCCGCGCGAGCGACGGCGACACCGCCTCCCCGCGCGCCTCGCCGCGCGCGACCGGCAGCGCCTCGACCGCGCTCACCATCAGGGCGTCGAGCCTCGGGTCGTGGCGCTCGAGATAGCGCGCCAGCGCGCTCGCGTCACGCGGCGCGAGGCCGATCGCCAGGAGCACCAGCGCGGCGACCGCGACCAACCCCCAGACCACGGTGCGCGCGGTGCCCACCACCGCGGGGTCGAAGCGCGCGCCGGCCATCACCCACAGCGCAGCGCCGACCGCCACCATGGTGACCGCGGCGACGCCGAGGCCCCACTGCGCGAGGCGTCGTGCCCGCCAGCGGCGGCGGACCGCGCCGAGCGCGGCCAGCAGATCGGAGTCGACCCGCGAGGTCTGTCCCGTGGTGCTCGTCATGTCGCCAACCTCCCGCCGGACTCGCCGGCTGCGCTCCGCCGCGGCCGCCGCGCGATCCACCCCGCGAGCAGCGACTCCGCGACCAGCGCCAGCGCGGCCAACGCCAGCAAGTGCCACCAGGCGCGCGGGGCGTCCGCGCGCGCATCCTCGACTCGCCCCCCCGCCTTGCCCGTCGGCGCCACCGGGCGGGTGACGGCGGCGAGGAAGGCCTCGGGGTCGAGCGCGGTCAGATCCGACTCCGCCCGGTCCGCGTTGACCGCCAGCGGCACCGCGGCCCCGGTGCCGTCGTCGCGATGGATCTCGTGGATCCCGGGCTCGTCCAGCACCGCCACGGCTCGCCCCGGCGCCAGCCGCAGCTGGCGCGCCGAGGGCGACTCGACCACCAGCCCGCCACCGCCCTCGAGGAAGCGAGCCAACGCCGCCCCCTCGGGCAAGGCCGCAGCGCGCGCCGCGAGGTCGACGCCGCGGCCGGCGAGGACCGGCTCGAGGGCGGCCGCACGTCCGCCGAGATGGCGCACCGCCTCGATCATCAGCGGCGCGAACCCGCTGGCCGAGGCGAGCGACGACCAGCGCGGATCGAGCGTGGTGGTGAACAGCAGCACCCGGCCACCGGCGTCGCGCGCGAGCAGCAGCGGGCTCTCGTCGTCGAGCCACGCGAGCACGCGATCAGCGGCCGTCGCGGACACCGACCGATGGCGCCACACCCGGGCGTCCCCGAGCGCGCGGGCGCCCACGCTGGCGAGCGGCGCGAGCACCGGATGGTCGGCATCGAGGCGGGCGACGAGGCCGACCGCCGCGTCACCGCCACCGGTCGGAACCGGGGCGCCGACCGCCGGCAAGCGCGCGTCGAGCGGCGTCGGCCACCCGCCCGGGGCGTTCTCCGCCGCCACCACCAGCAACCCACCGCCGTCGGCGACGTGGGCCGCCACCGCGCCGGCAGCGGCGTCGGTGAGAGGCACGTCGTCGAGGATCACGACGTCGACATCGGCAAGCGCCGCGCCATCGACGCCACCCACCGGAATGCGCCGCAGCGCCACCGCCGGCGTGTGGGCGAGCGCGAGCGCCTGCTCGACGAAGAACCCGGCGTCGCGGCGCGGCACGTCCGGCAGCACCAGGGCCACCCGCAGCGCTCGGTCCGGCGCGACCACCAGGTACCACTCGTCGTCGGCGTCGAGATCGTCGGGCTCGAGTCGTAGCCGGGCGACCAGGCTGCGATCGCTGGCCGGGACCAACGGCAGGTCGACCACCACGTCCTCGCCCGGCGCCACCGCCACCGTCGCCTCGGCCACCACCTGGCCCTCGACCTCCAGCGTCATTCGCCGCGGCGGCGTGGGCGCGCCGCCGCTCGCCCGCACCCGCACCGTCAGCCGCCCCGGACCACCCTCGGCCGGCGGCGACACCGCGCGTGCCTCCATCAGCGCGAGGTTCGCCGGCGGCGCGTCGCCCGACTCGACCACCGGCACCAGGCGCAGCGCGATGCCGTCGGCCAGCCGCGGCAGCGACTCCACCGACCGCCGCTGGAGATCCGTGACCAGCACCACCTCGCGACTCGCCGCCTCGCTGTCGGCGAGAAGGTGCTCGGCCGCCGCGAGCCCGGCGGAGAGATCGCTGCCACCGTGGCCCGGCCCGAGACCCGCGAGCGCGCCGCGCACCGCGGCGGGATCCGCGGCCAGCGGCTGCAGCACGCGGGCCGCATGGTCGAACTCGACCAGCGCCACCCGCGCGCGACCGCCGGCCTTCCCGGCCTCGTCCTCGACCGCGGCCTCGGCGCGCGCCCAACGCTCGCCGATCCGCATGCTGTAGGAGCGGTCGAGCAGGATCACCCGGTCGACACTGCCGTCCGCCGTCGGCGCCACCTCGACCGCGGTCAGGTAGGGGCCGGCGAAGGCGAGCACCGCGGCGGCGACGGCCAACGCGCGGAGCAGCAGCAGCGGGAGGTCGCGCAGATGCTTGCGTCGACGCTCGCGCAGCGGCACCCGGCGCAGGAACATCAGCGACGGGAAGGCGCGTCCACTGCGTTCCTCGCGCTCGGCCAGGTGCACCAGCACCGGCACCGCGATGGCGGCGAGCCCGAGCAGCATCCATGGGCTCAGCAGACCCACCCTCAGCGCACCCTGGCCAGGCGGGCGCGGCCCGCGAGGTAGGCGAACAGCGCGTGGTCGAGCGGCGCCGCGGTGTCGAAGCGCGAGAAGTCGACCCGCCGCTCGCCGAGGCGCGCGCGCAGCGCCTCGCCGTGGTCCTCGACCAGGCGGCGGTACTCGCCGGCCAACGCCTGGGGACTCACCGGCAGGCGCTCGCCGGTCTCGAGATCCTCCAGCACCTCGGCACCGTCGAGCTCGAGGTCGATCTCGACCGGGTCGAGGACTTGCAACGCGATCACGTCGTGACCGCGGACCCGCAAGCCGTCGAGCGCGCTCGCGGCGTCCTCGGGCGCGACATAGAAGTCGGACACCACGACCACGATGCCGCGCCGGTGCAACCCGTCGCCGACGCGCCGCATGGCGGCGGCGAGGTCGCCGGGTCCGCCCGGGCGCAGCCGCTCGAGATGGCGCAGCACCTCGTCGCGATGGCGCACCGAGGGCGGGACCACGTCGACCAGCCCGGAATCGAAGGCGACCAGCCCGACCTTGTCGCGCTGGCGCCCGGCGAGGTGGGCGAGGCTCGCGAGCAGGAAGCGCGCGTAGTCGAGCTTTGCCAGCCCCTTCGCACCGAAGTCCATCGAGCGCGAGACGTCGAGCGCGAGCACCAGGTCGGCGTTGGTCTCGGCCTCGAAGGTGCGCACGTAGAGGCGGTCGGTGCGGGCGTAGACCCGCCAGTCGACGAAGCGCACGTCGTCACCGGGAACATAGGCGCGGTGCTCGGCGAAGTCGGTCGAGATGCCGCGGAAGGTGGCGCGGTGCTGGCCGCTCACGAAGCCGTCGATCACGGTGCGCGCGACGAGGTCGAGATTGCCGATGCGCGCCAGCACCCTCGGGTCGAGGAAACGCGCGGCAGCGGCGCGCCCGGCCGGCCCCTGGGCGCTCGCGGCGGCGGTCATCGGCGGCACCTCGTGACCATCTCAGAACCCCGCGCCATCGCCGGGGACTGGCTCGCGCGCAAGCGCGTACCTGTCCCCATGGCCTCAGCCGCGCGCACCCTGCCGCTCGAACCGCTGCGCCAGCTCATGACGACCTCGCTCGGGGATACGCTTCGACAGGCTCAGCGTACGGGAGCCCTGACCGGTCCCCGAGTCCCGTCGCAACCCGTGCGCCGAGCCCCGTCGAAGCCCGTGCGCTGAGCCCCGTCGAAGCGCCTGCACCGAGCCCCGTCGAGGCCCGTGCGCCGAGCTCCGTCGAAGCGCCTGCGTCGAAGGGCCTCTCCGAGCAATCCCGCTCCCGGGGTGGCGCGCCGACAGGAGCGCCGTCGACGATGCGCAATCGCCGCGCCTCGGTGAGCACGCCGCCGATCCGTGACCATCGTCCGATGAGTACCGGCATCAGCTCGGGACCGGCACCGCGGCCAGCAGTTCGTCGACGATGGTCGACACCGTCACCTGCTCGGCCTCGGCGTGGAAGTTGCGCAGCAGCCGGTGGCGGAGCACGGGCTTGGCCAATGCGCGGATGTCCTCGAAGCCGACGTGGGCGCGGCCGCGGGTGAGCGCGCGCGCCTTGGCGCCGAGCACCAGACTCTGCGCCGCACGCACGCTGGCGCCGTAGGCGAGCCAGCGGCTGACGAAGTCCGGCGCCTGCGGCGAGCCGGGGCGGGTCGCACGCACGATGGCCAGCGCGTGGCGCGCGACCGGCTCGGCCATCGGCACGCGGCGCACCAGCGCCTGGTAGGCGCGGATCTCGGCCGCGGTGAGGACCCGCCCGGGCGGGTCGCCGGCGACCGAGGTGGTCGAGCGCACCACGTCCAGCTCCTCCGCCTCGCTCAGGTACTCGAGCATCACCTCGAAGGTGAAGCGGTCGAGCTGCGCCTCCGGCAGGGGGTAGGTGCCCTCGAGCTCGATCGGGTTCTGGGTCGCGAACACGAAGAACGGCGCCGGCAGCACGTGGGTGGTGCCCTGCACCGTGACCCGGCGCTCCTGCATCGCCTCCAGCAGCGCCGACTGGGTCTTCGGTGGCGTCCGGTTGACCTCGTCGGCGAGCACGATGTTGGCGAACACCGGACCGGGGACGAAGACCAGATGCCGGCGCCCGGTCTCGGCGTCCTCCTGCACCAGATCCGTGCCGGTGATGTCCGACGGCATCAGGTCGGGCGTGAACTGGATGCGCGAGAACGACAGATCCAGCACCTCGGCCACCGTCTGCACCAGCAGCGTCTTCGCCAGCCCCGGCACGCCCACCAGCAGCGTGTTGCCACCGACCAGCAGGGTCAGCAGCATCAGGTCCACGACGTCGTCCTGGCCCACGATGCGCTTGGCGATCTCGGCGCGCACCCGCGCGTAGTCCTGGCCGAGCTGCTCGGCCAGCGCGGCGTCGTCCAGCCCCGCGAGGCGCTCGCTCGTGTCGTCGGCTCGGTCGTTCACCCGGCTCTCTCCTCGTCGATGATTCCTGCCTCGGCCGCCACTGCCCCGATCGTCACCGTGCGGACGCCGGCGTGGGCTCGCGCACCCGCAGCAACAGCTCCAGCGCCTCGTCGTACAGCGGCGCCACCTCCAGCGCCGACAGCACCTCGCGGCGCGCGTCCTCGTTCTGCCCGGCGCCGGCGAGCGCGGCGGCGAGGCGGTAGTGCGCCTCGGCCCGATCCGGCGCACCGAGCGCGACCACCGCGGCGCGACGGGCCACCGCGTCCTCCCAGCGCGCGGCGGACTCGGCGAGCGCCGCGAGGCGCTCGTGGCTGTCGATCGCGAACGGGTCGATCAGCAACGAGCGCTCGACCACCTCGCGCCCGGCCTGCGTGTCACCGGCGGCGAAGTGCAACGCGGCGAGCCGCCGGTGGGCGTCGAGATCGTCGGCGTTGATCGCCACGACCGCCTCCAGTGCCGCGATGGCGGCCGCGGTGTCGCCGCGCCGCTCGTGCAGGGTCGCCAGCAAGTGGTGCGGGCTGTCGGGGCCCACGTACTCCGGAAACAGCTCGCGAGCGCGCACCAGCGCCGCCTCGGCGCGGTCGAGGTCACCGGCCTCGAGCGCCTCGCCGCCCTCGCGCCACGCCTTCGGGAAAGGTGCCGGCTCGCCCTCCTCGGGCGCGGTGAGCGCGGCGAGCGCATGGCCGTAGCGATCGCGCAGATAGCCGTCGAACGCCGCGTCCAGGGCAGCGGTGTCGAGGCCGAGCACCTCGGTCAGGAGCTCGTTGGTGGTGCGTCCGTTGCGGTAGCCGGTCAGCATCGCGCGCAGGCCCTCGACCCCGGCGCGGTCCTCGATCATCTCGATCAGAAGCGACGCCTGGTAGTAGGCGTGCCCGACCTGCTCCGGGCTCTCCGGGCGCAAGAAGGCGTCGTTCAGCCGGCTCGCCGCCGGCAGGCGGTGAGCGGCGAACGCCTCCAGGAAGCGCGGGCTCGCGTCCTGACCCCAGCCCGGCCGCGCGCGCCGCTCCTCGACCACCGCCAGCCCCTCCGAGAACCAGCGCGGCACCCGGTACCAGGACATCGACAGATGGAAGGTGTGGGCCAGCTCGTGCCACAGCACCGAGGCCCAGTTGAGCGGCCCGGCGTGCTCGGCCGACGGCGAGTCGAGCGCCACCACCGGACCGAACGACACGCCGAGGATATCGATGCCGACGAGGCCGACGGTGCGCACCGAGAAGTCCTCGTGCCGTGGATAGACCTCGATGCGCACCGAGCCGCGCGGCTCGTGGCCGTAGCGCTCGGACATCCGCGCCCAGGCGTCCTCCGCCACCGGGAACAGAAGCGGCGCCAGCACGTCGACCTCGCGCGGGTCGGCGACCAGGGTGAAGCGCCCCGCGGTGCGGGTCTCGAACGCGGCGAGGCGGTCGAGGAGGTCGAGGGTGTTCTTCACCTGCACGTCGTAGGGGTCACCGCGAAACGCGGTGTCGAGGCTGCGCCGGGCGGCAGCGATGTCCCCGGTGCGCAGCCGATTCAGCCCGAGCAGGGCGTGGGCCCGCCACGACTCGCGATCGATGGCGACGGCCGCGATCGCGAACTCCACCGCGTCCTGGTAGCGGCGGTTCTGGGCCGCGATCTCGGCCAGCGTCTCGTAGACCGCTGGAAAGCCGGGCGCGACGTGGCGGATCTCGGCCAGCAGACGGTCGAAGCCACGCCGCTCACCGCGCAGATAGCGCACCGCGGCGGCGAGAGTGAGTGCCGGCGGCGAGGTCGGGTCGACTGCGAGCGCCTGCGCCACCGCGGTCTCCGCGCCGTCGTAGTCCTCGGTCTCGATCAGCAGCCGCGCGCGCAGCACCCACGCCGGTACCAGGGTCGGCTGCAGCTCGAGCGCGCGCTGGACCACCTCGACGGCGACGTCGGAGTGGTCGAAGTGGTGGCTGCGGGCGAGCGCGAGCATGGCGCGGGCGTTGGTCGGCTCGGCTTCCAGCACCTCGCGGAAGAGGTCCAGCGCCTCGGCGTTGTTGGACTTCTCGAGCAGCAGCTCGCCGAGCGCGAGGCGCGCGTCGGCGTGGCGGGGCTCGCGCGAGAGCGCGGCCTCGTAGATGCGCACCGCGAGGGTGTACATCGCGACGTCGCGCCGCCCGAGCACCCGCGCCGCGTCCCCGGCCGCGACCAGGGTCTCCGCATCCAGCACACCGCTGTCGGCGCGGTAGACGTCGACCGCGGCGCGCAAGCGCTCGAGCGCCGGCCCTTCCTCGCCGATGCGAAGCCTGAGCTTCGCCATCGCCACCTCGACCGGTAGCCGCGGCGCGATCCCGAGCTCCAGCGCGCGGGCGTAGGCGTCGAGCGCGGCCGGGATGGCTCCGGTGGCGGCGCGGGCCTCGGCCAACACCCGCCAGGTGGCGGCCGAGGCGGAGTCCTCGACGAGCGCACCGCGCGCGGCGGCGATCGCGCCGACGTACTGCCCGGCGTCGAGCAGCGAGCGGGCCATCTCGTCGGCGCGCGCGTGGCCCGGCGTCGTCACCGCGAGCAATGCCGCGGCGACGACCGCGGCGACGCCGCCGGCACGGTGGTGGCGGGGCCTCATCGCGTACCCTCCTCGCGCGCCGCGCGTCGATTCAACGCCAGCTCGACCAGCAGCCCTTCCAGCCGCCCGAGGTAATCGGACTCGGTGAACTCGCGCTTGCGCCGCTTCAGCGCCTCGATGCGATCGACCAGCCCGCGCGCCGCGACCTCGAGCGCCACGCGCTCGGCGCTCGCCCCCTCGCCGAGCGCGGGCGCGGCGGCGAGGAAGGTCCGGCGCGCGAGCGCGCCGTCGCCGGTGGCCGGGTCGACACCGGGCTCGCGACTGCCGGCGCCGTCGCCATCGTCGTCGAGCAGCGCGTGCTCGGTGAGCAGGCGCCGCTCACGCTCGTACGACGCGCGCACCGCGGCGGTGGCGTGCGCGAAGGCCTCCAGCAGCGACACCCGCCCGTCCTTGTCGGCGTCCGCGGCCCCACCGGCGAAGGCGCCGACGAAGTGCCCGCCGAACTGGGCGGCGTGGTCCTCGGCCGGGCTGGCGGTGGCGGTGATCACCACCCGACCCGGGGCGGACAGCGCAGCGACGAAGGGGCCACTCGCCGAGGCGGCGTTGACGACCGCCACGGTGCGGCCGTCGAGCGCGGTGAGGCGCGCGGCCAGCGCCTCGACCGGGAGGTCCGGCCCCGGCAGGTTGAACAGCACTCGCTCGCCGCGAGCGGTGCCGTGCCCGAGCAGCAGCACCATCACCAGATCGCCCGGCCGCGAGCGCTCGGCGACGTCGGCGAGCGCCGCCTCGACCGCCTCGCGCCGCGACTCGCGCGCGATACCGCGGCGGTCGCGCGCCGGCTGCTCGACCAGCACCGCGACGTTCTCCGGCGCGAAGCCGAGCTGCTCGAGGGCGAGGTCGACCATGGTGGTGGTCCAGCGGTGGAACAGATCGCGGTAGTAGTCCTCGCCGCCGATGCCGCCGACGACCACCAGGAAGCGCTCCTCGGCCGCGGCCGGCGCCGCCAACGCCAGCGCGAGCCCGAGGGCCGTGAGACCGCGGCGAAGCCGGACGATGGCCGACATCGCGCGGCTCACGGCAACCGGCTCCGCCGACGCCAGATCCACTCGGCGCTGGCGAGGAGCAGGATCGCGAGCAGCAGCGCGGGCACGGCGTGGAGCGGCAGGCGCTCGGTGGTCTCGAGACCGTCGTCGGGCATGGTGATCGCCTCGGCCAGGGCGGCCGGCCGCGCGACGACCTCGGCGGCGGGGAAGTAGCGCCCCCCGGTGGCGCGCGCGAGCCGCTCGAGGCGCTCACGCGCGAGCTCCGCCCCGTGGTGCTCGCGCCCGTTCGCCGTCACCTCGACCGAGAGCGCGGCGAGCTCGACCCGTGGCGTGGCCCCCTCGGCGAGTGGCGGGCGCTCGACCGTGACCTCCAGATCGTGGCGCCCGACGCCCTCCGGCACGAAGCGGGCGCGATACAGGCCCTCGCCGTCGGTTGCCGGTGACATCGCGATGACCCGGCGCGCGCCGAGCGGGGTCACCACCACCAGCTCCGGCTCGGCACCGGCGTCGGGGCGGAACTCCGCGTCCACCACCGCCGCCTCCACCGTCACCGCCCGACCGGGGACCGGCTCCTCCGGCGTCGCCCGCAGGCGGATGGGCGACGCGGCGGGGCGCGCCAGCTCGCGTAGAAGCTCGCGCCACAGCCGCTCGTGGGTGAGGTCCTCGGCCGGGACCTCGGCGTGCATCTGCCAGCGCCAGAGGTTGCGCACCGGCAGCACCCCGACGGTGCCGCGCCCGTAGCGCTGCCAGGTCAGGACCGGGCTCGACCGCCCGCCCGCGCCCTCGCCGGCGAGCAGGATGGTCGCGCCGGGCTTCACGCCGCGGACCGGATTCGCCACCGAGAGCGGCGGCAGCCGCGGCCAGGCGGCGGGGTCGACCGCGCGCACCACGGGGTGGTCGACACCCTCGATGGTGGGCAGGACGTGGACCAGCTCGGCGAAGTCCGGATCGCGAGTGCCGAGCGACACCGGCAGCAGGTCGGCCACCGGCGAGCGCGCCCAGCCCCCCTCGCCGAGCGCGAAGCGACCGCCGAGCAGCAGCAGCCCGCCGCCGCGCCGGGAGACGAAGTCGGCCAGCAGGCGGTGCTGACCGTCGGTCAGGTAGGCCGCCTCGACGCTGCCGAGCACCACCGCGTGGTAGCGGAACAGATCCGGCGCGGTGGTCGGGAAGCCCTCGGCGAGCTCCTCGGGCGCGTCGACGCCGAGGCGATAGAGCTTGTTCTCGGCCGTGCGCACCAGTGAGACCAGGCGCAGCACCGGATCCTCGGCCACCGCGCGGCGGGCGAACTTGACCTCGAACCGCGGCTCGCCCTCGAGGTGGAGGACGTCGAGGCGATCGGCGCGCACGTCGAGCGGCATCACCATCGCGTTGTTCTCGGCCACCACCTCACCGTCGACCGCCTCGACCCGGAACACCAGGCGATGCGGTCCCGGCTCGTCGGGCTCGAGCCGCACGCTCGCGGAGGCCGTCTCCGAGCCCGGTGGCAGAGTGAGTGCTTGCTCCGCGAGCAGGACCCCGCCGTCCTCGACCACCAACCGCGCGCTGCGGCCGGCGAGGCCGCGGTGGCGGACCGTCACCAGCGCCTCGACGGTGTCCTCGACCAGCACCGAGCGCGGCAGGTGCACCGCCGCCAGCTCCAGATCCAGCGCATGGCGCTCGGCGCCGACGCCGACCGTGTACACCGCCACCCCGGCCGCGCGCAGCGCCAGCACCGCGTCGTCGATCCGCCCCGTTCCGTCGTGCCCGCCGTCGCCGACCACCACCACCGCCGCCGGCGCGGCGCCGACCAGCGTGCGCGCGCGCTCGAGCGCCACCGCGAGATCCGAGCCCGGGCCGTCGAAGCGGAGCTCGGTGGCATCGTCCATCGGCACCGCGTCCACCGCGTAGCGCACGTACCGGGTGTCGAATCGCGCCTCCAGCGCACGCGCCACCGCACCCGCGCCCGGCGCGAGCTGCTCGGTCACCAGCCGCGCGCGCGGAGCGCCGTCGACATCCGCGATCCCCATGCTGCGCGAATCGTCGAGCAGGACCACCACCTGACCCTGCACCGCCCGGGGCGACGGCACCACCAGCACCGGGCGCGCGAGCGCGAGCAGCACCAGCGCCACGAGCCCCGCGCGCAACAGCCCGATGACCACCCGATCGCGCCGCCGGCGCCCGAGGCCGCGCAGCCACCAGCCGAGCCCGACGGCCACCACCAGCGTCGCGGCGAGCCAGGTGCCCCAGCCCCAGCCGAGCTCGATCACGCCGCGCGCGTAGAGCGCCGGCGGGTACTGGAGGAGGGACTCGAGGAGGTCCACGGTGCGCGGAGGCTAGTGGCTCATCGCGTAGACGACGAAGTTCACCGCGATCTCGAAGGCGTAGGTGGAGTAGCGCAGCGGGTAGCTCGGGCTGTCGGCCCACTCCCAGGCGTCACCGAGATCGGTGTTCCAGTTGATCAACACCATCAGCCGCCCCTCGTCGTCGAAGATGCCGCGCACGTGCGGGATGATGCCGTCGTACTCGTGGGTCGGGCCGGTCTCGGCGCGGCTCACGTTCGGCACCTGGATCACCCGGTCGATGTCGTAGAAGGCGTTGAACACGGGGTGGTCGAGCGGCACCTCGACGATCGGGCGCTCGGGGAACACCTTGTGCATCTGGTTCTCGAAGTTCTCCCAGGCCCAGGTGCCCCAGAAATCGTCGATGACCATGAAGCCCCCGGCGGCGAGGTACTCGCGCAGGCTCCGCGCCGTCGAGTCGTCCAGTAGCAGCGAGCCGACCTCGAGGATGTAGAGGAAGGGGTAGTCGCGGAGCTTCGGATCGTCGAGGGCGACGGCGAGCTCGCCGTCGGTGGCGTCGACGATGGTCAGCCGACGCAGCGCGGTGAGGAAGTGCTGGTCGGCCTCCGGGTAGTCGATCGCCCAGCGCGGCCCCCATTCGCTGCCCGCACCGCCGCCGTAGATGGCGCGGGTGAAGTAGAACTCGTGGGCCGGGACATCGCCCGGTTGCGCGCCAAGTGGCCCGGCGCCGAGCGCGACGACGAGCATCGCGGCCAGGGCGACGGAGAAGCGCGACGCCGCACGCGAGCGACGTCCGGCCGGTGGGCGACCTCGAAGACGACGACCCATCGCGTCGAGCTTCCTCGACAGACGCCGGTATCGGCATCCGCCGGACGGTCGGGCTGGCCACCCGCTCCCCGTCGCGAGCAACCGGCCCCGGTACCTGCACCGGGCCACGCGGCCCCCCGACCGCGCGACCTGCCAACAGCGCGGGCATCGCCGCGCCGAACGAGACTACCTCAATCCTCGCGCGGTCATGCCAGGACCATTCAGCGCAACGGCGAGTGCGCCGCCGGCAGCAGGATGGTGGAGTGCATCTCCTCCAGCATCGGCCCGGACTCGGCGAGGAACGCCTGCCAGCGCGGGTCCTGCACCACGCGGCCGCGGGTCTCGGCGCGAGCATCGAGGCTCGGGTAGGCCCAGAGATGGCTGACCTCGTTGGGCTGGCCGGACTCGGTCACCCAGGCGCAGACGTTACGCGAGTACTCCTCGCGCACCGGCATGATGCTGGTGAAGAGCCTGGCCCAGTCGCGCGCACGGGTGGGGAAGGTGCGGTAGCTGCGCAGCTCGTAGACGTTGCCGGTGGTCGCCGGCGGCTGCATCGGCAGGAAGGCGTGCATCAGGCGCACCTCCTGGCGCACCAGGTGCGGGCGGATTGCCGGCACGTACTTGCCCGTCCAGTCGGCGTTGGCGGCGAGCGCGGTGCGCAGGCGCGTGCGCTCGTCGAGGCTCTCGAAGCTCCACAGGTGCAGGACCTGGTTCAACGGCCCGATCTCGGACAGCCAGTACCCCTCGAGCTTGCCGTAGTCGTCGCCACGAATGGCGCGGCCGAGGTCACCGGCGGTTCTCGCCACCGTCGCCTGGCTGCCCGGGCGCAGCGTGTAGGTGCGTAGCTCGTAGATCATCGTCGTCCCCTCCGTTCACGTCGACGTCGCGCGCCCGCACCACCACGGTGCGCGGCGCGTCGACCGATTCATCCGCCGCGCAGCTCGCGCACCAGGGCCTCGACGCGCTCTCGCGAGGCACCGGCCACGCGCGCGTTCGGGCGCCCGCCGGCCAGGAAGGCGACCACCAGCAGGATCTCGTCGGCGCGCGGCGCGCCGGGGACGACGACGGTCATGGTGTCCATGGCGTCGTAGTCCCAGCCGTCGTCGATGCCGCCGAAGACCACGTCGATCGCGTCGCCCGCCGCACCGACCTTGGCGTTGCCCGGGATCAGCGCGAGGCCTCGCCCGACCCCGCGGCGCATCGCGAGCCCGATACGCACGTGGATCATCGCCGCGCCTTGCTCGAGGTCGCCGTCACAGCCGACCAACGCCGCCTTGCCGTAGCCGATGGGTGTCGCGTCGCCGAGCGCGGCGAGTGCGCGTGTCGTCAGCTCGGCGCCGATCTCGGCCGAGGCGGCGGCGAACGGCTCCAGATCGTCGGACGCCGGCCGCCCGGCAGCCGGATTGGCGAGCACCGCGCAAGCCGCGACCCGACGCGTCGGCGGCACCACCGCGCGGGACGCGTGGGCCCGCACCTCCTGATCGACGACCACGATCTGCCGAATCTCCAAGGACCGTGCCTCCCGCTCGTGCGGCCGCGCCGCGAGCGGCGACGTTGCACCGAGGGGCCGGTCCGACGCAAGCGCGGCGTCCGCTGCGGCGCGCCTCGGGGCCGGTCCGTCCCACGCGCCGACGGGCGTGCGCGTATAGTGTCGCGGTCCACGTCTTCTCGGCCCCCAGCGTCGTGCCCCGCCGACGCGGCGCCGACCTTTGCCGTCGCGATCGGAACGAAGCGTGCATCGTCTGCTGGAGCTCGTCGCCCCGTTCCTGCGCTGGCTGCCGGAGGTCGGCCGGGACACCCTCGGCGCGGACCTGCTGGCCGGAATCACCGGCGCCCTGGTGGTGCTGCCCCAGGGTGTCGCCTTCGCGGTCATCGCCGGCATGCCGCCGGAGTACGGCCTGTACTGCGCGATGGTGCCGACGGTGGTGGCTGCGCTCTACGGATCGTCGCGCGTGCTGCTGAGCGGACCGGCGGTGCCGGTCTCGGTGGTGCTGTTCTCGGCCCTCGGCGCCTTCGCCGAGCCGGGCACCGCCGACTACGTCCGCTACGCGCTGACCCTCACCTTCATGGTCGGGGTGATGCAGCTCGGCCTCGGCCTCGCGCGTATGGGGACGGTGGTCAACTTCATCTCCCACTCGGTGGTCGTCGGCTTCACCGGCGGCGCCGCCTTCATCATCGCCGCCAGTCAGATCCGCGGCCTGGTCGGCCTCGACATCCCCCGCGACCTCGCCTTCCACGAGGTGCTCGCCTTCGTGATCGTCAACGTCGGCGACGTGCACCCGTACACCATGTTCGTCGGCGTGGTGACGGTGGTGGCCGGCATCGTCTCGCGCCGCGTGGCGCCACGCTTCCCCTACATGCTCACCGCGATGCTGGTCGGCGCTGCCACCGCGTGGTTCGCGAACCACAACTTCTACATCGGGCACCACGTACCGGGGCTGGAGCCGATGTCCGCGGTGCCCGCCTCACTGCCGCCGCTCTCCTCGCCCGACTGGAGCTTCCAGACCATGCGCGAGCTGGCCCCGGCGGCGATGGCGCTGACCCTGTTCGCCCTCGCGCAGGCCGTCTCCGTCGCCCGCGCCCTGGCGACCCGGACCGGCGAGCTGGTCGACGGCAACCGCGAGTTCGTCGGCCAGGGCCTCTCCAACATCGTCGGCAGCTTCTTCTCCGCCTACGTCTCGACCGGCTCGATCAACCGCAGCGGCGCGAACCTCGAGGCCGGCGCCCGCACCCCGGTCGCCGCCCTCGTCGCCGGCGTCTCGCTGATGGTGATGGTCCCCTTCGTCGGGCCGGCGCTCGGTCTGCTGCCGAAGGCCGCCCTCGCCGGGGTGCTGCTGCTGGTCGCGAGCGGCCTCGTCGACACCCGCCAGATGCGCGTCATCTCCAGAGCGAGCCAGGCCGACTCGGTGGTGATGTGGACGACCTTCTTCTGCGCCCTCCTGCTCGACCTCGACTTCGCGATCCTGCTCGGCGTCCTGCTCTCGCTCGGCAACTACCTCTACCGCGCCTCCCGACCGACGATCCGCGTGCGCGTCCCCGACCCGACCCGCCCACGTCGCCGCTTCACCACCGACCCCAACCTCCCCGAATGCCCCCAACTCGCCATCGTGCGCATCGACGGCCCGCTGTTCTTCGGCGCGGTGAACTACGTGACCGAGCGCCTGCGCGTGCTCGCCAAGCGCAACCCCGGCCAGAAGCACCTGCTGGTGCTGTCACGCTCGATCACCAGCGTCGACGTCGCCGGCGCGGAGATGCTCCGCAAGGAGGCGGTCGCCCGGCGCGAGGCGGGCGGTGGCTTGTACTTCCACCAGCTACCCGACAGCGCACGCGCCCTGCTCGCGCGGGCGCGATATCTCGATGCGATCGGCGAGGAGAATCTCTACGACACCAAGGGCGAGGCGATCGGCGGGATCTTCGACCGTTTGGACCGGGGGATCTGCGTGCGGTGTGAGAAGCGGATCTTCTTGGAGTGTCAGGGGGTGCCGAAGGTGGAGCTGGATGTGGAGGCGGTGGAGGAAGAGGAGGTAGGGGTCGGGCCGGTGCCAGCGGGGTAGGGTCGGCGGCGGTCGATGGTTCCGTGCGCGGTGAGCGGGGTGTACACGCCATGAGCGCGTCTCGGTCGTGTTTCTCTCCTTGGTTTGGGTGCCGACCGTACGTCGACGCATCGAGCGATCCGACGAACGCTCGGGATGAGGTCCAACAACTTGGCGTTGTGGCTCGGTGCCCGCCGAGCCACGGCCTGATGGTCGTGGCGTTGCTGCGGAGCGCGCTTGCGTTCCCGGTCGAGCTTCCCGCGGACCGCTACGAGCAACCGACGACTGACGAGTAGCGTGACGTGTCGTCTGTTGACCGCGTTGCGGGATAGTGGCGCGGCCGGGGAGGTGAGCCAAGGGTGAGCTGTGAGGTGTTTCCGCGGAAACGCTTTTCCGGGGCTTGGTGGGGGTGGGGACAGTCGCCGCCTGCCGGCGGAGCCAGTTCCCGGCGGGGGCTGGGCTGATAGGATTCGGGGTCCGGTTGGGTTGTGGTCGGAGGGTCGATGGTGTCGTCACCACCACTTCGTCTGCTCGCTGCGAGTGGGATGCTCGGCTACGGGTTCACCGAGGCGGCGTTCGAGAATGTGTTGGCCGGAGGGATCGACGTCATCGGGTGTGACGGGGGGTCGATGGATCCGGGGCCGTACTACCTCGGGTCGGGGACGCCGTTCGTGTCGCGGCGGGCGATGAAACGGGACCTGGCGCTGCTGCTGGAGGCGGGGGTGCGGGGTGGGATTCCGGTGATCATCGGCTCGGCTGGCGGCGGGGGTGGTGCGCCGCACGTCGCCTACACGCGCGCGATGGTGGACGAGATCGCGGCCGAGCGCGGGCTCGCGTTCGACATGGCGGTCATCCATTCGGAGCAGGAGCAGGGGCGGCTGCGGGCCGCGGTGCGGGACGGGCGGGTGAGGCCGCTCGGGCCGATCGGGGAGCTGGAGGAGGCGACCATCGCCGGCACCACGCGGGTGGTGGCGATGATGGGGGTGGAGCCGTTGCAGGCGGCGCTCGCGGGCGGTGCTCAGGTGGTTGTCGCGGGGCGTTGCAGTGATGCGGCGATCTACGCGGCGGCGCCGATCGCGCGTGGGTACGACCCGGGTCTCGCCTGGCATCTCGGCAAGATCATCGAGTGCGCGGGGCAGGTGGTGGAGCCGCGTACCGGGCAGGACTGCGTGGTGGGGACGCTGGCCGCCGATCACTTCCTGGTCGAGCCGGGGCATCCGGACAAGCGCTGCACGCGGATGCGGATCGCGGCGCACACGCTGTACGAGAACCCGAGCCCTTATTTGCTGACCGAGCCGGGCGGCACGCTCGACACGCGCGCCTGCACCTACGAGCAGGTCGACCCGCGGCGGGTGCGGGTCTCGGGCAGTGTCTTCACGCCGGCGCCCGAGTACACGGTGAAGCTGGAAGGGGTGAGCGCGCTCGGGTTTCGTACCGTGTTCGTGGCTGGGGTTCGGGATCCGGATCTGGTAGCGGGTATCGACGACTTCGTCGCTGCCTGTCGGGAGCGGGTCGCGGGCGAGGCGCGTGCGCTCGGGGTCGACCCGCAAAGCTACACGTTGACGGTTCGGGTCTATGGTCGCGACGCGGTGATGGGTGCGCGCGAGCCGGTGCGCGAGCCGCTCGGGCACGAGATCGGCATCGTCGCCGACGTCATCGCGCCGGACGAGGACACCAGCCGTGCCATCATGGCCAAGGCACGCTACGCGCTGCTGCACACCGACTTCCCGCACCGCAAGTGCATCTCGGGCAATCTCGCGATCCCGTTCTCACCCTCGGATCTCCCGGCAGGACAGGCGTATCGATTCTCGGTGTGGCACGTGATGGCGCTCGACGATCCACTCGAGCCGTTTCCGATCGAGATGGTGAGGGTCGGGCGATGAGCGCGGCGCCGGAACGCCTTGGCGACCTCGCCCGCGTGGTGCGCTCGAAGAACGCGGGCGCGCTGCTGTTCACGCTCGACGTGATGTTCGCCGACGAGGCGACCTACCTGCGAGTGCGTGACAGTGGTGCGCTGGATGCGTCGCGCATCGCGACGCTCTACGGCGTGAGCGACAACGCGGTCGACGTGATCCCCTACGATGTCGCGTGGGCGATCAAGGTGACGATCCCGCGTCCGGTGCCCTCGGGCGACCCGGCCGACTCCGACGTCTACGGCGCGCAGCAGCACGCGCCGCTGCTCGACATCGAGATCCCCTGAGCTGTGTCGGCGCCGACGCATCGGCGTCAGTGGAGGTGAGGCGATGGCTTTGAAACGCATGGTGCTCGAGATCGGCATGGGCACCGACATCCGGGGCAACGACCCCACCAAGGCGGCGGTGCGGGCGCTGCGCGACGCGCTTTGGCACAACTCGCTCGGGGTCGCGAAGGCACTCGGGCTCGACACCGACGACATGAAGGTCGAGGTACGCATCGGCGTGCCGCGCCCCGAGGAGGTCGACAAGGCCGCGGTGCTCGCGGTGCTGCCGCACGGCACCGGGACGGTCGAGGTGGTACCCGGGGGGCTCGAGATCCCGAACGAGGAGGGCACCGACCGCACCCTCATCGCCCACGCCGGCGCGATCGTGTGGCTGGACCTGCCCGAGGGGGGCCGTTGAGATGCCGCTCAGACGAATGATTCTCGAGATGGGCGCCGGCAACGATCTGCACGGCGGCGACTACACCAAGGCGGCGCTGCGCGCGGTGCAGGACGCGCTGCACCACAGCTCGCTCGGCTTCGCCCGTGCGCTCGACGTCGACATCGAGTCGATGGTGGTCAAGGTCACCATCGGCGTGCAGCGCCCGGACGCGGTGGACGCCGATCGAATCAAGGCCAGCCTGCCCCACGGCCAGGTCACGGTGCGGGTGGTCGAGGGCGGGCTCGACATCCCCGACAAGGCGCGCGGCGACGTCGCGGTGATCGCGAGCGCGGCGATCGAGGTGTGGCTCGACGTCGCCTGATCGTCGGCCCCGCGTCGGACGACTGGAATCACGAGCACGCGCGTCACTCGACGTGCGTGGATCCGAACGAAGGAGATTTCCGTGGATCATCGCATCGCAATCGTGGGCGCCGGCGCGGTCGGCAGCTACGTCGGCGGCTATCTCGCGCGGGACGGGCGCGACGTGGTCCTCGTCGATCCCTGGCCCGAGCACGTGGCGACGATGAACGCGCGCGGTCTCAGGCTGAGCGGAATGAGCAACGCGGAGTGCTTCGAGACACCGGTGCGGGCGATCGATCTCAGCGCGGTGCAGGGGCTCTCGCGCGAGCGCCCGTTCGACATCGTGCTCGTGTGCATGAAGTCCTACGACACCGCATGGGCCGCGCGCCTGCTGCTCGACCACATGGCGCCGAACGGCTTCGTGGTCTCGCTGCAAAACTGCATCAACGAGCCGGTGGTGGCCGAGGCGGTCGGTTGGGGGCGCACCGTCGGCTGTATCGCGGCCAAGATCTCGGTCGAGCTGACCGGCCCCGGTGAGGTAAAGCGCGGGGTGGCGAAGACCAACGACGGCGTGGCGGTGTTCCGGGTCGGCGAGGTGCACGGGCGCGAGACGCCGCGGGTGCGGGCGGTGGCGGAGATGCTCGCCTCGGTCGACGGCGCGAAGGTGACGACGAATCTGTGGGGCGAGCGGTGGACCAAGCTGGTCGCCAACGCGATGAAGAACGGCGTGTGCGCCGCCTCCGGCATGACCGCGAACGCCTGCGACCGCGAGCCAGTGACCCGCTGGCTGTCGATCCGCCTGGCCGGCGAGGCGGTGCGGGTGGGGCTCGCGCAGGGCTACGCGGTGGAGAAGGTCGAGGGCTACGAGCCGGCCGAGTGGATGGCGGCGCTCGACGGCGACGCAGGCATGCGTGCGCGCATCGAGGAGTCGATGCTCGCGTCGACCGCCAAGCGCAGCGAGGCGTTCATCCCCTCGATGGCCCAGGACGTCAACAAGGGGCGGCGCACCGAGATCGAGCACATGAATGGGCTGGTGGTGCGGCTCGGGCGCGAGTCGGGAATCGAGTGCCCGGCGAACGCCGGGCTGATGGCAGCGGTGAGGTCGATCGAGCGTGGAGAGGCCCGGCCGGCGCTGGACCTGCTGCGCGGGGTCTAGACCCGCCGCGCCTTGCGCGATTTGGGACGATTCGGGGTCGGACCAACTCAAGCGACTGTTTTGCCTCGCGTTTCGGTCGCTCGTGACGGAGCTGGCGCCGGTGGGCGATGGCCCGACACACACTCGGGGTTGCAGTGTCCTGGCAAGGCCGGCGCTCCCCGTGAGGGATATCGAGCAACGTCCGACCCAGACCATCTCGCTTAGAAATCAGTAACCTGAGTTGGTCCGACCCCGGTGGAGGGGTCTTCGCGCCACCACGAAGGCCGCCTTGTCGGGTGACGGGCGCCACTGGTGCTCGATCTCGAAGCCGGCCCCGCGCATGGTGGCGAGGAGCGCGTCGAGCGAGAAGACCTCGATCACCCGGGGCACGAGCCCGAGTCGGCCGCCGACGGCGCGCACCACCCTGACCACGGCAGCGGTCGCCCAGCTGTCCCCGATGCATGGGGTGCTGGTGACCAGGAGACCGCCCGGCTTCAGCATTCGGTGGATCCGGGCGAGCAGGGCGCCGGCGTCCTCGACGAGGTGCAGCAGGCTCAGAGCGAGCACGACGTCGAGGGAGCCATCGGGCACCTCGAGGTCGTCGATGCCCGCCACCTCGAACACCACGTTCGTGACGCCGGCCGCATCCGCCTTGTCGCGCGCGATGGCGATCATCCGGCTGGAGATGTCGACCGCCCGGATGTGCGCGACGTGCGGCGCGTGCTCGAGCGCGGTCGACCCGGTGCCGCAGCCGAGCTCGAGCACCTCCATGTCGGGCCGCAGGTACTCGCGGGTCTTGGCGAGCTTCGTCCGATAGGCCGCCTCGTCGGCCACCGGTCGTCGCGCGTAGCGGTCCGCGATGCGGTCCCAGAAACGGGCCGAGGTATCCATCGAGACTCCCTGTTCGTCACGCTGTTCGTCATGCCCGGCGGTCGGCCGGGTCGCGGGTAGATGAGTTGCCCGATTCGGAGCTGCGGTCACGCGATCGGCGAGGTGTGGCATCTCGAGATCCTGCATTGCGGAACGCGGAGAGACTACCCATGCGATGGCGCATGGTAAATTGCCACAAGCCGCATCCTCGATATGCGTTTACGCATGAATTGGCAGAACGTCGCGTTCGACTGGAATCAGGCCAGAGCGTTCCTCGCGACCGCCGAGAAGGGCTCGCTCTCGGCGGCGGCGCGGGCACTCGGGCTCACCCAGCCCACCGTCGGGCGCCAGGTCGCGGCGCTCGAGGCCGACCTCGGGGTGACGCTGTTCGATCGTGTCGGGCGCGGCCTGATCCTGACACCGTCGGGTCTCGATCTACTCGAGCACGTTCGCGCCATGGGAGAGGCGGCGGGCCTGCTCTCGGTGACCGCCTCGGGGCGGGCGCAGGCGATTGCGGGCCAGGTGTGCATCACTGCGAGCGACATCGTCGCGACCTACCACCTCCCGCCGGTGGTGGCACGGCTGCGCGAGGTGGCGCCCGAGATCGAGGTCGAGATCCTGGTTTCCAACGCGATTCAGGATCTCCGGCGGCGCGAGGCCGACATCGCGGTGCGCCACGTGCGTCCCGAGCAACCCGACCTCATCGCCCGCCTGGTGAACGAGACCACCGCGCACCTCTACGCCTCGAGGCGCTATCTCGATCGCCACGGTCGCCCGACGAGCCTCGCCGATCTCGCCGACGCGCACTTCGTGGCGTATGGCGACCCAGGCGAGGCGATGCGCTTCCTCAACGCCTTCGGACTCGAGCTGACGGCACACAACTTCCCGCTCGACGTGAGCAACGGCATCACCGCGTGGGAGATGGTGAGGCACGGACTCGGCATCGGCGTGATGACGCGCGAGCTTGGCGAGACGACGCCCGAGGTCGAGGCCCTGCTGCCCGATGCGGTCGCGTTCCCGGTACCGGTCTGGTTGGCCACCCACCGCGAGCTCCGCACCAGCCGTCGCATCCGACTGGTGTTCGATCTGCTGGCGGAGCATCTCGGACGGCCGGGCCTCGCCCGGGGGGCGGGCGTCGGTCCACCGACCGGCGTGGTGGCGTGAGATAGGGAGCGCAGCGCGATCCGGGCATGCCGGCCGCGCCCCGCCCCCGGGTTTCGCTTCGCTCTACCCGGGCTACGCGGACGGAGCGCGTGGCGCCGGGCCCCGCTCTCCCGCCGCCAGCTCGACTGGCTGGCCGTGGGGGGTGTTGAGGTAAGCCCTGCGCCAGGCCTCGGTTCGAGCGTCCAGGTCGGTGGTGCGCACGCGATCCGCGCCGGCCATGAGCGTCTCCAGCGCGGTGAGGGCGGCACGGTAATAGGTGCTCGCATCGTCCGGCTCGCCGCGGCCGGTGGCGTCGGCGAGCGCCGCGCCGAGGGCGTCGGACCAGGCGACGTTGTCGAAGGCGCCGCGCTCCATGAGGGTGAAGGCGAGGCCCATCACCTGTGCCTGCCACGGCTCGTCGAAGGCGGGCTCGCCGTCGCGTCGGGCGAGCGGGCCCGGCGTGCTTCGCGGGTCGTCAGGCTGGCTCAAGGTAACGCTCCCACAGATTGAGGAGCACCACGTCGCGTCGGCCGCTCGCCTCTGGCCACAGCTCGACGGCGTCGAAGCTCACCGTGTAGAGATGCTCGTGGACCTTCGTCCCGAGCGCGTTGTCGTCGGCCATCACGTGGGCGCCATGTTGGGCGTGAACGCGGCCGGTGCGGCCCCGGGCGTAGCCGGGAAGCCGGGTGTGGGTCGGGATGCCATGGGCGAGGGTGCGCACCCGAGCACCGACGTCGAAGCGCGGAGAGGCCTGCACCGGCGCCTCGAAGCGCCGCGCGCCGAGGCTCACCCGACGTGCCTGCTCCGCAGTCATCGGCGGGCTCAGCCCTTCGGGACGGGACACCGCCCGACCGCTCGCGAGCTCGTCCACCGTCGCGAGCCCCGAGTTCACCATCATCGCGGCGTAGGTCTGCACCCACTGGTCGAAGTACGGGCGCTGCAGGTAGTCGATCGGGTCGATCAGCTCGCGGCAGTGTCGGAACCAGTCGATGTTCCAGTCCGGCGCGCGACTCATGGAGTTGACCATGCCCCGCACCCGCGCCTCCCAGGGCGCATGGAACTGCTCCTCGGGCTCGTCGACGTCGACCGGCCCGAAGCCCTGACGCCCGCCCAGATCATGGATGCCGTCCATCAGCCAGCCCCTCGCGTGCTGAGCGTGAGATCCCGAGCGGTGCCGATCATCGCGTTGCGGGTGACCAGGTCGGCGAGGCGCTCCTCGTCCCAGCCCTCGGTGCCTGCCGGGCGCTCGGGAACGACCAGGAAGCGCAGCTCCGCCGTGCTGTCCCACACCCGCACCTCGACGTCGCCACCGAGCTCCACACCGAACTCCGCGAGCACCCCGCGCGGGTCGCGCACCGCGCGCGCTCGATAGGCCGCCATCTTGTACCAGGTGGGCGGCATCCCGAGCAGCGCGTTCGGATAGCACGAGCAGAGCGTGCAGCAGACCAGGTTGTGGGTGGTCGGGGTGTTCTCCACCGCGATCAGGTGGTCGTGCTCGTAGCCGAGCTCCTTGATCGCCTCAGCCGCATCGGCAAGCAGCCGGCGCCGGAACTCGGGGTCGACCCAGGCGCGGGCGATGATCCGGGCGCCGTTGCGGGGGCCAATCTCCTCGGAGTAGCGCTCGACCCATGCATCCACCGCGGCCGGATCCACCATCCCCTTCTCCACCAGCAGGCTCTCCAACGCCTTCGCGCGCAGAGCGGGCTCGGATGGCAGATGGCTGTGCAGCTCGTGGTGAATGTGGGCGACGTGGTCGGAATCGTGGGTGGTCATGGTGGTCCTCACGCAGGCGTGGCCGGTGGCGATCCTCTCACCTGGGGTCGGACCAACTCAAGTGCCTGATCCACAAGGATTCCTGGCCCAGTGGAAGAATCTCGACCAGGATCCCCCGGGATCCCGAGCTTGCCTCGGCCAACCGACGCCCTCGTCGCCAAGAACAAAAATATTCGTCAAATCAATGACCTGAGTTGGTCCGACCCCAGTGTGCGCTATGATTCGGCCGGTCCACGCATCGCACAAGAACAAGAATCTCAGGGGATGTCATGCGATCGGCCTCGATGATGCGTGCGCATGCGGTGCTGCTGTCGCTGTTTC
>JACKNM010000011.1 GCA_024234875.1 Ectothiorhodospiraceae bacterium | reverse complement strand
TGGCGATGGTCCTCGACCCCGCGCAGCGCTCGCGCGACGTCGTCGCCGGCGCCGCGGTACGCCGCGTCGCGGAGTCACCGGAGCTGCGCGCGCGCCTCGCGACCACGCGCGGGGTCGGGCGCGCCGCAGCCTACGCGACGGCCGGCATCTGGTACGACGCGGTCGCCGAGCTGACGACGATGATCACCGCGACCCCGAGCGACCCGAGCCCGCGCGAGGCCCGCGCATCCCTGCTCGAGCAGGTCGGCCTCGAGGACGTCGCACGCCACGACCGAACCACGAGCCGCTGAGCCCGAACGCCGCGCCACCCTGTAGGGGCGGGCCGCCGCGCCCGCCCGGGCCACGACGGTGGCGCGGCAGGGGTGGGGACAGGCACCGATTGCTGCGCAATCGGAGCCAGTCCCCGGCGGCCCCCGTGCCGGCCCGGGCCACGGCGCGCCACAGCCCCCTCAATCGAATCGGGCGCGCAGCGCGAAGTGGAAGCCGTTGTCCTGGAGGTCGCGCTCACCCGCAACCGGTACGTCACGCAACGCATGCCCCCAGTACAGCGCCCCGTCGACCGATGGGCTCGGATTCCACAGCAGTCCGAGACCGACCGCGGCCAGGGTGTCGGGACCTGGCGCGGGGACGTCGCGGTCGCGGGCGACGCCGACGTCGAGGAACGCGGCTGCCCGGAGCGGGATGTCGCCGAGCTCGCCGCGCAGTATGGGTACCCGGTACTCGACCGAGACCGAGTAGCCCCAGTCGCGGACGAGCTGGTTGGTGCGGTACCCACGCACCGTGCCGGCGCCGCCGACGGCGTACTTCTCCAGCGGCAGCAGGCGGTCGGCCGCGAGCTGCACGTCGGCCCGTGCCACCACCTCGTGCTGGCCACGCAGCCGACGCACCCACTGGAGCTGGCCGAGCCAGGCGAGAAAGCGACCGTCGGCACCGGCCGAGTTGCGGGTGGCGCCGAGCGCGTCGAGCCCGATGCTGAGGGTCGAGCGCGCGGCGAGGACCTGGTCGGGCTCGCGGTCGACGTACTCCTGAGCGAGCCGCAGCACCGTCACCTGGCTGCGGCCGTCCTTCGGGCCCGGCGTGAACGAGAACGGCATCCCGAGCAGGAAGGTCTTGCTGGCCCGACGCTCCACCGCGACCGAGGCGACGAGCTGGCGGCGCGGCGTGAGCAGCAGCGGATGGGCGAGGCGAACGCCGACGGTGGTCGATCGGCTGACGATGTCGAGACGGTCGAAGGGATCCTCGACCACGTCGGTGAGACTGCGGTCGTAGTGCAGCCGTAGCGTGGTGTCGCGAGGCCCGAGCGGCACGGTGTAGCTCAGCCGGCCCTGTTTCAGTCCCTCGGCCACCGTCACGTCCTCGAGGGCGAGGAGGTCGCCGAGACCGCCCGGGCTGTACCAGGTCGCGAAACCGCTCGCCTGCACCGAGCCGACGCTCGGCGACAGGTCGTTGTCGACCACGAGGCCACCGCCGAACGGCGAGCGCTCCACCACCTCGGCGTGTAGTCGCGCCTCGCCCGGTCGCTCGCCCGGAGCGAGGGTGGCGTCGACCTGCCGCACGAACGGGCCGCGGAGCAGAAGCTGGATGCGGTCGCGCAACGCCGACACCTCGAGCGGCGGTCCGGCACCGAGCGCGAGACGGTCACGCACGTAGCTCGCGGGCAGTCGCTCCACCCCGGACACCGCGATGTCGGCGAGCACGCCCTCGATCACGCGGAACTCGACGATGCCCTGCTCCAGGGTCTGGTCGGGGATGATGACTCCTGAGTTGACGTAGCCGCGCTCGATGTAGAGCCGGGTGAGCGCGGTGCGGAGTTGCTGGAGCTCGGCGTTGGTGACCACCCGTCCGACGTAGGGGGCCGCCACCGCCTCCAGGGTCGCAGTGTCGATCGCGGTGTTGCCGGTGAAGCGCACGCCGCGGAGCTCGAGCCGCAGCAGCCCGGAGATCGCCCCCGGCGGGGCCGCTGGCGGCGCTGGCAGTCGGATCGGCGGCGGCTCCGCCGGCGCGTAGGCGGGCGCCTCGAGGCGGTGCTCGCTCGGCCGCGGCACCTGGTCGGTCTGCGCCCCGGCACCGCCGGCGAGCGCGACGAGCAGGGCCGCCACGGATGCCCGCGACGCGCTCACCCCGAGCATCCCGCGGCGGACAACGCGGCCCGCCACAACTGCGGCGTCCAGGCGATGGCGCCGGGCGGGCTCCCCGGCGCGCCGGCGGCAGGCGCATCGTGTGCGAGCACGCTCGGCAGATATCCGTCGGGGCTCGGCGGCACACCGCCCGGGCCGGCGTCGACGAGGCTGCTCTGGTCGACGCTTCGGCGCGCCGCGCAGCGCGCCTGGAGCAGGGCCACCGCATCGAGAAATGTCGCCGGGAGCACGGTGAGGCCGGCGGTCACGTCGGCATCGGGCGAGTCGATCACCACCGTGCCGTCGATGCTCTGCGCCGAGGAGGCCGAGACCACGCTGTCGGCGCTGGCGAAGAACACGCCGGCCACGATGCGGATGTTCCCGCCCGGCCCGCCGAACGCATTCGCGACCACCTCACTGCGTTGCAGGATGACGGCGCGCGGGTCGATGTCGACGTTGCCACCGCTACCGACGCCACTGAACACCTCGGCGGTGATGGCGCTGTCGACCAGCAGCACCAGGTCGCCCACGTCGAGCTTGATCGATCCGCCGTCCGAGACCCGAGCCGCGGTGGTGATCGAGCTGTCGCGCAGGATCAGGGTGTCGGCGGCGACCACGATGTCGCCGGCGAGGCCGGTCGCGGTGCTCGCCGAGGAGATGCTGCCATCGCCGACGATTTCCAGCCGCGGCGCCGCGACGGTGACCGCGCCGGCGTTCCCGGCGCCCACCGACTCGGTCGAGATCGCGGCGCCCCCATCGAGCGCGAGGCTGCGCGTGGCGACCACGGTGACCGTGCCGGCATCGCCATCGGCCAGCGCGTCACTGGAGACGAAGGCGCCGTCGAGGTGCACGTCACCCCCGCGCACGGTCACGTTGCCGGCGCGCCCGTCGGCGTGGGAGTCGCTGGAGACCGAGGCGCCACCGCCGAGATCGATTCGGTCGGCGACCACCGCGACGTCACCGGCGACCGAGACTCCGACGCCGGAATCGGTGTTGATCGCCGCCCCGCGCTCCAGGCTCAGCCGGCCCGTGGTGACACGGACCGCACCGGCGTTTCCGAGTCCGATCGACTCGCTCGAGATCGCCGACTGGTCGAGGCCGAGAGCACCGTCCACGGTGACCGCGACGGAGCCCGCATGGCCGGCGGCGGCCGCGTCGCTGGAGACGAACGCATCGGTGAGGCCCATGCTCCCCGCGCGCACGGTCACGTTGCCGGCGCGGCCGTCGGAGAACGAGTCGCTCGAGATCGACGAGGCGGTGAGCACGAGATCCTCGGCCTCGACCAGGAGATCACCGGCCGCCGACGGACCCGCGCCGGCGTCGGTGTTGATCGACGAGCCGCGCTGCAGGGCGAGCCGCGGTGCGCGCACCACCACCGCCCCCGCGTCGCCGCCGCCGAAGGACTCGCTCGACACGACGGAGCCGTCCATCGTGGCCGCTTCGGTGAGAGCGAGCAGCACCGAGCCGGCACGCCCGGTAGTGCCGACGCGGGTGTTGCCGCTCACCACCGAGTCGAGCATCGACAACGTGGCCCCGGTCACCCGAACGTCTCCGGCACGACCGGCGCCGAAAGTGTCGCTCGACACCGTCGAGCCGGTCAGCGCGATGGCTCGGCCCTCGACCCGCACGTCGCCGCCCATCGAGGTCCCGACGCCGGAATTGCTGTTCACTACCGTGTCGACCAGCTGGACCCGCGCCCCGCCGACGACCCTCACCGCCCCGGCGTTGCCGGTCCCGAACGACTCGCTCGACACCGTCGAGCCGGTCAGCTCCACCACGTTGCCCCCGACCTGCACGTCACCGCCCGCCGACATCCCGACGCCAGCGTTGCTGTTCACCATGGAGTCGTCGAGTGACACGCGCTGCTCGCCACGCACCGTCACCGTCCCCGCATCCCCGGTGCCGAACGACTCGCTGGAGACCGTGCTTCCTTCCAGCGAAAGCATCTCGGCCGCATTCACGGTCACCGAGCCCGCTGCCCCGCTCGTCTCCTCCCGCGCGTTGCTGGTCACTACCGAGTCGGCCAGCGCGATGCGCGCCCCCTCGACCCGCACGTCACCGGCACGACCCGCGCCGAAGGTGTCGCTCGCCACGCGGCCGCCCTCGATGTGCACCGTCTCCCCGCGCACGGTGACCGCGCCGCCGCGCGAGTCTCCGACTCCGGAGTTGCTGTTCACCTCCGCTCCGTCGAGCAGCGCCAGCTCCCCGGCGGTCACCGTTACCGCACCTGCGTTTCCGGTCCCGAACGACTCACTCGACACGGTCGAGCGCTCGATACGGACCGCGCCGTCGAAGGTCAGCGTCACCGAGCCCGCGGCCCCGCTGGTGTCACGTCGCGCGTTGCTCGACACGCTCGCGTCGAGCAGCGACAGCGCCGCGCCCGACACTCGGACGTCGCCGGCGCGCCCGGCGCCGAACGCGTCGCTGGAAATCGCGGAGCCGTCGATGATCACGTTGTCGGCGACCACCTCGACGTCGCCGCCGCGCGACGCGCCGAGGCCCGAGTCGCTGTTGATGCGCGATCCGTCCGCGAGCACCAGCTCCCGCGCGACCACCGACAGGGTTCCGGCGTCGCCGGTGGACAGTCCCTCGCTGGAGATCGACGCGCCGTCGACGAGGAGCACACGGTCCGCGACCACGCGGACCGGTCCGGCCGGCGCCTCGCTCAGGCTGTCGCTGGTGAGGCGCGCGCCGGACATGCCGAGGGTGCCGCGGAGCTCGACGTCGATGCCGGCGGCCGCGACCGGTCCCCGCGTGTCGGCGAACGCGTCGACGTCCACGAGGGTGAGATTGCCACCGCGAATCACCAGCCGGCCACGCCCGGTGCCGCTCGCGAGCAGCGCTCCGGGGCCCACCACCTCGATGTCGCCCAGGGCGGAGACGCCGGCAGTCGGGTAGGCACGATCCGCTCCGATCGGCACCTCGCCCGAACCCGCAGCGCTCACCACGGTGATCTGTCCACCGGGTGCGCGCAGCACGGGTGCGAGCACCAGGGGCTCGACCAGAACGTCTCCGCCGACGAGCGCGAGCTCCGCCCCCGGCGCCACCTCCAGAGCGCTGCCGAGAGCGATCACCGGAGCGGTCGGGCCGAGGAAACCGAACGCGGACGGCGGTGAGACACTGAGCACGCTGGCGCCGGGGTCGGTGGCATGGAAGATCCCGTGGTCACCCAGTCGCAGGTAGTGCGCGGTGCTGCCGTGGAAGGCGGCCGGGACATCGAGGACCGCATTCGGGCCGAAGGTGAGCCCGGCCGGATTGACGAGGTAGAAGTCGGCCGACCCGACCCGGGACGCGAGCAGCCCGTCGATCACCGACGCCGAGCCACCGGTCACGCGCGAGATGACGTTCGCGATGTCGGCCGGGCCGGTGAACGTCGCGCTCTCGCCGGAGAACACGTCGAACCGGCCGAAGCTGTGAAACAGATTGCCGCCGCGGCGCTCTCCCATGTCGTGGGTGATGCGGTAGTCCGGGCCCGTGAGGGCAGCCGGCCCGAAGTGACCGACGGTGCCGTCGAGCGTGATCTGGGCGAGCGACGGACCGGCTGCACCGGCGGCCGCGAGAAACGCGCTTGCCAGTCGGATCGCCGCTCGCACCACCCACCCCCCGTGCCGTCGTCCTCGGGACCTCGGCGCGGTCGGACCCGGTGCGCGACCGCAGCCGCGACGGCGACCGCCTCGCCGCCCCCGAATCGACGGCGCTGCAGTCACTGCGCGGCGTGATGGCGATTATGCGGCGCAACGCCGGCGGCAACGCAACCTGTCGACCCGCCCGAGCGACTCACCGAGGACGCCGACGAGTGCCCCACCGCGGCCTTGCTTCCACCCCGCAGACTCCAACAGGCTGAAGCATACCGCTCGCTGAGCCTGTCGAAGCGTATCTCCGAGCGAATCCACCTCTCGATGGCGCGATGGCGCGAGCGCCGCCACGGGCGACATCGGCCGCGACCACCCACGCCGCCCCTCCGACCGCAGCCCCCGCTCATGGCCATCCTGCTCGGGGATACGCTTCGACAGGCTCAGCGGACGGTTCCCCGGTCGACCCGCGCGCACGCGAGCGTCGCGGCGTCGGGTGCATGCTAGGGAAGGTCTGCAAAACCGCAGACCTTCCTGCGGTGCAAGGCTTGTCCTGAGCGCCGCCGAAGGGATGCACCGCCATTTTCGGTCGCGTAAGTGATTGAAAATGTGAGGCAGATGCAAACCGCGCTTTGCGTCTGCCGTCTCTGCGCAACTCCACGATGGAGTTGTGCAGAGTTTCCCTAACGTGAAGACCCGGGCGGTTCACTTCTCGACCGCGCGACCACCGGTCGTGGGTGCCTGCTAAGCTCGCGGGGTCAGACGGGTCGGTCCGGCGGCCGGCGAGAGGGGACGTCATGTATCAGCGCCTGTACAACATCTTCCGTGGGTTCCTGGCCCTGTTCGTCAAGGACCTCGAGCGCCGTAATCCCGAGGCCCTGCTCGAGCTGGAGCAGGAGAGCCTGCGCGAGCAGGTCGCGAGCTTCAACCAGGGGCTCGCCACCCACGCCGGGCTCTGCGAGCGCCTGATGGGACAGGTGCGCAAGCTGGAGACGGAGGAGCGCGAGGTGCGGGCCAGGACCACTGCACACCTTCGCGCCGGCAACCGCTCGGTGGCAGCCCAGCATGCGCTGCGGCTGCAGACCGTCGAGCGCGAGCTCGCGGAGAACCGACGCCAGCTCGAGCAAGCGGAGAGGACCTACCAGGATCTCGTCAAGGCGCGCGACGTCGCGGTCCGACAGGCTCGAGCCAAGATCGAGTCGCTCAAGGGGGCCATCAACGACATGCGAATGAACCAGGCGATGGCCGAGATGCACGAGATGGCCGCCGGCATGGTGACCGAGATCGGTGGGTCCGGCGACACCCTGAACCGCCTCCATGAGATGGTCGAGGAGGAGCGCACGCGCGCCGCCGGACGCGCCCGTATGGCTCGCGACTCGATGGACATGGACGACGTGGAGCTCAAGCAGGCCGAGATGGACGCCCTCGCCGATCAGGCGTTGGCGGACTTCGCCGCGCGCGAGGGGATCTCGATCGGGTCCGAGACGCCGGCGCCGGCGCCGGCCGAGCGCGCGATGGGCGGCGCGGGGCAGCGGCGCTCGGAGAGCGAGAACGGCTGAGATGCCGTCGTCGTCGATGCCGTCGTGGGCCGAGGAGCTGGCGCTCGCCTACGAGAGCGGTGCCCACGGCCAATTCGTCATCTACGGCAACGTCCACGATCGACTGGCGGTCGGAGATCGTCTCCTCCACCTCGTGCGCTACCTCGAGGACGAGCTCCTCGCCCGCTTCGACGTCGTCCTCGCCTACGACCTCGGCAACGGGCTCGAGGTGGTGAGAGGCGGCGACCACGTCCAGGCGTGGGGCGGGGCCAAGGAGCTTCGCAGCCTGCCGCGTGACCCGACGTCGGCCGCGCGCCTCGTCGGCCACTACTTGCGTTACCTCGGCAATCTGCGGGCGTTGGGTCGCGGCGGCGAGCTCCACGTCGCGCTGCTCGTGCGTGGCGCGGAGCAGGTGCTGCCCGCCGACGGCACCGGCCAGGAGCACGGCGGGCTGGTGGCGTTGATGCGCGAGTGGGCCTCGGAGTCCCCCTTCCGCGACCTGCCCTTCGCCACCCTGCTCATCGCCGACAACGTGAACGACCTCGATCCGCGGGTCGCCTTCGATCCGCGCGTCGCCCGGGTCCGGGTGCCACTGCCGGACGCGGCTGCGCTCGCCGCCGCCATCGGCATCCTGCGCGCCGAGCGCCCGGCGGCGTTCCCCCCCGATGCGGACGTCGCCGCGATGGCCGCGGCGATGGTCGGCGTCACCGTCACCGGCCTCGAGAGCCTGGTGCGCCGCCGCGCGCATCAGCGCCTCCCGATCACCACGGCCGATCAGAACCAGGCGAAGAAGCGCCTCGTCGAGCGCGATGCCGGGGGGCTGGTGGAGTTCGTCGAGCCCCGGCGCACGCTGGCCGACTACCACGGTCAGGAGGCGCTCATCGCGTGGCTGCGTCAGGACGTCGCGCTGTGGAACGCGGGCGACCTGCGCGCGCTGCCCATGGGCTACCTGATCTGCGGACCGGTCGGCACCGGCAAGACCTTCCTGGTGGAGTGCCTGGCCGGCGAGGTCGGCGCACCGGTGGTGAAGCTCAAGAACTTCCGTGACCGCTGGGTCGGCTCGAGCGAGGGCAATCTCGAGCGCATCTTCCGCCTGGTGCGCGCGCTCGGGCGTTGCATCGTGTTCGTCGACGAGGCGGATCAGGCGCTCGGCCGCCGCGATGCCGGGAGCGGAGACAGCGGCCTGTCCGGCCGTCTGTACTCGATGGTCGCGCAGGAGATGGGCGACGGGGAGCGCCGCGGACGGACGATGTGGATGCTCGCCTCCTCGCGCCCGGACTTGATCGAGGTCGACCTCAAGCGCCCCGGGCGCATCGACGTGAAGGTCCCGCTGCTCCCGACCACCACCGCCGCGGAGAGTGCGGGCCTGCTCGGCGCCCTGGCGCGAAGGTACGATCTCGGAATCGAGGGCTCGTCCATCTCGGCGCTCGGGGACAAGCTTCCCTTGTTGCTCACACCGGGCGCCGCCGAGGCGCTCATCGTCAAGACCTACCGCCTCGCGCGCACCCACGACGTCGAGCCACTGGCCGCGCTCGATGCGTGCCTGGACGGCTATCAGAATCCGGTGCCAGCGGACGTGCTCGACTTCCAGATGCGAATCGCGGTGCGTGAGGCGAGCGATCTCACGTTCGTGCCGCCATCGCTTCGCCAGCTCGCCACCTCGGACTGAACGCGTGTGGCTTACTTCGCGGCAGCATTCAACGCGCGCCCGCTCGGCATGCCGATTCCGCCGAACTGGTTCGCCATCGCCGCCTTCGGGCTCCTCGGCGCGTTCCTCAACCCGGGTTTCTGGCTGGTCGGTGCCGGGCTCGAGATCGCCTATCTGTGGTTGCTGGCCCGTAACCCGCGCTTTCGCGCGGTCGTCGACGCGGCGCGCCGCAGCAGCGCCCGAGTCGGCGACGACGAGGCGTGGCGAACCCGGTACGAGGCGATGGTCGGAGTCCTCGACGACGAGGACCGCGAGCGCCAGGCCGCGATCGAGCTCGAGGCCGACGAGGTGAGTGGGCTCCTGCGGCGCAGCGGCGCCATCGACGCCCAGGTTGCCGGCGTGCGCAAGCTCGCGTGGTTGCACCTCCAGTTGCTCGTGGCGCGCGCCGCATTCGCCACCGTCCTCGCCGACGCGGCAAGGCAGGCCGACGAGCTCGATGACGAGCAACGACGAATCGAGGCCCGACTGAGCGACCACCCGGACGACGAGCTCGCGCGCAGCCTCCGCCAACGGCTCGGCGTCATCGACTCGCGCCGCACCGCGCACGGTGAGGCGAGGCGCCGTCGAGAGCTGGTCGAGGCAGAGCTCGCGCGCGTGCGCCAGCAGATGTCCCTGCTCCGCGAGCAGGCGCTACTCGCCACCGACGAGTCGAGTGTCGCGCAGTCGCTCGACGCGTTGACCGCGTCCCTCGACGAGGCACAACGCTGGTTCGCGGATCAGCGCGACCTGATCGGGGATCTCGATCCTCTGGGTGACCGGTCGCCGCCGGAGGCATTGATGCGTCCGGCGTCGCGGCGGCGTCGCCGTGCAGTCGGAGAGACATGATGAACAAGCCCACCATCTCGCGCGGCCGCGGCCGCTCGCGGGTCGGCCTGGTGCTCACGCTGCTACTGAGCCTCGGCCTCGTGGCGCTCGGCGCCTGGCTGATCCTCGGAGAGGAGGGAGCACCGCCGCCGGTGCCGACACCTGCACCGCCCCCGCCATCGGCCTCGACCACCGCGGGCCCCGCGGGCACGGCATCGAGCGACGCGCCGGCCCCGGCACGGGTGCCGGAGGGCGCGCCGCCGGTGCCAATCGAGCCGGTCACCGGCAGCCCGACCCTCGACGCTGCGGCGCCGTATGCGTCGAAGGACGGCGTCATCCAGGTCGACATCAGCGAGTACGCCGGCTACTCCGGCCTGGTGGTCGCCAATGGCGGCCTGGCGCCCAATCCCGATTCGTTCTTCGCGCGCACCTACGGATTCCAGGTCAGGCTGAGCCTGAGCGAGAGCGAGACCTGGTCCGCGCTCAACAATGGTCGCCTCGCCGCCACTGCGACCACCGCCGACGCGCTCGCGGTCCTCGGCCGTCAATTCGATGCAGTGGTGCCGGTGCAGATCGGCTACTCACGCGGCGCCGACATGGTGGTCGTCGACCGCGGCATCACCTCGGTGAACAAGCTGGCGGGCAAGGTGCTCGCGGCATCGCAGTTCAACGAGAGCGAGTTCTTCATCCGCTACCTCGCCGGCGAGGCCGGCGTACCGGTGCAGGTCCTGCGCGATACCGACGCACGGCCGGGCAAGGACGCGGTCGGGCTCGTGTTCTACGAGGACGCCTTTCTCGCCTGCGACGCCTACGCCCACGAGCTCGCACGGGAACGACCGCGTCTGAACGGATGTGTCGGCTGGACACCGAGAACCGACGAGGTCATCGAGGGCTCGGCGGGGCGCGCGAAGATGCTGGTCTCGAACCGCAACCTGCTCGTCGTCGCGGACGTCCTGGTGGTGAACAAGGGGTTCGCCGAGGCCCAGCCGGACACCGTGCGCGGGCTGGTCCACGGGCTGCTCGAGGGCAATCGACGACTGCGCAGCGAGCCCGACGCGAGCATCGCCACGGTGGCGGCCGCATTCGGTTGGACCGAGGCCGAGACCCGCGACGAGCTCGCCAGGGTGCATCTGTCCAACCTGCCGGAGAACGCCGCGTTCTTCGCCGGGACCATCGACGCCGCGGGCTCGTTCGGCGGCATCTTCCAATCCTCGGTGCTCGCTTACGGCCCCATCATCCGCAACCCGACGGACCCGTCGCGCTTCGTGGACACCCGCTGGCTCGAGGCGCTCGCGGCCGAGGGCTATCAGTCCGACGAGAAGATCGCGATCGCGCCGATTCGCACCACCACCCGCGCCGCCCTCGAAGGCGACGCCTTGCTGAGCAAGGACATCCGGTTCTTCTTCCAGCCGAACGACGCGACGCTCGACCCCGCGGCATCGGAGAACGTCGAGTACTTCGAGACCATTCACCGGTTCCTCCAGATCAGTCCCGGCTCGATGGTGCTGCTACGTGGCCACGTCGACGATGCGCGCGTCGCGGAGTTCCGGTCGCAGGGCGGCGAGCAGCTCGTCCAGTCGATGGCGCTGAAGGCGATGCAGCTCTCGCGCGACCGCGCCGTCGCCGTCGCCGATGCGTTGGCGGCTCGCTACCCCGGACTCGACCGGTCGCGAATCGAGGCGGTCGGGCGCGGATGGGAGGAACCCGCGAGCGACGACAGCGAGTTCAACCGACGCGTCGAGGTGCAGTGGTTCACGCTCGAGTGAGGCGTTCATATCGTTCCACCCGTCGTGCGCACCGGCGATGATCGTGCCCTGGTCGCCGAGTACCACCAGCTCACCGAACAGCGGGTGTCGCGCGCCCAGTCGCTCGAGCTCCGCGGCGATGTCACCGGCCGCGTCCTCGGCCAACACGTCCTGAATCACCTCGAGGCGGCTCCAGATGCCGGTGTCGGTGGACGCATCCCTCCACCAACGCGGTGAGGCGCTCGCTCTCACGCGATGCCGAGGCCGAGATCTGCGCCTCGACGAAGTGCGTGAGCGCCTGACCGGCGGCCCGATACGCCATGAACGCGCTGGCGGCGACAGGCAGCCGTGCCACGCCGAGGGTGAGCATGTCGATTCGGTGTCTGAGCTTCGTGTCGACGAAGGTACGAGGTGCGCGTCGAGCGAGTGCACTCGCCTTTCTCTAGGTCGTCGTATGCCGAGAGTGTCGGCGCGACCGCACAGCGCCTCTGGGAACGTTCGGATCTCCCGGCACCAGCCGTCGACGAGCCGGCCCGTCTCGTCGCGGCGTCGTTCCTCCTGAATGGATCGGAAAGCTGTCGCAGGGGACTTCAGCTTCGCGCTCGGTTGCCGCTATCGATCGTGCGCGCCCTCGGCGGTCGATGTTGACCCAAACCCTCATCACCCATCGAATTCTGCCGAGGGTGCGCACCTCCTCCTCTCGAGAATCGGCACGAGCGCAGCGCCCGCCGTACGGACGAGCGACAGTGTGTGATACGACGCGGGCGCCGACCTCGGCGCACCGCTTGCCGCCAGTTGCAGCGAATTCACGCGTCCTCGGCCCGACGGCCCATCACCCGCCACGCACGCAGGGCCCGGCGCTTGCCCTTGACCTGTAAGTCGCCGGCCGCCTCCAGCAGATAGGCGTCGCCGAGTCGCTCCCGCGTCGGCTCGCCGATCAGAATTCGGCACGGGCGCCCCGGCTCCGGCACGAAGGAGCCACGATCGTGGCTCTCGAGCCGCGCGGCGGAGTTCACCGCGTCGCCGTGCACCGTGTACTCGAGCCGCCGTGACATCCCGACGCTGCCCGCCACCATCTCGCCGGTGAGGATCCCGACACGCATTCCGACCGGCGCGCGGCCGGCCGCGATCAGCTCGCGATTGAGCGCGGCGACCCGGTCCTGCATCTCCAGCGCGCAGTCGACCGCGGCCACCGCATCGCGATCCCGCTCCGCCTCGGTGGTGCTCGGAAACGGCAGGCCGAACGCCGCCAGCAGCGCATCGCCGAAGAACCGCAACACCACCCCCCGGTGCGCGAACACCGCGGGCACCATGGCCTCGAAGTAGCGGTCCAGCCAGGCCACCAGCTCCGGCGGGCTCATCCCCTCGGCGGTGGTGGTGAAGCCCTGGAGGTCGGTGAACATCACCGTCGCCACCACACTCTCCGGTGGCGGCCGTCCCCCCTCGAGCAGCACGTCTCGACGGTCCCACAGCGCGCGCGCCACCTCGGGCGAGACGTGGCGACCGAAGAGATCCATCAGGCGGGCGCGCGCGCGGCGCTCACGCCCGGCCACCAGACCGGTGGTGGTGCCGAGGCTCGCGACCCAGCCGAGCGCTGCGGGCACCGACGGCAACCAGAGGTCGAGGGCGAGACTTCCGGCGGTGATCCCGGCGAGCACCGCGAGGCCTGCGAGCGCGATCAGCGCCACTCGCGCCGCGCCGCGTGCGAGCAAGCCCGCCACCGTGCCGAGCAGGCACCATGCGGCCAGCCAGGCGACCTCGCCCCACTGCGCAGCCACTCGCAGCGGCCGCGCCTCGCCAGTTCCGTAGCGCACGAGCTGGTCGATCAGCAGCGCATGCAACTCCACGCCGTGGACTTGCGGCGCGGTTGGCCGCGCGCGGCTGTGCGGAGTGTAGAAGAGGTCCTTGACGCTCTCGGCCGCGACCCCGACCAGCACCACCCGATCGCGCAGCACATCGCTCGGCGCAGTGCCGGCGAGCAGTGCGCCGAGGGTGACCGATTCGAGCCTCGCAGGCACACGATGCAGACTGGGCAGGAATTGATAGCCGGCGGCATCGGCCCTGACGTAACCACCGTCGTCGGGCTCGAACGGGGTGATGGTGGTCGGTCCGAGCCGCAGATGCTGCGGATGGTCCGCGTCTGGCGTGGGGCCGATTCCGCGGGCTGCGAGCGCGCGCAGCGCGAGTCGCAGTGCGAGCGACCACCCGACCTCGTCGTCACGCGAGAGGAACAGCAGACCGCGGCGGACCGTACCGTCGGGGTCGATGACCACGTCGCTGAAGCCGGTGCGGTCGGAGCTGGCGAGCACCCGAGGCGGCGAGACGCCGATCGTCGCCTCGTCGGCGAACTTGTAGGCGGCGACGATCCGGGCCTCGCGCTCGAGCAGGGCGTCGAGCTCCAGGTGCCCCGGGGGCACTGCGACGTCACGGTAGATGTCGAGCCCGACCGCCACCGCGCCAGCATCGAGGGCCCGCTGCAGTACCTCGGCGAGCACGCCATCCGGAATCGGCCAGCGGCCGAGCGCACGGATGTCGGACTCCTCGACCAGGACCAGCGCGACCTGGCTGTCGGCGGAAGGCATCGAGACCAGGCGGGTCGCCGCATCGTGCGCCTCGAGCTCGAGCGGCTCGAGCACCCCGGTGGTCCGCAGCCCGAGCACCAGGGCGAACGCGCCAGCCGCGATCGTCGCCGCGGCGAGCGCGAGCGACCGCCCGCGCCGCCGCGCGCCGCGTCTGGTCTCCGACGACGCCGTCCCGCCCATGCACGAATCCATCCGCCACGCGCGCAATGGTAACGAATCGGGGTCGGACCAAGTCATCTCGTTGTTTCTGCGAGGATTCCGCTTGCACGCTGCCTCGGCGACGCAGGCATGGTTCTCGGGCCAGCCGGAGCCCCGCGCCTTCGGGCTTTCGAGCCGAACGTCACCAGAAGCTCGCGGTCAAGGTGGCTCGGCCTACAAGAATTTCTCGCCGATTCAAGAGCATAAGTTGGTCCGACCCCGCTTCGACGGCGACCCCGCTTCGACGGCGCGGTGTGACAAACCGTACACGTCCGCGGTCGTGGCGCCGGCACACTGAGGCCCAGGCGCGACCGAAGCGATTCCCCATGCTGTCGAAATTCCTTACACCGGGTCTCGAATCGATGCCCCGGGATCCGAAAATCTCCCCCGGGTCAACGACTCACGGGCGTGGCACGAGGATTGCGTGCCGACTGAATCACACGATTTCCAGCCCGAAGGGGGCACGAGTGGACACCCCCGCGCACGCCGAGCCGGTGTGTCGGCGCCGGGCGAACGCGGCCGCACGTCGGCCCCGTCGTCGCAGGTCGAGGTGGTACGGACTGCGGACCGCATTGATCGCGGTCGCGCTCGCCCTGCCGGCGGCGGCGATGGGGCAGGACAACTTCCCGCCCGGCGGTGTCGTGCCCCCGGGGTGGACGGTTCCGGCGGCCGCCGATGCAGGCTGGCAGGTCGCTGGCGATTTCGCCTCCGAGGGCGTGCAGAGCCTGCGCTCCGACCCGATCACCCACCATCAGCGGGCCGAGGTCGAGGTCACCGCGAACGTGCCGTCCGGGTTCGTCTCGTTCGCGCGACGGGTGTCGAGCGAGGTCAACTTCGACTTCCTGCGCTTCTACGTCGACGGCGTCCAGCTCGCTCAATGGTCGGGTTTCCACGACTGGGCGACCGTCAACTTCCCGGTGAGCGCCGGCACCCACGCTTTCCGGTGGGCCTACACCAAGGACGGCTCGGTTGACGACGGTGCCGACACCGCCTGGATCGACGAAGTTTGGCTACCCGGAGAAGGGCCGAGCGTGCAGGTCAGGCGGTTCGGCGCCGGCACCGTCACCAGCTCGGTCTCCGGCATCGCCTGCGGTGCCGACTGCGACGAGACCTTCCCCGACGGGACGGTGCTCTCGCTACTCGCCACCCCGGACCCGGGCTGGGGCTTCGACGGCTGGACTGCGACCTGCGCTGGAGCCTGCGCGGCCGACTGCGCCGGCACCGGATCGTGCAACCTCACCACCGGCACCGGACAGATCGCGGTGGACGCGCGCTTCGTGGAGCTTGGCGGCATCTCGGTCGGTATCGTCGGTGGCGGGCGGGTGCAGAGCTCACCCTCGGGCATCGACTGCCCGGGCACCTGCCTCGGCCAGTACCCTCCCGGGACGGCAGTCACCCTGACTGCCACCCCGAGCCCCGGCTGGACCTTCGAGCGGTGGCTCGGCAACTGCTCCGGCAACGGCACCGGCGAATGCGTCGAGGTGACCACCAGCGGCATCAACTGGTTCATACAACCTATCTTCGTTGCGCTGCGCACGCTACAGACCACGGTGACCCCGCCGGGCGCCGGCCGCGTGACCAGTTCGCCCTCGGGCATCGACTGCCCAACCCTCGACTGCGTCGCCTCGTATGCCGACGGCACCGACGTCACCCTCACCGCCACGCCGGCGCCCGGGTTCAGGCTGGTCGGCTGGACCGGCGCCTGCAGCGGAACGGGCGCCTGCACGGTGCCGATGACCCAGTCGCGGGCGGTGGGGGCAGAGTTCGCAGCCGACAACGCGCCGCCGGTCATCGGCGGCACCCCGCCGACGGTGGTCGCCGAGGACGACGCCTACGGCCCCTTCGTCCCCACCGCGTCGGATCCCGACGGCGGGCCCTCCCCGCTCGTGTTCGAGGTGAGCGGCAAGCCGCCGTGGGCGACCTTCGACGCCGCGACCGGCGCCCTCGGCGGCACCCCCGGCTTCGACGACGCCGGCACCTATCCCGACATCGCAATCACGGTCACCGACGGCGCCGACACCGTGGCGCTGGCGCGCTTCTCGATCACCGTCCTCGACCGCAACCGCCCACCTGCGTTCCGCAACGATCCCCCGCTCACGGTGGCCGAGGGCAGCTCTTACGGTCCGTGGATCCCCGACGTGCTCGACCCCGATCCGGACGAACCGGCGACGACAGGGGCGTTCTCCATCGTCGGCAAACCCGAGTGGGCCACCTTCGATCCCGACACCGGCAGCCTCGGCGGCACACCCGACTTCTACGATGCCGGCGTCTACGCAGGGATCGAGGTTCGGGTCACCGACGGCGAGAGCACGGCGCTGCGCACCTTCGCCATCCTGGTCACCGACGTCGCCGACAGCGACTGCGACGGGGTGGGCGACCCGACCGACCCGGACATCGACGACGACGGCACCCCGAACGCCACCGACCCGTTCCCACTGAGCCGCCCGCCGACGCTCACCGGCTCACCACCGGCCGCGGCGACCCCGGGTGCACTCTATGCCTTCGCGCCGGTCGCGAGCGATCCGCCCCCGCCGCCAGACACCGACCCCGGCGAGCCAATCACCTGCGACGTCGACGCCGGGACGCTGACCTTCCGCGTCGACGGCGCACCACCATGGCTGGTCCTCGATCCGGCAACCGGCGAGTTGCGCGGCGTCCCCTCGAACGACGACTTCGGTCTCACCGACCCCATCGTGCTCACCGTCTCCGACGGCGAGCAGGACGCGTCGCTAGACCCGTTCCGGATCGACGTCCGCGACACGCGCGCGCCGCGCACCGTGATCACCCCGTCCGGGCCCGACGGGGGCGATCCGCACGACGGCACGCCGCCACTCGCGGTGACCCTGACCTGCGTCGAGGACATCGGCTCGGGCTGCGACCACATCGAGTACACGCTGATCCCGGTAGGCGAGCCGGCCGGGACGCCGCAGAGCCTGACCGGGCCGGTGACCTTGGACCTCGACGCCAACGCGACCCTCGAGGTGCGCTCGGTCGACGCCGCCGGCAACGCCGAGGAGACGCGGGTCCACACCTACCGCGTCGACGGCGTGGCGCCCACGGTCTCGGTGGTCCATCCCGCGCTCGACGAGGTGGTCGGCGACGATCTCGACGGCAAGGACGACTGGGACCGCGAGATCCGGGGCATCGCATCCGACGACAACGCCGGTGTCGCCCACATCCGCCTCCTCGTCACCAACGGCCGGCCGGCCGGCGCCGGGCGACGCTCGCTGGTCGGCGACGGCAACGGTGGCCTGGTGTTCGCCGACGCCGCGCCCGAGCCCGTCGACGCCGAGGACACCAGCGTCGCCGGCGACTTCTCGACCTGGCGCCTGCTCGCGAACGTCACCTGGCCGAACGACGAGCTCTACTTCGTCACCGTGCTGGCCGAGGACCGCGCCGGCAACGTGCGTGTGCTGGACGATGCCGAGCGGCATCGGTTCCGGTTCTTCATCGGTCAGGGGGCGGCGTTCACCACGCTCACCCTCGCCACCCAGCCGAGCAGCATCCTGCAAGACGGATTGGTGACCGCCAGCGTGGTGCTCGAGCGTCCCGGAGTCGCCGCCTACAACCTGCTCGGCAATCGGGTCGAGCTCGAGATCGAGCCGCCGCCCACGCTCTCCGACCCGGCCCCTGGTCCGATCGTCGTCACCGGGTTCACGGACGACGAAGGCCGGGTGACCTTCGAGGATCTCGGCTGCGACCCCGAAGACCTCGCCTGCGTGGCCCCGAGCGACCAGGTGCGCTTCGATCGCCGCGGCGGCTGGCGGATGCGGGCGCGCTTCGAGCCACCGGCCGACCTTCCCAATCTCCGCGGCTCGTCGTCGAATGACGCGCTGGTGCTGGTCGGCAGCTCGGCCGGCTACGCGGTCCTGGTCCAGGGCGAACTGCCGGGCGACGCCGCCGGCAGCGCCGCGCACGACAAGGCCACCAACCGCATCTTCCGCACCCTCCTCGACCGCGGCTTCAAGGAGCCGGACATCGCGTATCTGAACTACGACGTGACCCAGGACGCCAACGGCGACGGGCGAAGCGACGCCAACCAGCCGGGCCTCGGGGTCGACGCGGCACCGTCCGAGACTCGAATTCGCGACGAGATCCTGGCCATCGCGGCGAAGGCGATCGAGAGCCCTGCGCCGGTCTACGTGGTGCTCGTCGACCACGGCGGCCCCAATGCCGAGTTCTTCCTCGAGGACGGCTCGGTCACCCCGGCCGAGCTCGACGGCTGGCTCGCCGCGCTCGAGGATGCGTTGGTCGCGGGCGTCGCGGGCCGCCCCGACGCCGCCGCCATCCTGGCCGAGATCCCGCGGGTGGTGATCCTCGGCTACTGCTACTCGGGAAGCTTCCTGCCCGCCCTGTCGCGTCCCGACCGGCTGGCGGGCCGCCTGGTAGTGACCAGCGCGACCGCCGACGAGGAGTCATATCGCGGCCCGCCCGAGGGCGCCGACGAGGTTCCGGTGGGCGAGTACTTCCTCGACGAGCTGTTCCGTGAGCTGGCGGCCGACGCCGACTTCCACCAGGCATTCACCCGCGCCACCGCGCGCACCGAGACCTACACCCGCAAGGGCGATCTCGACACCGTCGACCCCGCCTTCCTCGACGCCGCGGCCCAACACCCGTTGCTCGACGACAACGGCGACGGCGTCGGCACCAACGTGCTGGTGCCCACGGAGGCCGCCGGGCCAGGCGACGACGGTCGCCTCGCGGCGGGTCTGAAGCTCGGGGTGGCGTTCCGATTCGGCGGCCTCGGCGCACCGACCGAGGCGACCGTCGCCCATGCCACGCCGGCCACCTTCCTCGGCCCGGGTCCGGGTGACGCCTGCGTCGACGTCTTCGTCGCGCCCGGCCCCGACGGCACGGTCGCGAACGCGTTCGTCGAGGTGCGCACGCCGGACACCCGGCTGCTGCCAGCCGGCGGCACGGCCCAGCTCTCGACCGAGTTCGAGGTGGTCGGGCTGGTCGCCGGTCTCGACACGCCCTGCCCGGCCGGCGCGGGCTTCCCCACGGTGACCGCGGGCCTGTGGACGAAGGGGCTCGCCGGGTTCGAGACAGCCGGCCGCTACGAGCTGTTCCACCACGTCGAGGACGCAGCCACCGGAGCGCGTTCGCGCGCGCTGCGCGGTGTGGTCTACAAGGACTCGAGCGCCAACCTCGGCGCACCGAGCCCGTTTCGGCTGCTCACCCCGCTCACCCCGGCTGAGGCGGAGGTGCCCACCCACAACGTGGTCCTGGTGTTCGACTGGGATGATGCAACCGATCCGGACGGCGTCACCTACACGCTGACCATCGCCGACGACCCGGGCTTCGAGAATGCGAGCATCGTGCATCGTCAGAGCGAGCTCACCAGCTCCGGTGCGGTGGTCGACAGCCGGGTCGGTCTCGAGCAGCGGCGCTACTGGTGGCGGGTCGAAGCCATCGACCGCTTCGGCCGCCGCACCACCGGAACCTGCGACAACGGTGACGCGGTGTGCAGCTTCGTCACCGAGATCCCGAACGAGTTCCCGGGGGTGGTGAGCGGGCGCGTGCGCATCGCAGAGACGCTGGCCCCGGCGGCCGACGCGGCAGTGGTCGCCCGCCTCGCCGCCGTCGCCCGCGGCCCGGTGCTGGTCGACGCCGACGGCACCTTCCGGCTCGTCGCACCGGTTGGCCAGATCGAGGTCACCGCCAGCAAGGCGGGCTTCGACGACGCGGTAGCGCCACGGGTCGCGGTGCGCCCCGGGCTCGAGACCGCCGGGGTGCTGCTCACGATGGAACCGACCACCCTCGACCGCGATGGCGACGGTTTCCTCGACGACGACGACGTCTGCCCCGACGTTGCGGACGACCAGACCGACACCGACGGCGACGGCGCGGGCGACGCCTGCGACCCAGATGACGACGAGGACGGTATCACCGACGAATGGGAGACCCGCTTCGGCCGCAATCCGCTCGATGCATCGGACGCCGCACTCGACGACGATCTCGACGGCCTCACGGCGCTGGAGGAGTTCCGCGCCGGGACCGACCCCGACGACCCGGACACCGACGGTGACGGAATTCCGGACGGTCTGGACCCGAGACCACGCGCCAACCCGGCGGCGCTGATGCCGGTGCTCGAGCTGGTGCTCTGACCGGAGCTCGGCTCTGGCCCAGCGCGCGTCGGCCCTCCCTCGTCGCCGAGCCGGGCTCCGCTGCGCGATGTCCGGCTCGGCCACAGACTTCCCGCTCAATCCGCGAGCAACATCTCGGTCACCCCGCTCACCCCACGCGTGCGCACCGCCCGGTCGACGTCCCCCCACCGAGCCCCGCGGCTTCACGCACCGTGTCGGCATCGCCCCGGTCCGGCCCCCCGACCAATCGCGGTAGACATCTCCACGCCAGGGTCCGTTCCGCCAGTGCACACCCCGCCGCCGGCGCCACCGACTCGTGCGGTGCTCGCCGCGAGAAACATGCAGGTCGGCGACGCGCCAGTGCACCGGCCGGTGCGCGTGGGGCACTGGGGGAATGCTGCCACGCTCGGGAGAGGCCTCGACCTGAGCCACGCGGTCGAGGCCGAGATCGGTGCCGATCTCGAGTGTGCTGGTCGCTGCGGTCACGCAATCGCGTACTCGGCGCGGCCCCACTCGACGGCACTCAGGCTGCTGCGGGAGACGAAGGTCGGCACGTCCATGCGCCGGGGGCCGCGCCTCAGGACCAGCTGGAGGCTGTGATGCGTGGTAGGGAGAAGCAGTAGCATGTCGTGCCAGGCCCGATGGTCGGGCACGCAGATCAACGTGAGGGCAGTGGGCATGACGGACACGATCAGGGTCGGAATCGTCGGGGCAACCGTGACGCCGGGCGGTAGCGGGTGGGGCGCCAACGCCCACGTGCCGGCCTTGCGGGCGTTGCCCGGCTTCGAGTTGAAGGCCGTGTGCACCGCCCACGAGGGGACTGCGAGAGCGTCGGCCGAGAAGTTCGGCGCGGAGCTTGCCTTTCACGACATGGGCGAGATGGTGGCTCACCCCGAGGTCGATCTGGTCGCGGTGGTGGTGCGCGTGCCCTGGCACCGGGACCTGGTCATGGCCGCGATCGGAGCCGGGAAGCCGGTGTGCTGTGAGTGGCCGCTGGGGGCGCATTTGGCCGAGGCGACGGAGATGGCCGGTGCGGCCGGTGCGGCGGGTGTCCGGACTCTGGTCGGACTGCAAGCGCAGAGCGACCCTGCGGTGATGTATGCCCGTGACATCGTCGCGAGCGGCGAGATCGGTGATCTCGTCTCGGTCAACGCGCGGGTCATCGTCAACGCGATCCCCGAGCGCGGGGATGGCCGCATCTGGCAGGGGATCCGTAAGAACGGTGCCAACCCGATGACCATCCCCGGCGGGCACACCATCGACGCGCTGTGCTACATGGCCGGCGAGTTCGCCGAGATCGCTGCAAGAGTGACGACGCGGATCACCATGTGGAAGCACGCCGTCACCGGAGAGGACTTCCCGGTGGACGCGCCGGATACGGTTTCCGCAGCAGGGGTGCTGGTGAACGGCGCGGAGGTGTCCTTTCAGGTGGCGAGCGTCCCCTACAACGCGAGCGGCACGTGCATCGAGTTGTACGGACGCAAGGGTACCCTGGTGCTGCGCTCGGACTCGGTCAACATCGGGCCGAGCCGGATTCACCTCGCCGTCGGCAAGGCGGAGCTGGCGGAGGTCGCACCGCCCGATCGCTACCGGCTGATCCCGGCGGACATGGCCGCCGGCCCGGGCCGTAACGTCGCCCAGGCCTACGCTCGCTTCGCCCGCGCTCTGCGCTCCGGTGCGTCGGAGACGCCTGATTTCGACGACGCGGTGCGCCGCCACGCACTGATAGACGCCATGGAGCGGTCTCACGAGGAAGGCAGGCGCGTGGCGCTGGCTTGAGGTTCTCGTCGGGCCGTGCACGCGAAGCGGTGCCGGGCTCGGTGGCGGTGGGCGGACGCGACGAGACTCACCATCGTTGCCGCGCACGGTGCCACTGCGGACGTCGTCCAGTTGGCGCGTCAACCCACGATTGCAGAGAGTGCGCTCGGCCATCCACCGGTCGACGTGCACCGCCTCGTCCATCGCCACCTCGACCCACAACACCCGCAGATGCGCCAAGCGCCTGCGCGGGAATGACTTGCTCACCGTGGGCCACCCCGCGCCGCGCACATGGGCCTTCCGGTTGCCGGCGGATTTGGGCGTGATGGAGACCGTGAGCGGGCCCGGTGGTTGGGCTCGCGAGGACGGCATTGCGCCAGACTTGCCCCTGGCACATCCGCGGCGTGACCCCCGACGAGTCGTATCCCATTGATTCGGCCGAGAGGGTCGGATTCGAACCCCCGCCGGAAGTAATACCCCCGACCGATTTCGAGCTCCCTGAGAACTCTATACCTCTTTGATACGAAAGAGAAATCGAGCGCAAACGAGTGTACTCGAGCGAACGCCCTTTTCCGAGGCCGAAGAGCGAGTTAGCGCATTCGAGCGCAATCAAGAGTCCAGGGCGGCGACTTCGCACTGTACCTGTGGTGTACCTGCGGGGAACCGGCGCCGGCCCATATCCGCGCGAACGCCGCCACCACTGCCGAAGGCGGATAAACGCATATACACTTATACGCGCTCCTCAAGGCTTGCCGGGATCGCCACCATGTCCAACGTCCGATGGTCCGTCGTCGTCGACGAGGAAACCGACCGCGCGCTGCGGACCTACCTCGCATCGAAGGGCACCAAGAAGGGAGACCTCTCCCGCTTCGTCGACGATGCGGTGCAGGCCCGCCTCTTCGAGCTGACCGTCCAAGGCGTCAAGGACCGCAACCGGCCCTTTTCCCAGACCGAGATCCTCGATGCCATCGACGAGGCGATGAGCTGATCACGGGCGACTCACCGTGCGTGTCGTGCTGGACACCGGCATCCTCGTCGCCGCGCTCATCTCCACCGGAACTCCGCCCGACGTGATCTACCAGGCCTGGCGTCGCAAGCGCTTACAGCTCGTGACCTCGCGGTGGCAGTTGGACGAGTTCCGCCGTGTCTCGCGCTATCCGAAGCTTCGCCCCTTCCTCCGGCACGCCGAGGCCGGCAGGCTCGTACGCGGATTGCGCCGCGCCGCGATCGTGCTCGATGCGCTACCGTCAATCGACCTCTCACCGGACCCGCACGACAATCCGATCCTCGCCGCCGCGGTGGCCGGGCGCGCTGACTATCTGGTGACCGGGGACAGGCGCGATCTGCTGGCCCTCGGCACCGTCGAGTCCACCCGTATCGTGACGGCACGTGCCTTTCTGGAGGTCATTGCGGGTCGATGACGCAGCCAAGAACTCACCATGACCCCGGGCAATGCCAGACCTCGGGATGTGCTTCGTCGAGCAGTTCGCTCGGGGTGACGAGTTGCGAATCGAGAACTGGCTCGAGCATCGCGGGGATCGCGACCGGGCGCCGCGATCGCGTCGACAGGAGGGCATCGTGGTAAGGGACCGCCGGCGGCCCGAGTCCGGTCGCGCGCGGTGAGCGACATGCGCTGCAGCGCGCTGCCCGCGAGCTCGGACGGACGGTGTTCGTCGACGAGAATCTCGTTCCACACCCTGATCAGTGGGGGTTCCTTGCGTCAGTTCAGCCGCTGCCGGCGGGCAAGGTCGAGCCAGCAATCCAGTCACTCACCGCCGGCGGTCACCCACTGGACGTGCGGTTCATCGAGGAGGAGGACGAGCATGCACCCTGGAACGGTCGAGCCCGACCGCCTCCGCTGCCCGCGGCGGCGCGGCCGAGCCAGATCACGATCACGGTCGCTGATCGGATCGACTTCGAGCGGTCGCAACTCACCCCGCCACTCGCCAACCGCCTGATCCGAATCGCCGCCTTCCAGAACCCCGAGTTCTATCGGGCGCAGGTGATGCGCCGACCGGTGTGGAACGAGCCGCGGATCATCCGACCGGAGCCACTCGCGTCGCCAGTCGAGGCAGGGATCCAGGAAGTCTTTCGATGCCTCGCCGAGGACATCGCCCGAACCGAGGCCATCGCCCAGATGGTGCGCCAGGCGTATCGAGACGGCCGCAAGGTGCTCGTTCTGACGGAGCGAGCCAGCCACGTCGACGCGCTCCGTGCTGTTCTCGGCGCCGATATCGAATCGCTGCTCACCCTCGTCGGACGGATGCGCCGGCGCGAGCGCGAGGCCACACTGGCAGCACTGCGCGTGCTCCTCGCGGACGCGCCGCGGATCCTTCTTGCGACTGGGCGGCTGGTCGGGGAGGGCTTCGACCACTCACCACTCGACACCCTGGTGCTCGCGATGCCGATCGCATGGCGGGGCACATTGCAGCAGTACGTCGGCCGCCTGCACCGAGAGGCGGCGACGAAGACCGACATCCGAGTCATCGACGTCGTCGATGGCGGCAACCCTGCGTTGGTTCGGATGTGGCGAAAGCGCGCCGCTGGCTATCGGGCGATGGGGTACCAGATCCGTGACGAAAGGACGCCGGAGCTGCGGGCGAACACCACTGCACCGAGGTGACTGGTCTCAGTCCCCGGCCGGGATCAGCTCTCCCCCACTACGCTCGCCCTCGATCACCGGGCTCAGCAACTCGTACGGCACCGCCCACACCGTCGGCCCGACGCGCACCTTCGCCCGGCGCGGATTGAGCTTCACCACCGTCCCGATCTCCGTCTGGCCGTCCCGGCCGGTGAATGCCACCGCGTCACCCACCCGCAGCGAGTCTCGCCCCACACTCGGCGACGGCGCCGCCGGGCACACCTCGGCCCCGTCGACGTTGATCACGAACAGCGGAATCACCCAGTGCTTACCGGTCGCGAGCTCCTCGACCGTCGCCCGCGTCTGCTTGACCTGCAGCACCCGCGCGCCGACGAGCCGCTGCCCGCGCTCGTCCAGGAACGTCACCTGCTGACCGGGTCGCAGCGCGTACTTCACGCGCACGATTCGGGCGGGGTCGTCGAGCATCTTGCCGACCGCCACGTGCAGTCGGTAGAGGTCGAAGAGCGAGGCGCTGTCCAGCGCGCTCGACGGCACCGCCAGGCAATCTCCCTGACGGTCACGTGGCACAGGACGCCTTCCAACTTGATGCAAAGGAGGACATGGCCGGGAAGGATGCGGCAATCGAGCCAATATCTCGATGTTGGACGTGACCTCTTTCCGCTGCCATGAGACCACCAACACCAATTGCCGGCAATTGCCATCTGGATGGCTACCCGCCAGAATCGAAAGCTCCGCCTCCCGCACAGGAGCAATCGATGCCCGAGCCTCAGCTCTCCGTTCGCAGCGCTCGGGCCCGCCAGCTCGCCCACGAACTGGCCAAACGCGAGCGTCGTACCGTCGCCGAGATCGTCGAACGCGCGCTGGAGGAGTACGCTGCTCATCAGACCGGCCGGGTACCGGCAGCCGAGTTCTACACAGAGCTGAATCGCCGCTTCGCGACCAACCTCGACCTGGAAGAGGTCCTCCGTGCAGAGCGGCGGGCCCACGCAGGCGTCGATTTGTGATCTTCCTCGACACCAATGTCATCTCGGAGACCCTACGTCGGTCGCCGAGCCCCGAGGTGATGACCTGGCTCGCGATCCACGACGACTCGCTCGCGATACCGGCGGTGACGATCGCGGAGCTCGCCTATGGGATCGCGAAAATCCAGCCCGATGAGCGCTCGACCCTGCTACAGCAGGGTCTGGACGCCTGGCGTCTTCGGTTTGCCGGACGCATCTTCGCGCTTACGGAGCGCGCGGCCCTCGTCTACGGCGAGATCATGGGCGATGCGTATCGGGCCGGGGCGCGCCTCTCGGCTCCGGACGGGATGATCGCATCCATCACGATCGTAAACGACGGACGGCTGGCCACTCGCAATGTCCGGGACTTCGCCGCCGTCCCCGTGGAGCTGGTGAATCCTTGGGAAGGCCGATGAGTCAGGTGGGCCGTGAGCCGGGGCACCGAGTGCGGCGACGCAAGCGATGAAGTCGTGGGGCTCAAACAGCACGTGCGTGGTGGCGAGATAGGAGGAATGGAGCACCGATGTGCCGTGCCCTGCAACAGGGGCTGTACATCTGGCAGGGGATCCGTAAGAACGGCGCCAACCCCATGACCATCCCCGGCGCGGACACCATCGACGCGCTGTGCCACATGGCGGGCGAGTTCGCCGAGATTGCTGCAAGAGTGACGACGCGTATCACCCTGTGGAAGCACGCCGTCACCGGGGAGGACTTCCCCGTGGACGCGCCGGATACGGTTTCCGCCGCGGGGGTGTCCTTTCAGGCGGCGAGCGTCCGCTACAACGCGAGCGGCACCTGCATCGAGTTGTGCGGACGCAAGGGCACCCTGGTGCTGAGCTCGAACTCGGTCAACATCGAGCCGAACCGGATCCGCCTCGCCATTAGCAGGGCGGAGATGGCGGAGATCACGCCGCCCGACAGCTACCGGCTCATCCCGGCGGACATGGCCGCCGGCCCGGGCCGCAACGTTGCGCAGGCCTACGCTCGCTTTGCCGGGGCCCTGCGGTCCGGTGCATCGGATGCACCCGATTTTCGCGACGCGGTGCGCCGCCACGCATTGATAGACGCCATGGAGCGGTCCCACGAGGAGGGCAGGGTCGTGGCGCTGGGTTAAGGTCCTCGTCGGAGCGCGATGATCCAGGCTGCCCGGCCCGGGTCCCTGGTGACACGATCAGGTCCACGGGTGACGACGATTCGTGGGAGTTCATCGATGACACGCTGGTCGTCGATTTGGGCAGGGTACACGGTGCCGTGACGGGCTCGGTGGCGCTGGACTTGCTCGGGCTGACCGTCGTGACTTCGAGACTGCTCGTTTCGCCGGAACGCGCGCAGCCCGGCACGTGCTGGCAACCGCCTGCCAAGAATGCCGGAGGGATTCAGTCAGAGATTTGCGTGCGCGGCACCGGGTTCTCGGTGAGCCCGACCTTCCACCTACCGATGGCGGTCTCGAACATCGCGCGGAGCAGGCCGAGCTCTTGAGCCACCGCGGCTCGCGCTGCGTCTGCATCGCGGCCCTGCCGACGAAGCCGCGCAACGCGGTCATCCGCGTACTGCGCCACGGCGTCGCGCGTCAACGCGGCAAGGCTATACGCCCCGAGCCCCGCCACCAATGGGACCGAGAGCGCATCGAGGTCGCGGTCAACCACGTGCGGCACGGCGCCACTGCGGACCTCGCCCAGATACCGCGCCAACGCCCCCTTGCAGAGCGTGCGCTCGGCCAACCGCCGGTCGACGAACGAACCGTCGTCCATCGCCACGTCGACCTGTAACGCCCACACCTGCGCCATGCGCCGGCGCGGGAACGTCTTGCTCACCGTGGGCCACCCCACGAGGCGCACCAGGGCCTTCCAATTGCCGGCGGAGTTACGGGTGATAGTGGCCATGAGAAGGCCCGGGAGAGAGACTCGTGAGAGCGGCACTGTACCAGACTTGTACCTGGCACTTTTCCGCCGCGAGGCCAGCAGAACCGTAACTCATTGATTTGGCGGAGAGGGTGGGATTCGAACCCACGCAGGAAGTAATGCCCCCAACCGATTTCGAGTTCCCCGAGAACCCTGTATCTCTTTGATACGCAAGAGAAATCGAGCGCAAAGGAGTGTACTCGAGTGAACACCCTTTTCCGAGGCCGAAGATGGAGTTAGCGCAATCGGGGACAATCTAGCGTCCAGGGCGGCGACTTCGCACTGTACCTGTGGTGTACCTGCGGGGCGGTTGGACCCATCCGCTCGGACACCCGGGCGGGCCATTCGCGAAATACACTTTCTATTACTTCAATCCCAGCACGGCGCGCCACTCGGCCAGGCCCTACGACCGCGCGATCGCGACCGAACCGCCGTCCGCGTAGACTCGACCCTCACGAGTCAGCCGCCCGACGATCCCATCATGGACCGACAGCACGCTCTCGACTTGCTCGCAAGGCACAAGCCCCTTCTGGCCGAACGCTACGGGGTCAGGACACTCGCCGTCTTCGGCTCGGTCGCCCGCGGGGCTGCCCGCTCGGACAGCGACATCGACGTGTTGGTCGGCTTCGACGGCCCCGCCACGTCTGGGCAATACTTCGGCGTCTTGTTCTATCTCGAGGACCTGCTCGGCTGTGCCGTCGACCTCGTCACCGACAAGGCCCTGCGCCCAGAGCTCCGACCCCACGTCGAGCGCGAGGCCATCGATGTCTGAGCGGTCTCCGGTACGGGACTGGCGACTCCACGTCGCTGACATGCTTCGATTCGCTCGGCGAGTCGTCGACTACACGGCCGGCCTCGACCTGGCCACCTTCGAAGCCAGCCCCATGGTCTACGATGCGACCATTCGCAATATCGAGCTCATCGGCGAGGCCGCGACTCGGATCCCGGAGCACGTCCGCGAGGAGTATCACGACATCCCGTCGCGGCAGCTGATCGCTACCCGCAACCGCCTCATTCACGCGTAGCTCGGCATGGACAACGACATCCTCTGGAGCATTATCCGAGACGACGTCCCGCGGCTGATCACGGCGCTCGGTGATATCCCGCCGGGACGGGCCGGAGCCTGAATCCTGGCCAGGGCGCTCTCGCTTCTCGACAGTACCGGCGCGGGATCATGGCCACTCGGGCGCGGCGGTCGCGCGCCCCCCGGCTTCTCCTCGAATCCTGGATCACGAGCTCGCCAGGCGACGCCCCACCGCGCCATATACCGCAGACCGACCGATAGTCCTCGCCGTCCTCCGAGAGCGAATCGCCACCATGCCCAAGTCAACGGTGTTCTCCATCAACAAGTCCCAGGCGGTGCGCTTGCCAAAGGCGGTCGCCCTCCCCGACTCCGTGAAGCAGGTCGAGGTCTTGAAGCACGGAAAGGCGCGAATCGTGGTGCCGGTCGACTCGCGCTGGGACGACTTCTTCGATGGCCCTGGAGCGACGCACGACTTCATGCTCGACCGTGAGCAGCCGGCGTTGCCGGAGCGCGATCCTCTGTGATGCTGCGCTACATGCTCGACACCGACATCTGCACCTACACCATCAAGAGCCGGCCACCCGAGCTTCGTGCGCTCTTCAACGACCGGGCGGACTCGCTGTGCGTCTCGTCCGTCACTCTGACCGAGCCCTACTTCGGGGCCGAGAAGTCGACCCGTCCAGATCACAACCTGAGCGTCGTCGAGGGATTCGCCGCCCGACTGGAAACCATCCCCTTCGATTCCCGGGCGGCCGCACACTACGGACAGATCCGCGCCACGCTCCAGCGCCATGGCACGCCGATCGGTCCCTACGACTTGATGATCGCAGCGCATGCGCGCGCGGAAGGTCTCGCCCTGGTTTCCAACAACGTCCGGGAGTTCGCTCGGGTCGATGGGCTACGAATCGACAACTGGCTCGACGATGGCAGACACCCCGGCCGCACGTAGCGGGCCGGCCAGTCGTCGCCCGCCCTCGTGAGCGGCCGTCCGCGCCAGCATTCATTGCGCGGGGCGATCGAGACGCGCTCCGACGATTCCGACGACGACGAAATTGCGCAGCTCCGGGCGGAGAACCGTCGGCCTGTCGCCCTACCGTCGATCACCGGCTGTTCGAGTCGCGGCTCGATCACTCGATTCGACACGGCGCCTTTCTCGTGCTGGTGGTCTCCACCACGCGCCTGCGGCTGGCCGAGCAGGCGCTCGTCGCGCGCTTCCCGGTGACGACCAGGAGCCTCGATGCCCTGCTCCTGCGCCACATGAAGGCGTTTGCCACCGCGAAGCGCATCGACTGGCAGGTGGTGCTCCGAGCCGACGCCGTGCCCGCACCGGAGCGGACGGCCAACCGCGACTGGGCCAACCTCCTGCGGGTGGTGGCTGCGGCGCTACCGGGAGTGAAGGCAGAGCTCGCGGCCACCGAAGGCCACGTCCTCCTCACCGAGCCCGGACTCCTCGCCCGCGACGACCAGATGCCCTTCCTCGGCGACCTGATGTCGAGCACCGGCCGCCCCGGCGGGCCGACCAGGCTCTGGGTGCTGGTTCCCTCCGACGGCCAGGCGTTACGCCTGACCCTGGACGGCCAGCCCCTCCCGGTCTTCGGCACCGACCAGTGGGAACGTATCCCCGAGCGCTGGCTCCTGGGTCAACGCGAAGACGCCGCGTAAGCCCCACCGGGGACCGAGCCCCACGGGGACTGGCTCGCGCGCAAGCGCGTGCCTGAGAATCATCTAGCCGACTCCTCCCTCGGGTGCTACTCGTCAGTTGTCAGACGACGAGCCACCCGAAAGAGGAATCGACGATGGGACTGTATTGCGGAATTGACCTGCACTCCAACAACAGCGTGATTTCGGTGCTGGACGAGGAGGAGACGGTGGTGTTCGAGAGACGGTTGCCGAATGTTCTGGAGGTGATTGTCGGGGCACTGAAGGGGTATTTGGACGAGCTGGTGGGTTGCGTGGTGGAGGCGACGTACAACTGGTACTGGCTGGTGGACGGGCTGGAGGATGCGGGGTTCCCGATGGTGCTGGCGCACCCTGGGGGGATGCGTCAGTACGACGGGCTGAAGCACGGTGACGACGTGAGCGACGCGCGGTTTCTGGCGCGGTTGTTGCGGCTGGGGATATTGCCGCGGGGTCACATCATGGGGCGCGAGGAGCGCGGGGTGCGTGATGCGCTGCGCCGGCGGATGTTGCTGGTGCGCCAGCGCACGGTGCTGACGCTGAGCCTGCAGGGGTTGGTGATGCGCCACACGGGGGTGAGGCTGTCGAGTGGGGCGTTGAGCAAGCTGGGGGTCGAGGGGGTGCACGAGCGGCTTTCTCGGTGCGAGGCGAGCGCGCAGGTGGGGGAGGTGCTGTACACGAGCCGAGCGGCGCTGGATGCGGCGGTAGAGGAGGTGGAGAGGCAGGTGCTGTCGCGGTGCAAGGAGCGGTGGCAGTACCGGCTGGCGACGACGATGCCGGGCGTGGGCCAGGTGCTGGGGATGACGATTGCGCTGGAGACGGGCGACATCGAGCGGTTTGCCAATGCGGGGCACTACGCGTCGTACGCGCGGTGCGTGAAGTCGCAGCGCCTCAGTAACGGGCGGCGCAAGGGCGAGGGCAACCGCAAGAACGGGAACCGATACCTGGCGTGGGCGTTCATCGAGGCGGCGCACTTTGCGATTCGCTACGCGCCGCAGGTGAAGGCGTACTACCAGCGCAAGAGCGCGAGGAGCCACATGATGGTGGCGCGCAAGGCGGTGGCGAACAAGTTGGCGCGGGCGATGTATCACATGTTTCGAGACCACACGCCGTTCGAGGTCGAGCGGGCGTTTGGGTAGGTTGCCGCCGTGGCAGAGAGCCGGATAGGGGATGGCTTTGAGCCGAGGTGCCTGAGTGCCCCTGCCACGGCGTCATTGACAGCGGTTGGCCGAAGCGCCTCGCATGCGAGCCCACAAGAGACTGGCGTCGAGAGACAGCCCAGGTTCCTGAACACACTGCTTTGGACGCATGCGGGTACTGAGGGTTTTCTGGGGCGGACAGCGTCCGCCTGGGGCCACGCGGGCAAGAGCCCGCTCCCGGCCTAGAACCTGATGGGTGACTGATGCGCCTCGGACTCGAGGCAGCATGACCCGATGAAGCCCAGGGCGCGCCGCCGTCCGCCGCTGTCCGGCATGAACTGGCGAGCTCCTCGCCACGGGGGCCTCTTGGCCATTGACACGGAGTCGGCTAATGGGTGTCCCCATCCCCTGTCCCCTTCGCCCAAGCCAGCCTCCCCGGGGGCACCCCCTCACGGCGGAGCCAGCCCCCGCCACCACCACACTTCGGTGCATCGGTGACATAGAGCTATACTCACTCACCACCCAGACGAAGCCCACCATGAGCCGGCTGACGATCACCCTGGACGACGAGCTGCACCGCGCGCTCAAGGAGACCGCCGCGCGCCAGGGCCGCTCGATCACGTCGATCATCGAGGAGAGTCTGCGCCTGCGGGGCATCCGCTCGCAGGCGAGCGCACGCGCGCTGGTCGCCCGCGCGCGTGAGCACGCGAGGCTCGACCCGGACGACGCGCTCGAGCTTGCCGTGGAGGAGACTCGGACCGCGCGCCGGCAATGACCTTGCCGGTCTTCGTCGTCGATACGAATGTCCTGGTCGCCGGCCTGATCACGCGTTCGGTCGAGAGTCCGGTCGCGTCGGTGCTCGACGCGATGCTCTCCGGCACCCTCGTCTACCTCCTGTCCCCGGCGCTCCTGGCCGAGTATCAGGCGGTACTCGCACGCCCGAAGCTGGTCGTGCTCCACGGCCTGTCCGCGTCGGAAGTGGATCAGCTGCTCGAGGAGATCACGGCAAACGCGATTCTCCGTGAACCGGACCCCGGTGCGCCTGCCCCGGACCCGGGCGACGACCATCTGTGGGCACTCCTGGAGAGCCAGCCGGGCGCCATCTTGCTCACCGGCGACCGCCTGCTGCTCGAGGACGAGACGAAGGGCGGCGCGGTGCTCTCGCCGCGATCGTGGATGGAGCGCTTCCGGACCCGCGGCAACCCCACGGCACCAGGGTGACGCCGGCCCATTGAGGACGCCCGCTCCCACGGGGGCTGGCCCGCGCGCAACCGCGTGCCTGTCCCCATGCTGCACCGAGGTGACTGGTCTCAGTCCCCGGCCGGGATCAGCTCTCCCCCACTACGCTCGCCCTCGATCACCGGGCTCAACAACTCGTACGGCACCGCCCACACCGTCGGCCCGACGCGCACCTTCGCCCGGCGCGGATTGAGCTTCACCACCGTCCCGAGCTGCGCCTGACCGTCCCGGCCAGTGAATGCCACCGCGTCGCCCACGCGCAGCGAGTCTCGCCCCACACCCGCCGACGGCGGCGTCGAGCGCACCTCGGTCCCGTCGACGTTGATCACTAACAGCCCCCACGACCGGCGGTCGCGCGCTCGGGACGCGAACGGGAGGAACCGTGCGCTGAGCCTGTCGAAGCGTATCTTCAATCCTCGCCGGCCGTGCCACTCCTGGCTCGGCGCCACGGCTCGACGGTGGTGCTCGGGGATACGCTTCGACCCTTCGACAAGCTCAGGGCAGGCAGGCTCAGCGAGCTAGCAAAGCCCCAGCCACTGAAATCAGGTCGTTACGTGTAGTTCGATGAAAGCGGAATCACCCAGTGCTTACCGGTCGCGAGCTCCTCGACCGTCGCCCGCGTCTGCTTGACCTGCAGCACCCGCGCGCCGACGAGCCGCTGCCCGCGCTCGTCCAGGAACCTCACCTGCTGACCGGGTCGCAGTGCGTACTTCACGCGCAGGATTCGGGCGGGGTCGTCGAGCATCTGGCCGACCGCCACGTGCAGTCGGTAGAGGTCGAAGAGCGAGGCGCTGTCCAGCTCGCTCGCGATGCGGTCGAAGTCCATGGCCATGGTGGATGCTCGTCGTCGGTGGTCGATTGGATTCGGCCTTGGCGGCCCCCGCAGAGACTGGCGTCGGACGTGTCGCGGCGCAACCGGGCGGAGCGCACCTCACCGAGTACGCCGGCGCAATTGCCACAGCCCCACGACCTTGGTCCGGTCCGGGCGCTCGGCCGCGACCCGGGCGGCAGGTCGAACGCACAGCTTTGATGGCGACCGCGCGACGGCGGCCTTGGCGACCTGACCCTGCTGAGATAGCATGCACATCCAGATGTACATTTGGAGCCGTCGATGGGCGACCGCCACTCGATCGCCGAGGTTCGGAGCAATCTTCCGCGTCTGGTTCGTAGCGCCGAGCATGGGAAGGTGGTCGAGATCACCCGCCGAGGGGAGCCAGTGGCCGTCCTGATCGGGCGCCAGCAGTTCGAGCGGCTCACCGCGCGGCAGCGCGACTTCTCGGAAGCCTATCGAGCGTTCGTCGACTCGGTCGATCTGGGGGAACTACAGATCGAGCCCGACGCCGTGTTCGAGGCCTTGCGCGACGACTCCGCGGGTCGAGATGTCGCGCTTTGACCCTGCGCTTTCTCCTCGACACCAACATCGTCTCCGAACCGTTGCGTCCCGACCCGAGCCCCGGCGTCATGCGCCGACTCCAGAGACACCAGGGCGAGTTGGCGATCCCCAGCCTCGTCTGGCACGAGTTGCGCTTTGGATGCGCCCGCCTCCCGCCGTCACGGCGGCGCAACGCGATCGAGCGATATCTCGACGAGGTCGTCGCACCCTGTTTCCCGATGCTCGACTACGACCGAGCTGCCGCCGAGTGGCACGCGACCGAGCGCGCCCGATTGAGCGCATCCGGTCGCACGCCGCCGTTCGTCGACGGTCAGATAGCCGCCATCGCACAAGCCCATGGCCTCACGCTGGTAACTCGTAACGTCACCGACTTCGCGGACTTCGATGGCGTTCGAGTCAAGCGGTGGGCGTGAGCGAGACGATCGGGCGCAGGCCGTCGGCCGAAGCGTCGGTTCGGGGCGTTCGACAGCCGTCGAGGGGAGTCGAATCGAGGCCGGCGAGGTCGTGTCCGATCGCAGACAGCCCGGGCGGTGCGATCCCCGCCAGACCGCGCGTCCGCCAACGGATTGGCGACTCGGCACTGTACCTGTGCTGTACCTGCCGATGAACGAAAAGGTTTTGCGCCCTCGGAGAACGGAGCGAGAACGCGCAACTCATTGATTTGGCGGAGAGGGTGGGATTCGAACCCACGCCGGAAGTAATACCCCAACCGATTTCGAGTTCCCCGAGAACTCTATATCTCTTTGATACGCAAGATAAATCGAGCGCAAACGAGTGTACTCGAGCGAACACCCTTTTCCGAGGCCGAAGAGCGAGTTAGCGCATTCGGGGACAATCTAGGGTCCAGGGCGGCGACTTCGCACTGTACCTGTGGTGTACCTGCGGGGCGGTTGGTGCCCCGCGGTCCTGCGTTGCGCGGCACCTGGTGGATCCAAGCCCAACCCACCCGCCTCCGTTCGCGCTCCACGGCGGACGTCCCCCTTCCGACCAAGACCGTTGGTCGATGCGCTCGTGACGATGTCGTTGTGTGGTTGCTCGGACGCGCGTAGGCTGATGCCTTGTCACCAAGCAAGTTGACATCATGATGCGTACGACCTTGACCATCGATGACCAACTCCTCGGAGCTCTGAGAGCGGCCGCCCAGCGCGACGACCGGGCGTTCAAGGACGTCGTCAACGAGGCATTGCGTCTCGGGCTCCACGCCATGGAGCATCCGAGAGCGCGCCCCTATCGCCTGAAGCCGGCCTCGCTCGGCCTACCCCGACCGGGTGCAGACCTCGACCGCGCGCTCGCCCTCGCAGACCGATTGGAGGACGAATCCGTCGCCGCGAAGCTCGAGATGCGCAAGTGATCCTCGTCGACGCGAACCTGCTGCTCTACGCCGTCAACGCGGATCTCCCCCGCCACGCTGCCGCCCGTGCGTGGCTCGAGCGAACGCTGTCCGGTGCCGAAGCCGTCGGCATCCCCTGGGTGGTGCTGCTCGCGTTCGTTCGCATCGGGACCAACCCACGGGTGTTTCCGCACCCCCTCGCGATCGAGGAGGCGACAGCCTACGTCGACGGCTGGCTCGCCCAGCCGACCGTCGTCACCGTCGCGCCGGGGCGCAATCACTGGACCATCCTGCGCGGCCTGCTCCACCAGTGTGGCGCGAGCGCGAACCTCACCACCGATGCCCACATCGCGGCGCTCGCGATCGAGCACGGCTGCGAGGTCTACTCGACGGACAACGACTTCAAGCGCTTCCCCGGCATCACCCATGTCGACCCGATAGCAGTCGGTGGCTGAGCATTGCCCAGCTCGCGTCACATCCCCCTAGCGCCGCAAGGACGGGCCTGCCCATCGGACACTGAGGCAGCCAGGGCGGGTGCGGGACTTCGGATCACATCGCGCGGCCATGGTCCCCTTGGTCCCTGAAAATCCGTCATCGCCTCCCCACGCCCACGCGACGCCGCGCAAAGCGGTGCGCCCCCGTGTGAGCCGGGGAGAATCCCTGCGAGAGACGGCGGTGCACAGGGTCACCAAATCCGAGCTCTCACAGGCATAATCGCCACACACAAGTTGCATCGCTGCCAAGAGCGGTCGACTCGACCGAAACACGCAACCCTGACAGCGCGCCTTGCCGCAAAGGGAAGGCCCGGAGCGACGTTGCCATCACGACCTCGCCACCGTCGTGCAATCTGCGACTCGATATCAAGCGGAATCGTTCGCTCGAGGTCGGCTGCCAACTCCATCGCGCAACCTACACCCTACCCAGAGAGGAACTTGATGAAAGCTGCCAACGAGGCGCAAGAACGTAGCATTGCCCGAAGAGACTGGGTTCTGGCGGCACGTAGCGCCCTGATCGAACGGGGCATTTCCGGAGTCAGGTTGCGAGCCCTGGCGGAGGTTCTGGGCGCGACGACGGGCGCGTTCTATTGGCAGTACCGAAATCTCGAAGAGCTCTTGAACGATGTCCGGCAGGATTGGGCAGACACGAACACGGCGCCATTCAAACGCGCGATCGAGGCGGCTGCACCCGACGGGTGGAAACAATATCTGTCCTATGTTCGCGTGCTCGTTCTGGAGAACGAGTTCAATCCGCGTTACGACAATGCGATCCGTGACTGGGCCCACAATTCAGAGCAGACGGCGACGGTGTTACGCGAGGTCGAGCTGTTGCGCATCGAGCAGCTACGGGAGGTCTTCGTCAACATGGGCTTCGCTGACGAAGAAGCCGCCATTCGAGCGCGAGTCACTTACTTTCACCAGGCCGGCTACAACGCCATGAAGATCACCGAGACCGTGGACCAACGACTCGCCAACATTCCGTACTATGCGAAGATTCTTACGGACCGAACCGATTTGCTTTCATTGACTTCCCCCGAGGAGGTGCGGCAGTGCCTGTTGGCGAGCGCCGACTGACTGGCAACAACCGATCCGAGAGGGCGCAACGCCGCACAGGCGCGGTCCCCGCCGAGCGCTGCGCTCACACCACCTCTGCTCCGAACTGCGCCGCGACCTCGCCGATGAGCGTCCAGGCGGCCAGACCAAAGCTGCGGAGGCAGAACAAGTCGTAGCCGCCGTCGCGGGCCAGGATGGTGACGCCCATCTGGTGCATGCGCGTGCTGGCGACCGAACCTTCCGGGAAAGTTCCGGGGCGCAGATCCAGTGGCACCAACCGGGCCATCAGATCGGCAGCGCTGGGACCGGAGACATGAATCACCGTGCGCGCATGCCCCAACTCGAGCACCGTGCCATCGGCCTCGGCCAGCGACGGGGTTGGGATGTCGTCCTCGCTGATCAGCAGCCATTTCAAAGGCTCGATACGCAACAGCGTGCCGCGCCGTCCGGTGGCCGACTGCCCGGGACCGGGCGCTGCGTCCGCACCCGCCGCCGCCGCCGCGGCCGCGCCCGTCTCGGCCAGGCGATCGGGCCAGGCGGCGGCCAGCCAGATGCCGAGGACCGGCCTCTCACTCAGGCGGATGCCCGGGCCGGAGGGCGGAATCAGGCCGAAACGGCGCGGAGCATTGTGTCCTTCCAGGGCCGACGCGCGCTCAACCATGCATTCGCTCTCCCTTGGGGTCGTATTGATGCGGGCTCGCGACTCGCGCCTTCACTGCGTATCCGCGAACCGGGTCGGCCAGAACCACCTCCCTCCCTTCCCAGGCCTCGTAACCCCCTTGAACGAAGCCGATGCCGAGGCAACTGCACCTCAATGCGGGGGAAGCGGTGACGCCGGTGATCCAGCCGATGCCGTGACCCTCGACTTTGCCGCTCTCGCAGACGATGGCGCCGACCGAGAAGCTCTCGCCCTCCGTCACCGGGTGGAAGTGGGCCAGCTGGGGCCTGTCGTCGCGGGTCAGATCGGGGCGTTTGCGCAGCACGTTTCCGACGAAATGCTTCTTCGTCGAAGCCAGCTTCCCCAGCCCCGCGTCCTCCAAGGTCACCCGACCGTCGAGCTCGGCGGCGGTGACGTGGCCCTTCTCGATGCGCAGCGCCCCCAGGGCCTCGGTGCCATAGGCCGAGCCTCCGAGCGCCCGGACCCGCGCCAGCAACGCCTCCCACATCGCCGGACTGTGGCCAGAGCGGGCGTAAACCTCATAGGCCAGCTCGCCCGAGAAGGACAGCCGCGCAATCAGCACGGGAATCTCCCCGCCCGCGACTTTCAACACCGCCTCGATGACCCCCATGAAAGGCAGGCCCTCGTTCGAGATGTCGCCTTCTGCGAGCGCCGCCTGGACAGCCTTACGGGCATTCGGCCCCGCCACAGCCACCGCGCCCCATTGATCCGACACCGAAGCCACATTGACCCGAAGCTCGGGCCAGCGGGTCTGGAGAAGATTCTCGAAATACGCAATCACGGTGGCGGCATGGGCCGTGGTGGTGGTCGTCATGAAGTCGTTCTCACCGAAGCGCCAAGTGACGCCATCGTCGAGGACCATGCCGTCGTCACGCAGCATCACACCGTAACGGCACTTCATCACCGGTAGCTTGGCGAAGCCATTGACGTAGACGCGATTCAGGAACTCGGCCGCGTCGGGGCCCTGGACCTGGATCTTGCCCAGCGTGGTGACGTCGACCATGCCGACGTTCTCCCGCACACACCTCGCCTCGCGCACGTAGGCCTCGTCCAGGGCCTCGCCGGCGTGGGCCGGGTGGTACCAGGCGCGCTTCCAGAAGCCGACATCCGTCCATCGGGCCCCGGCATCGTCCTGCACCTTGTGCATCGGAGTCTCGCGCACCGGCGCATAGTGGGCGCCGCGCGCCCGGCCCGCGAAGGCGGCGATCGGAATCGGGGTATAGGGCGGGCGAAAGGTGGTAATGCCGGTCTGCGGAATGGTCTGGTCGAGCGCATCGGCCAGCAGCGCCAGCCCGATGACATTGCCGACTTTTCCCTGGTCAGTGGCCATGCCGAGCGTCGTGTAACGCTTCATGTGCTCGGGCGAGACGTAGCCCTCGCGTACCGCCAGCTGCACGTCCGCCGTGGTGACGTCGTGCTGAGGATCGACGAAGCTCTTGAGTCTGCGGCGCCGAACCTTCACCTCCCACAGCGGCTTCAGCGGGTTGGCCCAGCCGCCGGGGTCCGGCGCCTTCACCGCGCGCGGCCGGGAGCCGGTGAGGGCCTCGACAACATCGGAAGCCGCGGCGCGGCCGGCGGTGATGCAGTCCCCGGTGGCCCAGTTACCGGCGACGGCCCCGGCAACCGCAACGCCATCGTGCAGCACCCCGGGCAGGAAGCAGGCCATCTCCGCATTCCAGATCGGCCGATTGCCACGATGCGACAGCAGATGCACCGCTGGCGACCAGCCACCGGAGACACCCACGCAGTCGCAAGCCACCTCGCGCTCGGGACGCGCATGACCGTCGCGCTCGAATCGCCCGACCATCAGACCCCTGACCCGGTTCCAGCCCCGGATCTCGATCGGCAAACGACCGACATGGACCTCGATCCCGGCCGCCACGGCAGCCTCGACCAACTCGTGAGACGGGGCCTCGCGGGCGTCGAGGAGCGTCGTCTGCACCCCAGCCATGGCGAGCGCCAATGCATCTGCATAGACGCTGTCGCCGTTACCGCAGACCACCGCGCGCTTGCCCGGTGCGACGCCGAAGCGGTTGACATACGTGGACATCGCCCTCGAGAGCATCACCCCGGGGCGATCGTTGTTGCCGAAGGCGACGGGCCGCTCGATAGCGCCGGTAGCCAGAATCACCCGGGCCGGGCGCACGCAGCGGAGATTGCCGCGTGGCAGTGACGGATCAGGGGCGGGAAGATGATCAGTCACCTTCTCGTAGAGGCCGACCACATTCGAGTCGTAGAGGCCAAAGGCGGTGGTCCGAGTGAGCACACGCGCGCCCTTCAAACCGGCAACCCGCTCGCCGAGCCAGCCTGCGGCAGACTTGCCTTCGACCGACTCGGCTGACCCGATCAGGGAGCCGCCGAGCGCGAAATCCTGCTCGACCAACATCACGTCGAGGCCGTGGGACGTCGCCATCTCCGCCGCGGCAATCCCGGCCGGTCCCGCGCCGATTACCAGCAGATCGCAGTAGTCGTTGACCACGTCGTATCGAGCCGGGTCCGCCTCCCGCGAGGCCGAGCCCATGCCGGCAGCCTTGCGGATGAACCTCTCGAACAACATCCACGCCCTCGTGCCCCGGCCCACGCCCATGAAGGTCTTGTAGTAGAACCCGGCGGCAAGGAAGCGCTCGAAAATGTCATTAGCCCGCCCGAGGTCGAAACGAACGTTCGGAAAGGCATTCTGACCGTACGCGGTCAGGCCATGAACCAGCTCGACTTGCGTGGCCTTGGCGTTTGGCTCCCGATGCGGGCCATCACCGACGGTCACCAGCGCGCCGCCTTCCTCGGGACCCGCCGACATGACGCCACGAGGACGGTGATACTTGAAGCTGCGGCCCAGAACCTGCTGGCCGTCGGCCATCAACGCCGAGGCGAGCGTGTCACCCGCGAGGCCCAGCAGGGGCCGGCCGTCCCACGAGTAAGAGACCGGGCGAGCGCGGTCGACCACCCCGCCCTGGGGAAGCCGGTACCCGCTCATTGGATGGCCTCCGCGGTGGGCCGGTGAGCGAGCCGAGCCCCCTTGATCTCATGAGTCAGCGTGTCGCGCTCGACGACGACGAAGGCGCGACAACCCTGCACGTGGTGCCACATCTCGCGATGCGCGCCGCACGGGTTGGCGCGAAGGAACACCGCCTCGAACCAATCCTCTCGTGAGGCATCAAGTGGCGGATAGGCCACGGTGGCATCTCCTTCGTAGGAGAACTCGGCATGGTCCCGGGGACCGCAAAAGGGACAGGGGATTCGGAGCATCGATCTTGCCTATTCATTGCAGCTTCGGAACTGGGCCATGCCCCGACTCGTCGATCAGGCGGCCTTCGCGGTAGCGTTCGAGCGTGAGCAGCCGGTTGGCCCAGTGCGGCTCGTCGTTCGCGATCGTATGGGCGAAGGTGTGGCCCGATCCCGGCGTCGCCTTGAAGCCGCCGTAGCACCAGCCCGCGTTCAGATAGAGATTCGGAATATGAGTCTTGGTAATGAACGGCGAGCCGTCCATCGACATGTCCATGACACCCGCCCACTGGCGCAGCAGCTTCACCCTTCCGAGACACGGGAATATCTGCATCGCCGCAGCCGCAACGTCCGCGTAGACCGGCAGGTTCCCCTTCTGCGCATATGAGTTGTAGGTGTCGAGATCCCCTCCATAGACCAGCCCACCCTTGTCGGACTGGCTGATGTAGAAATGCCCGAAACCACCGAACACGATCACCTGGTCGATCAACGGCTTGACCGGCTCGGACACATACGCCTGGAGCTTGTGGGTCTCCAATGGCAGCTTGCCGAGACCCGCCTTGTGCGCGAGCACCGAGGTGTGTCCCGCAACCGCGAGCCCGATCTTGTCTGCCAGGATCTCCCCCCTGGACGTCTCGACGCCAACCAGCTCGCCCGCCTTTCTGATGAAGCCGGTAACCTCACAGTTCTGGAGAATGTCGACGCCCAGCGCAGTGGCCGCGCGCGCATAGCCCCAGTTCACCGCGTCGTGTCGCGCGGTGCCAGCGCGCGGCTGCACATAGGCACCCAGAATCGGCAGGCGGCCACCATCGAAATTCAGATGCGGCACTTCGTGGCGCAGCCTGTCCTGGTTCCAAAACTCCCCATCGATACCGTTGAGTCGCATGATGTTGTATCGCCGCGCCATCGCGTCGCGCTGGGACGGAGTAAACACCAGGGTCAAATGCGAGCGCTGACTGAACATCACATTGAAGTTGAGCTCGTGGGAGAGGTTCTCCCAGAGCTTTAGCGAATGCTCGTAGAACTCGGTGTTGCCCTCGATCATGTAGTTCGACCGTATGATCGTGGTGTTGCGGCCAGCATTGCCGCCCCCGAGCCAGCCCTTCTCCAGCACTGCGACCCTACGCAGCCCATGCTCCTTGGCCAGGTAATAGGCGGTAGCGAGGCCGTGCCCGCCGCCGCCGACGATGACCACGTCGTAATGCTGCTTGGGTTCGGCTTCGCCCCAGACCTTCTTCCAGTGGCGCTGCCCCGTCAGCCCACCCCAGAGGACGGACAGCGCGTTATAGCGTTGCATCGGCTTCGCTCCAGCTCGGATCTGTCATTCGGGCTCCCGACCAGGGATGCTCCGCACCACTGCCTCTCGGAGTCGTCCGTGCACGGCCCGCGAGCAGCCCAGCCCAACCCCGAACCCAGTCGTAGTTCGCCCACGCGTACGCAGTTCGAAATGCCCCTGGCACGACGGACCGGTGCGCGCGTCCTCTCTCGTTCCCGAGTCTTGGGACTTCACGCCCCGTGTTACAGACCTCGCACGAGCACGACCTGCGCCCACTGCGCGAATGTCGGACATCAGCCGCGCATCCGCTCCCCACCCGCATCCCAGATCGGCACATGTTGGACACGCGCCTTCAGACGCTCACCTAGCAGCTCCACCTCCCAGCCAGAATCAACGTTCGCGTGCTCCTTTGGGACATAACCGAGCGCCATCGAGACACCAGAGTTATGCGCGAAGCCTCCCGAGGTCACCCAGCCGACGACGGTACCGTTGCGCCAGATCGGCTCGTCACCGATCACGTCGGCATCCCTGGCCTCCACCACGAACGCCTTGAGTCGGAGTTCCCCTCCCGACTCGCGCTCGCTGATCGCGGCCTCCTTGCCGATGAAATCAGCGTCCTTGTCATAGGCGACGAAACGCTCGAGCCCGGCCTCCAGGGGACCGTAGAGGGGACGGTACTCCCGCGCCCAGCTTCCGAAGTTCTTCTCCAGCCGCATCGAATTCAGAGCTCGCAGGCCGAAATGCTGGATACCGAACTCCTCGCCTGCCGCGAGCAGCCGTTCATAGACGTGGCGTTGGTACTCCGGTTTCATCCAGATCTCGAAACCGAGATCGCCGGTAAAGCTGATACGTACGACCAGGCAAGGCGCGAGACCGACCACCATTCTTCTGACCGACATGAAGCGGAAGCCTTCGTTCGAGACATCCTCGCGAGTCACCTTTTCCAGCACCCGGCGGGCGTTCGGCCCCGCGATTGCGAGGCCGGCCAACCCGAGCCCGGCGGCCTGGATCCGTACAGTTCCGTCGGCGGGCATGTGCTCCTCCCACCAGCGCAGGTAGTAGTTCTCGGCCATGCCGGAGCCGGCCAGGAAGAATTCCATCTCGCCCAGAGACGCCAGCGAGAGATCCCCAATCAACTTGCCGTCCGCGTTGAGCATCGGCGCAAGCGTCGTCCGACCTGGCATCGGCAGGTTGCAGGCGAGGACCTTGTCCAGGAAGGCGCGCGCTCCCGACCCCTGCACCCAGAACTTGGAGTAGCCGGAGATGTCCGCGATGCCAACACTCTCGCGCACGCCGGCGACCTCGGCCTTCACGTGCTCGAAGTCGGTTGAGCGATGCCAGGAGAAGACATCTCTGACCCCATCGGGCGCATACCACAGCGGCACCTCCATGCCCCAGCCATCGCCCATCCGAGCCCCCTTCGCCAGGAGCTGGTCATGAATCGGGGTCGTCTTGTAGGGTCGGCAGGCTTGCAGCTCCTCGTTGGGAAACCTGATCGAGAAACGGCGAGAATAGTTCTCCTGCACTTTTTTGCTGGTGTACTCGGCGGTAGTCCACTCCCCGTACCGCGCGACGTCCATCGCCCAGACATCGAAGCCGGGGTCGCGGTGGATGATCCAGTTGGCGAGCGCGAGCCCCACTCCTCCACCCTGGCTGAAGCCCGCCATGACACCACAGGCCGCCCACATCCCGGGAAGGCCTCGGATCGGACCGACCAGTGGGTTGCCGTCGGGAGCGAAGGTGAAAGGACCGTTGATGATCTGCTTGATGCCAGCGTTCTCAAATGCCGGAAAATGCCGAAACCCGACCTCGAGACTCGGTGCGATGCGGTCGACATCGGGCGGCAACAGCTCGTGTCCGAAGTCCCAGGGCGTCTCCCGCTCGGACCAGGGCACGCAGGCCTTCTCGTAGGTCCCCATCAGCATGCCGCCGCGCTCCTGCCGGAGGTACAACTCCCCGTCGAAGTCGACGACGTGACAAACCTCCTTGCCGGTGGTCCGGTTGATTTCGGCAACCTCCGGCATGTCCTCTGTAATCAGATACATGTGCTCCATGGCAAGGATCGGCAGCTCCACGCCAACCATCCGACCGACCTCTCGGGCCCAGAGTCCACCGGCATTGACGACGTGGTCGCACGTGACGTTCCCCCGGTCGGTGACCACGGTCCAACCGCCCGTCCCACTGCGCTGTAAGTCCTTTACCATCGTATGGGTGTGGACCGCGGCGCCAAGCTTTCGCGCCGACTTGGCATAGGCGTAGGTGACGCCAGCAGGGTCGAGATGCCCATCCACGAACGTACGTAGGCCACCGACGAACTGAGACGGATCGAGCAATGGCATCAGCTCGTGCGCCTCCTCGGGTGTAACGACCTCCGCCTCGATGTTCTGGTACCGGCCCTTCGCCATGGTCGACTTGAGCCAGTCGAAACGCTCCGGAGTGGACGCCATCATCAGACCGCCGGTCATGTGGAATCCGGTCGCCTGACCGCTCAACTCCTCGATCTCCCGGTAGAGCTCGATCGTGTATTTCTGTAGTTTCGCGACGTTCGGATCGCCATTGATCGTGTGACAGCCCCCCGCTGCGTGCCAGGTCGACCCGGAGGTCAACTCGTCGCGTTCCAGGAGCATGACGTCCGACCAACCCTCACGGGCCAGGTGATAGAGCACCGAGCAGCCGACGACACCTCCCCCAATGACGACGACGCGAGCATGGTTCTTCATGGTCTTCCTCTCGGTGGTCGAAGCACTGACCGACACTGCTCTCTTGACGTGAACGGGAAATCCCTCCCGGGCAGTCTCTGTAGTCCCATGCTCTGGCGCCATTGCCCCTCACGGCACCACGAACGCGCATCGAGACTACGCCCCCGCTCCCGTACACGAAGAGCAACCGGCACCGTCGTCATCCACAGCCCACCAGTTCCCGTCCCCGGGATTTCGTCTCACCACACGCACGAAGCGGCTCGGTCACGGTCCCTTCGGACCCCGCCACCCCCCGGGCCACCGAAGGGCCAACGCATGGCCATCGAGATCCCGGATCGACCGGAGGGCTCTTGGCCGACTTGCCTTGAGGATAGGTAGGCACTGAAGTCCGCAATGCTGCCCGAGAGATGCGCCTTCAACCCAACATGAAGCACGGAGGTACGTCCGAGAATCCAGCGCCGCAAGCTCGCTTCAGACGCACTGCCGTTGCGCTCAGCGCAGACCCAACAACCTCGGAAGGAATAGGGAGAGCTCGGGAACGAACGTCACAAGCAGCTGAACGGGAAGAGCAACCATGAATATGATCCTGATTGCCGGCATGACCGCCTTGTGAATCGACACCTTTCCGATTCTGCAAGCCATGTAGAGGATCGGTGCGACAGGTGGACTGTTGGCCCCAATCACGACCGAGCAGGCGACAATCGCGGCATAGTGAACCGGGTCGACACCTTGCGCGACCAGCAACGGCATCATCAGAGGTGCAATGACGACGGTCACCGACAGGTCGTCCATGATCATGCCGACGAAGATGAGAAACGCGTTGACCAGAATCAGGATCAGGATCTTGTTTTCGGTTATCTGAGCGACTGCCGAGGTCAGCTCTTGTGGGACGCTCTCGGCTACCATGATTCTCCCGATCATGAACGAGAACAGAAGGATCAGGATGATTGTCCCCGTGGTTTCCCCTGCTTCCAGGAGGCTTCGTCGGAACCGCTCGATGGTGAGATCGCGATAGACGAAGAACCCGATCAAGACGGCCAGGAACAGTGCTACCGCAGCGGCTTCGGTGGGTGTGAAAACACCACCGTAGATTCCACCGAGGATGATGACTGGCATCATCAACGCTGGAAGCGCCCTCAGGGTCGCAGTCGCTGCATGCTCGCCGGCGTCTTGCGCCTTCAACGCCGCAAGTCGTTCAGGCGTATCCTGGAGGAGCTGTCGCGTAGCGATCTTGTTGAAGATAATCAGACCGACCATCAGCAGGACGCCGGGAACGATCGTGGCGGCGAACAACGCGGTTATGGACTGTCGCGTGACGACCCCGAACAGAATGAGCGTGATCGATGGCGGGATCAGGATTCCCAGAAGGGAAGATGCTCCCAGGAGAGCGCTGGTGTACCCGCGCGGGTAGCCGCGCTGCGCCAGCGGGTCGACCATGATCGTTCCGATGGAGGCGACCGCGGCCGTGGCCGTTCCGGAGATTGCCCCGAAGACGCCGGATGACAGAACCATCGCCCCGCCAAGACCGCCTTTTCGCCCTCTCAGCGTCAACGACATGAAGCTGATCAGACGACGGGCAACGCCTCCGCTTTGCATCAGGTAGCCCGCAAGCACGAAAAGGGGCAGCGCCAGGAGAATCACCGAGTCGAGCGAACGAAACCCTTGTAACAGAAGGGTCGCCGTGTTGACGTCATAGGCCCATACGAGAAACATCAGCACGCCGGCAAATGACCACGCGACCGGGACGCCGAAGATCATGAGCGCCATCAACAAGGCGATGCCGAATAGCGCCGCCATCGCTCAGGCTACCGTCGAGGAGGAGCCGCCCCCTCGGTTGAGGCGCTTTGCCGCGATGACCAGATCGCGGAGCGCGTAGGCTGCGCAAAGGACCGACGCGAGAACGATTGCAGATTGTGACATCATCAGTGGCAGGCCCAATGCAGCTGTGGTTTGCGGGCGCTTGATCGACCAGCCGACCATGTCATGGGCCAGCTTGATGAAGAAGAGGCTCAGAATGACCATGATCAGGGAGACCGCCAACTCGTGCATCGCTCGGGCGCGGGGCGTGGTCAGGGAGAGACTGAGGAAGTCGACGACCAAGTGCTCCTTGTTACGCGCGGCCACCACGGCGCCACACATGTAGAGCCACATCGCTGCCAACGTCGCCAGCTCCAGAACTCCGACGACCGACCATCCAAGGACGAAGCGGGCGAGCACCAGGAACAACACCAGTCCCGTCACGACCAGATTCGCGACGATGATGATCGCTTGCATGGCCCACATCAGTGCCCGGTCGAGTTTGCCGAACCAGTAGCCCATCTGGTCTCTCCCTTGATTGAGTCGGTGGGCCGCGGCGCTCGGCGCCGCGGCCCCGCTGGGCTACTTCACTCGTGCACGAATGAGCGCCATGATGTCCTTTCCGATGTCGGGCTCCATCTGAGACCAGACCTCGGCGCGGACTTTGTCCGCGATCGGCGCGAGCTGCCCGTCGGTCAGTTCGAAGTACTTCATACCTGCCGCAATCGCGAGATCGACATACTTCTGGTCTGTTGCGCGCGCGGCTTCGAACTGCTTTGCCATCTCGGCCACCGCCGAGTCCTCGACAAGCTTCTGATGCTCCGGGGATAGTTTGTTGTAGCTCTCGAGGTTGGCCAGGAGATTCCCGGTCACGAAGGTGTGCTTGGTGCGCACGTAGTAGTCGAGGACGTCTCGGAAGTACTCGTAGTCCCAGTAGATGACATTGCCTGCGTCACCGTCGACGACCCCCGTCTGGATGGAGGTATAGACCTCACCCCAATCGATTGCGGCAGTCTGATAGCCCATAGATTCCAGGATCTGCGGGAAAGGGAACAGCGGAGGCGTGCGAACCTTGATGCCCTTGGCGCCGGCGATGGTGGTTGCATAGGAGCCTCGAGTCGCGACACCGCTGAAGCCTTCCGGCCATGCACCGAAGTACTTCATTCCGATGTCATTGAACACCACGTTCAGGACACTGTTGACCCAGCCACCCGGCTTGTAGGCCTCGAATGCGCCTTCCCAGGAGGTCACCATGTACGGGGTGTTCAGGATGCCGATTCGCTTGTCGTAGGAAGTCGACGGCCACGAGAGCATCAAGTCGACTTCGCCCGCGGCGAACAGGTCGAACACCTCGAGCTGTCCACCGAGTTCATTCTGGTAGAAGACGCGGACCTTGACCTCACCCTTCGAACCACTCTCGATCGCCTTCGCCCAGTTGGCAATCGCTTGCCCGGAGGGAGAGTTGCGGTCCCCTGAATCGGTCGCGATCTTGAGCTGGATCTCGGCCAAGGCCGCGTTGGCCGTCAGGGCCAGCGACACGACTGTTGCGGCAAGGAAATTCTTGATCATTGCGGCTTCCTGATTGGCTGGTCGTTTGATGGACCGAAGATAACAGGCGTTACACACGCACATAACATGTGTGATGTTGGTCAGGCCTGTCAAGTGAATTCTCGCGAGTATCGGTGGCGTTGGATGGGCGGGTAGTTGGACGGATCGTGAAACGCCTGGCGTCGCGGCGGAGGGGCTTGGTCGGGGGCACCGTCCACTTTCGGTTGGGCATTCGGGCTGCTCATCAGTCATAACTGCGCGACGACCGATCAGGTCCTGGACCTGTTGCGGCGCGCTGCCCGCGGGCTCGGACGGCCGGTGCTCGTGAATGAGAGCCTCGTTCCGTACTCTGGTCGGCGGAGTTCCTTCGGTCCGTTCAACCGCGATTGGCGGGCAAGGTCGAGCCAGCTCGCGATCACGGTCGCGTATCGGATCTACTTCGACCGGTCGCAGCTCGTCCCGCCACTCGCCAATCGTCTGATGCCCCTCGCCGCCTTCCAGAACCCGGAGTTCTATCGGGCGCAGACGATGCTCTTCTGGGTCCGGAGCCAGCCGCAGATCATCGGATGCGCCGAAGGGTTCGCGTCACATCTTCCTACCACGCGGATGCCTGGAACCGACGCTCGAGTGGTTGCGCAGTGAGGGCATCGACTGCGCGACCCGGGACGAGCGACTCACGAGACCGGAGGTCGCACTGGCGATCAGCGGTCAGCTGCGTGATGGCCAGGCGGTCGACGTGCACCCGATGGCCGAGCACGAGGCCGGCGTCCTCTGGTGTGCGACGGCATTCGGAAAGACGGTCGTCGCAGCCCCGCTGATCACGGTACGCAAGGTATCGACACTGGTGCTCGTGTATCGGCGAGAGCTCGCCTCGCAGTGGCGCGAGCGTCTCGGCACTATGCTGGAGCCTCTCACGCGGATCGGAACGATCGGCGGCGTGCGTCCGCGACCCACCCACCTCCTCGATGTGTCGACGATGCAGTCCCTGGTGCGCCACGGCGAGGTCGACCTGGCCGTGCGCGAGTACGGCCACGCCGTCGTCAACGCCGAGTGGCACGCGACAGAGCGCGCCCGTTTGAGCGCATCCGGTCGCGCGCCGCCATCCGTCGACTGTCAGATCGCCGCCATCGCATGGCCCCACGCCCTCACGCTGGTCACTCGAAACGTCACCGACTTCGCGGACTTCAAAGGCGTTCGACTCGAGCGGTGGGGGTGAGCGAGACGATCGGGCGCGGGCAATCGGTCGAAGCGTCGGCTCGGGGCGCTCGACACCCGCCGAGGTGGGTCGAATCGAGGTCGGCGAGGTCGCGTCCGATCGCAGACAGCCCGGTCGGCTCGCACCCCGCCCGACCGCCCGTACCCCAACCGATTAGCGACTCGGCACTGTACCTGTGCTGTACCTGCCGATGAAAAAAACGGGTATTCCGCCCTCGGAGAACGGGGTGAGAACGCGCAAGTCATTGATTTGGCGGAGAGGGTGGGATTCGAACCCACGTGGGGCGTAATGCCCCCAACCGATTTCGAGTCGGTGCCGTTGTGGCCGCTTCGGTACCTCTCCGGGATAGCGGCTGCGTCGGGCGCGTGGCGCGACGCGAGGGGCGGAGTATAGGCGATGACGGGGCCGGGGGGTATGCCTCGGCGAACGCTCGGGCGGCCCTATTCGAAGTCGACGCGGCCGGTGAACTTGTAGCCGGCGCCGCGCACGGTGCGCACCAGGGTCGGGTTGCGCGGGTCGGGCTCGATCTTCTTACGCAGCTTGCCGACGAGGACGTCGATGCTGCGGTCCATGGGGGTCCAGTCGCGACCGGCGACGAGGTCGAGGATCTCGCCGCGGCTCAGCACTCGATTCGGGCGGGTCACCAGGGCGGTGAGGAGCTGGAACTCGTTGCTGGTCAGGTGGACCGAGAGGCCGCCGGGGGACAGGAGCTGGTAGGCCTCGATGTCGAGGCACCAGCCCTCGAAGCGGGCGATGCGGGCGCGAATCGAGGGGCTCGCGGACTCGTCCTTGCGGGTGCGCCGAAGCACGGTCCGGACCCGGGCCAGCAGCTCGCGCTCGTCGTAGGGCTTGGTGACGTAGTCGTCGGCGCCGAGCTCGAGGCCGACCACCTTGTCCACCGTCTCGCCCTTGCCGGTGAGAATGATGATGCCGAGGTCGGTCGTCGCACGCAGCTCGCGGGCGAGCGTGAAGCCGTCCTCCCCCGGCAGCAACAGGTCGAGGATCACGAGATCGGCCCGCTCCGCGCGCAGCCGGCTGCGCATCTCGGTCCCCGAGCCGGCCTCCCGCACGAGGTAACCTTCGCGCGCGAGGAAACGGGCGAGCGTGCGTCTCAGGCGCTCGTCGTCCTCGACCAACAAGATTGTGGCGGCCCCTTGCATCGGCGGATTATAGCGCCGGGAAATCTCTTCCTGGAGGGTCCAGGAACGGCCCGAGCACACTATGATCCGGGTCCGCGCCCGATGCCTGGAACGGGCCGTGGCGGCCCCCCGAGGAGCGATCAGCAAGATGCCAGCGCCCGATCAGCGGACAGACCAGACGCCGCTGCGAACCGAGCCGGTGAGCGAGACGCCGATCGAGCTCCTCACCGGGCTGGTGCACGAGATGAACAACCACCTCACCGTGATCACGGGCAGCACCGCCTACCTGCGGACCCTGGTCGAGGGGCATCCCGATGCGAAGGCGATGCTCGAGGTGCTCGACGACATGAGCGACGCGGCGCGCGACGGCCAGGCGGTGCTCGAGAAGTCGATCGCGTGCGCCGGGCGGCAAGCGGTCGCCCCGCGGCGCATCGCGCCACACGAGGTGGTCGGCCGGGTGACCGCCGTCGCCAGGCGCGCCCTCCCCACTGCGCTTCGTCTGACGTCCGACTGCCCAACTGCGACGCCCGCGGTCGACGTGGACCGTGAGCGCCTCGAGCAGACCCTGCTCGCGCTGCTCGCCAACGCACGCGAGGCGACCGGTGGCCGCGGCACGATCCGGCTCGCCGCCTGGCTCGACGGCGGCCACGGTCAGGTCGTCTTCGAGGTCGAGGACGACGGCGAGGGAATGAGCCCCGACGTTCTCGCGCGTGCCACCGAGCCCTTCTTCACCACGCGCAGCCCACGACGCGGCCGCGGCCTCGGACTCAGTATCGCCCGCGGCTTCGTCCGCCAGAGCGGCGGCACGCTCGACATCGAGAGCGCCGCCGGCGAGGGCGCCCGGGTGCGGCTTCGACTCCCGATCGCCCGCTGAGCGCGACCCACGCCGCCCGGCCGCGGCGCGCGTTCTCCTCACCGCGGCACGGCAGCCGCTCGGCCCCGCTTCACCGCTCGGTTACCACTGCTTTACATTCGTTACCAATCGTCACCGTCGCCGAACACGCCGTGCATCGGCCGTTTACGGCTCGCTGTTAGCCTGCCGGCAACCGTGGGAGATGACAGGATCGACGGTGACTTGCTCGACCTCTCGGACATCGGGCTCGAACCGGTGAACGACGCGCCCCATCGCGCACCGCGCACCTTGCCCGTGTCGCTGATGCGCCCCGTGACCGCCGCCGCAAGGCGGGCTCGGCTGCACGACGCGATCCAGAGCGGCGAGCTCCGTAACCGCTACCAGCCGATCGTGGAGCTCGCCACCGGCATCGTGGCCGGAGTCGAGGCACTGGTCCGCTGGCACGCGCCAGGTCGCCGCATCCGCAAGCCGAACGGATTCATCAGCCTGGCCGAGGACTCGGGGCTCATCGCACCGTTGACCTTCGCGGTGCTCGACCGAGCCCTTTCGGAGGTCAGTCGCTGGGTCGGGGTGGACACCGCGCTCGGCCTCTCGGTCAACATCTCGCCGCTCCTCCTCTCGGACGCGCACCTCGCCCGGCGAATCGCCACGGCACTGGACCGACACGAGTTCGCTCCGGAACGCCTGACCGTCGAGATCACCGAGAGCCACGACATCGCCGACGTGGAGCGCGCCCACCACACCATCGAGCACCTGCGTGGTGGCCGGGTCAACGTCGCGCTCGACGATCTCGGCTGCGGTTTCGCCACCATCTCGCGACTGGAGCGCTTCGCGTTCACCCAGCTCAAGATCAGCAAGTCGCTCATCGACCGCACCGTCGCCAGCGAGCAGGCAAGGCAGACCGTCGCCCGGGCCATCGAGATCGCGCGCGCCAAGGGCGCCGCGGTGGTGGCCGAGGGCCTGGAGTCGGCAGAGGCGGTCGGGGCCGCGCGCGAGCTCGGTTGCGAGCTCGGCCAGGGCTTCTTCCTCAGCCCACCACTCACCGGACGCGACCTGGTGCGTTGGTTGGGCGGTGCCGGCAACGACCGCCAGCGCGCGCTGCCCAGCGGCTGGTCCTGACCGCCGCGGCCCGTCGGTCCAGCGAACTGCTAACATCCACCCGGCACGGATCGCACCGCCAACGGAGGGACGAGGTCGGATGAGCGACACTCAGGGGCGCATGCGGCTGATCGACGCGCTGCAGCACGGTGCCGACTGGTTCTTTCGCCGACTGAGACGATGCCCCGACAGCGAGCCGGAGCAGGCCTTGTTGCGCCTGCTGCTCAGCGCCCTGATCGTGGGCCACCTCTGGCTCGGAGGCGCGTTCGCCGGCGAGGTGCTCGACGCCGACCTCCTCCTGCGCCGAATCATGGGCGCCTCCTGCCTGCTCTCGGCGCTCGCGATCATGGCCGCGGTGGTCGCCTGGCCGGTCGGCTCGGCGGCTCGGCGCGTCCTCGGCATGCTGAGCGACGTGGTCTTCGTCACCTACGCCTTGTGGGCCGGTGGTGCGGTGGCCGCGCCGCTGTTCGTCGTCTACCTCTGGGTCAGCTTCGGGAACGGATTCCGCTACGGTACGCACTACCTCAAGACCGCGATGGCGCTCAGCACCATCGGCTTCGCCGCGGTGCTGCTCGGCTCGCCGTACTGGGGCGCCAACGTCCACCTCGGGGTCGGCGTGCTCATCGGCCTGGTGGTGCTGCCACTGTACGTGTCGGCGCTGATTCGGCGCCTGAACGACGCCATCGCCCGCGCCGAGGGGGCCAGCCAGGCGAAGAGCACCTTCCTCGCCAACATGAGCCACGAGATCCGGACCCCGCTACACGGGGTGATCGGCATGAGTCACCTGCTGGTCGACACCCATCTCGACCGCGAGCAGCGTGACTTCGTCGAGACCATCAACGCCTCTGCGCGGACACTGCTCACCCTGGTCGACGACATCCTCGACATCTCCAAGATCGAGGCCGGGAAGCTGGTGCTGGAGGAGGTCGAGTTCGACGTCCACCTGCTCGCGAGCAGCACCGCGCGCATGCTCGCGGCCCAGGCCCGGGCCAAGGGGCTCGACCTCCACGTGCTGATCGATCCGAGCACGCCGATCCGCGTTCGTGGCGACGCCCACCACCTGCGCCAGGTTCTGATCAACCTGGTGAGCAACGCGGTGAAGTTCACCGCGCGGGGCAGCGTCGAGCTGCGGGTCGGCGGCACGGAGATGGACGGTCAGCGCGCCTGGCTCCGGTTCGAGGTCATCGACACCGGCATCGGCATCCCGCTGGAGGCCCAGCCGCGCATCTTCGACAGCTTCGCCCAGGCCGACGAGTCGACCACTCGCCGCTTCGGGGGAACCGGGCTCGGCACCGCGATCGCGAAGCGCCTCGTCGATCTGATGGGGGGCGAGATCGGGGTCCAGAGCGCGCCGGGACAGGGCAGTCGTTTCTGGTTCCGCCTGCCGCTCGCGCTGGCCGCCCCACAACCGGCCGACGACGTCGCGCCGACCGCGGTCGAGGTGCCGACCGCCGGCGTCTCACCGCGCCTCGAGGACGGGCCGGTGCTGGTCCTGCTCCGGCCGGGCGACGATCGCAAGGCGGTCCTCGACCACCTCGACGGCTGGCTGCTGCAGCATACGGTCGCCCGCGACATCGCCCATGCGAGCGCCTTGCTGCGGGCGCCGAGCCATCCCCGTACCGGCGGCTACCGGGTGTTCCTGGTCGACGAGGCGTCCCTCGGCGAGGCACCGGAGGTGCTCGTGCGCGAGATGGCGCATGACCCCGAGACGGCGGAGATCGGAGTGGTGTTGATGGCCGCCGACCGCTCGACGGCGACCGCGCAGCGGTTGGCGCGTGCCGGCGCCGCCTCGATTCTCCACACCCCGGTCGACAAGACCCTGCTGTTCAACGCGCTCCACGCCGCGGCCACCCGCGGCGTGACCGAGGTCGCCGACCGCGGCGTGCCGCGGCTCGTCGACCGCTACGCGCGAGAGCGCCGCGAGCGCGCGCGCCGACGCATCCTGGTGGCCGAGGACAATCGGGTGAACCAGAAGGTCGTCCGGCGCATCCTCGAGCAGGCCGGACACTCGGTGACGGTGGTCGACGATGGCCGTGAGGCGCTGGCGGCACTGGAACGGGCCGAGTTCGACCTCGCGGTGATCGACATGCAGATGCCCGAGCTCGGCGGCCTCGACGTGGTACGCATCTTCCGCATGGCGCGCCCGGACCGCAGCACCATGCCGTTCCTCGTGCTCACCGCCGACGCCACCCGTGACGCGATGGCGGCCTGCACCGAGGCCGGGGTCGACGCCTATCTCACCAAGCCCATCGACCCGCAGCGGCTGGTCGACGCCATCGCCGGGGTGAGCCGCAGCGACAAGCCTGCGGTCGCCGAGGTGTCGGCGCTGGCGGCCCCGCTCGAGCCACCCATGCCCCTGGGCGGCACGTCGTCCGCGGGCACGGACCCCGGCGAGCCGGCGATCGCCCGCGAGACGCTGAGTGCCATGGACGCGCTCGGCGGGCAGGGTTTCGTCGCCGGTCTTGCCACGGAGTTCGAGGACGGCGCGACCGCCGCGGTCGAGGCGGCACGCGGCGCGCTCGCGCGGCGCGACGCCGCGGCCTTCGCGCAGGCGCTGGAGCAGGTGGAGGTCGCCGCCAGCTCGATCGGGGCACATCGGCTCGAGGCCCTCGCCGCCCGCCTGCGCACGGTCCGCTTCTCCGAGCAGCCGCCGTCGGAGCGCGAGGTCGAGCGCCTGCGGGACGAGGTCGCGCGCGGCAGCTCCGAGCTCGCCCGTTACCTGCGCAGCCGAGCTCGCGCCGGCGCCGACTGACCGGACCGACCGAGACGCCGGAGCGCCCCGCTCAGTCCACGCGCCGCAGCACCACCGCCGCGTTGTGTCCCCCGAAGGCGAAGGACTGGCTGACCGCGAGATCGACCGTCGCCGGGGCGGTCTCGCGAACCCAGCCGAGGTCGGCGATCGGCGTGCCGAGATTCAACGACGCGTGTAGCACCTGCTCGCGCAGACTCATCACCGTGACCACCGCCTCGATCGCTCCACTGGCGCCGACGGCGTGGCCGACGATCGACTTCGTCGAGGCGACGCGTGGGCGAGCGCCGAACAGCCGTGCGATCACCGCCGCCTCGACCTCGTCGTTGGCGCGGGTTCCGGTGCCGTGCGCGTTGACGTAATCGACGGCATCGGGCCCGACCCCGGCGTCGGCGAGGGCGGCGCGCAACATCCGCTCGATCTGACGGCCGTCGGGGGCAATCGCCATCATGCTGTAGGCGTCGAAGCTCTCGGCGTACCCTGCCACCTCGGCGAGAATCGGCGCGCCGCGAGCGACCGCGGTCTCCATCGCCTCGAGCACCAGCACCGCTGCCCCGCCCTGGCTCAGCAGGAACCCGGTTCGGCGCTCGTCGAACGGACGATTGGCCGTGGCGGCGTCGGCGTAGTCGCGCATCAGGGCACCGGCGGCGTCGAAGCCGCGGAAGATGCCACCGGTCGGGTCGTCCAGATACTCGGCCCCGCCGGCGAGGGCGACGTCGACGACGCCACTGCGCACGGCGCGATACCCGGCCCCGATCGCGGCGGTGCCGGCAGCGCAGGCGAGCGCGACGGTGACGTTGGGACCGCGCAGCGTGTACTTCAAGCCGATGGCGGCAGAGACCGCGTTCGGCATCAGCATCGAGACCACGAACGGGTTGAATCGCGGCCCGTGGTGAAGACGCTCCAGCACCCGCTCGAGCCGCGCGCTGACCCCCGAGTCCGATTCCCGCGACAGCACCTCGAGCTCGTGGCGCGCGTTGCACAAGAGCTGATAACCGTGGTTGTCGAGCAGGCTCGAGGCCCCCCCGACGCCGGTGCCCATGAACACGCCGGCCCGCTCGGGATCGACCCCGTCGACGAGCAGGGCGCGCGATCGAATCTCCGCCGGCACCAGGCCGAATCCAGCCGACGTCAGCGCCTCGCGCGCGGCATGTCGGCCGAGAATGGAGACCGGATCGAGCTGGCCACGCTCCACCCGCGACACCGCCATGCGCTCGTGGTCGATCGGCGGCAGCGGCGCCCAGTGGCCGCAGCGGTAGTCGGCGTAGTCGCGCCAGCTGGTGGGGATGGGAACAGCGACCGCCCGACCCGCGAGGCAGCCCTCCCACAGCGGGCGCACCCCGTCGCCGAACACGGTGCTCGCGCCGAGCCCCGTGACCACGACACGGCGCCCGGCGGCTCGCCGTCGCGGATCGTTCTCCTCCGCGCTCAACGGGTGTCGGCGACGCGTTCGAGTCGATGCGAGACCAGAGCCACGACGTCACGCAGAGTACGCAGCCCCCGCGCCTCGTCCTCGGAGATGCTACCGCCGAACTCGTCCTCGAGCGCCATCACCAGGGAGAGCTGATCGAGCGAGTCGACGCCCAGATCACCAGTGAGCTCGGAGTCGAGGTCCGGCTCCTGCTCGAGGTTGAGCACATCGCGGACGACCTCGAGGATGCGCTGCCTCACCCCTTCCTCGTCGACCGTCATGTCCATCGGCTGCGGACAGTCCTCGGTGGTCTGCAGTGGGTCGCGGCCGGATGCGGCGATCGCACCCGGCATTCGTGAATCGTACTCGCGCCGTTCGCACCCGGCCAAGCCGCCATCTCGGCCACTTACAGTAGGAATACAAAAATTCACGGCAGCTTACACAAAGTGTTACGTGACTTTGCAGACTGCGAGAGACACTTGCCGCCGCGCGAACCGGGTTCCTTCCGGTCGAGGGGTCGACGAGGATCAGGGTTCCCAAGGGAGGCTACGCAGTATGAAACGGCTCGCAATCGAATCGCAGCTCGACTTCTTCGATGCCGGCGCTGACCCGGGGACCGCCTGGCCGCAGGCGTATGTCGGTCTGCCGGAAACCGAGGACGCGCTCCTGCCGACCGGGCCCGGCCCGGACTTCGACACGATGGTCGAGACCTGGTTCGAGCCGGAGCTCGGCGCGTACTGGGCGATGACTCGACAAGACGCACCGACCTGCTTCACACCGCAGATGGTCCGCGCGTTGCGCCAGGGGCAACTGGCGGTGGCAGCACGGGTACGCGGCGAGATCGCGAGCCGGGTGAGCAACCGACTGCGCTACCAGGTCTTCGGCTCGCGACAGCCCCAGGTCTTCAGTCTCGGTGGCGACCTGTCGCTGTTCGCCCGCCTCATCCGCCAGGGCGACCGTGCCGGTCTGCTGCGCTACGCGCGCGAGTGCGTCGACCTCGTCTACGCCACCGCCACCGCCTACGGCCTACCGGTGACGACCATCGCGCTGGTGCAGGGTCAGGCGCTCGGCGGTGGCTTCGAGGCCGCTCTCGCGGCGCAGGTGGTGGTGGCGGAGCGCCACGTGAAGATGGGTCTGCCGGAGGTTCTGTTCAACATGTTTCCGGGCATGGGGGCGTGGCAGCTCCTCACCCGCAGGCTCTCACCGGTCGCCGCCGAGCGGCTGATCTCCGGCGGCCGCCAGCACGACGCCGCCGAGTTGCACGCGATGGGGCTCGTCGACGTGCTGGCCGAGAGCGGCGAGGGCGAGGAGGCGGTGCGGCGGTTCATCCGCTCGCACCGACGCCATGCGCGTGGCCGCGCCGCGCTGCGGCGAGCGATCGAGGCGAGCAGCCCGCTCGACTACAAGGGGATGATGCGCTCGGTGCGCGTGTGGGTGGACGCGGCGCTCGAGCTCGACCAGCGCGACCTGGAGATCATGGAGTACCTGCTGCGCGCGCAGTCACGCCTCGGCGGCAACTGAGACGGCGACCGGCGCCGGCGCGCGGGGGCGCTCAGGGCGAGCGCGCGACCGATTCCAGACCGAGGTAGCCGCCGTCCGGCGCGACCCGATAGCCGTGCACGGAGGCGCGAGCGAGCAATACCTGGTCCTCGTACCACAGCGGGACGAAGGGCAGGGTCTCGCGCAGTCGGTGCTGCAGAGCGCGGTAGTGCGCCGCCCGCTCGGTCTCTCCCACGGTGGCCTCCGCGCGCTCGACGAGATCGTCGACGAGCGGGTCGACGAATCGCCCGCGGTTGGCGCCACGCGGCGGCACCGACGCGCTGTGCACGGTGTAACGGAAGATGTCGGGCATCTTGATCCCGACCCAGGCGAGGCTGAAGAGCTGGAAACGCCCGGCACGGATGTCGCCGTAGAAGGTGCCCCAGTCGTAGCTGCGGATCCGCACCTCGATGCCGACCGCGGCGAGCTGGTGGGCGATGATGGTCGCCAGGCGTAGACGCGCCGGGTCGCTGGAGGTCTTGTACTCGACGCGGACCGGATCGTCCGGGCCGTGACCCGCCTCGGCGAGCAGGGCGCGAGCCCGGTCGGGGTCGAACGTGATCGGCGCGAGACCGGGCGCGCCGGCCCAATGCGTGGGTTGTAGCAGGGACTCCGCGGGGCGCGCCGCGCCGCCGAGGACGTGGCGCACGATCGCGTCGCGGTCGATCGCGTGCGCGATCGCCCGCCGCACCCGGATGTCGCCGACGACCGGATCCTCGAGGTTGAAGCCGAGGTAGGCGACCGTCGTCCCCGCCGCGCGCTCGACACGCACTCCGCCGCGCTGCTCCGCCCATCCGATCAACTCGTGCGGAACGTCGCCCTGGAGCAGGTCGATCTCGCCGCGTAGCAGCTTCAGCACCCGCACCGTCGGCTCGCGCACGCGCACGAACTCGAGCAACTGGCCGTCGCTGCGGCGGCGCAGCACGAGGCGGTTGTCGTCGGGCCAATCCACGACCTCGAACGGGCCGCTCCCCCGCGGCGCTCGCCCCGGACGCGCCCCCGGCGCCAGATCCTCGCGCGGCATCACCCCCACCGTGAGCAGGCCGGGAAAGCTCGGATCGGCGCGATGCAGGACGAAGTCGACCGTCGACTCGTCGACCACCTCGACCGCCGCCACCACCGCCAGCGAGCCGCGATGCGGCGAGCCGGTCTCGGCCGCGAGCACCGAGGCGTAGGTCGCCCTCACGTCGTCCGCCACGACCGCGCGGTCGAGGGCCGCAAAGGGGCGGCGGTCGGGTCGCAGGAAGAACCGCCAGCGCAGCGGCCCCAGCGCCTCCCAGCGCGCCAGCGCGGGCCGCGGCCGGAACCCGGCGTCGAACTCGACCAGCGGCTCGTGGAGGAGGCGGGAGATGCGGCTCGACGTCGCGTCGGTGGCGAAGCGCGGATCGAGGGTGACCGGGCTCGAGGCGATCCCGAAACGAATCGGTGGCGCCGCCGCCCCGGCGGCGGGCGTGCCGAGGACGGCCAGGAGCAACAGCCACGCGCCGAGACCCCGCCACCAGGAGGCGCGCCTGGCCCGGACCGTGCCGCCGGCGCTATATTCACGGACGGCTCGCTCGCGATTGGGCATCACTCGATTCATCTCATGCGCATCCAGGGCACCACCGCCGTCACTCCGGTCGCGCCGTCCTCGCGCGAGCGGCATGCCGACGACACCCGGGCATCGCACCACGGCACCGGTCGTCCACCGGCCGCCGCGGTGCTCCAGGGCGAGTGGATCGGCTCGTCGGCCAGCCCGTCCGGGAGCCAGGGCGCAGCCGGGCCCGGAGCCCGCGCCGAGGCGACCGCACGCGCCGCGGCCTGGGAGGCGCGGCTCGGGCGCGCGACGAGCGCCGAGGTGGCCTCGCCCACCTGGCGGGCGATCGCCGCCTACCGGGCCACCGCCACACTCGGCGCCGCGAGGCAGCCCGAGTACCGCGTCGACCTCCACGTGTGAGCCGGTGCCGACGCTACCGGTCGGGCCGGTCGGCGGCAACCGGGACGGCGGGGCGAGTCGAGGCTCGTGGTCGCGGCGGCACCGGATTCGCGGCCGGCCGTCGTCGACCGAGACGCCGCACCGGACTTCGAGCAGATCCTCGAATTCACGAGAAATTATCTGAATTACAACGTATTACAGAGCATTTCTAGAATTTTTCGATATCGGAGCCGCCGCCCCGGCGTGCACTCGTGGGGCGGGGGCTGCGCGTCGGCGCCGTTCTCCGGTAGCCTCCGCAGCCACCAGCCGAACCCGGACCGAGCCGAGGAGAGACCAGTGACGAGCGCCCGACCGACCGCCACCGGTGAGCTCCCATCGCAAGACCGCGGCGCTGCCCGCGCCGCGCGCCAGGCACCGGTGGTGGCGGCGCTGCGCGAGATCCTCCCCGAGTCGGGAGTCCTGCACCATCGCGAGGACCTCCGTCCCTACGAGTGCGACGGGCTGACCGCCTACCGGCGGCTGCCCCTGGTCGCGGTGTTGCCGGAGACGGTCGAGCAGGTCCAGGCGGTGCTGCGACTGTGCTCGCGGCTCGGGCTGCCGGTGGTGGCCCGGGGAGCCGGCACCGGTCTCTCCGGGGGCGCCCTGCCGCCCGAGGACGGTGTCCTGCTCAGCCTCGCGAAGTTCAATCGAATCGTCGCCGTCGATCGCGACAACCGCACCGCGCGGGTGCAGCCGGGGGTGCGCAATCTCGCCATCTCCGAGGCGGTCGCTCCCCTCGGGCTCTACTACGCACCCGACCCGTCGTCGCAGATCGCCTGCAGCATCGGCGGCAACGTGGCCGAGAACTCCGGTGGGCTCCACTGCCTCAAGTACGGCCTCACGGTGCACAACATCCAGTCGCTCGAGGTGGTGACCATCGACGGCGAGCGCCACACCATCGGCGGTCCGGCACTCGACGCCCCCGGCTACGACCTGCTGGCGCTGATGACCGGGTCCGAGGGCCTGCTGGCGGTGATCGTCGAGGTCACGGTGAAGCTGCTGCCGAAGCCGGAGTGCGCACGGGTGCTGCTCGCGGCCTTCGAGACGGTGGAGAGCGCGGGCACCGCGGTCGGGCGGATCATCGCCGAGGGGATCATCCCCGGTGGCCTGGAGATGATGGACAACCCGGCCATCCGCGCGGCCGAGGACTTCGTGCACGCGGACTACCCGGTCGACGCCGCCGCCATCCTGCTCTGCGAGCTCGACGGCACCGAGCGCGAGGTCGAGGACCAGATCGACCAGGTGCGCGCGCTGCTCGAGGACTGCGGCGCCACCGAGGTTCGGCTCGCCCGTGACGACGCCGAGCGGATCCGCTTCTGGGCCGGACGCAAGGCGGCGTTCCCGGCCGTCGGACGGATCTCGCCCGACTACTACTGCATGGACGGCACCATCCCGCGCCGAGAGCTGCCGAAGGTGCTGGCACGCACCGAGGCGCTGTCGCGCGAGCACGGGCTGGCGGTGGTCAACGTGTTCCACGCCGGTGACGGCAACCTCCATCCGCTGATCCTCTACGACGCCAACCAGCCGGGGCAGCTCGAGCAGGCCGAGGCCCTCGGCGCGCGCATCCTCGAGCTCTGCGTCGAGGTCGGCGGCACGATCACCGGGGAGCACGGTGTCGGGGTGGAGAAGATCGAGCAGATGTGCGTGCAGTTCGCGCCGGCCGAGCTGGCCCAGTTCCACGCCGTGAAGGCGGCGTTCGACCCCGACGGGTTGCTGAATCCGGGCAAGGCGGTGCCGACGCTCGCGCGCTGCGCCGAGCTCGGTGGCATGCACGTCCACCACGGCGCCCTGCCCCACCCCGAGCTCGAGCGGTTCTGACGATGGTGAGGACGATGGACGACCCGGCCGTCGTGGCGATCCGCGAGCGGGTGGCGGCGGCCGCCGCCAGCGGTACCGCCCTGCGGTTGCGCGGCGGTGGTAGCAAGGACTTCCTCGGCCGACGCGCGGTGGGCGAGCCCGTCGAGCTCGGTGGGCTGCGCGGCGTGGTGAGCTACGAGCCGACCGAGCTCGTGATCACCGCTCGGGCCGGCACCCCGCTCGCCGAGATCGAGCAGGTGCTCGCCGAGTCGGGCCAGATGCTCGCCTTCGAGCCGCCCCGGCTCGGAGCCGGCGCCACCATCGGGGGGACCATCGCCGCCGGCCTCTCGGGGCCGCGGCGGCCGTGGTACGGCGCCGCGCGCGACCACGTGCTCGGCACCCGGATCGTCAACGGCCGAGGTGAGCTGCTCGCGTTCGGCGGCCAGGTAATGAAGAACGTCGCCGGCTACGACCTGTCGCGATTGATGGCCGGGGCCATGGGAACGCTCGGCATCCTGGTCGAGGTCTCGCTGAAGGTGCTCCCTCGCCCGGCCGAGACGGTGACCCTGGTCCAGGAGGCGAGCGCCGCCGAGGCGATCGAGCGCCTGGCCCGCTGGTCCGGCCAGCCGCTGCCCCTGTCGGGCGCCGTCCACGTCGACGGCCGGCTCCACGTGCGCCTGTCCGGAACCCCGGGAGGCGTTGCTGCGGCGGTCGCGAAGATCGGGGGCGAGGGTGACGGCGACCAATTCTTCGACGCCTGGCGCGAGCTCGATCACCCGTTCTTCGCCCCGACCGACGGGGGCGATACGGACCAGCTCTGGCGCATCTCGGTGCCGCCGGCCGCCGCCCCCCTCGAGGTCGCGCGAGGCGACGGCGGGCAGTGGGCGGTCGACTGGGGCGGTGCGTTGCGCTGGTGGCGCCCGCGCGAGGCGTGCTCCGAGCAGGCCGTGCGCGCCGCCGTCTCCGCGGCCGGCGGCCACGCGACGCTGCTTCGCGGCGGCGACCCCGACGGCGAGGTGTTCCACCCGCTGGCCCCGGGGATCCTGGCCCTGCACCGCCGGGTGAAGGCGGCGCTCGACCCGGCCGGGGTGCTCAATCCCGGCCGGATGTACTCGGACCTCTGAGCGGCCCAGATGCAGACCAATCTCGCCGACTTCATCAAGCACACTCCGGAAGGGCAGGAAGCCGACGCCATCCTGCGCAAGTGCGTGCACTGTGGGTTCTGCACCGCGACCTGCCCGACCTACCAGCTCCTCGGTGACGAGCTCGACGGCCCCCGCGGCCGCATCTACCTGATCAAGGAGATGCTCGAGGGCGAGCCGGTGTCCGCCCGCACCCGGCTCCACCTCGACCGCTGCCTCACCTGCCGCGCTTGCGAGACGACCTGCCCGTCAGGCGTGCGTTACGGGCGGCTGGCCGAGATCGGACGCCACGTGGTCGAGCAGCGCGCCGGCGAGCGGCCTCTCGGCGACCGCCTGATGCGGCGGGCGCTGCGCGCGGTGCTCCCGTACCGCACCCGCTTCGCGCCGCTGCTGCGCCTCGGGCAGTGGCTGCGCCCCCTGCTCTCCGACCGCCTCCGCCCGCGCATTCCCGCGCCGGTGGCGCCCACGCCATGGCCGCAGGCGCGGCACCCGCGGCGAATGCTCGTGCTCGGCGGATGCGTGCAGCCTGCCCTCGCGCCCGACATCGACGCCGCCGCGGCGCGCGTGCTGGACCGGCTCGGCATCGCCCTGGTCGGGGCCGATCTCGGTGGCTGCTGCGGCGCGGTCGGCAACCACCTCGGCGCGCACGAGGAAGGCCTCGACGCCATGCGCCGCAACATCGACGCGTGGTGGCCGGAGATCGAGCGCGGTGCGGAGGCGGTCGTCGCCTCGTCGAGCGCCTGCGCGCTCCAGATCAAGGAATACGGCGACCTGCTGGCGCACGACACCGCCTACGCCGAGAAGGCGCGTCGGGTGGCGGCGCTCGCACGCGATCTCCTCGAGGTGGTGGCCGCCGAGGACCTCGACGCCCTCGGCCGGCCTGGTGCGGGGACCAGTGCCCGTGTCGCGGCGCACTGTCCCTGCACCCAGCAGCACGGCGAGCGACTGCCCGGCGTGCTCGAGCGCGTGCTGACCGCCGCCGGCTACACGCTCGCCCCGGTTCCCGACGGCCACCTGTGCTGCGGCTCCGCCGGCACCTACTCGGTGCTGCAGCCGGAGCTCTCGACCGCCCTGCTCACGCGCAAGGTCGCGGCGTTGGAGAGCGGCGAGCCGGCAGTGATCGCGACCGCCAACATCGGCTGCCTGACCCACCTCCAGCGCGGTGCCTCGCGTCCGGTGCGGCATTGGATTCGGCTACTCGACGAGCGGCTGGGCGGGGTCGGTCGATGACCGGCCGACGGCGCGCGGGACCAGACCGATGAGCCGCGACCCTGGCCAACTCGCGGTGCACCCGCGGCGCTCGGTGCTGTTCGTGCCCGGCACCAACGCACGCGCCCTGGAGAAGGCGCGCGGCCTCGCCTGCGACGCGCTGATCGTCGACCTCGAGGACGCGGTGGCGCCGACGGCGAAGGACGCTGCACGCGATGCCGCCTGTGCCTGGCTCGACGGCGAGCGGGCGCGGGCGCATGCGGTATGCGTTCGGACCAACCCGCTCGACACGCCATGGGGCCAGGCCGACATCGCAGCCGTGGCCCGGCGCCCGTTGCAGGCGGTGGTGCTGCCGAAGGTCGAGTCGGCTGCCACCGTCATCGCCGCGAGCGCCGCGCTGCGCGCCGCCGGTGCGGCAGACTCGGTCGGGCTGTGGCCGATGATCGAGACCCCGCTCGGGGTGCTGGAGTCGCGCGCGATCGCCGCCGCGGATCCGCGGGTCGAGTGCCTGGTGATGGGAACCTCGGATCTGGTGAAGGACCTGCGGGCGCGCCAGACCGCCGATCGGCTGGCCGTGCTCGGGGCGTTGTCGCAGTGCCTGCTCGCCGCCCGCGCGGCGGGCGTCGACATCCTCGACGGTGTCCATCTCGATCTCGAGGACGACGACGGATTCGCCGCCGCCTGCCGCCAGGGGCGCGACCTCGGTTTCGACGGCAAGACCCTGATCCACCCCCGCCAGATTGCACCGGCCAATGCGGCCTTCGGTCCGAGCCCGGACGAGGTCGAGCAGGCGCACGCGGTGATCGCGACCTGGGAACGAGCACTGGCGGAGGGCGCCGGCGTGGCGGTGCTCGACGGGCGGCTGGTCGAGGTGCTGCACGTCGAGGAAGCGCGACGGTTACTCGCAGTCGCCGAGGCCATCGCGAGCCACGGCGACTGAGCGGGCGTCCCGGAGCTCCCGGCGGGTTGCGCCCGGGCGGACGACCGGCGGATGGTGGTCAGTCCGCGACCCGCTGCTCCTCCGGCCGCCCGACCATGGCGGCGATCAGCCGGTCCTCGAGGTCGATGCGCAGCGCGAGCTGCTCGCCCATCGCCCACAGCATCCGCGCGAGCTTGACCGTCAGCCCTCGCCGCCCGGCGCGCTCGTAGGCGTCGTTGGCCTGCATCGCGGCGTCGGTGGTGGCGGCGATGCGTGGGTAGATGTCGCGCGCCAGCCCGACCACGGCGCGTCGGCGCTCCTCGCCCTTGGCGATGCGCTCGTAGAGGCCGAAGTGACCGGCGGCGATGTAGTCGACGAGGATCTGGAAGAACTCGGCCAGCAGCTCGGGCGTCGGTGGCTCGTCCTCGTAGGGCGTGACCCCGGCCACGCGCTCGTAGAGCACGAGCAGACGCCGACGCTCGTCGATCAGCCGCTCGATCAGCTCCTGTGTCCGTCCCCGGCGCTCGTCGGCGCTGGCACGACTACCCATCGTTGCGTCCCCTCGTGATCCCGATGTTCGCGCGACGATAGCAGGCCACCGAGGAACTCGCATCCTGGAACGGGCGATCGCAACCATCGTTCACCGTGTACCGTCCCCACGTCCTGGTATAGGCTAGCGCCCGGCTCGGCCCCGACGACCTCTCGAACCATGCGACTGCGCCTCCTCCGCCTACTCCTTTGCCTGCTCGCGCCGCTGGTCGCGCTGCCGAGCCAGGCGCAGTCGGTGCCGGGCGCCGACGAGCGGGTCGAGCAGGCCAAGCGCATGGTGGCCGACGGCCAGCTCCGCGAGGCGCAGGCCCTGGTCGAGGCCCTTCTCGTCGAGGCCCCCGACCACACCGACGCGTTGCTGCTCAAGGGCGTCGTGCTCACCCGGCGCGGTCGCGCGGCGGAGGCGATCGAGGTGTTCGAGCAGCTGACCCGGGAGGCCCCGAACCTCGCCGAGCCGTACAACAACCTGGCGGTGCTGCACGCTGCGTCGGGGCGCTACGAGGAAGCCCGCCGCGCCCTGACTCGGGCGGTCGAGCTGCGCGCGGACTACGTCACCGCGTACGAGAACCTGGGCGACGTCCACGCCCGTCTCGCGCTGCTCGCATGGGACCGCGCCCACGACCTCGGTAGCGGCAATGCGCGCACCGACGGCAAGCGCCGCGCGCTGGCCGCGATGCTCGACGTACCGCTGAATGGCAAGGCCACGGCGGCACGCGCGGAGGCCGGCGCCGCCGCGGCCGCGCCGTCAGGGGCGGCGACGCAGGCTGCGCCGACGCCGGAGACGCCGCGCCCACCGCCCACGCCCACAACCACGGCCACGGCCGACCCTGCCCCCGCCGCCGCGGTGGCGGTCGCGGAAACGGCCCCACCATCGCCGCCGACGGCGGCGCCGGGCGAGTGTCGGGTGCTCAGCGAGCGCGGGCGGGGCGACGCCCTGAAGGTGGCAGCCCGTTGGTTGGGCGATGCCGGCCACGTGGTGACCGCGATGCCCGCGACCGAGGAGGGTTTCACCCTGCACCAGGTGGTCATCGGACCGCTCGACGGCGCGGGTGCGGTCGAGGCGACGATCGCGCGCCTGCGTGGGCAGGGCATCAAGGACTTCTCGCGTCTGGGTGGGCGCTCGGACACCCTGTCGCTCGGCGTCTACCGCTCGGAGGACAGCGCGCAACGCCGCGTCCAGCGTCTGGCCGCGCTCGGGTTGAGCGCCGACCTTCGCGCCCGCGAGGTGACGCGAGCCGTGCAGCACGTCGGCGTCCGCTCCGTGGGTCGGTTCCCGGCCGAGGAGACGACACGCAGATTCCCGGCAATCGAGGTCTCGAGCGCACCCTGCCCCTGAGCGCGCGCCGGGCGAGACAGGCCGGCTCGTCCGGACGACGGCGCGTGGACCGACGCGAGCAAGCGCGGCGTCGGCGAGCGCACCGGAACGACCAGCACGTCGCCGCAGTAGCCCGAGGAGCCAGCCGATGGCCGGACCGAGTCACTTCCGTTTCGACACCCTGACCCTGCACGCCGGACAGCAGCCGGACGCGGCGACCGGCGCGCGCGCGGTGCCGATCTACCAGACGACCTCGTTCGTGTTTCGCGATGCCGACCATGCCGCCGCGGTGTTCAACGCCGAGCGACCGGGCCACGTCTACTCGCGCATCACCAACCCCACCACCGCGGTGCTCGAGGAACGGATCAGCGCACTGGAGGGTGGCGTCGGCGCCATCGCGACCGCGAGCGGGCAGGCGGCGATGCATCTGGCGGTGGCGACGCTCGCCGGCGCCGGCAGCCACATCGTCGCCTCACGCTCGCTCTACGGCGGCTCGCACAACCTGCTCGCCTATACCCTCCCACGCTTCGGAATCGAGACCACCTTCGTCGACCCGCGCGACCCCGGCGCCTTCCGCGACGCGATCCGGCCGCAGACGCGGATGCTGTTCGGCGAGACGCTCGGCAATCCGGGCCTCGACGTGCTCGACATCCCGGCGGTGGCCGACGTCGCCCACGCAGCCGGGCTGCCGCTCGTGGTCGACTCGACCTTCACCACGCCCTATCTCTGCCGTCCGTTCGACCTCGGTGCCGACATCCTCTTCCACTCGGCGACGAAGTTCCTCGGCGGCCACGGGGTGGCGATCGGCGGGTTGCTGGTCGACGGCGGACGCTTCGACTGGGCCGCATCGGGTCGCTTCCCGGAGCTCTCCGAGCCCTATGCCGGCTTCCACGACATGAACTTCGTCGACGAGTACGGCCCGGCGGCGTTCATCATGCGCGCCCGCAAGGAGGGTGCCCGCGACTTCGGCGCCTGCATGAGCCCGAGCACCGCGTTCCTGATCCTGCAGGGGATGGAGACCCTGGGCCTGCGTATGGAGCGACACGTCGCCAACACGCGGCGCGTGGTCGCCTTCCTCGCCGCGCACGCGGCGGTCGAGTCGGTCAGCTATCCCGAGCTGGACACCCACCCCGACCATGCCCTCGCCGCACGCCTGCTACCGCGGGGATGCGGCGCGGTCTTCAGCTTCACCCTGCGCGGGGGGCGCGAGGCGGGGCGGCGGTTCATCGAGGCGTTGGAGGTCTTCTCCCACCTCGCCAACGTCGGCGATGCCAAGTCGCTGGTGATCCACCCCGCCAGCACCACCCATCACCGCATGGACGCTGCGGCGCTCGCCGCGGCCGGCATCGGCGAGGGGACGATTCGCGTCTCCGTCGGGCTGGAGGACGTCGACGACCTGCTCGCCGACCTCGAGCGCGGGCTGCGCGCCGCGGCGCCGCGACGCCCGCGCCGATCGTGAGCCACTGGCCCCGGAGGACCCTGCCATGAAGCTGCGAGTCATGGGGCACGAGGCCCACGTCTACACCGGTGGCCGTCCGCCGGGGCGCGGCCTCCCCGCGGTGGTGCTGGTCCACGGGGCCGGCATGGACCACAGCGTCTGGATTCACCAGAGCCGCTACCTCGCGCACCACGGGCACGAGGTGCTCGCCGTCGACCTGCCGGGACACGGGCGCTCCGCCGGGCCGTGCCTGACGTCGATCGCCGACATGGCGGACTGGATCACCGCGCTGGCCGACGCCGCCGGACACGAGCGATTCGCCCTCGTCGGGCACAGCATGGGGGCCCTGGTCGCGCTCGAGGCGGCGGCCCGGTCACCGCAGCGCGCCCGCACCGTGGTGCTGTTGGGCGTCGCGGCGCCGATGCCGGTCGCCGACCTGCTGCTCGATGCCGCCCGCGACGACCCGGCCGCGGCCAACGACATGGTGACGCTGTGGGGCCTCGCGCTGCGCGCCCAGCTCGGCGCCAATCCGGCTCCGGGGATGTGGATGACGGGCGGGGTGATGCGGCTGCTCGAGCGTGCCGGGCCCGGGGTGCTGCACGCCGATCTCCGCGCCTGCAACGACTACACGAGTGGGCTCGAGGCGGCCGCCCGCATCGGCTGCCCGGTGCACCTGCTCCTCGGCGGCGCCGATCGGATGACCCCGCGCCGCGCGGCCATGGCGCTCACCGAGGCGCTCACCGCCCCGCAGGTGGTGGACATTCCCGGCTGCGGCCACATGTCGATGGTCGAGCGCCCGGACGCGGTGCTCGATGCGATGGTCGCCGCCCTCGCCGCGCCGGTGATCCCCGCCTGAGCGCGGTCAGGCGGCGAGGCCGTCGCTCGCGTCGAGCCGCTCCAAGGCCTCGAGCACCAGGGTCAGCTCACGCGAGATCCCGCCGAGGATGCGCTCGACCTCGGCCAGGTCGCCCTCACGCGCCGCCGCGCCGACGGCCGCGCAGAGGCGGCTGAGGCGCGCCGCGCCGAGACTCGCGCTGGTGCTCGCGAGGGTACGCGCGGCGTCCACGATCTCGGTCACCGCAGCGGCATCCCCACGACGCGCCGCGGCGCCCATGGCGACCACCCGCGCCGGGCCGTCCTCGCGGAACAGACCCACCACCGCGGACACCCCCGAGCCGAGGGCGCCGCGAAGCTCGGCGAACGCGCGCGCGTCCACCGCGCCGACGGACTCGGCGGTCGAGTGGGCCTGAGCGCGGTCGCGGCCGACCCAGCGCTGCACCGCCGCGTGCAGCTTGTCGCGGGACACGGGCTTGGCGATATGGTCGTCCATGCCCGCAGCCAGGCAGCGCTCGGCATCGCCCGCCAGCGCGTTGGCGGTGAGGGCGACGATCGGCACCGCCGCCCAGGGAGCATCGCTCTGGCGGATCCGAGTCGCGGTCGCGTAGCCGTCGAGCACCGGCATCTGGCAGTCCATCAACACCAGGTCGAAGGTCTGGTTGGCGAGCGCGACCAGCGCTGCCTGGCCGTCGACCGCGGTCTCGACCTCGTGCCCCAGTCGCTGCAACAGACCGCTGGCCACCTTCCGGTTGACGGCGTTGTCCTCGACCAACAGCACTCGCGCGACGGCCCCGTCACCGCCCGCGGCGCGGGCCGAGTCGGCTGCCGCGAGGCGCAGGCAGCGCGCCAGATGGACCGGCCCGAGCGGGCGGGCGGCGTAGGCGTCCACCCCGGCCGGTGCGCCGAGCCGCCGCCGGTCGACCGAGAGCCGGGAGGTGATCACCACCACCCGCGCCGATGGACCCACCGCGGCACGCAGCCGTGCCAGATCGGCGGCCGGATCCGCCCCCAGGGCACGCGCGTCGACCAGCACGGTTCGAACTCGACCCTCGGCCTCGACGGTCGACAGCGCGGCTCCGACTCTGTCGGCGCGGTTGACCGCGACTGCCACGCCGCCCGCGTGCTCGACCTGGGAGGCGAGCGCGGCGCGCTCGGCGTCGACCCCGCACACCACCAGCACCGTCTCGCCACCGAGCCCCGGCTTCGCCGGCGGCGTCTCCGCCACCGAGCAGGCGACCTCGAGGGTGAAGGCACTGCCCTCGCCGAGCGCCGAGCGTACGGTGATGTCTCCGCCCATCCGCCGCGTGAGCCGCCGAGAGATGGCGAGCCCGAGACCGGTCCCACCGAAGTGGCGCGTGGTGGAGCCGTCGGCCTGGGTGAAGGAGTCGAAGATCCGCTGGTGCGCGCTCGGAGCGATGCCGATCCCGGTGTCGCGCACCACCACCCGCAGACGCGCGCCCTCGCCCTCGGTCGACGGCTCCTCGACCTCGACGGTGACCGCGACGCTGCCTTCCCGGGTGAACTTCACCGCGTTGCCGACCAGATTGGTGAGCACCTGGCGCACCCGGCCCGGGTCGCCCACGATGGCTGGCGGCACGCCCGGCGCCACGCGGTACACCAGATCCAGCCCCTTGGTCTGGGCCTGCTCCGCGAGCATGTCGGTGACCTCCTCCACCAGCGCGGCGACGTCGAACGCGGTCGACTCGAGCTCCAGTCGGTCCGATTCGAGCTTGGAGAAGTCCAGGATGTCGTTCAGCAGCGAGAGCAGGGACCGACCGGAGCGGGTCGCGATCTCCACCCATTCCGACTGCTCGGTGGTGAGCGAGCTGTCCGCGAGAAGGTCGAGCATGCCGAGCACGCCGTTCATCGGCGTTCGGATCTCGTGGCTCACGTTGGCCACGAACTCGCCCTTGGCGCGTGCCGCCGCCTCCGAGGCGTCCCGTGCCGCCACCAGCGCGAGCTTGGCCCGCTCGCGGTCGGTGACGTCGGCCCCGGTCCCCCGGTAGCCCTCGAACACGCCGTTGCCGTCGAAGACCGGCACGCCGCTGATCGAGAGCCACACCCGACGGCCGTCGGGTGTGGTGCGCGGAAACACGAAGCCTCGGAACGGACGGTGCGCGTGCAGGGTCTCGAGATGGTGCTCCCACACCGCCCTGGGCACGTCGAGCGGCAGCTCCTCGCGCGTCCGGCCGAGGACGCTGTACGGGTCGAGGCCGGTGACCTCGGTGAAGCGCGAGGAGAAGAACGTGAACCGCAGATCCGGCCCGGTCTCCCAGAACCAGTCCGACGCGGACTCCGCGAAGTCGCGCAGGCGTGCCTCGCTGTCGGCCATCTGGCGCGCCGCGCGGCGGTGCTCGACGGCGTCGAGCAGCACCACCACGAACCGCTCGTCCGGCTGGTCCGCCGCCGACAACCCGGCCACCGACAACGTCACCGGAACGCCGCCGACTCCGGCCTGGTGTAGCTCGGCGTCGAGCCGACCCGGCCGCGTCGAGGCGGGCTCGGCCAGTGCGCGATGGGCGACCCAGGGGTCGACGAGGAGATCCTTGAGGGTCATGCCGCGCAGCTCCGACTCGCGTCGGCCGAGCAGCGCCTCCGCCGCACGGTTGGCCCGACAGAGCGCGCCTGCGGCGTCGACGACGAGCACCGCCTCGTTCATGGAGCGCACGATCTGCTCGGCCTGCTCCATGGCCGCGGTGCGCGCGTCGAGCAACCCGAGCATCGCGTTGAATCCGTCGGCAGCCGCCGTCTCCGGCTCGTGCCGAGGCCCGGACGCATCGAGCGCGACGCCCCGACCGGCGCATGCAGCCGCCATCGCCGCGGCCAGACGGCGCAGCCCTCGACCGCTCTCGCGCGCACAAATGAGCACCAGGGCACCGCCAGCGACGAGGGTGAGCGCGAGCAGCCCGAAGGCGACGACCCAGGCCCTACCGGTGCGCGCGAGGCTCGCATCGAGCGCATTCGAGGTGCGCTCGATGTGTCCGTCGATCTCCCGAGCGAGGGCGCGGTTGGCGCCGTTCACCCGTTGCACCGAGTTGGCACCGCCACGCGCCTCGAGCGCCATCGCCTGGAGCGCATCGGCATCCGCCTGCAAGTCCGCCGCCTGCTCGACGAGTCGAGAGGAGGCCTCGCCCGTCTCGGCGTCGTCGGCATCACGCCGCAGGCGCTCGAGCTCGAGCCGATGGGCGATCTGTTCCTCGCGGTGGGCGGTGGAGAGATCGGCGAGGCGGCGCGAGAGATCCACCGCACGCGAGGCGGCATCCTCGATCCCGTCCTCGACCGCACGGTGACGCTCGAGCAGGGCGCCCTGCGTCGCCATCGCCTGTCGGTGCACGGACAGGACGGTCTGGATGCCGCGCAGCTCGAACGCCACGTACAACAGCGACACGCAGGCGAGCATCACCAGCGCCGACGCGAGCGTCACCACGCGGGCAGTGGATGACATCGAGTGGCGCATCGGACCTCGTCAGCAGGCGGTCGAAGAGCTCGGTTCTGTGCGGCGAGTCGAGACGGCGTGGGATGTGTCTGCTCGACGACCCGTTGCCCACGGCTCGGGAGCGCAGCCCTGCGCGGTCCCGCTGCACGCGAGTATCGGCCCGGAGGGCGACGAACTTGAGACCGGCGATGTCAGCACTCCCGCTTTCCGAGTGCTTTGCCATGCGCGGCGAAAGGCCTTAGAAGTACGCCTCGATCGCAGGCTCGACCTCGCGATCGGGAGCGCGCGGGAAGCCCCACGCGACAGTGGTGTGATTCTCTAAAGTGCCGCCGCAAGCGGCCGAGGACCTTCGTACCGGTTGGAGGAGTTGCCCAGTCATGGTCGAACCAGGCACCCCGCGGGTCGTCCCCCATTCGAGCCTGCGTCAGTACTTCCAGCACGCGGTCAGCGCGGCGATCGAGCATCAGCGAATCGGCGCCGAGGAAGGCACCGTGTGCTACCTCGTCAATCTGCTGACCGACTTCACACGAACCGATCGCCTCTACGACCGAACGCCCGACGGGATGATGTTGCGGCCACTGGCAGCGCTCTACGCCGAGGCGATCGAGGGGCCCACCACCGAGCAGCGCCTGGGCGCGCTGCGCCGGCTCGGCGACGTCGCGCTGTTCATCTCCGGAGTGTTCTCGCAGAGCCTCGCCAACAAGGTGGTCGACGTCGACTACTACATCTCGATGGGCGGCAGTGCTTACGGCAGCCTGTCACAGACGCTACGCGGCGGCTGGCGTGATCGTGCACTCGGCGACGTCTTCGGCGAGCTGTCGGACAAGTTCACGGACTTCGTCGACGTCCTCGGCGAGGCGAGCGAGCGCAACGAGGGCTCGGACGCCGACATCCTGCGGTTGTACGAGGTGTGGCTACGCACCGGTAGTCGGCGCGCCGCCGAGCAGCTGCGTCACCTCGGCTTCGAGCCATCTGCCTGTCCCACCGGGCAGGTGCGACATTGAACGTCCGCCGAGCGCCTCCCGCGCCGCGCTCGGCGGCGGCCGCCGTCTGAGATACGACGACCGGCCCGGCGACGATGCGACTGGTCACACTGCAACGTCAGCTCGAGCGGATCTACGAGATCGAGATCCCGCACGACGTCGACGACTTCGTGATCACCGATCGCGTCGTCGCCCGCTCGATCGAGGGCGACGACGCGCGCGACGCGCCGGAGAAACTGCTGGTGCGACAGAGCGGCGACGAGGTCGACATCGCGTTGTATCTCGACCGCGAAGTGGTCGAGCGACTGGGTCGCGACGACCCGAACGACCATCTGCACGGAGGCAACTTCGCCGATCTGTGCACCGCGCTGGAGGGCGTCAGCCATTTCCTGTACCTGGCCTGGAACGCCGGGCACGATCGCGGCGTCTCGCTGCTCGAGCTCGAGATGCAGGCGGAGGTCGACAAGTACGTCACCACCGCCTTTCTGTTCGGAGCGCAGGAGCAGGGGCGCGTTCCGGGTTGGCTCCATCGACGGCTGTTCGAGGATGCGAGCTTCGACAGTCAGCTCGACGAGACCGAGCTCGCCCGCTATCGCGACGCCAACCGCTACGCCTCGCGGTTCTGCTCGCACCTCGAGTCGCGCTACTTGCGCGGCACGGGCGAGCCGGGGCTCATGAACGAGTTGCGCCGGTTCTACCGGCTGCCGCAGCGCGCCAAGATCCGACGCATCGAAGGCACGCGCTGACGCGCCGGGCGTCGATCAGAGACAGGTGCGGCAGGCCGCCAGGTACTGGAAGTAGCCACCGCCCGCGGCAGCGGCGACGAAGAGACCGGCGAGCGCACCGACGATGAAGGCGTACTCGGAATCGCGCATGACGAGCTTGAACAGGCCGACCGTGATCAGCCACGCCACGAGGCAGATGCCGACGAGAATATAGGTCTCCACCGTCACTCCGGATGCTGAACGAGCGATCGGAAGGTGCCGCTGCCCCGCGCCGAGTCGACACGTGAGCCAGCGTGCCCGAGTTCCGATTCGACTCGAGAGAGATGGGAACGCAGTTCGCGTGCCGGGCCCGACGCCGCCGCGCTACCCCCTGGACACGTCTCCTTCGCCCCAACCGCGCGGCGATTGTAGCCGCCTCGCAGGGCGCGGTTCCAGGGAGGCACCGCACACGCCATCGTGGCGTGGGGACCCGCCCGCGCGTGGAGCCACCGACCGCGTGGGTGGCGCGCCGCCTTCCGCGCGTGCTACCGGAAGCTCGCGCCTCGCACCGAATGACCGCAGTCGACCGCGAGCACCGTGCCGCTGACGTAGGAGGCACGCGGCGAGGCGAGGAACACCACCACGTCGGCGACCTCGCGCGGCTTGCCCGGTCGTCCGAGCGGGAGGTTCGCGACATAGTCCTGCCAGCGGTCGGCATCGCCCCGCTCCGCCGCGGCGCGCGTGCGCATGAGACCGACCAGACGCTCGGTCTCGATGGCGCCCGGATTGACGCCCAGCACGCGAATGCCGTGCGCCGGGCTCTCACCACCGAGAGCGCGGGTGAACGCCATCAGGCTCGCGTTGCCGGCAGTTCCCGCGATGTAACCGGCGTCGACCTTCTCGCCGGCCAGCCCGATCACGTTGACCACCACGCCGTGCCCGCGCTCGCGCATGCGCGCGTAGTAAGCCCGCGTCAGGTTGATGTAGCCGAAGACCTTGAGATCCCAGGCAGCGCGCCAGGTGGACTCGTCGACCGCATCCAGCGTGCCGCCGGGGATCGCGCCGGCGTTGTTGACCAGGACGTCGACCGCGGGCACGCGCTCGACGAGGGTCGATATGCTCGTGCTGTCGCTCAGGTCGAGTGCATGCACGTCGACCTCGACGCCGTGAGTGCCGCGAATCGCCGCCGCGGTGCGCTCGAGGTCGGCAGCCCCACGCGCGACCAGGTGCAGCCGGCACCCCTGCTCGGCGAAGCCCTCGGCGACCGCCCGTCCGATGCCCTTCGAGCCGCCGGTGACCAGCACCGTACGGCCGCTCAGCTCGAGATCCATGTCCGCCCCTCCGCGGTGGTCAGCCGCGGAGTCTAGCAGCCGGTCGGACTCCGAGCCGCCACGACCGGCGAACGCGCGCCCGGGAAGCGAGCTGGCCGCGCCGTCGCGAGGGGAAGCGGCCTCGGGCCGGCCGCGGGTCGGTGATCCGTGTCAATGCGGCACCACCGACGGCGAGCGAGCATCGGCCCACGCTATCCTCACCATCCAGACAATCGATTGGGCGCGAAGCACGGTCGCTGCGTACCATTCCCCGGCCTTGACCAGCGGCGCGTGCCCGCACGACCGCACCATGGGCCTGCGGCCCGCGCGATCCGTATTCCCAGTCAGAGGAGCCTGCACATGTCGACGAGCTCGAGCGGTCGCCGCGAAGGCAGCCTGGAGGCCCCCACTCGGCATCCCGTCGACTGGCGGTCGGAGTCGTACTACGACGAGTCGAAGCTGATGGCCGAGCTCGAGCGGGTGTACGACATCTGCCACGGCTGCCGGCGCTGCGTGAGCCTGTGCCAGGCATTTCCGACGCTGTTCGACCTGGTCGACGAGAGCGACACCCTGGAGGTCGACGGGGTCGCCAAGGCCGATTACTGGAAGGTCGTCGACCACTGCTACCTGTGCGACCTCTGCTACCTGACGATGTGCCCCTACGTGCCGCCCCACGAGTGGAACATCGACTTCCCGCACCTGATGCTCCAGGCCAAGGCAATCAAGTACCGCAAGGGTGAGACGAAGCTACGCGATCGCCTGATCACCCAGACCGACACCGTCGGCAAGTTCGCCACGCTGCCGGTGGTGTCGGGCGTCGTCAACGCGGTCAATCGCAATCCGTCGATGCGCAAGGCGATGGACTCGGTGCTCGGCATCCATCCCGAGGCGGTGCTTCCACCCTACGCCTCGCCGACCGCCCGCGGTCGCCTCTCCGGGCACCGATCCGCCACCACCGCGGAGGCTGCCGGACCGACCACCGGCAAGGTGGCGATCTTCGTGACCTGCTACGGCAACTACTGCGAGCCGGTACCGGTCGAGGACATGGTCGCGGTGCTCGAGCACAACGGTGTCGAGGTCACGCTGGTGCCCAAGGAGCAGTGCTGCGGGATGCCGCGGCTCGAGCTCGGGGACCTGCAGGGCGTGGCGCGGGCGAAGGAGGCGAACATCCCGGTGCTCGCGCGCCTCGTCGAGGAGGGCTACGACATCATCGCGCCGGTGCCGTCTTGCGTGCTGATGTTCAAGCAGGAGTTGCCGCTGATGTTCCCCGAGGACGCGGCGGTGCAGAAGGTGAAGAACGCCTTCTACGATCCGTTCGAGTACCTGCACCAACGTCACCGCGCGGGCAAGCTACGTACCGATTTCTCGCGGTCGCTCGGCAAGGTGTCCTACCACGTCGCCTGCCACCAGCGCGTGCAGCGGATCGGCATGCGCACCCGCGACATCCTGTCGCTGGTGCCCGACACGCAGGTCATGGCCATCGAGCGCTGCTCCGGGCACGACGGCACCTACGCGGTGAAGAGCGAGTTCCACGATGCGTCGATGAAGATCGTCCGCCCGGTCGTCGGGCAGGTGAAGCGGCACGACTCCGCCCACCTCGCGAGCGACTGCCCGATGGCGGCGAACCACATCGCCCACGCGCACGGCGAGGGACGCGCCCCGAGCCACCCCATCTCGTTGCTGCGCACGGCCTACGGCGTCTGACGCGGGCTCGCCTCGCCCGGCACGCCGGCGTTGACGAGCCGGGCGCCAAGTGCAAGGCTTCCGCGCCGCGCCGGACCGCCCGCCAACGCGGCGGGCGGTGCCAGGACAGGGCTCGCGAGAATGCAGACCCGGTCCAGCGATGCAGGACGCACCGCCGTACTCGATCCAGTGAGCGGTCGAGACCGTGAGGCGGGCGCAAACCGCGCTTTGCGTCTGCCGTCTCTGCGCCTCTCCACGACGGAGTCGCACGGGGTCTTTTTGGGGGCGCAATGACCGTCGACCGCATCTACCGCCATTCGCTGGCCCTGCTCACCGACCTCTACGAGCTCACCATGGCCTACGGCTATTGGAAGCTCGGGCGTACCCGCGAGGAGGCCGCCTTCCACCTGTTCTTCCGGTCCAACGCCTTCGGCGGCGGATACACGGTGGCAGCGGGACTCGCCTACGTCGTCGACTTCCTTCGCGGTCTGCACTTCACCGACGACGATCTCCAGTACCTCGCGACCCTGGTCGGCAACGACGGCGCGCCGCTGTTCGAGCCCGCCTTCCTCGACTACCTGCGCGACCTCGACTTCTCGTTCGACCTCGATGCCGTGCCCGAGGGCACCGTGGTCTTCCCGCACCAGCCGCTGCTGCGGGTCTGTGGCCCGCTGCCCCAGGTCCAGATCCTGGAGACCCCGCTCCTCGACATGGTGAACTTCCAGACTCTGGTGGCCACCAAGGCCTCGCGCGTCTGCGCCGCGGCCGAGGGCGAGCCGGTGCTGGAGTTCGGGCTGCGCCGGGCCCAGGGCATCGACGGCGCACTGGCAGCGAGTCGCGCGGCATACATCGGCGGTTGCGCCGGCACCTCGAACGTGCTCGCCGGCAAGCTGTTCGACATTCCGGTGAAGGGAACCCACGCCCACAGCTGGGTGATGTCGTTCGACCGCGAGCTGGAGTCGTTCGAGGCCTACGCCGAGGTGCTGCCGAACAACTGCGTGTTCCTGGTCGACACCTACGACACCCTGGACGGCGTGCGCAACGCAGTCCAGGTCGGTCGCAAGCTCCGCGAGCGCGGGGTGGAGATGATCGGCGTTCGGCTCGACTCCGGAGACCTCGCCTACCTCAGCATCGAGGCCCGCCGGATCCTCGACCAGGCGGGCTTCCCCGACGCCGCCATCGTCGGTAGCAACGACCTCGACGAGCACATCATCGCGAGCCTCAAGGACCAGGGTGCGGCGATCAACGTCTGGGGCGTTGGCACCAAGCTCGCCACCGCCTACGACCAGCCGGCGCTGTCGGGGGTCTACAAGCTGACCGCGGTCCGCCACGGACCCGATCAGCCCTGGCGCCCGAAGGTGAAGCTCTCGGAGCAGACCTCGAAGATCTCGACCCCTGGAGTCCTGCAGGTCCGGCGATTCAGTCGTGACGGCCTGTTCGTCGCCGACATGACCTACGACACGCAGCTCGGCATCGCCGGGCGGGGCGTGATCGTCGATCCGGTGGACCACACGCGGCGCAAGCTCGCTCCCGCCGACGGTGAGTCGGAGGATCTGCTGGTGCCGGTGGTGCGTGGCGGACGGATCGTCTACGACACGCCGCCGATCGCCGACATGCGCCAGCGAACCGCCGACCAGCTCGCGCGCCTGCACCCGAGCGTCAAACGCTTCCTGAACCCGCACGAGTACCCGGCGGGTCTCGAGCGCCGACTACACGATCTGCGCACCCGCCTCATCCTCGAGGCGCGCGGGTTGAACGGGAACGACGCCGAGGCCGGCATCTGATCGACGACGAGCGCGTTCCGCGCGCGGACCGGGAGGACGGCGATGACCATTGACGACCGAGACGTGCTGCTGGTGGTCGACGTGCAGAACGACTTCTGCCCCGGTGGCGCGCTCGCGGTACCCGACGGCGATGCGGTGGTCTCGGTGGTCAACCGGCTCGGGACTCGATTCGCCCACCGGGTGCTGACGCAGGACTGGCACCCGCCAGGGCATCGCTCCTTCGCCACCAGCCACCCCGGACGCGCCCCGTTCGACACCGTGACGCTGGATTACGGGGAGCAGGTGCTGTGGCCCGACCACTGCGTGCAGGGCACACCGGGCGCGGCCTTTCATCGCGAGCTCGACACCACCGGCGCGGAGCTCGTGCTTCGCAAGGGCTTCCGCGAAGCGATCGACTCCTACTCGGCATTCTTCGAGAACGACCGCAAGACCCCCACCGGCCTCGCCGGATACCTTCGTGAGCGCGGGTTCTCGCGCATCTTCGTCTGCGGGCTCGCCACCGACTTCTGCGTCGCCTACTCGGCCGAGGACGGCCGGCGGCTCGGGTTCGAGGTGGTGTTGATCGACGATGCCTGCCGCGCCATCGACCTCGCGGGCTCCCTGGCCGCTGCCCGCGGCCGCATGTCCGAGTGCGGTGTCCGGCTCACCACCAGCGGCGAGGTCTGAGCCGCGTCAGGCGACACGCCTCAGGCGCGGCGCGATGCCTGCCAGCCCGATTCGGGCACCAGTGGTGGCATCGGGCAGTCGAGCGACTCCGAGACCGCCCGCAGCAACTCGGCCTCGGCCGGCTCGATCCGTCCGTCGTCGAGGACGCAGTCGGCACATGCCTCCAGCAGCGGGCGCTTGAGCAGCGGTGACAGCCGGTCCAGCCGCTCGAGCACCTCCGGCAGGCGCTCACTGCGACACCACGCCTCGTGCACCGGCACCAGTCGAGCCGCGCCGAAGCCGGCGGCGGCACGCGCAAACGCGCGCTCGAAGCTCGCCTCGTCGCGGGCACCCGCCCGGGCGACCAGGGTCAACAGCGCACGAACGTCGGCGATGACCGGCTCGAAGCTGGTCAGCGGACGCCGGTCGGCGCGCCCGTGGCCCGGCCGCAGCCGGCGTCGCAGCAGGGTCAGGAGGACGAACTCGAACTGCGAGATCGAGCGGTCCAGACGCGCGACGCGGTCCGCGCTCGCGAGCAGCGCATCGCGTGCCGAATCGTCGAGCTGGCGCAGAACCGGCGTCGCCAGATCCACCACTGGAAGGCGCACCGCGGCACCGAGAGCGGCGACCTGGCCGCGCAGGTCGTCGGCGAGCCGGGCTGCCACCTCGCCCTGCTCGCGCGCCAGCAGGGCGCGGGCGACGACCATCCGCTCCGGAGCGAGCTCGGTGAGGAGCAGCGCGAGCACCACCGCACGCGCCCCCTCCGGCGTGTGCACCGCGTCGCGCAACGCCTCGGGCAGGCTCGCGTGGAGGGTGTGGGCGTAGTCCATGTGTGCCGGCTGCACGGTGCCGACACTGCCGACGACGGCGGCTCCCCCGGCGGCAAGGCCGGCCGCAGCGCCGGGCACTCCCGGAGTCGGGGCCGGCGTGGGTCGCGCCCTGGCTCGAGCAGCCCGCTTGACGGCGAAGTGGGGATCGATGGCCGCGATGCGGGTGTCGATCGGCGGATGGGTGGCCAGCAGCGACCGCAGACGCACCCGCACCCCTTCCGCGAAGCACATATGCCGCGCGTCCTCGGCGTCGCGGGCATCGAGCAGCGAGCCTTCGGCGTGGTGCTGGATCCGCCACAGCGCACCGGCGATGCCCGACGGGTTGCGCGTGAACTGCACCGCCGACGCATCGGCGAGAAACTCGCGCTGACGCGAGACCGCGGCCTGGATGAGGCGCCCGAAGAACATCCCGACATAGCCGGCGATCAGCAGCCCGACGCCGAGCAGCGCCATGCCGGCGATGCCGTCCTTGTCGCGACCTCGCCCACGCGCGGTCGACCGCAGCAGGTACCACCCCAACTTGCCCAGCGCGAGGAGACCCGCGAGCACCGCGATGAGTCGGACGTTGATGCGCATGTCGCCGTTCAGCACATGACTGAACTCGTGGCCGACGACGCCCTGCAGCTCGTCACGGTCGAGCGCATCCAACGCGCCGCGAGTGACCACCAGAACCGCCTCGCTGGGGCGATAGCCGGCGACGAAGGCATTGATCCCCGACTCGTGGTCGAGCACGTAGAGCACCGGCACCGGGGTGCCGGACGCGATCGACATCTCCTCCACCACGTTGATGAGGCGTCGCTCACCAGTGTCGGCGGTCGCCAGGTCGACCAGCCTCGCGCCGACCATCTCGGCCACCGCCGCTCCGCCGTCGCGCAGCTGGTACCAGCGCCACAAGGATCCGCAGGCGACGACCGCCAGGGTGATCAATGCGACGCCGGCGCTCGCCGGATGGTCGAGCCAGGCCTCGAGGCGCTGCCCCTCCATGGCCGCCTGACCGAGGTCGAAGGCGATGTAGACGATGACCTCGAGCACCGCCACGGTGCCGAGCACCGCCGCCGCCAGGTAGACGAGAAGCAAGGTGGTGCGACGTCGAGCGCGCGCCTGACGCGTGAAGAAGTCCGCGTTCATGGGCTACCGGGACCTCGGCGGCGACATTCGGTCGAGCGGGGCGTCACCGCCCGCGAGCGAGCTCAGCCGAAGGACACCCGCACCGGCTGACGCGCCTCCGCATTCGGAATCTCGAGGAGCTGCGCCTCGCGGAAGCTGAACGGTCCGGCGATCAGGGTGTTCGGGAACTGCTCGCGCTGGTTGTTGTACTCCATCACCGCATCGTTGAATGCCTGGCGCGCGAACGCGACCCGATTCTCCGTCGAGGTCAGCTCCTCCATGAGCTGCTGCATGGTCTGGTTGGCCTTGAGGTCGGGGTACGCCTCGGCGAGCGCGAAGAACCGACCCAGCACCCCGCCGAGCGCTGCCTCCGCGCCGGCCAGGGCCTGGATCGCGCCACCGTCGTCGGGCGCCCTCGCCGCCCCACGCGAGGCGGCCTGCGCCGCGTTTCGTGCCGCGATCACCTGGGTCAGGGTCTCGCGCTCGTGCTGCATGTAGGTCTTCGCGGTCTCGACGAGATTGGGGATGAGGTCGTAGCGACGCTGGAGCTGCACGTCGATCTGGGAGAACGCGTTGCGGAAGCGGTTGCGCGCGGTGACCAGGCCGTTGTAGATCGCGACCGCCCACACCACGAGGGCCACCACGACGCCGAGAGTGATCAGGGTACCGACGGACACGGCTGGAACTCCTTTTCGGCGGCGAGCGAGGAAGGAAGACAATAGCATCGGCCGCGGTCGGGGATCCTGAACGGAATCGCACCCTGGCCGGACGCTCGCTAGCCGCGGCGCCCCGATCCGGACCGGCCTCCGACGCGACCGGGAATTCGCTGCTACCATTTCTCGCTCGCGACCAGCTCCGAGGGAGCCCGAAACGCCATGCCAGTGCCTCCCGCTCGCCACCGCGCCGTAGGCCGCCGCGGCGGTCACCGCGAGCCCGCCGTCGCACCACCCCGGCGTCGTCTCGCACGCCGACTCACCGGCCTCGGACTGTTGGCACTCGTGCTGCAGGCGGCGAGCACGGTGACCGTCGCGGCGCCACCGGATCCGGCGACCGCCCGCACCTGGGTCGAGGAGATGAAGACCTCGGCGCGCGGCCCGTTCGCACGCATCCGCTGGTTCTGCAACGACGGCGCGATCCTGCCGCCGCAGCCCTACGGCTGCGCGGAGCGCGGAGGCGGGAACCAGCACGGGGAGTGGACCGAGCGCGTGCGCACCCTGCGCGATGCGGGTTATCGGATCGCGAACGTCTATGCCGACCTCGACGTCGACGCGCTGATGGCGGCCCCCGACCACCGCGATCAGATCGCGCAGATGGTCATCGAGCAGTTCCTGGTCGAGATCGACGACGGCTGGATCCTGCGTCGCGCCCGTTTCTATCGCGGCGCGCTGCAGGAGGAAGGCGAGCGCGCCGGCGCCCGGCGCCTGCTGCTCGCGATGGCCGCGCGCGAGCGGTTCGTCGGCATCGACCTGGCGATGTTGCGCACCGCGGCGCGGCTCCTTCCCCATGGCGCCGAGACCAGGACCGTCGCCGAGGTCCGCCGCAGCGCCGCCGCGCTCGCGGCCGAGGACACCGGCTTCCAGACGCTACGCAACAAGATCCACGTGCGTCCCGAGGCCGCCGACGCGGCCGCGGTGCGCGCCTACGCCGCCAGGCTGTCGAGCGACCAGGCCGCCCCCTACACGCGGTTGGCGGACGCCATCGAGAGTGCGTACTCGCCAGTCGCGGGCGAGCGCATGCTGCGCGCCCTCGCCGCCCGGCGTGGCGCCCCGGCCGAGTGGCTCGGCGCCGCGGCCGACCGCCTCGCCGCCGCGACCACGCCGACCGCGCGACTGGCGGCGACAGCCGAGGTGCTGGTGGAGATCCGCGACCGACTGGGCCGCGTCGAGGGTCCGGAGCTACGCCTGGCGATGATCGACGCCAGCCTCGCGGTCGAGAGCGAGCACTTCGTCGCCGGCACCGCGCTGATCGACGCCTCCGCCCCACCGAGCCGCGCGGAGCGGCTCGGCTGGCTGCGCACCGCGGTGGACGCGCTCTATGGCGCCGCCCTCGTCAGCGCACGCCAACGCGACGCCATGACCGCCGCGCTCACCACCCTCGCCACCCCCGAGGTGGCAGTCACGGATTACAAGCGGGTGCTCGACTACGTCGCCCTGCTGCCCGCCTGGGGCACCCAGCGCCTTCGCCTGCACTTCGGCGAGGCCGCCAGACGGCTCGGCGAGCTCGAGCCGAAGGTCGAGCTCTTCGTCCCCGACCAGCTCCGGGGTAGCCCGTTGTTCGCCACCGCGCAGAATGTCGACACGCTGCTGCGCGACGCCAACCACCTCGCCGGCGTGCGCAACGAGCTGTTCGGCGAGGACGTCGGCGCCGGCCTGCGCAGTCTGAATCCGGGCCTCGCTCGCGGGCGCCTGGAGATCGCGCTCGGCGCACGCCCGGAGCGCTTCACCGCCGACGGGATCTACCTCCTCCCCGAGACCGAGGCGGACCTGCCCCCGGTGGCGGGGATCCTCACCGCCGGCGAAGGCAATCCGCTCTCCCACGTGCAACTCCTGGCGCGCAACCTCGGCATCCCCAACGTGGCGGTCGACACCGGGTTGTTGCCGCGCCTCGGCGCGCGGGCGGGTGCGGCGGTGGTGCTCGCGGTCTCACCCGCGGGCTCGGTCCGGCTGGCGCTCGACGACCCGTCGTTCGACGCGGTATTCGGCGCCGAGCGAGCGGCGGAGGTGCTGATTCGCCCGGACCTCGTGAAGCTCGACCTCACGATGCGCGACCTGCTCCCGCTGAGTCGGCTACGGGCGACCGACTCCGGCCGCGTCGTCGGTCCCAAGGCAGCCAAGCTCGGCGAGCTGCTGCACCACTATCCCGACGCGGTGGCCGACGGCCTCGCGATCCCGTTCGGGGTGTTCCGAGAGATGCTCGAGCGTCCCTTCGAGGACACCGGCAAGAGCGCGTTCGATTGGATGGTCGAGCGCTACCGCCACCTCGAGACCCTGCCCGAGGGGTCGACCGAGCGCCGGGACGAGACCGAGGCCTTCCGTGCCCGGCTCGAGCGTTGGGTCGGCGCGATCGAGCCGGGCGCTGAGTTCCGGGAACGATTGCGCGCGGCGATGACCGAGGTGTTCGGCGCGGACGGGACCTACGGTGTGTTCGTGCGCAGCGACACCAATGTCGAGGACCTTCCCGGCTTCACCGGCGCCGGCCTCAACCTGACGGTGCCGAACGTGGTCGGCTTCGACCGCATCTGGAAGGCGATCCCGCGCGTGTGGGCATCACCGTTCACCGCCCGGGCCTTCTCCTGGCGCCAGGCACACATGGACCGCCCAGAGCACGTCTACCCCGCCGTGCTGCTACTGCGCAGCGTGCCGGCGGAGAAGTCCGGCGTGATGGTCACCCAGGACGTCGACAGTGGCAGCCGGCAATGGCTGTCCATCGCCGTCAACGAGGGCGTCGGCGGCGCGGTGGACGGCCAGGCGGCGGAGTCGCTGCGGGTGAACGTCGAGACCGGCGAGGTCCGCCTGATGGCACAGGCCACCGCCCCCATCCGTCGCCAGGTCGATCCCGCCGGCGGGGTCACCAAGCTCCCGGTCAGCGGAGCCGACACCGTGCTCGCTCCCGCGGAGATCGCCCAACTCGTCGAGCTCGCGCGTGGCCTGCCGACCCGGTTCCCGGAGATCGTCGACGACCAGGGCGCCCCCGCGCCGGCCGACATCGAGTTCGGGTTCCTCGACGGCCGGCTCGCGCTGTTCCAGATCCGACCATTCCTCGAGAGCCGTCGCGCCCGCGGTAGTGCCTATCTCAATGCGCTCGATGAAGGCCTCGCCGGGCGCGCCGATGACATGGTGCGCCTCGATCGACCACCAGGAGACGGCTGATGCACAAGATCCTCGCGACCGCCGCCCTCGCGCTCACCGCCGCGACGACCACGCACGCCTACCCGATCTTCGGCTCCGAGGGCACCGGCATCGAGCGGCTGGAGTACGAGCGGCGGGTTCACGCCGGCACGATTCAGGGCCGTGAGCGGGTCTCCGGCGAGCTGCGCGCGCTGGCCGACGTCCGGCTCCGCCTGCTCGACCGTCCGGACATGGAGCTCCCGGCCCCGGACGCGGCGCTCGGCGCCAGGCTGGTGGGCCTGCTCGGTGACGGCGCCTCGCGCTACAGCCTCACCGTGCTCGACCTCACCGACCCGACCAACCCGCGCTACGGCGAGCACAACGCGGGCGAGGCACGCAATCCGGGTAGTGTCGGCAAGATCGTGGTCGCCGCCGCGATCTTCCAGGCACTCGCCGACGCCTGGCCGGGCGACGACGCGCGACGCGAGCAAGTCCTGCGTGACACCATCATCGAGGCCGACGACTTCATCCTCGTCGACAGCCACACGGTGCGTTTCTTCAAGCCCGGGGACGGGCGCCTGCTACGCCGACCGCTGCAGGTGGGCGACACCGGCAATCTCTGGCAGTGGCTCGACTGGATGCTGTCTGCGAGCTCCAACGCCGCGGCGGCGGTGATGATGCGCGAGGCGATGCTCATCGCGCACTACGGCAAGGACTACCCACCGCCGCGAGCCGAGGCGATCCGGTTCTTCGCGGAGACGCCGCGCCAGACCCTGTCCGATCTTCTTCGCCGCACGATGGACACCCCGCTCGTGCGCGCGGGGCTCGACGTCGAGGCGCTACGCCAGGGCAGCTTCTTCACCCGCACCGGCAAGCGGAAGGTGTCCGGCACATCGAGCTACGCCACGGCGCGCGAGCTCGCGCGTTACCTGCTTCGCCTGGAGCAGGGGCGCATCGTCGATCGCTTCTCGAGCCTCGAGATCAAGCGACTGCTCTACATGACCGAGCGGAGAATTCGCTACGCGTCCTCGCCGGCGCTGCGTGACGCCGCGGTGTACTTCAAGTCCGGCTCGCTCTACCAGTGCGTTCCCGAGGCGGGGTTCACCTGTAAGAAGTACCACGGCAACAAGATGAACCTGATGAACTCGATCGCGATCGTGGAGGAGACGGATCCGGCCGGCGGCCCCGAGCTCCACTATCTGGCGACGCTGACCTCGAACGTGCTCAAGCGCAACTCGGCGGTCGACCACCAGACCTTGGCGACCCGGATTCACCGCCTGCTGGAGGCCGAGCACGGAATCGCGCGGCAGTAACTCGGGCCGCAAGGGTGGCGGAGCGGGAATCGGGCTTGCGTCGCGCGGCCGGCGCCGCGTCGCGAGCGATCAGGGGCCAATGATGCGGGGCACCGGCGGCGGGTGCCGGGGCGACGTGTGGCGGTCGTGGTCGGCGTCGATACGCGCATCCGCCGAGCGCGGCGGCAAGAGGGGTGGGCCGAGAACCCGGCGCGCGCTCAGCGCGATGCGAGTCGGCGCGGCACCACGAGATCGTGCATCGGCCCGATGAGATGCTCGAGCCACTCGCCCCCACGCGCATCCTCGGCCAGCCCGACCGCGATGTAGCGGCGCTTGCCGGCCTCGACCAGCGCGCTGTCGGCGTGGTAATTGCGCCACGTGCCGCTCTTGCGGTAGATGCGTGCGCCGGGACGGTTCGCGAGACCCTTGACGAACTTGTGGCGGATACCCGGGTCGCCGAGCATCGTCTTCATCTCTCGACTCAGTCGCGGCGACATCAGGCGGCCACTCTCGAGCAGGTAGTAGAACCGCGCCACCTGCATCGCGGTCGCCCCGTGCGAGAGGTTGTGCAGCGGGTCGCGTCGATAGGCGGGTGATCGGCCGTACTCCTTGCCGACCCACAGCCCACCGTTGACCTGCGGGTCGTACAGCCGGTAGCGCTCGGAGCGCAGGATGTCGATCAGCGCCCCCTTGCCGACGCGGTTCAGCATGCGCGTCGCGTCCTCGTTCGAGGACACCCGAATCATCCGCGTCAGGGAATCTCGCGTGTCCCGGTCGAGCCGCATCTTGCCGCGCTCGATCTGCACGAAGGCACCCAACAGGATTGCGATCTTCGGCAGGCTGGCGGCGTAGTACATCTTGTCGCCGTTCACCTCGGCGACTCGGGGATCGTTCAGGTCGGAGATGTCGACGAGGGCGAGTGCGAGCCGGCCGCGACGTGCTGCCTCGCCGAGCCCGACGCGCTCGACCACGCGCTCGAGACCGCGCTGCAGGGCCGGATCGAAGCTTTCGCGAAGGGGCGGAAACGTGTCTGCGCCGTCGGCGCGAGCGGCGCTCGCCACCACCTGGCCGAGGACCAACACCGCGCAGAGCACGGCGGATATGATACGGTTTCCCCCCACGGCGGGCGAAGGTAACACCGCGAACAAGTTTCCCGCAACTGGTACCTCGCGGTGAGCTACCGGGGAGATTGTGAACTTCTGTCGGGCGGAATCGAGACGCGGGAGATGCGAGCGCATGGCACGGTCCGGATGCACGGCATGACTCGGCGCCCGGCGGAGGGCCGCGGGTGAGGGTCGACCACGGCGGACGATCGCTGTGGGTGGCGCTCGCCACCGCGACGATCATGATCGCGCACCAGGTCGCCGGCAAGGCGGCGCGCGACGCCCTCTTCCTGTCGCACTTCGACGTCTCCGCCCTTCCGCGCGCGATGGTGATCGGCGCGGTGCTCTCGCTGCTCGCGGTGCTGGCGATGTCGAAGCTCCTGCCCCGCATCGGTCCGACGCGCATGGTCGCGTGGTGCTTCGTGGTGAGCGGCGCGCTGTTCGTCGCGGAGTGGATGCTCTACGGTGCACACCCGCGGGTGGCAGCGGCGGTGCTCTACCTGCACATGGCCGTCTTCGGCGCGATCCTGATCAGCGGCTTCTGGTCGGTGATCAACGAGCGATTCGACCCCCACACCGCCAAGGAGACGGTGGCGCAGGTGACGGCCGCGACGGCCCTCGGCGGGCTGGTCGGCGGGGTGATCGCCGAGCGCGTGGGTACCTCGATGGGCGTGGAGTCGACGCTCGTCGCGCTGGCCGCGCTGCACTGGCTGTGCGCGGCTGGCGTCCGGCACATCGGTGTGGTGTCGGCGCCCGACGCGATCACCGATTCGCAGACCGTCACCTCGGGTCTGCGCGCCGTCGCTCGCATGCCCTACCTGCGCGCGATGGCGGTGCTGGTGATGCTCACCGCGATGACCGCCGCGCTGCTCGACTTCACGCTCAAGGCCGAGGCCAAGGCGCGCTTCGAGGACGGCAGCGCGTTGATCGCGTTCTTCGCCGCCTACTACGCGGTCACCGGCGTCGCCGGGTTCCTCGTGCAGAGCACGCTCGGACCGCGCCTGTTGCAGCAGTACGGCATCGGCGTCGCGCTCGCGATGCTGCCGGCGTTCACGCTGCTCGCCGGCGCGGTCGCCGCGGTGGTGCAGCACTTCGCGACCATGGTGCTGGTCCGCGGCGGCCAGGTGATGCTGGCGAACTCCCTGCACCGTAGCGCCTCGGAGCTGCTCTACACGCCGCTGCCGCCGGACCAGAAGCGGCCGACGAAGACCATCGTCGACGTGGCCGCCGACCGCGTCGGCGACATGGTCGGCGCCGGACTGGTGCTACTCGTGCTCGCGCTCGTCCCGGCGGCACCCGCTCCGCTGCTGCTCGCGCTCGCGGTGGTCGCCGCCGCGGGGGCGCTCTACTACGTGCGCCGACTGCACTATGGCTACGTCGAGCAGCTTGCACGGGGCCTGCGCCGCGGCGCGGTCACCGTCGACGCCGAGCGGGTGGTCGACGCCACCACCCAGCACATCCTCGCCGAGACCAGCGTCTACACCGAGCGCGAGCAGCTCATGGCGAAGATCCGCGAGATGCGCGAGGCGCGGCGCACGCTCGCGGTCGAGCCGCTCGACCACGACCCGGCAGAGGCGGATCCCGCGACCAACTCGGCCGGCCCGGCGCCCCACGGCGACCCGAGCCCGGCCGAGCTTCGCGCGCTCGAGCAATCGGCGCCGTCGCTGCTGCAACCGGCGCCGCGCGTCGACGGCAAGTCGCAGCGGTTCGCGCGCGCCGTCGCCGATCTGACCTCGGGCGATCCGGTGCTGGTGCGGCGAGCGCTCGGCGGCGACTTCATGGATATCCGCCTCGTCCCCTACCTGATTCCGCTGCTCGGCAAGGAGGAGGTCGCGGCCGACGCGCGCATGGAGCTGCGCTGGCAGGTGCCGCGGATCATCGGCCAGCTCACCGACGCCCTGCTCGACCCGGATCTACCGGTCCGGGCGCGCCAGCGGCTGCCGAGCGTGCTCGAGGTCTGCCACAACCCACGCGCCATCGATGCCCTGCTCCTCGGGCTCGAGGACGCCGAGTTCAGCGTGCGCTACAGCGCCGCACGCGCGCTGGCGCGGATGCGCTCACGTAACCCCTCGCTTCGCATCGCACGCTCCGCGGTATTCAGGGCCGTCCGCCTGGAGGTGGCACTCGAGCCCGCGGAATGGCGGGCTCGGCGCCTGGTGGGCGATACCGCGTTCGACGGCTCGAGCGCGGGGCCGACCAATCGAACGCTGGAGCACGTGTTCACCCTGCTCTCCCTGGTTCATGATCCCGACGCGTTGCAGCTCGCGATGCAGGCCATCGGCAGCCGCGACGGCTACCTGCGGGGTACCGCGCTCGAGTATCTCGAGAACGTCCTGCCGGACGACATCCGCCAGGGCCTGTGGTATCACCTCGGGGTGCGCCAGCCGGCCCGCGCGGGACGTGCGCGCCCCCGTGGCGAGGTCGTGCGCGAGCTTCGCGCCTCGGCCGCGCAGCTCGGCAAGCGCGGCGAGGCCGGCGCGGACTGAACGTCGGTGAACGCGTTCCGCGGCACGCCACCGACCGACCCCTGACTCGTTCGACGGAGGAGACGATGCGCGCCACGACGCGACTCGCCCAGCTCGTGCGCCGGCCGGAGATCCTGCTCGCGCCCGGTGTCTACGACGCCTACCTCGCCCGCTGTGTCCAGGCCGCCGGCTTCGAGGCGCTGTACATGACCGGGGCCGGGGTCTCGCACTCGCGTCTCGGCGTGCCGGATCTCGGCCTGCTCACCTACCCCGAGATGCTCGACACCGCCGCCCGCATCGCCGACGCGACCGACCTCCCGCTCATCGCCGACGCGGACACCGGGTACGGCAACGCGCTGAACGTCGCCCGAACCATCAAGGGCTACGAGCGTGCCGGGGTCGCCGGCTGCCACATCGAGGATCAGGTATTCCCGAAGCGCTGCGGTCACTTCGATCGCAAACGCGTGATCGCGCTGGACGAGATGCTCGGCAAGCTGCGCGCGGCGCTCGACGCGCGCACCGACCCGGACTTCCAGATCATCGCCCGCACCGATGCGCGCACCGTCGACGGCCTCGATGCGGCGATCGAGCGTGCCCGGGCCTTCGTCGAGGTCGGGGTCGACGTGGTGTTCGTGGAGTCGCCACGCAGCGAGGACGAGCTCGCCCGCATCGCCCGCGAGGTGGACGCCCCGCTGCTGGCCAACATGGTCGAGACCGGACTCACGCCGCTGCTGCCGGCGGCACGGCTGGAGGCGCTCGGCTACGCGGTGATGATCCATCCCGGCGCGCTGGGGCGCTTCATCGGCAAGCAGGTCGGCGAGTTCCTGGCGCGAATGCGCGCAGACGGTACGACGTTGCCGCAGATCGACCGCATGCTCGACTTCCAGTCGCAGAACGCCATCGTCGACCTGCCCGGGCATCTCGAGCGCGCGGCGCGCTACGAATGAGCATGCCTGCGCGCGCTGCATGCCCACGCCACGGAGACGCCCGCGCTCCCCTTGCGCTCGTCCTGAACGGAGGCCTCGTGCCATGCCGAAGCTGCTGACCAGCACCCAGGCGGCGCAGTACGAGCGAGACGGTTTCGTCTCGCCACTGCGTGTGATGTCGCTCGAGGACGCGTCCCGGTACCGGGCACGCTTCGAGCACTACGAGGCCGCCAACGGCGGTTGGTACGAGCAGTCGAAGGGGCAGAAGATCTACCTCGTGCAGACCTGGGTGGCAGAGCTGGTCAGCGACCCGCGAGTGCTCGATGCGGTCGAGGACGTGCTCGGCCCCGACCTCATGTGCTGGGGCGTGAGCCTGTTCGTCAAGGAGGCACGGAGCCCGGGCTACGTGTCGTGGCATCAGGACTCGACGTACTGGGGACTCAGCGAGCCGGCAGTGGTGACCGCATGGGTGGCGCTCTCGCCGGCGACGTGCCAGAGCGGCTGCATGAAGATGCTACCCGGAAGCCAGAACCTCGATCAGGTCGCGCACCACGACACCCTGCATCGCGACAATCTGCTGACGCGGGGGCAGGAGATCGCGATGGAGGTCGACGAGACGCGGTCGGTGGCGTGCCCGCTCGAGCCGGGCGAGATCTCGCTGCACAACATCCGCACCGTGCACGCGTCGGAGCCGAATCGCTCCGACGATCGACGCATCGGCGTCGCCATTCGTTACATCGCACCGCGGGTGCGGCAGGTCGCCTCGGAGCGCGACAGCGCCTGGCTGGTGCGCGGCGAGGACCGCTTCGGCAACTTCGTCCACGAGCGCCCACCGAAGGCGGACATGGACCCCGAGGCGCTGGCCGAGCGCGACCGGGTGATGGCATTGCGCCAGGGCGTGCTCTACCGCGACGTGAAGGGAAAGCCGGCCCACACCGATCTGTAGTCAGGGACGGGCTCCGCCGTGAGGCGCCGCCGGTTCATCGCGAGGACCGGGTAGGGGCGGCCCCCCGTGGCCGACCGCAGGTCGATGGCACCGTGACACCGCCCCTACGAGCGATGGCGCCTCTGGCACGGCAGGCCGAGTCAGCCCGCCGGCTCGATACCCAACACGCGCCGCAACGCGCTCAGCAGTGAGATCACCGCGTACTGTCGAATCCGCTCGCGATCGCCCGGCAGACGCTGGTGCTCCGCGCTCACCTCGTCGCCGACCGCGACACCGAGCCATACCGTGCCCACCGGCTGTCCCTCCTGCTCGTCGGGTCCGGCGACCCCGGTAGTGGCGAGCCCGACGTCAGCGCCGAGCAGCCTGCGCACCCCGTCGGCCATGGCCTTGGCGCAATCCGCGGTCACCACCGGCCCCTCCGGCACCCCGAGCAGCGCGCGCTTCACCTCGCTCGAGTAGGCGACGACGCCGCCGCGCAATGCACGACTCGCGCCGGGGATGCCGGCCAGCCGCGAGGCGACCATCCCACCGGTCACCGACTCCGCGACCGCGACCGTCAATCCCCGGGCCACCAGCCCGTCGAGCACCACCGACTCCATGGTCTGGTCGTCGAACCCGAACACCGCCTCACCGAGGAGCGCGCACACCCGTGCCTCCTCCTCGGCGAGGATCCGGGCGGCGGTCGCGGCATCGGGCGCCTTCGCGGTCAGTCGAACCTTCAGCCCCTCGATGCCGGAGGCGAGGAAGGCGATGGTCGGGTTGCCGGTGGCGTCCAGCGCGGTGATCCGGTCGGCGAGGATCTCGGCCAGGGCCGATTCCGCGAGCCCCCAGGTCCGCACCACGCGGGAGCGGATGATTCCCGTGTCGCCGGCGCGCCGCCGCAGATCGGGGACGATCGTGCCCTCCATCATCTGGCGCATCTCCCACGGCACACCGGGGACCGCGTAGACCACCCGCTCGCCGACCGGGCAGACCAGGCCCGGCGCGGTGCCCGGCATCTGCGGGATCGGGCTCGCGCCACGGGGCACGTCGGCCTGGCGCAGGTTGTTCTCGGTCATGTGGCGGCCACGGGCGGCGAAGCGGTCGCGGATCCGCTGCGCGATGGCGTCGTCGCGCACCAGGTCGACCCCCATCACCTCGGCGATCGCCTCGCGGGTGATGTCGTCCTGGGTCGGACCGAGCCCGCCGCAGACGATCACCGCGTCGGCGCGCCCGAGCGCGACGCGCAGGCTCTCGACCATGCGCCCGAGGTTGTCTCCGACCTTCGACTGGTGAAGGCAGTCGATGCCGGCGAGCGCGAGCTGCTCTCCGATCCACGACGAGTTGGTGTCGACGATCTGCCCGAGCAACAGCTCGGTCCCGATGGCGATGACCTCGCAGCGCACCTTTCGTCCACTCCGACCACGCCCGGGCGGGCAACGGCGCCAGTGTAGGGCTCTGCGCCGTACCGCGCGAGCGGTCGCCCGCGCCGCTGCGAGCGGCTCGACCCACCGCCTCGCCGGTCGCTCGCAAGGTCGAGCACGCACACCTGGCCGGCTCGTCGTGGCGCCCGATACACTTACGCCTTCACCACGAGGGCCCGCCGATGACCGCTGACTCACGCAGTGCGCTGCGCGCCAGACTCGATGCCGGCAAGCCGAGTGTCGGCCTGATCGTGTCGATGCCGAGCGCACATACGGTCCAGACGCTGGCGCGCGCCGGCTTCGACTGGGTGTTCATCGACATGGAGCACGGCCCGATCGACATCGGCTCGCTCCACGCCATGCTGTTGGCCACCCAGGGTACTCCGTGCACCCCACTGGTGCGCGTGCCGTGGAACGTCCACTGGCTGGCGAAGCCGGTGCTCGACGCCGGCGCGATGGGTGTCATCTTCCCGATGATCCGAAGCGCCGAGGAGGCCCACGCGGCCGCGAGCGCGGTCCGTTACCCACCGAGCGGAGAGCGCGGGTTCGGTCCGTTCTACGGCGCCCTGCGATTCGGCGTCACGATGGCCGAGTATGCCGATCCGGCCGATCGCGAGCTGATGTGCGTCCTGCTCATCGAGCACCGCGACGCGGTCGAGTGCATCGACGACATCGTCCAGGTGGCGGGCGTCGACGTCTGCCTGATCGCGCCGTTCGACCTCGCGATGAGCTACGGTCACCGTGACGGGCCCGACCACCCCGAGGTGCAGGCGGCCATCGCACGGGCCGAGCACGCCATCCTCGCGAGCGGCAAGCACCTGGGCGGCCTCGCCCTCGATCCGAAGGCCGCCAACGCGATGATCGAGCGCGGCTACCGCCTGATCCTCGCCGGCTTCGACGTCGGTCTGCTCGCCGGCGCGAGCGCGGACCTGCTCGGTCGAATCCAGCGCGGATGAGTGGTGTCGACCACCCCGCCCGTTGCCTGGACGGGTCGGCGGGTCCCGTGCTAGCGTCGAGCGTCGCGAATTACCGGGTGTGCCGAGAGCGGGAGTTCCCATGAGCAAGCAGCGCGAGAGCGGCCTGGTCGTGCGCATCCACCACCGCGAGCACCCGAGCCTCGCCACCATCTGGGACGAGTTCAACCGCCTACCACTGCCGCGTGTCGAGCATCTGCGCGATGTCTACCGCCAGGCCCCGCCCGAGGTCTGGCCGGAGATCGAGCGCCTGGGACAGACCTGCACCGCCCGGCCGCCGATCCCGTTTCCGTTCCGGCGTGGGCTCTCGTTCCGGGTGAGCGACCTCTGGCTGGTCCACCTCGGTCGACTCTCCATCGACACCTCCAAGGTCAAGCGCATGCCGCTCTACTGGAAGGTGAAGGAGGTGTTCGGCGACGACGCACGGATGTCGGGCTTCTTCTACTACCCGCCCGGCGGCTTCAAGGAGTGGCACACCGATTTCGAGGACCCGCAGTCGGATCCCGAGAAGCACTGGCGCGTGTACATGGTGAAGGCCGAGGACGACCGCAAGTCCTGGTTCCAGTACGTCGACCCGGACACCGGCAAGATCAAGAAGGTCTTCGACCGCGACGCACACCTGAATCTCTTCAGTCTCAAGGAAGAGCCACCGCTGTGGCACGCCGTGTGGTCGGACACCCAGCGCTGGTGCCTCGGCATCAAGCTCGGGGAGCAGGCGATCCAGTCGCTGCTCGAGATCGAGGGCGTGGAGCGTCTCGCGAGCTGATCGGCGCCCGGCGCACCCGCCGCGCACCACCCCGCCCCCTTCCGAGACCGAGACGATGAAAGACGAGCAAGAGAGCGTCGCCCGTGCCCGCTTCGCCGCCGAGCGGCGCGACCCGGCGACGGTCGACCCGGGACTCCTCGACCCGGTTCCCTTCGACTACGCCGGCCGCTCCATCGGCATCGTCATCGAGACCGAGGAGTTCACCCACATCTGCCCGATGACCGGACTACCCGACTTCGGCCACATCCGCATCGAGTACGAGCCGGACGCGCTCATCGTCGAGTTGAAGAGCCTGAAGTACTACCTCACCCAGTATCGAAACGTCGGGATCTTCTACGAGCACGTCGTGCTGCACGTGCTCGACCATCTCGTCGCGGCGACCCGGCCGCGGCGAATGCGCATCGACTACACCGTCCGCCCGCGAGGTGGCATCGGCTCCACCGTCAGCGCGAGCTACCCACAGGACTGAGCGAGCCTGCCCGGCCGGCCGGTCAGTGGCCCACGTCCTTCGCCTCGCGCACGTCGAGGATGTCGCGAAGCGTGTCGCCGAGGAAGTTGATCGCGAGCACCGTGATCATGATCGCGACGCCCGGGTAGACCCCGAGCCACCACGCCCGCGAGATGAAGCTGCGTGCATCGGCGAGGATCAGCCCCCAGGTCGGCGTGTCCGCCTCGACCCCGAGGCCGAGGAAGGACAGGCTCGCCTCGGCCAGGATGGCATAGGAGACGCTCACCGTCGCCTGCACGATCAGCGGCGCGGTGGCGTTGGGCAGGATGTGACGCCACATGATGCGCCAGTTCGAGCAGCCCACCACGCGCGCCGCCGCCACGTACTGCTCCTCCTTGATCGACAACACCATGCCGCGCGCGATCCGCGCGAAGTCGTCCAGGAAGGCGAGCGATACCGCCACGATCACGTTCGAGAGGCCGGTTCCGAACACCGCCACCAGATACACCGCGATGATGAAGTTCGGGAACGCCCACTGCAGATCGATGTAGCGCATGATGATGTGGTCGATCCAGCCACCGAAGTAGCCGGCGGCCACCCCCATCAGCACCCCGGCGACGAGCGCGATCGCCACCGTCGAGAGGCCGACGAACAGCGACACCTGGGTGCCGTGGATGAGCCGACTGAGCAGATCACGACCGAGGTCGTCGGTGCCGAGCGGATGGGCGAGCGAGGGCTCGCCGATCATGTCGTAGTCCATCGCGTTCGGGTCGTACGGCGCGATGTAGTCGGCGAACAACGCGGTCACCACCAGGACGACGAGCACGATCAGCCCGCCCAGCGCCTTCTTGTCGCGCTTCAGGTAGCGCCACCAGCGGGCGCGGGTGGTCTCGCCGCGCGGCGGCAACACGGTGGCGTCGAGGGTCTCGGCGTTGCTACTCATTACTCGAACCTGATGCGGGGGTCGATCACCGCGTAGAGCACGTCGACCACCAGGTTGGTGAGGACGAATATGGCGGAGACCACGAGGATGGCGCCCTGCACCACCGGGTAGTCACGATTGAGGATGCCCTGGATCAGCACCCGGCCGAGCCCCTTGATGGCGAAAACGTTCTCGACCACCACCGCCCCCGCCATCAGCAGCGCGAACGCGATCCCCATCACCGTCACCACCGGGATCAGTGCATTGGGAAAGGCGTGCACCATCACCAGCCGCGGCTCCAGCAGTCCCTTCGAGCGGGCGACGTTCATGTAGTCCATCTTCAGCACCTCGAGCATCGAGGAGCGAATCATGCGCGCCACGATGGCGGAGAACGCGGTGCCGACCGCGATCGACGGCAGGATCAGGTGCTTGAACCATGGCCAAAAGCCCTCGGACAGTGGCTGATAGCCGATCGCCGGGAGCCATTGCAGGTTGGCCGCGAAGACGATGATGAGCAGGATGCCGACCCAGAAGTCCGGCATCGACAGCCCGAGGAAGGCGAAGAAGGTGAAGCCGTGGTCGTACCAGGAGTGGCGTTTGATGGCGGATATCAGCCCCGCCGGTATCGCGATCACCAGGGCCACGATGAATGACAGCCCCGCCAGCGACAACGTGCGTGGGAGCGACTCGGTGATGATCTGGGTGACCGGAACCCGGCTACCGTAGATGGAGCTCCCGAGGTCTCCCTGCACGACGTTGACGAAGTATTTTCCGTACTGAATGTACAGCGGGTCGTCGAGGCCGTACTTCGCGCGCAGCACCGCGATCGTCTCCGGCCCGGCGCCGGAGTCGAACAGCATCGCTTCCAGCGGATCGCCGGGAACCGCGCGCAGCATGATGAACACGAGCGTCGCCACCGCCCACATGACGACGAGGGCTCCGAGCAGACGCTTGGCGATGTAACGGGTCATTCGCGGCCTCGTTGGAACGATGGGGCGGCCCCGGCGCCGGCGGCGCCGGGGCCCGCACGATCACGAGATCGTCGTGCGATCCAGGTCCACCAGCCCCGGAATCCGGCTCTCCTTGGGGAAGTTCACCCGCTTGTGGTGAACGAGGACGTCCACCGGGTGGAACAGGAAGACCGAGGCGACCTTGTCGGACGTCAGCTTGTTCGCCTCCTGGACCAGCGCCTTGCGCTTGTCCGGGTCGGTCACCGTCGACTGGAGATCCACCAAACGGTCCACCTCGGGGTCACCGAAGTTGCCGAAGGCCATCGTTGCCTTGTCGCGCCGGCGCCCGTTGAACTTCGAGCCGGTCTGCATGAAGTCGACCAGACCGTCGTCCGGGTCGTAGTCGCCACCGCTGCCGACGCGCAGCAGCTGGTAGTCCATCTTCGCCCAGTCCTCGAGCATGACCGGGAAGTCCATGGTCTGCAGGTCGATGTCGATCCCGAGGTTGGTCTTCCAGATGTTCTTGATCACCTGGACCTCGCGACGGGCCGAGGGCGTGCACTTGATCGAGAGCTTCGGGAAGCCCTTGCCCTCGGGGTACCCCGCGTCGGCCAGGAGCTTGCGCGCCCCCTCGAGGTCGTAACGCTGCTCGCTGCGCTCACCGAGCGTCGGGTCGAAGAAGAAGCCCATCGCGGGGTTGATCGAGCCGTAAGCCGGAATGCCGCGGCCGAACTGCGCCTGCTTGATGTAGCGCTCGCGGTCGAAGCCCTTGGCGAGCGCCAGCCGGACCATGAACCCCTTGTCCTTCTTCAGCTCCTCGAACGACTTGCTGAAGTCCGCGACCTTGAACGGCTCGACGTGTGGGTTCAGCCACACGCTCTGGAACCCGGGGCCCGGCACGATGTCGACGACCAGGTCGGGGTTGGACTGGAAACGGTCGACCAGCTCCGGTGCCACCGGGTTGCCCCCGATGAGCTGGATGTCGCCGGCCTCCAGCGCTGCGGCGAGCGGCTCGGGGTCGATGATCGGCTTGATGGTGATCTTGTCGAGCTTGGGGCGCTCGGGATCGTAGTAGGCGTCGAACTTCTCGAGCACCACGCCCTGTCCGAGCTCGTGCTTGGTGATGCGGAACGGCCCGGTGCCGACGGTCATCAGCCCGTACTGTGCGTCGCCCATCTCCTCGATCGCGCGCCGGCTGACGATGGTCATCGCCCGTCCGCTCGAGCGCTCCAGGGTCTTGTTCAGGAACGACGCCTGCGGCGCGCCGAGCACGAACTTCACCGTGTAGTCGTCGACCTTCACCGCGTCGTTGACGTTGGCGAGCACGCTGGTGTGAATCGACTTGTCCGGATCCTTCGAGCGCTTGAAGGTGTAGACGACGTCGTCGGCGGTGAACTTGTCGCCGTTGTGGAACAGCACCCCTTCGCGCAGCTTGAAAACGTACTCCTTGCCGTCCTCGGAAACGGTCCACGTCTCGGCCAAATCACCGCGCGCGACGAGGTCGGCGTCGATGTGCATGAGGCCGCTCAGCACGTTCGACGAGATCTGGAACAGCAGCACCGCGTTGATGCGGGCGGGGTCGAAGGTCTGCATCTCTCCGACCCCTGCCCAGCCCGCCACCAGCTCGCCGCCGGCCTTGCCCTGGGCGCGGGCATCGCGCACACCGAGGTTCGGCACGAGATGCGCGGCGGTCAGCGCCCCCGACGCCGCCAGCAGTCGCAGCACCGTGCGGCGCGGCAGGCGCGGTCCGGACAGTGCCTCTCGACTCAGCCCGAACAACGGATCTCGCGGGTCGAAATCGTGGGCGTCGTCCCAGTCGGCGCGCATGCGGTCGGCCAGCGACGGTTTCGGGGAATCGTCTCGCTCGCTCATCTGCTCTTCTCCATCATCAACGGTCGGGAGGCGGCGACGGTCCGAGGTCGGTGCCGGTACCGCATCGTTCCCGGTGTGGCCGCGGCGCTACGCAACATCTCGTCGCGCGAGACCGGCGGCACCCGCGAGTCGCGGCGCCGCCGGCCATCACCAGCCGAAGCTACCGCGTCAGCTCAGCGTGATCTGGTCCATGTCGACCAGACCCGGCACGCGTGCGCTGTCCGGATAGTTGACGTTCTTGCGGAACACCATGCGGTCGACCGGATGGTACAGGAACGCCGCGGCCACCTTGTCCGACGTGATTCGGTTGGCCTCCTGGACCATTGCCTTTCGCTTGGCCGGATCGACCTCGAACTGCTGCGCCTCGATCAGCTCGTCGGCACGCTTCTCGGAGAAGTAGCCGAACTTCATCGACGGGTCGCGCTTGCGGCCGTTGAACTTCGAGGCGGTCTGCATCCAATCGACCACCGCGTCATCCGGATCGTAGTCGCCACCACTACCGAGCAGCTTCATGTCGAAGTTCATCGACAGGAACTCCTCGAGGCTGACGGTGCCCTCGCGCGTCGCCACGTCGATGTCGATGTTGAGGCTGCGCTTGAGGTTGTTGGCGATGACCTGGAGGTTGCGGCGGTTCTGCGTGCTCGCGCTGATGGTCAGCTTGGGGAATCCCTCGCCGTTCGGATAGCCGGCCTCGGCCAGCAGCTTGCGCGCCGCCTCGACGTCGTCGCGCTGCATGCTCTCCTCGCCCAGCTTCTTGTCGAAGAAGAAGCCCATGGCCTGGTTGATCGATCCGTAGGACGGCGCGCCGCGGCCGAAGCTCGCCTGCTTGAGGAAGCGCTCGCGATCGAGCGCCTTGGCGATCGCCAGACGGACCTTGAAGCCCTTCTCCTTGAGCAACTCCTCGACCGGCTTGTTGAAGTCGCTGACCACGAACGGCTCACGATGCGGGTTCATCCACACCGCCTCGAAACCGGCGCCGGGCGTGGTGACGACGGTGAGGTCGGCGTTCTGCTCGAAGCGATCCAGCAGCTCCAGCGCGATGCCACCCTGGCCGCCGATGAGGTCGACGTCGCCGGCCTCGATCGCGGCCGCCATCGGCTCGGCATCGGCGATCGGCTTGATGGTGACCTTGTCGAGCTTGGGGCGCTCTGGGTCCCAGAAATCGGCATTGCGCTCGAGGATCACGCCCTGGCCGAGCTCGTGGAACGTGACCTTGAACGGCCCCGTGCCGACCGGGCGCAGCCCGTAGGCCGCATCGCCCATCTCCTTCAGCGCGCGCTCGCTGACGATGGTCATCGCCCGACCGAACGATCGCTGCAGCGTCTTGGTCAGCAGCGATGCCTGCGGTTGACCGAGGACGAGCTTCACCTCGTAGTCGTTCAAGGCCTCGCAGGCGAGGACGTTGTCGAGCACACGGTAGTGGAACGAGATGTCCTTGTTCTTCGAGCGGTTGTAGGTGAACACCACGTCCTTCGCGGTGAATGCATCGCCGTTGTGGAACTTCACACCCTCGCGCAGCTTGAACACGTACTCCTTGCCGTCGGGGCTGATGGTCCAGTTCTCGGCGATGTCGCCGTAGGGGACGAACTGGGCATCGAGGTGCATCAGCCCGCTCAGCACGTTCGAGGTGATCTGGAACTGCAGCACCTGGTTCATCTTCGCCGGGTCGAGCGTCGAGATCTCACCGACGTTCGCCCATCCGCAGCGCAGATGGCCGCCCGACTGCGCGCGCGCGTTGGGGATTCCGAAGCTCGGCACCAGATGCGCCGCGGTCAGCGTGCCCGCGGCCGCGAACAGCCGCAGCGCGGCGCGCCGGCTCAGCTTCGGTCCTCCGAGCTCCTCGCGGGTCAGACCGAACAGCGGGTCGCGTGGGTCGAAGTCATGTGCGTCGTCCCATTCCGCTCGCATCTTTGCGAGCTGCGCATCGGTGAGCGAATCGTCTCTGCGGCTCATGGTCCACTCCTCACTTGTCGTCGACTGCTCGGCGAGCGCCTCGGGCGCCGCCTGTACGCCGCCGGGCACGCCTCGTCGTGCGCGCTCCGACCCGGTTTCGAGGTCGGCACCGACCTCGGGGCGCGATGGGGACGGGCGCTCGCGCGCGTCCGCCGCCGCATCAGGCCTTCGCCGCCACCACCGGGCACGCCACCACGTGCCCCGGATGCGGCTCCGTCAGTGCCGGCGTCTCGGCCCGGCAGCTGTCGATCGCATGGCTGCATCGTGGATGGAACACGCAGCCACGCGGTGGGTTCATCGGACTCGGGACCTCGCCGGCGAGGACCTCGTGCGGCCGGCGCTTCTCGATCGCCGGATCGGGCACTGGCACCGCCGCCAACAGCGCTCGGGTGTACGGATGCAGCGGTGAGTCGAACACGGTGTCGGCGTCGGCGAGCTCCACCAGCCGGCCGAGGTACATCACCGCGACGCGGTGGCACAGGTGCCGCACCACCGAGAGGTCGTGCCCGATGAAGAGATAGGTGAGCCCGAACTCGTCGCGCAGATCCTCGAGCAAGTTGATGATCTGGGCCTGAATCGAGACGTCGAGCGCGGACACCGCCTCGTCGCAGACGATGAAGTCCGGCTTCAACGCGAGCGCTCGCGCGATGCCGACACGCTGGCGCTGCCCACCGCTCATCTCGTGCGGGTAGCGGTCGGCGAGCTGGCGGGGTAGCCCGCACACCTCGAGCAGCTCCGCCACGCGCCTGGCGAGTGCCGCGCCGTTGCGCTCCTCGCCGTGGATCCACAACGGCTCGCCGACGATCTCGTGGACCTTCATGCGCGGGTTCAGCGAGCTGTAGGGATCCTGGAAGATCGCCTGCACGCGGCGGCGAAACGCGCGCATGCCCTGCCGGTCGAGCGAGGTGACGTCCTCGCCGTCGAACACGATGCTGCCATCGGTCGGATCCATCAGCTTCAGGATGCAGCGCCCGATGGTGGTCTTGCCGCAGCCGGATTCGCCGACGAGCCCGAGCGTCTCGCCCCGCGCGATGTGGAAGCTCACGCCATCCACCGCCTTCACGCGTCCGATCTCGCGCTGCAGCAAGAATCCGCGGGTCACGGGGAAGTGCTTCTTCAGATCGCGCACGTCGAGGAGCGGCGCGGCGCCGATGGATGATTCGTTGCTACGCGTCTGCAATCGGCCGTTCTCCGATTCGAGGCGGACTCGCCCGAGGGACTCGAGCGGCCGGCGCCGGTCCGGCGTGCCCCCGACGGGCTCCGGGCCGTACCATAAGGTTCTGTGACCCGCGACGGCAAGCCATGTCATGCACCGCCAGGGTGCACCGTCGCACCGTCGACGTGCCGCGTGCCAAACACGGAGAGCCCCCGGATGTCCGATTCCACCATCACCCACGACACCATCGCGGCGGCCGAGAGACTGGCCGGAGTCGAGTACACCGAGGCCGAGCGCACGCAGGTGCTCGCCACCGTCGCGCCGCTGCTCGATCGTGCACGCACGTACCGTGCCAAGCCGCTGCCCAACGCGCTGGTGCCGGCGTGCAGCTTCGATCCGCGGCTGCCGGGGGTCCGGCTGCATCGTCCGACCGGCGTGGTGCGGTTTCGACCGTCCGACCCGGGGCCGCTACCCGCCGACGACACGGCGATCGCGTTCGCGCCGCTCACCGCCCTCTCGGCCTGGCTCGGACGCGGCGAGATCACCAGTACCCGACTGACCGAGATCTACCTGGAGCGGCTGACCCGCCTCGGGCCGGGGCTCGAATGCGTGGTGACCCGCACCGAGGCGCTGGCCCGGGCACAGGCGGCGCGCGCCGATGCCGAGCTCGCCGCCGGGCGCCGACGCAGCCCTCTGCACGGTGTGCCGTGGGGCGCCAAGGACTTGCTGGACACCGCCGGCATCCGCACCACCTGGGGAGCGACGCCGTTCAAGGACCGCGTACCGGATCGCGACGCCTGGGTGGTGCGCCGGCTCGCCGACGCCGGGGCGGTGTTGGTGGCCAAGACCACCATGGGCGCGCTCGCCTATGGTGACGTCTGGTTCGGCGGACGCACCCGCAATCCCTGGAACACCGAGGAGGGCTCCTCCGGGTCGAGCGCGGGCTCTGCATCCGCGACGGCCGCCGGGCTGGTCGGGTTCTCGATCGGGACCGAGACCATGGGCTCGATCGTGTCGCCGTCGATGCGCTGCGGCACCGCCGGGCTTCGCCCGAGCTTCGGCCGCGTGCCACGCAACGGCGCGATGGCGCTCGGCTGGTCGCTCGACAAGATCGGCCCGATCTGCCGCAGCGCCGAGGACACCGCGCTGGTGCTCGCCACGCTCAACGGGCACGACCCCGGCGACCCCGGCTCGCTGGACGTCCCGCTCGAGATCGACACCCGGCGCGACGCCCGTGGCATCCGCGTCGGCTACGACCCGCGCTGGCTCGACGAGGAAGGCGTCGAGGCGCTCGACCGGGCGGCGCTCGACTTCGCGCGCACCGAGGGGATGGAGGTACGCGAGATCCAGTGGCCCGACCTGCCGTGGGACGCGCTTTGGACGCCCCTGTCGGTGGAGTCGGCGGCGGCCTTCGAGGCCTTGACCCTGTCCGGCGACGACGACCAGCTGGTGCGCCAGGACGACGAGGCGTGGCCGAACCGCTTCCGGCGTGCCCGCTTCCTCACCGCCATCGACTACATCCAGGGTGAGCGGGTGCGGCGACTCGCCATGCAGGCGCTGCACGCGATCTTCGAGGAGGTCGACGTGCTGCTCGGGCCGAGCTTCGCCTCCACCATCCAGCTCGCCACCAACATGACCGGCCACCCGTCACTGACGGTCCGCGCCGGCTTCGTGCACACCCCGACGCGAGTTGCGATCACCGCGATCGGCGCCCGACCGACGGCGGTCGACCCCGATGCGCCGCGCCACCGCGTGCCCTACGGCGTGACGCTGTGGGGGCGGTTGTTCGACGAGGGAACGCTGCTGCGCGCCGGCATCGCACTCGAGCGCGCATTCGGCGCCACCGGGGAGCGGCCAGCCGGCTACGACTGAGCCTTCGCCCCGGCGTCGAGGGCGGCGTCGACCTCGAATGCGCGTAGCCAGGCCTCGGCGAGGCAGACGAGGGTCTCCACATCGAGCAGCCCGAGCGCGAGCGGGCCGGGCGTGGTCTGCGCGCGGGCGAGGTGCGCGGCGGCTGCGTGCGCCATCGCGTGCCAGGCAGCACGCAGCTCGGTATCGGCCGCGCTCGGCGGTCGCGCCAACGCGGACTCCATCGCTCGCTCCACGCGCTCGGCGCGAGCCGCCAGTCGAGCGATCTCGGCGTCGAGCAAGGCGCCGAGCGCCGCATCGGCGTCCGCCGGCGGGACCAGCCCACGCCGTCGCCGGGCGAGCGCGTCCCACGGTGCCGACGCGGCGGGAGCGGGTGGCGCCACCGCCCCCGGGGCATCGTCGGCCCGAGCCGCCAGCCAGTGCACCGCATTCGATACCAGCCGAAACGACGGCGACTCCAGCGGTCGGTAGTGGCGCAGGGTCGCGTCGAGCACCGCCGGTCCGCGCACCGGCAGGTAGCGGCGCACGTAGCCGTCGATGGCGAGATGCTTGCGCACCAGGTCGCCCATCTCCGGGTGCGGTGAGAACAGCACCGCCCGGCCGCGCGGCCCCGCGCTGGCGAGGATCGCCGCCCGGCCCTCGACCTCACGCGCGAAACGCTCCTGGTCGAGCGGATTGTCGATGAACAGTCGCCCGGAGAGCCCCAGCGAGCGGAACCGCGCCACCACACTCACCCCGGGGGCGCGCGCGCACTCGTCCGGCTCCCACACCGGACCATGGTAGTAGGGCATCTCGACCGCCTCGGCGAGCCCGGCACGCAACGGGTGCGCGGCGTCGAGCCGCACCGTGACCAGCCCGACCCCGCTCTGCAGGTACTCGTGGGTGACTCGGGGTAGGACGCCGGCCGACCCGGTCCAGCCCGGACGGCCGCTCGACAGGTAGAACGCGCCGCCACAGGATCCGATGCACGCGCCCCCGCGACCGAGCAGCGCCCGGACCTCGGCGTCGGCGCCGGGGGCGTCCTCGCCCGCATCGAGGCCCCAGGTGGAGAAGCCACCCGGCAGCACCAGCAGGTCGCGGTCACGCAGCGCACCGGCGGCGATGTCGCCTCCGCTCACCGAGCGGGACGGCATCCCCAGCCGCGCGAGGACCAACGCGTAGTAGCCGTCATAGGGATAGGCGGAGACGCTGCCGCCGAGCAGCGCGACACGCGGCAGGGCGAGCGGCCGCGCCGTCGGCGGCACCTCGGTGGTCGAGTTCAGGCGCACCCCGAGGGTGGCGAGAGCTTGTGCGACGGCGCGAGGACAGTCGACGACGTAGTCCCCCGCCTCGAGCGCGTCCGCGCCCTCGGCGCACCACCACACGGTGTGACCACGAGCGAGCAGCCGATTCGCGGCCAGCGCGGTGTCCAGTCGGTCGTCGTTGTCACGCCAGCTCAGCCGGTAACGCATGCGTTGCCCCGGAGGTCCTCCGACACCCCGCCTTCTACGCCAAATCGCCACCCGGTGCATCACCACCGACTCCCGTCGGGCTGCGGCGTGCCGGTGGCGCCGCGAGCCCCCGTGCGCCGGTGTACCATCGGCGAGTCGGTCCGGCGCGGCGCGACCGAGCGTGGGCGAGGGCCGCGCACGCGGTGCCCCGGACACCGAGGCCACATCATCGTCAACCGCGGAGCTCGCACGATGCACGCACACCGCCCCGTCATCATGGCCACCGAGCACGCGCTGTCGGCCGGCCACTACCTCGCCTCCCAGGTCGGCTACGCCGTGCTCGAGGGCGGCGGAAACGCGGTCGACGCGGGTGTCGCCGCCGGGATGGCGCTCGGCGTGGTGCAGAGCGATCTGGTCAACTTCGCCGGCGTCGCCCCGATCATCGTGCGCATGGCCGAGACCGGCCAGGTGGTGTCGATCGACGGGCTCGGTACCTGGCCGAAGGCACTGGACCCGGAGCTCTTCATGCGCGAGCACGGCGGCACGATGCCGGAGAGCATCCTGCGCACGGTGATGCCCGCCGCGCCGGACGCATGGCTCACCGCGCTCGAGCGTTTCGGGACCATGACCTTCGCCGAGGTCGCCGAGGGCGCGCTGCGGCTGGCGCGCGACGGGTACGCCGCCGATCAGTGGATGTGCGAGTACATCTCCGGCCACGAGGCCGGCTACCGCCGGTGGCCACAGAATGCGGCCATCTACCTTCCAGGTGGCCGCCCGCCGCGCCCGGGCGATCATTTCGTGCAGCGCGACCTCGGCCGGACCATCCAGCACATGATCGACCAGGAGCGCGCGAACGGGATGCGCGGGCGCATCGCCGGCATCCGCGCCGCGCGCGATGCCTTCTATCGCGGGGACATCGCGGCGGCGATTGCCGACTACCATCGCGACCACGGCGGCCTGGTGACCCGCGAGGATCTGGCGTCGTTCAAGGTGCGCCTCGAGCCCACCGTGGTCGGACGATTCCGCGGGCTCGACGTGCATTGCTGCGGCCCGTGGTCACAGGGCCCGGCGCTCGCGCAGACGCTCGCGCTGCTCGACGGGCTCGACCTCGAGGGCATGGGCCACAACTCGCTCGACTACGTCCACGCCTTCGCCGGAGTGCTCGCGCTGGCCTTCGCCGACCGCGAGCGCTGGGTCGCCGATCCGGCGTTCTTCGACGTACCGCTGCCCGAGATGCTGGCGCCGGACTACCTCGAGGCGCGCCGGGCACTGCTCGATCCGGCACGGGCGTTCGACGGCTTCGCGCCACCCGGGGATCCGTTGCGTGGCCTCGCGACGCTCGACACGCCACCGTCCTGGTCCGATGGCGCCGGTGACACGCTGACCGACGCCCACGACAGCCGCCCCCGCGGCTCGGTCGAGGCCTCGGTCGGGGACACCTCGTACGTCTGCGTGGTCGACCGCGACGGCAACGCCTTCTCCGCTACCCCGAGCGACGTCGCGAGCGAGAGCCCGGTCATCCCCGGCTTCGGGTTCTGCCCCTCGTCGCGCGGCAGTCAGTCTCGCCCCGACCCGCGCCACCCGTCCGGCGTCGCTCCCGGCAAGCGGCCCCGCCTCACGCCGAACCCGGCCCTGGCCCTACGTGACGGCAAGCCGTACCTCGTGTTCGGGACGCCAGGAGGCGACGTGCAGATCCAGGCGATGGCGCAGACCCTGGCCAACATCGTCTGCCATGGAATGGATCCGCAAGCCGCCATCGAGGCGCCACGGTTCGCGACCTACGCCTACGCGTCGTCGTTCGCCCCGTTCGAGAGCAATCCGGGGTTGCTGGCGCTCGAGGGGCGCATTCCCACCGCAGTGCACGACGGGCTTCGTGCCCGCGGCCACGACGTCGAGTCGTGGCCGGAGTGGACGCGCAAGGCCGGTGCGGTATGCGCGATCGAGGTGGCAGAATCGCCCCGGCTGCTGCGCGCCGGTGCCGACCCCCGGCGAGGCGCGTACGCGCTGGGGCGATAGGGTACGCCGGCGCCCGGGGCGGCCACGGCGGGCCGCCCCTACTGGATGGTTTCCGTGGGGCGGTGGACGAGGTGGCAGGCCACCTGGTGGCCTGGCGCGAAGCTCTCGAGCTTCGGCTCGCGCTGGCGGCAGATGTCCTCGGCGAGCGGGCAACGAGTGTGGAAACGGCAGCCCGAAGGCGGGTTGATCGGGCTCGCGACGTCACCGGTGATCAGTGGCCCGGCGCGCTTGCGTCCGGGGCGGGGAATCGGAATCGACGCCAGCAGCGCCTGGGTGTACGGATGCAGCGGCTGGGCGTAGAGCGAGTGCTTCGTCGCGATCTCCACGATCTTGCCCAGATACATCACCGCGACCGAGTCACAGATGTGGCGCACCACCGCGAGGTCGTGGCTGATGAACAGGTAGGTGAGCCCGAACTCGCCCTGGAGATCCTGCATCAGGTTCACGATCTGGGCACGGATCGAGACGTCGAGCGCGGAGACCGGCTCGTCGCAGACGATGAACTCCGGGTTCAGCGCGAGCGCCCGCGCGATTCCGATGCGCTGACGCTGGCCACCACTGAACTCGTGCGGATGGCGATCGGCGTGGTAGGGCGCGAGACCGACCACCGCCAACAACTCCTCCACCCGCCGGGCACGCTCGGCCGGCGTGCCGACGCCGTGGATCAGCAGCGGCTCGGCGATGATCTCCTGCACCGTCATGCGAGGATTCAGCGAGCTGTACGGATCCTGGAAGATGATCTGCATCTTCCGGCGCAGCGCGCGCATGGCGTCGCCGTCGAGGGTCTGGATCTCCTCCCCACCGAATCGAATCGTGCCCTCGGTCGGCTCCAGCAGCCGTAGCAACAGGCGCCCGGTGGTGGTCTTGCCGCAGCCGGATTCTCCGACGAGACCGAGGGTCTGCCCGCGCCGGATGGTCAGGTCCACGCCGTCGACCGCGTGCACCACGCGCGTCTCCTTGACGAAGCCGACACCGCGTGTGAGCGCGAAGTGCTTGCGCAGCCCGGTCACCTCGACCAGGACATCGTCCTCACCCGCCATCGTCATCTCTCCTCGCGCCACCGGTGGCGTCCGCCGGCGCCGCTCGCGCGCACCGTGCCACCGAGGCTCGCGCCATACCCGCGTGACCCTGCATCTCGATTCGCCGCTCAGCCACCGGGAAGCCGGTAGTCCTGGTGGCGGATACAGGCGACGTCGCGACCGTCCCGACGCATGAGCGCCGGCTCCCCCGCCAGACAGGGCGGCCGTGCATACTGACAGCGCGGACTGAAACGACATCCGGGCGGAAGGTCGAACGGACTGGGAACCACTCCGGGAATGGCCTGCAGTCGATTCTGGTCCTCGTCCAACACCGGCAGGCTCGCCAGCAACCCCTCGGTGTACGGGTGAAGCGGACGCTCGAACAGCTCCTCGACCGTGGCGTGCTCGACGACCTTCCCCGCGTACATGACGATCGCGCGCTGGGCGAACTCCGCGACCACCCCGAGGTCGTGGGTGATGATGATCACCGCCATTCCCAGCTCCGCCTGCAGCCGCCGCAGGAGATCGAGGATCTGGGCCTGGATGGTGACGTCGAGCGCAGTGGTCGGCTCGTCGGCCAGCAGGAGCTTCGGCTGGCACGACAGCGCGATCGCGATCATCACGCGCTGGCGCATGCCGCCCGAGAGCTGATGCGGATACTCCGACAACCGCTCGCGCGGTGATGGAATCCCCACCAACTCGAGCAACTCCACCGCGCGGGCCCGCGCCGCGGCCACACTCACACTCTCGTGGAACCGAATGGTCTCGACGATCTGGTCGCCGATGGTGAACACCGGATTCAGCGAGGTCATCGGCTCCTGGAAGATCATCGAGATGTCGGCGCCGCGGACCGCGCGCATCTCACGCTCGCGCAGCTTGAGCAGGTCCCGCCCCTCGAACAGGATCTCGCCGCGCGCCACCCGTCCCGGCGGGCTCGGAATCAGCCCCAGGATGGAGAGCGCGGTCACGCTCTTGCCGGAGCCGGACTCGCCGACGATCCCGAGCACCTCACCGGCGGCGAGCTCGAAGTCCACTCCGTCGACCGCGGCGAAGATCCCGTCCTCGGTCCGGAACTCGGTACGCAGATCGCGCACCGTCAGCAACGCGCTCATGTTCGCCCCGCTCTACTGCTGGACCTTGAGGCGCGGGTCGAGCACGTCACGCAAGCCGTCGCCAAGGAGATTGAGACCGAGCACGGTCATCGCGAGCGTGAGCCCGGGTATGAGCGTGATCCACGGCGCCTCGCGAATGTACTGGCGCCCTTCGGAGATGATGTTGCCCCAGGTCGGCGTGGGCGGCTCGGCGCCCAGCCCGAGGAAGCTGAGCACCGCCTCCGACAGCACCGAGTAGGCAAAGATGAAGGTGAGCTGCACGATGAGCGGCGCCAGACAGTTCGGCAACACGTGCTTGAGGATGATCCGGGCGTGGGTCGCCCCCATCGCCCGCGCGGCCTCCACGAACTGCGTCTCCCGCACCACCAGCACCGAGGCACGCACGATGCGTGCGGTCCGCGGGGTGTACACCGCCGCCAGCGCGATCACCGCATTCATCGATCCGGGCCCGAGGGCGGCGGTGATGCCGATTGCGAGCAGGATCACCGGGAACGCCATGAACGCGTCCATCACGCGCATGAGCACGTTGTCGAGCTTGCGGAAGTATCCGGCGACGGCACCCATGAGGGTGCCGAAGACGGCATTCAACACCACGACCCCGAAACCGATGAGCAGGGAGAGCTGCGCGCCCTCGATCACCCGGCTCCACTGACTGCGCCCGAAGTTGTCCGTCCCGAAGACCCATTCCTGGCCGGGCGGCTTGAACTTGTTGCGCATCGACATCTTGTTGGGATCGACCTCGACCAGCCAGTCGGCACAGAGCGCCGCGATCAGCACCACGCCGAACAGCAGCGCACCGGTCACGAACAGCTTGTGCCGCAGCAGGCGACGCAGGGTGCGATTGCCGCGACGACGCTTCGGGCGCGCGCTCGCGGCCGCAGCGGCAGAGCTCGGCTCGGCGGCGGGGCTACTCGCCATCGTCGTATCGCACTCGAGGGTCGAAGTACGCGTACAACACGTCCACGACGAGGTTCAGCAGTAGCAGCATCGTGGCCACGAACAGCAGCCCCCCCTGAATCACCGGGTAGTCGCGACGGAGAATCGACGAGCCGAGCAGCGACCCCATCCCCGGAATCGAGAAGATGGTCTCGATCACCACCGACCCCGAGAGCAACAGGCTGAAGATGATGCCGAGCACCGTGATCACGGGAATCATGACGTTCTTCAGCGCGTGCTTGCCGACCACGCGGTAGTGGGGCAGACCCTTCGCGCGCGCCGTTCGGATGTAGTCCTGGCGGAGCACCTCGAGCATCGTCGAGCGGGTGATGCGCGCGAGCAGCCCCATCTGCAGCATCGCCAGCGACACCGCCGGCAACGTCGCCGCCTGAAACCAACCGACGAGGTCCTCGCGAAAGTCGACGTAGCCGCTGGAGGGAAGCCAGCCGAGTTGCACCGCGAACAAGATCACCAGCATCAACGCCAGCCAGAAGTTCGGCAGGCTGACGCCGACCAGCGCGATGGTCATCACGATCTGATCGACCCACGTGTTCTGGCGCAAGGCCGCCACGATTCCACTGAAGATCCCGACCGCGACCGTGAGCACCAAGGCATAGAGCGCGATCGAGAACGAGACCGGGAGGCGCTCCAGCGTGACCTCCAACACGTCACGGCCGAGAAGCAACGACGTACCGAGGTTGCCATCGAGCATGTTCCCGTACCAGCTCAGGAGCTGCACGTGGAACGGCTTGTCCAGACCGAGCTGGATCCGCACCTGCTCGACCTCGGCGGGGGTCGCCGACAGGCCCGCGATCAGCACCGCCGGGTCGCCCGGCACGAGCTGCATGATCGAGAACGAGATGAGGCTGACCAGGAACAGGACCGGAATCGAGATCAGAAGCCGATTGATGATGTACCGGATCATTGAGACGGGTCCCGCGGCTCGATGGCGCACTCGGAGCCAGGCGGCCCGTTGGTCCGGGCCGCTCGCACTCGAACGGGCCGGTGCCGGCCTGTGATGGCCGGCACCGGCGGGCGGGACCTACTTGTCCATCCAGACGTTGTACATCCGCGGGATGCGGAACGGCACGAAGTTGTGCACGTTGGACCGCGTCGCCTGGTTCTTGGTGAGCCAGCCGAAGGGCAACGCCAGGCCGTTCTCCATCACGCGATACTGCACACGCGCGAAGGCCTCCTTGCGCTCCTCGAACGTCGGCTTGTTGAGCATGTCGTCATAGGCCGCGTCGAAGACCTTGTCCGATGCCGTCGGGTCCTTGAAGTTGTAGATCGGACGAGGCTGCGCGAGGAACTTGAACACCGCGAGGTAACCGAGCGAGGTGTTGGTGCCCCAGCCGGTGAAGTGGTAGTTCCACTCGTCGTGCGCCTTGTTGCGCGTCGCGATGGTCGCCGGCCAGTCCTGCACCAGCAGCTTGACGTTCATCCCGATGGCCTGCAGCTGCTCGCTCATCACGAGCGCTGCGTTGTACATCGAGGTGTAGTCCTTGTTGGTGAGCAGGACGAGCTCCTCGCCCTTGTAACCCGCCTCCTTGAGCAGCGCCTTCGCCTTCTCCGGATCCTTCAGATTGAAGAACTCCTTGCCGGCGTCGGAGTAGACGGCGCGGTTCTTCGTCTGGAAGCCGAAGTTGGTGTTGTAGGCGCCGTCGGTGGCCGCCTCCATGATCTCGTCCATGTCGAGCGCGGTCTGGATCGCGCGGCGCACCAACGCGTTGTCGGTCGGCGGCTTCGCGAAGTTCGGGTTCGCGATGTGGATCCAGAAGTTCTCGTAGGGAACGATGGTGATGCTCTTGTTCTCTTTCAGCCGCGGCACGCTCGCCTGGGGCACGTCCTCGACCGCCTGCAGCTCACCGGTCTCGAGACCGGCCACCCGCGAGCCCGGCTCGGTCACGATGCGGAAGGTCACCGAGTCGAGACACGCCAGCTTGTAGCCGCCGAAACCGGTGCGGTTCTCGTACGCGGTGTTGGGCTTGTAGTCGTCGAAGCGCTGGACCTTGACGTGGCTGTCGGCGATGAACTCGACGAACTTGAAGGGACCGGTACCGACCGGCTCGAGCTTCAGCGCCTCGGCGGTCGCGTTCTCGGCCGGGACGATGACGATCGGCACGCTGAACGAGGAGAGATCCTCCAGGAAGGTCGGCTGCGCCTTCTTCATGTTGATGACGAAGGTCGAGGCGTCGGGCGCCTCCCACGAGGCCACGTTGGCGAGGATGACCTTCTCGATGCCGAGCTTGTTGTAGCGGTCGAACGAGGCAACCACGTCGGCGGACGACATGGTCTTGCCATTGTGGAACTTGATCCCGTCACGGAGCTTGAAGGTGTACTTCAGCCGGTCGTCACTCTCGGTGACCGACTCCGCCAGCTCGAGAATCGGGTTGTTGTCCTCGTCACGCGTCATCAGCGCCTCGAAGAGGTGCATCGCGATGTTTCGCGTCGAGATCGTCGAGCTCGCGTGCATGTCGAGGCTGTTGACCTTGGCCTCCTGACCGAAGACCAGATCGCCGCCCTTGTTCGGACACTCCCAGGCCGCCCAGGCCGTCGTGCTGAGCGCGGACACCACTGCGGCGGCCACGACCCTCATCGTGGGGTTGCGCAACATCATCGATCCTCCTCCCCTCCGCTCGACGCCGAATTGCTACTCGAGCGCCGGGCAAGCTTATGGAAGGCCACCCGGCGATTCAAGCGCGCCAGGCGCAATCGTCGAGCAGGGAATTGCGCAGTGCACCATGGCGTTGCAGGCGATGTCCGACGCGCACCGCGAACGCACACCGGGCGGTCGGCTCCGCCCGGCCGAATCTCACAGACGACGCGCCTCAACTACACTGGCGCGTCGCGTCCTGACCGCTCTCGTCCTCGCTCTTCTCCTCGTCGGCCCGCGCGAGCTCTTCGCGCTCTTCCTCCGACTCGGAATCGGTGGCGCCGTTCTCGGTGGTGGCGATGATCACGCGGATCGCCTCCTCGAGGTCGAGACCGCCCTCGCCCGCGCCAATCCCGGGGAAGAACAGCGCGGTGACCTGACTGGCATAGATGCCGACGTCGGACAGCGCGTTCTCGAGCGGGGCATCGAACAGGAACTGCTCGGAGCTGGTGCCGAGGGTCTCGCAACCGATGCACGCGCCGTAGGCGAGGTTGACGATCCCGTCCCCGTCCTGGGCCACGATGAGCGCATCGGAGTCCTCACTCGCCCCCGCCACCAGGGTCAGCGTGCCCGGCAGCAGCGGCGTGCCGGCGACGATGTCGATCGGGCCGTCGGTGCTCACCACCGCCGCCGCGCTGCCTCCCTGGATGAGGACGTTCGAGCCGGCAATCTGGACCGTCGAGCCCTGGACGATCGACGCGCGGATCTCGACGTCGCCGGGGCCGACGTCGCGTTCCGCCGGGTTGATGCCCGGCGCGCCGACGTCGTTGGCGATGATCACCAGTGGGCCGGCGACGACGATGTCGCCCTCGATCACGACGCTGCGCCCGGCCTGCAGCGTGAGGCCACCGGTGCCGGCGCCGATGATGTCCGCGCCAGCGTCGATGAGGATGTCGTTGTTGACCTGCAGCACGAGCCCGGCGCCGGAGGCGAGGAAGGAGGCGATGGTGCCGACACCGAGGGTGACGGTCTCGCCCGAGCGATCGGCGAACGAGATGTTACCGACGTCGGAGGTCACGCCGGCGGCCGACACGATGTCGATTCGACCGGCGTCGACCAGCCCGCCACGGTCGGCGAACGGTGCGCGTACCAGCAGGTCACCGGTGCTCAGGGTCTGCGCCCCGAAAGAGCCGACACCGTCGCCAGCGGCCTCGCCGACGTGGCTGTTCAGACCCGAGACCACACCGGCGTTTCCAGTGGCGTCGGTGAGGATGGTCACCGCGCCGCGACCACCGTTCCACTGCGGGCTGATCACCGCGTAGTTCCCATTGGAGAGGTTCTGCACCCCACCACTTCCGATGCTGTCCCCCGCCGCGGAGCCGACCAGGCTGTTGGCCGACGACACCACGCCGACGGTCGGGGCGTCGACGCTTCCCACCGTCACCGAGCCACGACCACCGCCGAAGGTGGTGCTGCGCACCACGTACTCGCCGGTCAGGAAGTTGGTCGAGACGGAATCACCGATGCGATCGCCGGCCGACGCACCGACCAGGCTGTTCGCGGTCGAGACGATCCCGACCGGCATCGCGCCGATGGTGCCGACGGTCACCGCGCCGCGACCACCGTCGAAGTTCGGCGCGCGCAACGCCACACGCCCGTTGGGCAGGAACGCAGGCGACACCGAGCCGACGCCATCTCCCGCGTTCGCCCCGACCAGGCTGTTGCCGGCACCGACCACCCCGGTGAGCCCGACGGTGACGTCCGCGATCAGGGTCGATGCGCCGGCACCGGCGTTGAACAGCGGCGACTGCAACAACGCCTCGGTCGAGGTGAGGAAGGAGAAGCCGCTGCTACCGACCGAGTCGCCGGGATTGGCGCCGACGAGGCTGTTGGCCGACGACATCGTTCCGGTCCCGAATCCGGCGGAGCGGGAGCCGAAGGTCATCGCGCCGGCCCCGGCGCCGAAGCCCGGCGTACGCAGGGCCAGAGCGTCACCGCTCAGGAAGAAGATGTTCGAGCTGATGCTCGCGCCGACGGCGTCACCGACGGTCGCGCCGACCAGGCTGTTCGCCGCGCCGACGGTGCCGGTGGGAAGCCCGGACGCGTCACCGAAGGTCACCGCGCCGCGACCGCCGAGCGCACCGGGCGAGCCGTAGACGTAGGTTCCGCCGCCGAACTCGCGGACCTGTCCCGAGCCGATGGCGTCGGCGGTGGTCGCGCCGACCAGGCTGTTCGCGGTCGACACCACGCCGCGCGCACCACCTGCGCCCGGATCGCCGACCGTCACCGCCCCGCGTCCGCCGGAGAACAGCGGGCTCTGCACCAGATAGTCGCCAGTGCCGAGGGTGTCGATACCCCCGCTACCCACGGCGTCGCCGGCAGCCGCTCCCACGAGACTGTTGGTCGCCCCGACCACGCCGGTGATCCCGGTGGCGGCCGGAATGAAGGTCACCGCGCCGCGACCACCGCCGAAGCCGCTGGTGACCAGCACCGAGTCGCTGCTCGAGAAGTCGACGAATTGCGGCGTGCTGCTGCCGACACCGTCGCCCGGTGCCGCGCCGACCAGGCTGTTGGTCGCGCTGACGATGCCACGCACGCCGAGGAGCCCGTCGACGAAGGTCACCGCGCCGGCACCGCCGTCGTACTGCGGGCTGCGCACCAGGAAGTTTCCGCTGCCGCCGATCTGGAAGATGCCGCTGCTACCCACCTGGTCGCCGGCCACCGCGCCCACCAGGCTGTTGGTGCCGCCGATCGCGCCGGACGGGATGCCGGTGCTCGAGTCACCGAAGGTAATCGCGCCCTTCGCGGCGCTGCTCGGGCCGCCGGCGCTGCCGTAGAACGGGCTGGCCACGGAGAAGATGTCTCCCAGGTCCAGGATCACCCCGCTGCCGACCCGGTCGCCGGCCGCGCCACCGACGATCGCGTTGGCGCTGGAGACGACGCCCACCGCGCCACCGGCAGCACTGTCGCCGAACACGATAGCGCCGGCGTCGACCAGGCCAGCATTGTCGAAGGTGGGGATCCGAACCACGTAGTTCCCGTTGCCGAGCACGGTGACGTTGAACGAGGTCCCGACCGCATCGCCGACATCGGCCCCGACCAGGCTGTTGGTGGCATCGACCACGCCGGTGCGCCCGGTCGCACCGGGCACGAAGGTGATCGCGCCGGTGCCCCCCTGGAACGACTGACTCAGCACGAGGTAGTCGCCAGACGAGCTGTCGAGCGTCCGGATCACGTTGCCGACGCTGTCACCGGGCGCGGCGCCGACCAGGCTGGTCGTGGCCGAGACGGTCCCCACGAGCCCGCTTCCGGTCGCGGAATCGAAGGTGGTCACCGCACCGGCCCCGCCACCGAAGGCGACGCTGCGCGCCGCGAACACGCCGGAGCTGCCGATCGAGCTGAGCAGACTGTTCCCGATGCTGTCGCCAGGGGCCGAACCGACCAGGCTGTTGGTCGCGTCGACCACACCGACCGGGAACGGCGCGACGCCGCTCACGAAGGTGAGTGCGCCGGCGCCGGAGGCGAAGTCCCGACTCCTGATCACACCGGTACCGGAGAAGTCGAGGCGGTCGAGGCCGCCGTTGCCGACGCGGTCGCCCGCCTGCCCGCCGACGAGGCTGTTGGCCGACGACACGACGCCAATCGGCGCGGACGCGATGCCGAACACCGTCACCGCGCCGAGTGCGTCGGCGGCGACGCCGGCGCCACCGAACTCGGGCGAGAACACCGCGTAGGCCGCCCCGAAGTCGATCTCGCGCAGCCCGCCGCTGCCGACGCGGTCGCCGGCCGCGGCGCCGACCAGACTGTTCGCGGACGAGACCGCACCGCTCACCCCGGCGTCGGAATCGGCGATCGTCACCGCGCCGGTGCCGCCGGAGAAGTCCGGGCTCAGCACCGCGTACACGCCGCTCAGATCCTGGACGCCGCTGCCGCCGATACGGTCGCCGGTGGCGGTGCCGACGAGGCTGTTCGCCGCCGACACCACGCCGACCGCGCCACCGGCCGACACGTCACCGAAGCTGACCGCGCCGGCATCGACCGCTGCACCCAGGTCCAGCCCGGGCGCGCTCACCACGTAGTTCCCGCTGCCGAGGACCTGGATGCTCGAGTTGCCCACGAGGTCGGCGCCCGGAGCGGGTCCGACCAGGCTGTTCGCCGCGCCGAGGGTGCCGGTGCGACCCGCGGTGCCGCTGAAGAACGTGATCGCGCCACGGTTGCCGTCGAACGCCGCGGTGCGCAGCAGGCGGTCACCGGTCGAGCTGTTGATGGTCACCTCGGAGCCACCACCGAGACCGTCGCCGGCGCTCGCACCGACCAGGCTGTTGGCTGCCGACACCACCCCGCTCACCCCACCGCCGGCGGCATCGCCGAACGACACCGCACCGCGCCCGCCGCCGAAGAGCGGGCTGCGGACCATGTATCGACCGGAGCCGAAGTTGCCGAGGGTGCTGGTTCCGCCGCTGCCGACCTGATCGCCGGCGGCGGCACCGACCAGGCTGTTGCCACTCCCGACCACGCCGGTGAGGCCGGTCGCTCCGTCGTAGAGGGTGACCGCACCGGCGCCGCTCGCGAATTGCGGCGACAGCACCAGCGCATCGCCCTGGAAGAGCTGCACGATGCCACCGCTGCCGAGGCGGTCACCGGGATTCGCGCCGACCAGGCTGTTGCTGGTCGAGACCACGCCGGTCAGCCCGACGCCCGGCGTCGCCAGGGTGAGGGCACCGGCCTGACCGCCGAACTCCGGCGACGAGATCAGGAAGTTCGAGCTGCCGCTGATGAAGGTGAATCCGCCACTGCCGACGGCGTCGCCGGCACCGGCGCCGACCAGGCTGTTGGTGGCGGACACCACGCCCGAGGGCAGGCTCGACTGCGTGCCGAAGGTCAGGGCACCACGACCACCGCCGAACGAGGGGCTGCTCACGTAGTAACCACCACTCACGAACAGCAGCCCGTTCTCGCCGATGCGGTCTCCGGCCTGGCCGCCGACCAGCGCCGACTCGAGCGCCCCGGTGGTGACGTCGAACATGTAGACGGCGCCGGAATCGGTGCCCGCCAGGTCGTCGTTCGGGTCCAGGACCACCAACCGATCGGGGAAGAAGGACTGGGTGTCGGCGCCGAACTGATCGCCCGCCCCGGGATTCGGATCGAGGATGCCCACCACGCCGGCACCGATGGCCCCGCCACCGCCGCCGCCCGGCTGCAGGACGATCTGGCGCGGATCGATGAGGAAGGTGCCGTCGGTGCCCGCCGGCGCGTCGAGATCCAGCGTGGCGAGGTTCACCATCTCGCCGTGGGAGGAGAGCTCGATCAGGCCGCCGTCACCGGACAGCGCACCACCGCGGGCCGACACCGCGCCCTCGAGATGCACCGCGTCGAGGCCGTAGACGACCACCTCGCCGCCGTCGCCGCGAACGGTCGCATCGGCGGCAAGCTCGGTGGCGGCCGAGACCCGCGTGCGCGACGCCACCGGAAGCCCCTCCCCCCCGGAACGGCCGGCGCCGACCAGCACTCGCCCGCCACCGAGCGGTCCGCTGGCACTGGCGCGCGCCCCGGCAACGGCGACGTCGTCGCCCAGGATGCGGACCTCGCCACCACGAGCGCCGCTCGCGTCGTGGGCCGCGGACGTGTAATGGGCGCCGCCGGCGCGGACGTCGACGGTGCCGCCGTCGGCGACACCGCCGCGGGCGGAGAAGCTCGCCTCGGCGGTGGCGAGGACGCGCCCCGTCGCCTGCACCGAGACCGTGCCACCGCCGGCACTGCCGTCGGCGGAGGTGGCGCCGGTGGCGAGCACGCGGTCGGCACGCACGGTGACCGCTCCACCGCGCTCGCCGTCGGCCCGGGTCTCGCCCTGGAGCGCGACGAATCCGCCGGCCGCGATGTCCACCCGGCCGCCGTCGGAGCCGACGCTCGACGACGCCACGGTGCGGCTACCCGGGGCCAGCACCACGTCACGGCTCGCGCGGAGCTCGACTCGACCGTCCTCGCCGACGTGCACACTGTCGGCGGAGACCAGACCGCTCGAGCGAATGGTCGACGCCAGCACCTCGACCGCGCCGCCGCGCGCGATGAGATCGCCGAGATTCAGCACCTCGTCCTCTGGTGCGCGTACCTCGACCTCGACATCCCCGCCGCCGAGGCTCGCGAGCGTGATGCTGCGCCCGGCGGCGAGCAACAGTCGCCCGCCGTCGGCGCGGATGAGCCCGCTGTTCTCGATGTCCGGCGCGAGCAGCACGACCTCGCCGCCGGCGCCGGCGCGCAGGTAGCCGCGGTTCACCACCGCGCCCGCATTCGGGCCGGCATCGAAGCGCAGGCGTCCGGCGAGGAAGTCGGCGTCGGTGATGCCGAGCGAGGAGGCGACGAGACCGGCGGTGTCGACCACCGCGTTCGGCCCGAACACCACGCCGTGCGGATTGATGAGGAAGACGCGCCCGTTCGACTGCAGACGGCCCTGGATGTCCGACATGCCGCCGCCGACGACACGATTGAGCACCGCGCTGGAGGCGCTCTGCTGCAGGAAACGTGTCGTCTCCTGGGGTGCGATCGAGAAGCTCGACCAGTTGATGATGGCGTTCGGCGTGGTCGTCACGTCGAGCTGACCGGACGACGGCCTGGCGAAGCTCGCCTGCCCGTGAGCGACGCTCGGACCCTGCGGGTTGGCGGATGCCGCTCCACCGGCGAGCAGACCGATGGAGATCCCGAGCGACAGAGCAACCCGATTCCGCATGACGCCGTCCTCGCTGGTGCTCGCGACATTCTAAACCCGCAGGGTGGCGTTGAGCACGCACCGCACGCACCACGCGAGCCTCGGCGAGGATACACTGCCGATTCCGGCCGGCCGCTGTGCTACCATCTTCGGTCATCGGCCTGGATCAACACTTTGGCGCCGGCGCCCTGGCCGGTGCCGCCGCGCCGGGGAGTCGTGCGATGAGGGGGGGCATCCGCCGTCGGCCGTTCGAGGCCATGCTCGCGCTGGCATTGTTGCTCGCCGCGCCACACCTCATTGCCCAGTCGCCCCCGGCGGCGCCGACGTTTCGCGTCGACCGCTTCGAGGTCGATGGCGACAACCCGCTATCCGCCGAGCGCACCAATGCGGTGCTCGGCGACTACGTCGGGGCGCAGTCGGGGGTGGACGGCCTGCTCGCCGCTGCCGATGCGCTCGAGGCCGAGCTCCGCGACCGCGGCTTCTCGTTCTACCGGGTAATCCTCCCGCCGCAGACGCTGGAAGGCGGCACGGTCCGCCTCGAGGTCAAGGCCTTCGAGCTGTCCTCGGTCACGGTGCGCGGAAACGAGCACTTCTCGCAGGAGAACGTGCTCGCGAGCGTGCCCTCGCTGCGCACCGGGGCGGTGCCGTCGACGCGTGCGCTCTACCGCGATCTCGATCTCGCCAACGCAAACCCCTCGAAGCAGATCGCGGTGCGGTTCCGCGAGAGCGACACCGTGCCGGAGACGCTCGAGGCTGACGTGCAGGTCGAGGACCGGCTGCCCTACAGCGCCTTCGCCACGCTCAACAACACCGGCACGGCGTCGACCGGGCCGCTGCGGATGGGCATCGGGGCGCAGGCGACCAACCTCTTCGACCGCGATCACACCCTGCTGGTCAACTACGTCACCTCCCCCGGCCACGCCGCGCAGGTCAAGCAGGCGGCGGTCGCCTACCGAATCCCGCTCTACGGCCACGGTGGCTCGATCAGCGCCTACTACGTCCGCTCCGACGTGGACACCGGGACGGTGCTGAACACGTTCGACGTCAGCGGCCGCGGGCGATTCGCCGGGATCTCGTACGAGCACGTCCTGCCACGCTGGAACGGCGTGCACCATCGCGTGACGGTCGCTCTCGACGACAAGCTGTTCGACAACCAGATCGTCGCCTTCGGCGCGAACCTCGGCGTCGATGCACGCAGCCGCCCGGTGACGCTCGGATACTCGGGGGAGTATGCCGGGGATGGTTGGTCGACGACATTCCGGGCCAGCTACTCGCGCAACACGATGTCCGGCGGCGGCAACAAGGGCGCCGCCTACCGTGCCAACCGGGCCGGCGCCGACACGCACTGGGACGTGTTCCGCGGCGGCCTCACCTTCGACGTGCTGTTGCCGGCCGAATGGGCGCTGCGCGCGATCTTCGACGGCCAGCTCGCCAACGAGGAGTTGATCCCGGGCGAGCAGTTCGGACTGGGCGGCGCGAGCTCCGTGCGCGGCTTCGACGAGCGCCAGATCTCGGGTGACGACGGCGTGCGCGGCTCGTTCGAGCTGTGGGCGCCGCCTCCGGCGGGGACCGATCTGCGATTCCTCTTCTTCGTCGACACCGGAAGCGTCAAGCTCAAGCGGCCGAATCCGGGTATCACGTCGCGTGATGCGCTGGCGAGCACGGGGGTCGGCGTGCGTTGGCAGTACAAGGACCGCGTCGCGGTGAGTCTCGACGTCGGCAAGGTGCTCGAGGGCACGGCGCGCCGCGACGAGGACGCCCGCGGGCATCTGAACGTGCTGGTTCGATACTGAGCCCCGGTCCCGGGATGCCGCCCGGGATGGGGTGATCGTCGGAGCGAAGATCAACAAGAAGCTGGCCTGGCCGGCCGGCGCGGGGAGTCCGAGGACGCGCGTGGACAAGCTCAACTGCACCGGCCGGCGCGTGCTGGCGGCATGCGCCTTGGCGGCGTCGGTCCTGTTCGCATCGGGCCTGGCGACCATGGGATTCGCCACCTCGGCCCTCGCCGCGACCAAGGTCGGCGCCACCGCCTACGCGCGCGGCGCCGCGGTGGCCGAGCGCGAGGGGCAGGTCAGGCTGCTGGGCAACGGCACCCCGATCTTCGAGGGCGACGTGCTCACCCTCGGCAAGCGCAGCCTCGCCATCGTCCACTTCGACGACGGCACCAAGGTGACGTTGCGCCCCGATACCGTGTTCACGGTCGAGGGCTACGGACAGGAAGCGGGACGCGAGAGCCTGTTCATGCGCCTGTTCAAGGGCGGTCTGCGTGCGGTGACCGGGCTCATCGCCCAGCGCCGCCCGGAATCGTTCCGTCTCGCCACCCCGGTGGCGACCATCGGGGTGCGCGGCACGGATTTCTCCGCCCGCCTCTGCACCGACGACTGCGCGCGCGAGGCGAGCGCCCTGGCCCAGCGTGGCGAGACTCCGGAGTCGCGCCCCGCCATGGTGGTCGGACGCGCCGCGTTCGTGCGCGGAACGGTACGCGTGGTCGGCGCGACCGGGCGCGAGCGCCCCCTCGCGGTGGGTGGACCACTCCACGAGGGCGACACGGTCGAGACCGAGGCGAACGGCCAGGTGGTGTTGGCGTTCCGTGACCGCAGCCGGATCTCGCTACAGCCGAGCACCCGATTCCAGATCGATCGCCACACCTACGACGCGGAGCGTCCCGAGAACTCGAGCGCGTTGCTGCGGCTGCTGCGTGGCGGCCTGCGCGCGGTGTCCGGTCTCATCGCGCGGGCCCGCCCCGACAGCTTCAAGCTCGCCACACCGGTGGCCACCATCGGCGTGCGGGGCACCAGCTTCGACGTCCTGTGCTCGGGCGACTGTGGGGCCGGTGGCTCGGCGAGCATCGGTACCGACGGCGCCACGCGGCTCGGCTGGCGCACCGATCCGCGCCCGGAGCCGTCGATGATTCGCACCCAGGCGGGCCCCACCCCCAACGGCCTGTTCGTGGCGCTGCGCGGCGAGGGCCAGCTGTTCTTCCTGCTCGGTGACGGCAACGAGGTCCGTGTGCCGACGAACGGCATCGGCTTCCTCGGCCCGGGCATGGCCGTGCCCCAGTTCGGGGTGACCCTGCCGCCGGCGCTGTTGCGCGAGCTGCCGCCGCCGCCCGAGACCATCGAGGTCGACCCGAACCTCCTCGCGGCCACCCAGGAGGAGCCACGCCCGGCGCTGTGGACCTCGATCAACCGCGAGGGCGACCACGTCGTGGTTCAGCGCGAGGGCACCAACGAGCAGCTGGACGTGGCGTTCGGCGAGACCGTGGTGGCCGACGATCAGGCGATCACGCGCACGACGATGCAGGACTGGCAGATCCTCGACCGTCTCAACATCAACCCGACGCTCGAGCTCACCGACCCGCGCCTGCTGCGCGATGCCGGCAACGTCGCCGACGAGTTGAGCTGCGTCGCGCAGTAGCCGAACCGCGTCGCCGACGGCGGGTCCAACGAATGAGTCGCGACCCGCGACGCGGTCGGAATTCGACGTCCCGATGACAATGACCTCGCGCTCGGCGCCGGCCCACTCGGCGCCTCTCGCCGACACCTCGCAGACTGCTCCTCGCCGCGTCGCCGCCCGCGTGCTGTCGCTCGCCCTGTTGGTGCTCACGCTCGCCGCTGCACCCCACGGGACCAACGCACAGGGACTCCTCGACCTGTTCATGTCCCCGGAGCGGGAGAAGCAGGTCGGCGCCGAGGAGCACGCGAAGATCGTCGCCCAGTTCGGCGGCGAGTACGCCGACCCGGCGCTGACCAGGTACGTCGACAGCATCGGTCAGCTCCTCGCGCGCACGACCGGGCGGCGGGATCTGCAGTTCCGGTTCACCGTCCTGGACAGCCCCGTGGTCAACGCCTTCGCGTTGCCCGGCGGCTACGTCTACGTGACGCGCGGGCTGCTGGCACTCGCCAGCACCGAGGCCGAGATCGCGGGCGTCATCGGCCACGAGATCGGGCACGTGGTCGCCCGCCACGGCGCGCAGCGCCAGGCCGGGGGCACCCTGGCCGGAATCGGCCTGCTCGTGCTCGGCGCGGTGACCGGCAGTCAGGCCGCCATGCAGGCCGGGCAGCTCGGCGCCGCGGCGCTGCTGAGCGCGTACTCGCGCGACGACGAGTACGAGGCCGATCAGCTCGGCATCGAGTTCATGGCGCGGGCCGGGTTCGAGCCGCGCGCCGCCGCGAGCTTCCTGCGCAAGCTCGAGGCGCATGCCGATCTCGAGGCGCGTCTGGTCGGCGCGAGCGCGCAACAGGGCGGCTTCGACTTCTTCTCGTCCCATCCGCGCACCGCCGACCGCGTGGGCCGGGCGCTGCGCACGGCGACCGCACGCAGGGTGGACGATCCCATCGTCGCGGCCGAGATCTACCTCGCGAAGATCGATGGCCTGATCTACGGTGACAGCCCCGAGGACGGCTACGTGCGCGACGGGCGCTTCGTCCACGCCCCGCTGCGCCTCGCCTTCGACGCGCCGCGCGGCTACCACCTGCTCAACGGCGCAGACAGCGTGGTGGGGCGGGGACCCGGCGGCGCCGGCCTTCGCTTCACCGGCGATCGACTGCCGCAGCCGATGTCGATGACGCGCTACCTGACCGCGCTGTGGGGACGCCAGCTCGAGCTGCGCGAGGTGCGACCACTGCTGGTGGGCGACCTCCCGGCGGCGACCGCCTACGCGCACGCGCGGACCGACGACGGCGCGGTGTTCCTGCGACTCGCCGCCGTCGCGTTCGACGAGCGGACCGTGTACCGGTTCCTGTTCGTCGCCCCGGGCAATCTCCCGGCATCCCTCGACGACGAGTTCCTGCGCAGCGTCCGGAGCTTTCGCAAGCTCACCGCCGCCGAGGCGAGCCGGATCCAGCCCGCGCACCTGCGGCTGCACACGGTGCGTCGTGGCGACACCCTCGATGCGGTGAGCGCGCTGATGGACTACCCGGGTCCGGCGCTCGACCGTCTGATGGTGCTGAACGGCCTCGACCGCGGCGCGCCCATCCGACCGGGCCAGAAGCTGAAGATCGTGCGCTGAGCCGAATCCGCGCCGCGATCAGCGCGTGACGAGAAGCCGGCGCACCAGCGGGGCGTGATCGTCGAAGGTACCGGCGACCGCGCCTTCACGCTTGCCCTGCTCCTCGTAGCGACGCAGCCGCACCGCGGCCCGGTGGTGCGGATTGCGCTCGAACACCGCCACCTCGTCCGCGCTCATCGGCCCACCCTGCACGCGCAGCGTCTCCACCGAGGCATGTGAGAGCGTATCGAGGTAGGTGGGCTCGACGGCGCAGAGATAGCGCTTGGCCGCGACGTGCAGCCGCACCGGCTCGACGACCTCGGGCGGGAAGCGGCCGAGAAGAAAGGCGCCACCCGCCTCGTCGTGTCGGCGGTGCCAGTCGTCGGCGGCGGCCTGCGCATTGGCGAAGTGGCCGATGTCGTGCAGCAGGCAGGCGACGACCAGCGCATCGGGCTCGCCCGCCGCGCGCGCGTTGGCTGCGGTCTGCAGCATGTGCTCGGACATCGACACCGCCTCGCCGAGGTACTGCGCGGCGCCCTCGGTGCGAAAGATCTCGGCGAGCAGCGCGACGAAGTCGCCATCACCGACCTCGCGCAGCACGACCCCGTCTGGTGCTGTCGTCATCCGACGTCCTCCTCCAGCGTCGCGAGGGTCGAGAGCAACCCGTCGCGGTCGGCGTAGCAGCCCTGCAGCCAGCGCCGCCCTGCACCGGCGAACGCGCGCCGAGCGTGCAGCACGCGGGTGTTGTCGACCATGAAGAGACTCCCCGGCTCGAGCCGAAAGGAGACCTGCGACGACGGTCGCTCGACGATCTCGCTGAAATGCCGGTACGCGGCGTAGTACGCCCGCATCTGGTCGAATGGCACGTCGATCAGCGGCGCGGTGGAGCGGCTGTTGAAGCGCACCGCGAGCAGCTCGCCGTCCGGTCCGAGCTCGACCATCGGGCGCCGCGCGCGCAGGCGCACGCCGGGAGAGCCCGCGTACTCGAACCGTGCCGGGTGGCGCGCGAGCAGCTCGAGGTGCTCGGGCGCCTCCGCGCGCAGCGTCCGTACCACGTGAAAGCCGTCGACCACCGACGACTCGCCCCCCTCGACCGAGTTCTCCAGGCAGGCGAGGAGCTGGAGCGTCGGCACCGGATCGCGGTAGGGGTTGTCGGTGTGGGCCTGCAGGCCGAGATTGGTGTAGGCGAGATTGACCGGGTCGACCTCGGCGCGCACCTCGAACCATCGCCCGTAGTTGGTCTCGCGCACGAAGCCGAACAACCCGACGACGTCGAGCAAGGCCCCGCTGCGGGCCGGCACCTCGTGCATGAGCGCGACGCCGCGCTCGCGAAAGCCGGCGAGCCATCGCGCGAGGGCCCGGCGGTCGTCGCGGGCCCGGGGGAAGGTTTCCGTCGGCAGCGCGTCACCGAGCGTGCAGTCCCACGTCGCCACCCCCGGCGCGACCCGACCCGGCTCGGACGGGCGAGGGATGTCGTAACGATGCTCGCGTAGCCACGCGCCGGGGAAGACGAACTCGCGCCCCGGCGGATCGAGCCCGACCACGAGCCGGTCCTGGTCGATCCGTGCATGGGTGACCCGGGTCTGCGGCGCGACGTCGAGGACGGTGATGAGGCGCTGCCCGTTGGCGGCGGACCGGGTCTCGGGGTCGAGCGCACAGTCGCGCAGCCACTCGGCGTGGAAGCGCGCGGCCTCGCCATCGGCCCAGCGAGCACGCAGCACCGCGCCACCGTCGACGAGGTCGACACCGGCCAGGGCGATCGGGCCCTCGGTGACGCCGCCGAAGCCGGGGCGCGCGCTCACCCGCGCCCCCGCACGCGCTCGAGAAACCCCCGCGCGCCACGAGCGACCCACGCCGGCCACGGCACGCCGACGCAGCGCACACCCATGTCGAGGAATCGCTCGACGTTACCGTCGTGGACCAGGGTGCCGGCGACCTGACCGGCAGCGACGATCGACTCCAGCGCTCGCGCGAGTGCCCGTTGCACCGCCGCGTGCTCGGGCGCGCCCACATGGCCGAGGCTCGCCGCGAGATCCGAGGGCGCGACGTACCAGACGTCGATACCCTCGACCGCCAGCAGCGCGTCGATGTTCTCCACCGCCTCGGCGTCCTCGATCAACGCGATGCACTGCACCTCGGCGTCGGCGCGACGGAAGTAGTCGTCGACGCCGTAGGCCCGGCGGCTGCCGGCGACGCCACGTACCCCGGCCGGCGGGTAGCGGCAGGCGCGAGCGGCCCGCCGCGCGTCCTCGACGTCGACGACGTGCGGCACCATGACCGCAGCGGCGCCGAGGTCCAGCGCCCGCAGGATCTGGGCCTCGTCCAACCGATTGACGCGCACCACGCAGGTCATGCCCCACAGCTCGCACGCACGCCCGGCGTCGGCGAGCTCACCCCAGTCGTGCCCGCCGTGCTCGAGATCGACGAACGCGCCGTCGAAGCCGAACTGGCCGAGGAAATCACAGAGGTCGGGGGTGTTCGGCCCGTTGGCGATCACCCCGACCTGCCCCGCGGCGATGGTCGCCCTGAGCCGGTTGACCGGGAACTCACGCATCGCTCGTCCTCCGTCGGGACCACTCGGCCGAGGCGATCCGCTCGCGGCCGGCTCGGTGGTCGCGATTGTATAGAATCGCGGCTCGACCAACAGCGAGGACCGCCGTCGTGCGCATCACCGACATCGAGGGGATCATGCTGCGGCTGCCCGAGGTCCGACCCATCGGCGACGGCTGTCAGAGCGTGCTCTTGCTGCGCGTGCACACCGATGCGGGGATCACCGGGATCGGGGAGGTCCACTCCAATCCGCTGGTCAACAAGGCGGTGCTCGACGCACCGCTGTGCTCGGTGTCCGCCGAGGGCATGCGCTCGCTGCTCGTCGGCGAGGATCCGCGCGACATCGGCCGGCTGTGGGACAAGATGTACCGCCACAGCCAGACCTACGGTCGCCGCGGCGTGGCGATGCACGTCATGAGCGGGATCGACATCGCGCTGTGGGACATCCTCGGCAAGGTCGCGGGCCTGCCGCTCTACCGCCTGCTCGGTGGCGCGCGACGAAAGAGCCACCGCGCCTACGCGAGCGACCTCTCCCAGCCGAGTCTCGAGGCGACGGTTGCTCTCGCGCGCAAGCATCGCGACGCCGGCTACCGCGCCATGAAATTCGGGTGGGGCGAGCTCGGCAGCGACGTGCGAGACGACGTGCGCCGCGTCGCGGCGATCCGCGAGGCGGTCGGTGACGAGCTCGACATCATGCTCGACATGGGCTTCCCGGTGCCGCTCGACGACGCGATCTACCTCGGCCGCGCGCTCGCCGAGCACCGCGTCTACTTCCTCGAGGAGCCGCTCTCGCCCGACGACGTCGGCGGGTTCGCCAAGCTCGTCGCGGCCTCGCCGACACCGATCGCCACCGGCGAGAAGGAGACGAGCCTGCACGGGTTCGTCGATCTCATGGATCGCGGTGAGCTTCGCATCGTGCAACCCGACGTCGCCCGCGTCGGCGGCATCTCGGAGGCGATGCGCATCGCGGCGCACTGCGAGTCACGCAACGTCAGGATGATCCCGCACTGCTGGTCCACCGACATCCTCGTCGCCGCGACCCTGCACGTGGTGAGCACGCTACGCGACTGCCCCTATCTCGAGTACAACGTGACCGACAATCCGCTGCGCACCGAGCTGTTGGTGGCGCCGATTCGCCCGCGCGACGGCATCCTCCACGTGCCGGAAGGCCCGGGGCTCGGGATCGAACTCGACGAGGACACCATCGCGCGCTACCGCTGGGACGGCTGAGTCGCCTCCACGTGCACCGACACCTCGACCGCATCACCGAGCACGGCGGTGTCGGCCCACTCGCCGCGGCCGATGCCGAAGCTGCCGCGGTCGAGGGTGATCGTCGCGTCGAGGACTCGGCGGTCGCCCTCGGCGCGGACCACGAGCGGCACGGCGATCGGCACCGACCGGCCGACCAGCGTCAGCGTACCCTCGGCCACGAGCCCGCCGTCGACCCGGCGAATCTCCCGGCTCGAGAACTCCGCCCGCGGGTACGTGCCGGTAGCCAGCCAGTCCGGCCCGACGAGCGCCTGGTCGCGCTCGGAATTGCGCGTGCTCACGCTCGCGGTATCGACGCTCGCCACGATCGAGCCCGCCGCGGGACGCTCGAGATCGAGTCGAATCGTCGCCTCGAACCGACCGAAGCTTCCGCGCACCGCGCCGCCGAAGAGCTCGACCGCGAAACCCACCGTGCTGCGCTCGGTGTCGACCGACCACGGCGGCGGCGCGGGCGCTTGCGCTCGTGCGACCGCGGCGACGAGCGCCGTCCCCGCGATGACCACCGCGGCGAGCCGGCGACCCGGGGCGCGCCGCATCATCGGCGCACACCGCGACCCAGCATCCGACGCAGGGTGTCGTTCCCGAGCACCAGATGGTGACGAAGCGCCGCCGCCACGTGCAGGATGACCAACACCGCCAGCGCGAGCCCGAGCGCCCAGTGCACGGTGCGCCAGAGGTCCAGCATCGCCTCGCTCGGACCGGTCAGGTACGGCACCTGGAACAGTGAGAACCAGGTGATCGGGATGTCGGCGGCCGACGACATGATCCACCCGGCGAGCGGCACGGCGATCAACAGCGCGTAGAGCGCGACGTGGGCCGCATGCGCCGCCACGCGCTCGGCGCGCGAATCCCCGCCGAGATGGCGGGGGCGAGGATTCGACAGTCGCCACACGATGCGCACCAGCGCGACGGCCAGCACGGTGAGACCGATCGATTTGTGCAGCGCGTAGATCTCGAACGTCCGCGGCGTCGGCGCCAGGTCCTCCATGTACCAACCGAGGCCGAACAGCACGAGCACGAGAGCCGCGGTCACCCAGTGCAGCCACCGCGAGATCCGCCCGAACGCGTCGTCACCGTCGCGCCAGCCCGCCATCGGCGTCATCCGTGATCCGGGCTCATTCGCGAGCCAGCTCGAGGTCGATGGTCATCGCGACCGTTCCTCCTGGGCCTGCCACACCGACCGCGTGCCGGTGCCTGCTGGGGCCGAGTCTACCTCGGGGCCCTGGCCGTGCCCGGCGCGCCATGGCAAGCACGATCCCCGCACCAGTGCTTCGCGCGGTGCGGCCGGGCGGATAGAATCGCGCTCCGCGCTCCCGGAGCCAGCCGCATGAGCCAAGCCCCCGTCCCCGCCGCGTGGGTCGCCCTCGCCCACGAGATGGCCGATACCGCCCGCGCCATCGTGCTCCGCCACTACCGGGCCGGTCTGCACGTGGAGATGAAGTCCGACGCGAGCCCGGTCACCGCCGCGGACCGCGAGGTCGAGACGGCGGTGCGCGGCCTCATCCACGATCGCCTGCCCGACCACGGCGTGATCGGCGAGGAGCACGGCGCCGAGCGCGCCGACGCCGAGCATGTGTGGGTCATCGATCCGATCGACGGCACCAAGGCGTTCATCCTCGGCATTCCGGTGTTCGGAATCCTCGTCGCCCTCACCCGCCGTGGCGCACCGATCCTCGGTGTCATCGACCAGCCGGTGACCGGCGAGCGTTGGGTCGGTGGCGTCGGATGGCCGACCGAGCTCGGCGGCCGGCGCGTGCACGTGCGCGAGTGCGCATCGATCGGTGCCGCCGCCCTGTGCTCGACGTCGACCGAGATGTTCACCGCCGAGGAGGGCGCGCGCTTCGAGCGGCTACGCGCCGACGCGAGCGTCACGCGCTTCGGTACCGACTGCTACGGCTATGGCGTGCTCGCGACGGGGTTGTGCGACCTCGTGGTCGAGTCGGACCTCGCGCTACACGACTACCTGGCGCCGGCGGCGGTGGTCGAGGCGGCGGGAGGCATCTGCACCGATTGGGAGGGCCGTCCCCTCACCATCGGCCTCGGCGCGCATCGCGTGCTCGCCGCCGGTGACCGGCGGCTGCACGACTACGCCCGACGAGTGCTGTCCGGCGCCTGATCACGATAGTAGGCGGGCCGTCGGGGCTCGTGTCGAGCGCCGCGCGGCTCAGTCCCCGCTCGCGCCGGTCCAGGACGTCGGCGCGTTCACCAGGTCGAGGGGATAGATCGGGCGGCGCACACGCTCGAAGCGCAAGCTCGAGTAGTCCGAGGTGCACACACCGGTCCCGGCGCACTCGACCACCGCCTTCGCCACCGGACCGAATCCCGCCCGCCAGTGGACGCGGCTCTTCAGCATCAGGTAGCGCTTTCGCGTCGGGTCGATGCCGACGCTGTGGAAACAGGCGAGGTCGTTCGGCTCCTGGTGCCGTGAGATCACCACGATCTCGACCTTGCCGGTGTCGAGCACCACCGTCGGCCCCATGTCCATCAGCACCCCGCGCGCGGCCGGGCCGAGGTTGCGATAGCGCCCGTCGGAGATGAGACGCACCTGGCCGGTGACCTCGCGTGGCGCCCCGCGCAGCCCGATCGACGGCATGTCGATCTTGCCGCCGAGCGGCAACGTCACCCGCGCGCCGACGCCGGCCTCGATCATGCGCGCCACCGCACCCGGATCGTGGATGGCGAACGCCGCCACGTCCTCGAGCCCGGCGTCGAGGATCGCGCCGAGGACGGTCATCGTGTCCTGCGTCCCGCCAGACGCCGAGTTGTCGTAGTGATCCAGCAACACCACCGGTCCACCCTCGATCCGCGCCGCGCGCGACATCGAGTCCGCCAGCGGCTCTGGACGGTAGACGAAGGCCTCGCGTGCGTCCCAGGCGGCATCGAGCAACTCGTCGCGCATCCGCTCGGCGAGCTCGCGGTCGCCGTCGGTGACCACCACGCACGAGAGCCCGGCGTGCTCCACGTCGGCGTGCGGGAAGCCGGTGAACACACTGCACGCCAGCGCGCCCGCGCTCTCGAGCTCGCGGCATCGCGCCTGCAGCCTTCGATTCGGGCCGTCCTCGCTCGACTGACGCATGACGTGCGGCAGCATCGGGCGATTGCCCCACGCCATCACCGGCCGCAACTCGCCGCGCAAGAGCCCCATGACCGGCCGCGCGGCGCGCAGCGCGGTCTCGTACTGGTCGATGTGCGGGTAGGTCTGGTATCCGGCGATGGCGGTGATGCCGTCGACCATCTCGGGGAAGAGGTTGGTGTGCATGTCGAGCGCGACGCCGATCGGTACCCCCGGCGCGGCGGCACGCACCCGCTGCAGCAGATGGCCCTCCCCGTCCGGCAGGCTGCGGGTCACCATCGCGCCGTGCAGGTCCAGCAAGATGGCGTCACACCCGGCCGCCACCCCCTCCAGGATCCGGTCACAGATGTGGGCGTAGGCGTCGTCGTCGACCGGCCCGCTCGGCCAGGCGCCGGCGGCGATCGGAACCACCATCTCCGCACCCGCCTCGCGCGCCACGTCGATGAACGCGGCGAGGCCCGAGCCGGTGCCGGCGAAGGCGCGCACCGCCTCGTCGCCGTAGAACGGCGTCGGCTGACCGCGCCCGAAGCGGGCGAGATCGGTCGGCACCGGCGAGAACGTGTTGGTCTCGTGCTTCATCATCGCGATCAACAGGCGCATCGGTCTCCCCTCCTCCGCCCCGCCGCCCGGCTCATCGTGCGACCAGGACCAGACAGTCCTGACCGGCGGCGGCGAGAGCATCGCACACTCGGCGTGCCTCGGCGCCAGTCATCGGCCCGATCTGAACCCGGTAGAACCTGACCTCGTTGCCGCGGACCACCGGCACGATCTGCAGTGAGTGCTCCGCGAGAACCGCGGGGAAACGCTGTCGCAAGCTGGTCCAGAGCCAGTTCCCGGCCTCGGGATCGGCGACCGCCGCGACCTGGACACGATGATCGCCGGCCCTCGGCGCGGCCGCGCTCGACCCACTCGCCTTCTCGATGGGCGTCGACTCGGCCGATGGCGGCGTGGTCGGCAACAGCGCCACGCTGCCGCCGGTCTCGAGCAGGCGCAGCGCCGCATCGTGGCTCGCGCGTAGCGCGAGGTCGGCGGCACTGTCGCCGGCGGCGTTGCGCAATGACGCGTTCGCGCCCCGACGCAACAACAGCGCCACCACCGAGGCGTGGCCGTTGCGCGCGGCCCAGTGCAGCGGCGTCGAGCCGTCGTCGGCGCGCGCGTCGATCGGCGCGCCGTGATCGAGGAGGAGCGCTGCGACGTCGGCGTGGCCCCCGTAGGCGGCGTGGTGCAGCGGCGTGTTGCCGTTCGGGACCCTGACCCGGACCGAGGCGCCGAGGGCGAGTAGCTTCTCGGCCAGCGGCCGGTCGCCGTGGAACGCCGCCCAGTGCAACGCGGTGGCGCCGTTCGCGTCGCGCTCGTCGACGTCCACCGCGGCCTCGAGCAGCGTCATCAGGCGCGACTGGTCGCGATCTCGGGCCGCGTCGGACAGCGGCCCGGAGGCGACGTTCGCGGTCCCGGCGACCAGCAGCGCCATCACCAGCCAGCGGCCCGGCACCCGCACCGCCCGTCGCCACCCGCTCACCCTGCCGCCTCCCACACCGCCATCGGTTCCGCGACAAGCTCGGTGCCGGCGCGTCGACCCGCGCCGCGATGGCCGTGCGGGGGTTGCGGTGACGAGACCGGGTACCGGAGACTTGCGCGCTCGAATGGCCTGCATCGTACCCGCCACCCGAGGCGGGCGCGACGCGCACCGTGCGGAGGGTTCGACCACATGCACCTCGGCGTCTACATCTTCCCGACCGACTACTCGATCCGGATCGACGAGCTCGCGCGCGCGCTCGAGGAGCGCGGCTTCGAGTCGCTGTTCGTCCCGGAGCACACCCACATCCCCGCCTGCCGACGCAGCCCCTGGCCCGGCGGCGGCGAGCTGCCCCGCGAGTACTCGCACACCCTCGATCCGTTCGTCGGCCTCGCGGTGGCCGCAGCGGTGACCACCCGGCTGCGCGTCGGAACCGGAATCTGCCTGCTGACCGAGCGCGATCCGATCGTCACCGCGAAGGAGGCCGCCTCGCTCGACCTGCTCTCCGGCGGGCGCTTCGAGCTCGGCATCGGTGCCGGCTGGAACGCCGAGGAGATGGAGAACCACGGCACGGCGTTCGAGACTCGTTTCCGCGTCATGTGCGAGCGCGCCAAGGCCATCCGCGCCATCTGGCACGACGACGAGGCGAGCTACCACGGCGAGTTCGTGCAGTTCGACCGCATCTGGTCGTGGCCGAAGCCGGTGCAGCGACCCAACCCGCCGATCATCCTCGGCGGCGAGACCCGGCACACGCTGCGCCGGGTGGTGGAGTTCTGCGACGGTTGGATGCCACGTGGGCGCTCGTTTCGCGATCCGGCGGCGGAGATGGCGCGTCTGCGCCAACACGCCGACGAGGCGGGGCGCGACGTCGCCAGCATCGCCACCACCATCTTCGGCGCGCCGCCGAAGCCGGAGTTCCTCGACGGGTGCCGCGCGAACGGGGTGCACCGAGCCCTGTTCACGCTACCCTCCGAGGGCCGCGACGCGATCCTGCCGATGCTCGACAAGCTCGCCGCGCATCTCTGAGCACGGCGCGCAACGCACGGGAGCTCAGTCGATCAGCGCGGCGAGCAAGGTATCGGCGTGGGGGAAGACGTGCAGCCGCGGCGCGCCGCGCGCCGCGTCGCGCAGCCACGGCACACCGAGCGCCACCAACTGAGGGGCACGTGCCAGCGCCGAGAGGTCCAGCACCACGTAGTCGCCGAGACGGTTGACGCGCACCGCGTGTCCGCCACCCGACGCGGACTCGCTCACCGTGATGGCGTTCCAGTCCACCGGGACGCCCTGGCTGGTGAGCGACCCGAGCACCACCGCGAGCTCGCGCAGCTCGCGCACCACGATCTCGGCCGCCTCGCGCTTGCGGTCCATCCGACGCATGTCGCGGAAATCGAACCGGAGCCCGTCGGAGGTCGTGTAGGTGGTGCCCTCGCCGTCGCCGGCGCTCCACTCACCACCGAGCACGGTGGCCGCCGGCGGATGGCCGATACCCGCGAGCCCACCCGAGTCCGCGGAGGCCACTGCGTCGAGGCCGGGGCAACCGGTCTCCAGGCAGAACTGCTCGACGATGCGCGCCTCGAGGTCACGCTGCCGGCCGATGCGGGGGCTCGACACCAGCACCTTCTCGCGCCCGACCACCAACAGCACGCTGCCGTCGGGCTGGGCGCGCACCGCGATGCGGTCGGCGTCGTAGAGGGTCTCCTCGAGCATCACCAGGCGGTCGACGAAACCGGCCGTCGAGCGGGCCCAGCTCGCACGGTCGGCGGCGCGCTTGCGCGGTCCGCGCTCGGTGAGCGCGCGGTCGACCTCACCCGAGTACTCGATCTGCATCTCGCGCAACACGATTCGCGCGAGCTCGAGCACCTCCCAGTCGTCGGTGCCCTCCAACCCCGCGGCGACCCGCGCGAGGGGAGATCCTCCCGCGCCATCGCCGACCCGCTGCCCGGCGCTGGCGAGCGACGGCATCATCGCGGACAGAGCCAGTGCCGCGATGACCCCGAGGCGAAACCACCGCGAGTCACGACCCGCGCGCGCAATCATCGCTCGATGCCGTCCGTGTCCGGTCTCGGTGTGCCTTCCGGCGGGCGATCATACCTGTCGACGGCCAGCCGCCATGTCGCCTCGCAGGGCGTCGGCGAGGTGCGCCTTGGCCGGGTGCCGGGAGCGTGACCGAAGCCCTCCCTCATGGCCCGGTCGGCGACACCGCGATGCACACCCCGACCAGCGCGTCCAGGGCCGCGCGAACGGCACCGGCAGCTTCCGTCGACGGCGCCCAGACCACCACCCGGCAGTCCTCCGAGACCACGGTCGACTCCTCGGCCACGTAGCCGAGGGTGGTGCCGGTCGCCGTTCGCGCCAGCCCGATCGCCGACAGGCGGGCCGACACGGCACCGCCGGGCGGCGGGTCGAGCAACACCGGGCCCAGGTGCAGGTGGACACGACGGGTGCCATTCGGCTCCGTCACCTCGACGGTGCCGCAACCCACCACCGTCGCCAACAGTGAGGTGACCAGAGCCGCCCGCAGGAGCGCGCCGGGCCCTGCCCCTCGGCGCCTCGATCCGAGAGCCCGCCGCCCGCGCCCGACCACTGCTCGCATCCTCGGCTCCGCGACCGCCACCGCACGTAACCCCTCTCGTTGCCGGCAGCCTACGCCACGCTCCCGCCCGCTGCACCCGTGGCACCGTCGCACGCCGGCATCTCGCCTCGGACGACGGCGGTCGGCTACCATCGGCGCGCCGGGACGTCTCGCCGGCCGACCCCAATCCAAACGCGGCCGCCCACCGGGCACTCGCACTCGACGAGGAACACCTCCATGGCGCTCACTGGCGAAGGCGCGGACATCTATCGATCGCTCGGCGTCCGACCAATCATCACCGCGTCGGGCTCGACCACCGCGCGCGGTGGCAGCAAGCTGCGACCCGAGGTGAAGGCGGCGATGAACGCGACCGCCGGGGTGATGGTCGACATGGCGGAGCTGAACCGCCGTGCCGGTGAGGTGCTCGCGCGACACACCGGCGCGGAGGCGGGTTTCGTCTCCAGCGGCTCCGCCGGTGGGCTCATCCTGCAGTCGGCGGCGGTGGTGGCGCGCGGCGACCCGGCGCTCCTCGCCCGCCTGCCCGATACCACCGGCATGCGCAACGAGATCATCATCCACAAGGCGCATCGCTTCCCCTACGACCAGTGCCTGCGCGCGACCGGCGCGCGCTTCGTGGAGATCGGCGACGGGCGACGCTGTCGACCGTGGGAGCTGGAGGCCGCGTTCAGCGAGCGCACCGCCGCGGTCGCCTACCTGTTCTCGCCGTTCACCACCCGCAACGCACTGCCGCTCGAGCACGTGGTCGAGGTGGCCCATCGTCACGACGTGCCGGTGATCGTCAACGCGGCCTCTTACCTGCCGCCGCGGGCCAATCTCCGCCGCTTCGTGGCGGCCGGAGCCGACATGGTGATCTTCAGTGGCGGGAAGTCGGTGCGCGGACCGCAGGGCACCGGGATCCTGGTCGGGCGCCGTGACCTCATCGACGCCGCGTTCGCCGCCGCGAGCCCACACCAGACGTTCGGCCGCGGGCTCAAGGTCGCGAAGGAGGAGATCGTCGGCCTGGTGAAGGCGCTGGAGATCTTCGTGGCCGAGGACGAGGCGGCGGAGACCGCGCGCTACCGTCGCATGTGCGAGCATGCCCGCGACGCGTTGGCGGATTTCGACGCGCTCACCCCGACCGTCGTCCACGACCAGCGCGACTACATGATTCCGCACCTGCTGCTGCACTTCCCCGAGCGCTGGAACGGACCGAGCCGCGACGCGGTGTTCGAGGCGCTGGCGAAGGGCGACCCACCCGTGTTCCTGCACGACATCGGACCGCCGAACGAGCTCGCGGTCGATCCGTTCAACCTCGACGACGAGGAGCTGGAGATCGTGATTCGGCGGCTCCGCGAGGTTCTCTCGAAGGGCTGAGCGCCGCCGGGGCCGGCTCGCGCCAGAGCACGGGCCGGTCCGAATCCCACCCGGCCCCGGTCCGTCCCCGGGTCCGGGCACCGATCCCTCGCGCAATCGGAGTCACCTCGCACGCGGAGGCCTTCTCACGGCCTCGCGCCGGCCGCCTCCAACAGGGCCGCAATCGGCCGGTAACCCCGCGACTGCGCATGGGCCAGCGGCCGCACGCCGTCACCGTCGGCGAGGTCGGGATCGGCTCCGCCGGCCAACAGCAACCGCACGATCTCGGTGTGGGTCGGGCCGCCGTCGCCGAGGATGATCGCCTCGAGCAACGCGGTCCAGCCGAGGCGATTGACGTGGTCGACGTCGATTGCAGTGTCGAGCAGCATCCGCACCGCGTCGACATGACCGTGATGCGCCGCCGGAATGAGTGCGGTCCCGCCGTAGCGGTTGGTGCTCGCGAGATCGGCGCCCGCGGCCAGCGTCATCCGCAGGATCTCGATGCGGCCCTCGGCGCCGGCGTAGAGGAAGGGGGTGTCGCGCTGGTGGTCGGAGGCGTCGACGTCGGCCCCGGCCTCGATCAGGCGCCGCGCCACCGCCGGGTGGTCGTGCACCGTCGCCACCAGCAAGGCCGTCCGCCCACGGTCGTCCCGGGTGTCGACCGCCGCACCCGCGGCCAGCGCCGCCTCGACCGCGGCGAGGTCACCATCGCGCGCTGCCGCCAGCAACGCGTCGGCCGCGGTGGCGCTCACCGGCGCGCCATGCGCGAGACCGAGCGCGAGCACCACCACCGCGAATGCGCTGCGCATCGCCCACCGCCCCCCGACCGCGCCCGCTCAGCCACGCACCAGCTCGCCGCGGCGAAGGCCCCGGCGCACGTCCTCCCACCGCGACGCGCCCACTCGCTCGAGACGCGGCGCGAGCCCGACGGCGGTCCCGTCGAGGGTGGTCTCGACCCACGCCGTCTCGCCCGAGCCGAGGTTCACGGTGATCGCCGCCGCGCCCCAGGTCTCGGCATGGAAGCGGTGGGGTCCGGCCGGTACGACGACGCGGAAGTACGTGCCCGGCGCGACCGCCCCCAGCACCGCGTCGCCCTCGTGGACGGTGAAGTTGACGCCTTGCCCGAGCAGGGTGTTGGGCCGGAAGAAGTACACCACCGCCTCGCCCGGGCCCGGCTCGAGCGCCGGTCCGGACGGCGCGAGGTCGACGCGGGCGCAGCCCGCTCCCAGGAGCAGGGCCGCCGCCCCGACGAGTCGTCCCATCCAGCGCATCTCGCCCTCCCGGCGCCGAGCACCGACGCGCTCAGGCCATCGCCAACCGCACCGCCTCGCCCCCCGCCATCGCTGCCACCAGACCGGGCACCCGCGACGCCGGCAGGTAGACGTTGCCGTCGAACAGCCGGCGTTGGGTGCGATAGGTCGCGCCGTGCTCGGCGAACCACGTCCCGTCGCGGCGCACGACCTTCGCTGCCACGGTGAGAATCCCCGACGGCTGCATGATCGCGAGATCGCCCTCCGGCCGATCGGTCGGGCGGGTGTACCGGTGGACCAGGGAGCCCTCGATTCGAGCCGCCACCGTGGTGCAGATCGACCCGGTGAGCGGCAGCGCGCGGTGCGTGTTGCCCGACGACAGCATGCGCACCGTGACGTCGCCGTCGGCGGCCGCCAGCGTCTCCCCGGCCAGCGTGCGAGCCGCCTGCGCGGGGCCGACGATGGCGACCATCGGAATCACCCGAGGCGCGTCCTCGGGCCGCTCGGCGATCCCCATCCGGACCGCGGCGTGGCGGCGGATGACGTCGAGCCGCGCCATCACCTCGGTCATCGCGTCGATGTCGGCCGGTAGCTCCGACCCGGAGAGTCCCACCGCGCTCGCGGCGACGAAGACCGCCGGGTTCGCGGCATCGACCATCGAGGCCTCGACCTCGCCGACGCCCGGGACGTCGAGCACGTCGAGGGCACTGCCGGTGGGCAATAGCTTTCCCGTCGCCGCTCCACCCGGCTCGCGGAACTCGAGCCGCACCGGCGAGCCGGTCCCGGCCACCCCCGACAGCACGTGGTCGCCGTCGACCGCGGCACGACCGTCGTCGAGCGCGAAGTGGGCGTGGATGATCTTCTTGGTGTTGGTGTTGTGGATGCGGACCAGGGCGCGGTCACCGTCCACCCGAACCATGCCCTCGTCGACCGCGAACGGTCCCATCGCCGACGACATGTTGCCGCAGTTGGCGGCATAGCCGACGGTCGCCTCGCGCACGCCGATCTGCGCGAACGTGTAGTCGATGTCGGCGTCGGATCGGGACGGCGGGCCGACCACGCAGACCTTCGACAGCGAGGAGATGCCGCCGCCCATCCCGTCGAGCTGGCGGCCGTTGGGGTCCGGCGAGCCGAGCGCGGCGAGGAAGATCTCGTCCCACAGCGCACGGTCCTCGGGCAGGTCGGACTGCCGGAACACCACCGCGTTGCTGGTACCACCGCGCATGAAGGTGGCGGGGATCCGGAGCTGTCTCATGTGCCGTTCTCCCGGTGGCTCACCGCCCTCACTCGGCGCGGGCCACGATTGCCATCACCTCGCGCAGCTCGGCGTTGCCGAGCCGGGTCAGGTTCGAGCCGAGCTCGATCACGCGCTCGACGTCCCGCGATGATAGCCGCAGACCGAGGCAGTCGCGCACCTTCACCAGGTGCTCGTCGACGGTGATCGGCGCGAGGCCCCACTTGCCGCGGGGCCCGTGGCACCGGGTCGAGAGCGTCGTCCCGTCGTCGAGCTCGACCTCCATGTCGACGTACATCTCCTCGAAGCGACCGGGGATGTCGGCCCGCATGTCGACCGTAATCTTGTCGAGCAAGCGCTCCATGCGGGGCGCGAACCGATGCGCGTCCTCGAAGCTCGACATCACCACCTTGCCGTCGAGCAGGGCGCAGGCGGCGGTGTACTGGAAGCTGAACTTGCCGGCGAGCCCGGTCTCCGGCCGCGGCCGGTTCACGTAGTGCATCGGCGGCCCGGCGATGTGCACGCGGCGAATCCGCTCCGGGTCCTGGATCCTCGGGTGCAGCTCGAGCCCGGCGGTGATCACGAAATGGGTGCCGAACTGGCTGGGGAACATCTTGATCGCGTAGCCGGGGTCGACCACCCGCCACGGCGGGCCATAGCGCTCCATCAGCTCGAAGCGGAACACGTCGAGGCCGAAGAACAGCGCGGCGTAGCCGCGGTCGTCCTCGAGCACCCGGCGATTGCCGGAGAACCCGCGCGCGGCGAGCATCGCGGCGTCGAGCCCCATCGCGCAGGCGAGGCCGCAATGGGTCGACTTGGTGTCGGTGCCGGCATTGGCGAGCAGCGAGCCCGCGCGCGAGCCGGCGATGGCGATCGCGTTCACGAGCTGGTCGCGGTCGAGCCCGAGCATGTGCGCGGCGGTGACCGCGGCGCCGAGCGGCCCGACCTGTCCCGGCGGGTGGAAGCGCACCACGGTGGCGTCGTACTGACCGGAGGCCTCGCGCAACCACCCCATCAGCTCGATGCCCTTGACCATCGCCGTGGCGACGTCGCGCCCGTCACCACCGTGGTGCTCGGCCAGCGCCAGCGCAGCGGGAAGCTGGGTCGAGAGCTGGTGGTTGGCCGGGCTCCACATCGGCTCGAAGTCGAGCACGTGCATCGACGAGCCGTTCACGTAGGCGGCCTGCACCGGGTTGGTCTTGAAGCCGAACCCGATCACGGTGGCGGTCTCGGCGCCGCCGAGCTCGCGCACGTGGGCCGCGAGCACCGAAGGCGGCGTCTCCTGCACGGTTCCCGCGACCGCGACCGCCAGCCCGTCGAGGAAGAGCTGCTGCGCCTTGGCGATCGCCGCCTCGCCGAGGTCGTCGTGGCCGAGCGCGACGATGCGCTCGCAGAGCTTCTCGGTCACTTGCTCCATCGCTGCTGATCTCTCTCAGTGGTTGGCGTAGCGGGCCTCGAGCGCGTCGAGGAAGGCCATGCCGGTGATGTCGTTGATCTCGTCGAACGCCGCGAGCAGGTCACCACGGTCGGGCGTCTCGTTGCGCTCCACCACGTCGTGCTTGAACACGGCCATGGCGTCGAGCATCCCGCGCAACGCCGCCGCGCTGAGCAGGCGCGGATAGGAGACCGCGGCGACGCCCATCGCCTGGAGCTCGGCGGGTGCGATGAGCGGAGTGGTCGGACGCGAGCGGATTCCGAGACCCATGTTGACGAACAGCGGCCTCGGCACCGCGCGGGCGACCTTCGCGATGGCCTCGCGGGTGAGCAACGCGTCGGCGAACAGACAGTCGGCGCCCGCCTCGGCATAGGCGCACAGACGGTCGATCGCGGCCTCGAGGCCGAGGGGGCCGGCGGCGTCGGTGCGCGCCTTGATCAGGAAATCCTCGCTGCGCCGCGCATCGACCGCGGCCCGGATCTTGTCCGTCGCCTCGGCTTGCGAGATCACGTCCTTGCCCTTCATGTGGCCGCAGCGCTTGGGCCACGTCTGGTCCTCGATCATCACCCCGCAGACACCGATCTGCTCGAAGGCCCGCACCGTGAAGTGCACGTTGACCGCATTGCCGTAGCCGGTGTCCCCATCGGCCATGATCATCAGGCTCGTGCACGCGACCATGTCGCGGCACGCGGCGAGGTTGTCGTGCAAGCCCATGATGCCGCGGTCCGCCCAGCCGAGGTGACTCTCGGAGATGCCGGCTCCCGACGCACCGGCGGTCTTGAAACCGGCGCGCTCCACCACCCGCGCGCTGTAGCCGTCGAAGATTCCCGGCATGATCACGATCTCCGGGCTCTCGAGCAGCTCGCGCAGCGCCTTCCCCTGTTCCGACATCTCTGCTAGCTCCCGTTGGCTGTCGCCCGCGCCTGGCGACTACTGCGTGCCCGCCGCGCCGGCGATTCGTCCGAGCACGAACGGCATGATCCCACCGGCGAGGAACCACTCGACCTCGCGCGGCGTGTCGAGACGGCATAGCGCACCATGGCTGTCGACGGTGCCGTCACCGCGCGTGATCCGCACCGACAGCGACGCACCCGGACCCGACACACCGTCGATTCCGACGACGTCGACCCGCTCGTCGCCGCGCAGCGCCAGAGACTCGCGAGTGACCCCGGGCGCGAGCTCGACCGGCAGCACTCCCATGCCGACGAGGTTCGAGCGGTGGATGCGCTCGAAGCTCTCCGCGATCACTGCCGACACACCGAGGAGGTGGGTCCCCTTCGCGGCCCAGTCGCGCGACGAGCCGGTGCCGTACTCGCGACCCGCGAATACCACGACCGCGCGGCCGTCGGCGCGGTAGCGCTCGGCCGCCTCGTGCATCGTCATCTCCTCGCCTCCCGGCCAGTAGCGGGTCCACGCCCCGGTGCGCGCCTCGACCACGAGATTGCGCAGGCGCGGATTGTCGAAGGTGCCGCGCACCATCACCTCGTGGTTGACTCGCCGCTGCACGTAGTTGCTGAAGTCGCGCGGCTCGACCCCGATCGCCTGTAGATACCGGCTGGCCTCGCTGTCGACGGGGATGGTGCCACCGGGGGAGATGTGATCGGTCGTCACGTGGTCGCCGAGCACCGCGAGGATTGCCGCACCCTCGATGTCGCGTGGTGGATCGTGCGGGGTCGCGGTGTCGAGGAACGGGGGCCGGCACAGATAGGTGCTCGCCGCGTCCCAGGGGTAGGTGGGGGACTCGAGCGTCGGCAACGCGTCCCAGAGCGGACCGCCCTCGTCGGTGTGCGCGTACCGCGCGCGGAACATCTCGGCGTCGAGGTTGGCCTGCTCGACGGCGCGGATCTCCTCGTCGCTCGGCCAGATGTCGGCGAGGTACACCGGCGTCCCGTCGGGGTCGTGACCCAGCGGGTCGCGGCGCAGATCGGCGGTGACGCTGCCCGCGATCGCGTAGGCCACCACCAACGGAGGTGACGCCAGGTAGGTCATCCGAATCCGTGGATGGAGCCGCCCCTCGAAGTTGCGGTTGCTCGAGAGCACGCCGGAGACGATCACACCGCGCGCGTCGAGCGCGGCCTCGACCGCCGCGGAGAGGGGGCCGCCGCCACTACCGCAGGTCATGCAGCCGTAGCCGACGACCTGGAACCCGAGCGCGTCGAGCGACTGTGTGAGGCCGCTGCGGTCGAGGTAGTCGGCGACGATGCGCGAGCCCGGAGACAGCGAGGTCTTCACCCAGGGCTTCGCGCGCAGTCCCCGGCGCACCGCGTTGCGCGCGAGCAGGCCCGCGGCCAGCATCACGCTCGGGTTCGAGGTGTTGGTGCAGGAGGTGATCGAGGCGATGGCGATGTCACCGTCACGCGGGCGCGCCTCGGACTCGAGGTCGGCGTCCGGCTTCAGGCCGCGCACCGCGGCGCGCGCCGAGACCCCGGCCTGGTCGAGATGCACACGTTGCTGCGGCCGACTCGGACCCGCCACGCTGGTCTCGACCTCGCCGACGTCGATCTCCAACGTCTCGGTGTAGACCGGCGAGGCGGCCTCGTCGCGCCACAGCCCCTGCGCCTTGCAATACGCCTCCACCAGCGGCACGAGGGACTCGCGCGCGGTGAGGCGCAGGAAGCGCAGCGTCTCCTCGTCCACCGGGAAGAACCCGATGGTCGCGCCGTACTCCGGCGCCATGTTGGCGAGCGTCGCACGATCGGGAAGGCTCATCGAGGACACCGCGGGGCCGGTGAACTCGACGAATTTCTGCACCACGCCGTGCTCGCGCAGCCGCCGGGTGACCTCGAGCACCAGGTCGGTGGTGGTGACGCCGGGCCGACGCGTACCGACCAGGCGACAGCCGACCACGTCGGGCAGGACGATGCTCACCGGCTCGCCGAGCAGCGCGGATGCGGCCTCGATCCCGCCGACGCCCCAGCCGATCACGCCGAGGCCGTTGACCATCGGCGTGTGGCTGTCGCCACCGACGAGAGTGTCGGGGAAGGCGACGCGGCCGAGCTCGGCGTCGTCCTCCGACCACACCACGCGCGACAGGTGCTCGAGGTTGATCTGATGACAGATGCCCTGGCCCGGTGGGAGCACCCGCAGATTGCGCATCGCCTTCTGCGCCCATCTCGCCATCCGGTAGCGCTCGGCGTTGCGCGCGTACTCGAGCTCCATGTTGCGGCGCATCGCGTCCGAGGTTCCCGCGAACTGGGCGGTGACCGAGTGGTCGAGCACGAGGTCGAACGGACGCACCGGGTTCAGGCGGTCGGCGGAGAGTCCTTGCGCGACCACGTGATCGCGCATGGCGGCGAGGTCGGCGAGCAACGGGATCCCCGACGAGTCCGGCATCATCACGCGCGCCGGAAAGTAGCTGACGTCGCGCCGATTGCTGCCGGCCGCGGCCCACTCGGCGAATGCGCGTAACGTCTCGACGCCGACCGAGCGGCCGTCCTCGTTGCGCAGGTTGTTCTCGAGCAGCACCTTCAGGCAGTAAGGCAGGCGCTCGACGCCGTCGAGTCCGGCCGCGCGGGCGCGCTCGAGGCTGAACATCTGGTAGCGCTCGCCACCGGCTTCGAGCGTGGTACGCGTGCCGAGACTGTCGAGTCGCGCCATGAGGCGGGTCTCCGTTCGTCAGTGGTGAAGAATGTCGATGGTCGGGACGGGCGTCACGGCAGGAAGCGCCGGCGCAAGCCACGCAGGAGCCGGCCCCCGAACAGCGACAGCACGAGCAGGGCGACGAGGATCAGGGTCACCGGCCGCTCCAGCAGGTAGCTCGCCTGTCCACCACTGATCTGCCAGGTGCGGATCAGCTCCCCCTCGGCCATGCGCCCGAGCAGGAGACCGACCACCGCCGCCGCCACCGGATAGCCGTGACGGCGCATCCACCAACCGAGCAGACCGGCGATGACCACCGTGATCGGCCCGCTCATCGAGCCGGTGATGCCATACGCGCCGAACACGCAGAGCGCGAGGATCGTGGGCACCAGCACGCGCACCGGGATGTGCACCACCAGCGCGATGAGGCGGATGAAGCCGAGGCCGAGCACCAGCAGCAGCACCACCTGCACGAAGTTCGCGAGCACGATGGCGTAGACCACGTCCATGTTCTCGAGGATGAAGCGCGGACCGCCGGTCACGTTGTGGATATTGAACGCGGCGAGCAGCACCGCGGTGCCGGCACCGCCGGGGATGCCGAGCGCGAGGAGCGTCACCATCGAGCCGCCCTCGGACGAGCTGTTGGCGGACTCCGACGCGATCACCCCGCGCGGGTTCCCGCGTCCGAACGACTCGGGCTCGCGCGAGCGTCGCTTGGTCTCGGCGTAGGAGACCAGATTCGACACCGACGCCCCGACGCCCGGAACCGCCCCGACCAGCGCACCGATCGCGCTCCCGCGCAGCACGATCACCGGGTAGCGCACCGTGCGCAGCAACCCCGCCGCGATGCGCGACACGCGGACCTTCGCGCGATGCTCGTCGTCGACGATGTACGACCGCCCGAGCAACGTGAACAGCTCCGACACCGCGAACAGCCCGATCATCGCCGGCACCACCGGTACGCCGTCGAGCAACACCGGCAGCCCGAAGGTTCCGCGGATCGCGCCGGTCGCGCTCATGCCGACCGTGCCGAGCAGCAGCCCCACCAGTCCCGCCAGCAGGCCCTTGACCATCGACTCCGCACTCAGCAGCGCGATGAGACTGATCCCCCACAGCACGATGACGAAGAGCTCGGACGGCCCGAGCTTGAGCACCGCGGTCGACAACGGCGAGATCACGAGCAGCAGCAGCAGATAGCTGAGCGCGGCGCCGATGCACGAGGCGCCGAGCGCGAGCCCGAGCGCCTCGTCGAAGCGGCCCTGACGCGTCATCGGATAACCGTCGAACGCGGTGGCGACCGCCGCCGACGAGCCCGGGATGTTCATCAAGATCGCCGGAATGGAGCTTCCGTATCCGCCACCGGTGAAGATCGCGGTGAGGAACAGGACCGCCGAGAGGAAATCCATGTAATAGGTGAACGGGAGCACGATGGCCATCGCCATCGACACCTGGAAGCCAGGGGTGGCGCCGGCGAACAGCCCGATCATCAGCCCCGGGACGACCACCAGCCACGGCTCCCAGGACGACGAGAGCAGTGCGATCGCACCGGCGAAGGCATCGGGACTCAACACCTTGCGCCACCCGCGGTCGAGCTCATATCAGCGTGTCCATCGGGTACGGCAACAGCAATCGGAACACGAGCGCGATGCCGAACCCGGTCACCAGCGGATAGATCACGAGGAACCAGGTACGACGCTCGCCCAGCCACCACAGGCCGGCGAGGAGGAACAGCCACGTCGCGACGTCGAACGGCGCGACGTCGAGCGCGAGCACCAGCGCCACCAGCAAGACCGACATTCCGACCGCGGGCGAGATCCCCTGCCGACTCGGGGGCGGCTCCGCGGGCGGCGTGGCGCCATCGGTCGACGGGCACTGCGTCGGCGACCGCATCTGCCCGACCAGCACCGACGCGCCGAGCCCGAGCGCAATCACCCCAACCGGCAGCACGAACGCGAGATTGCCGACCGAGAATCCACCGGCGAGCGTGTCGCCGACGTACACGCCGACGATGGTCATCAGCACGAGGACGAGCAGATTCTCGCCACGCAGGAGTCGCGACACGGCTGACGGGCCCTCGAGAAGGTGAACCGGCGCGGGGCGCGCCGTACGCAGCGAGGCGGTCGGGGCGACACGCCGAGCGACGCGTCGCCCCGGGGCACGGGATGCGCGTGCCGCGCTACTCCTTCATCACGTCCTTGTACTTGGCGAAGATCGCGGCCATCTCGCGCACGCGCTCCTCGGTCTCCTCGGGCCCGATCCAGTCGGCGCCGATGCCGCTGCGACCAAGGAACTTCTGCACGTCCTTGCTCTCGAGCGTGGTGCGATAGGCATCCACCAGCTTCTGGTAGCGATCCGGGTGCTGGGCCTTGAACTTGGCCGGCACCACCATCCCGCGCATCGAGCCGAGGATGATCGGGACCTTGATCCCCATCGGCGACAGCGCCTCGTTGACCGGCGGCGCATCCCAACCCTCGGCCCGGTCCTTGCGCACCACCGCCAGCGGCCGGATGAAGTCCTTGATGCCGACACTGCCCTCACCGGCGATGATGGTGAAGTCGACCTGGCCACCGGCGACCGCCGCGCGCGCCGCGCCGCCGCCGTCGTAGTTGACCATGTTGAGGTTCTCGGCCGGGATGCCGTGCGCCTCGAGCAGCAGCAACGTCGTGAGATGGCCGCTCGAGCCGAACACCAGGCTCGCCCGCACCTTCTTCGGATTCGCCTTGATCGCCTCCAGCAACTCGGGGAGCGACTGGTACGGGGTGTCCTTGTTGACCGCGATGATGTCCCAGTCGGTCCACTGGCCGTTGACGAAGGCGAAGTCGTCGAGGGTGTACTTCGCGCCGCCGACGATGATCGAGGTGGCGATGTAGGGCGAGATCGCGGTGAAACCCACGTGGTTGCCGTCGGGCGGCTGCGCGAGCAGGTAGTTCGCCCCGAGCTGGTTGTTCGCGCCCTTCTTGTTGATGACCACCACCGGCTGGCCGAGGGCCTCGGGGAAGAAGGTCGACATCGCGCGCGCGGTGCGGTCGGCACTGCCGCCGACACCCGAGAACACGACGAAGCGGATGGGACCGGTCGGCCAGTCGTCGGCCGCGGCCACGCCGGCAGTGACTCCGGTCAGCAGCAAGGTGCCGGCGAGAGCCCAGCCGGTCAGGGCGCGCACCGCGGCGCGCAGGCGGGGGCGGTTCTCTCGAGTCCGCAACGCCATCTCGGGATCCTCCTCTGTTGGGCGAGCCGAGGACCCTCTTCGTGGCCCGTCGGGTGGGTCGAGAGCCTGCGTCACGTGGGAACGCATTGTCAACAATCGTGCCGACTCGTCCGACTGTCGAAGCCCGTCATGGCCGTTCTCGGTCGGCAATGCGGCCAGATTGTCGACAATGTAGACTGCTCTGCCGAATCAGGGAGCAGCGTCATGCTCGACCGCGACGCCGACAACCTCGCCGCTCGGGTCTACGCCACGCTCGGCTCGGAGATCCTCACCGGGCGCATGGCCGCCGGCGCGAAGCTCGTCGAGGAGAGCCTGTCCGAGCGCCTGGGGGTCAGCCGGGGTCCGGTTCGCGAGGCGATTCGGCGCCTGCAGCAGCGCGGGCTGGTGATCTGCGAACCGAACGTCGGGGCGCGCGTCGCGAGCTTCAGCCGCGACGACATGCTGAGCCTGTACTCGGTGCGCGAGGCGCTGGAGGGGATGGCGGTGCGTCTCGCCACCGCCGCCATCGACGACGAGGAGCTCGACCAGCTCGGCGCGATCCTCGATCGGATGGCATCGCGAGCGGACCACGACGACGACCTCGGCTTCGACGGCGATCTCGACTTCCACGCCCGCATCGCGCGCGCGAGCGGCAATCCGTTTCTCACCCGCTTCCTGTGCGAGGACCTCTACGCGCTGTTCCTGATCTCACGCAACCAGAACGCGCGCGCCACCACCCGACGCGCGCAGGCATTGCAGGAGCATCGGCTGGTGCTGGCGGCGATTCGGTCGCGAGATCCCGATCTCGCCGAGCACGCCATGCGCCGCCACATCGCCAACTCGCGGGCGTTCTTCGAGGCCGAGACGCGGGTCGCCGAGCCCCTGCCGCCGGCGACGCGTGACCGCGCCGCCCGCCACCCGGTCGGCGGCAAGAGCTCGCGCCAGGGCCTCAGCCGGCCTGCCCGCCCAGAACCTGGCGCACCGAGGCGAGCTGCACGCAGGTGACGAAGACCTCCATCGCGCGGTCGAGCTCCGCCAGCGGCGGGTAGCTCGGCGCGATGCGCACGTGGCTGTCGCGCGGGTCCTTCCCGTACGGATACGCCGCGCCAGCCGGGGTGAGCTTGAGACCGACCTCCGCCGCCAACCGCACCACCTCACGGGCGAGCCCCGGCCGCGTCTCGAAGGAGACGAAGTATCCACCGCGCGGCCGGGTCCAGGTCCCCATGCCGCGCCCGGTGAGCCCGTCGGCGAGGTGCCGCTGCACGCAGTCGAACTTCGGGCGCAGAATCCCGGCGTGGCCCTGCATGTGCCGGTACACACCCTCCATGTCGCGCAGGAAGCGCACGTGGCGGAGCTGGTTGACCTTGTCGGGCCCGATGGTGAGCACACCGAGCATGCGCTTGAACGCGGCCAGGTTGTCGGCCGAGGCCGCCATGAACGCCATCCCCGCGCCGGCGAAGGTGACCTTGGAGGTGGAGCCGAACAGCACCACCGCGTCCTCGGTGCCATGACGGCGACAGGCTTCCATCACCGACGCGAGCGACGCCGGCACCGCGTCGAGGTCGTGGACCGCGTAGGCGTTGTCCCACATCACCCGGAAGTGCGGCCCGGCGTGACGCGCGAGCGCGGCGACCCGCTCGACCACCGCGTCGGAGTAGATCTGCCCACCCGGGTTCGAGTACTTCGGCACGCACCACATGCCGCGGATCGCCGGGTCGTCGCGCACCATCGCCTCGGCCTGGTCCATGTCCGGGCCGTCGTCCCCCATCGGCAGGGGTAGCAGCTCGATGCCGAGCTCCTGGGTGATGCGGAAGTGCCGGTCGTAGCCGGGAACCGGGCACAGGAAACGCGCGGGGCCGAGCCGGCTCCACGCCGTCTCCGGCCCCCGCACGCCCTGACGGTGCGCGTGGTCGAGGTAGAGATACATCAGCTCGAGGCTGCTGTTGCCGCCGACCAGCGTCTCCCGCGCCTCGACCCCGAGCCAGGCCGCCGCCAGCGCGCGCGCCTCGGGGATGCCGTCCAGGCCGCCGCCGTAACCACGTGCGTCGGTGCCGTCGGCGAGCCGGTAGTCGCCGCCCAGCACGCCGTCGAGCCCGCGCGCGAGCTCGAGCTGCTCGAGGCTGGGATTGCCGCGGGTGATGTCGAGCGCGAGGCCGGCTCGCTGGTGCCCGCGGTAGCGCTCGCTCAGCTCCGCCTCGAGGCGCGTGAGCTCGGCGGGCTCCATACGTTCCAGATCCATGTCCAGACTCCGGATGGGTGATGGTCGAGACGACGTGCGAGCCGCCGCATCAGCGCTCGGGCAACTCGTCCTCGACACCGAAGATCTTCACCAGCAGCGCGACCCGCATCCACATGCCGTTGCGCTCCTGGCGCCAGTACACCGCGCGCGGGTCGGCGTCGACCGACGGGTCGAGCTCCGGCCCCCGCGGCAGCGGGTGCAACACCACCCCCTCGGGCTTCAGCCGACCGAGCTCCGACGGCCCGAACGAGTAGCGGCGGTGGTCGAACGAGGCGGACTCCTCGCCCACGTCCCATTCCGTCTGCAGCCGGGTGAGGTAGATCGCGTCGAGCCCCGGCAGCACCTCGTGCAACGAGTCCGTCTCGCTGAACTCCACCCCGTTCGCGCGCAGGTGGGACTTGATGTCGTCGGAGATCTGGAACGCGGCGGGAGCGATGAACACCAGTCGCACCCCGGGATAGTTCGTCATCAGGTAGGCGAGCGAGCGCACCGTGCGACCACGGCGCAGATCACCCATGAAGCCGATGGTCTTGCCCTCGATGCCACCGCGGTGCTCGAAGCTTCGCTCCAGGGTGTAGATGTCGAGCAGGGCCTGGGTCGGATGCTGGTCCTGCCCGCTGCCGGCGTTGATGATCGGGATCGGCCGCCGGCTCGCGTCCACCGCGGCGGCGGCCTGGGCCGCGAGCCCGGCGCCACTCGCGCGCATGATGATGACGTCGACGTAGCTGCTGAAGGTCCGGATGCTGTCGTCGAAGCTCTCGCCCTTGACCTCCGACGAGGTCGAGGGATCACGGATCTCGCTGGTACGGATGCCGAGGATGTGGCATGCGTTGTTGAACGACATGAAGGTCCGCGTCGAGGGCTGCACGAAGTAGAGCATCGCGCGCTTGTGCGGGAGCAGGGTCTGCAGGATGCGAGCTCCGATGCGGCTCTTGGCGAGAATCCGCACCCGGGTCGTGAGATCGCACAGCTCGTCGAGCTGCGCCCGGGTCAGGACCCGGGGGTCGAGGATGTGGAACAGGCGCGCGGGGGCGCGCTCCGGCGCGGGGGCTCGGGAGAGATTGGCGGTCTGCATCGTGGGTCACTCGGGACGGTGGGGCCGCGGGATGGGCCGAGGACCAAGGATACCGGAACTCGGGCACCGCCCGGCGGCGGAGTCCGTCGGTCGGTCGGCGAGCCTCCTCGGTGCCTCAGAGGGTATCTCCGAGATGATGGCCGTCGCGAGAGGATTGCTGGGCGTGACTGGCACGGCGTGGGGGTGCACATCGTCCGGGAGCATGGCCGGGCCATGTGACCGGGCGATGGGGGCCCCATCACGCAGCCAGGCGCGCTCAGCGAGCCTCGCAGCAGGTCGTCATCTCGGAGACACCCTCTCAGTCGTCCCACCCGAAGTCGCGGCCGAGCAGCGCGGTGAGGCGGGCGTTGTGGGGCCGAAAGTGGGTCCGTAGGTGGGCGCGAGTCTCCGCGGCCATCGGCTCGCGCTCGAGGCCGTGTCGGTGCTCGGTGGCACCCGCCACGACCCGCGTCGCGGAAGCGTTCGCGCTGTCGTCGTCGGCCTCGATGCCGAGGAAGCGCAGGACCTCCAGAGCCTGTCGGCCAGGGTCGCGGTAGTAGTCCTCGGCCGCGATCACCAGGACCTGCTCCGGCGGGAACAGGGCGAGCCAGCGCTCGAGGTGCTCGGCGTACTGACCGGCCGACAGATAGGCGTACATGGCGCGCATCGCCGCCGAGGTCGGCGGCTGGAGGGACTCGATCGCCGCTAGGCGTCGAGGCTCCTCCGCCAGCGCCCGCTCGAACGACTCCGGCTCGAAGCCCCAGGAGCGCGTGGCGTGATAGTGCGAGTACGCGCGCTCCACCGGATCGCGCAGCAGCGCGATGACCTTCACCTGCGGCAGGGCGGCGTGCACGCGTTCCGCCACCCCGGGCTCGAAGATGTAGGTCGGCGTGGCCTCACCGGTGACGAAGGCGAGCCCGCGACGCAGCGCTCGGGTCCTGCGGTGCCTGAGCGGAAAGTGCGCGCGGTAGCTCGTCAGACGGTCCTCGGGCCGGGCGTTGAAGAAGTGCAGCTCCTTGCCGCCGAATCGCGATCCCGGATCCTCGACGCTGGCCGCCGGCCAGACGCAGGAATGCGCGGCGAGCCGCGAGTAGAGCGCGGTGGTGCCGCAGCGAGGTGCGCCGATGATCAGAAAGTCCGGGAGGTCACGCATCCACCCGGTGGCGTTGCGATAGCACCGGCGCGACAGCCGCCGAAGGTCTCCGAGCGCCTTGATCGGCCACGGCAGGAGGCGGTACTTGGCGAGCGAGCTGACCAGCCGCGGAGGGCCGTCGACCCGGACCAGAACGTCGCCGTCGTCGCGGTCGACACTGGTCGCGACTCCGGGAAAGTCGACGGTGAGGTGACGCCGGAATCGCTGAAGGTCACCGACCACCGAGCGCTGCGCCGGAAGCCGAAGCACGAGTCGACCGTGGCGGGTCTCCACTCGGGAGGCGCTGCGGATGACCCGATAGGTGACGTCCGAGAGTCGCCGCGTGGCGCGGCGCGACCGGTCGGCCGCGTCGATCCACCATACCGATCGCGCGCCGGAGCGCTCGCCGGTCTCTGGACTCCGCCCTCTGGCCACGATTACGTACGAGTTCGATTCGGCCTCGGGCCGAGGGTACCCGCCGCGTCCGGGCTCGGCAACCGCGCGCCCGGCACCAGGTTGTGAGCGGCGAGGTTGCGGACTCAGTCGGTGCTGGCGCCGTCACGCTTGGGGATGTCGATCTCGGGCAGGTCGCGCTCGGGCAGCTCGACCACCGGGAACGGGATGTACACCACGTCGCCTGGGAGGATCTCGGTCCCGAGCTCGGCCGGCAACGTGCGCAGGAGCCCGTCCACGGTGCGCAGGATCTCCGGCTTACCCGGGGCAACGCCGTCGCCCTGGGCCACCGCCTCCAGCGCCTCGTCGAGCTCGGCCATCCGCGCGCCGGTCATCTCCAATCGAATGCGCGTGCGCTCGATTTGCTGGCGCACGGCGCGCAGCGCGGTGGCGATCTCGCCGGCCCAGTCGCTGCGGAGCCGTTCCACCGACTTGTCGATCTGATTGAGCTGCTGGTTCGCGCGCACCGCGCTGAGCTCGATCCCGCGTGCCTCGGACTCGATTCCGGCGATCGAGATCTCGACCTGCAGCGCCGTCGCACGCGGCACCGCCCCGCGATCGATCAGACTCTTCATGTCCTTGAACTGCTTCTCGACGATCCGGCGGCGATCGTCGAGGGCCTTGCGCTGGAGCTTGAGGACCGCGATCTCCTCCTCGGTGGTCGTGCGCTGGTCGGTCAGCGCCGCGAGCTGCGCCTCGCGGCTGGTTCGGCGCGCCTCGAACAGCCGGCGCTCGGCGTCGAGGATCTCGGCCACGCGGCGATCCCCGGCGCGACTGGTGAGCGACGCAGGGAACGCGATCGCCGCAAGCTGATCGCGCTCCGCGAGCAACCGCGCCTCGGTCGCGATGTCGACCCGGTAACCGTCGAGGAGGAGATCGATCCGCTCCTGCTCGCGCGCGCTCGAGCCGGCCACCGAGGCCCCGGCCCGACGCTCGGAGAACCGTCCCCCGGCGATGGCGAGCGCCTTGGCGAAGCTCAGGTCCGGGCGATGCGGGTAGGCGCCCGGTTGGGCGACGTCGCCGTCGATGTAGTACGGGCGGCGAGTCGTCGTCTCGGCGGTCACCGAGAGCTTCTCGCCGAGGGCGCGCTCGAGCGCCCCGGCCACCGCGTGCTCGAGCTCGCGCAGGGTGAGACCGCCGACCTGGAGCGCACCGACCAGCGGGACCGAGAGGTCCCCGGTGTCCTGGACGCCATAGGTGCCGGAGAGGTCCGCGCGAGCGTAGACCGCGAGCCGCACCACGTCACCGGGCCCGAGGCGATACTCGGTGGCGGCCTCGACCGCCGGCGTCGTCGCCAGAGCAACCAGCGCCACCACGCCGGCCAGCGCACCGCCGACCCACCGGGTCCATGCCATGCGCGAGCGGCGCCGCGCGCCCTCCAGTCCACGCTCTCGACTCGTCAAGGTCGCGCTCCTCGCGGCGCCAACGCCGCCCCGTCACCACCCGCGCCGGTGTGCTCCCTGGCCAGCGCATCGAGGATCTGGTCGATTCGTTCCACCATGTGCCGCAGGCCGAAGCTCGCCTCCGCCCGCAGTCGCCCCGCCGCCCCCATCCGTCGCGCCCGCTCTCGATCGTCGACCAGGGCCAGCAAGGCGCGGGCGAGCTCGTCGTGATCGGCGGGAGGGACGAGCAGGCCGGTCTCGCCGTCGGCCACCAGCTCCGGTGTGCCGTCGACCGCGGTGGCGACCACCGGCAAGCGCATCGCCATCGCCTCGACCACCGCGAGCGGTGCCTGCTCCCACAGCGAGGACAGTGCGAACACGTCCATCGCCGACAGCGCGCGAACGATGTCGTCGCGCCAGCCCGCGAACAACACCGCGCTCTCGTCCAGACCGAGACTCGCGCGCAACGCCTCGAGCTCGGCGCGCAACGGGCCGTCGCCGACGATCACGAACTGCACCTCGGGACGCTGACGGCAGACGATGGCCGCGGCACGCAACATGTGGTCGAGGCCTTTCTGTGCCTCGCAACGGCTCAGCGTTCCGATGAGATGCGCATCGGGTCGCGCGCCGAGCCACGCCCGCGCCGCCGCCACGTCGCCCGGAACCTTGTCCTCCAGGGTCACCGCGTTGTAGACCACGTCGGCGCGGTCGCCGGCGAAGATGCCGGTGTCGACGCCGTAGCGGCGCGTCGCCTCGGAGACCGCGATGTAGCGCGTGGTCAGCGGGTCCACCGCCCGCTCGACCAGGCGGTACAGGGCGCGCTTGACGGGGTTCTGGAACGGGCGGGACGCGTAGACCTGGACCACCAGGACGCGCACCGCGACGCCGGTCAACGCGCCCGCGACGCGGCCCACGAAGCCCGCCATCGAGGTCTCCATGAGCACGATGTCGAAGCGTCGCTCGCGCATCAGTCGCCACACCTCGACCAGACCGCGCAGATTTCGCCACGGGCTGAGCTGGCGCGACAGGCTGAGCTCGACCACCGGCACGTCGAGCTCGGCAAAACGGCGGTCGAGCGGGTATCCCGGCCCGTAGGCGACGGTCACGTCGTAACGGTCCCGCGGCAGGTCGCGCGCGACGTAGTAGGCGTGCAGCCCGGCACCGCCGGCGGTGCTGGTGATCAGCACCAGGATGCGCCAGCGCCTCGTGGGTGCGCTCACGCCTGGTCTCCGGTCGCGGGGTCGTCGGCGCGGTGGATGCGCACGATGTCGGCGTCGACGGTGACCACACGGTCGGATCGAATCGACAGCACTCGCTCGCGCAGGGCGTCCAGCGTCGGGTAGTCGCGCAGGCGACCGAAGTCGTGGGCGTCGTCGACCAGGATCACGTGCCCGGCGACGCGATGGCGCAGGATGGCCTCGATCTCGCGCTCGATCGGGGTGCTGAGCGAGCCGTGGGCGGTGCCGCGGCCGGAGTAATGCGCGTCGAGCCAGAACAATGCCGGCTCGTCCAACGCCTCGAGGATGTCGTCGACCACCTCGCCGCTGTCGCCCTGTAACGGCGTGACGTGCGGGAACGGCGCGAACAGGGTGCAGGCGCGGTGGTGCAGATCCGGGTCGAGCTCGACGGTGAAGATGCGGGTGAAGTGATCGGCGTTCTCGAGAATCATCGCGCCGTAGAAGGTCCCGGTCTCGACCAGCGTGTCGACCCGGAAACGGCGCGCGTAGTCTCGTATCGCCGCGTTCTTCACCGCGCTCGGCGGAGGTATCGGGCGCCCGCCCCGCTCCCAGCGCGCCGCCTTCATGCGCTGATACCACGCGAACGGCAAGCTGCGCCGGACGATGCGCGAGACGGTGGGGTTCGGATCGACGAAGGACTGCAGCACGGTCAGAGCCATGGATGCATCCTCCCGAGCCGGCCTCGAGTCCTGACCGTCGTCGACACCGATTCGCCTCTCGCGCCGCCTCGCGGGCGGCGACTTGCCGGCGCCGAACGCGCCGCGCGCTTGCTGGCGACCACACTCATGTCAGCGCTGCAGCGGACCGATCATCAGCGTGAGCACGCCGAGCAGGAACTGCACGCCGGCGAGCCCCATGAGCCCGAGCACCGCCAGCTCCAGGAGCTGGAACCAGCCGGTCCAGCGACGGCGCCGGTACTGCCAGCGCACGCGCGCGCGCGACACCCAGCGCCCCTCCACCAGGCGCGCGTCGGCGTCCTCGCCCATCGCCCGCAGTCGCGCGCTGATCTCGTCCAACGCCTCGCCGACGAGCGCGTCCAGGCGCTCACCCATCGAGCGGTCGACGGCGGCCGGGGCGTCGGGATGTCTGGAGTCGGAGTCGTCCACGAAAATCTCTCGGGCCCGGATCAAAACGCGAAGTGCAGGACCTTCGCGAACACGAAGAAGTTGAGCACCAGCGCGACGGTCGCCACGTTGGCGGCGAGAATCAGCGCGCCGAGCACCTCGAGCAGCGGGCGAAGTCGTTGTGGCGCGGTGCGCAGCCGCCGCTCCTGCCCGAACTCGGCCGCATGCTCGCGCTCGACGTCGTCGACCGCGCGCTCGAGCAACCACCACAGCACCCGCTCGCGTGCGCCTCGGCGCTCGCCCGGTGCACCTGGACCGGGCGCACTCATCGCAGCAGCCCGCCGTCGGCCAGGTCGCGCATGAGGTGACGCGCCCACTCCTCGCGTCGCAAGCGCTCCACCCGACCGATCCGCTGGCGCCGCGCGATGTAGTCGAGCAACAGCGCGTAGAGGATTCCGACCACCAGGCCACCGACCACCGCGACCGCCACGTTCAGCAGCTTCAGCGGATAGATCGGAGCCGTGGGCAACGCGGGCTCACTGGTCACCAGCACCGCCTCGGGGAGCTGCCGGCGCGCTGCCCGCAGCCCGGTCAGACGGTCGTTGGCGGCGGTGATCGAGCGCGTCAGCAGCGCGATCCGCTCGTCGAGGTCCTCGATGTGCGCGCGCTGGCGCTGCAGCGCCTGCACCTCGTCGGACAGGCCGCCGCCCGCCCCACGCACGGTCTCCAGCTGCGTCGAGGCGATGCGTTGCGCCACCTCGGCCCGGGCGAGCTCGCCGCGCAGCTCGCGGTACAACGAGTCGGCGAGCGCCGAGGAGACCTGCCCTCGTCTCACTCCGGTATCGATCTGATCGAGCTGATCACGCGTCGCCGCCACCCGCTCCCGAGCCACCGCGAGGTCGAGCTCGGCCGCGCGCAGGGCGGCCTCGTGCTGGGCGCGCCGGGCCTCGATCTCCTGCAGCGCGATGTTGAGCGACCCGATGTCGTTCTCGGCCGCGAAGGCCAGCCGCTCCGCGCGCAGCGCCTCACGGTCGCGCTCGAGCTGGCCGAGTTGCTCGCCGACCGCGGCGAGGGTGGCGTCGAGGTCGCGCGTCGCGGCATCGCGATGGAATGCCTGGAAGGCCTGGATGAGCTCCTGCACGATGCGCAGCGCCATCGCCGGGTCGTGGTCGCGCGCGTACACCCGAATCGCGGCCGACGAGGACACCGCGACGTCGATGTTGTTCCCGATCTCGGCCGGGCTGCGGCCGGCGACCTTGGCGGCGACCGCCTGCAGCGTCGCCCCGCTCTGCAACAGCCCCGAGTAGAGCTGCGCCAGATCCGGTGGCCCGGGAAGGCGCAGTCGTCCACCCTCCGGTCCCGGGATCGGCGTCGCGACGTCGGTCGGGATGTAGAACTCACCGCTGGTCTCGTAACGGGGGGTGATGCGGTCGCTGAACCAGCTCGCCGCCGCGCCCGAGCAGACTGCCAGGAACAGGATCAGCCACCGGCGGGTGTACAGCATGCGCCAGTAGTCGGCGAGGCTGATGGCGTCCGCCTCGAGGTAGACGGCCTCCATCCGCTGCAGCATCCCGCGCCGGTCGGCCACCCAATCTCCGGCGCGGCGGTCACCGCCGGCGCGCCGATCGTCTCCGTGCGTGCTCACCAGCCGCGCGCCTCCCGATGGTGGTCGAACGCCGCCGTCGGTACGGTTCCCCGCGACCGCCCCGATCGGGCAGCGCGTCGCGCCACGGTCGCGTCCATCACAGCGTCGTCCAGATCGTCGTGCACACCAGCTATCACTTCGCGGTCAGGAAACTGTCGAACGGCCCGGCCGTCGCTCCGAGGAAGGCGACTTGATATCACCGAGTCGCGTGCCCGTGCGCGGCGCGTCGTCACAAGTCGCGCATCATCGGCGATCCCCCGACACGAGTCGAGGAAGCGGATGCCTGGTGCGCGGGCCACGGTGGCCGCAGGTGACCTCAAGGCACCACCCCGTCGGCACGCACCCGGCGCCCGAGCTCGGCCGCACGCTCGAGCACCGCCACCGCTGCCGCCAGCATCCCGAGGAAGACCCACACCGAGACGTGGAGGTAGATCGGGATCGACATGAAGTGCACCAGCACCCCGATCGCGGCGAGCAGCAGCCCCCACACCAGCGCCCGGTCGGGTGACGCGGCGAGCATGTTGCCGATCACGGTCAGCCGAACCAGCAGATAGACGTTGAGGGCGACGAACACGAGCAGGCTCGGCACCCCGAGCTCGTGGGCCGCCTGCAGGAAGACGTTGTGCACCGGGAGGTCGAGCTCCCGGAACGGGTTCATCAGCCCGATGCCGAACCAGGGGTGATCGGCGATGCCGACGATGGCGCGACGGAACATCTCCAGCCGAATGCTGACCCCCGATGCCCCGAGGGGGTGGATGACCTCCTCGTAGACGAGGTCCACCAGACCGGTCATGTACGCCACCACCCCGGCCAGCAGGTAGAGGGTGGCGAAGTGGATGCCGAGCCGCGGGTAGCGCAGGAACGGGGCGATGGCGAGCACCACCCCGGCGGACATGATCGAGCCCATGCTGAACGTCATCACCACGCCGACCAGCATCACGCCGACCACCAGCACGGCGCGCCACAGGCTGCGAATGGTGATCGCCGCGATCCCGATGGCGATCACCAGCAGATGGCCGAGGGTCTGCGGGGCCTGGCAGAAGGCGGTGGCGCGCAGGAAGCGACCGATCGCGGTGCGCTTGTAGCGCTCGGTCGCGGCGTCGACGAAGCTGAGCTCGTAGCCGACGGTGTAGATGAGCACCTGACTCAGGATGGCGACCAGCGCCGAGAGCACGCCGGCCCAGACGAGGACGCGGGCGGCGAAGTGCAGCACCGAGCGCGAGTTGATCAGGTTGCTGACGAGGAACATCAGCACCAGCTTCGACAGCAGGACGTGCAGGGTGACCGCGCTGGTCGCGCGCCCGCTGATGACCGACGCGATTCCCCCCAGCCCCAGCAACACCGCCATGGCGAGGACCGCGCGGGGTGTGAGGACCGGCCGCCCCTCGGCGAGCGTGGTCGCCAGCCACAGCGCGAGGAGCGGGAAGAAGGTGAGCTCGAAGATGTCGAGCCGCCCGAAATTGATGCCGTTGACCGACAAGATCAGGGCGAAGGCGACGGCAGCCAGCCGAAAACGGTGCTCGAAGGCGAACGGTAGCAGTCGGACCGCGAGCACCACCGCCACCGCCACGACCAGCGAGGTGCCGGTCCACAGCAGATCCTGAGTCAGCTCGAAGCGCCGCGCCGACTGCCACAGCGGATGGCTCGGGCCGAGCATTCGGTCGTGCACCACGAGGGCGGCGATCCCGAATGCGAGCGCGACCGCCATCGCGAGCTCGGCGAGGCCGGCGACGGTGCCCCACGGCCCGCGCCGGGGCAGCATCACCTCGCGGGGCACCGGGCTCATCGCGACTGCGCCTCCGCCGGCCGCGCGGGCCACGCCGGCGCGAGCGCGTCGTCCCCCGGCGCGGGCGGGGCCGCGGCGAGGACCGTCTCGACCACTGCCCGCACCGCGTCCACGTCGAGCGCCTGCATGCACTCCCAGCGCCGCGCATTGCTGCATTCCCGCCAGCCCTGGTGAAAGGCGCACGGGCTGCACGGCAACGCCTTGCGCGCCACCGCCGTGCGCGGTGCGATACCGACCACCTCCGGTGCGGTGGCGCCGAGGATGGCGACCGTCGGGCGGTCCAGCGCCTGGAACACGTGCAGCGGGCCGGTGTCGTTCACGACACAGAGCGTGGCGCGCTCGGCCACCGCGGCGAGCTCGCGCACCCCGAGCCGACCGCAGAGATCGTGGACGTTGCCGCCGCCGGCGCCGCGGAGGACCTCGTTCACGATGCCCTGCTCGGCGCTGACACCGGTGAGCACCACCGGAAGGCGGTGCCGATCGGTAAGCCAGCGCACGAGCTCGGCGAAGCGCTCGACCGGCCACTGGCGGGCCACGGTGAGGAAGTTGCTCCCGGGGTGCACCACCGCGAACCGCGCCCCGCCACCGAGGCCGTGCTCGGCGAGGATCGTCTCCGCCCGCGCGCGCTCTGATGCGGTCAGCACGATTCGCGTGCGACGGCGCGCGGCGCCCGCGGCCGGTGCCTCCACCAGGGCCGCGAACTCGTCGACCCAGGAACCGTGCCCGCCGAGCACGACGCCCCGGAATCCGGCCGGGACACCGTCACCGAAGTCGAAGCACACGCGGGCCCCGACGCGGAGCGCTCGCGTCCACCACGCCCCGAGGCGGGTCCAGCCGGGGTCGGCCTCCATCAACACCGCGAGGTCGAATCGTTGCCGGCGCAGGCGGCGCAGCACCCGCAGATGGTCGCGCGGGCGGTGGCAGTCCGCCACCACCTCCAGCGCATCCACCGCGGGATGCGCCTCCAGCACCGGCGCCGCTCGACCCGCCGCGACCACCGTGATCTCGGCCTCCGGATGACGCTCGCGCAGGGCCTCCAACGCGCCGGTCGCGCGCACCACGTCGCCGAGCCGGTCCATGGTCCAGACCAGGATCCGTCGCGGCGCGGACGCACCGCCGTCCACGGACCCCGGCACGGTCGGGTGCACGACTCGCAGCGGCCACTCCGCGGCGGTCAGCGCCACCTTCACCAGTCGGCGCGCCATGGTCATGCAGCGGTCTCCCGCGCCGCATGACCGTCGATGGCGGCGAGCGCACGCGCGACGATCGCCTCGCCGTCCGGGCGGTCGGCGGCGGGGATCCGCGCGGGGTCGGTCGGCCACGAGGTGCCGACGAAGGCGCGCTTCACCCGACGCAGCGCGCCGTGGAAGACGGCGAGCGGCAGGGACTGGAGATTCGGCTGGCCACCGCCGAGCACCCGACACAGCCGCCCGAGTCCGGTGCGCACGTCGAGCGCGAGCGCCGAGCCGTCGATCTCGTCGCGGTAGGCCCGCGCCACCGCGGTGTACTCGCAGACCTCGAGGAAGGCGCGCCGATACCAGGCGCGCAATCCCCCACCGACCGAGGTCACCGCCGGCGTCTCCCACGGTTTGGGGCCGCTACAGTGGACCAGCGGCGGCAGACCGCGGCCGAGGTTACCGAGCCGCTCGGCCACCGAGTACCCGGCGGGGCCGAAGTTCAGCGCGATGTCGCGACCCCGGCGAAGGTAGCGCACCGGCAGGTGGGCGAAGCGGCGCGAGCCGAGCAGCGCGGTGAGCACGTCCTGGTCGCCGACCATGTGCACCGGACGCGTCTCCCACGCACGCCGCTGCACCGCGGCGTACTGTGGGCAGTCGAGCAGCGCGCGCCATGCCGCGAGCAGCCCGCGATGCGCGCCGGTCACGCGGACGAAGCCGGAGTTCGCGGTGGCGGTGAGCGTCCGTCCGACCGCGAGTCCCCACAGCTCGGTGCGCACCGTGCCGCCGTGGCTGATACCCCAGTAGTGCTCGTCGCTGACCACCACCTCGTCGGCCCCGCACCCGGCCAGCAGCGGGCGGATGTCACCGGCGGCGATGATGTCGGTGTCGAGCCAGACCACCTCGCGGGCACCCCGGTCGAGCCCGACGCCGAGCAACGTCGGCTTGATGTTCCAGCCACGGTCGGCGAAGGCGGGCTCGTCGAGCACCGCCACGCCACGAGCGCGCAGCCAGTGCGCGAGCCCTGCGTCGATACCGGGCCAGCTCACCAGGATGTCGACGCCAGGGCTGTTGCGCCGCACGCTCAGCACCGCAAGCTCGACCCCCACCCGCGCCGACGGCCGATCCTCGTGGATCACCACCAGGGTGCCGGTGGCGGCCGGCGATGCCTCTCCGCGCTCTAGCGGGTCCACGGCAAGGACCGTCCGAGCAGCGCCGCCAGGCGCTCGTTGGGCAGGCGGAAGAACTCGAGCAGCCGCTCGCGGGTCGCCGACACCATCGGCGCGTAGGGGTACTGGTTGAACGAGCCCGGCACGGGCACCGGTGCCGCCGGCAGGCCGAGAAAGGACTCGACCTCGCGGTACACCCGAGCGTGGTCGGCACGCAAATCCTCGCCGAGCACGACGTGGATGCGCTCCGCCGGCACGTGCCGGTACCAGTCCTCGAGCTGGTCGGCGTAGAGACTGCCCGCGACCGCCCAAGAGCCACGACGGAGGAACCCGGTGCCGTCGGGCGCGCTGCGATAGTCGGCGCGCCAGGTGTCGATGCGACGCATCTCCTCGTCGAGCACCGCCTCGAAGCTGTCGGTCACGCGCCCGGCGCGGCGGTCGGCCTGGTACTGCGAGTACGTCCGGTCGACCGGATTGCGCAGGATGGCCACGAAGCGGGCGTGCGGTAGCGTCGCCGCCACGCGCATCGGCACGCGCGGGTCGACGAGGTAGATCGGGGTCGCCTCGCCGGTGGCGAATCCCCCGTGGCGTGCCCGCACCGCGCGCCGCTCGGCCATGGTCGGGAACTTGGCGCGATAGGCCCAGACGCCGCGCTCGAAGGTCTCGGTGAAGAAGTGCATCTCCTTCCACAGCCCGGGGCGTACTGCGGGATGAAGCCCGAGGTAGGAGAAGAGCGCGTCGGTCCCGCACTTCGGCGCACCGATGATCAGGAAGTCGGGGAGGACCCGGGCGAGACAAGTCGCGACCCGCGACGCGATGTGCGCCCGCCACTTCCACAGCGCCCCTCGAAGGGCCGTTGCGCTCGGACGAGACAGGAGATCACCCAACCGGTCGCGGTGCGCGGGCGAGCCCGAGATCCGCAACGACAACGTCTCCTCCGCCGGGTTGTCCACGACCCGGAAGTCGAAGCCGGGAACGAGGCGCTCCCAGCGCGCGGTGAAGACGTCGAGACGCTGCCGCCAGGCCTCGCCGCGCGGATAGGCGAGCGCGAAGCCGTCGGCCAGCTCACGCAAGCCGAGCCGCGCCCCGAGCAGCCGCGCCGCGCCGGGGAAGTCGGTCGGATCGCCGATGTCCACCGCCGACGGGGCGGGACGCGCGGACCGGGTCGAGCTCACGAGGCTCTAGTCCACCAGGCGCACGTAGGTCGGGAAGGAGCTGCGCCCGTGCCGGGTGATGTGCGAGGTGTCCGGGAAGGCGACGAGATCACGGATCAGCGCGCGCGCGCCATGGGTGTCGGCCTCGGTGTAGTGGTAGCGGTGGGCGGTGCCGTGGCAGACCCACTCGTAGGTCTCGCCGACCACCGCCAACGGGTCGAGCAGCATCGACACCGTGGGCAGCGGCGGCTCGCCGTCGGCGTAGATCTTGTGCACCGGCACGGTGTCGTCGAACAACAGATGCCGAAAGCCGCGGTCGTGGGCCTGTCGGACGCGCTTCGCCTGGTTCTGGTGATCGTCGAAGAAGCCGAGGCTGCGCGCGCCGTCGACGCCCTCGAACGGACGCGTCTCCCAGTCGCGCTCGACGTAGGTCGCGCGCGGATCGCGGTAGACCAGCCGCGACAGGTTGATGTCGAAGCAGTGGAACTCGGCGTCCGGGCAGGCCTGGCGCAACACCCAGGTGGTCTGCCCGCGCTGCACCCCGCTCTCGACCACCAGCTCGGGCTCGATGCAGCGCGCCACCAGGTACAGCCACAGGCAGTTGTCGAAGCCGGAGCCGTTGAAGTTCTTGGCCACCGGCCGCGACGGGTAGAGCTCGAAGAAGGCATCGACCAGCGCCTGCACGCCGGCGCGATCGGGAACCGGGAACGCGTCGACCGAGGTCAGGGCCCGGTGCGTGACGTCGCCGACCTCCTCGCGCAGACGACGCGCCAGGTGCGGCGTGGTCATGTACGAGTCGTAGTCGTTGTCACCGCTACGCCGGCTGACCTGCAGCCCGAGCGGACGAAGAAGTCGATTGACGATGCGGCCGATGCTCATCTCGTGCTCAGGCTCCGATTTCGTTACCGGGGGGCGCGACCGCCGCGGGTGGCGTGCGATCGTCGCCGGCCCGCGACGACGCCGCGCCAGTGGTTCCAGCCGCCGCGGTGACGACGCGAGCGGGCGCGTTGCCGTCGACGACCTGCGCGGCGAGCAGACGCTCCATCTGCGCGTGTACCGCGGGCGCGTCGAAGCGCGCACGCACGTCGGCCGCCCCGGCATCCCCGAGGCACGCGCGAAGGCCTGCGTCGCCGATCATCCGTGCCAGCGCCGCCGCCAGATCGTCGACGTCTCCCGGGCGCACGACCAGGCAGTTACGCTCGTGCTCCAGGAACTCGGCGTGGCCACCGGTCAACGTCGAGACCACCGGCAGCGCGCACGCCATCGCCTCGATGACCACCAGCGGCAGGCGCTCGGTCCCGGTCGAGGGGAAGACGAGCAGATCGTGATCGAGGTAGCAGGCAGCCATGTCCTCGGCGTCCAGGGCGCCGGGCAGGCGCACGCGCCCGCCGAGCCCCTCGCGCGCGATCAGCGCCTCGAGCTCGGCACGGTACGGCGCCCACACCACCGGGCCGACCAGGTCGAGCACCCACGCCCGATCGCCCAGGGTGGCGAGCGCGCGCACCAGCACCTCGACGCCCTTCAGTGGCTCGATGCGGCCCGCGAACAGGATTCGCGTCGTGCCGCCCGCGGCACGGGAACGGTCGGCCGGCCGAAAGCGCGTCATGTCGATGCCGTTGCCGACGATCGCCGCGCCGTCGGTCTCCCAGCCGCGAGCCCGGTGCTCGTCGCGACAGCTCGCGCTCACGAACACCAGCGACTGCGCGCGCGGGGGCCTCGGCGCGCCGGCGAACCAGCGGGCGAGGCATCGCTCGAGCAGCGCCTCGACGCCGAGGGCCCGCAGCGCGCGCTTCAGAAGACGCAGATCCGCTCGCGCCGCCTCGCGTGACCACAGGATGTCCCAGCGCGCGCGGCGGTCGAGCGTCAGCCAGTCGTCGTGCAGGTAGTACACGACCGGAAGGCCGAGTCGATGGACCGCATGCAGCACCGCATCGGAGACCCGCCACAGGTTCCAGACCACCACCACGTCCGGCCGGGCCTCGGCCACCGCCGCCGCCAGCGCGGCCAGATTGCGGCGGCGCCGCCGGCCGGCGGCGAGCAGGCGGCGATGCAGCGGGCGGGCCGGCGTCGACTCGAGCGTGGCGTGCACCGTGACCCCCGGCGTCGACGCCCCGCGCCCGAGCTCGGTGGTCAGCACGTGCACACGGTTCCCCCGGGCCGCCAGTCCGGCGGACATCGCCTCGCAGGCGCGCGCGCAACCACCGACGTAGGGGGGGTAGGAGTCCTGGAGCATCAGGATCCGCATCAGTCGACCAGATGGTGCTCGACGACTCGGCGGAAGGTGCCGGCGTCGCAGTCGTGGACGGTGAATCGAGGCAGCCGCATCGGATCGTCACCGGCCTCCACGCTGCCGATGCCTCCGGCGCAGGCGGCGCTGTATCCGGCGCGGACCGCGAGCTCGGCGGCGTCGTCGGTGTCGATGCCGTAGGGATGGGCGTGCGCCTCGATCGGCCGCGCGAGGAGCCTGCCGAGGACCTCGCGCGGGGCGGCGATCTCCACCGCGCGCGCGTCGGCATCGAGCGCGGAGAGCGCGGCGTGGGCGACGGTGTGGCCGCCGACGTCGACGAGGTCGTCGCGCACCAGCACGCGCAGCTCGTCAGCCGTCATCGCGCGACTGGCGTCGTCGACCCGCGGCGCGTGCCCGGCCCAGCGCCGCAGTGCATCGAGCGTCGACTCGCGCGCGGTCGGCGCCAGATCGCGCAGGATGCCGTGGACCGCCCACATCGCGGCTCGTCGCGCCGGTGGCGTGTCGGTCGGCCATCGCCGTGTGCCGTCGCCGAGCGGCAGCGCGAGCTCCGCGGGAACCGCCCCCTCGAGCATCAGGGTCGCCAGCTCGTCCCACCAGAACGCCCGCTCGCCGCCGATGTAGCCGGTGGCGACGAACACCGTGCCCGGCACCTCGTAGCGCTCGAGCAGCGGGCGGGCATTGCGGAGGTTGTCGACATAGCCGTCGTCGAAGGTGACCGCGACCGAGCGCGGCGGCAGGTCATCGCACGCCAGCCGACGCGCCATCTCCAGCAGCGGCATCACCCGGCAACGGGTCGAGAGGTAGGCGAGGTGCGCCTCGAAGTGGTTCGGAGAGACGCTCAGACCGAACGGGCTCGACCCCGGCTCGGCCACCCGATGGTAGGTGAGGATCGCGCCACCGGCGACCCAGCGCCGGCGCAACACCCGCAGCGGCCGGGTGGCCGCGCGCACCACGCGTTGCGGCAGGGTCCGGGCCGGCAGTCCACGCAGCATGGCTCAGCGCGTCCCCGAATGCGGGAGCGCCGGGTCGTCGGCCGACGGCTCGTTCACCACCGGTGGCCGCGCCACGTCCGCACCGTCCCCGGGCTCGGCGTGGCCCCCGAGGCACTGCTGCGCGAGCTCGAGCTCGCGCGCGATCAGGCCCTCCCAGGTCAGGTCCGCGCTGGCGCGCACGCCCGCCGCGGAGAGCCGCGCGTGGAGCGCGTCGTCGACCAGCAGCGCCTCCAGCGCCTCGCGCAGCGCGGCCGACTCGTAGGGCACCGCGAGGCCCGCGCCGTGATGCTCGACCATCGCCTCGGCCTCGGTGCCGGCGGTGACGACCACCGGCACCCCGGCTGCCATGTACTCGGCGATCTTCAAGGGACATGCGTAGCGCCGGTACTCGATCGGCTCGGAGTTGGCGAGCGCCACGCGGGCACCGGCGAGCAGCGCGGGGATCTCGTCCGGCGCGCGCGTGCCCTCGAGCTCGACCGCGTCGTCGAGCCCGAGTCGGGCGATGTGCGCGCGCAGCCGCGCCTCGTAGGCCGGCGGACCGGAGCCGATCACACGAAGCGTGGCGCCAGGCACCCGGGCGCGGATCTCGGCGAGCGCGTCGATGGCGAGCTCCAGCCCGCTCCACGGCACCAGCAATCCGACGTAGACCACCACCGGCCCAGGCCGCTCGGTTCGCGCGCGGGCGGGCGCGAACCGTGTCCACTCCACCCCGTTCGGGACCACGTGGACGGCCCGTGCGCCCTGCGCGCGCCGCAGCTCCGCGAGCAGACGCCCCGAGGAGATGACGACGTCGGCGCGCCGGACCAGAACGCGCTCGAGCCACGCGGTGTAGGCGCGCCGGAGGCGATCCGGCACCAGCCCCGGCTCGTAGTCCCGATCCCGGTAGACCAGGATCCTCGCGCGCCCGAGCAGGCGCAGGACGATGCCCGCCAGCGAGCCCCAGGGACCGACGCCGATGCAGACGTCCCAGCGCCCGCGCAGACGCCGCATCCCCACCCAGGCGAGCGCCGGGCTGAGGAACACGTCACGCAACACCGACAGCGGCGCGAGCACACGGATCACCGCGAGGCGCAGGCGTCCGCCAGCGGTGGTCCCGGTCGTCGCGCCGGCCTCGGCGTTGAACCGAATGCCACCCCGGTAGTTGAACGGCGGATCGACCGCGATCAGGCGGATGCCCGACGCCTCACGCTCGCGCACCCGCAGCGTGACCGCGTCGCGCAGCATGTCGAGCCAGCGACCGGAGTGATTCACGGTCTTGTAGACGAGCGCGAGCCGACCGCCCGGCGGGCGGTAGTAAGGGAGGCGGTCGCGGTCGTTGGCGCGCTGATCGAAATCGGCGTTGGTCACGATCACCACCGACTGCAGACGCCGCCCGCCGCCGTCGGCTTGCGGCGTGGATGCGCTGCCCACCTCGTCGTCGGCGCACGCGGACATCTCAGCCAGCCGAATCAACGTGCACGGAAGCGCACCCGGACCACCTCGTTGGGGCTGACCTCGGCGACCAGTCGGTCGCCGGCGCCGGTGACGGTGCGCTTGACCAGACCGGAGGGACCCACCACCTCGTGCTCGAGGATCTCGACCCCCCGCGTCCCGGGAAAGCGTAGCGCGATCACGTTGCGCTCCCCCGCGCGCGCCCGGTACGCCTCACGGGCGGCCTCGAAGGCGTCCGCGTGGCGCCGGTCGAGCGGCTTCGCCTCGACGATCGCCTGCTCCAGCAGGCTCTGCGACACGTAGGGCTTGAAGTCGGCCTCCTTCAACCCTCGACGCGCGAGCACCTCGAGCGCCGCGCGCATCGGCGGCTCGTATCCGAACTCCCAGGCGATGAGATCGTAGACCCCGTCACCGCGTGACGACACCAGGCCGCGGACCTTGGGATCGTCGTCGGGCAGACGCGCCACACCGAGCGAGCCGCGACCGACCCGGTCGAAGAAGGCATGGACGTGGAACATGGGCTTGCGCGTCCCTTGCTGGGTGATCATCCCCCAGCCGCCCGGCTGCCCCGGCCGCGGCACGGAGGCGAACTCCTCCCAGGCCGCGACAGTGTGGAAGCTCACCCCAGCGTCGTAGAGACCGAGCATGGTCTCGGCGAAGGAGACGGCCTCGAGATCGGTGTTCTTGCCGGCCGGGCTCCATTCCGAGACCACCAGCTCGATGGACTTGATTCCGACCTTCGCCGCTTCCGCCAGATAGGCGTCGCGGGCCTTCGCCAGGTCGCCCACCGGGCGACTGAAATGGTGCCAGGAGACGAAGTCGAGCGGCGCGCCGGTGCGCGCGGCGTGGCGCAGCAGCGCGATGTTGAGTGGCGTGCCACCCTTCTCGCCGCCGGCCACTCGCTCCCAGCCGTTGATCGCCGCGCCACCGATCTTGGCCTGCGGATCCGCCTCGCGAATCGCCCGCGCGGTCTGCTCGTAGAGCTCGAGATAGGCGTCGTTACCCGCCGCCCAGAACGTCTCGGGCTCGTTCCACACCTCGTAGTAGCGCTCGCGCGCGCCAGTCGTCCGCCCCACCTCGACGGTGCGCCGGACCAGATCCCGCCATTCGCGATAGTCCGACGGCGGGTACATGGTGTAGAGCGGAACGCCGCTTCGCACCTTGTCGTTCTTGTTGCTGCTCAGCCAACGTGGTGTCGCGGTGACGTAGATGAGGATCTTCTCGTGGGTCTCGCCGAGGCCCGCGATCCACTGGTTACGGCTCACCAGGCGCTGCTCGAGGTCACGCCGATCGCGCGATTGCAGGACCGGCTGATCGAAGACACCGAACAGTCGCGCCGCGTAGTGACGCGGGAACTCGTTGGTGTAGACGTTGCGCCCGGTCTCGGTGCGCGGGTTGTAGAACGCCGAGCTCTCGAGCAGGTAGGTTCGCCCGCGCTCGAAGCGCACCTTGTCGAGGGCGAGCTCGATCGGCTTCTCGTCGCTCGCCCGGACCGCCGCCGGAGGCGCCGCGGCGGGCGCGCCGCGCGATGCGCGCGCCGGGGACGGCGCCTCGACCGGCTCCGGCGCCGCGCCACCGGCCGCGGCATCCCAGCCCTGCGCCGACGCCACCTTCGCGAGGGCGGCCAGCCGCACCGCGATGCTCGCCTGGCGCTCGACCGCGTCGCGCGCCGCGCGCAGCGCGAGCACGCGCTCGAGGAAGGCGACGTTCGCCACCATCAGTGCCTGCCGGCCAGGGTTGACCGCCCAGCCGCCACGGTCCGGCGAGAGCAGCCCGGTGCCGAAGCCCGAGGACTGCAGGAAACGCTTGTCGAGCGGGGTGTTGGCGGTGCCGACGACGAGCGCGGCGAGGGCCGCGCGCGACCGCAGCCAGGTCACGAAGTCGCGGCCGCCCGCATCGTCGAAGTCGCCCGCCGCCTCGACCGCGCGCGCGCGTGCGGCGGCGATGTCGACACCGAGCATCAAGCGCCGCGCGTCGGCGGCCGCGGCCGCGATCTTCTTGGTGTCGTTCTTCGGCTTGAGCCGCAGCTTCCCACCACGCTCGTCGAACAACGCGACGATCGATCGCAGGGTGTGTCGCGCCATCTCCTCCGCGCCCTGCTTGCTCACCTGCGCGCCGACGGTCAACGTGATCACCGACGCGTAGTCGGGCGACGCGAACAGCGCGGCGATCTCGCGGTGGAGGGGATCGAAGGTATCGACCCGGGGCGCCAGCTCGGCGAGCTTGCCGTGTACCGCCCCACTGAGCTTGTCGAGCCCCGAGGCCTGCTCCGCGAGCGCGCGCGCGGCACTGCGCTTGGACTCCGAGACCACCAGGCGTCCAGCGCGTCCGCGCTCGACGAGCGCGCCGACCGGCGTGAGGAGGGGGTGTGGATAGGTGACCGGCAGGACCCACGAGAGGTAGACGATCTCTGCCGCGCCAGGCTGGCCGAGAGCTTCGCGCAGACGCACCGTCAACGCGTCCTTGCCCTTGAGGCCGCCCCGAATGCCATCGAGATAGCGTGCGAAGACCGCCGCCTCCGGGGCCAGCACCTCGCTGGCATCGGCGGTCAGGTCGTAGACCGCCTCGCGGCCGGGCGCATCCTGGGCCAGCGCGCCCGAGGTTGCCCCCAGCGCCAGTCCCAGCGCGAGCACCAATCCAGTCCAACCCTGCCGAAGACGCGAATTCGCGATCATGGTCCCGTCAGCCTCACCGTGTGTCCGGGTGACAACGTACCCGCGCCGCGCGCCGGGCGCACCTCGCAGGGTGCGCCGGGCTCCGGAGTTGCCGGATGCGCGGGCGTTCGCCGTGCCCTGACGCGAAGCTCCGGGCGCCAGGTCAGACCGCGCCTGCGCGGGTGAGCAGAACCTTGAAGGTCTTGAGCAGAATTCGCAGGTCGACCCACATCGACTGGCTTCGCACGTAGGCGATGTCGTACTCGATCCAGCCGTCGAAGCCGAGCTCGCTTCGCCCGCTGACCTGCCACAGCCCGGTGAGGCCCGGCTTGACGCGCAGCCGGATGTCACGCCAGCGCGGAGACCACGCCATCTCGTGCATCGCGAGCGGACGCGGTCCGACCAGCGTCATGTCGCCGCACACCACGTTCCACAGCTGCGGCAGCTCGTCGAGGCTGGTGCGTCGGAGCCAGTAGCCGACGCGGGTCACGCGGGGATCGTCGCGCATCTTGAACATCGGCCCCGCGATGTCGCTGCGCGCGCGCAGCTCCGCGTGCCGCGCATCGGCGTCGGTCACCATGGTGCGGAACTTGACGACCCGGAACTCGCGCCCGTTTCGACCGCACCGGCGCTGGCGGTAGAACGCGGGTCCGGGGCTGTCGAGCCGTACCGCGATCGCGACCACCGCGAGCAGTGGGATCAGAATCGGCAGCGCCATGATCGGAGCCAGCACGTCGACCAGACGCTTGGCAACCAGGTAGGCGCGACGACGCAACTGGGCCAGCGACCCGTCACGAAGCCGCCCGTCGCGCCGCGACACGACGAAGGAGACTCCCTGCGGGCGCGTGAGATTGAGGCCGTCGGCGAGACCCTCTCCGCCGTCGACCACCGCGCCCACAACGCGTTGCTCGTCGGCGAGGACGCAGCCGTCGGTCATCAGGCCGTACTCGAGCGAGGCGCCGTCACCGATGCACGCCCCCGGCCACAACATGCTCTCGCGCACCAGCGACTCGGCGCCGACGCGGCTGTCGGAGCAGATCACCGTCGGTCCCACGATCACCGCGCGATCGCCGATCACGCAACGGTCACCGATGGTGACCGGGCCCAGCAACAATGCCGAGGGCGCGACCTCGGTGTCCTGACCGACCACCACCGGCCAGCTCCCGCCGCGGGTCGCGGTCGGCTCACGGGCCTCGGCGCCGAGCAGCAGCCGCTGGTTGAGCTCGAGGTAGGCGGTGAGATTGCCGACCCGCTCCAGTGGATGTGTGAGCACGTAGCCGCGCACGTCGTGGCCGTGCTCGCGAAGGTGCGGGAAGAGCTGCTCGCGGAGATCGACGTAGCCCTCGGCGCGGACCAGATCGAGCGCCGACGGCTCGAGCAGGTACACGCCAGCCGGTCGGTGCGGGCGACGATTGTCGCGCGACTCGTGCAGGATCGAGAAATCGCCGAGGCGCCCGTCGGGACCGAGGCGGACGTTCTCGAGGTCGGCCCGGCTGCGCGGAGCGACCTGCAGCGCCACCGTCGCCGCCGCGCCGCTGCGACGATGCGCCTGCCACAACCCGGTGAGATCGAGCCCCTCCGGCCACACGTCGGAGAGCATCACCAGCACCGGTGCGTCGTCGACGAACCACTGGAGATCCTTCAGCGCCCCCGCCGGCCCGCGATTCCCGCGGTCGACCTGCCAGATGATCTGGAAGTCCGGATCCTGGAACTCCTCGAGCAGGCGCTCGATCTGCTCGCGCCGCGCGACCTTGTCCGACAGTGCGATCGCGACCTCGCGGAACCCGCTCGCCTTGAGGAAGCCGAGCTGGTGCAGGAGCAACGGCTTGCCATCGCTCATCGGGAACAGCAACGGCGGATAGACGTTGGCGAGCGGGCACTCGGTGGTCCCCGGCCCCCCGGCCAACACCACGGCACGTGGCCGGGCGAGGGGCATCGACTCGGGCCGCTCCGCGACCGCCGGATCGACACCGCCGGCCGCGGCACCACGCTCGGACCGAGCCTGGGTCAGCACGACGACCTCCCGGCCCGCAACGCGGCCCCGAGCAACTGCTCGAGCTCGCGCTCGAGCTCGCTCAACAACGCCTGTTGCGCGCTGTGGATGAAGAAGTGGTCACCGTCGAAGATCTGCACCCGGCACTCGGCCGCCGTCTGCTCGCGCCAGGCGTCGAGTGCATCGGGCCCGATCCAGTGATCGTCGCGACCGCCGAACACGGTGATCGGGCACGCGAGCGGCGCCGCGTCCCGGTAGGCGTAGGTCTCGGCCGCGGTGAAGTCCGCGCGCAGCATCGGCAGCACCAGCTCGAGCAGCTCGGGTGACTCGAAGACCTCGGCCGGCGTGCCGTTCAGGGTGCGCAGCTCCTCGGCGAACTCGGCGTCGGGGAGCCCGTGGATCGGCGGATCGGGATCGGGCAACTGCGGCGCACGGTGGGCGGACGCGAACAGCCGTGCCGGCGGCGCGATGCCGGCGTCGCGCAGCCGGCGCACCAGCTCGAAGCCGACCAGGGCACCGAGGCTGTGCCCGAAGAATGCATAGGGCAACGACAGGAACTCGCACTGCGGCGCGAGCAGCGCCGCCGCCAGATTGTCGGCAATCGCGTCGACGCTGGTGAGCGCGGGCTCGCCGAAGCGCTTCTCGCGCCCGGGGAGCTGCGCCACCCAGACCTCGACGTCGGCCGGCACACGCTCGCCGTAGCCGCGGTAGATGGCGGACCCGCCGCCCGCGTAGGGCAGGCACAGGAGTCGCATGCGCGGGTTGGCGCGCGTGCGCTGGCGGGCGAGCCACGAGCTGCGGTCGGTCATCGATGCATCGTCCGGGCGGCCAGCATCACCGCGCCGCCCCGTGCGCGCCGACCTCGCCTCGCGCGCCCGACGACGCGCTGGCTATCCACTGCTCGGTCAGCTCGATCAGCCGCTGCTGTCCGTGGCGCGCGGTCAGGAGGTGGTCGTTGTGGGGGATGACGACCAGCTCGGCGCGTCCGCTCGCGAGCAACCGCTGCGAGCTCTTACCGAGCATCGTCTCGAGATAGGTCTGCGACGCGTCACCCTCGGACTGCACCCACAGCAGCCGCGTTCCGCGCTCCATCACGCCGGCGATGTCCGCCGCCACCTGCTGCGCGGCGCTGACCACCGTCTTCGGCGGCACCAGGCGGTCGCGAACGGCACGGAACAGGATCCCGAACAGCCGGCGGTACTGGATGCGCCCGGTGAGCGCGCGCCACCAGCTGTCGAGGTTGAACAGCGAGCGACGCACGTAGTGCCGGGTCTGGCCGCGCACGTACTCGTAGGTGTCCCACGCCTGGTCCACACCCTGCCCCTGCCCGACGCCGTTGATCATCACCGCACCGACGACGCGTGTATCGACCGCCGCCACGCGAAGTGCGGTATCGGCACCGGAGCACAGCCCCAGGAGCACGAACTGGTCGCAGTTCTCGTTCGCCGCCATGTGGTCCATGACCTCGCGACACTCGGCAATCGCGCCGACCTCGAACGAGGTGTCGTCGCGCCGCGGGCCGCTGTCTCCGATGCCACGGTGATCGAATCGAATCGCCGGATACCCACGCTCGGCGAGTCGCCGTGCCAACCGAACCATCAGCCGATTGGGACCCACATGGTGCACGAGACCGGCACCGAGAATGATGACGCACGTCCCACCTTCGGCGCCCGGACGTGCCTCGGGAAGCGCCAGCACCCCGACCAGCCCCGAGTCGTCGCCCATGGCGGCCACGCGTTCCGTGAAACCGGTCACACCTCAGCCCTCCTGCAGCCATTCGAGGATGCGCGCGAGGCTCCTCGCCGGTACCAGGCCCTGATAGGGCTCCGCCTTCCAGATCGCCGGCGCCTCGATGTGGTCGAGCGTGGTGTCGACACCGCCGCCACGCAGTCGCTCCGCCAGCGCGTCGATCGCCGCGTCGCCCTCGTTGTCGACCACCAGCGCGCGCGCCGCCGGCGCGCCGGCGAGCGCGAGGAGATCCAGGGCCTCGATCTCGTCGACGAAGGCGCGGCCGAAGCGAAAGCCCATGAAGTCGAGCTCGCCGTCGGCCTCGAGCTCGGGTGGCAGCGGCCCGAACCGACCCTCGACGCGACGCTCGAACGCCGCGCGCTGCTCGCGCATGTCGTGCATGAACGACGCGCCGTGAACCGTCGGCGCCCACAGCACCAGCCGATCGACGGACTCGCGCTCGAGCGCGCAACGAAGCGCGACCGCCGCCCCCAGCCGCACCCCGACCAGCGCCACCCGCGGCGCGCCGGTGCGCGACCGCGCGAGCCGCACCGCCTGCGCGGCGTCATCCACCCAACGCGCGAGGCGCGCCTCGTCGGACTCGCCGGCGGAGTCACCGGCACCGAAGTAGTCGAAGCGCAGGCTCGCGATCCCGGCCCGTGCGAGAACGGTGCAGAGCTGGCGCAGCGAGCGGTGGCAGCGCACGTACTCGCGCCCCGCCGGCTGACAGACCACGGCCACCATCGGTGGCGGCGCGTCGTCCGCCGGCCGGTGCAGACAGCCGTAGAGTCGGGCGTCGTCGGGCCCGAAGAACAGCGGCTCGATCCGCTCCCCGGCGGCGACCACCATCGCCGGCCCGGGAACCGGTCGTTGCGCCGGCGCGGCCGATTCCGCAGGACGCGACGGCTGCTCGTGCGTCGCCTCCGCCGCCGACTCGTCGACGGCCGCCGCGCGCTCCCCGCCCTCGCGCGCGCGATCGTACGCGGCGGCGATCTGGCGCAGGCTCTGCATCATGAACTCGCGCGGCGGGAGCTGCACGCCGGTGCGCTCGCGCATCTGGGCGATGACGTCGACGACGAGCAGGGAGTGGCCGCCGAGGTCGAAGAAGTTCTCCACCACGCTGACCCGTGGGAGGCCCAACACCCCGGCCCAGATCTCGGCGAGGAGGCGCTCGGTCGGGGTCGCCGGCTCGACCAGCGCCTGCGCCCGCGGCGCGACACTCGCGGCCGGCGCCGGGAGGCGCGCCCGATCGAGCTTGCCGTTCGGCGTGCGTGGAAAGGCATCCAGTCGCACGAAGCTCGACGGCACCATGTACACGGGCAGGTGCTCGCGGGCGTGCGCACGCAGCGCCTCGTCGTCGGGGAGCGACGTGCCGCCGACGAGGTAGGCGACCAGACGCTGGTCGCCGGGGCGATCCTCGCGGCAGAGCACACTCACCTCGGGTGAGCCGGTGACGGTGGCGAGCACCGCCTCGATCTCCGCCGGCTCGATGCGATGGCCGCGGAGCTTGATCTGCTGATCGGCCCGTCCGAGGTGCTCCAGGCGCCCGTCGCGCCGCCATCGCCCGACGTCACCGGTGCGATACATGCGCGCCCCGGGGTCGGCCGCGAACGGGTCGGGCAAGAAGCGCTCGATGGTCAGCTCGGGTTGCGACCAGTAGCCGTCGGCCACACCGTCACCGGCGATCCAGATCTCGCCGCGCACGCCGACCGGGACCGGAACCTGGCCGTCGTCGAGCACGTAGACGCGGGTGTTACCGATCGGACGACCGATCGACACGGTGGCGCCGACGCTCGCGTCGTCGAGCCGCTCGGCGGTCGACCAGATGGTGGTCTCGGTCGGCCCGTAGAGGTTCCAGACCGCGCGCGTGCAGCCGCGAAGCGCCGTCGCCAGCGCGGCCGGCATCGCCTCACCGCCACACAGCGCGACCAGCTCGTGCCTTCCTCGCCAGCCGCTGTCGAGCAGCAGACGCCAGGTGGCCGGCGTCGCCTGCATCACCGTCGCCGAGCACCGCTCGAGTCGCGACGCGAGGGCGACGCCGTCGGCGGCCTCCTCGCGCGACACGATCTCCAGCCGCGCACCGGCCACCAGCGGCAGGAACAGCTCGAGGCCGGCGATGTCGAACGACAGCGTGGTCACCGCGGCGAGGACGTCGCCGTGGGTGACCCCGAGGCTCGCGTGCATCGACCACAGCAGGTTCGCCAGTGCGCCGTGGGAGATGCACACGCCCTTCGGCCGCCCGGTGGATCCCGAGGTGTAGATGACGTAGGCGCCGTCGCCGGGACCGAGGGCCACGTTCTCCGGCGCGCGCTCGCCGCCGGCCGGGGCGTCGGCGTCGAGGTCGAGCACCTCGTGACCCGGCCACTCGAGGCCCAGTCGACCCTGGGTGACCACCACCCGCGCCCCCGAGTGCTCGAGCATGTAGCGGATGCGCTCGGTCGGAAACGCCGGGTCGAGGGGGACGTAGGCCGCGCCCGAGGCCATCACCGCGAGCAGGGTGGCGGGCAGGTCGAGGGTGCGATCGAGACAGACCGCCACCCGCTCTCCCGGCCCGGCGCCCAGCGCGCGCAGTCGGGCGGCGAGCACCCGCGCCCGATCGGCGAGTCGGGCGTAGGTCGTCTCGCCATCCGCGGCGCCGACCGCGACCGCGTCGGGCGCGCGCGCGACCTGGGCGTGGAAGAGGTCGAGCACCGTCGATGCCGGCACCGGCAGGTCCGGTCCGCGCCCCATCCCGAGGACTGCCTGCTGCGCATCGGCCTCGAGCAGCGCGATGGAATCGATGCGCCGGTCGGGCTCCGCGGTCATGCGACCGAGCAGCACCTCGAGCGCCGCGATCCAGCCGGCGACGGTGTGCGGCTCGAACAGCTCGGTGCTGTAGCGGACGTCCACCACGAGGCCGTCGCCGGTGATGCCGAGGTAGACCTCGAGATCGTGGTCCGTCGCCCCGCGCGGGTCGTGCACGACACCGCGTGAGCTCCGACCGAGCGACTGGATCTCCGGGGCCTGCAACTCGACCACCAGCGCCTGGAACAGGGGGCTGCGGCCCGGGTCCCGCGGCGGGTTGAGGGCCTCCACCAGCCGCTCGAACGGAAGGCGCTGGTGGGCCAGCGCATCGACCAGGTCCGCGCTCACGCGCCCGAGCAACGCGCGCGTCGTCGGCGCCGCCGAGAGGTCGACCCGCAGCACCAGGGTATTGGTGAAGAAGCCGATCAGGGGCTCCAGCTCCGGTCGGCTGCGATTGGCCACCGGGGTGCCGATGGCGATGTCGTCCTGGCCGGCGAGACGATGCAGCAGCGCCGCCACCACGGTGGCGAGGACGGTGAACTCGGTCGTCCCCTCACCACGAGCGAGGGCGCGCACGGCACCGACCAGGGACGCCGGCAGCACCGCGGTCGCGCGCGCGCCGACCGGCCGCTTCACCGCCGGCCGCGGATGGTCGGTCGGCAGGTCGAGCGGGGCGAGGTCCGCGAGCTGATGCCGCCAGTACGCGACCTCGCGCTCGGTGGTCTCCGCATCCAGCGACGCCCGCTCCCAGGCGGCGAAGTCGGCGTACTGGATGGCGAGCTCCGGGAGCGCCGCCGGCGTGCCGTCGCGCGCCGCGGCGTACAGCGCCACGACCTCGCGCGACAGGATCCCCATCGACCAGCGGTCGCTGACGGTGTGATGCGCGGTCACCTGCAACAGCAGGTCGTCCCCGACCACCACCGCCGCACGCAGCAGCGGGCCAGCGGCGAGGTCGAACGGCGCCCAGGCGAGCCCGCGCAGCGCGCGCACCACCGGTTGCGGTCCGTCCGACGCCGGGATCACGGTGAGGTCGACCGGCGCCGGCGGCGACACCACCTGGGTCAGGCGGTGGTCGACGAAGGCGAAGGTGGTCCGCAGCACCTCGTGACGGGCGACCAGCCCGGCCAGAGCGATGCGCAGTGCATCGACGTCGGCCGCCCCCGCGAGCCGGATCGTGGTGGTGAGGTTGTAGGCCGCGCCGGCGGGGTCGAGCTGGTGCAGGAACCACAGTCGCTCCTGGCCGAAGGACGCCGCCAACGCGGGGTCCTCGGGGGCGCTCGGGCGCGGCGTCACCGGGATCGGGGTGGCCGTGGATTCCGCCCGGCCGGTGCCGGCATCGATTCGCGCCGCCAGCCCGGCCAGCGTCGGCGCGTCGAACAGGTCACGCAGCGCGAGATCGACCCCGAAGGTGTGACGAACCCGGTTCAGCACCCGCGCCGCGCCGAGGGAGTGCCCGCCGAGCGCGAAGAAGCCGTCTCCGCGCCCCACCCGCTCGACCCCGAGCAGGGGCTTCCAGATCTCGGCCAGTCGGCGCTCGGTGTCGGTGGCGGGCTCGACGTGTGCGGTCGCGGCGCCGATTCGCTTCCCGGTCGCGGCCAGCGCGCGCCGGTCGACCTTGCCACTCGCGGTCAGCGGCACCCGCTCGACGACGGTGAACGCGGCCGGAACCATGTAGGCCGGCAGACGCGCGGCGACGTGCGCACGCAGCGCCTCGGGGTCGACCGTGGCGTCCTCGCCGAGGACCAGATGCGCCAGCAGGTGCTCACCGTCGCCGCTCACCACCGCCTCGCGTACCGCGGGGTGAGCGGTGAGCGCGAGCTCGACCTCGGCCGGCTCGACCCGATGGCCGCGGACCTTGAGCTGCTGATCGACGCGCCCGAGGTACTCGAGCACCCCGTCGTCGTGCATCCGCACCAGGTCGCCGGTCCGGTACAGCCGACCATCGGGCCAGCACGCCGCCAGCGGGCTCGGCGAGAAGCGCTCGGCGGTCAGGTCGTCGCGGCCGAGATAGCCGCGGGCGAGACCGAAGCCGGCGACATGGAGCTCGCCCGGCACCCCGATCGGTTGCGCCGTCATGTGGCTGCCGAGCACGTGCACCGCGGTGTTCGCGATCGGGCGGCCGATCAGCGATCCGCCACGACCGGCGCGCTCGGAGGCGTCGAACGCGGTCACGTCGCCGGCGACCTCGGACGAGCCGTAGAGATTCAGCACCGTGGCCGCGGGAAAGCGCTCGACCAGCTCGCGCTCGAGCTCGGGCGCGAGGCGCTCCCCGCTGGTCACCCAGTGCCGCACGCAGGCGAGCCCGGCGACGGTGGCGTGGTCCAGGTCGAGAAAGGCGCGCAGTAGCGACGGCACCACCACCAGCCGCGTGATCCGCTGCGCGGCGACGAAACGCGCCAGCGCGTCGGCGTCTCGCGCGACCGCGTCCGGCGCGATCGCCAGCGGCGCGCCGGCGGCGAGCGGGGTGAAGATCTCGGTGATGCAGTCGACGAAGCCGAGCGTGGTCTTCTGGCACGCGCGCTCGTCGGCAGCGAACGGATGACGCTCGAGCATCCACTCGATACGGTTGACCATGCCGCGATGGGTGCCCATCGCGCCCTTCGGCCGCCCGGTCGAGCCGGACGTGTAGATGAGGTAGGCGACGTCGTCGGGCTCGCACCGGACGGTGGGCGCGTCGGGCGGGCGTGCGGCAATCGCCTCCGCGTCGCCGTCGACGCACACCACGCGCGCTGCGGTCTCGGCCAGACGCGGCGCGAGCGCCGAGCGGGTCAGCACACACGGCGCGCGCGAGTCCGCGAGCATCCACGCCAGGCGATCGGCCGGGTCGGCCGGATCGAAGGCGACGAAGGTGCCGCCGGCCTTGAGCACCGCGAGCAGCCCGATCACCGCCTCGACCGAGCGCTCGAGCAGGACCCCGACGACGGTGCCGCTCGTCACCCCCTCGGCGGCCAGGTGATGGGCGAGCCGATTGGCGGCGACGTCGAGCTCGCGACAGGTGAGGTGTATGGCGCCGAGCTCCAACGCGATCGCATCCGGCAGCCGCTCCGCCCGGCGCTCGAAGAGCTCGTGGAGCCCGACCGCGCCGAGGGCGCGGGTGGTCGCGTTGACACGCTCGAGCGCGGCGCGGTCAGCGGCGCCGACCATCTCGAACGAGCCGAGCGGTGCGGCCGGCGCCTGCACGAAGCCGGCGAGCAGCCGTTTCAGGTGCTCCAGCATGCGCTCGACCACCGGAGTCTCGAAGCGCTCGGGGTCGTGGAGCAGGTCGAGGCGCATCATTTGCGCGCTGGCGAAGACGTCGAAGGTGAGTGGCTGGTCGCTGCCCTTGCGGAACTTCACCGAGCGCAGCGCCCCCGCCGAGCCGGTCTCGCGCGAGGCGCTGTCGTAGTACCAGTTCTCGAAGATGACGGTGCTCTCGAACGGCGGCAGCCCGCGCGGCAGTCCAGCCCAGCCCTGGATCTGCGCCAGCGAGCAGTAGTCGTGCTCACGCAGCTCGAGCTGCTCGGACTGCAGCGCCTGCAGCCACTCCCGCAGCGGCCGGCGCGGGTCGACCGTCACCCGTGCCGGCAGCGCGTTGACGAACAGACCCACCATCTCCTGCGAGCGCGCGACGTCGACCGGCCGACCGCTGACCACGACGCCGAACACCACGTCGTCGCTGCCGCAGTAGCGCGCCAGCATCAGCGCCCACGCGCCCTGCATCACGGTGTTGGTGGTCACGCGGCATGCACGCGCCATGTCGCGGATGCCGCCGGCGAGCTCGGCGTCGAGGACTGCGGAGACGGTGCGGGTGCCGACTCCGGTGGTGATGGCGCCGGGGCCGGCGCGGTCGACCGGCAGGTGCGTCGGCCCGTCGATGCCGGCGAGCCGCTCGACCCAGTACCGCTCGGCCCGCGCCGCGTCGCGCCCGTGGAGCCAGCGCACGAACGCCCCGTAGTCCGGTGGCGCCGGCGGCAGGGTCGACCCGGCGCCGGCGGCGAGCCGCCAGAAGTCGCCGAGCACCACGGTGAACGACAGCCCGTCGAGGATGATGTGGTGAAAGCTCCACACCAGGGAGAACGCCCGCGGCCCGGTGCGGATCGCGATCAGGCGCAACAACGGGGGTCGGCGGAGATCGAACCCGGCCGCGCGATCGGCCTCCAACAGGCGCTCGAGCGATCGCGCCTGCTCGTCGGCGTCGCGCGTGGTCCAGTCCTCGACCACGAGCACCGGCGCGACCTCGGCCTCCACCACCTGGTAGGGCTGGTCGAGGTCCTCCCACACGAACGCGGTGCGCAGCACCGGGTGGCGAGCGAGCACCCCGCCGAGCGCCTCGCGCAGCCGGCCCTCGTCGAGCTCGCCCTCGAGCTCGAGCACCGCCTGGTTCATCTGCGCGTCGGAGCGCCCGGCGTAGAGGCACTGCACGAGCATCGCCTCTTGTAGCGGGCTCAGCTCGTAGATGTCCTCGATGCGGGTCTCCGGCGCCGGCTCAGCCACTGCGCTCTCCGAGCTGGCGACGGATGCGCGCGAGGTCGTCGGGCGACAGCTTGCGCGCGCTGAACGCCTCGACCGACGGTGCGGGCGCGGGCTCGACCGGCGCGGTGACGAGGTCGTGAAGCGCGCGACGCAACGACGCCACCAGACGCTCCATGGTTTCCGCGCGGTGGCGATTCCGGCTGAACGCGATGGTCAGCGCCAGGCGCTCGCCCGCGATCGAGGCGACGATCTCGAGCAGATGCCGCCGGGCGTTGCCGGGCGCCCGCTGCAGCCCGCTCGGCTCGGGCGCCGGCTGCCACTGCGCGCCGCCACCGGCGGCGTCGGCCCGCGACTGCCCGAGATAGACGAAGACGATCTCCGGCTCGGGGAGCGCCGCCAGCGTGTCCCTGGCCTCGGGAAGGGAGCACACGTACCGCAGGAGCCCGTGGTCGAGCTGGTGCCCGCGCGCGGCGCCGACGCGCTCGCGCACATGGGCGACCAGTGCGCCCGAGCCACCATCGGCCGGCGGCTCGAGGAACACCGGGTAGATGGCGGTGAACCAGCCGACGGTGCGCGACACGTCGACCCCTTCGATCGCCGCGTCGCGGCCGTGGCCCTCGAGCGCGACCGCGAGCCCGCGACCACCGCTCCACTGGCGCACCGCCGCCGCCAGCGCCGCCAGCAGCATCTCGTCGGGCTGCGCGCCGTGGCGCTCGCGCGCGGCGGCCAGCAGCGCGCGCGTCTCCTCCGCGTCGAGGACCAGGGACGCCCGCTCGGTGGAGGCCACCGAGTTCGCACCCTGGTCGTCGTCGACGGGCAGCGGGTCCACCGCGCAGTCCCGCCACCGGCGCCAGTACTCGAGCGCACCGGTGACCACGTCGCTGTCGGCATGCGCCGCGAGCCGCCGCGCCCAGTGCACCCAGGGAGTCGCGCGCGATGCCGCGCCCGGTGCGGCACGACCCTCGTACAGGGCACGCAGATCCTCGATCAGGAACCCCCACGCGATCGCGTCGACGACGAGGTGGTGCACCGCGAGCAGCAGCCGGTCACCGTCGGCCTCGCCGAGTCGGAACAGCGCCGCGCGCAGCACCGGCCCCCGCGCGCAGTCGAGGCTCGCCTGGACGCGCTCGGCCTCGGCCTGGAGCCGCTGCCGGCGGGTATCGGGGTCGAGGGTCGCGAGGTCGACGACCTCGAGCGATACCGGGTCGCCCGGCGGCACCACGCGTTGCACCCGCGCCCCGTCCACCAGCACGAAACGGCTGCGGAGCACGTCGTGTATCCCTGCCAGGGCGGTGATCGCGTCGCCGAGACGGGCGGCGTCGACACCGGCCGCGAGCCGAAGGAGCATCGACTGGTTGAAGTGATCGGGCTCGGCCGGCGGGTCGGCGAAGAACCAGCGCTGCACCGGGGTGAGCGGCGCGTCGCCGGTGCGCTCGGCGAGCGCGGTCTCGCCTGCCGCGGGCGCCGCCGGCTCCGCGTCGCAGGCCCGCGCCAGCTCGGCGATGGTCTGGCACTCGAAGACCTGCTTCGGGGTGAGCTGGAGGCCGAGCTGACCGGCCCGCGCCGCGACCTGGATGCTGAGCACCGAGTCGCCGCCGAGGTCGAAGAAGTTGTCGTCGACGCCGAGCGGCTCGATGCCGAGCAGGCTCTGCCAGATCTCCGCGATCTGCCGCTCGGTCTCGGTGCGCGGCGCGACGAAGGCGATCGCGAGCGGTGGGCGCGGATAGCGCTTCGGGCCGGGCCGGGCCGTCTCGGCCGCCGCCGCCGAGGGTTGCGCCGCGGCTCTGCCCTCGGTGCGCGCCGCATCGAGCCGCCGCGACGCGCGGTCGGTGACCGACACCGCGATCTGGGGCAGGCCGCACGCGAGGGCGCGCAGCATCATCTGCCCGCCCTCCTCGTCGGTCAGCCCTTGCAGGTCCGGCGCCGTGCCCGCGCGCGCGCGAAGCGCCTCGACCGCCATCCCACTCTCGACCCAGGTATCCCAGTTCACCGCGATCACCCGCGTGTCGGCGTGCGCCGCGTGCGCGCGGGCATAGGCGTCGACATAGGCGTTGGCGGCGATGTAGTCCGCGCGCCCGGGCGCGACCATGGTCGTGATCAGCGACGAGCAGAGCAGCAGGAACGCGGGACGGTCGGCCGCGAGCAGCTCCGCGAGGATCTCGACGCCGTTCCTCTTCGGTGCCAGCACGCGCTCGATGGCGGCCACGTCGAGGCGCTGCAGGATGCCGCCACCAGGGACGCCGGCGGCGTGGATCGCCCCGTCGATCCGACCGAAGCGCGCGCGCGCCCGGGCGACCACCGCCGCCATCGCAGTGGCGTCGGCGACGTCGGCCGCCTCGACCACCACCTCCGCGCCCGCGGCCTCCAGCGCGCGCACCGCCGCCGCCCGCGCCGCGTGCCGCGCCTCGTCCCCGCCCGCCCCGAGCCCGCTCCGACCGACCAGGACGAGGTTCGCCCTGACGCTTCCGGCGAGGGCGCGCGCGAACGCGAGCCCGGCGCCACCGAGCCCGCCGGTGACGAGATAGGTGCCACCCTCGCGCAACGGGAGCTCGGGTGGCTCCGGCGCGGTGAGCGGTGTCGTCGCCTCCACCCAGCGATAGTGACCCCGGTGGGCGACCACCACCTCGGGACCATCGAGCGTGGCCTCCGCGAGCAGGGTCGCGGCGGAGACCTCGACCGCGCCGGGGCTGGCGATGTGCACGTCGACCAGACGGCAATGGATCCGCGGCAGCTCCGCGCGCATCACCCGGCACGGCCCCATCGCCATCGCCTTGTCCGGGACCACGGCCTCGGAGCCGAGGACGTCGAGCACGCCGTCGGCGGCGAACGACAGTGACACCGCCTCCTCGCCGCCGTCGTCCCCGAGCGCCTGCGCGAGCGCCACCAGCGCGTGCAGGCCGCGCTCGGCGAGGACCGCCGGCGCCGGCGCCGACGCCCCGGTGACCAGCCAGGTGACGACGATCGCGTGCGGGAAACGGCCCGACTCGCGCAGCCGCGCAAGGAGTGCGCGATGGTCGTCGGCGACCGCCGGGCGCACCGTGAAGGCTCCCGGGGCGGTCTCGGCGAACGCCGCACCCGGGCGCACACGGGTCACGTCGGCGCCGCGGGCGGTCAGTGCCGCGGCGAGCGCGTCACCGAGCGCGTCACCGGGCTCGAGCAACAGCCACGACTGCGCGCCGAGCGCGGCCGGCGCCACCAGCCGCTCGGCCCGACGCCACGACGGTGCGTGGAGCCAGCGCGCGGGGTCGGCGATCTTGATCGGCGGCCCGGCACCGTCCACGGCACGCGACGGCGTGTCGTCGAGCCAGTAGCGCTGGCGCTGGAAGGGGTACGTCGGCAGCGAGACTCGGCGGTGTCTCCGGTCGCCACGGAGCACCTCCCAGCGGGGCTCGACACCGATCGCCCACAGCCGTCCGAGCGACTCCAGCGCCACCTCGCGATCGGTGCCGGTGGCATCGACCGCGGCGAGCGTGGGCGCCACCACCACGTCCTGCGCCCGCGCCGGGTGGGCGCGTGCCAGTGCCGACAACGATCGCCCCGGGCCGACCTCGAGCAGCGCGTGGCAGCCGGCATCGAGCACGGTGGCAAGCCCTTCGACAAAGCGAACCGCCTGGCGGAGGTGACGCGCGTAGTAGCTCGGGTCGGTCGCCTGCGCGGCGGTGATCCAGGTGCCGGTGACGTTGGAGACGTAACGGGTGCGCGGCGGTTGGAGGTCGACGTCGCGCAGCCGCCGCTCGAACGCCGCCAGCGCGGGCTCCATCATCGCGCTGTGGAACGCGTGCGAGGTGCGCAGCCGACGGGCGTCGACGCCCTCGCCGTCGAGCTCGGCCCGCAGTCGCTCGACCGCCGCCTCCGGGCCCGAGACCACGCACGAGCGCACGCCGTTCACGCTCGCGACGTCGATCTCGGCACCGATGCGCGCCAGCAGCTCGGTCTCCGACAGCCCGACGCTCAGCATCGCCCCGCGTGGCAGCGCCGCCATCAACCGCCCGCGCTCGGCCACCACCGCCAGCGCGTCGCTCAGTGACATCACCCCGGCCTGCGCGGCGGCGACGTACTCGCCGATGCTGTGGCCGAGCATCGCGCTCGGGGTGACGCCCCAGCTCCGCCACAGCTCGGCCGCCGCATACTCGACCGCGAACAACGCGGGCTGGGTGATCGCGGTATCCGCCAGTCGCCGCGCCCGCGCCTCGGCGGTGTCCGACGCACCGAGCACGAGCTCACGGAGGTCGACGCCGAGCTCCGGGGCGAGCGCCGCACAGCAGGCGTCGAAGGCCTCGCGGAACACCGGCTCGCCGGCGTGCAGCGCCATGCCCATCCCGGGGTGCTGCGCACCCTGGCCGGGGAACAGGAAGGCGACCTCGGGCGCGCCGCGCGCCACCCCGACACCACCCGGGCGGCGGGTCGCCGCGCGCAACGCGGTGGCGGCAGCGGCCGGGTCGGACGCCACCACGGCGGTGCGCACGTCGTGGCGACGGCGCCCCGTCTCCAGGGTGAAGGCGACGTCGGCGATGTCGACCCCCGGATGCGTATCCAGGTGGTCGGCGAGCCGGTCGCACATCGCCTCCAGCGCATCGGACGACCGCGCCGAGAGCACGAGCAGGGTCTCGGCCGGCGGCCGCGCCTCGCGCGCCGGCGCCGCCGGAGCCTCCTCGACCACCACGTGGGCGTTGGTCCCGCCCATGCCGAACGAGCTCACGCCGGCGCGTCGCGGACGGTCCGACGAGGCCGGCCACGGGCTCGCGGCGGCGACCGGCTCGAACGGCGCCGAGGCGAAGTCGACGGCCGGGCTCGGCCGACTGAAATTCGCGAGCGGCGGGAAGGTGCGGTGCTCGAGTGCGAGCACGGTCTTGATCAGCCCGGCGACCCCGGCGGCGGCATCGAGATGACCGATGTTCGCCTTCACCGCGCCGAGCCGGCAGCGTGGCGCCTCCGGGTCACGACCACCGAAGACGCGCGCGAGCGCGGCGATCTCGATCGGGTCACCGAGCTCGGTGGCGGTGCCATGGGTCTCGACGTAGTCGACGCTGTCGGGCTCGACCTCGGCGGTGGCGAGCGCGAGCGCGATGGCGCCTGCCTGCCCCTCGACGCTCGGCGCGGTGAACCCGACCTTGTCGGAGCCGTCGTTGTTGATCGCGGTGCCGCGGATGACGGCGCGGATGCTGTCGCCGTCGGCCAGCGCCTCGTCGAGACGCTTGAGCACCACCACCCCGACACCCTCGCCCGGCACCGTGCCGGTGGCGTCGGCGTCGAACGGCCGGCACCGACCCTCGGGCGAGAGCGGCCCCCCGCGTTGATGCTCGTAGCCGCCGACACGCGGCACGATCACGCTCACCCCGCCGGCGAGCGCGAGGTCGCAGTCGTGGTCGAGAAGCGCGCGGCAGGCCTGGTGGACGGCGACCAGGGAGCTCGAGCAGGCGGTCTGCACGTTCACGCTCGGCCCGCGGAGGTCGAGCTTGTAGGAGACCCGCATCGGGATGAACTCGGGATTGCTGAGCAACGCGCTCGGCACCTGGTTCCCGCCGCCGGCGGCCGCGAGCTGGAGTTGGCGCAGGTGATAGGTGTTCCGGCTGGCGCTGAGATAGACACCGGCCGCACCGGGGAAGCGCTGCGGGTCGTGACCCGCGTCCTCGAGCGCGCCGTACGCGCACTCGAGCAGCACCCGCTGCTGCGGATCGAGCTGCTCCGCCTCGCGCGGGGCGTAGCCGAAGAACGCGGCGTCGAAGAGCTCCGCGTCGTCGAGCACGCCGCGCGCGCCGACGTAGGCGGGATTGCGCGCCTGGGCGTCGGGAATGCCGGCGGCGCGGAGCTCGTCGATGGTGAAGTGGCGCACCGACTCCACCCCTGCGACCAGGTTCTCCCACAGCCGGTCGAGGTCGGGGGCGCCGGGAAAACGCCCGGCCATGCCGATCACCGCGATCGCCTGCGCGCTCGACGCGCCACGCTGGCGCCGCTCGGCGCGATCCCGCGCCTCCTCGCGCACCCGGCGCTCGGCGAGCTCCCCGCTCAGGTGGCCGGCGAGCTGCGAGATGGTCGGATAGTGGAAGAGCGCGATCGTCGGCACCGGGTGGTCGAGCTCCGACGAGAGCCGCGACTGCACCTGCAGCAGGAGCAGCGAGTGTCCGCCGAGGTCGAAGAAGTTGTCGTGCACCCCGACGCGCTCACGACCGAGCACCTCGCACCAGATGGCGGCGAGCTGGTGCTCCAGCGCGCTGCGCGGCGCCACCGCCTCGCCGACGGTCTCGGCGCCCTCGGGCGCCGGCAACGCGCGGCGATCGACCTTGCCGTTCGGGGTCAGCGGCAGGGCGTCGAGCACCATCACCACCGACGGCACCATGTACTCGGGCAGCGCCGCCCCCAGCCCCTCGCGCAGCGCGGCGGGGGCGAGGTCGGTGCCGGTGACGTAGCCGACCAGGCGCGGGTCGCCGGCGCGGTCCTCGCGACACACCACCACCGAGTCGCTCACCCCGGGCTGGCGACGCAGCACCGCCTCGATCTCGCCGAGCTCGATCCGGAAGCCGCGGAGCTTGACCTGCTGATCGGTGCGACCGAGGAACTCGAGCGCGCCGTCGGCGCGTTGGCGAACCAGATCGCCGGTGCGATAGACGCGCTCGTGGCGTCCGCCGGCCAGCGCACGCACGACGAAGCGCTCCGCGGTCAGCGCGTCCCGCCCCCAGTAGCCACGGGCGAGGCTCGCACCTGCGACGTTGAGCTCGCCCGGCACCCCGAGCGGCACTGGCTCGCCGGCGTCGTCGAGGACGTAGACCCGCACGTTGTCGATCGGCCAGCCGATGGGCGGCAGCGCGCTCGAGGGCTCGACCTCGGCACCGGTGCTGACGACGCTGTTCTCGGTCGGGCCGTAGTGGTTCACCAGCCGGAACGGCAGATCGCGGCGCTCGACCGCGTGCAGCCGGTCGCCGCCGGTCAGCATCACCCGCAGTCGCAACTCGGGTGGGAACCGCTCGCGCAGCACCGCCTCCGCCACCGGCGTCGGCAGGAACGTCATCGTCACCTCGCGGTCGGCGAGCCACCGCAGCAGCTCGCGCGGCGCCTGGCGGACCGCGGCGTCGACGAGATGGACGCGGGCCCCGGCCGCGAGATAGGGCCAGACCTCCCACACGCTCGCGTCGAAGCTCATGCCCGCGAACTGGGTGGCCCGATCCGCTGGGGTCACGTCGTAGGCACGCCGATGCCAGGCGACGAGGTTCGCCAGCCCACGGTGCTCGACGGCCACGCCCTTCGGCTCGCCGGTCGAGCCGGAGGTGTAGATGAGATAGGCCAGGGCGTCGGGTGCGGCCTCGTCGAGACCCGACGAGGCCGGCGGCGACGCGGGCAGCGGGCGGTCGACACAGTGCACGGTGCCGGCGAAGCCGGCAGCGCGCGCGGCCAGCGTCTCCTGCGTCAGCAGCACCGGCGCGCCGCTGTCGGTGAGCATGTACTCGAGCCGTGACGGCGGGTACTCGGGGTCGAGCGGCAGGTAGCCACCGCCGGCTCGCATCACCGCGAGCCAGGCCACCACCATGTCCACCGAGCGCTCGACCAGCACGCCGACGGCGGTGTCACGCCCCACCCCCTGCGCCCGCAGCCAGCGCGCGAGCGCCGCCGACTCCGCCTCCAGCTCGCCGTAGGTGAGCTGGCGCGAGGCGTCGGCGAGCGCCACCGCACCGGGGTCGGCCGCCGCGTGGTCGACCACCCGGGTCGGCACCGGACGGTCGAGGTCGAACGGCTGGTCGGTGCGGTTCCACCGCGTGAGGAGCTCGTCGCGCTCGGCACGATCGAGCAGCGCGACATCGCCGAGCGTGACGTCGGCGCCGGCAGCCATCTGCCGCAGGACGTGGCGCAGATGCCCGAGCAGGCGGCGCGCGCGCTCGGCGTCGAGGCAGCGGAGATCGTGCAGCACCCGCATCCGCAGTCGCGCACCCGGGCGGATGACCAGGTTGACCGGGTAGTTGGTGCGCTCGAAGGCGCTGCCGTCGACCGCGCGCAGACCCCGGAAATCGTCGGTCCCGGCGCTGAACGCGGGGTAGTTCTCGAACGCGAGCAGGCTCTCGAACAGCGGCAGCCGGCGCGGCACGTCGCTCCAGCCGTGGATGTCGACCAGGGCCGCGTACTCGAACTGCCGCATCTCGACCTGGTCGGTCTGCAGCTGCGCCAGCCAGGCGCCGAGTGGTTGCGCGCGCGGCAGCCGCACCCGCATCGGCAGCGCGTTCAGGAACAGCCCGACCATCGAGGAGACGCCCTCGAGGTCGGCCGGCCGACCCGAGGTCAGGGTCCCGAAGACGACGTCGTCCTGCCCACCGTAGCGCCCGAGCACGATCGCCCAGGCCCCCTGCACCAGGGTGTTGACGGTGAGGCCGTTGCCGCGCGCGAAGGCCTGCAGGGCCGCGGTCTCGGTGTCGTCGAGCTCGGACGCCTGCTCCGCGTACTGCGACTCGTCGCCGGGCAGGGTTCCGGGCACCCAGTCCACCGACAACGGGGTCGGACCGGTCACTCCGGCGAGGCGGGCGGTCCAGTAGGTGCGTGCACGCTCCGGGTCCTGCGCCGCCAGCCAGTCGATGTAGTCGCGGAACGGGCGCGCCGGAGCAAGCCGCGGCTGCTCGCCACGTCGCAGCGCCGCGTAGCTCTCGGCAATGTCGCGCTGCACCAGCCCGAGCGACCAGCCGTCGAGGAGGATGTGGTGGAAGCTCAGCACCAGCTCGACGCGATCGTCCCCGGTGCGTAGCAGCGCGAGGCGCACCAGGGGCGCGCGCTCGAGCTCGAACCCGCGACGCCGATCGCGCTCGAGGAAGTCCCGCAGCCGCGCCGCGAGCGCGGTCGCGGGTGTGTCGCGCCAGTCCTCCTCGAGCACCGGCAGCTCGACCTGCTCGTGGAGCACCTGCACCGGGTGGTCGAGGTCCTCCCACACGAAGGCGGTGCGCAGGATGTCGTGGTGATCGACCACGTGCTGCCAGGCCCGGCACAGCGTCGCGGTGTCGAGATCGCCCTCGAGGCTGACCCGGATCTGCTCGAAGTAGAGCCCCGAGCCCGGCGCCTGCAGGGCATGCATCAGCATGCCGTGCTGCAGCGGTGAGAGGCCGTAGATGTCGAGGACCGCCGGCTCGCTCAACGCCGGGGCTCCGCGCGGCCACGGCGCAGCTTGCCCATCACCGCGTCGAGCTGGCGCTGGTCGAGCCGTGCGCGCGGGAAGTCCGACGGCGTGAAGCCGCGATCGCCCGACGCCGTGCAGTGCTCGACCAGGCGCCGCAGCGCCGCGAGATATCGCTCCGACAACGCGACGATGGTCTCCGCGCGGTGCAGGCGGTGACAGTAGGCGAAGCGGACCGACATCCGTCCGCCGCGGCTCACCGCGACCACGTCGAGCAGGTGACGGCGCGCGACGCGTGGTCCGTACATGGTGCCGGACGGGAACTCCGCGCCACGCCAACGCCCCGCTTGCGACGCGCTCTCGTCGAACTGACCGAGGTTGTTGAAGCTCACCGCGGGCTCCGCCACCGCCGCCAGCCGCTCGCGCAGGGCGGCGTCGGAGGCGAGATAGCGCAGCGCGCCGTAGCTCACGCCGCGCCGCGGCACCGCGCGCAACGCCTCCTTCATACGCGGGACGACCACGCCGGGGTCGTCGACCGGGCCGGGGTCGAGATGCACCGGGTAGACGGCGGTGAACCAGCCGACGGTGCGCGAGAGGTCGATGTCGTCGGCCAGCGTCTCGCGACCATGCCCCTCGAGGTCGATGGTGTGGGCGCGACGCCCGGTCCACGGCGCGAGCGCGAGCACGAGGCCCGAGAGCAGCAGGTCGTCGACACGCGTGGTGTAGCGACGATGGGCGCCGCGCAGCAACGCGGACGTGAGCTCGGCGTCGAGCGTGGTCGCGTGCACCCGCACGTTCCCCATCGTGTTCAGGTCCGGCGCCGGCTCGAAATCGAGCGGGAGTGCTCCCGCGCCGGGCACCCCCTGTCGCAGCCAGAACTCGGCATCGGCGCGCATCGCCGCCTCGTCGGCCTGCTCGGCGAGACGCTCCACCCACCGGCGGTAGGACGTGGTGCGTGGTGGCAACGTGATCGGCCGACCCTGGACGCGCTGCTCGTAGGCGGCGGCGAGATCGGGGAGCAGGATCCGCCAGGACACGCCGTCGACCACCAGGTGATGGGCCGCGAGCAGCAGCAGTGGCGCGCGCGTCGGGCCGAGGTCGAGCTGGGCGACCCGCATCAGCGGGCCGTGCGCGGGATCGAGGCTGCCCTGCACGCGGCTCGTCTCGCGCTCGACCGCGGCCGCGAGATCGGCATCGGTCACCGCCGTCAGGTCGACACGCTCGTAGGGCATCGCCCGGCCGCCGGTCGGCACCTCCAGCCGTGGCGGCGGGCCGGCGTCCGACGCCAGCCGTGCCCGCAGCAGGTCGTGATGATCGACCAGGGCATCGAGCGCGGCGCGCAGCGCCGGCTCGTCCAGGGCACCGTCGAACGCGAGCAGCATCGACTGGTTGAAGTGATGCGCGTCGACCGGTGCCGCCTCCAGGAACCACTGCTGGACCGGGGACGCGACGAGCACCCCGGTCGGGTCGTCCGCGTCGCGTTGCGCCGGCAGCTCGCGACCGACCGCGAGGCGCGCGAGCCCGGCCACCGTCGGCGCCTGGAAGATGTCCTTGGCGGTGAGCTCCACGCCGAGCTCGCGCGCGCGGGCCACCAGACGGATGCTCAGGATCGAGTCGCCGCCGCTGTCGAAGAAGCTGTCGTTGCGCCCGACCTGCGGCACCCGCAGCACCTCGCGCCAGGCCTCGGCGATGCGCGACTCGAGCTCGCCACGCGGCGCCTCACCGTCGCCCCCCGCCGAGGCGGGCGCGGCGGGGGCAGGCAGCCGGCGGCGATCGATCTTGCCGTTGGGGTTGAGCGGCAATGCGTCGAGGGCCACGAGCGCGGACGGCACCATGTACTCGGGCAGGGCCGCGCGCACGTGGGCGCGCAACCCCTCCACCGTCGCCTCCGCCCCGGTCCGCCAGACCACGTAGGCGACCAGACGCCGGTCCCCGGGCGCGTCCTCGCGACAGATCACCACCGCGTGGGCGACGCCCGGGTGGCGGGCGAGCACGGACTCGATCTCACCGAGCTCGATGCGGAAGCCGCGCAGCTTGATCTGGTCGTCGAGCCGACCGACGAACTCGATGGCGCCGTCGGCCCGCCGTCGCACCCGGTCGCCGGTGCGATAGAGCCGCGCCCCGGGTGGGCCGAAGGGATCGGGGACGAAACGCTCGGCCGTGAGCGCGTCACGGCGCCAGTAGCCGCGCGCCACCCCGTCACCGCCGAGGTAGAGCTCGCCTGGCACCCCGACCGGCACCGGCTGGCGTCGGGCGTCGAGGACATGCGCGGTGGTGTTGGCGATCGGCAGCCCGATCGGCACCGTGCGCGCCTCCGGGTCGACCTCGCGCACCTCGTGCCAGGTGGCGAACGTCGTGCACTCGGTCGGCCCGTAGACGTGCAGCAGGCGGCGCGGCCCGTCCGGACCGAGCGCCTGTCGCACCCGCGCCGGATCCGACGCCTCGCCACCGAACAGCAGCGTCCCGAGGCCCGAGAAGCAGCCGGGCGCCACGCGCACCACCTGGTTGAACAGCGCGGTGGTGACGAACAACGCGGTCGCGCCGCTCTCGGTGAGGAAGCCCGCCAGCGCCTGCGGGGCGAGCGCGGTGTCGCGGTCGACACCGTGCAGGCGCGCACCGTTGGCGAGCGCGCCCCAGACCTCGAAGGTGGCGGCATCGAACGAGGCGTTGGAGAGCTGGACCACGCAGTCGTCGGCGTCGAGCTGCAGGTAGTCGGTGCCGCAGACCAGCCGGTTGATCGCGCGGTGCTCGACCGCGACCCCCTTCGGGGTCCCGGTCGAGCCGGAGGTGTAGATGATGTAGGCGAGGCCATCCCCACCGGGCGCCTCACCGAGGCGAGTGGCCGGCATGGCGGCGATCTCGGCCGCATCGGCGTCGAGGGCGACGGTGGCGAGCGCTGTCGACTCGAGCCGCCGCCGCGCCTCGGCGGTGGTCACCAGCACCGGCGCGCCGGTGTCGGCGAGCATGAAGTCGAGGCGCTCGGCCGGGTACTCGGGGTCGAGCGGGACGTAGGCGCCGCCGGCTTTCAGGATGGCGAGCCAGGTCGTCACCATGTCGACCCCGCGCTCGAGCAGCACACCGACCGGGGTGTCGGGCCCGATGCCGCGCGCGCGCAGCAGGTGCGCAAGTCGGTTCGCGGCGGCGTCGAGCTCGGCGTAGGTGACGGTGCGCGAGCCGTAGGTGACGGCGACCGCATCGGGGCGGGCGTCGACCCGCGCCTCGACCAGGCGGTGCACCGCGACGTCGCGCGGATAGGGCCCGGCGGTGGCGTTCCACACCTCGACCACCTGCCGGCGCTCCTCGGCCCCGAGCATGTCGAGCGCGTCGATCGGCGTACTCGGATCGGCCATCGCGGCGTCGGCGAGGCGCACCACGTTGGCGAGCATGCGCTCGGCCGACTCTCGCGTGAACAGATCGGTGCTGTACTCGAGCCCCACCTCGAGGGTCTCGGACTCGATGCAGTAGAGGATCAGGTCGAACTTCGAGGTGCCCTTCTCGACCGGCAGCACACGTGCCTCGAGTCCGCCCACCCGATGCACGGTGCCCGTCGCGGGGGTGTGGGTGCACATCACCTGGTAGATCGGATTGCGACCGAGGCTGCGCTCGGGCTCGAGCTCCTGGACCAGCTTGTCGAACGGCACCGCACGGTGATCCAGCGCGTCGAGCACGCTGTCGCGCACGCGACGCAGGGCCTCCTCGAAGGACGGGCTGCCGGAGAGGTCGGCACGCACCACCACCGAGCTCACGAAGAATCCGACCATCGATTGCAGGTCGGGCTCGTCTCGGTTGGCGACGGGAATTCCGACCAGGATGTCGTCCTGACCGCTGTGGCGCGCGAGCATCACGTCGAACAACGTGAGCATGGTCATGAACACGCTCGCGCCACGACGACGACCGAGCTCGCGCAACGCCTGCAGCCGCTCGGCACCGATCTCCACCGACACGCTGCCACCGGTCGAGCCCATCTGTTCGGGGCGGCGGAAGTCCGTCGGCAGCTCGAGCGTCGGCGCGTCGGCGAGGACGCGTCGCCAGTGCGCGATCTCGTCATCCACCGCCGGGCCGGTCAGCGCCTGGCGCTGGCGCTCGGACAACTCGGCGTGCCCGAGCGCCGGGGGTGGCAGTGACAGCGTGCGCCCGGCCACGTGAGCATCGTAGAGCGCGAGTAGCTCGCGCTGGATCACCCCGAGCGACCACGCGTCGCACACGATGTGATGCACCGAGATCGACAGCACGTGCGCCTCGGGGCCGGTGACCGCGAGCGCGGCGCGCACCAGCGGGCCGTGCTCGAGGTCGAACGGCCGCCGCGCCTCCTCGCCGAGCCATCGCGCGAGCGCGTCGTCGTCGCCAGCGGCGATGCGCGTCTCCTCGAGCACGAGCGCGCGGGGCGGGCCCACCACCAGACGCGGCCGACCGTCCGCAGCGGGGAACACGCTGCGCAGCGCGTCGTGGCGGGCGACGACCGCATCCAGCGCGCGGCCGAGCGCCGAGCGGTCGAGCGGCCCGCGCAACGACACCGCGATCGACATGTTGTAGCTCGGGTTCCCGGGCGCGATCCGGTCGAGGAACCACAGCCGCTCCTGGGCTGGCAGCAGATCGATCGCGGCCGGGCGCTCCCGCCGCGCGCGCAGGTGCTGCTCGAGCAACGCTCGCTTCTGCTCGGTGGTCAGCGGGGTGCCACGGCCCTCAGCGCCGGTCATCGTCACCGCTTCCGTCGAAGGTCTGCTGGAACAGGGCGTCGATCTCCTCGGCGCTCATCCGGTCGAGGCGGGCGAGCAGCGCGTCGTCGCTCCCCGCGTCCGAGTCGTTCCCCGGCAACGTGTAGTCGAAGCGTGCGGCAAGCGCGGCGGTGCGGGGGTCGACGGGCCGCGCCAGCTCGACCCGCTCCCATGCATCGGCCAGCCGCGGATCCACGCCGTCGTGCTGCAGGATGTCCGGATCGCCGACGCCGCCGATCACCGCGCCACGTGCGTAGGGGTCGAGCACCGCCGGATCGAACTCGACGTCGAGAAAGCGGCACATCTCGCGCATCACCGGCTCCGGCTCGCGCACCAGATCCTCGTACCGCACCCGGTGGACGCGCTGCGGCCCGAGCCGATCCGCGAGCGCCACCAGATTCTCGTTGCAGGTCGTCCACCAGTGCTCGGCCACCGCCTGCGGATCACCGGGGTCGTCCTCCAGCAGGTGCGCCATACGGTGGCGCACGAACGACTCGATCATCGCGTACGGGTGACGGACGAGATGGACGAAGCGCGCGCCGTCGAACATCGCGTCCGCGCGCTCGAGCACCGCCGCGTTCATCGCGTAGGACGGCGTCTTGTCGACCAACAGGCGTTCTCCTGCCCAGCGCTGCAGTGTGCGATACACCCGCTCCACCGGCGCATCGTCGCGCGCGAGCGCACGCAATTCCGAGACGCAGGTCGCGGGGTCGAGCCGCGCCAGCGCCGCCAGGTCACGGCCCAACCCGTCGACGTCGACGACCCGCCCGAGCGCGCCGAGCCACTCGCCGGCGGAGGCGACGTTCATCAACCCGAGCTCCGGCGGGCTGAACAGCCCTCGGTGTCGCGAGAGCATCAGGCGCAGCAGCGTCGAGCCCGAGCGCGGGGCGGACAGCACGAAGGCGGCGGCGGGAAGACGCTCGGATACCGCGACGGCGACCGGAGCCCGGGACCGAGCCGAGGCGGCGGAGCCACCCGCGCGCGTGTCGGCGCCGGTCGAGTGGCCGCCGGTGTCGAACAGCGCTCGGCGGAGGATCTCCGCGATCGCGCCGACCGACGGGTCGCGCAGGATCTCGCGCGGGTAGACCGAGAGCTCGAGGTCGCGCTTGAAGGCCCAGATGAGACCCGGCACCAGCGTCGAGAGGTCGAGCGCCCGGAGGTCGTCGTCGGCCGGGACCGCGGCGCCGGCGGCTTCCGCCGCCTGCTCGCGCACGTACTCGGCGAGGATCGCGGCCCGCTCCGAGGGGACCGCAGCCGCGAGCCGGGTGCGCGGTGCCGCCCGCGGTGCGGGCGCGGCGGCGGCGATGCGCGCCGCGAGGCCGGCGACGGTCGGGCTGTCGTAGAGCGCGCGTAGCGACAACACCGCGTCGGGGAACTCCTGCTTCAGCCGGTTCACGAGCTGGGTGGCGAGCAGCGAGTGGCCACCGAGCTCGAAGAAGTCGTCGTTGGCGCCGACGCGGTCGATTCCGAACAGCGCGCCCCACAGCGCCGCGACCGCGGTCTCGACCGGCCCCGAGGGCGCGACGTAGTCGGCCTCGAGCTCCGGTCGCTCGTGACCGCCCGGCGTGGCGGCGGCCTCCGAGGCATCGTCGGGCGGCTCGAGCGCCGGCGCCGCGGCGGCCGGCGGCGGGAACTCGCAGGTCGAGACCAGGACCTGCGGCCACCCGGTGGCGAGCACCCGCCGGGTCACCTCCCAGCCCTCGTCGTCGCTGAGGCCGAGCGCCAGTCGGCTCGACCGCGTGGCCGCGTACTCCGCCGGCAGCACGGTGTCGACCGCCATGCCGCCCTCGCGCCAGGTATCCCAGTTCACCGCCACCACGCGCGGCACGCGATCGCCGCGACGCCCGAGCGCGAACGCATCCTGGAACGCATTCGCGGCAGTGTAGTCGACCTGTCCGGCCGCTCCCTTGACCGCGGTCTGTGACGAGCACAGCAACAGGAACCCCGCGCCGGCGCGCGCCGCCAGCTCCGCGAGCACCAGGGTGCCCTCGACCTTGGGGCGGAGCACCGCCTCCGCAACCTCCGCGGTCTTCAGCGCGATCAGTCCCGCACCCGGCACCCCGGCGGCGTGGATGACGCCGTCGAGCGCACCGAAGCGCTCGGCGACACTGGCGAACACGCGCTCCATCGCCGCGCGATCGGCGACGTCGGCCGCCAGCACCTCGACCTGCCCCCCGCGGCCTCGCAGCTCGCGCACCACGCGGATGCGCCGCGCCACGGGGTCGTCCTCGGCATGGGCACCGAGCCAGTCGTCCCACTCGTGCTCTGCCGGCAACGCCGTGCGCCCCACCAGCACCACCCGCGCCGCGAGGTCGGTGACCAGATGGCGCGCGAGCGCGCGGCCGATGCCACCGAGGCCGCCGGTCACCAGGTAGGTGCCACCCGCGCGCA
>JACKNM010000010.1 GCA_024234875.1 Ectothiorhodospiraceae bacterium | reverse complement strand
CGACAAGGCGCGCACCGTCGCGCACGGGGAGGAGATGCGGGCACGGATTCCACGAGCCCGGCTCGAGGTCATGGAGGAGTCCGGGCACACGCCGCAGCTCGAGGAACCAGGGCGCTTCCACGCGCTGGCGTTGCCGTTCCTGCTCGGGGAGACCTGAGTCGCCGCCTCGGGCGCGTGCTGCCCCGGGACCGGGATCGCTTGCACGTGAGCCGCGATTGCCTCGGGCACGAGCCCGAGGCAGTGGTGAGCGGGGCGGATGCGCCCGCACGGCCAGGCCTGCGTGTGCTCTGCGGCCCCGATTGCGTCATCATCGGGGCATCTCGAAGCCCCGAGGGGGAACGACGTGCCGAACCACCCCAGAGCCGGCGAGCACGCGCGCGCCGCCGATCTCGTCGACCCCGCAGCGCTGGAGCGGGCCTACTTCGAGCGCGCGCCGGACCCCACGGACCCCACGCAGCGAGTCGCCTTCGGCACCAGTGGCCACCGTGGCTCGGCGCTCGACGGCACTTTCAACGAGCAGCACATCCTCGCCATCACCCAGGCGGTGTGCGAGTACCGCCGCGAGCAGGGTATCGACGGCCCGGTCTTCGTCGGGCGCGACACCCATGCGGTCTCCGCCCCGGCGCTCGACTCGGTGCTGGAGGTCCTGGCCGGGAACGCGGTGGTCGCCCACGTCGACGCCGCCGGAGGGTTCACGCCGACGCCCGTGGTCTCGCACGCGATTCTCGGCTGGAACCGGAGCGCGAGCGGCGGCACCGCCGACGGCATCCTGCTCACGCCCTCGCACAATCCGCCGGCCGACGGTGGCATCAAGTACAACCCGCCACACGGCGGCCCCGCCGACACCGATGCCACGCGCTGGATCGAGGCTCGGGCCAACACCCTGATCGCCGGTGGCCTCCACGAGGTCGCCCGCGCGACGCCGCGGGGCGACTCCACCGTGGCCCACGACTACGTCGGGTCGTACGTGGGCGACCTCGCCGCGGTGATCGACGCCGACGCGATCCGTGGCAGCGCGCTGCGCGTCGCGGTCGACCCGATGGGCGGAGCGGCGGTCGACTACTGGGGGCACGTGAGCGAGCGACTCGGCATCGACATCGAGGTGGTGAACCGGGACGTCGACCCGCGGTTCGGGTTCATGACCCTCGACTGGGACGGCAAGGTCCGCATGGACTGCTCGTCGCCGTACGCGATGCGCGGTCTCATCGACGTGCGCGAGCGCTTCGACCTCGCCTTCGCCAACGACCCCGACGTCGATCGCCACGGCATCGTGACCCGCGCCGGGGGGCTGATGAACCCCAACCACTACCTCGCGGTCGCGGTCTCGTACCTGTTCGCCAATCGCCCGGGGTGGCGGTCGGATGCCGGCGTCGGCAAGACGGTGGTGTCGAGCGCGATCATCGACCGCGTGGCGGCGGATCTCGGCCGGCCCCTGGTCGAGGTGCCGGTCGGATTCAAGTGGTTCGTCGAGGGGCTGCGAAGCGGTCGGCTCGGATTCGGCGGCGAGGAGAGCGCCGGGGCTTCCTTCGTGCGACGCGACGGCTCGGTGTGGACCACCGACAAGGACGGGATCATCCTCGGCCTGCTCGCGATCGAGATGACCGCCCGCACCGGGCGCGACCCGGCTCTCGCCTACGCCGACATCACGGCGCGACTCGGCGAGCCGGCCTATGCGCGAATCGACGCCGCCGCGACCCCGCAGATGAAGGCCGCGCTCGGCCGCCTGTCACCGAGCGACGTCAAGGCGTCGACGCTCGCCGGCGATCCGATTCGGGCCATGCTCACGCGCGCGCCGGGAAACGATGCCGCCATCGGTGGGCTCAAGGTGGTCACCGACCACGGCTGGTTCGCCGCCCGGCCCTCGGGCACCGAGGCGGTGTACAAGCTCTACGCCGAGAGCTTCCGCGGCCCCGAGCACCTGGCACGAATCCAGGAGGAAGCGCAGGCGATCCTGGCGACGGTGCTGTAGGGGCCGCCCCAGTGGCCGCCCGCGGACTGGCGCGGCGTCTGTCCCGCACCGTGTGGACCGGCGGGTACCGGCGACGTCGGACGGGCGGCCATGGCAGACCGCCCCTACCGGCGCCCCTCGGGCTCGAGGGCGTGGTAGACCAGCGGCTCGGCGACGTTCTTGACCCTGGCGGCCCGCGCGCCGCCGAACCGCTCGGGCTCGCCCAGGACCTCGACGAAGTGCGAGAGCGCCAGGATCTCGTCGCGCGCGGCGAGCCCCTGCAGACGGGCGGTGTTGTTCATCCCCGAGCTGAAACCGGTGTAGTTCTCGTTCGGCCCGAACAGACCCACGAACAGCGGGCAGTGGTTGAGGCCGGTGGCCACCCCGACCGTCTCGCCGCGATCGCGCAACGCGTCGATGCTCGCCGCGAGCTCGCGGGTGAAGTCGCGAATCCGCTCCGCCGCCTCGAGCGCCCGACGACAGCACTCGCGTGGGTCGATGTCGTGGAACGGAGGGCCCCACAGCCCGATGATGCAGTCGCCGATCATCTTGTCGAAGACCCCACCGGTCTCCCACAGCAACGACACGACCCCGTCGCTCCAACGGTCGACGAAGCTGCCGATCAGACTCGGCTCGCGCAGCACCTGCTCGCTCAGGCGGGTGAAGCCACTGATGTCGCAGTAGAGGATCGACACGTCGCGCTCCCTCGGGCTGAGGTAGCGCTCGCGATAGTCCTCGTCGGCCAGCAGCCGGCCGACCACCGGATGCGAGAAGGTGCGGGCGAGCGTCCGCCACTCACGATTGAAGTCGACGATGCGGTGGCGCAGGTAGTCGGCGACGCGCTCGAGGAGATCGCGCTCGAAGGTGTTGAAACGCCCGCCCGCTCGCCCGACCACCAGTCGACCCACGACCTGCTCGTCGCGGCGGCCGCTGACCATGACCTCCTCGCGGTAGTCGCGTAGCCCGAGCTCGGCCAGCACCGCGCCGTCGCCGCGCATCAGCCGGCGCAATCCGTCGAGCACCGCCGCGTCGGCCGGCGGCGCGCCCTCGCCCGGCGCGCACCAGCGAAGGTCGCCGTCGAGGACGATGCGGTGGTGCAACGCCGCGGCCGGCGCATCCTCCTCGCCGTAGACCAGGACGAGATCGTCGAACGGAACCTCGGTCGCCAGCGCGTCGATGGCGACGGCGATGCCCTCGTCGAGCACCGGATGCTTGAGCGCACGACCGATGAGCATGGTGACGCGGTGCTTGTGTCGCGCCCGTGCGATGGCGACCAGGTAGTCGTCGAGCTCCTCGCACCAGGTGTGGACGAGGCCGTCGATGCGGGCGCGCTCTGCCGCCGACCCTTCCGGCACCACCACACCGGCGGTGCCGAACGGCTCGCCGGCGACGTCGATCACGCGCACCACGATCATGCCGCCACCGGGTGCCGCACCTCCGGCGCCGCCCGCGCCGGCCTCCGCCTCGAGTGCATCGAGCGAGCCGAACCGCGCCGCCTCGCCCGCCGGCCAGAGGTAGTCGCGCTGGCGCAGGGTCTCGTCGAGAGTACGGACCCAGGCCGCGCTGGCGCCGGTGTGCTCGACGAGCAGCGGGAGGGCGCGGGCGAGCGAGTCGTCCAGCGTGGCGCGGGTACGCTGCGCTGCCTCGAGCACCTCGTCGGTGACCCGGCCGAGGTGCAGTCGTGCGCGGAGCTCGACCAGCTCGGCGAGCAGGGCGGCGGTGTCCTCGGGTGTGGCATCAGCTGGCATGGCGGTGGTCTCAGAGGGTGCGACAGAGCCTCAGCGCGTCGAGCACCGCGGTATGGACGTTTCGACTCGCCTGGGCGTCCCCGACGCGGTAGAGCGCGAACCCGCCCGGCGCCGGCGCGACCGGCTGCGATCGTCCGGCGAGCAGCGCGTCGATGTCGGTGACGCCATCGTTCGCGGCGGTCGCGCGAAGGGCCTGGAAGAGGCTATCGGCAGGGAGGGTCCCCTGCTCCACCACCACCTGATCGGCCTCCATCTCGGTGCGCGCGCCGGTCAGCTCGTCGACGAAGGTCGCCACCAGCACGTTCCCACGCCGCGCCAGCGCCGCCAGGCGCAGGTCGAAGCGTGGGACGACACCGAGCTCGCGCATGCGCCGGCGCCAGATCACCTGCTCGGCGTAGCTCATCTCGATGCCGATCTGGGCGTCGACGCAGACGAGCTCCACCGCGCGGCCGGCGCTCGCCAGCCGCTCGGCGACGGTCGGCCCGACGTGGCGGCCGGTGCCGTCCCAGACGATCGCCCGCCCGCCGGTCCCCCCGGAGGCGGTGAGCGCGTCCCAGGCGCTGGTGGCGTGCTCGGCGCCGTCCAGCCAGTCGAGGTCCGGAACGCCGCCGGTCGCGACGACCACCACGTCAGGGTCGAGCGCCCGAACCGTGTCCGGCTCGGCGTAGCAGCCGAGGCGCACCTCGACCCCCAGCCGATCGAGCTCCTGCGCGCGCCAGTCGACCACGCCGACCAGATCGCGCCGCCAGCTCGCCTGCACCGCGAGGCGCACCTGCCCGCCGAGGCGCTCGGCCGCCTCGAGCAGCGCCACGTCGTGGCCACGCAGCGCCGCCACCCGGGCCGCCTCCAGGCCCGCCGGGCCGCCGCCGACGACCACCACGCGCCGTCGCTCGGACGCCGGCTCGATGTCGTGCGGCAGCTCGTCCTCGTGGCCGGTCGACGGATTGTGCAGGCACGTCGGCCGTAGCGGGCTCATGCAGTGCGTGGCACCGACGCAGGGCCGCACCCGGTCGGCCTCACCGCGCATCAGCTTGGCGACCAGGTGCGGATCGGCGATCTGCGCCCGGGTCATCGCCACCATGTCGAGCAGCCCACTCTGGATGGCGTGACGCGCGGTCGCGAGATCCGCGATGCGCGCGGCGTGGAAGACCGGCAACCGCACCGCGCGCTTGAACGCGCCTGCCTTGTCGAGCCACGGCGCGATCGGCGACGCCATGCCGGGCATGTTGTCGACCGCGAGCGCGATGGCGGTGTCCATCTTGCCGTAGATGGCGTTGAAGAAGTCGATGGTGCCGGCGGCCTGGAAGCGCTCGGCGATGGCGAGACACTCGTCGAAGCCGAGCCCGGCGTCGTCACCCTCGTCGACCACGAAGCGAATGCCGACCAGGAAATCGTCGCCCACCCGCGCGCGGATCGCCTCGTGGACCATCATTCCGAAACGACACCGATTCTCGAGCGAGCCGCCGAACTGGTCGGTACGGCGATTGGTGCGCGGGGAGAGGAACTGGCCGATCAGATGACCACCGGTGAGCGTCTCGATGCCGTCGAGCCCGCCTTCCTTGCAGCGCCATGCCGCCTGCGCGTAGGCGTCGATCACTCGCGCGATGTCGTGCGCGTCCATCTCGCGGGGAAACGCCCGATGCAGGGTCTCGCGGATCGGGGACGGCGCGATCATCGGTAGTCGGTGTCCGCCGTAGGACTCCCCGCGGCGCCCGAGATGGGTGATCTGGCACATCAGCGCCGCGCCGTGACCGTGGACACGCGCGGCGAACTGCTGCAGGTGGGGGATGATCGCATCGACCCCGACGTCGAGCTGGCGGAACACGTTCGGCGAGTCGGGGGCGACGTTCGAGGAGCCACCGAACATGGTGAGCGCGATGCCGCCGCGGGCCTTCTCCTCGTGGTAGCGCTGGTAGCGCTCCCTCGGCATCCCACCCTCCTCGAGCCCGCAGGCGTGGCTGGTGCTCATGATGCGGTTGCGAAGGCGAAGGTGCTTGAGCTGCAGGGGCTGCAGCAGGGGGTCGGTGGACATCGGCGGCACTCCGCGGGTGGGACTGGGCGTGCGCGAGTGTAGACGTTTCGCACCGCGACCATGGCGTGCACGGCGAGCGCGGTGCCGCGAGCCGGGCCGTCGACCTCGCCGGCCGACATCTCCGCGCGTTCCCGCAGCCGAGGCCCGTGCCCCCCGCCGCCCGTCCCACGCGTCCCACGCCCGATCTCCCCTGCTACCATTGCCAGCTCCCGGGGGGAGTGGACGATGCCCGAGCCACGACTTCACTTCGAGCGCGCCGAGTACGCCGCGCGCATCGACCGCACCCGCACCGCGATGGCCGAGCGCGAGATCGACGTGCTCGTGGTCAGCGACCCGTCGAACATGGCCTGGCTCACCGGCTACGACGGCTGGTCCTTCTACGTCCATCAGGCGGTGGTCGTCGGGCCGGAGGGCGAGCCACTGTGGTTCGGTCGCTCGCAGGACGCGAACGGCGCGCTGCGCACGGTGTTCATGCACGCCGACAACATCCTCGGCTATCCCGACCACTACGTGCAGTCGACCGAGCGCCATCCGATGGAGGTACTGGCGGCCGCGCTGGCGGCGCGCGGTTGGGACCGGGCACGGATCGGCGTGGAGATGGACAACTACTGGTACAGCGCCGCCGCGCACGCCTGTCTGGTCTCGAACCTCCGCCAGGCCCGCTTCGCCGATGCCACCGCGCTGGTGAACTGGCAACGGGCGGTGAAGTCCGCGCGCGAGCTCGAGTACATGCGCATCGCGGCGCGCATCGTGGAACGCATGCACGCGCGCATCGTCGAGCTGGCCGAGCCGGGGCTGCGCAAGAACGCGCTGGTCGCCGAGATCATGCGCACCGGCGTGCTCGGCATCGACGGCCACGGCGGAGACTACGCCGCCATCGTCCCCCTGCTGCCTTCGGGGACCGACGCCGCCGCCCCCCACCTCACCTGGGACGACGCGCCGATGCGCACGGGCGAGGCGACCTTCTTCGAGATCGCGGGATGCTACCGGCGCTACCACTGCCCGCTGTCGCGCACCATCTACCTCGGCCGGCCGACGCAACGGTTCCTCGACGCGGAGCAGGCGGTGCTCGAGGGAATGGAGGCCGGCCTCGAGCAGGCGCGGCCGGGCAACACCTGTGAGGACATCGCCCATGCCTTCTTCTCGGTGCTCGAGCGCCACGGCATCCGCAAGGACAATCGCACCGGGTACTCGATCGGGCTGTCCTACCCGCCCGACTGGGGCGAGCGCACGATGTCGCTGCGCGCCGGCGACCGCACCGAGTTGCGCGAGAGCATGACCTTTCACTTCATGTCGGGGCTGTGGATGGACGAGTGGGGACTCGAGATCACGGAGAGCTTCGCAGTCGGCGCCCGCGGAGCCGAATGCCTCGCCAGCGTGCCGCGCGCGCTGGTGGTGAAACCGTGACGACCATGCGCCCGAGCCCGATCACCGCCACCGTCGACTTCGAGCGCGACGGGCTCCAGCACGGCTTCCTCCGCGTTCCGCACAGCCGCGACGACTCCGCCTGGGGTTCGATTCCGATTCCGGTGACGGTGGTCCGGAACGGCGACGGGCCGACCGCCCTGCTCACCGGCGGCAATCACGGCGACGAGTACGAGGGTCCGATCGCGCTGTTCGATCTCGCCACCCGCCTGCGCCCCGAGGACGTGAATGGGCGCGTGATCATCGTGCCGGGAATGAACTACCCCGCGTTTCGCGCCGGGCGGCGCACCTCGCCGATCGATGCCGGGAACCTGAACCGCGTCTTCCCCGGCCGACCGGACGGCACCGTGACCGAGAAGATCGCCGACTACTTCCAGCGCGTGCTGCTGCCGATGGCAGACCTGGTCGTCGACATCCACTCCGGTGGCAAGACGCTCGACTTCGTCCCGTTCGCGGCGGTCCACGTGCTCGACGACGCCGCGCAGCAGGCGGCATGCGTGGCCGCGATGGAGGCCTTCGGCGCACCGTACTCGATGCTGCTGCTCGAGCCCGACGCGAGTGGGCTCTACGATTTCGCGGCGGAGTCGATGGGCAAGGTGTTCGTCTCGACCGAGCTCGGCGGCGGCGGCACCGCCACCGCGCGCTCGGTGGCGATCGCCCGCCGCGGCGTGCGCAACGTGCTCGTCCACGCCGGCATCCTCGCGGGGACGGCAGAGCCCGGGTCGACGACGCGACTGGAGATGCCTTCGTCGGAGTGCTTCGTGGTGTGTGAGCACGAGGGTCTGGTGGAGCCGTGCGTCGACCTCGGCGAGCCGGTGCGCGCCGGCGCACCGATCGCACGCGTCCATGGGGTGACGCGCACCGGCGACGCGCCGGCCGAGTACCGCGCGCCGCTCGACGGGGTGCTCGCCGGGCGCCACTTCCCGGGGCTGGTGCAGGCGGGCGACTGCCTCGCGGTGGTGGCGGTGCCGGTGAGGTGAGCACCCCCGGTCCTCACATGGCGGTGGGCGGGACGGAGCAGGAGCGGAGACGATGAGCGATCTCGAGCGGCGCCTCGCGACACTGGAGGCTCGGGTGCAGATGCTGGAGCGCCGGCTGGCACCGGGGCCCGGCCCGACCGGCGACGCCGCGGTGAGCGCGCCAGAGCCGGCCTCGGCGGTCATCCCACCGGCCGGCGAGACCGCGCACGACGACTGGTACGCGCCGCCGCTCGGCACCTCGGCGCGGCGCCGTTCCGAGCGCGATCGGGGCGCCCTGGCCACCCAGGTGCTCGGATGGAGCGGGGCCAGCGCGCTGGTCCTCGCCGCCGCGTACCTGGTGCGGCTCGCGCTCGACGCGGGGTGGCTCACGCCGCCGCGCCAGGTCGGCGCCGCCGCCCTCGGCGGGTTGGTGCTGGTCGCGGTCGGACTCGGCCTGCGCCGCCATGCACCGCGCTACGCGTCCCTCCTTCCGGCCGCCGGGGTGGTGGTCCTGTTCCTCGCCGTCTACGGCGCGCACCTCCACTACGCACTCATCGGCCCGGCGCTCGCCACCGGGGCCACCGTCGCGATCTGCCTTCTCGCGCTGGTGCTCGGTCGGGTCTTCGCGAACGACGTCTACGTGCTGTTCGCGGTGCTCGGTGCTTACGCGACGCCCTTTCTCTCGCCGGCGCTGCGCGCCGACCTCCTCGACCTGGTCCTCTACTACTCGGCGTGGAGCGTGCTCTTCTGCACCTGCTCGCTCTGGCTCGGCGGGCGGCGCGCGTACCTGATCGCGATGTATCTCGCGGTGGTCGGCTTCGATCTCGTCTGGCGCGACGGCGGCGGCGAGGACTGGGTCGGCGCGGTGGTCTACCAACTCGTGCAGTTCCTGCTCTTCACCGCCACCGCGGCCGGGTACTCGGTGCGCCACGCGAGCCCGATGAGCCGCGAGGAGGCCTGGAGCCACCTCCCGGCGCTGCTCTTCTTCTATGTCGTGGTGTGGACCACGCTCGACGCGCACGTCGCCCAGTGGGCGCCGTGGTTCGCATTCGCGAGCGTCCTGGTCGTGGTCGGCGCCTATTTCCTGGTTCGCGACCGGATCCCGGGCGGCGACCATGCCGGAGCGATGGTGGTGAGCGCGTACGCGACGCTGGTGGTCGTCCACGCCGGCTACGCGGAGCTCGTGCCGGACGCGCTCCAGCCCTGGGTCGCCCTCGCGGCGCTGATCGGAGCCGGTGTGTGGGTCGGTCGGGGCGCGCTGGAGCGCCACGCGGCATGGCCGGTGCTCGCCGGCGTCGGACTGGTCGCCGGCGCGAGCTACCTGCGGCTGGTGGCGGACGTGGACATGGGCGGGGTTCCCGCCGCCGACGCGCTCTACGTCGCGCACGCCCTCGTGCTCTACGCCGCCTACGCGCTGCTCGGGCAGCGACCGGAGGTCGTGCGCGCGCGTCAGACCCTGATCGGTGCCGCCCACGTCGCGGCGCTGGTCGCGGTGCATCGGCTGGTCGAGACCGATCTCCTGGCCTCGGTGCTGTGGAGCGTGCTCGCGGTGGCGACCCTGGTGGTGGCCCTGCGCACGCGCGACCGCATCCTCGGTCAGTCGGCGTTCCCGCTCTTCGTCGCCGCCGGGGTCAAGGTCCTGCTCCTCGATCTGGCCGGCAGCGCACCGCTGGTGCGCATCGCCTGCCTGGCCGCGCTCGGAATCACGCTCTATCTCGGGGGTTGGCTCTACCAGCGCGTCGTGCTGCCGCCCGCGCCCGATCCGGGCCGCACCACCTGACCTCACCCGAACCCGGCATCCGGCCGGTGGGTCACGCGCCGCCGGGATTGGGGTTGCTTGCGCCCGCGCGGGGAGCGCCGGCATCATCGACCGTCGTCGCGCGCGACCCGCTGGGGAGCATCGCAACGCACCCCGGCGGCATGGTCGACGGCTGCGCCGACAGACACACCCAGGCCCGCGGCGTGGGCGGCCCCCGAGCGAGGAGCGAGATCGAGATGCCCCAGGTCACCACCGACGACGGCGTCAACCTGCACTACGAGGAGGCCGGCCAGGGCGACACGATCCTGTTCGTCCACGAGTTCGGCGGCGACCACCGCTCATGGGAGCCGCAGATGCGGTTCTTCTCGCGCCGGTACCGCTGCGTGACCTACGGCGCCCGCGGGTACCCACCCTCCGACGTGCCGGACCCGGTCGACGCCTACTCGCAAGGCCGCGCGGTGAGCGACGCGGTCGCCGTGCTCGATCACCTCCGGGTCGACCAGGCGCACGTGGTGGGGCTGTCGATGGGCGGCTTCGCCGCGGTGCACCTCGGTCTCGACCACCCGCAACGGGCGCGATCGCTGGTCGTCGCCGGCTGCGGCTACGGCGCCGAGAAGTCGCTGGAGGAGTACTTCCGCGGTGTCTCGCTCGAGGTCGCGCGGCAGTTCGAGACCCTCGGCTCCGAGGCATTCGCCCCCACCTACGCCGCGGGTGCCGCCCGCGTCCAGTTCCAGGGCAAGGACCCTCGCGGCTGGCAGGAGTTCGCGCGCTGGCTCGGCGAGCATTCCGCGCTCGGCGCCGCCAACACCATGCGCGGGGTGCAGGCGCGCCGCCCGTCGCTGTACGACCTCGAGGATCGGCTCCGCGCGATGACCGTCCCGACCCTCATCGTCAACGGTGACGAGGACGACCACTGCCTGCAGCCGGGGCTGTTCCTCAAGCGCACCATCCCGGCGAGTGGCCTGTTGGTGCTGCCGAAGACCGGCCACACCCTCAATCTCGAGGAGCCGGACGTGTTCAACCGCGCGTTGGCGGAGTTCTTCGCCCAGGTCGAGCACGGGCGCTGGGAGCGCCGCGACCCGCGCGCCGATCCCGGTCAGGTGATGCGCACGAGCTGACCGCGGAGGTGACCCACTCGGGCGGCGCGCGAGCCGGCGCGGCGCCACCGGCACGGAGACGCAGATGAAGCTCGGCATGATCCTCCCGCAGATCGAGATCGGGAACGACCCGGCGGTGATCCGCGATTTCGCGCAGGCCGCCGAGGACCTCGGCTTCGACCACCTGGTGGCGTTCGACCACGTCCTCGGCGCCAACGCCGCGAGCCGCGCCGAGTGGAAGGGTCCTTACACCCATGTCGACGCCTTCCACGAGGTGTTCGTGCTGTTCGGCTACCTCGCCGCCTGCACCCGGCGAATCGAGCTCTCGACTCAGGTCCTCATCCTGCCGCAACGCCAGACCGCGCTGGTCGCCAAGCAGGCGGCCCAGGTCGACTTGCTGTCCAACGGACGGCTTCGCCTCGGCATCGGCGTCGGCTGGAACGACGTCGAGTACGAGGCGCTCGGCGAGGACTTCGGCAACCGCGGGCGACGCTGCGAGGAGCAGATCGACGTGCTGCGCGCGCTGTGGAGCGCGGAGCTGGTGACCTTCGAGGGCCGCTACCACCGGGTCACCGACGCCGGCATCAACCCGCTCCCGGTCCAGCGCCCGATTCCGCTGTGGATCGGTGGCGAGGCCGAGCCGGTCATGCGCCGCACCGCCCGCAAGGCCGACGGCTGGCTGCCTCGCGTGCACGGCCAGTACGCGAAGGGTGACGGCGGCGCGAGCCTGCTCGCGCGGATGCGCGCGATCTGCGAGGAGGAGGGCCGCGACCCGAGCACGCTCGGCCTCGAGCGCTGGGTCCACAACCTCGAGCGTGGCCCCGCCGACTGGGGCCGGGACATCGAGCAGTGGGCCTCGCTCGGTGGCACCCACCTCTCGCTCAACACGATTCGCGGCGGCCTGCGCTCCCCCGCCGAGCACATCCAGACCATGCGCCGCTACAAGGAGGCGTTGGGTTAGCCCCGAATCACACGACGGCGACATCCCCGACGTGGATGTAGCCCGGCCGCGATCGCCGGATGCCGGGTAGAGGCGGCCCGCCGTGGCCGCCCGTGGTGGTGGTGGTGCGATGCTGCCGTTGCGCCGGGCCCCGCCCCCGGCACGGGGGCCGGCCCCTACGATGCGGGCCCGACGCCGCGCGGGGGCCCCTCGCCTTGATTCCGCGGCGCCGCTTTCAGGAAGATCACCGCTTCACCCGTCCGCTCGGAGCACCGCATGCAGCTCGCGCTCGGCCCCCTGCTGGCCGCCTGTCTCCTCGCCCTGTCGCCGGTCGCCCACGGTCAGGTCCTTCCACAGGCCGCCCCCGAGCCGACGGCGGCACCGGCGCCGGCCACCGCGGCGGAACCCGATCCGGCGCTCGCCAGCCCGCACGCGACGATGACGACCTTCATCGACGCCATGAACCGCGCCGCCGAGGCGGCGAAGCGCGACGACAAGGCGGCCCGGGCGGAAGCGCTCGCCGATGCCGACCGCACCCTCGACCTCTCGGCCGTCAACGCCGAGCGCGCCGGGCAGCTCTCGGTCCGGCTGATCGGCATTCTCAACCGTCTGGGCATCTATCAGCCCTGGTACCTCTGGCACCAGGGAGAGGGCGGCAACGCGACCGAGCAGGTCTATTTCCCGCATCCGCGATTCGGCCCGGTGGTGGCGGGCACCGAGCTGCCGGAACGCGAGAGCCGCATCGCCCTCAGGCGCGGTGACGACGCCAACTGGCGGTTCTCGGCCGAGACGGTCGCCGGCATCGACGCGTTCTACCTGGCCATCGAGCGGCTACCGATCCGGGTCGGGGTCGACGAGCGGGACCTCAGCTCGGAGCTCTGGCTGCGCGCGCGGATGCCCGAGGAGCTCAAGGGCAAGCGCATCCTCACCCTCGAGTACTGGCAGTGGCTGTCACTGGCGGTGTTCATCTTCCTCGGCGTGGTGCTCGACCACCTGTTCCGGCTGGTGGTGCGGGCAATCGCGGCGCGGCTGGTCCGCCGCCAGGGCGGTGAGCCGGATCCCGAGCAGATGCGCCGCACCGTACGCCCGGCGGGCTTGCTGGTGATGGCGCTGTTCTGGACCTGGCTGGTGTGGCTGCTGGGCCTGCCCGACCTCGCATACACCATCGTCCAGGGCGCGGCGCGCGTGTTCGCGGTGCTCGCCGGAACCTGGTTCGCCTGGCGTTTCGTCGATCTCGTGAGCGAGGCGCTCACCCGTAAGGCCGAGCGCACCGCGACCAAGTTCGACGACGTCCTGGTGCCGCTGATGCGCACCACCGCGCGCATCTTCATCGTCGTCTTCGCGCTCATCTACGGCGGCTTGAGCCTCAACTTCGACATCACCCCACTGCTCGCCTCGCTCACCATCGGCGGCGTCGGCTTCGCGTTCGCGGCCAAGGACACGCTCGAGAACTTCTTCGGCTCCGCCACCGTCCTCATCGACCAGCCGTTCGGGGTCGGTGACTGGGTGCTGATCGGGGACGTGGAGGGCACGGTCGAGCAGATCGGCTTCCGCTCGACCCGCATCCGCACCTTCCGCGACTCCCTGGTGACCATCCCGAACGCGAACCTGGTGCGCGCATCGGTCGAGAACTACGGACGGCGACGCTACCGACGCTGGAGCACGAACGTCGGGGTCCAGTACGACACCACGCCCGACCAGCTCCTCGCCTTCACCGAGGGCGTCCGCGAGCTGATCCGCCGCCACCCCTACACGCGCAAGGACTTCTACATGGTCCACGTCACCGCGTTCGGCGCGTCGAGCATCGACGTGATGGTGTACATGTTCTTCGACTGCCCCGACTGGGGCACCGAGGTGCGCGAGCGCGAGCGCCTGATGCTCGACATCATGCGCCTGGCCAGGCGGATCGGGGTGCAGTTCGCCTTCCCGACCCGAACCGTGCACCTGGTCCAGGGCGACGGCGAGCCACCTGCAGCGGCCGACGGACCGGTGAGCGACGACGACGCCGCGGCGCTCGGCGCCCAGGCCGCATCCGAGGTCACCGCGCACCAGCCATGGCGCCACACCAGACCGGGGCCGGCGACGATCTGAGGCGCGGGCGGTGCCGTGATGGGACCGCAGAGGGTGTGTCCGAAATGATGGCCGTCGCGAGAGGGGTGCTGAGGGTGAGTGGCAAGGCGTGGGGGTGCACGTCGTGCGGGAGCATGGCCCGGGCCATGTGACCGGGCGATGGGGACCCCACAACGCAGCCGCGCGCACTCAGCGGACCTCGCAGCAGGTCGTCAGTTCGGATAGACCCTCTCAGTGGCGAACGCCAGGCGACGTGCCGCCGGGCGTCACCGCCATCTCCAGCGTCAGGCGCAGCATCCTCGCGCGCTCGGCCACGTCCCCGGCCTCGACCAGGGCCTGCTTCTCCTCCACCGCGAGGGGAAGCTGGGTCGACAACAGGTCGACGAGCGCACTCGCTGGGAGCGCCCGCAGGCCCTCCCAGCGCACCTCCAGCCCGCTTGCCTCGAGGTAGCGACGCAGCACCGGCTCGAGCTCGACGAGGCCGATCGAGGGCTCGGCCGGGGTCTCGAGATCGGCCGCGAACGGTGACCAGTCCGGTCTCACCACCCGGTAGCCGCGACGTCCCGGGAGCTCGGCGTCGATCCGAAAGCGGCAAACGCCCGTGAGCTGGACGCCGAGCCGACCGTCCTCCGTTTCCTGGAATCCGGTGATGCGACCGGCACAGCCGACACCGAACATCGCCACCGGCTCGGCGTCGTCGCCCGCCGCGCGTGGCTGCACCATGCCGAACAGTCGCCCGCTCGCCAGCGCGTCGAGCGTCAGCGCGAGGTAGCGCGGCTCGAAGACGTTGAGCGCGAGCACCTGCCCCGGGAGCAGGACCGCGCGAGGGAGCGGAAACACGGCCAGCTCGCGCGGGAGCTGGTCGAGACAGGGATGGAAGCGGCTCACGGTCATCACGGAGACACTCCTGCCTGCATGTCGGCAGAGCCTCCCGCGCGACACGCCACCACCATGTAATTGACGGCCAGGCCACGGGTGAGGCCGAAGCGCCGGGTCAGTGGATTCACGCGCACGCCGGTGCGTGCCCGCACCTCGAGCCCACCCGCGGCGAGCGCGCCCTCGACCTCGTCCGGCGTGACGAATCGAGACCAACGATGCGTACCGCGGGGCAGCCACCGCAGCACGTACTCCGCCCCCACGATCGCCATCAGCCAGGAGCTGGCGGTGCGGTTGATGGTGGCGACGACCATCACACCCCCGGTGCGCAGCAGCCGCGAGCATTCGGCGAGCAACTCCGCCGGTCTCGGCACGTGCTCGACCACCTCCATGCAGAGCACCACGTCGTAGCGCTCGGCCCGAGCGAGAAGGTCGCGCGCCGTCCCCACCTCGTAGCGCACCGGCAGGCCGGAGTCGCGCGCGTGGGTGGCCGCGATCGCCACATTACGCGCGACGACGTCGATACCGTGGACGTCGGCGCCGAGCGCCGCCATCGACTCGCTCAGGATCCCACCGCCACAGCCGACATCGAGCAGCCGCAGGCCGGCGAGCGGGCGCGGATCGGACGGGTCCCGCTCGAACGCGGTGGCGAGCCGCTCGCGTAGATACCGAGCGCGCAGCGCGTTCAGCCCGTGGAGGGGCCAGAACGGGCCAGCCGGATCCCACCACGTCGCCGCGAGGCGCTCGAAGGCGGCGACCTCGGCCGGATCGACGTTGGACTCGGCCACCGCCACCGCCGACGGCCCACCCGGCTCACGCCCGGCCGCCGCACGCAGCTCGCTCATTCGCACCCCCTCCAGAGGCGCCGCGGCGACCGGTCGGGCGCGTCACCGGGAAACCCGAGCATGCCCTGGGCGAGGAAGAACCCCTCGGCCTCGCGCCATGCGCGAACCACCACGCCGTCGGCCCGAGCGTCGGTGGCGGCTCGGCGGGCCGCCGCCAGCAGCGCCGCGCCCACGCCCTGGCGCTGCCACTGCGGCACGACGAACAGGCCGTGCAGCAGCAGCGCCCGCCGCCCCGGCGGCGCATCGCCCGGACCGGCGGGCTCCCAGGCGGCCACACCGACCACCGCGCCGCGAGCCTCGGCCAGCACGAAGGTCATGTGGCGCGCGTCGAACGCGTCGTACGAGAGCGAGGGCAGGGCGAGACGGCGCACCCGCTCCGCGACATCCCAGGTCGCGAGCGACGCCTCGACCACGCGGTTGATCCGCGGGATGTCGTCGACGTCGGCCAGCCGCAGCTCCACGGCCGCGCACGAGGCGCCCTGGTCGCGCGACGGCACCGGGTCACGGTTCGGGCGGCAGCGATGCATGGCGGTGACTCCAGAGCGATCTCGACCGGTGGTCGAGTCAGCCGGCCGACGCGGGTCCGAGCCGGAACGAATCGAGGCCGCCGAAACCGCTCGAGCGACCGCGTCCAGGACACTACGTCTACAGAGCGGACTCTGCAACGTCTTTATTTGGACATTTATTGGACATGGACACGACACGACCAAACCGGAGCCGGCCATCGCAGCCCGCCCCTCGACGAGTCCGCCCCCGGCCTTCCCGAGACCGGGCTCGACTGCGACAATCCGCTCGCCCCGAGCCCTCGCGGCGACACGCGACGACCCCGCGACGGCACCGGCACCCGATCACCAGTGCCCGCCGCCGAGCCCGGCCGCGGGCGCCACCACGGGGAACCGAGCGATGCCCTACACCGCGCGCGACTGGGACAGCCATCCGCCGCTCGTCTCGCCAGACTACAAGTCGACCGTCGCCCGCGGCCCGACGAGGCCGCTGGTGCCGCTGCCGCAGGGGCTCTCGGAGCTGACCGGCCCGGTGTTCGGGCACGACAGCATCGGGCCGCTCGACCACGACCTGACGAGGAACGGGGTGCGAAACGGGGAGCCGCTCGGCGAGCGGATCGTGGTGACGGGGCGGGTGCTCGACGACCGCGGCCGCCCGATCCCGAGCACGCTGGTCGAGATCTGGCAGTGCAACTCCGCCGGGCGATACAACCACGCCGCCGACCAGCACGACGCGCCACTCGACCCGAATTTCCTCGGCGGCGGACGCTGCATCACGGACGACGCGGGGCAGTATCGCTTCTACACCATCAAGCCGGCCGCCTATCCGTGGGGCAACCACCACAATGCGTGGCGCCCGGCCCACATCCACCTCTCGCTGTTCGGCAACAGCATGGCCAGCCGGCTGGTCACGCAGTTCTACTTCCCCGGCGACCCGTTGCTGCCCCTCGACCCGATCTTCAACTCGGTGCCGGCCGGGGCCCGCGAGCGCCTGATCGCCGACTTCTCGATCGACGTCACCGAGCCCGGCTTCGCGCTCGGCTACGTGTTCGACATCGTGCTGCGCGGGCCCGATGCCACCCCGATGGAGGCCTGAGCGATGCCCAAGGGACAGACCCCCTCGCAGACCGTCGGGCCGTTCTTCGCCTACGGCCTCACCCCGCGCCAGTACGGCTACCCGTTCGCGAGCATCGCCGGGGCCGAGGTCGCCGCCCCCGACGCCGACGGCGAGCACGTTCGCATCGAGGGCCGCGTGCTCGACGGTGCGGGCGAGCCCGTGCCCGACGCGATGATCGAGATCTGGCAGGCCGACGCGTCGGGTCGCTACGCGCATCCCGCCGACCCGCGCGGCTCGAACGCGAGCTTCCGCGGCTTCGGCCGCGTCGGCACCGGCACCGACGCGCAGTGCCGCTACTGGTTCACCACCGTGAAGCCCGGCGCGGTCGACGGCGCGCAGGCCCCGCACATCAACGTCATCGTGTTCATGCGCGGCCTGCTCTCGCACGTCTACACCCGCATCTACTTCGAGGACGAGGCCGAGGCCAACGCCCGCGACCCGGTGCTGGCGACAGTGCCGGCAGAGCGCCGCGACACCCTGCTGGCCCGGCGCATCGCGCTCCCCGGTGGCACGACCTACCGCTTCGACATCCACATGCAGGGTCCGATGGAGACCGTGTTCTTCGACGTGTGAGCCCATCGGGGACGGGCTCGCGCGAGGCGCGTGCCTGCCCCCGTCCCGAGCCTGGCCGCGCCCGAGGCCTGTGTGGAGGCGCGCCCTCGATCGATAATGCTCGCCATCGGCCACCGGAGATCCCCCGATGCCAGCGAGCCCCGCCGACTCCTCGATCTACGCGCTCCTGCTCTCCGATCCCGAGTGCGCCGCGCTGTTCGGCGACGAGGCCGAGGTGCGCGCGATGCTCGACGTCGAGATCGCGCTCGCCCGGGTGCAGGCCGCGCTCGGCATCGTCCCCGAGGACGCGGCGGCGCAGATCGAGGCGATCCTCAGCACCTCGACCCTCGACCCGCGTGCGCTCGCCGCCGGCACCGCGAGCGCCGGGGTCCCGGCGCCGGTGCTGGTGAGCGAGGCGCGCAAGGTGGTCGGCGGAGACGCCGCGCGCCATCTGCACTGGGGTGCGACCAGCCAGGACATCGCGGACACCGCGCTGGTACTGCGCCTGCGCGACCTGCTCGACCTCCTCGATGCGCGACTCGCGGCGCTCTGCGATCGCCTCGCCGAGGTCGCGCACACCGAGCGCGCGACGGTGATGGTCGCGCGCACCCGCTCCCAGCAGGCGACACCCACCACCTTCGGGCTCAAGGTCGCCGGCTGGCTCGCGCCGCTTCACCGCCACCGCGTGCGACTCGACGAGCTACGCCCCCGCCTGCTGCTGGTCCAGCTCGGCGGGGCATCCGGCAACCTGGCGGCGCTCGGCGACCGCGGGGTCGAGGTGATGGAGGCACTCGCCACCGACCTCGAGCTCGGCGCGCCACCGATGCCCTGGCACACCCAGCGCGACAGCCTGGTCGAGCTCGCCGGCTGGCTCGGCGCGCTCACCGGCATCCTCGGCAAGATGGGTCAGGATCTCGTCCTGCTCGCGCAGTCCGAGGTCGGCGAGGTGCGCCCCGGCGCCGGCGGCGGCTCCTCGACCATGCCGCAGAAGGCGAACCCGATCGCGCCGGAGATGCTGGTCGCACTCGCACGTGCGAGCACCCACCTCGTCGGCGCCGCCCACGACGCGATGCTGCAAGAGCACGAGCGCGGCGGACCGGGCTGGACGCTGGAGTGGATGGCGCTGCCGCAGCTCGCGGTCAACGCCGGCGCGGCGCTCCGCCACGCCACCGACATCGCCAGCGAGATGACCGCCGATCCCGCGCGCATGCGCGAGAACCTCGAGCGCTCCGGTGGCCTGGTGCTGGCCGAGGCCGCCACCTTCGCGCTGGCCGAGCACATGCCCCGCCCGCAGGCACAGGCGCTGGTGAAGGACGCCTGCAAGGAGGCGATCGCGAGCGGCCGACACCTGCGCGACGTGCTGCGCGAGCAGACCGACGTCACCCTCGACTGGGACGCGGTGTTCGATCCTGGCCGCTACGTCGGCGTCGCCGAGGCGTTCGTGGCGCGCGTGGTCGAGCGCTGACCCGGGGAACTGGCTCGCGCCGCAGGGCGCGTGCCTGTCCAGCGCGTCCCCCGCCCTCCCGTCCACTCCCCTGCCTCGCGGACGCGGTCCTCATCCCGCCCCACGCAAACCGCCACTCGAGCACGATTCGTGACGCGCGACGGTGACCGCGGAGTCTGTCGGCCGAGGCTACACACGGCAGACCGCGCCCCACCGAGACCTGGCACGGAACATGCCGTGTAGAAAGCGCCCGATGTCTCAGGCGGTTGGACGCGTGACGGATGCAGGGCGGTCGGACCCGGCGGCGGCGATGCGCCGCCCGGCATGATCCCGATCAGGAACGCCGTGCCCACGCGTGTCGGATTCCCTTACCCGCATGCATGCGCCACGCAGTCGACCCGACGATGAATCAGAGTCCTACGCGCCAGACGCCGATTGGCACGCTCTTCGCTCTTGCTCCATCAAGCGCTCGAATCGCTTCACCCCGCGGGTCGTCAGCGGCCCGCATCGAGCGCGACCGCAAGGGGGAATGCCATGGACCGCAAGAGCAACCTGGCCATCGAGGCGATCGTCGCAGCCACACTCGTTGCGGGTACCGCCCCGGCGAGCGCGGGCCCTCTGGTGTGGAACCTGGAGACGTTGGCCCCCTCGGTGGCCGTGCCCTGGGGTGTCGAGGCGTTGGGGTCCGCCGGCGGCGTCAGCGCATCCAGTGCACCCGCGCTCGATGGTGACGCGTTCGCCTTTCGCGCCGTCGCCGATCCCTCGGGAACGTTCTCACCCGCGGTGGTCGTCGGCACCACCACCGGCTCCACCGCCATCGCCACCGTCGGCACCGAGGTTCCCGGAAGCGGTGGTGGCGTCCCCTTCGAGGACTTCCGCTCGTCGACCAGCCCCGGTCGGGTCTCGACTGATGGGGGCGCGGTCGCCTTCGCGGGGCAGTTCGCGGGCGGCAGTGGGGTCTACGTCGCGAGCACGACGGGAGCCGGGCTCGACGTGGTGGCCGATACGTCCACCGCGACCGGCGCCGTCGGCGGCGAGACGTTCTCGGGATTCGACGACCCGCGAATCCGCAACGGAGTGGTCGTGTTCCATGGCCAGGGCAATGCCGGGTCCGACGGCATCTACGCCGCGAGCGGTGGCGTCCTCACCACCGTCGCCGACACCACCACCGTGGTCCCGGGGCGCACCACCACCTTTCAGGACTTCGGCGCCTTCCCGTCGCTCGACGACGACGGCGCGGTCGCGTTCTGGGGCTCGACGGTCGACGGCTCCCCGAGCGCCGCGCTCGGCATCTACCGCGCCGGGCCGGCCGGCATCGAGGTGATCGCCGACGACGACACACCGATCCCCGGCGGTACGGCCAACTTCCGCAACACCGCGCTTTCACCCTCGATCGACGATGGTCAGGTCACGTTCGTCGGCGGCAACGCGTCCGCCGGCGAGCTCGGCGTCTATACCGGTGGGCCGGGTACGCTACGCGCGATCGCCGATCGATCGACGGCGGTGCCCGACGGCGCGCCGGGCGAGACCTTCACGGAGTTCGGCTTCCACCCCACGACGGCCAATGGCAACGTCGCCTTCACCGCGCTCGGCGACGCCGGAACGGTCGGCCTCTATGCGGAGGTCGCGGGGAGCCTGGTCAAGGTCGTCGATCAGACCGATGCCATCGACCCGAGCGGTCATGCCTTGCTCGGCTCGTCCGGTCCGGTGCGGCTGCTGCCAGACTCCGCCGGCGTGCAGGTGTTCCACCAGGGCATGAGCGGGAACGCGATCGCGTTCGTCGCGAACCTGCTCGACGACGCGAGCGGCCCCTTCCCCGTCGTCGCGGAGACGCTGATGCGGGCGACGTTGGGTCTCGACTACCAGGACTTCTCCGATCCGGCCGGCATCGTGGTGAATGGCGACGCCACGGTGGGATCGACCTTACAGCTCACCGACGACGCGCCGGGTCAGGCCGGGAGCGCCTTCTTCGGTACCCCCTGGCGGCTCGGGGACGAGACGTCGTTCTCCAGCCGCTTCGACCTCGTGATCAGCGGCCAGAACGACGGCGGGCCACTCGGCTCGGACGGACTCGCATTCGTCATCCACGGCGACCCCGAGGGCGCCTCGGCGATCGGCAACAGCGGTGAAGGCATCGGCTTCGGCACCAATCTGCTGACCGGTAGCCCGGAGTCGCCGATCGCGCCCAGCCTGGCGCTCGAGCTCGACACCCACCGCAACGCGTTCGATCCGGACGACAACCATGTCGCGCTGATCGTCGACGGTGACGTGACGCGACATCTCGCCGGCTTCACCCCGTCGACGCCACTGAACTCCGGGTTGCCGATCAGCGTCCTCGTGAACTACGACGGTCGACGCGACGAGCTCGCGGTGTTCCTGTCGACAGACGGCCTGTTTGCCTCGACGCCATCGCTGCTGGCGACGGTCGACCTTCATGCACTCCTCGGCCCCGACGCGTTCTTCGGCTTCACCGCCGGCACCGGCGACGGCTTCAACCGCCACGAGATCACGCGTTGGAGCCTGACGGTCTCCGAGCGTCCCCTGTCGACCACCGCCGTGCCCGAGCCGGGCCCCGCCTGGCTGGTGGCGGTCGCCTTGCTGGCCGGTGGTCGTTGGCGAATCCGAATTCGGCGGCAGTGGCGCACTCACCCGATACTCAGTCCATGCGATCGACGCCACGGATGGAATCGGCATGGTCGAACATCGTCCGGGACGCCCGAGCGCTCTCACCTCGATCTACGATTTGGCACATCGATGTAGCACGCATGAGCGCATCGCCCCTCGCCCTGGAACGGTTTGCAGGGCTGGCGCCGACAAGCCGGCCGGCGTGACGAAGATCACGCACCGGCCGGGCGTCCCCGGCTTACGCTTCGCGTCGTCCTCATCGCAAGGCTGCGAGGTGCCCCATGCTCGAGCGTCCAACCAACGTCGGGCCTGACTATCCCGACGATCGCGACTGGATTTACCGTCCCGCGCTCATCGCGTTACCACGCACGCTCGAGCCGCCGGCGGGGCTCCACATCCTCGATCAGGAAGCCGAGGGGGCGTGCACCGGCTTCGCGCTGGCCGCGGCCATCAACGTGATGAAGGGCGCGGCGAACGCAGGCGCGCGGGTCAGTGCGCGCATGCTCTACGAGATGGCGCGGCGCCACGACGAGTGGGCGGGCGAGAACTACGAGGGCTCGAGCGTTCGCGGTGCCATCCACGGCTGGAAGAACATGGGCGTGTGCAGCGAGGCCTCGTGGCCGTATCGGACGGGGCCGACACGCGGTGACGGGCTGACGGTGAAGCGGGCGAAGGAGGCGCGGCGCTGCACGCTCGGCGCCTACTACCGGCTCCAGCCGGAGGTGAGTCATTACCACGCCGCCCTCAACGAGTCGGGGGTGCTGGTGGTCTCGGCGCGCGTGCACAAGGGATGGGACCGCCCGAGCAAGGGCAGGATCGCGTATCGCGCGGCGGCGGAGGATGGCGGCCACGCCTTCGCGATCGTCGGTTACGACGAGACCGGGTTCTGGGTCCAGAACTCGTGGGGCAAGGATTGGGGGGAGAACGGGCTCGCGCTCTGGTCCTACGAGGACTGGGTCACGAACGTGATGGACGGCTGGGTGTTCCGTCTGGCGCTCGAGACGCCCCAGATCTTCGGCATGCGGCCGCTGGCCTCGAAGCTGGTCTCGGAGCAGCCGGGCTCTGGCGGCCCGGCGCAAAAGCCCAAGCCCAACCGGGACGCCATCGCCGGCCACTTCGTGCATGTCGACGACGGACGCTTCGCCGACAAGGACCGTTACTGGAGCACGCCCGAGGACGTGGAGGAGACCGCGGCGCTGGTCGCGGAGAGCGACAAGTACGACCACCTGCTGATCTACGGCCACGGAGGGCTGAACTCGCCGGAGGACTCGGCGCGCCGCATCGCGGCGATGAAGCCGGTGTTCAAGGCCAACCGCATCTACCCCTTCCACATCATGTACGACACCGGCATCGTCGAGGAGATCAAGGATCTGCTCCTCGGCAAGGCCGATCGCGCGCGGGCCCGGGTCGGTGGCGCGGACGACTGGCTCGACCGCGTGGTCGAGCACTTCGTGCGCCGGCCGGGCACGCTCCTCTGGGACGAGATGAAACGCGACGCGGCCGACGCGTTCGCGCCCGAGGGCGCGGGCACCGTGGCGCTGGAGAGCTTCCTGCGCCACCTGGCGAAGTCCTCGCGGCCGAAGCGGATCCACCTCGTCGGACACAGCACCGGTGCAATCCTCTTCGCCCACCTGCTGCAGACGCTCGCCGGTCGGCCAATTCGGCTCGACACCGTCACCCTGCTCGCGCCCGCTTGCTCGGTCGACCTGTACCACGCCGCCTACCTGCCGGTTCTCCAGGGCAAGACGAAGCTCGCCATCGGCGAGATGCAGGTGCTCAACCTGCGCGACGAGCTCGAGCGCGACGACTGCGTGGGCTCGCCGCTCGTCTACCGCAAGTCGCTCCTCTATCTGGTCTCGAACGCCTTCGAGGCGGCACGCAGCGGCCTGCCTCTGCTCGGCATGGAGTGCTTCGCGAAGGAGGTACAGAGCCACGGCGAGCAGCCGCGGATGCTGTGGTCGAACGGCACCTCGGGCTCGAGGACCCGTAGCCGCACCCACGGCGGGTTCGACAACGACCCCTACACCATGAACCACGTGCTGCGAACCGTGCTCGGCGACTCGCCGAGCACCCGGTTCACCGAGGGCAACCTCGATTACTGAAAGCCCGGGAACGACCCGGCCGCCTCAGGCCGCCAGCCTCCCCAGCACCTCCACCAGCACCCGCGCCCCGGCGGCGAGATCCGCCGGGGTGCAGGACTCGGCCTCGTTGTGGCTGATGCCGCCGGCGCAGGGGACGAAGATCATGCCAGTGGGGCAGAGGTAGTGGAGGTGGCGCGCGTCGTGGCCTGCCGCCGACGGCAGGTCCATGTGCGCCAGGCCGAGTCCGGCGGCGGCGTCGCGCACGAGATCGCGCATCGCGATCGGGAACTCGAGGGGCGGGTCGTGGGAGAGCTCGCGCACCTCGACCGCGCACGGGCCGCGGACGGCCTCGCAGATCGGGGCGATGCGGTCGCCGAGGCGGGCCAGCACGTCCGGGTCGGGGTGGCGCAGATCGATCGAGAAGTGCACGCGCGCCGGCACCACCGAGGGCGCGTTGGGTGAGACCTCGAGCAGGCCGACGGTGAACTTCACCACGTCCTCGTCATCGTGCATCTCGGCGTGCAGTCGCCCGAGCATGGCGACCGCGGCGACGAGCGCGTCCTTGCGCACCCGGCGCGGCGAGGTGCCGGCGTGGTTCTCCTCGCCGGTGACGGTCACCCGGAAGACGCGCTTGCCCTGGATGCCGCTGACCACGCCGATGGTCTTGCGCTCGAGCTCGAGGAGCGGCCCCTGCTCGATGTGGGCCTCGACGTAGGCCGCGACCGGGAAGCCGAGCGCCCGCTCGGGGACGTCGGGCTCCGCCGCGCGCACCGCGCGCACGCACTCGGCGACGCTCGACCCCGCGCCGTCGCGCACCGCGAGCATGTCCGCGAGCTCGCGGCTGCCGCGAAACAGGGTCGAGCCCATCATCCCGGGGGCGAAGCGCGAGCCTTCCTCGTTGGTCCAGGCGACCACCTCGATCGACCGCCGCGGGCGAAAGCCCGCCGCGCGCATCGCCTCGACCGCCTCCAGCCCCGCCAACACGCCGAAGGTTCCGTCGAACTTGCCGCCGGTCGGCTGACTGTCGATGTGCGAGCCGGTGAGCACCGGCGGCGCCTGCGCATCCGTGCCCTCGTAGCGCAGGAACAGGTTCCCGATGGCGTCGCTGAACGGCGCCAGACCGATGGCCCGGCCCCACTCGACCAGCACCCGCCGCGCCGCGATCTCCTCGTCGGACAACGCCTGACGATTCACGCCGCCGGCGGCGGTCGCGCCGTGCTCGGCCAGCGCCTGGTGGCGCGCCCAGAGCCGCGCCTCGTCGATACCGGCGGTGAGCGCCTCGTTCACCATGCTCGTCCCTCGCCCACGTCGCGGCTCAGAGCGTGTGAAGTAATCGGGCGCCGTCGCGAGCGGGTCGGCTGGCGAGCGAGACAAGGCGTCTGGCGCGAGAACAAGGGAGTTTGGCGAGCCAAATGACCGCAGGTCTCGCGACTGACAACACAGTCGGAGCCGCCAGACGGCACGCGCAGCCGGCGTTCGATTCCTTCACAGGCTCTCAATACTGCGGCCCGACGTCGTTCAGCCCGCGCGCGACGTCGACCATCTCCGGCAGCAGCTCGCACAGCTCGCCGACCCACTCCGACGGCACGGTGGTGCTGATCTTCACGAAGCGGTCGCCCACCGTGCGCGAGTGGTACGCGCCCTGGCGAATCATGATGTCGCGCTGCTGGTAGGCCGCGACCAGCGCCTCTGGCGTGATCCCGGCCTCGACCACCTCGACGATCACGAAGTTGCCGTTCGACGGGTAGACCGGCATCGCGAGGCCCTCGACGCCCGCGACCGCGCGCGCGATCGCGGCCTGGTTCTCGCGCTGGACGCGCTGCACCTCGGGAAACCACCGTGCCTTCACCCCGAGCCCGGCGAGTGCGGCGCGCTGCGACAGCACGTTGCTGCCGAGGTTGTTCGGCGGCGCGCTCGCGAGCTGCTCGATCACCGCGCCGTCGGCCACCACCGCGCCGACCCGAAGCCCGGCGAGCCCGAGCCACTTCGAGAAGCTGTAGGTGGTGAGCGTGCGCTCGGGGTAGAAGCGCGCGGCGAGCGTGTGATCGTGGGCGAAGTGGCGATAGGTGCAGTCGTGGATGAGGTAGGCGCCGGCGTCGCGACAGATACGCGCGAAGGCCTGGATCTCGTCGGCGGTGTAGGCGATGCCGAGGGGGTTGTTCGGGTCGACGAGGTAGACGAGCCTGGTGCGCTCGGTCATCGCGGCCGCGAGCTGCTCCGGGCGCAGCTTGTAGCTCTGCGCCGGGTCGTAGATCGGGATCTCGACCACCCGCGCACCCGATGCCTGCGCGAATCGGATCGGCCACTGCCAGCCGGGGTCGGTGGTCACGAAGTCGTCGCCAGCACGCACCAGGGTCCGGCAGGCGTGGTACAGCCCCTCGATCGCGCCATCGGTGACCATCACGCTCATGCCGTCGAGGCCGAGGTCGTCCAGGATTCCGCGGCGCAAGGCCTCGATGCCGAGCGGCGGGGCGTAGCCGCGGATGGCATCGGTGTCGATCGCGTCGACCATCGCCGCCTTCACCTCGGGCGGCAACGGCAGGTGGTTGGTGTTCTGCCCGAGCCAGCGCAGCTTCGGGTTGGTCGAGAGGCGGTCGAAATAGGCGTTCTTGGTCTCGAAGTCGTACATCGGATTCACCGGCCGAGGAGGGACCGAGCTGGTCGAGCCGCGAGTGTCGATGATGAGGCGGGACGTCGTCCACCTTCGTTCGCGTCGTCGGCTTCGACGGGGTTGCGACGTGCCCGGACTCCGGGACATCCTCGGCGCCCGTCCAGTCGAGCGAGGGTCCATGATGCTGAGAATCTGGGGGCGACCGACGTCGACCTGCACCATGCGGGTGCTGTGGACCTGCGCCGAGGCTGGCGTGCCGTTCGATCTCACCCTGGCCAGCGCCACCATGGGCGCGGCCGGTCACGTGTCGCGGGGTGGCGCCGCGTTCGGGGTGGTCGACACGCCCGCGTACCGGGCGATGAACCCCAACGGGACGATCCCGACCATCGACGACGGGGGCTTCGTGCTCTGGGAGTCGAACGCGATCGTCGGCTATGTCGCGCAGACCTACGCGCCGGCGCACCTGTTCGGTGCCGACGCCCGGCGCTTCGCCCTCGGCATGCAGTGGATGGGTTGGGAGAACGAGCACCTGGAGCCGCCGCTGCACACGTTGGTGATGGAGTTGGTGCGGCTCGATCCGGACCGGCGCGACGCATCGGCCGCCGAGAACGCACGCCAGCGCGCGATCGATGCGCTGCAAGTGCTCGATGGCGTCCTCACCCGCCAGCCGTACCTCGCCGGCGACCGCTTCTCGATGGCCGACATCCCCACCGGCATCGGCGTCCACCGCTGGCTGCTGCTCGACCTCGAGCGCCCGCCGATGCCGGCGTTGGAGGCGTGGCACGAGCGGCTGACGACACGTCGCGGCTTCCGCGAGCACGTCCTGCCGGCGGATCGGCATCTGGGATAGGCAGCGCCTGCGCGACGGCGTCGCGGCGTGGCGCAGGGGCGGCGGACCGACCCGCGCGGCAGGTCCCGTCGACCCTGTGCCGACGCGGTGGAGTCACCGCCCCGCGGGCGGGGACGGGGCCTCGCCCCCACCGCCCCGCGACGCGCCGTCCGACGGCGCATGGACGGGCACGGTTGCGCAGCAAGAGGCCAGCGCGGTTGAATGCCCGCATTCGAAACGCGAGGAGCTAGGGGCATGTGGCGGATGGCGTTCGACATCGGCGGCACGTTCACCGACTTCGTGCTCGCCGGCCCTGACACGCCGCCGCGGTTCCTGAAGGCGCCGACCACGCCCGCGGACCCGTCGCGTGCGGTGGTCGACGGCTTCGAGCGCCTGCTGGCCGAGGCCGGCGTCGGGGCCGACGCGCTGGCGACCGTGCTGCACGCCACCACCGTCGCCACCAACGCGATCATCGAGCGCAAGGGCGCACCCACCGCGCTCATCACCACCGCGGGCTTTCGCGACGTGCTGGTGATCGGGCGGCAGAAGCGCTACGAGACTTACGATCTCTACATGGACAAGCCGCCGCCGCTGGTGCCGCGGCGGCGCATCCTCGAGGTGACCGAGCGGCTGGGGCCGGACGGCACGGTGGAGGTGGCGCTCGACCCCGCCTCGGTCGACGCCGCCATCGACGCGCTGCTCGCGAGCGACGCGCGCTCGGTCGCCGTCGCCCTGCTCCACGCCTACGCGAGCCCGGCCCACGAGCAGGCGGTCGCCGAGCGGCTGCGGGCCCGCGCGCCGGATCTGCCGGTGTCGCTCTCGTCGCGGATCTCGCCCAAGTTCCGCGAGTACGAGCGCACCAGCACCACCGTCGCCAACGCCTACGTCCGTCCCATCGTCGGGCGCTACATCGAGCGGCTCGAGGGTGCGCTGGCCGCGCGCGGCTTTCGCAACGACATCTTCATCATGCAGTCGGCCGGCGGCCTGGTGTCGCCGGATCTGGCGGCCGAGGAGCCGGTGCGCATCGTCGAGTCGGGACCGGCGGCGGGGGTCCTGATGAGCGCGCTGGTCGGTGCCGCAGCCGGTGAGGACCACGTCATCACCTTCGACATGGGCGGGACGACGGCAAAGCTCGGCGCGGTCGACGCCGGCGAGCCGGCGGTCACCCCGACCTTCGAGGTCGACCCGATTCGCTACCGCCCCGGCAGCGGGCTGCCGATCAACGTGCCCGCCATCGAGCTGCTCGAGATCGGTGCCGGCGGAGGCTCCATCGCCCGCGCGGAGTTCGGGGTCATCCACGTCGGACCGGAGAGCGCCGGCGCGGATCCGGGTCCGATTTGCTACGGCCGCGGCGGCGACCGGGCGACGGTGACCGACGCGAACCTCGTCCTCGGCTACCTGAACCCGGCCTACTTCAACGCCGGCGAGATGGCGCTCGACGTCGACGCCGCCCGCGCCGGCGTCGCGCGTGACGTCGCCCGCCCGCTCGATCTCTCGGTCGAGCGCGCCGCCTGGGGCGTGCACGCCGCCGCCAACGCCAACATGGAGCGCGCGATGCGCATCGTGTCGGTCGAGCGCGGCCGCGACCCCCGGCGCTACGCCATCGTCGCCTTCGGCGGGGCGGGCCCGGTGCATGCCGCGCGTCTGGCCCGCGCGGTCGGCGCGCCGCGGGTCATCGTGCCGTTCGGCGCCGGGGTCGGCTCGGCCATCGGCCTGTTGCAGGCGGTGCCGAAGATCGAGACCTCGATGACCCGGGTGCTCGCGGTCGACGACGGCACCGAGGCGGCGATCGCCGACATCTACGCCGAGCTCCAACGACGCGCCCGCGCCGATGTCGCCCGCCTCGGCGTTCCCGGAGAACCGGTGTTCTCGCGCTACGGATATCTCCGCTATCGCGGGCAGGGCTACGAGATCCGCGCCGACCTGCCATCGGGCGCGATCGGCACCGGCTACGCGGCGGGCGTGCGCGCGGCCTTCCACGAGGCCTACCAGCGAAGCTACGGATACCGCGACGAGCGCGCCGGGATCGAGGCCGTCGACTGGCATCTGGTCGCCACGCTTCCCGGCGACGGCCGGGCGCTCGACCTGGGATGGCGCGCGCCGTCCGGAACCGGAACCGCACCGAGCACGCGCCTCGCCTGGTTTCCGGAGACCGAGGGCTTCGTCGAGACCGCGATCCACGACCGCCGCCACCTCGGCGCCGACGCCCACATCGAGGGTCCGGCGGTGGTGGAGGATCCGGAAGCCACCATCGTCGTCCCGCCCGGCACCCGCGCCCGCATGAGCGCGCAGGGCCATCTCGTCATCGAGACTGGAGCCTCCGCATGAGCAGTCACGACACCGTCGATCCGATCACCCTCACCGTGGTCTGGAACGGGCTCCTCTCGATCGCCGAGGAGATGGGCTCGACGTTGCGGCGCACCGCCTTCTCCGAGGCGGTACGCGAGGGCGACGACTTCTCGACCGGGCTGTTCGACGCCCGCGCGCGGCTCGTCGCCCAGGGCAACTTCACCCCGGGACACCTCGGCTCGATGCCCTACGTGATCCGCACCGTGCTCGAGTACTTCCCCGGCGACCAGCTCCGTCCCGGCGACGCGGTGCTCCTCAACGACTCCTTCCTCGGCTCCGGCCACTTCCCCGACTGCTTCCTCGCGAGCCCGGCGTTCGACGGCGAGCGGCTGGTCGGCTACGTGGTCAACACCGCGCACCACATCGACGTCGGCGGCGCGGCGCCCGGCTCGCAGCGAGTTCACGGCGTGACCGAGGCGTTTCAGGAGGGGTTGCGCATCCTGCCGATTCGCCTCGTGCGCGAGGGCGAGTTCGACCAGGACCTGCTGCGCATGATCCTCGGCAACGTGCGGGTGCCGGAGAAGGTCGAGGGCGATCTCCGCGCGCAGTACAACGCCAATCGCGCCGGCGCGGCGCGGCTCGCGGCGATGTTCCGCGAGCAAGGTGCGCAGACGATGGAGTCGACCTTCGACGCGATCCTCGACGTGAGCGAGCGGCGCATGCGGGAGCTGATCCGCGACATCCCCGATGGCACTTACAGCTTCGAGGACCGGCTCGACGACTACGGCCCGGGCACCGAGCCGATCCGCGTGGCGGTCGACGTCACCGTCGCCGGCGACTCGATCGTGGTCGACTTCTCGCGCTCGAGCGACCAGGTGCCGGCCGCGCTCAACTCCTATATCAACTACACCCGTGCCTACACCGTGTTCGCGGTGAAGGTGTTCTGCGACGCGCTGCTCCCGCAGAACGAGGGAGGCACGCGCCCGATCGAGACCCGCGCCCGCGAGGGCTCGTTCTTCAACCCACGCTTCCCCGCCTCGAGCGGCGGTCGGGCGGCGGTGCAGATCCGCATCTTCGACACCATCAACGGTGCACTCGCCCAGGCGCTGCCGCATCGTGCGATGGGCGCGTTCTCGCACTGGAGCAACCCCAACATCGGAGGCATCGACGAGCGCACCGGAAAGCCGTTCGTGATGTACGACCTCGCCTTCGGCGGCTACGGCGGCCGCGCCGACAAGGACGGGGCAGAGGCGCTCGCCCCGGTGATGAACTGCCGCAACATCCCGGTCGAGGTGCACGAGACCAACAACCCGGTGCGGATCCGACGCCTCGAGCTGATCCAGGACTCCGGCGGCGCAGGCCGCTTCCGCGGCGGCTGCGGGCTTCGCAAGGACGTGGAGCTGCTGGCCTCGGAGGCGACGCTCACCCTGCTCGGCGACCGCCACGAGAACGCGCCCTACGGGCTCTACGGTGGACTACCCGGCGCGAGAGCGCAGACCGTGCTCAATCCCGAGCGCAATGCCGAGCCGCTCGGCTCGAAGGCAGTGCGCACGCTACAGCGTGGCGACGTGGTGAGTTTCCGGCTCGCCGGCGCCGGCGGCTACGGCGACCCGCGCGAGCGCGACCCCGAGGCGGTGCGCCGCGACGTCGACGACGGTTACGTCTCGGCGCACGCGGCGAGGGAGACGTACGGTCTGGACGGTTGACCGACGTCGCGGGGGCCGGCCCCCGTGCCGTCGTCGGGGCGGGCGGGAAGGGAGGGAACAGGCACCGATCCCGATGGAATCGGAGCCTGTCCCCGTCGAGGGCGGTCAGCCCGGCGACATCCCGCGCAGACGCTCGGAGCGCCGGCGCAGGAGCTCGAGCGTCGTCAACAGCATCACCGACAGCAGGACCAGCAGGGTCGCCACCGCGAGGATGGTGGGGCTGATCTGCTCGCGAATGCCGGAAAACATCGCCCAGGGAATGGTGCGCTGCTCCACCGAGCCGACGAAGAGCACGACCACCACCTCGTCGAACGAGGTGATGAACGCGAACAGGGCACCCGAGATCACCCCGGGCAGGATCAGCGGCACGATCACCTTGAAGAACGTGGTGGTCGCGTTCGCGCCGAGATTGTGCGCCGCCCGGATCAGGCTCCGATCGAAGCCGACGAGCGTCGCGGTCACCGTGATCACCACGAACGGCGTGCCGAGCGCCGCATGCGCCAGGATCACCCCGAGATGGGTCGAGGCGAGCCCGATCCGCGAGTAGAAGAAGTACATCCCCGCGGCGGAGATGATGAGGGGCACGATCATCGGCGAGATGAGCAGCGCCATCATCGACGACCGGAACGGCATGTTGGACTGGCTGAGACCCAGCGCGGCGAGTGTGCCGAGGCTGGTGGACAGCAGCGTCGAGGCGACCGCGATGATGATGCTGTTCTTGACCGCGAGGCGCCAGTTGATGTCGGTCCAGAAGTCCTCGTACCAGCGCAGGCTGTATCCGGCAGGGTCGAACGACAACATCTCCGGGGTGAACGTGAAGTAGGGCTCGGCATTGAAGCTGAGCGGGAGGATCACGAAGATCGGGCCGATCAGGAACGCGAAGATCGCGGCGCAGATGCCGCGAAACGTGTAGTACCAGACGCGCTCGAGCGGACTTGCGTGCAGCGGAAGAGCCATCTCGGTCTACCCCAGCTTCATGTTGTCGATGCCGACGATCTTGTCGTAGAGGAAGTACAGCGCCAGCACGATACCGAGCAGGAGCACCCCCAACGCCGCCGCCAGCCCCCAGTTCAGGGTGGTGCTGATATGGTCGGCGATGAAGTTCGAGATGAGCGTGCCCGACTGCCCGCCGACCAGGGCCGGCGTGATGTAGTAGCCGATGGCGAGGATGAACACGAGGATGCTGCCGGCCCCGATTCCGGCGACCGTGTTCGGCAGATAGACGCGCACGAAGGCGGTCAACGGATTCGCCCCGAGGGAGCGCGCGGCGCGCATGTACGACGGCGGAATCGTCTTCATCACCGAGTACAGCGGAAGGATCATGAACGGCAGCAGGATGTGGGTCATCGCCACGATGGTCCCCACCTGGTTGTGCATCATCTGCAGGCGACCGTCGTCCGACACGATGCCGACGAGCACCAGGAGATCGTTGATCACGCCCTGCGTCTGCAGCAGCGCGATCCACGACGTGGTCCGCACCAGCAAGGAGGTCCAGAACGGCAGCAAGACCATGACCATCAGCAGGTTGCTGGTCCGCAGGGGCAAGGTGGCGAGGAGGTAGGCGACTGGATAGCCGAGCAGGAGGCAGAGAACGGTGATGACGACGCTCAGCATCAGGGTCCGCCCGAAGAGCCGCAGGTAGATCTGCCGGTACTCGGGCTGTGGTGCGACGTCGCCCTGCTCGTCGTAGCGCATGTCGACCGCCGCCAGGAAGTAGGACGCGGTGTAGGCCCCACTCTCGCGATGGAGCAGGCGCCAGATGGCGGGCTCACCCCAGGCCTTGTCGATCTTCAGCAACGCGTCCTTGTACGGCCCCTCCTCGATGCGATTGGCGCGCCGGCCGCTCTTGCGGAACAGGCTCGATACACCGGGCAAGTCGTAGTTCAGGCGTCGCGCGGCGGAGCCGAGGGATTTCGAGGCGTAGGCTTCCTTCAGATCTCCGACCATCGCCTCGTAGATGCTCTCCGGCGGCAGCTCCGCGGTGTCGGGATCCCACTGCCCGATGACCGCGGTGGTGCGGGTGAAGGTCTCGGGAACCACCGAGTTCTCGATTCCCCGATAGAGCATGTCGAGGATCGGGAGGACGAAGGTCACGGTCAGGAACGCGAGCAGCGGGAGCACCAGCAGCAACGCCCGGCGGCGGCTGCGCGCGTTTGCACGGGCCAGACTCACCTTCAGCGAGACGCCGTCGGCAGTGGTCAGGCCTTCAGTCGCTGGCGCGATGGTTGCCATCTGGTTGCTCCGAGCTCACCGCCAAACCGTACGGTGTCGGGGGAACGCCGGCGGGACGCGAGCCCCGCCGGCGTCGGGTCATGCCCTGTCGCGCATCACTTCGCGAGCCAGGCGTTGAACCGCTCGTCCATCTCCGCGCGGTGGTCGGCCCACCACTCGTAGTCGAACGTGAACAGGTTCTTCGCGTTCGCCGGATCGGTCGGCATGTGCGGCTTCATGTCGACGCCGAGCTCGGCGTGCTTGCCGACCAGAGGCGCCGAGGAGTAGCGGGCCGGACCGTAGGAGATGTACTTCGCCTGGTCGGCCAGACGCTGGGTGTCGGTGGCCCAACGCACGTACTCCATGACCGCCTTGGTGTTCTTCGCACCCTTCGGGATCACCCAGCCGTCCAGGTCGTAGGACTGGTAGTCCCACATCATGGCGATCGGCTGCTTCTCCACCGCGATGGCATTGAACAGACGTCCGTTGTACGCCGACGCCATCACCACCTCACCGTCGGCGAGGAGCTGCGGTGGCTGCGCGCCCTTGGTCCACCAGATGACCTCTGACTTGATGGTGTCGAGCTTGGCGAACGCACGATTGACGCCTTCGGGCGTCGAGAGCACCTCGTAGATCTGGTCGGGAGCCACACCATCGGCCAGCAGCGCCCACTCGAGGTTGTTGATCGGCTTCTTCTCCAGCGAGCGCTTGCCGGGGAAGCCCTTCAGATCGAAGACGTCGTCGATGCTCGTCGGCTTCTTGCCGCTCCAGGCATCGGTGCGATAGCCGAAGGTGGTCGAGTACACGATCTGCGGGATGAAGCAGTTGGTGCCACCGACCTCGAGGGTTCCCTTGATGAAGTCCTTGCTGGCCGGAGTGCCGTCGGGCGCCGGCGCGAGCATGTTGTCGTAGTCGATCTCCATCACCAGACCCTCGTCGCAGGCGGTGATGGCGTCCGAGGCGACCATGTCGACCAGATCCCAGGTGACGTTCCCGGCCTCGACCTGGGCTCGGAGCTTGGCCAGGCCCTCCGCGGCCGAGTCGTCGTTGATGATGGTGACGCCCGGGTTCTTGGCCATGTACGGCTCGTGATAGGCCTTCTGCTGGCTGGCGGTGTAGGCGCCACCCCAGGAGACGACGGTGAGATCCGCCGCGTAAGCCGGCGCGGCGCCGATCAGCGCGGCGACGGCCGCGGCGGTGGTCTTGGTATGAAATCGCTTCATGAGTACCTCCGGGTGCTCTTCTCGGGAAAGGCGAAGGACGCGGCAGCGCCAGCTGCGGCGCGCCGCGTCAGACCGGTTCTCGTTCGCCGGTCGGAGGATCGAGCGCGCGGCAGTCGTCCGCCGCCCAACCCAGCTTCACGGTGTCGCCGACGCGCAGGACGGCGTGTCCGTGGGCATTCGGGATCTTGACGATGAATGCGTCGTTGCCGGCCACCGTCATGCGCGTGCGCACGTGGTCGCCGAGATAGATGAGCTCCTCGACGCGCCCACTCATCACGTTGTCCGCGGCCTGCTCGCCGCCGAGGATCTGGACCCGCTCGGGACGCAACGACAGCGTGGTCCGGCTACCGACGCCCTCGACGTTGACCCGCAACGCACGCACGCTGGCGCCCTCGTCGTCGAGCCTGACCGTGCAGTGATCGCCGTCGATCGCCTCGACCCGACCGTAGAGACGATTGTTCTCGCCGATGAAGTAGGCGACGAATGCGTTCCTCGGCTGCTCGTAGAGCACATCGGGTGCGGCGAGTTGCTGGATGACACCATCGTCGAAGACCGCGACGCGGTTCGACATCGTGAGCGCCTCGGACTGATCGTGCGTGACGTACACCACGCTCACGCCGAGCCGCTCGTGAATGTGCTTGATCTCGTACTGCATCTCCTCGCGGAGATTCTTGTCGAGCGCGCCGAGCGGCTCGTCCATCAGCACCAGATCGGGCTCGAACACCAGGGCGCGTGCGACCGCGACGCGCTGCTGCTGCCCGCCCGAGAGCTGGGCCGGGCGGCGCCCTCCGAACTCGGGCAGCCGCACCATGTCGAGCGCCCGATTGACCTTCTGCTCGATGGTGGCGCGGTCCATGCCGCGCACCTCCAGCGGGAAGGCGAGGTTCTCGGCCACCGTCATGTGCGGAAACAGGGCGTAGTTCTGGAACACCATGCCGATGCCGCGCTTGTGAGGCGGGACGCGGTTGATCGGTTGCCCGTTGAGGTAGATCTCACCGTGCGTCGCCGGCTCGAAGCCGGCAAGCATCATCAGGCACGTGGTCTTGCCGGATCCCGAAGGTCCCAGCATCGTCAGGAACTCGCCGCGCGCGATGTCCAGGTCGAGCTTCTTCACGACGAGGGTCTCGCCGTCGTAGCTCTTCTGCACGCCGTCGAACCTCACGATCGGATCGTTGGCCTGCTCCATTGCTCCCCCGCGATTCGTCGTTATTCGTCAACCGTACGACGCGGCCTTGCCGCAGACGCAGCATACGAACCCTACCACCGATGCAGCGTCCGGCTGCTCGACGGGAGGGCTTCCCACCGTGGCCACGGTGCGCGCACCGACCACGCTGATGTCACGACGCTGCTGTCTCGAAGGTCTCTCGACCGTCGCACGCGGTCCTTACACGCAGGACCGGAAGTCGAACCTGTGAGTACCCTCGTCCGACGCTGCACGCCGACGACCGGGTCTCGTGCGTTGACAACCTCCGTCGCGCACACCGCATCCGGCGCGTGCGACCTCGGCATTCGACAGGTCTCAGCGGACTGGTTCGTCGCGCCAGCGGGCTGCCACACCCGACGCGGCTCGAAGCCGACGAAACGCTCGTCGGAACCCGCTCGCGTCACTCGCGATGCGGGTCGACCGTTGATGACCGGCAACCAGGATAGAAGCCCAGTGACTGCAGGGTCAACCCACGGCGCGGATCGCATGACCGTGTGAAGGGGAGTCTCGGCACCGGCTCGGAGCGAGCCGGTGCGCATCACGAGAAGCGCGTTCGTCCGCGTAAGCGGACGAAGCGAGGTGACGTCAGCTCGACCGACGAGGCGCGAGATCGACGAACGTATCGTTGTAGCAAGCACCTTCCACGAGGTCGACGCGGAGGTCGGCATCGAGCAGTGCATTGATCGTCTGCCCGGTGGGGCTGGTCTCGAGCCAGGTGCCCTTCGGGCTGTAGACGACACCGGGGGCGACCGCCTCGGTCACGCGCGCGCGTAGCACGACCTCGCCACGCTCGTTCCAGACCCGCACCTCGTCACCATCGGCGACGCCTCGCGGCCTCGCGTCGTGGGGATGGATCTCGACCATCTCGAGTCCCGCGGATGCCGGATCGCTACCGAAGGTCGCGTTGGTCCGCTTCGACGACGACGGCGAGATCAGCGTGAGCGGTCGCGATGCGGGCACCGGGTCGAAGGCCGGCAGGCCGCGGCCGAAACGGCGCTCCATGTCCTCGCTGTAGAGCTCGATGCGACCAGATTTCGTCGCTGGCGACACGGTATTGCACATCAGCACCGGCTCACCGCTCGGCGCTGCGAAGGGGATGGAGCGATCGAGCGGCAGCGCGTGCGGTGGCGCACCGCCGAGACGTGGATCGGCGCCGTCGATGGCGGCATCGATCAGCTCGGCGTCGGACTCGGTGAAGATCGGCTCGTCGAAGCCGAAACGCGCGGCGAGGCGCCGGAAGATCTCGGTGTTGGGCAACGACTCGCCGACGCACGGAATCACCGGCTCGGCGCGCAGCAAGTGGTTGTGGCCGTAGGCGACGTAGATGTCGTCGAACTCGAAGTGCGACGCAGCGGGGAGCACGACGTCGGCATAGGCCATGCTGTCGGTCATCACCACGTCGCAGCCGACGACGAAGAGATCCTCGCGCGAGAGCGCGCGCCGCATGCGGTTCTGGTCCGGATGCGTCGCCACCGGATTGTGGTTGTAGACGAACACCGCCTTGAATGGTGGGTCGAGGGTGTCGTCGAGCAATAGCCGGCCGACGTCGACGATGTTGACGGTGCGAGTACCCGGCGGCACCAGATCGGGCCGCTGCAGCCGACCCGGGGTGGTGGGCACCGCCAGCGCGGGCCGTGCCACGATGCCTGCACCGGGTCGGCCGAGCTGACCGGTGATCGCGTGCAGGGCGAGGATCGCGCGCAACCCCGAGCCACCACTTCGCCCGCGCTCGATGCCGTTGCCGATCGACGTCACCAGCCGCTTCGCTCCGGCGTAGAGCTCGACCAGGGCGTCGACGACGTCGCGCGGCAGGCGGCAGATGCGCGCCGCGTCGTCGAGGCTGTACTCCCGCGCGCGCGCCATGTACGGCTCGTAGCCCTCGACCCAGCGCGCGACGAAGTCGCGGTCGGCGAGCCCGCGCCGCTCGAGCTCCGCGGCGAGGGCGAAGGCGAGCACGACGTCGGTGCCCGGATGGATCTGGACGAAGAGGTGAGCCTGCTCGGCGATGCGCGTGCGCTTCGGATCGACCACCGCGACTCTCGCGCCACGGTCGCGGGCGGCGCGCATCACCCGCGCGAAGTGCAGGTTGGAGACGGTGACGTTGTTTCCCCACACGACGATGGTGTCGGCGTCGACCGCCTGCTCGGGAGCCATGCCCGGCGCATTGCCGAACAGGCTCGAGTAGGCGGTGCCGCGCACGCCGCCACACAACGGCCCACGGTCGACGAGGGTCGCGCCGAGGCGGTGGAAGAACCGCCGGTCCATCGACGCCACCGCGAGCTGACCGTGGGGCCCGGCGTAGTTGAGCGGCAGCACCGACTGCGGACCGTGGGCGGCCACGGCGGCGGCGATGCCGTCGTGCACCCGGTCGAGCGCCTCGTCCCACCCGATCGGCCGAAAGGCACCACTCCCGCGGGGGCCGGTGCGCAGCAACGGTGTGCGCAGGCGCCGGGCACCGTGGACGAACTCGGGGTAGTACTTGGCGACCTTCTCGCAGATGACACCGGCGGTGTAGCGATTGGCGTCCGAGCCGCGGACGTCGACGATGCGCCCACCGTCGACGGTCACGGCCAGACTGCAGGTGTCGGGACAGTCGAGCGGACAGACGCTCGGGCGGGTCTCGAGGGCGGGCTGGGCGGCCATGGCATGCTCTCCGGCGGCTCTGCGGCCGCGACGACGATTCGGATTCGATGCACCGACGGGTGGAGCCGGTGGCGGACGCTCATGCTCGACCGCTATTGGCTCCATGTCGAGGGCCAATCGCGACTGTCGGCCAGATCCATATGTCGACCGTCTGGGCCGCCGACGAGTATCGCCGCGGTCACCCAGCCGCTTCGGACCGGTGCACGCACGCCGCCGGTGGACGTAGGATCCCGCGCCATGACTGGACGGCGGTCCCGATGGCTGCTCCGTACGGCCGCGGCGGCCCTCGTCGCGCTCACCTGTGGGCTGCCGGTGGCGGCGGACTCCCACCCGCCACCCCGGGCATCCACGCCCCACGTGACGGCCACGCTGCTCGGCGAGGCGGGCACCATCGCCGCCGGCGAGCCGTTCTGGCTCGCGGTGCGTTTCGAGATCGCGCCCGGGTGGCACACCTACTGGCGCAACCCTGGAGATTCCGGCCTGCCGACGCGGGTCGACTGGACCTTGCCGGCGGGATTCACCGCCGACCCGATCGAATGGGCGGTGCCATCCCGGCTGCCCTTCGGTCCGCTCGTCAATTACGGCTACTCCGACGAGGTGGTGCACCTGGTCCGGGTGACACCGCCGGCCTCGCTGGCCCCGGACGAGACCCTCACCCTGGTCGGCGACGTCTCGTGGCTCGCCTGCGCCGACGTGTGTATCCCGGAGTCCGCGACCGTCGGGCTCCGGCTCGCCACCGCTGCGGACACCCGGCCCGACCCGGACCAGCGGGCCGCCTTCGCCACCGCGCGGGCGCGCCTCCCCGATCCCCGAGGGCCGGCCGCCACCCTGGTCGACCGAGGAGAGGTGCTCGAGCTGGAGCTCGATCTGGACTTGCCCTCGAGCAATGTAAGTGCTTACTTCTTCCCGTTCGAGAACGGTGTGGTCGACCACGCCGCGGCGCAGCGCATCGAGCCGACGGCAGCCGGGGCACGGTTGCTCATGCGCCGCGGTGCGATCGCGCCGGAACGGCTCGCGAGCTTCGACGGCGTGCTGGTGCTCGGCGACGCGGCGCACGCGAGCAGCGGGCTGGCGTTGCGCCCGACGGTCATCTCCGGCCCCGCGCTCGACCCGTCGGTCGCCCGCTCGCTGACCGCGACCGAGGTGCCGCGACCGGACCCGGGAACCCGACCGCGCATGGCACCGTCGCTCGCCCTCCTGTTCGCCTTCCTCGGCGGGGTCATTCTCAACCTCATGCCGTGCGTGCTGCCGGTCATCTTCATCAAGGGTCTGGGGCTGCTGCGGAGCGCCGCCGCCGGTGGCGGGGCGGTTCGCGCCCACGGCCTCGTCTACACCGCCGGCGTGCTGGTGACGTTCGGCCTCCTCGGTGGCGCGCTGGTGGCGCTGCGGGCCGCGGGCAGCGAGATCGGCTGGGGATTCCAGCTCCAGTCGCCGGCCATCGTCGGTCTGCTGGCACTGCTGATGTTCGCGATCGGCCTGAACCTCGCCGGGGCGCTGACCATCGGCACCGGGACCATCGCCGGCGCCGGCCAGTCCCTCGCCGATCGCGCCGGGCTGGCCGGCTCGTTCTTCACCGGCGCGCTCGCGGTGGTGGTGGCGACGCCGTGCACCGCGCCGTTCATGGCGGCGGCGCTCGGCTTCGCCCTGACCGCACCGGCCCCGCTCGCACTCGGGGTGTTCCTCGCCCTCGGCCTCGGCCTGGCGTCACCCTATCTACTGATCAGCCTCGTCCCGGCCCTGGTCCGCTTGCTGCCGCGCCCGGGGGCCTGGATGGTGCGGTTGAAGGAATTGCTCGCATTCCCGATGTTCGCAACCGCAGCGTGGCTCGCCTGGGTGATCGGGGCACAGGCGGGGCCCAATGGGGTCGGCCTGCTGCTCGCGGCGATGATCGCCCTCGCCTTCGTCGCCTGGCTGCTGCGGGTGCGCCCGAGGGCCGGGGCGCCGCGGCTGGCTGCGAATCTGCTCGCCGGCCTCACCGCGATCGCGGCGGTGGGCGCGGTCGGGACCCTGGCCCCGGATGCGACCGCCTCCCCGGGCGGCGCGCCGGGTGCGGAGCGAGCGACGAGCGACACGGTCTGGAAACCCTACTCCCGGGCGGCGCTCGATCGCCTGCGCGCCGACGGCCGCCCGGTCTTCCTCAACATGACGGCCGACTGGTGCATCACCTGCCTGGTGAACGAGCGCACCGCACTCGCCACCGATGCGGTGCGCGACGCCATGCGCGCCCGCGACGTCGCCTATCTCAAGGGCGACTGGACCAACCGCGATCCGGAGATCTCGGCGCTGCTCGCCTCGTTCGACCGCAGTGGAGTCCCGCTCTACGTGCTCTACCCACCCACATCGAGTGGGCGCGAGCCGGTCGTCCTGCCGCAGATCCTGACCGAGTCGACGATGCTCGAGGCCCTGGCTGCGCTGTGAGCGGCGGTGAGCCCCGTCGCCCCCGGGCTCCGCCACCGGCAACGCGCCGCAGCGGCCGTCGCGACCCACCACGGAGACCTGTCCGATGACGGACGACGTCCGCATCCGCCCCGCGGTCGAGGCCGACGCGCCCGCGCTGCTCGCCATCTACCGCCCGTTCGTCGAGGAGACCGCGGTGTCCTTCGAGACCGCGGTGCCGACGCCGGCCGAGTTCGCGGCGCGCATCACCAAGACGCGGGCGCGCTGGCTGTGGCTGGTGGCGGAGACGGACGGGCAGTGCCTCGGCTACGCCTACGGCTCGACCCACCGCGAGCGCCCGGCCTATCGCTGGGCGGTGGAGGTCTCGGCCTATGTCGCGCCCGACTGCCGCCGCCGCGGTGTCGGCAGCGCGCTCTACCGCGCCCTGCTCCCGGGCCTCGCCGAGCAGGGATATCGAGGGGCCTTCGCCGGCATCGCGCTGCCCAACGAGCCGAGCATCGCCCTCCACCGCCGCCACGGGTTCACCTCGATCGGGGTCTTCGAGCGTATCGGATGGAAGCTCGGCCGCTGGCACGACGTCGCCTGGATGCAGCGCCGACTGGACCCGACCGACGACGACGGCCCACCGCGGGAGCCCGGGCCGTGAGCGATCCGCCCGCGACCGTGCCGACGATTCGCGATGCGTCGGCGCGAGACGTGACGGCAATGGGCCGACTGGTGAACGCCGCGTACCAGCACTACGTGCAGCGCATCGGCAAGCCACCGGGTCCGATGCTCGACGACTACGCCGACGTCGTCGCCCACCACCATGCCTTCATCGCAGAGCTCGGCGGTGAGGTGGCCGGAATCCTGGTGCTGGTGCGTCGCGAGGGAGGCCTGCTGCTCGACAACGTCGCCGTCGACCCGCGGTTCCGGGGTCACGGCCTCGGCCGCCGGCTGGTGGCATTCGCCGAGACCTGGGCCCGCGAGCGGGGATTCGATGCCCTCGACCTCTACACCCACGCCCTGATGGTCGAGAACATCGCGCTGTATCAGCGCCTCGGGTATGTCGAGACGGCCCGACGCGAGGAGAACGGGTACCAGCGTGTGTACATGCGCAAGACGCTCACCTCGGATCCTGATACACCGGGGCCCTTCCGAGTAAGGGCTCACACCGTTCGCCGGTGGACGGGTGCCGCCCGCTCCGGAATCAGTCGTCGAGAAGGTCCAGCACGGTGCGCAGCACGGCGGGCGAGACGGGTTCCGCCGCGCCGACCTTCAACCGGAAGTCGTAGACGAAGACCTCGCCCGGCTGGCCGATGCCGGCGCCCTGGTCGGTCTCCAGGGTGAGCACGACCCGATACTCCCCGGGTCCGAGCGCGGCGTTGGCAGCGAGCGCGAACGACCGGCGGCTGCCGTCGGGCAGGATGTCACCCGCCTGGAGCCCGCCCTCGAGCGCGAACAGGGCGACGTCTGGCCCGGTGAAGGAGAACCCGAGCACGGTGAGATCGGTGATCGGGTCCGGCCCGCCGGTGTGGCCGGCGGTGTTGGTGAGATCGAACGGATAGCTCGGCTGGGCGCCGCAGCGCGCGCGCCAGCACGACGATCCCCTGGAGCCGAAGTCGCCGTCGAGGCGCGGCGAGACCGCGCCGGGCGGATACTCGGGCGCGGCACGGCAGGCGGTCGAGCCACCGTACGATTCGGTGCCCGCGGGACAGACGGTGGCCTCCACCGCACCCGCGGCCGGGACGAAGGTGCCTGGCGGCGCGAACGTCTGCCCGCTCTGACCGGGCTCGGGCACGAAGAAGTTTCCGGCACGGCCGACTTGAACGTGGACTGGCTGACCTCGTCGACGAATCCGCCGGGGGCGCGGGCACCACCGCGAACTGGCCGGTCTCGCTGACGAAGTGGCCGACCGGTGCCGGGGTCGGGGCGGAGGCCCCGAGCTCGGACACGAAGTGGCCCACCGGGGCGGGGGTCGGGGCACTCTGAGCCGTCGTCGGGACGAAGAACCCGAGTGGCGCGAAGGTCGCGGCCGTCGCCCCGGTGTGCGATACGAATTTTCCGCTCGGAGCCGGGGTCGGCGCGGACCGGCCGATCGAGGCGACGAAATAGCCGGGGCTCGCCGGGGTGGGGGCCGAGGCGCCGGTCACCGCCACGTACGTGCCGAGCGGCGCCGGGGTCTCGGCCGGCTGCCCGGTGAGGCCGACGTAGTGCCCGAGCGAGGCCGCCTTCGGCGCGGAGGCGCCGGGTGTCGGGACGTGGGTAGCCGAGCGGCGCCGGGGTCGGCGCCGACTGCCCCGTCGTGCCGGCGTAGTAGCCGGGCTCGGTCGGCGTCGCGACGGGCGCGGCCGTGACCCCGACGTAGTGCCCGACGGGCGCCGGCGTCTGGGTGCTCTGCCCGGTCGACGACACGTAGTGACCGAGGTCGGCCGGTAGCGGGCCGGTCAATGCGGCCACCGGGGCGAAGAAACCGATCGGTGCTGCAGTCTGGGTGCTCTGGCCGGTGTCCGCGACGTAGTACCTGGGCGCGGCGGGCGTCGGTGCCGACGCGCCGGTGGCGGGCACATAGCTCCCGGCCGGGGCCGGGAAGGCCGGGTCTGCCCGGTCTGGCCGACGTAGTGACCCGCCGGTGCCGGAGGGCGACCACCGCCTCGAAGGAGTCGACATAGTGACCGAGCGGCGCCGGGGTCTGCGCCGACTGCCCGGTCGAGGCGACGAAGTAGCCTGGTCCGCCAGGCGCGCTTGCGAGGCGCCGGTGGTCCCGACGTAGCGTCCCGGCGGCGCCGGGGTCTGCGCCGACTGACCCTCGTCGGCGACGAAGTAGCCCAGGTCGGCCGGCGTCGGCGCGCTCGCCCCGGTGGTGCCGACGAAATGACCGATCGGGCGCCGGCGTCTGTTGTGACTGACCGGTGACCGCCACGTAGTGCCTGGCGGCGGCCGGCGTCTCCTCCGACGCGCCTGGGGCCGCGACGTAGTGCCCGACCGACGCCGGTGTCTGTTGTGACTGACCGGTTCCAGCGACGAAGTATCCGGCGTCGGCCGGAACCGCCTCTATCTGCCCGGTGACCGCGACGTACTGCTCCGGCCGGAGCGGGGCTCGGCGCCGAGGCGCCGGTGACCGCGACGAAGGTGCCGACCGGGGCGGCGTCGCGAGGACTGCCCGGTCTCCCCCACGTAGTAGCCCACCGGAGCGCGAAGCGGCGGTGTCGGCGCCGGTCACCGCCACGTAGTGGCCGAGCGAAGCCGGCAGCGGCGCGGAGCGCCCGGTGGTGCTCACGTAGAAGCCGGGTGACGCAGCGGTCGGGCTGCTGGCCCCGGTGGTGGCGACGAAATGCCCGATTGGCGCCGGAGTCTGGTGCGTCTGGCCGGTCGCGGCGACGAAATGACCGGTGCTCGCGGCCTTCGGTGCCGAGGCCCCGGTGACGTCGACGTAGTGACCGAGCTCCGCCGGCGTCTGTGCGCTCTGCCCGGTCGTGCCGACGTAGTGACCGCCGTCGGCCGGCGTGGGAAAGGACGCGCCGGTGCCCGCGACGTAGTGGCCGAGCGGCGCCGGCGTCGGCTCCGACTGGCCGGTCTGCCCGACGTAGTAAGCCGGCAGCAGCCGGTGTCGTCCCCGATGCCCCGCTCAGCGCCACGAAGGTGCCGATCGGCGCCGGCAGTTGCTGGCTCTGCGCGGTGGCGCCGACGTAGTACCCGGGGTCGGCCGGCATCGCCGCCGTCGCCCCGGTCACCGCCACGTAGTGGCCGAGCGGCGCCGGCGTCGCCCCGGCCTGCCCGGTGACCCCGACGAAATGGCCGACCGGAGCCGCGACGGGCGTGTCGGCGGCGGTGGTGGCGACGAAGTAGCTGATGATCGGAGCCGGGGTCGGCGCATCGCGACCGATCTCGGCGACGTAGTAGCCCGCCGCGGCCGGGTCGCCTCGGTCGCCCCGGTGCCGGCGACGTAGTACCCGGCCGGTGCCGGCGTCTGCTGCGACTGGCCCAGCGCCTCGACGAAGTGCCCGGCGCTCGCGGGCGTCGGCTCGGAAGCCCCGGTGGTGGCGACGTAGTGGCCGATCGGCGCCGGCGTCGGGCCGGTCTGCCCGGTATTCCCGACGTAGCTGCCGAGGATGGCCGGCGTCGGCGCGCTGGCACCGGTGGTGCTCACGAAGTAGCCGACCGGTGCCGGGGTCTGAGCCGACTGCCCGGTGGCGCCGACGAAGAAGCCGAGGTCCGCCGGCGTCGTCGCCGCCGCGCCGGTGATCGCAACGTAGTGACCGAGCGGGGCGGGCGACTGCACGTCCTGGCCGGTGCTCGCAACGAAGAACCCGGCGTCCGCCGGGCTCGGGGCGGACTGCCCGGTGGTCGCCACGTAGTACCCGACAGGGGCCGGAATGGGCACCGACTGACCGGTCTGGTCGACGTAGTACCCGGCCCCGGCGGGCTCCGGCTCCGAGGCACCCGACGCCGAGACGTAGTGGCCGAGCGGCGCTGGGGTCGGGGCCGACTGCCCGGTGACCGGCACGTAGTGGCCGACGGGCGCGGGTGTGGCGATCGACGCGGCGGTGGTGGCCACGTACTGGCCGACGGGGGCGGGCGTCGGCTCGGACTGCCCGGTGGTGGACACGAGATAGCCGACGTCCGCCGGCGTCGGCGCGCTGGCGGCGGTGATCGCGACGTAGTAACCGACCTCGGCCGGCGTCGCGGCAGTGCGGCCGGTGACCGCGACGTAGTGACCGACAGGCGCAGGCGTCGGCAGCGACGCCCCGGTCGAGCCCACGAAGTAGCCGACCGGCGCCGGCGTCTGCTCGGTCGCGCCGGCGAACTCGACGTAGTGACCGGCGTCCGCCGGGACACAACCACCGGCCGGCACCGGCTCGTAGGTTCCGGCGAGGCAGCCGTTGTCAGCCAGGGCCGGCCCGCCCAGCACCGACAGGACGGCGACGGCAATCGCGCTGCGGGTGAAATCCGGTCTCATGTCGCGGTCTTCCTCGTCGCGAGCAGACTCGTCCGCGGACGCAGCCCCTCGCGCGGCCACCGCGCGCCTCGGGAATCCCGTTCGCCGCGGCGAGTGTAGACTTCCGCCCGACCCGGCGCACCGCCGCCCGCGACGCGCCGGTCATCGATTGGTGGCAGCGGCGAACCTCGATGTCCACGGACGCCTCGCAGAACATCGGCGCGTCGACCGAAAACCTGATGCGCCGGGCGCTGGCGGCGCATACCGGTGGTCAGTCGGACGAGGCCACCGCGCTCTATCGCGCGGTGCTCGCGCGCCAGCCCCACAATCTCTTCGCGCGGCACAACCTCGGCATGTTGGAGGTCGGTCACGGGTCGCCCGCGGCCGGGATGCGGCGCGTTCGCCAGGCGGTGGCCGGCACCCTCGACCCGCGCGGGACCGAGGGCAGCGCGCGCGAGGTCGGTCTTGCGCTCGCTCGCGACGACCACCTGGAGGCGGCACTGCCCTGGCTCGAGCAGGCGCACGCCGAGACGCCGGCGGACCCCACGGTGTCCGCGGCGCTCGGGCGTGCGCGACCGGTCCCCCACCTCGCCCCGGAGGTCCACGACCCGGGAACCGGTCGGGTGCTCCTGCGCCCCACACCCCGGGAGTCGCGCGCGTACGTCTACGCCGTGGACGTCGTGGGTACCTGCAATCTGCGCTGTCCGACCTGCCCGGTCGGAAACTTCCCGGAGGCGACGCGACCGCGCGGATTCATGCCGCTCGACGTGGCGCGGCGAGTGGTCGAGAAGATCGCGCGCGAGGCGGTGTGCAGCCGACCGGAGGTCTGGCTGTTCAACTGGGGCGAGCCGCTGCTACACCCCGATCTGCCGGCGATCATCGAGACCGTGAACGCGCACGGCCTGGAGGCGCACCTGTCGACCAACCTCAACGTGCGGCGCGGGCTGGAGGCGGCGATCGCCGCGCACCCGGCGAGTCTCAAGATCTCGCTCTCCGGTTTCACCCAGGAGAGCTACGCTCGCACGCATACCCGCGGCAAGCTCGAGCTCGTGATCGAGAACATGGAGCGCCTGCGGGCATGCATCGACCGCACCGGCGCACCGACCGTGGTCTGGGTCGGCCATCATCTCTACAAGGGCAACCTCGACCAGCTCGACGCGGTGCGCGCCGCCTGCGCGCGGCTCGGCTTCGCCCACCGCCCCATTCCCGCCTTCTACCAGCCACTCGAGAAGCTGGTGGGGCTGATCGAGGGCACGGTGGCCGCCGACCCGATCCTGGACGAGTTGCTCGAGCACCCGACGGACTACGCGCGCCGCTTCGCCACCGCGCGTGACCCCGACTACGACTGCGAGCTGCGCGCGAACCAGACCGCGATCAACTTCGACGGCACGGTGGCGCTGTGCTGCAGCGTCTATGACGCCCCGAACATGCTCGGGGTGCACTTCCTCGACGCGCCGCACACCGAGATCGAGGCCCGCAAGTACACCCACCCCTTCTGCCGCACCTGCATGTCGCACGGTCTGCAGTACGCGCCACTGAAGCTTCCCGACGCGCTGGCCGACAGCACCTGAGATCCGCCCCCCGGGGCCTGGCTCCGCGAACGCGGTGCCTGTCCCCGACCCCGCCTGTCCCCGACCCCACGAGGCACCGACCGCCACTCCCGAACCCAACCGCCAGCGCGCGGGGACAGGCACCGATTCCTAACGAAATCGGAGCCAGTCCCCAGGGATCGTCCGCGCCACCCCCGGGGACTGGCTCCGCGAACGCGGTGGCTGTCCCCGACCCCGGGCTACGCCGACAGTCGGGCGGCGTGGAGCATGCGGTAGCGCGACTCGAGGCTGCGCGCGAGCGACGCACCGTCGCGCAATGGGGAGGCCTCGATTCGGGCGCGGAGCTCCAGTCGCAGGGCATGTCGACGCGGTGCATCGTCGGCGAGCTGCGCCGCGATCGCGGCGTAGTCGTCCACGTTGCGGGCGACGAGGTCGTCGAGGCCCAAGTCGCGCAGGATCGCCATCGTCTGGCGCGACACCGGCCGCTGCCAGGGCAAGGTCACCACCGGCACGCCCATCCACAACGCCTCGCAGGTGGTGAGCGCACCGCTGAACGGGAAAGGGTCGAGCGCGACGTCGATGCCGTCGTAGTCGGCCAGCATGCGCTCGTGGCTCGACGCGCCGCGAAGCTCGACCCGCCGCGGATCGATGCCGGCGCCGGCGAGCTGGCGGCGCACGCGCTCGGCGACCCATGCATCGTCGAGACCGCGCCACTTCAGCACCAGCCAGCTCGCGGGCACCGCATCGAGGACCCGCGCCCACGCGACGAGGACCTCCGGGCTCACCTTGGCCAGATTGTTGAACGAGCCGAACGTGATCGCGCGCCTCGCCGGTGCCGGGCGCGGGTCCGGTGCGTAGTCCGGCGGGCGATACACGAACTGGTTGCGGTCCAGCCGCACCAGAGTTTCCGTGAAGAACGCCTCGGCGCCGGGCGGCGCCTGATCCGCCCCGAGCAGCGCCGCGTCCATACCGTCGACGCCGGTGGTGGCGAAGTAGCCGAGCCACGAGACCTGCACCGGCGCGGCACCGCGCGCGAACACCCCGAGACGATTGCCGGCGGTATGCCCCGAGAGATCCACCAACACGTCGATGCCGTCGGCGCGGATGCGCTCGGTCAGCGCCGCGTCGGACAGATCGGCGACGAAGGACCAGCCGTGCGCGCAGCGCATGAGGGACTCGGTCATGGTGTCGCGCGTGCGCTGGCTCGCGTAGCAGTGCACCTCGACCGCGCTCGGATCGTGCGCGGGAAGAACGTCGGCCAGGAACCAGCCGACCGGGTGCGCCCGCAAGTCGGCCGACACGTAGCCGACGCGCAGCGGGCCGTCGACGCGGCGCGGCGACGGGCGGGTCCGCACCACCGCCCCGTGACGCTGCCGATGCACCACGTTCCATCGCCGCGCCGCGTCGCGCAGTCGGCGCGCGCTGAGGGCCGGGTCGTACTGGAGCCCCATCAGCCAGTTCGAGCAGGCGTCGACGTCGCCGGGGCGAAGCTCGAGAGTGCGCTCGAACGCCGCCGCCGCGCCGTCGGCATCACCGATGCCCTGCAGGCAGATGCCGATGTTGGTCCACGCCTCGACCAGATCCGGCCTGACGGCGAGCGCGCGACGGTGGGCGGCCAACGCCTCGGCGACTCGCCCCATCTCCTGCAGCACCAGACCACGGTTCACGTGCGCGTCGGCCAGCGCCGCGTCGAGCGCCAACGCACGGTCGAGGCAGGCGAGGGCCTCCGGCAATCGCGCCAGGTGGCGCAAGGCCGAGCCGAGCGCGCCGTGCGCGGCACCGAGGGTCGGACCGAGCTCGGTCGCGCGCGCGCCGGCGGCGACCGCCGCCTCGAGCTGGCCGAGCGCGGCCAGGCTCAGACAACGATTGGTCTGGACCACCGGATCGAGAGGCGTCGACCTCGCCAGGGCGTCGAGCGCCGCCAGCGCGCCCGCGTGGTCGCCGCCCTCGGCGCAGGCGCGCGCCCGTGCCGCGAGCGCCGCCGGGTCGCCGGTGCTCACTGGCTCAATGCGTCGCGCGGCATCGCCACCCGCATCGTATCGGCCGGGTACGGGCACCGATTGCCGACACAATCGGAGCCATCGCGCGTCACACCACCGATCGACGCGACGTGATCCCGCCGTCGATGGTGACCACGGTGCCGTTCACGTAGCCGGCCCGCTCGGAGGCGAGGAAGACGATGAGGTCGGCGACCTCCTCGGCGGTGGCCGCGCGCCCGCCTGGAAAACGCGCGAGCAGCTCCTGCCAGCGCTCGGCGTCGCCGAGCATGACCTTGGCACGCTGGCGCAGCATGGTCTCCATGCGCCCGGTGTCCACCGGCCCCGGGTTGACCGCGACCACGCGCACGCCGTGATCGAGGCTGGTGCCACCCAGGGCGCGGGTGAAGGTCATCAGGCTCGCGTTGCCGCAGGAGCCCGCGATGTAGTCGAAGTCGGGGTTCTCGCCCGAGTTGCCGATGTCGTTGACGATCACGCCGTGGCCACGGTCGCGCATGTGGCTGTAGAACGCGCGCGACATCGCGATGTAGCCGAAGACCTTGAGCTCCCAGCCACGGCGCCAGGCGGCGTCGTCGACGGCGTAGATCGAGCCGGACGGAATGGCGCCGGCGTTGTTCACGAGGATGTCGACGTCGATGGTCTCGGCGATCAGCCGCTCGCGCGCGGCGGCGTCGGTGAGGTCCAGCGCATGGCCGCGGACCTCGCAGTCGTGGGCCTGGGTGATCGCCGCGGCGGCAGCGCGCAACCCGTCCTCCGACCGCGCGGTGATGTGGACGAGTCGCGCGCCCTCGCGCGCGAACGCCTCCGCCGTCGCCCGACCGATCCCCTTCGAGGCGCCGGTCACCAGCACGCTCTTGCCGCTCAGTCCGAGATCCATGCCCTCTCCCCCAATGTCGTTGTCGATGTGCCTGGCGACCGTCCGGCTCGCCGGTGCAAGGTCAGCCGAGTGTCGCGCGCAGCACCGGTCTTATCCAGAGCGGCGTGCCGGGCGAGCCGCCGAGCACCCGAGCGGCAAAGGGGTCGACCGGGACGGTGCCCCGAGTGGTCGCGGCGGCGCAGCGAAGCCACGCCCGCAGCGGAGCGCCACGGGGACCGAGCAACTCGACCATCGCGTCCTCGGCCAGTCCGAGGCGCGCCGCGTCGTCCGGGTGCAGCCACGCCACCCGCTTGGTGCCACGGCCGACCGCCTCGTAGGCGCGTTCGGCCTCGGTCGCGACGGCCACGAGGCTGAGCCGGGCGTCGCGAATCGCGGCGCGCAGGGCGACGGTCGCCGCGGCGTCGACCGCGCCGTCGACGATCTCCACCCCGTACACCGCGCGCGCCATCGCCGACGATACGTAGCCCTCCTCGACGTCCTCGAGCACCGCCTCCGGCGCGCGCTCGGTGGGGTCACCGTAGCCGCCACCACCGGCACTCTGCAGCACCACCACGTCGTCGGCCGCCATCCGATGTCCGCCGACCTTGCCCGGCGTCGGGAACGGATGGTCGGCGCCGTCACGGCGCGCGTAGCTGCCGACGCAGGCACCGCTCTCGCCACCGAGCACGCCGAACGGCGGCACCATCGCGCCGTCGGCGAGCAGGGAGTAGGTGGCGTGGCCACGGGTGAGCCGCAGCGCGCGACGCATGCCGAGGCCGCCGCGGGTACGGCCGGGGCCGCCGGAGTCGGTGGCCTGGCGCGACCACTCGACCAGCAACGGGAAACGCGTCTCCAGCACCTCGGTCGGCTGCACGGTGGAGAGGTCACCCCAGTCGACCGCGGCCATCGCGCTCGGCCCGTCGGCCTCGGCGAACCCGCCGTTGCCGCCCGAGGACCACTCGTAGTGCACGAACTCCTTGCCGGTCGCCGGGTCGACGCCGCCGATCAGGTTGTGGAACGAGGTGCGGTGGATGTCGGCCGAGGACAGCTCCGGGCACGCCTGCGCCAGCGCGCCGAGCATGGTGGCGATGACGCGCTTTCGGATCTCGCCGTGCGAGCCGGCCGGCGCCGGATGGGTGACGTTGACGATGGTGCCCTCGGGGGCGACCACCGTGACCGGACGGAACGAGCCCTGATTGAGCGCCTGCTTCGGGTCGAGCACCGACTTCAAGGTGATGAACACCGAGGCCGCGGTCACCGCGAGGGTGGAGTTCACCGGCGCCGGCGCCTGGGCGGCGGCACCGGTGAAGTCCGCGGTCAGGGTCTCGCCGGTAATGGTGAGTCTGAGCGGCAGGCGGAGCGGCTCGAGCCGATACCCCGGCGCGGGACCGAAGGTCTCCAGCCAGTCCTCGTAGAGGAACTCGCCGTCCGGCAGCTTCGCGATCTGGGCGCGCATGCGCGCCTCGGAGCGATCGATGTTGCCGGCGACCCCGGCGAGCAGGGTGTCGATACCGTAGCGCGCGATCAGCTCGCGGATCCGGCGCTCGGCGGTGCGGCAGGCGGCGAGCCCGGAGTTGAAGTCGCCGAGACGTTCCTCGCGCACGCGCATGTTGGAGAGCAGGATCTCCATCGCCGCGCGGTTCACCTTGCCGGCCTCGACCAGCTTCACCGGCGGGATCCGGATCCCCTCCTGGTAGATCTCGGTGGCCGAGCCGGACATCGACCCCGGCACCGCGCCACCGACGTCGGCCCAGTGCTCACGCACCGCCGGGAAGAACACCAGCCGCCCGTCGTGGAACACCGGATAGATGAGAGTGACGTCGTTGAGGTGCGTGCCCCCGAGGTAGGGATCGTTCATCACGATCACGTCGCCCGGCGCGAGGTCGTTGCCCATCCGCGCGAGCGAGGCCTCGACCGACCACGGCAGCGGCACGACGTGGGAGCCGATGTCCTCGGATTGCGCGACCACCTGACCGCGGGCGTCGAACAGCCCGCAGGAGAAATCCCGCGCCTCGTAGATGGCCACCGAGCGCGCGGTGCGAAAGACCGTCGCCCGCATCTCGCGCACCACCGAGATGAGTCCCTCGGTGACCACCTCCAGCGTGATTGGGTCGATCGGAGTCATGACCTCGTCCGCTCCCACTCGATCACCAGCGCACCCGACGGATGGCGCACGCACCGCGCGCCCGGCGGCACCACCGTCGCCGAGCCCGCCTCCTCCACGATCGCGGGGCCCTCGATGCGAGCCGTCGCCGGCAGATCCTCCCGGCGATAAACCGGCGTCTCCCGCATCTCACCTGCGAACCGAACGGGGCGCGAGCCGCGACGCGCCGCATCGAGCGCACGCCCCGCCGGGCTCGGCAGCCCGGGCTTCTCGGTCAGGCCATAGGCGGAAAGACGAAACGACACCGCCTCCACCGGCCCGTCGTCGGCGTGGGCGTAGCGCTCCTCGTACACGCGGTGGAACGCGGCGACGAGATCGGCGACGTCGCGGGCATCGTCGGCGAGCGGGGTCGTGAGCTCGAACGCCTGGCCGACGTAGCGCATGTCGACCGCCGCCTCGAAGCGGATGCGCTCGGCCGGGAAACCCTCCGCTGCGAGCTCGGCCGCCGCCTCCTCGCGCATCGGTGCGAGCACCGCGCGCACGTCGTCCAGGCTCGCGCCGGCGAGCGGCATCACCCGGGTGCGCGAGAAGTCGAGCCGGCGGTCGGCCACCAGCAGGCCGAAGGCCGAGAACGCACCGGAGAGCGGTGGCACCAGCACGGTGCGGATGCCGAGCTCCTCGGCCACCGCGGCGGCGTGCAGCGGCCCTGCGCCACCATAGGCGAGGAGGGTGAACGCGCGCGGGTCGATCCCGCGCATCACCGAGATCTCCTTGATCGCCCCGGTCATGCGCGCGACGGCGATGCGGACGATGCCCTCCGCGGTCTCCATCGGGTCGAGCCCCAGACGGTGCGCCAGAGCGCCGACCGCCTGCTCGGCCGCCGCGACGTCGATCACGATCTCGCCACCGAGGGGCTCGCCGGGCCGGAACCTGCCGAGCACGACGTTGGCGTCGGTGACCGTGGGCTCGGTGCCGCCCCGCCCGTAGCAGGCCGGCCCGGGATTGGCGCCGGCCGATCGCGGACCGACGTTGAGAAAGCCGCCGACGTCGAGGTACGCCACCGAGCCGCCGCCGGCGCCCACGGTGCTGATCTCGATCTGCGGTGCGCGATTGGGGAAGCCGCCGACCTGGCCCTCGGTGGCCAGGGCGTAGCGGCCGTCGCGGATCAGACATGCGTCGGTGCTGGTGCCGCCCATGTCATAGGTGATGAGGTCGCGATACCCCAGGCGCTCGGCGAGCGACACCGCGCCGATCACACCACCGGCCGGGCCGGACAGCATCGAGTTCACCGGCAGTCGCGCCATGCGCTCGAACGACCACGAGCCGCCACTGGAGGTCATGATCTCCGGTGCCGCGCGGAGCCCACCGGCGGCGAGGCCGTCACGCAGACGCGCGAGGTATCCGGCCACGCGTGGCGCGACGTAGGCGTTCAGCGCGGTGGTCGCGAAGCGCTCGTACTCGCGATGCTCGGCCAACACGTCGGCCGACCACGACACCGGGACGTCCGGCAGCACCGCGCGCACGATCTCCGCCGCGCGGCGCTCGTGCTCGGGATTGGCGTAGGCGTGGAGAAAGCACACCGCCACCGCCTCGACCCGCAGCTCGCGCAATCGCTCGGCCGCGGCGCGCACCGCATTCTCGTCGAGGGCGATGCGCTCGGAGCCGTCGGCCGCCAGGCGCTCGGCCACCTCCATGACCCGCGATCGGCGCACCAGACCGGGCGGCCGCGTGGCCTTGATGTCGTAGAGGCGCAGCCGGTTGCCGCGCCCGACGATCAGCACGTCGCGGAAGCCGGCGGTGGTGACGACCCCGAGCTCCGCCCCGGCCCGCTCGAGCGCGGTGTTGGTGGCCACCGTCGCGCCATGACGGAAGCGACGCACCGCGCCGAGCGAGACGTCCATCGCGCGCAGACCGTTGAGCACGCCGCGACCCGGATCGTCCGGGGTCGACGGCGTCTTACCCGCGCGTACCGTGCCGGCCTCGTCGTCGTAGACCACGAGGTCCGTGAACGTTCCGCCGACGTCTACACCCACCCAGAGCACGCTCGCCTCCTGGACCCCTTCGACACCAACCTCGACCGCATCTCTTCAGAGATGCGCTCGGCGTGGCTCAGGGACCGGCGAGGCGTCGCCGCCGAGCCGGGCCCGAGCCACTCGCCGCGCATCCCGGCTGCGTCCCGCCTATCCCCGGAGCCGATCACCGCCCCAGATACGACGACAGCACCTCGGGGTCGTTGATGAGCGCGGGGGCGGCACCGGAGTAGGCGATCTCCCCGTCCTTCAGCACGTAGGCATCCTCTGCCACCGCCGCCGCCACGCCGACGTTCTGCTCCACGATGAGGATCGTCAGCCCGCGCGCGTGGAGCGTCTTGATGGTGTCGATGACCATGTCGACGACCAGCGGCGCGAGTCCGACCGAAGGCTCGTCCATCAGCAAGAGCTTCGGGCGAGCCATCAGCGCGCGCCCGATCGCCACCTGCTGTTGCTCGCCACCACTCAGTGCGCCGGCGCGCTGGCCGCGCCGCTCGCGAAGCCGCGGGAACAGCTCGTAGAGCTCCTCGATGTCGGTGCGGATCGCCGCCATGTCGCGCCTGGTGGCCGCGCCCAGCTCGAGATTCTCGCGCACGGTCATCGCCGCGAACACCTCGCGCCCCTGGGGCACCTGCACGATGCCACGCTTGACCATCCGGTCCGGTGCCCAGCCGGCGACGTCGGTGCCGTCGAACATGATTGTGCCGGCGCGTGGCGCCACCATCCCCGAGAGACTGTTGAGGATCGTGGTCTTGCCCGAGCCGTTGCCGCCGAGCAGGGCGACGATCTTGTTCTCCGGCACCCGGAACGAGACGTCGCGCAGAACCTCGGTCACGCCGTACCAGACGTTGAGCCCGTTGACCTCAAGCATGGGCCTGATGCCCCAGATAGGCCTCGACCACCGTCGGGTCGTTGCGCACCGCGCTCGGGTCGCCCTCCGCAATCTTGCGGCCCGAGCTCAGCACCACGATGTGGTCGGAGACCTCCATCACCAGCCGAATCACATGCTCGATCATGACCAGGGTGACCCCGCGCTCGTCGCGGATGCGCCGCAGCAACGCGTCGAGCTCGGCCACTCGATTGACCGACAGCCCGACCGCCGGCTCGTCGAGCAGCACCACCTTCGGCTCGTAGATGAGGGTGCGCGCGATCTCGACGATGCGCTGCTGCCCGAACGAGAGTGCATTGCCCGGGCGGTGGGCGAAGTGCGCGAAGCCGACGTAGTCGAGCGCCTCCATCGCACGCCGCCGCATCTCGGCCTCCTCGTCGCGCATGCGCCGGGTTCGGAACACCGCCCCGAACAAACCGGTGGTGCTCATCAGATGGAGTCCGGTCATCATGTTCTCGAGCACGGTCATCCCGGCGAAGAGCTGCGACGCCTGGAAGGTCCGCCGCAGACCCAGCGCCGCCACCTGGTTCGGCTTCATCCCGGTGAGGCGCCGCTCGCCCAGGAAGACCTCGCCCTTGTCCGGCGGGCTCATCTGGCAGATGACGTTGAGCAGGGTGGTCTTCCCGGCGCCGTTCGGCCCGATGATGCCGATGATCTTGCCTTGCGGGAAGTCGGCCGAGACCTCGTCCAGCGCACTCACACCGCCGAAGGAGACCGAGACGTTCTCGATACGTAGCGCCGCGCTCACCTCAATCCCCCGCCTGCGTCTGCGGCCGTGATTCGCCGTCTGCCGCCACCGGTGCGCGCTCGGCGCCGTCGTCCTCGGCATGGTGCAGCCGCTCCTCCCAGCCAGGGAGCCACCGCTTCACGAACACGACGAGGCCGGTCGGCTGGAACAGGACGAAGAGCATCAGCAATCCGCCGAAGGCGATCTCGATCGAGAACTTGAACTCCTTCACCAGCTCGAGGATGACCGTGAGCAGGGTGCCGCCGATCACCGCCCCGAGAACGGAGCCCATGCCCCCGAGCACCACCGCGCCCTTGTGCATGACCATCTGCAGCAAGTCGAAGCTCTCCGGCCCGACGAAGCCGAGCATGCCGCAGTAGAGCGCACCGGCAACGCCGGCGTAGAAGCCCGACATCGCGAACGCGAGCGCCTTGTAGCGGAAGAGATCCACGCCGAGCGACTGCGCCGCGACGTCGCGATCGCGGATGGCGACGAAGGCGCGACCGATCGGCGACTCCATGGCGTTCTTCGCGACGATGTAGAGGAGCAGCGCCGCGACCCAGCTCAGGTAGTAGATCCCCTGCTCCTGGTTGATCGGAAGCGGCGCGAAGTCGATCGGCGGCGGAACGAAGCCACCCGCCCCGAAGGTCACGCTGGTCCAGTGGGTCATGACCCAGAACGTGAACTGCGCAAAGGCGAGCGTGGTCAGCGCGAGATAGATCCCCGAGAGACGCAGCGCCGGCAACGCGAGCAACGTCCCCGCCGCCATCGCGATCACCACCCCGGCCGGCGCGGAGAGCCAGTACGGCAAGGCGAAGTGCTTCATCAGCAGCCCGGTGCCGTAAGCGCCGATGCCGTACATCGCCGCGTTGGCGAATGCGAGCTGCCCGGCGAACCCGATGAGCAGATTGAGCCCGAGCGCGAGGATGATGTAGAGCATCACCAGATTGGCGGCGAACACGTAGTACTTGTTGGCCCCGAACGGCAGCAGCAACAGAGTGCCGAACAGGAGCACCAGGAAGGCCTTCTTACCGAGCAGCGCGCGCACCGATCAGACCCTCCGCATTCCGCGACGCCCGAACAGGCCGGTCGGGATCAACACCATCACGACCATGATGACGATGAACGCCGCCACCTCCTGCATGCTGGTGTGGATGTAGCCGGCCGAGAGCTGCTCGATGATGCCGATGAGGAAACCGCCCACCACTGCGCCGACGATGCTCGTCAGACCGCCGAGCACCGCTGCCGCGAAGCCCTTGATGAACAACATGAACCCGATGTCCGGGTAGAGCAGGGTGAGCGGCGCCATCAACACCGCGGCAGCCGCCGCCACCGCCGAGCCGACGCCGAAGGTGTACATGTAGACCCGGTCGATCCGCAGCCCGACCAGCTTCGCCGCCTTCGGATTGTCGGCAGTGGCCTGCATGAATCGCCCGGCCCGGGTCAGCTTGAAGAACAGGGCGAAGACGATCATCACCACCGCCGCCGCCCCGAGCACCACCAGCTGTTGAGACATCACCATGATGCCGCCGAACATGATCGGCTCCGGGGAGACCAGGGGCGGGAACGGGATGTAGTCGCCCTTGCCGCCCCAGAGATGGCGCGCCACACCCTTGAGGACGAACGAGAGTCCCACCATCGCCAGCAGCACGCTGACCAGGGACTGGCGCTGCATCAACGGGCGGAACGCGATGCGGTCGACGAGAATACCGAGCCCGAACGCCGCGAGCACGGCGAGGATCAGCGACAACACGTAGGGCCAGCCGAGCATGACGTGGAAGGTGTAGGCGAGAAATCCGCCGAGCATGAACATCTCGCCATGGGCGAAGTTCACGACCTCGGTGGCCTTGTAGATGACCACGATGCCGAGCGCGACGAGCGCGTAGAGCGCGCCGGTCGAGATCCCGGTGGCCAGTAGATAGCTGAACATCTCCATGACCGGCGACTTCCCCCCTCCACCACGCGACCAGGTCGTCCAACGCACCATGGACGATCGCGCCGGCGCCGCGGCCAGGGTCCCGTCCCCGACCGCGGCGCCGGCGCACACGGCAACTACTTGATGCGGACGATCTTCCCGTCACGCAGCGCGAGCCAGCCCGGATTCTGGTTGCACTGGTGGCTACGCGGCGCATCGCACGTGATCGAACCGGCGTAGACGTCGGTCTGGAAGTCCTTGATCGAGCCGAGCGCCGCGAGCAGCTTGTCGCGCGTGAGATCCTTGCCCGCCCGCTTCAGCGCCTCGACCAGAACCTGGGCGCTGCCGATGCCGTTCATGTTGAACGTCGACAGCTCGTCGTTCGGGAACAGGCTCTTCAGACGATCGGTCCACGGCTTCATCTCCGGGTCCGTCGGCTGGAAGGCGACCGCGCTGATGGTGGCGAAGTTCTTCAGCGCATCGGGGATGCCGACCTGCTTCTCGAACGCCGCGAAGTCGTTGATGGCGGTCTGGCCGACCCAGATCGGGTTGTAACCGATCTTCAACGCGTCGCGGATCATCACCGCGCCGGGCTTGGCGTAGAGCACCATGACGATGGCGTCGGCGCCCGAGGCCTTGAGCTTCAGCGCCTGGGGGGTGGCGTCGGGGGCGTCGATCTGCAGCTCGACGTCGGCGACGAACTCGATGCCCTTCTCCTTCGCGTACTCGATGAGGGGGTTGTACCGCGCCATCGCCCAGGCATCGGTCATGCGCACGAGCGCGATCTTCTTCGCCCCCTGGTCGAGCGCGTAGTTGAGCTGCGCCCGGCTCTCGATCGACGAGGTGAGCTGCGTGCTGAAGATGTTGGGCTTGGGCGGGTCGGTGATGGCGTCGGCGACGGCCGAGTTGATCACCATCGGAATGCCGGCCTTCTCGAGCTCCGGCACCGCCGCCAACGTCGCGTTCGAGCAGGCGCCGCCGATGATCGCGAACACCTTCTCGTCGTACGCGAGCTTCTTCACCGCCGCGATCGAGCCCTCCGGCTTGCAGTTGTCGTCCTCGCGCACGAGGACGAGCTTGCGGCCGTGGACGCCACCGTCGGCGTTGGCCTTGTCGAAGACCGCCTCGACGCCGTTCATCACGAGCTTGCCGTACAGGTAGACCGGTCCGGCGAACGGCCCGAACGCACCGATGTGGATCTCGGTGTCGCTGATGCCCTGGGTCTGCTCGCCCTGGGCCGTGACCGAGCCGGAGTACGTTCCCACCGCGAGCGCGCTGGCGAGCGCCGCGGCCAATACGTGTCTGGTGCCCCGCATTCTGTCTTCCCCCTGCTACCGGCGCTCGAGGCGCCTCGATGTGGGGCGGCACCGACGTGAGCCGCACCGCACGGGTGCACACGTCGTGCCGCGATTCGAACCCGAGCCCGCGGGTGCGGGCCGCGTCGCGCGTCGATGCTAACCTCGACGCCGAACCGGCAGCAAATACCAGGCCACCGGCGTGGCCGGAGCCGGCGCGATCGGGCGACGCTGGTCTCGACCCCGATTCCGGGTGCATGATTCGGGGCTTGGATGTCGAGTCGATGCTCCTGCCCCTCCGTCGCGACTCAGACGCTCGGCGGCAGGTTCCGATCGCTCACCCACGTGCCAACGCCCCACGGAGCGCCCCGATGCGAGCAGCCCTCATCCAGACCACCGCCTCGACGGACCTCGACGACAACCTCGACCGCACCGCCGCGCTGCTGGCGCAGGCGCGGGAGCGGGGCGCGGAGATCGCCTGCCTCCAGGAGTGCTTCAACACCTGGTTCTTCCCCCAGCGCATCGACCCCGCCGCGCAGTCGCTCGCGGAGCCGGCGGACGGCCCGACGATGACCCGGATGCGCGCCGAGGCTCGGCGCCTGGGAATGTACGTCCTGGTGCCGATCTACGAGCGCGTGATGGCCGGCGAGCTCTACAACTCGACCTTCCTCGTCGACCCGCGGGGCGAGGTGCTCGGCGTGTACCGAAAGCACCACCTGCCGATGAGCTCGCATTTCAACGAGAAGTTCTACTTCCGCCCGGGCAACGCGGGCTTCCCGGTATTCGACACCCCGCTCGGCAAGGTCGGGATCATGATCTGCTACGACCGACACTTCCCGGAGTCGGCGCGCATGCTCGGGCTGGCCGGTGCGGAGTACGTGTTCGTGCCGACCGCGACCACCACCCGCGGCTTCTCGCGTAGCGTCTGGGAGCCGGAGCTGCGCGGCCACGCCATCGCCAACGGCTTCTTCGTCGCCGGGGTCAATCGCGTCGGCACCGAGCTCGAGAGCACCTACTACGGGGCCAGCGTGTTCGTGGACCCGATCGGGCAGATCGTCGCCCAGGCCGGCGACGGGGAGGAGGTGCTGGTCGCCGACCTGCCGCGTGAGCGTATCGAGGAGGTACGCAAGGTCTGGCCCTTCTATCGCGATCGGCGGCCCGACGCCTACGGCGCCATCGTCAAGCCCTGAGCCGGGCGCGGAACAGTTCCAGGAGAGCGTAAGCGTGAAGGTCGGTCTCTACCTCGCAACCCAGTTCACCCCGGGCACCCCGCTCGGCCCGCAGATCGGCAACCTGGTGGAGCAGGTGCGCGTGGCGCGCGCCAATGGCTTCGAGTCGTTGTGGGCGGCGCAGCATTTCGTCACCGCGCCGGTGCAGATGTTCCAGGTGATGCCGCTGCTCGCCCGCCTCGCGCCGGAGGCCGAGGGCATGCAGGTCGGGCCGAACATCCTCGTGTTCCCGGCGTTGTCGCCGGTGCTGGTGGCGGAGGAGGCGGCGACGCTCGACTGGATGACCGGTGGGCGCTACGTCCTCGGTGTCGGCCTCGGCTACCGACCGGAGGAGTTCACCGCCATGGGGGCGCGCCTCGGCGACCGGGTGGGACGACTGGAGGAAGGGCTCGAGGTCGTCCGCCGGCTGTGGACCGAGGAGCGTGTCACGCACGCCGGCAAGCACTTCAGGCTCGACGACGTGGGGCTCTCGCTCAAGCCGGTGCACCCGAAGGGCCCGCCGGTGTGGATCGCGGCGGTGGTCGAGAAGGCGATTCGCCGCGCCGCGGTGCTCGGCGACGAGTGGCTGATCACGTTCTATCCGACCGCCGCCACGCTCGCCGACCAGCTCCGCATGTACCGCGAGGCCCGGGCGGAGGCAGGGTTGCCGCCCGCGGTCGACTACCCGCTGTGCCGCGAGTGCTACGTCGGCGCCACCACCGCGCGCGCGCTGGCCGAGGCCCAGGGGCCCCTGCAATACAAGTACGGCGCCTACGCATCCTGGGGGCAGGACAAGATCCTCTCCGACGCGGATCGCTTCGATCAGCCGTTCGAGGACTTCCGCGCCGACCGCTTCATCGTCGGCGACGAGGCGTGGGTGCGCGACGAGCTGGCGCGCTACCACGAGACGCTCGGCATCGAGCACTTCGTCATGCGCATGCAGTGGCCGGGGCTCGAGCAGTCGCTGGTGCTGCGCAGCATCGAGCGACTCGGCCGCATCGTCGCCTCGCTCGGCTGAGGGCCGCCGTTCGCCGTCCGCCCTGCGCCCCTCGACTCACGCCTCGACCGCGCCCGGCGGGCGCGCTCGGCGTGGCTCAGGGACCGGTAACAGCGGGGTCCGCCGCGGCGACCGGGGCCGGGTGGACCTCAGAGCGTCGCGAGGCGGCGCGAGAACCAGAGGCCGAGGACCGAGAGGCCGAGGCCGGCGAGTGCGATTACCGGTCGGTAGCCGAGGGTCTCCACGCCGAGCGCGGCCGTCGACACGCCGATCGCCTGCCCGAAGAACAAGGCGAAGGCGAAGATCGAGATCGCCGCGCCGCGGGCCCGCGGGCCCATCTCGGTGGCGCGGGTCTGCAGGGTGTTGTGGAACATGTAGAAGGCGAGCCCCAGCAGGACCACGGTGGGAACGGCGAGGGGCCACACCGGGAGCGCGGCGAGCACCGCGAAACCGAGCAGCAGCAGCCACGCTCCCCACGCCACCATCCGCGCCTGGCCGAGCCGCCCGACCAGCACCTTCACCAGGGCGCTGTAGATCACCCCGCCGACCCCGAAACCCGCGAGCAACAGCCCGATCACGGTGTAGCTCAGCTCGAAATCGTGGCGGAGATAGGCGCCGAGGTAGGCGAATGCCCCGTAGAACAGCATGCCCTCGAGCCCGACCGCGAGGCAGATGATGCGCACCGAGGGTGAGCGCAGCAGGTTGCGGTAGCTCGCGATCGGCCCCTCACCCTCGACCCGCTCCGGCGTCTGCTCGGCACGGGCCAGGGGCAGCAGCAGCAACCCGATGAGGGCGAAGGCGACCGCCGGCACCATGAACGTCGCGCGCCAGCCGATGAAGTCGCTGAATGCGCCTCCGAGCAGCGGGCCGAGGGTCTGGCCGAGGAGGACGCCGGAGATGAAGCGGCCGAGGACCGGCTGGCGGTCGGCGAACGGCACGTTGTCGCCGACGAACGCGAACGAGAGCGGGATCACCGCGCCGGCGGTCATGCCGGTCAGGAAGCGCAGCACCGCGAGCGACTGCAGCGAGGTCGCGAAGGCGCACGCACCACAGGCGATGGCCGCGAGGAGCAGCGCGCCGGCCACCCCGCGGAGCTTGCCGATGCGATCTCCGAGCGGCCCGTGGACGATCTGGAACAGACCGTAGGCGAGCGTGAACCCGGTGATCAGGACCGACGCCGCGCCGACGCTCACCTGAAGGTCGCTCGCCACCTTGGGCAGCATCGGCTCGGCCACGCGGATGGTCATGCCGGACACGAAGCCGGCCACGGCCAGCAGCAGCAGGGGGCGGCGCAGATCTGACATCGAGGGTGGTGCGGGGTGGTGGGAGCGGCATCGACCCGGAGCCGCGGCGGGGTCGCATCGTACCAGCATGCGAGGCGGGAGACGGCGGGGTCTTGGCAGCGGCGTGCAATCGTGCATCCTGCGCGCCGTCTCGAAACGCGCCCCGGCGCGCCCCTGGCACGAGGAATCGAGAATGCGTGGAGCGAGCCCGGTCGACACGATGGCGGCGATCGAGGAGGTGCGGCGGGTCGCCGCGCTGTCCACCCGGCACGACACGCCGTGTGGCGACGGAACGATGGTGTGGCGGAGCTGGGGCGAGGGCGAGCCGCTGGTGCTCCTGCACGGCGGCTTCGGCTCGTGGATGCACTGGATCCGCAACGTCGAGGCGCTCTCGCGGGTGCGTCGCGTGCTCGCGCCCGACCTGCCGGGGCTCGGCGACTCGGCGTCACCACCCGAGCCGGTCGACCCCGAGGCGCTGGGCACGATCGTGCTCGCCGGGGTCGACCGGATCCTCGGCGACGCCACCCGCCTCGATCTCGCGGCCTTCTCGTTCGGCGGCGTGGTCGCCGGCGCGGTCGCGCCACGACTCGGGCAGCGGTTGCGCAGCCTGACGCTGGTCGGGGCGAGCGGTATCGGGTTGCCCCGCCCTGCGTTCGAGCTGGTGCGTCGGGAGCCCGAGATGGACGCGGCGGCACGGCTCGATGCGCACCGGAGAAACCTCATGACCCTGATGCTGCGCGACCCGGCCCACCTCGATGCCCTCGCGCTGCACATCCACGCCGACAACGACGACCGCGCGCGCCTGCGCAGCCGCCGGATGAGCGTCGGCGACTCGCTCGCCCGCGCGCTGCCGCACATCGACGCGCGCCTGAACGGAATCTGGGGCGAGCACGACATCACCGCGCGGGGCCAGCTCGATGCCCACCGCCAGCTGCTCGCGGCGTCGCACCCGGAGCTTCGCTTCCACGTCGTGCCCGACGTCGGGCACTGGGTCGCCTACGAGGCGAGCGCGACGTTCAACCGATTGCTGTCGGAGCTGCTCGTCCGGTAGGGGCGGCCCGCCGTGGCCGCGCGTTGCGGACCCACCGAGGCGCCGCATCCGATGCCGCCGGCACCGGCCGAGCCGACCGCGTTCGCGGCCCGTCCCCGTGCTACGCTTCGCCGGCCGCTTTCCACCCCCTCACCGACCCCCCGAGGCCCCGAGATGCTCGAGCAATTCCACGTCCCCGAGGACATCGCACATCGTGTCGAGCCGAGCGTGCTCACCGAGACGACGGTCGCGCTGCTCGAGCGCTCCGGGCTGACCGACGAGGACGCGCGCCTCGCCGCCGACGTGCTGGTGAGCGCGGACTTGCGCGGGGTCGAGACCCACGGCGTGTCGAACATGCTGCGCACCTACGTGCGCGATCTCGCGAGCGGGCATCTGAACCCGAAGCCCAACTGGCGGGTGGTCCGCGAGACCCCGGCCTGCGCCACCATCGACGCCGACATGGGCATCGGCATCGTCATCGCTCCGAAGGCGATGCGCATCGCGATCGAGAAGGGCAAGGCGACCGGCGCCGGCCTGGTCACCATCGGCAACGGCCGCCACCTCGGCATGGCCGCCTATCACGCGATGATGGCGCTCGAGCACGACATGATCGGCCAGTGCATGTCCTCGTGCGGCCCGCGGGTGGCGCCGACGTTCTCGGCCCAGAAGGGGTTCGGCACCAACCCGATCGCCTTCGCCGCGCCCGCCGGCGAGGAGCCGCCGTTCGTGTTCGACGCCGCGACGTCGGTGCTCGCACACAACAAGATCGGCATCGCACGCCGGCTCGGGATCCCGCTCGAGCCCGGCTGGGTCACCACCGACGGCACGCCGATCATGGAGCGCATCCCGGCACCGCCCGAGGACGTCATGCTGCTGCCGATCGGCGCCACCCGCGAGATGGGCTCACACAAGGGCTACTCGCTCGGGATGGTGGTCGACATCCTGGGCGGGCTGCTGAACGGTAGCCCCGCCGGCCCGCTCGCGATATCCGGCAAGAACAACCACTTCGTCGCCGCCTACGACATCGCCGCCTTCATCGACCCGACCGAGTTCAAGCAGGGGATGGACACCTACCTGCGCGCGATGCGCGGTCTCAAGCCCGCGCCGGGCCACAACCGCGTCGTCTACGCGGGCCTGCAATCGCACGAGACCGCGGCGCGGCGCCGCGCCGAGGGCATCCCGCTGCATCCCGAGGTCATCGACTGGTTCCGCGGCGCCTGCCGGGACCTGGGGGTCGCGTTCCGGCTCTAGGCCACGGCGATGCGCGTGCTGGTCATCGGCGGGGGCGGCTTCATCGGCAGTGTCGTGGTCGCGGCCCTCGCCGGCGCGGGTCACCAGGTCGTGCGCGCAACGCGCCGACCGACCGCCATGGCCGCGACGCCAGGCGTCCGGGACATCGGCTGCGATCTCGCCCGTGACCTCGCCGCCGAGACCTGGCTGCCGCGGCTCGCCGGCATCGACGCGGTGGTGAACTGCGCCGGCATCTTGCGCGAGCGTGGTGAGAGCACCTTCGAGCGGGTCCACGTCGAGGCGCCGCGCGCGCTGTTCGCAGCCTGCGCGCGGGCCGGGGTTCGCCGGGTGGTGCAGATCTCGGCGATCGGCGATGCGCGTGACGGCCCCTTCGTGGCCACCAAGCATCGCGGCGACGAGGCGTTGCGTGGCCACGACCTCGATTGGGTGGTGCTGCGCCCGTCGTTGGTGTGGACGCCGCGCGGCTCCTACGGCGGGACGTCCTTGCTCCGCGCCATGGCGGCGTTGCCGTGGGTGATCCCGGTGCCGGGCGACGGCGGTCAGCCGGTGGCGCCGGTGACCGCCGAGGACGTCGCCGCGGTGGTGCTCGCCTGTGTGGCGGACACCGGTCCCCGCAGGGCGACGCTCGACGTGGTCGGGCCGCGCGCGATGGGCATCCGTGACTTCCTGCTGGCGGTGCGCGGTTGGCTGCGGACGGGGCCGGCTCGCGTGGTCCCGGTGCCGCGGGCCCTGGTCGCCGTCGGCTGCCAGCTCGGTGAGGTGCTCGGCACCGGCCCGCTCGGCAACACGATGCGCCGGATGCTCGAGCGCGGCAACGTCGGCGAGCCCGGCGCCCACGCGCGACTCATCGCGCAGACCGGTGTTCGCACCCGCGACGTCGACGACGTGCTGGCCGCCGCCCCGAGCTTCGTCCAGGACCGCTGGCACGCGCGCCTGTACCTCGTCGCCCCCCTGCTCCGACTCTCGCTCGCGGCGCTGTGGCTGCTGTCCGGGGTGGTCGGTCTCGTCCACCCGATCGACGACAGCGCGCGCCTCCTCGCGCCCGCCGGCGTGAGTGGCGTCGCGGTGCCGGTGTTGGTCTGGGGCGCGAGCGCGCTGGACCTCGTGCTCGGCGTCGCGCTCGTCGCCGGACGCGCGGTGCCGGCGGTCGGCATGCTGATGCTCGCCTCGGTGCTCGCCTACACCGCGTTCATCGGCATCGCGCTGCCGTCCTCCTGGCTGGAGCCGTTCGGCGGCCTGGCCAAGAACCTGGTCCTCGCGCCGGCGATCCTCGCGATGCTGGCGACCCACGACCGCCGCTGAGCGCCGCCGCCGTGGACGCCTACACCGCGCTCAAGATCGCGCACGTGCTGTCCTCGACCCTGCTGCTCGGCACCGGGCTCGGCATCGCGTTCTTCATGTGGCGCGCCGACCGCGGCGGCGACCCGCGGGTGATCGCGGCGGTGGCGGCCAACGTGGTGCTCGCCGACACCGTGTTCACGCTCCCCGCGGTGGTGGTGCAGCCGGCGACCGGCTTCGCCATGGTCGCCATCGCCGGCCTCGACCTGGGTGCGGCCTGGCTGCGGTGGGCCATCGCGCTCTACCTGCTGGCCGGTGCCTGCTGGCTGCCGGTGGTCTGGCTGCAGTGGCGAATGTGGCGGCTCGCGCGGGCCGCGGTCGAGCGCGCCGAGCCGCTGCCCGACGCCTACCATCGGGCGATGCGCTGGTGGTTCGCGCTCGGCTGGCCCGCCTTCGGCGCGGTGGTCGTGACCTTCTGGCTGATGGTGGCGAAGCCGGGCTGAGCGGCCGCGGAGCCCGGCCTGCCGATTGCCCCCGACCTGCCGTCGGCAATCGGCGCGCTCGGACCGCCGTCTCGACTACCCCGGTCGTGGACCGGTCGCGACGGCCCGCAGCGGGATCACGCCGAGCGCGCCCTCGCGCGCGGCGACGATGTCCGCCTCCACCCCGTAGACCGCGCGCAGGCGCTCCTCGGTGAGCACGCTCGAGGCCGCACCCTCGGCGACGATCCGCCCCGCGCTCAGGCACATCAGTCGGTCGGCGTGACGGGCCGCGAGTCCGAGGTCGTGCAGCGCCACCACGGTCACCGTCGCGCGCGCCGAGGTCTGCGCCCGCACCAGCTCGAGCACCTGCAGCTGGTGACGCAGGTCGAGCGCGGCGGTCGGCTCGTCGAGGAGCAACACCCGCGGGGCGCGGAACAGCGCCTGCGCGAGCAACACCATCTGTCTCTGCCCACCGCTCAGCGAGCCGACGGCGCGATCGGCGAGCGACGCGAGGCCGAGCCCCTCCAGGGTGCGCGCGGCGTCGTCGACCAGCGCCGGATCGAGGCGCAGGCCGAGCGTGCGGACCCGGCCGAGCAGCACCGTCTCGAGCACCGTGAGCGCGGCTCGCACGCCGGTATCCTGCGGCAGGTAGGCGATCGCGCCGCCACGGTCTCGCCCCATCACCCGATCGTCCAGCGTCACCGTGCCCCGATGCGGGAGCAGACCGGCGACGGCCTTCAGCAACGTCGACTTGCCGCTGCCGTTCGGACCGATGAGCGCGGTGACCGTACCGGCTGCGAGCTTCGCGCCGACGTCGTGGACCACCACCTGGCGAGCGTATCCGACCTGCAGCGCTGCGATCGCGAGGCTCATTCGCCCCGACTCCGCCCGCGAACGATCAGGACGAACAGGAACGGCACGCCGACCACCGCGGTCACGATGCCGATGGGGACCACGGAGCCCGGTGACAGCACCTTGGCCACCACCGCGGCGGCGGTCATCAGCGTCGCGCCGCAGAGCGCGGACATCGGCAGGAGATGTCTCTGATCGTCTCCGATCAGGATCCGCGCGAGATGGGGCGCGACCAGGCCGACGAAGCCGATGGTACCGACGAACGCCACCGCACCCGCGGTGAGCAGCGAGACCACGAGCAGCATCGAGACCCGCAGCCGCTCCACGTCGATGCCGAGGCTGCGGGCGCGCTCGTCGCCGAATGCGAGGGCGGTGAGCGGCCAGGCATGCACGAGCAGCACCAGCAGTGAGACCGCGAGGATCGCGCCCGACACCGCCACGCTCGACCAGCTCGCCTTGATCAGACTCCCGAACAGCCAGAACACGATCTGCTGGAGCACCTCCGGCGAGGCCAGGTACTGCAGCAACGACTGCAGGGACTGGAAGAGGAACAGGGTGGCGATGCCGGCGAGCACGAGGATCTCGGCCGTCGCGCCGCGCAGCCGCGCGAAGCCATAGACCAGGGCCGCCGCGGCCGCGGTGGCGCCGAACGCGGCGAGCGGCACGGTGAGCCACGGCGCGAACGGCAGCGACAGCCCGAAGAGGATCACGGTGGCGGCACCGAAGCCGGCGGCGGCGGAGAACCCCAAGGTGTAGGGGCTCGCCAACGGATTCCCGAGGATGGTCTGCATGACCGCGCCACCGAGGCCGAGGGATGCACCGACGATCACTGCCATCGCGAGCATCGGCAGGCGAATGGTGTGGACGATGATGCCGACCATCGGGTCGGCCGTGCCCTCGCCGTGAAGCAGGGCATCCAGCACCTGCTCGACGGTGAGCATGGCCGGCCCGGTCATCAGGTCGACGAGCGCCACCGCGACCAGCGCGCCGAGGCATCCGAGAAGTCGGCGCGCTCGGCGTTGCGAGCGCACTCGGTGGGCGAGCATCGCGTGCTCGAGCGCGATCGACATCGTTAGCCTCCTGCCGGGGCCCCGCGGACGCGGAGCCCCGGTCGCGAGCCCGTCTCAGCGCAGCTCCGGGTCGAGCGCGAGGATGAAGGTGCCGTCCGCCTGAATCGGCAACCAACGCGCGTAGAAGCGACGATGGTTGGCGACCGGGTCGACGTCGGCGAATGCCTCGGGGTGCAGCCGTTTGGCGATGTACTGCAAGAATGTGTAGTCGTACAGCGTCCGGGCGCCGCCGTGATAGAGCGCGTGGACCTCGCGGCTGGCCACCGCGCTCAGCCGGGACCAGCCCGGGCGCTCGGTATAGGGACGCAGCCGCGCCCGGGTGGTGCCAGGGTCGACGCCGAAACCCATCAGCACCACGTCGCGGCTCGAGGTCCAGGCCGAGCCGGCGATGAGGATCACGTCCGGGTTGCTCGCCAGCACGTGCTCCGGGTTGAGCGGGGTGGACTTGCCGGAGGCGATGTTGGCGATGTTCTCACCGCCGGCGGTCTCGATGACCCGCCCCCACATGTGGTCGCGGTAGGAGTTGCCGTACTCCGCCGCGCCCTTGTTGCCGAGCTCGACGTAGACCTTCTTGCGCGGCGCGTTGCTGCGCGCGACCCGCGCTCGGACGTCGGCCACCGCGTCCGCGTACTCCTGGGCGAGCTGCTCGGCGCGTTGCGTCGCGCCCATCACCGCACCGATGGCGCGGGTGCTGGCGACGTGGCGCTCGACCTCCTGGGCGTTGTAGTCGACGACCACCACCGGGATCCCGGCGGCATCGAAGCGCGCCACCACGTCGCCGAGCGCGCGGTACTGCCAGGCGGCGAGGATGGCCACGTCCGGCCGCACTGCAAGCGCCTTCTCGATGTTGAAGGTCCCGGAGTCGACCTCACCGACGTCCTCGAGCGCGTCGATGCGAGGAATGACCTTCAGGTAGGACTGCCACTGGGACTGACGCCAGTCGTGCCAGGTGGCCTTGGAGATGGCCACCACCCGGTCGTAGGCATCCGGCCCGACGATGGCCAGGAAGTCCTCGAAGTAGAAGCCGAGCAGGACACGCTCGACGTGGTGGGGGACGACGACCTCGCGGCCGAGGACGTCGACGACCTTGCTGCCGTGAGCAGCCGCGCCGGCGGTGTCGGCGAGCAACACGAGGCCGAGCAGGCCTCGGAGCAGAGTGCGGAGCATGAGCTGAACCTCTCGTGTCGATCGGTCTCGATGCACCCCGACCCGCGGCGCCGGTGCCCGCGCGGGCACCGGCTCGGACATGGCGAGCGCGCGCACGCGTGTCGCCGCCGTGTGGGCGAGGTGATAGGGGTTGCCACGACTGGCGTGGCGTCGAGATCAGATCGAGGCGAGGGGTGGGGCGCGAGGACGGTGGGCCTGGCGCACGGCCGGGACGATGGCCGGAAGCGTCGGCGCGACCCGTCCGTCGTCGACGAGTCGGGCGACCCGAGTCGCATCGATCGGCGCCTGCGGCACGCCGAGGTGGAGCACGCCGGCGAAGGGGCATAGTGGACCGACCTCGTGCTGGTCCGGCCCGGGGTCACGGGGCGCGTCGAGCACGACCGAGCGCAGGCCGCCAGCGGTGCAAAGCACCACCGCAAGCCCACCATCGGCGCTCGCGACCGGCATGTACCCGACGGGGACCAACGACCGGAGCGCGAGCGCGACCACCAGCCACGCGAGCAACCAGGGCTTGCGGGTCCGAATGCGTCTGCTGGAAGTCGGCCGGCTCATCGAGCCGCTTCAATAGCACACCGCCCGCGGCACCGGCAACAACGCACGACAACCCGAGCGGACATCGGTGCCGGCAGGCCGGTGCCATCGAAATCCCGGTGCGGAGGGACTAGCATGCGCGCCATGACCGGATGCGACTTCATCGTCATCGGCGGCGGCATCGCCGGCGCCGGCGCCGCCTACGAGCTCTCACGTCACGGCCGCGTGGTGTTGCTCGAGCGCGAGTCGAGCGCGGGCTACCACACCACCGGGCGCTCGGCCGCGCTGTTCTTCGAGTCCTACGGCGGCAAGACGATTCAGCGCCTCACGCGCTGTGGGCGCGCGTTCCTGCAATCACCGCCGGACGGGTTCGCCGAGCACCCACTGTTGACGCCTCGCGGAGCGGTCTTCGTCGCCCGCGCGGATCAGCTCGGGGTGATGGAGGACGCGCTCGACCACATCACCACCCCGGGTCTGACGCGGCTGGACCCGGACGAGACGGTCGCGCAGGTACCGGCGCTGCGGCGCGACTACGTCGCCGCCGGCCTGCTCGAGCCCGATGCCATGGACATGGACGTCAATGCGATCCACCAGGGCTTCCTGCGCGGCGCGCGCCGACGTGGAGCCGAGGTGGTCCTCGACGCGGAGGTGTCGGCGATGACCCGGCGCGACGGGCGCTGGCGCGTGGAGACCCGCGCCGGGGGCTTCGACGCACCGGTCGTGGTCAACGCCGCCGGCGCCTGGGCGGACGTCGTCGCACGGCTCGCCGGCGCGAACCCGATCGGCCTGGTGCCGAAGCGACGCACGGCGTTCACGTTCCCGGCCCCGGCCGGCATCGACACCGCACGCTGGCCGCTGGTGATCGACATCGAGGAGCAGTTCTACTTCAAGCCCGAGAGCGGCAACTTCCTCGGCTCGCCGGCCGACGAGACGCCGTCCGAGCCGTGCGACGCGCAGCCCGAGGACCTCGACATCGCGATCGCCATCGATCGCATCGAGCGCGCCAGCACGCTCCAGATCCGGCGCGTGCTCACCCGCTGGGCGGGGCTTCGCTGCTTCGTGGCCGACAAGACCCTGGTGATCGGCGAGGAGCCCGGGTTGCCCGGCTTCTACTGGCTCGCGGGGCAGGGCGGCTACGGCATCCAGACCTCGCCGGCGGCGGCCCGCGCGCTCACCGGCCTCGCCACCGAGGGCGCGCTACCTGCCGACCTCGCCGCGGCGGGCATCCTTCCCGAGCACCTGTCGCCGGTCCGCCTGCGCACGGACCGGAGCGACGCATCGTAGCCCGCCGCGGCGCCACCACGCCCGGCCACCGAGGAACACCGAGATGGCGATGGACACCGGCGCGATCGGAAAGATGGTGATCGACGGCGCGACGAAGGGCGTCCCCGGCGGGGTCGCGCCGTTCGCCCTCGACGATGTCGCCGGCCACGGCTGGAACCTGCTGCGCGAGGACCTGCCGCTGCCGGTCGCGGTGATTCGCGAGTCCGCGATGGACCACAACGAGCGCTGGATGCATCGCTTCCTCGAGCTCTCCGGCGCGAAGTTCGCCCCTCACGGCAAGACCACCATGAGCCCGCAGCTCTTCGAGCGCCAGCTCGCGAGCGGCGCGTGGGCGATCACGCTTGCCACCCCGCACCAGATCCAGGTCGCGCGCCGTTACGGCGTGCCGCGAATCGTGCTCGCCAATCAGCTCCTGGGCGCCCCCGCGATCCGCTTCGTGCTCGACGAGCTGCATCGCGACCCGGGCTTCGAGTTCTACTGCATCGTCGACTCGGTCGAGGGCGTGGAGCGGCTGGGCGAGGCGGTCGCCGCGCACCCGCTCACCCGGCCGCTGACGGTGTGGGTCGAGGGCGGGGCGATGGGCGGGCGCACCGGGGCGCGCACGATCGAGTCGGCGCTCGCGGTCGCGCGTCGAGTGCGCGATTTCGCCCCACATCTCGCGCTGACCGGGGTGGAGGGCTTCGAGGGGCTGTTGGAGGCGGACTCCGCCGCGGCGCAGGATCGCGTGGTCGCGGACTTCCTCGGCTACCTGTGCGAGATCGCCGCCGCCTGCGACGCGGAGGGGCTCTTCGGCGACGTGTCGCCGGTGATCCTCTCGGCCGGCGGCTCGGCCTTCTACGACATGGTGGTCGAGCGCTTCCGCGCCGCGTTGCCCGGGCGCGAGACCATGGTGCTGACCCGAAGCGGCTGCTACCTCACCCACGACTCCAAGATGTACACGGACTTCTTCGCCCGCCTGCGTGCCCGCACCCGGCTCGCGGACAACGCGGGCCCGGGGCTTCGCCCCGCGCTCGAGGTGTGGGCCTACGTGCAGTCACGACCCGAGCCGGGCAAGGCGGTGCTCACCTTCGGCAAGCGCGACGTCTCCTACGACGCCCATCTGCCAGTGCTCGAGCAGTGGTATCGACCGGGCACCCACCAGGCCCCGATCCCCTGCCCGCCCGGGGGCGTGGTCACCGGCCTCAACGACCAGCACGCGCACGTGCGCCTGCCCGCGGACTCGCCGCTCGCGGTCGGCGACATGGTCTCGGTCGGGATCTCCCATCCGTGCACCACGTTCGACAAGTGGCAGGTGATCTGGCTGGTCGACGACGACTACCGCGTCACCGGGGCGGTGCGCACGTTCTTCTGAGCGCGGCCACCGCGACGGGTCGCACCACCGTCCCCACTCGCTTACCATCGCGCCCCACCGCCAGGCCCGACCGCTGGCGCAGACCGTCGACAACCAGGAGCTCCGGCCATGTCCAGCACCCTCTTTCGCAACGGAAGGCTCTACGTCGGGGGCAGCGACGCCCTGCTCGATGGCCACGAGGTGCTGGTCGAGAACGGGCGAATCGCAGCGGTCTCAGATCGCCCGATCACCGCCGCCGCGACGCGGACCGTGGATCTCGGCGGCCGGACCCTGATGCCAGGGCTCATCGACGCCCACTACCACGCCATCGCCGCGCACCCGAACTTCGCGCTGGTCGACGCGATGCCGCAGTCGCTGGTCGCCCAGCACTCGCGCAGCCTCCTGGAGGCCTCGCTGCAGCGCGGCTTCACCACCATCCGTGACGCCGGCGGAGCAGATTACGGGCTCGCGCGTGCCATCGAGCAGGGGCTCATTCGCGGGCCGCGCCTGTTCTACTCCGGCGCGGCGCTGAGCCAGACCGGCGGTCACGGCGATTTCCGGCCCTACGAGCAGCCGGTGATGTGCAGTTGCGGCATGGGCGCCCGCTCGCTCGCGCGCATCGTCGACGGAGTGCCCGAGGTGCGCCGCGCCGCCCGCGACGAGCTGCGCAAGGGCGCGACCCAGATCAAGATCATGGCCTCGGGCGGCGTCGCATCGCCGAGCGACCCGGTGTGGAACCTGCAGTTCTCCGAGGAGGAGATCCGAGCCGCGGTGTGGGAGGCGCGTTCCTGGCGCACCTACGTCATGGCCCACGCCTACACCCCGGAGGCGATCGCGCGTTGCATCCAGTACGGCGTGCGCTCGATCGAGCACGGCAATCTGATCGACGCCGCGGCCGCGAGCGTGGTCGCCGAGCACGACGCCTTCGTGGTGCCGACGCTCGCGACCTACGAGTCGCTCGCCGCGCGCGGTGGTGAGCTCGGCATGCCGCAGTCGAGCCTCGACAAGCTCTCCGACGTGCGCGATGCGGGGCTGCGCTCGCTGGAGATCCTCACCAAGGCCGGCGCCAAGATCGGCTTCGGCACCGATCTCCTCGGTGCGATGCACGCCGACCAGCTCACCGAGTTCGAGATCCGCGCCCGCGTCCTTCCAGTGGCCACCGTGCTGCGCCAGGCGACCACGATCAACGCCGAGTTGCTCCAGCGCGAAGGCGAGCTCGGCACCGTGAGCGCCGGCGCGCTGGCCGATCTCATCGTCGTCGACGGCGATCCGCTCGCCGACCTCTCGGTGCTCGGCGGCAACGGCGAGCGCGTGGTGATGGTGATGAAGGGCGGCGAGGTGTTCAAGGACACCTTGTGAGCCGCCGGCCCGCGCCGCAGGTCGGCGCGGCGGAGGCGACCGCGCGCCGCATCGCCCACCCGCCGATGTGGTTCCCGCCCGCTGGCCCGATGTAGACTGCCGCGGCCGGCGATCGCGCCCTGGCCGGAGATGCCATGCGCGGTCGGCCCCGGGCCAGGTCATGCACGACCACGCCCGATAACCATAAGCGCGGAGGAAACACCATGCGTTTGAAGAGCCTGATGGCGGCGATGCTGGCCGCGACGGTCGCGAGCGGCGCGGTCGCCGCGAAGGAGTTCCGTTACTCCACCAGCGGCGATCTCCTGGGTCTGGACCCCTACATCAACAACGAGGGGCCGACCAACACCATGAAGTCGAACCTCTACGAGGGGCTGATCCACCGCTCGTACGATCTGTCGCTGCACCCGGCGCTCGCGACCGACTGGAAGCAGACCGATCCGCTGACCTGGCGCTTCAACCTGCGCAAGGGCGTCAAGTTCCACAACGGCAATCCGTTCACCGCCGACGACGTCCTGATCTCCCTCGATCGCATCCGTCTGCCGAAGTCGAACATGACCTTCGTCGTCACCTCGATCGACAAGATCGTGAAGATCGACGACCACACCATCGACATCGTCACCAAGTTCCCGGATCCGACCCTGCTGCTGAACCTCCCGAACTTCTGGATCATGGACAAGGAGTGGCTGGAGGCGAACAACGCGTTCGACGTCGAGGAGGGTGCGACGGTCAAGACCTTCGCCAACCTGAACGTGAACGGCACCGGCCCGTTCATGCTCGAGGAGCGCGTGCCCGACACCCGCACCGTGCTGGTCCCCAACCCCAACTGGTGGGGCACGCCGGAGCACAACATCACCAAGGCCGTCTTCACCCCGATCGGCAACGACTCGACCCGCGTCGCGGCGCTGCTCTCCGGTGACGTCGACCTCATCTACCCGGTGCCGCTGCAGGACATCCGGCGCCTGGAGAGCACCCCCGGGGTGAAGCCGCTCGAGGGACCGGAGCTCCGCACCATCTTCCTCGGCTTCGATCAGCACCGAGACGAGCTGCTCGACATGCCCGGGAGCGGCAAGAACCCGTTCAAGGACGTGCGGGTGCGCAAGGCCTTCTACCAGGCCATCGACATCAACGCGATCAAGCGCGTGGTGATGCGCAACGCCGCGACGCCGACCGGGTTGATGATCGCGCCGGGCATCAACGGCTTTCAGCCGGACATGAACGACCGCCTCCCCTACGACCCCGAGGCGGCGAAGAAACTGCTGGCCGAGGCCGGCTACCCGAACGGGTTCCCGGTGACGCTCGACTGCCCGAACGACCGCTACGTCAACGACGAGGCGATCTGCCTGGCGGTGGTGCCGATGATCAAGCGCATCGGCATCGACATCAAGCTCAACGCCCAGACCAAGTCGCTGCACTTCCAGAAGATCGGTCGCAAGGAGAACTGGAACACGAGCTTCTACATGCTGGGCTGGACGCCGGGCAGCTACGACGCCCACAACCCGCTGCAACAGCTCATGACGCTTGACGGTGACGGCCAGGGCACCTGGAACTGCGGGCGGTACACCAACGCCCGGGTCGAGGAGCTGACCGACATGATTGCGGGCGAGACCGACGTCGAGAAGCGCAACGCGATGATTCGCGAGGCGTTCCAGATCCACAAGGACGAGGTCGGCCACATCCCGCTGCACCAGCAGGCGCTGGCCTGGGGCGTCGGCGCTCGAGTCAAGGACGTCAAGCAACGTCCGCAGAACGACGTCGACCTCCGATACGTGATCATGAACTGATCGTCCTCGCCACCCGCCCCGGCCCGAGCACCGGTCGGGGCGGGTGGCTCCCGCCCTGCCTCGGAACACCGCGCCCATGCTCGCCTACGTCGTCAGACGCCTGCTGCAGTCGATCCTGGTGATGCTGGCGGTCGCCTTCATCGCCTTCTCGCTGTTCAACTTCGTCGGCGACCCGGTCAACAACATGGTCGGCGTCGAGGCGACCAACGAGGAGCGCGAGCGAGTCGCCGAGGCACTCGGATTGAACGACCCGTTCCCGGTCCAGTTCGCGCGCTTCGTCGGCAATGCGGTCCAGGGCGACTTCGGGATGTCCTACCGGCTCTCGATCCCGGTCGAGGAGGCGATCGCCTCGCGCTTGCCGGCGACGCTGGAGCTGGTCTTCGTCGCTGCGGTGCTGGCGTTGCTGGTCGGTGTGCCACTCGGTGTCTACACCGGCCTTCACCGTGACGGTTTCGTGTCGCGCGTGCTGCTCACCGTCTCGCTCATCGGCATCTCGCTGCCGACGTTCCTGATCGGGATTCTGCTGATCCTGATCTTCTCGGTGTGGCTCGGATGGCTCCCCTCGTTCGGGCGCGGGGAGGTGGTGAAGATCGGCGGCTGGGAGAGCAACCTGCTTTCCTGGACCGGGTTCAAGTCGATCATCTTGCCCTCGATCACGCTGTGCCTGTTCCAGCTCACGCTGCTGATGCGCCTCGTTCGCGCGGAGATGATGGAGGTGTTGCGCGCCGACTACATCAAGTTCGCGCGCGCCCGCGGCCTCACCAATCGTGCGGTCCACTTCGGACACGCCCTGAAGAACACCCTGGTCCCGGTGATCACCATCACCGGACTGCAGATCGGCTCGCTGATCGCATTCGCGATCATCACCGAGACGGTCTTCCAGTGGCCTGGCATGGGGCTGCTGTTCCTCCAGGCCATTCAATTCGTGGACATCCCGGTGATGGCGGCCTACCTCTGCCTGGTGGCCTTCATCTTCGTGGTGATCAATCTCTTCGTCGACCTGCTGTACTACGCCATCGACCCGCGCCTGCGGCTCGACGGTGGGACGCGGGCGCACTGAGCCGGAACCCGCCCGATGGCCGAGCACACGAGCCGAGCCCCGAGCCCGCCCACCGAGGTGGTCCCCACCGTGGGCGTCCTCACGCGCGCCGCGGACAGCACGCGGCGCTTCTTCGACAGCGACGTATTCCACAGCTTTCGGACCTCCCCGGTGACCGTCGCCGCCTTCCTGGTCACGATGCTGTGCTTCCTGGCCGCCTTCCTCGCGCCCTACATCGCGCCGCACAACACCAACGATGTCTCCACCCTGAATCTGATGGACGCGTTCCGCCCGCCGGCCTGGCTGGAGGGCGGCGATCGCACGCATCTGCTCGGCACCGACGAGCAGGGACGCGACGTGCTGTCTGCCATCATGTTCGGAATGCGCGTGTCGCTCATCGTCGGCTTCGCGAGTGTCGCCTTCTCGGTGGTGCTCGGCGTCGGGCTCGGGCTGCTGAGCGGATACGTGGGCGGGCGCGTCGACCACATCATCATGCGCATCGCCGACGTCCAGCTCAGTTTCCCCGCGGTGCTGGTGGCGCTGCTGCTGTTCGGCTTCGCCAAGACCGTCTTGCCCAAGGAGGTCCAGGAGAACGTGGCGCTACTGGTGTTGATCCTCGCCATCGGACTCTCGAACTGGGTGCAGTTCGCGCGCACCGTGCGCGGCTCGACCATGGTGGAGAAGAACAAGGAGTACGTGCAGGCGGCACGGGTGATCGGTCGGCGGCCGTTCTCGATCATGGTCCACCATGTCCTGCCCAACGTCATGGGACCGGTGCTGGTGATCGCGACCATCAGCCTCGCGCTCGCCATCCTCACCGAGGCCACGCTCTCCTTCCTCGGCGTCGGCGTGCCGCCGACGCAGCCGTCCCTCGGGACCCTGATCCGATTCGGCAACGACTTCCTGTTCTCGGGCGAGTGGTGGATGACCATCTTCCCGGGTCTCGCGCTGGTGGTGCTCGCGCTCGCGGTCAACCTGCTGGGTGACTGGCTGCGCGATGCGCTGAACCCGAAGCTGCGCTGATGGCCGGGAACGACAAGCGCCGGGCGCTGCTCGAGGTCGAGCACCTGCGAGTCGAGTTCCCGACCCGCCGTGGGACGCTGGTCGCGGTGGACGACGTCTCGTTCGATATCGCCGAGGGCGAGGTGCTGGGCGTCGTCGGCGAGTCGGGCGCCGGAAAGTCGCTGACCGGCGCCGCGATCATCGGTCTCCTCGAGCCGCCCGGACGCGTCGCCGGCGGGCAGATCCGGTTCGACGGGCAGCGCATCGACAACCTGCCCTACGAGCGGATGCGGCGGCTGCGCGGGCGCCAGATCTCGATGGTGTTCCAGGATCCGCTGACCTCGCTGAATCCGCTCTACTCGATCGCCACTCAGCTCGTCGAGACCATCCGTACCCACCTGCCGATGGACGAGCGCGCGGCGCGCAGACGTGCCATCGAGCTGCTCGGCGAGGTGGGCATTCCCGGCGCGGAGCGGCGAATCGACCATTACCCCCATCAGTTCTCCGGCGGCATGCGCCAGCGGGTGGTGATCGCGCTCGCGTTGGCCGCCAATCCACGCCTGATCATCGCCGACGAGCCGACGACCGCGCTCGACGTCTCCATCCAGGCGCAGATCATCACCCTGCTCAAGCGACTCTGCCGCGAGCACGGCACGGCGGTGATGCTGGTCACCCACGACATGGGCGTCATCGCCGAGACCGCCGACCGGGTGGCAGTGATGTACGCGGGACGTATCGCCGAGGTGGGACCAGTGCAGAAGGTCGTCCGCCATGCACGTCACCCCTACACATCCGGATTGATGGGGTCGATTCCGTTGGTCGGACAGGACGTCGAGCGATTGCGCCAGATCGACGGCAGCATGCCCCGGCTCACCGCCATCCCCCCGGGATGCGCATTCCACCCGCGCTGCCCCAAGGCGTTCGCGCGTTGCAAGCTCGACCGCCCCGAGCTGATTCCGGTCGACGAGAGCATGGCCGCGTGCTGGCTCTACGCCGGCGAGAGCCAGACCGACGGGAGGGACGATGGCAGCGACCATGCCTGAGCCAGGTGCGGGCCAGACCGGCGCGGCGCCGCTGGTCGCGTTGCGGGATCTCGCGAAGTTCTTCGACGTCTCGCCACCGTTCCTCAACCGTGTGCTCGAGGGCGGCGGTCGGGTGATGCTGAAGGCGGTCGACGGCGTCAGCTTCGACATCCCTAGGGGACGAACCTTCAGCCTGGTCGGCGAGTCCGGCTGCGGGAAGTCGACGGTCGCCCGGCTCGTCGTCGGCCTCTACGAGCCGACCCGCGGCAGCATCGTCTTCGACGGCACGGACATGGCGACGCTCACCACGCCGCAAGCCATGGAGCCGGTGCGAAAGCGCCTGCAGATGATCTTCCAGGACCCCTACGCCAGCCTGAATCCACGCTGGCGGGTGAGCGACATCATCGCCGAGCCGATCCGGGTGCATCGGCTGGTGTCGGGGCGGGCGGCGATCGCACGACGTGTCGGGGAGCTGCTGACCCAGGTCGGACTGTCGCCGGCGGACGGCGAGAAGTTTCCGCACGAGTTCTCCGGCGGTCAGCGTCAGCGCATCTCGATCGCCCGCGCGCTGGCGAGCCAGCCGGAGTTCCTGGTCTGTGACGAGCCGACCTCGGCCCTCGACGTGTCGGTGCAGGCCCAGATTCTGAACTTGATGAAGGCGCTACAGCGCGAGCTGGGGCTCACCTACCTCTTCATCAGCCACGACCTCGCCGTCGTCTATCACATCTCGGACTATGTCGGCGTGATGTACCTCGGCCGACTGGTCGAGTGGGCCGACGCGAAGAGCCTGTTCCACGCGCCACGCCACCCCTACACCCGAATGCTGCTCGACGCGATCCCGGACCTCGAGATGACCGGGCGCTCGCGTCAGGCGGTGGCTGGCGAGGTGCCGAGCCCGATCAACCCGCCCTCGGGATGCCACTTCCATCCGCGCTGCCCCTTCGCCGAGGAGCGCTGCAAGCGCGAGGCCCCCGCCCCGATCGCGCGCGACGGCGGCGAGGTCGCATGTCACGCGGTGCAGGAAGGTCGAATCCCCGTCGCGATGCGCTGAGCTCGGCCCTGGGCCTACCGCGCGCTTCGACTCGGGCCGCGCTTCGCGGGACCCGGCTCGGCGACCGCCGGGACGAGCGTGTCGCGCGGGCGTCGAGGTCGACGCCGGCGTCCGCTCCGAGCGCCTTTGGGGTGTCGATGGGTAGTCAGCGCGCGGTGGCCAGGGCGCGGGCGAGGGTGGGGAGCAAGGGCAGGGTGACCAGCACCACGCCGGCGACCACCACCAACGTCGTCGACAGGCCGACGAGGTCGGCGGACGCACCGTAGACCAGCGGCGCCACGATGCCGCACACCGAGCCGAGCGTGTAGATCGCCCCGTACGCGCGGGCATGGCGGCCGTCCTCGATCAGCTCGCCGACGGTGCCGTAGATGACCGACGAGGTGCCGTTGAGGGCCACGCCGAGCAGCGGCAGCACCGCGTAGGCGGGAAGCGCGGGGAGCGCCACCACCGCGAGGATGCCGAGGGCGGTCCAGATCTCGGTGATGGCGATGGTGCGCACCACACCCACCCGCTCGGCCAGCAGGCCGCAGGCGTATTTCCCGGCCATGCCCCCGAGCAGCGCGACCAGCACCGCGGAGCCGGCCCAACCGGTGTCGACGCCCTTCTCGATCAGCGCAAAGGCGACGAAGGTGAGGAAACCGGTGCGGGTGGAGCTGTCGAGCGCCGCGATGGCGGTGAGCGCCGCAACCCCACGACCGCTGCGCATGCCCCAGCTCTGACGCCATGCGACCTTCGGCCCGCTGCCGCCACGGGCCGGCGGCGGATCGCCGATGCCCACGGCGTGCAGCGCGCGACCGAGCCACAAGCCCACGACCAGCGCAGCCAGCGCGAAGCCGAGCACCGGCAGGCGCCAGCCGATGCCGAGCCCGACCGCCGCCACCGCGATACCGAGAAATCCGAACTTGCCCACGTCGCCGAAGGCGTTGTAGACGCCGAGCGCTCGCCGACGACCGTCACCGGTGAACGCCTCGGTGAGCAACGCCGACGAGAGCGGGTGTTGCACCGCGCCACCCGCCCCCAGGAGCACGCAGCAGACGAGGATCCCGACGAAGGACTCGGCGAGCCCCAGGGCCACGAGCGCGCCGCCTGCGAGCAACGTCCCCGCCGCCAGCATCGACCTCGCCCCGACCCGCTCCGACACCAGCGCCGCCGGGAGCTGCAGCGCCGCTGCCGCGGTGCGATTCGCCGCCCGCACCAGACCGACCTGCGAGTACGACAGCCCGAACGCCTCGGCCAGCACCGGCAGCAGGGCGTAGAGCATGTCGACCAGGCCGTCGTGGAGGACGTGGGCGACGTTGGTGACGCGCTGGGTGACGCGGCGGGCGACGTCGCTCGGTCCCGCGGAGCTGCCGGCACGACTCGGTCGGATCGACGCGGAAGGGATCGCCATGAACGGGCCTCGGGTGGAGGCCGCCTGGGAAACCGGGACATGGCTCAGGGCGGCCGGACCGCCGAGATATTACGGATCGATGACCACGAGGGGGAGATGTCGGAGCCGCCGTGACCCGATGGCGTCAGAACCTCCCCTGCGACTTGCCGACGAGATAACCGGTCACGGCGACGAACGCGAGACCGATCAACTCACCGTACGGGACGTTCCGAGGCTGCACCATGATGCCGATGCCGACCATCGTGCAGGCGACGCCCAGCCACCAGAGCACTCGGGCACGCGACTCCGGTAGGCCGACCGAGGATGCCGGCGTACCGGGCCGACTCTGCCCGAGCGACGGTGCACCGGCGCCACCCCGATCCCCCACCAGCCCGAGCCGCACCGCGATCACGACGGCCACGATCGGCACCAGAATGTACAGCATGTCCCGCACTGGAATCGGGTCACCCTGGAGCAGCACGAGGATGCCCACCACCAACGAGACCACTCCGAGAACGACGGCACCGCGAAAACCCATCCTCTGGACTCCGTCTGCGATGTGGCGACTACCGAAGCCGTGAATCACGCGCCGGGGACGGCAACGCAGTCCGTGAACCGGCGACCCCGGAGCAGACGTCGACTCGTCGCTTGCGATCGAAGACGAGACGCGCGGTCGCGAGGCGATTCGGGTCGACTCCCGTGGCGGCGAGATCACGACCATCGACTGTGATCGCGAGGCGCACGACCCGGGGCAGCGAATCGAAGCGCGAACCCATCGAACTGCACCCGCGGATCGGAGAACCGCGCGCTGACCTGCGCTCATTCTCCATCGGGAACGCTCCGCCTTCCCCGAGCAGTCAACGCAACGCCGACGACGATGAGCAGCGGTCCGAGGAAGAAGCCGTAGGGGATGCTCTCCTTCTGCACGAGCACGACGACTCCGGCAGCGAGCACAAGGAGACCACGCCACCCGGTCACCGCAACGCGAAGTGCCGAGCCTGTCGAGGGGCAGACACCGGAAGACGACGGCATCGTTGCTTCGGCCGCCGAGGGGCACCGCTCGGGCCGGCCACGCTTCGCGCGCATCAGCTGCGGAGCTCGCGGCGCTCGGCGCTGCTGTCAGCGCCCGCAGCGAAGTCCATGGAGAGCGAGGCCGAGATCAGAAGGGCTGCCGCCCTCTGCCTGGTAGTCCACCACATGGCGTGATTCCTTCCCTGAATCGAGTCCGCGCTCGAATCCGTTCGTCGCTCTGGCGCAGGCGACCAGTGCCCAGAGCCTGCCGAGGAGCGAGGTCCCGAGCATATCGAGGCACGGAACCCGGAACAAGGCGCCACGACGAGGCGACACCGCCCAATCCAGTCGTCGCCTCCCGGGCTGCGCCCGGGCTACTTGACCCGTGCGTGGCCCGTGCGTGGCCCGGGTGCAGCGAAGCGAAACCCGGGACAAGGCGCCACATCGATGCGACAGCGACCGAGCCAGGTGCTGATTTCCGGGCTGCGCCCGGGCTATAGCGCTCCCCTACAGTGTGTCGCCCGTCGTTCACTATTGCTTGTAGCCCGCGTAAGGGGCGCGATTCCCCACACTTGCCGAGGAGCAGCTTTCGGGGAAAGGTCCACGTCGATGCGACGCCAACCACGCCAAGCTACGCTACTTGGCCGACGCTTCGCCCGACTTTCTCAGTCCTCCCCGGGCAGTCAATGCAACGCCCACGATGATCAAGAATGGGCCAAGGAAGAACCCGTAGGGAATATCCGCCTTCTGCACAAGCACAAAGACCGGCACGGAGACGGGCAGGAGTGCTGACGCTGTCGTTGTCGACTCCACGCTGGGACAGAAGTTGTGAAACACATCACCCGAGGGTGGTAAGAAGATATGCCCCATCATGAATGCCATCGATACCCCTGCGGTTGGAATCGCAATTTCTGGCTGCCCCATCAACCCAGTAATCGCTGCTGCTGCGCCCAGATAGTCTGAGGTCATCTTGAAGGCGAGCGATACGTCCGTGCGATCGATGTCCCAACGTTCATACCCCTGAATCGACGCAGCCCCAGCTTGTTCAGCGAGATAGCCATTCGGTGACTGATACCCATCAGTCCGGAAGCGAACGATCTCGCCTGTTCGGGTGTCAAGAAATACTCCTTTCGCGACGAACTTGAGTTCGTTAAACATCCTTCCAAGGCTTCCGACCGCAGCACCCTGCATGAAGCTTCCACCCGCGAGCGTCGATGCAACACCCCCAACCGCGCCTGCGGCGAAAGCGTTGCCCAAACGACTGGCATACGTGGTTCCGCGACCGAAAGCTTCGTAGGCGCCGAGGGAGCCAGCCAGATTCGAGAAGGCTCCTGCGAGGAAGCCGCTCGACCAACGTCCTCCCGATGCGGCGGTTCGTACCGCACCTACGGCGCCGTGGGCGAAGATCTTGCCAGCCCCCGCGGGCAGTGCATGAACCGGCCCGGCGAGAACTCCGGCGGCGATCCCGCCGAGGAGTGCTTCGCGAACATCCCCCCCACTCGCCACCAATCCCGCCGCGAAGCCTTGAGTTGCGGCGCCCAGTACGGCTGATCCGCCGAGTTGGAAGGCGGCGGCCCACGAGGCGGGGTTGATCGAGGCAATGGCGATGGCGGCGATGGTGCGGACGCCGAGGCCGCGCACGATGCCGCGCGCGAGGCGGCTCACGCCGCGGACGAGGCGGCTCACCGGTCGGACCACGCTGCGGAAGAGGCCAGAGAGCGAGTAGCCGCTCGGATCCGTATAGGCGAGCGGGTTGTTGAGCGCGTAGGCGTAGCGGTTCAGGCCCTGGAGGTTCTCCGGAAACTGCACGAACGGGTCCGGACTCAGGAATCGTCCGAGCCGAGGGTCGTAGACCCGACCGTTCATGTGCACCAGGCCGAGCGCATCCAAGTGCTCGTGCCCGGTGAATCCGCGGGGAGTCTCGTTGCCGACGATCGGAGCCTTCGCGTCGCCCCAGTCGGATTCGCGGCGGGCGCCGAGCACGTCGTACGAGAGCCGCTCGACGACGACGCCTTCCTCGTCGGTCACGGTGTCGACCGAGCCGAGGTGATCGGCGTGAAGATAGCGCAGCGTGCCGCGCCCCGGGCCGCGTACGGTGTAGACCACGGCCTGGGAGCCGGCGCGGATGTGGTATCGATGCTCGCGCGACCCGTCCTGGTGAGCCACGTGCTCGAGCAGGCCTCCGACGTAGCGGATCTCTCGCCGCCCCTCGTGATCGTCGATCACGTGCAGCACACGCCGGCGATCGGGTCCGTAGAGGAACTCGCTCGATGCGCCGGGGCCGGTGAGCCGGACCGGCTTGTTGAACGACGACCAGGTCACGCCACGATCGGCGGCCTCGAGCACGTTGCCGTTCGCATCGTAGCGATAGACATGACCGTCGAGCCCGTCCGGTGCATGCGGACCCTTGAGGCCCGAGCCATAGGTGATGGCGCCGAGGTCGGACTTCCAGATCAGGTTGCCGAGGGCGTCGTATCGCAAGTCGGTCCGTGACAGCTCGCCGAGGCTCGCGTCGCCCAGCACGACCCCGGTGAGGCGATCGAGCAGGTCGTACTCGAAGCGCTCATGGCGGCCCGCTCCGAGATCCTCACGGCGTGTCAGATTGCCGGCCGCGTCGAACACGTAGGCGAGATCCTGGACTCGGCTCGCCCCCGGACCGATGGACTGAATGGCGCGCACCACGCCGGTGGCCGGATCGTGCTCCCGTGATGTCACGATTCCATTGCCCAGACGGGCGCTGAGCACCATGCCACGCGCATCCATCGCCTCCGCCGACCACAGAGGCGTGGGCTGGATGTCCGGCGCACTCACGCTCCGCAACCAGCCGGTTCCGGTGTACGCGTGCAGCACCGTCAGCCCCGTGGGATGTCCGCCGCTCCTCGGATAGACGATGCTCGCGAGCCGGCCGAATGCGTCGTAGCGGCGCTCCGTCTCGAAGTGCTCGAAAGCGATCGTCGTCCGGGTGCGAATCGGCCGGCCCAATCCATCGTAGTCGTGGGTGATGGTGACGCCGCCCGGTGCCTGGACGCGGCTCAGTCGACCGGTGGCACCGACGGGGTCGTACTGCCAGGTGGTGCTGCCCTCGCTCTCCACCCGCTGCACCAGACGACCCAATCGATCGAAGACCTGCGTGACGGTCTGACCCTTGGCGTCGACCCGAGAGCGCAGTTGCCCGAGGCTGTCGTGAACGTACTGCCAGTCCCCCATGTCGGGATCCGACATCGATCGCCGGTTTCCCCAACCGTCGTAGTCCATCGAGGTCACATTGCCCATCGGGTCGATCACCCGCACCACACGACCATCGACGTCGTGCTCGAAGCGAAGGACCTGACCCGATGCATCGGTGGTGGAGGTCGGACGACCGAGAGCGTCGACGGTTCGGCTACGAGCTCGGCCCGATCCATCGGTGGTCACGGTGCGCGGTCCGTCGTAGGCGATCGAGGTGGAGGTGCCGTCCGGACGCACGACCCGGGTCGACCGCCCGAGCGCGTCGTGCTCGAATCGAACCCACAGGGCCGCCTCGTCGGTGAAGTGCGGCAGCGATTGCCGCGCGACCTGCCCTCGAGAGCCGTAGATGGTGTCCACGGCCACCATGCGCCCGTCGAACCCCTGGGTGAGGGCATGGATCTCGCGGCCGAGCCGGTCGTGGAGCACCACTCGGGCCGGGGCACCGTCGCGCGTGGTCTCGACGCGTGACACCGCGTTGGCCGGGCATGTCACGCCGACGCCGGAGCAGTCGATCCTGGTGATTCGCGTGCGCGTGCCGTCGGGGTGGATCTCCTGCACCAGGGCGCCGAGACCGTCGTACGACCGGTAGGTGACGCGACCGTCGGGGTCGGTCGCCTCGACCACGTTGCCGTGGCCGGGCTCGTGCACACGATGCTCGACATTGCCGAGCGCGTCGGTCAGCGCACTGGGGAAGCGCCCGCTCGGGTCGAAGGCTACCTGCGTGGTCCGCGGCTCGATGTCCGGCGCGCTGACGGTGGACGCGATCTGGTTGCCGAATCGGTCGTGAGCATGGACGCGGGTCAGCGGATTCTCGCCGAGGGGCTGGATCGTCTCGCGGACGACCGCTCCGGTGAGCGGATCGTGCGCGTAGGTCGATAGCGTGGTGCGCGGCATCGCACCGAGCTGACTCCTCGTCCGCGCGCTGTGCCGAACCAGACCGAGACGCCAGCGAGACACGTCGTTGTCGAACGTCGTCTGCACCAGCTCCTCGTGGCGAAGCCCGCCGCCCTCGACCACCGAGAGTCGACTCAGCGGATTGCCGAACTCGTCGACGGTGGTTCGCACCGTGGTGGTGGCGAGCGGCTCGGCACCGGCGCGGTCGGGGTCGTGGCGCACCTCGCGCGCGGTGCTGACGTAGGGCAGCTTCGACCGTCCGGTCGCGGTCGGTGCCAACGCCCACTCGCTCGAGCTGCTCGAGATCAGTCTGCCGTCGAGCATGGTGATCTCGCTTCGGAGCGGGCGACCCACGAACGGCGGATCCAGGCGATACGTCGTGGTCGTGATCAGCCCGCTGGCGGCGTCGTAGGCCGCGACCGAGCGAAATCCGAGGAAGCCCTCACCACCACGTCCGACGCGACCACCGACATGGTGGTACTGGCTGATTGCCTCGCCGCCGGTGCCGTCGTCGCTGGCCACCGTGGCCACCACGTGAAGCGCGCCCTGGAGCGGCGCGGCAACGCCCGGATCCACCCGCTCCACGGTGTAGGCAGCGGCATCGCTGAGTGGGGCGTACGCCACGGCGTGGCTACGGCCGTCCCCGGCCGAGAAGCGCACGATTCGCGCGCCCCCGGGAGCCGCGAGTGCACCGAGGGTGCGCACACCGAATCCCGCGGGCTGCTCGACCCAGCCGACGTCGGCGAGACCATCCCCGTCGAGGTCCCCGACGATCGGCCGGAAGGCCTCGTAGTCACCCGACTGCACGGGAGCGTTGTACGTGGCCGATCCCATACGGCCGTTGCCGAGCGACCGGCTGACGTAGACACGGGTGCCGACACGCTTGCGCTGCGCCAGCCATCCGATGTCGGCGAGCTCATCGCCGTCGAAATCCCCCACGACCGGGGTGTACTCGGTGAAATCACCGGACGTGCGCGGCGCAGACCATGTCACGCTCGCGAGTCGACCGTTGCCGAGCGAGAGTGCGACATAGGTGCGCAGGCCTGCGCCCTCCGTGCCACGCGTCCAGGCCAGGTCCGTCGCGCCGTCACCGTTGAAGTCACCCACGACGGGCGCGTAGCGCGAGAAGTCCCCGGCGGTGCGCGGCGCGTTCCAGACGGCTGGACCGAGGCCTCCGACGCCGTCACCGAGCGAGAGATAGGCACGCAACCCACCCTGGTGGAAGGGACTCACCCAGGCCAGGTCGGTGATGCCGTCGGCATCGAAGTCACCGGTGAGGACGGAGAATGCGCCGAACGTCCCGCTCGGGCGCGGCTGACTGAACTGCACCGGGCCGAAGGTCCCGTCACCGCGCGAGCGGACGGTGTACACGTGAAGACCGGCCTGATCCGGTGCGCGGATCAACGCGACATCGGCGCGCCCGTCGCCGTCGAACTCGCCGACCAACGCCTCGTACTCGGAGTAGTCACCGATGCTCACCGGGACGTCGACGCGCGCCGGTGCGAAGCGACCGGCACCGATGGCGAGCGATACGTGGATTCGGACCCCGGCGCCCGTGGTGGTCTCGACCCACGCCAGGTCCGCACGGGCATCGCCGTCGAAGTCCGCGACCACGGTGGTGGCCTCGCCGATGCTCCCGACGTCGCGAGCGACGCTGTGGACGAGCGGCGAGAACTGGCCGTCGCCCAGCGATAGCGCGGTGAGGACGTCGATGCTCCCGTCCCCGTGCATGCCGACGAAGGCGACGTCGACTCGACCATCACCGTCGAAGTCACCGAGGTGACGCGCACGCGCTCGCACGTCCCAGGTGGTGGAGGGAACGCTCGACGTCGCCACGCCGACGCGCCCGGACGCCGGCGTGCTCCAGTCGAAGGTCCAGGGCACCATGCAGTCGCCCGCGGCGTCGCAGAGCGAGACCGAGCGCAGCACCGAGCGCTCGCGCGCGCCATGGGCGGCGTAGCTCAGCCGATAGTCTCGCACCGGGGTCGAGTCGGCCGACGTGCGGATCCGCGCCAGTCGACGCGTCTGCACCAACCGCTCCCCGGCGAGGTACTGCGGCGACGCGTCGGGGCGGCTCTCGTAGTCGAGCTCGACGGTCGCCAGCGGCCGCCCCGCATCGTCGAACACGTACTCCAGCCGGACCGGGTAGTACTCCCCGGCCGACGCATCCTCGTGATAAGTCGCTCGAATCCGGTTGCCGAAGGGATCGGTGGCCTCGGTGAGCGCCCACACCCGGACCGTCCCGTCGGACGCTCCCTCGATTCTCGAATCCGCGCTCGCGCCGAAGGTGAGCGTGAGCCCGTCATGGGTGTCGACCGAGAACCATTGCGGGCCCTCGCCCTGTGCGCCATGGGCTCGCACACGCATCAGCCGGTCGATCGCGGTGCGGTACTCGGCGCCGTCCGCGGCGTGTGTCCCGTCGACCAGAACGAGCCGATCGCCGTCGATGCACAGCGCATCCTCTCGCATCAGCGTGATGCCGCGGCGCGCACCGTCGTGCTCGACGGTGGCCGGACACCGATGGATCGCGGCCAGGCCGATCAGGGACCAGCCGAGCCCCACCAGGCCGTCGCCCGCGTGACTCGAGTAGGCGAGGCCGAGCTCGGGCTGGAAGCCGTGCCGACCGGGCGGTACCTCGATCGAGATGCTGTAGGTGGCGGCGCCCACGGCGTCGACCGCAAAGCCGTCCGGAACCGAGCCGGCGATGACCCCGGCGCGCGCGCCGCCGCCGGACAGGGCGACCAGCAACACCGTGAGGGCCGTGGTCCAGCTCGACCAGCGGCGGTGGCGGGGCATGGTGATTCGACGGTCCATCGTCTGCTCCCTGCGTTGATCCGCGTTCGGGACCCGCGGGCTCCGCATCGAGCCGGCGAGACCGCCCACGGGAGCGAACGTTGGCAGGGAGAACGAGACGGCGACATGGCACCGAATGCCCGATGCCTGTCGCGGCCGGGCACGGTGAGCATCGACCAGGACGCCGTCGATGTCGGACTGATGCGACGCCTCGCGGGGAGACCGCGGCTCGAGGTGAGGATCAGCGGCGCTGGAACGCGAGCAGGCGCTCGAAGATCGCCTTCACCGTCGGGGTCAGCCGAGTGCGGTTGTAGAGGTCACCGCACTGACGAATCGCCTCCGACGCGGTCGGATAGGGATGGATGACGCTCGCGAGCGCGCCGAGACCGGTCCCACTGCGCATTGCGAGCGCGATCTCGCCGATCATCTCACCCGCATGCGCGCCGACGATGGTGGCACCGAGGATGCGATCGGACCCGCGCTCGACGTGGATCTTGACGAAGCCCTCGGTCTCGCCGTCGAGGCGGGTGCGATCGACCTCGGCGAAGTCGCGGCGATAGGTCTCGAATGCCATCCCGCGCGACTCGATGTCACGTGGATAGAGCCCGACGTGTGCGATCTCCGGATCGGTATACGTCGCCCACGGGACGAGCAGTCTCGACACGCGCTCGCGGCCGAAGAACAGCGCGTTGCGCACTGCGGCGCGAGCCATGAAATCCGCCATGTGGGTGAACTGGTAGCGGCTCGCGACATCACCCACCGCGTACACCCGTGGGTTCGTGGTCTGCAACCGATCGTCGACCTGCACACCCGCGCGCGCGTCGAACGCCACCCCGGCGGCCTCCAGGCCGAGCCCGGCCACCGCGGGCTTGCGCCCGGCGGCGACCAGCACCGCGTCGAACCGCAGCGGCGCGGCCTGATCCGGCAGCGACACCGCGACGCCGTCACCGTCGCGCTCGAAGCGAGTGGGCGTGATGCCGAGGCGGAGCTCGACACCGTCTCGCACGAGGGCCGCGGCCACCACGTCGGCGGCGTCCACGTCCTCGCGCGGGAGAATCGTCCGATCGCGACCGATCACCGTCACCCGGGCGCCGAACCGTGCGAAGCACTGCGCGAGCTCGACGCCGATCGGACCCGCTCCGAGCACGCAGAGCCGCGCCGGCAACGCCGTCAGGTTGAACACCGTCGCGTTGGTGAGATGGGGAATGCCGTCGAGGCCCGGGATATCCGGAATCGCGGCGGTGCCGCCGGTCGCGACGATGGCACGCGCGAACCGCAGTCGCTGGCCGCCGACCTCGACGGTGTCGGGCGCGGTGAACGCGGCGCGGCCGATGAAGACGTCGATCCCGAGCTCCTCGGCGAAGCGCGTCGCGGAATCGTGCGGGGCGATGTCGGCGCGCAGACGCCGCATGCGCTCCATCACCGCCGGGAAGTCGACCGACACCTCACCGCTCACCCGCACGCCGAGCGCCGATGCCGCGCGCACCGCGGCCACCGCCTTGGCGCTGCGCAGCAGTGCCTTCGACGGCACGCAGCCGACGTTGAGACAGTCCCCGCCGAGCAGGTGCGACTCGATCAGCGCCACCCGACCGCCGACCCCTGCCGCGGCCGCGGCGCTCACCAGGCCACCCGCCCCGGCGCCGATCACCACGAGGTTGTAGCGCTCGGCGGCGGTGGGCGCCTTCCAGTGCTTGGGATGGACGTGATCGAGGAGTCGGACGTTGTGGGCATCGAGCGGGCTCACGCCGATCTCGTCGAGCACGTCTTGCGCGAGCTCCGCCAGACGCGGATCGCGCTCGGGAATCGCCGGCTGGAGCGAATCGTCCCGGTCGTCCCCCGCCGAGCCACCGGGCAGGAGGTCGGCCCAGCTCACGGTGGCGCCGGACGCGTCCCGGCCCGCCTCGCCATGCGACTCGTCGGCGGCGAACCGGTAGAACAGGTAGGCGTCCTCGAAGTCGTGCTCGCGCAGCACGTGATGCAGACACCCACCCTGCACCAGCAGTCGACCGATGCGCACCGCCTCGCCGGCGTCGCTCGCCATCCCGCGCTCGACCATGCACCGCACCGCCTCCTCGCCGACGAAGCAGCGAGGGAAGCGGCGACGGGTCAGCCCGTGGACCCGATCCGCGACATCGACCACCGATCGCAGGCGCGCGGTCAACTCAGCGAGCAGGTCGCCGTCGGGATTCGTGCTCGGATCGCCCATCGAAGGCCTCCTCGACCAGCCACTGCCGCGCCCGATCGCGACGGCACGGCTCGATGCTCGCCCACGAATCTCGCAAGGTCATCACGGCGCGTCGCGCGCGACCCCGCGCAGCGTCGGTCGAGCCCCGACGCGAGGATGCGGGCAGCGCGCCGCTCGATCGCGCAGCCGCGGGCCTCGGAGGCTCTCAGTGCCCCCAGCGCAGCACGACGGGATCCAGCGCGCGCAGCAACTCCATCAATCCAGCCCGGGTCGCCGGGTGGAGCGGGGTGAGCGGATGGCGCACCGCCTCGCTCTGGATGACCCCGCCCTCGACCATGGCCGCCTTGGTCGCGCGCAGACCACACTGCCGATTCTCGTAGTTGATGGTGGGCAGGATGTGCGCGTACTGCGCGACGGCCTCGTCACGCCGACCGTCAAGATAGGCGTCGACGACCTTCTTGATGAGCTCGGGGACGAGTGCGCTCGGCATGGTGCCGGTGGCGCCCGCGTCGAGGTCCGCGATCAGGGTGATCGACTCCTCGCCGTCGAACGGCCCCTTCACCGCATCCGACGCGGCGTCGAGCAGGGCACGCAGCTTCCCGGCGGTCTGAGGGGTCTCGATCTTGAAGAACGAGACGTTCCCGAGCTCCTCCGCCATCCGCGCCAGCAGGGACACCGACAGGTTCACGCCGCTGAGCGGCGCGTCCTGCACCATGATCGGGATGGTGAGGGCGTCGTCGATGGCGGCGAAGTGCTCGAGCACGCCCAGGTCGTCGGCGCGAAGCAGCGCGCCATGGTAGGGCGGCATCATCATCACCATCGCCGCGCCCGCGGCCTCGGCTCGGCGTACGCGCTCGACGGCGATTCGGGTGCTGAAGTGGCTGCAGGTCGCGATCACCGGCACCCGGCCCGCCACGTGCTCCATGCACAGATCGAGCAGCATCTCGCGCTCCGCATCGGAGAGCAGGAACTGCTCGGAATAGTTGGCGAGGATGCAGATGCCGTCGACGCCCTGGTCGATCATGCAGTCGAGCACGCGCCGCTGGCCCTCGACGTCGATGTCACCGTCGTCGGTGAACGGGGTTGGCGCGATCGGGAACACTCCGCGCACGGGAACGGTCGGGCGGGACTGGCTCATCGGTGCTGACTCCTGGTGGACGACGGATCGCGGGGACGATGTCCGCGATCAGCGCTCCCCCAACATGGTCGCGTTGAGGCGATTGACGGTGGGGGTGATCTCGATCTCGTTCACGCAGGCCCGGGGCGGCATCGTCGCGACGAAGAGCACGGTGCGCGCCAGATCCTCGGGCTGCAACGCGCGGGCGCGCTCCTCCGGCGAGACCGGGCTCGGACGGCGGTCGAGGATCGGCGTCGCCACCTCGCCCGGCGAGATCACGGTCGAGCGGATCCCGTACCGGCCCTCCTCGATGTTGATGCTGGCACTCAACGACACCATGCCGTGCTTCGACGCCGAGTACGCCGGCCCGCTGACATAACCGTGACGCTTGCCGGCCATCGACGCGGTGTGGACGATGAGCCCGTCACCCTGGGCGCGCATCGTCGGGAGAACCGCATGCACGCAGTAGAACGCGCCGTTCAGGTTCACCTGCACCAGTGCGGTCCAGTCCGCCGGGCTCAGCACGTCGAAGTGCCGTGCCGAGACGTTGATGCCCGCGTTGTTGAACAGGATGTCGATGCGACCGTGGCGCGCGGCGATGCCAGTCGCTGCCGTGACGCAGGCCTCGGCGTCGGCGACGTCCAGCACCGCCACCTCCGCGCGTCCACCAGCATCTCGAACGCTCGCCGCCACCGACTCGAGCACCTCGGCGCGACGCCCGGAGAGCACGACCAGTGCCCCGGCCTCGGCGAGGCACATCGCCGTCGCCTCGCCGATTCCGGTGCCCGCTCCGGTGATCCAGGCGACCTTTCCGTCCAAAGCTCCCATCGCGCGCTCCCCCGTCACGTCGACATCCCGTGCGCCACCGGTGCGGGCGGCGCGACCTGCTCGGTGGGGCGCGATGTTATCAGAGGCGCCGGCGCTACCGGGTCACTCCACCACCACCGCGGTGCCGCTCACCGTCACCATCAGCATGCTCCCCTGACCACCGACGGTCTCGTAGTCGAGGTCGATCCCGACCACCGCGTTGGCTCCGAGCTCCCCGGCGGATTCCTGGAGCTCGGCCAGGGCGATCTCGCGGGCCTTGCGCAACTCCTTCTCGTAGGAACCGGAGCGCCCACCGATGATGTCGCGAATGCCGGCGAAGAGGTCACGGAAGATGTTGGCGCCGAGGATGGCCTCACCGGTGACGACGCCGCGGTACTCGCGAATCCTGCGGCCCTCGATGTTGGGAGTGGTGGTCACGATCATCGTTCGCTCTCCTGGCGGGTCTCCACGGCGAGACCCGTCGGAGCCTCCCCGCCCCGGGAGCGGACGTCAAGCCCCGCGGCCGGGCACGGTCACAGGAACAGCGCCTCCGGCTGCAGGCGCCGGCGCGTCAGCCCCTGCTGCTGCGCGTAGGCGAGCAGGCGGTCGAGCGTCGCATGGTTGCGCTCGACGCCGTAGGGCCAGAAGTCATCGCCGAGCAGGGCCCGCGTCTCGTCCATCACCGAGGGCAGGAACGGCACCATGGCGGCGAGGGTTCCGGTCTCGAGGATCTCGTGGAGTGCATGCCGGCGTGCGGCCTCCATCGCCTCCATCAAGCTCGCCGCCACCCAGCGGTCGCGGGCCAGCACGTCGTCGCGAATGACCGTGGTGTGCATGATCGGATGGATGCCGGTTCGCGACCAGTACGCCCGCTCGGCCGCGCCGTAGTCGGCGAACACCCGCCGCACGCGCGGTGATCCGGCCGCGAAGCAGCCTGGCACCTGATGGATCAGGGCGGCGTCGACCGCCCCGGACTCGAGCATGTCGGAGAGGTTCTCCCCCGCGGCCATGTAGCGGATCCGCGCTCCGTCGGGCATCGGGATCGGCACGCGCGGTGGAATCGCCGCGACCCAGTCGATCGAGCGCAGATCGAGCCCGTGCTCGTCGGCGAGGATGCCGACGATCCACACCACCGCGGTCATCCCCCACTCCCGGATCGCGATCCGCTTGCCGTTGAGGTCCTCCGGTCGCTCGATGCCCGAGTCGACGTTGGCGTAGACCATGGAGTGGCGGAAGACGCGGCTCGGAAACGCGGGAATGGCGCTGAATCTCGCCTCGCCGCGGTCGACCAGGTAGGCGAGCGTTCCCATCGACATCTCGGCGACGTCGAACTCGAGGTGGTCGACCATGCGCTGGAAGATCGCCGACGGTCCGAGCGTCAGCACCCGGAGATCGATGCCGGCCGGTCGAATGCGCTGGTCGCGCAGCGGCGCGATCCGGTCGTAGTCACCGAACGCGGCGGTCAGGGAGAGATCTGCCAAGGTGGCCTCCTCGAGTGGCGCGAGCTCATCGTGTGGCGGTGGGGGCGGAGGCGGCGCGGCTCAGCCGGCCACCGAGGCCCGGCGGCGCAGGTGCTCCAGCTCGCGGCTCAGCCGGGCCAGGCGGCGGTGCATGTCGACGGCGTTGCCCGACGCCTCCCGACACCCGCGCAGGCACGAGTCGGCCCGGTCGACGAGCTCACCGATGCAATGCGAGCAGGGCTGGGTCACCGCGGCGATCGGCTCGCCGGCGAAACGCTCGAACTCACTCGAGACCAGATCGTGTAGCTCCATCCACCCGTCGCGACTGACCGCGCCTCGATTGCAGATGCTGCAGAACCGCAACATCGGGTGGTACGGGCGGCGACCGCCCGCCGCCCGACCGTGGGCGAGACGCACGGCCCGACCACCCGGGCGGCGCTCGATCCGCCGCGTGAGGTTGCGAATCAGCAGCCGCGAGTCGGCGAGCGGCGAGATCACCATCTCGAGTCCGCGCAGGCGCTCGGGGGAGTCGCAGCGGTAGGGTAGGACCAGCGGCCTGCCCGTCTCGCGCACACAGCGATGGAGCGCGCGGTAGACCTGGGCCGTCGCCGTGTCCGCGATGAACCGGAACAGACTCGTGCCGAGCACGTCGCGCTCGGTCAGGGTGGCCTCGTTCGCGCTGGCGAAGCGCCAGAACGCCGGGTTCGCCGCCTCGATGGTGTCGTCCGCGCCGAGCGTGTACTCGACCGGCTCGCTCGTCTCGGACATGGGCCCCCCTGGCGCATCGTCGAGACCGCGATTTAGCACGATCCGCGCCCTCGAGCCAGAGCGAGGCGCTGGTGCCGTTGACACCCTCTCAGTCGGGAACGACGGTGATGCGCCCGACGAGTCGAAGCCGATCCTGCTCGATCGCCGCCACCACGATCTCGCCGGAGTTGGTGCCGGCGCCGGTCAACGCACTGATGTTGACCTGATGGGTCACCAACATCATCGGGCCGCGGTCGGCTCGTCGACGGAGGAAGTCGAGGGTGGCGGCAGTGCGCGGTTGCTCCTGGGCGCGGTCGGAGAAGAACGAGTTGAGCGAGGGTAGCGGCTCGACCGGGCCCATGCCGAGCTGCTCGGCGGTCTCCAGGCAGCGGCACCACTCGCTCGAGTAGACGGCGTCGAGGACGACGCCTCGGTCGCGCAGCGCAGCCCCGATCCGCCGTGCCTGCTCCCGTCCCTCGGCGGAGAGATTGCGCTGGGTGGCACAGTCACCGAGGGTGAACTCGGGCGGATCCCCGAAGCCCGGCGCCAGCGCGTGACGCATCAGCGCGACGTGGCCCGGCCGCGCGAGGGCGGCCCACGCCTGCGTATCGGCACGCGCCGTCGCCCACGACAGGGTGAGAAGCACCAGCCCCAACACGCAGAGCACGCTGGCCGTGTGGGACACATTCCCGACACTCGCCGCCTTCGTTCGCATGTCAGTCCTCGCTCGGTGGTCGACCGGGAAGTCCCTCGACTCTACCTGCGGCGGCGCAGCGGGGCGCGCGGTCGATGTAGATTGCCGCGATGGCCGACGAGAAGGCAGGGCGCCGAGTCGAGGCCGGCGATCGCGAGCCGACCGCCGGCGAGTCGGCATGGATCCTCGGCGACCAGCTCGACCGCGAGGCGCCGGCGCTGGCCGATGCGCGGCCGGGCGTGACGCGCATCTTGCTGGTCGAGAGCCGCGCTGCGATCGAGGGCCGCCGCTGGCACCGCCAGCGCCTGCACCTGGTGCTGGCGGCGATGCGTCGGTTCGCGCGCCGACTGCGCGACGAGGGCTTCGAGGTCGACCACCGGACCGCGCCGACGCTCGCAGCCGGGCTCGCGGCCCACCGCGAGGCGTTTCGACCGGCTCGGGTACGCGCCACCGAGCCCATGTCGTGGGCCGCGCAGGCGCGTCTGCGCGCGCTCGGCGTCGAGCTGCTTCGCTCGGACCGCTTCCTGTGCCACCACGAGGACTTCGCCAGATGGGCCGACGGACGCGCCCGACTGCGCATGGAGGACTTCTATCGCTGGCAGCGGCGTCGGCTGGGCTATCTGATGGATGGCGACGCACCGGCGGGTGGGCGGTGGAACTACGACCACGACAACCGCGAGCCCCCGCCCGGGCCTGCAACGAGGTGGCCCGAGCCACCACGGACGCCGCCGGACGCACTCGACGCCGAGGTGATGGCCGCGATGCCGGACGATGCCGTCGGTGCGCCACCCGACGGCACCTGGGCGACCACGCGCGAGGGCGCGCTGGCCCGCCTCGAGCACTTCGTCACCCACTGCCTGCCGCGCTTCGGTCCGCACCAGGACGCGATGACGGGGCGCTCCTGGCATCTCGCGCACTCGCTGCTCTCGCCCTACCTGAACCTCGGCCTGCTCCGGCCGGCCGAGGTCTGCGACGCGGTCGAGGCGGCGTGGCGCGCCGGCAAGGTGCCGATCGCCTCCGCGGAAGGGTTCATCCGTCAGGTCATCGGCTGGCGCGAGTACGTGTGGGGCGTGTACTGGCTGTGGATGCCGGAGTACCGCGCCGCCGACGCTCTCGGCGCCGTGCGCGATCTGCCGGCGGCGTTCCACGATCGGTCGCGCACCGAGATGGCGTGTGTGCGCGCCGCACTCGACGCGGTCCACGACCACGGGTACGCGCACCACATCCAGCGCCTCATGGTCCTCGGCAACCTCTGTCTGCTCGCCGCGGTGGAGCCACGCCAGCTCGTGGAGTGGATGCATCGCTCGTTCGTCGACGGCGCCGAGTGGGTGATGCTGCCCAACGTCGTGTCCATGGCGCTGCACGCCGATGGCGGGCGGATGATGACCAAGCCCTATGCCGCCGGCGGCGCCTATCTCGACCGCATGGGGGACGCCTGCGGCGATTGCCGCTACCGCCCGAATCGCCGCCAGGGTGACGACGCCTGCCCGTTCACCACCCTCTACTGGGACTTCCTCGCACGCAATGCGGCGGCTTTCGAGGGCAACCACCGCATGCGCCCGATGCTGCGAAACCTGGAACGGCTGTCGGACCTCGATGCGGTTCGCGCCCGCGCCCGCTCGGTCCTCGAGGGCCTGGAACGCGGGCAGATCTGACGTCAGATCCCGAGTCCGCCGAGCTGCTTCTCCGGATACCGCGTCCCCGCGGTCACGCCTGGCGGAAAGGCAGCGCGCAGCCGCGCGAGATCGCTCGCGGACAGGTCGACGTCGAGGGCGCCGATGTTCTGGTCGAGATAGGTGCGCCGCTTGGTGCCGGGGATGGGCACGATGTCGTCACCCTGCGCGAGCACCCAGGCGATCGCGACTTGTGCCGGCGTCACGCCGCGCGACCGTGCCATCTCGTCCAGCGCATCGAGCAGCTTCACGTTGCGCGCCATGTTCTCGGCGTGGAAGCGCGGGTGATCGTGGCGTCGGTCGCCCTCGATCAGATCGCCGGGCTTGCGGATGGCGCCGCTGAGGAAGCCGCGCCCCAGCGGACTGTAGGCCACGAAGCCGATACCGAGCTCCCGGCACAACGGCAGGATCTCGGTCTCGACGTCGCGCGTCCACAGCGAGTACTCCGTCTGCAGCGCGCTGATCGGGTGCACCGCATGAGCGCGGCGGATGGTGCTGGGGCCGGCCTCGGAGAGGCCCAGGTAACGCACCTTCCCGGCCTCCACCAGCCGCGCCATCGCGCCGACCGTGTCCTCGATCGGGACCGAGGGGTCGACGCGGTGCTGGTAGTAGAGGTCGATCGTCTCGATCCCGAGGCGGGTGAGGCTCGCGTCGCAGAACGCCACCACCGACTCCGGACGACCATCGACGGTGCGCTCGGCGTCCGCCCGACGCAGGTTCCCGAACTTGGTGGCGACGACGGCCTGCTCGCGGCGCCCCGCGATCGCCGCTCCGACGAGGTTCTCGTTGCGTCCCGCGCCGTAGGCGTCGGAGGTGTCGAGGAAGTCGAGCCCGAGGTCCAGCGCGCGATGGATGGTGGCGGTCGATTCCGCGTCGTCGCGCACCCCGTAGGACATCGACATGCCCATGCAGCCGAGCCCGAGCGCGGAGACCTCGAGCCCCTGCCGACCGAGTCGTCGTCTGTTCATCCGCCTCCTCCCACCGCGCCAGCCGCGCCGAGGTGCCTCGCGACGCCGCTCGGCGCGGTCTCAGCCGCGCCCGGGCGCGAGCTCGAGAAACGCGCGAATCACGTGCCAGAAACGATGCCGGTTGAGCCCCAGCGGTCCCACGTGCGCCTGCCCCGAGAGCACCACGAAGTGCTTGTCCTTCGTCGGCAGCCGCCGGTAGAAGGCGAGCAGGTCGTCCTCGGTGGCGATGCCGTCGTGCTCGCCACGCACGATCTGGACCGGGCAGTGGATGGTGGTCGGGTCGACCACCGGCAGATTCGCGCACATGTCGAGGTAGGTGCCGGTCGGCACCGAGTCGGTGAGCGCGAGCTCGGCGTCGGCCAGCGCCTCGGCCACCGCCGGCTCCGAGGTGCCCGGCTTGTCGCGATTGAAGATGCTGTGGAAGAAGGCGCGGTCCACCGGCCGGCGGCTGTTGCTGCGCCAGAAGTCGAGCTGCTCGCGACGCTTGGCGAGCGTCGGCGAGCCCTCACCAGTCCACACGAAGGCGTCGAGCACCAGGCGCTCGACACGCGCCGGCTCGGCCGCGGCGTAGGCCGCCGCGCGCAGTGCCCCGGACGATGCGCCGTAGAGCATCGCGCGGTCGACCCCGGTCTCGCGTCGGACCACCTCCATCCCGGCGCGCAGATCCTCGACACCGCAGGCGATGTCGGAGTTGCGCTCGGTGACGGTGGAGCGGCCGTATCCCTCGTGATCCAGGGTCCAGACGTCGAACCCGGCGCGCGCGAAGTGGTCCATCATCGAGTAGTCGTCGCGCCCCGGCACCGCGAGGTCGTAACCGGTGCGAGCACAGAACGACGAGCCGTGGACCAGAAACAGGACCGGGCGTGTCCGCGGGCCGTCGACCCACTTCCGGTACATGTAGAGGTCGACCTCGCCCTTGCGAGCCCAGTGCTCGCTCGACCGCACCGTCACGCTCACGATCGCGCCTCCGCCGCGCCCGCTTCCGCCGCCGCCCGGCGCTTGCGCATCCAGTCGAAGAGGTAGGGGAAGACCAGGGTCACCACCAGTAGCACCCACAACACGTTGCCGAGCGTGGACGAGAACAGCACCATCGGATCGCCCTCGCTGATGCGCATCGCGCGCAGCAAGTACTGCTCGAGCAACGGCCCGAGGATGCAGCCGATCAGGATCGCCGCGACGTGGAAGCCGGTCTTGCGGGCGACGTAGCCGATCGCCCCGAACACCAGCGCGAGGTACATGTCGAAGGCGTAGTCACGCGCGACGAAGGCGCCGGTGAGGGTGAACGAGAGGATGGTCGGGGTCATGTAGGACGTCGACACCAGGGTGATTCGCGACATGTACCGCGCGAGCGGCAGGATCGTCGGAATCATGAAGATGTAGGTCACCGCCATGGTCATGATCACGCCGTAGGCAAGCTTCGGATCCTCGACGAAGAGCTGGGGTCCGAGCAGCACGTCGTGCAGCTGGAGCACGATCATCATCACCGCGGCGGTGAGACCACCGGGCAGGCCGAGCACGAGCAGCGGAATCAGGGTCCCGGAGGTGACGCCGTTGTTGGCCGACTCCGGCGCGATCAGCCCCTCCGGGTGACCGGTACCGTAGAGGTCCGGGGTCTTGGAGAAGAAGCGCGACTGCTGGTACGCGGTGAAGGCAGCGATCCCGGCGCCGGCACCCGGCACGATGCCGATCAGCAAGCCGATGAGGCTGGTCCACACCACGTGCCACCAGCGCTCGATGGTCATCTTCACGCCTTCGATGGTCGGCCCCCAGCCGGCCTTGACCATCAGATCGCGGCCGGCCTTCGACACGATCGACTCGCCCTCGATGATGAGGAACGCCTCCGACAGCGCGAACAGCCCGACCAGCGCCGGGATGATCGGCAGCCCGTCGTAGAGCTCGAGGAATCCCATCGTGCCGCGCGGGGTGCCGTAGATGTGGTCGGCACCGATGGCGCCGAGCATCATCCCGAACAGCCCAGCGACGAGGCCCTTGAGTGGGTCGCGGGCGGCGATCGATGCGATCAGCGACATGCCGAACAGCATGATCACCACCATCTCCACGCTGTGCACGTAGTACACGACCTGGGTCAGGATCGGCAGACAGAACAGCGCCACCACGGAGGTGAACAGACCACCGAAGGTCGAGGCCATGAACGACATGGCCAGCGCCTGCGGCGCCCGCCCTTGCTGGGTCATCGGGTAGCCGTCGAGCGGGGTCGCCGCGGCACCGCCGGTGCCCGGGATGTTCACCAGGATCGCCGGGATGCCGGCGCCCATGCGCGAGCTGCTGTAGAGCGCCACCATGAACACCAGCCCGGTCTCGACGTCGACCGACAACGCCAGCGGCAACAGGATGATGATGGTGTTGGCGGCACTGAAGCCGGGGATCGCGCCGACGATGATGCCGAGCAGCACCGCGGGGATGATCACGTACCACAGCGAGAACGCGTGCCAGAACAGCTCGGGAAACAGGTGAAAGGGCAGGTCCACGGCCGACGTTCCTCAGCTCAGCAGGCGCGACATGAACTGCTCGAACGGTCCTTCCGGGAAACGGGTGTGGAAGGCGACGATGAAGAGCAGATAACCACCGAGCGACAGGGCGGCGGCGACGCCGGCGGCACGCAGCCAGTGCTCGACACCCGACAGCAAGATGATGCCGCAGGTGAGAAAGGCGAAATTGCTCAGCGTGAATCCAGCGCCGTAGTCGATGGCCAGGATATAGCCGAGGGTCAACACGAGCAGGGCGAGGCGACGTAGGGTCACCGGCCGCGGTGGCCACCACCGCGTCTCGCCACCACCCGGCTCGCGATGCGTGGTCGCCAGGCGCCAGATACGGGTCAGCAGGAAGATCGCCGACGAGATGATGAGCCCGGTGCCGACCAGGTAGGCGCTGAACTTCGCCTCCCAGGGCCCGTCGCGAACGGACCAGATGTAGTAGGCGGTGAAGGCGATCGCGGCGACCGGGATGATGAACTCACCGGCCGCCGGGATCTCGCGGCGGCGACGCGTTGCCATCTATCGTCTCTCGAGGTGACCGAGCCGGACCGCGGCGGGCGCTGCGGCGTGGCATCGAGGCGTGTGGACTCGGTGCCGCGCCTCGCGCTGTGAGTGACGCGAGGCGCGGCGGGCAGCGCTCAGCCCTTGCCGGTGAGCAGCGGCTCGTACTTCTTGGCCAGCGCGATGATGCCCTCGGCGTACTCGGTGCACGCGGCCTCGTCGCCGGCCTCGATCGTCTCCCAGGCGACCTTGGCCTTCTCGACCTCGGTCTTGAGCTGGGGATCGGCGAAGGTCTTGCTCAGCGACTCGCTGAGCACCGCCAGGCGATCGGGATGGTCCATCTTCGCCTTGGTGTGGATACCGAAGGCGCGCGAGGACGGGAGCGACGGGATGTTGGTGCCGAACACCTCGTTGGCGGTCGGGGCGCCGTCGAGCGAGTCCTTGAGCGGGTTCTTGCGATCGAACACGCACAGGATGCGCGACTGGTTGCCGGTACGCGGCTTCACGCCGGCGGGGAGGACGCCGATGTCCACCTCACCGGTCATCACCCCGGCGATGGTCTTGTTGCCGCCGGAAAGCGGCACCAGGTTGAACTTCGCACCGGTCTCCTCGCCGAGGGCGAGGATGCCGATCGAGGCCGGATGCGGCAGGCGGCTGGTGCCGACGGTCAGGGTCTTCTTCTTGGCCGCCTCGACCACCTGCTCGATCGACTGGAACTCGCTCTCGGCGCGCACGAAGCACACCGTCGGCTCGTTGTCGGTGCGGAAGAAGTAGACCCAGTCCTCGGGAAAACGGTACTCGGGCTTCTGCAGCACCCAACCGATCAGCTCCGGCCCCATGTTGCCGTAGATGAGGCTGTAGGCGTCCGGATCCCGCTTGCCGGTGTAGAGCGCGTAGCCGACCTGCCCCGAGGCACCGGGGAAGAATCCTGGCTCGACCTTCTGGCCGAGGTACTTCTCCCACACGTTGGCGATTGCCCGAAGCGAGCGATCGGCGCCGCCACCGGCGCGGGTGGGCACCACGATGTCGATCGCGCGCTCCGGAAACCCGGCGGCGCGCGCCGACCAGGGCAGCGCGGCGGCGGCGCCGGCAGCGCCGAGACGGGCCAGCATCGCGCGTCGAGTCAGGGTGAAATCTCTCATCGGTATCTTCTCCTCCTTCGGATCGTCGTCTGACCGCCGCGCCCGGGAGCGCACGGTCGCGCATTCGGGGCCTCGCGATTGGCGCCGTGGCGGGGGCTCGAATGCCTCTCTCACCGCCGGCGCGGCACCCCGCCAGCGTACCCGAGGGGGTGCCGGCATGGGGCTTACGTGGCCTGTACGTTAGCACCTGGCCCGGATCGAGGGAACGTCCACGGCGCGAGGTGCGGTTGATGCCGCGCCCGTCAGCGGTCAGGATTGCCTGCCGCGCGTCGCGGAACGAGGGAGGGCGTAGCGTTGGGCAAGGTGCTGAGCGAGGACGCCGTCCGGCAGTTCCGTGGTGACGGCTTCTGCGATCCGATCCGTGTGCTATCGGTCGAGCAGGCGAACGCGATTCGTGCCCGGCTCGAGGCGCAGGAGACCGCCAACGGCGGCCCGCTCAAGGGCTCGCTACGGTTCAAGAGTCACCTGCTGTTCAAGTGGCAGGCCGACCTGATCCGCCACCCTCGGATCCTGGACGCGGTGGAGGACCTGATCGGCCCGGACATCATGTGCTGGACCACCAACTGGTGGATCAAGCCGGCCCACAGCCCGAGCTTCGTCTCCTGGCACCAGGACAGCCACTACTGGGGCCTCGATACCGACCGGCTCGTCACCGTCTGGGTGGCGCTGTCGCCCGCAACCGTCGAGAGCGGCTGCATGCGCATGATCCCCGGTAGCCACCGCGGGCCGGACCTGCCGCATCGCGACACCTTCCACGAGCACAACATGCTCACCCGCGGGCAGGAGATCGCGGTCGACGTCGACGAGGACGCGGCGGTCGACATCGAGGTGGGCACCGGTGAGGCGGCGCTGTTCGCCTTCCGCATCGCCCACGCATCGCACCCCAACCGCAGCGACGACCGGCGCATCGCGCTGGCCATCCGCTACATCCCGCCCGATGCGCGGCAGGTGGCGGCGGATTGGGACAGCGCGGCGCTGGTCCGCGGGCGCGATCCCTTCGGTCACTTCGAGCACGAGCCGGAACCGCGCGAGGACTTCGACCCGATCGCGGTGGACTTCCATCGCCGGGCGGAGGAGCAGCAGCGCCGAATCCTCTATCGCGGCACCGACTGGGAGCATCATCGGACATGAGCACGCTGCCCCGAGTCGCGATCATCGGCACCGGCGGGACCATCTCGTCGATCGGCGAGCACCCGCTGGAGCTCGTCGAGTACATCGCGCGCAAGCGCATCCACGAGCTGCCCGGCTTGCTGGCGGAGGTGCCCGAGCTGGAGCGCGTGGCCGAGGTCGTGCCGGTGCCGTTCGTCGCACTTCCGAGCACCGCGCTCGGCCCGACCGACTGGCTGGCGCTGGCGCGGGCGGTCCACGACACCGCGCACGCCAATCCGCATCTCGACGGCCTGGTGATCACCCATGGCACCGCCACCCTCGAGGAGACCGCCTATTTCCTCCACCTCACGCTTCGCGTGCCCTTCCCGGTGGTGCTGGTGGGCGCGCAGCGGCCGATCACCGCATTGTCGACCGATGGCCGGCTGAACCTCGTCAACGCGGTACGTACCGCCGGCGCGTCGGCCTCGCGCGGCAAGGGCGTGCTGGTGGTGCTCAACGACGAGATCCAGTGCGCCCGCGAGGTCACCAAGACCTCCACGCTCCGGCTGCAGACCTTCCGCTCGCCCGACTTCGGGTTGCTCGGCCAGGCCGACCCGGACGCGATCGTCTACTACCGGTCACCGACTCGACGTCATGCGCCCGACACCGAGTTCGAGGTCGCCGAGCTGCACGAGCTGCCGCGGGTCGACGTCGTGTACTGCTACGCCGGAGCCGACGGGGTCGGGGTCGACGCCGTGGTCGAGGCCGGCGCCCGCGGCATCGTGATGGCCGGCTTCGCGCCCGGGCTGGTGACGCCGCTGCAGCGCGAGGCGCTCGAGCGAGCCCGGGAGCGCGGCGTGGTGGTGGTGCAGAGCTCGCGCGCCGGGAGCGGCCGCGTGGTGCCACCGTCGGTCGCACATGCGAGCGACACCGTGCCGGCCGACAACCTGACGCCGCAGAAGGCGCGTGTCCTGTTGATGCTCGCGCTGTCGCGAACCAGCGATCCGGCAGCGATCCGGCGCATGTTCGAGGCCTATTGAGCCCGCGCGGGTGACCCTTTGAGCGTGCAAGCCGCAGCGGCGGCCACCCGCCGAGTCTGCCGGCGCCGAGTCAGTCCCGAATGAGCGCGGCCGGCGCCCCGTTGGAGATCCGCATCGAGCACCTGAGCAAGGCGTTCGGTGACCACGTCGTGCTCCAGGACGTCTCGCTCGACGTCCGCCTGGGTGACGTCCTCGCGATCGTCGGTGGCTCGGGGTGCGGCAAGACGGTGCTGCTCAAGCACGTGCTCGGCGAGCTGGAGCCCGATTCCGGGCGCGTCCTCGTCGCCGACCACGACGCCGCCGGCGCGCCGTTGCGCGATCTCGCCGCGCTCGGCCCGCTCGAGATGGACCGGGTCCACACCCACTGGGGGGTGGTCTTCCAGAGGAACGCGCTCTTCTCGGGCACGGTGCTCGACAACATCGCGCTGTGGATGCGCGAGATCTCCGGCGCCGACGAGGCCACCATCGCCGCCACTGCCCACGAGGTCCTCACCGCGGTGGGGCTGCCCTGCGACGAGGATTTCCTGGCCACCGGCCACGAGGAGCTGTCCGGCGGCATGGCCAAGCGCCTCGCGGTGGCGCGCGCGCTCTCCATGCGCCCGGTCGTGCTGTTCTTCGACGAGCCGACCACCGGTCTGGACCCCACCAGCGCGGCGCAGGTCCACGAGCTGATCCATGCCACCCACGTCGCCGGCGCGCCCGACGGCGGTCCTCGCACCACCGTCATCATCACCCACGACAAGGACCTCCTGCGCCGCCTGCGCCCGCGGGTGGCGATGCTGCACGATGGGGGGGTGTTCTTCGACGGCCCGTTCGAGGCGTTCGAGAGCTCGACCAGCGCGATCGTGCGCCCCTACTTCGACCAGATGCCCATCCTGCACCGCCGCCAGACCGGCTGAGACCGGCGGGCCCGGCGTCAAGTCCCGACCAGCTCCTGCCGATACGCCGACGCAGAGGTGACTCGCGCGCCCCGCCCCGACGTCGGCCCGGCCGGCGGCAGCCGGCGGCTCGCACGCGCCACCGCAAGGGACGTCGAACGTGCAGGATCGACACAACCGAGTGCCCACATGGGTCGGCGCGGCGCTGATCGCGGCCGCGCTCGCGCTCGTGATGTCGATGCCGGTACGCGCGGAGCCGAGCCTCGCCGGGAAGCGCGTTCTGCTGCTGTTCGCCTATCACCCGACGTTCGCCAGCACCGCCGACCTGCTGTCGGGGGTGCTCGACGTGCTCGACCCGCTCGGGGTCGAGATCGACGCCGAGTTCCTCGACGACAAGCGCAACCCCGCGCCGTCGTACAAGGACCGGATTGCGGCCCGGATCGCCGAGGCGATGGCCGCCGGCACCCGCTACGACGCGGTCCTCGCCTCCGACGACGCCGCGCTGGACTTCGCGCTCGGGCACCGCGACCTCCTCGGCGACCTGCCGATCGTGTTCACGGCGGTCAACGACGTGGAGCGCGCGCTGGCGGCGAGCGCCGACCCGATGGTGACCGGGGTGGTCGAGGCGGTATCGATCGGCGAGACGCTCGAGTTGATGCGCCAGCTCGACCCCGACTTGAGCGACGTGGTGGCCGTGGTCGACACCACGCCGAGCGGGCGCGCCGACCTCGATGCGCTGCAACGGGCCGCACCGGAGTCCATCGGCGGGGTCTCGTTGCGGGTCGTCTCGCTCGGCGCGCTGCGGTGGTCGGAGCTCCCGGCGGCGCTCGGCGACGGCGACAGCCATCGCGCGGTGCTCCGGCTGACGGCGTTCCGAGACGTCGACGGGACCGTGCGCTCGTACCACGACGGCCTCGATCTCCTGCTCCGCAGCAGCCCGGGACCGGTCTACGTGCTGCGCGAGCTCGGAATCGGGGCCGGCGCGGTGGGGGGCGTGGTCGTGAGCTTCCACGAGCAGGGCCGCCAGGCGGCGGGGATGCTCCGCCGCGTGCTCGCCGGAGAGGCACCGTCGGCGATCCCGCCGGCGACCACCGGGACCAATCGACTGGTGGTCGACGCCGAGGCGCTGGCCAACGCCGGTCTCGACCCGAGCCGTATCCCCGCCCACGCCCTGGTGGTCAATCCGCGTCGCCCGCTGACCGGCAACGGTGGGTGGGTATCCCGGCTGGAGCTGGCGGGCGCGCTCGGGCTCGGGCTCGCGTTCGTGGCCCTGGTCGCCCAGCGCCGGCGCGAGCGACGCATCCAGGAGAGCCTGCGCGAGAGCGAGACGCGCTTTCGCAACATGGTCGAGGGGTCGATTCAGGGCGTGCTGATCCACCGTCACCGCAAGCCCCTGTTCGCCAATGCGTCGTACGCGCGCATCCTCGGTTACCAGTCCGCCGACGAGATCCTCGCGCTCGACTCCACCGAGCGCATCTACGCGCCGCACGAGCACGGCCGGATGCGCCAGTACCAGCGCGCGCGGCTGCGCGGGCAGGACGCGCCATCGGAGTACGAGATCGACGCGGTGCGCAAGGACGGGAGCATCGTGGTGCTGCGCAACGTGGTCCACACCACCTTCTGGGGCGGCGAGGTGGCGACGCAGCACAACGTCATCGACATCACCGAGAGCCACCTCGCACAGCGCCGCCTGCGCGAGAGCGAGGAACGCTGCCGCACCCTGATCGAGACCGCCCCGGAGGCGATCACGGTGCTCGACATGGACAGCGGCCGCTTCATCGACGTCAACGACAACGCGGTGCGGCTCTTCGGCCTCGATCGCGACCACCTGCTGGGGGCGACCCCGGCCCGCCTGAGCCCGGTTCGTCAACCCGACGGACAGGCCTCCGCCACGGCCGCGCGCGAGCACCTCGAGCACGCCGTCGCCGGCGCATGCCCGGTCTTCGACTGGGTCCACATCACCGCCGACGGGCGCGAGTTCCCGGCCGAGGTCCGCCTGGTCCGCCTGCCGTCGACCAGCCGCCGCCTGATACGCGGCTCGATCACCGACGTGAGCGAGCGGCGCCAGGCGGAGCGGGCCCTCGGCGTGAAGTCGGCCCAGCTCGAGGCCATCCTCGAGCACACCGACCAGGGCATCCTCATGGTCGACGAGCGGTTGCAGATCGTCGCGTTCAACCGGCGCTTCACCGCGTTGCTCGGGCTGGACGGAGGCTCGCGACCGAGCCCGGTGCCACCACTCGCACCCGGCGACACGCTGGAGCGGGTGGTCCGGCTCGGCGCCGACGACGCGGAGATCGATCCCGAGGCGCTCGAGTCCCTGGTGACCGGCCAGCTCGCGCTGGCGCGGCGCGGCGAGCCATATCGGCAGGTCATCGAGCTCCACGGCGGAACGGTGGTGGAGATGCGCGGCAATCCGGTGCCCGACGGCGGGATGGTCGCGACCTACACCGACATCACCGAGACCCATCGCCTGTCCGAGCAGCTCAGTCAGCAGGCGCGCAGCGACGCGCTCACCGGGCTTCCGAACCGACGCGAGTTCGAGGCGCGCCTCGAGGACGCGCTGGCGCTCAGCCAGAGCGAGGGCGTGGTCCACGCGATGTGCTACCTCGACCTCGACCAGTTCAAGGTCATCAACGACACCTGCGGCCACCTCGCCGGTGACGAGTTGCTGCGCAATCTCGCCTCGGTGCTGCGCGAGGTGGTGCGCAAGAACGACACCCTCGCCCGGCTCGGCGGCGACGAGTTCGGGGTGCTGCTCGAGAACTGCTCGTTGGGGCAGGCCCAGGTGGTCGCGGCGGCACTGCGCCGCTGCGTGGAGGAGTTCCGCTTCCACTGGGAGGGCAAGGTGTTCCGCGTCGGCGCGAGCATCGGCCTGGTGCCGGTCACCGCGACCAGCTCGAGCGTGTCCGAGGTGCTGAGCGCGGCCGACGGCGCGTGCTACACGGCGAAGGACGGCGGACGCAATCGGGTCCACCTGTTCCGCGAGGACGACGCGGCGATTGCCGACCGCCAGCGCGAGATGCGCTGGGTGGTCAAGCTCCAGCACGCGCTCGACGAGCACCGCCTGCGCCTCGACTGCCAGCCGATCGTCGGCGTCGGCCCGACCGCCAGCGACGAGGGCGAGCACTACGAGCTGCTGCTGCGCATGGAGGACGAGAGCGGCCGTCAGGTGTCACCGGGCCTGTTCCTGCCGGCGGCCGAGCGCTACAACCTCATCGGCCGCCTGGACCGCTGGGTGATCGAGACCGCGCTCGCACGCCTCGCCGACTCGCCGTCGATGCTCGCGCGCCTGCACCTGTGCTCGATCAACCTGTCGGGGCATTCCCTGGCCGACGACGACATCCTCGATTTCATCCGCCTCCAGTTCGACCACACCGGGATCCCACCCCAGCGCATCTGCTTCGAGATCACCGAGACCGCGGCCATCACCAATCTCGCGCGCGCCACGCACTTCATGGTGACCCTGCGCGCGCTCGGGTGTTGCTTCGCACTCGACGACTTCGGCAGCGGCCTGTCCTCGTTCGCATACCTGAAGACGCTGCCGGTCGACTATCTGAAGATCGACGGCATGTTCGTGCGCGAGGTGGTCGACGATCCCATCGATCGAGCGATGGTGAAGTCGATCAACGAGATGGGCCACGTGATGGGCAAACGCACGATCGCAGAGTTCGTGGAGAACGACGCCATCCTGGCGGTGTTGCGCGAGCTCGGCGTGGACTACGCGCAGGGCTACGGCGTCGGCCGTCCACGCCCGTTCGGCGAGGCGTCGACGCTGCGCGCTGCGTCCTGACCGGTGCGCTCAGCGAGCCTCGCAGCAGGCCTTCATCCCGCGGACACCCTCTGAACCCGCGCCACCTCCTCGCGCGTCGGCATCGCCTCCCATCCGGCGTCGTGGGTGCATTTGAGCGCCGCCGCCACCGCCGCGAAGTCGACCGCGTCGCGGGCCGAGGCGCCCTCGGCCAGCGCGACGCCGAGCGCACCGTGGAAGACGTCCCCGGCACCGAGAGTCGACCGCGCCTCGACCGCCGGCGCCGGCACCCTGTGCACCCGCGACCCCTCGCGCCACCACACGCCCCGCGCCCCGTCGGTGACCGCGACCAGCCGCGCCGCGGGCGCCTCGACCCGGCGTAGCGCCCGGTCGAGACGACCCTCGCCGGTGAGGGTGCGAAGCGCCGGGGCCGAGAAGGCGATGTGGCTCGCCGCCGCCAGCAGCTCGCTCACCTCCGCACCGTGGGCGACATCGGCGTCGAGCAGGCCGATGTGCCCCGCCTCGCGTGCCACCTCCAGCGCCGCCAGAGCGCCGGCCTGCCAGCGGACGTCGACCACCACCGCGTCGGCACGGGCGATGTCGGCGCGCGGCAGCCACCCCGCATCGGGGTCGAGCCCGCTACCCTGGAAGCTCACGATGATGCGGTCGCCGCCGCGGTCGACGATCACCGCCGAGTGCGCGGTGGTCGCTCCCGGAATGCTGCGCAAGCCCCCGGCGTCCACCCCGCACGCCTCCAGGCCACGACGCAGCGCCGCCCCCCGGGCGTCGTCACCGACCCGCCCGACGAAGGCGGCGTCGGCGCCGAGGCGGGCCGCCGCCACCGCCGCCGTCGCCGACATCCCCCCACCGCAGTCGTAGGCCTCGCGCGCCGGGTACTTGCCGTCGGCTCGCGGCAGCGCATCGACGTGGAACACCTCGTCGTGGAAGATGACCCCCACGCAGGTGACGCGCGGCTTGCGAGCCGGGCTCATCGTGGGCGCGACCGTCGGCACGCGCGCGGCCTGCTGTGATAGCCTGCGGGCACCGTGCGCCGCGAGCGGCTCGGCTGCGGCGCGCGCCTTCCCGCCCCCGCCAAGAGGAGCTCCCCGTGGGTCGCATCACCACCGTCGAGGCGCTGCGCCAGCACTACCGCGCCCCCACCGAGCGTGCGGTGCGCAAGCAGCTCGACCACCTCGATCCGCACTGCCGTCGCTTCATCGAGCTGTCCCCCTTCATGGTGCTCGCGTCCAGCCGCCCGAACGGCCCGGGCGACGTCTCTCCGCGCGGCGGCGAGGCGGGCTTCGTGCGCGTGCTCGACGCCACCACCGTCGCCTTCGCGGACTCCCCCGGCAACAACCGCCTCGACACGCTCGAGAACATCATCGCCAACCCCGAGGTCGGGATGCTGTTCCTGGTCCCCGGCGTCGACGAGGCATTGCGCGTCAACGGCACGGCCGAGATCGACGACGATGCCGCGCTGCGGGAATCGTTCGCGACGCGCGGTCGGCCGCCCGCCACGGTGGTGCGCGTCGCCGTCCGCGAGGCGTACCTGCACTGCGCGAAGGCGGTGATGCGGGCGCGCCTGTGGTCGCCCGAGGCGCGCATCGACCGCTCGACGTTGCCGAGCATGGGCGAGATGCTCCGAGAGCAGATCGGCCTCGACGGCCCGGCCGAGACGCAGCGCGAGATGCTCGCCCGGTACGAGGAGACCTTGTACTGACGCCAGCAGCACCGCTCCGGTGGCGGGTTCCCGCACGGTGCCCGCCACCGCACAAACCGATGGTTCCTTCCGCTCGCATGTGTGATAGCTTCACGCGGTCAGCGTGATAGCGCAATGCTTCGTTCGCTCCGGTGGAGACACCGGGAACTCGAGCGGTCGGCGGTATCAATCGCCGGTCGCTTCGCCACGAGGCCCATGCACCTGGGAGGTGTCGCGATGTTCCGATCCGACCGACCGCGCCTGACCCTTTCGCGCCGAGAGCTCCTCAAGTCCACCACCGCCCTCGCCGCCCTCGGCCTCGCGCCAGGCCTCGCACGCGGCGCGATGGACGGGCCGTGGGCCGCCGTTCCCGGGAGCAAGGTCGACGCGGTGAACTTCACCGGATGGCAGTACGGGGAGATCTACGCCAAGATTGCCCAGCAGTTCCAGAACGACTGGGGCGTGGAGTTCAAGCAGAACCTCTCGGGGTTCAACGAGTACTTCCAGAAGTTCACCACCGCATTCGCCGGCGGCGCCCAGATCGATTGCGCGATGGGCTTCGCGGCCGAGATCCGCACCTGGGCCGAGCAGGGAATCGTCGAGCCGCTCGACGACCTCCCGGGACTCGACCAGTACGTCGCCGACTTCACCCCCGCGCAGAAGCAGATCTCGCAGTTCGAGGGCTCCGTCTGGGCCCTGCCCTACTTCTCCACCATCTGGGTGTGGAACTACTACGAGGACATGCTGGAGAAGGCCGGCTTCGACCACGCCTTCACCTCGTACGACGAGCTGATCGAGCAGTGCGTCAAGGCCAAGAAGGACGGCGTGTGCCAGTACCCGATCCTGTGGGTGGCGGGCGTCGGACCCGAGCAGCTCCCCGGCACCTGGTACAGCATGACCTGGAACCGGGGCGGCACCTTCTTCGACGCCCAGGGCAATCACCAGCTCGGCCCCGGCTCGGTGGCTCGCGAGACGCTCCGGTGGTGGGCAGAGACCTTCACCAAGCTCGACATCGCGGATCCGGAATCGCTGAAGGTCCAGTTCACCGGCTCGGCCAAGGCGTTCATGGCCGGTCACAATCTGTACCGCGGCCCGAACCACCACTACGGCCTGAACCTGGTCAACGACCCGGGGCAGTCGCCGATTGCGGGCAAGGTCAAGATGCACCCGATGCCCGGCGACGGGCGCACCATGGCCAACGGCGGCGTCTACTTCATGACCACCGCGCACGCCGACAAGGAGTGGGCGTGGAAGACGCTGCAGTACCTCGGCGGCCGCACCAAGGACGGCGAGTACACCCAGGCCTACCGCCTGGCGAGCGACGCGATGCTCGGCAGCGGCTATCAATCGGTGATGGACAGCCCGAAGCTGTCCGAGACCTGGTCGAAGTGGGGCGACGTGCCGGCCATCCTGTCGGCCTGGCAGAAGGCGACCTTCATGGGTGACGTCATCTCCTCGGTGTTCCAGAAGTGGCATACACCGTGGAACGACATCATCAACATCGAGCTGCAGAAGACGCTGACCGGGCAGAAGACCGCCGACGAGGCCTGCGACACGATGATCGAGGGCATCGCGACCGCGAAGCGGTCGATCTGAGCCCGACCCCCGGCCGTCGTCTCGGAGAGCCGGGACGGCGGTCGGGACTTGCCGCCGCCGCGCTGGCGCGACGCGTCCGGCCGGCGGGCGACCACCGCGACATCCGTGACGTGAGGCGCGCCGGTGGGCGATGGCGGGCGGAGCGCGATCGCTCGTGGCGCCCGGGGCCGTCGGCCCCGACCGCAACCGCCGTCACCCCGGCGCCGAGGAGGGCTGCGTGACTCGACCCGCCCCCGCTCCGATCAAGGTCCGAGAGCTGTCCCGACGCCAGCTCGCGCTGGCGATGAACGCACCGTCCGTGCTGCTGATGCTGGTGGTGCTGGTCTTCCCGCTGTTCTACGCGCTGTATCTCTCGTTCTCGCGCGTGCGCATCGGCGAGCTACGCCGCGGTTTCCCCTTCCCCTTCTACGGCTTCGAGAACTACGTTCGCCTGTTCCAGGACGAGCTGTTCCTCCACTCGTTGCAGAACACGTTCGTGTTCGCGCTGATCGTGGTGGTCGTGGAGGTGGTGCTCGGGCTCGCCATCGCGCTGCTCATCAATCAGCAGGGGCTGTGGCTGTCGCGGGTCACCCGCGTCCTGATCCTGTTGCCCTACGCCATCCCGCCGATCGCCAACGGGCTCATCTGGATCTACATCTACAACTTCAAGCTCGGTTTCCTGAACCGATCCCTGTTCCAGCTCGGCTTCATCGAGCAGTACATCGACTGGACCGGGATACCCGAGACCGCGCTCTACTCCCTCACCGTTCCCTACATCTGGCGAACGCTGCCGTTCGCGATCCTGCTCTTCCACGCGGCGCTCCAAGGGTTGCCGAAGGACGTCTACGAGGCGGCGCGGGTCGACGGCGCCGGAGCGTGGCGTTGCTTCTGGCACATCACGCTGCCGCTGATGCGCCCCATCATCGCGGTGGTGGTGATCCTGCGGACGTCGTTCGCGTTCCTGGTCTTCGACGAGGTCCTGGCCCTGACCCAGGGTGGGCCGGGCGACGCGACGTGGGTGGCCTCCTGGTTCAGCTACAAGAAGTCGTTCGCGCCACCGTTCAACATCGGGCTCGGCGCGGCCTCGGCCTACGTGCTCGCGCTCGTGATCGGTCTACTCGCGGTGTTCTACGTCAAGGTGCTGTACCGGAGGGCGCAATGAGCACGTCGGCTCCAATCCTTCGCCGGGAGGCCCTCTCGTGAACGGCCCCGGACGACTCCAGCGCCAGCTCCTCAACATCGCCAACCTGCTGGTCATCGCGATGATCCTGTTCCCGGTGGCGGCGGTCGTGCAGGGATCGTTGATGACCGAGAAGGTGCTGCACTCGGACATCCACGCCGTGATCCCGCCCGAGGTCACGATGGAGAACTTCCTCCTCGTGCTCACCCAGGGCGAGCATCGCGAGGAGACCCAGACCAGCATCACGTCGACCTACATGCCGGACAATCTGCGCGCGTTCTACCGCGCGTTCGGCAACAGCCTCGTGATCGCGCTGTCGGTCACCCTGATCACGCTGACCCTCGGTGCGCTGTCGGCGTACACCATCGTCCGTCTGCGGCTGCGCTGGACGCTCTGGCTGCTACAGCTCAACCTGGTCGCGCGCTTCGTGCCGATCATCGTGCTGATGATTCCGTTGTTCGTCGTCGGCCGCTCGACCGGGATGCTCAACTCGCTCACCGGGGTCATCCTGGCCGAGGCCGGCTTCCTGCTGCCGTACTCGATCCTCATCCTGGCGCCATACTTCCAGTCCCTGCCGAGCGAGCTCGAGGATGCGGCCCGAGTGGACGGGTGCACCCGGTTCGGCGCCTTCGTTCGCATCATCCTGCCGCTGTCGGCGCCGGGGCTCACCGCCTGCGGAGTGATCATGTTCATCGTCTCCTGGCACGAGCTCCTCATCCCCCTGGTGCTGAACTCGGATCTCGACTACATGACGCTCCCGATGGTGCTCTCGAGCCTGGTCGGTGACACCAACATCCTGTTCAACGTGATGATGGCGCTCGCCCTGCTGTCACTCCTGCCGACGGTGGTGCTGGTGCTGCTACTGCAGCGCTACGTGGTCCACGGGCTGGCGGCCGGGGCGGTCAAGGGATGACGTCGCGACCGGCGCCGCGCGGTCGCCGGCGAGGTGGCGGCCAGAGGTGGGCGCGGTGAGCACTCGTATCGAGACCGAGATCGCGCGGCCGGACACCGTCACCATCGAGGTGGACGGCCGACCACTCTCGGCGCACCCGGGTGAGTCGCTCGCGGTGGCGCTGCTGGCCGCGGGCATCCGAGCGCTGCGTGCGAGCCCGCGCGCCGGCGGCGCGCGCGGGGCCTTCTGCTTCATGGGCGCGTGTCAGGAATGCGTGGTCACGGTCGACGGTCGGCGAGTGACGAGCTGTCTCGAGCCGGTGCGGGCCGGGATGCGCGTGCGGCTCGGCCTCGGCTAGCACGAATGCCCGACGCCATCGACCTGCTGGTACTCGGCGCGGGGCCGGCCGGTGCCGCGGCCGCGCTCGCTGCCGCCGAGCACGGTGCACGCACGGTGATGGTCGACGAGGCCCTCGCCCCGGGCGGCCAGGTCTATCGCGCTCCGCCCATGGACCATCGGCAGCTCGGCCAGCGCGCGCTCGAGCCGGAGCATCGCGACGGCGAGGCACTGCGCCGAAGGCTCCAGTGCAGTGGCGTCGAGGTCGCGACGCGCCATCGCGTGTGGTCCCTGCTGCCCGGATTCCGGGTGCACGCCATCGGGCCGGCGGGCCATCGCGCCTGGGTCGCCCGCGCGGTCGTGCTGGCCACCGGCACCACCGAGCGCGTGGTGCCGTTCCCGGGCTGGACGACGCCCGGCGTCATCGGTCTCGCCGCAGCGACCATCCTCCTGAAGTCCCAGGGTGCAGTTCCGGGCGAGCGGGTCGTGGTCGCCGGCTGTGGGCCGCTCCTCGCCGCGGTCGGCGCGGGACTGGTGAAGGCCGGCCGGGCCCCGGTCGCGGTGGTGGACCTGGCCGGACGCGGGGAGTGGCTCCGCGCGCTGCCGGCGATGGCGGCACGTCCCGACCTGGTGCGCCGCGGACTGGGCTGGCTGGCCGCGCTGCGCCGGGCGGGGGTGCCGCTGCTCTCCGGTCACGGGGTGGTCGCAGTGGAGGGGGACACGCGGGTCACCGCGGTGCGGATAGCGCCGGTCGCGAGCGACGGCACACCGCGCGCCGAAAGGGTCGCTCGCCGCCTCGAGGCCGACGCTCTCGTGATCGGCCATGGTCTGGTTCCGGCCACCGAGGCCACTCGCCTGCTCGAGGCCGACCATCGCTTCGTCGCCGACGCCGGCGGCTGGATTCCGGTCCTCGACGACGACTGCGCCACCTCGGTTGCCGGTCTGTTCGCCGCCGGTGACGGCAGCGGACTCGCCGGTGCCGCGGCGGCGCGCTTGCAAGGCGAGATCGCGGGGCTCGCAGCGGCGCGTCACCTCGGGCAACTCGACGAGGGTCGATATCAGCACACGGTCGCACCGCTGCGCCAAGGGCTGGCTCGCGCCCGGCGGTTCGGGCAAGCGATGGCGCGCCTCACCGCGCCGCGGCCGGCGATGGTCGGGACGATCGCGGCCGACACCGTGGTCTGCCGTTGCGAGGACGTCACCCGCGCCGAGATCGAGACCGCCATCGCCTCGGGCGCGCGCGAGATGAACCAGCTCAAGGCCTGGACCCGCTGCGGGATGGGGCCGTGCCAGGGCCGCATGTGCGCGGAGACCGCGGCGTCGCTCCTCGCACGCCACGTCGGCGGACGTGAGGCGGCCGGCCAGTGGACGGCCCGCGCGCCGTTGCGTCCGCTGCCACTCGCCGACATGGTCGGCGAGTTCGGCTATGACGACATCCCGATGCCGGAGCCGGCACCGCCTTGACGACGGACCACGCGCGCGACACGCAGGAGCGGCGCCAGTGAGCGCGTGCCCTGCATACGACTGCGCGGTCGTCGGCGGCGGCGTGATGGGCTGCACCACGGCGCTCTGGCTCGCCCGGGCCGGGATGCGGGTGGTCCTCCTCGACCGCGGGTCGCTGTGCCGCGAGGCCTCCGGGGTCAACGCCGGCACCCTCACCATGCAGATGACTCGGGCCGCGCTCATCCCCTACGCCATGCGCGGTTGGGAGCTGTGGCGCACCACCGCCGACTGGCTCGGAATGGATGTCGGCACCCGGGTGCTCGACGGACTGTCGGTCGCCTACACCGAGGCGGAGGTCGGCATGCTCGAGGCCCGCGCCAGCAGTCGGCGCGCCGCCGGAGCTCCGGTCGAGCTCGTGGACGCCGCCCGCGCACGCGACATCGAGCCCGGGCTCGGCGACGGCGTCCGCCTGGCCGGATTCTGCCCGGTCGACGGCTTCGTGGTGGCGTACCTGACCGGGCGCGCCTACCGCGGTGCCCTGCTCGCCGCCGGGGCGACGCTACAGGAGGGACGTGCGGTCACCGGCATCGATCCAGTCGACGGCGGCTTCGCGCTGGGCACGGCCGACGGTGGCCGGGTCGAGGCACGCCGGGTGGTGCTGGCCGGTGGCGTGTGGATCCAGGAGATGGCGAGCTGGCTCGGGGTCAGGCTCCCCATCCAGTGTCTGGTCAACCAGCTCGTGGTCACCGAGCGGCTGCCGCCGGTGATGCGCACCATCCTCGGCGTCGCCAACGGCAAGCTCTCGCTCAAGCAGTTCGACAACGGCACGGTGCTGGTCGGCGGCGGCTGGCAGGGCATCGGCCGGGGCGACCCACGCGACGGCGGCGCCGAGATCGTCCCCGAGAACGTGATCGGAAATCTCCAGCTCGCGGTGCACGCGGTGCCTCGGTTGCGCGACGCCCGGGTGCTGCGGGTCTGGCTCGGGTACGAGGCCGAGACCGCGGACGCGATGCCGGTGGTCGGTCGGCTGCCCGGATTCGACGACGCGTGGGTGATCGGAAGCGTCCATTCGGGTTATACCAGTGGCCCGTACATCGGACGCCTGCTCGCCGACGCCATCCTCGAGCGCGAGCTCGAGCGACCATTGTTCGACCCGGGGCGGCTGGCAGGCCGTTGAAGCGACCGCGCCGGCCGCTCTCGCCGCAGGAGTACCGCACCGTGCCGAACGACCCCAGTCACAACCTGACCCTGGAGGAGATGGACCGCCAGGGGATGTTCCATCCCAACACCGACCTGGCGGCCTTCGCGCACGGCGAGCTCGGCGATCCGCACATCATCGAGTCGGCGAGCGGAATCCGCCTCCGCGACCAGCGCGGCCGCGAGCTGATCGACGCCTTCGCATCGCTGTGGTGCGTCAACGTCGGCTACGGGCGACGCGAGATCGCCGACGCGATGCATGCCCAGACGTTGGCGATGGCCTACTACCACACCCACGCCGCGCACTCGAACGAGCCCATCATCCGCCTCACCGACCGCGTCCTGCGCATGGCCCCCGAGGGCATGAGCAAGATCTTCTGGGGGGTGCAGGGCTCCGACGCGACCGAGACCGAGGTCAAGATCGTCTGGTACTACCACCGCGTCCTCGGCCGGCCGCAGAAGCGCAAGATCATCGCCCGCCATCGCGCCTATCACGGGCTCACCGTGATGGCCGGGAGCCTGTCTGGCCTGCCCGCATTCCACGACACCTTCGGACTGCCGATCGGCCCGGTCCTGCACACCGTCGCACCGTACTTCTACTGGCGCGACGACCCGGACATGTCGGAGCGTGAGTACGCCGCGGATTGCGCGGCGAGGCTCGACGCGTTGATCGAGGCCGAGGGCCCGGACACCGTCGCCGCCTTCATCGGCGAGCCGGTGATGGGAGTCGGCGGCATCCTGGTGCCCCCCGACGGCTACTGGCCGGCGATTCGCGAGGTCTGCGACCGCCACGACGTGCTGCTCGTCGCCGACGAGGTGGTCACCGGCTTCGGCCGCCTCGGCGTCGACTTCGGCTCCGACCTCTACGGCATCCGCCCGGACCTGATCACCATCGCCAAGGGCATCACCAGCGGCTACTTCCCGCTCGCCGGCTCGATCGTGAACGACAAGGTCTGGGCGGTGCTGGAGGAGGGGAGCCGCAAGCTCGGCCCCTTCTCCCACGGCTATACGTATGCCGGCCACGCCGTCGGTGCCGCGGTGGCGATGGCCAACCTCGACATCATCGAGCGCGAGGGTCTGGTCGAGAATGCCCGCACCACCGGCGCCTACCTCAACCGCCGCCTCGCCGAGGCGCTCGGCGACCACCCGCTGGTGGGCGAGGTGCGCGGCGCGGGCCTCCTCGCCTGCGTGGAGCTGGTCGCCGACCGCGCGCGCCGGATCGGTTTCGACCCCGCGCTCGGCGTCGGGCGCCGCGTCGCCGCGGCATGTCGCGAGCGTGGGCTGATCGTGCGCCCGCTCCCGGCGGGGGACATGATCGGATTCTCGCCGCCGCTGGTGATCACGCCGGAGGAGGTGGACGAGGTGGTGTCCCGAGCCCGCGCCGCGGTCGACGACGTGGCCGGCGCGCTCGCTCGCGAGGGCCTGCTGAAGCACACCTGAGGCGGGCGTCGACGATGCCGAGCACATGCCCAACCGGAGAGCAGCCGCGATGATCCCCGACCACGAGCGCCCCTTCGACGGGGTCTACGCAGCCACCCTGTGCCCCCTTCGCCCGGACTTCTCGGTGGACCGTGCGGCGCTGGCCGATCACGTGCGCTCGGCGGTGGCACCGGCCGGGGTGGTGGGGGTGATGTGCAACGGTCACGCCGGCGAGAACTTCACCATGGACCGCGCGCGCAAGCGCAGCGTGGTGGAGACGGTGGTCGAGGCCGTCGGCGATCACGCCATCGTGGTCTGTGGCGTGAACGCCGAGGGCAGCCTCGAGGCCGCCGACCACGCCCGCGATGCCGCAGCCGCCGGCGCCGACGCGATCATGGTCTTCGGTCCGAACGGCTGGCTGTCGCCCAAGCGCGGTGACACCGTGATCCGCCACCACCGCATCATCGTCGAGGCCGTCGACCTGCCGGTGATGCTGTTTCAGGCGTCGGTGAACGCGGGCGCGATGGCCTACCCACCCGAGGTGCTGCGCGAGCTGGCCGCGCTACCGCGCGTGGTCGGGATCAAGGAGGGGAGCTGGGAGGTCGCGGCCTACGAGGGAACCTTCCGCCTCCTTCGCGAGGTCGCGCCCGAGATGGCGGTGATGGGCTCGGGCGACGAGCACCTGCTCACCAGCTTGCTCATCGGGAGCGACGGCAGCGTGGTCAGCCTAGCCGCCGTGATCCCGGAGACCATCGGCGCGCTCTACCTCGCCTGCAAGCGCGCAGACTGGGCCGAGGCACGGCGGCTACACGAGACCATCTATCCACTGGCACGCGCCATCTACGCGCGCCCGCCCGGCAGCCTCGCCACCGCGCGCCTCAAGACCTGCCTCGCCCTGCTGGGACGTTTCGAGCACGCGACGATGCTGCCGCCGATCGGCCCCCTGCCGGAGGAGGAGATCGCCGACCTGCGAGCGACTCTGGAGTCGGTGGGCTTGCGCTGCGTGCGTTGAGGCGCAACGTCGCCGGACCAACGCGCGGGGACAGCGCCCCGCCCCTACACGACGGCGCAATGCGCGTTCCAACCCGGTAGGGGCGGCCCGCCGTGGCCGCCCGCGGTCGTGGCGCGACGCCGCCGAGGAGGACGGGCGATACGCGCACCCGCGCGAGCCCGTCCCCGGGGGCGGTCAGTGCGGTCCGTACTTGTCCCAGAGGACGTCGGCGAGCGCGAGCGCCTGCTCGCGCTCCTCGGCCTTCAACCCGTCCAGGACCGCCCACGCCTCGGCGCTGGCGAGCTCGAGGCCACCACGGGCCGCGACCGCGAACCAGGCGTAGGCCTCGACCGGGCTCGGCGTCATGCCCTTTCCTTCGCGGTAGAGCATGCCGAGCTTGTACTGGGAATCGACGTGCCCCTGCACCGCCGCGGCCCAGAACCACATCAGCGCCTCGCCGGCGTCCTCCTTCGTTCCCCAACCGTGCTCGTACAGCAACCCGACGTTGTGCTGCGCGGAAGGGAAGCCGTTCTCGGCCAGCGGGAGCCATTCCTTCATCGCGATCTCGAAATCCCCGCGGTCCGCCGCCGCCAGTCCGGCGGCGAAGTCACCACGAGCCATCGTCGCGGTCATGGCGAGCAAGGCCGCCAACCCGATCCGCCTCACGTGCACCCTCATCGCTCGTGGCCCTCCTCTCTCGCGCCCGCCACCGCGGTGGCTCGACCTCCGGACGGACGAGTAGACCGCCCCGTCAGCCGCGTTTCAAGCACGCACCGGCACCGGTGTCAGCGCCCGCGGCAACATCGCGACGCAGACGAGAATCGCGAGCGCGGCCAGCGCGAGCAGCGGGAACAGGGTGTCGAAGCCCCAGTGGCCGTGGATCCATCCGATCAGCGGCACCGAGGACGCCATCACCGAGAAGGTCACGATGTAGCGCAGCGCGAACATGCGGCTGCGCCACTCGCTCTTGCTGATGCGCCCGACCAGCACGTCGTTGATCGGGATCTGGCCGAACACCGCGAGCATGAAACCGACGGAGACCAGCAGCGCGTTCCAGCCGGTGAGGCCGATCATGGTGAAGAACAGAATCGCCTGCAGCGCGGCGACCACCACGAACACCACCCGCACCGAGTAGCGATCGATGAGATAGCCGACGATGACCTGGCCGACCGCGGCGACCGCGAACACCAGGAACCCGTACCACCCGATCATCGTCGCCGACACCGCGAGATCACCGAGCCGCTCCTCGAACACCTTGGGCAACGCGAAGGTGGTGCTCTGGAACACCAGCCCGCCGATCGCGGTGGAGGTGATGATGATCGCCACCACGCGGATCATCGTCGAGCGGTCGAGGGTGAGCGACGCGCCGCCACCCGCCTTCGCCCCGACCCGACGCGCCTCCGCGCGAGCGGCCCGTGTGCGGTGCAGCATCACTCCGTAGACGATTCCGGTCGCGACGCTCACCAGCCCCGGGACCACGAAGGCCGCCCGCCAGCCAACCTGATCGATGAGCGCGCCGGTCAGCAGCGCGGCGATGGCCACGCCGAGATTGCCGAATATCCCGTTGATCGCGAGCGGCACGCCGGTGTGCGTGCGCCCCTGCACCACCAGCGCGATCCCCACCGGGTGGTAAATCGCCGCGAAGACGCCGACCGCGAGCAGACCGGCACCGATCTGTAGCGGCGTATCCGCGAGCCCGGTCAGCGCCGCGCTCGCGCCGATGCCGACGAAGAACACCAGCATCATCCCCTCGCGGCTCCACTTGTCGGCGATCCAGCCGGCCAGCAAGGCGCAGACACCGAAGGCGACGAAGCCGGGCGTGGCATAGGGCACGAGCTCGGCGTAGGTCATGCCCCACTCCTGGCTCAGCGCGAGTGCCGCGACCGTCGCGAACACCAGCATCAGGAGGTGATCGTAGAGATGCCCCAGGTTGAGGAACAGGAACTCGGCTCGCTGACTCATGGCAGCATCCTCGTCCGGCGATGACCGGGGCGCCATCATATCCCGGCAGGCAGAGGAACTCCCGCGACCGGCCGGATGGACTCCATGCCGAGGCGGCGCCATCATGCGCGTTCTCGCGGTCACCGTCCGCGTCGCATCCGATGCGGGCTCGACCGCTCCGCCCCGGGGGACCACCCGCATGCCAGGCACCAGAACGCTCGCCCGACCTCTCGATCGCGCCGCACTGCGCGAGCGCATCGCTGCCATCCCGTCAGTGCATCTCGCGCACCTGCCGACGCCGCTCGAGCACTGCCCCCGGCTGGCCGCACGACTCGGCGGCCCGGATCTCTGGGTCAAGCGCGACGACCTGACCGGCCTCGCCTTCGGTGGCAACAAGACGCGCCAGCTCGAGTACCTGTTCGCGGACATCGTGGCGAGCGGCGCCGACGTGGTGGTCGCGGGCGCGTACACGCAGTCGAACTGGTGCCGCCAGATCACCGCCGCGACCCGCAAGCTCGACCTCGACGCGGCACTGGTGCTTGTGCACGGCGAGAAAGGGCCCGAGCGCCAGGGGAACCTGCTGCTGGACGAGCTGATGGGCGCCGACGTGACGGTCGTCGACATCGACGACATCCAGCGCCTGCCACCGCTGCTGCGCGAGAAGGCGGCGGAGCTGGCTGCGGCCGGGCGCCGTCCGTATCTGGTCAGCCCGTTCGAGCTCGGGGTGCTGGCGCGGTCGAGCGTGGGCTACGTCGCCGCCGCGGTCGAGCTCGACGAGCAGCTCGAGCGAGCCGGGGTCCACGCCGACCACATCTACGTGGCGGGCGCGAACATGACCCCGGCGGGCCTGCTGCTCGGAATGCGCGCCCTCGGCCGCGACACCCGGGTGGTGGGCATCTCACCGGTCCGCTGGGACGAGCCGCGCGAGGTCGACATCGCGCGCATCGCCAACGCCACCGCCGAGCTGCTGGGAATCGAGACCCGGCTCGTCGCCGACGACGTGACGAGCTACGAGGACTACGTCGGTCCGCGCTACGGCGTGGTCACCCCCGAGAGCCGCGAGGCGATGCGCCTCGCGGCCAGCACCGAGGGCCTGATCCTCGACCCCGTCTACACCAGCAAGGCGTTGGCAGGCCTCATCGACCACGTTCGACGCGGCCAGGTCGGGGCCGGCGAGACGGTGGTCTTCATGCACACCGGCGGCACCCCGGCGGTGTTCTCGTACGCGCCGGAGCTGCTGGCGCGCTCTGCGCCCCTGTGAAGGAGACGTTTCCGTGAGTGACGATCGCACCGCCGCGCTCGAGCGCGCGGCCGAGCTCCTGGCCGATGCGCGCGCGAGCGGCCGCAAGCTGACCGCCCTGCCACCGGAATGCCGACCGACGAGCGAGGCCGAGGCCTACGTCGTGCAGGACGCGGTGGCGCGACGGCTCGGCGGCATCGCGGGCTGGAAGGTCGGGGCGGCCGGTCCGACCGCGCCCATCGCGTGCGCACCGTTGTTGAAGGGAACGGTCCTCGCCTCGCCGGCGCGGTTGTCCAGCGCGCAGTACGTGCTACGGGGGGTCGAGTCCGAGATCGCCTACCGTATCGGGCGCGACCTCGCGCCCCGGGCCGCCCCGTACACCGAGGCCGAGGTGCGGGCGGCCATCGCCGACGTGGTGCCGACCATCGAGGTCTGCGAGAGCCGCTTCGTCGACCACCAGACGGTCGACCCGCTGTGCAAGCTGGCCGACATGACCACCAACGGCGCGCTGGTGGTCGGCCCGGCCCGCACCGACTGGGCGAGTCTCGACCCCGACACGCTCCCGAACCGGCTCCGCTTCGACGCTGCGGTGGTCGTCGACCAGCGCGGCGGCAACGCGGCGCGCGACCTGATGCGGTTGCTCGTCTGGCTCGCCAATCACGCGTCGGCGCGCGGTCACGGCCTGCGCACGGGCGACGTGATCACCACCGGCTCATGGGTGGGGCTGCGCCCGGTCGGGCCGGACACCCACGTCGTCGCCGCGTTCGACGGGTTGGGCGAGGTCGAGGTGACGTTCGGGCCCTGACGACCGCGAGGGGGCTGGCTCGCGCGGCGTTCCGGTCCCTTCCCCGCGGCCGCTCGCGACGGCGGTGCTCCGGATCGCACCGGCTCCTCGCGGAGCCGGAGCCGATCCCCGGCGCGACCGCCCCCTTCCTCGACGACCGGTCGTCAGCGGCGGGCGACCACGTAGAGCCAGCCGATATATCCGGCCTCGGCCTGGTCGACCCAGAACTGGAGCGCACGCGAGGTTCGGTCGACGAGGTCCTTGCCGATCCGCCGCTCGAAGTCCGCGCGGCGCGACTCGAGCTGGGCCCGGACCCAGGCGTACGTCGGGGCGACGTGGGCCGACCAGTCGGCCTCGACCTCGATGTCGAAGCCGAGGTTGGCGAGACACCGCCGGTAGTCGTCCGCGTCCCACATCTCCGGTGCGTTGACCCGCTCGTAGATGCGCTCGCGCACCTCCTGCGGCGTGTGCGCGCGAACCAGGATATCGGTGAACACCAGCCGGCCGCCGCGTGCGAGCACCCGATGGGCCTCGGCGAGAACCTGTGTCTTGTCCACCGCGTGCAGAAACGCCTCCTGCGACCAGTACACGTCGAACTGCCCGTCGTGATGGGCGAGCTCGTGGAAGTCGCCGTACTCGAAGCGCACCTTGTCGGCGAGTCCCGCCTCCTCGGTGAGGTGGCGCGCGCGGGAGAGCTCGCGCTCGGAGATGTTCGAGGCCACCACCTCGCAGCCGTAGTTGCGGGCGAGGTAGCGTGCCATCGCGCCGTAGCCGCAGGCGACCTCGATCACCCGGTGCTCGGGACCGAGCCCGAGCCGCTCGGACATCCGCCGATTCGAGCGCTCCATCGCGCTCGGCAGCGCCTCGCCGGAGTGCTCGAACACGCCGAGGTGGATGTTCTCGCCCCAGATGTCGCGGTAGATCTGGTCGGCCGCGCCGTCGTAGTACCGCCTGGTCTCGCCGACGTAGCGCTTGATCAGCGTCAGCCTGTCGGCCGGGCCCGGGTGACGAATCGAGCGCTTCGGCCGGAAACCCACTTGCTGCACGAAGTCCGGGTCGTAGTGGTCATAGGGTCGCTCGAAGTCCCCGTAACGGGTGACGTCGACGAACCCGGCATCCTCGAGCAGGAACGACACGTAGTTCTGCTTCAGCGGATAGAGGCTGAGATGATGCGTCTCGCCGTCGGCGAAGGCGTACTCGAACTTCACCATCGTGCGCGAGATCTCCACCGGCTCGACGCGGACGTCGCTGCCGGTGTAGTAGTAGCGATGCTTCGAGCTGAATCCCTGGTCGAGGATGCTGTCGTAGTTGCGGTGGTCGAGCAGCAACATGCCTCCCGGGCGCAGCACGGCGTAGATCGCTGCCAGCGCGTCGCGGCGCGCCTCGTGCTCGAACAGGTGGGTGAAGGCGTTGCCGAGGCAGACGACGGCGTCGAACGCCCCCTCGCCGAGCTCGTCGGCGAGCTTCAGCCAGTCGACGCACCGCACGTCCTGGAGATCGACCCCGTGCTCCCGTGCGTTGACCTGCGTCTGCTCGACCATGGTCGCCGCGCCGTCGGTCGCGGTGACACGAAAGCCCGCCCGCGAGAGCTGAACGGAGTGGAACCCGGTACCGCAGGCGATGTCGGCGACGTCGCGCACCGCGTAGGCATGGAGCAGGCGCTCGAAGAACCGCGCCTCGCCTTCGGCGCGGCCCTCCCACCCGATGAGGTCGTCCCAATTGGAGACGAAGTCAGGAGTGTACTCACGGCGATACTGGGTATTGGGCAGCAGTGCAGACACGGCTCTCCTCCTCGCGGGTTGCCCGGCACGAGCCGGTCACGCACCGCGCGGCCGCGACGAGGCGACGCACATCGAGGCACGACACCGACGGCCCGGCGGCGGGGACGCAGGACCTGCACCATGCCTACCAGCCCCGTGGCCACCCACGGGATGGAGCCATCGCGCGATCCCTCTACCGAACCTCGAAGCTCACGATGCGGGGGCGAACCCGACACTGACACGCGCCATCGACGGCGCGACCGGGCACGCGACGCGGCGACGGAGGGCGTCGCGGGGCTCGCAGATCGGAGACCACTCGAGACGACACCCGTCCCACCGACTCCGGGTCGGTGGCCACGGCGCGTGCAAGAGCGGTTACCTTAACCGGCTGACGCCGTGGTTGCAAAACATTGATTCGCGTCGGTTTTCCGCCATAAGCGCGGAAAACCGACCAGGCTCGGGCTACTCCGCAGCGAGCACCGGCCCGGTTCCCGCGATCGCAGTGCGATGCATGACCCGCCGACGCTGCGCCACGTCGTAGGGCGTCACCATGTGCATGGTCCAGCGGTTGTCCCACATCAAGACGTCGTGCGGGCGCCACTGATGCCGGTAGACGAATCGATCCTGGGTACACCACCGCACCAGCTCGTCGAGCAACTCGCGGCTCTCCTCGACCGACCAGCCGGCAATCCGCTCCATGTAGGACGGACTGAGGTAGACCGACGGCGCCGCCCCTTCGTGGGCCCTGACCAGTGGGTGCTCGACCGGCGGCACCAGCGCCAGCTCCTCGGGCTTCATCGGCGGCAGCTCGCGGTGGTTACGCGAGTGCACGAAGCTGTGGACGGCACGCAGGCCGCGGATACGCCGCGCCAGAGCCCGCGGCATCGCCGCGAGCGCGGTCCGCAGATCCGCCCACAACGTCGCGCCGCCTTCCTCGACCACCTCGATGCCGTGGAGCACCGCACCCTTGCTGGGAACGGCTCGGTAGCTGCTGTCGCTGTGCCACAGCCAGGTCAACGTGCTGTAACGCGACACCGGATTGTCCGACGGCAGCAGCGCACCCGACTCGTCGACATTCGAGATCCGAAAGACCTCGGGCAACAGCCGCGATCGGGCGTCACTTTGCGGGAACACCTCCAACTCGCCGAAGCGGCGACTGAAGGCGACGTGGGCGGCGTCGTCGATCGGTTGGTCACGAAACACCAACACGCCGTGCTGGCGCCACGCGCTCTCGATCTCACGCTCGGTCGTCGCGTCGAGCGGCGCCGCCAGGGAGATACCAGACACCTCCGCACCGAGCGTCGGGTGGATAGAGCGTACCCGGATGTTCATCGCGCCTCACCCTCCTGGTGACTGACGGCTGGCTGCAAGGAAACTACTGCCGCGAGAACGGCCCGACGACCGGGCCGGCTCCGGCAACCGTCGTTCGCCGCAGCACGCGCCGATAACGGTCCTCGTCGTACTCGCGCAACCGGTGCAGCAGACAGCGATTGTCCCATACCCCCAGATCGCCCTTGCGCCAGCGGTGCTTGTAGCTGAACCGGGGATCGGTGACGTGCTCGACGAGCTGGCGATGCAGCGCCTGACCTTGCGCGAGCGGCATCCCGCCGATCTCACCCCCCGCGTTCTCGGTGAAGAACAGCGAGCGCTTGCCGCCGCGGTCGGGGTGAACCCGAATCACCGGGTGACACACCGGGGGCACGTGAACCCGCTCGTGGTGGGTCATCGGTGGCAGCTCGGGGTAGAGCCGGCGACCGTACTCGTAGTAGTGGACCATGTGCAGCGGCTCGAGCTGCCGCCGCAGATCCTCGGGCAAGGCGTCGTGGGCGGCGAACATGTTGGCGTACTCGGTCTCGCCGCCGACCGCCTCGTCGGGCAGGGGCTCGATGCAGTAGAGCAGTGACGCGAGCGACGGCACGGATCGATACGAGCTGTCGGTATGCCAGCGGGCATTGACCTTGAGGAAGATGACCTGGATGTCCTTCGACCCGAGCTTCTTGCCGTCGGCCGTCACGTTGGCCACGTTGTAGACGGTCGCGGCGTCCTTCTGCTTGTCCTTCTCCGGAAACGCCTCGAGCGGGCCGAAGCGCTCGGAGAAGGCGATCTGCTGCTCGACGGTGAGCGCCTGGTCCCTGAACACCAGGAAGTGGTGCTCCAGGAAGGCGCGGTGGATTCGCGCGAACGTGTCGTCGTCGACGCGCCGTGAGAGGTCGACCCCGGTGACCTCCGCGCCGAGCGCCGACCCCAGCGGGCGAATGGACGGCCCCGCCACCGTAGCCTGCGCCACCGTCGCCATCACCTCAGCCCTCCTGCCGGCCCGCCGGCGCTCGATTCCAGTCGTCGTCTCGTGCGTCGGTCAGTCACCACCGACTGCGCGCAGCGGTGCCTCGGCCTTCGGCCAGGCCCCCTCCGGACGCAGCCCCGCGGCGTCGATGGCCGACCGCAGCCGTGCGAGCTCGGCGGCGGAGAGCTTGGCGAGCGGTGGACGCACGACGGCGCGGTCGAGGCGATCGAGCATCACCAGGCATTCCTTCATGCGGTTGTGCATGTCCAGGAACGGCGGCGAGTAGAACGCCTGGGCCATCGGCCGGTAGCGCTCGTTGATCGCCTGCGCCGCCGGCAGATCGCCGGCCTGCACCGCCTGGAACATCGCCACTTGGAGGTCGGCGACGACGCTGCCGGCGCCCGACAACAACCCGGCCGGCCCCATGCAGAGCGAGCCGAGCAACCACGCGCTGTGGGTGGTCAGGACGTTGACCGGCCTCGACCGCCCCTGCAGCGCCTGGATGTGGCGCTCGTGCAGCGCCGGATCGTTGCACCAGTCCTTGATCGCCCGGATGCTCGGGATCTCGTCCACCATCCGCATCAGCGTGTCGAAGGGATAGCCGACGCCGGTGGCGGCCGGGTACTGGAACACGATCAGCGGCAGGTCGGTGGCGTCGGCGATGGTGCGGAAGTGCCCGAGCGCCATCTCCGGTCGGAGCTGCCCGCCCATCGACATGCTCTGCGGCGGAAACACCAGCAACGCGCTCGCGCCGGCGCGCTCGGCCATCCGGGCGACCCGGGCCGCCTCCTGACTGCCGTCGGCGTAGACACCGTTGATCAGGGGCAGCTCGTCACCGCAGACCTCCAGGCTGACCTCGAGAATCCGCTGCTGCTCGTCGAACGTGCAGGCATGGATCTCCGAGGCATGGCCGTTGACGGTGATGGCGGTGATCCCCGGGGTGTCGGCGACGAAGCGCAGGTGCCGGCGCGACTCCGCCTCGTTGATGGACAGATCGGGATCGAAGGCCAGCAGGGTGGCCGGGATCACGCCCTTGGGCTGGTAATCGGGAAAACGTGACATCGGGATCACTCCTTGCTGCGGAGAGGGTGTTTACAAAAGAATTGCCGTCGCGAGAGGGCAGCCGGGGGTGACTGGCAAGGCGATGGGGGCCCCACAACGCAGCCAGGCGCCCTCGGCGGGCCTCGCAGCAGGCAAAGACTTTGTAAACACCCTCTGACAGGGGTTCCGGAACACGGACCGAGTGTAGCGCGTCGCGCGCGCTTCGGATCGGTGCGCCGACGCCCCCGACCCGTCGCCGAGAAGTCTCACCGCGCGACCTGGACCACCGACTCGTCGCGTGGGTCGATGAGGTGCATCTTGGTCATGTCGGCCCGGAAGCTCACGCGCTCACCGTGCCGCGGCGAGTTGTGCGGGTCGCACTTGGCGGCGAGCTCGACGTCACCCAGACGGAAGAACGCGAGCGCCTCCGAGCCCATCGGCTCGACCACGTCGATGACCGCCTCGAACTCCGCCGTCCCCGGCCGATCCGCCTTTCCGACCGCCAGGTACTCGGGTCGCAGGCCGATCTCGACCGGCTGGTCGAGCATCGGCTCGTAGGTCGCGCGGCGCGACTCGGCGACCGCGAGCCGGCCACCCTCGATCTCGATCGCCAGGCCGTCGGCGCCGTCGCGCACCAGCCGCCCGGGAATGAAGTTCATCTTCGGCGCTCCGATGAAGGTGGCCGAGAACTTGTTCACCGGATTGTCGTAGACCTCCATCGGCGGCCCCACCTGGACGATCTTGCCGTTCTTCATCAGCACGATGCGGTCGGCGAGGGTCATGGCCTCGATCTGGTCATGGGTGACGTAGACCACGGTGGTCTCGAGCTGCTGGTGCAGGCGCTTGATCTCGACCCGCATCTGGGCGCGAAGGTTCGCGTCGAGGTTGCTGAGCGGCTCGTCGAACAGGAACGCCTTCGGATCGCGCACGATGGCACGCCCCATGGCGACGCGCTGGCGTTGACCGCCGGAGAGCTCGCGCGGCTTGCGCCCGAGGAGCTCGCGAATATTGAGCAGCCCCGCCGCCTTGTCGACGCGCTGGCGGATCTCCTCCTTCGGATATCCCTTGAGCTTCAGCCCGAAGGCCATGTTCTGCGCCACCGTCATGTGCGGGTAGAGCGCGTAGCTCTGGAACACCATGGCGATGTCGCGGTGCTTCGGCGGGAGGTTGTTCACCACCTGACCGTCGAACAGGATCTGGCCGCCACTCACCGGCTCGAGACCCGCCACCATGCGCAGCGTGGTGCTCTTGCCACAGCCCGACGGCCCGATGAGGACCACGAACTCGCCATCGGCCATGTCCAGCGAGATCTCGTCGACCGCGGCCACCGAGCCGAACCGCTTGCTCACCTTGTCCAGTACGACGTTCGCCATCTGTTGTCGGCCCCCCGCCGGTCCCACCCGCAGCCGTCAGAAAGGCCGCATGCCACCATCGACCGGAATCAGCGTTCCGGTCACGAACGACGACTCGTCACACGCCAGGTAGAGCATCGCGTAGGCGATCTCCTCCGGAGTGCCGAGCCGATTCATCGCATGGCGCGCGGCGAGCGCCGCGTCCCATGCCCGCGGATCCTCGGATCTCGCCCGCATCTCGTCGAAGTACGGGGTGTTGATGGTGCCCGGCGCCACGCAGTTGCAGCGAATCCCCTCGCTGACGTGGTCGGCCGCCACCGCGCGGGTGAGCGCGGCCACCGCCCCCTTCGACGCGGCATAGGCCGCGCGCTCGCGAATCGGAACCACCGAGACCGCGGAGGCGGTGTTGACGATCACCCCACCGCCCTGACGCCGCATCACCGGGATGGCGTGCTTGCAGCCGAGGTAGACCCCGCGGACGTTGACCGCCATCAGGCGCTCCCAATCCGCCTCGTCGGTGTCCACGACGGTGCCGGGGATACCGTAGCCGGCGTTGTTGACCAGCACGTCGAGACGCCCGAAGGCGGTCACCGTGTCGGCGACCATGCGCGCCACCTGCTCGGAGCTCGCCACGTCGACCGCCATCGCCAGCGCGCTGCCACCGGCTGCCTGGATCTCGTCGGCCACTGCCCGTGCACCGGCCCCGTCCACGTCCGCGACCACCACCCGCGCGCCCTCGCGCGCGAACAGCCGCGCCGCAGCTCGGCCGATGCCGGATGCGGCGCCGGTGATCACCGCCACCTTGTCTGCGAGACGTGCCATTCGTGCTATCCCTTGACCGCGCCCGCGCCCCAGCCGGCGATCAGATACCGTTGCACCGCGATGAAGAAGATCAGCGCGGGAATGGTGATCACCACGCCGCCGGCGAGGATCATGCCCCAGTCGATCACGGTCGCGTTCACCAGGTCGTTGACGCCGACCGGCAGCGTCTTCAGCTCGTCGGAGTTGATGAGGGTGCGGGTGAAGATGTAGTCGTTCCACGCCACGATGAAGGAGAAGATCGACACCGCGATGACCCCCGGCAGGGCGAGCGGGACGATCACGTAGACGACCGCCTGCAACCGCGACGCCCCGTCGGTCATCGCCGCCTCCTCGAGCTCCAGCGGGATGGACTGGAAGAACGAGCGCAGCAACCACATGCAGAACGGCAGCGAGAACGTGGTGTAGGCGAGCACCAGACCGAAGTGGTTGTTCACCAGCCCGTAGCCGCGCATCAGGATGAAGAACGGCACGATGATCATGATCGGCGCGAACATGTAGGTGAACAGCATCATGCCCGCGATGTTCTCGCGCCCACGAAACCGAAACCGGGTGATGCCGTAGCCAGCCAGCGTCGCGACGAAGATGCTGAGCAAGGTCGCCGAGCCTGCCACCAGCACGCTGTTCTTGAAGTAGGTGAGGAAGTTCGTCTGCTCGAACAGCCGCACGTAGTGCTCGAGGTGCGGCGCCGAGGTCCACAGCGTCGGCTCGGCGGTGATGATCTCCGAGTCCGGCTTCAAGGTCGTCATCACCATCCACAGCAGCGGAAAACCGCAGATCGCGAGCAGCAGAGCCGCGAAGCCGTAGATGGTGGCGAGCGAGATGTACTTGCGGGCGCCCCCGAGCTCGTCCATCAGAGGTTCTCCTCGCGCTTGAACAGCTTGAAATAGACGAAGGCGAATGCCGCCAGCAGCAGGAACATGATCACCGAGAGCGCCGCGCCGGCGCCGACCTGGAGCTGGTTGAAGGTCACGGTGAAGGTGTAGATCGGCAATGTCCGCACGAAGTACCCCAGGCCGCTCGCGCCGGTCAGCAGCCATATCACGTCGAACTTCGTGAACATGAATATGAAGCGCAGCAGCACGATGACGAACAGCACGCTCGCGAGCTGCGGCAGGGTCACGTGGATGAAGCGCCGGAAGACGCCGGCGCCGTCCACCTTCGCCGCCGCGTAGAGCTCGGGGTCGATGGTCTGGAGCCTCGCCAAGGTGCCGATGACCACGAACGGGAAGAAGGTCCAGGTGCTGATCAGAATCACCGTCAGCATCACGTGGTCGGGAGAGACCCACAGGAAGGCATCCCGGTCCATGCCCAGCAGATCGAGCATGTACGGGAAGAAGCCGAACTGGTCGTTGAACAGCCACCGGAAGAGGATGACCACGACCACCGTGGGAACCATGTAGGGGAAGAGCGTGACCCCACGGATGAAGGTTCGTCCGATGAAGGTCTGGTTCAACAGGAGCGCGGCGGAGACGCCGAGGACGAGTTGGAGCGTGACGCTGCCGAAGGCGTAGATCGCGCCGAGCTCGATGCTGCGCCAGAAATCCTCGGACTCGAAGAACAGCCGCCGAAAGTTCTCGAAACCGATGAACTTGGTGATCGGCAGGTAGGCGTGCTTGCTGTGGAAGCTCAGCCAGAACGAGTAGACGACCGGGTAGAGGATCAGGGCCATCACCAGCAGTACCGCTGGCGCGAGCAGGATGTATCCCCAGTAGTGCTCCGGGATCTTGCGCTCCCGGCGGGCCAGTTCCTCGGCGGACAACGTCCGATTTCGGAGCGGTGCGGTCGCACTCATCGCGGAATCACCTCATCAGGCTTCACCGCCGACCCGGAGGCGACGTGCACCGCAGTACCGGCGCATCCGGGAGGGACGATCGATCTCTACCCCGTCCCCGGCGCGAGCGTGAGCCGCCCAGTCGCGCTGTGTTGGGCGGATGCCAGCGGACTCTGGGGCAGACGACCCCGAGCCGATGGCTGACTCGTTCCGGCGACGAATCGCGAGCGCATCGGCCGCTCGGTGACGGCGCGATGCGAGATCGATCCCGTCGGGGGTCGCTCCCTTGCGCCCCCGACGAGACCGAGAGGAGGGCGGGCGGAGCCGATTGCCCCGCCGCGCCCGCTCGCTCACCAGTTCTTGTAACCCAGATCGGTGATGAGCTGCTCGGCGCGCTGCTGCGCCCGCGCCGTCGCCTCCTCGGGTGACTTCCCGCGCCGCAGCACGTCGGTCACCATGTCGATCAGGATCCCGGAGGTCGCGATCTCCTGCACGTAGGGCAGGGTGAGGTGATCCCACTTCGACATCATCAGCGGCTTGGGATCGTGGTTCGCGATCACGTTCTCCTGGGCGTCGACCCAGAACGACCAGTTCTTCAGATCCGGATGCGCCTTGTACACCTCGGACTGGCGCACCGACTTGCGGATCGGGAAGAAGTGGGTCGGCACCGAGTGGATGTACTTCGTGTAGTTGTCCTTCTGGTAGAAGAACTTCAGGAAGTCGATCGCCTCCTGCGGGTGCTTGCCCTGCTTGAAGACCATCCACGGCTCGCAGTCGAGCTGGGTGACGAAGTCGACTCCGTTCGCCGACGGACCGACCGGCTTGGAGTTGAAGACCCCGAAGTCACCTGCCTTGACCACGTCTGGCGCGTACTTCTCGAACTCGTAGGCACCGCGGCCCCAACCGAGGATCGAGGCGGCCTTGCCAGTCGCCAGATTGGCGAAGGTGTCGGCATAGCTGTGGCTCAGCCAGCCCTTGGGCAGGCAGCACTCGTCGAGCTCCTTCCAGAAGTTCAGAGTCTCGATCATCTGCTTCTCGGTGAACGCGGGGCGCCCCTTCTCGTCGAACAGCCGCCCGCCGTTCGAGCCGAGCCACATGTAGACCTCCTCGTTCATGAAGAAGCCCGGACCGGCGAGCGAGAGCCCGGCCTGCCCTTCCTTCGTCAGCTTCTTCAGACCGGCGAGCCACTCGTCCCACGTCTTCGGCGGATCCATCGACACGCCGGCCTCGCGATAGAGGTCCTTGCGGTAGACGATGAGGTCGGTGCCGATGGCGTGCGCGAGGCCGTAGTAGTGGCCGTCGTGGTAGTTCAGCTTCTTGACGACGTCGTAGATGTCGTCCTCGCCGATCGACTTGATGACGTCGTCGATCGGGACCAGCAGCCCCTTGGCCGAGAGCGAGCGCTCGACGTAGGCCTGACCGTGCGAGGCATCGGGCGGCGCGCCGGCTGCCAACGCGGCCTGCAGCTTGGTATCGAGATCACCCCAGGGAATCGGCTCCTGGTTGATCTTGATGCCAGGGTTCATCTTCTCGTACTCGGCGATGACTTCCTTCATCACCGCGACGCTCTTCGGGTTCGGCTCGGTGTGCCAGATGGTCACCACCTTGTCGGCCGCGGACGCGATGCCCGCGGCCATCATGCCGAGCAGCGCGCCGCCGAGCAGCGAAAGGCGGTGTACGGGTGCAGTGGGCTCCCTGCGACCGGTCGTTGTTCTCATCGGCTCCCCTCCAGGCTCTGGATGTTCGGGACTCGGGTTCGCGACGCACCGCGTACCGGCGGAGCCGGTGGCGATTCGTCGGTTTCCTTCCCTGGTCTCGCGCCTCGGCGCGCTCACCCGTTCGTCGCGGGTCGTTGTCGTCCGTGCGGCCAGAGTCTATGCTCCGCCGCACGACGCCGACAACACCGAATCCCCGACCGTGTCTCGGCGCCACGGGCTGGCACGACGGCGGCGAGAGCCGCTGGTTCCCGTGCGCCCGCTGTGCGCAACGTCGTCGACTGCGCGTCGAGCACGGCGTCCGAGGTGCCGTTGCCCATGCCCACGCCCGCCGAATCGATGTCGAACCACCCGCTGCCCACTCCGACGCGCGATCTGGATCGCGCCCGAGCCGACCTGGACCAGTTCGGGTTCTGCCTGCTGGCCGACGCGATGGAGCCGCGGTGGCTCGCGGCGCTGCGCACGCGCATCGACGAGCAGGCACTGGCCGAGGAGCAGGCGGGGATCGCCTACTTCGATGGTGCGCCGCACCAAAACTGGGGCACGTTCCGCGACGATACGGGCCAGCCGCGCAGCAGCTCGTTCTCGCGCCATGCCGGCGGCGTCAACCAACGGCTGTGGATGCTGGTGAACAAGGGCGACGTCTTCCTCGACATCCTCGCCCACCGCGACAGCCGCGAGCTGGTCGGGCACGTGCTCGGCGAGCACTACATCCTGTCGAGCTTCACCGCCAACATCGCCAACCCGGGCGGGGTGGCGATGAAGCTGCACACCGATCAGTGGTGGGCACCGGCGCCGACACGGCGCGGGCGTGACAACTTGCGGGTGGGCTCGATGGCGCGCGATCGCTTCGACGTCGACGAGGTGCCGCCGTCGATGATCGCCCCCGCCGCCTGCTGCAACATCATGTGGATGCTCGACGACTTCACCGAGGAGAACGGTGCCACGCGCGTGGTACCGGGTAGCCACATGAGCGGGCGACAGCCCGACCCCGTCGCCGACGCCGCGCTCGAGACCATCCCGGCGGTCGCGCGCGCGGGCACCGCGATGATCTTCGAGGGCCGTCTGTGGCACGGCACCGGCGCCAACATCGGCAACACCACCCGCCGCGGCTTGCTCACGACTTACTGCGGCCCGCAGTACCGCCCGCAGGAGAACTTCACCATCGGCACCGATCCGGCCGTCCTGGACGCCGCCTCACCCGATCTCCTCCAGCTCCTCGGCTTCCGCGTGTGGGGCGGCTACGGGCGCACCGACAGCCCGCTGGTCGACTTCGTCGACCGGGGCGCGCCGCCGGTGGGCGAGATGCATCCGCGGTGAGCCGGACGGAGCCTGCGGCAGCGGTCAGAGGTCGATGTCGACGCCCACCGGGCAGTGATCGGAGCCGGTCACGTCCGGCCAGATGAAGGCATCGCGCACCAGGCGCATCGCCGATGGCGACGCCAGCACGTAGTCGATCCGCCAACCGACGTTCTTCTCCCGGGCCCCGCCCCACTGGCGCCACCAGGTGTAGTGACCCGGGGCATCCGGGTGGCGCGCGCGGAAGGTGTCGACCCAGCCGGCAGCGAGCCAACGGTCGAGCTCGGCGCGCTCCTCGGGCAGGAAACCGCTGTTCTTCACGTTGTCCTTCGGCCGCGCGAGGTCGAGCTCGGTGTGCGCAGTGTTGTAATCGCCGAGCACCAGCACCGGATGGCGGCGGCGCAACGTCTGCAGCCGGTCGAACACCGCACGGTAGAAGTCGAGCTTGTACTCCACGCGACTGTTGTCGCGCTCCTTGCCGCTGCCCTTCGGGAAGTAGGCATTGGCAACCACCAGCTTGCCGAAACGCGCGATGACCAGACGCCCCTCGGTGTCGAAGCGTGGCTCGCCGAGCGAGGTCTCGACCCGGTCGGGGCAGACCCGCGAGAACAGACCGACACCGCTGTACCCGCGACGCTCCGCGGCGACGAAGCAGGTGTGCCAGCCCGCCGGGTCACGGACCTCGGGCGGGAGCTGCTCGGGCAGGGCCCGGACCTCCTGGACCCCGAGCACATCGACCCCGCTGCCCTCCAGGAACTCCCCGAACCCCTTTCCGGCACAGGCCCGCAGCCCGTTCACGTTCCAGCTCACCACTCGCACGCGCATTCCCCCGGCTTCGCTCCGACCGCCGCGAAGGGTACCAGGCGACTGGCCCCTGGGGTCGGACCAACTTATCTCCTTGATTTCTGATCTTGGTCCCTGGACCTGCTGGTGACCGGCGCCCCCGGGACGGGACTCCGGTCGCGCCGACCCATCGGCCTGGTCAGCCGATCGAATGTCCGCTCGTGGTCGTGGCGGTCAGGGTCGACCCGGTCGGACGACGAGGGTGCCGGGCCCGTCGACGAGCGGGGGCCTCGACCATGAGGCGACGGGTGGCGTCGTCGCCCCGCGCGGCCCGTAGGACGTGGCGACCGGGCTCGCCGTATGCTGCAACCTCCCCGCGCGCTCGACGACGAGTCTGACCGTGATCAGCCTCGCCGGTCCGGTCCGGGGTAGCTTGGAGACGGCGTCATTCGGGCGAGGCGGCGGACATGTGTCCACATTCGGAGATGACCGATGCTCGGCCGCGGCACGTCGTCGGCATCGTCGGCAGCTATCGGGTCGATGGCGTGGTCGACACCGCGGTGGGGGTGCTCCTCGCGCGAGCGCGGGAGGCAGGTGCGACGACGCGCCGGATCCGGTTGATCGAGCGGCGAATCGAGTTCTGCACCAACTGCCGGAGCTGCATGCAGACGCCAGGCCCCAGCCGGGGTGCATGCGTGTTGGTCGACGACCTGGACTCCACGCTGGCCGAGATCGACTCTGCCGACGCGCTGGTGCTCGGCTCGCCGGTCAACTTCGGCAACGTGACCGCGGTGACCCGCTGCTTCATGGAGCGCTGCGTCGGCCACGCATACTGGCCGTGGGGGCAGCCGGCACCGCGCATGCGCGATTCCGAGCCGCGTCGCGAGGCGGTGCTGGTCGCATCGAGCGCCGCCCCGGCGTGGATGGGGCGCTGGCTCACCGGCGCACGCCCGGCGTTGGCCAAGCTCGCACGGCTGCTCGGCGCGCGGCCAATCGCCACCGTCTGGATCGGTGGGGTGAGCCGGGATGTCTGGCCGTTGCCGGCACACGCGCAGCGCCGGCTGCAGGCGCTCGGCGAGCGCCTGGCCGGGCGGTGTTGATGGTCAGTCCGTCTCGCTACGACGCACGTCCGGGTGGAGGCTCTTGCCGAGGATGTGCTCGCTCGCATGCACCACGTGTGCCCCGGACCCGACGATCAACGGATCGAACGGACGGACCACCGAGCGATCCTTGTCCGGATAGGGCAGCCGCCCCAGGAAGTGGAGCATGCAGTTGATGCGCGCGCGCTTCTTGTCGTCGGACTTGACGATGGCCCACGGCGCGTCGGCGGTATCGGTGTAGAAGAACATCGCCTCCTTGGCCTCGGTGTACTCGTCCCATCGGTCCAGCGAAGCGACGTCGATCGGCGACAGCTTCCACTGCTTCAGCGGGTCGGAGCTGCGGGAGTTGAAGCGGCGCCGCTGCTCCTCGCGAGTGATGGAGAACCAGTACTTGAACAGCCACAAGCCGCTGCGCACCAGCATGCGCTCGAGCTCTGGGGTCTGGCGCATGAACTCGAGGTAGTCGTTCGGGGTGCAGAAGCCCATCACCCGCTCGACGCCGGCGCGGTTGTACCAGGAGCGGTCGAAGAGCACCAGCTCGCCGGCCGTCGGCAGATGGCGGATGTAGCGCTGGAAGAACCACTGCCCGCGCTCTTCCTCGCTCGGCTTCTCGAGCGCCACGATGCGCGCGCCGCGCGGGTTCATGTGCTCCATGAAGCGCTTGATGGTGCCGCCCTTGCCGGCCGCGTCGCGACCCTCGAACAGGACGACGATCCTCTGGCCGGTGTCCTTGACCCACTTCTGGACCTTGAGCAGCTCCACCTGCAGCAGCTGCTTCTGCCGCTCGTAGGCGGCTCGCCGCATCCGTGTGTGGTAGGGATACTCGCCGGTCTCGAACGCACGCGCGATCGCGGCCGGATCGTGGCGCATCTCGGCGAGCGCGTGCAGCGTGGCACCGACGGGCCCGCTGTCGGCCTCGGCGCGTGACGCCTCCCCGGTCTTGGCGGGCGAGGTTGCGCGGCGCTTCTTGACCTTCTTCTTGCCGGGGATCCGCGCGGCTGCGCCGTCCTCGGTGGCGGCCGGCACCTCGGCGGTGGCCTCGGCCGCTGCCACCTTCTCGGTCCCGCTCGTGCTCCGTAGCTCCTCGCCCATCTCCTCGCTCCTGGCAGACCCGTTGGTCAGATATCGGCAGGTCCGAAGATTTTTTTCATTGATCCAGGTCAGCGCTCACCCCGGCGACCTTGCGCCATCGATAGACCCGCATCGGTGGCACGTTACGCACCTCCAGCTCGACCCGGGCGGGGCCGAGGAAATGGCGGCCGAGGTCGGCCACGTGTCCCCGGAACTGGTAGACGACCAGAGCCCCCCCGGGAGCCAACGCGGCCCAGCTCGCGGCGAGGATGCGCTCCGCGTCCTCGGGCGGCATGGTCGAGAAGGGGATGCCTGCCACCACCGCATCCGGCGCCGGCAACCGGTGCAGCGCCAGCACCTCGACGAGGTCTCGCGCGCTCCCGTGGTGGACCAGCAGCCGCGCGTCGTCGATCGCGCGCAGCATGGCGACGAAGCGCTCGTCGATCTCGATCGCGAGTAGCCGCGCACCGGCCGGCATGGCCGCGAGCAGTGCGCGGGTCGTGCCGCCGACCCCGGGCCCGAGCTCGACCACCAGGCGAGCGTCACGAACCCCGGCGCTGCGCACGATGCGCCGCTCGAGAAAGCGCGAGCTGGGGACCACCGAGCCCACACGCTCGGGATGTCGAAGGAAGCCCTGCAGGAACGCCAGCCGCCCACGGGCGGCTCGATCCCGGCTCGAGCGCTGACTGGCACCGACCACGACCGCCTCTCCTCCGATGCGAGCATGGCTTCGACCCGACGCCGCGAGCGACGGCGGGCGAGGTCGCGATCGTAGCAGGTCGCCCCGGTCGGGCCTCAGAAGAGCTGGACCTCGCCGGCGACGGCCACCGTCGCCGCTGCCCGCTCGAACGCCACCACGCGGTCTCGCCCGTGGTCCTTGGCCTGGTACAGCGCGGTGTCGGCCTCGTCCATGATCGTCGACGGCATCACCCCCGCCTCGATCCCGGTCCAGCCGATGCTCACCGTGACCGCGTCGCCGTGAGGGAACACATGCGATGCGACCGTGCCTCGGAACCGCTCCAGGGCGGTGGCGGCGCCCTCGCGGCTGGTGTTGGTGAGGACGACGATGAACTCCTCTCCGCCGTAACGGAACAGCAGGTCGTCGAAGCGGAAGGTGCGCTGCATCAGACGCGCGAAGACGAGCAGGATCTCGTCCCCGTACAGGTGACCGTAAGTGTCGTTGATGCGCTTGAAGTGGTCGATGTCGAGAATGGCCAGCCAGTGGCTCGCGGCGCGCGCCCGCCGACCGGGATCGAAGGGGCTGTCCTCCATGACGCCCTGCATCCGGGTGTCGAAAGTGCGGCGGTTGTAGAGGCCGGTCAGCGGGTCGCGCTCGAAGCTGTCGAGCAGGGCGAGCAGGTTCCGGAACACGATGGCGACCCGCAGTGCACGGCTCACCACGGGCGGCTCGGCCACCGGGCCCGCCACCTCGAGGAACCGCCAGAGCCCTGCGGTTCGGCCGAGCGCGATGACCAGCAAGTCCGCGTGGCCACGGCCGAGCGCGACCGGCCCACCGTCGCGCCAGCCGTCGTCGTGGCTGACTGCCTCGTCGAACCAGCGCGGGCGCTCGAACGTGTGCGAGGGCCACTCGCGCACGATCATCGCGCTCGGATCCGAGTCCCGGAGCTCGTCCTCTCGGCCGCCGCGCGGATAGGCCTCGAACAGGCGGACCCTGGTTCCCGGCATCAACGCGTGCACGCTCTCCAGCAGTCGCTCGCAGAGATCGTGCTGTGACGCCTCCCGGGTCAGGGCGCAGATGCTGTCGAAATCGTCCGCCGGCATGGATCCCGTGCCCTCATCCTGGCGCATCGCCGCCCGCGTCGCGCCCGCAGGCCCGACCGAGGCGTGGGCCGAGCCACGGTGGGTAACGGCCGCTCAGCGCCGAGCTTGAGGCGTCGGGGAGTCGAGCTGGAGCCAGATCTGGGCGTCATGGACCACCAGCGCCCGCGGCTCGGGATGATCGGGCAAGATTGCACCGGCCGGCGCGACCAGGACCTTCTCGAGCGAGACGGAGCGCACCTGCAAGCCCGCGTCTCGCAGCGGTGCCTCCAGCCGCTCGAGCAACGCCGGGCGCTCCAGCGCCCGGCGCGCGAGACCTTCGAGCGACCCCGCGCGTACGCGGCCACGCCGCCGGTCCCAGGCCGGATCGTCGAGCGACGCCGCCGCCAGCGCCCGCTCGAGCCAGGGGTAGTCGACGATGCGACCGAGCGCGATCCACCGCAGCGACAGGGCGGACTGGCTGGCCCCCGACAGCCAGCCGCGGACGAGGGCCCGGTAACCGGCCTCGTCGATGGTGCAGGGTGTGAACGCGTCGACGTGCGTGCGCAGTCGAATCCCGACGCCTCCGTCCTCGACGTCGACCCGCGGCCGGCATTCGGTCGATGCCCATCCGGCTCCGGTGACGATGGCGAGGATCACGGTCGACGTCAGCCTGAGTGCGAGACGACGTTCCCGGGGTGCTACCGACCGTCCAGAGCTGGTACGCATGAGACCTCCCGACTCGGCTCGCCGGTGCCTTCCGCTGCCAGGCCGGTGGCGGATTGCACTCGGGCCTCGCTCGACCACCCAGGGACCTGGCCGAAGTGGCCGGTTCCCCTTTGACGCCTTACGTGCACGGTGCGCATCATGCCAGCCCGCGAGCGAGACGGCCCGAGCGCTCGCGTCGTCGCATCGCGCCGAGCACGCGCACGACCACGGGAGCGCAGACGATGATCGGTGCCGTGTCCGACCGCGGCGCGGTGTGGATGCTCGCGATCGGCCAGACCCTCGTGTGGGCCGGCATCTACTACATCTTTCCGGCCCTGTTGCCGCACTGGGAGCAGGATCTCGGCTGGCCGAAGACCCAGCTCGCCGCCGGCTTCACCGTCGCGCTCGTCGCCTCCGCGCTCTCCGCACCGATCGCCGGGCGGCTCGTCGACCGCGATCACGGACCCAAGCTCCTCGCCGGCTGCGCGGCCGTCGGGGGCGCGTTGGTGGCGGCGATGTCGGCGGTGACCGAGCCGTGGCAGCACGTCGTCCTCTGGGCGCTGGTCGGCGTGACGATGGCAGGGGCGCTCTACGAGGCCTGCTTCGCGCACATCACCCATCGCCTCGGATCCGACGCACGCTCGGCGATCACCCTTATCACACTGGTCGCGGGGTTCGCGGGGAGCGTGGCCTTTCCCTGCGCGCACCTGCTCGCGGAGGCGCTCGGCTGGCGAGGCGCGGTGCAGGTGGCCGGCGCGGTGGTGGTGCTGACCGCGGCGCCGCTCCTCTGGCTCGGCGCGCGGGGTGTCGGCGCGGCCGATGGTGCGGGCGCCGCGGCGCGGGCGGCGGCGGGTCGCGGCGCGGCGCGACGCGCGATGCGCACGCCGGTGTTCTGGCTCCTCGCCGCCACCTTTGCGATGGTCGCCCTCAATCACGGCGTGCTGATCACCCACTTGCTGCCGCTGCTCGCCGAGCGTGGCGTGCCGACCGCGCTCGCGGTCCTTGCGGCCTCACTGATTGGACCGATGCAGGTGGTGGGGCGGGTGATCATGCTCGGGCTCCAGAAGCGCGTGCCGTTCGCCGCCGTGTGCGCGGGCTCCAACCTGTTCATGGTCGCCGCCGCCGGCGCTCTCTACGCGGCCGGCGCGATTCCTGGGCTGGTGTTCCTGTTCGTCGCCCTGCAGGGCTCGGGATACGGGGTGACCAGCATCACGCGTCCGGTGATCACCGCGGACTACCTCGGCCGCGACGGCTTCGGGGCCATCTCCGGGGCCATCGCCATCGGCTACATGGGCGCGTTCGCCGCCGGCCCCACCCTCGGCGCATTGCTGTGGAGCATCGGGGGCTACGACCTGGTGCTGCTCGCCTGCATGGGCTTCGCGGCCACCGCGCTCGGCTGCTTCCTCGCCGCGACTCGCCTGCGCGGCGCGTGACCGGGCCGAGCCGGCGGGGCGCGCATGGTACGGTGTCCCGCCGACGACCCGCCCCCGGCGGTCCACGCAACAGAGGAGCCTCGCCATGGCCTTCCCGCTGCGCTTTCTCGTCCTCGCGCTCCCCAACACGAACTGGACCGAGCTGGTCAGGCGTTACCAGCACGTCGAGTCGGCGGGATACGACATCGCGGCGACCGCCGACCACTTCGTCGACTGGACCAATCCGCCGGCACCGTGGTTCGAGCTGTGGACCCACACCGCGGCGCTGGCGGCGCTCACCAGCCGGGTGCGCATCGCGACGCTCGTCGCCCAGATCCCGTTGCGCTCGCCGGCGATGTTCGCCCGCTCGGCGCTTGCCCTCGACCACATCTCCGGTGGCCGGTTCGAGGCAGGCCTCGGGATCGGGCTGCCGATCGATCCGTCGTACGCGATGATCGGGCTCGACAACTGGACACCGAAGGAGCGCGTCGACCGGTTCTCCGAGTACGTCGAGATCGTCGACCGGATGTTGTCGAACGAGGTGACGAGCTACGCCGGCGAGTACGACCGGATCGAGAACGCCTACATGAACCCGCGGCCGGTGCAACAGCCGCGCCCGCCGCTCCTCATCGCCGCCATGGGCAAGCGCATGCTCCGCATCGCCGCGCGCCAGGCCGACATCTGGAACAGCCTGAGCTTCGCGCCGGAGTTCGAGCAGCAGCTCGCGGAGACCGCCGAGCGGGTCGCGATCGTCGACCGAGCGTGCGAGCGGGCCGGGCGCGACCCCGCGACGCTGCGTCGCTCGTACCTCATGTTCGACCCCAAGGCGCGCGCGAGCGGCGGCGCGTTCGCCTACTACGAATCCCCGGAGCGGTTCCGCGAGATGGCCGAGCGCGTGATTGCGCTCGGCGTGACCGACATCGGGCTGTACTACCCCGCCCTACCCGAGCAGCACGAGGTGTTCGACCGCATCGGCCGCGAGATCATCCCCGAGCTCAAGGCCCGCCACGGCTAACCAGATCGGGGTCGGACCAACTTATCACATTGATTTATAAAGAATAATCACGCACCCCCGCGTCTCTCGATCTCGTACCGGCTCTGGCCAGCTCGCGGCGGGACCTCAGGATTATCCTGATGATTCAAGGGGATAAGTTGGTCCGACCCCTGTGGACGTAGTCGCGTTCCTCGTTGCTGACCACGTGCAGGGGGGGTTGGCCGACGAGGGCGCGGCGGCAGTTGGCGAGCGCGCGCTCGAGCGCCACCTCGCGCCAACCGCCGACGGAGGCGGAGTTGTGCGGCGAGCCGATGACGTTCGGCAGCCCCATGAACGGCTGGTCCATGCGGAACACGTCGTGGCGAACGGGCTCGATCCACCACGCGTCGATGCAGGCGATGAACTCGGGGTTCGCCTCGAGGTGACGGTAGAGCGCCACCTCGTCGACGATCTCCCCGCGCGCGAGGTTCACCAGGATCGCGTCGCGCTTCATCAGGCCCAGCTCGCGCGCGCCGATCATCCCCGCGCTGCGGGTGGTCAGCGGCAAGCTGAGGACCAGCACGTCGCTCGCCGCCAGCAACTCGTCGAGTCGGTCGAGCCCGGCGATCCAGTCGACCGGCTCGTCGCTCGCGCCGCGCCGGTTGACTGCGTGGACGCGCACCCCGAGCGGGCGCAGCACCCGCGCGGTGGCCACCCCGATGCCGCCGAAGCCCAGGATCCCCGCGGTCATGCCGCGCAGCATGCGCGTCGGGGTGAACTGATTGAACTCACCCCGCGCGAGATTCGCGTGCTCGGGTACCAGGTGCTTGCACGCTGCGAGGGTCATCGCCAGCGCATGCTCGGCCATCGGCTCCGCGTACCCACCACCGTTGACCGCGACCGGCACCGCGCGCGGCAGCCGCTCGGTCGGCACGTAGTCGATGCCGGCGGTGACGAACTGAATCAGATCGAGGTGGCCGAGGTGCGCGTACTCGTCGTCGGTGAGTTCCTTGGCGGTGTTGCGCGCGAACACCACGGTGGCGGCGTCGAGGGCTCGCGCGCGGTCGGCACCGGCGAGTGCATCGAGGAAGACGACGTCGGCGACGTCACCGAGCCGCGCCTCGGCGAGGCGGCGGCCTTCGGCGCCAGGGTCGAAGGTGATCACGATCGATGGCATCGGGACGGCTCCGGTTGGGCGCTCAGTCGAGCAGGGCGTCGTTGTCGGCGCCGAGCTCCGGCGCACCGAGGGTCTCGCCGAGGCGCGCGCGCAGGCTCCGCGCGAGCGGGAGAGCGAGGGCCGGGATGGTGTCGCCGCCGGTGTCGGCCAGTCGCTCGGCGAAGAGCCCCCGCTCGATGAAGTGCGGGTCGTCCAACGCCTCCTCCAGGGTGCGCACGATGCTGCAGCAGCAATCGGCCGCGGCGAGTCGCGGCGCCCAGGTCTCGGCGGTCTCGGTGGCGATGATCTCGGCCACCCGCGCGGTGGTCCCGGCGGGGTCCACCGCATCGTCGCGCCAGCGCGCCTCCAGACCGATGCAATCGCAGAACGCGGCCCAGAACTTGGGCTCGAGCGGCGCCGCCGCAACCAGGCGCCCGTCCCTCGTCGGGTACAGGTGATAGCGTGGCGAGCCGCCGGTCACCAGCTCGCCGCCGCTCCGCGGCCACTTGCCGACCGCCATCGCGCCACCGATGGCCCAGTACGCGAACGGCAACACCGCCTCGGTCATCGCCACGTCGATGTGGCATCCGTGCCCGGCACGGTCACGCTCGCGCAGAGCGAGCAGGATGTTGACCACCGCCGGGTAGCTGCCACCGGCGATGTCGGCGATCAGCGCCGGCGGCAGCACCGGCTGCTCGGGCGTGCCGTGGCTCAGCGACAACAAGCCGGCATCGCCGATGTAGTTCAGATCGTGCCCGGCGACGTCGCGCTTCGGTCCGTCCTGCCCGTAGCCGGTGATCGAGCAGTAGACGATGCCCGGATTTCGCGCGCTGACCGCCTCGTAGCCGAGCCCGAGCCGCTCCATGACCCCTGGTCGGTACTGCTCGATCAGCACGTCGGCGCGGTCGACCAGTGGCATCAGGCGCGCACGCTCGACCGGATCCTTCAGATCCAGCGCGATGCTTCGCTTGCCGCGATTGAGCATCGCGAAGTTGACGCTCTGATCGCCGAATCGCGGCTGGTAGCCACGCATGTCGTCACCGGTTCCGGGGCGCTCGACCTTGATCACCTCCGCCCCCGCCTCGGCGAGCATCAGGGTCGCCATCGGCCCCGGCAACAGGGTGGTGAAGTCGAGCACCGTGACGCCGGCGAGCGCCCCCTTCACGACGCGTCTCCGTCGCCGCGCGCACGCCGCGCCGCCGCCACCACCGCACGCCGGGCCGGCGCGTAGGCCGGGGTGCCGAAGACCTCGAACAGCGCGCGGGTCACGTCGTGGTGCCGCGCGAGACCGCCACGCTCGACGCGCTCGATCGGGCCGTCCGGATAGCCGAGACCGAGGCGGCAGGTGAGATCCATGTCGCCGGCGGTCGCCAACCCCTCGTCGAGGAAACGCAGCGCCGCGTTGTACTTCGGGCGCACCAGGCGGTCGACGATGCGCCCGGGCTGGTCGGTGCAGACCACGACCTCGAGCCCGGCGCCCTCGAGCACCGCACGCGCGGCCGCGATGGCCGAGTCCGTGGTGCGAGGCTGGCGCACCAGCTCGACCAGGCCGGACGGCGGGTCGTCGCCGTTTCGGTATCGCGCGAAGCCGAGCACGTTGCCGCCCTCGTCGCCCGCGTGCTCGCCGGTGTGCACGCCGAGACATTCGGTGTCGAGCTCGACCAGCACCGCGGCGCGCGTCGCATCCGGCCGATACCGCGCACCTTGCAGATAGACGACGACGTCGGCCTCGGCGCTCGCGCCGGCCAGGAAGGGGTCGCCGTCGGGAAAGGAACGGCTCGCGCCGCCGGCGACGATGGTGTAGGTGCTCGACACGTTCAACCTCCGAACATCGCGCGGCCGTCGTAGGTGTAGAAGCCACGCCCGGACTTCCGCCCGAGATGACCCGCCGCCACCATCCGGCGCAGCAGCGGCGGCGCCGCCGCGCGCGGGTCGAGGGTGATGGGATAGAACGCCTCGCACAGACGCACCTGGGTGTCGAGCCCGACGAGGTCGATCAACTCCAGTGGACCCATCTTGTAGCCGAGCGCGCCCTTGATGGCACGGTCGACGTCCGCGGCGCTCGCAACCCCTGCCTCCACCGCGCGGATGGCGTCGTTGTTGAACGGCACCAGCAACGCATTGAGTATGAAGCCGGGCCGGTCCTCGGTGCGCACCGGAGTCTGCCCGGCGGCCTCGGTCCAGGCCCAGGCGGCCGCGAACGTCTCGGGCGAGGTCGCGATCCCTGGCGACACCTCGATGAGACGCATGAGCTGCGCCGGCAGGCAGAAGTGCATGCCGACCACGCGGTCGGGCCGCGCGCAGCCGCCGGCGATCTCGGTGATCGACAGGGTCGAGGTGTTCGAGGCGTAGACGGTGTGCTCGGGGCAGACCTGGTCGAGACGCGCGAGCAGCTCGCGCTTCACCGCCAGATCCTCGAATACCGCCTCGATGACGAGGTCACAGCCGGCGAGGGCGCCGAGGTCGGTGGTCGCGGTCATGCGCGCGAGCGCCGCGTCGCGTGCCTCGGCCGACAGCTTGCCGCGCTCGACCGACTTGCCGAAGAAACCCTCGGTCTGCGCGCGGGCGCGGTCGAGCGCGGCGGCGTCGGCGTCGAAGCACACCGTGTCGAACCCCGCGCGCGCGCTGACGATCGCGATTCCGGCCCCCATGGTGCCGCCGGCGCCGCACACGCCGACGGTTCGAATCGTGGTCATCGCTTCAAGAAGCTCCTGCCGATGAGCTGGCGGTGCACCTGGTTGGTGCCCTCCCAGATCTGGGTGATCTTCGCGTCGCGCATCAGGCGCTCGACGCGGTGGTCGGTGCAGTAACCGTACCCGCCGTGCATCTGCACCGCCTCGGTGGTCATGCGCATGGCCAGATCCGATGCGCGCAGCTTCGCGATCGACGCCTCCAGCCCGAAGTCACCGGCGTCGGACTCGACCAGCTCGGCCACGTAGTCGATCCAGCGCTCGACCATCGCGAGCTCCGACGCCAGATCCGCGAGCATGAACTGATTGCCCTGAAACTCCGCGATCCGCCGCCCCGACTGACGCCGCTCGTTCATGTACGCGACCATGTCGCGGAACGCCGCGCGCGCGATGCCGAGCGCGTGACAGGCGACGCTCGGGCGCGACTTGTTGAGCGAGGTGAGGAGGACTCGCAGCCCCTCGCCCGGACCGACCAGCACGTTGTCGCGCGGGATGCGGCAGCCGTCGAAGGCGAGCGCGGCGGTCGACGATGCACGATGGCCGAGCTTGTCCTCCAGCCGCACCACCGAGAGCCCCGGAGTGCCGCGCTCGATCACCGCCGCAGTGATCGCGGCCTTCGGATCGTCGATCTCCGACCACTTGCCGAAGACCAGCAAGCGGTCGGCCACGTCACCGTTGGTGATGAAGAGCTTCGCGCCGTCGACCACCACGTGGTCGCCATCAGGCCGAAACCGCGTGCGCATCCCGGTCGCGTCGGAGCCGGCGGTCTCCTCGGTGATCACCAACGCGCCGAGGCCGCCCTCGGCGATCGCCGGCAGCAGCCGTGCGCACTGCGCCTCGGTGCCGAAGTCGATCAACGGCTTCATGCCGTGGAACGTGGTCGCCCATATGATGCCGGTCGCGGCGCAGGCTTCCGAGATGATCGCCACGCACTCGAGATACAGGCGATACGACATCGGCGCGCCGCCGTAGGTCTCGGGCACGAACATCTGGTTCAGGCCGAGCGCGTTGATCGCGCGCACGTTGTCCCACGGAAAGGTGCCGGCGCGGTCGTTGGCGGCGGCGGCCGGCGCGATCACCTCGTCGGCCATGCGCCGGACCTGGTCGAGCACCAGGCGCTCCTCGTCGGTCCACACCCGCCGCGCGGCGATCTGTTCGAGCAGCCGCATCAGTGCGCCATCCCCTGGCCGCCGTCGAGGTAGATCGTCTCGCCGGTGAGGAACGGGATGTCGGCGCACACGATGGCGGCAACCAGCCGCGCCACCTCCTGCGGGGTGCCCGGTCGCCCGACCGGTATCCGCCGCTCCAGGAAACGCCGCACCGAGTCGCGCGCGAGAAAGTCGCGATTGAGATCGGTCTCGATGTAGCCGGGCGCGACGTCGACGACCGCGATGTGATCACGCGCCCACTCGACCGCGAGGCAGCGGGTCATCGCGCCGACCGCCGCCTTCGACGCGCAGTAGGCGAGATTCTCGGCCACCCCCAGCTTGTCGAAGAACGAGCCGATGTTGACGATGCAGCCACCGCCGTTCGCGACCAGGTGCGGGTGGACCTCGCGACAGCCGACCATCACCGCGGTGGCGTTCAACGCCATCACCTGCTCGTAGCGCGCGGTGGTCAGCGTGGCCGAAGGATCGGCGAGGTGCAGGCCGGCATTGTTCACCAGCGCCGCGATCGGACCGGCGCTCGCGATCTCGGCCAGGGCGACGCGAACCGCCGCCTCGTCGGTCACGTCGCAGGCGATGGCGCGTCCAGCCGGCGACTCACCGCCGCGCGAGAGCCCCACCACCGCGCGTCCGCGCGCGACGAGCTCGGTCACGATGGCCGCGCCGATGCCGCGGCTCGCGCCGGTCACGACGATCTGGGCCTCAGGCATCGCGGAACACCGCCTCGCGCTTGGCCTCGAACGCCGCCATCCCCTCCTCGGCATCGGCGGTGCGGAACGCGAGCGTCGAGAGATCGGCCTCGATCTTCAATCCCTCGTGCACCGGCACGTCGAGCGCGCGTCGCACCGCGTCGCGCGCGAAGCCGAGCACTGGCAGGCTGTAACGAGTGAACGCCCGCGCGTAGTCGAGCGCGGCCTCGATCGGCTCGCCGTCGACGATGCGGTGGACCAGGCCGATGCGCTCGGCCTCGACCGCGTCCACGGTGCGGCCGGTGAGGATCATCTCCAGCGCCCGCGCCTCGCCGATCACCCGCGGCAGACGCTGGGTGCCACCGTAGCCTGGAATCAGACCGAGCTTGATCTCCGGCAGGCCCATCTTCGCGTTGGCGGTGGCGAGACGGAACGTGCAGGCGAGAGCGAGCTCGAGCCCGCCGCCGAAGGCGTAGCCGTTGATCACCGCGACCGAGGGCATGGGCAGGGTGTCGAGTTTCGAGAACACCTGTTGGCCGAGCTCGGCGCCGCGTTTTTGCGCCACCAGGTCGCGATGGCGCAGCTCCTTGATGTCGGCGCCGGCGCAGAACGCGCGCTCGCCGGCACCCGTGATCACCAGCACCCGTGCGTCGCTCGTCGCCACCTCGTCGAGCCGCTCGCCGAGCGCGCGCACGATGTCGAACGACAACGCGTTGAGCGCCTCGGGCCGGTCGAGGACGATCAGCGCCGCCTCCCCGCGCCGCTCCAGTCTCGGCATCATGTCTGGCTCTCCGGTTTGGGCTCGGTCCTCGGCTGGCGACGCACCGGCTGCGGGGCGATGTCGCCACGCCTCGCCATCTCGACGAGCTCGCGCTTCAGGATCTTCCCGCTCGCGGTGAGCGGGAAGGCGTCGACGCGCAGGAAGTACTCGGGCAGGTCGTAGACCGAGACCCCCGCCGCGCGCAGGTGCGCGATCAGGGTGTCGGCATCGATGGTACCGAGCACCGCCATGCACGCGCGCTCCCCGAGGCGCTCGTCGGCGACCGCGAACATCGCCGCCCGCTCCACCAGGGGGTGGCGCAGCGTCACCGCCTCGACGTGGGCGGGATAGATGTTCTTGCCACCGCGGATGATCATGTCCTTCAGCCGCCCGGTGACGTGCAGGTTGCCCTGCTCGTCGAGCATCCCGAGGTCGCCCGACATGAACCACCCGTCGCGGTTGAAGCTCTCCTCGGTCGCCTGCTGGTTGGCGAAGTAGCCGAGCATCAGGGCAGCACCGCGCCCGCCGATCTGCCCGACCACGCCGCGCCCGACGTCGCGATCGCAGTCGTCGGCGTCGAAGATGCGCACCTCGTAGGCCGGTCCGCCGCGCCCGCAGGTGGCGACGATGGTGTCGGTGTCGTCGGCGGGGTGGGTGTACTGATGCGACGAGTTCTCGGTCATCCCGTACACGTTCTGCGGCTTGATGCCCTGGGCGACGAAGCTCGCGGCGACGGTCGGCGGGATCGGCGCGCCGGCCATGTAGAAGGTCTCGACCGCGCCGAGCCGCTCGATGCCGCGCGCGCGTTGCTCGGCCAGCATGTCCATGGCGTGGGTCGGCACGCCCATCACGTAGGTGGCGCCGGTCTCGACCAGCCAGTCGAGCCGGGTCATCCCCGCGGGTGGACGGTCGACGATGTACTCGCAGCCACCGAGCAGCCATTGCGAGACGCCGACCCAGGCGATGTGGTGCGAGACCGGGCTCAGGCTCAGGAGGCGGGTGTCGGGACCGAGGCCCCAGTCTCGGGCGAGGTCGCGCGCGTTGGCGAGCAGCGTGTTGTCGGAGTGCATCACGCACTTCGGCATGCCGGTGGTGCCGGAGGTGAAGGCGAGATAGGCGACCTTGTCCGGCGAGGTGACCGCGGGCGTCGGCGGCGCGGCGCCGGTCGCGGGGAGATCGTCGGCCTGGTAGACGGCGCGGAGATCCGCCAGCGGCTCGAGCACCCGGGCGAGCTCGACGCGGTCACGGTCCGCGCCCCAGCCGGGCTCGGTGATCAGCACCCGGGTGCGCAGCCGCTCGAGCAGGGTCGCGATCTCGGCGCAGGTGTAGGTGCGGTGGAGCGACGGATTGCAGGCGAGCCCCTCGCGCGAGCAGGCGAGGAAGGCGATCACCGCCTCGACGCGGTTCGACATCCACAACGAGACGCGGTCGCCGCCGACCAGGCCATCGGCACGAAATCGCGCGGCGAGGGCGTCGACCCGGCCGCGGACCTCGCTCCAGGTGAGTCGGGTGGCGGCGTCGCGCAGCGCGAGCGCGTCGGGCCGTTCCCTCGCCCAGCGGCAGAGGAGGCCGTAGAACGTCTCGTCGCGCCAGACCCCGCGCGCGTAGTGCTCGCGGGCGTGGGCGGGGTCGTGCAGGGTGAGGAAGGGTCGCACGGGCGTCGCCTCGTCGGGCCTCGGGTCGCGGCGCGGCGCGCCGCGTGGTCTCAGTGTCCGAACTTGTCGGGATCCGGCGTTCTGCGGTTGCGGAACGCGTCGCCGAGCTCCTTCGACTCGTCGCTGTCGAGGTAGGCGCGCAACAGGAGATCGTGCGCCATCCGCGCGAGCCCCGAGACCCCGCCGTGGCGGGCATTGAACGCGGCCTTCACCGAGGCCAGCGCGAAACTGCCGCGCTCGGCCACCTCGAGCGCGAACTCGCGGGTGCGCGCGGGAAGCTCGTCGTCCGGGACCACGCGGTTGACCAGGCCGATCGCCAGCGCCTCGCGCGCGGTCAGCTTCTGGTTGCAGTACCACATCTCCTTCGCCTTCTTCTTGCCGACGAGATCCTCGAGGTACCAGGTGCCGTAGCCGGCGTCGAACGAGCCCATCATCGGCCCGACCTGGCGGAAGATCGCGCTCTCCTTGGCGATCGTCATGTCACACATCATCTGCAGCACGTTGCCGCCACCGACCGCGTAGCCGTTGACGCTCGCGATCACCGGCTTTTGCAGCCGGTCGAGCGCCTCGTACATGTCGAGCGTCGGCAGTGTGCCGGCGTAGAGCCGGGTGTCCTCCAACCCCTCCTTGCGCCCGCCGATGCAGAAGAAGCGGTCGCCGGCGCCGGTCAGCACCACCACGCGGGTGCGGGTCTCGCCGCGAATCGCCTCGATGCAGTCCCGCACCTCGATGCAGGTCTTTGCGGTGAACATGTTGCCGTCGTCGGGCCGGTTCAGGGTGATGGTGCCGACCGGGCCGTCCTCGTGATACAGGATCGTCTCGTAGCTCACGACTGCCTCTCTCCGCGGGCGGGATCGGGCCGGGCGCCGTGGTGTTGGCGTCGTTCGGCCGGGCGGGGCAGGATAGCAAACCGCTCGCCTGCGCCGCATCGGCGCAGGCGCCGAATGGTCTCGAGGAGTCACATATGGTCACCGGCAAGACCCGGGTCATCTCGATGCTCGGCCACCCGATCGCGCAGGTGAAGAGCCCCGGCAACCTCAACGGCAGATTCGAGGCCACCGGCCAGGACGTGGTGGTGGTGCCGTTCGACGTCGGCGAGGGGGCGGTGGAGGCATTCTTCGCGCTGCACCGCCGATTGGAGAACAACCTCGGAATCCTGGTCACCGTCCCCTACAAGCAGGCCGCGTTCGCCGCGTGTGACGAGACGAGCCCGCGGGCGAGGCTCCTCGGCGCCTGCAACGTGGTTCGGCGCGAGCCGGACGGACGCCTGGTCGGCGACATGGTCGACGGGCTGGGCTACCTCGCGGCGCTCGCCGCCAACGGCGTGGACCCGAAGGGGATGGACACCCTGGTGGTCGGTGGCGGTGGCGTCGGCTCGGCGATTGCCGATGCGCTCGCCGGCGCCGGGGCGCGCCGGGTGGTGGTGCTCGAGATCGACGAGGCGCGCCGCGAGCGGCTGCTCGCGCATCTGCGGCGCGCCTATCCCGGCACCGCGGTGGGCGACGTGGTGGAGCCAGGCCAGCGCTTCGGCATCATCGCCAACGCGACCCCGCTCGGGATGCGCGCGGGCGATCCGCTGCCGCTGCCGGCCGAGCGAATCGACCCGGATGCGTTCGTCACCGACGTGGTCACCGACCCGGTGACGACGCCGTTCCTCGAGGCCGCTCGCAGCCGCGGGTGCGGGGTGCAGACCGGCCCGGAGATGACGGTGCCGCAGGCGGCGCTGTTCGCGCGCTACCTCGGCGTGCCGATCGACTGACGGCGGCGTCGGACCGGCGCGCCACGCGGCGCCGTCGACCGGGCGAGGCCCGGGCGGCGAGGCGGGCGGCGGCCAGCGGCCCCCCTCGCTCCGGCGCCGCACAGGATTGAACCCGTCGTAACGCTTGGGGCACACTCGGGCGGACCGTCGGCCACGCCACACCCCCGGGGTGCGGCACCAGGGGCGTTCTGGTACGGAACGACCCTGGCCCTCGCGAGCGGTCGGATCCGGTAGCGCCCGCCAGGGGACTCGGGCGCTACGGTCTCCGCCACCCTCGCTCGGTGACCGGTCGGCGGGTCGACCAGGGTACGGGTCGCCAATCCACCGCGGCCCCGCTCCAGGAAGGAGGTGCCGCCCGGTGATGCCCGTTCGACGAGACGCCGATCCGTCCTGCCGGTGCCCGCTGCCCGAGCGCGCCGGTGCGCTGGCACTCGGCCTGGCCCTGCTGATGGCGTTCGTGCCAGCGAGCACCCGCGCCGCCGACACCCTGACCATCACCGAGGACTTCTCCTCCGCCGCCGGGCGCGACGCCACCACCACCGCGCGATGGTCGCCCGCAGAGCAGGCGCTGGTGCTCGCCTTCCGCAGAGCACGCCGCGGCGCCTTCGACCCGAGCACGGTCACCGGCACCGACGTCACCGCTGACGCCCAGGACACCGCCGCCGTCGCACTCGGCGACGTCGACGGCGACGGCGACCTCGACCTCGTCGCCGGGAACTCCCCCGACCAGCCCAACCGCCTGTATCTCAACAACGGCACCGGCGACCCCTTCGCCGGGGTCGTCGGCACCGATATCACCACTGACGCTCAGAGCACCTCGGCCGTCGCGCTCGGTGACGTCGACGGCGACGGCGATCTCGACCTCGTCGCCGGGAACGGCTTCGGTCAGGCCAACCGCCTGTATCTCAACAACGGGACAGCCGATCCCTTCGCCAGCGTCACCGGCTCCGACATCACCGCAGATGCCGACGCCACCTTCGCCCTCGCGCTGGACGACGTCGACGGGGACGGCGACCTCGACCTCGTCGCCGGGAACGCGTTCAGCCAGCGCAACCGCCTGTATCTCAACAACGGCACCGCCGACCCCTTCGCCGGCATCGTCGGTACCGACATCACCACCGACGCCCAGAGCACCTCGGCCGTCGCGCTCGGCGACGTCGACGGCGACGGCGACCTCGACCTCGTCGCCGGGGACACCGACCAGCCCAACCGGTTGTATCTCAACAACGGCACCAATGACCCGTTCGCCGGCGTCACCGGCGCCGATATCACCGCCGACGCACAGAGCACGTCGGCCGTCGCGCTTGGCGACATCGATGGCGACGGTGACCTCGACCTCGTCGCTGGAAGCACCTTCCAGCCCAACCGGCTCTACCTCAACAACGGCTCTGCAGACCCGTTCGCCGGCGTCACCGGCACCGACATCACGGCCGACGCCCAGATCACCACCGCCGTCGCACTCGGCGACATCGACGGCGACGGCGACCTCGACCTCGTCGTCGGGAACAGCAGCCAACCGCTGCGCCTGTATGTCAACAACGGCACCAATGACCCCTTCGCCGGCGTGACCGGCTCGGACGTCACGGCAGATTCCCGACCGACCCTCGCCGTGGCACTCGGAGACGTCGACGGCGACGGCGACCCCGACCTCGTCGCCGGAAACTTCTTTCAGCCCAACCGCCTCTACCTGAACGACGGCACCGCCGACCCGTTTGCCGGGGTCGCCGGAACCGACATCACCTCCGATGTCCATAACACCTTCGCCGTGGCCCTCGGCGATGTCGACGGCGACGGCGACCTCGACCTCGTCGCCGGGAACCCCGGCTTCTTCAACAACGTCAACCAGCCCACGAGCCTGTATCTCAACAACGGCACCGCCGACCCCTTCAGCGGGGTAGTTGGCATACCGGTCACCGATCCGAACCACTTCCCGCTCGCCCTCGCGCTCGGCGACGTCGACGGCGACGGCAACCTCGACCTCGTCACCGGAAACTTCGACCTTCCCATCCGCCTGTATCTCAACAACGGCACCGCCGACCCCTTCGACCAGGTCGACGGCTCACACGTCGCCTTCGACACCCAGACCACCCCGGCCGTCGCCCTCGGCGACGTCGACGGCGACGGGGACCTCGACCTCGTCGCCGGGAGCTTGGGTCAGCCCGAACGCCTGTATCTCAACAACGGCACCGCCGACCCATTCGCCGGGGTCTCCGGGGCCAACATCACGGCCGACGGCTTCAACACGCGCGCCGTCGCCCTCGGCGACGTCGACGGCGACGGGGACCTCGACCTCGTCGCCGGGAACGACGGCTCGCCCAACCGCCTCTATCTCAACAACGGCACCACCGACCCGTTCGCTGGCGTCACCGGCGCCAACATCACGGCCGATGCGGACAGCGCATTCGCCGTGGCCCTCGGCGACATCGACGGCGACGGCGACCTCGACCTCGTTGTCGGAAACGACGGCTCGCCCAACCGCCTCTATCTCAACAACGGCACTGCGGCCCCCTTCGACGGCGTCACCGGCGCCGACATCACCACCGACGCCCGCAGCACATTTGCCGTCGCGCTCGGCGATTTCGACGGCGACGGCGACCTCGACCTCGCCACCGGGAACTTCAATCAACCCAACCGTCTGTATCTCAACAGCGGTACCGACGACCCATTCGCCGGAGCCATCGGCACCGACATCACGACGGATACCGATCACACGCGGGCCGTCGCCCTCGGCGACGTCGACGGCGACGGCGACCTCGATTTCGTCGCCGGGAACGAGGTCCAGCCCAATCGCCTGTACCTGAACGGCGGCACCGCCGACTCCCTCGGCAGGTTCACCGGCACCGACGTGACCGCCGACTCCCAGGTCACCTTCGCCGTCGCGCTCGGCGACGTCGACGGTGACGGTGACCTCGACCTCGTCGCCGGGAACCTCGACCAGCCCAACCGCCTGTATCTCAGCAGCGGCACCGCCGACCCCTTCGCCGGGATCAGCGGCACCGAGGTCACCGCCGACGCCCACAGCACGCTCGCGGTCGCGCTCGGCGACGTCGACGGCGATGGTGACCTCGACCTCGTCGCCGGAAACCACAGCCAGCGCAACCGCTGTATCTGAACGACGGCAGCCGCCGACCCTTTCGCCGGCGCCGTCGGTACCGACATCTCCTCCGACGCCCAGCCCACCTGGGCCGTCGCACTCGGCGACGTCGACGGCGATGGTGACCTCGACCTCGTCGCCGGAAACTTCAATCAGCGCAACCGGCTGTATCTCAACAACGGGACTGCGGATCCCTTCGCCGGGGTCGCCGGCTCCGACGTCACCACCGACGCCCAGGGCACCCTCGCCGTCGCCCTCGGCGACGTCGACGGCGACGGCGACCTCGACCTCGTCGTCGGCAACGTCAACCAGCCCAACCGCCTGTATCTCAACAACGGCACCGCCGACCCCTTCGCCGGGGTCACCGGCACCGACATCACGACCGATGCCGAGAGCACCCGGGCGGTCGCCCTCGGCGACGTCGACGGCGACGGCGACCTCGACCTGGTCGCCGGCAACGACGGCTCGCCCAACCGCCTCTATCTCAACAACGGCACCGCCAACCCCTTCGCCGGCGTCACCGGCACCGACGTGACCACGGATGCCCAGGCCACCTGGGCCGTCGCGCTCGGCGACGTCGACGGCGATGGTGACCTCGACCTCCTGGTTGGAAACATCGGCCAGCCCAACCGGTGGTATCTCAACAACGGCACCGCCGACCCCTTCTCAGGCGTCTCCGGCACCGATGTCACCGCCGACGCTCAGGACACCCGCGCCATCGCGCTCGGCGACGTCGACGGCGACGGCAGGCTCGACCTCGTCGAAGGAAACAGCGGTCAGCCCAACCGCCTGTATCTCACCCATCTCCACGACACCGCCCGCGGCGTCGCCACCTCCACCGACCTCGGGCCGGGGCTCCGCCGCGTCGCCCGCGTCACCGTGAGCGCCGATGCGACCCTGCCCCCCAATACCGCCGTCGAGTGGCTCGTCACCGCCAACGGCGGTGACCGCTGGCTGCTTGCCCGACCCGACGTCGCGCTCGACCTGCCCGCCAGCGCCCAGGGCACCGGCCTGCGCTGGCGCGCCGAGCTCACCTCGCTCTCCCCCGCACGCACCCCGCGGGTCGAGTCGCTGACCCTGCTGGTCGAGTTCGACACCGACGGCGACGGTCTGCTCGACAGCGCCGATCTCGACGACGACGACGACGGCGTCGCCGACGCCGACGACGCCTTCCCCACCGACCCCGCCGCCTCGGTGGACACCGACGGCGACGGCCAGCCCGACGACTACAACGCCGGCGCTTCCCCCGAGCAGCGCGCGGCCTCGCCGCTGGTCATCGACCTCGACGACGACGGCGACGGCGTCGCCGACACCGCCGACAACTGCCCGCTCGACCGCAACGCGACGCAACGCGACCGCGACGGCGACGGCATCGGTGACGCCTGCGACCCGCGCGACGACAGCGAGACCTGCTTTCCGATCCCCGCCGGCAACGGGTGGTTCGCGATGGTGTGCCTGTGAGGGTTCGACCCGTGCCCCCGGCGGGGACTGGCTCGCGCACGGCGCGTGCCCATCCCACCGCGACCCCGAGCACGGGCTGTAACAGCCCGGGCCGCGGCGCGCCGTCCCCTCCGACGCCCGGGCGGGGCCGGCGCCCCGCCCCTACCGGATGACGAGACGTCCGGTGGAAACCCGGACGGGCGGCTCAGCGAACCGCCACCAGCACGGCGCCGACCGTGATCAGCGCGATGCCGAGCCACCCCGTGTCCGACAGCCGCTCACCGAGGAACAGCGCACCGAGCACCGCCACCAGCACCACGCTCAGCTTGTCGAGCGGGGCGACCTGTGACGCCGTGCCGAGCCGCAGGGCGCGGAAGTAGCAGAGCCAGGAGGCGCCGGTGGCGAGGCCGGAGGCGGCCAGGAACGCGGCCCCGCGCGGTGAGATGGCACGCCAGCCCCGGTGCTCGCCGGTCGCGAGCACCAGCAGACCGAGCACCCCGACCACCACCAGCGTGCGCAGCAGCGTCGCGAGGTTGGGTGGAATCTCGTCGACGCCGAGCTTCGCGAGCACCGCGGTGAGCGCCGCGAACACCGCCGAGAGGAGCGCCCAGGTCTGCCAGCCACCCATGTGGTCGCCCCCTTCGAGTCTGGGGGCAGCACCGCTCGTGCGGGGCCCCCGAGGGCGAGGATAGGCCGGCCCGGCATCGCGGGCCACAGTGGGTTTCCGACGTCGCCGTGAGCGGACGCGTGGCGCATCGCGGGCGGGTCCGTCGTGGGTGGGGACGGGCACCACCTCCGGCGGAGCCCGTCCCCGAACCCGAGCCGCACCTCGTCAGCCCGCGCGCGCCAGCCCGACCTCCGGCGCCTCCGCCAGCACCCGCTCGATCGTCCCCAACCAGTCCGAGCGCAGCACACCACGCGGATCGGCTGCCCGCCTCGCCGCCAGCACCGCCGGCAGCGCCGGATAGGCGGCGAGGAGCTGGTCGCGGCGTGCCCAGGGGTGGTAGGTGAGATAGAACGACCCGCCGAGGTCGAGCGCGAGATCGATGAGCGACCGGCACTGGATCTTGGTCCGCGTCACCCCGGCCGCGGTGTGCTCGGTGTGGAGGTTGAAGATCACGCAGGCGTAGTCCTCGCGCGCCCAGGGCAGCGCGGTCTCGCGGTCGGCGCGAATCAGGCGCACGGTGCCGTAGACGACGTCCGCGCCGCGCGCGCGGAGGTCGTCACGGGCGAGCGCGAGGAAGGTCTCCAGCCGCGCCCGCGGCACGTAGAGCTCGGTGATCATCTCGCTGCCGCGATGGCGGGCGCCGCAGGCGTGGTCGATCGCCCGGTGATAGCCGGGCAGGTAGACACTCATCTGGTGCTCGTCCGACCAGTAGCGCTGGCCGTCGGTGCGCAGATAGTGCTCGGCGTAGCGGCGAAACGCCTCGCGCTTGTCGACGTGGGCGAGCAGCAAGAGATCGTGCCAGGTTGCCGCGTCGAGCACGTGGCGCGGCTCACGGCCGGGCGGCTCGGCGACCGGCAGGTAGCACGAGAAGACCCCGCGGCGCAGGAAGTCGTCGTCGTCGCTCGCGCACGAGAACTGGAAGTCACCGAAGGTGTAGCCGGCCCGGATCCGCGCCTCGAACGCGGCGGACAGCCCATCGGCGTCGCGGAGCTCGACATGTCGCTCGAGTGCGTGCCGGCGCGCGAGCCGCAGAGTCACCGCGGTGACGACGCCATGCAGCCCGTAACCACCGACCACGCGGCCCAGCAACGCGGGATCGCGCTCGCGGCTGCAAACCCGGCGTCGCGCCGCGGCGTCGATCAGCGCGACCGACTCGACGTCCTGGACCAGCGGCGCGAGGTCCAGGCCACGGCCGTGGGCGTTCGCCGAGACCGAGCCCCCGATGGTGAAGAAGTCCGCGCCGGTCTGCTTCTGGCGGATCGTCCACCGGTCCTCGCGGCCGAGCTGAGCCGTCTCGAGGTCACGCAAGATGTCGGGCCAGGTGGCACCGGCCTGCAGCGTGGCCAGCCCGCGCTCGGTGTCGAGCCCGAGCATGGCGTCGAAGCCCCGCATGTCGAGCTGGAACCCCCCGGTCGCGAACTGCTGACCACCCATCGCGCCGCGACCACCCGAGATCGCCACCGGACGTCCCTCGCGGGCGGCGCGATGGAGCGTACGAGTGACGTCGCGCTCGTCACGAACCGGGACCAGCTCGTGCACCCGCGTTCGGTTGAGCGCGGCGTGCACGTCGTCGAGATGGGTCGGCATGGCAAACCTCCGTTTGGCCTGGCGAGCCCGACGATGGGCTCACCACGGAGATTGCAACGGCGGTGCCAGCACGAAGCGATGCGACAACTAGTTGATTTTTCGTTCCGAACCAGCCACCGATCACCGCATACCATGCGTTCTCTGCCGCCGCACCCTACAGAGAATGTCCTCAGGCCAGCGGCGTACGCCGCTTCGGCGCGATCCCCGCGAGCCCCCGACTCACCACCGCCGCCATCACCAAGAGACCCCCGACGAGGGTGAGGCCGCTCGCGCGCTCGTCGAACAGCCACCACACCCACAGTGGCCCGAGGATGAACTCGACCAGCATGAGCAGGGTGAGCTCGGCACCGGCGACGTGGCGCGAGCCGAAGGTGAACAGCAGGTGGGCGAGGCCGGAGATGCCGATGCCCCAGGCGAGCGCGATGCCGACGTCACCGGGCGGGACGTCGAGGTCCAGACCCGAGAACACCGCACCGCCCAGACAGGCGAGGCTCGCCCCGAGCACCACCACCGGCAGCATGTTGGCCGCGCGCCCGAGGCGCAGGATCACGATGTAGGCGGAGAAGCTCACGCTGGTGACCAGCGCGAACACGTTGCCGAGCATCGTACCGGCACCGATGCTGTCCCACAGCATGATGGCGATGCCGCACATCGCCACCGCGATCGCGATCCAGGTCACCCGCCGCACGCGTTCGCCGAGCACCACCCAGGCCAGGATGGCGGTGAAGAACGGCATGCCACTCAGCACGAACAGCGTGTTGGCGACCGTGGTGTGGGTGAGGGAGAAGATGAACGAGCTCTGGGCGGAGGCGAGGAACACCGCGCCGAGCAGGCCCCAGGGGGTGATCGACAGGATCGTGCGCAGCGCCGCGCCACGGGTCTGCACGATGTAGATGATCGCGAGCGTGCTGGCGGTCGCGCCGGCGCGATAGCAGATGAGCTGCCACGGCGTCGCCTGCTCGAGCGAGCGCACCAGCACCCCGCCGAACGAGTTGAGCACGCTGGTGAGGACGACCGCGACCACCGCGAGCCGGTGCAACGGCCAGTCAGTCATCGCTCGTGCGCTCGCCCGGCGCGCGCTGCTCGACCGGCAGCGCCGGCGGGAAGTCGGTCATCGTGCTTCCGATGCGTGGTGGGTCGAGGCGTCGGCCTCGCTCGACAGGGTCAGATGTTCAGCCGGTCGCGGAGCTTGTAGTACATCACCGCCGGGGCGAGGAACCACGGGTCGCCGGTATAGAGCGGCCGGGTCTGGAAGGTGAGGTCGTCGAACGCGGTCTTTCCTTCCGGCGAGCCGAGGACCTTGAGCCCGAGGCGCATGCCGAAATAGCTCGCCATCGAGACTCCGGAGCCGCAGTAACCCATCGCGTAGTGGATGCCGTCCTGCTTGCCGATGTGGGCGAGGGTGTCGAAGGTATAGGCGACGAACCCGTTCCAGGTGTGGGTGATCCGCGTGCTCGCGAGCTGCGGAAAGATCTTGCTCATGGACGCGTGCAGGAGCGGGCCGCTCACCCGCGGGTCGGTCTCCTTGAGCGCCACCCGGCCGCCGAACAGCATGTGCCGGCCCTGTGGGCACAGGCGATAGTAGAAGACGAGCTTGCGCGAGTCGCTCATCACCCGCCGGGTGGGCGAGATCTCGCGTGCGAGCGCCGGGTCGAGCGCCTCGGTCGCGATCATGTAGCTGCCGATCGGGATCACCCGCCGTCGCTGCCAGCCGGCGACGGCACCGGTATAGCCGTTGGTCGCGACCACCACGTCGCGGGCAGTGACCTTGCCGCGCGGGGTGGTGACGTGGAAGCCAGCGCTCACCGCCTCGATGCGATCGACGCGACAGCCGCCGACCAGGGTCGCCCCCGCCTCGCGCGCCAGGCGCAACAACCCGAGGTGGTACTTCGCCGGATGGCAGGCGGCGTGGCGAGAATAGACGACGCCGCCGTGGTAGAGGTCGGAGCCGATCTCGCGGTGCTGCTCGGCGCGCGGCACCATGTGGGCCTCGACCTCGAGCCCCTTCGGCTGGCTCGCGATCGCGCGCGCGAGCTCCTCGTACTGCGCCGGCACGTGCGCGCCGTGGAAACGCCCGACCCGCCCGAAGTCGCAGTCGATCCCCTCGGCGCGGACGAAGTCGTCCATGAAGTCGAGCGCCTCGATGCCGGTGTGGCGGACGCCGAACGCGACGTCGTGACCGTGCAGACGCTCGAGCTCCTCGTAGGTCGGCTTGATGCTGGTCGAGATCTGGCCGCCGTTGCGCGCGCTGCAGCCCCAGCCGAGCGCCTCGGCGTCGAGCACCAGAGTGCTGCGCCCCGCGCGCGCGGTCTGGATGGCAGCGTGCAGACCGGTGTAGCCGGAGCCCACCACGAGCACGTCCACGTGCACCGGTAGCTCGGTCGAGTCGATGGCCGGCCGCGGCGCATCCTCCCACCACCACGGGTCGGTCTTGACGTCGTCGCGCATGATCGACTCGGACACGCTCACCTCACACCCGTTCGAGCCCCGCGGCACGAGCGGCATACTGAACCAGTGCCGGGCGGTTTTGAAGCCGGTGCGCGACGCGGTCGACCTGCTCTCGTGATGCATCGCCCCCGGGGCCGGGTTGACACTGTACATCCAAACAGCCCACAGTCGCACGATGGCCAGCCCGACCACCGCGACCTCGACCCACCCGCCACAGCTCGACCTGCTGGCACCACTCGGCCGCGCGACGGCGAGGCTGACCGCCGAGCTCGCGTCGGCGCGGCGGACTGTGCTCGGTGCCGGGGCTTGGATCGACTACCTGCCGGGTTGGGTCGACGGGCACCAGACGCTCCACGACGCGCTGCGCGAGGACGTCCAGTGGCGGGTGGACCGCCGCGTCATGTACGAGCGCGAGATCGAGACGCCGCGGCTGCTGGCTCGCTTCCCGCGCGACGGCCTGCTCCCGGCGGTGCTGGCCGAAGCGGGTGAGCGCCTCGGCGCGCATTACGGCATCGCGCTCGACGGGGTCAGCGCGGCCTTCTACCGCGACGGCCGCGACGGCGTCGCCATGCACGGCGACCGCGTCGGACGCGATGTCACGGAGACCATCGTCGCCATCGTCTCGCTCGGGGCGCCGCGGCGATTCCTGCTCAAGCCGGTGGCGGGCGGCCCCTCGCTCCGTCTCTCCCCGGGCGAAGGCGACCTCCTGGTGATGGGCGGCACCTGCCAGCGCACCTGGCTGCATGGCATCCCCAAGGTCCGTACGGCCGGCGCGCGAATCAGCGTGCAGTACCGCATGGACGGACCCGGCAAGTCGCCGTAGCCCGGACGAAGCGAAGCGCAGTCCGGGCCCCCCCGAGCGCTCGACCGCATCCGACGTCCCGTAGGCGACGAGCGCACCACCGATGGCGCGCCGGCGCGGAAGTTCCACGCCGATCGCCCCTGGCCCGGTCACCGATGAACGGATGACGATCGCCTCCTCGTAGATCCGCCGAAGGAGCCCAATGGTCGCCTATCGCCGGTCCTTCGTCGAAGGCGGCACCTACTTCTTCACCGCCGCGCTCGCCGACCGCAGAAGCGACCTGCTCGTCCGTCGAGTCGAGGCGCTCCGGGCGGCCATCCGCGCGGTCGCCGGCGAGCACCCTTTCGGCATCGAGGCCATCGTGGTGTTGCCCGACCACCTGCACCTCGTGGCCACCCTTCCGCCGGGAGATGCCGACTACCCCCTGCGGATGCAGCGCATCAAGCAGCGGTTCACCCGCGCCCTGGTCCGATCGGGGCTTGAGCTTCCGCACCGGTCCGACGGCGGGCGCGCCCTCTGGCAGCGACGATACTGGGAGCACACGATCCGCGACGCACACGACCTGCGCCGACACATCGACTACGTCCACATCAACCCGGTGAAGCACGGCTTGGTGAACCGTGTCGTCGACTGGCCGTTCTCGAGCTTCCACCGATTCGTGCGCACCGGCCTGCTCCCGGCAGCGTGGGGCGGCGAAGCCACGTCGCGCGCGGGTCCCCCAGCCAGGTCTTCCGGGCCTCCGAGTTTCGGCCCCATCGCGTGACCCCGGGGCTTCCCGGACGCGCCGACGCTCCGCGTAGCCCCGGTGGAGCGCAGCGTAACCCGGGGGCCGACAGGCCCACCCCGGCCGCGCTTCGCGCGGCTTCCCGGACGCGCCGACGCTCCGCGTAGCCCGGGTGCAGCGCAGCGAAACCCGGGGGCCGACAAGCCCACCCCGGCCGCGCTTCGCGCGGCTTCCCGGACTGCGCTCGCGCTCCGTCCAGGCTACGGACCCGCGTAGCCCGGGTGGAGCGCAGCGAAACCCGGGACGGCGGGCCTCACTCCGGGGTCTCACCCCGCGCGTGAGCGAGCAGGGTCCAACCGATCAGGGCCGACAGGCTCTGGCAGTAGCCCTTGCGGCGCATGTGGCCGGTGTGGGGGCTGGCGATGTCCATCAGGTCGCGCGCCACCGCCTCGACCGGGAAGCCGTTGCGCAGCATTCGCGATCCGAGGGCGGAGATCGCGGTCAGGTGCTCGCTCAACTCGACATTGGTGCAGTTGATGAAGAACTCGTACGGCCGATCGTCCTTGTCGCTGACGGTGATGAACACGTCGAGGATGCCGGTGCCGAAGGGGACGCGGAGCTTGTAGGTCTTGCTGGGAAGGGTGTCGGGCCGCTCGTCGCTGACCGGAGGACGGCCGTCGGCCGACGGCTCGATGACGCCGCGAAAGAGCGGAATCTGGTTCTCGTCGTCCGACACGGAACGGATCCTACGCGACAGCGACCGCGCCCGGCGACCTCACAGCCCCAGCTCGAAACGCACCCCGAAGGTGCCCGGCAGACGCCGGCGCGCAGGCTCGGGATCCGCGTCGAGGTCGGTCCACAGGGTACAGGCGCCGTCCGCGTAGTCGACGACCTGGGTCGGGTTCGGCTCGGTGTTGAGGATCACGAAGGTCGCGCCGGTCGGGCCGAGCACGAAGCGGTCCAGGGAATGCCAGACCCGACGATGGAAGGCGTACGGAACTCCGCTCGGGATCAGGAACGCACGCACGTGCTCGGGGCGCGGAATCGACTCCGGCTGCGGACCGGTCGGCGCCGCCACACAGACCACCGCGGGGTCGCCGTCGATCTGGACGAACGCCTGGGTCACATCGTGATGGCGCTCGAGCAGGGTGAACTCGCGCCCGCCCGCCGGCTGCCAGATGGTGCTGACCGTGGTGCGGCCGTCGCACTCGAACGGCCAGCGGATCGTGCGGCGCTCGCCCGCGGGTCGCTCGTGCATCAGGTAGAGCGTGCCGAAGGGGGCGAAGGCCTCGGCGGTCATGGGCTCGACCGGTACGGACTGGACGCGGTGCATTGCACACTCCCCTGGGCGTGACGACCTGCGCAGTCTAGCCCGGAATATTCATGAACCCTTGGGTGCGACCGAGGATCTGCCGGCATCCGCGGCGTTGGGCTTGCTTCGGGTGCTCGACGTACCGTCAAGGTACGCCTGCGCGCCCGAAGTGGCGCGCGCCGGCGTTTGTCGCCGTGGCCGGGGTTTACCTATTCTTGACCGCGCGGCCGCCCACGCGATGCGCCAACCCGGCGCGCCCGCCGCCGGAGGAGGAGTCCCATGGCCCGAGTGCGCGACGTCTCGATCGACGAGGTCCCCGAGCACCTGCAGCCGGTCTACCGTCGATTCGCCGAGGAGTACGGCCCGTTCCTCAACCAGGTGCGCGTGTTCGCGCACCGCCCACCGGTCCTCGAGCACCTGATGGGCATGCTGCTCGACCTCGCCGACGAGGCGCTCTTGCCCAAGCGTTATCTCGAGATCGCGGTGGTGGTGGTCTCGAAGCTCAACGAGTGCACCTACTGCGTGGCGCATCACGCCCCACGCCTGGTCGAGCACGGGCTCGATCCCGAGACCGTCGACCGCATCCTCGACCCGGACTGCCCCGGCCTCGGTCCGGTCGAGCGGCTGGTGCGCGACTACGCGGTGGCGGTGACCGAGCACCCGCAGCGCATCCGCGACGCGATCTTCGAGCGGCTGCGCGAGCACTTCACCGAGCCGCAGCTGGTGGAGCTCACGCTGCGCATCGCGCTGTGCGGCTTCTTCAACCGGTTCAACGAGGCGATGCAGATCGGGATGGAGGACGGCGTGCTCGAGCACGTCCTCGCCAGCGGCACGCGGCTCGCACCCCCGGCCGACGCCGCCCAGTGAGCACCGACCCGTCGGCCTCGGGGAGCGAGCCCGGGGTGCTGCCCTGCGGCGCGCTGCCGGCCGGCGCGCTGGCGGGACTGCTGGGAGCGTTCGGTCTGCGAGTGGGCCGAGTCGCCGACGACGCCGCCATTCCCGGCACCTACTGGGGCGAGCCCGAGGCCGGCATCGTCGGCGAGACGGTCTGGATTCGTGACGACACCCCAGTCCACTCCGCGCTTCACGAGGCATGCCACGTGATCTGCATGGACGCCAGCCGAAGAGCGCGCCTGCATACCGACGCCGGCGGTGACGTCGACGAGGAGAACGGGGTCAACTACCTCGCGATCGTCCTCGCCGACCAGCTCCGTGGCTTCGGGGCGGCTCGCCTGCTGCAAGACATGGACGCGTGGGGCTACACCTTCCGCCTGGGCAGTGCCGCCGCCTGGTTCGCCGAGGACGCCGAGGATGCACGCCGCTGGCTGCTCGACCACGGTCTCATCGACACGCGCGGCCGCCCGACCTTGCGGCGACGCGAGGACGCGGGCAATCCGGGGTAGCGCCACCGGCGGGCCGTGCGCGGGAAACTCAGCACAACCCCATCGTGGAGTTGTGCTGAGCCGGCAGGCACAAGGCGCGATTTCGACACCCGGCCGCGGCGGGTTCAGCCCCGACGTCGGCGTCGCGCCCCGACCAACCCGAGCAGCGCGAGGGCGAGGCTCGCGGGCTCCGGGACCGCGCTCGGCGGCAGCGCGAAGCCGCCGGTGCTGGTCGAGAACGCGAGCGCGGTGGTGGTCGGGCCACCGGTGCGCAGGGTGAAGCTCGCATCGGCGAAGACCGACGGCGCCGCGGCGACGCCGAGCACGTCGACGAAATCGCCGATCGAGAGCGTATCGAGCACATTGGCGCCGAGCCCGTCGAGGAGCGAGAGCTCGACGATGGCGCCCGCCAAGTCGACCCCGCCGTCGAAGTGCACCCGGTCGAGGACGAGCCCGCCGCCGGACGCGACGCCGACCTCGAGCACCAGCGTCCCGCCGGCCGCGAAGTCGACGAAGTCACTGAAGTGGAGCTCGCCGGGCGAGAGACCCGGGGACACGACGCCGCCGGCGGCGACCGTCACCACGCCGGCGACGGTGCCGCCGTTACCCATCAGCACGCCCTGACTGCCGACCTCGATCAGCCCGGCCTGGACCGAGGCGCCGAAGCTCACGCTGAGCAGCCCGGCGCCGTCTCGACCCACCCGCAGCCGCGAGTCGGGTGCCCCCAGGCGCAACGCCGACCCGCCACCCGACAGGGTCACCGTGCCCGACGCATTGGCGGTCTGACCGATGTTCATGCGCACGCCGGCGCCGTCGGCGACGAGCCGACCACCACCGGAGATCTCCAGGCCGCTTCCTGGCCGCGCTGCCGGCGCGCCGGGCTGGTCGGCGTCGCCGCGCGCCACCTGGACGATCGCGCCGTCACCGTGGAGCACGACCTCGGCGCCGAGGTCGATCCGCATGTCGGCGCGGCCGGCGACGCCGAGCTGGAGCTGGGCCGGCAACACGCCGGGCACGCCCATCAGATCCACGCGACTGGTCGAGCCGGTGATGGCGATGTCCCCGTTCCCGCTCGGGGCCCGGCCGGCGACCAACGCGCCGGCGGTGATGGCGCCACCTTCGAGATCGAGCGTGCCGGTCCCGGCCTCGCCCACCCGCAGCGCACGCTCGACGTCGAGCGCCGCGCCATTGCCGACGGTGACGCTTCCACTACCGCCACCGGTGTGGGCGATGCTCAGATCGCCACTCACCGCGGCGGTCGCCCCCGACGTGAGGTCCAGCGTGCCGGTGCCGTCCTGGCCGATACGGGCGAAGCCGTTGATCTGGAGATGGGATCCGGTGCCGCTCACGTCGAGCGCGCCGTCACCGAGCCCCGATGTCGCGCCGGCCGCGAAGGTGCCGACCACGAGTTGGGCCGCCTCGAGCGAGGCCCCGGCGCTCACGTCCACGGTGCCGACCGAGGTCGCCCCCGGAACGCCACCACCCAGCCCGGGAAGCACCACCCCGTTACCGACCACGAGCTGGCCGGGCACCAGCAAGCCGGACCCGGCGCCGGTGACGATCATGGTGCCGTCGTTGCCGGCGGTATTGCCGACGAGGACGTCGCCGCCGGCGGTCAGGGTGCTACCAGAGCTGATCACCAGCGAGCCGTCGGTCGGCGGCGGAGGCGCGCCGGGGGTCGGCTGCTGGGCGATGCCGACGGAGAAACCGCCGGCCATGATGCCGTCCTGGGCGTCGATGTTCGCATTGAACGCGTCGGGAGAGGTCGCACCGTCGAACACGACGGTGGCACGTAGCCCGGGCGCGATGCCCAGACCGAGCGCGAGCGCGATGGCCGTGGTGCGGCCGAGGTGCGGAAGCCGAGACTTCGGCGTCTGGCGACAGGAAATGATCACTCTTGTCGGTTCCCCTTGATGTTCTTCGAGGTCGCCGCGTCACGGCGGCGATGGGGTCACCCTCGCCCCGCGGACTCGGGGCGAGCGGTGGACCGACAGGAAAGCAACGCGCGTACCACAAGCCAGCTTCGAGAAGAACGATTGGCTTTTCAGCCAATTGCAAGATCCTCGGCGATCGCGCGAGATCTCCGGCGTCAAGTTTTCCGACGGATCGGAGGCCCGCCGGTGGCCATCAACCTGTCAGCCGCGGCGTGCCTGCTGGCCGGTCGCGATCACCGTGCCCACGGTGACCAGCGCGAGCACCCCGACCGCCCAGAACACGATTGCCGGCTCACCGTGGTCGAGCAGGTAGCCGTAGGCCGGTGGCGCAACCACGCCGGCGATGTTGAATCCGGTGGAGACGAAGCCGAAGACCTTGCCGACCTGGCCCGGCGGCGTCACCGAGCGGATCAGCATGTCGCGCGACGGCGCCACCGCACCGGCCGCGAACCCGACCACCGCGAACAGCGCCGCCGCCTGCAGCGTCGACACCGGCAGCGACGCGAGACCGAACGCGGCGAGCGCGATGAGCACGAACGCGGCGGCCGCGAACAGCGCGTGGTGGGTGGTGCGGTCGGCCACCCAGCCACCGAAGAGGACGCCGACCGGGGCGGCGAAGAGGTAGCCGGTGAGGACGGTGCCGGCCTCGGTCAGCGGAATCTCGTGCAGGAGATGCACCGCCGAGACCCCGAACTGACTCATCCCGCGCTGGAACAACGAGATGAAGACGTAGAAGACGAGCCCCATCAGCACCGGACCGCTCAACAGCACCGCGAGGCCGGCCGCGCGGCTGCCACCACCCGCCGCGTGTCGAGTGCTCTCGCGCGGCACCTCGGCGAGGACATCGGATGCCATCGCGACCAGCACGGCGACGACCACACCCGCCGCTCCGCAGATCAGCAACGCGGTCGAGAGGTCGCTCACCGCCATCAGCCAGAGCACGGTGATCGGCGCCGCCGCGGTACCGAGGTGCCCGGCGAACGTGTGCATCGAGAACGCCCGCCCCATCCGTCGTGGATCGACCGAGGCGTTGAGCAGGGCGTAATCGGCCGGATGGAAGACCGCGTTGGCGACGCCGGCGATCATCATCAGCACGATCAGGGCACCGAAGCTCGGGAACAGTCCGATTGCGCCGATCGCCACCGACTCCAGGGCCAGCGCGGCCACCAACAGCATCCGCGCGCCGTAGCGGTCGACCAGGAAGCCGACCGGCGCCTGGATGAGACCGGTGACCAGGCTGTAGGCGGTGATGGTGAGGCCGAGCTCGGTGAACCCCACGCCGTAGACGTCGCGCAGCACCGGGAACAGCGGCGGCAGGAGCAACATGTAGAAGTGGCTGAAGAAGTGACCGGTGCTGACGAGCCCGATCACCTTGGAGTCACGCCGTGGAGCGGCGAGGTCAGCGGTGGCCATGGAGGTCGAGAGCTCACGCGGTGGCGCCACGGGCGGCGGCGCGGACTCTAGCAGAGTGCCGGCCGTGCGCGTGGGTGCTTGGTCGAGGATCCGCATCGCGGCCGGTCGTCGGGCCGTCTGAGGCGCGGTCTCCGCCCCACACGTCGACGGGCTCGGGTAAGCCTTGTGCGAGGCGCAGACTGCCGCGGAGCCGAGCTGCTCGACAGCCTGTCAAACATTCGTGTTTTTCGTATACTGCGCGCCTTAAATTCGACTTTTACGACTCAAAACGACCCCCATCTCGGATCCGAGGCGTGAGCCGCGGGGCACCGCAGCACGCCGACCCCGACCATCCGAGGAGCGAGCCATGCAGGTCATACTGGCCACCGACACCCTGGATCTCGACCGCGAGGAGGTGACCTCGCTCGCCCGGCGCTACCGCGACCTCGCGGTCAGCCGCTACGCCGGCGCGATCGACGACCTCACCGCCACCATCGTCCACGAGCGCCGACCGGGACTCCCGGCCCGGTTTCGCTGCGACCTCGACGCGCGCCTGCGCCGCCGGCTGTCGGTGCGGGTCTCGGCCAGCGACCGCGACCTCGAGACCTCCGTCGCGCGCGCCTTCGCCCGCGCCGCGCGCACCATCGGCCAGCGTGTCGGGCGCGGGTTGCGGTCGAGCCTGCGACCGCGGCCCGAGCCGACCCCCGCCTGACGCGCCCCACCGCGCGAGGAGACCATCATGCGCCACCTCAACTACCACCACCTCCTCTACTTCTGGACCGTCGCCCGCGAGGGTGGGGTGGCGCGCGCGGCCCAGGCGCTGCACGTCACGCCGCAGACCATCAGCGGGCAGATCAAGATGCTGGAGGACGCGGTCGGCGCACGCCTGTTCGCGCGCAAGGGTCGCCGCCTCGTCCTCACCGACACCGGCCAGGTGGTCTACGAGTACGCGGAGGAGATCTTCGCCCTCGGCGCCGAGCTCTCGGAGGTGTTGCGCGGCGGCGCGCGCACCGGTCCGTTGACCCTCACCGTCGGCATCACGGACGTGATGCCGAAGCTCGTCGCATACCGCCTGCTCGAGCCGGCGCTGGCCATGAGGACCCCGGTGCGGATGGTGTGCCGGGAAGGCAAGCTCGACGCGCTGATGGCGGATCTGGCGATGCATCAGCTCGACATCGTGCTCGCCGACGGCCCCGCGGCGCCGGGGCTCAACGTCCGCGTCTACAGCCATCTGCTCGGAGACAGCGGGGTCACGTTCTTCGCCGCGAGCTCCCTGGCGCAACGGCTCGCGCCCGGCTTCCCGCGCTCGCTCGACGGCGAGCCGATGCTCCTGCCCACCCGGGAGAGCGCATTGCGGCGCGCGCTCGAGCTGTGGTTCGACGCGAAGGACATCCGCCCGGTGGCGGTCGGTGAGTTCGACGACAGCGCGCTCATCAAGGCGTTCGGGCAGGCAGGCACCGGCGTCTTCGCCTCGCCGAGCGTGATCGACCCGGAGATCACGAGTCAGTACGGGGTCGAGGTCGTCGGCCGCTCCGAGGACGTGCGCGAGCGCTTCTACGCCATCTCCGGCGAGCGCCGGATCAAGCACCCGGCAGTGGTCGAGATCAGCGAGGCCGCGCGCCGCGACCTGTTCGGCGCGACCGACGTCGACACCGACTCGGCGCCGCCCTCGAGGCCGGCGAGGCCGGCGAGGCCCGGCGCGGAATCCGCTCGGCGCTCCCGCGTCTGACCCGGCTGGCGGCGCGGTCGCGACGCCGCGGAGAGCCGTGCAATACTCGCTCGCTCCGGCACGCAAGCCGTCCGCACCAGCAGGAGGAGCCATGACCGAGAGCAAGGCCTATGTCGTCCAGCCGGACTCGGGCGAGAGCTACTGGCAGCCCGTGCCGGCCAACGGCTTCGTGGAGATCCACCTCTCGCGACACCGTGTGGAGTCGCGAACCCCGTTCGAATCCGGCGTGCAGTCGGTCGCCCCGGGATGCTTCGTACGCGAGCACGCCCACGACCGTCACGAGGAGCTGATCCTCGTCTACCAGGGCGAGGGGGAGGCGATCGTCGACGGCGAGACCCACCCGATGCGCCCCGGCACCACGCTCTTTCTCGGCCCGGATCGCAAGCACAAGTTCGTCAACACCGGGAGCGAGGACATGCGCTTCTTCTGGGTGCTGATGCCCGGTGGGCTGGGCGACTTCTTCTCCGCCATCGGCCGCGCGCGCACGCCGGGCGAGCCCGCCCCCGCACCGTTCCCACGGCCGGAGAACGTGGCCGAGATCGAGCGGCGCACCGTATTCGCCGACCCGAGCGAGGTCAGCTGAGCCGCGCGGCGACGGGCCTCGGGTCCAGCACCATGCCGGTGGCCCGCTCGCCGATCGCTCAGACCGGGTAGGCCTGCGCGCGCGGGTCGCCGACGGCGAGCCCGGCACGCAGTCCCTCGAGCACCGCCTCCTCGCAGGTGCGCGGGCTCAGGCAGTCGCCGGCGAGCAGCAGTTGCCCGTCGAACCCCTCCAGCGCGGTCTCGAGCGTGGTGCACGGTGCGGTGCCGGTGGCCGCCACCAGGGTATCGACGCCCTCGCAGAGCATCGGCTCGCCGCTCGCGGTGTGCTGCAGGTACACCGTGTCCTCGTCGACGCCGTGCAGGCGCGCGTAGGGGATGATCTCGACCCCGAGGCGGTGCAGGTCGCCGACCCAGCGGTCGCGCACGTACTGCTGGATGGTCTGGCCGGGAACGTAGCCGTTGACCGCGAGCCGGACGTGGCAGCCGGCACGCGCGAGCTTCTCCGCGACACCCATGCCGACCCAGTCGCAGCGCCAGTCCGCCACCACCACCCGCGCGCCGACGTTCACGCGGTCCTCGATCACCTGCCAGGCGTCGACGACGTGCGCGGACTCCGCGCCCTCGATGGCCGGGACACGCACCCGCGCACCGGTGGCGAGGACCACCGCCTCGACGCGCTCGGCATCGACCAGCGCACGCGTCGCCTCGACCCCGAGCCGCACCGTCACCCCCGCACGGCTCATCTCGCGGGCGAGGTTGGTGACCAACCCGCCGAACTCCGCTCGGCCGGGCAGCGCGCGGGCGAGTCTCACCTGCCCACCGAGCTCGCGCTCCCGCTCCACCAGCGTCACCCGATGACCGCGCTCCGCCGCCACCGCCGCCGCCTTCATGCCGGCGGGCCCGCCACCGACCACCAGCACCCGCCGCGACGGCTCCGCTCGGCCGCGCCGGCCATAGCGACGCTCGCGGCCGGTCTCGGGATGCTGGATGCACGAGATCGGATAGCCGGCCTGCATGTGACCGATGCAGGCCTGGTTGCAGCCGATGCAGGCGCGGATGTCGTCGACCTGGTCCGCCGCCGCCTTCGACGCCATCTCCGGATCGCAGATCTGGGCCCGCGTCATGCCGCACATGTCGGCCTGGCCAGCGCGCAGGATGGCCTCGGCGACGTGGGGCTGGTTGATCCGCCCGGCCACCAGCACCGGCGTCTCGACCAGCGCCCGCAGGCGCCCGGCGACCGGAGCGAGATAGCCTGGATCCACGTTCATCGGCGGCACCACGTGCACCGCACCCGCCAGGCCGGTCATCGAGCCCGCGATGACGTCGATGAAGTCGATCGCGCCGTCGGCGTCGAGCGCCTGGCAGACCTCGAGCGTCTCCTCGGGAACCAGCCCCTCGTGATTCATCTCGTCCATCGAGATGCGCACCCCGAGGACCAGGTCGCGCCCGACGCGGTCGCGCACGCTCGCGATCGCCTCGCGCAGGAAGCGCATCCGGTTCGCGAGCGAGCCGCCGTAGGCGTCGGTCCGCCGGTTCACGCGCGGGTTCAGGAACTGCGCCGGGAGCAGCGCGTGGCTCGCCATGATCTCGACGCCGTCGTAGCCCGCCGCCAGGTAGCGCGCCGCCGCCTCACCGTAGCCACGCACGATGTCCGCGACCAGGGCGGTGGGTAACGCGCGCGAGGCGACGTGGAAGCGCTCGGTGTGGTCCTGCGACGGCCCGTAGGAGACGGGGGCGGCGCCGTCCTTGGTGGAATGCGACTCGCGGCCGCCGTGCCCGAGCTGGCCGAAGAGCCGGCAGCCGTGCGCCCGCACCGCCGCGGCCACCCGCTCGAGCGCGGGCACGCAGCGATCGTCGAACACCTGCATGTTGTAGGCGCTCGAGGTCGCGTGCACCGCCGCCGACTCGGTGATGATGAGCCCGGCCCCGCCGGCGGCGCGCGCCTCGTGATAGGCGACGAAGTCCGCGTTCGGAAGCCCGTCGGTCAGCATGCTGGTCATGTGCCCGGTCGAGAACACGCGGTTGCGGATCTCGAGACCGCCGAGGCGGACCGGCGAGAAGAGGGTGGGGAAGAGGGTCGACATGGCGGCCACCGGCGTCGGGCGCCGGCGAGCGGCGCGGTGGCGACACTGTAGGGGTGGCGGCGCGTGGCGGGTAGGGGGAGGTGGCGTCCGGACCGGGGCGGCGCCCGGGCTACTCGAGGTCCGGGCCGACCGGGACCGGCTCGTCGTCGTCGCGCTCGACGCGCAGGCGCCCGGTCGGCACGCGGGCGACGATGCCGGGTCGACCCGGCGCGAGCTGACACACGGTGCCGTTGCGGGCCGGGAGAATCGTCTCGACCCCGCACTCGCGGGCGAGCTCGGCGTGGGCGTCGAGATGGCGCGCCTCGCCGTGGGTCGGCACCGCGATGCGCGGCCGGACCCAGCCGTACATGCGGCGGAGATCGTCCCGCGCGGGGTGCCCGGAGGCATGGATGTGGTGCTCGCCGTCGGCGCCCACCACGCGCACGCCCCGAGCGCGCAGCCGCTCGCACAGCCGCGCGATGGCCTCCTCGTTGCCGGGGATCTGGCGCGCCGAGAGGATCACGGTGTCGCCGGGCTCGAGGTCGAGATCGCGATGATTGCCGGCGGCCAGCCGGTCGAGCGCCGCCCGTGGCTCGCCCTGGCTTCCGGTGGCGACGGCCAGCACCTCGTCGCGCGGCAGGTAGCCGATGTCGCGCGCCGGCACCCACGACACGTCGACGCCCCAGTAGCCGGTCCCCCGCGCCGCGCCGACCATGTGCTCGATGGCTCGCCCGAGCATGCACAGCCGCCGCCCGGTCGCCACCGCCACCCGGCCGAGGGTCACCAGCCGCGCGACGTTGCTCGAGAAGCAGCCGACCACCACCCGTCCGCCGCCGGCCTCGCGCACCGCGCGCTCGAGACCCGGCTCGAGGCTCGCCTCCGCCGGCGTCGAGCCCTCCACCGTCGCGTTGGTGGAGTCACCGACCATCGCCAGCGGCCGGGAGCGGCCGAGCCGCTCCAACCGGGCCCGGTCGTAGGCATCGCCCACCACCGGCGCCTCCTCGAGCTTCCAGTCGCCGGTGTGGAGGACGGTGCCGGCCGGGGTCTCGAGGATCACCGCGCACGGCTCCGGGATGGAGTGGGTCAGGGTCACCCATTCGACCGAGAACGGACCGATCTGCTCGGGCCGGCCCGGCCGCGCGGTGCGCAGATCGAGCAGGCCCGCGAACGGCACCCCGCGCCGGGCGAGTTGCCGGCGGAGCACCTCGGCGGTGAACGGCGTCGCCCAGATCGGGCAGCGCAGCGCCGGCCACAGCCACGGCAGGGCGCCGAGGTGGTCCTGGTGCGCGTGGGTCAGCACCAGCCCGACCAGGCGATCGGCCTGCTCGGCGACGAATCTCGGGTCGGGCAGCAGGATGCCGTCCGGTCGGTCGCGGTCGACCATCATCCCGCAGTCGACCATCAGCCAGGCGCCGGCGTGGCCGTAGAGATTGAGGTTCATCCCGATCTCGCCGGTGCCGCCGAGCGGCAGGTAGGCGAGGGTATCGGCGTCGGGCACGAACGACGCGGCAGCCTCCGGCCGGCTCATCGGCGAGGCTCCGGCACGCGCGTGCACGGGCCGGGTGCCCGCGGCACCGGAGGGCGGTCGCCGTTCGCCACGATCAGTGCAGGGTTCGCAGCAGCCGCGGACGCAGGCGTGCCACTTCCTCGCGCAGGCTGTCGAGATTCGGGTTGCGGCGCAGCGCGTACTCGAACGCGACCAGCGCCCCGGTCTCGTCGCCGACCCGCAGGCAGATCTGCCCGAGGCCGCCGAGCGCCCCGAAGTGACGGGGCTCGAGCCGCAGGGTGCGGACGATGTCGTCGACGCTCTCTGCGTTGCGACCCTCGAGGAAGCGCACCGTGGCGCGCTTGTTCCAGGCCTCGGCCCAGTCCGGTTGCGCGACCACCAGGTCGTCGAGCAGGCGGCCCGCCGCCTCCAGATCCCCGCGCGAGAGGGCCCCGATGGCGTGGCGCATGGCGCGCGCGGCGCGCGCGTCGGCGTGGCTGCACCACAGCGCCCAGATCAGGTCCTCGGCCTCGGAGCGCGAGGAGCGGTCGTCGGCCTCGGCGAGGGTTCGGAACAGATCGTCGAGCGGCTCCGATGGTGGTGGGCCGGACTCCTCGGCGCACAGCGCGAGCGCATCGTGGATGGCACGGGTCAGATTCGGCTCGACGCCGAGCGGCGACGACGTGCGGGCACCGACCGGCTTCATCGGGCGATGGGCGCCGTGCCCGATCGCGCGCCGGCCCGATGGCGCGCACCGCCGCCGTCACCGCACACCGCATCGGTTGGTCGTCGTCTCACCGTGTAGCCCCCGTCTGCGTGGCTCACCGAGTCGGGCCATCGCGTGGTCGGCACCTTAGCAGAGTCCCCGCGAATCCGCCGATCGGCGCCGGCGCGCCGTGTCCCGCGCCGGTCGCGGCTCGTGCTAGCGTTGACGCCTGCGCTCGAGGGGGAACGGACGATGGACGACGGGTGGGAACCGCGACGGGTGGTGGTGCTCGGCGCGGGCGCGATGGGGTGCCTGTTCGGCGGTGTGCTGCATACCGGCGGGCTCGACGTGAGCCTGCTCGACCGCTGGCCGGAGCACGTGGCAGCGATCCGACGCGACGGGTTGCGGCTCATCGGCCACGGTGGCGAGCGCACCATCGCCGTCCCGGCGACCACCGAGCCGGAGACCCTGACGCCACCGGACCTGCTCCTGGTCCAGTGCAAGGCGCTGCACACCGCCGAGGCGCTGGCCGGCGCCGCCGGCCTCCTCGCGCCGTCCACCGTCGTCATCAGCTTCCAGAACGGCCTCGGCAACGAGGAGGTGATCGCGGGCATCGTCGGGCGCGAGCGGATGCTCGGTGGCCTCACCGCCCAGGGGGCGACGGTGATGGCACCGGGCGTGGTGCGCAATTTCGGCGAGCTCCCGACCTGGGTCGGCGAGCTCGGCGGCGGCGCGAGCGCGCGCGCCAGACGCGTCGCCGAGACCTTCACCGCCGCCGGCCTCGATACCCGAGCGAGCGACGACATCATGCGCGACAAGTGGAAGAAGCTGCTCGCGAACATCGGCTTCAGCGCGCTCTCGGCCATCACCGACCTCAGCTCGCGGGAGATCATGGGCGTCGCCGAGTTGCGAGCGACGGTGATGGCGGCGGTCGAGGAGGCACGGCTGGTTGCCGCTGCCTGCGGGCACGTGCTGGACCCGGCGGAGTCGCGCGAGATGCTGATGCGCGTCGCGGTGGCGGAGGCCGGCGGCACCGGAGACGCCAAGTCGAGCGCCTGCACCGATCTCCGCAACGGACGGCGCACCGAGGTCGACTTCATCAGCGGCGCGGTGGTGCGCCTCGGTGCCCGCCACCGCATCCCGACGCCGGTCAACCAGACCCTGGTGGCCGCGGTGAAGGGACTCGAGACGCGCTGTGTCTGATCCCCATTCGGAGCAAAGCATGAGCGAGCAACGCATCGCGGTGGTCACCGGCGGCGGCAGCGGCATCGGGCGCGCCACCGCGCGACGCCTCGCCGCGGACGGCGACCTGGTGGTCGTCGCCGACGTGAACGACGCGGGCGCTGCGCGGGTGGTGGACGAGATCGTCGCCGCCGGTGGTGACGCCCGCGCCTGGCACGTCGACGTCGCGCAAGAGGACTCGATCAGGGCGCTGGCCGAGGGCGTCACCGCCGCCGTCGGCATGCCCTCGGTACTGGTCAACTCCGCCGGCGTGCTGCAGAACCTGAGCCTGCTGGAGACCTTCGACCTCGCCGAGCACGACCGGGTGTGGGCGATCAACTACCGCGGCACCTATCTCTGCTGTCGCGCGTTCGCGGAGACCATGGCCGAGCGCGGTGGCGGCGCGATCGTCAACATCTCCTCGACGTCGAGCGTGGCCGCGTTCCCGCTGCTCGCCTACGGGCCGGGGAAGGCCGCCATCAACCAGCTCACCGCCATCCTCGCCGCCGAGCTCGGCCCGCGCGGCGTGCGCGTCAACGCGGTGATTCCGGGCTACGTGCTGACCGAGCAGATGCGCTCGCGCATCGACGCCGGTCTGCGCGATCCGTCGGTGATGCACGCGCAGAGCGCGCTCGGTTGCATGGTGCGCCCGGAGGACATCGCCGACGGCATCGCCTTCCTGTGCTCGCCCGCCGCGCGCATGGTGACCGGGGTCGCGCTGCCCATCGACGCCGGCTGGCTCGCCTCGGTGACGTACAACCAGTACCCCGGCTGGCCAGGAGGCAAGCGATGAGCGATGCGTTCCGTCCGGTGGTCTGGGGCGTGCTCGGGGTCGCGCGAATCGCAACCGAGCGCGTCATCCCAGGAATGCAGGCGAGCCCACTCTGCGACGTCCGAGCCATTGCCTCGCGCGACGCCGCTCGTGCCGCGGCGGCGGCGCACGAGCTCGGCCTCGCACGCGCCCACGGCAGCTACGAGGCCTTGCTCGCGGACCCCGAGATCGAGGCGGTCTACATCCCCCTACCGAACCACATGCACGTCGAATGGAGCATCCGCGCGCTGGAGGCCGGCAAGCACGTGCTGTGCGAGAAGCCGCTGGCCGTCGAGGCGCGCGAGATCGCGGCGCTGGTCGCCGCCCGTGAGCGCACCGGGCTGGTCTGCGAGGAGGCGTTCATGGTCCGCGACCACCCGCAGTGGGCGCGGGTGCACGCGCTGATCGACGACGGGGTCATCGGCGAGGTCACCGGGCTGCAGGGGACGTACTGCTACTTCGGAGACGACCCGGCGGACATCCGCCACCAGCCCGAGTACGGCGGCGGCAGTCTGTACGACATCGGCTGCTACTGCACCGCGGTGTCGCGGCTGGTGCTCCGCGACGAGCCGCGGCGCGCGCTGGCGCTGCTGGCGATGGATCCGGCATTCGGGGTCGAGCGCACCGCGAGCGCGATTCTCCAGTTCCCGCGCGCGCAGGCGAGCTTCTTCTGCTCGATGCGCTCGGCGCGCTACCAGATGCTGCAGGTCATGGGCACCGCGGGGTGGCTGAGGGTCGAGGTGCCCTACGCGCACCCGCCGACGCTCGCCGCGCGCATCGTCGTCGGCCGCGGCCACGAGGCCCCCGGCACCGAGCCCACCGAGCGCATCACGTTCGAGCCGGTCGACCAGTACCGTCTGCAGGGCGAGCGCATCTCGCGCCTGGTGCGCGGGGAGACCGCCAGGCAGTGGCCACTCGACGACGCGGTGCGCAACACGCGGGCGATCGAGGCGATGCACCGCTCCTGGCGCTCGGGGACCTGGGAGACGATCTGACCGCGGTGGTGCCGCGCGCGCTCAACCACCGCGCAGGCCGGCGACCACGTCGTCGGTGCGTGCGATCCAGCCGAACAGGTCGCCCTCGGAGCGGATCACCGCGAGGGTCGCGTCATGGTGCGCCGGCTCGATGGCGGCGCAGGCGTCGCTCACGGTGAGGCACCAGAAGCCGCGGTCGGTCGCCTCGCGCAGCGTCGACGCCACACAACACTGCGTGGTCACGCCGCAGATCACGAGGTGCGAGATCCCGCGCTCGGCGAGGAGCGCATCGAGCTCGGTGCGGTAGAAGGCGCCGAACCCCGGCTTGTCGACCACCGGCTCTCCGGGCCACGGGCGAAGGCGGTCCACGAAGTCGTGCCCGGGCTCGCCGCGGATCAGGAACCGACCGAGCGGCCCCGGTGTGCCGACGCTGCCCCGCGCGCGCTTCGGCGGATGCACGTCGTGCAGGTCCGGCGCGTAGCCCTCGCGAGTGTGGATCACCGTGGTGGCGGACTCGCGCGCGGCCGCGAGCAGGCGCTCCACCGCCGGGACGACGCCCGCGAGGTGCGAGATGTCCGCCCCGCGGGCAGCGCACATGCCGTTCGAATCGAGGAAGTCGCGCTGCATGTCGATCACCAGCAGCGCGGTGCTGGCACGCACCGCCTCGAACACCCGCCCGTCGTCACAGAACACCGAGAACACCGCGTTCAATCTCCAGCCGGTCGCGCGAATGGACTCAGGACTCGCACCCGAGCCCCATGTCCCAGAAGGCGACCTCGAGCCGCGTCGCCTGGCGGAAGGTCTCGACCAGATCCTCGAAGCGCGCCGGCGTGAGACGCCGCTCCGCCAGACGGTCGACGAGACGCACGGTCTCGCGGACCGACTCCAGGTACGCCTCTCCGGAATACATCTCGACCCAGTCCCGGTAGGGGTTGGCGGCGTCGAGCGCCCCCGGCAGCGCCGCGAGCCGCCGCCCGATCACGGCGTAGCCGATGGTGCACGGCGCCAGCGCGACCTGGAGATCGAGCGCGTCGCCCGCCACCCCGCGCTCGAGCACGTAACGCGTGTAGGCCATGTTGGCCCGCGCCTCCGGCGCGCGCTCCATCTCCTCGAGCCCGATCCCCCAGCGCGCGCAGTACTGCACGTGCAGCCCCATCTCGTGATCGAGGATGGCCGACAGCACGCGGCTGGCGGCGCGCATCTCGTCGAGCCGGTCGGACTTGTAGACCGAGAGCGCCCAGGCGCGGGAGAAGTGGACCAGGAAGCGATAGTCCTGGATCAGGTAGTGGCGAAACGCCGCCTCGGGCAGCGATCCGTCGCCGAGCCCCTGGACGAAGGCGTGCTCGCAGTACGCGGCCCAGTCGTCCTCGCAGCGCGCACGCAGGCGCGCGAACAGGGTGTCGGCGGAATCGATGAGGTCGGGATCACGGCTCAAGGCGTCTACTCCGGCGCGGGCGACGGCACCGTCGGGCGATGCCGCGCCCGATGATAGACGCTCCCCCGCCTGGTCGCAGCGCCCAGCGCCCGCTGTTCGACACGGCCGGCCGGCGCGAGCTGATACGATGCCGCCACACCGGTGGCGGCAGGCGCCACCGCACGGAGACACCGATGCCCCCGATCGTCCCGCCCCACGGGGGGCACCTCGTGGACCTGCTCCTCGACGCGGCGAGCGCCCGCGAGGCGCTCGCGCGCGCGGCCGGGCTGCCGTCGTGGGATCTCCGCCCGCACCAGGTCGCCGACCTCGAGATGTTGCTGCGCGGCGCGTTCTCGCCGCTCACGGGGTTCCTCGGCGAGGCCGATTACACGCGGGTTCTGCGCGACGGCCGGCTGACCGACGGCACGCGCTGGCCGCTGCCGATCACCCTCGACGTGACCGAGACGTTCGCCGCATCGTTGGCGCGCGGCGACGAGGTGTGCCTTCGCGATGCCGAAGGCGTGCCCCTCGCGCTGCTCGCGGTGACCGACGTGTGGCAGCCGGACCGCGCGGCGGAGGCGCTCACCGTCCACGGCACCGACGACCCGGCCCACCCGGGGGTGGCCGCGCTCCGCGAGCGGCGTGCACCGGTGTGCATCGGCGGCCCGGTACGCGGGCTGCGCCCGCCGGTCCACTACGACTTCGAGCCGTGGCGCAAGAGCCCGAGCGAGGTCCGGGCGCGGCTCTCGGGCCTCGGCCGGGATGCGACCGTCGCCTGCCTCGCCAGCCGCCCGATTCATCGCGCCCGGCTGGCGGCGATCGTCGATGCCGCGCGCGAGCGCGATGCGAGCATCCTGCTGCTGTCGGTCGCGGCTTCCGGTCACGACTCCGATCTCGACCACTTCGCGCGCGTGCGCTGCCATCAGATCGCGCTCGCACACTGCCCGCCGCGGACCGCCGAGCTCGCCCTGCTCGCCCTGCGACCATGGGCAGGCGGATTGCGAGAGGCCGAGCTCGGCGCCATCGTCGCGCGCAACCACGGTGCCACCCACCTGCTGGTGACGCCGGACGATCCGTCGCGGGCACCCGTCGACGCCGTCGTCGACGCGTTGACGATGCACGCGGGCGAGCTCGGCGTGGCGCCGGTCCCGGTCGGCACCACGCCCACCGAGGCCGACGAGGTACGCCGCCGAATCGAGGCCGATCGCGACGTCCCGGAGTCACTCACCTGGCCCGCGGTCGCGGCGGTGCTGCGCGAGGCGTACCCGCCCCGCCGTCGTCAGGGATTCACCGTGTTCTTCACCGGTTTGTCCGGGTCGGGCAAGTCGACCATCGCCAACGCGGTGATTGCGCGCCTGCGTGAGCGCGGTGGCCGGCGGGTGACCCTCCTCGACGGCGACCTCGTGCGCAAGCACCTCTCGAGCGAGCTCGGGTTCTCACGCGAGCACCGTGACCTCAACATCCGCCGCATCGGTTTCGTGGCGGCGGAGATCACTCGCCACGGCGGCATCGCGGTGTGCGCCCCGATCGCGCCCTACACCGCCACCCGCCGCGACGTCCGCGCGATGGTCGAGGCCGTGGGCGGGTTCTTCGAGGTGCACGTGGCGACGCCGCTCGAGGTCTGCGAGCGTCGCGACCGCAAGGGACTGTACGCCAAGGCGCGCGCCGGGCTGATCAAGGAGTTCACCGGCATCGACGACCCGTACGAGACCCCGCTGCACCCAGAGCTACGGATCGACACCGAGACCACCCCGGCCGAGGCCGCCGCGGACCAGGTCGTCGCCGCGCTCGAGCACGCCGGCTACCTCGGCGACACCGACGTCGAGCACGCGCGCTGACCCACACATCAACCGAACCGACGCGGACCGTTCCGGCCCGCGCGAGCAACGAGCGGCGAGACGCCGACGGAGGGGAGATCGATGCGACTGGAGTCCAAGGTGGCGGTCGTGGTCGGAGCCGGGCAGAGCCCGGGGGAGACCATGGGTAACGGGCGGGCCACCGCGTTGCTGTTCGCGCGTGAGGGCGCGAAGGTGCTGGCGGTGGACCGGGATCTCGAGTCCGCCGAGGCGACGGTGGCGATGATCACCGAGGCCGGCGGCGAGGCCGCCGCGTTCCGGGCCGACGTCACCGACGAGTCGGCGCTCGCGGCGACCATGGCCGACTGCGTGGCGCGCTGGGGTCGCATCGACATCCTGCACAACAACGTCGGCATCAGCGTGGCCGGCGGCGACGCCGAGGTCACCGAGATCACCAGCGACGCCTTCGACCGCATCATGGCGGTCAACCTGCGCGGGGTGGTGATGGCGGTGAAGCACGCGCTGCCGGTGATGCGCGCGCAACGCTCGGGTGCCATCGTCAACATCTCGTCGCTGGCCGCGATCGAGAACTACCCGTGGGTCGCCTACAAGGCGAGCAAGTCCGCGATGATCGCCTTCACCCGCCAGGTGGCGATCCAGAACGCCGAGTACGGCGTTCGCTCCAACGTGATCCTCCCGGGCCTCATGGACACGCCGATGGCGGTCGACACCCGGGCCCGCGCCTGGGGCAAGAGCCGCGCCGAGGTGGCGGCCGCCCGCGACGCGCGGGTGCCGCTGCGCCACAAGATGGGAACCGCGTGGGACGTGGCCCACGCCGCGCTGTTCCTCGCCTCGGACGAGGCCGGGTTCATCACCGGAGCCGCGCTCCCGGTCGACGGCGGCGCCGCCTGCAACATCGGCTGAGCGGCCATCCCCCGTTGCGGGGGACGGGGCCCTCGTCTCGCGGGCGGGGGCGGGGCCCGGCCCCTACCGTCGATCGGGAGGGGCGAGCAGCACGGCGGCGACTGCCTCGTGCCCACGGGCGCGGGCGATGTCGAGGGCGGTCTGGCCCTTGCCGGACCGCGGGTCGCGGCGGGCGCCCGCAGCGAGGAGCGCGCGGGCGATCTCGGCGTGACCTTCCCACGCCGCGTTCATCAGCGGCGTGAACCCGTTGCGATCGGCGGCGTCGGGGCTTGCCCCCGCCTCCAGCAGCATCCGAGTGACCTCGAGATGTCCGGGCCGCGTGGCGAAGTGGAGCGCGGTCCAGCCCTCGCGGTGGCGCTGGTCGGGGGGCGCGCCGAGCGCCAACAACCTCGAGACCAGGACCTCGTTGCCATGTCGCGCGGCGTCGATGAGCGCGGTGTAGCCGGCATGGTTGGCACGCTTGGGATCGGCCCCCGCCTCCAGCAGCCGCAACGCGATGTCCGCGTGGTTGCGGTCGGCGGCCATCACCAGGGGGGTCAGCTCCCCGGCGTCGGCCTCGTCGACGCCGGCGCCGGCCTCGAGCAAGACCTCGACCGCCCGGAAGTGGTTGCCGTGCACCGCGTACTGCAACGCGGTGCGCGCCTGCGCGCCGCGCGCATCGGGGCCGGCGCCGGCAGCCAGCAAGGCCTCCATCACCGCCACGTCACCGACCGCCGCCGCGCGCATCAGCGCGGTCATCCCGCCCTCGGCGACGTCGAGGCGGGCGGCACCGAGACCCACCGCGATGCCCGCCACCCGCGCCGCATCGCCCTGCTCGACGGCCGCGAGCAGGTCCTGCGTCGACGCGCCCCGCCCATCGCTCGGCGCGGCCGGCGGCGAGGACAGCCCCTCCGGCGGCACGTCGACCGGGGCTGGCGCGTCGTGCCCCACCTGACCCGACGTGACCGGCGGCAAGGGCTCGAGCCCGGCGCCAACCGACGGTGCGCCGCCTCGCTCCTCCAGGATGGCGAGCACCAGCGCGCCCAGGGCCACCGCCCCGAGGACCACCAGCGCGACGCCGAGCCGTGGGCGTCCGGTCATCGAAGTCGCCCGCGCCGGGCGCACGGGCTAAAGCCCCTGCGCCGACGGTCGATGATCTCGCAGTCGCCCCGACCGCGGAGCCGCGTCCCATGTCCCACGCCACGCCCGTCGAGAGCGTCGCCCCGCCGCGCCCGAGCGGCCTCGACGGGCTCGACTTCAGGGTCACCGAGCTCGCGCTGCAGGAGCTGTTCGAGCAGGTCGATCTCCAGCAGATCATGCCTCTGCTCGCGGACTGCCCGACGCGGATACTGGAGCCGGGCGAGGTGCTGATCGAGGTCGGGCGTCCGAATCACAACATGTTCCTGCTGCTGTCGGGGCAGCTCAGTATTCGGCTCGAGTCGGCCGGAAGCGTACCGATCACGTTCGTGGTCCCCGGCCAGAGCGTCGGTGAGCTCTCGGTGATCGATCACCAACCGACGTCGGCCTACGTGGTCGCGGAGCTCGAGAGTCGGGTGCTGGTGATCGACGAGGAGCTCCTCTGGATCCTCATCAACAGCTCGCACGCGGTCTCCTCGAATCTCCTCTACATCCTGGTACGGCGACTGCGTTACGGCAACGAGGTCATCGCCCGCGACCGCGAGCGACTGGAGCAGTACCGCTTCCACGCCACCGTCGACGAGCTCACCGGCCTGTTCAACCGTCACTGGCTGGCGACGATGCTGCCGCGCCTGATGCATCGCGCCGCCCGTCAGGGCGACCCGCTCGGGCTACTGATGATCGACGTCGACGAGTTCAAGCAGTTCAACGACCGATACGGCCATCTGACCGGTGACCAGGTGATCGTCGGCGTCGCGCACCGCATCCGCGACGGGGTCCGCCCGATGGACATGGCGGTGCGCTACGGCGGGGACGAGTTCCTCGTGATCCTCCCCGGGTGCAGGATGGCCGATGCCGGTGACGTCGGGCAGCGACTGCGCGAGGCGGTGGCGGCTCCGGTGGTCTCGCACCGAGGCGTGGCGCTCTCGCCGGTGACGCTCTCCGTCGGCGTCACCGAGATGCGCCCCGAGGACACCGTCGACGCGTTCATCGAGCGCGCCGATCAGGCGCTGTACCAGGCGAAGCGCTCCGGGCGCGACACGGTGGTGGGCCGACGCCCCCGCTGAGACGGGGAATCGACCTCACGCGCCTTCTCCTCGTGGCAAGATCCGGCGGCCGCTCTGCCGAGCGCCCCGGAGCTCCATCGATGTCCTCTCCCTTCCCGAGCGAGACCATCGCCGTCGACGGGCTCGCCGACGAGGTCGAGATCCTCGTCGACCGGCACGGCATTCCCCACATCTACGCCCGGACCCAGCTCGACGCGTTCTTCGCCCAGGGCTTCAACGTCGCCCGTGACCGCCTGTGGCAGATCGACGTGTGGCGCAAGCGCGGACTCGGACGGCTCGCGGCCGACTACGGCCCGGCCTTCGCCGAGCGCGACCGGGCCGCCCGACTGTTGCAATACCGCGGCGACATGGTGGCCGAGTGGGCCGCCTACGGCGGCGACGCGCGGGCACGAACGGAGGCCTTCGTGGCCGGGATCAACGCCTACGTCCGGCTCACCGCCGAGCAGCCGGAGCGCCTGCCGGTCGAGTTCCTGATGACCGGCACCCGGCCCTCGACCTGGCGCGCGGAGGACGTGGTTCGCTGTCGCGCGCACGCGCGCGTGCGCAACGCCGAGCTCGAGGCGCGGCGCGCCGAGCTCGTCGCGCGCTTCGGCCTCGAGGCCGCGGGCCTGCTGAAGGGGCTGGAGCCGCAGTGGGAGCTGGTGGTGCCGGAAGGCTGCGAGCCGGAGCCGGTACCCGACGAGGTGATGCGCGTGTACCGCCTCGGCACCGGCGAGCTGCCGTTCGACGGCCGGGACGTGGCGGTACCGGAACCGTCCACCGCGGTCGAGCACGAGGGCAGCAACAACTGGGCGCTGGCGCCGTCGCGCACCACCACCGGACGCGCCATCCTGGCCAGCGACCCGCACCGGGTCCATCGACTGCCCGCGCTGCGCTACATGGTGCATCTGTGCGCCCCGGGCCTGGACGTGATCGGCGCCGGCGAGCCGGCCATCCCCGGCGTCTCTCTGGGCCACAACGACCGCATCGCGTTCGGCCTCACAATCTTCCCCACCGATCAGGAAGATCTCTACGTCTACGAGCTCGACCCCGACGACCCCGACCGCTACCGCTTCGGCGACGGCTGGGAGCGCATGCGCGTGGTGCGCGAGACGATCGCGGTGCGCGGAGAGGCGGATCGCGAGGTGGAGCTGCGGTTCACGCGCCACGGCCCGGTGCTGCACCACGACCCCGACGCGGCGCGCGCCTGGGCGCTGCGCACCGTCTGGACCGAGCCCGGCACCGCCGCCTACATGGCGAGCCTGGGCTACCTCGACGCACAGAGCTGGGACGCGTTCGTCGGTGCGCTCCGCGGCTGGGGCGCGCCCTCGGTCAATCACGTCTACGCCGACGTCGACGGCAACATCGGGTGGATCACCGCCGGCCTGGTGCCGGTGCGCGATGGCTGGGACGGCCTGCTGCCGGTTCCGGGCGACGGGCGGTTCGAGTGGAACGGCTTCATGCCGATGGACGCCCACCCGCGCAGCTACAACCCGGAGCACGGTTGGGTCGGCTCCGCCAACCAGATGAATCTGCCTGACGACTTCGACGTCGCCCGTCACAAGACCGGCTTCGAGTTCGCCGACGGTGCGCGCTTCGCGCGCATCAGCGAGGTGCTCGGCGCCGGCGGTCGCTTCGGGCTCGACGAGACCCGTGCGCTGCAGGTCGACTTCACCTCCATCACCGCGCGGCGGCTGTGCGCGCTGCTCGCGCCGCTGCGCGCGCCCGATGCCCTGACCGCGGAGGGGCTCGGGTTGCTGTCTCGGTGGGATCACGTGCTCGCACCGGCGAGCGCCGCCGCCGCGCTGTTCGAGGTCTGGTTCCAACGCCACCTGATCCCCGCCACGCTACGCCGGCTCGGCCCGCCGGGGCTCGCCGAGCGCATCGACGTGCCCGACACGGCGCTGGTGGTGAGCCTGCTGGAGCGCGCCGATCCCCGCTTCGGCCGTGACCCGAGGGCGGCGCGCGACGCGGTCCTGCTCGAGACCCTGACGGCGGCGATGACCGAGATGGAGACACTGCTCGGCAGTGATCGCGCGCGCTGGTCGTGGGGCAGGCTTCACCACGGCTTCTTCGAGCACCCACTGTCGGCGGTGGCAGGGCCGCTGCTGCGTCACCATCTCGACGTCGGACCGGTGCCCAAGGGCGGCAGCGGGCTCACCGTCAACAACAACGGCTACCGCGCCACCGACTTCCGAGTGGTGAGTGGCGTGAGCTGGCGAATGGTGGTCGACGTCGGCGACTGGGACCGTTGCCTGACCATCAACGCGCCGGGCCAGTCGGGCGATCCACGAAGCCCCCACTACCGCGACATGCTCGACGCATGGAGCCGCGAGGCGTACGTGCCGATGCCCTACTCCCGCGCCGCGGTGGAGGCGTCGACCGGCCGCCGCATCGTGCTGCGACCGGCGCCCGCCGAATCACCCGACGTGGCGACGTAGCCGGGCGAGACCGGAAATGCCGGGACGATGGCGACCGGCCTCCCGGGTTTCGCTGCGCTGCACCCGGGCTACATCGGCTGCGTTGGCTCCCGGAGCTCCCGTAGCCCGGACGGAGCGCGAGCGCAGTCCGGGAGCCCGCGGGGCCGCCGACCTGGCCTACCCGAGCAACGCCTCCAGCGCCGCCGCGACGCCGAGCAGCGCGTGGTCGCCACCGCGTTTGCCGACGATCTGGATCCCGAACGGCGTCCCCTGCTCGTCGAGGCCGCAGGGAATCGAGATCGCCGGATGCGTGGTGAGCGTGATGCCATAGGCGAGCGCGAGCCAGTGGAAGTAGGTCCGCGCCGGGACCCCATCGATCGCGGGCGGATAGAGTTGCTCCAGCGGGAATGGTGGCACCGTCACCGACGGCGTGATCAGCACGTCCCAGTCCGCCATGAAGGCGATGAATCGCCGGTAGAGCGCGGTGTGCGCGGTGTGCGCGCGCACCACGTCGGCGAAGGTATAGCCCATCGCCTGCTCTACGTTCTCCACCAGGTTCGGCCCGAGCAGGTCTCGCTGCTCGCGGTAGTGCTTCTCGTGGCCGGCGAGGAACTGGATCGCGCGCAGGGTCTCGAACACGTCGTCCGCATCGTGTAGATCCGGATCGCGCGGCTCGACCACCGCGACATGGGGCGTGATGCGCTCGACCGCGCGACGAAAGCACCGACGCACCATCTGGTCGACCGGGGCGAAGCCGAGATCCTCCGACACCGCGACGCGCAGCCGTGACGGATCCACCCGCGGCGGCGTCGCGAGCGCGGCGGCATCGACCGGATACGACAGCGGGTCGTCGGCGTCGCTCGCGGCGATCACCGACAGCATCAGCGCCGCCTCGGCGACGTCTCGCCCGAGCGGCCCGTGGACGGAGATCGGCGACCACCCGACCGACTTGGTCTTCATCGGCACCAGCCCGGGCGACGGCCGGAGCCCGACGATCCCACAGAGCGCGGCCGGCGTGCGCAGCGAGCCCCCGGTGTCGGAGCCGGTCGCGAGCGGCAGCATGCGCGTCGCCAGCGCCACCGCCGAGCCACCGGACGAGCCGCCGCAGATGCGCTTCGGATCGAGCGGATTCCCGGTCGCCCCGTAGACCGGATTGGTGGTGTTGGCGCCGGCGCCGAACTCGGGAACGTTGGTCTTTCCGATCACGATCGCGCCGGCGGCTCGCACCGCCGCCACCATCCGCTCGTCGGCGGCAGGCACGTTGTCGGCGAAGATCGGCGAGCCGAAGGTGGTGCGCAGCCCACCGGTGACCTGGGTGTCCTTGATGCCGATGGGCAGCCCGTGCAGCGGCCCGAGCGGCGCACCCTCGCCGACGGCACGCTCGGCGGCCTCGGCCTCGCGCTGCGCGCGCTCCCAGCACGTGGCGGTGATCGCATTGAACGTCGGGTTCAGCGCCTCGATCCGCGCCTTGCAGGCGGCGAGCAACTCTCGTGGCGAGACCTGCCGCGCGCCGATCATCCGCCGCAACGCGATGGCACCAAGATCACAGAGGTCGGTCATCGAGAGCTCCTCGGTTCGAGCGACTGACGAGCCAGACATCCGGCTCGGACGGACGCCGCCAGGGAGGCGGCGAGTCAGTCTCGTGACCTCGCCCGATCGAGTCAAGCGCGAGCGTGCGCACGACCCGGCGTTGCGAACGCCGGTGAGTCGATGTCTATAATGCGGCCACGCGCGTCGGCACGAGGGCTCCATCGAGGGCCCGCGGCACGGCGTACAGCAAGAGAGAAATGGTCGGCTCGGCCCGGAGCACGACCAACCGGTGGAGGACGTTCGGCATGCGAACGTACATCATCCACAAGTTGCTGCACGCGCTCGGCGTAGCGTTCGTCATCTCGTTCGTCTCGTTCTTCCTCCTCTTCTACACCGCCGATCCGGCGTCGATGCTCCTGCCGGAGAACGCGGACGACCAGGACATCGCGCGCTTCAAGGCGGCGATGGGACTCGATCGCCCACTCGTCGTCCAGTACCTGGACTGGCTGCGCCGAATCGTGCTGGAGGCGGACTTCGGGATCTCCTGGGTGGCCAAGATCCCCGCGCGCGAGCTGATCGGCGCCTCGCTCTGGCCGACCGTCCAGCTCGCGATCGCGGCGCAGATCATCGCCACGGTGCTGGCGGTCCCGCTCGGCGTGCTGAGCGCGGTGAAGCGCTACTCGTTCATCGACAACATCACCACCCTGCTCGCCCTGATCGGCCAGGCACTGCCGCTGTTCTGGCTCGGCATCATGCTGATCATCATCTTCGGGGTGTGGCTCAAGTGGCTGCCCACCTCTGGCAGTGACACCTGGGTCCACCTCGTCCTGCCCGCGATCACCCTCGCTTCCTTCACCCTGCCGCTCAACATGCGCCTGGTCCGATCGGGAATGCTCGAGGTGCTCGGTCAGGACTACGTGCGAACCGCCCGCGCCAAGGGCGTCGCCGAGCGCCAGGTCCTCGCCAAGCACGCGCTGCGCAACGCAGCGATCCCGCTGGTGACCGTCACCGGACTGCAGTTCGGTGCGCTCCTCGGCGGCGCGGTGGTCACCGAGACCGTGTTCTCCTGGCCCGGCCTCGGACGGCTGGCGGTGCAGTCGATCCAGGTCGGCGACTTCCCGGTGGTGCAGGGCGTGGTGCTCATCTTCGCCGCGTTCACCATCCTCGCCAATCTGGCCGCGGACATCGGCTCGGCGTGGATCGATCCACGCATCCGATTCGATTGAGGACCCTGCCCTGATGACCGCGCCGACCACCACCGACACCGGCCCAGGGGGCGTTGCGGCCGAGGAGGCCGAGCGCGCGCCGTCACGCCGGTCCATCGTCCTCGCCCGGATGTGGCAACTGCGCATGGGCGTCCTCGGCGCCGCGCTGCTGCTGGTCCTGGTCGCGGCCGCGGTATTCGCGCCCTACATCGCGACCCACGATCCCTACGAGCAGGACATCTTCAACCGCCTCACCGAGCCGGCCTTCCTCGCCGACGACGCCGACGGCCACCTCCTCGGCACCGACCAGCTCGGGCGCGATCTGTTCAGCCGCGTGATCTACGGGGCGCGCATCTCGTTGATGATCGGGGTGCTCGCGGTGGCGGTATCGATGGTGATCGGCGTCGCGCTCGGCCTGCTCGCGGGATATCTCGGTGGGTGGGTGGACGCGGTCGTCGACTTCTCGGTCAATGCCATGCTCGCGTTTCCGTTCATCTTGCTGGCGATGACCCTGGTCATCGTGCTCGGTGCGTCGATGGAGAACATCATCCTCGCGCTCGGGCTCTCGGGATGGCCGATCTTCGCGCGGGTGACACGCATCGAGACGATGAAGCTGCGCGATCAGGAGTTCGTCCTCGCCGCCGTCGCGCAAGGGCTGGGGCGGGCACGCATCCTGTTCAAGCACATCCTCGCCAATCTCGCCGCGCCGGTGCTGGTCATCGGCACCGTCGAGATCGCGCGCGCGATCATCCGCGAGACGTTCCTCAGCTTCCTCGGTCTCGGCATCCAACCGCCGACCCCGTCGTGGGGCCTGATGCTCGCCGAGGGGCGCGACTACATGCTCACCGTATGGTGGCTGTCGACGCTACCCGGCTTCGCGATCTTCCTCGCCGCCCTCGGCATCAACCTCGTCGGTGACGCGCTGCGCGACCTGTTCGACCCACGGATGCGCAAGGGATGAGCGTCACCGTCCGCGATTCCGCACCTGATGCGCGCGCCGACACCGCCACGCACGGGGAGCGCATCCTCGAGGTGGACGACCTCACCATGCACTTCCCGGTGCGCAAGGGGCTGCTGCGTCGAGTGGTCGGACACGTGCGCGCGGTCGACGGGGTGAGCTTCCACATCGGTCACGGCGAGACCCTCGGGCTGGTCGGAGAGTCCGGGTGTGGCAAGTCGACCATCGGACGACTGATCATGCGGCTGTACCGGCCGACCACCGGCGCGATCCGCTATCGCGGTCGCGACATCGCCAGCCTCGAGGGCGACGAGCTCAACGCGGTTCGGCGCGAGATGCAGATCGTCTTCCAGGATCCGTTCGCGTCGCTCAATCCGCGCTTTCGTGTCGGCGAGATCGTCGGCGAGGCCTACCGCGTGCACACCGGCGACCGTGCCTGGCGGGAGCACGTGGCGGACCTGCTCGCGAAGGTCGGCCTGCAGCCCACCCACATGAACCGCTATCCACACGAGTTCTCCGGTGGCCAGCGCCAGCGCATCTGCATCGCACGTGCGCTGGCGATGTCACCGCGCCTGGTGGTGGCCGACGAGCCGGTCTCGGCGCTGGACGTCTCGATCCAGGCCCAGGTCATCAACCTGCTCGACTCGTTGAAGGCGGAGCTCGGCTTCTCGTTCCTGTTCATCGCCCACGATCTCTCGGTGGTCGAGCACATCGCGGACCGAATCGCGGTGATGTACCTCGGCAAGATGGTCGAGCTGGCCTCGGACCGCGACCTCTACCAGGACCCGCTGCACCCCTACACCGAGGCCCTGATCGCGGCGGTGCCGAAGCCGGAAGCCGGGGCGAGACGACGCAAGCGCACGGTGCTGCGCGGTGACGTGCCGAGCCCGCTCGCGCCCCCGCCCGGGTGCCGCTTCCACACCCGCTGCCCCAAGGCGATGCCCGAGTGCTCCAAGGTCGAGCCGGTGATGCGCGAGGCGAAGCCGCGCCACTGGGTGGCCTGTCACCTGTTCCCCGGAGAGGCGCCCGGTGACTGACGACGCGTTGCTGTCGGTCGAGGGTCTGCGCACCCACTTCTTCACTCCCGAGGGCGTGGTGCGGGCGGTCGACGGGGTCGACTTCCGCATCCGGCGCGGGCGCACGCTCGGGGTTCTCGGCGAATCGGGTAGCGGCAAGTCGGTCACCGCGCTGTCGGTGATGCGGCTCATCCCGAGCCCGCCCGGGAGGATCGTCGCCGGTCGCATCGAGCTCGAGGGGCGCGATCTGCTCGCGCTCGGCGACGACGCGATCCGCGCCATCCGCGGCCGCGACATCTCGATGATCTTCCAGGAGCCGATGACGTCGCTGAACCCCGTCTACACCGTCGGCGACCAGATCGCCGAGGTGTTCATGATCCACCGCGGTCAGAGCCGCGAGCAGGCGCTGGAGGGTGCGGCCGACATGCTGGCCCAGGTCGGCATCCCGAGTCCCCGCGGCCGACTCAACGACTATCCGCATCAGTTCTCCGGTGGCATGCGTCAGCGCGTGATGATCGCGATGGCCATCGCCTGCCAGTCGAAGCTCCTCATCGCCGACGAGCCGACCACCGCGCTCGACGTCACCATTCAGGCCCAGATCCTCGACCTCATCGTGTCACTGCAAGAGGAGCTGGGGATGGCGGTGATGCTGATCACGCATGATCTCGGCGTCATCGCCGAGACGTCGGACGACGTGGTGGTGATGTACGCCGGCGAGGTGGTGGAGCGCTTGCCGATCGACCAGCTCTTCGAGTCGCCGCGCCATCCCTACACGCAAGGCCTGCTGCGCTCCATTCCCCGGCTCGGCGAGAAGTTCGTCCACGGCAAGCGAGCGCTCACCGAGATCCCGGGCATGGTTCCGAACCTCATCCGGTTGCCGCCCGGATGCCCGTTCGCACCGCGTTGTGCACTCGCCTTCGATCGCTGTCGAGCCGAGCGCCCACCCCTGTTCGCGGTCGGGGCCGACCACGAGGCGAAATGCTGGCTCGCGGAGACCGACGCCGCGACGCCGTAACGGGTCGTGCCACGAGTGGCCGACTCGCATGGGTCGCAGGGAGCGCTGCTCCGTGCGGCACGAGATCGACCAGCGCGGGATGCGCGAATCGAGGAAACGACCAAGGGGAGAAAGCACCATGTCCACGACGAAGAGACGTCTCGTCCTGACGCTCGCCAGTGCCCTGGCCATCGGAGCGCCACTCGGAGCGGCACATGCCGCGCGCGACAGCATGAACATCGCGTTCTACGACAAGTTCCACACCATGGAGCCGTTCCAGACGTCGGCCCGCCAGGCGATTCAGCTCGGCTACATGATCTACGACTCGATCCTGCTGCGGAATCCCGCCACCGGCGAGCTCATCCCCCATCTCGCCACCGAGTGGCGGTCGGTGGATGATCTCACCTGGGAGTTCAAGCTGCGTGACGGGGTCAAGTTCCACAACGGTAACCCGCTCACCGCCGAGGCGGTGCGCTACACCGTGCACGAGCGCATCCTCGATCCGGAGAAGAAGTCACCGAGCCTCGGTAACTACAAGTGGATCAAGGAGGTCGAGGTGGTCGACGATCTCACCTTCCGCATCCACACCCATCAGCCCTATGCGCTCGCGTTGGAGCGGATGAACACCCTGTTCATCATGGACCCGAAGTCGTCGCAGGAGCGCACCTTCCAGCAGGTGCAGGAGCAGCCGATCGGCACCGGGCCGTACAGGTTCGTCGAATGGGTGAAGGGCGCGAAGATCGTCCTCACCCGCAACGAGAGCTACTGGATGGACGGCATCCCGGCGATCAAGGACGTCACCGTGAAGATCGTTCCGGAGGCATCGACGCGCCTCGCCGAGCTCTTCTCCGGCGGCGTCGACGTGTCGCTCAACCTGCTCGAGGACCAGGTGCCGAGCTTCGCCCAGCACGCCGACTACGAGGTGCTGAACTTCCCGATCATCCGCGTCGACTTCTGGATGTTCGACGCCCGTGGCCGGGCCTCCAAGACCCCGCTCGAGGACGTGCGGGTGCGCCGCGCGGTCGCCCACGCCGTCGACCGCTCGAAGATCGTGAAGGGACTGGTCAAGGACGGCGGCTACGAGCTCGACGCTCCGATGAGCCCTTACCACTTCGGCTACGACTCGACGGTGAAGGGGCTCGAGTACGACCCGAAGAAGGCGAAGGCGCTGCTGGCCGAGGCAGGCTATCCGGACGGCTTCGAGATGGATCTGTGGCAGTACGCGGATCACCAGAACCTCCCGAACCAGGCCGCGATGCAGATGCTCGGCAAGGTGGGCATCAAGGTGAATCTGAAGGACTACCGCGGCAACTCCCAACAGATGGGCAAGCTGCGCCGCGGCGGGAAGATCACCGGCGTCGGCAACTTCAACTGGGGCAGCTACAACATCTTCGATGCCGACGCCATTCTGCACCCGTTCTTCGACAAGGAGGCGTCGAACAACTACGCGGGTGACGACGAGCTGTCGCAGTGGCTGAACGAGGCGCGCGACTCGGTCGATCCGGAGAAGCGCAAGGCGCTGTACGCCAAGGCCCAGCGGCGCATCATCGACAACGTCTACTGGATGCCGATGTTCGGCGTGAAGCGATTCTACGGCAAGCACACCGATCTGGAGCTCGAGGCTGGCCTCGACGAGGTGCCACGCTTCCAGTTCGCGCGCTGGAAGAACTGACCGGCGGCGGCCTGGCGCCACAACCGTCCGGCGGGGATAGCGCCCCGTCCGGGCGGGGGTGGGGTGGCGCCCCCAGTCCACGGGCGGGGGTGGCACCCCGCCCCTACCAGATTCGCCGAACGCGGTCGGGACAGGCCTGCCGTGGCCGCCCCCGGTGGGGTGGCGCTCTACGCCATCCGCTCGTACGCGTACCCCGAGTGCAGGAATCGGCACACGCGCCCGCTCGCGTCGCGGACGAAGGGGATGCTCTGTCCGAGCGAGCGGCTCATGAAGGTGTCGGGGCCGACCTGGACGGTGTGGATGTCCTGGTCGGGCCCGTCGTATCGACTCGGGGTGTGGACCACGACCCCGCCCTCGCCGGCGCGTACCGTGGCCGGGCCCTTGCGGAAGCGGTACTCGCCCTCGAACGCGGCGAGATCGCTCGCGCTCGGTTTCGGCCAACGGGTCTCGAAGGGCAGCGGCTCGGTCGGCGCGCTCCGCCAGATGCGCCCGCGGATCTCGCCGAGCAGCATCTCCGCGAGCACGAATGCCTTGCGGTCGCTGCGATTGGTCAGCACCACCGCACCGCTACGCTCCGACGGGATCATCATCGTGTAGTTCGAGACCCCCGGTAGTCCGCCAGAGTGGCCGATCACCTTGGTGGCCCCGCTCCACAGCACCCAGTAGCCGAGGCCGTAGCCCCAGCCGGTGTCGCCGTAGGGGAACTGCACCGACTGCATCTGGTCGAGCCCGCCCGCCGACACCCCGAGGGTGCGCGAGGCGAGATCCATCGTCGCGATCTGATACAGCGCGAGGTCGTGCGCGCAACTCACGATGCCACCGGTGGCGAGGAAGGTGCGGTAGTCGTCGTTCAGCCGCCCGACCACGTAGCCGTGGTGCCGCTCACCGGAATCGAACGGTCCGGCACCCTCGCCCGCGTACGGAATCGCACGATCCTCGGCCGCGCGCCACTCGGCGAAGCGCACCGCCGATCGCGCCATGCCGGCGCGCTCGAAGATGTGCCGCGTGAAGCAGTCCTCGAGCGGCTCGCCACGCAGCACCTCGACGATGCGCCCGACGATGGCGTAGCCCTCGTTCGAGTACGAGAAGCACTGCCCCGGCTCGGACTGCAGGGTTGCCGAGTCGAGCGCCGCCACCAGCGACTCGCGCGTCGGGTACGGATTCACCGCGTCCTCGCGGGTCCGGTCCTGGTGGCCGGTGCGACCCAGCCCACCGCTGTGGGACAGTAACCGGCGCACGGTGAGCCGCGCGGCGGTCTCGCGGTCGCGCACCACCAGATCGGGCAGGTACTCGGTCACTGGTGCATCGAGGGAGAGCCGCCCCAGCTCCACGAGCTGCATCGCCGCCAGCGCGGTGAAGGACTTGGTGAGTGAGGCAACCGGCCAGGCCGTGCGCGGTGTGGCCGGTCGATCCCGCGAGAGATCGGCGTGGCCGAATCCGGCCTCGGCCAGAATCCGGCCGTCGCGAACCAGTGCGACCGCGACGCCCGGAACGTCGTGCTCGCGCATGTAGTCACGGACGATGTCGGCCGCGACGGCGGGGAACTCAGCCATTGGGAAATCTCACGGAGGTGAATCGATGTGCGGCGCGGGGCGACCGAGCGTGGTCGGACGGCCCGCGATCAGTACGAGTCCGGCTCGAGCACCGGGACCATCCCGTGGCTACGACTGAAGGCATGGAGCAGGCGACACGAGGCGTCCGGGTGCCGCTCGAAGCTATCGCGCAAGGGCGACTCGTCCTCGAGCAGGTCGGCGAAACCCTCGAGCGCCACCAGGTCGTCTCGGTACACGGAGCGAAAGCCCATCTTCCAGTCGGGAAACGCGCGCTCGGTGATCGGCTCTTCGCGGAGAACGATGATCCGCGCGTGGCGCGGATCGTGTCGAATCGACGACATCACGACCTCCAGTCCCGCGCGCGGGCCCTCCAGGACCTGCAAGAAGGCGTCCTCGGCGTACAGGAGCATGCCGGTGAGCCCCATGGTGCGATTGCGCTGGCGCGCCTGGAACAGGAGCTGGAGCAACGCGCCGTCGGTCATCGACGCGGTCGCGGAGCTCACGTAGGCGAGCGATTGGAGCGAGTCCTGATTCTCAATGCCCATCGGTCCCTCCTGGATGGTCATCCGGCCGGGGTGTCGTCGGAGAGTCGGGAAGCGGCCCGCGAAGGCTGTTGCGCAGCCGCGCCGGCACCTCGACCTCGAACCCGAGGACGGCCGCCGACAGGCTCTTGCCGTACTGGTCGAGGTTGAGATTGCGCGATACGCCGCCACCGAGCGCGCCGTGCGCGACGTAGTTGATCACGCCGAGCCGCGCGACCTCGAAGCGCTCGACCCGTCCCGTGATCCGTCCCCGGAAATGCGCCGCGAACCGCTCCGGCGTGAGCTGGTCCCGCACCAGCGGATAAAGCTCGGGGGCATAGACGATGACCGCCACGTTGGAGGTGTTGCCCTTGTCACCGGCGCGCGCGTGGGCAAGCGCGCGAAGCGGCACCCGAATCGTCGGCTCGCTCACAGCAGGTGCACCTGCGGGCGAACCGCGTCGCGCGGAACCAGGGTCGACCAGATGCCGACCACCTCGCGCACGCGGTCACCGTGCGGCACGCGCTTGGCGGTCATGCCGACGCCGGACACCGCCATGCCGTCGACCTCGCGGCCGATCTTGTCGGCCTCGGCGCGAGTGCGCGTGCGAGCGGCGACCCGTACCGCCACCTCGTAGGGCTCGGCCGTCGACCGCGACATCGGACCGTGCAACGCGCTCACGCCGAGGATGTCGATGCGCAGCTCCTCGGCCACCAACCCGACCACCCGGAAGCGCTCACGCAGGATCCGCTCGGCCAGCCGCGCGCGATCGGTCGCGCCGGGGCCGGCGTAGTAGAAGGTGTCCTCGCCGACGAAGCCCTCCAGCACCCCGACCGAGACCTTGAGCGTGTCGGTGCGCGGGGTGCCGCCGATGCGGCTCACTCGCACCCGGTCGGGCCCGATCTCCTCGATCTCGGCGCTGGTGAAGTCGACCACCACGTCCGGCGTGAGGTAGCGCGCGGGGTCGTGGACCTCGTAGAACATCTGCTCGAGCACGGTGCGCCGGTCGACGAGGCCGCCGCTGCCGGCGACCTTGGTGATGACCGCGCTGCCGTCGGGCTCGACCTCGGCGATCGGGAACGCCAGATCCCAGGGGTCGGGAACGTCCTTGAAGCCGGGGTCGGCGAAGTAGCCCCCGGTCACCTGCGCGCCGCACTCCATCAGGTGCCCGATGCCGGTCCCCTGACCGAGGCGCGCGTGATCGGTCGATGCCCAGCCGAAGGCGTGCATCATCGGCGCCAGGAACAGCGACGGATCGGCGACGCGGCCAGTGAGCACCACCATCGCGCCGGCGGCGAGCGCCTCGACGATGGGCTCGGCGCCGAGATAGGCCTCGGCAGAGACGATGGGGTCGGTGATCGACGACAGAGGCGCCCCGGTCTCGAGCACCGAGCCGGCGAGGTCGCGGACGCGATCGGTGATCACCCCGCCGGTCACCGCCGCCACCGGCCAGTCGCCCGCCCCGTGCTCGACCAGCAGCGCCTTCACCTTGCGCGCCGCCGCCAACGGGTCGATCCAGCCCTGGTTGCTGACGATGCGGGTGCCGCGCCGGATGCAGTGCGGCAGCACGGCGCGAAAACGGTCCTCGAGGTAGGTGTCGTAGCCGCCGAAGGTCGGGTCGCGACGGGCACGAACCTGCGCCGCGGAGACGGTCGACTCGGCCATGGTCTCGAAGCAGAGGTAGTCGAGGTCGCCCTCGGCCGCGTTGCGCTCGGCGGGTGAGATGCGGTCGCCCCACCAGGCCGACCCCGAGCCGATGCGCAGTGTCACGCGTCGTCTCCTCGCGGTGCGCGGGTCGCGATCCACGGCCCCTCGGCCGGCATCGCCTCGTCGTCTCCCGGCCACGGCGGCATCGTCACCGCCACCGCCACCAGCGGCGCGTCCGCCGCCGCGCGAACCTGGAATCGCGTCCCCACCGGAATGGTGATGCACACCCCGCTCTCCACCGCGGTCAGCTCCTCGTGTCCGGCCTGGCGCCGCCAGATCTCACCGCGCCCGGACAGAAATAGCCAGATCTCCTCCACCCGGCGATGCTGCACGCAGCGGGTCACCTGCCCGGGCGCGACCTCGAATGTGGCCATGCTCCCGCCCCCGAGCGCACCGAGCAGGCGCACCGCGGCGCCGTCCGGCGCCACCGCGTCCGGTTCCGTCGGCAGTCGTCGGGTCTCGAAGTGGTGACCGGAGCGCTGGCTCATCGGCTCGACCGCGATCAGTCGGCGGCCTCGTCGGGTCGCGGCCCACGGCCGAGCTCGGCCAGGATCTCGGCGGTGTGCTCGCCGAGCAGCGGCGCCGGCCGACGCACCCCGCCCGGCGTCCCCGAGAGCTTCACCGGGGTGCCGACGGTGCGCTGGCGCCCGGCCCGAGGGTGGTCGACCTCGACCACCATGTCGCGGGACAGCACATGGGGATCGCGCAGGATCTCGTCGTGGTGCATCACCGGCCCGCAGGGGATCGCGGCCGCGTCGAGCAGTGAGAACCACTCGTCGGTGGTGCGCTCGGCGAAGCGCGCCTGCAGCAGCGCCACCAGCGCCTTGTTGTTGCGCACGCGATCGGCGCGGGTGACGAAGCGCGGATCGTCGATCAGGTGCATGCAGTCGAGCACCTCGCACGCGCGCCGCCACAGGTTCTCCGCCGCGGCCCCGAGCACCAACCAGCCGTCGCGGGTCTGGAACACCTGGTACGGCGAGCTGCCGCGATGCTGTTGCCCGAGGCGAGCGGGGCGCTCGCCGGTCGCGAAGTAGCCGGCGAGCTCGTAGACGCTCTTCGACATCGCCGACTCGAGCAACGAGACGTCGACCTGCTGGCCCTTGCCGGTGCGCTCGCGGGCCGCGATCGCGGTGAGGATGCCGAAGGCGGCGAACATCCCGGCCGAGGTGTCGGAGATCGGCACCGCGAGCCGATGCGGCGGGCCGTCCTCGTCCCCGCTCACGGACATCAGGCCCGACATCGCCTGCGCGATGAGATCGAAGCCGCCGCGGCGACTGTACGGCCCGGTCTGACCGAATCCCGAGATCGAGCAGTAGACGAGCCGGGGATTGATCGCGGACAGCGCCTCGTAGCCGAGGCCCAGCCGCTCGGCGACCCCGGGTCGGAAGTTCTCGATGAAGACGTCCGCGCTCGCGGCGAGATCGCGGCACACAGCCAGCTGGTCGGGGTTCTTGAGGTCGAGCTCGATGCTGCGCTTGTTGCGATTCCAGAGCATGAACGGCGCGCTCTCGCCCTCGATGAAGGGCGGGGTACGCCGCATGACGTCTCCCTCGCCGGTGCGCTCGACCTTGATCACGTCGGCGCCCTGGTCGGCGAGCATCATCGCGCAGTAGGGGCCGGAGAGGTTGGTCGTCAGGTCGATCACCCGGAGGTGCGAGAGAGCTGCGGACATCGGGGGCCTCCGCCAGAGCGAGCCAGATCTCGACGAGGGCCGAAGATTACCGGGACGGATGGGTGATGTCGCGTGGCGCCGCTGCGGAGTCGGGGGGCGGGGACGGCGCCCCGCCCCTACGGGGTTGGCGCGAACCGGGTGGGGGCGGCCCGCTGTGGCCGCCCGTTGCCACGGCGCGACGTCGTGGGCGGGGACGGCGCCCCGCCCCTACCGGTCGCCGGCGGAGCGAAATGCGCGCAGCAGCTCGATCGGCACCGGGAACAACACCGTCGAGGTCTTCTCGGCCGAGATGTCGACCATCGTCTGCAGGTAGCGCAGCGTGATCGCCTGCTCGCGGGTCTCGAGCACCGCCGCCGCCTGCGCCAGCTTCTCCGACGCCTGGAGCTCACCCTCGGCCGCGATTACCTTGGCCCGGCGCGAGCGCTCGGCCTCGGCCTGGCGGGCGATCGCCCGCACCATGGTCTCGTCGAGGTCGACGTGCTTGATCTCCACCGTCGAGACCTTGATCCCCCAGGCGTCGGTCTGCTCGTCGAGAATCCGCTGGATGTCCTGGTTGAGGCGGTCGCGCTCGGCCAGCATCTCGTCGAGCTCGTGCTGCCCGAGCACCGAGCGCAGCGTGGTCTGCGCGAGCTGACTGGTGGCGGCGAGGAAGTCCTCGACCTGCACGATGGCCTTGTCCGGCTCCATCACCCGGAAGTAGATCACCGCGTTGACCTTCACCGAGACGTTGTCGCGCGAGATCACGTCCTGGCTCGGCACGTCCAGCACCCGCGTGCGCAAGTCCACCCGCACCATCTGCTGCACGCCCGGGATCAGCAGCACCAGACCGGGCCCGGTCACCTTCTGCAGGCGTCCGAGAAAGAACACCACCCCGCGCTCGTACTCGCGCAGGACGAAGACGATCAGGTAGACGAGACCGGCCAGGGCGACGGCGGCCACCGCATACGTCGTGAGCTGCATGCCTCATTCCTCCTCGATGGACGATGGCTCGGGCTCGACCTCGAGCACCAGGCCTCTCACGCTGACGACCCGCAGGACCTGCCCCGCCACCACCGGTGTGCGCGAGCGGGCCGACCAGATCTCGCCGTGCGCGCGCACCTGCCCCGCGCCGTCGAAGGCATCGAGGGCGCGAGCGCGCGAGCCGACGAGCTCCTCGCGCCCGGTGGTGACCGGGCGATGGCGTTGCCGGGAGGCGACCACGATGGTGGCGATGAACAGGCCGGCGCTGGCCAGACTCACCGTCACCACCAGAGGCAGCGATACCGCGAGACCGTCGGCCTCGGTGTCGAACAGCATCACCGAGCCGACGGTGAAGGCGACCACCCCGCCGACGCCCAGCACGCCGAAGGTCGGGGTGAACAGCTCAGCGGTCATCAACGCGACCCCGATCAGCACCAGGGCCACTCCGGCATAGCTGACCGGCAGTAGCTGGAGCGCGTACATCGCGAGCACCAGCGACACCACACCGACCAGGCCGGGAACCACGGCCCCCGGGCTGTAGAGCTCGAACAACAGCCCGTAGACCCCGAGCAGCAACAGCAGGTAGGCGACGTTCGGGTTGGTCAGCACCGCGAGCAGCTCGGTGCGCCAGTCGGGCTCGATGCGCACGACCTCCGCGCCGGCGAGGGCGAGCGTACGCGGGCTGCCGCCGACGTCGACCACGCGTCCGTCTGCACCGGCGAGCAGTGCGTCGAGGTCCGCCGCGATCAGATCGACCACCCGCCGCGCCGACGCCTGCGCCGCGCTCAGGCTCGCGCCGCCACGCACCGCCTCCTCGGCCCAGTCGGCGTCCCGCCCCCTCAGCTCCGCGAGACCCCGGATGTAGGCCACCGCGTCGTTCAGCACCTTGCGCTGCATGGCGGCCTGGGGATCCGTTCCCGGCTCGGTCTCGGCGTCGCCGGGCGCCTTCTCGGGCGCGCGCCCCGGCAGGGCACCGGGGCCGATCGGAATCGGCGTCGCCGCACCGAGATTGGTCGCCGGCGCCATCGCCGCGACGTGGCTCGCGTAGAGGATGTAGGTGCCGGCGCTGGCCGCACGGGCGCCGCTCGGCGCCACCCAGGTGATCACCGGCACGGACGAGGACAGCACCGCCTTGATGATGTCGCGCATCGCGGCATCGAGGCCGCCCGGGGTGTCCAGGCGCAGCACCACCGCCGCCGCGCCGTCCTCGCTCGCGCGAGCGAGCCCACGCGCGACGTAGTCGGCCACCGCCGGGCCGATCGCGCCTTCCACCGTGAGTAGATGGACGCGCGGTGCGGCGGCCACCGCCGAGGGAAGCCAGCAGAGAACCGCGAGCCACAGCGCCAGCATTGCGCGCATCGCCGACCTCCTCGCGAGCGGCGAGGTCGAATGCCGGCAATCTACCCGCTCGGGTCGAGGCCCGCGCTGATCACCGTCAGCGCATCGGCGCTCGGCCACACCCCATCAGAGATAACCGAGTCGCTGATCCAGCGCGCGCAGGTCCGCGGGGCGCTCGGCCGGATCGCCGTACCCGCCGCCACCGGGAGTGCGCAGCAGCACCCGGTCGCCCTTGTGCAGCACGTGCTGCTTGCGGGTGTCGACCGCGACACCGTTGACCTCGACGGCACCGATGCCGCCGTCCTCGCCGCCGAGCAAGCCGGGGGCGCGGAATCGAGTGCGCTCGGTCATGAACAGCGCGAGCAATGGCCGCTCGGAGACGCACTCGAACAGGATGTCCTGGCCGAGCCCGCCGCGGTGCTTGCCACGTCCACCCGACCCCGGGCGAAGGCGCTTGTAGTGACAGACGAGGGGGCCGTTGCGCTCGGTCACCTCGACCGGGGTCGAGGAGATGTTGCTCGGCCACGACAGGCAGTGCTCGCCGTCGGCGTCGGCCGTCGCGCCCATGCCGCCGTTGAAGAACAGCACGTTGGCGAACGGCTTGCCGCTGTCGTCGAGCCCGGTCACCGTGAACACCCACAGCGGCGAGCCGGCCCCGGCCATCACCCGCTCGGGGAGCACCCGGGCCAGCGCACCGAACACGCACACCGGCACGTAGTGACCCGTGTTCGAGCGCGCGACCACTGCCGCCGGATAGCTCGGATTGACCAGCGTGTCGGGCGGTGCGTGGACCGTGATCGGGCGGAACATGCCGTCGTTGTTCGGCAGATCGGGAAGCAGCGTGCACTTGATGGCGTAGGCGGTCATCGCGTAGGTGTACGCCATCACGCAGTTGATCGCGCGCGGCTGGGTCGGCGAGGTGCCGGTGAAGTCGGCGTGGATGCGGTCGCCGTCGACGGTCAGCGCGAGTGCGAAGCGATAGGGCTCGTCGGCACCGTCGGTCTCGATCGCGTACTCGTAGGTGCCGTCGGGCACCTCGGTGATCGCGGCGCGCATCGCGCGCTCGGCGCGGTCGAGGATCTCGCCGGTGAAGCCCTCGATGTCCTCCAGCCGGTAGTCGCGCATGAGATCGAGCACGCGGCGCTCCATCAGCTCGTTGGCGCTGAGCTGGGCCCAGATGTCGCCGAGCGTCTGCTCGGGCGTGCGCACGTTGCGGCGGATGAGGCCGACCAGCGTCTGGTCGACCCGGCCGGCGTCGACCAGCTTCATCAGCGGGATCTGCAGCCCCTCCTCGTAGACCTGGCGCGATTCGATGGCGCGCAGCCGCCCGCCGATGTCGGGGACGTGGGAGGTGGTGGAGGCGAAGGCGACCAGACGCTCGCCGAGGAAAATCGGCTTCACCAGGCAGACGTCGCTCAGGTGCCCGGTCCCCATCCACGGGTCGTTGGTGATCAGGACGTCCCCGGGCCGCATGTGCTCGACGCCGACGTGCTCCATGAAGTGGCGCACCGTCGCCGGCAGGGTGGCGATGAACGACGGGATGCTACCGGTGTTCTGCGCCACCGACCGCCCGCGCGCGTCGGTGAGCACGCAGGCGAAGTCGTTGGCCTCGTTCGACAGCGTCGAGAACGAGGTGCGCACGATCGCCTTCGCCGCCTCGTCCACCACCGAGATGAGGCGCGACCAGATCACCTCCAGCCGCACCGCGTCGAACGTCGATCGAGTCACGCTCATGTCGCTGCCTCCCCGGGCAACCGGACCGAGAGGTTGCCCGAGGGCAGGACCTCGATTCGCCCACCGGGCCCGACCACCAGGGTCGAGCCCTCGTCCTCGATCACCGCCGGCCCCTCGCGGACGTCGCCGACGCGCATGCGCGTGCGGTCGAGCACCACGGTATCGACGAACCCGCCACCCTCGGGGAACCACACCGCGCGCTGGCCCTTCACCGGGTCGGCGGCGCCCGCGTCCGTGCCGGGGCCGGCGACCGGCGGGCCCTCGATCGGCAGGCGCACCGCGATGCGCACGTTGATGAACTCGACCGGCACGTCGGGCGGGGTGCGCTGGTACTTCTCGCGATAGCCGGCCTCGAAGGCGGCGCGCAAGGCGGCGCGCGTCGCCGTATCGTCACCCCCGTCGTACGGCCCGGCCGGCAGCGACACCACCAGATCGAAGCCCTGGCCGACGAAGCGGCCGTCGGCCAGGCGCTGCACGGTGGCGGCGCCGGCGTCGAGCCCGGCCTCGGCGAGCACTGCCGCGGCCTCCGCCTCGAGCGCCCGATAGCCCGCCTCGAGCCGGCCGAGATCGCCGTCGACCAGTCGGAAGCCGATGGTCGCGACGCGGTCGACCCGCGCCGGCGCCACCAGCAGCCCGAGCGCCGAGGCGACACCGGCCGACGGCGGGCAGAGGATGTGGCGGATGCCGAGCTTGCGGGCGAGCGTCCAGGCGTGCACCGGGCCCGCTCCGCCGGTGCAGAGCAGGGCGTAGTCGGCCGGATCCTTGCCGCGCTCGGCGATGTGCACGCGCGCCGCGCTCGCCATGTTCTCGTCGACCACGTCGTGGATGCCCCAGGCGAGCCCCTCGGTGTCGAGCCCGGCGCGCGCAGCCAGCGCGCCGAGCGCGGCACGGCAGGCGTCGAGGTCGATGGCGAGCGTGCCGCCGGCGAAGTAGTCGGGATTGAGATAGCCGAGCGCGAAGTCGGCATCGGTCACCGTCGGCGCGTCACCACCGCGGCCGTAGGCGGCGGGGCCGGGCTCCGAGCCCGCGCTCTGCGGGCCGACCTTGAGCAGGCCGAGCGCATCGAGATGGGCGATCGACCCACCACCGGCGCCGATCTCGATCAGCTCGATGGTGGAGATGCGGATCGGTAGCCCGCTGTTCTCGATGAAGCGGCGCTGGCGCGCGGCCTCGAAGCCGTAGGCGACCAGCGGCTCGCCGTCGTCCACCAGACTCAGCTTGGCGGTGGTGCCGCCCATGTCGAAGGCGAGCAGCCGACCGCCGGCGTCGGCGGCGCCGAAGTGCGCGGCCGCGAGCGCCCCCGCCGCGGGTCCGGACTCGAGCATCTGCACCGGGGTGCGCCTGGCCTCGGCGAGATGGGTGAGACCGCCACTCGACATCATCATCGAGACGTCGGCGTCGATCCCGCGCGCGCGGATCTGGGTGGCCAGGGTATCGAGATAGCGCTCGGCCAGCGGCTTGACGTAGGCGTTGGCGACCGCGGTCGAGCCGCGCTCGTACTCGCGCAGCTCCGGCGCCACCTCGTGCGAGGCGGTCAGCGCGACCTGGGGCAACGCCTCGCGCAGCACCGCGAGCGCGCGTTGCTCGTGGGCCGGCTGGAGATAGGCGTGGAGGAAGACGATGGCGAGCGAGCGCGCGCCGGCATCGGCGAGCGCCCGGGCGGCGGCGAGGAGATCGGCCTCGTCGAGCGGCGTGAGGACACGGCCGTCGGCGCCGATGCGCTCCGTCACCTCGCCGCGCAGGTCGCGCGGCACCAACGGCGCGGGCTTCCTGATCGCAATCTCGTAGAGGTCGTACTTGCGCTCGCGCCCGATCTCGAGGACGTCACGGAAGCCGCGGGTGGTGAGTAACCCGGTCGGCACGCCACGCCGCTCGATCAACGCGTTGGTGAACAGCGTGGTGGCGTGCACCACGCGGCGGAAGCCGGCGGGGTCGAGGTCGAAGCGCCTCACGATGTCGTCGACCGCGTCGAGCACCGCGCGCGCCGGGTCGTCGTGGGTGGTCAGGATCTTGCGGCTGACCTGGCGTCCGCTCGCGTGGTCGTGCGCGACGACGTCGGTGAACGTGCCGCCGATGTCGATGCCGAGCGAGTACCGACCCATGCGCCCCTCCAGATCACCGCCCCCGGGCGGAGCGGACCCGATCTTGTCAGCCGGGTCGGCGCGTGAACAGCCTCGACGGCGTCCGCGGACCGGAGGACGGCCACCGACTCGGCGCGGAAGCGAGGCCCATTGCGCGCCGGCCTGCTACCATCGCGGCCCATGCGATTCCTCGTCTACGCCGCCGTCCTCGCGCTGACCGCCCTCGCCGCCGCCGACCAGCTGCCCTGGATCGACCGCGGCTGGGCGCTCGCGGTGCTGCTGCCCTTCGTCGCCCTCGGCACCTGGAACCTGCTCCAGTCCTCGCACAGTCTGTTACGCAACTACCCGCTGGTCGGCCACGTGCGCTGGCTGTTCGAGGAGGCTCGCCCGTATCTGCGCCAGTACGTGGTCGAGAGCAACCTCGACGGTCGCCCCTTCTCGCGCGAGCAGCGCAGCGTCGTCTACCAGCGCGCGAAGGATCTCGAAGGCGTGCGCCCGTTCGGCACCGAGACCGACGTCTACGGCTCCGAGTACGAGTGGATCGAGCACTCGATGGCCGCGCTTCCCCACGACCACCAGCCGCTGCGGGTGACCATCGGCGGCGACCAGTGCGCGCGCCCCTACGACGCCTCGGTGCTCGACATCTCGGCCATGAGCTTCGGCTCGCTCGGAGCGCGCGCAATCGAGGCACTGAACCTCGGCGCCAAGCTCGGCGGCTTCGCCCACGACACCGGCGAGGGCGGAATCAGTCGCTACCACCGTATCCACGGCGGCGACATCATCTGGGAGATCGGCAGCGGCTATTTCGGCTGTCGCGACGAGCGGGGCCGCTTCGACCCCGCCCGCTTCGCGGACCAGGCGGCCGACGACCAGATCAAGATGGTCGAGGTGAAGCTCAGCCAGGGGGCGAAGCCGGGCCATGGCGGGATGCTTCCGGGGCCCAAGGTGACGGCGGAGATCGCCGAGGCGCGCGGGGTGCCGGCCGGGCAGGACTGCGTCTCACCGCCCTTTCACAGCGCGTTCTCGACCCCGATCGAGATGATCCAGTTCCTGGGTCGCTTGCGCGAGCTCGCCGGCGGCAAGCCAGTCGGCTTCAAGCTCTGCATCGGTCAGCGCTGGGAGTTCCTGGCGCTGTGCAAGGCGATGCTCGAGACCGGGATCCGCCCGGACTTCGTGGTCGTCGACGGCGCCGAGGGTGGCACCGGCGCGGCGCCAGCCGAGTTCTCCGATCACGTCGGCGCGCCGCTGCGCGACGGGCTCGTGTTCGTGCGCAACGCGCTGGTCGGCACCGGCTTGCGCGACCACATCCGGATCGGCGCGAGCGGCAAGATCGTCACCGGCTTCGGGATGGCCGCGAACATGGCGATGGGCGCCGACTGGTGCAACTCCGCGCGCGGGTTCATGTTCGCGCTGGGCTGCGTGCAGTCGCTGCGGTGCCACACCAACACCTGCCCGACCGGCGTCGCGACCCAGGATCCGGGTCGTCAGCGCGCCCTGGTGGTCGCGGACAAGGCACCGCGCGTGGCGCGCTTTCACCGCAACACGGTGGAGGCACTGGCTTCCGTGGTGGCCGCGGCCGGCCTCGCCCATCCGCGCGAGCTGCGGCCGCACCACGTTTGGCATCGGCTGAGCGCGATCGAGGCGCGGCCCGCGGACCGGGTCTACCGCTTCCTCGCTCCACGCCAGTATCTCGACGACCCCGATTCCACCGAGCACGCCGCGGCCTGGCGCATGGCCGACGCCAACAGCTTCCGCCCGCGAACCAGCTGAGCGCGGGCGGTCGACGCGCTCAGCGGCCGAGGATGAGCCCGCCCGGGCCGCCCATCCCGCCCGGCCCTCCGGGTCCGCCGCCCATGCCCGGCGGCATGGTCCCCGGCACCACGATGCGCGATGCCTCCTCGCGCGCCATCTCCTTCGCGCGCTCGTTCAGACGCTGGATCGCCTCGCGGACGCCCTCCGGGAACTTGCCGAACGCGTCGCGCAGCGACGTCGCCTCGATCGGGAACTGCACCGGGAACGGGCCCATCTGGGTCATCAGCGTGGTCTCGCCGATGTAGAGCACCGGGCGTGCGGCGTCCGCCGTGCCGTCCACGGTCACCGGGCTGAGGCGCCGGATGGACGCGGCCCGCATGTCACTGAACGTCTCCTCGAGGTAGAGGTTGTCGAGATCGGCGCTCAGGTCCTGCGCGTCCCGGGTCTGCTGGTCACTCACGTTGGATCTCCCGCGCGCCGACGCGCGTCCGGGGACCGAGTCACCGGAGCGTCGACGCGCCGCTTTGTCATGTTCGGGGCGAGCTGGCGCCGCCCCCTGGCCAGGGCCAAACCCTATCACACCGGGCGGGCGCGCACCGTGGTCAGTGGTCGAGGCGGTCGCCGACCCCGAAGTCACGCCGCGCGCCGACGATGGTGACCGTGAACCCGGCCATCACGTCCACCAGCGACATCAGCCCGAGCAGCGCGAAGGTCGAGGTGCCGGCCCCGGCGACGGTGATGAACTGCACCACGAAGCCGATGAAGACCAGCAGGGACAGGGTGTGGTCGAGCACCGAGACGGTGCTGGTGCGGGTGGCCTTGGCGACCTCGACGTAGAGCACGACGATGCCGAATGCGAGCAGGGCATCACCGAGGTCCAGCACCCAGGTGGCCCCGGAGACCAGCCCGATCGAGAGCACCGGACCGGCGAGCGCCGCGGGCATGTCCGAGGTCGCGAGCAGGACGTTGTACACCGCGAGGACGACGGCGAAGAGCGGGATGACGCGAAACAGGCCCATGACGGCTCCATCAGGTCGGCGGGATGCGCGAGCAGGGATTGTAGCGGTTCGAGCCACGCCCCCGCGGTCGGGCGGGGATGGCACCCCGCCCCTACCGTGTGGCGCGGGGTTCGGCCTGGCCGGTAGGGGCGGTCCGCCGCGGCCGCCCGGCGACGCGCGGGCTCAGTCGTTGCGCCCGAAGTACTCCGCGAGGCGTGCGTCGGCCTCGTCGCCGAAGAGCATGCGGCAGGCCTCGTCGAGGCCACGGGCGGCGCGGATCTCGTCGCGGCGCATCATCAGCGCGATCTTCGAGCGCCGGCGCAGGAAGTCCTCGAGCCTGACCACCATCTCGCGGCTGGCGGCGTGGGCGATCTCGCAGCGCGTGTACTCGGTGCCCTCGATCAGCAGCTCGGCCTGGCGACGGTCGGCGCGGATCGCGTCGAGCAACGCCACCGCCTGGTGCCCGTAGCGGCGCCAGAAGCGCTGCGACAGCGGCTCGGTGGCGTGCGGTGATGTCAGCGCGTCGAGGTCCAGCGCCCGCGCCTGGGCGAGGAACTCCTCACGGACCTCCGGCGGCGGCTCGCCGAACCAGCGAGCGCGCGGCGATGGCAGGGCGATGCCCATCCCCGAGATCGCCTCGCAGACCTCGTCACCGACGTTGATGCAGTCGGTGAGCTTGCCGCCGTAGATGGTGAGGTGACACCGGTGCGCGTCGACGTCGACCGCGTGCTTGCGCGAGAGCTGCAGGAAGTCCTTCGCCTCGCTGGCGCCACGCTCGACCACCAACGGCCGGACGCCGCAGCGCTCGGCCACGATGTCGGCGCGGGTGAGCGGGCGCGCGAGGCGCAGACGGCGGTTGACGTTGTCCAGCACGAAGTCGCGGTCGGCGTCGGTGACACCGGTGCGCGGATCGTCGACACGGGTGTCGGTGGTGCCGAGGCAGGTTTTCGAGCCCATCGGGATGGCGAAGAAGAGCCGGCCGTCGTCGGCGAAGAACGCCAGCACCCGACGGCTGTCGGTGATGCGGTCGACGATCAGGTGGATGCCCTTGGAGAACACGTGCCGATGGGCGGTCTGCAGACCGGATGCCTGGTTGTGGGCATCGGCGAACGCCCCGGCGGCGTTGATCAGCGCGCGCGAGCGCACCGTGATCGTCCGCCCGCTCTCGAGGTCACGGACCTCGCTCACCCACACCCCGTCCTCGAGCCGCGCGCCGCACGACTCGGCGTAGTTCACCGCCACCGCGCCGCGGTCCATGGCCGAGCGCACGAAGCCGAAGACGAAGCGGGCGTCGTTGTCGAAGAGGTAGGCGTCGGAGTACTCGACACAACCGCCGAAGCGGCTGGTGTCGACCATCGGCTCCTCGGCCTCGAGCTCGGCGCGGCCGAGGCGCCGCGGTGCCTCGGTGGCACCGTTGCCGATCAGCCAGTAAGCCCAGGTCGACGCCCACAGCAGCAGCGGATGGTGCCGAAAGCCGCGCTCGACGGTGGCCAGGAAGCGGATCTCGCGCACCGTCGACGGGTAGCTGCGCATCAGGAGGTTGCGCGACACGCACAGATCGCGCACCAGCGGCAGCTCGTAGGTCTCGAGGTACTTGATGCCGCCCCACACCAGATTCGAGGACTCCTGGCTGGTGAAGCTCGCGAAGTCTCCGCGGTCGACGAGCGCGACGCGGGCACCGCGCCCGGCGAGCGCGGCCGCGCTGACCGCGCCGTTGATGCCGGCGCCGACCACCAGCACGTCGTGCACACCCTCACCGAGCCGGGCGAGGCAGGCCTGTCTCAGCATGGCTCGGCCCCTGGCGCGACCCGGGCGGGAGCCTCTTCGCGCGGTGCGACCCGCACCTCGACCCCGGCGCGCGCGAGCACCGGGCGCATCGGCGGCGGCGGCGGCGCGTCGGTGAACAGGGCGTCGACGCACGACGCCGGGCCGAGCCGGACCAGTGCCGGGCGCCCGAACTTGGTCCGGTCCGCGACCAGCAGCACCCGGCGCGCGTTCTCGACCATCGCGCGTGAGACGCGGATCTCCGGGTAGTCGAAGTCGAGCAGCGAGCCGTCGGTGTCGATACCCGAGATCCCGATCACCGCGAAATCCATCTTGAACTGCCGCACGAAGTCGCAGGCCGCCTCGCCGGTGAGGGCGCCGTCGCGCAGCCGCATCACGCCCCCGGTGAGCGCGATCTCGCACTCCGGCGCGTCGCGCAGGATGGTGGCGACGTTGATGTTGTTGGTGACCACCCGCAGCCCGGCGTGGCCGCGCAGCGCGCGGGCCACCGCCTCGGTGGTGGTCCCGATGTTGAGGAAGAGCGAGCCGCGAGCCGGGATCTCGGCCGCCACCAGCGCGGCGATGCGTCGTTTGGCGTCGGCGTGGAGCACCTGGCGGGCGTCGTAGGCGACGTTCTCGACGCTCGACGGGAGCCCGGCGCCGCCGTGGAAGCGCCGCAGCATGCCGCCACGGCAGAGCCGATTCACGTCCCGGCGCACCGTCTGCGGCGTCACGCCGAGAGTGCGCGCGAGGGCCTCGATGGCGACGAAGCCGTCACGCCGCACGTGCTCGACGATTGCGGTCTCGCGCCGTGTCAGCGCGCCCTCGGGCGTGGCGGCCATCATGTTCGCTTCCGAACCTCCCCGCTCTCCACCCGACTCCTGGACACCCAACACGGCCCGAACCTGCACAGACACGGCGTCGCAGTCTACCTTGGATGCGCGAATACGAAAATACGGCCGCGTCGATGTTCGTATTCGCGCCCGGACGCGATTCCACCGACCATCTCGCCACCCCTGGGAGCGCCGGCCGACTCCGCTACACTGCGCGGCGCGGGGGGTCGGGACCACGCCCCGGTGGTGGAGGGCGTGACGATGGTCGAGACGACGGCGCGGACCGTGGGCATCATCGGGGTCGGCGAGATCGCCACCTTCCTGGTCCAGGGCCTCACCCGCGCGGCGGCGGCGGGGCGAGCGATGCCGGCGCTGGTGCTCTCGCCGCGCGGCCGCGAGCGCGCCGCGGTGATCGCCCGTGAGACCGGCGCCACCATCGCCGCCGACAACGCCGAGGTGGTCGAGCGCGGCGACCTGGTGATCGTCGCCACCCGCCCGGCCCAGACCCTGGCCGCCATCAGCGGCCTGCCGTGGCGCGAGGGCCAGGTGCTGCTCTCGGTGGTGGCAGGGGTCCAGGTCGAGAAGCTCGCCAGCGCCGCGGCGCCGGCGACGATCGTGCGCTCGATCCCGGTCACCTGCTCGGCACTCGGGCTCAGCCCGACCGCGATGTGGCCCGACGAGCCGCGCGCCCACGACCTGCTCGCTCGCCTCGGCACCGTCCACCCGATGCCCGACGAGGCCGCGTTCGAGGCCGCCTGCGTGCTCGGCGCGTTCTACGGCTGGGTCTACGCGCTGGTCGAGCGCGCGACCGAGACCACCGCCGCCGCCGGAGTGCCGGCGAGCGACGCGCGGGCCATCGTCGCCGGAATGGTGGGTGGTGCCGCGGCGATGGTGCGCCATCGCCCCGAGGTGTCGGTCGAGCACATGCTCGCGGAGCTCGCGACCCCGGGGGGCGTGACCCGGCTCGGGCTCGACGTGCTGGCGCGCCACGAGGCCCTGGACGCCTGGGACGCCGCCTGGCGGGCGGTGCACGATCGACTGCGTGGGACCTGATCCCGACTGCGAACTCGAGGAGAACACGACTTGGGCGACACGAGCCGAAACGAGGGTCCGAGCGAGGGCTGGATCGGACGTCCGGTGAAGCGCCGTGAGGATCTGGCGCTGCTCACCGGCCGCGGCCATTTCATCGACGACCTCTCGCTACCCGGGCAGGTCTGGGCCTGGTTCGTCCGGTCGCCCTACGCGGCGGCGCGGATCGGTGGGCTCGACACCCAGGCCGCGTGCGACGGCGCCGGTGTCGTGGCCGTGCTCACCGCGGCGGATCTCGACCCGGAGCCCGCGGCGCGCATCACCTCGCGCACCGCGCTGCGCGGGCGCGACGGCCGGCCGCCGTTGGAGCCGACCTGGCGGCTGCTCGCCGACGATTCGGTCCACTACCTCGGCGAGCCGGTCGCCATGGTCCTGGCCGAGAGCGAGGCGGCGGCGCGCGAGGCGGCGATGCTGGTCGAGGTCGAGTACGAGCCGCTGCCGGCGGTGACCGACGGGCAGGCAGCGGTCGCCCGCGACGCGCCCCTGGTGTGGCCGGACCTCGGCACCAACGTCGCCCTCGACTGGGAGCGCGGCGACGCCGCGGCGGTCGACGCCGCCTTCGCCCGCGCCGCCCACGTCACTCGGGTGTCGTTGCGCCACAACCGCGTGGTGGTCGCAGCGATGGAGCCGCGCGGCGTGCTCGCCGACCACGACCCGCAGTCCGACCGCTACACCGTGCGCACACCGACTCAAGGTGGCGGTCAGGTGCGCATGGCCATCGCCGAGCCCGGGCTCGGGGTCTCGCCGGCCCAGGTGCGCGTGGTCACCCCGGACGTCGGTGGGGGCTTCGGGATCAAGAACGGTGTCTACGCCGAGCAGATCCTCGCCGCCTTCGCCGCCCGGCGGCTCGGCCGGCCGGTGAAGTGGTACGCGGATCGATCGGACAGCTTCGTCGCCGACTACCACGCCCGCGACCACCACATGGAGGCCGAGCTCGCGCTCGACGCCGACGGCCGGTTCCTCGCCGTGCGCTCACGGGTGATCGGCAACATGGGCGCCTATCTCACCGGCGAGGCACCGGTGATTCCGACCGCCGGCGGCACCCGCTGCCTGACCAACCTGTACCGGATCCCGGTGATCCACGCGCAGACCCGCTGCGTGTACACCAACACCACGCCCATCGCCGCCTACCGCGGCGCCGGCAAGCCCGAGTACACCCACCTGGTCGAGCACCTGGTCGACGCCGCGGCGCGCGAGCTCGGCATCGCCCCGCAGGAGCTGCGCCGGCGTAACCTCATCACCAGCGGTGAGCTGCCCTGGACCACCCCGACCGGGCTGGTCTACGACAGCGGCGACTTCGCGGCGACGATGGATGCCGCGCTCGCCCGCGCCGGGCTGGACGGTCTCGCCCGCCGCAAGTCCGAGGCCCGCGCCCGCGGCAAGCTGCTCGGCCAGGGTTTCGCGGTGTACACCGAGCCCGACGGCTTCAAGGACAACCGCGTGCGGGTCGCCTTCGAGCCCGACGGCCGCGCCACCGTGCTCACCACCGCGCAGACCAACGGCCAGGGCCACCACACGGTCTACGCGCAGATCGCCGCCACCATCCTCGGCCTCGACATCGAGGCGGTCGACGTGGTCGAGGGCGACACCGACCGCGTCGGCCACGGCAGCGGCACCGGCGGGTCGCGCTCGACCACCGTCACCGGCGCCGGCATCCACCGCGCCGGGCTGGAGGTGATCGAGCAGGCGCGTCAGATCGCGGCGCACCTGATGGAAGCCGACGTCGCCGACATCGAGGCCGGTGGCGGACGCTTCACCGTCGTCGGCACCGACCGCTCGCTCACCTGGCGCGACGTCGCCCGCGCCGCGCTCGACCCGGCCCGCCAGCCGCCGGGCCGGGAGCCGGGCCTGGAGGCCACCTGTCACTACGACGCGCCGGTCTACTGCTACCCGAGCGGCTGTCACGTGTGCGAGGTGGAGATCGACGCCGATACCGGCGCGCTCGAGGTCACGCGCTACCTGCTGGTGAGCGACTTCGGGGTGATCATCAATCCGCTGCTCCTCGAGGGGCAGCTCCACGGCGGCATCGCCCAGGGCCTCGGCCAGGCGTTGTGGGAGGACACGGTCTACGACGCGGACGGCCAGCTCCTGACCGGCTCGTTCATGGACTACTGCCTGCCGCGCGCGGACCAGCTACCGATGTTCGAGATGGACTACCTGAACACCCACTGCGGGACCAATCCGCTGGGCGTGAAGGGCTGTGGTGAATCGGGCCCCACCGCCGCCTTGCCGGCAGCAACCAACGCGGTGCGCGACGCCCTCGACGGCCACGACCTCGACCGCCTGGAGATGCCGCTCACCTCGGAGCGCATCTGGCGGGTGCTGCAGCGCAAGCGCTCCGAGCCCTCCACGTAGCCCGGGTCGAGCGCCAGCGAAACCCGGGAAGGACGGCGCCACCTCCCATCCCGGGCTGCGTTCTCGCTCCGCCCGGGCTACGGCCCCTGCAGCGCAAGCGCTCCGAGCCCTCCACGTAGCCCGGGTAGAGCGCCAGCGAAACCCGGGAAAGTCGGCGCCACCTCCCATCCCGGGCTGCGCTCTCGCTCCGCCCGGGCTACGGCCCCCGGCTCGACGACCGAGGTGTCACCGGTCCCTGAGCCATGCCGAGCGAGGATCCGAGCCCCACGTAGCCCGGGTAGAGCGCCAGCGAAACCCGGGAAGGACGGTGTCACCCCATCCCGGGCTGCGCTCTCGCTCCGCCCGGGCGACGGTAGCTGGGGGAACCCGTCCCGGGCTACCTGGAAGCGCGGGGGTCGCCGAGCAAGGCGGCGTCGGGGATCAGCCAGCGCCCCACCGGGCGGGCGAGACGGCCGCCCAGGGCCAGCCAGCCGACGCCGAGGCGCAGATCGCCGAGGCGCACGAGCTCTCCACCGGCGCAGGCGACGCGCAAGGTGGCGCCGTCGCGGGAGACGATGGCGCCCGGGGCGGCGGCGCCGATGCGTACCGGCTCGACGCGGCTCCAGCCGAGCTCGATGCGCACCCGCCCGAGCGGACCCTCGGCCCAGGTCCGGGGCAGATACCAGGGCTGCACCGCCCGGATCCGGTCGTGCACCTCGCGCGCCGGGCGTCGGAAGTCGATGACCGCATCGGCGTCGGACAGACGCCCGTGGTAGCTCGCCTCGCCCATCTCGGCCTGAGCCCGCGGGACCAGCCCGGGGGTGGCCAGGCGGTCGACCACCGACGGCACCATCTCGCGCGCCACGCGCGCGCAGCGCGAGCGAAGCGTGCCCCCGGTGTCGGCCAGGTCGATGGGAACCCGCGCCTGCGCCACCACCGGTCCGGTGTCGATCCCGGCGTCGATCAGGTGGAAGGTGACCCCCGTCCACGACTCACCGGCGATGATGGCCGAGGCGTAGGGGTTGGCGCCGCGGTGGGCCGGCAACAGCGAGGGGTGGCAGTTCACGATGCGCCCGCCGCTGGCGCGAATCACCGGCTCGCGCAGGATCTCGCCCCAGCTCGCCACCAGCACCCAGTCGACCTCGAGGCGCCGCAGCAAGGCGGTGAACTCGGCCGAGTTCACCCGGTCGCAGACCGGCAACGGCACATCCGCGGCCCGGGCCACGGTCGCGATCGCCCGGTGGTCGGCGTCCGGTGGCATCGCGCGCTCGAACCCGGCGCCCCAGCGCACCACGCCGGCGACCCGCACGCGCGGCGAGTCGAGCAACCCCCGCAGGACCCCGAGCGCGAGGGTGCCGTAACCGACGAGCAGCACCCGCAACCCGGCCGCGCCGCAGGCCCGGCCGGGCCCGCGCTCAGCCGACCAGGATCGGCTCACGTGGCACGTGGTTCACCCGCTCGCAGGCGCCGTCGGTGACGATTGCGGTCTCGCCCATGCACATGCCGGCACCGTTGGCGCGATCGAACAGGATCATGTGGAGGAAGAACACCATGCCCGGTGCCAGCACCTGCGGGTTCCCCGACCAGCACATCGGCCAGTCCATCCAGGTCGGCGGGTACGTCGCACCGAGGGTGTAGCCGCAGGCGGCGAGCCTCGCCTCACCGTAGCCGGCGCGGTCCATGACCCGCGCGTGTGCGTCGTAGACCTCACCGAGCGTGTTGCCCGGGCGCAAGTGCTCCTGGCAGGCGGCGAGCGCTTCGGCGCACGCCGCGTTCATCGAGCGATGGTGGGCGGAGACGCCACCGGTCAGCGCGGTGTACATCAGGCAGGCGTGGTAGCGCAGGTAGGCCGCACCGGGCTCGAAGGTCACCTGGTCGTTCGGGCCCACGATCTCGTTGCCACTGTGATACCGGCCGAACTGCGCCGCCTCCCCGGCGCCGAGCGGCCACAGGCTCCCGGTCGGGTCGCCGCCGCCCTCCATCAGCGCCTGCATCATCGCGCCGTAGATGCTCTTCACCGTGACCCCGGGCCGGCAGCGCTCGAGGCTGACGGCGAGGATGCGGTCGGAGAGCTCGCCGGCCTTGCGCACGTAGGCGAGCTCGGCCGGGCTCTTCACCAGCCGCAGCTCGCGCACCAGGTCCGACGCATCGACCAGTGTGCAGAACCCCTCGAGCGCGGCGTCGACCATCTTCGCGCGCTGACCGGTGAGGCCGTAGGCGTGGTACTCGACGCCGAGGCGCTTCCCGCGGCAGCCGAGGTCGTCGAGCATCGCGCGCAGATCGTCGCCCGGGCTCGCGTCCTCGCGGTCGTACCAGATGCGGATGTCCTCGAGCACCGAGGTGGCTCGCGACTGGATTCGATCGGCGGTGCGCGTGAGCAGCGCCGCATGGCCATCGGCGCCGAGGTACATCGCCTGGAACATGGTGTAGCCGCAGGTGTCGTACCCGGTCAGCCAGAACATGCTCTCCTGCCGAAACAGGACGAGCCCATCGAGTCCCTGGCGCGCCATCTCGGCGCAGGTGGCGGCCTGGCGCGCCGCGAACTCCTCGCGGCTGAAGTGGAGCACTGGCATGGCGAAACTCCGGTCGGGTTCGAGTCGTGTCGACGATCGGCCGATTCCTACACCCGGCACCCAGGCGACGTCCAGTCACGATCGACCCGGCGACGGGCGGCGAGGCCCGCGTGGCTCACCGAAGCGCCGCGGCGATCACCGTGATCTCCACCAGGTCGCCCGGAGCGAGGCCCGCCTGCACGCAGGCGCGTTGCGGCCAGTTGGCGCTGTCGTCGCCGAGCCACGGGCACCAGACGCTGTCCATCTCGGCCTTGCGGGCGATGTCGGTGAGATAGACGGTGGCCGAGAGCAGGCGCGTCTTGTCGCTCCCGGCCTCGACCAGGGCCTGCTCGAGCGCGGCGAGGGTGAGGCGGGTCTGATCGGCGACCGAGCCTCCCGGCCGGCCGGCGGTCGCCACCGCGAAGACCAGGTCACCGAACCGGCTGGCGCGATTGCGCCCCACCGCGTCGCCGCGCAGTCGAAAGATGTCCATCGTCCTCCTCCCTCGGTCGGTCGTGTCGGGGTTGACGCTCTCGCGCCGGCTGCCGGACAGTGGCGGCTCGATCGTTGCGGGCGCCACACGCCCGGGAGCCGTGGCGATGCTGGATGCGAATCGTATCTTTCCGGAGCCCGAGTTGCCCGACGGGCGGGCATTGCTGGCCGAGGGTCGAGCGCTGGCGCGCGACTGGCAGGTGGGGCCGTGCCCGTTCCTCACCGAGCACGGCGTCGCCAGCGAGGCCGAGCACAAGCGCCGGGCGATGGCCGACGGCCGCATCACCCACCATGCGCAGATCGGGTACCGCGAGCTGGAGAAGTCCTGCCGCGCCTATCGCGAGATCCACGCCGCGGTGGCCGCCGCCGGCTTCGACGTCGATCGCTACGGCATCTGCCTCGACTGGAGCATGGGCTACACCGCGGCGATGCGGGGCGAGATGGGGCGCGGCACCGGCTTGGTGATGCGCGGCCCCGAGGACTTCGTGACCCTCACCGGGCAGGCGCCGGTCGCGCCGCACTTCGGCGACTTCGTGATGGGCTTCCCGGCCGCGGTGGAGAACACCCAGGCCGCGCTCGCCGCCGGCGCCACTGCCATCGGCAACCTCGGCCAGTACTTCACGTTTCGCATGCCGCATGTCGACGACGACGTGGGCACCACCGCGGAGACGGTGAAGGCGCTGGGGCTGTGCGCCGCGCAGCCGGTCGAGGTCATCATCCACAGCAACATCGACGACGGCTTCGCCGCCCACTTCGCCGATCTCGCGTGCTGCCTCGGCTCGGTGCTGCTCGAGCGCCACGTGGTCGAGTCGCTGGTCGGCGGACGGATCGGCTTCTGCTTCGGTCACCACTTCTCCGAGCCGCTCACCCGCCTCGCGTTCCAGCGCGCGCTGGCGATCGCGGTGGAGCCGCCGGGGACGATGGTCTACGGCAACACCGTCGCCTATCGCTCGACCCAGGGCGGGAACTTCGCGAGCCTCGCGAGCTACCTGCTGGTCGACGTCATCGGCCAGCGCACCCGCCCCACCGGGCACGCGGTCAACGCGGTTCCGGTGACCGAGAACGAGCGCATCCCGGACATCGACGAGGTGATCGACGCGCAGGTGTTCGCCGGGCGGCTGTGCGAGCACGCGGGCGACTGGTCGGCGCTGGTCGACGTCGAGCGCGCCGACGCGGTGGCGGCGGAGATCGTCGCCGGCGGACGGACGTTCAGAGATCGGGTGCTCACCGGGCTCGCCGCCGGCGGGGTCGACGTGGACGACCCGCTGCAGGTCCTGCTCGCGATGCGCCGGGTCGGTGCGAAGCGACTGGAGGAGCTCTACGGTCCCGGCGCGCCGGCACCGGAGCGCCCGCGCGGGCGCGCGCCGGTGGTGCCGGCGACGACGCTGGTCGAGCTCGAGCGCAGCGCCGCACGCTATCTCGGCGCGGTTCCGACCCCGGTGCGCGCCCGCATCGCGAGCACCGGCATCCGTGTGTGCATCGCCACCACCGACGTCCACGAGCACGGCAAGACCCTGCTCGAGCAGGTGCTGGCGCCGCTCGGCGTCGACCTGGTGGATGCCGGCACCAGCGTCGATCCGGACGACCTCGCCACGCTGGCCGCGGAGAAGCGCGTCGACCTGATCGCGCTCAGCACCTACAACGGGGTGGCGCTGCGCTACGTCGAGGCACTGAAGCGCGAGCTCGCGACGCGCGGCCTCGAGGTCCCGGTGCTGGTCGGCGGGCGCCTGAACCAGATCCCCGACGGCTCCAACTCGAGCCTGCCGGTCGACGTCACCGCCGAGCTCGCCCGCGCCGGGGCGGTGCCCTGCACCGGAGTCGAGGCGATGATCGAGATCCTCGGCCGTATGGGCGGCGATGCCGCCGAGCCCGCGGCGGCATCGCCGCACCACGACACCACGAGCGCCGGCCCGGCGCCATAACGGAGACCCGACATGGAGACCATCGATCCCGGCACCGTCGGGCTGGGTGCGGCGCGGCTCGCGCGCGTGCGTGACTGGATGGCCCGCTACGTCGATGCCGGCAAGCTCGCCGGCGCGATGACGCTGGTCGCGCGGCGTGGCCGGGTCGCGTTTCTCGAGAGCTACGGGCTCGCGGACCTGGCCTCGGGCCGTGCGATGGCACCCGATACGGTGCTGCGCTTCTACTCGATGACCAAGCCGATCACCTCGGTGGCGGCATTGATGCTCTACGAGCGCGGACGGTTCCAGCTCGACGATCCGCTCGAGGCCTATCTCCCCGCGTTCGCGGACATGCAGGTGTGGGTCTCGGGCTCGGGCGAGTCGATGCGTACCGAGCCCGCGCGCCGCCCGATCCAGATCCACGACCTCATGACCCACACCTCCGGGCTCACCTACGGCTTCTTCCACGCCACCCCGGTGGACGCGATGTACCGCGCCCGCGGCATCGACTTCACCCGGTCGGACGGCGATCTGGGGACGATGGTCGACGCGCTCGGCGAGATGCCGTTGCTCGCGCACCCGGGCAGCGAGTGGAACTACGGCACGTCGACCGACGTCCTCGGGCGACTGGTCGAGGTGCTGAGCGGGAAGTCGCTCGGCGCGTTCATGCGCGACGAGATCCTCGCCCCGCTCGGCATGCACGAGACCGCGTTCTCGGTGCCGGCCGCCGCGCGTGGCCGCTTCGCGGCGATGTACGGCCGCGACAAGGACGGCGGGCTGGAGGAGGTCGGCTCGGCCACCGACGACCGCTTCCTGCGCGAGGCGACACTGCACTCCGGCGGCGGCGGCCTGGTCTCCACCGTCGGCGACTACTTCCGCTTCACCGAGCTGATGCGCCGCCGGGGCGAGCTCGACGGCGTGCGGCTACTGTCGCGCAAGACGGTCGACTACATGACCCGCAACCACCTCCCGGGCGGCGTCGACATGGCGGCGATGGGTCAGCCGCGCTTCAGCGAGGCGAGCTACGAGGGCATCGGGTTCGGGCTCGGGGTGTCGGTGATGCTCGACCCGGCGCGCGCCAAGGTCATGGGCTCGGCCGGCGAGTACGCCTGGGGCGGGGCGGCGAGCACCGCGTTCTGGATCGACCCGGTCGAGGAGATGACGGTGATCTTCTGCACCCAGCTCCTGCCCTCGTCGACCTACCCGCTGCGCCGCGAGCTCAGGGTGCTGACGTACCAGGCGATCGAGGGCTGAGTTGGGGGCGGCGGGGCGCCGTCCCCGCCCGTGGACACGAGGCCCTGTCGCGCCCGTGACGGGGACCCCCATCTCACGCCCCGGCGGACCCTGATGTCGACCTCGCCACGCGACCGCGACGGGCCGCGTGCGTGAGGCCGAGCAGGTGTCGCAAGCGGTGTAGATGAAGCATCGGATGAACGACGTCGAGCCTCGCCAGCGACGTCTGTCGCGCGAGGTCACGAAGCCGGTCGCTCGCATCCACGGCGTCGGCGTGGACGTAGAGCATCATGTTCTGCCGGTACCAGAACTTGACGTCGTCGTGGCTCCAGACCATCCAGCGCAGGTGATCGACGGCCCGGAATCCTCGGGCCTCGAACAGCCGTGCCCAATAGCTCTGCCAGCGCTCGTTGACGTGCCCGCGCCCGCCCTGACCGGGCACCGCGGCCGAGAACAGCACCATCGACCCGATGGCGGTCAGCGACGCCACGAAGTCCTCCGCGCACGATGCCGGCAAGTGCTCGGCCACCTCGAGCGACACCGCGAGATCGAACCGTCGCTCGAGCCGGATCGGCTGCGTGAGGTCGTGCGCCCGAAAGCACGACGCCGGGATCTCGAGCAGGTCCGTCTCGACGTGATCGCCGTCCAGCCCGAGCACGTCGCTCACGCCGCGGTCGGAGAAGGCCCGCAGCCAGGCGCCGACACCACAACCGACGTCGCATACCGAGCCGACCGCGACCAGGTCCAGCAACAGCGGCACCACGATCTGCGCCGAGCGACGCGCGCCCTCGACCTGTCGGGCGTAGAACTGGCGGTCGTAGTCGGTCGTGAGGGTCCGGTGCCGCTGCATCGCCGTTCTCCCTTGCCGCCGCGCCCGCATCGACATCGGCGCGGGCTGCCCGTATCGTTCGTCGCCCCGACCGCATCCGGAGCCCAGCGATGGCCGATCGACCCGTGCGCCCTCGGCGCAGCCTCATCTTCGCCCCCGGAAACAAGCCGGAGATGCTACCCAAGGCGATGGCGAGCGGCGCCGACATCGTGACGGTCGATCTCGAGGACGCCATCGCCCCGAATCACAAGGCGGTGGCGCGTGAGCGGACCCTGGCCGCGTTCGCGACGCTCGAGCCGGACCCGCGGGTCGAGCCGATCGTGCGCGTGAACTGCCTGCGCACGCCCGAGGGCATGGCCGACCTGCTGGCGATCGTCGAGGCGAAGCGGCCGCCGCCGGCGCTGATGTTGCCGAAGATCAAGTCCCCCGACGAGATTCGGGTCTACGAGGAGGTGCTCGGGGCACGCTGCGAGCACGTGCGCCTGCACGTCATCATCGAGACCAACGAGGGCCTGGAGGCCTGCATCGACATCGCGCGGTCGAGCGACCGTATCGACGCGCTGCTGTTCGGGGGTGTCGACATGGCGGCGGAGCTTCGAGTCGAGCCGCAGTGGGAGGGGCTGCTCTACGCCCGCGCGCGGGTGGTGCACGCGGCGGCGAGCGCCGGTGTCGACGTCGTCGACGTGCCCTATCTGGACCTCGGCGACATGGCCGGCATGGAGCGCGAGGCGCGCGCCTGCGCCGCGCTCGGCTTCACCGGCAAGGGGGCCATCCACCCCAAGCAGATCGAGACGCTGAATCGCGTGTTCAGCCCGACCCCGGAGCAGATCGCCACCGCGCGGCGGGTGGTCGAGGAGTTCGAGCGCGGCGACACCGGCCTCGTGGTCATCGACAACAAGCTGATCGAGAAGCCGGTGCTGCGCAGCATGTACCGCATCCTGGCGGTGGCCGAGCGACTCTGACCTTGCGGGGACCGGGCCGCGCCCCGCGCGCGGCCGTCCCCTGCTGCCCTCACACCTCCGCCCCGGCCTCGCGTCGCCAGCGGCGGGTGAGGAGCTCGAACCCGAGTGCGCGCAACGGCTCCGGCGGCATCCAGGTCGCCGTGCCGAAGAGCGTGCGGACGTCGTCCGCCGGGCCACCGAGCATCGTCTGCACCAGCGCGCGCCCGAGCAGCGAGCCCTTCACCACCCCGCCGCCGTTGCAGCCGGCGGAGACCCAGAGCCCGGGCGCCGACTCACCCCACACCGGCGCGCCGTTGCGGGTGAGGCCGGTGGTGCCACCCCACACGTGCTCGAGGCCGACGCCCGCGAGGACCGGATATCGCCGAGCCATGCAGCCCTGGAGCGCGACCTCGACGGCACCGTTGTCGGCCTCGCGACGATAGCCGTAGAAGGACCGCACCAGCAGCCGGCCGTCGACGGTACGGCGCAGCGTGGTGCCGAGACGATGCGCCGGCAGGAGTCCCCAACACGGGTCGTCGCCGAGCGCGGCGAGGTCGGCGCCGTCGAGCCGCGGGGTGAGGCCGGCGTAGGTGTAGATCGGCACCAGTCGCGCGCCCCCGTAGCCGAGGCTCGCGGCGAATGCGTTGTTCGCGAGCACCACGCGCTCGGCGCGCACCTCGCCGTCGGGGGTCGTGACGCACCAGCCGCCGGCGATCCGCCAGAGCGCGAGCGCGGGGCTTCGCTCGTGCAGCGCGACGCCCTCGGGGAGCACCGACGCGAGCGCGCGTACGAGCGCGGCCGGCTGCACCAGGGAGCAGTCGGGAGACCACAAGCCCCCGAGGTAGTGCCGGGTCCCGATCCGCGCCGCCATCGCCTCACGGTCCAGCACCCGGTGCTCGAGCCCCGCCGCCTCGAGGAAGGCGCGGTAGTGGTCGAGGCCCGCCATCCCCCCCACCGTCGCCGCCCCCCGGTAGGTGCCGGCACGCACGAGATCGCAGTCGGCCCCCGACTGCGCCGCCAGCGCGCGCAGCCAGTCCATGGTCTCGCGGGTGCGGCGGTTCACCGCCGCCATCCGTGCGACGGCGCCGGCATCGGCATCGTCGGCGAGCGCGATCTCGAGCATGAAGCCGGAGTTGCGCCCGGGACTGCCCTCGCCCAGCACGTCGGCGTCGAGCAGCACCACCGGCGAGTCGGGCCGCGACTCGGCGAAGGTCCGCGCCGCCGCGAGACCGGTGTACCCGGCCCCGATCACCGCGAGCGCGCAGTCCACTCGCCCGCGCAGCGGCGGCGTGGGCGCGCGTGGCGCGAGCAGCGCGTTCCAGCCGCACCGGCGCTGGTGGGTCGGAAAGGTGGTGGCGACCGAAGGGGGCATCGCGTGGAGACCGGTCGGGAGGGGGAGCGCGAGGCTATCAGATCGCCGACCCCGGCCGGACCCTCGCCCCCCTTCCCGCCCGCCGGGTCGGCGCTGCATGATCGCCGGCGGTTCGGGCCAGACTCACGGCCCGGGAGTCACCGTCGATGCCGATTCACGAGTACGAGTGCCGCAAGTGCCACCATCGCTTCGAGACCCTGGTGCGCTCGAGCGACCGCCCGCAATGCCCGCAGTGCGACAGCCGCGCGCTCGAGCGCCTGCTGTCGGCATTCGCGCTCGGCAAGGCCGAGCCGGCCCGCGCCGAGGCCCCGGCGAGCTGCGGTAGCTGTGGGATGGCGCCGGGATCCTGCATGTTGCAGTGAGGCCCGGCGGGGCGGCGTGCTGGTTCCGGAGCGCCGCCCCGCACGACGTCCTTCAGCCGGCGCGGCGCGTCCTTGCCAACCCCGCGAGCCCGAACGCGAGCAAACCCAGCACCGTCGGCTCCGGCACATGGCTGCTGGCGAGGACGAAGACCCCGCCGCCCCCGCCGACCGTCAGGCCGGTCGCCGCGACCGGCGCGAACGGCCCGCCGAGGAGCGTGGAGTCGATCCAGTCCGCGTAGGCGGCGACCCGCGTGTCGCCCCCGAAATCACCGTACACACCGACCGGTGCCTCCGGATCGAACAGCCGCCCGAGCGAGCCGATGAACGAGTGCACGCCGAGGATCTTGCCGTCGAGGGTGAACGTCGGGCCACCGGAGTCGCCGGGCACCGCCATCGCCTCGTAGACACCGAGACCGAGGTCGGCCGCGAGCGGCGACAGGAAGCCCAGGAAGTCGTGAGCCTGGAGCCCGCTGTCGAAGTCGAACGCGAACGGGCTGCCCCCGAACAGGAAGCCCGGCCAGACGCCGTCGATGCGGTTGAAGCCGGCGCGCAGGGTGCCGAACGGGAGCACGTTTCCGGTGACGCCGGTGCCGCTGGTCCCGTACCCGGCGAGGATGGCGATGATGTCGTTGGTCAGGCTCTGATCGCGCACGATGTCGTAGCCGGCGACACCCGGGCTCTCCGACAGCTCGAGGATCGCGAGGTCGCCACCGCCGAACAGCAGCCCCGTCCAGTCGGGATGGACCACGTAGGACGAGGTGTTGAGCACCGCGCCACCGCCGGCGGCGAAGGTCGCCTCGACGGAGGTGGCGGCGGCCTGCCCGGTCGAGTCGGTCACGCAGTGCGCGGCGGTGAGCACGTGCATGCCGGTGGAGAGCAGGCTGCCGGTGCAGCCGAAGTTGCCCGACGGCGTGGTGATCCGCAGGGCGGCCACGCCGTCGAGCCCGGAGCCCGGGGCGATCTCGTAGTACTCGGGCGACGCGACCGTGGTCAGGACCGGCGCGACCACGCCCATGCCACTCGGCAGGACGGCGTCGGCACGGGCGACGGCGCAGGTGATGGTCAGAGCGGCGGCACACTGGAGTGCTCGGGCGGCGAGGCGCGCGATGGGTGCATCCATGGTGGGGCTCCTCGACTGTCGTTGTCGGTACGACCGGCAGGATCGCCGGCGCGACGGGGACGGACACCATATCAGCTCGTGCCCGGTGCCTCGCACCGGGGCGAGGACGGCCCAGAATAGAGCCGCGCCGCGAGCCCGGGATGTGGCCGTCGTCACCGGTTGGCACCTGCCGCTCGGCTAGACTCCTGGCTTCACGCAGCACGAGCACACGGGAGCTGACATGCCGGACGGCGTTTTGGTGACGGGCGGAGCGGGCTACATCGGCAGCCACGTGGCGCGGCAACTCGGCGAGGCCGGGCGCCGGGTGGTGGTGATCGACGACCTCAGCAAGGGCTTCCGCGAGGCGGTCATCCACGGCGATCTGGTGGTCGGCAATTTCGGTGATCGCGACCTGGTCGACCGCGTGCTGCGCGAGCACGAGGTGGGCTCGGTGCTCCACTTCGCCGCCCACACCGTGGTCCCCGACTCCGTCGCCCGCCCCCACGCCTACTACCGCAACAACACCGTCAACACGCTGTCGTTGCTGGAATCGTGTGTCGAGGCCGGGGTGCGCGAGTTCATCTTCTCGTCCACCGCCGCGGTCTACGGCATCCCCGATACCGACACCGCCTACGAGGACTCGCCGACCCAGCCGATCAACCCCTACGGCGCGTCGAAGCTGATGTCCGAGCGCATCCTGCGCGACATGTGCGCGGCGAGCGGCATGCGCCACGTGATCCTGCGCTACTTCAACGTCGCCGGCTCCGACCCCGAGTGCCGCATCGGCCAGGCGACGCCGGAAGCGACCCTGCTGATCAAGGTCGCCTGCGAGGTGGTGACCGGCAAGCGCCCCCACCTCAAGGTCTTCGGCACCGACTACCCCACCCCGGACGGCACCGGCGTGCGCGACTACATCCACGTCGAGGATCTCGCGAGCGCGCATCTCCGTGCGCTGGACTGGCTGCAGGGCGGCGGCGAGTCACTCACGCTCAACTGCGGCTACGGCCACGGCTACTCGGTGCGCGAGGTGATCCAGGCGGTGGAGCGCGTCAGCGGTGGTCCGATCAACGTGATCGACGAGCCGCGCCGCCCCGGAGACCCACCGACTCTGGTGGCCGACGCGCATCGGGTGCGCGAGCTGCTCGGCTGGACCCCGCGCTACGACGACCTCGACACCATCGTCGCCACCTCGCTCGCGTGGGAACGCAAGCTCGCGGCGTGCAACGGGAAGTATCCGAACCCGGGTCCCGGATGAGGAGCGCCGCGCACGCCTCGCGCGACGTGCACGGCACTCAGCGCGGCGCCACCGAGGCCGCGATTGCCGCTACCGCCGCGCTGACGCCCGCCAACGCATCACCGTCGCCGAACGCGGCCAACCGGAGGTACATCCCGTCCGGCGCGACGCGCACGTAGTGCAGGAGCTTGCGCGTGCCGGACCGTGCCTCGAGATAGGAGGCCGCGCCACCACCGAACTGCGCCGCCTGCCGGACGAGTACCTCCGCGCCCTCGAACCCTCTGGTGGATTGGAGTAGCCGCTCGTTGACCTCTTCCGCCGCCGGCGTCGGTGCGACCGGCGACAATGACCGGGCGATGATGATCGCGGGCTTCGTCCCGCTCGGATCCGTGCCCTCGAATGTCGTCAGGAGCACGGCCGATCCGCCCAACACCCCGCTCAATCGAAACGGCGGCGCGACCTCGAACGCAAAGGGAAGGGCGTCGACCTGCTGCTGCAACGTCAACGGCGCCGAGAGCCGGACCGAGCGCATGACCGCTTCGACCGCGCCCGGCGACAGGTGCTCGGAATCGAACACGTTGAAGGTGAGCAGGACGGTCGTGCCGCCACGGTAGAGCGCGAGGTACTTCGCCACATCACCCGCGGCCGTCCCCTGCTTGCCGACGAGGACCGGTACCTTCTCTCCACCCACGTCGTAGGCTTCGGCGCGCTCGATCACGACTCCCTTCGGCGTGAACGCCTCGACCGCGGCGGACAGGCTCTCGAAGACCGGGAGGAGCTGGTCGTATCCTTCGAGCGGCAACTCCGCCACCGTGATGCTGGATCCATCCCGTGCACTCTCGAGCCCCGCGAACGACCGCGAGACCGCGAAACCCGCCGGCGCATCGAGGGTGACGCTCGTTCCCGGGATACGAACCTCCTCCGCGAGTACGAGCGCCGAAGTGGTTGCACCGACCAGGCTCAGCCAGGCCAGCAAGCGACGCAGGAACGTGCGGTTCACCTTCACTCGGGCCATGTGTGTCCCCTGCTGCGCGGGCCGTTCACGACGCCCGCTGTCTCACGATTCGAGCCGAGACGACGGGTCCCCGCTCGGGGGTGGCCCGGCCCGCGGCCCAGCCGCGGCCCATCAACGAGCATGGAGCAGCCATCCCAAGGCTGCACAGTTGAGCAGCACGGTAATCCAGAACTCCACCCGAAACGATCGCTTTCGTGTCTTGTGGCGAAACGACCTCTGGGCCACCAGGGCACCAGGCCACCCACCGAGCAATCCGAGGAGATGCAGGGAGACCTCCGCCGTTCTCCAATGCCCTCGCAGCGCAGCCGCCTTGTCGAAGGCATACGCGAGGTAGGCCACGCAACTCATGCCAAGGTAGGCGAGCAACACCGGAAACGGCAACCGCCCGACGGCCACCGCGACCCCGAGGAGCGCGACGAACCCGAATGCAAGGCCGAGCGCCAACGGCCCCGGCCCCGGCGCGGCCGCCGCCGACGAGGCAGCCGAAACCGGCCCATCACTGACGAAGGCCACCTTCACACCTCGAGGGCGGCCATGCGAGTCGGCCGAGAGCTCGTACGTCACCAGCGCGTCGACGACCGGGCGTCGCCGACGATTCGAGAACTCGCTGACATGGACGAACACTCTCGGCCCGCCCCCGTTCGGTGAGACGAAACCGAAACCCTTCTCGTCTCTCCACTCCGTGATCTTGCCCTGATGGCGCATGTGCGGGCTCTCGGCAGGTGATGATGGATACGGTCCGCCCGCCGTCGCGGTCGCGGGACGTGCGGCTGGCGGGCAGCCGTCAGAGATTCGACTCTCGGCTCATCTGCCTGAAACGCTCCAACCGCATGTCGCCGAGACCGAGAATCCGCTCTTCGGCGAAGGTCATCGACATCCTCATCCTCGCCGGCGATCCCTCGAAGAAGACCACCAGTCCGTCACCGTAGTGAACGTTCTCCCTCGGAACGACTCGAGCGTGGGGAAACTCGTCCCCGATGGCGTAGTTGAACTCCGTTCCCGGCGCTCGCTTCAGGATCTCGGTGAAGACCGCGCGCAGGTGCTCCGAATCCCCCGACTCATAGCGGGCCACCGCGATGACGGATGCCCTCTGGATCCGTTGCTCCAGGGGAAGCTCGTCGAAATCGGGCCCCGCAACACGTCCCCGCGCGTCCAGTTGCGGACCACTCGGCAATCCCACCGTCACCACCGGCGCAAGAGATTCACCCAGGAATCGCGGCGCAACGTAGTACGCAAGTGTCCACTGCACGATGCTGAACGCCAGCGCGACGCCAGCACCGAACACCAATCCGTCGACGAATCTTCGCAGCATGACTCATACCTTCCCTGATGGACCATCCATCCGTTGGCGACCGAACGCTCCGAGCAACATCACGCACCCGGCGCCGCCTCCGCGCGTCGGCATGCCTCCTCGACACTCGAGAACAGCCCCGAGAAGCACCCCGAGCGCACCGCATTCCCGAGCTCTCGCCGCGCCAACTCGGTTTCCCCCAGTGCGAGTGCGACATGACCGACCAGGTAGGCGCGCACCGGCGACGGCGAGGCCCCGAACCCCCACACCGTCGACATGCTCTCCTCGTCGTGCAACAGGATGCGGAGAACCTCGCGCCGATCGTCGAATCGCGCGAACCAGGCCAGTGCCTCCGGCACCCGCCGCACCACGTCCTCCATGCACGCGGCCAGATTTCGCCCACTTCGGTCCACGCTCCAGACGCCCGGATTGCGAGCTGCCAGACGGGCACTCGGTGCGATGCTTCCACGGAGCTGGCATTCGTGCTCCTGCGGAAACGGACGGCCCCCTTCCACCCGCCGCAGAGGGCATTGCGGCGGCACGTAGGTCAGGAAGCAGCCCAGATTGACGGCGAACGAGAACGTCGTCACCCCCAGGGCGTCGGCAGTGCGCGCGTTGAACGATTGGAAGTTGACCACGTCGACCCGATCGTCGTGGTGCCGCCAGGCGGTGCGGGACGTGGTGGAGCGAAAGCCGGCATCCGCGAGCAAGGGCCACACGTGAGTGCGGATCTCACGGTTCACGATCTTGCTGTCCATGCGGAGTTTCTGCCAATTCTGCGGCGCACGGCTCATCCGAGATGACGAGCGCCACCCAAGTCCTTACAACTATCTCTCGCCTCGTGCTCGGCGTGCGCGAAGCTCGGTCGCCGAGACTCCTCCCTGCCCCCAGCTGTCGGGGTCCAGCTCCTCGACCAGAACGACCACGTCCTCTGCTCTCTTGTTCAACGTTTCCACCATTACAGCCGTAAGCGCTGCGATCACCTCAGCCTTCTTCTCTCTCGAGAGCGGCGCCTCGCGCTGCGCTAATCTCACCGTTACGAGCGGCACGTCAGTTCTCCAGGTTCGACTTCTGAATCGGTTCCGCGCCGAAGGCGCCAATACGAGTGTCCGCAACCTTCAGCGCCGCGTCCTTGCACTCCCGGGAGCGACGCGCCCGGTTGGCCTTGGACTTCGGCCACTCGGTCATCTGGCGACCTCTGCGAAGAAGGAATTCTGCTTATCGGGGCATCCGTGTCTCGTGGGCACGACCAAAACTTCTTGCCGGCCACGACGACATCTTCCGCCGTCGCCTCCGCCAACACGCGACAACCATCGAAGTCAAGCGCATCTATCGCACGCACCTTCTCGCTAGCCGCGTTGTCTACCGCGAGTGCGAGCACGCTCTTGGCCGACGCGGCCATTCAACGCCTTGGCGATCAGCGGCGCCGCGATGCGGCATCCGTCTGCGTCGCCTTGTCAGGTGACCCTACCAGAACTTCCACCACGGCTTCTTCTCCGGGGCCAACGCCTCCTCATGCCATCGGCCATCTTCGGTTCGGGTCCACTTCTTGTCGACGCCTTCGAGGCGGATCTCGGTGCCGGGCGCGTGGTCCAGCAGCTCAACCAACTCGGGTGCGAACCACAGAGCCTCCCGACGCCCTTCGAAGTGGACGTTGAGCGCGTAGTCGTCCGACGTCGAACCAATCACGTCCACACCGGTGACCGAGGGAGTCGTCTCACCGTAGATCTGACCCTCGAGCCCTGCGACGCCTGCGTCCTCCGTTTCACTCGTCACACGGATCCGGACGTTGTCGCCAAAAGAGAGGTTCACTGATTGACCTCAGGTTTGAGCCAATTCGCGGGCGACGGCGCTTGCGCGACGGGTCAGGCATCACTCCTGCTGCTTGAACTGTACGACGTTACCTTCCGGATCCCAACCATCAAGCACGATGCAACCGCGAAAGCGCCACGCGTCTTCTGCTGGCTTCAGATAGCCGCCCGACTTGCTTGCGAGCGTTCGGACGACTTCAAGGTCTTCGACGATGAAGGTGGGCTTGAAAGGCGTGTCCTCTCGAGCCACGGGAGGTTTGGCGATCTTGATCGCTGCTGCGTATTTCCGAGGAATGGCATGCACAACCACTTCGTATCCATGTCCACGCAGCAGGTCATGTGTGCTCGCAGCTTCCTCGACCGTAAGTCCCAGCGTCTGCTCGTAGAAGGACGAGACACGCTTCTTGTTCTTCGCGAAGACCACCAATCCTTGGCGCGAGTCTTGAAGCCGCTTTGTTGGCACGGCGGGTTCCCCTGTGATGCCTGACGTGCTACCCAAACCGCGCCGCTGCGGCGCAGCGCCTGGCCTGCACGGCCAATGATATGCACACCGCGCAACGCGGGCCAGGTGCCTTATCCGAATGCGCAACCTGATGGCGGCGCAGGCCGCCTGACCGCATCCGTGTTCGGATAGCGAACTGATCGACGGAGAAACAAGGGGTTGAAGTGGGCCACGGCCTCTGATCGAATTGGAGTTGCTGAAGCTTCAATCGAACAGGGCAATGGTCGTGGCCCGCCGGAAGTGTATTGGGATCCGAGAGACGCTGACCAGTCTTCTGCCGAGAGCCGACATCGAGCGGTTGGCTGTGGAGACCGGGATGCTGCAGCGCCAGCGCACGGTCGATGCGTGCGCGATGGTGCTCGGCTTCGGCACGGGTCGGGAGCGCACGCTCGCTGGTCTGCGCCGTGCGTATCAGGGGGTGACAGGTCAGTCGCTGGTGTCGTCGTCGTTCTACGACCGGTTCACGGCAGAGTTGACCAGGCTGCTGCGAGCGCTGGTGAAGGAGCTGTTGGTTCGGCTGGCGAAGACCGGCACCAGAGCGCACGGTGCGCTGTCGATGTTCGAGGACGTACTGGCGGCCGATGCAACGGTGGTGAAGCTGGACCGGCTGTTGGCCGGTCGGTATCCGGGCACGCGGTCGAACTCGAGCCCGGCCGCGGCGAAGCTGCACCTGGTGATGAGCGTCAAGGATGGAGGGGCGCAGACGGTGAAGGTGACCGGTGAGCGGGCGAGCGACCATCGGACCTTGCGGATGGGAGCGAGTTTGGCGACCTACCGTCCGGCGTCGATTCGTCAATCACTGAGATTCAACTTGCAGCCTTTCCGCCCAACGACGAAGCTCAGCCGCGCTTGACGGCGAAGAAGTGAAGCGGCAGCGAAACGACT
>JACKNM010000009.1 GCA_024234875.1 Ectothiorhodospiraceae bacterium | reverse complement strand
GGTCAGGTTGACCGAGCCGAGCAGGCACGAGCCGTACGGGGGCAAGGGCTGCTCGCCGCAGGGATTGGTGGCGCGGATGTTCTCGCAGAACCAGTTGTTGTTCATCTCGTTGATCTCGTCGATCAAGATGAACCCTGGCTCCGCGAAGTCGTAAGTCGACGCCATGATGACGTCCCACATCCGCCGCGCGCGCACGGTGCGATAGACGCGGCAGGCGACCCGGCCCTCGGCGTCGGTGATGTAGCCGTTGTCGGTCGGCCAGTCGCGCCAGACGATGTTCTCCGCGTCCTCGAGATCGACCCGGCCGTCGTCGACCTCGCTGCGCAGCACCGGGAACGCGAGCTTCCACTGCCCGTCCTCGCGCACCGCCTCCATGAACTCGCGCGTGATCAGCAGCGACAGATTGAACTGGCGCAGGCGCCCGTTCTCGCGCTTGGCGCGGATGAACTCCATCGCGTCCGGATGGCCGACGTCGAAGGTCGCCATCTGCGCGCCGCGGCGACCGCCGGCGGAGGAGACGGTGAAGCACATCTTGTCGTAGATGTCCATGAACGACAGCGGCCCCGAGGTGTAGGCGCCGGCGCCGGTCACGTACGCGCCCTTCGGCCGCAGGGTCGAGAACTCGTACCCGATGCCGCACCCGGCCTTCAGGGTCAGCCCCGCCTCGTGGACCTTCTGCAGGATGTCGTCCATCGAGTCGCGGATGGTTCCGGACACGGTGCAGTTGATGGTCGAGGTCGCCGGCTTGTGCTCGAGCGCGCCGGCATTGGAGACGATGCGCCCGGCCGGGATGGCGCCGCGGCGCAGGGCGTGCAAGAAGCGGCCGAACCACTGCTCACGGAGCTCGGGGGTCGACTCGACCTCCGCGAGGGCGCGGGCCACGCGCTGGTAGGTGCCGTCGATGTCGGCGTCGAGGGCGGCACCGTCCTTGGTCTTCAGCCGATACTTCTTGTCCCAGATGTCGAGCGCCGCAGGCTGGAACGGAATCTCGCGTGACCCCGTGTTCGCGGCCGGCTCTCCGAGTCTCCGGTGGGCGAGCTTCATGTCGATCGTGTCCCCTGGGTCCGACCGGCGGTCACCCTCGCTGCTCGGGTGCCGTCGGCTGTTTTGCTGGTGCCGAATCACCTGCTCGCGCTCCCGGGCGCTCGCCTGCGTTCGGTGTGCGACTCGTCCGCGGGCGGGTCCGCCACGGCAGGGCGGCTCCGTCGGCGCGACGGCGAGTCGGTCGTTCGTGCGCGAGCGCTCGTGGGAGGCCGACGACATCGACAGCACGTCCCGGGCGCGCGTGGGCGGGGCCCGAGCACTCGCCGCCTGGTCTCCGTAACGCTCCTGATCCCTCTGTGACGCGACGGTCGACCCGACGAGGCGGCGGAGCGCGTGGCCCTCGGGCCCACGAGACGCCCCACCACCAGCGCGGTCGGCATGGAACGAGATTCTAGACCCCTAGAGCTTGTAGTCAAGGGGGGCTCCACTCACAAGATGTTGTGCCCGGCCTGGGGAAATCCATTGCGCAACCTGTGGACGGCCTGTGGATGAACGGGCTCGACACGGTCGCGGGTGGTGGTCGCCATTCCCGGCACCCGTCGCGGCGTCGGCCCTGATACTCTTGCCGCCACCGGCAGCCGGGGCGATGGGTCGAAGGGGCCTCGTCCGTGGGCCGGGGGCGACGCGTGGGGGCGGCGAGCGCCTCGACGCCATCAGTGGAGAGCCACATGACCGAGGAACCGAGCGACCAGGTGGCGGAGGAGCTCGCGCGTTACCTGGAACGTTACCCGGACACCGCCTACGTCGACGCCATCTTCGTCGACCTCTGCGGCATCGTGCGCGGCAAGCGCTACCCGCGCGCGGAGCTCGAGAAGCTGTTCGCCGGCGGGTTCCCGATCCCGTTCAGCCTGCACTTCCTCGACGTCACCGGCGCCTGTCTCGACCCTTGCGGGCGGGGCTTCTCCGATGGTGATCCGGACGGCGTGGCGCGACCGGTGCCGGGCACCCTGGCGCCGGTGCCGTGGGCCGACCGCAGCGCCGGACAGGTGCTGATGAGCCTGCACGACGCCGACGGTCGTCCGAGCGCGGTCGAGCCGCGCAACGTCGCCGCGGCGGTGGCGCGCCGGTTCGAGGCGCTGGGGTTGCGGCCCTGCCTCGCCTTCGAGCTCGAGTTCTTCCTCATCGACCGTGAGCGCGACGATCGCGGTCGACCGCAGCCACCGCGGTTGCCGACCAGTGGCCAGCGCGAGCGGACCACTCAGGTCTACGGCATGGACACCCTCGAGGAGCTCGGGGCGCTGTTCCACGACATCGAGCACTCGGCCGCGGCCCAGGGCGTACCGGCCTCGGTGGCGACCTCCGAGTACGCGCCCGGTCAGTACGAGATCAATCTCCGCCATGTCGAGGACCCGGTCCTCGCCGCCGACCACTGCGCGCTGCTGCGCCGGGTGGTCAAGGCCGTCGCTCGCCGCCACGGTCTCGACGCGACGTTCATGTCGAAGCCCTTCCTCGACCAGACCGGGAACGGGATGCACGTGCACGCGAGCCTGCTGGACGCGCACGGCAAGAACGTGTTCGACGACGGCTCACCGACCGGCAGCGAGACCCTGCGCCATGCACTCGGCGGCCTGCTCCACACCCTCTACGACGCGATGGCGTTGTTCGCTCCGAGCCTCAACGCGCTGCGCCGCTTCGGGCCGAATCTCTACGTGCCGGTGAACCGGAGCTGGGGGTCGAACAACCGCTCGGTGGCACTGCGCATTCCTGCCGGTGCGTCGTCGGCGCGGCGCTTCGAGCACCGTGTGCCGGGCGCGGACGCGAACCCGTACCTGGTGCTGGCGGCGATCCTCGCCGGCATGCACCACGGCATCACCCACCGTGTCGACCCGGGGGCGCCGTGGTCGGGGAACGTGTGCGGCGAGGTGGACCCGGAGATGCCACGGGAGTGGGCGGTGGCGCTGCAACGCTTCTCGGGCTCGACCATCCTGCGCGAGTACCTCGGCGCCGACTACGTCGACCTCTACTGCGCCACCAAGAACGCCGAGCGGCTGCGTTTCCTCGAGCACATCTCGCGCCGCGAGTACGACTGGTATCTATGACCCGGCCGAGGGGCCGGTGAACGAATCGAGCCGGTCGGCGGCCGGCGCGCACGTCCGTGACGCGCCGCGCTCCGGCGCTGCCGATGGAGGATTCTGCGTGGACAACTTGCGTCACACCGCGCGCAACTTCTTCGCCGCGGCCACCCTCGACCGGGCCAGCGCGCGACGGCTCGACGCCGCGTGGCTCCAGGCCCGACTCGACGCGCCGCAGAGCCGGGTGGTGCCGGTTTGGCGACAGCGCAGCCTGGTCGTCCTCGACGACGAGCCGCGCGCGGTCACGCTGCCGCTCGACGTGCTCGACCCGGGCCGACGCGAGGCGCTGGTCTTTCTCGGCGAGGCGTCCGGCACCGCCTTCTTCGCCCTCGGGCTCGAGGGCGACGAGGCCGAGGCGCGGGCGCTGGCACCGGCCGGAGCGGACTACCACGAGCTGCGCGACGTCGGCGGCCTGCTCGGTGAGGATGCGGGCTCGCTGCTCGCGTACGCTCGCGCCATCACTTTCTGGCATCGCCGGCACCGACACTGCGGCGAATGCGGCCGGCCGACGCGCTCGGAGGAGGGCGGTCACCTGCGGGTATGCGTCGATGGCGCATGTGGCGCCAAGCACTTTCCGCGCACCGACCCCGCGGTGATCGTGCTCGTCACCCACGGTGAGGGCGCGGCGAGCCGTTGCCTGCTCGGGCGCCCGCCCGGGTGGGTGCCGGGGCTGTACTCGACCCTCGCCGGCTTCGTCGAGCCGGGTGAGACGCTGGAGGGCGCGGTGGTGCGCGAGATCCGCGAGGAGGCGGGGGTGGTGGTCGATGCGGTGACCTATCACTCGTCGCAGCCGTGGCCGTTCCCGAGCTCGCTGATGCTCGGGTTCACCGCCCGTGCGGTCGAGCCGACGGTGCAGCTCGACGCCGACGAGGAGCTCGAGGACGCGCGCTGGTTCTCGCGCGACGAGCTGGCGAGCGCGCTCACCTCTGGGGAGCTACGCCTGCCGCGCCGGATCTCGATCGCCTTTCGCCTGATCGAGAGCTGGTACGACGCAGACCAGCCGGGCGCGCTGGGCGCGCTGCTGGAGTCGCTTCCGCCGCGCTGAGCACGGCCCCGGGCGACGCGCTCGCGCGGCCGCGCGCGCCTGTCCCCGCGGTCAGCGGGTGGGGACAGGCACCGCCGGTGGCGGAGCCGGTCCCGGTGGTGATGCCCGGGCTCAGGCGCGCGCGGCGAGGAGGCGCTCGGCGAGCGCGTCGGCGGCGCGGTAGTCCGCCTCGTGATTCACGTTGATCCAGGCCAGGCCGTCGGTGTCCAGATAGCCGACGTCGAGCCCGGCCCGGACGATCAGTCGGTCGATCACGCGCTCGTACTTGTCGAGCGGCCCGCGCGCGGCGAGCTCGCCTTCCAGGAACCGGTAGAGACGCCCCATCAGATCCGCCGACAGCCGGTTCATGCCGACGAAGCCGCCGACACAGCCGGGGTGCTCGGCGGTCCGGCCCCGCACCAGTCGGCGGATGGTGCCTCGCGCGGCGCCGTCGTGGTCCGGGTCGCCGACCACCAGCTCCTCCTCGCGCTCTTCGGCGACGAGGGTCCGGTCGGTCATCATCACGTCGGGCCTGGGGTCGGCCAGGAGGCGGTCGAGCAGGCGCGGGTCGTAGACGTTGTCGGCGTCGAGGAACAGGACCGGCCGCGGGGATCGTGCCCAGGCGGTGTGGCTCAGCCAGAGGCTGAAGCCGTGCTCGGTGGTGGCGTAGTCGGTGTTGACCGCGTACTCGATGTCGATCCCGGCGGCGCGGTGGCCGAGCTCGGACATGATGACCTCGGCGCGGTAGCCGACGACGATGCACGCGGCGCGCAGGCCGCGGGCGTGCAACGCCTCGAGGCTGTGCACGATGAGCGGCCGACCCGCCACCGGCAGCATCGACTTCGGTCGCTCGGCAGTGAGCGCCGCCAGGCGACGGCTGGACCCCGCGGCAGGGATGATCGCGAGGTGGTCGGCGCCGCGGCTCACGGCACCACCCGCTCGATTCGGACCGAGACCGGGTCGGGCTGTCCCGGCGCCACGCCGCCGACGGCGCCCTCGAGATCCCCGCTGCTCGCGGTCGGCGAGCCGCTGCGCGAGACCCGCGCCACCACCTGCACCGCCCCGAACCGAGAGAGCTGGAGCCCCGCTGCCATCGCCATGCTGTCGTCGAGGGTGACCACCGCCGGCAGGTCGGCCGCCCGCAGCCGCGCCACCGCCAGCGGCATCGGCGGTCCCTCGGCCGCGCGCGCGAACACGAACACCGTGTCGTCACCGGCCACCCGCGCCGCGAGCGCCGGGTCGAGCGCCACCTCGACCGTGATCGCCTCCGCGCCCGCGGCGCGCCCGGCGCCGGGCGCGGGCGCGGTGCCGGGCACCGCCGTGGGAGCATCGCCAGTCGCCGCCTGGTCCGACTGCCCGCTGGCGGCCAGGCTCGAGGTGGTGCGCTCGATCAGCTCGCGCAGCAGTCCGGCCTGGCTGGAGTCGGCGGGCTGATTGGCGAGCAGGCGCCGCCAGCGCTCCAGGCCGAGTGCGGGGTCGCCGCCCTGGAAGGCGGCGAAGCCGCCGAGCCACAGTCCCTTCTCGTGGTCGGGGTCGAGCGCAAGCGCGCGGTCGATGTGGCCGCGGGCGGTGGCGTCGAATCGGTTGCCGGCGACGAATGCCTCCGCCTCCGCGACGTCGGCCAGCAGATCGGCGTCCTCGCCACCGAGATCGAGGGCACGCCGCAGCGCGTCCGCGGCCTCGGCGTGACGCTCGAGCACCAGCAGGGACCGCCCCAGCATCTTCCAACCGTCGACGTCGTCGGGCCGCGCCTGCAGGCGGGCGGCCAGCGTGCGCACCGCCTCGTCCATGCTGGCCATGCCCTGGGCGTGGGCCACCGGATCCTCGCCGGCGGCGGCGACCGGCTCGCCCGGTGCCAGGCCTCGTGGCTCCCCCAGGGAGAGATATCCACCGATGGTGACCATGCCCACCACCGCGGCGACGAGGGCGGCCGCGAGCCCGTTCAGCGGGCCGGTGTCGCGTGCCGGCGGCGTGTCCTCGGCCGCGGTCTCCTCGAGCAGTCGCCGCTCGAGATCTGCACGAGCCTGCGTGGCGACGTCCGGCGTCACGGTGCCCGCCGCCACCTCGGCCTCGAGCTCGGCCGCGCGCTGGTGGAATACCGCCACCGCGTCATGGCGGGTCGGTGCGCTCGCGCCACGTGACGGGCGCAGCAACGGCGCGAGCAGCCAGGCGAGGGCGGTGGCGGTCATCGCGCCGGCGATCAGCCAGAACAGGCCGGCGCTCATCGGGCGCGCGCCAGTGGGCGCCGACGTGGGTCAGCCGGGACGGCAATGGCGCAGTCGGAGGTGGGACGGGCGAGCATCGGCGGTTCGGACCCGCGCGGAACGGCCGCGGACTGTACTGGCCCGGCCCGGGCGCCGCAACCGCGGCCGGCCTCGACTCGCAGGCGCCGACGTCGTCGCGTATCGTCCCGCTCGTTCGGCGGCGGGCCGCGGTGGCGCCCGCTCCGGTGGCATGAAACACGACCGGCACCTGCCCGGTCCCAGGAGGCTCGGCCGCGCGCGCACCGGTTTCGCCTCGCCGTCTCGGAGCCCTCCGTGCACAAGAAGAAAATCGTCATCCTGCTCGTGGTCGGTGCCCTGGTGGGTGGGTTCTTCGCCTCCGGGCTCGGCGAGCACCTCAGCTTCGCCAATCTCAAGGCGCACCAGGCCGAGATCGCGGCCGCGCGTGAGGCCCATCCGGTGCTCGCCGCGCTCGCCTATCTCGCGATCTACGTCGCCGTGACCGCGCTCTCGCTGCCCGGTGCGGCGATCCTCACGCTCGCCGGTGGCGCGGTGTTCGGCTTGCTGTGGGGTACCGTCGTCGTCTCCTTCGCCTCCACCATCGGCGCCACGCTCGCCTTCGTCATCGCCCGTGTGCTGCTGCGCGACTGGGTCAAGGCGCGGTTCGGTGACAGTCTGCGCGCGATCGACGCGGGCGTGGAGAAGGACGGGCCGTTCTACCTGTTCACGCTGCGCCTGGTGCCGGCGTTCCCGTTCTTCGTCATCAACCTGGTGATGGCCCTCACGCCGTTGCGGACGTTCACCTTCGCCTGGGTCAGCCAGCTCGGGATGCTGCCGGGGACGGTGGTGTTCGTGAACGCCGGGACCCAGCTCGCGGCGCTCGAGTCGCCGGGCGACGTGCTCTCCCCCGGGCTCGTGGCGTCGTTCGTCCTGCTCGGGCTGTTCCCCCTGCTCGCGCGCAAGATCACCGAGGGTATTCGTGCGCGCCGGGTCTACCAGGGCTGGTCGCGGCCAGCGCGGTTCGAGCGCGACATGGTGGTGATCGGCGCCGGCTCCGCCGGCCTGGTCACCGCCTACATCGGGGCGGCGGCGCGGGCCAGGGTCACCCTGGTCGAGAAGCACCGCATGGGTGGCGACTGCCTGAACACCGGCTGCGTACCGTCGAAGGCGTTGATTCGCAGCGCCCGGTTCCTCGCCGACGCGCGCCGCGCCGAGTCGCTGGGGATGCGCCGGGTGGAGGTGGACTTCGACTTCGGCGAGGTCATGGACCGCGTACGTCGGGTGGTGGAGACGGTGGCACCGCACGACTCGGTGGACCGCTACGCGTCGCTCGGGGTCGAATGCCTGCAGGGTGAGGCGCAGATGGTGACGCCGTGGGAGGTCCGCGTCGGCGCCCGCACCATCACCACCCGCTCGATCGTGATCGCGGCCGGCGCGCGACCGTTCGTGCCGCCGATCGAGGGGCTCGAGCGCGCGCGCTGGTACACCTCGGACACGCTGTGGGACATGCGCGAGCTGCCGGCGCGGCTGGTGGTGCTCGGCGGCGGGCCGATCGGCTGCGAGCTGGCACAGTGCTTCGCCCGTTTCGGCTCGCGCGTCGACCAGGTCGAGATGCTGCCGCGCGTGCTGGTGCGTGAGGACCCCGAGGTGTCGGCGCTGGTCGCCGGGCGCCTCGCGGCCGAGGGGGTGTCGGTGCGCACCGGGCATCGGGCGCTGCGGGTGGAGGTGGAGGGGGCCGAGACGGTGCTGGTCTGCGAGCGCGACGGCGACACGGTGCGAATCCCGTTCGACGCCATGCTGGTGGCGGTCGGGCGCGTCGCCAACACCGAGGGCTACGGGCTCGATACCCTCGGTATCGGGCTGACCGCGCGCGGCACGGTGGAGGTCGACGGCAGTCTGCGCACGCGCTTTCCCAACGTCCTCGCCTGCGGGGACGTCGCCGGCCCCTACCAGTTCACCCACATGGCGGCTCACCAGGCGTGGTACGCGGCCACCAACGCGCTGTTCGGGCGCTGGTGGCGACAGTCGGTCGACGAGTCGGTGGTGCCGTGGGCGACCTTCACCGAGCCGGAGGTGGCGCGGGTGGGGCTGAACGAGCAGGACGCTCGCGAGCGCGGCATCGCCTACGAGGTCACCACCTACGACCTCGCCGACCTCGACCGGGCGATCGCCGACGAGTCGGCCGAGGGCCTGGTGAAGGTGCTGACGGTGCCGGGAAAGGACCGGGTGCTCGGCGTGACCATCGTCGGCGACCACGCCGGTGATCTCGCGGCGGAGTTCGGACTCGCGATGCGGGCACGCCTCGGGCTCGGCAAGATCCTGTCCACCATCCACGTCTATCCGACCCTGGCCGAGGCCAACAAGCACGCTGCCGGCGCGTGGCGGCGAGCCCACCAGCCCGGGCGCCTGTTGGCGTTGCTCGAGCGCTACCACGCCTGGAGCCGCGGCGATTGATCGTGGTCATCGCCGCCCGAGCGGGTCACCGGTAGGGCATTCCCACCGGCGGGACTGTCGCTATAATCCGGGCCGTCGGCGCTCATCCGCGTGCCTCGGACCCTGGTCCGAGGCCCTCGCGAGCGCGGCGCCGGGCGGATTCGTGGCGCGAGCGGGGCGGGCTGCCCGGCAGCTGCCCCGGTCGACAGGGACCGGAGAAGAGACGATGCGCTCGGGTCGATCTCATCCCCTGGGGCTGCCGACGTCGTCGGGAGCCGGGTTCATGGCTTCCGGCTCGCGCGGTGCCTCGGTCACCGCGTTGGACCGCTGGCTCGCTCGCAAGCTCGTCGCCGCCGCCGGGGACGCACCGGTGGAGGTCGAGCTCTGGGACGGCGAGGTGGCGCATCGCGCCGGCCCGGCGCCGGTCGGACGCCTGGTCTTCCGTGACCGGGGAGCGCTCCTCACCTGCATCTTCTCGCCGGAGTTGGGGGTCGGCGACAGCTACGCCGCCGGCCGGCTCGAGATCGAGGGTGATCTCGTCTCGACCATCGCCGCCATCTACCAGGCGATCGAGACCTCCGGCCCGCGCGCCTTCAAGCGCGACCTCCTCGGCCGCTTGCCGCGTGCGCGCCGCAACACCCGCGACGGCTCGCGCGCGCACATCCATCACCACTACGACCTCGGGAACGACTTCTACCGGCTCTGGCTCGACGAGCGCATGGTCTACACCTGCGCCTACTACCCGAGCCCGGAGGCGACCCTGGAGCAGGCCCAGGTCGCCAAGCTCGACCACGTCTGTCGCAAGCTGCGCCTGCGGCCCGGTCAGCGCGTGGTCGAGGCGGGTTGCGGCTGGGGTGCGCTCGCGTTGCACATGGCGGCGGAGTACGGGGTGTCGGTGCGGGCCTTCAACATCTCCGCCGAGCAGGTGGCATTCGCCCGCGAGCGAGCGCGCGCGCTCGGGCTGGACGCGCGCGTCGAGTTCGTCGAGGACGACTACCGCAACATCAGCGGTCGCTTCGACGCCTTCGTGTCGGTGGGCATGCTCGAGCACGTCGGGCTCGAGCACTACGAGGAGCTGGGGGCGGTGATCGATCGTGCGCTGGCCACCGGGGGAATGGGGCTGGTGCACAGCGTCGGGCGCAGTCGCCCGGCGCCGCCGAACGCCTGGTTGGAGGCGCGCATCTTCCCCGGCAGCCATCCGCCGAGCCTCGGCGAGATGATGCGCATCTTCGAGCCCTATCGGCTGGACGTCCTCGACGTCGAGAACCTTCGCCTCCACTACGCGCGGACGCTCACCGAGTGGCTGGCGCGCTTCGACCGGCACCTCGACGGAATCCGCGCCACCTACGACGACTTCTTCGTTCGCGCCTGGCGGCTCTATCTCGCCGGCTGCGCGGCCGCGTTCCGGGCCAGCACCATCCAGCTCTTCCAGGTCGTCTTCTCGCGCGCGTCGAACAATGCGCTGCCGTGCACGCGCGCCCATCTCTACGGCGCGGACGGCCCGCTCTGGGCGGTGAAGTGATCGCGGCCGCCGGTCGCTCGACGTCGCCGCCGCCATGAGACGGCGCCCGACGCCGCGCGCCGTCCTCTTCGACATGGACGGCCTGATGCTCGACACCGAGCCGATCTACCGCCAGGCGGGATTGCGGGCAGCGGACGAGCTCGGCTTCGCGCTGACCGACGACATCTACTTCCAGCTCGTCGGGCGCACCCAGGTCGATTCCGAGCGGTTGCTACTCGAGACGTTCGGTCTCGGGTTCCCGCTCGACGAGTTCCGAACCCGGTGGCCACGCTACTGGCACGCCCACGTGCGCGAGCACGGCATCGCCCACAAGCCGGGCCTGCTGGAGCTGATCGACGAGATTCGTCGGTCGGGCCTGCTCGCCGCGGTGGCGACCTCGAGCGACCTCGGGCAGGCGCGCGTCACCCTCGCCGCGGGCGGACTCGCCGACGTGTTCGACATCGTGGTGACCGGGGACCAGGTGCCGAACGGCAAGCCGGCGCCCGACATCTACCTGCTGGCGGCGCGTCGGGTCGGGGTGGAGCCGAGCGCCTGTGTGGCGCTCGAGGACTCGGACAACGGCCTCATGGCCGCGGTCGACGCTGGCACCACCGCGCTCATGGTGCCCGACATGAAGCCGCCGTCCGCGCCCGCGGCGCGCGCCGCCTACCGCGTGCTCGACTCCCTCCACGACGCCCGTGAGGTCATCGCGGAGCTTCTCGAAAGCTGATCGCGTCTCGCGTCCGAGTCGTTGTTTCCAAGACGGTTTTCCGTGATTCGGACGGCGACGCTCGATCCGTCACGACGACCTCGGGTGATTTCTCGGCCGGCGTGAGGAGAGGCTGCCAACCCCTTGATCTCGTTGTTTCTCGAGCGCGGTTTCAGGCGTCCGGGCGGGTGTCGGCGAACGCCGGCATCGCGTTCGCGCGCTCGGACAGGGCATCGAGCCCCGGGCAGGTCATGGCGGCGGCGAGCTCGGGGTTCGCGACCTTGACGAAGTCCCAGTAGCACACCGCGGTGACGTCGGCCTGAGACAGGGTCTCGCCGTTCATCCACGGCCCGCGGATACGCGCCTCGAGATAGTGGAAGCCGTCGCGAGCCTGACGCGCGCAGAGCTCGACCCACGGCGCGTGGCGCTTCTCCTCCGGCCGGTGGCGGACCTCGTACACGGTGAGCACCGCCTTCTCCACCGCCCCGGTGGCGATGCCGAGCAGGCTGAGCATCCGGTGCCGGTCGGGTTCCTCGGCGGGGGTCAGGGCCCGCTCCGGACCCACCAGGCGGTCGAGGTAGTCGAGGATGGCGGCGCTGTCGACCACTGCCTCGCCGTCGTCGAGCACCAGAGTCGGCACCCGGCCGACCGGGTTCCACTGCCGAATCACGTCCTTGTCGTCACCGAAGGCGAGGAGCGGCCGATGCTCGAACGCCAGACCGTAGAGGTTCATGGTGGTGGCGACACGGCGTACGAACGGAGACAGATAGCGACCGAGCAAGACCATGGCAGCCTCCGGGCGGCCAGCGAGAGGAGCGCGGATGATACACTCCGCCGCCGTGCTCAGCTTCGTCGATGTCAGCCTCCGCCGTGGCTCCCGGGCTCTGCTCACCGGGGTGAGCTTCACCTTGCACGCGGGTGAGAAGCTCGGGGTGGTCGGCGACAACGGGAGCGGCAAGTCGACCCTGCTGGCGGCGGTGACCGGCGAGCTCGCCCCGGACACCGGGAACGTCCAGATGCCGTCCGGCAGCATCGTCGCCCACGTCGCCCAGGAACGCGTGGCCGACGAGCGGCCGGCGATCGAGCACGTCCTCGACGGCGACACCGAGCTGCGCGCCCTGGAGGCCGCCCTCGACCGGGCGCGTGGCGACGGCGACGGTGTGCGCGAGGCAGCGCTGCACGCGGATCTGGAAGCGGCCGACGCCTACCGCGCGCGCTCGCGCGCCGCGCGCCTCCTCGTCGGGCTGGGCTTCGCCCCCGAGGACGGGGACCGACCGCTCTCGGCGTTCTCCGGCGGCTACCGGGTGCGGCTCGATCTGGCGCGGGCGTTGATGCGCCGATCCGACCTCCTGCTGCTCGACGAGCCGACGAACCACCTCGATCTCGACGCCGTGCTCTGGCTCGAGGAGTGGTTGCGCGACTACCGCGGGACCCTGGTCGTGATCTCCCACGACCGCGAGTTCCTCGACCCGGTGGTCGGGCGTATCGCCCATCTGCGCGACGGCAAGGTGTTCCTCTACACCGGTAACTACAGCGCGTTCGAGCGCCAGCGCGCGGAGGAGATCACGCTGAGCCACCGCCTCGCCGAGCGCCAGCAGCGCGAGGCGGCGCGGATCCGGGCCTTCGTCGACCGCTTTCGATACAAGGCCTCCAAGGCGCGGCAGGCCCAGAGCCGCCTGAAGGCGCTGGCGCGGATGGAGCAGGTGGTTCCCGCCCACGTCGACTCGCCGTTGTCGTTCGCCTTCCCCGAGCCGCGACGGTTGCCGAATCCCCTGCTCGCGCTCGACCGGGCGGACGCCGGCTACGATCCGGCGCACCCGGTCATCACCCGTGCCCGGCTCGCCATCGCGCCGGGCGACCGGATCGGGCTGCTCGGCGCGAACGGCGCCGGCAAGTCGACCCTGATGCGGGTCCTGGCCGGCGAGCTCGCGCCGTTGGCCGGGGCACGCGAGACCCCTGCTCACCTCGCGATCGGCTACTTCGCCCAGCACCAGGTCGAGCAGCTCGACCTCCAGGCCACCGGCCTGGTCCACTTACTGCGCGAGGCACCGGAGCTCCGTGAGCAGGAGGCGCGCGACTATCTCGGCGGCTTCGGATTTCCGCTGGAGCGGGCGCAGCAGGCGGTCGCCACCCTCTCCGGGGGCGAGAAGGCCCGGCTCACCCTGGCGCTGATCCTGCGCCGGGGGCCGAACCTGCTCCTGCTCGACGAGCCGACCAATCACCTCGACCTCGAGATGCGACGCGCGCTCGGCGTCGCCCTCCAGGGCTACGAGGGTGGGCTGGTCCTGGTCTCCCACGACCGCCACCTGTTGCGGCTCGTCGCCGACACGCTGTGGGTGGTCGCCGACGGGCGCGTCGGTCCGTGGGACGGCGACCTCGACGACTACGCCGAGTGGTTGCGCGCGCGGCGCCGCCCGAGCGAGGACCCGGGCGCCGGCCGCGAGCCGGAGCGCGATGCACGGGCGAGGCGCCGCGAGCGCGCCGAGCAGCGCCAGGCCCTGGCCCCGCTGCGTGCCGAGGTGAAGCGCCTCGAGCGCGAGCTCCAGACCCTGGGTGCGCGCGGCGCGGAGATCGAGTCCCGACTGGCCGACCCCGCCATCTACGACGCGACGCGCCGCGACGACCTCACCGCGTTGCTGCGCGAGCAGGGGGATCTCCGCAACCTCCTCGACACCGTCGAGACCCGTTGGCTGGAGGCCAGCGAGGCGCTGGAGCGTGAGAGCTCGGCGGACTGAGCGCCGGACCAGGCGGAAGATAAAGTTTTTCGACGTGCTCCCGGCAGCGGGTGATGACGCCCGTCAAGCCGGCGCCTCGCAGGCGAGAAACGTGCTCTGGATCAGATGGTTACGAAGGCGGCGGGAAGTCAAGGAATCCGACTCCCGCGGAACCGGATGTGGCTCTCGACGCTCCGTGATCCTACGTAGACCCGGGTGCTGGAATCCCGGCCGGACAAGCACTTGCGGTCGAATCGGCGATGTAAGGATTTCCGACAGGGCGCGGGCGACGAACGACGATCCAGATCAACGCCGCCCGCCCCTGGCTCTCTCGCGACCGCCGGAAGCGGCGCCGGAGCCCCATCTCGACCTGGCCCGTCCCTTGCTACCTGCCAGTGCAGGGACCGCACCGTCGCCCCTCTCGGGGCGCCGACGCGGGCTCGTTCCGCGGGCCGACGAGCGGTCGGACGCGGGGTGGAGAGGGTGAAGCGGAGGTGCTCCGATGAACGTGGTTCGACTGACGACGATGGCGGTGGCCCCGGCACTGCTGCTGGCCGCCGCGGTGGCGCAGGCAGTGCCGGTGATCGGCTACGAGTGGACCGAGGGCGGTCCGGGCGCGGGGGTGAACTCGCCGCACGTGTCGCGGCACGGGGTACGCGGCCCCGTCCTCGCCGACGATTTCCAGACCGCGGTGGAAGGGCGCGTGGTGCGGGTGGACTGGTGGGGCAGCGGCCCTCTCGCCGGGGCGCCCGATCCGGACGAGTGGGAGATCACATTCCATTACGACGACGCCGGGGTCCCGGCGCAGACCGCGCCGAGCGGTGGTTTCCTGCAGTTCTTCGCCAATACCAGCGGTGACGGCGATCCGGACGGGGACGGCGTCCATGAGTACTCCGCGGCGGTGGACGACTTCCCCATCCTGGTGAAGCCGGGCGGGAGATACTGGTTCAGCGTGGCCAACTTCCAGTGCACGACGCCGGGTACCGATCCCGATGGCCCGGCGTGTGACGAGGGTTGGACTTGGGGCTACGCCGGGGGGGCGGGGCCGACGGTCGGTGCCGAGGCCTACGATCCGGTGGTGTCGTTCGGCGTCGGGCCGAACGGCGGACCGCACTTCGGACCGTGGAACGTGGCCGAGGCCGGGGTCGACTTCGCGTTCCGGATCTGGGTGGAGCCCGAGGTGCCCGAGCCGCTCACCCTCGGCCTGATGGCGATCGGCGTGGTCGCCGCCGGCGCCGCACGTCGTCGACGCACGAGCGCCTGAGTCGCGAGGCCGGGCCGGTGGGGCGAGGGCGCTCCATCGGTCCGGTCGGGCACGGGGTGGCGGTGCTCACCCCCGTCGCCCGTGCACCGGAGCCGGCGGGCGCAGCGGAGGCAGCGGGTCGTCGTCGTCGAGCGCGGGTGGATCCTCGCCGCCGAGCCCCGCCCGGGCCGCGTTCCACAGCGCGGCGGGGTCGAACCCGTCCCCGGCCACGCCGTAGACCGCAGCATCGAGGCGCGCGAGCGCGGCGGCGAGCGCCGGATCGGTGGTCATCCTGGCGACGGCGCCGAGGGATCGCGGTGGGTGGCGCGGCCAGGCAAGGGCCGCGAGCGCGAGCACCGCATCGTGCGCCGCTCGTGCGTCTCCGGCGTCGCAGGCCCGGCGCAGATCGGCGAGGCGTCGACGGCGACCGGCGCCGGGGACGGGGGAGCGCGTCACCGACGTCGCCAGGCGAGGGGCTCGCCGCGCGCTCCACCACCATCCGGCGACGGTCAGCAGCCAGGCGAGCAGCGCCGCCGCAGTCGCGATCTGCCAGGGCGACACGGCCGGTGACGCGCCACCGCCCGGTGCCGTGCCCGCTGCCACCACCGCCTCGGTCGGCGCGGCCGATTCCTGTGGCATCGCGGCGCCCGGCGTCGCCGGAGCGACGCGAAGCGTTCGCGCCGGGAGCACCGCCTCGCGCGGCGCGTCCGCGGTGGTGTCCCACCACCGGACGCGAATCGCCGGCAGTTGCACCTCGCCCGGTGTCGTCGCCACCACCGCGACCTGCTGCTCGACCCGCCCGATCAGGGCCTTGCCGTCGGTCCCGGTCTCGCGCAGCGGCTGGTCGGGGTAGGTCTTGGCGCCGGCCGGGTCCACCCAGCCGGGCTCCGGGAGCTGCTCGGCGCGGGTCCCCTCGGCGGTGAGCACGATGGTGCGGGTCACCGGCTCGCCGGCACGCAGCGCGTCGGTCGGGGCGGACCATCGCTCCTCGAGCCGCAAGCTCCGCGCCGGGAGCCAGGGCGAGAGGTCGGGCGGCGGCGGTCGGACGTCGAGGGTGACCGGCTCGCTGCGCACCCGCACGCGGCGGCCCCGCCCGAACAGGCGACTGATGCTCGAGCTGCCGGCACCGCCGTCCGCCACCTCGCCGTCGAAGGTGGTCGGTGGCAGGGTGACCACGCCGCTGCGCGCTGCGAAGAGCGCGTGGCGCCGCTCGACGACGCGGTACGCACGCCCGCCACGGCGGGTCTCGTAGCCGGTTCCCCGGCCGAGCGGAAGCACCGTGAGGTCGGCTGCCGCGGGCTCCGAGAGCTGTCCGTCGAGGAGCTCGATCCCGGCGGCGGTGAGCAGGCGCACCACGTACACGACCTGGGCGTCGCGGTAGGGGCTCGCGGTGTCGACCTCGACCTCCAGGAAGATGTCGGGCGTGCTCCCGTCGCCGCCGCTCGGTGGCCGCGGCGGCAGGACCTCCAGCGTGCGCGCCTCGCTCACGTGCTGCCCGACGCGGATCGGCGGCGCCTCCAACGTTCCCTGGCGTCGCGGGGCGAGCTCCACGAGCCATTGCGTCTGCGCGCTCTGGCGCCCGTTGACGATCCGGATCTGGGTGCTCGTCGACGTCCCCAGCAGCTCGAAGTCGCGCTCCAGGGGCGAGAGGTCCGGGCTGGGGGCCTGCGTCTCGCCGCGCAGCTCCAGCACCAGTCGGACCGTCTCGTCGGCGTGGATCGGGTTGCGCTCGAAGGTCGCCTCGAGCGACTGCGCCGTCGCCACCGAGGCGGCGAGCGCGAGCAGCACGCCGAGCACGGCGGCGAAGGCGCGGGCGCCGATGGTGGTGCGGCTCACCACGCGGGTCCGGTGCCGCCGGCCGGCGGGCCGCGGTGCGCGTGCTCCAGCGCGAGCTTGCGCCGGAGCAGCCCTCCGGGATCGTCCGGGATCTTGCGCAGCCAGGTCTCGAGCGCGGCCTGCTGCTGGCTCTCGGTCGCGGCCTCGTCCGGCCCGCTTCCGGCCGCGTCGACCCGGCGCGCATCGGTGCCCGCGTCGCGCGGCGCGGAGGGCTCGGCGGACGCCGACGCGCCCTGATCTCCGGCGCCCGCCGCGCTGCCGGTGGCGTCGGCGGTCGAGGGGGCGGCGTCACCCGGCGCTTCCGCGCCCGGGTGGGGCGGCGTCGAGCGTGCGGATTCGGCACCGTCGCCGGCGGCGGGATCGCCCGGCGACGTCGCCTGCTCGCCGGCGGCGTCCCGGTCCGGACGGACGCCATCGCCCTCGCCATCACCATCGTCCGGCCGCCCGCCGCCGGTGTCCGGTTTGGCCTCGCCGCCACCCTGCCCGCCGTCGGGTCGGGATTGTTGCCCGGTCTGCTCGAGCAGTCGGCGAACGAGCTCGCGATTGGCCTGCGCGTCGTCGAGTCCCGGATCAGCGGCGAGGGCCGCGTCGTAGGCCGCCAGCGCCTCGTTCAGGCGTCCGCCGCGCGCCAGCGCGTTGCCTCGGTTGTAGTGGTCGGTCGGCCGGTCGCCGGTGGCGAACGCCCTGGCGGCGGCCTCGAAGTCCCCGGCACGGTAGAGCGCGCTGCCGCGCCAGTCGGGCGAGCGGGCCGCGGCGGCCGCCGCGGCCGGGTCACCGGCGGCGAGGGCGCGTGCGGCGCGCTGGTCCGGTCGCCACCACAGGGCCTGCCAGTCGATGCCGTCCGACTCGGCCTGCGCCGGGGTCGGTGCCAGCGGGAGCCACGCCACCAGCGCGACCGCGAGCAGCCATCCCCGCCTGAACCCCGCGGCCGCGAGCGGCAGCAGGGCCAGCGCGAGCCAGGGCCCCTCGTCGCGGGCGATGGTGGTGTGGCGAGCATCGCCGTCGTCGCGGGCGGCGGCCGCTCCGCTCGCTTCCGGCGTGATGCCCGCGAGCAGGGCCTCGGTGTCGGCGTCGTCGGCGGTCATCGCCACCAGCCGTCCGCGTCCGGCGGCAGCGACCGCGGCCAGCGGCTCGGGGTCGAGGGTCGCCAGCGCGATCTCGCCGCGCCCGTCGCGCACGAAACCACCCTCGGGCCGCGGGATCGGCGCCCCCTGGCCGGTGCCGACGCCGAGGACCGACAGCGAGTACCCGGCGCCGGCGAGGCGCGCGGCCGCCGCGGCCGTCTCCTCGCCCTCGACGCCGTCGGTCACCAGGACCACGCGTCCGCTGCGCGCACCCGCTCCGGTGAGCAGGTCGAGGGCCCGACTCAGACCGAGGTCCGGCCGGCTACCCTGAATCGGCGCGATGGTGGTCGAGACCCGCCCGAGCAGCGCGACCACGGTGCGGGCGTCGTCGGTGAGCGGCGCGATGTCGAAGGCGTCGCCGGCGAAGACCACCAGCGCGGTCTGGCCGTCCGCTGCCCGCGTCAGCACGTCCGCCACCTCGATCCGAGCGCGGGCGAGCCGCGAGGGGCGAACGTCCTGCGCGTCCATCGAGCGCGAGAGGTCGAGCACGACGACGGTGGCGGTGTCGCTGCGAAACAGCGGCTGCTCGACCGACCGCCACGACGGCCCGGCCAGCGCCAGCACCGCCAGCGCGATGGCGAGGCCGAGCAGCCAGCGCGGCAACCGCGCCTCGCGCCGGCGCCGGTCGACGAGGAGATGCGGTAGCAGCGCGGGATCGCAGACCTGCCGCCAGCGCGTGTCGCCTCCCACCATGGCGCGCCACGGCACGAGCACCGCGAGTGGCAGCGCGAGCAGCCACCACGGCCGGATGAAGGTGAGCTCAGGCATCGCCGGTCACCAGCTCTCGGGGCGTGGCGCGGGTCGTCGCCCGAGCACGGACGATCGACCGCGCCCGCGCACCGAGCGCGAGCGACACCACCAGCACCAACGCGGCGCCGAGAGGCCAGTGGAACAGCTCCTCCACCGGGCGCAGGCGTTGGTCCTCGGGCGCCGCGGGCTCGATGGCGTCGAGCTCGGCGTAGATCGAGGCGAGCCCGGCGGTGTCCCTGGCGCGGAAATAGCGCCCGCCGGTGGTCTCGGCAATCGCGCGCAGGGTCTCCTCGTCGAGCTCGGCCGACGGGTTCACCCGCCGCACTCCGAGCATCTGGCGCACCAGCATCTCCTCGGCGCCGACGCCGATGGTGTAGACGCGCAGCCCGGCACTGGCCGCGAGGCGAGCCGCCTCCACCGGCGCCACCGCGCCGGCGGTGTTCGCGCCGTCGGTCAGCAACACCACCACCCGGTTCTCGGCCGGGCGGTCGCGCAGGTGCTTGAGCGCGATGCCGAGGGCGTCGCCGATGGCGGTCTTCTCCCCGGCGAGGCCGATGGCGGACTCGGCGAGCATGGTGCGGGCGGCGCGGCGGTCGAAGGTGAGGGGGACGTGGAGGTAGGCGCGGTCACCGAACAGCACCAGGCCGACGCGGTCGCCACGCCGGCGCTCGATGAACTCCCCGGCGACGCGCTGGACCACCGCGAGCCGGGTGGCCGGTGCGCCGTCGAGCACCATGTCGCGGTAGCGCATGCTGCCGGAGAGGTCGACCGCGAGCACCAGGTCGCGGCCGGTGACCGGGATCCCGAGTGGGTCGCCGAGCCACTGGGGGCGCGCCGCCGCCACCACCAACAGGCACCACGCGAGGCCGGTCAACACCATCAGGCGCCGAGGGCGGGCCCGGGCGGTGGTGCCGACGGCGCCGTCCAGGGTGGCGTAGAAGGGGACCCGCAGCCCCGGGCCGGCGTCGCCACGGGCCGGCGGCACCAGCCACGCCACGAGCAGCGGCAGGGCGAGGGCGGCGAGGGCCCAGGGCTGACCCAGCTCGAGCATCGGCTACCCCGCGCGGCGCGCCCAGCGGCGCGCGAAGTCGAGCACCGGCGCGAGGCTCGAGGGCGGGTCTCTGCGGTACGGACCGGCGGTCAGCATGGCCGCGATGCGCGCGCCGTCCGGCTCCTGGTCGAGACCGAGGAAGGCCGTCCAGGCATCGCCGGCAAGACCGGCGACGTCGGTCCGCGGGTGGTGGGCGAGCGCGGTGCGGCGCAGCAGCGCCGACAGCTCCGCCAGCAGCAGCAGACGATCCTCGCCTGCCGCCTCGCGGCGGGCGATGTCGGCGAGACGCCGCAGCGCGAATCGGCGCGGGCGCCCGGCGCGCCATCGCCGCCAGCCGAGATGACCGAGCCAGGCGAGCAGGGCGGCCACGAGCACCGCCAGGGCGACCCAGCCGGGCGCCGGTGGCCACGCCGAGGGCGCCGGCGGGAGGTGGATGTCGCGCAACGCGGCGAGAGGATCGGAGCCGGGAGGCATGGCTGGCGTGGTGCTCAGGTGGTGACGGTGGCGCTCGCTCTCGCGGCGAGGCCGCGCCGGAGCGCGGCGCCCGCGTCGTCGCCGGTGCGCACCCCGATCACCGGGATGGCGAGGCTGGCGAGGAACTCGTGGGCCCGCGCCCAGCGTGTCTCGAACAGCGCGCGGTAGGCGTCGCGGACGGCGCTCGAGCTGGTGTCGAGCACCCCGCGCGCGTGGCCGTCACTGACCACGTATCGCGCCGGCGGCGGGGGCTCGCTCTCCAGCGGATCGGTCACGTGCACCGCGACCACGTCGCAGTGCGCCCGTAGCCGGCCCAGGTGATGGCGGGCATCGTCGTCCAGGCCGTAGAGGTCGCTCACCATCACGCACAGGCTGCCCGGGCGGGCGACCCGCCGGGCGCGCTCGACCGCGCGGCCGAGGCGTGGCTCGGGCGCCGGGGCCTCGGCTGGCGGCGTCGACAGCTCGGCCAGGGCCGCGAGCACCCGGAGCACTGCCCGCGGGCCGCCCGCCGGTTTCAGCTCGGCGTGGCTGGCCGGCGCGGTGACGATGGCCCCGATGCGGTCGCCCACCCGCAGCACCGCCCAGGCGAGCAGGGACGCCACCTCCACCGCCAGGACCGACTTGAACGACCGCCGGGTGCCGAAGAACATCGAGCCGCCGAGGTCGACCACCAGCAGCACCGGCCGCTCGCGCTCCTCCTCGAACAGCTTGGTGTGGGCGCGACCGGTGCGCGCGGTGACCCGCCAGTCGATGTTGCGGATGTCGTCGCCCGGAAGGTAGGGGCGTGATTCCGTGTACTCCATGCCGCGCCCGCGGAGCCGGCTCTGTCGCCCGCCGCCGACCACACCCTGGGCGGCCCGACGGGTGCGCAGGTCGATCGCGCTCGCGCGGTGGCGCAGCGCGATGAGCTGCTCGCGACTCGCCTGCACGCCGGCGAGGCCGACGCCCGGGTCGGTCGCCACCGCCGCGCTCACGGCACCGCGACCAGGGCGAGGAGCCGGTCGACGATCTGGTCGGCGTCGACGCCGTCGGCCTCGGCCTCGAACGACAACAGCACGCGGTGGCGCAGCACGTCGTGGGCGATCGCCTGCACGTCCTCCGGCGACACGTAGTCGCGGCCGAGGAGCCAGGCGTGGGCCCGCGCCGCGCGGTCGAGGGCGATGGTCGCCCGCGGGCTGGCGCCGAAGCCGACCCAGCGCCCGAGCGCCGGGTCGTAGCGACCGGGGTCGCGCGTCGCCAGCACCAGCTCGACCAGATACGCCTCGAGCGCGGGCGCGAGATGCACCCCGAGCACCGCGCGGCGTGCATCGAACACCGCATGCTCGCTGATCCGCGGCGCGCCCTCGGCCACCGTCGCGCGCACCTCGCGCGCGGCCTCCTCGCGCGCGAGGCGCAGGATCTCGCGCTCGGCCTCGGCCGAGGGGTAGCCGACCTTCACGTAGAGCAGGAAGCGGTCGAGCTGAGCCTCCGGCAGCGGGTAGGTGCCTTCCTGCTCGATCGGGTTCTGGGTCGCCATGACCATGAACAGCCGCGGCAACGCGTAGGTCTCCGAGCCGACCGTCACCTGACCCTCGCCCATCGCCTCCAACAACGCCGACTGCACCTTGGCCGGGGCGCGGTTGACCTCGTCCGCCAGCAGCAGGTTGTGGAACAGCGGCCCGCGCTGGAACACGAAGGTGCCGTCCTGCGGGCGGTAGATCTCGGTGCCGGTCAGATCCGCGGGGAGCAGATCGGGGGTGAACTGGACGCGGTGGAAGTCGCAGGCGACGCCCTCGGCCAGCGCCTTGATGGCGGTGGTCTTGGCGAGCCCGGGGGCGCCCTCGACCAGCAGGTGCCCGGACGAGAGCAGCGCGATCAGCAGGCGGTCGACGAGGCCGGCCTGTCCCACGATGCGCGCGTTGAGGCGCGCGCGCAGCGCGCGGAACGCCGCTGCCGCCGCGGCGGCGCCGGAAGTGTCGGGGTCCAGGGGCGTTGCTGCCGGAGGGGCGTCGGAGGCGGTCGGGTCCATGCGCGCCATTTTAGTCGCTACCCGCGCCGGCCGCGCCGTGCTCGCCACGGGCACCGCACAGCACCTCCAGGTGCGCGGCGATGCATTCGGGCAGCCGCTCGAGGTTGTAACCGCCTTCCAACAGGGAGATCAGACGTCCGCCGGCGTGCCGGTCGGCGACCTCCATCATGCGCAGCGTCATCCAGGCGAAGAACCCGGTGCTGAGCGCGATGCCGGCGAGGGGGTCGTCGCGATGGGCGTCGAAGCCGGCGGAGAGGATCACCGCCTCCGGCGCAAAGGCGTCGACGGCGGGCAGGATCCGGGTGCGGAACGTCTCCTCGTACTCCGCGTCGCCGGCGCCCGCGGGCATCGGGCAGTTCAGCGTCGCGCCGACGCCGCGACCGGTCCCGTTCTCGTGCGCCGCGCCGGTTCCGGGGTAGTAGGGGTACTGGTGCGTGCTGACGTAGAGCACCGACGGGTCGTCCTCGAAGGCGTGCTGGGTGCCGTTGCCGTGGTGGACGTCCCAGTCGAGGACGAGCACCTTCTGCAGACCGTGCTCGCGCTGCAGGTAGCGGGCGAGGATGGCCGCGTTGTTGAACAGACAGAAGCCGAGCGCGATGTCGCGCTCGGCATGGTGTCCGGGCGGGCGCGACAGCGAGAACGCGTTGTCGACCTCGCCACGCATCACCTGGTCGCCGAGGACCAGCGCGCCACCGGCGGCCAGCATCGCGACCTCGTAGGACTGCTCGCAGATGCCGACGTCCGGCACGTCGAGGTAGCTGTGACCACGCAGGCACGCGGCTTCCGCACGCCGCATCAGGTCCAGCGAGTGGACCTCGTTGACCCAGCGCGGATCGACCCGCGGCGGCGTCACCCGCCGCAGCCCACCGGCCCAGGGTTGCGCCTCGATGTGGGTGATGCTGCGCTCGAGCCGCTCCCGGCGCTCGGGGTGGCCACGTCCCGGATCGTGGTCGAGGAAGCGCGGGTCGTAGAGGAGGGCGGTGGTCATGGGCGTGTCCCCGGGTGGAGCTGGTTCGAGCCGGCGGCCGAAGCATACCGGCACCGGGGGCTGGCCGGCAGGGCGAGGCTGCGGTCGGGTGCGGTGTGCTCGAGCTGCTACGCTTCGCAGCCCGATTCGCGCCGAGTGCCACCGATGCGACCGATCGCCGACATGCCCGATGCCGTGTGCCGCTCGATCCGCGGCGTGCTCACCGACATCGACGACACCCTCACCGACGGCGGTCGCCTCGGCGCCGCTGCCTACCGCGCGCTCGAGCGGCTGCGTGACGCCGGGCTCCTGGTCATCCCCATCACCGGGCGGCCGGGAGGGTGGTGCGATCTCATCGCGCGTCAGTGGCCGGTGGATGCGGTAGTGGGGGAGAACGGCGCGTTCTATTTTCGCTACGACGACCGGTCGCGACGCATGATCCGGCGCTTCGTCGACGACCCGGCGGCGCTGGCCGCCCGCCGCGCGCGGCTCGACGCGCTCGCCGAGACGATCCTGGCCGCGGTGCCGGGCGCCGCCATCTCGGCCGACCAGCGCTATCGCCACGTCGACCTCGCGGTCGACTGGTGCGAGGACGTGGAGCGCCTCGGGCGTGCCGACGTCGAGCGCATCGTCGCCCTGTTCGAGGCCGCGGGGGCGACTGCCAAGGTGAGCTCGATCCACGTCAACGGCTGGTTCGGCGCGCACGACAAGCTGACCACCACCCGCACCCTGCTCGCCGAGGTGTTCGACATCGACCTCGCCGCCGAGCGCGATCACCTGGTCTTCGTCGGCGACTCGCCGAACGACGCCCCGATGTTCGGTCACTTCCCCAACGCGGTCGGGGTCGCCAACGTGGTGGAGCTGGCCGACGCGATGCCCCACCGCCCGGCCTGGGTCACCCGCGCCCGCGGCGGGGCGGGCTTCGCCGAGGTCGCCGAGCGGCTGCTGTCGGTGCGCTGAGCCCGGCGCGCCGCGCCCGCCGGCGGGGTTGGCGGATCCACCGACTTCCGTCACACTCTCGCGGCGTTGACACCGCGGAGTCGCCCCGCCACCTGGCGAAGGGCGACCGACGTACTGGATCAGGAGGAGACCATGAACCGACGTTCCCTCGCCGGCCGCAGCCGGCTGCTCGCCACCGCCGCTGGCATGCTCCTCGCGGCCGGCCAGGCCAGTGCGCAGGACGCCTGCCCGCATCGCGGCACTCTCGACGCGCAGTACTGCGATCGCGACTACGACCTGGTCGCCGACCTGCCGGCGGACGAGAAGGACTGGGCCGACCCGGACACCCTGATCTTCTCCTACACCCCGGTCGAGGATCCCGCGGTTTATGCCAAGGCCTGGGACGACTTCATCAAGCACATGGAGAAGGTGACCGGCAAGAAGGTCGTGTTCTTCCCGGTGCAGTCGAATGCCGCGCAGTACGAGGCGCTGCGCTCCGGCCGCCTCCACGTCGCCGGCATCAACACCGGTGGCAATCCGGTGGCGGTGAGCTGCTCGGGCTTCGTGCCGTTCGCGAGCATGTCGAAGGCGGGCAAGGTCGTCGGCTACGAGATGGAGATCATCGTCCCCGCCGACAGCCCGGCGCAGACCCCGTCGGACCTCAAGGGCAAGACCCTCGCCTTCACCTCGCCGACGTCGAACTCCGGCTTCAAGGCGCCGTCCGCGCTGCTCAAGACCGAGTTCGGGATGGAGGCCGACAAGGACTTCAAGACCACGTTCTCCGGCAAGCACGACAACTCGATTCTCGGCGTGGCCAACAAGGACTACGAGGCCGCGGCGGTGGCCAACTCGGTGCTGAACCGCATGGTCGACCGCGAGGTGATCAAGCGCGAGCAGGTGCGCACCATCTATCGGTCGCAGACCTTCCCGACCACCGGTTACGGGCACGCCCACAACCTGCATCCCGCCCTGGTGGCGAAGATCAAGCAGGCGTTCTTCGGCTTCGACTGGACGGGCACGACGCTCGCCAGCGAGTTCGGCAAGCAGGCCGACGGCTTCGTGTCCATCGTCCACAAGTTCGACTGGGACGTGATTCGTAAGATCGACACCGCCAACGGCGTCAAGTACGAGTGCAAGTGACGTCGTCGGCGCGGCGTCTCGAGATGCGCGTCGTGGAGAGGACGCGGTCCGGCGGACCGGGGACGTGCTCGTGAGCGATCCCGGTCTGCTGGTTCTCGAGGGGCTGACCAAGCGCTACCGCACCGGTGATCTCGCGCTCAAGGGCGTGAGTCTCACCGTCCCGCGTGGGCAGGTGATGGCGCTCATCGGCCCCTCGGGCGCCGGCAAGAGCACCCTCATCCGTTGCGTCAACCGGCTGGTCGAGCCGACCGGCGGTAGCGTGCGCCTCGACGGTGTCGACATCACCGGTCTCGGCGCTGGCGCGTTGCGGCGCGCCCGCCGCCGGATGGGGATGATCTTCCAGGAGTACGCCCTGGTCGAGCGCCTGACGGTGATGGAGAACGTGCTCTCCGGCCGGCTCGGGTACGTGAGCTTCTGGCGCAGCTTCCTGCGCCGCTTTCCCCAATCCGACGTCACCGAGGCGTTTCGCCTGCTGGAGCGCGTCGGGCTCGACCACATGGTCGACAAGCGTGCCGACGAGCTCTCCGGCGGGCAGCGTCAGCGCGTCGGTATCGCGCGTGCGCTCATCCAGAACCCGCAACTGCTGCTGGTCGACGAGCCGACGGCGAGTCTCGACCCGAAGACCTCACGCCAGATCATGCGCCTGGTCAAGGAGCTCTGCGTCGAGCGCGGGCTGGCCGCGATCATCAACATCCACGACGTGCTGTTGGCGCAGATGTTCGCCGAGCGGGTGGTGGGCTTGCGCCTCGGCGAGGTGGTCTACGACGGCACACCGGACGGGCTGACCGGTGACGTGCTCACCGAGATCTACGGCGAGGAGGACTGGTCGGCCACCATTCGCCCCGTCGACGAGGAAGGCGACGCGCAAGGACAGGCCGAGGCGGACATCGAGGTGGGCGAGCATCCCCACCACCGCCGCTCCGGGCCGACGCGCGACGAGGACGTGGTCTCGGGCCTGTGAGTCGTCGGCCACCGATGTCCGGGCGTGGTGCCGGCGGCGCGGTCTCCCGAGCCGGCGCACGGCCGTCGGGTCTCACTGCCCGCACGGCGAGGGGGAGGCGATGAGCACGGCGGCGCGCACCTGGCGCAAGCCGCCACTGATCGCCGACCCGCGCCTGCGTTGGGGCCTCCTGATCGGCGCGCTGGTCTACCTGGTGCTCGCGCTGGCCAGCATCGACGTCAACTGGGCGCGGGTGCTCGACGGCATCCCGCGCGGTCAGCGCTTCCTCTCGGGTTTCTTCCCCCCCGACTTCACCACCCGCTGGGGCGCCATCGCCGAGGGGCTGCTCGAGAGCGTGTGGATGACGGTGACCGCGACCGTGGTCGGGGTCCTCATCTCGATTCCGGTCGGGCTCGGCGCCGCGCGTAACCTCGCTCCGCTTCCGGTCTACCTCGGCTGCCGCGCGGTGGTCGCGTTGGCGCGAACGTTCCCCGAGGTGATCCTCGCGATCTTCTTCGTCAAGGTGTTCGGCTTCGGTCCCTTCGCCGGCTTTCTCGCGCTGAGTCTCGCCACCGTCGGCTTCTACGCCAAGCTCCTCGCCGAGGACATCGAGGACATGGACCCCGGCCAGGCGGAGGCAGTGCGCGCGACCGGCTCGAGCTGGTGGCAGTGGTTGAACTACGCGGTCCAACCGCAGGTCATGCCGCGCATGATCGGTCTCGCGCTCTACCGGCTCGACATCAACTTCCGCGAGTCCGCGGTGGTCGGGATCGTGGGCGGAGGTGGAATCGGCGCCACCCTGCTGACCGCCTTCGACCGCTACGAGTACGAGACCGCGGCGGCGATCCTCATCTTCATCATCGCCGTGGTGATGGTGCTCGAGTACGGCTCGAGCTGGCTACGTCGGAAGGTGCAGTGATGCCGGTCGTGGGGACGGGGCTCGCGCGCGAGTGGCGACGGCGGTCGGTCCAGGCCCGGCTCGTGATCTGGCTCGGGTGGCTGGTCGGCGTCGCCATCTTCGCCTGGTGCTGGCGCGAGATGTCGGGCAAGACGATCTGGATGTTCGTGCTCGACGGGCCGGAGCAGGCGGCAGACCTGCTCGAGCGCATGGTGCCGCCGAGGTGGTCCTACATGGACAGCCTCTGGCGGCCGCTGTGGGACACCATGAACATCGCCACCCTCGGCACCCTGATGGCCCTGATCATCGCGGTGCCGGTGGCGTTCTGCGCCGCCAGCAACACCACTCCCAGTCGGTTGCTGGTGCGCCCGCTGGCGCTGTTCGTCATCGTCTCCTCGCGCTCCATCAACTCGCTCATCTGGGCGCTGATGCTGGTCGCGATCATCGGGCCCGGGGTCTTTGCCGGGGTCATCGCCATCGGCCTGCGCTCGGTCGGCTTCTGCGCCAAGCTCCTCTACGAGGCGATCGAGGAGATCGACGAGAGTCAGGTCGAGGCGGTGACCGCGACCGGGGCCGGGCGGGTGCAGGTGCTCGACTACGCCATCGTGCCGCAGATCATGCCGGCGCTCGCGGGCATCGCGGTGTTCCGTTGGGACATCAACATCCGCGAGTCGACGGTGCTCGGGTTGGTCGGGGCCGGGGGCATCGGGATCCAGCTCGATGCGTCGATCGCGAACCTCGCCTGGACCCAGGTGTCCATGATCCTGCTCGCCATCCTGGCCACCGTCCTGGTCAGCGAATGGGTCTCGGCCAAGGTCCGCCACGCGATGATCTGAGCGACCCCCGGCGGCGCCGACCGAGTGGGCCGATCGCGCCGGTGGGGAGAGCCACTCGCGCGCGCTCTTGACAGCATGCGCACCGGCGTCGTTCGCTTGGCGCCTTGTCGTCATCGGTGCCGCATCCCATGGCAGATGGTCCCGTCCCGTCCCTGATCGCACACCGCGGGCACGCCAGCCGCTTCCCCGAGAACACCTGGCTCGCGCTCGAGAGCGCGCTGGCCAGTGGTGTCCCGGCCATCGAGTTCGACCTCCAGCTCACCCGCGACGGGGTTCCGGTGGTGATCCACGACGCCAGCCTCGAGCGCACCGCGAGCCTCGACCTCGACGTGCGCGCGATCGACTTCGCGCAGGCGCGCACCCTGAGCGTGGGCGAGCCCGACCGGTTCGGTCCGCGCCATGGTCACGTGCCGCTCGCCTCGTTGGCGGAGACCGTCGAGCGCCTCGCCGACTGGCCGCGGGCCACCGTGTTCGTGGAGATCAAGCGCGAGTCGGCCGAGGTGCACGGGGTCGACGCGACGGTGAAGCGGGTGTTGGACATCGCGCGCCCGCTCGGTGAGCGAATGGTGCTCATCTCGTTCGTCGAGCGCGCCGTGCTCACCGCGCGCCGCCTGGGGGCACCGGCCGTCGGTTGGTGTCTCGATCACTACGACGCCGACGAGCGCCGCCTCGCCGACGCCATTGCGCCCGAGCACCTGCTGGTCGACCACCGCGATCTCCCGGCCGACGGATCGGCGCCATGGCCTGGCCCGTGGCAATGGGCGGCGTGGGAGATCGTCGACCCGGACCTCGCGGTCGCCCTCACCGCCCGCGGCGTCGACCACGTCGAGACCATGGCCTGCGCGGAGATGCTGGCCGACCCGAGACTCGCGCCGGGACGAATCGCGGCGCGTTGACGCCATCGCTGTAGGGGCGGGCCGCGTGCCCGCCCTGGCTGGCGATGGCGGTGCCGCGCCATGACCGCAGCGGCCGCGGCGGGCCGCCCCTACCGGGGCGTTTTCCCGGACGCCCCGACCCGGTTTCCCCGAACGTCGCCCCTACCCGGATGGTGCCGCCCCGCCGATCGCACCGGTGTCGTGCCCGGACGTCCGGCTGCTAAGCTTCCCGGCCACTTCCGTCAGCGAGCGTGCGAGCGATGACGTTCTCTCTCAACCCGGCGGTGGCCGGCGTCGCGGCGCCGCCCATCGCGGCGGTGCAGAGCTGGGTCCGAGGGCGTGCGTTCACTGCGGAGCGGCCGCTGCTCGACGTCGCCCAGGCGGTTCCGAGCTACCCTCCGGCCGATGCCCTGATCGACCACGTGGCGGCGGTCAGCCGGCGACCGGATACCGGGCTGTACGCGCCGATCCTCGGATTGCCGGCGCTGCGCGAGGCGTTCGCGGCGCATCTCTGCGAGGACTACGGGGCGGCGCTCGCGCCGACCGACGTCGCCATCACCGCCGGCTGCAACCAGGCGTTCTGCGTGGCGCTGTCGGCGCTCGCCGGACCCGGTGACGAGGTGGTCCTGCCGCTGCCGTACTACTTCAACCACCGCATGTGGCTCGACATGCAGGGCATTCGCGCGGTGCCGCTGCCGTTCGCCGCCGACCGGGGCGGGGTGCCGACGGTCGAGGCAGTCGCCGCCGCGATCACGAGCCGCACGCGGGCCGTGGTGCTGGTGAGCCCGAGCAACCCGACCGGGGCCGAGTATCCGCCGGCGCTGCTGGAGGCGGTGTTCGCGCTCGCGCGCGAGCGGCGCATCGCGCTGGTCCTCGACGAGACCTACAAGGACTTCCGCGCCCGCCCCGGCCCCGCGCATCGCATCCTCGGCGAGCCGGGCTGGGGCGACACGCTGGTCCAGCTCCACAGCTTCTCCAAGTCCTACAGTCTGGCCGGCTACCGGGTCGGGGCGGTGGTCGGTGGCCCGCGGCTGCTCGCGGAGATCGAGAAGCTGATGGACTGCGTCGCCATCTGTGCGTCGCGCATCGGTCAGGAGGCGGCGCTCTACGGGGTCACCCATCTGGCGGACTGGCGCGCGGAGAAGGCGGCCCTGATGCGCGCGCGCATGGCCACCCTCGACCGCGCGTTCGGTGACAACCGACTGGGCTACCGGCTGGTCAGCGCCGGCGCTTACTTCGCCTATGTCCGCCACCCGTTCGAGGGCGTGGGCTCGACTGCGGTGGCGGAGCGCCTCGCCCGCGAGCACGCGGTGCTCTGCGTGCCCGGGGAGATGTTCGGTCCCGGGCAGGAGCCGTACCTGCGGTTCGCGTTCGCGAACCTGGAGGCCGATCGCATCCCGATGCTGGTGGAGCGCCTGGTCGAGAGCCAGGGCTGAGGGGAGGGGGCGGTGCCTGTCTCCGTCGCGCGCTGGTGGGGACAGGCACCAGCGCCTCACGGCGCCGGAGCCAGTCCCCGTTCCGGGCTTCAGTCCCCGGGCACCCAGGCTCGCAGCGAGCTGCGATAGAGGCGGGACTTCTCGACGTAGTGCTCGGAGATTCGCTTCAGCCCGGCGATGTCCTCGTCGGTGAGCTTGCGCACCACGCGGGCCGGCGAGCCGAGGATCAGCGACCCTTCCGGGTATTCCTTGCCCTCCGGCACCAGCGAGTTCGCGCCGACCAGGGAGTTCGGCCCGATCACCGCGCTGTTCAGCACGATGGCGCCGATTCCGATCAGGCTGTTCTCCATCACCGTGCAGCCGTGGAGCATCACCTTGTGGCCGATGCTCACGTTGCGGTGCAGGGTCAGCGGGAACCCCTCGTCGACGTGGAGCACCGAGCCGTCCTGGATGTTGACGTTGTCGCCGACGGTGATGACGTCGTTGTCGCCGCGCAGCACGCTACCGAACCACACGTTGGCATCGTGACCGAGGACCACCGAGCCGATGACGGTGGCGTTGTGCGCGACGTAGTAATCGCCGAGGCACCTCGGATGCTTGTCGCCGATGGAGTAGAGCATGGGGTCTCCTGAGATCGCGTTGGGACGAGGAGGCGCCATTGTACGGCGGGCTCGGAACGGGCCGGGACGCCGCGGTGGTTCCGGGAACGGTGGTGGGAACGGGGTGGGGTGTGATGCCGGGCTCGCCCGTTCAGAGCAGCCACTCGGCGAGCACCGCCGCCCAGATCACGGCGGCACCCACCAGGGTCATCAGGACCGCCGCGCTGCCCATGTCCTTGGCCCGCTTGGCGAGCGGATGCGGGGCCTCGCCATGGCGGTCGACGACCGCCTCCACCGCCGAGTTCAGCAGCTCGACCGCCAGCACCGCGAGCACCGAGACCACCAGCGCGGCGCGGTGGACGAGCGGAATCGGCAGCGCCACCGCCACCGGGATCAGCACCGCGGCGGCCACCGCCTCCTCGCGGAACGCCTGCTCGCCGCGCCAGGCGGCCAGCAGCCCGTCCCGGGAATACAGCGTGGCTCGCAGCCAGCGCGGACCGTGATACGCGCCGACCTTCCCGCCGGGTGTCGGCTCGTCGGTCAAGCGTCGTCCGCCTTGCCGTAGCCGCCGCCGCCGGGCGTCTCGATGACGAAGGCGTCGCCGGCCGCCAGCTCCACCGTCGCGGTACCCCCCAGGGTCTCGACCGTGCCGTCGGCGCGCTCGACGCGGTTGCGCCCCACCGCGCCAGGCTCGCCGCCGGCCATGCCGTACGGTGGCACCTCGCGGTGACCGGAGAGGATCGAGGCGGTCATCGCCTCGAGGAACCGGATCCGCCGCACCGTCCCGTCGCCGCCGCGATGGCGGCCCCGGCCGCCGCTGCCGTGGCGGACGTGGAACGTCTCGAGCCGTACCGGGAACCGCCACTCGAGAACTTCCGGATCGGTGAGGCGCGAGTTGGTCATGTGGGTGTGCACCGCGTCGCAGCCGTCGAAGCCCGGGCCGGCGCCGGCGCCGCCGCAGATCGTCTCGTAGTACTGGTGGCGCGCGTTGCCGAAGGTGAAGTTGTTCATCGTTCCCTGCGCCGCCGCCATCACCCCGAGCGCGCCGTAGAGGGTGTCGGTGACGTACTGCGAGGTCTCGACGTTGCCGGCGACCACCGCCGCCGGGTAGCCGGGACGCAGCATCGACCCCTCGGGGATGACGATCTCGAGCGGCGCGAGGCAGCCGTCGTTCATCGGGATGGCGTCGTCGACCAGGGTGCGGAACACGTACAGCACCGCAGCGCGACACACCGCCGCCGGGGCGTTGAAGTTGCTCGGGTGCTGCGGTGACGTCCCGGTGAAGTCGATGCGCGCGCGGCCGTTGGCCTGGTCGACATTCACGTGCACCTCGATCGCGGTGCCGTCGTCGAGGGGATAGCGGAAGTGACCGTCGCGCAGCACGCCGAGCACGCGGCGCACCGCGCTCGCCGCGTTGTCCTGGACGTGCTGCATGTAGGCACGGACCACGTCGAGGCCGAAATGATCCACCATCGCCCCGAGCTCGCGCACGCCCTTCTCGTTGGCCGCGATCTGGGCCTTCAAGTCGGCCAGGTTCTGTTGCGGGTTGCGCGCCGGCCAGCGGCCCGAGCCGAGCAGCGCGAGCGTCTCCGCCTCGCGCAGGTGCCCGTCCTCCACCAGCGTGAAGTCGTCGATGAGGACGCCTTCCTCCTCGATGTGCCGGCTGCCGGCCGGCATCGAGCCGGGCGTGGTCCCCCCGATGTCGGCGTGGTGCCCGCGCGAGCCGACGAAGAACAGGATGCCCTCGCCGGCGGCGTCGAAGACCGGGGTGATCACCGTCACGTCCGGGAGATGGGTGCCGCCGTGGTAGGGGTCGTTCAGCATGTAGACGTCGCCCGGGCGCATGCGGTCGCCGCGCGAGCGAATCACCGCGCGCACGCTCTCGCTCATCGAGCCGAGGTGCACCGGCATGTGCGGGGCATTGGCGACGAGCTGGCCGCCGGCGTCGAACACCGCGCAGGAGAAGTCCAGCCGCTCCTTGATGTTCACCGAGTAGGCGGTGTTCTCGAGCGCCGCGCCCATCTGCTCGGCGATGTTCATGAACAGGTTGTTGAACACCTCGAGCATCACCGGGTCGGCCTCGGTGCCGAGGAGCTGACGGCCGGGGCGGGGCTCGGTGCGGGTGAGGACGAGGTGGTCGAGCGCGGTGACCTCGGCGCGCCAACCGGGCTCGATGACGGTGGTCGCATTGTCCTCGCGCACGATCGCCGGTCCGTCGACGACGTGACCGGGCCGCAGCCGGGCGCGGTCGTGGACTGCGGTGTCCCAGGTCCGCCCCGCGGTGTAGACCTCGACGCGGTCGACCGGCTCGGGCATGCCGTCGGCCGCCTCGCTCGCGGGCGCGGCGGCGGGAACGCGCTCGGTCTCGCCGACCGCCTCGACCGAGATCGCCTCCACCACCAGCCGCTTCTCGGGCATGGTGAAGCCGTAACGGTCGCGGTACGCGGCCTCGAATCGCGCGAGCACGGTGGCGCGGTCCCCGGCGGTGACGATCAGGGCGGAGTCGGTGCCCTCGTAACGCAGGTGGGTGCGACGCAGGACGGTGGTGCGCTCGGGGGCGATACCCTGCGCCGCCAGCTCCTCGCCGGCCTGGCTGGCCAGGGCCGCGAACGCGTCGTCGAGGCGGGCGACCAGGTCGTCGTCGAGCACCGCCTCGACCGCGCGCTCGCGCAGCGCCCGCACGTCGGCCAGTCCCATGCCGTAGGCCGACAACACGCCGGCATAGGGGTGGATGTAGATCCGCTCCATGCCGAGCGCGTCGGCCACCAGGCAGGCGTGCTGGCCGCCGGCGCCGCCGAAGCAGCACAGCGTGTAACGGGTGACGTCGTAGCCGCGCTGCACCGAGATCTTCTTGATCGCGTTGGCCATGTTCTCGACCGCGATCTGGAGGAACCCGTCAGCGACCTCGCGCGGGCTGCGGGTGTCGCCGGTGGCCTCGGCGATGCGCGCCGCGAGCGCGGCGAAGCGCTCGTGGACCACCGCCTCGTCGATGGTGTCCTCGCCGGTCGGGCCGAACACCGCCGGGAAGAAGCGCGCGCGCAGCTTTCCGACCATCACGTTGCAGTCGGTGACGGTGAGCGGGCCGCCGTTGCGGTAGCAGGCGGGGCCCGGATCGGCTCCGGCCGATTCCGGCCCGACGCGGTAGCGTAGCCCGTCGAACTGGCAGATCGAGCCGCCGCCGGCGGCGACGGTGTGGATGCGCATGATCGGCACCCGCAGCCGCACCCCGGCGACCAGGGTGTCGAAGGCGCGCTCGTACTCGCCGGCGTAGTGGGAGACGTCGGTCGAGGTGCCGCCCATGTCGAAGGCGATGATGTGGTCGAAGCCGGCCATCTCGCTGGTGCGCACCGCGCCGACGATGCCCCCGGCGGGGCCGGAGAGGATGCTGTCCTTGCCCTGGAACAGTCCGGCGTCGGTGAGACCGCCGTTCGACTGCATGAACATCAGGCGCGCGCCCTGCAGGTGCGAGGCGACGCGATCGACGTAGCGGCGCAGGATCGGCGAGAGGTAGGCGTCGACGACGGTGGTGTCGCCACGCCCGACCAGCTTCATCAGCGGGCTCACCTGGTGGGACACCGAGACCTGGGTGAAGCCGACCTCGCGCGCGATGGCGGCAGCGGCGCGCTCGTGCTCGACGTGTCGGTAGCCGTGGAGGAACACGATCGCGGCGGCGCGGATGCCGGCGCCGTGGGCGGCGGCGAGGTCCGCGCGCAGCCGCTCGCGGTCGAGTGGACGGAGGATCTCGCCGTCGGCGCCGACCCGCTCGTCGGCCTCGACCACGCGCTCGTAGAGTGCCTGTGGCTTGACCACCTCGCGCGCGAACAGCTCGGGGCGCGCCTGATAGCCGATGCGCAGCGCATCGCCGAACCCGGCCGTGATCACCAGCACCGTGCGCTCGCCCTTGCGCTCGAGCAGCGCGTTGGTGGCGACCGTGGTCCCCATCTTCACCGCCTCGATGTCACCGGCGGGAATCGGGCTGCCGTCGGCGACGTCGAGCAGGCGACGGATCGCCTCCACCGCCGCGTCCTCGTAGCGTTGGGGGTTCTCCGACAGCAGCTTGTGCGTGCGCAGCTCGCCGCTCGGGGTCTTCGCCACGACGTCGGTGAACGTCCCCCCGCGGTCGATCCAGAACTGCCAGCGACCGGCGGTGGGGGCGGGGACGGATGGCTGCGGCATGGACGGCGCCCGTGGATGGCGTGGGCAGCGGACTCTACGCAGCGCCCCGCGGGGTTGTCCACCGTGGCGGCTACCATCACAAGGGGTGGGCGAGTACCCTTTCTCGTTTCGCCACCCGGCGACGACAGCGGAGGCATCCAATGACGCAGGCAATCCAGGTCCACCAGGTCGGCGGGCCGGAGGTGATGAAGTGGGAATCGGTCCAGGTCGGTGCGCCCGGCCCGGGACAGGTGCGCATCCGCCAGAGTGCGGTCGGGCTGAACTACATCGATGTCTACTTCCGGACCGGTCTCTACCCGGCCCCGCAGATGCCATTCGTCCCTGGCATGGAGGGCGCCGGAACCGTCGAGGCGGTCGGCGACGGCGTGACCGAGCTCGCGGTGGGTGACCGCGTCGCCTACGCCGGGGTGCTCGGTGGCTACGCCCAGGAGCGGCTCATCGCCGCCGACCGGCTGGTGAAGCTGCCGGCGGGCGTGGACGAGCGCACCGCCGCGGCGATGATGCTCCAGGGCATGACCGTCGAGTACCTCCTGCGCCGCACCTACGAGGTGAAGAAGGGCGACACCATCCTCATCCATGCCGCCGCCGGCGGTGTCGGGCTCATCGCCTGCCAGTGGGCCAAGCACCTCGGCGCCACCGTGATCGGCACCGTCGGGTCGGACGAGAAGGCCGAGCTCGCGCGCGCCCACGGCTGCGACCACACCATCGTCTACACCCGCGAGAACTTCACCGATCGGGTCAAGGCGATCACCGCTGGCAAGGGCGTGCCGGTGGTCTACGACTCGATCGGCAAGGACACCTTCGTCGGCTCGCTCGACTGCCTGCGTCCGCGGGGCCTGCTGGTGAGCTTCGGCAACGCCTCCGGCAAGGTCGACGGCGTCGACCTCGGGATCCTCGCCGGCAAGGGCTCGCTCTACGTGACGCGCCCGACCCTGATGACCTATACCGCCACCAAGGAGGACCTGCGGGCGAGCGCCCGCGCGCTGTTCGACGTGGTGACGAGCGGGGCGGTGAAGATCGAGATCAAGCAGACCTTCCCGCTGGCGGACGCGGCCGAGGCGCATCGGGCGCTCGAGGGGCGTCGGACCACCGGCTCCACCGTCTTCCTGCCCTGAGCTCGACGGGCCTGGAGGCGCCTTCCCGGTGCCGGCGCTCCGGCACCGGGGGGCGTTCATGACGGTCGATCCGCATGGGGTTATACTTCGCCACCGCGGTCCCGACGGCCGAGTCAGGTCGCGATTCGGGCCGCTCCGCGTCGTTCGCCGCCGGGTTCTCGGTCGCGCCGGCGTGCCGCGGTGCAGGCCGTACCGCGCTCGTCGACGGCGAGTGCCGATGGCCGGCGGTCCCCGGGAGGTCGGACCCCCGCAGGGGCGGGTTACGGCGGATGGCGTCGCATTCGTCTGCGGCCGCGCCGCCGCCCGGGCGAGCGTGCCCACGCCGGCGAGAGGGACGCACTGTGGACGGGAGCGAATGACGACCTCGGTCTCGAGCGAGCAGGCGTCGAGCGAGGATCTCGCCTACCAGGCGCGCGCCCTACAGGGGGTGTCGCGCACCTTCGCACTGACCATTCCCCAGCTACCGCCCGGCCTGCGAGCGGTGGTGGCGAACGCGTACCTGCTCTGTCGTATCGCCGACACCATCGAGGACGCTCCGAGCCTCGATGTGGCGCAGAAGCGCGGCTTCGCGGAGCGGTTCATCGCCGTCGTCGGGGCCGGCGAGCCGGCCGATGCGTTCGCCGCCGCGCTCCATCCGCGGCTCGACGCCGCGATGTCGCCCGCCGAGCGCGAGCTGGTGGCGGAGTGCGCGCGGGTGATCCGAGTCACCCGTGGGTTCACGCCGCGCCAGCAGCGCGCCCTCGAGCGCTGCGTGCGGGTGATGTCGCGCGGCATGGCGGAGTTCCAACAGGCGGCGAGCCTCGGTGGACTCGCCGACCAGGGTGAGATGGACCGGTACTGCTACCACGTCGCCGGCGTCGTGGGCGAGATGCTGACCGAGCTGTTCTGCGACTACAGCCCCGACATCGAGGCGAACGGGAGCGGGCTGCGCAAGCTCGCGGTCTCGTTCGGCCAGGGGCTGCAGATGACGAACATCCTGAAGGACATGTGGGAGGACCGGGCGCGCGGCGCGTGCTGGCTGCCGCGTGACCTGTTCGAGCGTGTGGGCCTCGACCTCGAGCACCTCGCGCCGGGGCGTGACGCGCGCCTCGTCGAGGCGCTCGACGAGCTGGTCGGGATCGCCCGCGGTCATCTCGCGAACGCGCTGAGCTACACCTTGCTGATCCCGCGCGACGAGCGCGGGATTCGCTGCTTCTGCCTGTGGGCGATCGGAATGGCGGTGTTGACCCTGCGCCGCATCCATCGCAATCCGGGCTTCCGCTCCGGTCGCGAGGTGAAGATCTCGCGGCGCAGCGTCCGGCTCACGGTGGCGGTGACGCGCCTCACGGTGCGTCACGACGCGGTCCTGCGCACCCTGTTCGACGCCCTGACCCGTGGTTTGCCGGGGGTCGAGGTGCGCCCACGCGCACTCACCATCTGAGCCGGCGCCCGTGGGATCGAGATCGGCACATCGGATGACGCGTCGGCGACCGGCCGTCGCACCGAGCCACTGGGAACGACCATCGACATGAGCGTGCAACCACTGCGTCAGGCGGGTGACGCCGCGACCGGCGGAGCGGCCGGGCCCGCCCGTACGCGCTCGGACTCCTGGCTCGACCGCGCCATCGCGCGCGCCGCGGATGCGCTGCTCGACCGTCAGCACCCGGACGGGTACTGGTGCATGGAGTTCGAGGCCGACTGCACCATCCCGTCCGAGTACGTGATGATGATGCACTTCATGGACGAGGTGGACGCGGCGCTCGAGCGTCTCATCGGTGTCTACCTGCGGGACCATCAGGAGGAGCATGGCGGCTGGTCGCTCTATCCCGGCGGCGACTTCGATCTGAGCTGCACCGTCAAGGCGTACTTCGCGCTGAAGCTCATCGGCGACGATCCGGACGAGCCCCACATGGCCCGAGCGCGCGCCGCGGTGCTGGCCGCCGGCGGCGCGGCACGCGCCAATGTCTTCACCCACATCGCGCTGGCGCTGTTCGAGCAGATTCCCTGGCGGGCCGTGCCGTTCATGCCAGTCGAGATCGTGCTGTTGCCGGAGTGGTTCCCCTTCCACATCCGCAAGGTCTCCTACTGGTCGCGCACGGTGATGGTGCCGCTGTTCGTGCTGTGCACCCTCAAGCCCCGGGCCGCCAATCCACGCCAGGTGAGCATCGCCGAGCTGTTCACGGTCCCGCCGACCGAGGAGCGTGACTGGTTCCCGGCACGGTCCGGTCTGAACCGGTTGTTCCGCGCCCTCGACCTGGTCGGGCGCCTGGTCGAGCCGTTGGTGCCGCGCGCGATTCGCTCGGCCGCGGTCGCTCGGGCAGAGTCGTTCGTGGTCGAGCGCCTGAACGGGGACGACGGGCTCGGCGGCATCTTTCCGGCGATGGTCAACGCCCACGAGATGCTGGCGGCGATCGGATATCCCCCCGACCACCCCTACCGGCACCAGACTCGGCGCGCGCTCGAGAAGCTGCTGGTGGTGAAGGAGCACGAGGCATACTGCCAGCCCTGTCTGTCCCCGGTTTGGGATACCGGGCTCGCCTGCCTCGCGCTGCAGGAGGTGGCGCAGCGCGGCGACACGCCGCCGGTGCTCCACGGCCTGCACTGGTTGGCCGAGCGGCAGTTGCTCGACGAGCCGGGGGACTGGCAGTGGTCGCGACCGACGTTGCGCGGTGGCGGCTGGGCCTTCGAGTTCCGCAACGACCACTACCCGGACATCGACGACACACCGGTGGTCGCCTGGAGCATGCTCCAGGCTGACCCGGAGGGCTTCGCCGAGAACATCGAGCGCGCCGCGGAGTGGATCTGCGGCATGCAGTCGAGCAACGGTGGTTGGGCGTCGTTCGACGTCGACAACACCCACTACTACCTGAACGAGATTCCGTTCGCCGACCACGGTGCGTTGCTCGACCCGCCCACCAGTGACGTCACCGCCCGTTGCATCACGTTCCTGTCGCGCCTGGACCGCGAGCGGTTCGCGTCGGTGATCGAGCGCGGTCTCGAGTACCTGCGCGCGGAGCAGGAGCCGGACGGCAGCTGGTTCGGGCGTTGGGGAACCAACTACGTCTACGGCACGTGGTGCGTGCTGACCGCGCTGGAGACCGCGGGCCAACCGAGCGATGCGCCGATGGTCCGGCGCGCGGTCGAGTGGTTGTACTCGATGCAACGGGCCGACGGCGGGTGGGGCGAGAGCAACGCCACCTACTTCGACCCGGGGCTCGCCGGGCAGCACGTCGTCTCCACCTCGTTCCAGACCGCCTGGGCGCTGCTCTCGCTGCTGGCCGCCGGAGAGTTGCGCGCCGACGGCGTGACGCGCGGCGTTCAGTACCTGCTCGACACCCAGCAGCCCGACGGGTTGTGGTGCGATCACGATTTCACTGCCCCCGGCTTTCCGCGGGTGTTCTATCTGAAGTACCACGGCTACTCGCAGTACTTCCCGCTGTGGGCGTTGGCACGCTACCGAACGCGGTTCGAGCGCACGCTCACCGGGGGGGCCGTGCGCCCGGGGTGAGTGGTGCGTGGCGGCCGGTCGGAGTGGTCTGCGCGCTGCAGGCCGAGGCGGCCACCCTCGCGGCCCTCGACCGCGGACGGCTTCGGATCGCGGTCTGTGGCGTCGGGGCGGAGGCGGCCGAGCGCAGCGCGCGGCGGCTGGTCGACGATGGCGTGCGGGCGCTGGTCTCGTGGGGTGTCGCGGTCGGCCTCGACCCCGCCCTCGCGCCCGGCGCGGTGCTCGTTCCCGCTCGCGTGCTGAGCGGCACCGGGGAGGTCGCGAGCTCCCTCGAGGTGGACGCCGCGACCGCTGCCTGGAGCGCGCGCGTGCTGGGCGAGGCGGGCGCGGTGGTGGGCGGTCGACTGGTCGCGCTGGACGCGGTGGTGCGCACCGCCGCCGACAAGCGCCGGCTCGGACTGCACCATGCCGCCAGCGCCGGCGACATGGAGACCGGCGCGGTGGCGGGCCTGGCGCGGGCGGCGGGGTTGCCGTGGCTGGTGGTGCGGGCGGTCGCCGATCCGCTGTGGCTGTCGTTGCCGGCGTCGGTGGCGAGTGCAGTGGACGCACGGGGCGGCATTCGCGTCGGGCCGGTGCTGAGGGAGCTGGCCCGCCGACCGACCGTGGCGGCGGACCTGGTCCGCCTCGGGGTCGCGTTTCGCGCCGCGTTGGCGGGTCTGCGCCGGACCGCGCGCGCGGCTCACGAGGCGGGTGGGCTGTTGGCACCCGCGGCCAGAGACTGAATCGAACCGGAGAGGTGGCAGGCGATGCGAGCGGCGCTTCCGACCGATGCCGAGGTGGCTGCGTTCCACCGTGACGGGTACCTGGTGGTGCCGGGGTTGCTCGATGCCGAGGAGATGCGCCGGGTGACGGCGTGGACCGAGGACCTGGCGGCGATGCCCGAGGTGCCGGGGCGCCACATGGTCTACCACGAGGACTCGCTGCGCGCTCCGGGCCAGCGCGTGCTGTCGCGGATCGAGAACTTCTGCCCGTTCCACGAGGGCATGGATCGGCTGCTGAGGGGACCCGGGCTCGGCGACTGGGTGGCGCGGCTCATGGGCGAGCCGGTGGTGCTGTTCAAGGAGAAGATCAACTTCAAGATCCCCGGCAGCGACGGCTTCAAGGCCCACCAGGACGTCCAGGCCGGATGGGACGTCTACGGGCCACTGCACGTCACCGCGCTGGTCACCATCGACGACACGACGCCGGAGAACGGCTGCCTGGAGCTCGCCGCCGGCCGGCACCGCGAGGGCCTGCTCGGCGAGATGTGGAAGCCGTTGCCCGAGGACGGCTCGATCGAGTACGTCGCCTGCCCGACCCGGTCCGGCGACGTCGTCTTCTTCGACTCGTACGCACCACATCGCTCGGCGCCGAACGCGACCGATCGACCGCGCCGGGTGCTCTACGTGACCTACAACGCGCGCTCGGCCGGCGACCACCGCCTGGCGTACTACGCCGCCAAGCGCAAGAGCTTCCCGCCCGACTGCGAGCGCGAGCCCGGCGCGCGCTACGTGTTCCGGGTCTGAGCAGCGACCACGGCCCGGCCGTCGCCGAGACGCGAGCAACTCCCGACGATGCGCGGTCCGGGTGAGCTGACGGCTGGTCTGGTCGGAGCCGCGGTGCGCGCGCCGTGGCTCACCCTCGCGCTCGCGCTGGTGATGACCATCGTCGCCGGTCGCCACGCGGCGATGCACCTCGGCATCGACACCGATACCGCCGACATGATCTCCGACCGGCTGGAGTGGCGGCGGCAGTACAACGCCCTGCAGGCGGCTTTCCCGCACGATTCCGGAACCCTGCTGGTGGTGGTCGACGCGTCGACGCCGGATCTGGCCGACGACGTCGCCGCCCGTCTCGCCGAGCGCATCGCGGCCCGCGACGACCTGGTGGAGTGGGTCGAGCGTCCGGGCGGTGATCCCTTCCTCGAGCGCAATGCGCTCCTCTACCTCGATTTGCCCGAGCTCGAGCAGCTCGCCGACCGCCTGATCGAGATGCAGCCGGTGCTCGGCCGGGTCGTGGCCGGACCCGACCTCGCGGCGCTCGCCGGCCTGCTCGAGGACGCGGCCGGGAGCGCGGCGACCGTCGACGCTGACGGGCTGGTGCCGCTGCTCGACGCGCTCGCCGCGACCGCCCGGCGCGCCGCGCACGGCGAGCGCCGGTGGCTGTCCTGGCAGGGGCTCCTGGCCGGCGACACGCCGCAGCAGGGCCGCCGCTTCGTGGTGGTGAAGCCGCGCCTCGACTACGGCGATCTCCTCCCCGCCGGCCCGGCGCTGGCGGCCGTCCGCGCCCTCGCGCGCGAGGTGCCGGCCGGTGTGCGCGTGCGGATCACCGGCGGGACCGCGATGGAGCACGAGGAGCTGGAGACGGTGAGCGCCGGGATGGGGACGGCGGCGCTGCTGGCCGCGACGCTGGTGGCGGTGGTGCTGGTCTGGGGCCTCGGCTCGGTGCGCCTGGCCGTGGTGAGCCTCGTCACCCTGGTGGTGGGGCTCACGTGGACCGCGGGCTTCGCCGCCGCGGCGGTCGGGCGTCTCAACCTCATCTCCATCGCTTTCGCGGTGCTCTACATCGGTCTCGGTGTGGACTACGCCATCCACTTCGCACTCAGGCATCGCGAGCTGCTCGCCGATGGGCGTGACCAGCGCGCGGCGGCAATCGCCGCGACCCGTGACATCGGTGGCTCGCTGGCGCTCTGCGCGCTGACCACCGGGGTCGGGTTCTACGCCTTCGTGCCCACCGCCTTCGCGGGCGTCTCCGAGCTCGGGATCATCTCTGGCACCGGGGTCCTGATCAGCTTGCTGGCGAGCCTCACCGTGCTCCCGGCGCTGTTGGTGGTGATGCAGGTGGCGGCACCGCGTCGTCCGGTCGGCAATCCGGTCGCGGGGTTGGGGCGTTGGGCGACCCGCCGGCCGCGGTGGGTGGTGGCCGCGGTGGTGGTGGTCGGGCTGCTGAGCGGCAGTGTGCTGCCGTCGGCGCGATTCGACGACAACCCGGTGGCGCTGCGCGACCCGGGAGCGGAGTCGGTCGCGACGTTCCGCGACCTGCTGGCCGACCCGGACGTCCATCCGTGGTCGCTGTCGGCCCTCGTCGCGCCCGACGCGGTGGACGCGACGCGGGCCCGACTCGAGGCGGTGCCGGAGGTCGCGGAGACCCGTACCCTCGATGATTTCGTCCCCGCCGACCAGGCGGCGAAGCTCGCGGTGCTCACCGACCTCGACCTCGTCCTCGGTATCGACCTCGGCGCGGTCAGACCGGCGCCGGCGCTGCCGGCCACGGATGCGCGCGCCGCGCTGGCGCGCATGTCGGAGGCGTCGCGGGGGCTGTCGTCCGCGACCGGGGAGGCCGGCGATGCGGCGCGTCGACTCGATGCCGCGCTCACCGTGCTCGGCGATGCCGGCGACGCCGCGGTGGAGGCGTTTGCGAGTGATGCGGTGGCCGCGCTACCCCGTCAGCTCGGGCGCCTCGGGTTGGCGATGCACGCCCAGGCATTCACTGCCCGTGACCTCCCCGAGACGATCACCCGTGAATGGCGCGCGGCGGATGGTCGCCTGCGTGTCGAGGCCTCGCCGCGCGACGACCTCGACGCCGTCGACGCGCGCGATCGCTTCGTGCGGGCGGTCACCGAGGCGGTCCCCGGGGCGACCGGCACGCCGCTGGTCTACCTCGAGTCGGGGCGCGTCGTCGTCGAGAGCTTCGTGCAGGCGTTCGCCAGCGCGCTCGCGGCCATCGTCGTGCTGCTCCTGGTGAGCTTGCGCAGCGTGCGCGAGACCGTGCTCACCGTATCGCCGCTGTTGCTCGCCGGGCTGCTCACCATCGGTGCGATGGTGCTCCTCGGCGTCGACTTCAACTTCGCCAACGTGATCGCGCTGCCCTTGCTGCTCGGCATCGGGGTGGACAATGGCGTGCACATGGTCCACCGACTGCGCGGTGGGGCCACGAGCGGTGGTGGCGCGCGGCCGGCGACGGCAGCCGGTGACGGCGGGGTGACCGGGCGCGCGATCGTGGTCAGTGCACTGACCACCATCTGCGGCTTCGGCAATCTGGCGCTCTCGCCGCACCCGGGCACCGCGAGCATGGGTATCGTGTTGAGCATCGGGCTCGCGCTCGCTCTGGCATGCACGCTGGTGGTGTTGCCGGCGCTGCATGCGGCGTGGCGGGGCCGGACCGAGGAGCAGTGATGACGACCCTGGTGACCGGAGCGTCCGGTTTCGTCGGCGCGGCGGTGGTGCGGCGGCTGCTCGCGCGCGGCGAGGCGGTTCGCGTGCTGGTGCGCGCGACGAGCGACCGACGCAACCTGGCCGGCCTCGACGTCGAGGTCGCGCTCGGTGACCTGACCGCGCCGGCGACGCTCGCCGCCGCGGTGCGCGGCGCGCGGCATCTGTACCACGTCGCCGCCGACTACCGGCTGTGGGTGCGTGACCCGGGTCCGCTCTACGCCGCCAACGTCGAGGGCACGGAGGCGTTGCTCCGCGCCGCCGGCGACGCCGGGATCGAGCGGATCGTCTACACCAGCAGCGTCGCCACGCTCGGCCTGCGCACCGACGGCCGACCGGCGGACGAGGACACGCCAGTTCGGCTCGACGACATGATCGGCCACTACAAGCGCTCGAAGTTCCTCGCCGAGGCGCGGGTCGACGCGTTGGCCGCCGCCGGGCTGCCGGTGGTCATCGTGAATCCATCGACCCCCGTCGGCCCGCGCGACGTCAAGCCGACGCCGACCGGGCGGATGATTCTCGACGCGGCGCGAGGGAAGATGCCGGCCTACGTCGACACCGGGCTCAACGTGGTCCATGTCGACGACGTCGCCGAGGGGCACCTGTTGGCGATGGAGCATGGTGTGGCCGGCCAGCGCTACATCCTCGGCGGCGAGAACCTCACCCTGCGCGAGATCCTGCACGCGGTGGCACGCGCCGCCGGTCGCACGCCACCGCGGGTCCGGCTGCCGCACGGGGCGGTGTTGCCGGTGGCGGTGGTCGCCGAGGCGTGGGCGCGACTCAGCGGACGCGGCGAGCCGCTGGCGACCGTCGACGGCGTGCGCATGGCGCGCAAGCGCATGTTCTTCGACTCCGCGCGCGCCGAGCGCGAGCTCGGCTATCGCACGCGCCCGGCGCAGGCGGCCATCGACGATGCGGTGGCCTGGTTCGAGCAGGCCGGTTACTTCTCGCGTCCGGGCAGACGGGCGGAGTAGAGCGCCCCGGCGACGACGCCGGACGTGAGCCAGACCAGCTCGCGCGCGCGGCGCACCAGCGCCGCTGCGAGCCCGGCGGCGGCGTCGCCCGCGAGCGCGTCGAGCAGCAGCACGAACGCCCCCTCCTGCGCGCCCAGGCTCGCCGGGATGAAGAACGTGGCGGCGCGAACGAGCTGGGCCACCGTCTCGATGATCCAGGCGTCGACGAGGCTCACCGGGCGGCCGATGAGCGCGAAGGTGGCGTAGATCCCGAGCGCGCCGACCACCCAGTTCGCGAGCGCCAACCCGAACGCTCCGGCGAAGCGCGCACGGTCGGCCACGTAGAAGCTCGCCAGGCGCTCGTCGAAGCGCTCGACGTGGTGCAGCACCGCGAGCAGGCGGATGCCGAGTCGCGTCCGACCGAGGCGGGCGGTGAGACGGGACGGGACCCGATGGCGCTGGACCGCGTACAGACCGAGGACACCGACCCCGAGCGCCAGCAGGCCGCTGCTCGCGAGCAGCTTGTACGGGGCCGGCAGGCGGGAATCGCCGAGGGCGAAGGCGAAGCCGACGGCGAGGAACAGCAACATCGACAGCAGATTGGCGGTCTTGGCGAGGATCAGCGAGATCGCGGTCTCCTCGATGCCGAGGCCGTGGTGGCGCCTGAGCAGCAACGCCTTCACCGGCTCGCCGCCGAACCCGCCGAGTGGGGTGACGCTGTTCAGCACCTCACCGACGAGGCGCACGCCGAGCAGGCGCCCGAGCCAGCGCGGGCTGGCCGGCACATGGCGACAGGCGAGCAGCCAGGCGCCGGTGTCGGCAACGAACTCGATCGCGTAGATCGCGACCACCAGGGCAAGCCCCGAGAGGCCGATGGCGAGCACCTGGTCGACCACCGCGCCCAAGTCGGTGCTGGAGAGCACCAGCCACAGCAGCCAGAGCCCCAGCGCGAGGAACAGCGCGCGCGTCAGCCAGGTGGCCAAGTGGACACCGTCTCAGACATGGAAGTCCCGTGCCCGACTCCACAGGCCGCTCAGCCAGTACGCCTGGGCCCCGAGCGCGGCGGCGGGAAGCAGCAGGTGCAGCAGGTCGAGCGCCGCCAGCAACACCACGATGAAGCAGAAATCGGCTCGCGACAGCTCGCGCAGCGCGAACACCGCCAGCTCGCGCCAGCCACGCGGTGCCGGGTCCGGCACCGGCGGGGGAACCGCGGTGGCCGGCGCCCGCCGGGCGCGGGCGTCGTGCACGAGGCCGATGACGTAGTTCACGGTCGCCCCACCGGCCGCGGCCCACCCGAGCACGGCCCAGGTCACATGGCCGGTGGTGCGCCACTCGGCGTGCCCGAGCGCGATGAAGAACACCGCGTGCACGACGGCGTCGACAGCGGTGTCGAGCTGGGCGCCGAACGTCGAGGAGAGCGATTTCGCGCGCGCGATCTCGCCGTCGCAGTTGTCGAGGACGTAGCACAGCACCAGCAGCACGGCGGCCGCGAGGTCACCGCCGCGGTCTCCGCGCAGCAGGGCCACGCTCGCGGCGAGACCCAGGGCCAGGGCCGTCCAGGTGATCTGATTCGGGGTGAGCGGGGTGCGCACCAGGACTCGCGATGCCCGGTACGAGAGGTGGCGGACCAGCGGCAGCGGTTGCGACGGTGCGGTGATGGCGGCGACTCGACTCGATGAGGGTGACATCCACGGGGCGCCGGTCGTCGGGGGAGGTGATTGACAGGCTGTTGAAGAACTCGGTTCTTCGGCAGCCTGCGCCCGGCACATGGACGTGCCGGCTTACAACAAGAACGTAAGTGCTTGTTGTAAGGAGCAAACCGGAGACCGCGTCTTCGGCGCAGCGAGTCGAAAACGTGCAGGATGCACTTTTTCGACAACCTGTTAAAGGTTCTCCGGCACGCCGACACAAGTGCGCGTGCCGGTGCGACGCCGCTCGCCCTGTACGCCGCGCCGACCGGCGGCTACAGTGCGCGGCCGTCGGCGGCGACACCGGGTGTGGTCGCCGCCGTCCACGCGGTCAACTCGGAGCGGTCAGCTCATGCGCGCGATCATCCTCGCCGCGGGTGTCGGGATGCGTCTCGGCGGCGGCATGCCACCGAAGTCGCTCATTCGATTCGACGAGCGCTCGCTGCTCGAGCGTCACCTCGCGAGCTTGCGCGCGCTCGACGTGGCCGAGGTCGAGGTCGGCATCGGCTACGAGGCCGAGGCGATGCGCGACGAGCTGCGCGCCCTCGGCGTGGGCAGCTGGGTCCACACCACCTACAACCCCGACTACCACGAGGGCAACGTGGTGACCCTCGCCTGCGTCGCGCACGCCCTGCGACGCGGCGGTGACGTGTTGCTGATGGATGCCGACGTGCTCTACCACCGCGCGCTGATGGAACGTCTGGTCCGCTCCCGGCACGGCAACTGCTTCCTCCTCGACCGCGACATCGAGCCCGGCGAGGAACCGGTGAAGATCTGCGTGCGCGACGGGGCGATCGTCGAGTTCCGCAAGGCGGTGGCGCCCGACCTGGTCCACGACTTCCACGGCGAGTCGGTCGGTTTCTTCAAGCTCGGCGAGGCGATGGCGGTGCGCCTGGCCGACACCGCCGACGCCTACCTCGCCGCCGGCCGCCGCGGCGAGTACTACGAGGAGGCGCTGCGCGACCTGGTGCTCGCCGATTCGCAGGCATTCGGCTTCGAGGACATCACCGGCCTGCCGTGGATCGAGATCGACTTCCAGGCCGACATCGAGCGCGCACGCGCCGAGGTGCTGCCGCGCATCCACGAGATGGAGGCGGCTTGAGCCGGTCGCGGGACGCCGCGCGACGTTCCCCGGGTTTCGCTACGCCGCACCCGGGCGACGCGGAACCGTAGCCCGGACGGAGCGCCAGCGCAGTCCGGGAAGCCGCGCCAAGCGCGGCCTGGGGCCGAGCGACGTTCCCCGGGTTTCGCTGCGCTGCACCCGGGCCACGCGGAGCGCTTGCGCGGTCCGGGATGCCGTGCCGGGTCACGGAGCGGTCAGGCGCCGAGCCTGACCAGCAGTCTTCGCCGCTCCGGGCTGCGGCAGAATGCGTCGATGGTCTGTCGGATGCCCTCGGCGTCGAGGCCCGCGTCGCGTAGCATCTCGCCCCGTGAACCGTGCTCGATGAAGCGGTCCGGCAGGCCAATCTGGAGCAGCGCCACCTGCTGATCGCGCGCCGCCAGGCATTCGGCCACCGCGTCGCCGGCACCCCCTGGGATGGCGTTCTCCTCCACCGTGACGACCAGCTCGTGGCGTGCCGCCAGCTCCGAGACCAGCGCCTCGTCGAGCGGCTTCACGAAGCGCATGTCGGCGACGGTCGCCCCCAGCTGCTCGGCGAGCTCGAGACAGGGCCCCACCATCGGGCCGAAGGCGAGGAAGGCGATGCCCTTGCCCTCGCGGCGCACCAGGCCCTTGCCGATGGGCATGGCGTGGAGCTCGGGATCGATGACCGCCCCGGGACCACCGCCGCGCGGATAGCGCACGGCCGCCGGGCCGTCGTGGACGAAGCCGGTGTAGAGCATCTGCCGGGTCTCGTTCTCGTCCGACGGCGTCATGATCACGATGTTCGGCAGGCAGCGCAGGAAGCTCACGTCATAGGCGCCGGCGTGGGTCGGGCCGTCGCCGCCGACGAGGCCGGCGCGGTCGACCGCGAAGAGCACCGGCAGGTTCTGCAGCACCACGTCGTGGATCACCTGGTCGTAGGCGCGCTGCAGGAACGACGAGTAGATCGCCACCACCGGCTTCAGCCCGTCACAGGCCATCCCCGCCGCCAGGGTGACACTGTGTTGCTCGGCGATCCCGACGTCGAAGTACCGGTCGGCGAAGCGCTCGGCGAAGCGCTCCATCTTGGAGCCCTCGCGCATCGCAGGCGTGATACCGACGAGGCGCGGATCGATGCTCGCCATGTCGCAGAGCCAGTCGCCGAAGACCTCCGAGTAGGTCGGACGGGCGTTGGACTTCGAGGACGGCGCGATCCCGACCGCGGGATCGAACGGCGAGCCGATGCCGTGGTACTTGACCGGGTCGGCCTCCGCCGGACCGTAGCCCTTGCCCTTGCGCGTGACCACGTGCAGGAGCTGCGGACCCTCGAGCGCGCGCACGTTGCGCAGCGTGGCGACCAGGGCCGGGAGGTCGTGGCCGTCGACCGGGCCGATGTAGTTGAAACCCAGCTCCTCGAACAGCGTGCCGGGGACGATCAGGCCCTTGACGTGCTCCTCGGCGCGGCGCGCGAGCTCCCACATCGGGGGCATGTGGCTCAGCACCTTCTTGCTGCCTTCCCGCACGGTGGCGTAGAGGCGGCCGGAGAGCGCGCGGGCGAAGTGGTTGGTGAGGGCGCCGACGTTCGGCGAGATCGACATCTTGTTGTCGTTGAGCACCACCAGCATGTCGAGACCCATGCCCCCGGCGTGGTTCAGCGCCTCGAACGCCATGCCACAGGTGAGGCCGCCGTCGCCGATGACGGCGACCACGCGCCGCCGCGAGCCGGTGCGCCTGGCCGCGATCGCCATCCCCGCGGCGGCGCCGATCGACGTGCCCGCATGGCCGACACCGAATGTGTCGTACGGGCTCTCCTCGCGCTTGGGAAACGGCGACACGCCACCCCACTGCCGCACCGACGCCATGCGGTCGCGCCGCCCGGTGAGGATCTTGTGCGGATAGGCCTGGTGGCCGACGTCCCAGACGATTCGATCCTCCGGGGTGTCGTAGAGATAGTGCAGTGCGACGGTGAGCTCGACCGCCCCGAGCCCGGCGGCGAAGTGACCGCCCGAGCGCGAGACGCTGTCGACGAGGAAGCCGCGGAGCTCCGCCGCCACCGCCGCGAGCTGCCGCTCGGGCAGGGCACGGAGGTCGGCCGGGCCGTGGATGCGATCGAGGAGGGGAAAGCGGCTCATGGAGGGCTTGCTCGCTTGGGGCGGAACCGGCCAGGCCGCGTATTATTCCGAGTGCGGTCCGACACTTGCAACAATTCACCGGCGGCTCGCGACGCCGGGCGCGCGGTTGCAAAGGCCGATTGCCCGATGCACATTACCTGGTCGTCACGCCGTGTCGCAGGCCGCGGACCGGATTCGGGTCCGCGCCACGCCGTCGCCACCCCGCAAAGGAGCCGAGATGGGCGTCCCGCTCAGGCAGCAGTTCAAGGTCGGTCTCTACGTCCTCGGCAAGCGCCTGCGCGGCGAGCGCCGTTACCCCCTGGTGCTGATGCTCGAGCCCCTGTTCAAGTGCAACCTCGCCTGTGCCGGCTGCGGCAAGATCGACTACCCCGACCACGTCCTGGACCGGCGGATGAGCGTGGAGGAGGCGCTCGGCGCGGTCGACGAGTGCGGCGCGCCGGTGGTCTCCATCGCCGGCGGTGAGCCGCTGATCCACAAGGAGATGCCGAGCATCGTCGAGGGGATGATCGCGCGCGGCAAGTTCGTCTACCTCTGCACCAACGCGCTGCTGCTCGGCAAGCGCATGAAGGACTACCGGCCGTCGCCCTACCTCACGTTCTCGGTGCATCTCGACGGCAATCGCGACCGCCACGATGCCTCGGTCTGTCAGGGTGGTGTCTTCGACCGCGTGGTCGAGGTGATCCGCCAGGCCCGCGAGCGGGGATTCCGGGTGACGGTGAACTGCACCCTGTTCCAGGGCGAGGCGCCGGAGGAGGTCGCCGATTTCCTCGACCACATGATGTCGCTCGGCGTCGAGGGCGTGACCATCGCCCCCGGATTCAGCTACGAGCGCGCTCCGCAGCGCGAGGTGTTCCTCCAGCGCCGCGGCTCGAAGCAGCTCTTCCGCGAGGTGTTCGCCATCGGCCGCGCCCGCCGCCGGCGCTGGCGGCTGAACCACTCGAGCCTGTACCTCGACTTCCTCGCCGGCAACCAGGCCTATCAGTGCACCGCCTGGGGCAATCCGACGCGCAACGTCTTCGGCTGGCAGAAGCCGTGTTACCTGCTGGTGGGCGAGGGCTACGCGCCGAGCTTTCGCGCGCTGATGGACGACACCGAGTGGAGCGCTTACGGCGTCGGGCGCAATCCCAAGTGCGCGGACTGCATGGTCCACTGCGGGTTCGAGCCGACGGCGGTGAACGACGCGGTGACCAATCCGCTGAAGGCGCTCTGGGTGCGGCTGCGCGGCCCGCGGACGTCGGGGCCGATGGCGCCCGAGCCCGAGGTCCTCTATCCCACCGGCCCGACGCTGGCGGCCACCGCCGAGCCCGGCGCGGACGGGGCGGAGAAGGCGCGCGCCGGCTCGCGTCGCGTCGCCTGAGCACGCCGGCGCCGCCGGTGACGGGCCGCCGGGGCGGATGATCGACGGCCTGCTCTCGCTCTCGACCCTGCTCGCCGCCGTCGCCTGGCTCGGGCTGCTGGCCGTGCCGTGGCGACCCTGGTCGGTGCGCGAGCGGCTGGAGGCGGACCCGACGCGCGCCGAGGAGCGGCTCGACGACGTGGTGGCACTGGTGCCGGCCCGCGACGAGGCCGCGACCCTTCCGGCGACACTGGACGGGCTCGCCGCCCAGGGGCCGGGTCTCGCCGTGGTGGTGGTCGACGACCAGTCCGCCGACGGCACCGCCGAGGTGGCGCGAGCGAGCGACCTGCCGGATCTGCACGTCGTCGCCGGTGCGCCGCTGCCGGCCGGCTGGAGCGGCAAGGTCTGGGCGCAGCACCAGGGGTTGCACCACGCGGACCGCGAGCTCGTGCTCCTGCTCGACGCCGACATCACCCTCGCGCCGGGGACGGTCGCGACCCTTCGCGCGGCGCTGCGCGAGCGTGGGCTGGGGATGATCTCGCTGATGGCGCGCCTGGCGATGGACGGGCGCTGGGAGCGGCTGACGCTGCCGGCCTTCGTCTACTTCTTCAAGCTTCTCTACCCGTTCGCGCTGGTGGCCCGGCCCTCCTCACGCGTCGCCGCGGCGGCCGGCGGGTGCGTGCTCGTGCGCCGCGACGTGCTGCTCGACGCCGGCGGCTTCGAGGCCCTGCGCGATGCGTTGATCGACGACTGCACCCTGGCACGTCTGGTCAAGCGGCGCGGCCACTCGGTATGGCTCGGGTTGACCTCGAGCGTGGTGAGCCGGCGGCGGTACCTCGCTCTCGGTGAGGTGTGGCGGATGGTCGCACGCACCGCGTACACCCAGCTCCGCTACTCGCCGCTCGCACTGATCGGGTGCACGGTGGCGATGCTGGTGGTCCTCGTCGCGCCGCTGCTGTCCCTGGTCGTGCCGTCGAGTCCACTCGCGGTCGTCGCTGCCGCGGTCGCGCTCCTCGCTTGTGCGCTCGGATACCGGCCGTTGTTGCGCTACTACGGGCTCGCGCCGTGGCGGGCGGCGACCCTTCCGATCGCGGGGGTGCTCTTCCTGCTGATGACCTGGGACTCGGCGCTTCGCTATCACCGCGGTGAGCGCTCGGCGTGGCGCGGGCGACGCTACGGTCGTGAGTAATCGCACGTGCTCCACCCGCTGTCACACGAGGCGTGGGGCGGCTCGGCTATAATCGCCGCGTGTTCTCGCCGAGCTCGTCCACCATGACGCCCTCCCGTCCGGCTCACCGGGCAACGCCCGGTCGATTCCTGACGCGCATGCTCGCGGCGGTCGGGGCGTTGTGCATGCTGCTCACCGCTCCGGTACGTGCCGGTGATGCGCCGGAGGTGACGGTCGAGGGTCTGCACGCCGCCCTGCTGGCTGCGATGCGCGACGCCGACGCGCTCGGCTTCGAGGGGCGGCGCGAGCGCCTGGCACCGGTGATCGAGAGCAGCTTCGACCTCGACTTCGTCACCATGGTGGTGATGGGTCGGAGCTGGGCCGAGCTCGACGCGGCGCAACGCGATCAGATGCGGCGTGTCTTCGCGTCGCTCACCGTCGCGACCTACGCGGCGCGTTTCGACGGCTTCGACGGCGAGTCGTTCCAGACCGGCGCGACCGAGGAGGCGCGCGACGGGCGCCGGCTGGTGCGCAGCTGGCTGAGGAAGGCCGACGGGACGCGAGTCCAGCTCGACTATCTGCTGCAGAGCGGGGGCGGGCCCTGGCGGATCGTGAACGTGGTGGCGGACGGGGTGAGCGATCTTTCGCTCAAGCGCGCCGAGTACGCGTCGATTATGAAGGCCGAGGGCTTCGATGCGCTGCTCGCGCGGCTGCGAGCACAGGTCGAGGACTACGCCTCGGGGCGGGACTGAGTCGCCCGGGGGCGCGATTCGGCCGCGGCGGCGAGGGTACCTCGCCCGTCGTGCGGCGCGGTGGCAAGTGACGATTCGACGGCGCCCGGACGGGCGATGGGAGCATCGGAGATGGGTGGGATGCGTGCGTTGCTGATGGTCGGGCTGGCGGTGGTGGCACTGTCCGGTTGCGCGACGTCGCCGATGCAAGACGAGGTGACGTACGACCCGTTCGAGCCCGTCAACCGCACCTTCTTCGGCATCAACGATGCCCTCGACAAGGCGATTCTCGGGCCGGTGGCCCGCGTCTACGCCGACGTCGTCCCGGCCCCGGTGCGCGAGAACGTCTACAGCTTCTTCGACAACCTGGCCTACCCGAACGTGGTGGTGAACGACATCTTGCAGGGGAAGTTCGCGCAGGCGGCCGAGGATGCGATGCGGTTCCTGGTGAACTCGACGATCGGCTTCGGCGGCATCGCCGACGTCGCCACCGGCTTCGGCCTCGAGCGCCACGACGAGGATCTCGGCCAGACCCTGGCGGTGTGGGGATTCGGCGAGGGCCCGTATTTCGAGCTGCCGTTCTTCGGCCCCAACGCCACCCGCGATCTCCCGGACATCCCGGCAAGCACCCTGACCGACGCGAGCTACTACCTCGGAACCTGGCCGGCTCTGCCGCTCACGGTGCTGAAGCTGGTCGACACCCGGGCACGGCTCGACTCCGCGATTCGCGTCCGCGACCGCAGCGCGCTCGATCCGTACGTCTTCCAGCGTGAGGCGTACATGCAGCGGCGCCGCCACCTCGCGAACGACGGCGACGCCCCGGGCGATGCCTTCGACCTGCCGCCGCCGCCTCGCGTGACCAACTGAGGCACACTCCGGCCTGCCCGAGGTAGGGGACCCGGCGCGGTCCCTTCCCGCCGCGCGCGACCGGCGACCTCATGTCGTGTCGTCCCCGTCCGGTGTGGTCGCGCCCGCGCGCGGAATCGGTGGCGCGCGCTCGCCGCGCGCATTAGCATGCGAGTCCGCTACGCGGAGCGCCCGCCACGCCCATCCGTAACGGTGTGCGCCCCATTCAACCAGCGCTCTGGACCACAGGCTCGCACGGGGGGTGCCGCTCATGGCATATCGTGTCGGTGTCGACATCGGCGGCACGTTCACCGACTTCTGCGCGTTCGACGACGAGACCAATCAGCTCCACACGCTCAAGGTGCTGTCGACGCCCGACCGACCCGGCTCGGAGGTGATGACCGGCATCGCCGCGCTCCACGAGCGCTATGGTGTGGTCCCGTCGAGCATCGAGTACTTCACCCACGGCACGACCGTCGGCGTCAACACCGTCATCCAGCGCAAGGGCGTGCGTCTCGCCCTGTTCACGACCGAGAACTTCGTCGACGTGCTCGAGGTCGCACGGCTGAAGATGCCCGATCCGTACTCGCTGCACTCGCGGCGCCCCGAGCCCCTGATCACCAAGGAGCGCGTGTTCCCGGTCCGCGAGCGGCTGCGTGCCGACGGTCGTGAGGACCTGCCGGTCGACGAGGCGAGCGTCCTCGCCGCGCTCGACGGGGCGCGGGCGAGGGGGGCGGAGGGAATCGTCGTCGCGCTGATCAACGCCTACCGCAATCCCGCCCACGAGCACCAGGTCAAGGCCATCGTCGAGCGTGCCGCGCCCGGGTTGCCGGTGTTCTGCTCGAGCGACGTGTGGTCGATCATCCGCGAGTACGAGCGCACCACCACCGCGGTCATCCACGGCTACGTGCAGCCACGGGTGAGCCACTACCTCACCTCGTTGCAGCGCGCCCTGGCCGAGGTCGGCGTGCCGGCGGAGCCACTGGTCACCAAGTCGAACGGCGGCGTGATGAGCGCGGAGCTCGGCAAGAGCGCGTGCGTGCAGATGATTCTCTCCGGCACCGCAGCCGGGGTCATCGGCGCGAGCTTCGTCGCCCGCCTCTCCGGCTTCACCAACACCATGAGCCTCGACATCGGTGGTACCAGTGCCGACGTCGCGTTCATCCGCGATGGCATGCCGCAGTACGGCGTCGGGGAGGTCATCGGCGAGTTCCCGATCTACATCCCCTCGGTGGCGGTCACCTCCATCGGCGCCGGTGGTGGATCGATTGCCTGGGTCGACGAGCTCGGCGTGCTCAAGGTCGGGCCGGAGAGCGCCGGCTCGACACCGGGGCCTGCCTGCTACGGCCGCGGCGGCGAGCGACCGACGATCACCGACGCCTTCGTGGCCCTCGGCTACATCGGGCAGTTCGATCTCGGCTACAGCGCGATCACCATCGACGTCGAGCGCGCGCGCCAGGCGCTGCGCACGGTCGCGGATCCGATCGGTCGGACCGTCGAGGAGACGGCGCAGGCGATCATCGACATCGCGGTGTCCGGCATGTACATGGAGGTCAGCAAGCTGGTCTCCCACTACGGCATGGATCCGCGCGACTTCGCGATGCAGGCATTCGGCGGCGCCGGGCCGATGATGGCCTGCTTCCTCGCCCGCGAGCTCGGCATGGCGAACGTCGTGGTGCCGCCGACACCGGGTGTGCTGAGCGCGCTCGGCGGCCTGATCGCGGACATCAAGAACGACTTCATCTCGACCGTGTTCATCGAGCTCGACGACAGCGTCACCGGGCGCATTCGTGACGGCTTCGCCGAGCTCGAGCGCCAGGCCGTGCACTGGTTGCGCGAGGAGCAGCACTACCAGGGTGACTACCGGCTGGTGTACTCGGCGGACATGCGCTATCGGGGTCAGTCCTTCGAGATCGAATGCACCCTCGATGCCGGGGACGTCGCCGCGGGCAACGTCGCGGGCATGGCCGAGGCCTTCCATCGCGAGCACGAGCAGGTCTACGAGCATGCCGACCGCGAGGCCCCGGTGCAGATCATCAACCTGCGTATGGTCATCGTGGGCCTGAGCCCGAAGCCGCGCATCCCCGCCACCGAGCCGGTGGATGCGCAGGCCGAGCCGGAGCGATCGATCGAGGTGTTCGTCGACGGCACCCGCCAGCCGATCCCGATCTATGCTCGGGAGAAGCTGCGAGCCGGCCACCGCCTCGACGGACCCTGCGTGATCGCGCAGAGTGACTGCACCACCTGCGTGCCCGGTGGCTATGCCGGGCGCGTCGACCGGTTCGGCAACCTGGTCCTCACCTTCGGCGCCGCCGGCGCCGGTCTGGGCGAAGGAGGCAACTGATGGCCATCGACCGCATCACCCTGCAGATCCTCGCCAACCACTGTGCGGCAGCCACCGAGAGCATGGCGCACACCCTCTTTCGCACCGCGCACTCGACCTTCGTCAAGGAGACCGAGGACTTCACCACCGGGCTCGCCACCCCGGACGGCAAGACCTTCGCCTCCCCGTACGATCTCGGCGCGACCTGGTTCGTGGGGCTCGACTACGGTCGCGCCATCGCCCTCGTCGACGAGTACGAGGAGGGCGACATCTGCATGACCAACGATCCCTACAGCGGCTTCGTCTGCACCCATTCGCCGGACGTGCACCTGTGGAAGCCGATCTTCCACCAGGGAGAGCTGGTCTGCTTCGCGGTCGGCCACGTGCACAACACCGACGTCGGCGGCGCGGTACCCGCGAGCCTGTCGCGCGCGAACTTCGAGGTGCACCAGGAGGGTATTCGGTTTCCGCCGTCGAAGCTCTACAAACGCGGCGAGCTGAACCGGGAGCTGCTCGACGTCATGCTGCTCAACGTGCGGATGCCGGAGCAGAACTGGGGCGATCTGAAGGCCCAGATCGCGGCGATGCACACCGGGGAGCGGAAGGTCCACGAGATGATCCGCCGCTTCGGGATCGACACCTTCCGCCAGGGCATCCAGGACTTGCTCGACTACGCGGAGGAGCAGGCGCGCCTCGTGATCCGGCGCATTCCCGATGGCGAGTACTTCTTCGCCGACTACATGGACGAGGACGCGGTCGACGGCAAGCCGTGCCGTCTGGCGGTGAGCATGCGGGTCGCCGGTGACGAGATCGAGTTCGATTTCTCGGAGAGCGATCCCCAGGTCACCGCCTCGCTGAACATCCCGACCGGTGGTGACCCGCGCCACGTGTTGCTGCTGATTCCGTACATGTACGTGATGTACACCGCGGATCCGACGGTGTTGCTGAACAGCGGACTGCTGCGCCCGGCGCGCTGTGTGGTGCCGGAGGGCTCGATCGTGAACCCGCAGTTCCCGGCCGCGGTCGGAATGCGCAGTCTCGGCGTCATGCGCCTGATGTCGTGCGTGTTCGGTGCCTTCGCCCAGGCGCTTCCCGATCTGGTGCCGGCGGCTTGCGGCGACGGTGGGCCGCTCATCAACCTGCGCACCACCGACAGCCGTACCGGCCGCAAGATCATGGCCAACCTCGATCCGATCACCGGCGGCGCCGGAGCGGTCGCCTTCCGTGATGGCACCGAGGGGTCGGGGGCCAACTTCGGCTTCCTGAAGAACACGCCGGTCGAGATCAACGAGGCCGAGGTTCCGGTGAAGATCCTGCGGTACGGGCTCGCGTGCGACTCCGGCGGCGCCGGTCGTTGGCGCGGTGGCACCGGCACCACGCTGGAGTTCCAGGTGTTCAGCCCGAACACCGTGGTCACCGCGCGCAACCGCGACCGCACCAGGTTCACGCCATGGGGCGCGATGGGGGGATTTGCCGGCAAGCCGTCCTCCTTCTTCCTCAACCCCGACTCCAATCACGAGACGGATCTCGGTAACACGGACGTGGTGCGCATCGGTCCTGGCGACGTGATTCGGATCACCTCGTCGGGGGCGGGCGGCTTCGGGTCGCCGCTCGACCGTGAGCCTTCCCGGGTCCTTGCCGACGTCGAGCGTGGCTTCGTCGGCGTCGAGTCGGCACGGGACGAGTACGGTGTGGTCATCGTCGACGGCGCCGTCGACGTCGACGCGACCGACGCCCTGCGCGCGCAGATGCGCGCCGCCGATGGACGGACCGGCTTCGGCTACAACGCCGAGCGAGTGGCCTTCGAGGGGATCTGGACCCGGCAGAACTACACCGCGCTCACCGAGATCCTGGCGCGTCTCCCGGTGGACTGGCGGTTCTTCGTCAAGCACCGGGTGTTCGAGGCGTTGGAGGCGATGGCTCCGCAAGAGCGGCGCGGTGACGGCGCGGAGGTCCGGGCCGCGTTTCGAGCCATCGCCGCGCGGTACCCCGAGCTCGAGGGTCTGGCGTCGGACTGAGGGGGCGGATGCGCGGTCGCTGGCGGATGCGGGGCCTGCCGAGGGTGAGCGCCCCGGCCGCCGAATGCGCACGACGCCTCGGTGGCGTCGTGCGTCGCCTCAGAGATAGATCCGCCGCACGATGTCCTCGTGGGAGCCCTGCATGCTCGCCGCGTCACCGCCGTCGACGACCTTGCCGTCGCGCAGGATGAGGTAGCGGTCGCTCACCGCCAGCGCGAGGCGCAGGTTCTGCTCGACCAGCAGGATGGTCAGGCCGTCGGCGCGCATGCGCTTTGCGATCTCGCCGATCTCCTCGACGAACCGCGGTGACAGTCCGCCCGAGGGCTCGTCGAGGAGGAGCAGGCGCGGCTGACTCATCAGCGCGCGCCCCAACGCCACCATCTGTTGCTCGCCGCCCGACATGGTGCTGACGCGTTGTGAGCGGCGCTCGGCGAGGCGCGGGAAGTAGTCGTACACGCGCGCGAGTCCGGCACTCTCGTCGCCGTGGACGATGCAGCCGAGCTTGAGGTTCTCGCTCACGGAGAGATCGCCGAACAGATCGCGTGCCTGCGACACCTGGACCACCCCGTGTCGGAACGTGCGGTGAGGTGGCAACCCCCCGATCGACGCACCGGCGATCTCGATCGCTCCCTCTCGGGGGCGCACGAAGCCGCTGATGGTGTTCAGGATGGTGGACTTCCCACTCCCGTTCGCGCCGAGGAGGGTGACGATCTCGCGGCTCTCCACCGCCAGGCTGACGCCGCGCAGGATCAGGCTGTCGCCATAGCCGGCGACGACGTCGGTCATCCGGAGCAGCGGTTCAGCGGCCAAGGTAGGCCTCCAGCACCTCGCGATTCTGGCGCACCTCGTCGGGTGTGCCCTCGGCGATCAGGGTGCCGTTGTTGAGCACCATGATCGAGTCGGAGACGGTCATCACGAACTCGATGGCATGCTCGATGAGGAGCACCGCGGTCCCCCGGGTCTCCACCAGTCGGCGGATGATCTCGAGCAACTCCAGCCGCACCGGTGGGGCGAGGCCGACGGCGGGCTCGTCGAGCAGGAGCAACGGCGGGTCGGTGGCCAGTGCGCGCACGATCTCGACCATGCGCTGCTGGCCGCCGGAGAGATCGCGGGCGAACTGGTCGGCGACATGCCCGATACCCATCATCTCCAGCAGCTCGCGCGCTCGCCTGGTGGCGGCGCGCTCGGATGCGCGCGAGCGCTTGGAGCCCACGACGAGGCCGAGCAGGGAGCTGTCGATCTCGATGTGGAGCCCGGTCAGGACGTTCTCCAGGGCGGTGAGGTCACCGAACAGCCCACCGTTCTGGAAGGTCCGGCGCACCCCGCGCCTCGAGACCTCGTTCGGTGTCAGCTGGTGAATCGGCTCGCCGCGGAATCGAACGCTGCCGCGGCTCAGCTGCTCGTCGCGTGCGATGGCACGGAACAACGTCGTCTTGCCGGCTCCGTTCGGTCCGATCAGCGCGCGCACGGTCCCCGGCTCCACGGTGAAGCTCACGTCGCTGACGGCGGTCAGACCGCCGAACTGCACCGTCGCACCCTCGACCTCGAGCAACGCCACGTCAGTCGTCCTGGTAGAAGCGGTCCTTGAACACCGGGTGGATCCTGGCGAGCAGACTGACCAGTCCGCGTGGCAGGAACATGATGACCAGCACGATCACCACCCCGAACATCAGCTCCTCGAAGCCTGGCCAGTCGCGAAAGATCTCCGGCGTCGCGGTGATCAGGATGGCGCCGAGGACCGAGCCGGCGAGACTCCCCAGCCCGCCGACCATGATGATGGCGAACTGCTGGATGAGCTGGACGAGGTCGAAGGCCTCCGGAGAGAGGTGCCCGACCAGGGCCGCGTACATCGCACCACCGATGCCGACGACGAATCCGCTCAGCGCGAAGGCGAGGAGGAAGTATCGGCTGGTCGCGATCGCCATGGCCGCCGCCGCCTTCTCGTCGTTCTTGATTGCCTGGAACGCGCGACCGATCCGTGACTCGAGGATGCGGTTCGTGCACACCACGACCACCACCACGATGAACAGGAAGACGTAGAACTTCTGGTCGTCTCGGGTCAGCGTCCAGCCGAGGACCTCCGCCGGCGGTACGCTCAGGCCCATCGATCCGCCGGTCAGGACCGGGGTGCGGATGTACGACCACCGCATCAGCTCGCCGAACGCCAGCGTCATGATGGCGAGGTAGAACAGGCGCACGCCACGCAGCGCGGGGATGCTCGCGGCGCAGCCGGCCAGCGCGCCGATCAGGCCTGCGGGGATGACGGTGAGCCACCAGGGCATCCCGAGCTTGGTGGTGAGGATGGCCGATGCGTAGGCGCCGATCCCGAAGAAGGCGACGTTCGAGAACGCGAGCTGCCCGAGATTGCCGACGACGATGTTGAAGCCCACGCCGACGAGCACGTAGACCAGGATCAGGTTGACCACGTACTGGTAGTACTGGTTCAACACCAGCGGGAGCGGCAACGCGAGCAGAGGCAGGAGCCAGAACGCACGGCGCGTGAGTCTCATCGTCTCGGTTTCTCCGCGCGAGCTCTGGGTGCCGTCACACACGCAGCGTCGCGTGTTGCCCGAACAGCCCACGAGGGCGGATCAGGAGCACGACGATGATGACCAGGTAGCAAGTGATGTCGATGAAGGCGGTCGAGACGTAGGTGCCGAGCACCTTCTCCAGCACCCCGATCAGCAGCCCGCCCACGACCGCACCATGGAGCGAGCCGAATCCGCCGAGGGTCATGGCCGCGAATCCGCGCAGCAGCGTCCAGGCGCCGACATCGGGATCGAGGATGAGGATCAGGCCGAGCAGGACGCCGCCCAGGGCTCCGAGCGCGCAGCCGACGCCCCAGATGACGTTGTTGTACTGCATCACGTTGATGCCGACGAGCGATGCTCCGCGCTGGGTCTGGAACATCGCCTGGACGATGCGCCCGAAGCGCGTCTTGGAGAACACCACGTAGCTCGCCACCAGCATCACCAGCACCACGACGCAGAACGCGATCTCGTCGAGGGTGATGACGACGTTGTTCACGAAGAAGATCTTCTCTGCGAACGGTCGCGGCATCCGCACCGCCTCCTGCCCGTACTCGAGACGCACCAGACCACGCACGGAGTAGCCGACGGCGATGGCCATCATCGCCAGGCTGAGATGGGGGCCGCGGATGATGGGCCAGATGAAGGCGCGGTGGAGCAGGAAGCCGAACGCGAACAGCACCGCGACCGACAACAGCAGGGCGGGAACGAAGGGCAGGGTGGCGTTGACGGCGAAAATCGTGAGCAGGTACGCCGCGACCATGACCAGGTCGCCGTGGCCGAAGTTCACCACCGTGGTGGCGCGGTACAGGATGGTCATGGACAGCGCGATCAGCGCATAGAGCATGCCGATCGCGATCCCGCTCACCAGGAGCTGGGGCAGCAGAGCCAGCATCGTTCGTCCCCCGCCGTCGGTGCCACCACGTCGGGTGGCGCCGGCGGATCCTCGTCGGCGGCGCGGGTGCGTCCCCTCCCGCGCCGCCGAGGTGGCGCCCTAGTGCAGCGGCTTGCCGTAGGCGGTGAAGATGACCTCGTTGCCCTTCTCGTCGAGGCCGTTGAAGAACATGTTGCTGACCCCGATGTGCTGGTCGGCGGTGATCGTCACGCGGCCGGCACCGAGATTGGTGTCGAAGTCGTTCAGGGTCTCGACCGCCTTGATGTAGGTGTCACGGGTGAGCTCGCGCCCGGCCCGCCGGAAGCCCTCGACCACGCCGATGCCGTTGAACATGCCGAAGTAGTAGAAGTGCGTCGGCTCGCCGTCGGAGGGCAGCTCGTCCTTGGTCAGGTACTTGACCAGGATTTGCCGTGCCCACTCGAGCGACGGGGCGCCGATCTTGTCCTTGTACAGGTGGCCCTGGAAGAACACCCCGTTGACCGCGTCGGGATTGCCGACCTGCTGCACCGTCTGCCCGAAGTCCGCGCCCAACGCGCCGATCACCGGCACCCCGAGCTGGTACTTGTGCGCGTCCTTGAGCAGCACCACCAACTCCGGCTGATACAGGCAGCCGAGGATGCCGTCGACGTTCTGGGCCTTGATCTGCAGGACCTGGGCGGTGGCGTCGGTCGAGCCGCGCTCCATCGCGGTATCGAGGACGACCTCGCCGCCGTTCGCCTCGATGTACTCCTTCGCCGGGTCGCAGTAGCCGCGGGCCCAGTCGTTGGTGTGGGCGACGAAGGCGATGCGCTTGGCACCGGGCTTGGTCATCATGAACTTGCCCATGGTCAGGCCGCTGAAGTAGCCGTTGGGCGTGGTGTGGAACATGTACTTCGGAGGAGGACCGTCACCGCCGGAACCGACGGAGCCGTCGATCCGCGGGTTCGCGGAGACGCCGCTCCAGACCACGTTCTCCTGGATCAGCGTCGGCTTGATCGCCATCGCGACGCCACTGCACGGATTGCCGAGAATCATGAATGCCTGGTCGTCGAAGATGAGCTTCTTGGCGGCCGCGATTCCCTTCGCCTCGGCGCAGGCGCTGTCGCCGAGGACGATGTCGAACTTGCGACCCCAGACGCCGCCCATGTCGTTCACGTAACGCATGTACGCGATCGACCCGTAGTTGAGCGGGTTGAACAGAGCGGCCTTGCCGGTGAACGGCCCCAGCGCTCCGATCTTGATGGATGTGTCGGTCACACCGCGTTCCTGCGCGCCGGCAGCGGGCAGTGCGGCGACCAGAAATGCGACCAGTGCAGCGCGCAGGCGCGAATCGAACTTGCTCATGCTCCCCGTCCTCCTCCTCGGTCTGGCTCTTCGGCCGTTTGCCAGGGTGTGTGCCGCGAGGGCCCGGGCATCATCGAGCATCGGCCACGACGATGCAATGCCGTCCAACTCGCGGCGCCCACGGACGGCGAGGCGCCGGCGGTCACCAGCGGCGCGGTCGATCGCGCGACCCGGGGCAGCGGCCGCGCCGCGATCGATCGCCGGCTGGGGACGGCCACCGGTTGAGGGTAAGATGTGCGGCTTTTCAGGCAACTCCGGCCAACGGAATCGAAGCATCAGAGCATGGCGCAATACATCTACACCATGAACCGGGTGGGCAAGGTCGTGCCCCCCAAGCGCGAGATCCTCAAGGACATCTCGCTGTCATTCTTTCCCGGCGCCAAGATCGGCGTGCTGGGCTTGAACGGCGCCGGCAAGTCGACCCTGTTGCGGGTGATGGCCGGGGTCGACACCGACATCCTCGGCGAGGCACGGCCGGCCAAGGGAATTCGCGTCGGGTACCTGCCGCAGGAGCCGGCGCTCGACCCGGCCAAGGACGTCCGTGGCAACGTCGAGGAAGGCCTCGGTGAGGTCAAGACGCTGCTCGAGCGGTTCGACGCGATCAGCAACAAGTTCGCCGAGCCGCTGGACGACGACGAGATGAACGCCCTGCTCGAGGAGCAGGGCAAGCTGCAGGACGCGATCGACGCGGCCGGTGGCTGGGAGGTGGACCGCAAGCTCGAGGTGGCGGCGGAAGCGCTGCGCCTGCCGCCGTGGGACGCCGACGTGACCCGGCTCTCCGGCGGCGAGCGGCGCCGCGTCGCGCTGTGTCGGCTCCTGCTCTCGGCCCCCGACATGTTGTTGCTCGACGAGCCGACCAACCACCTGGACGCGGAGTCGGTGGCCTGGCTCGAGCGCTATCTGCAGGAGTATCCGGGCACGGTGGTGGCGGTGACTCACGACCGCTACTTCCTCGACGACGTCGCCGGCTGGATTCTCGAGCTCGACCGCGGCCGCGGCATCCCCTGGGAAGGCAACTATTCCTCGTGGCTCGAGCAGAAGGACGCCCGGCTCGCCCAGGAGGCGCGCGAGGAGGCGGCGCACCAGCGTGCGGTCAAGTCCGAGCTCGAATGGGTGCGCCAGAATCCGCAAGGCCGGCGGGCCAAGAGCAAGGCCCGTATCGCGCGGTTCGAGGAGCTGCAGTCCCGCGAGTTCCAGAAGCGCAACGAGACCAAGCAGATCTGGATTCCGCCGGGGCCACGGCTCGGCAACCTGGTGGTCGAGGCGAAGGGGCTGCGCAAGGCGTACGGGGAGCGGCTGCTGTTCGACGGTCTCGACTTCGACCTGCCGCCAGGTGGCATCGTCGGGGTGATCGGGCCGAACGGGGCAGGCAAGACCACCCTGATGCGGATGATCGTCGGCACCGAGAAGCCGGACGCGGGCACGCTGAGGGTCGGCGACACGGTCGAGATCGCCTATGTCGACCAGAGCCGTGACGCACTCGACCCCGCCAAGACGGTGTGGCAGGAGATCTCCGGCGGGCACGACATCATCCAGGTCGGGCAGGCGCAGGTGCAGTCGCGGCCCTACGTCGGGCGGTTCAACTTCAAGGGGCCGGACCAGGAGAAGCGGGTCGGCGACCTCTCGGGTGGCGAGCGCAACCGCGTGCACCTCGCCAAGCTGCTCACCCGCGGCGGCAACCTGCTGTTGCTGGACGAGCCGACCAACGACCTCGACGTCGAGACGCTGCGCGCGCTGGAGGAGGCGCTTCTCGACTTCGCCGGTTGCGTGGTGGTGATCTCCCACGATCGATGGTTCCTCGACCGTGTCGCGACCCACATCCTGGCCTTCGAGGGCGACAGCACCGTCACCTGGTTCGAGGGTGGGTGGAGCGACTACGAGGCGGATCGCCGCCGTCGGCTCGGCGCCGACGCGGATCAGCCACACCGCATCAAGTACCGCCCGCTGCAAGCGTGAGGAAGCGATGGAACTCGACCGTGCAAACCACCTGATCGCCCGCCTGGAGTCCCTCGCCGAGCGGGTGGAGGCGATCCTTCCGCCACCGCCGCCGGCACCGGACTTCGGCGCCTGTCTCGCGTTTCGTTGGCGGCGCGGGCGGCGCGGTGGTTACCTCGAGGGTGTGCGCGCGCTGCACCGTATCGGGCTCGCCGATCTGCAGGGCATCGAGCGGCAGAAGGCGGAGCTCGACCGCAACACCCGCCAGTTCGTCGCCGGTCATCCGGCGAACAACGCGTTGCTGTGGGGCTCGCGGGGGACGGGCAAGTCGTCCCTGGTCAAGGCGCTGGTCAACGAGTATGCCGACCGCGGGCTGCGGGTGGTGGAGGTCGACAAGACCGACCTCATCGACTTGCCGGAGATCATCGACGCGCTCACCGGCCGACCGGAGCGCTTCGTGTTGTTCTGCGACGACCTCTCGTTCGAGGCCGACGACCCGAGCTACAAGGCCCTGAAGGCGGTTCTCGACGGCTCGGTGCACGCACCGCCCGACAACATCGTGCTCTATGCCACCTCGAACCGGCGCCACCTGCTGCCCGAGTACATGAGCGAGAACCAGCAGGCCCAGAACGTGAACGGCGAGATCCATCACGGCGACACGGTGGAGGAGAAGATCTCGCTGTCGGAGCGCTTCGGGCTGTGGCTGTCGTTCTACCCGTTCAAGCAGGACGAGTATCTCGACATCGTCGGGCACTGGGTGCGCGAGCTCGATGGCGAGCCGGCCGAGCCGGAGCGGATGCGCGCCGACGCGTTGCGCTGGGCGCTGGCTCGCGGCTCGCGCAGTGGTCGCAGCGCCTGGCAGTTCGCACGTGACTGGGTCGGCCGCAACCGTATCGCGCGCGCGGGGGACCAGCCGTGAGCAGCGGGGACGGCGACCCGTCGGCGGTCCTGCGCGATGCCGACCTGTTGCGCACACCGCGCGAGGTCAGCACCGCGCTGGACCAGATGGCGAGCGACATCACCGCTCGCATCGGCGGCACCTATCCGCTGTTGCTCGCGGTGATGATCGGTGGGCTCATCCCGGCCGCCCGACTCGCCTCGCGCCTCGACTTCCCGCTCGATCTCGATTACGTCCACGCCACCCGCTACCGCGGCGAGACCCGCGGCGCGGACCTGCACTGGATCGCGCGGCCGACCACCACGCTCGAGGGGCGCACGGTGCTGGTGGTGGACGACATCCTCGACGAGGGCATCACGCTGGCTGCGATCCTCGATTGGGCTCGCGCGTCGGGAGCGGCGGCGGTCTACTCCGCGGTGCTCATCGACAAGCTCCACGATCGCAAGGCGGCGATGCCCAAGGCCGACTTCACCGGCCTCACCGTCGAGGACCGCTACGTCTTCGGCTGCGGCATGGACTACCACGGGCGATACCGCAACCTGCGCGGCGTCTACGCGCTGAAGGGCTGACCCGCCGGCCTGGTGCGGCAGGCGGTGGACGAGGAGAGGACACGATGGCGACCAGCACCGTGGGAGACCCGCTTCCCGGGCGTCGACTCGCGATCATCGGCGGTACCGGTCTCACCTCGCTCGAGGGACTGGTGATCGAGCGTCGCGAGGTGGTGAGCACGCGATGGGGGGAGCCGTCGGGGCCCGTCAGCCACGGCACCCTCGCCGGCAAGTCGGTCGCGTTCCTGCCGCGACACGGCTATCGCCACACGATTCCGCCGCATCGCGTGAACTACCGCGCCAACATCTGGGCGCTGCGCACCATCGGCATCACCCACGTCGTCGCGGTGGCCGCGGTCGGCGGCATCGACGCGGCGCTCGAGCCCGGGTGCCTGGTGGTGCCGAGCCAGATCGTCGACTACACCTGGTCGCGCGGGCACAGCTTCTTCGAGGACGAGCTCGACCACGTGGTCCACATCGACTTCACCGAGCCGTACGAGTCGGAGCTCCGTGGGCTGGTGCTCGAGGCCGGGCGGGGCGCGGGAGTCGCGCTGACCGACGGGGGGACCTACGCCGCGATGCAGGGGCCGCGTCTCGAGACCGCGGCCGAGATCGATCGGCTCGAGCGTGACGGTTGCACCCTGGTCGGGATGACCGGCATGCCGGAGGCGGCGCTCGCGCGCGAGGCCGGGCTCGCTTACGCGCATCTCGCGGTGGTGGTGAACCCTGCCGCCGGGCGTGGCGAAGGCCCGATCACGATGGAGCAGATCGAGGGCCACCTGCGCGCCGGGATGGGGCGCGTGCGCGCGGTGCTCGAGCAGGTGGTGCGGCTGGTGTGACGGGTGCGCGCGAGCCGGTCCGCGCGGCAGCGCGTGCCAGCTCGTCCGCAGTCCGAGGCCGCCGGTCGAGAGGAACAGGCACCGCCGCCGTTCGGCGCCGGAGCCAGTCCCCGGCGGACTGACTAGCCGCTGGTCGCCGACGGCAGCGGTGTCGGCCTCGCTGCCGGCTCGTCACTGTCGGCCGGCGGCGGCTCGTCGTCTCGGGTGGTTCCCCACGGGCGTGCCATCACCAGCAGGCCGAAGGCCGGATGGTCGATGTAATGGAGCTCGCGCGATCGCATCTGCCGCCGCTCGGCCAGGCGATAGCCGCCACCCGGTGCGCCCGGAGGAGTGAACACCAGGTCGGTGGTCAGGTGCAGGTAGCGCGAGCGGTGCAACCGAAGGGTTCCCTCGAGCAGCGTCTCGCCGCCGGTGCCCTGGATCCGGACCCGCCCGGCTCGCGCGCGTCCGCTCGACCAGCCGGGCTGACTCCATGCCAGATGCGCCACCGGGCGAAGATTGCCGGCCCGGCGCAGCTCCGCCCACACCCCGTGCAGCGCCCGCGCGCCGGGTGAGAGCGCGGTGAACGCACCGCCGCCCGAGGTGAGGTCGACCAACCCCTCGGTGGCCACCCGCTGTGGCGTCTCGGGCCAGGTCTCGGCGGCGAGATCGCTCGGGTCCAGTCGCTCGAAGACCACGATCTCGATCGCGTAGATGCCCTGCGCGCGCGCTCCAACCGCGACCACCAGACCGAGCAGCAACAACGCCGCCGCGCCCATCCGCGTGCGGGCGCTCATGCCGCGGCCCTCGTCGACAGCACGTCCAGCAATCCCTCGAGGGCCGCGAATCGCGAGTCCGCGTCGGGCATCGGCATCGACACCCGCAGCCGGTCGGGGCCGTCGAGTCGATACTTCCCCGGCTCGGACTGAATCAGCCGGATGACGTTGGCGGGATCGATCTGTGGCTCGCGGTCGAACAGTAGACGGCCGCCGCGGTCGCCGAAATCGATCCGACGCACCCCCAGTGGCTGCGCCCGGAGCTTGATGGCCGTCACCTTGAACAGGTTGCGGGCCGGATCGGGCAACGACCCGAAGCGGTCGATCATCTCCACCTGCAGCTCCTCCAGCGCGTCGAGCGTGGGTGCGCTCGCGATGCGCTTGTACATGATGAGTCGGGCGTGGACGTCCGGGAGGTAGTCCTCGGGGATGAGGGCGGGGACCTTGACGTCGATCTCCGCACCGTGGTCGAGCGGTCGGTCGAGCTCGGGCTGCTTGCCGGCCTTGAGCGCGCGCACCGCGCGCTCGAGCAGCTCGCTGTACATGGCGTAGCCGACCTCCTGCATCTGCCCGCTCTGGTCCTCGCCGAGCAGCTCGCCGGCGCCCCGGATCTCGAGATCGTGGGTGGCCAGGGTGAAGCCGATGCCGAGATCCTCCAGCGCCTCGATTGCCTCCAGTCGCTTGACCGCGTCGGCGGTCATGGCCCGGCGATCGGGGACGATCAGGTAGGCGTAGGCGCGGTGGTGCGAGCGCCCGACGCGGCCGCGGAGCTGGTGCAGCTGGGCGAGGCCGAAGTGATCGGCGCGATTGATGAGGATGGTGTTCGCGCTGGGGACGTCGATGCCGGTCTCGATGATGGTGGTGCACACCAGCACGTTGAAGCGCCGGTGGTAGAAGTCGGCCATGGTGCGCTCGAGCTCCTGCTCGCGCATCTGGCCATGGGCGACGCGCAAGCTCGCCTCCGGTACCAGCTCGCCGACCTCGCGCGCGATGCGCTCGATGTTCTCCACCTTGTTGTGGACGAAGTAGACCTGTCCGCCGCGGTGGATCTCGCGCATCACCGCCTCGCGCACCAGCGCGTTGTCCCACTGGCGCACGAAGGTCTTGATCGACAGCCGGCGCTCCGGCGGCGTGGTGATCAACGACAGGTCGCGCAGGCCCGAGAGCGCCATGTTCAGGGTGCGCGGGATCGGGGTCGCGGTCAGGGTGAGCACGTCGCACTCGGCGCGCAACGCCTTCAGGCGCTCCTTCTGGCGGACGCCGAAACGGTGCTCCTCGTCGATCACCACCAGCCCGAGGCGCTTGAAGCGGATGTCCGGTTGGATGAGCTGGTGGGTGCCGATCACGATGTCGACCTTGCCCTCGGCCAGTGCCGCGAGCACCGACTCCTTCTCCTTCTTGGAGCGGAAGCGCGAGAGCTGCTCGATGCGGACCGGCCAGTCGGCGAATCGATCGGTGAAGGTCTGGTGGTGTTGCTGCGCGAGCAAGGTGGTGGGCACCAGGATGGCGACCTGGCGCCCGCCCTGGACCGCGACGAAGGCGGCGCGCATCGCGACCTCGGTCTTGCCGAAGCCGACGTCGCCGCAGACCACACGGTCCATCGGTCGCGGTGATGCCATGTCGGCCAGCACCGCCTCGATCGCGGCCTGTTGGTCCGGCGTCTCCTCGAAGCGGAAGGTGTCCTCGAACCCCCGGAGCTGGTCGGTGTCGACGTCGAACGTGATGCCGGGGCGGGCCTCGCGCCGGGCGTACACCTCCAGCAGCTCGGCGGCGACGTCGCGCGCGCGCCGCGCCGCCTTCTCGCGCGCCTTCTGCCACTGCGGCGAGCCGAGCCGGTGCAGCGGCGCGACCTCGGGCTCGGCACCGGTGTAGCGGGTGACGAGGTGCAGCGAGGCGACCGGGACGTAGAGCTTGTCCCCACCGGCGTACTGAAGGCACAGGTACTCGCCGGTGAGGCCACCGGTCTCGAGGGTCTCGAGGCCCAGGTAACGACCGACGCCGTGGTCCTCGTGCACCACCGGTGCACCGACCGCGAGCTCGGTCAGATCGCGCACGATGCTCTCGGCGTCGCGCACCGCTCGCGCGCGGCGCCGGCGCTGCAGGGTGCGCTCGCCGAAGAGTTGCGACTCCGCGATCACCGCGATCGCGGGGTCCTCGAGCAGGGCGCCGTCCTCGAGCGGGGCGCAGGCGACACCGAGTCGCTCGTCGCCGTCGAGGAACGCCGACCAGCTCTCCATCCGCGTGAGGCGCAGCCCGTGGCCGCCGAAGGTCTCGACCAGGGTCTCGCGCCGACCGGCGGTCTCCGCCACCAGCAGGACCCGGCCGTCGAAGCCATCGACGAAGCGACGGACGATGGCGAGCGGCGACTGGGCGCGCGCCTCCACCGGTAGTGAGGGTGGTGGTCGCGTCGCGAACTCGGTGGCGCGCTCGTCGCCGGTCTCCTCGCGCGCGACGCGCACGCGCGGCAGGTCGCCCAACCGGCGGTAGAGCTCGTCGACCCGGAGGAACATCTCGTCCGGCTCGACCAGCGGCCGCTCGCGGTCGTGGCGGACCTGCTCGTAGCGCTCGGCGACCTCGGCGGTGAAGTGCTCGGCGGCGGCGTGCACCTCCTCCGGTAGCACCACCAGGGTCTCCGCCGGGAGGTAGTCGACGAGGGTCGCGAGCTGGTCGAAGAACAGCGGCAGGTAGTACTCGATGCCGGCCGGGAGGAGGCCCTGGCTCACGTCGCGGTAGATCGGCGAGCGCATCGGCTCGCCCTCGAAGCGTGCACGCCATCGGCGACGGAAGCCGGCGACCGCCTCGTCGGTGACCGGGGTCTCGCGCGCCGGGAGCACCCGGATCCGGTCGACACGGTCCGCCGAGCGCTGGGTCTCCGGGTCGAAGCTGCGGATCGCCTCGATCTCGTCGTCGAAGAGGTCGACGCGGAGCGGGGCCGTCGCGCCCATGGGGAAGATGTCCAGCAGCGAGCCGCGCACCGCGTACTCGCCGTGCTCGAGCACCTGGCCGACGTTGCGGTAGCCGCCGCGTTGCAGGCGCTGGCGCAGGACGTCGATGTCGAGGCGGTCGCCGACCGAGAGCAGGAGCGCGTTGGCGGCGATGAACTCGGGCGGCGGCACCCGCACCATCAACGTGGTCACCGGGACGATCAGCACCCCGCGGTCGAGGTCGGGTAGCCGTGCCAACGTCGCCAGCCGCTCGGAGACGATGTCCTGGTGCGGCGAGAAGACGTCGTAGGGCAGCGTCTCCCAGTCGGGGAAGTGCACCAGCGGGGTGGGCACGTCGCCGCGATGGTAGAACGCGAGCTCGACCTCGATGCGCTGCGCGCTCGGCGTGTCGGCAGTGACCAGCATCACCGGCCCGTGGTGCCGGCGGGCCGCCTCGCCGATGGCGAGCCCCAGGCTCGAGCCGTAGAGACCCGACCACCGCACCCGCCGGTCGGGACCGGTCGGCAGCGTCGGGGCGAGCGGGCTGCGGCCCGAGGGTTCGATTGTCGACGAGATCATCTGGCGTGGGCGGACGGGGAAGCGGCGGATTCTACGCCCCGCCGGCCCGGGCTCAAAGGCGGGGCGGGAACATCGGCTCGCCGCGGACGTCACACTGGAATACGGTGAGGCGCGGCGGGGGCCGGGGGAGGGCACGGTGAGCGCAGACGAGGGAAGCGGTCGGATGCGTCGCGGGTGCGTCGTGCCCGGCCTGCTCGTGCTGGTGGCCGCGGGGGCGGTCGATGCGGGTCAGATCGATACCGCGACGTACGGTGGCCTGCGCCGTGGGATGACCGAGAGCGAGGTGCTGGTGCGCGCCGGGCCGCCCGACATGGTCAGTCGGCCGGGCGAGGAGGCGGTGGTGTGGTCGGTGGCGGTCGAGCGTCGCCGGGGCGAGGGCGAGGTGACGCACCGGCGTCACCGTGTGATCGCGGCGGTGGTCGAGCGCTGGCACTGGATCCCCGGTCCGGAGGCACCCGACCCCTACCTGACGGTCATCACCTTTCGCGGTGGCGAGGTGTGGGAGCGCGAGCGCACCAAGGTCTTCTCGCGCCACGCCGGTCCGACGTCGCCGCCGAGCCGCTCACAGGAGCGCGCCGACCCGACGCCGCCGCCGAGCGACCACGACGTCCGACTGCGGCGGGCCGAGCGCACCGTCGAGGCCGCGGAGCACTATTCCCGGACCCGGGAGCGGCTGCTGGAGCAGGCCGAGCCGGCGGATCCACCGCCGCCGTCCGAGGTGTTCAGCGGCGTCGCACCGGACGGCAGCACCTGGTTCGGGGACCGCCCGCCGCCTGCGCCAGCGAGCCGCGAGTGACCCGGCTGGGGGCTGGGCGGTGCTCAGCGGGCTCGGAAGCGTGTCGGCGCGTAGGGCCGGACGTCGACGTTCGGGGTGTCGCCGTGCACCAGGCTGGCCACCATGCGGCCGGTGGTCGGTCCGCCGATCATCCCGCAGTGGCCATGACCGAAGGCGACGAAGGCGTTGCTCACCGTCGGGCTGCGACCGATCACCGGCAGCCCGTCCGGCATCGCCGGCCGGCACCCCATCCAACGCGTGGCGCCGGTGGTGTCGAGGGCGGGGAACATCCGCTTCGCCATTCGCTCGATGTTGCGCGAGCGCGCCGGCTCGGGCGGCGCCTCCAGCCCGGACAGCTCGACCGTGCCGGCGAAGCGCACCCCCATCGACATCGGGGTGGCGTAGAAGCCGCATTCGGCCTCGGACACCGGGCAGGGGAGGTCGAAGCCGGGGCTCGGGGCGGTGACGTGGTAGCCGCGCTTGGTGCCGAGCGGCACGTCGACGCCGATCTGGCGGGCGAGCGATGCCGACCAGGCACCGGCCGCGATCACCACCGCGTCGGCCTCGAGCCGGTCGCCGTTCACCCGCACCGCGGTGACGCGCCCGTCGCGATGCTCCATGCCGCCGACCTCGCCCGGGTGCAGCGTGGCCCCGAGCCGCACTGCGAGCTCGGTCAGCGCCTTGACCAGCCGCGAGGGGTCGACGGTATAGGCCTGGTCGCGCATCCGCACCGCGCGCACGTACCGCGGTGAGAGCGCCGGTATCGCCTCGCGCAACGTCGCGCCGTCGATGTGGTCGGTGCGTGCACCGTGCGCCTCGCGCAGGCGCCAGCCGGTGAGCGAGCCGCGGTAGCTCGCGTCGCTCCCATAGACGACGTAGACGTCGCTCGCCCGCACCAGCTCCGGTGTCCCGGCGGCATCCACCAGTGCCTGGTACTCCTCGACGGTCGAGGCGTGCAGCGCGTGCAGGGCGTCCGCGGTGGGGCCGATGCGATCGGGGTGTCCGGCGCGCACGAACTGGACCAGCCAGGGGACGAGACGCGGCAGGTAGCGCCAGCGAATGGTCAGCGGGCCGTCGTCACGCAGCAGCCAGCCCGGCACCCGCGACAGCATCCCGGGCATCGAGTCGGGGACGCAGGCGCTCGGGATCAGCGCGCCGGCGTTGCCGAACGAGCACGCCTCGCCCGGCGGCAGGCGGTCGACCACGGTCACCCGGTGCCCGCGCTCGACGAGGCGGACCGCGCTGCAGGCGCCGATGATTCCGGCGCCGACGACGACCACGTGCATGAACGTAGACTCCCCATCGCGAAGGGCCGGCAGTGTGCGGCGCCCCCGCGCGCAGGCGCAAGCGGCGGCCGGGACCCGGGTGACGCGATGACCGCGCGGGCGTGACGCCGCAACGTGGGCGGGGGCGGCGCCCCGCCCCTACAGGGAGGCTCGGCGCAGGCGCAGGCGCGCGCTCGGAGCGCGGACCGCGACCGCACCGCGCCGCGGGCGGCCGAGGGGGAGATCGTGCAGGGTCCACGGGCCGTCGAGGGTCGCGCGGTGGATCGCGGTCACCGCCGGCTCGGCGCGAGATCCGATGGCGACCTCGAATGTGTCGAGGCCGGCGGCAATGCCGCCCCCATGGGCCTTGAGCACCGCTTCCTTGCGGGTCCACGTCGCGAGAAAGGCGTCCGCCGCGACGTGCTCGGGAAGGGCGTCGAGCAGCGCCTGCTCGGCGGCCGTGAAGTAACGGCGTGCGATCCGCCGCCAGTCCAGCCCGGGTCGCGGGGACTCGACGTCGACGCCGACCGGGGCGACGCGGGTCACCGCGACCAGCACGGTCGCCGCGGCGTGGGCAATGGAGAACGCGAGGTCGGTCGCGCCGGCGGAGAGGGCGACCTCGGGCTTGCCGTGCGCGCCCGCGACCAGGGGCACGCTCGACGGCGGGGCGCCGAGCGCGGCGCCCAGGATGGCGCGCGCGAGCCCGCGTCCACCCACGTGCTCGCATCGTCGCGCCGGATGCGCCATGGCGAGGGCGGCGTCACGCTCGGCTTGCGGGAGCAGTGCGAGAAGGGCTGGCGGCGGCGCGTCGTCGCCCGAAAGGTCGAGGCGCCAGACGTCGACCGTCTCGGGATCCGGACCGTGTGGGCGGTGGACGTCCCAGCCGTCGGTCGCGCGGCTGCGTCGGGTCATCAGGGGTCGGTCGCGCGCGCCGCGACGATCCCCAGCCGTCGCCGGACCTGACGGGCGGTGGCCTCCACCAGCCGTCGGAACGGCTCCCAGTTCCCGACGTAGTCGCGAGCGCTGGTGGGCGGGCGGGGATCGTCGAGCGCGATGTGCCGCCCGAAGAGCGCGTCCAGGGCCGGGCAGGCGAAGTCGGGGGCGCAGAGCGCCTCGTACTCGACGTGGATGGCACCGGGGATTCGCGACAGCGTCGCCTGCGCCTGGACGACATAGGCGACGTTCGCGCGCACCGCGGGGATGTCGGCATCGCCGAATCGCCAGTCGGTCGGCGGTCGGCCGCCCTCGCGTCGCCACTGCCCCGTCGCCTGCGCGCGCATGAAGCTCGCCACCGTGGATGCGAGATCGCGCCGGCGGAGCGTGACGATGCGTAGCCCCGGGCGCTCGACCAGGGCCTGGAGGTCGTCGTGGCGATTCGGCATCGACTTGAACCCGGCGATCGGGCGATCGCGCGTGGCCTCGAGGAAGGCGTCGATCATCGCCGCCGGGCCGTCCACCGCGTGGCCGACGACGCGCTCGAGCGCCACGCGGTGGCGCTCCAGATGCTCGGGATTCACCAGCTCGTGGTCGCGGCAGTCGATGAGGTCACCCGGGACGGTGACGTCGTCCCCGGCCGCGATGGCGTCCATCAGGGCGGTCGAGCCGGCGCGACCGGTGGTGAGCAGGCAGAAACGCATCGACTGGTCGCTCGCGCCGCCGGGCGCGCCCGGACCGACGGCGGCCGGCGTGCCGTGTCTACTCGGCCAGCCCGCCCGGACCCTGGCGACGGAGCAGGTCGGAGAAGTAGCGCCGGTAGTAGGCGGCTGCGCTGGCGCCGTTGGCCGCGACGTCGAAGATGCGCCAACCATCGGGCCCGTAATAGAACCGGAACTCGAGCCGCACCGGGCCCATGCCGTCGATCTGGGCGCGCGCCGGGACGACGGCCTCGAGTGCGCTCACCGGTCGCCAGGGCATGACCCGGACCCGGGACACGGTGCCGGTGAAGGCGCCGAGGTTGCGGGCCAGCCCGTCCAGGAACATCCGCTCCAGTCGCGCGCCCAGGGCCTCGGACTGCGCGTCGTCGAGCCGCCGGGCGTACGGGCCGGCTGCCCACCGGGCCATGTAGGTGAAGTCGAAGTGCGGGGCGACCGCCTCCTCGAGCACCGCCCGCACCGCGTCCGGCGAGCGATCCGCGCTCGACGCGAGGAACTCGACCAGCCGTCCCACGCCCTCGCGCACCACCGTGTCCGGCGCCCCGGGGACGCCCATCATCGCGCGCGCGTGCTGCCCGCCATGTCCCCCCGGGCCGTGGCCTGGCTGACCCCCGTCGTGAGGTCGCGGACCGACCTGTGCCGAGGCGGCGGTGGTGCAGAGCGCAATCAGCAGGAGCAGCGAGCGGCAGGCGGCAGGCATGGTCGTCTCCGGAACGCGTTCAATGGCGCCGCGCCACCCGAGGGTGGCGCGGTCAGGGGCGCGGTCAGTCGACCTCGCCGACCTTGTCGGGCACCGCCTGCGGCTCGAACTCGAGGTGCAGCTTGTCGTCCTTCACCGTGATCCGCACATGACCACCGCCCTCGAGCTTGCCGAACAGCAGCTCCTCGGCCAACGGGCGTTTGATGTGCTCCTGGATCACGCGCGACATCGGCCGCGCGCCCATCTGGCGGTCGAACCCGCGCTCGGCCAGCCAGGCACGCGCCAGATCGTCGGTCTCGAAGGTGACGCGCTTGTCCTCGAGCTGGCCTTCCAGCTCCATCAGGAACTTGTCGACCACGTTCTGGATGGTGCGCTCGTCGAGCGCCGAGAACTCCACGATGGCGTCGAGCCGGTTGCGGAACTCCGGGCTGAACAGCCGCCGGATCACCTCCATGCTGTCGGAGGTGTGGTCCTGCTGGGTGAAGCCGATGGACGGGCGATTCATCCGGTCGGCCCCGGCGTTGGTGGTCATCACCAGGATCACGTTGCGGAAGTCCGCCTTGCGGCCGTTGTTGTCGGTGAGCGTGCCGTGGTCCATCACCTGCAGCAGCAGGTTGAAGACGTCGGGGTGGGCCTTCTCGATCTCGTCGAGCAGGAGCACCGCGTGCGGCTGCTTGCTGATCGCCTCGGTGAGCAACCCGCCCTGGTCGAAGCCGACGTAGCCGGGCGGCGCGCCGATCAGGCGCGACACGGTGTGCCGCTCCATGTACTCCGACATGTCGAAGCGCACCAGCTCGATGCCGAGCAGGCGCGCGAGCTGACGGGTGACCTCGGTCTTGCCGACGCCGGTCGGTCCGGCGAACAGGAAACAGCCGATCGGCTTCTCGGGATCGCGCAGACCCGAGCGCGCCATCTTGATCGCGGAGCCGAGGGTGTCGATGGCCTCGTCCTGCCCGAACACCACCATCTTGAGATCGCGATCGATGGTGCGCAGCACGTCCTTGTCAGACGCCGAGACGGTCTTCGGCGGGATGCGTGCCATCTTCGCCACCACCGCCTCGATGTCGCCGACGCCGACCACCTTGCGCCGGCGCGACGGCGGCAGCAGCTTCTGCGACGCGCCAGCCTCGTCGATGACGTCGATCGCCTTGTCCGGCAGGTAGCGCTCGTTGATGTAGCGGTGGGCGAGCTCGGCGGCCGAGCGGATCGCCTGGCGCGAGTACTTCACGCCGTGGTGCTCCTCGAAGCGGGACTTGAGCCCGGCGAGGATCTTCACCGTCTCCTCGACGGTGGGCTCGACGACGTCGATCTTCTGGAAGCGCCGCGAGAGCGCGCGGTCCTTCTCGAAGATCCCGCGGTACTCCTGGTAGGTGGTCGAGCCGATGCAGCGCAGATCGCCGGAGGCGAGCATCGGCTTGATCAGGTTCGAGGCGTCCATCACCCCACCGGACGCCGCGCCGGCGCCGATGATGGTGTGGATCTCGTCGATGAAGAGCACCGCGCCCGGCTCCTTGTTGAGCTGCGCGAGCACGCCCTTCAGGCGCTTCTCGAAGTCGCCGCGGTACTTGGTGCCGGCGAGCAGCGCGCCGAGGTCGAGGGCGTAGATGGTGCTGTCTTGCAGCACCTCCGGCACGTCGCCGTCGACGATCATCTTCGCCAGGCCCTCGGCGATGGCGGTCTTGCCGACACCGGCCTCACCGACGAACAACGGGTTGTTCTTGCGCCGGCGGCAGAGGATCTGGATCGTGCGCTCGACCTCGCGCTGGCGCCCGATCAGCGGATCGATCTTGCCGAGCAGGGCCTGCTGGTTGAGGTTGACCGCGTAGGCCTCGAGCGGGGACTTGCCAGTCTGCTCCGCCGGCTTCTCCTCCTCGGTGCTCGGCGAGAAGTCCTCGCCTTCCTCGTTGTCGTGGACCTTCGAGATGCCGTGGGAGATGTAGTTCACCACGTCGAGGCGGGTGATGTTCTGGCGGTTGAGGAAGTAGACCGCCTGCGACTCGCGCTCGCCGAAGATCGCGACCAGCACGTTGGCGCCGGTCACCTCCTCCTTGCCGGAGGATTGCACGTGGAACACCGCGCGCTGGAGCACGCGCTGGAAGCCGAGCGTCGGCTGCGTCTCGCGGTCGTCCTTCGCCGGCAGCATCGGCGTGTGCTCGTCGACGTACTTGCCGAGATCCTCGCGCAACCGGTCCATGTCCGCGCCGCAGGCCCGCAGCACCTTCGCCGCCGCCAGGTTGTCGAGCAGCGCGAGCAGCAGGTGCTCGACCGTCATGAACTCGTGACGCTTCTCGCGAGCCTTGCGAAAGGCGGCGCTCAGTGTCGTCTCTAGCTCTTTGCTCAACATCGCACGTCGCCTCGCACGGCAGCTCCCTCAGGCGCGCTCCATGGTGCACAGGAGCGGGTGGTTGTTCTGGCGGGAGTAGTCGTTGACCTGGGCCACCTTGGTCTCGGCGATCTCCCGGGAGAAGCAGCCGCACACCCCCTTGCCCTGGGTGTGGACGGCCAGCATCACCCGCACCGCCTTCTCGCGATCCATGTTGAAGAAGTACTCCAGCACATGGACGACGAACTCCATCGGGGTGTAGTCGTCGTTCAGCAGCACCACGTTGTACAGCGGTGGCCGCTTGAGCTTCGGCTTCGCCTCCTCGACGGAGAGGCCTTCGTCGTTGGAGTACCCCGGTCGCTCGGACATGGTGCGGATTCTAGTCCAACTCGGGGGGGCTTTCATGGCGCGGGCCGTGAAGGCGCGCACATCGCCGGCCACCACGCCCCGGCCCAGTGGTCACCGCCGCCGGGAGCATACCGCAGCGCCCGTGCCGGTGGAGTCTACCTGCCCGGCGGCAATGTGGGGCGCGGCAACGGTCAGGCGAGGAGTCGCTCGACCACGCGGGAGTAGACCTCGGTGAGCTGGTCGATCTCGGCCAGCTCGACGTGCTCGTCGACCGAGTGGATGCTCGCGTTGACCACCCCCAACTCGACCACCTGGGCGCCGGTGGGCGCCACGAAGCGGCCGTCGGAGGTGCCGCCGGAGGTCGAGAGCTCGGTCTCCACCCCGTTGGTCTCGCGCACCGCGGCGCGCACCGCGTCGACCAGCGCCCCGGCCGGGGTCAGGAAGGGGCCGCCGGAGCTGGTCCAGTCGATGGTGTAGTCGAGGCCCTGGGCGTCGAGGAGGGCGTGCACCCGCCGCTCGAGCGCGTCACGGGTGACCTCGGTCGAGAAACGGAAGTTGAACCACGCCTCGAGGGCGCCGGGCACAACGTTGGTGGCGCCGGTGCCGGCCTTGACGTTCGAGACCTGGAAGGTCGTCGGCGGGAAGTGGGCGTTGCCGGCGTCCCATGTCTCCCGGTCGAGCGCTGCCAGCGCGTGGGCGAACTTGTGGATCGGGTTGACCACGAGGTGGGGGTAGGCCACGTGCCCCTGCACCCCGCGCAGCCGCAGGTGCCCGCTCAGCGAGCCACGGCGACCGTTCTTGATGGTGTCGCCGAGCGCGGCCCGGCTCGACGGCTCGCCGACCAGGCACCAGTCGATTCGCTCGCCGCGTGTGGACAGCGCGTCGATCACCTTGACCGTGCCGTCGTGGGCGGGGCCCTCCTCGTCGCTGGTCACCAGGAAGCCGATCGAGCCTCGGTGGCCGGGGCGGGCGGCGCGGAACCGCTCGGCGGCGACCACGAAGGCGGCGACCGCGGTCTTCATGTCGGCCGCGCCGCGCCCGTAGAGCCGGCCGTCGCGAATCGTCGGCTCGAACGGCGGCGACGACCACGCGCTCTCCGGACCCGGGGGGACGACGTCGGTATGGCCGAGGAAGACCAGCAGCGGCCCCTCGGTGCCGGCACGGGCCCAGAGGTTGTCGGTCTCGCCGAACCGCATGTGCTCGGTACGGAATCCGGCGCCGGCGAGCCGCTCGGCGAGCAGGCGCTGGCAACCGGCGTCCTCGGGGGTGACCGAGGGACGCCGAATCAGGTCCATGGCGAGGTCGAGCGTCGGGCTCACCGGCCTTCCTCCTCCGCGTCGGGCTCGGGCTCGACGTGACGCATGAGATACAGACCCTGGGCGACGACGAACAAGACCGTGAGCCCGAGCAGCCCGAACAGCTTGAAGTTCACCCAGGTGTCGGTGTCGAAGTTGTAGACCACCCAGAGGTTCACCACCCCCATGGCCAGGAAGAACCCCACCCAGCCGAGGTTGAGGCGGTTCCAGATGGCGGTCGGCAACTTCACCGAGCCCTCCATCATCCGCTGCACCAGGTTCTTGCCGCCGATGAACTGGCTGCCGAGGAAGGCGAGGGCGAACAGCCAGTTGACCACCGTCGGCTTCCACTTGATGAAGATCTCGTCCTCCAGCAGCAAGGTGGCGCCGCCGAACACCACCACCAGCGCGAGCGTCACCAGCGGCATCCGCTCGACCTTGCGGTTGCGCAGCCAGGTGATGGCGACCTGGACCGCGGTGGCGACGATGATCACCGCGGTGGCGACCAGCATCCCCCGGTGCGGGTCGTCGTGCATCTTGTAGGCGACGAAGAACAGGATGACCGGGAGGAAGTCGAGGAAGAGCTTCATGGCGTCGTCTGTGGCCGCGGCGGCGCCCGAGTATACCGCCGCGGCGATTTCCATCAGCATGACGGCTCCGGCCTGGTAGAATCGGCCCTCCGCCACGGCCCGCGTCATGCCTCAGTCGATTCAGATCCACCCGACCCACCCCCAGCGGCGGCTGATCACCCAGGCGGTGGCGGTGCTGCGCTCGGGTGGCGTCATCGCCTATCCGACCGACTCCTGCTACGCGCTCGGCTGCTGCATCGGTGACAAGTCGGCGATGGAGCGGATTCGCCGTATTCGCGGGCTGGCGGACGGCCACCACTTCACCCTGATGTGCCGGGACCTGTCCGAGATCGCGACCTACGCGCGGGTCGACAACGCCGTCTACCGCCTGCTGCGGGCGCACACCCCGGGCCCCTACACCTTCGTGCTGCGAGCGAGCCGCGAGGTCCCACGCCGGCTGCAGGATCCGAAACGGCGCACCATCGGTCTGCGGGTGCCCGGCAACCCGGTCGCGCAGCATCTCCTCGACGCGTTGGGCGAGCCGATGATGAGCGTCACCCTGCACCTGCCCGGGGACCTGTATCCGACCGGCGAGGGGCACGCGGTGGCGGAGGCGCTCGGCGGTGCGGTCGATCTGGTGATCGACGCCGGGACCTGCGGCATCGAGCCGACCAGCGTCGTCGACCTCTCCGAGGCGCCGCCGCGGCTGCTCCGCCGGGGGCTCGGCGACGTGTCGGGCTTTGCCGGAATCGAGGACGCCGAGCTCGAGGCGACGGGGCGCGTTCCGCGTGGGTGACCTCACCCTGGTCCAGGAGATCGCGGTGTGGGCGCTCCCGGTGGTCTTCGCAGTGACCCTGCACGAGGCGGCGCACGGCTGGATGGCCGACCGTCTGGGTGACCCGACCGCGCGCCAGGCCGGGCGGCTGTCGCTGAACCCGCTGCGTCACGTCGACCCGATCGGTACCGTTGTCGTCCCGCTGGCCCTGCTCGCCATGGGCGCCACCTTCCTCTTCGGTTGGGCGAAGCCGGTGCCGGTCCAGCCCGGACGGCTGCGCCGACCGCGGCGCGACATGGGGCTGGTGGCGGTGGCCGGGCCGGCCGCGAACCTGCTGATGGCGATCGGCTGGGCGCTCGCCATGAAGCTGGGGCTCGATTACCATCGCGCGTTTCCCGCGCTCGCCGAGCCGCTGTTCTACATGGGCCGCGCCGGGCTCCTGATCAACGTGGCGCTCATGGTGTTGAATCTGCTGCCGCTGCCCCCGCTCGACGGCGGGCGCATCCTGGTGAGCCTGCTCCCGCCCCGTCCGGCGATGGCGGTGGCGCGCGTCGAGCCGTTCGGCATCCTCATCTTGCTGGCGCTGATGTTCACCCACGTGCTGCCGCGCATCATGGGGCCGGCGATGGACGTGGTGGTGGTGGCGGTGGCCTCGCTGGTCAACCTCCGCTAGGACAACGCGGCGCGTCGCCGTGCCGGCCGAGCCGCCCGGACCCGGCTGCCGAGCGCTCCGCCACCAGGGCGCGGTATCCGAATCACTCGAGAACCACGAGACCGATGGAAGACGACACACTCGACAGCATCCCCACCCAGCACCAGCGCGTGCTCTCAGGCATGCGCCCGACCGGGCTGCTCCACCTGGGGCACTACCACGGTGTGCTGAAGAACTGGGTGCGCCTCCAGCACCAGTACGAGTGCTTCTTCTTCGTCGCCGACTGGCACGCGCTCACCACGCATTACGAGGATCCCTCGGTCATCGGCAGCGCGACCTGGGACATGGTCGTCGACTGGCTCGCCTGCGGCATCGACCCCGGCGCCGCGACCCTGTTCGTGCAGTCCCGCGTCCCCGAGCACGCCGAGCTCCATCTCCTGCTCTCGATGGTGACGCCACTGGGCTGGCTGGAACGTGTGCCGAGCTTCAAGGACCAGCAGGAGAAGCTGAAGGATCGCGATCTGGCGACCTACGGGTTCCTCGGCTATCCGCTGCTGCAGAGCGCCGACATCCTCGCCTACAAGGCCGGCATGGTCCCGGTCGGCGAGGACCAGGTCGCCCACATCGAGCTCACCCGCGAGGTCGCGCGGCGGTTCAACTTCCTCTACGGCCGCGAGGTCGGATTCGAGGAGAAGGCCGAGGCGGCGATCGGCAAGATGGGCAAGAAGAGCGCCCGGGTCTACCGCGATCTGCGCAAGCGCTACCTCGAGCAGGGTGACCAGGAGGCGCTGGCGCGGGGACGGGCTCTGCTCGAGGACCAGCAGAACATCTCGCTCGGGGATCGCGAGCGGCTGTTCGGCTATCTCGAGGGCGGCGGGAAGGTCATCCTCCCGGAGCCGCGCGCGCTGCTCACCCCGGCGTCGAAGATGCCCGGCATCGACGGCCAGAAGATGTCGAAGTCCTACGACAACGTGATCGGGCTGCGTGAGACGCCGGAATCGGTGGAGCGCAAGATCCGCACCATGCCGACCGACCCGGCGCGGGTGCGTCGCACCGACCCGGGCGACCCGCTGCGGTGCCCGGTGTGGCAGCTCCACCATGTCTACTCCGACGACGAGCGCCGGGCCTGGGTCGACCAGGGGTGCCGCACCGCGGGCATCGGCTGCCTGGAGTGCAAGCAGCCGCTGATCGAGTCGGTGCAGGTGGAGCTCGAGCCGATTCGAAAGCGGGCCGAGGAGTACGTGGACCGACCGGACGAGGTGCGCGCCATCGTCGCCGAGGGCTGTGACCGTGCCCGCGACGTCGCCCGCGAGACCATGGACGACGTGCGCAAGGCGATGGGCCTCGCGCCCGGCCGATGACCCCGATGGTGGCGGGGGGACGGCCTCGGGTGAGCACCGGGCGCTGGTCGCGCCAGGGAAGGAGGCGGTGAGGCGATGGTGAACGGTTCCGAGACCGGTGGCGGTGAGCCCGAGCAGCAGGCGCTCCGTCCGCACGACACCCCCGAGCAGCGCGAGATGCCCTTCGCCATCGTCGAGGGCTCGCCGATCACCGAGCTGCCGCGCGACCTCTACATCCCGCCGCACGCGCTGGAGGTGTTCCTCGAGGCGTTCGAGGGGCCGCTCGACCTGCTCCTCTACCTGATTCGGCGCCAGAACCTGGACATCCTGGACATCCCGATCGCCGAGATCACGCGCCAGTACATGGAGTACGTGGAGCTGATGAAGGAGCTGCGCCTGGAGCTCGCGGCGGAATACCTGGTGATGGCCGCGATGCTGGCCGAGATCAAGTCCCGGATGCTGTTGCCGCGCCCGGCCGGCGCCGAGGAGAGCGAGGACGATCCGAGGGCGGAGCTGGTGCGACGACTGCAGGAGTACGAGCGTTACCGCGAGGCGGCCGAGCGGATCGAGGCGTTGCCGCGAGTCGGTCGGGACGTGTTCGAGGTGGAGGTCGAGGCGCCGCACGCCGAGGTGCCGAGGCTGCAGCCGAAGGTGACCCTGGCCGAGATCCTCAGCGCCCTGCGTGACGTGATGGCACGAGCCAAGATGAGCAGCCACCACCACGTGGCGCTCGAGCCGCTGTCGGTGCGCGAGCGGATGACGCAGGTGCTCTCCAGCCTCCAGGGCGACGCGTTCGTCGAGTTCGTGCGGCTGTTCACCCCCGAGGAGGGGCGGCGCGGGGTGGTGGTCACCCTGCTGGCGGTGCTGGAGCTGGTGCGCGGTGCGCTGATCGAGCTGGTCCAGGCCCAGCCCTACGGCCCGATCCACGTGCGGGCGGCGACACGATGAGCCCGGCCGAGCTGACCCGGGTGGTGGAGGCGGCCCTGCTCGCCGGGGGCCGACCGCTGTCGGTGGAGGAGATCCTCGCCCTGTTCGCCGACACCGAGGAGTCACCATCGCGCAACGACGTGCTCGAGGCCCTCGGGCGGCTGCGCGAGGAGTGCGCGGAGCGGGCGGTCGAGCTGGTCGAGGTCGGCAGTGGATTCCGGCTCCAGGTCCGTCGCGAGCACTCGCGTTGGATCGGGCGGCTGTGGGTCGAGCGGCCCCCGCGCTACTCGCGCGCCCTGCTCGAGACGCTCGCGCTCGTCGCCTATCGCCAGCCGATCACGCGCGGTGAGATCGAGGACGTGCGCGGCGTCGCGGTGAGCACCAACATCATCAAGACGCTCCTCGACCGCGAGTGGGTGCGGGTGCTCGGTCACCGCGACGTCCCCGGCCGCCCGGCGCTCTACGGCACCACTCGTGGGTTCCTCGACGCCTTCGGCCTGAAGTCGCTCGAGGACCTGCCACCGCTGTCCGATCTGCGTGACATCGACAGCATGAACGCCGATCTGTTCGCCGACATGCCCCAGCCCGCGGCGGTCGAGGTGGCTGGTGCCGGCGAGTCGCGCGACGATGCCGTCGAGTCCGAGTCCGAGTCCGAGTCCGAGTCCGAGTCCGAGTCCGAGTCCGGAGCCGCGGCTGCGGGTGCAGCCGAGGGCGAGGCCGAGGTCGAGCCGGGCCCCGACGCCGCACTCGAGCCAGAGCCAGAGCCAGAGCCAGAGCCAGAGGCAGAGACCACGCCGGAGTCCGAGGCCGCCGACCAGGTGGCGTCGATGGCCTCGGCCCCGGTCGACGGCGAGCCGGCGTCGTCGGACACGGCCAGCCTCGCCGAGGAGACGGTCGACACGGTGGGGTCGCCCGAAGAGGGTCCGGGAGCGGCGGCCGACAACCAGCCCGCGGACGACGTGGCCGACGACACGACGCCGGTCGCGACGGAGCCGGGAATGGCCGACGGTGACGAGGACCCCACCGAGGACGCGCCCGATGGCTCGCCGACCCCGCGCACCGACACCTGAGCGGCGCGCGCCACCGGCGCCACCGGCGCCGCCCGTGCGCATCCAGAAACGCCTGGCCGATGCCGGCCTGGGATCGCGCCGCGCCATCGAGGGCTGGATCGCCGAGGGGCGGGTGCGGGTGAACGGCCGGGTGGCCCAGCTCGGCGATCGGGTGACCGACCGCGACGTGGTGCAGGTCGACGGCCGCCACGTGCGGCTGGGCGAGTCGGCGTCGGGAAGCGGGCTGCCGCGGGTGCTCATCTACCACAAGCCTGCCGGCGAGGTCTGCACTCGCAGCGACCCGGAAGGCCGACCCACCGTCTACGACGCCCTGCCGCCAGCCGGTCGCGGGCGCTGGATCGGCGTCGGGCGGCTCGACGTCACCACCAGCGGGCTGCTGTTGTTCACCGACGACGGCGAGCTCGCCAATCGACTGATGCATCCGTCGCACGCGATCGAGCGCGAGTACGCGGTCCGTCTGCGCGGCGAGCTCGACGGTGCGACCGCCGAGCGCCTGCTCGCTGGCGTCGAGCTCGAGGACGGTCCGGCCCGATTCCTCGACATTCGCGAGGGCGGCGGTACCGGCGCCAACCAGTGGGTCCACGTCGTGCTGTGCGAGGGGCGCAACCGCGAGGTGCGGCGTCTGTTCGAGTCGCAGGGGCTCGACGTCAGTCGTCTCATCCGGGTGCGTTTCGGCCCGCTCGGCCTCCCCCGAGCCCTGCGGGCCGGCCGGGTCGCCCCGCTCGAGCGCGCCGAGGTGATCGCGCTGATGCAGCTGGTGGGGATGCCGGTGCCGCGCGCGCCGGGCTCCGGGCGCGGGCCACGGCCGGAGGGCGCGGCCGGGCGCCCGGTCTCTCGGCGCCGCCCGCCGCGCTGAGGGCCCGGCAACCTCGCGTGGTTTCTGAAGTCGGCGAGAAAATTTCCGCCGAGCAATCAGTTGCGGGGGTTTTCCGAGCCTGATTCTGCCCCGGGCGGGGGCCTCGGCCGCCCGACTCAGTCCGAGCCGGTCGCGGCCGAGGTGCGGGCGGCGACGACCCTGGCCAGAGCGTCGTTGAGCCGGCGCTCGACCCGTTGCTTGTAGTGCAGGTAGTGGATGGTGGTCGGTGCCCGCGCCTGCTCTTCCTGTCGTGGCAAGCCCGAGAGGTCGATGTCGGTGATGTAGATGGGGTAGGTCTCTCCCCCGCGGCGGCGGCCGAGGACATATTTCGCGACCTGGTCGAAGACCCGGGTGGCGTGCTCACGGGTCGAGAACCCGACGTCCTCGCAGAGCAGCGTGTAGACGGGCTCGCTACCGGCCGACTCCCCGATCACCTTGACGTCGAAGCAGTGACCGGCAGTGTCGTCCGCCGGCGGCTGGGTACGCTCGATGCGACCGTCGGGCTGGATGCGGTAGAAGCGAATCTCCGGCGGGGCGTGGGCAGCCTCGAGATCGAGGTCGCAATCGACCACGGTGGCGTCGGGATCGGCACACTGGCGCAGGTTCACCGCCTCCAGGAATCGCCCGAGCTGGCGCAGGACGATGGCCCGGTCGTGGCCGTCGCGTCGCTCGGTGTACAGGGCGCCGTGCTCGTCGAGCACCCACAGCTCGATCCCCTCGTCGAGCTCGCGGTCGAAGACCTGGACCACGCCGGGCCGATTGGCCTCGTAGAGCCGGGCCAGCAGGGGATCGTCCAGCGAGCGGGCGTCGAAGCGGGTCGCGGTGTAGGCGGCGTTCGGCCGGCCGAGGGCGCGCACGAGCTGCTCCCCGCTGCCACTGAACTCGTGCCGTGCCGCGCCGTCCTCGGCGAGCAGCAGGTGGTAGCTGGTACCGGTGCGCAGCACGTAGCGCCGGCGTGGCGCGTCGCCGCGGCGCAGGTACCAGGCGGAGACGTCGCGAAACAGCTCCTCGACCCGGCTGGCCACGCTCGAGCCCTGGCGCGGCGCGCTGCAGCCGAAGGTGATGATGGGCTTGCCGGCCTGCTGCGCGCGGGCGACCCAGGTCAGGTGCTCGCACAGGGCATCGACGAGGCCGCGCGGGCCCTCGTGGTGACGGGTGAGGATCTCGCCCCAGGAGGTGACCAGAAGGTAGTCCACCTCCTGCACCAGGTTGGTCCGGAAGCCGCTGAAGCTGAGCGCGTCCCCGCGGGCGCTCGCGATCAGACGCCCCTCGCGGGTGTGTGCTGCCTGCGGGTCGACCCGCAGGTTGACGAACACCATGCAAGCCAGCGCCCGTGGCGCCGCCGCGAGGTCGTCGAGGGTGCTCGACCGCGGGAGCTGCGGGTCGAGGTGACGACGCAGGTGGTCGAGCACGGCGCCGGCGACGTTGGCATCGAAGTCGCTGTGTCGATCCTCCACCGTCACCCGGGTGGCGAGCGTTCCCAGCCCGTTGAAGTGGGCCCAGGCGAGCAGCTCCAGCGGACCGCTCGCGCGGCGCAGCGCGGGCGAGGGGCGGCTGTCCGGCGCGATGCCGCGCCCGCGATGCAGGCTCCAGATGATCTCCCCGCCGTTCGGGCGGGCGCTGTGGATCTCGAGCTGGGCCTCGCCGAGGTCGGAGGAGAGGCCCAGGTTGACGAGCTCGACCTTGCCGGACTTCAGCTCGAAGGCGGTGAACAGCTTTCTCCCGAGCACGGTCATGTCCCGCTCGCTCACCCGCGAGAACTCGGCGTGCGCGCGCACGAACCGGGACAGTGACTTGTAAGTCGCTGTCAACGCCTCCACCAGGCTGCGTCGCTCCTCCAGCACGCGGTCGACCTTCCAGCTCCGCAGGGCGTCGAGATCGTCCAGGGTCCACTGGTCCCAACCCCACCGCTCGGCCATGGCCTGCACCGTCTCCCGCCGCCAGTCCGGCTCGCGGGGGCCGGGCCGGCTGAGCGCGACCCCGGTCTTGAAGTAGAACGAGCGGCGCGCGAGCTCGAGTCGGGTGGCGTCGCCCTTCGCCCGCAGGTGCTCCTCGAGCTTGTCGAGCATCAGCACGTAGGCATCGAGGGCGTCGAGGCGCTTCTCCCCGGCGAACACCGCGCGCTTGAACCGCAGGCTCAGGAGGTCGATGTCCGGATGGTCGGCGGCGTAGGCCTCGAGCAGGAGGATCTTCAGCAGCGACTTGTGGGGCGACGCGATGGCCTTGGTGAGCTGCCACAGGGTGGCGCCGAAGAACTCCGTCGGCTGGATCGCGGCGACCGGTCCGAAGTCGATGAAGTCGTCACGCTTGACGAAGCGATGGCGCACCAGAGTCTGGACGTAGGCGTCGTAGTCGGACTCGAACTCCGCCGGCACCAGCCACCACAACGGTGCCCTTCCGGCCAGCAGCAGGGCGGTACGGTAGAACTCGTCGAGCAGGAGGTGGTGCTGCGCGCTACCGCTGCTCTCGGTCGAGAGCGCCTCGGCGCCGCGCTCGCGAAACGCTTCCGCCGACATCAGGAAGAAGTGCACCTCCACCCCGACCGACGCCGCCCACGCGCTGACCGCGTCGGCCTTTCGGCGCAGTCGCGCGATGCCCTCGCCGAGGCCCTCTCGATGGCAGAGCCAGACGTCGAAGTCGCTCGAGGTGGAATGGGCGATGGTGGCGGTGCTCCCCATCAGGTAGAGCGCCTGCACGTCGAGCACGCGGTGGGCGCGCCGGGGGGTGGTGAAGCTGCGCGCGATGTGGCGAGCGAGCTGGAGCTGCCGGTCGCTCGGCGAGTAATCGGCCACCCCCTGGGGTGTGTCCGTCCCCACGTAGCCCGGCATCATCGGGTGGTTGACGTGGAACAGCAGCGGCAACAGCTCCACGAAGCCGCGCTGCTCTGGCGCGAGCGACGTCAGCAGGCGGCGCAGCCGCTCGCGATTGATGTTGTTGAACCGGCGCTTGAGCCGGATCATCGCCGACCGGTCGGCCTGGTGGGGCAGGACCGTGTCGGAGCCGAATGGCGTCTGCTCGGGCGGTGTCATGGTGCCCCGGGGACCGGCGCGTTGGGGCCGGCCCGCTTCCCCTCGTGCCGAGGATATCGGCCGGCGGCGGGCGTTCTTCAGGTCCGTTGCGGCCCGACCACCGCGCCCGCGGGGCGCCGCGCGGCGTCAGGGAGTGAGCTCGCTCAGCGATTTCACCAACGGTTGCCCGGTGGCGGACAGCACCGATTCGGGCAGGCCGCGGGCGGCGTCGCGGGCGGCGTCCTCGCTCGGGTAGCGCCCGAGCACCACGCGTAGCGGCAGCGGGTCGCCGGTGAGCCGGACCAGCCGCAGGCCGAGGGCTGGCTGGGAGGCGACCAGGCGCTCGGCGTTCTCCGCGCTCGCGGTTGCGAGCAGCTGGAGGGTGAACCCGCTCGGTGGTGGCGCCGGCGCCGGCGACGAGACCGCGGTCGCCCCCGGGGTCAGGTCGGACAGTCGTCGCACCAGGGGCTCGGGCTGGGCGGCGCGGATCTCTGCCGGCAGACGTGCCGCTGCCTCGCGGGCGGCATCGGCGTCCGGGAAGCTCCCCACCACGACCCGGTAGCGCGGGCTGGTGCCGGGGGACTCGATGACGCGCAGCCCCGCGTCCGGGTGGGTCGAGAGCAGCCGTTCCACGCGATCCAGGTGGTCGACCGCGAAGAGCTGCAGGGTCACGTTGCCGCCCGGTTGGGAGGTGAGCCAATCGCGCCCGGAGCCGGGCGACGGCGGCGCGGGGCGCGCGCTCGGGGTGGGCGCCGGCAGCTGGCGCGGCGCGGACGGTACCGTCGGGCGCTCGTCGGTCGAGGCAGATGGCGACGGGACGTCCGGGGTCCGGACGGGCAGCGCGGGGGCCGTCGCGCCGGCGGACGTCGGCGCGGCCGGGAGCGCGCTCACCGCGGGGTCGCGGCTCTGGGGGACGGGCGCGCTCGGTGCCGGGGTGGGTGGCCGGTCCACCGCGGCCGGTGCCGCCGCCACCGTGGTGGCGGTGCCCGCGCCGGGCAGACCGAGTCGTGCGGCGAAGGTCTCGATGCGCTCGATGGCCGCCGCCGACTGACCGGTGTGGTCGACCCGCGACAGTGCCTGTTGTGTCTCCAGCTCCGAGCGCACGGCGCCATCGAGGCGCTCGAACCAAAGCGCGCCGCGCGCCGCCTCGCGCTCCGGGGCAGGCAAGGTCGCCCACTGCGACTCGAAGCGCGACAGGCTCTCCTCGCTCCAGTCGTGCACCGCGAGGAAGCTCTCGACCAGCGTCCGCGCGACCGGCACCTGACGCGTCGGGACCACCACGCCGCCGGCTGGAGTCGACGGCTGTGGTGCCGGCCACAGCAGATAGGCGAGAAAGCCGGCGACCACGAGGGCGATCAGCACCCCGACGCGACGTCCGGGCAGCCCCCGCGGGGCCGTCCGCGGGCGGGGTGGTGGGCGCTGCTCGAAGCCCTCGTCGGCGACCAGGACCGGAGGCGCCGAGCGGATCAGCGCGGTCTCGCCGGCCTCGACGGCCGCGATCAGCGCGCGCCGCTGTCGGCGATATGTCGCGGTGTCGAGCTGACCGTCGGCGTGGGCCCGGGCGAGACGCCGTAGCTGCGAAGGTTCCAAACCGGTCTCCTGGCGGCCGATGGAGAGTGGCGAGTCAAGGGTATTCCGCGCTGGCGCGGCGGTCGCCGCGGGCGAGTGTACGACGGGGCGTCGCGGGGGTGGATGCGGACGCGGCCGCGCCGGGCGCGAGCGCGAGCAACGGGTGATCCGGGTCCAGCTCGCGAAGGGCCGCCAGCAGCTCGCGATGCTCCGCGCCGAGGGTCCGGCCGACGCCGTCGGCCTGCAGTGCGCGCCAGCGCGCGGTGAGGCGGGCGAGGAGCTGCTCGTGCTCGGTGGCGAGGGTGTCGCGCAGGGCCATGACCCTGGCCGAGTCCGGGTAGAGCGCGATCAGCGTGTCGAGGTGGGCGGCGGCGGTGCGGAATCGCAGTCGTCCGGACTCTGGCGCGAACGCCTCGCGAATCGCGCGACGATGCACTGCGAACACCGCGTCGCGCACCAACGGCTGGTCGCGCACCGCACGCTGCCAGGCCGCCGGGAGCTCGCGGATCGCGGCGAGACCGGCGTCCACGCTTCGCGGGTCGCCGTGCGCGATCACGCGCGCCACCGCGGCACCGGTGCGGGGATCGGCGAGCACGCGTGCCTGCTCGGCCGGGTCGCGAATGGCCAGCGCCAGACGCAGCCCCTCGGTGAGCGCGGCCGGCCCCGGGGTGTCGAGCATCGCCATCACCGCCGCGCGCTCGCGCTCGGCGAGGAAACGGTCGATCGGACCCCAGGCCGCGAGGCCGACCACGATCGCCGTCACCGCCGCTGCCAGCGCGACTCGGCGCGCGCGGTCGGCCGGCGCGCGCAGCCCCTCGACGAAGGCCTCCACCGTCGCCGGACGTGACGCGCGGCGAAAGGCGAGGCCACTGGCGAGGGCGGTGTTGGCTCGACGTGACAGGCGTCCGATCGGCTCGGGCCGGAGCCCGGACTCGAACGCGCGCTGCGCGTTCGTCCGTCCGTAGGGATGACGACCGCTGAGGAGCTGGTAGGTGATGACCGCCAGCGCGTAGATGTCGTCTCGTGGGTCGGCGTCCTCCCCGTCGAGCATCTCGAGCGAGGCATAGCTCGGCGTCAGCGCGCCGAACTCCTTGGGGTCGAACACCGTGGTGTCGCCGGCCAGCGCCCCGCCGCCGAGTGGCTTCGAGGCGCGGGCAATCCCGAAGTCGAGCAGCTTGATGGTCCCGTCACTGGTCAGGAAGCAGTTGCCCGGCTTCAGATCGGCGTGCACCAGCCCGTTGGCGTGGGCATGGCCGAGCCCGGCCGCGAGCTGCTCGATCAGCACCATCGCCTCGGCCGGCGCGAGCCCGCCCGGTGGGAGGCGGCGCAGGAACGCGTCGAGGGGCTGGCCGTCGAGCACCTCCATGGTCATGAACACCGTCCCGGTGGCGTCGTCGCGGTCGAAGTCGTGGACGGTGGCGATGTTCGGATGCGCCAGGCGTTGTTGCTTCGAGCTCTCGCGCTGCAGCGCCACGAAGGCCGCCGGGTGATCGCGAAAACCACTGTGGAGGAGCTTGATCGCGACGTAGGGGTTGCGGTCGCGGGCCTCCTCCTTGAGTCGGTCCTTGCCCTTCCAGACCGCGCCCATGCCCCCCTGGCCGAGCCGTGCGATCAGCTCGAAACGCCCGCGCAGCAGGTCGCCGCGGCGGGGCTCCCAGGGCACGGCCGGGGCGTCGCTCGCGACCGACGGCGGGCGCCGCGTGGCATCGTGGTCGCTGCCCGGCGACACGGTGGGGTCGTCGTCGCCGCCCCCCACGACGTCGGTGGGCGGCCGGTGAGGGGTGGGCCGGTCGGCGCGCACCGGCGCGGTGGGGGCGGGGGCGCGGTGTGGCGTCGGGCGGGGCGGTCTTCGCGACGGCACGCTCCGCGCTCCGCGCTCAGTCTCGATCGGTCGGGTCGTCGAGGACCCCGACCACCACCACGGTGACGTTGTCTCGCGCCCCGTGCTCGAGGGCCAACTCGACCAGCTCGTCGGCGGCGCGGCGCACGGTGGCGTGGGCCAGGACGTCGGCAATGGCCTCGTCGCGAACCGCCTTGTCGAGCCCGTCGCTGCACAGGACGAAGACGTCACCGGCCGCGATCTCCACCATCTCGAGGTCGATGTTGAGCTCGTCGCCGGCGCCGACCGCGCGCGTCACCAGATTCGCGTGCGGATGGTCGATCGCCTCTTCCTCGCTCAGCATGCCCCGCTCGATCAACTCCTCGACCAGCGCGTGATCCTGTGTCAGGCGCTCGAGCCTGCCGGCCCGGTAGCGGTAGATGCGGCTGTCGCCGGCCCACATGCACACCGCGTGGGCTCGCCCGGCGAGGAGGACCGCGACGGTGCTACCGACCGCCTGGGCGTCGCGCGCCTCGGCGATGGTGCGCAGCTCGGTGTTCACCTCGAGCAAGGCGTCCTCGACCAGCTCGACGTAGGTGCCGAGGTCGGAGGCCGGGGCGATTCCGCACAGCGCCTCCACCAGCATGGTGGAGGCCAGGTCGCCGGCCTGGTGCCCGCCCATCCCGTCGGCCACCGCCCACATCGCGGCCTGTGGTCGGTCGACACAGGCGTCCTCGTTCACCTCCCGGACCATCCCGGGGTCGGTCCGGCTGGAGGAGGTCCAAGGGGGCGCGTGGTGCATCGCGTCGGGCATCGGCGGTGGGCTCGCGCTGGGCCGGGCGGGCCGTGGGGGCGCCTGGCGTGGCCTCGGAAGCCCCGATATTCAACAAGATTCTCCATTCCTGCAATAACCGATTGAATGGCCGCATCACGCCGAGTAAGGTCACCGCGTGCACGAGGCGCCTCCGAGCCGATCCGTCGCGTCGACCGATTCGGGTGGGAACGAACCGACTCCGGGTCGGGCAGCGGAGCCGCGCCGCGAGGCCCATCATCCGTCGAGGACCCGCCGTTGAGTCAGTCGATCGCCTTCTACGCCAATGCGGTGCCGCTCAGTCGCGAGCGCCACCGCGACGTCCATGTCGCCCAGGGGGAGGGCTACGCCTTCGCCCGCTCGATCAACGCCGTCCCGCTCACCTTGGTGGAGTTCCCGCAGGCCGCGCTCGAGTACCCGATCGTCATCGCCGGCGAGGGCGAGACCCTGGCGCCGTTCGCGGTGCTGGGAATCGAGGATCGCCAGAACCTGTTCATCGACGAGCGCGGCGGGTGGGACGGGCGCTACATCCCGGCCTTCGTGCGGCGCTACCCGTTCGTGTTCGCGCGCAGCGAGGACGGGCGGAACTTCACCGTCTGCATCGACGAGGCGTTCGTCGGGGTGAACCGCGAGGGCAAGGGCGAGGCCCTGTTCGATGCCGAGGGCGAGCGCACGCCATATCTGGAGAAGGTGCTGGCATTCCTCGGTGAGTACCAGCGCCAGCACGTGCGCTCGCACCAGCTCTGCGTGCGCCTGGAGGCGCTGGAGCTCCTGGAGCCGATGCAGGCGCGGCTCTCGATGCCGGGGGGGCGGCGGTTCGGGCTGAGCGGGTTCCGGGTGGTGAACCGCGAGCGGCTCCGACGTCTGGCCGCGGTCGACCTGGAGAAGCTGGCCCGCAACGACGAGCTCGAGCTGGTCCATGCCCACCTGCTCTCGTTGCTCAACTTCGACCGCATGGTGGGGCGCCTCGCCGCCGCGCACGGCGATGCGGGCGGCCAGCCGCCGCCGGCGGCGGACTGACGGCGCGGCGTGAGGCCGGTGCACGGGCCTCGGGTGCGCTGCCACCGCGGATCCCGCTGGGCTATAATCCAGGCCGGTCATCGACCGTAGATCAATGACATATGTTGGGGGGCGGGAGGCGCGCGCCATGGCGGGCGCCCATTTCGGCACGTCCGAATCGTGTCGCCGCGCTCTCCGGTGACGAGTGACGCGCGCGGATGCCCCGACAATCGGCCGAGCTGACCATCGTCTTCGCGGACATCAGCGGTAGCTCGCGCCTGTACGAGGGGCTCGGCGATGCGCGCGCCCGGCGCGTGGTGGCGGCCTGCATCGAGCTGCTGTCGGAGCAGACGACCCGCTTCGGTGGGCGCGTCGTCAAGACCATCGGCGACGAGATCATGGCGGTGTTCCCCGAGCGCGCCAATGCCGTCGAGGCGACGATGGCGATGCAGGAGACGATCACCCACGACCTGCAGGGCCGGGCGCCGGACGCGCCCGCCTCGGTGGCGATCCGGGTCGGCCTGCACGCCGGCCCGGTGCTGGTCGAGAGAGGCGACGTGTTCGGAGACGCGGTCAATCTCGCCGCCCGGATGGTGGGCCTCGCCAAGGCTGGCCAGATCATCACCACACGCGAGACCGCCAACGCGTTGCCGGCCTCGCTGCGCGCGGCCACCCGGCACCTCGACCGCATCGCGGTGAAGGGCAAGGCCGACGAGGTCGACATCTACGAGGTGGTGTGGCAGGCCGACGAGGTCACCCGCATGGCGGCCGGGTTGGTCAAGCGCGAGCGCCCGACGATGCGGCTGCGTCTGACCCACCGCGGCCGCGAGGTGGTGCTCGACCACGGCTCGCCGGCCTTCGTGCTCGGCCGCGGCAACAAGGCCGACATGGTGATCAACGACAGCATGGCCTCGCGCGAGCACGCGCGGATCGAGTGTCGTCGCGGACGATTCGTCCTCACCGACATCAGCACCAACGGCACCTACGTCCTCACCGACGGCGGGCCGTCCTACCTGCGACGCGAGGAGATCGTGCTGAGTGGCGAGGGGCGGATCGCGCTCGGGCGTCGACCGGGCGAGGCGACCGAGGTGGTGACGTTCGCCACCGACTGAACGGCGAATCTCAGGGTCGGCCCGCGATCCGCGGTGCGTGGCCGTCGAGTCGAGAGCGAGAGGGACGGGAATGGCCGAATCCGAGGTTCAACGCGCGGTTCTCGCGCGCGCTGCGCTGGCCCGCGAGCTGTTCGCCGGGCTCGAGCGCGAGACCCACGACGGGGTGGGGATCACGCGTGCCTCCTACGGGGAGGGTGAGGCGCGGGCGCACGCGCTGATGGCGCGCGGGGCGCGGGAGCTGGGGCTGGAGGTCGCGCACGACGCGGCCGGCAACACCTACATGACCCTGCCGGGGCGCGACCGCTCGGCACCGCCGATCGTCGTCGGCTCACATCTCGACTCCGTGGCGCAGGGCGGTAACTACGACGGCGCTGCCGGCGTGGTCTCCGGGTTGGTGGCGCTGGCGGGGCTGGCCGACGCCGGGGTGCGGCCGGCACGCGACGTTCGGGTGATGGGCATTCGGGCCGAGGAGAGCGCCTGGTTCGGGGTCTCCTACATCGGCAGCCGTTGCGCCCTGGGGGTTCTGCCCGAGGGCGCGCTCGACGGTGCGCGCCGCGCCGACACCGGGCGGACCCTGGCCGATCACATGGCCGATGCAGGCTGTGCACCGGAGCGCCTGCGTGCCGGCGAGATCTACCTGCCGCCGGCGGACGTCCACGCCTACCTGGAGGTGCACATCGAGCAGGGCCCGGTGCTGGAGGCCGAGGGTCTGCCGGTGGGCGTGGTCACCGGCATCCGTGGCAACCGCCGCCTGCCCTCGGCACGCTGCACCGGCGAGTACTCGCACTGCGGTGGGGTGCCGCGCAGCCACCGTCGTGACGCGGTCATCGCCACCGCCGAGCTGGTGGGCGAGCTGGATCGGATCTGGACCGAGTGCGACGGCGCCGGCCGCGACTTCGCGTTCACCGTCGGCAAGTTCTTCACCGACGCCGAATGGCACGCGATGACCAAGATCGCGGGCGAGGTGCGTTTCAGCCTCGACATGCGCAGCCTCGACGCGGCGTTTCTCGACGCGATGGAGGCCCGCGTCGCGTCGCTGGCCGCCGACATCGAGCGGCGCCGAGGCGTCAGCTTCGATCTCGGCGACTACACGCGCGCTGCACCCGGAGTGCTCGACCAGCGGATTCGCGGCGACCTGCTCGAGGGCGTCGAGCGGCTCGGGATCCCCTACATGGAGATCGCGAGCGGCGCGTCCCACGATGCCGCCGCGTTCGCCGCCGCCGGGGTGCCGACCGCGATGGTGTTCATCCGTAATGCCAACGGCAGCCACAATCCGGACGAGGCGATGGACGTCGCCGACTTCATGGAGGCGACGCGCCTGCTCGCGTGGTGGATCGCCGAGCGCGGCTGACGGCGCCGGCCGCTGCCCCGGCCGGGCCGAGCCCTGGCCGGCCTCAGCCCTGTGCGCGCGGCGGCAGGTGCCGCGCCAGGCATTCGGGCACCGGCACGATCTCGCGCGCCTGCATGTCCATGATGACGCTGGTCGCCCGGCCCGCCACCGCGACGGTGCCGTCGGGCTTGTAGACCTCGTGCTCCAGCACGAAGCTCTTGGTGCCGCGCGCGACGGGGCGGGTGACGATGCGGAGCGCCTCGCCCTCGAAGCATTCGCGCCGATAGTCGTAGTCGATGTTGACCACTACCGGGCCATACCGCTCCGGCTCGACCGGGAACAGCCCACAGGCCCGGTACCAGTCGGAGCGCGCGCGCTCGAGCAGGCGCACCGCGGCGACGTGATTGAGATGACCGAGAATGTCGGTGTGCTCGGGGGTGATGGTGACGTGGGTTTCGGTGTTCATGTCGGGCGCGGATTGTACTCGGTGCCGGCGATCGGGGTGGTGGCGATGCTGATCGCCTCGGCCGGTGCGGCCTGGGCGGAATCGGCGCCGACCGGGCACGACGTGCTGCGTCTGTGCGGGGGACCGGCGGCGATGGCCGCACCGCCGCCGACCTGCGTCGGCTACTTCGAGGGAGCGCTGGATGCCGCCGGCACCGAGCTCGCCCGCCGCCGCCTCACCGCCTGTCCGCCGCCGGCGTTCGGGGCGGTCGAGGCCGCGGCACTGTTCGCGCTCGAGTCACGCCGCTTTCCCGAGGCGCTGGATGCGCCGGCGGCGGACCTGGTCGCCGGGATGCTGCTCAAGTTCTTTCCCTGCACCGGGGTTTGACGCGCTCGGCGGCTCGCCGGCGGCCGATCGCCGTCAGAAGTCCTGCAGCCGCCGCGTCGTCTCCGGATCCATGAATCCGGCCACCGTCGCCTCGGTCTCCGCCGCCAATGCACGCTCGAGGTCGCCGACGGCGCAGCGGTTGAGCACCCGCTTCATCGCCCGCACCGAGAGCGTGGGCAGGGCCGCCAGCTCGGCCGCCGTGGCGTGGGCCTCGTCGCGAACGCGATCGTCGTCGACCACTCGCCACGCGACACCGATCTCGGCCAGCTCGGTGGCGTCGTAACGTCGTCCGAGGAACAGCATCTCGCGCGCTCTGGCGAGGCCGACCAGGGTCGGCAGCAGGGTGGTGACCGCCCCGGTGACGAAGAGGTTGAGCGACACCTCCGGGAAGAAGGCACGCGCGCCGCGTGCCCACACCGAGAAGTCACAATTGATCGCCCACTCGAAGCCGCCGCCCACGGCCCAGCCGTGGATGGCGCCGACCACCGGCTTCGGCCCGAGGACGATGGCGCGCGTGGCGCGCTGAATCGCGTCGACGAGGTCGCGGGCCTCGGCCTCGCTCGCGGGGTGCACGTGCGCGCGCCGGTCGTCGCCGGCGCAGAACGCGCGGCCCTCGCCGCGGAGCACGATGGCGCGCGTGTCGGGGTCGGCGTTCGCGTCGTCGAAGGCGCGGGCGACGTCGTCGACGAGCTGGCGGTTCATCGCGTTGAGTCGCTCGGGGCGATTGAGCGAGATCGTGCGCACGCCGTCGTCGGTGGCGGTGCTGAGGACGGTGCCGTAGTCGAGGGCGCTCATCGATGGCTCCTGATCACGCGTCGGGTCTTGCCCTCCGTGAGCGGGAGGCTACCCGCGGGGAGCAGCTCGACGTGGGCGGTCGCGCCCAGTCGAGCCTTGATCGCGGAGGCCACCGCGCCGGCGAGCTCGGCTGAGGGCACGGTGCCTGGCGCGAGCTCCACGCGAAGCGGCAGGCGGTCGTACGGAGGTGGGTGGTCGAGGACGATCCGGTAGTCGCCCGACAGCTCGGTGAAGCCGCTGACCACCGCGGCCACCATGGTCGGGAAGAGATTGAGCCCGCGCACCACCACCATGTCGTCGCTGCGCCCGACCACCCGGAATCGCATTCCGGTGCGGCCGCAGGCGCAGGGCTCGGTGGCGTCGACGGCGACGATGTCGCCGGTGCGAAAGCGCACCAGCGGCTGGCAGTCGCGCCGCAGATGGGTGAGCACCAGCTCGCCCTCGCGGCCCGCGTCGATCGGCAACGGGGCGGTGGTGTCGGGGTCGACGAGCTCGGGGTAGAGGACGTCACCGCCGACGAAGTGGAGTCGCGTGTCGTGCTCGCACTGCGCCGCGAAGTTCGAGAACACGTCGGAGACGCCGTAGTTGGCGTTGCGCGGCTCCATGCCCCACGTCTCGTGCAGGCGTGCGCGGAGCTTCGGGTCGTCGAGTCCCGGCTCGCCGCCGAACAGGCCGAGACGGAGCCCGAGGTCGCGCGGGCGGAGGGTCGGGAACCGCTCCGCCAGCACCCGCTCGATGACCGCCGGGTACGACGGCGTGCACGAGATCGCGTCGATGCCGATCTCGCGAATGGTGCGAATCAGGAGCTCGGTTCCGCCGACCCCGAACGGCACCACGGTCGCGCCGGTCTGCTCCAACGTGAGGTGGTCGGTCACGCCGCCCATCCACATCTGGTAATTGAGGCAGTGCACCACGGTGTCGCCGGGCCGCAGCCCCGCGGCGCGATGGCAGCGCCCGCCGACCTCGGCGGTAATCGCGCAGTCCTCGGCCGACAGCGCGAGGTTCATCGCCTGGCCGGTGGTGCCGGAGGTGCGGTGCAGGCGGTTGACGCTCTCACGCGGGGCCGCGAGGTAGTCGCCGAACGGCGGGTGAGCGGCCTGGGAGGCCCGCAGTTGCGACTTGTCGGAGAGGGGCAGCTGCGGGAGGTCGCGCAGGCTCTCGGGCGGCGGCCGGCCGTTCCACAGCGTGCGGTAGAAGGCGGAGTGCGCGGCCACGTGCTGTCGTTGGTGCGACCAGGCGGCTTGCTGAAGGGCACTCAGCGTGCCCGGGGGCAGCCGCTCGGCGTCGGGGCGCAAGGTCATCGAGATCCTCCAGTGCGCCGGGCGGGAACGGCTCGTGGGCATCGCCGCGTGCGACGGACCGCGCAGAGGCATTAGAGTGCCCTCCGCACGCGCCGCGGTCGAGCCGGGCGCGATGGTCGCCGTCGTCCTCACTGGAGATTGAGCATGCGTCAGGAGATCCGCGTCGAAGGCCTGAACCCTCCGATCAGCCACTACACCGATGCCGTGCGCCACGGGGATCTGCTGTTCATCTCCGGCATCGGTCCCCTCGACGGCGACCTCAACGTGGTGGGCGGGGACGACGTCGCCGAGCAGACCCGCCAGGTGTTCCGGAACATGGGCCAGATCCTCGCTGCGGCCGGTCTCGGCTTCGAGCACGTGTTGCGGGTCACGGTGTACCTGCTCGACGTCGACGACCGGCACGCGATCAATCCGGTGCGCCAGGAGGTCTTCGGCGACAAGCGGCCCGCGAGCACGCTCATCGGTGTCGCCCAGCTCGCGATTCCCGGGATGAAGGTCGAGATCGAGGCGGTCGCGGGCTACTGAGCGCTTGCGCGCGCCCACCCACGCCGGGCCGGGGACGATGCCGGCCCGGTACCGTCGCGGGTCAGTCGCGGGCGGGGTAGGTGAGCAACGTGATGACCGCCTTGCGGAAACTCGAGAGCTCACTCTCCCAGGCGCGGTCCAGCTCGATCCTCGCGCGGCGCGCGAAGCGCATCGCGTTGCCCGCCGCGAGATGGTGCTGGTGGCGTGTCCAGTCGAGCTGGGTCGGCTCGAGATCCAGCCCGAGCCAGGGCATGAGATCACCGAGCGCATCCGCCGGCGCCTGCGCGAGGTGCTCGTACGACATCCGGTAGTGGGCGACGCCGCGTAGCACCTGGCGATACTCCAGCGTGCGATGGGTGTAGCGCAGCGCCGAGCGCAGCCACGGGTGACCACGGCGGCTCCGCGAGTGGACCACGCCGCGTGGGTCGCGATGCAGTCGCACCGGGCGGACCTCGACGCCGGGGCAGGCGAGCAGCCGCGCGAGGCGCGCCGCGGACTTCGAGGACTCGACCACGTGCGTGCATCCGGTCACCGTGGCGATCGCGTTCAACATCGCCAGGTTGTGCTCGCGAAACGCGCCGGGGTCGCGGCTCGCCAGGTCGAGCTCCCAGACCCCGCACCCGACCGACGCGCGCACCTCGTGGTCGAGGTCGCGCCAGAACGCGCAGTCGTCCTTCGTCGGCGCACCGCACATGCAGGGCGTCGCACGCAGCTGCGCCCGCCGGTCGGATCCGCCGGCCGGGGCGAACACCTTCAACGGCCCCACCGACGCCACGGCACTGTGCGACGCGACGAGCAGGTCGAGCAGCGTCGAGCCACTGTTCGAGGGACTGGCCACGTAGACGAGGGTCGGTGGTCCGATCATTCGGGCGACGACGTCCGTGTCGGCGTCGTCGGTCGGCCGGGAGGCCGAGACACCGGCGGGTGCGGCCGCTCAGACGGGCATGCCGGCTCAGGCACCCTGGAGCACCCCCGCACCGGACCCCGGAAACGAAAGCGGCGCCCGAAGGCGCCGCAAGTCGTTGATTGCGTTGGTGGGCGATGCTGGGTTCGAACCAGCGACCCCTGCCGTGTGAAGACAGTGCTCTCCCACTGAGCTAATCGCCCGCCGCAAGCCGAGAAGTCTAGGGGAACGTCGTGGTGGCGGTCAATCGTGGCGTGTCCCGGCTATACTGTCCGACCCTCGCATCCGGCCCTGACCACTGGAGCTCTCGATGACGGTACGCACTCGGTTCGCCCCGAGCCCGACCGGGTATCTGCACGTCGGCGGCGCGCGGACGGCGCTGTTTTGCTGGCTGCACGCGCGCCATCACGGTGGGCAGTTCATCCTGCGCATCGAGGACACCGACCGCGAGCGGTCGACGCCCGAGTTCGAGGCCGACATCATCGAGGGGCTCACCTGGCTGGGGCTCGCGCCCGACGAGGGCCCGATTCGCCAGAGCGATCGGCTCGAGCTCTACGCGCGGTACGTCGCACGGCTGATGGAGGCGGGTCGGGCCTACCACTGCTACTGCACGCGCGAGGAGCTCGACGCGATGCGTGACGCGCAGCGTGCCGCGGGCGAGAAGCCGCGTTACGACGGGCGCTGCCGACATCGGACGGAGCCTCGGCCGGGCGTCGAGCCGGTGGTGCGGTTCCGCAACCCGGACGACGGCGAGGTCGTCGTCGACGACCTCATTCGCGGGCGCATGGTGTTCGCGAATGCGGAGCTCGACGACCTCGTCATCATGCGCGCCGACGGTGCGCCGACGTACAACTTCTCGGTCGTGGTCGACGATCTCGAGATGGCGATCACCCATGTGATCCGAGGCGACGACCACATCAACAACACGCCGCGGCAGATGAACATCTTCGCCGCGCTCGAGGCGCCCGTACCTGCCTTCGCCCACGTGCCGATGATCCTCGGTCCCGACGGCCAGAAGCTCTCCAAGCGCCACGGGGCGGTCAGCGTCACCCAGTTCCGCGAGGAGGGCTTTCTGCCCGACGCGCTGGTGAACTACATCGCGCGACTCGGCTGGTCCCATGGCGACCAGGAGGTGTTCTCACGCGACGAGCTGGTCGCGCTGTTCGACGTCGCGGACGTGAATCGGGCCGCGTCGGTGTTCGACAACGACAAGCTGCTGTGGCTGAACCAGCACTACATCCAGCGCGCGAGCGCGGCCGAGCTCGCGCCGGCGCTCGCCCCGCACCTGCGCCGCCTCGGCCTGGATCTGGACGGTGGGCCGGCGCTCGGCGACGTGGTCGAGGTGCAGCGCGACCGGGCGAAGACCCTCGTCGAGATGGCGGACAAGAGTGTGTTCGCGTTTCGTCAACCGACCGCGTTCGACGAGAAGGCGGCCGGCAAGCACCTGCGCGGGGACGCGGCGCCAGTCCTGCGAGCCCTTCGCGAGGCGATCGCGGGCATCGAGAGTTGGACGGGGGATGCGTTGCACGAGGCGGTCGAGGCGACGGCCGGCGCTTGCGACGTCAAGCTCGGGAAGGTCGCCCAGCCGCTGCGGGTCGCGCTGACCGGGGAGGGCGCGTCGCCCGCGATCGAGAAGACGTTGCTACTCGTCGGGCGCGAGCAGACACTGCGGCGAATCGACCACGCGCTCGACTGGATCGCGGCCGAGGTCGGGCGCTGAAAGGCCTCTCTTGACGTCCCGTTCCGTTGATTCTAGACTTCGCAGTCTTCCATCCGTGGGGCCATAGCTCAGCTGGGAGAGCGCTACAATGGCATTGTAGAGGTCGGCGGTTCGATCCCGCCTGGCTCCACCAAACTCCTCCGGGACCTCCCCAGCCCCCGGAACCCGCCTCCGAGTTCCTCGTCCCCATCGTCTAGCCAGGTCAGGACATCACCCTTTCAAGGTGGCGACGCGGGTTCGAATCCCGCTGGGGACGCCACGACGCCCCGCGTCTTTCGCCCCCGCTTCCCCGCAATCAGTCGATGAAGTACCCGCCGTTCACGTCCGTGACCTCGCCGGTGACCCAGTCCGCGGCCATGAAGTAGATCACTGCCTTGGCGATGTCGGCGCCGACGCCCGGGCGGGCGAGTGGATAGCGATCGATCATCTGGGGTCGCGCCCGGTAGAGCTCGGTGGTGCGGGGATTGAGGACCAGGCCCGGGCAGATCGCGTTGACGGTCACCTTCGGCGCGGCCTCGCGGGCGAGACCGCGGGTGAAGCCGAGGACGCCGGCCTTGGCGGCGGCGTAGGCGCCGCGGCTCACGGAGTTCTCGTCCCCACCTTGCTTGCCGGAGATCGACGAGTTGTTGACGATGCGCCCGCCGTGCTCCGAGGCGAGCATGTGCGGTAGCAAGGCGTGGGCCCAGTTGAACAGCGAGGTGACGTTGACGTCGAGGGTGCGCGTCCATTCGGCCGGTGTCATCTCGAGAATCGGCTTGGGCATTGCCGCGCCGGCGATGTTGACCAGTCCGAAGACGTTGCCGAGAGCGTCGATCGCCTGCGCTCCGAGCCGTTGCACGGTCGCGTAGTCGCTCACGTCGCCGGGGAGCGCCACCGCCCGGCCGCCCATCTCGCGCACGCGGTCGACCGTGCGCTCGAGCGCGTCCGGATCGATGTCGTTCAGTGCGAGCGCGGCGCCGCAGCGCGCGAGCGCGAGCGCGCAGGCCGAGCCGATGCTGCCTCCCGCGGCGGTGACCACCACCCCGCGGCCATCGAGATCGACGATGAGTTCCGACATGTCACGAGCTCCGGGTCCGAGCCGTGTGGCTCACGGTGTGTGTGCGTCGAGGAAGCCGTGCATCCGCGCGCGAGCTGCTTCCAGCGCCGCGCCGTCCTTCCATTCGGCGATGAACTCTGCATTCGGGAGCAGCCGGGCGATCTCCTCGGCGATGGCGTACGGGTGGGCGGCGTCGTTGCCCGCGAGGACCAGGGCGGGCACCTGGCAGCGTGAGACGAAGTCGCGATCCACCGCGTAGGCGAATCCCTCGGCGTAGAGATTGCGGTAGAACGCGTCGAGCACCGCCTCCGTCGCTTCGGGATGGTCGCTGCGCTCGGAGGCCCAGAGATTGAACCGCTCCGTGCGCGTCGGCAACTCCGGCGCGACGCGTCCGATGGGCTGTGCGATCACCGCGCTCGCGACGCGCTCCGGGTGGTGCTTGATGAGATTGAGAATGAACGGCCCGCCAATGCATTGGCCGAAGAGATGGCAGCGCTCGATCCCGAGGTGGTCCAGCACTGCCACGTGATCCGCGGTGTAGGTGTCCCAGCCGTCGTCGGCAGTGATCGGCGCGTGCGAGCGACCGCCGGCGTTGCGCTGGTCCATCGCGATGACCTGGTAGCGCGCGGCGAACTCGGTGATCGGATTGACCGGGGCAGAGGCATGACGCCAGACGTCGATGGTCGACTGCAGTCCCATGGGTGCGAACGTGAGAATCGGAAATCCGTTTCCATGGGCCTCGTAGTACAGGGTCGCGCCGTGGGAGTGGATCGTCGGCATCGGCTCCTCCGCTTGCAGGGTGTCGAGAATGCGCGGGGTGCGCGCCTTCGACGATGTGTCTCGAGCCCGCCGAAGAATCGGCCGCGGCGGCGAGCAGGTCAAGGCGGGGTGTGTCGACGGCGACATGCCGTCGGTTGATCCGGGTCAGCGGCATCGCGACACCGCGCGACCAGGATGGCGACGTGGGCGACGGTGGTGGACTGCCGATGTCGGCCCACACGATTCGACCAGCACGGTCCGACCATGGAGGACACCAACCATGAAGCGACTCGGTCTCGTCACGGCTGCCGCGGTGTCGATTCTCATCCTGACCGGATGGCACGCCACGCCCGCGTCGGCCCAGGAGCCTCGAATCCTCTTCATCCCCAGCCACCTGTCGGTGCCCGCGTCGGCTCTGGTTCGGCAGAACGACAACAGCACCTACGACACCAACGGGGTGCGAATGGTGACCGGCGACGGTGGCGTGGTCTCGTTCCACGCGCCGGTCGAGCTACCCGACATCGCGCTCATCAGCGGCGTGACACTGGAGGCGTTCGACGAATCGGCGGACGTCGAGTTCGGCGGATTCGTGCGGGTGTGGTTGCGCGAGTTCCGCTTCAACACGTTCCTGGACATCGGCGGTAGCCCGATCGTCCAGACCGACGCGGCGGGCGCCCCTGGCAACGTGCGGGTGAACGCGACGCTACCAGGCCTGCACCAGGTCGACAACGCGGAGCACTCGTACGGTCTGCTCGTTCAGCTGTTCAATGGTGCCGCCGGGCCGTTCTCGGTCGGCTACTACAAGGTCGTCATCCACTACTACCGGCTCGAGGTGTACTGAGGGAACGCCGCGGCCGGGGCCGCGACGCGCGACCAGGCAGATCGCGCGAGATCCTCGGGGCGCCCTCGGTGCGGCGACCGCACCGGGGGCGTCGTGGCGCGAGCTCAGGCGTCGAGGGCGGCGACCAGGGCCGCGGCCCTGGCGCGCTTCGCGGCGACCGGGTCGCGCTGCACGATTCGCAGCAGCGCGTCGCGAGCCGACCGGTCACCGTGCTCGCCCATCTCGAAGGCCATCGCGTCGCGCCGCTCGTAGTGGCTGCGGTCGAGCGGCACCACCACCGGGTCCAGCGCGCGCCAGTAGTACTGGTCCTCGGTCGACGACCACCCGGCGTAGACCTCCTCCCAGGTTCCGGTGCCGGCATAGGGAATCATGTTGGTGTCGGCAATCGGCTGGCTCGCCGGCTGGTAGCGCGCGTCGTAGGACTGGCGGATCTCGCGTGAGCGGTTGGGCAGCGCGCGGTGGACGGTGACGTCCGAGAACACCAGCACGTCGCCGGCCTCGAATGCGCCGGTGACCCAGGTGCCGGGAATCGGCACCGCGATGTCCATACCCCCCGCTCCGCTGCCCACCTTGGTTGCAAGGATCCCGTCACGATGAGAGCCGGCCGCCACCGCCAGCGGGCCCTTCTCGAGAGGGCAGTCGCCGAGCGGAACCCACATCGCGTAGCTCGTCGCGCCTCCGATGTGGACGCGGTCCTGATGCACGCCGGTGGTGAAGTCGAAGCCCTCGCTCACCGGGAAGATGTTGCGTTGGACGAACATCGGATGGGCGAGGACGGGCTCGCCGAAGATCGACTCGAACAACGCCAGAACCTCCGGGCGCGTGCGCAGCCGGTGTAGGGCCTCGTCGGCCCACATCGTGCGGAACACGCGCATGTATCGCTCTTCCGGATCCTTGCAGGCGGCTGCTGGCTCGGCGATGCCAGCCTCGACCGGACACGCGGCCGACAACCACCCGCCGGCCGCAGCCCTGGCGAGCAGGCGTTGGCGGACCGTCGTTACCGCATCGCGCGGCAGGAGCCCGCGCAGGAAGAGGTACCCGTCGGCCTCCAGCCGCGATGCCAACGCGCGGCCGTCGCCGATGCGGTCGGTCGAGTCCGTGAATGCACCGAGATCCGGCATTGCCCTGGCCCCGCGGTGGTGGTCTGGCGAGCAAGGATGTTGATTCGACGCGTCGGAATCAAGGCGCCGGGTCCGGGCGCCCCGGGCGGTGCGTTGACTCGGCGCGACCGCGCCGTATCCTGACCCGGTCTGGCGCCGCCCGCGCGGTGCAGGGAGGAGAGCCGACATGTACGGTCTGCGGCAGATCCTGGGCACGATGTCGAGGTGCACCGTGATTGGCGTGGTCGCGGTTTCCTTGGTCTCGTTCGCCTGGAAGTCCTGGCTCCTGCTGCGCGCGGGCGAGGTCGAGACGATGGTGCACGCCCTCACCGTCGATCCGCTCGCGACACTGCAGCAGGTCTTCATGGTGGGTCCGATGGCGGTCGCCGGCGGCGTCCTCGGGCTGGTCGTCGGCGCCGGCTGGGCGATCGTGCGCACCCTCTGGACGGCGCACCGGTCCCGAGTGGACGCGCTCGTCGGTGACGCCCTGCGTGACCCGGATCGCCCCGACCCCGACCAGATCATCAAGGCCGATCGCCGGCAGACCGCCGAGCGCTATCTGCGGGGGCGGAACCGGGCCGGGGCCGACTGAGGGTAGAGGTCGGACGCCGGCGGCCTCGAAGGTCGCCACGATCCACTTGCGTACGGCGTCGACCGTCGCACTCGGCGGCCGATCGTGCCGCCATCGACCAGCCGATCCATCGCGCCGTCGGGCTTCCCAACCGTGCCTACACGTCACCGGAGTGGGCCGCTCTCGAGCGTGACTCCGTCCTCGGCACCACCTGGACCTGCATCGGCTTCGTCCACGATCTGGCTCCGAGACATGCTCGCGCGGTGACCCCGCTGGGGGGTGCCACCGCCCATGGTCCGGGACGCCAGCAAGGGAAACCGGGCGTTCCACCACCCAATCGCGGAGGACGGCGTCGGTGCCGGACAGGGCTCGCTCGCGTTCGATTTCGCGACGCTGCCCGGGATCGCGCTGCCGCGGTTCCCGCATTGGCCGGCCGAGCGCCTGGCGGTCTCGGAGTACGTCGCGTTCTATCCGAACGTGCTACGCGGGCTGCAGGCAGACCACGGCGGGGCGGTCGGCTGGGTGACCTCCGGTGGGTATGCGCACCACCGCGCGGCCAGTGTCGCCGCCGGCTACGTGCCGGCGCCGCTCGGGGAGGCGCCGGAGTTCGAGATCGAGATTCTCGGCCCCCTGTGCGCTGCCCGGCGCCTCGCCCGACCGCGACTCGATCCCGCGGGCACCCGGATGCGGAGCAGACGCCGGACGCCGATCCGTCGTCGTGCGTGGTGGTCACGAGGTGACTGCGCCAGATCACACGAACGACGGCGCACGGGTGCGACGCCGCGCCGTTCCGCGTAGCCTGTCGGAGCAGACCACACCAGGAGGCTTCGGTCATGCAACGTCGATTGTCACCGGTCGCGAGCGTCTTCGCGGGGGTCGTCGCCCTCGCCGTCAGCGGGCAGGCCGCCGCGCAGATCGTGGTGCAGAATCTCGCCTACTCCTTCGTCGACGCGCGCGCGTCGAATCTGGTCACCACCAGCTCTACCAGCTATACGGCGCTGCCCAGCATGTCGGTATCGGTGGTTGCGGTGCCGCCGACGCTGGTGCGGTTCTGCGGATACGGAAACCTGAGCGGCGCCGGCAACGGCGTGGTGAGCGTGCGGCCGATGCTCGACGGCGCAGTCGCTGGCAACGGGGTGCAGATCTTCGTCAACGAGTTGACGCGCCGCACCGCCTGTTGGACGTGGACGCTCGATGGCTTCGCGCCGGGCAATCACACCCTGCGGCTCGAGTGGCGCACCTCGGATGCGGCGAGCCCCGCCGTGATCCAGGACCGCAACCTGACCCTCGAGGGCATCGTGGCGCAGCAGTCCGCGGCGGCCGCGGACTGAGACCGCTCGCGCTCCACCTCCGTGGAGCGCGGCAGGCGCGGCGGAGCGCGGGTCAACCGCGCGCCGCCGCGCCGACCTCTCGTACCAGCTGCTCGATCACCTCGTAGGGCTGGGCGCCGACGACCCCGTAGCCGCCGGCCACGAAGGTCGGCACGCCGGTGATGCCATAGCGCCGGGACCTCGCCCAGTCGTCGTCGACCGCCGCCGCGAACGTCCGTTCCTCGACCACCGCGCGGGCGGCCTCGACGTCGAGCCCGACGCGCCCCACCACGTCGAGCAGCACCGAGGGATCCCCGATGTTCAGGCGTTCGACGAAGTACGCGCGGTAGAACGCGTCGTGCAAGATCTCGCCGCCGTCGACGGTGTCGGCCCACTTGCCGAGCTCTTGCGCGAGGCGACTGTTGTAAGTGTGGGTGCGCTCCGCGTAGGGCAGACCCTCGGCGTCCATCCGCGCCTTCATCTCCAGATACTTCTGGTGCGGATCGAGACCGCGCTCGGCGTAGAACTCCGCCATCGACCGCCCCTCGGCGGGGGTGTCGGGATGCAGCGGAAAGTGGACCAGTGCAATCCGCAGGTCATACGCCTGCCTGAGCTTCTCGATACGCACGGTACTGAGGTAGCACCAGGGTCAGACGTAGTCGGTGAACATCTCCAGGACCAGTGGGTCGCTCATCGTGTCATTCCTCGGTCGTCGGCCCCCGGGACCGGGGGCCGGTGTGGTGGTCGCGGGCGCCCGGGTGCCTACCGCAACGAGGTGGCTCCGGCGCATCGAATGCCGGCGGGCGCTCCGCGGCCGGCAGCGTTGGCCGTGCTCGCCGCGGCGCGACTCAACGATCCCATCGCGAGCGCCGACCCTCCATGTCGGAGTGGACGTCGATCAGCACGGTCTTGCCGTCGGCATTGAGGCGTTGCGCGGACTCGAGCGCCGGCACCATCTCCCCGGGCCGGGTCACCGTGATGCCCTCGGCGCCCATCGAGCGCGCGATTCCGGCGTAGTCACCCTGCATCGACGAGAACGCGAACTTCTCGCGCGCGGTCGGGAACCCGCCCGGATAGGTGGCCATGCCACCGTTGTTCAGCAGCACGGTGGTGATCGGGATCCCGGCCCGAGCCGAGGTCTCGAGATCGAGACCGGACATGCCGAAGGCGCCGTCGCCCATCAGGTTGAGGCAGAACTTGTCGGGATTGGCCATCTTCGCGCCGATCATCAGCGGGATGCCGAACCCGAGATGGGTGGTCTTGCCCCAGCCCACGTACCCGTGCGGGGTGGTCGCGGTGTAGAAGGGCACGATCGAGTCACGCGGCGCACCGGCGTCGTGGGTGACGATGCTGTTGGCCTTGTCGAGCGTGCGGTCGATGTCGCGGATGACGCGATAGGTGCTGAGCGGGGTGGCGTCGGAGTCGAGCAGCGGCTGCCACTCGGCGAGCCAGGCCTCGCGGAGCTTCGCGATCTCGGCCGCGACGTCGGTCTTGCCCTTGCGTCCCTGCGGCCCGAGGCGATCCTCGATGCACTCGATCAGGGCCTCGATCACGAGCCGGGCATCGCCGGGCAGTGCCACCGAGACCGGCTCGTCCTTGTTGATCTCGCTCGGGTTGTCGGTGTTGTGGATGATCGTCTTGCCGGCGGGAATCGGCTGGCCGTAGGGGCTTCGGGTCAGGCTCGACCCGAGCGCCAGCAGCACGTCGCAGTCCTGAATCCAGCGAAAGGCCGGCAGCGTCGTCGCGCCGCTGCCGGCACCGAGCGACAGCGGGTGGGTCTCGTCGAAGGAGGACTTCCCGGGCATGGTGCAGAACACCGGAATCTCGGTGAGCTCGGCCAGCCGGCGCAGCGCCGCGGTGGCGCGCGCGAAGAGCACGCCTCCGCCGGACCAGATGAGGGGCTTGCGCGCGGCGAGCAACGCGTCGACCGCCTCCTCGATGGCGCTCGGTGTGGCAGTCTGCGGTGCCGGCCGAGGCGAGTGATAGCCGAGCGCGTCGAAATCGACCTCGCGCGCGCAGACGTCGCCCGTCAGCTCGACCAGTACCGGACCGCCCTGACCGTTACGCAGCGCGTGGAAGGCACGGCGCATCACATGCCCGATCTGGCCGGGGGTGTAGAGCGTCTCACCGTGGCGCAGCATCGAGCCATAGGCGCGGACGGCGGAGAAATTCGGTCGCACCCCGAGCTGGTCGAGGTTGACCCCGCCCGGCAGGACCAGGATCGGGACATTGTCGGCGAACGCCTGGGCGATGCCGCCGAGTGCGTTCTCGGCGCCCGCCTGGGACTGCACCACGGCGACACCGAAGCGCTGGCGATCGCTGGTCCGGCTGTAGCCGTCGGCAGCCATGATCGCGCCGCGCTCGTGGCGAAACGCGATCGGCCGGATGCCCAGCTTGGCGGCGGACTCGATCAGCGGGTTGTTGGGGTAACAGGCCAGCCACTCCACCCCTTCGTCGGCCAGGATCCTCGCGATTGCGTCGGTGCCGTTCATCTCGTCCTCGTCTTGTCGGGGCGCCGGCTGGGCCCTTCGGTGAGCCATTGGTGGCCCGATTATGCGCGCATTGCGCGGCGCCGTCCCGAGCCCCGGGGGGCGTCACCTCGCTGCGCGCGCCTGGTAGGATTTCGAGGCGCGCCCGCGTTCGGGCCGTGCGCCCGGCGCCAGCGCCGATCGAGGCCAGCGCCGACCGAGGACAGACCCACAGTCGATTCAGCACCGACCACGACGCGCCACCAGCGGGCAGGAGGGCCGATGATGAGCACCATTCGCCAGCTATTGCGTTCGAAGGGAGACCAGATCTGGTCGATCGGACCGCGGGACTCGGTCTACGACGCCATCGCCCTGATGGCGGAGAAGGGGGTCGGCGCGCTGCTCGTGCGCGACGGTGAGCGGGTCGTCGGGATCGTCTCGGAGCGTGACTATGCGCGCCGGGTGATCCTGCGCGGGCGGCGGTCGAGCGACACTCTGGTCGAGGCGATCATGACCGCGGAGGTGGTCGACATCGACGCCGACCGCTCGGTCGCGGACGGCCTCGCCCTGATGACCGACCGCCGGATTCGCCACCTGCCGGTCCGCGACGCCGGTGGCGAGTTGCTCGGTGTGGTCTCGATCGGTGATCTCGTCAAGGCGGTGATCGAGGAGCAGCGCATGCTCATCGAGCAGCTCGAGCAGTACATCAAGAGCGGCTGACGCGACCGCCGAGGGCGGCGACGCCCGACCACGGTGGGGCATGCGGTGGGCGATCTGGGCGGGCCACCGGCGCTCGTGTAGCCTCTCGCCCCGCTTCCGTCGAGCGCGGGCGGAGCTGCCACCAGTCGGAGAGGAGAGCACATGAACGACCTCGTGATTCGAGACGCCCTGATCGTGGACGGGCTCGGGAACGCGCCGCGGCACGGCTCGCTCGCGGTGAAGGACGGCCGCATCGTCGCGGTCGGGGACGACGTCGGCGCCGGCCGCGAGACCGTCGACGCCGAGGGATTGGCGCTCGCACCCGGAATCGTCGACCTGCACACCCATTACGACGCCCAGCTCACCTGGGACCCGTACGCCAATCCCTCGCTCGGTCTCGGCGTGACCACGGTGGTCATCGGTAACTGCGGGTTCACCATCGCGCCATGCAAGCCGCAGCATCGCGACATCACCCTGCGTAACCTGACCCACGTCGAGGGGATGTCGCTGGATGCGCTGCGAACCGGGGTCGACTGGCAGTTCGAGAGTTACCCCGAGTACCTCGACTCCCTCGAGCGCAAGGGCACGGTGCCGAACGTCGCGTCCTTCGTCGGCCATTCGTCGGTGCGCACCTTCGTGCTCGGCGAGGAGGCGTCGTCGCGCGCCGCCAGCGCCAAGGAGGTCGAGCAGATGCGGGCCCTGGTGGTGGAGGCGATGCGCGCCGGCGCCTGCGGCTTCGCGACCTCGACGCTCGAGCAGCACAACGGCGAGAACGGTATCCCGATGCCGTCGCGACTCGCCGACGACCACGAGATGAAGGCCCTGACCGGTGCGCTCGGCGAGGTTGGCAAGGGCGTGTTCATGCTCACCAAGGGCATGAAGTCGACGATCCCGTGGCTGGAGGAGATCGCGGCGAGCAACGGTCGCCCGGTGATGATCGCGGCGATGTTCATCGATCCGAACGACCCCGAGCGCGTGTTCCGCGAGGTCGGGCAGATCGGCGAGGCCCGCGCGCGCGGTCGCGAGCTCTGGGCGCAGGTCGGGTGCTTCCCGCTCGGCATGGAGTTCTCGCTCGCGCACCCGTACCCGCTCGAGGCCTTCCTCGCCTGGCGTCCGGCGATCGAGGCCGAGGGCTCGGACGCCTATCGCCGGGTCCTGGGCGACCCCTCGTTCCGTGCCGCGATCAAGGCCGAGGCGCGCACCGCCGGGGTCCCGAATCGCTTCTCGTACCATCAGTTCGCGCACATGCGAATCATGTCGGTCGAGCGGCCCGAGCACCGCGAGCTGGTCGGGCAGTGTGTCGGCGATCTGGCCGCGGCGGCGGGTAAGGATCCGTTCGACTGGTTCCTCGACTTCGGCCTCGAGGGCGAGCTCGACGCGATGGTGGACTGCAAGATGTTCAACATCGACGAGGCGCGCCTGCCGGCGCTGTTGTCCCATCCGCACACCGCGGTGGCCCTCTCCGATGCCGGCGCCCACCTCTCCTTCCTGTGTGACGCGGACTTCGGTCTGCACCTGCTCGGCTACTGGTGCCGCGAAAAGGGTGCGCTCTCGCTCCAGGATGCGGTGCGCACGGTGACCAGTCGCGTCGCCGACGTCTACCGCATCCCCGACCGTGGGCGCCTCGTCCCGGGCGCGTTCGCCGACCTGCTGATGTTCGACCCCGCGACGGTCGGTCGCACCGAGAAGGTTCGTGCCGCCGACCTGCCGGCCGGCGCGAGCCGGGTGACCCGAGCCCCGAAGGGCGTGCACGGGGTGTGGGTCAACGGCGTCCGCGCGGTCGGAACCGAGGGCGTGATCGAGGGTTGTGGGCGGCCCGGTCGCCTCATCCGCGACTTCCGCGCCTGAGGTCCTGCTCGGGGGCGGATGCTCCAGGGAGCGTCGGTCGGAAGGCCGGCGCGGGCCCGGCTCCGGACCTCCGATCAGGTCGATTGCGGCCGGCGCGTGACCGCGAGGAGCGCGCCGGCCGCCACCGCGGCCCCGGTAGCGAGGCCGAGGGTGGCGCGGAACCCGTCGAGCGGGAAGCCGCCTCCGTCCTGCGCGACCAGTGCGGCGCCGATCGACGCCGCGCACACCACGCCGACCGTTCGCGTCACCATCGACAGGCTACCGGCGACGCCGCGGCTCTCTCGCGGCATCGCCGCGATGACCGCATCCGCGACCGCGACCTGGAACAGGCCGTGCCCCGCGCCCTGCACGGCGAGTGCGGCGGCCACCGCCGGCCAGCCGAGGTCGATCGGCGTGGTGGCGACGATCGCGAGGCCACCTGCCACCAGGAAGAGCCCGAGCGCGCCGACCGTCGGCGGCGACCAGCGGCCGAGTGCCCGCCCGGCGACCGCCGAGGCGGCCATCGTCGCCAACGGCGAGAGGGCGAGCACCATGCCGGCAGTGCCGACCGGAAGCTGGCGCGCCTGCACCAGGTAGAACGGAACCAGCAGGAAGACGGTGAAGGACGCGAGCTGCCCGAGGACGTGGGCTGCGTTCGCGGCCGCGAACGCGGGGTCACGAAATCGTCGGGCCTCGATCACCGGCTGCCCGCCCCGCGTGCGGCGCAACGCGAGCCAGGCCGATGCCGCCGCGCCGATGGTGGCCAGAGCAATTGGCAGTGGTGCGAGCGGGCCACTCTGCGCGAGGCGGTTGACCAGCAGCAGGAGGCAGGCGAGGACCAGCGCGAGGGCGGCAGCGCCGTTCACGTCGAGTCGCTCCCCCTGGTCGAGAGCCCGCTCCGCTGTGGTGGTCCGCAAGACCAGGACCAGTGCGAGCAACGCGATCGGAATCCGAAACCAGAACACCGCCGGCCAGCCTCCGGCCGCCACCAGCAGTCCACCGAGCAGGGGACCGGCGGCGCTGCCGGCGGCGAAGCCGAGCATGTAGAGACCCACGATCTGGCCGCGCCGCGACTCCGGGTAGGCGAGGGTGGCCAGCGCCGGGCCGCAGCTCAGCACCAGCGCGGTACCGATGCCCTGCAGGGCGCGTGCCGCGAGTAGCCAGGGCAGTGTCGGCGCCAGCGCGCACGCCGCGAGTGCCGCCGCGCTCCAGATCAGGCCGGCGACGAACACGCGGCGGTGGCCCACCACGTCGCCGAGTCGGCCGAACCCGAGGAGCAGGCAGGCGTAGGTCAGGACGTAGCAGATGATCACCCACTGGATGGCGGCCACCGGGAGTCCGAGCGCCTCGGCGATTGCGGGGAACGCGATGTTGACTGCGGTGTCGAGCGGGCCGACCGCGGCGCCGAGGCAGACTGCCACCAGCGGGAGGAAGCCGCGGTCCGGTCCGGTCAGGGGATCCTGCAGGGCGCCGCCCGCGCCGCGTACCCGAACCGCGCGGCCGTCGGGGCGCTCGGTCACCCCCGGACGACGCTACCCGGCGACACGCCGAGGGAAGGCCGCTGGCGCGGCACCGGTTGCGTCCGCGGTCGGTCAGACACCGGCGACGGGCTGCCCGGCGCTCGCCTCGACGGCCCAGGCAGTCATCAGTCGCTGCAGCGCCTCGACGTTGAGCGCCGGGTTGGCGGCGAGCGCGGCCTGCGCGCGATGCCAGAGTCCCGCGTCGGCCATCAGGTCCGCCAGCTCGTGCCCGGCCCAGGTCAGCGTGCGGGCGGTCCACCGGAAGATGCCGAGGGCGCTGCGGTCGTCACCCTCGATCAGGCCTGCCTGGTGCAGCAGCATCACGTGGTACGAGACGGTGAGCTCGTCGCGACCCTCGATTCGGGGATCGAGCGAGCGCAACGGCTCGGGCCGCTCGCGGACCTGTAACAGGATGTCTCGAAGCAGCGCGATGTCGCGGGTCATCGCTCCCTCCTGTTGCGTTGGGCCGTCCCGGCAATCGGCCTCCCGCGCGGGCCTTCGCCACGCGCTCAGGCGCGGAACGTGCCGCCGACGTCCTCGAGGCTGGTCGGCCGTGCTCGACGCCGGCGGACACGCTCGACGTCCTTCGCGGTGATACCGGCACCGCCGCAGAGCAGGACCATCATTCGAGTGAGCAGTCGTTCGAGTCTGAGCATTGCTGGCAGGCCTTGTCCTGTCGCGCCTGTCGCGGCGCGGGGGGCGTCGGGAGCGGTCGACCCTTCATAACGGCTCGTCGGTGCCGATGCAAGATGGGACGCGCGGTCATCTCGGCCGCCGCGCGCCCGAGAGTGTGACCGCGGCATCAGAATGGTGGGTGACGGCATTGCGGCACCGTTTGGGAGCCTCTACGCTACCGCGCTTCCTATTCTCGGCGGCTCGTGTTCTGCGCGCGGCGGTCGAAAAGGGGCTCACCGGAGCGTGGCGACCCCCGCCGCGAGCTTGTCTGGAACTTTCGAAGGATGCCGGCCGAGGCATCCGCGGCTGGAGTAGCGCGGCCCGTCCATGAAGGTGCTGGTAACCGGATCCGCCGGTTTCATCGGATCGGCGCTGTGTCGCCGTCTGCTGGAGCGCGGCGATGAAGTCGTCGGGGTCGACAATCTCGACCCTTACTACGACGTCACCCTGAAGCAGGCCCGGCTCGACCGCCTGACCCCGAGCGCCCGGTTCACCGACGTGCGGCTCGACATCGCGGACCAGGCCGGGGTGCGGGCGCTGTTCGAGCGTGAGCGACCGCAGCGCGTGGTCAACCTCGCCGCCCAGGCCGGGGTGCGCTACTCGCTCGAGAATCCGCAGGCCTACGTCAACGCGAATCTGGTCGGATTCACCAACATCCTCGAGGCCTGCCGTCATCACGAGGTCGAGCACCTCGTGTACGCGTCCTCGAGCTCGGTCTACGGCGCCAACACCCGGGTTCCGTTCTCGGTCCACGACAACGTCGACCACCCGGTGTCGCTCTACGCCGCGAGCAAGAAGGCCAACGAGCTGATGGCGCACTGCTACAGCCACCTCTTCGGCCTTCCGGCGACGGGCCTGCGCTTCTTCACCGTCTACGGCCCCTGGGGTCGGCCCGACATGGCGTTGTTCGTCTTCGCGCGCAACATCATCGAGGGCCGGCCGATCGACGTCTTCAATCACGGGCGGCACCGCCGCGACTTCACCTACGTCGACGACGTCACCGAGGGGGTGATGCGGGTGCTGGACAAGCCGGCCCAGCCCGACCCCGAGTGGAACGGCGATGCCCCGGACCCGGCCACCAGCCGGGCGCCCCACCGCGTCTACAACATCGGCAACAGCAACTGGGTCGAGCTCGGCCGATTCATCGAGGTGCTCGAGGAGTGCCTCGGACGCAAGGCCGAGCGCCGGCTGCTGCCGCTTCAACCCGGCGACGTCCCTGACACCTATGCCGACGTGAGCGACCTCGAGCGCGACTTCGGCTATCGGCCGAGCGTGCCGGTGGAGGTCGGGGTGCGTCGGTTCGTCGAATGGTATACGAGCTACTACGGAGTGACTTGATGGCCCACGGACGCAAGATCTCGGTGACCGGTCTCGGCTACGTCGGTCTGCCGGTCGCGGTGGCGTTCGGCAAGAGCGAGCGCGTGGTCGGGTTCGACGTGAACGCGCAGCGCGTCGCCGAGCTGAAGGCCGGGCACGACCGCACCCACGAGGTCGCCGACGCCGACCTGGCGGCGGCCGACGTGCTGTACACCTGCAACGCCGAGGATCTACGCGCGGCCGACTTCCACATCGTCGCGGTGCCGACGCCGATCGACGATGCGAAGCAGCCCGACCTCGGCCCCCTGCGTGCGGCCTCGCGCAGTGTCGGCGCCCAGCTCAAGCGCGGCGACATCGTGGTCTTCGAGTCCACGGTCTATCCCGGTGCGACCGAGGAGGATTGCGTGCCGGTGCTCGAGGCAGCATCGGGTCTACGCTGCGGCAGCGACTTCACCGTCGGCTACTCGCCGGAGCGCATCAACCCGGGCGACCGCGAGCACACGTTCACCAGGATCACCAAGGTCGTGTCGGGGCAGGACGCCGCGACCCTCGAGGTGGTCGCGCAGGTCTACGAGAGCGTGGTGACCGCCGGCGTGCACCGCGCCGCCACCATCAAGGTGGCCGAGGCGGCGAAGGTCATCGAGAACACCCAGCGCGACCTCAACATCGCGTTGATGAACGAGCTCGCCCTGATCTTCGACCGCATGGGCATCGACACCCGCGACGTGCTCGCCGCCGCCGGCACCAAGTGGAACTTCCTGCCGTTCTCACCGGGTCTGGTCGGCGGGCACTGCATCGGCGTCGACCCTTACTACCTGACCCACAAGGCGGCGATGCTCGACTACTACCCGCAGGTGATCCTGGCCGGGCGGAGAATCAACGACGGGATGGGGCAGCACATCGCGGCTCAGATCGTGAAGTCGCTGATCCGCCGCGGGGAGAGCGTCCACGACGCGCTCGTCACCGTGCTCGGCCTGACCTTCAAGGAGAACGTGCCGGATCTCCGCAACACCAAGGTGATCGACATCGTTCACGCCCTGGAGGACTACGGGATCGCGGTCCAGGTCCACGACCCGATGGCGGATGCCGACGAGGCGCGGCACGAGTACGGGATCGAGCTCGTCTCGGCCGGCGCGCTCCGACCGGCGCGGTGCGTGGTCCTCGCCGTTGCCCACGACGACTACGTCCGCGACGGCTGGGTCGGGGTGACCGGTCTGCTCGAGCGGGGTGAGGGCGTGGTGGTGGACGTCAAGGGCGTCCTGCCGCGCGAGGCGCGTCCGGCCGAGGTCTTGCTGTGGAGGCTATGATGGTTCGCGAGACCGAGGGAGTGCGCGCATGAACGTGGTGATGGTCGGAGCCGGCTACGTCGGCCTGGTGTCGGGAGCCTGCTTCGCCGAGTTCGGTGCGTTCGTGACCTGCCTCGACGTCGACACTGGACGAATCGCGCGACTCGAGGCCGGGCAGATCCCGATCTACGAGCCGGGGCTCGACGAGCTGGTGGCTCGTAACCGAGCCGAGGGCCGGTTGCGCTTCACCTCCGATTACGCACAGGCGATCGCGGCGGCCGATCTGGTCTTCATCGCCGTCGGCACGCCGTCGCGGCGTGGCGACGGGCACGCGGATCTCTCCTACGTCTACGCGGCGGCGCGTGACATCGCGCAGCATCTCTCCGGCTACACGGTCATCGTCGACAAGTCGACGGTGCCGGTCGGCACCGCGCGACACGTCGCCCGGATCATCCGCGAGGTGAATCCGGCCGCCGACTTCGACGTGGCGTCGAATCCGGAGTTCCTGCGCGAGGGCGCCGCGATCGCGGACTTCATGCGGCCCGACCGCGTGGTCATCGGTGTCGAGAGCGAGCGGGCGGAGTCCCTGTTGCGGGCCCTCTACCGGCCGTTGAACCTGATCGAGACGCCGATCCTGGTGACCAACCTCGAGAGCGCCGAGCTCACCAAGTACGCCGCCAACGCATTCCTCGCCACCAAGATCAGCTTCATCAACGAGGTGGCGGCGCTGTGCGAGGCGGTCGGAGCCGACGTGCACTCGGTGGCGCGCGGCATGGGGCTCGACGGCCGGATCGGCCGCAAGTTCCTCCATCCCGGTCCCGGCTACGGCGGCTCGTGCTTCCCGAAGGACACCCTGGCGCTGGTGCGCACGGCCCAGGAGTACGGGGTCTCGTGCCGCATCGTCGAGTCGGTGGTGGAGGTGAACGCGGCGCAGCGGGCGCGGATGGTGCGCAAGATCCGGGACGCTCTCGGTGGCTCGGAGTCCGGCAAGACCCTGGCCGTGCTCGGACTGACCTTCAAGCCCGAGACCGACGACATGCGCGACTCGCCCTCGCTCGCAATCCTGCCGGCCCTGATGGAGAAGGGCGCGCGGATTCGGGCCCACGATCCCAAGGGCATGGAGGAGGCGCGCAAGCTCCTGCCCTCCGGAATCGAGTACGCGGGTGACATCTACGAGACGTTCCGGGATGCCGACGCGGTGGTGCTGCTCACCGAGTGGAACGCCTACCGCGGGCTCGATCTCGCGCGGATTCGCAAGGCCATGCGGGGCAAGGTGTTCATCGACCTCAGGAACGTGTACGAGCCTGCCGATATGCGCAAGGCGGGCTTCGAGTACGTCTGCGTCGGACGGTGAGCGCTGTCCAAGGTCGAACTCGCGTGTCGCCGTGCGCCCGGTAGGTCGCGGCAGGTGCCGTGACCGCTGGTGATCCGTTGCTCGAGCTCGGGTAGAGGCAATGAACCATGCAAGCAGGTGAGGCTCGACGGACGATTGCGGTCGCCGGTGCCGGGTACTGGGGACGCAATCTGGTCCGAAACTTCGACGCGCTCGGCGCTCTACGCTACGTGTACGACCGCGATGCCGAGGTGCGAAGCCGTCTGGTGGAGGCCCACCCCGAGGCACGACCTGCCCACGCCTACTCCGACATCCTGAGCGACCCCGAGGTCGAAGGCGTCGCCATCGCGAGCCCGGCCTCGACGCACGCCGATCTCGTCCGCGAGGCATTGCTCGCGGGCAAGGACGTCTTCGTCGAGAAGCCCCTGGCACTCTCGGAGCGCGACGGCCGCGAGTTGGTCGAGCTGGCCGAGGCGCGGGGCCGAATCCTGATGGTCGGCCACCTGCTCTGGTACCACCCGGCGGTGATCGAGCTCAAGCGGCTGATCTCCGAGGGCACGCTCGGGCGGCTGCAGTACATCTACTCCAACCGCCTGAACATGGGCAAGCTGCGCCGTGAAGAGAACGTCCTGTGGTCGTTCGCCCCGCACGACGTCTCGGTCATCCTCGGCCTGCTCGGCGACATCCCGGAGACCGTCCAGGCCCACGGTGGCAACTTCCTCCACCATCGCATCGCCGACACCACGGTGACCCTGCTCGACTTCGCGAGCGGCGTGCGCGCCCACATCTTCGTGTCGTGGCTCCACCCGTTCAAGGAGCAGAAGATGGTGGTGGTCGGAGATCGCTGCATGGCGGTGTTCGACGACACCGCGCCGTGGCCCGACAAGCTCTCCCTGTACCCGCACTCGGTGGAGTGGGACGGTGCGGTGCCGGTGGCGAAGAAGGCCGACGTCACCCGGGTCGCGCTGGAGGAGGGCGAGCCGCTGCGTGCGGAGTGCGCGCACTTCATCGAATGTATCCGCACCCGCGCCACCCCGCGCACCGACGGTGCCGAGGGGCTGCGGGTGCTCGGAGTGCTCAACGCCTGTGAGCGCGCGCTCGAGGACGGGCGCGGCGTGCGGGTGGTGACCGAGCAGCCCGACCACTTCGTGCACGAGACGGCGGTGGTCGATGCCGGCGTGAGCATCGGGCGCGGGACCAAGATCTGGCACTTCAGCCACGTGCTCGGGCAGTCGACCGTCGGCGAGGGCTGCAGCATCGGGCAGAACGTGGTGATCGGACCGAAGGTCCATATCGGCAGCGGCTGCAAGATCCAGAACAACGTCTCGGTCTACGAGGGCGTCACGCTCGAGGACGACGTCTTCTGCGGGCCGAGCATGGTGTTCACCAACGTGGTGAACCCCCGCGCGAACGTCTCGCGCAAGGACGAGTTCCGCAAGACCCTGGTGCGGCGCGGCGCCACCATCGGGGCGAATGCGACCATCGTGTGTGGTCACACGCTGGGTGAGTACTGCTTCATCGGCGCCGGCGCGGTGGTGACGGCCGACGTGCCGGCCCACGCGCTCATGGTGGGCAACCCGGCGCGGCGCATCGGTTGGATGAGCACGCGCGGCGAGCGACTTGGCGAGGACCTCACATGCCCGGTGACCGGTGCGCGCTACCGCGAGACGCCGGCCGGACTGGTGGAAATAACGGAGTGAGCATGCAGTTCATCGATCTCAAGGCGCAGTACGCGGCACTCGAGAAGGACATCCGCGCGGCCATCGACGGTGTCCTCGCCCACGGCCAGTTCATCATGGGCCCCGAGGTTCGTGAGCTCGAGGCCGCGATGGCGGAGTACGTCGGGGTCAAGCACGCCATCGGTTGCTCGAGCGGCACCGACGCGCTCCTGCTGCCGCTGATGGCGTGGGGCGTGGGTCCGGGCGACGCGGTGTTCACCACCCCGTTCACCTTCATCGCCACCGCCGAGGTGGTCAGCCTGCTCGGGGCGACGCCGGTGTTCGTCGATGTCGACCCGCGCACCTTCAACATCGACCCGAAGGCGTTGGAGACCGCCATCGACGAAGTCGTCGCGGCCGGCGAGCTGCGCCCGCGATGCGTGATCCCGGTCGACCTCTTCGGCCTGCCGGCGGATTACGACGAGCTTCGCGCCGTCGCCGACAGCCACGGCATGCTGGTGCTGGAGGATGCGGCCCAGAGCTTCGGCGCGACCTATCGAGGCCGCCGTGCGGGAAGTCTCGGGCACGCCGCGGCGACCAGCTTCTTCCCCGCCAAGCCACTCGGTGCCTACGGCGACGGCGGCGCGGTGTTCACCGATGACGACGAGCTCGCGGCACGCCTCGACTCCATCCGGGTCCACGGCAAGGGCAGCGACAAGTACGACAACATCCGCGTCGGCGTGAACGCGCGACTGGACACCATGCAGGCAGCGATCCTGAAGGTGAAGCTCGCTGCCTTCCCCGGCGAGCTCGAGCGGCGTCAGGTCGCCGCCCAGCGTTACAGCCAGCGCCTCGGAAACCTGGTCGAGACCCCGGTGGTGCCCGATGGGTACGTCAGCTCGTGGGCCCAGTACTCGGTGCTGACCGACCGTCGTGATCACCTGCAGGCGGGGCTGAAGGCCGCCGGGGTGCCGACTGCGGTGTACTACCCCAAGCCCCTGCACCAGCAGACCGCGTACGCGAGCCTCGGCTACTCGACCGGCGACTTCCCGGTCAGCGAGTCGTGCGCGGCACGCATCATCAGTCTGCCGATGCACCCCTACCTCGACGAGGCGACGCAGGACCGCGTGGTCGACGCGGTGGCCGAGGTCCTGCACGCGGCGTGATCGATTCCCCCGGAGCGTCGGCTCGGCGCTCCGGTCTTTCCGGCGGGTGTCGGTCGCGCGACGCCCGCCGCGCCTACGCGGCGTCGTCGCGCCGTCGTCCCACGTAGAGCAGGTTGGAGCCCGCGCCGACCCGAGCGTCCCGATCGCCGACGATGTCGGCGACGTAGTCCGACACCTCGATACCGAGCACGTCGCCGCGGTCCGCCGAGGTCCCGTGGCGGTCCTCCGGGCGCACCGGCCGTCCCTGCAGGCAGCGGTAGGCGCCGGCCAGCCGGCGAAGGGCCGAGCGCGCGCGGCTGCGACGGGGAACCGCGCGGGCGCCGGTGAGGTAGTCCGCGTAGGGCAGGTAGAAGCGCTCCGAGAACTCCAGCTGGTGCACCGCCAGGGTGTCGAATCCCACCCCCTCGAGCCGCGCGCGCAAGCTCTCGCCGGTGAACGACGTCTGGTGCTGCCAGCGGTGGAACAGGAGACCGCAGCTCGGGCAGATGGCCGACCCCAGCTCGAGATCCTCCGCATTCGGGGTGGTCACGATCAGTGTGCCGCCGGCGCGAACGCGGCGCGCGAGCATGCGCAGGAAGTCGTCGAGCTGCGGCTCGAGGACGTGCTCGATCACCTCGCAGAGCAGCACCACGTCGTAGTGACCGCTCGCGTCGCCCTCGTCGAAGCCGGCGAACGCCTCCAGGCCGGCGAGGCGGCGGCCGAGGGTCTGACGACGGACCGGAGAGGGCTCGAAGGCGCGCACCCGGTAGCCTTCTCCGGCCAGGGCCGCGGTGAGGTCACCGTCGCCGGCGCCGAGGTCGAGGTGGATGCCGGTGGGGGCGAGGTGACGACGGCAGGCGAGGAGCAGGGAGCGCGCGGCGAAGCGGCCGAAGCTGAGCTCGCGCAGGCGAGTCTCGGCCACGCGATCCCAGAATCTCGGGACACTGTCCTCGTCCCAGTGGAACCGCTCGACGCTCATCGCCTTGCCTCCCTCGTGTGTCGTCGACGGACTGTGCCGCGCCGCCACCGGGCGACACGGCCACCTCTCGAGGCGGCCGCGGCCTCAGCCGGCACGGGCCCCGTCCTCCGCGCCCCAGCCGTACAGGGCCATGGTCTCGTCGACCATCCTCTCCATCGAGAAACACTCGGCGACGAAGGCCGGTCCCCGGGCGCGGGCCCGGGCGCGCCAGGCCGGATCGTCGAGCACGGCGTCGATCCGCTCGGCGATGGTCGCCGGTGCCCGGTCGGCCGCGATCCACCCCGTGACCCCGGGCTCGACCGCGTCGGCGGTCCCGCCGGCGTCGGTGGCGACCACCGGCAGGCCAGCGGCCTGGGCCTCGAGCACCACGTTCGGGGTGCCCTCGAGGTGCGACGTCAGCAGGAAGAGGTCCATCGCCGCGAGGGCGAGGCGCGTGCGCTGCTCCGTTCCCGGCAGCACCAGGCGTTCCTCCACGCCGAGGGCGCGAGCGCGCTCGCGCATCGCGCCCTGGAGCGGGCCGGTACCGATCATCAGCAGCCAGACCTCGGGGCGACGCCGCGCCACCCGGGCCGCGCTCTCCAGCCACAGCAGCGGGTCCTTCTCCGGGTAGAAGCGGAAGACCGAGCCGAGGACGGTGGCCTCGCGCGGGATGCCGAGCGCGTCGCGATAACGCGCGACCGCCGACGGCTCCGGCGCCTCGCCCTCGATCACGTGGCCGTTCCGTAGCACCCTGATGCGGCCGCTCGGCAAGCCGAGCCAGCTCGCGTAGTCGGCGGCGCCCGGGGCGCTGTTGTTCACCATGACGACGTTGTCGTGACCCGCCAGGAAGCGGTATGCCGGGCGCATGTAGGGCTGATGGTAGGCGAACCGGAACGGCGCCATGTTGCGCATGCTCAGCACGATGCGCGGGACGCCGACCAGGAGCGCGGCAAGGCCGGCGGTGACGTTCGGCGAGTCCTGCCAGGCGTGGACCACCTCGGGACGCCGCTCGCCGATCTCTGCGGTGTAGCGGCAGACGTCGTCGGCGATGGCGCGCGGCAATCGCGTCACCGCCGCGTGCAGGCCGGCGGCATCGAACACCTCGCCGGCAGCGGACGGGAAGGCGCGCACCCGCGCCACCTCGACCCGCTCGCGCGAGAGTCGGTCGAGGTAGAAGTCGTGGTCGGCCGAGTCGTGGAGACGCTCGCAGACGATGGCGACGTCGTCGTGGCCGCGCCGGCGCAGCCCGGTCACGGTGTTGACGAGCTGGCGTTCCGCGCCGCCCCAGGCGAGGGAGGCATTGACCATCAGCACCCGGCCGGGGTGCGGTCGGTACGGGGCACGACGCCACCGCCTCGCGATGTCCAGCGCGTCCACCAGCGCCGGGCGCACCGCCAGGTCGGTGGTGGCGCGCTGCAACGCCTGGGTCACGTCGAACAGCGTCCGACCGGCACCGGGGCCGAGCACACGCGCCACTCGGGCCTGCGTCGCGGCGGCGAGACGGACGGTCGACCGCTCGAGGACCGCGCCCGCCTTCTCGGCGACCCGGCGAGCGAGGAAGGTCTCGGTCTTCTCGACCTGCCACCGCCCGAGCGAGAAGTAGACCAGGGCCTTGCCGCCCCGCGCGGCGAAGGTCCGGCACATGCGGAAGCTCACCATCGGTCGCCCGCCGAGCAGCAGCACGGCGCGGGCGCGTGGCTCGGGGAGCTCCCAGCTTCCTGCCGACGGCTGCCAGCGGCCCAGCCGCGGGTCGCCGTCCACGCTATCCGGCGGCGCCGAGTCGGGGACGACGACGCCGGCGACCGGAGTGCGCTCCAGCCACGCTTCCACCACCGACGGCGGCGGCGGGCGATCGGCCGCGATGACCACCGGCAGCAGGTCGCGCACGCGGCACAGGGTGAGCGCCTCATCGAGATCGGTGTCCCACCCCGCCGTGTCGGGGGTGGTCGGGGAGGGTGGCGGGCGCACCGCCTGCGGGGCGTCGTCGCTCATCGTGACGTCGCGCGACGGAGCACGTAGACGTGGCAGGCGCTGCCCAGCCAGCGCGCGAGGCGACGGCGAAGCGGCACCGGCCAGCGGCGGCCGAGCACCATGTGCCCGGTGTAGAACAGCCCGACCGGCGCGTCGGAGAGAATCTCGAAGCCGTGCTGCCGGAAATGCCGCCGCCACCACCACGGGCTGAACGTCCACAGCTCGCCGAGCATCGTCCCCCGCTCGCCATGGCGCGGCGGCCAGGCGTGGGTGAGCAGCACCGTGGCGATGCTGCGCGCCGCCCAGTAGCACCGCGACAGGTCCGCGCGGCGCACGCCCCGGGGAATCAAGCCCGGCACCTGGCGCGCGATCCGCTCCACCATGTCGGCGTAGTTGCTGAGCGTGGTCCAGAAGCGCCAGCGCCCGGTGGGCATCGCGTGGACGTGGATGCCGTCGGGTCCGAGCACCCGATCCAGCTCGCGGTACATGCCCTCGAGGTCGAGCACGTGCTCGAGCACGTTGGACGAGAACACGATGTCGAAGCGCGCATCCGCGAACGGGATCGTCCGCCCGTCGTAGTCGACCACCGGGAACACGCGGTCGCCGGCGTAGATCGACTGCGGGAGATCGATCGACTCGACTCGGTAGCCGCGATCGGTGAGCAGTCGAGCCTGCTCGCCGGTCCCGCCTCCGAGCTCGAGGATCGCCTTGTCGCGCGCGAGGTAGCGCTCGAGAGCATCGAGCTCGGCCGCGCGCAGTTCGTTCAGGAATCGGAAGCAGAGCACCGTCGGTCCGCGTGGTCAGTCGAGGCGCGCCCGAGACAGCGAGCGCGCGAGCGACCGATGGTACCCCGCGGGCGCGGCGGCGCGCGGTCTGCCGCTCTGGCGGGCGGCATGGTACGTGGCGCCTCGTCACGTCGTCCACCCGGCCGGCCGGGTGCGGCGACGCACGGCGGCGACGCGGCCGCGCGAGTCGGGCCGGGCCGGCCTGTGTTATCGTCCGCGCCGCCACGGACCCCGCTCGCGCGCGGCGCGACGATGCCCCGGAGCCCTCGCCGGTCGAGCCGGAAACCGTCCCCGATGCGCATAGTCTTCGTCATCGCGACCCTCGATGCCGGCGGTGCGGAGCGCGTCGCCACCACCCTCACCCGGCACTGGTCCGCGGCCGGTCGGGACGTCCACCTGGTGACGTTCGAGAGCCCCGACGCGGTCTCGCACTACCGCGTCGACCCGGGGGTCGAGGTGCACCGGCTCGACCTGCTCCGTGCACAGGGTGCCGGCGGCGGGTCGCTCGGCGCCATCATCGGTCGCACCGTCGCGCTCACGCGCTGCCTGCGCCGACTGACGCCGGACGTGGTGGTCTCGTTCATCGCCGAGACCAACGTGCTGGCGGTACTCGCCTGCCGGTGGCTCCGCGTGCCGGTGGTGGTGTCGGAGCGGATCCACCCCGCGCACTATCCGGCATCGCGGCTGCGGGCGCGGATCCGCGACCTCGTCTACCGGCTGGCCGACCGCGTGGTGGTGCAGACCGACGACATCGCGGCCTGGTTCGCCGCTCGCGGCTCGCGTCGGGTGACGGTGTTGCCCAATCCGGTGGAGCTGGCCGAGCCGCGGCCGCGGCCACCGCCACGCGCCGAGCGCGGCCGCATCGTCGCCATCGGGCGGCTGGCGCCGCAGAAGGCCCACGACGTCCTGGTCGAGGCCTTCGCCCGCATCGCGCCTGAACATCCCGGGTGGTCGCTCGCCATCTACGGTGAGGGGCCGCTGCGCACAGCACTGTCGGCGCGCATCGCGGCGTTGGGGGTGGGCGACAGCGTCACCCTCGCCGGTCTGACCGACGACGTGCCGGGCGTTCTCGCCACCGCCGATCTCTTCGTCCACTGCTCGCGCTTCGAGGGCGCACCGAACGTGCTCATCGAGGCCCTTGCGGCGGGCTGCTGCTGCGTGGCGACCGATGCGCCCGGCGCGAGTGGCGACCTGCTCGACGGCGGCCGGCTCGGGGTCCTTGTGCCGCCCGACGATCCGCCAGCGCTGGCGACCGCGTTGTCGGCGCTGATCGACGATCCGGCCCGGCGCGCGCGCTGCGCCGCCGGAGCGCGCGAGGGCGTCGCGCACCTCGAGGCCGGGACGGTGTCCGGTCGGTGGCTGGCGGTGGTCGAGGCGGCCGCCGGCCGGTCCTGAGCCGGCCGTTCTTTTGCGCGCGACGCGTGGCGCGCCTATAGTGTTCAACTCATGAACAGGCAGCAGCGCGAGGACGCACTCACCCTCGAGATCCTCCAGGAGATCGGCGCGCGCAGCGACGTCACCCAGCGCTCGCTCGCGAGCCACTGCGGGGTCGCCCTCGGCCTCGCGAACTCCTATCTCCGGCGCTGCGTGCGCAAGGGACTGGTGAAGGTCAGTCAGGCGCCGCGCAACCGCTATCTGTACTACCTGACGCCGAAGGGATTCGCGGAGAAGAGCCGGCTGACGGCCGACTACCTGTCCGCGTCGTTGTCGTTCTACCGTCGCGCCGCGCAGTCGCTGGCGACCCTGCTCGAGGGGCTCGGCACGACGGCTCAGGGCCGCGCCCCGCGGCTCGGCCTCTACGGGCGCTCGGAGCTCGCGGAGATCGCCGCCATACGCGCCATGGCGCTCGGCCTGGAGATCGTGGCGGTGTGCGAGCCCGGGGACCGCTCGGAGCGGTTCTTGCACCTGCGCGCGGTGAGTCGGGTCGGCGAGGTCCCGGAGGTCGACGTCTGGGTGTTGACGACGATGGTGCAGCCCGGCGAGGCCTACCGTGCGCTCGCATCGGAGGTCGGCCGCGACCGCGTCCGGGTGCCGGACGTCCTCGGGCTCGGCCCGAATGGCTGAGCGTCCTCGCCGCCTTCTCCCATCGGCACGGGCAGCGCGATGAGCACGAGCGCACCGTCGCCCGCCCGCGCGCGGACGCCCCTCGCCGACATCGGCGCGCGGCTGTGGGCCCACCGCGAGCTCACCTGGGAGTTCGTCAAGCGCGACGTGCGCGACCGGCACGCCGGTCAGGCGCTCGGCGCCCTGTGGGCCTTCGGCCACCCGATCTTCCTGCTCGCCCTCTACGTCACCCTGTTCGCGTTCGTGTTCCAGATGCGGGCCGCCGGCGCGATCGAGCTGCCGCGCGACTTCACCGTCTACATCCTCGCCGGGCTGGTGCCGTGGCTGACGTTCCAGGAGGTGCTGGTCCGCGCCTGCACCGCGATCAGCGCCAACGACAGCCTGGTCAAGCAGATCGTGTTCCCGATCGAGATCCTGCCGGTGAAGGTGGTGCTCGGCTCCTTCCTGTCGCAGCTCGTGAGCCTCGCCGTGGTCACCGGCTACCTGCTGGTGACCGACAACGCGATCCCCGCCACCTACGCGCTGTTGCCGCTGCTCTGCGTGGTGCAGATCGCGGCGATGGTCGGGGTCTGCTACGCGCTCGCCGCGGTCGGCGTGTTCCTGCGCGACATCAAGGACATGGTGACGGTGTTCAATGCCGCCAACCTGTTCATGCAGCCGATCCTGTTCCAGCCCGAGGTGCTGCCGGCGCCGCTGCGGGCGGTGATCTACGCCAACCCGTTCAGCCACATCGCATTCTGCTACCAGGACGCGATGTACTACGGCGACCTCGTGCACCCCTGGTCGTGGCTGGTGCTCGCCGTCGGCAGCGTGCTCGCGCTGGGAGGCGGATTCTGGTTCTTCCGCCGGCTCGCGCCGTATTTCGGGAACGTGCTGTGAGCGCGCCGCCGATGATCCGCGTGCGCGGTCTGCACAAGACCTATCAGGTCTACCGGCGGCCGCTCGACTTCGCGCTCGAGCTGCTCGGGCGCGGGCCGCGTCACACCGAGCGCCACGTGCTGCGCGGCATCGACCTCGACGTGGCGCGCGGACAGGTGCTCGGCATCATGGGGCGCAACGGCGCCGGCAAGAGCACGTTGCTACGCATACTGGCCGGGACTTTGAACACCTCCGCCGGCTCGGTCGAGATCGACGGGCGCATCAGCGCCATCCTCGAGCTCGGGTCCGGATTCCATCCGCGTTACACCGGGCGGGAGAACGTCGTCATGGGCGGGTTGTGCCTCGGCATGAGCCGCGCCGAGGTGGCGGCGAGGCTCGACGACATCATCGACTTCAGCGAGCTCCGCGACGTCATCGACCAGCCGTTCTGGACCTACTCGACCGGCATGCAGGCGCGCCTCACCTTCGCCACCGCGGTCGCTGTCGACCCCGACGTGCTGATCATCGACGAGGCGCTGTCGGTCGGCGACGCCCGCTTCTCCGCCAAGTGCTTTCGACGGGTGATGGATTTTCGCGAGCGCGGCAAGACCATCATCCTCGTCTCCCACGACGCCAACGCGGTGCTCACGTTCTGCGACCGCGCCATCGTCCTCGAGGGCGGCACGATCCACGCCGACGGTGAGCCGCGGGAGATGGCCAAGGTCTACGGCAAGCTGGTGTTCTCGAGCAAGACGCCGTCACTGCCCTCGGCCGAGCAGGCGCCGGCCCCGGTGTTCGAGGCCCGCCACGGCGACGGCGCGGTGGAGATCCTGGACTACGGCATCCACGACGCGGCCGGGGAGTCGACCCGCAACCTGGTCTCGGGCGAGCGCTATCGGCTGTTCATGCGCTTTCGCTGCCACCATGCCGGACGCCGTTACAACTGCGGCTTCAACATCGCGACCGCGCGCGGCGTGCTGATCTACGGTGTCACCAACGAGAGCCAGCGCCTGGACCTCTCCGACGTCGGTGAGGGCGAGGTGGTGGAATGCTCGGCCGAGGTCACGATGTGGCTGTCGGCCGGCGACTTCCTGCTCTCACTCGGTGTCGCCGACGCCGACACCGGTGCCCGCGCCGACTTCATCGAGGACGCGGTGCAGTTCCGGGTCCACGGTCCGGGCGGGATCTACACCACCGCGCTCGTCAACCTGGAGACCGAGTTCCGGCTTCGCCGGGAGCAGACCATGGATGCAGCCGCCTCGTGATCGACCTCGCGCGGACCTTCTACCGACTGGCACGCACGCTCTGGGGGCTTCGCGCCTTCAGCGCGAGCGAGCGCGCGCGCTTCGTCGAGCTCGTGGTGCCGCTGATGGAGGGGGTCGGCGGCGGGGTGCCGGCGCCGCGCGCCTATCATCTCGCCGAGACGCTCTCCACCGCCATCTACCCCCACTTCAAGTTCAGCGAGTTCGGTCGGAGCTGGCTCGACGATGCCGCCTTCGTCGATTGCTACCGACGGTTCATGGATCCGGGGAACTGGCACTCACTCGATCGCAAGTACACCCTGGACCAGCTCCTTCGCCTCGCGCTCCGCGTGCCCGGGGACTGCGCGGAGTGCGGGGTGTATACCGGCATGTCGTCATACCTCATCTGCCGGCGACTGGCAGCGGCCGGTGGCTCGTCGCCACGGCATCACCACGCCTTCGACTCGTTCGAGGGCCTGTCGGCGCCGGACGACCGTGACGGCGACTACTGGCAGGCGGGCGCGATGGCGGTGTCGGAGCAGGCGGTGCACGCCGCGCTCGCCGAGTTCGACAACTACACCACCCATCGTGGCTGGATCCCGGAACGGTTCGCAGACGTGGCCGATCGGCAGTTCGCGTTCGTGCACGTCGACGTCGACCTCTACCAACCGACCCTCGACTCGCTGGCGTTCTTCTACCCGCGGCTCGCCGCCGGCGGGGTGATCTTGATGGACGACTACGGCTTCGATTCCTGCCCCGGGGCACGCGCCGCCGCCGACGAGTACTTCGCCACCGTGGGTGAGCCGGTGGTGGAGCTGACGACCGGGCAGGCGATGGTGCTCAAGCAACCCACGCCCTGACATGGCAGCGCCGCGAGGGCGGCGCGATACGGAGACGTCGACCGATGTGTGGATTCGCCGGCTTCCTGGACTTGCGTCGCCGCATCGCGGCCGACGAGCTGGCGCCGCTCGCGCGCCGGATGTCGGAGGCGATCCGCAGCCGCGGTCCGGACGACGCGGCCGAGTGGACCGAGCGCGACGCCGGCTACGCGGTCGGGTTTCGCCGCCTCGCGATCATCGACCTCTCCGAGGCCGGCCGTCAGCCGATGCACTCGAGCGACGGCCGCTACGTCATCGCCTACAACGGTGAGGTCTACAACGGTCCCGCCTTGCGCGCCGAGCTCGAGCGCGAGGGCAGCCGGTTCCGGGGACACTCCGACACCGAGGTGATCCTGGAGGCCTGCGTGCGCTGGGGGTTGGATGCAGCGCTCGCGCGCTTCGTGGGGATGTTCGCGATCGCGCTGTGGGACCGGCTCGAGCGCCGCGTGACGCTGATCCGCGACCGCATGGGGATCAAGCCGCTCTACTTCGGCGAGGTCGGCGGCACCGTGCTCTTCGGCTCGCAGCCGAAGGCGTTCTTCGCGCATCCGCACTGGCGGGCCGAGATCGATCCCGAGAGCTTCGCGCTCTACAGCCACTTCTCCTACGTGCCGGCGCCGCGGTCGATCTACCGGCGGATCGAGCAGGTGCTGCCGGGGCATCTGGTGACCATCGACACCGACGGGCAGGTCACCCGCCGCTGCTACTGGGATCTCCACGAGGTGGCGCGGGCGGGGCTCGCCGCGCCGCTGGAGGGCGACGACGCGACCGCCGTCGACGCCCTCGACGCGGCGCTTCGCGACGCGGTCCGACTGCGGATGATCGCCGACGTGCCGCTCGGCGCCTTCCTCTCCGGCGGGGTCGACAGCTCCGCCGTCGTGGCCCTGATGCAGGCGCAGAGCGATCGCCCGGTCAAGACCTTCTCCATCGGCTTCGCCGAGGCCGGGTACGACGAGGCGCCGCACGCGAGAGCCGTGGCCGAGCACCTCGGCACCGAGCACCACGAGCTCTACGTGAGCCCGCAGCATGCGCTCGATCTGGTGCCGCGCATCGGCGAGTGGTACGACGAGCCGTTCGCCGACTCGTCGCAGCTCCCCACGTATCTGGTGTCGGAGCTCACGCGCCAGCACGTGACGGTGTCGTTGTCGGGCGACGGCGGCGACGAGCTGTTCTCCGGCTACCCGCGCTACGGCCACGCGGAGCGGCTGATCGCGAGCCTCGGCGGGCGCTCGCGCCTCACCCGCGCCGCGACCCGAATGGCCCTGCGTGCGATTCCGGTGGGTGTTTGGGATCTCGCCGGGCGGGCGTTGCCGGGACGATTTCGGCGCGAGGGTCTGGGCGCGCGCTCGCGCCGCCTGGCATCGATGCTCGAGAACGGGACGCCCGAGGACCTCTACCGTGGACTGGTCTGTCAGTGGCACGAGTCGAGCGAGCTGGTGCCGCGCGAGCGTCTCGCGCTCGACGCGCCGTGGTCGGGGGCGCTCGCCGCCCTGGTGCCGGATCTCCGCCGGCGCTTCCAGCTCGTCGACATGCTGACCTACCTGCCGAACGACATCCTGGCCAAGGTCGATCGCGCCAGCATGGCGGTCAGTCTCGAGGCGCGGGTGCCGCTGCTCGACCACCGGGTGGTCGAGCTGTCCTGGCGGCTGCCGGCGCGGATGTCGGTGCGCGACGGGGTGGAGAAGTGGATCCTGCGCGAGGTGCTGTACCGGCACGTGCCGCGCGCGCTCATCGAGCGCCCGAAGATGGGCTTCGGCGTCCCCATCGACTCCTGGCTTCGCGGCCCACTGCGCGAATGGGCGGAGGATCTGCTGGACCCGCGTACGCTCGGCGCCGACGGGCTCTTCGATCCGGCGCCGGTGCGCGAGCGCTGGGCCCAGCATCAGCGCGGCGAGGCGAGCTGGCACTACCCGCTGTGGACGATTCTCATGTTCCAGGACTGGAAACGGCGCTGGGGCGTCGCCTGAATGGTCGCCACCGCCGGCCTCGCTCGGGCCCGCCCCGTCGAGCCGAGCGTGCTCGTGGTCATCGGGGGGCTCGAGGTCGGGGGGGCCGAGCGTCACCTGGCGACGGTGTTGCCGCGGCTCGCACGGCGCGGCATCGAGTGCGAGGTGTACGTGCTCGGTCGTCGCGGAGCACTCGCGCCGACGCTCGAGGCGGGCGGCGTCGCGGTGGGCGGGCCGCTGCTCGGTGAGATGGTCGGGCGCTGGCCGCGCACCATGCGCCGCCCGCTGCTCCTGGTGCTCGCGGTCGCGGGTCTGCTCGCGCGGCTGCGGCGACGCCCGCCGTCGGTGGTGCACTTCTTCCTGCCCGAGGCCTACCTGCTCGGCGGGCTCGCGTGCCTGCTCGCGCCGCGGCCACGACGGGTGATGAGCCGGCGGAGCCTCAATCACTACCAGCAGAGACATCCCGTCCTCGCCCGCCTCGAGCGCTGGCTCCACCGGCGCATGGACGCGGTGCTCGCCAACTCCGAGGCGGTACGCGCGGACCTGCTCGGCGAGGGGGTGCCCGCGGCGCGACTGCATCTCGTACGCAACGGCGTCCCGACGGACGACCCACCGTGCTCGCGCGCCGAGGCTCGGGCGCGGCTCGGGCTCGACGCGGCGGCGTGGATCCTGGTCTGCGTCGCCAATCTGATCCCGTACAAGGGCCACGCCGACCTGCTCGACGCATTGGCGCGGGTGCGCGACCGACTCCCGGACCGGTGGCGGTTGCTCTGCGCGGGCTACGACGGTGGCGCCCGCGGCGCGCTCGAGCGGCAGGCCGAGAGCGCCGGGCTGGCCGAGCACGTGGCCTTCCTCGGGCCGCGAGACGACGTGCCGGTGTTGCTCGCGGCCGCCGATGCGGTGGTGCTCGCGTCGCACGAGGAGGGCTCGCCGAACGCGTTGTTGGAGGCGATGGCCGGCGGGCGGCCGGTGGTGGCCACCGCGGTCGGTGGTTCGGCCGAGGTGGTGGTCGAGGGCGCGACCGGCTTCCTGGTTCCGCCACGCGACCCGGTCGCGCTCGGCGAGGCCCTGGTCCGTCTGTGCGCCGCCGATCAGACGGCGATGGGCGTGGCGGCGCGCGCCCACGTGGCCGCCACCCACTCGCTCGATGCCTGTGTCGACGCGTACGCGGCCGTCTACCGCGCCGTCGCCGTCGCCGCCCCGGCGCGAGGCTGAGTGGCGTGTGCGGCATCGCCGGCATCCTTCGGCTACAGGGGGCACGGGTCGCGCCGGCGATGCTCGACGCGCGCCGGATGGCGGCGGCGCTCTCGCACCGCGGACCCGACGGGCAGGGTGGTTGGGCAGATACCGACGCCGGGATCGCGCTCGCCCATGCCCGCCTCGCGGTGATCGACACCGGACCGGGTGGGGAGCAGCCGATGCGCTCGCACGACCGGCGCCTGGTGCTCACCTACAACGGTGAGATCTACAACCACCGACGGCTCCGCCCCGCGCTGGAGAAGGCCGGCGTGCGGTTTCGCGGCCACTGCGACAGCGAGGTCCTGCTCGAGACCTGCGCCGCCCACGGCGTGCGCGATGCGCTCGATCGGCTCGAGGGCATGTTCGCGCTGGCGATCTGGGACGCGGCGCGACGCGAGCTCTGGCTCGCGCGCGACCGCCTCGGCAAGAAGCCGCTCTACTACGGCGTGTTCGCCGGGTACCTGTTGTTCGGCTCCGAGCTCGCGGCGCTCCGTGCCCACCCCGCCTTCACCGCGCGCATCGACCCCGAGTCGGTCGGCCTGTACCTCGAGCTCGGGAACGTGCCGGGCGAGCGCTCGATCTACGAGGGCGTGCGCAAGCTCGGCCCGGGGCGGGTGCTGCGGGTGCCCGCGGCCACGCCCACCATCCCCGCGCCGCAGACCTATTGGAGCGCGGTCGCGGTCGCGCGCGCGGGGCTCGCCGACCCGTTCACCGGTGACGAGGCGGCGGCAGTCGACGCGGTGGCAACCGCGGTGGATCAGGCGGTCGCCGACCGCCTGGAGGCCGACGTGCCACTCGGAGCGCTGCTCTCGGGTGGGATCGACTCGACCACCGTGGTCGAGTCGGCGCAGCGCCAGTCCGCCTCGCCGATTCGCACCTTCACCATCGGGTTCGGCGACCGTGACTACGACGAGTCGAGCGACGCGGCGCGGATCGCGACGCATCTCGGCACCCGCCACGAGACATTGACCGCGTCGCCGGACGACGCGCTCGCCGCAGTCGCCGATCTGCCGTCGGTCTACGACGAGCCGTTCGCCGATGCCTCCATGCTGCCCACCTTGCTGGTGTCCCGCCTCGCCCGACGACACGTCACCGTGGCGCTCTCCGGCGACGGTGGGGACGAGCTCTTCGCCGGCTACAACCGCCACCACTGGCTGCCGCGGATGGGCGCGCTCGGCGCGCGAGTCCCGGCGCCGCTGCGCGGTCTGGCGGCGGCGGCGATCCGTACGCCGAGCCCCCATGTCTGGGACCGCCTGGCCGGCGGTCTGGGCTTCCTCGCGCCGCGGCTCCGGCGACAGCGACTGGTCGGTGAGCGCCTGCACAAGCTGGCCGCGGTGCTCGATGCGCCGGACCTCGCGTCCGCCTACCGCCGAACGGTGGCGCTCTGGCCGCCGGGTCGGGTCTGGCACGGGCCCACGCCGTCGGCCGAGGACGCCGAGACGTTCCCCGGTGGGCCGGTCGAGCAGGTGATGCTGCGTGACACCGTCGGCTATCTTCCCGACGACATCCTGGTCAAGGTCGACCGTGCCAGCATGTCCACCGGGCTCGAGGCGCGGGCCCCGCTGCTCGACCACCGCCTGCTCGCACTCGCCTGGCGCCTGCCGCTCGCGATGCGGCTGCGCGACGGCGTCGGCAAGTGGGTGCTGCGCGAGGCGCTGGCCCGTCGCGTGCCGCGATCGCTGTTCGAGCGGCCCAAGGCCGGCTTCGCGGTTCCCATCGGCGACTGGCTGCGCGGACCCTTACGGGACTGGGCGGAGGCGCTGCTCGCGCCGGAGCGGCTCGCGACCTGGGACGGGCTGGACGTGGCCGCGGTGCGCGCTGCATGGGCGGCGCACCTCGCGCGGCGAGCGAACGCGCAGTACGCGCTGTGGGCGGTGCTGATGCTCGAGTCGTGGCGTGAGCGCTGGCACCGATGAGCGCGCACCTGCTCTTCCTCGTCACCGAGGACTGGTACTTCTGCTCGCACCGTCTGGCGCTCGCGCGCGCGGCGCGCGCCGCCGGCTATCGCGTCGGGGTGGCGACGCGGGTGCGCGAGCACGGCGAGATGATCCGCGACGCGGGACTCGAGCTGCATCCGCTCGGCTGGCGGCGCGGTGAGCGTAGGCCCTGGCGCGAGGCGCTGGCGGTGGTCGAGATCGCCCGCCTGTACCGACGTCTCGCACCGGACATCGTGCACCACGTGGCACTGAAGCCGGTGGTCCTCGGAAGTCTCGCCGCGCGTCTCGCCCGACCCGCGATGGTGGTCAACGCGGTGGCGGGTCTCGGGTTCGCGTTCGCGTCGCCGGGGTGGCGTGCAGCAGTGCTGCGCCCGGTGCTGCGCGCCGCGCTCCGCCGCGCGCTCGCCACGCGCGCATCGAGCGTGGTGGTGCAGAACCCGGACGACGCCGCCGCCGTCGGCGCGCTCGGCGTCGCCGCGGACCGCTGTCACCTGATCCCCGGGTCGGGGGTCGACACCGCGCGCTTCTTGCCGCTGCCCGAGCCGCCAGGGCCGCCGGTCGCGGCCCTGGTCGGGCGCATGCTGTGGGACAAGGGCATCGGCGAGATGGCCGAGGCCGGCCGGCTGCTCCGCGGCCAGGACGTCACCCTCGAGCTGGTGGGGGCGCGTGACCCCGACAACCCGGCCTGCGTACCGGAGGCGACGCTGCGGGCGTGGGACGCGAGCGGTGCGGTGCGCTGGCACGGCGCGGTCGACGACGTGCGCGCGGTGTGGGCGCGAGCGTCCATCGCGGTGCTGCCGTCCTACCGCGAGGGACTGCCGATGTCGCTGCTCGAGGCCGCCGCTTGCGGCCGCCCGATCGTCACCACCGACGTGCCGGGCTGCCGCGAGGTGGTGGTCGACGGGGAGACCGGGTTGCTGGTGCCGCCGCGCGACCCGCGAGCGCTCGCCGACGCCATCGCCCGCCTGGCGGCCGACGCGGTGCTGCGGCGGCGCCTCGGTGCGGCGGCGAGGCGACGGGTCGAGGCGCAGTTCGCCCGCGAGATCGTCGTCGGGCAGACCCTCGACCTCTACGCGCGGCTGCTGGCCGGACGGGGCACGTGACCGCGTCCCGCGCGCCCGCCGCGGTGCTGGTGACCGGTGCCTCGGGCTTCGTCGGGCGCGCGGTCTGCCGCGCTCTGGCGGTGGCGGGAGCTCCGGTCCGCGGACTCGGTCGCCACCCCGCCACCGGTCCGTGGGCGTCCTTTCACCCGTGCGACCTCGCCTCGGAGGCTCCGCCGCCGGATGCGCTCGCCGGTGTCGACGTGGTGATCCACCTCGCGGCCCGCACCCACGCGGTGGACGACGACCCGGGCGACGAGACGGCGTACCGGGCGCTGAACGTCGACGGCACGCGGCGGCTGATCGACGCCGCACGCACCGCCGGGGTGCGGCGGCTGGTGCTCGCGAGCAGCGTCAAGGCGATGGGCGAGGGCGGCCCGCGCTGCCTCACCGAGGACGATCCGCCATGCCCGACGAGTGCCTACGGGCGCACCAAGCTCGAGGCAGAAGGGCTGGTCCTCGGCGCCGGGCTCGAGGCGGTCGTGGTGCGGCTGCCGCTCGTCTACGGCCCCGGTGCGAAGGGCAATCTCGAGCGCATGCAGCGCGCCGTGGCCGCCGGGCTCTTCCCCGCCGTCGCCGCCGCCAACCGGCGCTCGCTGGTCCACGTCGACGACGCGGCCGAGGCGCTCGCCCTCGCCGGGCGCCACCCGGCGGCGTCCGGGCGGGTCTACCTCGTCACCGACGGCGCGCCGTACTCGACCCTCGACATCCACCGCGCGATGTGCGCCGCGGTGGGGCGTCGGCCGCCGCGACTGGTCCTGCCGCGCTGGCCGTTCGCGCTGGTGGCGCGGCTCGGCGACGCCCTCGGCGCGGTGCTCGGGCGGCGCCTGCCGCTCGACAGCGTGGCCCTCGACAAGCTGCTCGGCTCCGCGTGCTACGACAGCGCTCGCATCGGGCGCGAGCTCGGCTTCCGCCCGCGCCATCGCCTGCCGCGGGGGCTGGTCGAGGGCGGCGAGCCCGCGGGAGTGCCGCGGTGAGTGCGCTGCTCGCCGGCGCCCTGGTGGTGGTGCTCGCCTTCGCCGTCGCGCTCGGGGTCACCGCCAGGCTGCTCCGGCCGGGCTCGCGGTGGTCGGTCCTCGACCTGCCGAACGACCGCTCACTCCACGAGCAACCGACGCCGCGCGGCGGAGGGCTCGGCATCATGTCGGGTCTGGTGGCGGCCATCGCGCTGCAGGCATGGCTGCTCGAGGTGCCGACGACGCTCGCCGCCGCGCTCGGTGCGACGGCGGTGGTCGGCATCGTCTCCTTCGTCGACGACCGAGGCCACGTGCCCGCGGCGGCACGGCTGCTGGTGCAGACGGTGGCCGCGGCCATCGCGCTGCGCATGGGCGAGCTGGTGCCGTCGACGTTGGCCCTACCCGGGGTCACGCTGTCCCTCGGCGTCGTCGCCGGGGCGGCGCTCGCGCTGCTCTACCTGGTGTGGATGACCAACCTCTACAACTTCATGGACGGCATGGACGGCTTCGCCGGGGGCATGACGGTCGCGGGCTTCGCGACCCTCGGGGCGCTCGGGCTGGCAGCCGGGCAGGTGCCGTTCGCGGTGGTGGCGCTGGCGGTGGCGGCTGCCGCGGCCGGCTTCCTGGTCTTCAACGTCCCGCCGGCACGGATCTTCATGGGTGACGTCGGGTCCTCGGCGCTCGGCATCCTGGCCGGTGTGATGACGCTGTGGGCCGCGCGCGACGGCATCGCGCCGCTGTGGGTAGGGGTGCTCGTGTTCTCACCCTTCGTGGTCGACGCGACGGTGACCCTGATCGCCCGCGCGCTCGCCGGCGAGCGGGTCTGGGAGGCGCACCGCACCCACTGCTACCAGCGCCTGGTGCGCGCCGGCTGGGGGCATCGACGCACGGTCCGTGTCGAGTGGATGCTGATGGCGGCGTGCGCGGTGTCCGCGGTGCTGGCGACGCGGCTGTCGGCGACGGGGCAGGCGGTGTTGTTGGTCGCGTGGGCCATCGCCTACACTGGCGCGGTCTTCGCGGTTCGCCGCCTCGCGCGCTGAGGATTGTGGATGCACCGTCCACCGCACTGGCGCTCGGCATCGTGAACGCCCCGTCACCGCTCGCCGAACGCGCCCATGCGGATCTTCGATCGCCTGCGTAATCGCACCGCCGCCTTCGCCCACGACCTGCTGATGGTCCCGGTGGCGTGGCTCGGCGCGCACTGGCTTCGCTTCAACCTCGAGCAGGTCCCCGACGTCATCCTCGATCGCGCGCTGGCGATGCTGCCGGTGATGGTGATCGTCCAGGGCGCGGTGTTCTGGTACTTCGGTCTCTATCGTGGCGTGTGGCGCTTCGCCTCGGTCCCCGATCTGGTGCGCATCCTGAAGGCGGTGCTGGTCGGGGTGTCGCTGTGCGCGCTGTCGGTGTTCCTGCTCACCCGCATGCAGGACGTGCCGCGCTCGGTGTTTCCGCTGCACGGGCTGCTGTTGGTGCTGCTGCTCGGCGGGCCGCGTCTCGTCTACCGCTGGGGCAAGGACCGCACCCTCTACGATCGCCCGGTGAGCCGCGTGCTGGTGGTCGGCGCCGGGGAGTCCGGCGAGATGCTGGTGCGCGATCTGTTGCGCGAGGGCAGCTACCTGCCGGTCGCCTTCGTCGACGACGACGTGACCAAGAAGGGACGCGAGATCCACGGTGTGCGCGTGCTCGGCGCCAGCGAGAAGATCCCGCGCCTGGTGCAACGTCTCTCGGTGGATCTCGTGCTGCTCGCGGTGCCGGGGGCGACCGCGAACGCGATGCGCCGCATCGTCGCGCTGTGCGACGAGGTCGGCGTCGCGGTGCGCACGCTGCCGGCGACCCAGGATCTGGTGCGTGGGCGGGTCTCGGTGCGTGAGCTGCGCGAGATCTCGATCGACGATCTGCTGGGTCGCGCGCCGGTGTCGCTCGACTGGGACGCGATCGCGCGCGGGGTGGCCGGGCGAGTGGTTCTCGTGAGTGGTGGTGGCGGGTCGATCGGCTCCGAGCTCTGCCGTCAGCTCGCGCGTCTCGGGCCGCGGTCGCTGGTGGTGCTCGACGCAGCGGAGTTCAACCTGTTCCGCATCGAGCAGGAGCTGCGCGGCGCGCATCCCGCGCTCGCCCTGCATCCGGTGCTCGGCAACGTGCGCGACGAGGCGATGCTCGAGCGGGTGATGCGGCGGCATCGACCGGAGGTGGTGTTCCACGCCGCCGCCTACAAGCACGTGCCGATGCTCGAGCTGCACGTCCTGGAGGCAGTGCGCAACAACGTCCTCGGCACCCGCGCGGTCGCTCGCGCCGCGGTGCGCCACGACGTCGAGCGCTTCGTGCTCATCTCCACCGACAAGGCGGTCAACCCGTCGAACGTGATGGGCCAGACCAAGCGTGCGGCCGAGCTCGTCTGTCTCGCGATGAGCCGCCGCCATCCGGGGACGCGCTTCATCACCGTGCGCTTCGGCAACGTGCTCGACTCCGCCGGGAGCGTGGTCCCGACCTTTCGCGGCCAGATCGCAGCCGGTGGCCCGGTGACGGTGACCCACCCGGAGATGCGCCGGTTCTTCATGACCATCCCGGAGGCGTGTCAGCTCATCCTCCAGGCGGCGGCGGCCGGGAAGGGCGGCGAGCTGTTCGTGCTCGACATGGGCGAGCCGGTGCGCATCGCCTACCTCGCCGAGCAGATGATCCGTCTCGCGGGCAAGGTGCCGGGAGAGGACATCGAGATCACCTACGTCGGCCTGCGTCCGGGCGAGAAGCTCGACGAGGAGCTGTTCCACGCCGACGAGGCGCGTCAGCCGACACCGCACGAGAAGCTGCTACTCGCACGTCAGCGCGACTTCGACCCGGACCGGCTCGAGCAGGCGGTGGCCGCGCTCGAGGCCGCCTGTGGTCGCGACGACGAGGCGGAGCTCCGCCGATTGCTGGCGGCGGCGGTCGCGGTGGCGGCGGGCGGTGACGGTGGGCGCGCGAAGGTGATCCCGCTCGGTAGCGGGGCGGCGCGTTGACCGTGGTGGCCGGATGAGGTCGAGCGCCGGCGTGAGCGCCGCGGTGGATCTCGGTCGCGCCCACGCGCCGTGGCTGCTGGTGGTCGCCTTCGTGGTGCTGCTGCCGGCAGAGCCGTTGTTCAACGTGCCGCTGTTGGTCGCGGCGGCGGCCGGCCTGGTCGCGTTGGTGCGCGACCGCACCGTCGTCGCGCACCCGGCGTGGCGGACCGCGGCGTTGGTCTACGCCTGCGTGGTGGTGCCGATGGTGGTCGCGCTCCCCGACGCGGTGGACCCGGGCGAGTCGGCGCGCAAGGCGGCGAGCTTCGCACTGCTCCCGCTCGCGGCAGGTTGGCTCGGCGTCACCCTCGGTCCGCGCGGACTCCATCGCGTGCTGGTCGCGTGCTATCTCGTCGCCACCGCCTGGGGACTCGACACCGTGGTGCAACTCGTCGCCGGGCGTGACGTCTTCGGCTTCCCCTACGACGGCGACGGTCGCCTCACCGGAGTCTTCCATCCGCAGTTCTCGCTCGGCATCGTCCTCGCGAGCCTGGCGCCGTTGTGGCTCGAAGGGGCACGACGGCTGTCGGCCGCCGGGCGGCTCGGGACGCTGGCCTGGATCGGTGTGCCCGCGTGTCTCGCCGGGATCGCGCTGTCGGGTAGTCGAGCGTCGTGGCTCACCCTGCTGCTCGCGCTCACGGCCTTCGTCGGTCACCGCCTGCTCGCGGGCGAGGGACGGGCGCTGCTCCGTCCGGCGTTGCTGGCGGCGGCGGTCGCGGGGCTGGTGGCGGTGGGCGGCGCGATGGTGGTTCCGGGTGCGGCCGAGCGTGCGAGCGCCCTCGTCGCCGGCCGGGTCACCAGCGCCACCGGTCTGCTCGACGCCGACCGGCAGCGCATCGACGCCGCGCTCTCCTACCGACTCTCGATCTGGGAGACGGCAGTGGACGTGTTCCGGTCGCACGCGTTCAATGGCGTCGGCCCCCGGGGGTTCCGGGACGTCTACGCCGAGCACGCGGGCCCCGACGATTTCTGGATGGCCCGCGATCCGAATCGATTGCCCACCCATCCGCACCAGCTCGCGCTCGAGATCGCCGCCGAGACCGGTGGGGTCGGCGTCGTCGGCTACCTCGCGTTGCTGGCGGTGGTCGGCTGGCGCGCCCTCGGCGCGCTGCGTGCCCGGTGCGACGCCGGTGTCGCCGCCTGGGTGGCCGTCGGACTCGCGCTGCTGCCGATCAACGCCCACATGGCGTTCTACGGGAACGTGCTGTCTTCTCTGAACTGCGTCCTGATCGCCATCGCGTTGGGTGCGTGGCCCGGTAGGCTTGGCCCGAGTGAGACGACTACCCGCGCCACCGCACTCGCGCCGCGCAGCGACTGACCACGCACGGCGGGTGTCGGTTCGGCGGCCGCCGGGAATGAACGGCGCGTCGGTGCGTTCACTACCAGGTGGCGCCGCCGCGGTCGGTGGGTGCCGACGCAACGACGACGAGAGGAGCACGAGACGTGACGAAGACGGTGCGCAAGGCGGTATTTCCGGTGGCCGGGCTGGGGACGCGTTTCCTCCCCGCCACCAAGGCCAACGCCAAGGAGATGCTGCCGGTGGTCGACAAGCCGCTCATCCAGTACGCGGTGGAGGAGGCGGTCGAGGCCGGGATCACCGAGATCATCTTCGTGACCGGTCGCTCGAAGCGGTCCATCGAGGATCACTTCGATCGCTCGGTCGAGCTCGAGGCGGAGCTCGAGGGGCGCGGCAAGACCGATCTCCTCGCCGAGGTGCGGTCGATGCTCCCGCCCGAGGTGTCCTATCTCTACACGCGCCAGGCGGAGCCGCTGGGACTCGGCCACGCCGTGCTCTGCGCCCGACCGGCAGTCGGTAACGAGCCGTTCGCGGTCCTGTTGCCCGACGACCTCATCGACAACGACGATCGTCCCGGGTGCATCGCCCAGCTCTGTGAGGCGTACGCGCGCGATCCGGCGAGCTACCTCGCGGTGCAGAACGTGCCGGCGGACCAGACCGACCGGTACGGGATCGTGAGCGTCGACGACGCCGGGGCCCGAGTGAGCCGGGTCGGCGGCATCGTCGAGAAGCCCAAGCCGGCCGCCGCGCCGTCGACGCTCGCGGTGGTCGGGCGATACCTGCTGACGCCGGACATCTTTGCCGCCCTGGAGCGGACGCCGCGCGGCGCGGGCGGCGAGATCCAGCTCACCGATGCCATCGCCACCCAGGTCCCCGGGGGTGGTGTGCGGGCGATGCGATTCGAGGGCGTGCGCTACGACTGCGGCAGCAAGCTCGGTTTCCTGCAGGCGACGGTGGAGCTGGGGGTCAAGCACCACGAGGTCGGCGCCGACTTCCGCGCGTGGCTCGCGACACGCGGCTGACCCGGCGCGGTGGACGACGCGAGGACGAGCACGGGGTCGGTGGAGCCATTCGGCCTGGCCGAGCTGGCGGCGGTCCTCGCCTCGCACCGGACCTGGCTCGAGTCGAATGCGCACAGCGGTGCCCGCGCGGTACTGGTGGACCGTGACCTCCGCGGCGCCCGGCTCGCCGAGGTCGACCTCCGCGGTGCCGATCTCGCGGGGGCGCTGCTCGACGACGCCAACCTGTTCCGGGCGCGCCTGACCGGCGTGCGTCTGCACCGCGCGAGCCTGCGCGGCGCCCGCCTCATGCACGCGGAGCTCGCCGGTGCCAATCTCATCTCGGCCAATCTCGTCGGTGCCGCCCTCGTCGGCGCCGACCTCGCTGGTGCCCGTCTGGTGCTCGCCGACCTTTCGGAGGTGGACCTGTACGACGCACGGCTCGACGGTGCGGAGCTCAAGGGCGCGCGTCTGGTCGGCGCCGATCTCCGCAAGTGCGGGTTGCGCGGCGCGGTGCTGGCGGCGGCGGACCTCGACCGCTGTCGCCTCGACGAATGCGACCTCCGCGGTGCGCGGCTCGAGAGCGCGCGCAATCTGACCCCGGAGCAGCTCGCGGTGGCGCGTTGGGACGACACGACGACGTTGCCGGCGGGGATGGGGTGTTGAGCCCGCCTCGGCATCGCAGCGCGACGGCGGTCACAGATCTCGACACCGCCGCCGTGCCCGTGGCCGAAGGGCATGGTGTCGTGGGGCCGCGCGGGGTAGAAGACTGGCCCGAGCCACGATCGCGAGTCGCCGAGAGCCCGCCGATGTCCGACGCGTCCCCCCGGGCCGACACCGTCGCCCCGACCGTTCCCTCGAGCCTGGTTGCCGCACTGTGCCTCACCGCCTCGGTGGCCGGCCTCGGCGCCACCTTCGTCATCAGCGACGAGATCTACCGCTTCTACTGCCTCGGGTTGTCGAACGCGCTGCTGGCCGCGGCGGTGTTCCAGCTCGTCACCAACAAGGTCCTGATCTGGCCGGCGCGCCTCGCGTTGGTGCGACGGCGCATGCAGGAGCCGCCGGCCGAGTCCTGAGCCGGGCCTGGTGCTGCTAACATCTGCGTCCCGTCTCGCGGAGCTCCGTTGATGGACCTCGCCGATCTCCGTCGCGAGTATGCGACCGCCGGTCTCGATCGCGACGACCTCCAGGACGATCCGTTCCGGCAGTTCGAGCGCTGGTTCGCCGAGGCGACCGACGCCGGCGTGCTCGAGCCCAATGCGATGAGCCTCGCCACCGCCTCGGTGGGGGGGAGGCCGCGGCTGCGCACGGTGCTGCTGAAGTACTTCGACGATCGCGGCTTCGTGTTCTTCACCAACCTCGAGAGCGCGAAGGCGAAGCACATCGCCGAGAACCCCCAGGTCTCGCTGCTGTTCCCGTGGGTCGCCCTCGAGCGTCAGATCATGGTCGACGGTCGTGCCGAGCGGGTGTCGACCAAGGAGAGCCTCGCCTACTTCCTCAAGCGCCCGCGCGGCAGTCAGCTCGGGGCGTGGGTGTCGAACCAGAGCCAGGTGATCGAGTCACGATCGCTGCTCGAGTCGAAGCTCGAGCAGATGAAGCAACGCTTCTCCCGTGGTGAGGTGCCCCTCCCCGATTTCTGGGGTGGCTTCCGCGTCACCCCGGTGCGTTTCGAGTTCTGGCAGGGGCGCCCGAGTCGGCTCCACGACCGATTCCAGTACACCCGTGCCGGCGCGGGAGACTGGAGCATCGAGCGCCTGGCACCCTGACCGACCGTCGCCAACGGGTGGTGTGACACCCGGTCCGAGCTCTTAGCGGCGGCCCCCCGTGGCCGCCCGCGATGTCGGGACGACTCCCAATCTGCGGGACGGGGCCTGGTCACCGACCGGGGCGGCGCCCCGGTCACGGGCGGGGACGGCGCCCCGCCCCTACAGCGCGGTGGTCCGCATTGCGGTGGCCAGGGCCGGCGACAGCCCGCGCGCCGGTTTCGGGCGCGGGCGGGCGTGACTGCCGACGCGCGGTGGGCGGGGCGCGAGCCGCACCAGCGATTCCGCCATCTGCACCGCGCAGCTCACACCGTCCAGCGTCGGTACCGGGATGCGGTCGGCGATGTCGCGGGCGATCCCGGCGAGCGGCCCGCCACCCAGCACCACGACCTCCGCGTCGTCCTCGGCGATGGTGCGCTCGCAGAGCGCGAGCAGCGGCTCGGCCAGCGTCTCGCGCGCGCGGGTGACGTCGACCGGGGTGTCCAGGGCGCGCACCGCGGCGAGCCGGGTGTGGAGTCCGTAGGACTGGGCGCACTCCAGGTACCAGGTTCGCAGCCGGGACGTCATGCACACGATCGAGTAGCGTCGCCCGAGGGTGTGCGCGAGGAGCATCGCGGACTCGGCGATGCCGACCACCGGCACGTCGAGCAGCTCGCGTGCGGCGAGCAGCCCCGGGTCGCCGAAGGCGCAGACGATGACCGCGTCGCAGTCGCCCGCATGCTCGGCCACCGCCTCGAGCACCGCGTGGGCGGCGATACTCGCCTCCACCCGGTTCTCGACGTAGAGGGTGCCGAAGGCGGCGGTGGCGGGCACGATCTCGGTGCCCGGCGAGGCGGTGCGTCGGGCCTCGGCGACCATGGTCTCGGTGATCGAGTGGGTGATGTTCGGGTTGACCAGCAGGATTCGCACGCGCGGCTCCGCATTGGGGGGAGTGACCGATGATGGGGCCAGCGCGGGGGCGGCGTCGAGCCGGCGCAGCCGCCGGGGCCTAGGGCACGACATCCATCAGCACTGCCGCGATGGCACCGCGGTGTGCATGCATGATGTCCAGGTGGTCGTCGCCGACCGGAACCAGTCGGCTGCCGGGGCCGACCAGGTCCTGCCACGGGAGGGTCGGGTCGAGCAGCGCGCGGGCACGCCGTCGCGAGGCCACGAAGGTGACCGGGCCCGGATAGGGGGGCGGACGATGTGCGTAGAGCAGCGAGAGGAGGTCGACCCCCACCGCCGCGACGCGATCGAGCACTGCCGGGTCGACCCGAGCGTGGGGGGCGCGGGCGTGCGCGAGCTCGATCTCCGCTCGCCGGCGGGCATGGGCGTGCACTGCCGCGCGTGCGGCCGGGCCGAGGCGTGGATCGCGGAGCACGTCGCGCGCGAGATTGGGATGGCGGCGCAGGCAGCGCTCGATGTCCACGAGCGGCGCCGGCGGCGGGTCGACGAGGGTCAGCGCGGCGGGCGGGGTGCCGTCTCGTTGCAGTCGCGCCGCCATCGCCAGCGCGATCAGCGCGCCGCCACAGTGCCCCACCAGGTGCCACCGCCGCGCGGGCTCCACCTGCTCGAGAGCGGCGAGGTAGTCGCGGGCGATTGCGTCGACCGATGTCGGCAGCGCGCGGTCCCCGGACAGGGCCGGCGCCTCGAGTGCGAGCACCTCCTGCTCGGGCGGGAGGTGCGCGAGCAGACGGCGGGCGAAGAACGCGAAGCCGTAGACCCCGTGCACGAACACCAGCGCCGGCGTCGGCGGAGGTCCCGCGCGCAATGCACGCAATGCCGGATGGTGATGGGACCTGCTGGTGATTCGCGCCGCCAGGGTACGGGGCGTCGAGTGGTCCACGAGCGCTCCCGGCGCGAGCGGGGCCTCGGTCCGCTCCGCCAGGCGGGCGGCCACGGTGGCGGCGAGAAGCGAGTCGCCGCCGAGCTCGAAGAAATCGTCGTCGGGGCCGACGTCGGCGACCCCGAGCACCGCGCGCCACACGTCGCACACCAGCGCGAGGACGGCGGCGGGTTCGCGGTCTGGCACCAACGCGGGCTCCGTCGTGGATTGCGAGGTCGGGATGGTGCCGGGTGGCTCGGGCGGGCTCAAGGCTGTCGGTGGACGCCCTTGCCGCGCGACCCTCGGTCGGGGCGGGGCGGGTGACGGCTCGGGCGATCCCCACCGCGTTGCGCGAGGCCGCCGCGGCGGGCTCCGGGGCGCTCGTCTTCCACCTCGCCGGCGGTGCCGTGCGCTGGTCCGGTGCCGATCTGGTGGATGCGGCGGAGGTCGCCGCCGGCGTGCTCGCGGCCATCGGCGTCGGCCCGGGTCGGCGCGTCGGATTGGTGGGGCCGACCGACCCACGCTGGGTCGTGGCCGCGCTCGCGGTCTGGCGCCTCGGCGCGGTGCTCGTCCCGCTGCCGCTGCCGATCACCCGCCGCGACGCGGCCCGCCTCGAGGAGGCGACCGCGTTGGCGCGGATTGCCGACTGCGCCCTGGTGCTGGCCCCGCCGGCCATGCTGGGCCACCTCCCGACGGGGCAGGGGGTCGACTGGACGCTCGCCGGTCGCGGGGCAAGGGCGCTGCCGGCTCCGCCCGATGCGGAGGCGTTGGCGGTGATCCAGTTCACCTCCGGCAGCACGGCGGCGCCGAAGGCGGTGCGACTGCGCCATCGTGCCGTGGTCGACACGGTGCGTGCGACCGCCGCCTCGCTCGACCTCGTCGCCGGTCGAGACCGCCTCCTCGGCTGGCTACCCCTGTTCCACGACTACGGGCTGTTCGGCTTCGTGGTGCGAGCGCTGGTGGTGGGCATGGAGTGCCACCTGCTTCCCACCGAGCGCTTCGCCGCCGACCCGGCGCTCTGGCTTCGTCTGATCGGCGACACCGGGGCGACGATGACCGCGGGGCCGACCAGCGGCTGGGGTCACGCCGTCCGCCTGGCCGAGGCCTCGGGTGCGCCGGTGCGCCTCGACAGCCTGCGCGCCGCGGTCATGGCGGCGGAGGCCATCGACCCCGCGGTGGTCGACCGGGTGCTGGCATACGGGCAGTCGCGAGGGCTCGCCGGCGGTGCTCTCAGTGGCGCTTACGGCCTGGCGGAATGCACCCTCGGAGTGACCGGGGTCCCGGCCGGCGGCGGCATGCGCGTGCTGGCCCTCGACCGCGAGCGGCTGGCGCGCGACGGGCTGGCGGTGGTGACCGCGGTCAACCCGCGCCGAGTGGCCTCCTGCGGGCGGCCGATGCGCGACACGGAGGTTCGGGTGGTCGGCACCGAGGGTACCCGGCCCGACGGTGTGATCGGCGAGATCGAGGTCCGCGGCCCCGGTCTGATGGACGGCTATCTCTCGACCGGTGGCGCGGGCGAGGCGGCATCGCCGTTTCGTGACGGTTGGCTGCGCACCGGGGATCTCGGTTTCCTCGACCGCGGAGAGCTGTTCGTCACCGGTCGCAGCAAGGACCTCGTCATCGTGCTCGGGCGCAATCTGCATCCGGAGGACATGGAGCAGACCGCGGCCGCGGTGGCCGGGGTGCGCGCCGGAAGGGTGGTCGCGTTCGCGGCGCCGGAGGGCGGCGCCGGCGAGGGGGCGCCGGTGGTGTTGGTGGAGCCGACGACCGACGCGCCGGGCGACCTCGCGGCACGGGTGCGTCGGGCGGTGGCCGACGGCGCCGGGGTCCTGCCGTCGGTGGTGGTGGTGCCGCCGGGGACGATTCGCAAGACCACCAGCGGCAAGCAACGACGCGCCCACATGCGCGAGTGGCTGGCGAGCCGGCGTGTCGCAGTCCACCCGAGCGACCCACCGTAGTGGGCCGATGGTGGCGCCGCCGGACCATGGCTCGGTCGGCGCCGGTGGGGGAACATGCAGGCCACCCCACCACCGACGTGGGCCACGACCGGCGGCATGGGTGCCGGACGCTGTGTATACTCGCGCCCCTGTCGATTCCCGGCCCCTGGCGCGCAACTCCATGTCGAATCCCGTCCGTTCGCGGCAATCCGGTGCTGGCGCACGCGCCGGCCTCGTCGCCGCCACCCCCGCTGCGTCACCGGTGCGTCGAGAGACCGGCGTCGAGTCGACACTCACGCGGCCGAGGCGTGGGGTCGATGGGACGCCAGGCGTCGGGAGGCGAGCATGAGCCCGGAGCAGGCAGCGGCACTGCGACTCGACCGCGTCGATGACGCCATCCGCGCCATCGCCGACGGCGAGCTGGTCATCGTCGTCGACGACACCGACCGCGAGAACGAGGGCGACCTGATCCTCGCCGCCTCCCGTGCCACCGCCGACAAGATCGCGTTCATCATCCGCCACACCAGCGGCATCGTCTGCACGCCGCTTCCCCCCGACCTCGCGCGGCGGCTCAAGCTGTCGGCGATGGTGGCGGACAACGACGCCCCGCTGCAGACCGCGTTCACGGTGTCGATCGACTACCGCGTCGGGCTCACCACCGGCATCTCCGCCGACGAGCGCACCAACACCATCCGCGCGCTGGCGAACGGCAACGCCGGGCCCGACGACTTCGTCCGGCCAGGCCACGTGTTCCCGCTGGTGGCGCGCGAGGGCGGGGTGCTGATGCGCTCGGGGCACACCGAGGCCGCGGTCGATCTGTCCCGGCTCGCGGGCCTGCCCCCGGTCGGGGTGCTGGCGGAGCTGGTGAACGACGACGGCACGGTGAAGCGGCTGCCGGAGCTGGTGGAGTTCGCCCGCGAGCACCAGCTGAAGATGATCTCGATCGCCGACCTGATTGCCTATCGCCAGCAGCGCGAGCGCCTGGTCAAGCGGGTGGCCGAGTTCGACGTGCCGACGGTCGGCGGCACCGCGCGAGGGATGGCGTACACCACGCCGTTCGACGCCGTCCAGCATCTCGCCCTGGTGTTCGGCGACGTGCGCGGCGACGAGCCGGTGCCGGTGCGGATTCACCGTGAGAGCATCGTGCGCGACGTGTTCGCGAGCCGCGCGGAGCCGGGGCGAGACAGCATCTCCAAGACCCTGACCCGTTTTCGCGACGAGGGCCGTGGCGTGCTCCTCTACCTGCGCGAGGGCTCCGCCGGGGTCCCGGCCGAGGCGCTGCAGTCCGAGGACGCGGCGGCAGAGGCGGCATCGGCGAGCGAGAAGGCCCGCGACCAGCAGTGGCGCGAGATCGGGGTCGGGGCGCAGATCCTTCGCGATCTCGGCGTCAGCCGGATCCGGCTGCTCGCCACGCGGCGCCTCCACTACGTGGGCCTGGACGGCTTCGGCATCGACCTCGTCGAGACCGACCTGCTCCAGGAGTGAACCCACCGGCGGAGGGAGAGCCCTTCACAGGCTCTCAGCCCCGGACTCGCCACCACGCCCCGTCGGGGCCACGACAGGCCACGCCCCAGGCATCGACCGGCCGGCCGTCGATGACGACTCGGGTGCGGTACTCGCGCCGCTCCAGGCATGCCTCGGGCGCGATCGCGCCGCGGCGGGGAACCGTCTCCAGCACCAGCGGCGGAGCATTCGAGACCACGGCCCGCGGCGGGGGGCGGCTCACCAGGTAGCCGAGGCCGATGGCGCCCAACACACCGGCGGCCAGCGCCGCGCCGCCGTCGGCGTGAAATCCGAGATGGAGACCCGGCGGATGTCGCCACCGGTGATCGTCGTGCCAGCTCCGGTGCCAGGTGGCGCTCGGGCCGCGCGACCGACCGCTGCGTCGGAACGCGACCGGTGGCGACACCAGGCGATGGTGGGCACTGGCATGAGGACGGTGATGGCCGCGCTCGAGGCCGGCTCGACCGCGGTCGGCCGCTGCCGGCACGGTCAGGCCGGCGAGGAGGAGCCCCGCGGCCAGGGAACGTGCGAGGTGGCCCATCGACGGGGTCCTCCGTGCGCGACCGAGCCCGCAGTCTCCCTCGGTGGCGAGCGTCGGAGCAAGGCCGTTGCGGTCGGCAGCGGGAGGGCGAGCGGTTGAGCGAGATGCTGGTCGTCCTCGCCGGGCTGGACGCGGGGGAGCTCGCGGTCATCGCCGGTCTCACCTTCCTCGGCTCGGTCGCCGCCGGCCTGTCGGGAATGGGCGGCGGCGTGATCATTGCGATCGCGATCACTCCGCTGGTCGGGATCAAGCCGCTGGTGCCGACGGTCTCGATTGCGATGCTGGTCAACCACGTCGCCCGGGTGTGGGTGTTCCGGCACAGCGTTGACTGGCGGTCGGCCCTGGCGGTGCTGGCGACGGCGCTGCCGTTCACTCTGGTCGGCTCGGCGATCTACGTGGCGCTACCGGCCACCGTGGTGGCGGTGGTGATGGGGGTCTTCCTGGTCGCGTTCGTGCCGCTTCGCCGGGTGCTCGCGCGTCGCGCCTGGCGGCTGGGTCGGCCAGGGCTGATGGCCGTCGGTGGCGTGTTCGGCCTGGTCACCGGCACCACCCTGGGCGGCGGGATGCTGATCGTCCCGGCCTTGCTCGGAAGCGGGCTCTCCGGCGCCATGCTCATCGGCACCGACGCGGTGATCGGCCTCAGCGTGCTGATCGGCAAGGCCGCGATGTTCGGGACGCTCGAGCTGCTGACTCCCGAGCTGGTGGTGATCGGGCTGCTGGTCGGCCTGGTGTCGGTGCCCGGCGTCTACCTTGCGCGTTGGATCCTCGAGCACACCTCGGTACGCCTGCACACGCTCCTCATCGAGCTCCTGATCGTCGGCGGGGGACTCTCGTTCGTGTGGCGTGGGCTCACGAGCTGACCGCGACGCGAGACGTCTGCGCGGCGGCCGGCCGGTCCTGACCCGCCGCGAGATGGGCGAGGGTGCGGCCGATGCAGTGGGCGTAGACCTCGATCGCCCGCTTGTCGCTGGTGTCGAACAGCCGGTTGCCGCGCTTGTTGAGCACCTCGACCACGCCCAACACGTTGCCCCCGTGGATCACCGGCACCGCCAGCACGGTGCGGGTGTGGAAGGCGTGGACCTCGTCGATGCCGGGGTAGAAGCGCTCGTCGGCGCGGACGTCGTTGACGATCGCCGCCTGGCCGTTGGCGGTGACCCACGACGCGATCCCGCGGTGGCTCGGCAGGTAGGTCCAGCGCAGGCGTTGGGTCGGGATGCTCCCCGCGGTGGCGACGAAGGCGAGCGCGGAGTTGGCGTCGTCGCGCACGAGAATCGAGCCGTCGGTCGCGTCCACCGCCGCCACCGCGCAGGGCAGGGAGGTGTCGAGCATCGCCAGGATGGCCTCGGGGGCGGCGCCACGCGCCGCCGGGGCGAGCAGCTCGGCCAGGGCATCGAGCAGCGAGGCCTGCGCGCGTGCCCGTCGCTCGAGCCGCTCGACGCGGTCGGCGAGCTCGAGCGGTGACGGCATCGCGAGGACGGTGGTGACGGCGGAGGCGGAATGCATGGGCGGCCCTCGACGGCGCGCGCCAGCCGCGCCGCGCGGCCGGACGCGCACGTCCGTCGCCGTACATCGGCCGACCGGCCGCGAGATTGAGGCCTAGACCCGGGAACTGCGCCGTGGTCGACGCTTCAGGTGCGGGGACCGAGCGTGGCGAGGGCCTGCGCGAGTGGCTCGCCGAGCGGCGCGGGTCGGCCGCTCTCGGGGGGAACGTGGACGGTGACCACCTCGGCGGTGGCGACGCAGTGCCCGTCGCGGAACGCGCCCTGCCCGAGGGTGTAGGACGACCGCCCCACCCGTAGCACCGTGGTGCCGACGCGGACCTCGCCCGGGAAGTGGAGCGCGGCGTGGTACTCGACGGTGTAACGCACCAGGACGAAGCCCCGCAGCACGTCACGCCCGAGATGGGCCAGGTGCTCGTCGCGGAACCGCACTCGCCCGTCCTCGAAGTAGGCGTTGATGGCGCCGTTGTTGACGTGGCCGTTGGGGTCCAGGTCGGCGTAGCGGATCACGTCGGTGATCCAGGCCGGGTAGATGCTCGCCCGAGAGAGGTCGACGTCGCCAGTGCTGCTCATCGTGATCCGTGTGCCATGCCGTTGCGGGGCGCGCCCGCCGCGCGGGAGCCGCGCGCATTCTCCGGCGGACCGACGCGCACGGCAACTCGCGGGCCGAGGAGCGCCACCCGTCATGGTGACGCTCCCACGGACCCCGGTCCTCAGTCGTGGTCGTGGCCGCCGGCGCCGTGGGCGTGGCCGTGGGCGAGCTCCTCCTCGGTCGCGTCGCGCACCTCGGCCACCTCGACCTCGAAGAACAGGGTCTCGCCGGCGAGCGGGTGATTGGCGTCGATGGTGACCTGTCCGGACGCCACGTCGGTGACCTGGACCGGCCGCGCGCCGGCGGGGCCGCGGACCTCGAACCAGGTACCGGGGGTCACCGCCTCGGGCCGCTCGAACGCCGACAACGGGACCACCTGGACCAGCGCCTCGTCGCGCTCCCCGTAACCGTCGGACGGCGCGACCTCGACCTGGAGGCGGTCACCGGTCCGACGACCGGTGAGGGCGTCCTCCAGACCCTGGATGATGTTGCCGGCCCCGTGCAGGTATCCGAGTGGCTCGCCTTCCCCGGAACGGTCGAGGACCGCGCCCTCGCGATTGGTGAGGGTGTAATGGATGTGCACCACGGTACGGGTGGCAATCTGCATGCTGGGCCCCCGGGGGCTTGAATGAGGGGGCATGATGGCATCTCGGCCTCGCCGGCGCGAACCAGGACCGACCGCCGGCGGCCCCCGAGGCCACCGCCGCCCGGGGCCGCGTGCGGTTCGTCGCTTGACCGGCGCGAGCCGCCGGTGTTGCATTGCGCCGGCCCCGCGCCCGACGGCCCGGGGATCGGGAGGAGGACGACGATGGCAGTTGCCGGGGCTGGCTCGGTGGTCGCGCGAGGTGGCAAGGCGGTGTACGGGGCGAGCCTCGGCATCCTGATGCTGGAGGCACGTTTTCCTCGCATACCCGGCGACATGGGCAACGGGCTCACCTGGCCGTTCCCGGTGCTGTTCGAGGTGGTCCCCGGGGCGTCCCCGGACCGCGTCGTCCGACGCGGTGCGCAGGGCCTGCTCGATGCCTTCGTCGCGGCCGCCCGCCGCCTGGTCGCCATCGGCGCCGACGGCATCACCACCAACTGCGGGTTCCTGTCGCCGTTCCAGGGCGAGCTCGCGCGCGCCTGCGGGGTGCCGGTCGCCGCGTCGTCGTTGATGCAGGTGCCGATGGTGCAGCGGACCCTGCCGGCAGGCCGGCGCGTCGGCATCCTCACCGTGAGCGCCGGGACGCTCACCGCCCGCCATCTCGCCGAGGCCGGCTGCGACCCCGACACGCCGGTGGTCGGTACCGACGACGGTGAGGAATTCACGCGCGTCCTGCTCGACGACCTGCCCGCGCTCGACGTCGACGCCGCGCGCGCCGATCTCCTGGCGGCGGCGGACCGGCTGGTGCGCGAGCATCCGCAGATCGGGGCGGTGGTGCTCGAGTGCACGAACATGTGCCCGTACGCGGCCGACATCCGCGACCATCTCGGGCTGCCGGTCTACGACATGGTCACCTTCGCCACCTGGTTCCACGGCGGGCTTCGCCCGCGGCGGTTCCCGGCACCGTGACCAGGGGCCCGGAGGACGCGGACGCGTCGAGGCCGGCATCGGGGGGCACGCCGCTCCCGGGCGCGGGTCCGGCGCGCAACGGCGCCAATGGCTCGGGTGCGGCACGGGCGCGCCGGCTCCTGCTGGAGCTCTATTTCGGGCGGACCAGGCGCGCACGCCGCTTTCGCTACGTCCTGCTGGCGATCGACTTGCTGACCGTCGTCTACTTCGTGGTCACCACCTTCCTGCCGCTCGAGGGGTGGGTCATCACGGTCGACTTCGGTATCGGCATCTTCGTGCTGCTCGACCTGGCAGCACGTTTCGTCGCCACGCCGGCGCGCATCCCGTTCCTCTATCGGGCGAGCACGCTGGCCGACCTGCTGGTCGCCGCCACCTTGCTCGCGCCGGCGGTGCTCGGCAGCTTCGCCTTCCTGCGCGTCCTGCGCGCGGTGCGGCTGTTCCGCTCCTATCACGTGCTGCGCGAGCTGCGCGAGGACTTCCCCTTCTTCCGCCGCAACGAGGACGTGATCCACAGCGTGATCAACCTCTTCGTGTTCATCTTCGTGATCTCCGCGCTGGTCTTCGTCCTCCAGCACCCGGTCAATCCGGATGTCGCGAACTATGTCGACGCGCTGTATTTCACGGTCACCACCCTCACCACCACCGGGTTCGGCGACATCACGCTCAAGGGCGAGTACGGGCGACTGCTCGCGGTCGCCATCATGATCGTCGGCATCTCGCTGTTCCTGCGGCTGCTGCAGGCGATCTTTCGCCCGGCGAAGGTGCGCCACGACTGCCCGTCGTGCGGTCTCGCGCGCCATGACCCGGACGCCGTGCACTGCAAGCATTGCGGTGAGGTGCTGAAGATCGCGACCGAGGGCGAGTAGCGGCGGACGCGGCGCCGGCCTCAGTCGCTGCGACGGCTCTGCAGCCGTTGGATGCGCTTCGCGTCCTCGACCTGCCGGCGCGCCGCATCCGGACCGAAGATCACGCACTGCCCACCCTCGCGTCGGTAGGCGAGGCAGGTGGCGCGCGCACGCTCCTCGGTGACTCCGGTGACGCAGGCGCGGTAGAGCGTGACCCCGGTATAACGCGGGATGATCAACGGCCGCCCGCCGCCGAGACTCGCCCGCCTCGCGCCGATGAAGCTTCGGGCCATGTCGCGCGCCGCGCGCTCGGTGCGTGCGACGCCGAGATCGACGTTCCAGCCACCCGACGGGCCGGCGAGGCATGCCTCGGCAATCACCCCCCGCCGCGGGGGGGGCGTGGTCGCGGCCGGTCCGAGGGCGGCGAGGGTCGAGGTCGTGGTCGGTGCGGCGCCGAAGGCACGGTCGAGGAGGGCGCGCATGGTGGCGTCGCGCTGCCCGGTGCTCGAGGCCGCGAGCACCACTCCGAGGAGCCGCCGTCCGTCGCGGGTCGCGGTCGCCACCAGGTTGTAGCCGGCATTGCAGGTGAACCCGGTCTTCATGCCGTCGGCGCCGGTGTAGCTGGTGAGGAAACGGTTGGTGGTGTGCTCGGTGCGCCCGTTCCAGACGAAGGACCGGCTCGCGAACAGGCCGCCGTGGCCCGGGAACTCGCGCTCGAGCGCCAACGCGAGCAGGGCCATGTCGCGCGCGGTGGTGAGCTGCTCCGGGTCGGGCAGCCCGGACGGATTGCCGAACGTGGTGTCGCGTAGACCCAGCGCCGCGGCGGTGGCATTCATTCGTTCCACGAACGTCGCCTCGTCGCCGCCGAGGGCCTCCGCCGCGACCATGGCGGCGTCGTTGGCGGAGGCGACGGCGAGCCCGAGCAGCAGCGTCCCGACCGGCACCTCCTCGCCGGCGTCGAGGCCCATCGACGTCGGTGGCTGCGATGCCGCGTGGGCGGAAACGGGCCAGCGGCTGTCGACGGTGATCGCTCCGCGGCGGATCGCGTCCAGCACCAGGTACACGGTCATCAGCTTGGTGAGCGAGGCCGGATGGAGCCGGGTGGTGGCGCGCTCCGCGTGCAACACGGCTCCGCTTCGCGCATCGACCACCAGCGTCGCGATGGGGTCCGGGGAGTCGGCCGCGCGCGGGGCGGGCGCGGTGCCGAGGCCGATCGCCAGCGCGAAGGCCGGCAGCAGGCGTACCTGGTGGCGGCGCAAGCGGTCGACTCGGCGGCTCATTCGCGCGCCGCGGTCGGGGTCACCGGCGCCGGGCCGGCGAGGTCGGTGCGGCAGGCGTCGGCCACCAGGTGCTGGAGGCGCCACACGTGCGGATCGCGAATTCCCATCCCCTCCAGGGTCAGCACGAGACGACGCAGATACTCCGCTGATGCCCCCTTCGAGCCGCAGGCACCGGCGATGTGCCGCGCGGTCTCGACCTCATCGAGTCGACCCGCATAGCGCTCGCCCCCGCGATTGACGACGAAGGTGATCCCGCGCGTCGGCGATGTGCCGGCGCGCAGCGTCACCCACCGTGGCCGGTATCCGTTGCCGCGCATCTCGCGCTCCCACACCCGGGTGAGCTTGTCCTCCAGGCGCGGTCCGGTGAGCCGGTAGGCGACGCCGACGCAGGTCCCGCCGCGGTCGAGCGCGAGCATCAACCCGGGCCGCTCCCGGGTGCCGCGGCTCCGCCACTGCCACAGGCAGAAGCGGCGGTGCCAGCCGAGGACGGTGGCGACCCGGTGCTCGGCCGCGTCCATCTCCGGGTGCCAGGTGAGTGAGCCGTAACCGAAGACCCAGAGGTCGTGATGACGCGGATGGCGCGCCAGCGTCGCCTCGAGGGAGGCCCGGATCGCATCCGCGCCGAGGTCTGGCCAGGCCGATGGCTCCGGCGGCGGAGCCACCGGGTGGCGCGCGTCGATGAGGGCCCGGGTGAGCGAGACCGCGCCGGGGGGCTGGCGTGCGGCGCCCCCCGTGCGGTCGCGGGCGTCGGTTCCGGTCAAACGCCGTTGCGCACCCAACGCGCCTTCTCGCCACGCTCGACGACGCCGCGGATGTTGTCGTGGGCCCAGTCCCAGATTCGACGCATCGTCTCGTCGGTGACGCCGGCGACGTGCGCGGTGAGCACGCAGTTCGGCGCGCCGATGAGGGGATTCGCGGGGTCGATCGGCTCGATCTCGAAGACGTCGATGCCGGCGCCGGCGATGCGCCCCTCGTCGAGCGCCTCGCGCAGGGCCGCCTCGTCGACGATGCCGCCGCGTGCGCAGCACACGAACAGAGCGTGCGGCTGCATCTTCGCGAACGCCTCGGCGTCCATCATCCCGCGCGAGGTGTCGTTGAGGTCGGTGTTGACGCTCACGATGTCCGATCGCGCGAGCAACTCGTCCTTCTCCGCCGGCTCGGCACCGACCTGGCGGGCGAGCTCGGGGTCGATGTTGCGAACGTCGTTGTAGAGGATCTTCATGTCGAACGCGGCCGCGCGCTTGGCCAGATTCCAGCCGGTGTTGCCGAGGCCGATGATGCCGAGCGTCTTGCCCGCGAGCTCGAACGAGCGCTTGGTGAGCATGCGGCCCTTGATCCAGTCCGCTGCCTGCGTCGCCTCGTTGGCCGGCAGCAGGTTCTTCGCCAGCGCGAGGATCAGCGTCATGCCGTGCTCGGCCACCGCCTCCTTGTTGACCCCCTCGACGTTGCAGGCGGGGATGCCCCGACGCGCGCAGGCCGCGAGATCCAGGGTCTCGTAGCCGACGCCGAGCCGCTGGACGATCTTCAGGTTCGGTGCCGCGGCCAGGATCTGCTCGTTGACCGGCTCCATGCTGATCACGAAGGCATCGACGTCGTGCAGCTTGGCCAGATCCTCGTCACGCCACACCCCACGCGGGCCGGCCTCCATGATCACGTACTCGATGTCCTTGGGAATGAGGTCCGCGAGGTCGGGACGCGCGCGGACGAGGTAGGCGATCTTCATCGGGAATCCTCTTGCACCGGGATCGAGGCCGGCAATTCTGCGCGCGTCGAGGCGCCGCGTCGACACGCTCGCCGCCGCGTGCTCGCCGCCGGTCAGCGTCGCAGCAGGCGGGCGGGGTCGAAGGGTCCGAGATCGACGGTCGTGGACGCGCCGTCGAGGATGCGCTCGGCCAGCGCCGCGCCGGTGGCCGGGCCGAGCAGGATCCCCCAGGGGCCGTGGCCGGTCGCGACGTGGGCGCCTCGCGCGCCCGGCACGGCGCCGACGGCGGGGACGTTGTCGGCGCACAACGGTCGGTAGCAGGCACCCGGGTCGAGCCAGTCGACCCCGCGAAGTCCGGTCGAGAGGCGCCCGGCCACCGCGCGTAGTGCATCGATCGCCGCGGGCTCGAAACCGACCGACTCGGGTGGATCCGGTGTCCGGGTGACCTGCGAGCCGGCGGCGATGTAGACGGTGCCGTCGGGACGCGGGAGCACCTCGGGGGCCTCGCCTCCATGGTCGTCGTCGACGAACAGCGCCTCGGCGGGCATCGCCTCGCGCGGCGAGAGCAGCACGCTGTGCCCCTTCACCGCGAGCATCGGCGGCAGCCCGAGTCCCGGCGCGGCCTGCGCGCTCCACGGCCCCATCGCCACCACCACCGCGTCGGCGGCGAGCGTTTCGCCGTCGACCCGCACCCCGGTGGCGATTCCTGCATCCACCACCACGTCCTCGACGATTCCGAGTCGCATGGTGGCGCCGTGGCGCTCGGCGGCCGTGACCAGGGCCCGGGTCAGCCGCCGCGGGTCGACCTGAGCGGTGGTGCGCTCGTCGCCGAGCTGGCCGCGGATCCGTGCGTCGCCGTCGACCCAACCCGTCGCGGCGCCCTGCTCGCCGCGGCGCTCCAGCGCCACCAGGGAGGTGCGCACGCGACGGTAGCCGATGTCGACCCCGAGCTCGCGCCCGAGCTCGGCGTGCATCGCGAAGCTCGCGCGGGCCATCGGCCCGGTGGCCAGTCCGTCGCACCAGTCCAGCGCGAGGAACCCGGCGGCGCGTCCCGATGCCGCGGCGGCGATGCCCCGACGGTCGACGAGCACGACCTCCGCTCCGCGGCGAGCGAGGTGGTAGGCGGTGGCGGCGCCGACGATCCCGGCGCCGCACACGATCACCCGCCGGCTCACGGCGTCGCGTCCGTGGACGGCGACGACACCGTGGCCGCCGTCAGATCGGCTCGTCGGCCGCCTGGCCGGCGTGGAACGTGGTGTAGACGACCACCGGGATCGGTAGATCGCCGAGGTGGCGCGTGAGCAGCGGCGAGACCGTCGACCAGTCGAGTCCCCCCACGCCGGTCGCGATCCGTGGCAACGCGATGCTGGTGAAGCCCTCCGCCTCGACGATGCGCCGGAGCTCGCGCAGGGCGTGGTTGACGTTCTCGGTCGTCGCCTTGCCCGGGTGCTGCCCGTGGGAGGCGGCGGGATTCTGGGTCAGCAGGTTGACGATGCGCGTGCCCTCGGCGCCGGCCCAGGTCCAGGCGGTGCCCGGCTTCGGGTGCGACACGTGGCACCAGTGCCGGAAGTCCTTGGCCATCGCCGGCCAACGCTCGCGAAGGGCGAGCGCGAGGCCGCTCGAGAAGTGGTCGTCCGGCGCCACCCCGTGCGCGATCGCCGCCGCGCGTGACAGCAGGATGTCTCCGGTCACCTCGTGAATCATGTTGCGCGTCCTTCGTTACGTGGCCGGGCGGCCGGGACGCGAATTCTGGTGCCTGGCGCCGGGCACGGCATTGACCTCGCGCAATCCGGGACGCGCCGCTCGCGTTGCCGCGGGGCCCGTCATGCACTAGGCTCGCGAGCCTCGCTAGTGGCGCGCGGAAGGCGCGGGAGGCTCGTCCATGTTGCGGATCACCACCATCGCGATGTTGACCGTGGTGCTCACGGGCTGCGCGAGCGACGTCGCGCGAGAGCGCATCGCGCGGCTCGAGCCCGGCATGCGTCCGGTCCAGGTCGACGCGGTGCTCGGGTCGCCGCTGGCGGTGCGTCGCGACGGTGACCGCGAGGCCTGGCTCTACTGCATCGACGGCGTGTTGGTCGACGAGCTGGTCGCGGCGCGGTTCGAGGGCGGGAAGCTGGTCGAGGCCACGCGCGGGCGCGAGTACGACTTCTACGCCTGCGACACGTTCCTCGAGGGCTACACCCTGCCGTCGTCCTGAGTCGGGCCGCACGCGCGACGCCCCGCGCGGCGCCGACCTGGCGCCGCTCGCCGCGGCAGGCGAGGCGCCGAGGGGCGCGGTCAGCGGTCCGCTCGCGCCAGCACCGCGTGCAGCAGCACGTCGACGCTCGGCACCGCGTCGCGTTGCTCGACGTGCTCCGCCTCGTTGTGGCTCACCCCGTCGCGGCAGGGACAGAACAGCAGCGCGGTGGGCGCGACGCGGGTCATGTGGTAGGCGTCGTGCCCCGCCTGGCTGCGCATGCGCTGACACGGCACACCGAGCTCCGCCGCCGCCGATTCCACCATCGCCACACACTCCGGGTCGAACACCTCGGATCCGAACTCCCAGGTCTGTGTGATCGACGCCTCCACGCGCGCCCGGCGACACGCGTCCTCGATCGCGGCCCGCATGCGTGACTCCATCTCCAGCGTGGCGCCCTGCTCCGGGTGGCGGAAGTCGAAGGTCACCTCGGCCCAGTCGGGGAGGATGCCGGGCTTGTTCGGCCAGACCTTGATCCGCGTCGAGGTCGACTTGCCGCCGGTATCGTGCCAGGCCCAGCCGATCTCGTTGGCGGCGACGATCATCATCGCGGCGCCGACCAGGGCGTTGCGCCGGCGATCCATCGGCGTCGGCCCGGCGTGCGCGGTCTCGCCGGTGACCTCGACCCGCAGCCCGCGCGTGAAGTAGCCGGCGGTGACGATCCCGAGCGGCAGGTCGGCCGCCTCGAGCTCCGGCCCCTGCTCGATGTGGAGCTCGAAGTAGGCGTCGACCGCGCGGCCACCGACCGGCGCCTCGCCGGCGTAACCGATGCGCTCGAGCTCCTCGCCGAAGACCAGGCCGTCGTCGTCGGTGCAGGCGAGCACCCAGTCCACGTCGAGCACGCCGGCGAACGCGGCCGAGCACATCATCGGTGGCTGGAAACGCGCGCCTTCCTCGTTGGTCCAGCACACCACCTCGATCGGCCGACGGGTGACCTGGCCCGCATCGTTCAGCGTGCGCACCACCTCGAGCCCCGCCAGCACCCCGAGAATGCCGTCGTAGCGCCCACCGGCGACCTGGGTGTCCAGATGGCTGCCGATCAGCACTGGCGCCAGCGTGTCGTCGCTGCCGGCGCGCCGGGCGAAGATGTTACCGACGCGATCGACGGTGATGGAGCAACCGGCGTCCCGACACCACTGCACGAACTGGTCGCGCATCTGTCGGTCGGCGTCGGTGAGCGGCAGACGACACAGCCCGTCGGCGCGACCGGGTCCGATCTCGGCGGAGCGTGCGATGGTGGACCACAGTCGCGCGCCGTCGACTCGAAGGCGATTGGCTCCTCGGCTCATCGTCGCTTCCCCCCGCGAATGGACGCATCGGCGCAGGATAGCGCGCCGGCAGGGGGCCGAGAATCGATGCCGCAGCCCGTCGAGGGGCTCGATTGCCGGGCAGCCCGCGCCCGGCGCGCCGACCCGCCCGGGCGTCCGGCGCTTGACACCCGCATGCCCGAGGGTGACGGTTGGGCGTCGATCGGGCTGCCAGGGGGGCGTCGTGTCGGACGAGTCGATGCTCTCGGCCGAGGGCGGGCTGCGGCGGGTCGCGATCGCGCTCTGCGACGGTCTCGCCGGCCGCGCCTTCCTGCTCGATGCCGGGGCGCGCGTCGTGGTGCATCGAAATCAGGCCCTGGTCGCGGCGCCGTCGGCGGTGGCGGGTCGCGGTGTCGGCGTGGCGCCGGTCGACGCCCTGGCCGCGGTGACCCGAGCCGCCCTTGCCGGCCACGAGCGGGTGCGGGTGCCGACTGCCGGCACCACCGAGCCCGCGGGCGGGACCTGGCTCGCGCTGTCGCCGTTGCACGACCGGATGGGGCGGCGCATCGCCTGGCTGGTGGCCGAGGAGTCCCCGCCCACCGACCTCGGTGGGCCCACCCCGGCGCCGGACCCACGGGCGGCGGCCCTCGACGTCCTGGGCCACGCGGTGCTCGTCCACCGCGGCTTCCGCCCGCTGTACGCCAACCAATCGTGCGCGGTGCGTCTCGGCTTCGCCGACGCGACCGCGCTGTCGCGTCGCCCGACAGTGCTGCCGTACCTGCCGCTGGAGACGCAACCGCGGGCGGTGCGCATGCATGGCGAGCTCCTGCACACCGGCGTCGCGACGGCCCCGCGCTGGGTGCGCTGTATCGCCGCCGACGGCGCGCCGTACTGGATCGAGGCGACCTCGGTGCGCGTGGAGTGGGCGGGTGAGCCGGCCGAGCTGGTCTCGATGTCGGACGTCACCGCGCAGGCGGCGGCCCGCGGCAACGAGCGACTCCTGCGCGAGGCGATCGACAATCTGGCCGACAGCTTCGTGCTCTACGACGCTCGCGAGCGCGTGGTGCTCGCCAACCGTCGCTTCCACGAGATCTTTCCCTTCTTCCCGCCGCCGGAGCGGATCGTCGGCACGTCGATGGTGGATCTGGTGCGACTCAGCATCGAGCACGGGGTGATCACCGATCCGGCGGTGCGCGAGGACCCCGAGGGTTGGCTCGAGCGCTACGTCGCGTGGCGGCGGGAGAACGACTCCACGCTGACCGAGGACTCCTGGCCCGACGGGCGCTGGGACCTGGTGAAGGAGCAGCACACGCTCTCCGGCGGCTTCGTGAGCGTGCGCACCGACATCACCGAGCGCAAACGCGCCGAGTTCGCGCTGCGCGACAGCGAGACCCGACTCGAGCAGGCGCTGGCGCAACGCACCTCGCAGCTCCAGGGCATCCTCGAGAACATCGCCGAGGGCGTCACCGTGATCGACGCCGAGCAGCGCGTGGTGCTGATCAATCGGGGCTACGCCCAGCTCTACGACCTTCCCGAGCACCTGGTGCGGCCGGGCATGCACGTGCGCGAGCTGGTTCGTCACCGCCTCGAGCACGGGCGGCTGCGTGGGGAGGAGCCAGAGCTCGGGGTCGATGCCGACGGCCTGCTCGAGCGGCGTCTCGAGGAGTACGCGCGGATGACCCACGAGGTGCTCGAGGAGCGCCTCGACAACGGGCGGGTGATCGAGATCCGTCGCCGTCGGCTTCCCGACGGGCACATCCTCAGCACCTTCACCGACGTCACCGAGCAGCGCGCGGCGCAGGCAGAGCTCGAGCGCCAGCGCACCGCGTTGTACCAGAGCGAGAAGATGAGTGCGCTCGGGACGTTGCTCGCCGGCGTCGCGCACGAGCTGAACAACCCGCTGTCGGTGGTCATCGGGCACGCGGCGATGCTCGAGGACCATGCCGCCGATGCCGCCTCGGCCCGCCGCGCGGGTGCGCTGCGGGCGGCTGCCGAGCGCTGCGCCCGGATCGTGAAGACGTTCCTGACCATGGCCCGCCGACGCCCGGCGACACGCACCCGCACCGCGATCGCGCCGGTGCTGGACCAGGTGCTGGATCTGGTGGGCTACCAGCTGCGGAGCGCGGACGTGCGGGTCGAGCGTGACCTCGACGCGAGCCTGCCGGAGGTCGCCGCCGACCCCGATCAGCTCGGCCAGGTCCTGCTCAACCTCGTCGTCAACGCGCAGCAGGCGATGCTCGAGACCCCGGGACCGCGGCGGCTGCGGATCGGGGCCGGCGTCGCGCCGGATCGAGCGACGGTGGCGGTGACGGTCTCCGACACCGGGCCGGGGGTGCCGGAGGCGATTCGCTCGCGCATCTTCGAGCCCTTCTTCACCACCAAGCCGGCGGGGGTGGGCACCGGGATCGGGCTCGCGCTGTCCCACGCGATGGTCGAGGCCCACGGCGGGCACATCGAGGTGGTGGACGCGCCGGGCGGGGGGGCGCGCTTCACTCTCACGCTGCCGGTCGCCACCGCGGCGGTGGCCGCCGACGAGCCGGCGCGCGTGGTGCCGGCCTCCGGGGTGAGCGGGCGGGTCCTGGTGGTCGACGACGAGGCGGATCTGCGTGACTTCCTGTGCGAGGTGCTGCGCGCGGACGGTTTCGAGGTGGTGGAGGCGGCCGATGGCGCGGCGGCGCTGCGCCGGCTCGGCGAGCAGCCGTTCGACGTGGTGGTGTGTGATCTCCGGATGCCGGTGATGGACGGGCCGAGGCTCTACGCCGCGGTGCGCGAGCGCGACCCACGAGCCGCCGCCGGCTTCGTCTTCGTCACCGGCGACCTGTTGAGCGGCACCACCGAGCGCTTTCTGGCCGGAACCGGGCGGCCGTACATCGAGAAGCCCGTCACGCCGGCGCGGCTACGGGCCGTGGTGCGCGAGGTGGTGGCCGGTGCGAATCACGACCCGAGCGTTTGAGGTCTCTAAGACCGGTGCGCGCCCGGTGGCTGGTCAGGCGGTGGTCGCGGTGGCGATCCCTCCGCGCAGCCGCCCGGCCTCGATCTCCCGCCACAGCACCTCGTGTCCGACCGGCAACGCGCGGTGAGGGGCGCACAGCCAGACCCGCAGCAGGCAGCGCACCAGACCCGCGGCCGGGTCGTTCTCGAACGCGGCGCGCGAGTGGTAGATGACGTGGTTGTTCAGGAGCTGCACGTCGCCGACCTCGAGCGTCATCTCGATTGCGAGCTCGTCGGCGAGCGCGGCCAGCATGTCGAGCGCCTCCCAGTGGGCGGGGCCGAGTCGCGGCACGTCGGGAAGAAGCTGTGCCGCCTCGACGTAGGTGCGCGAGTAGTGGCTGGTGAACTTCCCGTCGCGGATGCCCCAGATGGGTAGCGGATACCACTCGCGGCCGACGTCGTCCTCCTCGCCGAGCCGTGAGCGCGGAATGTCCTGATAGAGCAGGGCGGCCAGATCGGGCCGCCGTGCCAGCATCGCGTTGTGCACCGCGACCGAGCTCGCGACGCGGCTCTCGCCCCCGCTGCGGGCGCGGCCGGTGCAGAGCAGGCCCACGATGTCGCAGCGGTCGGTGTGGTAGCGCAGGCCGGCGGTGGAGGCGGTGCGCGCCCGCGAGGACAGGAAGACCTCGCCCTCGCCGCCGACGCGCATCTGCCCGTAGCGCTCGCCGACCCCCGCGCCCTCGTCGCGGATCTCGCGCAGGCGCTGCCCGGCCGGGTTCTGCGCCACCGCGGTGCCGAGGTGCGCGGTGAAGCCCATCCAGGCGAGCCCGGCGTCGGCGCCGAGCCGGTCCACCGGGAAACCACGCAGGCGGACCATCCCGCAGCCGTCCTCGATCTCGTCGCGGACGCGGGCGAGCAGCCCGTCCAGCGAGGTGAGCGGAAACGCCTGCGCGGTGACCGTGTCCGTGCTGACGCCGGCCGCACGCGCGGTGGCGGTGGCGTCGACGATCGCGCGCGCTGCCTCGGGCCCGAGATCGATGCTCCAGCGTCCGTCGCGGGCGAGCTCCGCGCCCTTCCAGGCGAACGGGCCGGTCAGTGGTCGGTGTTGCATGCGCGTGCGGTCTCCGCGGCCAGAGCGACGAAGCATACCGCGTGCACTGCCCCCGGAGCCAAGACGCGAGCGGCGGCGGCCGCCGGCTTTGCGCCGCCTCCGGGTCTTCGTCATGCTTCGCAGCCTGGGGCCGTCGCGCCGCCGACTGGGGGCGCCGGCGGTGGGCATTCGGTGCAGCAGGGGGATCGGCGATGCGCTGGGCGCGTTTCGAGCACGCGGGCTCCGTCCGCCACGGCCTGGTCGAGGGTGACGAGGTCGCGATCGTCGACGGCGACCCGTTCGACGGCTATCGGCCGACCGGCGAGCGGGTGGCGCTGGCCTCGGTGCGGCTCGCGGTGCCGGTCGAGCCGCGGACGTTCTATGCCGCCGGGCTCAACTACGCCGAGCACGTCCGCGAGGCGGCCGCGGTTCTCGGTCGCGCGCCGGACCTCCCGCCCAAGGCCGACATCGGCTATCGGGCCACCAACGCCCTGATCGCGCACGACGAGGACGTGGTCATCCCTCGGGACGCGACCGACGAGGTCCAGTACGAGGGTGAGCTGGTGGTGGTGATCGGGCGTCGCGCGCGGCACCTCACCCGCGAGAACGCTCTCGCCTGTGTCCTCGGCTACACCATCGGCAACGACGTCAGTGAGCGGAGCTGGCAGCGTGAGGACCGCACCCTGTGGCGGGCCAAGAACACCGACACCTTCAAGCCGATGGGGCCGTGGATCGAGACCGATGTCGCGCTGGAGACCCTGCGCACGCGGGTGCGGGTGAACGGTGTGGAGCGCATCGCCTTTCCCACCAACGACATGATCTTCGGGGTGGTGGACTTCCTGGTGGCGATGAGTCGCTACCTGACGCTCCATCCGCGCGACGTGGTCTGGATGGGGACCGAGGGCAAGTCGCCCAACCTGGTCGACGGCGACGTGGTGGAGGTCGAGATCGAGCCGATCGGGACGCTGCGCAACCGCTTCGTGCGCGAGCGTTGATCGCTCGCAGCGCCCGCGGCCGGCGGCCGCGCGCGCGAGGCGAGCTGGTGGCATCAGCGCGTCGAGGGTTGGCGGTCATGTCGAGTCGAGAATCTCGGAAAGCAATCGGCTACGTGTCGTTCGACGAAAGCGCGCGCTCCATGCGTACCAGCGTGCCCTCGCGGGCGAAGACGCGGAAACCAGCCTTCTCGTAGCAGCGGATCGCGCGCGGGTTGTAGTCGCGGGTGCGGAGCTGCAATCGGTCGACGCCCGGCTCCTCGCCCGCGCGGGCCACCAGCGCCTCCACCATGGCGAGGCCGTGGCCGCGGTCGCGCACCGCCGGGGCGAGGTACAGGAACGACACCATGCGGATCCCGGGCTCGGCTCCGGGGCGGAGTGCTCCGTGCCCGACCACCGCGCCGCCGAGCTCGATCAACCAGGACCGATGGCCGCGATCGGGATCGAGCGCGGCGTGCCATTGACGGTGATCGAACGGCCATGCCGCGTCGGGCCAGACCAGGCGCAGCCCGGTGCGGTCGCCGAACAGGCGGCGCATGGTCACGGTGTCGAGGGGGCGATTGCGGCGAAGGACCATCGGGTCCATGGCGCACGATTCCACTTCAGCGACGCCTTGGGTGGGCGCCGTCGGTGAGTCGTTCCGTCGGCTGCGACGCGGGCGAGCCCTGTGCGCGGCGCCGCGGTCGTGCGAGAATGCCACGCCATGAGCGCACGTGTCTTCATCGACGGGCATGCCGGTACCACCGGTCTGCAAATCCATCAGCGGCTCGCCGGCCGCTCCGACATCGAGCTGGTCGAGATCGAGGCCGCCGAGCGCAAGAGCCCGACCGCCCGCCGCGCGGCGCTGCGCAGCGCCGACGTGGCCATCCTCTGCCTGCCGGACGATGCCGCGCGCGAGGCGGTCGAGCTGATCGGCGATGCTCCGACGCGCGTTCTCGACGCGAGCACCGCCCACCGGACCGCCGAGGGATGGGTGTTCGGGCTGCCGGAGCTCGACCCGGAGCATCGCGCTCGCGTCGCCACCGCCACGCGCGTCGCCAACACCGGCTGCTACCCGGTGACCTTCATCCTCGGCTTGCGCCCGCTGCTCGCCGGCGGCCTGGTGCGGGCCGACGCCGCGGTCTCCGTCCACGCCCTCTCCGGCTACACCGGGGGCGGCAAGGCGCTCACCGAGCGCTGGGAGGATCGCGAGCGCGGCCTGCTCGAGATGGTCTACGAGGCGCCGTACGCGCTCGATCGGCGGCACAAGCACATTCCGGAGATGGTCCGCTACAGTGGCCTCGGCCACGACCCGCACTTCCTGCCGTCGGTCGGGCCGTTCGCCTGCGGGATGCGGGTGCAGGTCTCGATTGCGGCGTCCGGCCTCGCGCGAGGCGTGGGGGCGGAGGCGATCCACGAGGCTCTGGCGGCGCGCTACGCCGACGAGCCCTTCGTGCGTGTGCACCCGCTGGGAGTCCCGGCCGACGCCGACGAGTCGACCTTCGACCCGCGCGGCTGCAACGGCACCAACCGCATCGAGCTGCGGGTCATCGGCAACCCGAGCGGCCACGTGCTGCTGATGGGGATCCTCGACAACCTGGGCAAGGGCGCGTCCGGTAACGCCGTCCAGTGCCTGAACCTGATGCTGGGCCTGGCCGAGACCGCGGGCCTCGAGGCCTGACCCGGCGGCCCGCGAACGCGAGGAGACGCGCGCATGATGGATTCGGATGACACTGGCCTGCCGGACCGGATGAGTACCGGTATCGCGCTCCTCGGCTATGGCGCGGTGGCGGTCGTGATCTTCCTGATGTTCTGGCTGGCGATGCCGGTCACCGGCTGATCCCGGCTCCGCTGCCGCGAGCGGCCCTGAACCGCTCGCCGTCGCCCGCCGCGCCGCCGACGGAGGTCCATGCGACTCGGCCCGACCGTCGAGCCGATCGACCCGGCGCTATCCTCTCCCGGCCGGCGCTATCCCCTCCCGGCCGGCGCTACTCCCTCCCGGACCTCGTCGCTCGCCCGGCGGCGGCCATCGGACCGCCGCCAGGTTGTCCTCGCCTCAGTCGCCGAGCACCCGCGGCAGCCACAGCGCGATGTCGGGGAAGATGATCACCAGCGCGAGACCGATCACCTGCAGCGCGATGAACGGCAGCACGCTCGCGAAGATCTGCTGTAGCGTGATGTCCTTCGGCGTCACGCTGTTCAGCCAGAAACAGGCCGGACCGAACGGAGGCGACAGGAAGTAGATCTGCATGTTCATCACGAACAGGATGCCGAACCACACCGGATCGAAGCCGAGGCTGACCACCACCGGGGCGAAGATCGGCACCGTGATGAACACGATCGCGATCCACTCCATGAACGTCCCGAGGATGATGAGGATCCCCATCATCACGAAGATGACGCCGAGCGGAGGGATGTCGAGCCCGGTGAGCAGGCCCTGGATGAACGACGTGCCACCGATCACGTTGTAGATCCCGACCAGGCTGACCGCGCCCATGATCAGCCACACGATGGTGGCGACCGTGATCATGGTCTTGCGCAGCGCCTCCTGCAGCATCTCCCAGTTCAGCTTGCCGCGCCACCAGGCGGCGCCGATGGCGCCGAACGCACCGACACCGGCAGCCTCGGTCGGGGTCGCGATGCCGCCGTAGATCGAGCCGAGGATCCAGAGGATGACCAGCATCGGCAGGATGATGCCCTTGAGCTTCTGGCGGCGTTGCGCGCGATCGAGGTCGAGCATCTCCGGTGGAGGTAGCGGCGCGAGCTCCGGGTTGAGCTTGCATCGGATCAGGATGTAGGTGACGTAGAGCGACGCCAGCAACAGCCCGGGCAGGAACCCCGCCATGAACAGGTCGGAGATCGAGACGCTGGCGGCGAGGCCGTACACGATCATGATCACCGACGGCGGGATCAGGGTCGCCAGCGAGCCGCCGGCGCAGATCGTGCCCATCGCGAGCTTCTTGTCGTAGCCGAGGCGCAGCATCTGGGGTAGCGCGATGAGACCGAGCATCACGATCTCGCCACCCATGATGCCGGTCATCGCCGCCATGATGACCGCCACGAACGTGGTCTGCACCGCGACTCCGCCGCGCAGCCGCCCGGCCATCATCGACATCGCGTCGAACAGGTCCTCGGCGACGCCCGAGCGCTCCATCACGTTCGCCATGAACACGAACAGCGGCACCGCGACCAGCGGATAGGCCTCGAACAGGCCATAGACGTTGGAGCTGACCAGGAACAGGCCGGGCGGACCGAACGCGTAGAGCGCCGTCCCGATCGACACCGCGAGGGTCACGATGCCGAGCGGCATGCCGGTCATCATCAGGAGCAACATGCTCGCGACGATGATGATCGTCACGGTCTGGATGTCGAGCATGCCTCATTCCCCCTGCGGCAGCGGACGCGCGGGGCGCTCGAGCCCGGACACGTGTCGAATCAGGTTGACCAGCGTCTGCAGGCAGTAGAGGCACACGCCGGCGAACAGCACGAGCTTGATGATCATCGGCTCCGGGGAGTTGAACGAGGTGCCGCTGCGCTCGAAGGTGTGGAGCGCGTCCTCGACCAATCCGTACATCGCGTAGCCCAGAGTCCCCATGGCGCCGAGGGTGACCACCATGTGGAACAGGTCGAGCCACCAGCGCGCCTTGCCCTTGCTGTACTGGTAGACGACGGTGATCGAGATGTGTGAGTTGCGCATCGTCACGTAGGCGCCGGACAGCGCCCAGGCGCACGCGCACACCACCATCACGACCTCGAAGGCCCACAGCGTGGGCGCGTGAAAGACGTACCGCATGATCACCTCGTAAGCGGTGATCAGGGCGCACACGAAGTAGAAGTGGGCGACCGACAACCCGACCGTTTGGCTCAGGCGATCGACGGCCCCGAGCAGGGCCTGCATGGCACCCTCCTCTCGAGGTTTCGGTGGGGTGGGGGCGGACGCCGACCGAGCGCCCCCACGCGTGGAGCGCTCGGTCGGGCCGCTTCAGCCGGTCGTGCTCAGTTCAGCAGGCCGTAGGTCTTCATGAACTCGATGTGCTTGTCGTACGCCTCCTGCGCGAGCGGGGACTGCTTCGCGTAGTCGGCCCACACCTTGGCGGCAGCGGCGCGGAACTTGTCGCGCTCGGTCTGCGACCAGTCGATGACCTCGACCCCGGGGTCGCCCTTGCCGGAGCGATCGAGCGCCGCCTGCTTGCGGTCCTCGATGTCCGAGGCGCGGCTCATGTCGGTCCATGCCGCGTAGTACCAGGTCTCGAGTGCGGCCTGGCCCTGCGGGCCGAGCTTGTCCCACACCGCCTTGTTGACCGTGAACTCGATCACCGCCATCGAGTGGATGCCGGGGAACAGCGGGTACTTCGCGATCTTGTGGAAGCCGAGCGAGGAGTTGTTGGTGTAGGAGCTGCCGTCGGCGGCGTCGACGATGCCCTTCTCGACCGCGGTGTAGGTCTCCGGCCACGGAATCGCCGTCGGCGACGCGCCGACCGCCTTGAACACCGCTGCCGCCATGCCCTCGGGCGACCGGATCTTGATGCCCTTGAGGTCGTCGACGCCACGCAGCGGCTTCGACGAGATCAGCCCCTCCTTGGAGAACGGACCGCAGCCGACGACGTGGATCTTGCCGCCGGTGATCTTGTCGTAGATCTTCTGCAGGACCTCTCGACCACCGCCGAAGCGGCAGAACATCTGGAACTGCTCGACGTTGTCGTAGCCGGCAATCAGGTCGCCCATCATGCCGAAGGCGGGATCCTTGCCGGCGTAATAGGCGACGGCGTTGAAGTCACCCTGCAGGATGCCGGCGCTCACCGCGTTGATCACCTCGCGGTGGGGGACCACGGCCTGGCTCGGCAGGATCTCGAGCTTCACCTTGCCGCCGGTCATCTGCTCGACCTTGGGCGCCCAATTCTCGTTGAGGTAGACGAGGGTGAACTGCCCGGCCGCCATCGCGGTCTGGGTCTTGATGACGGTCTGGGCCTGGGTGGCGCCGGCGACCAGCGCAGTGCCGATGGCCGCCGCGAACACGGTGCTCTTGAAGTTCATGTGGTCAGATCTCCTCCGGTCAGCAAACCTCGCCGCGATGGTGGTCGCGCCGAGGGTCAAGAAATCGCCCGGTGTGCGTGATGGCACGCCCGAGTGCTCGCGACGCCGCGGAAAGTGCACGCAGCGCGTCGCCGCGCTTCGCGTCGATGGGCCCCCGGCGGGCGCCAGGGCTGGGGCGTGGGCTCCTCCGATGCCGCGTCGTGTGTCGCCACGGTGGGCCGGTCGCGTTCACGCCGTGGCCCCGAGGGCTCGGACGGCATGGGCATGGCGCCGGTCTTCTCCGCGGGCGGAATTCAGTCACACTCCGCCGCGAGGGTCAATGGCGAGCACTGTTGCCGGTCGAATGGCGAATCATGTGACCGGCTCGACACCGAACGCGAAAATGACCCCGCAACTCGCTGCCGCGGCCGCCAGCGCGACGAGCGGATGGCCGCGGTCGGGGATCAGCGCCCGGCTTGCCAGCCACAGCCCCAGTCCGACCTTGAGCACCGCCAGCGTGGCCAGGAACGGTGCGCGGTCGGGGGCGAGCAACGCAGGATTGGCGACGAACGCGAGGGGTACGACGTAGAGCCCCAGTCCGAGTCGCATCGCCCGCCCGGCCACCGGGAGCCAGGAGGTGCCGGCCATGCCGGCGGCGATGAACACGGTGCCGCACACCGGTGGGGTGATGGTCGAGAGCAGCGCGTACCAGAACACGAACAGATGGGCGTGCAGCGCCGGCAGACCGAGGTCCTGGAGCGCCGGGCCGGCCACCGAGACGCAGATGACGTAGGCCGCGGTCGTCGGCACCTCCATCCCGAGGACCAGGCAGGCGAGGGCGGTGAGCACCAGCGCGGCCGGGAGGTTGCCGCCGGAGAGCCCGACGATGGCCGAGGTGACCTTCACCCCGAGACCGGTGAGGTTCAGCACGCCGATCACGATCCCCGCGCAGAGGATGATGGCGGCGATGGTGGCGATCTGGCGCGCGGCGTCGACACACGCCGCGGACAGCCGTCGCACGAACGCGCGCGGGTCCGGACGCAGGGTGCGGTCGGTCACCAGCAGGGCGAGCGCCGCCAGCGCGCCGACCGCCGCGGCGTACTGCGGCGTGTATCCCTCGGCGAACAGCAGCCAGAGCAGCACCGCGAACGGCACCATGAAGAACGGCACCGTCGTCGCCACGTCGCGCCTCCCGGGACGCTCCTCGGGCGCCATCGGGCGCAGACCGTGGCGCGCGGCGAAGCGATCCACCCCGGCCCAGGTAGTCCAGAAGAAGAGGAGTGCGGGCAGTACGGCCGCGGTCATGATGGCGGTGTAGCGGGTCTGCAGCAGCTCCACCATGACGAAGGCGCCAGCCCCCATGAGTGGCGGCATGATCTGCCCGCCGCTCGATGCCACCGCCTCGACCGCGGCGGCGAATGCCGGCGGGTAGCCGAGGCGCCGCATCGTCGGCAGGGTCACCGCACCGGTCGAGGCGACATTGGCCGACGCCGAGCCCGAGATCGATCCGAACAGGGCGGAGGCGAGGATCGACACCTTCGCAGCGCCGGCGCGCAGGCCCCCCGCGAGCCAGGTCGCCAGCGCCATGAACCCGGTGCCGGCCTCGCCGGCGCCGACCAGCGCGCCCAGAATGACGAAGATCGCGACCACGCCCACCGAGATCCCGGTGAGCGGGCCCCACAGTCCGCCCTCGGCGATGGTCAGGGTCCCGAGCAGGCTGGCGAGTGGGATGCCAGGGTGGCCGAACTCCCCGGGCACGTGCTGCCCGAGCGCACCGTAGAGCAGGGCGACCACCGCGATCGCAGGCAGGGCGAGCTTGATCGCACGCCGCGCCATCTCGAGGGTCACCGCGAGCAGCACCACCGCCGCCGCGAGCTGCGCCTGGCCCTCGAGCGTGCCGTACTGGTCGCCGAGCGCGTCGCGCTCGAGCACCACCCACAGGCAGGCCACGATTCCGGTCGCGGCGACGGCGGCCCCGACGCCGCGCGCCCCCCGCGCCAGCGGCTGCCCGGAGAGAAGGAAGACCCAGGGCAGGGCGAGCCCCATGTGCAGCGGACGGCTCACCAGGTTGGGTACCAGCGGCGCGAAGGCGAGCCAGAGGTGGAAACCGACGCACACCGCGGCGTAGACGACCAGTGCGACGCCGGCCGGGCCGCCCCCGAGCGGAGGCGCCGGCACGACTCCGGGCGCGGCCCAGGGCGAGCGGACGGCGGGCTCGGACGACATGGCGGCGCGGGCCTCGGGCGAGCGGTGCGCGGGGCCGACGCGCGCTCGTCGGCCGGCGCCGTGCCCGCGAGCCGCGATCGGCTGCCTACTCGAGTCCGGCCGGGATCGCGATCCCCGACTCGCGGTAGTAGCGGACCGCCCCCGGATGCAGCGGCGCGCCCAGCGTCGCCAGCATCTCGGGGGTCACCCCGTTCCACCACGGGCTGGTGCGCGCCATCTCGCCCTTGCTCTCCCAGAAGGCACGGGTCAGGGCGTAGGCGGTATCGTCCGCCATCCCGCCGCCCGCGTAGGCGCCGACCGGCAGCGAGGTGGTCACCACGTCGGCGTCGACGCCCGGGTAAGTGCCGGCCGGGATCACCAACCGCGTGCGCTTCGTGAGCGCCACCTGCTCGTCGCTCATCGAGAGCAGCTTCACACCGGTGCCGGCGGCCGCCTCGATGACGTTCGGCGCCGGCCACGAGCCGGCGGTGGCGAAGCCGTGCACCTGGTTGTTGCGTAGCGCCGGCACCGCGGCGTTGAGCTCGACGTCGACCAGCTCGACCTTGCCTTCGAGACCGAATGCCTCGAAGTTGCGCGCCGCCTCGGTGGCGCCGAAGCTGCCCTTGCCGATGACGAAGCGCTTTCCTGCCAGGTCGGCGAAGGTCTCCACGCCGGCGTCGGCGCGGACCACGTAGTGCATGGTCAGCGACGGGATGACGAACAGCGAGCGGATGCCCTCGTAAGCCGGGTTCCTCGGGGCGAACTGCTTCTCGCCGCGCATCGCCAGCCCGACCAGCGCCGGCGGCGTCGTGAACACGTAGGCGCTGCCGCGAATCGCCGCCTCCTTGACGTTCTGCACCGAGCCCTGACTCTCCTCGACCGTGACCAGGAGCTGGCCGCCGGAAGCGGTCTTCACCGCCTCGGCAATCTGCACCGCCATCTGGTAGTACGACGACGAGGCCTTGGCCGACTTGTAGGTGATACGGGTCTGAGCCATTGCCGGCTGTAGCGCGAAGGCGAGAGCGAGGGTGGCGACGGCGAGAAGGCGATTCGACATGACACGGCTTCCGGAGGTGGCAATCGGGGACCGCCGACGGGCACGTCAGTTGCCCGAGGCGGCCCGGCATGATAGCACCCGCCCGTCGCTGCCGAGCCGCCGGGCGCGCTGCCCCGAATCGGTGCGCCGCGCATCCGGGCCACGGCTTGATCTCCGCGCGGAGCGAGGGGGACACTTACCCCACGACAGAGCGCACGACGCGCCGACACGACGACAACGACATCCGGCAACGGGCGCCCGCCAGGTCTCCCGCCGGCCCCGACTCGAGGAGTGGACCAGAAGATGAGCATGCCCCGTTCGCACCGGATCCGTCGCCGTTCCTTCCTCGCCGGCCTCGGCGCCGTCGCCGCCGGCGTGAGCCTCGGCTCACGGCGCGCGCTGGCCGCCGAGGAGGCGCGCGTCAACTTCTACAACTGGGACACCTACATCGGCGAGACGACCCTCGAGGACTTCGCCAAGGCGACCGGGGTCGAGGTCAAGATGGACCTGTTCGCGGACAACGACGAGCTGTTCGCGAAGCTGAAGGAGGGCAATCCCGGCTACGACCTCATCGTGCCGACGAACGACTACGTCGAGCGGATGATCGCGGCCGGCATGCTGGAGACGCTCGACCACTCGAAGATCCCGAACATCGCCAATCTCGCCCCGAGCTTCCGTGATGCCGCCTTCGACCCCGGGCGCAAGCACAGCCTGCCCTACATGTGGGGGACCATCGGCATCGGCTACCGCAAGTCGCGCGTCGACGCGCCGCCGGACAGCTGGAAGTGGCTCTACGACTCCGACCGCCACTCCGGCCGGATCGCGATGCTCGGCGACGCCGGCGTCGTGGTGCAGATGGGGCTCAAGCTGCTCGGCAAGCCGCTGAACTCGACCGAGCCGGCGCTCATCAAGCAGGTCGAGGAGATGCTGATTCGGCAGAAGAAGCACATCAAGGTCTTCGCCGAGGACAACGGCCAGGACCTGCTCGCATCGGGCGAGGTCGACCTCACGATGGAGTGGAACGGCGACATCCTCCAGGTGATGGAGGAGGACGACGACATCGCGTTCGTGGTGCCGCGCGAGGGCGGGCTGTTGTGGCAGGACTGCCTGTGCATCCCGAAGGGGGCGCCGCATCCGATGAACGCGCATCGATTCATCGACTTCCTGCTCGACGGTGAGAACGGTGCGGCGATCGCCGACTTCATCCAGTACGCGACGCCCAATGCCGCTGCCAAGGCCCTGATGTCGGCGGAGTACCGGGAGAATCCTGCGATCTTCCCTCCGGACTCCGTGATCGAGATCTGCGAGGCGTCGGTCTACAAGGGCGAGGAGTACCAGCGCCTGATCGACGAGACCTGGACTCGCATCCAGGCTGCCTGAGGACGCGGTCGGGCGCTGGAGCTGGCGCCATGTACACGCAGGCGATGTCTCGCCGCCCAGCGCGCCCTCCGGGGCGCGCTGGGCGTGGTGGCGGGTGCCCGGTCGGCGCGGCGCGCGGCGGGGGCAGTCGGGCGCCGGGCGGCATGCAGGTGGTGAGGCCAGGCCGTGGATGACCTCTCCGCCAATCGGCGCGTCGGCTGGGTGCTCGGTCTACCGCCGACCGCGTGGCTGCTGGTCTTCTTCCTGGTGCCGCTCGGACTCATCTGGGTCCTGAGCTTCGGCGAGAAGCGCGGCATCGTCGACATCGCCATCACCTGGACCTTCGACAACTACCAGCGCGCCCTCGACCCCCTCTACCTGCAGATCTTCGCCAAGTCGTTCTGGTTCGCCGGCATCACCACCGCGGTCTGCCTGTTGGTGGCGTTTCCGATCGCGCTCGCCATCACCTTCGCCACCCCGCGCTGGAAGCCCATCCTGCTGCTGCTCACGATCCTGCCGTTCTGGACCAATCTACTGATCCGGACTTACGCGCTGATCGCGGTGCTGCGCACCCGTGGCTACGTGAACTTCACCCTCGAATGGTTGTGGGAGAAGGCGGACGCGTTGCTGGTGCTGGTGGGGCTCGGGCATCTCCAGCTGCTCGGCGAGCGCTTCGAGCCGGTCGAATTGCTCTACAACAACTTCGCGGTGGTGTTCGGGCTGGTCTACGTCCACCTGCCGTTCATGGTGCTGCCGCTCTACGCGGCGCTGGACCGCCTCGATCGGTCCTACATCGAGGCCAGTCTCGATCTCGGCGCGAGTCAGTTCCGCACCTTCGCCTCGGTGGTCGTGCCGTTGGCACTGCCGGGGATCGTCTCCGGGGTCATCATCACCTTCATCCCGGCCCTCGGCTCGTTCCTGACCCCCGACCTGCTCGGCGGGACCGATAGTCAGATGATCGCCAACGTCATCGAGCGGCAGTTCAAGTCCGCCAACGACTGGCCGTTCGGGGCCGCGTTGTCGTTCCTTCTCATGTACATCACGTTCTTCGCGCTGGCCCTGCGCGCGATGGCGAGTCGCGGGCGCTCGGCGATGGAGGCGGCATGATCCGGCTGTGGCCCCGACGCGAGCCCCCGGGCCCGCTCGACTACGGTCGACGAGCGTGGCTGCGACTGACCCTGTTGGCGACGTTCGTGTTCCTCTACGCGCCGATCGTCACCCTGGTCGCGTTCAGCTTCAACGACAGCCGACGCAACATCGTCTGGCGCGGATTCACCTGGAAGTACTACGAGCGCGCGTTGGAGAACGACGGCCTGATCACCGCCTTCGCCAACTCGCTCACCATCGCCCTGGTGAGCACGCTGGTCAGCACCGTTCTCGGCGCGATGGTGGCGGTCCTGCTCTGGCGTTTCCGATTCCGGCTCAAGACGGTGTACGAGGGCGCGATGTCGCTGCCGATCGTGATTCCCGAGATCTGCATGGGGGTGGCGATGCTCGCGTTCTTCGCCCGCGTGCAGTGGCCGTCGGGCCTCGCCTGGCCGTTGAATCTCGGCGCCATCACCATCGCGCACGTCTCGTTCAGCTTCCCCTTCGTGGCGGTGGTGGTGCGGGCCCGGCTCGCCTCGTTCAACCGCGACCTCGAGGAGGCGGCCCGTGACCTCGGGGCGAGTGAGTGGCAGGTGTTCAGAGACATCCTGATTCCGCACATGCGCCCCGGTCTGGTCGCCGGCGCGCTGCTCGCGTTCACGCTGTCGCTCGATGATTTCGTGATCACCTTCTTCACCTCCGGGCCGGACACCGTGACGTTCCCGGTGAAGGTGTACTCGATGGTGCGGTTCTCGGTGACGCCGGAGGTCAATGCGGCCTCCACCGTGCTCATCGTGATCACCATCGCGTTGACCACGGTGGCGTTGATGCTGCAGTCGAGGGGGGAGGCGAAAGGTGGCTGAGACCGCGAAGCGAGGACGGCCGATCATCGAGATCCTCGGGGTCACCAAGCGCTTCACGGGTGGCGTGGTCGCGGTCGACGGGGTGAGTCTCAGCGTGCGCGCGGGCGAGTTCTTCGCCCTGCTGGGGCCGTCCGGCTGTGGCAAGACGACATTGCTGCGCATGCTGGCTGGGTTCGAGACCCCGACGGCAGGCCAGGTGCTGATCGACGGCGACGACATGGCCGACGTGCAGCCGAACCGGCGTCCGGTCAACATGGTCTTCCAATCCTACGCGGTGTTCCCGCACATGACGGTGTTCGACAACGTCGCCTACGGGCTGCGGGTGTCGCGCCAGCCGCGGGACGCGATCGCGCGCAAGGTGGAGGCCGCGTTGGACCTCGTGCACCTCGGCGGATACGGTAGCCGGCGTCCCGATCAGCTCTCCGGCGGTCAACGTCAGCGCGTCGCGCTCGCGCGTGCCCTGGTCAAGGAACCGAAGGTGCTCCTGCTCGACGAGCCGCTGTCGGCGCTCGACGCGAAGCTCCGCGAGGCGATGCAGCTCGAGCTGGTCCGACTGCAGCAGACCGTCGGCATCACGTTCGTGATCGTCACCCACGATCAGGACGAGGCGTTGTCGATGGCCGACCGGATCGCGGTGATGGAGCGCGGCACGGTGCGCCAGCTCGCGCCGCCGGCCGACCTCTACGAGTCTCCGACCTGCCGCTTCGTCGCCGACTTCATCGGCAAGACCAACCTCTACGACGGCAAGGTCAAGTCGAACGGCGGTGCGCGCGCGGTGGTCGAGGTCGGCGGGCTCGGGGCGCTCGACCTGCCGGTCGAGCGACACCTTCCGGCCGAGGTCGGGGTCGCGGTGCGTCCCGAGAAGGTCCGGATCCACGCCGCGGCGCCCGACGACGCGAGTCTCTGCTTTGCGGCCACGGTGGACGACGTCGCCTATCACGGCAGCGAGAGCCGCATCTACGTCACCACCGAGGCCGGAGCGCGGGTCACGGTGACGGTGCAGAACGCGAGTCGGGAGCGCGAGCCGGTGCGCCGCGGCGAGAGACGGTGGGTGAGCTGGTCGGAGCGCGACACCCTGTTACTGGTCGAATGAGGGCAGCGGCGACACGGCGCTCGTCCTCGGAGGACGAGAGATGGCCTTCGATCTGCTGATCCAGCGCGCTCGGCTGGCTGGTGGCGACGGCGTGCCCGTCGACATCGGCGTCGCCGGTGGGCTCATCGTGGCGCTCGCGCCGGGGCTTCCGGCATCCGGCGAGGTCATCGATGCCGACGGTCGGGTGGTCTCACCGGGCCTGATCGAGACCCACATCCACCTCGACAAGTCACGCATCGTCGACCGGTGCGCACCGGCGAGCGGACGGGCGCGCGACCACATGAAGCGGGTGGCGGCGGTGAAGCCAGGGTTCACCGTCGAGGACGTCTACGCGCGCGCGCGGGCGACGCTCGAGGGCTGCCTGCTCCACGGCACCACGCACATGCGCACCCACGTCGAGGTCGACCCGAACGTCGGGCTGGTCGGCTTCGAGGCGCTGCGCGAGCTCGCGCGCGACTACCGGTGGGGAATCGATCTCGAGCTCTGCGTCTTCGCCCAGGAGGGGTTGACCGACACCCCGGAGGCGGACCGCAACATGGTCGCGGCGCTGCGCGACGGCGCGACCGTCGTCGGCGGAGCCCCCGGATACGACCCCGACCGTCCCGGGCAGATCCGGCGCATCTTCGAGCTCGCGCGGGAGTTCGACGTCGACGTCGACATCCACCTCGACGTCGGACCGACCGCCGAGGAGCTGGACGTGTTGTTGGTCTGCGAGCTTGCCGATGCGATGGGGTGGGGTGGTCGCGTGACCGTCGGTCACGGGACCAAGTACTCGTGCCTGCCCCCGGACGAGTTGGCGAGGCTCGGCCGCCGGTTGGCGGACTCGGGCGTCGCGGTGACCGTGCTGCCGGCGACCGATCTGTTCATCACCGGGCGCCACCTCGACCACGACGTCGTGCGCGGGGTGGCCGACGCCAACGCGCTTCGCGCCTGCGGCGTGCGCTGCTCGTTGTCGACCAACAACGTGCTCAACCCGTTCACGCCGTTCGGAGACTGCTCGCTGGTGCGGGTCGCGAATCTCTATGCGCACACCGTCCAGCGCGGCAACGACGACGAGTTGGCGGAGTGCTTCGAGATGCTGACCCGCCAGTCGGCCGCGATCCTGCGCCGCGAGGACTACGGCATCGCGGTCGGCCACCCGGCGGACCTGGTGCTGTGGGACGCCCGCACCAGCGCCGAGGTGGTCGCGACCAATGCCATCGCGCTCGCCGGCTTCAAGCGCGGCCGCCGCACCTTCACCCGCGAGCGCGCGGTGCTGCACCGGCCGTGACGACGGTCGCGGCCCCGGCGGCCGCCTATGCCGGGGCCGGCTCCTGCAACCGCGGACGGCGGTGCACGACCCACCAGGCCACCGCGGCGACGACCGGCAGGCACGCCGCGTAGGCCACCACCCGGTCGGGGTAGCACAGAACCACCAGCGCCACCGCCGCCAGTGCGAGACGCACCAGCAGGTCCGAGCCGCGGGCATCCAGGAACGTCGCCTGCAACGCGAAGGTGAGCCCGGCAGTCGCCACCAGCACCACCACCATCGCTCCGAGCTGGGCCGCCCCGGGCTCCTGCACCAGCTCCGGATGCGAGAACATCGCGATCATCAGCACGAACAGCGACGAGCAGATCTTCAACGCATGCATCAGCGTGCGCATGAACGATGCCTCGGCAATCTTCGCCGTGACCGCGGCGACCACCGACGTCGGTGGCGTGAGCTCGCCCCAGACGCCGATGAAGAACGCGAAGAAGTGCACCGCCCACGGGTCCATTCCCGCCTTGATCATCGGCGGCGCGATGACCAGCGCGGTGAGGATGTAGGTCGGTGCTGGCGGCAGGCCCATGCCGAGCAGGGCGCCGAACAGGAAGGCGACCACGCCCATCACCCACAGGTTCACGCCCGCCGCGTCGAGCAGGATGAACCCGATCTTGGTCGGGATGCCGGTGACCACCAGGGCGCCGGTGAGGATCGCGAGGGTGGCGAGGAGCAGGGTGAGCTCGGCGGTCATCGCGGTGAAGATGTCGAGGAATCGAACCAGTGCGCTGGCGATGCGACGGATCGCGGACTCACCGGCGCGCAACGCATCGAGCGCCATGCGCAGCGCCAGCACGGTGAGCACCGCGAGGAACACGTAGAGCGCGGCGAACATCGCCGGTAGCCGCAGGTACGCCATGCAGATGACGAGCCCCACGATGACCAGCACGAAGGCCGCGAGATTGATCCAGTCGCCGCGCTCCATCCGCTCCTCCAGCACGCGGTCCGGGCGGATGCGGTACTGGATCGACATCAGATAGACCGAGAGGGCGATGGCGGCGAAGTAGATGAGCGCGGGCACGTAGCCGCGGGCCACCACGTCGAAGTAGCTGCGGCCGAGGAACTCGGCCATGAGGAACGCCGAGATGCCCATGATCGGCGGCATCAGCTGCCCGCCGAGCGAGGCGGCGGACTCGATGGCCGCCGCCGTCGCGCGTGGCATCCCGGCGTTGATCATCGCCGGGATGGTGGCCGAGCCGGTGGTCACCGCATTGGCGGCGCCGCTGCCGCTCACCGCCGCGACCCCGAGCGATCCCACCACCGCGGCCTGTGGCAGGGCGTTCGGCGAGCGAACCGCGATCTGGTTCGCGCCCTTCAGAATCGAATCGACGCAACCGAACGCCCTGAGCGCGCTCAGCACCAGCACGAACGAGCCGATGAGGGTGAGCGCGAGCTGGGGCAGGCCGGAGAAGACGCCGGTCGACATCTCGACACTCATGGCACCGACCAGACGGGTCCAGCTCAGGCCGCCGTGGTGGAACATCCCGGGCACCACGCTGCCGTAGACCGCGTACAGGACGAGCGCGATGTTGATCAGGAATAGCGGCAGATAGCGCGTGCGCGCGTACTCCATGACCAGCAACACCATCAGCGCCCCCACCGTGAGATCGGTGCGGTTCCAGAACCCGGCGCGCTCCTCACCGATGGGGATGAACTCGACGTAGAGATACGCCGCGATGCCGAGACTGAGCGTGATGTAGACCACGGCGATGACGATGTTCGGCACCGGCCCGAGCCGTGGGTAGAACTCTCCCTTGCGCAACGCGTCGAGGGTGAACAGGACGAAGGTGACGGGAACCATGGTGCATGCGAGCAGCACCGGTCCGCCGAGTCCGGTCCAGTAGTAGTTGAACAACCACACGAAGAACACGATCCCGACCAGCAGGAACAGGGTGTGGGCGACCGCGCGCGTGCGCCGCTCTAGAGACGACATGTCCATGGGTCGGGTTCCGAGAAAGGTGCGGGGCGGATGCCTGACACATCCGCCCCGCCGAGGGCTCGTGGGATGCTCACCGACGCCTTGCCGTGGGCAGGCGCGTCACGCCGCACGCGTGGCGACCGGCGCGAGCGGGCAGGTGCCTACTTGGTGGCGACCCGGGCGTCCCAGGCACTGTTCCAGGCATTGCGCTCACGCATGTAGCGCGCGAGTCCCGGGTGAATCCGCACCAGGTTCACCGCCGACTCGATGCCTCGGCGCTGCATGCCGACCATGTCGTTCTTGATCTGGGTGAACCCCTTGTCGGCCTGCGCCAGGGCGTCGGCATTCTTCTCCACCGCGACCAGCATCTTGTACACGTCCTCCTCCGGCACCTCGAGGCCGACGTGGAAGCCGTAGTAGAAGGGCAGCAGCACGATGTGGTCGGCGTGGATGTTCTCCTTGAACACCGAGTTCTTCACGTTGACCATCCGGAAGCCGGCCGCCTCGAGCTTCGCCTTCTCGTCGTCACTCGGATTGAGCGCGGCCCAGTCGACCGCCAGGCCGGCCTCGGTGATCCACGGCGCGGTCGCGCTCTCGGCGTTGGCATAGACGGTCATGCCGGCGAACCGACCGGCGTCGAGCAGCGAGCCAGCGGTGCCGATGTCGACCTCGATGTACTCGAAGTCGATCCCGAGCGCCTCCAGCGCGCGCTCCATCTGCGCGCGGGTGTCCCACGGCCGCGGGCCGGTGAACAGCCGCATCCCCTTGAGGTCGCTCCAGCTCTTGATCTTCTCGCGGTCACGGGCGTGAATCGCGAGGCCGACCTCGACCGTGAAGTTCCACATCGACTGCACCGGCTCGCGCTGCATGTTCTCCTTGAAGCCCTTGAAGCGCTTGATGCCGTTGGCGAGCTCGTAGAACGCGACGTCCGAGCCGTAGTAGCCCTCCATCTGGCCGGTCGCGTAGCCCTTCACCGACACGATCGCGCCGGGCGTGGGCTGCACGGTGAACTGATAGTTGGGCATCTCGCGCTTGAGCACCTCGGCCAGGTTCACCAGCGCACGGTGGCCGGAGGACCCCACGCGCGAGGTGCCCCACCGAATCTCGGTCTGCGCCTGGGCGATCGTGGAGCCGGCAATCAGCACGCTGGCCGCGAGCGCGGCCAGAATCTTCTTCGTCATTGTTCAATCTCCTCCGTCGGATGAAGCTCTCGCCACGGTGTGCACCGATTGGGTGCGTCGGCGAAGCCGCGTCTACCGTGGGGCATGGTCGTCTCCCCTGGGCCGGAAACGGTATGCGGCACCCCGGCCCAAGTCAACGAATCGACTGCGCCGGGCGACGACCGGACTCTACCCCGGATCATTCGCAATCCACCGCCCACCCGGGTCCCGACGGGCGCCGACAGCGGCGGCCGCGTACAGTGACCCGCGTGCATTCGCGGCCGACGGCACGATAGCATCGCCGGTCGTCCGCATCGGTCCGCCGGGTCGGACACGCTGCTCTCCTTCGAGGTGACACCGATGCGATGCGCACGACTCCTGCTCCTGTCGATTCCGCTGGTGACGACCGGATGCACCGCGGTCATCCTGTCCGACCGTGAGCCCGGTGCCGGAGGCGCCGGCGAGGTGCCGGCGGCCTACCAGCCGCCGGCGGGTCGTTGCCGCGTCTGGTACCCCGACCGCGCTCCCGCGCGCCAGCCACCGGTGGGTGACTGCGCGGTGCTGTCCGGTCAGGTGCCGCCGGGGGCGGTGCTGGTCCGTGGGCGGTGACGGAGGCCGGCCGGGGACGCGACACGGGGTCGTCGCGCGGTGATGCGCACACCGCGGGGGCATGCCGTGCATGCCATCCGTATCGAGAACCCGCTCGCTCGTGCGAGCGAGCACGGCGACGCCGCCGCGCATCGCGCGACGTGGCGGCTCCAAGCCCGAGGAGTCAAACCCAGTGAGTCAGTCCGACAAGGTCCTCGTGACCCGCGATGGCGCGGTGGCGACGTTGACCATCAACGCGCCGGAGAAACGCAATGCACTGAGCGTCGAGATCTCGCTCGCCATCGAGGAGGCGATGAACGCGCTGGATGCCGCGAGCGACGTCCGCTGCGTGGTGCTCCGCGGGGCCGGCGGCAAGGCGTTCGGTGCCGGCGCGGACATCAGTGAGTTCTCGCACTGGCGTGCCACCAAGGCGCGGGCGCGGCACTACGCGGGGATCCTGGGTGGGGCGTTGCACGCGGTTCAGGCGTGCCGGCACCCCACCATCGCCCTGATCGAGGGCGTCTGTGTCGGCGGCGGGCTCGGTATCGCTGCGATGTGCGATCTGCGTGTCTGCGGCCGCGCCAGCCGATTCGGCGTGCCGGTGAAGTGGTTGGGGCTGGTCGAGTCGCCCGAGGAGCTCGCACCGCTGGTGGCGAAATTCGGTGCCAGCGCGATGTTGGAGATCCTGCTCCTCGGCGAGGTCTTCGGCGCCGACGACGCGTTGCGGCTGGGCCTGGTCAATCGGGTGGTCGACGACGCCGAGGTCGAGCGCACCGCCTACGAGATGGCGGCGCGCGTGGCCGAGGGCGCCCCGCTGGCGGCGCGCTGGCACAAGAAGTTCGTCTACCGCCTGCTCGACCCCACTCCGCTCACCGATGCCGAGCGGGACGAGGGCTACGACTGCTACGACACCGAGGATTTCCAGACCGGCTACCGCGCCTTCCTCGCCAAGCAACGCCCGACGTTCGAGGGGCGCTGACGCCCGCGGGGGACGGGCGCGCCTCGTGGGCCCGTCCCCGCACCGCGGCTCAGGCGATCCCCATCTCCTTCTCGAACGCGCCGATCACCTGGTCCACGCGGTCGACGAGATCGCCGACCTCGGCGCGCGTGATGCACAGCGGCGGTGCGACCTGGATCACGTCGACCGCGCGAGTGAGCAGGCCGTGGGCGCGCAGCAGCCGCGGCATGCGGTGGGCGAGATCGTCCGCCGGCGCGAAGCGCTCGCGCTTCTCGGGGTCGCGCATCAGCGTGATCTGCCGCATCAGGCCGACGCCGTCGGTGAACGCGGCCGTCGGGTGACGGTCCACCACCGCCTGGAGCTGCTCGCCGAGGTAGGCGCCGGTGTCACGTGAGTTCGCGACCAGGCCCTCGCGCTCGATGATGCCGAGGTTGGCGAGCGCCACCGCGCACGACACCGGGTGGGCGCCGAAGGTCGAGCCGCCGACGAAGGCCTCCGCCGCCCCGCCCTCGAAGGCATCGGCCACCTTGTCCGAGGCGATCACGCCCGCGATCGGTGCGTAGCCGGACGAGATCTGCTTCGCCACCGTCATCAGATCCGGCTCGATCCCGAAGTGCTCGACCGCGAACCAGCGCCCGGTGCGGCCGAAGCCGTCGATCACCTCGTCGGCGATGAGCACGATGCCGTAGGTGTCGCAGATCTCACGGATGCGTTGCCAGTACCGCGCCGACGGCACCACGCTGCCGTTGGCGGTGGAGATCGGCTCGGCGATGAAGGCGGCGATCGTCTCCGGGCGGTGGAAGCGCACCATCTCCTCGACGTAATCGGCCCAGAACACGTCGTCGAGCCCGGTCTTGTCGTTGCTGAGCGCGCCGATGCCGTTGGTGTTCGGCACCGGGATGTTGCCCGGGAGCAGCGGCTCGAACGGTGCGCGGTTGATCATCGCGGCACCGTTGACGCTGAGCGCGCCGAGCGTCATGCCGTGATAGGAGCCCATCCGCGAGATGACCTTGAACCGGCCGCGCTCGCCGCGATTCCACTGGTACTGCTTCGCCATGCGGATCGCGGTCTCGACCGCCTCGGCGCCGGTGTTGACGAAGTACGTGCGATTGAGGCTGGGGGGCGTCAGCTCGGCGAGCTTGGTGGCCAGGTCGATGGCCGGGCCGCTCGCGTAGGCGAAGGGGTTGGCGTAGGAGAGCTGCGACATCTGGCGCGCCGCGACGTCGACCAGCTCACGGCGGCCGTGTCCGACCGCGACCACCCACAGCCCGGACATCGCGTCGATGTACCGCTTGCCGGTCGCATCCTCGAGCCAGATGCCCTCGCCGGACTCGACCACCACGTACTCGCCCTCGCGGCGGAGGTCGTTGATCTGCTGGGTATGGATCCAGAGATGGCGTAGTCCGCGGTCGATGTAGTCCTGGATGACACCGGGATCGTTGTGTCCGGCGGCGGCTGCGGTGCTCGACACGATGGTTGTCCTCTCGGTTTCGGGGGCCGACGAGGTCGGCAGTCGGCGCCGGCGGGCCCCCCGGAAGGGACCCTATGGTGCCCGAGCCGGCGAGCCAATGGAACGCCGCTGCCCGCGTCGCTGGCGCTGCGGCGCCGGTTCCGGTATCAAGACCCCTCGGCCGCCTTCCGCGGCGGCCGCCTGCCGGGGAGGAGCCCTACCATGCCGACGACCACCGTGCCGGTCGAGTCGACCGTCGGGAACCCTGATGCCGCCCGCGCGGTGCGATCGCTCCCCTGCGGGCAATCGGCGGTGAGGTCGCGACGATGAGCGGCGATGCCTTCCTGGTTCTGCGCGGCGGTCGGCTGGTCGACGCTCGGGCCCACGCGGCACCCGCGGCCGACGTGTTGATCCGGGGCGAGACCATCGTCGAGGTCGGCCCCCCTGGCCTCGCCGCGCCCGGCGATGCCGCGGTGATCGACGCCTCCGGTCGGCTGCTGCATCCCGGCCTGGTCAACGCCCACACCCACGGTCACGGCAACCTCGCCAAGGGTATGGGCGACCGCTGGACGCTGGAGCTGCTGCTCACCGCGGCGCCGTGGGTCGGTGGGCGACGCACCGACGAGGACAAGTACCTCACCACCTACATCGGTGCCCTCGAGATGCTGATGAAGGGCTGCACCGCCTGCTACGACCTCACCTTCGAGTTTCCGGTGCCGACGCCGGAGGGGCTCGCCGCCTGCGCCCAGGCCTACGCCGACGCGGGGATGCGGGCGGTGGTGGCGCCGATGGTGGCCGACGCCAGCTTCTTCGAGTCGATTCCCGGTCTGATGGACGCCCTGACCCCCGGACTGCGCAAGGAGGTCGAGCAGCTCCGCGCGGCGCCGTCGCGCAGCACGCTCGCAGCGATGCGCAAGGCGCTGCGCGCGTGGTCGCACGACCACGGGCGGGTGCGCCCGGCGGTGGCGCCGACCATCCCGCACCATTGCAGCGACGCCTTCATGAAGGGCTGCGCGGCGCTCGCGGCGGACTTCGGCGTCGGGGTGCACAGCCACGTCCAGGAGTCGAAGGTGCAGGTGATCGCGGCGCTTCAGCGCTACGGCAAAACGCAGACCGCCCACCTCGACGATCTCGGCCTGCTCGGGCCGGACTTCACCGTCGGCCACGGGGTCTGGCTCGACGACGACGACATGCGCCGGCTCGCCGACCACGGCTGCTCGGTGGCCCACAATCCGGGCAGCAACATGCGCCTCGGCAACGGCATCGCCGACGTCCGCGCGATGCTCGACCACGGCATCGCGGTCGGCATCGGCACCGACGGCGCGAGCTGCTCGGACAACCTGAACGTGTACGAGGCGATGCGACTCGCGTCGTTCGGCTCCAAGGTGCAGGGGCCCGACACCGCGCGCTGGCTGACCACCGAGGAGGTGCTGGTCGCGGCCACCGAGGGCAGCGCCCGCGCGCTCGGCTTCGGCGATCGTGTCGGCCGCATCGCTCCCGGCTTCGCGGCCGACATCGTGCTCCTCGACCTCGGCCACCCCAACTGGCTGCCGCTCAACGATGCCACCAACCAGCTCGTGCACACCGAGGACGGCGGCGCGGTGGACAAGGTGCTGGTCGGCGGGCGGGTGGTGGTCGACGCCGGCCGGCCGGTCGGCGTGGATCTGGCGAAGCTCGCGGGCGACGTCGAGCGCGCCCGCGCCCGGCTCGAGCGCTCGGGCCGCAAGAGCAAGGCGTTGTTCGAGCGGCTGTCGACGGTGGTGAATCGCTTCTGCCCGGGCCTCGCGCGCGTGCCCTACCACATCGACCGCTTCGCCGGCGGCCACCACGTCCACTATCACCCTCGGGGGTGAGAGGGCGCGCTCAGAGGAACGTGCTGGCGAGCCCGAGCCCGAGCAGCATCAGGAACAGCAGGACCGCGGTACGAAAGGTCGACTCCGGCAGCCGGCCGCGCACGGCGCCACCGAGGCGGATCCCGAGCGCCACCGGGACCACGCCGGCGACGCCGACGGCGACGATGGTCCACGACACCAGGCCGAATCCACCCAGCAACGACAGCATGAGCAGGCTGGAGAGGGTGAAGGAGATGTTGGTCGACTGCACCAGCGCGTCCTTGCCGAGGCCGAGCGAGAGCATGTAGGGCAGGACCGGCATCACCTGCGAGCCGGTGGCGCCGTTCACCAGCCCGGTGAGGAAGCCGACCGGGATGCGCAGTGTGCGCTCGAGCGCCTCGGGGATGCGCAGCGCCCGCGTTCGCAAGGCCCACCCGGCGTAGAGCACGAGCACGATTCCGAGCGCCCCGCGCGACAGGCTGGCGTCGTCGGCGCGCAACGCCTGGACGCCGATCGCGAGCCCCGGCAGCGCGGCCAGATACAGCGGCCAGAAGCGCCGCAGCGCCGCGCCGAAGCCACCTGCCTGCACCATCACCATGACGTTGCTCGACAGCGACGGCAGGATGGCCAGCGGCACCGCGGTGCGCGGCTCGAGGAAGATGGCGAGCAGGGGCAGCGCGACGGTCGAGAACCCGAGGCCGGTCACCCCCTTGATGCTGGCGGCGAGAAAGAACACCAGCAACGCCGCCGCGATCCCCTCCGCGGTCAAGGCACGACCGCGCCGGATACAGGGCGTGGCGGTGGGCTGATCGACTGGCGGCGGGGCGCGTTCACGGCGGCGAAGGGTAGCCCCTCTGCCCGGCGATTGCGATGGTCGGTCGCGCGCACCGCGCTGCGATGCGGGCCCCGACACGCCGCTCCCGCCGCCAGTCCGGATCGGGTGCGCGCGTCAGCGGGGTCCGGCGTCCGGCCAGATCTTCCGCCACCACGGGCCGGGTTGCGGCGCCGGCTGGCGAAGGCGGTCGGGGCCGATCTTCTCGCGCACGGTGGCGATGTCCCAGCCGGTGAGATTGGCCAGCGTCTGCGCCTCGTGCTCGAGCCGCGCCGGCAGTGCGGCCCGGTACTGGCGTGCGCCGTCGCAGTCGGCCTTCCCGGTCCAGGGATGGCGCAGGACGTAGCGCCCCTGGAAGTTGGTGCGGTCGCCGGTCTCCTGGAACACCAGGTCGTCGGGGAAGGTGTCGGCGGTGTAGCGCAGATGCAGCCGGGTCACGAAGACGTTGCGCGGCTGCGGTTGCGGCGGGACGAGGCGCCCGGGTGGCACCGGCCGCGGCATCGGCACGACGCCCGGACGGCCGTCGTCCAGCCAGTGCACGCCGAGCGCCTCGAGCTCCTCCGACGACAGCGGGTCGGCGGCGCACGGGTCGCACCAGTTCATGTCCCACGCGTACTCCAGGAACACCGCGCGCATCTGCTCCCGGCGGACCTGCTCGTCGAACAGCGCCCGGTAGAAGTCACCGAACTCCTCGCGCACGAAGATCGGGATGTCCATCCCGGTCGGCAGCCGCACCGTGCGGTAGTTGACGGTCTCCACCCGGCCCTTGGGGGTGAGGGTGTAGACGAAGAGCTCTTGCGGACCGTCGGCGTTCAGGGTGCCGAGGCGGATCGGGAGCATGAACTTCGGTGACTCGTAGGCGACCTGTAGCGGGCGCAGGTAGGAAAAGCCGAGCTTCGCCTGCTCGGCGAGGTTCACGCGCGCGACGAAGAAGCGCATCCCCTGGCGGATGTAGCTGCCGAGCACCCGCGACGCGCCCGCCGGGAGCTGGTAGCCGTTGTCGGTGAGCCAGGTCTCGAGCCCGTCGCTCTGCTCCGCGGACAGGATCAGGATGTCGTACTCGCCGACGGTGTAGCGGGCCTCGATGGTGACCCCGAGGGACTTGGCGGCGGCGTCGGCGCTCGGCGGGGCGCTGGCCGGAGCGGCCGCGGAGCGCTCCATCAACATCATCACCCGGCACGGGTCGGGGTCGAAGTACTCGACCAGCCGCGGTGCGGTGTAGGCATCGAGGTGGTCGATGTGGGCCTTGTCCCCGACGTGGATCTGGTCACGACCGATGAAGGTCGGCACCGGAATCACCACCGCGAACTCCCGCGGCTCGCCCTGGAAGTCGTTGGCCATGGTGAGCACGGTGCGGTCCTCGGCGCGCGCGATCACCACCTGCGACGCGCGGTTGAACAGCTTCGTGTCGGCCTTGGCGACGTAGAAGCCGCAGAACGGCCACGCCAGCGGCGCGAACGCCATCGTGAGCACGAAGGCGAGGAGGTGGCCTCGTTTCATCGGTCGGGACTCCTGTCGGCAGTGAGCGGGGAGGCGGGCCCGGGGCGACGCCAGTGGTGGCGCGGCCCGGGTAGCCAGCGGTCGATGAGCGGCACCAGCATCGAGCAGGCCGCGAGCGAGAGGAACAGTCCGTTGCGGCGCCACAGCCCGTACTCGACGAGGGCGGCACCGAGGGCGACGAGCACCGCGAGCACGATGCGTCCCGCGCGGGAGTCGGGCGTGCTACGGGGATCGGAGATCATGAAGAACGCGAAGATCAGCAGGGCGCCGCTGGTCAACCGGTGGGCGCCGACGGCGAGCGGATCGCCGAGCCACAGTCCGCGCCCGATCACGATCACGGTCCACGCGACGAGGAACGTGATGGTGATGTCGGCGCGCTCCGAGCGATGCAGCACGAGCCCGCCGGCGCAGGCGAGGGCGAACGCGACGACGGTGGACTCTCCCCACTGCCCCGGGGAGACCCAGGCGTGCTCGGGAACGGCCAGCAGCAGCACCACGATGGCGAGGTTGGTGGGGTTGAACAGGTGTTTCCCCCGTACCCGGATCAGGAACTTCCCGGCGATCGCGACCAGCGCGCCGAGCGCGACCACCACCAGGGTGTCGGTGCGCAGCAGCAGCGACAGGGAGAGCGCGGAGATGAGCGGGCTGCGGAAGTCGAATGCCGGCGCCGACGTGGTCGTGGCACCGGCGCGCCGTGCGAGCAGCGCGGTGGCGACCGCCTGCGTGGTGAGGGCGACGGTGACCGCGACCAGCACCGTCGCCGGGGCGATGGGCGCACCGAGCACCCCGACCGCATAGGCGAGGAGCGCGGCGAGGATCGCGATCTGGTAGTGGCGCGCGTCGGCGGCGAGGGCGCGGGCCAGGCGATGCGTGATGCGCGCTTCGACGCCGGCGCGTTCCCACCGTGTCTGCGGCGCGGTCGTCGCCCGGCCCATGGCTGCCTCCCGTGTCGGTGCGCGTGCGGCACCCGTGTCCCTTTGAACGACGCTGCCGCCGTCGCGGGTTCGGCCGCCGGCTCGCGGCGGTGACTCAGCCGGCCAGCGGCAGTCCCGGGTGGTCCGGATTGCGCGGGAAGGTCGGCGGCGTCGACGGTGCCAGGCGACGGTGCAGGTAGTCCAGGATCAGTGGTGCGATCTGGATCCCGGCGGCGGCGATGCCGGCGGTGCCGAACAGCGGGTTGAACTCGAGCACGTAGTGGTGCCCACCGACCTCGGCGACGTCGAACCCGGCGTGGTCGATACCGAGGCGGCGAGCGATCGACTCGACCAGGGCGACCGCCGCCGGCGGGACGTCGTCGTGGTGCACCTCGGCGCCGCGGGCGACGTTGTTGTGGAATCCACCCTCCGGCGCCTCGCGCCAGTAGCCGCAGACCACCTGCTCGCCGATCACCACCAGACGAAGGTCGCGTCGAATGGGCAACCGTTCCTGGGCATAGAGCACGGGGGTCTCGGCGACGTAGGCGCGCCAGTCGGCCGGCCCCTCGACCAGGTGCACGCCCGACCCCATGGACCCGCGTGGGATCTTCGCCACCAACGGGTAGCCGAGGGCGTCGGGGATGGAGGCGACGGCCTCCTCGGTCCGGGCGGCGATGATGGTGTGCGGGACGTTGCCGGGCGCCACCGTCCACAGCGCCCGGGTCACCGTCACCTTGTCGTGACCGAGTCGATAGGTGGCGGGGCTCGGAAAGGTGCGCACGCCGAGGCCATGGTCCAGGGCGTCGACCTGCCAGTGCTGGGGAAAGAGGGCGAAGTCGACGCCGCGCAGGGCATCGAGCTGGGTGAACATCAGGTCGGGTTTGAGATAGCGCGCCCCCGGGATTCCGAGGGCGCGGAACGGGCAGAAGGTGATGAGCCGCATGCTGGCGCGCAGGCCCTCGCGAGGATGCGCGATTCTACCCGAGCCCGGGCGCGCGGAGGCGCGCGCGGCGGTGTGGTGCGCTCCTCGGCGCGGGCGTCATGGCGCCTTGGCGGCGGCACTCGTGAAGGCGTCGAGGGCCCCGGTCATCTTGTCGACCACCGCGCCGCGGTCTCCGATGCCGTGGCGCCCGACGAGATGCGCCGGATCGGTGTAGCCGATCCACACCACGCCGTCGGCGTCCTGCCAGGACGCGACCCGCAGCGGCAGATCGAGCCCGATGCTCTGGCCGCTCTGCATCAGTGCGGTGCCGACCGCGGGGTTGCCGAAGATCACCACCTGGGTCGGGCGCAGGGTCTGCCCGACCTTGGCTGCCGCCGCCGCATGGTCGACCCGTGCCACCACCGAGAATCCCTTGTCGCGCACGATCGACTCCAGCCGGTCGATGGTCGCCTGCACGCTGTTGGCGCTGCGCTTGACGACGAGCGAGGCGTCGGCCTGGACGAGGCCGGCGAGGACGAGGGCGAGCATTCCGATTGCGAGTCGCGTCATGGCCGATCTCCTTCGCTGCGGTGACTGGCGGGCACGGGGCGGGAGCGCCTCCGCGAGGATGCTACCTGCGTCCGTGCGGCGGTTCATCACGTGCGTGCATCCCGAGTCGGCCGCCATCTCCACCCCGTGGCTCGCGCGCTCGCGCATGGTCTGGGCTAGACTTCCGACCCCCACCGCCGAGGCTTCCGAGGCCGTCGACGATGTCCGCGAGCGACGCACCCGCGAGTCCGCCCCCGCTACGGTTGCGCGTCGCCGCGCGCGACGATGCGGACCGGGTCGTCGCCATGGTCGGTCGGTTCCACGCCGAGGAGGGGATCGCGAGCGAGCCCGCGGCGCTCCGCGCGGTGTTGGTGCCGCTGCTCGGAGAATCGGCGTTGGGACGGTTCTGGCTGCTGGAATCGGGCGGCGACGCCTGCGGTTACGCCGCCGTCTGCTTCGGCTACAGCATCGCCTACCAGGGGCGTGACGCCTTCCTCGACGAGATCTGGCTGGAGCCGGAGATGCGGGGGCGGGGCATCGGCACCGCCGCGCTGCGTGCGGTGCGCGACGCGGTCGCCGCGCTGGGCATCGGTGCGCTGCACCTCGAGGTCCGCAAGGCCAATCGCAATGCCTGGCGCGTGTACGAGGGTATGGGGTTCCGGCCGCGCCCGGAGAGCTGCCTGATGACGGTGATGCTGGCGCCCCCCGGGTGCGAGCCGCCGGTCGACTGGGCCGGGCACTGACGCTCGAGGGCCCGCGGGTCGAGGCGAACGGAGACATCACGATGAACGAGCCAGCCAGTCGCGGACAGGCGAGTGGAACCCGCTGGGACGCGGGCCAGTATCTGCGTTTCGCCGGGCATCGCCTGCGCCCCGCGCTCGAGCTCCTGGGCCAGGTGCCGCACGAGGCGCCCGGGCTGGTCTACGACCTCGGTTGCGGGACCGGCGACATCAGCCGCGTGATGACCGGCCGCTGGCCGGCGGCGGAGGTGGTCGGGCTCGACAGCTCGCCGCAGATGCTCACCCGCGCCGCCGCGGGTGGTGGCAACGTGCGCTGGGAGCAGGCCGACATCGCGGCGTGGACGCCGCCGCGGCCGCCCGACGTCATCTACTCCAACGCCACGCTGCAGTGGCTCGGTGGGCATCGAGCGCTGTTCCCCCGGCTGCTGGGTCTGCTGGCGCCGGGGGGCTGCCTGGCGGTGCAGATGCCGCTCAGCTGGGACCAGCCGTCGCATCGCCTGATGCGCGAGACCCTGGCCGACGGCGCGCCCGATGGCGGCGCGCTCGGCACGCCGGAGCTCGCGGCGACGGTAGGGCGGCGGTGGGTCGACGACGCCGCCGACTACTACGATCTCCTCGCGCCGTCGGCGGCCGCGCTGGACATCTGGGAGACCGAGTACCTGCAGGTCCTGGAGGGCGAGGACCCGGTGCTGGAGTGGGTCAAGGGAACCGGGCTGCGCCCGATCCTCGAGGGACTCGAGGGCACCGAGCGCGCGCGCTTTCTCGACCTCTACCGGGAGCGACTGCGCGCGACCTATCCGCGCCGCGCCGACGGTCGCACCCTCTATCCGTTCCGGCGGCTGTTCATCGTCGCGGTCCGCGCATGACCGACGCCGAGACCCCACTGGCGGGCTACCCGGACGCCGACCGCGTCGAGCGGCTCACCGCCGCAGGGCCGCGGGTGGAGGCGGTGCTGCGCGAGCGGATCCGGGCCGACGGTGTTCCCGGAGCGGCCTGGGGGCTGGTGGTCGACGGCGCGCTGGTGGCGAGCGGTGGCCTCGGGGTCCGCGACGCGGCGACCGCCGCCGGTGTCGACGCCGACACGGTGTTTCGCATCGCGTCGATGACCAAGAGCTTCGTCGCCGCCGCGGTGATGCGCCTGCGCGACGCGGGCCGGCTGCGCCTCGACGACCGCCTGATCGACCTCGTGCCGGAGACCGCGGAGCTGCGCTATCCGAGCGCCGACTCCACGCCCCTCGACGTGCACGATCTGCTCACGATGTCGGCGGGGTTTCCGCAAGACGATCCGTGGGCCGACCGCCAGCTCTGGCGCGACGACGCCGACATCGGAGCGCTCTATCGCCAGGGCCTCAGCTTCTCGACTCCACCCGGAACCGCCTACGAGTACTCCAACGTCGGCTACATGCTCCTCGGTCGGGTGGTGACGCGGGCGAGCGGAATGCCCGCGCTCGACTACATCGACCGCGAGATCCTGCGCCCCCTCGGCATGGACGCCACCGTCTGGTCGGCCGACGCGGTGCCGGCCGAGCGCTTGGCGCAGGGCCATCGGCGCCAGGACGGCGGCTGGCTCCCCGAGCCGTTCCTGCCCTCCGGCGGCGACGTCGCAGCCTTCGCCGGGCTGTTCAGCTCGGTGCGCGACCTCGCGCGCTGGGTGGGACTGTTCCAGCAGGCGTGGCCGCCGCGCGACGATGCCGACGATGCTCGGCCGCTGTCACGCGGGACCTTGCGCGAGATGCAGCGGATCTGGCGGGCGTTCGCGCCGGAGGTCCGATACGAGCGCCTCGCGGGTGCGCCGACGGTGGTTACCGGTGGCTACGGCTACGGGCTCACCATCCGCCACGACGGCCGCGTCGAGAGTGTCGGCCACTCCGGCGGGCTCCCCGGCTTCGGGTCGCACATGCGCTGGGTGCCGGGGCACGGGTTCGGCATCGTCGCGCTCGGCAACGTGACCTATGCCGCCATGCAGGCCGCGAGCCTCGAGGCCATCGACGCCGTGCTCGCCAGCGCGCGAGCGCGCCCGCGAGCCCGCCCCCCGGCAGCGGCGACGGTGGCTGCACGCGACGCGGTGGTGCGGCTGATCGATCGCTGGGACGACGCGCTGGCCGACCGGACCTTCGCCGACAACTTCTTCGCCGACACCGCCCGCGCGCGCTGGCGCGAGCGGCTGACACGGCTCGGCCAGCGGCACGGGGCGCTGCGACCCTCGGGTGAGCCGAGGTGGGAGAACTGGCTCCGCGGGTCGTGGTCGATGACCGGCGACCGCGGCCACTGCCGGGTGTGGATGACGCTCTCGCCGACGATGCCGCCGCGGGTGCAGATGCTCCGCATCGACTCCGTGCTGCCGCCTCCACCGGCGCTGCGCGACGTGCTCGAGCGCCTAGTGGAGCTCACCGCACGTCCGTCCCGACGTGCTCTGGCCGCCCTGCTCGATACCGAGGTCGACGCTGCAGCCCTTTGGCGGGAGCTGCGCATCGCGGTCGCGATGTGCGGACGATGCCGGCTCGGTGCCCTGCTCGCCGGCGACGGCATCCGCTCGGCGGAGTTCGCGCTCGACGGTCCCTTCGGATCGGTCGCGGTGGCAGCGCGTCTCGGTGGCGGCGGGCGGCTGGATCAGCTCCGATTTCGGCCGCTCGAGCGCGACGACTCCGACTGAGCGCACCGGGAGCCCCTGGCGGCGGGGAGGCCTCTCCCCACACGCCGCTATCTGATCAGGGTCGCTCGGTCCTCCGGGGTCAGCAGGGCCGTCGCCTTGCGCCGTGCCTCGTCGGCAGCCGGGTCGCCCAGCGATTCGAGGACGACCGCGTAGTTCAGCCACAGGGTGCCGTGGGCCGGGAACAGCTCGACACCCTTGGCGAGGGCCGCGCGCGCGCGGATGTCGTCGCCGGTGACGTGGAGGAAGAAGCCCCGGCTGGAATGGGCGTTGGGGTCGGTGGGGGCGAGGGCGAGCCAGCGCTCGAAGGCGGGGCCGGCGGCCTCGTAGTGCCTGGTGACCGCAGCGGCGGTGGCCAGGGCGCTCCAGGCGAGGGGATCGTCTGGGAAGCGTGCGGTCATCGCGCTCGCCGAGGCCAACGCCTGCTCGCGCTCGCCGGCGCCGAGCTGCGCCATGGTGCGCTTGTGCGCGACCATCGGGTCGTCCGGCGCGAGTCCGGCCGCGCGCTCCGCGGCATCGAGTGCGAGCCGGTGGCGTCCGGTGGCCGAGTAGTAGCGCGACAACGCGGTCTCCAGGACCGGGCTCGGCGTCGGCAGGGCGCGGATCGTCCCCGCGATCACCGCGTCGGCGCGTTGGCGCTCGCCGTCCTGCCACAGCAGGTGGGCGAGGCTGTAGAGCGCGTCCGGCTGGGCCGGCTGTCGCGCCAACACCTGCTCCCACGCCGTGCGTGCGCCGGCCCGGTCACCGAGGCGCTCGACGATGCGCGCCCGGTCGACGAGCACTCGGGGGTCGACGCCCGGACGTTGCGCGAGCGCGTCCAGCGTGGCGCGCGCGCCGGCGAAGTCGCCGCGCGCCTCGGCCAGCGCGGCCTCGAGTTGTCGCGGCAGCACCTTGTCGGGCTCGAGCTCGCGCGCTCTCGCCACACCCGCCTCGGCGTCCTCGAAGTGCCCGGTACGCAGCGACGCCTCCGCCCACAGGCACTGGACGTCGAGGTTGTCACGGTAGTACCGCATCAGCGGCTCGAGCAGGGCGTGGGCGCGGGCGAAGTCGCCGCTCCGCGAGGCATCGAATGCGGCCCCGGCCGCGCGCTCGACCGCGACGCGGTCCGCCCGGCCTGGCTCTGGCGGACCGTCGTGGCGGTCGCGCATCACCGCGTTGCCGACCCACGATGCGACCAGCGCCACCAGCAGCCCTCGGCGCACGGCCCGCCCGACCGTGAGCCCCTGGGTGTCGACCAGGGCACCGGTGTGCTCCAGCGCCGTCTCACGCTCCGCGCGATAGGCTGGCCAGTCGGCGGCGGTGACCGTGGAGCTCGTCGTCTCCCACAGGTAGTCGAAGCGCACCTCGTGCCGGCGCGACTGCACATCGCAGCGAAACCGAAAGCCGGGGCCGTGGTGCTCGAAGCGGCTCGGCTTCGCCTTGCGCACGCAGCGTCCGCGCACGACCACGCGATGCCGCAGGGTCATCGGGAATCGCAGGGCCCAGGGTTGGCGCCGCGTCTCCCGGTCGTCGACGGCGTCGAGCCCGAGGAGCAACCCGTATGCCCCGTAGCCGAACGATGCCGGCGGTTTCGCTTCGGGTCTGCCCCAGGTCGGCAATGCGTGGCGTGCCTGCATCTGCAGCACGTTGCCGACGCCGTCGTCGACGAAGGACGTGGTGTCGACGTCGGGCTCGAGCGCCGGAAAGCGCTGTTGCAGCGCTTCCGCCCGGCTGCGCGCGAAGGCCTGTCGGCCATCGCGCAGCAGGGTCGCGCGCAGGTCGTCGGCGAACCCCCCGCTGACCTCGAGTGCCTGCTCGACGTGACCGCGGCCGCGCCGGTCGAGACTGAACAGCTCCGTCAGCGCGACCGTGCTCGGCGGCGCCGACGCCGGCGCGAGCTCCACCAGGGTGGTCGTCTCGGCGGTGATGGCGAGACCGACGCCATGGGGCGGCGGCATGCGATGGGCGAGGTCGCCGCGTTGACCGATGACGGTCGGATCGACGAAGTGCCGGGTGCCGTTCCACTCGAGGCCCACGATTGCATGGTCGAAGGCATAGGCCGAGGGCATGAGCCGCCCGACCGCCTCCCGCCACTGGCCGGCGACCAGGACCGGGCGTGCGTCCACGCCCATCGCGCGCAGCAGCGCGGTCAGCAGCACCGCCTTGTCCTTGCAGTCGCCGAAGCGCCGGCGCAGCACCGTGCCGGCGTCGCAGGGGAGCAGCCCCGCGCCGTGACCGAAGTCGACGGCGAGATAGCGCACCTCCTCCTGCACGAAACGGATGGCGCCGAGGATGGCCTGCTCCGTATCGTTCCCGGCCGCCAGCCGGGTGGCCTCGGCGCCGACGGCGTCGGAGCCGCTCGCGACCGCCTCCGACCAGAGATCGCTCACGAACCGCGCGACCTCGCGCCACGAGGTCCAACCCGATACCTCGAGGAACGGCCAGTGCCAGTGGCTGCCCGGTACGTTGCTCTCGCCCTCGAACACCGGCGGCGTATCCATCGCCCATTCGACGAGGGTGGCGGTCGCGTGCTCGGCCGGCGACGGGCCGTCGCCACCGGGATGCAGCCGCCAGCGCACCGGGACGTCGGCACCGAGATGTAGGGCGACGCGCACCCGCGCCACCGGCACCCGCCAGGCGAACGCGAAGTACGTGGTGAAGGCGAGGCCGGGCAGACGCTCGCGTGGCTCGATGGTCCAGGCGAGGTCGACGACGTCACCGACGCGCACGTCCTCGAGCAACGCGACCAGCGAAACGCGTCCGTTCAGCATTTGTTGCTCGAGCTGTTGCTCGCGCTGGCGGAGCAGAAAGGCGGCGGCGTCGACGGGGGCGCGCTTGCGCCAGGTACCGTCGGGGTCGAGCCGCCAGACCACCAGCTCGTGCACGACGAGTCGCTGCGAGTCGGGCTCGAACTCGAGCTCGACCTGCGCCAGAGCCTGCACCGCCGAGATCGACAGAAGCTGCCGCACCCAACGCCGCGCGCAGGCCTGGGAGGCGACGTGGTGCTGCTCGTCGACGAGCAGCCAGGCGACGGCGGCATCGGCCGGGGCCCGGAATCGCCAGTCGATGTCCCGTGGGATGCGCCACGGCGGCGGTGGCGCGACCGACCATTCGGCCTGGTCGACGGGAACGATGCGGCGGATGGACATCGAGGCGACCCGTGAGCGGGACGACGAGCGGTGCGATCCTACCTGCCCCGAGCAGCGCGGAGCGGGCCGGGCTCGTCGGCGCCGGGCTCGCCCGCCGTGGGTGGGCGTCGGTCGTGGGGACTCTCAGTTCAGGCGGCCGGCCAGCGGGGCGAGCGCCTCGACGCGGGCGCGGATGTCGGCGGCGTCGGCGGCGTCCGGGGCGAGCTCCAGGTAGCGGCGGTAGTCGTCGCGGGCCGCGTGCCACGCCTGCAGACGAGTGAGCACGTGCCCGCGGTCGCGGAGCTCGGTCGGATCGTCGGGGGCGAGTGCCAGCATTCGGCCGAGCACCTGGAGCGCCCGCGGCCAATCGCCGGCCTGGAGGTGAATGGCCTTCAGGTTGCGCAGCATTCGGGCCACCACCTCGCGGCGCGGTGCCGGCGCCAGCGCGCGCGGGAGGTAGGCGCCGGCCGCGGTGCGGTCGCCCAGGATCGGGACCAGGCGCTCGACCAGCGTCTCGTGCCCGACCCGTGCGCCGCGGTGGAAGGCGTCCACGATCACCGGCGCGCCATCGCCGACGGTGCGCAGCAGGAAGTGACCCGGGAACGAGACCGGCTCCAGTCGCAGGCCGAGGCGTTCGGCGACCTCGAGATAGAGAATCGACAGCGTGATCGGAATGCCGGTGCGGCGGCCGACGACGTCGTTCAGGTAGCTGTTGCGCGGGTCGTAGTAGTCCGTGGCGTTGCCGGTGTAGCCGGCGACGGTGAAGAGCTGGTGGTCGACCGCGGCGAGCGTCGCGTCCCGGTCGGCGGCGTCGCCGATGCGCTCACGGGCGGCGGCGGCGAGCGCGTCGATGGCGGCCAGTGTCGGTGCCGGGTCGAGCCCCGGGTACTCGTCGGCGGCGATCGCGAGCGCCGCGCGCGCCAGATCGATGCCGGCGTCGTCACCGGCGATGGTGCGCTCGAACTGGTCCATGGGGCGCTGCTCGGCCGTCGGCCCGAAGCGGGCCTGCGAACGATACCCGCAATCGCCCGCGCTCACCGTGTGTCGTGGCGGTGCTCGCCGCCGGTTCCGGCTCCCTTCCGCCTCGCGGCAGGATGCATCAACATGGTGCATCCGCCGTTTGCCGGGGTGGCGGCCCCGTTCCTCGCCTCGCGCCATCCTGATGCCTCCACCCGCTCCGACCGTCGAGAGTGATTCCCGCATCGGACTCCGGCACTGGCTGATCCTGGCGCTGGTCCAGGTCACCACGCTCACCTTCGGCATGACCATCACCGCCACCAACGTGGTGCTGCCGCAGATGAAGGGCGCGCTGTCCGCGACCCAGGATCAGATTGCCTGGGTGGTGACCTTCTACCTGGTGGCGGCGGCGGTCGGCACGCCGCTCACCGGCTGGATGGCGGGGTGGCTCGGGTGGCGGCGGCTGATGGTGTGGACGCTGACCGGGTTCACCGTGTCGTCCGCCCTCTGTGGCCTCGCCGGATCCCTGGAGACGCTGGTGCCGGCGCGGGTCGCGCAGGGCTTCTTCGGCGCACCGCTGATGCCCCTCGGCCAGGCGGTCCTGCTCGCCACGTTTCCGCGTCACATGCACCCGCTCGTGTTGATGCTCTGGGGCGTGGGCGGGGTCATGGGGCCGGTGCTCGGGCCACTGGTCGGCGGCACCGTGGCCGAGCTGGCCGACTGGCGCTGGGCGTTCTTCGTCATGGTCCCGCTCGGGATGGTGAGCATCGCGATCGCCAGTGTCTCGCTCGGGGACCAGGAGCGTGGCACCTCCGGCAAGCTCGACTGGGTCGGGTTCGGGGCCCTGGCGATTGCGGTCAGCGCAGCGCAGCTCATGCTCGACCGCGGGCACCGCCTCGACTGGTTCGACTCCACCGAGATCGTGGTCGAGGCGGTGGTGGCGGCGCTCGGGCTCTACGTCTTCGTGGTGCACACGCTCACCGCGAGGAAGCCCTTCCTCAGCCCGGGAATGTTCACCGACCGCAACTTCACCCTCGGCATCCTGATGGCGTTCGCCATGGGGACACTCAGCTACACGCCGATCGTGCTGTTCCCGCCGCTGCTCCAGGATCTCCGCAATTACCCCGACGCCATCGTCGGTTACCTGATGTCGGCGCGTGGGATCGGAAACTTCCTGAGTTTCCTGGTGGTGGTGCAGTTCACCCGCTACAACGCGAAGCTCGCGCTCGGCACCGGCATCCTCTGTCAGGTCCTGGCGGGCTGGGCGATGGCGCGGCTCGACATCAACATGAGCAGCTTCGACGTGTTCTGGACCAACCTCCTGCAGGGGTTCGGTTTCGGCCTCGCGTACACACCGATGACCGCGCTCGCGTTCTCGACCCTCGCCCCGCGCTACATCACCGAGGGCTCGGCCGTGTTCAACCTGATGCGCAACTTCGGTAGCAGCCTCTTCATTTCGATCAGCGTGCTGGTCCTGGTGCGAAGCACCGCGGCGAACTACGCCGGATTGAGCGAGCTGGTGTCGCCGTTCAACGAGGCGCTGCGCGATCCGGCGGTCGCCGGCTCGTGGACGACCGAGACCGCGAGCGGGCTCGCCGCGCTGAGCGCGGAGCTACGGCGTCAGGCGCAGATGGTGGGCTATCTCAATGCGTTCTGGCTGTTCACGGTGACGGCGCTGCTGTCGCTGCCCCTGGTGTGCCTGTTCAGTCGCCCGACGCGGGCGAGGTAGTCGGGCTCGCGGTCGCGACGTCGCCGACGTCCGGCTGGTCGATCGGGAGCGTCACCCGCATCGTGGTGCCGGCGCCGACCGTGCTCTCGACCTCGATGCGACCGTGATGGCGCTCCACGATGCCGTGGACGATGGCGAGCCCCAGACCGGTCCCCTGGCCGGGGGCCTTGGTGGTGAAGAACGGGTCGAAGATCCTCGCCTGGGTCTCGGGTGAGATGCCGGGGCCGTCGTCGGTCACCTCGACGACGACGCTGCCGTCGCCGGCGCGGGTGCGCACGGTGATCGTGCCGCGCCGGTCCATCGCCTGGGCGGCGTTCACCACCAGATTCATGAGCACCTGACCGAGCTGCGTCGGGATGCACTCGATCTCCGGGACCGCACCGTAGTCACGGACCACGTCGGCCCGATACTTCACCTCGTTGGCCGCGATGTTGAGCGTCGACTCGATGCACGCGTGCAGGTCCGTGCGCTCCATGCGAGCGGAGTCCGAGCGCGCGAAGACCTTGAGGTCGGCGACGATGGCGCGGACCCGATCGAGACCCTCCGACGTCTCCGCGAGCAGACCCGGCAAGTCGTCGCGGAGGAACGGCAGGTCGGCGGCGTCGGTGGCGGCAGCGATCGCCGCCGGGTCGCCACCGTGGTGCGCGTCGACCACCGCCAGCAGCGAGGCGTAGTAGCGGGCGAGGGTGTCCAGGTTCGCGCGCACGAAACCCACTGGATTGTTGATCTCGTGGGCGACCCCCGCGGCGAGCTGACCGAGACTCGCGAGCTTCTCCTGGCGGACCATCTGCGCCTGCAGCTCGCGCATGGTCTCGATCAGCGTCTGCTGCTCGGCCGATTGGCGGCGCAGGCGCTCCTCGGCGGCCTTGAGCACGGTGACGTCCTCCTCGGCGAGGACGAATCCGACGAGCAGACCGCGGGCATCGCGGATCGGCGCGAGTCGTGCGAGGCCGTGGCGGTGCCCGGTTCGCGACGGGCCCTCGGTGTCGAAGTGACACGGCATCTCGGTCTCGATCGCGCGCCGCACACGCTCGGCCGCGCGGATCCCACGGCTGCTCGCCAGCAGCTCCCCGAGCGGGCTGCCGGGACCACGCCGCGCGTAGATGCCGTGCTGGGCCTCGAAGCTCGGATTGACGTAGGTGACCACGCCGTCCGCGTCGCAGAGCGCGATCGCCGTGGGGCTCTGCTCGAGGGCGCGCGCGAGCTGGCCGTTGTCCCGCCCGAGCTCCTCGTTGGCGGCATGGAGGGCGTGCAGCGTGTCGGCGAGCGCGCGCTCGGCGTCGGTCAGTGTGCGATCGAGGAGCCCGACCTCGTCGAGCTCGCGGTCGGCGGGGTCGTCGTCGCGCACCGAGCGGTTCAGGGGCAGGGAGTCGATGCGGGCGACGAGTCGCTCCAGCGGTCGCCCGAGGATGCTGCGGGCGAAGAACACGAACAGCAGCCACAGCGCCAGCGTCTTCACCACCGCCGCGCCGCCGATGCTGGTGATGATGCGGTGCATCTCGGTGTCGATCGCGCCGGCGTCGCGGTAGAGGCGGAGCGTGCCGACGAGCTCGACCCGCCCGCCCTCAGTCGCGAGCAGGGGATGCTCGTGACTGATCATCGTGGCGGCGTAACGGCGCGCGGACCTGGCTCGGACGAAGCTGGCGGTCAGGGCGGAGGGCTGCAGCTCGGCATCGGCGGGTGCCAGCGTGCCGACGCCGTCGACGAGCTGCCCGCGCGGGTCCACCACCATCGCTCCGGCGACCTGCGGGAGCCCGGTGATGCCGGTCAACGTCGTGTGGAGCGCGCCGAGATCGAGCTGCCAGACCTGACCCGCGACGGTGTCGGCGTAGGCGAGCGTGAGCGTGCGCAGGTCGTCGAGCACCCGTTGCTCGACCGCTCGCCGCTCGAGCCCCAGGTGCAACACCGTCGCCGCGACCGCCACCAGACAGTAGAGACCGAGCACGCTGCGCAGCAGCCGCACGCTGACCGAGCGAGGCGCGCGTCGCGGCGCCGATTCGTGTGGGGGCGCGGCCGGCGAGATCCCCAGTGTCGACTCCGCGGTCATCGCGACGCTCGTGGTGGGTCGACCTCCGCTGCGAGTGCGCGCGCCGCCATCGCCCGCAGGTCGTCCCGTGACGGCGGGGCCATCAGGTAGCGCACGTAGTCCTGGTGGTGCCGCTCGGCGACGAAGATGTCGGCTCCCCGCGACGCCATCACCGGGTCGTGCTCGAGATAGTGACGGACGGAGGAGAGCGGGAGCACGGTCACGTCGATCCGACCCTGCAGCAGCATCAGCAGGTTCGAGCGTTCCCGCTCGCCGTCGAGGCGCTCGATGCGTCCGGCCTCGACCAGAGGGTCGACACCGACGTAGCGGTGCCCGCGAATGGCGCCGAGGCGCAGTCCCACCAGCGACTCCGGCCCGGCGTACTCGACTCGCCGTGAGCGGCGCGAGACCACCACGTTGGCGTCCTCCATCAGCGGTAACCATTGGAAGCGCGTCATCGCCGAATCGCCGAATCCCCACCTCGGGTTGACCCACACGAGGACCCAGCGGTCGTCGCAGCGGGCCGTCTCCGACGCGCAGCGGCCCTGGACCCAGTCGGCGAGCAGGACGTCGAGTCGTGCTCGCGGGGTCGGTCGTAACTCGAGCTCCAGTCCCGCCGGAGCCGCGGCGCGAAGGCGCGCCATCAGCTCGTGGGTGAGACCGGTGGCATCGCCGGTGATGAACGGGGCGTGGTTGTGGTAGGTGAGGACGCCGATCACCTCGCCCGCGGGCTGCGCCGGGGCGACCAGCGCGCGAGTGACGAGGACCAGGGCGAGGAGCGCGCGGAGCATGAGGCCCGGCCGGTGGGCCGCCGGGCGGCGAGCGCCGCGCCCCGAGCCCGATTCACGCCGTGACGATGGGCCGATACCTCGCCGCGTCGCGGGCGCGACCGGGCCGAGGGCTTCGTGCGCGGGTGGCACCATGCCGAGCTGCTCCGTCGGGGAAATGCTGCCCAGCGTGTATCGACCACCGGCCGCGACCCTTGAGGCGCCGGCTCGGCGCGGCCTCACTCGGCACGGGCCCTGCCCCGTGGAAAGGTCGGCGGCCCTGCAAACCTTCGCTAGCGCCCGAGGAATCCCGCGATTGCCGCGTTGAATGCCGCCGCCTGCTCGACGTTGGCGAAATGCGCGCAGTCGCGCAAGACCACCAGCTCGGATCCGGAGATGCGGTCGTGGATGAGCTCGGCCGCCGACACCGGGGTTCCGGGGTCGTGCTCGCCGACCACCACCAGCGTCGGCCGATCGATGGCGCGGATCGACTCGCGTTGATCCATGGCGGCGATGGCCTCGCCGCAGGCGATGAAGCCCGCCGGCGGGGTGGAGAGGATCATCTGCCGAATGCGTTCGACCTCGGCTGGCATTCGCGCCCGGCCGGGCGCTGTGAACCAGCGCTCGATGGTGCCGTCGACCACCGCCGCCATCCCGCCGTCACGCACCGCGGCGATGCGCGGCGCCCAGGTCTCGGGCCCGCCGGCGTAGGCGGCCGTGGCGCACAGGACGAGTCGGTCGATGCGCTGGTGGTGGCGCGTGCCCAGCATCTGGCCGACCATCCCACCCTTCGAGCAGCCCATGAAGCTCACGCGGCCGAGGCCGAGCGCATCGAGCAGACCGACCGCGTCGTCGGCGAGCTGCTCGATCGAGTACGGCCCGGCGGTGACCCCCGACTGGCCGTGCCCGCGGCTGTCGTAGCGCAGGACCCGATAGCCGGCCTCGAGCAGGGTCGGAATCTGGTCGTCCCACATGCCGAGGTTGGAGGCGAGCGAGTTCGACAGCAGGATGACCGGCGCGTCCTCGGGGCCGTCGAACCGGTAGTGGAGGGTGGTGTCGCCGACGGAGATGCTGGGCATCGGGCAGTCCTCGCTGCGGGGCAGGCCGCGAGCATTGCCCAGGTGCCCGACCCCGGGCAAGACCTCGCGCCGGCGCGATGGGGGCGCGCCGGCGCGAGTCCCGAGCGGCTCAGTCGTTGGCGAGCGCCTGGAGCTCGCCCAGATAGCGCACCACGTCGGCGAGCGGCTCGACGTCGCCGAACTTGGCGTCGATGTCGAACAGGTTCCACTCCACCACCCCGGGGACGCGGTCGCCCACCGCCTCGCGCACCACGATCGGGCGGAACCCCTCGGCGATGGCATCCTCGGTCGAATGACGGACGCAGCCGGCCATGGTCACGCCGGTGATGATCACGGTGTCGACCCGCTGCGCGCGGAGATAGCCGGCGAGATAGGTGCCGTGGAAGGCGCTGGCGCGCTTCTTGACGATGACCTGCTCGCCGGGCTGCGGGTCGAGGCGAGCGTCGATGGCCGCCTCGGGCGACCCCTCGAGCAGGGTCTCGACCGGGATCTTCATGTGCCACAGGCCGGTGTCGGAGCGTGGGCCGCGCGGGTCCTGATAGGCAGTGGTGGTGAACACGATGGGGATGCGCTTGGCGCGCGCCGCCGTCAGCAGGGCCTGGTTGGCGGGGATGATGGTGTCCATGTCGTCGCAGCTGAAGGCGTGGTTCGGCCGCGTCCAGGCATTGGCCATGTCGATGACCAGCAGGGCGGGGCGGGTGCCGTAGCCGATGCGGCGCTGGAAACCGCGGCCCTGATAGATGTCGGAGTCGGCCGCGAAGATGGTCTCGAGCGCGGCCTTGACCTCGGGACTGGTGGTTGCCATCGGAGATGCCTCCTGCGAGCGACGCGCGCGACGGCGCGGACGGTCGGTCACGCTACGCGTTCGCGGCTTGCGCATCCAATATCGAGTTTCGGTAGATTGATGCCTCATGGGCATCGAGCTGCGTCATCTCGCCGCCTTCGTGGCGGTCGCGGAATCCCTGCACTTCCGCCGCGCGGCGGAGCGCTTGCACGTGGCCCAGCCGGCACTCAGTCGCACCATCGCCCAGCTCGAGGCGCGGTTGGGCGCGCGGCTGGTCGAGCGCTCGACCCGGAACGTGCGGCTGACCGAGGCGGGGCGGGTGCTGCTGCCGGAGGCGCGGGCGACGCTCGCCGCCGCCGACCGCGCGGTGCACCGCACCCGCGCGGTCTCCGAGGGCACCGTCGGGCATCTCTCGGTGACCTACATGGACTTCGCGATCAACGGCCCGCTGCCGGCCATCCTCGCCCGCTTCCGGGCGACCCATCCGGATGTCGAGATCACCCTGCGCCACCTCTGGACCGAGCGCCAGCGCGAGGCCGTGCTCGCCGGCGAGGTCGACATCGGATTCCTGATCGGGCCGTTCGACGCGCCGGGCGTTCGCAGCGTCGTGGTTCGGCGAGAGCGGCTGTGCGTGGTCCTCCCGGCGGCCCACCGGCTCGCGGCGGCCGAGCGAGTCCCGCTCGGCCATCTGCGCGACGAGCCGTTCGTGCTCGGCAATCTCGAGGCCTGGGCACCGTTCCGCCGCCTGGTGGACGACGCCTGCCGCGCCGTCGGGTTCACCCCGCGGGTGGTGCAGGAGGCCTACAACAGCGACGGCATCTTCGGGCTGGTGGCGGCCGGGCTCGGGGTGACCGTGTACGTGGATGGCGGCGCGCGCCGGTATCGGCCAGCGGACGTGGTGGTCCGACCGCTGGCCGACGTCGGCGTCGAGGTCGCGACCACCGCGGCGTGGCGCGCTGACAACCGATCGCCGGTCCTGGCGCGGTTCGTCGAGGCGTTGTCGGCCGACTGAGCGGGCGCCCGGCTGGCGCTCCTCGCCCGTCCCCTGCCGGCCTAACGGCCGAGGGCTGCCGCGAGCCTTCTCGCGATGCTGGCGAACGCGCGGTCACGCCCGGGCGCCCCGCAGAGCAGGGCACCGATCGGCAGCGCGTCGTCCCCGACCCCGACCGGCACCGTCACGATCGGCCCACCGAGCGCGGTCCACGGCGAGATGAAACGCGGATCGCCGGTCCAGGCGAGCCCCGGTGGCGCGGTGTCCGGCGCCGCCGGCCAGAGCACCGCATCGGCGTCGGCCAGCGCCACGAACAGCTCGTGGCGGGCGGCGTCGATGCGCGCGCGGGCCGCCCGGTAGGTGGCGTGGTCGATGGTGAGCCCGTGCTCGATCGCCTCGCGGAGCTTGGCGCCCAGTCGACCCGGCTCCAGATCGAGCAGCGCGCGATGCACGCGCCCGGTCTCGTGCATGGCGCAGGTGTACTGGTCGGCCCGGATCGACTCGAAGGCGACGCACGAGCGCCGTGTCTCGACGGTGTGACCGGCCGCTCGCATTCGGCTCGCGGCCTCGACCACGCGCGCGGTGACGGTCGGCGTCGCCTCGTCGAGCAGCGGGTCCTCGAGGCGCACGACGTGCAGCGCCCGATCCCCCGGCGGAGCCGGGGCCGCGGCGGCGTGGGCCGGGCACACCGCCTCGAACAGCGCGGTGGCGTCGGACACGTTCCAGCCGAAGAAGCCGACGGTGTCGTATACCGGAGCGAGCGGTGTCACGCCGTGGGTCGGGAGCAGGCCGCTGCTCGGCTTGTAGGCGGCGATGCCGCAGTAGGCCGCCGGTCGATTGACCGAGGCGACGGTCTGGGTGCCGAGGCTTCCCGGCACCATCCCGGCCGCCACCGCCGCCGCCGAGCCACTGCTCGAGCCGCCCGGGGTGTGTCCGGTGTGGTGTGGGTTCCTTGCCGGTGACGGATCGAAGAACGCGAACTCGGTGGTGTGCGCCTTGCCGAGGATCACCGCCCCGGCGGCACGCAGCGCGGTCACCACCGCGGCGTCGACGCTCGCCGGCGGCCGGCCCTGGAGCGCCGGGCTGTTGCAGCGCGTCGGCAGGCCCTCGACGTCGATGATGTCCTTGACCGCCACCGGCACGCCGTGGAGTGGTCCCCGCAGATGGCCGGCGCGGGTCTCGGCGTCGAGCACCCCCGCCTCGGCGAGCGCGCGCTCGGCATCGACCACTCGCCAGGCGCAGACCGCCGGCTCGACCGCCTCGATGCGTTCCAGATATCGCTCCACCAGCGCGGTGGCGGTGGTCGAGCCGCGCCGGACCTCCGCCGCCAGCGTGGTCACTCGGCCGGGGTCGTGGACGTGGCGCTCGCCATCGGCGGCGGCGCTCCGCGCGGCGTTCTCGGTCGTCATCCGGGCCCTCCTCGCGATCGGGTCGGCCCGCTGCCGGGCGGCGCGGGCAACGGGGCGCAAACGTAGCGGATCCGGGGGATCGGGCACCAGGGGTGGTGCTACATGCGCAACAACCAGAGCGCCAGCAGTGGGGTGTCGAGGGCGCGCATCGCGTGCACGATGCCGGGCGGGTTGTGGACCACACCGCCGGGTCCCGGCGCGTGCCACGGGCCGTCGGTCTGACGCCACTCTCCGGCCGAGAGCACGACGTAGATCTCCTCCGGCGGGTGGTGATGGTCGGGGTAGGTCGTGCCCGGTGCGACCAGGCTCAGCCCGACGGTGACATCGAGGCGCCGCTCGAGCCCGGCACGACCGACGAGCTCGGCGTTGCCGTGGGCTCGGGCGAACGGGTCGTCAGCCGGTGTGCCGGCCCGCAGCCGCCAGCACAACGCCGGCGCGAGCGCGGCGATGGCCTCGGCGGCGTGCGCGATCGGGCCGCCGAGGCCGCGAGCGGTCGCGAGCGCGGGGTCGAGGTGCGCGCAGACCGGCACCGCGGTGCCCGGCGCGGGTGGCGCCGGTGCTCCGGGGGTGGCGAGGGTGTCGAAGAGCCAGCGGCCAGCGTCGCGTGCCGGTGCGCGCACGTCGGCGGCCTCGAACGCGACCCGCGCCTGGCCGAGCAAGGCGGCGAGGGCGCTCGGGCGACCGGTGCTCACGCCGTCCCACCGGGGACGGCGCGACGCCGCGCGATGCGCGTCGGCAAGAGCGTGGATCGGCGCATCGTGCTCCCTCCGCTCGGCGCGGGGCCGTTGGACCACCGCATGTGCCGATGCTCGTGGTGCGCGTCGAGCGCGTCAACCCGTGACGTCGCTGCCGTGACCCCGGGTCACGGCGTGGCGTTGCCGACCGCGACGGCGGCGACCGACAATCGCGCGCTCGGGCTGCCGAGCGGCGGTCGCGAGCCAGTCATCGAGGGAGGACGACGCGCATGGCCATACGCAAGATCGCCCGCATGGGGCACCCGGTGCTGAGGCAGGTGGCGGCGCCGATCGCCGATCCGACCGACCCCGAGGTGGCGCGGCTCGCGCGCGACCTCGTCGACACCTGCGAGGACATCGGCGGCAACGGCATCGCCGCGCCCCAGGTCCACGAGTCGGTGCGCATGTTCGTCTATCGTGTGCGCGACACCGTGATGCCGCCCGGGGCGCGGATGGCACCAATCCCCTGGACGGTGGTCGTCAATCCCGTCCTCGAGCCGATGGGCGAGGAGAAGAAGCTCTACTGGGAGCGCTGCCTGTCGTTGCCGGATCTCTGCGGCCAGGTGCCGCGCTACCGCACCATCCGGTTCCGCTACTCGGGCCTCGACGGCACGGTCACCGAGTACGTCGCCCGCGGCTTTCATGCTCGATTGCTACAGCACGAGCACGACCATCTCGACGGTGTCCTCTACCCGATGCGAATGGCCGACATGTCGAGCCTCGCGTACGTCTCCGAGCGCGGCCCGGCGGTCTATCCGGCCTTCCCGTTCGACGCCGAGGACTTCGTCGAGCCCGCGCCGCGGTGAGTGTGGAGCCGGCGCGGTCAGCCATCCTCTCCGTCCCACGCATCCAGCTCACGGCTCGGTGGGGTGATGGTGCGCGAGAAGCCCTCGCGTAGCTCGTCGTAGACGGCGGCGAGCTCGCGCTCGTAGCGCCGCGAGAAGTGAAACGGGATCAGTCGCTCGACGCCTGCGCGGGCAGCGATGGCGGCGCAGGCGTCGGTGGTGAGATGACCGGTGCGCCGCGCCTGGTCGGCGTCGTGTCGGCGGAAGCTCGCCTCGCAGAACAGCGTGTGGGCGCCCGCCGCGAGGTCGCCGAGCGCGCGGCGGTTGGCCTCGGTGTCGGCGAGGTCGGTGGCGTAGACGAGGCGCGTGCCGGCGGCGGCGATCAGGAGTTGGTCGGCGAGGTCGCCGACGCGGGCGCGTCGTCCGTTCGGTAGCACCAGGTCGACGTCTTGCTCGCCGCGTGCGACCAGGGACTTGAGCTCGGTGAGCCACGGCCCCGGCGTGAGTCCGCTCTGCGTCAGCCGCTCCTTGCGGACCTTCCAGGCGGCCGGGGTCTCGACCGCGAACGCGAGCACGCGCGTGCCGAAGCCGTGGTCGAGCGCGACCGCGCGCACGCGGAGATCGGCCTCGTCGACGAGCACCCCGTCGATGGCGCGCGCGGGAGGCAGGGGCTCGGCCTCCGCGCCACCGCGCAGGGCGACTCGGGTCAGCCGCTCGCCGTCGACCTCGGCCACCTCGAAGCGTGGCCCTCGGTCGCCGATGCGGTCCCAGAGAAAGCCGGCGAGGAGGCCACGGATGTTGTCGATGGTCCCGGAGGGCCCGAACACCCGCAGCGCCGGGAGCACGCCCAGACGGGCGCGGATCAGCCAGGGAAAGCCACCGATGTGATCCATGTGCGCGTGGGTGAGGAAGAGGTCGCTCACCTGATGGGCGATGCGGGCCGGCAGGCGCCCGGCCTCGCCGGCGTCGAGGAGCAGGCTGCGGCGGCGGTGCTGCAGCCGAATGTGCAGCAGGGGGTCGCCCAGCACCCCGTTCACCAGCACCGCCGCGAGCGCGCCGGCGCGCACCATCGGCCGTGGTCCGGTGGGCGAGTGCAGCCCGGGCACGAGATCCGCCGGCGGCAGGTGGCGCACCGCGTCGGCCGCGTCGGGTCCGGCGGTGCCGAGCATGCCGCGCTCGTCACGGCGCGCGTCGCGCACCAGCAGCGCGTCGTCGGCCGCGGGCGCGACGGCGGCCCGGATCGACAGCCCGTTCGGCGTCGACTCGACGATCTCGCCGAGGGCGCGGGTCCTCGCGCCGGGGGCGAGCACCGCCACCTGCCTTCCCATCCATTGCGCGGGCGCCGCGAGTGGCGGCGGGGTGCCGGTCACTGCGAGCGCCCGGGGATCGACGCGGTGCAACCCGGCGTCGGCGAGGTGAGCGTCCCAGCGCGCGGTTCGCGTGCGCGCCCGCGATGCCTTGCCCGGCCGGCGCGCCGCCGCCGGTGCGTCCACTGCGACCACCGTCCGGCCGCTGGTGCGAAGGGCGGCGGCGAGCAATGGCGGCGTCGAGCCACGATCGACACGCACCACGACGGTTGCGTCGACGGCCCCGAGGAGCGCGCTGCAGAGCTCGGCGCCGGCGACCCCCCGGACGACGCCGGGGCCGTCGACCAGCAGCACGGACCCGCGACCGGCGGCGGTGGTCTCCGGGCGGGACAGCAACCGCCGCACCGCGTCGACCAGTGGCTGCCGAAAGCGACCGGCGTCGAGCGAGCACACCGCCTCCAGCGCGAGGACCCGCCACGCCGACCGCGCCCACGTCGCGAGCGACACCGCGCCTGGGGCGCCGAAGGCAGGCGAGCCGGGGTCGGCGCCGACGCAGTGCACGACATGGCCCCGTGCGACCAGGCCTGCCGCGAGGCGGCGCACGAGGGTCGACTTGCCGCACCCCGGCGGGCCGATCACCAGTGCGCGGCCGCCGTCGACCTGAGCGGCGAGCGTTGCGAGGGCATCGTCGTCGGTCGCGGCGGCGCGCGCGGAGACGGCGGGGGCGGGGGCGGGGTCAGGCATCCGGATCGCCGTCCCGCCGTCACTCGAGCAGATCGAGGATCGCGGGCAGGATGGTGGCGATATCGGAAACCCGGTCGCAGGCGTTGCCGATACCGTCGCGGTCGCGGTCCGCCTGATCGGCATTGGCCACCGTCGGACAGTTGTCGACCAGCACGTCGACCCCGTCGCCGTCGGTGTCGATCGCGAGCGCCGTGAGCTCCCAGACGTCCGCGGCCTCGCCCTCGAGCTGCTCGCTGATGCGGACCGGGCCGAGATGGCGCGCGAGGTCCATGGTCTGGGTGCTCTCGAGACGCAGCGTCTGGCCGAGCAGGTCGACCGAGCTCGTCACCACGGTGGTGCTGCGCACGGTGTCGAAGGTGCCGGCGGGGACGGTGGTGGTCGTCGCCGCACCGACGATGGTGTGGGCGGTGTAGTCGAACACCAGGGTGCCGATGCCGCTCACGGTGGCCTCGATGATCCCGCTGCTCGCGACCTCGTCCCCCGGCGTCGCGCCCGAGCGACCGACCACCATCGGCGGGATGTAGGTTCCGACCAGGGTCCGCGTGACGCCATCGCCGAGGTCGAGGTCGACGACACGCTCACCGTGCAGGCGCACGCCAGCGCTGTCGTTGGTGTAGTACACGGTGCTGCCGTCGCTGCGCGCGATGGCGAGGGTCGGGACGCCCTCGATCTCGACCGGGGCGGCGCCGACGACGTCCGTGACCTCGGACGCCCCGTTGACCCGGTAGGTCCATCGGTTTCCCGGCGCCAGGGGGAAATACTCGCTGGCGGCGAAGCACACGTCGGCGAAGGTCAGCTCGAAGCTCCAGTCGACCCCGAGTTGCTCCATCCATTGACTGGCGAAGTGCGACTCGCGGGTGCTGGCGGCGGAGAAGGGGCCGGGAAGCGAGAACGCGCGGCCAGCGGCGTAGGGGTCGAGCAGGTTGAGCCCGGTCGACGCACTGGCGAAGTCGGTCAGGCTGCCCTCGAAGGCGTCGAGAACCCACGCATAGGTGCGCCCAGGCGTGAGCGGGAGACACCCGAGCCCCAGCGCGTAGCTGCGTCCGCCGGGCTCGAAGCTCTGGGGGAGGTTCTGGACCGGACCCTCGACCAGCACCGCACCGGGGTGGAAGTCGGCGCCGGGCTGGACCTCGGTGAGGAGGATGCGGAAGTCCAGGCCGCCCTCGGTCGGCGTGCTGCCGAGCACCACCGACAGGTCTCGCGCCATCCCGCCCGGGGCGACGAAGGTCTGGGCCCGGTACGGCTCGCCGGAGCCGAAGCCGGTCCGCAGGTGGGTCATCGGCACCGAGATCACGGTGGTCTGCGCAGGCGCGAGCCCGGCGAGGCCGAATGACGAGGCGACCCACAGGACGATCGAGACGGCGCGCAACGCAACGGCTCTCCGCGGCGGGGCGTGTTCAGACTGAACGGTGATGCCGCACGCTTCAAGCCCGCCCGCAGACCGTTGATCGGCAGCCGGTTCCCGGCCTCCTCGCGGCGGCGGAGGCGGCCGCGTGCGCCGCCGCGCTCAGGCCATCGCGTGGTGCGAGGGGTGCGCTGGCTCCGCCGTTGCCGGGCGGCGCTCCCCGGTGTGAGCGAGGAGGGTGTCGGTGAGCTGCTGGGCGGTGAAGGGCTTGGTGAGGAATGCGTCCATGCCCGCGGCGCGAGCCCGATCCCGGTCGGCGCTGGTGGCGCTCGCGGTGAGGGCCACCACGGGAACGCGCCGTCCTCCCTCGCGGGCCTCGCGAGCACGCACCTGGCGCGTGGCCTCGAAGCCGTCGACCTCGGGCATCTCGCAGTCCATCAGCACCGCGTCGAACGTGCCGTCCGCCACCAGGTCGGCGACCGCCGCTCCGCTGTCGACGCAATGCCACTCGCAGCCGAGGACCTCGAGGAAACTCTGGACGACGACCTGATTGACGGGGTTGTCCTCGGCCACCAGCACCTTGAGGCCGAGGACCGACGGTACCCCAATCGGGTCCGCGGCGGGCGCGGTCACCGACGCCGGGTCGGGTCGCGGGAGGGCGAGGTCGAACCAGAACCGGGTGCCGTGGCCGAGCTCGCTCTCGACCCGAAGCGTCCCGCCCATCAGGCCGACCAGCTCGCGCGAGATGGTCAGACCGAGGCCGGTACCACCGTGGCGGCGGGTGGTCGAGGAGTCGGCCTGCTCGAAGGCCTCGAAGATTCGGGCGAGGGCGGGCGCCGCGATCCCGAGCCCGGTGTCTCGGACCTCGAAGCGGAGATCGGCGTGGCCCGCATCGATTCGCAGCTCCCGCACGCAGATCTCGATGGTGCCGCTCGAGGTGAACTTGACCGCGTTCGACACCAGGTTCGAGAGCACCTGCCGCAACCGATGCGGATCGCCCTGCACGAGTCGCGGGAGTGAATCCTCCGCCGCCAGGTGCAGCGCCACCCCCTTGCCACTCGCGGTCGCCTCGAACAGGTCGCGAACGTCGCTCGCCACCTCGCGTGGGTCGAAGGCCACCGCCTCGAGGTGGAGCATCTCGGCCTCGATCTTCGAGAGGTCCAGCACCGAGTCGACGAGGGAGAGCAGCGAGCGCGCCGATCGCTCGAGGGTGGCGAGATATTCCTCGACCCGTGGACCCCGCGGGGCACGGCGCAGCAGCTCGGTCATGCCCAGGACGCCGTTCATCGGGGTGCGGATCTCGTGGCTCATGGAAGCGAGAAAACGGCTCTTCGCCCGATCGGCGGCCTCGGCGTCGTGTCGTGCCTGCTCGAGCTCGGCGGCGCGGACCGCGAGCAGGACGGTGTTGTCGAGGGCGGCCCAGTACTCGTCGTGCCATTGCTTGCCGATCAGCATCAGGAAGCCGGCATCCAGTGCGAGCAGAACCCCGACCGTGATGCCCTCGATCGAGCCGACCAGGAGGCAGGCCAACACACCCGGTAGCAACATCGCCGTGACGTAGGCGCGCAGCAAGGGCAGACGGGAGGCGAGTGCGGCGGCACCGCCGGCCGCGATACCGGCGCTGGCCAGCAGCATCACGTACGAGGTCCAGGCCAACCCGTAGTGGACGAAGGTGAGCGCCAGGGAGACGCCCCAGACGCCCCCGAGCACGAGCACGGTGGTGGTGTAGAGCGCATGCCAACGCCGCGGGGAGGGCGAGTAGAGGCGGTCGAACCAGACGCCGAGCGCAAGCCTCAGCGCACCGACGAGCACGAAGCACGCGCCGACCACCGAGGCGCCGGAGGTCCATTCGGACAGCTCCGTCGCCACGCACACGAGGAACCAGATGGCCGCGTAGAGGACGCTGCCGGCCCGGCCGCGTGCTGCCATGTGGGACGCGGACTCGGTGGCTGCGAAGTCGGGGTCGGACGGTAGCATCTGTCGCTCGCCCGACCGCCGTTCGAGATTCGATCCGACGTGACGGCTCAAGCGGACGCCTCGGCGGTGACGCGAGGCACCGACTCGCCGTCCGCCGGTGCGTGCTCGCGTGGGCGGGCGTTGCGCGACAGCACGTCGCAGAGCTGCTCGATCGTGAACGGCTTGGTGAGGAAGTCGTCCATCCCGCAGGCGAGCGCACGCTCGCGGTGCTCGCTCATGGCGTGCGCGGTGAGCGCGACCACCGGCAGGCGCGGTCTGCCGCCGCGTCGCTCGGCGGCGCGGATCCGGCGGGTCGCCTCGAAGCCGTCCATTCCCGGCATCTCGCAGTCCATGAGCACCAGGTCGTACGAATCGCGGGTACAGGCCTCGACCGCCGGCCCACCGCTCGGCACCGCTTCCCAGTCGCAGCCGAGCCGGCGTAGGAACCGCCCGGCCACGAGCTGGTTGACCGCGTTGTCCTCGACCACCAGCACGCGCAACCCGTCGGCCTCGCCGGCCGCCGCGGGGACTCGCGGTCGGCTCGGCAACTCCCCCGCGGCCTTCGGCAGCGCAAGCTCGAAGCTGAACTCCGAGCCCTCGCCCACGGTGCTCTCGACCCTCATCTCGCCGCCCATCAGCCGTACCAGGCGGCGCGAGATCGCGAGGCCGAGCCCGGTCCCTCCGTGGCGGCGGGTGGTCGAGGTGTCGGCCTGCTCGAAGGCGTCGAAGACCCGGGCGAGCGCGTCACGCGGGATGCCGGGCCCGGTGTCGCGGACCGCGAAGCGAAGGGTCAGCGCGGTGTCGTCCTCGCTCACCGCGCGCACCGCGATGCGGACCCAGCCGCGCTCGGTGAACTTCACCGCGTTCGAGGTGAGGTTGGTCAGCACCTGGCGCAGCCGATGCGAGTCGCCCACCGCGCGCGTGTCGGCGAGCGGGCAGATCTCGCGCTCGATGGTGATCCCGCCCCGACGCGCATTGGCCGCGAACAGGTGGCAGACGTCGTCGACCACGCTCGCCGGGACGAACGGGGCCTGCTCCAGCCTCAGCATGTCGGCCTCGATCTTCGAGAGATCGAGCACCGAGTCGATGATCCCGAGCAGTGCCCTCGCCGAGCGCTTCAGCGTGGTGAGGCTGCGGCTGCGCTCCTCGGCGTCGGTCTCCTCCTCGAGGAGCTCGGCCATGCCGAGCACGCCGTTCATGGGAGTGCGGATCTCGTGGCTCATGTTGGCGAGGAAGCGGGTCTTGGCACGGTCGGCCTGCTCGGCGCTGCGCCGGGCCAGCTCGAGCTCCTCGGCGCGGCGCGCGAGGAGGATGGTGTTGTCGAGAGCGGTCAGATACTCACGGTTCGACTGCTTGCCGATGACGAGCAGGAAGGTGGTGTTGAAGAGCAGCAGACAGCCGAGCGCCGCTCCCTCGACCGACCCGATCGCGAAGGCGGCGATCGCGCCGGGCACGGTGATCGCGACCACATGGGCCCGCAGCACGGTGAGGTCGGCGATGAGGCCGATGGCGCCGCCCGCCGCGAGCCCGGCGGTGGTGAGCATCATCATGTAGGACGCCCACTGCAGCGGATGGCTCGCCATCGCGTGTGCGAACAGCGTGCCCCAGACCAGACCGAGCACCAGCACGGTGGTCGCATACAGGTTCCGCCAGCGTTGCGGGTCGGCGGGGTAGAGGCGCTCGAAGCGAAGCGCGAGCGCGAGCCGGAGACCGCCGACGCTACCGAGCACGACGGTCGCGGCGAGGGCGAGCGTGGTCTCCTCGCCGAGCTCGGTGGAGGCGCAGATGACCAACCAGATGGCGACGTACGCGAGGCCGCCGACCCGCCCGCGGGTGGCGATGTGGCGGGCGGCCTCGGTGGCGCGAAACGCGCTCCCGTCGAAATCGGGGCTCGCGGTGGTCGCCGCGGACATCGCGGTCGATGGGCTGTCGGCACTGGTCATGAGTGGCATCCGCTCGGACTCGGCGGCGCGGCTCGACGACGCGACGGCACGCGTCGTGTCGTCGCCGCCGGGGCAGGTTGACCGTGCCTGCTCGCCTTTCCGTGGTGCGAGGGTATCGGCAGCGGCCTCGGTGCCTTGAACTGTCGCAGAATTGTGTCGGCGCCGCGCGGTCCCTCAAGGCGCTGCGCGCGAGGGCCGATAGGTAACGAGCGCGTGCGGGGCGCCAGTCAGACCCCGCCGGCGCGGTGTGCGTGGTGCCACCCGGGTAATCGCTGCGGTCGACGCGAGCCGGCGCGGTGGCAAGGGAGACGTTTTCTGAGCATGGCACGCTCGACTGTTGCATTGGACCCGAGCGGCCCGGGTACGGCCGACCACCAGTCGACTGGAACCGAGGCGGACGGCGAGGTGCCCGGCCGGCTCGCGGCGGTCGAGGCGTTGGCCGGGATCGGGGTGTGGACGCGCGATCTCGAGACTGGCGCCGTGCGCTGGTCGCAGCAGTGCCTGCGTCTGCTCGGTCTGCCCATCGACAGCCGACTGACCGTGACCACCTTCGCCGCGATGATCGACGCGCGCGACACGCGCGCGCGCGAGCACTGGCTCGCGCCGCCGACCGCGGTCGGCACCTGCGATCCGTTCGAGTATCGCGTGCGCCGGGCCGACGGCGCGCTGATGCGGCTACGTCAGGCCGAGGCGGTCGAGCGCGGCAGCGACGGGCGTGCGCTGCGGATCCTCGGCACCATCCAGGAGACGGGTGGTCCGCCACCCTCGAATCGTTTCGGAGGCGGTTTCACCGCGACCGTGACCGGCGAGCTGGTCGCGCTCGCACCCGCGTTGGCCGACCTCCTCGGTTACCACCCGCGGGTGCTCGTCGGTCGTACCCTCGACACCCTGCACCGTCGACCCGAGGACTGGTCGCACCACCTGCAATCGCTTCTCGGTGGCGACAGCGAGGTCGTGGAGTACGAGGCGAGTCTGTGCGGCGCCAAGGGCGCCGAGGTCTGGGCGGTGATCTCGTTGCGCCTGCGCCGCGGCGCGAAGGGTGATCTGATCGGAATCGACGGTCAGGCGCACGACATCAGCGACCGCAAGCGCGCCGAGGCCGCGCGTCGTGAATCCGAGATGCTGCTGCGCGAGGGCCTCGAGGCGATGCCGGTGGGGTTCGCGATCTTCGGCCCGGACGAGCGTCTCGAGCTCTGCAACGAGCGTTACCGAGCGGCGTTCCCGTTGAATCGGGAGCTGGTGGTTCCCGGGGTGCGCTTCGAGGATCTGGTGCGCCCGTCGGCCCAGACGCTGGCCGAGCGTCTCGGCTTCGCGGACGGCGAGGCCTACCTGCGCTGGCGCATGGAGTCGTTCCGGTCGCCGTCGCCGCGCCCGTGGCACTACCAGCAAAGCACCGGGCGCTGGATCGAGACCTGGACCTGCCGGGCGTCGTCGGGCCGCTTCATCTCCATCCGAGCCGACATCACCGAGCGCAAGACCCTCGAGCAGCAACTCATGCAGGCGCAGAAGATGGAGGCGATCGGTCAGCTCACCGGCGGGATCGCGCACGACTTCAACAACCTGCTGGCGGTCATCCTCGGCAATGCCGAGCTGCTGGCGCTCGGCCGCGGCAAGGTCGAGGCCAAGGCCTCGACGATCATGCAGGCGGTGGCGCGCGGCTCGGAGCTGACCCAGCGCCTGCTCGCGTTCTCGCGGATGCAGCACCTGCGCCCGCGGCCGGTCGATCTCGGCGAGCTGGTCGAGAGCATGCAGGCGCTGCTCGGGCGCACTCTCGGCGAGGGCATCGTGGTGTCGACCGAGATCGACCCCGACCGATGGGGCACGGTGGCCGACAGCGGGCAGGTCGAGACCGCGTTGCTGAACCTCGCGAACAACGCCCGCCAGGCGATGCCCGAGGGCGGCACGGTGCTCATTCGCTGTCGCAATCAGCGGCTCGATGTCGACCACCTGGGCACCGACTGGGACGTCGAGCCAGGCGAGTACGTGGTGCTCTCGGTCTCCGACACCGGGGTCGGCATGGACCCCGCGACGCGCAAGCGCGCCTTCGACCCCTTCTTCACCACGCGCCCGGTCGGCGAGGGGAGTGGGCTCGGCCTGTCGATGGTCTACGGCTTCGCGCGGCAGTCGGGCGGGTATGCGGTGATCGAGAGCGCGCTCGGCGCCGGCACCACGGTGTCGATCTACCTGCCGCGGGTGGAGCCGTCGGGCGACGCGTCGGAGAAGCCGCCGGCGCCGGCGATCGCCGACGCTGAGGTCTCGCCGGACGCACGGCGCGTGCTGCTGGTGGAGGACCAGGTCGGTCTGCGTGGCCTGGTCCGGGACATGCTGGAGATCATCGGGTACGTGGTCAGCGACGTCGGGGACGCGGCCGAGGCGCGGGCCGTGCTGGCCGCGTCCGCTGCCTTCGATCTGGTGCTGTCGGACGTCGTCCTCCCGGGCGAGGAGACGGGTGTGGATCTGGCGCGATGGCTACGGGCCGAGCACCCCGAGCTCGAGGTGGTGCTGATGTCCGGTTACAGCGAGGACCACATCTACGAGAACGAGCGCGGCCCCATCGAGCCGGTGCTGTTGCGCAAGCCGTTCACCATCCACGAGCTCGAGCGCGAGCTCGAGCGCGTGCTCCGTACCCGTCGTGGCTGAGCGCCTGGCGGGAGCGGCGGGCGCTGCGGCGGGCTGCCTCGGCGCCATGGCCGGGTTCGGTGCGGTCGACCACCACCGGAGCGCGCGATGACGACGCAGGAACCCGACGCCGCGCACCGCTCCATGCTGGTCATGGTGGTGGACGACGACAGCGTCGGTCGAATGGTGGCCGCGCACGTGCTGAGGGCCGCTGGCTGGCAGGTGATCGAGGCGGAGGACGGTGTCGTCGCCCTCGAGCGCATGCGTCGGCAGCGCCCCGACGTCGTGTTGCTCGATGTCGAGATGCCGCGGCTGGACGGTTATGCGACCTGTCGCGAGATGCGCCGTACCAGCGCCCTGAGCGCGGTGCCGGTGATGATGATGACCGCGCACGAGGACGACGCCGCGATCGACGCGGCCTTCGCCGCGGGGGCCACGGACTTCACCTCCAAGCCGGTGCACTGGGGAATCCTCTGCCAGCGGATGCGCTACCTGCGCCGCGCGAACGAGACGCTAGAGCAGCTCGTGCACGCCCAGCGCATGGCGCGCCTCGTCGGCTGGACGGTAGAGGATGGCGGCACGGTGATGGAATGGTCGGGCGACACCGCCCACGTCCTCGGTCACGCGTTGGCAGCCGTGGGCTCGCTCTCGGACCTGGTGTCGTGCGTCAACCGTGACGACCGCGATCGCGTCGAGGCGTGGTTCGCCAGCGCCTGGCACGACGGACCCGATGGCGAGCTGACCCACCGCGTGACGCTCGACGACGGCACGGAGCGCGTGGTGGCGCACTTCGCGGTGCCGGTGCGCGATGCGGACGGCAGTGTCCGTCGGCTGTCGGGAACGACCCAGGACGTCACCGAGCGTGAGCGGGCGGCGGAGCGGATTCGTCGCCTCGCGTTCTACGACGGGCTGACCGGACTGCCGAACCGTGAGTCGTTCCGCGAGCGGGTCGGCCTCGCACTGCGCAACGCCGCGCAGCGTGGTGCCCACGTCGCGGTGCTCTATCTCGACCTCGACGATTTCAAGCGCATCAACGACACACTCGGGCACGGCGCCGGCGACCAGCTCCTCGCTGCCGTCGCCGGTCGTCTGCAACACAACCTTCGGGCAGGGGACCTGGTGGGACGAGCCCCGGACGACGACCTCCCGCGCGGCACTGCCGCGCGTCTCGGTGGCGACGAGTTCGCGGTCTTGCTCGCCGACATCGAGGGGCCGGAGCAGGCGGCGCGCGTCGCCGAGCGCCTGCTCGCCACGCTCGCCCGTCCGTTTCGGCTCGAGGACCAGGAGGTGCTGGTGACGCCGAGTCTCGGCATCGCCCTCTTTCCGCGCGACGGCGACTCGGTCGCGACCCTGCTCGGGCAGGCCGACATGGCGATGTACGCGGCGAAGCGCGACGGCAAGAACCAGTACCGGTTCTTCGAGCCGCGGATGGAGGACGGGGTGCGGCGGCGGCTGCTGATCGACCAGAGTCTGCGCCGCGCGATCGAGCGTGATCAGCTCTCGCTGCTCTACCAGCCGCAGCTCAAGTCCGCGGCAGGGCAGATCGACGTCGTCGAGGCGCTGATCCGCTGGCACTGCCCGGAGATCGGTGATGTCTCGCCATCGGAGTTCATTCCGTTGGCCGAGGAGAACGGAACCATCGTCACCATCGGCGAGTGGGTGTTGCGCCAGGCGTGCGAGCAGGCCCGTGCCTGGCAGGTTGCGGGCGTGCCGCTCGACCGGGTGGCGGTGAACATCTCGACGGTGCAGTTCGTGCAGCCGGGCTTCGTCGGCGTGGTGCAGCGGATTCTGGCGGAGTCGGGGCTGCCGCCTTCGGCGCTGGAGCTCGAGATCACCGAGAGTCTGCTCGCCAAGGACGCCGAGGGCGCGATCCGCACCCTGCATGCGCTCAAGGCCCTCGGCATCCACCTCAGCATCGACGACTTCGGTACCGGCTACTCGAGTCTGAGCTATCTCAAGCGCTTCCCGGTCGACCGGGTGAAGATCGACAAGTCCTTCGTGCGCAACATCGTCAACGACAGCGGCGATGCAGCCATCGCCTCGGCAATCATCGCGATGGCGGAGAGCCTCGCGCTCCGGGTGGTGGCCGAGGGCGTCGAGCACGAGGACCAGCTCGCGGCCCTGCGTCAACGCGGTTGCGGTGAGATCCAGGGCTACCTGATCAGTCGCCCGCTGCATCCCGAGGCGATTCCCGCCGCGATCCTTCGCGGGTACGTCGAGCCGGGCGCGGTCGGAGCCGAGTCCTCCGAGCCCCGGGGTGACCGCCTCGATCACGGTGAGCCGGTGACCGAGGTCTGAGTCGGCCCGGGCTGCGGCGGCCGCGGTTCCGCCTCGGGTCCGCGTGAGGCACACTCGCGCGAGTCGCGACGCCAGACGGGGGGTGGACATCGTGAGCAGCATCGAGACCGGGAGCAGGAACGCGCGGCTCCGCGCCACCGCCCGCGGCGAGCCGGTCGATCCGTCCCTGCTCGGTCCGCTGGTCGACAGCCGCGCGCTGCTCGGCGACCCACCGGCGTTGCGCGAGGCGCTCGCGCGCGACGGCTACCTCTACGCCAGCGGCTTCTTCCCGCGCGAGGACGTCGTCGCCGCTCGCACCGCGGTCCTCGGGCGGCTGGCGTCGGTCGACGAGATCGCGCATCCGCCGGTCGAGGGGATCGCGACCGGGCGCAGCACACGCGACGCACTGCATCCGGACCGAGGCGCGTTCTGGCGCTCGGTGTCGGAGACCTGGGCGCTGCGGCGGGTGAGCCATGGCGCGCGGCTGCATCGGCTCATGGACGACCTGCTGGATGCCGAGTCGCGAGCGCAGGACTTCCTGTTCCTACGCCCTGCCAGCCGCGGCAAGCACACGCGAGTGCACTGCGACTCCGGATTCTTCACCCGCGAGACGAGCCGCGTGCTGACCGCGTGGATCGCGCTCGGTGACGTTCCGATCGAGGACGGGCCCCTGTTCGTGCTCGAGGGCTCACATCGCTTCGCCGACGTGATCGAGAGCCAGCGCGGTTTCGACGTCGCCCGCGACACCGGCCGGCGGGCGGCGTACGACGAGACCCCGGTGGCGATGGCGCGGGCGCGCGCGACGCGTATCCTCACTGGTGATCTCGGCGCCGGGGACGTCATCGTCTTCGGCATGCTCCTGCTCCACGGTGCCCTCGACAACGTCTCCCCGAACGGCCGAGTACGCCTGTCGTGCGACGTCCGCTACCAGCCGGCGGCCGAGCCCCTCGACCCGCGCTACTTCGGGCCAGAGCCGACCGGCACGACCGGCGCGGGGTATGGCGAGCTGGTGGGCGCGAAGCCGCTCACCGAGGACTGGCACATCCGCTGAGCGCGGGTCCCGGCGCCCCGGCGGCGCGGCTCAGACGCCTCCGACGGCGCGCAGGTGCGGGTTCAGGAAACGCCCCTCGGGGTCGTACCGGGCGCGGACGGCCCAGAACCGGTCCCAGGTCTCGGGGTGCTCGGCCGCCAGGCTCGCGGCGTCGAGATAGTGCACCTTGCCCCAGTGTGGGCGGCCACGGTGCTCGCGGAAGATGCGCTCGGCGGTGCGGAAGAACGCCTCGTGGGGCCGGTCCGACGACTCGTGAATCGAGATCGCCACCGTGGCGCGGCCGCGGGCGGGGCTGATCCATCCGTCGTCGCCCGCCACCGTTCGATACTCGACCGGTCGTTCCACGTCGGGGAAGCGCTCGCGCATGAGGGCGCGGATGCGCCAGAAGCACGCCGGACCCTCCTCGGCCGGGACCGAGTACTCCATCTCCGTGTGCGGGGTGCCGCAGTCGCCGGGGAAGACGCGATAGGCGGGGTCGGTGCGTTCCCCCGGGCCGTCGACGCCCGCGGCCACCGGGCCGGGCGCGGGATGGAGCTGCTTGCAGCGCGCCTCGTCGGTTCTCGGCTCCCAGAAGAACAGGAAGTGCCGTGCCTCGTGGATCAGGTCGTCGAGGCGTTCCATGACCGGAGCGATCGGCTCCGACCAGTCCCGCGCGTGCAGGTGATAGGCGGGGATCACCCGCAGTCGGACCTCGGTCACCACGCCCAGCAGGCCGAGGTTGAGGCGCGCGGCCTCCAGCAGGTCGCGGTCGTCGTCGGTGTCGACGCACGAGCCGTCGGCGACGACGAGTCGCGCGCCGCACACCGACGCGCTGATGCTGGGAAGGCTCGGCCCGGTTCCATGCACACCGGTGCCGATGAGCCCGGCGATCGACTGCACGTCGACATCGCCCTGGTTGGCGAGTGAGTAGCCCGCCTGCCACAGCGGTGCGCCGACGGCGGCGAGCTTGGTGCCGGCGGGGATGCGGGCGACGGCGGACCCGCGGTCGACCAGGGGCATTCCGCTCAGCCCGTCGGTGAGCGCGATGATTCCGCCGTCGGCCTGCACCAGTGGCGCGTGGGAATGCGTGGTGCCCGCGACTCGCAGGGTGCAGCGGCGTGCCCTGGCGGCGGCGATCGCGGCGCGGACCTCATCGATGGTCGAAACCGACCGCACCTCGCAGTCGCGGCTTCGCACCAGACCCGCCCAGTTGGTGAACTCGGTGCGCGACACGTGCCCCTCCATCATGCGTACGTTCGGTGCGCGGTGGACTCGACGGTGGCGTCGACGGCGACGGGAATCTCGTGCCTCGGGCGCGCCGCGAGTCCGCCCGCGGTTGCCGTGCCTTCTCGGGATGGGTACTTTTGCGCCCGCCTTGGCAGTACGGCCCCGCTCGGTCGTGCACCATACGCGTCGCGAGTGGGCCGGACCACTCGCGACTCCGCCGAGCCCCTCGCTGGCCGGGGCTCGCTGTTCGTCGTCGGTTCTCGGCCGGGGGCGGGAACCGCGAGGAACCCCAGAGACATGTTCCATTCGATCTCGCGCGCCGGACGAGCTCGCCCGCGCGCAGCCCGACGCCCGACGCATTGGGCTGCTGCGTCGGCGCTCCCGATGCTCGTGTTTCCCCTGATCGCGAGTGCCGCCGCGACCCTCCACACCAGCCTCGGCACCTTCGAGCTCGCCGTCGGCCAGAGCGGCCTGTTCCAGACCACCGCCGCCAACATCGCCAAGGCCGACGAGCGCACCACGGCGCCGGGCGCCAACTCGGGCGTCGGTCCGCGCCTCACCTTCCGCGCCGTCGCCACCGGCCTCGACATCGGCTTCTCGGTGTCCGCCGTCGAGTCGCAGTCGGCCTTCACCTTCGACGACGACGAGGGCGCGGGGAACCTTCCCAACTTCGACAACGCGCTCTCGGTCGGCGACATCGACAACCGCGAGAACGACGACTGGCGTGTGCGGGTGCTCGACGGCCGGAGCTTGCGCGGATTCGCCTTCACGCTGCGCGACAACAACGGCACCGGCGGCGAGAGCATCTCGCTGGTCGACGCGCAGGGCAACGTACGGGCCACGCTCGCGCTGCCGTCGCTCGCCGTCAACGCCTTCGTCGGGGTGACCGCGGACTTCGACTTCGTCGAGGTCCGGTTCGACGAGGACGCCGGCGGCGACGACACCGCCATCGCCGACTTCCGATTCGTGTCGGCGGCCGATGCACGCAACCGCACGCTCGGTCCGGGCATCACTGCCCTGGCGGTGACCAACCGTCAGGCGACCAAGGCCGGGATCGTGACCAGCCCGCCGGCCGCCTTCGTCGCCGACGCGGTGGCGCTCGGCTCGAATCTGGCGCTCAAGTTCATCCCCGCCAAGCTCGAGATCCCGCTCGACCGCGCGCTGGCCCCGAACTCGCAGGACGGCTGCAGCTACGACTTCGAGCTGCCCCAGGGGGCGTACCGCTACAGCAATCTGTTCGGCCTGCTCGACTGGGATCCGCTTCCCTCCGACTGGGGCGCCCTCGGCTCACCGTCGGTGGAGCACGGCAACAGCGAGGTGCTGCTGATCGCCAGCAGTCCGCACATCGCGCCGATCCCCGGCACGCAGACCGTGCGCCTGCCGGCCGGTACCAACCGCATCGACTGGGCTGCCTACACCATCTACGACCCGGTCTTCGATCTCGGCGTGCCGACCGCGCTGCTGCCGCTCAGCCTGCTGTCGAAGCCCAAGGCGGCGACCGAGGCGGCGGCGACCGCCGGTGACACCGCCGATGCGGCGAAACAGACCGGCATCTTCAAGAAGGCAATCAACAAGCTGGTCGCCCTGCTGAAGCTGCCGGTGAAGAAATGTGCCGCCGACAAGCCCGGGTGCCTCAAGAAGGTCGCCAAGGGCGCCGCGCTCGCCACCGACTTCTACACCGCGACCGAGGAGGTCGGCGCCGAGCACTCGCAGGTCCAGCTCTTCTCCGTGTTCGACATCCACCCGCCGAGCATCGAGGTCGAGGTGCCGCGGCCAGGTGTCCAGTACCCGCTCACGTTCGAGGCCACCGACTTCGGCGGCGTCTCGCTGCAGCGGGTGCGCGACACCATTCGCGACACCGTGGTCGCCACCGATGCCTGCGGCCGTGCGGTCTCGCTCGGCAACGACCTGCCGTCGGTGCTGCCGCTCGGCGAGACCGAGGTGACCTGGACCGCGCGCGACAACGGACCGGTGAATGCCAAGGGCGGGTTCAACGAGGTCACCGCCAGCCAAACCATCGTGGTGACCGACACCCAGGCGCCGATCATGGTGCCGCCGCCCGGCAAGGTGGTCGAGGTGCCGGCGGGCGTCTCGAGCATCCTCGCCGAGGAGGTCGCGCTCGGCTTCCCGCGGGTCGTCGACCTCGCCGACCCGGCGCCGACCATCGAGAGCGACAGCCCGGTCGAGTTCCCGGTGGGCAGCCGCACGGCGGTCATCTGGACCGCGACCGACCATGGCTATCCGACGCCGAACGCCACCACCGCCGAGCAGCTCATCACGGTGAAGCTCGAGGGCACCAACACCGCGCCGACGGTGGCCGACGCGAGCGCCGGCACGCTCACCTCGCAGCCGGTCGACATCGTGCTCCGCGGCACCGATACCGATCTCCTCGACGGTCGCGTCGACCCGCTCGCGTTCGAGATCGTCGAGCGCCCGCAGCACGGCGAGTTCGTGGCGCCGCTCTACCCGTACTTCATCGAGGACTACCGCACCAGCCCCGCGGGCCCCTACGGTGAGGGTTTCCTCCAGTCCAACAACCGCGTGGCCTGGATGACCGACAACGTGTGCCGTCAGGGCGAGGAAATCCGCATCGACTGGCCCTACCGGCCGGTCTTCGTCAGCGTCGACGACGACGGGACGTCGTACCTGATCGATCGGTTTTGGGACTGCAAGCCCGGCGGGGCCGACGCCGACGGGGTCCGCATCTCGAAGTGGGACGCCGAGGGGCAGTTCATCGGTCACATCGAGTATCCGGGCACCAACGACACGTTCGTCGCCGATCCGGACGGGTATCTCTACACCGTCGAGCTGCAGGGCTCGGGGTCGAGCCGAACGCTGAGCGTGGTGCAGTTCCGCACCGACTTCGTCGGCCCGCAGAACTCGGCCTCGTTCGACGTCGATCGCTGGAAGTTCACCTTCGCCGACGCCCCGGGGATCGACAACAGCAACTTCAAGTACGCCCGCGTCGATACCGACGAGGGCGTCGTCTACGTGAACGACAGCCGGCGGGTCTATGTGTTCGACATCCGGCCCGATCTGGAGGATCCGGCGTCGAACTCCTGGAACGGGATGGGGCACCGTTTCCTCGGCGTGCTGAACGACGGCGTCGAGACGCTGGTCAGCGGCAGCTGCACCGGGAGCTGGACCGGCTACGCCATGGAGCTCGACAGCGAGGGCGCGCTCTACGTCACCGACACCTGCACCGATCGCATCCACAAGTACGGGCCGCCGTCGTTCGACGCCGAGGGCAACTTCGTTCCCAATCCCTACATCGGCTGGATGGGGCGCTGCGAGACCAGCACCAACAAGGCGTGCGACGCGACGACGAGGACCAGCAAGGGCTACAGCTGCACCGACGCGACCTGCACCCGGTTGCAGTTCGAGACCCATGGCCCGGGACCCGGGCAGTTCTCGGTGCCCGCGTTTCTCGCCATGGGTCCGAACGACGTGATGTACGTCGCCGATTCAGCCAACCAGCGGATCCAGCGCTTTTCATCCGACGGCACCTTCGCCGGCGAGGCGGCGTCGACCGGCACCGGCATCAACCAGGGCGAGAATCCGAGCTTCGTGCTCGGCAACATGGGCTCACCGAAGGCCGTTTCGGTCAACTCGACCCAGTTCTTCGTCGTCGACCAGCAGGAGTCGTTCATCCACGTCTTCGAGACCTCGCCGTTCAAGGACATCACCGACGAGTCGGTCACCGTGAGCTATGTCTCGCGCTTCGACTTCCATTCCGCCGCCGACACGTTCACCTATCGTGCGACCGACGGGCTCGACGCCAGCAACGTCGGCGTGGTGACCGTCGACGTGGCGCGCAACTTCCGGCCGCCGGAGGCCTTCGGGGCGGAGCACCAGACCGCCGAGGACACGCCGCTCGAGGTATTGCTCGAGGCCGACGATCCCGACGGTATCGAGGGCGTCGACTTCAACGGTCTCGACACCCTGACCTACAGCATCACGCGGCAGCCGGTGCACGGCACGCTGACCGGCAGTGGCGCCACCCGCACCTACACGCCGGCGCCGGACTTCAACGGGCTCGACAGCTTTGCATTCCGGGTGAACGACGGGTTGGAGGACTCGGCCGAGGCGGAGGTGTTCATCGAGGTGACCCCGGTCGACGACCCGCCGCGGGTGGTCGCGATCAATCTTCCCGCGCGGATCGGTCGTGGCTTCCCGGTGGTGCTCGACGGTGAGTACAGCGACGACGGTGCGCAGTCGCACGAGGCACGCGTCCAATGGGGGGCGGGCGAGCCGACGGATTTCACCGGCGACTACGAGGATCCCGACGGTGAGGGCGGCGATCCGCCGTTCCTCGAGGGCGTCAAGGTCATCGAGCCACCGGCCGGCGCCGGCCCCGGCCGCGCGGTCGGCGAGCACACCTACGAGACCACCGGCCCGCGAACCATCACCTACTGCATGAGCGACGAGCAGGAGCGCGAGGTCTGTCTCCAGAAGAACGTGACGGTGGAGAACCTCGCCCAACTCGAGGTCGACGTCACGGCATCGGCGGCGGAGATCCTCGACCAGGTGGTCGAGGTGACGATCGAGACCACCAACGTCGCACCGTCGGTCGGTTCAGGCCTGGCGGTGCTCGAAGTGGCGCTCCGGCAGAGCCCGTCGGAGCACCTGGAGGTGATCGGCTTCACCGTCTGGCCCGCCGGCTGCCAGATCGTGGCGCAGGCGTTCGAATGCGCGGTCGGTACCCTCGCCAGTGGCGCGACCCATCAGGTGGTCGCGCGTGTGCGTCGCATCGCGCCGGTCATCTACGACGTCGACGAGACGCTGACGGTTCTCGCCACCACGAGCACCGCGACGGTCGAGGACGAGTACGCGGGGGCGGTGTCGATCCGCATCCTGGCCGATCAGACCGACACCGACGGCGACGGCATGACCGATCTCTTCGAGACGACCCACGGTCTGAGTCCCGGCTCGGCCTCGGACGCTGGATTGGACGGCGATGGCGATGGCCTCACCAATCTCGAGGAGTACGAGGCGCGCACGAATCCGTTTCGGCGTGATACCGATGGCGACGGGCTGAGCGACGGTCAGGAGGTGGATCTCGGCACCGATCCGAATCTCGCCGACACCGACGGCGACGGTCTGTCGGACCGTTACGAGCGCCTCAACGGGCTCTCGCCGCTCGACGCCAGCGACGCCGACGAGGATCCGGACGGCGACGGGCTCACCAGCGCCGAGGAGGCGGCGCTCGGCACCCACCCGAACCGTGCGGACACCGATTTCGACGAGGTTCCGGACGGCAGCGACAACTGCCCGCTCACCGCCAGCCCGATCCAGACCGACCTCGACGGCGACGGCCTGGGCGATCCCTGCGATCCGGACGACGATGGTGACGGCATGTCCGACGCCTACGAGCTCGAGCACGACCTGGACCCGAGGGATCCCGACGATGCCCGGCTCGACAACGACGGCGACGGTCTCGACAACCTCGCCGAGCATCGCTTCGGCACCGACCCGAATCTCGTCGACACCGACGGCGATGGCCTCTCCGACCGCGCCGAGCGCGGCGTCGTCATCCACGCGCCGCTGATGATGCTGCTCGAGTAGCATCCGGCCGAGGCCCGGGTCGGCGGCGTACGCCGGCCCGACAGAGGGCTCCTCTCGCCGTGCGCCTGGCGCGCGCTACCGCTGCGGTCGTGGCGCCGTGGCGCCCGCGCCGAGCTGCGCGCGCACGTCCGACATGAGCTCGATCGCGAGCGGATGCATGGGGCGGTCGCGGCGGGTGATCAGGCCGGTTTCGCGCTCGACCGTCGCCTCCGTGGAGCGAATCTGGGTCAGCCGTCCCGGTCTGTTGTCGAGCCGCAGAGAGGGCACATAGGTCAGCAGGTCGCTGCGCTCGACGATCTCGAACAGGCACGGCGAGTCACGCACCTCTACCGACGGCTCCGGCGGGTCGATCCCGCGGCTCACGAACAGGCTGTCGAACCGCTCGCGGATGTAGGTGCCGCCGGGTAGCGCCCAACGCTCTCGCGCGAGGGCGCGCAGCGGCACGTCGGCGACGCCCGCGAGGGGGTGGCCGCGACGCCCGAGGACGATCTGCAGCCCGGTCATCAGGGTCTCGGTGACCAGCTCGTCGCGATTGCGATCCGCGGCGCGAATCGGTGCGAACAACAGATCCAGCCCGCCTTCGAGCAGCCGCTCGACGAGCGCTTCCGGGTTCTCGTTCACGATTGTGATTCGGGCCGCCGGGCGGCGCATGGTCATCGCTGCGACCGCCAGCGGCAGCTTGTCCTCGAGCCAGGTACCCCCGGCGCCGACGACCAGCCGCGCCGTCTGGGCGCTCCGCAGCGCCTCGATGCTGCGCAGGGCGCTGCGCAGATTCGAGTCCATGGATGCGACGTAGTGCGCGAGCGTCGAGCCGTACTCGGTGAGCACGACCCCACGGGGTAGGCGCTGGAAGAGCGCCACGCCGAGCTCCTTCTCCAGCCGACGGATGGTCTTGGACAGCGTCGGCTGGTTGACGCCCAACACGTGGGCAGCGGTGCTGATGCTGCGACTGTCGGCAACCGCGAGAAAGCTTCTCAGTTGGGCGATGTCCATGCTCTGAGCGATTCCCGACCACGTTGGTTCACGGCCTGTCAGAGGAATATATTCCTGCCGCGCATGGACTGGTACCACGGTGTGCCCTCGAATTTCGCACGCCGACCAATCTCGAGTAAGCCTCGCCCGCGGCGCCGCCCCCCGGACCGCCCTCCCGAGCGCCCGATCCGACCCGCCCGATGCTGCATTGCGTTATGCCAGGGCGGAATGTGCAGACCATGTCACTGCTGGACAAAGGGGCGCCGCTGGCCAGAATGGCGCTCGCCCGCCCGGGGCAGGTCTGCCGGCCGGCAGAGCTCCCTGACGGGCGCGGACGCATCGTCGTCTTCGATCGCGAATTCGATCGAGAAATCGAGGCAGGCGCTGGCAGCGCCCGACGCCTGTCGTATCTGCGCGACCCCATGAAGGGCTCGCGCCGGGCTTCCCTAGTCGAGGCGGAGGAGTTCGATGACCACGAGACACGCACCGAAGGTCGGACGACGCAACCTGTTGAAGGCTGGCGCGGCGCTGACCACCGCGGCGATGTTCGGCCACGCGCCGGCGGTGCTCGCCAAGAAGAAGCCGTTCGAAGGCACCTCCATCGCGGTCAACACCTGGAGCGCCCCCTACTGCCAATGGCTCAAGGACTATCTACCCGAGTTCGAGGAGCAGACCGGAATCAAGGTGCGTTACGAGGCGGCGGGCTTCCCCGTCTACAACCAGCGCATGGATCTCGAGCTGTCGACCGGTGGAAGCGGTTACGACGTCGCCAACATCACCTTCATCTACGTCGGGCGGTGGCTCGGCGCCGAGTGGTTCCACCCGCTGGACGAGTTCTTGGCCGACCCCGACAAGACGCCGCCCGACTGGGGCGCCGACGACTTCATGCCCGGGCCGGCCGGGATCCTGAAGACCGGCGGACACACGTACGGGCTGCCCTGGATCTGCGACATCTACATGGCGGCGGCACCGCGGTTCGACCTCGTCCAGGACGCCGGCCTCGGGATGCCGAAGACCCTCGACGACATCAAGGCACTGTGCAAGGCGGTGCACAACCGCGAGCCCGGGGTCGCGGCGATGGTCACCGAGAATCACCACGGATGGACCTTCCAGCCGTACCTGCAATCGTTCGGCGGCAACTCCTTCGTCGGCGGAAACCCCTACGACTTCACCCCTGCCCTGGACACGAAGGAGGCCATCGAGGCCGCCGAGTACTACGCCGACATCATCCGCAACTACTGTCCTGACGGCGTGCTGTCCTATAACTACGACCAGACGCTCAACGCCTGCATGCAGGGCAAGGTCGCCTACATCACGTTCAACCAGGCGTGGCTCGTCCAGCTGGCGGCCCAGAACAGCAAGGTCGCGGAGAAGGTCGCCTACTCATTGTTCCCGACCGGGCGCGCTGGATGGAAGCCGGGCGTCGCCACCCATGGCTGGGGTATCCCGAAGTTCTCGAAGAAAAAGGAAGCCGCGTGGGAGTTCATCAAGTGGTCCATGTCCAAGGACATGTTCCGCCGGATGTTGCTCGAGAAGGGCTATGGATCGGTGACCCGTAACTCCGTGATCGAGACGCCCGACTTCAGGAAGAAGTTCATGATCAATGACTACGATGTCGGGGACATGTACGTGAAGACGGCAGACAGTCTGACCGACGGGCACATGGAGTATCGAACGAAACACGTCTATCCGCAGATCGACAAGCAGCTCAACATCGCCATCGAGCGCTGTGGCTCGGGCGAGATGACCGCCAAGGAGGCGATGCAAAAGGCGCAGGCGGCAGCGGTCAAGGAGCTGAAGAGGATGGGCATCAAGCTCTAGGAGACGGTCCACCGCATCATCGTGGCGTTGCGCGGGCCGCCCCTCGGGTGACCGCCGGGCCACGCGGCCGACATACGGGCGGCCGCATGGCGACGCCGAGCGGGCGCGCCGGCCACCCGGGGCCGGCGTCTCAGAGCCCGTGAAGGAATCGGGCGCCGTCGCGAGCGGGTCGGCTGGCGAGCGAGACAAGGCGTCTGGCGCGAGAACAAGGGAGTTTGGCGAGCCAAATGACCGCAGTTCTCACGCCAGACAACGCAGTCGCAGCCGCCAGACGGCACGCGCAGCAGGCGCCCGATCCCTTTACAGGCTCTCAGTGTGGGATTCTGGAGGTTGCGGCTTGAACCTGTTCGCCCGGAACGCGTCGTGGCAGGCGCAACAACGACGCGCGTTCCACCTCGGCCTGTGGCCGGCGCTGATCGTCCTCGCCATCATCACCATTGCGCCGGCGGTATATCTTCTCGTCACGAGTCTGACGCCACTCAACCTGGCGATTCCCGAGACGCGAAACGACTTCTCGGAGCCGCTGCTCAATTACCAGGATCTGATGGAGGACGAGCGATTCCTCAACTCCGTGTGGGTCCAGGTCAGGCTGTCGGTGATCACCGTGGTCGCGCAACTCGTGATCGGAATCGGAATGGCGCTGCTTCTCAACGTCAAGGAGAGGATCTTCGAGGCGGTGCGCACCATCTTTCTGATCCCGATGGTTCTGCCACCGATCGTCGTGGCAATCATCTGGAAGGTGATCTACACGCCGGACGTGAGCCCGCTGCACCGTAGCCTCGAGTTCATCGGGTTCCCGATCTCGTCCCTGATCACCGATCCCGATCTGGCGCTCTACGCCATCGCCATCGCCGATACCTGGGAGTGGTTTCCATTCACCATGCTGATGGTGCTCGCCGCCCTGCAGATGATCCCCGACGAGCCACTGGAGGCAGCGCAGATCGACGGTGCCGGCTACTGGCAGACGTTCTGGCACATCGTCTATCCCCACATTCGACCCACCATCGTGGTGGCGGCCCTGTTCCGGTTGATCGACAGCATCAAGGCCTTTCCGCTCATCTACATGCTGACCAACGGTGGACCCGGGACCCAGACCGAGGCCACGAACTACTACGCATTCGTCGAGGCGTTCAACTTCTCCTACTGGGGCTATGCGAGCGCAATCGCGGTCGTGCTCGTGGCGGCCGTCTTCGTCCTCAGCTGGACGATCAGTCGACTTGGGGGGAGCTGATGAGCGCTACGACTTCGCGTTCGACGCATCGCCGACGCGGGCGGCCGGTTTGGCAGCGGCGACCCTGGCTGACATTCACCGTGACCGCGCTGGTCGTGGTGGTGATGTTTCCCTTCTTCTGGCTGGTCCAGATGTCGCTCCGCCCGAGCTCCGATGCGATGGGGTATGGGCTGCTCTTCACTCCGACGCTCGAGCACTATCTGGCGCTGTGGACCGATGATACCGAGTTTCCGAAGTCGTTCGTGAACAGCGTCTATGCCAGCGTACTCGCTACCGCGCTGTCGTTGGTCCTCGGCGTTCCGGCAGCGTACTCACTGTCGCGCTTCCAGTTCCGCGGCGGCCGCCACATCGCACTTTGGATTCTGGCCACCCGGATGGCACCTCCGATCGCGTTCACGATCCCGTTCTTTCTCGCCTATCGATATCTCGGCCTCGTCGACACGGTTCTCGGTCTCGCACTCATATACGTGACGTTCAACCTCGCGTTGGTCATCTGGTTGATGACCAACTTCTTCGGTGGTGTGTCGCGTGAGATCGAGGAGTCGGCCTACATCGACGGCGCCACGGTTTGGGGCGCGTTCTTTCGAATCACCCTGCCGTTGACTGCACCGGGACTTGCCGCGACGACAGTGCTGTGTTTCCTGTTTTGCTGGAACGATTTCTTCTTCGCTCTGATCCTGACCAAGACGGAGGCGATGACGGCCCCGGTCGCGATCGTGAACTTCATGCAGTACTTCGGGTGGGAGTGGGGAAAGATCACTGCTGGTGGCGTGCTCGTCATGCTCCCGGTGATTTTTTTCTCGATCTTCGTGCGCCGCTATCTCGTGAGCGGGATGCTGGCCGGGGGCGTCAAGGAGTAGGGTGGTGGTCAACGAGGCGACATACGACTACATCGTCATCGGTGCCGGCTCAGCGGGTAGCGCGGTCGCCAATCGGCTCTCCGAGAGCGGGCGGTTCTCGGTCTTGCTGCTCGAAGCCGGAGGGCAGGACCGGTACTCCTTGCGCAATCGAATGCGCGACGGTCGCCCGTGGGACGTCTTCCTCGATTGGGCCAAGGTGCCTGCCGGGACGCTGAAGCTCTGGACCAATCCAGACTACGTCTGGTCGTTCACGACCGAGCCCGAGAGCAACATGAAGGGGCAGTCGCACTACTGGCCGCGGGGTCGGATGCTCGGCGGCTCCAGCAGCATCAACGGGATGCTGTTCGTGCGTGGCGATCCGGCCGAGTATGCCCGGTGGGCGGAGCAGGGCTGCCCCGGGTGGCGCTACGAGGACGTGCTGCCCTTTCTGAAGCGCCTCGAGGACCGGCCGGGTGGCGACCCGCGCTACCGCGGACAGGGCGGTCCGATAACGGTGTCGGACATGCCGCACCGCGATGCCTTGACCGAGGCGTTCTACCACGCCTGCATCGAGGCCGGGATCCCCGCGACGGCGGACTACAATGCCGAGCAATACGAGGGCGTCTCCTACCTCCAGCTCTCGACCAGACAGGGTGTCCGGTGCAGCACCGCGCTCGGTTATCTTCGCCCGGCTAGCGGGCGCTCGAATCTCACCGTGTCGACGAACACCCAGGTCGATGGGCTCTTGGTCGAAGGCAATCGCGTGGCGGGCGTGACCGCGACACCACAGGGTCGACCACCCCGCGCATACCATGCGGCGCGCGAGACCATCCTCTGCGCCGGGTCGATCATGTCGCCGCACCTGCTGGAGCTCTCGGGTATCGGTGACCCCGTGCGCCTGCGCGAGGCGGGAATCCAGCCTACCCTGGCGTTGCCCGGTGTCGGCGAGAACCTCTCGGATCACATCAACGTGCGTCTGACCTACGAGTGTCAGGGGGCGACGACGATCAACGACATCGTGACGGACGGTTTGAAGGGATTCAAGGCGGGGCTCCAGTACATTCTCGACCGGACGGGCTTCCTCGCCTTCGCCGCCGCGAGCGTCCACGCCTTGACACGGAGCAAGCCGGGGCTGCCGGGCCCGGATCTCAAGCTTCAGCTCGCCCACGTGAGTGGCTCCGACCGCTACGCCGGCTCGAGGCGGGGCAGCGTCGACCCGTTCTCCGGCTTCAACCTCGGAGTGTTCTGCACCACGCCGAAGTCACGTGGCAGCGTGCATGCTCGCTCGCCCGATCCGCGGGAGCAGCCGAGGATCAACGCGAACTACTTTGCATGCGAGGAGGATCTCGAGGCCACGGTCCGCGGGTTCGAGATGCTGCGTGACCTGGCGCAACGGCCGGCTCTGCGCGGAATGATCGTGCGGGAGGTCCGACCTGGGGACGAGGTGCGGGGTCGAGACGCGGTGATCGACTACATCAAGTCGACTGGACAAACCTGTTGGCATCCGGTCGGGACCTGCCGAATGGGCAGCGACCGTATGGCGGTGGTCGACGAGAGGCTCCGGGTGCACGGCATCGAGGGTCTGCGCGTGGCCGACGCGTCGGTCATGCCGCACCTGGTGTCCTCGAATACCAACGCGCCGTCCATCATGATTGGCGAGCGGTGCGCGGACTTCGTGCTGAGCGGTTGATGGCGGGCGACCGATGACCAGCTGTCGTTTGGGGGGAGGCGAGAACCGTGGCGAGGATTGTGCTCGAGAACCTGCGAAAGTCTTTCGACCGTACGGAGGTGGTTCGCGGGATCAATCTCGACATGGAACACAACGAGTTCGTCGTCCTGGTCGGGCCATCTGGCTGCGGCAAGAGTACGACGCTGCGGATGATCGCGGGGTTGGAGGAGATCTCCGGGGGGCAGATTCGCATCGGCGACGTGGTGGTGAACGACATCCCACCGAAGGATCGGGACATCGCGATGGTGTTCCAGAATTACGCCCTCTATCCGCACATGACGGTATACGACAACATGGCGTTCGGCTTGCGATTGCGCGGTGTGGGCAAGGACGACATCCAGGTCCGCGTCCGTGATGCGGCAGAGATCCTCAATATCACGGAGCTGCTCGCCAGACGGCCGAAGCAGTTGTCCGGTGGGCAACGCCAGCGGGTTGCGATGGGACGGGCGATAGTTCGCAACCCCCAGGCGTTCTTGTTCGACGAGCCACTCTCGAACCTGGACGCCAAGCTGCGGGTGCAGATGCGAACGGAGATCAAGAAGATCCATCAGCGTGTGCGTACGACTGTGGTGTACGTGACCCACGACCAGGTGGAGGCGATGACCCTCGCGGACCGTATCGTCGTGATGAACGCTGGGAACATCGAGCAGGTCGCCACGCCGCAGGAGATGTACGACAGGCCGGCGACGCGCTTCGTTGCCGGGTTTATCGGCTCGCCGTCGATGAACTTCGTGCCGTGTCGCGTCGAACGCCAGGCCGGGGGCATGTCTGTGCGCCTCGGTGAGGACTTGACATTGCCGATTCCGGACGAGCGAGCCGCGCGATACGACTCGCATGTCGGGCGGGAGCTGGTGTTCGGTGTGCGGCCGGAGCACCTCACGGACAAGCGCGCACACACCGGAGACGGCCAGGTGGATTTCTTCGCCAAGGTGGAGGTGCTGGAGCCGATGGGGATGGACACGATGGTGTTCTTCGGCTTGAACGGTGTGGATGTCTGCGCCCGCTCGCATCCACGCGCTGCGGGCGAGGTCGGTCGTCCGATGGGATTCACCATCGACATGCATCAGATGCACCTCATCGATCCGCGAACGGATCTGGTCCTCTAGGGAAGTTCCGCAAGCTCGCAGACCCGCTCACGGTGCAGGAATGCGCCGTTCGTTGCGATTGCTCGAGCGGTCGAGATTTCGAGGCAGACGCATATGGCCTCTGCGCCTGCCTCTTCTACGCAACTCCGTGATGGAGTTGTGCGGCATTTCCGTGGCAGGTCCTCGGGAGGACGGTGTGATGAGACCCCAGAACTTGCTCTTCGTTTTCTCCGACGAGCACACGCGCGAGATCACGGGTTGCTATGGAAACTCGGTGATCAAGACTCCGAACATGGACCGGCTGGCGGCGCGGGGCACGGTGTTCGACAACGCCTACACCAACTGCCCGATCTGTGTGCCGGCGAGAGCCAGTCTCGCCACTGGTCGCTATGTGCACGACATCCGGCTCTGGGACAACGGGATGCCGTATCACGGGGTGCCTACCGGCTGGGGTCACAGGCTGATTGCGGCCGGGCATCAGGTGACGGCAATGGGCAAGCTGCACTATCGCTCGGCGACGGATCCCACGGGTTGGAGCGAGGAGATCGGTACCCTGCACGTGGTCGACGGCGAGGGCGATATCGCGGGCGCGATTCGGTCGGGGATGGTGGAGCGCTCGGCGGTGAAGCAGCTCTCGCGAGAGGCCGGGCGGGGAGATTCCACCTATATCCGGTACGACACCAGGACCACCGCCGGGGCCGTCCGCTGGCTGCGAGAGGAGGCTCCGCGTCATACCGATCGCCCCTGGGTGCTGTTCGTGGGCCTGGTGCTGCCGCACTTCCCGCTGGTCGCGCCCCCGTTCTTCTACGACCTGTATCCGGAGCTGCCACCGCCGCGTCTATATGGCGCGGAGGATCGGCCCAATCATCCAGTCATCAAGGAGTTGCGGCGGGTTCAGGCATACGACCGGTATTTCGATGCCGAGAGCTTGCGCCGTGCCAGAACCGCCTATCACGGGATGGTCTCGTACCTGGACTTCTGCCTCGGACAGATCGTCGAGGCCCTCGAATCGAGCCCCGCCGGGCGTGACACCAGAATTCTGTACACCACTGATCACGGGGACAACATCGGCCACCGTGGCATGTGGGGCAAGTCGAACATGTACGAGGAGTCGGCGTCGATTCCGATGATCCTGTCCGGTGCCGATGTTCCCGTCGGGCACCGCGTGGCCGAGCCGGTGTCGCTGGTCGACGTCTATCAGACGGTGATCGAGGGGGTCGGGCTGAGTCTCGAAGAGGAGGAGCGCGAGACCTTGCCCGGACATTCGCTGGTTCGAATCGCGAACGGAGATTGTCCCGAGCGCACGGTGCTGAGTGAGTATCACGCGGTGGGCGCGATCACCGGTTTCTTCATGATCCGACACGAGCGCTGGAAGTACGTGCACTATGTCGGCGCGCCGCCCCAGCTGTTCGACCTGGCCGAGGACCCGCACGAGACGACCGACCGTGCCGCAGACCCGCGGTGCACCGACGTCTTACGGGTGTGCGAGGCGCGGCTGCGTGCGGTGGTCGATCCGGAGGCCGCCAACGCTCAGGCGTTCGCCGACCAGGCGGCTCAGATCGAGCGCCATGGCGGTCGGGACGCGTTGATGGCGCGTGGATCGTTCGGCTACACGCCGGCGCCCGGGGAACCGCCCCGCTACGACTGATACGCCCAAACCTGTTGGCCGATCAGGGGTTCCCCCTTGCGGTGCCGTTGCGCCACTGGCCGATGCCCTCGGCGATTCGCCGCGCGACCGTGTCGTCTACGCGCGCGAACGGTGGCCACATCTCACGGCCGCAGATGTCCATCGCCTCCAGCGCGGCCTTGGCGCAGGCGATGTGGTTCTGGCCCGGCACGAACAACCACTCCTGGAACTCGTGAAGTCGCTTCTGTGCCTCGAGCGCAGCCGTCATGTCGCCCGCCTGCCAGGCGCGGATCACCGCGATCTCGAGGTGCGGCAGCACCGTGCCGAGCATCCCCGTGACCGCCACCACGCCCATCTGCATCGAGCCGACGAGGTAGAACGGCCCGCCGACGGTGGGCCGGAAGGTGGGGTCGTGCCGGGTGCAGGTGATCACCCGGGCGAGGAACGGCGCGACGCCGCTGCTGTCCTTGATCCCGCGGATTGCTCCGTCGGCGTGGAGGGCGCCGATGGTGGTCGGCGCGACCTGGACCTTCGTGGTCTGCGGGATGTGGTAGTACATCACCGGCAGCTTCGCGGTTTCGGCGAGCGCGCCGAACCAACGGCGGACGTCGGCATCGCTCTGAGGGTGGTAGTACGACGGGGTCACCAGCACCGCGTCGGCGCCGAGGTCGGCGGCTTGCGCGATCTCCTCTCGGGTCTCGGCGAGACTCGGGCGGCCGCAACCGACGATGAAGGTGACGCGGCCGGCGTTGACGGTGGCGGCGGTCTCGATGGCGCGGGCGCGCTCCGAGGGCGGTACCAGCGAGAACTCACCGCTCGTGCCGAGCACGTTGAAGCCGCCGACTCCGCCGGCGATGACGTGCTCGATCAGGCGGCCGAGCCCGCCGGTGTCGACGCGCCCACGCGCGTCGACCGGTGTGGCGAGCGCCGGCACCGAGCCGAACAGTGTGTCGAGCTTGGAAGCCGTCATGTCCTCGATCTCCTCACGGCGCCGCGCGGCGCGCGGGCGTTGGTGGTGGTCAGCCTTGTAGCTTGTCCTCGGTCCGCAGGTCGAAGTCGCTCGCGTCGTGGCGTTCCCGGAGCTGATCCTCGAGTGGTCCGGAGGTCCGATTGACCTTGCGGCCGCGCTGCACCGCCGGCCGCGCCTGAATCTCTCGGGCCCAGCGATTGAGGTGGGTATAGCTCGCGGTGTCGAGGAACTCCGACGCCTCGTAGCCGTTGTAGAGCACCAGGTTTCCGTACCAGGCCCAGATCGCGATGTCGGCGATGGTGTAGTGCTCGCCGCAGATGTGGCGATGCGAGGCGAGGTGGCGGTCCAGCACGTCGAGCTGGCGCTTGACCTCCATCGTGAATCGGTTGATGCAGTACTCGATCGGCTCCGGTGCGTACTTGTAGAAATGGCCGAAGCCACCGCCGAGATAGGGCGCGCTTCCCATCTGCCAGAACAGCCAGGACAGGCATTCGGCGCGCTCGGACGGGTCGCTCGGAACGAACGCACCGAACTTCTCGGCGAGGTAGAGCAGAATCGCGCCCGACTCGAAGACGCGCGTCGGTGGATTGGTGCCATGGTCCATCAGCGCCGGGATCTTCGAGTTCGGATTCACCTCGACGAATCCGCTGCCGAACTGGTCGCCCTTCCCGATCTCGATCAGGTGCGCGTCGTACTCCGCGCCGGACTTGCCCAGCGCGAGCAGCTCCTCGAGGAGGATGGTGACCTTGACGCCGTTCGGGGTGCCCATCGAGTAGAGCTGCAGTGGGTGCTTGCCCACCGGCAGCACGCGCTCGTGGGTCGGCCCCGCGATCGGGCGGTTGATCTTGGCCCAGGCCCCGCCGCTCTCCTGGTCCCAGGTCCAGACTCGTGGCGGCGTGTATGCAGAGACGTCGGTCATCGTCGTGATTCCTCGATGGGTTCGCTCGGAGGCGTCGACCGGCGCGGTCGGCGCCTCGCATGCCCGGCCGCCGGCCGGCAGCGTACTGTACGGGCATCTCGCCGCCGAGGGGCGGAAAGGTCCTTTCCGGTGTCGGCGGTGCGATTCGGCGTGCTCACGCCACCACCCGCACGACGTCGTCGTCGAGGAACACGACCTTGCGGATCGGCCGCTCGTCGAGCGCGCGACGCAGCGCGGGCAACCCCATGGCGGCGTCGGCGATCGCCTGCTGGTCGGACAGGCTCGCGACCTCGATGCGCCCCATCGGCCGGCCCTCGAACTCGACCGCGAGCCCGACCCGGTCGGCGACATCGGCGGCCCGGGCGCAGATGGCGGCGTAGAGCGTGGTGCCGGCATCGCCCGCGGCATGCAGCCAGAGGTCGCCGCCGTAGCGGCGGACGATCGCGTCGCATCCGCCGAGCTCGGTGGTCGGGCGGTGGTCGACGCCGCCACGACGAATGCGACCCACCACCTCGCCGAGCTCGTCGGGATGAGGACCGATGCCGTTGCTTGCCAGCGACAGCAGCCAGTAGCCGCTGCGTCGTTGCGCGTGCAATGTGAGCACCGGCCTGCGGCCGCCAGCGCGGTCGATGGCGTGCTCGAGGAGACCACGCAGCAGCGCGACGGCGTCGTCACGGCGCATGTAGAGCGTCGGCAGCGGGCCGGTGCGCACTCGGGCGCGGGTCGAGCGGATGCGATCCTTGGCGTCGGTCATCGCCGCGAGCAGGGCGCTCTCGAGATTGACCGCCGGGAGCAGCGGATGGACCGAGCCTGCGGTGTCGCCGTCCGCCTCGACGTCCGGCGCGCCTGGTAGCTCCGAGGCGCCCTCGAGAGACGGTCGACGCGCCGGTCCGTTGTCGACGCCGAGCACCCCGGTGAAGAAGTCGATGGTGTCGGCGCCGGGATCGGAAGCCGGTTCCTGGTCGCGGGAGGCGACGGGTTCCTCCCCTGCGCGCTCGTCGCCGGCCGACTCGGTCATCGGACGAGGCGACGGCGCCGGGTCGTCAGCCACCTCGCGCGTCGACGACGCGGCGACCGAGGCCGCGGGGTCGACCGGGCAACACAGCGTCGCGACCAGCTCGGGCAGACGCCCCCAGGCATTGCTCGACTTGCGCAGGATGGCCCGGCAGAGCCAGGGCTCGCCGTCCTCGGCGAGCGCATCGAGCGACGCGCCGGTGAGCAGCACTCCGGCGCACCCGGGCCACCGACGGGTGGTCGCGGCGAGTACCTGGCGACCATCGGCCCAGGCCAGTGACTGCTCGCAGATCACGACGTCCCACGGTCCGCGCGAGAGTTGCTCGGCGAACGACACCGCATCGCCGACCGCGGCGAGCGTCGCCTTCGTCTCGAGGGAGGCAAGAACGCGCAGCGTGAGCGCACGGTCGGCCTCGTGGTCGTCGACCACGAGGATCCTCGGCGACGTGCTCCGATGGTTGCGTTCCACGCTCGGCTCGTTGTCACTGCGGCGTCGGGCGTCGGCGATTGTAGCCCGCCGGGCCCGGTGCGTCGGCGTCGTCGTGAGCGCTCGCGGACAGCTCGCCAGCCGCGGCGACGTCGCGTCGCGCGGGGCGATGGCGCGTCGTGAGCGCGTCGGATCGCGCGTCGTCGAGAACCCGATTCCCAACGACCTGTGACCGCGGTCGGCGATGTGTGGATCCGTCGCGATCCTGGCTGTTCGCTACCGTCGCCCGTCGCTAGACTGCCCGGACTGCAGTCGACATCCGGCCTTCGAGGCGACGCCGAGCGCGGGGAGCTCGGGGCAACCTCCGGCCACGTCACCGGGCTCGGAAACGGGACGGAGACCAGGGAATCGACGCGGGGGGGAATTTGGGAAACTCTGCACGACGCCATCGCGCAGCTGCGTGGAGACGGCAGACGCATGGCGCGGTTTGCGCCTGCCTCGCCTGAACGCCGAGACCATGACGCCGACACGACATCTCGACCCTTCCACCGCGTGCACGGCGTACGTCGTGCCGCCGCCGGCGCGCGCCGAGTCGTGGAGCCGTCGGTGAGGTCGCCGCGCGTGCTGCTGGTGACGGCCGACGCCGACGAGCGCGTTCTGGCGGCGGCGGTGCTACGCGGCGTGCTGGACTCGCCGGAGCTGGTGGAGGTCCGAGATGCGATCGAGTTCGCGGACGCCGCGGGCTCGGTGCCGCCGACGCTCGCGGTCGTCGCGCGTGCGTTGCCATGGGCCGACGGGCTCGACGTGCTGCGACTGGTGCACCGGCGCTACCCACAATGCATCACCGTCCTCATCGGTGAGACGGCGCCGGACATCGACGATCCCGAACGGCAGCCCAGCGCCCACCTGAGTCGCGGCGTCGCCGGGCTGGCGCGCCTCGGCGTGGTGGTGGAGCGTGCGCTGCGGTCACGTCAGTCGCCGCCGCCGCGGGTCGGGGCCGAGGCGCTCGACGACGCGCCGATTCCGTTGCTGAGCGTGGACGCGGCCGAGCATGTCATCGCCGCCAACCGTCAGGCGGCGGAGATGATGGGCTACGCGGATCCGAGCGAGCTCGTCGGACGGCCGCTCGCCGACATGATCGGGCTCGACGACGATCTCTGCGGCTCCGGCCCGGCACAGACCGCGGCGGCGAGCAAGGCCGGGCTCGACGGCGTGGCCCGATCGGCATCCGGAGTGCTCGCACGTTGTCGCGTCGTCGCGCGCGCGGAGTCGCGGCGTGGTGTCTTCGGCGGTTACCTGGTGGCGCTGGTTCCTCGCGAGCTCGAGCCGCCGAGTGGCGAGAGCGCGCTGGTGTCCGCGTTGTCGCACGACCTGCGTCAGCCGTTGTTCACGGCGCGACAGAGCGCGGAGATGCTGGTCGAGCACCTGAAGGCGCGGGCCCGGCTCGGTGCCGACGAGGAGCGGATGCTGGGTCGGATACTGACCGGCACCGCGCGGCTGAGCACCCTGATCGACGGTCTCCTCGCCTATGTCCGTGGTGGTAGCCGACCTCTGGCGATCGAGCGGGTCGATCTCGGCGCGGTGGTGGGCGAGGTGGTCGAGCACCTGCGTGCGACCATCGAGCAGGCCGGCGCGGTGGTCGCCTGGGATGCCTTGCCGGTCGTCGACGCCGACCGCGGGGAGATGATGCGCCTGCTCGAGAACCTGATCGAGAATGCGGTGCAGTACCGCGGCACCGCGCCACCACGGGTGGAGGTCGAAGCAGCCGACCACGGCGATCGCTGGGTGCTCCGGGTACGCGACAACGGTCTCGGCATCGCGCCCGACGCGGCCGATCGGATCTTCGATCCGTTCCAACGGCTGCACACCCAGCAGGAGCGGCCTGGCTCGGGGCTCGGGCTTGCGATCTGTCGGCAGATCTGTCGTCGTCACGGCGGTGGAATTCGGGTCACCTCCAATCCGGAGGGTGGCTCGACCTTTCACGTGACGATCGCGAAGAACGTTCACCGGTCACCGGACCGCGGCAAGGAGCTGCTCCCGGCGACCGGTAGAGGGGGGGAGCGCCGTGAGGCGAGCGAGGCTTCGTGTTCTCCTGGTAGAGGATGACCAGGATCAGGCGGAGATCATCGAGGAGATCCTGAGGGCGGACCGCGCTCACGCGGTGGAGGTGCAGATCGAGCAGCGGCTGTCAGCGGCGCTCGACCGCCTCGCGGACTCTGCCCCGGATCTGATCGTGCTGGACCTCCATTTGCCGGACTGTCAGGGACTGCGCGCGCTGCGCGAGGTGCGCCAGCGCGCCGACGACATCCCCGTCGTGGTGCTCACCGCGACCGACGACGACCGGCTCGACGTCGAGGCCATTCGCGAGGGTGCCGGCGAGTTCCTGCGCAAGCGCGACCTCCGGCCGGCGACCTTGCTGCGCGCGGTCCGCTACGCGCTCGAGCGCCCACCGGCGAGCACCGCGCTGCGTGAGCGCGAGCAGCGTTACGCGCGCGCGATGGCCGGTGCGGAGGAGGGCGTCTGGGACTGGGTCGTCGGCAGCGGTGCGCTCCACGTCTGCGCCCGATGGCACGAGGTGATGCGGATCGGCGAGCCGGCGGACGTGGTCGACTTCGAGCGCTGGCTGGCGCGGGTGGAGGCAGAGGACCGCGCCGTGGTCCGCGCGGCCCTCGAGGCGCATGTCGCCGGTCGCTCCGAGCATCTCGAGTGCGAGTTCCGCATCCGCTGCGACGGCGACGAGCTCCGCTGGGTGGTGGCGCGCGGTCTGGCGGTCCGCGACGCCGGTGGGGTGGCGGTGCGGGTCACCGGCTCGGTCCGCGACATCACGCGCCGCAAGCGCGCCGAGGCCCAGCTCCTGCACGATGCCCTGCACGACGCGCTGACCGGGCTGCCGAACCGCGTGCTGTTCACCGACCGGCTGGCACACGCGATGCGGCGATTCGAGCGTCATCCGCAGGCGCGCTTCGCCGTGCTCTACTTCGACCTCGATCGCTTCAAGTCCATCAACGACAGTCTGGGGCACGGCGTCGGTGACGAGCTGCTGGTCGCGGTCGCTCGGCGTCTGGAATCGTTCCTGCGTCCGGGAGACACCGTGGCGCGACTCGGTGGCGACGAGTTCGCGGTCCTGCTCTGCGACGTCGGGGACGGCATCCAGGTGGTGACCATCGCCGAGCGCGTCCGTGAGCTGGTCTCCGAGGCCTTCGTCGTACGGTCGCACGAGCTGTTGGTGACCGCGAGCATCGGCATCGCGCTGAGCGCGGCGCGTTACCGACATCCCGAGGAGATGGTGCGCGACGCGGATCTGGCGATGTATCGCGCGAAGGGTACCCTCGGCGCGAGCTACGCGATCTTCGACGCTGCGATGCACGAGAGCGTGCTCGATCTCCATCGCCTGGAGCTCGAGCTGCAACGCGCGGTCGAGCGGCGTGAGTTCACCTGCCACTTCCAGACCATCGTGGCGCTGGAGTCCGAGCGCGTGCTCGGGGTCGAGGCGCTGGTGCGTTGGCAGCATCCGCGGACCGGGCTGGTGACGCCCGATGCGTTCATCGACGTCGCCGAGGAAACCGGGCTGGTGGTGCCGATCGGGTGGCACGTGCTGGAGGACGCCTGTCGCCAGGTCGCGGCCTGGCAGCGCGAGGTCGAGCTCGACCCGCCGCTCACGGTCAGCGTCAACCTCTCCGGAAAGAGCCTGCTGAAGCCGGAGCTCGCCGAGCGCATCGAGCGCATCGTGGACGCCAGCGGGCTGGCCCCGTCGTGCCTGCGCCTCGAGATCACCGAGCGCGCGGTGCTCGGCCATCCGGACGCGGTCCTGGAGTCGATCGATCGCCTGCGCGCGCGGGGCATCCGCGTCGTCATCGACGACTTCGGCACCGGATACGCGTCACTCAGCTATCTGCGCCGCTTCTCGTACGACGCATTGAAGATCGATCGTTCCTTCGTCAGCGAGGTGGCCGAGCCGGGTCCGGGCAGCACGACGGTGAAGGCGATCCTGGCGCTGGCCGACTCGCTCGACATGACCGTCGTCGCCGAGGGGGTCGAGACCGAGGAGCAGCTCGCGGCACTGCGCGCGCTGCGCTGCCGCGAGGCCCAGGGCTTTCGATTCTCACGACCGATGGACGCCGAGAGCATGGGTCGATTGCTGCGCCACGCCGCAGCCGTCGCGTAGTCGCAGCCAGCGCCGCGCCGCGCCCGGACCTGCCACCCGCTCTCAGACGTGGGTGCCGTCCCCGAGCTCGGCCTCGAGCGCGCGCTCGACCGCCGACCTCGGCCTGGACAGACCGGCGAGCAGGTCGTACAGCACCGGCGTGAGGTAGAGCGTGAGCACCAGGGCGAGGCCGAGCCCGCCGACGATCACCCAGCCGATCGCGATGCGGCTCTCCGCGCCGGCACCGCTCGCGATCACCAGGGGCACCGCGCCGAGGATGGTCGAGATGACCGTCATCACGATCGGCCGCACGCGCAGGACGGTCGCCTCGATCACCGCCTCGCGCACGCTCAGGCCAGCGTCACGGAGCTGATTCGCGAACTCGACGATGAGGATGCCGTTCTTCGCCATCAGCCCGATCAGCAAGATGATCCCGATCTGGCTGTACACGTTGAGGCTGAGGCCGGCCATGGTCATCGCGTAGACGGAGCCGGCGAGCGCGAGTGGCACCGAGAGCATGATCACCAGCGGGTGGACGAAGCTCTCGAACTGGGCGGCGAGGACCAGGAACACGATCAGCAACGCGAGCGCGAAGGTGATGGCGATGTCGCCCGAGGTGTCCTTGAAGGTGGCCGACTGGCCCGAGTACGCGAGCCGCGCTCCGGAGGGCAGAATGCGCGCCGCGCCTTCCTCCATGTACGCGAGGGCGTCGCCGAGCGCGTAGTCGGGGGCGAGCGCGGCCTGGATGGTGATCGACGGCAGCCGGTCGTAGCGCCGGAGCTCGGGCGCGGCCGCGGTCTCGGCGGTGGAGACCAGCGCCGCCAGCGGGATCAGGTTGCCCTCGCGACCGCGCAGGAAGACGTTGTCGAGGTCGTTCGGCGTGCGCCGATCCTCGGCACGGGCCTGCGCGATGACGGGGTACTCGCGGCCGCGGTCGACATAGGTGGTGACCTCGCGCGAGGCGAACATGGTCTGCAAGGTGGAGGCGATGGTCTCGGCACTGACGCCGAGGTCGTCGGCCCGCGCGCGGTCGAGGCTGAGATCGAGCTGGGGTTGGTTCTGCTCGAAGTCGACCTCGGCGTTGATCAGGCCGTCGTTGGCCTCCGCGTGCTCGAGCAGCTCCGCCGCCCACAGCTTGACCTGCTCGAAATCCGGCCCCCCGACCACCACGCGCAACGGGGTCGAGTTGCCACGCAGGCCGAGGCCCGCGGGACTCGCGACCGCTGCACGCGCTCCGGCCAGGCGCCGTGCCGCCGGCTGCACCGCGTCGACGATCTCGGCCTGGGTCGAGGCGCGCTCCTCCCACGGCGCGAGGCGCAGGACGACGAAGGCGCGGTACGGCCGGTTCCCCCAGCCGACCAGGGTGTACACGGTTCGGATGTTCCCCGCCTCGACCTGTGGCGCCAGCGCCTTCTCGATGATTCGCGCCTGGGCGTCGGTGTAGGCGACGGTCGCGCCCTGGGGGGCGGTCATCGGCACGAAGGCGACTCCTCGGTCCTCCTTGGGCGCGAGCTCGCGTGGTAGTTGCTGGTAGAGACCGACCGCGCCGAGCACGAACGCCGCGCACACGCTAATCACCACCAGGGGCGCGTCGATGGCGCGCAGCAACGTCCAGCGGTAGGCGCGGCCGAATCGCGAGCGCGCGAGCTGTGCGTCGGACTGCGCGACGCCCTCGCCGGCGGTCGGTGGCGTGCCCGAGGTGGTCGCCGGCGCCACCGCCGCGGCGCCGACCGAGCGCGCGCGGCGCGGCTCGATCACGCGCGATGCGATCACCGGGCAGAGACTCAGTGCGACGAAGGTCGAGATCACCACCGCCGCCGCCATCACCAGGCCGAACTCGCTGAACAGACGGCCGACCTGGCCACTCAGGAACGAGATCGGCACGAACACCGCAATCAACGTCACCGAGGTCGCGAGCACCGCGAAGGTGACCTGCCGGGTGCCACGCACGCTCGCCACCAGCGGAGATTCTCCGTCGTCGATGCGGCGTTTGATGTTCTCGAGCACCACGATCGCGTCGTCGACGACCAGGCCGATGGCGAGCAGCAGGGCGAGCAGGGTGAGGACGTTGATCGAGAAGCCGAAGGCCGCGATCAGCGACGCGCAGCCGATGAGCGACACCGGGATGGTGACCGCGGGGACCAGCGTCGTGCGCCACGAGCGCAGGAACACGAGGATCACCAACACCACCAGGACGAGCGAGATCCCGAGGGCGATCAGCACCTCCCGAATCGAGGCGGCGATGAACAGCGCGTCGTCGGAGCCGACGATGATCTCCATGCCGTCGGGCAGGGTCGGTTGCAGGGCTGCGACCTCTGCACGCACCGCCTTGGAGATCGACATCGTGTTGGCCTGGCTCTGGCGGGTGACCGCGAGTCCGACCGCCGGCGCGCCGTTGGCGCGGACGATGACCTCGTCGTCCTCGACCCCGAGGGAGACCTCGCCGACGTCGCCGAGCCGGACCGGGTAGCCGCCGACCTTGCCGATGACGATCTGGCGAAAGCCGTCCACCGTGGACAACCGACCGTCGAGTCGGATGTCGAGCAGACGTTGGCTGGAGGTGATCTCGCCCGCCGGCAGCTCGACATTGTTGCGCCGGATCGCGGCCTCGACGTCCGCCACCGTCAGGTTGCGGGCGGCGAGGGCGCGGCGGTCGAGCCAGATCCGGATCGCGTAGCGGCGCGCGCCGCGAATGTCGATGCTGGCCACACCGTCGAGGGTCGCCAGGCGGTCGACCACGAAGCGCTCGATGTAGTCGGTGATCTCCTCGGGGGTGTGGCGGTCGGAGGCGACGGCGAGGCGCATCACCGGATCCGCGTCGCTGTCGTTCTTCACGATGCGTGGCTCGTCCGCTGCCTCCGGGAGGCTCGCGCGGATTCGCCCCACGGCGTCGCGGACGTCGTTCGCGGCCTCGTCGATGTCGCGCCCGGTCTCGAACTCGATCACGGTCGAGCTGCGCCCGCGGCGACTCTGCGACGAGATGGTCTTCACTCCGGACACACCGGCCACCGAGCTCTCGACGATCTCGGTGATGTCGGTGTCGACGATCTCCGGTGACGCGCCGGTATAGGTCGTGGTGACGGTCACCACCGCGGCGTCGACGTCAGGTAGCTCGCGGATCGGCAGGGTCAGCAAGGAGGCCACACCCATGACCACGATCAGGAGGCTGGCGACCGTGGCCAGCACCGGACGGCGGATCGAGAGGTCGGAAATCGCCACCTGGGGTTACTCCGATGTCGTTGCCGTGCGCGAGCGGGGCGCGGTCAACCGGACGCCGAGCGGCCGCCGCCGCCCTCGGCGCGGCGCACCGGGGCGCCGTCGCGCACGCGTTGCACCCCGCGCACGACGACGTCCTCGCCCGGCTCGACCCCGGCGCGAATCTCGACGTGCCCGAAGCTGCGTTGGCCGACCGTCACGTCGCGGCGTCGCGCGCGCAGCTCGTCGCCGTTCCCGGTCACCACGAAGACGTATGCCTGGCTCGCGTCGACCACGATCGCCTCCTCCGGCACCGTCAGTGCCTGGCGCGTCTCGAGCACCACGGAGAGGTGCATGAACATGCCGGCGGGCAGGGTCAGGTCTGGATTGGCGACCACCGCGCGGGCCTTGAACGCGCGGCTCAGCGGGTCGATTCGACTGTCGATGCTCTCGATCCGGCCCTCGAACGCCCGCCCTGGGAAGGCCGCCGCATCGGCCAGGATGCGCTGCCCGGTGCCGATCCGGCCGAACAGCACCTCGGGCAGGGAGAACTCGATCTCGACCACCGACAGGTCGTCGAGCGTGGTGACGGTGTCGCCTTCCTCGACCCGTGCCCCGAGCTCGACGCGGGTCAGGCCGACGATGCCGGCGAACGGCGCGGTCACCGTCCGGTCGCGCAGGCGCCGTGCCGCACGCTGGCTGCTGGCCTCGGCAGTCGCGAGCGCGGCGACCAGCTTCTCCACCGAGTCGTCGGAGACGGCGCGCGACCGACGCAGCGACTGGGCGCGGGTGAGCGCGCTGCGCGCCTCGGTCAGCCGCGCCTGCGCCTCCAGGAGGTCGGCGCGCTGGATGTCGTCGTCGAGCCGCAGCAGCACGTCGCCGGCGGCGACCGACGCGCCGGGTTGGAACGTGATCTCGACCACCCGTCCGGGGGCGAGCGGGGTGATCTCCACCGCGCGCCGGGCACGGGTGGTTCCCACCGCCTCGACCACCGACTCCACCGCGCGCATCGCGGCCGGTGTGGTGTCCACGCGCGGTGGCTGACGCCCACGCCCCGAGCCACCCGAGCTCGGCTCGGCGCTGGCCGCCCGCGCCTCGAGATGCTGCCAGCCCCAGTACCCGCCACCGGCGAGCGCGACGAGGAGGGCGATGATCGCGAACTGCTTCAACAGCGACACGGGACAATCGTTCCTGAGTTGGCCGCCGGTCGGGATGACCGCGGCACGCTGGCTCCCGGACTCGCGGGCCATCCGGCGTCGGTAGAGTTCGGCCAAACCGCGATGCTGTCAATCGTACATCGGCGGCGGGCGGCGGCCGGCCGCGGGTACGCGGTCGACGTGTGGCGCGTCGTGGAGGGTCGGCCCGATGGCCGGGCCAGCCGCGCTCGGTCCGGGTGCGGCTCGCGCGATCAGTAGCTGAACGAGAGCGCGATCGAGCCGAAGCGCTGGGTGTCGTCCTGCCCCCGGAACTCGCGGGTGCGCCAGGCATTGGACAGCGAGAGCTTGAAGTTGCCGTAGACGAGACTCACGCCGAGCGCGAGGTCCGCGACCAACGGCTCGCGGTCGACGTGGTGACTGTCGGCGAAGGTGTTGCCGTCGAGGAAGATGTCGCGCCCGACCGCGCGAGCGTCCACCGAGGCGAACACGTGCACCCCCGGGCGCCGCTCGGCGCCGGTGACCGGTGCGTCGGTGATGCCGCTCTGGCGGATGAGCGCGGTGCCGAAGTCGAGAGGGATGTTCCAGCCGAGACGGACCTCGCCGCCGGCATTGGCGTAGGTGCTCACGTTGCCGAGGGAGGCACCGGCGTGGGCGAGCAGGTCGGCGCCGAGACCGCGCTCGAGCCCGTAGGCGGCGAGTCGCCACTTGCGCTCCCAGATGAGATTCAGACCCGGCTCGTTCTCGAGCTGGTGGTCCCAGCCCCGCGCCTTGTCGATGCCGCGTGCCGAGTGCACCAGATCCTGCGCCTGCTCGGCGAGCGACAGTGGACCCACCAGGCCCGCCTGCACCTCGATGATGTCCAGCCACTCGGCCTTGCGATTGTGGAATGCCAGCGACCCGTAGAGCCATCCGGCGTACGGGCGGTCGTCACGCACCAGGTCGGTGCGCGTGATGTCGCTGGGGGTGTACATGCTCTGGCCGATCGAGACCGCGATGTTGCGCTGGAGCCCGGGCTGGTGGATGAACGGCAGGCGGTCGATCAGCGCGTGGCTCCACGCCGGCAGGCGCGGGCTGTCGCGATACTCGCTGAGGTCCGGAGACACCCAGGCGAGCTTGATGCCGTTGGTGTAGCGGCGGTCGGTATCCGCGAACAGGTCGTTCTCGAAGAAGCCGGTGAACGTCCAGTGCTTGCCACTGGTCTGGGCGACGACCGGCGCCACACCGGCCGCGAAGGCGGCCAGAAGGGCGCCCGATGCGAGTCGTCGGGTCACCGTTCGCGATCGGCGTCTCGTCGGCGCGGTGCGCGCGCGGCGACCGGTCACCTGAGCGCCGCGCACGCTTCGCGAATCAGGTCGCCACCGCGCACCAGGTCGGCCTCGGGGGCGACGAAGCTCGCGCGGAAGTACGGCGACAGCCCGTACGCCTCGCCCTGGACCACCGCCACGCCGACGGTGTCGAGGAGGTACATCGTGAAGTCGGTGTCGTTACCGATGGTGCGACCGTCCGGTGCCCGCCTGCCGATGGTGCCGGCGCACGAGCAGAACACGTACATCGCGCCCTCGGGCAGATCGCAGCTCAGACCCTTCGCGCCGTTCAGCTTCTCGAACAGGATGTCGCGCCGGCGCTGGAGATCGGCCGCACGCTCGGCCAGCAGCTCCTGCGGTCCGGTGAGCGCGGCGACCGCCGCCGCCTGGCCGAGCGCGCTGACCCCGGCGGTGCTCTGCGACTGCATGTTCGACATCTTGGCGATGATCTCCCGCGGACCGCCCGCGTACCCGCAGCGGAAGCCGGTCATGGAGTACGCCTTGGAGACGCTGTTCACGGTGACGGTGCGCGGGTAGAGGCGCGGCTCGACCTGGGCCATGGTGGCGAACTCGCGGCCGTCGAAGCGCAGGTGCTCGTACACGTCGTCGGTCAGCACGTGCACGTGGGGGTGGCGCAGCAGCACCTCGGCCAACGCCTTCATCTCCGCCGGCGAGTAGGTGGCGCCGGTCGGGTTGCCGGGCGAGCAGATCATCAGCCACTTGGTGTGCGGTGTGATCGCCGCCTCGAGCGCCTCGGGGCGCATCTTGAACTGCTCGTTCTGACCGGCGGAGACGATGACCGGCGTCCCGCCGGCGAGCTTCACCATGTCGGGGTAGGAGGCCCAGTAGGGGCCGGGGATGATCACCTCGTCGCCGTTGGAGACGGTCGCCATCAGCGCATTGAACAGGATCTGCTTCGAGCCCGAGCCGACCGCGATCTGGTCCAGCTCGTAGTCGAGGCCGTTGTCGCGCTTGAACTTGGTCTGCACCGCCTTGCGCATGGCGACGGTGCCGTTGACCGGCGTGTACTGCACCTGGTCGCGGGCCATCAGGTCGATCACCGCCTGCTTGGCGTGCTCGGGGGCAGGGAAGTCCGGCTCGCCGGCGGTCAGCTTGATGATGTCGCGCCCCGCGGCCTGGAGCTCGCGCACGCGCTGCGAGGCGATCTGGCTGGGCGAGGGCTTGAATCGGCTCATGCGTGGGGCGAAATCCACGGCTGGGAACTCCTCTTGGGCAGGGGTGGATCGGGATGCGTGGACGCGGTCGGTGGTCGGCTCCGGTGCCCGCCGCGATCAGAGTCCGCGGTCGATGTCGAGCGCGCGCCGGTACGCGCCGCGCGCGGAGACCCGCTGCCACCAGGCGGCGACGTGCGCCGGGTGTGGATCGCCGACATGGCGGTCGAAGCTCTGCAGGGTGTAGCCCATCATCACGTCGGCGGCGGTGAACGTCTCGCCCACCAGGTAGGTGCGCGTCGCCAGCGCCTGGTCCAGAGCCGCGAGGCACGACCGTGCCCGATCGCGCATCTCCGCCATCACGTCGTCCTTCAGTGCGCCGGCGAAGGCCCGCTTGTGATTGGCGAGCTCGCCGGTGGCGCGGCCGAAGGTCGCCTCGGCGAACCAGCACCACTGCAGGAACAGCGCGTGACCCGGGTCGTCGCGCGGGGGCTGCAGGCGGCCGTGCCCGTGGTGGTCCAGGATGTGCTGCACCATCGCGCCGGACTCGAAGATGGTGACCTCGCCGTCCACCATGACCGGCACCTTGCCCACCGGGTTCATGCGGCGCCACTCGGGGCTCGCCCGATACGCGGCCGAGAAGTCGACCTTCTCGACCCGGTAGGGGTGCCCGAGCTCCTCGCAGAGCCAGATGACGCGGAACCCGCGGGTGCCCGGGGCGTGGTGGATGGTGAGCATCGGCGCGATCTCGCGGTTTCGGCGCGCCAAGCGTACGCGAGCCGGTGCAGCGCGGCGAGTCGTGCGGGCCACCGCGAGGGCCCCGGCGTGCGTTACGATGTCCGCCCCGGCACGACTGCCCCCGCCTCTCGGCGGGCGTCGCGCGCGGCCTCGGTTCATTCACACGGTGCGAGCAAGTGGCCACCCGTAGAAACAACTTCAAGATTGCAGTGATCGCCGGCGACGGCATTGGCAAGGAGGTGATGCCGGAAGGTGTCCGCGTGGTGGAGGCGGCGGCCGACCGCTTCGGAATCGCGCTCGAGCTCCAGCACTTCGACTGGTCCTGCGACAACTACGACACCATCGGCAAGTGGATGCCGGACGACTGGAAGGCGCAGCTCTCGGACTTCGACTGCATCTTCTTCGGGGCCACCGGCTGGCCGGCGCGGGTGCTCGATCACATCTCGCTCTGGGACTCGCTGATCAAGTTTCGGCGCGAGTTCGACCAGTACGTGAACATGCGCCCGGTGCGGCTGATGCCAGGGGTGAAGCCGCCGCTCGCCGGCCGCCAGCCCGGCGACATCGACTACTTCGTGATCCGCGAGAACACCGAGGGCGAGTACTCGTCGATGGGCGGTCGGTTGTTCGAGGGCACCGACCGCGAGATGGCGCAGCAGATCTCGACCTTCACCCGCAAGGGCACGGATCGGGTGATGCGGTTCGCGTTCGACCTGGCGATGAAGCGCGGCAAGCACGTCACCTCGGCGACGAAGTCGAACGGCATCTCGATCACCATGCCCTACTGGGACGAGCGCTTCGCCGCCGTCGGCGCCGACTATCCCGAGGTCCGCCGCAGCCAGTACCACATCGACGGGCTGACGATTCAGATGGTCCTCGACCCGGGGCGGTTCGACGTCATCGTCGCCTCGAACCTGTTCGGCGACATCCTCTCCGATCTCGGTCCCGCGACCACCGGGACCATCGGCATCGCGCCGTCGGCGAACCTCAACCCGGAGCGCAACTTCCCCTCGCTGTTCGAGCCGGTGCACGGCTCGGCCCCGGACATCTACGGCAAGCGCATCGCCAACCCGATCGGGCAGATCTGGTCGGGCGCGCTGATGCTCGAGTTCCTCGGCAACGGTGACGAGAGCTGCACCAGGGCCCACGACGCCATCATGGCCGCGGTCGAGGCGGTGCTGCGCGAGGGGCCGCACACCCCGGATCTCGGGGGCAAGGCGAGTACCGACGAGCTCGGCAAGGCGATCGCCGCGGCGGTGGCCGGCGCCTGACCGGGCGCGGTGCTCGCGGCGCTCAGACCAGGCGCCGCACCGGCCGGCCGGCAGCGAACGCGGTCAGGTTCTCGACCCCCAGCTCGACGATTCGCGCCCGCGCCGCGGGGGTGTTGAAGGCGACGTGCGGGGTCAGCACCGCCCGCGGCGCGGTGAGCAGCGGGTCGGCCGGCGAGGGCGGTTCCTCGGCGAGGACGTCGAGGCCGGCGGCGCCGAGGTGCCCGCTGGTCAGTGCGGCGGCGACCGCCGACTGATCGACGATCGGACCGCGCGCGGTGTTGACGAGGATCGCGCCGCGACGCATGCGCGCGATGCGCCGGGCGTCGACGAGGCCGATCGTCTCCGGCGCGAGGGCGACGTGGACGGAGACCACGTCCGCCTCGCCGAGGGCGTCGTCCAGCTCGCGGAAGGTGACGCCGAGGCGGGCCGCCTCGGCGCGGTGTCGGTCGGGGTTCGGGGTCCAGGCCACCACCCGCATCTCGAGGCCCCGGACCAGCCCCGCGAGCGCGCGCGCGATGCCGCCGAACCCGACCAGGGCGAGGGTGGCGCCGGAGAGGTCGGTTCCGGGCGGATCCTGCCGCCATTCACCGCGCCGGGTCAGCCGGTCGAAATGCGTGACGTGGCGCGCCGCCGCCAGCATCAACGCCAGGGCGTGCTCGGCCACCGTGCGGTCGCCGTAGCCGGGGGTGTTGCACACCGCGATGCCGCGCTCGCGCGCCGCGTCCAGATCGACGTAGGCGCTGGCGCCGATGCCGAGGAACGACACGCAGCGCAGCCGTGGCAGCCGGGCGAGGACCGCTGCCGACATCACGTGCCAGCCGAGCAGGATGCCGTCGGCGTCTGCGCACCGCGCCACGAAGGCGTCGTCGTCGACCACCGGGGCGAGGTGGACGTCGAGGCTGAAGCCGGGCGGGCATGGCAAGGCCTCGACCCGCGTGCGGTTGCTCGCGTCGGCATCGGGGTAGACGGCGTGGAAGGGCATCGGTCCTCTCGCGCGGTGGGCCGGGGCGCATGATCGCGCGAGTCGCGGTGGGGGTCGAATCGGCGCTCGCGGTGCCGGCGCCTCGGCTCGACGTCGCGCCCGCGAGCTGGTGCAATGCACCGACTTCCCTGCCCGGAGCAGCCGCCGATGCCGATCATCGACTCCCAGGTCCATGTCTACGAGGCGAACTCCCCGCAACGGCCCTGGCGCTCCGTGCCCAACTGGCCGGCCCACGTCACCGGTGACGAGATGGTGGCGGCGATGGACGCTCTCGGCGTCGACGGCGCCATCGTGGTCTCGGCGTTCTCGATGTACGGCTACGACGCGAGCTACGCGGTGGCGGTGCGCGATGCGTATCCGGGCCGATTCGCGCTGGTGAAGCCGGTCGATCCGGCGGACCCGAGCGTCGCCGACGTCGTCGCCGAGTGGAAGCGCACGCCGGGCACGGTGGGAATCCGCATCATGATGGCCGAGCGGTCACCGCATGGTCCGGTCGACGCCGGTCTCGACCGCATCGCGCGGGCCGCGGCCACGCAGGACCTGCCCGTCAACCTGCTGTGCTGGGGCAATCTGGACGCGGCCGCCGCGCTCCTCGACCGTCACCCCGAGACCCGGTTCGTCATCGATCACCTGGGCCTGCTCCAGCCGCGCACCCCGCCGGCCCCCGAGGCGCCGTGGGCCGACCTGCCGCGGGTCCTGGACCTCGCCCGGCGCGACAACGCGGTGATCAAGGTGAGCGGCGCGTGCACGTTGTCGCGCGAGCCGTACCCGTTCCCGGACATCTGGGATCCACTGGCGCGGATCTTCGACGCCTGGGGCCTCGAGCGCTGCCTGTGGGGAACGGACTGGACCCGTGCCCAGCCGGTCGTCGGTTTCCGAGAGGCGACCGAGCCCTTCCGGGTCACCGACCGGCTGAGCGACGCCGAGCGCGAGATGCTGATGGGCGGCGCCTGCGCCCGGGCCTATCGCTGGTCCCCCGAGGGTGGTGCCAGCGGCGTGGACGGCGGGCGCCGGTGAGGGCGCGGCGGGTGTGAACGCCGAGCGACTCGCCCATCTCACGATCGCCGAGCTGGGGCGCGCGCTACGCTCGGGCGGGGTCAGGGCAGTGGCGGTCACCGAGGTCTGCCTCGACCGCATCGCGCGCCTCGACGGCACGCTCAACGCCTTCGTCACCGTCACCGCGGACCTGGCCCTGGAGCAGGCGGCGCGGGCGGACGCCGAGCGCGCGCGGGGGGTGGACCGCGGTCCCCTGCACGGGGTGCCGGTGGCGGTGAAGGATCTGGTCGACGTCGCCGGCGTCGCCACGACCTTCGGCTCGCGGGCCGGTCCGGTGCGCTGCCCGGCGCGTCACGCGGCGTGCGTCGCGAACCTCGAGCGCGCCGGCGCGGTGATCGTCGGCAAGACCAATCTGCTGGAGTTCGCCTACGGCGCGGTGCATCCGCAGTTCGGTCAGACCAACAATCCCTGGGACCCGCGCCGGACCTCCGGCGGCTCCTCGGGTGGCTCCGCGGCCGCGGTGGCGGCCGGGATGGCGTACGCGGCGGTCGGCACCGACACCGGTGGGTCGATTCGCATTCCGGCCGCCTATTGCGGCATCACCGGCATCAAGCCGAGTCTCGGTCGGGTGCCGACCGACGGGGTGTTTCCGCTCTCGCCGACGCTCGACCACGTCGGCCCGCTCGCGCGCAGCCCGGCCTGCGCCGCGGCGGCACTGGCCGCGATGGCCGGCGAGGGGGCGGAGCCCGCGAGCGTGGACCTGCGCGGTGCTCGGCTCGGCGTCCTCACGGCCCATCGCGACGACCCGGCGGTCCGGCCCGCGGTGCGGGACGCGTTCGTCGCCGCCTGCGCGGCTCTGGCGGCGGCGGGCGCCAGCGTGCGCGAGGTCGCGGTCGACGAGCTGGCGGCGGCCGACGAGGCGCTGCCCGCGATCCTCCTGCCCGAGGCGAGTCTGGTG
>JACKNM010000008.1 GCA_024234875.1 Ectothiorhodospiraceae bacterium | reverse complement strand
AGCCGAGGCAACTTCGGTCTCGTCTGGGTCCAGGGCAAGGGGCGCGGTCGGCCCGAGTACTCGCTCTGGTCGCGCGAGTCGTCGCGGCGCTGGCCGGAGTTCGCGGCGCGGCTGGCCGAGGCGAGTGGGCTCGACGTCTGCTACCAGCGCCCGGGCGGCGCGCTGGTGGCGCTGTCGGAGGAGGAGCTCGCGAGCTTCGCCGCCGTGCTCGCCCAGATCCGCGAGGAGGCGGGCAACAACGGCTACGACTACGAGGTCCTCGACCGCGACGGGCTGCGGCGGTTGATGCCGGAGATCGGAGACGCGGTGGTGGGCGGCACCTATTGCCCCTACGACGGGCACGTCAACTCGCTGCGCCTGTTTCGCGCCCTGCACGAGGCGTTCGTCGCGGTGGGCGGCGACTACCGCTGCGAGCATCGGGTGAGCGCCATCGAGCCCGCCGCGGGCGGCGGGTTCACGGTGCGCACCGCCGCCGGCACCCTCGGTGCCGACCGGGTGGTGATCGCGGCCGGGCACGGCTGCGCGAGCCTGGGGCCGATGGTCGGCCTCGACGTTCCCGTCTATCCGGTCCACGGTCAGGTCATCGTCACCGAGCGGTGGGCGGGGCGGCTCGCGTTGCCGACCAACATCGTCCGCCAGACCGACGAGGGCACCTGTCTGATGGGTTTCTCCGAGGACGACCTCGGGTTCGAGACCCTCACCCGCACGCGTACGCTGCGCGACATCGCGTGGCGTACCTCGCGCGCGTTCCCGTTCCTGGCCGGGCTCCGCGCGATGCGGGCCTGGGGCGCGCTGCGGGTGATGACACCGGACGGGTTCCCGGTCTATGCGCAGTCGCAGGCCCATCCCGGCGCCTTCGCGGTGACCTGTCACAGTGGGGTCACCCTGGCCGCGAATCACGCCGAGATCGTGGCCGGGTGGATCGAGAGCGGCGCGATCTCACCCGATCAGGCCTGCTTCGGCACCGAGCGATTCCACACGGAGCAGCGTGATGTTCCAGCGGCTTGATGCACCATCGGCCCACGTGACCTTCGATTTCGAGGGACGCAGTATCCATGCCGCGGTCGGTGACTCGGTGGCGGCGGCGCTGCTCGCCGCCGGCGTGGTCGATCTTCGGCGCTCGCCGGTCGGCGGCGAGCCGCGCGGTCCATGGTGCCTGATCGGCAACTGCTTCGAGTGCCTGGTCGAGATCGACGGCGTGCCGAGTCGGCAGGCATGCATGACCCTCGCCCGCGACGGCATGCGCGTGCGTCGCCAGCGTGGCGCCGCGGGAGCCCGGGCATGAGTGCCCCCATGGAGCTCGCGGTGGTCGGCGCCGGACCGGCCGGCATGGGCGCCGCGGCGCAGGCCGCGGAGCTCGGGGTCGACGTCACCCTGCTCGACGAGCAGCCGGCCCCGGGTGGGCAGATCTACCGTGGCGTCGACCGCGTGCTCGGCGAGCGGCCGGAGACCGCGCGGGTGCTCGGCGAGGACTATCGTCGGGGCGCGAGCCTGACCGCCGCGTTGCGCCGGAGCGGCGCGCGTCATCTGGCCGACACCGCGGTGTGGGACCTCTCGGTGCGCGATCCCGACAGCGGGGCGCTGTTACCGGCAGGCGAGGGGCTCACGCTCGGGCTGCTCCGCGCCGGGCGGGCCGAGGTGCGCCGCGCGCGGGTGGTGGTGGTCGCCAGCGGCGCGATGGAGCGCCCGGTCCCGGTTCCCGGCTGGACGATGCCGGGCGTGATGAGCGCGGGCGGGGTGCAGACGCTGCTCAAGGCCTCCGGGTTGGTGCCGGGCGTGCCGACCGCGGTGGTCGGCTCGGGGCCACTCGTCTACCTCGTCGCGTGGCAGCTGGCGCGCGCCGGCGTGTCGCTCGCGGCGGTCTGGGTGACGGTGCCCTGGGCACGGCGGCTGGAGGCCGCCCCGGCGATGCTCGCGGCGGTGGGCGAGTACGGGCAGATCGCGAAGGGGCTGCGATGGCGGCGCGAGCTGCGAGCGATGGGAGTCCCCCTGCGCGAGGGTGTGCGCGACGTGCGGGTGGTCGGGAGCGAGCGGGCGGAGGGCGTCGTCGGCCAGGTGGGGAATACGGAGCAGCGCGTCGCCGCAGGTCTGGTGGTGGTTCACGAGGGCGTGATCCCGAGCATCGCGTTGCCGCGGGCGGCGGGCTGCGCGCTACACCACGACGCCTTGCGCGCGGCCTGGGCGCCGCGGACCGACCGCTTCGGCGCGACCTCGGTCGACGGGGTGCTGGTGGCGGGGGATGCCGGTGGCGTCGCCGGTGCGCTCGCCGCCGAGGCCGCCGGTCGGCTGGCGGGGCTCGAGGCGGCACGTCGACTCGGGCGCATCGACGCCGGCACCCGTGACCGGCTCGCGCTCGCGCCGCGGCGCGCACTGGAGCGCGCGCTGCGCGTGCGACCATTCCTCGACCGGCTCTTCCGGCCCCGGGCCGAGGTGCTCGCGCCGGTCGACGAGGCGGTCGTCGCGTGCCGATGCGAGGGCGTCACCGTGGCCACCTTGCGCCGGCTGGCGCGCGCCGGATGCGCCGGCCCGAATCAGGCCAAGGCGTTCTCCCGCTGTGGCATGGGACCGTGTCAGGGACGGATGTGCGAGTCCACCGTGGCCGGGGTGCTCGCGGCCGGCCTTCGGCGCGACGTCGAGTCCGTCGGCGGGTACCGGGTGCGCGCGCCGGTCAAGCCGCTCACGGTCGGCGAGCTGGCCGGTCTCGCGGGTCTGGACACGCCGCCGGAGATCGTCGGCGGGGTCCCCATCGGCGCGCGCCGGCGCGCCTGACGAAGGATGTCGATCAGCCGCGCGACGACTCGCGTAGCGCGCGCCGCATCACCTTGCCGATGGGGCTGAGCGGCAACGCGTCGACGAACACCACGCTGCGTGGCTTCTTGTAGTCGGCGAGATGGTCGCGGGCGAGGGCGACCAGCGCCTCGGCATCGACCGTCGAGCCCGGCGCACGAACCACGTACGCCCGTATCGCCTCGCCCCAGTCCGCATCCGGCACCCCGACCACCGCGCAGGCCGCGACCCCGGGGTGGAGGTAGAGCACGTCCTCCACCTCCTTGGGATAGACGTTGAACGCACCGGTGATGATCACGTCCTTCTTGCGATCGACCAGGTGCAGGAAGCCGTGCTCGTCGCGGCGCGCCAGATCGCCGGTGCGCAGCCAGCCGTCGACCACGGTGCGCGCGGTCTCCTCGGGCAGTCGCCAGTAGCCGGCCATGTTGTTCGACGACCGCACCGCGATCTCTCCGACCTCGCCGGCGGGCACGTCGCGCATCGCGTCGTCGACCAGGCGTAGCGCCATCGTCGGCACCTCGCGGCCGCAGGAGGCGAGTCGCGGCCCCACCGAGGAGGTCAGCTCGACGTGCTCCTCGGGACGCATGATGGTGGTGATCACCGGCGCCTCGCTGAGGGTGTAGACCTGCGTGAACACGTTGCCGAAGCGCGCGATGGCCGCACGCAGCACCGGCACCGGCATCGGTGCCGAGGCGTACAGGAACGACCGCAGGGCCGAGACGTCGGCGCTGCCGTCGTCGGCGGCGAGAACGCGCTGCACCATCGTCGGCACCATGTAGACGAAGGTGATGCGGTGGCGCGCGAGGTCGTCGAGCACCGCCTGCGGATCGAAGCGCTCGCGCAGCACCTGGGTCGCGCCGACGGCATGGAACGCGGCCCACATGAAGTTCAGCCCGTGCGAGAGGTGGCCGAGGTGCAGCGCCACGTCATCGGGGCGCAACGACAGCTCGCGCACCACGTCGAGGTGGATGCCGGTGAAGCTCGCCGCGGTGTGCACGATGCCCTTGGGGCGGCCGGTGGTGCCGCCGGTGTAGCGGATGAGGATGGGGTCGTCGGGGCCGTGCTCGACGCACTGCGCGAGTGGCTCGCCGCTCTCGGTCGCGTGCTCGAGGCGCGCGCAGTCGGCGAGTGTGCCGCCGACGGTCCAGACCGCGCGCACCGAGGGCGGAAGCGGGCCGAGCGCGAGCAGCCGCTCGGCGAAGCCCGCGTCGCTGACGAGCACCGCCGGCTCGCAGTCGTCGAGCGCCTGGCGAACCTCGCGCGGGTGGAATCGGAAATTGAGCGGGACCTTGACCATGCCCGCGCGCAGCGCCGCGATCTCGGCGACCACGAACGCGACCGAGTTCGGCAGCACCAGGGCGACGCGGTCGCCCGGCCGCGCACCGGCGGCGTGCATCGCGCCCGCGAGCCGACGGGCGCGCGCGTCGAGGGTCGCGAAGTCCACCGACTCGTGGTCGTCGACGAGCGCGGTCTTGTCCGGGCATCGCTCGAGCGGGAGGTCGAGCAGCCGGGTGAAGGGCACGCCACGCGGAGTCCGGAACCGTTCGTCCACTACCGTGCTCCTCCACGATGAGGCGCCGGCGGCGCCGGTGCTCGGCGGTCAGTCGCCGGTCTGGTCGTCCCGGCGCGAGCCGCCGCGGCGCCCGAAGAACGCCTCGAACCCGTCGTGAGCCGCCCCGGACTCGAGCACCAGGCTCGCCAGCGCGCGCTCGAGCCGCAGCCCTCCGGAGAGCGGCATCGCCAGCCCCTCGCGCACCGCGTCGAGGGTGTAACGAACCGCCACCGGGGCGCGCGCGGCGATGCGCCGGGCGAGCGCCAGGGTCTCGTCCATCAGGGCCGAGGGCGCCCAGACGTGGTTCACCAGCCCCCACGCCAGCGCCTGCTCGGCCGAGATGGGGTCGCCGAGGAGGAGGTGCTCGTAGGCGAGGCCGAGGGGAATGATGCGCGGCAGGCGCTGCGTTCCGCCGCCGCCGGGGATGTGGTCGTGCGCGATCTCGGTCTGTCCGAATCGCGCGGTGCTGGACGCGACGCGGATGTGACAGGCGAGCGCGAGCTCGGTTCCACCGCCGTAGGCGAAGCCGTTGACGGCGGCGATCACCGGTTTCGGCGAGCGCTCGATGGCGTCGAGCCCGGTCTGCCACACCGCCATCACCTGGTCGGCGCCGAGCGGGGTCATTCCCTGCATCTCGCGCATGTCCCCGCCGGCGCTGAACGCGACGTCACCGGCTCCGGTGATGACGATCACTCGCACCTCGGGCTCGACCGCGATGCCGCGCACCGCGGCCTCCAGCGCCGCCATGGTGGCGGTGTCGATGGCGTTGCGCACCTGCGGGCGGTCGATCACCAGGACGGCGACCGGACCGTCGTCGCGCCGCGTGATCCCGGACGCGCTCATCGCCGGTGGCGCCGGGGTTTCCGGCGAGAGGTTGATGCCGATGCGCTCGAACTGATCATCGACCACTCCATGCTCGTCCCCGAGGCGGCGACGACGATACCATGCGCCCTCGCCGCCGTGACGGTGGCCGGGTGACGGGCGATGCGGAGGGCGGGCGATGGCGGGTGGGGAAGGGCGCGAGCGCGCACTGGTGACCGGGGCCTCCCGGGGCGTCGGGGCGGCGGTGGTCGAGTCGTTGGTGGCGCGCGGCATGGAGGTGTGGGCGATGGCGCGCCCGTCCGCGCAGCTCGATGCCCTGGCATCGCGGCTCGGCTGCCACGCGGTCGCGGTCGACATGGCCGACGCCGGCGCGCTGGACGCCGCCCTCGCTGACCTCGAGGTCGACGTGGTGGTGAACAATGCCGGCATCATCACCGCGGTGGCGCCGTTCGCCGCGATCGAGCCCGCGGACATCGACCGTATGCTCGACGTGAATCTGCGCGCGACGATGGTCGTGACCCGTGCCCTGCTGCCGGGAATGATTGCGCGCCGGCGCGGGCATCTGTTCCTGGTGACCTCCTTGCTCGGACCCTATGCAGGGCCGAACGTCGCCACCTACGCGGCGACCAAGGCGGCGTTGCGCGCGTTCGGCCAGTGTCTGCGGATCGAGCTGGCGGGGACCGACGTGCGACTGACCGAGGTCGCGCCGGGGCGCGTGCGCACCGACATCTACCGCGAGGCCTTCGGGGGCGACGACGCGCGGCTGCAGAGCACTCTGTTCGAGCGCTATCGGGCGCTCGAGCCCGCGCACGTGGCGCAGGCCCTCATCGCGGCGCTGGACATGCCGCCGGCAGCCGACATCAGCATCCTCGAGCTGTCGCCGACCGATCAGGCGGTCGGCGGATTGGTGTTCGCGCCACGGGAGGAGTGACGCCCGAGTCCCTCGCCGGCGCTCAGCCGACCTTGGTGCTGTAGCACCCGCGCCCGACCGCGACCAGGCGCTCGGCCTCGTCGAGCACGTCGACGTCGACCACTCCCACGGTGCGCCCGGCGCGGCGCACACGGGCCACCGCGAGCAGGCTCGCGCCGGTCGCGGGGCGCAGGAAGTCGGTGCGGAAGTTGATGGTCGGCACGCCGCCGCCGAGCGCGATGGCGAGCGCGAAGTCCCCGGCGACGTCCACCAGCGAGGCGATCGGTCCGCCGTGGAACTGCCCGCTGCCGGGCAGGCGCTCGAGCTCGGGGCGAACCGGCATCCGCATCCGGATCTCGTCGCGCTCGGGGTCGACCGCCTCGCAGCGCATGTTGCAGAAGGCGATGAACGGCGAGTTGTCGAGCATCGCCTGGATCTGCTCGCAGGTCAGCGGCGTGCTCACGGCACCAGCACCAGCTTGCCGAAGAAGTCGCGGTCGGCCAGGACCTGCACCGCGGCGCCGGTCTCGCGCATCGGCCGCACGTCGTGGATCACCGGCCTGATCCGCCCGTCGGCGGCCATGCGCAGCATCTCCGCCTGGTCCTCGCGGGTCCAGCCGTTGGAGCCGACGATCGAGATCTCGTAGGTCCAGATGTAGCGACAGTCGTTCGCGGTCTCGTAGCCGGCGGTCGCGCCGCACACCAGCATCCGACCGCCGGGGCTGATGACCTTGAGGCTGTCGACCCAGGTGTCGCCCCCGATGTAGTTCACCACCATGTCGACGCCACCACCCTGACCCATGCGCGGCTTGCCGCAGTTGTCCCACACCCACTGGCGGAAGTCGGTGGTCGAGGTGTCGACGACGTGATCGGCGCCGAGCTCGCGCAACCGCTCGAGCTTCCACGCCGAGCTGCTGCACGCGATCACCTCCGCACCGGCAGCCTTGGCGAGCTGCACACAGGCGGTGCCCACACCGCCGGCGGCGCCGAGCACCAGCACCTTCTCACCGGCCTTCACCCGACCCCGGGTGTGCATCATGCGCAGCGCCGTCCCGTAGGCGATCGGCAGGCTGGCGGCGGCCTGGTAGTCGAGACCGTCGGGAATCGGGATGACGTTGGCGGCCGGGACGCGATGGAGCTCGGCGCAGGTGCCGAGTCTGGTCTCGCCGGTCATGCCCTCGCCGGGCACCATCGGATAGATCGAGACGCGGTCGCCGACGCTGACGCCGGTGACCGCGGAGCCGGTGGCCACCACCTCACCGGCGCCGTCGCCACCGACGATCATCGGCAGCGGCGTCTTGAGAGCGGTGGTCTTGAACACGATCATCGGCTCGAAGCCGTTCAGGGCGGCGGCGTGCATGCGCAGCACCACGTCGGACTCGCCGCACTCCGGATCGGGGAACGCCTCCCAGCGAATGTTGTCGGTGCTGCCGTGTTGACGGAATACGGCTGCGTGCATGGGAACCTCCGGCGATGTTCGGCGTCCGGCGATGATAGCAGGGCGCGGACGGCGTGCTATCGTGCATGGCATCGTCCCCGCGCCGGGCCGAGCCAAGGAGCGCGCCGCCGTGCACCACGTCACCGGTCTGGATCACATGATCGTCCTCGTCGATCGTCTCGAGGCGGCGCGAGCCCATCTCGAGTCGCTCGGTTTCGTCCCCGCGCCCCGCGGCGCGCACTCGCCGCACATGGGCACCGCCAACTACACCGTGATGTTCCCGGACCGCACCTACTTCGAGGTGCTGGGGATCACCGCGGCCACCGACCGCAATGCCGCGATGCGGCGTCGGCTGGCGGTCGCCGGCAATGGCCCGTTCGGTCTGGCGCTGCGCACCGACGATGCGCGGGCCGCCGCCCGCGCGCTCGCGGACGCTGGCGTGGGCGACGGTGACGCGGTCGACTTCGCGCGCGCGGTCGACATGCCCGACGGCCGACGCGAGGCCCGGTTCACCACCGCCTACCTCGCGCCCGATGCGACTCCGGGGGTGAAGTCGTTCGTGTGTCAGCACTACACCCCCGAGCTGGTGTGGCGCGAGGACTGTCTCGAGCATCCCAACGGCATCGTCGGGGTGGCGGGTCTGGTCGGCGCCGCCAGCGACCTCGACGCTGCCGCGGCGGCATACGCACGCGCCTTCGGCGAGCGCGTGGTGCGCGATGGCGACTCGGTGCGGATCGAGCTCGGCAACGCGAGCGTCGAGCTCCTCGACAGAGCTCGGTTCCTGCACCGATACGGGGCGATGCCTGCCTCGGATCCGGGCATCGCGGTGCTGCGGCTCCGCTCGCGATCGCTCGGCTTGACGCGTCGATTTATGCCCGTGCACCATGCCGCGGACGGTGGGTCGGGCGCGACACTTCGCATCCAGCCTCCGTCTGGCGGCTGGGCCACGATCCTGGACGTCGTCGAGGGGTGAACTCCGAGCCTCGCGAGCGCAGGTGCGCGCATGGTCGTCGACCGGTCGCCCGGTCTGACGAGCCGCGCCACTCTGGCACTGACTACCAATAGAAGCGGGAGGATGTGATGAACCAGACGATTCGTGCGGCCTCGGTCGCCGCTCTGCTGGCGGTTTCCGCGAGCTCGGTCTCCGCTCAGACCTACAACTGGCGGATGGCGACGATCGACAGCGAGACCGGCGTCTACTTCACCAAGATTGCGAAGCCGTACGCGGAGCTGGTCGACAAGCTGACCGGCGGACGGATGAAGATCGAGCCACTGCCGGCCGGGACCGTGGGCAACATCTTCAAGCTCCACGAGGCGGTGGAGGACGAGCTGGTCGACATGGCGAACTGGCCGCCGTCGTTCCTCGGCACCGCCGATCCGACCAACGCGATGATCACCGGCTTCCCGACCGGGCTCGGGACCGATGCGTTCCACGCCTGGCTCTACCAGGGCGGCGGCGAGAAGCTGCTCACCGAGCATCGCGCCGCGACCATGAAGATGCACTCCTTCATCCTCGGCAGTGGCCCGTCGGAGTGGTTCGCGCACAGCCACGTGCCGATTCGGACGACGGCGGACCTCAAGGGCCTGAAGTACCGAACGCTCGGCAACTGGGCCGCGGTGGTGAAGGACAAGTTCGGCGCCGCGCCGACGACCACCCCGGGCTCCGAGGTCTACGGGATGCTCGAGAAGAAGGGCATCGACCTGGCCGAGTACTCGATGCCGGCGGAGAACTTCGCCCGCGGCTACCACGAGATTGCGAAGTACGTGATCTATCCGGGCATTCACGCTCCGGCGTGGGCGTTCGAGGGATTGATCAAGCAGGAGAAGTGGGACGCCCTGCCCGAGGACATCAAGCTCGCGATGCACGTGGCCGCGCAGCTCGTCACCTATCAGAGCTTCATGGCGATCATCAACGACGACCTGGATGCGGTGGTCAAGATCGAGAAGTCGGGCAACGAGATGATTCGGCTCTCGCCCGAGTTCATCGCCGACTCGCGCAACGCGGCACGGGAATGGGCGATGGGCGCGGCGGCGGAGGCCAAGGCGAAGGGTAACGAGTGGCCCGAGAAGGTGGCGAGCTCGATCTTCGCATTCCAGGACCGCTGGATCGCCGGCTCGAAGTACCTGGTGGTGGACCACCACGACTGATCGGCTGATCGTGTCCGAAGGCGCTGGCGGCGCGCCTCGCGCGCGCCGCCTGGTCCGCGCATGAAAGCCTTCCTCGTCAATCGCCTGCTTCCGCTCGGCGACCGTCTGGGCGGCGGGCTCGCGGTCGTGGCCATGGTCATGATCGTGGCCCTGATCGGGGTGATGATCTTCGAGGTGGTGTCACGTCGATTTCTCGACGCGCCGACCATCTGGGCCAACGACATCACCTACATGACCAATGGCACGTTGTTCCTGATCGGCGCCGCCTACACGCTACGGCGCAATGCGCACGTACGCATCGACTTCTTCTCCTCCCGGTTCTCGGTCCGGGTGCAGCACCTGATCAACCTCGTCTTCTACCTCGGGTTGTTCCTGCCCGCGCTGACGCTCACCGCCTACAACTGCGTGGCCAAGGCGCACCGGGCGTTCGAGCGTGGCACGCTCGAGAACATGAGCACCTGGGAGCCGGTGATCTGGCCCTTCCTCACCGGAATCGCGCTCGGGGTGGTCGGGCTCGCGGTGCAGGTCTTCCTCGAATCGGTGCGCCACGTCATCGGGGTCCTCGACCCCGAGGCGGTCGAGCCACCGAGCCGGAGCGCGCGCGAGGGCGTGCAGTGAGCGGGGAGACTTACGCCGCGCTGATGTTCCCGGCGCTGTTCGTGATGGTCTTCCTCGGGATTCCGATCGCGTTCTCGTTGCTGGCCTGTGCGTTCCTGTTCGGGCTGCCGCTCTACGGGATGAAGATCGGGCTGCAGATGTACGCGGGGATCACCCAGACCGCGTCGCAGTTCCTGCTCTCCGCGGTTCCGCCGTTCGTGTTCATGGGCTTCATGCTCGAGCGCTCGGGGATTGCGGAACGCCTGTTCCAGGCCATGCAGCTCTGGCTCGGGCGGCTTCCCGGTGGGCTTGCGCTCGCGACGTTGGCGATGGCCGCGGTGATCGCGGCGGCGACCGGCATCGTGGGTGCGGTCGAGGTGGTGATCGGGGTGATGGCGATCCCCGCCATGCTCCAGCTCCGATACTCGCGTGTGCTCATCTCGGGCACCATCTGCGCCGGCGGGTCGCTCGGCACCATGATTCCACCGTCGTTGGTGGTGGTGATCTATGCGTCGGTCGCCAACCAGTCGGTGGGGCAACTGTTCGCCGGAGTGCTCGCGCCGGCGGTGGTGATGGTCAGCCTCTTCTTCGGCTACATCCTGAGCGTGTGTCTGATCAAACCGCATCTCGGGCCCCCGGCGCCGGAGATCGCCGCCGTTCCGCTCGGACGCAAGCTCTGGATCACGCTCACCGCCCTGATTCCGGCGGTGGTGCTGATCCTCGCCGTCCTCGGCGCGATCATCGCCGGCATCGCGACCCCGACGGAGGCGGCGTCGGTCGGCGCGCTCGGCGCGCTGATCCTCACCATCGTCTACCGGCGGTTCCGCTGGAGCGTGCTCAGTGACACCTTGCGCGAGACGTTGCTGGTCAACTGCATGATCCTGCTGATCGTGGTCGGTGGCTCGATGTTCGCGGGCGTGTTTCGGATCCACGGCGGGAACCAGCTCGTCGCCGGGCTGGTCGAGGGGCTCGGGCTGGGTGAGACGGGCCTCGTGCTGGTGCTGCTGGCGGTGGTCTTCGTCGCCGGCTTCATCCTGGACTGGGTATCGGTGGTGCTGCTGTGTCTGCCGATCTACCTGCCCCTGCTCGAGGCGGTCGGCGTCGACATGGTCTGGTTCGCGGTGCTGATGGTGATCGTGATCCAGACCTCGTACCTGACGCCACCGATGGCGCCGTCGATCTTCTACCTGCGGAGCATCGCACCGCCGGAGATCACCTTCGGCGACATGTATCGCGGCGTGACGCCGTTCATCATCTGCCAGGTCATCACGCTGCTGGTGGTCTTCTTCTGGCCACCCTTCGCGACCTGGTTGCCGAGCGTGCTGGTCACGGGCTTCTGATCAAGGGGCTCACGGCATCGCGACGGTCGCCGCGATGCCGAGGGCGCAGGTCACGGTCAGAGCGTGTAGTCCTCGCCGAGGTGGTAGACGCAGTCGCCGCGTTCCACTCTACCCGGGATGCGCTTGCAGACCACCAGCCCTGGCGCCTCGAAATGGACCTCGACCGGCTCGCGCCACGGGGTCTCCGGACTGTGCACCAGCCCCGCCAGGTCGCCCACCGCGACCTCGTCGCCGAGATCGACCACCGGCTCGAACAGACCGTCCTCCGGGGCGTAGCTGAACGAGCGCATGTCGGGGGCGCGGAGCAGGCGCGTGTCGGGCGTCGCCTCCTCGGGTGCGTCGACCAGCACGCCGAGGTGGCGCAGCATGTTGCGCAGGCCACGCTCGCAGATCGCCAAGGCCTCCGGGCTCACTGTCCCGGCGCCGGCGAGCTCGGTGCCCAACGCCACGACGCCCTGGCGGGCAGCCGCCGCGGCGCTCACGCCACTCGAGTGACCGCCCGGGAAGATGAACGCGTACGGCGCGCCGAACGCGCGCATCATCCCGAGCTTGGCGGCGAAGGTCTCGTCGGAGGGATCACCGCCCATGATCACCGATGGCAGGTAGGTGAGCGACGAGCCACCGCTGTGCAGGTCGATCATGTAGTCGGACATCGCCATCAGGACGTGCTCGATGTAGTACGCGATCTGATGGGTGACGGTGCCGTCGGGATCGCCCGGGAAGACGCGATTGAGATTCGCGTCGTCGATCGGCGAGGTGCGCATCCCGGCCTTTGCCGCGGGGTAATTCGCCATCGGCAGGATCAGCACCCGGCCGCGAATCGTCTCCGGGTCGAGCACCTTGACCAGCTTGGTCAGCGCGACCTGTCCCTCGTACTCGTCGCCGTGGTTTCCCGACATCAGCAGCACCGTCGGGCCCGGGCCGTTCTTCAGGCAGACCAGCGGGATCGGCAGCCAGCCGTAGGCCGAGCGGTGGACCGAGTGCGGCAGTCGTACGAAGTCGCACTGCTTGCCGTCGCGGTCGAAGTCGATTCGGGTCGAGAGGCGAGAGGTCTTGGTCGTCATCTGATGTCTCTGGTGGTTGTTGATGCGAGCCCGCTAGCGCGACTCAGAAGCGATCAGGTCGGAACGCGCGGATGTCGACATTCGGCATCCGGCCGCTCGCGAGCCCCGCCACGATGCGCCCGGTCATCGGCGAGCCGATCATTCCGGTGTGGGCGTGACCGAAGGCGAGCAGCACGTTGGGATAGTCGGGTACCGGGCCGATGACCGGCAGCCCGTCGGGCAGGCTGGGCCGAAAGCCCATCCACTCGCTCGCGTCGTCGAGCTGGAGCTTGGGGAACATCCGCCTGGCCAGGCGCTGGATGATCGCGGCGCGGCGGGGATCCGGCTCCGCCTCCAGACCGGCGAGCTCGACCATCCCGGCGAAACGCACGCCCATCGCCATCGGGGTGGCCATGAACTTGAAGTCGGCCTCCATGATGGTGTGCGTGAGCGCGATCCCGGGGCTGGGGATGGTGGCGTGGTAGCCGCGCTCGGTGTCCAACGGCACGTGGACCCCGAGCGGCTCGATCAACGCGCGCGACCAGGCACCGCCGGCGACCACCACCGCGTCGGCCTCGATGCGGCCGTCGGCGGTGCGCACCGCGACTGCGCGCCCGGCATCGGTCTCGATCGCCCGCACCTCCTCCTGCACGAAGGCGCCGCCGTCGCGCACCACCATCGACACGTAGGCCTTGACCAGCCGCGACGGGTCGAGCGTGAAGCCCTGGTCGCGAACCAGCGCGCCGCGCACGTAGTGCGGTGAGAGATCCGGCTCGACCTCGTGAACGCCGCCGGCGTCGAGCAGGTCCACCACCGCGCCGTGGCGCCGGCGCAGCGTCCAGTCGCCGAGCGAGCCGCGAAAGGATGCGTCCGACCCGAACACGTGCAGGTAGTCGGTCCGGCGCACGAGCTCCGGCGCACCGGCGGCAGCGGCGAGATCCTCGTGCGACTCCAGCCCCGGGCCGTGCAGCATCGCCAGCGCCTGCGCGCTGGCCTCGACCTGGGCCGCGGTCCCGGCGCGGACGTAGCGCACCAGCCAGGGCAGGATGGTCGGGAGGTAGGACAGCCGGATGGTCAGCGGGCCGTCGCTGCGCAGCAGCCAGCCCGGCACCTTCTTCAGCATCCCGGGCACCGCAATCGGGACCACCGAGGACGGCGAGAGCGATCCCGCGTTGCCGAACGACGTCGCCTCTCCTGGGGGCAGTCGGTCGACGATGGTGACGCGAAGCCCCTGGCGCTGGAGGTAGGCGGCGCTGCAGGCGCCGACCGCGCCGGCACCGATCACGACGACGTGCGCGCCCTGATCCAGGGGCGGGGTGAGCCTTGGGACGCTCATCTCGATTGCTCGCGGCGGGCCTTGGTCACGCGCGTTCCCTCCTCGACAGGCGCGGGGATGATAGCCCTTCGGCGGGCTGCACGGCGACGGCGCGCGCATCGACCACGCCGTAGACTGCGCCCCAACCGCAGCAGTGGGAGTGACGACGATGCGAGCATGGGAGATTCGTGGCGAAGGTGGTGTCGACGCGCTGGCGCTCGGCGAGCGGCCGGCCCCCGAGCCGGGTCCGGGGGAGGTCCTGGTTCGGGTCCACGCCTCGTCCATCAACTATCGCGACCTCGCGACCATCGAGAACCCGACACCGCGCGGCATCGTGTACCCGCGGGTACCGAACTCCGACGCCGCCGGGGAGGTCGTCGCCGTCGGGCCCGGGGTCGAGCGCGTGCGGGTGGGCGAGCGCGTGATGTCGACCTTCTTCCGGCGCTGGCCCGATGGCGCCATCGACGCCGAGGCGATGGCGAGTGCGCTCGGTGGCGCCATCGACGGGGTGCTGGCCGAATCGGTGGTGCTGGGCGAGCGGGCGGTGGTCCCGATTCCCGAGCACCTGTCGTTCGTGGAGGCGGCGACTCTTCCCTGCGCGGGCGTCACCGCGTGGCACAGCCTGGTCGAGTTCGCGCGCGTGCAGCCGGGGGACACGGTGTTGCTCCTCGGCACCGGGGGGGTGTCGGTCTTCGCGCTGCAGATCGTCGGCATGCTCGGCGCGCGGGCGATCGTCACCTCGTCGAGCGACGAGAAGCTCGAGCGTGCGAAGGGGCTCGGCGCCTGGCGTACCGTCAATTACCGTCGCGAGCCGGAGTGGGAGCGGGCGGTGGTCGCGGCGACCGACGGTCGCGGGGTCGACCACGTGGTGGAGGTCGGCGGCCCGGGGACCCTGGCGCGCTCGGTGGCGGCGGTGCGGGTCGGCGGCAGCATCGGGCTCATCGGGGTGCTGAGCGGGGGACAGCTGGACCCGACGCCGATCATGCGCAAGTCGATCCGCCTACAGGGGATCTACGTCGGCAGCACTGCGATGCACGCGCGTCTCGCGCGGGCGGTGGCGGCCCATCGGCTGTCGCCAGTGGTCGACCGCGTGTTTCGGTTCGAGGACGCCCGCGACGCCTACCGGGCCATGCGCGCGGCGGGGCATCTCGGGAAGCTGGTCATCACCCTCGACGGGTGACCGACGGTGGGAGCCGCCCACCCGGCGTCCAGGGCCGGGCGGGCGGCGTTGCGCTCACTTCACCAGCGAGAGCATGTACTCGACGGCGGCCTTGAGATCGTCGTCGGTGCAGCTCGGGCACGCGCCCATCGGCGGCATCGCGTTCTTGCCCGTCTTCACCGTGGCGGCGAGCTGGTCGACCGTCATCGCCATCCGCGGCGCCCAGTCCTCCTTGTTGCCGAGCTTCGGCGCGCCGGCGACGCCGGCGGCGTGGCAGGCCACGCAGCTGGTCTCGACGGTCTGCTTGCCGTCGGCCTGGGCGATCCCGGACATCGCGAGCAGGCCACCGGCCACCGCGAGAGTCGTCAACGTCTTCTTCATCACGTCACTCCTGGTTGAGAGCTGGTCACCGCCACGCCCCAATCTGGCGCAGTCCCACAAATCGGGCGCAAGTCTACGCGAGGGAACTGCGTTTTCATTGCGCTGCATCAATGTTTTTCCGTGCGCGTCCGTCACCGACGTCGCCGGCGCACCCGGCCGCGGGCCCGCCACGCGGACATGGTCCGGGGTATCGGCAACTCGACGGTGCGACTTTGACCGGTTCGTGTCCGGTGCGCCGGACCCGAGCCGCGTCGGCCACCCCGAGCTAAGTTAGTCCGTGCCGCCAAGGCGTCAACCCGCGCCGACGCATCACCGTGCGGCCTCCAACAGGAAGATGACCACCGCGTAGCGGGCGGCCTTGCCGACCCCGGTGAGGGTCAGGAACAGCCAGAAGGGGACGCGCATGACCCCGGCGACGACGGTGAGGGCGTCGCCTCCGACCGGTAGCCACGCGAGGAGCAGCGACCACACGCCCCAGCGCTGGAACCACGCCTGCGAGCGCGCGAGGCCGCGCTCGTCGAGCGGGAACCAGCGCCGGTGGCGGAAGTGCAGCAGGTACCGTCCGAGCACGTAGTTCACGGCGGCTCCGAGGGTGTTGCCGGCGGTGGCGGCGACGAAGACCAGCCACGGCGCGGCGTCGACGAGGAGCGCGCTCGCCACCGCGATCTCGGAGTAGAAGGGGACGATGGTGGCGGCGAGGAAGGCGGATGCGAAGACCGACAGATAGACCGTCATCGTCGGCGACGCCGGTGGTGGCGGTGAGCGGACCGGAGCGGTTCGGCGGCACCGCATGGTGGTGCACCCGGCTCGCCCTGGCGCGCGCCGGGGCGCGGGCGAGGCGATTGCGACCGGGTGGCCGGACCGAGCTCGACGCCGATGCGCTGGTCCTCGGCGGCGGGACCGACCTCGACCCGGCGCTCTACGGGCAGGTTCCCGCCGGCGCGGTGGACGTCGACGCCGCGCGCGACCGGTACGAGCTCGCCCTGCTCGAGCACGCGCTCCGACGCGGACTCCCGGTGCTCGGCATCTGTCGTGGCATGCAGCTCGTCAACATCGCGCTCGGCGGGACGCTGCACCAGGAGATTCCGGGCCGCCCGGGCGCGCCGCGATTGCGGCAGTTCGCGGTGTTGGTGCGGCGGCGGGTGATGGTCGCGCCGGACACCCGCCTCGCCGACCATCTCGGCCGCGAGGAGCTCCGCGTCAACAGCCTCCATCATCAGGCGGTGCACCGGCCGGCCGACGCGTTGCGCGTGAGCGCGGTCGACGAGGACGGTGTGGTCCAGGGCGTCGAGGATCCCGACCGACCGTTCCTGGTCGGGGTCCAGTGGCATCCGGAATACCTTCCGTTGCAGCCCTCGCAGCGGCGGCTGTTCCGCCGCCTGGTCGCCGCCGCGCGCGGTTGAGGCGCGGTCCGTTTGCCGGGCTCGGGCGCGGTCGGACCGGTCACGGCTCGACCGCGCCGCCGGGCAGGCGCGCCGCGCACCAGCGCGCCCAGCTCCCCGCGAGGGGTAGCAGCGAGCTCTCGAGGTGCTCGCGATAGGCGCGGCCCCAGTCGTCGAGCCGCTCGCGCGCGTCCGCCAGGCGCTCGACCTCGAGCCAGTGGAGCCACGGCACGAGCACGCCCCAGTGCGGCTCGTCCACCTCGCAGTTCGGCAGCCGGTAGTGGAGCGTGGGGCGCGCGTTGACTCGCGGGTCGTCGACGGCGACCGCCACGCGCTCGGGATCCAGGTGCGCGAACAACGGCAGCATGTCGAGCGCGCGATTGCGGTCAGGGGCCGCCGCCAGCACGTCGTCCATCAGCCGGTCCAGGGGCGGCCAGTAGTCGGGGTCGACGAGGCGCGCGACCAGGTCCGGGGGATACGGCCGGATGTAGGGGGTGAGTCGGCGGCTCCAGTCGACGTCGCCAGCCTGCGCGAGCCAGTCGTGCAGGACCAGGAACGCCTTGAGGTAGGCGGTGATGGTCGGGGCGTCGAGCGCCGGCAGCTCGGGGTTCAGGTGAAGCCCGAAGGCGAACAACGGCGAGCTCCGGGTCCCGCGTCCTCCGGCATCGCGCAGGCGCCGCACCAGGCGGTCGAGCTCGGGCAGGGCGCGCAACGCGATGGGCGGGGAGACGACCTCCAGCGGTACCAGCGGCTCGGCGACCCGCTGCAGGACCTCCTCGGATAGCCGCTCCAGCGGCGGGCGGCCACTGCTCGCGGTGCGGCCGAGGGACTTCAACAGCTCGAAGTCGACCTCGATCCGATACGTCCCGTGCGCCGTGCCTTCGACCTCGCGCTCGTAACGCCCCGGCTGGGTGATGGTGCCCCCGAACGACGCCCGGACCAGGGCGGCGAGGTCGTCCAGCTCGATCCCGGACAGCTCGAACTCCACCCCGACACGGCGCTCGGCGCCGTCGGCGGTGTGGAGTCGTCTCGGCAGGTGGTCGTGCTCGCTCATCCGCTCGCGGTGTCGTGCCTCGCGCCTGGTGCCGGAGATGGGGCATTCGGGTCGCCGGGCATCGTGTAGCATGGGCGCCGATGCACGGAGCCGAGCCGATTCGCCCAGCCGCGCGCGCCATCGGTGCGATGGCCCTCGCACTCGCCTTGCTCGCATCCCCGGCGCGGGCCGATTTCGACTCGGCCCTCGCCGCAGTTCGCGCCCAGGACTTCGACAGTGCGGTCGCCGAGTTCCGCACCCTGGCCGACGCCGGCGATCCCCGGGGTCAGAACGGGCTCGGCGTACTGTACCTGCGCGGCCGGGGGGTGGAGCGCGATCTGGACGCGGCGGCGCGCTGGTTCCGCCTCGCCGCCGAGCAGGGATTGCGGGTGGCGCAGGCCAATCTCGGCGAGATGCACCTCAATGGCTGGGGCGTGCCGCGCGACCGGCAGCTCGCCGCCGCCTGGTATCGACGTGCCGCGGAGCAGGGAGATTCCGATGCCCAGACCCGCCTCGGCTCGATGCTGGTCGAGGGCGGCGGCATCCCGCGCGACGTGGTGGCCGGGCGCGAGTGGCTGGAGCGCGCGGCCCACCAGGGCCACCCGGAGGCCCAGGTCCAGCTCGCGCACCTGTACCGCATCGGTGACGGGGTCGACCGTGACTACCAGCGCGCCTACGCATGGTACGGCGTGGCCGCGGCCGGTGGCGCCGAGGCCGCGCCGCAGTACCGCGAGGCGGTGGTGGTGTTCCTCACCGAGGAGCAGCTCCGCGAGGCGCGGGCGATGGCCCGAGATCTGTACGCGCGCTACGGTAGCCGCAGTCCCGACCGCACGCTGGTCGGGCGCTGACCGGCGCGGCACGAGCGGGGGGCTGCCGTGAGTCGTGCCGCCATCGAGGTCGTCGGCCTTGGCTTCATCGGCCTGGGCTCCATCGGCATGCGGATGCTGCGTGCGGCCCACCTGCACACTCGGGTGGCTCCGGTCGCGGTCTGGGACCCCGATCCTGCCCGGTGTCGGGCCGCTCTCGATGTCTGCCCCGACCTGCGGGTGGTCGACGACGCGGCGGCGTTGATCGCCGATCGCGCGGTCGGCGTCGTCTACGTCGCGTCGCCCCCGTTCACCCATGCCGCCCACGCCCGGGCGGGGCTCGACGCCGGCAAGCCGGTGCTGTGTGAGAAGCCGCTCGGGGTCGACGAGGACGAGAGCCGGGCCCTGGTCGCCCACGCCGAGCGCACCGGCGTGCCCAATGCGGTCAACTTCATCCACGCCTCGGGCGCCGGGGCGCGTCTGGTGGCCGATGTCGCGGCCGGCGCGCTCGGGAAGGTGCACTGCGCCGAGCTTCGGATCCACGCGCGCGCCTGGGGCGAGCGGCGATACGCCGAGGCGCCGTGGTTGCGCGGCGCCGACCAGGGTGGCCTGGTGCGCGAGGTGGTATCGCATTTCGTGTTCCTGTCCGCGCGCCTGCTCGGACCCGGGCGGGTTCTCCACTGCCGGTTGCGGGCACCGGACGGACAACGCGCCGAGACCGCGGTGGTGGCCGAGCTCGAGTTCGGCGGCGTGCCGGTGAGCGTGATGGCCAACACCGAGGGCGTGGGCCCGGACCAGTTCGAGTACACGGTGTGGGGTGAGCACGCGTCGCGTGCGGTGGTGGATCTGTATCGGCTGCGCGCGAGCGACGGTGGCCCGTGGTGCGACGTCGACGACGGTGACGAGGCCCCGGCGGCGCGGTGGCAGCGCGATCAGCTCGACAACGTGGCGCGCTGGGTCGGCGGTGAGCCCCACACCATGCCCGACTTCGCCACCGCCTTCGCGGTGCAGCAGATCGTCGAGGAGATGCTGCGCCACCGCGGCGGCGGGGGTCGCCGGGGCGGAGACTGACGAGCGGCGGCCCGGTCGGGGCGCGGAGGGTGATGTCGGTGCGGATCGTGCTGAGAGGCGGGCGGCTGGTGGACGGTACCGGTGCCGAGCCGGTGGACGCTGCCGGGGTGGTGATCGACGGCCAGCGCATCGTCGACGTCGGCCCCGACGCGCGTCTCGCCGTCCACGCCGGGGACCGGGTGGTGGACCTCGACGGGCGCACGGTGATGCCGGGGCTGGTCGACGCCCATACCCACCTCACGTATCACACCGTCGAGCCCGACGTATGGCGACTGGACCAGGTGGAGAGCGTCGAGCTCAACACCCTGCGGGCCGCCGACAATGCGCGCCACGTCCTCGCCTGCGGCTTCACCACCATCGGCGACGGCGCTTGCCGGGGCTGGATTGCGCCGGCCATCCGCGACGCGGTGCGTGAGGGTCTGGTGGTCGGGCCCGACGTGTTCGCCGCCGGCCCGATGCTCTGTGGCATCGGGGGCTTGCTCGACAACGACCCCGCCTGGGTCTCGCGGCAGAGCAGCGGGGCGCTGTGCACCATCGTCAGCGGCACCGACGAGGTGCGCCGGGCGGTGCGCCACCAGGTGACCGGCGGCGTCGACTGGATCAAGGTCGCCGCGAGTGGGGTCGCCGGGTCGCGCTTCAGCAGCGCCGAGCACGAGGATCTCGGCTACGAGGAGATCGCCGCCGCGGTGGCCGAGGCCGCGCGCTTCGGCAAGCGCGTGCACGCCCATGCCCACTCCCGGGAAGGTGTCCGTGCCGCCATCGATGCGGGTGTGGTGTCGTTGCACTGCGCCGAGTTCGCCGACGAGGAGCTGCTGGTCGCGATGCGCGAGAAGGACATCCCGTTCAGCCCCACCATCGCGTGGCTGCACGCGCGGTGCATGGACCACGGCGGCCCGCCGCCGACCGCGGCGTTCCTCGACGAGGCCTGGCGCGCGTATGCCGCCGCGCGCGAGGTGGTGATCGCGGCGCGTGCGCTCGGCACCCCGCTCGCCATCGGCACCGACGCCTTCCATCGCTTTCCCCACGTCCCCGACGGGGTGGTGGAGATGGAGTATCTGGTGGCGCTCGGCTACACCCCGCTCGAGGCCATCCGCGCCGCCACCAGCGTTGCTGCCCGCGCCGTCGATGCGCGCACCGATCGCGGGGTGCTCGCACCGGGGCGGCGCGCCGACCTGCTGGTGGTCGACGGAGACCCCGCTGCGGACGTCGCCGTGCTGCGTGACAAGTCTCGCATCCACCACCTCCTCAAGGCCGGTGTGGAGCAGCCACTCCCCGCCGATCGCGGCCTCGTCGGCCCGCGCTTCCGGGTCGGTGACTGGGTGCACCGGTCCCTGGACGAGACGCGCCAGGTGCCGGTCGAGGCTGGTTGAGGTACCGAGGAGCCCCGATGGAGACCCCACTCGAGCTACTGCAGGCGCTTCGCGCCGGCCCCGAGCCGTTGGTCCTGCTGCACGGGCGCGTGATCGACGGTCTCGGCTCGGAGCCGCTGGACGACGGCTTCGTGGTGTGCCGCGGTGGTCGTATCGAGTCGGTCGGGTCGATGAGCGCGTACCGCCGGCCGACCGAGGCGACGAGCATCGAGCTGGACGTCGGCGGGCGCACCCTGCTGCCGGGGCTGATCGATTGCCACGCGCACCTGGTCTACGACGGATTCACCACCCTGGACGCCCTGGATCGCTGCTCGGTGGAGACCGCCACCATCAATGCCCTGCTCAACGCGGGCCGGGTGCTACGCGCGGGCTACACCACGATCCGCGACGTCGGCACGGTCGCCAACGCCGCGGTCGCGGTGCGTGACGCCATCGACGCCGGCAAGGTGCCGGGGCCACGCATCGTCGCCAGCGGCCAGATCATCAGCCCGACCGGCGGCCTCGGCGACACCCTGCCGCCGAGCTGGGAGCGGGTGGCCGGCGGTCTCGGGGTCATCGTCGACGGTGCCGCCGACGTGCTGAAGGTGGTGCGCCGTCAGATTCGCGCTGGCGTCGACAACGTCAAGCTCGCCGCCAGCGGGGTGGAGGTGGGGCCCTATGCCTACACCTGGATGACCACGATGCGCGAGGACGAGATCACCACCGCGGTCCACGAGGCCCACCGCTGGGGCCGGACCACCGCGGTGCACTGCCAGTCCTACGACGCGGTCAAGTACGCGCTGCGCGCCGGTAGCGACACCATCGAGCACGCCACGCGCCTGGACGACGAGGGGATCGCGCTGTTCCAGCGCGGGGACAGCGTCCTGGTACCGACGATGTGCACCCTGTTCAGCGTGCTGGAGCTCGGCGAGACCCTGAACCTCAAGCCGAAGCAACGTGAGGAGATGGCGGTCAACGAGCCGCTGTGGCTGAAGAGCGTGGCCGACGCCTACGCCGCCGGTGTCCCGATCGCCGCCGGCGGCGATCTCGGTAACCGCTATCCCCACGGCACCAACGCCCGCGAGATCCGCCACCTCGTCCGCGCCGGCCTCAGCCCGATGGACGCCATTCGCGCCGCCACCGGCGTGGCGGCACGGGCGCTGCGCCGTGAGCACCTGGTCGGGGCGCTGGAGGCGGGGCGTCGCGCCGACGTCATCGTCGTCGACGGCGATCCCCTGGCCGACGTGACGGTGCTCGAGGACCACGCGCGGATGGCGCTGGTGATCAAGGACGGGCGGCTGGTCTCCGGCGCGCGTTACGAGGCCGCTTTCCGAGGCTGAGCGCCCGCGGACCGAAGCGCATCCGACAGCGCGCCCAGATCCGGCGCGCGGTCCAGGCAGTCCACCGCCGAGAGCACCGCCTCCACGCCGCGGTCGTCGAGGAGGCGCGCGGCGTTTCGCCGGAACTTGGCGCGCACCTCGGTGGCGGTCATCGGGCGCGTCGGCGATCCGAGCACGTCCATCACCTCGGCCGTGTGCACGCCGCCGTCACGGGTGGTGACATGCAGCCGCGCCGGGTAGCGCGAGGGGAACCCCGAGTCCGCCATCGGTCGCCAGCTCGTGGTCGCCATGGCCGCGGCGAGGCGGGGATCCGGCGCCGATCGGTCGAAGGTGTCGACGCTGACGTCACCGTCCGTCAACACCGCGGCGAGGCAGTAGGGCAGGCTGAACTTCGCCACGTGCCCGGAGGCCGGCGCGAGCTTCTCCGCCCACGGCTCGCACACCAGCCAGGCCACCTCGGCGGGCAGCTCGCATTCCAGCCGGGTGACGTCGCGAGCGGCGATGCCGCTGGCCAGGATGTCTCGCAGGCACTCGATGGACGACTGGAGGTAGTGACAGCAAGGCCAGGGCTTGAAGGCCGCCTCGGTCACGCGCCACCGTGTGCCGAGGTCGTCCAGCTCGCGGGCGAGGCGTATGGCCGCCTCGGGTGCGGCGGCGAAAGCACGGTACAACCCGCGCTCGCCGTCGAGCACGGTGGCCGGGCCGGTGAGCCCACTGCCGGCCAGGGCGGCCGCCATCACACCGGCATGCGCCGGCCAGCCACCGTGAATCATCTTTACGGTGCCGCCCATGGTGAGGAACTCGAAGATGCCCCCGGCCTGGCTTCCGGCGACGCCCATCGCGTGGACCATGCCGTCGGCGCCCGAGCCTGCCAGTCTCGCCGCCACCAGGGCCGCCGCCGGGGCGCCGAGCACGGCGGTGCTCTGAAAGCCGCGAGTCTGGAAGACGGAAGGGCCGGCGAGCCCCGCCCGCGTCATCACCTCGAATCCGAGCACGTAGGCGGCCAACAACTCGGCACCCGACGCTCCGACGTGCTCGGCCATCGCCAATGCCGCGGGGGCCACCACGGCGCTGGCGTGGACGACCGCCGCCATGTGCGTGTCGTCGAACTCGAGTGCGTGGATCAGGGAGCCGTTGAGCAGTGCCGCGGCGGGGGCCGGCATGGGGGCGGACGCACCGAGGCCGGTGGACCTGCCGCCGCAACCGAGGAGGGCCACCGCGTCCTCGATGCGTGGGCGGATGGCCAGCGACGCCGCCGCCATGCCCACCCCTAGGGCGTCGAGAAGATGCAGCCGGGCTGCCTCGCGCACCGCCGCCGGCAGCGTGGCGGCATCGAGACCCGCCGCGAAGTCGGCGATGCGCCGCGCCGCCGGAATCGCGGTGGCGGCGTCGCGGGTCACGTGCCGGCGAGGGTGGCGTAGAGCTCCGGACGCCGGTCGCGCCACCACGGCAGGCTCTTCTGGGCGACGCGGACGTCGTCGAGGTCCAGGGTCGCCACCAGGACCTCGGGCTCCTCGGAGCCGCCGAGCGCCATCGTCTCGGCCCCCACGGGATTGACGATCATCGACTTGCCCATGTGCAGCCGACCGTGCTCGTCACCGGCGCGATTGGGCGCGACCACGAACACCCCGTTCTCGTAGGCGCGGGCCTGGATCGGCAGCTCCCAGGTCTCGGCGCGCAGCTTCTGCTCCCCGTAGGTGGCGGCGCAGATGGGGATGAAGACGATCTCCGCCCCCGCGATCGCGAGTGCCCGGCAGCCCTCCGGGAACTTGCGGTCGTAGCAGATCTGCACCCCGATCCGAATGCCGTCCAGATCGAACACCGGAAGCGCGTCGCCGGGGGTGAAGTAGAACTTCTCGTAGCTCCCGGTCCCGCCGCGCGCCTTGGACGGGAGGATGGCCGGGATGTGGGTCTTGCGGTAGGTGCCGAGCAGCTTGCCCGAGCGATCGGTGATCGCCGCGGCGTTGTAGTAGTGCGAGCCGCAGCGCTCGGCGTAGGGAAAGACCATGGCCATGGAGTGCCTGGCCGCACGCTCGAAGATGGGGTCCGTCAGCGGATCCGGCAGGGTGAGGAAGTACTTGTCGAAGTCGTCGATGAGCCGGTTGGGGAAGAACGGTGTCATGAACACCTCGGGAAAGCAGATGACGTCGGCGCCCTGGCGGGCAGCCTGATCGATCATCTCGCATGCCGGCGCCACCTGAGCGCTCAGGTCGTCGGTGAGCACGGGGCCGGTCTGGGCCGCCGCCACGGTGATCGTTCGCGCCATCGGAGCCTCCTACTACCTGTGTCGGCATCGCGCGTCACGGTCGGCATGACCTTCGCGACGTGCCGAGATTACGCCTGCATCCGGCGCGGTGACAGTGGGCAGCACGGCTGATATCGTCACCGAGCTTGGCGCGGACCGTGGTGACGATGGACATCAGCCTGGGCCTCTACCCCGACACCCCCGCCGCGTCCCTGGTCGACACCGCTCGCCGGGCCGAGCGCCACGGTCTTTCCGCGGTGTGGCTCGCCGACTCCCACCTGCTGTGGCGTGAGCCGTACGTGTTGCTCGGCGCGATGGCGCTCGCCACCGAGCGGGTGCGCCTGGCCACCTGTGTCACCAATCCCGTCACTCGCCATCCGAGCGTGACTGCCGCGGCGTTCGTGACCCTGGCCGAGCTGTCCGGGGGGCGGGCGACGCTCGGGATCAGCATCGGTGACAGCGCGCTTCGCACCCTCGGCATGCGACCGGTCACGGTGGACCGCCTTGCGGGCTGCATCGCGGAGCTGCGCGCGCTGATTCGCGGCGACGATGCCGGCCAGGGCACCGGCATCCGCTACGCCGACGGATGCCGGTTGCCGATCGCGGTGGCCGCCAGCGGCCCACGCATGCTGGCGCTGGCCGGTGCGCTGGCCGACGAGGTGGTGCTGATGAACGGGGTGGCACCCGACCTCGTCGGTGCCGCCTGCCGACTGGTGGACGACGGCGCCCGGCAGGCCGGCCGAGACCCGGCCGCGGTGCGCCGCGTGGTCTGGGCTGCTTGCCACATGTCGCAGGACGACCCGGCACGCTCGCTCGATCGATGCCGCTACAACGTGGCGCGGGCAATCCTGCGCGACCTGCCCGGCAACGACGATCCCCTGACCTTGGAGGTTGCCGCGCGCATCCGCGAGCGCTACGACTACGCGGCTCACGGGGATCCCGGCGCCGCTTTCGCCACCCTCGTACCGGACGCTCTGGTGCCGCGCTTCACCTTCGCCGGCACGCCGGCCGACGTGCGCGCGCGCATTCTCGAGCTGGAGGCGCTGGGCATCGACGAGGTGGCACTGGCGGTGCCGCGGGATCCGGACGCCGCGGGGCGCGATCGGGTCGTCGAGTGCATCGGCGCGACCCTGGTGGCGGCACGCGGGGAGTAGACTTCGGCTTTCGGATCAGAGGCGCAAACCATGTCACGACCGATCACGATCGCGTTGGCGCAGACCGGCCCGGTGCTCACCGAGAACCCCGCCGACGGCGTTCCCGAGGCCTGCCGCATGGTCGACGCCGCCGCCGCGGCCGGGGCGCAGCTCCTGTGCTTCGGTGAGCTGTTCCTCACGCCGTTCTTCCCCAACCGGCTGCGGGAGGACTTCGACCACCTGTTCCTCACCTTGCCCAGCCCGGTGACCGATCCGATCTTCGAGCGGGCGCGCGAGCACGGTCTGGCGATGGTCTTCCCCTACGGCGAGAAGACCGCCAGCGCCTACTACAACTCGGCGCTGGTGGTGGATGCCGCGGGCAACCACGTCGGGACCTACCGCAAGACCCACATTCCCGCCTACTTCCCGACCGAGCTCGCCGGTGGAACCGGCAGCTTCGAGAAGTTCTACTTCACCCCCGGCGACGACCTGCCCGTGTTCGACGTGGCGGGGGCGCGAATCGGCATCCAGATCTGCAACGACCGCCTCTACCCGGAGCCCAGTCGCGTGCTGGCACGGCGGGGCGCCGAGATCATCTTCATGCCCATCTGCTACTCGACCTACGGCGACACCGATCATCGCATCGGCATCTGGGAGGTGCCGTTGCGCTCCAGAGCTTACGAGAACGGTGTCTGGGTGGCGGCGGCGAACCGAGTCGGAACCGAGGAGCCGCGGGTGCACATCGGTCGCAGCATGCTGGTGGATCCCAGGGGGACCATCGTGCGCGAGGCGGGGATGCAGGAGCCCGAGTTGCTGGTGGAGACCATCGACCTCGATGCGGTCGGTCGGCAACGCAAGAAGTTTCCCTGGTGGCGCGACACGCGACCCGATCTCTACGACGAGATCGTGCACCCGGTGTAGCCGAGTGCGTGCCGGGCGTTTGCGACCGGACGACACCCCGGGTGGCCAGGACGTGAGCTCGTGACCGGGTCCGGTGAGGAAGCTCGCATCCCGGTCACGCTGCTGACCGGCTTCCTCGGCGCTGGCAAGACCACCGTGCTCAACGGCCTGCTCGGCGACCCGGGCATGGCCGATGCTGCAGTGATCGTCAACGAGTTCGGCGAGATCGGCCTCGACCATCTGTTGATCCGGTCGGCGCAGGACACCGTCGTCCTGCTCGATTCGGGCTGCCTGTGCTGCACCATCGGCAACACGTTGCGCGAGACGTTGGGTGAGCTCTGGATGGGGCGCGTGCGCGGTGAGCTACCGCGTTTCGACCGTGTGCTGGTGGAGACCACGGGGCTGGCGGAGCCCGGTCCGATCCTGGCGTCGCTGACCCGCGATCCGTTCGTCACCGACCACTTCCGGCTCGACGGCGTGGTGACCTGTGTCGATGCGGTGCACGCGCCGGCTCAGCTCGACGCGCAACCCGAGGTACTGCGTCAGGTGGCGGTGGCGGACCGTCTGCTGCTCACCAAGACCGATCTCGTCTCGGCGCAAGCCACGGCCGCCATCGAGGAACGGCTGGCGGGCATCAATCCGGCTGCCTCTGTGCTGCGGGTGGTGCGCGGGGCGGTGCCTCCGAGCCAGGTGCTCGGGGTTGGGCTCGGCGACATGCGCGGCGGTGCGCCGGCGGTCGCCGGGTGGCTGGCCGAGGAGCGTCATGCTGCGGTCGGTCACGGCCACCATGCGGCGCGCCACGAAGCGGACATTCGCGCGCACTGCTTTCGTGTCGACCATCCCGTGAGCTGGGCGGGCCTCGCGGCCTGGTGCGAGCTGATGGCCGAGAGCCACGGTGAGGCGCTGCTGCGGGTGAAGGGGTTGCTGGAGAACCTGGAGACGGGTGCGCCGGTCGTGGTGCACGGGGTGCACACGTTGTTCGACCGCCCCCTGCGCCTCGACGCCTGGCCGGGCGGCGTGCGTCGTGGCGTGCTGGTGGTCATCTGCCGCGGCCTCGCCGAGGACGACCTGCGCCGAACGCTCCGCGTGCTCGCGCTGCCCTCCGGCGCCGGCCGCCCCGCCAGCTTCGCAGACGTCGTCGTCTGAGCGCCTGCCGACGACGATTCGATACGACCTCGACCAAGGAGAATGGCGGTGAGCTTCGACACCCTGATTCGCAACGGCACCGTGGTCTTTCCCCATCTCGGGGTGCGACGTGCCGACGTCGGCCTTCGTGACGGCCGCATCGCCGCCGTGCTCGCGCCCGGTGAGCCGGTGGGCGAGGCCGGCGAGACCATCGACGCGACCGGGCTGCACGTCTTTCCCGGGCTGGTCGAGCCGCACCTGCATTTCGGCTTCGCCGAGCCGGTCACCGAGTACCAGACCGAGACCTTCTACGCGGCGCAGGGTGGTGTCACCACTGCGGTGTCGTACTTCCTCAGCAGCGCGTCGTACGCAGAGCTGTTCACCACTGCACGCGCCGAGTGCGAGGCGCGCGCGCACGTCGACTTCGCGTTCCACTTCTCCGCCTGCACCGAGACGCATCTGCAAGAGATGGGGCGATACGTGCAGGACTACGGCGTGACCTCGTTCAAGTACTTCATGAACTTCAAGGGCGAGGAAGGTCGCTACATGGGCCTCGACGGCACCGACGACGGCTACTTCCACGACCTGCTGGCGGAGTCGGTGCGGGTCGGTCGCCCGATGGTCGTGTGCCACACCGAGAACATCGAGATGGTGGCGCGGACGCGGCGCCGTTTCCAGTCCGAGGGGCGCGCGACATTGCGCGACTACTGCCTCTCGAAGCCGCCCATCACCGAGGCCGAGAACCTGGTGCGTGCGGCCTACCTGGCAGAGAAGACCGGCGCGCGCATCTACATCCCGCACGTCAGCACGGCGATGGCGGTGCGCGATGCCGCGGCGTGGCGGGAGCGCTATGACCAGATCTGGCTCGAGACCTGCCCGCACTACCTGACCCACCACATGGACATGGACCTGGACAGCGTCTACAAGGCCAATCCGCCGCTGCGCAGCGCCGAGGACGTGGAGGTGCTGTGGGAGGCGCTTGCCGACGGCACCATCGACGCCATCGGCGCCGATCACGTGCCGCGCAAGCGTGCCACCAAGGAGAAGCCGATCTGGCAGGCCACCCAGGGATTCCCCGGCACCGCGACGATCCTCCCGGTGCTCCTCGACGAGGGCTACCACAAGGGGCGCCTCGGTCTGCAGCGCATCGCGCAGATCTTCTCGAGCGTTCCGGCGCGGCTGTTCGACATCGCCGAGACCAAGGGCGACATCCAGGTCGGCCACGACGCGGACCTCACCCTGGTCGATCTCGAGCACGAGCACGTGGTGGATCCGGTCGAGCTCGGCTCCTGGTCGGACTACAGCCCGTACGAGGGCCGCGCCTTGAAGGGCTGGCCGGTGCGCACCATCGTCCGGGGCACCACGGTGATGTGTGATCACCGCGTGGTTGGCGCGCCCGGGCACGGGCGCTACATCGCGCGGACGCGATGACTGCGTAGCCTCCCTGGTGCGGGACCGCGCGGGCGCCGCCGTCCGCAGCCGGCCCGATCAGCCAGTGGACACCGGCGCGACCGGCTCGCCGTCGGCCCGCCACGCCTCGGTGCCGCGGGCCTCGGCCAGCAGCCACTCGCGCAGCGCCGCGATGCGGGGCAGTTCCGCGGTGTCCAGCGGGCAGACGAAGTAGTACGCGTAGTCGCTCGGGAGCCGCAGCGCGAACGGTCGCACCAGCTGACCGCTGGCGAGGCCATCGGCCGCCAACACCGACCGCGCGAGCGCGACTCCCTGACCCGCGACCGCGGCCTGTATGAGCATCGCGGAGTTGACGTAGGTGAGCCCGCGGTCGGTGTCGATGCCGTGCACGCCGGCGGCGCGCAGCCAGGTGCGCCAGTCGATCGGTCCGTCGCCGTGGAGCAGTGTGTGGTGAGCGAGGTCGGCCGGCGTGCGCAGTGGCCTCGGTCCGGTGCGAAGCCGCGGGCTGCAGACGGGGTAGACGTCCTCGGCCATCAGCCGGTCCGCGCGCAGTCCGGGATAGCTACCGCGCCCGTAGCGGATGGCCACGTCGACGTCGCCGCGGCGGAAGTCGGCGAGCCCTTCGCTCGCGTCGATGCGCAGGTCGATGTCCGGCCACGCCTGGCGGAAGCGCCCGATGCGCGGCACCAGCCAGCTCGCCGCGAACGACGGCAGCACCGAGACCGTCACCGCACCGACCCCGCTCGAGCGATGCACCTCGCGCATCGCGGCCTCGATGAGATCGAATCCGGCCGAGAGCTTCGGCAGACAGGCCTGACCGGCATCGGTGAGCAGCAGATGACGACTGGTGCGGCGGAAGAGCTTCACTCCGAGCTGCTCCTCGAGCCCGCGTACCTGGTGGCTGACGGCGGCCTGCGTGACGTGCAGCTCGGCCGCGGCGCGGGTGAAGCTCAGGTGACGCGCAGCGGCCTCGAAGGCGCGCAACGCGGTCAGGGGCGGGAGTCGCCGGGACATCGTCGCGCCTCGAGAAAAACTAATGACCGACGACAAGGATCGTCGTTTGTGGGCGGTCGGGTAGCGCCGTAGTTTAGCCCAATGCCGCTCGGGCACCGCGAACGAGGACGGTGTCGGGTCATTAGAGGAGCTTGGAGCAATGGGCGAGCCACGAGGTGTGCTGGGGGGAAGATTGGCGGTGATGGCCGCGATGGTGGACCGGGCGATTCCCGGGCCGCAGTTGGTGCTTGCGGCGATCGGCCGCTGGGGCGCGCGACTGGCCGAGCGGGAGCATCTCGTGGGCCTCGACCGGCGACTGCTCCGCGACGTCGGGCTGACCCGGGCCGACGCGGTGCGCGAGGCGTCGAAGCCGTTCTGGCGCCGATGACGACGAGGCTCGTCGCGAGCCCCGCGGTGGCTCAGGTCGTGACCCCGGCCCGTCGGAGGATCTCGGGCACGGTGTCCTCGCGCCCGACGGTCATCAGGTGCACCCCGCGGCACAGTGGGACGACCTCGCGCGCGAGCCGCGCGGCGATCTCGATGGCGATCTCCCGGCGGTCGTCGCCCGCGCGCTCGAGCGCATCGATGATCGCCGGCGGAACGTGGATGCCGGGCACGTTGGCATTCATGTGGCGGGCCATCGCCGCCGATGCCGGTGGGAGTATGCCGGCGAGCACCGGCGCGTCCACGTCCCGGGCCAGCGCCATGAAGCGGGCGAACGCCTCGGCGTCGTAGACCGCCTGGGTCTGGAAGAAGGTGGCGCCGGCGGCGCGCTTCTCGGCCATCCGCCGAACCTCGCCCTCGAGGTCGTCGGCGCCCGGATTGACCACCGCCCCGATGCAGAACCGCGGCGACGGTCCGACCAGCGGATTTCCGGCCAGGTCGTGCCCTTCCTGCAACGCCGCCGCCGCCGCCAGCACGCCCGAGGCGTAGAGGTCGAACACCGGCTTGGCGTCGGGGTGGTCGCCGGCGCTCGGCGGGTCACCCCCCATCACCACCACGTTCTCGACGCCGAGGGCGGCGGCGGCCAGCAGGTCGCCCTGGAGCGCGAGCCGGTTGCGGTCGCGGGTGGTCATCTGCAGTGTCGGCTCGAGCCCGCGCTCGACCATCAGGCGCGCCGCGCCGAGCGGCGACATCGACATCCGCGCCGCGTGCGACTCGGTGAGGTTGAACGCGTGCACCACCGGTTGCAGCGCCTCGGCGCGTGCGAGCAGGGCGCCGCAGTCGATGCCCTTCGGCGGGTTGAGCTCGCAGGTGACCACCGGCCTCGCCGCCGCGAGCGCCATCGCCAATCGACTCAAGATCACTTCCCCCGTGACGCGGGCCCGGAGACCCGCCGGTGTTCGAGGCCGCGCATCCTACGACGAACCGTCGTCGGCTGGCGAAGGTGCCGCCGCGGTCGCCCGGGACGGCGTCGCCCGGGAGCAAGTCGGCGTCGTCGGCGGGGGTCGCACCGCCCGCGCCCAGGCTTTAGAGTTCGCCCCGCACCGAGTCACCGAGGAGGGCGGCGATGTTCGACGTACGGCGCGGCGTTGCGACGGTTGACCCCGAGATCGCCGCGGTCCTCGCGGCCGAGGCGCGTCGCCAGGAGGAGCACCTCGAGCTCATCGCGTCGGAGAACCACGCGAGTCCGGCGGTGCTGGCCGCTCAGGGCAGCGTGCTCACCAACAAGTACGCCGAGGGCTATCCCGGGCGCCGTTACTACGGCGGCTGCGAGCACGTCGACGTCGCCGAGCGCATCGCCATCGAGCGCGCCTGCGCGCTGTTCGGGGCCGGGCACGCCAACGTCCAGCCGCACTCGGGCTCGACCGCCAACGCGGCCGCCTACATGGCCACCATGAAGCCCGGCGACACCCTGCTCGGCATGCGTCTCGCCGATGGCGGGCACCTGACCCACGGCGCGCGCCCGAGCTTCTCCGGCAAGACCTATCACGCGGTGCACTACGGGGTCGACCCGACGACCGGGCTGATCGACTACGACGAGGTCGAGCGGGCGGCGCGCGAGCACCGCCCGGCGGTGATCGTCGCCGGTTTCTCGGCCTACTCGCGCGTGCTCGACTTCGCGCGGTTCCGGGCCATCGCCGATGCGGTGGAGGCACGGCTGGTGGTCGACATGGCGCACGTCGCCGGCCTGGTCGCGGCCGATCTCTACCCGAGCCCGGTGCCGCACGCGGACGTGGTGACCACCACCACCCACAAGACCCTGCGCGGCCCGCGTGGCGGGATGATCCTCGCTCGCGAGGGCACGGATCTGGCGCGACGCATCGACTCCGCGGTCTTCCCGGGCGAGCAGGGCGGGCCGCTGATGCACGTCATCGCCGCCAAGGCGGTGGCTCTGGCCGAGGCGGCGACGCCGGAGTTCCGCGCCTACCAGGCGCGGGTGCTGGCCAACGCGCGGGCGATGGCGGCGGCCTTCGTCGAGCGTGGGCTGGCGGTGGTCTCCGGTGGCACCGACAACCATCTGATGCTGGTCGACCTCCGCGCGCAGGGGGTGACCGGGGCCGAGGCCGAGGACTGGCTCGGCGCCGCGCACCTCACGGTGAACAAGAACGCGGTGCCGGGCGATCCGCAGCCGCCGACGGTGACCAGCGGGCTGCGCGTCGGCACTCCGGCCGCCACCACCCGCGGGCTCGGCGAGGCGGAGATGCGCACCGTCGCGCACTGGATCTGCGATCTGGTCGAGGCGCGGGGCGAGTCCACCGTGGTGGGCCGGGTACGCGACTCGGTGCGCGACCTCTGCGCCGCGTACCCGGTCTACGGTCAGGACGGGGCGCCGCCGCGCTGAGTTCGCGACGGAGGGCGAGATGGCGCGCTACTCGATCTTCAGCCTGCTGCGCAACGCGGCGCGCTACCACCGCGACTGGCCGGCGGCGTGGCGCAGTCCCGATCCCCGGGCCGCCTACGACGTGGTGGTGGTCGGTGGCGGCGGGCACGGGCTCGCCACCGCGTACTACCTCGCCAAGGAGCACGGCATCACCAACGTCGCGGTGCTGGAGAAGGGCTGGCTCGGCGGCGGCAACACCGGGCGCAACACCACCATCATCCGCTCCAACTACCTGTGGGACGAGAGCGCGCACCTCTACGAGCATTCGCTGCGTCTGTACGAGGGGCTGAGCCAGGAGCTGAACTACAACATCATGCTCAGCCAGCGCGGGGTGATGAACCTCGCGCACAACCTGCACGACCTCCGCGAGCTGTCGCGGCGGGTCAATGCCAACCGCCTCAACGGCATCGACTCCGAGATCCTCACCCCGGAGCAGATCAAGGCGATGGTGCCGATCCTCGACGTGTCGCCGGGCGCGCGCTACCCGGTGCTCGGGGCGTCGTTGCAGCGTCGCGGCGGGGTGGCTCGGCACGATGCGGTGGCCTGGGGCTTCGCACGCGGCGCCGACGCGCGCGGCGTCGACATCATCCAGAACTGCGAGGTCACCGGCATCCGGGTGTCCGACGGCAGGGTCGAGGGGGTGGAGACCAGTCGCGGCTACATCCGTGCCGGCAAGGTGGCGGTGGTGGTCGCGGGGCACGCCAGCGTGTTGGCCGAGATGGCCGGGTTCCGCCTGCCGGTGGAGAGCCATCCGTTGCAGGCGCTGGTCTCCGAGCCGGTGAAGCCGATTCATCCCAACGTGGTGATGTCGAACGCGGTCCACGTCTACGTCAGTCAGTCGGACAAGGGCGAGCTGGTGATCGGTGCCGGTATCGACGCCTACACCTCGTACGCGCAGCGCGGCAGCCTGCCGGTGGTCGAGCACCAGATGGGGGCGTTGCTCGAGCTGTTCCCGGTCTTCTCGCGGCTGCGGATGCTGCGCCAGTGGGGGGGGATCGTGGACGTCTGCCCCGATGCGAGCCCGATCATCGGCAAGACCCCGGTGCGCAACCTCTATTTCAATTGCGGATGGGGCACCGGTGGGTTCAAGGCCACGCCGGGCTCGGGCTGGGTCTTCGCGCACACCGTGGCGCGCGACGAGCCGCACGCCTTGAATGCCGCGTTCTCGCTCGAGCGCTTCACCACCGGCGCGCTCGTCGACGAGCACGGGGCGGCGGCGGTGGCGCACTGAGCGCGGCACCCGATGGGAGGCTCGCCGGGGATGGAGGAACGATGCTGCTGATCGAGTGCCCGTGGTGCGGGCCGCGTGACGAGCAGGAGTTCGGTTATGGGGGCGAGGCGCACATCGTGCGTCCGGCCGATCCGCACGCGCTCGACGACGCCGCCTGGGGCGAGTACCTGTTCATGCGCACGAACCGAAAGGGAGCGCATCGTGAGCGCTGGGTGCACAGCGAAGGCTGCCGACGCTGGTTCAACGTCGTGCGTGACACCGTGAGCCACGAGATCCTGGCGGTGTACCGGGTCGGCGAGGCACCACCGGCTGCGGGACGGCGCGGTGAGTGAGCAGCCGTTCCGCCTCTTCGCCGGTGGGCGCGTCGATCGCGAGCGTCCGCTCGACTTCGTCTGGGCCGGGCGCCGACTCCAGGGATACGCCGGCGACACCCTGGCCTCCGCGCTGCTCGCCAACGGGATTCATCTCGTCGGGCGCAGCTTCAAGTACCACCGACCGCGCGGGATCCTGAGCGCCGGTGCCGAGGAGCCGAACGCGCTGGTGCAGCTCGAGCGCGGCGCGCGCACGCAGCCGAACCTGCGCGCGACCCAGGTCGAGCTCTACGCGGGGTTGCACGCGGAGCCGCAGAACTGCTGGCCGAGCCTGGAGCTCGACGTCGGCGCGATCAACGGCCTGGTCTCGCGGCTGCTGCCGGCCGGCTTCTACTACAAGACCTTCATGTGGCCGCGCGACGGCTGGATGGTCTACGAGCGCTTCATCCGCCGCGCCGCGGGGCTCGGACGCGCCCCGAGCGAGGGCCCGGACCCCGACGTCTACGACAAGATGCACGTGCACTGCGACGTGCTGGTGGTCGGGGCGGGGCCGGCCGGGCTCGCCGCCGCGCTCGCCGCCGGTGCGAGCGGGGCGCGGGTCATCCTCGCCGACGAGCAGTCGGAGCCCGGTGGGTCACTGCTCGCGACCCGTGAGACGCTCGACGGCGAGCCCGCCGCGCGCTGGGTCGAGCGTGCGCTCGCCGACCTCGGTGCCATGGACGAGGTGCGGGTGCTGCCGCGGACCACCGTCTTCGGCTACCACGACCACAACTACCTCACGCTCGCCGAGCGCGTCACCGACCACCTCCCCCCGGGCAGCGCCCCCGACCGACCGCGGCAACGGCTGTGGAAGGTCCGCGCGCGCGAGGTGGTGTTGGCGACCGGCGCCCACGAGCGGCCCATGGTCTTCGCGCAGAACGATCGCCCCGGCATCATGCTCGCCGGGGCCGCCCGCACCTACGTCAACCGCTACGGGGTTCGACCGGCCGATCGGGCGTTGGTGGTGGCTGCCGACGACGGCGCCTATGCGGCGGCCGTCGACCTCGCCGACGTCGGGGTCGAGGTGACGGTGGTCGACGTCCGCGCGCAGGCGCCAGCGTGCGCCGAGCAGGCGCGCGCGCGCTCGATCGAGGTCCTCGCCGGGCACGGCGTCGTCCGCACCTTCGGTGGCTCGCGGGTGCGCGCGGCCGAGGTCGCGCCGTTGGACGGCACCGGCGCCGGCTGGGCCGGCGGCGCGCGGACGTTGCGCTGCGATCTGGTGGCGATGTGCGGCGGTTGGAACCCCACCGTGCATCTGTTCTCGCAGTCCGGTGGCAGGCTCGCCTGGAATGCGGAGCGCGCCTGCTTCGTCCCCGCAGAGGCGCGTCAGCGGGTGCGCGTGGCGGGGGCCGCGAACGGCACGTTCTCGCTCGCCGCGGCGCTCACCGAGGGTCGCGCGGGGGGCGATGCCGCGGCGCGGGCAGCCGGTTTCTCGGGCGGGGCCGACGTGGCGCTACCGGCGGCGGAGGAAGGTGCCGAGCCGGCACCGACGCGCGCGCTGTGGTCGTTGCCGACGCGCCCGCCGGGCGGGGCACCGGCGAAGCACTTCGTCGACTTCCAGAACGACGTCACCGCCAACGATGTCGCCCTCGCCGCGCGCGAGGGCTACCGCTCGGTCGAGCACCTCAAGCGCTACACCACCACCGGCATGGGCACCGACCAGGGCAAGACCAGCAACGTCAACGCGCTCGGGATCCTGGCCGGTCTGCTGGGACGGGAGGTGCCGGAGGTGGGTACCACCACCTTCCGCCCGCCCTACACCCCGGTGACCTTCGGGGTCCTGGCGGGGCGCGACGTCGGCGCGCTCGCCGATCCGGTGCGCACCACGCCGATGCATCGCTGGCACGTGGCGCAGGGGGCGAGGTTCGAGGACGTCGGTCAGTGGAAGCGGCCGTGGTACTACCCGCGCCCCGGCGAGTCGATGCACGACGCGGTGAGCCGTGAGTGCCTGGCCGCGCGCAATGCCGTCGCCCTGCTCGACGCCTCCACGCTCGGCAAGATCGAGGTGCGCGGTCCCGACGCCGGCGAGCTCCTCGATCGCATCTACACCAACGGCTTCAAGAAGCTCCCGGTCGGGCGTTGTCGGTACGGTCTGATGTGCCGCGAGGACGGCATGGTGCTCGACGACGGGGTGAGCGCGCGGCTGGCCGACGATCGCTTCCTCGTCCACACCACCACCGGCAACGCGGCGCGGGTTCTCGCCTGGCTCGAGGAGTGGCGTCAGACCGAGTGGCCCGAGCTGCGCGTGTGGTGCGACTCGGTGACCGAGCAATGGGCGACCGCATCGCTCAGCGGCCCGTTCGCGCGCCGATTGCTCGGCGAGCTCACCCGCGACATCGACCTCGACCCGGAGGCCTTTCCGTTCATGGCCTGGCGCGCCGGCACGGTGGCCGGCATCCCGGCGCGGGTGATGCGGGTCTCGTTCACTGGCGAGCAGAGCTACGAGGTGAGCGTCGGCGCGGGATTCGGTCTGGCGCTGTGGACCGCGATCGCGCTCGCCGGCGAGCGTTACGGACTGACGCCGTTCGGGACCGAGACCATGCACGTGCTGCGGGCAGAGAAGGGTTTCATCATCGCCGGCCAGGACACCGACGGAACGGTGACCCCACACGATCTCGGCCTCGGCGCCATGGTCGCCCGGCACAAGGACTTCATCGGCAAGCGGTCGCTCGCGCGTGCCGACACCTTGCGCGCCGACCGCAAGCAGCTCGTCGGGCTGCGTACCGACGACCCGCGCGAGGTGTTGCCGGAGGGCGGGCAGATCGTCGCCCGCGCCGGCGGTCGGCCGCCGGTGCCGATGCTCGGGCACGTCACCTCGAGCTACTGGAGCGCGAATCTCGGCCATTCCATCGCGCTTGCGCTGGTGAAGGGCGGGCACGCGCGGCTCGGCGAGAGTCTGGTGGTGCAGCTCCCACAGAGATCGGTGCCGGTGACGGTGGTGGCGCCGACCTTCCTCGATCCAGACGGAGAGCGGATGCGTGGCTGAGCAGCACGGGCGACAGAGCGCGCTGGCCGGCCTTGGGCTGGACGCGCAGGCGCGGATCTCGACCCGGGGCGCCGGTGAGGCAGGCGTGCGCCTGGGCGAGCGTCCGTGGCGCGCCCAGCTCGCATTGCGTGGCGATCCCGAGAGCGAGGCGTTCCTCACCGGCGTGGAGTCGGTCCTGGGCGTGGCGCCTCCCACCGCGCCGCTCACCGTCAGCTCCCGCCGTGGCGTCGCCTGTCTCTGGCTCGGCCCGGACGAATGGTTGGTGACGCTGCCCGATCGCCGCGAGCCCCGAGCCATCGCCCGCCTCGAGGAACGCCTGGCCGGCCTGCATTTCGCGGTGAACGACGTCAGTCATGCCCGCACCGTCCTCGGTCTGGCCGGACCGCGCGCGCGCGAGGTGCTGATGAAGGGGTGCGCACTGGATCTGCATCCGCGGTCCTTCGGGCCCGGGCGGTGCGCGCAGTCGTCGCTCGCGCGCTGTCACGTGCTGCTGCACCAGCTCGACGCCGAGCCCGCGTACGACCTGTACGTCCACCGCAGCTTCGCCGAGTACGCCTGGCGCTGGCTGTGCGACGCCGCAGCCGAGCACGGACTCGCCATCGTCGCCGATTGACGCCACACTGTCGGCTCGCCGGTGGCCACCGGCGAGCCTCGCGCACCCGCATCCTCGCCGCCGGGCGGCGTGGTCGCCCGAGGCGACGCCCGGTCGAGACCGCACGGAGAATGCCCCGATGGCCCGCATCCTGCTGACGCACGTCCCCGCCGCGCGCGCCGCTTACTACGGTGAAAAGGCACTCGGGAGCCTGCGCGATCTCGGGGAGGTCCGACTCCACCAGGGCGCGGAGCCCTTGGCCGGGCCGGCCCTGGTCGAGGCGGCACGCGACTGCGACGTCATCGTCTCGGATCGCGCCACCGCCGGCGAGGCGAGCCTGTTCCAGGCGTCGCCGCGCCTGGTCGCCTTCGTGCGCTGCGCGGTCGACATCCGCACCGTCGACGTCGAGGCCGCGTCGCGCAGTGGCATCCTGGTCACCCGCGCGAGCGCGGGCTTCGTCGACGCGGTGGTCGAGCTGCTCGTGGGGCAGATGATCGACGCCGCGCGTGGCATCACCGCGGCGGTGAGCGCCTACCGGGCCGGGCGGATGCCCGAGGTGCGGATGGGGCGGCAGCTCGCGGGGAGCAGCATCGGCATCATCGGCTACGGGCGCATCGGGCGGCGCCTCGCCGAGGTCGCGCGGGCGATGCACATGACGGTCCGTGTCCACGACCCGTACGCCGAGGTCGAGGAGGAGGGCGTCTCGCAGGTCGCGATGCTGCCCGCGCTGCTACGCGCCAGCGACTTCGTGGTCTGCCTCGCGATCGCGAACGAGGAGACCGAGTGCCTGATGGACGCCGCCGCCTTCGCCGAGATGCAGCCTCACGCCTGGTTCGTGAACGGCTCGCGCGGCAACCTCGTCGACGAGGCGGCGCTGGTCGCGGCGCTCGACGCCAAACGGATCGCCGGCGCGACCATGGACGTCGGCCGCGACCCCGACCAGATGCCGACCCGTGCCATCGCGTCGCGCCCCGACGTCATCGCCACGCCCCACATCGGCGGCCTGACGCCGCCGGCCATCGAGCACCAGGCGCTGGAGACGGTGGCCCAGGTGGCCGCGATCCTCGGCGGCAAGCTCCCGGTCGGCGCCGTCAATGCCGACGAGGCGACCCGGCTGGTGCGGTTCGGGCATTCGTAGGGTGCCGGGGACTGGCTCGCGCGGTAGCGCGTGCCTGTCCCCTCGCACCGCAGTCGGAGAGGGGACGGGCGCCACCCGCGGCGGAGCCAGTCCTCGGCTCAGTGGATCTCCGGCTCCGGGACCGCCGGGCCGTCGGCCAGGAAGTCGAAGTCGCATCCGGCGTCGGCCTGGGTGACGTGCTTGGCGTGCAACGCCCCGAATCCGCGTCCGTAGTGGGGCGCCGGGGCCTTCCAGGCCGCGCGGCGGCGCGCCAGCTCCTCGTCGCTCACGTGCAGGCGCAGGGCCCGCCCGGCGACGTCGATCTCGATCTCGTCGCCCTCGCGCACCAGGGCGAGCGGGCCGCCGACCGCCGATTCCGGCGCCACGTGCAGCACGCAGGCGCCGTAGCTGGTGCCGCTCATGCGCGCATCGGAGATGCGCAGCATGTCGCGGACCCCCTGCTCGAGCAGCTTCCTCGGTAGCGGGAGCTGCCCCCACTCGGGCATCCCGGGGCCACCGACCGGGCCGGCGTTCTTCAGCACCAGCACCGAGTCGGCGGTGACGGCCAGCGCCGGATCGTCGATCCGCGCCGCCATGTCGTTGTAGTCCTCGAACACCACCGCCGGACCGCGATGCTGGAGCAGGTGCGCCTCCGCCGCCGCCGGCTTGATCACGCACCCGCTCGGGGCCAGGTTCCCGAACAGCACCGCGGTCGCGCCCTCGGCGTAGACCGCGTTGTCGCGCGGGCGGATGACGTCGTCGTCGTAGACGCCGGCGCCCTCGAGGTTCTCGCCGAGGGTGCGGCCGTTGACGGTCAGGCAGTCGAGGTCGAGCGCGTCCTTCACCCGGGTCAGCAGCCCGCGCAGCCCGCCGGCGTAGTAGAAGTCCTCCATCAGGTACTTGCCCGACGGACGGATGTTGGCGAGCACCGGGATACCGCGCGAGATGGCGTCGAAGTCGGCGAGCGCGAGCGGCACCTTGGCCCGCCCGGCCATCGCGACGAGGTGGATGATGGCGTTGGTCGAGCCGCCGAGCGCCATGTCCGCCACCACCGCGTTGCGGAACGACGCCGGCGTGAGGATGTCCGAGGGCTTCAAGTCGTCCCACACCATCTCGACGATCCGCCGTCCGCTCGCCACCGCCATCTTCGAGTGGTTGGAGTCGGCGGCCGGGATCGACGCCGCGCCGGGGAGCGTCATGCCCAGGGTCTCGCTGATCGAGGTCATCGTCGACGCCGTGCCCATGGTCATGCAGTGCCCGGGTGAGCGGGCGATGCCGTCCTCGACCTCGATCCACGTCGGCTCGTCGATCCGCCCGGCACGCAGCTCCGCCCAGTACTTCCAGGCGTCGCTGCCGCTTCCGAGCGGCTGGCCGCGCATGTTCCCGCGCAGCATCGGCCCCGCCGGCACGAAGATGGTCGGCAGGTCCATGGTCGCCGCGGCCATCAGCAGCGCCGGGGTGGTCTTGTCGCAGCCCCCCATCAGCACCACGCCGTCGATCGGGTGCGAGCGCACCAGCTCCTCGGCCTCCATCGCCAGGAAGTTGCGATAGAGCATCGTGGTCGGCTTCACCATCGGCTCCGACAACGACATCGCCGGCAGCTCCACCGGGAATCCGCCGGCCTGGAAGATGCCACGCTTGACCGACTCCACACGCTCCTTGAAGTGGGCGTGACAGGGGTTGATTCCGCTCCACGTGTTGACGATGCCGATCACCGGCTTGCCGGCGTAGTCGACGTCGTCGAAGCCCATTTGCTTGGTGCGCGAGCGATGGCCGAAGGCACGGAGGTCCTTCACGCCGTACCAGCGGTGGCTACGCAGATCCTCGGGACGCTTCTTGGCCATCGGGACTCCAGTCATGCGATTCGACGAAAGGCCGCGCGACGAGGTGAGCTCGCGCGCGCTGGTGGTGACGCGCATTTCACCACGCGCGGCGCCCGCGGTCACCGCGCGGCGCGAGATCGCGAGATCGAGCGCTCAGTCGCGCAGGTGCAACGACACCGCGCCCAATCCCTCGACCGCGAACGCGACCTCGTGCTCGCCGGTCAGCCAGCGGGTGGTGACCAGGCTGCCGAGCAGGACGGTCGCCCCCGCGCGCAGCGGGCGCGACTGCGCCACGAGCAGGTCGGCGAGCCAGGCGAGCGCGGCGAGCGGATGACCCATCACCGCCTCGCCGCGTCCGCGCTCGATGACCTCGCCGTCGATCCGCATCGCGCCCTCGGCAGCGGCGAGGTCGAGCGACCGCCAGTCGGCGACCGCCGGGCCGAGGACGAAGCCGGCGTGGAAGAAGTCGTCGGCGATGAGCGTCGGCACACCGACCGCGGCGAAGTCGGTGTACCGGTCGTCGACCACCTCGATGGCGACGTGACAGCTGCCTACCGCGTCGGCGACCCGCGTCCGATCGAACGGACCGGCCGCGAGGTCGGCGCCGAGCGTCACCGCGATCTCACCCTCGAAGCCCACCCGGCGGAAGTCGCGGTGATGCAGGGTGCATGCCGAGGCCAGGCGGCCGCGCTCGACCATGCCGCCGGCGGCCGGTGCGTCGATGCCGAGGAAACGCTGCATCACCGGCGTGGTGCAGCCGATCTTGTAGCCGGCGAGCGGCTCGTCGCCGAGTCGATGGACCGCGCGCTGGACCGCGTACCCCGCGGGCTCGTCGATCGGCCCGGTGCCGGGCGCGAACGGCGCGAGGCGCGCGCCGGCAGTCCGCTCGGCCAGGATGTGGCGCGCCGCCGCCGCGATCGTCTGCTCGTCCATGGTCGTGCTCCCGCTCGGTGTGGGGGTCATCCCGGCCAGCACTGCGTGCCGCCGTCGACCCGCAGCACCTGGCCGCTCACGAAGGCGCCCTGTGGCCCGGCGAAGAACTCGATCACCCTTGCCACCTCGTCGACGGTGGCCACCCGGTCGAGGGTGCCGGACTCCACCAGGCGCTCCGCGGGGACCGGGCGCGTGCCGAGGAAACGTCCGGTGCGGGTGTCGCCGGGCGCGATCGAGTTGACGGTGACGTCGAACGGACGGAGCTGGTCGGCGAGGCAGCGCGTGTAGTGCACCACGCCCGCCTTCGACGTGGCGTAGACCACGCCGTGCGACCGGCCCTTGAATGCGGCCACCGAGCTGAGGGTGACGATGCGCCCGCGGCGCCGCTCACGCATGCGGCGAGCCACCGCGCGGCACACCAGGATGGTCGACAACAGGTTGCGGTCGAGCACCGCGCGCACGTCCTCGGCGTCGATGTCGATGGCGTCGTTGGGGTCGGGCTTGCCGCCGCGGGCCGCGATGTCGCCGCCGGCATTGTGGACCAGGACGTCGATCGGGCCGAGCCGCGACTCGGCCTCGTCGACCACGCGCTCGACGTCGGCGTCGACGGTGAGGTCGCCGAGAAGCGCGATGGTCGGCACGCCGAACGCACGGCCGACGTCGTCGGCAGTGGCCGAGAGCGTCGTGCCCTCGCCGTACTCCGCCGGGCCGTGCTCGCGCAGGCCGTGAAGCGCCACTGCGCTACCGAGGCGGGCGAGGTGCTCGGCGAAGGCGCGGCCGAGGCCGCGGCCGGCGCCGGTGACCAGGGCCACCTGGCCCTTCAGGATCGGATCGCTCATCGCGGTCTCCAGGTCGGTCGGATCAGGCGGCGTGTCCGGCGCGCGCGTCGGCGCGAATCAGCTCGGCTGCCTTCTCCGCGATCATGATCACCGGCGCGTTGGTGTTGCCGGAGGTGATGGTGGGCATGATCGACGCGTCGACCACGCGCAGTCCGCCGAGCCCGCGCAGGCGCAGGCGTGCGTCGACCACCGCCATCGGATCCTCGCCCATGCGGCAGGTCCCGACCGGGTGGTAGATGGTCTGGCTGAGCCGGCGAGCCGCGTCGAGCAACGCGTCGTCGCCCTCGACGTCGGAGCCCGGCAGGATCTCCTCGGCCACGAACGGACGCATCGCGTCGGTGGCGCACAGCCGCCGCGTGAGTCGCATCCCGGCGACCACCGTCGCGCGGTCGGTGGGGGCGGTGAGGTAACGCGGCTCGATTGCCGGGTGCTGGTGCGGATCGGGGCTGCGGATGTCGATGTGACCGCGGCTCTCGGGCCGGAGCTGACACACCGACACCGTGAACGCCGAGAAGCGATGGAGCCCCTCGCCGGGCTTGTCGGCCGACAGCGGCTGGAAGTGGAACTGGATGTCGGGGGTCTCGAGCTCGGGTCGGGTGCGCGCGAAGGCGGCCACCTGGCTCGCGCCCATGCTCATCGGTCCGGTCCGCCGGACGATGTACTCGAGCCCGATCAGCGCCTTGCGCAGCGGGTTGTTGACCTCGTCGTTCAGGGTCGGCCGCGTGCAGCGGTACACCGAGCGGACCTGGAGGTGGTCCTGCAGATTGCGCCCGACCCCGGGCAGGGCGTGCTGGCAGCGCACGCCGGCGCGCCCGAGGACGTCGGGCGGGCCGATGCCCGAGATCTGCAGGATCTGCGGCGAGCCGATGGCGCCGGCCGACAGCACCACCTCGCGGGTGGCCTCGACCTCGACCGCCGCGCCGTCACGGCCCTGGTAGCGCACGCCGATCACCCGGCCGTCGACGAGCAGCAGGCGCTCGGTGTGGGCGTGGGTGCGGACGACGAGGTTGCGACGCTTGCGCGCCGGGCGGAGGTAGCCGACCGCGGTGCTGCAGCGGCGGCCGTCGCGGGCGGTGAGCTGGAAGTAGCCCGCGCCCTCCTGCTCCTCGCCGTTGAAGTCCTCGCGCGTCGGCAGGCCGAGCTCGGCCGCGCCGCGGATGAAGGCGTCGCACACGTCGCGCCGGATCCGCATGTTCGAGACTGCCAGCGGGCCGCCGACGCCGTGCCAGGTGCTTTCCCCGCGCTCCTGGTCCTCGCTGCGCAGAAAGTAGGGCAGCACGTCGTCCCAGGACCAGCCGGCGTTGCCGAGCTGGCGCCAGTGGTCGTAGTCGCGTGGCTGGCCGCGCACGTAGAGCAGGCCGTTGATGGAGCTCGAGCCGCCGAGGACCTTCCCACGGGGCCAGTCGAGCTGGCGCCCGCCGAGCTCGGACTGGGGCTCGGTCTTGTAGCGCCAGTCGGTGCGCGGATTGTGCATGGTCTTGAAGTAACCGACCGGCACGTGGATCCAGAGGTAGTCGTCCTCGCCGCCGGCCTCGAGCAGGAGCACCCGGCAGGCTGGATCCTCGCTCAGGCGGGCCGCGACCACGCACCCCGCGGAACCGGCGCCGACCACCACGTAGTCGAACTTCTCGCGTCGAGGGGAGGTGTCGTCGGCGGGCATGGCGTCCTCGGTGAGCGCGGTGTCGAGCCGGCACCGACCGACGGCCAGGCGGAACGGGCGCTCGACGAGGACGCGAAGTGTAGCGCGAACCGGACACCGCACCAGGGTGCCCGCGACGATGGCGCCGAGGCACCGCCTCGGCGGCGCCTCGGCGGCCCGCGACTCAGGCGGCGCGCGGGAGGTCGCGCGGTCCGCTCGGCAGCGGACGGGGCTCGGGGAACGGCCTCACCGACGCCTGCGACATCCGACGCCGGCCGTAGCTGCGCAGCCAAAGGAACAGCGGCGCGGTAATCGCCGCCGACGCTGCGATGGCCGAGACCGACACCCAGGTGAACCGCGTCTCGTGCATCAGCATCGGCGCCACGATGGCGGCGACGCCTCCGGCCTGGATCATCACCAGCAACGGGACGTAGCCGGTGAACATGAACATGTCGCTTGCCCACCATGGCACCGCCGGTCGGCGAGCGCCGTAGTAACCGAAGGTGAAGAGGAGCAACCAGACCTCCAACGCGATCACGCCGTATGCGAATTCCATCGAACTGCCGTCCAGGAAACGGACTCGAGCGGGGGTTGCGGGCGCCGGGCGTCGGTCAGCGGCTCGATGGCGCGGACCGGCGACGGGTCGGTGCCGGGAGGCGAGGGGAGGGTCGGAACCGAAATTTGCCCCGCGCCTCGGGCGCATACATCGAGGCGCGGGGACGGAAGTCAAGCCGGAGGCGTCCCCGGCGCGGAGAGTCGAAAGAGCGCGGGTTACGCTCTTTCGACAGTCTGCGGCGCGACCGGGGCAGGCGCGGTCAGCGGCCGACCGACATCGGTGCGACGATGTCCTGGGCCGGACCGATCCGGGACAGCAGGCCGGATGCCTCGGCCGCCGCGAGGGCCTTGCGACCGCGTGCGACGAGCCACCGGCGCAGCACGAAGGCAGCGACCACCACCGCGCCGGCCTCGCCGTACTCGGCCACGCCGTGAACACTGTGGTCGGTGCCCCAGAAGTACGCCGCCACCATGGCGGTGCCGCCGGCGATCAGGATCACCAGCAAGGGTGTCACCACCGTGAACACCGCGCCGTCGGTGGCCCACCACGGCGGGTCGGCCAGGCGGCCCTTGCAGTGGACGATCGGGGTCAGGACGAAGAACAGACAGATGGCGCAGACGCCGATGAACAGGAACATGGCGATGCCTCCGAGAGGAGGCTCGAGCACCCAGATGGGTGTCCGCTATCGGTGACCACCGCTCGAGCGAGGCAGCACCGACCGGGGGTAGCGCTCCCGGGACGCGGCGACCCTGACCCGAAGCCGTCCAGGGACTGTCTTCCGGGCCGACCCGTCGCCATCGCGACGGCCTCGAGCGCTTGCTCCTGGACGGTGCGCCGGGACCTCCGAGCGGGTGCCGGCGCGCGTGGCGCTCCACGCGACCGATTCGCTCGGCCTGCCGGTGTCCGCCGGCACCGGGCGATGCCGGTCGCGGAAGGCAGTGAGCCCGAAGCACGGTCCGGGACGACCCGCGAGGGCCGCCGGGAGCGTGTCGGAGGGCGGTTCGTGGCGGCAGCATAGAGCCGGAGCCGGGGGCGCTGTCAATTCGACCGCGCGGTCCGCTGTCGCCGGCCTTCGCTCACCTATAATCGCCGCCGCCGCGAACCCCACCACTGGAGTAGCAGATGTCGTCGCCTCGCATCGGCTTCGTGAGCCTCGGTTGCCCGAAGGCGTTGGTCGACTCCGAGCGCATCCTGACCCAGCTCCGAATCGAGGGCTACGACATCGTCGGCACCTACCGCGATGCCGATCTGGTGGTCGTCAACACCTGCGGGTTCATCGACGACGCGGTCGCCGAGTCGCTCGATGCCATCGGCGAGGCGCTGGCCGAGAACGGGCGGGTGGTGGTGACCGGCTGCCTCGGCGCGCGGCCCGAGCGCATTCGCGAGGCTCACCCGCAAGTGCTCGCGGTGACCGGCCCCCAGCGCTACGAGGAGGTCATGGCCGCGGTCCACGCCCACGTTCCGCCGCGTCACGACCCGTTCACCGATCTCGTGCCGCCACATGGGGTGAAGCTCACACCGCGCCACTACGCCTATCTGAAGATCTCCGAGGGCTGCAACCACCACTGCACCTTCTGCATCATCCCGTCGATGCGCGGGCGCCTCGCGAGCCGCGCCCCGGACGACGTCCTGCGCGAGGCCGAGCGCCTCGTCGAGGCGGGGGTGCGCGAGCTGCTGGTGGTGTCGCAGGACACCAGCGCCTACGGGGTGGATCTCCGCACCTCGCCGGTGCTGTGGCGCGCCCGCGCGGTCCGCCCGCGGATTGCGGATCTCGCCGCCGCGCTCGGCGATCTCGGGGCCTGGGTTCGGTTGCACTACGTCTACCCGTACCCGCACGTCGACCATCTCGTCCCGCTGATGGCGGAGGGCCGCGTCCTGCCCTATCTCGACGTGCCGTTGCAGCACGCGAGCCCGGCGGTCCTGCGCCGGATGCGTCGGCCGGCCGCCGCCGAGGACAACCTCGCGCGGATTCGCGCCTGGCGAGCCGAGTGCCCGGAGCTCGCGGTGCGCAGCACCTTCATCGTCGGCTTTCCCGGAGAGACCGACGACGACTTCGAGCGTCTGCTCGGCTTCCTCGAGGAGGCGCGGATCGATCGCGCCGGCTGCTTCCGCTACTCGCCGGTCGAGGGCGCTGCGGCCAACGCGTTGGACGACGCGGTGCCGGAGGCGCTCAAGGAGGAGCGGTACGCCCGATTCATGGAGACCCAGGCACGGATCAGCCGCGAGATCCTGGCCGGCAAGGTGGGGCGGACGATGAGCGTCCTGGTCGACGAGGTCGGGGAGGACGAGGCGGTGGCACGGAGCACCGCGGATGCGCCGGAGATCGATGGCAACGTGTTCATCGACGAGCCGGCCGGACTCACCCCCGGGGACCTGGTGACGGTGCGAATCGAGGCGAGCGGCGAGCACGACCTCTGGGGAACGCGGGTCTGAGGCCGACCGCTTGGGGAACCGGCTCCGCCGGCAGGCGGTGCCCGCCCCCCTGCTTGCGTGGGCGCGCGTCCGGCCCCGCGGCGGTGGGAGGTGGGGGACAGGCACGCGCTGGCGCGCGAGCCCGTCCCCGTGAGGTCCCTCAGTCCGCGGCGACCACGCGCTGCGTCTGCTCGCCGAGCTTCTCGATGCCGAGACGCATCACGTTGCCCGCGCGCAGATACACCGGCGGCTTCTGACCGAGGCCCACGCCCGGCGGCGTGCCGGTCGGGATGAGGTCGCCGGGCTTCAGGGTCATGAACTGCGACAGGTAGCTCACGATGGTGGCCGGGCCGAAGATCATGGTCTTGGTCGAGCCGTCCTGATAGCGCTTGCCGTCGACGTCCAACCACATGCCGAGGTTCATCGCGTCTCCGACCTCGTCACTGGTGACCAGCCACGGACCGAACGGACAGAACGTGTCGGCGCTCTTGCCCTTGTCCCACTGGCCGAGCCGCTCGAGCTGGAACTCGCGCTCGGAGACGTCGTTGACCACGCAGTATCCGGCGACATGGTCGAGCGCGTCGGCCTCGGACACGTAACGGGCCTCGCGTCCGATCACGATTCCGAGCTCGCACTCCCAGTCGCCCTTCTTGCTGTTGCGCGGGAGGACGACGTCGTCGTTCGGGCCGCAGATCGAGCTGGTGGCCTTCATGAACACGATCGGCTCGGTCGGCACCGGCTGGCCTGACTCCTTGGCATGGTCGCTGTAGTTCAGGCCGATGCACACGACCTTGCCCACGCTGCCGACCGGGGGGCCCAGGCGCACGTCACCGCGCACCGCGGGCAGGGTCTTGGGGTCGATGGCGGCGAGCATCGCCAACCCGTCCGGCCCGAGCACCGAGCCGTCGATGTCGGCCACGATGCCGGCGAGCGAGCGGATGGTGCCACCGTCGTCGAGCAGGCCCGGCTTCTCGGCCCCCGCGGGCCCGTATCGCAGCAGCTTCACGTGATGTCCTCCTTCAGATGGTCATTCCACCGTCGACCACGACCGCGGTCCCGGTGGTGAAAGCCGACTCGTCCCCCGCGAGATAGATCGCGATGGCCGCGATCTCCTCGGCCGTGCCCACCCGCCCCATGGGCTGGCGGGCCACGAACGCCTTTCGCGCCTCGACCGGATCGCCGAGGGCGGCGATTCGCTCGTCGAGCGACGGGCTCTGCACGGTGCCGGGACAGATCGCGTTGCAGCGCACGCCGCGCGCGACGTAGTCGGCGGCGACCGACTTGGTGAGGCCGATGACCGCCGCCTTCGACGTCCCGTAGGCGCAGCGCCAGGGCACGCCCTTGATGGTCGACGACACCGAGGCGATGTTGACGATCGAGCCACCGCCGCTGGCGAGCATGCCGGGCAGGACGGCGCGGATGGTGCGGAACATCGACTTCACGTTGAGCTCGAACGCGAAGTCCCATTCCGCCTCGGTGCACTCGAGAATCGTCCCGTGGTGGACGAAGCCGGCGCAGTTGAACAGCACGTCGAACGGCCCCTGGCGCTCCACCAGCGCGCTCACCGCAGCGCCGTCGGTGACGTCGAGCACCGCCGTCGAGATGCCGGCGACGCCGTCGAGCGCGGCGAGCTTCGTGCCGTTCAAGTCGGTGGCGAGGACCGCCGCGCCCTCGGCCGCGAAGGCCCGCGCAGTCGCCTCGCCGATACCCTGCGCCGCCGCGGTCACGAGCGCGCGCTTGCCCTGCAGTCGACCGGCCATCGCGCCCGTCTCCCCCACCGAGAATCGGCCGGCGAGCATAGCGCAGCGCCGGCGCGAGCCACAACCGAGTTCCCGCCACCGGTGCCACCGGGCTACCATCGCGGCGGTGTTGGCGGGGGCGTGCCCGGCCGGAGTGCTCGAGTGAAGAACAGCGTGTTTCGGATCGCGGTGATGCCCGGCGACGGTATCGGTCACGAGGTGATGGCGTCGGCGCTCGAGGTGCTCGACGCGGTGCGCGGCAAGGTCGGTGGCTTCGAGCTCTCGCCCGAGCCGCTGGTCGCCGGGGCGGCGGCCTATCGTGACACCGGTGAGGCGCTGTCGGACGAGGTCTTCGAGCGCGCCAGGGCGAGCGACGCGATTCTGTTCGGCGCGATGGGTCTCCCCGACGTCCGGTATCCCGACGGCACCGAGATCGCGCCCCAGCTCGACCTCCGGTTCCGGCTCGGGCTCTACGCCGGGGTGCGGCCGGTCAAGGCGTTGCCGGGCGGTTTCCGGGCGCTGCGCGACCCGCGCGCGGAGGCGATCGACCTGATCATCATCCGCGAGTCGACCGAGGGGCTGTTCGCATCGCGCGGCAAGGGGGTGGTCGAGGACGACCGCGAGGCACGCGACACCATGGTGATCACCCGCCCGGTCTGCGAGCGCCTGTTCGACTTCTCGTTCCGACTCGCCCGCCGACGCAAGGGGCGTGGCGGCAAGGGGCTGGTGACCTGCGTCGACAAGGCCAACGTCTTCACCTCGATGGCCTTCTTCCGCAAGGTCTTCGACGACCGCGCGCGCGAGCACGCCGACATCACCGCCCGCCACCACTATGTCGACGCGGCGGCGCTCGACCTGGTGCGCAAGCCCTGGGAGTTCGACGTGATGGTGATGGAGAACATGTTCGGCGACATCCTGTCGGATCTCGGCGCGGCCTTGATCGGCGGCATGGGGATGGCGCCGTCGGCGGACGTCGGCGACGAGCATGCCCTGTTCCAGCCGGCGCACGGCAGCGCCCCGGACATCGCGGGTCAGGGCATCGCCAACCCGATCGCGATGATCCAGTCGGCGGCGATGATGCTCGACTGGCTCGGTGAGCGGCACGACGTGGCGAGCTGTGCCCAGGCGGCGGAGCGCATCGAGGCCGCGGTGGCAAAGGTCGTCGGTGACGGCGTGGTGCGCCCGGTGGACCTCGGGGGGCGCGACGGCACCGCCGCCATCACCCGCGCGGTGGTCGCCGCACTTTGAGCGAGGCCGGCTCGCGCGAGCCGCTGCGCGTGGCGGTGGTCGGGGCCGGCTACTTCGCGCGCTACCACCTGCGCGCGTGGCAGCGCATCCCCGGGGCCAGCCTCGCCGCGGTGTGCGATGTCGATCGCGCCCGCCTCGCCACGGTCGCCGACGACTGCCCGCACGCGGCGCGCTTCGACGATCTCGCGCACATGCTCGACGCGGTCCGCCCGGATCTGGTCGACATCGTGACGCCGCCCCCTTCGCATCTCGAGCTGGTGCGCACCGCGGCGGCATGCGGGGCCTTCGTCGTGTGCCAGAAGCCGCTCGCGCCGACCCTGGACGATGCGCGGGCGGTGGTCGCGGCGGCGCGCTCGGCCGGCGTCGGGCTCGCGGTCCACGAGAACATCCGGTTCACGCCCTGGCACCGGGAGATCGGGCGCCTGCTGCGCGCGGGGACCCTCGGTCGCCTGCACAACATCACGATGCGACTTCGCCCCGGCGACGGTCAGGGCCGCGACGCCTACCTCGCGCGCCAGCCGTATTTCCAACGCATGCCACGGTTCCTGGTGCACGAGACGGCCATCCACTGGATCGACACCTTCCGGTACCTCGGTGGCGAGGTGCGCGCGGTGCTCGCCTGGCTGCGGCGCCTGAATCGATTCATCGCCGGTGAGGACGCGGGGCACGTGCTGCTCGCGCTCGACGGTGACGTGAGCGCGCTGTTCGACGGCAACCGTCTGAACGGCCATCCGAGCGACGACCCGCGACGCACGATGGGTGAGATGTGGGTCGAGTGCGAGGGCGGGGTGATTCGGCTGGCCGGCAGCGGTCGGCTCTACCTGCAGCCTCACGGCGGCGAGGAGCGCGAGCACCCCTATGCGTTCGCCGACCGCGAGTTCGCCGGTGACTGCGTGCATGCGCTGCAATCGCACCTGGTGGCACACTTGCGCGACGGCGCGCCGCTGGAGAACGCCGGGGCCGACTACCTGCGCAACATCGAGGTCGAGGAGGCGGTCTACCGCTCCGCGGCCGAGGGACGTTGGGTCCGGCTCGACGACTGACCGCATCACCGAGGAGCACCGAACGATGAGCTTTCGCGGCGTCTACCCAATCCTCTACGCGTTCTTTCGTGCCGACGGCTCGCTCGACCGCGACGCGATGCGTCTGCAGGTCGAGTCGGCGGTGGCGGCCGGAGCGCACGGACTCGCGATCCTCGGGCTCGCCACCGAGGTCAGCAAGCTCACCGAGCGCGAGCGGCTCGACGTCCTGGAGTGGGCGGCCGAGGACCTCGCCGGTCGCCTCCCGCTGGCGGTCACCGTCTACGGCACCTCGGTCGCGCAGCAGGTGGAGTTCGTGCGCGCGGCCGAGCGCGTCGGCGCGTCGTGGGTCATCCTGCAGCCACCGCCGGTGCGCGGTCTGCCCGAGCACGAGTACGTCGGGTTCTTCGCGCGGGTCGCCGGTGAGACGGGTCTCCCGGTGGCGGTTCAGAACGCGGCGCAGTACGTCGGTGTCGGTCTCGGGCGCGCGGGCATCGAGTCCCTGATGGCGGCGGCACCGAACTTCACGCTGCTCAAGGGTGAGGCGTCGGCGGTCGAGATCCGCCAGCTGGTCGAGGTCACCGAGGGGCGGCTCGGGGTCTTCAACGGTCGCGGGGGCATGGAGCTTCCGGACATCCTGCGGGCGGGCTGCGTCGGCATGATTCCGGCGCCCGACACCTTCGACGCCCAGGTCCGCATCTTCGACCTGATGGCGAGCGGTAGTCCGTCCGAGGTGGCCGAGGCGGAGGCGTCGTACGCGCGAATCCTCCCGACGATCGTGTTCGTGATGCAGTCGATCGAGGCCATGCTCTGCTACGGCAAGCGGATCGCCGCCTGGCGGCTGGGCTTGAGCACGGTGCACGATCGCGCCCCGGCACTCGCGCCGACCGAGTTCGGGCTGGCCTGCGCGCGGCGATTCGCCGAGGCCCTGGGTCCGTTGCCCGGGGCCCGTTGAGGAGGGTTCGGTGATGGAGATTCGACGGCTCGGGGACGCGCTCGGCGCCGAGGTGATCGGGGTCGACCTGGCGCGCCCGATCGACGCGGCGCTCGCCCGACGGCTGAACGACGCGCTGCTCGAGCACATCGTGCTGGTGCTGCGCGACCAGCGACTGACCCCTGGTCAGTACGTCGAGGCGATGCGCACCTTCGGTCGGCCGGCGCCGCAGAACCACACCGAGCAACTCATGGATGGGCACCCCGAGATCTGGATCCTCGACAGTCGGCGCGGTGGCCTGCGCAAGGACGGCGAGCGCAACGTCTACGGCGCCAATGCCTGGCACACCGACCACACCAACCAGCAACGGCCGCCGAAGATCACCGCGCTGCTCGCGATTCGTCTGCCCCCCAGTGGCGGCGACACCCTGTTCGCGAATGCCTACGCGATGCTGGAGGGATTGAGCGCGCAGACCCGGCAGCGGATCGAGGGGCGGCGGACGGTCAACGGTGCCGACCGCCACCTCGAGCTACGCGAGGACAACCGACACGCGTTCGCCGCGCCCGCGATCCACCCGCTGGTGCGCACCCATCCGGAGACCGGCCGGCGGGCGATCTACTGCCATCCGCTGAAGATGCAGCACATCGAGGGGATGTCGCCGCAGGAGAGCTTCGAGCTGGTCGACCGCCTGCTCGAGGAGGCGATCACGCCGGCGGTCACCTATCGCCACCGCTGGTCGCCGGGGGATCTGGTGATGTTCGACAACCGGGCGTGCCTGCACCGCGCGGTGCGCGACTACGATCCCGACGTCGGCCGGGTCATGCACCGCATCATCGTCGAGGGCGATGCACCCGGATGAGCCGGTCGGGTGCTCGCCCGGCGCGCGGTCAGGCGACCTTGGCTGCCCGGTCGCTCGCCACGCACTCGGCGTAGTTCATGTCCACGCCCTTGATGTGGGCGGTCAGCCAGTGCTTCAGGAACTGGCGGATCTCCACCCCGATCTTCGGGTTCGCGCCCGCGACCAGCTCCGCGCGCAGCTCGAGCACCCGCTTGACGAGCTGCTGATGGATGATCTTGTGCCGCCGCACCCCCTCGAATCCGGCGCGCTCCATGAGCGCCTCCTCGTCGGCGAAGTGCGACCCCGCGTACTTCACGACCTTGTCGAAGATGCCCAGCAGGGTGCGATTGTCGCCGCCGCGGTCGTGGCAGTCGTAGAACTCGTTGACATAGTCGAATAGCTGTTGGTGCTGCCGGTCCATGTCGGCGTGCCGCACGCTGAACTCGTCGGACCATTTGATGACTGGCATTGGCTCTCCTCGACTAAAGCCCGGGGTTCTCGGTGCTCGCCCCTCGTCGATACAGGGTCGGCCGTCGACTCGAATGCTTTAGGGAAGGTCTGCAAAACCGCAGACCTTCCTGCGGTGCAGGGCTTGTCCTGAGCGCCGCCGAAGGGATGCACCGCCATTCTCGATCGCGTAAGCGATTGAAAATGTGAGGCAGATGCAAACCGCGCCTTGCGTCTGCCGTCTCTGCGCAACTCCACGATGGAGTTGTGCAGAGTTTCCATAGGGGAACGGCAGACCATTGCGCGGCCCAGAGCGTTCCTAGAACTCGTCCCAGTCCTCCTCGTCCTTCGCTCGCCTGGTCGGGGCTCGCGTCGGGGGCAGAGGTGCGGGGGGCTCGGCGTCGGCTGGCGTCGCTGCCCTCGTCGTCCGGGGCGAGGTCGCCTGCGGTCGCGGCCTCGCGGGCGCGGCGCGCCCGGCCGCGGCCTCGCCGAGCTCGAACGCCCCGACGAGCCGCATCAGGTCTCGTGCCTCCTCCTCCATCGCCTTGCTCGCGGCGGTGGCTTCCTCGACCATCGCGGCATTGCGCTGGGTCACGGAGTCCAGGTGCATCACCGCCTCGTTCACCTGGTCGATGCCCGACGTCTGCTCCTGACTCGCGGTGGAGATCTCGGTGACGATGTCGGTCACCTTGGAGACACGGTCGACGATCGCCTCGAGCTGGCGGCCCGAGTCGCCCACCAGTCGCGCGCCGTCCTCGACCCTGGCGAGGCTGTCCTCGATCAGGGTCTTGATCTCCTTGGCAGCGCCGGCGCTGCGCTGGGCCAGGTTGCGCACCTCTCCCGCCACCACCGCGAACCCGCGTCCCTGCTCGCCGGCGCGGGCGGCCTCGACCGCCGCATTCAGCGCGAGGAGATTGGTCTGGAAGGCGATCTCGTCGATCACGGCGATGATGTCGGCGATGCGCCGGCTGGCGGAGCTGATCTCGCTCATCGCCGCGACCGCGTGGTGCATCACCTCGCCTCCGGATCGCGCCTGCTCGCGCGCGCCACTGACCAGGGCGCTCGCCTCGCGGGCGTTGTCGGCGTTCTGGCGGACGGTGGCGGTCATCTGCTCCATGCTGGCGGCCGTCTCCTCGAGGCTCGCGGCCTGGTCGACGGTGCGCCCGTTGAGCTCGGAGTTGCCGGCGGCGATCGCCCCGGCCGAGTCGCCGATACGCTGCGCCGACTCGCGAATGCCGAGGAGCATCTGGCGGACCTTCTCCGCGAAGCCGTTGAAGGCGACGGCGAGCGCGGCAATCTCGTCGCGACCGGAGACCGCCAGCCGCCGGGTCAAATCGCCGTCCCCGGCGGCGATCTCGTCCAACGCGGTCAGGGTGGCATTGAGCGCCTCGGTGATCCCGCGTGCGATGGCGACGCCCAGGCCGATGGCGACCAGCAGCGATGCCGCGGCGAGCACCGCGAACCAGGTCAGGCCGGCGCGGGCCGCGTCGGCGCGGATGCCGACCTGCTCCCGCAGCGTGGTGGCCAGGTGGTCCTCGACGGCCTTGGCGAGGTCGATCTTGGCGGTGATGGTCTTGAACCAGGCCGCGGCATCGACCCCGAAGCCACCGCTCGCCGCACGCTCGAATGCGATGTCTCGCATCGCCTCGACCTGCTGCACCGAGGGGTCGCGCATCGTGTCGTCGAGAAACGCGACCGCGTCCGGGCGGGCAAGCGTACGGAACGCTGCGAGGTAGGTCTCCTGCGCCGCCACCAGCTCGCCGAAGCGCCGGAACATTCCGGGCCCGAAGCGGTCGGCGGCGAAGGTGTTCGACAGCACCGCACGCTCGATCCCGGCCCGCTCCTTGGCCTGCAGGAAGTAGCCGTAGGCGCCGAGCATGCGAGTGATCGCACCATCGGCGGTGAGCCGGGTGGCGTCGTCGACGAGGCCGAGCAACAGCCGGTTGAGCCCGGTGTAGTAGCCGATTGCCTTCGGGGTCTCGACCGCCAGCGCGTCCACCGCCCGACGGGTCTCGGCGCGACGCTCGAGCCCGCCTTTGACCTCGTCGAGCCGCTCGACCAGCGCGGCGCCGTGGGCGGCCGCGTCGAACCCCGCGAGGAAGGTCTCGAGCTCGGCGATGCGACCGTCGACGGCCGCGCGCTGTCGGGGCAGGACGTCGCTGAACGCGGTGCCCTTGCTGCCGAGGAACCCGGCGGTCATGCCGCGCTCCTTCTGGGTCTCGTGGACCAGCGCGCTCGCGTGCACCGAGAGCTCCGAGAGCGCGAGCACCGCCTCCATGTCGCTGGCCGTGCGCTGCTTCTGCAACACGCCGTGGACGGCGAAGAACGCGACGGCGAGCAACGGTACGGCGAGGAGCAGGTAGATCTTGGCCCTCACGGAGAGGGATTGGAGAACGCTCATTGGACGCCTCCTGGCGACCCGGTTGCCTGGCGCCCTGTCGGCTGCCTCGTCGTGGTCCGAGGCTCGACGTCGGCGCGCGAGGTGCGCGGCATGGGGCGGTCGACCGACCGCGGAGTCTTCGCAGCGGGAACGAGCGGACGACCTGCCGGGGGATGCTCCGCGACGCGCCACGTTCGGCGCCGACGCATCGGCGGGCGCATGCAATCTGGCCCGCCGGTCGGACCGTTGCTCGTCGGCTGCACCGTGCAGCCGCGCTGCTCGGCCGATATAGCGGCAGCGCAAACGTCCGACCTTAGGGAGTGCGGCGGGGTGGGTTGCCGGCGCGTCTCACCAGAGCGCGCTCAGAGTCGGTACGCCGGCTCCTCGCGGTCGAGGATGCGCCGCACCGCGGCGAAGTGGCGCTCGGCGAGCTTCGGGCGGTCGCCGGCCATCTGCTCGCGGACCCTGGCCCGCACCGGCTCGGAGATGGTGCGCAGCCGGCCGCCGGTCGACCGCGCGTGCACCTGGAACATCGCCGCGCGCTCGAGGTAGTAGAGATCCGTGAAGGCCTCGCCGACGCTCGGTCCGGTGACCACGACCCCGTGCGAGGCGAGCATCAGCACGCTTCGATTGCCGAGCTTGTGGGCGAGACGCGCGCCCTCGGCGGGGTCGAGCGCGAGCCCCTCGTACTCGTCGTCATAGGCGATGCGCTCGTCGAATTGCAGCGCGTTCTGCTCGCACATCTCGAGCCGACCCTCGTCGAGCACGGTGAGCGCGGTGGCATACGGCTGATGGGTATGCAGCACCGCCACCGCGTGTGGCGCCTGACGATGGATCGGCGCGTGGATGCAGAACGCCGTGTCCTCGACCACCTTGCCGGGCTCGAGCACCTCGCCGTCGGCGTGGCAGAGCACCAGGTCCGAGGCCGTCATCTCGCACCAGTGCAGCCCGTAAGGGTTGATCAGGAAGCGATCGCCACGCACCACGCCGTCGTCGTCCGGCACGGCGACGGAGAAGTGGTTGTCGACCCCCTCGTTCAATCGCTCGCGCGCTGCCCAGCGCAGCGCCGCGGCGAGGTCGAGACGGCGCTCGCGAATGGTCTCGGCGACGGCAGTGCTCATCGGTCTGGCGGGCTCCAGGGCTCGAGGTCAGTACGTCGCGCGGCCGCCGCTCAAGTCGAATGCGGCGCCGGTGGTGAACGAGTTCTCGGCCGACACCAGCCATGCCACCATGGCCGCGATCTCCTCCACCGTGACGAAGCGCGCGCGCGGGATCTTCGACAGCATGTAGTCGATGTGCTGCTGCGAGATCTGGTCGAAGATGCGGGTCCTCGCCGCCGCCGGGGTGATGCAGTTGACCGCGATGTCCATGTCGGCGGTTTCCTTGGCGATCGACTTGGTGAGCGCGATGACGCCGGCCTTGGCGGCGCTGTAGGCGGCGGCGTTCGGGTTGCCCTCCTTGCCCGCGATCGAGGCGGTGTTGACGATGCGGCCGTAGCCGCGGCTGCGCATGTGGGGCAGCACCGCGCGGCAGCAGTAGTAGACCCCGTTCAGGTCGACGTCGATGACGCGGCGCCAGTCGTCGAGCGGATACTCCCACGACGGCATGGTCGGGCCGGCGATTCCGGCGTTGTTGACCATGATGTCGACCTGACCCAGCGCGCCGACGGTGTCGTCGACCGACCGCTGCACCGCCTCGGCATCGGTGAGCTCGACGACCACGCGGTGGGCGCTCCCGCCCAGTCGGGCCGCCGCCTCGTCGAGGAGCGCGGCGTCGCGATCCCACAGTGAGACGCGTGCGCCGGACGCCGTCAGGCGCTCGGCCACCGCGAGTCCGATGCCCTGCGCGGCGCCGGTGACGATGGCGGTACGGTTCTTCAGATCGATCTGGTTCATGGCTCTCGGTAGACCTCGGCTTGAATCGGTTGCGGGCGGTCGAGAACCGGGGTTCCACGACGTCCTCGCGCCGCCGCGCGGCGAGGCGCGCGAGTCTATCACGAGCGCTGGCGGTCGCCGGTGGTCGGCGCGCCCGGCCCGGATGTGCTTTGATCCACGCCTCACGGCGGCCGTTCCGCGTCGCCGGCAACGGGAGGCAGGCATGGGTTCCAAGCTATTCGACCTCGACGGGCGCGTGGCGCTGGTGACGGGCTCCAGCCAGGGCATCGGTCATGCCATCGCACGCGGTCTCGGCGAGGCCGGCGCCCGAGTGGTGCTCAACGGTCGCGATCTCGAGCGGCTCGAGGGCGCGCGGGCGGGGCTCGCTGCCGAGGGGCTGGCGGTCGAGGCGTGCGGCTTCGACGTGGTCGACGGGGCGGCGGTGGATGCGGCGGTGGCGACGATCGAGCGCGAGATCGGGCCGATCGAGATCCTGGTGAACAACGCCGGCATCCAGCGCCGCGCGCCGTTGCACGAGGTCGACGACGCCACCTGGCGTACCGTGCTCGACGTGAACCTCGACGGTGTGTTCCGGGTCGGCCGCGCGGTGGCGCGCCACATGCTCGCGCGCGGACGCGGCAAGATCGTCAACATCTGCTCGTTGATGAGCGAGGTCGGGCGCCCCACCACCGGCCCGTATACCGCCGCCAAGGGCGCGGTGCGGATGCTCACCCGCGCGATGTGCGTGGACTGGGCGCCGGCGGGGCTACAGGTGAACGGTATCGGCCCCGGCTACTTCGCCACCGAGCTCAACCGCCCCCTGTACGAGAACCCGGAGTTCGACGCCTGGATCAAGCGGCGCACCCCCGCCGGTCGCTGGGGGCGCGTGGAGGAGCTGGTCGGCGCCGCGGTGTTCCTCGCCAGTGACGCGTCCAGCTTCGTCAACGGCCAGGTGATCTACGTCGATGGCGGGGTGCTCGCGAGCCTGTAGGCTGCAGACCGACCGGGGCGGTGGCAGCCCGGCGTGGCGTGATAGGCTGCGCCGCCGCCGGCGGTGACCGGGGGAGGCCTGGCGAGCTGCAGACCTCCCTGCGGTGCAGAGTTCCACTGGATCCAACGCAGCGTTACCCAGGGGTCGAGACATGGATCAGACGTACGACGTGGGCCTGGTCGGCCTCGCGGTGATGGGGCAGAACCTCGCCCTCAACATCCTGGATCACGGCTTCCGGGTCGCGGTCCACAACCGCACCGCGGCAGTGACGCGTGATTTCGTCGCCGCCGCCGGGGACCGGCCGACAGTCGGCTGCGAGACCCTCGAGGCGCTGGTGTCGGTGCTGGAGCGCCCGCGGCGGATCATCGTGATGGTGCGTGCCGGCGGCGCCACCGACGCCGTCCTCGACGAGCTGGTGCCGCTGCTCGACGCCGGAGACGTGGTGCTCGAGTGTGGCAACAGCAACTTCGTCGATACCGAGCGTCGGGCCGAGCGGCTGGCCGGGCACGGGCTGATCTATGTCGGCAGCGGTGTCTCCGGAGGCGAGGAGGGGGCACGGCACGGGCCGTCGATCATGCCCGGTGGCGATGCCCGCGCCTGGCCGCTGGTCCGCGACCTGCTGCAGGCGATCGCGGCGAAGGTGGACGGCGAGCCGTGCTGCGACTGGGTCGGGCCGGGCGGCGCCGGGCACTTCGTGAAGATGGTGCACAACGGGATCGAGTACGGCGACATGCAGCTGATCGCCGAGGCCTACGACCTCATGCACCGCGGCCTCGGGCTCGACCACGCCGCATGCGCGCGCGCGTTCGCCGACTGGAGCGGCGGCCGTCTGTCGAGCTACCTCATCGAGATCACCCGTGACATCCTCGGCCATCGGGACGAGGAGGGTCTGGTGGTCGAGCGGATCCTGGATACCGCGGGGCAGAAGGGCACCGGGAAGTGGACCGTGATCGCGGGGCTGGACCACGGCGCACCGGTGTCGCTGATCGCCGAGGCGGTGTTCGCGCGGGCGCTCTCGGCGCGCAAGGACGAGCGGGTGCGCGCGAGCAAGGTGCTCGCAGGACCGGTCGATGCCCGTGTCGATGCCGATCCGCAAGCCTTCCTGCGCGATCTCGAGGGTGCGCTCTACGCGGCCAAGGTCACGAGCTACGCGCAGGGCTTCATGCTGCTCGCCGAGGCGTCGCGCGAGCATGGCTGGGATCTCGATCTCGGCGGCATCGCCTGGCTGTGGCGCGGCGGGTGCATCATCCGCAGCCGGTTCCTCGGTGACATCCGCGAGGCGTTCCGTCGTCGCGCCGACCTCGAGTGCCTGGTGATGGACGAGCGCTTCGCCTCCGAGCTCGGCGAGGCGCAAGGCGGGCTGCGGCGGGTGGTGGCAGCGGCGGCGCTGGCCGCGGTCCCGGTCCCCGCGCTCTCGGCCGCGCTGGCCTTCTACGACGGGTACCGGCGCGAGCGATTGCCGGCGAATCTGCTGCAGGCGCAGCGCGACTACTTCGGGGGCCACACCTACGAGCGGGTCGACCGCCCGCGTGGTGAGTTCTTCCACTCCGACTGGACCGGCCACGGCGGCGCGGTGACCTCGGGCTCGTACAACGCGTGAGCGCGCCGCGCTCGGGGCGGGCCACCGGCGCGACGCCTGGCGGCGCTGGCGGGCTCGTCCTCGGTATCGACATCGGCACCTCGGGGCTTCGCACCGCGTTGTTCGACCTCGAGGCGCGGGTGCTCGCACCCACCGTCGCCGAGCGTCGTTACCGGGTGCGCGCGGTGGAGCGCGGCCAGGCGGAGCTCGACGCGCCGGCGATGCTGCGCGCCCTGCGCGCGAGCCTGCGCGACACCCTCGCCGGTCGGGCGGCGGTGGCCGGTCTGGCGCGGCGCCCGCTGTTGGCGGTCGGAGGCTCGTGCTTCTGGCACAGCCTGCTGGGCGTCGACGCGGCGGGCGAGCCGGTCACGCCGGTCTACACCTGGGCCGACGGCCGCTCCGCCGAGGATGCGGCGCGCCTGCGCGCGCAGCTCGACCCCCATGCGGTGCATCGACGCACCGGCTGCATGATCCACTCGAGCTTCTGGCCGGCCAAGCTCGCGTGGGTCGCACGGACCCGGCCGAGCACCTGGCGCGCGGTGCGGCATTGGATGTCGCCCGGCGAGTGGCTGTGGTGGCGCCTGGTCGGCCGCCCGGTCTGTGCCCACGGCATGGCCACCGGCACCGGACTCTACGACCCCGGTCGACTGACCTGGGATCCCGGGATGGTCGATGCGGTGGGGCTCGACCCGGGTCGCCTGCTCCCGATCGACGACCACCCGGTGCGACCGGGGACGGCCATCGGCCGCGGGCTCGGCGCGCTGGCCGACGCCGAATGGTTACCGCCGATCGGCGACGGTGCGGCCAGCAATCTCGGCAGCGGCGCGGCGCAGCCGGGGGTGGCCGCGATAAACCTCGGGACCAGCGCGGCGGTGCGGGTGATGCGTGCCGGCCGGCAGGCGGTGGCGCCGTATGGGCTGTTCGCATATCGCGTCGATACGCGGCGCTACCTGGTCGGCGGTGCGATCTCGAATGCCGGCAATCTCCGCGAGTGGTGCGCACGCGTGCTGCGGCTCCCGAGCGATCCCGCGGCGCTCGAGCGCGCGCTGGCGTCGCGGCCGATGCCCGCTCACGGGCTCGACGTGCTGCCGTTCTGGGGCGCGGAGCGCGCACCGACCTGGCGTGACGACGTCGCCGGGGTGATCGCCGGCCTGACCCACGCGAGCGACGCCGTCGACATCGTCCAGGCGTTGACCGAGGCGGGCTTCCAGCGGCTTGCTCGCGTCATCGAGCTGATGCCGCGGGGCGCGCGTCCACGCGAGGTCGTGGTCTCCGGCGGGGGCAGCCGGTCAGGCGAGACCGTGCAGCGGCTCGCCGACGTCCTCGGTCGGGCGGTGCGCCCCTGCCGCGAGGCCGACGCGTCGCTGCGCGGCGCTGCGGTGCTCGCGCTGGAGCGCCTCGGCGCGACGCCACCTCCGCCGCCGCTCGGCCGCCCGGTCGCGCCGCGCGCCGCGCCGGCGGCCGCGCACGCCGCTCGCCGTCGCTCGCAGGAGGCGCTGGAGGCGCGCTTCGTCGACCGGTGATCCAGGCGGCGGCGCGCCGCGCAGGAACAGCGCGATCAGACCCCGAGCCAGGTGTGCTTCACCTCGGGAGTGCGCTCGAGCTCGGCCGGCGTGCCGTGCCAACGGATCCGGCCCTTGCCGAGCACGTAGACGCGGTCGGCGAGGCGCGTCGCGAAGGGGTAGTTCTGCTCCACCAGCAGCACCGTCAGGCCATGGCTCTTGAGGTCGGCGAGCACCTCGGCGATCTCGCGCACGACCACCGGCGCCAACCCCTCGGTGGGCTCGTCCAGCACCAGGAGGCGGGGATTGCGGACCAGGGCGCGAGCGATGGCGAGCATCTGTTGCTCGCCGCCGGAGAGCTGATTGCCGCGGTTGGCGCGCCGCTCGCGCAGCCGCGGGAACCGCTGCCAGATGGCGTCGACCGTCCAGTCGCCCTCGCCATGACGCGCCCGCGGGACGATCGCGAGGTGCTCCTCGACGGTCAGCGAGGCGAACATCCCACGGTCCTCGGGCACGTAGCCGATGCCGTGGCGGGCGACCCGGTATGGCGCCTGGCCGCACACGTCGGTGCCGGCCACCGCGATGGTCCCGTTGCGCGGTGGCACGATGCCCATGATGGCCTTCAGCGTGGTGCTCTTGCCGGCGCCGTTGCGCCCGAGCAGGGCCACCAGCTCGCCGCGCCCGACCTCGAGATCGACCCCCTGGAGCACGTGGCTCTCGTCGTAGTAGGCGTCGAGTCCCGTGACGCGCAGCATCGGCTCGGACGCGCTCACGGCGTCAAACCCTCGTCGAGGCCGAGGTAGCGGTCGCGGACCTCGGCCGATGCGCGGACCTGCTCCGGTGTTCCCTCGAGCAGCACGCGGCCGTAGTCGAGCACCGTTATCCGGTCCGCGACCTCGAAGATCACGTCCATGTCGTGCTCGATGATGAGCAGGGTGAGCGCGCTCGGCAGGCCCCGGATCAGGGCGAGCATGGCGTGGGTCTCCTCCGGGCTCATGCCGGAGGTCGGCTCGTCGAGCAGCAGGACCTTCGGGCGGCGGACGAGGGCCAGCCCGATCTCGAGCTGGCGCTGCGTGCCGTAGGAGAGGTGGCGCACCGGGGTGTCGAGCTCCTCGCCGAGTCCCAGCGCCGCCGCCTGGCGCTCGGCGTCGGCGACCACCGCGCGATCGCGATGCAGGCCGCGCCACCACACCCGGGTCACGCCGCGCTCGATCGCGACCCCGATCACCAGGTTCTCGCGCACCGTGAGGTCGGGAAACAGGTTGTTGCGCTGAAAGCTCCGCCCGAGGCCGGCGCGGGCGCGCACGTCCGACGGCGCGTGGGTGACGTCCACCCCGTCGAGAAGCACCTGTCCGGAATCGGGTCGGAGCTCGCCGGACAGGAGATTGAACAGCGTCGTCTTGCCGGCGCCATTGGGGCCGATGAGCCCGTGGCGCTCGCCGGCCGGGAGCGCGAGGTCGACGCCGGCGGTCACCGCCAGCGAGCCGAAGCTCTTGGTCAGAGCCGTCGCGCGAAGCATCGTCAACCGGCCTGCGGACCGTCGCGCCGGAGCAGCCGGCGCGCGCGGCCGTAGATGCCGTCCGCGGCGACCAGCACCACGAGCACGAACAGCGAGCCCATCACCAGCTGCCAGTGGTCGGCCATGAAGGTGGGCAGCCCGAGCGCCTCCCAGCTCTCGCCGGCGCTCAGCCAGTGCTTGAGCACGAGAAACGCACAAGCACCGATGGCGGCGCCGACGATGCTTCCACCGCCACCGAGGATGACCATGATCAGAACCTCGCCGGAGACGGTCCAGAACGCGAGATCGGGCGACACGAAGCTCGAGTGCTGGGTGGTGAGCGAGCCGGCGAGCCCGGCGATCGCCGCCGCGAGGACGTAGGCGCCGAGCTTGTAGCGATGCACCGGGCAGCCGAGTGCGCGCACGCGGCCCTCGTTCTGGTGGATGGCGACCAGTGTCGCACCGTACGGTGAGCGCACCACGACGCGAAGCAAGAGATACACCGCGAGCGCCGCGAGCAGGAGCACGGCGGAGAACACCGCGGGGTCGGCGGTGTCGAGGCCGAGGAAAGAGAGATCGAGGCGCGGGATGCCGGACATGCCGTCGTCGGCGCCGAACTCGCGTGCCTTGAGGAAGTACGCGTACACCATCTGGCCGATGGCGAGGGTGATCATGATGAAGAACACGCCGCCGAGGCGGACCACGAAGCTGCCGACGACCAGCGCTGCGAGGCCGGCGACGAGCGCCGAGGCCGGCATCGCCAGTGCCACCGGCCAACCGAGGAACACGGTCAGCCCGGCGGTCACGTAGGCGCCGATACCGAGGAACGCGGCATGTCCGAGCGAGACCATGCCGGCGTAGCCGACGAGGAGGTCGAGGCTCATGGCGAGCATCGCGAACAGCGCAATCTCCGACAGCAGCACCTCGTGGACATAGAAGTCGGCGCCGTGCCACCAGGCGGCCATCGCGAGCACCAGCAGCACGACGGTCGGGATCTGTAGGGGGTCGCGGCGCACGTCAGTGGCTCGGCCGCACCGGCACCAGGCCGCCGGGCTTGAACAGGAGGATCGCGGCCATCAGCGCATAGATGGTCACGCTGGCGAAGGCGGGGAACATGACCTGCCCGAAGGTGTCGGCCATGCCGATGACCAGCGCCCCGAGAGCCGCCCCCCAGAGGCTTCCCGGTCCGCCGAGCACGACCACGATCAGCGCGAGGATGAGGACCGACATGTCCATTCCCGGGAACACGGAGAACACCGGCGCGGCGACCACGCCGGCGAGACCGGCCAGCCAGCAACCGAGGCAGAACACCGCGAAGAACACCAACTCCACGTTGATGCCGAGCGCCGCGACCATGGTGCGGTCGTCGACCCCGGCCCGGACCACCGCTCCCAGGCGCGTGCGGTCGAGGCCGAGGTGGAGCGCGACCAGCACCGCGAGCCCGACCCCGATGATGAACAGTCGATAGGTGGGATAGGTCTCGCCGAGGATCTGGACGCTCCCGGCGAGCGTCTCCGGTGTCGGCACCGTGTGCGGCAGGCGACCCCACACGATGCGCACGACATCGAAGCCGACGAAGATGAGCCCGAACGTCACCAGCACCTGCTTCATCGGCCCCGCGCTCTGCAACCGGCGGAACAACGTGACGTGGGCCACCGCGCCGACCACCGCGACGCCCAGTGGGGCGAGCACGAGCGCGGCCCAGAACGAGTCGAATGCCCCCGCGACCGCGACCGCGAAGTACGCGCCGAGCATGTAGAGCGTGCCGTGGGCCAGGTTGATGAAATTCATCAGCCCGAACACCACCGAGAGCCCGACCGCGAGCAGGAACAGCAGCGCCGAGAGCTGCAGTCCGTTCAGGACCTGGATGACGAGGAACTGGGGATCGAGGAGCATGCCGCTCGGCTGACGGTGGTGTTCGATGGGTGAAGGTGGCGGGGCGGAGCGCGCCACCGTGGCGGCGCTCGCAGGAGCCCGGCACCTCGCGCGGTGCCGGGCTCCGCGGCGGTCAGAACGGCTTGCTGCAGCCGTTCGGGGCATCCTGCACGTTCGGGCGCACCTCCTTGACCACCGCGCCGTAGGTGTCGCCGATCTTCTCCACCTCGGAGATGTAGATGTTCTGGATCACGTTGTTGGTCGCCGGGTCGATCCGGAACGGGCCACGTGGGCCGTTGAACTGGACCCGGTGCATGGCGGCCACCAGCGCCTGACGGTCGTCGGTGGCGCCACCGGTCGCCTGCAGCGCCTCGATCACCAGGCGGGCCGCGTCGTAGGCGGCGACGCCGAACTCCGATGCGTCACGCCCGTGCTTGGCGCGGAACCGCTCCTGGAAACCCTTGTTCTCGGCGCTGTCGATCGACGGCACGTAGTTCAGAATCGACAGCGTGCCCTCGGCGTCGGCGCCTTGCTTGCCGACGTACAGGGCGGAGGTGAGCCAGCCCGGCCCCGCCAGCTTCACGGTGTCCTTGAGGCCGAAGGCAGCGTACTCCTTCACGAACTTGATCGCGGGTCCGCCGGCGAAGAACACGAACGCCGCGTCGGGCTCGGCGGCCTTGAGCTTGGCGAGGTAGGGGCCGAAGTCCTTCGTCTCACCGAGCGGCGGATACTCCTCGCCCGCAATCTCGCCGCCGGCGGCGACGAAGCCCTTGCGGAACGAGTCCATGAGCTGGTGGCCGCCGGCGTAGTCGAACGCCATCAGGAACACGCGCTTGTAGCCGGCGCGCGCCATCCACGGCCCCATCTCGCGCACGATCTGGTCGTTGGAGAACGACGAGCGCAGGATCCAGGGGCTGCACTTCTCGCCGGTGATGTCGTCGTTGCCGGCATTGGTGACGATCAGCGGGACCTTGGCACCGTCGACGTAGTCGCGCACCGCCCCGAGCACGCCGGAGGAGATGACACCGACCAGGACGTCGGCGCGATCGCGCAGGATGAGCTTCTTCGCCGCCGCGAGGCCGCTGTTCGGCTTCGACTCGGTGTCGGCGCGCACGAGCACGATCTTGCGCCCGCCGACCTCGTCGCCGAAGTCCTCCAGCGCCATCTGGAACGAGATGTCCTGGTCCTTGCCGAGGCCCGCGAACACCCCGGAGGAGGGGAGCAGGAGGCCCACCTTGATCGGAGACGCGGCGCTCGCGGGAAGCGCGGTGAGGGCGCCGAGCAGGCCCGCGGCGGCGACCCGGCCGAGGCCACGCAGGGTCGTGGTCTTCATCGTTCACTCCTCCAGGAAAATGCTTCTCACGGCCGGTCTGCCCACGGAGCGGTGCGGCGCACCGTCGACGACGGCGTGCACGTCACGTCAGCGTGCGACCGAATCGACGTATTGAGCCGAGCGCCCGCGTTGATGTCAAACGCCGCGTGGGCGAGCGGCGTCGCGCGCGGTGACTACGCCGGCTGCAGAGGCTGTCGCCGCCCCAGCCAGGCGAGGGCGAGGGCCACCATCGCGGTGGCGAGCGCCGCGAGCGCGAGCTCGAGATGGGTGTGCCCGACCAGCTCGCCACCGGGTAGCGCGAGAATGATTCCGGCGCCGACCAGCAGCACCCGGCCGGCCATGGCCAGACCGCGCCGGCCGTCGAGCGCGCCGAGGCCGTACACATAGCCCTGGAGCCCGCCCGAGATGAGAGCGATGCCGGCCACGGCGGCAGCCAGCACGGCGACGATCTCGCCGATCGAGCCCTGGCCGATGAGGGCCGGGTTGAGGACGAAGAAGAACGGGACGAAATAGATGATGCTGCCGAGGCGCATCGACTGGAAGCCGGTGCGAATCGGATCGGCGCCGGCGAGGGAGGCCGCGGCATATGCGCCGAGCGCCACCGGGGGCGTGATGAACGAGATCATGCCCCAGTAGAGCATGAACAGGTGCACCGCCATCTTGTCGAGACCGCCACTCACCAGCGCCGGCGCGAGGGTGACTGCAAGGAACAGGTAGGCGGCGGTCACGGTCATCCCGATGCCCAGCACGAAGCTCGTCACCGCGCCCATGACGAGCAACGTGATCACGTTGTCGCCCGCCAGGCGCACCAGCTCGTAGGTCAGACTGCCCACCTTCCCGGTGAGGGTGAGTGAGCCGATGATGAGACCGACCCCGGCCAGGATGGCCGCCAGCTCGGTGAACAGTCGTCCGACTCCGATGACGAACTCCAGCAGACGCTCGCGGTTCCAGCGGTGTCGGCGCGCGCACTGGTTGATGGCGAGCAGCAATGCCGTCGCGTAGTAGGGTGCCTGTGCCTCGCGTTGGAGGTAGAGCAGCATGAAGATGAGCAGCGCGAACACCGCGATGAAGTACCAGCCCTCGCGAAACACCGCGCCGATCGTGGGCAGCTCCTCGGCCGGGAGGCCGCGTAGCCCGTGGCGGGCCGCGTAGGCGTCGATCTGCAGGAACAACCCGAGGTAGTAGAGGACCGACGGGAACGCCGCCGCCACCACGATGCTCGCGTAGGACTGCTCGATGAAGGTGGCCATGACGAACGCGGTGGCGCCCATCACCGGCGGCATGAGCACCCCGCCGGTCGAGGCGCAGGCCTCGACGCCAGCGGCGTAGGACGCTCCGAATCCCACCCGCTTCATCGCCGGAATCGACATCACGCCGGTGGTGAGCACGTTGGTGATCACGCTGCCCGACATCGAGCCCATCAGGCCGGAGGCGAAGATGGCGACCTTGGCCGGACCGCCGCGGCGGCGGCCCAGCAGGGCGAAGGCGAGGTTGAGGAAGAACGCGCCGCCGCCGGTGTACTGCAGTGCGACGCCGAAGACGAGGAAGCCGACCACCAGGTTGGCGAACGCGTTCATCGGGATCCCGAGCACGCTCTCGGTGCCGAAGACGTGGAATCCCGCGGTCACGTCGGGAGGCACCGCCTGGCCGTGCAGTGGGCCAGGCGCCAGATCGGCCAGCATCGGGTAGACCGACGCGAGCAGGCAGATGGCGAAGATGGCGGTGCCCCCGGCGCGACGCAGCGCCTCGAGGATCACCACCCACAGCGCGTAGGAGACGAGCTGGGCGTGACCCGGCGCGCTGTACTCCCAGCCCTCGTTGAGGATGCGGTCGGTGCTGACCGCGAGATAGACACAGAGCCCGAGGGTCGCGAGCGCCGTCGACCAGTCGTGCCACGGCACCTGCGCCGTGGGCATGCCGAATGCCGGATAGAGGAGGAATACCAGCGGCAGCAGTAGCCCCAGCATCAGGTAGAAGTACTCGTTCTCGAGCGGGACGTAGGTGCCGAAGGTGTTGCCGAGCCCGAAGATCACGTAGATCGAGAGCGCCACCGAGCCGAGCGCGCCGATGAGGAGCCACAGGCGCGCGGCGCCGGCGAGCGCGCGATGACGGGCCAGGGATTGGGCAGGCGCATCGGGCGCGCCAGCGACGGATGCACCGGTCATGTCGGGGGTCGTCCTCGCGGCTTCGCGGCGCGTCGCTCGCGCACCGTCCAACCAGGCTTGGTCGTCCCCGCGGCGACCGGCTGCCGTGGGAGCCGGTCGCCGCGGGAACGATCGGCTCAGTTGAAGATCACCGGCATGCCGGCCTCGGTGAGCGCCGCGGCGCGCAGCTTCATCCACTCGGCGCGGAAGGCGTCGTCGGCGACGTCCATCGCCTTCATCTTCTCCCACGCCGCCGCGATGACCTCCTGGCGCCGGACCAGCATCGTGTTGTGCTCGTCGTGAGCCGCAGTCCAGACCCCCTTCTCCTTGTAGTACGCGACCGCGGCCGGGTGGTAGGGGAACACGTAGCTGAAGTTCTGGTTGCCGAGCTGATAGCCGTCCATGCTCGGCCCCGACTCCTTGAACTCCTCGTAGTTCTCCATCACCGCCTTGGTGAGGCCGTAGGCGAGCGCGTCGTCGGTGTCGTGCTTGACGACGAAGATCGGATAGGGGTAGTTGCTCCCCTCGTACGGCATCTCGTTCTTGGTGCCGACCACGGCCGCACTCACCGTCGTCGGCGCCCACCAGGGTGCCACCGCCCTTGCGCGCTCCCACGCCGCGGTGTCGGCGTGCGGCAGTGGCGGCAAGTAGACCCCGCGCGGCGACGCCGCGAGCTGGTTGTAGGCGCTCGACACCGTCGAGCCCCACACCGCGTCGGCCTGGCCGTTGATCACCGCCTCCACCGACTGCTTCCAACCCGGCACCTCGACCTTGGTGACGTCGTCCCAGGTCAGGCCGCCGAATGCGAGCATCGCGGTCATGTTCGTGTTGAGTGCGTCGGCGCCGCGCACCCAGGTCACCCGTTTACCCTTGAGGTCCGCGGCACTGCGGATCTCGGCGTCGTACGCCGTCGCCGCCTGCTGACCGTTGCGACCGACGTTGTTGAACAGGTTGTAGATGCGCATCGGGCCCCAGGCCTTGTCGGCGAACATCAGCACGCCTTCCTGCGCGAAGTAGGCGGCGATCCCGCAGGCGCAGATGTCGGACTGCCCCGCGCGCAGCGGCGCCATCCGCGACACGTCGTTCTTGCCGGGAATGATTCGCAGATCGACGTCGTATCGTTTCTTGAGCATCTGGCCGAGGCCGACGGACTGCGCGTAGCCGGACGAGGTGGTGCCGTACGCGGTCCAGGAGATCTGCTTCGGAATCGCGACCTCGGCGGCCGAGGCGGTGGCGACGACCAGCGTGGTCGCGGCGATGATGGTGGCGATGCGGGCCTGTGCTCTCATCGTGAAGTGCTCCTCCGGTGGCAGGCGAGAACGGCCGCGGCTCGGTGTTCTGCGACGAGTCCGCGGGCGGGCTGGCCTCGAACCAGGGCGGCTCGGGCGCCGAGCGCCAACCAACCGGGCGTCGGGGTCCTCCGGCGGCCCGGCTCGCCACCCCCACCGAGGCGACTGGCTCGTGTTGCCACCCCGACGGGCCTTCATCGACAATGCCGCACATGCAAACGCGCCAGCCCCGGGGAATCCGATGAGCGACCAGCTGAAGTACCTCCTCGACGAGGAACGCATCCCGAAGACCTGGTACAACCTCCAGGCCGATCTGCCGCAGCCCCTGCCGGCGGTCCTCCACCCGGGTACCGGCAAGCCGATCGGACCGAGCGACCTGGCACCGCTGTTCCCGATGAGCCTGATCGCCCAGGAGGTCACCACCGAGCGCGAGGTCGAGATCCCGGAGCCGGTGCGCGACATCTATCGAATGTGGCGCCCGACGCCGCTCTACCGCGCCCGCGGACTCGAGAAGGCGCTCGATACCCCGGCGCGCATCTTCTACAAGTACGAGGGCGTGAGCCCGACCGGCAGTCACAAGCCCAACACCTCCGTGCCGCAGGCCTTCTACAACAAGGAGGCCGGAATCACGCGCATCACCACCGAGACCGGAGCCGGGCAGTGGGGCTCCTCGCTCGCCTTCGCCGGCGCTCTGTTCGGGCTCGAGGTGAAGGTGTTCATGGTGCGGGTGAGCTTCGAGCAGAAGCCCTATCGCAAGGCGATGATGGAGACCTTCGGCGCCACCTGCGTGCCGAGCCCGAGCACCGAGACCGCGGCCGGGCGGGCGATCCTCGAGCGCAACCCGAACAGCACCGGCAGCCTCGGCATCGCCATCAGCGAGGCGGTGGAGCAGGCGGCCCAGCGCGACGACACCAAGTACGCGCTCGGCAGCGTGCTCAACCACGTGCTGCTCCACCAGACCGTGATCGGCCTGGAGGCCGAGGAGCAGCTACGGATGGCCGACGCCTATCCCGACGTCGTCGTCGGCTGCACCGGCGGCGGCAGCAACTTCGCCGGCATCGCGTTCCCGTTCATGGGCAATGCGCTGCGTGGTGGTCGGCAGGTGCGGGTGGTCGCGGTCGAGCCGGCGGCCTGCCCCTCGCTCACCCGCGGCAAGTACGCCTACGACTTCGGTGACACCGCCCACCTCACGCCGCTGGTGAAGATGCACACCCTGGGCTCGACCTTCGTCCCCTCCGGATTCCATGCCGGCGGGCTGCGCTACCACGGCATGGCACCGCTGGTCAGCCATGCCGCCGACCTCGGGCTGCTCGAGGCGCGCGCCTACAATCAGCTCGAGTGCTTCGCAGCCGGGGTCCAGTTCGCCCGCGCCGAGAGCATCATTCCGGCGCCGGAGGCGACGCACGCGGTCAAGGGGGCGATCGAGGAGGCGCTGGCCTGCAAGCGCGACGGGGTCGCTCGAACCATCCTCTTCAACCTCTGCGGCCACGGGCACTTCGACATGCAGGCGTACATGGACTACTTCGCCGGCAAGCTCACCGACCAGGCCTACGACGAGGCGGAGCTGGCGATGGCTCTGGCGGGGCTGCCGTCGGTCGCGGCCTGAGCTCGGGGTGGCCGCCCGCGCCGGAGCCGGCCGCGCGGCGCCCGGCAGCGGTGCGGGCGCCACGGGGGCGCGGTGCGATCGGTGCGAAGCGTGACGACGTCGCCGGTCCACCGGCGGAAATGCGGCTAGGATTCCAACGCATGAATGGAAGTCAGCGTGCTCGCTCGCCCGCACGCCTGTCGGGCGGGATTCTCGGTGCCGTCCTCGCCGCTGCCTCGTCGCTCGCCGCGGCGCAGCAAGCGCCCGCGCCGAATCCGCCGGTCAAGGCCGGGCCGCCGGAGGTGTTCGCTCCCAAGTCGCTGCCGCAGGCGCCGCTCGCCGCGCCGACCACGGAATGGACCAGGCACAAGGGCAACGGCGGCGCCACCCCGAGTGGGGCCGAGCAGAAGATGCTCTGGCTGATGAATCGCGCACGGTCGAACCCGACCGCGGAAGGCGCCTTCCTCGCCGCCATCGACGATCCGGACGTGGTGAGCGCAGTGGCGTTCTTCAACGTCGATCTGGCGCTCATGCAACAGGAGCTGGCGCAGTTCCCGGTGCGCTCACCGGCGGCGTTCGACTTCGCGCTGTGGGAGGCCTCGGAGGCCCATTCGCAGTCCCTCATCGCCCGCAACGCCCAGGACCACACCGGTCAGGGCACGCTGGTCGACGCCACCGGCGTATGCGCGGGCTGGCGCATCAGCGTGTTCTCGTTCACCGAGTCCGCGCTGCACGGTCACGCCGCGCTCAATATCGACTGGGGCACCGGTGGCGCCGGCGGGATGCAGTCCGGGCGCGGCCATCGGCTGGCGATCATGGGGCAACCGGTCTCGGGCAACGCGGTGCTCAGCCTGACCGGACTGGCGCTGGTGCCGGAGTCCAATCCAGCCACCGGAGTGGGGCCGCTGGTGTTCAGCGGGGTGTACTGCCGTGGGGACTCGCAGGAGCAGAACCGCCACGTCGTGGGCACGGTGTGGCGCGACGCGAACGCCAACGGCCTCTACGACGAGGGCGAGGGGATCAGCGGCGTCACCGCCAGCCCGAGCGAGGGCACGTACTACGCCGTCACCGGGCAGGCCGGCGGCTACTCGTTTCCGGTCGAGGCCGCCGGCACCTACACCGTGACCTTCTCCGGCGGCGGTCTCGGCGCCGACGTTTACACGCGCGAGGTGACGGTGGGCACGGAGAGCCTGCTGCTCGACATCGACACCGCCACCGACGCACCCGACCAGCCGCCTCCACCACCGGTGGGCGCCGACCCCTCGAAGGTCATCCCGCTCATCCTCGATCTGCTCGAGAACTGAGAGGGTCACATCGCGCTGCCGCCGCCGCTCGTCTCGCCGCCGGCGGCGTCCCCGGCGCGGGTGACGTCGGCGCGGATCTCCGGCGTCACGATGTCGAGCCCGTCGAGCGAAAGGTCCCGGTAGGCCACGCGCACGTACTCGTCTCGTGGCGGATACGGCCGGCAGCAATCGAAGCCCACCTTGGCGCCGAGGTAATCGGGGAAGCTCGGGTTGAGACCGTGCCCGAACGCCTTGTCGACGACCACGATGCCGCTGGTCGGGTCGAGGCGGGTGGTCATCGCCCACTCGACGTCCTGCGGACTGCGGATGTCGACGTCCTCGTCGACCACGGTGACCATCTTCAGCGGCGGAAACGCGGCGAAGGCGGCGAGGATGGCCTGCTTGGACCACCCCGCGCGCTTCTGGGACATCTGCACCAGTGCATGGTAGAAGCCACAACCGCCGTGGCTGAAGTACACGTCGAGGACGCCCGGGACCTGGCGTTGGAGCAGGGCGAGGACGTTCGCTTCCCCGAGTAGTCCCACCGAGTTCCAGACCTCGACGCCCGACAGGATGGTCTGGAACACCGCCCCGGGGCGGCAGTGCATCGCCCGAACGTGCACCACCGGGCGCGGCGCGCGCCGGGCGTAGTAGCCGGTGACCTCCGCGAACGGGCCCTCCTCACCGAGCTCGCCGGGCACCATCTCGCACTCCAGCGCCACCATGGCGTTGGCCACCATGTGCACCGGCAGGGTCCGACCCTCGACCAGCTCGAGCGGTGCGCCGTGGAACTCACTGGCGATGCCGAGCTCGTCGGTGTCGGCCGGGGCAGCTTCCGCCGGCGTGGCGGCGGCGAAATGCAGGCCCGGCCCGACCCCGCAGTTGAGCGAGAACGTGAGGGTCTCGCCGCGCGCCGCGGCCTTGTCGAGGTAGAGCTCGAGGTGGCGCCCGGCGTCGATGTTGACGTGCAGGGTCTTCTCGTCGACCACCATGAACCGTTGGATCGACGCGTTGCGCACCCCGGTCTCGGGATCGCGTGCGATGACGACGCCGGCGTCGAAGTAGGGACCACCGTCGGCCAACGCGTGGACGGGGATCGGCAACGCGCGCAGATCCACCTCGCAACGCGGGCCGTCGAGGATCGGGCCGCCGGCGACCATCACCGGATCGACCGGGCGCTGCTGCCAGGCCCGGATGCAACTCGAGACGAACTGCGGCAGCGAGCGCTCCTCGCGCCGCATCAGCGCGCCGAGCATCTCCCGCGACCAGTACAGCCCGGTGAGCACGGGCATCGTGTGGCCCTGCACGCGCTCGAAGAGCACTGCGCGCGGACCGCCCTCGAGCTGGCGAGCGATGCCGGCGAGGTCGTGCTCGAGGGAAACCTCGGAACGGACGCGGGCGAGGCGCCCCATCGACTCCAGGTCCTCGATGATGGTCGCGAGATCCGCGAGGTGATTCGCTGGCATGGTGCTCCCCCTTGGCTGTCGCACGCCCGGCGCGGCGCCGGAGTTTAACCCGCGGCGCGGACGACGGAACCGTCCGGGGGGCGGTGGACATCGTGTTGGCGGTAGCGCAACCTTGGCGCCGCCCGCGGTCTCGCGGTGCGTCGTCATCGAGGTGCCCGTTGTCCCGATCCGCCTTTCTGTTCGCGAGCGCGACGCGTGAGCCAGGGCCGTGGAAGGCGGCTCTCGACGCCGCGCTGCCGGCCTACGACGTGCGGGTCTGGCCCGAGGTCGGCGCGCCGGACGACGTCCGGTACGTGCTGCTGTGGAAGCCTCCGGCGGGGCTCCTCGGTACGCTGCCGAATCTCGAGGTGGCGTTCTCGCTCGGCGCCGGCGTCGACGGCCTCGTCGACGACCCCGAGCTACCGCCGGGGATACCGCTGGTCAAGATGGGCGAGCCGGGCCTGGTCGAGGGAATGTGGGCCTACGTCCTCTATCACGTCCTGCGCTATCACCGTCGCATGCCCGAGTACGAGGCGCAGCAGGCGCGGCGCGAGTGGCGCGAGCTCGACCAGCGGCCCCACCGCGCGTGTCGAGTCGGCATCATGGGGCTCGGCCGTCTCGGCGCCGCCACCGCGACGCGACTCGCGGCGCTCGATTTCGACGTCGCCGGTTGGAGCCGGAGCCCGCACCGGATCGAGGGGGTCACCTGCCATCACGGCGATGCGGGGCTCGACGCGTTCCTGCGTCGCACCGACATCCTCGTCTGCCTGTTGCCGCTCACCGAGCAGACCCGGGGCATCATCGGCGCGCGGACCATCGCGAGGCTCCCGCGCGGCGCGGTCGTGATCAATGCCGCGCGCGGTGGTCACCAGGTCGAGGACGAGCTGGTCGCGGCGCTCGACTCGGGTCACCTGAGTGCGGCCACCCTCGACGTCTTCGCCACCGAGCCGCTGCCGGCGGCGCATCCCTTGTGGGCGCATCCGCGGGTCACCATCACGCCGCACGTGGCGAGCATCACCGATCCGGTGGCGGCGGCGTTGGAGGTGGCAGAGAACGTCCGCCGCCACGAGGCGGGTGAGCCGATGGCCGGGGTGGTGGACCGCTCCCTCGGATACTGAGAGCCCGCACGACCCGCGCCCGCCGCCGAGTCGGTGTGTCTCGCGCGGCGCTCGTGCTCAGCGCACGCGATCGAGAAGCGTCTCGGCCGAGGCGCGCTCGGCGAATGTCTCGATCTCCGACAACGCGCGCTCGAGCACCCGGCGCGCCGCCGCCTTGTCGCCGGCACGCTCCAGCACCGCTGCGTAGTGGTACTGGATGTCTCCATTGCCGGGCGCCGCCTCCGCGGCCTTGCGAAGCACCGTCAGCGCCTGCTCGACCTGGTCGCCTGCGGCCAGGAGCCAGCCGTAGGTGTCCGCGATCTCGGGCCGATCGGGGAGCATGCGGTAGGCCCGCTCCGCGAGCCCCTGGGCCCGCGCGTCGCCGGCCTCGTGGTAGAGCCAGGCCAGGTTGTTGAGCGCGAGCACGTTGTCCGGGCTCGCCTCCAGCACTTTCTCGTACTGCGCCGCCGCCTCGGTCGTCGCGCCCGAGCCATGGAGCGAGGAGGCGAGGGTGACCCGCACGGCGGCGTCGGCCGGGTACTTCTCGAGCCAGCTCTCCAGCACGCCGCGGGCGGCCTGCGTGTCACCGGTGGCACGCTGTGCCGCATGCAGCTTGAGCAAGGTGGCGGTGTTCGACCGCTTCTCGAATGCGCGCCGGTAGGCCACGACCGCGTCGTTGGGCTTGCCCCCGGCCATCAGGGTGTCGCCCTGCAGCACGTCACCCGAGGGCGAGTCGGGATGCTCCGCGAGCAATTGCCTGGCCGCCGCGGCCGCCTGCTCGGGCTGCCCGGTGCGCAGCTGCAGGCCGCCGAGCGCGTAGCGCGCGTTCTCGTTCGTCGGCTCGAGCTCGAGCGCCTTCTCGAGGCGGCCCTGGGCCTCGTCGTTGCGTCCGAGCGTGGCCGATGCCTGCGCCGCCAGGAGCCACGCCTCGGCCGACCTCGGTGTCGCGTCCAGCAGCTTCTGAAGGGTCCGCGCGGCGCTCGACGCCTGACCCGCGGCGAGCTCCGCGCGCCCGAGCCCGAGCAGCACCAGGGGGTTGTCCGGCGCCAGCTCCGATGCCTCGCGGGCGAGGCGGAGCGCGTCGTCCCGGTTACCCTGACGAAGGTGGTAGTTGGTCAGGATCAGCCGCGGCTCGACCGCGCTCGGGTTCTTGGTCCGCGCGCGCTCGAGCAGGCCGATCCCTTCCTCGCTGCGCCCGGCGTCGGCGGCCATCTTCGCCAACGCCACCAGTGCCGTCGGATGGTCCGGGCGGCGCTCGAGCACCTGGTCGTAGCGAGTCCGAGCCTGGTCGGCGGCGCCGTCCTGAAGGTCCATTCGGGCCAGATTCAGCAGGGCGGTGACGTAGCTCGGGTCGATCTCCAGCGCCTTGGTATAGGCGGCGCGGGCCTCGGTGCGATTCTTGCTCGCCTCGAGCGCCGCGCCCAGGAGGTTGTGCGCGGCCGGCTGATCGCCGCGCTTGTCGACGAGCTGACGCGCCGCCTCCAGCGCCTTGTCGTAACGCCGGGCCTGGAAATGGGTGAGAACCAGGAGCACGTCGGCGCGGGAGAAGCCAGGGTCGCTGCCGACCGCCGCCTCGAGCTCGCTCACCGCCTCGTCGGTGTCACCGCTCGCCAGCCGGCTCACCGCCAGCTGGGTGCGGATGGGGGCATTGTCGGGCTTCAGGCGCGAGGCCTGGTCGAGCAGCTCGCGGCCCCGCTCGGTATCGCCACGCGACATGTGCGCGGTACCGAGCAGCGCAAGCAGCTCGGCATCGTCGGGGCTGCGTTGCGCGGCCTTGCCCAGCGTCTCGATTGCCGCATCGGTCTGCTTCAGCTCGAGCAGCACCGCGCCGAGCAGCTTGAGAGCGGGGGTGTTGGTCGGCGCGAGGGTGACGTGACGCTCGAGCATCTCCGCCGCCAGCGTGAACTCGCGGCGCAGGAAATGGATCTGACCCGCGAGCAGCAGCGCCGCGACGTGGTTGGGCTGAGCCGCCAGGGTGTCACGCAGCGCCTCCAGCGCCACCTCGAGCTGGTTCCGCTGGCGCGCGACCAGCGCGCGGAGGTAGGTGACGCGCGGGTCCTTCGCCAGTGCCTTGTCGAGCGCCGAGAGATGGCGGTCCGCGGCGTCCGGATCCTGGAGCCCGAGCGCGGCGCGGGCCACGCCGATGTGCCCGATCGGGCTGTCGGCGACCAGCTCGAGGACCTTCTCGAACGACGCCTTGGCGGCCTCGAAGCGTTGCAGCGAGAGCTCGAGCTCGCCCTTCAGCACCCAGGTGTCGGCCTCGCGCTCGGAGCTCGCGAGCGCCTCCTCGAGCTCCCGCTGCGCGGCATCGGTGTCGCCGTTCGCCAGGCGCACCCGTGCCAGGCCCCGGCGGGCCTGGCCGAGGGTGGGGTCCACCGCGAGCGCCGCCTCGAACGCCGCCTTCGCCTCGTCCACCCGCTGCAGTCCGAGCGCCGCCTCGCCAGCGACCACCCGCCACTCGGCGCCACTCGCGTCGGTGGCGGTCTGCGCCGCGTCCAGGGCGGTCTGGAAGCGGCCCTGCAACAGCAGGGCGCGGGCGATGTCCAGGCCGAGCCTCGTATCGGCATGTCCGAGCTCGCGCGCCCGCTCCAGCTCCTTCTGCGCCGCCGCCCCGTTGCCGGCGGTGAGGTAGACCCGGCCGAGGAGCGCGCGCGCCGGGGCCAGATCGGGCGCGAGCTGCAGCGCGTTCTTCAGCTCGACCACCGCCGAGCGGTAGTCCTTCCTGGCCTCGAACTCGGTGGCGCGGGCGAGGTGCTCGCGAGCGTCGCCCTCGCCGCCACGCAGGACGTAGGCCAGTGCACCGCCGGCAACGACCAGGACGCCGAGCGCGGCGAGCACGATGCGGCGGGTACGTCGGCGCGACGACCGTCGGCGGGATCGCGAGCGGGACTCAGTCATGCGGTGGGGCTCCGTGGATCGCGTGGGAAGCGCATTCGGCACTGGCCATTGTAGCCAGCAGCTCGGCGCTGCCCCAATGACCCGAGACAACACACCCGGTGCCTGGGCGGGGTGCGCCGGGGATCCCGTGCTCGGGACCCGGCGCCCGGGCCGGACGACCGGTCGTCCGCGCGCGGCGCCGAGCGCGAGCCCGAGCGCGCAAGCGCGGCCGATGCTCGCGCCCTGGCTCGGTGCTTCAGTTGATCTTGAACGTGGTGTTGCCGTGCTCGTCGAACAGGCGCAGCGCCGGCGCGTCCTCCTCCGTCATCTCGAATGTGGCGCGCGTGTTGCCGCGCTTGTCGGAGAGGTCGATGAACGGTGTGTCGTCGAAGCGCAGACCGAGCGACATCCGCGGCTTGCCGTTGCTGTCGAAAATCTGCAGCACCGGCACGCGGGAGTACATGCGCAGGAACAGGCGTGCGTTGCCGTTGTTGTCGAGGAGCTTGATCTCGCGTGACTCCATGAGGGTCTTCTGGACGATCACGCCCTCCGGGAACAGCTCGAAGTACACCAGTCCGCCGGTGCCCAGGGCGACCAGCAGAATCAGTACCTTGAGCCAGCGGTTCTGGCGCTCGACCTTGCGGATCCGTTGCTCGAGGGTGCGAGCCAGCTCGTGGGCCTCGGCGGCGTGGCGCAGCGCCTCCTCGGAGGTGCCGCCGTCGGCGACCCGGGCCTCGGTCCCTGGTGCGAGGCCGACGATGTGCCGAACCTCACCGGCACGAGCAGCGCGTTGAGGGGCATCCGGCGCCTCCAAAGCGGGTTCCTCTACTTGCTCGACGGCCGCGATGTCGGCGTCGTCGATCCGATGGGCCGCTTGTGCGTCCGCGCGGCGCTGGCTCATGCTGGTCCTCCGACCGGTGACTGACTGCACCCGGTGCGCGAGGCCACGCGACGGAGTCGGCGTGCGCCGGCTCGCGCGAGCCGGACGGGATCTTAGACTGCGACACCGGAGCGGGCTACGAGAAGCACCCTCGCGATGGCGCGAGCCTACACGCCGATGGTGATCCGACACCGGATCGGATGCCATGACCGTGTTCACACTTCGGGAACGGTCCGTGTCCGCGTCGTGCCGCGGGTGCGCGAGGCGAGGTCGCACGCGAGACAGGCGGCGTCGCGGCGCGAGCGCGTCACGTCGACGCTGATCGTTATCATCTTGCGCGGTCGAGTCGGTCGCGCCGGGCGGGGGACGAATGACGAGTCGAGGTGGGCGATGCGGGCGCTACTGATCTCACACATCGACGACGGCCAGGAGGACGGGGTGTCGACGCACCTCGCCGCCCGCGGCTGGCGCCTCGATCGAGTCAGCCCCTACCTCGGCCAGTCGCTGCCGCCGCCCGGCGACCCGTATGCCCTCGCCGTGGTGTACGGCGGCGCCGAGAGCGCCAACGACGAGCATCTGGCCCACATCCGGGCCGAGATCGCGTGGATTCGGGAATGGGTGCACGGCGGGCGGCCGTTCCTCGGGCTCTGCCTCGGCGCCCAGCTCCTGGCTCGGGCCCTCGGCGCGCGGGTCGCGCGCCACGGTGAGGGTCGGCACGAGATCGGGTACGTGGCGGTCGAGGATACCGGCGTCGAGCCCGGGTTCGTCCCGGCCGGGTTCCGGGTCTACCACTGGCACAACGAGGGCTTCGAGCTGCCGGCCGGCGCCGAGCTACTGGTGCGCGGTGACACCTTCCCGAACCAGGCGTATCGCTTCGGCGAGGCGGCGTTCGGCCTGCAGTTCCACCCGGAGGTGACGTGGCCGATGGTGGAGCGCTGGATGGGCGTCGCCGGGCACATGCTCGCCGCCCCGGGTGCCGACCCCGCCCACCGCCAGCGCGACGACGACGCCGCTCACGGTCCCGCGATGCGCGCCTGGCTCGCGGAGTTCCTGGACCGTCGACTGCTGGCGCGGGAGCCGGTCGGCGAGGTCTGATCGCGCGGCGAGTGCCCGGTTCTGTATTTGGTATACGGTATACGGTATCTTTCCACGCCGCCGCCGACACGTCTGGCGGCCTGCACGACAACGACACAGCGCACCGACGACACCGGAGGAGGAATCGACCGTGGCCAAGCCGAAGTCCGACATCGAGATCGCGCGCGAGGCGAGGATGGCACCGATCGGCGAGATCGGCGCCAAGCTCGGCATTCCGGGCGACGCGCTGCTCCCCTACGGCCACACCAAGGCCAAGATCGGCTTCGACTTCCTCGACAGCCTGGCGGATCGCCCGGACGGCAAGCTGGTGCTGGTGACCGCGATCACCCCGACCCCGGCGGGCGAGGGCAAGACCACGACCTCGGTCGGCCTGAGCGACGGCCTCAACCGGATCGGCAAGAAGACCGTGGTGTGCTTGCGCGAGCCGAGCCTCGGGCCGTGCTTCGGGGTCAAGGGCGGGGCCGCTGGCGGTGGCTACGCCCAGGTGGTGCCGATGGAGGACATCAACCTCCATTTCACCGGCGATTTCCACGCCATCGGTGCCGCCAACAACCTGCTGGCAGCGATGGTCGACAACCACATCCACTGGGGCAACTCGCTCGGTCTCGACGCGCGGCGCGTGTCGTGGCGGCGGGTCGTGGACATGAACGACCGCGCCCTGCGCAGCATCGTGGGGTCGCTGGGCGGCATCGGTAACGGCTTTCCGCGCGAGGACGGCTTCGACATCACGGTCGCCTCCGAGGTGATGGCGATCTTCTGCCTCGCCAACGACCTGGCGGATCTCGAGCGCCGGCTCGGCAACATCGTGGTCGGCCAGACCCGCGATCGAAAGCCGATTACCGCCAAGGAGCTGAAGGCCGACGGCGCGATGACCGTCCTGCTCAAGGACGCGCTGATGCCGAACCTGGTGCAGACGCTGGAGAACAACCCCGCCATCATCCACGGCGGTCCGTTCGCCAACATCGCCCACGGCTGCAACTCGGTGATGGCCACCAAGGCTGGCCTCAAGCTCGCCGACTACGTGGTCACCGAGGCGGGCTTCGGCGCCGACCTCGGGGCCGAGAAGTTCTTCGACATCAAGTGCCGCAAGGCGGGCTTGCGCCCGAGCGCGGCGGTGCTGGTGGCGACGGTGCGGGCGCTGAAGATGCACGGCGGCGTGGCCAAGGACGAGCTCGGCCAGGAGAACGTCGAGGCGCTGCGCCGCGGCTGCAGCAACCTCGCGCGCCACATCCGCAACGTGCGCTCGTTCGGGGTTCCGGTGGTGGTGGCGATCAACCGCTTCATCGCCGATACCGACGCCGAGCTCGCGGCGGTGGCCGAGGAGGCGGCCAAGGAGGGCGCGCAGGCCATCCTCTGCACCCACTGGGCCGACGGTGGAGCCGGCACCGAGGCGCTGGCGCGCCACGTGGTCGAGCTGGTCGAGGGCGGCAGCGCCGATTTCAAGACCCTGTACGCCGACGACATGCCGCTGTGGGACAAGGTCGAGACCATCGCCACCAAGCTCTACGGAGCGAGCGGGATCTCGGCCCCGGCAGCGGTGCGCAGCCGCTTCAAGCAGCTCCAGGACGGCGGCTACGGCCACTTCCCCGTCTGCATGGCGAAGACCCAGTACAGCTTCTCCACCGACCAGAACGCGAAGGGTGCGCCCTCCGGGCACGAGGTCTCGGTGCGCGAGCTGCGGCTGTCGGCCGGTGCGGAGTTCGTGGTCGCGGTGTGCGGCGACATCATGACCATGCCGGGCCTGCCGCGCGTGCCCTCGGCCGAGGCCATCCGCCTCAACGCCGAGGGTCAGATCGAAGGTCTGTTCTGACCGCTCGTCGGGGGCTGGCACCGATTCCGGAGGGAATCGGTGCCGGTCGCGGGGCGCGACGTCGGATCGGGAGGGACGGGCACGCGCCGGGCGCGAGCCGGTGCTCCGCCACCCGTCCCCGCCGTCAGCGCGGGCGCAGCGCGCGGATCCCCTGCTCCAACCCTTCCAACGTCAGCGGGAACATCCGGTCCGACATCAGCTCGCGGGTGATCGTGATCGACGGTGTCCGCTCCCAGCGCCCACGCGGCTCCGGATTCAGCCAGATCGCGCGTGGGTAGGCGTGGAGCAGGCGCTCCATCCACACCGCGCCCGGCTCCTCGTTCCAGTGCTCGACGCTGCCGCCCGGTTGCACGATCTCGTACGGGCTCATCGTCGCGTCGCCGACCATGATGAGGTTGTGGGTGCGCCCGTAGGTGTTGAGCACCTGCATGGTCGGGATGCGCTCGCCGTGCCGGCGCCGATTGTCCTTCCACACCGACTCGTAGACGAAGTTGTGGAAGTAGAAGTGCTCGAGGTGCTTGAACTCCGAGCGCGCGGCGGAGAAGAGCTGCTCGCACACCGCGATGTGGTCGTCCATCGAGCCACCGACGTCGAGGAACAGCAGCACGTTGGCGGCGTTGCGCCGCTCGGGCTGGAGATGCACGTCGAGCAGGCCGGCATTGCGCGCGGTGGCGCCGATGGTGCGGTCGAGATCCAGCTCCTCCGGCACGCCCTCGCGCGCGAAGCGGCGCAGGCGTCGCAGAGCGAGCTTGATGTTGCGGGTGCCGAGCTCGACCGAATCGTCGAAGTTGCGGTACTCGCGCCGGTCCCACACCTTCACCGCGCGTCGGTTGCGCGAGCGATCCTGGCCGATGCGTACCCCTTCGGGGTTGTACCCGTAAGCGCCGAAGGGTGAGGTGCCGGCGGTGCCGATCCACTTCGAGCCACCCTGGTGGCGGCCGCTCTGCTCGGCAAGCCGCTCGGCCAGCGTGCGCATCAGCGCCTCGAAGCCGCCGAGCGCCTCGATCTTCTTTCGCTCCTCCTCGTCGAGGACCCGCTCGGCCTGCTTGCGCAGCCATTCCTCCGGGACCTCACCGAGGACCTCGGCGAGCGTCGCCTCCAGGCCCTCGAAGTGCGCGGCGAAGATCCGGTCGTAGCGGTCGAACCAGCGCTCGTCCTTGACCAGGATGGTTCGCGCCAGCCAGTAGAAGTCCTCGACGTCGAGGCCCGCCAGCCGATGCGCGAGCGCATCCAGCAGCGCCAGGAACTCGGTGATGGAGACCGGGATGCCGCTCGCGCGCAGGGCCTGGAAGAACAGGATCAGCATCGGACGCGCGCGCGCCTCATCCGCGGCCCTGGCGCCGATTGAGGAACACCAGGCGCTCGAACAGGTGCACGTCCTGCTCGTTCTTGAGCAGCGCGCCGTGCAGCGGCGGGATCAGGGCGCGGTCGTCCTTGGCGCGTAGCGCCTCCGGCGGGATGTCCTCGGCAAGCAGCAGCTTCAGCCAGTCGATCAGCTCCGAGGTCGTCGGCTTCTTCTTGAGCCCCGGTACCTCGCGGAGCTCGAAGAACACCTCCAGCGCCTCGCGCAGCAGGGCCTGCTTCAGACCCGGGTGGTGCACCTCGACGATGCGGGCCATGGTCTCGCGATCGGGGAAGCGGATGTAGTGGAAGAAGCAGCGGCGCAGGAACGCGTCCGGCAGCTCCTTCTCGTTGTTGCTGGTGATGACGATGATCGGTCGGGTGCGCGCCTGCACCACCTGCCGCGTCTCGTAGACGTGGAACTCCATGCGGTCGAGCTCGAGCAGGAGGTCGTTCGGGAACTCGATGTCCGCCTTGTCGATCTCGTCGATCAACAGCACCGGCTGGAGCTCGGAGTCGAACGCCTCCCACAGCTTGCCGCGCACGATGTAGTTCTCGATCTGGTGCACGCGCGGGTCGCCGAGCTGGGAGTCGCGCAGTCGCGCCACCGCGTCGTACTCGTACAGACCCTGCTGGGCCTTGGTCGTCGACTTGACGTGCCAGGCGATCAGGGGCCGGTCGAGCGCGGCGGCGATCTCCTCGGCCAGGCGGGTCTTGCCGGTGCCCGGCTCGCCCTTCACCAACAGCGGCCGGCCGAGGGTGATCGCGGCGTTCACCGCCATCATCAGGTCGGGGGTGGCGACGTAGGTCTCGGTGCCTTCGAATCGGGTGCTCATGTCGGACGGCGGTGCCTCGGACGGGATCGACGCCGTATTCTATCCGAGGCCGACGGGCGGCCGACGACGATCGCGGGGGTGAGGTGCGAATCCGAGGCATCCTGTTCGACAAGGACGGCACCCTCGTCGACTTCGACCGCACCTGGGGACCCGCCTACGCCACCGCCGCGGTCGAGATTGCGCGGCTGGCGGGTGAGGTCGAGCGCGCGGATCGGTTGCTCGAGGTCGGTGGGCGCGACCGCGCGACCGGCCGCTATCCCGCGCGCTCGGTGCTCGCCTGTGGCACCACGCGCGAGATCGCGGTGTTGTGGGCGGGCGAGCTCGACATCGACGACGTCGACCACGTCGCCGCCAGGCTCGAGGCGGTGTTCGCGCGCACCGTGGTCGACGGCGCCGCCCCGGTCGCCGACCTCGGCGAGCTCACCGCGCGGCTGTGCGCGCGGGGGCTCTGCCTCGGAGTGGCGACGATGGACAGCGAGGCCATCGCGCACGCCACGCTCGCGCGCTTTCGGATTGCGGATCGGATGTCCTTCGTCTGCGGCTACGACAGTGGCCACGGCGAGAAGCCGGGGCCGGGGATGGTGAACGCGTTCTGCCGCCACACCGGTCTGGCGCCATCGGCGGTCGCGGTGGTCGGCGACACGCCCCACGATCTGGCGATGGGGCGTGCCGCCGGCGCCGGGCTGGTGGTGGGCGTGCTCACCGGCACCGGGACGCGTGAGACCCTCGAGCCGCTGGCCGACGTGGTGCTCGCCGACGCCACCGGGCTGCTGGATCTCCTGGACCGGGGCTGAGCCCATCCGGGTCGGCGCGCGCGCGGAAGCAGCACGGTGGCGGTTGACGGCCCGGGGCGCGGCGCGGGACGCTTCGCGACGTCAGCCGCGAGGAGTCGCCGTCATTGAGTGCACCCACCACCGAGCACCTGCCGCTGCCCGCGGTCGCCCCCGGCAACAGCCGCCACCTGACGGTGTTGCGATTCGGCCGGCCAGGGGCGCGGCCCAAGGCCTACGTCCAGGCCTCGCTACACGCCGACGAGATCCCGGGGATGCTGGTCGCGCATCACCTGCGCGCCGGCCTCGAGGCCGCGGCCGCGGCCGGGCGACTGCGCGGAGAGGTGGTGCTGGTGCCGTTCGCCAATCCCATCGGCCTCACCCAGCACGTCCTGGCCGAGCACCTCGGACGCTACGCGCTGGAGTCGGCCAGCAACTTCAATCGACACTTTCCCGACCTCGCGCCGACGGCGGCCGAGCGGCTCGCGGGGCGCCTCGGTGACGATCCGGTCGCGAACGTTGCCACCGTCCGCGCCGCCCTCGCCGAGGCGCTGGCGGCGACCACCGCCGACGACGAGGTGCAGGCGCTGCGCCGGACGCTGCTCGGGCTCGCGCTCGACGCCGACATCGTCCTCGACCTCCACTGCGACCTCGAGGCGGTGCTCCACCTCTACCTCGGAACCCCGCTGTGGCCCGACGCCGCGGACCTGGCTGCCGATCTCGGGGCGGAGGCGACCTTGCTCGCGCGCGTCTCGGGGGGCGAGCCGTTCGACGAGGCGGTCGGCGGACCGTGGTGGGCGCTCGCCGACGCCTTCCCGGACCATCCGATTCCCGCGGCATGTCTCGCCGCCACGGTCGAGCTCCGTGGGGTCGCCGACGTGAGCGACACCCTGGCCGCGACCGACGCGGCCGGCATCCTGCGCTTCCTCACCCGGCGCGGGGTGCTCACCGGGGATCCCGGCCCGCTGCCGGAGCTCCGTGCCGATGCGACCCCGCTCGAAGGGGTGGAGATGCTGCGCGCACCGGTCGCCGGGGTGCTGGTCCACCATCGTGCCCCGGGGGAGTGGGTCGACGCCGGTGATCCGGTCGCCACCATCGTCGACCCCGGCGCGGCCAGGCTCGGGACCTCACGCACCGAGCTGCTTGCCGGCACCAGTGGTCGGGTCTACGGCCGAGTGGCGGGGCGCTTCGTCCGCCCGGGGACCGTGGTGAGCAAGATCGCCGGCGCCACCGCGCTCGCCGGGCGCGCTGCAGGGGCGCTCCTCCCGGACTGATGACCGGTCGTCGGCTTGCGCTATCATCCGCCGACGCGCGGGAAGGGGAGTGCGTGGTGGCGGACGGCAAGGCGGCGCTCGAGGTCGAGGACCTGCACAAGAGCTTCGGGGCACTGCAGGTCCTGAAAGGGGTCTCGCTGACCGCGCGCGAGCAGGACGTGGTCTCGATCCTGGGCTCGAGCGGGTCCGGAAAGAGCACGCTCCTTCGCTGCATCAACCTGCTCGAGACCCCGAGCGCGGGCAAGGTGTGGGTGCACGGGGAGCTGATTCGCATGCGCTCGCGCTCGGGCCAGGAGCCGGTGCCCGAGGACCGGCGCCAGGTCGAGCGGATTCGCTCCCGACTCGCGATGGTGTTCCAGCAGTTCAACCTGTGGTCCCACATGACGGTGCTCGAGAACGTGGTCGAGGCGCCAATCCACGTGCTCAAGGTGCCGCGACGTGAGGCGGTCGAGCGCGCCGAGTCGATGCTCGAGCGCGTCGGCATGATCGATCGCAAGGACTACTATCCGGCGCACCTCTCGGGCGGCCAGCAGCAGCGCGCGGCGATCGCGCGGGCGCTGGCGATGGAGCCCGAGGTGATGCTGTTCGACGAGCCGACCTCGGCGCTCGACCCGGAGCTGGTCGGCGAGGTGCTGAAGGTCATGCGCAGCCTCGCCGAGGAGGGGCGCACCATGTTGGTGGTGACCCACGAGATGGGCTTCGCGCGCGACGTCTCGAGCGAGGTGCTGTTCCTGCATGCCGGACAGGTCGAGGAGTCGGGCCCGCCGTCGGAGGTGTTCACCGCGCCGCGATCCGAGCGTTTCCGTCAGTTCCTCGCCGGGACGTTGACCTGACGGCGCCGGCGCGGATGCCAGAATCGGAGCGGGACGCCCATCCGGGCGACCGCGGCACGAAGGCGCGGGGCGAGCTCCCGCAAATCGAGACCAGCGCAGACTGAGGAGAGGAGTAGACCATGAAGACCCGCACGACGGCCTGGCTGGCCGCTGCCGCCCTGATGCTCGGCGCGGCGGTGGTCCACGCCAAGGACTACAAGAAGCTTCGGATCGGTGTCGAGGGTGCATATCCGCCGTTCAGCGAGGTGACGCCCGACGGCAAGCTGCAGGGTTTCGACATCGACATCGCGATGGCGCTGTGCGCGGAGATCGGCGCCGAGTGCTCGCTGGTGCAGCAGGACTGGGACGGCATCATCCCGGCGCTGCTCGCGCGCAAGTACGACGCGATCATCGCCTCGATGTCGATTACCGAGGAGCGCAAGAAGAAGGTCGCGTTCACCGACAAGTACTACAACACCCCGGCGAAGTTCGCGCGACGCAAGGGCTCCGGGATCGAGATCGACCCGGCGTCGATGAAGGGCAAGGCCGTCGGCGTGCAGCGCGCGACCACCCACGACAACTTCATCACCGCCACCTACGGCGACGCGGTCGAGGTCAAGCGTTACGCCAGTCAGGACGAGGCCTATCTCGACGCGGTGGCAGGGCGGGTCGACCTGCTGCTCGCCGACTCGGTGGCGATGAGCGACGGCTTCCTCAAGACCGACAACGGCAAGGACTGGGAGTTCGTCGGCCCCGATTTCGTGGATCCGAAGTTCTTCGGTGAAGGCGCCGGCATCGCGGTGCGCAAGGACGACCCGGAGCTGGTGGAGCTGTTCAACAAGGCCATCGCCACCATCCGTGCCAACGGCAAGTACAAGGAAATCAACGACAAGTACTTCCCGTTCGACGTCTTCGGCAACTGAGCCGATCTGCGACGCGATTGCGCTGGCGGGCTCGGGGCACGAACGCCCCCGAGCCCGCCGGCCACGCCTGGAAGGCCGAGGATCTTCGACGTGACCTGCGACCGTTTCCCCGCGGTCGGGCGAGCCGGGCCCGATGCTGGCTGATCTCCACACCTGGCTGACCACCGCGTCGGCCGGGTTGCTCGACGGTTACCTCTATCCGTTCATCCTGCAGGGCATGCTGCTCACCATCGAGCTGGCTCTGCTCTCGCTGCTGCTGGCGGTGGGGCTCGGTATCCTCGGCGCGCTGGCCCGGCTCTCGCGCTCACCCATCGCGCGCGGCATCGCCACCGGCTACACCACGCTCATCCGCGGTGTGCCGGACATCGTCTTGATGTTCATCTTCTTCTACGGTGGCCAGCTCCTGGTCAACGACCTCGGCGCCCGGCTCGCCGCGCTCGGCGAGACCTGGTCGCTGCCGTTCGCGGTCGGCTGGGACTACGTCGAGATCAGCGAGTTCACCGCCGGCGTGTTCACCATCGGGCTCATCTTCGGGGCCTACATGGCGGAGACGTTCCGCGGCGCCATCCTGGCCGTCCCGCGCGGGGAGATCGAGGCCGGTCACGCTTACGGCATGACCCCGTTCCAGGTCTTCACCCGGATCACGTTGCCGGCGAGCGTCCGCCACGCCATCCCCGGGTTCGGCAACAACTGGCTGGTGTTGGCGAAGGCGACCGCGCTGGTCTCGGTCATCGGTCTCGACGACATGGTCTTCCGAGCGGGCCAGGCCGGTGGCTCGACGCGCCAGCCGTTCACGTTCTATCTGGTGGTGGCGGTGCTCTACCTGCTGATCACGGCGGTGTCTGACGTCGTGCTCCGCCATCTCGACCGACGCTACAGCGTCGGCGTGCGGCGCGCCTGATGGACGTCGAGGCGATCGTCGACAACCTGCCGCTCTATCTGCAGGGCACCTGGATGACGATCCAGCTCGTCGCCCTGTCGCTGCTCGTCGGCCTCGGCCTGGCGGTCCCGGTGGCGGTCGTCGCCGGCTCGCGGCGGGTCTGGGTCTCGGCCCTGCCGCGGGCCTATATCTACTTCTTCCGGGGCACGCCGCTGCTGGTGCAGATGTTCCTCATCTACTACGGGCTCGCGCAGTTCGAGGCGGTTCGCGAGAGCTTCTTGTGGCCGTTGCTCAAGGAAGCGTACGCCTGTGCGCTGCTCGCCTTCGTGTTGAACACCGGTGCCTATACGGCCGAGATCCTGCGCGGGGCGATCGCCCAGACGCCGTTCGGTGAGATCGAGGCGGCGCGGGCATGCGGCATGTCACGGGCGATGATCATGCGCCGCATCCAGCTCCCGAGCGCGTTCCGGCGGGCGTTGCCCGCCTATGGCAACGAGGTGATCTTCATGCTCCACGGCAGCGCGCTGGCAGGCGTGATCACCATCGTCGATCTCTTCGGTGCCGCCCGTATCGTGAACTCGCGCTACTTCGTGCCGTTCGAGTCGTTCCTCACCGCCGGTGCCTTCTACCTCGGCTTGACCTTCCTCATCGTCTGGGGCTTCAAGCTCTGGGAGCGCCGCTGGCACGCCCACCTGCGGGCTCGCGACGCCACACCCACCGTCACCGGTCGCTGAGCACTCGGCGCCCGTGCCCGGCCGGCCGCCGCAACGCCTGCCAACGCGATCACGTTCCCACGGCACCCTCCGGCGTTCGGGGGTGCCCTGCCGTATCATCCATGGCGGCCGAGGGCCGATACGTTCCCTGGACCGGCGCGTTGGCGGCACCGGGCGGGCTCGGACGAGGTGGACGATGATGCGCGCAAGAGCGGCGGTGATGGCGACCTTGCTGTGGCTGGCGGGGCCGGCGCTGCACGCCGCGGTGGGTCGCGAGGACCGAGAGGCCGCGGCACGCTACTACGAGCGTGCGCTCGGCGAGCTCGGCTCCGAGGACTACGATGCCGCGATCGTCGAGTTGAAGAACGCGCTGCAGCGTGACCCCACGAGCCTCGCCGCGCGTGTCCTCCTCGGCAAGGCGTACCTCGATTCCGGCCGCCCCCTCGCGGCCGAGAAGGAGCTCCGCCTGGCACGCTCGCGCGGCGCGCACGACAGCCTGGTGCTGTTGCCGCTCGCGACCGCCTACCTGGTGCAGCGCAAGTACGAGCTGCTGCTCGACGAGATCGTGGTCCCCGAGGGCCTGCCGGAGCTGGAGGTGGCGGTGCTGCTGCTCCAGGCGGAGGCCAACATCGGGCTCAACCGCACCAGCGCGGCCGAGGACCGGTACCGGGAGGTGCTCGAGATCGAGCCCGGAAATGTCGGCGCGCGGCTGGGGCTCGCCGGGATCGGGCTGCGCTACGGTCGCATGGACGAGGCCGCGGGGCTGGTCGCCGAGGCGATGTCGATCGACCCCGACTCGGCCGAGGTGGCCTACGTCGATGCCGAGCTCAAGCGTTACCGGCGCGATCTCGAGGGCGCACTGGCGGGCTACGACCGTGCGCTCGACCGCAGCCCCGGTCACCACCCGGCGCGGGTCGGGCGGGCCGCGGTGCTCATCGACCTGGGACAGGCAGAGGCGGCGGTTCCGGAGCTCGGCGCGTTGCGCGAGGAGAAGCCGGACGACCTGGAGGCCGACTACTTCTACGCGCTCGCCCTGGCCCGAGTCGGTCGGGCCGAGGAATCTCGGCGCGTGCTCGACGACATCGGCCCTCGAATCCTCTCGCTCGATCCGGAGGCGGCGTCCGGGCACGGTCCGACCCTGTTGCTCTCGGGGTTCATCCACTACCAGCGGGGGAACTTCGAGGAAGCCTACACCTACCTGATCAAGTACATCGATCTCTTCCCGCTGCACACCGGGGCGCGAAAGCTCGCCGGGCTGATCCTGCTGCGCCGCGGCGAGCCGCTCGCCGCCCTCGACGTCCTCGAGCCCGCGGTATCGCTCGCGCCGAACGACGCCAACCTGTTCGGTATCTTGGGGCAGGCCTACCAGGGAGCACGCCAGTTCGGCCGCGCGACGCGGATGTTCGAGCGTGCGGCGGAGCTCGTCCCGGACAGTCCTCAGGCGCGCACCCGGCTGGCGATGAGTCGGCTGCTCGAGGGCGATCTGCGCGGCGCCAAGGCGGAGCTCTTCGACGCCATGGATCTCGACGAGGTGCCGACCCAGACCGGCCTCATCCTCGCGCGCATGCTGGTGCGCCAGGGCGAGCACGACCGTGCCCTCGAGGTCGCGACGAAGCTCGCCGAGCGCACACCGGACGATGCCACGGTCCTCGACCTCCTCGGGCTCGCCCACGTCGGTAAGCGCGATCTCCCCGCGGCGCGCGCGCAGTTCGAGCGCGCGCTCGCGATCGACCCGACCCACGCCCAGGCACGGGTCCATCTCGCCCAGCTCGAGGCCGCCGAGGGACGGCTCGACGACTCCGAGCGGATGCTGCGTGCGGTGCTGGAGGTGACACCGGGCCAGGTCGACGCGCTCGGCGCGCTCGGCGAGCTGCTGGCCACGCGCGGCCGGGCACTCGAGGCGATCGAGGTGCTCGAGCGCCTGCGGGCGAACGACCCCGGCTCGGTTCCCGACATGCTGCGGCTGGTGGGGCTCTATCTTCGCAGCGGCCAGCCGGCGCGGGCGATGGAGGTGGCCGAGGGGCTCGAGTCCGCGGCGCCTCGCGACGTCTCGGTATCGCTCGCGCTCGGGCGTGTGGCGGCTCAGCTCGGTCAGACCGGGCGGGCGCGGGCGGAGTACCGGCGCGCCGGCCTGCTGGCCGGGACCTATCCTCCTCGACTGCTCACGGTGGCCCGATATCAGCGTGAGCTGGGCGATCTGGCCGGTGCACGGATCAGTCTCGAGCGGATCCTGGAGGCGACGCCGACCCACCTGGAGGCGACGGTCCAGCTCGCCCGCCTCGACCTTCTCGACCGTGACTTCGAGACGGCCCTGGAGCGGGCCGAGCGTCTGCGCCAATCCCACCCGCGGTCGGCGTTCGGGGAGTTGATTCGCGGCGATGCGCTCCTCGGCAGCGGGCAACCCGAGGGCGCTTTGCAGGCCTTCCGCGCTGCACAGGAGCTCAGCGATCAGGGCGAGATCGCGGTACGAATCCAGGCCACGATGGATGCACTCGGTCAGGTCGAGGCGTCACTGGCCGAGCTGGAAGGCTGGGTGGAGCGGAATCCCGACGTGCTCGATGCGCGGCGCGCCCTGGCCACTGCGATGGCCGCGCACGGCCGCCTCGCCGATGCGCGCCGCCACTTCGAGCTCCTGCTCGAGCGGCAGCCGGACGAGCCGTCGGTGCTCAACAATCTCGCCTGGGTCCTGCATCGGATGGGCGATCCGGGCGCGGAGGCGTTCGCACGCCGGGCACACGCCGGTCGTCCGAGCGACCCGGACGTCCTCGATACCCTCGGCTGGATTCTGGTCGAGAGCGGCGACGCGGCCCGAGGGCTGGCGCTGCTGCGCGAGGCTCAGGCGCGAGATGCGTCCTCACTGGCCACTCAGTACCACGTCGCGGTGGCGCTGGCGCGACTCGGTCGCGTCGACGAGGCGCGGCGGGAGCTGGAAGCCATCGTCGCCAACGGCATGGATTTCGACGGTCTGGCGGACGTGAAGCGCTTGCTCGCGGAGCTGGCGGCACGTTGACCGGCGCGATGCCGGGTGCCGCTGGCACGGCCCGAGTCGCAGGTCGTGGCGGAGGCGAGGGCAGGTCTGTCGGTGGCACCCGCCGCCTGAGCGACGGGTGCCGTGTCGGTGTCGCTCAGATGCTGCGGCGGCGGCGCAGTGCCACCAGACCGAGGCCGAGCAGCCCCAGCGTGGTCGGGGCGGGAATCGCGTTGTTCGGCGGGGTGGGGATGTCCTTGAAGCCGTTGATCTGGTCGATGGCGCCGGAGCTGGTGAAGTCCACCAGCATCTGACTGACGCCCTCGACGCCCGAGCCGGTGCCCGCGCCATCACCGAACGCCCAACGGATCGCCGAGCGATTGCCGAAGCCGGAGATGGTCTCGGTGGCACCGATCTGGCCGCCGTTCTCGTCGTAGAAGCTGACGAATGCGAACTCGGACTGGTAGCCCGCGTCGAGGTCGAAGAACGCCGCGTCGGTCAGGGTGACGGGCATGCTGAACTCGAACCACAGCCACTGCCCGGCAGCGTCGTCGTCCGGGCCGACGTTGTTGTTGGCGATGCCGTCGTCGTTGCAGCGCCCGTCGGAACCGGTGCAGTCGGCAATCAGGGTCGACGCGTACTGGTTGCGCTCCTGCACGGTGATGACGTGGCCAGGACGGCGGAGGTCGGCGTCGACGTTCGATCCGGTTCCGGAATAGCCCCAATCGAGCCCCGTCGCCGGATTCTTGAACGGATCCTCGAGATCCCCGTCCTCGGTGTAGCTGGCGTGGGTGTCGAACGCGACGGCGAAGCCGTTGGAGCCGTTCTGCTCGGTTCCGGTGCCGTACTGGTTGTAGGTGTGCGTGTTCCAGTTCGGCCAGCTTCCGCCCGACGCCCACACGATGTTGGCGTCGAGGAGGCTCGCGCCCTGGCTGTCGACGATCAGATCGTGGAAGAACGGCCGCTCGCCGAGGGCAGTGTCGTTCGAGAGCACGGTGCCGTGCTGCACGGTGTTCCCGCCGACCGGGCTGGTGTCGGCCGGCGCCGTGGCGCCGATGGTGCTGCCGCCGTTGTCACCGCCGACCGGGTACTGGTAACGGCCCGGGTCGATGGTGAAGGACTGCAGCGCTGCCGAGGCCGGCAGCGCGGCCGAGGCCACGGCGAGCCCGACGGCGCAGGCGAGCATTCGGCGTGCGTTGCGGCGCGGGTTCGGTCGCTCGATGTGATTCTGGGTCACGCGTTGTCTCTCGTTGCGGTCCCGGGGCGCGGCACGCATTGCGCTCGGGACGTCCTGAACTCGTCTGCGCCAGATCATGCAATCGACGGGCCACGGCGTTGATGATCTTTGAAAACAATCACTTACAGAAAACGGAAACGGATCGAAGGCGACTTGCGGGACGGCCTGTAAAGAATGCCGACAGGCGCGGCGGCGATTTCTCCACGCGACCCTCGGTCGGGCGCGCGAGAACTGCGGTCGGACTGGCCGAAAAAGCGCTGAAACAGCACGTTGCGCGGGTTTCGGGCGCGACCGGAGCCGTCAGTTCGGGGCCGGCGCGGCGAGTCGGTGGCTGTAAGGTTTTTCGACAGCAGTCCCTGCGGAGCGGGCAGGGCGGATGCGCCGCCGCGCCCGCCCTGCCTGCGCCTCAGTGGAAGAACTCGCGAGTCGACTCGACCACGTAGTCGACGTCGTCGGCGCTGATGTCGAGATGGGTCACCAGCCGCATCGGGCTGCCACGGCCGAGCCGGATGCCGCGGTCGGCCATGAACGCGAGGTAGGCCTCGCGCCGGGGCTCGGGGACACGTGCGAACACCATGTTCGTCTCCACCGGGGCGACCGCGGTGTCGACCGGCCCCGCGGCTGCCAGGCCGCGGGCCAGCCGCGCGGCGTTGTCGTGGTCCTCTCCGAGCCGCTCGATGTGCTGGTCGAGGGCGAACAACCCCGCCGCCGCGAGCACGCCGGCCTGCCGCATGCCCCCGCCGACCACCTTGCGCCAGCGCCGCGCCCGGCCGATGAGCGCCTCGGAGCCGCAGAGCATCGAGCCGACCGGGGCGCCGAGCCCCTTGGACAGGCAGAACGACAGGCTGTCGAACAGCGCGGTCATCTGGCGCGGCTCGATGCCGAGCTTGACCGTCGCATTGAAGACCCGCGCACCGTCGAGGTGCAGCGCGAGGCCGTGGCGGTCGGCGAGCCGCCGCGCCTGCTGCAGGTAGTCGAGCGGTGCGACCATGCCGCGCCAGGTGTTCTCGAGGCAGATGAGCCGCGTGCGCGCGTAGTGGAAATCGACCGGCTTCACCGCCTGCTCGACACGGTCCAGGTCGAGACGCCCGTCTGGCTCCTGCTCGATCGGCTGCGGCTGGATGCCGCCGAGCGCGGCCGCACCGCCACCCTCGGACCGATAGCTGTGGGCGAGCTGCCCGACGATGTACTCGTCGCCGCGCTGGCAATGGCTGAGCAGGGCGAGCAGGTTGCCCTGGGTGCCGCTCGAGACGAACAGCGCCGCCTCGTGCCCCGACAGCTCGGCGGCGCGCCGCTCCAGGAGGTTGACCGTCGGATCCTCGCCGTACACGTCGTCGCCGACCTCGGCCGCGGCCATCGCGGCGCGCATCGCCGCCGTCGGGCGGGTCACGGTGTCGCTGCGGAGATCGATCGTCTTCATGTCGGCTGCTCTCAACGGTGGGGCCGCAGGGCGGCCGGGCGAGATTACCACAGCGGCCGGTGCGCCGGCGGCGCGGCTGCACCGTGGGTGCGGGCGCGTGTATGCTTGGCCGGCCGGTGTCGGCGCTCGCCCAAGGCGCAGGTGGTGGAGACAGGTCGCAACGACAGACGGACGCTGATCCTGACCGGCGCGAGTCGCGGGATCGGGCACGCCACGGTCAAGCGCTTCTCGAGCGCCGGGTGGCGCGTCATCACCTGCTCGCGGCACCCGTTTCCGGAGGACTGCCCCTGGGAGGCGGGTCCCGAGGACCACGTGGTGGTCGATCTGGCCGACCGCGACGCGCTCGAGTCGGGAATCGAGGAGATCCGCCGGCGCCTGGTCGGCGGCCCGCTGCACGCGCTGGTCAACAACGCCGGCATCTCGCCGAAGGGCGCGGGCGGCTCGCGACTGAACGCCATCAACACCGACATGGGTGACTGGTCGACGGTCTTCCAGGTCAACTTCTTCGCCCCGATCATGCTGGCGCGCGGCCTGATGTCGGAGCTGCAGGCCGGTCGCGGTTGCATCGTCAACGTGACCTCGATCGCGGGCAGTCGGGTGCACCCTTTCGCGGGCACCGCCTACGCGACGTCGAAGGCGGCGCTCGCCGCGCTGACGCGCGAGATGGCGGCCGATTTCGGGCCGCTCGGGGTGCGCGTCAATGCCATCGCCCCCGGCGAGATCGACACACCAATCCTGTCGCCGGGCGCCGCCGAGCTGGCCAAGCACATTCCACTGCGCCGCCTCGGCGAGCCGGAGGAGGTCGCCAGCACGATCTACTTCCTGTGCTCGAACGCGGCGAGCTACGTGACCGGTACCGAGGTCCACATCAACGGCGGTCAGCACGTCTGACCCGCGCCGCGTCTCGCCGCGGGTGTCGGCCGATGCCGGTGCCCGGGGTCGCGAGATGCGCACCACCCGACGAGGAGGCGTCGACGCCATGCCATACGCACCCAATTCGCTGGCCGCCCGCGACGTGGCCTACACCATGCACCCGTACACCAACCTCGCCGCCCACGAGCAGCGCGGACCGCACGTCATCAGCCGCGGTGAGGGCATCTACATCTGGGACGACGAGGGCAACCGCTACATCGAGGGCCTGGCCGGCCTGTGGTGCGTGTCGCTCGGGTTCAACGAGCAGCGCCTGATCGACGCCGCGACGCGCCAGCTCGGGATCCTGCCGTACTCGCACACCTTCGCCCATCGCTCGACCGAGCCGGTGATCGAGCTCTGCGAGCACCTCATCCGCATCGCGCCGGAGCCGATGGCGCACGCGTTCCTGCTCAACTCCGGCTCCGAGGCCATCGACACCGCGATCAAGTTCGCCTGGTACTACAACAACGCGCTGGGTCGGCGCGAGAAGAAGAAGATCATCTCGCGCAAGCGTGGCTATCACGGCGTGACCGTCGCCGGCGGCAGCCTGACCGCGATCCCGCTGATGCAGAACGACTTCGATCTCCCGGTGAGCGATCGCTTCCTGACCACCGACACCCCCCACCACTACCGTGGCGCCAGGCCGGGGGAGTCCGAGGAGGACTTCGCCACCCGGCTGGCCGACAGCCTGGAGCAGCTCATCCTCGCCGAGGGCCCGGAGACGGTGGCGGCGTTCGTCGCCGAGCCGGTGATGGGGGCGGGCGGGGTGATCCCGCCGCCGCGTACCTACTTCGAGAAGGTTCAGGCGGTGCTGCGTCGTCACGACGTGCTGATGGTGGCCGACGAGGTCATCTGCGGGTTCGGGCGCACCGCCAACATGTGGGGCTCGCAGACCTACGGCATCGTGCCCGACATGGTGACCTGCGCGAAGCAGCTGTCGTCGGCCTACCTGCCGATCTCGGCGGTGATGATCTCGCAGCCGATCTACGAGGCGTTCCGCGATCTCAGCGCCAAGCACGGCGCGTTCGGCATGGGTTACACCTACGGCGGGCACCCGGTGTGCGCCGCGGTCGCGCTGGAGACCCTGCGCATCTACGAGGAGCGCGACATCCTCGGCCACGTGCGCGCGGTCGCACCGCGTTTTCAACAGCGGCTGCATGCGCTCGGTGACCACCCGCTGGTGGGTGAGGCGCGCGGCGTCGGCCTGGTCGGCGCCATCGAGATCGTCGAGGACAAGGCCACCAGGGCGTCGTTCGCGCCGGAGCGCAAGGCGGCCAATCAGGTGTTCGAGCGGACCGTCGCCAACGGTCTGATCACCCGCGCCCTGCCGGGCGACGCGGTGGCGACCTGCCCGCCCCTGATCATCGACGAGACCCAGGTCGACGACTTGTTCGATCGCCTGGAGCGCGGTCTGGACGAGGCCGCGAAGAGCCTGCGCGGCTGAGAGCGTCGGTCGGGGTCCGACCGGCCGCACCGTGCGGGCGACGGGGGAGCTGTCCGGGGCGCTCGGATGCCTCGGCAGCCGGTCAGGCCGCGGATGAGCTGAGTGGGGTCTCCTCGCTCGGCTCGGCTACCGGTAGTCGCACCACGAACGTCGCTCCCTTGCCCGGCTCCGACATCACCCGGATCTCGCCGCCATGGCGGCGCACGATGCCGTAGGCGGAGGACAGGCCCAGCCCGGAGCCCTGCCCTACCGGCCGGGTGGTGAAGAACGGCGTGAACAGCTTGTCGAGGTGATCGGGGTCGATCCCCGGCCCGTCGTCACTGATCGCGATCTCGACGTGGTCGTCGACGACGCGGGTGCGCACGCTCACCGTGCCACCGTCGGCCACGGCCTGGAAGGCGTTGACCAGGACCTGGATGAGAGCCTGCTGGATCTGCGCGGGATGACAACGCACGGGCGGGAGCTCGGCGAAGTCACGCCGGACGTCGCACTCGGCAGCGAGCTCGTTGGCAGTGATCTTGATGACCGACTCGAGGGTGCCGTTGAGATCGGTCGCCGCCAGCGCGCCGTCGTCGGAGCGCGCGAAGCGCCGCAGGTTGGTGACCACGTCGCGGACCCGTCGCAGCCCGATCAGCGATTCCGTCAGCAGGGCGCCGCTATCCTCCAGCAGATAGTCGATCTCGTGGTCCTCGCAGGCCGCGCGCGCGGCCCGCGCGGCGTCGGCGACGTCGGCGTCGGTGCTCGCGAGCGCCACCTCGAGCAGGCGGCGGAGGTCCGGCGCCGCGCCCCGGAGCTGATGCAGGTAGCTGCGCAGGGTCTCCGCGTTGCTGGTCACGAATGCGACGGGGTTGTTGATCTCGTGCGCGATCCCGGCCGCCATCACGCCGAGGCTCGCGAACTTCTCCGATTCGACGAGCTGGGCCTGCGTCGAGCGCAGCGTGAGATTGACGCGCCGCAGCTCGTCTACCCGGAGCTCCAGCTCCTTGGTGCGCGCGCGTCGCTCGAGCGCGGTGCCGAGGTGCATCGACGCGGTCTCCACCGTCCGCAGCAGCGCCGCGTCGGGCTCGCTCCGCGCGCTGGTGAAGAACTCCGCCACCGCCACCACCTCGCCGAAGAGGGCAATCGGCACCGCGAAGGCGGAGCCGAGCGCCAGCTCCGGGCAGAGCGCCGCCCGCGGGAAGTTCGCATCGTCGCGCGCCGACGGAATCCACGCCGCGGCGGCGCGGGCCAGAACCCGCCCGGGTAGCCCCTCGCCGCGTCGGAACACCGTACCCTCGGTCACCTTGCGAAACGCCGCCCAGGGCTCGGGGTCGAGGAAGTGCCACAGTCCGCTCGAGCGCAGGCGCGGCTCACCGTCGTCGTCCGACTCCACCAGGTAGACATGGCCGGTCGGCCACAGGCTCTTGGTGCAGACGAAGTAGACGAAGGCCTGCAGAGCCTGCGTGCGGGTGACGTTCTCGTGGGTGTAGGCGGTGAGATCGTGCAGTAGCTCGAGCTCGAATGCGCGCTGGGCCAGGGAGTCGACGTGCGCGCGCAGCGACTCGTTGGCGACGAAGAGCTCGCGCGCGCGTTCCTCGAGGAGCTGCTCGGAGCGACGCCGTGCCGCGCGTTCCCGATCGAAGGCGGCGCGGGGGACCGTGCCCGACTCGTCAGGCGGCGAGGCCGGGTTCACCGAACGCGAGCTCGAAGCGGCAGTGGTCGTCACCACGATGCAGGCAGCGCGTCTCGCGGTGGTGGATGGGGGTCGCGTAATGGCGGGCGACGCCTTCGACCAGTCCGACCGCGAAGGCGCACATCCGACGCGGCGAGCGGTACAGCATCACCAGTCGGTCCGGGTCCGAGGTCTCGTACTCGAACGCGGGGAGCGAGGCGTCGGGGTGGAGCTTGCGCACCTCGATGTGGATCACCCGGTCGACGCTCAGCAGCAGCTCGCGGGCACTGCGGTCGCGGAAGTGCTCCGGATGCATGCGGGCGAAGGCCGCCAGCGTGTACCGTCCGAGATCGGTGACCAGGGTGTCGGCAGGGAGCGCGGTGATGTCTGCGAGGGCGGCGACCAACGCGCCGAGCTCGGCGTCGTCGTATCGCTCCCCGGCGGTGTAGACACCGCCCGAGCTCGGGCGGACCACCTCCAGGGCGCGCTCCCAGACCTCGAAGCCGAGGCGCTCCTCGACCATCTGGTTCAGCAGCGTCAGCACCAGCCCGCGCATCTCAGTCGTTGCCGCCGTGGGTGGGGACGGTCTTGCGGTCGCCCGCGAGGTAGCGCAGGAAGTCCGCCTCCGGCAGCGCGCGACTGAACAGATAGCCCTGCAGCTCCTCGCACCCGTGCATGCGCAGGAAGCTCCACTGCGCGTGGGTCTCCACGCCCTCGGCGACGGTGGTCAGGCGCAGGCCGTGGGCGAGCGAGAGCACCCCCTTGACCAGCGTCTCGGCATCGCGCGCGTGGCTCACGTGGGCCACGAAGGAGCGGTCGATCTTCAGCACGTCGACCGGGAAGCGCATCAGGTAGCTGAGCGACGAGTAGCCGGTTCCGAAATCGTCGATCGCGATGCGCACCCCGGCATCGTGACAGGCGTCGAGCTTGGCGTGCACCGCGGGTGCATCGCGTAGCAGCAGCCCCTCGGTGATCTCGAGCTCGAGTCGGCTCGCCGGTAGCGGGCGAGCGAGGGCGGCGAAGGCGGCGACCACGTCGTCGACGACGTCGGCGTCGGCCACCTGGCGCGGCGACAGGTTCACCGACACCGAGAGGTCGTCGTGCCCCGCCGCGTCGAAGCGACCGAGCGCCTCGACCGCCTGGTGCAGGCACCATTCGCCGACCGGAACGATGAGCCCGGTCTCCTCGAGCAGGGGAATGAACTCACCCGGGGGGACCAGGCCACGCTCCGGATGCGCCCAGCGCAGCAGCGCCTCGGCACCGCGGGGTAGCCCGCTACGCGCGTCGACCCGCGGCTGGTAGTGGAGCACGAACTCCTGGCGCTCCACCGCGCGGCGGAGCTGGGTCTCGAGCGTGAGGCGGCGCTGATTGCGACGATTCAACGGCTCGGCGTGGAAGTGGAATCGCCCTCCGCCTTCCTCCATCGCATGGTGGAGGGCGACGCCGGCGGTGCGCAGCAAGTCCGGACCGGTGGTGCCGTCGCCCGGGAAGATGCTCGCGCCGATGCTCGCGGCGAGGTAGATCTCGTGCCCGCAGATCCGGAACGGCTCGGCCACGTCGCGCAGGATGCGGTTGGCGACCATGTGCACCTGCTGCTCGTCGGCGAGGTCGCCGAGGACGAACGCGAACTCGTCGCCGTTCACCCGCGCCACCGTGTCTCCGCCGCGCACGTTGCGTTCCAGCCGTCCGGCGAGCGCTTCCAGCAGGGCATCTCCGGCGTCGTGGCCGAGGGTGTCGTTGACGTGCTTGAGCCGGTCGACGTCGAGCAGGAGCACCGCCACGTGCTGACCCGAGCGGCGCGCGTGCATGATGCTCTGGGTCAGCCGGTCGGCGAGCAGGGTCCGGTTCGGCAGCCCGGTGAGCGCGTCGTAGTACACCGCCCGGTCGAGCTCGCGGGCCTTCTCCTCGACGCGCTGCGCGAGCTCGGTATTGAGGCGGCGAAGCGCGGAGTTGGCATCGGCGAGCTCACGGGTGAGGCGCGCGTTCTCGCGCGCGAGACGATGCATCTGCACCGCCTCCTCGATGGTGCGCAGCAGCCCTTCCTGGTCCCAGGGCTTGAGCAGGAACTTGAAGATCGCGCCCTTGTTGAGGGCGTCGGATACCACGTGGAGATCGGCGTCGCCGGTGAGCAGGATGCGCACCGTGTCCGGTGCCAGCCGCCTGGCCTCGAGCAGGAGCTCCGCGCCGTTCATGCGCGGCATCCGGTAGTCGGCCACCACCACCGTCACCGGGCTGTGACCGAGAATCTCCAACGCCTGGAGCCCATCCGCCGCCGTCAGCACCGTGTAGGGGCTACGGCGCAGCAACCGTCTCAGCGCCGCCAGGATGCCTGGCTCGTCGTCGACCAGGAGGACGACCGGACGCTCGTCGACAGCCGCCTGGTCGACCGGCTCGGGCGCGGTGCCCGCGGACTCAGGCGCTCGTGCGGACATGGAGCTCGAACATCTCGTCCTGGTCTTTCTCGTGGATGCGCAGCTTGTTGATGAGCGCCGCGTTGAGACGGGTCCCCTTGGCCACCATGACCACGTTGCTCGCGTTCACCGCGTCACGACTGAGGACCATGCCCTCCTTCAACGCCGCGGACGTGATCCGCCGCTCTGCCACCGCGATGTCGGTGAACGCCCCGCGGTCGAATGCACCGAGGAAGGCGCGCACCACCTCCGGGTCGTAACGGGTGCCTCGATGCTCGACCAGGAACCGGCACGCCACCTCGGGGCTGCGCCGCTCGCCGTCGAGCTGACCGGTGAGGAGCTGGTCGTAGTCGTTGACCACCGCCAGGATGCGCGCCTCGTGCGGGATCGACTCGCCGGCGAGGCCGTCGGGATATCCGCTGCCGTCGAATCGCTCGTGGTGGGCACGCATGATGCGCGCGACGTTCTCCATCGGCTCGAGCGACATCAGTGCCGCCGGGCCGATGACCGTATGGCGCTGCATCTGGCGCTGCTGCTCGGCGCTCAGCTTCTCGTAGGGGGTGGCGACGATGTCGTCGGGCAGGCCGATCTCGCCGATGTCGTGCAGCAAGCCGGCGAAGTAGAGATCGTCGCTCGCCTGCTCGTCGAGATGGAGCTCTGCCCCGAGCAGGCGCGCCATCTCGCCGACCCGGCGGCTGTGGCCGGCGGAATGCCCTTCACGCAGCTTGATGAGCTGGGCGAAGACCGGAATCGCGTCGCGATAGCTGCGTCGCGCGCTCTCGTAGGCGGTCTCGAGGAAGGCGGCGGTCTGGCGGAGCTCCTCGGTGCGCGCCTTGACCCGGTCCTCCAGCGAGGTGTTGAGCTTTCGTAGGGCCTCGTTCTGCTGCGCGGTGAGTGCGAGCAACTCGTCGCGCTCGCGCGCGAGCGCCCGGCGCTCCAGGCCGTTGCGCACGGTGAGGCGCAAGTCGCCCTCGTCCCACGGCTTTGCGAGATAGCGGTAGATCTGTCCCTGGTTGACCGCGGCGACGGTGGAATCGAAATCCGAGTACCCGGTGAGCAGGATCCGCACCGTCTCCGGCCAGCGCGCCGCGACGTGGGTGAGGAAGGCCGCGCCGTCCATCTCCGGCATGCGCATGTCGGAGATGACGAGGTCGACCGGCTGCTCCTCGAGCATCTGCAGCGCCTGGGCGCCGCCGGTCGCCACCCGCACCTCGTAGCGGTCGGGTCGCAGCACTCGGCGCAGCGCCGAGAGGATGGCCGGCTCGTCGTCGACGCAGAGCACGCGGGGTGGGCTCTCGGCCGTGGGGGCCGCGTTCTGGGGGGGCGCCTCGAGCACCTGCTCCATGGAAACCAACCTCGGCTTGGGATGACCCGGCTCGCGGGCCGACCCACGCCCACCGCCAGGGCGAGGGCGCGCGTGAGCGCGACCCGGGAACGGGGTATCGGCAGGTGGTTTCGCGACTTGAGCCAGCGCGGCGGCCGGGGCGGGGCGCGGCGAGGCCGCGCCGAGCGGTCAGTGGTGGTCGACCATGGCGCGGAAACGCGCCGGGTCGCGCTCGAGCACCGCGCGGGCGACGACCGCCTCGCGGTCGAGCGCGCGGTCGAGGGCGAGCACGCCGTCGAGGTGGTCGATCTCGTGCTGCAGCAGCTCCGAGGTCGCCGCATCGAGGCGGTCGAGCTCGCGAGTGGCGCCGGCCGGCGTGCGATAGCGCACGCTGATCGAGCGGTGGCGCGCGACGCGGACCATCAGCCACGGGAAGCTCATGCAGTCGTCCCACAGGGTCATGGTCTCGGCCGAGCGCCAGGTGATCTCGGGATCGACCATGGTGAACGGGCCGTCGCCGAGCTCGAGCGCGATCGCCCGCAATGGCACGCCGATCTGCGGCGCCGCGATGGCGCGGCCGAAGCCGTGGGCGGCGCGAAAGGCGGCGAGCGTCGCGTGCAGGCGCGCGATGTCCGACTCGTGCTCGGGAGACACGCGCCCGCCCATGGCGGCGGCCGGCTGCCGCAGCCGCGGATCGCCGACCAGCAACACCTCGGCGGGCGCCGGTGTGGCGGGCTCGGCTCGCGCGCTCGGCTCGGTCATCGCGGACGCGTCCAGGTGGTGAGGGACCGGCATCTTGGCCGGGCGTGGGCGCGGGGACAAGCCGTGGCGCGCGTCACCCCTCGCGTCCGGTCCAGGCGGGCAGATCGAAGGTGAAGGTCGCACCGGCGCCCGGACGACTGCTCACGGTGAGGGTGCCGCCGTGCAGCTCGACGATGCGTCGCGCGATCGGCAGGCCGAGCCCGGCGTGCAGGCGCTCGGCGCCGGCGCGGCCGGGGGCGCGATGGAACGGCTCGAAGATGCGTCCGAGCTCGTCCTCGGGGATCCCTGCGCCGTCGTCGGCGACGCTGACCCGGATCCGGGTGCCATCGGTATCGACCGGGATCCGCACCCGCCCGCCGGCGGGCGTGTGGTCGAGCGCGTTGTCGATCAGGTTCTCCAGCACCCGCTCGACCAGGGACACGTCGCCGATGGCGAGCGGGACCTCGCCGTCGACCGCTGCCTCCAGCGTGCACCCGCGGTCCGTCGCGTGGATGCGCAGCTTCTGGCAGACGTCCTGCACCAGGTCCGGGACCGCGAAGGGCTCGGCGCGCGGACGCGCTTCCCGGGCCTCGAGCTTCGCCAGCTCGAACAGCTCGCCGATCAGGCGACGCAGGCGCTCGGATTGGCGGAGCGCCACTGCGAGGTGCTCCTCGCGAGCCGCCGCATCGAGGTCCGCGGCCTTGAGCTGGAGCGTCTCCAGGTAGCCGTGCAACGAGGCGAGCGGGGTGCGCAGGTCGTGCGAGACGCGAGCGACCAGGTCGCGGCGCAGCCGGTCCTGCTCGCGCAGGGCGTCGAGTTGCTCGGAGATCCGCCCGGCCATGGCGTCGAAGGTCAGTGCCAGGCGGTCTACCTCGTCCCCGCCGAGTGACGCACGCGAGGATTCCGGTCGCGCGGCGGTGAAGCCGCTGGCCCGGAACTGCTCCATGTCGGCGGCGAGGCGCTGCAGGCGCCGGGTGAGGAGATGGAACAGCGCGAGACCAGCGACGAGACCGAAACCGAGGCTCGCCACCACCGCCCATCCGCTCAACCGGAGCAGGACGCTCTGCTCCAGGATCTGCGCCACGTTCTGGTACTCCTCGCCGCGCAGGACCACGTAGAGGTAGCCCTCGGGAGCCTGCGACGAGGGGACCGGGGTGGCGGAGAAGATCTTGCGTCGGTCGGGGCTGCGCGGGTCGTCACCGAGCAGCGGGAAGGTGTCGCCGGCGAGGAAGGCGTGGATCGGCGCGAGCGAGACGCGGCGGCGCTTCACCTTCCCGGGGTCGGCGGAGAACGAGAGGATCTCGCCGCCGAGATCGAGCAGGTAGATCTCGATGCTCGGGTTGATGGTCATGTACTCGGCGAACAACGCCTTCAGCGCCGACTGCTCGAGTCGCCCCTCGGCCACCAGGTTGCGGTCGGCCACCAGGTTGCGCGCGAGGTCGCGATTCACCCGTTGGTGCAGCGTCTCGAGTTGGTGGCGCGTGGTCGACAGCACCACCACGGTGTAGATGGCACCGACCGAGAGCAGCAACCCCACCAGCACCAGCGACAGCTTGGCGTAGAGGGTCCGCAGGAGTGGCGAGCCGGTCATTCGTCGCGGAACTTGTAGCCCACGCCCCACACCGTGAGGATGTACTCCGGCTTCGCGGGATTGCGCTCGATCTTGGCGCGCAGCCGGTTGATGTGGCTGTTGACCGTGTGCTCGTAGCCCTGGTGCTGGAGTCCCCAGACCTGGTCGAGGAGCTGGACGCGATTGAACACCCGACCCGGATGGCGCGCGAAATGGGCGAGGAGGTCGAACTCCTTGGCGGTGAGGGCGACCTCCTCGCTGCCGATGGTGACCACCCGGCGCTCGGCGTCGACCACCAGGTCACCGCGCTCGATTCGCGGTGGTGGCGGCTCCGGCTCGCGCGTCGGGCCGTGCTCCAGTGCGTCCATGCGCCGCAGGATGGCCCGTAGCCGTGCCCGTAGCTCGGCCACCCCGAACGGCTTGGTCAGGTAGTCGTCGGCACCGGTCTCCAGACCCTCGACGCGCTCGGCCTCGGAGGAGCGGGCGGTGAGCATCAGCACCGGGACGTAGCCGGGCAGGCGCCGGATCTCGCGGCACACGGTGAGACCGTCGAGCCCGGGCAGCATGCGGTCGAGGACCACGAGGTCGACCTCGCCCGAGCGCACGCGCTCGACGGCGAGGCGGCCATCGGCCTCGACCTCGGCATCACAGCCGATGTCGCGGAGATGCATGTGCACGAGGCGAGCGATGGTGGGGTCGTCCTCGACCACCAGGGCGCGGCGCTTCATCGGCGGCGACTCTCGGTCCGGGGAGACCAAGGGTAGTCCAGCGCGACCCCCGTCGGGAGTCGGCGCACCCGCCGGCGCCTCGCATCGTGACCGAAACGTGAGAAAGGGCCCGGTCGGTGGCCGGCCGACGACGGCGACCGGCGTGCTCTGCTACCAGGCGAGGGCGAAGGCCGGGAAGACCTCGCCCCTGGTGCCCCTCGGATCGCAGCCGGCCTCGAGCAGCCCGTCGGGGTGACGCTCGGCGGCGAGGAGGTAGCCCTCCGACCAGTCCGGGCCATGGTCGATCACGTGTCCGCGAGCGGCGAGCTCGGCGAGGACCGCGGCGCCGAGGCGCGGCTCCACCCGTACCCGGCGCGGGAAGCGGTCGTGGGGCGAGAAGAACCCGGGGAAGTGCTCGCTGGAGAGCTTCGGTGCCTCGATCGCCGCCTGCAGCGACATCCCGAACACCAGGCGGTAGAGCAGGAACTGGAGCTGCCACTGATCCTGCTGGTCGCCGCCCATGCTGCCGAACGCGAGCCACGGGGCACCGTCGCGCAGCACCAGGGTCGGGCTGATGGTGGTGCGCGGGCGCTTGCGCGGCGCGACCACGTTGGGGTGGTGGTCCGGGCCGAGGTAGAAGGTCATCAGGCGGTTGCCGAGCGGAACCCCGAGCTGCGCGATGACGTCGCCGCCACGCAGCCACGCCCCGCTCGGGGTGAAGGCGGCGGCATTGCCCTCGGCATCGATCACGTCGACGTGCACCGTGCCCGGCCCCCAGGCGCGACCGCCGAGGCGCTCGGCCGGGTCGAGCAGGGCGCGTCCGCGGCGGGGATCACCGGGGCGGACCTCGTCGCTCGCGCGGGCCGGGTCGATGAGGTCGGCGCGCACCGCGGCGTAGGCCGGGTCGAGGAGCGCGGCCAGCGGCACGTCGACCTGGGTCGGGTCGCCGTAGTACTGCTCGCGATCGGCGAACGCGAGGTTCATCGCCTCGATCAACGTGTGCAGGTAGTCGGCGCTGTCGGCGCCCATCGCCCGGAGGTCGAAGCGGTCGAGGATCGCGAGTGACTGCAACAGCGCCGGTCCCTGGTTCCAGCCGCCGCACTTGAAGACCCGCGCGCCGCGGAAGTCGAGGTACGCCGACGGCTCGACCGGGGCCTCGAACGCGGCGAGGTCCTCGCGTGCGAGCAGGCCGTCTCGCTCGCGCACGAAGGCGGCGACGATCGCCGCCGGCTCGCCGCGGTAGAAGGCGTCGTGGGCGGCGCGGATGCCGCGGGCGCGGTCACCGCCCGCGGCACGCTCGGCACCCGCGAGGTGGTCGAGCAGGTCGGCGAGCGCCGGGTTGGGCAGGCGCTCACCCTCGCGTGGCAGTCGCCCCTCGGGCAGATACAGCGCCGCGGCGCCCGGCCGGTTGGCCCGGATCTCCGACTCGAGCGCGGCCAGGCCGAAACCGCGCTGGTGGACGAGCCCGCGATGCACCGGCGGACCCTCGCGCGCCAGCGTGCGCGCCGGCTCGCTGACCGCCGCGAACGGCAGCCGCCCGAATCGCCCGAGCGCGGTGAGTAGCGCCGCGGGTGCCGCCGGGACACCGGCGGCGAGGACGCCATGGTCGGGGACCGCGTCCAGGCCGCGCGCCCGATACGCCGCCGGGGTCGCGGCGGCCGGTGCCGCGGTGTTGCCGTTCACCGCCACCACCTGAGCCGAGCCCGCGACGTGGACGAGGATCGCGCACTCGCCGCCGAAGGTGTGCATCTGCGGATTGACGACGCCCTCGACCAGGGTCGCGGCGACCGCGGCGTCGATCGCGTTGCCGCCCGCCTGGAGGATGTCGCGCGCCGCCAGCGCGGCCAGATAGTGCTCGCAGGCGACCGCCGCGCGGTGCCCGAGCAGGCGTGGCAGGAACGGATTACGGTCGGCATGCTCGACCGCGTAGGCACGCGTGCTCAGGGACGGCATTGTCGCCTCGCTCGGTCGGTCAACGCATGACGAACGGGTTGGGGACCTCGCTCGCGGTCGAGATCCACACGCTCTTCGTCTGCAGGTACTCCTTGATGGCGTCCTGCCCGTTCTCGCGGCCGAGGCCACTGCGCTTGAAGCCGCCGAACGGCATCTGGTAGCTGACCGCGCGGTAGGTGTTGACCCACACCGTCCCGGCCTGCAGGCGCTCCGACATCAGCAGCGCGCGGCGGATGTCCTGGGTCCACACGCCAGCGGCGAGACCGAAGGCGACGTCGTTGCCGATGGCGACCGCCTCCTCGTCGTCGTCGAAGGGGATCACCGACAGCACCGGCCCGAACACCTCCTCCTGGGCGATGCGCATGCTGTTGCGCACGCCGGTGAAGATCGTCGGCTCGACGAACCAGCCGTCGCCACACTCCGGGCGCTCGGCCTTGCCGCCGCCGAGCACCGTCTGCACCCCCTCGCCCTTGGCGACGTCGATGTAGCCGAGGACCTTCTCGTACTGCGGCAGGTTGGTGACCGGGCCGACCTGGGTCTCGGTGGACATCGGATCGCCCATGCGTGCGCTGCGTGCGAACGCGACCAGGCGCTCGACGAACTGGTCGTGGATCTGGCGCTGCACCAGCAGGCGCGAGCCCGCGATGCAGGTCTGCCCGGTGGCGGCGAAGATGCCGGACACCGCACCCTTCACCGCGTCGTCCATGTTGCAGTCGGCGAAGACGATGTTCGGGGACTTGCCCCCGAGCTCCAGGCTCACCCGCTTCAGCCCGCGCGCGGCGGTGGCGTAGATGTGCTCCCCGGTGCGGTCCGAGCCGGTGAACGCGACCTTGCGCACCAATGGGTGCTCGACCAGCGCCTGGCCGCACTCCGGGCCGAAGCCGGTGACGACGTTCACCACGCCCGGCGGAAAGCCCGCCTGCTCGACGAGGCGCGCGAACTCGAGCGCCGAGGCCGACGTGTACTCCGACGGCTTGAGCACCACGGTGTTGCCGGCGGCGAGTGCCGGCGCGAGCTTCCAGGTGGCGAGCAGCAGCGGCGAGTTCCAGGCGCTGATCGCGGCGCACACGCCCAGCGGCTCGTGGCGGGTGAAGGTGAAGGCCGCCTTGTCGGTGGTGACCACGTGGCCCTCGATCTTGTCGGCGAGGCCGCCGAAGTAGTAGTACCACTGCGGGATGTAGCGCAGCTGGCCGGCCATCTCGCTGATCAGCTTGCCGTTGTCGCGAACCTCGATGTGGGCCAGGCGCTCGGCGTTCTCGGCCACCAGGTCGCCGAGCCGGCGCAGCAGCGCCCCGCGCTGAGACGGGTGCATGCGCGGCCACTCGCCGCCGGTGAACGCGCGCTGCGCCGCCTGCACCGCCCGGTCGACGTCCTCGGCGCCGGCCCGTGGCACCAGCGACCACGGTTTGGCGGTGAACGGATCGTGGCTCTCGAAGCGCTCGCCGGAGACCGCGTCGACCCACTTGCCGTCGACGTGCATCTGGTAGGTGACGAGCTCGGCGTCGTCGCGTGCTGGGCTGCTCATGGGTCGGTCCTCCATCGCGTCTGTCGTCGGTCGGGTGCGTCGCTCACGGGCGCGCGGTGAGGCCACCGTCGACCACCAGCTCGGTGCCGGTGATCCAGCTCGCGTCGTCGCTGAGCAGGAACAGGATGGCGGACACCATGTCCTCCACCCGGCCGACGCGCCCGAGCGGCACCACCTTCGCCAGCCGCTCGACGCTGGTGGGGTCGTCGTCCCAGCGCGCCTGCATCGGTGTCGCGGTCGGGCCGGGGAGGAGGGCGTTCGAGCGAATGCGGTCCGGCGCGAGCTGGATGGCGAGCGAGCGCGACATCGCGAGCAGCGCGCCCTTGGCTGCCTGGTAGGCGTCTTGGGGCCGATCGTCGCCGCGCAGGCACTGGATGCTCGAGACGTGGACCATGGCGCCGCCGTGTCGGCGCATGAGCGGGGCGGCGTGGCGTGACACCAGCATCGCCGAGCGCAGGTTGGCGTCGAGCAGGCGCGTCCAGTCGTCGAGATCGATGGAGAGCAGCGAGCGGTCGCGTGCGAAGTCGAGGACGCCGGCTGCATTGACCACGAGGTCGATGCGCCCGGTCGCCCGCGCCGCCGACGCGACGGCGCCGGACACGAACGCCGGGTCCACCAGGTCGCCCTGGCAGTAGAGCAGGGCACCTCCGGCGTCGTCGTCGAGCACTGCCGGTCGCGGCTGGCGGTCGAGCGCGGCGACCCGCGCGCCCGCCGCGAGCAGCGCGAGCGTGACCCCGAGTCCCATGCCGCCGGCGGCGCCGGTGACCAGTGCACACTTTCCGGTGAAGTCCCGGCTCATCGGCGCGTGTCCTCCTCGGTTGCGGCAGTGGCCGCGCCGGGAGCGGGGGGCGCGGAGCCGGTGCGGTCGCCGTGCTGCCCCGCCGCCGCTGCCTCCTGCGCCGGGCCGAGCATGATCGCGATCCACCGTGTCTCGGCCCGGCCGGCCAGTGCGATCTTGGCCATCATCGTCAGCGGGACCGACAGGAACATCCCCACCGGCCCGAGCACCCAGCCCCAGAACACCAGGGAGAGGAACACCACCAGGCTCGACAACCCGAGCTCGCGCCCGAGATAGCGCGGCTCGATCACGTTGCCGAAGACCATGTTGACGATCAGGAATCCGAGCCCCGACCAGGCCGCGGCGGTGGGCCCGAGTTGCACCAGCGCGAGCAGCACCGGTGGGACCGCCGCGATCACCGAGCCGATGTTGGGGACGAAGTTCAGCATGAACGCGAGCACGCCCCACAGCACCGCGTAGTCGACCCCTACGGCCCACAGCCAGAGGCCGACCGCCACCCCGGTGCCGACGCTCATCAGGGTCTTGATGACGATGTATCGGACCAGGGAGCGGCTGAACTCGCGGAACTGGTCGAGGGAGGCCTCGGCGTTGGTGCTCATCGCGTGCAGCTTCACCCGAAAGCTCGACGCCTCGAACAGGATGAACACCACCGTCAGCAGGATCAGGAAGGCGTTGGCCAGCACGTTGCCGAAGCCCTGGAACAGCCTGCGGACCAGATCGAGGGCGGCGCCCGGGTCGACATAGGTGCTGACGTCCTGGCGCGTGACGTGGATGCCGTGCCCGTGAAGCCACGCGAACACCGGCGCGCTGAGCTGTGACACCCGGTCGCGATAGGCGGGGAGCCCGCGGTAGAAGTCGTCGACGGAGGTGCCGATCGGCAACACCACCGCCACTCCGAGGACGAACAGGGAGGCGACCACCACCAGCAGGGCCGCCCAGCGCGGCAGGCCGTGGCTCTCCAGCCAGAACAGCGGCGGAGCGCACAGCACGGCGACGAACACCGAGAGCAGGAACGGGACGATCATCGGCTCCGCCGCGCGCAGCCCGGCGATCACCACCACCAGCGCGGCGGCGACGACGATCGCGCTGGGCACGGGTGTCCGGAGGCGATTGTGCTCTGGCATGCGACGGCTTCGCGGCGGGCCGGGCAAGTGTACTGGATGTCCGCGGCGGTGCCGATGCCGCGTCGGCTGCCGCCGTGTCGGGCCTATAATCGCGCCTCGGCCCAGCCGGTGAGCCCGCCCCGATGGATCCCACCCGACTCCCGCGCATCGCCCTCGCCCAGATGGAGGTGCGCCCCGGCCGACCCGACGTCAACGTCGCACGCATGATCGCGCTGCTGGCGCAGGCGCGCGACGCCGGCGCGGAGGTGGTCGCGTTCCCCGAGCTCTGCGTGAGTGGATACATCCTCGGCGACCTGTGGGAGGTGGACGTCCTGGTCGACGACTTCGCCGAGTGGAGCGAGTCGGTGCGCGAGGCGAGCGCCGGACTCACCGTCGTCTTCGGCAACGTGGTCGTCGACCCCGCGGCGATCGGAGAGGACGGTCGCCGGCGCAAGTACAACGCGGTCCGCGTCTGCCACGACGGCCGCTGGCTGGCGCGCGAGGTGCCCGGCGATCTGCCACCCGGCACCCATCCCAAGACCCTCCACCCGAACTATCGGTACTTCGACGACGACCGCCATTTCTACTCCGTGCGCAAGCTCGCGCTCGCCACCGGCCACGACTGGCGGGCGTGGATGCGCCCGTTCGAGGTCCCACTGCGCGACGGGCGTCGGTTCCGCTTCGGGGTGCAGCTCTGCGAGGACATGTGGTGCCAGGATTACTGCGCCGGCGGCGAGGTGCTGGACACGGTGCGCGCGTACCGTGAGGCGGGGGCCGATGCGGTCTTCAATCTCTCTTCCTCGCCCTGGACCTGGCAGAAGAACGACAAGCGCAACCGCACCGTGCGCGAGGTGCTGGCGCGAAGCCCCGTGCCGTTCTTCTACGTCAACCACGTCGGCGCTCAGAACAACGGCAAGAACGTGCTGGTGCACGACGGTGACACCACCGCCTACGCGCCCGACGGCACGGTGATCGCCCGCGCCGAGCCCTGGCGCGAGGCGCTGGTGGTGGTGCCTGGCGACGGCACCGTCGCTCCCGCGCAGGACGAGATGGCGGCGTGCCGGGACGGCATCGTCTGCGGCTTGCGCCACCTCGACCACCTGCGCGGCGGCGAGAGCCGCGTGCTGCTCGGGGTGAGCGGCGGCATCGACTCGAGCCTCGTCGCCTCGCTACTGACCCTGGCCTTCGGACCGGAGCGGGTGTTCGCGGTCAACATGCCGACCCGGTTCAACGCCGACGTCACCCGCGACAACGCGCGCCGGATGTGCGCCGCCCTCGGCGTCGAGCACCTCGACTTCCCGATCCAGGATCTCTACGAGCGGTTGTCGGCACGGATCCGCGATGCCGGCTTCGCCGCGCGCCCCGGCGAGTACTCGCGGCTGGTGGACGAGAACATCCAGGCCCGAATCCGCGGCGCCGACGTGCTCGCGGGGCTGGCCGCGAAGTGCGGGCTGCTGTTCACCAACAACGGCAACAAGACCGAGACCGCGCTCGGCTACGCCACGCTCTATGGAGACGTGAACGGCGCGATCGCGCCAATCGCCGACCTCTACAAGACCCAGGTCTTCGCGCTCGCCCGCGACTTGAACCAGCGGGTCCTCGGTCGCGAGGTGATCCCCGCCAACCTCTACGACGGCACGACGGTGCCGAGCGCGGAGCTCTCCGAGGCCCAGGACGTGACCAAGGGGCTCGGCGACCCGATCAAGTACGGCTACCACGACGCGGTGCTGCGACAACTGATCGAGTTCCGGCGCCACCCCCTCGACCTGATGGGCTGGGCGGAGGAGGGGACCCTGCTCGAGCGCATCGGCTGGGACGACCCGGCGGCGTTCCGGCGCTGGTTCGCCGACGCCGGCGAGTGGGTGGCGGACCTCGAGTGGATCGAGACCCAGCTCCGTCAGAGCTACTTCAAGCGTGTCCAGGCGCCGCCGATCGTGGTGCTGAGCAAGCGCGCCTTCGGTTTCGATCTGCGCGAGAGTCAGCTCCCGGCCTACCGTCCCCGGGGTTACGACGCCCGCCGCGATGGCCTCTGCCGAAGCGGTCTACCGCGGCTGGACCTCGGTCCGGCGCGCGACTGATCTCAGGCCGCGCCGAGCGCGGCCGGGGTGTCGTCGAGACGGCGTACGCGGGCGAGCAGCGCCTGCATGTCGTCTTCCGGACGCCATCCGGCGACCGTGAGGTTGGCATGGTCGGCGCCGATGCCGGCCTCACCCTCGATCGCCGTGATCGCCTGCGACAGCTTGCGCGCGACCTTACCGGCGCTGCGGGCATCGGTCTCCGGCAGCACCACCAGGAACTCCTCCGGGGTCAGGATGCCGGTCGAGTCCACCCACCGCAGCTGCTCGCGCAGCACCTGTGCCACCGCCCGGCGCTGCAACTCGAGCGCGCTCTCCGCGGCCGGGGCCAGCCGAACCAGCAGCACGCTGAGCCGATTGCCGTAGCGGCGGCTGCGCGAGATCTGGGCACTGAGCTCCTGCAGCACCGCGAGGCGAGTGAGGGCACCGGTGACGCCGTCCAGCCGCGAGGGCGTGCGCCCGAAGGCGGCGGCCGAGCGCGCGTTCCCGCGCCCGTCGAGCGACGAGATGTCGTCGAACAGGCGAAGGGTCGTCATGGCGCCATCACCCTCGTCGAGGGTGGTCTCGGTGCACTGCAGCCACAGGCGGCGCCCGTTGTCGGCGGTGATGGCGAATCGACGCAGACCCGGGGCGACCACCTCGGAGCGCCCGGTGAGCACCGCCTCGACCGGCGCGCCGACCAGACTCTCCGGCGGGGCGGCGAGGAGGGTGCAGAAGGCGTCGTTGACCCAGACGACGTGATCGGCGGCGTCGCTCAGCAGCACCGCCATGGGGAGTCGAGCCAAGGTGTCACGGGACAGGGTGGAGGCGTTCGTCACGTGGACGTCCTCGATGCGGCAGCGGGATGCCTCGGTAGCGGCTCGCGCGGGTGCAGCTTTAGCGCCGCTTGGCGGGGGCCGCGGACGCGGCGCGGCGCCGGGTCGGCGACGCGTCTCGGGGCGCTCGACCGGCACGCTCGCGCACCGTGATCACGTTCAGCGGCGGGCCGCAATAGATGTCGTGCGCGATCGCGGCCTGGGCGGCGCGGGACGCCACCGTCTCGGCGTCGCCGTCGCCGTCGTAGAGCGCGTGCACCGCGCCGAGCGCGACCGGCGCGCCGGAGCCGATCGCGAAGTAGCGCTGATAGCGCGTCACCGAGAGGTCGGACGAGACCGAGAACAGCCCGCGCGGCGAGGCGATCAGGAACGAGCTGTCGAGGCTGCCGAAGGGCGAGTCACCTTCGCCGGACTGGTCCTTCACGAAGGAATAATCGTCGTGAAGAATCTTCCATAGCTCATTGAAAAATTTGAATATCGAGAGTTCGTCGTCGAGGCGTGGCAGGCGCCGTCGGCGGCTCAGCACGTCGTCGAGGATGTTCGAGTACAGCGACCAGCCGGTGGCCGCGACGTGCGCGTCGCCGATGGTGCAGCGCTTGGTGTCGGCGAAGTTCTCCGGCGGCACGCGCTCCGAGCCCATGTTGGTCTGACTGTCGGTGACCAGGGAAATCTGACCGTCCTTGCGGACGGCGACGGCGATCGACATGCGGGTGGTCTCCTCCTCGGCGACGCGCGACCATAGCGGCTCGGGCGGACGGGCGCCAGCAGCGAATCGTGGAGGCCTTGCCTGCAGCGGCGGGTTTCGCGTACAAGCGCGTCATCGGTCTCGCTCGCCCTTCGCCGGGGCGCGGCTCGCAACGCCGGAGTACGGCGCGGGACCGGCGCCAGGAACGCCGTGTAATGAAGGCCTACCATCGCGAGCACCCACGGGTGGCCATGTCGCTCCACACGGAGATCGTGGGCGCGTCGGGCGTGATCCACGCGCAGACCGTCAACATCTCGCGTGCCGGGCTGCAGCTCGAGTGTGACCGGGTGACGCGGGATGCGGTGTTCCCGGGCGGGCAGCCCCTGTCACCGAGCGCGCGCCCGCAGGTGCGATTGCGCATCCAGCTCCCGCGCCGCGCCGAGTCGTGCTGGGTGGAGGTCGACGCCCGCGGGGTCATCTTCCGGCGCATCGGCGCGGACGATTTCCGGCTCGGTCTGGAGTTCGAGCACTTCGAGGAGGGTGGCTACCACTGCCTCGAGCGCTTCGTGGACGAGAACTGGGGCGCCAGCGACGACGAGGGCGCCCCGGTCCGATGACCCTCTCAGGCGGCGCCGAGTGCGCGCGCCCGGGTCCGAATCACCTCCCAGGCCTGCTCGACGTGGCGGTGCTCGGTCGACGTCGCGCCGACCGCGATGCGCAGCACCAGCCGACCGTCCACCCGGGTGTGGGTGATGTAGGTCTCCCCGCCCTCGTTCACCGCGTCGAGCAGGGCCTGGTTGCGGTCGTCGTCGCCGCGCAGTCGGAAGCAGACCAGGGTGAGCGGGGCCGCGCCGACGCGCTCGAAGTCGGGGTCGGCGTCGATCGCCGCGGTCAGCCAGCGGGTGAGGGCGACGTGGTGGCGCACGTGCGCGCGCAGGCCCTCGACCCCGTAGTGGCGGATCACCAACCAGAGCTTCAGCGCGCGAAAGCGCCGACCGAGCTGCACCTGCCAGTCGCGGTAGTCGATCACTGCCCCCGATTCGGTGGCCCGATTGCGCAGGTACTCGGGCAGGACGCTCAGCGCGCCGATCAGCGCCGCGCGGTCGGCGACCCAGAAGCAGTCGCAATCGAAGTTGGTCAGCATCCACTTGTGGGGGTTGAAGCAGTAGCTGTCGACGGTGTCGAGACCGTCGTGGGTCCAGCGCAGCTCCGGCACCAGCGCCGCGGGCCCCGCGTGCGCGGCGTCGACATGGACCCACAGACCATGGCGCCGGCCGAGCGCGGCGATCGCCGGGACCGGGTCGATGGCTCCGGTGGAGGTGGTGCCGATGGTGGCGGAGACGAAGAAGGGGAGCAGACCCGCTGCGCGGTCGGCCTCGATCATGCGCCCGAGGGCCTCGGCGTCCATCGCGCGGTCCGACGTCGTCGGCACCAGCCGCAGGTTGCGCTCGCCGATGCCGGCGATGCGCACGCCCTTGAGGATCGAGGAGTGGGCCTCGGTCGAGGTGTAGGCGACGAGCGGCTGGCGCGCGCCCTCGGCGTTGGCGGCGCCACCGGTCGCACGCTCGCGCGCGGCGAGCATCGCCACCAGCGCCGAGCTGGACGCGGTGTCCTGGATCACCCCGCCGCCGGTGCTGCTCGACCGGAATTGCGCCGGCAGGCCCAGCATGTCGGCCAGCCAGTCCATGACGTGGGTCTCGAGCTCGGTGCAGGCCGGGCTCGTCGCCCACAGCATGCCCTGGACCCCGAGACCGGCCGACAGCAGCTCGCCGAGGATCGAGGGGCCGGAGGCGTTGGCCGGGAAGTAGGCGAGGAAGCGTGGGTGCTGCCAGTGGGTGAGGCCGGGCACGACGATGCGCTCCACGTCCGCCAGGCAGTCCGCGAACGATTCACCGTGCTCGGGCGGCGCCGGCGGCAGCGCCGCCCGCACCGCGCCGGGCTCGACGCGCGAGAGCACCGGTAGCGTCTCGACCCGTGCCATGTAGTCCGCCAGCCAGTCGATCACGGCGTGGCCGTGGCGTCGGAACTCTTCCGGGGTCATGTGGCGTGGGGGGGCGGGGAGCTCGGACATGTCGTGTTTCCCAATCGGTCTGGCGCGGTGCCCCCGCCGGCGGCAGAGGTCCGGCGGAGCAGCTCAGTTGGCGCTGGTGTCGATCCCCAGGCGCACCAGCAGGGCACCGAGGTCCGCCACCGCCGGCGGCTCCGGTGTCGTGTCCCCGCGCACCAGCAGCACCGACTCCAGCCCGGCTGCCGCGGCGCCGGCGATGTCCGCGCGGCGGCTGTCGCCGATGTGCAGGGCCTCGCTGGCGGCGACGCCGATCTCGGCCAGCGCACGGTCGAAGATGCCGCGGTCGGGCTTGGCGGAGCCTGCGAGCGTCGAGTAGACGATGGCGTCGAAGTACCCGTCGAGCTCGAGCGAGGTCAGGATGTTCTCCAGCCGCGAGTCGAAGTTCGACACCACCGCGAGGCGGACGCCGGCGGCGCGCAGTCGCGTGAGCACCGCGGTCACCTCCGGGTAGGCGCGCCACGCGCCACCCCGCGCGTAGTGCTCGTAGAGGGTGTCGAAGTAACGCTCGAAGTCGGCGACGCCGCCGGCCCGCGACACCACCCGGTGCACCAGGTCGTGCCACCAGCCGCGCTCGAGACGCCGCATCTGGCTCGGCGGCGCGCCGGGGAACGCGAGCGGTGGCATGTCGTGGAAGCACTCGCGGAAACCGGCCGCGAGGGCTGCCGGGTCGATGTCCGCGCCGAAGCGCCGGGCGACCTCCGCGTAGGTCTCGCCGACCGGTCGGGTGACGGTGATGAGGGTCCCGGCGGCGTCGATGGTGATGCCGCGAATGCGCTGTGTGCTCATGAGGGTCGGCATTGTCGGTCCGCCTCCGAGCCGGTTCAAGCGGTGGTGACCGGTCGGGGTAGTGATCGCGGCGCCGGAACCGGTCCCCGACGGCGGTCAGCGGTGCGCGCGCATCAGGCCGACCACCACGCCCTGGATCCGGACGCGGTCCGGGGGGTAGGACTGCACCGGAAAGGCCGGGTTGGCGGGGTGCAGGAGGCAGCGGTCCGGGCGTTGCTCGATGCGCTTGAGCGTGGCCTCGGTGTCGTCGACGAGGGCGACCACGGTCTCGCCGTCGCGCGCGGTGTCGCGTGCCTCGACCACCACCAGATCACCGTCGAGGATGGCGGCGTCGCGCATCGAGTCGCCACGAACCTCGAGCACGTAGCACGCGCGCCGCGAGCGCAGCGCCGCCGGCACCTCGACGTGACGCGAATCGGCGATCGCCTCGATCGGACGGCCGGCCGCGATGCGCCCGAGTAACGGCAGCGTTCCCGGCGGTGGGGTGCAGGCCTCCGGTACCGGCACCAGGCCCTGACCGTCCGGCCCCGGCGTCACCAGCCCGGCGTCGAGCAGGGCGCGGACGTGCTTGTGCAGCGAGCCGCGCGAGCGCAGCCCGAGGCTGTGGCACAGCGCGTCCAGCGACGACGGCGCGGCACCCTCGCGAGCCAGCTCCCGCAGGTGGCCGAGGATCTCGCTCTGGCGACGAGTCAGGGGCATCGGGTCTCGGTGCTCGCGGCGTCCGGGGCGGCAGCCGCGAGGTACGTGGATCGGCGTCTTCTACCCGGCTAGACTGGGCGAGCTTAGAGAACGGACGGAGAACGCGCAATGTCGAGTGCGGAGCCGGTGATCCTCGACGCGCACGACGAGCGGGCGGGCGCGCCGCCAGCGTCGGCGGTGGACCGACTGGTCGCCCGGTTGCGCCGCCGCCACGGTGCGCGCATCACCGGCGAGCTGACGGTCCCGGCCCGGCCGCCCGAAACCGCCGCCCTGCCGCCGGATCTCGACCCCCGGCTCGCAGCCGCGCTCGCCGCGCGCGGCGTCGAGCGTCTGTGGAGCCACCAGCGCGAGGCGTGGGACCACGTGCGCGCCGGCCGCCACACCGTGATCGCCACCCCCACCGCGTCGGGCAAGTCGCTGTGCTACAACCTGCCGGTGCTGCAGGCGGTGGTCGAGTCGCGCGCCAAGGCGCTCTACCTGTTCCCGACCAAGGCGCTGTCCCAGGACCAGGTGGCGGAGCTGATCGAGCTCGACCAGGCCGGGAACCTGGGCGTGCGCGCGTTCACCTTCGACGGCGACACCCCGGGCGACGCGCGCAAGGCGGTGCGCACCCGCGGCGACATCGTGGTCAGCAACCCGGACATGCTCCACCAGGGCATCCTGCCGCACCACACCAAGTGGGCGCAGTTCTTCGAGAGCCTGCGCTACGTGGTCATCGACGAGCTGCACACCTACCGCGGCGTGTTCGGCTCGCACGTGGCCAACGTGCTGCGGCGGCTGCGGCGGGTCTGCCGCTTCTACGGCGTCGACCCGGTCTTCGTCACCTGCTCGGCGACCATCGCCAACCCCGGCGAGCTGGCCGAGCGATTGCTCGAGTCCGAGGTGCGGGTGGTGGACCGCAGCGGAGCGCCGTCGGGCGGGCGCACCCTGTTGCTGTGGAACCCGCCGGTGGTCAACCGCGAGCTCGGCATCCGCGCCTCGGCGCGCTCACAGTCGACTCGCATCGCGCGCCTCGCGGTGAAGTCCGGGCTCAAGACCATCGTCTTCGCCCAGACCCGGATCATGGTCGAGGTCATCACCAAGTACCTGAAGGATGCCTTCGACAGCGATCCGCGCCGCCCGCCGCGGGTGCGGGCCTATCGCGGTGGTTACCTGCCGACCGAGCGCCGGGACACCGAGCAGCGGCTGCGTGCCGGCGGGGTCGACTGCGTGGTGGCGACCTCGGCGCTCGAGCTCGGGGTCGACATCGGTGCGCTCGACGTCTGCGTGCTCAACGGCTTCCCCGGCACCGTCGCCGGCACCTGGCAGCGCCTGGGGCGCGCCGGGCGACGCAACCGCCCGGCCCTCGGGGTGCTGGTCGCGAGCAGCCAGCCGCTCGACCAGTTCATCGTGCGCAACCCCGACTTCTTCCTCGGCGCGAGCCCCGAGCACGCCCGCATCGACCCCGACCAGCTCCTGATCCTGCTCGATCACGTGCGCTGCGCCGCGTTCGAGCTGCCGTTCCGTGACGGCGAGCGCCTCGGTCGAGCCGCGGTCCACGAGCTGCTGACCTACCTCACCGAGGAGGGGCTGCTGCACCACGAGGCCGGGCAGTGGCACTGGACCGCCGACAGCTACCCCGCCAACGCGGTCTCGCTGCGCTCGGTGGCCGAAGGCAACTTCGTGGTGGTCGACGCCACCGACGGCGGCAAGCGCGTCATCGCCGAGGTCGACTACTCCGGCGCCGCGATGACGCTCTACGAGGGTGCCATCTATCTCATCCAGGCGCGGCCCTACCAGGTGGAGCACCTCGATTGGGAAGGGCGCAAGGCCTACGTGCGCGAGACCGCGGCCGATTACTACACCGACGCCATCGACTACACCCGGCTCAAGGTGCTCGACCAGTTCGCGGCCGAGCACCGTGCCGGCGCCGGCACCGCCCACGGCGAGGTGCACCTGGTGCGTCGCGTCGCCGGCTACAAGAAGATCCGCTACTACACCCACGAGAACGTCGGTTACGGCAACGTGAACCTCCCCGATCAGGAGATGCACACCACCGCGGTGTGGTGGCGACTCGACCCGGAGGTGATCGAGACCGCGTTTCCCTCGCGGGCCGAGGCGCTCGACGGCTTTCTCGGCGCGGCGCACGCGATGCACACCGTGGCGACCCTGCTCACGATGTCCGAGCCGCGCGATCTCGGGCGCTCGGTCGGCGACAGCGACGCCGCGTGGTTCACCGAGAACGGCCGCGCCACGGTGCGCGGCGCCGCGGGCGAGACCATCGACCCGGCCGTCGCCTCGGCGGTGTTCCGACCCACGGTCTACCTGTACGACAACTACCCGGGCGGCATCGGCCTCGCCGCGCCGCTCTACCGGCTGCGACATCGGGTGGTGGCGGCGAGTCTGGAGATGGTGCGTGCGTGCGGGTGCGCGAGCGGTTGCCCGGCCTGCATCGGACCGATCCTGGCCTCGGAGGAGACGGCGCGGCGCACACCGAAGCAGGCGGCCGTGGTGGTGCTCGAGCACCTGGATGCCGCGGCCGCCCGGGAGGCCGGCGAGGCCGCACGCGCAGGCGCCGCGACGGTGGCCGACCGCGGAGTGATCGACGAGTGAGCGCGCTCAAGGGACGGCTCGATGCCCTGCGTCGGGCGAGCGGCGCGGTGACGGCGGCGCCCCCGGTCGCAGCCGCGACGACCGCCCCGGTGGCGGAGAGCGGCCTGTCGCGGCTCCGGGCGCGGATCGGGGAGTCGCGGGTGGGCGCCGCGTCCGCGACGCGGCACGGTGGTGACACCGCAGCCCTCGCCGCGGCGGTGGGGGGGCAGGTGGTCGACGACGGGCTGGTGCTCGTCGAGTCGCGGCTCGAGGCCGGAGGGCGACACGGGCGCGCCCGGCTGCGGCCCGAGGCGTGCCGCGAGGCGCTGGATTCCCTCGCCCCCGGTGCGACGTCCTCGGGCGGCGCGGTGTTCGTCGACACCGAGACCACCGGGCTCGCCGGCGGCACCGGCACGGTGGCCTTTCTGGTCGGACTCGCCCGCTTCGAGGGCGACACCCTGGTGGTGCACCAGCTCCTCATCGGGGCCTTCGCCGGCGAGCGGCGGTTGCTCGAGGAGGTGGCCGCGCTGACCGGCGCCGCCTCGGCGGTGGTGACCTACAACGGCAAGAGCTTCGACGCGCCGCTCCTCGCGACGCGCTTTCGGCTCGCCGGCCTGAGTGATCCCCTGGCCGGTCTGACGCACGTCGATCTGGTCCATCCGGTTCGCCGCGCCTGGTCGCGACGTTGGCCCGATTGCCGTCTGCAGACCGCCGAGCGCGCGCTGCTCGGGCTGGAGCGGGTCGGCGACATGCCCGGATACGAGGTGCCCGAGGCCTGGCTCGCCTGGCTGCGGCACGGCGACGCCACGCGCCTGCGGCGCGTGGTGAGCCACAACCGGCTCGACGTGCTGAGCCTCGCCGCGCTGCTCGCCCCGGTCGAGGCCTGCCTCCGCGATCCGGTTCGCCACGGCGCTTGCGCGCTGGCCGGTGGCACCGGCGCGATGCCGCGCGACGAGGACGCGCTGTATCGCTATCTCCTCGATCGACGCGCGGATCTCGACGACCGGGCGCTGCACGAGCTCGGCCGACTGGCGCGCCGTCGGCGCGACTGGGCGGTCGCGGTGCCGCTGTGGCAGGCGCTCGCCGAGCGCGGTAGCGCCGAGGCGCTGGAGCGCCTGGCCAAGTATCACGAGCACGTGGCCCGCGAGCCGTCGGTCGCACTCGGGTTGGCCGAGCGGTTGGCCGCGGCGCTGCCGCGCGACGCGCGCCATCACGCGCGCGTCGCGCGCCTGCTACGCCGGCGGGCGCGCGACGCCGACGAGACCTGATGCACCTGCCGGCGGACGCCGCGCCGACGGCCCTCGCCTGGGCGGGGCATCTGGCGAGCTGGCCGCTGGTGGTGCTCGCCGCGCGCGGTGCGGACTGGGGTAGCCTGCGGCGCCCGGGCGTCACTCACCTGTGGCCGGGCGCATGCGTGCTGGTACTGGTGCTGTGGCAGATCCGCGCCGAGGTCGCAGGGCTGCCGGCGGTCCACCTGCTCGGCGCGACCCTGCTGACCCTGGTCGTGGGGTGGCGATCGGCGGTGGTCGGGCTGGTGGTGGTGGCAGTCGCCGACCGCCTGTTCCGCGGCGGCGACTGGCCGGCCTTGGGGCTCGACCTGATGGTCGGGGTGATCGTCCCCGTGGTGGTCAGCGAAGGCGTGCGCCGGCTGACCATCCGCAGCCTCCCACGGCAGCCGTTCGCCTGGATCCTGTTGTCTGGCTTCGCGGGCGGGGGGCTCGCCGCGGCCGCTGCGTGCCTGACCCAGGTCGCGGTGGCGGCGCTCGGCGGTCTGGCCCCCGTCGGCCCGGTCCTGGTCGGCGGCGCTCTGCTGGTGTTTCCGGAGGCCTTCGTGACCGGTGCGCTGGTCGCCTGGATGGTCGCCTTCTACCCGCACCTCCTCGGCGGACTCGGTGTGCGCCCCCTCTGAGCGCCGAGTTGGCGTCAGGGGGCGCCCCCCGCAGCGGAGCGTGTGTGAACGGCGACCGCGCCGGTCCGGCCTTGCTAGAATCCTGCCCCGACCGGTGAGCCGACGAGCCGCGCGGGAACGGAGGTCGACAGTGCGCGATTCGGGACCGACGAGCGCAGCGCGACCGCCCTCGGAGCCGGTTCCGCCGGTCGCCTCGCCGCACCTGCCGACCCGGGGCGATGCGCGCGACCGCGACCCTGCCGCTCGGCTGCGGAGCGCGGAGGCGCGGCTCCTCGCGGCGATCGAGACGATGGACGACGGTTGCCTGCTCCTCGATGCCGACGACCGCATCGTGTGCTGCAATCATGCCTACCGTCGCCTGCACGCACCGTATGCGACGCCGTTCCTGATGGCCGGAGTGCGCTTCGAGACGCTGCTGCGGATGACGGTGGCCAGCGGGCTGCTGTGGCCCGCGGTGAAGAGCCCCGAGTCGGTGATCCTCGACCGGCTGGGGCGTCACCGGGCGCGGTCCGAGGAGCCGTTCGAGGTGCAGCGCGCGGCCGGGAGCTGGGGGCTGGTGGCCGAGAGCTGGACCGATGACGGCGACTGCCTCCTGGTGGTGCGCGACATCACCGACCGCCGGCGTACGGAGGTGGCCTTGCGCGAGTTCAACGAGCGGCTGGAGGCGCAGGTCGCGGCGCGGACGGCGGAGCTCGCCGATGCCAACCGCGAGCTCGAGGCATTCGCCTACTCGGTCGCCCACGACCTGCGCGCGCCGCTGCGCCACATCGGTGGATTCGCACGATTGCTGACCGAGCACCTCGGCGACGGCGTGGACGCCGAGGCAGCGCGGTGGCTGGCGGTGATCGGTGCCTCGGCCGAGCGCATGGACCACCTGGTCGACGGGCTGCTGTCGCTGTCGCGCGTGGGGCGGACCTCGCTCCGCGGGCGGATGGTCCAGGTCGAGCCCCTGGTCAACGCGGTGTGGGAGGAGCTGGCGCCGGAGCGGGAGGGACGCGACGTGCGGTTGCGCGTCGACGGGCTTCCTCCGGTGTACGGCGACCCGACGCTGCTGCGCCAGGTGTTCGCGAACCTCCTCGGCAATGCGGTCAAGTTCACGCGCCGGTGCCCCCACGCCACGGTCCATGTCGGGGCCGGACACGCCGGCGAAGGGGCCGGGGAGCATGTACTATTCGTGCGCGACGATGGGGTCGGATTCGAGCCGGACTACGCCGAGAAGCTGTTCGGCGTGTTCCAGCGCCTGCACGGTCAGGACGACTTCGAGGGCACCGGAATCGGGCTCGCGATCGTGCAGCGCATCGTCGCGCGCCACGGCGGGCGCGTCTGGGCCGACGGCGCACCGGAGCGGGGGGCGACGGTATACGTCGCGCTGCCGGCGGCGCCCCCGCCACATGCCCAACTGCCGACCTCGGAGCTCCAGTGCTGACTGCCCCACGACCGGTGGCCGCGCGCTCGGGAAGCGAATCGCCCGTGTCCTCGCCCCCCGTGTCCTCGCCCCGTGCGACAGCGTCATGGCATTTCGCGGTCGGTCCGGATCCGACGGCCACGTGTAGCTCGATGAAAGGCTCTGCAGGAACCGAGCGCTCACTCGACACGCCCGCCAGCGGCCGCACAAGCGGAGGTGACGGGTGAACGCGGCGCCCCGACCCACGGTCGAGGCGAGCAACTCCGCGTCGGCGCCGATACGGGTCCTCATGCTCGAGGACGATGTGCTCGACGCCGAGCTCGTCATCCGCACGCTCGATGCCGCCGGGATCCGATGCGAGGCGCGTCGGGTCGAGACCAGGGCGGCGTTCGCCGAGGCGCTCGCGAGCGGGGGCTTCGAGCTGATCCTCGCCGACTACACGCTGCCCGCCTTCGACGGCATCTCGGCGCTGGCCATGGCGCGGCAGACCGCGCCGGACGTGCCCTTCGTGATCGTGTCCGGAACGCTCGGCGAGGAGCCGGCGATTCAGGCGCTCACCGGTGGCGCGGTCGACTACGTGGTCAAGGGGCGTCTGGGACGGCTCGGGCACTCGGTGCGCCGCGCGTTGGCGGAGGCACGGGACCGCGCCGAGCGCGAGCGGGCCGAGCGCGCGTTGCAGGCGAGCGAGCGGCGATACCGGGCGCTCTACCACGAGAACCCGTCCATGTACTTCACCCTCGCCGCCGACGGCACCCTGTTGTCGGTGAACCGCTTCGGCGCTGCCCAGCTCGGCTATACGCCGGGGGAGCTCGGCGGCTGCCGGCTCGAGCAGCTGCATGCGCTGGTCGACGTGGCCGCGATGCACTCGAATCTGGCGCAGTGCCTGGAGGAGCCGGGCTCGACGCATCGTTGGGAGATCCGCAAGGTCCGTCGCGACGGCCGCCCGATCTGGGTGCGCGAGACCGCGCGCGTGATCTTCGAGGAGTCGGGCACCCCGAACATCCTCACCGTCTGCGAGGACACCTCCGAGGCGCGCCAGCTGTCGCAGGAGCTCACTTACCAGGCGAGCCACGACTCCCTCACCGGGTTGGTCAATCGACGCGAGTTCGAGCGGCGCCTGCGCCGGGTGATCGAGACGGTTCGCGACGACGGCGGCGAGAGCGCGCTGTGCTATCTCGACCTCGACCAGTTCAAGGTCATCAACGACACCTGCGGACACGCCGCCGGCGACGAGCTGCTGCGCCAGCTCGCGGGGCTGATGATCCAGCGCGTGCGCAAGCGCGACACCCTGGCGCGGCTCGGCGGCGACGAGTTCGGGGTGCTGATCGAGCACTGCACCCAGAGCGACGCCCAACGCGTGGCCCACGACCTCAGCGAGGCCATCGAGCAGTTCCGATTCCTGTGGGAGGACAAGGTCTTCAGCGTCGGGGTGAGCATCGGGCTGGTGGCGATCGACTCCAGCAGCCGCGGCGTGTCCGATGTCCTCGCGGCGGCGGACTCGGCGTGCTACGCGGCCAAGGAGCAGGGGCGTAGCCGCATTCACCTCTACCGGCCGGACGACGTCGAGCTCGCCCGTCGGCGCGGCGAGATGCAGTGGGTGGCACGCCTCAACGCGACCCTCGAGGAGCAACGGTTCCGGCTGTGGTACCAGCCCATCGTCGCCGTCGGCGGGGCCGGGGCGGAATCCGGTCACCATCTCGAGCTGCTGGTGCGACTGATCGACGAGCACGGACGGCTGGTCGAGCCGGCGGCGTTCCTGCCGGCGGCGGAGCGCTACAACCTGTCGAGCCGGATCGATCGCTGGGTGGTGGAGAACGCCCTCGACTGGCTGGCCAGCGAGCCGGACCGGTTGCAGAGCCTGGCGCTGTGCTCGATCAACCTCTCCGGTCAGTCGCTCGGCGACGAGGCGTTCTTCGAATTCCTGTGCGCGCGCACCGCCGAGCATCCGGCGGTCAGGCAGGGCAAGGTCTGCCTGGAGGTCACCGAGACCGCTGCGGTGGCGAATCTCGCCGCCGCCATTCGCTTCATGTCCGTGCTGCGCGGAATCGGTATCCGCTTCGCGCTCGACGACTTCGGCAGCGGGCTGTCCTCGTTCGCGTACCTCAAGAACCTGCCGGTCGATTTCCTGAAGATCGACGGCATGTTCGTCAAGGACATCGTCGACGACCCGATCGACCGCGCGATGGTCAAGTCGATCGACGAGATCGGGAAGGTGATGGGCAAGCGCACCATCGCGGAGTTCGTCGAGAGCCAGCGCATCTTCGACTGCCTGGCCGAGATCGGGGTCGACTTCGCCCAGGGTTTCGCGGTCGGACGGCCGGCGCCGATCGACTCGTTCGACCCGACGCGCTGACCGTCGAGGCGGTCAGCCGCTCGCGGCGTGCAGGTCGAGGTCCACGATCCGCGGCGGGTGGTCGACCGCCTCCAGGAACCGCACCAGGTCCCCCGGCTCCATCGCGGTGGTCATCGCGTTGTCGAGCGGGTGGACGTGAACTGGTGACATCGCCATCAGGCGCGCGTCGAGCACCACCTCCACCACCCCGGTGCGGTCGTTGACCGCCGCGAGCGGGGTCACCGCCCCCGGCACCACACCCAGATGACGCGCCAGTCGCTCCGGGCTCGCGAACGAGAGCCGCCCGCCACCGATGGCGTCGCCGAGGGAACGCAGATCGATCCGCCGGTCCTCGTGGCAGGTCACCAGCCACATCCGTCCCCGCTTGTTGCGCAGGAACAGGTTCTTGATGTGCCCGCCGGGGAGGTCGCCGCGCAATCGCTTGGACTCCTCCACGGTGTAGACGGGCACGTGCTCGACGGTGTGGTGGCGGATCCCCAGCGCCTCGATGCGGGCGAGGAGGGCGAGAGGCGCGAGCGGCGGCGAGCCGTCGGCGAGTGGGGCTTCGGACACTGGCATGGCGCCGACGATAGCAGCGCAGCCGCGCCGGAGGAACCGTCGCGCGACTTCCCCCCGAGGTGAGCGGGCGCCCGGCTCGCGCTCAACAACTGCCGCAAGCGAGCGCTATGCTCGTGAGGCTCGAAGTGGGGATCGCGAGTTGTCGACGGCGGCTGGGGCTCTGGCGCTGGTGATGAGCGGGGGCGGTGCGCGCGCCGCCTACCAGGTGGGCGTCCTGCGGGCGCTCGCCCGCAACTTTCCGGACCTCGCGCCACCGATCGTCACCGGAGTCTCTGCCGGCGCGATCAACGCGGCCTGGCTGGCGTCGCGGGCCGGCGCGTTCCGTCTCGCGGTCGACGGTCTGGTCGATCTGTGGGCGGGGCTGCGCTCGCGCGACGTGTTCGAGGTGGACCTCGCGCATCTCGCCGCGAGCTTCGGGCGTTGGGGGCTGCGCCTCGCCACCGGCGGCAGCCACGCCATGCCGTCGCCGCGCGGGATGTTGGATACCGCGCCGCTCGACGCATTGCTGCGCGCGCGCCTGCCGAATCGAGACGGCCGCCTGATCGGCGTCGAGGCGGCGGTCGCGCAGGGGCGCATCGACGCCGTCGGCATCACCACCTCGGACTACGTGTCCGGTGGCTCGGTGACCTGGGTCGAGGGGCGCGAGGTCACGCCCTGGCGACGACCGCATCGGCGCAGCGCCGAGGGGCCGCTGACCATCGACCACGTGCGTGCCTCGGCCGCGCTTCCGCTGCTGTTTCCGGCGGTACGCCTCGGCTCGGGCTGGCATGGTGACGGCGGAATCCGTCTGACCGCGCCGCTTTCCCCCGCCTTGCACCTCGGCGCTCGCCGGATCGTCGCGATCTCGACGCGCTACCGACCCGCTCCCGGCGAGGCGCCACGACCGATGGTGCACGGCTACCCGCCGCCGGCACAGGTGATCGGGGCCCTGACCAACGCGGTCTTCCTCGACATGTTCGACTTCGACGCCGCCAACCTCGCCCGCATCACGCGTCTGCTGACCCACGTTCCCCCTGCGCAGCGCCAGGGCATGGTGCCGGTGGGGGCGATGGTGCTGCGCCCGTCGATGGACCTCGGCCGACTGGCGGCCGCGGCGGAGGTCGCGATGCCGCGGGCGCTGCGGTTCTTCACCCGCGGCTTCGGCACCCGGGACACCGAGTCGCCCGACTCGCTCTCGCTCCTGCTCTTCGAGCCGGCCTATCTCGGCCGGCTGCTGGACCTCGGGGATGCCGATACCGAGCGCCGAATCGAGGAGATCGGGCGCTTCCTCCGCGGGGAGGGGGTGGAGGAGGAGCCGTTGTCGGCAGAATTTACATGACACTCTGCACGAGAAAACGTCCATAACTCGCTAAAAACAATAAGCTTTGTCGATTCGCTTCGGGTGACCTGTGTGGTCTCGCAGGCCATGAGCCGTCGGTGGCGCTTACATCCGGCGTGCGCGCGCCGACCCGGGTCGCCCTCAAGTCGCTGTTCTCCCATGCCGAATCATGTCGAGGCACAGGCCTTGCATGACGACATTCCGACGGTTCCTGGGAACGGCTCGGGTCACCTGCGGACCGCGAGCGAGGAGTCTTTCGTAGATGCCCCGACGATCCACCCTTCCGATTCGAGCGCTCCTCGGTGCGGCACTCGGCCTCGGCATCACCCTGTCGGCCGGAGCCACCGGAGTCCCGGCCGATGGCGGGGTCCCGAACCCCGAGCGCCTGGCGCTGCTCGGTGCGCCGGGCGAGCAGGTGGAGTGGGCGCTGCGATTCGAGCACGGCGAGGGCGTGGCGCAGGACTACGATGCGGCGGTGCGGCTCTACTGCGAGGCGGCCTGGCAAGGGCACGCACAGGCGCAGTACGCCCTCGGATGGATGTACGCCAATGGCCGCGGCGTCGCTCGTGACGACGGTCTCGCGGCGGTCTGGTTCGGTCTCGCGGCCGAGCAGGGCGATGCCCACGCGCGGCGGATGCTGGCACAGGTCGGCGCCGGCGGCGGCGATCCGCGTTGTGTGCTTCCCGACGGGCGGACGGTCGGACCCCTGGCCGCTCGCGGCGCGGTTGCCGACCGCGCGACGGTGGAGCGCTGGGTCCGCGTGCTGGCGCCGGAGTTCGCGCTGCCGCCCGACCTCGTGCTCGCGGTGATTCAGACCGAGTCGAACTTCAACCCGCGGGCACGCTCGCCGAAGAACGCCCAGGGTCTGATGCAGCTCATCCCGGCGACCGCGAGTCGCTTCGGGGTCGAGGACGTGTGGGATCCGGTCGCGAACCTGCGCGGAGGCATGGCCTATCTGCGGTGGCTCAGCGACTATTTCGACGGCGACCTACGCCGAGTCCTCGCCGGCTACAACGCCGGTGAGCACGCCGTCGACCGCCACGGCGGGATTCCCCCCTACGCCGAGACGCGCCAGTACGTCCGCCGCATCCTCGGCATGCTCGGCGAGCAAGGCGCGCGCCCCCCGGCTTGAGGGACCTCGCGTCCCGGCCTTCGCCCTTCGACTCACCCTGACCGCGCCCTGCGGCCGCGGTCAGGGTGGCTCAGGGACCGTGGGCTCCCCGAGCGCCGAGCCGGACGCCGCGAAGAAGCGGGGTCCGCGTCGAAGCGCGGCTGGCCGTCAGTGCCGGGTGCGGGGCGCGCGGCGACTGCGCGGCGCGTCCTCGACCACCAGTCCCTTGCGCACACGCTTGCCCATCAGCAGGCAGGCCGAGCCGAAGGCGCTCTCCGCCTGGTCGGCGCACCAGTCCCACTCCGAGGGTGAGGCGCGGTCGTCGGCGCGCCAGTGGGCGGTGATGTAGGTCTCGTCGATCTTCAACTCCACCGCCCAGTCCCGCCAGGTGATGTCCGGCGAGTCCTCCTCGACGTACTCCTGCTCGACCAGACGGCAGTGGTTGTCCCCGTGCTCGCCCACGGTGCTGACGTCCCACAGGATCAGCTTGGTCTCGATGCACGAGTCCCAGCCGGTGTGCACCGTCTCGGCGCTGGCGAAGAGGGTGTGGATGATCTCCTCCGGAGTCAGCGTGACGGTGAGTGGGGTGTCCCAGTCGGGCTCCATCTCGGATTCGGGCTGGCTCATCGAGCGCTCCTGGGCGGCCGGCCCGCGCCGTGGCGCGGGCCGAGGATCGGAATCCGCGCCGGGGTGACCGGCGCGTGGTGCGGACGGGGGGCGCGCCGGGCGACGCGCCCTCAGGTTCGGTAGCTCGGGTCCCTGGCGTCGAGCCAGCGCGTCAGCGCCGCCCACTCGCGCTCGCCGGTCATCAGCTTTCCGGGCGCGCCGAGCTCCGCGGTGCGCGCCAGGGCGTCCGCGCTCGGTGTGATGATCTCCGCCCCGGAGGTCATCACGTCGACCTGGACCTTGCACGCGCTCTCGATGGTGTAGAGGTGCACGAACGCCTCGCCGATGGTCGGCGCGCAGGTCAGCAAGCCGTGGTTGTGGAGGATCATCACGTAGTTGCTGGGGCCGAGGTCGCGGGCGAGGCTCTCGCACTCCTCCGGGCCCGCAGTCTGCAGGTCCCAGTCGTGGTAGGAGATCCGTCCCTGCAGGAACATCGCCTGCTGGGTGAGCGGAAGCAGGCCGGCGCGCATGCACGACACGGCCATTCCCGCGCGGGTGTGAGTGTGCAGCACCCAGTTCACGTCCGGCCGTGCCTGCAGCACCGCGCTGTGAATGGCGTGGCCGGCGGCGTTGTAGGGGAAGTCGCCGCGAACCACGTTGCCGTCCCAGTCCACCTCGATGAGGCTGGAGGCGGTGATCTCCTCGAACAGCAACCCGAACGGGTTGATCAGGTAGCGGTCCGGATGGGTCGGGTGCCGGGCCGAGATGTGGGTGTAGATGAGGTCCGTCCAGCCGTAGCGGACGAACAGCCGATAGCATGCGGCGAGGTCGCAGCGGACCTGCCACTCGGACTCGGTGTACTCGACGGGGCGAAGGGCGGCACGGGTCGACATCGGTGGCTCTCCAGCGACGGGCGGCGCGGCGGCCGACGGGCCGACGAAGCTAACACAGCCGGTCGGAGTCGCCCATCCCGGCGTGCGCTCGGTCGCCGGCTGATCGTCGTCAAGAATCAGTGAGACGGCGGCATCACCTCGGCTGCCGGGGCACCCCGCGCTCATATACTCGGGGCGTCCGATGCTACTCGACGAGAGAGGTTGCCTGGTATGGAGACCGTCCATCCGCCCATCGCCCCGAGCGCCACCGCCTCGTGGCGCGAGCGTCTGGCGCCGCTGGCCGCGAGGCTGGATCCGTCCACCGCCCAGGTGCTCGACGCCGCCACCGTGGTGCGCCTGTCCGACGGCGCGGCGGCGTTCGGGCTCGCGAGCCCCTGTCGCGCCTTCCTGCTGGTCGTCGAGGGAGCGGTGCGGGTCGAGCTGTCGACGGCGGAGGGACGGGCGGTGACCCTGTACCGCGTCGGCCCGGGCGAGGCCTGCGTGCTCACGGTGTCGTGCCTGCTCTCCGGCGACCGCTACCCCGCCTACGGCGTGGCCGAGGGTGACGTGGTGGCGCTGGCGGTCAGCAGCGAGGCGTTCTGGACTGCCATGGAGCGCTCGGAGGGGTTCCGGCGGCTCGTGTTCGCAGGCCTCGGCAAGCGCCTGGCGGTGCTGGTGCACCGCATCGAGTCGGTCGCCTACGGTGATCTCGACCAGCGGATCTGTGCCGCCGTGCTGGACATGAGCCACTCGGAGAACGAGGCGCGCGTCACCCACCACACGCTGGCGGTGGAGGTCGGGACCGCCCGCGAGGTGGTGTCCCGTCACCTCAAGCGGCTCGAGGTCGAGGGCCGCGTGCGCCTCGGTCGCGGTCGCATCGAGCTTCTCGACCGCCCGGCTCTGGAGCGAATCGCCGGCCGCGCTCGGTGACCCGGTCACCGACATCGGTCGGAGGGGCAGGCAGTCTGTGTGCCTCACAGTTCACTGTCGCCTCGAGGAGGGCGCTGAGATGACCAAGAACGTCGGTGGGATCGATCGCGTGTTGCGAATCGTCGTGGGGCTGGTGCTCATCGCCCTGGTGTTCGTCGGGCCGCAGACCCCCTGGGGCTGGATCGGTGTGGTGCCGCTGGTCACCGGGCTGCTCCGCTGGTGCCCGGCCTACGGCCTGATCGGGCTGCGGACCTGCCCGCTGGAGAAGTCCGAGGCCTGAGTCCCGCAGTCGTCGCGTGACCGCGCCGGGGTGCCGGCCCGAGTCGGGGCCGGCGCCCGGGTACTCATCGCGCGACCGCGCGCAGCCGTGCGATGGCCCGGGTGAGCGCGGTCGTCGCCGCCGGATGTCCGGGCGCGCGGCGAAGCGCTTCCTCGAACTGCCCCACTGCCTCGGCGAGGCGACCGCCCCGCACCAGCACCTCGCCCGCGACGAGTGCCGGCTCGGGGTCGTCCGGTGCCACTGCTGCCGCCCGAGTCGCCTGCTCGAGCGCGGCGTCCAGCCGCCCGGTCTCGGCGAGCACGCGTGCGCCCTCGAGCAGTACGCGGGGATGCGCCGGCGCGACCGCGGCGGCGGCCGCCACCGCTGCCGCTGCCTCCGACGCCCGGCCGAGGTCGCGCAGCCGCGCCGCCCGCTCGAGCTGGACCAGGGGCTGCTCGGGTGTCACTGCGAGGGCGGCCTCGACCAGCGTGAGCGCGGCCGCGTCGTCCCCCGCCGCCCGTGCCGCCTGGTAGCGGTTCAGCGCCGAGCCGATGGCGCGCCAGTCGGCGCCGGCGAGCGCGACGCCGGGCGCGGCCTCGACACCGAGTGGAATCAGCGAGTCGACCGGGAAGTCCGGGACCACCAGCCGCAGCAGACCGAGGTGTGCGGTCGCCGCGCGGGCGCGCTCGCCGGCCGCGCCGAGGGTCGGGTCGTCGAGCAGCGCGCGCACCGCGCTCGGGGCGTAGGCGAGCAGGGGCGGGTGGCGCGGGTCGGCCGGCAGGTAGGCGAGGTCGTTGCGCAGATCGCTCACCCGCGGCCCGCCGAGGTATCGGGCGCGTAGCTCCGAGTCCGGGACGACGATGCGGGCGAGCAATGCGGCGGGATCGGTGATTCCGAGCCGGTGGAGGTCACTGGCGACCGGGCCCGGCTCGCGAGCGCGCTCGACCAGCCGCGCGAGGTCGAGCGGGGCGCGCGAGCCGACCAGCACGTACTCCCGCCCGTAGCCCGTGAGCAGCACTGCGTGCGGGAACACCGCGACGAACGTCGACACGATGCGCTCGACCGCGGCCGGGGAGAGCTGGTAGGCCGGGAGCCACTGCGTCAGCATCCCGCTCTCGCGCAGGCGGGCGAGCGCGTCGCGGTAGTACTCCTCGGAGTAGAGGCGGTAGACGCCGTCGTGGAGCGGCGGCGGGGGCTCGCTGGTGACGAGGTCGTAGGTCGGGCCCGGGGCGCGCAGGAAGCGTCGACCGTCGTCGATGTGGATGCGCACCCGCGGGTCGTCGCGAACCGGGCCGTTCACCGCGTCGAACTCCGGCGCGGTGGCGATGACCTGGTGGTTCAGCTCGACGACGTCGATCGCCTCCAGGCTCGGGTGCGCGGCCAGCGCCGCCGCGGTGTTGCCGACACCGTAGCCGATCAGCAGTGCGCGGCGCGGCGACGGCTGCGCGAGCAGCGGCCAGTGCGCCATCAGCCGCATGTAGAGCTGCGCCGGGAAGGCGACTCCGGACATCGAATGGCCGTCGAAGTAGAGGCGGTCGCCCTGCGGGTTGGCCACCACCCAGGTGGTGTGAACCGCGTTGCTCGCGAGCGCCCGGGCCGGGTAGGCGCTGTTGGGATCGCGCGGGTCGAGGAGCGCGGCGTCGAAGCCCCGGGGCACCACCGCGGCAGCGAGCGCCAGCGCCAGCCCGATCGCGGTGGCCGGTAGCCAGGGACGGCGCAGCGGTCGTGCCGGCAGCACCAACACCGCCACGGTGAGCACGAGTAGCGCCAGCATCGACGCCTTCAGCGCGTAGAAGAGATCCACGCGCGGCGCGGCCCAGCCTGCCAGCACCGCACCGGCGCAGAAGGCGAGGGTGTCGAGCCCGTACAGGAGGCCGATGCGGCGCTGGCGGCCGCCCGCGCGGTCGCAGAGCCACGGCAGGGTGATCGACAGGCAGTAGAAGACCGGGAACACGAAGATGCCGACGTAGGCCAGCAGCAGCCACGGGTCGTGGCGGAGCTCGACCTGCACTTGCTCCGGCGGCAACGGTTGGGCGCCGACCCAGGCATCGGCCGGGCCGAGGGCGAGGGTCTGTAGCCAGTCGCGCAGCGGGTACGCGTGGTGCCATGCAGCGGCATAGGCCAGCGCGCCGAGGACCCAGGCCACCTTGAGGTGAGCGAGGCCGATGCCGGGCAACGCGCGCACCGTCGCCGCTGCGCACGCGATGGCGAGGATGGCCCAGAAGGACACGAATGCCATCGCCGCGCTCGAGGTCGCCTGCAGCAGCCAGACGCGCTTGATCACGTCGCCCTCGACGAGACCGGTGGCGAGCCCGGCGAGCACCGCCAGCAGGACCACCGGCGCCCGAGCGCTGCCGCAGTCGTCGGCGCGAGGGGCATCGCGCGATGGCGCCTCGGCCGCGGTCCGCCCGGCACGTGCGCCGGCGCCGAGGGCGACCAGACCGAGCCCGGTGTTCAGCGCCATCAGCGCGAGCAGGGCCCACTCGTGGCCGAGCCTCGGCAGCAGCCAGAGCTCGGTCGCCACGACCCCGATGCAGGCACCCAGGGTGTTGGCCGCGTAGAGCCCGGACGGGCGCCGCGACGGGCGTCCCGGGGTGAGGCCGCCGAGGGTGCAGAGCAGCGGGTAGGTCGCCCCCATCAGCAGCGTGGGCAGTGCGATGCACACGACGGTCACCGCGACCTGGGTCGCCTCGCTCCCGAGCGACGGCCACAGCAGCCCGTCGCGTGGCACGTAGCTCGGCGGCGACGGGAGTCCGAGCAGCCCCATCGCCGGGGTGATCGCCACCGCCAGCACCACCGCCAGCTCCAGCACGCCCCAGCGCGCCAGGGCTCCCGGCAGTCCGGTCCAGCGGCCCACCAGGCGTGACATCGGCGCGCTCGCCAGCGCGCCCACCGCCAGGCCCACGATGAAGGTGACGAGGACCAGCACGAAGGTGAGGGCGGTGGCGCCGAAGCGGTCGGCACCGAGCCGGAACCACACCACCTGGTAGCCGAGGCTCGCGAAGCCCGAAAGCCCGTACAGCACCGCGATCGACCCACGCCCGAGGCCGGGATCGGTCGAGCGCGGGAATGGGGCGGAGGCGACCATCGGCGGGCGGATTGTACGGGCGCGCCGTCGGCAGATGCGAACCGTCCGCGACGCCCGTCACGCCGGGCCGCGACAGGCATAATCGTCCACCGGAGGCTCGCGCCGTGCTCACCATCCACCGTGCCAACCGCATCGAGGCCCTGGCCGACGCGCTCGCCGAGGTGGTACGCGCGCCGCGGCGGCGTCTGCTCGAGGCGGAGACGGTGGTGGTGCCGAGCGCCGGGCTCGGTCGATGGCTGGCCCTGGGTCTGGCCGAGCGGCTCGGCGTCGCCGCGAACCTCGAGCTGCCCTATCCCGCGACCTTCGTGTGGTCGGTCCTGCGCGCGGGGGACGCCGCGCTGCCGGCCGACAATCCGTTCTCCCCGCAGGCGCTCACCTGGCGCATCCACGCGCTGTTGCCGAGCCTCACCGCCGACCCGCGCTTCGCCGCACTGCGCGCCTATCTGGTGGCCACCGGGCCAGGTGGCGACGGCGGCGCGGCCGCCCCCGACTGCGCGGGCCCCGGGGCCCTCGCGCTGGCAGAGCGGCTCGGGCGCACCTACGACCAGTACCTCGTCTATCGCCCCGACTGGATTCGACGCTGGGAGTCCGGGGAGGATGCGCGCTGGCAGGCCGAGCTCTGGCGCCGGCTGCGCTCGGCCACGCCGGCGCCACACTGGGTCGATGCCCGGGGCACCTTCGCCACCGCCCTGGATGCGGGGGCCCTCGACGCCGCCCGACTCCCCGAGCGGGTGAGCCTGTTCGCCATCCCGGCCCTGTCGCCGGGCTACCTCGAGTTCGTCGCATCCCTGGCGGCCGTGGTCGAGGTGCACCTGATGGTCGTCGACCCCTGTCGCGAGCACTGGGGGGAGATCGTGAGCCCGCGCCGGGTCGCCGCGGCGGCGACGGACGGGACCGAGGCCGCGCAGTGGCTCGAGACCGGTCAGCCGTTGCTGGCCTCGCTCGGCGCGCAAGGGCGCGACGCGATCGACGCCCTGCAGTCGCTCGAGGCGGTCTGGCACGACACCTTCGTCGAGCCCGACCAGACCACCGTCCTCGGTCGCCTGCAGGCCGACGTCCTGAACCTGGTCGAGCGCGGCCCGGGCGCGGCCGCGCCGCACCTGCTCGCAGCGGACGACGTCTCGCTCCAGGTCCATGCCTGCCACGGCCCGGTGCGCGAGCTGGAGGTGCTGCGCGACCGTCTCCTCGCGCTGTTCGAGCGCATGCCGGAGCTCGGGCCGTCGGACGTGCTGGTGATGGCCCCGGACATGGAGCGGTACGCGCCCTACGTCGAGGCGGTGTTCGCCGGTGCCGACGAGCGCGTGCGCATCCCGTTCGCGCTCGCCGACCGGACGCCGATGGCGGAGAGCGCACTGGGGCGCACCGTGCTCGACCTGCTCACCCTCGCGGACGGCCGGTTCGAGGCCGAGCAGGTCCTCGCCCTGCTCGAGGAGCCGGCCCTGGCCCGCCGTTACGATCTCGATGCGGCGGACTTGCCGTCGCTGCGCGACCTGGTGCGCCGCGCCGGGGTGCGTTGGGGCGTGGACGAGACGACGCGGGTGGCGCTCGGGCTGGCGGCGGAGCGTGCCCATTCCTGGGCCGACGGACTGGACCGGCTCCTGCTCGGCCACGCCCTCGGCGATACCGTGGCTGCACCGGTCGGCGCGATGCTGCCGGTCTCCGGGGTCGAGGGCGAGCAGGCGCGAGTCGCCGGGCGACTTTGGCGCCTGGTCAGGGATCTCGCTTCGGTCATCGCCGAGCTCGGCCGTCGGCGGACCGTCGTCGGCTGGGTCGAGTGGCTGCGTGCGACCCTCGATCGGCTGCTCGAGGTCGACGACGACGCCGAGCGCGAGCTCGAGGCGCTGCGCCGCGCGGCGCAGGAGCTGGCGGTCGCCGCGGCCGGGGCTCACCACCGCGTCGCGGTCGATCTCGCGACGTTCCGCCACGCGCTGACCGCATCGCTGGAGCGGGCGGCCGGCGCGCGCGGCCTCGGCGGTGGTGTGATCTTCAGCCCCCTGGCGACGATGCGCGGCGTCCCCGCCGCGGTGGTCTGCGTGCTCGGGCTCGACGACGGTGCGTTCCCGCGAGTCGAGCGCCCCCCGGGCTTCGACCTCATGCGCGCCGACTTCCGTCGTGGGGACCGCTCGCGCCGCGACGACGACCGCTACCTGTTCCTGGAGACCCTGCTCTCGGCCCGGCGCGTGCTGCACCTCAGTCACGTCGGGCGCGACCAGCGCGACGACGCGCCGCAGCCGCCGTCGGTCGTGGTCGGCGAGCTGCTCGACTGGGTGAGTCGGGCCTGTCGCACCGCCGATGGCGCGGAGCCCCGCGACCAGGTCGTGGTCACCCATCCCCTGCAGCCGTTCAGTCGCCGTTACTTCGAGCCGGGCGGCGTGCTCGCGAGCTACGCCGCCGACCTCGCGGCCGGCCTGCGCGAGGCGGGCGACTCGGTGGCGGACGCGCGGCTGTTCGGCGCCGCGCTGCCGGCCCCCGCGCCGCAACCGGTGGTCGAGCTCGAGGCGCTGATCGCCTTTCTCGAGGATCCGGCGCGGGCCCTGCTCCGCGAGCGCCTCGGTCTGCGGCTGGTGGACGCCGAGGCGCCGCTCCTCGCGCACGAGCCGTTCGATCTCGACTGGCGCGCGCTCGCCGAGCTCCGCGCGCTGCTGCTCGACGGCGCCGCCCGAGGGCTCGACGACGATGCACTCGCCGCCCTCGGCGCCGCCAGCGGCCTGGCGCCGCTGGGGGCGATCGGCGGGCACCTGTTGCGCGGAGAGGTCGAGTTCGTGCGTGGTTTCCACCGCCGCGTCTCGGCGGTGAACGCCACGCTCGGCGAGCCGGTCGCGGTGCCACTCGACGTCGACGTCGGCCCGGCGCGACTGGTGGGTCAGGTGCTCGCCCTCGGCGGCACCACCCAGCGCCTCGACGTGCCCGGTCCGGCTCGCCCGGTGCATCGCCTGCGTCTGTGGGTGCGCCATCTCGCGCTCTGCGCCGCACGCGGCGACGTCGCCCGCGCGGTGCTGGTCGACCAGGCAGGGACGAGCCGCCTCGGGCCGGTCGGCGCGGCGCGCGAGCGTCTCGCCGCGCTGGTCGGGTTGCGCTCGCCGGGGCTTTCCGGGCCGTTGTCGCTGTTTCCTCGCGCCTCGGAGGAATACGCGCGGGTCGCGCGCGGGTCGCGCGGTGACCCCATCGCCGCCGCCCGGGCCGCCTGGCAGGGCGGAGACCACGCGCGCGGCGACCGCGACCGGCCCTACGTGGCGCTCGCGTTTCGCGGCATCGACCCGTTCGCGGACGCGCCGTCGACCGCTGCCTTCGCCGAGATCGCCACCACGGTGTTCGGGCCGTTGCGCGCGGCGCTGGCGAGCGGCGAGGACGCCGAGTGAGCCGGTCGGGAGCTCCGCCGTCGGGCCGCGAGGCGCGACCGCTCGATCCGGCCACGGTGCCGCTCGACGGCATCACCCTGATCGAGGCCAGCGCCGGCACCGGCAAGACCCACGCCATCGGCTCGCTCTACCTGCGCCTGATCGCGGAGCGCGGGCTTCCCGTCGACGCCATTCTGGTCCTCACCTTCACCAACGCCGCCACCGCCGAGCTGCGCGCGCGCCTGCGCACCAGGCTGGTGGCGGCGCGTGCCGCACTGCGCACCGCGGACGGCTCGGAGGCCGATGAGCCGGTGCTGGTCGCGGCGCTGGCGCGGGTCGGCGAGCGCGCCACGGTGGAGGCCCGGCTCGGGCGTGCCATCGCCGAGCTCGATCTGGCGGCGGTCCACACCATCCACGGCTTCTGCCAGCGCGTCCTGTCGGAGCACGCCTTCGAGAGCGGCACCGCCTTCGAGCGCGACCTGCTGGCCGACGACCGCGGTCTGGTCGGCGAGGTCGTCGACGATTTCTGGCGGCGCGAGGTGGTGGCCGCGACCCCGGAGGAGGCGGCGGCGGCACTGGCGGCGAGGCTCGACCCGGGCAAGCTGGCGGCATTCGCGGTGCGACACCTGGGGCGCCCCGAGCTCGCGGTGCACGGCGGCGAGCCGGTCGACGTCGCCGCGCTGCGAGCCCGTGCCCGCGCCACCACCGCGGCAGTGCGCGTGGCCTGGGGAGACGGGCGAGCCGGGCTCGCGGCGGCGATCGAGGCGGCGCCGGGCCTCGACCGCCGGCGGCTGCGTCGCGACGTCGTGGAGCGCGCGCTGCGGACGATCGACGACGCGCTCGCGGTCGACGCCGTCCCCGCCACCGTGCCGAAGGGGCTCGAGCGCCTGACCCCCGACGGCGTGGCGCTGGCCACTCGGGCCGGCGAGCCGCCGCCCGAGCATCCCCTGCTCCCGGTGCTCGGCGCCTGGCACGCGGCGCTGGTCGCCCTGGAGGCCGGGCAGGTCGCCTGGACGCGCGCCCTGCTGGTACGACTCCTCGCCTTCGCCGGCCCGGAGCTCGCGCGGCGCAAGCGCGCCCGCGCGGTGATGTCGTACGGCGATCTGCTGCTCGACCTCGACGCCGCGCTGGCCGGCGAGGGCGGTGAGGGCCTGGCGCGCGCGCTGTCGGAGCGATTCCGCGTCGCCCTCGTCGACGAGTTCCAGGACACCGACCCGGTGCAGTACCGCATCCTGTCCCGGGTCTTCGCCCGACCCGGGCACGGCCTGATCCTGGTCGGGGACCCGAAGCAGGCGATCTACGGCTTTCGTGGCGCCGACGTGTTCGCCTATCTCGCCGCCAAGCGCGACGTCGACCGCGCCTGGACCCTCGGCGAGAACTGGCGCTCGGTCCCGACCCTGGTCGAGGCGGTCAACGCGGTCCTCGGTCGTGGGTCGCGGCCGTTCCTGCTCGACGGCATCGACTTCCGTCCGGTGGCGCCGGCGGCGCGTGCCGCGCCGATGCTCGCCGTCGACGGCGACGAGCCGACGCCCCTGGTGCTGTGGACCTTCGGTCCGGAGCCGGGCGCGAAGCCGCTGACGAAGACCGCCGCGCGCGCCGCGGTGGCCGAGGCGGTGGCCGGTGAGGTGGCGCGGTTGCTCGCCCTGGCGGCGACCGGGCGGGCACGGATCGGTGAGCGGTCGCTCGCCGGCGGCGACATCGCCATCCTGGTCCGTCGCAACACCGACGGTCGCCGCGCTCGCGAGGCGTTGGCGCGCCGTGGGGTCGCCGCCGTGCTCCGCTCGCCGGAGAGCGTGCTCGACTCGCCCGAGGCCGAGGAGCTGGAGCGCCTGCTGTTGGCGGTGGCCGAGCCGGCCGACCCGGGGCTCGCGCGCGCCGCCGGGGCGACCGCCCTGGTCGGCATGGAGGCCGCCACTCTGGCGCGGACGCTGGACGACGACGCCGAGCTCGAGCGGCTTCTCGACCGTTTCCAGCGCTGGCACGACGCCTGGCGGCGCAACGGATTCGCGCCGATGCTGCGTCGGGTCATGGACGAGTGCCACACCGCGCGCCGGCTGCTCGCCATCGCCGGTGGCGAGCGCGCGTTGACCAACTATCGCCATCTCGGTGAGCTCGCCCAGGAGGTGGCCGAGACGGGCGCCCGCTCACCCGAGCAGCTGGCGCGGTGGCTGGTGGCGCGCCGGGCCGAGCCGGGCGCGGGGGAGGCGGCGGAGCTACGACTCGAGAGCGACGAGAACCTGGTGCAGATCCTCACCATTCATCGCTCCAAGGGACTCGAGTACCCGGTGGTGCTGTGCCCGGACCTCTGGGACGCGGGCAAGCCGCTCGACGGCGACGAGCCGCTGGTCTGGCACGACGTCGAGGCGGGTGGCCGGGAGTCGCTGCATCTCGGGCCCGCGATCCCGCCCGAGATCGTGACCGCGGCGCGCGGCGAGGCGTTGGCGGAGACGCTCCGCCTCGCCTACGTGGCGCTGACGCGGGCGAGCTGCCGCCTCTACGTCGCCTGGGGCGGGGCGGTCGACGCCGGCGCCTCGGGGCTCGCCCGGCTGCTCCACCCGCCGGCGACCCCCGACGACGCGACGCCGATTGCCGTCGACGACTGGCCGGCGCGCGTGGCCGAGTGCGCCGAGCTCGCGGCGACGGTGCCCGGCTCGATCGCGGTGCATCCCCTCCCGCGGCCCGACCACGGCCCGCAGACGGTGCCGCGGGTCGGCTCCGACCTCGCGCGCCTCGAGGCGCGGACCTTTCCCGGGGCGCTGTCGGAGTCGCGACGGGTGACCAGCTTCACCGCGCTCGCGAGCCACGATCCGCGCGACGACGGCCGCGACCACGACGCGCACCGCGGTCCACCGGGACCGGTGGGCGGCGCCCCCGGACAGGGGATGCACGCCTTCCCGCGCGGAGCCCGCGCCGGCACCTGCCTGCACGCGGTGCTCGAGCGGCTCGACTTCCCGTGCGCCGACCATGCCCGTATCGAGGCGGTGGCCCGCGAGCAGCTCGCCGCGCACGGCATCGACACGGCCTGGGCCGGTGACGTGGCCAGCGGGTTGGCGGCGGTGCTCGACACCCCGCTGGTCGCGGATGCCGCGATTCGCCTGCGCGACGTGCCCGCCGCCGCCCGGGTGGTCGAGCTCGAGTTCCACTTCCCGGTGACCCGGCTGCGCGACAGCGGCCTCGCCCGGGTGCTCTCGTCCCACGGCCACGACGGTGCCGCCGCCAGCCTGCGCTTCGCGCCGATCTCGGGCTTCGTCCGCGGCTTCGTCGATCTGGTGATGGAGGCGGGCGGTCGGTACTGGATCGTCGACTACAAGTCGAACTGGCTCGGACCGGGCGCGGACGACTACGCCGCCGCGTTGCTGCCACCGGTCATGGACCGCGAGGGCTATCGACTGCAGTACCTCCTCTACACGGTGGCGGTGAGCCGGTATCTGCGCCTGCGGGTGCCGGGCTACGACCAGAGTCGCCATTTCGGCGGCGTCCTCTACCTGTTCCTGCGCGGGATGGAGCCGCGGCGCGGGGCAGACCAGGGGGTGTTCCACGACTGTCCGACGCCGACCCTGGTGCGGGCACTCGACGACTACCTGGCCGGAGGCGGGCGATGAGCGTGGCGGCGATGCTCGATGCGCTGGAGGACTTGCGTGCCGCCGGCGGCATCGACGATCTCGACCTCGCGCTCGCCCACCTCGTGGCCCGGCTCGATCCGGCGGCCGATGCCTCGGTGGCGCTCGCCGCCTGCCTCGCGAGCCGGGCGGTCGGCATCGGCCACGTGTGCGTGGATCTCGCGCGGGTCGCCGGACGGCCGACCGGTGACGGCGGCGTGGGGCCGCGGGCGCCCCCCCTCGACACCTGGCTCGCCGCGCTCACCGCGTCGTCGGTGGTCGGCGATGGGGACGACACCACGCCGCTGGTGCTCGACCGCGGTGGTCGGCTGTATCTCGCGCGCCTGCACCGCGCCGAGCAGGCGCTCGCCGCCGCGCTTCGCGCCCGCGCCGGCACCGAGATCGCGATCGACGACGCGGTGGCGGCGCGCGCCATCGAGCGCGCCTTCCCGGCCCCGAGGTCCGGGTCGGCGCCGGACTGGCAGCGGGTCGCGGCGGCCGTCGCGCTCACCCGCGGCCTCTGCGTGGTGTCCGGCGGGCCGGGCACCGGCAAGACCACCACGGTCGCGCGAATCATCGGCCTCCTCGCCGAGTTGCACCCGACGGCGTCGGGGGAGGCGCCTCGCATCGCGGTCGCGGCGCCGACCGGAAAGGCCGCCGCCCGCATCGACGAGGTCCTCACCGACGCGGTCGCCCGCGTCGGCGCCACCCCGCCGCCGCCGGCCACCACGCTGCACCGGCTGCTCGGTGCGCGCGGGGAAGGGCGCGGCTTCCGCCATCACCGCGGCAATCCTCTGGTGCACGACGTGGTGGTGGTCGACGAGGCGTCGATGGTCGACCTGGGAATGATGTCGCGGCTGCTCGAGGCGCTGCCCGAGCGGGCGCGTCTGGTGTTGCTCGGCGACCGCGACCAGCTCGCGTCGGTCGAGGCCGGAGCGGTGCTGGCCGACATCTGCGCCGGCGCCGGGCGACCGGGTCGCGCGTTCGCCGCCCGCATCGGGCGCCTGGTGGGGGCGCCGGTGCCGGCCGCCGAGCGAGCGCCCGGGCCGCTGGCGGAGTCGGTCGTCCTGTTGCGAGAGCCACGGCGATTCGCCGCCAGCTCGTCCCTCGCGGCGCTCGCTGGCGCGGTCAACGCCGGTGACCTCGATGCCGTGCTGGCGGTCCTCGCGTCCGGCGAGGAGGTCCGTTGGCAGCCGACCCCGGCCGACGCCGCGCCGCCGCGTGCGCTGGTGGCGGCGGCGCTCGAGGGCTATCGCCCCTATCTCGACGCGATCACCACCGGCGCGTCGCCGGCCGAGGTCCTCGCCGCGCTCGGTCGGTTCCGGGTGCTCTGCGCGCTGCGGCGCGGGCCGCTCGGCGCCGAGCGGATCGGGGCGGCGGTGGAGGCGGCGGCGGGCGCCGCCGGCCTGCTGCAGCCGAGCCAGCGCTGGTATCCGGGGCGGCCGGTGATGGTGACGCGCAACGATCACCTCGCCGGCCTCTACAACGGCGACGTCGGGGTGGTGCTGCCGGACGGTGAGGCCGACGGGGCGCCGCGGGTGTTCCTGGAAGGACGCGACGGCGGGGTGCGCGCCGTCCACCCGGCGCGACTGCCGGCGCACGAGACGGTGTTCGCCACCACGGTGCACAAGGCGCAGGGATCGGAGCACGCGGCGGTCGCGGTGGTGCTGGCAGAGCCGGGCACCCCGGTGCTCACGCGCGAGCTGCTCTACACCGCGCTGACCCGGGCACGGGAGTCGGTCTCGCTCTGGGGGCCGGAGGCGGCGCTCGCCGAGGCCGTCACCCGCCGTACCGAGCGGGCGTCCGGGTTGCGCGATGCGCTGTGGGGCGAGCCGCCGTGAGGCGCCGCGTCCGCGCCTCGCCCCGCGCCCACGGGGTGCGGCGGGGCCCGCGCGGCGGGGACGTTCGGCCCTGCTAAACTCGCCGCGCGCGGCGGTGGAAGCGCTGCGCCGAGGTGGTCTCGCATGTCCCTGTCCCGTCAGCTCGTGGCCTTGCTCGGCGCGCTGTTCGTCGCGGTGTTCGTCGGCTCCTTCGCGCTGGCGGTCCACGGCACCCGCGGCTACCTGTCCGCGCAGCTCGCCTCGCACGCCCAGGACACCGCCACCTTCCTCGGCCTCGCCCTCACCACCCGTGGCGCGTCCGACGATCCGCTGATCGCGCAGTCGATGGTGGACGCGCTGTTCGACCGCGGCGACTACCGCCGGATCGAGGTGGTGGACCGGGACGGCGCGGCGCTGGTCGCGCGCGAGCTCGCGGTCCGCGTCGCCGGTGTCCCGGGGTGGTTCGTCTCGGTGTTGCCGCTGGCGACGCCGACCGGCGAGGCGGCCCTGATGGCGGGTTGGGCGCAGCGCGGCACGGTCCGTGTGCAGAGCCATCCCGGCCACGCCTATCGCGAGCTCTGGCGCAGCGCCGGCGCCATCCTCGGCTGGTGTGCGCTGACCTTCGCGGTGGCGCTGGCGGTCGGCATCGTCGGCGTCTCGGCGGTGCTGCGCCCGCTGCGCGCGGTCGAGCGCCAGGCGCGCGCGATCACCGAGCGGCGCTTTCCGGTGGTCGGCGAGCTGCCGCGCGCCCCGGAGTTGCGGACCATGGTGAGCGCGATGAACCGGATGACCACCAAGGTCTCGGAGATGCTCGACGAGCAGTCGCGTCGTGCCGACGCGCTGCGGGCGCAGGCACTGGCCGATCCGGTGACCGGGATCGCCAATCGCCGTGCCCTCGACGAGCAGCTGGAAGCGCTGGCGGTTCAGCCCGAGGGGTCGGGCCCCGGCCTGCTCGCGTTCGTCCATCTCGGGGGGTTGCGCGAGCGGCTGGCGCGCGACGGCGTCGCTGCACGCGACCGCGTGCTCGCCGACCTGGCCGCCCGCGCGCTCGGCTTCGCCGAGCGCCACGGCGCCTCTGCCGCCCGCGTCGGCGACGCCGACCTGGCCCTGCTCGCCACCGCCGTCGACGGCGTCGATGCACGGGCCTTCGGCGCGGCGCTCGTCGATGCCCTCGCGCTCGGTGCCGATGCGGCGGGCATCGAGGTGCAGGTCGGCATCGCCACCTTCCATCGCGCGCAGTCGGTCGGCGCGCTCCGCGCGGCGGCGGACCTGGCGCTACGCACCGCGCAGGGTCGCTCGGGCCACGCGTTCGAGGTCGTGGTCTGCGGGCCGACCGACCCGCTCGCCGCCCTCGGCGCGGACGGCTGGCGCCGCCTTCTCGTCAGCCACCTCGAGCGGGGGGCGATCGCGCTGGTCGCCCAGCCGGTGCGCGCGGCCGCGGGCGACGCGCTGCTCCATCACGAGGTGCTGGCGCGACTGCCGCTCGACGACGGTCGCATGCTCGCGGGGGCGCGTTTCGTCGGCATGGCCGAGCGCCTCGGGCTCGGCGCCCGCCTCGACCGGCTGGTGGTCGCGCGTGTGCTCGATGCCCTGGAGGCCGCGGACACGGCGGTCGTCCTCGCAGTCAATCTCGGGGCGGGTAGCCTGCTCGCTCCCGACCGCGACCACTGGCTCGACTCGGCCGTCGCGCCCCGACTGCGACAGCTCGGGCGCCCGGACGCACCGGCCGGGCGGGGGGCACGGCTGGTGGTGGAGGTGTCCGAGCGCGATGCGCGCGCCCACGGTCCGGCCACCGAGCGCCTGGCCGAGCGGTTGCGGGGCGCCGGTGGGGAGCTCGCACTCGACCACTTCGGCCACGGCGCGCGCGCGATCGCCCTGCTGCGACTGCTACGCCCGGCGTACGTGAAGCTCGATCCGGTGTTCACCGCGGGGCTTGCCGCCGATGGCGACACCGCGTTCGCGATCACCGCCGTTGCCGGGATCGCGCGCGGCCTGGACGTGGCGGTGATTGCGCAGGCGGTGGAGACCGAGTCGGCGCGCCGTGGTGCGGTCGCGGCGGGGGTGGACGGGTTGCAGGGGCATCATGTCGCGCCGCCGGCGCCGCTGGACCCGGACGGCCGTGGGGAGCTCGGGCGATGAGTCGACGCGGCGGTCCCCGTGACCCGGTGTCGGTACCCGCCGCCGTCGAGTCGAGCGCGCAACCGAGCGCGAGCATGCTCCCGGCCTCGGCCGGCGAGGCGATCCAGTCCTACGTCGCCAATCGGGTCAACCGCACCCTGATGGCGGCCACCTTCACCGCCGACCATCACCTGCTGAGTGCCAATCACCCGTTCCGTCAGGCGTTTCGCCTCGGCGACGAGCCGCTCGCCTGTCGGCTCGAGGACTGCTTCGATCCCGGCAGCCGTGGCGACCTCGCGCTCGTCTACTCGACCGACCCGCGCGCGCCGGTGGCGAACTTCCTGCGCTCGCGCGACCGCGAGCTGAGCGTGTCGGCCTGTCTGTACCGTCTGCCGGAGTGCGGGTTGCTGCTCGGCGAGGCGTGGCGGCCGAGTGACCTCGAGCTGCTGGACGGCATCACCGCGGTGGCCTCGGAGCTCGCGCGACTCGGCGGGCAGCTGCGCACGCGAAACACCGAGCTGCAGGCGGTGAACGAGCGGGTGGTGGCGCTCACGCGCACCGACCCGCTGACCGGGCTGGCCAACCGCCGTTTCCTCGACGAGCGCCTGGCGGTGCTGCTGTCGCAGGCCGACCGTCACGAGCGACCGCTGTCGCTGGTGGTGAGCGACATCGACCATTTCAAGCAGGTCAACGACCAGCACGGCCACCCCGCTGGCGACCAGGTGCTGCGCTGCTTCGCCGGGCTACTGGCGCGGGAATCGCGGACCGAGGACGTCACCGCGCGGCTCGGCGGCGAGGAGTTCGTGGTGGTGTTGCCCGACACCGGCCTCGAGGCCGCGACCGCCTATGCCGAGCGTGTCCGCTCGGCGCTGATGCGGGCCGACCCGTTGGACCTCGGCGTGGTGGTCACCGCGAGCTTCGGGGTGGCCGAGCGCGAGTCGCACGAGGATGCGGAGTCACTGCTGCAGCGTGCCGACGATGCGCTCTACACCGCCAAGCGGGCAGGGCGCAATCGGACCCACAGCGCGGCGGCGCGCGGCGGCGACTGAGCGCGCGACCGGCGGTCGCGGGGCTCTCAGTCCTCGCCGCGCGGCCTGACACGGGCGCGCTTGCGGGCGGCGGTCTGGCGCTTGACGTCGAGGCGCCGCTCCTTGGCGGCGCGGCTCGGGCGGGTGGGCACCCGCGGCTTCGGCGGCTGCGACGCGCGCTCGATCAGCTCGGCCAGTCGCTCGATCGCATCCCGGCGGTTGCGCTCCTGGGTGCGAAAACGGCGGGCGTCGATGACCAGCACGCCGTCGGCGGTGAGTCGCCGACCGGCGAGCGCGGCGAGGCGCGCGCGCACCGGCTCGCTCAGCACGCGTGAGTTCGCGACGTCGAATCGGAGCTGCGCGGCGGTGGCGACCTTGTTGACGTTCTGCCCGCCGGGGCCCGGCGAGCGGACGAAGCGCACCTCGATCTCGGACTCGAACGGGTAGACGTCGGTGGGCATCGTCGTGGCTCGTGGCGGCGAGGTGGTGGCTGGATTGTAGGGCGAACGCGCACGACGCGGGACGCGCCGACGACGATCGACTGAAACTCGCCTGCTCGCGGGTTATCCTGCGCGCCACCCGAGCCCAGGAGTCGTGCCGTGCAGGACAACGACCTCGCGCCTTCCCCGCGACACGGGCCTTCCGCCCGGCGTTGGCCGCGGCTGCTGTTGGTCGGATGTCTGGTCGTGCTGGTGAGCGTCGGCGGCGAGGCGTCGGCCGCGGATCGCGCGTTGGTGCGCGAGGTGCAGGCGCTGCTCGCCGAGCGCGGCTACGACCCCGGGCCCGCGGACGGCGTCGCCGGCGCCGGCACCCGCGCCGCGGTGGCGCGCTTCCAGTCAGACCAGGGACTTCGAGCCGACGGCGAGATCACTGCCGCGCTCCGCGACCGTCTGCGCGGCGCGGCGCCGGTCGCGGCTGCTGCCCCCCGTACGACGAGCGGCTCGCCGTCGGCGAAGGGGGAGCCGGGCCAGGTGCTGCAGGACGTGCAGGTGCGTGCCGGCCCCGACCCGTTGGCGCGGGTGGTGGGCCGATTGCCGGCGGGGTCGGCGGTGCAGGTGCTGGAGTTGTCCGGACCCGGCGCGCGGGTGGTGGCGTCCGGGGGGATGGACGGCTGGGTGCCGGCCAGCCGGGTGCGCATCGCGGCCGCTGCCGGGTCGGCGTCGGGCGGTGGCTCCGCCGGCGGCGGATCGTCGTTGCTGCGTGCCCTGACCGGGCTCGTCGGTGGCGGCGGTCAGGCCACCGAGCAGCGCACCGTGACCACGGGCGTGCGCGGCCTGCGAGCCGAGGATCTCGCCAACGCCCGGCCGGACATCGGCGCCGTCGACGCGCTGGAGCGACATCGGGTCGACGATGGCGCGGCTCGCGGCCACGCTCGCAGCGCCGGTCTGGTCGCGCGCCGGGTCGACTACCTGGAGGGCTCGTGATGGTCGGTGTCGCGCGGCGAGTCGCGGCGGCGGCGTTCGTCGGGGCGGCATTCGCCGCCCCGGTCGCGGCGCAGGGCCTGCTCGACTTCGGCAAGAAGTTGCTGGAGCAGGCGCCGCAGACCATCGGCAAGGTGGTCGAGCGGCGCAAGGAGCTGACCGGAGACTACACCGAGGCGGAGGAGCGCGAGATGGGACGCGCCGCGGCGTCGGTGCTCCTCGGTGCCGCACCGCCGCTTCGTGACCCCGAGGTCCAGCGCTACGTGAGCACCGTCGGCACCTGGATCGCGCTGCAGTCGGAGCGCCCGGGGCTCGCCTGGCGCTTCGCGGTGCTCGACGACGCCACCGTCAATGCCTTCGCGGCACCGGGTGGCTTCGTGTTCCTGACCCGCGGGCTGTTCCTGCTGCTGCGGAGCGAGGACGAGCTCGGTGGTGTGCTGGCCCACGAGATGGCGCACGTCCTCCGCCGCCATCACGTGGAGGCGATCGTCGCCCGTGAGCGAATGGGGCTGGCGATGGATCTCGCCAAGAGCGCGGTGGGTAGGGGCGGGGCGCTCGCCGATCTCGCGGTATCGGCGAGCCGAACGATCTACGCGCGCGGGCTCGACCAGGGCGACGAGTTCCAGGCCGACCGGGACGGCGCGGTGCTCGCGGCCCGCGCCGGCTACGACCCCTACGGGCTGCTGCACGTGCTGGTCACGCTGTCGTCGCTGGAGGGCAGCTCCGCGCTCGGGCTGTTCACCAGCACGCATCCGCCGGTGGGTGGGCGCATCGACGCGCTCGAGCGCGTGCTCGGTGAGCTGTCGCTCGCCGGCGAGCCGCGGCGCACGCGGTCGTCGGCGCTCGCCCGTCTGCAGGGTCGGCTCGGCGGCTGAGGGAGTGGGGACGACCCGAGTCGGTCGGGCCGCCGCGCGCGCTCACATCCGGCGCGCGATGCGTGGGTCGAGGGTGTCGCGCAGGCCGTCACCCAGCATGTTGACCGCGAGCACGGTCATCGCGAGGAACGCGCTCGGCACCAGGATCAGCCACGGCGCGATCGGGAAGAAGTCCCGTCCCTCGGCGACCACGTTGCCCCAGCTCGGCACCTCGGGCGGGGTTCCGGCGCCGAGGAAGCTCAGGTACGCCTCGGAGATGATCGCGGCGGCCGACACATAGGTCGCCTGCACGATCAACGGCGCCACCGTCATCGGCAGGATGTGGCGCACGATGATCCAGAAGGTGCGGGTTCCCGAGGCCACCGCGGCCTCGATGAACGGCTCCTCGCGTACGCTCAACACGATGCCGCGGACCAGGCGCGTCACACGGGGAACCTCCGAGACCGTGATCGCGAAAATCACGTTGCCGATGCTCGAGCCGGCGAGCGCCATCAGCGCGATGGCGAGCAGGATCGAGGGAATCGACATCAGGCCGTCCATGATCCGCATGACGATGCGGTCGACGATGGTGATGTAGCCAGCGACCAGCCCGATGAACAGTCCGAGCGCGCTGGAGATGACGGCGACGCTCGCCCCGACCAGCAACGACACCTTGCCGCCGTGCACGGTGCGGCTCCAGATGTCGCGTCCGAGGTGGTCGGTGCCGAAGGGATGCTCGGCGCTCGGGCCCTGCAACCGGACCAGCACGTTGATCTCCAGCGGGTCGATCGGGGCCAACAGCGGGGCGGCGAGCGCGGCGCCGAGAACCAGCGCGAGGATCAACCCACCGACGACGATGGTGGGGTTGCGCCGCACGAAGCGCCAGGCGCGCGAGCCGGTGGCGGGTTCTTCCGCCGTGGCCGCCCCGACCTCGGGCTCCAGCGCCGCGCTCATCGCGCGGGCTTGCCAGCAGCGCGCCGTCGGCGGATCTCGGCGGGCCTGGCAGCGCCGTGCGGGGGCCTAGCCGTCATAGCGAATCCTCGGGTCGAACAGGCCGTAGCTCATGTCGATCAGCAGGTTGACCAGCACGTAGACGAACGAGAAGACCAGGATCACGCCCTGGATGACCGGATAGTCCTTCTGCAGGATCGCCTCGACCGTGAGGCGTCCGATTCCCGGAATCGCGAACACGCTCTCGGTCACCACCACGCCGCCGATCAGCACCGCCACCGCGAGACCGACGGTGGTCACGATCGGAATTCCCGCGTTCTTCAGCGCGTGGATGATCAGGATCGGCGACGGCGCCAGGCCCTTCGCCCGGGCGGTGCGGATGTAGTCCTGGTTCAGCACCTCGACCATGCTCGCCCGCGTCATGCGCGCGATCAGCGCGACCAGCACGAGCCCGAGCGACATGCTCGGCAGCGCGAGGCTGCGCAGGCACGCCCACACACCTTCTTTCAATGGAACGTAGCCCTGCACGGGGAACATGCCGGCCTTGATCGAGAGCAGATAGATGAGCACGTAGCCGAGCACGAACACCGGCAGCGAGAAGCCGGTCACCGCGAGCACCATGACCACGCGATCGGCGAGGCGCCCGCGGCGCCAGGCGGCGATGACGCCGCTCGGAATCGCCACCGCCACCGCGAACAGGATCGTGGTGACGGTCATGGTCAGGGTCGGCTCGAGTCGCTGGTGGATGAGGGTCGCCACCGGGACGTTGCTGAAGATCGAGACGCCCAGATCCCCCTGCACGAGGCGGCCGGCCCACTCGAAGAACTGCACGTGAAGCGGTCGATCGAGTCCGAGCTTGGCGCGGATCTGCGCGATGTGCTCGGGCGTGGCGAAATCTCCGGCGATGATCGCGGCGGGATCGCCCGGACCGAGGTGGAGCAGCAGGAACACGAACAGCGCGACCACCACCAGGACCGGGATGGTCGAGATCAGGCGTCGGATGACGTAGGTGAGCATCGGCGGTGCCGCGCAGTCACGGCCCGGAACGCGGCCTGCGTCCCGGGCCGTGGCTCAACGCTGACTCACTCCTTCTTCGAGATGTTCCACAGCACCATCGTCGGCGTGCGCAGCACCCCTTCGAGCTTGTTGCTGTACGCGGAAGGAATGGCGTACTGGCCGACCGGGGTGAACGGTGCGACCTCCATCAGCCGGGTGTGGTAGCGGTCGAGGACGTCCTTGCGCTTGGCGTCGTCGAGCTCGTCGACCCATGCCTCCTTGAGCTTCTCCGCCTCGGCGTCGCAGGGCCAGCCGAACCACGCCTTGTCGCAGCCGGTGTTGGTGCCGAGATGGGTGATCGGGTTCGACGAGGCGTCACCGCCGAAGCGGGTGTGGAACACGTTCCAGCCCCCCTCGTCGGCCGGGTTCTTCGACTTGCGCCGCGAGGTGAGGGTCGCCCAGTCCATCGCCTGGACCTCGACGTTCATCCCGATCTTGCGGAGATTCGCCGCGGTGAGCAGCGCGGCGGCGTGGGTCGGATGGTCGGTCGGGTCCATCAGCACCACCTTCTCGCCCTTGTACCCGGACTCGGCCAGCAGCGCCTTGGCCTTGTCGAGGTCCTTGGTGAGCAGACGCTCGCCACCGCCGGCACTGGTCATCACCGGCGAGTCGCACCAGAACAGCGACGGGCAGGCGCGCCAGAAGTCGGGGTTGCCGACCATCGCCGTCATGTACTCGCTCTGGTCGACGATGTACTGCAGCGCCTGGCGTGCCTTGACGTTGTCGAACGGCGGGATGACCGTGTTGGGTCGCATCGCGACCTGCAGGCCGACCGGGTTCAGCACCTTCACGGTGATGTTGGGATTGCTCTGCACCATCGGCAGCAGGTCGATCGACGGCGCCTCGTAGAAGTCGTACTCGCCGGCGTTCAACGCCGCCATCGCGGTCGACTTGTTCGGCACGTAGTACCACTCGACGCGGTCGACCTTCACCACCTTGCCGCCGGCGAGCATGCTCGGTGGCTCGCTACGCGGCACGTAGTCCTCGAACTTGGCGTAGACCGCCTTGCTTCCGGGCACCCACTCCTCGCGCACGAAGCGGTAGGGTCCGGAGCCGATGGTCTCCTTGATCTGCTCGGCGGAGCTGGTCGAGGCGATGCGCTCCGGCATGATGAACAGGATGTTCGACGAGATCTTGCCCAGGGTCTCGAGGACCTGACCGAACGGCTTGTTGAGCTTCAGCACGAAGGTCTTGTCGTCGACCGCCTCCAGCGACTCGGTGCGCGAGATGAGGAGCTGGCCGCCGAGGTCGCGCTCCGCCCAACGCTTGATCGAGGCGATGCAGTCGGCCGAGCGCACCGGCGCGCCGTCGTGGAACTTCAGCCCGTCGCGCAGGGTGAAGGTCCAGGTCATCTTGTCGTCGCTCGCCTTCCAGCCCTCGAGCATCTGCGGCTGGACCTGGAAGTTCTCGTCCTGGGCGATCAGGGTGTCGTAGATCATGAACCCGTGGTGGGTGGTGATCGTCGCGGTGGTCCAGATCGGGTCGACGATCTTCAGGTCGGCGTACGGGATGACCTTGAGGACCTTCGGGTCCGCCTGCACCTGGGTGGCGGCGGATCCGGCGAGCGCGAGCACGCTCGCGGCGAGCAGCGATCGCGAGAAGACAGTCGGGTGCATGTTCTCCCCCTCCGAGCTTCTTCAGGAGTCGTGGGCGCGGCCGGCGCGCGGCCGGCGCGGACGCGAGTGCGTGGGGGCTGCCGGCCGCATGGACGGCGCCCCCGCCGGGAGCGAGTGTGCCAGCCGGGGCAGGGGGCCACAAGCGCGGCCGCCCGACCGCGATCGCCGGACGGCCGACGGGACGGATGCATGCGAGCGCGGTTCGAGCCTGCTACTCTCGGCGCTCCTTGGAGCCCGGTGTGGGAGGCGATGAGCACCACCGCAGAGCCAGTCGCCGCGTCGGCGCGGGCGCAGTCCGCCGAGCGCGAGGTCGTCCTCGAGGTCCGCGACTTGCGGACCCGCTTTCGCACCTTCGAGGGCATGGTCCGCGCGGTCGACGGGCTGACCTACTCGGTGCATCGCGGCGAGGCGCTCGGAATCGTCGGCGAGTCCGGTTGCGGCAAGAGCGTGGCCGCGCTGTCGGTGATGCGGCTGGTGGAGGAGCCCCCCGGAGAGGTCCGAGCCGAGCGGATGCATCTCGGCCAGACCGACCTGCTGGCGCTCGGCGAGCCCGAGATGCGGCGCATCCGCGGCAACGAGATCTCGATGATCTTCCAGGAGCCGATGACGTCGCTGAATCCGGTGCTGACCATCGGACGCCAGATCGCCGAGGCGGTGCGGCTACACCAGGGGCTCGGCGACCGCGAGGCGCTCGACAAGGCCGAGGAGATGCTGCGCCTGGTGCACATCCCGGAGCCCCGGCGCCGGCTCAAGGAGTACCCGTTCCAGCTCTCGGGCGGGATGCGCCAACGGGTGATGATCGCGATGGCGTTGTCGTGCAATCCGAAGGTACTCATCGCCGACGAGGCGACCACCGCGCTCGACGTCACCATCCAGGCCCAGATCCTCGAGCTCATCAACGAGATGCGCGAGCGGCTCGGCACCGCGGTGGTGCTGATCACCCACGATCTGGGGGTGGTGGCCGAGACCACCGAGCGCGTGGTGGTGATGTACGCGGGCAAGAAGGTCGAGGAAGCGGACGTCGGGCCGTTGTTCGCGCGGCCGCTGCATCCCTACACCCGCGGCCTGCTCGCCTCGATCCCGGATCTCGGTGGGGCGGTGGCCGGCATCGCCGAGCGCAAGCGCCTGGCCGAGATCCCGGGCATCGTGCCCGCGCTCACCAATCTTCCACCCGGGTGCACGTTCGCCGACCGCTGCCCGCACGCCACCGAGCGCTGCCGCGCGAGCTATCCGCCGCTCGAGGAGGTCGAGCCGCGCCACTGGGTGGCCTGCTTCGAGGCCCGCCGCCTCGCGGAGGACCTCGATGGCTGAGCCCGCACCGGTGCGCACCGCCGAGCCGTTGCTCGCGGTCGACGGCCTCAAGAAGCACTTCCCGATCCGGCGTGGTCTGCTCTCGCGCACCGTCGGTCACGTGTACGCGGTGGACGGCGTGTCGTTCACGCTCGCCGAGGGCGAGACCCTCGGCCTGGTCGGCGAGAGCGGCTGCGGCAAGTCGACCACCGGCAAGCTGGTGCTGCGCCTGATCGAGCCGACCGACGGCTCGGTGGTGGTCGAGGGCGAGGACATCACCCGTCTGCCGCGCGAGGCGATGCGGCCGTGGCGGCGCCATCTCCAGGTCGTGTTCCAGGATCCCTACTCGTCGCTCAACTCGCGCATGCGCGTCGGCGACATCGTGGCCGAGCCGCTGAAGAACTACGGCGTGGGGAGCGCCGCGGAGCGGGCCGAGCGCGTCGCCGCGCTGTTCGACCGGGTCGGGCTCCGCCCCGAGCAGGTGACCCGCTATCCGCACGAGTTCTCCGGTGGCCAACGCCAGCGCCTCGGCATCGCGCGGGCGCTCGCGCTGCAGCCGCGCCTGATCGTCTGCGACGAGCCGGTCTCCGCCCTCGACGTGTCGGTGCAGGCGCAGGTCGTCAACCTGCTGATGGATCTGCAGGAGGAGTACCGGCTGTCCTATCTCTTCATCGCCCACGACCTCGCGGTGGTCGAGCACATCAGCCATCGCATCGCGGTGATGTACCTCGGCCAGATCGTCGAGATGACCGACAAGCGCACGCTGTTCCGCGAGCCTCTGCATCCCTACACCGAGGCGCTGCTGTCGGCGGTGCCGATCCCCAACCCGGCGGTGAAGCGCGAGCGCGTGCTGCTCAAGGGTGACGTGCCGAGCCCGGTCAACCCACCCTCGGGCTGCCGCTTCCACACCCGCTGCCCCTACGCCGAGGCGCGTTGCCGTGGCGAGATGCCGGCGCTGCGCGAGGTGAAGGCGGGCCATCAGGTGGCCTGCCATCTGCGCTGAGGGCGCGGCGCGCCGCCATGGTCGCGCCTCGGCGAGATGGCCGGCTCACGGGCTCGGCCGGCGCGTGCCACTGATGATCTGGATGATCAGCTCGAGGAACCCGTCGTCGGTGTCGGTGGTGGCAGGTGGTGGCGTCGGCGCCTCGACATCGAACGCGGCGGTGACGGTGCGGTCGGCGCCGAGCGTGACGGTGCAGGTCGCGCCGGCGATCGCGTCGCAGCCGGTCCACCCGGCGAAGGTCGAGCCCTGCGCCGCGGTCGCCTGCAACTCGACCGGCTGACCGAGCACTTGCGGCTCGGTGCAGTCGGTGCCGCAGTCGATGCCCGGGCCGGAGACCGAGCCGCTGCCGGCGCCGGCTCGCGTGACCTCGAGGGTGCCGGTGGCGCGCGTGGGAACCAGGCACCAGCGATCGAGTGTGCCGACGTCGGCCGCGGCGTGGTCGGACACGGTGAGCGTCCAGGTCCCGGTGAGTGCGCCGCCGTCGAAGCCCGAGAGCGCGCCGACCGGGCGCAGTGCGCCACCGACCGCGGGCGCCGAGCTCGCGCAGGCGCCGACCGCGGGCGCCGACGCCTCGTCGTCGAAGCGCACGCCCATGTCCTCCTGGCTACAGGTGGCGGCGGTATACAGCGTCACCTCGGTGCCGCCCGGCTCCTGTCGGAGCCTGATCGTGAGGTCGCCGACCCAGGTGTGGGTGACGTCGAGCGTCAGGTCGAGATCCGCAATCGTCCCGGGCGCGGTCACCACCAGGGCGTCCGCCAGGCCGGTGGGGTCGTCGTCGGGGATAGCGGTTCCGGGCTCGCGGCAGAGCATGACAGCGGTGGTGAAGGTGGACGGGCTCGAGAACACGCCGTCGCCGCAGCCGTTGGTGCCACGCACGCGCCAGTGGTACGTCGTGTCCGGCTCCAATGTCACCTGCAGACTGGTGGACGCCACCACGTGGCGCTGCACGATCGCGGTGAAGCCCGAGTCGGTTGCGATCTCCACCTCGTACTGCGCGGCGGCGGCGATGCTCGACCACGAGAGCGTCAGCGTCGCGAGCTGCTGACTGGCACCATCGACGGGGCCGAGCAGGGTCGGGGCGTCGGGGGCCGCGCTGGTGACGGTGAGAGAGAGCGGGAGGTCCTTGGTCGGCGCGCTGCCGGGCTGGCCGGTGCCGCGGACCAGAATCGTGTAGGCACCTGGCGAAACCTCGGCGGTCTGCGCGATGGTCAACGTGGTGGAGGCGGGCGGCGTCAGCGTCGGCGTCGCGAAGGTCACGCTGGCCCCGGTCGGTGGGTCGACAACGCCGAGCGCGACGTCGCCGCCGAACCCGGCCAGCGCCTCGACGTGGACGGTGTAAGTGGCGTCGGTGCCGCCGCAGACCAGCCGCGAGACGGGCTCGGCCGCCAGGGCGAAGCCTTCGGGGTCGTCGCCCGCGACGGTATTGGGCGCGAGGCCGAGCGGGTCCAGGTGGGGTGCCAGTCGCTCGTCGTCCCCAGCGCCGCCGGTCCAGGCGCTCGCGAGGCGCCCGAAGCAATCCGACTCCTGGTTGCCGCAGGCCGCGGCGCCTCCGGACAGGAAGCCGACCAGCAGCTTCGAGACCGGATCCCAGAGCCCGCCACCCGAGGAGCCGCCCTCGGTGGTACCGGTCTCCCAGTTGCCGACCCGCCAGTGGGTGTCACTCGGCCCGCTGCCGATGGTGCAGTTGGGGACGATGGTCAGCGGGTCGGTGTCGAAGCTGATCGATTTCTCGTCGCCGGCCGGGTGATGGATGGCGACCCCGCCGGTCGGGATGGCGCCGCTCCGATCCCAGCCGCTCCAGTGCACGCCGAACGCGTCAGGGGGCCTGCTGTCGAGCTCGATCAGGGTGAAATCGACGTCCTCCCGCCCGGCGAGATGGGTCGCCCCGGAGACGCTCTGGTCGAGCGTCCCGCCGCTCTGCGCGCCGCAGGTCGGCGACTCGTAGTTCCAGTAGGTGACGACGGTGGCCGCGTTGCTCGGCGTGATCTCGCAGTGCGCGGCGGTCAGGAACAGCGGTCGAAAGCTGCCGTGGGCATCCATGACCATCTGCCCGGTGCACTGGATTCCGCTGCCGACGACGTAGCGCGCGACGCTGCGGATCTGGTCCCGCCAGCCGTCACCGGCGGCGCAGACGACGTCGACGTTGCAGCTCCCGAGCTTGAAGCCCGGACCGCCGTCGAGGCGAAACGCGTCGGAGAAGCCGAGCGAGACCTGGCCGAGGTGCAGGTCGAGCGCGCCCTTGGCGCCACCCGGGACCCAGAGCTCCAGGCTCGCGTCGCCACCGGGCACGACCGGGCTCCAGAGCTGACCGTGGGGGCGCACGTCGGCGCTGGTGTACGGCCCCTGATAGTAGGGAAGCCGCTCGCTGTGGCTCACGAAGTAGAGCTCCGCGCCGGCGGGAATCGCGAAACGGTCGAGCCCGAACGAGAGGTCGGTCGCGCCGCTCGAGCGGAACCGCAGCCGCCACAGGCGCCCGCCTGCCACCTCGGTCCACACCCCGTCGCGCGCCGGGGTGATGTCGACGGGTTGGGGCAGGGCGACCCGAACCGGCACGCCGGGTTTGGCCGAGCGGGTGAGCGAGCGCTCCCGCTCGGCCGCTGCGTCGACCGCCGGTAAGACGAGGACCGGGACTGCGGCCTTCGGCGCGAGGCCCAGACGCTGTGAAGGCGGCGGCGGCCCCTGCCGCGCGAAGGTCGACGATGCGGCGACGAGACCGAGTATCGACATCGCCACGACTGCGAGGCGGCGGGCGAGAGCGGTCATCGGCATCCAATCCTCCCGGGCGGTGGTCGGTCAGCGACCGTGGCGTGCAGGCGCGAGGTCGCCGCTGCCCCGCTGCGCATCGGGTCGGCGCGGCCCGTGGTCCGGGGCAAGATCGACCCCGCGTCCTGTGTCGGCCTCGTCCCGGATGTGTTGAATGTAGTGGGGGGCCGGAAGCCCCGCCACCTCGAGTCCACCATTTCATCGAACTACACGTAACGATCTGATTTCAGTGGCTGCGGCTTTGCTAGCTCGCTGAGCCTGTCGAAGCGTATCCCCGAGCACTACCGTCGAGCCGTGGCGCCGAGCCAGGAGTGGCACGGCCGGCGAGGATTGAAGATACGCTTCGACAGGCTCAGCGCACGGTTCCTCCCGTTCGCGTCCCGAGCGCGCGACCGCCGGTCGTGGGGGCTTTCAGAGGCCGAGCGCGAAGGCCTCGCGTCGATGGTCGGCGAATGCGAGCAGGGTGCCGTCGGGGCGACGCTCGACGAGCTTCACCGAGCCGAAGTAGAGCGCACCGCTCGCCCGGGTGACCGCAGTGCCGCCGGCGGCGAGCGCGTGGTCGACGGCGGACGGATAGCCGTCCTCGAGCAGGGTCTGCCCGCCGAGATCGATGCTCCAGCGCGGGCCCTCGATGGCGGTGGCGACGTCCTGTCCGCGGTCGAGGAGATTGACCAGCACCTGGGTCAGGGTGAGCGTCTGGCTCGGTCCCCCCGGGGTGGCCAGCGCCCACGCCAGGCCGTCGTCGCGCCGCGCCAGCACCGGGTTCAGGGTGTGCGCGGGGCGCTTGCCCGGGGCGACCACGTTCGGCGAGTCCGCCGCGGTGCTGAACCCACACATGCGGTTGTTGAGCGCGATGCCGGTACCGGGGTCGAGGACCGCGCAGCCGAACGGGTGGAACACGCTCTGCACGATGCTCGCGCGATTGCCCTCGGCATCGGCGACCACGATCGCCGAGGTGCCGCCGGTAGCGTGCGCTCGGGCCGGCGCGGGCGGCCCGGCGAGCGCTCGACGCAGGCGCTCCACCGCGGCCGGGCCGAGCAGCGCGTCGAGCGGCACCTCGGCCAGCGCGGGATCGGCGATCGCACCCTGCGCGTGGTCGAGGCTCGCGCGCGCGGCGCGGATCAGCAGCTCGAGGCGCTCGACGTCCCCGGCGGCGAGCCGCGCCCGCGGGAGGCCGTCGAGGAGGGCGAGCTGCAGCAGCAGGAGCAGACCGTACGACGGCGGCGGCATCACCTCGACCGTGACGTCGCGATAGCGCCCGGTGAGCGGCGTGGTCCAGCGCACCGCGAACCCGGCGAGGTCGTCCGGGGTCAGGAGCCCGCCGCGACGCGCGGCCGCGGCGCACAGAGACGCCGGGATCGCGCCCTGGTAGAAGGCGTCGGCTCCGTCCGCGGCGATGGCGCGAAGGGTGTCGGCGAGTGCCGGTTGCTCGACCGGTTGGCCCGGCTGCGGCGGGCGACCGTCGCGCAGCCACTGCGCGCTCGAGCCGGGGTCCGCGGCCAGCGCGTCGCGTGCGAGCGCCGCGCCGGAGGCGAGCAATCGCGACGCGGGGTGGCGCTCGGCGGCACGCACTGCGTCGGCGAACAGCGACGCCCACGGCAATCGGCCGTGGCGCGCGTGCAGCGCCTCCCAGCCGCGGACCAGGCCGGGCACGGTCGCCGCCGCCGCGCCACGCGGTTCGATGCCGTGGGGGAATCGCGATGGTGTCGCCGCGCCCGGCGCGGTGCCCGACGCATCGAGTGCCTCGGTGCGTCCCCGAGTGGCGTCGTGGACGAGGACGAAGGCGTCGCCGCCGAGGGCCGTGGCTTGCGGGATCACCACGCACAGCACTGCCGAGCACGCGATGAGCGCATCGGCCACCGAGCCACCCGCCTCGAGCACTCGGTGCGCGGCCAGGCTGCCGGACGGATGGCCGCTCACCACCGCCCCGGAGAGGCCATAGACCGGGCTGCGGCGGCTGGCGACGCCGGCGAAGGCGTCGGTGGCGCTCGGGTCGGGCATGGTTAGGCCTCCGGTGGCTGCGCGGTCGGACACGCTACGCCCAGACGCTGGCAGCGCCAACCTCTGGCGCCTCGCGGTTTCGCCGCGGCGGGCGGAGCGGGGCTTGCGGGTGGCGAAAATGCCGGCACAATTCGCCCCCCGGGCGATGCATCGTCACCGTTCGGCATGCCGGTGGGCGCGCGGCCCGACCGGGGGAATCCGGCGCGCGAGCCGGGAGCAGGCCCGAGGAGCCGGAGCGCCGATGAGCCATTCACGTCTGCCGTTCACCCCGTTGCTGGAATCGCTTCCGGCCACCATCCCCTTCGTCGGGCCGGAAGCCATCGAGCGTCGGCGCGGGCGGCCGTTCGCGCTGCGCCTCGGGGCCAACGAGAGCGCGTTCGGGGTGTCGCCGCGCGCCGCGGTGGCGATGCGCGAGGCGCTCGAGCACCTGGCCTGGTACGGCGATCCGGAGGGCCACGATCTGCGTGGCGCGCTCGCCGAGCGGCTCGGCGTCGGCACCGACAGCGTGTGTCTCGGAGCGGGGATCGACGAGCTGCTCGGGGTGGTGGTGCGGATGGTGGCGGAGCCCGGGGTGGCGGTGATCAGCTCGCGCGGCGCGTACCCGACGTTCAACTACCACGTGAACGGTCATGGCGCGGATCTGCACCTGGTGCCCTATCGCGACGATCGCATCGATCTCGACGCGCTGGTCGAGGCCGCCCACGCGAGACGGGCGCGGCTCGTGTTCCTCGCCAACCCCGACAACCCCATGGGGGGTTGGCACGATGCCAACGCGGTGCGCGCCTTCGTCTCGCGCCTGCCCGAGCGCTGCCTGCTGATCCTCGACGAGGCCTACATCGAGTTCGCGCCGCCCGAGGCACGCTGGGACATCGACCTCGCCGATCCACGGGTGATTCGCACCCGCACCTTCTCCAAGGCCCACGGCATGGCCGGCGCGCGCATCGCCTACGCGGTGGCGGCGCCGGAGGTGGTCGTCGGCATGAGCAAGATCCGCAACCACTTCGGCGTGAACCGGGTGGCACAGGCGGGCGCGCTGGCCTCGCTCGAGGATCCGGACTTCGTCGCCTCGGTGGTCGCGGAGGTCGAGCGCGGACGCGCGGAGTACGCCGCCCTCGCCGCCGGGCTCGGTCTCGGCGCGCTGCCTTCGGCGACCAACTTCGTGGCCCTCGATACCGGGGACGGTGAGCGCGCGCGGGCGCTGCTCGGCGCGCTCGAGGCCCGTGACGTCTTCGTGCGCATGCCGGGGGTGGCGCCGCTCGACCGCTGCATCCGGGTCACCGTCGGCACCGCCGAGGAGCGCGCCGCGTTCGCGCGCGTCCTGCCCCAGGCGTTGGCGGCGGTCGACTCGGCGCGGAGGGTCTGAGATGGCCAGCGCGCGGCGACGTCTCCCGGCAACCCCTCTGGTCGGGATCATCATGGGCTCGACCTCGGACTGGGAGACGATGGAGCCCGCCGCGCGCACGCTCGAGGAGCTCGGCGTGCCGCACGAGGTGCGGGTGGTGTCGGCCCATCGCACCCCCGACCTGCTGTTCGAGTACGCGGCGACCGCGGCCGAGCGCGGGCTGGAGGTGATCATCGCCGGCGCCGGCGGCGCGGCGCACCTGCCGGGGATGGCGGCGGCGAAGACCGCGCTGCCCGTGCTCGGGGTGCCGGTGCGGTCGCGGATGCTGGCCGGCGTCGACTCGTTGCTCTCCATCGTGCAGATGCCGGCCGGGGTGCCGGTCGGCACGCTCGCCATCGGGCAGGCCGGCGCCACCAATGCGGCGCTGCTCGCCACCGCCATCCTCGGCAACAAGTACCCGGCGTTGCGGGCGACCCTGGAGGCGTTTCGCACCCGGCAGACCGAGAAGGTGCTGTCGCGACCCGACCCGCGGGAACCGGCATGAGGCTCGGAATCCTCGGCGGCGGACAGCTCGCGCGCATGCTCGCGCTGGCCGCCCATCCGCTCGGGGTGCGGCCGCGGGTGCTGGATCCGTCGCCGGATGCCGGTGCCGGCGCGGTCGCCGAGCACGTGGTCGAGCCGTGGGACGACGCCCGAGCGCTCGCACGCTTCGCCACCGGGCTCGACGCGGTGACCTGCGAGTTCGAGAACGTGCCGGTGGCGAGCCTCGAGGCGCTCGCCGCCGACGAGCTCGCGGTGCGGCCGGGCCCGCGCGCCTTCGCCGCAGCCCAGGACCGGATTGCCGAGAAGACCCTGTTCACGACGCTCGGCATCCCCACCCCCGCGTTCGCCGCGGTCGACGCGCAGGCGGACCTGGAGGCGGCGGTGGCGCGGCTCGGTCTGCCCGCGGTGCTCAAGACGCGCCGGCTCGGTTACGACGGCAAGGGGCAGGCGGTTCTGCGCGACGCCTCCGACCTGCCCGGCGCGGTGGAGCGCCTCGGTGGTGGCGGCCTCATCGTCGAGGCCTTCGTCGCCTTTCGCCGCGAGGTCTCGGTGATCGCGGTGCGTGGTGCCGACGGCGACTGCGCGTTCTATCCGTTGTCGGAGAACGCGCACGCGGGCGGTATCCTGCGGGTGGCTCGCTCCCGGCCCGGCGATCCGAGTCGCGACGAGGCGGTCGCCCATGTCGCGCGCCTCCTCGAGCATCTCGACTACGTCGGCGTGCTGGCGCTCGAGATGTTCGACACCGGGGCGGGATTGCTCGCCAACGAGATCGCGCCGCGGGTCCACAACTCCGGTCACTGGTCGATCGAGGGCGCCGAGACCAGCCAGTTCGAGAACCAGGTGCGCGCGGTGCTCGGCCTGCCCCTGGGTGCGGTGGACGCGGTCGGCCACGCGGCGATGGTGAACTTCATCGGCGCGATGCCGCCGGCGCGTGAGGTGCTCGCGATCGGCGGCGCCCATCTGCACGACTACGCCAAGAGCCCCCGCGCGGGGCGCAAGGTCGGTCACGCGACGGTGCGCGCGGAGTCGCCCGCGGCGCTCGAGGTGGCGCTGGCGCGCTTGGTGGCGTTGGCCGAGACCCACGGCGACGGCTGATTCGCCCCGGCGGCAGGCTATCCGCCCGATCCGCTGCGTGGGATACTCGCGCATCGTTCGACCAGAGGGCGTGACGTGCACGATCTGCTGCTTCGCGGAGGCCGGGTCATCGACCCCGCCAACGGCATCGACGCGACGATGGACGTCGCATTCGCGGACGGGAAGGTGGCCGCGGTGGCGAGCTCCATCGACGGTGGCGGCGCCCGCGAGGTGCGCGACGTGTCGGGCCTGGTGGTCACGCCCGGGCTGATCGACCTCCACACCCACATCTACTGGGGTGGCACCTCGCTCGGCGTCGACCCGACCGCTTACGCGCGCCGCGCCGGTACCACCACCCTGGTCGACGCGGGCAGCGCCGGCGCCGGCAACTTCCACGGCTTTCGCAAGCACGTCATCGAGCCCGCCGCACCGCGGATCTACGCCTACCTCAACGTCTCCTTCCCGGGCATCTACGCCTTCAGCCACAACGTCATGGTGGGGGAGTGCGGCGACCTCCGGTTGCTGCATCCGGAGGACTGCCTGGACGCCGCGCGCGCCCACCCCGACCTGGTGGTCGGCATCAAGGTCCGGGTCGGGCTGATCGCGAGCGGTGGGCGCGGGGTCGCCCCGCTCGACATCGCCATCGAGGTCGCGGAGGCGGCCGGACTACCGGTCATGTGCCACCTCGACCGGCCGCCGCCGAGTCGGATGGAGGTCGTCTCGCGGCTGCGACCGGGCGACGTGCTGACCCACTGCTTCCGCCCGTTCCCGAGCGCGCCGGCGCGCGAGGACGGTGCCGTGCGCGAGGAGATCATCGCCGCGCGCGAGCGCGGGGTGCTGTTCGACATCGGCCACGGCGGCGGCTCGTTCGGTTTCGCCACCGCCGAGCGGATGCTGGCCGGCGGCTTCATGCCCGACTGCATCTCGAGCGACGTCCACATCCTGAGCGAGAACGGCCCTGCCTACGATCAGCTGGTCACCATGACCAAGCTGATGCACGTCGGGATGAGCCTCTCGGACGTCGTTCGCGCCTCGACCGAGGGACCGGCCCGCGCCATCCGTCGCCCGGAGCTCGGCTCGCTCACCGTCGGCACTCCCGGCGACGCCACCGTGCTGCGCGTCGACGAGACGCCGCGTGACCTCTACGACGTCAAGGGCGAGAAGCGAACCGCCGAGCGTGGACTCGCGCTGGCCGGCATGGTGCTCGGTGGGGCGTGGTGGGCGGAGGCCGCGGCCGGCTGATCGGCCGGCGCGGGGGCGAGGCTTTCTATCCCGGACGAAGCGAAGCTTCGTCCGGGCTACGGGGCTTCGTCCGGGCTACGGAGCTTGGTGCGGGTCGGCGAGCGCGCGCTCGAGGACGCGCGCGACGTGGATCGCCTCGCGTCCGGCGCCGTCGGCGATCTGGTGGCGACAGCTGGTGCCGTCGGCGACGAGGATGGTGTCGGGACCGGCGGCGCGCACCGCCGGTAGCAGGTCCATCTCCGCCATCCGCATCGACACCGCCTGGTGCTCGGCCTCGTAGCCGAAGGCCCCGGCCATGCCGCAGCAGCTCGATTCCACCGTCTGCACCGTGAGCTCGGGGATCAGCCCGAGCACGGTCTGCACCGCGGGCATGGCCCCGAAGGCCTTCTGGTGACAGTGGCCGTGGAGGAGGGCGAAGCGCTGCGGCAGCGCGCGCAGGCGCAGCGCGAGCCGTCCGGCCGCGTGCTCGTCGGCGAGGAACTCCTCGAGCAGGCGCGCCCGCGCCGGCAAGCCCTCGACCTCGTGCGCCGGCAGCAGCACGGTCAACTCGTCGCGCAGCGTCAGCAGGCACGACGGCTCGAGGCCGACGATGCTCACCCCGCGGGCGACGTGGGGCGCGAGCGCCGCGGCCAGGCGTCGCGCCTCGGTGCGTGCCTCCTCGACCAGGCCGGCGGCGAGGAAGGTGCGCCCGCAGCACAGCGGCCGGCCGCCGTCGGCGGGCTCGACGAGGTGCACACGATAGCCGGCGGCGACCAGCACGCGCATCGCGGCGCGCAGATTCTCGGGCTCGAACCAGCGGCTGAAGGTGTCGGCGAGCAGTGCAACCTCGCCGCGCGCGTGCTCCGGCGAGGTCGAGACGTCCTCGTCACGGGAGCCGAACCAGTCACGACGCCAGCGCGGCAGGCTCCGGGCTGCGCTCAGTCCGGCCACCCGTTCCGACAGCGCCGCGAGGCCCGGTACCGCGTCACGCAGGTTGGCGAGCCACGGCACCCGCCCGGCGAGCGGGGCGTAGCGTGGCAGGTATCCGATCAGCCGATCCTTCAGCCGCAGGCCGTGGCGCTTGCGGTAGTGGTGAAGGAACTCGATCTTCATGCGCGCCATGTCGACGCCGGTCGGGCACTCGCGCTTGCAGCCCTTGCAACCGACGCAGAGATCCATGGTCTCGTAGAGTGCGTCGCTGGTCAGGGCGTCGCGTCCGAGCTGGCCGGTCACCGCGAGCCGAAGCGTGTTGGCGCGGCCGCGGGTGACGTGCTTCTCGTCCTGGGTCGCCCGGAACGACGGGCACATCACGCCGGGGTTCGACTTCCGGCAGGTGCCGTTGTTGTTGCACATCTCGACGGCCTCGGTGAGGCCGCCCCATGCCGACCAGTCGAGCGCCGTCTCCACCGGCAACGCCGCATAGCCCGGCTTGTAACGCATCAGGGAACGGTCGTCCATGCGGTGCGGGTGGACGATCTTGCCGGGATTCATCATCCCTTCCGGGTCGAAGGTGTCCTTGACCTCCTCGAACGCGCGCACGATCCGCGGCCCGAACATGACCTCGTGGAACTCCGAGCGCACGATGCCGTCGCCGTGCTCGCCGGAGTGCGAGCCCTCGTACTCGCGCACCATCGCGAACGCCTCCTCGGCGATCGCACGCATCGTCCTCGCGCCGGCGGGATCCTTGAGGTCGACGATCGGGCGCACGTGCAGGCAGCCGACCGAGGCGTGGGCGTACCAGGTGCCGGTGGTGCCGTGACGGGCGAATACCTCGTCGAGGCGACGGGTGTACTCGGCGAGATCCTCGAGTCGGACCGCGCAGTCCTCGATGAAGGAGATGGGTTTTCCGTCGCCCTTCATCGACATCATGATGTTGAGCCCGGCCTTGCGGACGTCCCACACCGCGCGCTGGAAGCCCGGCTCGGTGGCCTCGACCACCGCGCCCGGAAAGCCGAGATCGCTCATCAGCTCGACCAGCGCCGCGAGCTGGCGGAGCAGGGCGTCGCGGTCCTCGCCCGCGAACTCCACCAGCAGCAGCGCGTCGGGCTTGCCGCGCACGAAGCGCTCGACGGTGGCGCGGAACATCTCGATGTCGCGCGAGAGCTCGATCAGCGTGCGGTCGACCAGCTCCACCGCGCTCGGGTCGAGCGCGACGATGTGCCGGGTGGCGTCCATCGCCGCGTAGAAGGTCGGGAAGTGGCACACGCCGAGCACGCGGTGGCTCGGAATCGGCTGCAGATCGAGCTCGATCTCGGTGAAGAAGCCGAGCGTCCCTTCCGAGCCCACCAGCATGTGGGCCATGTTGTGCCCGGTGGGCGCGATCGAGTCGATGTTGTAGCCGCCGACCCGACGCAGCACCTTGGGGATGCGGCGCGCGATCTCGTCGGACTCGCGCGCCGCGATCGCGCGCAGGCGCTGCACGATGTCGAGATAGCGCGCGCCGCCGCCGATGTCGCCGAGGTTGCCCGGCACCGGGCCGAAGCGCGCGTGCGTCCCGTCGGCGAGGACCGCCTCGATCGCGTGCACGTTGTGCACCATGTTGCCGTAGCGGATCGAGCGCGAGCCGCAGGAGTTGTTGCCGGTCATGCCACCGATGGTGGCGCGGTTGGCCGGCGAGACGTCGACCGGGTAGAAGAGCTTCTCGTTGCGCAGCCGCGCGTTGAGGTGGTCGAGCACGATCCCGGGCTGCACGCGGACCCGACGTGCCTCACGGTCGAGCGCCACCACGTCGGCCAGGTGCTTGCTGACGTCGACGACCAGCGCCTCGCCGACGGTCTGCCCGCACTGCGAGGTGCCGGCGCCGCGGGCGAGCACCGGCACGCCCTCCTCGCGCGCGATCGCCATCGCCGCCACCACGTCGTCGGTCGAGCGCGGCACCAGCACCCCGATCGGCTCGATCTGGTAGATCGAGGCGTCGGTGCTGTAACGGCCGCGGCTGGCGGCATCGAACAGCACCTCGCCGCGCACCTCGCGGCGCAGACGGTTGGCGAGCCGGGGATCGCCCGGTCGGACCGCGGTGCGCCCGGCGGGGTGCGCGACGGCGCTCACCGGCTGCTCGCGGCGGCGACCCCGCCGAGGTAGTCCAGCGCCGCCTGGACACCGGAGCCAGCGCACGGCACGTTGGCGACCCGCAACCCCATCTCCACCCCGGACAGCGTCCCGGTCAGCATCAGGTCGTTGAAGTCGCCGAGGTGGCCGATGCGGAAGACCCGCCCGGCGAGCTTGCCGAGCCCGTTGCCGAGGGAGAGGTCGAAGCGGTCGAGGATGACCTTGCGCAGCTCGTCGGCGCTGTGACCCTCGGGCATGCGCAGCGCGGTCAGCGAGCCGCTGTACTCGGCCTGGTTGGTGCACTGGATCTCGAGGCCCCAGGCGCGGGCCGCGCGCCGCGTCGCCTCCGCGTGCCGGGCGTGGCGGGCGAAGACGTTGGCGAGCCCTTCCTCGTTGAGCATCCGGATCGCCTCGCGCAGCCCGTAGAGCAGATTGGTGGCCGGCGTGAACGGGAAGTATCCGGTCCGGTTCGACTCGAGCATCGGGCCCCAGTCCCAGTACGAGCGGACCATGCCAGCCTGCTTCGAGGCCGCCAGCGCCTTCTCGCCGATGGCATTGAAGCCGAGTCCGGGCGGTAGCATCAGCCCCTTCTGCGAGCCGCCGACGGTGACGTCGACCCCCCACTCGTCGTGGCGATAGTCGATCGAGCCGAGCGAGGAGATGGTGTCGACCAGGAACAGCGCCGGATGCCCGGCGCGATCGATGGCGCGCCGCACCTCGGCGATGCGGCTGGTGACCCCGGTCGAGGTCTCGTTGTGCACCACCGCCACCGCCTTGATGCGGTGGGCGGAGTCCTCCCGCAGGCGCGCCTCGATCCGGTCGGGGTCGGCGCCGCTGCGCCAGTCGCCCGGGAGCAGCTCGGGCTCGAGGCCGAGTCGGCGGGCGAGGTCGTACCACAAGGTCGCGAAGTGGCCGGTCTCCGACATCAGCACCGCGTCACCGGGCGAGAGCGTGTTCACCAACGCGCCTTCCCAGGCCCCGGTGCCGCTCGAGGGGTAGATCACCACCGGCCCGGCGGTGCCGAAGACCGGGCGGATCTCCGCCAGCACCTCGCGTGCGATGGCGCCGAAGGTCGGACCGCGGTGGTCGATGGTCGGATAGTCCATCGCCCGCAGGATCCGGTCGGGCACGTTGGTGGGCCCGGGGATCTGCAGGAAGTGGCGGCCGGCCTGGTAGCTCATCGTGCTCTCCCGATTCGTCGTGGCATCCCGGCGCCACGCGCCGGCGGGGCATGATACCCGAGCGGCCGCGGCCGCTCAGCGCCGCCCGAGGCGCGCGATGTCGCGGTCTCGATGGTCACGCACCATGCGCATGGCGATGGCGGTGGCGAGGGCGGTGGTGCGCGGCGACACCGCCGTCGGGCTGCCCTGCACCGCGGCGGCGAGCGCCGGGCGGCGGGTCATGCGGTAGAGCGCGAAGGCGACGATGCCGCCGTGGGCGAGTGCCTGCCACCAGAACAGTCCGGCCGGGCCGGCGAGACTCATCACCGAGCCGGCGAGCGAGGGGCCGAGGCTCATGCCGAGCCCGACCAGCAGCACGATGGTGCCGCCGGCGGCGACGATCTCCTCGCGGCGCAGATGGTCGTTGGTGTGGGCGATGCAGAGCGAGTACAGCGGTAGCGAGGCACCGCCGAGCAGCGACACCGCACCGACCACCGCCAGCGGGTGGCTGCCGGCCGCGAGCACCCCGAGCGCGGCCACCGCGCCGAGGGCCGCGGTGCCGGTGAGCACGGTGCGTCGGTCGAATCGATCCGAGAGCCACCCGATCGGCCACTGCAGCAACATGCCGCCGGCGAAGTTGCCGGCCATCATCAGCGACACCTGCTCGATGTCGAGCCCGATCTGCTGCCCGTAGGTCGGTGCCAGGCCGAAGATGGCGCTGTGCGCGGTGCCGGTCATCACCGCGCCGACCACCCCGAGCGGGGACGAGCGGTAGAGCCGGCGCCACGACACCGGTGACGGTGAGGCGAAGGTCGGCGCGCGCACCACCACCAGCGCGACCGGGACCAGCGAGAGCGTGATCAGGAGCGCGACCACGACGAAGAGCTCCAGACCCGCCGGGTCGGCAACGTTCAGAAGGAGCTGGCCCGCGCCGAGCCCGCCGGTCATCACGACCATGTACACCGACAGCAGGCGCCCGCGGGTCTCGTTGGTCACCGCGTCGTTGAGCCAGCTCTCGACCACCAGGTAGAGGCCGGCAAAGCAGATGCCGGTCACCACCCGCAACGCGGTCCAGGCCGCCGCGTCGACCGCCAGTGGATGGAGCAGGATCACGCAGGCGCCGATGGCCGCGAGCGCGGCGAACACCCGGATGTGGCCGACCCGTCGAATCAGCACCGGGGCGAGCTGTGAGCCGATCAGGTAGCCACCGAAGTAGCCGGTCATCACCACGCCGACGGTGGCCGGGCTGAAGCCCTCGATGCCGGCGCGCAGGCCGAGCAGGGTGCCCTGCAACCCGTGCCCGAGCATGAGCAGGCCGAGTGACAGGAACAGGGCCCAGGTGCTGGCCAGCGCGACGGCGAGGGACATGCTCGGAGCACCTGTAGCTGGCGCAGTGGACGGGGGCGCGGACGCGGCGCCGGTATACAGGAGGGCCGGGCCGCCGGCAAGAGACCGGCACCCCGGGGGGCAGATCTGTCCTGCGGATGCCGAAGGGCCTGCGCTCTGGACCGGAAAGGCACCGCCTGCGGCGGTGCCTTTCCCCCTGGCGCCGAGGCCGCGCTCCGGGCGGTGTCAGCGCTTCTTGCCGGTTCCCCGGATCTTCGACAGCGTGGTCTTGGTGTTGATGAGCTCGGGGTCGATCCGGATCTCGATCACCGCCGCCTTGCCCGCGCCCAGCGCGCGCTCGAGTGCGGGCGCGAACTGCGCGGTCTCGGTGACCAGCTCACCGTGCGCGCCGAAGCTCTCGGCCCAACGCGCGAAGTCCGGATTGCGCAGCGCCGTGGCGCTCTGGCGGTCCGGGTAGTCGCGCTCCTGGTGCATGCGGATGGTGCCGTACATGTTGTTGTTGATGACCAGGAACACCGGGTCGATGCCGTGCAGCATCGCGGTGGCGATCTCCTGGCCGCTCATCAACGCGCCACCGTCGCCGCAGAACGCGACCACCGGGCGATCCGGGTGGACCAGCCGGGCGGCGATGGCCGACGGGAAGCCGTACCCCATGGCGCCGTTGGTCGGGCCGAGCTGGGTCGGGTAGCGGCGGTACTGGTAGTGACGGTGCATCCACCCGGAGAAGTTGCCGGCGTCGGTGGTGAGGATCGCCTCCGGCGGGAGACGCTTCTGGATGTGCGCCATCACCGCGCCCATGTCCACCGTCCCCGGGAGCCCGGGGGTCGGCGCCAGGTGCTCGAGGTAGTCGGCGTTCGCGCCCGCCACCCACGCCCTGCGGCTGTCGGCGCCGCCCGGCGCGAGCCCGGCGAGGGCGGCGCACAGCGCCGGCATGGTGGCGCTGATCGGCAGCACCGACTGGTAGACCGAGCCGAGCTCCTCGGGGTCGGGGTGGATGTGGACCAGGTCCTGGCGCGGCACCGGGAGGTCGACCAGGGTGTAGCCCTGGGTGGTCATCTCACCGAGTCGCGCGCCGGCGACGATCAACAGATCCGACTCGCGAATGCGCGCGGCGAGCTTGGGGCTGATGCCGATACCGACGTCACCGGCGTAGCAGGCGTGGGTGTTGTCGAAGCGATCCTGGCAGCGGAAGCTCGCGCCGACCGGCACCTGGTGGGCGCTCGCGAAGGCCTGCAGATCGGCCACCGCGGCCGCGGTCCAGCCACCACCGCCGGCGATCAGGAACGGGCGCTCGGCGCGGGCGATACGCTCGCCGAGCTCGGCCAGGGCGCCGGCGTCGACGCCGCCGATCGCCGGGCGCACGGGGCCCGCGTCCGGCGCCGCGGTGAGGTCGCGCAGCATGTCCTCCGGGAGCGCCAGGGCGACCGGGCCCGGTCGGCCGGAGCAGGCGCGGTGGAAGGCCTGGCTCACCAGCTCGGGGACGCGGTCGGCCGACTCGATCTGCGCCACCCACTTGCACAGCGGGCCGTAGAAGCGCCGGTAGTCGACCTCCTGGAATGCCTCGCGATACTCCTGGTCGCGGGCCACCTGCCCGATCAGGACCACCATCGGCGTCGAGTCCTGCTGCGCGGTGTGCACGCCGATCGAGGCGTTGCAGGCGCCCGGGCCGCGCGTGACCATCAGCACTCCCGGCTTGCCGGTGACCTTGCCGTAGGCCTCGGCCATGAACGAGGCACCGCCCTCCTGTCGACAGGCGATGGTGCGAATCGCGTTGCCGGCGTCGTGCAGCGCGTCGAGCACCGCGAGGTAACTCTCGCCGGGGACACAGAACACGGTGTCGACCCCGTGGATGCGCAGTGCGTCGACGAGGGCTTGCCCGCCGGTGCGGGTGCGGGTGGCTTCGGTCATGCTGGCTCGGGCTCCTCGATTCGGGGATGCGGTGCGCCGATGGCGCGGGACTCGTTCGAGCCGGTCGACGGTACCGACTCGCAATCCGAGATGGTACCGCGCCCCGGAGCCGGCGGACACGCGTCGGGGCTGCGCTATCATCGGCGACCCGCGCGCTGGAGGTGGTGATGTCCGATGCTCCGCACGCCGAGCTCGCCGGTCCGGCGACCGGCGGATTCGATGCCCACGTGACCTTCTACCGGGTCCCGGATCTCGACGCCGCGTCCCGCTTCTATCACGACCTGCTCGGGCTGCCGCTGACCCTGGACCAGGGCGCGTGTCGCATCTATCGGGTCGCCGCGGGCGCCTACCTCGGGCTGTGTCGCGGCGAGGGGGCGGCGCGTGCGGAGTCGGTCGTGATCACCTTCGTCACCGACGATGTCGACGCCTGGCACGCCCGCCTGGCCGCCGGCGGCGCGACCATCGAGAAGCCGCCGGGGCACAATGCCGACTACGGCATCTATCACTGTTTCGTGCGCGATCCGGCCGGCCATCTGGTCGAGATCCAGCGCTTCGACGACCCGAGCTGGGGACAACCGGAGACCGATCGATGAGCACACGCGCCGGACGCGTCGAGGACGCTCGCCTGCTCACCGGCCGCGGCACCTTCGTCGACGACGTGCCGTGCCCGGACGCGGCCTGGCTGCACGTGGTGCGCTCGCCGCACGCCCACGCCCGCATTCAGGCGGTCGACACCGCCCACGCGCGCGGCGTCGCCGGCGTGCTGGCGGTCTACACCGGGGCGGATCTCCAGGCCGCCGGCCTCGGCCCCTTGCCCTGCGTGGTCGACGTCCGCTCGAGTGACGGCAGCCCGGCGCGCGGACCGCAGCGGCTGGTCCTCGCCACCGAGGTGGTGCGCCACGTCGGCGATCCGGTGGCCGCGGTGGTGGCGAGGACGCCGGAGGCGGCGCGCGAGGCGGCCGAGCGGGTGGAGTGCGAGTACGCGCCGTTGGCGGCGGAGATCGATCTCGCCGCGGCCGGGGTGGTGGCATTCGACTGGGAGAAGGGCGACGCCGATGCGGTGGACCGCGCCTTCGCCGCCGCCGCGCGCGTGGTCACGATGCCGGTCGTCAACAACCGCATCGCGATCTCGCCGATCGAGGCCCGCAGCGCGCTGGCGGTTCCCGAGGGCGGGCGGCTGGTGCTGCACACCCAGACCCAGGGCGTGCACCTGGTACGACGCGTGCTCGCGCGCGACGTGCTGGGGATCGACGAGGCGACGCTGCGGGTGGTGACGCCGGACGTGGGTGGAAGCTTCGGAATGAAGATCTACCCCTACCCGGAGCAGGCGCTGGTGTTGCACGCGGCGCGCGACCTCGGCCGCCCGGTGCGCTGGTCGAGCGACCGCGGCGAGGCCTTCCTGAGCGACGCCCACGGTCGCGGCCACGTCGCCACCGCGTCGATCGCGCTCGACCGTGACGGGCGCTTCCTGGCTGCCCGGGCCGACATCCGCGCCGACCTCGGTGCCTACCTCTCCACCCTCGGACCGATGATCCCGACCGAGGCGCTGGCGCGGACCTTCGGCACCGTCTATCGCATCCCGGCGCTGCACCTGCGGGTGCGCGGGATCCTGACCAACACCACGCCCATCGATGCCTATCGTGGCGCCGGCAAGCCGGAGAGCACCTACCTGCTCGAGCGTCTGGTGGAGCGCGCGGCCCGCGAGTCGGGCATCGACGCGATCACCCTTCGGCGGCGCAACCTGCTGCGCCCGGAGGCGCTGCCCTACCGCACGCCGATGGGCTACGTCTGGGACGCGGGCGACTTCGAGCGCGCGCTCGACACCGCCCTCGAGGCCGCGGACTGGTCGGGATTTCCAGCGCGGCGCGCGGCCTCGGCCCGGCGCGGCATGCGCCGCGGCATCGGACTCGGCATGTACCTGCACGCGACCGGGGGTAGCACCACCGAGGTGAGCACGGTGGCGCTCACCGCCGACGGGCTGGTCGAGGTGCGCACCGGCACCCAGGCGGCAGGCCAGGGCCACGAGACGGCGTTCGCCGAGGTGGTCGCCCGGCGGTTGGAGATTCCGGCCGATCGCGTGCGCGTGGTGCAGGGTGACAGTGACCGTATCGCGAGCGGCGGCGGCACCGGCGGCTCGTCGTCGCTCACCATCGGTGCGACCACCATCGATCGCGCCGCCGGGGTGATGCTCGAGCAGGCGCGCGACATCGCCGGCGAGCGCCTGGAGGCGGCGCCCGCCGACCTCGAGTACGGGGCCGGCGCGTTCCGGGTGCGCGGCACCGATCTCCGCGTCGGACTGCTCGAGTTGGTGGTCGAGGGGCCGGACTCGGGCGAGCCGCCGTCGTGCGTCGGCGAGGCGGCCTTCGAGGGTGAGAACCTGAGCTGCCCGAACGGCGCCTACGTCTGCGAGGTCGAGGTCGACCCGGATACCGGAGCGGTGCGAATCGAGCGCTTCACCGCGGTCGACGATCTCGGCCGGGTGCTCGTTCCGGCCATCGCCGAGGGGCAGATCCACGGTGGCATCGCGCAGGCCATCGGCCAGGCGCTGACCGAGGAGATGGTCTACGACCCCGAGACCGGCCAGCCGCTCAGCGGCTCGTTCATGGACTACTGCCTGCCGCGCGCCGACGACATCCCGGCCTTCACCACGCGCACGATCGGCTCGCCCACCGCCAACAACCATCTCGGTATGAAGGGCGCCGGCGAGGTCGGGCCGATCGGCGGGTGCGCGCCGGTGGTGCATGCGGTGGCAGACGCGATCGGACACGACCGCCTGGACATGCCGCTGACCCCGATGCGGGTGTGGCAGGCCATGCGCGACGGCTGAAGGTCACCGTTCGCGCCCCGCGCGACGCCGGCGCGCAGTCGCATCGACGGCGAGCGCCGCGGGGGCGCGGGCCGCCGTCCTCAGCCGCGGCGGGCGCGGGCGGCGGTGCTGCGGACCACCGCGGGGTCGTGGACCACCAGGGCACGTCCGACCGAGCTGATGATTCCCTGCTCCTCGAGACCGCCGAGCACGCGGCTCACCATCTCGCGCGAGCAACCGACGATGCGCCCGAGCTCCTGGCGGGTGACCCGCACCATCACCCCGTCGTGCGCCGGCTGGGCGTCGGGCTGGGTGGCGAGGTCGATCAGCGCTCTGGCGACGCGCCCGGACACGTCCTTGAGCGCGAGATCGCGTGCCTTGCGACTGGTGTCGCGGATGCGCAGCGAGAGCTGCCCGAGCAGCGCGAACATGATCTCGGGCTCGTTGCGGGCGAGCTCCATCAGTCGACCGTAGCCGATCTGGGCGATCTCGCAGTCGCTGCGCGCACGCACCCAGGCACTGCGCATGCGCTTCTCGTCGAACAGCCCGATCTCGCCGAAGAAGTCCCCGGGGTTCAGGTAGGCGAGCACCATCTCGTGCCCGCGGTCGTCCTCGATCAGCACGGTGACCGAGCCCGCGGTCAGGCAGTAGAGGTCGTTGGAGACGTCCCCGGCGCTGATGATGACCGCGTTGCGGGGGAAGCGACGACGGTGGCAGTGGGTCAGGAACCGCTCGAGGGGGGCGGTCGCATGCGGCTGGGACACGGTGCTCATGGATGCATTTTGCGAGGGCATCGCCTCGAGCGCCGTGGGATCGGTCACGTTCCTGGCCTCCGGTGGCGGTGGAGAGGCGAGCGGCGTGGCACGTCGACGGCCGGGCCAGTCAGTGGCGGCGCGGGTCGAGCCCCGGCTCGTTCGGGGGGAGTTGCAGGTAGAAGCCGCGGCTGCGCAACGCCTCGATGACCTCCGTCGCCTGCGCCCGCGCGAGGCGGCGCTCGGGATGGAGGTCGAGCGTCATCACCAGGGTGAGGGTTCCGAGCGCATCGAGCAGGGCGCCGGGGACGCTCGAGAAGTCGTCCTCCCGGGCCACGAACAGATAGGTCTCGTCCTTGCGGTGCCCACGGTAGATCCAGGTCGGGACCGGGAACTCGTCGCCGCCCGGCGGTGCTGCCTGCATCGGCGTGCTCTCCTCGTGCATGGGCGCGTCCGCCGCGTCCGCCGCGTCCGCCGCGTCCCCGGGGCCTGCTCACGGTGCGCGGCGGATGACCAGCGCGGTGCAGTCGTCGGCGTCGTCCGCGTCGTGGAGCTCGCGAGCCGCCGCGCGCAGTGCCGCCGCCACCTCCCGAGCGTGACTCGCGTGATGCCGGTCGATTATCGCCATCACCCCCTCGATCCCGAACGCCGCGCCGCTCGTGGTGCGGCGCTCGAGCACGCCATCGGACACCACCACGAAGAGATCCCCGGGCTCGAGCATCCAGGTCGACGCCTGCGGGAAGGGCCCGTCGAAGCCGACGCCGAGCGGTGGCGCATCGGCGGGGATGATATCAAACGCTCGCTCGGCCGCGCGGTAGCGCAACAGCGGCGCCTGGCCGGCGCTCAGGGTACGCAGGATCCCGGAGCGGGCGTCCAGCAGCCCGAGCCATGCGGTGACGAATCGCCCGTTCGGCAGATCCTCGCAGAGCTGGTGGTCGGCCTCCGCCACCACCGTGCCGAGATCGGCTCCGAGCCGCACGCCCATGCGCAGCATGGCCCGGAGCTGGGTGACCGGGAGGGCGGCGCCGACGCCGTGACCGGTGGCGTCGGCGAGCATCAGCGCGAGGCCGTCGCCGGGTGGTGCGCTCGCCACCGGGTGCTCGGAGCCGTCGGGGAAGGCGACGGGCATCACGTCGTAGACGTCACCACCGGTCTCGGTCGCGGGGTCCGAGAACGCCCCCAGCTCGAAGCCCGCGGGCGCGTCCAGGAACTGCGGCAGCGCCGCCTGCTGGATCTGGCGGGCGATGCGGAGATCCGACTCCAGGCGCAGGAGTGAGCGCAGGCCGGCGCGCATCGCCCGATGCGCGCGCTCGAGGCGGCCGAGCTCGAGGACGTGGGTCGGCGCGCGGTCGCGGTGCCCCTCGAGGTCGCCGCGGCTCAGGCTGACGCTCTCGGCCACCAGGGCATCGAGGGGCCGGGTGTAGGCGCGCGTGAGCGCGAGGACGCGCAGCGCGCCGACCGCCAACAGAGCCAGCGCGACGACGCCCACCGCGCCCTCCAGCGGCGGTAGCGCGGCGCGCAAGGTGGCCTCGGGGAGGAGCAGGATCAGTCGGGCGCCGGGAAGGAGGGGCTCGTCGAGCGACGCGCTCCGCCCCCACCAGGCATGCCCACCGCTCACCACCCGCCGCGGCGCGTCGGTGTCGATTCGGGCTGCCGACGCACGGTCCGGTGCGATCCCGATCGGCGCGTCGGGGCCGGTACGAGAGAGCGGCCAGGCGTTTCCCGAGGCGTCGAGCAGCATGCTGTGCAGGGGGACACCGGTGGCGGCGTCGGCCAGGGTGGGCAGGGCGACTGCCACCTCCACCCGGACCGCCGCGTCCGCCGCCGCGCCGGCCCGCCATTCGAGCCGCAACGCCCCGGGCACCTCGAGCGCAGGCGGTGCCGCGCCGCGCGTGGTGCTGACGGCGACCGCCGCGATCCCCGGCGCCGCGGCGCGGATCGCCTGCTCGATACGGCGCCGCCGCGCGGCGGGCGAATCGTCGGCGTGCATCGCCGCCGCGGCGGCGCTGGCGTTCCAGGCCGCGGTCGCCGGCGCCAGTGCGGCGCGCACCACCTCGCTCGCCGCCGGCAGTGCCGTCGCCAGGGTGATCGAGGCCAGATGCCGGACCATGGCGCGGTCGGTGGCGGTCGCGACGCCGAGCATCACCCCGGTCGCCAACAGCACCAGGAGCACGAGATTGCCGAGCAGATCCTCCCGGATCGACACCTGGCGACGTTGGCGAGCGGGTATCATCTCGCGGGGCTGACGAGCTGTGCAGGACTGCAGTTTCGCAGCAATCGGCGGGTAGTACGAGGCACGGTGTGAAGAGCGCGGGCTGGTGGCGGTGGGTGTCGGTGATGGTCGCGGTGCTGGCCGCGCCGTCCGCGTCCGCGGGACCCTCGTTGTGGCACGTGCGCGGCGCCGATGGGGAGGCGTTGCTGTTCGGCTCCGTCCACTTCCGGTCCGCCGACGCCGAGCCCTTGCCGGCGGCGGTGCGCGATGCGGTCGAGGCGGCGGACCGGCTCGCGGTGGAGCTCGACCCCGACCGCATCTCCGCCGACGTCGCCCGCGAGACGATGGCACGCCTCGGCCTGTCCGGGCCGGACATCACGGTGGAGGACGTGCTCGTCGGCGAGGAACGCGAGCGCATGCGCGGGGCGCTGGAGCGCGTCGGCCTTCCCGCCGACGCCCTCGACGGCGCCCGTCCCTGGTTGGCGGCGATCACGCTGACGGTGGCGGCCCTCGAGCGCTTCGGGTACGTGGCGCGAACGGGAGTCGACCGCGAGGCCATCGCGACCGCCCGCGGCGCGGGGGTCCCGGTGGTGGCGCTGGAGCGATTCGAGGATCAGCTCGGTGCCATCGCCGGGCTTCCGGTCGCGTCCCAACGCTGGTTCCTGCTCGACGCGGTGGAGCAGGTGGAGGCCGAGGGCGCGCACTACCGGGAGCTGCTCGCGGCCTGGGATCGCGGTGACGATGCGAAGCTGGACGGGCTGGTCGGTCGTGGCCTGGACCGCGGCGGCGAGCACCACGTGGTGTGGGAATCCCTCGTCGGCCGGCGCAATCGCGCCATGCTGGAGGCGGTGGTGGAGCTGTTGCGTGAGCCCGGGCTGTCGGTGGTGGTGGTCGGGGCGGGCCACCTGGTCGGCGAGGAAGGCCTGGTCGAGACCCTGGCGCGGCGCGGATACCGGGTGACCCGACGCTGAACCGCCGAGGCGGCCGGGCCCACCGGTCGGCTTCCTACCTTCGGAGCATTGGAGGACATCGATGACGATTCGAGCGACGAGTTTCCTCGCGGCAGTTGTCGCGGCGGCACTGCTGGCCGCGCCGCAGGGGCGGGCGTGGGCGGACCCCGCGAGCCACGAGCGGGCGGCGCGTGCGTTCTACGAGCAGGTGAGCCTCGGTGACGCGGACGCGGTGAGCCAGGTGGTGGCCGACATGATCCTGCAGCTCCAGCCGGGCCTGACCGACCATCGCGCGGTCATCGCCGAGTACGCGCGTGAGGTCGTGGTATCGCCCGAGTACGTCAATCGGCGGGTGCAGATCTTCGTCGAGATGTTCTCCGAGGAGGAGCTGGAGACGCTCACCTGGCTGTTCGGGCACGAGACCTTCCGCAAGTACCGGGAACGGCGGGTCGAGCTGGTCCGACGCAACTCCGAGGAGACGATGGCGCTGTTCCGCTCGCGGCTCCCGGAGCTGCAGCGCCGGATCCAGGCGGCGCGCCCGGGGCAGGTCAACCAGGGCCAGCGCTGAGTCGCCGCCCGGCGCGGCGCGCCCGGCTACCGCCCCGGCGGTGGGTCGGCGGATCGGAGCGACGGCGGGCGGCGAGCACCACCGCGTCGCCCGGCGGGCGGGCGAGTCGCAGTCGGGGGTCGGACGCGAGCAGGCCGCTCGCGAGTTCGGGCACGCCGCGCGCGAGCAGCATCGCGCCGTCGGCCAGCCGGTCGACGAGCGCGGTCCAGGGCACGGATGCCGCCTCGGTGGCCTCCACCAGGATCAGGTCGAAGTGGTGGCCCGCGACGTCGGCGACGAAGGTCTCCGCCGGCTGGTGGTGCAGGTTGAGCCGCAGCTCGTCGCGCGCCACGGACGCCAGCCGCGCCCGACCGGCGGCGGTGGTGGTGACCACCACCAGGGCGCTGCCGAGGTCCATGCCGTCGGCCAGGGCCCGCACCAGCTCCGGGGTCGCGTCGCCGAGCGCGAGTAGTCGCCCGGCCGGACGCGCCGCCGCGAGCACTCGGGCGAGCGCGGCGAGGTCGTCAGGCGCGGCCGCGTGCACGGATGCTCAGGCGAGCAGCTCGGGTCGCTCGTCGGTGGCCTGCGCGAAGTAGCGCCGCAGGTACTCGTCGAGGCTGGTCTGGTCCGACGCCTCGATCTCGCGCTGCTCGTCCAGGGAGCGCTCGGCCTGGGTCGTGAATGCGGCGACCTCCTCGCCACTCAACCCGTCGTCACCGAGGGCCGCCCGATGCTCCAGCGACCGCCGCATCGCGAAGTCGAAGAACGACTCGCCGTTGGCGCGGAGCTCCGCGATCACGCGGGCCGACGGGAGCCGCTCCGGGTCCGCCACCGCCTCGCGCTGTAGCGAGAGCGCGCGGGCGTAAGGCCGGTGGGCGCCCGGCTCGGCGGCATCGAGGACGGTGCAGATCGGGTCGAGCGCGTCGAGCAACGCCCCGACCCACTCGGCGAGCGGCCGTTCGCCGCCCGGCACGCGCAGCCGTAGCCCTGGCTCGCGCCCCCGCGATGCCACCGTGCGCTGGTTGTGCTCGATGCAGGTCTGCTCGGTGGCGTCGATCCGCGGGCTGGGGCGGAGCAGGCACAGCAGCAGCAATGCCTCGATGAACCGCATCTGCGCGTCACCGACGCCCAGCGGCTCGAACGCGTTGACGTCCAGCGCGCGCACCTCGACGTACTGGACCCCGCGGCGGCGCAAGGCGAGCGTCGGGCGCTCGCCGGAGCGCGTGATCTGCTTCGGACGGATGAAGCTGTAGTACTCGTTCTCGATCTGGAGGACGTTGGCGTTGAGCTGGCGGTACTCGCCGTCGACCTTGACCCCCAGCGCCTCGTACGCCGCCAATGGCGTGGCGATCGCCCGTCCGAGGCTCGTCACGTACGGCTCGAGACCGTCGTAGCTGACGGCGAGTCCGGCCTGGTTGCTGTTCTTGTAGCCGATGTCGCTCATCCGCAGCGACGTCGCCCAGGGCAGGTGCCAGGTGCCACGGTCGAGCTCGACCAGCGAACCGGTGCCGTGCTTGAGGAAGCTCTTGCACACCGCCGGGGAGGCGCCGAAGAGGTAGGAGATGACCCAGCCGAGCCGCTGGAAGTTGCGAATCAGTGCGAAGAAACCGTCGGAGACCCGCTCGATCGCGGGGCGGGTGTCACCGTCGAGCTCGGCCAGCGCATCCCAGATGGTCTCCGGCGGCGAGTAGTTGAAATGCACCCCGGAGATGGTCTGCATCACCCGTCCGTACCGCAGGCTCAGGCCGCGGCGGTAGACGTGCTTCATCTGGCCGACGTTGGAGGTGCCGTAGCGCGCGATGGGAATGGTGGTGTCGTCACCGACGCGGCACGGCATGCTCGTGGCCCACAGGATCTCGTCGGCCAGGTGCCGGTAGACGAACCGGTGGACCCGGTCGAGGAAGCTCAGGGTCTCGCCGGTGCTCGGGAAGGGGGGCGTGATCAGCTCGATCAGCGCCTCCGAGAAGTCGGTGGTGATGTAGGGGTGCGTCAGCGCGGAGCCGAGGCCGGCTGGGTGCGGCGTCTGCGCGATGCGCCCCTCCGGCGTGACCCTGAGCGACTCCTTCTCCAGCCCGATACGCCCGCCGGCGAGCGTACCATCGGTCCGCCGCGCGGCCAGCCCGTCCAGGCGCTCCTCGACAACTCGATCCAAGCGTCGCGTGCTCCGCCGCCGCCGTACCCTGGCCGCCCCGTCTCTCGGTGCGACCCCGAGCCGCGAATTCTCCGCGATCTCGCCGCCGAATACACGCCCGCGCTTCGACCCGCGCCGCGGCAGATGGCCCGGCCGCCGAGACCCTGGGGGCTCGCGATGGCGCGCGGCCCCATCGCCCGCTCGCCGGGCGCGCCGCGCGCGAGCGAACGGTTCAAGTTCGCGGGCCGCCAGCCGACACAAGGGCCAGGCCGACAGCCGTCGAACGGCCGTCCACACCCGCTCTCGGCGGAGAACGCATGTACGCTACCGAACCTCTCGCCCCCAGTCGGTCCGAGCCCGAGTCGTCCCCACAGCTGCGCATCCTGGTGGTGGACGACGACCGCACCAACCGTCTGGTCCTGACCTCGTACCTCAAACGCCTCGGCTGGCAGATCACGGAGGCCGCCAACGGCGTCCAGGCGGTGGAGCGCTTCGAGGCCGAGCGCCCGGACGCGGTGATCATGGACGTCATGATGCCGGAGATGGACGGGCTGGAGGCGACCCGTCGGATCAAGGCGATGGCCGGCGAGCGGTTCGTGCCGGTGATCTTCCTGACCGCCATCACCGACGAGAAGGAGCTCGCCCGCAGCCTCGACTGCGGCGGCGACGACTTCCTCAGCAAGCCCTACAGCTCGACCGTGCTACGGGCGCGGATCGAGGCCCTGATGCGGGTGCGGAGCCTGCACGAGACCGCGGTCGCGCAGCGCGACGAGCTCGAGCGCGCCCACCAGGAGCGCGACCGGGAGTACGAGGTCGCGGAACGGCTGTTCAAGAACCTCACCCACACCCAGTGCCTGGAGTGGCCGATATTCCGCTATCTCCATTCCGCGCAGTCGGTGTTCAACGGCGACCTCCTGCTCGCCGCACCGCTGCCCAACGGCGCGCTGCGCATCCTGGTGGGGGACTTCACCGGTCACGGCCTCTCGGCCGCGGTCGGAGCGATGCCCGCGGCGGAGGTCTTCTACGGGATGACCGCCAAGGGATTCGGGCTCGGTGACGTGGTGTCGGAGATCAATCGCAAGCTCCGCCGGCTGCTGCCGGTCGGACGGATGTTCGGCGCCGGATTCCTGGAAATCGACAAGGAGCATCGCCAGCTCACCGCCTGGGTCGGGGGCATCCCCGACGTGCTGGTCGTCGACGGCAAGAGCCGACGTATCAAGCATCGACTGATCTCGGAGCATCTTCCGCTCACCGTCGTCGACAACTCGCGACTCGACCGGCGCCTGCAGGTCCTCGACATCGAGCCGGGCGACCGCATCGTCGCCTTCAGTGACGGCGTCCTCGAGACCCGCAACCCCGAGGGCGAGGAGTTCGGTCAGGACCGCCTGGAGTCGTTGATCGAGGCGGCGGCCGCGCCGGACGCGATCTTCGACACGCTGACCGGCACCCTGCGCAACTTCCGCGCCGGCGAGTCGCAGTGCGACGACGTCACCCTGCTCGAGGTGCTGTGCGATCCGGCTGCGGTGCTCGAGGCCAACGGCGGCGCGACCCGGGAGGAAACGACGGCCCCCCCGAGCTGCTGGGAGGTGTCGCTGGCGCTCGATGCCGACACGCTGCGTCGCGTCGATCCGCTGCCACAGCTCACGCAGGCGCTGCGCGACTACCAGGGCCAGGCCGAGCACTGGGACCGCGTCTACACCATCCTCCGCGAGCTGTTCACCAACGCCGTCGACCACGGGCTGCTGGGGCTCGACTCGAGCATCAAGGGCTCGGCCACCGGGTTCGTCGAGTACTACCGACTGCGCGAGGAGCGCCTGGCGGCCTTGGAGGCCGGCACCGTGCGCATCACCCTCGAGCATCGCCGAGCCGATGGCGAGCGCGCCGGCGGGGACTTGCGCATCCGGGTCGAGGACTCCGGGCCGGGCTTCGACTGGCGCGCGCGCGCGCAGCGCGCCGAGTCGACGGAGGTGGAGCTGCACGGTCGTGGCATCCCGCTCGTCCGCGCGCTCGCCGACACCCTGCGCTTCGAGGGTGACGGCAACGTGGCCGAGGCTCTCTACCACTGGGAATGACCGTGGACACCCCCACTGGAGACCTGGCGCGCTCGCTCTCCGGAACCCAGGACGGCGACGTCGTGGCCACCGGCCTGGTGCTGGTGGCGGACGACGACCGCGTCATGCGGCGGATGCTGCGTGGCGTGCTCGAGAGCGACGGCTATGCGGTGAGCGAGGTCGGCGACGGCCTGGCGATGCTGGAGGCTTGCCGCCAGTTCCGTCCAGACCTGGTCCTGCTGGACGCCGCCATGCCGGGTCTCGACGGCTTTGCGGCGTGTGCGACGCTACGCCAGGTTCCGGGCGCACAGGCGACCCCGGTGGTGATGATCACGGCGCTCGACGACGACGCCTCCATGGAGCGCGCACTGCGCGCCGGCGCGACCGACTACATCACCAAGCCGGTGAACTGGTCGCTCCTGCGCCAACGCGTACGCCGCGTGATCCAGGAGCGCCGCGCCGACCGCCGCGCCCAATACCTCGCCTACCACGACGCATTGACCGGGCTGGGCAACCGCGCGCACTTCATGGAGCGCCTGGAGGCGGTGCTCGAGCGCGCTCGCTCGCAGCGCCAGCGCGCGGCCGTGCTCTATCTCGACCTCGACGGCTTCAAGCTCATCAACGACACGCTCGGGCACGACACCGGCGACCTGCTGCTCAAGGCGGTGGCTGGCAGGCTGAGCGGCTGTCTGCGCGACGGCGACGTGGTGGCCCGGCTCGGCGGCGACGAGTTCTCGATCACGCTCGAGGGGGTGGAGCAGCGGTCGCAGGCGTCGGCGGCCGCCAACCGGGTGCTGGATGCGCTGGCGCAGCCGGTGTCGGTGAACGGACGCGAGCTGTTCGTCGGCGCGAGCATCGGCATCGCGCTGTTTCCCGACGACGGCGACGACGCGGTGACGCTGCTGAAGAACGCCGACACCGCGATGTATCGCGCCAAGGACGGTGGCCGCAACACCGCGGAGTTCTACACCTCCGCGATGGGGTCGCAGGTCCAGGCTCGGGTGTCGCTCGAGTCGAGCATTCGTCGCGCGCTCGAGAGCGACGAGTTTCGGGTCTTCTACCAGCCGGTGGTCGACCTGCCGAGCGGACGCCTGCTCGGCTTCGAGGCCCTGGTGCGCTGGCAGCATCCGGAGCTCGGCCTGGTCTCGCCCGGTGAGTTCGTGCCGGTGGCCGAGGAGAGTGGGCTGATCAACCCGCTCGGGCTGTTGGTGCTCGAGCGGGCGTGCCGGGACTGCCGGGCATGGCAGGCCCGCAGCCAGCGGCCGGTGCGGGTGGCGGTGAATCTGTCGGGCCGGCAGTTCGCCGAGCGCGACCTGGTCGAGGTGGTGGCGCGCACCCTCTCGCGCACCGGGCTCGCACCCACCCTGCTCGAGCTCGAGATCACCGAGAACGTCGTGATGCAGAACACCGACGACTCGGTGGCGATGCTGCGTGAGCTGAAGGCGCTCGGCATCCACCTCGCGGTCGACGACTTCGGCACCGGCTACTCCTCGCTCGCCTACCTCAAACGCCTGCCGATCGACAGCCTGAAGATCGACCGCTCCTTCGTGCATCAGATCCCGGACGACGCCGACGACAGCGCAATCGTGCAGGCGGTGGTGGCGATGGCCCACAGCCTTCGTCTGCGGGTGGTGGCCGAAGGGGTCGAGACTGTCGAGCAGGCGGCCTTCCTGCGCGGCATCGGCTGCGACGTCGCGCAGGGGTTCCTGTTCGGTCGCCCGCAACCGGTCGAGTTCGCCGAGCGGCTGGTCGAGGGGGACGGACGGCTCCTCGCCCCGGGGGGCATCGGCGCCGTCAAGGCACCGCGCCCGGCATCACCGGTCGCGGTGGCGGCGGTGGTCGAGCTCGGTCGCTGAGCGCCGGGCTCCACGGGTTCTCGCCGCGTCGGCTCAGGCCGACGGACGCTCCTCGCGGTCACCATCCAGCAATGCGGCGAGGCGCGCCCGCTCGCGCGCGTCGAGTGGCGCCTCGGCAGTGGCCTGTCGGCGGCGCCGGAGCTGCGTGAACAGCAGCACGATGCCGATCGCGGCGAGCACGAACGGACCGACCCACAGTGCGATGGTGCTGGCGCGAAGCGGCGGACGGTAGCGCACGAAGTCGCCGTACCGGACCACCATGAAGTCGACCACGTCGTCGTTGGTCGCCCCTTCCTCGATCATCCGATGCACCTCGCGCCGGAGATCGCTGGCGAGCTCGGCGTCGGAGTCGGCGATGTTCTGATTCTGGCAGACCAGGCAGCGAAGCTCCTCGATGAGGGTGCGGTAGCGCGCCTCGTGCTCGGGGCTGGAGAACGCCTTGGGGTCGAACGGAGTCGCCTCGGCCACGCCGACGAGGTTGGCGGCGACGAGGGCGGCGGCGACCACCAGGGCGCGAATGGCGCCTCGCGGATTGCTCATCGGCCCTCCGTGCGCAACTTCGCGATCAGGGGGCGAATCTCGTTCTCCCAGGCGTCGGGGGTCACCGCGCCGATGTGCTTGTGCACGATCACGCCGTCGCGGTCGATGACGAAGGTCTCGGGCAGCCCGTAGACCCCGTAGTCGAGGCCCACGCGACCATCCGGGTCGAAGCCGTTGGTCACGTACGGGTTGCCGAGGCGGTCGAGCCAGGCCCGGGCGTCGTTCGCCTGGTCCTTGTAGTTGAGGCCGACGATCGGTACCTCGCCGCTGCGCGCGATCTCGACCAGCAGCGGATGCTCCTGGCGGCAGCCGACGCACCACGTGGCCCACACGTTGAGCAGGGTGACCTGGCCGGTGAGGTCGTCACGGCTCAGGGTCCGCGCCGGGTCCTCCAGGCGCGGGATGGAGAAGGCGGGCGCCGCCTTGCCGATGAACGGCGAGGGGACCTCGCGTGGATTGAGGAACAGCCCCACCAGCAGCAGCCCGAGCAGGGCCACCACCACCACCAGTGGCATCGCGAAGCGCATCAGGCCCGACTCCCCGCGGCGGCGGCCGGCACCCTGGCGCGCTCCGGCCGGTAGCGCCGGTCGGCCGCGGCGAGCGCCCCGCCGAGCGACATCAGCAGGCATCCAGCCCAGATCCAGCGCACGAAGGCCTTCTCGTGCACCCGCACCGCCCAGGCACCGTCGCCGACCTGGTCGCCGAGGGCCACGTAGAGATCGCCAGTGAGCCGCTGGTAGATCGCGGCCTCGGTCATCGGCTGGGCCTGAATCGGGTAGAAGCGCTTCTCGGGATGCAACAGTGCGACCCGCTCCTCACCCTGGTGGACCTGGATCTCGCCGCGAATCGCCCGGTAGTTCGGTCCTGGCACCTCTGCCACCCCGACCAGGGTGAATCGATAGCCGCCGAGCTCGGTGCTCTCGCCGGTGCCGAGCCGCACGTCCTTCTCGGAGCTGAGCACGGTCACCCCGGCCACGCCGACCACGAACACCGCGATGCCGAGATGGGCCAGGGTCATGCCGACGAAGGCGCGGGGCAGGGTTCCCAGGGCACCGATGCGGTCGCGACGGTTGCGCAGCCGCTGCCACACCCCGCTCAGGGTGGAGAACGTCACCCACAGCGCGAGTGCGATCGCCGCCAGCAGGCCCATGGTCTCGGCGGCGCCGAGGAGGGCGAGGGCGACGGTCGCGACGATCGTGGCCACCACCGCCCACCGCACCCGCGCCGCGACGGCGCCGACGGTGTCGGCCTTCCACCGCACGAGCGGCCCGATGCCGACGAGCAGGGCCACCGGGATCATCAACGGCACGAAGATGCTGTTGAAGTAGGGCGGGCCGACCGAGAGCTTGCCGAGCCCGAGCGCGTCGTGGAGCAGCGGGTACAGCGTGCCGAGCAGGATCGCGCCACTCGCGACCACCAGCAGCACGTTGTTGACCAGAAGCAACGTCTCCCGGGAGAGGTAGTCGAACTGCCCGCCCCCGGAGACGCGCGGCGCGCGCCAGGCGAACAACCCCAGCGCGCCGCCGATGACGATGGCGAGGAACGACAGGATGAACACGCCGCGCGCCGGGTCGGTGGCGAAGGCATGGACCGAGACGAGCACGCCCGAGCGCACCAGGAACGTCCCCAGCAGACTGAGGGAGAAGCCGAAGATGGCGAGCAGGACCGTCCAGGCGCGGAACGCGCCGCGCTGCTCGGTGACCGCCAGCGAGTGGAGCAGGGCGGTGGCGACCAGCCACGGCATGAAGGAGGCGTTCTCCACCGGGTCCCAGAACCACCAGCCACCCCAGCCGAGCTCGTTGTAGGCCCACCAGCTGCCGATGGCGATGCCCAGGGTCAGGAACACCCAGGCGACCGTGGTCCAGGGCCGGGTCCAGCGCGTCCAGGCGGCGTTCAGTCGCCCGTCGAGCAGCGCGGCGCAGGCGAAGGCGAACGGCACCGAGAGCCCGACGTAGCCCATGTAGAGCAACGGCGGGTGGATGATCATCCCGGGATCCTGGAGCAGTGGATTGAGGTCCCGGCCCTCGATCGCCGGTGGCAGCAGGCGCTCGAACGGGTTCGAGGTAATCAGGATGAACAGCCCGAAGCCGATGCTCACCAGGCCGAGGATGCCGAGCACGCGGGCGCGGAAGGAGAACGGGAGGCTGCGGCTGGCGATGCTGACCGCGAAGCCCCACCCGCTCAGGATGAGCATCCACAGCAGCATCGAGCCCTCGTGCGCGCCCCACACCGCGGACACGCGGTAGAACAGCGGCAGGTCGGTGTTGGAGTTGGAGGCGACGTAGAGCACCGAGAAGTCGCTCTCCACGAAGCTCCAGGTGAGCGCCGCGAACGACACCGCGACGAACACGAATTGCGCCTGCGCGGCGGGGCCGGCCACCGCCTGCCAGGCGACGATGCCGCGGGCGGCCCCGACCAGCGGGATCACCGCCTGCACCGCGGACAGGCAGAGCGCCAGGATGAGGGCGAAGTGTCCGAGCTCGGCGATCATCGGGTCTTCCTCCGGGGGGGCACGGCGCGCCGGCTCGACGCCGCGACGCGGGTCACTTCGGGCCGTGCGGGTTCGCCATCGAGCCGCCTTCGCGCGCCATCTTCAGCGCCTCCGCGACCTCGGGTGGCATGTAGTTCTCGTCGTGCTTGGCCAGCACCTCCTGGGCCTGGAAGCTGCCGTCGGGTCCCAGGCGGCCCATCGCGACGATGCCCTGACCCTCGCGGAAGAGATCGGGGAGGATGCCGGTGTAGTGCACGGTGACCGCGTGGGCGCCGTCGCTCAAGTCGAAACGGACCGCCAGGCCGTCGCCACGCTTCACCGTGCCGTCGACGACCAGCCCGCCGACCCGCAGGGTCTGACCCGTCGGCGCCTCACCGGAGCGGATCTGACTGGGGCTGAAGAAGTAGAGCATGTTCTCCCCGAGCGCCATCAGCGCGAGACCGGCGGCCACGCCGACCCCGAGCAGGAGCACCGCGACGAAGATCATGCGTTGTCGTCTGGGTGTCACCGACCCTGTCCTCTGCTGCCCTTGTTCGCGTACCCACACCGGCCGGCGCGCGCCGCGCTCACCGCCGTCCGACCTCTGAGACCGCGCCGGTGCCGGGGTGGTTCACCGCATCGACGCCGCCGCCCGCGGCCGGCTCGTCGCCGACGGCGTATCCGGCCGCCTCGAAGCGCGCGCGCCGGGCGAGCATGGCACGGACACGCCGGCCGCGTGCGCGCACCGCGAGCAGGTTCGCGATCAGCACCGCGGCGCAGATTCCGTAGGAGCCCCAGACGAACGCGGCGTAGCCGCCCATGTGCAGGAACTCGGCCAGCGCGCTCATCGGGCCGCCACCTCGTCGCGAACCCAGGCGGCGTTGCGCTCGCGCTCGAGCAGGTCGGAGCGCGCCCGCATCAACAACAGCGTGGCGTAGTAGAGCTTGAACGCCACGGCCATCAGCAGCAGCGGCACGAGCATGCTGAGGTGGATCGACGGCTTGTCCAGCTTGGTCACCGTCGGGCCCTGGTGCAGCGTGTTCCACCACTCCACCGAGTAGTGGATGATCGGGATGTTCACCACCCCGACCAGGGCGAGCACCGCCGCCGCCCGGGCGCCGGTGCGCCGATCCTCGTAGGCCGACTGCAGTCCGATGACCCCCAGGTACAGGAACAACAGGATCAGCTCCGAGGTGAGCCGCGCATCCCAGACCCAGTAGGTGCCCCACATCGGCTTGCCCCACAGCGAGCCGGTGACCAGCGCCATGAAGGTGAAGGACGCGCCGATCGGCGCACTCGCCTGCGCCACCACCTCGGCGAGCTTCATCCGCCAGATGAGCACGATGGCACCGCAAGCCGCCATCACCATGTACACGAACAGTGACATCCACGCGCTCGGGACGTGGATGAAGATGATGCGGTAGCTCTCGCCCTGCTGGTAGTCGGGAGGGGCGAGCACCAGCCCGCCGTAGAGCCCGGCCGCGAGGCAGGCGACGCAGGCGGTCGCGAACCAGGGCAGCATGCGCCCGGCCAGGCGATAGAAGTGCGGGGGCGAGCCGAACTGGTGGAACAGGCGAGCGATTGTCACGGCTTCGACGTCTCTGTGGGCGCCGCGAAGTGTCGGCGGACAGCGCGGCTCATGCATTGATTTCGATCAATGCCTGGTCCCCGCCGGGGCTGACGATACCCCGCGTCGGCGCCCCGGGAAAGCGACCTGACCGGCCACGTCACCTGGCGCCGCCCGGCGCGGCGGGGTCGATTCGGCCATCCCGACGCCGACCCTCAGTGCAGGCTGATCCGCAGCGCCGCGGCGGCCGCGATCGGCGCCAGCGTGAGCGCCAGCGCCAGCATCGCCCCGAGCATGTAGAGCTGGCCGGTGACCGGGATCTCGGCGGCGGCCGAGCTGACGGCATTGGAGCCGAAGATGAGCACTGGCACGTAGAGCGGTAGCACCAGCAGCGAGAGCAGGGCACCACCGCGACGCAGGCCGACCGTCAGCGCGACGCCGATCGCGCCGACCAGGCTCAGCACCGGGGTGCCGAGCACCAGGGTCGTCAGCAGCACCGGGAGCGCGTGGTCGGGGAGGGCGAGGAGCGTCGCCAGCAACGGCGTGACCAGCAGCAGCGGCAGCCCGGTCACCAGCCAGTGCGCGAGGATCTTGGCGAGCACCAACATCCCGAGCGGCTGCGGCGAGATGAGCATCTGCTCGAGCGAGCCGTCCTCGAAGTCGGAGCGGAACAGGCCGTCGAGCGAGAGCAGGGTGGCCAGCAACGCGGCGACCCACAGCACGCCGGGGCCGAGCGCGCGCAGCAGCGACTGCTCGGGGCTGACCCCCAGGGGGAACAGACTCACCACCAGCACGAAGAACAGGATCGGGTTGACCAGCTCGCGGCGGGTGCGGATCGCCAACAGCAGGTCGCGTTGCAGGACCGCCATGGCGGCACCGAGTGGCGAGCCGGCGCTCATCGGCCGAGCTCGATCATGCGCGGGCCGCGATCGCCGAGTCGCACCGGCTGGTGACTGGTCAGGATTACCGCGCCGCCGCGCGCCACATGCTCGTCCATCAACTCCACCAGGGTCGCGGTGCCCTCGACGTCGAGGGAGGTGAAGGGCTCGTCCAGGATCCAGAGCCGGGCCACGCGGGTGAGCAGCCGGGCGAGGGCGGTGCGCCGGCGCTGCCCCGCCGAGAGGGTGCGCAGCGGCTCGTCCTCGAACGCGGCGAGGCCGAGCCGGGCGAGGGCGTCGCGCGGCGACGCGCCCGCCCGTCCGCCGCGGAGCCTGGCGACGAAGGCGAGGTTCTCGAGCGGGCTGAGCTCGAGCTTGACCCCGGCCAGGTGGCCGACGTAGTGGACGTCGGCCTCGAGACCGGCCGCGTCGGGCTCCTCGGCGACCCAGCGGACCTCGCCCTCGGTCGGGCGCGTGAGGCCGCACAGGATGCGCAACAAGGTGGTCTTGCCGGATCCGTTCGGGCCGTGGATCTGGACCAGCTCGCCGGCGTGGACGGTGAGGTCGAGCCCGCGAAACAGCATGCGCTCGCCCCGCTGGCACGCCAGCGCGCGGCCCTCGAGGAGAACCGGCGCGGTCGTCGGCGGGCGGGCCTCGCGGCTGGCGAGCGTGATGCCGTCGAGCTGATTTCGAGCTGTCATCGGTCGCGGGTATCCGGTCTCGGGGCGACGCCGCGACGACCGGCGGCGGGACGCGAGGGGTGCGAAGCTTCGCCGAACCAGCCCCCCCACGCAAGCGACCGACCGCGCCGCGACCCGTCGGCACCGACGGTGGTATACAGGGCGCGGTCGGCGCCGTCCGGCCTCGCAATCGTCGACGGAGTACGTGGATGTCGCAGCTCTCGCCCCCGCCCCCGCACCGGGCCGTCGTGCGCCCGGAATGGATCGACTACAACCGACACATGAATCTCGCGTACTACGTGGTGGTCTTCGACCACGCCACCGACGACGTGATGGACTGGGTCGGGCTCGACGGCGCCTACCGCGCCCGCGCCCGGGCGACCACCTACGTGCTCGAGACCCACGTCGTGTACGAGCGCGAGCTCACCCTCGGCGATCCGGTGGTCATCGACACCCGAATCGTCGACCACGACGTCAAGCGCATCCACTGCTTCCACCAGATGCGCCATGCCACTGAAGGGTTCGTCGCCGCGAGCACCGAGATCCTGCTGTTGCACGTCGACCGCGCGTCGACGCGCGCCGCGCCGATGCCCGCGCCGGTGCTCGAGCGCCTCGCCTACCTCCAGTCCCTGCACCGGGACGCGCCGTTGCCCGCGCAGGTCGGGCGCCGCGTCGGCCTGCGGGCGGGTCGTCCGGGAGTCGCTTGAGACCGCGTCCCTCGCCGGCGCTCTCGCCGCGAGCGGGCACCGTCGTGGTGCGCGCACCGGGATCGGCGCCCACCCTGGTGCACCGATCCGGCGCCGACACCGTCCAGGCGCTACCAACCGATTGAAAACGCACGGGCTTCTCGGCGCTGGCACGGTGGTTGCTCGCCCCGGGACGGAACGGTCGTGACCAACCCCGGCGCGGCCGAGATGGTGCAAGCAATCGGAGAGGGCGAGTGATGGACGGGATGGGCGAGCTGAGATACGTGCTGAACACGCTGTGGTTCCTGCTGGCCGGCGCGCTGGTGATGTGGATGGCAGCCGGGTTCGCGATGCTCGAGGCCGGGCTGGTACGAGCCAAGAACACCACCGAGATCCTGACCAAGAACGTGGCGCTGTACGCGATCGCCTGCGTCGCGTACCTGCTGGTCGGCTACAACCTGATGTACGGGCCCGGCAACGCGTTCGTCGGTGGCGGCATGCTGCTGGCGGGCATCGCGGGCGAGGATGGGCTGTCGATGGTGGGCGACGACGGCCCGACCCACGCCATGCACGCCGACTTCTTCTTCCAGGTGGTGTTCGTCGCCACCGCGATGTCGATCGTCTCCGGGGCGGTCGCCGAGCGCATGAAGCTCTGGGCCTTCCTCGCGTTCGCGGTGGTGATGACCGCAGTCATCTATCCGGTGCAGGGGCACTGGAGCTGGGGTGGCGGGTTCCTCTCCGACCTCGGCTACGTCGACTACGCCGGCTCCGGGATCGTCCACCTCGCCGGGGCGTCCGCCGCGCTCGCCGGGGTGCTGCTCCTCGGCCCGCGCAAGGGCAAGTACGGGCCACGCGGCGAGGTGCGCGCAATCCCCGGTGCCAACCTGCCGCTGGCCGCGCTCGGCACCTTCATCCTCTGGCTCGGATGGTTCGGCTTCAATGGCGGCTCGGAGCTGTCGATGAGCTCGAAGGGGGCCGCCGACGCGGTCGCCATCGTGCTGCTGAACACCAACACCGCGGCCGCCGGTGGGCTGATCGCCGCGTTGCTCGCGGCCCGGCTCCGGTTCGGCAAGGCCGACCTGACCATGGCCCTGAACGGTGCCCTCGGTGGGCTGGTGGCGATCACCGCCGCCCCCAACACCCCGACCCCGCTCCTCGCGACCGCCATCGGGGCCGTCGGTGGCATCCTGGTGTTCGCCTCGGTGGTGACGCTCGACAAGCTGCGCATCGACGATCCGGTGGGGGCCATCTCGGTCCATGGAACGGCCGGGGTGTGGGGTGTCCTCGCGGTGCTGCTGAGCAACGGTGACGCCACCGTCGGCGGGCAGCTCGCCGGTCTCGGCTGCATCTTCGGCTTCGTCTTCGGGGTCAGCTTCGTGGTCTGGATGGTGCTGCGGGTGACCATCGGGCTGCGCGTGTCCGACGAGGAGGAGTACGAGGGCGTCGACATCGTGGAGTGCGGGATGCAGGCCTATCCGGAGTTCGTTCCGGCCCCGGTTCCCGGCGGTGGCGTGACCCGCGCGGACTCGGCCACGGTGGCGAGGCCCGTCGGACAGGGGGCACTGGCCTCCTCCTGAGCACGATCGGGGCCGGTCGCGGCCGCGACCGGCCCCGGCTTCTCCGCGTAAACATTGGTTACGCCACGTCAACTCCGGCGACGTTGCCGTCGCGGCGGCCACCCGGGCGGGTACGGCGGCCGTCCCGGCACCGTCGGTGACGCCAGCGTCAACGCAGTTGACGGCGAACGCGTCGGAAAATCGTCGGGCGCGCGCGCGTGATCTCGTAACTCTCTGAAACATTTGGCGAACCTGGTCTGCCAAGCGCGTGCAGGCGATTGGCACGAGACCTGCTAGGAGGTGACTGCCAAACCCAGCCTGCTCCGTGCGCTGGGGGAGACAAGGGATGACGATGGAACAACAGGAGCTGCGATCAACGCAGCCCGGCATCGGGTCAGGTGAGCTACTCGGCGAGTCCGTCGGGCAGTTCGAGGCGCGACTGGCGAGCCGCACGCGGGTTCCGGTCGACCGGCTCGGTGAGCTCATGGACATGGCCGACGACGAGCTTCGCGGGGAAGCGCGCTCGACGGCACGGACGCTGCGGCGCTTCGCCGAGGCGGTCGCGTCGGCCATGGAGAACCCGGCATCGACAGCCTCGTTCCTGCGTGACCTCGACCTCGAGTCGGTGTCGCGGGACCACGACTGGCGTGCCGTGTTCGCCGAGCTACGCGCGGGAGGGGCGCAAGGCACCGGACATCGCCGAACCGCCCTCGTTCGCTATCTGCAGTACCTCGGATTCCGCAAGCGACTGATCGAGTTCGTCCTGTCGCGGCGGCGGGCTCTCGAGGACACTGACGAGTACACCGAGATCGACCTCGGCGCGGTTCGCCGCCAGGGTCGTGAAGGTGGCGATGGCGGCTCGGACGCCTTCGTCCGCACCCCTCTGGGCGAGGGCGTCCGAGTCAGCGTGGGGCCGGGTGAGCAGATCGACCTGATGTTGGCCGCGCACCTGTACCGCCTGGTCGGCGGCGATCCACCGGCGCTGGTCGACCAGAACGGGGTGGTCTGCTTCATCCGGCCCGGGCGCAGCCTGGTCGGACGCCATCCGGAGGCGGATCTCCGCGTGGACGAGAACTTCCGTGACATCTCGCGGGCGCACGCGATCATCGAGTGGGACGGCATGGCGGTCACCGTGACCGACCTCTCGACTCGCGGTACCTACGTGCGGCGGCCCCGCGACGACAGCTGACGATCTCCTCGCCCGTCACCGGCAACGGCGCCAGTCGGCGCCGTGTCGGTCTTCCTCTGTGAGCTCGCCGCGGCGCTGATCGACGCCCGTTCGCACCGGTGCCGACGCGATCCGGCCGTGCGCGCCCCTTGCGGTGCGGCCAAATGCCGGCACAATCCGCGTGCCGGGCCGCGGTGTCTCGACGGCATGTCGCCGCGCTACCGCTGGCCGTGGGAGGGAGTCAGTCGATGCCGATCGAGTACCTGGACGGGCGCCGTTTTCGGCGGGTCGTCATTGCGGGCGCCGACTGGGTTCGGCATCGACGCGAGCAGATCGACCGCATCAACGTGTTCCCGGTCGCCGACGGCGATACCGGGACGAACATGGCGCTGTCGCTGGCCGCGACCGCCACCGCGGTGCGCCGGAGCGACGCCCGCTCGCTCGCCGAGGTCGCGGACGAGGCGGCGCAGGCGAGCATCCTCGGCGCCAAGGGCAACAGTGGCGTCATCCTCGCGCACTGGTTCGTCGGGCTCGCGCGCGCGCTTCGCGGGCGCGAGCGGGCTGGAGTCGAGGAGATCTCGCAGTGCCTCGAGGCAGCGGCCCGCTCGGTGCACGCCGCGCTCGAGCGCCCGGTCGAGGGCACCATCGTCACCGTGATGCAGGCCGTGGCCGAGCGCGCGCGACGGCTGGATACCGGTAAAGATTTCAAGCGATTGCTGGAGAGTCTTCACGCGGCGGCTCAAGAGGCGCTGGCGCGGACGCCCGAGCAGCTCCCGATGCTACGCGAGGCCGGCGTGGTCGACGCCGGAGCGCAAGGGTACGTCCACTTCCTCGAGGGGGCGCTGCGCGCGGTACGTGGCAAGCCCCTGCCGGCCGGAACCGTGGAGGCACTCGACGTCGGCCCGGCGCATCCGCCGCAGGAGGTCGGCGCCGACAGCGAGCGCTACTGCACCGAGGTGGTGGTGCGTGGCCGAGGCTTCGACGACGCGAAGCTCCGGCGTCACTTCCGCGGCATGGGCAGCTCGATGCTGGTGGTCAGCGCCGGCGAGCACTTCAAGCTGCACGTGCACACCGACCACCCCGACGAGGTGATGCGGGCGGCGGCGCGCCTCGGCGAGATCATCGAGCGCAAGGTCGACGACATGCACCGCCAGCGCGAGGAGCGCGGGCACGCGAGCGGCGCGCCGCTGATCGCGTTCGAGCGGCAGCCACCGACGGTCGCGGTGCTGTGCGATTCCACCGCCGATCTCCCACGCACCACACGCGCCGAGTTCGGGATCGAGATGGCCTCGCTACAGGTGCTGTTCGGCGACCGCGTGTTTCGCGACCAGGTGGATCTGGAGACCGACGAGTTCTACCGCATGCTCGAGACCGAGCGGGTGCATCCGACGACCAGCCAGCCGCCGCCGCGCAGCTTCGTCGAGGCGCTCGGCCGCATTCGCCCGGATCGCGAGGCGATCGTGGTCACGGTGAGTCGCGCGCTGTCGGGCACCCACGAGTCCGCGCGCAGCGGTGCGCGACTGGCGTCGCAACCGCGCGTGGAGGTGTTCGACAGCCAGAGCGCGAGCCTCGGGCTCGGCATGATGACCCTCAATGCGGCTCGCCTCGCCGCCTCCGGCGCCGATGCCGACACCATCCTCGAGTGGTTGGGCCGTTGGCGTGACGACACCGGGCTGGTGTTCACCGTCGCGACGCTGGAGTATCTCCGGCGTGGCGGCCGCATCGGGGCCGCCAAGAGTCTCCTCGGCGGCCTGCTCGGCCTGCGCCCGGTGCTCGGGTTTCGAGAAGGCAAGCTCGAGCCGCTGGCGCGGGCTCGCGGCGACGCCGACGCCCGCGCGAAGGTGGAGGCGGCGTTACACCAGGCGCTCGAGCCCGGCGCGCGAGTGCGCCTCGGGATCATCGAGATCGGCGACCTCGACATGGCGGACCCGATCATCGACGGGCTGAAACGTCGGTGCGAGGTCGTCGACGTGGTGCGTGCCGCGCCGACCGGCGTCATCGGCGCCCATGCGGGTCCGGGCGCGTGGGGCGTCTTCTATCAACGCGTGCGCGACGACGACCCGCTACGGTAGCCGCGACCCGGCCGCGCCGGGGCTCGCCGCCCCGAGCGTGTCGACGCGGACGGCTCGGCACGGCACCATCGCCACGTCGCGCGCAGCCGGCGGCGAGCGCCGCGAGCGAACCCTGCCTCGGCCTGCGGCCGACGCGGGGCGCGGCAGCGGTGGTGCATCGGCGCCTCGCACCCGGGCCCGCACACCGGCCGACCTTGAATTGGAGATGAGGCGCTGGCAGCGCCAGTAGGAGAGACCGTGACCCAGTTCGACTTCCTCGCCATCGGTGGTGGCAGCGGTGGCATCGCGGCCGCGGTTCGCGCCGCCTCGTACGGTGCGCGGGCGGCGGTGATCGAGTGCGGTCCACTCGGCGGCACGTGCGTGAACGTCGGCTGCGTTCCGAAGAAGGTCATGTGGTATGCGGCGGCGATCGCCCACGGCCTCGAGGACGCCACCGACTACGGCTTCACGGTGCACCGGGAAGGCTTCGACTGGGCCGCCCTCAAGGCGTCCCGTGATGCCTACGTCGCGCGGCTGAACGAGATCTACCGGCGCCGACTCGAGACCTCCGGCATCGAGCTCGTGCGGGGGCAGGCACGTTTCGTCGGTGAGCGCACCGTCGAGGTCGACGGGCAGCGCTACGGGGCCGAGCACGTGGTGGTGGCGGTGGGCGGCGCGCCCACGGTCCCCGCGCTGCCCGGCGCCGAGCTCGGGATCGACTCCGACGGCTTCTTCGCGCTCGACCACCAGCCGCGGCGGGTCGCGGTCGTCGGCGCCGGTTACATCGCGGTCGAGCTCGCCGGCATGTTCCGTGCTCTCGGCTCGGAGGTGACCATGCTCGTGCGTCGGCAATCGCTGCTGCACGGCTTCGACGCCATGCTCGGGGAGACCCTGACCGAGGAGATGCGCGGTGCCGGGGTCGACATCCGCTTCGGTACCGCCCCGACCGCGCTCGAGCGTGACACCGACGGCGCGATCCGGGTGCGCGCCCAGGGCGACCCGCCGGCGACGACGTTCGACACCGTGCTGTGGGCCACCGGCCGTCATCCGCGCACCGCCGACCTCGGCCTGGCCGCGGCGGGTGTCGCCACCGCGCCCGACGGCAGCATCCCGACCGATCCCTTCCAGGCCACCTCCGCGCCCGGCGTGTACGCCATCGGCGACGTCACCGGGCACGATTTGCTGACCCCGGTGGCCATCGCCGCCGGCCGGCGGCTCGCCGACCGGCTGTTCGCAGGGATGACCGACCGTCGGCTGGAGTACGACAACATCCCGACCGTGGTCTTCAGTCACCCGCCGGTCGGCACTGTCGGCATGACCGAGGACGTGGCCCGCGAGCGCCACGGCGACGCGGTGAAGGTGTACCGGGCGAAATTCACCCCGATGTACCACGCGTTCACCCGTCACCGATCGCAGACCGCGATGAAGCTGGTGTGCGTCGGTCCCGAGGAGCGCGTGGTCGGCTGCCACGTCATCGGCCTCGGTGCCGACGAGATGCTGCAGGGATTCGCGGTGGCGGTGAAGATGGGCGCGCGCAAACGCGATCTGGACGACACGGTGGCCATCCACCCCACCAGTGCGGAGGAGTTGGTGACCATGCGCTGATTCCGGTCGTCGGCTATCCTCGACAGTGCTCGGGCCCGCTCGGCGGGCCTGACAGGTCGTTGAGGTCGTGCGTCCTGCAGTTCTTCAACGTGCTGCGCCGAGGATGCGGTCTCCGGCTCGGCGGCTCGCGACGAGCGCTTACCTGCTCGTCGCAGACCGGCACCTCGAGGTGCCGGATGCCGGCAGCCGAGGCACCGAGTTCTCCGGCTTTCTTGCCAACCGGTGGTCGACGATGCCGCGAGAGTACCGTGCATGGGGCGCCTGTGACGGCTGTGGGTTCCAGGGTCTGATGCCGCACCGCTGCCGTGACGACGAGGATTACGAGGACGAGGAGGCGCTGGGCTTCATGATGGACGTGCTGTGTCCGTCCTGCGGACAGCTCGACGCCACCCTGGTGGTGGTCGACGAGTATCGCGAGATGCTCTTCCTCGCCCGCCCGCGCACGCCCTGATGGCGGCTGTCGGCGCGATTCGCCGTCTCGTGCCGGGGGTGGTCGCGGCCGCGCTCGTCGTGTTGTCGGCGTCGCCACGAGCCGACCAGACCGACCCCGAGCTCGACGGGCTGTTCGAGCGCCTGGGAGCCGCCACCGACGTGTCCACCGCAAGGCCGATCGAGGCCGAGATCTGGAACCGCTGGCTGCGCAGCGGTGACGCGCCGGTCGACGCGCTGATGCGCGAGGGCATGGACGCGATGTCGGAGGGCCGGCTCGACGAGGCCATCGACCTGTTCACCCGGATCATCGAGGCCAGGCCGGACTTCGCGGAGGGCTGGAACAAGCGCGCCACCGCCTACTACCTCGACGACCAGCTCGCGGCGTCGGTGCTCGACATTCGACGTACCCTCGCTCTCGAGCCGCGCCATTTCGGGGCCATCTCCGGCATGGGGCTCATCTTCCTGCGACGCGGTGACGCCGCCGGCGCGCTGGATGCGTTCGAGCGGGTGCTGGACGTGAATCCACAGGCGCCCGGGGCTCGGGCGCGGGTGGAGATGTTGAGCCGCACGCTGCGCGGGCGCGGCGTGTGAGCTCGGCGCGCGCCACCCCGCGGCCCGGGCGCTCGGCCCGGTGGTGGTGGGCGGGGCTCGCCGCCGTCGTCGCCGTCGGACTGGTGCCGTCGGGCGCCGCGGCCGCCGCCACCGATAGACACGCCGGGTACTACTATCCCGAGCCCGCCTCGTCGGAGTCCTACGCGCTGCGCGTCGCCCCGCTCCCCGACGCCAATCGCAAACGCCGGGTCCTGTTCGTCACCGAGATGACGAACCAGATGCTCGCGAGCCCCTATCCACCGCCGTTCGCCATCTTCGCCAAGGGTGAAGAGGCGGAGAAGCTGATCATCACCGCGCTCTACCGCGACGGCTACGACACCCTCTACCGCCTGCGGGCGTTGCTCGCGATGCTGACGGCCCGCGCGCGGGCGACGCCGCTGTTTCGCGAGCTGCAGATCGAGGACATGCTCACGTTCTTCGACCTGTTGGGGATGCTCGGCTTCGAGCAGGTCACGGTCACCGACGGCGACCGCCTGGCGCACCGGATCCTGCTCGAGTAGACGCCTGCGACCGTGTCACCCGGTCGACCAGCGCACCATCGCCCCCACCCGCTCGGCCACCGCGTCGAGCGTCTCGCCCGGCTCGGCGACCACCGCGATGGTGCCGCTCGAGTGCGGCACCACCACCCCGTTCCACGCGCCCGGATGGATGCTCTCGCGCCGGGCGACCAGGGTCTGTGGAATCAGGAACACCGTGATCGGCGCGCGGCTGCCCCGCAGGACGATGTGCCCGGACAGCGTGCCCTTGACCACACAGCGCCCGGCGAAGGTCACGTTGCCGATGGAGCCCTCCATCCCCAGTCCGATCGGGCGCAGCGCCTCGGCCACGGCATCGGCCGAGACCGGGCCGGTGGCCTCCAGGGCGTAGGTGGCGTTGCGCATCAGCGACAGCACCTCGGTCTCCAGCGCGCTCACGTCGTCGGCCCCGAACCGAGCGGCGAGGGTGCCGGCGACCAGGACCACCACGCTGGCCGCGAGCGCCAGCGACAGCCGGCGTCGGCGCGCGCGGTGGCGATCGTCGAACGAGTGCCGCAGCAGGATCCGCGAGGCGAGGTTCTCCGGCACCGGCACCCGCACCGCCTGGTGCAGCCCCTGCTCCAGCCGGGCGGCACGGGCCAGGGCCGGGGCGCACTCGGAGCAGCCACGAGCGTGGGCGACGAGCTCGGGGTCGCGGCTGCCGGGGTCGGTGGCGAGGCGGCGGCGGAACTCCAGGCAGTTCATGCCTCGCTCTCCTGCGCCCCGTCGTCGGCCTCCGTCTGCGTGTCGCCCGTTGCCGGGAGCCCGGACTCGAGCATCGCGCGAAGCCGCTGACGGGCGCGGAACAGCCGGGTGTTCACCGTCGCCCGCGGCATCTCGAGCATCTGCGCCATCTCGTCTCCGCTGTAGCCGCCGATCACCTGGAGAACCAGCACCTCTCGGTACTTCACCGGCAACGCGAGCAACGCCCGCCGCACCGCGATGGCGTCGGTCTCGGATCCGGTCCGGCCCGGCAGATCGTCGGTCTCGACGTCGACGATGGGCGGCTGGTAACGCTCGAACTGGCGCGCGAACTCCCGCCGCACCGTGGTCATGAGCCAGCTCCTGGCCCTGGCCTCGTCGCGCAGACCGTCGAGGTAGCGCCAGGCGCGCGCGAAGGTCTCCTGGACGAGGTCCTCGGCCATCGCGCGGTCACGACACAGCATGTACGCATAGCGGTACAGGTCGCCCGAGAGCGCGTGGACCATGGCCTCGAATCGCTGTCGTCGGCTCGTCAACACGCTCTCCCGTCATCGAGCCGGCCCACTGCCCATTGGCCACAGACCGGCCCCGGGCGACGGATGTTTCACCGCCCCTGGAGCGGCGCCGTCCGGCGGTCTATTCTCGCGCCGCCATGAACGGTCTGTCGCGCAACGTCGCCCTGCTCGCCGCCTGCCAGGCGCTGCTGCTCACCAACAGCTCGCTGATCGCGACCACGTCCGCGCTCGCAGGCCTCGCGCTGGCGCCGGCCGCGGAGCTGGCGACGGTACCGCTCGGGGTGCAGTTCCTGTGCATGATGTCGACCACCTACCCGGCCTCGATGCTCATGCGTCGGATCGGGCGGCGAGCCGGTTTCGCCATCGGGGCAGCGGTCGGCATCGGCGGCGCGACGACCTGTGCGTTGGGACTGGTCGCGGGTAGCTTCGCCGCGTTCGCGGTCGGCTCCGGCCTGCTCGGGGTGTTCACCGGGGTCGGCCAGTACTACCGGTTCGCCGCTGCCGACGCCGCCCCCGAGGGCGCGCGGGCACGGGCGATCTCGCTGGTGATGGCCGGTGGGCTGGTGGCCGCGTTCCTGGGCCCGAATCTCGCCAACCTCACCCGCGACCTCCTGCAACCGGCGACCTATGCCGGCTGCTACGCGAGCCTGGTCGGGCTGCAGGTGCTCACCATGGCGCTGCTCGCGTTCGTGACCATTCCACCGCCCGGGGCGGAGGAGCGCGGACCCGGCGGTCGCCCGCTGGGCGCGATCGCGCTCGACAGCCGCTTCGTGGTCGCGGTGCTCGGCGCGGTCATCGGCTACGGCACGATGAATCTGCTGATGACGGCGACCCCGTTGGCGATGCGCGTCCATGGCTACCCGTTCGGTGACACCGCCTTCGTCATCCAGTGGCACGTGGTCGGGATGTTCGCGCCGTCGTTCGTCACCGGATCGTTGATCACCCGCCACGGCGAGGGACGGGTGATGGCGGCGGGGGCGCTGGCGCTCATCGGCTGCGTCGCCGTGAATCTCGCCGGGGAGAGCGTCGGCAGCTTCTGGCTCGCGCTGGTGTTGCTCGGTGTGGGCTGGAACTTCCTCTTCGTGGGCGCGACCAGCTTGCTGACCACGGTCTACCTGCCGGTCGAGAAGGCCAAGACCCAGGGGCTGAACGACCTGCTGGTGTTCGGAACGGTCGCGGCCACCGCGTTCTCCTCCGGCATGCTCCACCATCGGCTCGGGTGGCACGGGTTGAACCTCGCGGTGCTCCCGGCGCTGGTTCTGGCCCTGCTCGGCGCGGTGATGCTGGCGCGCGCGCGGCGGCCGACCCGACCGTGACGACGGTCGCACGCCAGCGCAACGCCCGCGAGGCGGGAGGTGCAGTTTCCGGGCATCCTGGTACGCTTTCCGGCCATGTTCGGTCGTGGAACGAGGAGGTCGGCGCGATGAGCGAGCCCGTCATGGCCCAGGCCGCACCCTACGGCGTGGAGCTCCAACCCGGTGACTACTGGTGGTGTCGGTGCGGGTTGTCGAAGAAGCAGCCGTTCTGCGATGGGTCGCACAAGCCCACCGCGTTCGTGCCGTTGAAGGTCACGGTGACCGAGGCGAGGAAGTACTGGCTCTGCGGCTGCAAGCGTACTGCCGGTGAGCCATTCTGCGACGGCACCCACAAGTCCCTGACCGCGCCCTGAGTCCGGGCGGCGGCGCGCGGACGACTGCGGTCGAGCTCGGTGGTGGAGACGTCGGGACAGATCCGCCTGATCCTGTCGGGCCGGGAGTTCCGGATCGCCGGGCTACGTGACCTCGACCGGGTGCTGGGACCCATGCTGGCCGCGGCCGAGCCCGCGGCCGAGCCCGACCGGGCGTGGGTGCTCCATCTCGCGCGCCGCGTCGAGGAGCTCATGGCGCAGCTGGTGGCCAATCCCCACGAGGTATCGGGGGCGTTGGCGCGCCTGGACGCGGACAGCCTGGGCGGTGAGGTCGACTGGGCCAATGTCTTCGCCGCCGTCGCCTCCGCCACCGACGCCCCGACGGAGATGGGCCTGCTGGCGCTGTCGCGGTACCGCGCCTACCTCCTCGCGCGTCTCGGCGTCACCGGCAACAGCGTCCAGGAGCTGGACAGCCTGCGCGAGACCTCGACGGTGGGGGCCGGCGCCGCGAGCGCGGTCGGCGCGATTCCCGGGTGCGTGCGGATTCCTCGGGGGCGGGCGGTGGCATTGGCGCTGGTCGGCATGACCTGCGAGGTCTGGCTCGGGGGGCATCGTTTCGTGTTGCGGGCGGCAGCGCGCTCGGTGCTCGAGGATCCGGGTGGCCGTGCCCATGCGCTGCGCGAGGGCCGCAATCTCATCGGGCGCGCTCGCTACAACGACGTCGTCGTCGATGCGGACTGGATCAGCGTGTCCCGACGGCACCTCATTCTCGACCTCGCCGGCGGCCGCCCGGTAGCGGTGACCGACCTGTCGTCGCGTGGCACCTTCGTCGCCCGCGAGGCGCTGTCGAGCCTACGTCGAGAGCCCGCGGCGACCTGAACGACGCCAGCGAGCCGAGCCAGGGCCGCGATTCGGGCGACGCCCGGCATTGGACCGACGGTCGCTCGGGACGACGAGCGGGCCGAGGTGCGATTCGAGGTGGCGGGCGACGTGTGCTCGTCAGCGCGCCGCTCGCGCCTCGCGCACTGGATTCGCGGGGGTCGGGCGCTGGCGCCCGCCAGGGGGCGATGCGCGACCGACCACCCGCGGTCCCGCGGCGCGACTCAGCGCCCGGGGTGCCCGACGGTGTGGAGGTCGCCGCTCTGCGAGGCGAACCAGGCTGCGAGGTCGGCGCGGTCACGCTCGGTCAGATTGGCCGCGAACCCGGCCATGATGGCGTTCTTGCGCGCTCCGGTGGCGTAGTCGGTCAGCGCACGCACGATGTAGTCGGCGTGCTGGCCTGCGAGCTTCGGGAACTGCGGGCTCGGGCTGTTGCCGTCCGGACCGTGGCAGGCCACGCACTGGGCCGCCTTCTCCTTTCCGGCCATCGCGTCGCCGGCGCCGGCGGCGAGAACGGTGGTTGCGCCGAGGGACAGGGCAGCGGCGGCGCAGAGCAGGGTGGTAGAACGCATCATCGAATGCTCCGAAGGCGGCTTGGACTCGGGCGGGGTGCCGCGCCGCGGACGGCCGGCGTCGCCCGGGGGTCGTGGTGACGGATTACTTGCTGGCGCCGCCGGCGAAGTACGCCGCGATGTCCTGCATGTCCTGCTCACTCAGGCTGGCGGCCTGGGCCTGCATCGTCTTGTGCGACCGCTCACCCGCCTTGTAGGCCTTGAGTGCGGCGACGATGTACTCCGCGTGCTGCCCGGCGACCTTCGGCACGTGGTAGGTGGGATAGACGTTGTTGTAGCCCGGGATCCCGTGGCAGCCGGTGCAGGTGAGGGCCTTGAGCTTGCCCGCCTCCCCATCGCCGGCGGCCTGCGCGACGGTCGCCACGGCGGCGAGGGCGATGGTGAGCGTGAGACGCTGCAACTGCTTGTGCATCATGGTCCTCAACACATTACGAGTTCGTACGGAATCCGGGCCGAGGGGGCCGAGGTCACGGCGGCGGACGATCGAGCGCCCGCGCCCGGTGCCCGCGGGGCCGGCGCCAACGGGGGCGGGAGTATAACCGCATGGTGGCGACGGACCAAGGGAGTGCGCACGCGGGCGAGCCCCGGATGGCGAGCCGGGCGCGAGCGCCGCGCGGCGGCCACACCGCGGTGGCGTCGCATCGCCGGACGCGGTGCGCGCGGACCCCGCCGTGGCCACCGTGCGTCGGCGCTCACCGAGCCTTGCACGCGCCGAGGTGTTGTGTAGAGTCACGCGATCGCCGCGTTGCCGACCGTCCCCGGGCACCACGCCCTCGCCCCAATCTCGCCCTCCAGCGGAGCCTGCGTCAGATGACCGACACCACCGCTCAAGACCGCCGTCGCGAGGCCTGGACGGCCCTCGAGCAACATGCGACGGCGACGGCCGCACTCCGCGTGCAGGACCTGTTCGCGGCGGACGCCGGACGCTTCTCGCGAATGTCGGCCAGCGCCTGCGGCCTGCTCCTCGACTACTCGAAGCACCGGGTCGACGCGGAGGCAATGACGCGGCTGCTGGCACTGGCCGATGCGGTCGGTCTCCGCGGCGCGATCGACCGGTTGTTCGCCGGCGAGCACGTCAACACCACCGAGGACCGCCCCGCGTTGCACATGGCGCTACGCCATCGCGGCGACGGCGCGTTCCCGGCCGGGGCCGCGGACGTGATGGGCGTGGTTCGCCCGATGCTCGGGCGGATGCGGGACTTCGCCGAGTCGGTGCGCGAGGGACGCTTCACCGGGTTCACCGGTGAGCCGATGCGCACGGTGGTCAACATCGGCATCGGGGGCTCCGACCTCGGACCGTCGATGGTCACCGGCGCACTGGCGCGCTGGCACCATCCGCGGCTGCGGGCAGCCTACGTCTCGAATCTCGACGCCACCCAGCTGCAGGCGGTCCTCGCGAATGCGGATCCGCGCAGCACGCTGTTCGTGGTCGCCTCCAAGAGCTTCTCGACCGAGGAGACGCTGACCAACGCGCGCAGCGCTCGCGCCTGGTTGGTGGCGGCGGCAGGCGGGGACGAGGCGGCCGTCGCCCGCCACTTCGTCGCGGTGTCGTCACGCCCGGACCGGACCACCGACTTCGGCATCGACCCCGCCAACGTGTTCGAGATCTGGGACTGGGTCGGAGGGCGCTACTCGCTGTGGTCGGCGATCGGGTTGAGCACCATGGTGATGGTCGGCGCGGACACCTTCGAGCGGCTGCTCGCCGGCGCCGACGAGATGGACGCGCATTTTCGCAGTGCGCCCCTCGCGGCCAACCTCCCGGTGCTGATGGGGCTGCTCGGCGTGTGGTGCCGTTGCTTCCTCGGCGCCTCCACCCATGCCGTCCTCGCCTACGACTACGCGCTGCGGGATCTGCCGGCCCATCTGCAGCAGCTCGAGATGGAGAGCAACGGCAAGCGGGTGACCCACGACGGCGCGGCGGTCGATTTCGCCACTTGCCCGGTGGTCTGGGGTGGGCTCGGCAACAACGGTCAGCACGCCTACTACCAGCTCCTGCACCAGGGGCGCGAGCTGGTGCCCTGCGACTTCCTGGTACCGGCGCGCACCCAGGCGCCGTTGCCGGGTCACGACGAGTCGGTGATCGCGAATGCGCTGGCGCAGGCGGAGGCGCTGATGCGTGGGCGTGACGCGGAGGAGGCGCGCGCCGAGCTCGCGGCGACCGGGCTCGGCGGTGCGGCGCTCGACGCCGCGGTGCCGCACCGCGTGGTGCCGGGGAATCAGCCGTCGAGCACCATCGTCTACCGCGAGCTCGAGCCCGAGATCCTGGGCGCACTGGTGGCGCTCTACGAGCACAAGGTCTTCGTCCAGGGAACCTGTTGGGGCGTCAATTCCTTCGACCAGTGGGGGGTGGAGCTCGGGAAGGTGCTCGCCGCGCGTATCCGCGCCGAGCTCGTCGACGGGGTACCGGGCAGCCACGACGGCTCGACGGCGGCGTTGCTCGACCACATCCGCGCCTTGCGTTGACCCCGGCCCCGGCTCGGAGGGCGCGAGCGCCGTAGTACAATCGCCGCGCCTTGCGGGCCGGAGTGTGTAGGTGAGCGAAGCAGTCGAGTCGAGGGACTTCATCCGCCAGATCGTGGCCGACGACATCGCCGCCGGGCGCCACGGCGGTCGCATCGTGACGCGCTTTCCTCCGGAGCCGAACGGCTACCTGCACATCGGGCACGCGAAGGCCATCTGCCTCAACTTCGGCATCGCCGAGGAGTTCCCCGACGCGCAGTGCTTCCTGCGCATGGACGACACCAACCCCAGCAAGGAGAGCCAGGAGTTCGTCGATGCCATCCAGCGCGACGTGCGCTGGCTCGGCTTCGACTGGGGCAACCACCAGACCCACGCATCGGACTACTTCGAGCGGCTCTACGAGCTGGCGGTGCGGCTGGTGCGGGCGGGCGACGCCTACGTCGACGGCTCGAGCGCGGAGGAGATCCGGGCGAGCCGTGGCACCCTGACCGAGCCAGGCCGGGCCAGCCCCGACCGCGAGCGCTCGATCGAGGAGAACCTCGATCTCTTCGCCCGTATGCGCGCCGGGGAGTTTCCCGACGGGCGCTACGTGCTGCGCGCGAAGATCGACATGGCCTCACCGAACATCAACCTCCGCGACCCGGTGATGTACCGCATCATGCACCGGCCGCACCAGATGACCGGTGACACCTGGTGCATCTACCCGATGTACGACTGGGCCCACGGCCAGTGCGACTGGCTCGAGGGGGTCACGCATTCGCTCTGCACGCTCGAGTTCGAGGACCACCGCCCCCTCTACGACTGGTTCCTCGACCGCCTCGGCGCCTCGCCGCGGCCGCGCCAGTACGAGTTCTCGCGCCTGAACCTCACCCACTTCGTGATGAGCAAGCGAGTCCTCTCCGCGCTGGTGCAGGAAGGGCACGTCCGCGGTTGGGACGACCCGCGAATGCCGACCATCCAGGGCCTGCGCCGGCGTGGCTACACCCCGGAGTCGATCCGCGATCTGTGCACGCGCGTCGGGGTGACGCGCAAGGACAACGTGGTCGAGATGGCGGTCCTCGAGAGCTGCGTGCGCGAGGATCTCGACGCCCGCGCGCCGCGCGCGATGGCAGTGCTCGCGCCGCTCAAGCTGGTGATCACCGACTACGACGCCGAGCGCGAGGAGTGGCTCGCCGCCGCCAACCACCCCCGACGCCCCGAGCTCGGCGAGCGGACGGTCCCGTTCTCGCGTGAGCTCTGGATCGAGCGCGACGACTTCGCGCTCGACCCTCCGCCGAAGTTCCACCGCCTCGCGCCGGGGCGTGAGGTCAGGCTTCGGTACGGCTATCTGGTGACCTGCACCGACGTGGTCCGCGACCCCGCGACCGGGGCGGTGCTCGAGGTGCACTGCACCCACGACCCGCAGAGCCGCGGCGGCAACGCGCCGGACGGGCGCAAGGTCAAGGGCACCATCCACTGGTTGTCGGCGCGCCACGCCGTGAGTGCGGAGATCCGCCTCTACGACCGCCTGTTCGTGGACCCGAATCCGATGGCTGCGCGGGAGGGCAAGGCGCTCGGCGAGTTGCTCAACCCCGACTCGATGGCGATCGTCGCCGACGCGATGGTCGAGCCGTCGCTGGCGGCGGCGGCGCCGGAGAGCCGCTTCCAGTTCGAGCGCCAGGGCTATTTCTGCGCCGATCCCGACACCACGCCCGAGCGCCCGGTGTTCAACCGCACGGTGACTCTGCGCGACACCTGGGCGAAGGTGAGTCGCCGCGACTGACTGCCCGCGTGCACCGGGGCAGACCGGTCTCGCGTGTCGGAAAAATTTACAATTCCGCAGTCGGCGCGAACCGACCGCTCGCCAACGTTCTGATCCGCAAGGAACGGCAATCCGTGGCTCGGAAATTGCTTCCATCTCGATACAACGATCGAGCCGGATTGGGTTCTGAACACGTCTGGAACGCGATTGTGGGGCGACGGCACGTGCGGTCGGACTGACCGCGCGCCTTTCGACTCGGCCGCGCGCCTGGCGCCGGCCCATTCCACCTCGAGCGCCCGCGAGGGCGAATCCGGCCACGATCGACATGCCCCGGTGAGGGCGAGACCTGGCGTGCCCGAGCGCACGCCGGGCGATTGGCATTAAGGGGACATAGCGATGCCGCAGCTGGTGGGAACCGAGACCCAGGTCAACCTGTTCACGGCGGGCAGCCAGGACAACTCCTCGATCACCACGCTCGCCGACGGTGGGTTCGTGGTGGTCTGGGCTTCCGACGGGCAGGACGGCAGCGGCTACGGAGTTCGCGGGCAGCGCTACAGCGCCGACGGCGTGGCGGTCGGAGCGGAGTTCGCGGTCAACACGTTCGGACTCTCCGGTCAGATCGAGCCCGAGGTGGCGGCGACCGACGACGGCGGTTTCGTCGTGGTCTGGACCGACCAGAGCGGAATCGACGGCTCGGGCTGGGCGACCTTCGGGCGTCGCTTCGAGGCGAGCGGCGAGGCGGCCGGAGATCAGTTCCGGGTCAACACCAGCATCGTCGGCTCGCAGTACACGCCCCATGTCGCCGGCCTCGACGGCGGTGGCTTCGTGGTCGTGTGGCACGACGACAGCAACCCGGTCGACGGTAGCGGTCTCGGCATCTTCGCCCAGCGCTACGACGCCACTGGTAGCACCGTCGGCGGCGAGTTCCTCGTCAACGAGGAGACCCAGAGCACGCAGGCCAACGCCCGGGTCGCGGCACTGGTCGGTGGTGGCTTCGTGGTCACCTGGACCTCGGCCACCAGCGGCCCCGCCGGCGACGGCAGCAGCAACGGAGTGTTCGCCCGGCGCTACGACGCGACCGGCACCGTGGTCGGGGGCGAGTTCCAGGTCAACACCACCACCGCGAACAACCAGTCCGATTCGGCCATCGCGGCGCTGAGCGGCGGTGGCTTCGTGGTGGTGTGGAGCTCGGAGGCGCAGGACGGCAGCACCACCGGGGTCTACGCCCAGCGCTTCGATGCCACCGGCGTCGCGGTCGGCACCGAGTTCCGTGTCAACACCACCACCGCCAACGCGCAGTCGGATGCCGACGTCGCCGCGCTCGACAACGGCGGCTTCGTGGTCACCTGGACCGACAACGGGGGGCTCGACGGCAGCGGAATCGGGGTGTTCGCCCAGGAGTACGCGGCCGACGGAAGCGCGGTCGACGGCGAGTTCCGGGTCAACACCGAGTTCCTCTCGACGCAGAACGCGCCTGCGGTCACCGGCCTGCCCGGCGGGAACTACGTCGTCACCTGGACCTCCTTCACCAGCGGCACCGCTGGCGACGGCAGCAGCAACGGCGTGTTCCTGCAGATCCTCGGCGATCCGGCGGACTTCACCGTCCAGTCCGACCCCGTGCTGGCGGCGGTGAACGCGTCGGTGACCTTCGACGAGGACACCGTCAACGCCGTGCCTCAGCTCCTCGACGCCAACGCCGCGGTGGCGCTGAGCGACGCCGACTCCCTCGACCTCGACGGCGGCCAGGTCATCGTCAGCCGCATCTTCGGCTCGGAGACCGCGGACGACCTCATCGACCGCGACCCGGCGGCCGAGGACCAGCTCGGTGTCCGCAATCAGGGCACCGCGAGCGGCCAGATCGGAGTGAGCGGCAGCGTCGTGACCTACGGCGGCACCGCGATCGGCGTCATCAGCTCCGACGGCGCCGACGGCGCCGCGCTCGTCATCGACCTGAACGCCGCCGCCGACGTGGCGGCAGTCGAGGCGCTGATCGAGAACCTGACCTACGCGAACACCTCGAGTGATCCGATCGAGAGCCGCCGGTTCGAGGTCCTGGTGCGCGACGGCGACGGCGGGCAGAGCGCGCCGGTGGTGGTCACGGTGAACGTGGTCGCCGAGGCCGACGGGGCCCTACCCGTGCTCGGTGAGCGCCAGGTCAACGCCTTCGAGGCCGCGAGCCAGGACAACCCCGCGATCGCCACCCTGGCCGACGGCGGCTACGTGATGGTATGGCGCTCGGCGGGCCAGGACGGCAGCGGCACCGGCATCGTCGGTCGGCTCTTCGAGAGCAACGGTGCGCCGCGCAGCACCGAGTTCCTGGTCAACTCGACCGAGCAGTTCGGTCAGAGCGCGCCACGTGTCGCGGTCACCGCCGACGGCGGCTTCGTGGTGGTGTGGACCGACGAGGGCGGCGCCGACGGCTCGGCCTGGGGCACCTTCGGCCAGCGCTTCGACGCCACCGGGGCCGTTGTGGGCGACGAGTTCCTGGTCAACACGCGCACCATCAACTCGCAGTACGCGGGCGACGTCGCCGGTCTCGCGGGTGGCGGCTTCGTCGTGGTGTGGCAGGACGACGGTGGCGCCGATGGTAGCGGTCTCGGCGTCTTCGGCCAGCGTTTCGACGCCGCCGGCGCGCCGGCCGGGGCCGAGTTCCGAGTCAACACCGAGATCACCAGCACCCAGGACCAACCGGCGGTGGCGGGGCTCGCCGGCGGCGGCTTCGTCGTCACCTGGGCCTCCGCGACCAGTGGCACCGCCGGCGACGGCAGCAGCGACGGCGTGTTCGCGCAGCGCTACGACGCCAGCGGGACCGCGCTCGGCGGTGAGTTCCGGGTCAACACCACCACCGCCAACGCGCAGAACGACTCGGCGATCGGCGCCCTCACCGACGGCGGATTCGTCGTGGTGTGGAGCTCGAACGGCCAGGACGGCAGCGGCATCGCCGTCTACGCCCAGCGCTACGACGCAGCCGGGGTCACCGTCGGCGGTGAGTTCCGGGTCAGCACCACCATCTCGGGCTCGCAGTTCGACGCCGAGGTGGTCGGGCTCGACAACGGCGGCTTCGTCGTCACCTGGACCGACAACGGCGGTACCGACGGTAGCGGCAGCGGCGTCTTCGGCCAGCAGTACGGGGCCGACGGCGCCCGCGTCGACGGCCAGTTCCGCGTCAACACCCAGGTGAGCAGCACCCAGGATCAGCCCGCGGTCACGGCGCTTCCGGGGGCGGGATTCGTCGTCGCCTGGACCTCGACCACCAGCGGCAGCGCCGGTGACGGCGACGGCAACGGGGTATTCCAGCAGCGCTTCGGGGATCCGGCGGCGTTCCCGGTCCAGGCCGGTCCGGTGGTGGCGCTCCAGGGCGCGGTGACCTTCACCGAGGACGCGGTCAACGCGGCGCCACAGCGGCTCTTCGACTCCGTCGCGGTGGGCGATCTCGACTCACCGAACTTCGACGGTGGCCAGCTCTCGATCGCGCGCATCACCGGCTTCGGCGATCCGGACGTCACCGCGTTCGCCGATCTCGGCGCGGCCGACCAGCTCGCGGTGGCGAGCACCGGCTTCGGGCCGGGTCAGATCGCGGTGGTCGGCAACGCGGTCAGCTTCGGCGGTGTGGTGTTCGGGACCATCCTCTCCGACGGTGCCGACGGCGCGGCGCTGACCGTGAGCCTGAACGCCCTGGCGTCGCCGAGCGCGGTGGAGGCCCTGCTCGAGCACGTCACCTACGCCAACACGTCGGACGATCCGGCGCTCTCGCGCACCTTCGAGGTGCTGCTCTCGGACGGCGACGGCGGTAGCGCGACCCCGCGCACCGTCAGCGTGACGGTGACGCCGAGCGAGGACGGTGCGGAGCCGATCGGTGCCGAGCAACAGGTCAACACCTTCGTCACCAGCGCCCAGGACGAGCCGGCGGTGGCCGCACTGAGCGGCGGCGGCTTCGTGGTGGTGTGGACCTCGTTCGGACAGGACGGGGACGCCGACGGCATCTACGCCCAGCGTTACACCGCCGAGGGCGTTCCGACCGGGCCCGAGTTCCAGGTCAGCACCACCCAGGTCGGCAACCAGAACACCGCCCGGGTCACCGGCACCGCCGATGGTGGTTTCGTCGTCTCCTGGACCGACCAGAGCGGAATCGACGGCTCCGCGTCGGCGGTACTCGCCCAGCGCTTCGACGCGAGCGGCGCCACCCTCGGCGCCGAGTTCCGGGTCAACACCACCACCTCCAACTCGCAGGATCGCCCCGAGCTCGCCGGGCTCCCCGGCGGCGGGTTCGTCGTCGTGTGGCAGGACAACGGGAGCGCGGACGGCAGCGGCTTCGGCGTCTTCGGCCAGCGCTACGACGCCACAGGCACCGCCGTCGGCGCGCAGTTCCAGGTCAACACCGAGTTCTCGAGCAGCCAGTTCGAGCCGGTGGTGACCGCGCTCACCGGTGGCGGATTCGTCGTCGCCTGGACCTCGGTCACCAGCGCGACCGCCGGCGACGGCAACGGCCAGGGCGTCTTTGCGCAGCGCTACGACGCCGCCGGCACCCCGCTAGGCGGTGAGTTCCGCATCAACACGACCACCGCCAACGACCAGGACCAGCCGAGCATTGCGGCGCTCGCCGACGGTGGGTTCGTGGTTGCCTGGACCTCGCGCAACCAGGACGGCAGCTTCCAGGGCATCTACGCCCAGCGCCACGACGCGTCCGGCGCACCGGTCGGGGTCGAGTTCCGCGTCAACACCACCACCTCCAACGACCAGTTCGATTCCGCAGTGGTGGGGCTCGACGACGGCGGGTTCGTGGTCACCTGGACCGACGACGGCGGCGCCGACGGCAGTGGCTTCGGCGTCTTCGCGCAGGAGTTCGCCGCCGACGGCAGCCGGGTCGACGGCGAGTTCCGGGTCAACACCGAGATCTCGAGCACCCAGAACCAGCCGGCGATCGCCGCGCTGCCGAATGGCGCCTTCGCGGTGGTGTGGACCTCGGTCACCAGCGGCAGCGCCGGTGACGGCAGCAGCAACGGTGTCTTCCTGCAGGTCTACGGCGACCCGGCGACCTTCACCCAGCAGGCCAATCCGGTCATCGACGCGGTCAACGCGACCGTCACCTACGTCGAGGACGTCGTCAACGCCGCCCCGCAGCTCCTCGACGCCAACGGCGCGGCGGTGGTCTCCGACGCCGACTCGGCCGACTTCGACGGCGGCCAGCTCCAGGTCAGTCGACTGACCGGGCTGCCGGTGCAGTACGCCCAGATCCAGCCGCCGGACGACGGGTCGCAGGACCAGCTCGGGATCCGCAACCAGGGCAGCGGCGCCGGCCAGATCGGCGTCAGCGGCAGCGACGTGACCTTCGGCGGCACGGTCATCGGGACGATCGTCTCCGACGGGGTCGACGGTGCCGATCTCATCGTCAGCCTGAACGCCAATGCCACCGTCGCCGCGGTCGACGCCCTGGTCGAGAACCTCACCTACCGCAACATCTCCGACGCCCCGCTCGCGACCCGCGACGTCGTCATCACCCTGAGCGACGGTGATGGCGGCTCGAGCGAGCCGCGGGTGATCACGGTCAACATCACACCGTCGATCGACGGCCAGGTGGCGGTCGGCGACGAGTACCAGGTCAACACCACCACCGCGGATGCCCAGGAATCGGCCGCCTCGGCCACCCTCGCCGACGGCAGCTACGTGGTGGTCTGGGAGTCGCGCCTCCAGGACGGCAGCGGCGAGGGCGTCTACGCCCAGCGCTTCGACGCCTCCGGCACGCCGCTCGGCGTCGAGTTCCGGGTCAACACCACGACCGCGAGCGATCAGCGCGAGCCCGACGTCGCGGCGCTGTCCGGCGGTGGCTTCGTCGTCACCTGGACCGACACCGCCATCGACGGCAGCGGCACCGCGGTGATGGCGCAGCGATTCGCCACCGACGGCTCCGCGCTCGGGGCCGAGTTCCGCGTCAACACCACCACCAGCGGTAACCAGACCGATGCCGCGATTGCCGGGGTCGGCACCGGCTTCGTCGTGGTGTGGACCGACCAGGCGTCGGCCGACGGCTCGAGCTGGGGGGTGTTCGGCCAGCGCTACGACGCCGCCGGCACCGCGCTCGGCGCGGAGTTCCGGGTCAACACGACGACCACCAACGCCCAGTACGAGCCGGCGATCGCCGCGCTCGCGGGGGGTGGATTCGTCGTCGTCTGGCGCGACGACAGCGGCGGCGACGGCAACGCCGCCGGGATCTTCGGCCAGCGCTACGACGCCGCCGGCGCCGCCGTCGGCGCCGAGTTCCAGATCAATTCCCAGACCGCCTCGAGCCAGTTCGACCCGAGCGTCGCCGGGCTCGTCGGCGGTGGCTTCGTGGTGTCGTGGACGTCCAACGCGGCCGCGCCGACCGGCGACGGCTCGGGCAACGCGGTCTTCGCGCAACGGTTCGACGCGAGCGGCGCCACCGTCGGTGCCGAGTTCCGAGTCAACGAGACCACGCTGTCGAACCAGACCGATTCCGACGTGGTGGCGCTCGGAGGTGGTGGCTTCGTCGTCACCTGGTCCGACGACAGCGGTCGCGACGGCAGCGGTCAGGGGGTCTTCGGTCAGCAGTACGACGTCGACGGGCATCGTGTCGACGGCCAGTTCCAGGTCAACACCGAGTTCAGCAGCACCCAGTCGCAGTCGGTGGTGAACGCGCTCGGCGGCGATACGTTCGCCGTGCACTGGACCTCGTTCACCAGCTCGACGGCCGGTGATGGCTCGTCGAACGGCGTGTTCGGGCAGCTCTTCGGCCCGCCCGGCGCACCGCCCGGGCCGGGTGACTTCGCACCGATCGGCGAGGAGACCGAGGCCAACGTCTTCCAGGCCGGGGACCAGGCCGAGCCCGCGGTCGCGGCGCTCGCCGGTGGCGGCTACGTGGTGGTGTGGCAGTCCGACGGCCAGGACGCGAACGGCAGCGGGATCTTCGCCCAGCGCTTCACCGGCGAGGGGATCCCGCTCGGGCCGGAGTTCCAGGTCAACACCAACGAGGCTGGCGCCCAGGTGATCCCGACCGTCACCGGCCTCGTCGGCGGTGGCTTCGTGGTGGCCTGGACCGACCAGGGCGGAGCCGACGGATCCGGTCAGGGCGTGTTCGCCCAGCGCTTCGACGGCAACGGGGATCCGGTCGGTTCCGAGTTCCGGGTCAACACCCAGACCCAGAGCACCCAGAACGACCCGGCGGCGACCGCGCTCGCTGGCGGTGGCTTCGTCGTCACCTGGGTCTCCACCACCAGCGGTCCGGCCGGCGACGGTAGTGGGGAAGGCGTCTACGGCCAGGTCTACGACGCCGCCGGGGTCACGGTGGGTGGCGAGTTCCGACTGAACGAGACCACCGCCGGCAATCAGAACGACGTCGCCGTCTCGAGCCTGCCGAGTGGCGGTTTCGTCGCCGCCTGGGTCGGCAACGACGCGAGCGGTCTCGGTGTCTTCGCTCGCCGCTTCGACGCCACCGGCAGCGCGGTGGCGCCAGAGTTCCAGGTCAACGTCCAGACCGCCAGCACCCAGAGCCAACCCGCGGTCGCGGTGCTCGACGGCGGTGGCTTCGTGGTCACCTGGACGTCGATTTCCAGCGGCACCGCGGGCGACGGCAGCGGCAACGGCGTCTTCGCACGCCTGTACGACGCCGCCGGCGCCGCCGTCGGCGGCGAGTTCCGCGTCAACACCACGACCGCGAGCAACCAGAGCGAGTCGTCGGTGGCGGCCCTCGACGATGGCGGCTTCGTGGTGAGCTGGACCGACGATTCGGGCATCGACGGTAACGCCCTGGCAGTGGTCGCGCAGCGCTTCGACGCCGCCGGCGCGGCGGTCGGCGACCAGTTCGTGGTCAACGACGACAACGTGAGCTGGCAGTACCAGAGCGCGGTCGCCGGGCTCGCGAATGGCGCCTTCGTCGCGACCTTCAGCTCGTATCACGACTCGAACGGCTCGACGCGCGACGTCGAGACGCGTCTGTTCGGCGATCCGGCCGACTTCTCGCTCCAGGCCAACCCCGAGCTCGAGGGTCTGAGCACTCAGGTCACGTTCGCAGAGGACGACGTCAACGCGGCGCCGCAGCTCATCGATGCCGATGCCGCGGTGGCGGTGAGCGACCTCGACTCGGCCGACTTCGACGGCGGTCGCGTGATCGTCAGCCGTATCTTCGGCACCGAGACGCTCGACGAGGTCCGCCTCGGCGACCCCCACGCGCAGGACCAGGTCGGGATCCGTGACCAGGGCATCGGGGCCGGTCAGATCGGGGTGAGCGGCGGCTCGGTGACGTTCGGTGGCACCGTGATCGGCACCATCGGCGCCGACGACGGCGACGGCCGCGATCTGGTGGTCGAGCTGAACGCGTCGGCGACCGCAGCCGCAGTCACCGCGCTGGTCTCGAACTTGACCTATCGCAATACCTCGAGCGATCCGATCGCCAGCCGCCAGCTCGAGGTGCTGGTGCAGGACGGTGACGGCGGGCAGAGCACGCCGGTGGTGGTCACGGTGGTGGTCACCGAGCAGCCCGACGGGGTCGTCCCACTCTTCGACGAGCGCGAGTCGAACACCTTCCAGACCGGTGAGCAGCTCGAGCCGGCGGTGGCGTCCCTTGCCGGCGGCGGCTACGTGGTCGTCTGGCGATCCGCCTTACAGGACGGCGACAGCAACGGCATCGTCGCGCGCGTGCACTCCGCCGACGGCGTGATCGCGAGCACCGAGATCCTGGTCAACGACACCGCGCTCGGGAGCCAGACCGATCCGTCCGTCGCCGCCCTGACCGGCGGCGGCTTCGTCGTGACCTGGACCGCCACCACCACCGGGAACGCCGGCGACGGAAGCGGCACTGGCGTCTTCGGCCAGCGCTTCGACGCGAGCGGCACCCCGGTCGGGAGCGAGTTCCAGGTCAACACCCAGACCTTCAGCACCCAGGACGAGTCGGTGGTGGTCGGCCTGCCGGGCGGCGGGTTCCTCGTGGTGTGGTCGTCGGCCAGTGGCTCGGGGGCTGGCGATGGCAACTCCACCGGCGTCATCGGGCAACGCTTCGATGCCGGCGGGTCGCCGGTCGGCGGGGAGTTCGTCGTCAACGAGCAGACCACCGCGGTCCAGGACCAGGCGGCGGTGGCAGTTCTCGCCGGTGGTGGCTTCGTCGTCACCTGGACGTCGCAGACCAGCGGTACGGCCGGTGACGGCAGCGGCGATGGTGTCTTCGCGCGGCTGTTCGACGCGGGCGGCGTCGCCGTCGGCGGCGAGTTCCAGGTCAACACATTCACCGCGTCGACGCAGGACGAGTCGGCGGTGGCCGCGTTGTCCGGTGGCGGCTTCGTGGTGGTGTGGACGTCCTCGAACCAGGACGGCAGCGGGTCGGGGATTTACGCCCAGCGTTACGACGCCGCCGGGGTGGCGGTGGGCACCGAGTTCCAGGTCCACACCACGACCGCGTCCAACCAGTTCGACGCCTCGGTGGTGGGGCTGACCACGGGCGGCTTCGTGGTGACGTGGAGCGACGACGGCGGCCTCGACGGCAACAGCCGCGCGGTCGTGGCGCAGGAGTTCGCGGCCGACGGCAGCCGCGTCGACGGCCCGTTCGTCGTCAACCAGGACAACGTGAGCTGGCAGTTCGAGGGCGTCGTGTCGGCGCTGCCGAACGGTGCCTTCGTCGCCGCATTCAGCTCCTACCACGACACCGGCGGTACGACCGCCGACATCGAGACCCGACTGTTCGGCGATCCCGCCGACTTCTCCCGTCAGGGCGACCCCGATCTGCTGATCGCCCCGCAGGTGACCCTCGCCGAGAACGACGTCAACGCCGGACCGCAGCTCATCCAGAGCACCACCGCGGTCGCGCTCTCCGACGACTCGGCCGACCTCGACGGCGGCCGGCTGGTGGTCGCCCGTATCACCGGCTACGGCAACACCGACCTCGGTACCCTGTTCGACCTCGACGCCCAGGATGTGCTCGGGATCCGAAACCAGGGAACCGGCGTGGGGGAGATCGGTATCTCCGGCTCGACCGTGTCCTTCGGTGGCGTCGCCTTCGGAACCATCGTCTCCGACGGCAGCGCCGGCTCCGATCTGGTGGTGTCGTTCGGCCCCGCGGCGAGCGAGGACGCGGTCGAGGCACTGATCGAGAACCTGACCTACGCCAATCCGTCGGACGCGCCGTTTCCCACGCGCACCTACGAGGTGTTGGTGCTCGACGGCGACGGTGGGGCGAGCGACCGACGCACGGTGACCGTCGACATCAGTCAGGACGAGGACGGCGCGGTCCCCCTGTTCGGCGAGACCCGGGTCAACACGTTCACCGACAACGCGCAGAACCAGTCGGCGGTGGCGAGCCTGGCCGACGGCGGCTACGTCATCGTCTGGCACTCCAACGGGCAGGACGGCGACGCCGGTGGGGTCTTCGCGCAGCGCTACACCGATGTCGGCGTGATTGCCGGACCGGAGTTCCAGGTCAATACCGAGGAGCTGCTGGTCCAGGACGAGCCGGTGGTGGCGGGGCTCGCCGGTGGCGGGTTCGTGGTCGTGTGGACCGGACAGTCGAGCAGCACCATCTTCGGTGACGGCAACGGCGACGGCGTGTTCGCGCAGGTGTTCGGCGCCTCCGGGCTGCCGGTAGGCGGCGAGTTCCGCGTCAACAGCCAGACCTCGAGCAACCAGAACGAGCCGGCGGTGACCGCGCTCGTCGGTGGCGGATTCGTGGTCACCTGGACCTCGGTGGCGAGCGGCACCGCCGGAGACGGTAGCGGTCTCGGGGTGTTCGGGCAGCGCTACGACGCGTCCGGCACCGCGCTCGGCGGTGAGTTCCGGGTCAACACCCAGGTCTCGAGCAATCAGAGCGACTCGGCGGTCGCCGCGCTCGGCGACGGCGGCTTCCTGGTGGTCTGGACCTCGTTCACCAGCGGAACCGCGGGGGACGGCAGCGGCGACGGGGTCTTCGCCCAGCGCTACGACGCATCGGGGGTCGCGGTCGGCGGCGAGTTCCAGGTCAACACCACCACCGCCAGCACCCAGGACGAGCCCGCAGTGGCCGGATTGGACGACGGCGGCTTCGTCGTCGTGTGGACCTCGCTCAACCAGGACGGCAGTAGCGAGGGCGTCTACGCCCAGCGTTACGACGCGGCCGGCGCCACCGTCGACACCGAGTTCCGGGTCAACACCACCGCGCTCAGCAACCAGCGCGACGCCGCGGTCGTCGGCCTCGACAACGGCGGCTTCGTCGTCGTGTGGGCCGACGACAGCGGTGCCGACGGCAGCAGCACTGGGGTGCGTGGGCAGGAGTTCGCGGCCAACAACGATCGCGTCGACGGCGAGTTCCAGGTCAACACCGAGTTCTCCGGGGTGCAGGAGCAGCCCGCGGTGGCGGCATTGCCCGGTGGCGGCTTCGTGGTGAGCTTCACGTCGCAGACGAGCGCCACCGCGGGTGACGGCTCGAACGACGGCGTGTTCCACCAGATGTTCGGCGATCCGGCGCTCTTCGTGCGCCAGGGCAACCCTTCGCTCGAAGGCTTCCAGGCACCGACCTACATCGAGGACACGGTCAATCTCATTCCGCAGCTCCTCGACCTCGACGGTGCGCTCGCGGTGGCCGACGCGGACTCGCCGAACTTCGACGGCGGCCAGCTCTCCGTCACCCCGCTCGCCGACCAGCTCGTGCTGCGCGAGCAGTTCGTGACCCCGGACGACGAGAACCAGGACCAGCTCGGGATCCGCAACCAGGGTACGGGCACGGGGCAGATCGGCGTGTCGGGGCTCGACGTCACCTACGAGGGCGTCACCATCGGGACGCTGCTCGCCAGCGGCACCCGTCTGGTCGTCTCCCTGAACGCCAACGCCGACGCCGAGGCGGTCGAGGCACTGGCGGAGAACATCACCTACCGCAACCTCTCCGACGCTCCACTCCCGGTACGCGAGTTCGCGGTGATCCTCACCGACGGCGACGGCGGCGCGAGCGAGCCGCAGGTCGTGCGAGTGACGGTCACGCCCTCGGTGGACGGGGCGGTCGAGATCTTCGGCGAGCGCCAGGTCAACCAGACGACGCTCAACGCCCAGGAGGCACCGGCGTCAGCGCTGCTCACCGACGGCAGCTACGTCGTGGTCTGGGAGTCGCTCGGTCAGGACGGGGCGGGCGAGGGTATCTACGCGCGCCTGTTCGACGCCAACGGCAACCCGCTCGGCGCGGAGCTACCGGTCAACACCACCACCGCCGACGATCAGCGGCTGCCCGACGTGGCCGCGCTCTCCGGCGGCGGCTTCGTCGTGGTCTGGAACGACGACATCGCCGACGGCTCCGGCTCCGGCATCTTCGGTCAGCGCTTCGACGGGGCCGGCGTTGCCCAGGGCACGGAGTTCCGGGTCAATACCACGGTGTTCACGACCCAGAACGAGGCGGCGGTCACCGGGCTCGCCGACGGCGGCTTCGTCGTCACCTGGACATCCCAGGGCCAGGATGGAAGCGGCGCGGGGATCTACGCCCAGCGCTACGACGCATCAGGCGTCGCGACCGGTGCCGAGGCGCGGGTCAACACCACCACCAACTCGGCCCAGAGCGACTCGTCGGTCAGTGCCCTTGCCGACGGCGGATTCGTGGTGGTCTGGGCCGACCAGAGCGGCACTGCCGACACCAGCTCGACCGGCGTCATCGGCCAACGCTTCGATGCCGCCGGGGCTGCCGTCGGTGGTGAGTTCCGCGTCAACACCGAGACCGACAGCACGCAGGACGAGCCGTCGGTGACCGGATTGCAGGGCGGCGGCTTCGTCGTCACCTGGACCTCGTTCGGCCAGGACGGCAGCGGGGACGGTGTATTCGCGCAGATCTACGCCGCGGACGGGACCCCGCTCGGCGGCGAGTTCCGGGTCAACGAGAGCCGGACCGCCGACCAGTTCGACTCCGAGGTCGTCGCCCTCGACGGTGGCGGGTTCGCGGTCGTCTACACCGACAACACCCGCGACGGGAGCGGTCTGGGCGTCTTCGTCCAGCAGTTCAACGCCGTCGGCAATCGACTGGACGGGGAGACCCAGGTCAACACCGAGTTCTCGAGCTCGCAGTTCGAGCCCGCGGTGAATCCGCTCCAGGGCGGCGGGTTTGCGGTTCACTGGACCTCCGCGACCAGTAGCACCGCCGGTGACGGAAGCTCCAACGGCGTCTTCAGCCAGCTCTTCGGCAATGCCGCGCCGACGGTGACGGACGTCATCGCGAACGGGGTGGAGGACGTCCCGTTGGTACTCGACGCGGCCCTGTTCGACCAGGGCTTCGAGGACGTCGACGGGCAGAACCTGCAGATCGTGCGAATCGACGTGCTGCCCGCGAGCGGCGTTCTCACCCTCGGTGGCACGCCGGTGATCCCGGGGCAGGAGATCGCCCGAGTCGACCTGGTGGCCGGGAACCTGGTCTACGACGGCAACCAGGACTTCTTCGGACTCGACCAGTTCGCGTGGGTCGGCAGTGACGGTCTCGTGTTCTCGAACGAGACCGCGCTCACCAACATCAACCTCGCGCCGGTCAACGATCTGCCGGTTCTCGATGCGGGCGGCCCCGGGTCCAGCACCGAAGGGGCGTTCTTCTTCCGGATCATCGACATCCAGGACCCGGACCCCGACACCTGGTCGGTGTCGATCGACTGGGGCGACGGCAGCATCGACACCAATCTCGACACCAGCGTGCGCACGCCCAACTTCACTCACTTCTACAGCGGTGATGGGCTCTTCACCGTGACGGTGACGGTGGACGACAACTCGGGCGAGCCCGGGTCGGTCGTGGTCGACACGTTCGTGGTCGACGTCGCCAATGCGCCCCCGATCGCGCGCAACGACTTCTTCGCGACCGACGAGGACACGCCGGTCGGCGGCAACCTGCTGCTGAACAACGGCGGCGGTGGTGACGGCGATCCCGGTGGGGATCCGTTGAGCATCGCGCCGAGCTCGGTCGGCACCTTCGCGGTGGTCGGGGGTGGGCAGATCACGATCGCGTCCGACGGCACCTTCACCTACGACCCGCTGGACGACTTCCAGCAACTGACCGACATCGACTCCGAGCAGGTCACGTTCGTCTACACCCTCCAGGACGACGTCGGCGCGACCGACACCGCGACCGTGTTCATCAACATCTCCGGAATCAGCGACGCGCCCTCGGCCGTCGACGACTTCTTCACCACCGACGAGGACACACCGGTCGTCGGAAACGTGCTCGACAACGACCAGGACCCGGAAGGGGATGCCCTGTTCGTCACCAGCACCGGACAGACGTTCTCCACCTCCGGTCGCCCGGTGACCGTCAACGCGGATGGCTCGTTCACCTACGATCCGGGTGGCGCGTTCCAGAGTCTCGCCCAGGGCACCAGCACCACCGACACGTTCACCTACACGGTGGACGACGGTACCGGCAGCGGTGACGATGCCGGGCTGGTGACCATCACCATCGAGGGCGTGAACGATGCGCCCTCGGCGGGGAACGACTTCCGCACGACCGACGAGGACTCGCCGCTGCTGTTGACCGGGTTGCTGGGCAACGACTTCGACATCGATGCCGGGGACAGCTTCTCGATCACCAGCGTCGACACCTCGGCGCTCCTCGGGACGCTGACCGACAACCTGAACGGCACCTATACCTACGATCCGAATGGCGCATTCGAGTCGCTCGGTGTGCTCGAGAGCGACTCGACGTCCTTCACCTACACCATCTCCGACGGCTTCGGCGGCACCGACGTCGGCACGGTGACCATCACCGTGCAGGGCCGCAACGACGCCCCGATCGCACTGGACGACGACGCGGTCAGCGATACGCGGCTCGCCTTCGGCGAGGACGAGGGCGGTCGCAACATCACCGCTGCCATTCTCGGCAACGACACCGACGTCGACGCGAGTGACGTGCTGACGGTGAGCGCACTCGACACCACGGGGACGCTGGGGACGGTGTCGTTGGTCGGTGGCGTGGTGACCTACGACCCGAACGGTCAGTTCGACGCGCTGAACACCGGTGAGACCGCGACCGACACGTTCAGCTACACCGTGAGTGACGGCAATGGCGGAACCGACACCGCGACGGTGACGGTGACCATCAACGGCTCGACGGCGGCGAACCAGCCGCCGGTGGCGGTGGACGACGACGTGACCACCGACCCGGATCTGGCGTTCGGTGAGGACGAGGGCGGGCGGGCGATTACCGCCGACATCCTGGGCAACGACACCGACGCCGATCCGGCGGACGTGCTCACCGTCAGCGCCATCGACACCACCGGCACCTCGGGCCTCGTCACCCTCGTCGCGGGCGTGGTGACCTACGACCCGAATGGCGCGTTCGAGCACCTCGGAGCGGGCGAGAGCACGCTCGACGTGTTCAGCTACACGGTCAGCGACGGCAACGGCGGGACCGACACCGCGACGGTGACGGTGACCATCGACGGTGCGAACGACGCGCCGGAGGCGGTCGACGACACCGTGACCACCGAGCGGGCGACGCCCGTGGTGGTCGACGTGGCCGGCAACGACGGCGACGCCGACGGCGATGCCTTGCAGGCCAGCGTGAGCACTCAACCGGCCAATGGCCTGGCGCTGGTCGTGGACACCGGCATCGCCTATGTCCCCGATTCGGGTTTCGTGGGCGACGACGCCTTCGACTACAGCGTGAGCGACGGCAATGGCGGCCTCGCGATCGGGCAGGTCGCGGTGGCGGTGCAGACGCCCATCTCCGAGATCCCCGGCACCTCCGGTCGCGACTTCCTGTTCGGCACGACCGGTGACGACGTCGTGCTCGCGGGTGACGGCGTCGACCGGATCTCCGGCGATCAGGGCGACGACACGCTGCTCGGTGAGGGCGGGGTCGATCTCGTCAACGGTGGGCCGGGCAACGACGTGATCTTCGGCGGACTCGGCCGCGACTCGTTGCTCGGCGGGCCGGGGAACGATCTCTTCGTCATCGGCGAGACCGACGATTTCGACTTCCTCTCGGATTTCGAGGTCGGATCGGATCAGGTGCTGCTGACCATCGAGACGTTGCTTACCGCCGACGGCCTGCTCGATGCGGATCGGGTGAGGGCGCTGGATACCACCGGCAACGACCTCCTGCTCCAGGTCGATGTCGGCGCAGGGTTCCAGACCATCGCCAACCTGAACGATGCGGCGGGCTCCGCTCTGGCGGACATCCTGTTCAACCGGCTGGACAACGAGACTCTGTAATCGGGAACTGGAAGCAATCCCGCCATCGGCCGGCCGGCGAGCGCGCCGGGATGTGACCCGGGGCGCAGCCTGGACGAGAGCCAGTTGACGTGGCGACGACGGTGGCGGACAAAGAGAGCATTGGGGAGAGTGTGCAGATGAAGCGATTCAGCGTGGTGCTCGGCCTGGCGGCCTTGCTCGCAGTGGCGGCGCCGGCTCAGGCGGTGCGATTGGACGTGGTCGGCGAGATCGTGGCGACCACCGGCTCCGCCGCCAACGTCGGTGACGGGTCCGTGAAGGGCTTCCTCGAGTTCCAGGATCCCCCGCTCTTCTCGGTCCCGGGCAGTGATTTCTTCGATCTGGTCGGCTTCGAGCTGGACTTCGGCGGCGCGCTGACGGCCGTCACCGGAGATGCGCTCTTCGCCACCGTCGAGATCGAGAGCACGTCCGGGCGGCTGCTGTCACTCGATCTCGATGCGCGCGGCCTGACGGGCCTGGGACTCGGCGTTGCGGTGGACCTCCGATTCGGTAGCTTCGACACCGCGTTCCAGTTCACCGACCCGACCTCGAGCGTGGTCGCCGAGGGCTCCATCCGACTCGCGCCGACGGTGTCGGTGGACGAGCCCATGGTGCCGCTGGCCGCGCTCGCACTGACGCTGGTCGCGACGGGCTGGCGCCGGCGCGGCCGATAGCGACACGCCCGATGCCCACGACGGTCGGACGGTGAGTAGCGGCTCGCGCGCGCTCGCGGAGCATCGGCAGTGATGGAGGCACCAGCAGCGCGCGGAGCGCCCGCGGCGCTCCGCGACGCGCTTCGTGCGTGTCGCCTCGCGTTCGTCATGGTCGGGGTCTTCAGCCTGGCCATCAGCCTGCTCATGTTGGTGGTGCCCATCTACATGATGCAGGTGTTCGACCGGGTGCTCGCGACCCGGAATCTCGACACCCTGATGGCATTGACGGTCATCGCGGGGTTCGCGGTCCTGGTCCTCGGGGTGCTGGAGGCCATCCGCGCGATGATCATGAGCCGGGTGGGCACCTGGCTCGACCGCGCGCTCGCACCCGACGTGCTCGGCAATGTCGGGCTGTTGGCGGCACGTGGCGTGGCGGTCATCGGGGCGCAGGGACTCCGGGATCTCGCCTCGGTGCGCAACTATCTGAGTGGCCCGGCGGTGTTCGCGCTCTTCGACGCGCCGTTCGTGCCCGTCTTCCTCGCCGTGGTGTTCTTCGTGCACCCGCTCCTCGGCTGGGTCTCGGTGGGTGGCGCCCTCGCACTGTTCGCACTCGCGTTGACCAATGAGCTCGCCACCCGCCGCCCGGCGGCGGAGGCCAACGCACAGTCGGCTCGCGCCCTGAACGAGGCCGATGCCGCGGTTCGCAATGCCGACGTCATCGAGGCGCTCGGCATGATGAGCACGCTGCAGGCGCGATGGCGTGCAACCAGCGAGCAGTTCCTCGGGCACCACGCGGTGGCCAGTGACCGCGCGAGTGCCATCGGCGCCGCGGCGCGCGGGTTTCGACTCCTGCTGCAGCTCACGATGCTCGGCGTCGGCGCCTGGCTGGTGACCCGCAACCAGCTCACCGGCGGGGCGATGATTGCCGCCTCGATCATCGCCGGCCGAGCGATGGCGCCGGTCGAGCAGAGCATCAACGGCTGGAAGGTGATGATTGCGGCGCAGGCCGCCTATCGCCGAGTGCGCGCCTTGCTCGAGACGGATCTGGATGCCGCCGGCTCGATGACGTTGCCGGAGCCGCAGGGCGCGCTGACGGTCGAGGGGTTGATCTACATACCACGCGGCAGCACCACGCCGATTCTGCGCGACGTGAGCTTTCGGCTGGAGCCGGGCACTGCGCTCGGATTGATCGGACCGTCGGCGGCCGGCAAGACCACGCTGGTGCGTCACCTGGTGGGTAGTCTCGCACCCACCCGCGGCAGCGTGCGTCTCGACGGCGCGGACCTGACGCGTTGGAACGCGAGTGACCGCGGGCGTTGGCTCGGCTACCTGCCGCAGAACGTCGAGCTGTTCGCGGGCACGGTGCGCGAGAACATCGCCCGCATGGCGCCTGCCGCGCCGGACGAGGAGGTCGTGGCGGCAGCGCAGCTCGCCGGCGCGCACGACATGATCCTCGCGCTGCCCAACGGATACGACACCGTGATCGGGCCCGGCGGGGGTGTGCTCTCGGGTGGGCAGCGCCAGCGCATCGCGCTCGCCCGCGCGGTGTTCGGACGGCCGCGGCTGGTGGTCCTCGACGAGCCGAACGCGAGCCTCGACAGCGAGGGCGAGCAGGCTCTCGTCGTGGCGCTCGGCAAGCTCGCCGAGCGCGGTACCACTGTCGTGCTGGTTGCGCACCGGCCGAGCCTGATGGCGACGATGGACAAGATGCTCATGCTTCGCGCCGGCGCGGTGGCGGCCTTCGGCAACCGCGACGAGGTGATGGGCCGCGTCGCGGCACCGGGCGTGACCGGGACCGGCGGCCTCGCCCCGGCGGCGGTGTCGCTCGCCGGCGCCCGGCGGGAGGAACGCTGATGGTCACCGCACCTGCCGATGCCGAGCGACCGCTGCGCGCCATGCGGGTGAGCGGCCTGGTGCTGGCCGGATCCCTGGTGGTGGCCGCGTTCTTCGGTGGTTTCGGCGCATGGGCGGCGCTTGCGCCGCTCGACAGTGCCGCGATCGCGCCCGGGGTGCTCACGGTGCTCACCCAGCGCAAGACCTTGCAGCACCTCGAGGGCGGGATCGTGTCCGAGATCCTGGTCGACGAGGCGACGGAGGTGCGCGCGGGAGAGGTGGTGCTGCGGCTCGATGCCACCCAGAGCCGGATTCGGCACGGGCTTCTGGTCGGGCAGCTACGCGCGGCCGAGGCGCGCGCCGCTCGACTCGTGGCAGAGCGTGACGGTCTGGAGGCGGTGACCTTTCCTCCGGGGCTCGTCGAGCAGGCGCACGCCGATTCGGAGATCCAGCACGTTCTCGACGGGCAGGTGCGCATCTTCACCGCGCGTCGCGAGCAGCTCGCCAATCGCGAGGCGATCCTGGCGCGTCGGGTGCGCCAGCTCGAGGAGGAGATTGCCGGCATGCGCGGCGAGATCGCCACCCAGGACCGTGCGCTCACGCTCATGGGCAAGGAGATGGCGGCGGTGCGCAGCATGGTGCAGAAGGGCATCGAGCCCAGCTCGCGCCTGCTCGCGCTCGAGCGTGACGCCGCCCGCATCGAGGGCGAGCGCGCGCAGAACCGGGCCGCGGTCGCCCGCGCCGAGCAACGCATCGGGGAGACCCGCCTGCAGGTCGACGATCTCCGCGCTGCCAGTCTGACCGAGGTGGTGGCCGAGCTGCGCGAGGTGGAGACCGAGATCGCGGACCTGCGTGAGCGCATCGCGGCGGCCGAGGACGTGCTGCGGCGGACCGAGGTCATCGCCCCGGTCTCCGGCGTGGTGGTCAATCTCCAGGTCCATACCCCTGGCGGCGTCATCGCCCCCGGCGAGCCGTTGATGGACCTGGTCCCCGGTGAGGACTCCCTGATCATCGAGGCGCGATTGCTGCCGACCGACATCGACAGCGTCCACCCCGGACTCTCCGCGCTGGTGCGGCTGACCGCCTTCAAGCAGCGCTCGACCCCGAGCTTCGAGGGCGTCGTGCGCCACGTGTCCGCGGACCGCCTGGTCGACCCCAACACCGGCGAGTCGTTCTACAAGGTCCGCGTGGCCCTGGTGGAGGGACAGGTCGGGCTCGACGAGCTGACCCTCCACCCCGGGATGCCGGCGGAGGTGATGATCCGGACCGGGGAGCGCACGCTGTTCAGCTACCTGATGAGCCCGATCGTGGACAGCTTCGGACGCGCGCTGCGAGAGCAGTAGGCGGCCGACCGCCGCACCGGGGACTCAGGGGACGAGCGCGCCGCGATGGACCAGGTTGCAGACGGTCAGCCGCTCGACCAGCGATCCGAAGTCGACCCCGGTGCGGTGGCGAAGCTCCCGCGCGCGGGCTCTCAGCTCGGCGATGGGATGACCGGCCGCGGGTGAGGCGAACGCGATCGCGACGAGGTTGCGAAAGCCCGGGACGTCGATCACCAGGACCCGGCCGTCGAAGACCTCGCGCATCCCACCGATGACGCCGAGGAACTCGTCGTCGTCTCTTACCCACAGGTTGGCGACGACGATGCCGGCTGGCGAAAGGCGCATTCGGATCAGCCGGTAGAGGTCCGGCTCGAGCACGAAGCGCGGCAGCCCCTCGACCCCGAACAGGTCCACCAGCACGAGGTCCGCCGGGTCGGGCTGGTCGGCGAGGACGATGCGCGCGTCGGCGACCGCGATGGCGTCGAGCCCCGGCGGGAGCGCGAAGTACGTGCGCGCGAGGCGCACCACCTCGGGGTCGAGCTCGGCCGCGCGCAGACCGATGCCCGGCACCGTGGCGCCGAGGAACCGCGCCAGCGACCCGCCTCCGAGCCCGAGGAGGAGGGCCGTTTGCGGTCGCGGCTCGAACAGCAGCGACGCCGCCATCGCGCGCGTGTACGGCAATGCCAGTGCAGCCGGTCGGTCGCGGTGCATCATGCTCTGCACCGTGCCGTCGCCGAGCTGTAGCCAGCGCAGGTGGTCGTCCTCCCAGACCTCCCAGGCATCGGTCCCGAGCCCGACCCGCTCGAGCAGGCGGGTCCGTGTCGGGTCGGGGCGTGGACCGGCGCTCAATCGCGTGCCGTCGGCGCGGGGTCAGGCCCGACTCTCGAGCAGGTCACGGCCGAGGCTCTCCGGGCTCACGTGCCGCACGTCCTTGCCCTTGACCAGGTAGACGACGTACTCGGCGATGTTCTTGGCGTGATCCCCGATCCGCTCCAGGGACTTGAGGATGAAGGTCGCATTGATGGTGTGACCGACGTTGCGGGGATCCTCGAGGATGAACGTCGCCAGCCGCCGCAGCGCGGCCTGGAACTCGGCATCCAGCTCGGCATCACGGCGGGCGATCGCCAGCGCCTGTGCGACGTCGAGACGCGCGAGCGCGTCGAGCGCATCGCGCAGCATCGCCACCGCGAGGCGGGACATCGACCCCGTGTCGCGCAGCAGCCGTGGTGCTGGCACCAGGGCCGGGGTGTTGTAGATGTGGATGGTCATCCGCGCGATCCGCTCCGCCTCGTCGCCGACCCGCTCGAGATCGGTCACCGTCTTGCCCAGCGACATGATCATGCGCAGATCGCGCCCCATCGGCTGGCGCAGCGCGAGCAGGTTCACGATCTGCTCGTCGGCCTGGACCTGCATGAAGTTGACGACGTGGTCGCGGGCGATGACCTCGCGGGCCTGCTCCGGATCCTCCGCCCGCAGCGCGCGCATGGCGGCACCGATCTGCTCCTCGACCAGTCCGCCCATACGCATCACCAGCGCGCTCAGGTCCTGCAACTCGTGGTCGAACCGCCGGACCGTGTGCTCGTCACTCGCGCGATCTCTGGACCCGCCCATGGTCACCGCCTCTGTCTTCGCGCCGCCGCGCGGCGCTCGGGCCGCTCGGAGATTACCCGAAGCGACCGGTGATGTAGTCCTCGGTCAGCTTGTGGCGTGGATTGGTGAAGATCTGGTTCGTCTCACCGACCTCGACCAGGCGCCCGAGATGGAAGTACGCGGTGCGTTGCGACACGCGGGCCGCTTGCTGCATCGAATGGGTCACGATGGCGATCGTGTAATTGGCCCGCAGCTCGTCGATCAGCTCCTCGATGCGTGCGGTCGCGATCGGATCGAGGGCCGAGCAGGGCTCGTCCATCAGGATCACCTCGGGGTCGACGGCGATCGCGCGCGCGATGCACAGCCGTTGCTGCTGTCCGCCCGAGAGGCCGGTGCCGGGCTGGGCGAGACGGTCCTTCACCTCGTTCCAGAGCCCCGCGCGCTCGAGGCTGCGCTGGACGATGGCGTCGGTCTCCGCGCGATCGGACACCAGACCGTGGATGCGCGGGCCATAGGCGACGTTGTCGTAGATCGACTTCGGAAACGGGTTGGGCTTCTGGAAGACCATCCCGACCCGCGCCCGAAGCTGGACGACATCGAGCTGGGGGTCGTGGATGTCTCGCCCCTCCAGCCGAATCTCGCCGCCGACCCGGCACCCCTCGATGGTGTCGTTCATCCGGTTGAGGCAGCGCAGGAAGGTCGACTTCCCACACCCCGACGGCCCGATCATCGCGATGACCTCGTTCTCGCCGATATCGAGGCTCACGGCCATGATCGCGTGCTTGTCGCCGTAGTGAACGTCGACCGCCCGGGTCGTCATCTTCGGATTGTCGACCGTGATCTCGCCGACGGTCTCGCCGTCGAGGGTGCCGGTGTCCAGGGACACCGCGCGTGACTGGCCGAATCGTGGTGTCGCGCGGTCGGCGAGAGTGGACCGCGGCGCGTTCACCTGTTGCATCGGGCGTTCCTCGTCTGCGCCATTGGGCATCGGGTCGTCGGCCATCTCACCAGCGCCGCTCGACACGCCGGCGAAGCGCGACCGCGGCCGCATTCATCAGGATCAGGAAGGCGAGCAGGACCAGGATCGCCGCCGATGTCCGCTCGACGAACGCGCGCTCCGGGCTGTCCGCCCACAGGAAGATCTGCACCGGCAGCGCGGTCGCCGGGGACAACGGGCCGTCCGGGAGGTCGACGATGAAGGCGACCATGCCGATCATCAGTAGCGGGGCGGTCTCACCCAGCGCCTGTGCCATCCCGATGATCGTGCCGGTGAGCATTCCCGGCATGGCGAGCGGCAGCACGTGGTGCATCATCATCTGCATCTTCGATGCACCCATGCCGAGCGCGGCCTCGCGAATCGACGGCGGGACCGACTTCAGGGCCGCACGGCTGGCGATGATGATGGTCGGCAGGGTCATCAAGGTGAGCACCAACCCACCCACCACCGGGGCGGAGCGAGGGAGGCCGAAGAAGTTGATGAAGACCGCGAGGCCGAGTAGCCCGAACACGATCGACGGGACCGCCGCCAGGTTGTTGATGTTGACCTCGATGAGGTCGGTCCACCGGTTTCGCGGCGCGAACTCCTCGAGGTAGACGGCGGCCGCGACCCCCATGGGGAACGAGAGCGCCAGCGTGACCAGCAGGGTGTAGAGGGAGCCTAGGACCGCCCCGGCGATGCCGGCGAGCTCCGGCTCGCGCGAGTCACCAGCGCTGAAGAGCGTGCGGTTGAAGCGCCGCTCCACGCGTCCGTCAGCGGCCAGCGCATCCACCCAGGCGATGGTGCGATCGTCGACGCGGCGCTCGCCCTCGGGCACGGTGCGGTCGATGTGACCCTTCACCAGCATGTCGATGTCGTCGTCGGCCGGCAGCCACGTGCGCACCGTGGTGCCGATGATCGTGGGGTCGTCCTCCACCAGCTTGCGAAGCTCGAAGCCGGCGCCGGAGCTGACGATTCCGGCGAGCGCGCGGCGGTCGCGTCGCCCGCTCACATCGGGGAATCGATCCTGCAGTGCGCGGCGCACCGCAGCCTGGTAGTTGGCGCGCGCGAGCTGACCGGCATCGGTCGGATCCGTGATGTCGAGGACCGCCGGATCGAGGACCACGTCGAGCATGATCCCGGTCTGCAGGAAGGCGCTGTAGCCCTTGGTGGCGATGCTCGTGAACAGCACGAGCAAGGCACCGATGCCGACTGCGAGCGCCAGCACGCCGTAGGCGCGAAACCGCCGCTCGGCGCGCCGGCGCCGTGCGAGCCGGGCCATGCGCGCGGCGTCGGTGTGGACCGAACCTGCGGTGGCGCCGGTCGGCGGACTACTCGTACTGCTCACGATACTTGCGCACCACGTGGAGGGCGATGACGTTGAGGACCAACGTGACCGCGAACAACACCAGACCGAGTGCGAACGCGGCCAGGGTCTTCGGGCTGTCGAACTCCTGGTCGCCGACCAGGAGGGTCACGATCTGCACGGTGACCGTGGTCACCGCCTCGAGTGGGTTGGCGGTGAGGTTGGCGGCGAGACCCGCCGCCATCACCACGATCATGGTCTCGCCGATGGCGCGTGAGACCGCCAGCAGGAAGCCACCGACGATCCCTGGCAGCGCGGCCGGGATGATCACCTGGACGATGGTCTCCGACCGTGTCGCGCCGAGTGCGTACGAGCCGTCGCGCATCGCCTGCGGGACGGCGTTGATGACGTCGTCCGACAGCGAGGAGATGAACGGGATCAGCATCAGGCCCATCACCACACCGGCGGCGAGCGCGCTCTCCGAGGACACCGACAGGCCCAATGCCTCCCCCGCGCCGCGCAGCCACGGGGCGACCGTCAGCGCGGCGAAGAACCCGTAGACCACGGTCGGGATCCCGGCGAGGATCTCGAGCACCGGCTTGGCCACCGCGCGCAGCCGGGGCGTCGCGTACTCGGCCAGATAGATGGCGGAGAGGAGGCCGACCGGCGCCGCGACCAACATCGCGATGAACGAGATCATCAGCGTGCCGGTGAACAGCGGCACCGCCCCGAACGCGCCGGAGGAGCCCACCTGATCGGCGCGGATGGCGGTCTGCGGGCTCCATTCGGTTCCGAACAGGAACTCCGAGACCGGTACCGCGGCGAAGAATCGCATCGACTCGAAGAGCACGGAGAGCACGATGCCGATGGTGGTGAAGATGGCCACCGTCGAGCTCGCCACCAGGAAGACCCAGATCGCACGCTCGACGTGATTGCGCGCGCGAAGCGACGGCTCGATGGTACGCAGCCCGACCGCGGCGCCGAGCGCCGCGAGTGCGAGGACCACCACCGCCAGCGCGCCGTGGCTCACCCCGGAGAGATGTCGATAGTGCTCCGCGGCCGCCGCGATCTCCGGGGAGGGCTGCGTGGCGAGCACCCCGGCGGCGACGTTGCGGATCTCGTTCACCACCAGGCCGAGGCGTTCCGGCGGCAGCTCGCCGAGCGCGCTCGGAAGCGCATCGACCACCAGCGCGGTGACCACGCTGCGCTCGGCTGCCGCCCACAGCGCGAGCACCAGCACCGCCGGCGTCACGCTCCACAGCACGCTCCACAGCCCGTGATAGGGGGGCCGCGAGTGCATGATGCGCGCCGACGCGCCGCCGCCGGCGCGCAGAATCGACCGCGCGCGGTTGCAGCCGAGATTGAAGACGACCGCCGAGACGGCGAGGAGGGCAGCGACGAGGAGCGTGGTGGTGGTCATCGATGCTGCCGTTGGCGTCTGGTGCGGGTCTCGCCACGCGGTCGGCTGCAGACGCCGACCGCGTGATCCGAGGACACGTCGAGGTGGCCTACTTCGCCGCCAGATCGACGTTCTTCATCGCCGCGATGTCGCCGCGGAACCGCGTCCGCTCCGCGTCCGGCATCGGGATCAGGCCCTTGTCCGCGAGGTAGCCCTCCGGACCCCAGGCGCGCTCGCTGGCGAACTCGTCCAGGTACTCCTTCATCCCCGGGATGACGCCGACGTGCGCCTTCTTCACGTAGAAGTAGAGCGGTCGCGACACCGAGTAGCTGCCGTCGGCGATGTTGTCGAAGGTCGGCTCCACACCCTCGACCAGCGCACCCTGCAGCTTGTCGGCGTTCTGGTCGAGGAAGCTGAAGCCGAAGATTCCGAAGGCGGCGGGATTGGCCTCGAGCTTCTGCACGATGAGGTTGTCGTTCTCGCCCGCCTCGACGTAGCCGCCGTCCTCGCGCACGGTCTGGCAGACGGTCTTCATCGCCTTCTTGTCCAGGGCCTTGACCACCGGGAACTCGGCGCAGCCCTCGTCCATCACCAGCTCGACGAAGGCGTCGCGGGTGCCGGAGGTCGGCGGCGGGCCGAGGACCTCGATCTTGGCGTCGGGGAGGTCGGCGCGAATCTCGGACCACCGGGTGTAGGGGTTGTCGACCAGGCCGGAACCGTTCGCGGCCGGCACCTGCTTGGCCAGCGCGAGCCAGAGCTCCTTGCGGGTGAGCTTCACCTGGGGCGCGGCCTTCGAGTTGGCGAACACGATGCCGTCGTAGCCGACCTTGACCTCGACGATCTCCTTGACGCCGTTCTTGGCGCAGCGCTCGATCTCGGAGGCCTTGATTCGGCGCGAGGCGTTGGTGATGTCGGGGTGCTGCACACCGACGCCCTCGCAGAAGAGCTTGAGACCGCCGCCGGAGCCGGTGGACTCGATCTTCGGGGTCTTGAAGGTCGAGGTCTTGCCGAACTGCTCGGCGACCACGGTGGCGAACGGATAGACCGTCGAGGAGCCGACGATGCTGATGTAGTCGCGCCCGGTCTGGGCACTGGTGCTCGGCGCGGCCGTCGCGGCCAGGGTGGCGGCGGCGATGGCGGCGAGGGTCTTGGTCGGTCGCATGTCTGTACCTTCTCCGCAAGGGTTGATGACGCGCTGGTCGTCGGCGCGTGGCGCGGCGGCGACGGCGCTGGTCTTGCGGGCACCTTTTTAAGGTGCGGATGTGACATGAATACCGCGAAGTTGTGACAGTGATGTGACGGGACCGGCGCCGGTCCCGCGCCCGCTCTCAGACGCTGGGGGCGGGCTCGGTGCAGCGTGGATCGTCGTGAGCCGGGCTGTTCACCCAGCGACTCACCGGATGGACGACCAGCTCCGGCTCGTCGTAGGGCCGCAGCAGCGGAGCGAGGGCGGCCGGGTCGTGGATGCCCGGGTCGAGCCAGGTCGCGTAGTCCTCGGGGCGGACGATGACCGGCATGCGGTCGTGAATCTCGGCCGCGAGCGCCGATGGTGCGGTGGTGAGGATCGCGCAGGACTCGACGGGGCCGTCTGGCCCGCGATCCCAACGCTCCCAGATGCCCGCGAAGCAGAACGGACGGTCGTCGTCGAGGTGGAAGAACCACGGCTGCTTGCCGCTCGGGCCGGCTTGCCACTCGTAGTAACCGTCGGCGGGGACCAGGCAGCGCCGGCGACGCAGGGCCACGCGGAAGGCGGGGCGGGCGGCTGCGGTCTCGGCACGCGCGTTGATCATCCGGTAGGCTGACTTGTCGTCCCGCGCCCAGTGAGGTATCAGCCCCCAGCGGAGCACGCTCACCGCCCGCGTGCCGCGGGCGTCGACCCGGCAGGCGAGGACCGGTTGGGTCGGCGCGATGTTGAATCGCGGCTCAATCGACCCGACTGTCTCCAGGCCGAGGATTCGCGCCACCTCGGGAGCCGAGACGCGCAATGCATAGCGCCCACACATGGGCGTGGATCGTACACCCGGCGCCCCGATGGTGCGTCGGAGGTGACTTGGACCGAATGATGGCGATTGGACCGGCCGACCGGCACGGCGACACCGCCTTCCCCGGCGAGACCAGCCGCGGCTCGGACGCCGAGGGCGCGCCGCCGCCCGAGCTCCGCGCGGACGCCGCGTCACGGGGTCTCTCCGCGCGCGAGATGGCGGATCTGATCGACCGCACCATGCGCGTCGATCAGGGTCGGCTGCGCGCGCGTTGGGCGAGGCTGCGTCGCCGCCGCCGACCGGGCGACTGGCGGCGGCTCGAGACCGCGGTGCGGCGCTCGGTGGCCCGGCGCGAGGCCCGCATCGCCCGCCTCCCGCGGCCCACCATCGCGCCCGATTTGCCGATCGCCGCCGCGGTGGCCGACATCGAGGCCGCGGTCGCCCGCGGCGCGGTGACCGTGGTCTGTGGCGCCACCGGCTCGGGGAAGACGACCCAGCTACCGAAGATCCTCCTCGGCCTCGGGCTCGGTGGCGCGGGGCTCATCGGGCACACCCAGCCGCGACGGATCGCCGCTCGCGCGGTCGCCGAGCGCATCGCGCAGGAGCTCGGCTCCCGGCCCGGGGCGACCGTCGGCTACCAGGTCCGGTTCGACCGCCAGGTCGGCGAGGACAGCCTGGTCAAGGTGATGACCGACGGCATCCTGCTGGCCGAGATCCAGGCCGACCCGGAGCTGTCGGCCTACGACGCGATCATCGTCGACGAGGCCCACGAGCGGAGCCTGAACATCGACTTCCTGCTCGGGTATCTGCGCCGACTCGTCGAGCGCCGCCGGGATCTGAAGGTCATCCTCAGCTCGGCGACCATCGATGCCGAGCGTTTCAGCGCCTTCTTCGACGGCGCGCCGGTGGTGGAGGTGAGTGGGCGCTCCTATCCAGTGGAGGTGCGCTATCGGCCGTTCGATCCCGAGCTCTCGGATCTGCCCGGTGCCGTCGCCGAGACGGTCGCCGACCTCTGCGCCGAGGGTCCGGGCGACGTGCTCGCCTTCCTCGCCACCGAGCGCGAGATCCGCGAGACCGCGGACGCCCTGCGCGCCAGCGGCCCGCGCGGACTCGAGGTGCTGCCGCTGTTCGCGCGACTCCCGGTCTCGGAGCAGGCACGCATCTTCACGCCGCACACCGGGCGCCGGGTGGTGCTCGCCACCAACATCGCCGAGACCTCGCTCACCGTGCCCGGTATCCGGTACGTGGTCGACGCGGGGCTCGCGCGGATCTCTCGTCACAGCCATCGCTCGACGGTGCAGCGGTTGCCGGTCGAGCCGATCGCGCGGGCGGCGGCCGACCAGCGGGCCGGGCGGTGTGGTCGTGTCGGCCCCGGAGTTTGCGTTCGGCTGTACACCGAGGAGGACTACCTGACGCGGCCGGCATTCCCCGAGCCGGAGATTCAGCGCTGTGACCTCGCCTCGGTCCTGCTCACCATGCGCGCGCTCGGCATCCACGGGCTGGAGGACTTTCCGTTCCTCGACGCGCCGGACCGCAGGTTCGTGAACGACGGTCTGCGCCTGCTCACCGAGCTCGGGGCGCTCGACGCGGACGAGCGTCTCACCGATCTCGGGCGGCAACTCGCGCGCCTCCCGCTCGATCCGCGCGTCGGCCGGATGCTGGTCGCGGCCGCCGAGGAGGAATGCCTGTCCGACATGCTGGTGGTTGCCGCGGGGCTGGCGGTGCCCGACCCCCGCGAGCGCCCGCCGGGAAAGGAGGCGCATGCCGACCTCGCCCACCGCCGCCACGCCGACGAGCGTTCCGACTTCAACACCATGCTCGCGCTCTGGGACGCCTTTCGTGAGCAGGCTCGGTCGTCGCGGCGACGTGAGCTGGAGGCCTGGTGCCGCCGCGGCTTCCTCTCGGCGCGACGGCTGCGGGAGTGGCAGGACGTCCACGAGCAGCTCGCCGGTCTGGCGCGCGAGGCGGGGCTCCACATCGGCGCGCGCGGCGCGCCGTACGCCCGACTTCATCGCGCGCTGGTGGCGGGGTTGCTGCGCAACGTCGGCTTTCGAGTGGGCGAGCGCGAGTACAGCGGGGTCCGTGATCTGACCTTCCGCATCGGCCCGGGGTCCGGGCTCTACGGCAAGGCGGCGAAGTGGGTGGTGGCGGCCGAGATCGTCGAGACCACCCAGCCCTACGCGCACCGGGTGGCGAACATCCGTCCGGAATGGGTGGAGAAGGCAGCCGGAGATCTGCTGCGCCGAGGGCACTTCGGCGCCCATTGGGATGCCGCTCGCGCCGAGCCCATGGTCTACGAGCAGACCGCGCTGCATGGCCTGACCCTGGTGCCGCGGCGGCGGGTGCGGTTCGCCGGGGTCTCGCGGCCGGATGCGCGCGAGATGTTCCTTCGCTCCGCCCTGGTCGAGGGGAGATACGCCGGCGGCGGCCGCTCGCTCGCCTGGAATCGGGGCCTGGTGGCGTCGTTGCGCGAGTACGACCAGAAGCTCCGACGCCCCGACGTGCTCGTCGACGACGACGCGGTCCACGCCTTCTACGACCGTGTGGTCCCCGAGGACGTGCTCGACGGTGCCACCTTCGAGGCCTGGCGGCGCCGAGCCGAGCGCGAGGACCCGGGGTGCCTGGAGATGACCGAGACCGCGGTGCGCCGGCGCGAGCCCGACGCGGCGTGGGCCGAGGCGTTTCCGGACCGGATCGCCGTCGGTGGCGCAGACATCGGGCTCGAGTACCGATTCTCCCCCGGAGAGCCGGACGACGGGATCACCGCGGTGGTCGAGCTCTCGCTGGTGCGCGAGCTCGAGCCGGAGCCGTTCGAGTGGCTGGTACCGGGCCGACTGGAGGAGCGAGTGCTCGCGATGCTGCGCGCGCTGCCGAAGTCGACGCGCCGCGAGCTGGTGCCTCTGCCGGAGACCGCGGCCGGCTTCGTCGCCCGCCGCTACACCCCGGCCGGCTCCCTGGCCAGCGCGCTGGCCGAGCATCTGCGCACCGTCCACGGGGTGAGTGTGCCGAGCGCCCCCTGGCGCCCCGAGATCCTGCCGTCCGAGCTGCCGGATCACCTGTGCATGAACTTTCGCGTGGTGGATTCCGACGGTGAGGTCCGGGCCCAGGGCCGCGACCTGCTGCGGCTGCAGCGCGAGCTCGGCGCCATCGCGGGCGCGCCGGCGCGCGCCCTGCCGGTGACCGCGGTCGGGACGCGGGCGACGCGCTGGGTGTTCGGCGCGATCCCCGAGGCGGTGGGGGTGGTGCGCGACGGTCGCCCGGCGGAGGAGTACCCGGCCCTGGTCGACCGCGGTGACGCGGTGGAGCTGGTGCGCATGGCGACGCCGGACGCGGCGGCGCAGGCGTCGCGGGCCGGGGTGCTCCGACTGGTGATGCTGCAGATGGCGCGCGACACCGCGCGCCACCGTCGAGACGTCGCGCACGACGATCGGCTGTGCCTGCTCTACGCGTTGGCGCCGCCGGCGCCGGGGCTGCTCGCGGCGGCGTCGATGCGACCGGGGCCCCCGGGCGGGGCCGGCGCGGAGCTCGCCGCCGACCTCGTCGATGCGGCGCTGCGACTCGCCGTCGGCGATGCGACCGCGGTGGTGCGGGACGCGGACGCCTTCGAGCGCCTGCTCGCCCGCGCCCGGGCGAATCTCGACGCCGGCGTCGAGGAGGTACGGGCGCTGGTGCGCGAGATCCTCACGATTCACCACCAGGTGCGCTCCGCGCATGGTGCGCCCGAGCTGCGGGCCCCCGCGGAGAGCCTGGCCGACATCGACGAGCAACTCGTGCACCTGGTCCACCGCGGTTTCCTCGGCACGGTTCCCCTCGCCGCGCTGCGCGACTATCCGCGCTACCTGCGCGCGATCGAGACCCGGCTCACCCGGCTCGGTGCCGGCGGCGCGCGCGACGGCAGCCGCCTCGAGCACGTGCGCCCGCTGTGGGAGCGATACCTGGTGCGGGCAAGGGGCCACCGTGAGCGCGGCAAGCGCGACGGCGAGCTCGAGCGCTACCGGTGGATGGTCGAGGAGCTGCGCGTGTCGGTATTCGCCCAGGAGCTCGGCACCGCGGAGCCGATCTCCCGGCAACGCCTGGATGCGCAGTGGTCACGGGTGGCGAGTTGACCCGCAGGCGCCACCGCAGCCGACGGCGGGCGCAGCTCGCGGATTCCCGAAACCGTCAAATTTTTGCAACAAACGGCGGTTGAAATGCCCGAGGAGCAGGTTTCGAGGGCGGCCGAGACGTTGAGCAAGCACATCCTCATCGTGGAGGACGAGCCGGCGATCCGGGACATGGTGCGCGATGCGCTGGAACGGGTCGGCTTCGTCACCAGCGTCGCCGACGACGCCACCAGCGGCTACGCGGCGGTACGGGACCATCGGCCGGATCTGGTGCTCCTCGACTGGATGCTGCCGGGGGTGAGCGGCCTCGAGCTCGCCCGCCGCCTGCGCCGCGAGGAGCAGACGCGCTCCCTGCCCATCATCCTGCTCACCGCGCGAGCCGAGGAAGAGGACCGGATCAAGGGGTTCGAGGTCGGGGCCGACGACTACGTCGGCAAGCCGTTCTCGGTGCGCGAGCTCCTCGCCCGCATTCGCGCCGTGCTACGTCGCACCGCCAAGGTCGGTGACGACGAGCCGATCGAGGTCGACGGCCTTCGGCTCGACCCGGTCAGCCATCGGGTGACTGCGAATGGCCAACCTGTCAGGATGGGGCCCATCGAGTTCCGGATGCTGCACTTCTTCATGAGCCACCCCGAGCGGGTGTTCACGCGCTCGCAGCTCCTCGACAGCGTGTGGGGCAGCCAGGTCTACGTCGAGGAGCGCACCGTCGACGTCCACATCCGGCGTGTGCGCAAGGCGCTGACGCCGGAATCGTTCGACCGTTTCATCCAGACCGTCCACGGCACCGGCTATCGCTTCTCGCGCGAGGCCTGATCCGGCCGGCGACCCCGCGGGGATCCCTTCACCGTCCATGGACGAGCCGAGACATCAGTTCGAGCCAGCTCGTGGCTGGCGGCGGCGGGCACCTCGACCGGCCGCGGAGGGGCCACGATGATCGGGCGCGGCTACCGCCGGGAGCTGGGCTGGGTGCTCGCGACGGCACTCGGGTTGCTCGGGCTGGGATGGGGCGTCGGGCGGCCGGCGGCCTTCCTGCTGCTCGGTGCGGCCGCCTATCTCGGCTGGCAGCTCTGGCATCTCGAGCGTCTGCGGCGCTGGCTCGAGCGTCGCCCCGGTGTCGAGCTGCGGCCGACCTTCGGGCTGTGGCACGACGTCTTCGTGACCGTGGAGCGGCTGCGGCGGAAGAATCGAGACCGCAAGAAGCGGCTGCGGCGGGCACTACGGGGCTTCGAGCGCGCCGCCAGCGCGGCACCGGACGGCGCGGTCATCCTGCGCGAGGGCGGCGAGATCGTGTGGATGAATCCGATGGCCGAGGAGCTGCTCGGGTTGCGGCGCGCCCAGGACATCGGTCAGCCGATCGCGAACCTCGTGCGCAGCCCGGCATTCGCCGACTACGTCTCGGCCGGTCGCTTCGACCGCCCGTTGGACCTCGACTCGCCGGCCGACAGCGGGCGGCATCTGGTGGTGCGGATCGCGCCCTACGACGACCAGCGGTCGCTGCTGCTGGTTCGCGACGTGACCCGCGTGATCCAGCTCGAGCAGGTGCGGCGGGATTTCATCGCCAACGTGTCCCACGAGCTGCGCACCCCCCTCACGGTGCTGGTCGGTTACCTCGAGACGATGACCGACGACGACACCATGCCGGCCCAGTACGAGCGGCCGCTGCGACAGATGTCGGAGCAGGCCGAGCGGATGTCGCGCATCGTCGAGGACTTGTTGCGGCTGTCGCGGATGGAGAACGAGCCCGGTGGCGCCCCGCGCAATGTGGTGAAGGTCGGCGACTTGCTGCGTCGGTTGGCCGACGACCTGCGCGACCTCAGTGCCGGTCGGCACGCGATCTCGGTCCAGACCGACGTCGAGTCGACGCTGCTCGGCGACGAGGCGGAGATCTACAGCGCGTTCTCGAACATCGCCGTGAACGCCGTGCACTACACCCCGCTCGGCGGCGACATCCAGGTGCGATTCCTCGTCGACGAGGACGGTGGCGGGCGATTCGAGGTCAGCGATTCCGGCGTCGGCATCGACGCCGAGCACCTGCCGCGCCTCACCGAGCGCTTCTATCGCGTGGACAAGGCCCGCTCGCGCGAGGTCGGCGGGACGGGGCTCGGGCTCGCCATCGTCAAACACGTCCTGATGCGTCACGATGGGCACCTCGAGGTCACCAGCACCCCCGGCGAGGGGAGCACGTTCACGTGCTGCTTTCCTGCCGAGCGGGTGGTGACCAGCATCGTCGACGCGGGGGCAGCATGAGCGAAGGCGCGGAATCCGAGGGCGTCGCCAGCGTGGCCGGAGCCGAGGCTTCGCTCGACTTCGACCAGCGGTGGCATCCCGGTGACGACGCGCCGCCGCCGATGCTCGCGGCGGTGGATCTGGGCTCGAACAGCTTCCATCTGGTGGTCGCCCGGGTGAGCGGGGGCGACGTCCACGTCATCGATCGCCTGCGCGAGCCGGTGCGACTCGGCGCCGGCCTCGACGCCGACAAGCAGCTCACCCCGGCCGCCTTCGAGCGCGGGCTCGCCTGCCTCGCGCGGTTCGGCGAGCGACTGCGGACCTTCCCCCGCGAGGCAGTGCGCGCGGTGGGCACCAACGCGCTGCGGGTCGCCCGCAACGGCGCTGCCTTCCTCGAGGAGGGCGAGGGCCGGCTCGGTCACCGCATCGAGGTGATCGCCGGTCGCGAGGAAGCGCGTCTCATCTATCTCGGCGTGGCGCACTCTCTGGCCGCGGACCGCCACCGGCGGCTGGTGGTCGACATCGGCGGTGGCAGCACCGAGCTCATCGTCGGCGAGGGGTTCGAGCCGGTGCATCGCGAGAGCCTGTTCATGGGCTGCGTGAGCATGACCGAGCGCTTCTTCCCCGACGGCAAGATCGACAAGGTGCGGATGCAGGCGGCGGAGCTCGCGGCGCGCGCCGAGCTCGAGCCGGTGGAGACCCGCTTCCGGGCTGCGGGCTGGGAGGGTGCGGTCGGGTGCTCCGGCACGATACGGGCCATCGCGGGCGTCGCCCAGGCAGCCGGGTGGTGTGGTGAGGTCCTCACCCGGCGGGCGCTGGCGCGGGTTCGCAAGGCGGCGATCGACGCCGGCGACATCCGTGCCCTGTCGCTCAAGGAGCTCAAGGACGACCGGCGCCCGGTGTTCGCGGGCGGCCTCGCGGTGCTCACCGCGTGCTTCGGCGCGCTCGGCATCGAAGAGATGGCGGTGTCGGCGATGGCGTTGCGCGAGGGGGTGTTGTTCGACCTGCTCGGGCGCATCCGCCACGAGGATGTCCGCGACCGTACCGTGCGTGCGCTGGCCGAGCGTCACCATGTCGATCTCGACCAGGCGGCACGCGTCGAGCGCACCGCCGAGGTGCTCCGCCAGCAGGTCGCGAACGCCTGGAACCTGGCCGACGAGGAGTCGGAGTGGCTCCTCGGGTGGGCGGCGAAGTTGCACGAGATCGGTCTCGCGGTCTCGCACACCCACTACCACAAGCACGGTGCCTACCTCATCGCGAACGCCGACATGGCCGGGTTCTCGCGGCGCGAGCAGGGACTCCTCGCTGCCCTGGTGCGGGCGCACCGGCGCAAGCTCCCGTCGGCGGTGTTCGACGGCCTGCCGTCGCGCGCGCGCACCAACGCCCAGCGCCTGTGCCTGCTGCTGCGCCTCGCGGTGGTGTTGCATCGCAGCCGCAGCCCGGCGCCTCTGCCGCGCCTACACCTCACGGTGTCCGAGCGTGGTGCGACCCTCGAGTTCCCTGCGCGCTGGCTGGAGGCGCACCCGCTCACGCGCACCGACTTCGAGCAGGAGGCGCGTTTTCTCTCCGGTGGCGGGTTCGCGCTCACCCTGCGCTGAGCGCTGCCGACACACCGCATCGACGTCCGCGCCCGCGGGGCACGAACATCCGACGAACGGAGCATCCCGATGGACGCCAGACAGCTCGGACACCACATCTCGCACAAGTTCGACGACGAGCTCGAGGCCCTGCGCTCGCGCGTCCTCGAGGCCGGTGGGCTGGTCGAGTCCCAGCTCGGCGCCGCCCTCGACGCCCTGATGAGTCGCGATGCCGAGACCGCGGAGCGGGTGATCGTCGACGACTACAAGGTGAATGCGCTGGAGGTCTCGATCGACGAGGAATCGACGCGAATCCTGGCGCGTCGCCAGCCGTTGGCCAGCGACCTGCGGCTGGTGGTGTCCGTGATCAAGACGGTCACCGACCTCGAGCGCATGGGCGACGAGGCGGTGCGAATCGCGCGCATGGCGGCGCGGCTGGCGGTGGAGGGCGGGGACAGCCGTCAGCGCGCGGAGCTCCGTCATCTCGGCGACCACGTCCGCACCATGCTGCGCGACGCACTCGACGCCTTCGCCCGCACCGACGTCGCGCTCGCCGGTCGGGTGTTGGAGGAGGACCGGCGAGTCGACCGGGAGTACGAGAGCATCACCCGCGAGCTGATCACCTACATGATGGAGGACCCGCGCGCGATCCCGCGTGCCCTCGAGGTGATGTGGGCAGCGCGCGCGCTCGAGCGTATCGGCGACCGCGCCTGCAACATCTGCGAGTACGTCATCTACTTCGTGAAGGGCCGAGACGTTCGCCACACGAGCCTCGACGAGGTGCTCTCGGAGACCCGCGGCGGCCCTTGATTGCGTATACGTCTCTTAGTTGACGTATACGTCACTTCGACGTAGTCTCTCCGCCATGTCGCTGGATCAGGACCGAGAGACCGTAGCCGCGCAGCCTGCCGCAGAGGAGTCGGTGGACGATCGCGAGCGGCTCTACACCGCCACCGAGCTCGCGGCCGAGCTCGGGGTGACCGCGCGCGCACTGCGCTTCTACGAGACCAAGGGACTGGTCGCCCCCCGTCGCCACGGCAATCGCCGCATCTACGACTATCGCGACCATGCGCGATTGCGGCTCGTCCTGCGTGGCAAGCGCCTCGGTTTCTCACTGGCGGAGATTCGGCGCTACCTGGAGCTCTACGACGCAGACCCGACGCAGGCGCGCCAGGTCGAGCATCTGGGCGCGGCGGTGGCGCGCCGGATCCAGGACCTGGAGGCGCAGCGCCGGGTGCTCGACGAGACCCTGGCCGACCTGCGGGCGATTCAGGCTCAGGTCGAGGCGGTGGTACGCGGGCGGCCCGGCAACGGGTCGGGTGCGCCCTGACGTGACACCACCAGACGTGGCGCGAGACGGGTTCGCGATGGCCTGCGAACGGAACATGGGACCGCCTCGCGCGGGCTCCCGGCAGCACAGGAGGAGTACGCATCCATGAACGACGTCGTCATCGCCGGTTACGTCCGGTCACCGTTCACGTTCGCCAGCAAGGGGGCACTCGCGCGGGTTCGTCCCGACGAGCTCGCGGCCCAGGTCGTGCGGGCACTGATCGAGCGAACCGGCGTCGACAGCGCCGAGGTCGAGGATCTGATGCTCGGATGTGCCTTCCCCGAGGGCGAGCAAGGCCTGAACGTCGCGCGGGTGGTGGCCATTCTGAGCGACGCGCTGCCGATCACCACCGCCGGGGTCACCATCAATCGTTTCTGCGGCTCCTCGATGCAGGCCATCCACAGCGCCGCCGGCGCGATTCGGATGGACGCGGGTGCCGCATTCGTCTGTGCGGGCATCGAGTCGATGTCGCGGGTGCCGATGATGGGCTACAACCCGATGCCGCACCCCGAGCTCTACGCGCGATTCCCTGCCGTCTACATGGGCATGGGCGAGACCGCGGAGAACGTCGCCAGGCGTTTTCAAGTGACCCGCGAGGCCCAGGAGGCCTTCGCCGTCCGCAGCCAGGCCCGCGCGGCCCAGGCGCGCGATGCCGGTCGTCTGAGCGACGAGATCGTCGCCATCGACAGTGGCGACGGCACGCGGGTGGAGCAGGATGGATGTCTGCGCCCGGAAACCACCACCGAGGGGCTGGCGGGCCTGCGTCCGGCGTTCATGGAAGGCGGTACGGTGACCGCGGGCACCTCCTCGCCGCTCACCGACGGAGCCGCCGCGGTGCTGGTCTGCAGCGCGGACCACGCCCGCGCGCGGGGCCTCACCCCGCTCGCGCGGATCCGGAGCATCGCGGTCTCCGGCTGCGAGCCCGACATCATGGGCATCGGCCCGGTGGCAGCCAGCCGCAAGGCGCTGGAGCGGGCCGGCATCGGCGTCGATGCGCTCGACGTCATCGAGCTCAACGAGGCCTTCGCCTCGCAGGCCATCGCGTGTATCCGAGAGCTCGGGCTCGACGAGGACAAGGTCAACATCGACGGTGGGGCCATCGCTCTCGGTCACCCGCTGGGCGCGACCGGGGCCCGGATCACCGGCAAGGCCGCCGCGCTGTTGGTGCGCGGTGGTGGTCGCTACGCGCTGGCGACCCAGTGCATCGGCGGCGGCCAGGGCATCGCCACGGTGCTGGAGGCGATGTGATGGAGATTCGCAAGGTCGCCGTGCTCGGGGCGGGGGTGATGGGCAGTGGGATCGCGGCTCAGGTAGCCAATGCCGGGGTGCCGGTGCTGCTGCTCGACGTGGTGCCCGCGGGAGCCACCGACCGCAACGCTCTGGCCGCCGGCGCCGTCGAGCGCATGCTCGGCACCGAGCCCGCGCCGTTCATGGACCGGCGCAACGCGCGGCTGGTGACGCCAGGGAATCTCGAGGACGACCTCGACGCGCTCGCCGACGTCGACTGGATCGTCGAGGCGGTGGTCGAGCGGTTGGACGTCAAGCGCGACCTCTACCGCCGCGTGGACGCGGTGCGCAAGCCCGGCAGCGTGGTGTCGTCGAACACGTCGACGATTCCGATGTCCAGCCTGGTCGAGGGCATGCCCGACGCATTCCGCGCCGACTTCCTGATTACCCACTTCTTCAACCCCCCGCGCTACATGCGCTTGCTCGAGCTGGTCGCAGGGCCCGACTCGCGGGCGCAGGCGGCGGACGCGGTCGGTCGGTTCTGCGACGAGCGGCTCGGCAAGGGCGTGGTGCGCGCCAACGACACCCCCGGCTTCATCGGCAACCGGATCGGTGTCTACTGGCTGCAGGTGGCGGCGCTCGAGGCGATGGAGATGGGGCTCTCGGTGGAGGCGGCGGACGCCGTGGCCGGGCGCCCGATGGGCATCCCGCGCACCGGTGTCTTCGGGTTGCTCGATCTCGTCGGCATCGACCTCATGCCCCACATCCTCGCGAGCATGGACGCGACGCTCGCGGCCGACGACCCGTTCCGCGAGTACGCACGGTTGCCGCCGCTGGTGGAGCGGATGATCGCCGACGGTTACACCGGCCGAAAGGGCAAGGGTGGCTTCTACCGCATGCGCCGTGACGGTGGGCGCCGGGTCAAGGAGGCCATCGACCTCGCGACCGGGGAGTACCGGACCAGCGTCGAGCCATCGGTGGAGGCGGTTCGCGCCGCCCGTGAGGGTGGTCTCGCCGCGCTCGTCGCCAGCGACGATGTCGGCGGGCGCTACGCCGCGCGCGTGTTGTCGCGCACGCTCGCCTATGCCGCCAGCCTGGTCCCGGAGATTGCCGACGACGTGGTCGCGGTCGACGAGGCGATGCGCCTCGGCTTCAACTGGCGCCACGGTCCGTTCGAGCTCATCGACACGCTGGGCCCGGCGTGGCTCGCCGACGACCTGCGCGCGCAGTCACGCCCGGTCCCACCCCTGCTGGAGCGAGCCGTCGCGGCCGGTGGGTTCTATCGACTGAGCGGTGGACGTCGTGAGCACCTCGCGGTGGATGGGACCTGGCGGCCGGTCGAGCGAGCGCCAGGTGTGCTGCTGTTGGAGGACGTGAAGCTCGCGCACGGTCCGCTCGCGCGCAATGGCTCGGCCAGCCTGTGGGATCTCGGCGACGGTGTCCTCTGCGTCGAGTTCCACTCCAAGATGAACGCGATCGACGCCGACACCCTGGCGATGCTCCGCACCGCGATGGAGAGGGTGGCGAGTGGGCACCGCGCGCTGGTGATCCACAACGAGGGCGACAACTTCTCGGTCGGCGTGAATCTCGGCCTCGCGCTGTTCGCCGCCAACATCGCGGCCTGGGACGAGATCGAGCGCCTGGTCGAGGCGGGGCAGCGGACCTACGCGGCGCTCGCGGCGGCGCCGTTCCCGGTGGTCGGTGCGCCGGCCGGCATGGCGCTCGGCGGGGGCTGCGAGGTGCTGCTCCACTGCGATGCCATCGTCGCCCATGCCGAGACCTACATGGGCCTGGTCGAGGTCGGGGTGGGGCTGATCCCCGCCTGGGGTGGTTGCACGGCGATGCTGGCCCGCTGGGCGGCGGAGCCGAAGGCACCGCGCGGGCCGATGCCGGCGGTCGGCCAGTGCTTCGAGTCGATCGGCATGGCCAAGGTGTCGCGCTCGGCGGCGGAGGCCCGCGCGCTGCACTTCCTGCGCCCACAGGACCAGATCGTGATGAACCGCGACCGGGTGCTGGCGGCCGCGAAGCAGCGCGCGCTCGAGCTCGCCACCGACTACCGCTCGCCCGAGCCGACATCGCTCACCCTGCCCGGGCCGTCCGGCGCCGCGGCGCTCGATCTCGCCTTGCACGGGTTGCGCCTCAAGGGGCAGGCCACCGCCCATGACGCGGTGGTCGCCACCGCGCTCGCCCGGGTGCTGAGCGGCGGGGATGCGGATCCGACCCGACCGGTCGACGCGGAGACGGTGCGCGCACTCGAGCGCGAGTCCTTCATGGGACTCATTCGCCAGCCCGCGACCATCGCGCGCATGGAGCACATGCTCGAGACCGGGAAGCCGCTGCGCAACTGAGCGCCGGGACTCGGGCGAAGACGACGGACCAGGCGGTCGAGGGTCTCGGCTCTTCGACCGGATGACAGGAGAACGAGCGATGCCGACCTATACCGCACCGCTGCGTGACATGCGCTTCGTGATGCACGAGCTGCTCGCCGAGCAGGGCGTGCTCGACCTGCCGGGTAGCGAGGAGCTCGAGCCCGAGCTGGTCGACGAGATCCTCGCCGAGGCGGGCAAGCTCTGCGCCGGCGTGCTGGCGCCGCTCAACCGCTCGGGCGACGAGGCGGGCTGCCGATACGACAACGGCGAGGTGCGCACGCCCCCAGGCTTCAAGGACGCCTACGACCAGTATGTCGAGGCGGGGTGGCCGGCGCTGGCCGGCAGCCCGGACCACGGAGGACAGGGGCTGCCGGCACTGGTGGACCTGATGGTCACCGAGATGATGTGCTCGAGCAACCTGGCGTTCAGCATGTATCCCTCGCTCACCCACGGCGCCTACAAGGTGCTGGAGGTGCACGGCAGCGAGGCGTTGAAGGCGCGCTGGCTCGAGCCGATGGTGGCCGGGCGGTTCACCGGGACCATGTGCCTCACCGAGCCGCAGTGCGGCACCGATCTGGGCCTGGTGCGCACCCGTGCGGTCGCGGCCGAGGACGGGAGCTGGCGGGTGAGCGGGGAGAAGATCTTCATCTCCGCCGGTGAGCACGATCTGGCCGAGAACATCGTCCACCTGGTGCTCGCGCGCACCCCCGATGCGCCGGCAGGCACGCGTGGCCTCAGCCTGTTCCTGGTCCCCAAGCGCCTGCTCGACGACGCCGGCCGCCCCGGCGCACGCAACGGTGTGCTGTGCACGCGGATCGAGGAGAAGATGGGCATCCACGGCTCGGCGACCTGCGCGCTGTCGTTCGACGAGTCGGTGGGATACCTCGTCGGCGAGCTCCACCGCGGGATGCCGGCGATGTTCCTGATGATGAACAGCGCGCGCCTGGTGGTCGGAGTTCACGGTCTCGCGGTCGGCGAGGCGGCGTACCAGGGGGCGGTGGCGTACGCGCGAGAGCGACGGCAGGGCAGGGCGCTCGCCGGCGCGCGGGAGCCCGGCGAGGCGGCGGACCCCATCGTCGTGCACCCGGACGTTCGGCGCATGCTGCTCACGATGCGCGCCCAGATCGAGGGGTGTCGTGCGCTCGCGGCCTGGGTCGCGACGGAGCTCGACATCGCGCGTCGCCACCCCGACGCCGGGCGTCGCCAGGAGGCGGACGACCTCGTCGCATTGCTGACCCCGGTGGTCAAGGGGTACTGCACGGATGTCGGCAGCGAGGTCGCGAGCATCGGTGTGCAGGTGCTCGGTGGACACGGCTACATCCGCGAGCACGGCATGGAGCAACTCGTGCGCGATGCGCGGATCTGCCAGATCTACGAGGGCACCAACGGGGTGCAGGCGATGGATCTCGTCGGGCGCAAGCTCGGGACCGCCGGCGGGCGTCTGCTGCGACGGCTGTTCCATCCGATCGCCGCCTTCCTGGAGGCGCGCGCCGACCGCCCCGAGGCGGTGCCGCTCGCCAAGGCCTTCGGACGCCTGCAGCGTGCGACTGCGACCATCGCCGCCCGCGGCCTGCGCGACCCGAACGAGGCCGGTGCCGTGGCGACCGACTACCTGCGGCTCATGGGGCTGGTGGTGCTGGGCTATCTGTGGACGCGGATGTCGGAGGTGGCCGGGGCGCGACTCGGCGACGATCCCGGCGGCTTCTACCAGGCCAAGGTCGACACTGCGCGCTTCTTCCTGGAACGCATCCTGCCCGAGACCAGTGGCCTCGCGGCGTCGATCATGGCCGGTGGTGCCTCGACCATGGCGTTGGACGAGGACGCGTTCACGCGGGACTGAGCCTGCCCCCTCGGGTGACGACGGTCACCCGAGGGGGTGAGGCGAACGGGGCGGTCCGACCGCCTCAGTTCGTCTCCTCGAACCAGTAGGTGCGATTGCGCGGTAGCCCGATCAGCGGGTTGATGGTGGTGGCGCCGCCACCGCCGCCGATGAGCAGGGTGATCCCCTTCTCCTGGAAGATCGGAACCGCGCTCGACGGGATGCCGCTGCCGAGGGTGTAGACACGGTCGGACTTGGTCAGGGTCGGGTCGCCCGACTCGTCCCAGTCGTAGGCCGCGGCGCCATTGAGCACGTTCAGACCGTAGAGTCGTCCGCCGCCCTCGGCGAGCGTGCAGCCGTGTCCGGAGAGCTGGGCCTCCGGCATGTAGGTGGTGAAGAAGACCACGCCGGCCAGGATGATCGGCGCTGCCAGGCCCTTCTCGCCATTTGCCTCGAGGTCCAGGAAGTAGCCGTCGGCACTCTGCAGATCCGTCAGATCCTGCCCGGTCGGGGCGTTGACGTCGGTCACGTCGAACAGGTCGCCGACCTGCGCGGTGGTCTTGCCCTGCAGCGTGGTATAGCCGTCGGCAAGTCCGTCGTCGTCGTCCGGATCGGCAGGGTCGCCGTCGGTCATGGCCGACACGGTGTAGTCGCGGAAGGCATAGAAGCGGTCCTGCACGCTGGTGTTGAGCGGGCTCGACCGGTCACCGGTGACCACCACCACCAGGTCGTAGTGGCCAATCGTCGAGTAGGTCGAGTCGCGCACCTGGACCACGTCCGGCGGATAGAAGAACTTGCGCTTGTCGGCGTCCGCCGAGCCGTCGGAGACGGTGGCCAGCTTGCCGACGGTGGCCTTGATGCCCGCGGTCACGCTGGTGTCCGCCGCGAGATCCACGCGCCAGACCTGCCCTCCGGTATCGCCGACGTAGAGGCGGTCGATCAGGCCGTCGCTGTCGGCGTCCATGAGCGCGACGTCCGACGGAATCGGGTAGATCATGTCGGGCACCGTCACGCCGTCGCTCCCGCCGTGGGTGACGCTGCCGTGGGAGCTGATCCAGAACAGACGGCTGCCGTCCTCCGGGTCGACGAAGTAGATCGCGTTGCCCATGCCCGAGGTGCCGAAGCCGGTGTCCTGGCTGTCGTCGTAGCCACCGGCGAACACCAGCACGTTCCTGGCCACCCGCTCACCCTCGGTGGTGGTGCCGTAGGCGATGGTCGCCAGCCGTGGTCGCGACCAGGTCTCGCCGAGCCGCGGAAAGTCGACCCCGCCGCCGTCGATCTGCCAGAGCAGGCGTGGGCTCACCCCGTTGGTCTCGGTCTTGTCGGTCAACGGTCCGTGCACCGTGGTCGGTGTGGCGTCGATCGCGAAGACCGAGTTGCCGCCCCGACGCATGCCGGTGAACACGCGCACGAACTCGTTGGTGCCGTCGCCGTTCACGTCGACCGCCGGCTCGATCACGGAGTCGCGATCCTCGTCGTTGACCCACACCGTCGGCGTGCCGTCGATGCCGTAGACGTGGGGGCCGCTCGAGTTCGCGCGCAGCGTGCGCTGATTCGCGAGCATGGCCTGCGGATAGAAGAGCCACTCCTCGATTCCACTGTGGGCGTTGATCATGCGCAGGGCGCCGTCGTTGGTGCCCACGAAGAGCTTGATCACCGGATCGCTGTCGGTGCCGCCGTAAGTGATGGCCACCGGACTGCTGTGCAGCGGATCGGCGAAGGTGTAGCGGTCGTCGCTGGTGCTGCCATCGACGTCCTCGTCGTCGACGTCCTTGCCACGGATCCACTCGATCAGCGACGTGCGCTCCGAGGCGCTCATGTAGAGCGGCGACGCGACGTCGGTCGAGCCGCCGAGCATCTCCACGGTGATTGCGGAGTTGCTGTCGGTGACGGTATGGGCCGGCAGCGTCAGGTCGACGTTCGAGGGCGCGCCGGCGCCGCTGTACGCGTACAGACGTCGCGAGCCCCAGGCGGGCACCTCGTTGCCGGCACCACCTTCGAGGATCTCGGTCCCGTCGGTGACGTCGCTCCAGAACGACCGCGCGGTGTCGGCGATCCGGTTGTCGTCGCCGATGGCCGGCTTCGGCCCGTCGGGTGGCGCGGTGGAGTCGAGGATCTCGCCGAGCTCGCACCCGGTGTTCGGGTCCGAGCAGAGCTGGTACTTCTTCACGTTGCCGACCCACCGGCTCTGCGGCTCGGGCTTGAACAGCGAGAAGTAGACCTCGTTGCGGTGGAATAGCTTGTTGAACGCGTTCACCGAGAGCGACGGCGTCGCGAACGAGGTGGTGCGCGACAGCGCCTCGGCGATGATGGCCTGGAACACGTTCACCAGCTCGTCCGCGGTGCTCGCCTCGTAGAACCGCCCGCCACCTGCCGTGGCCACGTCACGCAGGAACTGGTTGCTGATGTTGAAACCGATGGTGTACGTGGTGACGGTATTGTCGCCGGCGACGTCTCCGTTCTGGTCGTCGTTGGCGAGGAACTCCGTCAGATCGATTCCGCAGCTCTCGCCGGCGTCGACGCTGGTGCCGTCGGTCATCGTCGAGATGCAGCTCGGGTCCCCGGTCATGCTGCGGATCAGACCCGCGGAATGGTTGTGGTTGGCGAAACCGTCGGTGAGCAGCACGATGTAGTTGGCCTGACACGCCTCCTGGATCGGACTGGTGTAGGTCGGGCTACCGGTGATCTGCTCGTTGATGCACTCGGCCGCATTGAGGTTGCTGTCGGTGCAGCCGGCCGGCCGCGACACCGAGCCGTCGGCGTACGAGGCCGGATGACTGACCCGGGTGTTGCGCCGCACGCTGGTGGTGCCGCTGCCGCGGGTCTTGCCGTAGTGGACGCCCTCGCCACGGTAGTAGCGTGCCGCCTCGTAGAGGGTGTCGACGATGGGGGTGTAGCCGTCGTGCTCGAGGTCGTCGACGATCTCGCGCAGGCGGTCGCGCACGGTGGTGATGGTGCCGGTGCCGGTGTCCGCCGAGGCGCGATAAGTCACGCGGAGCGAGGCGGCATTGGCGGCCGAGCTGTTGAACGCGTAGGCGTCGCGCCGACCGGTTCCGGTGACGATGAAGGCCATGCTGTTTCCGGCCTGCCAGCCGGCGCGATCGACGATCTCCTGCACCACGGTGGCGAGGTTGGGGCTGGTGTAGGTGGCACCGTTGCTCCAGCTCGGGATCGAGCTCCAGTCGACGGAGGCGCTGGTGGTGGTGCGGGTGCTGACGTTCTGGCCGTAGGTGGCGGAGAAGACCGGCGAGTCGTCGCTGGCGTGACCGCGAAAGGTGAGGCTCGTGGCCTCCGAGCGGTCGGCCTTGGAGACGAAGTCGATCTCGGCCGAGACGATGGTCGCGCCCTGGGGAATGTCGAGATTCTGGAAGCGGTAGCCGACGTCGCGAACGTTACCGGAGACCGTGGTCATCTCGAGCGTCGAGCTGGTGAGATAGAGCGAGCTCCCCACCTGCTCGGCATCGTCGTTCCCCGACGCGACCTGGCTCTGCACCGACTGCTCGATGCAACCCTCGCCGGCGGCGAGCGGTGTATTGGGATCGAAGTCGACCCGTAGCACGGGCGCGAACGCGGGGTCGCCGTCGAACGACACCGCCGAGCGCGGACCGCCGTCGCCAGCGCTCTCGATGATGATCGCGATGTCGTTGCCACCGCACCACCCGGCCCGATCCACGACCTCCTGCACCACTGCGGCGAGGTCCGGGGTCTGCTGGGAGGTGCCGACGTCCCAGGCGGGCGGAGTCCAGGTCACCGCCGCGGTCGTTCGCGGACGGCCGTCGATGTCGTTGGCGGTGGTGGTGAACGCATCGGCGTCGTCGGCGGCCTGCGCCCGCACCGACAGGCTGGTGGTGGTGGTGCTCGCGACCGCCGGCACGAACTCGACCACTGCGCGCTGGATCGTGACCCCCTGCGGGATGCGCACGTCGCGGAAGCGCAGGCCGACGATCTGGTCGCCGCCGCCGGCGCCATCGACATAGGTCGCGCGGAAGATGGCGGCGCGCGACGGTGAGTCGTTGTAGGAGCTCGAATGCCGGAGACTGCCGGCGGTGCCGGTGGCCAGGAACGTCAGGCTGTTCCCGGAAGCCCAGCCGGGCCGCCCCACGATCTCCTGGACGATGCTGGCGAGGTTCGGGGTCGAGTACCGCTCGCCAGTGAACCATTCCGGCACGTCGTTCCAGTCGACGCTGGCCGTGGTGAGGGCACCCAGGCGATCGTAGGGCGTATCGCTGCTGGACGGGCTGTTCGGGAAGGTGGGTGAGTCGTCGACGTCGTGGCCGACGAAGGTGAGATTGGTGGTGCCGTCGCGGTTGCTGCGCGAGCGGAAGTCGAGCTCCGCGTGCAGGACCGTCGCACCCTGCGGGATGGTGACGCCGTTGAAACGCCAGCCGTCGGTACGGTTTCCGGAGCCGTCGTCGGTCAGCTCGATCTGATTGCTCGAGTTGTTCATGAACAACGGCGATTGCTCGGCGTCGTCGGCGCCAGCGGCGATCTGGAGCTCGATGCTGCCCTCGGTGCCGAACATGGCGACCTCGACCAGCTCGAGCTGGGAGCTGTCGAGGATGACCGCGGTGCCGAGCTGCTCGGCGTCGTCGGCCGAGTCGCTGATGCGCACCGCGACGTCGGCCTGACCGGCCGACACCACCTCCTCGGCGTCGGCATTGATGTCCGACACCGGGAAGAGGATCGGCCCGCCGGGGTCGGTGAACCGCATCAGACCGACGTTGATGTTGTTCGCCTCGTCGAGGATTCGGTGCAATGCCTCCTTCATCCGGTCCAGGCGGTCCTTGGCCTGCCCGTCGTAGCTCGACATGCTGCCGGAGGTGTCGAGGATGAACAGCACGTTGGGCTGGATCCCCTCGGACAGCGAGGCATTGCCGAGATAGATCTCGGTATCGTCGGCCTTGACCTGGATGGGGGTCGCGGTGGCCGCGCCGAGGAGGCAGGCGGCGAGGAAGCTCGAGATTCGTCGGGCGCTCATGGTCGGCTCCGATCCGCGCCGGTGGTCCCGAGGACCCCGGACGAGGCTAGGCGATGTGCACAGTGCGTCGCCGCGCTTATCGACCTGCGGACGTGCACGCTTGAGCCAGGGGAGGGCGGCGACCGACGAGCGGTGCCGGCGGCAGGACGCGCGGCGCCTGCCGCGTCGAGTCGAGCCGCCTCGGCGCGGCCCGGACGGGCCTGGTACCATTTGCGGCCGATTCCGACCGACGACACGGGGTAGACCGATGGAAATCGTGCTCGCCAATCCGCGGGGCTTCTGTGCCGGGGTGGACCGCGCGATCGAGATCGTCGAGCGGGCGCTCGCCATCTTCGGGCCGCCGATCTACGTGCGGCACGAGGTCGTCCACAATCGCTACGTGGTCGAGGGGCTCGCCGCCAAGGGCGCGATCTTCGTCGACGAGCTCGACGCGGTGCCCGACGACTCGATCGTCATCTTCAGCGCCCATGGAGTGTCGAAGGCGGTGCGGCGCGAGGCCGAGGCCCGCGGCCTGCGGGTCTTCGACGCCACCTGCCCCCTGGTCACCAAGGTCCACATGGAGGTGTCGCGCTACCAGCGCGAGGGTCGCGAGTGCATCCTCATCGGCCATGCGGGGCACCCGGAGGTCGAGGGCACCCTCGGGCAGTACGAGGCGCATCCGGGCGGGAAGGGCCGGATGTACCTGGTCGAATCCCCCGAGGACGTGGACCGGCTGGTGGTCGAGCGGCCCGAGACGCTCGCCTTCGTGACCCAGACGACGCTCTCCATGGACGACACCGCGCGCGTGATCGCGGCGCTGCAGCGCCGTTTTCCGGCCGTGGTCGGCCCGAAGAAGGAAGACATCTGCTACGCCACCCAGAACCGCCAGGACGCGGTGCGCGAGCTCGCACCCCGCTGCGACGTGTTCGTGGTGGTCGGCTCGCCCAGCAGCTCGAACTCCAACCGCCTGCGCGAGGTCGCCGAGAATCTCGGCGTCCCGGCCCACCTCGTCGACAGCGCCGAGGAGCTCCGCCGAGAGTGGTTCGCCGATGCCGCGCGCGTCGGGGTCACCGCCGGCGCATCGGCGCCGGAGGTACTGGTGCAGGCGGTGCTGCAGCGGCTGCGCGAGTGGGGCGCCTCGATGAGCACCGAGGCCGAGGGAATTCGCGAGAACGTCGTGTTCTCGCTACCGCGAGGGCTCGCGGTCGAGGTTCGCTCCTGAGTCCAGATCCCCGGAGCCGCCGGGTGTGGCGGATCCGGGTGATTTTCCGCCGGTCCGTTCTACCAGCAGTCGTTGTTCGCCGCGCCGCCGCTGGTCAAGCCGCTCTTCGCTCCGGTGGACGTCAGCCTGATCACGTTGCAGTCGGGATCCGTGTGGCTACGCTCGCCACCTGCGATGGCGCGAACCTCGAACCCGGTGCCTGACACGTTGGTCAGCGACAGGGTCCAGTATCGATCCGGCGATAACGCCGTGGCCGGGTAGTTGAAGTCGTCCTTGAGGCTCCCTGCGTAGGTCCCGCGATCCCCGAAGAATCGCTCCTGCTGCGTCGCGATTCGAAGCAGCGCCGCGTGCGCATCCGCGCGCTTGCTCTCGCGTGCATATTGGGTATACGCGGGAATCACCACCGCGGCGAGGATGGCGACGATCACCACGACGATCATCAGCTCGGTGAGGGAATAGCCGCCCTCGCGGCGCGGCGCGCCATGCTTCATCGTCGAACTCCGTCCCACGGGGGGGCGCCCCGTCACTGCTGGAACCAGTAGGTGCGCTGCCGGGGCAGCGTGATGTTGGGATTGACGACGGTCGCGCCGCCGCCGCCACCGACCAGCAGGGTCACCGCCTCGGGCTGGAACACCGGAACCGCCGCCGAGGGGATTCCCGCGCCGAGCGCGAGCGTGCGGTCGGCCAGGTCGGGCAAGGTGCCACCGCCCGACTCGTCCCAGTTGAAGATGGCCGCGCCGTTCAGCACGTTGAGCCCGTAGATCAGGCCGCTTCCCTCGATCGGCACGCAGGCCTCGCTGTCGAGCACCACATCCGGGAGGTAGGTGGTGAAGAACAGCTTGCCCGCCAGCACGATGGGTGCGGCCAACGCCTTCTCGCCGTTACGGGTGAAGCTCAGGTAATAACCCTGGGCGACCTGGAGGTCGGTCAGGTCCGAGTCCGTGGGATTGTTCACGGTGGTGACGTCGAAGAGGTCTCCGGCGGTTATCGGCTCCGCGAGCTCACCCTGAATGGTGCCGCTTGCATCCGCGAGGGTGCGGTTGTCGGCGACCCCGTCGGTCGGCGTGGTGTCGGTCATGCTGCCGACGGTGTAGTCACGGAACGCGTACATCCGATCGTCGACGGCCTGGTCGAGCGGTGTCGCGCGGTTGCCGGTGACGGCGATGACCAGGTCGTACTTCTGGTTCGTCGAGCACGGCAGGTTCCCGGCGCAGCCGCGCTCGTTGCGGACCTGCACCACGTCGGGTGGATAGAAGAATTTTCGCCGGTCGATCGGTCGCGGAACGGCATCGGCCGGATCGATGGAGTCCGGGAACGAGACGCTCGCCAGCCGCCCGACCACTGCGGTGTAGCCCTCGGTGGTGGACCGGTCCGGGCCGATGTCGATGCGCCACATCTGGCCGCCGGTGTCGCCGACGTACATGCGGTCCATGAAGCCGTCACTGTTGCTGTCCAGCACCGCGACGTCGGACGGTATCGGGAAGATCATTCCCGGCACCTCGACGCCCGAAGCCTCGGTGTGGACGTCGCTTCCGTTCCCGCTGGCCCAGAACTCCGGCTCGCCGGTCAGCGCGTCGACGATGTAGACGGCATTGCCGAGCCCGGAGCCCAGGTCGGCGCCGAAGCCACCGTCCTGCCCGGGGTCGTAGCCGCCGCCGATGACCAGGACGGTCTTCGCGACCGCCTGGTTCTCCTCGTCGGTGCCGCGCAGGATGCGGGCGAGGCGGGGCTGCGACCAGGTCTGACCGAGCCGCGGGTAGTCGGCCGAGCCCCCCCGGATGCTCCACAGGTAGCGGGGGGTGACGTCGTCCAGGCTGGTCCGGCTCTGCAGACCGGTCGCTGCGTGGGTCGCCTTCGTCGGCGTGACGTCCACCGCGTAGTAGAGGTTCCCACCGCGGCGCATGCCGATGTAGACGTGGATGAAGTCGCCCTCGGCCGGCTCGATGAACCCGTCCTGGTCGACGTCGTTGATCCAGACGGTCGGCGTGCCGTCGAGCCCGTAGGAGTGCTCGTCGACCGGGTTCTCGCGCAGCCGGGTCTGCAACGGCAGGAGCTCCGGCGGGTAGAAGACCCATTCCTCCTCACCGGTATGACCGTTGACCATGCGCAGGCCGCCGTCGTTGGTGCCGAGGAAGAACTTGACGATCACCGTCCCGTCCACGTCCGCGCGATCCTCGGCGCCATAGGTCACCGCGACCGGGCTACCGTGCAGCGGATCGCCGATCGGGCTGGGGTACTTCGGCTCGTCGTCGCGCCCGACGATGAAGTAGCGGCTCTCCGCCGTGGTGCCGTCGAGATCACCGTCGTCGACGTCGACACCGCGAATCCACTGGATCTGGTCGTGCAGGGCATCGCGTAGCGCCTCCTTCGCGGCGGTACGGGCCGTCGCATCGGCGATCGCGTTGATGGTCGAGACATCGTCGCCGGTGACGCCCAGCAGCTCCTTGGTGCGCTGGAGCTGCTCGTCCTCGGTGCCGGCGGTGAGGCCGTCCAGGATGCCGTCGGAGTTGGCATCGACGATGTAGTCGTCGCTGGTCAGCAAGGTGTCGTCGGCAGGCGTGGTGCCGATGTAGGTGAAGATGCGGCGCGAGTTCTGATCCGCGATCACCGCTGCCGCGCCGCCCTTCAGCACGTCCGCACCGTCGGCATCCTGGGTCCAGAACGACAGCGCGTCGGGGGCGATCCGCTGATCGTCGCCAATCGCCGGCTGCGGCCCGTCCGGAGGCTCCCGGGCGTCGAGCACCTCGCCCACCTCGCAGCCGTCCAGGGTGCTGCGACAGAGCTGGTACTTCTTGACGTTGCCGTCCCAACGCGTGTTGACCGAGGGCTTGAACAGCGAGAAGTACACCTCGTTGCGATGGAACAGGCGGTTGAACGCGTTGATCGAGAGCGACGGCGCCGCGAACGAGGTCGTCGGATTCAGGATCTCGCCGAGGATCTTGTTGAAGACGTCGACCAGCTCCTGCGTCGTGTTGGCGGTGAAGAACTTCCCGCCGCCTTCCTGGGCGAGGTCGCGCAGGAACTGACCACTGAAGTTGAAGCCGATGGTGTAGGTCTGAATGGTGTTGGTGTCCGGAATGTCGTCCGGCTGCTGGTCCACGGTGTTGAGGAAGCGAACCAGGTCGGTCCCGCAGGCCTCGCCTTCGTCCACCGTGTCGCCATTGGACAACGTCGCGTCACACGCCGCGACCCCGGCGAGATCGCGTGCCAGCTCGGCCGAGTGGTTGTTGTTCGCGTTGCCGTCGGTCAGCAGGATGATGAAGTTGCGCTGGCACGAGGACTCGATCGGGGACCGGTAGGTCGCGGTGGTCGGGCTGTTGACGATGGTCTCGCCGATGCAGGCGAGGTCGTTGAGGTTGGCATCGGTGCACTCGGCATTGGGCCGGTCCACGGTGCCGCCGGTATACGACGCGGGATGGCTGAGCCGTGTCTCGCGGCGGTTGATGAAGCTACCGGTGCCGCGCGAGGCGCCATAGCGCACCGGCTCGCCGCGGAAGTAGTGCGCCCCCTCGAGGAGGGTGTCGACGATCGGTGTGAAGCCGACGTGGGAGAGGGTGTCGACCACCTCGAACAGACGGCGGCGCACCGTGAACTCGGCGACGTTGGCGCGCTCGTCCTCCTCGAGATCGCCGATGTTGTACTGCACGGTCACCCGGATGATCGGCGCCCGGGCCGCGTTGTCGTCGAACGATGCGGCGCGCACGAGCCCGGTGGCCGAGAGCTCGAACGCCATCGCGTTTCCGGCCTGCCAGGTGGTGCTCGCATCGGTGATCTCACGCACGATGCTCGCGATGTCGGGTGAGCGGAAGCGCTCGCCGGTCGATACCGCGGCGGCCGGTGCCGAGAAGGTGACGCTCGCACTGGTCAGCGGGCGATCGCTGATGTCGTTGGTGCTCGCCTGGTACTCCGGAGCGTCGGCCCGGTCCTCGCCGTTGATGGTGACGGTGCCCGCGCCGGCAGCGTGATCCTCGAAGGCGACGAGCTCGAGGTGCGCGTCGAGGATGGTCGCACCACGTGGGATCGGCATCTCGCGGAAGCGGATCCCGATCAGACGATTGCGGTCGGCCAGGGTACCGATCGGCAACGAGCCGCGGGTCGGGGTGTTCGAGCCAGTCCCCACGTTCTCCTCGGAGTCGTCGCGGCTCGCCGCGACCTGGCGCTGGACCTCGGTGCGGATGCAACCCTCGCCGGCGGCGAGGCCAGTGGTCTCGTCGTACTCGATTCGCAGCACCGGGGCGAGATTCGGATCCGACTCGAACGAGTGGACCGGCCGCATCCCCGCGAGGCCGCGCGACTCGATGACGAAGACCATGTCGTTGCCACCGCACCAGCTCGAGCGGTCGACGACCTGCTGCACCGAGCTCGAGATGTCGACCGTCTGCACCGGGCTGCCCTCGAGCCACGGCTCGCTGGTGGGGACGTCCCAGTCGACGGACGAGGTGCGCGACCGCGAGGCGATGTCGTCGTCGGTGTCGGTGAACTCGGGTGCGTCGTCGACGTTGTGCGCCGAGATGCGAAGCTCCAGCGCCGCGTCGCTCGAGGCGCGAGGCACGAGCTCGATGGCGGCGCGCTGAATGCGCATTCCCTGCGGCACGCGAACGTCACGAAAGCGCAATCCCACCACCTGGGTTCCGCTCGGAGCGCCGGCGGGGACGTAGTCGAGGTACATCGTCGGAGCGCGGGTAGACCCACCATCGAAGCTGCTGAAGGTCCGGATCGACTCGCCCTTGCCGGTGAACATGATCGACAGGTCGTCGACCCCCGCCGCGGAGTGCCAGCCCGGGCGGTCGAAGATCTCCTGGAGGATCGGCGAGATGTCGTCGCTCAGCACGCGGGTCGTGGTCAGGAGGTCGGGCGGTGACCAGGTCGTCTCGGCGACGGTGCGCGCGCGGTCGAAGCGGCAGAGCACGTCACCGCGGTCGAGGTCGACGGGGCAGGGATCGGTCTCGTCGTCGGGATAGGCCTGGGAGTCGTCGACGGCGTGGCCGACGAAGGTGAGCCCGAGCTCGCCCGCCTCGTCGGAGGTCGCGCGGAACTCGATCGCGGCGTGGAGGACGGTGGCGCCGGCGGTGTCGGCCGGGAAGTTGCGGAACCGCATGCCGACGAAGTGCTGATCGTCGCCCTCGGTGCCGGCCGTCAACTCGTCGCGGTCGCGGGAGTAGAAGGAGATGTCGCCGTCCTCCTCGCGCGCCTGGTCGGCATCGTCCGAGCCGGCGAGCACGGAGCGCACGAAGCTGCGCTCGTCACCGAAGGCCGGTGTGTCGTTCAGCTCGAGCTGGACGCTGTCGAGCTTCACCGCCAGTCCGAGCTGCTCGGCGTCGTCGCGGCCATCGCTCACTCGCGAGATGACGTCCGCGCCGGTGCTGGTCTCGATGTCGTTCACGTCGGCGTCGATGTAGGACACCGGGTAGAGAATCGGCCCGCCCGGGTCGCTGAACCGCATCAGGCCGATGTTGATGTTGTGGGCGTTGTCGAGGATCTGGCGTAGCGCCTCCTTCATCCGGTCGAGCCGGTCGACCTCACCACCGTCGAGGTTGGACATGCTCGACGAGGTGTCGAGCACGAACAGCACGTTGGGCCGCAGCGGCGCCGCGAGCTCGGCGGTGCCGCCGAGATAGACCTCGGTGTCGTCCGCGCGCAGCGGCTCGGCGGGCGCGCCGGCCAGCAGCCCGGTCAGGGTCGCCAGCAGGAAGCTCCTGGCGCGATTGCCCATCATGTCCCTCACTCCGTTTCCGCGCGCCGTGCGTCGGATCCGAGCCAGGTCGGCCCGGTCCGCACCGGCGTCAGTTCTGCCGTGGCGCGATCTGGTAGCCGCCACCGTGGACGGTGACGGTGATGCCCCCGGCGGTGGCGCATTCGTCGAGGATGGAGCCGTTGGCGTTCACGTCCACCAGGACCGCTCCGGAGGTGCAGCCGCCGCTCGCGAAATCGAAGTGGGCCGCCTGGAAGCTCGTCGCGCTGTAGAGCGAGCCGGGCGGCGGCGGGGTGAAGCCGAGGAAGTTCGTCGCCACCTCGCTCTGGCCGTCGGCCACCGCGTCGACGTCGGGGCTGTCGGCCTGCATCACCAGGTCGGTGTAGGTGCCGGAGATGTCCCACGCGGCGCCGGTGTTGAACGCCTCCGACAGCCCGTTCTCGGCGGTCTGGAACGCGCGCGCGCTCTGCTGGTTGCTGACCGCCATGCGCTCCTCGAGCTGGGTGGTGTTCATCGCGCTCACCCCGAGCAGGGTCAGCACCACGAGCAGGATCATGGCGACGATCAGCACCGCGCCACGCTGACGCGTGCGAGCGGACATGGTCGACACGGGTCGATGTCTCATCCGAGATTCCTCACCGCGGCGGTGGTGGTGAACACGCGACGACGAAAGCCGTCGTTGTACCCATTGTTGTTACCGTGTGTCTGGTCCAGCAACGGCGGCAGCACGTATTCGCGTGCGGTGCCGAAGGCGTCGAGGGTCCGCAACAACACCGCCAGGCGCACGCTCACCACCCGCGACCAGTCGCCGGCGTTCTGGAGCCCGGCCTCGCCGGCCTTCAAGTAGGCGTCCGGCGCCCGGTCGCCATTGGTGTCGACGCCGTAGAGGAACTGCAGGTTCTCGACCCCGTCGAACAGCCGCTGGCTGCGCAGCGCGTTACCGGTGAGCACGTCACGGAACAGCGCCGTCTCGCCGGTCGCGGCGTTCGCGGCGACGTAGTAGCGGACCGCCACCATCGGCGCCGCCACCGGGTTGTTGGCGGCGGAGTAGGCGCGGCCGAGTGCGTCGTCCAGGGTGAGCGTGGTGCCGGCGATGCTGTCCACCTGCATGATCTCGGCCGCCCCGCAGTCCGCCACGCCGATGATCTGGTCGGCGGCGAAGTCGGCCGCGCTGTTCACGGTCACGGTGTTGCCGGTCGAGCCGGTCACCTGATGCGCCGGGAGACGCGCGCGGATGTAACGCAGCATCACCGCGTCGGACCCGACGACGGTGGACCAGGCGGCGACCGCGGCGCCGGCGTCGTCGGTGGGGTTGGCCGGGACCGCGGAGCCGCTGGGCGCGAAGGTGTCGGCGGCCGCGTAGTTGTCCACGCCCTCGAGCGCCGCGCCGCCGGCCAGGGACCAGAGGGCATCGGCGCCGGCGACCACGGTGGCCGACTCGGTGACCCGGTTGACGTCGTCGACGCAACCGAAATAACCGGCCATGCGGAGATCGGACACCATCATGTCGACCGCGAAGCGCGCGCTCTCCTGCACCCGCGCCAGGTCGCTGGTGACGTTGTAGGTCTCGCGATTGGTGATGAAGAGCGAGATCGCACCGCCCAGCAGCACCGCGCCGATCACGATCGCCACCATCAGCTCGACCAGGCTGAAGCCGCCGGCACGGCGGCGCGAACGTCGAGATGGGCGTCGGGCGCTCATGGGTATACCGTCCAGGTCTGGCTGACCATGCAGATGCCGGCGGTGCCGTTCCACGATCGCCCGGCGACCGCGGCGTTGGCGTTGTTGCCGTCGACGAACAGGCACTCGTCCGAGGTCGTCGGCAGACGCGCGAAGCGCGGCGCGGCGTCGGCGGAGAACTCACGCGGCTCGCGGTCGACCCAGGTCAGGGTGATGTCCAGGTAATTGGCATTGGCGCCGTTCTGGGCGATGGTCGGCACTGCGCCTGGAAGAAGTCCCGGTAACGGTGGATCCACAGTGGCGTCGCCCTGCATGACCCGCAACCAACAGGCGAGATCGTTGGTGACCGATACCGGCTTCGCTGCGTCGGCGTCGTTACAGGTCGTCGGATCGACCGCATCGGCGCCGGCGCCGGTGATGTTCGCGGCCGCATACGCCGCCGCGTTCGCCCGGTTGGCGCGGATGCGGTCGATGATGTCGTAGGCGAGCACCGTCGCCTGGCTACGCGAGTACGACTCGGTGCTGAAGCGCAGGCCCTGCGCCTGCAGCGCCGCCAGCCCCAGCAGCCCGATACCCAGCACCAGCAACGCGATCAGCACCTCCATCAGGCTGAAGCCTCGCTCGCGGCCAGCGCCCCGTCTCATGGACATGCCACCACGCCTCCGCCGAACTCCTTCACCGCGCCGATGTAGCTCGCCTCGTGCAGGCCGTCGCCGTCGTCGTCGCGCGAGACCCGCGCCTGACCGGTGGGCGAGACCTGGACCATCCGGCCTGATTCGTTGCCGCGGCCGTCGCAGTACACGAAGTAGATTCCCCCGTTCGGCTGGTCGAGCAGGCCGTTCGCGGTGTAGCTCAAGAACCCGGCCAACGCGTCGTCCGAGGCGCGGCGCCCGATGAAGGTGGCATCACCCGCCCCGTCGGGCTGGAAGATCCGCAGCACCGTCTCCCCGGCGTCGACGACCCCGGTGGTGCCGGCGGCATTGTCCAGGAACACCATCCAGCCGGTCTGGAAGACACCGGTGGTGGGCGGGTTGGGATGGTTGGTGCACTGGGTGGGATTGGGATTGGCCCGGAGGTCGACCTCGCAGACCGTGATCCGCGCGCTGCGCCCGACCGCCTGACTGCGCGCGTAGTTCAATGCCAGCACCATGTCGTTGAGGCGCGTGCTCCGCGCGTTGTTGCGGAAGATGTCCCGCAGCGAGGGGGCGCCGAGGGCCGCGAGGATGCCCGCGACGACCAGGGCGACGATCAGCTCGACGAGGGTGATGCCACGTTGCTTGCGCATGGGATCCCTAATTAGCACCGACGTGCGGCTCGCGCAGGGGCGGTGCGACCGGCGGCGCACCCGGACCGACGGGCGTCGGCGCCGCCGTCAGCGGCAGGCGGCCTCGGCCGCGGTCTGCAGATTCCAGTCCCGATTGCACACCTCGTCGCGACCGCGGGGCTGTGCGCAGGCCTCGCCGCGGTCGTCTCGCAGGACCACCATGCCGGTGCTCTCGTTGCGGCAGCGCACCTGGTAGTAGGCGTCGGGTCCGTCCTGACCACGGGGAATCACGCGCAGCACCGGGTCTCGATCGCGCTGCTGCGCTCCCGCCGCCACGACCACCGTCGCCAGGGCCACGCCGGCCATCAGCTTCGTCGCCAGTCTCATGCGCTCATGCTCCTGTGGGCTCGGTTCGCGGAGGAATCCGCGACGATGAATAGCGGCACCCGCACGGACGTCTACACCGGCACGAGGGCGTTCGCCACCTCCGCTGTGACCCGGTCGTCGGGGAAGGCGACGGACGGTCGGGGGCGACCGACGAGTGGCGCCAGTCCGAGCCCGGCCGGCACGCCGCCCGGCGCGTCCTGGCGAGCCGGACGGGCCCGCGGGACGGGTGCTCTGCCCGTGCGCCGTGGCTCGGGCCCCCGAGGGCCGGACCCGGATCATTCCGGCGGGCGAGGGTGGAGGTCTCCGGGTCGCCTGGATCGGCCCGCGGGCGCACGGGTATACTTTTCGGTCCGTGTGCCCGGATGCCGGGCGTGACTCTGGCGGACGAATCGATGCAGCAACCCGTGGACCACCATGGCGCGGTGGGCGTTGACGGCGCCGAGCGGGCGCCGGAGTCGTCGGCACCGGTGTGCGCCGATGCACTCTCGCACCTCTTGCGCGGCTGCGGCATCGCCCCGACGCCGCAGCGGATCGCGGTCGCCGCGGTGCTGCTCGAGCGGCCCCAGCATCTGAGCGCGGACCAGATTCTGGCCCGGGTGCGCGAGCGACAGGCGCCGGCGGCGGTCGGGCGCGCCGCCCGCGGGATCTCCAAGGCCACCGTCTACAACACCCTCAACCTGTTCGCGCGGCGCGGGCTGGTGCGGGAAGTGATCGTCGACCCGTCACGGGTCTTCTACGACTCCAACACCGACGAGCACCACCACGTCTTCGACATGACCAGCGGTCGGCTGTGGGACGTGGCTCCGGAGCAGGTGCGTGTGCTCGGTCTTCCCGATCTGCCGGAAGGCGTGACGCTGGAGGGCATCGACGTCGTGGTCCGGGTCCGCTCGCGCCCGCTCCGGGAGCGGCGGTGAGCCCCGGCGCCAGGCCGAGTATCGGCATCCGGCGGTGGTGGAAACCCTCCACGCCGGGCTCCTGACCGGCTGACGAGCTCGCCGATGGCGACGCCGGCACCCATCGATCCCACCACCGAGGCCGAAGCGGAGGACCGCCGCATCGGTGCGTTGCTGGTCGCCCGTGGCGTCCTGCCGGCTCCGCAGCTCGAGCGCGCGCTCCGCCTGCAGCGCGAGAGCGACGAGCGGCTCGGCAATCTGCTCGTTCGGCTCGGCTTCGTCGCCGAGCGTGACCTCGCGCAGGTTCTCGCGGAGCAGCTCGGCCTCGCGCTCGTCGCCACCCGGGACTATCCCGAGGCGCCGGTCGCCGGTGTCCGCATCCCCCCCGAGTTCCTCAAGCGCGCCCGTGCGATTCCCATCGACGACACCCCGGCCGGGGTGGTGGTGGCGATGGCGGATCCGGACGACGCCTCCACCGTGCACGCGCTGCGCCTCGCGCTCGGTCGCCCGGTCCTGCCCCGAGTCGGGGTCGGCAGCGAGATCGACGCCGCCATCCAGCGCCAGCACGGGGAGGGTGGGCTCGACGAGATCGTGCCCGCGCTGGTGGGCGAGGACGAGGCGGAGGCGGACGACATCGAGCGTCTCCGCGACCTCGCCTCGGAAGCACCGATCGTCCGTCTGGTGAACGGGCTCATCGCGCGCGCCATCGACGGCCGCGCGTCGGACATCCACATCGAGCCGTTCGAGTCGGTGCTGAAGATCCGCTACCGCGTCGACGGCGTCCTGCGCGAGATGGACGCGCCGCCGGTGCGCTCGACCGCGGCGGTGATCTCACGCATCAAGGTGATGGCGAATCTCAACATCGCCGAGCGCCGACTCCCTCAGGACGGACGGATCAAGCTGCGCGTCGAGGGGCGCGAGGTCGACATGCGCATCTCGACGGTGCCGACGATGCACGGTGAGAGCGTGGTCATGCGCATCCTCGACAAGGGGAGCGTGCCGCTCGATTTCACCGCGCTCGGCTTCGACGGCGAGAGCCTGACGGTGTTGCGGGCGATGCTCGCCCGGCCGCAGGGAATCGTGCTCGTCACCGGGCCGACCGGAAGCGGCAAGACCACCACGCTGTACGCGGCGCTGCACCAGCTCAACACCCCTGACAAGAAAATCCTCACGGTCGAGGACCCGGTCGAGTACCAGCTCGAGGGGGTGAACCAGATCCAGGTCAAGCCCCAGATCGGACTCACCTTCGCCAACGCGCTGCGGTCCATCCTGCGCCAGGATCCGGACGTCATCATGGTCGGCGAGATGCGCGACATCGAGACCGCGCGCATCGCGGTGCAGGCGGCGCTGACCGGTCACAAGGTGTTCTCGACCCTGCACACCAACGATGCCGCGAGCACCGTCACCCGCCTGCTCGACATGGGGGTGGAGGATTATCTGGTGACCTCCACCGTCAACGGCGTCGTCGCCCAGCGCCTGGTCCGCGTGCTGTGCGAGCACTGCCGCGTGGCGCAGACCGCGCCCCCGGACCTGGTCGACGAGCTCCGGCTGCGGCGGTTCGTCGCCACCGGACCGGTGACGCTGTACCGCCCGGGCGGGTGCGAGCACTGCGACGGTGTCGGCTACCGGGGCCGCACCAACATCGTCGAGCTGTTGCCGATGTCCGAGCGGGTGCGTCAGGCGGTGCTCGCCCGCCACGACGCGCGCGCCATCGCCCGTGCCGCGGTCGAGGACGGAAGCCGCACGATGCACGACGACGGGCTCGCCAAGGCCTGCATCGGCGTCACCTCGGTGGAGGAGGTCGAGCGGGTGACCCAGGAAGCCTGAGAGGGCGGGACCCGATACCCGGCGCACGTCGCGGCCCGGCGCCATGGTCTTGTTCGGAGATTCGCAGCTTGCCCAGGTACCGGTACAAGGCGGCGTCGGCGGCGGGTGAGGTCGTCGGCGGGCAGATGGACGCGCCCGACCGCGAGGTGGTGGTGCGCCTGTTGCAAGGCCAGGGGCACGTGCCGATCCGGGTCGACGAGGTGGCGGGTACCGCGACCGGAGGCGGTCGGCGGCTGTTTGCCCCGCGACGGATTCGGGCCGCGGATCTCGGCATGTTCACGGTCGAGATGTCGACCCTGCTCGGCGCCGGGCTCGCGGTGGACCGCGCGCTCGAGGCGCTGCGCGACCTCGCGCAACCCGGACCGTTGCGCAGCCTCATCGAGCGGCTGCTGACCGCGGTGCGCTCGGGTCAGGACCTGTCCGCCGCGATGGAGGCCGCACCCGAGACCTTCTCGCGGTTCTACCGCAGCATCGTGCGCGCCGGTGAGGCGAGCGGGGCGTTGGAGCCGGCGTTGCAAGGACTCGCCGAGTTCCTGGAGCGCGCGCGTGCGCTCCGCGAGGCCACCAGCCAGGCGCTCGTCTACCCCGTGATTCTGGTCTTCGTGGCCATCCTGTGCCTGGCGGTGATCCTCGGCGTGGTGGTGCCGCGGGTGGAGGTGATGTTCGCCGACGCCCGGGTCGAGCTGCCGCTGGCGACCCAGGTGGTGGTGGCGGTGGGCGACGTGATCGAGCGCTGGTGGTGGGTCATCGCGCTGCTGGGGATTGCACTCTGGGTCGGTGCGCGACGGTTGCTCGCCCGCGAGCCGGTGCGGCTGCGATTCGACGAGGCGGTGCTCCGTCTACCGGTGATCGGAGACCTGGTCTCGAAAGTCGAGGCGGCCCGGTTCACGCGCACCCTCGGCACCCTGCTACGCAACGGCGTGCCGCTACTCACCGCCATCCGCATCGCCAAGGACGTGATCGGAAACCTTTTCGTGCGCGCGGCGGTCGAAGGGATCGCGACCAGCGTGCGCGAGGGCGAGGGTGTCGCGAGACCCCTGGCCGAGGCCGAGGTCTTTCCACGGCTCGCGGCCCACCTGGTCGAGGTCGGCGAGCGCAGCGGAAATCTGGAGGGCATGCTGCTGCGGCTCGCCGACATCTACGACGGCGAGGTCGAGGTGGCGGTGCGACGCGCGACGTCGCTGCTCGGGCCGGTGCTGATCCTGGGCCTCGGCGTGTTGATCGCCGGCATCATCCTGTCGGTCCTGGCGGCGGTGCTACGTGTGAACGAGCTCGCGTTCTGATTGACCCACCACCGGATGGCATCGCCGCGCTGATACACTGCCCCGGCGCCATTCTCGCGGAGCGAAGATGTCGAAGGACGAGACCCCACCGACGCGTCGGCGTCGCCCGAACCTCGGATTCACCCTCCTCGAGTTGCTGGTGGTGCTGGCCATCCTGTCGCTGATCGCCGCGGTCGCGGCACCGCAGGCGATGAAGTGGCTCGGTGGCGCGAAGAGCGACGCCGCTCGGGTCCAGATCGAGAACCTGAGTGCGGTGATCGACCTCTACAAGCTCGAGGTCGGAACCTACCCACCGAGCCTGGAGGCCCTGGTCGAGAAGCCCGCCGGCGCCGACCGCTGGAACGGGCCGTACCTCAAGAAGGAGTCGGTGCCGAAGGATCCCTGGGGACGTGACTACGTCTACCGTCTCCCCGGCGAGCACGGTCCGTACGACCTCCTGTCGCTCGGTGACGACGGCTCGGAGGGAGGCGACGGCGAGAACCGTGACATCGTGAGCTGGCAGTGAGCAGGTGTCGACGCTCCGCGAGCGGGTCGACGGTGTGCGCACGGGGCAATCTCGGCTAGACGCATCGCCGACCCGGGGCGGACGCCGAGTCCGTGGCTTCACCCTGGTCGAGCTACTGGTGGCCCTGGTCATCCTGGTTCTCGCCTGGGCGGTTGCGGTGCCGGCGCTGCGCGGGACGTCGTCCGCCGAGCTCGAGGCCGCCGCCCGCCAGCTCGCGGCCGGCCTGCGCCAGGCGCGCTCCGAGGCGATCACGCGTAACCGCCCCTACGGGCTCGAGATCGACGTCGAGGCTCGGCGCTTTCGACTCGAGGACGGCGGGCGTAGCCGCGCGGTGTCGTCGGACATCGATCTCGACCTCTACACCGCGCGATCGGAGCGTATCGACGACGCTCGGGCCACCATCCGCTTCTTTCCCGACGGCAGCTCGACCGGCGGTCGGGTGGGGCTGCGCGCCGGCGAGCGCGCGGTGGCGGTCGACGTCGACTGGCTGACGGGTCGGATCCGGATCCTCGACGGCGACGACGGCTCGGCCGTGCGGGCCGGCGGATGAGCAGCTACCGGCGATGCGGGCGGGCAGCGGGGGCGACCGGCTTCACCCTGATCGAGATCCTGGTGGCGCTGACGGTGCTGGCTCTGGTGCTCGCTGCCGGCTTCGAGGCGATCGCGAGCGCCACCCGCGCGCTCGACGGCGCCCACCGGCACGGGCGGGCGTTGCTGCTGGCCCGCTCCAAGCTCGACGAGGCGCGCGCCACGGAACGGTTGGATGTCGGCGAGGCGCGGGGCGAGGAATCGGTCGGTGACGGCGGGGAACGTCTCGTGTGGTGGCGCCGGGTCGAGCCCTATCCGGAGGACGGGCTCGGCCCGGTCGACGGGCTTCCCGCCACCGCCTACCTGGTGACCGTGGGAGTGGGCGACGAGGACGGGCGCGGCCGGACCCGCGTCGAGCTCGGCGCGCTCGTGCTCAACGCCAGCGAGCGGCGCCGATGAGCACCCGCGGTCGCTCCCCGGGGCCTCCCGCCAGCCACCGCGGGCCGCGCCGCGCGCGCGGCTTCACCCTGCTCGAGCTGCTGGTCGGGCTGACCGTGTTCGCGCTGCTCTCGTCGCTCGCCTATGCCGGGCTCTCGCTCGCCGGACGGACGTTCTCGGCCGGCGCGTCGCGGATCGATGCCACCGACACGGTGCGCCTGGTGCAGGGCTTCCTGCGACGCGAGCTGGAGGGCGCGGTACCGCTCGCGGTGGTGGAGCGCAACGCGTGGCACCTCTGGTTCGAGGGCGATCGTGGCGGCGCGGTGTGGTTGGCCGAGGTGCCGGCCTACATCGGGACCGGCGGCATCCACCGGGTGCGGATCGGGCTGGCCGATGCGCAGGACGGTCGCGCGCTGGTGCTGGAGCGGGCGTCGCTCACCCAGACCATGTCCGACGCCGGAGACGCGGCCGGTGAGCGGCGGACCCTCGCCGAGGGGGTGACGGAGCTCGAGCTCGCATACTTCGGCGTGGTCGACGACGAGCGCTCCCCGTCCTGGCACGACGAATGGCGCCGGGCAAGACGCCTGCCGGCGCTCGTGCGCATCGACATCACCACCCGCGACGCGGGGCGCTGGCCGCCGCTCATCGTCAATCCGCGGACCGACGCGGTCCGCTTCGAGCGCGCGCTGGAGACGCGCGAGGACGGCAGCGTGGTGCGCGCGCGCCGTCTCACCGACACCGAGTCCGAGGACGCGTTCCCGGAGGTCGAGCTGGAGGAGGAGGAACCGGCCGACGCGGCGGCGCGGTCGAGCCCGGCCGGCCTCCCGACCCTCGGTGGAGCCGTGAGCCGATGAGACGGCACCGCCAGCGCGGGCTCGCGCTCCTGATCGTGCTCTGGGTCGGGGCGCTCGTCGCCGTGCTCGCCGCGACGTTCGCCTTCGAGGCACGCCAGGAGGCGGCGCTCACCCACAACGCGATCTCGCGGGCCCGTGCCGAGTCGCTGGCCGAATCGGGAATCGCCCGCGCCATCCTCGGGCTGCTGGCGCCACGGGCCGACGAGCGCTGGGACGATCTCGGTGCGCCACGCAGGGTGGCGCTCCCCGGCGGGACGGCGCAGGTGTCGGCGCTGTCGGAGAACGGCAAGCTGGACATCAACGTGTCGCCACCGGAGCTGGTGCGCGGGCTGATCGAGGTGCTGCAGGCGGAGTCCGCAGACGTGGGCGATGGTCGCGCGGCGGACGTCGCCCAGGCCATCCTCGACTGGCGCGATGACGACCAGGACCCGCTCCCCGGGGGCGCCGAGGCGGACCAGTACGCCGCCGCCGGCCTCGACCACGTTCCGCGTGACCGTGCGTTTCTGTCGGTGGGCGAGCTCCGGCTGGTGATGGGCATGACCGATGCGCTGTTCGACCGTCTCGCGCCGCTGGTGACGGTTCACACCTGGTCGGCGCGGATCGATCCGCAGTCGGCTCCGCGCGAGGTGTTGCTGGCGCTGCCGGGGGTCGACGTCGCGTCCGTCGATGCCTTCCTCGAGGCGCGCGCGCAGGCCGCGACCGAGCAGGCGGCCACCGGCGGTGGAGCCGCGTCGCCCCGCCTGCCGCTCGAGCTGTTGCGACCGGCCCAGCGTCATTTGTCGCGCTCACGCAGCCGCGTCTACACTTTGCGGTCCGAAGGTCGAACCGACGACGGCGCGATCGCTCGCAAGGAGGCCGTGGTTCGGCTCTCGGGAAGTCCACGACGACCCTTCTCGGTGCTCGCCTGGCTCGATGACCGCTCGCCCGGGGGCGAGGACACCGCGGCCCCCGACGACACCACAAACCCCGCCGAGACACCGAGTCAGCACTGACCATGTCCCCGATCCGTCGTTTCCTCGCCTGGTGGCTGTCCGAGCTCCGTGCGATGTTGCCGGGTGGCGGGCATCGCGACGCGGGTCTCGGCTCCGGGCGGCGGGTGCGGGTGACCGTCGACGAGCACGCGGTGGTGGTGTCCCGGGTCGATGGCTCGCGCGTGCGCGAGCTCGGCCGGCTGCCCGGTCCCGCAGCCCCCCCCGATCCCTCCGGTGTCGCGCCGGTGGTCGACCTCGGTCGCCTGTCGCCGCGCGACACGCCCTGCGAGCTGGCGGTGGCGAGCGAGCTGGCGCTCAGCAAGGAGGTCGACCTTCCGGGGGCAGCCCAGGAGAATCTCGGCGAGGTGCTGGCATTCGAGATGGAGCGCCTGACCCCGTTCCGGGCGGCCGACGTGCTCTACGACTATCGCGTGCTCGGCCGCCGGGACGGGGGCAAGCGCGTGCGGGTGCGACTGAGCGTGGTGCCTCGGCGTCTGGTGGCGCCCGCACTGGCCGCGTTCCCGGGCTGGGACCTGCGGGCGGTGACCGGCGCCGGGGTCGAGCCCGGCGACGGCGGCGAGGTGCGCCTGCTGCTGCGCTCGGCCCGTTATCGCGAGCGCGGAGGGACCTGGCTGGTCGGGATCCTGGCACTGGTGAACCTGGGGCTGCTCGCCGGGGTGTTGGCGGTGCCGCTCGCTCAGCAGCGGGGGCAGCTCGCGGCCATTGACGCCCGCCTCGAGGCGGCGCGCGCGCGCGCCGCGGCCAGCAGTCTGCTCGAGGAGCGGATCGCGGCACTACGGAGCGAGATCGAGGCGCTCCACGCGTTGAAGTCCGCCCGGCCGAGCGCGGTCGAGGTCATCGACGAGTTGACCCGCCTGCTCCCCGACGAGACGTGGCTGTATCGACTCGAGCTCAAGGGCGGCAAGGTGTTGCTGCAGGGCAGCTCCGGGCAGGCCTCGGCGCTGGTCGGCGCGCTCGAGGCATCGCCGCTGCTGTCCGACGCCCGCTTCGACTCGCCGGTGGTGCGCGAGGGTGCCGGCGGTCGCGAGCGTTTCCAGCTCTCCGCCCAGGTCGAGGCCATCGCGAGCGCCGAGGGCGCGGCCGGCGACGAGCCACCGCGGAGCGCGTCGCGGTGAGTGGCGGGCGAGCGTTGGCGGGGCGACTGGCGGCGCTCGGACTGCTGCTCGTGCTGGTCGCGCTGGTGGTGGTGCTGGCGGTGGTTCCGCTGGCGCGAACCTACCTCGAGCAACGCGAGGCGATTGCCGACAAGCAGGCGTTGGTGCTGCGGCTCGACGCGCTGGGACGGCGCTCGGGTGCGCTGGAGGCGGAGTTGCGAGGACTGGAGGCGCGCTCGGACATCGGCCGCTTCACCCTGACCGCGCAGAGTCCGTCGCTCGCGGCGGCCGAGCTCCAGCGCGACGTGAAGGCGGTGGTCGAGCGCAGTGGAGGACGGCTCACCAGCACCCAGGTGCTGGCGGCCGAGGATGCGGGGGACTTCCGGCGGGTCAGCGTGAATGTGCGCCTCACCGCCGACACCGTGGGCCTCCAGCAGGTCCTGCACGCGCTGGAGACCCGCGTTCCGGTGCTCGTGGTCGACGAGCTGATGGTGATCAGTCGCCGCCAGCGCGCGGCCTCGCGCCAGGGCAACCCGAGCGACGACGTCGAGCTCGATGTCCGTTTCCGCCTGTCCGGGTTCATGACCGCCACACCCGAGGCGCGTCAGGGATGAGGGGCCTGATCGTGCTTCTGGCCATGATGGCGGTGGGACTCGGGGCGGCACTCGGGGCGGTGCTGCGCTTCCAGCCCGGGCGCGTGCCGCCGCCGACGACGACCGAGGCCCCGCGCGAGCTCGCGGGCACGGCGCGCGCCGCGCTCGGTGAGCTGCGCGAGCTGCCCCCCCTCGACGCCCTGTCCGAGACCACCTCGCGCCCGTTGTTCGCATCCAGTCGACGCCCGCCGCAGGCGCCGGCCGAGGCGCCGGCCGTGGTGCTCGAGCAGCCGGTGGAGCCGGCGGCGGCACCCGCGCCGCTCAGCCTCGCCGCCATCGTGGTCTCCGACGGCCAACCGACCGCATACGTTCGTGGCGAGGCCGAAGGTGGACTGGTGCGGCTGCACGCCGGTGAGCGCCACCAGGGCTGGCTGGTCGAGTCGATTCGCGACGACCGCATCGTGGTCAGCAGCGGTGGTACCCGCCAGGAGGTCATGCTGCGCTCGTTCGACGCCCCGCCGAGCCCGGCGGCCGCGGCCGCCGCGCGCAGCACCCCCCGCCGCGCGCCGCGTCGCCCGAGCCCCGGCATCAACCCCAACCCGGGGCAGTCACTGGAGCAGTCGGCAGCCGAGATCTTGAAGGGTCTGGTGACCGGGCAACCCCAGCCCGGGGTCGCGGGGGCCCAACCCGAGGTCAGGCAGCCGGTGCGACGAAACCGCCGACTCGATCCCGGATCGAGCACCGGGCGCTCCGTCGTCCGCCCCAGCGTGCGACCGTCCGAGCAGCAGTGAGCGGGTGCCGGCTCGGGGGAGAACAAGATTGAATATCAGTCGGTAACGAACGATACTTGAAGCGTTTTTTGTGGATCCCGCGGGCGTTTCTCGGCAAGCGCTCCCTGGCGGGCCGCCGACCGGTGACGGCGCGACGTGAGGGTCTGGGGAAGGCGAATGCGAGAGACGACGATGCGCCGCGCGCGGCTCGTGCTGGTCGCGGCCACGATCGGGCTCGCCGGCTGCGAGACCCTGCCGAGCAGCTCTGTCGGCTCGGTCCTGAACGCCGGCGGGACCCTCGAGCGGCTCGGCGAGACGCCCGCCACCGGGACCGGTCTGCCGGCACCGGCTCCGGGGGCATCGGAAGCGCCGCTCACCGACATCCGTTCCCAGGCCGATTTCTATCAGGCCGGCAGCGGACGTTTCCTGCGCCCGGGAGCGGACGCACCGACCGCGGCGTCGACCGCCGCGGCCACCGACGTCGGTGGCGAGTTCAAGCTCAACTTCGAGAACACCAATCTCCTGGAGGTGGTGAAGGTCGTCCTCGGCGACCTGCTCGGGCTGAACTACGTGATCGACCCCGGTGTGGCGGGCAGCGTGACGTTGCAGAGCACACGCCCACTCGCGCGGGACGCCCTGATCCCGACCCTCGAGATGTTGCTGCGGATGAACGGCGCGGCCCTGGTGCTGCGCGACGACACCTACCACGTGGTGCCGCGCGAGCTGGCGGTGCCGGGGCTCGCCTACCCGCAGCTCGGCGGCGGCAGCCGGCCCCTGCCCGAGGGGTACCGGGTGCGCATCGTGCCGCTGCGACATGTCGCGGCGGCGGAGATGCAGCGCATTCTCGAGCCGTTCGCGAGCCCCGGGAACCTGGTGCGGGTCGACCCCGAGCGCAATCTGCTGGTGCTCGCCGGCACCGGCCAGGAGCTCGAGGGGTTGCTCGAGACCATCGACATCTTCGACGTCGACTGGCTCGCGGGACGCTCGGTGGCCCTGTTCACCCCCGATTTCGTCGATGCCGAGACGCTGGCGAAGGATCTCGAGCAGGTGTTGGGGCTGGAGGGGCAGCAGGGGCCTCTGGTCGGCATGGTGCGGCTGGTCCCGATCGAGCGTCTCGACGCCCTGCTCGTGATCTCGGCCCGCCCGGAGCTGCTGGCGACGGTGCGTGACTGGGTGCAGCGTCTCGACCGCGACAGCGGCGCGGTGGGGCAGCGGCTCTACGTCTACCACGTCCAGAACGGCAAGGCGGCGGATCTGGCCGACGTGCTGACCAAGGTCTTCGAGGAGCAGGATGGCCGCCGCGGGACACTGCCGCCGCCGGAGCTCGCGCCCGGCCTCGAGCCCACCCGGCTGCAGTCGACCCCGCGCGAGGCCGAGCCGGCCAACACCCGCGCCGACCGCGCGGCGCAACCAGAGCCGCAGCGTGCAGTGCTGGAGCGGCAGGCGGCGGCCTCGCCGGCACGCCAGAGCAGTGGCGCCGACCAGGGGGTGGCGCTCAGCGGCTCGGAGTCGATCCGGGTCATCGCCGACGAGGTCAACAACGCGCTGCTGATCAAGTCCAACGCGCAGCAGTACCGCCAGGTGCAGGCGGCACTGCGCGAGCTCGACATCGTGCCGTTGCAGGTCCTGATCGAGGCCACCATCGCCGAGGTGCAACTGACCGGTGAGCTCTCGCAGGGTCTCGAGTTCTTCTTCAAGAACGGGCTCGGCAACAAGTCCGGGCAGGGCCGCCTCGACGTCCTGACGGCCGGTCTCGCGGCGGTGGCGCCGGGCTTCTCCTACAGCATCCAGGACGCCGCCGGGGCGGTGCGCGCGGTGCTGAACACGCTCGCATCGGAGTCGCGCGCGAACATCGTGTCGTCGCCGAGCCTGATGGTGCTGAACAACCAGGAAGCGCAGATCCGGGTCGGTGACCAGATCCCGGTGGTCACCCAGCAGCAGCAGGCGACGGACCAGAACGCCAACATCATCAATACCATCGAGCGGCTCGACACCGGCGTCCTGCTGAGCGTCACCCCCCGGGTCAACGCCGGCGGTCTGGTCATCATGGAGGTCGAGCAGGAGGTCAGCGACGTCGACGACTCCGGAACCGGCGGCACCCTCACGCCCACCATCCAGAAGCGCACGATCAACAGCACGGTGGCGGTGCAGAGCGGCGAGACGGTGGTGCTCGGCGGTCTGATCCGAGAGAACCGCAGCCAGTCCGGGTCCGGGATCCCCGGTCTGCACACCCTGCCGGTGGTCGGTCTGCTGTTCGGCCAGAAGCGCGACACCGCGCGCCGCACCGAGCTGGTGGTGTTGATCACGCCGCGTGCCTCGCGCGGCTCGAGCGACGCGCGCCAGATCACCGACGAGTTCCGGCGCAAGATGGAGAGCCTGCAGCCGTTCTCCGACGAGACCCGCCCCTCGATCTGGCGCGGTCGTCTGCCGTTCGCGCTCCCTGGAGCCGCGGACAGCGGCTCGGCCACGCGCTGACGCGGGTACCGCGCCGGCTCAGGGCTCTGCCGACGGCGCAGGTCGACGCCAGGCGCGGAGCCCGACGCGGACGATGCGCGCCACCGACCGCATCCCGCGCGCCATCCCGACCAGCCGCGCGCCGGGCGAGCGCAGCGACCGCCGCACACCGTCGGGCCCCCAGCATGCGTCGACGCGACCCACCACCGTGCGTCGCGGATGCGGATGATCGAGCGCGCTCGCGTCGTCGCCGGCGGTCCGAATCACCGCGCCGCGGCACCACAGCACCCGGTGCACGACGATGCGCGCGGCGTCCGCGTCCCCGCTGACGATCGCCACCACGTCGCCGAGTGCCGGTCCGCGCGGGGGCAGCGGGCTGATCAAGAGCCGATCGCCGGGTGCCAGCGTCGGGCGCATGCTGAGCCCGGCGGCGGTGATCTCCACCGACCGGCCGTCGACCATGCAGGCGCGCAGCGCCCCGGCGCGAAGGGCACCGGGCGGCGACGCGGCGGGCGGCGCGCTCACCGCCCCACCGCCGCGGGCAGGGCTCGCAGGACCGAGTCGCGCACCGCTCGGGGGTCGCGGTCGAGCATCACCTCGAACACCGGCGTGCGGGCGAGAATCGTATCCACGGTGGCGAGCGCGCGGTCGGCGAGGTCGCGCAGGTACCACGGCACCGAGAGCGTCGGCAGCAGTCGGCGCAGGCCCTCGGCCGGGGCAAGTCGGGTGAGGCGGCAAGTCGGTCCCTGACGGAGGATCCCGATGGCGGCGAGCGGCGCGCTGGTGGCGCTCGCGATGCCTGCCTCGCCCGGCCACGGCGTGCCGCTGACGGTGATCTCGGGACCCTGATGGCGCATCGCGATGCGGTCGTCGCTCAGCCATTCGACGCCACCGGCCGCGCCGACGGTGCGTGCGAGCGTCGTCTTGCCGGCACCGGACGGCCCGGCGAGGGCGAGCCCGACGTCGCCGACCCGCACCCCGGCCGCGTGCACGAGCAACCCGTCGCGGGCGGCCAGGAGATGCAGGACGAGCACCTGGTCGAGCGGGTAGGCGAGCATGCCGCGCCCCGCGCCGTGAGCGGTGCCCGCGCGCACGCGCGGGGCGAGGTCGAGGCGCAGGCGGGCGAACGGGGCGGCCCCGCGCAGCGTCCACAGCAAGGGTCCATCCGGCCCGGCGCGGAGCGCGAAGCAGAGACCGTCGGTCTCGCGCCAGACCGACCAGCTGTCGCCGGTGTCGTAGAGCGACTCGCCCGCGGGCGGCACTGGCTCGGCGTCGAGGACCTCCACCACGGCGTCCGCGGGACCCGGGGCCCCGGACGGGACGAGGAATGGACCGTAGGGTACGCGGGGCAGGACCGGCGCCGGCCCGGCGGCGCAGCGCAGCTCGAGCGCGAGGTTCGCCACCTGCAGCGTGACGGTTCCGATCGATGGCGCGGCCGGGCGCGGGCGTGGGATCACGAGCCGGTGGCGAAGCACCCGCCGGGCAGGCAGCCGGGTCCCTGGAACGATGGTCCGCCGCCGGTGAGCTTGCAGCCCTTGGCGAGCACCTCGTCGCCAGCCAGGGACACGCGTGTCATCTGCGGGGCGAGATAGGGCAGTCGTGACGTGCCGGGCTCGTCACCCGGCCGCGCCGACGTGGAACCCTGATCATCGGGGCCTTGGCTCAAGACAGTGCCTCCTCGGGCATGCGCTCCACCGAGCCGGTGGCGCTCGCGGTCGCCGCGCGACCGGCCGGGTCGTCGGCCGCCGCGGACGCGCCGGTGAGCGCCTCGTGCAGGGCGTGGGTGGAGCGGCAGACGTACGCCGAGCGGCGGTCCGCAGCGCCGGTCTCGGCCGCGAACACCGCCGGGCAGCCGGCGCACAGGCCGCGCTTGTCGCAGGTGGTGCAGGCGTGGTCGGGCGCGGCGCGGAGCTCGCGCAGGCCGGCCACCGGTCCGTTCCAGCCGTCGGCGAAGGAACCCTCGCGCAGGCTGTAGCGCAGGTTCGTGCTGATGGTGCAGGGCTGGAGATTCGCGTACGGGTCGACATGGAAGCTCGTGAGGCCGGCGCCGCAGACGTAGAGCGCATCGCTCGGCGGGAGCGCGCGGGTGCGGGCATGGAACGCGGCCAGCTCGGCCGCGTACTCGGGGTCGGACAGGTGCGCGCGAGCCGCCTCCTCGGGATCCAGTCGCTGGGCGAGGGGACCGTCGAGGCCGCGCGTGGCGGTGGTCGGCGCGGCGACGTCGACGGTCGCGCGCCGGCCGTCGCGAGCGCGGTCGGCATTCGCGCGCCCGCCGTTGTCGCCGTTGGGCAGGCATGGGAAGAGGGCGGTGTCGAAGTGGAAGCCGACCCCGTAATGGCGGGCGATTGCCCGCATCGCGTCCAGCTCGTGCCGATTCGCCCGCATCAGCA
>JACKNM010000007.1 GCA_024234875.1 Ectothiorhodospiraceae bacterium | reverse complement strand
GCCGCCGATGCTGCTGGCGGCCGGCGCGAGGGTGGTCGTGGCCCCCGCGAGGAGGCCCGCGAGGAAGGCGAGGAGGTGACGGGCGCCGGCGCGGCGAGTGGGGGAGAGGCGGCGGTCGATCATGGTCACGGGCTCGTCGGCGGTCCGTCCCCGCGCGACCAACGGCCCGGCGGGCGTGGCCAAGGATATCCGCGGAGCGGCGCTCCTCGCCAGGACGGTGTGGTCGGACCGGCGTGGGGTGGGAAGCAGCTTCGCCCGCGCCTGCCAGTCCAACCACGTCGTCGCCGCAGCAGCAGCCGACCCGTCCCCGTCGCGATCCCAAGGCCGCCCGCACGTGCTATTCTTCCGCCCTTTCGTGGCGTCCCGCGAAGGACACATTCATTCGCCGGTGTAGCTCAGTTGGCAGAGCAACTGATTCGTAATCAGTAGGTCGGTGGTTCGAGTCCACTCACCGGCACCAATCGTAAACCCCCGCCTCGGCGGGGGTTTTTCGTATCCGGGTCCTGGCGGGGCGCGACCGCCGACGGCGCGGTGTCGGACCGCGGCTCGCCGGCGACCGAGGGCGTGGCCACCGGACCCCACCCGCCGGGTCGCTCTGGTGGCCCGCGTGCGGTGGGCGTGTTACAAGTCCGCTCGATGAATCGTGTCGACGTCCAGCCAGCCGTCCATCGGGGCCCGAACCCGCACTGCGCTTGCGGCGGGGGCTCGGGGTAGTGGCCGTCGGACGTGGTCGCCGGCCGCCTGCCGACGGGGCACGGTCCGAGGACATCGAGGACGCGCTACGCAGCGGGCACGCCGCGCTCGACGGGCTCGCGGGCATCGAGGGTCTCGACCCGGCGGCGCTCGAGACGATTCGCCGGGCGCTCCTCGCGGCGCGGGAGGCGGCTCGCCTCGCCGCTCGCGAGCGTGACGACGCGTGCCGACGCTACGGTGAGCTGTTCGAGCTCGTCGGCGACGCCAACCTGGTCACCGACGCGCGGCTACGGATTCTCGAGCTCAACCGCGCAGCGCTCGCGTTGCTGCGGTGCGACGAGGCCAGCTGCATCGGTCGGCCGCTCGCGGATTTCCTGCCACGCGAGGAGCGCCACGCCTTCGTCGGCGGGCTCGGTCAGCTGGCGGAGGCGGGCGAGCGCAGTGGTTGGACCCTCAGCATCCAGCCGCTCGACGGCAGTCCGGTGCCGGTCACGGCGGCGGTCGGTCAGGTCCACACGCGCGATGGCGAGGTCATCGGGCACCGCTGGGTCCTGCGCGACGAGCGCGAGAGTCTCTATATCCGTGCCGCCTTGCTGGAGAGCGAGTCCCGGCACCGGGCGGTCGTGGACATGGACACCGACGGCATCATCACCGTCGATGCCGCCGGCATGATCTGCACCATCAACCCCGCAGCGGCCGCGATGTTCGGCCAGCAGGCCGACGCGCTGCTCGGCACGGACGTCTCGACGCTGTTTCCCTGGCCACTTCGCGACGAGGATGCGGGAACGGTCGCGCACTCGATCGACGTCGGCGGCATCCGACTGATCGCGGAATCGGCCGAGCTGCGAGGGCGTCGGCGCGACGGCTCGACCTTCCCCCTGCACCTCATCGCACGTGAGTTCCACGACCACGTCGGCCCGATGACCGCGCTCCGGCTCCGCGACCTCACCGCCGAGCGCGAGACGGCGGCGACCCTCGGTCGCTTCGAGCAGATGATCGAGGAGGCCGGCGACCTCATGGCCTTCGTCGACCGGGGGCTGGTGGTCCGCGCGGTCAACGGTGCCTACGCCGGCGTCTTCGGCCTGACCCCGGCAGAGATGGCCGGGCGCCCGATTCGCGAGCTCGTCGGCGACGAGGTCTTCGACGACTACCTGGCCGCGAAGCTCGCGGCCGCCTTCGCCGGCCGATCGGTACGTGCGGAGCGCTGGTACGTCAGCCCCAGCGGCGACGCGATGTACCTCGACGTGCGCTACTCGCCGCATCGTGCGCCCGATGGCACCGTGATCGGAGTGGTCATCGATGCGCGCGACCGCACCGAGATCCGGCGCCTCGAGGAGGAGATCGAGCACCGTCGCGCCGAGCTCGCGCACGTCTCGCGCCTGAGCACGCTCGGCGAGCTCGCCTCGGGGCTGGCCCACGAGATCAACCAGCCGTTGTCGGCCATCGCGGGCTACTGCGCCGGAGCCCGGCGGCTGGTGCAGCGCGGGGACTCCGACTCGGCACTGCTGGTCGAGACGCTGGATGCCTGCGCCGCCCAGGCCCGGCGGGCGGGCGACATCATCCGGCGAATGCGCGCCCTGGTCCGACGCGACGGTGGCGAGCGAACGCTGGTCGATCTCAACGGGCTAGTCGACGAGGTCGTCGGTCTGCTCGAGAGTGAGGCGCGGCGCCGCCACGTCGCGGTCACGGTGGTGGCGGGCGAGGGGCTTCCGCCGGTGCGCGCGGATCGGGTGCAGATCGAGCAGGTCATCCTGAACCTCGTCCGCAACGCGATCGAGGCGATCGACGGAGCCGGCGCGCAGACCCGCCGCGTGGTGCTGCGCACGGTGTGCCCGAGCCCGGGCTCGGTGCAGGTCCAGGTCGTCGACTCCGGGCCTGGCCTGTCGGAGGAGGCGGCCGACGCCGTGTTCACTCCCTTCTTCACCACCAAATCGGATGGCCTCGGTCTCGGGCTGTCCATCTGTCGCACCATCGCCGACGTGCACGGCGGGTCGCTCACGGCCGAGAACGCCGCCGGCGGCGGCGCACTGCTGCGCTTCACGCTGCCGGCACACCAGGGAGAGGATTGACCCATGGCAGATGGCCTCAAGATCGTTTTCGTGGTCGACGACGACGATGCCGCGCGCGAGGCCACCGCCTTCTTGCTGCGCGCCGAGGGTCATCGGGTCGAGTCCTATGCCCGGGCGACGGAGTTCCTCGACGCCGTCGCCGATCGCGACGGCTGCGCGGTGCTCGACATGCACATGCCGGACCTCGACGGTCTGGAGGCGGCACGGCAGCTCGGGCTCGGACGGGGAAGTCGCCTCCCCGTCATCCTGGTCACGGGTGATGTCGATCTCCCCGAGCGGCCTCTGGGGATCTTCGACGTCCTGCCGAAGCCCCTCGACGACGAGCGGCTGCTGGCATCCGTCGAGCGCGCGCTCGCCGACGCGAGGTGACGTGCCGACGCCGAGCCGTTACCGGGCGCCGGCGTCAGAAGTGTAGCGACACGTCCCGATGCGCCGCGCTGCAGTCCGCGACCTCGAGCGCGCGGTCGCGAGGCAGCGTCCGCTGCTGGCGCAGGCCGATGCTGTCGGCGATGGCGGACCGGTAGGCGTGTAGGCCGGGCCCGAGCTTCTCGACCGCGCGGCGCCGCCATTCCAGCTCCACCGTCAGCTTGGCGATCGCGGTGTCCATGTGCTCGACCGCCTTCGCCGGCTCCGGTGTCTTCGCCCGCAACGCGCGGCGCGCCTGCGAGACCTCGCGGCGAATGTCGCTGGTGCCCTCCACCGCCGAGATCGTCGAGCTCGCCTCGCCGAGCCGCTCGACGTTGATCTCCGGCGCGTCGGCCTCGACCTGGCCGCGGAGCTCGCGGAGCAGGGGCTCGAGGGCGGCCAGCGCGTCGGTGTCGTCGATCACCGCGAGCACCTCGACCACCGGCGCGTAGGCCTGGTCGACGTTGGTGCGATAGGCCTTGCGCGCGGCGTCCTCCGCCTTCTGCAGCTTGCGGAATGCCGCGTGCTCGGCCTCCCACTGCTCGGGAATGCTCGCGCGCTCGGTCTCGATCGCCGCGCGCAGCCGCTCGACGTCCGCCTGGAGCTCGGAGATCCGCGCGGCGTCCGGTTCCTCGAGCCGCTGCAGTCGGCCGATGTCCGCCTCCTCGCGCTTGATCGCCGCTTCCTGCTTCGCAATCTGCCGTTGCAGGGCGCGGACCTCCTGGTGCAGCGGACGGTAGCCGGGATCGGCCTTCTCGACCTCGGCGGCGGTCCGGTCGATCTCGGCCACCAGCTCGAAGGTGCGCTCGGCGCGGTCGTACGCGGCCAGGAGGTCCTTTCGCATCGCCGCCGGCAAGTAGCTGAGATCGAGCCCGCGCGCGCTCGCGATCGCGGCCAGCAGGGCGTCCTTGCGCGCCGCGTACTCGGGGAGCAGCTTCTCCTCGATGCAGTACTGCAGGCGCGGGTTCACCGGCGGCGGCGCGGTGTCGGACAACAGCGAGACGCGCGTCGGCAGGTAGTTCACCAGCTTCGGTGAGTTGGCGACGATGACCAGCACCAGGAGCTGCAGCGCGATGAACGCCGCGACCCCCTTGTACATCTGGATCGTCTTCACCGACGGCGGCGCCACCCCGCGCAGATAGAACAGCGCGAAGCCGAACGGCGGGGTCAGGAACGAGGTCTGGATGTTCAGGCCGATCATCACCCCGAGCCAGACCGCGGTGACGTTGGCCTCGGGGTCGAGCAGCAAGATCGGTGCCACGATCGGCACCACCACCACCGCAATCTCGATGAAGTCGAGGAAGAAGCCGAGGATGAAGATCACCGCCATGACGATGAAGAACTGCATCCAGAACCCGCCCGGCAGGTCGAGCAGGAAGTCCTTGACCAGCTCCTCGCCGCCGAACGCCCGGAACGCGGCGGTGAGCATCGCGGCGCCGAGGAGGATGATGAACACCAGCGAGGTCGTCTTCGCGGTCTCGATCATCACCGAGCGCAGCGTGTCCTCGATCTTGTAGGTGCGCCAGCCCGCCCAGACCAGGGACACGGCGAACACCACCGCGGCGACCGTCGCCAGGGTGACGGCGAGCCGGTCGGTGTCGGTGTGGATGCTCTTGATGTTGATCGGCGCGACCAGGGCGATGGTCAGCATGACCGCCACCGACCCCGATGCCAGGATGGCCGGCAGGGACGCACCGCGACGCCCCTGACGCAGCCGGGTGCCGGCCATGATGGTCGCGCCGACGGCACCGATGGCACCCGCCTGGTTGACGGTGGCGATGCCGGTGATGATCGACCCGAGCACCACGAAGATGAGCGTGAGCGGCGGCACCAGCGTGAACAGCACCCGCATCGCGAACACGCCGTCGTAGCGTCCCTCGTAGTGGACCGGTGGCGCGAGCTTCGGCCGGGCGAGGGCGACCAGGAAGATGAAGATCATGTACACCGCGACCAGCACCAGGCCCGGCACGAACGCGCCCATGAACATGTCGCCGGCGCTGGTGGAGACGGCATCGAACTCCGACGGCATCGAGAACTCGCCGGTCGTCTCCTTGAAGTAGGCCTTGCGCCCGGTGCTCGCCTGGTCGACGGCGCTCGCGAGCTGGTCGGCGAGGATGATGAGGACGATCGAGGGCGGGATGATCTGCCCGAGCGTGCCGGAGGCGGCGATCGTTCCGGTGGCCAACGGGTTGGAATAGTTGTTGCGCATCATCGCCGGCAGCGAGATGAGGCCCATCGCCACCACCGTCGCGCCGACGATGCCGGTGGTCGCGGCGAGCAGGGCGCCGACGAAGACCACCGAGATCCCGAGCCCACCGGGCAACGGGCCGAAGAGCTGGGCCATGCACACCAGCAGGTCCTCGGCGATCTTCGAGCGCTGCAGCATGATGCCCATGAACACGAACAGCGGGATCGCGATGAGGGTGTCGCGCTCGACCTCCCAGTACACGCCCCGGAAGTTCGTCACCCCGGCGGTGAGCCATTCCACCGGACCGCCCTGGGCGAAGTAGGCGCTCGCGTCACCGGCGAGGAGCCATCCGCAGAGCGCCGCGGCGCCGATGCTGAGGATGGCGGAGCCGGGCAGGGCGAAGGCGACCGGAAAGCCCATTCCGAGCGCGAGCGCCATGAGCACGATGAGCAGGACGAGAAATACGATTTCCATCAGCCGGCCGTCCCGCGGAGCGTGAGCATGGAGGGGGCGTTCAATGTGCGCCGGCGGTCGGCGGCTCGCGCCGGCCCGCGTCGCCTCGGTAGTCGGCCACGCCCTGGAGGAAGTACGCGGCGAACTGGATGGTCATCGTCACCGCGAACACCGCGAGGAACCCGGCCATCAGGTACTTCACGTACATCCCGAATCCCTGCTGGCTCACCTCGAGGTTGACCAGGGGACTGGCGATGATGCTGGTCTTGGAGCCCATGCCGAGCACCAGCACCACCCAGCACAGCGGCAATCCGAGCAGCAGGGACCCGAGCGCGTTGACCAGGCCCCGGCGCTCGGGTGAGAAGTTCGAGTAGAAGACGTCGACCCGCACGTGGCCGTCCTCGACCAGGGTGTAGGCGCTCGCGAACAGGAACAGCGCGGCGTACCACAGCCGCACGAGGTCGCCCATGAAGGCCTGCTCGTAGGAGAACACGAACCGGAAGATGACGATCTCGAGCTCGGCGATGACCACCAGCAGCGCCAGCCAGTGGAAGCCCATTCGGCGCACGAAGAGGGGGATGACGAGCGCCGCGACGACCAGCGGGCCGTGCACCACCGGGCCGCGGTAAGCGTTGCGCCCCAGTGCCCCGGCCGTCTCCTCGCTGACGAACAGCGTCAGCAGGGCCTCGACGCGGAGGAACGAGATCAGCGCGTCGGCGACCCCGATGAGCAACACGATCCAGAAGGCGACCTCGACGATGTAGCTGGTGAGCCGCGTGAGCACGCGGTCGTCGTCACGCAGGCTCCGCTGGCGCGAGGTCGACACGTAGGCGGCGGCGCCGAGAATGCCGCCCACGTACAGCAGGATCTGGAGCCACGCCTGACCCGACGGTGCCTCCCCGAATGCGGCCATCGGCCCCGGCCAGTCGCGCCAGTAGCTCAGGTAGCAGTTCACGAGAAACGCGAACAGGGTGCCGACGACGGCCCAGGCGAAGACGCGACAGCCGATTGTGCTTGCGGTCGGCACGTAGGCGCTCACCCGCGGCTCGGTCGGGATGCTGGACATGGCGGGGCGATCTCACGAGCCGGAGGGGCGGGTGTGACCCCGCCCCTCCTGGGGATTACCGGCGAGTCGGAGAAACGCCCCGGATCAGGCGCGAATCCCCAGCACGCGGTTGCGCTTCAGCGAGTACCCGACGTCGGTCGTGTACATGTACTTCGCCAGCTGCGCGCGGGCCTTGGCGAAGCTCTCGTACACGCGGTTGGCGAGATCGCTGTGGGCACGGGTCTCCTCGAAGACCTCCTGCGCCGCCTCGCCGAACGCATCGTAGATCTCGTCGCTGAACTCGCGCACCTGCACGCCGTGCTCCTCGATCAGCTTCTCGAGGTAGATGGCGTTGTTGGCGTTGACCTCGGCCATCATCAGCTCGGCCTCCTGCACGCAGCAGGCCTCGATGGTCGTGCGATCGGCCTTGGTCAGACCATCCCACCACGCCTTGTTGATGCCGAAGGCGGTGAAGCCGCCCGGCTCGTGCATGCCGGGGTGGTAGTAGTACTTGGCGGCCTCGTAGAACTTCAGGAAGTAGTCGTTCCAGGGGCCGACCCACTCGGTGGCGTCGATCGCGCCGGAGACCAGGTTCTCGTAGATCTGGCCGCCGGGCAGCGAGACCGGCGAGGCACCGACCTTGGCCATGACGTCACCGCCGAGACCGGGGATGCGCATCTTGAGGCCCTTCAGGTCGTCCGCGGTCTCGATCTCCTTGCGGAACCAGCCACCCATCTGCACACCGGTATTGCCGCAGACCAGCGCCTTCAGGCCGAAGCCGGCGGCGAGCTCGTCCCACAGCTGCTGCCCGCCCATGAAGTGGATCCAGGCGCTCTGCTCGGCGTAGGTGAGGCCGAACGGGACCGAGGTGAAGAACCCGTAGGCCGGGTGCTTGCCCTTCCAGTAGTACTCGGCCGAGGTGTAGGCCTGGGCATTACCGGAGGCGACGGCGTCGAAGACGTCGAACGCGCCGACCCGCTCGCCGGCGGCGAAGTAGCGGGTCGTGATTCGACCGTCGGTGGCGTCGGTGATGCGCTGCGCGAGACGCTGGGCGCTGGTGCCGAGGCCGGGGAAGTCGCGGCCCCAGCTCGAGACGATGACCATCTCCTGGCGGCCCTGGGCGATCGCCGGTGCGGCGACGGTGCTGGCCGCGGCGACGGTTCCCGCTCCGACCGCGGCCTTCTTCAGAAACTTACGCCTTTCCATCAGGTGCTCACTCCTCCAACAGGATGGGACCGGGCGGCGGCACCAGCCGCCATCCGGCCGAGGCAGGCCCCGGCTCTACTGCGACGGCCGGCGCCGGGTTCGGCGCGCGAGTCTACCGCAGGGGCGGGCAGGAAACGAGGCGCGGCCAACGGACGCCCGGTCGACGTCTGGCGGGTGCCGCGGCGGTCGGACTCAACCGCAGGCCGCCCGAGAGACGCGACCGACGGACTCGAAAGCGGGTCGCGGGCCGCGCCTGGCGTGGCCTGCGACCCGGCGCGTCAGGCGGCGCGACGACGCCGCCGCACTGCCACCAGACCGCTCAGGGTGAGTCCGAGCAGGGCCAGCGGAGCCGGCTCGTCCACGCTCGTCGGCCGGTCGACGGTGACGAACACCGCGAACACGTCGGCCACGCCGACGCTCGAGCCGTTCCAGTTCACCTCGGTCGACGCGGTGGAGTACAGGAAGGCGCGATTCGGGGAGCCCCCGGCGACGCTCCCCAGTCGGCCGGTCTCCCAACTGCACGGCTGGCTGCCGTCACCGTCGATGACGACCAGGTGACCGACGTCGGAGCCGCATCCACCGTAGTTGTTGTTGATGAACCAGTGGCGATCGATGCCGGGATCACCTGCGATCGAGAAGAAGTTCCCGGTCCCCGTGGCGTCGCTCCAGGTGGAGTCAGACACGTTCGCCTGAGTGAAGAAGTCGGTCTTGCTGGTGCCAGCGGCGTCGAACTCGACGTACGCCTGCTCGACCCCGCCGGAGAACATCGACACCCGGACGCTGAGGACGTCGGCCCAGTTGGTGTCGACGAAGTCGTCCTTGAAGTCGAGGCCGTTGTTGACCAGATCGGTGGCGCCTGCGACGCCCTCGTTGAAGCCGCCGGCGTCCACCCAGCCCTGGAATGCGTCGAGTCCGGGCGGCGCGCTGTCGGTGATCTTCATCGCCAGCATCGAGACCGGGACCGCCTCGACCGCCGGTGTCAGGCCGAGGCCCAGACCAATGGCCGCACACAGTCCGAGTAGTTTCGTTCGCATCAGTTCGTCTCCGCGTTGCAGGGTTCGCGGCACGGCAAGCAAGTTCTCGGCCAGAAATAGAATTGCATTGCAAAAACAAATAGTTGAGTGTGAATCTGGTGCGCCGCCCGCGCTGTCTGTAAAGAAACCCGACAGTCGGCGAGGCCGGGGTGGTGGTCGAGCCCCTGTATCGTCTCGCCGATGCGCGCTAGATTCCCCCGGCCGCAGCCACCGAATTCATCCGAGGAGCGCTGATGAACCTCATCGACGAGATCGTCGCCAACCACGACGAGATGCGCCGTCTGCGCCACGACATCCACCGTCATCCCGAGCTCGCCTACGAGGAGCATCGCACCGCCGACATCGTGGCGCGCGAGCTAGAGGCGCTCGGTCTCGAGGTCACGCGCGGGCTCGGTCAGACCGGGGTCGTCGGTACCCTGCGCAATGGCCGTGGCAATCGCGCGGTGGGGCTTCGCGCCGACATGGACGCGCTCGCCATGGAGGAGCTGAACACCTTCGAGCATGCGTCGGCCCACCCCGGGAAGATGCACGGTTGTGGGCACGACGGGCACACCGTGATGCTGCTCGGCGCCGCCCGGTACCTGGCCGGGAATCCCGACTTCGACGGCACCGTGCATTTCATCTTCCAGCCGGCCGAGGAGGGCGCTGGCGGCGCGGCGGCGATGATGGACGACGGACTCTTCGACCGTTTCCCGGTCGAGTCGGTGTGGGGGATGCACAACTTCCCGACCATCCCGGTCGGCAAGTTCGTCACCCGCGCGGGGCCGTTCATGGCTTGCAGCGACACCGTGAACGTCAAGGTCAACGGTGTCGGCGGTCACGGCGCCATGCCGCATCTCGCGCGCAGCCCGGTGAACGCTGCCTGCGCCATCATCGCCGGGCTCGACGGCTTCCTCGCCCAGGAGGTCGACACCCAACACCCGACGACGTTCACCGTCGGCCGCATCCGCGGTGGCGACGCCATCAACGTCATTCCCGACAGCGTCGAGTTCGCCGGCACCATGCGCTCGTTCTCGAACGCGGTGCGCGACCAGTTCGAGGCCGGGTTGCGGCGGATCGTCGACGGCGTCTGTGCCTCGCGCGGAATCACCGCCGAGACCACCTACCGCCGCAACTATCCGCCGCTGGTCAACACCGCCGAGGAGACCTCGGCCGCAGCCGCAGCCGCGGCACGGGTGGTCGGGGCGGAGAACGTCGACGCCAACGGGCGTCCGATCATGGGCTCGGAGGACTTCGCGTTCATGCTCCAGGCCCGGCCGGGCAACTACATCATGATCGGCAACGGCGACGGCGAGCACGGCGGGTGCATGGTCCACAACCCGCACTACGACTTCAACGACGTGATCCTCCCGATCGGCGCGACCTACTGGGTCGAGCTGGTGCGCGGGCTGTTGCCACGAGCCGGCGCGCGCTGATCGCTCGGTGTGTGCGTTCTCAGCGAAGCTGCAGCAGATCGCCGATGGTGCAGTTGCTGAGGTCGATGGCGTGGAGCACGAGGCCACAGCCGGCGGCGGGGACATCGATGAGCACGGTGGCACGACCGTCGGCGTCGGCCCGTAGCAGGCCGAGTGGGATCGGGTCGCGCAGGTTGACCATCCGCCCTCGGCATCCGGAGGTGGCGCCGACCTCGCTCGCGCCGAGCCCGAACGCGCCGTAGGGGCGGACCAGACCGCCCGGGGTCGCCTGGCTGAGGAACAGGATCATCGGTCCCGGGCAGCCGCCACCGAGGACGTCGAGGGTGGGCGCGACGCGGCGCCGCTCCCAGATCGATACCGCGCCGGTGTCGGGACCGACCAGATCCGCACCGGGCGCGCCGACCACGAGCGTGCCCCCATCGAGAGCCACCGCGGCACCGAAGGCATCGCCGGGACGACCGGCGGCCGGGCTGAGGATGTCCGCCGCGGCCCAGCCCCCGGTCGCGTTGCGCTCGAAGACGTGGACCCGGCCACCGCCGTCGCCGGGGGCGCCGACCATCGCGAAGTGGCCGTCGGTGGCAACCGCCGCGCCGAGCAATGCACCCGCGGCCGGCACGTCGGCCACCAGCGACACCGTCGGCGCCCACATTCCCGACGCGTCGCGCTCGAACACCGCCGCGGCCCCGGCCAGCAAGGCCAAGTCGCCGGCACCGGGAGAGCCGACCAGCGCCACGCCGTCACCGACGGCCACCGCGGATCCGAACAGCCCGAACGGGTCGGGGGTCCCGGGGGGGAGGACGGTCTCGCCACCCGAGGTCGCGTCGAAGCGGGAAGCGATCCCACCCGCGCCCACACCGCCGGCGACGATCGAGTCGAGATCGACGGCGACCGCCTGCCCGAGTGCATCGCCGGGCGCGGCCACCGCGGATTCGAGCACCGACGTGGTGGCCCAGGCGCTGCCGGCCAGACGCTCGAGCACGTGCACGGCTCCCCCACCGGGCACCACCGAGCCGTCGCCGGGGGCCCCGATCGCGAGCCGATCGCCGTCGAGGCCCACCGCGCTCGCGAATCGAAGCGACGGATCTGCGCCCGGTGGGCCGATGGTCGACTCGCTCGGCCACGCCCCGTCGGCGGCGCGGACGAAGGTCTCGACCACGCCGGGGAAGGCGGCTGCGTCGCCGGGCGCCGCGACTGCGGCCCGCCCGCCGGAAACCGCCACCGCGGCGCCGAAGCGCGCCGTCGCCACAGCCGATACGAGCCCGGTTACCGGGCGCCAGCCACCGCCGTCCTGGCGCTCCACGACCCAGGCGGTTCCCGCCCCGTCACCGGGCGCGCCGGCCACGACCACCCGCTCGGAGACCGCGACCGCGGCCCCCATCGTCGCGCCGTCGGCCAGGGCGCCGATCGCGACCGTCGCCGCCGGCACCCACCGCAGCCCTGGCGGGCTGCGCCAGCCGTTGGCCGGAGTGCTCGCCACCATCGCGAGCTGCTCCGGGCCGAGGGCCCGACGCCAGATGGCGACGGCGTCGATCACCCCGGGAAAGTCGTAGGTGGTGCCGGGTCCGAGGCCGCCGACCAGCAGCGGGGCGGGGAGGGTGGAGAACGAGGTCCAGGCATGAGGGGCCGACGCGGCGACCGGCTGGCCGTCGACCAGCAGTCGCGTCCGCTCGCCGTCGTAGACGAAACCGAGATGGAAGGTCGGGCCGACGGTCAGCCCGCCGTCGGTGACCACCGCGCGCGCGTCGCCCTCGGCATCGAACAGCGCCCCCACGAGGTTCCCGCCGGGCAACAGGACGAGTCCCCAGTGACGTGCCCGACGGTCACCGGCGCCGTGCCAGGCGAGCACCACCGGTCCGCCGACGGGGGCGCGCAGGCGCACGCGCATGGTCACGGTGAAGCCGTCGGGCGCCTGGTCCGGGGTGAGCGCCAGCTCCGGCCAGGTGCCCATCGACAACGCGCGGCCAGCGGCGCCGGCGCCGCGGAGCTCGACCGCCAGATCACGGTCGTAGGCGGTGGCGAAGTCCTCGGTCCAGGTGATGTCGCCGAGCAACGCGGCGTCGAGGCGGCCGCCGTGGTCGCGTGCCACCGCGCCGGCGCTGTCGTCCAGCGGCCACAGCCAGTCCGGCCCCGGCACCGGGGTGGTGGCGCCGGCCGGTGGACAGACCAGCGCGAGCACCACCAGGGCGCCGAGCCCGAGCTGTCGCACATGCGTCGCGACAGGGAACTCCCGGCCGTACATCGCGTTCCTCCCCGAGGCCAACTCGCCGGCGCGCCGCGCCGCTCGGCGCCGCGCCCGCCTGCGCATCCTTCCGGCGGGTGGGCGCGCTGTCAACGCGCAACGGGGTGCGCCGCGGGGCGGCGCCGATCAGGGAAGCTGCATCGGCCCACCGACGAGACAACTCTCCACATCGACGGCTTGCAGCCGGACCCCGCACACGGAGGCGGGGAGGTCGGCGAGGAACGTGGTGCGACCCTGGGCGTCGACCCGGATCTCGCCGGCGGGCAACGGCGCCGCGAGGTCGACCATCCGACCGACGCACCCGGAGTCCTCGCCCAGAACGCCGATGCCTTCGTCGCGCGAGGCGTAGGGTCGGACCAGACCGTCCGGCGTCGCGCCGTCGAGCGTGAGCAGCACGAGGCCGGGGCAGATCCCAGCTTCGACCCGGAGCCGCGGGGCGATGGGTCGGTGCTCCCAGATCGACACCGCGCCACGGTTCTCGCCGCTGAACGGTGCACCGACGACGAGGACGTCGTCACGGACGTCGAGCGCGAGGCCGAAGCCATCGCCCGACTGGCCCTGCGCGTCGGTGAGCGTCGCGAGCGCCCGCCAGCTCCCGGTCGCGTTGCGCTCGAAGAGGCGCACGTGGTCGCTCGTCGAGGTGCCCGCCGCGGCGAATCGACCGTCGGTGGCGACGGCGACGCCGAGCTGGTGGCTGGCGGTGGGGGGGCTGGCGGTCAGGTGCGTGGTGTAGTGCCATTCACCGCTGGCGTCGCGCTCGAACACCGCCACGGCGCCGCGGCGCGAACCGCCTCCGCCCCCGGGATCCCCGACGAGCGCGACATCGCCGTCGACCGCCGACGCCCATCCGTAGTCGCCGCTACCACCGCCAGCCGAGAACGGTACCTCGAGGCGGGTCCTCCGCGACCACGGTCCACCGGGGCCGCTCTCGAAGGTCCATACCTGATTGGGCAAGCTGCCCCTCCAACCGGCGACCATCACGTCATCGCGCAAGGCCAGTGCCTCGACGAAATTGCCGAACGGGCCGGGATTCTCCGGGGGCTCGAGTTCCTCGGCCGTGAGCCAGAACCCGGTCGGCCCGCGCTCGAAGGTGTGGATGGTGCCGGTGCCCGGGTAGCTGATCCCGCCCAACGGGTCGGCGATGGCCAGGCGAGTGCCGTCGAGGACGACCTTGGATCCGAAGCCTCGGCCCTGTCCGAAGTCGGGCCCGATGATGAACGTGCCCTGGCCCCAGGTGCCGTCGGGGCGGCGACGAAATGTCTGGGCGACCGGGGGCGGGGCCTCGCCGAAGCCGCCGGGCGCACCGACCGCCGCTTCGTCCCCAGAGATGGATACCGAAGCGCCGTAGGCGGCGTTGTCGCCGACGGTCGCGACCAGACGGGCGCTGCGCCGCCAGACTCCCATTGCGTCGCGCTCGACCACCCAGGCACTACCGCCGGATCCCGTGGGGCCGGATGGGGCGCCCACCACCACGCGGCCCCCTTCGGTCGCCACCGCCCCCCCGAACGAGCCGACGTAGAAGTCCTCGACCGAGAACCGCGCGTCGGGCGCGACCCGCCCCGCCGCCACCCAGCGCTCGACCGGCGTGCGCTGCAGGCCGTCGACCGGGATGGCGGCGATGGTCGCGACCTGGTCGGCGTCGAGGGGGCGGCGCCAGACTGCGACCGCATCGATCACCGCTGGAACGTCGTTGGCCGTGCCCGGACCGAGGCCGCCGACCAGCAGCGGGGCGGGTGTGAGCGAGTACGAGACCCAGGCGTACGGCGGCGATTCGGCGACCGGCTGCCCGTCGACCGCGAGGCGGGTGTGCGCGCCGTCGTAGCTGAAGGCGACGTGGTGGGGCGCCCCGGCGGTGATGCCACCGGCGACGACGAGCGCTTGGGGAGCGCCGGCAGCGTCGAAGAGCATGCCCGCGAGGTGGCCACCGGGGAGCAGCAGGAGCGCCCAGTGCCGGGCCTCCGGGACTGCGAGCGCATGCCATGCCAGCACCGCGGCCCGATCGGGCAACGCGGCCAGGCGCAGCCGCATGGCGACGGTGAATCCTTGCGGCGCAAGGTCCGGCGTCAGGGCGAGCTCGGGCCAGGTGCCCATCCACAGCGCGCGCCCGGGAGCACCGGGGGTTTCGAAGTCGACCCCGGCGTCGCCGGCGTGCGCCGGCGCCGGCGCAGGGCTCCAGGCCAGATCGCCGAGCAGCGCGGCGTCGAGGTGACCGCCACGGTCCCGTGCCACCTGGCCGGCAGCCTCGTCGAGGGGCCACAGCCAGTCGGGGGAGGGTACCGGCGCCGAGACAGCGAGGCCTGGCAGGAGCACCAGGAGGGCGGCGAGGCCGTGGCGGATCTCGCGCCTCTGCATCGAGCGTCGTACCGGTTCGAGAAGGGTCATCACTGTCCTCCGCGACCGCCGCCGTCGATCCTCGACGACCTCGCCCCACGGCCGCGCGCCGGGGCGCATCGTTTCGCGGCTCGCCGGGCGGTGTCAACGCGATCGCGCCCGGGATTGCGCCCCGGCGCTGGCTGGTCGACCATCGCCGCCGTCAGATGGCCGGGAGTCGCGCATGAGACTGGTACCCCTTCACCCCGATTTCGGCGTGCGGATCGACGGCGTCTCCATCGCCGATGGCGTCGACGCCCCGACCTTCGACGCGGTGCGCGAGGCCTTCGAGCGGCACTCGGTGGTGTTGATGCGCGACCAGACGCTCGACGACGAGGCACTGGTCGCGTTCAGCCAGCGCTTCGGGGCGCTGGAGCCGGTGCACACCACGCTCGCCAACGAGAAGCGCGTCGACTACATCGCGCGCATCGGCAACGTCGACCGGGACGGGGTCCAGCTACGCTCCGACCACCCGCGGGTGCGGTACCTGCGCGGTAACGAGATGTGGCACAGCGACAGCTCGTTCCGCGAGACGCCGGCGCTCGCGTCCCTGCTCCTCGCCCACGAGGTGCCGGCCGAGGAGGGTGCCACCGAGTTCGTGAGCACGCGCGCGGCGTATGCGCGACTACCCGAGTCGATGCGCGCCGAGCTCGACCCGCTGGTGGTGATCCACGATTTCGTGTACTCGCGCAGCAAGGTCGGCCCCGGGGTGGTGACCGACGATCACGCGGCGATGCTGCCGCCGGTCCGCCACCGGCTGGTGCGCGAGAACCCGGTGACCGGCGAGCGCGCGTACTACGTCGGCTCGCATGCACGTGACATCGAGGGCTACGACGAGGCGCGCGGAAGGGCGCTGATTGCGGATCTCATGGCGCGCGCGACGCGCCCGGAGCACGTGTACCGCCATCGATGGCGCCCTGGCGATCTGGTGATCTGGGACAACCGCGCGGTGCTGCATCGCGGTCAGGGTTTCGACCCCGACCGCTACCGCCGCAAGCTCCACCGCACCACGGTGGCAGGACTCGGGCCGACGCTGACCGTCGGCTGAGGCGCGCCGCACCGGGGCCACGCACCGCCTGCGGCGGAGCGAGTCCCTCGCCGGAGCCAGTTCCCGGGCTCAGCGGCCGCGGAACTGGGGCTTGCGCTTCTCCATGAAGGCGCGGCGGCCTTCCTGGTAGTCCTCGCTGTCGAAGCAGGCCTTGATCAGGGTCTCGACGCGGTCGACGTCGCGATCGGACGGGTCCTTGCGGATCTGGCCGATGGTCGCCTTCGAGGCCTTGACGGTGAGCGGCGCGTTGGCGGCGATCTCCGACGCGTACTCGACCACCGTCGCCTCGAGCTGGTCGGCCGGCACCACCAGATTCACCAGCCCGACCGCCAACGCACGCGAGGCCGGCATCCGTCGTCCGGTGAACAGGATCTCCGATGCGATCGCCGGACCGACCACGTCGGTGAGCTGGCGCAGCGCGCTGAAGCCGTAGCCGAGGCCGAGCTTGGCCGCCGGAATCGCGAACTGGGCGTCCTCCGACGCGATGCGCATGTCGGCGCCGAGCGCGGTGCCGAGCCCGCCGCCGATGCAGTAGCCGTGGATCATCGCGATCAGCGGCTTGTCGAAGCGCTGCATCGCATCGGTCGCGCGCGCCGAGGCCTCGGCGTAGACCGCGGCGGCGTCGGCGTTGTTGCGCTTGTCCTCGAACTCGGAGATGTCGGCGCCGGAGACGAACGCCTTCTCACCGGCGCCGCGCATCACCAGCACCCGGACCTCGTCGTCCTTGCGGAAGGCGTCGAAGATCTGGGCCATGGCTTCGCGCATCGCCAGCGAGACCGCGTTCCGGCGCTCCGGGTTGTTGAAGATCATCCAGCCGATGCCGTCGGCCTTGCGCGCGATCATCTTGTCGGTGGCGAGCTGCATGTGGGGTCTCCGCTGTCGTTCGTGAATGCTCGTGCGGCGCGTCAGATCGCGCCGCTCGCGCGCAAGCCCGCGATCTCGTCCTCGCCCAGCCCGAGCTCGGCGAGGATTGCATCGGTGTGCGCTCCGGGGTCGGGAGAGGGGTGGCGCAGGGTCTCCGGCTGCGGCCAGGCCGAGAGGTTGACCGGCTGGCGGACCACCCCGAGGGTGCCGAGGCGCGGGTGCTCGACCTTGCGCGCGAGCCCCAGGTGCTCGACCTGTGGGTCGGTGAAGACCTTGTCGATGGTGTTCACCGGTCCGCAGGGGACGCCGGCGGCGTTGAGCGCCGCGATCCAGTGGTCGGCGCCCGCGGTGGTGGTGATGGCCGAGATCTCGGCGTTCAACTGCTCGCGATTGCGCGAGCGCGCATCGGCGGTGCGGTACTCGTCGCGCTCGGTGAGCTCGGGCACCCCGAGCGCCTGGCACAGGCGAGGGAACAGATTCCCCGACGCCGCGATGTTGATCGAGCGGTCGGCGGTCGGGAAGCAACCTTGCGGGATGCCCGTCGGGTGGTCGTTGCCGGCCTGCCCGGCGACCTCGCCGGCCTGCAGCCAGCGCGCGGCCTGGAAGTCGAGCATGAATGCCATCGACTCGAGCAACGAGGTATGCACCCACTGACCCTCGCCGCTGCGCTCGCGGTCGAGGAGGGCGAGCAGGATCCCCTGCGCCAGGAACATGCCGGCGCAGAGATCGGTAATCGGGATGCCGACCCGCACCGGGCCCTGGCCCGGCAAGCCGGTGATCGACATCAGGCCGCCCAGGCCCTGGGCGATCTGGTCGACGCCGGGGCGGTCGCGGTAGGGGCCGCTCTGCCCGAAGCCGGAGATGCTGCCGTAGACGATGCGCGGGTTCACCGCGCGCACCGCCTCGTAGTCGATGCCGAGCCGGTGCTTGACGTCGGCGCGGAAGTTCTCGACCACCACGTCGGTGCGCTCGACCATGCGCATGAACAGCGCGTGGCCCTCGGGCTTCTTCAGGTCGATGGTGATGCTGCGCTTGTTGCGGTGCAGGTTCTGGAAGTCGAAACCGTCGCGCTGGCCGGTGAGGCTCGATCGGTTCTTGCCGGAGGTGACCGGCGGCTCGACGTAGAGCACGTCGGCGCCCCAATCGGCCAACACCCGGGCCGCGGTCGGACCCGCGCGCGCCTGGGTGAGATCGAGGACGCGGAGGCCGTCGAGGGGGAGTCGATTGGAATTCACTCTGAGTCCTCCGCCGGTCGGCAGGCCGTCGACGTTCGCGCCTTCGCCGTGGCGCGTCGAGCACGCCCGCGGGGCGAGACTCGACGCCCTGTCAGGGAGCGCGCACGGCTCACGGGGGCCGGCGCCGCGCGCGGGAGTGGCGCAGTGTAGTGAGCACCGCCGGCGACCGCCAGCCTCGACGGCCGCGGATCCGACACCTCGCCGACAAGCCTGAAACACATCGGCCCCGTGACGACGTCGTGGCGAAACGCGCCGCGCGCAGAGTCTCCACCGTCCTTCGTGACGTTCGTACAGGAGACAGTGAGATGGGCAATCGAATCGCGATCTTCGCCTACGGCGTGGTGGTCTACGCGCTGTTCCTCGCCACCTTCGTCTATGCGGTCGGCTTCGTCGGCGGCTTCGCCGTCTCGCCGTCGCTCGACTCGGTCCGCGAGGGCGGGCTGCTCGAGGCCATCCTCGTCGACCTCGGCCTGCTCACCTTGTTCGCGGTCCAGCACAGCGTGATGGCGCGCCCCGCGTTCAAGCGCTGGTGGACCCGGGTGGTGCCCGAGGCGGCCGAGCGCAGCACCTACGTGTTGTTCTCGAGCCTCGCGCTCGCGGCCATGTTCGCGCTGTGGCGTCCGCTCGGCGGCGTGGTGTGGACGGTCGAGGCGCCGGTCGGCCAGGCGGTGCTGTGGGCGCTGTTCGGCACCGGCTGGGCGCTGGTCCTGGTGGCGACCTTCCTCATCGACCACTTCGACCTCTTCGGCCTGCGCCAGGTGTGGCTGCACCTGCGAGGCATGCCGTACCGGCCGCGCCGCTTCGTGACTCCGGGGCCGTACCGGGTGGTGCGTCACCCCCTCTACGTCGGCTGGCTGCTCGCGTTCTGGGCCACCCCGACCATGACCAGCGCTCACCTGCTGTTCGCGGTGATGACCACCGCCTACATCCTGGTGGCGATCCAGCTCGAGGAGCGCGACCTCACCGCCGCCCTGCCCGAGTACGCGAGCTACCGTGACCGCGTGCCGATGCTGGTGCCGCGGCTGCGCTCGCGAGTCGGCGCGACGGCGGCGGCACGGGCCGCGGCCTGAGCCACACGACTTCCTCGCGCGGCCCGGCGGTGCCGGGTCGCGCGAGGTACCCTGCCACCACGCGGCGGCGAGCGCGAATGGCGCCCGGCGCTCGCTCCACCGCTCCCGGCTCGCCCCGACAGGCCCATGAACCCGACCGCGCTCGCCCCTCGCTCCGCCCGCGCCGCCGATGGCTGACCGCTCCCCCGCCGATGACGCCGCCGGCGACCGTCTCGGGCTCGACGTCGCCTGCCTCTGGCTTCCGAACGCGCCGCTCACGCTGATCTCGACCGCCGGCCATCACTGCGAGGTGTGGCGAAGCGTGGGGCGGCTGGTGCGGACCGGCGCCAGTGACGGCATCGACATCGTCCTCAAGCGCCACCGCGAGCCGTGCACGCTCGAGCAGGCGCGCTGCTACGGGCGCGACTACCTCGAGCTGCGGGCGGCGCTCGGGGACATCGTGCCGCCGGCGCGCTTCGTGGTGACCGAGGTCCAGGGCGAGGCGAGCGTGGTGGTGCTGGCTCGGACCTGCGTGCCGTGGTTCGACCTCGCCCGGCCCGGCAATGCCGAGGAGGCGGTGCCGATGCTCGCGCGGATGCCGCGGGCGCGGGCCCAGCTCCGGCATTTCGTCGACACCGCCCGGGCCTGGCGTGACGCGCGCGACGCTCGGGTCATCGACCTCTTCGGGGTCGCCAATCTGGTCCTCGACACCACCCACTCGGTGCGTTACCTCGACAGCTTCGGGGTGTTCTTCTACCCGGACCTCCTGCATGCGGTGGCCGAGCCGGATCCGGCGCTGGTGCATCGCATCGAGGTGTCGCTGGCGCGGCTCGACTACCTGGCCGAGCTCTGCTCCGAGGTCGGGTGAGGGGACGGGCGCCGGCGGCGCCGAGGTCGTAGGATCGCGGGCGTCATCGTCCTCGGAGGTCCCCACATGAAGCCGACCCCTCGTCTCGCGGTGGTCCGCGGCGCGTTCCTCGGTGCCCTCGTCATGCTCACGCTCGGGGTGGTGGGTGTCGTGCCCGGCCCTGCGCACGCCGCCGGCCCGATGGTCGAGGTCCACCGGCTGCCCGACCTGCTGGCCCGCGCCCGAGCCGGCGATCGCGCCGCGATGCACGATCTCGGTCAGTACCACGACACCGCGGTGCGGCGCGACGCGGAGCTCGCCTTCGTGTGGTTCGACGTCGCGGCGACGCTCGGCGGCGCCGACGAGGCGACCCATCGCGACGTGGTGGCACGTGGGCTCGACCCCGATGCCCTGGAGCGCGCCAGGGCGCGCTCGGCGGTGGCGCTCGCCCAGGTGCTGCTCGCGGTAAACGGTTTCGACCCGGGGCCGATCGACGGCCTCGCGGGCCGGCGCACCGCCGCGGCGGTGGCACGTTTCCAGCGCGACGCCGGGCTACGCGCGACCGGAAGGCTCGACGAGCCGGTGATGCAGGCGCTGGTGGCGACGCCGGACAGCCGTCGCGTCGGGGCGCGCTGAGCGATGGCGCGCACGGCTTCGCGAATCGACGAGGTCCGCATCGACGCGGTGACCGTCGACCCGACCACCCATTGGGTGTTCCTGACCCTGATCGCGAGCGACGGCACGCGCGGCGTCGGGGAGGCGCTGCTCGGCGGCCAGGAGCCGTTGCTGCTCGACGCTCTCGGCCATGCCGCGCGCGGGTTGCGCGGGAAGGATGTGAGCGCGGCCGCGGTGGCCCCGGCGCCGCTGGCGGTCGAGGCAGCGGACGGGTTGCTGGAAGCCACCGTGCGCAGCACCGTCGATCAGGCGCTGTGGGATCTTCGCGCGCGTGCCGCCGCGCTGCCGCTTGCGCGGATGCTCGGGCCGGTGCTGCGCACCGAGATCCCGCTCTACGCCAACATCAATCGCGGGACCCGCACCCGCAGCGCGGAGGCGTTCGCGGCGCGGGCGCGGGCGGCACGCGACGACGGGTTCCGCGGCGTGAAGCTCGCGCCGTTCGACGGCGTGACCCGCAGGACCGTCCACGGCGCCGAGGGGCAGGCGAGGCTTCGCGCCGGCATCGAGCGGGTGCGCGCGGTGCGCGAGGCCATCGGCCCGGACGTGATGTTGATGGTCGACTGCCACTGCCGGCTGGACCTGCCGGCGGCGCTGCAGGTGCTCGACGCGCTCGCGCCGGTGCGGCTCGACTGGATGGAGGACGTGTTGCCCTACCACGACCTCGCCGGTTGGCGGGCACTTCGCGCCAGCTCGCGCGCAATGCTGGTCGGCGGCGAGACCGCGCGCGGCATCCGTGACCTGTTGCCGTTCATGGTCGAGGGACTCTGGGACGTGGTGATGCCCGACATCCGCTTCTTCGGCGGGGTCACCGAGCTGGTCGCGCTGGGCCCGCTGGCCACGCAGTACCAGGTGGCGCTCGCGCCCCACAACCCGCGCGGCCCGATCGCGACGCTCGCCAGTGCCCACGCCATGGCCGGCTGCCACGCGTTCAGCATGCTCGAGTACCAGTACGGTGAGTGCGACTGGCGCGAGGCGCTGGTCGGCGGGGCGGAGGTGATCGAGGGCGGCGCGTTGCGGCTCCCGGAGGGCGTCGGGATCGGTGGCGAGCTGGACCCGGCGGTCGTCGCGGCGCACCCGTACGCGCCGGGCCGAGGACCCGACGCACGGGATCCGTCGAAGCGATGAGTGCCGGGCGGGGACTGGCTCCGCCGAAGGCGGTGCCTGTCCCCTCGTGGTGGCGTGGGGACAGGCACGCGCTGGCGCGCGAGCCAGTCCCCGGGGGTTGCCTACCCCCTCGTGCCCGCGACCTCACCGCTCGAGGCGCACCACCCGGCACAGCAGTGACTTGAGGTTGGTCTGGTCCGCGGTCGGATCGCGCTGGCTCGCGTCGGTGAGGAAGTTGACCGAGCGCCAGGGGTGGAACGGTTGGCGCTCGCCCCAGCCGATGGGGACGAAGACCGCGGTGGGGCGGATCCCGGCGTAGATCCAGGCGCGGGCCTCGATCGCGCCGTGGGCGGTCTCGATGCGGACGCGCTCGCCGTCCTCGATGCCGAGCGCAGCCGCCTTCTCCGGGTGGATCTGCACGAAGAGATCCGGCCACATCTCCTGGGCCTGCCAGGCGTAGTGGGTCCAGCCGTGGAATTGCGGGGCCGGGGCGCGGCCGGTGACCAGCTCGGTGTCGTAGCCCTGGGCGCGGAGGCGCGCACCCGGTGCCTCCTCCCGAGGCTGCACGATGCGGCCGCGCGACGACGCGACCCCGGCGTAGAACGGCGACGGGACGCCCGGCGTGTCGTCGGCGTCGAGCAGCTCGAGCCAGGGCAGGTCGACGAGGTGCTCGCGCTCGCCGTAGAACTCGGGCAGGGCCGAGAGCCCCAGCTTCGCGAACCGCGCCTCCAGCGCCTCGGTGAAGAACTCGAGCTTTCCGCTCGCGGTGGGGAAGCGCTTGCCCTCGGGCTGGCCGATGGCGGTGGTGCCTTCGAGATACAGGGTGTCACGCTCCGGCGCGTCCTCGCTCTCCACCGGGAACCGGACCCAGCGGTAGGGTACCGAGTGCAGGCGTCGCTGGGTGATCCCGCGCACCTGCGGGTCGCCGATCAGGCGCTCGTCCCAGAACAGCGCGGAGTCCTTGAACCGCTCCTCGAGGACGTCGTCGAAGCCGAGGCGCTTGCCGAGCTCGATCCAGATCCAGCCGTCTGGCCGCGCCTCGCCCGGGGGCTCGACCATGCGGTCGATCCACACGATGCGCCGGTCGTCGTTGGCGCGCCCGATCTCGCCCTTCTCGATCCCGGTCGCCGCCGGCAGCACGAAGTCCGCGTACGCGCTGGTCTCGTTGGGGAACAGGTCGATGTGCACCAGCAGGTCGAGCGCCGACAACGCCTCGCGCGCGGCGTCCTGGTCCGGCCACTGCGCGAGCGGGTTATTGCAGGCGATGAGCGCCTTCATCGGGTACGGCCGCCCGTCGATCATCGCGCGCAGCCAGCCGGTCGGGCTCTGGCGCACCATCGGACGGGTCGGCTTCACGCGTCGCTCGGCCGGGGCGTCGGCGCCGATCGGGACACTGGCCGACATGTTGAAGTACGCGCCGCCGGGCCGCCCCCAGTTGCCGGTGATCGCGGCGAGGAACATGAACGCGCGATTGGTCTGCAGTGAGTTCGTGTGCTGGTTCAGGCCGCGACTGCCGAAGATCACGCAGCCGTCGGCGGTCGCGATCTGCTCGGCCAGCCAACGGATGTCGGCGGCCGCGAGGCCGGTGATCGGCGCCGCCCAGTCCGGGGTGTAGCCGCGCGCCGCCACGAAGTCACGCCAGTCTTCCCAGCCGAGCACCCAGCGTGCGCAGAACGCCCGGTCCTCGAGGCCGCGGGTGAGGATGTGGTGGATCATCGCCAACGCGAGCGCCAGATCGGTGCCGGTGCGGATCGGCAGCCAGCGATCGGCCTTGCTCGCGGTGACCGTGTGCCGCGGGTCGACGACCACCATCCGCGCGCCGTTACGGATCCGCCAGTCGTTGACCATCCCGAAGTAGACCGGGCGAGTCTCCGCCTGGTTGTCGCCGACGTACACGTAGAGCGCGGCGCTCCCGATGTCGGACTCGGTGTAGCTGTTGCCGCTGACGCTGGTGCCCTGGGTGAGGGTGTAGGCGAGGTTCTTCCCCGACGAGCAGAACGGCTCCGTGCTCTGCACGTTCGGGGTGCCCCAGAGCTGCGAGAACAGCCGGATGTAGCCGCGATTGGTGAGCAATCCGGTGCGGGTGCCGGAGAAGATGCCGAGCGTCTCCGGCCCGTGGCGCTCGCGCACCGCACGCAGCCGCTCGGCGATGGCGTCGAGCGCGGTCTCCCACGACACCGGCTCGAAGCGTCCCTCGCCGCGCGGGCCGATCCGCATCAACGGCCGGGTCAGTCGGTGCTCGGAGGCGTAGAGCTGTACCGTGAGCTGCGACTTCGGGCAGACCTTGCCCTTCAGCACCGGGTCGTCGGGGTTGCCGGTGATCCGTACCAGGCGGTCACCATGGAAGTGGAACTGGGTGGAGCAGCAGTTGAAGCAGATGTTGCAGCCGCCGGGCTCCACGCGCTCGGCCTCACGCGCGGCGCGCGGCGCGCGGTAGGGATAGGCGGTGGGCGACTCGCCGAGCGCGCCGCGGCGGCTCGGGTCGTCGACGAGCACCGGCGCGGTCCCGCGGTCGAGCGGCCACGAGCGTCGCTCCGGCCGGTGCACGCGGTCGAGGTAGAGGGTCGCCGGCCCCAGCAGGAAGGCGTCGTGGTCGCGGACCTCGCGGCCCTGCGCCAGCGCCGTGGTGAGCAACTCGTCGCGACGCCCGAGCTGGATGGCATGCCCGGGGCAGACGCTCGCGCAGGCAGTGTCGCGACCGGCGGCGCGTCGCTCGGCGCAGAGATCGCACTTCACCGCGTGGTGATCGCGGGAGTCGTAGCCCATCGCGCCGTAGGGACAGGCGACCACGCATTCGCCGCAGCCGGTGCAGCGGTCCTCGTCGACGCGGACCACGCCGGTCTCCGCATCCTTGGTGATCGCCTTGGGATTGACCGGGCAGGCGCGCAGGCACGCCGGGCGGGCGCAGTGTTGGCAGGCGACGGGGAGGAAGTCGAGCCCGGGACGCTCGGGATCCGCGAGCCAGACGACACGGTTGCGGTACTCGCCGGGCCCCAGGCCGTGCTCTTGCTTGCACGCGACCTCACAGCTCTTGCAGCCGATGCAGCGCTCGAGGTCGATCAGCAGGGCGAGGCGACCGGCGGGGGCGGCGTGGGAAGGGTCGGCGCTCATGGCGGGGGCTCCCGGCGGCTCACCATGCGGTGAGGTGCCACCAGTGGATGGCTCGCCCGTCGGCGACCCAACCGGCGAAGAAGGTGACGGTGGCGACGTGGACGAGGAGCCCGAGCACCACCAGAGCGGCGACGCCGATGTGCAGCGCGCGCCACCACGCCTGTGCCGGGCCGACCGACGCTCGCTGCCCCATCAGGCGCGCCTCCGTCGCGGCGAGCCGCGCGTAGGCGCGCGCGAGCCTCGGCCGCCGCAGCCAGTGTCGCGGCGTGACCGAGAACGTCGCCTCGGAGGCGTCCGGATCGAGCTCCGCCAGCAGTGCCTGCTTCTCGGCCAGCACCGCGGCGAGGCGCGCGCGGACCACGGCGGAGCCCGGCGCGAAGGCACGCCGCTTGGTGCCGAAGGTCGACGCGATCCGCGCCGGAAGCCGCAACCGGGCCCAGACGCCGAGCACCACCAGCGCCAGCAGTCCGACCAGCAGCAGCGCCGGCGGGCGACCGAGGCGGCCGCTGGCGTGGATCACCACCAGGACGGTACCGAGCGTCGCGCAGGTGACGTGGGCGGCGAACCAGGTGACCGGCGAGCCGCCACGCCCGGTGCGCTTCACCGCGACGAACGCGACCGACACCAACAGCAACAGCGAGCCGGCGATGGCCATCGACTGCAGGAGGGGAGCGCCGGGCTCGCGCAGCGGCGACGGCAGCGCCGGTAGCGCCAGCGCCCAGGCCGCCAGCACCGCCGCGGCCACCCCGACCATCACGCCGAGGGCGCGGTTGCCGAGGTCGCGGCGGTGAACGGTGCCGGTGGCGCCGGTCGTCGAGGCCGGGAGGGGCATCGCCAGTCGGAGAGCTCGCGGTGAAGGGGCGGCGGATGGTAGCACCCGCGGACGGCGCCGGGATTCACGCTCGGGGCCGAGCGGCCTCCGCCCACGCCGCGAGCCCGACGCGCAGTGCGTCGCGGGTCGCGCGCAGATGGGCCCGCAACGCCGCCTCGGCCTGCGCCCGATCGCGCTCGGCGAGCGCGGTGGCGAGCCACAGGTGCTCGGCGGCCACCTGGTCGGGTCGAGAGTCGGCGGCGAGGCATACCGCGCGGGCGCGATCGATCTGGGCCTCGGTGGTGGCGATCATCGTCGCTGCGCGCGCGAGCCGCGGTGCGGTGCAGACGATGCGGTGGAACTCTCGCTCCAATCGCGCCATCGTCTCGGGGCTGCTCGCAGTCGCCGCCCCGTGCATCTCCCGCGCGATCGCGAGCAGGCGCGCGAGCTCGGGCTCCGCCAGCGCCTCCACCGCCGCCGGCAGGACTGCGAGCTCCAGCGCCTCGCGCACCAGCAGGCATTCCTCGACGGTGTCGGCATCGATGGGGGCGACGAAGGTCCCCGAATGCGGCCACACCGCGATCAATCCCTCGTCGCGGAGCCGCATGATGGCCTCCCGAATCGGGGTGCGCGAGATCCCGAGCTCGGCGGTGAGCGCACGCTCCACCACCGGCGCGCCCGGCGCCAGGCGGCCGCCCACGATGGCCGCGCGGAGCAACGAGTAGACCTGGGCCATCAGGGGGCGGGCGCGGTCGATCGACGCACCCGGCGCGAGCACCGGAGCCATACCCGGACTCTCGACGCCGGTGGCGCGGCGGGGGCTCACGGCCGCGACCGCCCCCCGACCGGCACGTCGCCACGGTCCCCGCTGCGGCGTGCGACCTGGCACAAGGACGGGATCGGGGGCTGGGGCATCGGCGGCTCCGGGATTCGGTCGGCGCCAATATATTGGTGTACGCCCACGCCGACAACCGGGCGGGGCGCCTCGCCGCCGGTCGAGCTCAGGCCGCGTGGCCGGCCGGCGAGCCCGGGCGAGGGCGCGCGGTGAGCAGCGCGGTGGCGGCGCAGCAGGGGGTGGTGACGGCCCGGGTGACGCAGCCACCGGCGCGTCGCGCCCACACCTTCTCGTGGAGGTGATAGGCCACGGTGTTCACTGCCGGCTCGATCAGGGCCACCGCGCCGCCGACGGCGAGGTCACCCGTCAGCGCGTAGGCCACCGAGAAGGCGACGGTGAAGTGGGTGATTGCGAAGCTGACGGTCTTGGCCATGACGTTCACTCTCAGCCAGTCGTGAAACGTCATGAATGATAACTATTCGCAATAAAGCATCCAGCTCGGAGATTCAATCTCAGCCATCGACCCGCTCGATGGTGGTCACGGCCGGCCGCAGCTCGGGCGACATGGCGAGCTTGCGGAGATCCCGATCCACCAACGCGGGGAACAGCCGCTGGATGGCGACGAAGAGCATCTCCGGGCCACGCGGATAGACGCTGCGTGCCCCGCGCTCGGCGGCACGCCAGATGCGGGCGGCGACCCGCTCGGGCGCGTCGAGTCGCATCCGCATCGGCTCGATCAGGTGCGCGAAGCCGTCGGCCGCCGGGGTGGCGGTGGCGCGTGGCGCGGCGTAGGTCACGCCGATACCGTCGCCCGCGAGCTCACGGCGAAGCGCGTCGGACAGCCCGCGGAGCCCGAACTTGGTCGCCGAGTAGCCGGCGAACATCGGGAAGGCGATGTCACCGAACATCGAGCCCACGTTGACCACCCGCGGTGCGCTGCCGCGTCGCAGCCACGGCAGCAGGTCGCGGGTCAGCGCCGCCGGGGCGACGAGGTTGAGCGCAACCATCCGCTCCAGGGCGGCGTCGGAGGTCTCGGCGAACGGGCACGCGGCGACCACGCCGGCGTTGTTGAGCAGGAGGTCGAGCCGACCCACCGACTCGGCCACGACCCGCACGACCTCGGCGCGACCGCCGGCGGTGGTGAGGTCGGCCCCGACCTGCAGACAGGGCTGATCGCACAGGGTGGCGGTCTCGGCCAGTGCCGAGGTGCGCCGGCCGACCAGGACCAGCGCCCGACCGCGGCGAGCGCCCTCGATGGCCAGCGCGCGCCCGATACCGCTCCCGGCACCGGTAATCAGGGCGACGGGGCGAGGGTCACGCTGCATCACGGGCCTCCCCGGCGGTGTCCTCGAGCCAGCGGAAGACGTCTCCGAACAGCCCGTACATGACCGCGGCGGCGTCGACCACCGCCTCGCGGGCGCGTGCGTCCTCGATGCCGTCGACCAGCTCGGCGAAGAACCGCACGTGAGACTGGTCGAGACTGCCGTGGGAGCGCAGATAGGAGAAGCCGGCGTCACCGCCGCCGCCGAGCTTGTGGCCGAGGGCGTTGGCGACGGCGTCGGCGAGATGCACCGAGAGCCCCTCCAGGACGTGGACCATGCCGAGCAGCGCATAGGGGCTGACGCGGTCCACCAGGTAGTACGCGTAGCCGACCATCACCCGCACCGGCGGCGAGCCGTCGCTCGCTGCGAGCCGCGCGACGTCCCCGCCGAGCGCGGCGATGTCGTCGGCGATCCACGCCTCGTGCCCGCGCTCCTCCTCGATGTAGGCGAGCAACGCGTCGCGCAACCGAGCATCGGTCGGCGCGCATCGCGACAGGGCGGCACCGAGCAGCGGGCAGGTGTGGCGGACGTGGTGGTACGCCTGCTCCAGGTAGCGCAGATACAGGGAGCGGTCGACGTCGCCGCGCAACGCGCGCTGGATGATGCCGATGGCGAGGAATCGCTCGCGCTCGACCCGGGTGCGGTCGAGGAGCTGCTGGTAGAAAGCGCGTTGCACGGTCACGTGGGCTCGGCTCCGTCGAGGGTGGCGGGGGTGTCGTCGGTCGGACAGGGCATGGTCGGGGCGATGGCGACGCCGCGGCGGCACGGCGCCTCGGGGGCGTCCAACCAACGCGCGCGGACCGGCCACGCATAGCGCGGCAGTGCCGCGAGGAGTCCCTCGACGAAGGTGCGGAGCTCCACATCCTCGGCGCCGTCGGCCCAGTCGAGCGTCGCCGGCTCCGGCACCAGGTCGAGGATCGGCGCACCGTCCTCGGCGGCCAACCGCGCCCAGCGCACCCGCGGGTCGCAGAGCACCGCGGCCTCGACCCACTCCGGCGCGACGTTGCGTCCATCGGCCAGGACCAGCCGGCGGTCGCGGCGCCCGAGCACCTCGAGCTCGCCGTCACGGCCGAGTCGCCCGAGATCGCCGGTGCGCCATCGCGCCGCGCCGAGGGGCGGGCGACCGAGATAGCCGTTCATGACGGTGGGGCCGGCGATCACGATCTCCCCGTCCTCGAGGGTGATCTCGAGCCCGGGCAGGGGGCGTCCGCAGAGCGCGGGACGGGCGACGGGGTCGTCGTCGGAGTCTGCGCGCTCGAGGGCGGCGACCGCACAACACTCCGACAGCCCGTAGCCGCGGCGTACCGGGATGCCGAGCTCGCGGGCGGCGCGCACGATCGGCCCCGGCACCGGCGCCCCGCCGACGGCAGCGAGGCGGAGACGACCGCCGGTCGATAGTCGGCCCACCCGGCCGAGGGCCACCAGCCCGGCGAGCAGGCGCGGCACCAGGACGGTGGTGGTGGGGCGGATGCGACCGAGGAGTCGGCCGATGGGGGCGACGTCACCGCCGAGGGCGGCACCGATGGGGCCGGGTCGGACGCTCGCCCGGGCGCCGACCAGTAGCGGCAGGAAGATGCCCGCGATCTGCTCCAGCAGGAGCGCGTAGGGGAGGGCGGTCAGGTGGTGATCGGCGTCGCTCGCCCCCGCCGCGCTGGCCAGTGCACCGATGGCGTGCTCGAGCTGGCGATCACCGTGGACCACGCCCTTCGGCTTGCCGGTGGTGCCCGAGGTGTAGACCACGCGCTCGGCGCCCCCGGCATAGGCCGGCGGGCGGCTCGTGGTCGACGCCCCCAGGGGTGGGCGCTCGAGCGCCAGCCGCGGCACCTCGACCGGGACGCGCGGATCCGGATGGCCCGGGGGGTGCAGCAGCAGGTCGACACCGGCATCGGCGACCAGGTGCGCGACCTGGCCGGGACTGAAGAAGCTCGGCACCGGCACCACCCGCCGTCCGAGCACCGATGCGGCGAGGTCGGCGACCACCCAGCCGATACCCTCCGGACCGCTGATCGCCACCGTCGCGGCGTGGTCCGGCATCGACCGACAGGCGGCGTCGACCCGCGCCCCGAGGGCACGCCAGCCGACCGTCTCCTCGGCGTCGTCGAGGACCGGGCGGTCAGGGGTCAGGCGGCCGCGATCGGCGAGGGACTCGAGGACGTCACGCAACCTCGGGCACCTCCGGCAAGCGGGGACGGGACGACGAGACCTCCGCCGCGTCCGCGCCCACCACGCAGACCCAGGGATCGCACGCGTAGTAGCTGCCCCAGCGCTCCGGATCCGGGACCCGGCTCGCGTCGGCCGGGGCGAGCAGGCTGGCGACGATGCCGCGGCGTGCCAGCGCGCGGCGCAACGTCGCGGTGGCGGTGAAGATGCCCCAGCGCTTGCCGGCATCGCGACCGTGGGTGAGCACGAATCCGACCAGCGTCGCGGTGAGCCCCGGGGAGCGCGCGGCGAGGCTCGTCACCTCCAGCACGCTGTCACGCGCCACCGGACACCGAGCCAGGCTGGCGAGACGCGACTCGACCGGAACCTCGAGGTAGCACTCGGAGAAGAAGCCGCTCTCGGCGTCGCGGAGCCCGGCCGCGCAGGCCGGCGCACCGGTGGCGTCGAGCACTGCCGCCAGCAACGGTGGCAGCGCGCCCAGGCTGGCGCCGTAGCGCGCGGCGTACGCGTCGCGGACCATGTGCTCGGTCGCGGCGCGCAGTGGGTGGTCTGGCGGGACGAGTATCGGTCGCATTCGTGCCTCCGGGACGGAGCCCTGGCCGGTCGAGACACGTGCAGGTTGCGGGTGGCGCCTTACCGGGGCATTACCGGTCGGGGTCAGTCGACGGATCCCTGCTCGCCGACGAATGCGATGGTGATCATCGCGCCGCCGCCGGGGCGGTCCGCGATCTCGACCCGAGCCCCGTGGGCACGCGCGATGCGCTCGACGATCGACAGGCCGAGGCCGGAGCCGCTGGTGCCGTCGTCGCCCTTGCGCCAGAAGCGCTCGAACACGCGCCCCCGGTCGGCCTCGGCGATGCCCGGGCCACGGTCGAGGACCCGTACCGCGGGATGGGGACTGGCGAGGATCTCGACCTCGACGTCGGTGCCGGCGGGGGAGTAGGTGATCGCGTTCTCGACGAGGTTGCGCAACGCCACGCCCACCGCGTCGGCGGAGCCGTGCACCTCGACCCCAGTCTCGCCCAGCACCGCGAGCCCGTGGTCGGCGTCGACCGCCTGCGGGCCCATCATCATCGCCACGTCGAGGGCCACCGCATGGAGATCGGCGCGGGCATCGGGCCCGACCTCCAACGCATCGACCTGAGCCAGCCGCAGGAGCTGCGCCACCACGCGCTCGAGCGTCGCGAGATCCCGCCCGAGGCGCGCGCTCACCTCGCTGCCGGTGCTGTCGAGATGGGCGCGCAGGACCGCGAGCGGCGTGCGCATCTCGTGCGCGGCATCGGCGGTGAACCGGCGCTCGCGCTCGAAGCCGGTCTCGACCCGGTCGAGGGCGTCGTTGACCGCGCGGACCAGCGTCGACACCTCGTCCGGCAGCCCTTCCACCGGCAGGCGCTGGTCGAGGGAGCCGGGCCCGATGGTCCGCGCGCGCGCGGCGACCTCGGAGATCGGGGCCAGGGCGCCGTGCAGGGTCCAGTAGGTCACGGCGAGGATGGCCGCGAACACCAGCACCACCACCCACAGCACCTCGTCGGCGAGCTCGTCGAGGAACGTGTCGGCCAGCACGTCCTGGTGCTCGGCGCTCTGCTGGACCTGCACGGTGAATGGACCGAGCGCGCCGGTGGTCTCCAGGGAGGCACCGAAGTACCGCCGTCCGGTCGACGGGTCGAGGGTGCTGAAGTAGCGGTCGTCGCGGCTGGCGGTGCGCGGCGCGAGCGGTGCCTCGACCCCGGGCGAGCCGGCGAGCAGCGTGCCCGAGGCGTCGACCACCGCGTAGCGGTAGCGTGCGTGCTCGGTGCGATAGGCGGCGGCGAGCGCCGGGGGGAGGTCGACGGTCACCGCGCCACCGGGGCCACGCGCGAGGTGGCGGGCCACATCCGCCGCCTGGCCGTCTAGGGAACGGTCCCGCAGGGTGTCGACGTGGCCGCGAAACTGCAGCGCAAGCACCACCGTGACCAGCGACACCGCGGCGAACATGGTCGCCCCGACGCGCCAGAACACCGACCGCAGCAGCGGCCTGGCCGGCCGTCGGGGCGCAGCCGCGCGCGGTCGACTCACGCTCTCAGCATGTAGCCGACGCCGCGCAGGGTGTGGATGCGGACGTCGGCGCCGGCGCCCTGGAGGCGTTTGCGCAACCGGTGGATCGCCACCTCCAGCCCGTTGGAGGCCAGCTCGTCGTCGAAGCCGTAGACCGCGTCCTCGAGCGCGGCCTTCGCCACCACTCGGCCGGCACGGCGCAGGAGGTGCTCGAGGAGATCGGTCTCACGGCGCGACATCGGCATCGCGACGCCGTCGACGCTCGCCTCGCGTGCGACGGTGTCGAAGGCGACGTTGCCGAGCCCGAGCGTGACCCCGAGCGCGCCGCCCGGCCGGCGCATCAGCGCCTTGAGCCGGGCCACCAGCTCCGCCATCGCGAACGGCTTGGTGAGGTAGTCGTCGGCGCCCGCGTTGAGCCCGCCGACGCGGTCGGAGAGGCCGTCGCGCGCGGTCAGCAGCAGCAGCGGCGTCTGCAACCCGCGCTCGCGCGCCTCGCGCAGGACGGCCATCCCGTCACCGTCGGGGAGGCCGAGGTCGAGCACGCCGGCATCGTAGCGAACGGTCGCCAGCGCCCCCGCGGCCTCGCGCGCGGTGCCGAGCGCGTCGACCGTCATCCCGGCCTGGCTCAGGCCTTCGGCGACGAGGGTGCGAAGCCGGGCATTGTCCTCGACCAGCAGAATGCGCATGCGACGGTGGTCACCGCAGGACGTACTGGATGTCGGAGTCGTCCTTGGCCTTGAAGCGCACCTGGACGAGCACGCCGGCGGAATCGTACCAGACATCGCGAGCCAGTCCGCCGGACACCGCGTAGTGGCGAGCCTGCACCGGCTGCCCGTGGACGGTGATGGACTCGGCACCCAGGTCGGCGACGGTGACCGGCATCATCGTCCCGTCGAGGGTGTTGAGCAGCGCCGTCTGCTGCACCAGGGCCGGGTTCCAGAGACTGGCGGGAATCGCGCCGGGGCCGCTGGTGTGCTCGGTGACGTCACTGCGAACCACCAGGCCCTCGGACTCGCGGCGCACGTCGAGGCTGTGGGCGGTGCCGTCGTCGTCGGTGGTCGAGGTCAGCGCGACCAGGGAGCCGTCGCGCCAGGACTCGCGGCCCTCGTGCTCGAAGTGGTAGACCGAGATCCCGACCAGGGGGATCTTGACGTTCACGCTGGTGCGCACCGCCACGTCGACGCGGTCGCCCTGGTGCGAGAACACCACCGAGTGGTGACCCACCTCCGAGCCGTTGCGCAGCACCGTGAACTCGAGCGCGCCGGTGGGTGGAATGCCCGCCGCCTGCGCCGCGGCGCAGGCCACGAAGAGCGCCAGCCCGGCGAGGTGCGGCCGAAGGTGGGCGAGGCGAGACGGGCGACGAGGGGTGCTGGGCTGAGGGTTGCGCACGGTCGACTGACCTCCGACTCTGGCACGGGCCGGGCGTCGCGAGGCGTGAGGCGGCGCCGGGCGGTGAACGGGTCCGGTTGCCCGGGTTCGATGTGCCAACGATCGCCCGCCGACCTTACCGCGACCTTACGGCCACGCTTCACCTGGGCGGTGTGTCGACGCACAATCCCGCCAGGTGATGCGCCGACCGCGGCGCGCCCGAGGGGAGTCGATGACTGCGCGCACGCTGTTCGAGAAGATCTGGGACCGTCATCTGGTGGTCGAGCGCGAGGATGGCCAGAGCCTGCTCTACATCGACCGCCACCTGTGCCACGACGGCTCGTTCAATGCCTTCGGCCAGCTGCGCGCGGCCGGGCGCACGGTGCGCCGTCCGGACCGAACCTGGGCCACCCCGGATCACTACGTCCCGACCGATACCCGCTGCGTGGACGCGGTGGCGGATCCGCGCGCGCGGGAGATCATCCGCGCCATCGACACCAACGCCGCCGACTTCGGTGTCCAGCTCTTCCCGTTGGGCGACGTGCGCCAGGGCATCGTGCACGTCGTCGGGCCCGAGCAGGGCATCACCCTCCCGGGCCTCACCATGGTCTGCGGCGACTCCCACACCTCGACCCACGGCGCGCTCGGCTGCATCGCCTTCGGCATCGGCGCATCGGAGGTCGCCCACGTGCTGGCGACGCAGACGCTGTGGCAGCGCCGCCCGCGCACCATGCGTATCACGGTCGACGGCCGCCTCGGTCCCGGGGTCACCGGCAAGGACCTGATCCTCGCCATCATCCGCGCCATCGGCGCCGACGGTGGGACCGGCCATGCCATCGAGTACGCCGGCAGCGCGGTGCGGGGCCTGTCGATGGAAGGGCGACTGACGCTCTGCAACATGACCATCGAGGCCGGTGGGCGAATGGGAATGGTGGCCCCCGACGAGACCACCTTTCGCTACGTCGAGGGCCGGCCTCTGGCGCCGACCGGCGCGCGCTGGGAGCGCGCGCTGGCCGACTGGCAGACGCTACCGAGCGACGCCGGCGCGCACTTCGATCGCGAGGTCACGCTGGACGGCGATGCGGTGGCGCCGATGGTGACCTGGGGCAACAGCCCCCAGGACGCGGTGGCCGTCACCGAGCGGGTGCCGGATCCCGAGGCGGAGAGCGACCCCGAGCGGCGGGCGGCGATCGCCGCCGCGCTCGACTACATGGCGCTCGCGCCCGGCTGCGCGATCACCGACGTCGCCGTCGATCGCGTCTTCATCGGTGCCTGCACCAACGCGCGCATCGAGGATCTCCGTGCTGCGGCGGCGGTGGCGCGCGGGCGGCGGGCCGTCGTCCCGACGCTGGTGGTGCCGGGCTCGGGGCTCGTCCGCGCGCAGGCCGAGGCCGAGGGGCTGGACGCGGTGTTTCGCGACGCGGGCTTCGAATGGCGACTGCCCGGTTGCTCGATGTGCGTGGGCATGAACGGCGACCTGTTGGCGCCGGGAGAGCGCTCCGCGTCGACCAGCAACCGCAACTTCCGTGGCCGGCAGGGCCAGGGCAGCCGCACCCACCTGGTCAGCCCGGCGATGGCCGCCGCGGCCGCGGTCAGCGGGCACTTCGTCGATGTCCGCGCACTGCTCGGGGAGCGCTGAGATGGAGCCGTTCGTCACCTTGCGCGCGGTCGCTGTCCCGGTCGACATCGCCAACTGCGACACCGACCAGATCATCCCCGCCCGGTTCCTCCGCCGTCTGCCGTCGGACGGTGGTTACGATCGCTTTCTGTTCCACGATCTCCGCTTCGACGCCGACGGCGCCGTGCGCCCCGACTTCGTGCTCAACCGGCCCGAGTTCCGCGGTGGGCGAATCATCGTCGCCGACGTGAACTGGGGCTGCGGCTCGTCGCGCGAGAACGCGGTCTACGCGCTGCTCGCCAACGGCATCCGCTGCGTCGTCGCGCCGAGCTTCGGGGACATCCACTACAACAACTGCATCCGCCACGGGGTGCTCCCGGTGCGGCTGCCGCGCGCCACCTGTGACGCCATGCGCGCCGCACTGCACGCCGCGCCGGGGGGCGAGGTCACGGTGGATCTCCCGGCGCAGCAGGTGGTCGCGCCCGATGGCGCGACCCATCGTTTCGAGATCGACGCCTTCGACAAGAAGCGCCTGCTCGAGGGGCTCGACGACGTCGGCCTCACCCTCGGCCACGAGGCCGCGATCCTCGCCTTCGAGGCACGCCAGGCGCGTGAGCACGACTGGATCTGAATCTCCGGCACACGACACGGGAGCTTTCGCGATGGTTCTGACCGAGATGTCGGCGGCGGTGGGCGCCGCCCTGCGCGCACGGGGAGAGACGATCGCGGTGGCCGAGTCCTCGAGCGGTGGGCTGGTCAGCGCCGCGCTGCTCGCGGTCCCCGGGGCCTCGGCCTTCTACCTCGGGGGTGGCGTCGTCTACACCGGCGCGGCGCGCGCCGCGCTGCTCGACCTGCCGGCGGTCCTGCCGCCCGAGACGCGCTCGGCCTCCGAGCCCTACGCGCTGCTCGCCGCCCGCACCGTGCGCGCGCGGCTCGGCGCCGACTGGGGACTGGCGGAGACCGGCGCCGCGGGGCCGACCGGGAATCGCTACGGTGACGACGCCGGGCACGCGTGCATCGCGGTGGCGGGACCGGTGGAGATGGTGGTCACCATCGAAACCCGGAGCGCGGCGCGCGAGCCCAACATGTGGGCCTTCGCGCGCGGGGCGTTGGAATTGCTCGCCCGGGCCCTCGACGATGCGCGTTGAGCGCGCCGCTGCGGTGCACCGGGAGAGGGCAACCGAGGTGGTCCGGGGCGCTGCGCGCGCCACCGCGGTGCGCGCGATCGGGGCCGCGCGTCGCGGCTGCGATCCGTGCTTGCTGGTCGTGACGGCGCTGCGCTAGCCTTCGGCCGGCGCAGCGCGGGGCTCGGCAGCGCGCGCCCGGCGGCGCGGCGATCCCACCGCGCACCCACTGGCCCGCGGCAGAGCGCTTCGATTTGTCCCGCCACATCCTGCATCGCCTCCTGATCTCGATCCCCGTGCTGCTCGGGGTGCTCGCCATCGGCTTCGCGATGTTGCAGGTGATTCCGACCGATCCGGCGGCGGTCCTCGCCGGCCCGACCGCGTCGCCGGAGGAGATCGCGAGCATCCGCGAGTCGATGGGGCTCAACGAGCCGCTCGTCTACCAGTTCCTGCTCTATCTCTGGCGGGTCCTGCAAGGCGACCTTGGGCGATCGTTCATCTCCAACACCCCGGTGCTCGACGAGCTCGGGAACACCATCGGGCCGACGGTCGAGCTGATGATCGCGAGCCTGATCTGGGCGGTGCCGCTCGGCATCGTGCTCGGCACGGTGGCGGCGGTGCGTCGTGGAACCCTGGTCGACCGCGGCGTGGTCGCGCTGTCGGTGGCCGGCGTCTCGATGCCGATCTTCTGGTTCGGTCTGATGCTGATCCAGTACGTCGGCACCAAGTGGAACCTCCTGCCCTATCTCGGGCGCGGGGGTCCGCTGTGGAGCATCGACGGGCTGCGCTCGATCGCGCTGCCCGCGATCACGCTCGGGGGGATCTTCGTCGGCCCGGTCGCGCGCATGACCAGGACCTCGGTGCTGGAGGTGCTCGGGGCCGACTATGTGCGCACCGCGCGCGCCAAGGGTGTCTACGAGCGGCGGGTGGTGGTCCGCCATGCGTTGCGCAATGCGCTGATCCCGGTGATCACCCTGGTCGGCCTGCAGGTCGGCTTCCTGCTCGGTGGCGCGGTGGTGACGGAGACGATGTTCGCGTGGCCGGGGGTCGGTCGGCTGGCGGTCGGCGCCATCATCTCCAGCGACTTCCCGCTCGCCCAGGGCGCGATCCTGGTGCTCGCCATCTCCTTCATCGTCGTCAACCTGATCGTGGACCTGCTCTACGCCTTTCTCGATCCGCGGGTGCGGCGAGCATGAGCGAGCCGGTGGCGATGAGCAGCGACCGCCCCGCTGCACCGGTGGAGTCCACCGTGCGGCCGCTCTCGCCGTGGCGACGTCTGCTGCGCGACAAGGTGGCGGTGGCCGCGGGGGCGTTCCTCGTCCTGGTGGTGCTGGCCGCGATCTTCGCGCCGCTGCTCGCGCCCGCGGATCCCTACGACAACAACATCCGTCTGCGGCTCAAACCGCCGGGCGGCGATTTCGTGCTCGGCACCGACACCCAGGGCCGCGACATGGTCACGCGGCTGCTCTACGGCACCCGCACGACCCTGGTCATCGGCGTCTCGGCGGTGCTGATGGGCGGCTTCATCGGCGCGCTGATGGGCATCATGGCCGCCTACTACCGGCGGCTCGAGAACCTCCTGATGCGGATCGTGGACATCTTGCTGTCCTTTCCGTCGATCCTGTTCGGCCTGGCGATCGCGGCGCTACTCGGTCCGGGGGTGGATACCCTGATCGTGGCGCTCACCGTGTCGGCCATTCCGTCCGTCGCGCGGGTCACCCGCGGTGCGGCCACGGTGGTCATGCAGCAGGACTATCTCGAGGCCGGGCGCGCGGTCGGTGTGCGTGAGCGGGTCCTGATCTGGCGTTACCTCACGCTCAACTGTCTGTCGACGATCCTGGTCTACCTCACCTTGCAGTTCGGGCAGACCATCCTGCTCGGCGCCGCGCTGAGCTTCCTCGGGCTCGGCGCGCAACCACCGATCGCCGAGCTCGGCACGATGGCGGCGGAGGGACGGAACTTCCTCTCCTTCCGCCCCCACGTGGCCACCATCCCGAGCGTGGCGATCTTTCTGATCGTGCTGGCAGCAAACCTGCTGGGCGACGCCATGCGCGACGTCCTCGACCCGCGCATGCGCCAGTGACCGGGACGGCCGAGCGCCGTGCCCCTCGTGAACGGAGGAGGACGAGATGAGACCTGCAACGCGTTGCGCCGCGACCCTCTCGCTGCTCGGAGCCGCCCTGGTGGCGGGACCGGCCGCCGCCCAGTCGACGGTGACGGTCGCCCGTCAGATCGACACCGATCGCTATGACCCCCACATCTCCACCGCCCGTGGAACCGCCGAGATCATGTTCATGGTCGGCGACACGCTGGTGACCCTCGACTACGACATGAAGACGATCCGTCCCGGGCTCGCCGAGAGCTGGACGGTCTCCGACGACGGCCTCACCTACACCTTCAAGCTCAAGCAGGGCGTGAAGTTCTGCAGCGGGAAGGCCTTCACCGCCAACGACGTGAAGGCCTCCATCGACCGCTGGCTCGCGCATCCGAAGGGTGTGACCAAGACCCGCGCCGGCCCCGTCGACGCGCTCACCGTGATCGACGATCACACCCTCGAGTACAAGCTGAAGCAGCCGTACTCGGAGCTGTTGTTCCAGATGACGCAGCACAACCACACCGTGCTCAACATCGACCAGGTCAACGCGCTCGGCGACGACTACGGGGTGAAGCCGTTCGACGGCACCGGTCCCTATTGCATGGAGAGCTGGGAGCCGCGCAACGAGGTCGTGATGCGCAAGCACGTCGGCTACGACTGGGGCCCCCCGTTCTACGAGCACAAGGAGGCGCAGGTCGACAAGGTGGTGTGGAAGGTGGTGCCGGAGGAGGGCACCCGCGTCGCGTCGCTCAAGACCGGTCAGATCGACGTCACCCAGTACGTGCCGTACTGGGCGATGGCGGAGCTGGAAGCGATGCCCAACATGAGCGTGAGTCAGGCCGAGGCGTACTTCTGGACCCAGTACGTCGGCATGAAGATCACGCGTGACGGGGTGAGCGACGAGGTCGTGCGCAAGGCCATCAACCTCGCGATCGACCAGAAGGCGCTGGCCGAGAGCGTCTACTTCGGCCTCGCGGAGCCGGCCTACGCCTACATCTCGCCGAAGGTGCTGGACTACGACGCCGGGATGGACCTCGGTCACTTCGGCTACGACCCCGACAAGGCGCGCAAGATGCTCGACGACGCGGGGTGGAAGCCCGGCTCGGACGGGGTGCGCGCGAAGGACGGCAAGCGGCTGTCGTTCCGCACCTACGGCTTCGCCGGCACCCTGAACCGCGACATGCTGGAAGCGATGCAGGGCGATCTGCGCAAGATCGGCGTCGAGATGAACATCGAGATCCACGACGCCACCGTGATCTGGGGTCTGCTGGCGAAGCAGGACTTCGACATGTACGCGATGAGCTACCCCTACGTCAGCGCCGGGGATGCGCTCAACCTGTACTTCCCGTCGAAGAACATGCCGACCCCGAACCGCATGAACTGGGAGAACAAGCAGACCGACGAGTGGCTGTCCCAGGCCAATGCCGCGTTGACCGACGCCGACCGTGCCGCGCTCCTCGGCAAGGTGCAGCGCCAGGTCCACGACGCGGCAGTGTGGGTGCCGATCGTGCACGAGCCGCTGTTCCTGGTGAGCAGTGCGAAGTTGCAGCCGATTCGGGCCCACGGCATCTACGGGTGCGGGCTCTACAAGGGCCTCGGTCTGGCGATGAAGTGACGCCGAAGCGGGTGGCGGGCGCGCGCGAGGTGGCCGCCCGCCACCCGACCCAACACCGGGCGCGGCGGTCTCGGCGGCGCGTCGGGGGGCAATGACTGAAGATGTCGATGGACGACGGCACCCTGCTCGAGGTCAACGGCCTGTCGACCCACTTTCGCTCCAGCGAAGGGGTGTTCAGGGCGGTCGACGACGTGAGCTTCGACGTGCGAAGGGGCGAGACGCTCGGCATCGTCGGTGAATCCGGCTGCGGCAAGAGCGTCACCTCGCTGTCGATCATGGGCCTGGTGCCGAGCCCACCGGGGGTGATCGCGGGGGGAAGCATTCGCTTCGGAGGGCGGGACCTGCTGCGGCTCTCGTCGCGCGAGATGCGGCGCCTGCGAGGCAGCGAGATCTCGATGATCTTCCAGGAGCCGATGACCTCGCTGAACCCCGTCTACACCATCGGCGATCAGATCGTCGAGGGGATCCTGATGCACGAGCCGGTCGGCCGACGTGCGGCGTGGGATCGCGCGGTCGAGATGCTGCACCAGGTCGGCATTCCCTCGCCCGCCGAGCGCGCGCGCGACTATCCGCACCAGCTCTCCGGTGGCATGCGTCAGCGCGCGATGATCGCGATCGCGCTCGCCTGTCGTCCGAAGCTGCTGATCGCCGACGAGCCGACCACCGCCCTCGACGTCACCATCCAGGCCCAGATCCTCGACCTGCTGCGCGAGCTGCAGCAGGTGACCGGCACCGCGATCATCCTCATCACCCACGACCTCGGGGTGGTTGCCGAGCTCGCCCACCGGGTGGTGGTGATGTACGCGGGGAGGATCGTCGAGGAGGCGCCGGTGCGGGCGCTGTTCAGCGATCCGCAGCACCCGTACACGCTCGGCCTGCTCGGCTCGGTGCCGAAGATGCACGTGGAGGAGGAGCGTCTCGCGATCATCGAGGGCACGGTGCCGAATCCCTACGCGATGCCGCCCGGTTGCAAGTTCAATCCGCGCTGCCCGTTCGCCGACGATCGCTGTCGCAGGGAGCCGCCGTCGCTCGCGGAGGCTGGCGACGGGCATCGCGCGGCGTGCTGGAAGATCCCCCTGGAGGCGGTGGCGTGAGCACGGCGCGGGACGACACGCCCCTGCTCTCGGTGCGAGACCTGGTCAAGGTCTTCCCGGTCACCCGCGGCCTGGTGTTCTCGCGCACGGTCGGTGAGGTTCGTGCCGTCGACGGCGTGAGCTTCGACGTGCGCGCCGGCGAGACGCTCGGTCTGGTGGGGGAGAGCGGATGCGGGAAGTCGACCACCGGTCGACTGGTGCTGCGACTGCTCGACCCGACCGCCGGCTCGGTCCGCTTCCAGGGACAGGACATCGTCGGGCTCGATGGCGAGGCGCTGCGCGCGCTGCGCCGGCACATGCAGATCATCTTCCAGGACCCCTTCGCCTCGCTGAACCCGCGCATGACCGTGCACCAGGTGCTGGCCGAGCCGCTCGCGGTGCATCAGCTCGCGAGTGGGGCCGATGCCGAGGCCAGGATCCAGGAGCTGCTGCGGGTGGTCGGCCTCTCGCCCTGGCACGCGGTGCGCTATCCGCACGAGTTCTCCGGCGGGCAGCGCCAGCGCATCGGGATCGCCCGTGCGCTCGCGGTCGACCCGCGACTGATCGTGTGCGACGAGCCGGTCTCGGCGCTCGACGTCTCGATCCAGGCGCAGGTGATCAATCTGCTCCAGGACCTGCAGCGCGAGCTGGGGCTCGCCTACGTGTTCATCGCCCACGATCTCGCGGTCGTGCGCCACATCGCCGACCGGGTGGCGGTGATGTATCTCGGCAAGATCGTCGAGCTGGCGCCGACCCGCGACCTCTTCCGTGAGCCGCGACACCCGTACACCCGCGCGCTCATGTCCGCGATCCCGATTCCGGACCCGACGGTGGAGCGCAATCGCACCATTCTCGAGGGCGACGTGCCGAGCCCGCTGGCGCCGCCGAGCGGCTGTCGCTTCCACACCCGTTGCCCGTTCGCGCAGGCCCGTTGCCGCGAGGAGGAGCCGACGCTGCGAGACGACGGCGGGCATGCGGTGGCCTGTCACCGCGCCGCGGAGCTGCCCGCCGCCGGCGCGGCAGCGGTGAGTGGTGGCGCGATGTCGGAGCGCTATCGCCTGCGCCTCGAACGCTACAACGCCGCGCGCGCGAGCCAGGCGAACCCACTCTGAGCGCCACTCCCCGAGCCCTGGGGACGCGCCGACACGGGGGCGCGCCCTGATGAGCGCCCAACGCGCATACCTCGTCCCGCTGGTGGCGATGCTGTGGACGCAGGTCGCCGGCTCGGCCGCGATCGCCGCGGTCCCGGTCGTCGCGCCGGAGCTGGCAGCCGAGCTCGGCGTCGACGCGAGCCTGGTGGGCGTGTACACCGGCGTGTGGTTCGCCGCGGCGACGGTGCTCTCGCTCGCGAGTGGCGGGCTGATCGCCCGACTCGGTGCGGTGCGAACCAATCAGCTCGCGGTGGCGGGCTCGGGCCTCGGACTGCTGCTCGCGCTGGTCCCGACGGTCGGCTTCACCGCGCTCGCGGCGCTGGTCGCCGGCGCGGCCTACGGCCCGAACACCCCCTCCGGCAGTCAGGTCCTCGCCACCGCGGTGCCGGCACGCCGCCGCGGGCTCGCGTTCTCGGTCAAGCAAAGCGGTGCTGCGCTCGGTGCGATGCTGGCCGGGCTCGCGCTGCCGGTGGCGGTCACCTTCGGGGGCTGGCGCGCGGCGCTGGTCGCGACCGCGGCCTTCTGTGTCCTCGCGGCGCTGATGGTCGAGCCGGTGCGTCGTCGGCTGGACCCGCGGGAGCGACTTGCCGGCGGCGGGGCGGCGCCGTCGCCACTGGAGTCGATGCGCGTGGTGATGCGCGACCCGGGCTTGCGTCGGATCACGATCGGCGGCGTCGCGCTGATGGTCGCCCATGGGAGCTACCAGTCGTTCACCGTGGCCTATCTGGTCGAGGCGGTGGGCCGCGATCTCGCGGTCGCGGGGGGACTGTTCGCGGCGCTGCAGGCGGGCGCGGCCGTCTCGCGAGTGCTCCTCGGCTGGCTCGCCGACCGCATCGGTGGGGCGCGTGGGGTGCTGAGCACGGTGGCTGCGGTCGCGGTGGTGGCCGGGGTGCTGACGGCGCGATTCGACGCCAGCTGGTCGACCGGCGCCCTCGGGCTCGTCTGCGTCCTCGCCGGTATCGGCAGCTCGGGATGGTACGGCGTCTTTCTGGCCGAGGTGGCGCGGCTGGGCCTGCGCACCGGTACCGGCCAGGCGACCGGGGGCGTGCTGTTCTTCGCCTATGCCGCGCTGGTCAGCGGCCCGTTGCTGGTGTCGGCAGTGGTGGCCGCGGCCGGTCGCTACGAGCCGGCGTTCCTGCTCCTGGCGGCGATGAGCGCGGTGGCGTGCGCGGCGTTCGCACGCATTCGCCCCTCTCGCCCGGAGTTGTGAGGGGCGGGCATCGGCCGGCGGCCGCTCAGGCGGTGCGTGCCCGGAAGAATTCCCCGATGCGGTCGATGGCCTGCTGCCCCTCGGGCAGCACGTGCGCCGCGCCGTGCCAGCCGTGGACCATGTCGTCCCACTGCTCGAGCGTCACCGTCACCCCGGCCGCCTCGGCGCGGGCCGCGAATGCGACGCTGTCGTCGAGCATGGTCTCGGCGGTTCCCACCTGCACCAGCATCGGCGGCAGCCCGTCGAGGTCGGCGAACAGCGGCGAGGCGAGGGCGGTACGCGGATCCGCGCCGGCCAGGTAGTAGGCCGCCATGCGGTCGAGGTAGGGCTTGCTGATCGACGGGTCGACGTCGGCCTTGGTGCGAAACGTCTCCCCGCTCTGGGAGAGGTCGGTCCAGGCGCTCATCGGCACCGCGCCGGCCGGCAGCGGGACGCCCTGCGCACGCGCTGCGAGCAGCAGCGAGAGGCACAGCCCGCCGCCGGCGGAGATCCCACCGACCACGATGCGCCCGGGCGCGACGCCGGCGTCGAGCAGCCAGCCATAGCTCGCCAGCGCGTCCTCGACCGCGGCCGGGAACGGATGCTCGGGCGCGAGCCGATAGTCGATGGACAGGCAGCGCGCGGCGCAGGCGGCAGAGATTCGTGCCGCGGTCGCGCGCGTCGCTGCCACCGAGCCGCGGTAGTAGCCGCCACCGTGCATGAACAGGAACACGTGGTCGTCGCGCGCGCCCGGCATCGTGATCCACTCTGCCGGCACGCCACCGGCGTCGACCGCGCGGTGACTCGCCCCGGACGGCAGTGGGATCGAGGCGCCGCCGGCCTCGGTCTCGGCGCGCAGCTGCGCCACCGTCTTGTCCGCGGTGTAGGGATTCGCGCGCCGGGCTGCCACCACCCGCGCCAGAGCCTCGCTCGCCATCTGACCGTCTCCCTCTCGTCGGCTCAGCGTCGCGCCGGAAGCTCGAGGAGCTCGCGCGCCTGGTCGACGGTCGCGATCTCGCCTCCGAGCTCCTCGATGATGTGCCGCGCCTTGGCCACCAGCGCCGCATTGCTCGGCGCCTTCACCCCCTTGGCGAGGTAGACCGTGTCCTCCATGCCGACGCGGACGTGGCCGCCGAGCAGGAAGGCCTGCGCGGCCATCGGGAACGCCATCCGACTCGCGCCGAACGCGGCCCAGGCGCAGCCGGCCGGCAGGAGCGATCGCGCGTAGGCCAGCGTCTCCGGCGTCGACACGAAGCCGTACTTGATGCCGGTGACGATCTGGAACAGCAACGGCGCCTTGAGCACGCCCTCGGCCAGGAGATCGTGGGCGAGCGCGATGTCGCCGGAGTCGAACACCTCGAGCTCCGGCTTCACCCCCGCCGCGTAGATGCGCTCGGCCATGATGCGGATGCTGCGCGGGGAGTTGATCACCGCACCGCCGCCGAACCACATCGTGTTCAGGTCGAGACTGCAGATGTCCGGCTTGAGCTCGACCACGTGCTCGGTGCGGATCTCGGGTGTGGTCAGCATGGTGCCGGGAGCGGCCCTGGCCGGCTCGTCGTCGCTCGGCATGAAGCGCCCGCCCGGTCCCGTGGTCAGGTTGATCAGCAGGTCGGTGTCGCTGGCGCGGATCCGCTCGACCACCTCCTTGTAGTGCTCGAGCTTCATGCTCGGGCGCCCGGTCTCGGGGTCGCGCACGTGGATGTGGCAGATCGCGGCCCCCGCCTTCGCCGCGCCGATGCAGGCCTCGGCGATCTCGGCCGGGGTGACCGGAAGATTCTCGTTGTGCTCGCGGGTCGGGAAGGTGCCGGTCACGGCGCAGCTGATGATCGTCGGGGTCATCTCGGGCTCCTGGAGTCGATGGCGCCGTGGAGTGTGCGCGCTCGCTCGGGCGCGCGCCACCCGCGTCGGCGGAAAACTTCAAGCATCGTCGGCGACGTCGACACCGTAACCACGTCGCCGGTCGCGCTCGACCATGGCGGGGTCGCGGGCCGAGGGCGGACCGTAGCCGCCACCTCCCGGTGTGCGCACCTGCACCCAGTCGCCCGGCGTGAGCACGTAGTCGGCGCCCTTCGAGCGATGTGGGGGCTGGACGACGTTGCCGTGCTGCGAGATGGCGATCTCGTTGGGCGCGCCGTCCGCCCCGCCCATCAGTCCCGGCGGTCCGTAGCGACCATGGTCCATCAGGAACGACGCCTTCGCCTCGCCACGGAGCAGGCGGATGCGGTAGCTGATGCCGAAGCCGCCGCGGTGACGACCCGCCCCGCCCGACCCCTCGCGCAACGCGTACTCCTCGAACAGCAGCGGGTAGTGCTGCTCGAGGATCTCGACCGGCTGGGTCTTCGAGATCCCGACCGACGAGCAGCCGTTGGTCAGGCCGTCGGTCTCCCACCATCCTCCGTACCCGCCGCCGGAGAAGAAGTACATGATGTAGTTGCCGTGCGTCTCCGGGTCGTGCCCGCCGATGCCGAGATTCCCGCTGGTCCCGGCCGGGGCCGCGAACATGCGCTCGGGGATGGCCTGGCCCATGGCGCCGAACACCGCCTCCATGATGCGCTGGGCGACCTCGGCCGCGCACCCTGCAACCGGACGCGGGTACTGCGCGTAGAGGAACGTGCCCTCCGGAACCGGGATGTGCAGCGGAGCGAAGCAGCCGGCGTTGATCGGCACCTCACGAAAGATGTGCTTCATCGCGACGTAGACCGCCGAGCGGGTGGTCGCCCACACCGAGTTCATCGGGCCACGGCACGGCGGGCTCGAGCGCGAGAAATCGAACGTCGCCTCGGAGCCCTCGATGCGCATGTCGAGGGCGACCGCGAGTGGCTCGTCGACCACGCCGTCGCTGTCGACCCAGGCGGTGAAGCTGTAGGTGCCGTCGGGGACCGCCGCGATGCAGGCGCGCATCTGCTGCTCGGAGCGCTGCTCGAGCTCGACGATGGCGGCGTCGACGGTGTCCGCGCCGTAGCGGTCGAGGAGGGCGGTGAGACGCTTCTCGCCGGTGCGCAATGCGCCGATCTGGGCGCGGATGTCACCGATGCGCTCCTCCGGTACACGGATGTTGTTGAGGATGATGTCGACGACGTCCTGGACGATCGCGCCACGCCGCACCAGCTTGACCGGCGGGAGACGAAGGCCCTCCTGGACGATCTCGGTCGCGGTCGCGTTGAAGCCACCGGGAACCATGCCGCCGGTGTCCGGCCAGTGCCCGGTATTGGACAGGTAGCACCACAGCCGACCCTGATAGAAGAACGGCATCACCATCTTCACGTCCATGAGATGGGTGCCGCCGAGGTAGGGATCGTTCTGGATGATGATGTCGCCGGGCTCGAGATCCTTGCGGCGCTCGATCACTGCCTGGGTGGCGAACTGCATCACGCCGAGGAAGATCGGCAATCCGAGCTCGCCCTGGGCGATCATCTTCCCGGTGTCCCGGTGATAGATGCCGTTCGACCGGTCGTAGGCCTCGGAGATCACCGGTGAGAACGAGGTCTTCTCGTGCACCAGATCCATCTCGCTGCACACCTGCTTGAGTCCGTTCTCGATCACCGCGAGGGTGACCGGATCGAGGGGGGACGCCGTGCTGCTCATGGCTCAGGCTCCTCGCGCCGCGGTGGTCGAGGAGACCTCGATCACCAGATTGCCCAGCTCGTCGATCCGCGCGGTTGCGCCGGGGTCGATGACCACCGTGGTGTCGGTCTGCTCGACGATCGCCGGACCGACGACGGTGTCACCGACCGCGAGCCCGTCCCGCGCGTGGATTGCGGTCTCGACGCGCCCACCGCCGAAGTGCACCGCGCGATGCCGCGGCGCGGAGCTCCGTGCGGGCGTCGGGCGGAACAGGCCGAGATCGACCGCCGGCCGTCGACCGACCACCGTGGTGCGCAGGCTCGCGAGCACCGGGGTCATCTCGTCGAGGGTGATCTCGAAGCGCTCGCGATAGCGCTCGGCGAGGACCGCGCGCACCGCGCCGGCGTCGAAGCCGGGGCTCGCGACCGGCACGCGGAACACGTGGGACTGGCCGCGGTAGAGGAGATCGGCCTCGTGGATCACCTCGATGCCCTCGACCGGCACTGCCTCCTCCGCGAGCGTGCGCCGCCCACTCGCGGCGTGCTCGGCGAGGACCGCGTCGGCCTCCGCCGGCGGCACATCCGCGAGCGGCCGCCACACCGTGTGCACGAAATCGTGGCGCAGATTCGCGAGCTGGCAGCCCAGCGCGGAGGTGATGCCCGGAAAGCGTGGCACCAGCACGCGCGGGATCCCGAGCTCGCGGGCGAGCGACACCGCGTGCAGCGGACCCGCGCCGCCGAACGCGAAGAGGGCGAAGTCGCGCGGGTCGTTGCCCTTCTCGACCGAGACCAGGCGAATCGCCGAGGCGAGCTGATTGCCGGCGACGGCGAGGATTGCGGCCGCCGCGGCCTCGGTGTCGAGACCGAGCGGGCCGCCGACGTGGAGGTCGATCGCCTCTCGCACCGCGTCGAGTGCGGCACTGCCGTGGACCCCGGCGAATCCGGAGGCGTCGACGCGGCCCAACACGACGTTGGCATCGGTGACGGTGGGCAGCGTCCCGCCGCGCCCGTAGCACACCGGTCCGGGCACCGCGCCGGCGCTGTCGGGACCGACGCGCAGGATTCCCCCGGCATCGACGCGGGCGATCGAGCCCCCACCCGCGCCGATGGTGTGGATGTCGACCATCGGCACCCGCACCGGCACCCCGTAGGCCAGATCCTTCTCCGCCGACAGCGCCGGCTCGCCACCGCGAATGAGGCTCACGTCGAAGCTGGTGCCGCCCATGTCGCAGGCGATGAGATTCGGGAACCCGGACTGGACACCGATTCGTGCGGCCGCGATCGCGCCGGCGGCCGGTCCCGACATCACGGTCTGCACCGGCTGACGGGCCGCGATGGCGGCGCTCATGGTGCCCCCGTTGCCCTGCATCACCAGCAGGTGGTGGGGAAAGCCGTGCTCGGTGAGCTGACCCTCGAGCCGGCCCAGATAGCGCGCCAGGATCGGCTGCACGTAGGCGTTGACCGCCGCGGTGCTCGCGCGCTCGAACTCGCGGACCTCGCGCAGGATCTCGCTGCTCACGGTCACGAACTCGTTCGGCCAGCGCTCGCGCGCGATCGCCGCCGCGCGCTGCTCGTGCGCCGGATTGGCGTAGCTGTGGAGGAAGTGGATCACCAGCGCCTGGGCGCCGGCGGCCAGCAAGGCGTCCACCGCCGCCGCGACCCCGGTCTCGTCGAGCGGGGTGACCACGCGTCCGCGCGCATCGAGGCGCTCGTCGACCTCGATCCGGAGCTCCCGATCGACGAGCGCCTCGAAGGTCCCGATCATGCCGTAGTTGTACGGGCGGGTGCGGCGGCCGAGCTCGAGCACGTCGCGGAAGCCGCGGGTCGTGATCAGCCCGCAGCGCACACCCTTGCGCTCGAGCACGGCGTTGGTGGCGATGGTGGTGCCATGGACCACCGCCGCCAGCGCGTCGAGGGCGATACCGCCCTCACGCAGTCCCTCCAGCACGCCGCGCGACTGATCGTCGGGGGTGGTCGGGACCTTGGAGACCCGGAACTGTCCGCTCTCGGAATCGAGCAGGACGAGGTCGGTGTTGGTGCCGCCGACGTCGATGCCGGCCTGCCAGCTAGCCATAACGAATTCGCCTCGCGTGTCAGAAGATCTGCCTTGGCAGCCAGAGGATGATCTCGGGGAAGACGATGCACAGCCCGAGCGCCGCCATCATCAGCACCACGAACGGGACGATCGAGCCGTAGATGTCGCCGATGGTCACCCCCGGTGGTGCGACGCCCTTGAGGTAGAACAGGTTGTAACCGAACGGCGGGGTGAGGAAGCCGATCTCCATGTTGATGATGAACAGCACCCCGAACCACACCGGATCGAAGCCGAGGGCGACGATGATCGGCAGGAACACCGGAACCGTGATCATGATGATGCCGACGGTGTCGATGACCATGCCCAGCAGAATCAGCACGATCTGCATGCCGACCAGCACCAGGTAGCGGTCGGCGCCGAGGCCGAGCACCAGATCCTTGACCAGGGAGGCGGCGCCCATCGCGGTGTACAGCGTCGAGAACGCGCTCGCGCCGATGATGATCCAGAAGATGAGGCACGACACCAGGAGCGTGTTGTCCGCCGCCTGGCGCAGCATCGCCCACCCCAGCCGCCCCTTCAGCGCAGTGGCGACGAGGGCGCCGAATGCCCCCACCGCGGCGGCCTCCGAGATGCTGGTGAATCCGGTCAGGATCGAGCCGAGGACGGCGACCACGAGCAGCAGTGGGAACACCAGGCCGGTGAGGGAGCGCAGCTTCTCGCGCCAGGAGAAACGTTCCTCGGGCGGCGCGGGCGGCGCGAGCGACGGCTGCAGGTGGCTGCGAATCAGGACATAGGCGATGAACATCGCCGCCAGCAGCAGTCCCGGGAGGACGCCGCCGGCGTACAGGCGCCCCACCGACGTCTGCGACACCAGCCCGTAGACGATCATCGTGACGCTCGGTGGGATCAGGATCCCGAGCGATCCGCCGGCGGCGACCGAGCCGAGCGCGATGCGCTTGGAATACCCGCGCGAGAGCATCGCCGGCAACGCGAGGATGCCCATCGAGACCGTGGCGGCGCCGCTGATCCCCGCCATCGCGGCGAAGATGGTGCAGATCAGAATCGTTCCCGCCGCCAGGCCACCACGCCGGTGACCGACGAAGCGGTACATGGTCCGGTAGAGGTCCTCCGCGATTCCGGATCGCTCGAGCATGTTCGCCATGAACACGAACAGCGGAATGGCGAGGAACTCGAAGCTCGAGGTGTTGCCGTAGGCCTTGAGCACCACCATGCTGAGTGCCTTCGGGCCCCAGAAGATGGTGACCAGGATTGCACTCAGCCCGCCGAGGACGATGGCGATCGGGGCGCCGGCCGCGAGACACAGGATCATCACCCCGAAGAACAGGGCGCTCAGCTCCACCGGGCTCAATGCGTGGCTCCGGGAGCGGCGGGATCATCGTCCTCGATCGGTCGTCCCAACAAAACCATCGCCTGGCGCGCGCAGTGCGCGAGCCAGGCCGCGGTGAGCAGGAGCATTCCCAGCGGGACCATGGCCTTGGCGGGATAGACCGGTCCTTTCCATACCCCGGTGGCCGACGTCTCGCCCATCTTCAGCGACAGCAGCGCGAGGTTCGTCCCCTTCCACAGCACCACCGCCGCGAAGCAGGCGAAGAGCACCGTCGACAGCGTCAGATCGACGACCGCCTGGGCGCGTGAGCTCAAACGACCGAACACGATGTCGACCCGCACCAGGTAGCCGCGCTGCAGGGCCCAGGCGCCGCCGAGGAACACGTAGACGACCTGCAGCCACCCGCTGACGTCGTGGGCCCACGGGGTCGGCGCGTTGAAGAAGTAGCGAGCGACCGTCTCGTACATGATCACCCCGATCATCACCAGGATGAGTAGCGAGACCGTCCGCCCGACCGCGCGGTTGAAGCGCTCGATCAGGCGGACCAGGCGGGTCACGGCCGGTGTACCCGCGATCGCGCAGGGGCGGCAGCGATGACCGCCGCCACTCGCGCCGGGCCCGGCCAGGGCCGCTCGGTCAACGACCGAGCTCGGCCAGATACTCCTCCATCAGCTTCACCGCGCGTGCGGCCAGCGTCGGATCCTCCTTCGCATACTCCTTCCACAGCGTGCGTGCCGACGCCTCCATCGTCGACCACTCCGCGTCGGGGATCTGGACGAACTCGATTCCACCGGCCTTCATGGTGGCCACCGCCTTGGCGTCGAGCGCCGCGGCGCGTGCCAGGTAGTCCAAGGAAGCGAGCTTCGCGGCCTCGAGCATCATCGCCTTCAAGTCGTCGGGCAGGCTCGCCCAGGATTCCTTGTTGACCAGGAAGTTGTTGTTCGGCGCCGGCATCGGCGAGGGCTGGATGTAGTACTTGCCGACCTCGTTCAGCGAGATCTTGAGCATCACGCTCGGACTACCCCAGCGCACCGCATCGACCACACCGGTGGACAGTCCCGTGTAGACCTCGGCGCCGCTGAGGAACACCGACGACGCGCCCATCGACTCGTACCACTTGGCCTCGATCCCGAAGGAGCGGATCTTGAGCCCGGCGAAGTCGGCACGCCCGCGCAACGGCTTCTTCGAGATGATGTCCCACGACGGCGACAGGTGCGGGGCCAGGTAGAAGATGCCGTACTTGTCGTAGGCCTCGCGGGCGATGTCGATGAAGCCCTTGTTGTAGAAGAACGCATAGCGCTCCATCGCGGTGCGCTCGGCGCCCGGGACGCCGGACTCGAGCGTCGCGATCGGGCCGAGCTTGCCGGCGAAGTAACCCCCGGTCAGCATCGCGACCTCGACGATCCCGCTGCCGACCGCCTCCAGCCCCTCCTGAACCGGGAACAGCGCGCCGACCGGGTGGAGCTGGATCTTGATCCGCCCGCCCGACATGCGCTCGAGCGCCTCGACGAAGTTCACCCGCACCGACTCGTAGCCGGGCTCTCCGGCGGCGAGATTGCTCTGCATCCGCCAGCTCACGGACTGGGCGCTGGTGGCGAGCGGGGTGAGGGCGATGGCAGCGGCGATCAGCAGGGACTGGAACTTCGGAGCACGCATCGTCGTCTCCTGTCTTGCGCGCCCGGACGCGGTCCACGCCGCGCCGAGACGGTGGGATGGGCGCCGGATCGACAGGCCGGGAGCGCGGCGAGGCGCACGATCTCGGTCCCTGCCGTGGCGCCTGAATGCTAGGGCAACGCCGCCGACGGTTACAAGCACGATTCCTGTTGGCCGGAGCAACAAATGGCGGGGGCTTCCTGCTAGAGTCGGCGCCGCGACTTCAATCGAGCGTGGTCCGGCCGGCGGTGCTCGCCTGCCGGTGGAGGAAGGCAAGATGACCCAGGCTTCGATGCGCAACCTGACCCTCGACGCGGCGGTGGCCGACGCCGAGGCTCGCTTCGTGGCAGCCAATCCCGAGAGCCAGGCCCGCTACGAGCGGGCGACGCGCTCCATGCCCGGCGCGAACACCCGAACCGTGCTGCACTACGACCCGTTCCCGGTCACCCTGGTCAAGGGCGAGGGTGCCTGGGTCACCGACCTCGACGGCCATCGCTATCTCGACTTCCTCGGCGAGTACACGGCGGGCCTCTACGGGCATTCGGAGCCGGCGATCCTCGACGCGATTCGCGGCGCCCTGGAAGGCGGGTTGGTGCTGGGCGGGCCAAACAAGTACGAGACGCGACTCGCCGAGCTGATGTGTGAGCGCTTTCCCGCGGTCGACATGGTGCGCTTCTGCAACTCGGGCACCGAGGGCAACATGATGTGCCTGTCGCTCGCGCGCGCGATCACCGGGCGCGACCTGGTGATGGTGTTCTCCGGCGGCTATCACGGTGGGCTCTACTCGTTCGCGGGCGGCGAGCCGTCACCGATGAACGCGCCGATCGAGTCGGTCATCGCCGAGTACAACGACATCGACGGTGCCACGCGCCTGATCGCGGAGCACGGTCCGCGCCTGGCGGCGGTGATCCTCGAGCCGATGATGGGCGGGGGTGGGTGCATCCCGGCCGATCGCGAGTTCCTGCAGGCACTGCGCGAGGCGACCGAGCGTACCGGCACGCTGCTCATCTTCGACGAGGTGATGACCTCGCGCCTCGCGCCTGGCGGTCTGCATGCGCTCCACGGCATCACGCCCGACCTCGTGTCGTTCGGGAAATACCTCGGCGGCGGGGTCACCTTCGGCGCCTTCGGTGGCCGCATGGACCTGATGGCCCGGCTCGACCCGCGGCGTCCCGACGCGCTCACCCACTCCGGCACGTACAACAACAACGTGCTGACCATGGCGGCCGGGCAGGCGGGCCTGGAGAAGGTGTTCACCCGCGAGCGCGTCATCGAGCTCAATGCACGTGGCGACCGGCTGCGCCAGCGGCTCCAGGCCGCGGCCGACCAGCGCGACGTGCCGCTGACGGTGAGCGGGCTGGGCTCGATGCTCTGCATCCACCCCACCCATCGCGGTCCGATTCGCCGGCCGTCGGATCTCGCCCATGTGCCGTATGCGGCGCGCAAGCTGGTGCATCTGGAGCTCAACATGCGCGGGTTCCAGATCGCGCGGCGTGGGTTCATGAGCCTCGCGCTGCCGATCACCGACGCCGAGTACGACGCCTTCGCCGGGGCCTTCGCCGAGATCCTCGACGAGCATGCCCAGGTGTTTCGCGGCGCCGCTTGAGGCGAGCCCGCGCGGCGGTCAGCGGGCGGACGGGCCCTGGTTGGCCCGTCCGAGCTTGGCGAGTCGGTGCGCTCCGGAGGTGGTCGGCGCATGCCGCGCCGGCCGACCGGGCCCCGAGCATCCCGGCAGGCACTCGATGCGGGCGTCGTAATTCGGTTGGTGGAAGAACACGATCGACACCCGGTCGGTCGACGCGCCGCGCACATCCGGTGGTGGATTCGCGACCCGGTGCAGGGTCGAGACCCAGCGATCGTTGGTCCAACAGGCCATCAGGTCGCCGATGTTGACGACCAGCCCGTCGGCCGGCGGCACCACGTCCACCCAACCATCGCTCGTGGTCCGTACCTGGAGCCCACCCGGCACGTCCTCGGTGCACACCACGGTCAGGCTCCCGTAGTCGGTGTGGGCGCCGGCGCGTAGCTGGCCGTCGGCCGGCGGCGTGTCCTGCTGCGGGTAGTGGATGAGGCGGACACTACTGCAGTGCCGGTCGATGAACGGCACGAAGTGGCCCTCGTCCAGACCGAGGGCGAGCGCGAACCCCCGCATGAGGTCGTCGGCAAGCCGCTCCATCGCCTCGTAATAGGTCTCGAGCAGCGGGCGCAACCGGGGCGGACGCGCCGGCCAGCGATTGGGGGCGAAGTGCGGAAAGGCGTCGGGCGCGGTGTGGTAGGCGTCGTCGGGCACCCGTGGCGGGCCGATCGAGAACGACTCCTTGTAGTCGTTCGGTGCCTCGACGCCGAGGCTGCGTCCGAGGCTCTCGCCGGCCACGCGCCCGTAGCCGCGATTGAAGGCGGGCGCGACGCGCGGCACCGCCTCCTTCTCCGCCAGCGGTAGCGCGAAGAGCTCGCGCGCCGCCGCGCGAGTATCGGCGATCAACCCTTGCGGCACGCCGTGGCCGCGCACGACCAGGAACCCGATCGTCTCGCAGGCGCGCCCGATCTCGCGCGCCACCGCGCGCCGACTCGCCTCGTCACCGCGTCGTAGAGGCGTGAGATCGATGACCGGCACCGCAGTGGAGGCGGTCACGGGACGGTCGCCGCGAGCTCGGCCGCGGTCATGAATCGGGCCCGGCCGTGCTCGCGTATCAGGTCGAGGAAGCGGGCGAGCATGCGCAGTCGTCCGGCGTGGCCGATGAGTTGCACGTGGAGGGTGAGATGGAAGAACGCGCCGGGGCGATCCTCGTACAACGCGATGAACTCCTCCGCCCACACCGCGTGCGCGTCGGCCGCGGCGCGCGGTATCCGGCCCGGCAGGGCGCCGTCGTAGAGGAAGTAGGGCGCGTCGGCGAGGAACCATTGCACCGGCAGCTCGACCAGAGGCAACGCGACCCCGTCGCGCCGGTGGCGGTAGGGGCGGGCGGTGTCGTGATAGTTGGCCGAGCAGGTCACGCCGGCCTCCAGCAGCAGGTCGAGGGTGTGGTCGCTGAACTCCCACGACGCCGAGCGCCAGGTGGTGGGGCGGGTGCCGGTGATGCGCTCCAGCGCGTCGATGCCGGCCAGCAGATCGGCGCGCTCGGCCTCGCGCGTGCGTCCGAGCGCGCTGCGATGGTCGTAGGTGTGGCTCGCGATCTCGTGACCGCGGGCCGCGATCGAGCGCACCGCGTCGGGATAGCGGTCGGCGGTGATTCCGGGCACGTAGAAGGTCGCCGCCACCTCGCGGTCGGTGAGCAGATCGAGCAGCGGCGCGAGCCCTTCCCGGATCGCGTAGGTGCCATTGGAGAGCATGATCGGCCGGCGCTCGTCCGCGCCGATCTTGTTCAGCCAGATCGCCTCCGCGTCGAGGCAGATGCCGACCACCACCGGAAACGTGTCGCCCGTGGTCATCGCGCCTCCTCAGGCCGGGATCACCGGCAGCACGATCCGCGACGGGCGCCCGGCGTCGTGGAACACGGTGTTGTTGGCGACGACACGCATCCGCTCCCGACCGAGCGGCTCACCGGTGTTGGTGTTGACGTCGAAGCGCGGGAAGTTGCTCGACGAGACGTCGAGTCGGATGCGATGCCCGCGGACGAAGACGTTGCTGGTCGGATACAGGGTGATGGAAATCGCGAGCGGGGTGTCCGGCTCGACCAGGGCGGGCACACCGTCGCCGTTGCGATAACGCAGGCGCAGGATGCTGTCGGAGATGTTCAGTGCGTAGCCGAAGGGGTAGGCCGCGCTCGGCGGGTAGACGTCGATCAGCTTGGCGGTGAAGTCGGTGTCGACGGCGGAGGTGGCGACCCAGAGGTGGACCTCGATCGGCCCCGTGACCTCCATGTCCTCGGCCAGCGGCTCGGTCTGGAACACCAGCACGTCGGGCCGGGCGCCGAGCGGCAGCCACGGCGCGCGCGAGCCGAAGTGCTTGCGGTGCTCGCGCTGGTCGAAGCCGCCGGCGTGCATGATCTCGTCGACCCGCGCGGTCGGCGGCACCGCCTCGACGTCGATGCGCCCCGGCGGGAGCTCGGCCATCCCGCGCAAGGACGACACGTTGCCGCCGATGGAGGGGACCGGGTTCGACGGGTCGAATCGGTAGCTCGTGTGGCTGCTCTCGACGGTCGGCGCGCGCTCGCGCAACGTGCCGTCACCGTGCAGGAACCAGGGCGTGAATCGGGTGCGGGCGAGCGGCCATTCGCGCTCGCTGCGCCAGCGGCCCCCGTGGTCGAGGCGCCCCTCCGGGGTCATCCGTCCGCTGCCGCCACCCATCACGAACAGATGCACCGGCGGCTCGTCGGCGACGCCGTTTCGCTCACCGCGCAGCCACGCGTCGAACCAGCGCAGGTGCAGCTCGCGGAAGCTCGGCAGCGCCGCCGCCTCGCCGAAGTCGACGTCGCCGCTGTGCTGCAACTCGACCGTCTTGGTGCCGTGGGTCCACGGTCCGACCAGCGCGCGGACCGGTCCGCGCTTCGCCGCGCCGTGGCCGTCGAAGCTCTCGAACGTGCCGCGGGTGTAGGAGTCGTACCAGCCGCCGACGTAGAGCGTCGGGCAGTCCGGGTAATCCGACCAGTGACGGCTGGGGTTCATGCTCGGATGCCCCCAGTACTCGTCGTCGTAGTCGGCGCGGGCGGCGAGCTCGAGCGCCCAGCGCTCGTAGGGTGGGACCAGCGCGAGCTGGGTCTGCCCGCGGCGCAGCGGCCAGCGCGTGAGCCAGTCGCGCACCGTCGGCGCGTCGAGGTTGAGGGCGGCGTCGATCCACGGCTCGGACTTCAGCGCCGCTTGCGTGTTGGTGGCCGAGTGCCAGAACGCCCAGGCGATGAACCGTAGCTCCAGCGCGCCGTTGTGGCGCACCGAGCTCGTGTAGGCGTTGGAGCCGCTCATGTTCGGCACCATCGCGTGCAGGTTCGACGGCCCCAGCGCCGCGAGCGCGGTCTGCGTCCAGCCGCTCCACGAGGTGCCGAAGGTGCCCACCTTGCCCGACCACGACTGCTCGCCGATCCACTGCATGGTGTCGAAGCCGTCGGGCGCCTCCGGTAGCAGGAAGTCGACGTCGCCCTCGGAGCGGAAGCAGCCGCGGCAGTCCTGGTCGACCACGATGTAGCCACGCGACGCGAACCAGTGGTTGTAGCCGACCCGGCGATCCGCCTCGCGCTTGTTGTACGGGGTGCGGTGCAGCAGGACGGGGTGCGGGCCCTCGATGCGGCGCCCGTCGCGCGTCGGCCAGTAGATGTCGGTCGCCAGACGCACGCCGTCGCGCATGCGGACCATGACGTCGGCGTCGACGGTCACGTCGTGGGACGGGCGCGACACGGGGTAGGGCAGCTCCATCGGTCTCGTCCTCCTGGTGGACCGCCACCGGCGGCGTCGGGACTGTATCGCGCCTGCGGTGGCGCGTGCACCAGCGGCGTGAGCACCGCCGGCGGCCTGCGGGCTGCTACCATCCGCCGACTTCGGCGACCCGAGACGAGGGAGGGGGCGGTGAGCAAGGCAATCCGTATCGACCGCGCGAGGCGACTGCGTGACGAGGCGAGCACCGGACACAACCGGTGGCATCCCGACATCCCGCCGGTGCTCGAGGTGGCGCCGGGGGAGACAGTGACCTTCGAGACTCGGGACGCCGCGGACGGTCAGATCCGTCGCGGGATGACGGTGGCGGATCTCGAGCGCCTCGACCCCAAGGTCGCGCATCCGCTGACCGGTCCCGTCCACGTCGCCGGCGCGCGGCCCGGAGACCTGCTGGAGGTCGAGTTCGTCGACATCGTCGCCGAGCCCTACGGGTGGACACGGATCCGCCCCGGCGCGGGCTTCCTGCGCGCGCACTTCCCGCGCAACTTCATCGCCCACTGGGACATCGCCGACGGCTTCGCGACCTCGGAGCAGGTGCCCGGGGTGCGCATTCCCGACGGCTCGTTCATGGGCACCTCGGGCGTCGCCCCCTCGCACGAGCAGCTCGTGGCGTGGACCGCGCGCGAGGCGGATCTCGTGCGCCGCGGCGGCATCGCCTTCCCTCCCGACCCCCAGGACGCGATTCCGGCCACCGAGCCGGTGGCGAGCAGCGGGCTGCGCACCCTGCCGCCGCGCGAGAACTGCGGCAATCTCGACGCCAAGCAGCTCACCCGTGGCTCGCGGCTCTTCCTGCCGGTGAACGTCGACGGCGCGCTGTTCTCGACCGGGGACGCACATTTCGCCCAGGGCGACTCCGAGTGCTGCATCACCGCCATCGAGATGGGCGCGACCTGCACCGTGCGCTTCCATCTCCACGCCGGGCGCGCCCGGGACGAGCGCATCCGTTTCCCGCGTTTCTCCCACCCCGGTTACTTCGCCGCCCCCGAATGGGCCGCGCCACGCAACTTCACCGCCACCGTCGGCATGCCGATCCGCGACGACGGGACCCAGGAGTGCGAGGACCTCACGCTCGCCGCCCGCAACGCCCTGCTGCAGATGATCGATCTGCTCGAGCATCGCGGCTTCAGCCGCGAGCAGGCCTACGTCATCTGCAGCGTGGCGGTGGATCTGCGCGTCGCCAATGCCGTCGATCTGCCCAACGTGGCGGTGAGCGCGCTGCTTCCCGAGGACATCTTCGTCGCCTGAGTCACGTTAGAATCCACCGCTCGGCGCGCGCTCGCGCGCGCCGCCCTTCCACTCGATTCGAGGCCTCGCATGAATCTCGGAATGTTCTGTATGCCGCTGCACCGCGCGGAGAAACCCTGGCAGAGCGCGCTGGAGGAGGACCGCCAGGCGGTGATCCTGGCCGACCGCCTGGGCTTCTCCGAGGTGTGGATCGGGGAGCACTACTCGACCAAGGCGGAGCAGATCCCGTCGCCGATGATGCTGTTCGCCTCGGTCGCGAGCGAGGCGCCCTCGATTCGGTTCGGCACCGGGGTGATCAACTTACCGCATCACCACCCGGTCATCGTCGCCGCGGAGGCGGCGCAGTGCGACCACCTCACCGGCGGGCGACTGATGGTCGGCATCGGCCCGGGCGGCCTGCCGAGCGACGCCGAGCTGTTCGGGCACGAGGACCACGCGCTGCGCTACGAGGCGATGCTGGAAGGCCTGGCGGTGATGCTCCGGCTGTGGGAAGGGGACGCGCCGCTGCGCCACGAGGGCAAGCACTTCCCGATGTCGCTGGAGAAGAACGTGTGGCTGCCGTATGGCATCGGGTGCTTTCCGCGGCCGTTGCAGCAGCCCCATCCGCCGATCGCGATGGCGATGGTCGCCCCGGGCGGCTACACCGCGCAGCTCGTCGCCGAGCGGGACTACATCCCGATCTCGGCCAACTGGATCGACGTCGACACGCTGAAGAAGCAGTGGGCGGTCTACGCCGCGAAGCGCGACGAGCTCGGTAAACCGGCCGATCCGGCGGTGTGGCGGGTGTGCCGCAACATCCTGGTCACCGAGTCGGACGCGCAGGCGGAGGACATCCTGGCCGATCCCGACGGCGTCTTCGCCCACTACTTCCGGTATCTGCGCGGGCTGCGCCACCTGGCCGAGACCGGCACGCTGGCGGAGGGCAGCCTGGCCGAGGTGAACGCGTTGCTCGACATCGAGCGGACGGTGCGCTCGGTGGTCATCGCCGGCAGTGCGCGGACCGTCACCGAGCGCCTCGCCGCCCTCGTCGACACCATCGGCCCATTCGGGACGCTGGTGATGGTGGGCCACGATTGGGACGCCGGGGACCTCTGGCAGGGCTCGATGCGACGCCTGGCCGAGGAGGTCGCGCCGCGCCTGCGCGAGCACGCCGACGCCCGGCGAGCCGGTTGACGGCGTCGGCAGCGCCCGCTCGGACCGGATGGCCGGCGGCGGTGCCGCCTCGGCGCGAGGCCCGGAGTCGCGCGTGAGGGCCCGGCCGACGGTGGGCGAGCTGGCCTGTCTGGTGCACGCGCTCGAGGCCGAGCGGTCGGCGCGCCCCGCAGTCGAGCAGGCGCTCCGGCGCCGCGGCGGCGCCGACGACCTGGTGTGCCTTCGCGACTGGCTCGGCGCGGTCGACGAGGACAGCGCGCGGCGGATCGCGGACACCGACGCTGCCCTGCGGGCGGTGTCGGGGGGCGCGCTCGCCGCCGGTGCGCTGCTCGGTCTGGTCACCGCGCTCGGCGTCTTCTTCTACGACGGCAGCGGGCGGGTCAACGTGCTCGCGGTGCTCGGGGTGATGGTGGTGTTGCCCGGCGTGCTGCTGCTGTCGTCCTGGCTCGGCGCCTCCCCGCGCGGGAGCGGTGCGGTGGCACGCGCGCTCGCCGCGCTGGGTGCCTGGAGCCCGGGCCGACTGGTGGCGCGCTGGTCGCGGCGCGCGGGCCGCCGGGGCTCCAGTGCGCTCGCGACCCTGCTCGACCCGCGCCACCACGTCCTCGGCCTCGCTCCGGTGCGTCGCTGGGCGGTGGTGCGCTGGTCGCACCTCCTCGGGACCGGATTCTTCCTCGGCGCGCTCGCCACCCTGCTCGCACTGGTGGTGTTCACCGACCTGGCATTCGGGTGGAGCACCACGTTGCGGGCCACCCCGGAGGGACTTCGCGACCTCGTCGCGGTGGTCGCCGCGCCGTGGGCGTGGGCGGTACCGGCCGCGAGCCCCGACCTGGAGACCATCGCCGCGACGCGCTGGTTTCGGGCCGGGCAGGGCGGCGGCCCGACGGCCCCGCCGGCGCTGCTCGGGCAATGGTGGCCGTTCCTCGCCGCCGCGTTGGCGGTGTACGGGCTCTTGCCCCGCATCGCCAGCGCGGCGCTCGCGTCCATGCTGCTGCGTCGCGCGACGGGTCGGGCGTTCGTCGGTCTGCCCGCAGCGCGCGCCCTGCTCGCCCGCATCGGCGCGGCCGAGGTCGACACCCGAGCCCCGACGCCCGAGCCCGCGCCGCCACCGCCCGAGGCTCCCCGGCGGTTGGAGGCCCCGGTCCCGGTCGTCGGCGGGTGCGAGGCGGTGGTGAGCTGGAGCGCGGTTCCGGTCCCCGACCTGGTGCTCGCTGATCTGCTCGACGCGGACCGCGTGCTCCACGCCGGCGGCGCACGCACCGTCGCCGAGGACGAGGCGGTCCTCGACGCGCTGGCCGACGGCGCCGGAAGGGTGGTCGTGGTCACCAAGGCCTGGGAGCCGCCGTTGCTCGAGCTGCGGGACTTCGTCGACGCGCTCGTCGCCCGGCGCTCGGGAGCGGTTGCGGTGATGCCGGTGGCGGTCGACGACGGCGTGTTGCGCCCGCCCCGGGCCGCCGACCTCGCGGTGTGGGAGCGCGGCTTCGCGGACTGCGCGGTGCCACTCGTCGCCCCGCCGCGCGAGGACCGACCTTGAGCCCGCCGCGCTTCGCCGTCGTCGGTCATCCGAACAAGGGCAAGTCGAGCCTGGTGGCGACGCTGGCCGAGGACGAGTCGGTGCGCATCGCGCCCGAGTCCGGAACCACCACCCGCGCGGTCACCTACCCGATGCGGGTGCGCGGCGAGACCCTCTACGAGCTGATCGACACGCCCGGCTTCCAGCGCGCACGGCGCGCGCTCGGTCTCATCGAGCAGCGCGCGGCCACCGCGGCTGCGCGGCGCGAGGCGGTGCGGGCATTCGTCGCCGAGCACCGGGCGGACCCGATGTTCCGTGCCGAGTGCGAGCTGCTCGCCCCGGTGGTCGAGGGTGCCGGGATCATCTACGTGGTCGACGGCGCGGTTCCCTACGGCCCCGAGTACGAGCCGGAGATGGAGATCCTGCGCTGGTCCGGGCAGCCGAGCCTCGCGGTGATCAACCCGATCGGCACTCGCGACCACGTGCGCGAGTGGCGCGACGCGCTCGGTCAGTACTTCCGCGTGGTGCGTGAGATGGACGTGCTGGCGGCGCCGGTCGAGCAGCGGCTCGACCTGTTGCGCGCGTTCGGCGAGCTCGACCCGGCGTGGCGCCCCGCGCTCGAGCGCGCGGTCGAGGCGTTGCGCGCGGAGCGGCACCGGCTGCGGGTCCGCGCCGCGCGGGTGATCGCCGAGATGCTGGTCGAGGCGCTGACGCTGGCGCCGGAGCGCCGGCTGCGGGCCGACGACGATCCGCAGGCCGCGCGCGCCGAGCTCGAGCACGCCTACGCCGACTCGCTGCGCGGTCTGGAGACTGCCGCCCGTGCCCGGGTGGAGCGGCTGTACCACCACGAGGCACTGGCACGAGACGAGGCGGTGCTGGAGTCGATCGAGGCCGACCTGCTCGCCGCGCGCACCTGGCAGCTCTTCGGGCTCGATCGCCTCACCCTCGCAGGCGTCGGCGCCGGCGGCGGAGCGGCCGCGGGGCTCGGTGTCGACGCGGCGCTCGGTGGCCTCTCCGGTTTTCTCGGCGCCGCCATCGGCGGTGTCGCCGGTGGCGCGGCGGCCTGGCTCGCGGCGGACCGGCTCGCGCGCTTCGAGACCCGGGACCTGCCGTTCGGCGAGCAGGTCCTCGCGGTGCGTGCCGGCGCCAGCCGCAACCTCCCGTTCGTGCTGCTCGGGCGGGCCCGCGTCCACCACGCGCTGGTCGCGCGGCGCAGCCACGCGCGACGCGACCCGCTGGTGGTGGAGGGGACCTCGGCCGGGCTCCCCGGCGATGCCCGTCAACGGCTCGCGCGCCTGTTCGAGCGCGCGGCCGACGCCGGCGACGACGGCGCCGAGGCGGTGGTCGAGTCCCTCGCCGAGGCCATCGCGCCGTTGCTCGAGTCGGAGCCCGAGCCGGCTGCTTGAAGCCACCGACGCCAGCCCCAGCGCCGGTGCCCGTCGGGTTAATATCGCGCGCGCCCGCCACCACCCTCGCGCGGTGGCGGGGCCGCGCCGCCGCATCACCGCTACCAGGAGATCCACCTTGTCCTCCGAACCGAGCTACGACTTCATCGTCGTCGGCGCCGGCTCCGCCGGCTGTGTCCTCGCCAATCGCCTGAGCGCGGACCCGAGCCATCGCGTGCTGTTGCTCGAGGCCGGTCCGGCCGGACACCCACTGTCGCGGATCCCCATCAGCTTCGGGCGCCTGATGGACAACCCGGCGGCCAACTGGTGCTACCGCTCGCAGCCCGAGGACAACACCCGCGGCCGCCCGATTCCGGTGCCGCGCGGGCGGGTGCTCGGGGGTTCCAGCACCATCAACGGCCTGGTCTTCGTGCGCGGCCAGCGCCTCGACTACGACACCTGGGCGCAGCTCGGCAATCGCGGCTGGAGCTACGACGACGTGTTGCCGCTGTTCCGGCGCATGGAGTCGTTCGCCGCCGGCGAGGACGATCTGCGCGGCCGGGACGGGCCGCTGAAGGTCACCGTCCACCCCGACCGGAGCCCCCTCTACGAGGCGCTGTTCGCGGCCGGGGAGCAGATCGGGGTGCCGCACAACCCCGACTACAACGGCGACTCGCAGGAAGGGGTCTGCAAGACCCAGACGACCATCTCACGTGGCCGACGCATGAGCACCGCGCACTGCTTCCTCGATCCGGTGCGGTCGCGGCCCAACCTCGAGGTCCGCACCGGTGCGCTCGCCCGCGAGCTGCTCCTCGACGGCAGAACCTGCGTCGGGGTGCGCTTCGATCATGGTGGGCGGTCGGTCACCGCGCGGGCGCGCGGTGAGGTGGTGGTGAGCGCGGGGGCGGTCGCCTCACCGCAGCTCCTCGAGCTCTCGGGCATCGGCCAGCCGGAGGTGCTCCGCGCCCACGGCATCGAGGTCCGCCACGCGCTACCCGGGGTCGGGGAGAACCTGCGCGACCACATCACCCCGCGCCTGATGTGGCGCACCGTCAAGCCGAAGGTGACCTACAACGACCGCGCTCGCGGCCTCGGCCTGGTGTGGCACGTGCTGCGCTACGCGGTGCGCCGCGACGGTTTCCTGAACCTGCCCTCGGCGCCGGTGGTCGCGTTCCTGCGCACCCGCGACGAGCTCGCGAGCCCCGACATCCAGCTCCACTTCATGCCGTTCATCTTCAACAGCGTGAACAAGCGCGATCTGGCCCCCACGCCGGGATTCAGCGTCTCGTGCTACCAGCTCCGGCCGGAGAGCACCGGCAGCATCCACATTCGCTCCGCCGAGGCCCGCGAGCACCCGGCCATCCACTTCAACTTCCTCTCCGATGCGCTCGACCGCCGCACCCTGATCGACGGCATGCGCCTCACCCGCAAGCTGGTGGCGGCGCCGGCCCTCGACGGCATCCGCGGGGACGAGCTGCGCCCCGGCCCGGGGCTCACCAGCGACGACGAGCTCCTCGACTGGGTGCGCGCGACGGCGGAGACCGCCTACCACCCGGTCGGGACGTGCAAGATGGGGCCCGACGGCGATCCGATGGCGGTGGTCGACGACCGGCTGCGCGTGCGCGGCATCGACCGCCTGCGCGTCGCCGACGGCGCGATCATGCCGACGCTGGTCTCCGGTAACACCAACGCCGCCTGCATCATGATCGGCGAGCGCGCGTCGGACCTCGTCCTCGAGGCGGCGCGGGCCCGGCGCGGGTGAGCACCGAGGGCGCGCCCGACGGCAACGACTCGGCAGCGGTCCCGCGCACCACGCTCGGGACCGCCTTCCGCTTCTTCCTGCCGCTGATGTTCATGGCGGAGCTGATGATGATCTCGCACGCGGTCATCACCGCCTTCCTCGCGCGCATGCCCGACCCCGAGCCGGTGATCGCGGCCTACAGCATCTCGTTCCACTTCCACGCCACCCTCGGCAGTCCGGTGTGGGCGTGCCAGATCGTCGCCATCTCGTTCATCCGTGACCGCGCCTCGATGCGCCATCTGCTGCGCTTCAGCCTCCAGGTCGCGGCCTCGATCACCTGGTTCTGGTTCCTCGTCGGCCTGACGCCGCTCGGCGACTGGTTCTTCACCACCTTGTTCGGCGCGAGCCCCGAGGTGGCCGCGGCGGCGAAGGTCTGCATGCTGGTCGCGTTCCTCATCATCCCGTGCGCGATCTTCCGCTCGCTCGCCTACGCCCTGATGATGGTCAAGCGCCGCACCATGCTCGTCACCTACGGCACGCTGATTCGACTCGCTTGCCTGTTCGGCATCCTCGCGGTGCTGACGCTCCACGTCGACGGTGCGGTGGTCGGCATCCTGGCGCTCTTCGGCTGCATCGCCATCGAGACCGTCTACTCGGTGATCGTCGCCCGGCGCTTCTATCGCGAGCTGCCCGAGCAGACCGCGCCGCTGCCGGCCTATCGTGAGCTGTGGCGTTTCTCGTGGCCGATCATGATGATGCAGGGCACCGAGAGCGGTGTCGCGTTCACCATCAACTCGTTCCTCGGGCGCCTGCCGGCGGCCGAGCTCGCGCTGGCGGGATTCGGGGTGCTCGACAGTCTGCTGCGGGTCCTGCTCAGCCCCTTGCGCAACCTCACCCACACCACCCAGACCCTGGTGCGCGAGCGCGCGGATCTGCGGGTGCTGGTGGTGTTCGGCATCCAGATCGGGGCCGCGTTCAGCCTCGGCATGCTGATGCTGCAGGTCCCGGCGGCGCGCGACTGGATCCTCCACGACGTGATGGGGCTGCGGGACTCACTGGCCGACTACGTGGCACCTGCACTGGTGGCGAGCGCGGTCCTCGCCGCCTGCATGGCGTCGGCGGCGGTCGCGCGCGGGCTGCTCATCGCCAGCCGCAACACCGGGGCGATCGCGGTGGCGTCGGTCGCCCGGCTCGCCGCGGTGGCGCTGGTCGGCGCGTTGGCGCTGCTGCTCGACATCGACAACGGAGCGCTGATCGGGGTGCTCGCGCTGACCGGTGCGTTCGCCACCGAGGGCGTGCTGCTGACCTGGCGCCTGCGACGGCTCGACCAGGGCACGCCCCGGCTGTTCGAGTCGTAGCGCCGCGACCGGCTCGGGAGACGGCTTGATCTCGATCAAGCCAGCGCCCAGACTCGACCGCTACGGTCCGCTGGCGCACGATGACGGGTATCGTCATGTGCTCGCCTGCCCGTCGGCAGGCGCCGCAACACGCTTGCAGCGAGGGGTGATGGACAAGCTCGACGATTATCGCCTTCGGCTCGGTGGCCGCGACTACGTGCCCATCATGGTGGGCGGCATGGGTGTGGACATCTCCACCGGCGACCTGGCGTTGGCGGCCGCCCGGCTGGGAGGCATCGGGCACATCTCCGACGCCATGCTGCCGACCGTCGCCGACCGACTCCATCGCACCGGCTTCGTCGCGCGCAAGCTCAAGCGGTACAAGGCGAACGTCGAGAGCACCGACAAGTCCTCGGTCCACTTCGACCTCGAGGATCTGGCCAGCGCGACACGGCTCCTGGTCGAGTCGGTGATGGGGCGAAAGCGCGGCGACGGCGCGGTGTTCATCAACTGCATGGAGAAGCTCACGATGAACAACCCGAGCCCGACGCTCGGGACGCGCCTGCGCAGCGCGATGGACGCAGGCATCGACGGCATCACCCTGAGCGCGGGCCTGCACCTCGGCAGCTTCGCGCTGATCGAGGACCACCCGCGGTTTCGCGACGTCATGCTCGGCATCATCGTGTCGTCCGCCCGCGCCCTGAAGCTGTTCCTGAAGAAGTCCGCACGCACCGGGCGGCTGCCGGACTACGTGGTGGTCGAGGGGCCGCTCGCCGGCGGGCACCTCGGCTTCGGCATGGATTGGGCCGAGTACGATCTCGGGACCATCGTCGGCGAGGTGCAGGCGCTGCTGCGCGCCGAGGGGCTCGACATCCCGATCATCCCCGCCGGCGGAATCTTCTCCGGCGACGACGCGGTGGCGATGATGCGTGCCGGCGCTGCCGCGGTGCAGGTCGCCACTCGCTTCACCATCTCCCGTGAGTGCGGTCTTCCCGACGACGTCAAGCAGGCCTATCTCGATGCGCGCGAGGAGGACATCGTCGTCAACGGCATCTCGCCCACCGGGTATCCGATGCGGATGCTGCGCCAGTCACCGGCCATCGGCTCGGGGATTCGACCCAATTGCGAGGCCTACGGCTACCTGCTCGATCGCGAGGGTCACTGCGCCTACATCGACGCCTGGGAGGCCGCCAAGGCGGTCGCCGGTGACGGGCCGATCGCGATCCACGACAAGACCTGTCTGTGCAGCCACATGCGGCGGTACAAGGTGTGGACCTGCGGCCAGATGGCGTGGCGGCTCAAGGAGACGACGCGACGCGCAGCCGACGGCGCCTGGATCCTGCCGACCGCGGAGGAGGTCTTCGACGCCTACCGTCACGGCCGTGAGGCGGGTGCGACCCCGGTGCGCCGGTGCGCGTCCGACGTCGCACTGGCGGCGGGCGACGTCGCCTGAGCACCGAGCGCGGCCGCCATCGGCGCGTACGGTGGTGATCCGATGCCTTCGAGGTCAGTCCGCGGCGTGCTCGCGGATGACCGCCAGGAAGCTCTCCCCGTAGCGCTCGAGCTTCTTGTCCCCGACGCCCGGGAGATCCGCGAACGCGGCCAGCGTGGTCGGGCACTGCGCGGCCATCTGCGCGAGTGTGGCGTCGTGGAAGATGACGTACGGGGGCACCCCCTGACTCGCCGCCAGGCCGCGGCGGTGCTCGCGCAGGGCTTCCCACAACGGGCCGGACCGCATGCCGTCGTCGGCCGGGGCCGCGCGTGAGCGCGCGCGTGCCGGACCGCGGATGGCGTCGCGGCGCAGGCTCATTGCGACCTCGCCGCGCAACACCGGTCGACTCTCCTCGGTGAGCCGAAGCGTCCCGTAGCCCTCGACGTCGACCGCGAGGAACCCGCGCGCGACGAGCTGGCGGAACACCGAGCGCCAGGTCGCGACGTCGACGTCGGCACCGATTGCGAACGTCGACAGCCGGTCGTGGCCGAGGCCTCGGACGCGCTCGGAGTCCTTGCCCATCAGCACGTCGATGACGTGGCCGGCGCCGAAGCGCTGGCCGGTGCGCCAGACGCACGACAGCGCCTTGCGGGCCGCCTCGGTCGCATCCCAGACCTGCGGCGGCTCCAGGCAGTTGTCGCAATTGCCGCAGGGCTCGGTCGGGTTCTCCCCGAAGTAGCGCAGCAACGTCTGGCGCCGGCAGCCGGTGAGCTCGCAATAGCCGAGCATCGCGTCGAGCTTGCGCATCTCGAGGCGCTTGCGCGCGTCGTCGGCGTCGGAGCCCTCGACCATCTGGCGCAACGTGATCACGTCCTGGAGCCCGTAGGCCATCCAGGCGTCGGCGGGCAGCCCGTCACGCCCCGCGCGCCCGGTCTCCTGGTAGTAGGCCTCGACGCTCTTCGGCAGGTCGAGGTGGGCCACGAAACGCACGTTCGGCTTGTCGATGCCCATGCCGAAGGCGATGGTGGCGACGATCACCACGCCTTCCTCGCGCAGGAACGCGTCCTGGTGGAGATTGCGCTCCTCGGCCGACATCCCGGCGTGGTAGGGCAGGGCGTCGAACCCCTGCTGGCGCAGCCAGGCCGCGGTCTCCTCGACCTTGCGTCGCGACAGGCAGTAGACGATGCCGGCATCGCCGCGGTGGTCGGCGTCGAGGAAGGCGCGCAGCTGCTCGCGGGCACTGCGCTTCGCCACCACCCGGTAACGGATGTTCGGACGATCGAACCCGCTCACGAACCGGCGCGCGTCACCGAGCCCGAGGCGCTCGGCGATCTCGCGTCGGGTCGGCTCGTCGGCGGTGGCGGTGAGGGCGACGCGGGGCACCCCCGGCCAGCGCTCGCCGAGCACCGCGAGCTGCAGGTACTCGGGCCTGAAATCGTGCCCCCACTGCGACACGCAGTGCGCCTCGTCGATCGCGAACAGCGCGATCCGGACCTCGTCGAGAAGCGCCAGCGTGCGCTCGCCGAGGAGGCGCTCGGGCGCGACGTAGAGCAGGTCCAGGCGGCCGGCGCGCAAGCTCGCCTCGATCTCGCGCACCTCCTCGAGCTCGAGCGTCGAGTTCAACGCCGCGGCACGGACTCCAGCCTGGCGTAGCGCCGCCACCTGGTCGTGCATCAGGGCGATCAGCGGCGACACCACCACCCCGACCCCGGGACGGACCAGGGCCGGAATCTGGTAGCACAGCGACTTGCCGCCACCGGTCGGCATCAGGACCAGGGCATCGCCGCCGGCGACGAGGTGATCGACGATCGCCTCCTGCGGATCGCGGAAGGCGTCGTAGCCGAAGACGTGTCGGAGGATCTCCCGCGGCTCGGCGGGTGCGTGGGCATCGCGCATGGGGGGCGATCCTAACAGCCCCCACGACCGGCGGTCGCGCGCTCGGGACGCGAACGGGAGGAACCGTGCGCTGAGCCTGTCGAAGCGTATCTTCAATCCTCGCCGGCCGTGCCACTCCTGGCTCGGCGCCACGGCTCGACGGTGGTGCTCGGGGATACGCTTCGACGCAGGCAGGCTCAGCGAGCTAGCAAAGCCGCAGCCACTGAAATCAGGTCGTTACGTGTAGTTCGATGAAAGACAAGCTCAGGGCGAACAGGCTGAGCCTGTCGAAGCGTATCTTCAGCGCACGCGCTTCGACCCTTCGACAAGCTCAGGGCAGGCAGGCTCAGCGAGCTAGCAAAGCCGCAGCCACTGAAATCAGGTCGTTACGTGTAGTTCGATGAAAGCTCGCGGGGCGACGCTCGCGCCACGCTCGCCGGGCCCGGAGCGTCGACAGGCGGCGCGCCGAGCCCGCCCAGATCCACTTCGATTGATCGGGATCAATTTCGCGTCGCGTGCTGCCCCGACACTCACCGCTGCGAACGCGCCACCCGCGAGCGAGGAGGGAGCAGCGATGGGCGAGCAGCGAGACGACCGCACCGAGACCGCGGACACCGGATACGAGGACGCGGCCTGCGGCTACTGCCCGCCGACGATTCGTGCCTGCCGCCAGGGTCAGGACGAGGAGCGCGGGCCGGCGTGGTGCCCGACCCACGTCGACCCGGAGGGGCTGGCCGAGGCGCGGCCGCTCTACGACGCCCCGGACACGTTGCGTGTCGCTCAGGAATCCGCCCGCGTCGAGAGCGAGGGCTACTGCCGTTGGACGCGGGTCGAGGAGATCTGCGCCTTCGCCAAGCGCATGGGGTATCGGCGCATCGGCATCGCCTCGTGCATCAGCTTCGTCGACCATGCGCGCACGCTGATGGACATCCTCGAGAGCCACGGGCTGGAGGCGGTGTCCACCGCCTGCAAGACCGGTGGCGTGGCGAAGGAATCGATCGGGCTGCGCGATGACGAGAAGATCCGCCCCGGCGGGCACGAGTCGATGTGCAACCCGATCTCGCAGGCCGAGGTGCTCAACCGCGCCGGCTGCGAGTTCAACGTGGTGATGGGGCTGTGCGTCGGGCACGACAGCCTCTTCTATCGCCACAGCAAGGCGTTGGTGACCACGCTCGTCACCAAGGACCGGGTCCTCGCGCACAATCCGGTCGGCGCACTCGCGCTGGCCGACAGCTACTACTCCCGCGTCTACGGCCCCGACCGCCCGGCCAAGCCGCCGAAGCGTCCGCGCCGCCACCGTGCCGCGGCGCCGGCAGCGGCAGTCGAGGTCGAGGCGCCGACGACCCGGTAACCGAGCCCGGGCCCATCCGGGCTCAGAGCGTCGCCACCTCGACCGCCGGTGGCCCGGGCGCCCAGCGGACGAGGTCGGCGGCGCCGGGTTCCCACTCCACCAGGTACGCGGTGCTGGCCACCGCGATGTGCCGTCGGGTGGCGCGCAGGCGGACGAGCAGTGGGTCGCCCGACCAGCCGCCGACCAGCACCTGGTCGAGGCCGCGCGCGCGGGCGGTCGCGAGCGCGGCGTCGATCAGGGCCTCGGCGGCGCCGTCGTCGTGCGCGGCGACCGGGGCGAGCCAGGCCTGAGCCAGCGCCTGGCCGACCGGCGGCAACGGCGGCAGGCCGAGCGCACGCGCGGCGGTCGCGTTCCACGCCCGGCGCGCGAGCCGCACGTCGGCCCGATAACCCCGCACCAGGGTCTGCTTGTAGGCCCGTTGATCCCAGAGCGCAGCCACCGCGCGCTGCCCCGCGGCACCCCCGACGACGAGGAAGTCCGACGCCGCGAGCCCGGCGCGGGCGAGCGCCGTCGCGTCCCAGACCGGGGCCAGTCGGTGGCCGGCGCGGTGCTGCGCGAGGACACCGCAGATCGCCGGCCAGTCCCGAGCGCTCGACGGGCACGCGACCGTGGCGCGGCGGCCCGGCGCGCGCGTCGCGATCGCCAGGGTCGTCAGGTCGGCGAAGCGGACGTAGCGGGGCAGGCCGCGAACGCCGGCGGTGAGCAGCCGCAACGCCCCGCGGTTGTCGGCGGTGACCGCGGTGAGGTCGAGCGGTAGCTCGTCGCCACGGCGCAGCACCTCGCGGGCGAAGCGGAACCCGTCGCGAAGCAGCCGCACCCGGTCCGGGCCGCGGGCGAGCTCCGGGTCGACCCGGAACTGCCCGAGATAGCCGATGCGGTGCGGCTGGCCGCGAAGCCACACCCGCCGCACCGAGCGGGTGAACATCGCGAGCACCCGCCCGCCGTCGGTCGCGCGGGCGACGACGACGTCGTGCCGCTCCCCCTCGCGCGCCAACCCGGCACCGAGGCTCGGTTCACGCGCGTGGGCGAGGCGCACCCAGCCGGGCAGCGCCTCCTGCGCCAGGAGGTGTCCGAGTGCCGCCTCGTCGCCGGCGGTGGCGCGCTCGATCCGCCAGCGGGTGTCGCTCACGGCGCGCGCCCCGGAATGCGAACTGGCGCACTTCGGGGCCTCGGTGTGGGGCATAGAGTGACCGTCAGGTGGGGGCGCGCGCTGGCAACCGCAGCGGCCGGCGCCGGCGAGCCCGCGAGGGTGTTCACGCCACGCTCGCTCCCGCCTGCGACGAGACCGGGAACGCGCCGCGCCGGCCGATGGAGCAGGAGAGCCAAGATGGAACGCAAGATGCTCGACGTAACGGTGACCGGACTGCTCGTGCTCGGCGCTGCCCAGCTCGCCCAGGGGGCCTGCGTCGACCCCGTCGGCTTCCCGCGCAACGACGTCGACCTGGACGGCCTCGCCTTCCAGATCGCATCGGCCGCGCCGCTGCCGGTCGGGTTGGAGGTCGACATGAACGGGATCCAGCGCGGCAACGACCAGCGGCTGTGGGCGACCCACGGCACCTTCGTCGGCTTCGTCGACGTCGCCGGCGGTGAGGCGCAGTGGGTGGCGAGCTGGACCAAGAACACCCTGCGCGAGACCGAGGAATGGGTGTGCCGGCTGCGGCTCGAGCCGGGCACCACCACGCTGTTCGGCGAGGGTGCGGTGCACACCGTGACGCCGGGGGCGGCCGCGCCGCTCTCGACCCGGTTCATCGAGCAGTGCCGCATGGACCTCGTCGCCGACTGTCCGTAGCTTCCGCCTCGGCTGCGGGGCGCGGCCCTCGCGCCTCGCAGCCGGCATCGATGCCCGACGCTGTCGACGCCACCGAGGTGGTCGTCAGACCGGGAGCAGCGGTGTCTCGACCGCCGCGTCACCGAGCGGGAAGTGGTGACGCGCGCCGATCTCGCGACGATGGAGCCAGTTGATGGGCCAGAAGTTGCGGGCCATGAAACCGTCGGCACGGTTGGTCCGATCGAGCCCCCGGCGCAACATGCTGGGCACCGAGTAGAAGCGTCGGCGAGCGTCGATGCAGCGCTGCTCGATTGCCTCGGGGGTGGCGCCGTGGGGCCGAAACGGCACCCGGTTGTAGCGGTAGTCCGGATCGAGCCACCACGCCGCGTGCAGGAGCCGCCCCTCCTCGGCGAGCCGCTGGTAGAGCGGGGTGCCCGGGAAGGGCGTGAGGTGGTTGAACGCGGCGATGTAGAACCGCTCCTCGATCGCGAGCTCCACCGCCGCCGCGTGCTCGGCCTCACCGTCGCCGTCATAGCCGAACACGAAGGTGCCATAGACACGGATGCGGTGGCGGCGAAGATTGGCCAGCGCCTGCGAGTACCCGCCGCGCATGGTGTTGAAGCGCTTGCCCATGCCGCGCAGCGTCTCGGGGCGTACGCTCTCGAAGCCGATCAGCACCCCGCGACAGCCACTGGCGGCGAGGAGCGCGAGGAACTCCTCGTCGTGGGCGGCGTGGATGCTCATCTGCGTGACCCAGCGGACATCGAGCGGGGCGAGGGCTTCCAGCAGCGGTCGCGCCGCCTTCGGCGAGCCGGCGAAATTGTCGTCGACGAAGAAGAAGAGTCGTTTGTCGTCGCGCAGGCTCGCCACCTCGGCCACCACCTCGTCGACCGGTCGCGGGCGATGGCTCGCGTCGAAGAAGCTCTGCACCGCGCAGAACTCGCATCGGAACGGGCAGCCACGGGCGGACTCCACCAGCCCGAGCGGAAGGTAGCGCTTGCCCTGGAATACGCGGCGGTCGTAGCGCAGACCGGCGAGGCTCGGGCGCGCCGGGGCGTCGTAGCGCGCGGCCAGGCGGCGGTGGCGCGCGTCGTCGACGATGGCCGGCCACAGCGCCTCCGCCTCGCCGACCACCACGCACTCGGCGTAGCGTGCGACCTCGTCCGGGACCAGGCTGGCGTGGAAGCCGCCCATCAGCACCGGGACGCCGCGGCGGCGGTACTCCGAGGCGATCTGATAGGCGCGGCGCGCGGTGTAGGTCTCGACACTGATCGCGACCAGGTCGGTCGGCAAGTCGTAGGGGATGGTCTCCATCCGGTCGTCGTGAAAGCGGAGCTCGACGTCGGACGGGGTGAGGCCTGCGAGCAGCGCCGGCTGCAGCGGCTCCATCTGCCAGCTGCGCAGGTAGCGCTCGCCGCGGCGGCGACCGATGCAGGGATGGACGAGGGTGAGGCGCATCAGCCGGGGCGCCGGGCGAGGGCCGGGCCGGTGTGCCAGTCGCAATTGTAGAAGTCGCGCAGGTGACGGGCGTAGAAGCGGTAGCCGAGATTCGAGGCGATGGATAGCGGGATCTGGACCCGAGAGCCCGCGATGCGACGGGCGATGGCGTCGAGCCGGTAGACGCGTCGCCACGCCCACTCGTGACCGCGCTCGAGCGCCTCGACACTCATGCGCGCCGGCTGGAAGACCACGTGCTGGCCGTCGTAGCGCTCCCAATCTCGACTGAGGATGCGCCCCTCGCGCTCCAGCCGGGCGTGGAACGGGGTGCCCGGAAACGGCGTCGCCACCGCGAAGCGGGGCAGATCGATCCGGGCATCGATCACGAAGCGCGCGGTCTCGGCGAAGACCTCGGGGCCGTCGTCGTCGAGCCCGAACACGAAGCAACCCATGACGCTGATCCGCCGCCGGTGGAGCCGTGCCACCGCATCGGCGTACTCGTCGGGATCGTGGAAGCCCTTGCGGGCGCGGCGGAGGTTCGCGCGCGAGATGCTCTCGAAGCCGATCAGCAACCCGCGGCAACCGCTGCGCGCCATCAGGTCCAGCAGCTCCGGGTCGCGGGTCGCGAGGAGGGTGGCGAGCCCGAACCAGCGGATCCGCAACGGCACGAGGGCGGCGAACAGGCGCTCGGCATGGGCGCGGTCGGAGACCAGGTTGAGGTCGATGAAGATCGCGCGCCGCGCGCCGGTGCGGCGAATGTCCTCGACCACGTGCTCGACCGGCTTCTGGAGCTGGCGCCGACCCCATGCCGCCGGCGCGACGCAGAACTCGCAGTCGTGGGCGCAGGTGCGCGTCGCCTCGAACACGTCGGTGGTGAGGTAGTGACGGCGGTCGACGAGGTCGCGGCGCGGAAAGACCGGCGCGTCGAGGCGCAACTCCGGCGACTGGTCGTAGCGCCGCCGCAGCCGGCCGGCGCGGAAGTCGCGCAGGAGCTCGGGCCAGGTCTCCTCCGCGTAGCCGGTCACGATGGCGTCGGCGTGGCGCGCGGCCTCGTCGGGCAACAGGGTGACGTGCGGTCCGCCGAGCACGACCGTCGCGCCGCGGGCGCGCTGCTCGCGGGCGAGCGCGTAGGCCCGAGGTGCGGTGCCGGTGATCACGGTCATCGCCACCAGGTCCGCATCGAGGTCCGCGGGGATGTCCTCGATGCCCTCGTCGTGGAGGGTGAGGCGGACTGGCACGTCTGGTGGGATCAGGGCCGCGAGGGTGGTCAGGGTCAGCGGCGCATAGCGCAGCGAGCGCTTGAAGATCCCGCCGCGGTGGCGGTAGAGCGGGCCCTTCGGCGAGATGAGCGCGAGCCGCAACGGTGCGTCGGTCGCGGGGCGAGCGGCGACGGGTGGCGCGAGGTCGACCGACGTCATGGCGGGAACACCTCCTCCCAGTCCGCGCCACAGTACAGCAGTGGTGGCTTGACGTCGCCGAGGCGGGTGCCGCGCGCGACGGCGTGACGGACGAGATGGGCGAGCGGCTCCGCCCGGGGGGCCGCCTCGAGCGCCGCGAGCTGGCCCACCCGCCGCGCGTGGTCGTAGTGCGGGTTCGCGCGCAGTCGCTGGTCGACCAGGGCGGCCAACGCCGCCGCGCCCGCCTCGTCGTGCGTCGCAAGGTCGAGCACCAATCGGTAGCCGGGGACCGGGCCCGGGCGCGGGACCAGCACCGCGGTGCCGACCCCGGGGGGCAGCGCGGCCTGGACCTGGCACTCGGTCAGCTTCTCGCCACAGAGGTCGCAGGCGATCCCGTCGCGACCGAGGAGCTCCAGCGTCGGGGTACGGCCGATCCGCCCGCGCACCCGCACCCGGTCGCCGAGGTCGAGTCGATAGAGCCCGCCGGCGGTGGTCACCACCACGCGGTAGGTCGCGCCGATCTCGGCCTCGTCGGCGAGCCAGGCGCTGCCGTCGTCGGCCAGCAACTCGACGAAGGCGCTGCGCACCGCGAGCACCGGATAGGGCTCGCCGAGCAGGGGGACGGACACCGCAGCCTCGGTCGCGAGCAGCCCCTTGCCCTGGATCTGCGCCTGTGGGAAGGCCCGCGCCAGGGCCGGGACGTAGCGTGCGGCCTGGGCATGGGTCCAGCAGCTGACCAGGGCGAGACGCGGCCACAGCACGCGGGTGTCGGGCGGGTCGCTCGCGATGGCGCGGGCGAGCCGACGCGCGAGCGCCGGCCGTGGGGCGGGCGCGGTTGCCGCACCGGGAACCGGCCGGCCGGCGGCGATGTCGTCGACCAGACGCGGGCCGTCGTCGCGTAGCCCGTCGACGAGCATGAGGGCGAAGGTCGGGCTCCAGACCGAGAGCAGCCGCAGCTCCTCGGCGGCGACCAGGTGGCGCAGGGTCGCCCGACGCCACGCATCCGCATCGCGCAGCGCCCCGATCCCCGCCGGCACCGCCGAGCAGGCGGCGAGTGCCGACCCGACCCGAGGCCCGAGGTAGGCGGCATCGGAGGGAAGCCCGACCGGGATCCCGCCGGGTGTACGTTGCGGCCCACGGGTGGCCGGGCTGATGGCGAGATAGGCGGGTCCGCGGGTGAGCTCCGGCAGGCCGCACGCGAGGTCGTGGAGCCACGGCCACGCGGCGCGGCGAAAGCCGTCGAGCGCCGCCGTGGTGTAGGCGACGAGTCGCGACGGTGCGGTCGTGCCGCTGGTGCGCTCGTAGGCGACGACCTCGCGAGCGACCAGGCGATGCTCCCGGTCGTGGGCGCTGGCCGCGGTGGCGGCGGCGAACCCGTCGGCGGCGGCGACCGGCACACGGGCGCGGTACTCGCGCACGTCGCGAATGGCGTCGAAGTGGTGGCGGCGGCCGAACGCGCTGGTCGCGTGCATGGCGAGGATCGCGCGCAGCAGCCGGCGCTGCGCCCGTGCCGGATCGTCGAGCGCGGCGCGCAGCGCGCGGTGGCTGGCCGCGGTGGCCGCGGCGATGGTCGCCCACGCCTCGGACGGGTTCACGGCATCCCTTGCTCGAACACGCGTCGCGCCAATGGCCGCAGGTTGTCGGGCGCGAGTCGCGTCACGCAGGCGAGCTCCTCGCCGCGCGTGAATCCCGGGTTGCGGCGCAGGAAGAAGGCGACGTCGGGGCGCGCGCGCTCGCGCGCGTCGGGCCACGCCCAGCCTGGGCGGAGATGGCCGTGAGAGCGACCGAACGCGACCACCCCGCGCTCGCGGTCGTAGGCGTCGCCGAAGCGTCGCGCCGCCAGCACGTCGAGCGCGTGACGCAGCCATGGATCGGGCGGCTGCGTCCAGTGCGGAACATGGGTGCGGGCGAAGGTCCCGAGGTACCGGTAGGTGCGGTGCCCCTTGACGATCAGCAACCACAACAGTGGGCGCTCGGGGGCCTCGGCCCAGAGCTGCCCGGTGGCACGCAGCCAGGCGAAGGCGAGCGCCTGCTGCCCCCACCAGCGGTGGTCGACCACGGTGTCACCGGAGAAGACGACGCGCACCGGAGTGTCGTCGACGCGCTCCTCACCGACGTGGAAGGTGGAGAATCCGCGGACTGCGCCAGATGGCTCGCGCAGCACCAGCGCCCAGTGCTTGGCCGCCAGGTCGGCCTCGAAGCGCGCGCGGTCGGCGCCGGCGTAGTAGCGGTGGTAGAGGCGATGCATCGCCGTCGCGGTGTCGCGGTCGAGGGCGTGCACCGGCTCCAGCCCGGGTTGGAGTGGCACCCGGGCAGGCGGCGCGCGAGGCGGGGCGCTGACGCTCATCGCCGCGAGGGGTCGGCGCGGAATGCGCCCCACGCGAACTCAGGATGGCTCCGCGCGAGCGCGGCGCAAGTCGGCATCCGGCGCGGATCGTCGAGCAGGTCGCGCACGCCGCGGTCCTGACCGAGGGCGCGGACCTCCCCGACCATCACCGCCTCGTGGGCGGCGAGTGGCGGGAACTCGCGGCACAACCGGCGAATCACCGCGACGCCGGAGCGCCGCGGCGCCACCACCTCGGCCAGCAGCCGGCGGAAGAGCGCCGCCTGCACCCGGCGCGCGGCACGCCCGGCGCGGCCGAGCAACCAGGTGAGCACCTCGGCGTCGAGATGCACGTGGCGGCGCTCGTCGCGTGCGTGGGCGGCATGCAGTGCCGCGTAGTCGGGGTCGATTCCCGGGGCCGCGCACACCATGGCGGCGAAGGCGATGGAGAACTCCTCCAGCGCCAGCACCAACCACAGCAGGACCGGCCACAGCGCCGGCGTCCGCGCGGCGACGTCGAGGGCGGCTCGCTCGCGCGGTGGCAGCGCGGTGAAGACGGGGCCGGCGGCGCACACCTCGGGCATGCGGGCGCGGTTGAAGGCGTCGAAGGCGCGATGATGGCGGATCTCGTCGGCGAGCAAGCCCTCCAGTCGCACCACCAGCTCGCGCTCGCCGCGCCGACGCGCATGCTCGGCGATGCGCCCGACCACCCGGGCGGTGAAGCCCGACTCGAACAGCATGAACTGCTCGTTGCAGCGCACGCCGTAGAGCCGGTTGTAGCGCCGGCGCACCGCGGGCTCGAGCGTGGACCACGCCGTGGTGTGGTGGAGCTGGGTGAAGCGATCGGGGACGAACGGCGGCAGCATGATCGCCGTGCCCGCGTCGCCGTCGGCCGCTCGAGCGCTCATCCGAGCGCCTCGTAGGCGGCACGGCTGAGCGGTGCCGGGCCCGGTGCCTCGCACCGACGCGGTCCTCGCCAAAGGCGCAGGTACTGCCGCCAGTAGGGCAGGTCGATGCGGTCGCCGGCGGCGGCCGCGGGAAGCGCGGTCCAGGGCAGGCCGGGGTGACGGTGGTGCACGCGGTCCCAGTGGCCGTTGAGCAGCACCCAGGCCATCGGGCGACTGACCCCGAGGTTCATCGCCCCGTCGCGCACGTCGCGCGGGGTGAAGGCGTGGGTCACGTACTGGCGGGTCGACCAGTTGAACGCGAAGCACGCGTAGACGATGGCCACCGCCGCGAGGTCGAGCGCGAGGACGTGGAATGCCGTCGTCCAGAACACGATTCCCAGCACCACCTCGAGTCGAATCGCGCGCGCGGTCGCGCCGGAGATGTCGTCGAACAGCACCGCGGTGGTGCGCGCCCGGCGCCACGGGCCGCCGCGCAGCCAGTGCGGTGCGATCGCGAGCACCACGGTACCCGGCGGGATCAGCCACCACCACAGTCCGGTGAGGATGCCGTACCACTGCACCGCGCGGACGAGCCGGCTCTCGCCCGGGTAGTAGCAGTCGAACATCTCGTGGTCGGTCCGGTTGCAGCGGTGGTGGACCTCGTGGGTCGTGGCATAGAGGCTGAACGCGGTGGGAAACAGCCAGCCGAGGACGGCGCCCATCGCATCGTTGACGCGGCGATTCGGATGCAGCAGTCCGTGCGCGCCCTCGTGGAGCAGGGCGTAGACGGTCAGTAGCGCGAACGAGCAGGCGACGGCGACGGCGAGACGGGTGATGCCCTCGGTACGCGAGGCGAGCACCAGCGAGACCAGCACGACGACCATCAGCGCCAGTGCGAGGAGGGCGTTCAACCGCCAGGGGACGACCCTCATCGTGCCGCCGCCGGTCGTGCGGGCCAGCCGTGATGGCGCCAGAGGTAGGCGAGGAGCGAGCGTTCCTCGCGGTCCGTGCCCGCGCGCGGGCGGACCACCGTCGCGTGCAGGCGCGGGAGGTCTGCCCAGTGCGCACGCGGTGCGAGATGGTGCGCGGTGTGGTAGCCGTTGTTCAGCAGCCACCAGTTGCCGAGTCGGCCGGTGAAGTCTCGCGAATGGCCGAGCGCGCGCGCCGGGTCGCAGCGATCGTGCTGCGGCAGGTTGACCGCCACCAGCATCGCGGAGGCGATGAGCCACGGCAGCAGCAGGTGCCAGACCACCGCCTCACCAGCGACGGCGGCCGCGACCACGACGGTGAGCGCGAGCGACGCCGCCTCGGCGCGGCGGTGTCGAGCGAGAGCCGGCGGGAGCACGGGGGCGTCGGCGGCGCGACGCCCTCGCAGCATCGCGCCGATCGCCCGCACGGTGTAGCGGCCGAGCCGAAGCGGACCGGTGCCGGCGCCGGCCAGCGCCGGCCGGATCCAGTCCGGCGCCGCCCCATGGTGACGGTGATGGTTGAGGACGTGGGCGACGAAGATCCCGCACGAGGTCTGTCCTCGGGCGAGGCCGAGGAGGTGGCCGAGCAGACGGTTGGCGCGCCGGCCCCGTGCCATGGGGTGGTGCAGATGGTTGTGGTTCACCACGCAGGCGACGAAGGTGAGCCAGGTCGCGACCACGACCAGCGCGCCACTCGCGAGCATCGACGGCGCGCCCAGCGCGGACCAGGCGAGTGGCCCGTAGAGCGCCGCCAGCGCCGCGGCGAGGAAGCCGATGCTGCGCCGGTCCTCGCTGCGTCGCAGCCAACGCCACGCCGCCGATGGCGCGCCGTCGGCTAGACTCGCCCGGTGATCGACCCCGACCGAGCCGCCGCGCCTGCCATGCCGCCCCGACCCGGGCCGGTCGAGATCGCCATGGGCTTCTTCCCACTCACCTATCTCGCCGCCGGCGCGGCGGTCGTCGCGCTGGTCGATGTCGGCACCGGTGCGCGCGTCGCGCTCGGCATCGCCTGGCTCTATCTCGGTCCGCCGCTGCTCGCCCGGCTCGTGCTCGCCCGCTTCGGCACGCCCACCTGCACCGACGCGGTGGCCGGTGATCGCGCCTATCGGGTGTGGTGGCTGCTCACCCAGATTCAGATGCCGTTCAACCGCATCGGGGTGCTCGAGGAGCTGCTGCGCCTGGTCCCGGGTCTGTACGGGACCTGGCTGCGGCTGTGGGGCGGCCGGGTCAGTCCCTTCGCCTTCTTCGCCCGCGACGTGATGGTGACCGAGCGCTACCTGATCGAGGTCGGCGCCGGGGCCGTGATCGGGTCTTACGCCGGCCTCGTCGCGCATCTGGTGAGCGTCGGCGGGGACGGCGTCGCCCGCCTCACGGTGGCACCGGTGGTGGTGGAGTCGGGCGCGGTGGTCGGCATCCGCGCCGGGCTCGGACCGGGGTGTCGGCTCGCCGGCGGGGAGACGCTGCCGGTCGGTCGACTGCTGCCCCCGTTCACCACGTGGTCGGGTGGTCGCAAGCACGCCCGGTCGCGTCCCGCGTGAGGGCTCAGCCCGGCGCCCGACGGCGTCGCCGGCCGAGGACCAGCCCGAGCACGCCGCCGAGCACCAGGCCGCCACCGCCCCAGGCGTAGCCGGCGTGGGTGGCGGCGTCGAGGATCGGGTTGTCGACCATGTTGACCCCGGCGTGGAAGGTCTTGATCCGCCACTCGCCGTCGACGCGCGCCACCGTCGCGGTCCAGCGTGACTCGAGGGTGAGGGCGCCCCCGGCGCGCAGCGTGTAGGTGTCGCTCGACCGCCCCCGCGCGACGCCGACATCGGGACCCAGGAACTCGGTCGGGGCATCGGCCTCGGGCGCCAGCTCGATGCCCGCGAGCGGCGCGTCCTCGGCCTCGAACAGGCGCGCGAGATATTGGCGCAGCGACGCCGTGTCGGTGACCAGGCTCTGGTCGGCCATGACCAGCACGAACCCCGGGGCGAGCACCGTCTCGATCGCCTTCGGGTCGCGGGCGTTCACCGCGTCGCGCGCCCGCGCCATCAGTCCGCGCAACGCCTCGTGGTCCGCCTCGCGCCCGTCCTGCCCGTGGGCGGCGGTGACTGCGAGCAGCAGTGCCAGGCCGGCGGCGGGCCATGTCCCGCGCGTCCGACGCGCGCGCGCGTCGGCGTCGGGCGCAGCGGATGGGGCGGCCGGTGGGGCGAGTGCGGTCATCTGAGTTCTCCTCCTGGAGAAGGAAGCAGCATGAGCAAGCGACCGAGCAGGAGCCCGCCCAGGACGTCGAGCAGATGGTGTTGATGCACCAGCACCGTCGACAGGTAGACGGCGATCGACCACCCGACCAGCACGCGACGCCCGGCGCGGGCCTCGGTGGCCGCGAGCAGGGCGCCGGTCAGGATGACGGTGTAGGCGACGTGCAGCGAGGGCACCAGATTGTGCGGATGGTCGAGCTGGTGGATGAGCGCGAAGACGGGGGCGAAGGTGCCCTCGGGAATCACGCGCGCGAAGCCGAGAGTGGCCGGCGCGAGCACGAACACCGCCCCCGCCGCGAGCGTCGCGAGCGCGATTCGGCGGGCGAGCCGGCGCAGCGCGCGTGGGCCGAGCGCGAACGGCGGCAACATCGCCAGCAGGCCGACCGACAGGTAGGGCAGCACCATCCAGGGCACCAGGGGGATGTCGCGCTCCCAGGGCGCGTGCAGCACGAGATGCGACGACCTTCCGGCGGCGAGCGCGTTGGCGCCGCCGTAGACGACGAGGAACAGCAGGTCGAGGCCGAGCCCGAGCACCACGAACGCCCGCCAACGCGTCGCGTCGGGGCGCGTCGTCCACCCGTCGACGTCACTCGGGTGACGCTCCGCGCGGGGGGGCGCGAGCGGTTGCCGCGCCGGGGTCTGCCAGTGGACGTCGGTCACGCCGCGAAGTGTAGCCCGGATCCGCCTCCGTCCCCCGGCGGGCCCCGCCCGAGCCTTGCCGGCGGGATCGGGGCGGTGGATACTCCGCGCGCCCGCCGGCGACGAGGACTTCCCGAATGCAGCGAACGGCCCCGGCGCCAACGGTGTCGGTCCTGATGCCGGCCAGACACGCCGAGCGGTGGGTCGCCGACGCGGTCGCGAGTCTGATCGCGCAGTCGACGCCCGGCTGGGAGCTCGAGCTGGTGGCCGACGACTCGGTGGACTACGCCGCGGTGCTCGCCGCAGCGGGAATCGACGACCGGCGCATTCGCCACCACCGGACCGACCGCCCCGCGAGTGGCCCGGCAGCGGCCCGCAACGTGGGGCTGGCGGCGGCGCGCGGCCGGTTCGTCGCACCGCTCGATGCCGACGACGTGTTCGCCCCGACCCGGCTCGAGCGCTTGCTGCCACTGGCGGCGCGGCACGGCGTCGCGGCCGACCGGGTGCTGGTGCGCGATCGTGCGACCGACCGGGTGCTGGGGGTGGCGCCCGGCGCCGAGCGGCCGCCGAGTTGGCTGAGCCCCGAGGCCTACGTCGGTGTGCTCACCCCACTGACCCTCGTGCTCGACCGGGCGCTGGCGGGCGAGGGCTGGGACGAGGCGGTGCGCTTCGGCGAGGATACCCTGTTCAACCTCCGGGTGCTCTGCGCGAGCGGCGGCGCGCCACTCGACCCGCGCCCGCTGCACGAGTACCGCGTCACCGCGGGCTCCGCCTGTCACGCCGCCGATGCCACCGAGCGCGCCGAGGCGGCCTATCGCACGTGCCTGGCGCGGCTCGACGACGACGGCCTCGGCCTGCGCGGCGCCGCCGCGCGGGTGCTCGCGCGGCGAGCGCTCGAGCATCGGCGGGCGGCGAATCGCGCCTTCGCCCGTCACGCCGCGGCCAATCCGGGCGCGAGCTTCCAGGGCTGGGCGTTGGCGGCGCCGGCGGCGACGGCCGCGGCATGAACGCCGAGATTGCGCTGCGCATGCTCGGGGTCGGCAGCGCCGGCGCGCTCGAGCTCGGATGCGCCTCGGCGGTGGTCGAGGTCGGTGGCGCCCCGTTGTTGCTCGTCGACTGCGGCTGGGACTCACTCGCGCGTTACGAGCGCGCCTACGGCCAGCCGGTGCCGCCGGCGGTCTTCGTCACCCACTGCCACATGGATCACGTCGCCGGGCTGGAGGGGCTGTTCTACCGGGTGGTGGTGCCGGCGAGCGGGCCGGCGCCGGCGCCGGTTCGGCTCTACGTCCCGGTGCGCATCGTGCCGACGCTCCACGCCCGCCTGGCGCAGTACCCGTCACCACTCGCCGAGGGCGGGGTCAACTTCTGGGACGCGTTCCAGATCATTCCGGTCAGCGACGCGTTCTGGCACGCCGACCCGCGGCACGGGCCGATTCGGTTCAGCGTGTTCGAGGCGCGCCACCATGGCCCCGGATCCGCCTACGGCCTCGCCCTTCCCGGCGCCTTCGCCTACACCGGCGACACCCGGCCGATCCCGGAGACCCTGCGCGAGGTGACCGAGGGCACCGAGCTGGTCTTCCACGACTGTCGCCCGCGCGGGAATCCGTCCCACTCCGGCCTCGACGACCTCGAGCGCGAGTACCGGCCGGCCGACCGTGCGCGCATGGTCCTCTACCACTACGCCACCCCGGGCGAGGCGCAGCAGATGGCGGCGGCGGGTTATCGGGTCGCACATCCCGGCGAGCGCTTCGTCCTCGCCGGCCCTCGGCCGCAGCCGACGGCTACCGGACCGCGACTGGCAGCTGGCTGAGCCCCGCCTCGACGACCCGGCTCCTCCATCCGGCGGAGGAGACCGCCACCACAGGAGTGACCGATGAACGACACGTTCGACGACAACGAGGCGTTTCGCCGTGGCCTCGCGCTGCGCCGCGAGGTCCTGGGCGAGGCCCACGTGGAGCGGTCGCTCGACCGCGCGCGCGAGGATCCCTTCCTGCGCGTGATGCAGCAGCTCACCACCGAGTTCGGATGGGGCACGGTCTGGAGTCGTCCGGGGCTGCCGCGCAAGACCCGCAGCTTCCTCGCCATGGCCTTCCTCGCCGCCAACGGCAAGCACGACGAGCTGCGCACGCACGTCCGCGGCGCGGTGCGCAATGGCGCGACCCGTGACGAGATCGCCGAGGTCCTGCTCCAGGCCGCGGTGTACTGCGGGTTCCCGGTCGGGCTGGAGTCGTTCCGCATCGCCAAGGCGGTGCTCGACGAGATGGACGCGGCCGGCGAGGGGCCGGTGGCGGGAGGTGCGGCGCAATGAGCGGCACGCCTCGTCGCGCCACCTCGGTGGCGGAGCTGCGCCAGCGCTTCGCGGGCTTCGTCACCCCCGAGGGCATCGCCAGAGCGCTCGCCTTCCGCCCGCGGCCGAGCGACGTCTTCGTCGCCACCTACCCCAAGTGCGGAACGACATGGGTGCAGCAGATCGTGCACGGGCTGCGCACCGGCGGCGCCATGGACTTCGCAGAGATCACGGCCGCGGTGCCGTGGCTCGAGCTCGCCCACGACATGGGCATCGACGTCGAGGCGGAGCAGGCGGCGGCGCCACGCGCGTTCAAGACCCACCTCGCCTACGACCGGGTGCCGAAGGGCGCGCGCTACGTCTACGTCATCCGTGACCCGCGCGACGTCTTGGTCTCCCTCTACCGCTTCCTCGAGGGCTGGTTCTTCGAGCGCGGGACGATATCGCTCGAGACGTTCGCCCTCGAGCACTTCCTGCAAGGCACCCGCTCGGGCCGTTACTGGGAGCACCTGCGCTCGTGGTGGCCGATGCGCGACCGCCCCGAGGTGCTGTTCCTCGCCTACGAGGACATGCTCCTCGATCTCGAGGGGACGGTGCGGCGCATCGCCGAGTTCGCGGGCATCGCGCCCGAGCCGGAGCGCATCGCGGTGGCGACGCGCCAGGCGTCGATCGACTTCATGCGCGCCCACGCCGGGCAGTTCGACGATCACCTCGTGCGCGAGGCGCGGGACCACGCCTGCGGGCTGCCGCCGGGCGGCGACAGCGCCAAGGTGCGCGAGGGGCGTAGCGGCGGGCACCTGACCGCGATGACCCCGCGCCTCGAGCGGGCGCTGGCGACGGTGTGGGCGGAGACCATTGCCGGGCCGCTGGGGCTCGCGAGCTACGACGACGTGCGCGCCGCGCTCGCGCGCGCCTGAGCGGGCGCCGGAGGGTCGACGGGCGAGGCTCGGAATCCGGTTGCTCGTCGGACCGCGCTCACCCTCCGTCCGGGCGCCCCCGCGTTGCCCCGGTGGAGCGGAGCGAGGCCCGGGAATCCGTCGCGCGCAGCCGCTCGAGCACCGGCAGCAGGTAGCTCGCGAAGCGCTCCGGGTTCTCCGACATCGGGAAGTGCCCGAGCCCCTCCATCACGATCGCCTCCGCCCCGGGGATGCGGGCGGCGGTGGCGCGCGTGTCCTCGGGGGTGCACGAGTAGTCGTACTCGCCGGTCATCAGCACCACCGGGCAGCGCGAGGTGTCGATCTGGTGGCTGCGCTCGCTGTACTCGGAGTCGGTGCGATAGAAGTGCATGTCGCCCTTGAAGACGTCGGAGCCGCTCTGGTGGTAGTGCCACAGCGTCTCCCAGCGATGGACGTCCGGGCTCTGCGGCGCGACCAGGCCGGACACCAGGGCGGCGCAGAAGTCGCCGCGGGCGAACTCCGGGCGGTCGAGCCACGAGCCGTCGTACCACGGTGAAGGTCGGTCCGAGCCCTCGAGCCCGATGACGCCGCGTAAGGCGGGCCCGTGGTCCAGCGCGAGCCGCACCACCACGCGCCCGCCCATGGAGCAGCCGATGACCACCGGTCGATCGAGTCCGAGGGCATTCCAGACCGCGACGATGGCCGCGACGTAGCCGTCCCCGGTGAGCCGGTACTCCTGGTCCTGCCAGCCGGGTGGAGGCGCCGACTTGCCGTGCCAGGGCAGATCGAAGGCGACGACGCGGAAGTGGTCGGTCACCCGCGGATCGCACATCAGGTGCCGCCACTGGCTCGAGTGCGCTCCGGCGGTGTGCAGGCAGAGCAACGGGATCCCGGCGCCCGCTTCCTCGTAGTACACCCGGTGCGCGACACCGGCGATGTCGAGGTGGACGTACCCGCCGCGAATCGGCTCGAAGCGCGCGCTCATCGGCCACCCTCCCGTGCGATGCGACCGGTCAGCGCCAGCAGCCCCTTCACGTAGCGCAGGTGCGTGAGCAGCGGACCGAGATCGCCCTCGATGCGGGCGTGCCCGTACCGACTCATGGCGAAGATGTCCTGGAAACCCGGGGCCGGCAGCGCCGACCAGAACTCGCGCCACACGCTCTCGGCGCCCCGGATGGCGAACGACCACGAGCGCAGCCGCAGCGGGCCGGTGACGACCGCGCCCACGCGACCGGCCGTCACCGGGAGATGGAAGGCCCGCTCACCGACCTCGATCAGGAACTCCCCATGCATGTGCCGGCCCGCACGCACCAGCGCCGGGTCCTCGTTCGCTCGCGCCGGTAGCGCGGCGAAGATGGCCTCGACCTCCATCACCCGTCTCACCCCAGTGACCGCGGCCCGTGCCGCCCGCCAATGGTGCCCGATCGCCGGTCGGCTTGTCGCAGGCGCGGCGTCGCGGGGCTTGCGCGAAATCGCCACCGCGCGATGATCGCCACCGCGCACGTGCGCGACGGACGAGGAGCGCGAGATGGACGGACGAGCGGGCCGCGAGCCGACGGTGTTGCTGACCGGCTTCGGGCCGTTCGCCGACGTCGACCACAACCCGACCGCCGCGGTGGTGGCGCGCCTCGCGCGCGGCCGCCCTTCCGCGGTGGGCGCGCGCATCGTCGCGCACGAGCTCCCGGTCGACTACGCCCGCGTCGGGGACGTGGTGGCGGGGCTCGTCGCCGACGTCTCGCCGGACGCGATCCTGCTCACGGGGCTGCGCACCAGCGCGCTCACCGTCGGCGTCGAGCGGGTGGCGCTCAACCTCGACGACACGGTGGAGCCGGACAATGCCGGGCGGGTCCGGCGCGGCACCCCGATCGCGACCAGTGGTCCACCCGCCTACATCTCACCGCTCGACCTCGAGCCGCTCTGCGCCGCCTTCCTCGAGCGGGGGATCGCCGCCGGCATCTCCAACCACGCCGGCGCCTATCTCTGCAACCACACCTACTACCGGACCCGCCATCTGCTCGCCGCCACCCGCCCGCAGGTGCCTTGCGTCTTCGTCCACGTGCCCTGGATCGGTCGCCACCCGGTGGTCGACGCGCGGGGAGAGGCGGTGACCGAGGCCATGCTGGCCGACGCACTGGTCGCCTGCGCGGTGCGGCTGGCGGACGTCGCGCGGGTCGGCGAAGGGCAGTCGTAGGCACGCGCCGCCACGCGTGCGGGCGCACCGGGCGGTGCCGAGGTCGGGGCGGGCACGGCGGCCGGCCCCTACCTAGAATTCCACGCGGACGGACATCGATCGGATCGCGCCGGTGTCCTCGCGGGCGTGGTCGCGGACGCGCAGTGTCCAGGTCCCTCGCGGTGACTTGCCGACGAGGGCCGAGAGGCCCGGGGCGGCGAGGAAGTCGTAGGTGCGTCGGATGTCGTCCTCGCCGGCGCCGGTGCGCTGATGCAGCATCACCGGTCCGACCCCGGTCGCCGGCGGCGGCTCGATGGTCACCGTCAGGTCACCGATATAGGTGTGGGCGATGTCGACGCTGATCGCGACCGTGCGCAGCGGCCGATCGTCGCCGACCTCGACGGCGAGGCTCGCGGTCGACAGGTCCTCGATCGGCACGGTCTGAATCGCGGTGTGCACCGCGGCGTATGCCGGCCGTGGTGGCACGGCGAGCTCGACCGCCTTGCGCGCATTGACCCGACCGAAGCCGTAGAGCCGGCTGTGACCGTTGGCATCGTAGGCGCCGTTCGCGGTGTCGATGCGCTCGCTGGCGGCCTTGAGCAGGTTCTTGACCTCGTCCCAGCGAAGCTCCGGGTTGCGCGCGAGCACCAGCGCCGCCACCCCGGCGACGCCCGGGCACGCGCTCGAGGTGCCGCCGAACGAGTTGGTGTAGTGCCCGGCGGCGTCACCCGCAGTGTCGCGGCCGGGGTTGTAGCCGTCTCGCCCGGAGCGGTCCGTGGTCCAGATGCCCGGGGTGAGGGTGCTCACGGTGTCGTTGCTCGGGAACGCGCACCACAGCGCGTCGCCCATGTCGCTGTAGGCGCTGCGCGTCGCGCGCTCGTTGCAGGCGGCGACCGCGACCACCTTGTCGTAGCTCGCGTAGCCGTCGTTGTCGACGCTCTCGTTGCCGTTCCCGGCGGCCCAGGTGATGACGCAGCCGCGCCCACCGCGACCGTTGCGCACCGCCCAGTCGATCGCGAGTCGTGTCTGGTCCGGCAGTGGCACGCGCTGGCGGTGGGTCGGGTCGTTGTCGTCCCACCAGTTGCCGTCGGGCGGGCCCCAGCTACAGGAGATGACGTCGGCGCCGTTGCGCGCCGCCCACACGAAGGCGTCGGCCTCGGCCTGTGAGCCGAGCCCGGAAGCGAGGCGGATCGGCATCAATCGTGCCGCCGGCGCGACCCCGGAGGCCCCGAACGACCCGTCGGCGCAGGCGACCCCGGCGCACGCGGTGCCGTGGTCGTCGCCACGTCCCGGGCTCGGATCGTCGTTGCCACGGGTGACGTCACGGGGGGCGACGATCTTGCCGGCGGAGCGGAACTCCTCGTGGGTCAGGTCGAAACCGTCGTCGATGACCGCGATCGTGATGCCCTCACCGCGCGACGCGCTCCAGGCGGCGGACACCGACGCGTGACCGTCGATGCGGAAGCCGTTGACGGTCATCGCCTCCAGGTGCCACTGGCCGGGAAACGCGCCACGGTGGCGCAGCTCGCGCACCAGCTCGGGATGGCAGAGCTCGACCTGGTCCTGGCCGAGGAGCTCGGCGGCGACGTCGAACACCGCCTGCCCGGTACCCGCCTGCGCCTCGACGAAGTAACCGTTGCGCACGTAGTCGAGGTTGCGCTTGACCTTCACCTTCGCCGCGCCGAGCACCTTGCGACACTCGCTGGCTCGAACCTCGTCGTCGAACTTCACGAACAGGTTCTCGGTGTAGACGATCGGCACCCCGGAGCGCGGATCGGCGAGAACCCGCCCGGCGAACTGGAGCTCGGGCTCGCGCTTGAGCTGGGCCCGCGCGTCGTCGCGCCGCGTACGACGGTCGCAGCGCAAGATCTCCACCCCGGCCTCGGCGAAGCGGGCGATCGGCTCCAGGCAGTCGACCAGGGCACGCGCCTCGCGGGTGAGCGCGGTGCGCGCGAGCGTGGCGCGCCTGGCGGTGCGCACCACCAGCAGGTCCTTCGCCTCGCGCAGCGAGTAGGGGCGGGCCGACTTGCCACCGTAGTGCACTTTCAGCATGGTTGCTCTCCTGCAGAGCCCGCGCCGCGGAGCGCGGGAGCGATGGTGGAGCGGCCGCGAGGCACCGCGACCGAGGATTCGGAATGACCGACCCGCTCGGCAGGTATCCGGCGGAGATCGAGGTTCGCCACGGCGATGCGGTCACCCGCTATCGTCGCGCCGACGACGCGCTCGCGGTGCGCGGCGCCGACGCCGTGCCGGCGCGGGCGCGGGTGCTGGCGACCTTCGACGACGCGGACCTCGTGCTCTGCGCCGGCGATGCCGGCGCGATGGCGAGCGATCTCGAGCCCACGCGCTGGCGGGCGGCGTATCGTCTCGCCGCGGGCGCCGCCCCGGCGGTGGCGACCGGGCGGGTGCTGGTCCGCTTCGCCGCCGAGGACGCGGCCGAGCGGCACGCGAGCGCCATCGAGAGGGCGGGCTACCGCATCATCGCGGTGCTCGACTACGCGCCGAACGCGGCGTGGCTGGAAGCGACGAGCGGCGACGCGGCGGCGGCGCTGGCCGGATTGGACGCGCTGCGCGGCCTCGCTGGCGTGGAGCACGTCGAGCCGCAGATGTTGATGGCCGCGGAGCACCGCTGACGCCTCCGCCCACGGAGTTCGATAGGAACGACGTTACCGCCGCCAGCGACCGGACACCGTGCGCTAGCGCACATCGGTGCCCCGTGGTCGACGCCGGCACATCAGGAGCCAGAACATGACCGAGCGATGGACCCGTCGACCCGAGGGTTCGAATTGGGGCGATTTCGGACCCGACGACGAGCGTGGGCGGATGAACCTGGTCACCGACGAGCGGGTGCTCGCCGCGGTGCGCGAGGTGCAGGTCGGCAAGCGGTTCTGCCTGAGCCTGCCTCTGGACCTGCCCGGAGGACGGCTGCTCAACGCGCGCCGTTTCCCGCCGCGGCGATTCGCCACCGACCGCGCCGGACGCGCCAACTTCAACTTCCCGCTGGCGGAGCTGGACCCGCGGCTCACCGACGTGGTGTGCGACGACGCGGTGCTGCTCTGCCTGCAGTACTCGACGCAGTGGGACAGCCTCGCCCACGTCGGCAGTCGCTTCGACGCCGATGGCGACGGCGAGCCCGAGACCGTGTACTACAACGGCTGGCGTGGCGGTCGCGAGGTCCTGGACCCACACCACCACCCCGAGCGTGACGAGTTCACCCGCCACGAGGGCAACGAGGCCCGGCGGCTCGGCATCCACAACATGGCCGAGACCGGAGTACAGGGCCGCGGGGTGATGATCGATCTCCACGCCCACTTCGGCCGCGCGCGTCAGCGCGTCGGCTACGCCGAGCTCGAGCGGGTGATGCGCGCCGACGGCGTGGTGGTGGAGCCCGGGGACATGGTGTGCCTGCACACCGGCTTCGCCCAGGCGATCGTCGAGATGGGCGGCGACCCCGACCCGGCGGTGCTGGAAGGAAGCTGCCCGGTGCTCGACGGCTCCGACCCCGAGCTGCAGGCCTGGGTCCGCGACAGTGGTCTGGCGGTGCTGATCGCCGACAACTACGCGGTCGAGGAGGTTCCGAACGGGCCGCCGGCCGACGCCCGGTGCGGTGCCTCGATGCCGCTCCACGAGCTGTGCCTGTTCAAGCTCGGCGTCCACCTCGGCGAGCTGTGGCACCTGACGCCGCTGGCCGAGTGGCTGCGGGCCAACGGCCGGTACCGCTTCCTGCTCACCGCGCCGCCGCTGCGGCTGCCCGGGGCGGTGGGCTCACCGGCGACCCCGGTGGCCACGGTGTGAGGCGCGCCCGCGTGGGCGCCGGCCCGCACGTGCAGGGTCGGTCGACCCACGGGGCACGTTCACGGTCGGGGCGGCGGGCGTAGTAGCTCGGGCCAGCGCCAGAGGGTGAGCCCGAGCGCCACCAGTCCCTCGATGGCGATGGTGCGCACCGCCGCCGCGGCGCCGAGCCACTCCGCCAGCAGTCCGACGTGCAGCACCCCGACCGGGCCGGCACCGATGCACACCAGCAGCACGCCCATCACGCGCGCCCGCATCCTCGGCTCCGTCGCCGACAGCACGATGGTGCTCTGCATGGTGGAGAAGCCGGCGATGCCGAGGCCCGCCAGCGCGAGCGCCACCATCGCCAGCGGGTAGACGGCGCAGAGCGAGAAGCCCGTGATCATCGCCAGGAACAGCGCCGAGCCGCCCGAGTAGACGCGGGTGAACCAGCTCGCCCTCACGCCCAATGCCACCGCGATCGAGCCGATCAGGGCGCCGAGTCCCTCCATCGACATCAATACCCCGATCTCCGCCGGGCCGAGCGCGAGCCGCCGCTCCCCGATGACCGGCACCATCGAGCTGTAGGCGAAGCCGAACAGGTTCACGAGCAACGTGACCACGAGAGTCCCTGCAACCAGGCGGTTGAGCCGGATGTAGGCGACGCCCTCGCGCACGATGGCGAGCATCGCGGTCCCCGCCGCGCTCGGTGCCGCCGGGCGGAAGCGCAGCCCGACCAGGGCGAGGAAGGCCCCGAGGTAGAGACTGGCGCTCAGGACGTAGGCCCCGGCGAGCCCGAGCGACGCGAACAGGAAGCCGCCGAGCAGGGGGCCGAGCATGCGGGTGGCGTTGTTGGTCGCGGAGTCGAGCGACATCGCCGTCCCGACCCGGGCGAGGCCGGCGATCTCCGCCACCATGGTTCGCCGGGCCGGGAACTCGAGGCTGAAGAACGTCCCGTTCAGGAACGCCCCCAGCGCCACGTGCCAGAGCGCGAGCCGCCCGGAGTGGGCGAGCACCGCCAGCCCACCGGCCACCAACACCATCGTCGCGAGCCCGGCCCGCAGCACGACCAGCCGTGGTACGCGCTCGGCCACCGCGCCGGCGAAGGCGCCGAACAGGGCCGTCGGCGCGGCGCGGGCGAACAGCATGAGGGCGACGGTGAACGCCGAGCCGGTCGCCGCCAGGGTGTAGACACCGACCGCGAGGGTCTCCAACCAGCGCACCGTGCCGCCGAGCCCACCCGCGACCCACACCCGCAGGAAATCGCGTTCCTGCAGCAGGCTGTGCACGGCGGACCGCGCGCCTGGCGCCGGCCGCGGGTCGCGGTCCGGCGCCGGCCCACCACCGGATTGCGGATTGCTCACCGCGAGCCACCGCCACCGGGCGCGCGCGGGCGCCGACGCGCGAGCGCCGGGCGACTCAACTGTCGCCGAGCAGCGTGCGCATCGCGGCCGCGAGTCGCGCCGGGTCGTCGACCGGCTCGACCACCAGCAGCGAGCCGCCAGGGCGCGCGCGCAGGTAGGCCTGATCGAGATGCGACACGGTCCTCGCGCCGTCGACCCGAGCCGAGTAGTACCGCGTGCCGAAGGCCCGGGCGATGCGGAAGACGTCCGTGGGCGAGCCGGTCAGCCCGATGATCCGCCGGTCGTGGGCGGCGAGGTAGTCACGCAGCACCGCCGGGGTGTCGTGCGCCGGGTCCACCGTCACGAACAGGACGCGCAGGCGGTCCGCGTCCGCTCCGAGGCGGGCGAGGGCGAGGCTGATGGTGCGCAACCCGATCGGACAGACGTCCGGGCACTGGGTGTAGCCGAAGTAGAGGACCAGCGGCCGGTCGGCGATGGCTGCGGCGTCGAGGGTATGGCCGTCGTGGGTGGTGAGGGTCCATTCGCCACCAGCGGAGTCGGAGATCGCCGGAGCCGTCGGCGGGCCGTGGCCGAGCGCGACCGGGGCCGCGAGGCAGGTGGCGAGGCCGAAGGCCAGGGCGACCAGGGCCACCAGCCGGCGAGAATCCGGTCCGCGAGCGTTGATCTGAATCATCGATTCGACGAGGGTAGGGGATAACATTCGCACACTAATCCGTTCACGCGCAGAATTCGACCGCCCCCCGAGGGCAGGCGAGGAGGACACGGAACCGATGGACTCGAGCACAGCCGGAGCGCGGAGCGGCGCGCGGCGAAAGTCGGCGCTGGGATCGGTGCTCGCGCTGGCGTTGGTCGCCAGCGGCGGCGCCCTCGCCGCGCCAGCCACCGCCGCGGCGACCGCGGAGCCGGATGCGGCGAAGCTCTACCACGACTACTGCTCCGTCTGCCACGGAGATGCCGGCGACGGCAACAGCCGTGCGCGCGGCAGCTTCGACCCGCCACCGCGAGACTTCACCAGCGCCGCCGCCGCGGCAGAGCTCGATCGCGATCGGATGATCCGCTCGGTGACCGAGGGTCGTCCCGGGACGGCGATGGCGGGGTGGCACACCCAGCTCACCGCGACCCAGATCGCGGCGGTGGTCGACTTCGTGCGCGACCAGTTCATGCGCGCCCACACCGACCCCGAGATCGAGCGCGGAGGCAGGCTCTTCGCCGCCAACTGCTCGGTCTGTCACGGCGATCGGGGGGATGGTCGATCGCGGGCATCGGGCAGTCTCTACCCACCGCCACGGGACTTCACGAGCGCGCAGGCGGCGGCCGACCTCACCCGCGAGCGGATGATCTTCTCGGTCACCAACGGCCGCCCCAACACCGCGATGGCGGGATGGGAGGCGCAGCTTCCGCCCGCCGACATCGAGGCGGTGGTCGACTTCGTCCGCGCGCGCTTCATGCGCCCCACCAGCGTGGCGAGCGCCGCCGCGGCCCCGGCCGGGCACGCCCACCAGCACGTGGTGAGCAGCGATCCTTCGTTCATGGCGGAGGGGTTCGCCGGCGGGCTGGAGGGCGATGCCGAGTGGGGCGAGCATTTCTATCGCGACAACTGCGCCACCTGTCACGGCGAGTCCGGGGACGGCCGTGGCCCGCGGGCGTACTTCATCCTGCCCAAGCCGCGCGATTTCGGTCACCTGGCGGCGCGCCGTAGCCTCAATCGGCCGCACCTGTTCGACGCCATCGCCCACGGCACGCTCGGCACCGTCATGCCCGCCTGGGACAAGGTGCTGACGCGCCAGGAGATCGCCAACGTCGCCGAGTACGTCTATCGCGCGTTCATCGCCACCGCGTCGTCGACCGCGCCGGCCATGCCCGCGGCACCGGGCGGGGGGCACGACCACGGCCACGGCCACGGTGACCACGGCACGCAACCGGGCGCGCCGGCCGGGCATTCCGGACACGAGCACCCGGCACCGGCGGCGCCGAGCCACGACCACTCGCACGACCACGGCAAGCCAGGGAGCGGGCACGACCACGGCTGAGCGCCGGTGGCGGCTCAGCCCGAAACCGGAACGCCGAGCGACTGAAGGGCTCGCATGTAGCTGCGGTTCGCCTCCTCCATCGAGCGCACCGCGGCCGCGAAGTCGCCGGCGTCGGCCTCGCTCGCGGCCTGTTGCTCGAGCTTTCTGGCGTTGTCGAGGAAGCGGTCGACCAGCTTGCGCGCGCCGGCCGACGGCTCCGACATGGTGCCCACGTGCTCGACCAACAGCGCGAAGCCGCGCGCCCGCTCGCGCTCGTAGCGGTACTCGTCGGCCGGAGTTCGGAACTCGAGCGAGTAGACGACGGTCTCGTTGCGCCGCAGGCGGGTCAGCGCGGTGGCGACGACCTGCTGCGCCTCCACCAGCAAGGCCTCGGCCTCGCGGTCGCGGCCGGCCGCACCGTGGGCATCGGCCTGCGTGAGCAGCCGGTCGAGCGCGCGCTCGTCGAGCAGGCCGGCTGCGGCCGGCCCCTTCTCGGCCAGCCCCTCGCGAAACGCCTTGCGATAGGCGTCGATCTCCGCCCGCAGCCCCTGCGCGCGGTCGCGGCGCTGCTCGGGCCGAGCGGCGGCGCCGTGCAGCGACATGGTGGCGCGCGAGAACACCCGCAGCGCGTCGCCGGCGAGGGTCGCCGCCTCGTCGACCCGGCCCTCCTCGAGGGCGGCCAGGGCGCGGACCTGCGCCTCCCGCGCCTGCTCCAGCAGCGCGCGGGCGTCGCCGTGGTCCCCGGAGTCGATGCGCCGCGCGGCACTGGAATCGAGATAGCTCGCCAGTAGCTCCAGCTTGCGCTCGACCCCGGCCCGATCCGGTCCCTGCGCGAGCGCCAGCGCCGGTGCGAGCAGGCAGGCGGCGAGTCGGGCCAGTGGTGGCGCGCGTCGGTCGTTCACCCTCCCGGCTCGCGGCTTCAAGTCACTCGGAACGTCGCCTGCATCCCGGCGTAGGCGTGGCTCAGCATGTGACAGTGCAACAGCCAGTCCCCCGGGTTGTCGGCGACGAAGGCGACCACGGTGTCCTCCTCGGGCTCGAGCCACACGGTGTCGCGCCACACCGCTCGATCCGGCTCCCGCCCGTGGCGCGAGACGATGCGGAAGGAGTGACCGTGGGTGTGGATGGTATGCGGCCAGGCGGTGCGGTTCAGCAGGCGCAGCACCACCGTACGCCCCCGCTCGGCGGTGATGAACGGTGGCATCACCTGACGGAAGCCGGCGACGCCGCACACCGCCCAGAACTTGCCGTCGAGGATCAGCTCCGAGAGCCCGCGCTGGCGCCCGTCGACATAGGCCTTGCGCAGCCGTCCGAGATCCCCACCCTCGAGCAGGACCTCCTTGGTCAACGACCGGTCGTCGAGCACCGGCTCTGGTAGGGCCACCGGGGCGAGGGCGATCGGTGCGTCGAGCGGGCTCTCGCGCAGCGGCGGCTCCTCGGAGTAGGCGAGCTCGGCCACCCGGAACGGATTCTGGCCGTAGAAGGTGTCGATCACCGCGAAACGCTCGCCGGGCCGCCCGCTCATGTCGATGACGAGGTCGGCCCGCTGCGCAGGTGCCAGCGTCAGCGATGGCTCCTGGAACGGCTCGACCGGCTGACCGTCGAGCGCGATGACCGTCGGCTGGTGGCCCTGGAAGCGGAGCTGGAAGATGCGCGCGTTGGCGCTGTTCACCACCCGCAGCCGAATGCGCTCACCGGCGCGCACCGGCAGCTCGGGGCTGGTGCGGCCGTTGAGGGTGACGGTGTTGCCGATCCGCCCGGCGCGGCTGTAGTCGAGGGCACTGTCGAAGTCGTCGACGATCTGCGCGTCACGGTCGAGGCGCCAGTCGTCGAGTGACCAGACGAGGTCGCGGTCGACGCGCGGTGGGTCACGCTCCTCGACCACGATGACGCCGTGGAGCCCACGGCCCTGCTGGACCGGCGCGTTCTCGTGCGAGTGGTACCAGAAGGTGCCGGCGTCCGGTGGCTCGAACTCGTAGACGAACTGCTGCCCTGGCTCGACCGGCGGCTGGGTGAGGAACGAGATTCCGTCCATCTCGTTGGGCACCCGCACGCCGTGCCAGTGCACCGCGGTCAGCTCGTCGAGCCCGTTCTCGAGCACCACCCGGAGCCGCTCCCCGTGCCGGAGCCGCAGCTCGGGGCCGGGTGTCGCGCCGCCGTAGCACCACAGCGCGCTCGGCGGAAACGGCGGCGCGGCGAGCCGCACCGAGGCCGGAGCGGCGCGCAGTCGATACTCGCGGATGGGACCGTCGGAGGCGGCGAGCCCGGCTCGGGGCAGGGCGGCGAGCAATGGCGCGGCCGCCGCGCCCTGGAGCAGGCGGCGGCGGGTAAGACCGGGACGACCTGTGGACATGGTGGGGGCGGACCTCGGGTGCACTCGACAGCGGACGACAGCGCGATGGTGTGGCCCCTGAGCCTCCCGAACGATGATCTAGATCAACGACGAGGCCCGGAGCAGATGGCGCCGTGGACTTCACCGAGCCGGCGAGGTGCCGCATGATCCGCCGCGCACGAGACCGGCACGTGATGGCCCGCGACCGCGGGCGGCGAGACCGGTCGGGGGAAGACGATGGCGACGACGGCGCAGATGGGGATGGTGAGCGGGAGTACGGACTTCGAGACCATCACGGTTCGTCGCGTCGGCGGGGTCATCGGCGCCACCGTCGACGGTATCGACCTGGCCCGACCGCTGTCGGCGACTCAAGTCCGCGAGGTCCGCGCGGCGCTGCTCGAGCATCTGGTGCTCTTCTTCTCGAATCAGTCGCTCGGCCCCGGCGAGTTGCTGGCAGCGGCTCGCAACTTCGGCGAGCCGAGCGTCTACCCGTTCGTCAAGGGTGTGGACGGCTTCCCCGAGGTCACCGAGGTGCTGAAGCTCGAGACCGAGACGCACAACTTCGGCGGAGTGTGGCACTCCGACACCAGCTACCTCGAGCGGCCGCCGATGGCCGGCATCCTGCACGCCCGTGAGCTTCCCCCGTGCGGCGGCGACACCGTGTTCTCCAGCAGCATCGCCGCCTACGAGAGCCTGACGCCGGCGATGCAGGCGATGCTCGCGCCGCTACGCGCGGTCAACTCCTCGGCCAAGGCCGACGCCGCCACCGGACGGGCCGACCGGCTGCGCGATCGCTCCTCCGGGCGCCGCGAGCCGGCCGAGGCGGTGCACCCGGTGGTGCGGACCCATCCCGAGACCGGGCGCAAGTCGCTGTATGTGAGCCGCGGCCACACCCTGCGCATCGAGGGCATGACCCAGGCCGAGAGCGCGCCGCTGCTCGACTACCTGAGCGATCTGCAGACCCGCCCGGAGTTCTCCTACCGCTTCCGCTGGACTCCCGGTGCAGTCGCATTCTGGGACAACCGCTGCACCCAGCACTACGCGGTCAACGACTATCACGGTCACCGGCGCTCGATGCTCCGGGTGACTCTGGCCGGTGACGTCCCACGCTGACGGCGCGTCACCGAACGACCTCGGATCGTTTCGAGAGTCGTCCGGAAAAACTTTTCAGGACAAGCTTCTAAGACACTCTTATCAAGTCGATTCGAGATTCGATCCCGAGCGACTCAACTGCGGTAGAGCGTCGCTGCGACACGTCCCGCCTCGGGCAGGAGCGGCTGCCACCAGCCCGGATTGTCGAGATACCACCGCACCGTCTCGGCCAGCCCCTGGTCGAGGCTCGCGCCCGGCGCCCAACCGAGCTCGGCGCGGGCGCGGCGGATGTCCATCGCATAGCGCCGGTCGTGCCCCGGGCGGTCGGTGACGAATCGCAGGCGATCGAGCGGCTTGCCGAGCAGGCGCAGCAGCGTCTGCACGATGGTGAGGTTCTCGACCTCGGCCTCGCCACCGAGGTTGTAGCAGCGACCGACGACCCCGTGACGCAGCACCGTCCACAGACCGTCACAGTGGTCGTCGACGTGGATCCAGTCGCGCACGTTGCGCCCGTCGCCGTACACCGGAATCGGCCGGTCGGCGAGGGCATGGGTGATCGCGAGCGGAATCAGCTTCTCGGGGAACTGGTACGGGCCGTAGTTGTTCGAGCAGCGAGTGATCACCGCAGGTAGCCCGAAGGTCTCGACATGGGCGAGCACCAGCAGGTCGCTCGAGGCCTTGCTGGCCGCGTACGGGCTGCGCGGCGCGATCGGTGTCTCCTCGTCGAAGGCCGGATCGTCGGGGCCGAGCGAGCCGTAGACCTCGTCGGTGCTCACGTGGAGGAAGCGAAAGGGGCGCGCCCGGGCGGCGAGCGACGCCCGCACCGCCTCGAGCAGGCACGCGGTTCCGGTGACGTTGGTCTCGACGAAGGCGATGGGACCGAGGATCGAGCGGTCGACATGGGACTCCGCCGCGAGGTGGGCGACGGCGTCGACCGGCGGACCCTGGTTACCGCCATCCAGTAGTCTTCCCACCAGGTCGCGGTCACGGATGTCGCCATGCACGAAACGGTGGCGCCGGTCGCCGCCGTCGCCGTGCCGGCACTCGACGTCGGCGAGGCTCGCGCGGCTGGCGCTGTAGGTCAGTGCGTCGAGATTGGTGATCAGCAGATCCGGCTCGGCCGCGAGCAGGCGTCGGACGAGGTTGCCGCCGATGAAGCCGGCGCCACCGGTGACGAGGAGATGTCGACATCTGAAGGTCGGGTCGGACGCAGTCATCGGCTCGACTCCTCGCGGTCGGAAGGATGTGCTCGCGGCCCGAACGCATCGGCGAGTGCGACGTCCCACGGTGGCAGCGCGACGCCCAGTCGCGTCCTGGCGCGCTCGCAGTCGAGCACCGAGTAGGCCGGGCGGCGGGCCGGGGTGGGGTACTGGTCGGTGGTAATCGCCTCGACCTCGCCGGCGCGCGGATGGCCGATCAGCGCGAGCAGTCGGCGGGCGAGGCCGCACCAGGTGGTCTCACCGGCGCAGGTCAGATGGTACAGCCCGGGGCAGCTCGAGGGTCGGCGGCGACCCAGGGCGTCGACCAGGGCGTGCGCCAGGGGCTCGACCCAGGTCGGGGCACCCACCTGGTCGTCGACGATGCGCAGTGGGCGTCCGCTGTCGGCGAGGCGGCGGACGGTGGCCGGGAAGTTCTGGCCGTCGCGGGCGTAGAGCCAGGCGGTCCGCACCACCCAGGCGCCGATCTCGGCAGCGAGGACCGCCAGCTCGCCCTCGCGCTTGGTCTCGCCGTAGGTTCCGCACGGCGCGGCCGGGTCGTCCTCCCGATACGGGCGCCGGGCGCGCCCGTCGAACACGTAGTCGGTGGAGAAGTGGACCAGCTCGGCACCGAGCCGGCGCGTCTCCTCCGCCAGCACCGCCGGGGCGATCGCATTGACCGCGCGTGCCACCTCGGGCTCGTGCTCGGCGCGGTCGACCGCGGTGTAGGCGGCGGCGTTGACGATCAGCGTCGGGCGCCGGGTGCGAACCGCATCGCGCAGCGCCGCCACGTCCGTGAGGTCGACCTCGGTGCGGTCGAGGGCGGAGACCGGCCCGACACGACCGAGCAACGGTCCGAGGGCGCGGCCGAGCTGCCCACCGGCACCGAGCAGCAGGACCCGCCCGGCGCCGTTCACGGGTAGGTGTCGGCGGCGCCGAGCAGCGGCGCGGCCCGGTCGCGCGCGGAGAGCACCGGCTCGCCGGTGAGCGGCCAGGGAATGCCGATCGTCGGGTCGTCGAAGCGCACGCAGCGCTCGTCGTCCGCCACCCAGTAATCGGTGGTCTTGTACTGGACCTCGGCCGCGTCACCGAGCACCAGGAAGCCGTGGGCGAACCCGGGCGGGATCCAGAGCTGGCGGTGGTCGTCGGCCGAGAGCTCGACCGCGGTCCAGCGCCCGAAGGCCGGCGATCCGCGTCGGAGGTCCACCGCCACGTCGAAGATCCGCCCGAAGGTCACGCGAACCAGCTTGCCCTGCGGCCGCGCGAGCTGGTAGTGGAGGCCACGTAGCACCCCGGCGCCGGAGCGCGAGTGGTTGTCCTGCACGAAGCGGACGTCGGCGCCGAGGTGCTCGGCGTAGCGCGCGGCGTGGTAGCTCTCGACGAAGAACCCACGGCCGTCGCGGTGCACCGTCGGCTCGATCAGCAGCACCTCCGCCAGATCGGTACGGGTGACGCGCACGGGTTCTCAGGCGCCCTCGTCGGCCAGGCGGCGTAGGTAGGCGCCGTAGCTGCTCGGCCCGTAGCCGTCGGCCAGGCGCTCGAGCTGGGTGACGTCGATCCACCCGAGGCGGAAGGCGATCTCCTCCGGGCAGCAGATCTTCAACCCCTGCCGCTGCTCGATGACCTCGATGAAGGTCGACGCCGCGATCAGCGATTCCGGGGTCCCGGTGTCGAGCCACGCCACCCCGCGCCCGAGCACCTCGACGTGCAGCTCGCCAGCCTCCAGGTAGAGGCGATTGAGGTCGGTGATCTCGAGCTCCCCACGCGCCGAGGGCCGCAGCCGGCGGGCGAGATCGCAGACCTGACGGTCGTAGAAGTACAGGCCGGTCACCGCGTGGTGCGACTTCGGCCGTGCCGGCTTCTCCTCGATGCCGATCGCGCGCCCGGCGGCGTCGAACTCGACCACCCCGTAACGCTCCGGCTCGCTCACCGGGTAGGCGAAGACCGTCGCCCCGGTCTCGCGCCGGGCCGCGACGCGCAGGCTCTCCGGGAGATCGTGACCGTAGAAGACGTTGTCGCCGAGAACCAACGCGCAGGCGCCACCGTCGATGAACCGTTCCCCGATCAGGAACGCCTGGGCCAGGCCGTCCGGCTGCGGCTGCTCCGCGTACTGGATCGACACACCCCAGCCGCTGCCGTCTCCGAGCAGGGTGCGGTAGGCGGGAAGATCGCGCGGGGTGGAGATGAGCAGCAGCTCGCGCAATCCGGCCAGCATCAGCGTCGACAGTGGATAGAACACCATCGGCTTGTCGTAGATCGGCAGGAGCTGCTTGGAGACGACCCGCGTCAGCGGAAACAGGCGGGTGCCGAGCCCACCCGCGAGCACGATGCCCTTCACTCGTGACCTCTCGTCGCGACCACCGCGGTGCCGCCGCCATCCCGGCCCGCGGCGCGCGCCCGGGCCCGGTGGCGGCCGACCGTCCGGCTCAGCGCGCCATCAGCACCGGAATGGTGGCCTCGCTCAGGATGTGGCGCGTGGCGCCGCCGAAGACGAGCTGGCGCAGGCGGTTCTGGGTGTAGGCGCCCTTGATGATCAGGTCGGCCTCCATCGCCGCCGCCTCGGCGAGGATCACCTCACCGGCGGTGGAGGCGCCGACGGTCACCGTGCGCGCCTCGGCCGGGACGCCGTTGCGTCGCAGGTGGGTGGCCACCTGATCACCGGAAGGGCCGGGCACCACCGCACCCTCGACGGTGACCACCAGGACCTTGGAGGCCGCGGCCAGGAACGGCATTCCGTGCGCGATCGCCTTCGCCGCCTCGGTGCTCGCGTTCCAGTGGATGAGGATTCGCTCGCCGATGGTCGCGCCCGACTGCGCCGCCGCCACCAGGCACGGCCGGCCGCTCTCGAAGAACGCCGCCTCGCACATCACCTGCCAGTCGATCAGGGCCTGCTCCGACATGCGGCCGATGACGATGAGGTCGAAGAGGCGACCGTAGTCGCCGATGATCTGCCCCTCGGGCCCCTCGACCTCGCGCCAGCTCGCGGTCGCCCCGTCGGCCGCCTCGTCGAGCGGCTGCTCGGTGAGGCCGCGCGCGGCCACGCGCTCGCTGAAGCGTGCCTTCGCGCGATCGGCGCGGCGGCGCCACTCCTCCTTGAGCTGGGTGATGTAGGCCCCGGCCAGCGCGATGCCCTCGGCCTCGATGATCTGGGGCGGGCGCATCACGAACAGCCCCTCGACGTGACCACCGAACCGGGTCGCGATGGTGCACGCCTGCTCGAGGGCGGTCTCGGCGACCGGATCGTCGTAGAAGGGGAGCAGAATCGTTCTCATCTCGCTCGTCCTCGTTCGGCAGCGGGCGCCGCGGCGAGACACGGTAGCATCCCGCGGCCACCTGGCCAATGCACCCCTGCCGCTCAAGGCCCCCCGCGCCGACCCGATAAAGCGCCTGACGGAGCCCCCACCGCGCGACGGCGTCGGCCGAGCACATCGCGCGCCGGCCGGTGCCCGGTGAGGTTCCGTCACCGAGCCCGCCACTGGTAGCCGGTCGACCCCGAATGGCCCTCGCCATCGCCGAGCCAGCGCCGCCGAGCGCCCGTCCCCGCCCCCGGGCGAGCGCACGCGCCCGCGGGTTGCTGCTGGCGCTCGCGTTGTTACCGGTGCTGCTGATCGCGGCGACCGGCTTCACCGAGGAGCTTCTCGCGCTCGTCGCGGCCCGTTACGGCCTCGCCGCGCGCGAGCGCGTGGAGGCCTGGGACGCCCTGATCCGCGGCGGGCAGGGGCTCGACGACGCGGCCAAGCTCGAGCAGGTCAATCGGTTCTTCAACCGCCTGCGCTTCGTGGCCGACGACGACCACTGGGGACAGCGGGACTACTGGGCGACGCCGATCGAGTTCCTCGGCACCAACGGTGGTGACTGCGAGGACTTTTCCATCGCGAAGTACTTCACGCTGCGCGAGATGGGCGTGCCGGACGAGCGACTGCGCATCACCTACGTCCGCGCACTGGATCTCCGCCAGGCGCACATGGTGCTCGCCTACTACCCGGCGCCGGATGCCGACCCGCTGATTCTCGACAACCTCGTCGACCAGGTGCGCCCGGGGCGGCAACGTCCGGATCTGGTCCCGGTCTACAGCTTCAACGGCGACGGCCTGTGGAAGGCCCGCCTCGACGGTGAGGGGCGCCGCGTCGGCGTCGCCGACGGGGTGCGGCCGTGGCGAGCGCTGACCGCGCGGATGCGCCTGGAGGGCTCGCCCGGAGTCGTGTCCAGCGCGCCGGGAGCCACCAGCGCGCGTCCTTGAGCACGCTCACTGGCGCAGCGTCAGCACGCCGTCGCGCTGTGCCAGCTCGAGGTGGCGGAGGAAGCTCATGCCGAGCAGGACGTGTCGGCCCGGCATGTCCGGACCGACGTGCGCCGCCACGTCCTGGATCACGATCCCGCCGAGCTCCACCCGCTGCAGCCTGGTCTCGTAGACGCGGGCGATGCCGCTGGCGGTGGCGACCGGGCGCGGCGCCCCGAGGCGCAGGCCGATCTCGCGCGCGACCGCCTCGGGGATCGCGACCTCGGTGGCCCCGGTGTCGAGCAGGAAGACCACCGGCACGCCGTCGATGCTGCCGCTCGCCACGTAGTGACCCTGGCGGTCCGCGTGCAGCACCACCTCGCGCACGCCGCCGACCGAGCGCGCCTCGGGGACCTGGTTGGGGTTCACCCGCCGCTCGACCAGGCCGGAGAACCACGCGACCAGCAACCCGAGCGCCACCACCCACGCAGCCACCATCATGTGGCGCCCGAGGCGGCTGTTGGCCTGGCGGTCGGGGTCGCTCATCGGCTGTCGGTCAAGACGGCGGTGGCCACGGTCGCTAACGGTTCCTCGAGGCAGTCGAGCACGGCGCCGAGGCGGGGTCGCGTCGGCGCCTGCCAAGATACCCGACCCGTCGCCGGCAACGGCACGCCGCGGCGGGGCGGTAGCGAGGAGAACGCACGATGAGGACGCGACGAGGGATCGCCCGCCAGGCGCCGGCGATCGCGCTGACCGCGGTGTTGGCGCTCACCGGCGATGCCCGCGGTCAGACCGCCGCCACCCCGCCGGCCGCGGCCCCGCCGCCGGCTGCTGCCGCGACCCCGGCCCCGGATGCCGCCGCCCTGGAGCTGCTGCGCGCGGCGAGCCGTGGTCGGCTCGACGAGGTCGCGCGGCTGGTGGAGGAGGGCGCCGACACCGAGGTCAAGAACGCGCGCGGTCGCACCCCGCTGCTACTCGCCGCTGCCCTCGGCAACGACGGCGTGGTGGCCTACCTGCTCGCGCAAGGGGCCGATCCGGAGGCGGCCGACGGTGCCGGGCGCACGCCCCTCATCGAGGCGGCCACCGCCGGGCACCTCGACATCGTCCGTCGCCTCGTCGATCGTGGGGTGGATGTCAACGCGCGCGACAACCGCGACAATTCCGCCATCGCGGCCGCCACCCGCGCCAAGCACCCGCTGGTGGTGACCCTGCTGCAGGAGGCAGGGGCGGAGGTCGCCACCGACAAGTGACGCCGCGGGGAGGCGCGCCCGGCGGCGGACGGTGCACCCTCGACGACCACTCGGGAGCCGGCCATGGACCCGTCCGCCGACGGCGCGACCCGCGAGCGTATCGACCCGAGCGGAGCGTGGCTCGACCACGCCCGGCGCCTGCCGTCCCCGAACCAGGACGACCGCCCGCCGGGGACGGTGGTCGACCTGCTGGTGGTGCACGGCATCAGCCTTCCGCCGGGCGAGTTCGGGACCGGTCAGGTGGAGGCGCTGTTCCAGAATCGACTCGACCCGAGCGCTCACCCGTACTTCGCCGGCATCGCCGAGCTGCGGGTGTCGGCGCATCTCCTGATTGCACGTGACGGCTCGGTCACTCAGTTCGTCCCCTTCCTCGCGCGCGCCTGGCACGCCGGTGTGTCGAGCTTCGGAGGACGCGAGCGCTGCAACGACTTCTCGGTCGGGGTCGAGCTCGAGGGCACCGACGACATCCCCTACACCGAGGCGCAGTACCGTCGCCTCGCCGGGGTCACGTTGGCGCTGATGGAACGCTTCCCCGCCATCGGGCCGCAACGCCTGGTCGGCCACAGCGACATCGCCCCGGGGCGCAAGACCGATCCCGGTCCGGCCTTCGACTGGGCCGCGCTCCGACGGCGGCTCGGCACCGCCGATCGCTGCTAACATCTCGCCATGTCACGACGCGTACCGGGCACGAGGACGAGGCGTTGGCTCGCGATGGCCGGGGTGCTGGCACCGGCGGCCATGGTCGTGGCCGGCCTCGTCGTGGTGACCGCCCCGAGCCCGAGCGCGCAGGCCGCGGCCCACGCCGTCGCCCCGGTTCTCCGGGCGGGCACCCTGACCGCCATGCTGCACGCCCGCGGTACGGTCTCGGTCGAATGGAACGGCGTCTCGATCCCGGTCACCGACGCGAGCTACGCCTACCTCGGCGGCGAGGTGGTGCGCACCGGGCCGGACGGCATCGCGGCACTGCGGCTGGACGGTGGCGGCCTGGTGGTGCTGTGCACGTCGACCACCGCGCGCATCGACCGCGCGACCGCCGGCCATGTCGTGCTCACGGTGGAGCGCGGCAGCGTGCGGGTGACGGTGCCCGGCGAGTCAGGGGTGGAGATCCTCGCCGGCGGCATCGGCCTGCGCTCGCACGCCACCACCGCCGCCGGCAGCGTGGACGCCGAGGTGTCCGCGCGACCACGTGGCGGTTGCCTGGTCTGCACCTTCGCCGGCGCCACCGAGGTGAGCTGGCCGCAGAGTGGCCGCGAGAGCCCGACCGCAACCCTCGCCGAGGGCCGGATCGTCCTCATCGAGCCGACACCGCCGGACGACCCCGCCGCGAGCCTCGGCGGGCAGTCGCTTCCCGGCGCCGCCACCGCCGTGGCGATCCCGGCCGCGGCGGCAGCCACACCACGGTCGCTCTGCGCCTGCGAGACACTGCAGCGCCCCGCCGACGCCCGAGCGGCGGAGGCCGCGACCGTCTCGGCAGCGGTCACCACCCCCGCGGCACGGCCGGCGACCGCTGCCACCGCGCCCGCGCTGGCGCCCCCCGGACCGCCCGGGCTCGCGGTGGCCGAGCCCGCGCCCCCGGGGGGCTTCGACCCATCGGCGCTGCCGCCGCCGGCCGCCGGCCCGCCGGGTGCCGGCACTCCCGCCAGCGCGCCCCCCCTGGTCGTGCTGCCGCCACCGCTGGTGCCGATCGTCAACACCGGCGGCGGCGAGCCGGCCAGCGCGAGCTGACCCCGCGACCGCGAGAGCGGTCCCGGTGGCCCGCCCCGGGGCGCCGGCCACCGGTGCGTCCCAGTCACCGTTCGCGCGTGGTGCCCGCGCCTCGAGTGTGTTAACTTTCCTCGACTTTTGAGCGGCCTACGTCGCATTCCGCAACGAATCTGGCAGCTCTGATGGACGGTCGCGTCGGCGCCGTCATCGAACGAGGGGACGTCGTGAGACCACGCGCCGAGGCGAGGTCCCGGCCGGAGGAGACCGGGCGAGCCGGGGCTCGGGTCGGCCGTGTCCGGCCGGCCGCGGCCGCGTTGGTGGCGGGTGTCTGGCTCTCGGCTGCCCCGGCCCAGGAGGCACCGACTGCTCCGGTGGATCTGCGCATGTCGAGCGAGGTCGAGCCGGTGCAGACGCTGGCCGACGACGCCCCGTCCCTCGCCGATTCCGCGCCGGCCACCCGCCCGACGGGCATCGAGCTCCGTCTCAGCATCGGCGTTGAGCACTCCGACAACGTGCGTCGGGCGCGGGTCGGCCGACGCGCCGGGACCGCCCTCCTGGTCGAGCCGGGCGTGACCGCCAGCGTCGCCGTCGGCCGGCACCGACTGGAGGCCGGCTACGATGGTCGGTGGCGCGACTACCCCGGCGGCGCGGACACCTCGCGCACCGAGCATCGCCTCCACGGCGAGGCAGCGCTCGACATCGGCCGCAAGCTCAAGGCGCGGGTGCGTCCGTCGGTCGAGCTCGGCCACGATCCCCGCGGCGGGCTGGACACGCGCATCGCCCAGGGCGACGAGCCGGACCGCTGGCGCCGCCGTGCGCTGCTCGGCGAGATGGTGCTCGGGCGCCGGATATCGATCGCGCAGATCATCGGCACCGTCGAGCTCGCCGATCTGGTGTTCATCAACAACCAACAGGGGCTGCGCGACCGCGACTCGCTCCGCCTGGGTCTGCGGGGCTACTGGAACGTCAGCCCCAAGCTCTCGTGGGTGGCCGACGCGGGCACCACCTTCATCGACTTCACCGATCCGGCCGCGATCCAGGACGGCACCGCCACCCAGTTGCAGGGCGGCGTGCGCTGGGAGGCGACGGCGCAGACCTCGGGCGAGGTGACGGTGGGGCTCACCAGCCGACGGTTCGACGACCCGGGCATCGACGATTTCGACGGCCTCGGCTGGCAGGCCTCGGTGGTGTGGGAGCCGCGCTCCTACAGCAAGCTCCGGGCGTACAGCGCGCGCGACACCCTCGAGAGCAGCGACCCGGCGAGCGGTGCGCTGGTCAATCAGCGCTACGGGCTGCGGTGGACCCACGCCTTCAGCGAGCGGTGGCGGCTCGACACCGGTGCCGAGGTCGACCTCGCGGAGTTCGGTGATACCCGCGACGACCGCCTGTGGCGCTTCGACGCCGCGATCGGCTGGCGGCTCGCGCGCTGGCTCGAGGCGAGCGTCGGCTATGCCTTCGAGAAGCGCGATTCCGACCTCGCGGCGGCCGAGTACCGGGAGAACCGGCTGATGCTGTTGCTGCGCGCCCGCTTCGAGCCGGTGCTCGGTAGCGCCGCCGCGCAGTGATTGCCGGCGTCCGCGTGCCGTTCCGGTTCGCGGCCTGGTTGGCGGAACCCGCCTGGCCTGCCCGTATACTCGCCACCGAGCCCGCTCCGCGTCCGAGTGCCCGATGACGCCAGCCGCCCGCCGTTTCGCCGCCCTCGCGTGGCTCGTCCTGGCCGCCGCGCTCGTCGCGGCGTCGGCGGCGAGCGGGCCTGCGGCGGCGCAGACCGCCGGGGCCGAGGCCGGGTACCGCATCGACAGCGGCGACAAGGTCTCGGTCGAGGTCTACGGCGAGGACGATCTCACCATCCGTGAGCACCAGGTCAAGAGCGACGGCATGCTCTCGATGCCGCTGATCGGCGCCTTCCCGGTTCGTGGTCACACCGCCCAGGAGGTCGAGGCGCTGGTGACCGAGAAGCTCGCCGACGGCTACCTGCGCAATCCGCACGTCACCGTCACCATCGACCGCTACCGGCTGTACTTCATCAAGGGCGAGGTCCGCCGCCCGGGTGGCTACACGTTCGTGGAGGGGCTGACCATCCAGAAGGCGATAGCGCTCGCCGGCGGCCTCACCGAGCGCGCGTCGGAGAGCAAGATCTCGTTGGTGCGCGAGGACAACCCACGCGAGGTGCTGCGCCAGGTGCCACCGTACACGCCGGTCCGCCCCGGGGACGTCGTCACCGTGGGCCAGAGCCTCTTCTGATCGTGGCCGCGCGCGACCTCGCGTCGGGCGGCGACGGCGACCGGGGCGAGGGCGCCGCGCGGGCGCCGGTGCATTCGCTCACCCGCCCCGGGGACACCGCCGGCGGACGCTGGCTGGTGACCGACCCCGAGCCGGCCGGGCTCGGTCTGTCCGAGGCGTGGCGGGTGCTGCGCCGTTATCGCGCCAGCGTGCTCGCACTCACCGTCGGCGGTGCGGTCATCGGGCTCGGGCTGGCCTACTCGGCGACGCCCGTCTACCAGGCCGACGTGAAGCTGCTGGTGAAGTACAGCCCGCCCGCGCTGACCGCCTTCCGACCCTACGAGGCGGCGCCGGCGGTGTGGCTGTTCTACGAGACCCAGCACGAGATCATCCGTAGCCGCTCGATTGCGGAGCGAGTGGTGGCCGACATGGGTCTCGAGACGCCGGACACGTCGCCGCCCGCGGCGCCGGGGCGGCTCGGGCGCTGGCGCGACGGGGTGGTCGATTTCCTCGCCGACCGCCTGCCGGCCGAATGGCGTTCCGACCCGGGCCTCGCTGCGGACGGCCAGGCGCGCCACGCGGCGGCGCTGGCCCGGGTCCAGGGCGGGCTCACCGTGTCCGGCGGCAAGGACAGCGAGATCATCGTCGTCGGCTATCGCTCACCGGACCCGGAGCTCGCAGCCGCGATGGCGATGGCGGTGGCGCGCGCCTACATCGGCTTCGGGCAGGAGTCCCGGCGCTCCACGGTGCGCGAGGCGGGCTCGGTGATCGACGAGCGGGTCGAGGCGCTGCGGCGCAACGTCGAGGCTTCCGAGCGCGCCCTGCGCGAGTTCCAGGCGCGCGAGAACCTGGTCGATACCGCGAGCCAGGAGCAGCTCATCGGGGCGCGCATGTCCGGCCTCACCGCCGAGCTGCTGGCGGCCCAGTCGCGGCGCCGGGAGGCGGAGCTGCGCTACCAGCAGGTGCGCAAGCTGGCCGACCCCGGGGCGTCGCGGAGCGAGCGTGTCAGGGCGGTCGACGCGGCGGCGGTGAGCGATGCCCAGAGCGAGCTCCGGGAGCGCTCGCGGGTGGTCGCCGAGCTCGGTCAGCGCTACGGCGAGAAGCACCCGCGGATGATCGCGGCCCGGCGCGAGCTCGCGGATGCGGAGCGGCGCCTGGGCGAGGAGCTCGACAAGGCGGTCAGTCGCCTGGTGCAGGGCGCGCGCCGCGACTACGAGGTGGTGGCCGGTCAGGAGCGCGATCTCCGCGCGATGATCGACTCCGAGCAGGGCCAGATGCGCGCGGTGAGCGACAAGACCATGCAGCTGCGCGCGCTCGAGGCCGACGTGGCCCAGAATCGCAAGCTCTACGAGGAGATGCTGGCGCGGTCGAAGGAGGTCGAGCTCACCGGCGACGAGGACGTGAGCAACGTGCGCATCCTCGACCCGGCGCGGGTACCGACCACCCCGGTCGCGCCGGACAAGCGCCGCATGGTGTTGCTCGCGCTGCTCGCCGGCCTCGCCCTCGGTCTCGGCCTCGCCTTCCTGCGCCACTACCTGGACCGGACGTTCCGGGTCCGCGAGGACGTCGAGGAGCGCCTCGGTCTGCCGGTCCTCGGGGTGGTGCCACGCGCACGGCGCGGCCGGCGCGACCGGACCCCGCTCGGCCGCCTGGTGCTCGAGCAGCCACAATCGGCGTTCGCCGAGGCGGTGAACGACGTGCGCACCGCGCTCACCTTCACCCGCGTCGACGACCCGCCCCACGTCGTGCTGGTGACCTCGGCGCTGGAGGGCGAGGGCAAGACCACGCTCGCCTCGAACCTGGCGCTGGGGCTGCGCGAGCGGGGGCGAACGCTGCTGCTGGAGGCGGATCTCCGGCGCGGGCGGCTGCACGCGGAGCTCGGCGATGGCACGCGGCCCGGACTGAGCGACGTCGTCGCCGGCACCGCCACGCTCGGCGACGCCCTGCAGGAGGATCCGCGAGCCCCCGGTCTGTTCGTGATGACCGCCGGCACCGCCCCGCCGAACCCGCTGGAGGTGCTGGCGTCGAGGCGGTTCGCGGCGGCTCTGGACAAGCTCCGCCAGAGCTTCCAGCACATCGTGGTCGACGCCGCGCCGCTGCTGCCGGTGAGCGACGCCATCGTCCTCGGCCACCTGGCCGACGCCGTCGTGCTCGTGGTCCAGGCCGATCGCACCACCCACCCGATGGCCCAGGATGCGGTGCGCCGTCTCGCCGCCGCGGGGCTGCGCCCGGCCGGTGCAGTGCTGCAGCAGGTGGACCAGAGACGGCTGCGCGAGTACGGCTACGGCTATGCCTACGGCTACTCCGCGTACGCGCGAGGGTCGGCGAGCAGTGGCTGAGTCGGCGCCGCGCGGCGGTGGTCGGCTCCGGCGCGTCTCGATGGGCACTCTCGCCGCGCTCGCGCTCGCGCTCTCTGTCTACGCGGTCGCGGCGATGCTCGCGCAACTCGACGCGGTCTCCGCGCGCATCGCCCTCGGGCGGTGGGAGGACGAGCGCCGATTGCCGGGCGACGCGCCGGTGGAGGCGTGGATTGCGCGCCTCGCCCGCGGCGCGCGCGTGCTGCCTCTCGACGTCACGCTGGCGCTCGACCGCGCGCGGCTGCTCGAGTGGCGGGCGTGGCAGGGCTTCGCGACCGAGGGGCCGACCAGCGCCAGCGCGGCCACGGCCCTCGGCGCGGCGCGCGAGGGATACCGCCGGGCGCTGGCGCTCGCACCGACCTCGGGGTTGGTCTGGTCACATCGAGCGAGCGTCGAGGCCCGCGTCGCCGGCGGCGGGGCCGCCGCGAGGCGCGCGCTCGAGCAGGCGCGGCGCCTCGCCCCCCACGAGCCGGGGGTGGTGGCGCGGGTGGCCTGGGTGTCCGCGGCACTCGACCGGCGGTCGTCGCGGTGACCGGGCCAGCGCACGCCACGGGCGACTCCGGCGGAGGCCTGCTGACTGCGGGGTTGATCGCGACCCTGGCCTGGCTGCCGATTCCACTCGGCAGCAATCGGCCCTGGTCGGGGTGGCTGATGGTCGCGCTCGCAGCGGGGTTGCTGGGCGCCTGGGCGTCGCGGGCGGTGCGCGGCCGTCCGCTCGGTGCGCAGGCGCTGCGGAGCAGCTCGGTGGCGCTCGGGCTGCTCGCGCTGTGGGTGGCGGTGACCGCGCTCGGCGCCGTCGCGCTGCCACAGTGGCTGGTCGCGGCGCTCGCCCCGGCGAGCCTCGCGGCCCACGCCGAGGCGGCAGGGGCACTGGAGACGACGGTGCGGCCGAGTCTCGCGGTGGAGCCGGGTGCCGCCCTGGTGCAGGCGGCGCGGGGGGCGGCGTGCGTCGCGTTGCTGGTCGTCGCCGCCGTGGTGGCCGGCACCCGGCGGGCGCTCGCGATCGTCGCCACCGCGATGGTCGCGGTGGGCACGCTGGAGGCCGGGTATGCGGTCCTCGCCCATCTCGCCCGCGGCGCGCACGGGCTGTGGGACCCGGGCTGGACCGGCGATGCCCCGACCGGCACCTACGCCACCGGCACCTACGTCAACCGGAATCACCTCGCGGGCCTGCTCGAGCTCACTCTCGGTCTCACCCTCGGCCTCCTGGCAGCGGGCATCGGCGCGGTGCCGGCGACGTTGCGCGGCATCTTGCGGGCATCGGGAACTCCGACGGTGGCACTGTGGGCAGCGGCGGTGGTGCAGGGCACCGCGCTGGTGCTGACCGCCTCGCGGGGCGCAGTGCTCGCCCTGCTGGCGGCGACCGCCACGGTCACGCTGCTCGTGCTCGGCCCACGCGGGGCTCGCCGTGCGCTGGTCGCGTTGGGCACGGTCGGGCTGATCGCGGTGCTCACGCTCGGCGCCGAGCGCCTGACCGGAAAGCTGGCCGAGCAGGGGCTCGGGAGCAACCGCCCGGCACTCGCGGCGGTGACGTCGCAGATGTTCCTCGCCAACCCGTGGGTCGGTTGGGGTGCGGGTAGCTTCCACGCGGTGTTCCCCGCGTTTCGCGGTCCCGAGCTCGGGACCGCAGCCTACGACCACGCCCACAACGACTACCTCCAGCTGCTGGCCGAGCAGGGACTCGCCGGCGCGCTGCCCCTGCTCACGGCGGTGGCCCTGGTGCTCGCGCTCCTCGCCCGCGGTGCGCGCGCCAGGCGCGATCCGCTCGGTCGTGGCGTCGCCACCGGTGCGCTCATCGGCTGCACCGCGCTCGCGCTGCACGGGCTGGTCGACTTCAATTTCCGCATCCCGGCCAACGCGGCGTGGTTCTTCGCGCTGCTCGGCCTGGGCCTCGGTGCGGTCACGCGCCCTGGCCACCGATCCCCCGTATCGCACGGCGGCACGACGCCCGCCGACCCAGGAGGTTCAACTTGAAGCTGCGAATGCGCCCGACCCGCGCCCTGGTCACCGGTGGAGCCGGATTCCTCGGCTCCCACCTCTGCGAGCGGCTGCTCGAGCGCGGCCACGACGTGCTGTGCGTCGACAACTTCTACACCGGCAACAAGGAGAATCTCGACGCGGTGCTCGACCACCACCGGTTCGAGCTGCTACGCCACGACATCACCTTCCCGCTCTACGTCGAGGTCGACGAGATCTGGAACCTCGCGTGCCCCGCGTCGCCGGTGCACTACCAGATCGATCCGGTGCAGACCACGAAGACCAACGTGCACGGCGCCATCAACATGCTCGGCCTGGCCAAGCGTCTGCGGGCACGGTTCTTCCAGGCGTCGACCAGCGAGGTGTACGGCGACCCGGCCGTGCACCCGCAACGCGAGGACTACTGGGGCAACGTCAACCCACTGGGTCCGCGGGCCTGCTACGACGAGGGCAAGCGCTGCGCGGAGACGCTGTGCTTCGACTACCTTCGCCAACACCAGCTACCGGTGAAGGTGGCGCGCATCTTCAACACCTACGGGCCGCGCATGCACCCCGAGGACGGGCGCGTGGTCTCGAACTTCATCGTGCAGGCGCTCACCGGCGAGCCGATCACGTTGTTCGGGCAGGGCGAGCAGACGCGCTCGTTCTGCTACGTCGACGATCTGATCGAGGGCTTCCTCGCGCTGATGGCGACTCCCGACGACTTCGCCGGTCCGGTGAACCTCGGCAACCCGGTCGAGATCACCGTGCGCGAGCTGGCCGAGCGCGTGATCGCGATGACCGGCTCGCGCTCGCCGCTGGTCCATCGCCCGCTGCCGCAGGACGACCCGCAGCGACGCTGCCCCGACATCACCCTCGCCGGTGAGCGACTCGGGTGGGCGCCACGGACCCAGCTCGAGGAGGGCCTCGGCAAGACCATCGCCTACTTCGACGAGCTGCTCTCCCGCGCCGGAAAGCGGGCGGTCGCGGCCGACGGCTGACGGGCGATGTGCGGCCTCGCGGGCATCTTCGCCTACCACCCGGCGGCGCCGCCGCCGGCGCCGCTGGAGGTGGCTCGCATCCGCGACGCCATGGCCCGGCGGGGACCTCACGGGCAGGGACTCCACGTCGCCGACGACGGCCGGCTACAGCTCGGGCATCGGCGGCTCGCCATCGTCGACCCGTCGCCCGCCGGCGACCAGCCGATGACCGACCCCGGCGGGACGGTGGTGATCGCCCACGTCGGCGAGATCTACAACCGCCGCCGACTCGCCGCCGAGCTGGAGGCGGCGGGGACGCGGCTGCGCGGGAGCAGCGACACCGAGGTCCTGCTGCATCTCTACCTGGCACACGGCGAGGGGATGCTCGAGCGCCTGCGCGGCATGTTCGCGTTCGCGATCTGGGACGGCCGCTCGCAGCGCCTGCTGCTCGCGCGCGACCCCTACGGCATCAAGCCGCTCTACTACGCCGACGACGGTTGGACCTTGCGCTTCGCGACCCAGGCGCGCGCACTGGTCGACACCGGGGCGGTGTCCGCGGCGCGCGACCCGGCCGGGCAGGCCGGCTTCCTGCTGCTCGGGAGCGTGCCCGAGCCGTTCACGCTCTATCGCGACGTGCGCGCGCTGCCGGCCGGCAGCGCGATGTGGGTGGACCGACACGGCCCTCGACCGCCACGGACGTGGTCGCGCCTCGCCGACGCGGTGGCCGAGGCGGAGGCGCTCGCCGCGTCGGCGCCGCCGCCGGCCGAGGAGGCGCGGGCGCGGATGCGCGAGGCGTTGCTCGACTCGGTACGCCACCACCTGGAGAGCGACCGCCCGGTCGGGGTCTTCCTGTCGGCCGGGGTCGATTCCGGTGCGCTGCTCGGCCTCGCCACCGAGGTCGCGGGTCACTCACTCGATGCGTTCACCGTGCGCTTCCCGGAGCTGGCCGGAGCGCCGGAGGACGAGACCGCCGGTGCGGCGCGCACCGCGGCACGCTACGGCGCCCGCCACCACGTGGTCGAGATCGGCGCATCACAGGCCGGGCGGGCGCTCGACCAGGCGCTGGCCGCGATGGACCAGCCGACCATCGACGGCCTGAACACCTGGCTCGTCGCCGACGCCGCTCGCGACCACGGCCTGCACGTGGCCCTCTCCGGCACCGGCGGCGACGAGCTGCTCGGCGGCTATCCGGCGTTTCGCAGCGTTCCTGCGCGGCGCCGGTGGCTCGCCCTCGCCGCGCTGATCCCCGGCCTCGGCGTCACCGCCCGCGAGCTCCTCCGGCGCCTGCCACTGCAACGCCTCGGGGTGAGCCCGAAGGCCGCCGGCCTCGCCGAGCTGGGCGGGGACTGGGCCGGCGGCTGGCTGCTCGCGCGCGGCCTGTTCATGCCGTGGGAGCTGCCGGCGCTGTTGGGTCGCGAGGCGGCCCGCGAGGGCCTCGACCGGTTGCGACCGCTGACCCTGGTGCGCTCGGTGCTCGGCGCCGGGCCGGACGGTGGGCCACGTACGGATTTCGGGCGCGTGGCGGTGCTGGAGTCGAGCCTCTACCTGCGCCATCAGCTGCTGCGCGACGCGGACTGGGCTGGCATGGACCGTGGGGTCGAGGTGCGTGTCCCCCTCGTCGACCCGGTGCTGCTGCGCGCGGTGGTGCCGCTGCTCGCGCGCGCGCCGCTCGGCAGCGGCAAGCGCTGGCTCGCGGCGGCTGCGCGTCCGGCGCTCGAGCCGGCCCTGGCCGCGGCACCGAAGACCGGATTCACGGTGCCGATGGCGGCGTGGCTGGCCGGCGTCGCGCGCGACCGCCTCGGCGCCTGGCGGTCGATGCCGGAGCTGGCGCGCCCGGGTTGCCATTGGGCCCGCCGCCTGGCGTGGGCGATTCACGCCGAGGGTCTGGCGGCCCCGCCGGGCGTCGCGCTCGGTCGGGCGGGATGATGGCGACCCAGGACCTCGCCGCCAGCGCGGATCCCGCGCGCGTGCTGGCGGTGCTCTCCGACGGGCTCGGCGCCGGCGGTGGCATCGCGCGCTATGGCACCGACCTGCTGCGCGCCCTGCAGGCGAGCGAGCGCGTGGCGTCGACACGCGTGGTCGCCCGTCACGGCGCCGACGGCGTCCGCGGTCGAAGGCTGTCGCAGCGGGTCGCCGCCGGCGGGCGCGCCGGCTTCGCGCTCGCGCTGGGGGCGGAGCGGGGACGCCGGTACGACGCGGTGGTCTGCGGGCACCTCAATCTGCTACCGGCCGCGCTGGCGGTGTCGCGTGACGCTCCGGTCTGGCTGCTCACGTACGGCATCGAGGCATGGCGGCCGCGGCGGCGGTGGGCCGCGCGGGCGCTCGAGCGCGTCGCCCTGGTGACCGCGATCAGCCGCGACACCCGACGCCGGCTGCTCCAGTGGTCCGCCATCGCCCCCGAGCGGGTGCGCGTCCTGCCACCGACGGTGTCGCCCGACCTCACCCCCGGTCCCGCCGACTCCCGGCTCGCCGCCGCGCTCGGCCTCGGCCGACGGCGCGTGCTGCTCACCGTCGGCCGACTCGACCCGGCGGAACGGTACAAGGGGCACGATCGGGTCATCGGCGCGCTCCCGGCCCTGGTCGCGGCCGGCCACGACTGTGCCTACCTGGTGGTCGGAGAGGGGGGCGACCGCGCGCGACTGGAGGCCGTGGCCCGCGCTGCCGGGGTCGCGGAGCGGGTCGTCTTCGCCGGCCACGTCGACGACGGTCGGCTCGCCGATCACTACCGTCTCGCCGACGTGTTCGTGATGCCGAGCACGGGTGAGGGGTTCGGCATCGTGTTCCTGGAGGCGGTTGCCTGCGGCTGCCGGGTGGTCGGCCTCGACGCGGCTGGCGCCCGCGACGCCTTACGCGACGGCGCGCTCGGCGCCCTCGTCGCCGGCGACGACCTGGTGCCGACGTTGGCCGCGGTCCTGACGGCACCACCGGACCCCGAGACCGCGCGTCGGCGCCGGGACGCGATGCTCGCGGCGTTCGGTCCGGCGGTGTTCGCAGCCGAGGTCGACGCCATGCTCGACCGGCTCCGCGGGGAGGCGGCCCCGAGCCCGACTCGGCCAGAGCCTGCGCACCGCGGGGTCGGCATCCGGCGACCCGAGCCGATGTCATGAGTGGGCACGACGCCGGGCGGCAGGTCACCGTGATCGAGCCGGAGGCGGGCTGGAGGTGGCCGGATCTGCGGTCGCTGTGGACCCACCGCGAGCTGCTGTGGGTGCTGGCGGCGCGCGACGTCCGGGTGCGCTACAAGCAGACGCTCGCCGGGGTCGGCTGGGCGGTGCTCACCCCGCTCGCGATGCTCGCGGTGTTCAGCCTGGTCTTCGGGCGGGTCGCGCGGCTGCCCTCCGACGGCCTGCCATACCCGCTGTTCGCATTCGCCGGCCTGGTGCCCTGGCTGCTGTTCTCGGCCACGCTGTCGGCCGCCGCCGGATCCCTGCTACGGGCCGAGCAGCTGGTCACCAAGGTGTGGTTCCCGCGTCTCGTGATCCCGGTCGCCGCCGCCGGGCCGGCGGTGGTCGATCTCGGCATCGCGATGACGCTGCTGGCCGGACTCGCGCTCGCCCACGGCGTCGTCCCGGGGCCGGGGCTGGTCGTGGTCCCGATCCTGTTGCTCACCGTCGCGGTGTTGGGCGTCGGCATCGGCGCCGGACTCGCGGCGATGACCGCGCTCTATCGCGACGTCGCCCACGCCTTTCCGTTCCTGGTCCAGCTCTGGATGCTCGCGACCCCGGTGGTGTACCCGGCATCGATGTTTCCGCCCGAGTGGCGACCGGTGCTGTGGCTGAATCCGGTGGCCGGCCTGGTCGAGGCGACACGCGGCGCGCTCCTCGGGCGCGCCGTCGACGGCACCGGGCTCGCGGTGTCGCTGGCGGTCGGTCTGACGCTGGCCGCGCTCGGGCTGGTCGCCTTCACCCGGCTCGAGCGGCGGGTGGCCGATGTCGTCTGAGGCCGACGTCGCGATCCGGATCCGCGGGCTCGGCAAGCGCTATCGCCTGGGTGCGTCACGGCCGAGTCTCGCCGAGCTCGCGGCGCAGGCGCTCGGGCGCGCCGCGGCCGACACGCTCTGGGCGCTGCGCGATCTCGATCTCGACGTGGCCGAGGGCGAGGTGCTCGGCGTGATCGGTCGCAACGGTGCCGGCAAGACCACGCTGCTCAAGCTCCTCGCCCGCATCACCGCGCCGACCGCCGGTCGCGTGGTGCTGCGCGGTCGTGTGGCGAGCCTGCTCGAGGTCGGCACCGGCTTTCACCCCGAGCTCTCGGGGCGGGAGAACGTCTACCTCAACGGCGCGATCCTGGGGCTCCGGCGCAGCGAGATCCGCGCCAGATTCGACGACATCGTCGCCTTCGCCGAGGTCGAGCGCTTTCTCGACACCCCGGTCAAGCGCTACTCGCGCGGCATGTTCATGCGCCTCGCGTTCGCGGTCGCGGCCCATCTCGACACCGAGGTGCTGCTGGTCGACGAGGTGCTGGCGGTCGGCGACCAGCGCTTCCAGGACCGCTGCACCGGTCGCCTGCGCGAGGTCGCGGCGAGTGGGCGCACGGTGCTGTTCGTGAGTCACCACATGCCGGTGACCGAGCGGCTGTGCCATCGCTGCGTGCTGCTCGAGGGTGGTCGCGCGGTGGCCGTCGGGCCGTCACCCGAGGTCATCGCCCGCTACGCCGGGGCCGGCCTCGACACCGCCCACCAATGGCGGTGCGACGACACCACCGCAACCGGCGACGCGCCGGCCCGACTGCGCGCGGTGACCCTCGCGGCCGACGGTCACTCACCGGCGGGCCTGGTGACCAGCGCGAGTCGCATCGCCCTCGCCATCGCCTGCGAGGTGCGCCGCGAGACCCCGGCGTTACGGCTCACCGTCACCGTGCGCGACGACCGCGGCGAGCCGGTCTTCCTCACCGCGCCGATCGACGCCGGCGCGCCCGAGCCGACGCGGCAAGGGCACCACGCCTACCACCTCGAGCTGCCGGTGGCGCTGTTGATGCCGAAGCGTTACACGGTGGACGTCGCGCTGCTGGTGCCGCGTGGCTGGGCCGAGATCCGCGAGCAGGTCCTGCGGCTGGACGTGCAGCCGGCGCCCTCGCTCGCCAACCTCGGCGAGCTGTTGCGCCCGGGAGTGGTGCAGATCCAGTGCAGATGGTCGCATCGCCATCGCGACCCGAGCGACACCGGGGAGGAGGGCGGATGAGCGCGGCGGCGCCGTCGACCTCGCTCGTGGTCTGCACCTACCGGCGCCCGGCGTTGCTCTGCCGGCTGCTGGAGTCGGTGGTCGCGCAGCGCGACCTGCCGGAGGATTTCGAGGTCCTGGTGGTGGACAACGCCTCCGGCGACGACACCGCGGCCCGGGTCGAGGCCTTCGCCGACCGGCTTGCGGTGCGCTGTCTGCACGAGGCGCGTCAGGGCAAGAGCCACGCACTGAATACCGGACTCCGCGCCGCCGACGGTGACCTGCTCCTGCTGACCGACGACGACGTCCGCCTCGACCCGACGTGGGTGGCGGCCTTCGTGAGCGCGGCGCGAGCGGCCCCGGACGCCTGGTGGTTCGGCGGTCGGGTGGTGCCCGACTGGCCGGACGGTGCGCCGCCACGGTGGCTCGCCGACGCGGGACTCGGCCCGCTCGCGGGGTACTTCGGCCAGTACGACCTCGGGGACGAGCCGCGGCCCTACCGCGCCGACGACCCGCTGCCGGTGGGCGCGTCGATGGCGGTCCGACGGACCCTGGTCGAGGCCATCGGCGGCTTCCGCACCGATCTCGGGCCACGCGGTGAGGCCCTCGGCGGCACCGGGGACGACACCGAGTTCGTCGGGCGGGCCGCCGCCGCCGGGCGCGGTGGACGCTACGTGCCGGCGGCGCGATGCCTGCACCATGTCGGGCGCGAGCGCCTCGGGTTCCGCTCGGTGTGGCGGTACGGGCTCGGCAAGGGCGCGAACCGCCACCGAATGGGGTTGCCCGGCGACGCCTCGCTCACGCGGGTCGTGGAGCAGGCGGCACGCGGCCTGGTCCAGGCGCTCGGCGGGCGTACCGACCGTGCGCGGATCTGCGCCCTGAACGCCGGGATGGCGCTCGGCCACCGGCGGGCGCGCCGCGAGACCCGATGATGGTCAGCGACCCCGTCGCCGCCGCCCTCGCACGCCCGCCGCGGGCGCCGGATCTGGTGTCGGTCGTGATCCCGGTGCACAACCGCGCACACCTGGTCGAGGAGGCCGTCGCCAGCGCGCTCGCGCAGACCCACCGCCCGATCGAGGTGCTGGTGGTCGACGACGGCTCGGACGACGACACTCCGGCGCGGCTCGCGGCGCTGGCCGCCCGCCATCCGGGTGAGGTCCGGGTGCTTCGCCAGGGCCGCGCCGGCCCGGGCCCGGCTCGCAACCTCGGCTTGCGCCACGCCGCCGGCGCCTTCGTCCAGTTCCTCGACTCCGACGACCTGTTGCGCCCGCGCAAGGTGTCCGCCGCGATCGCGTTGCTCGCGGCGCGCCCCGACCGCGACGCGTGCTACTGCGCGACCCTGCGCCCGGCCGTCGGCGCCGGCCCCGCGGCCGATACCGGTGTCGCCTTCGAGGTCCTCCTCCCCGACTTCCTGTCCGAGCGCGGCTGGCACACGCTGTCACCGCTGTGGCGGCGCGAGGCCTGCGCGCGCATCGGCGGCTTCGACGACCTGGCGGTGCTCGAGGACTGGGTCTACGACTGCCGCGCCGGCCTCGCCGGGATCCGCGTGGTCCACTGCCCGGAGCCGTTGGCGGAGGTGCGCGACGGACCCTGGTCGCGCGCCAGCGCGGCCGGCGCCGACACCGTGTCCGCCGACCGACTGGCCGCGGCGGTGACCGCCCACGAGCGGGTGGCCGATGCCCTGGCACGCGCCGGTCGCGGTCCGCAGACGGTGCCGCTCGCCTTCGTGCGACGGGTGTTCCATCTGGCACGACAGAGCGGGGCGGCGGGCGAGACGGCCGCGGCGGGGCGCGCGCTGGCGCTCGCGCGCGCGCTCGGCCGGGGTCGGCGGGGGACGGCGGACATCGCCGCCTACCGAATCGCGGTCGCGGTGCTCGGCTGGACGGGCGCCGCCCGTCTCGGCGAGCCCCTCGCCGCCGCCTGGCGCGGGATGCACCACCGATGGTGGAGCAGTCGGTGAGCGCGCCGGCGGTCACCGTCGCCATCGCCACCGTGGACCGTGGACCGCACCTGGTCGCGCTGGTCGACGCGTTGCTCGCGGCGCCGACGCCGGCGGCGGAGATCGTCGTCGTCGACCAGACCACGAGCCACCCGCCCGAGGTGGCGGCCCGGCTCGCGGGCTGGGCCGCCGACGGCACGGTGCGAGTCCTGCGTCAGCGCCACCCGTCGTTGGTGCGGGCGATGAACCGGGCGCTGCGTGCGGCGCGCGCGCCGGTGGTGCTGTTCGTCGACGACGACGCGCTGCCGCGTGGCGATCTCGTCGCCGCCCACGCCGCGGCCCACGCCGAGCCCGGCGTGGTGGCGGTGGTTGGCCAGGTGCTGGAGCCCGGGCAGCGACCGATCGCGCGTCGCCACCGACCCCGCGGGCGCCACGCTCGCCCGGGCCCGTGGCGCGATCTCGACTTCCGCTTCGATTCGAGCCTCCCCTGCGAGGTCTGGACCGCCATCGCCTGCAATCTCTCGGTCCGTCGGGCGGCGGCGCTGGCGGTCGGTGGCTTCGACGGCCGCTTCGTGGGCGCCGCCTACCGTTTCGAGACCGAGCTCGCGCGCCGACTCCGACGCGCCGGAGGCGTGGTGCGGTTCGAGCCGTCGGCGTCGGTGCTCCATCTGCGCGCGCCGGCCGGCGGCACCCGGACCCGCCTCGATCACCGGCGCGACCCGAGCCCCCACCACGCCGTCGGCGACTACTACTTCGGGTTGCTGGAGTCGCGATCCAGGACCGAGTGGCTGCTGTGGGCCGCGGCGCGGATGGCCCGCGCGGTGCGTACCCGCGCGCACCTCGCCCACCCCTGGTGGATCCCGCCCAAGCTCGTCGGCGAGGTTCGTGGTCTCGCTCTGGCGCTGCGCCTTCACCGGCGTGGGCCCCGCCTGCTGCCGACCGGGCCGAGCGAGGGGGGCGGGCGATGAGCGGGGTGCGGCTCGCCATCGTCCTCTCGCATCCGTCCCAGCACCAGGCGCCGCTGGTCGATGCCCTCGCCGCGACGCCGTCGCTCGTGGTGCGCGCGCTGTATGCCACCGACCACGGAGTACGCCCTGGCGTCGACCGCGAGTTCGCGACCACCTTCGCCTGGGACGTCGACCTGCTCGGGGGCCACGACCACGTGGTGCTCCGACCCGGGCTCGATCCGGGCGACTTCGGCTTCCGCGCGGTCGACGCACCGTCGCTCGGCGCGGAGCTCGACCGCTTCCGACCCGACGTGGTGTGGGTCCACGGCTACGCGCAACGACTCGCCTGGCGCGCCTGGTGGTGGGCAATCGGCCGCGCCGCGACGCTCTATCACGGTGACTCCGAGCCGCTGCGACCGCGACCGCTCGGGCTGCGCATCGCCAAGCAGGCGGTGCTCAGGCCGTTCTTCGCCGGCTGCGACGCGGTGATGTGCCTCGGTGCCCGCAATCAGGCGTACTACCGTGCACACGGAGTGGCGGCATCGCGGCTGTTCCACATGCCCCCGCCGGTCGACCGCGCCCGTCTCGGCGCCGCGATCGCATCGGCCCGCGCCGAGGGCCGCGTGGCGCTGCGCCGCCGGCTCGGGCTCCCGGCCGAGGCGGTGGTCGCACTCTTCGCCGCCAAGCTGGTCGCCCACAAGCGCCCACTGGATCTGGTCGCGGCGCTGTCGCGACTCGGCGCGCGCGCGCCGCACCTGGCGGTGGCGGGGGAGGGGCCCCTCGGCGCGGCGCTCGCCGAGGCGGTGGCGGCGGTCGGGCTCGACCAGCGGGTGCATCGCCTCGGCTTCGTCAACCAGAGCCGGATGCCGGAGCTGCTCGCCGCGAGCGACCTGCTGGTGCTGCCGTCGGCCGCCGACGCCTATCCCCTGATCGTGGTCGAGGCGCTGCAGGCGGGGCTGCCGCTGGTGGTCTCGGATCGGGTCGGCTGCGTCGGTCCGACCGACGCCGCGCGCCCCGATGTCAACGCCCTGGTCTATCCTGCCGGCGATGTCGTGGCGCTCGCCGCCGCCCTCGGCACGCTCACCGAGCAACCGGACCGGCGCGCGACGATGGCGGCGGAGTCGACCGCAATCGCGCCGCGTCACGACGCCGGCGTGGCGGCGCGCGCGGTGTGCGGTGCGCTCAGGGCGGTCGGTCGGCGACGCGGCGCGCCGTGGCTGCATGCGCTCGCCGCGACCGAGGACGAGGAGGACCGACCTTGCGCTACCTGGTGACCGGCGGCTGCGGATTCGTGGGCTCACACCTGGTCGAGCACCTGCACGCGGCCGGCCACGAGGTGTCGGTCATCGACGACCTCTCGACCGGCCGCTACGACAACGTCGCGCACCTCGAGGGCCGACCGCGGTTCGAGCTGGTGGTCGGCAGCGTGCTCGATCCGAGCCTGCTCAGGGACGCGGTGCGCGGCGTCGACGCCGTCTTCCACCTCGCCTCGGTGGTCGGCGTGCGGCTGGTCATGGAGCAGCCGGTCAACACCATCCGCACCATCTTCCAGGGCACCGAGGCGGTGCTGCGCGAGGCGAGCACCTTTCGCCGGCCGGTCCTTCTGGCGTCGACCTCCGAGGTCTACGGCAAGTCCGACGACGTCCCGTTTCGCGAGGACGGCGACCGTCTCGAGGGCCCGACGCATCGCCACCGCTGGGCCTACGCCTGCGCCAAGGCGCTCGACGAGTTCCTCGCCCTCGCGCACTGGAAGGAGACCCGGCTGCCGGTGGTGGTGGCGCGGCTGTTCAACACCGTCGGTCCGAGACAGAGCGGGCGTTACGGCATGGTGGTGCCGCGCTTCGTCGAGCAGGCGCTGGCCGGCGAGCCGCTGCTGGTCCACGGCGACGGTACCCAGACCCGCTGCTTCACCCACGTGGCCGACGTGGTGGAATGCATGGCCGCCTTGCTCGCGTGCCCGGCCGCACACGGCGAGGTGGTGAACGTCGGCAGCGCCGAGGCGGTCTCGATCGGCGACCTCGCCCGCAGGGTGGTGGCGCTGGCCGAGAGCGCCGCCCCGGTGCGTCTGGTTCCCTACTCGGCGGTCTACGGCGAGGGCTTCGAGGACATGCGGGCGCGACTGCCCGACATCGACAAGGCGCGGCGGCTGGTCGGCTGGTCGCCGCGGCGCGATCTCGACACCACGCTGCGCGAGATCATCGCCTGGCATCGAAACCACCGACGCGGCGCATGAGCGGCCCGCCGGAGATCTCGGTGGTGATGGCGGTGCGCGACGCCGGGGCGGCGGCCGAGACCGCGCTCGCGAGCGTCCTCGACCAGGCGGACGTCGACCTCGAGGTGGTGGTGGTCGACGACGGCTCGACCGACGACACGCTGCTGCGTCTGGAGCGGGCGGCGGCCCGCGATCCGCGGGTCCGGGTGCTCCGCCGGCCGGCCCGCGGGCTGACCGGCGCCCTGGCCGACGGCTGTGCCGCGGCGCGCGGCCCCTTCATCGCCCGCCAGGACGCGGGCGACCGCTCGCTGCCGGGACGCCTCGCGGGTCAGCGTGACCGACTCCGAGCCGACGCCCGTGCGGTGTTGATCTCGTGCGGCACCCGCTACGTCGGCCCCCTCGGCGAGCCGTTGTTCGAGGTCGGTCAGACCGATGCCATTTCCAGTGCTGCCATCGCCGAGCTGCACGCCGACACCTTTCGCGGGCCGTCGAGCCACGGAGCGACGATGTTCAGGGCCGATGCCTACCGTCGTGCCGGTGGCTACCGCGAGGCCTTCGCGGTGGCCCAGGACGTCGATCTCTGGCTGCGGCTGGTCGAGACCGGCGGCACGGTCCTCGCCGAGCCCGCGGTCGGGTACGAGGCGGCGATCTCACCGCGATCGGTGAGCGGGCGCGCCGGTCCGGAGCAACGTCGCGCGCTGGCGCTCGCGCTCGCCTGCGCGCGCGCGCGGCGCAGCGGCGGGTCGGAGGCGGCGCTGCTCGCGGCGGCCGCACGCTGCCGTCCGCGCCGGGCGGGCTCCGGTCTTCGGGCGCGCTGGCGCGAGGCCTCGGCGCTCTACTTCATCGGCGCCTGCATCGCCGCGCGCGACGCGCCTGCCGCGCGCGGGTACTTCCGTCGCGCCCTGGCGGCCTTCCCGCTCCATCCGCGCGCGTTGACCCGGCTGATCGCGCCGACGGTGGTGCGGTGAGCGAGCTGGTGGTCATCGGCGTGGTGCTGGCGGGGGTGGTGGCCTTCGTCGACTGGAGGAGGGGATTGCTGCTCAGCGTGCTCGCCGGCTTCGCGCAGGACCCGGTGCGCAAGCTACTGCCCGGCGAGCCGGTCTGGCTGGTGCTGGTGGTCGGGGTGCTGTTCGCGGCCACCGTGCTCGGCGCCGCCACCCGCGGCATGCCGCTCTCGCTACGGCCGGTGACCCGGGCGCATCCGGCATTGCGCGCGCCGCTCGCGCTCTTCCTCGCGGTGGTGGCAGCGCAGATCGTGGCCACCGCGGTGCGCACCGGCAGCCCGGCGCTCACCGGTATCGGCATCATCGCCTACCTCTCGCCGGTGGTCGCTCTGGTGCTCGCCTTCCACCTCGCGCGCTCGGGCGCACTGGTGATGCGGGTGTTGCGCCTCTACGTGCTCGGGGTGACGGTGATGCTGGCGGCGGTCTACCTCGACGTCGCCGGGCTCGACGGCGCGCTCCTCGACCCGGTCGGCCCTGGTCTCTACGTCTACCCCGAGAGCGGCGGGGCGGTGCGCCTGCCGTCGGGGCTGTTTCGCGCTCCCGAGGTCGCGGCCTGGCACGGCGCGAGCGCGCTCGGGCTGCTGGCGGTGCTGGTGCTGGTCCCTGCGTGGCGCCACGGCGGCGCGGCGGCGGTGGTGGTCGCGCTGGTGCTGCTCGGGGCGATCGCGCTCACCGGACGGCGCAAGATGCTGGTCGACCTGGTGGTGTTCGTGGTGGTGTTCGCGGCGCTGCTGGCGCATTTTCGCCGCGGCGCCGGCCGCCTCGCGGGTGGGCTCGCGCTGCTCGCCGTCGCCGCGGGAGTGGGCCAGATCGTGGTCGACCCCGGTCCCGAGGGGCACGCCTGGGAACCCTATCTCGAACGCACCGCGAACGTCGTCGACGATGCCGCCGCGCGGGTGCGCGGGGTCCTGGTCGACGGCGTGCTGGCGACGCTCCGCCACAACGGACCGCTGGGGGCCGGCGCCGGCGTCGGCAGTCAGGGCGCGCAGCATTTCGGCGGTGGAGTGGTCGCGGTCGGCGTCGCCGCCGAGGGCGGCATCGCCAAGATCGCGGCAGAGCTGGGTCTTCCGGGGCTCGTCGCCTTCGGGTGGCTGGCACTCGCCGGTGCTGGCAGCGTGTGGCGAGGGCTCGGCGCGCCGTCGACCCGCGCCGACCGTGCGCGGTCGGTCACCGCCATGGGCCTCGCCGCGTTCCTGGTCGCGAACCTCGTGACCTACGCCGCGGCAGCCCAGGTCTACGGTGATCCCTTCGTGCTCCTGCTGCTCGGCCTCGCCACCGGCGTCCTACTCGCCTGCGTGCGGGCCCCCGAGGCGAGCGTCTCCCCGCTCCCGGCGGGCACGGCCGCCGACTCGCGCCCCGGCGGGCGCTGAGGTTCCCGCGGTGCGGCTCCTCCACGTCGTCCCCAGCTATCTGCCGGCGACGCGTTACGGTGGACCAATCGTCACCGTGCACCGGCTCGCGAGCGCGCTCGCCGAGCGCGGACACGAGGTCCACGTCGCCACCACCGACGTCGATGGCCCGGGCACCAGTGGCGTGCCGACCGACCGCCCGGTCACGCTCGACGGCGTCACCGTCCACTACTTCGCCGCCGGCTGGCCGCGGCGCCTCTACCGATCCCCGGCGATGGGGCGCTGGCTGGCGCGAGCAGTGCCCGACTTCGACCTGGTGCACCTGCACGCGCTCTGGCTGTGGCCGACCGCAGCCGGCGCGGCGGCTGCTCGTCGACACCGGATCCCCTACCTGCTCGCGCCGCGGGGGATGCTGGTCCCGGAGCTGATCCGACGACGGAGCCACCTCGCCAAGACGCTGTGGCTGGCGGCGGTCGAGCGCCGCAACCTCGCCGGCGCCGCCGGCCTGCACGTCACCAGCGCGCTCGAGGGCCAGGACGCGCGGCGGGTCGGGATTGCGCTGCCGCCGCTGGTCGAGGTGCCGAACGGGGTGGACCCGCCGCCCGCCGCGCCCGGAGCGATGAGTCCGGCGGTCCGCGCGACGATCGCCGCTGGCCCGTTCGTGCTGTTTCTCGGGCGTCTGAGCTGGAAGAAGGGGCTCGACCTCCTGCTGCCGGCCATCGCCCGACTGCCGACGGTGCGCCTGGTCGTCGCCGGTCCGGACGACGAGGGCTACGGCGCGACGGTGCGTGCGCTGGTCGCCACCCACCGCCTCGCCGAGCGCGTGACCTTGCTCGGGCCGGTCTCCGCCACCGACCGCTGGCACCTGCTCGCCGCCTGTCGCGCGCTCGCCGCGCCGTCTTACTCGGAGAACTTCGCCAACGTGGTGGCGGAGGCGATGGTGGCCGGCCGCGCGGTGGTGGTGACGCCGGGGGTGGGTCTCGCGGCGCTGGTCGAGCGGGCCGGGGCGGGCGTCGTCTGCGCCACCGACGGTGCGGCGGTGGCGGCGGCACTCGGCGCCGTCCTCGCCGACCCCGAGGCGGCGCGGGCGATGGGCGAGCGCGGACGCGCCGCGGCGCTCGCCTCCCTCGCCTGGCCGGCGGTGGCGGCGCGGATGGAGACCGCGTACCGAGCGGTGACCGGCGAGCGGGCGGGGGCCCCGACCCTTGCTGGCTGACATCACACCGGTGGTCACCACCCTCGACGAGGCGGCGAACATCGACCGCACCCTCGGCGCGCTCCACTGGGCCCGGCGGGTGGTGCTGGTCGACAGTGGCAGCACCGACGAGACCCTCGCGCTCGCCGCGCGCCACGGCAACGTCGAGATCCATCATCGCCCCTTCGACTGCTTCGCCGCGCAGTGGAACTGGGCGCTCGCGCACACCGGAATCGATACCGAGTGGGTGCTGGCGCTCGACGCCGATTACCTGATCCCGCCGCGCCTGGTCGACGAGGTCGCGCGGCTGCGGCCGCCGGCCGAGGTGGCGGGATATCGCGCGCGGTTTCGCTTCCGGGTCCTCGGGCGCGATCTGCACGGTTCCCTCTACCCACCGGTCACGCTCCTGGTCCGCCGCGCCCGGGCGCACTACCGCCAACACGGTCACGCGCACCGGGTAGAGGTCGACGGGACGGTCCGCAACCTCGTTTCCATGGCGGTCCACGACGACCGCAAGCCGCTGCGCCGTTGGGTGCAGTCGCAGTCTCGCTACCTCGCCGAGGAGGCGGCGCTGATCGCGACCACCCCGTGGCGTGCGCTCGGGCTCGCCGACCGCGTGCGCCGACTGCGGGTGGTGGCCCCGTGGCTCGCGCCGCTCGTCTATCTCCTCGCGCGCGGTGGGGTGCTCGACGGCCGTGCCGGGCTCTACTACGCCGCGCAGCGCGCGATTGCCGAGGCCCTGCTGGCGCTCTACCTCGCCGAGCGCGCGATGATCGCGCGGCGCCCCGACGACTCCGGCGACCCCGAATGAGCGTGGTCCTCGGGCTCAACGCCTACCACGCCGACGCCTCGGCCTGCCTGGTGGTCGACGGCCGGGTGGCGGTTGCGGTCGAGGAGGAGCGGCTGCGGCGCGTGAAGCACTGGGCCGGCTTCCCCACGCGCGCGATCGCCTGCTGCCTCGACGAGGTCGGGATGCGGCTCGACGCGGTGGACCACGTCGCGATCAACGCGAGCCCGCGCTCGGCGCTCACCCGACGCCTCGCGTTCGCGCTCGGCGGCGGGCTGTCTGCGTCGCGCCTGATGGATCGGGCGCGGCGGGTCCGGCGCCGGCTCGGAATCGCCGACGCGCTGCACCAGGCGTTCCCCGACACCCGGCTGCGGGCGACGGTGCACACGGTCGATCACCACCTCGCGCACCTGGCCACCGCCTGGGCGGAGGTGCGTGAGCCGGCGCTCGCGGTCTCGGTCGACGGCTTCGGCGATTTCGCCTCTGCTGCCTGGGGACCGGTGGCGCCCGGCTCCCTGGTGGTGTCGGGCCGCATCCACTTTCCCCACTCGCTGGGCCTCTTCTACCAGGCGATGACGCAACTGCTGGGGTTCCCCGACCACGGCGACGAGTACAAGGTGATGGGGCTCGCGGCACACGGTCGACCGACGATGACCCACGCTCTGGAGCGGGTTCTCGGTGCAACCGCGAGCGGCGAGTACCGGCTGACGACCGAGTTCTTCACCCACGCCCGAGGTGGGTTCACCGATCGCTGGGACGGCGGTGAGCCACGGGTCGGCCGCCTGTACTCACCGCGGGCCGAGGCCCTGCTCGGGCCGGCACGCGGCGCCGAGGCGCCGATCGAGCCACGCCACCTCGACCTCGCGGCATCGGTGCAGGCGGCCTACGAGCGCGCGCTCTTCACGTTCCTGCGGGGTCTGCACCGGCGTCATCCACACGCGCGACTCGTGCTCGGCGGTGGCTGCGCCATGAACTCGGTCGCCAATGGGCGCATCACCGCCGAGACACCGTTTCGCGAGCTCCACGTCCACAGCGCGCCGGGAGATGCCGGCGGGGCCCTCGGCGCCGCGCTCTGGGTCGCCGCACGCCATGGCGGGCTGGCCGAGCGCCCGATGGCGGGTGGCGCGGCGCTCGGACCGCGCTTCGACGCGGTGCAGACCGGCCGGGCCGTCACCGAGGCGCGTGCCGAGCTCGATGCCGCCGGCTGCGTGGTCGAGCGTATCCCGGACGCGGAGGTCCTGGTCGCCGCCGTCGCCCGCCATCTCGCCGGCGGCGAGGCGGCCGCCTGGTTCCAGGGGGCGATGGAGTGGGGGCCGCGGGCGCTCGGGCACCGCTCGATCCTGGCCGACCCGCGCCGCGCCGACATGCGCGAGCACCTGAACCGCCTGGTCAAGCGTCGCGAGGAGTTCCGGCCGTTCGCCCCCGCGGTGCTCGCCGAGCGAGCGGCCGAGTGGTTCGAGCTCGACGGGGCGGCGCCTTACATGGAGCGGGTCTGCCCGGTGCGGGCGACGCACCGGGCGCGGATTCCAGCGGTGGTGCACGTCGACGGCACGGCGCGCCCACAGACGGTGCTCGCGGCTCGGGAGCCACTGTTCCACGCCCTCATCGTGGCGTTCGAGCGCGCGACCGGCGTGCCGCTGGTCCTGAACACGTCGTTCAACCGCAACGAGCCGATCGTGTGCACACCGGCCGACGCCATCGGGTGCTTCCTACGCACCACGCTGCCCCTGCTCGCGCTCGGGCCCTACCTCGTCACCCGGCCGGCGCGCTGACGCGAGAGCGCCTCGAGCTCGCGCGCCTCGGCGGCGCCGAGCCGGCGCCCCGGGATCGGCAGCAGTCCGGGTACCCGGGCGCGGTATCGGGCGTAGGCCTCACCGTGCTCGGCGAGCAGCTTGCGTTCCTCGAGCCGGGACCCGATCACGAAGTAGGCGGTGGCGAGCACCACCACCAGCAGGCGCGCCAGATCCATGTCTCGTGTCCAGAGCAGCACCAGGGCGCAGGCATACCAGGGGTGGCGCACGTGGCGGTGCAACGGCGAGATGACCAGCCCCCGGGCACCACCGGTGGGCGAGCCCAGCCCCGCGAACTCACGTCCGTCGTAGAAGCGCAGCGACCACGCGAAGACCCCCACCGCGACCAGCGCGAGCCCGTCGGCCACCACCCCGAGCGGGCCGCTCCAGGCGACGATCGTCGGTCCGGCCGCGCGGTGTAGCAGCCACACCGGCGGCAGCAACGTGACCACCGCCACCAGGTTGTAGAGGAGCCGGTAGCGCGACCCGAGGGTGGGCGAGGTGGCCGCGAGCCAGCGCTTGACGCCGTCGGCCGCAAGCACCGAGTGGAGGGCGAAATAAGCGGCCCAGGCGAGCCCGAGCACCGTCAGGGCCATCGTCCGCCGCCCCATCCGAATGTCGTCCCGGGCCCCGTCGGGCGGTGCCCGCGGTCACCGCGAAGGCGCGCCCGGGTGCTTCCTCGACGCCAGTTGAGCTGTGCTAACATTCCGCCGCCATGAGCGACCCGACCACCAGTTCGACCCTCCGGTTCAGGCCCGAGCGGGATCTGCCGGCGCTGATCCGCCTCTACGAGAGCAACTACGTGCGCCTCGTTCAGCTCCTTCCGGAGCTCGGACGGATCCAGGGCTGCCGTGTCTCCAGGGTCTCCGGCGCGCTCGACCTCTACGTGACGGTGCTCGAGCGGCACAAGTACACCACCGCGCTCAATCTCACCTATCGCTTCGACAACGGGGACGTGGTGGCGCTGGAGCCGAACGCGCGCGTGTATCTCTACCACGACGTGCGCGCGGCCGAGCTCGTCAGCCACTCCCGGCGGCGGCGTTCCCTCACCGCGCTGCCCTGGCGCCGCGGTCGCATGCCCGAGCTCGACCGGCGTTGGGTCCTCAACCGGTTCCTCCTGAAATGGGTCCGGTTCTGCCTGCACCAGGGGCATCTGTTCCTCGATTACTCGGCCGGCCACGCGCCGGACGTCGAGCGCCTGGTGCGGATGCCGGATCCGGAGCCGCCCTCGGAAGAGGGGCCGCGCTGACGCCAGCAAGACTGCGGCGCGCGGGGTCTCGCGATGCTCCCAGAGCCTGGCCGACCACCTCAGTGACTCGGCTTGCTCGGCGCGTCTCCGGCCGCGAGAGGCGACATCCGGTCGCTCAACCGAATCTCGGGGCGCCCGAGTCGGTGCGCATAGATCACCTGGTACTCCAGCACGCGCTGCACGTAGCGCCGGGTCTCGGTGAAGGGAATGCTCTCCACCCAGACGTCGGCCGGCATCGTGGCGGCGTCGAGCCGCCAGCGCGCGACACGCCCCGGCCCGGCGTTGTAGGCAGCCGTCGCGTGTAGGGGGTCGCGGTCGAACCGGTCGAGGAGCATCGCCAGGTAGGCGCTGCCGAGATCGACGCTGACCGGTGGGTCGAGGAGGTCGGCCCACGACGGGCGCGGCAGGCTCAAGGTGCGCGCGACGCTGCGACCGGTGCTCGGCAGGATCTGCATCAGGCCGAGCGCCCCCGCGCTCGAGCGCGCATCGATCAGGAACGCGCTCTCCTGGCGGATGACCGCGAAGACCCAAGCCGGATCGATGCCCCGCGCGCTGGCCGCGCGGAGCACGCCGTCGCGATGGGCGACCGGGAAGCGCAGCTCCAGATCGTCGTAGCGCTCGGCCCGGGCCGCGGTGAGGATGGCCAGATGGTGCCAGCCCTCGCGGTGAGCCAGCGCCGCCGCCGCCGGGCGCTCCGCCGGCGGCAGATCGCGCAACATCCAGTGCCACTCGCGTCGGGCGTCGATCTCGCGACCGATGGCGTTCAGCTCGAGCGCGCGCCGAACCGCCGGGCGCGCCGCCACCCGCGCGATCGCCGCCGCGTCCGGTCGTAACGGCTCGTGCCCCAGGCGGTAGGGTCGCCCGAGCCGGTCGGCGGCGAGGAACCCGTAGTAGCTGCGCTCCCGCGCCAGCGCCTCGAATCCCGCTCGCGCAGCGGCATCGTCTCCGAGCTCCCTGGCGGCACGAGCGCCCCAGTAGCGCGCTTCGTCCGATGCTCGCTCTCCGGCCGGAAGGGCCGCCACGGCCGCCCTTACCGCCCGCCAGTCCCCTTCGCGGAGCGCCACCGCGAGGCGCCAGTGCCGTGCCTCGCGCCGCGCCGCGAACGCCGACTCGGGGAGGCGCTCCAGCCACGGCCGTGCCAGCGCATTACGCTCGCGGGCGAGCCGCACCGCGATCTCGACGTCGGCTTCGCCGCGCACCGCTGCCGGGAGCTCGGCTCGACGCAGCTCCCAGGCCGCCGCCGCCGCCTCGACGTCGGCCCGCGCCAGGACCCGCACCAGGTCGAGCGCGACCGGCGCGAGCCGCTGCGCGGAGGCGGCGGGAAAGCGCGCCGTCGCGAGCCCGCCGATGTCGGCGCGCAAGTCGCGCCACCAGTGGGCGAGCCCCATGTCGGCTCGCGCGAGGTAGCGCTCGAGATAGCGGGCGAGCCCCGCCTCGCCGGCGCGGGTCGCCGCGGCGAAGCGCTGCCACGCGAGCTCGCGGTCGAGTCGACCCGCGGCGCGCCACGCGTCGAGCACCGGGTCGCAGACGTCGGGCAGCGAGCGCGGGGTGACCCACAGGCGGTCGACGCCCTCGAGGGCGGCCCGGCGGGCCCCGGTGGCAAGACGGGCTCGCGCGCGTTGGCATGCGCGCTCGGTGCCCCCGCCACCGTCGTCGAGCGCGAGGAACGTGCGCCACTCCCCGCGCTCGGCCAGGATGTCGAGCCAACGCGTGCGCACGCGCGCGCCCACCGGCGTCGCGCCGTGGCGGCGCAGGAACTCTTCCACTGCCGGTCCACCCGCGTCCTCGAGGCGACCGCCGAGCAGGGCGGCATCGAGGTACGGCAGCAGGGCGTAGTCGCCGAGCTCCGCTCGCAGCCGACGCGCCTCGTCGCGATCACCGCGCTCCGCCGCGCGCTCGGCGCTCAGGAAGCGTTCGCGGAGCACGCCCTCGTCCGCGTGCGCGCCGCGGGCCGGAACCAGCAACGCGAGCATCAGCGCGAGCAGCGCGCGGCGCCATGCAGGCGAGCAGAACGGGTTGGATTCGGCGACGGAGTCGATGGGCAAGACGAGCCCTCCCGCGAGCTCGAGTCGGACGCGCAGACGGCGTTCGTGATCGGCTGGTCCCGAGTCGGCCCGGCCTGGAGTGCGCGAAAGGGTACCATGACGCGTCCGCGGACGGCGGATTCCTCCTTCACGCGCTTCACGGAAACGACCTTGTCGAAGATCGACTCGCTGATCGCACTGATGGCGCGCCTGCGCGACCCGGATGGCGGATGCCCCTGGGACCTCGAGCAGACCTTCGCGACCATCGCCCCCTACACCGTCGAGGAGGCCTACGAGGTCGCCGACGCGATCGCCCGGGGCGATTCCGGCGCGTTACGCGACGAGCTCGGCGATCTCCTGTTTCAGGTGGTGTTCCACGCGCGGATGGCCGAGGAGGCCGGCTGGTTCGCGTTCGACGACGTGGTCGAGGCCATCGTCGACAAGATGACGCGGCGCCATCCGCACGTCTTCGGTGCGGCCGAGCGGGTCGACGCCGCGGCCCAGTCGGTCGCCTGGGAGACGATCAAGGCGGCCGAGCGTCGGACCGTCGACGACGACCCGAGCCACCTCGCCGGCGTCGCGGCGGGGCTCGCGCCGCTGCTCCGTGCGCGCAAGCTGCAGGCGCGGGCGGCGCGGGTGGGCTTCGACTGGTCTCACGCCACCGCGGTGCTGCCCAAGGTGCGCGAGGAGGTGGCCGAGCTGGAGTCGGCGATGCACGATGCCGACCAGGCGGCGGTCGAGGGCGAGTTGGGCGACGTGCTCTTCGCCTGCGTCAACCTCGCCCGCCATCTCGAGGTCGACCCGGAGACCGCTCTGGCGGGCGCCAGCCGCAAGTTCGAGCGCCGCTTTCGGGCGATGGAGCGCATCGCACGCACGCGCGGCATCGATCTGGGGAGCATGGGTCCCGACGAGCTCGAGGCGCTGTGGGCCACCGCGAAGGCGGAGGAGGGAGGGGCGACCAGCCCGTAGGGAGCCACCGGTCGCCGAGCCGGGAGACGCGCAGCGGGGGCGCGATTCGAAGCGCCGGGGTGGCCTCGGCCGCCGGCGCCGGTCACTCCGTCTCGGGCGGCGGGCTACCGTCGTGGACCAGGGACCGCCGTCGCTGCAGATACGCATCGCGCACGAAGGCGTACTCGTCGAGGGCAGCCTGCTCGAGAATGCGGCGTGTGCCGAGGAGATTCGCGCGCGCGTCCACCAGGCGCGTCCCGCCGGCGGCGAGCCGGGCGCCGGTGTCGCTCAGCTTGCCGACCGGGTCGAGAAGGACCGCGTCGAAGATGCGCCCACCAGTGTCACGAACCGTGCTGGCGCCGAGCAGCGGCAACACCACGTAGGGACCGTTTCCGAACCCCCACACGCCGAGCGTCTGCCCGAAGTCCTCGCGCCACTGCGGGATTCCCGCGCCCGCGATGTCGGCGGTACCGGCGATCCCGATGGTGCTGTTGATGGCCACCCTGGCGAGACTCTCGACCGCCCGCAGCACCTTGCCCTGGAGCAGGTTGTTGGCGGCGTTCGACACGTCCGAGAGGTTGGAGAAGAAGTTGGTGACCGCGCGCTCGAGCGGATCCGGCGTCACCGCGCGGTAGCCGCGCGCGACCGGCTCGACCAGCGCCTCGTCCAGGGTCTCGTTGAAGGCGTAGATGCCGCGGTTGACCGACTCGTACGGGTCCTCGGGCAGGGTCTCGGGCCCCGCTGCGCAGCCGGCGAGCAGCAGCCCCACCGCAGCCACCATCACGGCCCCCGGCGCGCGGGTGAATCGGCGCCGAGCCCGGCCCGTCAGACGAACACGCATCGTGGTCCCTTCCGTCCGCTGCTGGTGACGCGGACACGAGCCGCCGGCCCGGTCGCGACGCGGCCGCCGTGCTCGTGCGCTTGCGGTGCGCAGTATATCCGCATATCGGCGCCCCGCGCCCGCTCCGGCGTCAGCTCAGCCGGCCGGCAGATCGACGCGGATGCGCACGCCCTCGCCGCGGTCCAGGTCCTCGGCCACCGCGCGTGCCCCGTGGTGCGTCGCGACCAGTCGCACCACGTGCAGACCCAGCCCGAGGTGGGGCTCGTCGCTCCGCCCCTCGGCCCGCGCACTGACCATCGCGTCGAACACCTTCTCGCGCATCTCCGGCGGCAGGCGTGGGCCCTCGTTCTCCACCGCCAGCATCACCCGGTCTCCGGCCCGCCACGCGCGCAGACGGATCGCGGTGCCGGGGTGGGCGAAGTCACGCGCATTGCTCACCAGCTTGTCGAGCATCTGCGCCAGGAGGTCGGGTGCGCCGCGAATACGCAGCACGTCGTCGGTCGGGAGCTCGAGATGCATCGCGGTCGCGGGCCAGGCGAGCCGGTACCCCTCGACCACCCGCGCGAGCAGCGCGCCGAGATCGACGCCTTCGAGCTCCGCGTCGGCGAGCGCCTCCTCGAGGCGGGTCGCCTCGCCGAGACGGCGCAGGATCGCGTCGAGCCGGGCGACACCGTCGCGCGCCCGCGCCAGGTACGGCGCCGCCCGAGCCGCATCCGCGTCCGGGTCGAGGCTCTCGAGCGAGGACCGCACCACCGCCACCGGTGTGCGCAGCTCGTGGCCGAGACGACGGCGAAGCGCCTCGAGGTACTCGTGATAGCCGCGCAGGCGCTCGAGCAGCGAGCCGAGCACGCCGGCAAGCTCCGCGATCTCGTCCCCGCGTCCGGCCCCGCGGACCACGCCGACCACGCGCCCGGACTCGTCGATGGCGCGGTCGGCGTCGTCGCGCAGGCGGGTGAGGCGCAAGGCCACTCGGCTGCCGAAGGCGACGAGCCAGATCCCGGCCACCGCGAAGGCGGCCACGGTCGCGAGCAACAGACCGCCGACCGCGCGGTTTCGCAGTGTCTGGATTGCCGCCGCGCTGTGGTGCACGACGGCCACCCCGACCACCCGCTCGCCGTCGCGCACCGGGTGGGCGGCCGAGACCAGCACGGCGGGGCCGTCGTCGAGCTGACGCCAGGCGCTCGCCGCCTCGCCACGCCGGGCACGCGCCACCTCCTCGCCGCCGAGGGCGTCGACCAGCGGGCCGTTCTCGAGCGGCTCCGGGCTCGGCAGCGCGAACAGCCAGTCGAGCCCGCTGCGACCGCGCGGGGCGGCCGGCCCGAGATTCCCGGCGCGGGCGAGGACCCGCCCGTGGGCGTCTGCCAACCACAGCTCGCGGCCGGTGCCGGGATCGCGCGCCCGCAGGAGGGTGTCGAGGCCGGGGTCGGGAAGCAGCAGGGGCAAGGCGGCCTGGCCGTCGTCGGCGAGCGTGGTCGGACCCGGACGCGCCTCGACGCCGGCGGTGGTGCCGTCGTGCACCACGACCGACAGACGCGGCCCGGCGAGGGCGAGCGGAAGCCGCAGCTCGACGTGGTATCCACCGCCCTCGGCCCACGGCTGCCAGGCCGCGCGGCCGCGAACCTCCGGGCGCGCCGGCCCGTCGATCGGCTCGCCTCGACGCAGCGTCTGGGCGCCGACGTTCACCCAGCCCGGGGACGGCGTCGAGAGCACGAAGGCCGTCCCGCGGCCGCGCTCGTCCATCGCGCTGACGATGACGTGATCACCCTGGGTCTCGCGTCCGGTCTCCGCCGGCGGATACACCGCGGTCGGGTCGCGAACCCGCAGCAACAGGTAGAACGACGTGCCGTCGGTGGCGGCGAGCGCGGTGGCGCGGGTGGGCCCCGCCCCCGGCACCAGCGCCACCGCGGTGGCGCCGTCGAGCAGCGGCTCCCAATCCTGTGGGTACCCGTCGACGGTGAGCGCGTGTGAGATCCGGTGGGCGCGCAGATGCGCGCCCGGGGCAGCGGTGGCGGTACGCAGTGGCACCAGCCGCTCCGGGTCGGCCTGCACCACCGCGGCCAGGGTGGTGGCGGCGTCGAGGACACTGGTGCGCAGATCCTGGCGCAGCAGCGACTCGACCTCTCGGACGTACTGCACGCCGAGCCACGGCAGCGCGAGGAGCGGCAGCGACGCCAGCAGCAGCTTGGTGCGCAGGCTCGCCCGCGGCATCGGGCTCAGGCGTCCTGGTTCCAGCGGTAGCCCATGCCGTAGACGGTGTCGATGCAGTCGAAGGTGGAGTCGATGGCGATGAACTTGCGTCGAATTCGCTTGATGTGGGAGGTCACCGTGCTGTCGTCGATGACCACGCTCGCGTCGCGCATCAGATGGTCGCGCGTCTTCACGTGGCCCGGGAACTTCGCCAGCGAGTGGACGATCCAGAACTCGGTGACCGTGAGCGGCACCGCCTCTCCCCGCCAGGTGGCGCTGAGGCGTTCCGGCTCCAGTCCCAGTGCACCGCGCTCCAGCCGGGCGCTCTCTCCGGTGGCGCCACGCAGGGCGTCCACGCGGCGCAGCAGGGCGGCGATGCGGGCGAGCAGGTGCGGCAGGCTGATGTCCTTGGTCAGGTAGTCGTCGGCGCCGAGGCGCAGGCCGGAGACGGCGTCGAGCTCACTGTCGCGGGCGGTGAGGAAGATGATCGGCAGGGTCGGCGACTGGGCGCGGAGCTCGCGGCAGAGGTCGAACCCGCCCTCGGCCTCGTCACCCAGACCGACATCGACGATCGCGAGCTCCGGCGGACGCTCGCGCAGCCGGGCCAGCGCTGCCTCACGGGTGGCGAACGTCGCCACCTCGTAGCCGTGCCGGCGAAACGCCTCCGCGTAGTTCTCGCGGATGGCCGGCTCGTCCTCCACGATCGCGATACGCCGTGCCATGTCCGTCGTCCTCTCCATCCCCGGGCCGCAGGTGCGGCCACCGGGTACGTCGGCGACCGCGCGAGCACTCTAATGGATGACCGGCGCCCCGCAACGGGCGCCCGACACACATCAGCGCACTGCCACGATTCGCCATCATCGCGCCCCACGAGCGACCAGGGTCGCCCGCGAGCCGGATTGCCGACCTCGCCGGCGACCGTTAGTGTGACCGCTGCTCGCGAGGAAGCCGCCGACGTGTCTGCCACCGAGTTCCGCGCCGCGCACCTGGCCCACCGCGACTGGCGACATGTCGTCGACGGCTGCCGCGAGCAGCTCGGCGCGACGCCGGGAGGCGGGCTCGGAATCCTGTACGTCACCGACGCACTGGCCGGTGACCTGCCGGCGATGCTGCCGCGGTTGCGGGAATCGACCGGGGTGGAGCACTGGGTCGGCACCGTCGGCTTCGGTGTCTGCGCGAGCGGGCGGGAGTACTTCGACCAGCCGGCCGCCGCGATGTTGGTGGCGTCCCTTCCGCCCGAGCAATTCCGGGTCTTCGCCAGCGCCGACGCGGCGGGCCAGGACTTCCGCCGCGACCATGGACCGTGGTGCGAGCGGGCAGGCCCCTGCGTCGCACTCGTCCACGGCGACCCCCGCTCGCCCGCGTTGCTCGCGCAGCTTCGATGCGTGGCCGACGCCGCGGGACCCGGCTTTCTCGTCGGCGGGGTCGCGGCGTCGCGCGGGCCGCTGCCCCAGGTCGCCGACGCGGTGGTCGAGGGCGGGCTGTCGGGAGTCGTGCTCTCGCGCGACGTGACGGTGGCCACCCGCCTCACCCAGGGCTGTGTCCCCATCGGCCCACGGCGCGAGATCACCGCCTGCCGGCGCAACGTGGTGCAGGAGATCGACGGGCGACCCGCGCTCGAGGTCTTCGACGAGGACGCCGGCGAGCTCATCGCGCGCGACCGCCAGCGGGCGGCCGGATTCATCCACGCCGCGTTACCGCTGGCCGGCGTCGACACCGGGGACTATCTGGTGCGCAACATCGTCGGTCTCGACGTCGAGCGCCGACTGGTCGCGATCTCCGACGTGGTCGAGCCCGGCAGCGCAATCGTCTTCTGCCGCCGGGACGCCGCGAGCGCGCTCGAGGATCTCGGCCGAATGGCCGATCGCGCACGCGGCGCGGTGCCCGCCCCGCGCGCCGCGCTCTATCACTCGTGCGTCGCCCGCGGCCCGAACCTCTTCGGCCCCGGCGGCCACGAGCTCGGAGTCTTGCGCGAGCGGCTCGGCGACGTGCCGCTCGCCGGGTTCTTCGGCAACGGCGAGATCTGCAACGCCCGCCTCTACGCCTACACCGGCGTCCTCACCCTGTTCACCTGACCGGCGGCGCCCCGGGGGGCGCCGCGCGAGCTTCACGCGACCGTCTTGTCGCGCTCGATCAGGGCGTATGCGGAGTGGTTGTGGATGGACTCGAAGTTCTCGGACTCCACCACGTAGCGCACGATCCGGTCGTCGGCGTTCAGCTTCTGGGCGACGTCGCGCACCATGTCCTCGACGAACTTGGGGTTGTCGTAGGCGCGCTCGGTGACGTGCTTCTCGTCCGGACGCTTGAGCAGCCCGTACAGCTCGCACGAGGCCTGCTCCTCGACCACGTCGATCAGCTCCTCGATCCAGACGAAGCCTCGCGCCTCGACGTTCACCGTCACCAGCGAGCGCTGGTTGTGGGCGCCGTAGTCCGAGATCTGCTTCGAGCACGGACAGAGGCTGGTGACCGGGACCTCGACCTTGACCCGTATCACCGGTTTGCCGTCGCGGATGACGCCGATGAAGGTGACCTGGTAGTCCATCAGGCTGCGCACCCCGGTGACCGGCGCCGCCTTGTTGATGAAGTAGGGGAAGGTCATCTCGATGTGACCGGAGCGCGCCTCGAGCAGGTCGGTCATCTCGCGCAACATGTTGCGGAACGACTCGACCGTGATCTCGTACTCGTGGTTGTTGAGGATCTCCACGAAGCGCGACATGTGCGTGCCCTTGAAGTCGTGGGGCAGGTTCACGTACATGTTGAACGTCGCGACGGTGTATTGATCGCCCTGGGAGCGATCGCGGACGCGCACGGGGTGGCGGATCCCCTTGATGCCCACCTTGTCGATGGGGATGCGGCGCGTGTCCTGGCTACCCTGCACGTCGGCAATGGGGGAGACGTCTTCCAGGGCGTCCACGCTCTGGTTCATCGGGCTCGGTCCTCACTGGGGGGCATCGTCGCGGCCAGACGGCGCGCGAGCCGGTGGCAATTGTTGAGAACTCTACTCGGGTATCCGAGGAGACGCCAGATGACACGCCGGGGCGCCTGGCATCGACTGCCGCCCGGTCAGCTCGCGCGCGAGACGATGTATTGGGACAACCAGCGCAGCGGGTCGGCGCGCTCGTCGAACCCGGTCAGGCTCGCAAGGGCGCTCTCGTGCTGCTCGACCGCCATCGCCTTCGCGCGTGTCATCCCGACCGCGGCGGGGTAGGTCGGCTTGTTGCGGGCGATGTCGGCGCCCTGGGTCTTGCCGAGGGTCGCGGTGTCGCCCTCGACGTCGAGGATGTCGTCGCGGATCTGGAACGCGAGCCCGATCGCGCGGGCATAGTCGTCGAGGGTCTGAATCGCGGTTGCATCGGCCGCCTCGCTGGCCAGGGCACCGAGCCTGACGGATGCCCGGATGAGGGCACCGGTCTTGCGCAGGTGCATGTCCTCGAGCTCGACCAGCGGGAGCACCTTGCCGACCGCGGCGAGATCGATGGCCTGGCCACCGGCCATCCCGCTCGAGCCGCTGGCGCGTGCCAGCGTCCCCAGCATCTCGACCCGGCGCGCGGGATCCACCGCCAGGGTGGGATCGTCGGCGAGCACCTCGAACGCGTGGGCCTGCAAGGCGTCACCCACCAGCAGCGCGGTCGCCTCGTCGTAGGCGCGATGACAGGTCGGACGCCCGCGGCGGAGATCGTCGTCGTCCATCGCCGGCAGGTCGTCGTGGACCAGCGAGTACGCGTGGACCATCTCCACCGCACAGGCCGGCGCGTCGACCGCGTCCTCGTCGACCCCGAACGCGGCGGCCGCGGTGTAGACGAGCACCGCGCGGACGCGCTTGCCGCCGCCGAGGACCGCGTAGCGCATGGCCTCGTGGAGACGACTCGGTGCCACGCCGGTCGACGGCAGACGCCGCTCGAGCGCGAGCTCGACCCGCCCGCGCAGGCGCGACAGCAGGGCATCGAAGGCGGGCGGTGGCGGCGCGGACTCAGGCCTCGTCATCGTCGTCCTCGTCGTCATCACCGGGCAGGGCGGCGGAGTCCTCCGCGACCGGCGCCGCGACGTCGTTCTCGGTCAGTATGCGGACGCGCTCCTCCGCCGCCTCGAGCGCGTGCTGACAGCGGCGGCTGAGCTCGACCCCGCGCTCGTAGGTCTTCAGCGACTCCTCGAGCGTGAGCTCACCGTCCTCGAGCCGCTCCACCAGCTTCTCGAGCTCGCGCAGCGAGCGCTCGAAGTCGGCACCGCCTTGCTTGCGCGCCATCAATGATCCCCCACGCCACGGCGCGGTACCGTATCCCGCGCCCGTGGGCGGGTCAACGCAGGTCGGGGTCGCCCGAGGCGAGGGCGCGCGCCACTCGCAACGAGGCGGCGACGGGCGCCTGGCGTTGACAGCCCGGCGACCGAGGCCTATATTTCGCGCCGCTTTTAGACTCAGTCTAAAGACCACCGACCAGCCGGCGCCGCGGTCTCGATTGCGCCGAGGCGGTCTCCGATCTCATCGATGCGAGGAGTGAAGACATGGATCTCAAGGGCAGCAAGACCGAGAAGAACCTGAAGGACGCGTTCGCGGGCGAGTCGCAGGCGAATCGCCGTTACCTCTACTTCGCCCAGAAGGCGGACGTCGAGGGCTACAACGACGTCGCGGCGGTGTTCCGCTCGACCGCCGAGGGCGAGACCGGCCATGCGCATGGCCATCTCGGGTATCTCGAGGCAGTGGGCGACCCGGCCACCGGACTGCCGATCGGTGACACCTCCGCCAACCTGAAGGCCGCGATCGCCGGCGAGACCCACGAGTACACCGACATGTACCCGGGCATGGCGAAGTCGGCGCGTGACGAGGGCTTCGACGAGATCGCGGACTGGTTCGAGACCCTGGCGAAGGCGGAGCGCTCGCACGCCAATCGCTTCCAGAAGGCGCTCGACGGCCTCGAGGGCTGAGCGCTCGCCGTTGCGCCGAGCGGCCCGTCGCTCGGCGCAACGCGCGGTCACCGGTCGCGAGCCGGTGACCGCGCGACCCACCGCCCGACCACCTCTCCCCGCTGACGCCGGCACGCCCCGAGGACTGGAAAGATGCGACCGCTGACTCGCGACGATCTCATGGGACTGGAGCAGTATGCCGAGGCCCGGCCGGAGTTCCGCGCCCGTGTGCTCGCGCACAAGCGGCTGCGGCGGATCCAGATCGGCCCGCACGCGACGCTGCACTTCGAGGACCGGTTGACCATTCAGTACCAGGTCCAGGAGATGCTGCGCACCGAGCGCATCTTCGAGAAGGCCGGAATCGAGGAGGAGCTCGAGGCCTACAATCCGTTGATTCCCGACGGCACCAACCTCAAGGCGACCTTGATGATCGAGTACGAGGACGTCGAGGAGCGGCGCGAGGCACTCGCGCGGCTGCGCGGCGTCGAGGACCGCGTCTGGGTCGAGGTCGACGGGCATTCCCGTGCCTATGCCATCGCCGACGAGGACCTGGAGCGCGAGAACGAGGAGAAGACCTCCTCGGTCCACTTCATGCGCTTCGAGCTGGAGCCGGCGGCACGCGCCGCCGCGTTGGCCGGCGCCGCGATTCGCATCGGCATCGATCACGACGCCTATCGGCACAGCGTGACTTTGACCGAGGCGTCCGCGCGCAACCTCGCAGCGGACCTCGAGGCCGCCGCCTGAGCGACCACCGCCGGCGGCCACCCCGGCTCGACCGTGGAGTCGCGGCCGGCGCGATGCGCGCCGCGCGGCATCCCGCCCCGCCCTCGTGCCCTGGTAGACTACCGCGCCCATGAGAGGTCGATTTCACCGGGTGACGGGGTGGTTGGCGCGCATCGCCGCGATGGCGCTGTCGCTGCACGCCGCAGGCGTCGGCGCCCAGGACACCCGCCCCGATACTTTCCGCAAACCCGACCCCGCGCGCGACGGCATCGAGGAGCCCGAATGGCGGGAGGAGGGGCGCGATCTGCCCGACTTCCCCCGCGAGGAGGATCTGGTCGAGGTGGACGTGCTGGGCGGCGACGGCTACCGCTACGCGGTGGATCCGGCGTCGATCGTGATGCTGTCCGACGGCGTGCTCCGCTACACCATGCGCATCGAGTCCGCGCGTGGTGCCACCAACTACTTCCATGAAGGCATCCGCTGCGAGACGCGAGAGGTCAAGACCTACGGCTACGGTACCGGCCGCGAGACGTTTCGCCCGGTCGCCGACGGCCGCTGGACTCCGGTCAAGGAGTCGCCGCGAAGCGGGCCGCTGTCGTATCGCCGTGATCTCGCCGACCGCTACGTCTGCCACCCGGACGGCGGGCCGCGCACCGCCGAGAACGTGCGCCGCCTGGTGCTCGGGCAGCGTCCGCGCGGGGCGCAGGTCTGGAATCGACACTCGCGAGACAACTGAGCCGCGGTCGCCGGGCCACCCGGCGCCGGCGCGACGACGAATTCATCTCCCCAGAGCTTGACCGCCCACGATGAGCAACAGCTACGACGCCTCCGCGATCGAGGTCCTCACCGGCCTCGAGCCAGTGCGCAAGCGCCCTGGGATGTACACCGACACCACGCGGCCGAACCACCTCGCGCAGGAGGTGATCGACAACAGTGTCGACGAGGCCATCGCCGGGCACGCGCGAGAGATCGCGGTGACGGTGCACGCCGACGGGTCACTGTCGGTGGTCGACGACGGCCGCGGGATGCCGGTGGACGTCCACCCCGAGGAGGGGGTGCCGGGGGTCGAGCTGATCCTCACGCGGCTGCACGCCGGCGGCAAGTTCTCGGACAAGAACTACCGCTTCTCCGGCGGCCTGCACGGGGTCGGTGTGTCGGTGGTGAACGCGCTGTCGCGCGAGCTGGAGGTGCTGGTGCGCCGCGGCGGCAGCGAGTACCGCATGCGCTTCGCCGGCGGCGAGAAGACCTCGGAGCTGGAGCCGGTCGGCACCGTCGCGCGCCGGACCACCGGCACCACCATCCGTTTCTGGCCCGATCCACGCTACTTCGACAGTCCACGCTTCCTCACCGCCCGGCTCAAGCACCTGCTGCGTGCGAAGGCCGTGCTGTGCCCGGGATTGACGGTGCGCTTCGCCGACGAGGCCACCGGCGAGAGCGAGGAGTGGCGCTACGAGGGTGGCCTGGGCGCCTATCTGGAAGGCGCGCTGGCGGGCGTCGACGCGCTGCCGCGCCCGGTCTTCGAGGGCAGCATGGAAGGCGGCTCCGAGGCCGCCGACTGGGCCGTCGCGTGGCTGCCGGACGACGCCCCCGAGGGCGGCGCGCCGCAGGAGAGCTACGTCAACCTGGTGCCGACGCCGCAGGGCGGTACCCACGTCAACGGCCTGCGCAGCGGCCTGCTGGAGGCGGTGCGCGAGTTCTGCGAGCACCGCTCGCTGCTGCCGCGTGGCGTGCGCCTCGCGCCGGAGGACGTGTGGGAGCGGGTGAGCTTCGTGCTGTCGGCGAAGCTGACCGAGCCGCAGTTCACCGGTCAGACCAAGGAGCGGCTGTCGTCGCGCGAGTGCGCAGCGTTCGTCTCCGGGGTGGTGAAGGACGCCTTCAGTCTCTGGCTGCACCAGCACCCGGAGCTTGGCGAGCGCATCGCCGAGCTCGCGGTCTCCAGCGCCCAGCGGCGCCTGCGCGCCTCGAAGCAGGTGGTGCGCAAGAAGGTCACCTCGGGCCCGGCCCTACCCGGAAAGCTCGCGGACTGCGCGCTGCAGGACGTCGGGCGCACCGAGTTGTTCCTGGTCGAGGGTGACTCCGCCGGCGGCTCGGCGAAGCAGGCGCGCGACCGTGAGTTCCAGGCCATCATGCCGCTGCGCGGCAAGATCCTGAACACCTGGGAGGTGAGCTCCGGCGAGGTGCTGGCCTCGCAGGAGGTCCACGACATCTCGGTCGCCATCGGCGTCGAGCCGGGCAGCACGGACCTGAGCGGCCTGCGTTACGGCAAGGTCTGCATCCTCGCCGACGCCGACTCCGACGGCGCCCACATCGCGTCGCTGCTCTGCGCCCTGTTCGTGCGCCACTTCCGGCCCCTGGTGGCGGCCGGGCACGTCCACGTCGCGATGCCACCGCTCTACCGCATCGACGTCGGCAAGGAGGTCTTCTACGCCCTCGACGAGGACGAGCGAAAGGGCATCCTCGACCGCATCGCGGCCGAGAAGCTGCGTGGCAAGGTCAATGTCCAGCGCTTCAAGGGATTGGGCGAGATGAACCCGCTGCAGCTCCGCGAGACCACCATCGCCCCCGACACCCGGCGGCTGGTACGACTCACGGTGGAGCAGGAGGACGGCACCGACCAGGTGCTCGATCTCCTGCTGGCCAAGAAGCGCTCCGGCGACCGCCGGGCCTGGCTGGAGGAGAAGGGCGACCTCGCCGAGGTGTGACGAGCGAGGCGACCGACCCCGAGCGCCCTGCCGATGCCGCCGGTACGACGTGCCGCCGGCTCTGTTCCAACGACTGTGTCGCGCGCCGAGCCACTGCGCGCGAGGACGTGATCGCATGACCGAGACGACGACGTTCGCGAGCGACGCCGAGGAGCGGCGCCCGCTCAAGGAGTTCGCCGAGAAGGCATACCTCGACTACTCGATGTACGTGGTGCTCGACCGCGCGCTGCCACAGCTCGCCGACGGGCTGAAGCCGGTGCAGCGGCGCATCGTCTACGCGATGAGCGACCTCGGGCTCGCGGCGAGCGCCAAGCCGATGAAGTCCGCGCGCACCGTCGGCGACGTCATCGGCAAGTTCCATCCTCACGGCGACGCGGCGTGCTACGAGGCCATGGTGCTCATGGCGCAGCCGTTCGCCTATCGCTACCCGCTGATCGAGGGGCAGGGGAACTGGGGCTCGCCCGACGACCCGAAGTCGTTCGCGGCCATGCGCTACACCGAGGCGAAGCTCACGCGTTTCGCCGAGGTGCTGTTGTCGGAGCTCGAGCAGGGGACGGTCGAGTGGACGGCCAACTTCGACGGTACCCGCGAGGAGCCGGTGACGTTGCCGGCGCGGCTGCCACACGTGCTGCTGAACGGCGCCGCCGGCATCGCCGTCGGCATGGCGACCGACATCCCGCCGCACAACGCGCGCGAGGTCGCCCGCGCTTGCGTCGCGCTGCTCGACGACCCGGACGCGGGTGACGACACGATCGCCGCCGCCGTCCCCGGCCCCGATTTCCCGACCGAGGCCGAGATCGTCACCTCACGCGCCGACATGCAGGCCATGTACCGGACCGGGAGCGGCTCGGTGCGCCTGCGCGCCCGCTACGAGCGTGAGGACGGCGCGGTGGTGGTGACCGCGCTTCCGTACCAGGTGTCGGGCGCGCGGGTGCTGGAGCAGATCGCGGCGCAGATGCTGCAGAAGAAGCTTCCCTGGGTCGAGGATCTGCGCGACGAGTCCGACCACGAGAACCCGACGCGGCTGGTGGTCGTGCTGCGCTCGAACCGGGTCGACGTCGAGGCGCTGATGTCGCACCTGTTCGCGACCACCGACCTCGAGCGCAGCTACCGCGTCAACATGAACATGGTCGGCCTCGACGGGCGTCCACAGCTCAAGAGCCTGCGCACCGTCCTCACCGAGTGGCTGCGCTTCCGGACCGAGACCGTGCGCCGCCGGCTCGCGTTCCGGCTCGACCGGGTGCTGGCGCGGCTGCACGTCCTCGAGGGCCGGCTGGCCGCCTACCTCAACATCGACGAGGTGATTGCGATCATCCGCTCCGAGGATCAGCCGAAGCCGGTGCTGATGGCACGGTTCGGGCTGTCCGACGTGCAGGCCGAGGACATCCTCGAGCTTCGGCTGCGCCATCTCGCTCGGCTGGAGGAGATGAAGATCCGGGGCGAGCAGGACGAGCTCGCGGCGGAGCGCGACCACCTCCAGGGGATCCTCGCCGACGCGGCCCGCCTGCGCGGCGTGGTGCGCGAGGAGCTGCTCGCCGACGCAGAGAAGTTCGGAGACGACCGGCGCTCGCCGATCGTCGAGCGCGCCGCCGCCAGCGCCTTCGACGAGACCGCGCTGGTGCCTTCCGAGGCGGTCTCCGTGGTGCTCTCCGAGCGCGGGTGGGTGCGCGCGGCGAAGGGCCACGAGATCGATCCGCTGACGTTGAGCTATCGCGCCGGCGACCGATTCAAGCAGGTTGCCCGCGGGCGCAGCAACCAGTCGGCGGTGTTCCTCGACTCGACCGGTCGGACCTACTCGCTCGCCGCGCACACGCTGCCCTCCGCGCGCGGGCAGGGCGAGCCGATCTCCGGGCGTCTGAATCCGCCCGACGGCGCCACCTTCGAGGGCGTGATGGTCGGCGAGCCGGAGGATCTGTGGCTGCTCGCCTCGGATGCGGGCTACGGATTCGTGGCGCGCCTCGACGAGCTGCTGGCGAAGAACAAGGCCGGCAAGGCGGTGCTCTCGGTCCCGGCTGGATGCCGGGTCCTGAGCCCGCGCCCGGTGCGGACGCCGGACACCGATCAGGTGGCCGCGGTCACCACCGAGGGTCACCTGCTCCTGATCCCGGTCGGCGAGCTGCCGCGACTGCCACGCGGAAAGGGAATGAAGATCATCCAGATCCCGCCCAACCGACTCGCCGCGCGCGAGGAGCACGTGATCGCCATCGAGGTCGTGCCGGAGGGTGGAACCCTCACCCTGCACGCGGGCCGCCGACACCTGACGCTCAAGGGAAGCGATCTCGCGCACTATGTCGGCGAGCGCGGCAAGCGTGGGCGCAAGCTCCCTCGTGGGCTGCAGCGCGTCGACCGCATGGAGGCCGCGGCGCGATGAGCCGCCGGCCGGCGAGACGGCGTCCCACCGGCGGGAACTTGAGAATCGTCGCGGCGTCCCAAGATTCGCGACTGGCCCGTCACCCGGAGGCTCGACCTCGATGATGCGACTGCTGCTGTTCTTCGGCACCAACATCGCGATCCTGCTCGTGCTCAGCGTGTCGATGTCACTGCTCGGGTTCGAGCCGTACATGGCGTCGCAGGGGGTCGACCTCAATCTCCAGGCGCTGCTGGTGATGGCGGCGGTGTTCGGGATGGGCGGATCTCTGATCTCGCTGCTGGTCTCGAAGTGGATGGCCAAGCGGGCGACCGGCGCCCGGGTCATCGAGCGCCCGTCCAACGCGGACGAGGCGTGGCTGGTGGAAACCGTGCGCCGCCAGGCCGAGAAGGCCGGCATCGGCATGCCCGAGGTCGCCATCTACGATTCGCCCGAGATGAACGCGTTCGCGACCGGAGCCAATCGCAACTCGGCGCTGGTGGCGGTGAGCACCGGGCTGCTCCACGGCATGCGCCGCGACGAGGTCGAGGCGGTGCTCGGCCACGAGGTGAGCCACGTCGCGAACGGGGACATGGTCACGCTGGCGCTGATCCAGGGCGTGGTCAACACGTTCGTGATCTTCCTGTCGCGCGTCGTCGGGCACTTCGTCGACCGCGTGCTGCTGCGCAACGAGCGCGGGCACGGACCGGGATTCTGGATCGCCACCATCGTCGCGGAACTGGTGCTCGGCGTGCTTGCGAGTATGATCGTCGCCTGGTTCAGCCGGCGGCGGGAGTTCCGCGCGGACGCGGGCGGCGCCGGTCTCGCCGGCACTCGGAGCATGGTGGGGGCGCTGCGTCGACTGCAGCAGGGAGCTCAGGGCGGACTTCCCGACCAGCTCGCGGCGTTCGGCATCTCCGGCGGGGTCGGCGGTAGCCTGGCTCGGCTGTTCATGTCGCACCCCCCGATCGAGGAGCGCATCGCTGCCCTGGAGCAGGCCTCCGGCGGGCGCTGACGCGCGCGCCAGCCGGACATTCGAGACGAGACACTGACAACGACGGGACGGGCGCATGGCGACCTACAGCACCAACGAGTTCAAGAGCGGCCTCAAACTGATGATGGACGGGGATCCGTTCTCCATCATCGAGAACGAGTTCGTGAAACCCGGCAAGGGACAGGCCTTCAACCGGGTCAAGCTCCGCAACCTCAAGACCGGGCGAGTCATCGAGCGGACCTTCAAGTCCGGCGAGTCGGTGGAGGCGGCCGACGTGGTGGAGGTGCCGATGCAGTACCTCTACAACGACGGGGAGGCCTGGTACTTCATGCACGAGGAGAGCTTCGAGCAATATCCGGCCGACAAGAACGTCGTCGGCGACGCGGCGAACTGGCTCAAGGAGCAGGACGTGTGCGACATCATGCTCTGGAACGGTTCGCCGATCGGCGTCTCGCCACCGAACTTCGTGGTGCTGAAGATCACCGAGACCGATCCCGGGGTGCGCGGTGACACTGCCAGCGGCGCCACCAAGCCGGCCACCGTGGAGACGGGGGCGGTGGTGAAGGTGCCGCTGTTCGTCGACGAGGGCGAGCTCATCAAGATCGACACCCGCACCGGCGAGTACGTCTCCCGCGTCAAGGAGTGAGTACCGACCCCGCCGAGGCCGATCGGGCCGAGAGCAGGGCGGTGGACTGGCGACCGGGCGCGGATCTGGCGGCGCTGCGGCTGCGCGCCGGGCTGCTCGCCGAGGTGCGCGCGTTCTTCGCCGAGCGCGGGGTGCTCGAGGTCGAGACCCCGCTACTCGGCGCCACCGGCACCACCGATCTCCACATCGAGAGCCTCTGGCTGCGCGACGGCGCGGCGACCTTCTATCTCCAGAGCTCTCCGGAGCACGCGATGAAGCGTTTGCTGGCGGCCGGCAGCGGACCCATCTATCAGCTCACGCGTGCCTTTCGCGCCGGCGAGGTGGGACGCCTGCACAATCGGGAGTTCACGATCCTCGAGTGGTACCGACCGGGCTTCGACCTGGACGCGCTGATGGACGAGACCGAGGCACTCTTGGCACGGCTGATGGGCGAGCGCCCGCGACGCCGGACCTCCCTGCGCGAGGCGCTGGTCGCGGCGACCGGAATCGACCCCCTGGTCGACGACGACACGGCGCTCCGTGAACGGTGTCGGCCGCTGGTCGGCGACGTGGCCGATGGGCTCGACCGCGACGACTGCATCGACCTGCTGCTCAGCCACGTTGTCCAGCCGGCGCTCGGCGCAGGCATCGTCACCGTCCGCGGCTTTCCCGCCTCGCGCGCCGCGCAGGCACGACTCGCCGCGGACGACTCGCGGGTGGCGGCACGGTTCGAGGTCTTCGTCGACGGGGTCGAGGTGGGCAATGCGTATCACGAGCTCATCGACGCCGCCGAGATGGCGGCGCGATTCGCCGCCGACCGGGCCGAGCGCGCGCGCCGCGGGCGGCCCGACGTGCCCGCCGACGACCGGCTGGTGGCGGCCCTCGACCATGGCTTGCCGGACTGCTGTGGGATCGCGATGGGATTCGACCGGCTGGTGATGCTGGCGGCCGGGGCGAACGACCTGGATTCCGTGTGCACCTTCCACGGCGCTCGCGCATGAACCGGCGTCCTCGCATGCGGGTGGAGCCCCGCGGGCTCGGCATGCATAATCCGGCGCGCGCCGGGCGACACCCTGCCCGCGGCGCCAGGCCCGGGCGGCCCATTCGACGCCCCCGGGCCATCGTCACCCCCGGCCGCCAACAGCGCCGGTGGAGCATGTGGGTGGCACCGTGATGGGTGCCACGACGGTGCGGTCTCGAGTGGCGCGATCCGCCGCCGGGACTGAAATCGGCGAACTTCGCGGCGAGCGGCTTGTCTACGGGGGTAGGCAGGGACGCGCGCCGAGGTCCTGAGGGGGCCGGATGGTTCGGGGAATCCCCGACCGCGAGCTCATCGAGCGCGCGCAGCGTGGAGATCGGGCAGCGTTCGATCGGCTCGTGGTGAAGTACCAGCACAAGCTGGTGAAGCTGGTCTCGCGCTACGTCCGCGACCCCTCGGAGGCGCTCGATGTGGCGCAGGAGGCGTTCCTCAAGGCATACCGGGCTCTGCCGAACTTCCGGGGTGACAGCGCCTTCTACACGTGGCTCTATCGGATTGCGATCAACACCGCGAAGAACCACCTGGCATCGCTGTCACGACGCCCGTTGGAGGTCGACATCGACACCACGGACGCGGAGCAGCTCGACGCCTCGGGGGAGCTCCGCGAGACCGCGACGCCGGAGCGGCTGCTGCAGCGCGAGGAGATCGAGCGGACCGTGGCACGCGCCATCGAGGAGCTCCCGGAGGATCTGCGGATCGCGATCGTGCTGCGCGAGATCGAGCAATTGAGCTACGAGGACATCGCGCTCGCCATGGACTGCCCGATCGGCACGGTGCGGTCGCGGATCTTTCGCGCGCGCGAGGCGATCAACAAGCAGCTCGAGCCGCTGCTGGAATGAGCATGCGTCGGGACGTCGTTCGCGACGGGCGCACGCCCGGATCTCCCCGAACGACTGCCGACCAGGAGCGGACGTGGATGTGGCACGCACGAATCGGAAACCGGTCGCGATGAACGAGCAGCGGCGAGCGGCGCTGTCGGCGCTGATGGACGGGGAGGGCGACGACCGGGAGCGTGAGGACGCGCTCGGCTCGCTCCTCGCCGACGACGAGGGCCGGCGAGCATGGGCGAGCTACCACCTCGTGCGCGACGCCATGCGCAGCCAGCTCCCGGCGCACCTCGACCCGGCCCTCGCGGCGCGGGTCGCGGCGGCGGTGGCTCGTGAGCCGGCGGTGCTCGCCCCCCGAGCGCGTCGACGCCCCCGGGCGCCGGTCTGGGGCGGCCTCGCCCTCGCGGCCTCACTGACGGCCCTCGCCATCGGCCTTTGGCCGACGGCCGAGGACGGGACCTCGGTTCTCGCCGAGGCGCCCGCGGGTGGGACGCGCCCGTCCGCCCCCGAGCTTCGGGCGTCGACCGAGTCACCGATCCAGGTCGCGAAAGCACTGCCCGACACGACCGCGCCGACGAGCGCCGAGCCACGCCTCGTCGTGCTGCCCGAGCCCGCGGCGATGCGCGCGTACCCCTACATGCTGTCCAATGCCGGTGCGAGCGGGAGCACAATCGGATACGTACGCGTCGTGCATGCCCTGGGAACCAGTGGACGCTGAGCCGGGTTCCGCGCCTTCGCGATCGCGCGAGCGGTGGTCTGCGTCTCGTGCGGGTCGCGGGCTGGCTCTCGCGATCGGCGTCCTGTCGAGCACCGGGAGTGCACTGGCCGGCTCCGGTCACGATGCCGCCTCGTTGCTGCGGGAGATGGCCCGGGCAACCCAGACGCTCGACTACGAGGGCACGTTCGTCTACAGCGTCGGCGGCACCGCCGAGCGGGCGTCGATGCGGATCATCCACCACTACGATCGCGAGCTCGGGCACGAGCGAGAGCGGCTCCTGGCGCTCACCGGCTCGCCGCGCGAGGTCCTGCGCGACCGCGAGTTGGTGACCTGCATCCTTCCGGACCAGAAGGCCGTCGTGGTCACCCGCAATCGCGCCGGCGGGCGTTTTCCGGGCGCGCTGCGTGACTTCGACAGCCCGGCCATCGGGCGTCTGTACACGCCCTCGACCGCCGAGGGCGATCGGGTGGCGGGGCGGCCGACGGTCCTCGTCCGCCTCGCACCACTAGACGGCTTTCGCTACGGCTACCACCTGTGGCTGGACCGAGAGACCAAGTTGCTGCTGCGCTCGCGCCTGGTGTCGGACACCGACGGTGTCCTCGAGGAGATCGAGTACGTCAGGTTGCAGACCCCGGTCGAGATCTCGGACCAGATGTTGGCCCCGGAGAACGATGCCAGCGGCTTTGCCCGCATCGAGCCGACCGGCGTCACTCCGAGCCCACCGCCGGCACCCCTCGACGTCGGCTGGTTGCCCGAGGGGTTCCTCTCAGTCGACGGCGAGCCGGCCATGCAAGCGACCGTCCATCGACCAGTGGAGCATCGCGTCTTCGCCGACGGGCTGGCATCGGTCTCCGTGTTCATCGAGCCGATCGAGGGCAAGCCGGCACTCGAGGGCTCGCAGCGAATCGGCGCGGTCACCGCATTCGGGCGGGAGGTCGGTGGCTATCAGGTCACGGTGGTCGGCGAGGTTCCGACGGTGACGACGCGACGCATCGCCGAGTCGATCGCGGTGCGCTGACCAGCGCGCGGCGCAGGCGGCTATAATCGCGCATTGCGAACGGGCGGCGGGCACCGACGAGCGGGAGCCGGCTTCCGCTCGACAGCGAACACGACGGTCTTAGGAGTACTCATGACCAGCCCGTTCTCCCGCTGGCGCACGTGGGCGATTGTGCTGATGGCGGTGGCGGCCTCGGCCGTGGTGCACGCCCAGCAATCGTCACTGCCCGACTTCCGGACGATGGTGCGCGAGAACAGCCCGGCGGTGGTGAACATCAGCACCACCCAGAAGCGCTCGATGCCCGGGCGTCCCCAGTTGCCGCGCGGATTCGAGATTCCGGATCTGCCCAAGGACAGCCCCTTCCACGACTTCTTCCGGCGCTTCTTCGGCGAGGGCGAGATCGAGGAGTTCGATGCGCAGTCGCTCGGCTCCGGCTTCATCATCTCGCGCGACGGCTACATCATCTCCAACAATCACGTCATCCAGAACGCGGACGAGATCATCGTGCGGCTGAGCGATCGGCGTGAGTTCCGCGCGACGCTGGTCGGGGGAGACGAGCGCAGCGACGTCGCGGTGCTGAAGATCGAGGCCGACGATCTGCCCGTGGTTCGCGTCGGTTCGAGCCAGTCGCTGGAGGTGGGTGAGTGGGTGCTGGCGATCGGCTCCCCCTTCGGCTTCGATCACTCGGTGACCGCGGGCATCGTGAGCGCCAAGGGGCGGAGCCTCCCGCGCGAGAATTACGTTCCCTTCATCCAGACCGACGTCGCCATCAATCCCGGCAACTCCGGCGGCCCGCTGTTCAATCTCCAGGGCGAGGTGGTCGGGGTCAACTCGCAGATTTTCAGCCGCACCGGCGGCTTCATGGGGCTCTCGTTCGCCATTCCCATCGACGTCGCCATGAATGTTGCGGACCAGCTCCGGTCCAAGGGTCGTGTCTCGCGCGGATGGCTCGGGGTGCTGATCCAGGACGTCACCCGCGAGCTCGCCGAGTCGTTCGGAATGGAGCGGCCTCAGGGTGCACTGATCGCCAAGGTGCTGGCCGACAGCCCGGCGGAGAAGGCGGGCTTCGAGGTCGGAGACGTGGTGCTCGCCTTCGCCGGTGAGCGGGTATCACGCTCGTCGGACCTGCCGCCTCTAGTCGGGCGCTCGAGCGTGGGCAACGCGGTGCCGGTGGAGATCTTGCGCGATGGGAAGGCGATGACCCTGCGGGTCGTCACCGCCGAGCTTCCCGAGGAGCAGGAGATCCGCCTGGCGACCCGCGAGGAGCCCCAGAGCGCGGAGGCAACCGCCACCGCATCGAAGCTCGGGGTGACGGTGAGTGACCTCACCGACGAGCAGCGTGAGGAGTACGACGTCCGCGATCACGGCGTGCTGGTGACCGACGTCGCCGACGGGCCGGCGGGGCGCGCGGGAGTGCGCACGGGTGACGTCATCCTGATGCTCAACAACGCCAAGGTCGAGGACAGTCAGAGCTTCAAGCGCCTCGCCGGCGAGCTGCCGAGTGGGCGTGCGGTCTCGGTGCTGGTCCAGCGCCAGGGGAACCCGATTTTCCTGGCCTTGAAGACCGACGAGTAGCCGGACACCCCGCGCGCCCCCGGTGGGCGCGCGCGGGCCGAGCCTGGTTGCCGATCCCTTCGATCTGGTAGCATTTCCGCCTTTGGTGGCAGCTCGGCTTCGACCGGCTGCCACTCCGACTGGTGCGGGCGCCCTCCGGGCGGCGCCCGGTCGCTCGTGCCGGCCATGGATCACATCCGCAATTTCTCGATCATCGCCCACATCGATCACGGCAAGTCGACGCTCGCCGACCGCTTCATCGAGGTCTGTGGCGGCCTGACCCAACGTGAGATGGCCGCCCAGGTACTCGACTCGATGGACATCGAGCGTGAGCGGGGCATCACGATCAAGGCGCAGAGCGTCTCGCTCGAGTATCGAGCGGACGACGGTCGGACCTACGAGCTGAACTTCATCGACACCCCGGGCCACGTCGACTTCTCCTACGAGGTCTCGCGCTCGCTCGCCGCCTGCGAAGGTGCGTTGCTCGTGGTCGACGCGGCTCAGGGCGTCGAGGCCCAGAGCGTCGCCAACTGCTACACCGCGATCGAGCAGGGGCTGGAGGTGGTACCGGTCCTGAACAAGATCGATCTCCCCTCGGCCGAGCCCGAGCGCGTGATCCAGGAGATTGAGGACATCATCGGGATCGAGGCCCGGGATGCGGTGCGGGTGAGCGCCAAGACCGGGGTCGGCGTCCACCAGCTGCTCGAGCAGCTCGTCGCCCGAATCCCGCCGCCGCGCGGCAATCCCGACGGCCCGCTGCAGGCGCTGGTCATCGACTCCTGGTTCGACAACTACCTGGGTGTGGTGTCGCTGGTACGCGTCGTCAACGGTCGCCTGGAGCAGGGCGCGCGCATCCGCGTGATGTCCACTGGCCGCAACTACCACGCCGACAAGGTCGGGATCTTCACCCCCAAGCCGCGCGAGCGAGACGTTCTGGGAACCGGCGAGGTCGGCTTCCTCGTCGCCGGGATCAAGGAGGTCGACGGGGCACCGGTCGGCGACACCATCACCGGCGTGGACCGGTCGGCGACGAGCCCGCTGCCGGGGTTCCGGCCGGTCAAGCCCCAGGTCTACGCCGGGATGTTCCCCACCGACTCGGCGGACTACGAGGCATTTCGCGATGCGCTGGCGAAGCTGCGGCTGAACGACGCCGCGCTGCACTACGAGCCCGAGGTCTCCGATGCGCTGGGCTTCGGATTCCGCTGCGGTTTCCTCGGCATGCTGCACATGGAGATCGTGCAAGAGCGGCTGGAGCGCGAGTACGAGCTCGACCTCATCACCAGCGCTCCGACCGTGGTCTACGAGGTTCTCACCACCACCGGTGAGACCTTGAGTGTCGAGAACCCGGCCCGGCTCCCACCGACCAACAAGATCCAGGAGATCCGCGAGCCGATCGTGCAGGCCGACATCCTGGTCCCGGACGCACACCTCGGTGCCGTCATCACGCTGTGCATCGAGAAGCGCGGCGTCCAGAAGCGCCTCCATTACTCCGGCCGCCAGGTGTCGCTGAGCTACGAGCTGCCGATGAGCGAGGTGGTGCTCGACTTCTTCGACCGGCTGAAGTCGGTGAGTCGGGGCTATGCGTCGCTCGACTATCGATTCCTCCGGTACCAGCCGGCGCCGATGGTGAAAGTGGATATACTCATCAACGGCGAGCGGGTCGACGCGTTGTCGGTCATCGTCCATCGCGAGCGCTGTCAGAACCGGGGACGCGAGCTGGTGGAACGGATGAAGGACGTCATCCCGCGGCAGATGTTCGACGTCGCGATCCAGGCCGCGATCGGCTCCCAGATCATCGCCCGCCAGACCGTGAAGGCGCTGCGCAAGAACGTGACCGCCAAGTGCTACGGCGGTGACATCACCCGCAAGCGCAAGCTCCTCGAGAAGCAGAAGGCTGGCAAGCGCAGGATGAAGCAGTTCGGGAAGATCGAGATTCCCCAGGAGGCGTTCCTGGCGGTGCTGCGGGTGGGGAAGGACCGGTGAGGTTCGACTTCCCGACGGTGATGGTCCTCCTGGTCGTGGTGACGGGGGTGATCTGGGCGTTCGACGCCGCGGTCCTCGCCCGTCGGCGGCGCGAGAGCGCGGCGGCCGCGCTGGCTGCAGGCAGCGGGGAGGTGCCCGCGCCTTCACGGCTGGTCGAGTACGCGCGGTCGTTCTTCCCGGTCTTCCTGATCGTCCTCGTGCTGCGCTCGTTCCTGGTCGAGCCGTTCCGAATTCCGTCGGGGTCGATGATGCCGACCCTGCTGATCGGCGACTTCATCCTCGTCAACAAGTTCGAGTACGGCATCCGGTTGCCGATTCTGGACTTCAAGCTGATCGAGCTCGGCGCGCCGGAGCGCGGTGACGTGGTGGTCTTCCGGTCTCCGGAGGATCCCTCGGTGCCCTTCATCAAGCGGGTGGTGGGGCTACCTGGCGACGAGATCGCCTATTACCGCAAGACGCTGTACGTGAACGGCGCAGCGGTCGAGCAGCGACCTGTCGGCGAGTATACGGCGTCGGGATCCGCATCCGGGATGAACGGCGCGACCCTGCTGCGCGAGGTGCTCGGAGCGCACCCCCACGACATTCTGGTGCAGCCCGGCATGCCGTCTGCCGAGGGCAAGATGGTCGTGCCCGAAGGTAACTACTTCGTGATGGGCGACAACCGGGACAACAGCCGCGACAGCCGCTACTGGGGCACCGTTCCCGACGAGCTGCTGATCGGCCGGGCGTTCCGGATCTGGATGCACTGGACCTGGGAGCACGGGATCGAGTGGGCGCGGATCGGCGATCGCATCGACTGATACTGCGTTGCCGGCGCGTCCACACCGTGCACGCCGGGCAGTTGCTGGGACAAGGGGACGACGAGGAGGACCAAGATGCGCTCGATCAGACGCCAGCGCGGGATGTCTGGGTGGATGCTGCTGCTGCTGTTGATTCTGGGCGGCTTCGGCGTCCTCGTCGGGCTGAAGCTCATTCCGGTCTACCTGGAGAGCCTCAAGATCGACAAGGCGATGCAGAGCGTGCTGGAGGATCGTGAGATCGAGGCGCGCACCAAGGGCGAGATCGTGATGGGGCTCCTGCGGCGCCTCGACATCGACGACGTCACGCGGATCAACGAGCTCAACTGGCAAGAGTTCGTGAAGGTCGAGAAGAAGGGGAAGCAGGTCGAGATCTCGGTGATCTACTCCCGCGTCGAGCCGCTGTTCCTCAACCTGTCGATCCTGGCCGAGTTCGAGAAGCACGCGAGCAATTGAACCGAGATCGGGCATCGGGCGCGGAATCGGACGACGTGGGTGTGACGCCTGGGCGTTGCCGAAGTGGCGGTTGACGATCCGGGGCGCGCGCTCGCCGAGCGCCTCGGTCACCGCTTCGAGCGGCCCGAGTTGCTCCGGCGTGCACTCACGCATCGTAGCGCCAGCAGCGAGAACAACGAGCGGCTCGAGTTCCTCGGTGACTCGGTGTTGAATTTCCTGGTCGCCGAGTCGCTCTACTGCGACGTGCCAGACGCGGCCGAGGGCTCCCTCACCCGGCGACGTGCGCAGGTGGTGAAGCAGGATACGCTGGCTCAGATTGCGCGGCAGGTCGGGGTCGGTCCGGCGCTGCGACTCGGCGAGGGTGAGCGGAAAAGCGGCGGGCGCGGACGCGACTCGATCCTCGCCGACGCCCTCGAGGCCCTGATCGGGGCGGTGTATCTCGATGCCGGCCTGGATGCATGCCGCCAGGTCGTGCTCTCGCTGGTCGCCGGCAAGCTGCATGACGTGGCCAGGGCGGACGAGCCGAAGGATCCGAAGACCCGTTTGCAGGAAGCACTGCAGTCTCGCGGCCTGTCGCTGCCGACCTACAACGTGGTCGAGGTGAGCGGGGCCGCCCATGCCCAGCGGTTCGTGGTGGAGTGCACCGTGGGAATCCCCCCGACCACCACGCGCGGTGAAGGGTCGAGCCGGCGCCGCGCCGAGCAGGACGCCGCGGTGCGAGCCCTCGAGTCTCTGGAGCGATAGTCCGATGCACCAGGACCCACCAGCCACCGACGCTATCGACGTGGCGGAAGTCCCTCCAGGCCACCGCAGCGGATTCGTGGCCATCGTCGGTCGCCCGAACACCGGCAAGTCGACACTGCTCAACCACCTCCTCGGCGAGAAGCTCGCCATCACCTCGTCACGCGCGCAGACCACGCGTCACGCCATCCTGGGCGTGAAGCACCTGCCCGACGCCCAGATCGTCTACGTCGACACGCCGGGCATGCACTCGGGCGGCAAGCGAGCGATGAATCGCTATCTCAATCGGGTCGCCGACGGCGCCCTGGAAGGTGTCGACCTGGTCGTGCTGGTGGTCGAGGCCTTGCGCCTCACCGACGAGGACGAGCGCGTGATGAGCCGGCTGTCCCGGGTCGAGGCGCCGATCATCCTCGCCATCAACAAGGTCGACCGCGTCAAGGACAAGAACCGGCTGCTTCCGTTCATCGCCGACCTCTCCGGTCGGCTCGACTTCGCCGAGATCGTCCCGATCTCGGCGCTGGGCGGAGCCAACCTGGATGCCCTGGAGCGGACGATCCTGGCGCGCCTCCCGGAAGGGCCGCCGCTGTTCCCGGCCGACCAGGTGACCGACCGCGGTGATCGCTTCCGCGCCGCCGAGCTCGTGCGTGAGAAGCTGATTCGACGGCTCGGCGAGGAGCTGCCGCACCGGCTCAGTGTCGAGATCGAGCAGTTCGCCGAGCGCGGGCGCGGACTCGACATCGATGCCGTGATCTGGGTCGAGCGGCGCAGCCAGAAGCCGATCGTGATCGGGAAGGAGGGCGCCCTCCTCAAGGCCGCCGGCACCGAGGCCCGCGAGGAGATGCGCGAGGCCTTCGGTCGCCCGGTGCGTCTGCATCTCTGGGTCAAGGTCCGCGAAGGGTGGACCGACGACGAGCGCGCGCTGCTACGGCTCGGGTACGGCGAGTGAGCGGCGGGCGCGAGTGCGGTGTATCGCCATGAGCTGGTCGACGGGTACGTGCTTCACCAGCGCCCCTATCGCGAGACGAGCGTCCTGCTCGAGGTCTTCGCTCGGCACCAGGGCCGGGTAGGGCTCGTCGCACGCGGAGCGCGACGCCCCGCGTCCACGACCCGGGGGCAGCTCCGGGCCTTCACCCCGCTGCTGCTCTCGTGGTCGGGCCGCGGGGAGCTCGGGAACTTGCACGAGGTCGAAGGTCGGGGCGCGGTTCCCGAGCTCACCGGTCGCGCCCTGTTCTGCGGCTTCTACCTGAACGAGCTGGTGCTGCGCCTCACCGAGCGCAACGACCCACACCCCGAGCTGTACGTCGCTTACGAGTCGGCGCTGGCGAGCCTGAGAGCGTCCGAGCCGCCGGAGCCCGTGCTCCGCATCTTCGAGCTGCGGTTGCTGCGCGCGCTCGGCTACGGCCTGGTGCTCGAGCACGAGGCGGACACCGACCGCCCGATCCTCGCCGAGCGCAGGTACCGCTACCTGCGAGAGACCGGGCCGGTCGCGGACGGCATCGCTGAAGGCGACGTGGTGTCCGTCAGCGGCGCCACGCTGCTGGCACTCGGCCGCGAGCAGCTCGACGACCCGGTGCAGGCGCGCGAGGCGAAGCGACTCCTGCGCTGGCTGCTCGCCGACCTGCTCGGCCCGCGCCCGCTCGCCACCCGGGCGCTGTTTCGCGGCGACTGACCACCCGCGCTCCGTCCGGGCTACTGCAGCAAGACGCGGCCCGAACGGAGACCGACCACGGGAGCCCGCCGCGTGGAGGCGGCGGCGTTCCCGCGCCGGCGGGCCGGACTCAGTCCCCGGGCGGCGCCTCTCGCGGTGCGGCCGATTCCGGCGCCGATACCGGACGCGCCGAGGGTTGCGGCTCGGATTGTGCACCCGCCCCCGGCTCGGCGGCGGCGGAGCGAGCCCCCGCGGCCGGTGCGCCGTCGCCACCGTTCGCTCCGCGCACCGGTGGCGACGAGGAAGGCGTCTCGGCGGTGCGAGCGCGCACCTCCCCCGACGCCCCTCCCGCCGGCACCGGTGCCGGCGCCGGGGGCGCGGCCGCGGGCGCCGTCGGTGTGGGCGCGGCCGGAGCCGGCCGAGCCTCGCGCATTACCGAGGTCTCGGCACCACCGGCAGAACTCGCCGCAGCCGTCGTCGCCGCGCCGTGGTTCTGCGTTCCCCGCTCGGTCCCGGCAGGAGACGCAGCCGACGCGGCCGGACCCACATCGGCGGCGGGCGTGCTGGCCACCGGGGCCGCCACCGGCTGGGGCGGCGGGCTCGCACCGCGCTCGTCGGGCGCCCCGGTCATGGGCGCGCCATCGGGGCGACCGCCCGCTTCGGAGGCAACCGCCTCGGAGTCGGTGCGTGGGCCACCGCGTGCGCGCCGGCGCCGCGACTCCCCGGAAGGCGTCTCGGCCCGAGGCGTGGGTTCCGATTCCGCCGGCGATACCGCCTCACCCGAGGTGCCGCTCCCCTCGCCGCCACGCGCATCGGCCTGACCGGTCTCGGACATCGGCTCTCCGTCTGACGTGGCGGCGGCGCCTCGGCTGCCATCACCTCGCCCACGTCCCCGGCTGCCGCGGCGCCGGCGACCACTCCGGCCGCTGGGGCGCGCGCCGTCGACCGCGCCCTCGGCCGCTGGCGAATCGGTGACCGACCCCGGCTCGCCAGCGTCGGTGGCGGTGGTGGTGGTGGTGGCTGCTGCAGCGGCTGCCTCGCCGGGCGGAGCGGCGTTGCGGGTTCCTTCCCCACGACGTCGCGACCCGGACTGCGACCGCTGCCCACCGCGGGCCTCGCCCTCGGCCCCGGCGGCGGCCGGCTCGGCCGCACTCGGCGGCGCTGTGTCGTCGTCGGTCGCTCGCCGCCCACCGTGACGCTGCTCGGCCCCACGGCCGCGTGAGCGCCCGCCGCGACCGGAGCGGCGCGAATCCCGACGCTCGCCACCCTCCCGCGGACCGCCGCGCGCCTCGGCGCTGACGGAAGTCGATCCGGTCGCGACCGGCTGCTCGTCGCCGGTCGCGGTGGCCACGACGCTCGTCGCCGCCACCGCCGACGCCGGCGCGGTCGGCTCCCGGGCACCCCCGAACAACGTGCCCCAGATGCGGCGTAGCAGGTTCGGCTCCGGCGCGCGTGGCGACGCAGACACGCTCGCCGACCCCTCGGCCGGTGCCGGCTGCACCCGCACCGGAGCGGGCCCTGGCGGGGCCACGGCCTTGACCGCAGGCTCCGGACGTGCCGGCTGGGCTCCGACCGTCGAGTAGTCGGGACGCTCCTCACGCTCCGCCGCGAGCTCGTAGCTCGCCTGCGAGTGGGTCTCGCTGTCACGGTCGGTCGAGCGGATGCGCTCGACCTCGTAGGCCGGCAGGCGCATCGAGGGCACGGGGACGAGGATCAGCTGGACCCCGTGCCGTCCCTCGACGTCGTTCACCCAGCGACGCTTCTCGTTCAGCAGGAACGCCGCGACATCGACCGGCAACCGCGCCACGACCCTGGCGGTGTTGTCCTTCATCGCCTCTTCCTCGACGAGGCGCAGCACCGACAGAGCGAGCGACTCCGGACCGCGGATGCTGCCCCGGCCGTTGCACGAGGTGCACACCGTGAGGCTCGACTCACCGAGCGACGGGCGCAGCCGCTGCCGGGACATCTCCAACAACCCGAAGCGGGAGATCCGCCCGACCTGGACCCGAGCGCGGTCCCGCTTGAGGGCTTCCCGCAGTCGATTCTCGACCTCGCGCTGGTTGCGCGCGGGGGTCATGTCGATGAAATCGATGACGATCAGGCCGCCGATGTCGCGGAGCCGGAGCTGGCGCGCGACCTCGTCGGCAGCCTCGAGGTTGGTGTTGAGCGCGGTCTCCTCGATGTCGGCACCCTTGGTCGCCCGCGCCGAGTTGATGTCCACCGAGACCAGGGCCTCGGTGTGGTCGATGACGATCGAGCCGCCGGAGGGCAAGTGCACGGTGTGGTTGAACGCGGACTCGATCTGGCTCTCGATCTGGTAGCGCGAGAACAGCGGCACGTGATTGCGGTAGAGCTTCACCTTGGGAAGGCTCTCCGGCATCACCTGCTGCACGAAGTCACGGGCCTGCTGGTAGACCGCCTCGTCGTCGATCAGCACCTCGCTCACGTCCTGACGGAAGTTGTCGCGAATGGCGCGGATGATGACGTTGCTTTCCTGGTAGACGAGAAATGGGGCCTTGCGGTCCTTGGCCGATGCCTCGATGGCCGTCCACAGATTGAGGAGGTAGTCGAGGTCCCACTGCAGCTCCTCGACCGAGCGCCCGACCCCGGCGGTGCGCACGATGAGCCCCATCCCGGGCGGAACCTCCAGGCTGCTCAGCGCCTCGCGGAGCTCGGTGCGCTCGTCGCCCTCGACCCGGCGCGAGATGCCGCCGGCGCGGGGGTTGTTGGGCATCAGGACCAGATAGCGGCCGGCCAGACTCGGGAAGGTGGTGAGCGCCGCGCCCTTGTTGCCGCGCTCCTCTTTCTCGACCTGGACGATGACCTCCTGCCCCTCCTGGAGCGCCTCCTTGATCGAGCGCCGCGCGGGCTGTCGATCGCCCCCGTCGTCCGGCTCGTCCTCGCCGTCGCCGGCGTAGAACTCACGCGCGATCTCCTTGAACGGCAGGAAGCCGTGACGGTCGGCGCCATAGTCGACGAAGGCCGCCTCGAGACTCGGCTCGACCCTGGTGATTCGCCCCTTGTAGATGCTCGCCTTCTTCTGCTGATAGGCGGCCACCTCGATGTCGAGGTCGTACAGGAACTGACCGTCGACGAGCGCGACCCGAACTTCTTCTGGCTGGGTCGCGTTGATGAGCATCCGCTTCATGCGTTGAACCTGTGTTGGCGCGACGCGTGACGGCGGGGGGAGGGCGCGGCAAGGGCAGCCCCTGGCGGGCAGCCAATGCCGGAGGGCGCGGACGCCTGAGGCGGGCGCCGCCGGCCGAGCTGTGGCCGACGACGCGAACTGGCGACGGCCGGCGAGGATCCGTGATCCCGTCGGCCAGGGCGCACCAGATTGGCGGGTTCGCAGCGGCCCCGCCGCTCCCTGCACACGGCGCGCTCGGCCCGGATTCGGTCGCTTCCGCGCCCTGACGGCACCGGGGCGTCAGCCCGCACAATGCCCAGGTCGCGGCGCGAGTCGACCGGGGCGGTCGCTGCGCGCGGCTGGCGGACGGTTGTCTCCAGTGACCCGTCCGCGGCTTTCCGATCCAGAGGGTCGGAAGGATGCCCTGTTGTTCTGCCTGGCGTACGCCGCTCTCGCGCACCGCGTCGAGCGTCGTCGCTCGGTTAGACCAATCGCCCCCGGGGGTCGCCTCGAGCTCTCTGTCTCTATGCTCTTCTCGATCACCGCCGAGCGGGGTATCGAGACGAAGCCGCGGGAACGGCTCACTATAACAACGTGCTGCCCGCAGCGGCAAACGGTGGTGCGCCACCTGGTATGATTGCGGCATGATCGAGACGCCAGACGCCGTGCGCGGTCAGGTGCGCCACGTCACCATCGACGAGCGCAGCGCCGGCCAGCGCATCGACAACTTCCTCCTCAACGTCCTGCGCGGGGTGCCCCGCCAGCGGGTCTACCGTTGCCTGCGTCGCGGCGAGGTGCGGGTGAACCGCGGCCGGATCCGCCAGGACTACCGGCTGCAGGCGGGCGACGTCGTGCGCGTCCCGCCGCTCGACGTCGGCGCCGCCCCCGCGCCGGGGACCCCGGCTCCGTCGCTGGTCGACACCGTGGGCGCGGCCGTGCTCTACGAGGACGAGTCGGTGCTGGTGCTCGACAAGCCAGCCGGGATCCCGGTGCACGCCGGGAGCGGGTACGACGCCGGGATCATCGAGGCGCTGCGCGCGGCCCGCCCCGAGGACCGGATGCTCGAGCTCGCCCATCGCCTCGACCGTGACACCTCCGGGTGCCTGCTGGTGGCGCGCCGCCGCTCCGCGATGACCGTGCTCCACGCGGCGTTCCGCGACGGGGTGCCGGACAAGCGGTACTGGGCGCTCGTGCGCGGACGGTGGGCGCGGCCGCGCCGGGTGCGCGCGGCCCTGCGCCGCGACGTCCTGCGCGGCGGTGAGCGGCTGGTGCAGACCGCCATCGACGGCAAGCCCGCCGCCACCGATTTCACCCCGCTCGCGGTGGCGGAGCGCGCGACGCTGGTGGAGGCGTCTCCGCTCACCGGTCGCACCCACCAGATCCGCGTGCACGCGGCGTCGGTGGGGCACCCGATCGCCGGCGACGAGAAGTACGGGGAGGCCGAGTTCGACCGCGCGATGCGCGCCCTCGGCCTACGGCGGCTGTTCCTGCACGCCGCCTGCCTGACCTTCAAGCATCCGACCAACGACCGCCCGGTCACCGTGCGGGCCCCGCTCCCGGCGGAGCTCGCCGCGGTGCTGGCCGAGCTCGGGCTCGACGCACCGGGCGAAGACCGATGACCGGCGCCTACCGCCTCGTCGTCTTCGACTGGGACGGAACTCTCGCCGACTCGCACGCACGAATCGTTCGCACCGTGACCAGCGCCATCGAGGCGATGGACCTTCCCGCGCGCAGCGAGGCAGCGATCCGCGGCATCATCGGGCTCGGCATGCGCGAGGCCACCGAGGCGCTCTACCCGGGGGAGGGCGAGGCCATGCACCAGCGCTTCCTCGCGCACTATCGCGAGCGCTGGTCGCGTGAGGCGCGGGAGCCGGTCGCGCTGTTCGCCGGCGCCCACCGCACGCTGGCGCATCTCGACACCGCCGGGTTGTTGCTCGCGGTGGCGACCGGCAAGGGCCGTCGCGGTCTCGACCGTGAGCTGGCCGAGAGCGACACCACACGCTTCTTCGTCGCCACCCGCACCGTCGACGAGTCGCCGTCGAAGCCCCATCCGGGGATGGTCCTCGAGCTGATGGAGGAGGTCGGCTGCGCGCCGGAGGAGACCCTGGTCGTCGGTGACACCACCTTCGACTTGCAGATGGCACGGGCCGCGGGTGCCCATGCTCTGGGGGTCGCGAGCGGGGCTCACCCCGCGGCCGCGCTGCTAGAATGTCGGCCAGTCGCGCTCCTCGACACCGTCGCCGAACTCCCGGCATGGCTCATCCGTCGCGGCTGATCGCCCCGACCTGCACTCGGACCCGCCAATGGACGAACCCTCGAACTCGCCGCCGACCGGCAAGGAGCCGGGCTGGGAGCGTGACATCATCGCCCGGCTGGCACAGTCGGCCCTGGTCGAGCAGCGTCGGGCACGGCGTTGGAACATCGCACTGCGGCTGCTGTTCCTCGCCTACCTCGTGTTCGTGACCGTCAGCTTCCTCCCGAAGCCGTCGTGGCCGGGTGAGGGCGACGAGCGACACACCGCGTTGATCGAGGTGAACGGCACCATCGCCGACGACAGCGACGCGAGCGCCGACCGGGTGATCACCGGCCTGCGCGCGGCGTTCGAGGACGAGGCGACCGCGGGCGTGATCCTGCGCATCAACAGTCCGGGTGGCAGCCCGGTCCAGGCCGGCTACATCGCCGACGAGATCCGTCGTCTGCGCGAGAAGTATCCGCAGACGAAGGTCTACGCGGTCGTCACCGACATGGCCGCCTCGGGCGGCTACTACGTCGCGGCGATGGCCGACGCCATCTACGCCGACAAGGGCAGCCTCCTGGGCTCGATCGGGGTGGTGATGAACGGTTTCGGGTTCGTCGGCGCGATGGAGAAGCTCGGCATCGAGCGGCGTCTGCTCACCGCCGGCGAGCACAAGGGCTTCCTGGACCCGTTCTCACCCGAGCGGCCGGAGGAGGTCGCGCATTTCCGTGACGTCCTGGGGCAAGTTCACCAACAGTTCATCGCGGTGGTCCGCCAGGGCAGAGGCGAGCGGCTGAAGGGTGGCGACGAGCTGTTCAGCGGGTTGCTCTGGACCGGGGAGCGGGCGGTCGAGCTCGGCCTGGCAGACGGTCTCGGCAGTGCGAGCCATGTCGCGCGGGAGGTCATCGGGGCGGAGAAGATCGTCGACTACACCCCGACCCGTGGCCGTCTCACCGCGCTCGCCGAGCGCATCGGGGCATCCATCGCGGACCGCTTCCTGGAGGCGTCGGTCGCCGGTTGGCGGCGGTACTGACCACCCGGCCGAGCATCCGGGGTGGCTGGTGGCCGCGGCACCCTGACCGCCAGCGGCTGCCGCCCGTTCAGTCCTCGTCGCGCGCCGCGACTCCCTCCTCCGGGCCGAGCGGATCCAGCCCGACGCGTACCAGCATCTCACTGAGGCGAATGAGTGGCAGGCCGATGAGGGCGGTGGGGTCGTCGCCACGCATCGACTCGAACAGTGCCACGCCCAGCCCTTCGGAGCGAAAGCCCCCGGCGCAGTCGAGCGCCGAGTCGAGTGCCACGTAGCGCTCGATCCGCGCGCGGTCGAGCCGGCGAAACGTCACCTCGTAGGACACCACCGCGCACTGCTCGGCCGGAGGCGACGGCGCGAGCACGCACAGGCCGGTCAGGAACACCACCCGCCGCCCGCTGGCGGCCGCCAGCTGGCGAACGTTGGCCTCGACCGTTCCGGGCTTGCCGAGCACCGTCTCGCCGAGCACCGCCACCTGGTCGGAGCCGATGATCACCGCGTCGGGAAACGACGACCGCACCGCGGCCGCCTTCGCCCGCGCCAGTCGGGCCGCGAGGTGCTCCGCCGCCTCACCCGGCAGGCGCGTCTCGTCCACGCCCGGCGCGACGGTGTCGAAGGGGAGGCCGAGCCGCGCCAGCAACTCCTGGCGATAGCGCGATGTCGAGGCGAGAACGAGGCGCAAGGCTGGTGGCTCCTCTGGGCGGTGGCCGGTGTCGCCGGGGCCGGCAGGTGGCGTGTCGCCGGGCCTGTGCGAGGCCCCTTCGCGAACCGAATGCCGGCTTTGACAGGAATCCGGAAAGGCCATTATAGTCTTCGGGTTATGCCTTCACGAGAGCCGTTTGCGGGCGAGGGTGGCGCGGGTTGCGAGCGCCGGGCCCGGAGGTCGTCGCGGCCATCGGGCAAGGCGCTCGATCTCGCGCGACTCGGGCGCGAGGGTCGCGTGCTCGAGGGCGAGCTGCCGGGGTGTTTCGAGCGCCTGCGTGCATCGGTGCTGGACCTCGACGACGGGTGCCGTTTTCGACTCGCGTTCTCCCGCGACGCGGACGGAAGGGTCCGGATCCGGGGCCAGGTCGCCGCCCGCGGGCATCTGGAATGCCAGCGCTGTCTCGAGCCGGTCGCGATCGCGCTCGGCGGCGAGGTCCGCCTGGAAGTGGTCTGGCCAGGTGAGGACCCGGCCCGGGTGGCCGAGGGATTCGAGGCGCTGGAGCTCGATGCCGAGGCGAGCGCCGAGGGTGAGCCCGCCGCGCCGGCGCCGGCCGAGGCACGGGTCGGCGGCGAGACGCTGACCATCGAGAAGCTGGTCGAGGACGAGTTGCTGCTGTCACTGCCGACGGTGGGACTGCACGACGACGAGCATTGCCACCGCGCGCCGCCGACGGACGTGGCGGCACCAGAGCAGACACGACGGGAAACGAATCCATTCGCAGCGCTCGCGGCGCTGCGGGAATCCGATTGAGCACACGAACGGAGGAGCCCTCAGATGGCCGTCCAGCAGAACAAGAAGTCCCCCTCGAAGCGGGGGATGCGGCGAGCGCACGATGCGCTCACCGGCCCCACCCTGAGCATCGACCAGACCTCGGGCGCGACCCATCGTCGGCACCACGTGTCGCCGGACGGGTACTACCGCGGCCGGAAGGTCTTGCCGGAACGAGACTGACCGCGCTTGACGTTCACCGTCGCCCTGGACGCGATGGGGGGAGACCACGGTCCGAGCGTGGTCGTCCCCGCGGCGCTGCGCGCCCTCGAACGTGACCGGGATCTCGCGCTGATCCTGGTGGGGGACGAGGCGACCCTGCTGGCGACCCTCGCCGAGAGCAAGGCGACACCGAGCGAGCGTCTTCGCCTGCACCATGCCACGCAGAAGGTCGAGATGGACGAGCTGCCGTCGCAGGCCCTGCGCGGCAAACGCGACTCGTCGATGCGAGTCGCGATCAATCTCGTCAAGGAAGGCGAGGCGCAGGCATGCGTGAGCGCCGGCAACACCGGGGCCTTGATGGCGACCGCGAAGTTCGTGCTGAGGACGTTGCCCGGCGTCGATCGCCCGGCCATCATCTCGGCCCTGCCGTCGCTCACCGGCCATACCCACGTCCTGGACCTCGGAGCCAACGTGGAGGCCAGCGCGCGGCAGCTCTTCGAGTTCGCGGTCATGGGCGTGGTGCTCGCGCGTGCGGTCGACAACATCGCGCAACCCACGGTCGGTCTCCTGAACATCGGGCAGGAAGAGATCAAGGGGAACGAGCGCGTGCGCGAGGCCGGCCGCATGCTGGCGGCGAGCGACCTCGACTACATCGGATTCGTCGAAGGTGACGACATCTACCGCGGAAAGGCCAACATCGTGGTCTGCGACGGCTTCGTCGGCAACGTCGCGCTCAAGTCGAGCGAGGGCGTGGCGCACATGATCGTGGCCTTCATGCGGCGCGAGTTCCAGCGCAACATCCTGACGCGTGTGGCGGGCCTGGTCGCGATGCCCGTGCTGCGCGCGCTGCGGTCGCGCATCGACCCACGGCAATACAACGGCGCCACCCTGGTCGGGCTCCAGGGCATCGTGGTCAAGAGCCACGGCAGCGCCGACGTCATCGCCTTCGCGCGAGCGATCGAGGAGGCGGTGACCGAGATCAGAAAGAACGTCCCCGAGCGCATCCGCGAGCAACTCGGCCGTCTCCTCGAGTCGCGGGAGGCGGTGTGACCTACAGCCGGATCGCGGGCACCGGCGGGTACCTGCCAGAGCGCGTCCTCACCAACGCCGAGCTCGAGCGGTTGGTCGACACCAGCGATGCGTGGATCCGCGAGCGTACCGGCATCGCCGAGCGCCGCGTGGCGGCCCCCGGGGAGGGCACGACGGATCTCGCGGAACGGGCGGCGCGTCGGGCGCTCGAGGCCGCCGACGTCGCACCGGAGTCGGTCGACCTGATCGTGGTCGGAACCACCACGCCCGACCGCATCTATCCATCGACCGCGTGTCGCCTGCAGGCGCGCCTCGGCGCCTTCGGCTGCCCCGCATTCGACGTCCAGGCGGTCTGCACGGGCTTCGTCTACGCGCTCGGCGTGGCCGACAAGTTCGTGCGCGCCGGCAGCGCCCGACGCGCGCTGGTGGTCGGCGCAGACCGGCATTCTCATCTCCTCGACTGGTCGGACCGCGGTACCTGTGTGCTGTTCGGTGACGGCGCCGGCGCGGTGGTGCTGGAGCGATCCGACGAGCCGGGAATCGTGTCCACACACCTGCATGCCGACGGTCGCTACGAGGATCTGCTCTACGTCGAGGGCGGCACGCCGATCGGAAACGGGCGGCTGTCGGAGGGGAACGCGTACACGCAGATGCGTGGCAACGAGGTGTTCCGCGTGGCAGTGCGCACGTTGATGCGCATCGTCGACGAGACCCTGAGCGCGAACGGGTTGGCGAAGTCCGATGTCGATTGGCTGATCCCGCACCAGGCCAACATCCGCATCATCGAGGCCACCGCGCGCAAGCTCGAGATGCCGATGGAGCGTGTGGTGGTGACCGTGGACCACCACGGCAACACCTCGGCTGCCTCCGTGCCGCTGGCCCTCGACGTGGCGGTCCGCGACGGTCGAATCAAGCGCGGCGACCGACTGCTCCTCGAGGCCTTCGGCGGCGGCTTCACCTGGGGCTCGGCGCTGGTGCGCTACTGAGTCTGCTCGCCGAACAAGATAGAGAATCGTCGATGCCTGTCGCGTTCACGTTCCCCGGTCAGGGCTCGCAATCGGTCGGGATGCTGTCGGATCTCGCGGCCGCCCGCTCGGTGGTCGGTGAGACCTTCGCCGAGGCCTCCGAGATGCTCGGCTACGATCTCTGGGCGTTGGTGAGCGAGGGTCCGGCGGAGCGGCTGAACGAGACCGAGCGAACGCAGCCGGCGATGCTCGCAGCCGGTGTCGCGGTGTGGCGCGCCTGGCACGCGGCGGGCGGCCCGGCGCCGGCCATGGTGGCCGGGCACAGCCTCGGCGAGTACAGCGCGCTGGTGTGCGCCGGAGCGATGCCGTTCCGCGACGCGGTCCGTGCCGTCGCCGCCCGCGGCCGATTCATGCAGGAGGCGGTTCCGCTCGGCGTCGGCGGTATCGCAGCACTTCTCGGTCTCGACGACGCGGCGGTGGTCGAGGTCTGCACCGCGGTGAGCGCCGAGCTCGCTCCGCAGCACGTGTCCGCAGTCAATTTCAACGCACCCGGACAGGTGGTGGTGGCCGGGCACGCCGGCGCGGTGGATCGCGTCCTCGAGATGGCGCGCGAGCGTGGCGCGCGCCGCGCGGTGCGCCTGCCGATGAGCGTCCCCGTCCATTGCGTGCTGATGACCCCGGCGGTGGAGCGGCTCGAGGAGGTGCTGGCCACGACCGACATTCGCGCACCCGCGGTGCCCGTCGTCCACAATGCGGATCTCGAGAGCCACGACGACCCGGCGGCAATCCGCCAGGCGCTGACGCGTCAGCTCGTGCGCCCGGTGCGTTGGGTGGAGACCGTCGAGCGGCTGCGCGCCCGCGGCGCGACGGCGCTGATCGAGCCCGGTCCCGGGCGGACGCTCACCGGGTTGCATCGGCGCATCGCGCCGGACCTCGAGATCGCGAGCCTGCACGACGAGGCGAGCCTGAGCGCCGCGCTGGAGAAGCTGGAGGGCTGATGGAGGATCTGAACGGCGAGGTCGCGCTGGTCACCGGCGCGAGTCGCGGCATCGGCGCCGCAATCGCAGCGGAGCTCGGCTCGCGCGGCGCCCGGGTGGTCGGCACGGCCACGTCGGCGGCCGGCGCGACCGCGATCGGCACCGCGCTCGAGGCGGCCGGGGTCGAGGGGTGTGGGCTGGTGGCGGACGTCTCCGACAGCGAGTCGGTCACCGCGCTGTTCGCCCGACTCGAGGCCGACGGACACACCCCGAGCATCCTCGTCAACAATGCCGGCATCACGCGTGACGGGCTCCTGGCGCGCATGCGCGAGGAGGACTGGCAGGCGGTGGTCGACACCAATCTCGGCTCCCTCTATCGGACCTGCCGCGCCGCCTCGCGCGCGATGATGCGCGCCAGACGAGGTCGGATCGTCAACGTGAGCTCGGTCGTCGGGTCGCTCGGCAATGCCGGTCAGAGCAACTACGCCGCGGCGAAGGCAGGCATGGAGGGTTTCACCCGCGCGTTGGCGCGTGAGCTCGCCGGGCGCGGCATCACCGTCAATGCGGTCGCACCAGGGTTCATCGACACCGACATGACGCGCGGGCTGGCGGACGCGCATCGCGAGAAGCTGCTCGAGCAGATCCCGCTCGGGCGCCTGGGCGCGGCGGCCGAGGTGGCCGCGGCGGTCGGCTATCTCGTCTCGCCGGCCGCGGCCTACGTCACCGGGCACACGCTGCACGTCAACGGCGGCATGTACATGGGCTGAGACGGCCAGTGCCGGGACCGGCGGTCGGGCGTTCCGCACGACCTCGCGCGGAGCCCTGGAAGCCGGAATGTTCCTTGCAAGTTCAAGCGTTTTCACTAAACTAGGCGCCCGATTTCCGGGCTCCGGGTGCGACGGGAGGATTGACCTGAATGAGCACGATTGAAGAGCGCGTCAAGCAGATCGTGGTCGAGCAGCTTGGCGTGAAGGAGGAGGACGTGAGTCCGGATGCGTCGTTCGTCGACGACCTGGGCGCCGACTCTCTCGACACCGTGGAGCTGGTGATGGCCCTCGAGGAGGAATTCAACTGCGAGATTCCCGACGAGGAGGCCGAGAAGATCACCACCGTCCAGCAGGCGATGGACTACATCAAGGCGCACACCGAGTAGTCGCGTGGCCGGCCGATAGGCCGGTCGTCAGGAGGGCCGCGGTTACAGTGCACGCTGGACGCGGCCTTTTTGTTTTTCCGGGCTGTGGAGGGGAGCTTCGATGCGTCGCGTCGTGGTAACCGGACTCGGAATGGTCACCCCGGTGGGGAACGACGTCGAGACGACGTGGTCGAGCCTGCTCGCGGGCAAGAGCGGTATCGGCATGATCGAGGCGTTCGACGCCAGTGGCTTCTCGAGCCGCATCGGCGGCGCGATTCGGGGCCTCGACCTCGAGCAGTACATGCCGGCGAAGGATATTCGGCGCACCGACCCCTTCATCCACTACGGTATCGCGGCGGGGGTGCAGGCCCTGCGCGACAGCGGCATCGAGGTCACCGAGGCCAATGCCGAGCGCATCGGCATCGCCATCGGCTCGGGCATCGGGGGTCTGCCGGGCATCGAGCGCGGACACGAGCTGTACCGTCAGGGCGGACCGCGCAAGATCTCGCCGTTCTTCGTGCCCAGCAACATCATCAACATGATTGCGGGCAACCTGTCGATCATGTTCGGCATCAAGGGTCCGAACTACGGCATCGTCACCGCCTGCTCGACCGGCACCCACAACATCGGCGATGCGGCGCGCATGATCGAGCGCGGCGACGTCGACGTGATGCTCGCCGGCGGCGCGGAGATGGCGACCTCGCCGATGGGGCTCGGCGGTTTCGCCGCCGCCCGCGCGCTGTCGACTCGCAACGACGATCCGCAAGCCGCGAGCCGCCCGTGGGATCGGGATCGTGACGGATTCGTGCTCGGCGATGGCGCCGGAACGATGGTGCTCGAGGAGTACGAGCACGCCAGGGCACGCGGTGCGCGCATCTACGCCGAGTTGATCGGCTTCGGCATGAGCAGCGATGCCTATCACATCACGCTGCCTCCGGAGGACGGCGACGGTGCGCGACGGTGCATGGTCAACGCGATTCGCGACGCGCGGGTGAACGTCGACGAGATCGACTACATCAACGCGCACGGGACCTCGACGCCGGCCGGTGACGTCATCGAGTCCAATGCGGTCAAGCGCTGCCTGGGAGACCACGCCTATCGGGTCGCCGTGAGCTCGACGAAGTCGATGATCGGCCACCTCCTCGGCGCGGCCGGGGGCGTGGAGGCGGTATTCTGTGTGCTCGCCATCCGCGACCAGGTCGTGCCACCCACGATCAACCTCGACAATCCCGACCCGGCGTGTGACCTGGACTACGTGCCGAAGACCGCACGCGAGATGAAGGTCGACGTCGTGCTGTCGAATTCGTTCGGTTTCGGTGGCACGAACGGCTCGCTGGTGTTTCGTCGGTTGACCTGACCGCGTCCGCCAGCCGCGCGAGCCCGCCGCTCGACTCGGAGGCCGAAACGGGTGTTGCGCCGAGCGATCGCCCTGCTGCTCGTCCTCGCCACCGCATCCGCAGCGGTGGCGGGATGGGTGGTGACGCGGCTGGAGCGTGCCTCGACCCGCCCGCTCACGCTCGAGGGTGGGCGTGACTACCACGTCGTTCGTCCCGGCGCGAGCTTCGCGCAGGTGATGCGCGAGCTGGCCGACCGCGGTCTGCTCGAGCATCCGCGTCTGCTCGCGCTGGAGGCGCGGTACAACGGCACCGCAGGGTCGATCAAGGCCGGGGAGTACCAGCTCGATTCCGGCATGACGCCGCGCGACCTGATTCGCAAGATGATTGCCGGCGAGGTCGCGATGCACGCGTTCACCATCGTCGAGGGGTGGACCTTTGCCCAGCTCCTCGCCGCCCTGCGTGGCAACGAGATCATCACCCACACGCTCGAGGAGCCGTCACCGGCGGCGGTGATGAAGGCCATCGGCAAGCCGGACGTCCACCCGGAGGGCCGCTTCTTCGCCGACACCTACCACTTCCCACGCGGCACCACCGACGTCGCCTTCCTGCGTCGCGCGTACGACACCATGGCCGGCGAGCTGCAGCGCGCCTGGGCGGGTCGCGCGCCGGACCTGCCGTTGCGCAATCCCGACGAGGCCCTGGTGCTCGCCTCGATCGTCGAGAAGGAGACCGGCGTCGGGCACGAGCGACCGCGAATCGCCGGGGTGTTCGTCCGGCGCCTGAAGCGCGGGATGCGCCTGGAGACCGATCCGACGGTGATCTACGGCCTCGGGGACGAGTTCGACGGCAACCTCACCCGTCGCCACCTGCGCACCCCGACGCCCTACAACACGTACGTGATTCAGGGATTGCCGCCCACGCCGATAGCCCTCCCTGGCCGCGACTCGATTGCGGCAGTGATGCATCCGGCGGACGGCGACGCGTTGTTCTTCGTCGCCCGTGGCGACGGCGAGCACCAGTTCTCGGCGACGTACGCCGAGCACCTGCGCGCCGTCGAGAGGTATCAACTTCGCCGCAGACGCGGGGAGGGCGCGAGCCAGTGACGACATCGAAGCCCCCACCGCGCATCGGCGCGGACACCGAGGACCGGGCGTGACCGACCTCCCGGCGCTGCCCTGGCAGGCCCGACAGTGGGATCGGCTCCGCGCCGCACTCGCGGCCGACCGGCTCGCTCACGCGCTGTTGCTACGCGGTCCCCGTGGGGTGGGGAAGGGCGTGTTCGCGCGGCGGCTTGCGCGCCTGCTCCTCTGCGAGGCGCGACCGCGCGAGAACGAGGCCTGTGGCCGCTGCCGCGCGTGTGCCCTCACTGCCGCCGGAACCCATCCGGACTGGCTGACGGTGAGCCCGGAGCCAGACCGCGCCACCATCGGCATCGCCCAGATCCGTGACCTGATCGAGCAGCTCGGGCTGACCGCGCACCACGGCGGCTACAAGGTGGTGCTCGTCGATCCAGCCCAGGCCTGCACGCGAGAGGCTGCCAACACCCTGCTCAAGACGCTCGAGGAGCCACCCGGCGCAGTCGTCTTCCTGCTGGTGGCCCATCAGGCGGCACTGCTGCCCGCGACAGTCCGCAGCCGTTGTCAGTCCGTCACCTTCCCGGTGCCGGATCGGGCCGAGGCGCTGACCTGGCTCGCGCGCGCGGTCCCCGACGTGGAGCCGGCGGCGGCGGAGGCTGCGCTCGATCTGGCCGGCGGCGCGCCGCTCGACGCGGTGGTGCTCTGCGCCCCCGAGGCACGCGCGCGCATCGATGCGCTGACCGAGGACCTCCGCGCGCTACTCGTCCGCCAGCGCTCCGCGGTCGACGTGGCCGGTGGCTGGCAGGCCCTGGGGGCGGTGCAGACCACCGAGCGACTCACCCGCGTGCTGCAGCAGGCGGCGCGGGTCCTCGCCGGCTCCGCCACGCCGAGCGGCCAGAATCGTGACGGCCAGCACGCCGCCGCGAGCTCGGCTATGCAGGCCCTGGTCGCCGAGCTAGACTTCGAGCGGCTGTTCGAGCTGCACGATGCGTGCCGAGCCGCGTGGCGCGGATGCGCCCTGCGACAGGGGCTCAACGAGCAACTCCTGCTCGAGCAGCTTGCCGTCACCTGCCGCGAGAGCCAGTCGACGCGTCCAGCAGGCCGCTGACCGAGCCATCGAGACCACGCCAAGCGCTGCGGGAAATCGACCATCATGGCCACCACCAAGCCCGGGATCCTCTCCCTCACCATCCGCGACAAGAGCGCGCTCTACGCCGCCTACATGCCGTTCGTGAAGAACGGCGGCCTGTTCATCCCGACGAACAAGGACTACCGGCTCGGCGACGAGGTCTTCATGCTCCTGACGCTCATGGAGGACAAGGAGAAGATGCCGATCGCGGGGCGGATCGTGTGGCTCACCCCGAAGGGCGCCCAGGGAAATCGAACCGCCGGCATCGGCGTCCAGTTCAGTGAGCTGGACAAGGGGCAGACCAAGCGCAAGATCGAGAACCACCTCGCTGCCGCGCTCAAGTCGGACCGCCAGACCCACACCATGTGATCCCGCCGCGGGGGCGATTGGGCTCAGCGCGTCGGTTCGGGCTCGCCCTGCAGGTAGGACGCACCGGGGTCGACCAGCACCCGCCCGCGCAATGCCGCCCGCCCGAGCAGCATCCGGAACCGCATCGTCTCTCGATTGGCCAGGGTGACCTCGATCGGCCAGGTGCGTGCGCCCAGCGTCACCCGCGTGGCGATCACGACGCGCCGCTCGCGGTGACCGCCGGAGTCGGTCACCACACGCCGGTCGACCACCGGCGCCTCGAACCGACGTAGCGTCGGGCGTGCGTCCGTCTCCAGACGCAGCCCGAAGCGCACCCAGGCCGCGCCGTCGCGCTCCAGCGACTCGACGAAGGTCGCATGAAGCGCGGAGGTTCTGGCCCCGGTGTCCAGCTTGCACCGCAGACGCCCCACGCCGAGGTCCGGCAACGCGACCCACTCCCGCCAGCCGGCCACCGAGACCACGTCACCCTCACTCGGCATCGCATCCTTCTCGACGATCAGGAGGGCGACCGGGGCGGCCACGCATCTCACCCGATGGCGCGAAGATACACCCGGCGCGCGGGGCTCGAGAATTTGCCAGCATCGGCCGCCACACCTATATTGCAGTGCAGCATCATGGGGTACCAGGCATGAGCGTGCGAAACCTCGAGCACTTGTTCCGTCCCGACTCGGTGGCGGTGATCGGGGCCACCGACCGCGCCGGGAGCGTCGGCCATGCGGTCATGCGCAATCTCCTTCGGGGTGGTTTCGCGGGTCCGATCATGCCGGTCCATCCGCGCCACCGCGCGGTGTCGGGGGTTCTCGCCTACGACGGCGTCGCGAGCCTGCCGCTGGTGCCGGAGCTCGCCGTGGTCTGCACGCCGGCACCGACCGTCCCCGGGATCATCGCCGAGCTCGGGGCAAGAGGCACGCGGGCCGCGGTGGTGCTGACCGCCGGCCTGACGCGTGCGCGCGTCGAGGACGGCCGCACCCTCCAGCAGGCGATGCTCGATGCCGCACGCCCGCACCTGCTCCGCATCCTGGGGCCGAACTGCCTCGGCTTGATCGTTCCCGGCCTCGGGCTCGACGCGAGCTTCGCGCACATCTCGGCCCTGCCCGGGCAGGTCGCGCTCATCCATCAGTCCGGCGCGCTGTGCACCGCACTGCTCGACTGGGCGCGCAGCAACGGCATCGGGTTCTCGCACTTCGTCTCCATCGGGGATGCCGCCGACGTCGACTTCGGCGACGCTCTCGACTACCTCGGGAGCGATCCGGCAGCAAAGGCGATCCTGCTCTACATCGAGTCGGTGAGCGCTGCCCGCAAGTTCATGTCGGCGGCCCGCGCGGCGGCGAGAAACAAGCCGGTGGTGGTGGTCAAGGCCGGCCGCGCCGAGGAGGGCGCCAAGGCGGCCGCATCGCACACCGGCGCGTTGGCCGGTCGGGACGACGTGTACGACGCGGCGTTCGCGCGCGCCGGCATGCTGCGCGTCTACGACACCGCGGAGATGTTCGACGCGGTGGAGACGCTCGCCCATTCCGGCAGCGCCCCCGGGGAGCGCCTGGCCATCCTCACCAACGGCGGCGGCCCTGGGGTCATCGCGACCGACGCGCTGATGCTCGCCGGCGGTCGCCTGGCGACGCTGTCCGCGGAGACGGTTGCGCGCCTGGACGCCGTCCTCCCCGACACGTGGTCGCGTGGCAACCCGGTCGACATCATCGGCGACGCGGGCGGCGATCGCTACGCGGCCGCGCTCGAGATCCTCCTCGGCGACGACACCATCGACGCCGTCCTCGTGCTCCATGCGCCGACCGCGGTGGTGTCGAGCCTCGACGCGGCGCAGGCGGTGATCGCGGTGATCGAGCGCCATCGGGCACGGGACCGCGTCCTCGCGAGCTGGCTCGGCGCCGAGACCGTGCGCGTCCCACGCCAGCGTCTGACCGAGGCCGGCATCCCGAGCTACGAGACCCCGGACAGCGCGGTGCGCGGCTTCCTGCACCGGATCCGCCATCATCGCAGCCAGGCGCTGCTCATGGAGACGCCACCCTCGGTGCCGGAGGCGTTCCAGCCGGCGGTGGAAGCGGCGCGCATCGTGGTCCAGCGAGCGCTGGCCGAGGGGCGCGAGACGCTGACCGAGCCGGAGGCGAAGGCGGTGCTGTCCGCCTACGCGATCCCGGTGGTCGACACCCGCATCGCGCGCACGCCAGACGACGTGATGCAGGCGGCGATGGATCTCGGCGGCCCGGTGGCGATCAAGGTCCTGTCCGACGACATCAGCCACAAGAGCGACGTCGGCGGCGTGGTGCTCGACCTCGAGAACCCGGCCGCGGCTCACGAGGCCGCGGTGGCGATGGCCGAGCGGGTGGCGACGCTTCGCCCCGACGCCCGGCTGTCGGGCTTCACGGTGCAGACCATGGCCCGTCGGCCCGGCGCCTACGAGCTCATCGTCGGCGCCACCACCGACGCCATCTTCGGCCCCGTGATCCTGTTCGGCGAGGGCGGCGTCGCGGTCGAGGTGATCGGTGACCGCGCGGTGGCCCTGCCGCCGCTGAACATGAAGCTCGCTGGCGAGCTGATCGAGCGCACGCGGGTGGCGCGCCGACTGCACGGCTATCGCGACCATGCCGCGGTCGACCTGCAGGCGGTGAGCATGACCCTCATCAAGATCGGGCAGCTCGTCACCGACCTCGCCGAGATTGCCGAGGTCGACATCAATCCCCTGATCGCGGATTCCCACGGCGTGCTCGCGCTCGACGCTCGTATGCAGGTCCGCTCCGTCCGTGGCGCCGGCGCCGATCGGCTCGCCATTCGTCCGTACCCGTCGGCCCTGGAGGAGCGCGTCACTCTCGGAGACCTCAAGCTGCTGCTGCGCCCGATTCGCCCCGAGGACGAGGCGCGTCACAAGGAGTTTCTCGAGCGCCTCGCACCGGAGGACGTGCGGTTTCGATTCTTCGGCCAGGTCCGAGAGTTCGCCCACAGCCAGCTGGCGCGGTTCACCCAGATCGATTACGACCGCGAGATGGCCTTCATCGCCACCGATCCGGCACCCGGTAGTGGCCGGACCCTGGGCGTGGTGCGCGCGGTCTGCGATCCGGACAACGCCCGGGCCGAGTTCGCAATCGTCGTCAGCTCGGAGTTGAAGGGTCGCGGGCTCGGCCACACCCTGCTGGAGAAGATGTTGCGCTACCTGCGCGCTCGGGGCACCGACGAGGTGGTGGGCGAGGTGCTCGCCTCCAACGAGGCCATGCTGAACCTCGCGCGCCGGCTCGGATTCGAGGTCACACGCGCGTCCGGAGAGGCGGTCAGCGTCCGGCTGGCGCTCTAGTCGACGGTCTTTCCAGAGCCGACCTCGCGGGCATCCCGAGACGGTGTATCCTCCCCGCCGGCGAGGTCGGGAGGCGCGGGATGAACGCGGCGGAATCAGTGGTGGAGGGGCTCCCGGGCGCGGTCGCGCAGGCGGCGGATCGGATCGCGGGCCATGTTCGAGTGACGCCCGCAATGGCCCTCGAGACCGACGCCTTCGACCTCTCCGCCCGCCTGACGCTCAAGCTCGAGCAGCTCCAGCATGCCGGCTCGTTCAAGCCTCGTGGCGCGTTCAATCGGATCCTCTCCGCCGACTCGAAGGCCACCGCGGCCGGCGTGGTCGCCGCCTCGGGCGGCAATCACGGGGCGGCCGTTGCCTTTGCGGCGGGCCGGCTCGGCCTGCGCGCCGACGTCTTCGTCCCCGCCACTGCCCCCCAGATCAAGATCGACCGTCTCCGCGCCTACGGCGCCAACGTCCACGTCGGCGGCGCCGACTACGCCGAGGCCTACGCCGCGAGCCAGACCCTCGCCGCGCGCACCGGGGGACTGGTCGTCCACGCTTACGACCAGCCGGAGACGGTGGCAGGGCAGGGGACCCTCGCCCGCGAGCTCGAGGCGCAGCTCCAGGGCCTGGACACGGTGGTGGTCGCGGTCGGCGGCGGTGGACTCATCGCGGGCATCGCCGGCTGGCTCGGCCAACGGGTCCGCGTCGTCGGCGTCGAGCCCGTGCTCGCCCCGACCCTGACCCGCGCTCTCGCTGCCGGCACGCCGGTCGACGTGAAGGTCGGTGGGATCGCGGCGGACTCGCTCGGCGCACGGCGCATCGGCGAGATCGCCTTCTGCGCCGCGCGGCGAGGACTCATCGAGCGCACGGTGCTGGTCGAGGACGAGCAGATTCGCGCCGCCCAGCTCGCGCTCTGGGACAGCCTGCGCGTGGTGACCGAGCCGGCCGGGGCGGCGGCTCTGGCCGCCCTGACCAGCGGAGCGTACCGGCCCGAGCCGGGCGAGAGGGTGGCCCTGGTGGTTTGCGGCGCAAACACCGATCCGGCCTCGCTCGGCCGCGCGGGGACTTGAGACCGGTGGCGCCGGGGCATGCTCCGGCCCTTGGACGCCGGATGCGCATTGATTTAGATCATTGAGCAAACCCGCGAGCTCGGCAGACAATCGCGCCATAGTCGCCCGAGCACCGGCCTTCGGCACCCGGGCATCGACCGACCACGCGGCGCGTGACCATCGACCCGACTCAGATGGTGGCGGCTGCAGCGGAGGAGGGACGATGGACTACGAGGCATTCTTCGACGAGCAGCTCGCCACTCTGCGCACGCAGGGAAACTACCGGGTATTCGCCGATCTCGAGCGTCGTGCCGGCAGCTTCCCCCGAGCCACTCGCCACGGCAATGCCGGCACCAGCGAGGTCACTGTCTGGTGCTCCAACGACTATCTGGGAATGGGGCAGAGTCGAACCGTCCTCGACGCAATGCACGAGGCCCTGGACCGCTGCGGGGCCGGCGCCGGCGGCACCCGGAACATCTCCGGGACCAACCACTACCACGTCCTGCTCGAGCGTGAGCTGGCCGACCTCCACGGCAAGGAGGCGGCGCTCCTGTTCACCTCCGGTTACGTCTCGAACTGGGCGAGCCTCGGCACTCTGGCATCGCGGATCCCGGGCTGCGTGGTGCTGTCGGACGCCGGCAATCATGCCTCGATGATCGAGGGAATCCGCCACAGCCGAGCCGACAAGCGCCTCTTCCGCCACAACGACCCCGAGCACCTCGACGCGCAGCTCCGAGACATCGAGCCGGGGCGGCCGAAGCTCGTCGCCTTCGAGTCCGTCTACTCGATGGACGGCGACATCGCCCCGATCGCCGAGCTCTGCGACGTGGCCGAGGCACACGGCGCGATGACCTATCTCGACGAGGTGCACGCGGTCGGCCTGTACGGCCCCCGCGGGGGCGGAATCAGCGAGCGCGAAGGGTTGGCGCACCGCCTGACGGTCATCGAGGGGACGCTGGGCAAGGCATTCGGTGTCCACGGCGGCTACATCACCGGCTCGGCGGCACTGTGCGATTTCGTGCGCAGTTTCTCCTCGGGCTTCATCTTCACCACCGCCATGCCGCCCGCGGTCGCCGCCGGCGCGCTGGCCAGCGTGCGTTATCTGAAGACCAGCTCGGCCGAGCGCAAGGCGCACCAGGAGCGCGTCGCAGCCGTCCGCCGTCGCCTGCGGGCCGCCGGGTTGCCGTTCATGGAGAACGAGAGCCACATCGTCCCGGTGATGGTTCGCGACCCCGTGTGCTGCAAGCAGATCAGCGACATCTTGCTGGACGAGGAGGGGATCTACGTCCAGCCGATCAACTACCCGACGGTGCCGAAGGGCACCGAGCGCCTGCGCATCACGCCGACCCCGCTGCACGGCAACGACGACATCGACCACCTGATCGATGCGTTGACCCGGGTGTGGAGCGCGCTGGGCCTCGAGCGGGCCGCCTGACGCCGCATGCGCCGCCGGTCGGCGGCGCACGGCATTTTGTGCACTGCCGCATTCGCGCTAGGATCGCACCTCCGAAACCGGAGGCAGCACGATGCGCCGCGCGGTGTTCAATCAAAAAGGCGGTGTCGGCAAGTCCACAATCGCCTGCAATCTCGCTGCCGTCGCCGCCTGGCGCGGGAAACGCGCCCTGGTCGTCGACCTCGACGCACAGGCCAATAGCTCCCACTACCTTCTCGGACCGGCAGCGGACGACCCGGGACTGACCCTGGCCGACTTCTTCGCCGACACGCTCTCGCTGAGTCGCGATCCGCGCCCCCTCGAGGAGCACGTGCGCGCCACCCCGTATCCCGGGCTCGGCGTGCTGCCAGCCGGTCCGGAGATGGGCGAGCTGCAGAGCAAGCTCGAGGCCCGCTACAAGATGTTCAAGCTCCGCGAGGCCCTCGACACACTCGAGGGCTACGACGAGATCTATCTCGACACGCCGCCGGCGCTCGGCTTCTTCACCCGCTCCGCGCTCATCGCGGCCGACCGGTGCCTGATTCCGTTCGACTGCGACGATTTCTCGCGGCGTGCGCTCTACGGGTTGCTCGACAGTGTGCGCGAGATCCGCGACGACCTGAACGAGCACCTCCAGGTCGAGGGAATCGTGGTCAACCAGTACCAGGCGAGAGCCCGACTGCCACAGCGGATCGTGCGTGCGCTCGCCGACGACGGATTGCCGGTGCTCGCGCCATATCTGCCGCCATCCATCAAGATCCGCGAGTCGCACGAGCTGGCCCGCCCACTCGTGTTCCTGGAGCCAGGGCACCGACTCAGCCAGGCCTTCGTCGCGCTCCACGATTCCCTGGACGCCACCGCGGGCGGGCCCGCGCACAAACCCTGAGCGCCCGCCACGGCGAGGGTCCGCGAGCGCCGGAGGAGGAGCATCGCCGCCCCTCCGGCCGACCGATTTGATATGCGTAGAATGTATATTATGTCAATTCCACGCATTCGAATGAGGCTTGCGCGGACGACGCCCCGTCCACCGCCACTCGAGTGACGGCAGGCTCTTCGCGCCTCGTGGTGATGCTCGTCGTCCCGCCGGCACCACGGTCGTACCGACGGGACGACGTGGCTCGGTCGCTCAGGTACCGACGACCAGAGGTGCCACCAGCCGCCGTAGCGTCGCCACCACGCTGTCGGCCACGATGCGTCCGGTCTTGGGATTCTCGGCGGACGGCACGTTCTCGATCTGCATCTCGAAGCGCGCGGTCTGCGCGTCGACCTTGATGCGGTGGACGTTTCGGTCGACACCCGGATCGGCCCACACCTCGAGCATGGTCGCGTCCGGCCCGACGCCTGCGAGCGCCACTGCGGCGGCGACGTTGACGTTGGCCGGAAAGCCGATCGCGCCCTCGCGCGCCGTGCCCTCGAAGACCTTCAACGGCGCCGTCAGGCCGTCGACCGAGATGCCGTTCCGTACCAGGTGCGGCGCGCCCGCCAGGCCCCCGGGCGGCTTGCGGGTGACCATCCGAACCTCACGGATCCCACCCTCGGCCGCTGCTCGCAGGGCGTCCAGGCCGAGGATGGCACCACTCGGGACGATGATCCGACCGCCGCTCTTGCGCGCGCGCTCGACCAGATCCCAATTCGACAGCAAGGCGCCCACGCTGATGACGATCGCCGTCTTTCCGGCGTCCACCACCGGACCGACGAGCTCGGCAAAGACTGCGGCCGGCGCGCACTCGACGACCACCTCGGCGTGTTCCGCCAACTCACCGAGCGGCAGCACCGGGGGAATCGTTCCGAAGCCGGCCATCCGCGCGCGCGCGGCATCTGCGTCGCGCGCGGAGACGGCCGACAGGCTGAGACCTTCGATGCCACGGTCGAGCTGGCGCGCCACCACCAGTCCGACGGTTCCGAGTGATCCAATGGCGACACGCTGGGTTCGACCACGAGCTTCGGTCATTCATGCACTCCGACAGTGGTTCATTGGGTTGCGGGCGCGACATCGGCCCCGTGCGGCTCGTCCGGAAGCAGCACGAAGGCGTCCGCGTCGACGATGACGACTGGCAGCCGGCGGAAACCCAGTCCCGCGGCGGGTTCCGCGTCCGGTGGGGCGAGGTCCAGCGGCGCACCGCATCGACAACGCAGGGCGTGGGCGCCGGTCGGGTCGGGTGAGCTCACCACGCGGTCGACGCCGCCTCCACAGTCGATACAGCGGCCACCGATGGCGATCGGATCGCCCTCCTCCGTCATCGGCCCCACCAAGACGGTGTGGCCGCCGATGAGCTCGACCCGCGGGAGATCGGAATCGGGTGTCTCCGGCAGCATCCACCACTGGCCGGTACGCGGCTTCATGCGGCGTCCGTGCCGAGTTGGTCGAGCGTGTGCTCCACGAGTCCCTCCGACCCTTCTGCCCGTTGGTGCCCGGGGCCGGAATCGAACCGGCACGGCCGAAGGCCAGCAGATTTTACGTACCACCGAAGCTTTCGCTTCTGCCACGACCCGGGCGGGCCGTGGGCCGCGTGGTCTGGACTATCCCTTTGCCGTATCCGAATCGTGGACCCGGACGTAGGCAGGGGCCGTCTAGTCTCTACACTTTCCCGGCGCCTGCCGGGCTTAGCTCGGGATTGCCATCAGCACGACCACCCGGCCGCGCTGGAAGGGTTCCCCGAATTTGACCCCTTTTGCGCCCACGGGTTTCCCCGCGGGGGACCCTGTCGAGTCTGCTGCGTCTACCAGTTTCGCCACCCGGGCGGGTGCCCGCGCGATTATGCCATGCACCGACGGTCTGGCCGCGAGACGGCGGGACTCGGGGCGACTGACGGGCGTCGCGCGACCGACACCCGCCTCGGTCAGGCGACCGGAGGCGGATGGACGCGCGTTGGAGGCTGAGGTCGGAATCGAACCGGCGTACACGGCTTTGCAGGCCGCTGCATGACCACTCTGCCACTCAGCCTGGGATGCTGGACCACTGGAGCCGGTCCGGCCTGGGAAGAGAGAGAAATTGGAGCGGGAAACGAGACTCGAACTCGCGACCCCAACCTTGGCAAGGTTGTGCTCTACCAACTGAGCTATTCCCGCTCGAGACGGAGAAGTCTAGCGCGGCGCCGGTCGCTGTCAAGGGGGTGAGGGTCGACACGTCGCGGGGAACCTCGCCCACCGGCCGACCCCTCGTCGGCAGGCAATCAGAGCGAGTCGCGACTGGCCCGCGGACCGATCAGCGGCCACGCCGCACGGAGGTAGACCAGCATCGACCACAAGGTCAACACCGCCGCGACCTGCAGCAGCAGGAACCCGGCGCGGTAGACCGGAAGCCCGGCGATCGGGTCGTGATAGAGCATGAGGGCGATCGCCGTCATCTGCGCCGCGGTCTTGACCTTGCCGACGGTCGCCACCGCGACCTTGGCGCGCTGACCGAGCTCCGCCATCAGCTCACGGAGCGCGGAGACTGCAATCTCCCGGCCGATGATGATGACCGCCGGCAACGCCAGGGCCGCGCGCGGATCGGCCTGCACCAGCAGCACCAGGGCAGCGGCGACCATGATCTTGTCGGCCACCGGGTCGAGGAAGGCGCCGAATCGCGAGGTCTGATCGAGCCGCCGGGCGAGCCAGCCGTCGAGCCAGTCGGTGAGCGCGGCGACCACGAAGATGGTGGCAGCCGCGGCGCCCGCCCAGGGATACGGCAGGTAGTGGACCGTAATCAGTACCGGCACCAGGCAGATGCGCGCGAGGGTCAATGTGTTCGGCAGATTCACGATGCGTCCCGAAATGCGTCGTAGATGGCCTGGGCGAGAGTCTTGCTGATGCCGTCGACGCGCGCGAGGTCCTCGACGCCGGCACGTGACACACCTTGCAGGCCGCCGAAGGCGGTGAGCAGCCGTTGGCGGCGCTTGGAGCCGACCCCCGGGACGTGCTCGAGGACCGAGCCCTTGCGGGCGCGGGCACGCCGGGCGCGGTGTCCGGTGATCGCGAATCGGTGCGCCTCGTCGCGCACCTGTTGAATCAGATGCAGGGCCGGCGAGCTGGGGTCGAGCACCACCGGGGTCGGATCGTCGAGCCGAAACAGCGTTTCCAGTCCCGGCTTGCGTGTCGTCCCCTTGGCGACTCCGACCACCATCAGGTCGCCGAGACCGAGCTCCGCCAGCACCTCGCGCGCCTGACCGAGCTGCCCTCGCCCACCGTCGACGAGCAACAGGTCCGGCAGTCGACCCTCCTCCCGGCGCACCCGGGTGTAGCGCCGGGTCAGCGCCTGGTGCATCGCCGCGTAATCGTCACCGGGCTCGACGTCGCGGATGTTGAAGCGCCGATAGTCCGACTTGACCGGACCGTCGGCCTCGAACACCACGCACGACGCGACCGTCGCCTCGCCGCCGGTGTGGCTGACGTCGAAGCACTCGATTCGCGCCGGCGCCTCAGCCAACCCGAGCGCGTCCTGCAGGGCCTCGAAGCGGGCGCGGAGGTTGCTGCGGTCGGCGAGGCGCTGGGCGATGGCGAGGTCGGCGTTCTCGCTGGTGATCTGGAGCCAACGCGCACGGTCGCCGCGCACACGATGACGCAGCTCGACCTTGCGGCCGGACTGCTCGACGAGCACCGACTGCAGCAACTCGAGGTCGTCGAGCGGCTCGCTGACCAGGATCTCGTCCGGTAGCGTGCCCTCGCGGGCGGCCGCGAGGTAGTGCTGGAGCACGAACGCGCGCAACACCTCCGGCGCCTCGGCCGCGGCCGCGTGTCGCGCGAGGATGGTGCGACTGCCGAGACTCTGGCCGGCCCGGATCATCATGAGCTGGACCAGCGCCAGGCCGTCGCGCGCCAGCGCGGCCACGATGTCGATGTCGCCGCGTGCGCCGCTCACGTACTGGCGTGCCTGGACCCGCCGCAGGCTGTTGATCTGGTCGCGGTACCGTGCCGCCGCCTCGTAGTCCAGGCGACCGGCCGCGGTCTCCATGCGCCCGGCGAGCTCCGCGATCATCTCGTCGCTCTTGCCCTCGAGGAACATCGTCGCGTGGCGGACGTCGTCGGCGTAGGCCTCGGGCCCGACCAGACCCACGCACGGTGCCGCGCAGCGCTGGATCTGATGCTGAAGGCACGGCCGCGAGCGATTGCGGAAGTAGCTGTCCTCGCACTGGCGCACCTGGAACAGCTTCTGCAACAGGTTGAGCGTCTCGCGGGTGGCGCCGGCGCTCGCGAACGGGCCGAAGTAGCGCCCGGCGGCATTGCGCGGCCCGCGATGGAAGGCGAAGCGCGGAAACGCCTGGTCGGTCGAGACGTGGATGTACGGAAAGCTCTTGTCGTCGCGCAACAGGACGTTGTAACGCGGCCGGTACTCCTTGATCAGGTTGTTCTCGAGCAGCAGCGCCTCGGTCTCGGTGTGGGTCGCGGTGACCTCGACGCTCCTGGTGTGCGACATCAGCGCGCGCGTCTTCGGCGCGAGCTGCTCGGCCGCGCGGAAATAGCTGGAGACGCGGCGGCGCAGATCCCTCGCCTTGCCGACGTACAGCACCCGCCCGCGCTCGTCGAGCATGCGGTAGACACCCGGGGCGTGGGTCAGCGTCGCGAGGAACCGGTCGGCGTCGAAAGAAGGTCGATCGGATTCCACGGATGCGAATGGCGAGTCGTGTGTGCGGCGACGATACCAGATGCCTCCGCGGGCGCGTAGTCCGCGCGGCCGACCCGGAATGGCCGCTGCGGGGTTGTGGGAGCGGCGGCGAGGCACCGCTCCCAGATGCGCGCCGCCACCTCGGAAAGCCGGCGTAACCCCATGAACTCACGAGGCTTCGAGCGTCGCGCTCTCGATCAGGCCGTGGCGCAGGGACAGATGGGTGAGCTCGACGTCCGAGGTCGCCCCGAGCTTGCGAAGCACACGGGTCCGGTAGGTGCTCACCGTCTTCGGGCTGACGCAGAGGGCAGAGGAGATCTCGCTCCGATTGCGCCCCTGGCTCACCAGGACCATGACCGCGAGCTCGCGCGGCGTCAGTCGCCCGAGCGGCGCCCGGGTCGGGTCGAGGCGGCCGAGCACGAGCCGTTGGGCCACCCCGACGCTCACGTAGGGCTCACCCCGGTGGACGCGCCGAATGGCTCCGACGAGCTCGTCGGGGTCGCTCTCCTTGGTGAGATATCCGGCCGCACCCACCTCGAGCAGGCAGCCGGGATAAGGACCCTCCAATGGCCCGCCGAAGGCGAGGACTCGCGGTTGCGGACTCAGCCGACCCAGCCGGCGGGTGGCCTCCAGCGGCCCGATGCCGCTGGTGTTGACCCCCAGCAGGACGACCTGCGGACGGAGCTCGCGCGTGAGCAGGACCGCCGCCTCGGCCTCCGCGCACTCCCCGACCACCCGCAGGTCACCGGTGGCGTCGATCAGGGCCTTGAGGGCGCACCGAACCAGCTCGTGGGGCTCGACCAGCACGATCGTGATCATCTTCCTTGTCTCCTTCGGTCCTGTGTGGCGTCGACGTCGGGCGCATGGCCCGGACTCGACACGGCCGAGTCTAGGCAGCGAGCACCCCTTCGCCTACGCGGTGGAGGCCGATGAGAGCGATCTGTAATGGAGCTGTAAGCGATCTGTAAGGCGCGCGCGGCGTGTGGCCCGCCGCGGCCCTCAACCCTTCGGATAGCAGGCGGTGAAGACGTCGCGGCCGATCGTGCCCTTCATGCCCCCGACCCCGGCGCTGATCCCTGCCGCTGCCGCCTCGCAGGCCGCGCTGGTCGCGAAGTCGTGGAAGCGGGTCTCCGTCGACACACCGGAGGAGGTGGTGAAGACGGTGATCACGACCAGCACCCAGCTCACGCGGACCGCCCCGCCGGTGCCGAGGCCGAGCCGCAGAGCACGTCTGCCACCTCCTCGCCGATCGCCAGCGAGGAGGTGAGCCCCGGGGACTCGATCCCGAACAGGTTCACCAGCCCGTCGACACCGTGCTCCGCCGAGGTCTGGATCAGGAAGTCGCGGGCCGGCTCGCCGCTGGCGGTGAGCTTGGGTCGGATACCGGTGTAATCCGGCATCAGGGCACCGTCGCGCAAGCCCGGGTAGTAGCGCCGAATGGACCCGTAGAAGGCCTCGAGCTGCGACGGGTCGACGTCGTAGTCGAGGGTCTCCACCCAGTGGATATCGGGGCCGAATCGGCAACGCCCACCGAGGTCGAGGCTCACGTGAACCCCGAGCCAGGCACCGGAGGGCATCGGGTAGACCAGGCGGTTGAAGGGCGAGCGGCCGGTCAGGTAGAAGTAATTTCCCTTCGCGTAGTAGAGCGGCGGGATGCAACGCTCGTCGAGCCCACGCAGGGCGCGGGCGACGTCCATCGCCCCGAGCGCCGCAGCGTTCACCACGGTGTCGCAGAGCAACGACATCGGCTCGGCGCCTCCGATGTCCAGGCGAATCCCGTCGTCGCGAATCTCGCCACCGAGGCAGGGACTCGCGAGCGCCAGCACCGCCCCGTGGGCCTCGGCGTCGCCCTGCAGGGCCAGCATGTACTCGTGGACGTCGATGATGCCGGTGGACGGCGATAGCAGCGCCCCGATGCACTCGACCTCCGGCTCGAGCGCGCGCGCCTCGGCCCGGTCGAGTCGGATCAGGTCGTCGACAGCGTTCGCCGCGGCTTGCGCGCGTAGCTTGTCGAGGGCGGCGAGCTGCGTCTCCTCGGTGGCGACGATCAGCTTGCCCACCCGTGCGTGGTCGACGCCGTGGGTGGCACAGAAGTCGTAGAGGGCATGCTTGCCGGCCACGCAGACCCGCGCCTTGATGCTCCCCGGCGCGTAGTAGATACCGGCGTGGATGACGCAGGAGTTGCGCGAGCTCACCTCGGAGCCGATGACCTCGGCCCGCTCGACGATGATCACCTCACGCCCGCGCAGTGCCAGCGCACGCGCCACCGCGAGGCCGACCACCCCGGCTCCGATGACCACGCAGTCGACCCGATCCACCATCACTCGCTCGTCTCCACCCGACCCTCGACGCGACGCGCGAGTGTATCGCAGCCACCGTCTGCCGCGGACGGTGACGCCGCCATCGGCGGCTACAATGTGCCCGGTGTCACCCTGGAGACTCGCCCCTACCCGGCCGGAGCGCCGCTGCCGGCCGACGACCGCCAACCCCGACTGAATCAGCGAGGTCGAAGATGCCCCAAGACATGCCCATGCAACTGGACCCACACGCCATGGCCCTCGTCGCGGTGGTCCTGTCGATACTCGCGGTGGTGGTCCTCGTGCTCTGGATCCTGCTGCCGTTCGCGGTGTTCGGGATTCGCCGGCGCGCCGAGCAGATCGTCCGCCTGCAGCAGGAGCAACGCGTGCTCCTCGAGGACGTCTCGCGCTACCTGGCGCACCTCGCGTCCGAGGTGGATCGCCAGCTCACGTCACCCGAGGTCACACGAGGGAGATAGTTTTTTCAATGCATTACGGAAGGTATCTCGAAACGTTCTGATGTCCTGACCCGAGCACCCTCCAGGTCGATGGCACGCCGGCGGCGCCCTCAGCCGGCGCTGCCGGGGTGGTACTCGCGCTTCGGAGCGACCAGGGTCAGGCCACCGTCCACCACCAGGGTCTGGCCGTTGACGAATCGCGCCATGTCCGAGGCGAGGAACAGCACCGCATTGCCGACGTCCCACCCCGTGCCCTCGACCGCGAGCGGTGACGCCCGTCGACGCTGGTCACGCGCCGCCTCGCTCATCCCCTGCGACGCCACCATCGGCGTGTAGACGGGCCCGGGTGCCACGCAGTTGGCGCGGATGCCGCCGTCGGCGAGGTCGATGGCCATCGCCTTGGTGAGGGCGATGACCGCGCCCTTGGAGGTCGTGTAGGCGCTCATCCCGCGTGGACGAATGGCCGAGATCGACGACACGTTGACGATCGCACCACCGCCGCCCCGGCGCATCGCCGGGGCACAGTGCTTGGCGGCGAGGAACATGCTGGTGACGTTCACCTGCATCACCTGCTCCCAGCACGCGAGGCTCTCGCGCTCGACCGGGGCATGGCTGTCGATACCGACATTGTTGTCGAGCACGTCGACCCGCCCCCAGCGGTCCATCGCCGCCTCGACCATCGCCACGCACTCCGCCTCCCGGGTGACGTCGGCGGCGTGGGCGATCGCCGTGCCGCCCTCGTCGTGCACGTGCCGCACGGTGCGCTCGGCGAGCGCGAGGTCGCGGTCGACGACCAGGACCCGGGCCCCGGCGCGGGCAAGCAGAATCGACGCCGCCCGCCCGTTGCCGATGCCCTCCGCGCGGCTGCCGCCGCCGGTGACGATGGCGACCTTCCCTTCGAGCCCGAACGGATCGAGTTTCATCGATCGTCGCCCTTGCGGCCGCAGCCGATGGCCGCGATGGCCGCGATCTCGACCGCGATGTCCGGGAACGGGAAATCCACCACCAGCGCGGCGTTGGTCGGCAACACGTCGGCGAACGCCTCGCCGAGCACTGCCCCGATCGCGTCCCATTGGGCGGGGTCGCGGATCCAGGTCGTGAGCTGGACGATGTCGGCGCGGCTGCTGCCGGCGCGCGCCAGCGCGGCGTCGATGTTGCGGATCACCTGGCGGGTCTGCTCGGCCGGGTCCGCGGGCAGGGTCATCGACTGGTAGTCGAAGCCGGTGGTCCCGGCGATCCAGAGCTGATCGCCCACTCGCACCGCCCGCGAGTAGCCGTAGAGCGCCTCGAACCGGGATCCGGACGAGAAGTTCTTGCGTCGTTCGTTCATGGTCGGACCTCGCGCGGGTGACCGCGTGGACGTGGACGAATCGCCGGCGAATCAGCGCCCCGGCACACCATGGCGCGCTCGCCGGGCGGCCAGCGTCGCCTCGTTCAGATCGAACCAGGGGATGCCCTGGTCCAGCCAGCCGGCAGCGCGCCCGGTGAACAACACCAGCTCCTCGAGCACCGCGTCGACGGTGACCTCGTCGGCTCCGGGAAGGGCCGCGGCCGCCCGCTCGAGGGTCGCTCCGGTCTCGGTGAGGTGGCAGAAGCCGGCGATGCGCGAGACGAAGGCCTCGACCAGGAACATGGTCTGCGCCCCGACGCCTTGTCGGCGGCCCGCGCGCCAGGCCTCGAGCAGCCGCCACAGCAGCTCGTGGAGCTTGCGCAGCTCCCCCTCGGCCATGATCAGGGGGCCGACCGGGAGCATCACGCCGCGCCGGTCGAGCAGGGCTTCGAACTCCGCCGGCATCGCCGCCCACATCGACTCGCGGGCGCGCCGCAACCGTGCGAGCCCGGGGTGGACCGGGGTCGGGCGCGGCGCCGGCATCGGCGGTGCGCCCTCGCCGTCGTGCTCGAGGCGAGCGGTGATCAGCTCGACGCCCTGACGCCGTTGCACTCGCTGGCCGAGCGCGCGCAGCCAGGCGACGTCGCCCTCCACCCAGCCGAGCACGTTGACGTTGGCGGTCTCCGCCTGGAGCTCGCCGTAGACCAGCTCCAGGAACTGCCGCTCGGGGTAGTAGATGAACGCCCCGGGCGCGACGCTCATCACGTCGGCCACGCGCTCGAACGGCGCCACGAAGCGGCCGTGCCAGAAGATGTGATTACCGGCGATCTTCGCGCAGTGGATGTCCACCGTCTCCGGCAGGCCGGCGAGCAGCATCGCCAGTGTCCGCGGCGCGAACTCGGCGGTGAGTCGGATCGGATGTGCCGCCCCCTCGTAGCGAAAGACCAGGGGGCTCGCGAGGGTCGATACGCCTTCCATCTTCAGTCCTCGGAGTTCTCGGGCGCGCCGGAATCGACGCCGTACCGCTCGAGCGCTCGGCGCAGCCGGCGCAGGAAGCGCGCCACCTGTGCACCGTCCACGGCCCGGTGATCGGCGGTGACGGTCAGCCGCGTGACCGGTCGCACCACCACGCGCCCGCCGTCGAGGGCGAGGACGTCGGTCGCCGCGGGCACCGCGAGGATCGCCGCCTGCGGCGGGCTCACCACCGCACGGAACTCGCTCACCCCGTACGGGGCGAGGTTGGAGACCGTGAACGTGGCGCCGAGCACGTCGTCGGGTGCGAGGTCGCCGGTCCGGGCGGCGCGCCCGAGCCGCGCGGTCTCGGCCGCGATTGCGGCGAGACCCAGCCGATCCGCGCCGCGCACCACCGGCACCGCGAGACCGCCCGGGGTGGCGATGGCCACGCCGACGTTCACCGCCGCCACCCGCTCGACCACGCCGTCTCGGCACCAGGCGTTCATCTCGGGGCTCCGTGCGAGGACCCGCGAGACCGCGTGAACCACCATGTCGTTCGGCGATGCCGCGACATCCAGCGCGCGAACCGCCTCCCGGGCGCGCTCGAGCGCGCTCCAGTCGACGTCCATCGACACCGAGAACTGCGGCGCCGCGGCCGCCCGCGCCATGTGTGTGGCCATGGCACGCCGATAGTCCGCGGGCGGGGGCGCGACCCGCGACCGCCGCCGGGCCGCCATCGCCTCCCGAGCCGCGGACTCCACGTCGCGTAGCAGGACACGCCCGAGCGGGCCGCTGCCGGCGAGCCCGCCGGCGTCGATGCCGAGCTCACGGGCACGACGTCGGGCGGCCGGGCTCACGCGCCTGCGCTCGGCTGCGGGGTGCTCGGCCGGCCGGGGCTCGAGCGGTCGTGCCCCCGCAGCGGCGGGCGCTCCGGTCGACTCGCGTGGTCGGTCGCTGGAGGCGGACCCGGCGGTGCTCGGGACGGGCATCGCCGCCTCCACCGCGAGCTCCGCCAGCACCGCGCCGACCTCGACCTCCGCCCCCGCCTCGACCCGGATCGCCGCCACCACCCCGTCCACCGTCGCCTCGACCTCGGCGCTCGCCTTCGCGGTCTCGACCACCACCAGCGGGGCGCCGGCACTCACCCGATCGCCGATCGCGACCAGCCAGCGCACGATCAGGGCCGACTCCATGTACTCGCCGCCGAGGGCGGCGAGCACCACCGGCACGGTTTGCGCCGGCGCGCTCACCCTGCGAGGGTCAGCCGCGCGGCGCGGGTGATCGCGGCCGCGTCCGGCACCGCCGCCTGCTCGAGCGGCAGGCTGTACGGAATCGGTCGGTCCGCGGTGCCGAGGCGCCGCACCGGTCCGTCGAGCCAGTCGAACGCGTCCTCCATGATCACCGCCGAGAGCTCGGCGCCGAAGCCACCGGTGGTCCAGCCCTCGTTGACCACCAGGGCACGGTTGGTCTTGCGCACCGAGCGCGCGATGGTCTCGCGGTCGAGCGGGCGCAGGGTGCGCAGGTCGACCACCTCGGCGTCGATGCCCTCGGCGGCGAGCGTCTCGGCCGCGGCCAGGGCGTCGAGGGTCATCTTCGAGCTGGCGACGATGGTGATGTCGGTCCCTTCCCGGGCGACGTGGGCCTGGCCGATCGGCACCACGTGGTCGCCCTCGGGGACCTCGCCGGTGGTGTTGTAGAGCAGCTTGTGCTCGAGGAAGACCACCGGGTTCGGGTCACGGATGGCGGCGACGAGCAACCCGCTGGCGTCGGCCGGCGTGGCCGGCGCGACCACCTTGAGCCCGGGCACGTGGGCGACCAGCGCATCGAGCGATTTCGAGTGCTGGGCCGCGGCCCCGGCGCCGGCCCCTCCCTGGGTGCGCAGCACGAACGGCAGCGATGCCTGACCGGCCCAGATGTAGTGGACGATCGAGGCCTGGTTGACGAGCTGGTCGAGGCACAGCGTCAGGAAGTCGATGTACATGATCTCGAGCACCGGACGCCGACCGACCATGGCGGCGCCGATGGCGAGACCGGTCATCGCCTGCTCCGAGATCGGCGTGTCGCGTACGCGGAGATCGCCGAACCTCTCGCGCAACCCCTTGGTGACCTTGAACACGCCGCCGTAGATGCCGACGTCCTCGCCGATCACGCAGACGCGCTCGTCGCGCGCCATCTCCTCGTGCAACGCCCGATTCAACGCCTCGGCGTAGCGCATGCGGGTCACGGCCGCGCCTCCGCCACCGCGTACTCGGGCGCGTCGAGCTCGGCGGCATCGGGGAACGGGTCGGCCATCGCCTGGGCGAATGCGGCCTCCACCTCCTCCGCCGCTGCCCGCTCCACCGCCTCGAGCGAGCTCTCGTCGAGCATCGTCGCGAGCAGCGCGCGCGTGCGCGCGATGGGGTCGCGGGCGGCCCACTCGCGCATCTCCTCCTCGGGTTGGTAGCCGCCCATGTCGGAGGTCGAGAAGCCGGTCATGCGGTAGGTCTTGGCCTCGACGAAGGTCGGACCGTCACCGCGTCGGGCACGGTCGAGCGCGTCGCGCATGGCGCCGTGGACCGCCAGCAGGTCGTTGCCGTCGACCATGACGCCGGGCATGCCGTAGCCAGCGGCGCGCACGTGGAGATCCGGCACGCTGGACTGGTAGCGCGCGTGCACGGTGAGCCCGTAGAGGTTGTGCTCGCAGAAGAACACCATCGGCAGCTTCCACAGGCCGGCCACGTTCATCGCCTCGTGGCAGGTCCCCTCCTGCGCCGCACCGTCGCCGAAGATGGCCACTGCCACCCGACGCGAGCCGTCGAGCTGGAAGCCGAACGCCTGGCCGAGGGCGATCGGGATGCCGCCGCCGACGATGCCGTTGCCGCCGAGCAGGCCGTCGGCGGCGCTGGCCACCAGCATGTGCCCGCCGCGGCCGCGGCAGTACCCGGTGACGCGGCCGAAGATCTCCGCCAGCACGCGGCGCAGATCGAGCCCCTTGCCGACGAAGTGCGCGTGGCCGCGATGGGTGCTGGTGACGACGTCCTCGCGCTCCAGCGGCGCGGTGGCGCCGATCCCCGCCGCCTCCTGGCCGATGCAGGTGTGAATCGGCCCGCGGGTCTTGCCCTGGCGATGCAGCACCGCGAGCTGCTCCTCGACCGCGCGCACCACCAGCATCTGGCGGTACATCCGCGCGATGTCCTCGGCCGATGGGGCGTTGCGCATGGGTGCTCCGGACCTGACGACTGGGGGCGGATGCTAGTCGCTCCGGGCGATGATTTCGATGGGCTCGGGACACGTCAGGGGCATCGTGGCGGCATCCCGGTCACGCCTCGGCCGCTGTTGCCGCGCGGCGACGCGTGGACGCCGGCCGATGCAATGGGTCCCGCCCATGAGGGACAATCGCTGCTCGCGCGATGGTGTGGAGCCGGCCGGCGCGGGCTGGCGAGCAGTGAGGGGTCGTTCGATGTCGGCGAGGATGCGCCGCTTTCTCGGCGCGGCGATTCTGTTGGCGACCGTCGGGGTCGCCGCCTGGCAGGCGCTCGGCGCCGCCTGAGACCGGAAGTCCGCAGTGACCACCGGCCCGCATCGGCGACCGCCGCGCAACTGGCGCGACCGGCTGGGTCCGCTGGCGCGCGAGGCGTTGGACACCGCGACCGAGCACGGACGGGCAGGCTGGCCGTCGGTCGAGCGCTGGCTGAGCGACGCCACGACGCGGCTCGAGCAATGGCGCGAGGCCCGCCGAGAGGCCGCGCGGCGCGTGGCACGCCCCACCCGTCTGCTCTGGATCCTGCCGCTGCCGCTGATTCCCGCCGCAGCGCTGGCGCTCGCCGGCGGGGACCTCGGCGTCGCCCTCGCCGATGCCGCCGCCTACGCGCTGGTGGTCGCCGGGACGCTCCTCGGTCGTCGCGGGCTCGCCGCCGAGGCGGCCCTGCACGATCAGGTGTTCCAGGCGCCACCGCCGCCGCGCAAGCTCTCGGGCTGGCTGATGGTGGGCGCCGGCACCGCGCTCGCCGCCGGCCTCGGGGCCGGACACGACGTCGCCACCGCGCTGGTGTTCGGGCTCGGCGCGGCCGGGGGGTGCGCGCTCGCCTACGGGCTCGACCCGCGGCCGAGCGCGACGCTCGCCACCGGCGCGAGCGCGCGCGTGGGCGCGGCGCTCGAGCGCGCCGAGCAGCAGATCATCGCCATCGAGTCGGCCCGCGATCGGCTCGGCAACCCGGAGCTCACGGCGCGGCTCGGGCGCATCGCCGCGGTCGCGCGCCAGATCCTCGGCCACCTCGCCGCGGACCCGAACGACATGCGCCGCGCCCGGCGCTTTCTCGTCACCTACCTCGAAGGCGCCCAGCGCGTGGTCACCGGCTACGCCCGGAGCCATCCGCACGACACCGCCGGCGCCCTGGAGGAAAGCTTTCGCCGCGTCCTCGAGACCATCGAGGACACCTTCACCGAGCAGCATCGCCGCCTGCAGCACCGCGACATCCAGGATCTGGACATCCAGATCGAGGTCCTCGCGCAGCAGATGCGCCGCGAGGGGCTGGACTGACAACGACGCAAGGGACCCATCGATGAGCGAGCGAGACGACGCCCAGACCCCCGACGTGAGCCAGCCACCGCCCCCGGTCGCGGTCGCCAGCATCGATCCGGCCCTGCCGGCGGAGCGCACCGCGATCGGCGCCCTGGTGGCCGAGATCGATCTCGGCGATTCACAGGCCATCGTCCACTTCGGCTCCACCGCCCAGTCGCGAGTGGCGGCGTTGTCCGACGACATGCTCGACCGCGTCCGCAACAAGGACACCGGCCCGGCCGGCGAGGCCCTCAACCGCATGATCGGTGCCATTCGCGGCTTCGACCTCGACGACATCGACCCCAATCGCAAGCCGAGCCTGGTCGAGCGATTGTTCGGCGCCGGCAAGCCGGTGGCGCGATTCCTGCAGCGCTACGAGCAGGTGCGCGAGCAGATCGACGCCATCGGCGACGACCTCGAGCGCCACAAGACCACGCTGTTGACCGACATCGCGAGCCTCGACCGTCTCTACGACGCGACGCTCGACGGGTTCCACCAGCTCGAGCGCTTCCTCGCCGCCGGCGAGGAGAAGCTCCGACAGGTCGACGCCGAGGAGGTGCCGGCGCTGGAGCGCGCCGCCAACGCGAGCGGCGCCATGCTCGACGCCCAGAAGCTGCGCGACTTGCGCGCGGCACGCGACGGGCTCGAGCGACGCCTGCACGATCTCCGCCTCACGCGCCAGGTGGTGATGCAGGCCCTGCCGAGCATTCGCCTGGTGCAGGAGAACGACCGCGGCCTGGTCAACAAGATCGTGTCGACCACCGCCAACACGCTCCCGCTGTGGCGCCAACAGCTGGCCCAGGCGGTGACCATCCAACGCTCCCGCGAGGCCGCGGCGGCGGTCCGTGACGCCAGCGACCTCACCAACGAGCTGCTAGAGGCCAACGCTCGCAACCTCAAGCTCGGAAACGCCGAGGCGCGCAAGGAGCTCGAGCGCGGGGTGTTCGACATCGAGGCGGTCGAGCGGGCCAACCAGGCGCTGGTCGAGACCATCGAGGAGAGCCTGCAGATCGCCGACGAGGGTCGCGCCCGGCGCGCCGAGGCGACCGCCCGGCTGGAAGCGCTGGAGTCCGAGCTGCGCACCGCGCTGGCGGCGGCGCGCGCGACGCCGGCCCGCGACTGACCGCCCCGGCGGGGGACTGGCTCCGCCGCAGGCGGCGCCTGTCCCCCTCCTCCGCGGCCGGCTACCGCCGCCCGGCTCGCACCAGGCGGCCCGGGCGCGCCCCGGTGTCCTCGCCGTGCTCGAACACCGGCTGCCCCGCGACCAGCGTCGCGACGTAGCCGTCGACGTTCTGCATCAGGCGCTTACCGCCTGCCGGAAGGTCGTGGACGATGCGCGGCGGGTGCAGGCGGAGGCGGTCGAAGTCGATGATGTTGACGTCGGCCTTGAGTCCGGGCGCGAGCCGGCCGCGGTCGTCGAAGCCGAAGAAGCCGGCAGTCTCGCTGGTCTGGCGCTTCACCACCCACTCCAGCGGCAGGCGCGGGCCACGCACGCGGTCGCGGGCCCAGTGGGTGAGCATGAAGCTCGGCGCGGTCGCGTCGCAGATGACCCCGCAGTGGGCGCCCCCGTCGCTGAGGCCGAGGATGGTGCACGAATCCTCGAGCATCGACTGCACCGGTGCGAGGTCCCCGGTCACATAGTTGGTGACCGGGAAGAACAGGGTCCGCGTGCCGTCGCCGCCGACCAGGTAGTCGTAGGCGACCGCGGCAGGGTCCCGGCCCTCGCGAGCTGCGATGGCGGCGATGCTGCGCTCCGCCTCCGGCTCGTAGTTCGGTGGGTCGCCGAGCAGGTAGAGCCGGTCCCACCGGGTCGCGATCTGGCGCGACAGCGGCGGCAGGATCGACAGCAGATGCTCGGACACCGGCTCGTCCAGGATCGCCTGGCGCACCGCCGGATCGCGCAGGCGGGCGAGGCGCTCGGGAAGCGGCATGTCCTCCATGGCGTGGAACGCGGCGCGAATCGAGAACGGGGTGAGGGAGGTCTCGAGCCCCAGGATCAGACCGACCGGCCGCCCCGCCACCTGCGCGGTGAGCGGCGCGCCCTGGGAGCGCGCGCGGTGCACGCCGTCGAGCAGCCGGCGCCAGCGCTCGGGATCGTAGGCGCGGTCGGTGAGGAGGAACCACAGCGGCCGCCCGGTGTCCCGCGACAGACGCGTCATCCAGGCGAGCTCCGCCGCCTCGTCCTCGAAGTCCGAGATGAGACCGAAGACCCCGGCCCCGGCATCACCGAGCGCCTCGCCGATGCCGACCAGCTCCTCCACCTCGGAGTAACGACCCGGAACCAGCTCGCCCTTGCGGGTCTTGTGCTGGTCGGTGCGCGAGGTGGTGAAGCCGAAGGCGCCGGCGGCGATGGCCTCACGGGTGAGGCGCTGCATGTCCGCGATGTCCATGGCGCTCGCCGCCTCGCGCCGAATGGCCCGCTCCCCCATCACGTAGACCCGCAGCGCGTGATGCGGCATCTGCGCGCCGACGTCGATGGCGCGCGGCAGACGGTCGAGGGCGTCGAGATACTCGGGGAAGGTCTCCCAGTCCCAGGCAAGTCCCTCCGTCAGTGTGATGCCGGGGATGTCCTCGACCCCTTCCATCAGCTCGATCAGCTCGGCTCGGTGCTGGGGTCGGGCGGGGGCGAAGCCGACCCCACAGTTCCCCATCAGGATCGTGGTCGAGCCCTGGATCGACGACGGTGCCAGCACCGGATCCCACGTCGCCTGGCCGTCGTAATGGGTGTGGATGTCGACCCAGCCCGGGGTGACCAGGAGGCCGGATGCCGCGATCTCGCGCCGCCCGGGTCCGGCCTTGCCGCCCACCGAGGTGATGCGGTCACCGTCGATGGCGACGTCGCCGGTGTAGGCGGGGGAGCCGGTACCGTCGACGATGGTGCCGGCGCGAATGACGAGATCGTGCATCGATGGTCTCCTCGGTGGTGGTGCGGGGCCGGTGGTCGGGCCTCGGGCGAGAGGATGCGCCGCGCGCGCCGCCGGTTCAATCGCCCGCGGTCCGCGCCGCCGGCGGCGCGTCCGGCGCGTCGGCCGCGAGCCCGGTCGCCACCGCCTCACGCCGTAGCCAGGCGAGACTCGCGACGCCGAGCGCGATCGCGGCACCGACCGCGAGCGCGGGTCCGAGCCCGACCCACTCCGACGCGATGCCCATCGCCAGCGCGCCGGCGGCCGGGCCGGCGCGGAAGATGATCCCGTAGAGGCTCATCACCCGCCCACGCATGCGCCCGGCCACCGCCATCTGGAGCAGGATCTGCACGCTGATCCCGGTGCCGACCATGAACGCACCGGACGCCGCCGCGATCGCCACCGCCAGCGCGAAGCGCTCGGTCAGCGCGAACAGCGTCACCGCGGCGGCGCCGAGCGCGGCGCTGCCGAGGGCGATCGTCGCCAACCCGACCCCCGGGCCGCTCCGGGCGCTGCCGGCGGAGGCGGTACCGGGTCGCTGCGCGAGCCACAGCCCGCCGAGAATGGCGCCGATGCCGATGGCCGAAGCGAGCGTCGCGAGCCCCCCGGCACCGCGGCCGAACACCGCGGCGGCGAAGCCGGGCAACAGCTCGACGTAGGGCCGCGCACCGAGCGAGAGCGCCAACGCGACCAGCAGCAGGGGGCCGATGCCGGGATGGCGCGCCGCATAGCGGACACCGTCCACCACGTCCATCCCGATCGAGCCGCGCCGTGCCGGCCCGGTGTCCTCCTCGGTCGCGATCCGCAGGCGCGACAGCGCGACCAGGAAGGCGACGAAGGAGCCGGCATTCACCGCGAACGCCGCCGCCACCCCGCCGTGCACGATCAGTACGCCGGCGATCGCCGGGCCGAGGAAGCGGGCGAGATTGAACATGATCGAGTTGATCGCCACCGCGGTGGCGAGGTCGTCGCGCGGCACCAGACTCGGGATCAGGGCCAGTCGCGCCGGCTGGTTGATGCCCATCACCACCCCGCCGAGGAGCACCAGGCCGAGCAGGCCGTGGATGCCGAGCACGCCGATGGCGGTGAGGACGGCCAGCGCGACGGCCTGCACCATCATCACCATCTGGCTCACGCGGATGATCGCGAGCCGTGGCACGCGGTCGGCGAAGGCACCGGCGACCGGGCCGACGAGCACCGCCGGAACCAGATCCGCGGCCGCCACCAGACCGAGCCAGGCACCCGAGCCGGTGAGATCCCACGCCAGCCACCCGACCGCGATCCGCTGCACCCAGGTCCCGATCAGCGAGACCGCGTTACCGAGGGTGTAGATTCCGTAGTTCGGCTGCGCGAGCGTGGCGGCGATGCGGCGGAAGCCCCCGAGGTCGACGGCCATCGGCTTCAGTCTCCTCCCACCGCGGCGACCAGGGCGCACGGGACTTGATTCGACACCGATTGATCGACGTCAATGCACGCCCCGAGCGGCGAGCCAAATTGGTGCGCTCGCCGCCGCCAGCGCGTCGCGGTCCGCGACGGTCGTGGAGACCGCCCGCTCGGCGCGCGGGCTGAGCGCGGACGAGTGCGATGCGGCTCCAATCGCTGCCCAATGCCATCACCGTCGCGCGGCTGGTGCTGGTTCCGGTGCTGGTCGCCGGCGCGGCCCTCGACCTGCCGGGCGTGGCCCTGGTGGGGTTGATGGCGCTCGCCTTCGCCACCGACTTCGCCGACGGCCTCCTCGCCCGCTGGCTCGGCGCCTCGTCGGCGTTCGGCGCCCGCCTCGACAGCATCGCCGACTTCGCCTTCTATCTCAGCATCCCGCTGGTGGCCTGGCTCGCCTGGCCACAGATCCTGCTGCGCGAGGCGCCCTGGTTCGCCGGCGCGGTGGCCAGCATCGTGGTTCCGGCCGCGATCGCGGCGGCGAAGTTCGGCGTCGCCTCCGGATACCACACCTGGGCCGCCAAGCTCGGCGCGCTGACGATGGGCCTCGGCGTGCTCGCACTGTTCGGGCTCGACCTCGCCTGGCCGTTCCGGCTGGCGGTCGTCGTCGCCCTCCTCGCCGCGACCGAGGAGGTGGCGATCACCCTGGTGCTGCGCGCCCCTCGCGAGGACGTGCGTAGCCTGTGGCACGTGCTCGGGCGCTCCCAGCGCCTCGCCGAGCGCTCCTGACGACCGACCACCCACCGCTCGCTCAGCTCGAGCGGACAAGCCAGCTCCGCGCCTCCCCCGCGTACTCTGGCCCCGGATTCCCCATCACCGTGGTGCGCCACATGACGCGCTCGTGGGCGGTGGCGTCGAACCAGGTCGCGGTGTGCAGCACGGTGCGGTTGTCGTAGATGACGAGGTCACCGCGCTCCCACTCGTGGGTGTAGGTGAAGCGGGGATCCGTGGCGTGACGCATGAGCGCGTAGAGCAGCTCGGCACCGGCCCCGTCGGGCCCCGGCTCCATGCCCACGAACGGGCCGTCGACCCAGTCCATCTGCCCCGCCTCGCAGAGGAACAGCGCGCGTCGGCCGGTCACCGGGTGGACGCGAACCACCGGCTGGCGCTGCGGGCGCTCGTGGGGCGCGAGGGGCCGCGGTGTCTCGCCAGCGCGCACCGCCTGCTCCGTGCGACCGGTCCCCGAGCGGGTGTGGAGCCCGACGAGCCCCTCGACCTGCCGCGCGAGCTCGGGCGGCAGGGCCTCGTAGGCCGCGATCCCGTTCGCGTACAGCGTCTGCCCCTGCCCCTGCGGGGTCGGCTGCATGGCGTAGAACAGCGACACGTCGGGTGGCGGGCGACGATAGCTCTGATCGGAATGCCAGCCACGACGGTGCGGGAACTGGGTCGGCAGTCGGCCGTCGGCGGTGAGCGGCGGCACCGGACGCGCCGGTGGCTGGCGACTGACCGGGGCGACGTTGGAGACGATCAGGATCTCGGGCACCTCCGGGTGCACCATGCTCGCTGGCACCAGCGCCAGGCGATAGTCCTCGACCTCCGGCCCGAACAGGCGACTCAGCTCGACCAGCCGCCGCGGCGCGCTCGCGATCTCGAGCAAGCCCCGCAACACCAGCAGGCCGTCGGCAGCGTCCATCGCCGCCGGCAAGACGTCGGGCGAGCGCTCGGCCGCCGCCATCACCGCCGCCAGCCCGGCCCCGCTCTCGGCTCGCGCGAGCGTGCCGAAGGGCGAGCCCGGGAGTGGGTCGAAGCAGAACCCACCGGCCCGCGCCGGCGGTCGTCGCAGCTGCGTCATGTCGTCAAATCCTGCCCACCTCGCGCGCGTCGTGGGTCACCAGGCCGAGGTAGCGCCCGTCCTCCTCGAAGACCAGCCCGCGCCCCGCCAACGCGTCGAGGCAACGCGCGAGCGATCGCTCGTCGGCGTCGGGGAATCGCTCGACGAGGCGAGCGACAGTGGCCGGTCGGTCGAGGGTCGAGAGCACGCGCGCGGACAGCGCGTCGAGCCGGTGCTCGACCGCGGTCGCGCCGCGTGTATCGTGCACCAAGGCACCCCCGTCGGTCTCCCCCAGCACCAGCCTCGGCGGTGGACCGGGCGCGCGCCAGCGCGCGTTCCACGCCGCCACCCGCGCCTCGAGTCGCCCGAGCCATCGCCCGGCGGCCACCGCGTAGTCCCCGGCGTCACCGCGATCGGCGAAGAAGTAGGCGAGATCCGCGAGGTCGCCCGCACCGAACGGGAACACCATGGCGTAGAAGGGGTACGGCTCGAGCACCAGCCCGAAGTCCTCCGGCCGCGCGTGGTAGGGGCTGAAACGGTCGAAACGCACCGGGTAGGCGCCGCTCGGCGGCGGTAGGTGGTGGAGCGCGGGGAGCATGTCCACGTAGCGCGCGTAGACCGCCTCGTCCTCACCGGGAAATCCGACCAGCAGGTTCCACACCGGCTCGACCCCGTGGGCGAGGCAGAGCTTGAGGAAGCTCAGGTTCTGGAACGCCGAGGTGCCCTTGCGCATCAGGCGCAGCGTCGACGTCGCCAGCGCCTCGATCCCCGGTTGGATCTCGGTCACCCCGGCGCCCGCGAGCACCGCCATCTCGTGCGGCTTCAGATCCGCCTTGACCTCGTAGAACAGGCGCGCCCCGCGCGGCGGGCGCAGTGACGGGAGCACGCTGCGCAGGTACTCCCGCGGCAGGATGTTGTCGACCGACTTGAACGAGGTGACCGTCGGCGCGTCGGCGAACAGCCGACCGAGATGGTCGAGCGCGACCGCCGGCGACATCGCCCGGTAGGCCATCGTCTCGCCGTTCAGCCCGCAGAAGGTGCAGTGGGCACGCTCGCCCCACCAGCATCCGCGCGAGGTCTCGAACAGCAGCGAGGGCTCGACGTCCGGGCAGTGGTCGGCGAGTGAATCGAGAAAGCTCCGGTAGTCCAGCGTGGGAGGCTGGTCGATCGGTCGCTCGGCGCCGATGACCGGACGCCCCGCGATGGTGGGTCGATGGTGGCGGGTGACGACCCCGGCCAGGGCCGCGGCGCGCTCGCGCTCGCCGTCGCGCAGGCACTCGACCAGGCGCGGAAAGGTCTCGAGCCCGGGACCCGACACCACGTAGTCGATCGCGGTCGCATTGCGGGCGATGGCGGCGCCCATCGTCCCCTCGCAGTTGGCGCCGCCGAGCACCACCGCCACCTCCGCCCGCCGGGCCTTGATCTTGCGCGCCACGCCGAGGCTCGCGGTGGTCTGCGCGAACATCGTCGACAGCCCGACGACGTCGTAACCGGCCAGGTCGCACTCGTCGACCAGGGCGTCGAGCTGGGCGTCGAGCTCCGGCCGCAGCGCCGCCCACCGGGCGGCGGCATCGCGATCGAGGCCGAGCATGTGGGCATGGCGCGCGAGATAGACGTCGGCGTTGTCGTCGAGGCCGGGGAACGCGCTGTCTCGATACAGCCACTCGCCGAGGCCGGCCATGGTGGCGGCGACCGAGTCACTGACCGCGCGGTAGCGCTCGACGCCGATGCGCCGCGCCACCGCGTGGTTGAGGTAGTGGAGATCGCATTCGACCTCGGCGCCGAATCGCTCCGCCAGCACCGCGCGGAGCTGGGTGAGCGCGATCGAGGGAATGTGCACCGCCGCGAACGGCGGATTGATCAGCGCGACCCGGAATCGCGTGCTCATCGCGGCGGCTCGCGCAGTCGGGCCAGCGCCTCGGCGCGTGCCGCGGCGGGCATGGCCTGCAACCGTCGGCCGAGCAGGTGTCGCGGCGAGGTGCGCGCCGCGAGCCGCGCCGCCAGCGTGCCGACCGTCGAGGCCTCGAGGATGTCGTCGACACTGACCTCGGCCGCGAGCACCGCCCGCAGGCGGCTCGCCATCCGGGTCGCGAGCAGGGACTCCCCGCCCAGAGCGTAGAAATCGTCGTCGGCACCGATGTGCTCGATGCCGAGCATGTCCGCCCAGACCTCGGCGATGGCCTCGGCCACCGGCCCGACCGGCGCGACGTAGGCCGCGGCCGCCGCCGGGCGGGGCTGGCGTGTGCCGGTGGCCTCGGTGCCACTCACCCCGCCGGCGCCGACCGCGGTGGTGCCACCGCCCCAGCGCGCGAGGCGTGGGGCGAGCGCGCCGGTGGAGAGCACCAGGCGCGGGATCGCGATCGCACGCAGGGCGCGGGCGAAGGCGTCGGCGCCTTCCTCGGGGCTCAGGTACAGCTCGCCCTGGACACCGACCCCGGCGCGGTCGGGAAATCGCCACGCGTCCCAGTCCACTGCACGCCAGGCGGCACCGGCGATGGTGCCGTGCTGCGAGGCCTCCACCAGCGCGTCGAGGCCGGTATTGGCGGCGGCATAGGCGCCGAGGCGTGGTCCACCGAGCACCGCCGACAGCGACGAGGTGGTGACCCGGAAGTCGAGCGCACGCTCGCCGAGCACCACGTCGAGTGTCAGCAGGCCACCGAGCTTCGGCCGGAGCTGCGCTCGGCAGGCCGACAGGTCGAGCTCGGTGACCGCGGCGAACGTCGTCGGATCGGTGCATCCCGCGGCGTGCACCACGCCGTCGAGGCGGCCGAAGCGCGTCTCGGCGGCCTCGACCGCGGCCCGCAGCGCGGCGGCGTCGGAAACGTCGGCGGCGACCGTCATCACCTGCGCGCCGGCCTCGACCAGCGCCGAGAGGGTCCGCGCGAGCTCGGCCTGCCGCCCCTCGCCGGCGCGGGCGAGCGCTGGCCAGTCCGCCGCCGGGGGCGCCGGCGCGCGGCCCAGCAGGACCAGGCGCGCGGCGACCGACCGCGCCAGATGACCGGCCAGCGCGAGGCCCACCCGTCCGAGACCACCCGTCACCAGATAGACCCCACGGGTCCGCAGCGGCGGGGCCGACGGCGCGACCGCCCCGAGCACCACCGCCTCGTGGTCGGGCCGCCACCGCCGGCCCCCGCGCACCGCGATCAGCGGTGGCGCCGGGGCGCCGGTCGCGACCTCGGCCAGGATCTCGGCCTCGGCCGCCCCGTCGGCGTCCCGGCGCGGATCGAGGTCGACCGCGGTGCACGGCAGGTGCGCGAGCTCCTGACCGACGACCCGCGCGACCCCGTGCGCCACCGCGCCGAGCGGGTCGACCTGGTCGCCACCGACGACGTCCAGCGCGCCGCGCGTCGCCACCACCAGGCGCACCGACGCCGCGTCGCCGTCGTCCCGTGCGCACCGGTCCACCGCGCGCACCAGGGTCAGGATGCGTGCGAGCGCGTCGGCCGCCGCATCGGCGGTGGCGAGGGGGGGCCGATCGGCGAGGCGGAGATCGATCACCACCGCGGGCCGTCCGCCGCCGGGCAGCGCCCCGATCTCGTCGACCTCGGTGACCGCGACCCCGACCGCGCGAAGCCGACGCGCGGTGGCGTCCCGAGTGCCGGCGCCACCGACGATCACGGCGCGCTCGAGCAACGGCTGGCGGGTTGCCGGGGATGGTGCGTCCCGCCGCCAGCCGGGAACGTGGAACCACCGCCCGACGTCGGCGATGCGCCCGCCCGATTCCCCGCCCGTCGACATCCCGGCGGTCGCGCGGTCCGCGCGCCGCTCGTGCGCCGGCACCGCGAATCGTCGTCGCTCGAACGGATAGCCCGGCAGCGCCACCCGCCGGCACCGCCGCCCGGCGTCCACCGCACCCCAGTCGACGTCGGCGCCGTCGAGCCAGCGCGCGACCGCCCGCGCGGCGCCGTCGCCCGCGCGCAGCGCCGGCCCTGGGTCGCCGGACGCGGCCGCTCGACGCGCGCCGGCCGAGCACGGATCGCCCGCCGCGGCACGCAGCCGCGCGACCGCGTCCGGCGTGTCCGCGCACTCGATCGCCAGGCGCCACTCGAAGGCCCGACGGCCGCGGCGGAGCGTGTGGGCGACATCGGCCAGCGCGAGCTCCGGATGGTCGGCGAGATACGCTGCCAGGCGCGCGGCAGCCACCCCCAAGGCCGCCTCGGTCCGCGCCGACAGCACGAGGACCTGCGGGCCAGCCGGCTCGGCGGCGGCGCTCGTCGGCAGCGGTGGCTCGGCGAGCACCACGTGGGCGTTGGTGCCGCCGATCCCGAACGCACTGACCCCGGCGACCCGGCGCCCGCCGGGCCCGGGCGCGAACCGCTCCACCGCCGTCGGCACGCGAAGCCCGGCGGCGTCGAGGTCGAGGGCAGGATTCGGTGAACGGAAGTGCAGCGTCGGCGGCACCTCGCCATGGCGCGCCGCGAGCGCCGCCTTGACCAGGCCCACCACCCCGGCCGCGGCGTCGAGATGGCCGAGATTCGACTTCACCGCCCCGAGCCACCGCGGCGCGGACGGCGCAGGCGGCGTCGGGCCGAGCACCTGTCCCAGGGCCGCCACCTCGATCGGATCGCCGAGCGCGGTGCCGGTGCCGTGGGCCTCGACGTAACGGACCTCCGACGGCGTGACCCCGGCACGCGCCTGGGCCGTGGCGATCACCCGCGCCTGCCCCTCGACCGCCGGCGCGGTGAAACCGATCTTGTCCGCGCCGTCGTTGTTCACCGCGGTGCCGAGGACGACCGCCTCGATCGTGTCGCCGTCGGCGAGCGCGTCGTCGAGACGACGCAGGACCACCAGCGCGGCGCCCTCCCCCGGCACCGTCCCCGCGGCCGCGGCGTCGAATGGACGGCAGTGGCCGTCTGGCGACAACACGTCGCCGGCCTCGTGGCGATAGCCGCGGAGCGAGGGCGTCTTGATCGCGACGCCGCCGGCGAGCGCCAGATCGCAGTCGCCGTCGAGGAGTGCGCGACAGGCGAGGTGCACCGCCACCAACGACGTCGAGCAGGCGGTCTGCACCCCGATCGCCGGTCCGCGCAGGTCGAGCGCGTAGGCGATGCGGGTCGCGAGCAGATCGTGGCGCGGATCGGCGATGGCGGCCGACGGCGCGTCGACACCGGCGGCGGGGCCGACGCCGGCGCTCGCCCCGACCCAGATGCCGATGTCACCCGCGAACCCGGCCGGCTCGTGCCCGGCACGCTCGAGCGCCTCCCATGCCAACTCGAGCAGCACCCGATGCTGCGGGTCCATCGCCGCCGCCTGGGCCGGTGGCAGCCCGAAGAACTCGGCGTCGAAACAGTCCGCATCGTCGAGAATCGCCTTCGCGGGCACATAGCCGGGGGCGTCGACGACTGCCGCCGGCACGCCGGCCGCGAGCAGGGTCTGACGGTCGAGGCGCCGGATGCCCTCGCCACCGCGACAGAGCAGGTCCCAGAACGCATCCGGGTCCGACGCCCCGGGCAGCCGCACCGCCATGCCGACGATGGCCACCGCGCCCGGCTGCCGCGCCGGAGTCGGCGCCGCACGGACCGCGGTCTGGTCGGTGGACGTGGTTGCGCGAGTGCCGCCGGCGGTGGCGAGACGCGCCGCCAGTGCCTCCACGGTCGGGTGTTGGAACAGCGCGACGGTGGGGATCTCGCAACCGAGGGCGCGCTCCAGCCGCGCCTGCAGGCGCGGCACCAGCAGCGAGTGCCCGCCGAGATCGAAGAAGCTGTCGCGCCGTCCGACGCTGTCCAGCCCGAGGACGTCGCACCACACCGCGGCGATGGTGGTCTCGAGGTCGCCCTCCGGTGCCGCCGCCTCGGATTCGAGCAGACGGATGGGCAGCGGCTCGGGCAGCGCGGCCCGGTCGACCTTGCCATGCGCCGACAGCGGTAGCGCGCGCAGCATGACCACCGCCGCCGGCACCATCGCCGCCGGGAGCCGCTCGCGAGCGTGGGCCCGAACCGCCGCCGCCAGACGCGTGGTCAGGGCGAGCGCGATCGGGTCGTTGGTGAGTGGACGGCCGTCGCGCGCGACCGGCGGGCGCGACCAGAAGACGCTCGACCGCGCGTCGCCGCGCCGTCGTAGCACCAGATCGAACGTTCCCGGCGTGCCGGCGCCGGGCGCGAGCTCGACGTCGTAACCGGCGGCGTCGGCGAGTGCCTGGACCGCCCGCGGATGGACTGCCGCGCGCGCGCTCGCCTCTGCCGCCCGGCGCAGCGTGGCGAGTGAGTCGTCGGTGACCGCGACCCGTCGCAACGCTGCCGCCAGTGCGAGGTCGGCCGCCACTCGGGCATCGGGCACGCCGCGCACGCCGAGGATCTCCGGGTGCGCCGCGAGCATCGCCCGCAGCCGGTCGAGGTCGAGGCCCTGGCCGGTCCACTCCGGCCACCCGGACTCGTCGAGCGGCTCGGCCCGCGGGCCGACGTGGAGGATGGCGTCGTAGCGGAACCGCGTCAGCTCGTTGTCGTCGTCGCCGCGCTTCAGACGCAGCTCGACGTCACCGACGCGCGGACAGTCGGCCGCGATCGCGTGGAAGAGCAACGGGTCGACACAGAGCTCGCGGTCGAGCGCGACGCGTCGGCGCACGCGCGCGGCCAGCGCACCCGCGCCAATCTCGGGCCGGGCGCGCGCGGCCTGCACCGACGCGTGGAACGCCTCCTGCAGGGGCAGCGACCGCAGATCGCCGACGAAGACGCGTCCCCCATCGGCCACCGCGTCGACCGCGGCGAGCACCACCGCGCGCAGGGTGTCACCGTCCGGCAGGTACTGGGCCACCGAGTTCAACACCACGGTGTCGAAGCTCCGCGGCTCGCCGACCGGGGTCCCGGTCGCCGCCTCCTCGCGCAGCTCGACGTGGGCCAGATCCGCGCGGCGGGTGCGCAGCCCCTGCACCCGCGCCAGCGCCGCGGGCGAGAAGTCGGTCGCGACGTAGCGTTCACACCCCGGCGCCAGGCGTTCCAGCAGCAGGCCGGTGCCGCAGCCGATCTCGAGCACTCGGCGCGGAGCGAGGCCCGCGATGCGCTCGACGGTCCGACGCACCCAGTCGCGCATCTCGTGCTCCGGGATCGGCTCCCCGGTGTAGCTGCTACGCCAGCCGACCAGATCCTCGGGCACCCCCGACTCGGCCACCCCACCGGCATAGGTCTGCTGGTACAGGCCGTGCCAGGCACGGGTGTGCGCCTCGAGCGCGGCCGGTCGCTCGCCCGCCAGCCACGCGGCCGACGGCACGACCCAGGCCACCAGCCGCGCGTCCTCGTCGGCGTCGGCGCCGGCCGCGCGCACGCCGACCACCGACTCCGCGACCGCGGGGTCGGAGTCGAGCACCGCCTCGACCTCGGCCGGCTCGATGCGCTGCCCCCGGACCGAGACCTGATCGTCGACCCGACCGACGAACTCGAGCGCCCCGTCGTCGCGGTATCGCACCAGATCGCCGGTGCGGTAGAGCAACCGCCCGCCCGTCTCGGGCAGGGTGCTCACGACGAAGGCGAGCGCGGTGAGATCGGGTCTGCGGTGGTAGCCGTTGGCGAGGCTCTCGCCGCCCAGGAAGAGCTCCCCGACCGCCCCGATCGGCACCGGTCGCTGCGCGTCGTCGAGGACGTAGGCGCGGACGTTGTCGATCGGACGCCCGATCGGGGGCGCCCCAGGCTCGGCGGGGTCCACCTCCCAGCACGTCGCCACCACCGCACACTCGGTCGGCCCGTAGTGATTGACCACCGGAAACGGCAGGCCGGGCGGGAGATTGCCGTGCAGGCGGTCGCCGCCCGTGAGCAGCGCGCGCAGGGCGAGGTTGCGCGGCAACGGCTGGCGCAACGCCGCCTCCGCGAGCGGTGTCGGCAAGAAGGCGAGCGTGATCTGGCGCTCGGCCAGCCAACGCCACAGCCGCGCCGGATCGAGCCGGGTCGCATCGTCGGCGAGGTGCACCGAGGCGCCGGCGAGCAGGTTCGGCCACACCTCCCAGACGCAGGCGTCGAAGCCGACCGACGCGAGCTGGCTCACCCGATCCCGTGGGCCCACCCGGTGATGGCGTCGATGCCAGGTGGCGAGGTTCTGCAGCGCCCGATGGCTGACCGCCACGCCCTTGGGCTCCCCCGAGGAGCCGGAGGTGTAGACGACGTACGCCGCGCACTCCGGGTCGAGCTCGCCCGGGACCGACCCCGCGGCGGTGGCGGCGGCGGGGGCGCCGAGCACCGATGCAGCACCGGGGGCGACCACCAGCACCGGGAAGCGGCGCGCCATGACGCTGGAATGGCCACCCGGAGCGGCCACGATCGCGGCCGGCGCGGCCGCCGCGAGCAGTCCGTCGAGGCGGCCTTCGGGCAGCGCCGGGTCGAGCGGCAGGTAGGCCGCCCCGACCTGCATCACCCCGAGCCAGGCCGCCACCATCTCCGGCGTGCGCTCGAGCAGCACCGCCACCACCGCCCCGGGACCGACGCCGAGTCGCCCGAGCAGGTCCGACACCTCCCGCGCCCGAGCGTCGAGGGCGCGGAACGTCAGCCGGTGGCCGTCGGCACCGACCACCGCCGGCGCATCCGGCATCGCCTCCGCCCGCCGGGCGAGCAAGGCGGGCACGGTGGAGTGACGTGGGAAGTCGCGCTCGGTCCGGTTCCATTCCGTCAGCACCCGGCCGCGCTCCGCCGGATCCAGCATGTCGAGGTCGGCCACCGCGGTGCCCGGAGCACGGGTGGCGGCCTCGGTGAGCCGCACCAGGTGGTCGAGGAGACGCTGCATTCGCGCGCGCTCGAACAGAGCGGTCGCATACACGAGTCGCGCGTCGGCGCCCCCACCGCCCGCGCGTGGGGTGACGTGGAGCTCCAGGTCGAAGCGCGTGGTGCGCACTGCCAGGACCGGGATCTCGATCGCGAGATCGCCGAAATCCACCCCTTCGAGCTCGTCGGACTGAAGCGCAAGAACTATTTGAAACAGTGGATTACGACTCGTATCTCGAGCGATTTCGAGATCTTCGACCAGCCGCTCGAAGGGGACTTCCTGATGCTCCCAGGCCCCGAGCACGACGTCGCGGACCGCGCTCAGCACCGCCTCGAACGATGACCCCGGCGACACCACCGTGCGCAGGGTGAGCATGTTGACGAAGAACCCGACCAGCGGCTCGAGCGCGCGGTCGGGCCGATTCGCGACCGGCGTGCCGACGACCACGGTGTCGTCGCGGGTGTGTCGGCGCAACACGCAGGCAAGGGCGGCGAGCAGGACCATGAAGGCGGTGGTACCGGTACGCCGAGCGAGCGCGCCGATCCGCTCCCAGAGGGCTGGCTCGAGCCGGGCCGAGACCGCCGCTCCCGCATGGTCGGGCACCGACGGCCGTGGACGGTCGGGCCTCAGGTCGACCGTCGGCAGCTCGGCCAGCGTCTGGCGCCAGTAGTCCAGGCCGCGCTCGATGCGAGGGCCGCTCAGCATCTCCCGTTGCCACACCGCATAGTCGGCGTAGTGCACCGCGAGCGATGCGAGCGGCTCGACGCTCGCGCCGCGCTCGCGCCGATACAGATGGCCGAGGTCACGCAGCAGCACCCCGACCGACCAGCCGTCGTACACGAGGTGGTGCATGGCGAGCACCAACACGTGCTCCGCCCGGTCGAGCCGCGCAAGGCGAGCCCGCGCCAGCGGCCCTCGCTCGAGATCGAACGGGGTCGCGTAGGCCTCGGCCGCCAGGGACTCGACGCGGGCCGCTCGCTCCGCGGGCGCGAGGCCCGCGAGCTCGATGCGCTCCAACGCGAGGGTCGGCCGCGCGGCGATGTGCTGCATCGGCTCGCCGTCGACGGCGACGAAGGTCGTGCGCAGTGCCTCGTGACGCTCGGCCAGCGCGACCAGCGCGCGCTCCAGCGCCACCGGGTCGAGCGGGCCACGCAGGCGTAGCACCCGCACCAGGTTGTACTCCGTCCCGCCGGGACGCACCCGACTCAGCAGCCACAGGCGCCGCTGGGCGTCGGACAGCGGCGCGCGCGTGTCGCGTGGCATCGGGCGCAGGACGGGCGGCGGCGCGGCCGGTGCCGGTGCCGGCGCCCCGCCCTCGCTCACGAGCAGCGCCAGCAGCTCGGGCTTGGCGGAACGGACCTCGTCCCGGAGGTCGGGCGTCATCGCGCCGACGGGTGCGTCGAAGCCGAGGTCGGCGCCGGCGGCCCAGATGCGGATTCCCGCCCGACGCAGCCGCGCCAGGAGATCGCGCGCGCTCACAGGGTGCCGACCTCACGATGGGCGCGGGCCGCGGCGGTGGCAGCGGCGGCCGCGCGTGCGGCGTCGACCCGGGCGCCGAGCGTGCGTACCGTCGGGGCATCGAAGAGATCCCGCAACGGCAACTCGACGCCGTGCTCGGCCCGGATCCGGTTCATCAGCCGCGTGGCGAGCAGCGAATGCCCGCCGAGGGCGAAGAAGTCCTCGTCGATACCGACCAGCGGCCGCGCCAGCAACTCGCACCACATCGCGGCCAGCGATGCCTCGGTGGCGGTGCTGGCCGCTGGAGCTGCGTCGCCGAGGCGCCCCTGCACGTCCCGTCCCGGCAGCGCGGCGCGGTCGATCTTGCCCTCCGGGGTGAGAGGCCAGGACGGCAGCCAGACCCACTCGGTCGGAATCAGGTGGGCGGGCAATAGCGTGGCGACGAGGCCGACCACGTCGTCGCCGCCCATTGCCTCGCCGGCGTCGACGAGATAGGCGACGAGGCGGTGGTCGTCGAGCCCGACCTCCCAGGTGGTGACCAGTGCGTCGGCCACTCTCGGATGTTCCCGCAGGGCGGCCTCGACCTCGGCCGGCTCGACGCGGAAGCCGCGGATCTTGAGCTGACGGTCGGCGCGCCCGAGGAACTCCAACGTCCCGTCCTCGCTCCAGCGGGCGCGGTCACCGGTGCGGTAGACCCGGCCGTCGGGCTCCCCCGGCAGGTCGACGGGCACGAAGCGCGCGGCGTCGAGATCCGGGGCGCCGAGATAGCCGAGCGCGAGCCCGTCGCCGGCGAGGCAGAGCTCGCCCGCCACCCCGATGGGGGCGGGCTCGCCGTGGCGGTCGAGAACGTGGGCGCGCGTGTTGGCGATCGGCCGCCCGATGGGGACGGTCGACCCGACCGCGCTGTCGCGGTCCATCACGTGGCAGCACGCGAACGTGGTGCACTCGGTCGGGCCGTAACCGTTGACCAGTCGCGCTCCGGCCGGCAGCCGGGCGAGCGCGCGCCGGACGTGGCTCGGTGACAGCGCCTCCCCGCCCGCGACGACCTGGCGCACCGCGGCGAGGGCATCTGGCTCGTGGTCGATCATCTGGTGGAACAGTCCCGCGGTCAGCCACAGCGTGTTCACGCCAGTGGTGGCGAGGAAGCGGGCGATCTCCGACAGCGACAGCTCGCCCGGCGGCGCCATCGCGAGCGTCCCACCGTTGAGCAACGCGCCCCAGATCTCGAACGTCGAGGCATCGAACGCGCTCGGTGCGAGCTGCGCGACCACCGAGTCGGCGTCGAGGCGCACGTAGTCGACCCCGAGCACCAGCCGCAGCACGCCGCGGTGGGTGACCCGCACCCCCTTGGGTCTGCCGGTCGAGCCGGAGGTGAACATGACGTAGGCGGGGTCCGCGCCGCGGCCGAGGGCGACCGACGGCGCCGCCGACGATTCCCCTGCGGAGCCATCGTCCGGCGAGAGGCACACCACGCCGATCGCCCCGATGCGCGCGGCGGTGGCGGCGGTGACCACCGCCGAGCGGATGTCGGCGTCGGCGGCCATTCGCCGTAGCCGCGCGGGCGGATAGGTCGGGTCCAGCGGCACGTAGGCGGCGCCGGCCCGCAGCACCGCGACCAGGGCCACCACCAGCTCCGGCCCGCGTTCCAGGGCGACGCCGACGTTGTCCCCGGGCTCGACCCCGGCTGCGGCCAGTCGTCCGGCGAGCCGCGCCGCGGCGTGGTCGAGCTCGGCATAGGTCAACCGGCGGTCACCGGCGACCACCGCCACCGCGTGCGGCGCCTCGGCCACGCGCCTCGCCAGGACGTCGCAGATGCCGCTGTCGCGGGGATAGGGGCGCGCGGTCGCGTTCCATTCGACCGACATCCGCCGTCGCTCCGTCTCGGTGACCATCGGCAGCTGCCAGATCGACCGCTCGGGCTCGGCCATCATCGCGCTCAGCAGGCGCTGCAGGTGCTCGAGCATGCGCCGCGCCCGCACGTCGTCGAACAGCTCCACGTCGTGCTCGAAGATGAGCTCGAGACTCGGCCGGCCGTTCGCGCGGGCGCGGGTGATGGCGACCAGGTTGAGGTCGAGCTTCGCGGTCCCGGTGGAGAGCCCCTCCTCCACCGTCACCTCGAGCCCTGGGCGGGACAACGCCGGCATGTCGCCGTCGTACGAGGTGAGCATGACCTGGAAGATCGGGTGCGTGCTCGCACTGCGCGGAGGATTGACCGCGCGCACCACCGCCTCGAACGGCACGTCCTGGTGGCGGTAGGCGGCGACGGTGGTGTCGCGGATGCGGCCGAGCAGAGCCCGCGTGTCGGGTGCCCCGGCGAGGTCGACGCGGAGCGCCACGCTGTTGATCAGCATCCCCATCACCTGCTCCGCCCCGGCCCAGTGTCGGCCGGCGACGCCGGCGCCGATCACCACCTCCTCGGCGTCGGCGTGGCGCCCGAGCAGGGTGGCGAAGGCGGCCAGCAGCACCATGTGCGGGGTCACGCCGTTGGCGGCGGCGAAGTCGCGGAGCCGCGTCGTCGCCTCGCCGCCGAGATCCACCCGCTGCGCGCGGCCCCGGTGGGCGGAGATGGCGGGTCGCGGTCGGTCACTCGGCAGGTCGAGCACCGGTGGCGCACCGCGCAGCCGCTCGCGCCAGTAGGCGAGCTGCGCCCGCGCACCCTCGCTCTGGAGCCAGGCGCGCTGGCGCGCCGCGAGCGCCCCCGGCTGTGGCGGCGCCGGGGTCATCGCCGCCGGTCCGGCCTCGTAGCCGTCGAGCAACTCGCGCAGGAACAGCACGAACGACCACCCGTCGTGCAGCAGGTGGTGCTCGAAGTGGAGCAGACGATGGTCGTCGTCGGCGAGCCGGAGCAGCCGCCAGCGGACCAGGGGCAGGCGGTCCAGGGCGAAGGCGTCCGCTCGAATCGAGCGCGTCGCGGCCTCCACCGCGGTCTCGCGAGCCGTTGGCTCGAGCGCGCGCAGATCGGTGACCGGCAGCGCCGGCCGCCACGGCGGATGGACGCGCTGCATGGGCCCCGATGGCGCGGTCTCGAAGGTCGTGCGGTAAATCTCGTGGCGGCGCACGATGGCGGCGAGGCTCGCCTCCAGCGCGTCGACGTCGAGGCGACCCTGCAAGCGCAGCACCGACAGGAACTCGTAGGCGCGGTTCGTGGGCTCGAGCTCGAGGACGAACCACACGCGTTCCTGCGCAAAGGTGAGCGGGCGCAGCGCCGGGTCGGCATCCGCCGGCAGGACATCGGCGGGTGGCGCGCCCTTCGACCCTGGCGGGACCGCGTGCGCGGCCGACGCGAGGCGGGCGAGGCCGGCGACCGTCGGGCAGTCGAATACCGACACCAGGGAGAGATCGAGCGCGCACTCGGCCCGCGCCCGCGCCGCGAGCTGCATCGCCGCGAGCGAGGTCCCTCCGAGGGCGAAGAAATCGTCCTCGACCCCCACCGAGCGGAGGCCGAGCACCGACTCGAAGAGTCCGACGAGCTCGCGCTCGCGATCGGTTCGCGGCGCGACCGGCGCCCGGTCGAGGTGCGGTCTGGGTGCGGCCGCGTCGGGGAGCGCGGCGCGGTCGAGCTTGCCGTTCGCGGTGCGCGGCAGCGCGTCGAGCACGATGCAGGTGACGGGCACCATGTGCGCCGGCACTCGCGCACCGAGATGGGCGCGCAACGCGCTCGACTCCGGCGCGGTCCGACCAGGCGACGCCACCACGTAGGCGACCAGGCGTGGCGCCGCTCCCGGCGTTTCCGCCTGGCGGGCCACCACCGCCGCCTGCCCCACGTCCGGATGGCCGAGCAGCGCCGCCTCCACCTCGCCGGGCTCGACCCGATAACCGCCGAGGGCCAGCTGGTCGTCACGCCGGCCGAGGAACTCGAGCTCGAGCCCGCCGTCCGGTGCTCGCACCCAGCGCGCGAGATCACCGGAGCGATACATCCTCGGCGGCGCCGGCAGCGCCGGGTCCCGCGGCACGAAGGGGTCGGGGGGAAACCGCTCCCGGGTGAGGTCCGGCTGCCCCAGGTATCCGGCCGCGACCCCGGCGCCGCCGACGTGGATCTCGCCCACCACACCGGGCGGCACCGGCCGACCGCCGCGGTCGAGCAGATAGGTCGTGAGATCGGGTAGCGGCCGCCCGATCGGGCTGCCGCCGCCGTCCACGTCCCGCGCCGCGAGCGGTCGATAGGTCACGTGGACCGTGGTCTCGGTGATCCCGTACATGTTCACCAGCTGCGGCCGACGGTCGCCGTGCCGCGCGATCCAGCCCCGGAGTGCCGCCGGGTTCAGGGCCTCGCCGCCGAGGATCACCAGCCGCAGCGCGAGCGCCGCCGACGCCGAGGGCGCTCGGGCGTCCTCGGCGTCGAGCGCGAGGAAGGCGGTCGGCGTCTGGTTGAGGACGGTCACCGCCTCGTCGCGCAGCAGGCCGAGAAAGCGCGGCGTGCTGCGCGCCAGCGCTCGGGGCACCACCACCAGCCGCGCGCCGTGGACCAGCGCGCCCCACAGCTCCCAGACCGAGAAATCGAAGGCCACCGAGTGGAACAGCGTCCAGACGTCGTCGGCGACGAAGGCGAGCTCGGCGCGCTGCTGGTCCAGCAACCGGGCCAGGTTCCGGTGGGTGACCTCGACACCCTTCGGAGTACCGGTCGAGCCCGAGGTGTAGATGACGTACGCGATGTCGGTCGGGGCCGGCGCGTGCTGCGGCGGACAGGTCGGCGCCGGGGTCGCTGCCGCCTCGTCGAGGTCGACCAACACCCGGCCGCCGCCGGCGACGCGCGCCGCGTGCGCCCTGTCGGCCAACACCGCACGCGGCGCGGCGTCGTCGAGCAGGGCGCACAGGCGCGCGTCCGGGTGCTCGGGCTCGAGCGGCACGCACGCAGCCCCGGCGCGGGCCACGGCGACGATTGCCGATACCAGCCGCGGGCCGCGCTCGGCCAGCACCGCCACCCGATCGCCCGGTCGCACCCCGCGCGACGCGAGATGCCCGACGAGCCGACTCGACTCGGCGTCCAGCTCGGCATAGGTCAGTCGACCACCCGGCCCCGGCCCGTCGGGCGAGCACACCGCCACCGCCTCGGCGCGGGCCGTGAACTGCTCCGCGATCCGGGCGACCACCGACCGACAGGTGTCGCCCGGCGCGACCGCGGGCCGACGGACGAGGATCTCGCGCTCCCCGGGCAGCAGCAGGTCGACCGCTTCGAGAGCGCCCTCCTGCGTCGCCAGCCGCGCGCACACCGCGACCAGTCGCTCGAGGAAGCGCGGCACGACCGGGGCGCCCGGCTCGCCGTGGCAGGCGAGCCGGATCTCCGCGCCGGCGTCCACGCTCACCAGGTGGAGCTCCCCCGGGGGGTAGCGATCGTGGATCGCGGCCACCCGGCTCTCGCCGAGGAGGTCCACCATCGCGAACGGGCTGTGGTTGAAGTAGCAGCGCAGGGCGCCCGGGGGGAGAGCGGCCTCCAGCGCCTGCATCGACACCTCGGCATCGGCGCCGAGACCGGCGCGGTAGTCGCCGATGTGCTCGCCGAGCGCGCGCAGCGTGGTCGCGCCGTCGAGCCGTTCCGCCGACAGCACGTACGGCAGCACCTGGTAGAAGCAACCGAGCGTGCGCAGATGCTCGCGCGGTCGACCGGCCACCACCGCCAGCACAACGACGTCGCGCTCGGCATGGATCAGTCTGCCCAGGGTGATCGCGAATGCCGCCAGCAGGAAGGCACCGACGTTGGTGCCGAGCGCCCGACACCGGGCCCGAATCGCCTCCACCAGCACCGCGTCGAGCACCGCCGTCTCGGCCGCGCGGACTGGTGGCGTGGTCCTGGCGGGGGGGCCGAGGTCGGCCGCGGTGGCCGCGTTCACGAGGCGCGCACGCCAGGCCGACACCCGCTCGGGCGCGTCGAGGCCGGACCAGTCACGGGCGGCGTGGTCGAAGAAGCTGCCCGCACCGCGCCGTTGCCGGGGCTGCGCCCCGTCCGGCGCGAGGTAGGCGTCGGCGACCCGCTGCAGGAACGCGCGCAACCCGAAGCCGTCGAGGAGCAGATGGGGCGCCACCACCCCCACGGTCGCCCCACCGTCGGCGCGCTCGACCAGCAGATTGCGCACGAGCCCCGGGGCGGAGAGGTCGAACGGCTCGTCGAGCGTCGAGTCGACCAGGCCCGCGGCGGAGGCCGCGTCGCGCGCGGTGGCGACGCGAAGCTCGCCGGGTGCGCCGTCGATCCGCTCCAGGCGCGGCACCGCGCCGTCGACGACCAGGCGACTGGAGGCGACCTCGTCGGCGCGAACCACCGCCTCGACCGCCCGACGCCAGCGAGCCGGGTCCAGGGGCTCGCCCACGTCCACGGAGATGCCGACCGCACCGGTGCCGCCGGAGGCGTGACGAAGCCAGTGCAGATATAGATCGCGCTGGGTCGGCGTCAGGGGCGCTGTGGACCGTCCGCTACGCACCTCTGGGCAATCCTCCGGGTCGATGACCGGGGAGACCGAAACCGATACGAGCCGTCGATGTGCCGAGCATACCCCGTCGCCACTGTGCCGTCGCAGCGCCACCGAGGCAGAGCTTGACCGGCGACACATCGATGGGAACGGAACGCCGCCGTAACGTCGGCGAAGACACCTTGTGGTCCCAGGCAGAATGCACGACGAGGGGCATCGCGCCCGTCAGGCAGCTCTCTTGCCGCGCACCGGCCCGCCGTGCTGGTCGAGGTCGCTCAGCGCTGATAGACCTCGACCCGAAGCGCATGCAAGCGCTCGCGCAGGGCACGCTTGCGGCTCGCCTCGTCGGGGTACGCATCGGACGCCTTGATCTCGGCCCAGATGGCCGCGGCACGCGCCTGGTACTCGGCACCCTGCTCGCGCAGCGCACGCTCGGCCTCGGCTCGACGCGGCGCGAGCTGCGCCTGGTTTGCGTCTGCCAGCGCCCGCGCCTGGCGCCGGAATGTCTCGTCGTCGGTTGCGGTGGCCCGCAGCAGCAACGTGCGCAACAACAAGGCCTGCGCCGGGAGGACCCGCCCGGAGGCCTCCAGGCGGTCGACCTCGCGGCCGAGCGCGGCGGCCTCGCGCGCACGCTCTTCGGCAGACATGGACTCGGGGGCCTCGACCATCCGGCGCATGCGGTCGCGGACGTCGTCGGCGTCACCGAGCAGGTGCGCGAGGTCGGCAGGGCTCGCGGCAGCGGTCGCTGGCGGCGCCGGTGTGGCAGCCACCGAGGCATCCCCGGCGGAGGCCCGTGCACTCTCGTCGACCGGCGTCGCGGCGAGCGCCGGCGGCGGGGCCGGCGCCTGTGCGCTCGCGGCCACCGGGGGAGACGGCGCGCTGCCCTCCCCCGGCGCCGGTCCAGCCGGCCACCACAGCACCGCCGCCGTCGCGGTCGCGGCGGCGGCGATCGTCAGCGCGACGATGCGTCGAGGAGACACCGCCGACCGGTCGCGCCGCCCCCGCTCAGAGGAGGAGCTGGTCGATCAGCTCGTAGAGCGGGTCCTGCGGCTTGGCGAAGTCCGCGCTCCAGTCGAGCTCCACCGCGTTCAGCACCGGGCCGGTGCCATCGAGCAGGCTGTCGATGAAGTCCTCGAGCTCGAGCCCCGCCTCCTGGATGTCGCCGTGACGGAAGTCGACGATGGTCGTGCAGTGACTGTCGTTGAGGTCGCGGTTGTTGGGGATGTAGACGCCGTAGTTCGGCAGCGGCGCGAGCTGCTGCACCAGGGACACGGTGTCCAGCCACCACAGCAGGCGGGTGTAGAACTCACCCACTGCCGGGCTCGGGGCCTGGTTGATGAAGGGGTAGAAGTCCTCGTAGGAGTACCGGGAGTAGTTGTAGTCCTGCCAGAAATGGGTGTGCCCGAGTCGGTCGTTCGGGTACTGGCTGGCGAGCGCGGTCGAGATCGACCCCATGTCGTCGGTGTCGAAGCCCGGGAGGATCTCGGCGAGATAGACCAGCGGCGCCATCTCGCCGGGGCTCGCGGCGTCGAGACCCCACACGTCGCGGATCTGGGTGTGCAGCGGATACGACGGCGACGGCGTGCCGGCGCCGGCATTCGCGACCGCCGAGACGATCGGGCCGGAGTCGTTGAGCATGAAGCCCAGGTCGGGCGCCATGTCGCGACGCAGGTGGTAGTAGTTCGAGAGCGAGCCGGTGCCGCCGGCGCTGCAGCCCGTCGACAGCATCTGCACCGGGCGCTCGATGTTGTTCTTCAGCCAGGCGATCACCGCGCGCACGTTCCGCAGGCCGTTGTGGTGCCAGAGGATGGTGTCGGTGCCGTCCGCGCTGGTGTACTCGGCAATCGAGTCGCCGGTGTAGACGTCACCGGTGCAGTACGGGACGTACACCATCGTCCAGGCCTGGACCTTGGTGCGACTGTACGGGTGGAAGCGGAAGATGAACGGCGAGGACAGCCCGGTCGAGAAGTTGTCGAGCGCGAGGTAGTCGTCGGGCACGCCATTCGGGTTACGCGCGCCGAGCAGGGAGCCGCCGGTGCAGCTCTCGTAGTCCCAACACGCGCCGCCCGGCTCCATGAACACCACCATGTTGCTGGTGGTCGGCGCGCGGTTGACGAAGAACTTGTACGGCGAGCCGTTGCCGCAGACCGCATCGGTGTCCGGATGGAGCTGAACCGTCTGCCAGGTGTAGTAGAGCGACGGGTCGAAGCCGTCGTCGAAGCCCGCGGGGTTGACCAGCAACGGATAGTCGTCGTTCGCCTGGGCGGGCGTCACCGGGTTGTTGGCAGGCGGCGGCGAGACCAGGTTCACGAGAATCTGCAACGTCGAGTAGTCGCCCGGCTCGGCGCTCGCCGGGCCGCCGGCCACGAGCAGGACGACGGACAGCGTGGCGATGATGCGCTTCATCTCGCGCTCCTCTGGTGGTGGTGTCGCGCGCGGCGCGCGCGCTCGGGAGGCGACACCATAGTGAACCGCTCGCACGGTGGAAAGCCCTGACAGCCTGCCAACACCCCGCCCCGCCGCGCGACGTGCGCGGCGAGGCGAAGGCGGCGGGGCCGAGCATTCACGATCACCCAAGCACGGATCGTGCCGGTGACGGTAAGTCACTCCGGGCCGGCCGATTTCGCCCGCGGGCAGTCTGCTGCACCTGAGATCTGTAAGGAATTCCGACAGCGGCCGTCGAGCGGCCGCTCGCCGCCTACTGCCCGCACGAGGTCGGTGGCGGGCGCACTCAAATTGCGACCGACAGGTCCTGCAGCCAGACCGGGAGGACGTCGAGCAGCCAGACCTCGATGCGCTTGTCGACGCCGAGCAGCATCGCGACACCGACCACCGCCAGCGTCGCGCCGAGCAACGGCTTGGCCCACGGCATCCAGCGCTGCATGCGTGCGCGGCGCGCGCCGAGGACCTCGCGCGACCCGTAGGCAAGCGCCACCAGGACGCTCGAGACCCCGAGCCCGAACACGAGCATCGTGGCGCCGGCCTCGGGGAGCCCGTCCCCGCTCGCGGCGAGGCCGATGGCGCCGCCCAGCGTCGGACCGATGCACGGCGACCACACCGCGCCGAGGAGCGCGCCGACGAGGAACTGGGCGCCGAGTCCGTCACCCGCGACCCGCGCGATACCCTGGTTGGCGCGGTCGGCCAGGGGCGAGGCGAGGCGCGCGAGGAGCAACTGCCCCCGCGGGAGCAGGAGCAGCAGCCCGAACCCCACCATCAGCGCCGCCGCCACCCGAGCCACGGTGCGGTCGTCGAGCCCGAGGAGCGGCCCGAACGCGGTCACCGTCAGCCCGACCACGGCGAAGGTCACGGTCAGACCCGCCGCCAGCGCGAGGGGTCCGAGCCGGCTCGACTGCAGAGCTGCCGCCAGGGTGATCGGGAGCAACGGCAGCACGCAGGGATTGATCAGGGTGAGCACCCCGGCGAGATAGGCCCAGAACAGGCTCACGTCCCCGTCGCTCCCCGTCCGGCGAGGCCGCCACGCGAGGCGACCTCGCCGGCACCGCCGCTCAGAGCGCCGCCTCGAACAGCGCCCCGATCGACTGTGCGTCGACCTGCGCCACCACGCGGCCGACCTCGCCGCCCCGACTGAACATCACCAGCGTCGAGCGCCGCGGCACCCGCAGCTCACGCACGAGCTCGGAGTCGCGGTGGGTGTCCCAGTCGACCCGCATCACCGTCACCGCCCGGTAGGCGGGATTACCGTCGAGTAGCGCACGCACGGTGCGCTCTTGCGCGCGGCAGGTCCCTCACCAGGGCGCGTAGAAGTCGAGCAGGACCGCCTTGCCGGCGTCGCGCGCGGCGGCGAACGTGGCCGGGTCGTAGGGCACGTGGTAGGCCTCGGCGGCTGCCAGGGTCGGTGCGGCCAGCGCCGCGGCGCTGGCGAGGAGGAAATGACGTCTGTCCATCGTCGAGCGAGCTCCCGTTGTTGGCGAGTCGGGCCGGCGGCGTGACCGCCGGCTGCGGTGTGAGACCGGAATCACCGGGGAGATGTTCCCTGCGCGCGCCGCGCGCCGCCAGCGTGCTCACGAGGTCACATCTCCCCCGCTCCCCCGATCACCTTGACGTCCCGGGTCGCCTTCCGGCATCATCGGCAAGCTGATTTCCCCCTCTAATCAAAGAGTTGAAGCCGAAACATGAGCACTCGCGAAGACCAGCTCGAGAAGCTGCGTAGCGCCCCCGGATTCATCGCGGCCCTGGACCAGAGCGGCGGCAGCACGCCCAAGGCGTTGAAGCTCTACGGCATCTCCGAGGACGCCTACGCCAACGACGAGGAGATGTTCTCGGTCATCCACGACATGCGCACCCGGATCGTCACCAGCAAGAGCTTCGGCGGCGACCGCATCCTCGGCGCGATTCTGTTCGAGAACACGATGGACCGCTCCATCGGCGGCAAGCCCTCGGCGAGCTACCTGTGGGAGGTCAAGAAGGTCGTCCCGTTCCTGAAGGTCGACAAGGGATTGGCGGCGGAGGCCGACGGCGCGCAGGTGATGAAGCCGATGCCGGGGCTCGATGCCCTGCTCCAGCGTGCCAGGGCGGCGGGGATCTTCGGCACCAAGATGCGCTCGGTGATCAAGCGCGCGAACGCCGCCGGCGTGAAGGCGGTGGTCGACCAGCAGTTCGAGGTGGGACGACAGATCATCGCCGCCGGGTTGGTGCCGATCATCGAGCCGGAGGTCGACATCCACGCCCCCGACAAGGCCGAGGCGGAGAAGCTGCTGAAGGCGGCGCTCCTCGAGCACCTGAACGAGCTCGGCGCCGGCCAGCTCGTGATGCTGAAGCTCACGCTGCCGGAGGTCGACGACTTCTACGCCGAGTGCATCGCGCACCCCAACGTCCTGCGGGTGGTCGCGCTGTCGGGCGGTTACTCCCGCGAGGAGGCCAACGCGCGCCTGGCGCGCAACCACGGCATGGTCGCGAGCTTCTCGCGTGCCCTGACCGAGGGGCTGACGGCGCAGCAGTCCGATGCCGAGTTCGACGCCGCGCTCGACGCGTCGGTGGGTAGCATCTTCGAGGCGTCGAAGACCTGATCCGCGAGCCACGCGCCGCGCGCCCCGCCCTCGGAGCGCGCGGCGCGGTCCTATCCTCGGCCGATCAGCCGAGCAGCACCGAGCGGTAGCTCTCCTCGTCGAACCCGACGAGCACGGTCCGTCCGACCTTGAGCGCGGGTGCGCGCAGGTTACCGGTGGGGCCGAGCATCGCCGCCACCACCTCCTCGCCGGGCTCACCGCGGACGGTGAACTCCGAGACCTTCTTGCCCTTCGCCACGATCACTCGAGCAGCCGAGCGCGCCAGATCGGTCGCGTCGTCACGACCGAGCTTGCGCGATGCGGGGATGACATCCTCTGGCACGAGACGATGCGCGTCCAGGAACCCGGACGCTTTCCCACAACTCGTTCAGCCGTTGCGGTGGTAGTACCAGTCGATCTTCTTCGCCATGCGTGTCTCCTTCCGAGATCACGACCGCTCGCGACGGTCGCCGGCGGCGACTGTAGCCCCTGACTCGACGCCGCACCAGCCGGCGCCGGCGCTCGCCGCCGCCGGTTGGCGCTTGCCGTTCGTCCCCCGACCGGCCAGCATGCGCCGCGAACCTCGGCCCGCGCGCAGGAGCACCCCGTGAATCAGAGCAGTCCCGTCGGCTTCATCGGCCTCGGTCTCATGGGCCGCGAGATCGCCGCCAATCTCGCCCGCGCCGGGGTGGCGTTGCGGGTGTGGAATCGTTCCGAGGCCAGGATGGCGCCGCTCACCGCACTCGGTGCGGTCGCCGCATCGGATCCAGCGGCGGTGGCCGCAGCGTGTCCGATCGTCTTCCTCTGCCTCACCGACGCCGAGGCGATCCGCGCGGTGCTGCTCGGTGAGCGCGGAGTGGCCACCGTCGCCGGGCCGTCGACCCTGATCGTCGACCACTCCACGGTCAGCCCGGCGCAGGCACGCGCGATAGCGGCCGACCTGCACGACGCCTGCGGCGCCCGCTTCGTCGACGCGCCGGTGACCGGCGGCACCCCGGGCGCCCAGGCGCGGCGGCTGGTGGTCTTCGGCGGCGGCGAGCCCACCGACATCGAGCGCGCCCGCCCCCTCGTCGCACACTCGAGTCAACGCTTTGCGCACATGGGTCCGGTCGGCGCCGGCCAGGCGACCAAGATGTGCAACCAGGTGCTGGTGCTCAACACGTTCGCGGTGCTGGCCGAGACGGTGAAGCTCGGGGAGGCGCTCGGGCTCGACGCCGCGCAGCTGCCGGAGACGCTCGCCGGTGGCAGTGCCGACTCACGCGTGCTGCAGGTGGCCGGCGCCAATGCCGGGCGCCGCGACGACACCCTCACCGCCAGCATCTCGGTGCAGCGCAAGGACCTCGAGATCCTGCTCGCGCTGGGCGCCGAGACCGGCACGCCGATGCCGATGACCGGCGCCGCGGCGCAGCTCGTGCGCATCGCGATGGCGCGCGGGTTGGGAGAGACCGACGCGAGCCAGCTGGTGCGGCTCTACGACTGATCGCCCGGGCGCGTCGCGAGGACGGAGTCGGACGCCAGGCGCCGCGACCCCGTGACTGTGAACCGTGACACGGACGGGCGCTCGCCCCGGGCACTAGCGTCCATCTGGGCTCGGCCGCCAGTCGGCCGGCTTCCCCAGCGGCGTGGAGAGGACCTCATGACCAGTCAGAACCCGAAGGACTCGAAGCCTGCCATCGAGGAGCTCGAGTCCGAGCAGCTCGACGGTATCGTCGGCGGAGCGCAGTCGACGACCGACGCCGCCATCCGGCGCAAGCTCACCCTGGCCGAGGAGATGCGTCTGAAGGAGCAGCACGCGATGGTGCCCGAGGGGTCAGACATCGGCACCGGCGGGATTACCGGCCCCAAGGGCTGACGCCGCCGGCGACCCGACACACCCGAATCGGGCGGCCTTTGCCGCCGGGTCCAGGCTGTGAACCGTGACACTGACCCGCCGCGGACCCGGTCGCTAGGGTCTACCCGTGCTCGGCCGCCAGGCGGCCGGCGTCACCAGCGGCGTGGAGAGGATCTCATGACCAGCCAGAACCCAAAGGAATCGAAGCCTGGCATCGAGGAGCTCGAGCCCGAGCAGCTCGACGGCGTCGTCGGCGGCGCGCAGTCGACGACCGACGTCACCATTCGGCGCAAGCTCACCCTGGCCGAGGAGTTGCGCCTGAAGGAGCAGCACGCGATGGGGCCCGAGGGAACCGACATCGGTTCCGGCGCGATCACCAGCCCGAAGAAATAGCATCGCCGTCGCCCCCGAGGACCGCCCTCTTGCGTGCCACGGCCGATTCGCCCACGGCACGCTCTCGGTGATCACCACGCCCTCTCCTTCCGAGCGCGCGCGCCGCCGCGACTTCGCGTCCGGTGCGCCGCTACGGTTTCGCGAGCTCACACTGCAGAGCACGTGGCGCTGCAATGCGCGCTGCGCGATGTGCTACCAGTCCGCCGGACCGCGCGGTTCCGATACCCTCGGCGACGCCACGTTGGAACGCGACGTGCTGCTGCGGGTGGTGGCGCAGGCGCTCGACGTCCCGACCCTGGAGCCCCGCTTGCAGCTCGTCGGCGGGGAGGCGCTGCTGCGCCTCGACGACTGCCTGGCGGTCGTGGAGACCGCCGCACGGGCCGGATTTCAATCGATCTCGATCGCCACCAACGCCTTCTGGGCCCGCCGCCCGAAGGTCGCCGACGCCCACTGCGCGCGGCTCGCCGACGCCGGACTCACCAGCCTCGAGGTCAGCTTCGATGCCTGGCACCTGCCGTGGGTCGAAGGCGAGACGGTCAGCAACGCGCTCGAGGCGGCGAGCCGGCGCGGCCTGCCGGTCACCTTGCGCGTGCTCACCAGCCGCGACCACGGGGTCGACGACACCCTCGCGCGGTTGCGGCCCGCGGCCCTCGATGCCGCGACCCGCATCCACTGCACGACCGTCGCCAGCACCGGGCGCGCCGGGCGCGAGCTGGCGCCCGGCGAGTTCCTTGCGCGCGGGGACCTCACCGCGGCCTGTCATCGCGAGCTGAGCCTGACGGTGAACCCGGCCGGAGACGTGTTCCCGTGCTGCTCCGGCCTCGACCAGACCCGCGCGCTCGGCTTCGGCAATGTCCGCGAGCGATCCATCGTCGCCATCGCGGCGGAGATGTCGGCCTCCCCGCTCCTGCGGCGCATCGTGTTCGAGGGCGTGGGTTCCCTGGTGCCGCTGCTCGAGCACGCCGGGGTCACGGTGGCGGACCCGCACTCGAGCATCTGCAGCCTGTGCTGGAGTCTGTTCTCGCGCGACGACTGCGTGACGGCGCTGCGCGCGCTGTTCCCCGAGGAGCCGTTTCGCCCGCCGGCCGCGGCCGGTGACTGAGTCCTCGTACCCGAGCGACGTGGTCTCGTTCGTCACCGGCCGGCGGCCACTGCTCGGTAGCTTCCGAAGCGTGGTGCTCGTGCCCGCCCTCACCCCGAGCGCGGCCGGGCTGATGCCCGAGAGCGAGCGGCTCGGCCGGTGGCTGGCGCTGTGGGACCGCTGGTTCATGGACGCGCTCCACCACGCGCACGGGGGCGTGGCGGCGCACCGCCATCTGCTCTACGACCGCGCCGTCGCCCTCAAGCTGCCCGCGATGCCGGTCTCCATGGTCGCGATCGAGACCGTCGGCGAGGCGTGCCGCGCCCTTGCGCTCGGCTTCGAGCTGTCGGTGCCGGTGGCGACGGACGCCGACCTCGAGCAAGTCACGGCGACCGCCGAGCGCATGCCCATGCAGCGCCTCACCCTGCGCCTGCCCGCCGACGGCCGAGCGCCCTCACCGGACCGATGGGTCACCGCGCTCGAGGCCCTGTGCCGGCGCAGCGTCCTCGAGATTGCCGGCCCGATGGCGCGCGTCCGCGAGCTCGGCACCAGCGCCAGCGCGACGCTCGCGGCCACCACCCACGTCTACCTTCCGCCCGCGACGTCGGATGCGCCGCCGCCGGTGGACGGCGCCGGCTGCGGCCTGCGCTTCGCGGTGCACGTCGCCGCCGATGGTTGGCTGTATCCCTGCCGGGGACTCGTCGGACTGCCCCCGGCCCGGCTCGGCCACGTGGACGACGACATCGCCGACACCGTGCTCGGCGGCCGGCCCTACGCCCTCGACCTCGCGCGGCTGGCCGCCGCCGGGCCGGGACGAGGGCCCACCGAGGCAACCGCGCGCGCTGGTGGGGAATCCGGGTCGTCCACCACCGTCGTCGATCCGGGCCGGGCGGCCATGCCCGCGGTGTGCCTGAGCCATCGCTCGCAGGTCGCGGCGCGCTCCGGCACCGTCAGCGGCCGAGCCCCCGCGGCGCTCGACGACTCGCAGTGAGCACACCGCCGGTGGTCAGCTCGGCGCCACCTCGCCCGGGGCCCCGTGCGGATGGCGGGCGGGCGTCGCGAGCGCCAGGTACAGATCGTCCTCGCGGAGCATGAGCCCCTTGGCGACGAACGCCTCGAGCGCCGCCGCCAGCTCCTCCGTGCTCATCGCGATGCCGCGCTCGTCGAGCGCGCGCCCGGCGCTGGCGAGCGACCGCGGCCGGTCCAGACAGGCGAGGTACACGTCACCGAGCGGCGCCTCGCAGTACAGGCGCCTGGGGGCCGCCGGCGCGGTCCGGCCGTCGTCGACGAACAGCCCGCCGGGCGCGTTGCGGAAGGTGAGAAAGGGCGCCATGCCGTCGGCCTCCCAGCGCTCCTGCCAGCCGCGCACGGCAGCGCGCAGGGGCTCGATGGCCTGCGGCCCGACCAGCACGTCGCAGTCGGCCTCGAACAGGTAGGCAGCCTGCGCGGTGTCCAGGTGCTCGGGGTAGACGAGCTCGAAGGCGGTCGCGGGTCGCAGGTTGGTGAACCCCGGCGCGCGGCCGTCGAAGTACGGCGTGAAGCGCTCGACGCGCACCGGGCACAGCATCTGCGGCGGCTGCAGGTGGTGCAGCAGCGGGATCATCGCCGCCTGCTCGGCGTAGTCCGTCGCCACCTCGCCGGGAAAGCCGTGGAGCAGCGACCAGCGCGCCCAGACTCCGTGGTGGCGGAACCAGCGCAGCGCGTTCACGTTCTGGATCGCGCGGATGCCCTTGCCCATCAACGTGAGCAGGCGGCTACTCAGACTCTCGATCCCGGGCTGCACCGCGTCGACCCCGGCGTTGCGCAGCGCGCGCACGTGCTCGCGCGAGAGGTTCGCCTTGAGCTCGTAGAACAGCTCGAGGTCGTAGCCGAGCCGCGGCAGCTCCTCGGTCAGTGCCGCCCGCAGCCTCGGTCCCAGGATGTTGTCGACGGCGCTGAAGGTCACCGTGCGATGGCGCCGCGCCAGGATCTCCAGATCGCGGATGACCACCGATGGGCTCTTCTCGCGGAACCCCATGCCGAGCCCGTTCACGCCGCAGAACGTGCAGTGGCTCTTCTCGCCCCACCAGCAGCCCCGTGCGCTCTCGAACGGGATTCGGACCGGGATCTCGAACCCACCGCGCGAGAGTCCGGCGCGCTCGAGCGCGGTGAAGTAATCGCCGTAATCCGGCGTCGGCAGCGTGTCCAGGGGGCGCGTGAAGGTGGCGCGCTCCACGTGGGGCGCGTCGTCGAGACGAGACCGGTCGATGAGGCCCGGCATCGCCGGCAGCGGCCGCCGACCCGCGAGGACTGCGTCGAGGACGGCGGGGAATGCCTCGTCCGCCTCGCCGACCACGGCGGCGTCGATCCACTCGAAGGCGCGCAGGTAGGCGGCACCCATCGGCCCGTCGAAATTGGCGCCGCCGAACAGGCAGAACACCTCGGGGTCACGACGTTTGAGCTCCCGCGCGAGTGCGAGCGACGCCACGTTCTGCTGGAAGGTGGAGGTGAAGCAGGCGATGCGAAGACCGTCGGCGAGCAGCCGCTCGGCGAGCTCCGCCACGAACGCCACCGCGTCGTGCTCGCGCAGCGCCGCCAGCCGCGCGGCGGTGGTCCCGGTCTCGGCCGCGAGCGCGGCGACGACGGCGGGGAATCGGCCGGGCAGCGCATCGGCCCGCGTGTTCGAGGGGAACGCGGCGCGGGAGAAGACCCATTCGCCGAGTTGGGCCTCGTGCACGTCGGACAGCCGCGCGAACAGATCGACGCCGATGCGGGCGGCGAACTCGACATTGGCGTACACCGCCGCCACCTCGATGCCGTGCGTGGCCGCGATGGCCTTCAGTAGCCCGACCTGCATCGACGGCGCGTTGGCCGCCGCGAACGGCATGTTCACCAGGGCGATGGTCTGCTCGGGCATGGCCTCTCCCGCGCCGCTCGCGCCCGGCGTCACCGCCCGGCGACGAGCGCCGTCAACGGCGCCACCGACGGCGCCCGCTCCAGCCCCCAGACGGCCTCGATGACCGCGTCCGGCTCGCACCGGGCGCCGCCGTATGCCGCGAGCTCGCGCAACTTCGCCTCGAGCTCCGCGTCGGACAGCGGCACCGCCTCGCTGCCCTTGGGGTGGACGACCGTCGTCTCCAACACCTCGCCGCCGGCGAGCCGCACTGTCATTCGCGCCGCGCCGCGCGGCTGGCTCGCGTCGAGCGCGACCCGTACCCGCGAGCGCATCGTCCGCACCGCCGCGTCCATCACCCGCTCGCGGCCGAACTCGCGTACCCCGGCCGCGCCCCACAGCAGGGCCGCCGCCGCGCAGTGGTGGATGCTCACCCGCGCGTCACGCTCGTCGGTCACCGCCCGATCGCCGCGGGCGAGGAGCAACGCGTCACCGGCCACCTCGACGTCGACGACCTCCCGTAGCGGGTCGCGCAGCCCGGCGCGTAACGCGAGGCCGGCATCGACCACAGAGTGCATCACGATTCCGCAGGGGTACGGCTTGTAGGTGTTGCGGGCGAGCTCCCAGCGCGACCCGAGCTCACCGGTGAGCACCTCGAGGTCCATCGGCCGACCGCTCGCCCGCGCCCAGCCGAGCCGCCCCTCGAGCGCCGTCGGCGCCGCGGCGTAGCCCTCGGCCGCCAGGCGGGCCGCGAGCAGACCGTTGCGGGCCGCATTGCCGACGCCCACGTTCTTCGCCGCGCTGGCCAGGTTCTCGACCAGCCCCGACGACGCACTCGCGGCGATACCGATGGCGTGTGCGACGCCCTCCGCGTCCAACCCGAGCAGCCGCGCGCTCGCCGCCGCCGAGCCGAACACCCCGCAAGTCGCGGTGATGTGCCAGCCGCGGTCGTAATGCTCGGGTGACACCGACAACCCGATGCGGCACGCGACCTCGACGCCGAGTGCGGTCGCGAGCACCAGGTCGGCTCCGCCGAGCGCGCGCGTCTCGGCAAGGGCGAGCGCCGGTGGCGCCACCGGCGCGCCGGGGTGGATGACGGTGGCGAGATGGGTGTCGTCGTAGTCGAGCAGGTTCGAGGCGACCGCGTTGACGAACGAGGCGGCCATCGGCTCGAGGCGGTCCCCGCGACCGATCACCGTCGCCCGCCCGGTGCATTCGCCGAGCACCCGCGCCGCCGCCGCCACCGTCGGGTCGCTCGCCGCGCCGAGTGCGCCGGCGACGAAATTGAGCAGGGTGCGGCGCGCCTGATGGCGCACCTCCGGCGGGATGTCGTCGAGCGTCGTGGCGGCGACGAACGCGCCGAGGTCGCGAATGGCCGAGGACTCCGGCATCGAGCAGGCTCCCGTGGGTGCACATCGAGCGGCGATGGTAGTCAATCGCGCCGCGGGACTCGACTCGTGCCGGTGCCGATGGTCGCCTTTCCTGGGTGTCCATCCGATTCGATCCGGTGCAAAGTTGCCCCCCGGCGACTCCGCGCCGCTGCCAGGACCCCCTCGACGATGACCCAGACCGTTGCACGGCTGCTCGCCGACAGCCTCGAGGCCCACGACGTCGACCAGATCTTCTGCGTTCCCGGCGAGAGCTACGTCGGTCTGACCAGCGCCCTGGTCGAGCGCAACACCATTCGGCTGGTGGTCTGCCGCCACGAGGCCGGTGCGGCGTTCATGGCGGTGGCCGACGGGCGGCTCCGCGACCGTGCCGGGGTGGTGATGGTGAGTCGCGGACCGGGGCTCGCCAATGCGCTGGTGGCGCTGCACTCGGCGCATCACGACGCCACACCCCTGGTGGTGCTCGTCGGGCAGGTCGAGCGCGCCGACTTCGGGCGGCTCGCGCTCCAGGAGCAGAACTACTCGGTGCTGCTCGGCGACATCACCAAGCTGGTGATCGAGGTCAACGAGCCGGCGCAGGCGTCGGAGGCACTGGCGCGCGCGTTCCACATCGCCGAGAGCGGCACGCCGGGACCGGTCGCGGTGGTGCTGCCGGAGGACATCTTCGACGCCACCACCGACGCACCGGTCGATCATCCGCGGCCACGCGTCGTCGCCGGGCCGCGCGGAGAGGATCTCGAGCAGTTGGCGGCGATGCTCGCCCGCGCCGAGCGCCCGCTGGTCCTGGTCGGCGGCGCGATGCTCGCCGACGCGGTTCGCGATCCCACCGCGCTCGGCGACCTCGAGCGCCTGGCCGAGACGTGGACGCTGCCGGTGAGCCCGACCCATCGGCGCCCCCAGGCCTTCGACGCCCACCACCGCCACTTCGGCGGCTACATGGGGATCCGCGTGCCGCCCGACCTCATCGGCGAGATGAGGAAGGCCGACCTCCTGGTGGCGTTGGGCGAGCGCCTCACCGACACCGTCAGCCAGTCGTACACCTTCCCCAGCGCGCCGGAGCCGCAGCTACCCCTGGTCCACGTGTGGCCGGACGCCGACGAGGTCGGCCGCGTCTGGCGCCCGGCGCTCGGGCTCCCGTGCAGCCCGCACGAGGTGGTGAAGGGCCTGCTCGCCCGCGGTGCGCCCGCCGGCGGCGCGCGTCGCCGCGCCTGGGTCGACGGCCTCAACGCCATTCACCGTCGCTTGCTCGCCAAGGCGTGGGAGCCGACCGACGACGGCGTCAATTTCGCCGCCGTCGTCTGCGCGGTCGACCGCCACCTCGCCGACGACGCGACGGTCACCTCCGACGCCGGCAACTTCGGCAGCTTCGTTCACCGCTACATCGGCTTCCGCCGCAGCCAGGTGTTCCTGTCCTCGGTGGTCGGCGCGATGGGCTCGGGGATGCCGATGGCGGTGGCGGCGGGGCTTCGCCGCCCAGGCACCCAGGTGGTCTGCTTCATCGGCGACGGCGGCGCGCTGATGATGGGCAACGAGCTCGCCACTGCGCGCCAGTACGGCGTGAACCCGATCATGGTGATCTCGGACAACAGCATGTACGGGACGATCGGGATGCACTCGTACGTCCGCTATCCCGACCGTGCCTTCATGGCCGGCACCCGCCTCACCAACCCCGACTTCGCCGACTGGGCGCGGAGCTTCGGCGCCGAGGGCATCACCATCGGCGAGGAGTCGGAGGTCGAGGAGAAGATCGCACGGGCGTTCGCGGTCCGCTCGCGACCGGTGGTGGTGCACTGCCGCACCTCGGCGGTCCAGATGAGTGCCTGGCGCCGCTACACGCGCTCGCGGCACCTGCCCTGAGACGCGGCCGACCGGACCCCGGAAAGGGCCCGAGGCCCGATCAGCGCACGCCGCGCAGGAACGCGACCATCCACCGCGCCACCGCCGGGCGGTCGGTCGGGGTGGTGAGCGACGCCTGCGCGGTGTCGGCCACCGCGTCACCCATGCGCTCGCGGCGGATCGCGATGAGGTCGGACGAGAAGTCGGTGCTCATCTCCGGGTGACACTGCAGGCTCATGACGTGGTCGCCGATGGTCATGATGCCGTTGGGGCAGAAGTCGCTGCCGCCGAGGACCTCGGCTCCCGGTGGCGGCACCACGACCTGGTCCTGGTGCGAGACCACGATGGAGATGGTGTCGAGCGCGTCCACCATCCATGCGCGACGCTCGCGCACCCGGTAGGTGTGCACACCGGCGCCCCACCCCTTGTCCGACTTGACCACCGCGCCGCCGAAGGCCTGGGCGACGAGCTGGTGCCCGAAGCAGATACCGACCAGCGGCCGACCGGCCTGCGCGCACGCGCGGCAGAACGCCTCCAGCGGCGGCAACCATTCGTGGTCCTCGTAGACGCCGTGGGCGCTGCCGGTCACCAGCCAGCCGTCGCACTCCCGCGGATCGGTCGGCAACTCGCCGTCGAGGACGGCGTAGGTCCGGAAGGTGAGGCTCGGGTCCTCCGCGCCCAGCAGGCGCGCGAACATCTCGGGATAGCTGCCATGGCGACCGCGCAGCGGCTCCATCGGCCGGCCGGTCTCGACGATACCGATCTGCATCTCGGGCTCCGTGGTGGCTGCGCACGTCGGGTGTGGACCGGATATCGGGACGACCCGGCGTGATCTCCAGCCCCGACGCAGTGGCGGCGGGCATCATGCCACGCCCCCCGCTCGGCGCAACGGTGCGTTGCATTGACAAACGTCGGCGCCGAACTCACTGTCGCGGCCCGCGGCGCGAGCGCGCCGCGCAGGACCTCATCGTCCCCCTCTCGGAGATTCACGATGCCCGCTCGCTCCCCGGGCGCCGCCTGGCGCTCGCCCCTGGTCGTCATCGCCGCCGGTTGCCTGATCGCGATGATCGGCTTCGGGATCCGCTCGATCTTCGGCCTGTTCCTCGACCCGATGATCCTCGACCGCGGATGGGACCGTGAGACCTTCGGGCTGGCGATGGCAATCCAGAACCTGCTCTGGGGCATCGGCGTGCCCGTCGCCGGCGCCATCGCCGACCGTTTCGGGCCGGCGCGGGTGCTCGCGGGCGGGGCCGTGGTGTACATGGCCGGCGTGTGGGGCATGGCCGAGGCCGAGTCCGCGGTGGCGCTGTGGATGACCGGCGGCGTGCTCACCGGGCTCGGGGTCGCGTTCACCGCGTTCTCGCTCGCCATGGCCTCGATGGCGAAGGTGGTCGGGCCGGAGCGCCGCTCGCTCGCGCTCGGGCTCGGCACCGCCGCCGGCTCCTTCGGGCAGGTCGTGTTCTCCCCGGTCGGCCAGGGCTTCATCCACGCCTTCGGCTGGCACCAGGCGATGCTCGTGCTCGCCGGCTCGGCGCTCCTGATCATCCCGCTCGCGTTCGTGCTCCCACGGGATCAGCAGGCGAAGGGCGAGCCCCGCAACGAGCAGACGTTACGCGCCGCGCTGGCCGAGGCCGGCGCCCACCGCGGCTACGTCCTGCTCACGCTCGGCTTCTTCGTCTGCGGGTTCCACGTCAGCTTCATCGCCGTCTATTTCCCGTCCTATGTCGCCTCCATCGGGCTCGATCCGGCCATCGGCGCCTACTCGCTGTCGCTCATCGGGCTGTTCAACATCGCCGGTGCCTTCATGTCCGGGATGCTCGGTCAGCGCTACAGCAAGAAATGCGGCCTGAGCGGCATCTACCTCGCGCGAGCAGTGACCATCACGATCTTCCTGCTGGCCCCGAAGACCGTGGTCACCATCTACGTCTTCTCCGCCTGCATGGGCCTGCTGTGGCTGTCGACGGTGCCGCTCACCACCGGCATCGTGGCCCAGATCTTCGGTGTGCGTTACATGGCGACCCTGTTCGGCATCGTGTTCTTGAGCCACCAGATCGGCTCGTTCTCCGGCGTCTGGCTCGGTGGCTACCTCTACGACACCATCGGCTCCTACGACGGGGTGTGGTGGGCCGGCGTGGTCCTCGGCCTCGCCGCCGCGGTGGTACATCTGCCGATCGACGAGAAGCCCCTGGCGCGCCTGACCCCGGCGCCCGCCGCCGCCTGATCCCGCTCGCTGCGCGCCACTCGCCGCCCGCGGGTCGTTCTCTCACCGCCGGGAATGTCATATTTCTTACATCCGTGTAATCTATCTTCCATCATGGCGCGACCATCGGAGGCGGCGGGACGGTGAGCGAGGATGCGGTCGGCACCGCGGCGGGGGCGCGGCAGAAGGCGCTTCTGGACATGGTCCGCCAGCGGGGTTACGTGACCATTGCGGCGATGGCCGCGCGGTTCGACGTCTCCGCCCAGACCATCCGTCGGGACATCCAGGCATTGAGCGACCAACGCCTGCTCGAGCGCCACCACGGCGGGGCGGGTCTGGCTCCCGGCACCGACACGCTCGCCTACACCAGCCGGCGCGTGCGCAACGCCGCGCCGAAGCGCGCCATTGGCAATCTGGTGGCACACCACATCCCCGACCACGCGACGGTCTTCATCGACATCGGCACCACCACCGAGGCGGTGGCGATCGCGTTGCAGTCGCATCGGGGCCTGCGCGTGGTGACCAACCACCTCCGCGTCGCCTCTGTGCTGAGCGAGCGTACCGACTTCGAGGTGACCCTCGCCGGCGGGGTGGTCCGCCGCCGCGACCAGGCGGTGACCGGCGCGGCGACGGCGGAGTTCCTGCGCCAGTTCCGCTTCGCCTACGGCATCTTCGGCATCGGCACCATCGGCGACGACGGCGCCCTGCTCGACTACGACTACCGGGACGTCCAGGTGTCGCGGGTCGCGCTCGAGGGCTCGCGACACCGCTTCGTGGTCATGGACCGTAGCAAGGTCGGCGCCGACGCGATGGTGCGTCTGTGCCATCTCGACGACGTCCACGCGCTGTTCATGGACGCCCCGCCGCCGCCACCGCTCGCCGACACCCTCGCCCGCAGCGCGGTCGAGCTACACACCGCGCGCCCGGCGACGCGCGCCGCCGGCATCCGCTGACATGTCGGACATCCGTCTCGAGCGAGTCACCAAGCGCTTCGGGCAGACCGAGGTGTTGCACGGCATCGACCTCGCCGCGGCGAGCGGCGAGTTCGTGGTGTTGCTCGGCCCCTCCGGCTGTGGCAAGTCGACGATGCTGCGCCTGGTCGCGGGTCTGGAATCGGTCACCACCGGGCGCGTGCTGATCGGCGGTGAGGACGTGACCGAGCGCTCGCCAGCGGCGCGGCGGCTGTCGATGGTGTTCCAGTCGTACGCGCTGTTTCCCCATCTCGACGTGGCCGAGAACATCGTCTTCGGGCTGCGGGTGCGCCGCGTCGCGGCGGCGGATCGCGCGGCGCGGCTGCGTCGGGTGGCCGCGATGGTCGGGCTCGCGCATCTGCTCGATCGCAAGCCGGCCCAGCTCTCCGGAGGTCAGCGGCAACGGGTCGCTCTGGCCCGGGCGATCATCGCCGAGCATCCCATCTGCCTGATGGACGAGCCGCTGTCGAATCTCGACGCCAAGCTCAGGCACGAGATGCGGATCGAGATCCGGGCCCTGCAGCAGTCGCTCGGCATGACCGTGGTCTACGTCACCCACGACCAGACCGAGGCGATGAGCATGGCCGACCGGGTGATGCTGATGCGCGACGGCCGTGTCGAGCAGGTCGGCACACCGGACGAGCTCTACCAGCGACCGGCCACCACCTTCACCGCGGAGTTCATCGGCGCACCGCCGATGAACATCCTCACCCCGAGCGGGGCCGGGTGGGCCGAGCGCGAGCCCGACCACGCGCCGCTGCCGGCGGCGGCCTCGGGCGCCCGCGTCGGCATTCGCCCGGAGGACATCGCGCTCGCAGACCACGGGCTCCCGGTGCGGCTGCACGCCGCCGACTACCTCGGCGCCGACAGCATCGTCACCGCCCGAGTCGGCGACCAGGAGGTGGTGGTGCGGGTACCGGGCCGGTTGCGGGTGCGCGGCGGCGAGACCGCCCACCTCACGTGGGCGAGCGAGGCAGTCCACGCCTTCGACGCGACGTCCGGTCGTCGCATCGAGGCGAGCGAGACGCAATGAGCGAGGCGTCGCGCCTCGCCAGTCAGTGAAGGAGGAGAGCACAGTGAGAAGCGAGTCGAAACGACGTCTGGCGGGTCTCACCGCCGGGCTGGTCCTCGGAGCCGCCACCTGCGCGGCGAGCGCGGTCGAGCTGACCATGTACTACCCGGTGGCGGTCGGCGGGCCGCTGACCAAGGTCGTCGACGGGCTGGTATCCGGCTTCCACGCCGAGCACCCCGACATCAAGGTCAACGCGATCTACGCCGGCAACTACAACGACGCCCGCATCAAGGCGCTGGCGGCGCTGAAGAGCGGCCAGCCGGCGCAGCTCTCGGTGATGTTCTCGATCGACATCTACGAGCTGATCGAGCAGGACGCGATCGTCGCCTTCGACGACGTCGCCTCGACCGCCGAGGAGCGGGCCTGGCTGGACAGCTTCTATCCGAGCCTGATGGAGAACGGACGCACCGCGGGCAAGACCTGGGGCATCCCGTTCCAGCGCTCGACCATCGTCATGTACTACAACAAGGACGCCTTCCGTGAGGCCGGATTGGACCCCGAGAAGCCGCCGGCGACCTGGGACGAGCTGGTGGCCATGGGCAAGCAGCTCACCAAGAAGGATGCCGCCGGTAACGTCGAGCGCTGGGGCGCGATGATCCCGTCGACCGGATACCCGTACTGGATGTTCGGCGCGCTCGCGATGCAGAACGGCGAGGTGCTGATGAACGGCGCCGGCAACGAGACCTATTTCGACAAGCCGGCGGTGGTCGAGGCGCTGGCGTACTGGCGCGCGCTCGGCGCGACCCATGGCGTGATGCCCGAGGGCACCATCGAGTGGGGGACGCTGCGCCAGAACTTCCTCGAGGGCAAGACCGCGATCATGTGGCACTCGACCGGCAACCTCACCGCGGTCAAGAGCAACGCGAGCTTCGACTTCGGGGTCGCGATGCTGCCGGCGAGCAAGCGCCGGGGCACCCCCACCGGTGGCGGCAACTTCTACATCTTCAAGCAGACCTCGCCCGAGGAGCGCGCGGCGGCGCTGACGTTCGTCAAGTGGATGACGCAGCCCGAGCGCACCGCCGAGTGGAGCATCGCCACCGGCTACATCGGGACCGGGCCCGACGCCTACGCCACCGACAAGCTGAAGGCCTACGTGGCGGAGTTCCCGCCCGCCGCGGTCGCTCGTGACCAGCTCGAGTTCGCGACCGCGGAGCTCTCGACCTACCAGACCGGGCGCGTGCGCAAGCTGCTCGACGACGCGATCCAGGCGGCGCTGACCGGGGCCAAGAGTCCGGCCGATGCGCTCGGTCAGGCCCAGAGCCAGGCCGATCGCCTGCTGAAGCGCTACCGGTAACGGTGCGCTCGCGGTGGCGCCCGGCCGCGCGCCGGGCGCCACCAGTCCCGATCGCCCGCCACGGCGGGCCGGCAACGAGTCGAGTCGATGTCGCGACGCGCCCTCGTCCACGTCTACGGATGGCTGCTGCTCACCCCTGCGGCCATCCTGCTGGTGGCGTTCACGCACTACCCCACGGTGACCACCGTGGTGCAGAGCCTGTTCTCCACCGGAAGCGCCACGCGACCGTCGAGGTTCGTCGGCCTCGACAATTATCGATTCATGCTCGACGACGAGGTGTTCTGGAAGGTGCTCTGGAACAACCTCTGGTACGCGCTGGGGACCATCCCCGCGAGCATCGCGCTCGCGATCCTGATGGCGGTGTGGGTCAATCGAGCCATTCCCGCTCGCGGCCTGGTGCGGATGGCGTACTTCACGCCCACCGTGCTGCCGATGATCGCGGTCGCCAACATCTGGCTGTTCTTCTACACCCCGGACATCGGCCTCATCGACCAGGTGCTCGGTGCATTCGGGATCCCGGCCCACAACTGGCTCGGTGACCCGGCCACCGTGCTCGGCTGCATCATCGTGATGACGGTGTGGAAGGAGGCCGGGTTCTTCATGATCTTCTACCTCGCCGCGCTGCAGACCTTACCGCCGGAGCTCGAGGAGGCGGCGCGCGTCGAGGGTGCCGGGCGCTGGTACTTCTTCCGCCGCGTCACCTTCCCGTTGCTCATGCCGACCACCCTGTTCGTGCTCATCAACGCGGTGATGAACTCGTTCAAGCTCGTCGACCACCTGTTCATCCTCACCAAGGGCGGCCCCGACAACGCGAGCTCACTGCTGCTCTATTACATCTACGAGGTCGCCTTCAGCTTCTTCGACGAGGCCTACGCCGCGACCCTCACCGTGGTGCTGCTGGGCGCGCTCGCCGCCATCGCGCTCGCTCAGTTCCTGCTCCTCGAGCGCCGGATCCACTACCGATGAGCTCCGCGGTCACCCCAGGCGGCCCGCTTCGGCACCTCGAGACCGGGGCCGCCTGGCTGCTCGGCCTGCTGTGGATGTCCCCTCTGCTCTACGCGTTCTGGGCCGCGTTCCATCCGGCCGAGTACGTGACCCGCTTCGAGCTGCTGGCCCCGCTGACGCTCGACAACTTCGCCACCGCCTGGGCTCGCGCGCCGTTCGCGCGCTACTACCTGAACACCTTCGCCCTCGTCACCGGCATCCTCGCCGGCCAGCTCGTGCTCTGCACGCTGGCCGCGTTCGCCTTCGCGCGCGTGCAGTTCGCGGGGCGCGAGATCGCGTTCGCCCTGGTGCTGATGCAGCTCATGATCGTCCCCGAGGTGCTGATAGTGGAGAACTACACCACGATGAGCCGGCTCGGGCTGGTCGACACCATCACCGGCATCGGCCTGCCGTACATGGCGAGCGCTTTCGGCGTCTTCCTGCTGCGACAGACCTTCAAGACGGTGCCGCGGGAGCTCGAGGACGCGGCCCGCATCGAGGGCTGCTCGATGATGCAGATCCTGTGGAAGGTCTACGTCCCGCTCGCCCGGCCCACCTACATCGCCTACGGCCTGGTCTCGATCAGCTACCACTGGAACAACTTCCTGTGGCCACTGGTGATCACCAACTCGGTGGAGACCCGCCCACTCACCGTGGGCCTCGCGATCTTCGGCGCTCCGGAATCGGGGGTCGACTGGTCGATCGTGACCGCCGGCACCCTGATCGCGGTGGCACCGCTGCTGGTCGCCTTCCTCCTGTTCCAGCGCCAGTTCGTCCAGTCCTTCATGCACGCAGGGATCAAGTGATGCGCATCGTCTCCTGGAACATCCAGGCCGGGCTCGGGGTCGACGGCCGCCACGATCTGGAGCGCATCGCCACCGTCATCGCCGCCCTCGGCGACGCCGACGTCATCTGCCTGCAGGAGGTGGCGTGCAATGTCTCCGCGGTGGGCGACGGCGCCGACCAGATCACGTGGCTGCGGCACCGCTACCCCGGCTGGAGCGTGCATTTCGGCGCGGCCGTCGATCGGCTCTCCGCCGACGCCCACCCGGCGGCGCCGCGTGCGCGGTTCGGCAACGTGGTGCTGTCGCGGCTGCCGGTCCTGCAGTGCTTCCGCCACCCGCTGCCACAGCCCGCCGATCCGACCACCAGGCACATGCCACGCCAGGCCACCGAGGTGATCGTCGGGACCGGGGCGGGGCCACTGCGCATCGTCACCACGCACCTCGAGTTCCACTCCGAGCCGCAGCGCGAGGCACAGGTGCGCCATCTCCTGGCACTGCAGGCGGAGCTCGGCGAGGCCGCGGCGCATCCGCCAACGGCACCGCCCGACGGCCTCTATGCGGCGGTCCCACGCCCGAGCGCGAGCGTGCTCTGCGGCGACTTCAACCTCGAGACCACGTCGCGGGCCTATCGCGCCCTCACCGGCGACGGCGCGACGGGCCCGTATCGCGACGCGTGGACCCTCGCCCACCCGGCCCTCACCCACGCCCCGACCTGCGGCGTCCACGACCGCGCCCAGTGGCCGCAGGGGCCGCACTGCCGCGACTTCTTCCTGTGCACCGAGGAGATTGCGCCACGCGTCCGGGAGCTGGTGGTGAACGTCGAGACCTCGGCCTCCGACCATCAGCCGCTGCTCCTGGTGCTCGACGACTGAAGCCCCACCGCGGCGGTATAGTTGCCGCCCATGCCCACCGACCGCGCTCCCACCTCGGCACCGGCCGTCGCCGCGACGACCTGGGCACGCCTCGCGCTCGCGCTCCTCGGGCTGAACCTCGCGCTCACCTTCCACAACCAGTGGCCGACGCCGTGGGTGACCACGCGACACGAGCTCTCGGTCGAGCTCGCGGCCCTGGTCCTGCTGCTGGCAGTGGTGAGCGAGCTGCGCGGCGTGCCCACACGCCGCCTCGTGCCGTGGCTCGCCGGCGCCTTCGTGCTGCTCACGCTGGCCCGCTACGCCGAGGTCACCGCACCCGCGCTGTTCGGCCGCCGGATCAACCTCTTCTGGGACGGGCGGCACTTCGCGAACCTGACCGCGATGCTGGCGGCGACGGTTCCGGTGTGGCTGAGCGCGGCGGTGGTGGTCGGTGCCCTCGCCCTCCTCGCCGCGCTCTATCTGCTCGCCCGCCTCGCCATCGTCGCGCTGTGGGACGCGCTCGCCCGGCCGCGGACCAGACGCTCGTGCGCTGCGCTCGGCGCGGTGGTCGTCGGTGGCTACCTCGTCGGGCATCTCGGCGCGGGGACCCTCGGCTGGTACGCACTTCCGCTGTCGCGGACCTATGCCGAGCAGCTCGCCTTCGTCCACGACGCGATCACCGGCGCCGATGCCCGTGCCGATCTCGACCGCGTCCCGCTCGGCATCGCGGATCTCTCCGCACTCGGCGGCGCCGACGTGCTGGTGGTGTTCGTCGAGTCCTACGGCGCCACCGCATTCGACGACCCGCGTCACGTCCCTGACCGCGAGGCTGGCCAGGCCGCGCTCGCGCGCGCGGTCGACGCCCGCGACCTCCTCGCGGTCTCGGCCTTCGTCGACTCACCGACCTTCGGTGGCGCCTCCTGGCTCGCGCACTCGACCTTCCTCACCGGAATGGAGATCGCCGACAACGCGAGCCATGCCCTGCTCCTGACCCGACGCCGGGACACCCTGGTGCAGCGCTTCCAGGCCCAGGGCTATCGCGCGGTGGCGGTGATGCCGGGGCTCAAGGCCGCCTGGCCGGAGGGCGGGTTCTACGGCTTCGACCGTATCTACGGCGAGCGCGATCTCGACTACCGCGGCCCGGACTTCGGCTGGTGGCGCATCCCCGATCAGTTCACCCTCGCGCGACTCGCCGCGACCGAGCTCGGCGCCGGTGAGCGCGCCCCGGTGCTCGCCTTCTTCCCGACCGTGAGCACACATGCCCCGTTTCGGCCGGTGCCGCCGTATCAGCCGGACTGGAGTCGCCTCCTCGGTCCACAACCGTTCGACGTCGCCTCGGTTCGCGCCAGTCTCGAGGCCGCGCCGCCCTGGGCCGACCCGAGCCCGGCCTACGCCGAGGCGGTGCGCTACGCGCTGACCACGCTCGCGGGCTTCGTCGAGCGACACGCCTTCACCCGCGACGGCCGTCCGCTCCTCCTGGTCGTGCTCGGCGACCATCAACCTCCGGCGAGCGTGACCGGGCCCGGGGTCTCCCACGAGGTACCGGTGCACGTGATCACGAGCCATCGCGGGCTGGCGGCGAGGCTGGTCGCGGCGGGTTTCGCGGCGGGCCTGGCTCCGACCGGGCGTGCCACCACACGGATGGGCGAGCTCACCGAGCTCCTGCTCGCGGCGATGGCCAACGCGGGCCCGGACGGCGGCGGCGTCGACCACCCCGAGCGCGGTCACCGCTCCTCGGCCTCCGAGCGCGCCGGGCCGAGCGCACGATAGGGCCGCGGGCGCAGCGCCGGCAGCGCGCTCGTCAGCGCGACCACCACTGCCGCGAGGAACGGCACGCTCATCGCCACCAGCATCACCCGCCACGCCGTGAGCTCCGGCCCCGGCGCGATGGTGTCGGCACCGGTCGCCACTGCCGCCGCCAGCAGCGTGAGCGCCGCCACCGCCTCCCACTGCGCGGAGGCGCTCGCGCGCAGCAGGCCGTGCCGGGCGGCGAGCTTCGGGGTGCGTCGAAATGGCCGTCGCAGGCCCGCAATCCCCATCAGCGCCGCGGCTCCGGCGGTCGGCATCAGCGCCAGGCCAGCCAGCCCGCCCCCGAGCACGTCGCGCCAGCGCGCGCCGACCACGGTGCGGTAGAGATGCGCGTGCTTGGCGAGCCGCGCGCCCAGCAGGCCGACCGGCAGCAGCGAAAGCACCGCAGGTGGCGGGTCGAAGTGAAGAGGCGACGCCAGCATCAGCGCGGACCAGCCGATCGCGGCGGCCGCCATCACCAGGCTCGCCCCATCGGCGAGCCACGGCAGCCAGCCCGCGAGGAAGTGATAGCGCTGCCCGGCGGTGAGTGCGCGTGCGGTCGACGCCGGGCCAGGCCGGAGATGGGCACGCAGGATGTGCACCGCGCCGAGCACCCAGCGCAGCCGCTGGCGCTTGTAGTCGAGGAAGGTGTCCGGGGTGAGCCCGGCCCCCTGGCTCGCCGGGGCGTAGACGGCGCGCCCGCCGCCTGCGAGCAGTCGAACCCCGAGCTCGGCGTCCTCGGTGATGCTCCACTCGGCCCACCCGCCCGCGGCCTCCAGCGCGTCTCTGCGCAGCAACACCATGGTGCCGTGCTGGACGATCGCGTTGCGCTCGGCGCGCACCGGCATCCCGAGGTGGAAGAAGCCGCGATACTCGGCCGCGCACATCGACTTGAGCGCCGAGAGGTGGCCGTCGCGGTAATCCTGGGGCGCCTGGACGCACACCACCTCGGGCGAGCCGAACGCGGGCACCAGCTCGCGCAGCCAGCCCGGGCGGACCTGGTAGTCGGCGTCGAGCACCGCCACGATGTCGGCGCGGGCCGCGGTGCGGCGCAGCGCCAGGTTCAACGCGCCGGCCTTGAAACCCGGCAGGCGCTCGACGTGCACGAAGCGAAAGCGTGGCCCGAGTCGCGCGCAGAGGTCGCGCACCGGCACCCATCGGGCGCGGTCACGGGTGTTGTTGTCGACCACCACCACCTCGAACTCGGGGTAGTCGAGGGCGGCGAGTGCGCGCAACGTCCCGGCCACCAGCTCCGGGGGCTCGTTGCACACCGGCAGGTGCACCGAGACCGGCGGCAGGACATCGTCCGGCACGGTGCTCGGCGGGGGCCACGGAGCGCGCGCCGCCCATCGGGCCTCCACCCACTCGTGCGCCTCGGTCAGCGCGACCGCGAGCGCGCCGGCGAGGGCGAGCCCCACCACGAGCGCCGCCACCGCGGCCGACATCGACCAGTACTGGCCGGCGGTGGTCTCGAGCGCGGCAGCCGACAGCCATGCCGCGGCGGTCGCCACCGTCGCCAGGGCCACCCGGCCGGTGCCGGTCAACCGCTCCCCATCGCGTGTCAGTGCCCGGTACCCGAGCAGTGCGAGCGCGGCCATCACCAGCGCCGGGAGCCAGTCGGTCAGTCGCCGCCCGCCGGTGCCGATGGCCAGCTTCGGTGAGCGGTCGGCGTGGAAGACGCCCCAGTGCGCGCCGACGGCGCCCTCGTCACGGCGCTTCCAGGGCTGGTCGAAGGCCTCCAGGAGGTAGTAGTCGTAGCCCTCGGCGGCCGCGCGGGCGACGAACGCGGCGAGGAACCGCGCCTGGCTCTCGGGCGACGCCACCGCCGAGCCGCGCGCCCGGCCCCGACTCGGCCATCCGACCTCGCCGATCACCAGCGGCTTGTCGGGGAACGCGGCCCGCAACTCGGCCATTCGCGCGGCGACGAAATCCACCGCATCGTCGACCGCGATTCCCTCCCAGTACGGCAGCAGATGGACGGTGAGGAAATCGACGTGGGCCGCGAGCTCGCGGTGCCGCAGCCAGACGTGCCACGGCTCGGCGGTGCTGACCGGCACCCCGAGCACGGCCCGCGCGGCATCGAGCGCGTCCGCCACCTGCGCCACCGGCAGCGCCCCGCGTAGCACCGCCTCGTTGCCGACGACCACCCGCCGTACCGCGCCGGCGTCGACCGCCGTGCGCAGTCGACCCAGCTCGACCGCGTTCGCCCGGGGCTCCCGATGCAACGGCACCCCGGCGGTGACCGTCAGACCACGCTCGGCGGCCAGTGACGGCAGCGCGGCGAGCGCCCCCTCCAGGGAGTAGGTGCGGACACCGCGTGTGTGACCGGCCAGGAGGTCGAGGTCGGCGGCCAGCGCGGCGGACGACGGCAGGGCGCCGTCCAGAGGGTCGTCGGCGCGTCCGAGCGGCGACAGCGCGAGCCCCGCGACCGGCGTCGACCAGGCGGCCGGCGGTGGCGCCCCCGGCCACCAAACCGCCAGGGCGAGCCCCACCGCGACGAGCGACGACAGACAGTCCAGAGCGAGACGACGCATCGCACGATGCTACTCGCGTCCCCGCATCGGCGCCCTGGACGTTCCGGCTCGCTGCAGCGCTCAGTCGCCGACCTCGAGCGCGGCGAGCGCGAGCGGTCGGTGGTCGTCGCGCAAGGCATCGGCCATCTGCTCGATGGTCCGCGCGAGCCCCTCGGCGACCCCGCCGTGACGCAGGTTGGCCCGGCACTTCGCGACCAGTTGCTCGCGGGTGAGCGGGTCCCGCGCGCCGCCGCGCAGGTGGGGTTGCCGCTCCTCGACCACCCGTCCGTCGCGGAGCCGGACACGGATGTGGCCGGTGTAGTTGCGCGGGTACTCGTCCGCGGGGTCGATCTCGTAGCGGACCCGCCCGGCCAGGGCGAGGACCGCCGGGTCGCGAATCAGCGCATCGTCGTACTCCGCGAGCCCGGCGTCTCCACGCAGGAAGCCGACCGCGATGCAGTACGGGGTGCTGAACTTGGCCGCATAGGGCGTCGGCGGAGCCTGCTTCAGCGCGAGTGGCTCCCACAGCCGGTGGACGGTGCCCTCACCCACCTCGCACACCATCTCGACCACCTCGTCCGGCGCGATGCCGGCGCGGCCGAGGCGCACCGCGCAGTCGACGAAGGGCTGGGCCATGGTCCCGCAGGCGTACGGCTTGAACGCGACCCGTGCCGCGTCCCAGCGTGTGCCGAGCTCACCGGTGAGCACCGACACGTCGCAGGGGACCGTCGGCGCGAAGCCGTGGAACAGCCCGTGGCGCCCCTCGAACACGGTCGCCGGACCGGTGAAGCCGGCGCGCCCCATGGCGCTGGCGCGCAGGCCCGACTGCGCCGCCCACCCGGCGTGCATGCGCTTGGTCCAGGAGCCGTCGGCCAGGTACTCGATGATGCCCGACGCCATCGAGCCGGCGATGCCGAGCGCGTCGGTGGCCTGCCGTGGCGTGAGATCGGCCGCCGCCGCCACCGCCGCGGTGGCGCCCATCGCCCCCAGCACGGCGGTGGGATGGAAGCCGGCGGTGTGCACCCCCTTCTGCGCCGCGAGCCCGAGGCGGCACATCACCTCGAGCCCGACCGCCATGCCCTTCAACGCCTGCGCGCCGCTCAGGCCCTCGGCCTCGGCCGCGGCCAGCACCGCCGGCACGACCACGGTGCCCGAATGCACCGGGCAGCCCTCGAAGGTGTTGTCGAAGTCCTCGCCGTGGGCCGCGGTGCCGTTGATCATGGCGGCGCTGGCGGGGTCGCGCCGCGAGCCGGTGCCGAAGACCAGGCACTCGCCCTGCCCCGGCCACGCGGCGCGCAGGGCGCGGACGTAGTCGGTGTCGCGCGCGGCGTAGCACAGGCCCAGGGTGTCGACGACGGTGTCCGCGCAGGCGCGAACCACGGCATCGGGGATGTCCGCCGGACGCAGCGCGGCCGCCCACTCGGCGAACTCGCGCGCGACGGGCGCGGCGGCGGAAGAAGGCTTGGTCTCGGCCATGGTCGAATCGCTCCCGGGTCGAACGTTCTTGGGTACGGTCGGCGCGGCTCAGCCGCGAAACGCGCGCAGCTCGCTCAGATCACCGAGGCTCGCCAACGACTCGCAGAACGCGAGCAGGGCCTCGGCGCGCGCCGCCGGCCAGTCGCCGTGCGCGGCATTGGCGCGGAACTTCGCCAACATCTCCTCGCGGCCGAGCGGCTCGCGCACCCCGCCGCGCATGTGCGGCTGACGCGCCTCGCGCACGCTACCGTCGCGCAGCCTGACCCGCACGTGGCCGGTGTAGTTGCGTGGGTACTCGTTGTCGGGGTCGATGACGTAGCTGATCTTGCGCGCGAGCGCGAGCACGGCGGGGTCGCGCGCGCGCTCGTCGGTGAATTGCAGGAGCCCGGCGTCGCCGTCGAGGAACGCCACCGCCATGCAGTAGGGCATCGAGAACTTCGCCGCGTAGCCCGACGGCGGCGCGTGCTTGTCGGCCAGCGGCTCCCACAGACGATGGACCAGCCCCTCGCCGGTCTCGCACACCACCGACTCGATGTCCTCGGCATCGAGCCCGTCGGCCGCCAGGCGACGCATGCAGTCGACATAGGGGTGGATCATGGTCCCGCAGGCGTAAGGCTTGAACACGATCCGCTCCATGTACCACTGCTCGCCGAGGCCATCGGTGACGTGCTGGTACTGCGGTGTGGCGCCGGGCGCGAACGCGCGGAAGAAGCTGTGCCCGCCCTCGAGCACCGTCCGCGGCCCGAAGAAACCGCTGCGCGCGATGACCGCGGCCCGCAGGCCCGATTGCGCGGCCCAGCCCGGGTGCAAGCGCTTGGTCCACGCGCCGTCGGTGAGGTACTCGAGGATGCCCGATGCCATCGAGCCGGCGATGCCGAGCGCGGAGGCGATGCGTCTCGCGTCGAGACCGAGGGTGACCGCGGCCGCCACCGAGGCGCCCAGCGCCCCGATCACACCGACGGGATGAAAGCACGCCCGGTGGATCGCCCCGGGGGCGACGTGGTTGAGACGACACACCGCTTCCAGGCCGGCCACGATGCCGAGGAACACGCGCTCACCGCTCGCGCCGAAGCGCTCGCCGGCGGCGAGCGCGGCCGGGATCACCATCGCCCCGACCCGGATCGGGGCACCTTCCAGGGTGTCGTCGAAGTCCTCGCCGTGGATGGCCACCCCGTTCGCCACCGCGGCGCCGGCCGCGTCCAGACCACGAGCGTGACCGACCGCGGTGCACGGACCGTCGGCGTCCCACGCGTCGACCAGCATCCGCACGTAGTCCTCGCGGCGCGCGGCGAGGCAGAGCCCCATCGCGTCGACGAGATCGAGCGTCGCCACCTCGCGTGCCCGCGCCGGCAGATCCTCCAGGCGTAGCCGGGCCATCGCCGTGCCCAGATGATCGGCGAAGGTCGGCGCGTCGCGGTCGAGCGGGGCGCTGCCCATGGTCAGCCCCCGGCGCCGGCCTCGCGCTCCCGCGCTCGGCGCCGCGCCTCGCGGAAATCGCGGGTGGCCGAGCCGACCACGAACAGCAGGGCCGCAATCAGGAGCCCGAGCGAGACCGGGTCCTGCACGAACACCACGTGGTCGCCGCCGGTGAGCAGTAGCGACCGCCGGTAGTTCGCCTCGATCAGGTACCCGAGCACCAGCCCGAGCACCAGCGGCAGGAACGGGAAACCGAGCAGGCGCATCAGGTACCCGACGCAGCCGGCGGCGAGGACGATGCCGATGTCGAAGAGGCTGTGGTCGATCGAGTAGACCCCCGAGAACACCAGCGCATAGATCGCCGCCAGCAGATAGGGCTTGGGGCGGTTGACGAGCCAGATCGCCGGCGTCAGCACCAGGATGCCGATCACGAACAGGGAGAGGTTGGCGACCAGCAGGCCACCGAACAGGCCGTAGACGAAGTCGGGATGGCGCGTGAACAGCATCGGGCCGGGGTCCATGCCGTGGATCAGCAGCCCGCCGAGGAGGATGGCGGTCGAGTTCGAGCCCGGGATACCGAAGCTCAGCATCGGCACCAGGGCGGTGCCGGCGACGGTGTTGTTGGCGGTCTCCGGCGCCGCAATGCCCTCCGGCGAGCCCTGGCCGAACTCCTCCGGGCGTCGCGACCAGCGTCGAGCCTCGTTGTACGAGAGGAACGCCGCGATCGACCCGCCGGCGCCCGGCATGCAGCCCTCGAAGGTGCCGATCACGCTGCCGATGAGCTGCGAGCGGCGCAGCCGCTTGAGCAGCGCGAAGCTCGGCAGCTTGATTCGCGACTCGCCGCGCCCCGCCTTCTCCCACGCCGGCAGACCCGACTGCACGAACAGCTCGCTGACCGCGAATACCCCGACCATCACCAGGATGAAGCGGATGCCGTCGAGGAGCTCGGGCTGGTCGAAGGTGAACCGGCTCACCCCGGAGACCGGATCGGTGCCGATGGTCGCGAGCATCAGACCCAGCGCGCCGGCCATCAGGCCCTTGATCAGCGAGCCCGACGAGAGCGAGGCAATCACGCTCAGGCCGAGGATGCCGAGCGAGAAGTAGGCCGGCGGGGTGAACAGCAGGGCGACGCTCGCCAGCGGCTTGGTCAGCAGCACCAGGACGGCGAGGCCGATGAGCCCTCCGATCACGCCCGAGACCAGGGAGATGCCGAGCGCCTCCCCACCGCGCCCCTGGCGATGCATCTCGTAGCCGTCGATGGTGGTCGCCGCCGCCGCGTTGGTGCCCGGGGTGCGAATCAGAATCGCGGGGATGGAGCCGCCGTACTCGGCGCCGACATAGGTCGAGGCGAGCAGGACGATGGCCGGGATCGGCGCCATGTCGTAGGTGAAGGGCAGGAGCAACGCCATCGCGATCGACGGCGAGATCCCGGGCAGCGCGCCGCCGAGGATCCCCCACATAACCCCGCCGAAGGCGGCGAACACCGCGGGGGTGGTGGTGAGGGCGTGCCAGGCGTGCTCGAGCCCGCTCATGTCGTCACCCGCTCGCCGCGGGAATCGCGCCGCCTGCTCATCCGAACACCCCTTTCCACACTCCGGGCCAGACGCCGGCCGGCAGCGGGATGCCGAGCGCCTGCACGAACAGCAGGTAGAACAACGCCGCACCGACCGCACCGCCGGCGACGAGGCGCCAGGTCCGCGGCGCGCCGTTGTAGAGCGCGGTGCCCACGCCGAGCGCGAACACCGCGAGGGCGTATCCGAGATAGGGCACCACCAGCACGTATCCGACGCCGAGGCCGAGCATGCCGAGCGCGCGCAGGTGGCGCCGACGCGCCTCGGCTCGCACCACCGGATCGGGCCGGGCCGGAGGGCCGAGTCGGCGGCATGTCGCCGCCGCCCGGGCACCCAGGAGTGCGGCGAGACCGCCGAGCACCCATGCGAGCGTCTTCGGCAGGCCGTCGGCCCCGACCGTGCCGCTCAGCGGGCTGCTCGGGATCGCGTCGGCCGCCAGCCAGTACGCGGTGGCGAGGGCGACGATGCCCACCGCCACCAGCAAGTCGGCCCGCGCCTGGTCGACGGGATCGCGCTCGGCCACGGATCGGCTCCCGGTCTCGAAGGCGGCCCGATCAGTCCTTGGTGATCCCGTACTTGGTGAAGAACTGGCGCTGGTCCTCGGCGAACGCCTCGAGGAACCCGTCGTACTCCGCGTGCGGGATGAAGTACGCGACCAGGCTCGAGCCCTCGTACCAGGCCTTGAAGTCCGGATCCGCGAGGACCGCCTGGATGCCCTTCTCCCACGCCGCCACGACCTCGGGCGGCTGGCCCTTCGGGCCGGCGATGCCGCGGAACTTGTTCACCACCAGGTCGATGCCCTGCTCGCGCGCGGTCATCACCTCGGGGAAGTTGTCCAGGCGCGCCTTGGTGTAGGTCGCGATGATCCGCACCTCGCCCGCGTCGAGCTGACCGCGCAGCTCCTGCACCTCGCCGACGCCGAGGTCGACGGTGCCGTTGAGCACGCTGATCAGCAACTCGCCACCGCCGTCGTGGGTGATGATCGGCACCTCGATGCCGGTCAGTGCCTTGAGCTTCTCCATCACCTGGCGGTCGAGAGAGCCCGGCGTGGTGACCCCGAACTTGATGCTTCCCGGCTTCGCCTTCGCCGCGTCCACCGCCTCGCGCAGCGTGCTGAAGGGACTCGCCTTTCGCACGTAGACGATCTGCGGGTCGAGGAACACGTTGACCATGCCCTCGAGGTCCTTGTAGCCGTACTTCGGCTTGCTGAGGATCGAGGTGTTGATGAAGGTCGGGGTCGTGCCGTAGAAGATCGAGCCGTCGGCGGCGGAGGTGGCGAGCTTGGCCATCGCCTTGGCACCGCTGCCGCCACGCACGTTCTCGACCACGAAGTTCACGCCCATGTGCTTGCCGAGATGCTTGACCATCTCGCGCAGGAAGACGTCGGTCCCACCCCCGGCCTTGGAGTGCGTGATGAGACTGACGGTCTCGTGCGGGTACTTGGCTTGCGCGAGCACGTCGGCCGAGCCGAGCGTGGCGGTGGCGACGACGGCCGCCCCGAGGGCGGCGGTGAAAACGCGTCTTCTGATTCGCATGGGATGTTCCTCCTCCGGAATGCCGGCGGGCTCTGGCCCGCTTCTGCTCACCCTGGTCGATCGAGACCGGGCGCGAGGTGTCGTTATCATCGGGGCATCGGTCACGGGTTGCAAACGCGGCCGCCGCGGCCTCAGGGCATGTAGAGCCCGCCGCTCACGTGCACCGTCTGCCCGGTCATGAAGCGCGCCGTCGGCTGACACATCACCCGGATCATCCCCGCCGCCTCCTCGATCACGCCCTCGCGCCCGAGCGGGATGGTCCCCGGCATCGGCGGCGACTCGCCGGCGCTCGCCGAGCGCGGGCCGCCGATCTTGCCCGGCGCCACGCAGTTCACGGTGATGCCGTGCTCGGCGAACTCGATCGCCAGCGCCTTGGTCAGGCCGACCAGCCCCGCCTTCGCGGCCGCGACGTGGGCCCGGCCCTTGGCGCCGATGTGGGCCGAGACCCCGCCGACGTTGACGATGGTGCCGCCGCCACCGCCGATCATCACCGGTAGCACGGCGCGGGCGCAGAGAAAGGCCCCGTCGAGGATCACCGCGGTGATCTCGCGCCACTCCGCCAGGCTGATGTCGACGAAGGGGCGTTGCCGGCGAATGGCCGCGTTGTTGATCAGGATGTCGATGCGCCCGTGCTCGGCGACCGCCGCCTCCACCATGCCCCGCACCGCGTGCTCGTCGGTGACGTCGGCCATGGCGACGGTGGCGCGGCCACCGGCGGCACGGATCTCGGCCGCGACCGCCTCGACCTCGTCGCGTGCGCTGCGTGCATTGAGCACCAGGGCCGCGCCGTCGGCGGCGAGTCCCAGCGCGGTGGCCCGGCCGATGCGCCGCGACGCACCGGTGATGATCGCGACCTTGCCGGCGAGCGGCGCGGTATCGGAAAGGGTCATGCTCGTTCCTCGCGCCGCCCTCCCCCGCCCGTCGGGGGATGCGGCCGGCGCCCGGCACCGAATTCGAACCGCCCCCGGTCCGGCCGTCAACCGCGCGCCGGGCGCCAGTCGCGCTTGCAGCCCGGCGCCCGGCGTCGGAAGCTTGGCCCCGTCGCGCCGCGCGCAGCGGAGGAGAATCGCTCGATGGCCCCGACCTTCACCCCGCTCTCACCGGTCGTCGGCGCCGAGGTCACCGGCGTCGACCTCACGCGGCCGCTCGACCCGACCACCGCGGTCACCCTCCACCGGGCGCTGGTCGACCATCTCGTGCTGTTCTTTCGCGATCAGCACCTGACCCCGGTCGAGCACGTGGCGTTCGCGCGCAACTTCGGCCCGCTGCGCATCGCCCAGCGCGCGGCGTTCGGCGTCGCCGAGGACGCGCCGGAGCTGTCGGTGCTCGAGAACGACGAGGCGCGACCGCCGAACGTGAACCACTACCACAGCGACGGGATCTTCCGCCGCCAACCAGAGTTCGCGTCGATGCTGCGCGCGGTGGAGTGCCCCCCGTGCGGCGGCGACACGATCTTCGTCAGCCTGCAGGCGGCCTACGCGGCGCTCTCGCCGGAGATGCAGCGCTACCTCGAGAGCAAGCGCGCGGTGAACGACTTCATGAAGCTGCACGGCAGCCCGGCCAAGGCCCGCAGCTGGGAAGGCGACAACCACGCGCGGATGGACGCGATGCGCCGCCAGAATCCGCCGGTCGAGCACCCGCTGGTGCGCGCCCACCCGGTGACCGGACGCAAGAGCCTCTACCTCTCCGAGAGCTTCACCACCCACATCGTCGGCGTGGACGCGGAGGAGAGTCGCGGGGTGCTGGAGATGTTGTTCCGCCACTGTGCGCGGCCGGAGTTCCAGTGTCGCTTCCGCTGGCGCGCCGGATCGGTCGCGCTGTGGGACAACCGCACCTCGCTGCACTACGCGGTCGCCGACTACTGGCCGGCGCGCCGTCTGATGCACCGCTGCACCATCGAGTCCGACGCCCTCGGCGCGGCCGACGACGTGAGCGCCGCCTGAGCGCGAGCGCCCGGCGCGAGAGGATTTCGCCATGACCTTCGACGCCTTCGTCCGCTCCCTCGCCGAGCCCGCGCCCCCTCCGGACTGCGAGGTCGCGCTGCGGGCGCTGTGGTACGACGCGAACGGCCGCACCGATTCCGCCGTCGCCGCGGCGGAGTTCGACACCGGCCATCTCTGCCGGCGGGTACGCGCCTACCTCCACCGCAAGGCCGGTGACACTGGCAACGCCGAGCTCTGGTACTGGCGCGCCGGCACCACGCCCTGGGTCGGGTCGCTCGAGGACGAGTGGGCCGACATCGTGCACACCATCCTCGCCGAGCGCGTGGTGGCGAACGCATACACCTGAGCGGCACCGGTCGGGCCTCACCTTGCCTCGCCCGGCGCCGGCGGTCGATGATCGCGCGGTCGACGTTCGAGGCGAGCAATGGTGGCGAGCGACATCGAGACCGACCTGCTGGTCGTCGGCAGCGGCGCCGCCGGGATGACCGCCGCGGCGGTGGCCGCGGCCCACGGTCTGCGGGTGATGGTCGTCGAGAAGACCGACCTCATCGGCGGCACCACCGCGATCTCCGGCGGCATGGTGTGGATTCCGTGCGACGACCTCCTCGCCGCCAGCGACCCGCCGGACAGCGTGGCCGACGCTCGCCGGTATCTCGACGCGGTGATACGCACCGACGACGGCCGCGTCATGCGCGAGCGGTTCCTCGACGCCGGCCCGCGCGCCGTCGCCTACCTCGCCCGACACACCGCGGTTCGGCTCCGCCCACTCGCCTTCTACCCGGACTACTACCCCGATCTGGAAGGCTTCAGCCGCGGTCGCCGGGTGCTCGAGCCCGAGCCCTTCGACGGTGCGACGCTCGGCTCGCACTTCGCGCGGCTGCGCCCGCCGATGGAGGCATTCACCCTCTTCGGCGGCATGATGGTGGCGCGCGAGGACATCCCCCACCTGCGCCGTGCGACCCGGTCGCCGCGCTCGTTCGCACGCGCCGCCCGCCTGGTGGGGAGCTATGGCCTGCAGCGGCTACGTCACCCGCGCGGGACTCGCCTGGTCCTCGGCAACGCGCTCGCCGGCCGGCTCCTGAAGTCGCTCGTCGACCGCGGCGTGCCGATTCTCACCGCCACCGACGTCCGCGAGCTGACCGCCGCCGGCGGACGCATCGACGGCGCCGTCATCGACGGTGGCGATGGACCGCGGCGTGTCCGTGCCACCCGCGGGGTGGTGCTCGCGACCGGCGGGTTCTCGCACGACCCCGAGCTTCGCCGGCGCTATCTGCCGGCCGAGGTGGCGACGGAGAGCCCCTTCGGCCCCGGCAGCACCGGCGACGGGCTCCGACTCGGGGTCGCGGCCGGCGCGGTGATCGACGACCACAACTCCGACAACGCGTACTGGACGCCGGCCTCGGTCTACCGGCGCCGCGACGGCGCGGTGGTGACCTATCCCCACACCGTGACCGACCGCGGCAAGCCCGGCTCGATCGTGGTCGATGCCGCCGGCCGGCGGTTCACCAACGAGGCAGTGTCCTACCACCGCTTCGTGCAGGCGATGCTGGACGCCCACGCCCGCGCGCCGACGATTCCGGCCTGCATGATCTGCGACCGCACCTTCCTGTGGCGCTACGGCCTCGGCGCGATCCGCCCCTTCACCACCAACCTGCGTCCCTACCTCGAGGCCGGCTACCTGATCGAGGCGCCGGGCCTCGGGGCCCTCGCCACGCGACTGGGAATCGACGGCAGCGGCCTCGAGGCCACGGTGACGGAGTTCAACGCCGACGCCCGCACCGGCGTCGATCGCCGATTCGCCCGCGGCGCCGACGTCTACTCGCGCTACCTCGGCGACGGCGACGTCGGCCCCAACCCCTGCCTCGCCCCACTGGAGATCGCGCCGTACTACGCCATCCGTCTGGTACCGAGCGACCTCGGCACGGTGGCGGGCCTGCGCACCGACGTCGATGCGAGAGTGCTCGATGCCGGCGATCGCCCGGTGCCCGGGCTCTATGCGGCCGGGGGCGACATGCGCTCGATCATGTGCGGGCGCTATCCCGGACCCGGCATCACCCTCGGCCCCGCGCTCACCTTCGGCTATCTCGCGGGCGTGCACGCAGCCGGCTCCACCGGCTGAGCGGGACGCGCCGCGGTGCGGCGAGCGCGGTCGGCTCAGGCGCGGCGCACCGTGCTCGCCTGGGGACCGTTCTCGCCCGCCTCCTCCACCCACTGCACCGTGGTGCCGACGGCGAGATCCTCGTAGCGCGTCTGCACCACGCTGTTGCGGTGGAAGTAGATCTCGCGGCCGTCGTCCGACTCGATGAGGCCGTAGTCACGCTCGGGGAAGAGCGCCTTGACCCGACCGAGGGGCGGGGATTCGTGGTGCTTGACGTCGCCACGGCGCTTGCGCGCGTAGTCCTCGAGCTGGCGGCGCATCGCATCGAACGCATCGTGCACGCTGACGTGCGCGTCCTGGTGCGCCTGGTGGGCGTCGGGGTTGCGTGTGACGACCAGCTCGGTACCCGGCACGGTGACGTCGATCTTCACACCGTAGAGGTTGCCCTTGTGGTGACGTCGGTGCCCGGCCTCCACCACCACGTGGCAGCGCATGATCTGATCGGAGAAGCGATCGAGCCTGGCCGCCTCCTTGCGGACACGCGCCTCGATGGCGGGGGATGCGTCCATGCCACGAAAGGTGATCTCGAGGGGTAATTGCATGGCGATTCCACTCCTGGCCGCTGGCCGACCGGCTCCTCGGTGGCCACGATCCTCGCGGCAGACGCACCCTCGCGGCGCTGATCCAGGTCACGGCGGTCGATGATGGCGCCCGTGATCACCGCACCCGCTCAAGACTCAGGCGGTGCGCTCCGATACCCGCGACATGCCACACCCGACGTACCGACCGCTCGCGTCCCTTCCCGCCCGGATCGCACCGTTGATGCTCGCGGCGAGCCTGCTCCTCGCGCCACTCGCGAACGCCGCCGCGACCATCGAGCTCGGGCTCTGCGTGCACGTCGTGCGTGGCCTGGAGTTCCACAAGCGCGGGGTCACCTTGAGCGCCTGGATCTCGAACGCCCAGGTCGGCGAGGGCCTGCTCCCAGAGGTCAACCGCATCTGGGCCGACGCCGGGATTCGATTCCGGTTGACCAGCGTCGGTGACGCCGCCCTCGCCAACCCGCCGGATGCTGCGGATCTGATCGCGGGCATCCTGGCGGCGACCCGTGACGACGACGGGCACTCGAATCCGGAGCGGGTGTCGATGTACAGGCGCCTGCTGGACCTCGGCGCGGAGCGGCGCGACTGCATCGACGTCTACCTCGTCCCGTACCTCGGCGAGCGCTCGCAAGGGGTCGCGGCACGGCGAGCGGAACGCGTCCTGGTCACGCAGTGGAGCGACAAGGGGCAGCCATCGGGCACGCCGCCACGGCGCTTCCCGCTCACCGAGGCGCGACCGTTCACGCGCGGCTCGCTCGGTCGCACCCTCGCCCACGAGCTCGGCCACGTGCTCGGTCTGGACCATCCCGACAGGCGCCGGCAGACCGAGCTCGGCCGCCTGATGGGAGGGCGGAAACCGGGCTACCGACTCACCCCCGAGGAGATCGCGACCGCTCGCGCGCGGGCCACGGCGTTGGCCGAGCGTCAGCGCGGTCACGGCTGAGACGCCCGGCGCCCGCGCCACCCCGGCTCCGGGAGCCGGCCGCGCGCAGGACCGGCAGCACGATGCGTGACGGTGTGTCGACGCCGAGCACGACGTCCATTCCGATCGGTCGCGCCTCGCCGCCGCGCGCACCGGTGCGGGCCGGCGCGAAGTGCGGCAGGAAGCTCGCCATCACCACCACCCGGACTCGATGCCCGACGTCGAAGCGGTTGCCGGTGAGGATGCCGTCGACCCGCGCCCGGACGGGCACGCCCCGCGGCCGTCCCTCGAGATCGATCCGCACCACGTCCCCGCCCGGGCTCGCCAGGTTCCAGGCGGTGCCGTCGGGCGCCACGTCGAGGACGCGGACCCACACGTCGAGCGTCGGTGCATCGGCCGCGACCCAGACCTCCGCCTGCACCTGACCGAGGACGTCGAGCGGCTCGGCGAGCGGCGGCGAGTCGAACGCGAGGCTGTCGACCCCGCCACCGAGGTCCCGGTAATCGTGCGCCCCCGGGGCGGCGTCGTGGCGATCGTGCAGCGGTCGGGCGGGGTCGTGGGTCAGGGTGAGGCGGGCGGGCTGGTCCGGCGGGAACGACGTGAGCGTTCCGCCCGCGATGTCGCCCGGGCCGAGGTAGAGCGAGCGCGCGACGGCCGAGGCCGGCGGCCAGGACTGTCCTCGCCACCAGCGGTTGCGCCCCATCACGAAGGCCCGCACCGGCGCCGGTCGCGCCGCGGCATCGTCGTCGCGCAGATGCCGATCCATGAAGCGCAGGCTCTCGGTCTCCACGTCCATCCGCGCGGCGGGGCCGAAGCTGCGCTCGCCGGCCCGAATCGACCCGTTCGGCTCCCCGATGCGCGAGAAGCCGTGGATCCAGGGGCCGAGGAGCAGGCTCGAGCGCGGATCGGTCTCGCCGCTGCGCGCCGCGACCAGGCCGAGGTGATTGGTGACCGCGCCCTCGGGTCCGTAGTAGTCGTCGTACCAGCCGCTCACGTTGAGCACCGCCGCTCGCACCTGGCGGTAGCGACCGCGCAGGTCGGCCCAGGCCCACCACGGATCGTGCGGAGGATGTCGCATCCACTCGACGAACCACGGTGCGATCTCGGCGAGATCGGGAGCGATGCGGTCGGGGATGCCGGCGAGCAGGCGCGCACGCTCGGTCGGCCAGCTCGCGACGGCCTCCTCGTAGGTACGGGGACCGGGGAGCCCGCGCCGGCGGCGTGTCTCCGGCGCGATGTGCAGCCAGATCCACGACACCCACGACAGGTCCGGCAGCCCGCCCGCGTACCAGAAATGGTCGGGTCGCGCGTAGGTCATGGCCGGAATCATGGCCCGCAGCGATGGCGGGGCCTCGACCGCGGCGAGCCATTGCGCCGCACCCGGGTAGGACAGCCCGAAGGTGCCGACCGCACCGCTCGACCACGGCTGCTCGGCCGCCCACTCGATGGTGTCGCGGCCGTCCCGGCCCTCCTGACGATAGGGGTCGAACTCGCCGTCCGAGGCGTGTCGTCCTCGTACGTCCTGGATCACCACCGCGTAGCCGCGCGCGGGGCCGCGGCGCGCGAGCGGATGGAGCTCCGCCGCGCGCGCCGCGCCGTACGGGGTGCGCATGACCAACACCGGATGGCGACCCGGGGACGCCGGACGGCGCACGATCGCGCGCAGGACGGTGCCGTCGCGCATCGGCACCGCGACCCCGGTCTCGACCGACACCGCACCCATGCCGCAGTGGAGAGACCGTGGGCTCAGACGATGTCTGCCGGGTCGACCTCGTTGGCGAGCGGCTCGCCGCGCACGTAGCGCGGGAGGTTGTCGAAGAACAGCTCGTCCCAACGACCGCGAGTGCCGCTGCCACCGAACGACGTGTGCGCGGTGACGCGCACCCCAGGATGCGCCCAGAGCGGGCTATCGACCGGCAACGGCTCGGGATCGAACACGTCGAGCACCGCGCACGACAGGCGGCCGGCGTCCAGCGCGCCGACCAGTGCCGCGTCGTCGACCAGTGCGCCGCGGGCGATGTTCACCAGCACCGCACCCGGTTTCACGGTGGCGAAGAACGACTCGTCCGCGAACTTCCGCGTCTGTGCGTTGAGCGCGCAGGCGAAGACGACGACGTCGGCGCGGGCCGCGAAGCGTCCGATGTCGGCCATCGTGCCCACCTCGTCGACGAAGTCCGGCGCCCGCGGCGAGCGCCGCACGACGTCGATGGTGGCCCCGAACGCCCGCGCGCGCGTCGCCACCTCGCGCCCGATCGGGCCGAAGCCGACCACCAGCCATCGCGTGCCGGCGATCTCGCGGAACGGGGTCTTCTTCCACTCGCGCCGCGCCTGCGCCGCGCGGCGCTCCTCCAGCGGGTGGAACACCGCCAGCACGCTCGCCATCACGTACTCGGCGATGGCGACCGACTGCGCGCTGCTGTTGCAGATGCGCACCCCCTTCTCGGCCAGCCGGCGGTAGGCGGGGTTGTCGAGGCCGGCGTTGAAGGTCTGCAGCACGTCGATCCGCTTGCAGGCGAGCGCCACCTCGAACGGCAGATTCCCGACCGTCCCGCCGGCGAGATCCGGCGCGAGCCACAGGTAGTCGAGCTCGACCTCCGCCGGCGACACCTTGCGCCCGTCGATCTCGAATCGACCCTCGGCATCGAAGGGCCGCAGGACGATGTCCAGGCCGAGCGCGTCGATGCGCTCGCGAAGTCGTTTGGCGGAGACGTCGAACAGACCGACACTGACGGGCATCAAGGGTGCTCCTGGGGTTGAAGGACGGGCCGACGCGCGCGGTCGTGAGCCCGGCCGAGCGCCGGAAAGCCACGTGCGCCGCGATGGATGGTACTCCGAAGCGGGCCGGACAGCGGCACCGCCACGGTTGCACGGTCACCGAGTCACTGACTTCGGCGCCCGCTCGATCTCCAATGCGCCATTCGCGATGCCATGCGCCGGAGCGCGCTGCTCTGGCGCGCGGCCCTGGCGCCCAGCCCCACCGGAGGTCCCGCCCATGTCGATCGACCGAGTCGTCCTCGCCTTCGCCGGCACGATGCTCCTGCTGAGCCTCGCGCTGTCTCACTTCCACCATCCGGCCTGGCTGTGGCTGAACGCTTTCGTCGCTGCCAACATGCTGCAGGCCGCCTTCACCGGGTTCTGCCCGTTGGCGCGCATCCTGAAGTCGCTCGGGGTCCGGCCGGGGGTGGCGTTCGACTGAGCCGCGACGGGCGATACAATGCCGGCCCCTCGTACGGAGAGCCGGTCATGGATCTCGGAATCAACGGCCGCACCGCCATCGTGTGCGGCTCGAGTCGTGGACTCGGCCGCGCCTGCGCGACCTCGCTCGCCCGCGCCGGCTGCACGGTGGTGGTCAACGGCATCGACCCGACCCGACTCGCCGCCACCGCCGATACCATCGCGCGCGAGACCGGAGCCCGAGTGATCCCGGTAGCCGGTGACGTCACCACCCACGAGGGTCAGGACCGCCTGCTCGAGGCATGCCCGGCGCCGGACATCCTGATCACCAACGCCGGCGGCCCGCCCTACCGGGACTTCCGCGAGATCGACCGCGCGGCGATGCTCGCCGGGGTCACCGCCAACATGGTCACGCCGATCGAGCTGATCCAGCGCACTGTCGACGGCATGGCCGAGCGCGGGTTCGGGCGCATCGTCAACATCACCAGCGTGTCGGTGAAGATGCCGGTGCTCGGGCTCGACCTGTCCTCCGGCGCCCGCGCCGGGCTCACCGCCTTTCTCGCCGGCGTCGCGCGCTCGGTCGCCCACGCCAACGTGACCATCAACAACCTCCTGCCCGGATTCATCGACACCGACCGATTCCGCAGCGGGGTGACCGCCAACGCCGCCACCCTCGGCATCTCCGAGCGCGACATGCGCGCGCGACGCGAGGAGCAGGTTCCGGCCCGGCGGATCGGCACCCCGGAGGAGTTCGGGGAAGCCTGCGCGTTCCTCTGCAGCGCCCAGGCCGGCTACATCACCGGCCAGAACCTGCTCATGGACGGCGGGCTGCACCAGGCGGCGTTCTGACCGCGACGGCGACCGGACGGAGGCGGATCGCGTGAGTGCCGTGCGCCGAGACGAGGCCGCGCTGGAGGTGATGCGGGCGAGCTCCGCGCGCGCCGCCCGGCTGCTGAAGGTGGTGGCGAACCGCGACCGCTTGATGATCCTCTGCGTGCTCGCCGGCGGCGAGCGCTCGGTGAGCGAGCTGGAGGTGATCCTCGGCATCCGCCAGCCGGCGCTCTCGCAGCAGCTCGCGCGCCTGCGCGCCGACGAGCTGGTCGCCACCCGGCGCGACGGCAAGGTCGTCCACTACCGGCTGACCAGCAGCGAGATGGGACGGGTCGTCGAGCTGCTCTACGAGATCTACTGCGCGCCGGCACTGGCCCGCCACCGTGCCGGCGCGAGCGGCGACTGACCGGGCGCACCGGCGTCGGTGTTGCCAACACATTCGCAATGTTGAAAATGACTGCTCCGGACGCCGCCCGCGGCGGGCGCGGCGCCGACATTGCTGGGTGTCCGACACGCCGGTGCGACTCGACCTGTTCATGGAGCTCGCCTCTCCGCCCGGTGGCGGCCGGGATCCCGCGCGGGCGATCGAGGACGCGGTCGTCGTCGCGCGCGCCGCCGATCGGCTCGGCTTCGACGCGGTGTGGCTCGCCGAGCACCACTTCCTGGGCGACTACTCCAACAGCTCCGCGCCCGACGTCGTGCTCGGCGCCATGGCGCGCGAGACGCGCCGAATCGGCCTCGGCTTCGGCGTGCTGCCGCTGCCGCTGCACGACCCGCTGCGCGTGGCCGAGCGCCTGGCGACGCTCGACGCGCTCTCCGGCGGTCGGGTGCTGTGGGGTATCGGCCGCGGCGTGACCCTGACCGAGCTCGAGGCGTTCGGCGTGGCGCCCGGCGAGAGCCGCGCCCTGATGCGGGCAAACCACGATGCGCTGCGCCAGATGCTGCGCACCGGAATGGCCGAGCGAGGCGCGGCGAGCCACGCCATCCGCCCGCCGCCGCATCCGCGCCTCGAGCGTGGCTGGCTGGCGGCGGTCAGCCCCGAGAGCTTCGACCTCGCGGCCGAGCTCGGGCTCGACGTGATGTGCGGGCCGTTCAAGCCGTGGCCGCTGGTCCGCGCCGACCTGGCGCGCTACCGCGCGCGATACCCGGGTGGGCGCACGTCGTTCGCGATCGCGGCGTACTGCGAGCCCGACCGCCGGTCGGCGCGTGAGCGGGCCGGCCCGGGGATCCTGTGGGCGTTCCGACGCATCATGGCGATCACCCGTCCGCTGCTGGCCGGCCAGATCGCCGGCTACGAGCACTACCGTCGCCTCGGCTGGCTGGCGCCGATGCTCGAAAGGACTCTCAGCCTCGGCCTGCTCGAGCGGCTCGGTCTGGCGGCGGTGGGTGACCCGAGCCACCTCGCGCGCCGGCTCGCACGCCTCGCCGCCAGCGGCCTCGACCGCGTCAGCCTCATCGTCGGCGGCGGCGACCTCGACGTCGCCTCGACCGTCGGCTGCCTCGAGCTGATCGCGCACGAGGTGCGCCCGGCACTGGAACGGGCGCGCGCGCCGCGCACCGAGACGGCGCGCGCATGACCGCCCTGCTACGACGGCTCGCGGACCACGGGTCGCGCTACCGCGATCCGCTCGCCGTCGTCGACTGGAGCGCCGCCGACGACACCGCGCCGTGGCTGCCCGCGCATCTGCTCAGCCTCGCCGGCCTGGCGGTCCAGCGCGAGATGAGCCCGGAGGAGCTGGTGCGCCTGAGCCGCGTCGAGTTCGCGCGTCTGTGCGCGGCGGGGCTCTGGCTCGAGGGGTTGCTGATCACCCGCGTGACCGCAGCCGGTTTCCCGGCCACCAGCGCGGCGGAGACCCGGGTCATCCTGCAAGAGGTACGCGAGGAGACCGGCCACGGCCTGATGTTCCTGGAGATGATCCGCCGCGCCGGGCTCGAGGACGTGCCGCTGCTCGGACCGACGCGGTTGCTGAGCGCGGTGGCGCGTCGATTGCGCTCGGATCAGGCCGAGTTCTGGGCGATGGTGCTCATCGGTGAAGCGGTGACCGACGCGCTGGCGGTGCGGGCGCTACGCGAGTCGCCCGGCGGGCCACCCATCTGCCCGGTGGCCCGCCAGGTCCTCGACCTCCACCATCGCGACGAGGCGCGCCACATCGCCGCTGCTCGTGCCTTCATCGACATGCGCGCGGCAGGCATGGGCCGCGTGCGCCGCGCTCGCTTCGCCGCGCTGGTGCGCTGGTTGCTGCGCCACTTCCTGCGCGCAACCCTCTATCCGACGCGCGAGAGCCTGGCCACGCTCGGGCTACGTGACCCCGACTCGGTGCTGCGCCAGGCGCTCGCCTGCCCCGAGCGCCGTCGCCTCGCCGCGGCACTCGCCGCCCACCCACTGGCGGTGCTCGAGCGCGGCCCGATCGGCGCCGGCAGCACGCGAGCGCGATCCGGCGTCGGCTCCGGCCGAGGCGTCTGATGGCGGCCTGGCTCTGCGGCGGCGCCATCTACCACGAGACCGGGTACGGCAGCGACCACCCCCTCGCCATCGCCAGAGCCGGGCTGGTCGAGGATCTGTGCCGGGCGCTCGGCTGGCTCGACGAGACCTGCTTCGTCGAGAGCCCGGTCGCGAGTCACGCCGAGCTCACGCGCTACCACGAGCCGGTCTACGTCGAGGCGGTGAGGCGGGTCAGCGACAGCGGCCTGGCGAGCGCCGAGGACCGCACCCGATTCGGGCTCGGCACCCGCGAGAATCCGATCTTTCCGCGCCTCTACCCTCGTGCGGCGACCGCCTGCGGGGGGTCGATCGAGGCCGCTCGCCGGGTCCTCGACGGGGGCGTCGCCTTCAACCCCGGCGGCGGCACCCACCACGGGATGCCGGCCCGAGCCCACGGCTTCTGCTACTTCAACGATCCCGTGTTGGCGGTCCTGACCCTCCTCGACGCGGGTCTCGACCGTGTGCTCTACGTCGACCTCGACGCCCACCACTGCGACGGCGTGCAGCTCGCCTTTCGCGCCGAGCCGCGCGTTCGCACCATCAGCATCCACGAGGCCGGTCGCTGGCCCGGCACCGGCGCGGCCAGCGACCGTGGCGGTGGCGAGGCACGCAACCTGCCGGTGCCAGCCGGGTTCAACGACAGCGAGCTCGATCATCTGATGGCGCACGCGGTGATGCCGCTGGCGACGGAGTTCGAGCCCGAGGCGGTGGTCGTCACCGTCGGCGCCGATGCCCTCGCCGGCGACCCGCTGTCCGGCCTCGCGCTCTCCAACCGTGCCCTGTGGCGGGCGGTGCGAGGGCTGCGGGACTTGACCCCGCGCACGATCGTCCTCGGCGGGGGCGGGTACAACCCGTGGACGCTCGGTCGTTGCTGGACGGGGTTGTGGGGGATGCTCCGCGGCCACGCGCCTCCGGTGCCCCTGCCGCCGGCCGCGCGCGCCCTGCTCGCCGGCCTCGACTGCGAGCTGGTGGACGACGAGGACCGCGCCCCCGAGTGGCTGTCGACCCTCGCCGACCCGCCCGCCGACGGGCCGGTGCGCGCCGAGGTCGCGGCGCTGGTCGAGATGGTGACCGGCGGTTGAATCGGCGCCCACGCGCGGGCAGAGTGCGCCGAGGCCCGGGCCCGGCGACGAGACGCACGGATCAGGAGGGCCCATGAGCTGGATGGAACGACTGTCGACGATCGAGGCGCTCGAGGATGCCGAGCTCGACGCCACGCTCGTCGATGCCCTCGAGGCCGCGTCCGACCGCGCCGCCGGCCGGCCGATTCGGTTCTCCACCCCGACCTTCCGCGAGTACCAGAGCGCCGAGCTCTCCGGCTGCGGGAAGAACAGTTTCCCGGCGTTCTCGGTCACCGCCGGCGCCTGCGGGCTGATGTGCGACCACTGCCAGGCCAGGATCCTCGAGCCGATGATCCCCGCCTGCACCCCGGACGAGCTCGACCGCAAGGTCCGCAATCTCGTCAAGCTGCAGAATCTCCAGGGCTTCCTGCTGTCGGGCGGCTCCAATCGCCGCAACGAGATCCGCTACGAGCGCTACTACCCGGTGATCGAGGGCCTGAAGCGCGACTTCCCACACCTGCGCATCGCCATCCACAGTGCGCTGCTCGACGAGCCCCGCGCCCGACTGATGGCCAGCGCCGGCGTCGACACCGCGATGATGGACGTCATCGGTGCCGAGGAGACCATCCGCGACGTCTACCACCTCGACCGCCCGGTGGCCGACTTCGAGCGCACGCTGGCGGCGCTCTGCGCGACGGAGATGGAGGTGGTGCCGCACATCGTGATCGGGCTCCACTACGGGCGCGTGCTCGGCGAGACCAGCGCGCTCGACATCGTCGCCCGCCATGGCGTCCACGCCCTGGTGCTGGTGGTCATCATGCCCTTCTATGCCGCCCCCGGGACCTTCGCCACGCCACACACCAGCGAGGTCGGGCGAGTGTTCATGGAGGCACGCCGGCGGCTACCGGAGCGCGAGGTGCTGCTCGGATGCGCGCGCCCGCCCGGGATGCACAAGCGCATCACCGACGCCTATGCGGTGATGGCCGGTCTCGACGGCATCGCGTTTCCGGCCGACGGCGCGGTCGCGGTGGCCGAGGCCCTGGGGCGGCCTGCCCACCAGGCCCACGCCTGCTGCTCGATCAAGGTCGGGGCCGCCGGTGGCCGCACGCTCTCCGTCGGCCCGCATCGCCCCTGCGCGGCGTGAGGACCGCACCGCGCATCGACGTGCTGGTGGTCGGGCTCGGCCCGGCCGGTGGGCGTGCCGCCGAGCGCGCGGCGGCCGCCGGGCTCACGGTGGTGGCGGTGGAGCGCAAGCGCCACATCGGGGCCCCGGTGCAGTGCGCGGAGTTCGTTCCGGCGTTGATGTCGCAGGAGATCCCTGGTCTCGGCGAGGTCACCCGCCAGGGGATCGCGGCCATGACCACCCACGTCGACGATGTCGAGGACGACCACGCGCCCGACTTCCCCGGGCGGATGATCGACCGCGACCGCCTCGACACCGCGCTCGCGCGCCGCGCCGAGGCGCGCGGCGCACGCCTGCTGCCCGGTGCCCGTGTCGTCGACATCCGCCGAGACGGCACGGTCGCACTCTCGGACGGCCGTCGGCTCGCGCCGCGGGTGCTGATCGGCTGTGACGGTCCCCGCTCACGGGTCGGCGCGGCGATCGGCCAGCGCAATCGCGAGCTGGTCGCCACGCGCCAGGTCACGGTACCGCTGACGGTCCCCCACGCCGCCACCGACATCTACCTCGGCGCGCGCTACCCGGGTGGCTACGGGTGGCTCTTCCCCAAGGGTGCGGTGGCCAACCTCGGTGCCGGCGTGGAACGCGCACGGGCCGGCGACCTCGCGCGCGCGGTGACGCGCCTGCACGCCGCCGAGGTCGCGCGCGGACGCGTCGGCGCCCCCGTGCTCGGGCTCACCGGTGGCGACATCCCGGTGGGCGGCCCACTGCACCCTCACGGTCGCCTCGGCGGTGTGCTGGTGCTGCTGGCGGGCGATGCCGCCGGCCTCACGCATCCGATCACCGGTGCCGGCATCCCGGCCGCAGTGATCTCGGGCAGCCTCGCCGGCGAAGCCGCGGCGGCCTGGCTCGATGGCGACTCGAGCGCCGCAGTCGACTACGCCGACGAGCTCGAGGCGCTGTTCGGCACCGCCCTCCGCCGTGCGCTGACCCGGCGGCGCGCGATCGCGGCGGCCGGACCGTGCCCGAGCCCCGCCGCGCTGCGACGCGCATGGATCGCCTACCCGGAGTACTGGGCGGCATGACTCGGCATGACGACTGACCACGGAGAGCTCGCATGAGCTGCAGCAAGCCGCAAGCAACGGCGCCGGGACCGGCGCGGACCGACGGCCTCGACTTCAATCCGGCGAGCCACATGACACCCCGCGCACCGACCCGGACGCCGCGGGCGCTGCGAAACGGCCGTCGGGTGAAGGACGCCGGCATCGCACCACAGGGGGTGTATCGCCCGAGCTACAACGTCCTCACCCCTGACATGCGCTCCCCGCAGTACGTGCAGATGTCGACCGCGGCCGCCATCACCCTCGGGGTGATGCCGGGCAAGATGTACCGCTGCAGCTGCACCCGCTGCCTCAACCTGCTCCTCACCTACCCCGAGGGGTGTCGCGCCAACTGCGCCTACTGCGGCCTCGCTCGGCACCGCGAGGCCGAGCGCGACTATGCCGACCGCAACTTCATCCGCGTCGACTGGCCAGCGGTACCGACCGAGCAGGTGATCGAGACCGTCGCCCGCGCCGGTGACGCGACTCCGTTCCATCGCATGTGCATCAGCATGATCACCCACCCACGCTCGGACGCCGACACCGTGTCCGTGCTCCGCGCGTGGACCGCCCGCATCTCCCCGGAGACGGTGCCGGTCTCGATCCTCTCCAACCCGACCACCATGTCGCGCGACGACGTCGTGCGCCTGCGCGACCTCGGGGCCGACATCTTCACCGTCGCCCTCGACGCCTGCACCCCGGAGCTCTTCGACCGCACCCGCGGCAAGGGCGTGCAATCACCGCATCGCTGGCGCACCTACTGGGAGCGACTCGATGACGCGCGCGACGTGTTCGGAGCCGAGAGGTTCGGCGCGCATCTCATCATCGGCATGGGCGAGACCGAGCACGAGGCGTTGGGCGTGGTGCAGCGGCTGCGCGACATGGGCGGCCACAGCCACATGTTCTGCTTCTTCCCCGAGAAGGGATCGCTGATGGACCACCTGCCGGCGACGCCGCGTGACCAGTGGCGCCGGGTGCAGCTCGCGCGCTACCTCATCGATTACCGCGACGTGCGCATCGAGCACATGCGTTTCGACGAGGCCGGGCGAGTGGTCGATTTCGGGTTGCCGCCGGCCGAGCTCGACGCGGTCATCGAGGACGGCGTCGCGTTCCGCACCTCGGGCTGCCCGGGGAAGATCCGCGAGGACGTCTCCGCCTGCGACCGCCCCTACGGAGACTCACCGCCGAGCGACATCGCGAGCTTCCCGTTCGCGCCCGGCAAGCGCGATCTGCGCCGCGTGCGGCGTCAGCTCGACCTTCCGGTCGTATCGTCCTGAGCCGGCACGCGCAGGCCCTCACCATGGCGCGCTTCAGGGTCATCGACACCGGCTTGCGCGGCGCGCGGGAGAACATCGCCTTCGACTGTGCGCTGCTCGAGTCCCACAAGGCCGGCGCCATCCCGGACACCATTCGCTTCCTGCGCTTTCGCCCCTCGGCGCTGGTCGGGCGCCACCAGGCGCTGTCGCGCGAGGTGCACGTCGCGCACTGCCGCGCCCACGGGGTGGAGACCGCGCGGCGCATCACCGGCGGCGGCGCGATCTATTTCGACCAGGGCCAGGTCGGCTGGGAGCTGGTCTTCCACCGCGACAGTCTCGCCCTCGGTGGGCTCGCCGACGTCGCGCGCGGGATCTGCGAGGCGGCGGCGGCGGGGCTCTCGACGCTCGGCATCGACGCCCGCTTCCGCCCGCGCAACGACATCGAGGTCGGCGGGCGGAAGCTCTGCGGCACCGGTGGCTTCTTCGACGGTGACACGCTCTTCTACCAGGGCACGGTGCTGATCGACACCGATCCGGCGGCGATGGTCGCGGCGCTCAACGTGCCGCAGGCGAAGCTCGCGCGCCGAGGCCTCGACTCGGCGGCCGCGCGGGTGGTGACCCTGCGCGAGCTGCTCGGCGCCGACACGCCCGGGATCGACGTGGTCTGCCGGGCGTTGCTCGACGGCTTCGTCACCGGCCTCGGAATCGAGGTCGAGCCAGGCTCGGTCGGCCTCGCGGAGGAGCGACTGGCGGCGCGTCTGCTCGCGGAGGAGATCGGCACCGAGGACTTCGTCGCCGAGATCGACGACCCGGCGAGCGCCGAGGACGTCCTCGCCGCGAGTCACACCGGCCCCGGGGGCACGGTGACCGCGTTCGTGCGCCTCGAGGGCGCGACGCACGACCGAGTCCGCGAGGTGCTGATCACCGGGGACTTCTTCGTCACGCCGCCGCGCACGATCTACGACCTCGAGGCGGCCTTGCGCGGGGTCGCGGTGGCCGATGTCGGCGCCACCGTCGAGCAGTTCTTCGCCACCGCGGAGGTCGACCTGCTCACCGTCCGACCGGCGGACTTCCGTGCCGCCGTCGAGGCCGCGGTGGCGAGCGGTGCGCCCGGAGCCGGCGCGTGACGACCGCTCGCGTCGTCCACGTGTTGCAGGCGACCGACAGCGAGTACCTGGGCCTCGTCGAGGACCATCTGGAGGGTCGCGGCATCGGCTTCCAGTACCTGCGCCCGCACCACACCGGGGGCTGGCTGCCACCCACCGCGCGCACCGTCGACGCGCTGTTCCTGCTCGGTGGCGGCCCGCTGGGGACACGCCCGCCCCACCGCGTGTCCTGGCTCGAGCGCGCCCTCTCCCTGGTCCGCGACTGCCTCGACCGCGAACGCCCGGTGGTCGGGTTCGGCCTCGGGGCGCAGCTCCTCGCGGTCGCTGCGGGCGGCTCGGTCGCGGCCGGTCCGCTGGTGCTCGAGGTGGACACGGTGCGCCGGGTCCGCGCCGACGCCCTCGGCGGCCTGGCCCCGGCCACCTGGCCGCACGTCGTCTACATGCGCGACCGACCGCTGCCACCACCGTCGGCCGAGGTGCTCGCCGTCGATTCCGCCGAGCGCCCTGCGTTGTTCCGGCTGGGCACGCGTGGCTTCGGGTTCTGCGGGCACCCCGGCGTCAAGACCGCGATGGTGGAGGACCTCGTGATGGAGTTCGAGGAAGCGCCGGACGACGTCGCCACCGACCTCCAGCGCGTGCGGGCGGTGCAGGCCGCGGTCGAGGATGCCCTGGTGCCGTTGATGGCGGGCCTGGTCCGCGCCACCGGGCTGGCGCGCGCGGAGAGTTGATCCACGTCAATCGGCCGCGCGGAGGAATCCAACATATTCGAGTTCCTGTAAATATCTGATCGTCGAAGCCGGGCTCGGCCGGGCGGCTCGCCCGAGCGATGGTGGAGGTTTCGACGGTGCCCGCGCCGAGCTCGCTCGCGTCGCGGGGCGTCTCGCAGCACGACGCGTCGCGACCCGCGGGCGCGTGAGCGCCGGAGGACCCATGGCCGACAAGCTCGTCATCATGCTCGTGAACACCGACCCCAAGAACGGCGAGGAGCTCGGTGCACCGTTCTTCCAGGCGACCGTCGCCGCGGCGATGGACTTCGAGGTCCACGTCGTGTGCACCGCCACCGCCGGGCGGCTGATGAAGAAGGGCGTGGCCGAGGGCCTGGTGGTCAAGGAAGGCTCGCCGAAGAGCGTCTACGACTTCATCAAGGACGCCCACGAGGCCGGCGCGAAGTTCTACTGCTGCTCGCCGAATCTCGAGCTGTTCGACATGACCAAGGACGACCTGATCCCCGAGTGCGAGGGCATCGTCGGCGGGGCTTGGGTCATCGAGCAGATCATGGAAGACGACTGCAAGGTCCTGAGCTACTGACGAGCCGGACCCTCCACGGAGAGCCGCCCATGCACTCGACCGCCACCCGCGTGCAGGCCTTCATCGGTGACCCGATCTCGGCCGAGCCGCCCGTCGAGCACGCCGAGCTGGAGCGGATTTTCAAGGACATCCAGTCCGACATCCGCTTCGACCACGAGCTCAACGGCTGCCTCAACTGCGGCATCTGCACCGCCACCTGCCCCGCCGCGCACTACTACGACTTCAGCCCCCGCGAGATCGTGCAGCTGCTCTGGACCGAGAATCTCGAGGGCATCTACGACGCGATGCAGGAAAAGATCTGGGCCTGCGCCCAGTGCTACACCTGCGCCGCGCGCTGCCCCTTCGGCAACTCACCCGGCGGCCTGGTGATGTTGATGCGCGAGGTGGCCATCAAGCACGGCATGCAGTCGGCGAAGGACGTGCTGCGACCGTTCAGCCGGGTGATGCTCAAGCTCATCTCGACCGGGAATCAGCTCTCGCCGGACATGATCACGCCGGATCACTTCGCCGACTGGGGCCCAAACATCTCGAAGGTCGACGCGCCGCTCAAGGTCCTGCGAAAGGCCATCCCGATGCCCACGCTGAACACCACCGAGACGGCGTGGGAGGTCAACCTCAAGACCTCGATCGAGCTCTACACCATCTGGGAGATGACCGGCGTGCTCGCTCAGCTCGAGACCATCGACGAGAACCTGTTCGACGTGATCAGCGACATCATGGACGAGAAGCGCGAGGACTACGAGGACTGGCTCGAGGACCAGGACGACGACGAGGACGACGACTGACGAGGCGTGACCGCGACGCGGCCGAGGAGCGACGAATGAGCAACAGCGGCGACGGCACTCGCTTCACCGGGCACGGACCCGAGTGGAAAGACAGTGCGCTCGAGGGCGCGCAGGCGCGGGCAGCCACTCAATGGGTGGAGGCGCACGTCGACCGACGCGCGATGCTGACCAGCAAGGACCGCGTCGAGGACGTGCGCGACGTCATGTGGCAGCTCGAGAAGGACGGTGAGATCGCGGTCCACCGCGTGCGCGACGAGCACGCGCCGGTCACGGTGAAGACGCTGTTCGGGTGGGACAAGAAGATCCCGACCACCCAGCTCTGGCACCACAAGTCCTGTGGGCAGTGCGGCAACATCCCCGGCTACCCGACCTCCGTGCTGTGGCTGATGAACCGTCTCGGCACGCGCTACCTCGACGAGACCGATCAGACGTCTTGCACCGCCTGGAACTACCATGGCTCGGGCATCGGCAACGTCGAGAGCCTGGCCTGCGTGTTCCTGCGCAACTTCCACCAGGCCTACGTCTCCGGCAAGGCCCAGGGCCTCGCCGACGGCCACTTCTATCCCCTCGTCCACTGCGGAACCTCCTTCGGGAACTACAAGGAGATCCGCATGTTCCTGCTCCACTCCGCGGAGCTGCGCGAGCGCGTGAGAAAGGTGCTGGCCAAGCTCGGTCGCCTGGTCGACGGCAAGCTGCTCATCCCCGAGGAGATCGTCCACTACTCGGAGTGGCTGCACGTGATGCGCGAGCCGATCGCCGAGATGCGCACGATCGACGTCTCGGGAATCCGTGCGACGGTCCATCCCGCCTGCCACGTCTACAAGATGATCCCCGAGGACGCCATCTACGACGACCAGGTGCTGGAAGGCAACCGGGTGGCGGTGACCACCGGGCTGCTGCAGGCGCTCGGCACCCAGGTGATCGACTACGAGACCTGGTACGACTGCTGTGGATTCGGCTTCCGCCACATCATCTCGGAGCGCGAGTTCACCCGCTCGTTCGCCATCGATCGCAAGCTGCGCGTGGCGCAAGAGAAGGCGCGAGCGGACATGATGATCGGCCACGACACCGGCTGCATCACCACCCTGGACAAGAACCAGTGGATCGGCAAGGCGGCCGGCAAGGAGGTCCGGATGCCGATCATGGCGGACTGCCAGTTCGCCGCCCTCGCCTGTGGGGCCGATCCCTACCGCATCGTGCAGCTCCACTGGCATGCGTCACCGGTCGAGCTGCTGCTGGAGAAGATGGGGATCGACTGGCAGGCGGCGAAGGCGAGCTTCGTCGAGTATCTGGAGCAGGTGAAGGCCGGAAAGGGTGAGTCGCTCTACGACCCCCGCCTGATGATCACCTCGGGGCCGGGCTTCAAGCCGTTGCCGGTCCAGGTTTCGAAGCCGTCGTAGCAGGAGAGCCAACCCGATGAGCAAGCCCATCCTCGTGGTCGGAGCGGGGCCCGCGGGGCTCGCTGCCAGCCATGCCCTGGCGGCGGTCGGTCAGCCCGTGGTCCTGGTCGAGAAGGAGCGCACGCTCGGTGGCGCGCCGATCCTGTCCGGGTACGCGAAGCTGGTGCCGAGCGGCGAGTGGGCGAAGGACGCCATCGGTGCGATGGTGCAGCGGGTGGAGGCCTCCGAGCGCATCGACGTTCGCCGCGCGACGCGAATCACCGCCTTCGACGGCAGCCCCGGCGCGTTCTCCGCGAGCCTGTCCGACGGCAGTCAGGTCGAGGTCGGCGCCGCGATCCTCGCCACCGGGTTCACCCACTTCGACTCGATCAACAAGCCCGAGTGGGGATTCGGCCTGTTCCCCGACGTCGTCACGACCACGCAGATCGAGCAGATGATCTCCTCGGGCAAGGGCGTTCGCTGCCCCTCCGACGGGCGCAAGCCGAAGCGCGTCGCGGTGTTGCTCTGCGTCGGCTCCCGCGACCGCCAGATCGGCCGCGAGTGGTGCTCGAAGATCTGCTGCACCGTCTCGGCCAACATCGCGATGGAGATTCGCGAGGAGCTGCCGGACTGCCACGTCTACATCTACTACATGGACATCCGCACCTTCGGCCTCTACGAGGACCGCTTCTACTGGCGCAGCCAGGAGGAATTCAAGGTCAAGTACGTCAAGGCGAGGATCGCCGAGGTCACCTCCGACGGTGAGCGGCTCGTCCTCAAGGGCGAGGACACCCTGGTCAAGCGACCGATCACCATCCCGTTCGACCTGGTAGTCCACGCGATCGGAATGGATCCGAGCACCGAGAACCCGGGCATCGCCGAGGTCTTCGGGGTCGCCCTCGAGGAGCACGGCCACATCGCGCGCGCGAGCACCTACCGCGACATGTCCGCGACGTCTCGACCCGGCGTCCTGGTGGCCGGCGCTGCCACCGGGCCGGAGACCATCGACGACTCCATCGCCCAGGGCCAGGCGGCCGCCATGGCGGCACTCTCGGCAGCGGGTATCGCGTTGCGCGCGGCGGGCTGAAGCCGGTGCTCCGCCGCCGCCCCCCTCCGCCGGCCCCCGCCCCGCCCCGGCTCGAGCTGAGCGGGCCGCGGCTTGCGCGCGCGCTCTCCACCGTGGTCGAGCGCAGCGAGACTCTCGGTGGAATCGAGTCCCATGTCACCGCGCTGTCGTTCAAGAGCCGCCTGTTCGCCACCGCCCTCGGCGCGGACCGAATCGATGCGCTCGATGAGGACGTGTTCACCGGGCTCTGCGCGCTGATCGCGCCGGTGCGGCGCCGGCTCGGGCACCACCTTGCCCAGACCGGCTTCGCGCCGGTGCGCGACGCGGTGCGGACACTGCTCGACGGCGCCCACGACACCACCACCACCGACGCGCGACTCGACGCCTTTCAGCGACGATTCCCCGCCGGGCGCAGCCATCGCTGGACCCGCGATCTCGGCGCGGAGCTGCTGCACTTCTCCGACCCCGAGCGCTACCCACTGATGACCCGTTGGATCTGGGACCGCGCGGCGAACACCGGGGTGCTCCGCGAGATCTGGCACGCCGCCGACCTCGACCACCTCACCCTCGACGTCCCGGATCGATTCGAGACTTTCCTCGTGCTGCGCGAGGAGCTGGCGGGATTCCTCTCCGACAACGGCATCTTTCGCGACACCTTGCTCTACGTCGACCTCCTGTGCGCGCAGGTCTACTCGGAGTACATCGCCGCGCAGGGCGGCAGTTTCCTGCGCACCGACTTCGCGGCGGCGGTCGACCCGATGGCCTTCACCAGACGGATGCTCGGCCTCGACGGCATCGACCCCGAGACCGGCCGCACCCGGTTCAAGCGTGGAGACGGTGCTCCCCACGTCGTCGACCAGCCGTCGCTACCCATCTGACCACGGGTGCACGCCATGCCGATTCACGAGAAATCGCTCATCCGGCCCGAGAATCTGACCACACACGACAAGCTGGAGATCGACGGCGTCGACGTGTCCGGCCACTGGAGCACGTTCATCGAGTCGCGGGTGCTCACCGACTACAACGAGGCGCTCCAGGACGAGGTACAGGCGCTACCCGGCGGCGAGGCGGTGCACCGCTGCTGGCAGTGCGGCTCGTGCACCAATGCCTGCACCGTCAACGCCATCAATCCCGACTTCAACCCGCGCTACTGGATCTACCTGATCCGGCTCGGCATGGAGCAGGAGCTCCTGCGCGACAAGGACATCGTCTGGCAGTGCGTGTCGTGCAACAAGTGCACCCATGTCTGTCCTCGCGACGTCAACCCCGAGGGCGTGATGAAGGCGCTCGCGCACTGGCTCGAGCTGAAGGGCCATACCGCGAGGAGCCCCTCCACCGAGTTCGACGAGGAGTTCGCGTCGCAGGTCTTCGAGACCGGGAAGATCGAGGAGAGTCGCGTCATCCGCGGATTCTTCCGCCGCACCGGGCAGCCGTTGATGCAGGACTGGCTGATCGCGATGACCCGGCGAATGCTGCGCCATGTCCCGGTGAAGCTCCTGCTCGCAATGGGGCTACAAGGGCTGCTGCGCCCGTCGACCCGGAGCTGGGGCGCGGCTCGCGGTGCGATTCGCGACTACGTCGCCCGGCGCGAGCGTGAGAACCGCCGGGCGCTCGGACTCGACGCGGCCGCGCACCAAGGAGACTGAGCACGTGACCACCGTTTCACCGCAGAAGGACTATCGCGAGGTCGCCTACTATCCCGGCTGCGCGCTGGAGGGCACGGGACACGCCTACGACCGCTCGACTCGCGCGGTGGCCGAGGCGCTCGGGCTGCGACTCGTCGACGTTCGCAACTGGAACTGTTGTGGTGCGATGGAGGTCAAGAACGTCGACCCGAAGCTCCAGACCTATCTCTCGTCTCGGGTGATGAGCATCGCCAGCGAGGAGATGGGGCACGACGTGGTGATGGCACCGTGCAACGGCTGCTACCACAACCTGAAGAAGGCCGAGCACGACATCGCGAACGATGCCGGATCGGCCGAGGTCGTGGCCGAGCTGTCACGCAAGGCGGGCCACGCCACCTACCAGGTCGGCAAGCTGGAGACCATACACGCGCTCGACTGGATCAAGCGCACGCTGGGTGACGAGGGGGTGCGGTCGCGGGTCAAGCGCCCGCTGACCGGTCTCAAGGTCGCGAACTACTACGGCTGCATGTACACCCGGCCGCGGCACATCTTTCCGGAGAAGGACAAGGGGCCGGGTAGCGAGTCGACCGCGCGGCCGCATTTCATGGACGACATCCTCGCCGCCGCCGGGGCCGAGATCGTCGATTACCCGCTGAAGACGGCGTGCTGCGGTGGCGCCCACACCCTCTCCGACTCCGACCTCTCCACCAAGCTGGTCGTCAACTTGCTGCGCGCCGCCGAGGCTTGCGGGGCCGACGTCATCGCGACCGAGTGCCCGACCTGTCACAGCGGGCTGGAGATGCACCAGGTGCGAGCCGAGACCCGTTTCGGCATCACCACCCGCCCCGCAATGCTCTACTTCACCCAACTCCTCGGGCTCGCACTCGGTATCGGGCCGAAGGCGCTGGGGATCCACGAGAACGTGTCGTCCGCGCTCGAGCTCGTGCGTGAGCGAGGTCTCGCATGAGAGCGCTGAGCGAGGTCGAGGCCCTGCTCGCGCTGGACGACGGTGCCGCCGCTCCGCGCGCGCGCGCCGCCTCGCTGCTCGCACTGTGCGAGGAGGTACTCGCCCATTGGGTCAGCGCACGGGGCGGGGTGCCGACCGACGCCCGACGCGAGGGCTTTCGGCTCCTCGCCCTGCACCGGCAGGGCTGCCGCGGCGAGCCGAGCTTCAACGCCTGTCGCGAGACCTGCCGCGAGATCGCCTATCACTACAACCTGGTGTCCGCCGAGCCCGACCACCCGCAGGCGGTCCGGCAGGTGCGGATGATGGGCATGCTGGCGATGCACCTGTACCTGTTCGTCACCGGCAAGCTCGAGGTCGCGGCGCTGGGCGACTTCTGCTGCTCGTCGCGCCCACTTCGTGCACAGACCTGCTGACAGGGGGGCCGTGGTCGAGAGTCCCGGCGTCGATGCGGTCCGTGTTGAATCGACGGCGCCGGATTGAGTTCAATACTCGTATCGCGTTTTCGCATTTCGAGGAGCGCACGATGGCAACGGTTCGCGGCTGCAACCTCCCCGACGACCTGCTGTACGACGTCGAGAACCACGTCTGGTACAGGGAGCTCGGCGACGGCAATGTCCGCGTCGGCATGACGGCGGTCGCCGCGGCCCTCGCGGGCCAACTGGTGGCGGTGACGCCGAAGAAGGTCGGCCGCAGCGTAAAGGCCGGCAAGTCGTGCGCGACGGTGGAGTCCGGCAAGTGGGTGGGGCCGGCCCGCTCCGCCGCCGCCGGCGAGGTCGTCGCCATCAACGACGACGTCGTCGCGAACCCGAGCATCGCCAACGACGACCCCTACGAGAAGGGTTGGCTCCTCGACCTCGCACCCGAGGACTGGGACAACGTCAAGTCGACTCTGGTGACCGGCGCCGCGATGACCGCCGCCTACGAGGCGAAGATGGCAGCCGACGGTTTCGCGGGCTGCGCCTGAGCCCCGTCGAAGGGCCGGGTACCGCGTCGACCGATAGTGGTGAGGACCGAGGAGACGACGATGGCGACGGAGACAGTGGACGCGAAGGGACTGAGCTGCCCGCTCCCGGTGCTCAAGGCGAAGAAGGCGCTACGCAATCTGAAGGCCGGTGACACGCTCGAGGTGCTCGCCACCGATCCGGGCGCGGTGGCGGACTTCCAGGCGTTCAGCCGCGCGACCGGCAACGACCTCACCGAGTCGGGCGAGGCCGACGGCGTCTATCGATTCCTGATCACCGTGAAGTGAACCCGGCCGGTCGGCGCGAGACGCTCGGACCTCGCGCCGACCGACACGCTCGCTCAGACCCCACTGCGCGCGCGTAGCTCCTTGCCGATGCTGATCAGGTAACGCAGAGCATCCTGATTGTCCGCGTCGGACAGCATCGAGACCGCGGCGAAGACACCACCACTCGATTTCGGCGCGGCCGCGGCGGTGGCCCCGGCGGCGTCGAAGGCACCGAGCATGGCATCCATGCGCTCGGCGAGCCGCGGGATCGAGGAGCAGAGACGATCGAGGCTCCCCGAGGCCTCGAGTTGGGCCAACGTCTCGACCAGGCGCCCGGCGCCGCAGCGGCTGAACCGGTCGAGCAACGACATGCCCTCGCCCAACGCCTCCGCCACCCGCGCGATCATGTCGTCGGTGAGCGCATCCTCGGCCGAGGCATAGAGGCGGGCCAGGGCCGCCAGACGCTCGAGATCTCCGCTCTCGACCATCTGCGTGATCGCCGGCAGCGCCTTGGCGACTCCGGAGCGGTTCACCCTGTCGAGCAAGCTGAGGCCCTCACCGAGGGACTCCGACAACCGATTGATCATGTCGTCGGTCAGCGCGTCCTCGGCCGAGCTCCAGAGCCTCGCCAGGGCGACGATCCGGTCGAGATCGCCGTTTTGCACCAGCGCGGTCAGGGCGGGGATCGCGCGCGCGAGCCCCGCCCGGTTCACCTGGTCGAGAAGGTCCATCCCCTGAGCCGCGGTCTCGGCCATGCGCGACACCATGTCGTCGGTGAGCGCGTCGTGCGCTGCCCGCACCAGGTGCTCGGCCTCGAGCGCCGCCTTGCCGTCCACGAGAGCCTCGTCTGTCATGACGGCCTCCTCAGAGCAGCCCGCGCGCGGACGTCCAGTACAGCTTGTTGTACGCCATCTTGAACCAGTGCACGGCACGAGTCGGCGGTTTCGGATCCGGCGGGTTCTGGTAGTCGAACATCGCGTACGTCGCGCGGTCCTTACCCGCCTCGATGAAGCAGAAGACCTTGCCGTCGTAGTCGCGCACCGGAACCCCGAGCTTGACCATCGCGGCGATGTTCTCGCCCAGGGTCTCGGCCTCGAAGTGCGCGGTGGAGCCGGCCTTCGAGATCGGTAGATTGGTGGTGTCACCGAGTGCGAACACGTTGTCCCGACCTTCCATGTTGAGGCGGTGACGGTGGGTCGGGATCCAGCCGCGCTGCCCGAGCCCGCTCTTCTCGACCACCTCCATGCCGCGATGGGCCGGGATCGTGATCAGGAGATCGTAGGGCTCCTCGGTCCCCTCCTCCGAGAGCACGACCTTGCGGCTGCCGTCCACCTCCTTCATGTTGAACAACGTCTCGTAGGTGATGCCGAGGCGCTCCATCTCCGGCGCCGCCCACTTGGCCACGTTCTCCAGACTGTGCACCCGACCGATCGGATAGGTGTAGTGGAGCTGGGTGCGGTCGAGGATACCGCGCTCCTTGAAGTAGTCGTGGAGCATGAAGGTGATCTCGAGCGGCGCCATCGGGCACTTGTGCGGGACGCCGACCGCGATGACCACCCGCCCACCCTCGAACCCCTGGAGGGTCTTGAACATCTTGATGGCGTCGGCCTCGGTGTAGAACTGCAGCGCGTTCTCGGCGAGGCCCGGGATCTCCTCGGCCACCGCGCGCGAGCCGGTGGCGATGACGATCACGTCGTAGCCGACCGTCTTGCCGCTCTTGGTCTTGACCTGGTTGCGGTCGAGGTCGAACTCGGTGACCGGATCGACGTGGAACTCGATCCCCGGCTCGAGCAGCGAGCGCTGATCGCGGTAGAGCTCGTCGGGCATCATGCGTCCGACTGCCAGGTAGAGCAGCCCTGGCTGGTACATGTGCTGGTCCGACGCCGAGAGCATCGTGATCCGCACCTTGCCGGCTCGGATCTCGGGCGCGAGCCGCCGCGCGAGATTGTTGCCGAGGATCGTTCCCCCCATCCCGCTACCGACGATCAGGATCTTCATCCGTCCTCCTCCCTGGCGCGCGCGGCGCCTATTTGAGCTTCTTCACGCGTACGTGCCAGACACCATCCCTCTCCTCGGTGCCGAGGTGCTCGTGCTTCACCTTCGCGATCCACTCCGGGATGTCCGCGGCCGACCCCTTGTCGGTCGACAGCACCTCGACCTCGTCACCCACGGCAACCATCTTCATCGCCGCGATCAGCTCCATCAACGGACCGGGGCAGAAGCTACCCCTCGCATCCACGACCCGACGTTCCGCCATCTGCGCCCTCCTCAATCTGTCTGGTGGGCGGAATCCACGTCCACCCCCTGTCCGAACGCTCCGCGTCGCGCTCCGAGAACGAGTCAGAACGAGAGGAGCTGACCGAGGCGTGCGTCGTCGAGGAACTTCGTCAGCCCGAGAGGCTCGCCGAGAAAATCGTCGAGCTGCTCCTCCGAGCATCCCATGACGTCGACCGCCATCGAGCACGGGTGGATTCGAGCCGATCCGAGCTCCACCGCGCTCTCGAACAACATCTTGAAACCGGGCGCATTGCGCGTGTCCAGCAACGTCCCGAACGCGCCCTCGGCCGGCGGCGCCGCGTCCGCCCCCTTCACGAAGTACGCCAGTGCGTTCATCGACAGGAACACGACGACGTCCTGGCCACTCACGGCGCCGACCGAGGCCACCATCGCGGCCATTTGGAGCTGCTCGCGAGTACCAGAGGTCACGATGATGCTGAGCCGATCGCTCATGGAGCCTCCTGCGACAAGCCGACCACAATCCCGAAGCGAGTCCGGTCACCGGACCTGCGGTGACTATCGCGGGGCGGGCGACGCGGCAGCTTGATCCCGATCAATACGGCCTGCCAAGACCAGTGTCTTGTCGCGCTGCCGCAATCACGCTGCCTCGGTTGCGGGATGCGTCCGGGTCGGAGTGGTCGACGCCACGAGCCGGCCGCTGCCCGCTATCGGTTGCCGTCAGGCGCGCCCGCGGCAGCGTCGCGCATCGCGCACAGCCGGCGCCAATCGCTGCGGGGCTCGTAGCCGAGCACGCGCCGGGCCTTCGAGATGTCCCACACCGCCGCGCACGGGTCGTCGCGGTAGAGCGCGCGGTCGCGGATCTCGGGCAACCGTCCGTAGCGTGCCTCGATCAGCTCGAGCGTCGGCCGCGTCGACATGGTGTCCGCGGCGGAGACGAAGAAGGTGTCGAACCGCGCGGAGGCGACCGCCAGCGTCGAGGCGAGGGCGTCGGCGACGTCCTCTGGCTCGACGTAGGACCACAGATGGTAGTTCTGGAGATCGGCGCCACGCGCCTCGATCTCCGGATACTCCGGCGGGAACACCACGTGCGTGGGCCGCACCACCAGCACCTCGAGCTTGCCGCGCGCGGCGTAGCTCCGCGCGACCGACTCCGTCACCACCTTGCTGAGCGAGTACGCCTCGACCGGACGCAGCGGATGCGCCTCGTCGACCGGAAGGTACTGCGGCGCCCAGCCAGGCTGGTTGTAGTGCAGCCCGGTGCTCGCATCGCTCGATACCACCACCACGCGATGCACACCGGCCTGCTCCGCCGCGTCGAGGACGGCCCAGGTGCCGTGGACGTTGGTGACGAAGGTGTTCTCCTGGGTGGTCGTGCGCGGGTTGGGGATCGCCGCCAGGTGGAGCACGGCGTCCTGACCGGCGAACGCGTCGAGCAGGGCGCGGTGATCGGTGATGCTCGCGGTGACGTGGTCGATGCCGGCGGCCGGCGGGCGGATGTCCACCACCCGCACCGCGCAGGCGCCGGTCAGGCGGCGCACGACGTGGGTTCCGAGCCTTCCGCTGCCCCCAGTGACCGCCACTCGCTCGAAACGCAGCCGCGACATCTGCCCCATCGCCCACTCCATGACCAGACCATCGGCGAGCCGATATTGCCAGAGCCGCGGACGGCCGACATCCACCGCCCCGATCACCGAGCCCGGCCGTGCGCGGGCCGGGCCTGCGGTGTGAAGGGAGCACCGGGGCTCAAGTTCTCGGGCGCTCGGTCCGATGCTCCGTGACGAGCCGGTTCCGGACCGATGCCATCACGTCAGCAGGGGCCCGTCGCCCGCGGTCGGCCGGACGTCACCAGCCACGAGACCAACGTCCACGCCCAAGGAGTCCGCCGATGTCGCGCATGCGTGCCCTCGCAGTGCTGTCCCGAGTCCTCGCCCTGTGCGCCCTCGCCTTCCCCGTGCTCGCCGCGGACCCGTCGGGTTGGTGGAACTCGAGCTCGGGGTCGCAGATCCAGATCTGGGCGAGTCCCCAGGCCATCAGTGTGATCGTCCACCCCAAGAAGGGACCACCCAGGCAGTACGCCGGGCGCTGGGTCCGGGGCTCGAGCGTCTTCGTCTACGAGGTACCGGGCAAGGGGTTCTACCAGGCCACCTTCGACCGCCACGACCACGATCTGATCCATGTCCAGGGCCCGAATCTCGACAACGTCTGGCGCCGCGCCGATGCACAGGCCGCCACCAGGGGTGGAGACCGCTCGGCCTCGCGAGACCCCAGGTCACAAGGCGACAACGCCTCCCGCAGACGGACGAGCGACCCGGCGCCCTACACGCCACTCGGCAACTGGCGCTCCTCGAGCGGTGCCGCGGTGCAGGTGTCGGGCCGCGGCGAGCAGGTGTTCGTGACGCTGGTGACCCGACGCGGGGAACGTCATCAAGGCATCGGACGATGGCTGCCCGGTCACCCGCGGTTCGACTACTCGATCTCCGGCTTTCCCGGCCAGGCGACCTGCACCTTCGAGGACGTCGACCGGATCCGAGTCGTGTACGGCGATTCCGTCACCTACTGGTACCGCATGTAGCCGACACGAGGTGACCGGCGGGTGGGCACGCACCGCCTACCGGTCTCGCCACCGCCGCGGCATCCCCCCGGCGCCCCACCCGACAGCGGGCGCCCCGTCGGGCACCACCCTCCGGGGCGGGGCAATTGCCCCCCCAGCACTGGCTGACTTCCCCCGGTTTCCCGTCGCTTGCCAGGCATCCCCGGGGCGGATCGGTGCCCGATCCGCCAAATCGGCGCGGTCGGCCACCGGGGTCGACCGAGTTGTCCCTTGCGGAACAGGGCGTTGCGTGCGGCTTGGGGGCTCGCATCGCAAGCGTCGACACCTGGCCCGCGCCTCGCCCTCGCTGGCACGCTCCTTGCCATCATCTACCCCGGCGGTGCCAGGTGAATCGGGCGCCGCCAACCAAGGGGACAGCCACGCGCAGACCCCGCCAACTCACATGTCTCGGAGAGCACCGATGCGCAACCACCTCGGCGGCCTGCTGGCAGGCTCGCACCCGATCGTCGTCGGCGGCCTCGTCGCCAGCCTCCTTGCCGCTCCGCTGCAGGCAATCGCCGCCCCTGCCAGCGCGACCTGCAGTGTCGAGATCAACTACCTCGTGAACGGCGCGCTGGTGGAGCCGTACACCAACAGCTTCGTCATCGCGCGCGGCGAGACGATCGTCGACGACTTCTCCACCGCCACGCGCGAGAAGGTATTCACCGCCACCATGTCGCGCATCGACGGCAAGCTCCTCGTGTCGATCAACTACTTCAACGACGTCGGGGTCTTCACCGCGATCGACCTCGACGCGAGCGTGCGCATCCGTGGTGTCGGGGTGCTGGAGAGCACCGCGGGGAGTCACACCTTCTCGTCGAGCCAGGCGTCGCCGGCCGGCAATCACACCACCGAGCACACGCTGGTCTGCGCACGCAACGAGCCCGAGGTCTGATCGAGCCCGTGCCCATCGGCGCGCGGCCGCCGGCCGTGCGTCGATGGCCGGGCGCTCCGGCCACGGCGCACGTGGCGCTATACTCACCGCTCACACTGCTGCCCCTGGCGAGGCCCGAGAGTCGCCCCCGCGCCGCACCCGAACCATGGTCACAGGAGGTGACATGCACGCGCCTCGTCGCCCGTCGGTCGTCGCCGCCGGCTGCTGCGGCATGGTGGCCCTCGCGCTCGTGGTGGCGAGCGTCGGCGAGCCCGCCGGATTGGCCCGGGCGGACGCGTCGACCGTGCTCCTGTCGACGGTCGAGAAGGAGCCCGACCGCGCACCCGACGCCATGCTCCCCGACGGCACGCGATACTACGGACCGCTCGTGGACGGCCGAATGCATGGTGAGGGCCGGATCTACGCCGACGATGGCCTGCGCTACACGGGGCCACTGGTGCGCGGCGTCCTCGACGGCGAGGGGCTCCAGCGGCTGCCCGACGGCAGCGTCTACCGCGGCGGGTTCCGCGGCGGACTCCGCGATGGACACGGCGTGCTCGAGCTCGCCGCAGGGGGTCGTTACACGGGCGGATTCGCGCGCGACACATTCAACGGTGTCGGCCGCCTCGAGCGCGTGGGCGGAGTGGTCCTCGAAGGCGTGTTCCGCGATGGCAATCTGAACGGCCGCGGCGTCTACGTCGACGGTGACGCCCGCTACGAGGGCGAGTTCCGGCACTCCGTGTTCCACGGTGAGGGGACGTATCACGACGGTGCAGGCAACACCTACGCCGGACGATTCGACAACGGCGAGCTCGTCGGCGAGGGGCGTTTCCGCACTGCGGACGGCACCGAGTACGAGGGCCAGATCCGGGACTGGAAGATGCACGGTCAGGGACGGTTCTCACATGCGTCGGGGGCGGTCTTCGTCGGCGAGTTCCAGCACAACGCCCCGCATCGCCTGCGCAGCTTCACCGCACCGGACGGCGCCCACTACGAGGGCGAGTTCGAGGGCTGGCAGCCGCACGGGCGCGGTACCTACCTGACCGCCGACGGCGACCGCTACGAGGGGGCGCTCGAGTTCGGCGAGTTCCACGGCCAGGGGGTGCTCGTGACCGCCGCGGGCGATCGTTACGAGGGCGAGTTCCGATTCGGGGAGTACCACGGCACCGGCACCCTGACCCGTGCCGAGCCGGACGACAGTGGTGCGTCGACCCGCACCGGGCAGTGGCGCTACGGCCGACCGCATGAGCCAGGTCGAGACGCGAGCCGCCGTTCCGGGCTCGAGGCCGCCCTCTACGGTCAGGCCGCGCTGCTCGAGCAAGCCCTCGCCCGGGTCCCCGCGGGCGACCCATCGCGCATCGAGCTGTTCGTCCTCGCGGCGGCCGGAGACGGTCGGGAGGCGGTGTTCCGACGCGAGGTCGCCTTCCTGGCCAGCGTTCTCGATTCCCAGCTCGCCAACCCGAAGCATCGCGTGACGCTGATGAACGACGACGAGACCGTCGCCGAGACCCCGCTCGCCACGCGAACCAGTTTTCGCGCCGCCCTCGCCGCGCTCGCGCAACGCATGGATCTCGAGCAGGACATTCTGCTCGTCTACCTCACCAGCCACGGCTCGGAGACGCACGAGCTCACGCTCCGCCACCCCGACCTCACACTCAACAGTCTCCCGGCCACCGAGCTGCGGACGATGCTCGAGGAGAGCGGTATCCGGTGGCGCGTGGTGGTGGTCTCTGCCTGTTACTCCGGCGGCTTCGTCGATGCACTGGCCGACGAGCGCACCCTCGTCATCGCCGCCTCGCGCCGCGACCGCCCGTCCTTCGGCTGCGCCGACGACAGCGATCTCACGTACTTCGGACGGGCCTTTCTCGAGCACGGCATCCCGACGACCGAGTCCTTCGCCGCCGCCTTCGAGGCTGCCCGCGAGTGGGTGAGCACGCTCGAGCGCGAGGAAGGCAAGACCCCGTCGGAGCCGCAGATGCACGCGCCGGAGGCGGTGCTCCACCAACTGCGAGCCTGGCGGCAAGGCCTGTCCGAGGCCGGGCGCGACTGAGCCTCTGGTCCGATTGGCATTGCCCTCACCGTGGCCGCGTGCGAGGCTCGCGAAACCACGGCCGCGAGCGCACGCCCCGATGAGAATCGAAGCCATCGAGACCTTCCTGGTCGACTCCGGTAGCTCGAAGCACTGGCTGTTCGCGAAGGTGCAGACCGACCGCGGCATCCACGGCTGGGGCGAGGCCTACACGCAGCTCGACCGCGACCGCGCCATCGAGGTCCACATCCACGAGCTGTCGCGATACCTGGTCGGGCGCTCGCCGTTCGACATCAAGCAGCTCACCTACACCGCCTACACCGATTTCGCCGGCAAGCGCGGCAGCATGGACTTCTTCTCGGCCCTGAGCGCGGTCGAGCAGGCGCTGTGGGACATCGTCGGCAAGGCACTCGAGCAGCCGGTCTACAACCTGCTCGGCGGCAGGATCGCGCCGCGGCTGCGGGTCTATGCGAACGGCTGGGGCAGCAATCAACCACCCGACGAGGTGGCAGAACGCGCCAGGGCGATGGTCGCGCGCGGTTTCGACGCGCTCAAGTTCGATCCGTTTCCCGGGCCCTGGCGCGCCTTCATCGACCGCAAGCAAGAGGACGAGGCGGTCGACCGCGTGCGCGCGGTGCGCGAGGCGGTCGGACCGGACGTCGACATCCTGGTCGAGGTCCACCGCCGCCTGGCCCCGATGCACGCCATCCGGGTCGCGAAGGCGATGGAGCCCCACGCCCCTTTCTGGTTCGAGGAGCCGGTGTCGTCACGTGACCTCGCGAGCCTTGCCGAGGTCCGCAACGCCATCGCGCTGCCGGTGGTCACCGGCGAGGAGCTG
>JACKNM010000006.1 GCA_024234875.1 Ectothiorhodospiraceae bacterium | reverse complement strand
CCGAAGCGGCCGATGTTGACCGAGACCGGCTCCCCCTCCGAGGTTTGGCCGAGCTCGCGCGGGAGCTGAAACAGCGCCAGCGCCTCCTCCAGGGTGATCGTGTTCATCCGCTGGTCGCGGCGCAGACCGGCGAAACGTGGCTTGTCCTCGTCCTCCGGAGTCCCGATCTGGACGTACGGACCGAACCGCCCCATCCGCACGGTGACCGGGCGCCCACTCGCGGGGTCGACGCCGATGTCGCGCGCCTGCGCGGCGTCACGGCGGGTGACCCCGGTCTGGGTGTCGTGCACCTTGGCCGCGAACGTCTTCCAGAAGTCCGCCATCAGCGGCTTCCAGCCACGCTCGCCGCGCGAGATCGCGTCCAGGTCGTCCTCGAGCCGCGCCGTGAAGTCGTAATCGACGTAGTCGCGGAAGTGCTCGGTGACGAAGCTGTTCACCAGCCGCCCGACGTCGGTCGGGCGGAACCGCCGGCTCTCGAGCTCCACGTACTCGCGCGAGAGCAGAGTCGAGATGATCGCGGCGTAGGTCGACGGGCGTCCGATCCCGTGCTCCTCCAGGGCGCGAATCAGCGATGCCTCGGAGTAACGCGGGGGCGGCTCGGTGAAGTGCTGGTCGGCCCGCATCGCCCGCAGCGTGACCACGTCCCCCTCCTCCAGCGCCGGCAGTCGCCGCTCTCCGTCCTCCGCCGTGTCGTCGGTTCCCTCCTCGTAGACGAGCAGGAATCCGGGCTTGGCGATGGTGGAGCCGGTGGCCCGGAACACACCGGGCTCGCGCTCGACCGGCGGCCGCGCCGCCGCCTCGCCGCACCCCATGTCGACGGCGACGGTGTTGATCAGGGCATGCTGCATCTGGCAAGCGACGGTGCGCCGCCAGACGAGCTGGTAGAGCTGGTGCTGCTCCTTCGACAGGAACGACTGCATCGCCTCCGGCGTGCGCACCACCGAGGTCGGGCGTACCGCCTCGTGCGCCTCCTGCGCGTTCTTCGCCCGGGTCTTGAACTCCCGCGGGCGCGCGGGCACGTTCTCCTTGCCGTACTGCTCCTCGATGAAGGTCCGCAGCTCGGCGACCGCCTCGTCGGCCAGGGTGGTGGAGTCCGTACGCATGTAGGTGATGAGGCCGACCGAGCCCTCGTCGGTCTCCACACCCTCGTAGAGCTGCTGCGCGATGCGCATGGTGCGCTGAGCCGTGAACCCGAGCTTGCGCGCGGCCTCCTGCTGCAGCGTGGAGGTGATGAAGGGCGGTGCAGGGTTGCGCCGACGTTGCTTGCGCTCGACGCTCAGAACCCGCAGCCGCCCGGCGGCGTGGCCTTCGAGGGTGTCACGGACCTCGTGCGCCCGGACCTCGTCCTCGATGCTGAACTGGGCGAGCTTCTCGCCCTGGAAGTGTGTCAGGCGCCCGGGGAATTGATTGGTGTCGCGCTCGAGGTCGACCTCGATGGTCCAGTACTCGCGCCGCTGGAACCGCTCGATCTCCTCCTCGCGCTCCACGATCATCCGCAGCGCCGGGCTCTGCACCCGCCCGGCGGACAGCCCGCGGCGGATCTTTCGCCACAGCAACGGCGACAGATTGAAGCCCACGAGGTAGTCGAGGGCTCGACGCGCCTGTTGCGCGTTGACGAGATCCATCGAGATGCTGCGCGCGTGGTCGATCGCCTCCTGGATCGCGCGCCGGGTGATCTCGTGGAACACCACGCGCTCGACCGGCTTCGCGTCCAGCACCTCGCGCTCGCGCAGGACCTCCATCACGTGCCAGGCGATCGCCTCGCCCTCGCGGTCGGGGTCGGTCGCGAGCACCAGGCCGTCGGCCTTGCGCATCGCGCGCTCGAGCGCCGCCACGTGCTTCTCGTTGCGCTCGATGGCCTCGTAGTGCATCTCGAAGTCGTTGTCCGGCTCGACCGCGCCCTCCTTCGGCCGCAGATCGCGCACGTGACCGTACGAGGCCAGGACCTCGAAGCCCTTGCCGAGATACTTCTTGATCGTCCGAGCCTTGGCCGGAGATTCGACGACGACGAGCTTGTTCCCCATGCTGATCCGAGTGTCGATGACGTGGTGGGACGGCGCACATGCGGCCGCCCCTTGTGGGCTGCCCGCGACGACCGCCGGGGCAGTCTACCGCGAGAGTACGATTCGTGAAGGCGGTTCGCGTGCCGGCTCCGCCGGCGGCGCCGGAGCGCGGCTCAGTGTAGCCGGTCCGCGGTGCGCTCGAAGACGAAGTCCTCCATCCAGGCGTAGTCGGATTCCCTCCCGGGCTGGTTGAAGAGCACCATCAGCACCACCCACTTGAGCTGCTCGACCCCGATCGCGTCGGTGTCGAGAGCGAGAGCGCGGTCGACGACGAGCTCGCGGGCCTGGGCATCGATCACCCCGACCTGCTCCAGGAACAGCAACAACCCGCGCGACTCGACGTCCAGCCGCTCGGTCTCCTCCGGGGTGTAGACGCGCAGGCTCGAGACGTTCGCACGCTCCATGCCGTCGGCGTCGAGGGCTGCCTCGGACAGGCCGTCGAGCCAGCTCAGCGCGTCACCCACTCGCGCCTCGGAGAACCCGGCCCGCACCAGCTCGGCGCGCACCTCGGGATGGTCGACAGCCATCTCGACCTCGGTCTCCAGATAGTGCTCGAACAGGTACATGAGCACGTCGAGCACGCTCTGCTGCTTCATCGATCATCCTTCCGGGAGTCGCACGAGCTCGCCCCCGGGGGTCACGTCCAAGAAGCCCTGGAGCTCGAGTCGAGTGAGGATGGAGGAAAGCTCACCGGGCGTCAATGCAAGCTCCGAGAGCAATTCCTCGAATGTGACGGGGTCGTGGCCAATGGCCTCGAGGACCCGAGCGACGCCCTCGGACGGCGCTGCCGAGTGGCCGCCGACGGGAGGTTCGCGACCTGCGACCCGGTCGGGTCGAAGGCGATCAGGGGCGACCTCGGCCAGGATGTCGGCCGCGGATTCCACCAGCCCCGCCCCCTCACGCAGCAGCCGGTGACAGCCGCGCGCCAGCGGGTTCGCGATCGATCCGGGCACCGCGAAGACGTCACGCCCCTGCTCTCCCGCCAGCCGGGCGGTCACCAGGGAGCCGCTGCGAAGCCCGGCCTCGACCACCACGGTGGCGAGGCACAGCCCACTGATGATGCGATTACGGCGGGGAAAGTGGCGCCGCCGCGGCGGAGCACCGACCGGGAACTCGGTCACCAGGGCGCCCGCGTCCCCACTACAGATGCGCTGCGCGAGCGCAGCGTTGGCGCGCGGATAGACCCGATCCGGACCACAGCCGGCGACCGCCACGGTGGCACCGCCGCCATCGAGCGCGCCTGCATGCGCGGCGGCATCGACCCCGAGCGCGAGCCCGCTCACCACCACGATTCCCGCCGCCGCCAGGTCACGGGCGACGGTCCCGGCGTGGCGGCGCCCACCACCGCTCGGGCGCCGACTGCCGACGATGGCGACCGCCGCGCGCCCGAGCACCTCGGGCTGACCGTGGACGAAGAGCACGAGCGGCGGATCGGCGATCTGGCGCAGCAACCCCGGATAGCGCGCGTCGGGATGGGTGAGGAGGGTGCGCCCGGGTCCGTCGACCCAGAGGAGGTCCTCGGCCACGCCGCGGCGGTCCGGCGCGCGCAGGCCACGGCGGGCCACCGCACCGACGCCGAGCGCGGCCAGTGCGCGCGACGACTCGGCGAGCACCGCGGCCGGCGAGCCGAGGTGGGCGACCAAGGCGAGTGCGCGCTCCGGCCGCAGCCCCGGCACCCGATTCAGCGCCAGCCACCCGGCCGCGCCGTCCTCCGCCCATCGCCCGCCCATCCGCCGCCGCCCTTCCCTGGCTCGCCAGCCCCGCGCACACCATCGGCTGACCGGGGGAGCACCGCAAGGCACGGACGTCGGCCAGCGCGCCGCGCGCTGTCGGCGGCGGGCTCGAGGGATCGGCGACTCGAGACCAGGGCGGATGCGGGCCGCGGATGGTGCTTTGCAACGAGCGCCGCCCGCGGCGAGCGCGGGCGGTGGCGAGGGTCGTTCCGCCGGGCCGCCCGAGCGACGTCCCGGCCGCTGCCGGTCAGGGGCTCCTGACGGTGTCCTCGACGTGCATGGCCCGCGTCGCCTCCATCACCAGCGCGTAGCTGACGCGCTCGAACGGGCGAAACACCATCAGCGTGCCGGCGCGCTCGTCGGGCAGCTTCACCAGCTGGTGTGGCTCGGGTGCGGGGTTGAATTGCCGCCCCCATTTCTCGAGCTTGTTCGACAGGGTCACGCCGTAGTCGTCGATCGCCTCGACCAGCCCGTCGAACCCACCCTGACGCTTCGGGTCGAGCTCGAGCTCCGTCCGGCCCTTGACCGCGGGCGGCTTCGGCGGCACCAGCTCGTCGACGACCGTCTCACCACGCTGATAGACCGCCATCACGTGCCCCACCTCGATGCCGTCACGGGTTCCGAGGTCGAGCACCACGATCTGGTGCTGCCCGATCTGGGTCACCCCGTCCACCACCGCGATGATCTGGCCGTTCACGTCCGACGAGGGTGCCCGCGGCAGGAAGTGGCGGTCGTAGAGGTCGTCCTCCACCGGCATCAGGCGATCGCCGTTCAGCACCTCGCGCTCGGTGCCGGTCATCACCAGCGTTGCCGGATCGCCGGCGATGTCGAGCACCGCGTCACCGACGTGCAGCGCCTCGAGCCCCAGCACCTCGCCCGGCGCCGCCGGGCTGGTATAGACCTGGCCGCGCCGATAGACCGCGAACCGGGTCTGGCTCTCGTCGTCGATACCGCGGGCGTAGAACTTCTCCCCCGGGCGCGCGATCAGCGCCTCGCGGCCGACCGACACCACGTAGGGGGCGGCCGCGAGCTGGTCCTCCGTCACCACCAGCGGCCGGGCCAGGAACTGCTGGATGGCGTCGAAGGGGATGGTGGGAATGGCGGCGTCCAGAACCGACTCGCGCACCGACGGCGACAGCTTCACCGTCGGACGCCCGCGACGCACCCGCAGCACCGGCTTGCCGTCTCGGTACGCGAGCACCACCTCGTCTCCGGGATAGATGAGGTGCGGGTTCTTGATCTGGGGGTTCGCCTCCCACACCTCGGGCCAGCGCCACGGCTCGCTCAGGAAGCGCCCGGAGATGTCCCACAGTGTGTCGCCCTTCTGCACCACGTATCGGCTGGGATGCCCCGGGCTCAGGGTGGCTGCCTGACTGGCCGCCACCGCGGTCAGGGCAAACGCGAGCAAGAGCGCCGATCGCGCGAGTCGTCCCATGGCGTTGTCTTCTCCAGTCGATTGACGCCGGCGCCGCGCCACGGACCAGCGTCCGCGGGCCGGAACCTGTGGAAATGGTGTAAATATAGGCAATACGATTCTGAAAATCCAAGTAAATTCGGCCGGACTTGAAGCAGAGTCGAATCCTCGGGCGGTCGGCGGGCGAGACGCCGAGGCCGCCGCCGGGGGACTCGGCTGAGGTATACTCCCGGCCGTTGCGGACCGAGAAACAAACGTAGCAGGTATGGCCAAGCTCGAAATCCTCCACTTCCCCGACCCCCGGCTACGCAATCGCGCCCTGCCGGTGGCGCAGGTCGACGACACGGTCCGCAAGCTCGTCGACGACATGCTGGAGACGATGTACGACGCCCCCGGTATCGGCCTCGCGGCGACGCAGGTGAACGTCGCGTTGCGGGTCATCACCATCGACGTGTCCGACGCGCGCGACGAGCCGCTGGTGCTGATCAATCCCGAGCTGCTGGCGACCGACGGCGACATCGAGACCGAGGAGGGATGCCTCTCCGTGCCCGGCGTCTACGACAACGTGCGGCGCGCATCACGCATCCGGGTGCGTGCGCTCGGCCGCAACGGCGAGCCGTTCGAGCGCGAGGCCGAGGACCTGCTCGCGGTCTGCATCCAGCACGAGATGGACCATCTCGAGGGCAAGCTGTTCGTCGACTATCTGTCCCAGCTCAAGCGTAGCCGCATCCAGAAGCGCGCTCTCAAGGCCCAACGCCAGGCGAGCTGAGCGACCGCGCCCGCGGTCTCGGCGGCGCAGCTCGCGGATCCGAGACCCACTGCTCGAGTCGACACCCCCATGCGCATCGCTTTCGCCGGCACCCCGGAATTCGCGGCCACCGTCCTCGAGGCACTCATCGCGGCCGGCCACGTGCCGTGCTGCGTCCTGACCCAACCCGACCGACCGGCAGGTCGCGGCCGCCGGCCGCGGCCGAGCGCGGTGAAGTCCGCCGCCGAGGCCGCCGGTCTGCCGGTTCGACAACCGCCCACCCTGCGCGACCCGGCGGCAGTGGAGGCGTTGCGTGCGCTCGCGCCCGACCTGCTGGTGGTGGTCGCCTACGGACTGCTCCTGCCGCCGACGGTGTTGGCCCTGCCGCGTCTCGGCTGCGTCAACGTCCACGCCTCGCTGCTTCCGCGGTGGCGCGGCGCGGCACCGATCCAGCACGCCATCCTCGCCGGCGACGGCGAGACCGGGGTGTCGATCATGCAGATGGACGTCGGCCTCGATACCGGACCGGTGTGGCACACGGTGTCGACCCCGGTAGAGCCCGAGGATACCGGCGGCACCTTGCACGACCGGCTGGCAGCGCTCGGCGCGCGCGCCCTGCTCGAGGCGTTGCCGGACATCGTCGCCGCTCGCCGTAGCCCCGTTCCTCAAGACGACGCGCGCGCGACCCATGCGCCGAAGATCGGCAAGGCCGACGCGGCGCTCGACTGGCTGCGCCCGGCGGTGGAGCTCGAGCGCATGGTCCGCGCCTTCGACCCCTGGCCAGTGGCCCATGTGGCGACGTCGGATTCGGCCGCAGGCCTCCGCGTCTGGCGCGCACACGCATGCGGCGCCGCCGGCGGCGCCGCCCCGGGCACCGTCGTCAGGGCGGATCGCGACGGCATCCTGGTGGCATGCGCCGTCGGGGGGCTCCTGCTCACCGAGGTGCAACCGGCGGGCGGGCGGCGAATGCCGGTGTCGGACTACCTCAATGCGCGCACCTTGCGGCCGGGCGCGGCGCTCGTCGACCAGCTCACGTCCGGCCAGGGGACTCCGCCGATGGCGACCTCCGACCAGCCTCGACCGCGCGCCTGACCGCCAGTGGTGAAGGAGAGCCGCCGTCGGCGCGCGCGACCGCCCGGACGACCTCCGGCCGATGCGGGGGCCGCGCTCCGCGCCGCGGCGGCGCAGGTCCTGGCGGCGGTGCTGGGCCGCGGTCGCACCCTCGGGGTGGCGCTCGCCGAGGCTCCTCCCCTCGCCGCCGGCGCGCCGGTCGACGAGCGCGACGTCGCGTTGCGGCGTGAGCTCTGCACCGGCGCGCTGCGCTGGCACTGGCGCCTGCGGGCAATCGTCGACCAGTTGCTCAGCCGTGACCTGCCGGAGCGCGAGCTCGAGGTCCGATGCCTGCTGCATCTCGGCGTGTACCAGCTCCTGCATCTGCGGATCCCCGCGCACGCCGCGGTCTCCGCGACCGTCGGCGCGGCGCGCCTCCTCGGCAAGCCCTGGGCGAGCGGACTCGTCAACGCCTGCCTGCGGCGGCTGCAGCGCGAGCGCGACGCCATCCTCGCCGCCGCCGATGCCGAGCCCCAGGCCCGTCTCGCGCACCCCGCCTGGCTGCTCTGCGCGCTCGCGGCCGCGTGGCCGGAGGACCATGCGCGCATCGTCGCCGCCGGCAATGCCCATCCGCCGATGCATCTGCGCGTGAACCGTCGGCTCACCGATCCGGACACGTACCTGGCCCGCCTCCGCGAGGTCGGTCTGGACGGCAGCACGCTGCCCCACGCCGATGCCGGCATCGCGCTCGCCACACCGGTGCCGGTCGAGCGTCTGCCGGGGTTCGATGCCGGCGAGGTGTCGGTCCAGGACGGCGCCGCCCAGCTCGCCGCGCCGCTGCTCGCGCCGGCACCGGGGATGCGGGTGCTCGACGCCTGCGCGGCCCCGGGTGGCAAGGCCGCGCACCTGCTCGAGCGGTATCCGGAGATCGGGGCCCTGACCGCAGTCGAGATCGACCCGACCCGCGCCGAGTCGATCCGCGCGACGATTGCCCGCCTCGGCCTCGCCGCCGAGGTGGTCGTCGGCGATGCCACCGACCCCGGGAGCTGGTGGGACGGTCGGCCGTTCGACCGCATCCTCCTCGACGCGCCGTGCAGCGCGACCGGCGTGATCCGCCGCAATCCAGACATCAAGGTCCTGCGCCGTCCCGAGGACGTCGACGCGCTGGCCGCGCTGCAACGCCGGCTACTCGACGCGCTGTGGCCCTTGCTGGCCGCTGATGGGCGCCTGTTGTACGCTACGTGCTCCGTCCTGCCCCGAGAAAACGATCGCGTGATCGAGTCGTTCCTGGCGGACCGCCACGACGCGGTCGGCCGGTCGATGGCAGCAACCTGGGGTCGCCCGACCCGCTTCGGTCGCCAGGTCCTTCCGGGTGACGACGGCCCGAATGGCGACCACGGCTCCGGCATGGACGGCTTCTACTATGCCCTGCTCGCCCGACGCTGAAGCCGCGCCCGCGCGTCTGCCCGGCCTGCCGCTGCTGGTCGCGATGCTGCTGCTCGCGCTCGGCGCGCGCCCGGCGCTCACCGCCGACGCCCCGGGCGCCGGCTTCCGGGTCGAGTCGGTGGCGGTGCGGCTCCTCGACGACGTCTACCGCCTCGACGCGACCATCGATTTCGACTTCAGCGACGAGTCCCTGGAGGCGCTCGAGAACGGCGTCCCGCTCACCGTGGTCATCGACATGGAGATCATGCGCGAGCGCCGCTTCCTCGACGAGCGCGTGGGCGCCGTCTCCGCGCGCTATCGAATCCGCAAGCACGCGCTCAGCGGCCAGTACGTCGTCACCAACGAGGCGTCGGGCGAGGCGATGACCTACCAGACCTTTCGCGAGATGCGCGCGAGTCTCGGTCGCGTCACCGACTTCCCGATGATCGACGCCCATGCGATCGCCGCCGAGGAGCATTACCTGCTGCGGTTGCGGGTGCGTCTGGACATCGAGGCGCTGCCGTCTCCGCTACGCCCGCTCGCGTATCTGAGCTCGCTGTGGCGCCTGTCGAGTGGATGGTCCGAATGGCCGCTTCGGCGCTGAGCCGCGTCGCCACCGGCGCCGGGCCGATCGTCGGCCTGGTGCTGTTGCTGATGGTCTCGCTCACCCTGATGAGCGACGCGACCAGCGGCTCGGCTCGCTTCGGCGAGCTGTTCTCCCTGTTGCTGGTGGTCAACGTGGTCGGCCTGATCACGCTCGCCTGGTTGATCGGATGGAACCTCGTGCGCCTGTTGCGCCAGGTACGCCAGCGCAGCCCGGGCGCGCGCTTCACCGTGCGCATGGTGACGATGTTCGTGGTGCTGGCGGTCACGCCGGTGCTGGTGGTGTACTACTTCTCGCTCGAGTTCCTGCACCGTGGCATCGAGAGCTGGTTCGACGTGCGGGTGGAGAAGGCGCTCGAGGACTCGCTCGAGCTGAGCCGGACCGCACTCGGGTTGCGCATGCGCGAGACCCTGAAGCAGACCGAGCTGGTGGCGAGCGACCTCAGCCGGGTCAGCGACGATCGCATGGCCTCGCAGCTCGACGACGCGCGTCGACTGAGCGGTGCCGCGGAGCTCACGGTGGTCGCCCCAAAGGGGCACATCATCGCCTTCAGCAACTCCGATCCCACCGACATCGTGCCCAATCGTCCGGCCGACACCATCCTGATGCAGCTCCGCCAGGCGGGGCGCTACATCGGCCTCGACCCGATCGGCGACTCCGGGCTGCACGTGCGCGTGGCGGTGCGCATCCCCCAGGACGTGCCGACGGCGGAGCCGCGGATCCTGCAGGCGCTGTTCCCGATCACCGAGCGCATGGGCAATCTCGCCGACAGCGTCGAGGCCGCCTACGGGGAGTACCGTGAGCTCGCCTACCTGCGCCGGCCGCTGAAGGTGAGCTTCACGCTGACGCTGTCACTGGTGCTGCTGCTGTCGCTGCTGACCGCGGTGTGGGCGGCGCTGTTCTCGGCTCGACGTCTGGTGGCGCCGTTGCGCGACCTCGCGCAGGGGACCCAGGCGGTGGCGGCGGGCGACTACGAGACCCAGCTCGCGGCGCAGCCGAGCCGCGACGAGGTCGGCTTTCTGGTCGACTCGTTCAACGAGATGACGCGTCGCCTCGCCCGCGCGCGCGACGAGACCCGGCGCAGCCAGCTCGAGGTCGAGGAGAGCCGCACCTACCTCGAGGCGGTGCTGTCACGGCTCTCCACCGGGGTGCTGACGGTCGACCCCGAGGGCCGCCTGCACACCGCCAACCACGCCGCGGTCCAGATCCTGGGCCTCGACCCCGAGCGTGACACCGACGCGCCGCTCGAGAGCTTCGCCGCCCACCACCCCGAGCTGGTGCCGCTGGCCGAGGCCATCCGCCACCAGCTCGCCGCGGCGACGGTCGCGGCCAGCGGGGAGTGGCGCGAGGAGGTGACGGTCCAGGGGCCGATCACCCGCAAGATGCTGACGGTGAGCGGAAGCCCACTGCCGGCCGCAGACGGCTCACACGCCGGGCACGTGCTGGTGCTGGACGACATCACCGCGCTGGTCCAGGCGCAGCGCAACGCCGCCTGGAGCGAGGTGGCGCGGCGGCTGGCCCACGAGATCAAGAATCCGCTCACCCCGATCCAGCTCTCCGCCGAGCGGCTGCGCCACAAGTACCTGCGCACGATGTCGGAGGCCGAGGGCGAGGCGCTCGACCGGCTGACGCGGACCATCGTGCAGCACGTCGAGGCGATGAAGGAGATGGTGAACGCCTTCTCCGACTACGCGCGAAGCCCACGCATGCAGGCCATTCCGGTCGACGTGAACGACGTGATCACCGACGTCACCGAGCTCTACCGGGCGGCGCCGGAGCGACAGACGATCGCGCTCGAGCTGGCCTGCGATCTACCGATGCCCGCGGCCGACCCGGACCAGCTCCGCCAGGTGCTGCACAACCTGATCAAGAACGCCATCGAGGCCCAGCCCGACGGCCCGGCGCGAGTGACGGTGCACACCGCGCTCGTCGAGGCCGAGGGGCGCCGGGCGATCGAGGTGCGGGTGCGCGACCACGGCCCGGGCTTCCCGGCCGACATCGTCGACCGCGTGTTCGAGCCCTACGTCACCACCAAGACCAAGGGAACCGGGCTCGGGCTCGCCATCGTGAAGAAGATCGTCGAGGAGCACGGCGGCACGGTCCGCGCCGAGAACGAGCCCGACGGTGGCGCGAGCGTGGTGCTGCGCCTCGCCGTCGACGCTTCCGGTCATGCGAGTCGAGGCCAATCCACCCATCGCGAGGCGGTATGAGGACAGGCGCTCACATCCTGGTAGTCGACGACGAGCCGGACATCGGCTCACTGGTCAAGGAGATCTTGGAGGACGAGGGCTACGAGGTGAGTGTCGCGCTGGGCGCGGAGGATGCCCGCGAGTCGCGGCGCCGACGTCGACCGGACCTGGTCCTGCTCGACATCTGGATGCCGGAGGTCGACGGCATCAGCCTGCTCAAGGAGTGGGCACAGGATGCCGGCGAGACGCCGCCGGTGGTGATGATGTCCGGCCACGGCACCATCGAGACCGCGGTCGAGGCGACGCGGCTCGGCGCCTACGACTTCATCGAGAAGCCGCTGTCGATGGCGAAGCTGCTGATCGCGGTCGAGCATGCCCTCGACCACGCCAAGCTCCGGCGCGAGAACCAGGGGTTGCGGCACGAGACCGACGCGGTGTCGGAGCCGATCGGGCGCTCGCGCGTGATGCAGGATCTGCGTGAGCGGGTGCAGCGCATCGCCCAGCACGACACCTCGGTCCTGATCATCGGTGAGTCCGGCAGCGGCAAGGAGGTCTGCGCGCGCTATCTGCACGCGCTGAGCGCGCGCGCCGGGGGACCCTTCGTGCGCGTGCCGATGAGCGGGCTCCGCGGCGAGAACTCCGCCGCCGAGCTGTTCGGGCGCGAGGAGGCCGGCCACGTCCATTTCGGCGCGCTCGAGCAGGCCAACGGCGGAACCCTGTTCATCGAGGACTTCGTCGACATGGAGCCGCGGGTCCAGGCCCGACTGCTGAGCGCGATGACGCACCAGTCGTTCCTGCGCGTCGACGGCGCGGCACCGGTCAGCATCGACGTGCGGGTGGTGGCAGCGACCTCGCGCGATCCGGCGCGCGCGGTCGAGGAAGGGCGGCTGCGCGAGGATCTGTACTACCGCCTCAACGTGGTGCCGATCCATGTTCCGCCGCTGCGCGAGCGGCGCGAGGACGTCATCGAGCTCCTCGGCTACTACGTCGATCTGTTGGCCCGGCGCGAGAGCCTCCCGTTCCGCCGCTTCACCGTCGGGGCGCAGAATCGGCTGCGCCACCACGAGTGGCCGGGCAACGTGCGCGAGCTGAAGAACCTGGTGCACCGGCTGCTGATCCTCGGTAGCGGCGCCGACATCGACCACACCGAGATCGACGGCGCGCTCGGCCAGGTCCCTCGCCCGCGCCCGAGTGGCGAGCTGCCGGGGTTCGACCTCCCGCTGAAGGAGGCGCGCGACCTCTACGAGCGCATCTACCTCGAGCACCAGATCAAGTTGACCGGCGGCAACATCAGCAAGCTCGCCACCCGCGTGGGCATGGAGCGCACGCACCTCTATCGCAAGATGCGCGCGCTCGGAGTGGAGCCGAAGCGTATCCTCGACGGCGCGACATGAGCACGCAGCGCCGGCAGCACCGATACGGGCACCCATGAAGATCATCATCCTCGGCGCCGGCCAGGTCGGGAGCACCGTGGCCGAGAACCTGGCCAGCGAGGCCAACGACATCACCGTGGTGGACACCGACGCGGAGCGGCTGCGCATGCTCCAGGACCACCTCGACATCCGCACCGTGCTCGGCAACGCGAGCCATCCGACGGTGCTCGCGCGCGCCGGTGCGGAGGACGCGGACATGGTCCTCGCGGTCACCAGCAGCGACGAGACCAACATGGTCGCCTGCCAGGTCGTGTACACGCTGTTCCACACCCCGACCAAGATCGCCCGGGTGCGCGCCGCCGAGTACCTGAGCCACCCGCAACTCTTCTCCCAGGACGGGCTGCCGGTGGACGTCCACATCAGCCCCGAGCAGCTCGTCACCGAGTACATCCAGCGCCTGATCGAGATCCCGGGGGCGCTCCAGGTGCTCGACTTCGCCCAGGGACGCGTTCGGCTGGTGGGCGTGAAGGCGTATCACGGCGGACCGCTGGTCGGCCGTGCCCTTCGCGAGCTGCCGTCGCGAATGCCGGGGGTGGACATGCGGGTCGCGGCCATCTTTCGGCGGGGCGCGGCCATCGTCCCCGAGGGCGACACCATCATCGAGATCGACGACGAGGTGTTCTTCGTCGCCGCGGCCGAGCACATCCGCACCATCATCGGCGAGCTGCGCCGGCTCGACCGACCGGTGCGCCGGGTGATGCTCGCCGGCGGCGGCAACATCGGCCGCCGCCTCGCGCGCGCCCTGGAGACGTCCTACGACGTCAAGCTCATCGAGTTCGACGCCAAGGGCGCGCACCAGCTCTCCGAGACGCTCGAGCGCACCATCGTGCTGCGCGGTGACGCCGCCGACGAGGAGCTGCTGCGAGAGGAGAACATCGACTCGATGGACGTCTTCTGCGCGGTGACCAACGACGATCAGGTCAACATCCTGTCGTCGATGCTGGCCAAGCGTCTCGGCGCCCGCAAGGCGATGGCGCTGATCAACCGCGGCGCCTACGTCGACCTCGTCCAGGAGGGCCTGATCGACATCGCGATCTCGCCGCAGCAGACCACCATCAGCAGCCTGCTCACCCACGTGCGCCGCGGCGACGTGGTCGCGGTACACTCGCTGCGCCGCGGAGCAGCCGAGGCGATCGAGGCCGTGGCTCACGGCGACCGCCGCACGTCGCGGGTGGTCGGGCGCGCGGTGGAGGACATTCGGCTGCCCAAGGGCGCGACGATCGACGCCATCGTGCGGGGCGAGCAAGTCATCGTGGCCCACCACGACACCGTGGTGGAGGCCGGCGATCACGTGATCCTGTTCCTCGTCGACAAGAAGCGGATCCGCGAGGTCGAGCGGCTGTTCCAGGTCGGGGTCACCTTCCTCTGACCCACCGCCGCCGACCGGCGCGGCCATTCGCGGCAGCGGACCAGTTCATTGCAGCTCACCAGCATCCAACGCATCCTCGGCATCCTGCTCTGCCTGTTCAGCCTGACCATGGTGCCGCCGCTCGCGGTGTCCTGGTACTACGCGGACGGCGCGGACCGCGCGTTCTCGAGCGCCCTCGGGGTCGTCCTCGCCGGGGGCCTCGCGCTGTGGCTGCCGGTGCGCCGCGAGCGACGTGAGCTGCGATTGCGCGACGGCTTCCTGGTGGTGGTCCTGTTCTGGGTCAGCCTCGGGCTCACCGGAAGCGTGCCACTGCTGCTCTCCGACCTGCCCGGCCTGACGGTGGCCGATGCCGTCTTCGAGTCCATCTCCGGACTGACCACCACCGGGGCGACGGTGCTCGTCGGCCTCGACGAGATGCCGCCGTCGATGCTGTTCTACCGCCAGCTCCTGCAATGGCTGGGCGGCATGGGCATCATCGTGCTCGCGGTCGCGGTGCTGCCGATGCTCGGTGTCGGCGGCATGCAGCTCTACCGGGCCGAGACGCCGGGCCCGATCAAGGACACCAAGCTCACGCCGCGCATCACCGAGACCGCCAAGGCGCTCTGGTACATCTACCTCGGGCTCACCATCGCCTGCGCGCTCGCCTACCATCTCGCCGGCATGGGCTGGTTCGACGCCGTCGGGCACAGCTTCGCGACCGTCGCCATCGGCGGCTTCTCGACCCACGACGCGAGCATCGGCCACTTCGGCAACCCGATGGTCGAGGTGGTCGCGGTGGTGTTCATGACGCTCGCCGGTGTGAACTTCGCCCTCCACTTCACCGCCTGGCAGTCACGGAGCACCCGCGGCTACCTGGCCGACAGCGAGCTGCGCACCTACGTCGCCTTGCTGGCCGCGCTCTCGGTGGTGACGTCGGCCTACCTCTACCTGTCCGGCACCTTCGACACCCTCGCGGCCTCGGTCCGCCACGGCGTCTTCCAGAGCGTCTCGGTCAGCACCACCACCGGGTTCACGACCGCCGGCTATCACGCCTGGCCGAGCTTCCTGCCGGTGCTGCTGCTGTTCGCGAGCTTCGTCGGCGGCTGCGCGGGGTCGACCGGCGGCGGCCTCAAGGTGATCCGCGTGCTGCTGCTGTTCAAGCAGGGTCGGCGCGAGATCCTGCGCCTGGTGCATCCGAATGCCATCGTCCCGATCAAGGTCGGCGGGGTGAGCATGCCGCCGCGGGTGGTGGACGCGGTATGGGGCTTCTTCGCCACCTACGTCGCGACCTTCGCGCTCATCATGCTCGCGTTGATGGCGACCGGAATGGACCAGGTGACGGCCTTCTCGGCCACCGCCGCGTGTATGAACAACCTCGGCCCCGGGCTCGGCGACGTCGCCGCCCACTACGGCGAGATCGGCAGCGCCGCGAAGTGGATGCTCTGCGTGGCCATGCTGCTCGGGCGCCTGGAGGTGTTCACCTTGCTGGTCATCCTCAGCCCCACGTTCTGGCGTGGGTAGGGTGATGCAGAACCCTGAGGGAATCGACACGTGATCGACCGCCTGGAGGCCCTGCTCGCGCAGGGTCGCGACAGCGCGCCACTGCGCTTCGGCCTCGGCAACGCCTACCTCGCGCGCGGCGACGCCGACACCGCACGTTCGCATCTCGCCCGCGCGGTGGAGCTCGACCCGGGCTACTCGGCGGCGTGGAAGCTGCTCGGCAAGGCACTGGCCGCGGCGGGACGCGAGCATGAGGCCGTCGACGCCTGGTCGCACGGGATCGACGCCGCGCAGACCCGGGGCGACGTGCAGGCCGCACGCGAGATGGAGGTGTTCCGAAGGCGCGCGCAGCGCGCGATCGACCGCGGCGACTGACGCCTCAGGCCAGCCAGCCCTCGGCGCCGGCGTTGAGCTCGAGCGTCCCCACCACCTCGTCGATGCGCGCCAGATCGTGCCGGCGCGCGTAATCGGCGAGGCCCGCGTTGATCTGGCGGCACAGTAGCGGCTCGTAGAACAGACCGGTGCCGACACCGACCGCAGCGGCGCCCGCGATCATGAACTCGATGGCGTCCTCCGCGCTCACCACCCCGCCCTGGCCGATGATGGGCACGCCGTGCCGGCGCGCCACCTGGTAGACCTGGTGCACCTTGAGCAGCGCCATCGGCTTCACTGCCGGCCCGGACAGGCCACCCTGGTTGCTACCGAGCACCGGCCGGCGGCGCTCGATGTCGATCGCCATGCCCATGAAGGTGTTGACCACCGACAGCGCGTCGGTGCCGGCCTCGATGCAGCGCCGGGCGTTCTCGGCGATGTCCGTCTGGTTCGGAGAGAGCTTGGTGATCAGCGGCTTGCGGGTCGCGGCGCGGCACGCCTGCACCACCCGGGCCGACATCTCGGGGTCGTTCCCGAACGCGACGCCGCCTTCCTTCACGTTCGGGCAGGAGATGTTGATCTCCATCGCGTCGATCGGCGAATCGTCGAAGATGCGGGTGATCGCGGCGTACTCGTCCAGCGTCGCCCCGGAGAGATTGGCGACGAAACGGGTTTCCTCGAAGTCGAGCGTCGGCAGGATGTCCCGTACCACCGCCTCGGAGCCGGGGTTCTGCAGCCCGATCGAGTTCAGCATCCCGCCCGCGGTCTCCCAGACCCGGTGCGGCGCATTGCCGAGGCGTGGCTTGAGCGTCGTCCCCTTGAGGCAGATGGCACCGACGTCGCGGTTGGAAAAGCCCTCGACCCGTGTGTACTCTTCGCCGAATCCCACGCAGCCCGAGAGCAACACCAGGGGCGTGTTGAGCTCCAGGCCGCAGAACCGGGTGCGCAGACGCGCCGCGTCGTCCTCGTCGAGCCGCATGTTCTCGATCGTCCTCTTCGAGCCCGAGATTCCCCCGAACACGGGCAATATTATCAGGCTCTGCGCCAACACCGGCTTCGCGCTGCACCTCGTCGAGCCGCTCGGATTCACCCTGGACGAGCCACGGCTGCGTCGGGCCGGGCTCGACTACGCCGAGTGGGCGGCAGTGCGCACGCACACGAGCTGGGCGGGCTGCCTGGAGGCGCTGGGTCATCCACGCCTGGTGGCGTTCACCACCCGCGCCAGCCGGATGCCGGCCGGCTTCGCGTTCGCGCCCGGAGACGCGCTGGTGTTCGGGCCGGAGAGCCGGGGACTCCCGGTGGAGGTGCTCGAGTCGGTTCCCGAGCCGCGGCGACTACGCATTCCGATGCGCCCCGGGAACCGGAGCCTCAACCTGTCGAACGCGGTGGCGGTCGCCGCCTACGAGGCCTGGCGGCAGATGGGGTACGCGGGTTCCTGACCGACCGCTCGCGGCGTTCGGGCCGGCCGGGGCCGCACGAGTGAAATCAGCGCGCCGCGCGACGCGACTCGCCGGACGACTCGGCCACCACGCGCAGGATCATCTCCTTCAACGCGCTACGGTGTGGCTCGACCAGGCGCGACCACGCCCGCGCGGTCTCGATCGCGTCGTCCTCCAGCCCGTCGATCACGGTCACCCCGTACATCAGCCACGCCGGACTCACGTCGAGCGCCTCGGCCAGCTCGTTGATGATGCGTGGGTGCCGGCACTTGCCGGTCTCGATTCGCTGCACCACCGCCTGGCTCGTGCCGACCATGGCGGCCAGCTCGTGCTGCGTCAGCCCCTTGCGCAACCGCCCGCGGGTGAGCCGGCCACCGAGCGTGTCGCGTGCCCGCCCCTTGCTGGAAAGCCTGGGCATCACACCCTCCTCCCGGACTTGCCCGGGAGAGGATGTCACCACACGCGGAGCGACCTTTCTTTGAACTGGTCCACAGTCGGCCCACCACCGGGTCCGCGGCGGCGTGACGCCGACGACGGGCGGCCATCGGCGGCCGCCCCTACAGGGTTTCGTCGACCGCGACCCGCGACCGGCACCGTCCGGGCAAGGACTCCCCGTTCCCCGGGTCCGACGGCGGCGGCAGTGGACTCAGTCGGTCACCGTGGCCACCAGGGTCCGCGAGGCGTGGTCGGCGTCACCCGGAGTGCCCCGTGAGCCGATTGCGGTCAGCGTGTACACCGTATAGCTCCGGGCGCCCTCGGTGACGGCGCTGGCGGTGCACGCGATGCTGACGTCGTGGTCGGCGAGCGCGCCCCCGGTGAGGGTGAACGAGACCGCGGCGCCGCCGCACCCCAGGCCCGCCGCGCCGTTCGCGACGACATCGTGGATCGCCCATTCGAGGCCGGCGTGGGCGGCGAAATGGGCACGCTCGCCCGCCACCGAGAGCCGCACGGTGTCGTGGGCGACGACGCCGACGGAGGCGGTGTAGACGCCGAGGGTCGCGATCACCGTGAGCAGGAACACCGCCCCGGCGAGGGTGAAGCCGCGCTGCGCCGCAGGACCACTCACGGCACGTTCCTCACGTGCACCTGGTGCAGGAGGGAGACCTGCTCGCCCGCCTCGGCGATGGTGAGGGCGATGGTGAGGAGGCCACCACGGGTCGCGGTCCCGGCGCGGTAATCGAAGCGGCAGGCGCTGACACCGTCGGCGACCAGCGCCGACGCCGCACCGGCCGCCAGCAGCTCGGCGTGGGTGTCGACGGCGCCCTGACTCGCGTTGATGGTGTGGCCGGAGTAGCGGCGCAGGGTCCCCGCCCCGAGGTCGCACAGATAGGCGACGGGCCCCTCGACGACGAAGAAGCGCTGCCCGGGTGAGGCGAGCGGAAAGGGCGTCGAGCGCGCGAAGGTGATGCCGGCGGCGCTCGCAGCCTGCACCGCGGCCAGGTTGTCGAGCGCCCAGGCGTCGGCCCCCGCCTGGCCGGTGTTGTAGAGCAGCACGCAGTCCACCGTGTTGGCGGCGCACTGCGCGACCCCGGCCCCGGGCGTGGCCCGGATCGACGCCAGATCGGGGAGCTCGCCGAGGAACTCGAAGCTCCCCGAGGCACTGGTGAACGAGAGCACCGAGCCCGGCGGCTCGGCGCGGTATCGCCCGCCGGTGCGCAGACGGAGGAACTCGACGGCGCGCCCACCGGCGCCGATGCGCAGCGAGTTCGGGGCCGCGATGCGCGCCTCCCGACCCAGACGGGTCAGGGCGACGTCGGCGGCGTCGACCAGGCGGGCGCGACGGGTGACGTCGAGGAAGCCGGCCACCGGCTGGGTGACGAAGCGCCCGGCGACCGCGGCGACCACGCCGACGATGGCGATGACCATCACCAGCTCGACGAGCGTGAACCCGGCGCGCCCGCGCCCGGGGCCGATGACACCGGTGCGCACTGTCTCCATCACGGTCACCGCGCGGCGGTCCTAGTAGCTCGCCCGGTAGCCGGACAGGGCGACGGCCACCCCCGCGAGCCCCGGATGGGTGACCGTCACGTCGACGCGCCGCGCCGCGGCGCCGTTCAGGGTGTCGGCGGACACCGCCACGGACACCTGGTAACCCGATAGCGCATCGACCGGCTCACCGAACTGGTCACAGGCGCAGCTCCCCGCCGCGGGGCAGGCAGCGGAAACCGCGGTGCATCCGTTGGCGGCGAGCCCGTGGTAGTCGTCCACATCGTCGAACGTGGCGCGCGTCTCGCCTGCATCGGAGCCATCGGGGTCGACGTAGTCACGAAGGAGCACCTCCTCGAGGTAGGCGCGGGCGACCGCCTGGGCCTGGGTGAGGAGTACCGGGTCGGCGCTACGCGCAGTGTTGACCCGGCTCACCGCGAGCACGCCGACGAGGGCGACCGACAGCACCACGATGGTCAGCACCAGCTCGATCAGCGTCGCCCCCCGCGCGCGGCGGCGGGGCGGAGGTCGTTCACAGCAACCGTGCATACCCCGTCTCCGGCTCGATCTGGAGCGTGCGTTCCCCGACCACCACCGTGACCGCACTGGTCAGGACCGCCCCTCCGGTGGCGCGAGGGCGGCCGAGGCGGTCGAAGTGGACCACCACCGAGCTCCCCACCGCGACGCCGGCGGGCAGGCTCGCGGCGAAGCCCCCGGCGCGGACCGGGTGCGGCACTGCCACCGAGAAGGCGCCGCTCTGGCACGACGCACCGCGGGTGGCGAGTGCGTATCCGCTGGCGTCGAGCGAGAACTGCACGTCGCAGCCGCTCGCCACCGCGCGTCGATGCGCGTGGCGCACCGCCGCCAGTACCTCCTCGGGGAAGGTCTGCGCGTCGATGCCGCCGCGCTCGAGCATCCGCGGCACCGCCAGTGCGGCCATCACCCCGATCAGCGCGATCACCACCACCAGCTCGATGAGGGTGAAGCCGCCGCGACACGGCGACCACCGACCGGACGGCAATCGGTCCATGCCGCGTCCCCTCAGCCGCGCCCGGGCCCGGCCGCGTCGTCGAGACCGGGCACCCGGGTCGGGTCGAGGCCGATCGCGGTCGCCACCGCCCGGGCCTCGCGCACGAGCCGGGCCGAGCCCTCGTGGTCGCCGGTCTGCGCCAGCACTCGGGCCCCCAGCCCGTAGAACGCCACCGCCACCGGCGCCCGCACGAGCGCCCCCTCGAGGCCTGGCCGGACCACCGCGACGGCATCGCGCCAGCGCGCCTCGTGCATGAGATGCAGGGTCAGCGCCCGCCGCACCCCGATGGCGCGCGGGTCGAGCACCAACGCCTGGCGGAGCCCCGCCTCGGCCAGCGCGCGCGCCACCGGGTCGTCGGCCCCGTCTCGCGCCAGCGCGAGCGCGGCTCGCGTCGCCGGCACCCGGAACTGCAGCGGATTCGCACGCTCGGCGCGGTCCAGGGCCCACTCGGCGCGCTCCACCAGCTCGGCGCGGGCAACGTCGTCGAGACCGTGCGAGCGCGCGAGCGTGTCGGCATAGAGCCGCGCCACCGCGACCAGGGGCCGCTCCGATGGAAACAGGGCGTGCGCGCGCAGGAGCGATCGCTCCGCCGCCGCGGCATCGCCGGCGGCGAGCGCAGCGCGGGCGTCGGCCTCCTCGTGCTCGGCCATCAACACCGCCACCAACAGGGCGACCGGCGCGGCGACCGCGAGCAGGGCCGTCGCGGCAGCGCGCCGCGTCCGCCTCGGCGCGGAGACGGTGCGGGCATCGGTGTCGTCGGTGCTCGCCGTGAGCGCGAGCAGGCGCCCCAGCCAGAGCCCGGACAGCAGAGCGAGACTCGGCACGTGGAAATTGAAGCTGACCAGGGCGTGCACCCCTGCTCCCGCCAGCGCGCCGGCCAGACCGGCAATCTCGGCCACCGTGCCGGGGGCGACGCCCGGGCGCGCCGACCGACGCCACACGCCACGGGCGAGCATCGTGAACGCGAGCGCGATCATCGCCAGCATCGGCCAGCCGAGCTCGATCGCGAGCTCCAGATAGTCGTTGTGCGCATGAAATCCGGCCGAGGCGTCGAGCCCCGAGCGGTAGGGCGCGAAGGCGAGCCAGAACACGCCGGCCCCGATGCCATGCCACGGCGCATCGGCCAGGAGATCGAGCGCGGCCTGCCAGATGAGGATGCGCTCGCTGGCCCGGGGCGCCTGGGCCGCGGCCGCCACCTCCTCCACCAAACGCGCCGCCGGCCGGGTCACCGCCTCCGGGTCGAGCGCCTGGGCGAGGCCGAGCCCGACCAGCACCAACGCGAGCACCACCCCGACCGAGCGCATCGAGTGCGCCCGCCGCGCGACGAGCGCGAGGACCGCGAGCCCGCAGCCGAGCCCGATGAGGCTACCGCGCCCCGATCCGAGCCCGATGCCGGCAGTGAGGACGACGAGGACCAGGCCCGGCGGGGCCCAGCCGGCGACGGTCGCTCGCGGCACGGCGAGCCGCGCGAGGACCAGACCGGCAACCGGGAACGCGGCGAGAGACAGGAGTGCGGCATGCGCGTGGCGGTGGAGAAAGACCGAGGTCCCCTCCTCCCCGAGCACGAGACGCTGCCAGACCGCCACCAGGCAGAGCACCACGGCGACCGCCACCACCGCGAGTCGCAGCAGAGCGAAGCCGTCGCCACGACCGAGACCGACGCGGGTCACCAGGGCGGCGAGCGGAAGCACCCCGAGGGCGAATACCGCCAGCACGCTGAGATAGGGAACGGCGCTCCAGACCGGGCTCAGCCCGAGCCACGCCCAGCCGCCGAGCAGCGCGATGCTCGCGCCGTCGAGCCGCGGACCCTCGCCCCGCGCCGCGGCGGAAACCGCCGCCGCCACCAGCCCCGCCAGCAAGGCGATGCTGGTGACCGCCAGCGCGCTCGCGTCGCCGCCTCGGTCGTGTAGCGAGAGACCGAATGCGAGCAGCGCGAGGCAGGTCACTACCGCGGTCACGCACCCTCCTCGGTCCGGGACCGTCACCACTGGATGAACGCCGCCCATCCGGACGGCGTGGGCCCGAAGGTCCCGAGCGACCGCCGACCTCGTCCGGGAGTCGAGGTCGTGCGGGCCGTGCTAGTTGATGCCGTGACCGACGAAGCTGGCGGTGACGGTGGCGTCGTCCGCGCGGCGGACGCTGCAGGTCGCGGTCGTGCCCGCGCCGATGGCACCGGCGACGATCTGGTAGGCGCCGTCGAGCCCGCCTTCCAGACTGTTCGCCACATCCTGGCAGTCGCTGACCGCGACGCCGTTGCTGGTGCTCAGGCTGCGCACCGCGTAGTTGATCGCGGAAGCCGAGCCGAGTGCGCCCGCCATCCCCTGCACCGCCGCGTCCTGCGCGTCGCTCTCGAGGTTGACGAAGCGCGGGATCGCGGTCGCGGCGAGGATGCCGAGAATCACGATCACCATGATCAGCTCGATCAGCGTGAAACCACCTTGACGTACACTCATTGCTCGGTTCCTCATCCTTCCGGGCCTTGCGTTCTCCCGCCGTGCACCGGGTCGGTTCGCCGATATCGGCATCGGGCGCGTCACGCCCCCACGTACCGCCTTCTCGAAGGTCTCCTGGGACGTCGCGCGAGAAGGCTTACGCATCGTTCCGCCCCCGGTCCGCACGGTTATCGGCACGAGGAACCCGGGTCTTGAGCGATCGACGACCACCCTCGGAGCAACCCGGATCGGGTCCACGATGAACGTCAGCCACCATGTCTTCGCTCCATGCGCGCGCGGTCTCGGCGCGCTCCTCGCCGACGAGGCCCGCGCGGCCGGCGCCGAGGACGTGCACGAGCGACCGGGCGGCGTCGAGATGCAGGCAAGCCTCGCCACCGCCTACCGCCTGTGCCTGTGGTCGAGAGTCGCGAGCCGCGTGCTGTTGCGCATCGCGACCGTCCCGGCCGAGAGCTGGGACGCGCTCTACGCGGGGGTGCTGGCGGTGCCGTGGCGCGAACATCTGCGCGACGGTGGGACCATCGCCGTCGTCTACACCGCGCGGCGCAGCCCGCTCGATCACACCCTCCACGGTGCGCGCCGGGTGAAGGACGCGGTGGTCGACCAGCTACGGGCCGCGACCGGCACGCGTCCCTCGGTGTCCCTGGCCGACCCCGACGTCCGCATCGCGGTGCACGTCGAGGGCCACGAGGCCACGGTGTCGATCGACCTCGCCGGTGAGCCGCTCCACCGCCGCGGCTACCGCGACGGCGCGCACCCGGCGCCGCTGCGCGAGACCCTCGCTGCCGGCATCGTGCTGCGAGCCGGATGGCCCGCCCTCGCCGCCGAAGGCGCCGACCTCGTGGACCCGATGTGCGGAACCGGAACCCTGGCGGTGGAGGCAGCACTGATCGCGGGCGACGTCGCGCCGGGGCTGTTGCGCGCCGATGCGCCCGGCGGCGGCTTCGGCCTCGTGCGCTGGGCCGGGCACGACGCCGCGGCGTGGCAGGCGTTGTGCGAGGAGGCGCGGGCACGACGCGACGCCGCGCACTCGACCTCGACGGTGCACGCGAGCGACGTCGATGCGCGCGCGGTCGAGGCGACGCGGCGCGCGGCGACCGCCGCCGGCGTCGCGGCCCGGATGCGAGTGACGCGGACCGACGTCGCCGACCTGCGCGCACCGAGTCCTCGCGGCCTGGTGGTCGCCAATCCGCCGTACGGCGAGCGGCTCGGTAGCAGGGCCGCGGCGGAGGCGGTGTGCGAGCGCCTCGGCGCCACGCTCCGTAACCACTTCGCCGGCTGGCAGGCGGCGATTCTCCTCGGCGACGAGGGCCTCGCCGGCGCGTTACGACTTCGTGCGAGCCGCACCCACCGACTCTGGAACGGGCCCATCGAGTGTCGGCTGGTGCGCTGCGCGCTCACCGCGCCACGCGAGACCGCCGACGGCGAGCCCGCCGGTCGCCTCGGTCCCGGGGCCGAGATGCTCGCGAACCGCCTGCGCAAGAACCAGCGTGCGCTCGCACGGTGGCGCCGCCGCGAGGACGTGGCCTGCTACCGCCTCTACGACGCCGATCTCCCCGAGTATGCGGTGGCGGTCGACGTCTACGAGTCGGCGACGACGTTCGCGCACCTCCAGGAGTACGCGCCGCCGCCGAGTGTCGACCCCGCCACCGCCACACGACGCCTGCGCGAGGCCGTGGCGGCGGTTCGCGCGGTGCTCGGGCTCGCCGAGGAGCAGGTGGTGGTGAAGCGCCGCGAGCGCCAACGCGGGACCGCCCAGTACACGCGGCAGGCACTCACCGGACGCACGGTCGAGGTGCGCGAGGGCGCGTGCCGCCTGCTGGTGAATCTCTGGGACTACCTCGACACCGGTCTGTTCCTGGACCACCGACCGCTCCGGCAATGGATCGGCGAGCAGGCCGCCGGTCGTCGGTTCCTGAACCTCTTCGCCTACACCGGGGCGGCGTCGGTCCACGCCGCCCGCGGTGGCGCGGTCGAGACCTTGAGCGTCGACCTCTCGCCGACCTATGTCGAATGGGGTGAGCGCAACCTCGCCCTGAACGGGCTCGACCGTCGCCGGCACCGCTACCAACGCGCCGACTGCCTGCGCTGGCTCGAGGACGAGGCCGGGCGCGCCGGGCCGCGCTACGACCTGATCCTTCTCGACCCTCCGACGTTCTCGAACTCCAAGCGCATGGCGTCGACGCTCGACGTGCAGCGCGACCACGTCACGCTGATCCGCGCCGCCTGTCGGCTGCTGGCGCCCGGCGGCACGCTCGTGTTCTCGACCAACCGTCGCCGCTTCCGGCTCGACCGCGAGCAGCTCGAGGCGCTGGACGTGAGGGACATCGGTGCGCGCACCGTGCCCCCGGACTTCGCACGCCGCCCGGACGTCCACCGCTGCTTCGAGATCCGCCCCGCGACCGACGAGACGTACAATCCGACGCCATGACGACCTCACCGCAGACCCACGGCCGCCGCCCGCCGAACGTGCTCACCATCGCCGGCTCCGACCCGAGCGGGGGCGCCGGCATCCAGGCCGACCTGAAGACCTTCTCCGCCCTCGGTGCCTTCGGCACCAGCGTGATCACCGCCCTCACCGCGCAGAGCACCCGCGGTGTGACCGGCGTGCACGCGGTCGCCCCGGAGTTCATCACCGCGCAGCTCGACACGCTGCTCGCCGACGTGCGGATCGATGCGGTCAAGATCGGGATGGTGGCGAGCCCGGAGGTGGCGAAAGTCATCGCCGACGCGCTGGATCGCCATCGACCGGGGCCGGTGGTGCTCGACCCGGTGATGGTGGCCAAGGGGGGCGATCCACTGGTAGACGCCGATGCCATGCGCGGTGTGCGCGAGACACTCCTGCCCCGCGCGCGCGTCATCACGCCCAACCGCCACGAGGCCGCGGCGCTGCTCGGTATCGCCACGCCCACCGATGTGGCGACCTTGCGCGCCGCCGCGCGGGCCCTGGCGGAGCTCGGCGCGGACGTGGTGGTGGTCAAGGGTGGCGGCCTCGCCGGCGAGGAGAGCGTGGACGTGCTGTGGGCGGAGGGAGACACCGAGGTGCTGACCGCGCCGCGCGTCGCCACCCGGAACGTGCACGGCACCGGATGCACGCTCTCCTCGGCCATCGCCGCGCTGATTGCGCGCGGCGCCGATCCACGCGCCGCGGTGCGCGAGGCCAAGGCCTACGTCACCGAGGCCATCGCCCGTGCCGACGTGCTCGAGGTCGGGGGCGGCCACGGACCGGTGCACCACTTCCACCGGTGGTGGTAGCCGGCGACGCGCTCTGCGCCTGCGCGCGGACGAACTGTCGAAGAGCTCGATTCTTCGGCAGCCAGCGCCCGGCACCTGGAGGCAGCCCTCAGATGGGCGCCGCGACCGGCTCCAACCGCACCGCCTGGAATCGATCGGCCCGGTCCAGACGGCCATTGCCGTCGGTGTCGTCGAACCGCAACCGTACACGGTGACGCAGCGTCGGCCGTCCCTCGGTCCGGGCGCCGAACTGGTAGACGATCTCGCGGCGCTCGGCATCGAAGTACCACACACCGTCGCGGTCCGGCGCCTCGCCGGGCCCGAGCTCGCCGACGTAGCTCGACGGCACGCGCGACAGCAGCCGCATCGGGTTCGAGTCCTCGAGGGCGCCGAGGGCCTCGTGGTCGCGCGCGATGACGCGCGACGCGGCCTCGAGCATGAGCGCGGCGCGCAGGGTGGCGAGCGTCGCGCTCACGTTCTCGCGCTCGGCGGAGTCGGCGAGCCGCAGGATGTGCTCGGCACCGAGCGTGACCAGCAGGAGCATCACCGAGACCGCCATCAGGCGCTCGAAGCGGCCGAGCTCCGCCCGCGCCGCCCGCTCGGCGGCGCGCGACGCGGTCACGACGGTGCGGTGCCGATCCGTCGGCACACCGTCACCGCAACCCCATGCCGGTCGCGAGATCCCACATCGGCAGGAACACGCCCATCGCGAGCACCAGGACCAGGATGCCGACGCCGATGATCAGGATCGGCTCGATCGCCGCGCTGAGGTTCTTGATCTCGGCGTCGACCTCGCGCTCGTAGAAGCTCGCGACCTCCTCCAACAGGTCGTCCACCGCGCCGCTCTCGTCACCGATGGCCAGCATCTGCAGCACCAGCGGGGTGAACAGCCCGGTGCCGGCGGCGGTACGGGTCAGCGTGTCGCCGCGCTCGATCCCGTTGCGCATCTGTCCCACGCGGTCGGCGACGAACTCGTTGTCCAGCGCGCGCGCGACCACGGTGAGCGCCTGCACGATCGGCACGCCCGAGCGCAGGCAGATCGACATCGCACGCGCGAAGCGGCCGAGGGTGGCGCGGTGGATGATGTCGCCCACCACCGGCAGGCGGAGCTTGAGCTTGTCCCAGCGGTAGCGACCGGTCTCGGTGCGCACGTAACGCATCAGCCCGAGCCAGCCCGCCACCACCGCGCCGAGCAGCGCCGGCCAGTGATGCTCGAAGAAGTGCGAGGTCGCGATCAGGACCTGAGTCGCCCATGGCAGGTCGACATTGGAGCGCTCGAAGACCTGTGCGAACGCCGGGATCACCATGACGTTGATGATGCCGATGGCGACCGAGATGGCCACGATCACGAAGGTCGGATAACGCATCGCCGCCTTGACGCGGTCGCGCGTCTCCTTGTCGAGCTCCAGATACTGCGCGATGCGCAGGAACGCCTCGTCGAGCCGACCGGTGTTCTCGCCCACCCGCACCATGCTCACGAACAGCGAGGAGAACACCGTCGGGTAGCGCGAGAGGGCGCTCGACAACTCGCGCCCGGTCTCGAGGTCGGTGCCGATGTCGCCGAGGACCGTCGCCATCCGCGCTCCGCGCGTGGAATCTCGAATGCTGCGCATGCCGCGCACGATGGGAACGCCGGCGCGCAGCAACGTGTACATCTGGCGTGCGAAGAGGATCAGCTCGGCGACTCGGGGTGGCCGCTCGCGCAGCGCGCGCTCCAACGTCACCAGCCACTCCGGACGCGGCGCCGGCCCCTGGATCTCGCGGATGTCGATCGGGGTCACGCCACCATTGAGCAGCTCGGCGGCGACCGAGTCCGCGCTCGCGGCGTCGAGCTGCCCTTCGAGCAGATCGCCACGGGTACCGCGCGCCCGGTATCGGAACAGAGGCATCTAAAGCGTCTCCACAGTCATCTCGATGCGCGGCGCGGGCGGCTCGACAAGGCGATGCGCGGGGTACGGATGGCGGGCCGACGCCGACTCCGGCGCACCACCCGCGGCGGGCTCTTCCCGCGCCGGGAGCGCTCGGGCCCTCAAGCCGACTCGCGTACGCTCCATTGCGGCTCGCCCGTGTGCTCGGCCTCACCCGCCGATTCCGACTCCCCCACCCACCCCGGGACGTGGTCGAAGCCGGCGGCGACCCGCATCGCCTCCTCGAGCGTGGTGGTGCCGTGGATGGCGTGGGCGACCGCCGAGCCGAGCAGCGAGCGACCGCCGAGCGCCTGGCGCGCCAGCCGCTCGAAGGTGACCGCGTCGTTGCCGGTGAGCGCGACGCGCATCGGATCGTCGATCTCGAGCAACTCGTGGACACCGACCCGCCCCTGGTAGCCGACGTGGTTGCAGTGCGCGCAGCCGGCACCGCGCGCGAGCCCGTGCACCACCGGCTCGGAGCCGAGGACCTTGGCGAGCCAGGCGCGGTCGGCGCTCGTCGGCTCGTAGGGCTCCTTGCAGCTCTCGCAGATCCGCCGCACCAGACGCTGCGCCACCACCGCGACCAGCGCGGAGCTCACGAGGTAGCCCTCGGCACCCATGTCGAGAAGGCGGTGCACCGTGCTCGGGGCATCGTTGGTGTGCAGCGTCGACAGCACCAGGTGACCGGTCATGGCCGCGCGCAGCCCGATCTGCGCGGTCTCCTCGTCGCGCATCTCGCCGATCAGGACCACGTCGGGATCCTGGCGCAGTGCCGAGCGCAGCACGCGCGCGAAGTCGAGCCCGATCTCCGGATGCACCTGCACCTGGTTGATGCGCCCGATGCGGTACTCGACCGGATCCTCGACCGTGATGATCTTCGTGTGCGGCTGGTTGAGCACGTTGATCGCGGCGTAGAGCGTGGTGGTCTTGCCCGACCCGGTCGGGCCGGTGACCAGCACCATGCCGTGAGGCCTGCTCACCGCGCGCTCGAAGCGCCGGCGGATGTCGAGCGTCATCCCGAGGTCGTCCAGTCGCAACCGGCCACGCGACTGGTCGAGCAGACGCATCACCACCGACTCGCCGTGCGCCACCGGCATGGTGGAGATGCGCACGTCGACGCTGTGATCGCGGACCTTGACGCTGAAGCGGCCGTCCTGGGGCAGCCGCTTCTCGGAGATGTCGAGACCTGCCATCAGCTTCAGCCGCACCACCAGGGCAGGCGCGATGCGCTTCTCGTCCATCACCTGCTCCTGCAGCACCCCGTCGACGCGCAACCGAATGCGCAGCACCGTCTCGTCGGGCTCGATGTGCAGGTCGGAGGCGCCGATCTGGACCGCGTCCTCGAACAGCGACTGGATGAGCCGCACCACCGGCGCGTCGGCGACGGAGTCCGAGCTGGCGAGCTGGACGATGTCGATGTCGCGCCCGGTCAGCTCCTCGTGCAGCGCCTCGGCCAGGCTCTCGATCTCCTGGGTGCGGCGATAGACGCTGTCGAACGTCTGCAACAGCTCGCTCTCGCTCACCACCGCGATGTTCACCGGGCGGCGCACGATGCGAGCGATCTCGTCGTAGGCGAAGATGTCGGTCGGGTCGGCCATGCCGACGAGCAGCGCGTTGCCCTGCGTCTCCAGGGCCAGCGCACGGAAGCGACGCGCCAGCATCTCCGGGATCAGCCGCACCACCTCGGGATCGTGGCGCCGGGTCTTCAGCGGCAGGTAGGGGATGTCGAGCTGACGCGACAGGAACTCGAGCAGGCTGGCTTCCGGCAAGTAGCCGTTGTCGATCAGCACCCGCCCGAGCTTGCGACCGCTCTTCTTCTGCTCCGACAGCGCGGCCTCGAGCTGTCCCTGGGAGATGATCTTGTTCTCGACCAGCAGGTCGCCGAGGCGGATCTTCTTGCGCGACTTCATTGGTCCGACCTCGGCAGCCCGTCGAGACGAGGCGGCGAGACGCATCCACCCGCGCGCGGCCGCGCGCGGCGCAGGCGCCGAGCCCGCCGCTCGTCTCAGCCTATCGACGTCGTGGACCGGATCTTGAGTCGCCGCCGGCGCCTATACTCGAGCGCCGCTCCGGGAGGCGACACGATGACGACGACCCGCAACCGGCCGACCGCTGGCACCGGCTGGCGCAGCCCGCTGGTGGTGCTGGCCTGCGGCGGCCTGGTCCTGCTGCTCTCGTTCGGGATCCGCACGAGCTTCGGCATCTTCCTCGCCCCGATGAGTGCCGAGATGGGGTGGGGGCGCGAGTCGTTCGCGCTCGCCATGGCGGTGCAGAGCCTGCTGTGGGGTCTGGTGCAGCCGCTCGCCGGCGCGGTGGCCGACCGCTACGGGGCCGGCCGGGTGGTGGCGCTCGCCGGATTCGCCTATCTCGTCGGGCTGTACCTGATGGCCGGAGCCACCTCCCCGCTCGGCCTCGGCATCAGCGCCGGGCTGCTGCTCGGGCTCGCGCTCGCGGGTAGCGGGTTTCCCGTCGTGCTCGCGGTGATCGGGCGTAGCGTGCCGGCGCAGCGGCGCAGCCTGTTTCTCGGCATCGCCAGCGCCGCGGGCTCGTCGGGACAGCTCCTCGTGGTGCCCTACGCGCAGGTCTTGCTGGACCAGGTCGGGTGGTTCGAGGCGCTGACGACGCTGTCGCTGATGGCCGGCCTCATCGTCCCGCTCGCGGCCGCGCTCGCGGGGCGGCCGGCGAGCGATCCTGCGGAGGATCCGCAGACGTCGGGCGGGCTCGGGGGCGCGATTCGCAGCGCTCGCGCGCACAGTGGATTCTGGTTGCTCACCGCCGGGTTCTTCGTCTGCGGCTTCCACGTCACGTTCATCGGCACCCACCTTCCGGCCTACGTCGCCGACCAGGGCATCGACCCGGCGCTCGGCGCGACCGCGCTCGCCCTCATCGGGCTCGGCAACATCGCAGGCTCGCTCGCGTGCGGGATCCTCGGCGGGTGGTTTCCGAAGAAATACGTGCTGAGCGCGCTGTATCTGGCGCGCTCGGTGGTGATGTCGGCGTTTCTGCTGGTGCCGGTGACCCCGACCACGGTGCTGGGGTTCGCGTTGGCGATCGGCCTGCTCTGGCTCGGCACCGTGCCACTCACCAGCGCCCTGGTGGCGCAGATATTCGGGCCGCGCTACATGGCCACGCTGTTCGGGCTCGTGTTCCTCAGCCACCAGATCGGCAGCTTCCTCGGTGCGTGGGCCGGCGGGGCGGTGTTCGATGCCACCGGCTCCTACGACTCGGTGTGGTGGACGGCGGTCGGCCTCGGCGTGGTGGCGGCGGCGCTGCACTGGCCGATCCGCGACGCGCCGCTGGTGCGGGAAGTCACCGCCCCCGGCTCTTGAGCTCGAGCAACGGCCGACGGTCGGCCAGGTCGGGCTCGCCGACCCGGCGCAGGATCTCACCCCGCACCCGGTCGCGCAGCCGTACCGCGCCCTCCCAGCCGCTTCCGCTCGGCTCGATCGGCGCGGCGAGCACCACCCGCGCCCGCCCGGAACGCGGGAAGAGCGAGTCACCGCGCAGCATCGAGCGGGTCCCGCGTAGCGTCACCGGGACCACCGCGACGCCGGCCTCGACCGCAGCCGAGAACGCCCCGAGCTGAAACGGCAGCAGGCCGGCCATCCGGTGCAGCGTGCCCTCCGCGAAGACCAGCATCGGCGGCAGGGCGCCGGCCTCGCGCGCGGTCTCGCGCGCGTCGGCGGCGCTCTGCGCGGCGTCGAAGCGCTCCACGAAGCGGCAACCGATGCGGCGCAGGAACGGTCCCGCGACCGCCTGGCTGGCGAGCTCGCGCTTGGCGACGAACCGCACCGGCCCCGGGAGCGCCGCGACCAGCACCACCCCGTCGAGATAGCTCTGGTGGTTCGACACCAGCACACAGGGGCGGCCGCCCGCGACGTGCTCGGTCCCCTCCACGGTGAGTGGCGTGCCGGTCAGCCACAGCGCCGCTCGAGCCAGGCGCCGGATGAGACGCCAGCGCGACGCCTCGGTCCCGAGCAGGGCCACCCCCACCCAGGCGGTCACCGCGAGCGGCACCAACACCGCCCATGCGCGCGCCGCGTGCGCGAGCTCGCCGAGCCGCTCGAGACCACGGCGCAGGCGCGCGCGCACCGCGCTCGCGGTGACGCGCGCCACCTGCAGCCACACCCCACGACCGCGGACCCCGAGCCGCCCCTGCTCGTACAGCTCGCGCATCGCCGAGCGACGGATCTTCCCGCTCGAGGTCTTGAGCACGGTGTGCGGTGGAGCGAGCACCACGTCGTCCGGCGGCAGTCCCACCAGCTCCGCCGAGCATCGCGCGATGGCATCGCGCATCCGCTCGAGCGCGCCGGGCTCGGTATCGCGGGTCTCGGCAATCACCACCAGACGCTCGGTCCCGGCGCTCGGGTCGCCGACCCCGATCACCGCGACACACCCGCGGCGGACACCCTCGACGTCCGCGACCGCCTCCTCCAGCTCGTACGGGTAGACGTTGCGCCCGGCGCGAATCAGGATGTCCTTGGTGCGACCGGTGACGTACAGCTCGCCGTCGGCGACATAGCCGAGGTCGCCGGTGTGCAGCCAGGCGCCGTCGAACAGCGCACGCGTGGCCTCGGGGGCGTGCAGGTAGCCGCTGGTGGCAGCGGGGCCACGGAACTCGATTCGACCGACCACCCGCTCCGCCGTCTCGCGCCCCGCGTCGTCGACGGTGCGCACCTCGAACCCGGGTATCGGCACCCCGCTCGACACGAGCTCGACCGACTCGGTGTCGCCATCGTCCCCCGCGGCCGGGTCCGCGCGACCGGTGCGGGTGAGACGCCCGCGGTCCACACGGTCGAAACGCGCGCCGCGACCGAGCGGGGTGAAGGCGACGCCCAGCGTCGCCTCTGCCAGACCGTAGACCGGAGTGAGCGCACGCGGGTCGAGGCCGTAGGGCGCGAAGCGCTCGGCGAACCGGCGCATGGTGTCGGCGCTCACCGGCTCCGCGCCGTTGAAGGCCAGCCGCCAGGCGCTGAGGTCGAGCCCGGTGAGCTCGTCGTCGGCGATGCGTCGCACGCAGAGCTCGTAGGCGAAGTTCGGCGCCCCCGACAGCGTGCCGCGATGATTGTGGATCGCTTGCAGCCATCGCGCGGGCCGCGCGAGGAAGGCGAGCGGTGACATCACCGCCAGCGGCATGCCGAGATAGAGGCTGCCCAGCCAGGCGCCGATGAGACCCATGTCGTGGTAGAGCGGGAGCCAGCTCACGAACACGTCGTCCGGCGTCGCGTGCACCGCCTCGGCCATCGCCCGCACGCTGGCGAGCAGATTGGCGTGGCTGAGCACCACGCCCTTCGGCTGCCCCGTGCTGCCGGACGTGTACTGCAACAATGCGGTGTCGGTGGCCGCGACGCGCGACACCGAGCGCGCCGACTCCGCCGAGCGCAGGGCGTCCACGGTGGCCACGCGGCGCAGCCGCGGCACCTGCGCCGCCAGCAGCCGCGCCACCGCGTGCGCCTGGTCGAAGGTGACCAGGGCCTCCACCCGCGCGTTGTCGAGAATGGCCGCGTGACGGCGCAGGTGGTCCTCGAGCTGCGAGGGCCGGGCCGGTGGATAGATCGGCACCGGCACCGCGCCGAGCAGCAGCACGCCGACGAAGGCGTGGAAGTAGTCGAGCCCGGTCGGCAGCATCAGCGCCACCGCGCTTCCGGGCCCGATCCCCTGCTCGGCCAGGCCGCCCGCAACCTCGCGCGCGCCGGTGTAGAGCGCCCCGTAGGTGTGCGCGAGAACGGTGCCGTCCTCGTCGTGGAGATGGAGGTGGACGCGCTCGTGATGGCGCTCGACGTGCCACTCGAGCGCGTCGACCAGGGTGACCGCGGCCAGCGGCACGGCGCGCTCGCCACGGCCGAGAGCAGGGCTCGGCGGCGCTGGCGCCGGCGCGGGTGCGCCGCCGGTCGATGGCACCGGCGCGCCACCGGCGAGCGCACGCAGCAGGTCTCTCGGCGTCTCTGCCGCTGCCACCGCGCGCTCCGACAGCCCGCGCCCGTAGGCGCGCTCGATTCGGGCCAGCAGCTCCATGCGCGACAGGCTGTCGAGCCCGAGCTCGCCTTCCAGTGCGCTGTCCAGACCGACCTCGAGTCGATCCTTGCGGTGCGGATGGAGGTCGATCACCATCTCGCGCACGAGCGCGAGCAGCGGCCCCGAGTCGACCGCGTCGGCGTGATCCGCGCTCGGAGATGGCTCGTGGCTCGACACCGGATGGACGCTCGTGCGAAGTCCGGCGAGTATAGCCGCCCGCCCTTCCCCACCCCGCGAGCACGACGGAGATCCGACGATGAAGCAGGCGACGAGCACGGTGCAGGTGGACAACGACCGCGTTCGGGTGACGGAGTGGCGCTTCCCGCCGGGCAGCGCGACCGGTCACCACCGGCACGAGTACGACTACGTGGTGGTGCCGACGGTCGGGGGCACCCTCACCATCGTCGCCAACGACGGCACCGAGACCGCGTCCCCGATCGTGGCCAGCCAGGCGTACTTCCGCCGCGCGGGCGTCGAGCACGACGTGCGCAATCTGACCGCGGCGGAGATCGTGTTCGTGGAGATCGAGTCGAAGCCGTGAGGCTGGCGGCGGGCTCGCCTCGTCAGGGAGCCAGCGTCGCCAGTCGAGCCTCGGCGTAGCCGCGCACCGCATCCGCGAGCCCGGGGCTCGACACCGCCCGGCGGTAGGCGTCGGCTGCCGCCTCGGCGTCGCCGGCGCGCTCGAGCGAGATCGCGAGCCCCACCCACCAGGCACCGACGCTCGGCGCCACCGCGAGCACCGCGCGGTAGAGGCGCGCGGCGTCCGCATCGTGACCGGTGCGTTGCAGCAACGCGGCGCGGAACGCGTGGTACTCGGGATCCTCGGCGACCGCCGGGGTGGCGGCCGCCAGCGCGGCCAGGGCGTCGTCCACCAGGCCCTGCTCGAGCCGGATGCGAGCCCAGAGCTTGGCCAGCCCGGGCTCGCCCGGAACCTCGCGCAACCCGGCCTCGACCAGGGCTGCCGCGGCCTCGAGCTCCCCTCGCGCGGCGCGGCGCTGCGCGAGGAGCAGCCGCGCCGGGACGTGCGCCGGCCAGGCGGCGAGTGCGTCCTCGAGCTCGGCCTCGCCGTCACCACCCGCCTCGATGCTGGCGACGGCGACACGGTACAGACCTTGCGCGCGATCGGTCGGGGTGGCCGGTGTCGGGATCTTCTCGACGCTGCCACCGTCGGCCGGCGGTCGCTCGCGGCGAGGCTCCGCGCGACGTGGCGCGGCCCGCGGTGGGGTCGCCGGGGATTCGACGGCCGGCAGCGGCAGCGGTGCACGCGCCGCCGGGGGGTCGTCGCGGAGCATGGCGTTGAGTCGCCGCGCCTCCGCCTCGAGCTCCGGTGGTAGCACCGCGGCATGTCGCCGCGGTGCCACCGCCACCTGCAGACTGTCGGCGAGCTTCAACGCGTAGGCCGGCCGGGCCTGCCAGGCGCCGGGAGCCGGCGGTCCCACACCCGCCTCCCGCGCTACCGGTGAGTCTGCCGGGCGCGCGCTGTCCGACTCGGCGGACGCCGCGAATCCCGGCGCGCGAGGCGCCTCCGACACCGGCCCGGGGGCGAGCGTCGCCAGAGCGCCGACCGCCACCACCAGCGGCACCGCGAACCAGGCGAGGTGGCGGCCGTGTCGCGACGGATCGGGGTCGCGCGCCACGCCGAGCCCCGCCACCATGTGCGCGTCGATCCCGGCGACGCCGGCGCGCCGTGCCTCCAGGTCGCGCAACATCTGATTGATGAGCGACATCGTCCCTCCGAGGGCGACCGCGCGGCCGCGGGTCAGCCAGTGGCCGCCGGCAGCGCGGCGGCCAGGGCCCCGGCGACCGCGGTGATCGCGATGCGTCCGAGGATCGGCATCAGCTGCCCGCGCCAGCGGGCGCCGAGGCCCGACGCCGCCAGCGCCGCCGGGGTGTCGGCCGCCGCCATCGCCACCGCGTCGACGCCGACCCGCATGTCGCCCCGCCCGTAGGCGCACATCAGGGCCTTGTGACAGACGACGTTGACCAGACGCGGCACGCCGCCGGTCACGCGGTGCAGGAGATCGAGCGCGGGCCGGTCGAGCAAGGGTCGACCCGACCAGCCCGCCACGGCCAGTCGGTGGGCGACGTATGTCTCGAGTGCCGGCCGCGACATCGGACGCAGCCGGTAGGTGAACGTGATTCGCTGGCGGAGCTGGCGTACCGAGGGACAGGCGAGCAGCGCCTCGAGCTCCGGCTGGCCGAACAGCACCACCTGCAGCAGCTTGCGCTTCTCGGTCTCGAGGTTGGTCAGCAGGCGCAAGGCCTCCAGCGTCTCCAGCGGCATCGCCTGCGCCTCGTCGAGGCACAGCACCACCGCGCGTCCGGCGGCGTGACTCGCGATCAGCGCGGCGCCGAGGCGCTTGATGGTCTCGTGCTGGCCCGCGTCGGGCGACAGCTCGACGCCCAACTCGTCGGCCACCGCGTGCAGCAGGCCGATCGGGTCGAGAAACGGATTGTGGACGTAGGCCGCGGCGAAGTCGTCGCCGAGCGAGCTCATGAGCTTGCGACAGAGCAGGGTCTTGCCGGTCCCCACCTCGCCCACCACCTGGACGAAGCCCTCGCCACTGCGCAGCGCGACCAGCAGCACGTTGAGCGCGTCCTGGTAACCAGAACGATTGAGGAAGTACTCGGTGTCCGGGGTGAGCGCGAACGGCGCCCCGGCGAGGCCGAAATGCTCCAGGTACACGCGAGCTCCCTCCTGCTCGGCGCCTCAGGGCCGCGCCTGGCCGTAGCGCCCGGGCTGTGACGCGGCGCGGTGGATGTGCTCGATGCGGGTGGCGCTGTCCTCGATCGCCGACACCCACTGCTGCGGGCCGTCGACCACCACCGGCTTGAGCAGGATGACCAGCTCGGTGCGCTCGACCTCGTCGTTGCGGTGGCGGAACAGGTTCCCGACCACCGGCGCCCCGGCGAGCGGCGCGTCGGAGGTTCCGTTGCGGGCCGACGTCTGCATCAGCCCACCGATCACCACCACCTGACCCGAGCGCGCGCGGACGATGCTGTCGGACTCGCGCACGGTGCTGAACGCGAGCGGCAGCGTCTGGGTCACCGCGCCGATGGTGATCGCCTTCTGCTGGTCGCGCACCTCGCTGATTGCGGGATGCACGTGGAGCAGGATGTCGCCGGCGGCGCTGATCTGCGGCGTGACGTCCAACGCGATCCCGGAGAAGAACGGCGTCAGCTCGACCGACGGTGTGGTGGTGGTGGTGGTCCCGGTCACCGTGGTGTTCGAGACGTCGGTGACGAAGAACTCGTCGGACCCGACCTTGATCACCGCCTTCTGGTTGTTGAGGGTGGCGATACGTGGGCTCGACAGCACGTGGACGTCGCCCTGGGTGTCGAGCAGCTCGATGAACGCGGTGAAGTCGTTCAACGCGAGCGCGAGGGTGAACATGCCGCCGAAGGCGCCGGCGGCGGTGCCGACGATGGGGGCGAGCGCCGCCGGGTTGAGATCACCGGTGTTGCCGCGGATCGCGCTGGCGCCACCCTGCTCGAGAATCGTCGCCCCACCGACCTGTCCGGCGGTGATCGAGCCGCTGCCGACGCCGACCAGACCCGCCCAGTTGATGCCCTGGCGGAAGCGGTCGTTCAGCTTCACCTCGAGGATCTTGGCCTCGAGGATGACCTGACGCTGCGCGATCGCCTGGGTGGTGGTGAGGTACTCCTCGACCTCGCGCAGCTCGTTGGGCATCGCGCGCACCACCACCACGCCGGACTGCGGGTTGACCACCACCGAGCGCCCGGGCGCGCCGCCGAGAATGGCGTCGATCGAGGATGCCAGCTCCTGCCAGAACGAGGTCTCCGGCTGCAGCGTGTTGATCTCGGTACCGGTGACGCGCCCCTGACGCTGTGAGTCGGTGGTGGTGGTGCCGTCGTCGGTGCTCGAGCTGCGCGCGCCGGTGTCGGTGACCTGGCCCGAGCTCACCCGAGTCTGGGAGGCGCCGACCCGGCGCATGTTCAGGAAGTTGACCTGGTAGATGCGCGAGCGCAGTCGCTGTGGCAGCACCTCGTAGCCGACACGGGTGCTGCGGTACTCGTAGCCGTAGACGTTGCGCACGACCTCCATCACGTCGGCGATGGTGACGTCCTTGAGGTCCAGCGTGAGCTGGCCGCCGACGTCCGGGTGGACCACCATGTTCAGCCGCGTTCCCTCGACCAGTCCCATGAAGAACTGAGGCGCCGGAGCGTCCTTGACCTTGATGGTGAAGGTCGGCTCTGGGGGTAGTGCCCTCGCGCTCGGGGCCGCCGCCGGCGCGGTGGCGAGCGGCGGAACCAGAGCGCTCTCGACCGCCGGCGGTGGGGCCGTCGCCGGCGCCGCCTGTGACGCCAGCGCGTCGCGGAGCGCGCGGTCGACCTCGACTCGCACCGAGTCGTCGCGCGGTGCGCTCGACTGACAACCGGAGAGCGTCACCAGCGCGAGCGCCGCGGTGGCGAGGCCGGTCCATCGGCGAAGCGGCACATTCATCGCGGAGACCTCCGGTGCGCGGTCGGCTCGGGGTCCACCTGGGCCATGCGTCGCACGGCCGGGTCGATCAGGGTCAGCAGCTCGCGATTCCCTCCGTGCTCGAGGGTCACCGAGACGCTGTCGATTCGGGTCACCACCGCGTCACCGATGCGGTCCCCCTCGCGCACCACGGTGCCGTCGATGACCGCGATGCGATCGCCGCGCGAGACCCGCACCATCGTGAGCTGCCACGCCACGGTCGGTTCCGCCACCGCTGTCGGCGCGGGGGCCGGCGCCGGCACGACCGGTCGGGTCGGGTCGTCGAGCCCGTTCGCCCGCGCCGCATCGGGCGGCACCAGTGGCGACGCCGCGGCGAGCACGACCAGGACGATGTACAGGATGCGGGCGAGCATGGCTCACACTCCGAGCAAGGCCTCGTCGAGGCTGAGCGAGTAGACGGTGATGGTCACCGTGGCGCGCGGATGAGCCTCGACCCGGTAGTCGATGCTCTCCCACAGGAATCGAGTGCCGAGGCGCTCGAGTGTCTCGAGGTAGCGCAGCGTCTCGAGATAGCCGCCTTCGAGCTGCAGGCGGAGCCCGTGGCGGTAGACCGCGACGGGCGCGTCCGCCGCCCCGGTGGCATCCGCCGCGGCGGCGGCCGGGTCGGGCTCGGTGTCGGTGACGAGCGGCTCGGCCGCGATCGCCTCGAGGCTCAGCAGGCGGAGGTCGGTCTCGCGACCGAGCACCGTCTCCAGGACCCGCGCCATCTCGCGCGGCGGCACCAGCAAGGCAGTCAGGGCGACCAGCTCGCGATCGATCCCGGCGAGCGTGTCGCGCAGCGCGCCGACGCGAGCGCGGCCGTCGCGATCGGGGTCGACGTCCAGCGCACCGGCGAGATCGCGCGCCGCGGCGTTGAGCTGCTCGGTCTGGGTGCGGAGCTGCTCGACGCGCCCGTCGAGCGCCTGGCGCTGGCGGTCGAGCGGGTCGAAGGCGAGCTCGTGCCAGCCGGCCCCGAGGACCGCCAGCACCATGGCGAATCCGATTGCCCGCTCGCGCAGCGAGAGCGCGTCGACGCGTGCGAGCAACGCTTCCAGCCGCGCCTTCACGTCGCGCCCTCGATGTCGGTGCGCAGCACGAAGTCGAGCCGCCCCTCGCCCTCCTCGGTGCGATCGAGTCGCAGCGTCTGGAACTTCATGCCGACGAACACCGGCTCCGACGACAGACGTTGAACCAGGACCGGTACCAGCTCCGGGCGCAGCGCGGCGCCACGGATCTCGAGCCGCCGACCGCCGGACTGGATCCGCACCGCGGTCAGCCACAGACCGGGGACGCGCTGGCGCGCGAGCCCGGCGAGGATCTCGGAGAAGCCGCTGCTCGGCTCCACGTCTCCGCCGCGCAGGGTCTCGAGGATCCTCGAGCGGCCGGCCACCACCCGCTCGAGACGGGCGCGCTCGCGCTCGAGGAGCGGGCTGGGGTCGCGCCTGGGCACCCGCCCCTGGGCCGCCGAGAGCCGCTCGGTGGCCAGCACCTGCTGCTGCTCGAGCTGCCGTACCTGTCCGCGCAGGCCCTCGACCTGCCACCAGGCGAAGCCCTGCACCGCCGCCAGCGCGATCGCGGCCAGACCGAGGCACTGCGCCAGCGCGCGCGCCGAGAGCACTCGCCGCTCGCGCCGGAACACCGGCTGATAGAGGTTCACCTGCTGTCTCACAGGCTCACCTCCTCGTGACGGAGCGCGGCGCCGACGGCGGAGAAGCAGCGTGCCTGCACCGACGGTGGCGGCGCCGCCGAGCACTCGAGCACCGCCGCGAGGTCGATCGCCCGCACGGTGAGGCCGAGCTGGTCGGCGAAGTACCGCGCCATCCCCTCGACCGGCCGGCTCATGGGGCCGATCACGAGGTGGGTGATCGGGGCCTGGGAGAAGCTGCTCTCGTAGTAGTCGAGCGAGCGCTGGACCTCGACCATCAACACGTCGAGCCACTCGCGCACCCGCGGATGCTCGACCGAGGGCGTGTCGTCGGCGAGGACCGGCATCGCCGCCGACAACCCGTCGAGGCGCCGCGCCAGGTACAGCGTGGACTCCCGCGTCAGGGTGATGTGACCGGTCTCACCGCTGAGGTGCAGCATCGCCACGCCGACCGCGTCCTCCGCCAGCTCGGCGGCGAGGTTGCGCAGCGCCAGCTCCTCGATGTCGATGACCTCGAGCGCGAGGTCGGCCCGCTCGGCCAGGGCCACGCGCTCCGCCACCATCGCCGCGCGCGCCGCCGCGACGTAGACCATCGGCGCACGCCCGGCGCCGCGTAGCGGGGGCACGTCGAACACGTCCATCGCCGCGTCGTCGACGTGGAAGTCGATGAGGTCGCGCACCCGCCAGCGGACCGCGGCGCGCAACTCCTCCGCCGGCACCTCCGGGCTCTCGACCAGCAGCAGGGAGTAGGCGTCGGAGCCGAGCAGGACCGAGCAGCGCACCGAGTCGAGATGGTGGCGCCGCGAGAGGTCCTCGATCACCGCACTCCATTGCGCCGCGGACGTGACGTCGTGGTGCTCGCACGCCTCCAGCACCGGCGGTCCGGAGTCCGCGCGCAACACCTGCGCGAACGCGACACCATCGGGCTCGATCGCCAGGGCGGCGAGCCGACGGGCACGGAGTCTCTTGCGTCGAAATCCCAGCATCGGACCGGGTATCGACCGGTAACGAGATTCCTTGAGCTGGCGCGGGAAGGGATTGTCGGCGCGCTCGGGGAGCCACCGACGGGCGCGCGGCCGGCGTCGCGGTGGTCGGCTACACGTCCTCGGAGCGCGGGTCGCGGGCGAGGAGACTGGTCACCGCGGCGGTCGGCGTGGTGGCACCCCGGACCAGGGCCTCCACCTGCTCGCAGATCGGCATCTCGACCCCCAGGCGGGCGGCGATCGCCACCACCTGGCGCGCGGTGCGCGCACCCTCCACCACCTGTCCGACGTCGGTCTGCGCCGCGGCGGCCGAGGCCCCACCGGCAATGGCCAGCCCGAAGCGTCGGTTACGCGACTGGTCATCGGTGCAGGTGAGCACGAGATCACCGAGGCCGGCGAGCCCCATGAACGTCTCGGTCCGCCCACCCAGTGCCGCGCCCAGCCGCGTGAGCTCGGCCAGGCCGCGGGTGACCAGCGCGGCGCGCGTGTTGGCACCGAAACCGAGGCCGTCGGCGACCCCGGCGGCGATCGCCAGCACGTTCTTGACCGCCCCACCCACCTGCACGCCGACGAGGTCGGTGCTCGCGTAGGCCCGGAAGCGAGGACCGTGGAACAGCGCCGCGGCCGCGGCGGCGTCGGCGCCATCGGCAGCGGCCACCGTCACCGCCGCCGGCAGGTCGGCGGCAATCTCGCGTGCGAAGGTCGGGCCCGAGAGCACCGCGAGCGCGGTCCCCGCGGGCAGGAGCTCGTGCGCGACCTCCGACAGCAGGCGCGGCGCCTGCGGATCGAAACCCTTGGTTCCCCACACCAGGCGCGACGGCACCGAGTCCAGTGCGGCCAGCGCCGCCACGGTGGCGGCGAACGCCGCGGAGGGCACCGCCAGCACCACGACGTCGGCCGCCCCGGCGATGGTCAGGTCCGAGCCGACCGTGAGTCCGTCGGGAAACCGGAAGCCGGGAAGGTCGCGCACGTTCTCCCGCGCGCGGTCGAGGTCGCGGACGTGGGGACCGTCGCGACCCCAGAGCGAGACCGAGTGGCCGTTACGCGCCAGCAGGAGCGCGAGCGCGGTCCCGAACGACCCCGCGCCCAGCACCGCGACGCGCGCGGTGCACCGCTCGCGCGCGTCGCTCAACGCACCCGGCGCGGACGCATCAGTGCGTCTCGCCCCCCGCGCCGCCCTCCTGGGCGAGATGCTGCTGGTACAGCGCATCGAAGTTCACCGGCTGCAGCAGCATCTGTGGGAAGCCACCGCGTACCGCGAGGTCGGAGACCACCTCGCGCAGGTAGGGAAACAGGATGGTCGGACAGTAGGTGCCGAGCAGCGGCGCGAGGTCCGACTCGGGAACACCGGTGATACCGAACACGCCGCCGATCTGGACCTCGGCGAGGAATGCGGTGCGCTCGCCGACCTTGACCGTGGCGGTGGCGTTGAGGGTCACCTCGTAGTCGGCCGGGCCGAACCGGCTGGCGCCGGTGTGCATCTGCAGGTCGAGCTCCGGCTGCCACGGCACGGTGAAGATCTCGGGCGACGTCGGCGACTCGAAGGACACGTCCTTCACGTAGATCTTCTTGATCGTGAACTCGGCGCCGGAGGGCCGACCGGCGCCGGCAGCGGGGTTTTCGTCCGTCATCGATGGTGTCCTGGACGGGGTCGTCGGCCGCCTGGCCGCGCCGGCGTCACTTCTTGATCAGGGGGAGATTCGCGCTTTCCCAGGCAGCGAGACCACCGCCGAGCTGGAACACGCGCTCGAAGCCGCCGCGCCGGAGGATCTCGGCTGCCCGCGCCGAGGTCTGGCCGCTGGCGCAGACCGCGATCACCGGACGCGACTGGTACTTCTTCAGCTTGTCGAGCTGCTGCTCCAGGCGGTCTTGCGGCATGTGCACCGCATCCACGACATGACCGGCGGCGAACTCGGCGTCGCCCCGGACATCGAGCACCACCGCCTGCTCGTGGTTGATCAGACGCGTGGCCTCGACCGGTGTCACCCGAGGGGCCGACCGCGACCCCTTCACGAAGGTCCACCCGAGGGTCGCCAGCAGACCGAGGAACACCCCCCAGAGCACGGGGTGGTTGCCGACGAACTCGATGAGACGATCCATGGGTGCGCGATGGCCCGAGACAGCGCCGCTGGGCGCGGGACGCGCGAGGGTATCCCGAAGCGCACCGACCCGCAACGCCACCACGACGGTCGCCACCCCGTGTCGACGCTCTCCCGCGCTGTGGCGCGCTCATATAATGTCCGCCGCATGACCGCATCGGCGACCATCCCCACTCCGCCCGCTCCGCGGCCGCCGCCCTCCCGGCCCGTGGCCCGCTGGCGCCCGAGGCTGGCGATGCTCGTCCTGGCAACGGTCCTCGTCGGCGGTGCGGGCGCCGCGACCGCCGCCGACGAGGCCGCCCGCGCACGCGCCCAACTCGAGGAGATCCAGCGCCGGATCGCGACCGTGGAGCTACGCCTCGGCAGCGCCCGGGCCCAGCGCGATGCCGTCAGCCGGACCCTCGAGGCGACCGAGCGCGACCTCGCGCGGGTGGCCGCGGAGCTGCGTGACGCGACCGAGAAGGCCGACCGCCAGACCGCGGCGCTCGCGGCCTTGGAGCGCGACCGCGTCGAGGCGGAGCGCGCGGTGGCGGACGGCCGCGAGCGACTCGCACTCCACCTCCGGGCCGCGTACGCGATGGGGCGCGAGGACCGCCTCAAGCTCCTCCTGAACCAGCGCGACCCCGGCCTGGTCGGCCGCGCGCTCGCCTACGGGGAGCACTTCCAGCGCGCTCGCGCCAGGGAGCTCGCGGCGCTGCGTGCCCGGCTCGTCGACCTCGACCGAATCGAGGCCGAGACTCGGGAGGCTGCCACCGCCCTCGAGGCACTGCGGGAGGTGCGTGAGGCCGGCGCGCGCGCGCTCGAGGCTCGCCGCGAGGAGCACGCCCTGGCGGTGACCCGCATCGACCGCGAGATCGCCGACGACGACGCCCGCCGCGCCCGTCTCGCGGGGCAGGCCGAGGAGCTACGCGCGCTCCTCGCCTCGATCGAGGCCGAGCTCGAGAGCCTGCCGCTCCCGGACGACGACCGACCCGGGTTCGCCACCCAGCGCGGTAAGCTGCGGTGGCCGGTCAAGGGCCGTATCCGCAACCAGTTCGGCACCCCGCGCGACGGTGACCAGATCGCCTGGGAAGGGATCCTGATCGATGCCAGCGCCGGTGACCCCGTGCGCGCGATCTCGCACGGACGCGTCGCCTACGCGAGCTGGCTACCGGGGCTCGGCATGCTGGTGATCCTGGACCACGGCGCGGGCTTCATGAGCCTCTACGGCCACAACGAGCTGATCACCAAGGAGGTCGGCGAGTGGGTCGAGGCGGGCGAGCCGATCGCCACCGTCGGGCGCAGCGGCGGGCGCAGCCGCAGCGCGCTCTACTTCGAGATTCGGCAAAAGGGCGAGCCGGTCGACCCGCGGGCCTGGTGCCGGGCCTGATCGACGACCCGCACGAGCGCGGCCGGCGGCCTCACGCTCCGGTCACGAACCGTGACCGCCGGCCGGTCCCCGCGCTTGTGCCCCTCGGATCGGCGCTTGTATTCTTGACCCCGGTCAGCGCCGCGCAGGGTCGCCCATGAACTCGAGAGTCGTCGTCCGCAGCCTCCCGGTCCTCGGCCTGGGTGTCGTGCTCGGGGTGCTGGTGGGAGCCGCACAGGGCGTCCTCGCCGAGCGTGGCCAGGGTGAGGCGTTGCCGCTCAAGGAGTTGCGCGCGTTCACCGAGGTCTTCGCGAAGATCAAGAGCGATTACGTGGAGGCGGTCGACGACAAGACGCTCCTCGACAACGCCATCAAGGGGATGCTGTCGGGCCTCGATCCCCACTCCGCATACCTCGTTCCCGACGACTACAAGGACCTCCAGGCCGGCACCAGCGGCGAGTTCGGCGGCCTCGGCATCGAGGTGAACATGGAGGACGGGTTCGTCAAGGTGATCGCCCCCATCGACGACACCCCGGCCCAGCGTGCCGGCGTCCAGGCCGGTGACCTGGTGATCCGACTCGACGACACCCCGGTCAAGGGCATGACCCTGCCCGACGCGGTGAAGGTGATGCGCGGCAAGCCGGGAACCTCGATCACCCTGACCGTGGTGCGCGAGGGCCGCGACCGTCCGTTCCCGATCACCATCACCCGCGACGTGATCCGCGTCACCAGCATCCGCAGCCGCTCGCTCGAGCCCGGCTACGGCTACGTGCGCATCAGCCAGTTCCAGTCCCGCACCGGCGAGAATCTGCGCGAGGCGGTGGACAAGTTGCGCGACGAGGGCGGTGGAACCCTCAAGGGGCTGGTCCTCGATCTGCGCAACAACCCCGGCGGGGTGCTCAGTGCAGCGGTCTCGGTCTCGGACGCGTTCCTCACCGACGGGGTCATCGTCTACACCGAGGGCCGGCTCGAGGACGCGAAGCTGCGGTTCAGCGCGAAGCCGTCCGACATCCTGGAGGGTGCGCCGATCGTCGTGCTCGTCAACGGCGGCTCGGCGTCGGCCTCGGAGATCGTGGCCGGGGCTCTACAGGACCACAACCGCGCCGTGATCATGGGCGAGAAGACCTTCGGCAAGGGCTCGGTGCAGACCATCCTGCCGATGGACGACGGCTCCGCCCTCAAGCTGACGACGGCGAGGTACTTCACCCCGTCCGGACGCTCGATCCAGGCGAAGGGAATCGAGCCGGACATCACGGTCGATCCGCTGCGCATCGCGAGTGTCGAGCGTGAGTCGCGCGAGCGTATCTCGGAGGCCAACCTGCCGCGACACCTGACCGGCGAGGGCGAGGAGTCCGGCCGCGAGAGCACGCTCGAGAAGGCCCGCCGCGCCAGCGGTGAGGAGACGGTCAAGAAGCCGGCCGAGGAGCAGCCGCTCGCACAGCGAGACTACCCGCTCTACGAGGCGCTGAACCTGCTCAAGGGACTCACCATTCTCAAGTCGCAGCGCTCCTGAGCGGCGGACGCCACCATCACGCCCCTGCCACCGTGCCGCGCGCGCTCGCGAGCCGCGCGGTGGCCGGCGCGGCACGACCGGATGCGCTCACGCGCTCCTCGCCGAGTGGGTCGAGGCATGGTGAGGCCGAGTCCCGGGAAGGACACTTGATCCGCTCCAACACCTCTCGACGTCGAGCCTCACCGCCCCGCGCCAGCTTGCTCGCGGTCCTCGGGCTGGCATGGATGGCGGCGATGGCGGTCAGCGCGGCGCCGCCGCGCCCGACGCTCGCGCCATCTCCGGCGGTGATGGCGATCATCATCGACGACATGGGTTACCGGCGTGCCGACGGACTGCGCGCGATCGAGTTGCCGGGTGCCGTCACCCTCGCCTTCCTGCCCCACACCCCGTACACCGAGAGCCTGGCGCGGCTGGCGTTCCAGGTCGACAAGGAGGTGATGCTCCACCTGCCGATGGAGGCGCGTGGCGGGGCGGCGCTCGGGCCCGGTGGTCTGACCGCGTCGATGCGGCGCGCGGAGCTGCAGGCGACGGTGCGTCGGGCGCTCGCCGCCGTGCCGCACGCGGTCGGCGTGAGCAACCACATGGGCAGCCTGCTCACGCCGCGGCGCGAGCCCATGCAGTGGCTGATGGAGACGCTACGGGAGACCGGCGGGCTCTATTTCGTCGACAGCCACACGGTGGCCGGGAGCGTGGCCTCGCGCGTCGCGCACGACAACGGGCTGCCGGCCCTGCGGCGCGACGTCTTCCTCGACCACCACCGCAGCCGCACGATGATCCGGCACGAGATGGAGCGGCTGGTGCGCATCGCGCGTGAGCGTGGGCGCGCGGTGGGGATCGGTCATCCCTATCCCGAGACCCTCGACGTGCTCGACGAGATGCTGCCCCAGCTCTCGGCTCGCGGCGTCGAGCTGGTGCCGGCGTCGGCACTGGCGCGGCGGCGAGCACCGACACCTTCGTGGACGGTACCGGTGCACCAGACCGTCGGCGATCCGCCTCAGCCGCCGTCCCCGGCCGCGGCCACCACCAACATCAGGTAGAGCCCGAGCCCACCGAGGATCCACGACACCAGGGGCACGCCGGCCATGACCGGACCTGGCGTCTGGGGAAGGCCGAGCAACAGGGTCGCGCTGACCACCAGAGCCGCACCCAGCACCGAGAGCACCGAGCGCTGATTGGCTCGGCGGAGATCGCGGCGCAGGCGCTCGATCTCGGTCGAGCCGAGGTCCAGCCGAAGCTGACCCGCACGCGCCTGCTGCAGCACCTCGTGGGCGAGTCCTGGCAGCGCCGGCAGCGTCTCGCCCCAGCGAGGCGCCTGGTAGCGGAGCTCACGCAGGAGTGCGCGGCTACCGAGTTGCTCGCTCATCCAACGCTCGAGAAACGGCTTGGCGGTCGACCAGAGGTCGAGCTCGGGATAGAGCTGACGCCCGAGGCCCTCGACGTTGAGCAGGGTCTTCTGCAGCAGCAGGAGCTGGGGCTGCACCTCCATGTGGAACCGGCGCGCGGTCTGGAACAGGCGCAGCAACAGGCCGCCGAACGAGATGTCCTTCAGGGGGCGCTCGAAGATCGGCTCGCAAACGCTGCGGATCGCCGCCTCGAACTCGTTCACTCGCGTGCCGCGCGGCACCCAGCCGGAGGCGACATGGAGCTCCGCCACCCGCCGGTAGTCGCGGTTGAAGAAGGCGAGGAAGTTCTCTGCCAGATAGCGCTGATCGGCCGGGGCCAGGCTGCCCATGATCCCGAAGTCGATGGCGATGTAGCGCGGTGCGGCCGGGTTGTCGCGCGCGACGAAGATGTTCCCCGGGTGCATGTCGGCGTGGAAGAAGTTGTGCCGCATCACCTGGGTGAAGAAGATCTCGACCCCGCGCTCGGCCAGGACCTTCAGGTCGACACCGGCCGCACGAAGCCGGGCGACGTCACTGATCGCGATCCCGCTCACCCGCTCCATGACCATCACCCGCGGCCGGGTGTAGTCCCAGTGGATCTCGGGCACGTAGAGCAGTGCCGAGCCCTCGAAGTTGCGGCGTAGCTGCGACGCCGAGGCCGCTTCCCGCATCAGGTCGAGCTCGTCGAGGATGGTGCGCTCGTACTCCCCCACGCTCTCGACCGGGCGCAGGCGTCGTCCCTCGCTCCAGTAGCGCTCCGCCAGCTCCGCCACCAGGTAGAGCAGGCTGAGGTCGCGACGGATGATCGCCTCGATCCCCGGGCGGACCACCTTGACCACGACCTCGCGCCCGTCGAGCAGCCGCGCGGAGTGCACCTGCGCGATCGACGCCGAGGCCAGTGGGACCTCGTCGAAATGGGCGAAGAGCTCCGACACCGGCTTGCCGAGCGCGGTCTCGACCATGGCGCGAGCTTGCTCGCCCGGGAACGGGTGGACCCGGTCCTGTAGCTCGGCCAGCTCGTCGGCGATGTCCTCGGGCAGCAGGTCGCGGCGGGTGGACATGATCTGGCCGAACTTCACGAAGATCGGCCCCAGCTCCTCGAGCGCGCGCCGCAGCCGCACCGCCCGTGGCGGTTGAGCGCGACGAAACCAGTTCCACGGGAGCAGGTACAGCACGAAGCGCAGTGGCCGCATCAGCGGCGTGGCGAGGATGATCTCGTCCAGCCCGTGGCGGATCAGGACCGAGTTGATGCGCGCGAGCCGCAACGCCTGACGCAGCGCGACCATCATCCGCGGCGATCCGCGCCCGCGCCGAGACGCGCGATGCGTTGCTCGAGTCGCTCGACGTCGTCGCGCAAGGTCTCGACGTCCTCGCGAAGTCGCTCGAGAGCGGGCCGGGACGGAACCAGATCGCTCTCGTGCCGGACGTACTCGGTGAACCCGCGGCGCAGGCTCCCGGAGGCCAGGGCGCCGAGGCGGGCGACCGCCCGCAGGCCCTCGGCGACCGCACGTCCGGGGGCATCTCCGAGGGCCCGGGCGAGCGGCTCCTCCCAGTCGAGCCGCGCACCGCGGGCGATCGCCCGCACCCGCTCGAGCAGCGCGACGTCACCACTCACCCGCACCGCGCCGAGCGTCGGTGCCTCGGCTCCGCGCAGCCGTCCGACCAGGGCGAGCAGCGCGGCGGCGTCACCCGCGACCCAGAGGTCGGCGCTCGCATGGTCGTCGTCCGCGGGCACCGAGCGCAGCTCGACCGTGGCGCCGGTGAGCATCAGCTCGACCACCAGCCGCAGATCCCGGACCTCCACTCGCACGCGTTTCGGGCCGAGCGCGGCGAGTTGCTCGCGAAGCTCCGGATCGAGGTCGAGCGCCGCGCGCAAGGCGCGGGCGACACCCGCGAGACCGAGGTCGAGCGGTGTGCTCACGCCCCGCTCACAACCGCCAGCCGCGGTGGACCGCGGCGATCCCGGCGCTGAGATTGAGGTAGTCACAGCGCTCGAAGCCAGCCGCGCGCATCATCTCGCGCAGCGTGTCCTGATCGGGGTGCACGCGGATCGACTCGGCCAGATAGCGGTAGCTCTCGGCGTCACCGGCCACCAGCTGGCCGAGCCGCGGAAGCACGCGGAAGGAGTAGAGATCGTAGAGCGGCCGTAGCGCGGCCACGGTCACCCGCGAGAACTCGAGCACCATGGCCCGGCCGCCCGGGCGCAGCACGCGGTGCATCTCGGCGAGGGCGCGCTCCTTGCGGGTGACGTTGCGCAGGCCGAAAGCGATGCACACGCAGTCGAAGGTGCGGTCCGGAAAGGGAAGCTGCTCCGCGTCGACCTGCGTGATCCGCAAGCCCTCGAGATGCCCCTCGTCGAGCAGCCGGTCACGGCCGCGGCCGAGCATCGCGGCGTTGACGTCGGCGAGGACGACCTCGCCGCCGGGCAGGACTCGGGGCAGCAGCAGGCGGGCGAGGTCGCCGGTGCCGCCGGCCAGATCCAGGACGCGCTCGCCACGGCGAGGCGCGCACACCCCGACCGCGAAGCGCTTCCAGACACGGTGGATGCCGAGCGACATCAGGTCGTTCATGACGTCGTAGCGCCCGGCGACGGAGTCGAAGACCTCGCGCACCAGGCGCGCCTTCTCCCCCGTCGGCACCTCACGATAGCCGAATGCCGCGGTCGATTCGTCCTCGCTCATCCGCCCCTCCTCGTCCGGCACCACCGCCCCACCGGCAGGCGACCCGCCGTCACCCCGACACCCTCGCGAGGCCCCTCCCGCCGCGCCAGCCGGTCCTCGGGCCCGCCACCGCCGGCGCCGACACGTCATGCCCTCGATCAGAGGATGTACTTGGCCACGTCGTCGTTGGCCGCGAGGTCCTGGAGGTGCTGGTCGACGTAGGCACCGTCGATCACCACCTCCTCGCCACCGCGATCGGGGGCGTCGAAGGAGACCGCCTCGAGCAGCCGCTCGAGCACGGTGTGCAACCGCCGCGCGCCGATGTTCTCGGTGCGCTCGTTCACCTGCCACGCGATGCGCGCGATCCGCTCGATCGCATCGTCGGCGAAGCGAAGGCGGACACCCTCGGTCGCCAGCAGCGCCACGTACTGGCGCGTGAGCGAGGCATCGGGCTCGGTGAGGATGCGCACGAAATCCTCCACCGCCAGGGCGGACAGCTCGACGCGGATCGGCAGTCGCCCCTGCAGCTCCGGGATCAGGTCCGAGGGCTTGGACAGATGAAAGGCCCCGGAGGCGATGAACAACACGTGGTCGGTGCGCACGCTGCCGTACTTCGTCGACACGGTGCAGCCCTCGACCAGCGGCAGCAGGTCGCGCTGCACGCCCTCGCGCGAGACGTCCGCGCCGCTCACCTCGCCGCGACGCGACACCTTGTCGATCTCGTCGAGGAACACGATGCCGTTGTTCTCGACGTCACTGACCGCGCTCGCCTTGAGCTCGTCCTCGTCGATCAGCTTGGACGCCTCCTCGTCGGTGATGAGCCGCAGCGCCTCCCTGACCCGGAGCCGGCGCGTCCGCCGCCGCCCGCCACCGAGGTTCTGGAACATGCTCTGGAGCTGCGAGGTCATCTCCTCCATGCCCGGCGGCGCCATGATCTCGACCCCGGGCCCGACGGCGCTCACCTCGATCTCGACCTCGCGCTCGTCGAGCTTGCCCTCGCGCAGCATCTTGCGCAGGTGCTGGCGGGTGGAGGAGGTGTCTTGCCGCGGCTCGAGCTCACCGGAGGCCCCGCGCGCGGGGCGCAGCAGCACGTCGAGCACGCGCTCCTCGGCCGCGTCCTCGGCCCGCGGGCGCATCCGGTCGAGCTCGCGCTCGCGACGCATCTTCACCGCTGCATCCACGAGGTCGCGCACGATCGACTCGACGTCGCGCCCGACGTAGCCGACCTCGGTGAACTTCGTCGCCTCGACCTTGACGAACGGCGCGTTGGCGAGGCGCGCCAGGCGACGCGCGATCTCCGTCTTGCCCACGCCGGTCGGCCCGATCATCAGGATGTTCTTCGGCGTGACCTCGGGACGCAGCGCGTCGTCGAGCTGGGCGCGCCGCCACCGGTTACGCAGCGCGATCGCCACCGCGCGCTTCGCCGCGTGTTGCCCGACGATGTGCTTGTCGAGCTCGTGGACGATCTCTCTCGGCGTCATCTGAGACATGTGGGTCGCACCCGGTCGGAGCTGGCGACGCGCCGGCCTCAGGGCTGCGCGTCGAGCTCCTCGACGGTCAGGTTGTGATTGGTGTAGACGCAGATGTCGGCCGCGATGCCGAGGGCCCGCTCGACCACCGCCCGCGCCTCGAGCTCGGTGTGCTCGAGCAGCGCGCGCGCGGCCGACAGCGCATAGCCGCCACCGGAGCCGATCGCCACCGCCGCGTGCTCCGGCTCCAGCACGTCGCCGTTGCCGGACACCAGCAGCGTGGCCTCGGCATCGGCCACCAGCAACATCGCCTCCAGGCGGCGCAGGACGCGGTCGCCACGCCATTCGCGCGCGAGCTCCACCGCCGCGCGCTTGAGGTTGCCGTGGTGCTTCTCGAGCTGTCCCTCGAAGCGCTCGACCAGGGTCAGCGCATCCGCGGTGCCACCGGCAAAGCCGGTGAGGACCTTGCCACCGTAGCGCCGCTGGACCTTGCGCGCGTTGCCCTTGACCACGGTGTCACCGAGCGAGACCTGGCCGTCGCCACCCATGGCGAGCCGATTCCCGCGTCGGACCGCGAGGATGGTCGTGCCGTGCATGGATTGCATCTGTCGGGCTCGGGCTTGGCGGGGCGGGGATTGTACACGACCGCGCCGGGGCGCCGGTCTCAGCGCGACCCCTCGTCGGAGTCGTCGCGACCGCCGCGCTCACGACGCCGTGCCCGCGGGTGAGCCCGGTCGTAGACCTGAGCAAGGTGCTGGAAGTCGAGGTGCGTGTAGACCTGGGTGGTGCCGATGTCCGCGTGGCCGAGCAGCTCCTGCACCGCGCGCAGATCACCGCTGGACTCGAGCAGGTGGGTGGCGAAGGAGTGCCGTAGCACGTGCGGGTGGACCCGGGCCTCGACGCCCTGCGCGCGGGCGCGCTGGGCGAGGCGCACCTGCACCGACCGCGCCGACAGCCGCCGACCGCGCTGGCTCACGAACAGCGCGCGCTCCTCGACGTCGGCGAGCGCAGCGCGCTCGCGCAGCCAACGCGCCACCGCGGCGCGGGCCTGCGCGCCGACCGGCACCACGCGCTGCTTGGCGCCCTTGCCGCGCACCTCGACCAGACCGGCATCGAGGTCGATGTGGTGGAGGTCGAGGGCGACCGCCTCGGCCAGGCGCAGACCGCAGGAGTAGACGAGCTCGAACAGCGCCAGATCGCGCATCGCCACCGGCCCCTCGGGGTCGAAGTCCAGCAGCACCCCCATGCGGTCGACGTCGAGTGCGCGCGGGAGCGAGCGCGCCGCACGCGGGGCCGAGACGCCGACCGTCGGATCACGCTCGAGCCAGCCCTCACGGCGGGCGAAGCGAAGGGCGGACCGAATCGCGGACAGCGCTCGCTGGAGGCCACGCGGCCCCAGGCCGGCGCGGTGGCGGGCGGCCAGGAACCCTCGCACACCACCCTCGGAGAGCTCGACCAGCGGTGTCGAGCCCCCGCGCGGGAGGTGCTCGGCCAGGGCGGCGAGATCCCGCCGATAGGCAGCCACGGTGAGCGGCGAGGCGCGACGCTCGTCGCGCAGGTGAGCGAGGAAGCGTTCGGTCAGGCCGGCGAGGTCCGGCGCGTCGGTCACGGCGCGCGCAGGAAGGGCGCCACCACCGCCGACACCACCTCGCCGAGCTGGCGCAGGAAGACGGTGCCCATACCCGCGTGGTAGCGCTGTGGGTCGCGGCTGCAGATCGCCAGCAGACCGACCCGGTCGATGGCGCCGAGCGGGATGATCGCCGCCGACCCGACCTCCTCGGCGCGCCCGGCGAACAGGTACGCCGCCTGGTCCGCGCTCGGGCGGCCACAGGTCGGCTTGCCCGCGGCCAGCGCGACCGAGAACAACCGCCGCCCGAGCTCGGGGTCGACCGCGAACTCACCGAGGGCTGCCTGCTCGGGGCTCGGGGCCGGGACCAGGAGCCGGATTGCGGCCAGATCGGCCTGGAAGTCCTCGAGCAGGCCGGCATAGAGTCGTGCGAAGACGTCGTCGAGGCGCTCGCACTCGATGAGGCCCAGGGTGAGCCGGTGCACGCGTTGCCCGAGGTCCTCGTTGTCGCGCGCGTTGCGCACCAGCTCCGCCAGGCGGCGGCGCAGCTCCTCGTTGCGCTCCCTGAGCTGGCTCGCCTGATACTCGGCCAGCGACACCACGCCGCCACGCTCGTGCGGCAGGCGCAGCACCTCGAGCAACTCTGGATGCCGGGCGAACAGCTCCGGGTCGGCGCGCAGGTAGGCGATGACCGCCGCCTCCGCGTCCGGGCCGTCCTGGCTCGCCGGCAAGTCGGGCGCGCTCAAATCAACGTCTCCCCCTCGAACACCCGTGCCGTGGGTCCCGCGAGCCATACCGGCGCCGCGTCCCCGTCCCAACGCACCCGTAGCCGGCCACCCGGAAGGTCGACCGCCACCTCCGAATCGAGCAGCCCCTGGTCGCGACCGACCACCACCGCCGCGCACGCACCGCTGCCACAGGCGAGCGTCTCTCCCGCCCCACGCTCGTAGACCCGGAGTCGCACATGACCGCGGTCGCGAATCTCCAGGAAGCCGACATTGACGCCCTCGGGGAACGCGGCCAGGCCCTGCACCGCCGGTCCGAGCTCCGCCACCGGCGTGGTGGCGACGTCGGCGACCACCGTCACCGCGTGCGGGTTGCCCATCGACGCCACGCCCACGTCGAGCGTCCGCCCGGCGACGTCGAGAGAATATCGACTCGCCCGGGCGTCGGCCACAAACGGCACCTCGGCCGGCTCCAGCCGCGGCGGCCCCATGTCGACCCGAACCATGCCCGCGGACTCGATCTCGGCACGGACGATGCCGCCTGGGGTCTCGATCGCGACGCCGGGCCCGGCGACCAGCCCGCGGCGCAGCGCCATCTCCGCCACGCAGCGCATGCCGTTGCCGCACTGGCGCGCGGCGCTGCCGTCGGAGTTGTAGATGAGCACCCCGACGTCACCCCCGAGCCGCGGCGGCACGAGCACGATGAGCTGGTCGAACCCGACGCCGCGATGGCGGTCGCCGAGGCGTCGAATCCAGGCCGGATCGGCCGACCACGCACCGGCGGTCGCGTCGATCATCACGAAGTCGTTGCCGGCTCCGTGCATCTTCTCGAATCGTTGCCTCGCACCCACCGCCGTCCGTCTCGCCCGCCGCTCGGGCGCTGAGCATAGGAGATGTGTCGGTCGACGGCCACCGCGACCACCGGCCCTGTTGCGCGGTGGGCTAAAGCGATCACCGCCGGCGGCCGATGAGCCGGCGATGAGCGCCAATCAGAGCACCGTCGAGTCCGCACCGCGCACCCGCTCGAGGCCGCCGGCGCCGATGGCAGCCACGGTGGGGCAACTGCAGTCGCTGCGTGCGCGCCCCGCGCTGCGGGTGGCCAACATCTGCCAGGTGGTGCTCGGCGACGTCGGACTCTCGCGCCGATTGCTGGAGGCGGCCAACGCCGCGCGGCGCGCCCGCCCCGAGGGCGCCGAGGAAAGCGCCAGTGCCCCCACCGTGTCACAGGCGGTCGCCCTCCTCGGGGTCGAGCGCTCGCTCGAGATCTGCGGGCGACCCGGCGCGGTCGCGGACACCGACCCGGCGGCCGCGTTCTCCGCGCGAGTCCACCTCGCGACGGAGCTGGCGCGGGCGCTGGCCGCCGCCCGCGGCGACCGGGGACTCGAGCTGGCCCAGGTGACCGCGATGCTGCTGGCGAGCGAGCCCGATGCCGACGACCTCGCCCCGGGGATCGCGCTCGCGCCGGTCCTGACCAGCGCCACGCCGGGCGAGCCGTCCGCGGTGGTGGCGCGACTCGCCGCGCGAACCGCCCGCGCGGTGGAGAACGGCTGGAGCACCGCCGACACCGCGCGCTGCCTCGGCCTCGTCGCGGTGCTGACCGGCGACGGGGACGACGGCGCCCGGCGATTGGTCCGTGACGCGGTGCTGCGGGCGGCTCGCCGCCACCCCGCCGGGAACACCCTGGTCGCGGCTCGCGCCCTGCCGCTGCCACCCGGCCTCGACTTCGATCGGACCCCGGCTGCGTCCGAGGCATCGCCCCCGGCGACCGCGGCGCCCAATCGCGGCGCGGCACCGCCCGCCCCTGCCCGCGCCCGAGCGCAGCGCTCCACGACCAGGCGCGCGGACCGGCCGGCGCAGCCCGTGCCGCGTCCGGCCCCCGGAAAGGCATGCATGGGCACGCTCGCCCGCTACTGCCGCGGGGAGGCATCGGTGCAGGATGCGCTCGGCGGCGTCCTCGACTGCCTGGTCGACGAGCTGGGCTTCGAGTCGGCCACGTTCGCGATCCTCTCGAAGGACCGCACCGAGCTGACGGTGCGGCTGCTCCGCGGCCCCGCCGACGCTCCCGGGCGCGGCGCGCGCATCCCCATCGCCGGGTCGAGCGTGCTCGCCAAGCTGCTGGACCAGCCGCGCGCGTTGCGACTGCCGGCCGATCGACCCGCGGCCGTCGCGCTCCCGAGCGAGCTGGCGCCGAGCGACCGCGCGAGTTGCCTGATGTCGGTGTTCGCCGGCAGCGGACCGGTCGGACTGGTCAGCGCCTCGCGCCCGGGCACCCAACCGTCGGTGGACGACGCACGCCATGCGCTGTTCAAGCGTCTGTGCGAGGAGACGTCGCGCGCCCTCACCCGCCGTACCGGCTGAACGGCGCCGACGACGCGACCGGCGTGCACGGTGCTCGACTCCACATCCCTTACCATCGAGCGGTCGTGCGACTCACCGGTGGACGCCCATGACCTGGCTGCGACTCGCGCCTGCGCTCGGCCTGGCCATCGTGACCCAAGCGACCGCGGCCGGCTCGATCCAGCGGTGGACCGACGCCGCGGGTCAGGTGCACTACGGCGATCGACCTCCGGCCGGCGTCGATGCGCAGCCGGTCGAGGTCCGACCCGGGTCGACCGACACGCCAGCCGACCGCACCCGACGCGCCCGCACCGAGCGCCTGCTGGAGGTGATCGAGACCGAGCGGGCCGAGCGCGCGGCGGCCGAGGAGAAGGCACGAGCCGAGCGCGAGGCGCGCGCCGCCCGCTGCGACCGCGCACGTCGCGAGCTGGCCGGGGTCGAGCGCGCCGCACTGCTCTACGTCCGCGACGCCGCGGGCGAGCGGCGCTACCTGGACGACGGCGAGCGTGGCGCCGCGATCGAGAAGCTCAGGGCCGCGGTCGGGCACTGGTGCAAGGGAGGCAGTCAGTGACTCCCGGACCACGCTCGTGGCCTTGGACGGAACGTGGGGAAGCGCACGACATGCCGCCTCTCATCGACCTATTTTCTTGTAGTTTCAGAATGGTATGGCCTATATTTTGTCCACTGTCGGAGGTGGGGGCGGCGTGAGTAAGAGTTTCTGGACGTCCGACTGGCTGGTGGCGTCCGTCATTTGCGTGGCCGTCGGGTTGGCCTCGTGGACGGGAAGCCAGGTCCTCGGAAGCCTCGAGCGCTGGGCCTACGACATCGGTGTGCGGGGATCCGACCGCACCCCGAGCGACCGCGTGCGCATCATCGCCATCGACGACCAGAGCATCGAGAACCTCGGGCGCTGGCCGTGGCCGCGCGACCAGCACGCGGCGATGATTGCCAAGCTCCACCAGGCTGGCGCCAAGGTCATCGGCAACACCATCCTCTACTCCGAGCCGCAGCTCGACCCGGGACTCGCCTGGATCGAGCGCCTCGCGAGCACCTACGGCAGTGCCGGCGTGCCGATCCCGGCCCTGGAGAGCGAGCTCGCCGCCGCGCGCGAGGCGCTCGACACCGACGCGACACTGTCGGCCGCCCTGCGCGAGGCCGGGAACGTGGTTCTCGGCATGACCTTCATCCCCGGTGAGCCGCTCGGCAACCCGGACGCGCCGCTGCCCGACTACATCTCGCGCAACGCCGTGGCGACCGTGAACGACCGCATCGAGGCCGGTGTCCAGGGCATGCTGCCGTTCGCGGTCCTCGAGCCGGACACGCCGCCGATCCCGATGCTCGGCGAGTTCTCCGCCGCGATCGGCCACATGAACCCGGTCTGGGACGTCGACGGCGGCAATCGCCGCGAGCCGTTGGTGCTTCGTTATTACGACCAGTTCTATCCGTCGATCGCGTTGCAGGTGGCGGCGAAGAGCCTGAACCTCCGCCCGGCCGACATCGAGGTGAACCTCGGCGAGGGTGTTCGGCTCGGCAATCTGTCGATCCGAACCGATCCCTATCTGCAGATGCTCACCTTCTATTACGCCGACGAGGGCGAGCGTCGCGCATTCTCCGTCGACTCCTTCTTCGACGTCTGGAGCGACAAGGTCCCGCTGGACAAGTTCAAGGATCGGATCGTCCTCATCGGCGCCACGGCAGCCGGCATCGGCACCCTGCAGAAGACCCCGGTGGCGGCCGCGATGGCGCCGGTGGTGTCGCTGGCACATACCGTGTCGAGCATCCTGGAGGAGGACTTCTTCGTCACCCCGAGTTGGGGCGGATGGGCGACCTTCGGTGCCTTCGTCCTGGTCGCGATCTATCTCGTCGTGCTGTTTCCGCGGCTGTCCGCGGGGGCGGCGGCGGCGGTCTCGCTGGCGCTGCTCGTCGCGTTGTTCGCGGCGCACTACGTGCTGATGACGACCCAGGCGACCTGGATCCAGCTCATGACGCCGGTCGCGCTACTGGTGATCGGCCATGTGCTGCTGACCACCAAGCGCTTCCTCGTCACCGAGCGCGGCAAGGCGCGCTCGGACGCCGACTCGGCCGAGACCAACCGCATGCTCGGACTCGCCTACCAGGGCAAGGGCGACCTCGATGCGGCCTTCGCCTCGTTCCGCAAGGTTCCGCTCGACGACTCGGTGATGGACCTCCTGTACAACCTCGGTCTCGACTTCGAGCGCAAGCGCCAGTTCAACAAGGCCGGCTCGGTCTACAACTACATGGCCGAGTACAAGTCGGACTTCCGCGACATCCAGACCCGGATGAATCGCAGCCGGGCGATGGAGGAGACGGTGCTGCTCGGCTCGGCCGGATCGAGCGCCACCGGCACGCTGCTCCTCGATGGCGGCGGCATCCAGAAGCCGATGCTCGGCCGCTACCAGGTGGAGAAAGAGCTCGGCAAGGGTGCGATGGGTGTCGTGTATCTGGGACGGGATCCGAAGATCAACCGTACCGTCGCGATCAAGACCATGGCGCTCTCGCAGGAGTTCGAGGCCGACGAGCTCGACGACGTGAAGGAGCGATTCTTCCGCGAGGCGGAGACCGCGGGCCGGCTCAACCACCCGAACATCGTCACCATCTTCGATGCCGGCGAGGAGCATGATCTCGCTTACATCGCGATGGAGTTCCTGAAGGGAAAGGATCTCACTCCGTACACCAAGGGAGCCAACCTGCTCCCACTCGGAAAGGTGTTGGAGATTGTCATCAAGTCAGCGGAAGCTCTTGATTACGCTCATGGCGAGAACGTAGTGCACCGTGACATCAAACCGGCTAATATCATGTACGAGCCGGACACGGGGAGCGTCAAGCTCACGGACTTCGGCATCGCCCGGATAACAGACTCGAGCAAGACGAAGACGGGCATGGTGCTGGGGACCCCTTCCTACATGTCGCCCGAGCAGCTCGCCGGCAAGAAGGTCGACGGGCGCTCGGATCTGTTCTCCCTCGGGGTGATGCTGTTCCAGCTCGTGACCGGGCGGCTGCCCTTCTCGGGGGACTCGATGGCGACCCTGATGTTCAAGATCGCCAACGAGCCGCATCCCGACATCCTCTCGTTGGGCAAGGAGCTACCGCCTTGCCTGAAGCCGATCATCGATCGGGCGCTGGCAAAGGCGGTCAACGATCGATACTCACGTGGTGCGGAGCTCGCGAAAGATCTCCGTGAATGTATGCAGCGAGCGAACCTCGCGGCGTGACCGGGCTGTCGCATTCGAATGAGCCTGGAGGGAAAGCTCGAGATCTACGGTTTGACCGACGTCGGGCGGAAGAGGTCGCACAACGAGGACAGCATCGGCAGCGACACGTCACTCGGGCTTCTGGTCCTGGCGGATGGGATGGGAGGATACAAGGCGGGCGAGGTCGCGAGCGCGATCGCGGTGAACATGATCCTCGAGGAGGTGCGTGCGGGCCTGAAGCGCGTGCGACCCGGGGACACGGACGACGAGAGTGGCTTCAGCCGCGAATCGATGATCGTCCGCGACGCCATCGAGCACGCCAACCAGACCATCTTCCAGACCGCGCAGAGTCAGCCTCAATGTCACGGCATGGGGACGACGGTGGTGACGGCAGCGTTCTACGACAACCGGATGACGGTGGCCCACGTCGGCGACTCCCGTCTGTACCGGATGCGCGAGGCGCGCCTGGAGCAGGTCACCTCGGATCATTCGCTGCTGCAGGAGCTGGTCGACAAGGGTTTCTACACGCCGGAAGAGGCGAGGAAGTCACTGAACAAGAACCTCGTCACTCGCGCGATGGGGATCGAGCGCGAGGTCGTGCCGGACGTGCAAGAGGACATGGTCCTGCCGGGCGACGTCTACCTGCTCTGCTCGGACGGGTTGACGGACCAGGTCGAGGACGAGGAGATCGGCGACATCCTCCGGGAGTGCCGGGGGAACCTCGAGGAAGCAGCACGGACGCTGGTCCAGCGAGCGAACGAAATGGGAGGCAAGGACAACATCTCGGTCATCCTGGCGCGTACCCTCAAGCCCTTCAAGGCACGCAAGAGCTGGTACTCGCGGATGTTCGACTGGTTCTAGCCTGCAACGTAGCGTCCACACAGAAGTCATTGGGTTGGTGAAATGCCTGGGAGGCTTGTACTCAGTCTGAACAACTCCGTCCTCGGGGAGTTCGATCTCGACAGGGAGCGGATTCACATCGGACGGAAGCCCGAGAACGACATCCAGGTGGACAACCTCGCCGTCAGCGGTCAGCACGCGGCGATCATCACCATCCTGAACGATTCGTTCCTCGAGGACCTCGACAGCACGAACGGCACGTTCGTCAACGGCAAGCTGATCAAGAAGCATGCCCTGAAGCACGGCGACGTGATCACCGTCGGCAAGCACGAGCTGAAGTACCTCAACGACGAGGCGACCTCGGACTCGGGCGACTTCGAGAAGACGATGATCATTCGGCCGGGCATGGCCAGCCACGCCGCTGCCGCGGCCAAGGTCGAGGCGACCGCGCCGGCACCGGCGACGACGGCGACGAGCGCTGGTGGTACGAAGGAGATGCCGCTCGGCAAGGTGCAGGTCCTGAACGGGCGGATGGCCGGGAAGGAGATGACCCTGACCAAGGCGCTGGTCACCCTGGGCAGCCCCGGCGTCCAGGTCGCGGTGATCACGCGGCGGCCGCAGGGGTACTTCATCACCCACGTCGAGGGGAAGCACCCGGTCGTCAACGGCGAGTCGATCGGCGGCCAGGCGCGTCAGCTCAAGGACAACGACGTCATCGAGCTGGCTGGCGTGAAGATGGAGTTCTTCGTCATCACCTGACGAGGACACGAGCCCCCGGCGCCATGGCCGGGAGGTCCGTTGCGAGCCGGACCGGCCGCCCGACCGGCGAGCCGGACCCGGCGCCGCTGTCTACCGCGGTGATACGCCCTTGCTGCGCCGGCATTCGCCCGGCGCATCCCGCCCCACCTGGCACTCCACTCGCGTGCAACCGGCGCCGTCGGTCGAGCGACGCGCCGGCCTCACTTCGTCATGTGGGTGAACACGCCATCCCAGTCCGCGGGCGGCGGGCTCTCGCGGTAGTGCGCGATTCGCTCGGCATAGATCTGGTACAGAAGGCGCTCCGGTGCGCGCTGCTGCAGATTGAGGAACTGGATCTCCGCGATGTCCCAGTTCTGCGCCCGGTACAGGCGCAAGGCCTCCCGGTAGACCTTGAGCTCGTCGCGCGCGGCCTTGTCGACCGCGTCGCGCGGGCCGAGCGGCTCGAAGATCGTCACCGGCACGTCCTTGCCCTTGACCCTGACGCGATCGAGCTCACGGTAGAGGTAGTCGGGCACCGCGGCGGCAGTCGTCTCGTTGACGATGACCTGGACACCGTACTGCTTGGTCAGACCCTCGAGGCGTGAGCCGAGGTTCACCGCGTCACCGAGCACGGTGTAGGCCATGCGGAACTCCGAGCCCATGTTGCCGACACTCATCGACCCGGAATTGAGACCGACGCCGATGTGGATCTCCGGCCAACCCCGGTCCCGGAAGTCCGCCTGCAGATTGTCGAGCTGCACGATCATCTCCAGCGCCGCCTCGAGCGCATGACGCGCATGGTCCGGGTCGTGAAGCGGCGCGCCCCAGAAGGCCATGATCGCGTCGCCCATGTACTTGTCGATGGTGCCGCGATGTTGGTGGATCACCTTGGTCATCGGGGTCAGGAAGGCGTTCATCAGCTCCGACAGCTCACGCGGCTCCAGCCCCTCGGAGATGGTGGTGAATCCGCGCACGTCGGAGAACAGCACCGTCATCTCCCGGCTCTCGCTGACCATCGAGATCTGCTCCGGATGGTCGCTCATCTCGTCCACCAGCTCCGGCGGCACGTACTGCCCGAACAGGCCGGCGAGCTGGCGCTTGCCGCGCTGCTCGAAGAAGTATCCGTAGGTCATGTTGAACAGGAACATGGCAAGCACGGCGAGCAAGCCACTGGCGAGCGGGAACACGAAGTTCCCCGACTCCCAGATGTACAGGTTCACCCCGATCATCCCCGCCAGCAGGAGCAGGGTCGCGCCCGTCGCCCACAACGGGCTGAGAATCGGCAGGACGATCGCCATGATCAGGCCCGAGATGACCAGCAAGACCACCTCGGCCCCGAGGGTGTACGCGGGGTTCTGCTTGATGTTGTCGTCGACGATGCCGGCGATGAGGTTGGCGTGCACCTCGACCCCGGGGTAGTTCGGCTGCACCGGTGTGGCACGGAGGTCGAACAGCCCCTTGGCGGTCGGGCCGACCAGCACCACCCGCCCCCGAAGCACCGATGCGTCGGCGCTGCCCTGAAGGACGTCGGTCGCCGAGACGTACGGGAAGCTGCCCTGCTTGCCGCGGAACGGGATCAGGGTCCGCACGTGCCGGTCGACCGGCACCTTGCGATCACCGACCTCGATCCACTCCATCCCGGAGTAGTTTTTTCCGGCTCGAGACTCGGGCGGATAGCCCGGCCGCAAGCGGTCGACGCCGAGGATGTGGCGGGCGACGGCGAGACTCAAGGACTCGTAGTAGCTCCCCTCGAACTCGTAGAGCATCGGCACTCGGCGGACGACGCCGTCGCCATCTGGGGTGGTGAGGAAGTGGCCAGCCCCCAGGGCGTTACCCTGCAGCGCGGGGAGATTCGCGCCATATCCGGCCGCCTTCAGGAAGTCGATACCACGCCCGGCGAACTGGCCGGCGACGAACACCGGTGGCGGCAACATCCCGATCCGCGGCGCCTGGGCCGCCTCGTCGGGATCGGTGAAGAAGTAGCCGAGGATGACCGGGCGCGACTCCATGCTGCGCGCGAACGCGGCATCATGGTCGAGACTGCTCCGCAGGGTCTCGATCCGGCCCGCGACCTCGGATGGAACGTCCGCGCGCAGCGCCTCCAGCACCTGCAGGCCCGACACTTCCTCGGGCTCTGCGAACACGACGTCGAAGCCGACCAACGCCACCTCGTACTGACCGAAAAGACGGTCCATGAGCTTCGCCATCTTGGCCCGGCTCCACGGCCACCGTCCTTCGGACTGCAGGCTCTTCTCGTCGATGTCGACGATGACGATCCGGTCGTCGACGGTCTCGGGCATCGTGAACAGGAGCCGGGCATCGTAGGCGATGCTCTCCATTCGCTCGACGAAGTCCCAGCGATGGAATTGCGCCGCGTGCGCGACGAAAAAGGCGAGGATGACGAGGCTACCGGCGGCGCGCGGCCAGTGGCGTTGGAGCTGCTCGAGCATTGATCACCGACCCGTGTCGCCGTCGAAGACGGGGCCGCCACGCCGGCCTCCGACGGCCCGACGCGCAAGAGGCGCACCCCCGTACGGTGCATCGGCCGTACCGCCGGGGGTTTTAGCACAAATACGATTCGTATCGAGAGCGGCGACGCGTCACCCGCCGCCGTCGACTTCCTCGGACGACGGCCCAACCGCCCGACGGCGGCTCGACTTCCTCGCCACCGCGGAGCCCGCGCCGCCCCGCCTCGCCGACGTCGCACGCGCCCGACCAGGGTCACGCACCGAGGCCGGAGCCTCGCAGAGGTCGGCAATGGTGCAGGCGTCGCATCGGGGGCGCCGCGCGGTGCAGACGTAGCGCCCGTGCAGGATCAGCCAGTGGTGCGCGTCGCGCTTGAACTCTGCCGGCGTCGTCCGCTCGAGCGCCTCCTCGACCTGGCGCACCGTGCGCCCCGGGGCGATCCGGGTGCGGTTGGCGACCCTGAAGATGTGGGTGTCGACCGCGATCGTGGGCTCGCCGAACGCGGTGTTGAGCACGACGTTGGCGGTCTTGCGCCCGACTCCCGGAAGCGCCTCCAGCGCCTCACGGTCGCGCGGGACCTCTCCGGCGTGACGCTCGACGAGGATCCGGCATGCCTCGACCACGTTCTTGGCCTTGGCATTGAACAACCCGATGTGGCGGATGTGCTGGCGCACGCCGTCGACGCCGAGGGCGAGCATCGCGCGCGCGTCCGCGGCGGCGGCGAACAGCCCTGGCGTCGCGCGGTTGACCGAGACATCGGTGGCCTGCGCCGACAGGATCACCGCGACGAGGAGCTCGAACGGGTTGCGGTACTCGAGCTCGGTCGTCGGGTTCGGATTCGCGGCTCGCAGCCGCTCGAAGATGGCCTGGCGCCTGGCACGATTCACGACTGTCGCTCCCCCTCCCCCGCCCTGCGCGCCCGCGCCCGCGCCACCGCGGCTGCGATCTCGGCCTGACGGCGCTCGCGCGCGACACGCGCCGCTGCGACCCGAGCACCCGCCTGCCGGGCCTCGGCCTCGCGCGTCAGCCGCGCGCGCCGGGCCTCGGCCCGTCGTCGGGCGCGTGGGGCGCGCGACTCGCTCCACCACGCCGGCATCCCGGACCAGGAGTCGGCGCGAGTCGCGGCTGGGGCGAGCGGTACGAGAGTGATGCAGTCGACCGGACAGGGCGGCAGGCAGAGCTCGCACCCGGTGCACTCGTCGGCGATGACCGTGTGCATGCGCCGCGATGCTCCCACGATGGCGTCCACCGGGCAGGCGCGGATGCACAGCGTGCATCCGATACAGCGTGCCTCGTCGATGCGCGCGACGGTGAGACCGGGGTAGTCGCCGCACGTGGGGTCGACCTCGTCGGCATCGCCCCTGCCGAGCAACGTGCTCAACCGCGCCAACACCGCACGCCCGCCCGGCGGGCAGCGGTCCGGCGTCGACTCGCCGCGAGCCAGCGCCTCGGCGTAGGGTCGGCAGCCGGCGAACCCGCAGCGCTCGCACTGGGTCTGGGGAAGCAGCGCGTCGATGCGCTCGACCAGATTCACCGGGGCACGCGGGGCCGCGGACTCAGCGCACCCGCTGGCCGGGCACGGCTCCCTCGTCGGGCGTCACCAGCCAGATGTCGGACCCACCGGGGCCACTGGCGAGCACCATGCCCTCGGACACGCCGAAGCGCATCTTGCGAGGCTTGAGGTTGGCCACCAGCACCACCAGGCGACCGACCAGCGCCGCCGGCTCGTAGGCGGCTCGAATCCCGGAGAAGACGGTCCGTTGCTCGCTGCCGACGTCGAGTGTGAGCCGCAGCAGCTTGTCCGCACCCTCGACCAGGTCGGCCGCCACCACGCGCGCCACCCGCAAGTCGACGCGCGCGAAGTCGTCGATGGTGATCTCCGCCGCGATCGGCTCGGACGGGGGCGACGCCGGGCCTGCGTCGGGCGCGCGGACGGGCGCGGCCACCGGTGCGAGCTCCTCCTTCGACGCCTCCACCATCGCCGCCACCTTCGCCGGATCCACGCGGGTGAGCAGCGGCTCGTAGGGCGCAATCCGGCGGCCGAGCACCGGCTCCGTCACCGCGGTCCAGCTCGTCGGGCCGCAACCGAGGAAGGCCTCCACCTTGCGCGCCAGGCGCGGCAGCACCGGCGCCAGGTAGGTCGCGATCACGCGGAAGAGGTTGATGCCCATCGTGCACACCGCCTGCACCTCGGCAGCGGTACCCGGCTGCTTCGCGAGCACCCAGGGCTTGCGCTCGTCGATGTACTGGTTGGCGAGGTCCGCCAGCGCCATGATCTCGCGCTGCGCTCGCCCGTACTCCCGCCCCTCGTAGTGAGCGGCGATCGAATCACCGGCAGCGACGAATCGATCGTGGAGCGCGGGATCCTCGAGCGCGTCGGCGAGCATCCCGTCCGACCCGCGGGCGATGAAGCCCGCGCATCGCGATGCGATGTTGACCACCTTGCCGACCAGATCGGCGTTGACCCGTTGCACGAAGTCGTCGAGGCTCAGGTCGATGTCGTCGATGCCGGCCCCGAGCTTGCACGCGAAGTAGTAACGCAGGTACTCGGGATCGAGATGCTCGAGATAGGTCCGGGCCTTGACGAAGGTGCCGCGTGACTTCGACATCTTCTGGCCGTTGACGGTCAGGAACCCGTGACAGAAGACGGCGCTCGGGGTTCGGAACCCCGCGCCGTGGAGCTGCGCCGGCCAGAACAGGGTGTGGAAGTACGCGATGTCCTTGCCGATGAAGTGGTAGAGCTCGGCCTTGCTGCCGGCGCCCCAGTAGGCGTCGAAGTCGAGATCCGGGCGGCGGCCACACAGCGCACGGAAGCTCGCCATGTAGCCGATCGGCGCGTCGAGCCAGACATAGAAGTACTTGCCCGGCGCCCCCGGAATCTCGAAGCCGAAGTACGGCGCGTCCCGCGAGATGTCCCAGTCACGGAGCCCGCTGTCGAACCACTCCGCCAGCTTGTTCGCGATCTCCGGCTGCACCCGCGGCCGCCCGCCCGGCCCGGTGCCGGCGACCCATTCGCGCAGCATCGGCTCGAAATCGGCCAGCTTCACGAAATGGTGCTCGGACTCGCGCTCGATCGGCGGCTGTCCGGAAAGCACCGACACCGGGTTGATCAGGTCGGTCGGCGTGTAGGTGGCGCCGCAGCTCTCGCAACTGTCACCGTACTGGTCGGCCGCCCGACAGCGCGGGCAGGTGCCACGGATGTACCGGTCGGGGAGGAACATCTCCTTGACCGGGTCGTAAGCCTGGCGGATCTCGCGCACCGCGATGTGCCCACCGTCGCGCAGCCGCTCGTAGATGAAGGTGGCGAGCGCTCGGTTCTCCTCCGAGTGCGTGGTGTGGTAGTGGTCGAACTCGACGAAGAAGTCCCGGAAGTCCGCGCGGTGCTCCACCCCGACCGCCTCGATCAGACTCTCGGGGGTGATCCCGTCGCGCTCCGCGCGCAGCATGATCGGGGTGCCGTGGGCATCGTCGGCGCAGACGTACAAACAGTGGTTGCCGGCCGCGCGCTGGAAACGGACCCAGATGTCGGTCTGGATGTACTCGACCAGATGGCCGAGGTGAATCGGTCCGTTGGCGTAGGGCAACGCGCTGGTGACGAGGATGGTGCGAGGCGCGTCGGGCATGGGTCGATCTCGGCCGCTCGGCGTGGGACGACGGGGAGCCGCGAATCGTACCACGAGGCGAACCGGTCGAGACCCGAGCCGACGGCCTCTGGCGAGGTGTCGCCGGCCGCAAACGCCTCCCACGCAAGGCATCGGCCCCGGCGAATCGGGTAGACTCTCGCGATTCGGTCGGGCCGTGCCCGGCCGCCGCGGACACAGGTGGCCCCCATGACATCTCCCACTCCCCGACAGCTCGAGGAGCGCCTCGCCACGCTCGTGGATCCGGTTCTCGGGCAGGACCTGGTCAGCGCCAAGTGCGTCAAGCGATTGACCGCCGAGGACGGCAGGGTTCGGGTCGAGGTCACGCTCGGCTACCCCGCGAATCGCCGTGGCCCGGGGCTCGCTCGCGAGATCGAGGCGCACCTCGGCACCCTGCCCGGCGTGCGCTCGGTTGAGGCGGTGGTCGGCTGGAAGGTCGTGGCCCACAAGGCGCACAAGGACCTGCAGCCGGTTCGCAACGTGAAGAACGTGATCGCGGTCGCCTCGGGCAAGGGCGGTGTCGGCAAGTCCACCGTCTCGGCCAACCTCGCCGCGGCGCTCGCGGCCGAGGGCGCGAGCGTGGGCATGCTCGACGCCGACATCTACGGCCCGAGCCAACCGCGCATGCTCGGGGCGTCGGGCCAACCGGAGACCCTGGACGGCAAGTCGCTCGAGCCGATGGTGAGTCACGGCATCCAGTCGATGTCGATCGGCTACCTCATCGACGAGGAGACGGCGATGGTCTGGCGCGGGCCGATGGTGACCCAGGCGCTGCAGCAGCTCCTGAACGACACCAACTGGCGCGACGTCGACTACCTGATCGTCGATCTGCCGCCGGGCACCGGCGACATCCAGCTCACCCTGTCACAGCGAATTCCGGTGACCGGCGCGGTCATCGTCACCACGCCACAGGACATCGCGCTGCTCGACGCCCGCAAGGCCCATAAGATGTTCGCCAACGAGCACGTGAAGATCCCGGTGCTCGGCATCGTCGAGAACATGAGCATCCACGTCTGCAGCAACTGCGGCCACGCCGAGCACATCTTCGGCGAGGGCGGCGGCGCACGGATGGCCGAGGACTACGGGGTCGAGCTGCTCGGCGCGCTACCGCTGGAGCGCGGGATCCGGGAGGACATGGACGGCGGCACCCCGACCGTGATCCGCGATCCCGACGGGATGGCCGCCCGCGCGTTCAGTGCCATGGCACTGCGGGTGGCGGGCCTGCTGTCGCTGATGCCCAAGGACTACCGCCAGGCGTTCCCGTCGATCACCATCGGCAACAACTGAGAGCGGACCGGGTACATGAGCATCAAGTCAGACCGCTGGATCCGCCGCATGGCGGCCGAGCACGGGATGATCGAGCCGTTCGAGCCGGGTCAGGTCCGCAGCGTCGGCGGCAATCGGGTGATCTCGTTCGGCACGTCGAGCTACGGCTACGACATCCGGTGCGCCAACGAGTTCAAGATCTTCACCAACATCAACTCCGCCATCGTCGACCCCAAGAACTTCGACGACAGCAGTTTCGTCGACCACGTCGCCGACGTCTGCATCATCCCGCCGAACTCGTTCGCGCTCGCGCGTACCGTCGAGTACCTGCGCATACCGCGCGACGTCCTCACCATCTGCCTGGGCAAGTCGACCTACGCGCGGTGCGGAATCATCGTCAACGTCACCCCGCTCGAGCCCGAGTGGGAGGGCCACGTGACGCTCGAGTTCTCGAACACCACGCCGCTGCCGGCCAAGATCTACGCCAACGAGGGCGTGGCTCAGGTCCTGTTCCTGGGGTCCGACGAGGTCTGCGAGACCTCGTACCGCGACCGTGCCGGCAAGTACATGGGCCAGCGCGGCGTGACCCTACCGAAGGCGTGAGCAGCGACGTCCCCGGGATGTCGGAGGCTCTGACCGGCCCGAGGCCCGAGCGCATCGGCCTCGTGCGCCGCCTCGCGGCCGCCGCCTACGACGCGTTCGCGCTGTTCGGGCTGCTGTTCGGAGCGACCGCGCTCGTGCTGCCGCTGAACGACGGCGAGGCGATCCGCCCCGGCCACCCCTGGCACGTCCCCTACATCGTCTACCTCGCGGTGGTGACCTTCGGCTACTTCGGGCTCGGATGGACGCGAGGCGGCCAGACGCTCGGCATGCGTGCATGGCGCATTCGACTGCGCGCGGCAGCCGGCGGCGCGGCGGACTGGAGGACGGCGGCGGTGCGCTTCGTCGTCGCCATCGTGTCGTGGGCGGCGTGCGGGCTCGGCTTCCTGTGGGCGGTGCTCGACCGCGAGGGCCGCGCGTGGCACGACATCGCCTCGCGCACGCGTCTGCAGGCGGTGCCGCGCGTCAGCGCACCGAGCGCACCAGCCACCAGCCCACCCCCGCCAGCGCGAGCGAAGGCAGCACCGCGCAAGCGAAGGGGCTGAGGCCGTAGACCAGACCCAGGTGGCCTGACACCTGGTGCGCGACGTGGAACGCGACCCCGACCGCGATCCCCAGCAGCACCCGCTGACCGAGCCCGACGCTGCGCAGCCGCCCGAGCACCATCGGCACCGCGAGGACGATCATCAGCGCGGTGGTGAGTGGGTACACGATCTTGGTCCACATGGCGAGCCGGTACCGCGCGGCGTCGAGGCCGTTGCCCTCCAGGTAGTCGACGTAGCGTACGAGCCCGACGAGCGACAGGCTCTCCGGGCGGACCGACACCACGCGCACCAGATCCGGCTCCAGCACCGATCGCCACGCCGCCTCGGGCAGGTAGCGCGAGGTCGCCGCCGGCGGCTCCTCGAGCCCGGTCTGACGCACCTCGCGCAGACGCCACTCCCCGCCGGTGTAACGGGCCTGCGCGGCGTGGGTGACCACCCGCAGGCGCTGCTCGGCTCCGAGCTCGTAGACGTGGACGTCGTCCATCCGGCCCTCGGGCAGGACCTTCCCGATGTTGATGAAGCTGTCGCCGTCGCGCACCCAGAACCCGGTGCCGATCCGCGCGCCGAGCTCGCCCGACATCGCGAACGATCGGCGTTCCTCGGCGAGTCGCTCCGCCGCCGGGGACAGCACCTCACCGAGGAGCACGGCCACCACCACCAGGACCCCGGCACCGCGGAGCACCGCCCCGATGATGCGCGCGACCGAGACCCCGGCGGCGCGGATGACCACCAGCTCGGAGTTACCGGCCAGCACCCCGAGCCCCATCAGGCTGCCGACGATGGCGGCCACCGGGAACAGCGAGAACGCGAGCCGCGGCATCGAGAGCACCATGTACTCGAGCGCGAGCCACAGCGTGTAGTCGCCCTTGCCGACGGAGTCGAGGTCGTCGACCAGCGCGATGAACGAGAACAGCGCCAACAGCGCGAGCAGGCTCATCAGCGTGGCCGAGACCACATAGCGTGCGACGTAGCGGTCGATGAGGCTCACCGCCCGACCATCCGCTTCAAGGTCGCCAACACCCGCCGTCGACCGTAGGTGTCGACCGCGAGCCAGGCACAGGCGGCCGCGAGCACCGCGAGGTGTGCGGGCCAGACCCCGACCTGCCACGGAATGGCCTCGCGCTCGACCAGCTTGGCCGAGATCCCGATGCCGTTGCTGTAGAGGAAGTAGACGAGGAGCGCGACCAGCAGCTTCGCATACCGGCCCTGGCGCGGGCTGGTGCGCGCCAACGGGATGGCGAGCAGCACCAGCGCGAAGGTCGAGACCGGGAGCGAGAGGCGCCACTGCAACTCGGCGCGCCGGTCGGGCTGCGCCGAGCGCAGGAGCTCCGCGGTCGGGATCGACTCGAGCCGGCGTCCGACGATGGCGCGCGCGCCGAGGTCGAGGCGCACGCCGTGACGCTCGAAACGGGTGACCACGAAATCGCGCGCGCCCGGGATCCCGGAGTAGCGATGACCGTCCTCGAGCACCATGAATCGGGTCGCATCGCGGCCCTCGAGCGTCTGGTAGGCGCGGCGCGCGAGGATGATCTCCTGCCGGCCACGACGCGTCGCGCGGACGAACACGTCCTGCATCGTCCGCCCGTCCTCGGCGAAGCTGCGGACATAGACGGCGTAACCGTCGCCGAACTCCTTGAACCGCCCGGGCACGATGCCGGTCACCTCGGCCTCGCCACGCGCCCGCGCCACCGTGGTCTCGAGCAGGCTGCCCATGCTCGGTGCGATGACCAGCGACAGCGCGGCGGTGACGATGGCCCCGAGCAAGCCCACCAACATCACACCGCGCGCGGCCCGTGCCGTCCCGAGCCCCCCCGCGGCCATCGCCACCATCTCGCTGTCGCGGTGCAACCGCGCCAGCGCGAGCAGTGCAGCCAGGTAGAGGGCGAGCGGCACCAGCATCGGCAGGCTCGTCGCGAGCTTCAGGGCGATGAGCTCGGCGATCAGGTCACCGGCCAGCCGACCGGCCGCCGCCTCGGTGAGGTAACGCAGGAAGCGGTGGCTGAGATAGACCACCAGCAGCACGCTCAGCACGGCGACGAAGACCTGCGAGACCTCGCGCAGAAGGTAGCGTTGGAGAATCAACTGAGACCCCGTGCGGCGTGGTCCCGGCGACCCCGGCCGGGCGTTTTGCGCTGTTGGACAAAAGGAATAAACTGCCGGACGCTCGATCGTCCGCCCGGCATGTTAGCAGGCCGCCCATCGCACCGGTGCGCGGCCCCACGGACGGATGGCAGTGGCGTGACCGGGGACCGGCTCCGTGGTCGCACCGCGGCGGGACGACCAGCGCAGGCTGGTGGCCGCGGTATTTCAGACCGAGGGTGACGCGAGTCCCGCCTCTCGGACGCGCATCCCGGCGCGTCCCGTCAGGACAACACTGAGGACCGGCTCCGGCCGGACGAGAACGACTCATGAGCCTCGACATCAACGTCACCACCAACGGCGCCGACCAGCACCGCGCGGACTGCGTGGTCGTCGCCTGCCACGAGAGCCGCGCGCTCTCTCCCGCGGCGGAGCGGGTCGACCGCGCGAGCTCGGGCGCACTGGCCCGGCTCCTCAAGTCCACCGCATTCGAGGGCAAGCCGGGGCAGACATTCTTCTGCAACCTCGAAGGGGTCGCGGCGGATCGCGTGCTGGTGGTCGGCGCGGGCGCGAAGGGCGCGCTGCCGGCCTCCCGCTTCCGCCGGGTGGTGTCGTCCGCGGCGGACGCGGCCACCGCCGGTGGGGCCCGCAGCGTCGGCTGGTATCTCGGTGAGATCGAGGTCGAGGAACGCGATGCCTACTGGCATGCGCGCCAGGCGGTCGAGGCCTTCGGCGACGCCACCTATCGCTTCGAGTCGATGAAGAGCGCAGCGAACCGGGGCAAGCCGCCGGCGTTGCGCACTGTCCGCCTCGGGGTCGACACCAAGGCCGAGCGGCGCGAGGTGACGCGCGGGATCGAGCACGGGCTGGCGCTCGCCGCCGGCCTCGCGCTGGCCAAGGACCTCGGCAATCTGCCGGGCAACGTCTGCACCCCGAGCCATCTCGCCGACGAGGCACGCAAGCTCGCCCGCCGTCACCCCGCGGTGAGCGCGCGGGTCCGCGGCGAGGCCGACATCAAGCGCCTCGGCATGGGGACGTTTCTCAGCGTCGCGCGCGGCTCGCGCGAGCCTCCTCGCCTCATCACCATCGAGTACAAGGGCGGCAAGCGCGGGCACAAGCCGATCGCGCTGGTCGGCAAGGGTGTCACCTTCGACTCCGGCGGCATCTCGCTCAAGCCGGCGGCGACGATGGACGAGATGAAGTACGACATGTGCGGCGCGGCGAGCGTCATCGGCACCATCGAGGCGGTGGCGTCGATGAAGCTGCCGATCAACGTGGTCGGGGTGATCCCGGCCACCGAGAACCTGCCCGGCGGCAACGCCACCAAGCCAGGTGACGTCGTCACCAGCATGAGCGGGCAGACGGTCGAGATCCTGAATACCGACGCCGAGGGCCGGCTCATCCTCTGCGACGCCCTCACCTACTGCGCGCGGTACCGGCCGGAAACGGTGATCGACATCGCCACCCTGACCGGCGCCTGTGTCATCGCCCTCGGCGCGCACGCCAGCGGCCTGTTCGCCAACGACGACGCGCTGGCCGACGCACTGCTGGCGGCCGGCGAGCGCAGTGGCGACCGCGCCTGGCGAATGCCGGTGTGGGACGAGTACGGCGAAGCGCTGAAAAGCAACTTCGCCGACGTCGCGAACGTGGGCGGGCGCGAGGCGGGCGCGGTGACCGCGGCGTGCTTCCTCGCGCGGTTCGCGAAGGATCTCCGGTGGGCGCACCTCGACATCGCGGGCAGCGCATGGCGCGGGGGCAAGGACAAGGGGTCGACCGGTCGGCCGGTGCGACTGCTGACTCAATACCTGCTCGACCAGGCCGGCGGCGCCGATTCGCCGAGGGCCGCGAGCTGACAGCGAACCGCTGCGGCGAGCGTCGACGACACCGCGCGACGGCGGCGCGGTGCGGTGGCTCGCTCGCAGGGCCTCGATCGACGGTGGCAGCGTGACCACGACGCCTCAGGTCGACTTCTATCTCCTGCGCGGGGGTGGCGCGGAGGAGCGCTTGCGCTTCACCTGCCGCCTGGTCGAGAAGGCGTGGCAGCGCGGACATCGGATCTTCGTCCATACCGCGTCTGCGGACGACGCGGAGTCGCTCGACCGGTTGCTGTGGACGTTTCGCGAGGAGAGCTTCGTGCCCCACGCCCGCGTGGACCGCGCCGGTGACCCGCCGGAGCCGGTTCTGATCGGCGATGGTCGCGATCCCCCGGGCGAGCTCGACCTGCTGATCAATCTCAGCGACGCCGAGACTGCCGCCGCCGCGCGCGCCGCGCGGGTGGCGGAGGTCGTCGCCTCGGTGGAGTCGGCGCGGCAGGCGGCGCGAGCACGCTACCGGGCGTATCGCGAGTCGGGCCATCCCCTCGAGTACCACGAGCTGTGAGCGGGATGTCGACACCGCCCGACCGTCCCGAGCCCACCCATCGAGTCCCCCCCGGCGAGGCGACGGAGCGGGACACGGCGGCCGATCCGCGCGGCGACGCGGGCCGGGCTCCGCCCCGACGCACCGACGGCACGACCGGCCCGCTCGACGACGGCGCGCTCGACCGGGCGCTCGACGATCTCGAGGACATCCTCGGTCACCGCGACGGACGAGAGAGCGACTCGGCGCCACACTCGGTGCCGTTGCTCGACGACGTGGTGGTCCGCGGCGACCGCCGCGGCGCGGGCATCGACGCGCTCGGACTCAGTCCCGAGGAGGCGCGCGCCCTCGAGCGAGTGGCGGTGCGCCTCGCCAGCGAGATCGAGGTGATCCTGAACGCGCGCATCGAGACCGCGGTCACCGAGGCGCTGGAGGACGTCCGCCGCCAGGTCCGCAACCACATCGAGATCATCCTGCCCGAGATCCTCGACGAGCTCGGCCTGCTCGCACCGCGCGACGAGGACTGACCGCCCCCACCGCGCCGAATCGCCGCGGCGCCGCCCCGTCCGCGCTCTATAATGCCCTCCCCGCGAAACCGCGCCGGACAGACCGCAGAGCCCGCAGATGGACAAGACCTACGACCCGCACGCGATCGAGGAGCGGCTGTACCGCCGTTGGGAGGAGCGAGGGGACTTCGCTCCGAGCGGCACCGGCGAGCCCTACTGCATCATGATTCCGCCGCCGAACGTGACCGGCACGCTGCACATGGGGCACGCGTTCCAGGACACCATCATGGACGCGCTCACCCGCTTTCACCGCATGTCGGGGCACAACACCCTGTGGCAGCCGGGGACCGACCACGCGGGGATCGCGACCCAGATGGTGGTCGAGCGGCAGCTCAACGCGGAGGGACTCACTCGCCACGACCTCGGCCGCAACGCGTTCATCGAGCGGGTGTGGAGCTGGAAGGAGCACTCCGGCGGCGCGATCACCCGCCAGCTCCGACGCATGGGTGCGTCGGTCGACTGGGCGCACGAGCGCTTCACCATGGACGAGGGCCTCTCCGCCGCGGTGGTCGAGACCTTCGTGCGCCTCTACGACGAGGGGCTCATCTACCGCGGCAAGCGGCTGGTCAACTGGGATCCGGTGCTGCACACCGCGGTCTCCGATCTCGAGGTGGTGGCCGAGGAGGAGGAAGGTCACCTCTGGCACATCCGGTATCCACTATCCGACGGCAGCGGCCACCTGGTCGTCGCCACCACTCGCCCCGAGACGATGCTCGGTGACAGCGCGGTGGCGGTGCATCCCGAGGACGAGCGCTACCGGCACCTGATCGGCCAGGAGGTGGATCTGCCCCTGTGTGGGCGGCGCATCCCGGTGGTCGCCGACGACTACGTCGAGCGCGAGTTCGGCACCGGATGCCTGAAGATCACTCCCGCCCACGACTTCAACGACTGGCAGGTCGGCGAGCGTCATCGCCTGCCAGTGGTCAACGTGTTCACCCCCGAGGCACGCATCAACGAGGCCGCGCCGGCCGCCTATCGCGGGCTCGACCGCGAGGAGGCGCGGCGCCGCGTGGTCGCCGATCTCGAGGCCGCCGGGCTGCTCGAGAAGACCGTTCCCCACAAGCTGATGGTGCCGCGCGGGGACCGGACCGGCGCGGTGATCGAGCCCTACCTCACCGACCAGTGGTTCGTGCGCGCTGCCCCGCTGGCCGAGCCCGCCATCGCCGCGGTCGAGGACGGTCGGATCCGATTCGTGCCGTCGCACTGGGAGAAGACGTACTTCGAGTGGATGCGAAACATCGAGGACTGGTGCATCAGCCGCCAGATCTGGTGGGGCCATCGCATCCCCGCGTGGTACGACGCCGCCGGCAACATCTACGTCGGACGCGACGAGGCGGACGCGCGCGCAAGGGCCGGGCTCGGAGCCGAGGTCGTGCTGGAGCGCGACCCCGACGTGCTCGACACGTGGTATTCCTCCGCGCTGTGGCCGTTCTCGACTCTCGGCTGGCCCGAGCAGACCGAGCGCCTGCGCACCTTCTATCCCACCAGCGTGCTGGTCACCGGCTTCGACATCATCTTCTTCTGGGTCGCCCGGATGATCATGATGGGCCTGAAGTTCATGGACGACGTCCCGTTCCGCGAGGTCTACATCCACGGCCTGGTTCGCGATGCCGACGGCAACAAGATGTCGAAGTCCAAGGGCAACATCCTCGATCCCCTGGACCTGGTCGACGGCATCGAGCTCGAGCCCCTGGTGGCCAAGCGCACCACCGGCCTGATGCAGCCACAGCTCGCGCCCCGCATCGAGGCCGCGACGCGGCGCCAGTTCCCCGACGGCATCCCTGCCTACGGCACCGACGCGTTGCGGTTCACGTTCTGCTCGCTGGCGACCCAGGGCCGCGACATCCGCTTCGACCTCGGCCGCATCGAGGGCTACCGGAACTTCTGCAACAAGCTCTGGAACGCGGCGCGCTACGTGGCCGCCAACGTCGAGGGCCACCCGCTCGACGGGCCGGCCGAGCGCGGGCTGGCCGAGCGCTGGATCCTCGGCCGTCTGGCCGCCACCGTGGCCACGGTGCGCGAGGGAATCGGCCAGTACCGGCTGGACCTCGCGGCCCAGGCCATCTACGAGTTCACCTGGTCGAGCTACTGCGACTGGTACATCGAGGCGGCCAAGGTGGTGCTGAACGACCCGGGCGCGAGCGACGCCGCCCGCGCCGGGACGCGGCGCACGCTGGCCGAGGTGCTCGAGGCCCTGGCCCGCCTCGCCCATCCGCTGATGCCCTTCATCACCGAGGCGATCTGGGCGCGCATCGCCCCGACGCTCGCCAAGACCGGCGGGACGGTGATGCTCGAGCCGTACCCCGAGTCGGCGCCAATCGACGAGTCCGCGGCCGAGGATTGGGCCTGGGTCCAGGGGTTCGTGCTCTCGGTGCGCCGCTTGCGCTCGGACCTCGACGTCGCGCCGAGCCGCCGGGTGCCGGTGCTGATGCGCGACGCGTCGGACCGCGATCGCGCGCTGGCCGCGGCGCAGGCGCCCTACCTCGCCCAGCTCGCGGGCGTGGAGTCGGTGCGCTTCCTCGGACCGGACGAGCCGTCGCCGGAGGCCGCCGCCGCACTCCACGGCGGGGCGACGGTGCTGCTGCCGCTCGGAGGCCTGATCGACAAGGTGGCGGAGACCGCGCGCCTCGAGCGCGAGATCGGCCGCATCACCAAGGACCTCGGGCGCAGCGAGGGCAAGCTCCAGAACGCGAGCTTCGTCGAGCGGGCGCCGGCCGAGGTGGTGGAGAAGGAACGCGCGCGGGTCGAGGAGTTCCGCGTCGCGATCGAGAGGCTCCAGGCCCAGCTCGCGGCCATCGCCCGGCTGCCGGACTGAGCGCGAGGTCCCGGCGCGGGAATGGCGCGCGACGGCGGGCCGCACCCCAATACTTGACTGAATTGGTAGGTCTTGTACCCTTTACGGCCTGATGCACCGTGGTCGCGGAGCGACATGCGCCTCACCACCAAGGGCCGGTACGCCGTCACGGCGATGCTCGATCTCGCTCTCCACCAGGACGAGGGCCCGGTGACGCTCGCCGACATCGCGAAGCGCCAGGGGATCTCGCTCTCGTATCTGGAGCAGCTCTTCTCCCAGCTCCGGCGGCGCGGGCTGGTGCAGAGCACGCGTGGCCCCGGCGGCGGCTACCAGCTCGGGATGCCGGCGCGCGAGATCGCCGTGGCGGACGTGGTCACCGCGGTCGACGAGCACGTCGACGCCACCCGCTGCGGCGGTGCGAAGAATTGCCAGGGCGAGGCGCCGTGCCTCACCCATGACCTCTGGCACGACCTGAGCCGGCAGATCCACGCCTTCCTGAGCGGGATCGACCTCGCCCAGCTGGTGGAGCGTCGGAGCGTGCGCGAGGTCGCGGCGCGGCAGGACGGCATCGAGGTGGATCTCCTCGAGACCGGCGCCGAGCCGGCGGCGAGTGAATCGGCGGCCTGAACCGTCGCCGGGCCTTGAACCGGGCGCGCCCCGACCAGAGATCCGGGTCTGAGGTCGCTCCGTACGGGCGGCACGGGTCGGCCACGAGACGAGCACATCGGACGAGGAGCGGCCGGCCACCGGCTGCGAGCCTCTCCGCGGACCAGTCGAGGCAGCGATGGCAGTGACATTGACGGAAGCGGCGGCCGACCGGGTGCGGAGGTTCCTGTCGCACGATCGGTCGGCACTCGGGATGCGGCTCGGGGTCAAGCGCACCGGCTGCTCGGGATTCGCCTATGTCGTCGACCTGGCCGAGGCGATCGGCGACGACGACACGGTGTTCGAGACCCACGGCGTGCGGGTGGTCGTCGCCCCCGACGCTCTGGCCCTCGTCGACGGCACCCGCATCGACTACGGTAGCGACGGGCTCAACGAGGGATTCCAGTACGAGAACCCGAACGTGAAGAGCCTCTGCGGCTGCGGCGAGAGCTTCGGAGTCTGAAGGCGTGAATCCGATATGAAGACCTGCTGCGAGCCTCTCGCGACGGCCATCATCTCGGACGCACCCCTTCTGAAGACCCCGGCGGCGACCGGCGGCAATCGCCCGCAGCCCTCCGGCGGCGTATACTTCGCGGCTTTGTCGTCGATCGGGAGATCCCCCAAATGGCCGTCGAGCGAACGCTCTCCATCATCAAGCCGGACGCCGTCGCGAAGAACGCGATCGGCGCCATCTACGACCGTTTCGAGAAGGCCGGGTTGCGCATCGTCGCCGCGCGGATGATGCACCTCACGCGCGACCGCGCCGAGGCGTTCTACGCGGTGCACAAGGCGCGTCCGTTCTTCGGCGAGCTGGTCGACTTCATGATCTCGGGGCCGATCATGGTCCAGGTGCTCGAGGGCGAGGACGCGGTCGCGCGCAATCGCGAGGTGATGGGCGCGACCAATCCGGCCCAGGCCGCCGCCGGCACCATCCGTGCCGATTTCGCCACCGAGATCACCGAGAACGCGGTGCACGGCTCGGACGCGGCGGAGACCGCGGCGCAGGAGATCGCCTTCTTCTTCGAGCCCGGCGACGTCTGCCCACGCACGCGCTGAGCGCGCATCGACGACGCCATCCATGACCGTCATGAGCGGACCGCAACCGACATCGGTGCTCCCGACCGGCGCCATCGTCCCGGCGCCGGCGGGTGATGGCGTCGTCGCGCCGCTCGACCTGCTCGGCCTGAGTCGCGAGGCGTTGGCCGAGCGCTTCGTGGCGCTCGGCGAGAAGCCCTATCGGGCGACGCAGGTGGTCAAGTGGCTCCACCAGCGCGGTGTCGTCGACTTCGACGCCATGACCGACCTCGCCAAGGGGCTGCGCGCACGGCTCGCCGAGGTCGCCTCCATCCGCCTGCCGCGGGTGCTACGCGCCGAGGTCTCGGCCGACGGCACGCGCAAGTGGCTCCTCGACGTCGGCGCCGGCAACGGCATCGAGATGGTGTTCATTCCCGAGGCCCCGCGCGGGACGCTCTGCATCTCCTCCCAGGTCGGGTGCGCGCTCAACTGCACCTTCTGCGCCACCGCGCGCCAGGGCTTCAGCCGCAACCTCACCACCGCCGAGATCGTCGGCCAGCTCTGGCTCGCGCGCAGCCTCCTCGCCGATGCCGGCCCCGAGGTCCCGCCGATCACCAACGTCGTGCTGATGGGCATGGGCGAGCCCCTGCTCAATTTCGACAACGTGGTCCCGGCGCTCGAGCTGATGGTCGACGAGTGCGCCTACGGCCTCGCCCGCAAGCGTGTGACGCTGAGCACCGCCGGCGTGGTGCCCGCGATCGCACGGCTGCGCGAGCGATGCCCGGTGAGCCTCGCGGTCTCGCTCCATGCCCCCGACGACGCACTGCGCGACCGCCTGGTCCCGCTCAACCGCTCGTATCCGATCGCCGAGTTGATGGCGGCCTGCCGTGCCTACCTCGAGGACGACCACCGCAGCCGGATCACCTTCGAGTACGTGATGCTCGACGGTGTGAACGACCAGCCGGCTCACGCCAAGGCGCTGGTCCGGCTGCTCGCGGGAGTGCCGGCGAAGGTGAATTTGATTCCCTTCAACCCGTTTGCGGACGCGGGCTTTCGACGCTCGCCGCCGGCCGCGATCGACCGCTTCCGGGAGATCCTGATTCGCGCCGGCCTGATGACGATCACCCGCAAGACCCGCGGTGACGACATCGACGCCGCCTGTGGTCAGCTCGCCGGCCAGGTGCAGGCGCGCAACGAGCGGTTGCGACGGCGCCGGTCGGCCGATGCCGCGGCAGCGCTCCAGGCGTGACCGCCGCGGCACGTCAAAAGCATTGACAAATCAATTTGCTGGACGATGATCCTGCCTTCACCCTTCAGGTTCGAGGCACCCGCGCATGACGTCTCGCACGTCGACCAGACCCCGCCTTCTCGCCCCGCTCCTGGCCGGTGCGCTGCTCCTGACCGGTTGCCAGACCGTCCCGACGCAGCTCGAGGGAGCCCCCCAGAGCACCAACGAGCTGGCTGATCTACACACCAAGCTCGGGATCGGTTACCTGCGCGAGGGCAAGCTGGAGCTGGCCTGGACTCGGCTCAAGCGGGCACTGGAGTTCGATCCGAGCTACTCCACCGCGAACAACGCCATGGGGCTGGTCTACGAGCAACTCGGCGAGCCGGCGAAGGCGGAGGAGCACTACCTGCGCGCGGTGGAGAGCAACCCGAGTGATTCCGCGGCCCAGAACAACTACGGGCGCTACCTGTGCGCCATCGGGCGCTATCAGGAGGCGGAGCAACGATTCCTGCAAGCGGTGAAGAACTCGCTCTACGAGACTCCGGAGGTGGCCTACGCCAACGCCGGGGTCTGCGCGCGCTCGGAGGGAGACATCGACAAGGCAGAGGCGTATCTTCGCACTGCGCTCGAGCGCAATCCCCGGCTACCGACCGCGCTGCTGGCGATGGCCGAGGTGAGCTACGAACGCAAGCGTTACCTGTCCTCCCGCGCCTACCTGCAGCGCTTCTTGGAGGTCGGGCGCCATAACTCGCAATCGCTGTGGCTCGGGATCCGGGTCGAACGCGAGCTCGGGGACAAGAATGCCGAGTCGAGCTACGCCATGCTACTGAAGTCGAACTTTCCGGACTCGCGTGAAACCCAGCTCCTGGAATCGGGGCAGTGATGCCCGCGGACGCCCAGCCCGAGGAACGCCACGAGCCAGCCGTCGAGCTGCCGACCGGTCCGGGGGTGCGCCTGCGCGAGGCGCGCGAGAAGGCCGGATTGACGCTGAACGACGTGGCGGCGCGGTTGCATCTGGATGCGCGCACGGTCAAGGCGCTCGAGGACGAGGAGTACCAGCTCCTTCCCGCGCCGACCTTCGTGCGCGGCTACCTGCGTAGCTACGCCCGCCTGCTCGAGCTCCCGGCCGAGCCGATCGTCGAGGCGTTCGACCAGCAGGGCCACGCGCCACCGGCCCTGGTCGCCGACATCTCCGAGCGCCCGCAGACCCACAGCGGTGACTTCCCGGTCAAGATCATCACCTGGCTGATCGTGGGCGGGCTGATCGCCCTGGTGGTGCTGTGGTGGAACCAGCAGTTCGGCAGCGGCGCGGAGTTCGCGCGCCAGCTCGGCATCGGTACCGGCGGCAGCAGCGCACCGACGACCCAGACCGAGGGCAGCATCACCACCACGCCGGCGCCGGTCACCGCCCCTCCCGCACCTCAGGGCGGCGGCGCGAGCACCGACGTCCCGGCGAGCACGGGCAGCGGAACCATCAGCTCGGCCATCACCCCGGTGGCACCCACGCAGCCCGAGACCACGCCCCCGGTCGCGGCAGGTGCCGGCAGCAGTGCCGGTGGCGCCGAGACCGGAGCCGCCGTGCCCGGCGCGCCGACGGGCCCGGCGGCGACGACCGGCACCATCCTGGCGCCGCCCCCGGCACCGGCGCCGACCGCGACCCCGACCGGCGCCGCCGCCGACCCGGTATCACCAGCCGCCGCGCCCCAACCCGCCGCCACCGCGGCGGCACCCGCCGCCCCGGCGCCACCGCCTGCCCCGACCGAGTCCGGGCCCACGGCCGGCGCGGCAAGCCCCAACGGCGGCTCGGGCTCGCAGGCGAGCCCGTCCACCGCGAGCGGCACCGGGCGCCCGGCGCGGCTGGTCATGCGCTTCGCCAGCGAATCGTGGGTCGAGGTCTACGACCGCAACGGCGAGCGCCTGTACTACAACCTGGTCAGGCCCGGGCGCGAGCTCGACCTGCGTGGGCCGGGCCCGTTGCGGGTGCTGCTCGGGAACGCCCGTGGCGCCCGCGTCGAGTTCAATGGCACGCCGTTCGACTACGCCCAGTACGTCGAGCGCGGTATCGCGCGCTTCACTCTGGGCGAGTGAGCCGGCTCCCGGCCGGGTGCTCCGCCGGCCGGACGCGATCGGAATGACGCAGGGCGCGAACCCCCTCCGACCTGATAGAATTCCCGGCCCGCCGGAACCTTCGATGGCGGTCGGCCGGGCGAGCTCCGAGTCGACCGGCGCGGCAGACACCGGCCAGTCGGGCACCAGCCACCCAGGCGAACTACCCAGGATGACGAAGATCACCGGTATCCGCGGGATGAACGACATCTCGCCCTCGCAGACCCCTGCCTGGCAGATGGCCGAGCACGCCGCGCGCGAGGTGCTCGCGACCTACGGCTACCGCGAGGTCCGCCCTCCGATCGTCGAGCGAACCGAGCTGTTCCGCCGCTCCGTGGGCGAGGGCACCGACATCGTCGAGAAGGAGATGTACACCTTCACCGATCGCGGTGGCGACAGCCTGACGCTGCGCCCCGAGTGCACCGCGAGCTGCGTGCGCGCCGCGATCGAGCATGGCTGGCTACGCGAGGGTGGTCAGCGGATCTGGCACATCGGCCCGATGTTCCGCTACGAGCGGCCGCAGAAGGGACGCTACCGCCAGTTCCACCAGCTCGACGTCGAGTGCCTCGGGTTCCCCGGACCGGACGTCGACGCTGAGCTGATGCTGATCCTGGCGCGCCTGTGGCGGCGCCTCGGCCTCGAGGGGCTGGAGCTGCAGATCAACTCGCTCGGGTCGCGCCCGACCCAGGCGCGCTACCGCGAGCTCCTGGTCGAGTACTTCCAGCGCAACCGCGACGCGCTCGACGACGACAGCCAGCGGCGGCTGACCACCAATCCACTGCGCATCCTCGACAGCAAGAACCCCGAGATGCAGCAGATCGTCGCCGATGCGCCATCGATCCTCGACCATCTCGACCCGGCGGAGGCGGCGCACCTGGACGGCATCCGCGCGATGCTCGACCAGGCCGGCCTCGCCTACAGCCTGAACCCGCGCCTGGTGCGCGGGCTCGACTACTACACCAGCACCGTCTTCGAGTGGGTGACCAATCGCCTCGGGGCGCAGAACGCGGTCTGCGGCGGCGGCCGCTACGACGGGCTCGTCGCCGAGGTCGGTGGCGGCGGCCAGTCGGCGCCGGCGATCGGTTTCGCGCTCGGCATGGAACGCCTCGTGGCGCTGCTCGAGGAGGCCTCGATCGAGCCCCCGGCGAGCGCACCCGACGCCTACCTGGTCGCCGTCGGTGACGCCGCGGCCGGGGCCGCGCACGCCCTCGCCGAGCGGGTCCGTGACGCCCTCCCGGAGCTGCGCCTGGTGGTCGACGCCGCCCCGGGAGGGATGCGCGCGAAGATGAAGCGTGCCGACCGTAGTGGCGCTCGGATGGCGCTGATCCTCGGCGACGACGAGGTGGCGGCACGCACCGTATCCCTGAAACCCCTGCGTAGCGACTCGCAACAGAGCGCGGTCGCCTGGGCCGAGTTGCCGGTGCGACTGGCGGCCGAGGAGTGAGCATGGAGACCGACGAGCAACAAGTCGAAGCCCTTAAGAAGTGGTGGTCCGAGCACGGCAAGACCGTCGTTGCCGGCCTGGTGATCGGCATCGGCAGCGTCGCCGGGTGGAACTACTGGCAGTCGTACCAGATCTCGCAGGCCGAGCTCGCCTCGCGGATGTACACCACGCTGGTCGACGCTGCCGTCTCCGAGCAGCACCCGCAGGTGCTGGAGCAGGCGAGCCGGCTGGTCGAGCAACATGCCGACAGCAACTACGCGGCGCTCGCCTCCCTGGTCGCGGCGCGCAGCGCCGTGGCCTCCGGGGACGACGCGGCAGCGCGGCGCAACCTCGAGTGGGTGGTCGCCAACGCGACGATGCCCCCGATGCGCGACCTCGCGCGGCTGCGGCTTGCCCGCGTGCTGCAGGGGAGCGGTGATTCGGCCGGTGCCCTGGCGCAGCTCGATGCCCTCGAGGCCGCTTCCTACCGGGCGCTGGCCGACGAGCTCCGTGGCGACATCCGTCTGTCCCAAGGGGACGCGGCAGCGGCGAGGACGGCCTACGAGCAGGTGCTGGCCGACCCCGATCTCCCCGACCCGTCGCGACGCCGCGTCGAGCTGAAGCTCGACGACCTCGGCCGGCCGTCGGTGTCGTGACCACTCGCGTCGCACCACTCCGGGGCGCGTGCGCGCGACGCGGCGTCGCCCGCCGCCTGCTCGGCCCGGCCCTGTCCCTCGTCGCCGGCGGTCTGCTGGCTGGCTGCGCGACGGTCACCGAGTATTTCGGCGACGAGCCGACCACCGAGCCACCTGCCCCGCTGCCCGAGTTCGAGCCGCGGCTCGACGTCGCCACCCTGTGGAGTCGGCGCGTCGGCTCCGGCATGAGCAAGCAGTACCTGGCCCTGATCCCCGCCGTGGACGGCGGCCGCGTCTACGCGGCGGACCTCGAGGGCGAGGTGGAGGCCATCGACGCGGCGTCGGGCGACGTGATCTGGAGCGTGGATCTCGACGTGCCGGCATCAGGCGGCCCCGGGGTCGGCGAGGGTCTGGTGCTGGTCGGCACCGGCAACGGCGAGGTGCTCGCCCTCGCCGCGGCCGACGGTGCCCTGGTGTGGCGCACGCGCGTCTCCAGCGAGGTCCTGGCTCCGCCGCTGGCGGCCCGCGGCATCGTCGTGGTGCGTACCGGTGACGGCAAGATCGTCGGCCTCTCGGTCGGCGACGGCTCGCGCCTGTGGGTCTACGACCGCACCGTCCCCGCCCTCACCCTCCGTGGCACCAGCACGCCGGCGTTGGTCGGCGACGGTGTCGTCGCCGGCTTCGACAGCGGGCGACTGGTCGCGCTGACCATCGCCGATGGGCAGGCAGCCTGGGAAGCGACGGTCGCGGTGCCGCGCGGGCGCTCCGAGCTGGAGCGCATGGTCGACATCGACGCCGACCCGCTGGTGGTGGGCAACGTCGTCTATACCGTCACCTACCAGGGTCAGCTCGCGGCTCTGGACCTCGCCAGCGGGAGCGTCCTGTGGCGGCGGGAGATGTCCGCGCACAGTGGGTTCGCCGCCGACGACGCGAATCTCTATCTCACCGACGCCACCAGCCACGTCTGGGCCATGGAGCGCACGAGCGGCGCCTCGGTCTGGCGTCAGACCCGCCTCGAGCGGCGCGACCTCACGGCCCCGGCGGTGATCGGTCGGCACCTCGCGGTCGCGGACTTCGAGGGCTGGGTCCACTGGCTGCGGGCGGAGGACGGCGAGATCGTGGCCCGGGTCGACGTCGGCGATGCCGTCATCGCCCGGCCGGTGGCGAGCGACGGCGTGCTCTTCGTCTACGAGCGCGACGGCACGCTGACCGCGCTTCGCCCCGCCCCCTGACCCCGCCGGGCGTCGCGGCGCCCAGAGGCACCGAGCGCAGATGTTGCCCGTCGTCGCCATCGTCGGCCGCCCCAACGTCGGCAAGTCGACGTTGTTCAATTGCCTCACCCGCACCAACGAGGCGCTGATCGCCGATGCCCCGGGCATGACCCGCGACCGCCACTACGGCGTGGCGCGTCACGGCGAGCATCGCTTCGTGGTGGTCGACACCGGCGGGCTCGACGACAGCGACGACGCCATCGCGCGTCTGGTGTCGACGCAGGCACTGCGCGCGGCCACCGAGGCCGACGTGATCCTGCTGGTCACCGATGCGCGCGACGGACTGACCGCGGCCGACGCGGACATCGCCGACCGTCTGCGACGCATCGGGCGGCCGATGGTCGCGGTGGTGAACAAGGTCGACGGGGTCGACGTGGTGGCGGCGACGGCGGAGGCGCACCGCCTGGGCATCGACCCGGTGCTGGCGGTGTCGGCCGTCCATCGGCGGGGTCTCGAGCCGCTGCTGCGGGCCATCCGGAGCCACCTGCCGCCGCCGGACACCGACGACGCCGAGGGCGAGCGCGCGCCCGGGGCGCGGGTCGCCTTCGTCGGGCGACCGAACGTCGGCAAGTCCACCCTGGTCAACCGTCTGGTCGGCGAGGAGCGGGTGATCGCCCACGACATGCCGGGCACCACCCGCGACAGCATCGAGGTGCCGTTCGAGCGGGAGGGCCGCGCCTACGTGCTGATCGACACCGCCGGCCTTCGCCGCCGCGCCCGTGTCTCCGAGCGCATCGAGCAGGTGAGCGCGATTCGTACGCTACAGGCGGTCGAGGCCTGCGAGGTGGTGGTGGTGGTGCTCGACGGCACCGAGGGCGTGACCGACCAGGACCTCGCCCTGATCGGGCAGGTGGTCGACGCCGGACGTGCCCTCGTCATCGCGGTGAACAAGTGGGACCAGGTCGCCGCGGACGACCGCGACATGGTCCGCCTCGAGCTCGAGCGCCGGCTCGGCTTCGTCGACTACGCACGGGTGCAGTTCGTCTCGGCGCTGCGTGGCAGTGGGGTCGACGTGCTGATGCGACGGGTGGACGAGGCCCACGCCGGCGCCCGCCGGCAGCTCTCCACCCCGGAGCTGACTCGCATCCTGCACGACGCGGTCCAGGCCAACCCGCCACCCACGGTGCGCGGGCGCCGCATCAAGCTGCGCTACGCGCACCAGGGGGGCAGCGCGCCACCGACCGTGGTCATCCACGGCAACCAGACCGAGCACGTGCCGGGCCACTACCGGCGCTACCTGGCGCGCATCTTCCGCGAGGCATTCCAACTCACCGGCACGCCCATCCGCATCGAGCTGCGCACCGGCGAGAACCCCTACCAGGGTCGGCGCAACCCGCTGACGCCCCGTCAGCAAAGGCGCCGCGCGCGGCTCGTCCGGCACGTCAAGAAGGGCCGCTGAGCCGAGCCAGGACGGCTGCGCGACGCGCGCCCGAGCCGCTCAGCGAAGCTGCTCGTGCAGGAGGCCGAGAATCCGATCGGCGGTGCGACTCACCTCGCGCTCGCCGGCCTTGTCGAGCACCACGACCTGGGTCGACGCCTCGCCGCCGATCAGGCTGATCAGGTACTCGGTCTGCTCGGGGCGCTCGTCGTCACCCCAGAACTTGAGCTTCGACAGGAAGCCCTCGTCCTTGTTTCCGAGGTCCTGGTCCGGGTCGACGTAGCGAACGTAGTACAGCCCGCGCGAGCGGTCGCGATCCTCGACGGTGAAGCCGACGCGATCGAGCGCGAGCCCGGTGCGGCGCCAGGCGCGCGAGAAGTCCTCCGCCACCGAGAGCACCGACGCGCCGTTGTCCTCGCGCAGCATCACCGCGCGATCGGGACGGGTCGGTTGGGTCGCCACCATCTGCGTCGCACGCTGCTCGGCGACGCCGAAGAACACCAGCATTCGAGCCAGCATCTCCGCCTCGAGCCCGGGGTCCGACGGCCGCGGCTGCCAGACCTTCGTCTCCTCCGGGGTGCGGTGCTGCTGCCCGGGCGTGCCGCGCGACACGATCTCCTCCGCCCCACGGTGAGAGACGTAGATCTCGGTGACCGCGGGCTGCGCCCCGCGCTCGACGCGGGTTCGGAAGCGATCGCGCGTCGCCGCACCGTAGAGCGCGCTCGACAGGCTGCTGAGCAGCCGACTCACCGCCCCCGAGCGCAGGTTGGCACGCTCCTCGGCCCAGTCGGTCTCCATGATGCCGATGCTCGGATCCTCGAGCTCGAGGACGAACCCCTGCTCGAGCCAGAAGTCGCGCAGACGGGGCCACACCAGCGACGGCGGAGCATCGACCACCAGCCATCGCTCGTCGCCGGCGCGCTCGATCCGAGAATGGGTGAAGTCCGGCAGCACGCTGGTGGCGGCCACCCGCTGGGTCTCCAGGCGGTCGGGATTGCGGTACTCCGACAGCCGCGTCCCGTCACCGAGCGCCGGCACCGGCAACGTGTCGTTGATTGCCGCGCGGTTGAGGTCCGGCGGTATCTCCAGCGGCGGCAGCCGCTTGCTCGACTTGTACAGCGGCTCGCGCTTGGGCAGGTACTCGTCGATGGTGTCCTCCAGTGTGCCGCTACAGGCGCTGAGGAGGGCGACGAGGGGAATGAGCGCGAGCGCTCTCGAACGACGAGGCAAGGGCATGTCGACTGTTACCGCAACGCTCTGGATCGGCGGGCGATCCGGGTTACCGGGAGGGGACCCACATGGCCGTCGGCGACCGCGCCGCGACGCCCGGCCGAGCCCGGCCGGTCCCCTGGGACAATTCGGTAATCTACGCCCCGCCCGACCCGACCCGCAACCGGCGCCGCCGACCCGGCCTTCCACCATCGGCTATACTCCGCGGGCCGCCCGCCAGCCTGCGGCCGTGCCGACGACACGGTGCCCGGGGCGAGCGGGAACGCACACGCGCCGGAGCCGGCCTGGCCAGCCGGTCGAGCCGAGATCCCACGCGACGAGGAGCGCATGCAGTCTCACCTGGTGGTGTCTGTCGTCGGCGACGCCGGCGCCGCGCTCGCGGAGGCGTTGACGCGGGCGGTTCAGGAGGCCGGATGCCAGGTCGCGGAGAGTCGCATGGTGGTGCTCGGTAGCGAGTTCAGCGCCCTGCTCCTGGTCACCGGTCACTGGAACGCCATCGCGAAGCTGGAGACCGCCCTGGCAAGGCTCCAGCAGTCGCAGGACCTCACCGTGCAGACGCGGCGAACGAAGCCGCGTGGCGGCGTCGACAACCTCGTCCCCTATGCGATCGAGGTGATCGCGCCGCAGTCGCCGGGAATGCTCCACGACATCACCGAGTTCTTCGCCCGTCGCGGGATTTCCATCGAGGACGTCCACAGCTCCTGCTATCCGGCGCCGCACACCGGCGCACCGATGTCGAGCCTGCACATGACCGTCGCCATCCCCGCGAGCACCGCGATCGCGGCGGTGCGCGGTGACTTCATGGATTTCTGCGACGACCTCAACCTCGATGCGGTGATGGCCCCGGTGAAGTGACGGTCGGTCCCCGGCCAGGCATCCATGTCAGTGCTCCCGCCTCCCTCGCGCCGCATCTTCGTCCTCGACACCAGCGTGCTGATGCACGATCCGAGCGCGGTGCTGCGCTTCCGTGAGCACGACGTCTATCTACCACTGGCGGTGCTCGAGGAGCTGGACGCCGCGAAGAAGGGGCTGAGCGAGGTCGCACGCAACGCGCGTCAGGCGACGCGGAGCCTCGAGGCACTGATCGGTCCGGCCGGTGACGACGCCATCGCCGCCGGCATCCCGCTGCCGGGCGTCGCGGACGCGCGCGGCGCGCCGCCCGGGCGGCTGCGGTTCGAGATCCCGCAGCCGACGCCCGATGGCCTTCCACCATCTGCTGCCGGCACCGCGGACAATCGCATCCTGCAAGCCGCCATCGCGCTCGGCCGCCGCACCACCGATGCAACCGTCGTGCTGGTGTCGAAGGACATCAACCTGCGGCTCAAGGCGCGGGTGCTGGGCCTGCCCACCGAGGACTACCGCGAGGACGAGGACGTTCCAGACGACCTCGATCTGCTGTACCGGGGCACGGTCGAGCTCGATCCGACTCGCCGCACCGCGATCGCTCGCACCGCGGGCGGTGACCACCTGCTCCCCGAGCTCGCGCGCGGCCTCCATCCCAACCAGTTCCTCGTCGATCCCGAGACCGACGCCACCGATGCGGCACTGGTGGTGCGCGCAGTCGATCACACCGGGGCCACGTTGGCGCCGGTGGTCGACTACGGCGCGGCGGGTCGATCGGTGTGGGGGATCGCCGCACGCAACCGCGAGCAGAACTTCGCCCTCAACCTGCTGATGGACCCGACGATCGATTTTGTCACCCTGCTGGGTACCGCAGGCACCGGCAAGACCCTGCTCGCGCTGGCTGCCGGCCTTGCCCAGGTGCTGGACAAGAACCGCTTCCGCGAGATCATCATGACCCGCGTCACTGTACCGGTAGGCGAAGACATCGGCTTCCTGCCGGGTACCGAGGAGGAGAAGATGACGCCCTGGATGGGCGCGCTGATGGACAACCTCGAGGTTCTCACGCAGACCGAGGGCGGCGAATGGGGCCGGGCCGCAACCGACGACCTGTTGCGCTCACGGATCAGGATTCACTCCCTGAACTTCATGCGCGGACGCACCTTCCTGAACAAATACATCATTCTCGACGAGGCGCAGAACCTCACACCGAAACAGATGAAGACGCTGATCACGCGTGCCGGACCAGGCACCAAGATCGTGTGCCTGGGTAACGTCGCACAGATCGACACGCCCTATCTGACAGAGACCACGTCTGGCCTCACCTATGTGGTCGACCGGTTCAAGAACTGGCCACACGGCGGCCATATCACCCTGTTGCGCGGTGAGCGCTCGCGACTGGCTGATTTCGCCTCCGAGGCGCTTTGAGCACCGGCGAGGGCATCGACCGACGGCGCGGTCGCGCCGAGCAGTGTGAGGTTCGCGAAGACGGGAAGCGGCTGTCGGGATGGGGTGTCAGCGGGCCTCGGAGCCGAAGCCCCACGGCTCGGCACCGAGGGGCTCCGTACCGCGCGCGGAGTCCGTGGCGATCACCGACCGATCGCCACGACCCGTGCCAGACCGAGTCGAGCTCAGTTCACCATGTCCTTGAGGCCCTTGAGCGGCTGCACCTTGACGATGGTGCGCGCCGGCTTGGCCTTGAACATGGTCTCCTCGCCGGTGAACGGGTTCGTCCCCTTGCGGGCCTTGGTCGCCGGCTTGCGCACGGTCTTGATCTTCATCAGGCCAGGGACGGTGAACTGGCCGGCACCGCGCTTCTTGAGGTGCCGATTGATGATCGCCGACAACTCGTCGAGGACCGCGGAGACGTCCCGCTTGGTGAGACCGGTGCTCTCCGAGATGCTCGTGAGCACCTGCGACTTGGTGTACGGCTCTGAGATCGCAGTCAACTTGCGAGCACTCTCGCCGACTTTGGCTTTGGGCATGAAATTAGGCCTCCCTCGATGACGCATCTACGCGCCGGGCATTGGAAACGATTTCCCCGTTGAAATTGTGGCGACCGGCAGCCGCGCGCAATCATAAATCACGCTCCGCGCCGAAAGCCAGCCACGAAATGTAGCGTTCTCCAGGGGTCTACGGGGCCCTCGGGGACACTGTGAGACACCGCTTCTCGGGCCGTCTCGAACCGGTTACGGTTGACCCGACGAGCGCGCCGCCGGCGCGACACGAGGAGGACTGGAGATGCCAGCAGCCGGGGGAGACGAGACGCGCCGCGTGGTGGTCACCGGCGCGAGTCGCGGAATCGGCGCCGCGATCGCCGCCCGCCTGAGTGCCGACGGCTGGTCGGTGATCAACCTGGATCGAGAGCCACCCGGCGACGGCGACGGCGCAGTGCGGTGGGTGGCCCAGGATCTCGCCGACGCGCGGGGACTCGAGCGCACCCTCGAGCAGATCCTCGTCGACGGTCCGGTGCTCGGCCTCGTCAACAACGCCGGCATCGCACGCGCCGCGTTGCTCGAGGAAACCAGCGACGCGGACTTCGATCAGACGCTCGCCGTCAACCTTCGCGCACCGATGATCTGCGCGCGCGCGCTGGTGCCGGGGATGCGCGCTGCCGGCCACGGGCGCATCGTCAACATCGCGAGTCGCGCGCTGCTCGGCAAGACCCACCGCACCGCCTACGCCGCCACCAAGGCGGGCATCCACGGCATGACCCGGACCTGGGCACTCGAGCTCGCCCGCGACGGGATCACGTGCAACAGCGTGGCCCCGGGACCGATCCGCACCGAGCTCTTCGAGCGGGCCAACCCGCCCGACATGCCGCGCACGCGTGAGATCGTGGAGTCGGTTCCGATCGGGCGCCTCGGCGAGCCGACGGACGTCGCGCACGCGGTGGCGTTCTTCATGGATCCGCGCAGCACCTTCGTGACTGGCCAGGTGCTGTACGTCTGCGGCGGTATCACCCTCGCGCGTGGTGGCAGCTGAGCGGTCATCACGCGGCGGCGCGCCTCAGTCGGTCACCGCGTCGGTCGCGGACTCGTCCGCGGCGTCGCCGCGCAGCGCCGCCTCGAGCGCCGATCGCACACGCCGCGTCTTCGTCTCCACCGAGACCAGCATCGAGCCAGTGATCTCCAGCGCACGATCCTCGAGCACGTCCCGGTCGGGATCGCGCGCGGCCCACGTCGAGACCACCACGTCACGATGGCGCAACAGCGCGACGATCTCGGGCTCGAACAGCCGCATCATCGCCCCCAGCCAGCGGTTGGCGGGCCACGACGGATAGGCGTGATCGATCTCGAATCCGCGGACCATCTCGACCACGTCGTCACTGCGGTACCAGGTCTCACCGGTGACCCAGCGGTTGGTGGTGAACAGACCGACGGCGCGACCTCGCGCATCCATCGAGATCGCGACGAGGTGCGCGAGCGCGTCGTCGGCATCCGGCCAGCACGCCGTCGACAGATACGGTGCGGGGCTGGCCGTCGGCGCAATCCCGGCGCGACGCATGAAGGTATGGAAGTGCCCGTGCTCGCCGCTCACGCCGCGATGCGCATGGTAGTAGTACTGCGCATGCGTGCGGTCGTCGAACACGTCCCCGCTCGGATAGTGGTCGAGCTCGTAGAACGTCCCCTGCCCTCTGAGCACCTCGCCGACGATGTTGAGGCCGCCGCGCTCGAGCACCCGCTCGCACTCGGCGATCTCGTCGGCGGCCCGGGCCATGCGCTCGAGATCGGCGATGGGCAAGGCCTCGAGGCTCACCGGGATGGGACGTGCGGGGATCGCGCTCGTGGATTCGGGCATGGTCGTGGGGTCCGCTCCTCGACTTCGGCGAAGGGTAGCCGACCCTCGCGCGGTATGCTCGTCGCAGGACCTCGCGGGCACGGCTTGATCTTTCGGGCGACGGCCCGATGATCCGTGAGGTCAGCGGGAGAGCGAGCGTGCCGGCCTACGACTACCACTGCGACGCCAACGGGCGCACGGTCGAGGTGACCCACCCGATCGACGTCACCCTTCGGTTCTGGGGCGAGGTCTGCTACGTGGCCCAGATTCCCCTCGGGGACACCGACCCGCTCGCCGCGGTGCATCGGGTGATCACCGGCGCGCCGGCCGTCCACGTCAGCGCCGGCAACGCTCAGCTCAAGAACGCCGGGTTCACCAAGCTCGTGCGGCGCGACCAGGGGGTGTGGGAGAACGTCACCGCGACCGACGGCGAGGCCCGCTACATGCGTGCCGGCGACGCCGATACCCTGCCCCACATCCACCGCAAGGTCCGCGACTGAGCCGGCGCCGGGCGCACCGCCGCGCTCGGCCACGGACCCGAACGCGCAACGGTCCCGCGGCGGCGGCGATGCTGGTAAGATCCGCGGCTCGCGGGCCACGGGCCGTCCGGAGGCCACTCCGGTGCACCCGCCGCGAACGAGGCGTCGATGGGGACGAGTAGTCGGTCCATCGCGGCCCGAGCGAGCGAGGGAGGGTGTGAGCCTCGCGCCGCGACCCGGTGAACATCACCCCGGAGCCGCCGACCGAACCGGTCGCTCGACCTCAGTAGGCTCGGCCGGCTGGCCCCCGACATCGGGCCGAAGTGCTCGCGCCGCCCGTGCCGCAATGGCGAAGGCCGCGCCGTCACTCACCGAGGTCGCCCGCCGCGAGGCGGCGACGAAGCCGGGTGGTAACGCGGCGTTCCTCGCGGGTCGACCCCGCTGCGAGCACGCCGCCCCGGTCGCGGGAGTCCTCTTCTCGACTCCGTGCGGCGGGGCGTTGCGTGCGGCGGAGGCAGGCCATGGCGTTCGACGAAGTCCCAGGAAGATACGACGGTCCCGCGCTCGAGACCGCGGTGCTCGCGTTCTGGCGCGACCAACGCGTGTTCGAGCGCGCGCTGGAGGCGAGCGCCGGGCGACCGCTCTACGTCTGGAACGAGGGCCCACCGACCGCCAACGGTCGCCCCGGGATCCACCACGTGCTGGCGCGGACCTACAAGGACATGTTCCCGCGCTACAAGTCGATGCGCGGCTTCCACTGCCCGCGCAAGGCCGGCTGGGACACCCACGGCCTGCCGGTCGAGCACGAGATCGAGAAAGAGCTCGGCATCTTCGACAAGTCGCGCATCGAGCGCGAGGTCGGTGTCGCCGAGTTCACCCGTCGCTGCCGCGAATCGGTCATGCGCTACATCGCCGACTGGGAGCGGATGACCGAGCGCATGGGCTTCTGGGTGAACATGGAGGACGCCTACTACACCCTGAACAACGACTACATCGAGTCGGTGTGGTGGCTGCTGAGGACGATCTGGGACAAGGGCCTCATCTACCAGGGGCACAAGGTCGTCCCCTACGACCCACGCATCGGCGCCACGCTCTCCTCGCACGAGGTCGCGCTCGGCTACAAGGAGGTCGAGGACCCCTCGGTCTACGTCCGTTTCCCGATCGAGGGCGAGGACGGGGTGAGCTTCCTGGTGTGGACCACCACGCCGTGGACGCTGCCCTCGAACCTCGCACTCGCGGTGCACCCGGACGTCGACTACGTCTACGTCCGCCACGACGACGAGACCCTGGTCCTCGCCGAGGCCCTGGTCGCGCCGGTGCTCGGCGACAGCGCCGGCGAGGTGCTGCGTCGGGTCAAGGGCCAGGATCTGCTCGGCAAGCGCTATCGACGCCCCTTCGACTACCTGGCGGCGGACGGCGGCGATCCGTGGCGGGTGCTGCCGGCCGAGTTCGTCTCCACCGAGGACGGCACCGGCATCGTCCACATCGCACCCGCCTACGGTGAGGACGATCTGCGGCTCGGCGAGGCGAACGGCCTGCCGATCGTGCACGGCGTCGGACTCGACGGCTACTTCCTCCCGGAGGTCGAGCCGGTCGCCGGCAAGTTCTTCAAGGAAGCGGATCCGATCCTCACCGATCTGCTGCGCGAGCGCGGATTGCTGCTGCGCGCCGAGCGCTACCTGCACAACTACCCGTTCGGCTGGCGCACCGGCGACCCGCTCATCTACTACGCCAAGCACGCCTGGTACATCCGCACCACCGCGGTCCGTGACCGCATGGTCGAGCTCAACCGCACCATCAACTGGGTGCCGCCGAACATCCGCGACGGCCGCTTCGGGAACTGGCTGGAGAACAACATCGACTGGGCGCTGTCGCGCGAGCGCTTCTGGGGCACGCCGTTGCCGGTGTGGACCGACGGCGCCGGCGACTTCATGTGCATCGGCTCGGTGGCGGAGCTCGAGCGCCTCGCCGGGCGCAGCCTGCGCGACGTCGATCTCCATCGCCCGGCGATCGACGAGGTGACCTTCACACACCCCGACAACGGGCGCGAGTATCGGCGCGTCCCGGAGGTGATCGACTGCTGGTTCGACTCCGGCGCCATGCCCTACGCGCAATGGCACTACCCGTTCGAGAATCGCGAGCGGTTCGAGCAGTCCTTCCCCGCCGACTACATCTGCGAGGCGATCGACCAGACCCGCGGCTGGTTCTACACCCTGCACGCGATCGCGACCCTGGTCTCCGACAGCGTGTCGTTCCGCAACTGCGTGTGCCTCGCGCACATCGTGGACAAGGACGGCAAGAAGATGTCGAAGTCGCAGGGCAACATCGTCGATCCCTACGACGTCTTCGACACCGTGGGCGCCGACGCGCTGCGCTGGTATCTCGCCGCGCGCATCGCGCCGGAGGCCCAGAAGCGCATCTCGGTGGAGCTCGTCGCCGACGTCGCCAGCACGTTCCTGAACACGCTGTGGAACACCTACGCGTTCTTCGTGCTCTACGCGCGGCTCGATGCGGTCGATCTCGACGACGCGGTGCCGGTCGCCGAGCGTCCCGAGATCGACCGTTGGGTGCTGGCCCTGCTCGACCGCACCGTCACCACCGTCTCCGACGCCATGGACCGGTACGACGCGCAGGGTGCCGGGCAGGCGATCGAGGGCTTCGTCGACCAGCTCAGCAACTGGTACGTGCGGCGCAATCGCCGTCGCTTCTGGAAGTCGGAGGCCGGTCGCGACAAGCAGTCGGCCTATCTGACGCTGTACGAGTGCCTGGTGGCGGTGAGCCGACTCGCCGCGCCGCTGATGCCGTTCGTCACCGAGTCGCTGCATCAGAACCTGGTCCGCAAGGTCCGTGCCGACGCGCCGCTCAGCGTGCACATGGCCGACTGGCCGACACCGATCCCCGAGCGCGCCGATGCCGCGCTGCTCGACGCGGTGGCGGTGGTGCAGCGCGTGGTGGGGCTCGGGCGAACCGCGCGCAACGACACCCGGCAGCGTACCCGTCAGCCGCTCGCGCGGATGCTGGTGCGCGTCCCGGACGAGGCGGCGGCAGCGGCGGTGCGTCGCTTCGAGGACCAGATCCTGGAGGAGCTGAACGTGAAGGCGCTCGAGCTCGCGCCGCGCGACGCCCAGCTGGTGAGCTATCGCCTGAAGCCCAACCTGCCGCGCATCGGCAAGCGCTTCGGCCCTCGCATCCCGGCGCTGCGCGAGGCGCTGGCGGCGGCCGACGCCACCGCGATCGCCACCGCCGTCGCCGCCGGTAAGGGCTTCGAGCTCGTCGTCGGCGGCCACACCGAGGGGTTCGAGCCCGAGGACGTGCTGGTCGAGACCGGCTCGGCCGAGGGCTGGGCGAGCGCGGAGGACGGCGGCTACCTGGTCGGCCTCGACACCCGGCTCACCCCGGCGCTCGAGCGCGAGGGCCTCGCCCGCGAGCTCATCCGCACGGTGCAGGAGGCGCGCAAGCAGGCCGGCCTCGAGGTGTCGGACCGCATCGCGCTGCACGTCACCGGCAGCGCGGAGGTCGAGGCCGCGCTCGCCGAGCACCGAGGCCTGCTCCTCGCCGAGACCCTGGCCGAGAGCGCGCCCACCGCCGGGTGGACCCCGAGCCACGCCGTCCAGCACCAGCTCGGCGACGCGCGCTGGTCGATCGAGCTCGCGCGCAAGGACCGGGCCTGACCGCGACCGGGCGCGGTGTCGGGCGCCCGCGCCCGGCCCGCCTTGTGGCGGCCCGGGTGGCGATGCACACTCGGGCGCGTGACACGCAGTGGAGGTGGCGCCGATGCTCTGGCTACGCAAGAAGGCCGAGATGCCCGATCCGTCCGACGCTCTGCCAGGACGCACGCAGTCGATGCCGGTGCCCGCGCGGCACCACGTGAACGGCAATCGGCTCGAGGCCCCCTTTCCCGCCGGGACCGCGCGGGCGATGTTCGGCCTCGGCTGCTTCTGGGGGGCGGAGCGCCGCTTCTGGGAGACGCCAGGGGTGTATACCACCGCGGTCGGATACGCGGCCGGCTACACGCCGAACCCGACCTACGAGGAGGTCTGCAGCGGGCGCACCGGGCACAACGAGGTGGTGCTGGTCGTCTACCACGTCGAGCGGGTCGACTACGAGACCCTGCTCGAGGTGTTCTGGACCGCTCACGACCCGACCCAGGGAATGCGTCAGGGCAACGACGTCGGCACCCAGTACCGCTCGGGGATCTACTGCCACGACGCGTCGCAGCGGTCCGCGGCGCAGGCCTCGCGCGACGCCTACCAGGCAGCGTTGACGGCGGCCGGCCGCGGCGCCATCACCACCGAGATCCTGGACGCGCCGCCCTTCTACTACGCCGAGGACTACCACCAGCAGTACCTGGCGAAGAATCCCGGCGGCTACTGCGGACTCGGCGGCACCGGGGTGTGCTTCCCGAGCCGGGCGACGAGCGGCACCGTGGCCTGAAGGCCGGCGCCGAGGCACGGTGCCCTCAGCTCGCGCGCGCCAGCGGCGAGGCCGCCATTCGCTGCAGCGCACCGCGGACCGCGTCGAGCTCGGCGCGCAGCGTGTCGGCGAGCTCGGGATCCAACCCGTCGGCGGCCGACAGCCCTTCCAGCATCTCGGCTCGATGCACCAGCGCCACCGCACCGATGGTGGCGCTGGCCTCGCGGAGCCGGCGCGCTGCGCGCCGGGTGGCCTCGCGGTCGCCGCCGTGGACCGCCTCGAGGACCTCGGTCACCAGGCGCTCGGCGCGCCCGAGGAACTCCGGGATGATGCTCTGGAATCGGTCGCCGAGCTCCGCCGCGAGCCGCTCCAGGACGTCGACCGCGACCGCCGGCTCGACCGCCTCCGCGCCCGCCTGCGGGGTCTCCGCGCCGACCTGCGCCGCCGCGGGCGCACCGGGCACGCGCTCGCCGAGCCAGCGTGACATCGCGTCCTCGAGCACCTTGAGTCGCAGCGGCTTGGCGAGGTAGTCGTCCATCCCGGCCTCGCGACAACGCGCCCGAGCCTCCGGACCGACGTGCGCGGTCAGCGCCACCACCGGCGTCCGACGCCCGGTTCCGGCCTCCTCGGCGCGCATCCGGCGCACCGCCTCCAGGCCGTCGACACGCGGCATCTCGCAATCCATCAGCACCAGGTCGATGTCTCCGGCCCGCCAGCGCAGCAGCGCCTCCTCGCCGTCACAGGCGAGCGCGGCGTCGAGACCGAGACGCCGCAGCATGCCGACCGCGACACGACGATTGACCGCGTTGTCCTCGGCGAGGAGTACCCGCCCACTCAGCCGTCGCGGGTCCGTGCCGGTCAGGTCCGGACCGGGCAGAGCCTCGGCCGGGGCACGGTCGAGGGCGATATCGACCCAGAACGTCGAGCCCTCGCCGACCCCGCTGACCACCCCGATACGCCCGCTCATGAGGCCGACCAGCTCCTTCGAGATGGCGAGCCCGAGGCCGGTGCCGCCGTGGCGTCGGGTGATCGAGGTGTCGGCCTGGGTGAAGGAGTCGAACACGCCGGCCTGACTGGCCGCAGGAATTCCGATCCCGGTGTCGACCACCTCCATCCGCAGGCGCGCGCGGGGCGCGGTCGGCGCGCGGTCGATCAGCCGAATGCGGACCGCGCCGTCCTCGGTGAACTTCACCGCGTTGCCGACCAGGTTCACGAGCACCTGACGAATGCGGCCGGGATCCCCGTACAACGGCATCGTCGAGACACCGGGTGGCGGCTCCACCGTCAGCTCGAGGCCCTTGGCGGCGGCGTTGGCCGAGAACAGGCGGCCGACGTCTCGGGCGAGCATCACCAGGTCGAACGGAATCCGCTCGAGCACCACCCGGCCGGCGTCGAGCTTCGAGAAATCGAGCACGTCGTCGATGATGCCGAGCAGAGAGCGCGCCGATGCCAGCAGCGTTTCCACGAACTCGCGCTGATCGGGTTGGAGTCGGGTGCCGATCAGCAGCTCTGCCATGCCCAGCACACCGTTCATCGGCGTGCGGATCTCGTGGCTCATGGTCGCCAGGAAGCGGCTCTTGGCCACCACCGCACCCTCGGCGGCCTCCTTCGCGCGCTCGAGCTCGCGCGCCGCGCGGGCGCGATCGGTGACGTCGCGCATCACGGTCGAGAAGTGCGTCGGTCGGTCGCCCACACGGTGGAGCAGCACCTGCTGGGAGACCGTGCACAGGCCACCGCCGCTGGTTGCGAGCTGGCTCTCGCCGGTCCACGACAGCGTGCGCGACGGCGGCGCCTGCTCGCCCGCCGCGCGCAGCCGCGCGAAGCCCTCGGCGGAGACCAGACCGGCGCCGTGCTCGGGCCGCAGCGGGGCGTCGGCCCCGAGCCCGAGGATGCGCCGGCCGGAGCGGTTCAGGAACTGGATCTCGCCGTCGGGGCTGAAGGTCGCGACCAGGTCGGGGCTCGCCTCCAGGATCGCGAGCAGCTTCGCCTTCTCGACCTGGTTGCGGTCGCGCTCCGAGAGGTCGCGGACCACCGCGGCGTAGTGGATCTCGCCCTGCATCGACACCACGCTCACCGTGAGTCCCATCGGGAACGTGGTGCCGTCGCGGCGCCGACCGGTGACCTCGCCGACATGGCCACCGCGACGCGCGCGCAGCGCGACCTCGCGCGCGATCCGCCGCCCATCCCCTTCGGGAAGCAGATCGATCGGGCGCAGATTCGTCATCGCGCCGGCGGTGATGCCGAAGATCGCGTGTGCGGCCGGATTGGCTCGCTCGATGCGACCACGCGCGTCGAGCATGATCAGGCCGTCGAGCACGCTATCCACGATGGCGTTGAGATAACGCTCCTTGTCCTCGAGGGCGAGCCGTGCCCGCCGCGCCTCGGTGACGTCGCTGTAGAGCGCGACGTACCCACCCCCCGGAATGGGGCTGCCACGCACGCACAGGGTGTGACCACTGGCGCTGGTGCGCTCGTACTCGGCTGGGCGCCCCTCCGACATCAACGCGATGCGTCGCTCGACGGCCTCGCTCGGGCTCTCCGGCGCATACTCGCCACGCTCGGCGCTCGCACGCAGCACCGCCTCGAGCGTCATGCCGATCTCCACCTCGCCGGGCGCGAAGCCACGCAGGCGGAGATAGGAGCGGTTGAAGCGCTGAACCCGGAGATCGCGGTCGACGACCAGCACACCGTCGGCCATGTTGTCGATGGTGAGCTGGAGCAACGAGGAGTGGCTCGCGGCGGCGCGCTCGGCCTCCACCAGCGCGGTGACGTCGGTGCCCACGCCACGGTAGCCGACGAAGGTGCCGTCGTCGGTGAAGACCGGCCGCCCGCTGACCGAGGCGTGGAATCGCCGTCCGCCCGGGAGAACGATGTCGTAGCGGAAGTCCCGGAACGGCTCGCGTCGGCGCTGGATGTCGAGGTGCTCGCGCCACAGAGGAGCGGCCGCACTGGCGCCCGCGATGTCGAGCCGCGTGCGGCCGAGGAGCTGGTCGGTCGGGATCCCGGTGAGCTCCTCGACTCGGCTGGAGATGTTGATGTAGCGGCCGTCGGGGCCGGTCTCCCAGTACCAGTCGGAGGCCACCTCGCTGAAGTCGCGGAGCCGTCGCTCGGTCGCGCCGCGCGAGTCGAGCAGCTCGCCGAGGGTCGCGCCGAGCCGGTCGATCTCGTCGCGATCCTCGGCGCCCCCGTCCAGCGCCTCGCCGCCGGTGAACTGGCGCTCCAGGTGCCGCAGACGACGCACCACGAGCCGCTCGACCACGAGCGTGCCGCCGACGACGACCGCCAGCATCAGCACCAGCAGGACGACGTCCAGGGTCGGCGCGAGGCCGGCGACGTCGCCGCGAATGGGATCCATCGCGACGGCGACCAGCAGCGCCCCGTCGAGTGCGCCGGGCCGGGGCTCGACGCGGTGATACGACAGCGGAACCGCGTACTGCGCCCATGCGTCGTCGACCCGCCGTGCCGCCTGCTGCCCGGTCAGCGCCTCGGTGAGGACGTCGGTCACCTCGACGGGTAGCACACCGAGCGATGCACCGGTCCACTCGGGGGTGGTCGCGGCGAGAACGCGGGGCGGGCTGGCGGCGGCGACCACCACCCTGGTCATGCGGTGCTCGGCGCCGAGCGCCGCGACCTGACGTTGGAGGGCGACGGGGTCGGTCGCCGCGTCGACCGCGAACGCGACCGCGGAGCCGACCGCTCGCGCCTGGGCGAACGCGGTGGAGCGGATCTGGGTCTCGAGCTCGCCGTGGAGCACGGCGCGCCCGGCGAGCCCTACCGCCAGCGCAAGTGCCGCGAGGGTCAGGGCGTGCTTGACGCGGAGAGAGAGGCTCCGGCCGGTTCCCCCGTCGCGCGCCGCACCTGGCAGTGTCCGATCCTGCATGCTCTCTCGACGCCCCCGTCACCAGTCGGCCGGCGGTCCGGCCGCCAGCGTGCTGGCGGCATCCTCCCGGGCTTATCGGCGCCCGGGCGGGTCCGCTTGAGCGGGGCGCCGGGTGGTCGGGTCAGAGCGTCGAGTGATGGTGGAGGGCGCAGCCGGTCGCGACCGCCAGCGCCGCCGGGCAAGTGGGGTCGACATGGCCGGCGGCACCCGGCAGCGCGTCGAGGAGCGACAGCGGGTCGAGTTGCTCGACGGGGACGCCGAGGAGCTCCCCGAGCAGGGAGTCGCCCCCCGGCCAGCGCGCGGCGGAGCCGAGCAGCAGCACCCGTTGCACCGGTCCGGCGCGCGGATGCGCCGCCGCGTAGGTCATGAGCTGGCGGATGTCCTCCACCAGGCCGGTCAAGGCAGGTCGCGCGCGCAGCCGGAGCTGGGCGCCGAGATCGCCGGCGGCCGCGCTCGGCTGGGGGAGATCGGCGCGCGGCACGAGACCGAAGCGATAGAGGATCACCCGCACCGCCGGCACCGCCATCCGCATCGCCACCGCCAGCGCACGCAGCACGTCGTCCTCGCCACCGGCGATCGGTCGATCGAGCACCAGCCGGCGACCGGCGACCAGGGTCAGGAACGTGCGTGTGCGCCCGATGTTCACCAGCACCATGCTCGGGTACGGAGGGCGCCCGGCGAGCACCGAGACCAGGCGGCGCAGCGCCACCGGGCCGAGCTCGGTGGCGCGGACGTCGAGACCCGCGTCGGCGAGACAGGCGCGGTAGGCCTCGGCCTCGTCGCGGGCCACCAGCGCGAGCATCATCCGCCGCTCGACACACGCAGGATCGGGAACGGTGAGCGGGATCCGGTCGACGAGCCAGGCGTCCGGCCCGCCTTCGAGGCGGTCCAGGACCTGGGCGCGAAACGCCTCCTCCTCGCTCATGCCGTCGCTCACCCGGACGGTGGCGACCATCAGGCGCGCGTGGTCGGCAGGCAGGCAGACCACCGCCGCGTCTCCCCGCAGATCCACCTGATCGCGCGCCATGTCGAGAAGCGCGCGAAGCCGCCGCGCCGACCCCAGCGCCACGTCGCGCTCGCTGCCCCAGGGGACGGAGGCCGCGACGCGGATACGCGGCATGCCGTCACCGCCGGCGAGCTGGACCAGGTGCAACGCCTCCTGGCCGAGCTCCACCCCGAGCACGGGCGCCACGTCGCCACCGAGGCGACCCGCCTTCCACGGAAACAACGGTTGCGTCGGTGGATCGTCGCGATCGTTCATCGAGGAGCTCGGCCGGGCGGAGGCGACCACCGGAGCGAGGTCGGCGGCAGGGACTCTATCGTCGACGCCCCGGGCGAGGAACCCCCGGAAACGCGGCGGCGGCCACAGATTCGGCCGACTGCGCGCGACATGGCGCGGCCCTCACCCACCGCGCACCATCACCGCCCGCTGTCGCGCCACTGCGGGCTCACCACTCGCGCCGGCGCCGCCGGTGCCGGCGGCGCCAGCGGCTCGAGGTCGTCACGCCCGGCCCGAGCGGCCGGCAGCGGGTCGCGCCGCAGCGTGCGCTCCAGGGTGCCGAGCGCGCGGTCGGCGCGTAGCGAGAGGCCCTGCTCGGCGGCGAGGACCTTGCGCGCGGCGGACTGCGACGCACCCGCGAGGTCGGCGTCGACCAGCCGCGGCGAGATCATCACCACCGTCTCGGTGTTGAGCGTCGCGGTCTCGGTGCGCGAGAACAGGCCGCCGAGCAACGGAACCTCGGAGAGCACCGGGAGCCCGCTGCGCGACTCGCGCGCCTGGGTCCGGATCAGGCCACCGATGAAGATCTGCTGGCCGTCATGGGCCAGGAGCTGGGTGGTCAGCTCGGTGGTTCGCACCGAGGGAATCCCCTCGGAGATGCTGCCGTTGCTGACCTCCGGGTGCAGCTCCATGAGGATCTGGCCGTCACGGTCGACGGAGGCGCGGACCTTGAGGATCACCCCCGACTCGACGAACTCCACCGACTCCGTCGTCACCTGGTTCACGGTGGTGGTGACCCGAAAGCCCAGCCGGTCGCCCACCAGCACCTCGGCCGGCTGGTGCTCGAGCACCATCAGTCGCGGCGTGGACAGCGTGCGCACCCGTCCCTTCGCGCTCAGCGAGTCGATGAACAGCTGGAGCTCCGGACTCACCAGGCGCAGGAAGAAGCCGCTCGAGATCGGGGCGGACAGCCCGCGCGCGCCGAACGCGCCCTGCCCCGACTCGAACACCGCGCTCCAGTCGATGCCGAAGGTGTCGTCGGCGTTGAGCGTGATCTCGAGGATCTTCGCCTCGATCAGGATCTGCCGCGGGCGCTGGTCGACCTCGCCGATCAACCGCTCGATGCGCTGGTGGAAGTCCGACAGCTCCTCCACCACCAGCAGGTTGCGCCCGCCGAGGCGGGTGATCTTGCCGTAGCGGGAGAGGTGCTTCTCGAGCACCGTCGCCACCACCTCCGGATCGGTGTACTGCACCTTGTAGGTCCGCACCGTGGTGCGCCCGGAGGCGGACTCGCGCCCGGCGTCGTCGCGAGCCACCACCATCCAGGTGTCGCCGCGGCGCTCGGCGACGAAGCCGGCGGTCTCCGCGATCACCTCGATCGCGTGCTCGAGCCCGACCGCGTAGAGATTCACCGACACGCTGCCGGTCACCCCGCGCCCGAGCAAGATGTTCACGCGTCCCTGGCGCGACAGCATCTGGAACACCTCCTCGATCGGAGTGTCGCGGAAGGTGAGGGTCATCGGCCCGTCGGTGACGGCCACGGGAGCGCCGGCGACGCCGGCACCGACCGTCGTCGCGCCGAGCACCGGCTCGCCGACGCGGCCGAGCACGACCAGCGCCACCAGGGCCGTGGTGGTGGTTCGAAGCCACCCGCGTGCGCGCACTGCCAGACCTCCTGTTCCCGATCCGTTCCCGGCCGTCGGCCGGCACCCCGGTCACTCCAGGGTGAGGACCGTCCGCCGGCCGTCACGCTCGAGCACCGCACGCCCCTCACCGACCTCGACCACGCGGTGCCCCTGCACCGCCTCCCCGACCCCGAGCACCTGCCCGTCGATCAGTGCCAGCGGCTCCGGGCCGCCGATCACGGTGGCGGTGAGGCGCGCTCCGAGCGGGGCCTCCGCCCGCGCCGCGACCGGCTCCGGCTCCGGCGGCGGCGGTGGTGGCGGCAGCGGTCGCGCGAAGGGGTCGATGCGGGGGCCCGACCCGGGCGACCCGGCTCCCGGCGGCGCCACCTCGAGGACCTCGTCGATCGCCGGCGCGTCCAGCTCGTCGACCGACCGACGTCCTTCCCGGCCGGTACCGCCGCGACCCGTCTCGGACGTCGCCGAGACTCTGGCGACGACACCGACCGCCGGGTCGGTCTGAGCGCCGCGTCGAGAGACAGATTGCAAAAGGGGTGCCAAGGACTCCGAGGCCGGCGCAGGCGTCGCGCAGAGCGTCGCCAGCACGAGGCCCACCGCGCGCATCGCCGTGCTCGCTCGGGCGCGCGCGCTCACGGCGGCGCCACCGCACGGAAGGTCACCAGCCGCAGAGTCATTCGCCGCGCATCGTCGTCACCCGCATCGAGGTGAAACCGCTGGACCAGCATCTCGCCCGCCCCCTCCTCTGCCTCGCCGAGCCACGCGAAGAGCGCCTCGTAACGACCCGAGAGCGTCACCTCGATGCCGAGCTCCTCGACGTCGCCACGCGGCACCGGCGCGAGCGGCTCGACCGAGCCGATCTCGATCCCGCGACGGCGCGCCGATGCATCGAGACCGCGGATGGTCTCGGCGAGGCGCTCGGCGTCGGCGCCTGCACCGTCGGCCAGCCGCGCCCGCAGCTCGTCCACCCGCGCGCGCAGGGCGTCGACGTCGGCCTGTGTCACCCCGGCGTGCTCGCGCGCGAGCGTCGCCCGCGCGGTGGCCACCGAGGTACGGAGTGCGTCGAGCCTGGTCAGCGGCGGGCGCAGCACGTGAAACCATGCCAGCAGCGCGAGGATCGCCACCGTGCCGGCCACCAGCAGCGCGGTGCTGCGCGGGTCGACGCGGGCCGCGAACCAGCGCATCGCGGCGTCGCTCATCCTGGCAGCCCCACCGCGGCCTCGAACTCCACCACCGCGCCGCGGGTATAGCGACGGGCCCGGGTGCCGATCAGGCGTACGTCCGCCACCTCCGGGCGCTCCACCAGGCGCTGGACGAAGTCGGCGAGCGCCGCGTGGTCCTCGGCCTGACCGCGGATCGCCATCGACGCCGACCCGTCGGGACCACCCTGGTCGCGCTCGAAGCGCCAGTCGACGAACCACACCCGCCCGTCGAGCACCGCGTCCACCGCGAGCAGCGCGTCACGCGCCGCGATGCCCCGCCGACGGCGCTGCAACGATTCCAAGCGCGCGGCCAGCGCATCGTGCTCGACCTCGAGGAGCCCGAGCGCGGCGCGCCGGGCCTCGACCTCGGCGCGCTGGAGCTCCACCGTGCGCAGGGTCTCGCCGGTGCGCTCGACGGCCGCGGAGAGGCCGAGCCTTGCCGCTCCGAGGCAACCGGCTGCCGCCACCACGCCGACCGCGGTCGCGACCAGCACCCGGCGCAGGGCGCGGGCGCGCCGGTAGTCGGCCGGGATGAGGTCCACCGCGCTCACCCCTCGGGCACCCACAGCGCGCAGCCCGCCGCCACCGCGAGCGCGGTCGCCGACGGTCCGCCGGCCGAAGCCGGCGGTGCGCCGGGAATGATCGCGAACGGGTCGAGCGGCGCCACCGGCAGGTCGAGGCGGCGCTCGAGCAGGCCGGAGCAACCCGGCCAGCGCGCCGCGGCGCCGTGGAGCAGCGCGCGGTCGACGGGGGCTCCACGGGTGTGGGCAGCGGTGTAGAGGCGGACCCGGTCGACCTCCGCGAACAGCGGGGCGAGCGACTCGGTCACGATCTCGCCGAGCGCCTCGATCACCTCCGGCTCCCCGCCCGGCCCCGCCTCGGATGCGGCGCGGGCGTCGACACCGAAGCGGGCGAGCACCGCCTCGGCCGAGCGCACCGGCAGCTCGAGGGTCGACGCCACCTGCTCGACCACCGCATCGGCACCGAGGCCGACCTCGCGATCGAGGATCAGGCGCCGCCCGGAGACCACGGTCAGGTACGACCGCGCGCGGCCGATGTTGACGACCAGCGTGGTGGTATGGGTGTCGCCGTCGACGGAGGCACTGATCAGACGGCGAATCGCCACCGGGCCGACCTCCAGCGCCGCCACCGTGAGGCCGCCGGCGGCCAGTCGATCGAGCAGCTCGATGACGTCGACACGGCGCGCCGCGACCAGCAGCGCGGTGCGCTCGGGGGTCTCGGGATCGGCGGCGCCGACCGGCACGTAGTCCACCACCCACTCGTCGATCGACCCCTGCAGCCGCTCTGCCGCCGCGGCCAGGACCGCGGCGCCATCGTCCTGGTCGGGCTCGACCCGGTAGCCGAGCAGCAGCAGCCGGGTGCGGTGGGTCGGCATGCAGGTGACCACGCGGCGACCGCGGAACCGACCACGTGCGAGACCGCGAGCGACCACTCGGCGCAGCTCGCGCGGCGCCGCGAGCAGCGCATCGAGCCCACCCTCGTACTCGACCGACGCCGCCGCGCGGAGCCGCACGCCCGCGCTGCCACGCTCGACCTGCACGAGGTGCAGCGCATCCTGGCCGAGATCGAGCCCGACCGGCCCGGGCGTGGCCGACGCCCACGGCACGGCAGCGCCGAGGCGCCTGGTCAGTCTCGCCAGCGGTGCGGAAGGCTCGGGAAGGGTCTGGGCGTGCATGATCGCTCGTCGCCGGGCGGACGGCTCGACCCTGTATCGACCCGTTGCCACCCGAGCTTGACCGGTGGTGGCCGGTACGAGGTTCAGAGCGGGACGTACTCGATCACCAGCTCCGGGTGCTGGCCGGCGGTGCCCTCGCGGCTGTCGATTCGTGCCCGCGGGCTGCCGCCGCCCGACTCGTGCTCGAGCGCGAGGCCGTGCTCGACCGACACCCCGTCGACCCACTCCTGGACCAGCGCGGTCACGTCCCAGGCGTACCACCCGTCGGCGTTCGGCAGGGTCGTGGTGCCGAGCACCAGCGGGTCGAGCCCGGCCCCCGGCCCACCTGTCCAGGCCGTTCCCGCGCTCGCCTCCTCCCAGGTCGCGGTGGCCTCGTCCCAGGACTCGACCATGGCGTGGACACCGACATCGATCGGCGCCCCCGAGTGGCCGAACTGGTAGACCCGCAACGTCGCCCGGGTGACGAACGCCCCGGCGGGGACCGCGGCCGCGGCGTCGAACCGCAGCAGCGCGCGCCGCCGGGCGCCGCCATTGCTGTTCGCGACCACCAGCTCGGCGTCGTCGGCGGGTGGCGCGGACGGGTCGGATGCGTCGACGTAGGTGTCGGCGACGGCGCTCACGGTGACCGAGGTGGCGCCCGGCGGCTCGTTGAGCACCAGGTACTCGCCGGCACCGGCGATGCCGTGGACGTGGTCACAGGTGAGCGGGTCGATGGCGACCGCGGTCGGCGCACCGATGGCACCGAAGTGCGCGAGCGGGTAGTCGTGGAGGGTGGCGCCGACGAAATCGACGACGCGCCCGTGGGCGCTGGCCGCGTCGGCGACCAGGAACGCGTCCTGCTCCGCGACATGGGCGAGTCCGGCCGGAGCGACGCCGAACCCGAGATAGGCCACGCCCCGCGGCCCGCCCTGTTGGGTCAGGTAGACGACCGAGGACGCGGCGCCGTCGGCGACCGCGAGCTCGCCGTCGTGCACGGCCGACGCCGTCACCCCGATGTAGGTGATGCCCGCGGGGTCGGTCACCAGCCCGGTCAGCGCGATGGTGGTGACCACGGAGCCGTCGCCCGGATCGACGATCGCGACGTCATCGAGCAGCAGGTTCGAGCGCGCGATCGCGAGCCGCCCCTGGTGCAGACCACCCGCGACGTAGGTGACGCCCGCCAGGTCGCCGGCGGGCGCCGGCACCGTGGCGCCGAGGAGGCTGCCGTCGCGCCCGTACATCGCGAGCACCGGCTCGGACGGATCGACGGTCACCCAGGCGCCGCCGGCCGGGGCGGTGGCCGCGCCGAGGACGAAGCCCGCCGGCACCGCGGTGAGCCCGGCGACGTGTCCGTCGCCGCCGGAGACGGTGGCGAAGCGGTCGACCCGCGCGGTCGGGGTGTAGCGCGCGTCGCAGGTCGGTGGCGGTGCGCACACGGTGCCGCACTCGCAGGAGAACTCGACCACCAGCCGCGGGCGGAGCTCGGCCACGGACCACTCGCTGGTCGCGATCGTGAATGCGCCTCCGACCCCGCGGAGCAGCAGCCCGTGGTTCGCGAGTGCGCCGCCGCGCCAGGCGAGCACGAGGTCGGTGACGTCGAGGACGTGCCACGCACCCGGCCCGAGCCCGGCGGTGGAGGCCACCGTGGCCGCGTCGTGGTCACCACCGGCATCGGCCCAGGCGGTCACCCCGTCGCTGCTCAGCCAGGTCGCGCCGTCGGGTGGGCAGCCGGCGTTGCCGGGGCAGTCACCCTCGGTCCAGGGCGCGAGCACCGGGGTCGCCTCCAGACGCCCACCGACCGGCGCGCTGATCGCATGGAGCTCGAGGCGCGCGGCGCGGATGCGCCAGCCGGCGCCGACCGACGACAGGTCGAAGGCGATGAGCCCGCGTTGGCTGCCGGCCTCCTCCGGCTGCAGCACGTTGTGGGCACCGTAGTTCCAGGTCGGATGATCGAGTCGGATCCAGGTGTCGGCCCCGACACCCGGCCCCGGCTGGAGGACGAGCGTCTGCACGGTCGGCTCGTAGACCGGTACCGCGTCGCGCATCGCCCGGCGGCTGGTGCCGTCGGGCAGGGTACCGGTGGCGACGATGTCCACCGGGGAGCCGGCGGTCGGGGTGAAGGTCGCGGTGTAGGTCCCCTGCCCGAGCGGCGTCGACGGCAGGCCGTAGGCGCTGCAGCCCTGGGTGCTCGCGAGCCAGGTGGCGTGCCGCAAGCCCGCCTCCGCGAGGTAGCCGGCGCGGTCGACGGCGGCGGCGGCCCCGACCGCCGAGGCGGTCATCGACCCCTGTCGCCCGAGGGCGAGGGCGAGGGTCGCCAGCACCGCCAGCACCAACACCACCGGCAGCAGGACGAATCCGCGTCGAGCGCTCACCCGCCGGCTCCGAGGCGAACCCGGCGCTCGAGCGCGATCCGCTCTCCCGAGGCGGCGGTGACCTCGAGCTCGATGTGCACCAGCAACGCCCGGTCGAGGGCGGCCGGCGCCAGCCGCGCCACCCGCAGCCGGGTCACCCCGGTGAGCAGGGTGTGCTCGTAGAACGCGCCGCCGGCGAGCGCCCCCGGACGCGGCATGCGTTCGAGTAGGGTGTCGCCGACCAGACGGAACACCACCGGCTCCAGCCATTCCTCGTTGTTGCGACCATCCTCGTCGTCGTCGCTCTTCGGCCCCTCGTCGGTCAGCCCGTCGCCGTCGTCGTCGACGCCGGCGAGACCGGGCGCGCCGTCGTTCTCGCGGTCCTTGTCCGGATCCTCGTCGACCAGGCCGTCACCGTCGTCGTCGACGCCGTTCACCGGGTCCTCGTTGGTGAGCCCGTCCTCGTCGTCGTCGTTGTCGCTGCCCTCGTCGACCAGCCCGTCACCGTCGTCGTCGACCCCGACGACCCCGGCGGCAGCGTCGGCGGTGAGGTCGTTCCCGGTGTCCTCGTCGATGCGCCCGTCGCCGTCGTTGTCGGCGTCGGCCCGACCGTCACGATCCCGGTCGGCCCGCGGGTCGTCGGTGACCACCAGCACGCCGGGCTCGCGAACGGACTCGTCGCCGGCGGTGGCCGGTCGGTCCGGGGTCGGCACGAGGAGCACGCGCGCCGCGCCCACCGCACGCGCCATACGGTCCATGGCGTATCCCGCGTCGCGCACCAGCGCAGCCCGCTCGGCCGCCACCCGGCGACTCGCTCCGGTGGACTCGACGACGCCGAGCAGCCCCGCGAGCAGGAGCGCGCCCAGGGCCAACGCGAGCAGCATCTCGACCAGCGAGAAGCCATGCTCGGCGGCCGGCAGCCCGCCCCGCGGTCGGCCACCGCCGGTTCCGTCGACCGGGCTCACCGCGCGGTCACCGTCTCGAAGGCGAGCGCGGTGCCGTCGATGGTGACGCGCACCCAGAGCAGGCCGTCGTCGCCACCGGTCATGGCGTCGCCGTCGCCGTCGGCGTCGTCCCCGTCGTAGGGCGCGAGATAGACCAGAATCCGATCCGTGCTCCCGGCCGGGTCGGACAGCGTGCTCGGCGTCGACGGCCCCGCCGCCGCCGCCGCCAGCGTGCCGTAGGGTGCCGCCAGCGTCGTCTCCAGACGGTCGCGGAGACGGTCCGCGCGCACGCGCTCGCCGTGCGCCACGTCGGCGGCGTCGAGCCCACCGCGCAACGCCTCGGTCGCCGGCACCAGCGCGATCGCGATCAACGCCGCCGCCACCAGCACCTCGAGATAGCCGAGACCGGCCTGCCGAGAGCGGCGTCCGAGGCCGCGTCGTCGCGCTCCGGCCCGGGATCTCTGGACATCGCCCGATGCGTCGGGATGGCTCATTGCACGGAGACCCATCCGGTGATCGGCTCGACCCGGACCTCACGTTGCTCGCCGTCGGCGCCGACCAGTCGAACGAGGCCGTCGCTCAGGAGGTAGTCGCCCAGCAGCCCGCGCAACGCGGGCGTGCCGGTATCGTCGAACTGGACCTGGGCCAGCGGCAGCCCGAGCGGATCGCCGTGGTAGGTGAACCCACGGTCATCGACTGCGACCCCGGCGGTGCCCGGCGCCACGCCGACGACCCAGTCGTAGAGCCGGTGGTCCACCGGGTGATGGACGTCGTAGACCGGGATGACCGAGCCAGGCTCGAGGTGAAACAAGCGGACCCGCTCGGTCGCGGGATCGACCTCGACGCCGTGGCGCAGCCCGGTCCGCACCGACTCGTCGCGCGCGAAGCGCAGCGCCGCGGCGACCTCGCCGGCCGCGTGGTCGAGCCGCGCACGCGCCTCGGCGCTCGCCCCGCCGTCGAGCATCGCGCTGGCGGCGAGCGCGAGCAGCGCGAGCACCAGCACCAGCTCGAGCAACGTGAAGCCACGCTGCTCGCGGCGGGCGCGCATGTCGGCCGACCCTTCAGCCAACCGATGCCGCGCGCGCTCAGCGGTCGTCGTAGTCCTGGTGGTCGGCGATGAGCTTGCCGATGGTGGCATCGTAGAGCCACCCACCGGTCGTGCTGGCAGATGCCATGACCAGGTTGCCGCTGGTGACCACGGACACCGCGCGCGAGTCGGTGAACGGATTCTTCGGGAGCCCCGCGGCGCCGAGCGTGGCCGCCTTGAGGTACGGGCCGTAGCGGAAGGTCGTGTCGGTGGTCGAGCACGCCTGACCGGCGGCGTTGGTGTACATCGTGAGCTGCTCGGCGAACGAGGTTCCCCGGTTGGCGGCGTCGGCGATGGTCCCGGCGCCGGCGGTGCCACCCGACGGGCAGGTCGCGCCGCTGGCCGCGGCATTGCCCGGATAGTGGCCGTGCTGCTGGTAGTAGAGATCGACCGCGGAGCGCAGGCGTGCCAGATCGGAGTCCAGCGCCGACATCTTGGCGTCACTGGTCGAGGTGCTGAGCTGCGGCACCACGATGGCGGCGATGATGCCCAGGATGATGACCACGATCAGGAGCTCGACGAGGGTGAATCCCCCCTGCCGGCGCCGAGTCGTCTCCGGACCGCCATCCTTGAGTTCGGTAGACAAGGTCTCCACGGTTGTGCCTCGCGTGCTTTGGCTTCGGTGCTCGCCGGGATATCGGCACCGGGGCGGTCGGACTTGAACCCGGGCCCCCATTTCAGCCGACGGCCCGCGAGAGCTGGAATATGGGAAGGATCAGCGCGCTCACGATCACGCCGACCAGCACGCCCATCACCAGCAGCATCAGCGGCTCGGCGAGGCGCGCCACCAGCCCGAGCCGGCGGGTGAGCTCGGTCTCGTAGTGCTCGGCGAGACGATCGAGCACCACCGGCAGCGACCCGCTCGCCTCGCCGGTCGCGATCATCTGCCGCGCGAGGTCGGGCATCAGCGGTGCGCGCTCGAAGCCGTCGGCGATGGTCCGTCCCTCCTCCACCCCGCGGCCCACCCGTGAGAGCAGGTCCCGGAACACCTCGTTTCCAACCACGTCGCGCGCCGCCGACAGCGACTCGATGATGCCGACGCCGTGACCGAGCGACAGCCCGAGCACGCGCAGCGCCTGAGCGAGGTAGAGCTCGACCGCCAGCGTGCGCAGCCCCGGGAGGCGGAGCATCAGACCGTGCCAGGCGTGACGCACTCCGGGCGCGGCGAGCACCCGGCGCGCGGCCAGGATGCCGGCGACGACGACGCCGGTGATGAGCTCCCAGTGCGCACGCAACGCCTCACTCACCGACATCAGGACGACGGTGGTCGCCGGCAGGCGGTCGCGGATGGCGGCGAACATCTCGTCGAACTTCGGGAACACCACGGTGAGGATGAAGATCACCACCAACACCGAGAACACGGCGAGGAAAGCCGGGTAGAGCGCGGCGTTGGTCACCGCCTGACGTAGCCGCTCCCGACGCTCCTCGAGTGCGGTGAGGCGGTCGAGCGCCTCGGCGAGGAACCCGCCGCGCTCCGCCGCACCCACCAGACTCACGTGGACCGGCGGGAAGATCGTCGGATGCCGGCCGAGGGCGCGCGCGAGACTGAGGCCCTCCGCGACGTCGCGCGCCACCCGCTCCACCACCTCGCGCATGCCGCGCGAGGCGGACTGACGCGCGAGCAGGGTGAGGCTCGGATGCAGTGCGTTACCGGTCTCGAGCAGGAGCGCGAGGCGCCCGGTGAAGAAGCGGCGCTCGGTCGGATCGGGGGGTCGCGCGAGCATGGCTCGCCATTCGCCGGTGCGAACCTCGGCGACGCGGCGGCGCTGCACGGTCTCGATCGGCATCAGGCGCTCACCACCCGCGTCACCTCCTCGATGGTGGTCGCGCCCTCGCGAACCCGCGCCAGACCGTCGTCACGCAGCGTGAGCATCTTGCGTCGCGCCACGTAGGCGGCGAGATCGTCACGCGAGGGGTTCGACACCATCAGGCGCTGGGTGTCGGCGTCGCATTCGAGGATCTCGTGGATCGCGAGCCGTCCCTTGTAGCCCGAGTCGTAGCACGAGGGGCAACCGCGACCGCGCGCGAGGCGCACCGCCTCGTCACCGAGCCCCTGGCGCGCTGCGATCTCCGCCGGCGCCACGTAGGTGGTGCGACAGTCCGGGCAGATGGTGCGCACCAGGCGCTGCGCCATCACCGCCACCAGCGCCGAGGAGAGCAGGAACGGCTCGACGCCCATGTCGATCATTCGCGTGATCGCCCCGACGCTGTCGTTGGTGTGCAGGGTCGACAGCACCAGGTGCCCGGTGAGCGCGGCCTGCACCGCGATCTCCGCCGTCTGTCGCTCCCGGATCTCGCCGACCATGATGATGTCGGGATCCTGGCGCAGCACGTGCTTGAGCATGGTGGCGAAACCGAGGCCCACGCCGTCGCGGACCTGGTTCTGGTTCACGAGGTCGAGCTGGTACTCGACCGGATCCTCGATGGTGACGATGCTCTTGTCGATGCTGTTCAGGTGGTTCACCGCGGCGTAGAGCGTGGTCGTCTTGCCGCTGCCGGTCGGACCGGTGACCAGGATCAGCCCGTGACTGCGGCGCAGCAACGAGCGCAGCTGCTCGAGGTTGCCGTCGCGCAGCCCGATGTGATCGAGATCCATCACCCCGTGGCTCTTGTCGAGCACCCGCAGCACCACCTTCTCGCCGAAGATCCCGGGCAACGAGCTGAACCGGAGATCCACGGTGCGTCCGTGGGTGTAGACCTGGATGCGGCCGTCCTGCGGCAGGCGCCGCTCGGCGATGTCGAGGTTGGCCATCACCTTGAGGCGCGAGACCAGCGCCGGGTGGACGTCCATCGGCGGGCTGGTCACCGGATAGAGCATGCCGTCGATCCGAAAGCGCACGCGGCAGCGCTCGCGCCCGGGCTCGATGTGGATGTCGCTCGCGCCGTCGCGCACCGCGCGCTGGATGAGGCCGTTGACGAGATTCACCACCGGGCTGCCGGCCGCCATCTCGTCGATCGCGGCGTAGTCCTCGGCGCGGGACTCCACCACCTCGAGCGCACCGTCGGCGTCGAGCTCGCCGAGGTACTCGCCGAGATCCTGGCCACCACCGAAGGCCTCGTCGATGGCGGCGCGAATCGCATCGCCGGCCGCGAGCACCGGCCGCACCCGGCAACCGGTCATCTCCTCGACTGCGTCCAGGGCCGGGATGGCCTGCGGATCCGAGGTCGCGACGTGCAGGGTGTCGAGCACGCGGAACAGCGGCACCACACCGAGGCGCCGGGCCGTCTCGCGAGGCAGCAGCCGCACCGCTGCAGGGTCGAACAGGCCACTGCGAAGATGGGCGAACTGCAACCCGAGCTGCTCGGCCAGGACCCGGAGCAGATCGACCTCGGTGATCAGGCCCTCCTCGACCAGGATCTGCCCGAGCCGCCGCCCGGTCCGCTGCTGCCGGCGAGAGACTTCCTCGAGCACCTCGGGGGTCACCAGGCCGTGGCCGACCAACAGCTCACCGAGCCGCGGTGCCGGGCCGCGGCGTCGCTCCCCACTCGCAGCGCCGCCGGTGCGATGCGGCGACGCGCCGAGGGTCTCGTGCAGATCGACGAGCTCGAGCACCTCCTGCACCGCGCCGCGCACCCGAACGAGGGTGATGCCGCCGCCGAGACGCGTCGCCCTCTGGTGAGTCCGGGCGAGGAGATCGAGCGCCGCGCCGTCGATGCGGCTCACATTGCTGAGGTCGACGACGATGCGCGACTCACCCGCCGCGAGGCAGGCCTCGAGCATCTCGGCGAGGGCCGTGACCGGCCCGTCCTCGGCGAGCGGCCCCGGCGGCAGGAGCTCGGTGGTCGTCGCGAGCCGGGTGCGCGCGACCGCCGCGCTCACCGCACCGCACCTGACTCGGCGGCGTCATCCACCCGGACCGTCGATGCGATCATCAGATGGCCTCGCGCAGCACCACCGGCGACTTGTCGAGGACGAGACGGAACTCCGAGCCCTGACCCGGCGTGCTCTCGACCTCGATTCGCCCGTGATGCAGGTCGACGATCTCCTTGGCGAGCGCGAGCCCCAACCCGTGACCGGCCACCTCGCTGGTCGGTCCGGTGCGAGCGCGGTAGAAGCGATCGAAAATCCGCGGCAGGTCCTCCGCGGAGATACCGGCCCCGGTATCGCGGACCGCGATCACCACCGCCTCGTCGGTCTCGCTCGCCATCAACTCGACCCGGCCGCCGGGCCGGTTGTACTTCACCGCGTTGCCGAGCAGGTTGTTGATCGCCACGCGCATCAGGTTCTTGTCGATGGCCAGGGTGCTCATCTCGTCGGGCAGGTCGAGACGGAACTCGATGCCGCCGTCCGCGTTCAGCCGGCGCATGGTCTCGAACGCATCGGCGAGGAGATCGCGCAGGCGGATGCGCTGACGGTCGAGCGCCAGGCTGCCCTTCTCGATGCGGGCCACGTCGAGCAGACCGGTGATGAGCCCGTTGACCCGCTCGACCTCGTCGTAGATGACGTTGCCGGCCTGCGTCGCGAGCGACAGCGAGGGCCGCTCCTGCTCGCGCAGCATCTCTGCGTATCCGCCGATCACCTGCAGCGGGGACTTGAGCTCGTGGGCGAGGTGGGCGATGAACTCCTCGCGCGCGCGCCGCGCCTGGACCTCGCTCGAGACGTCGTGCAGGACCACCAGGGTGCCGTGGATGGAGCTTCCGTCGCGGGGCGAGAACAGCGGATAGGCCGAGACCCGCACGCAGTCCACCGCCGCGCGCGGGCTCGGCGCGATCTCGATGCTGCCGCCCTCGTTGCGCCGCACCGCCGCGCCGCTGAAGGAGCAGAGGAAGGTGCGCAATCCGTCGTGCTCGCACCACTCGTCCGGCCGACGCCCGACGATGGTCTGGTGGTCGACCTCGATCAACGGCTCGATCCGACGGTTGGCGAACGTCACCACCCCGGCCTCGTCGAGCACCACCACGCCGTCGGGGAGCGACTGCAGGACACCCGCGATTCGCGCCTTCTGGTACGACAGCACCTTCGACGAGGTGAGGATCCCGGCCTGCGCGTCCTCGAGCTCGCGCACCCGCGACTGCGCCGCGCGCATCACCTGGTTGAAGCCGTCGATGAACTCCGCGAGCTCCGCGCTCGGCCCGAGCTCGATGCGCGGCAGCGCGAGGCCGTCGACCGCCTCGCGGACGTCGTCGGCGGCGCGGCGCAGCCGCACCGACTCGCGCCGCGTGATCCAGTAGAAGATTCCCCCGAGCAGGAACACCGGCAGCGCGAGCGGCGCCATCGCAGACAGACTCGGTATCGTCAGCGGCAGGTCGGCGTGGTAGCCGATGCGGACGTGACCACGCAGATCGCCGTTCGGCAACAGTGGCGCGACGAACTCCCGGTACCGGGTCTCGCCATGGGTGGTCTCGCGCTCCCCGACCCAGTCGTGCGGCCCGGTGGCGGCAGCGGCCGAGGGCACCACCACCCCCGGCGCGGTGACCTCGGCGAGCGCGGTGCCATCGGCGCCGGTGACTGCCAGGTAGGCCAGATCCCCGTCGCGGCGGGTGGACATCACCAGCTCCAGTGGGCGGTGGCGGGTCTGTGGTGGGCCGAGCAGCTCTTCCGGCATCCGCGCCAGCAGGCGCGCCAGCGCGAGCCCCTGGCCGCGCAACTCGGTCAGGCGCGCGCCGCGCTCGCGCTCGACCACCGACAGCGCGATCAGGGCCGACACCACGGCGCAGGCGAGGATGACGAGCAGTCCGAGGCGGTCGCGTCGCATGGGCCCTCACGCGGCTGGATGTCGGTGGCGCCCGCAGGTCGCAGTCGCCCGCCGGGTTATCGACCTCGGGGCGATGGCGCTTTAGCGACGACGGCCCCGCGGGTGTAACGCCGTCCTCAGACCGGGTCGGCGTGTGGCGAGGCCGCCACCTCGGCGAGGAGCCAGTCGCGAAAGGCGCGTACCGGCGGGCGTTGCGCCCCGGCGCCGCGGGCGACGAGTCGGTACGGACCCTCGGCCGAGGCGTACCGCGCGAGCGGCGCCACCAGGTGCCCGGCGGCGATGGCGTCGACCACGAACGGGGTGTGGCCGACCGCGACCCCGAGACCCGCCACCGCTGCCTCCAGGGCGTGGATGGAGCTGGTGAAGGTGAGCCATCCGCGCGGCCGGAGCCCGGCGACGCCCGCCGCCTGCAGCCAGCGCTCCCAGTCGCGGTCTCGCGGCGCGGTGTCGACCCGCAGCAGCACGTGGTCGGCCAGGTCGCGCGCCTCGACCAGGCGCCCGCTCTCGAGGAGCACCGGGCTGGCGACCGGGAACAGCGCGTTGGCCATCAGCGGATCGGTGTGCGCCCCGGGGACCGATTGCTCGCCGCAGTCGACCACCAGGTCGGGATCGCCTCGACCGAGATCCTCGAGACGGGTGGCGGTCAGCAACCGCACCTCGGTGCGCGGATGGGCGCGCTGGAAGCCGGCGAGTCGGGGGATCAACCAACGTTGGGCGAAGGTCGCGAGCAACGACACGCTGACCGCGCCGAGCCCGCCGCGGGCCTCGCGCAGCTCCTCGATCGCGCCGTGCAGCGCGGCGAACGCCGGCCCGGTCCGCGCGGCGAGGCGCCTGCCGGCGTCGGTCAGCTCGACGCCACCCGGAACGCGGCGGACGAGCTCGACCCCGAGCACGCTCTCGAGCCGGTGCACCTGCTGGCTCACCGCCGGCTGGGTCACGTGCAGGCGCTCGGCCGCCGCGCGCATGCCGCCGGCGGCGGCGACGGCGTCGAACACCTCCAGCGCCCGGAGGTGGGGGATACGCGATGACGTCGGCATATAAGCGCAGCTTATGTCGGCCCCGGTGAATTCTATGTTGCGGCCCCGGGTCCGACGCAAATAGGCTGCCCCGGTGCTCGCGGGTCGAGCGACCGGTGGAGCCCTGTGGTGGAGCTCTGGATCCCCGTCACCGTCGGCGCCGCGTTCTGCCAGAACCTGCGCTCGGCGCTACAAAAGCACCTGAAGGGACGGCTGAGCACGTCCGGCGCGACGTTCTCGCGCTTCTGCTACGCGTTCCCGTTCGCGGCGCTCTACGTCGCCGGGCTGGCGCTGCTGGGCGGCATGGAGCTGCCGAGCCCGAATCCGCGATTCGCGGCGTACTGCGTGCTCGGTGGCGTCACCCAGATCATCGCCACCGCGCTGCTCGTATACCTGTTCTCGTTTCGCAACTTCGCGGTCGGGACGACCTACTCGAAGACCGAGACGATCCAGACCGCGCTGTTCGGGATCGTCATCCTCGGTGACCCGTTGGGGATCGGCGCGCTCGGCGCCATCCTCATCAGCCTGGTCGGCGTGTTCCTCATCTCGGTGGCCAAGGGCGGACCGAGCGCCGGGGCGCTGCTCGCGAGCCTTCGCGATCGCACCGCCCTCATCGGCATCGCCTCCGGCGGTTTCTTCGGCATCTCCGCGGTCTCGTACCGCGCCGCCTCGCTGTCACTCGGCGGCGAGGGCTTCCTGATGCAGGCCGGCTTCACGCTTGCCTGCGTCACCGTCCTGCAGACCATCGGCATGGGGCTCTACATCCGCGCCCGCGAGCCGGGCCAGCTCACCGAGGTGGCGCGTGCATGGCGGGTGGCCGGGCTGGTCGGCCTGAGTGGGATGCTGGCCTCGGCCGGCTGGTTCACCGCGATGACCATCCAGAACGCGGCCTACGTCCGCGCCCTCGGCCAGATCGAGCTGGTGTTCACCTTCGTCGCCTCGGTCTTCTTCTTCAAGGAGAAGGTGACGCGGCTCGAGCTCGCCGGCATCGCTCTGGTCGTCGCCGGCATCCTGCTGCTGTTGTTGACCTGAGAGCCCCGTCAGCTCCCGGGCACGACGCCGGCCGGCAACGACTCGACGTGGGCGCAGATGTCGCGCGGCTGGGCCAGCCAGATCCGATCGCGATGGGCCGCCAGGTGCGCCATCACGCGGCGCATGTGGGGCGTGCGGTAGGGGCGCCCGACCACGAAGGGATGGAGCGAGATCGGGCAGACCAGCGGCTGACGCTCGCTCTGGCGCAGCATCTCGTCGAAGCCGTCGATGATCATGTCGGCGAACTCCGCCGCGGTGTATCGGTACCAGACGATGCCGCGGGTGTCGTTGCACTCGACCGGATACGGCATGGAGAGGATGCGACCGTTTCGGGTGCGCATCCAGATCGGCTGGTCGTCGCTGGTCCAGTCCATGCAGTAGCGGTAGCCCGCCTCCTGCAGCAGGTCCAGCGTGCGCTCGCTGTTCGACAGCCACGGGCTCATCCACCCGACCGGCGCGGCCCCCTCGTGACGCGTGATGACGTCGGTGACGGCGCGGATGTGAGCGGCCTCGAGATCCTCACGGAGATGTCCTTGCTCGTCGGAGTTGGTGATGCCGTGGCCGACGATCTCCACCCCCCGCTCGCGCAGCGCCGGCGCCAGGTCGGGGCAATGGTCGTAGACCGCGGTGTTCATCTGCGCTTCCCACGGGATGCCGTGGTCGTCGAACAGCTCCATCAAGCGCCACACGCCGACGCGGTTTCCGTAGTCACGCCAGGAGTAGACGCTGTGGCTGTGGGCCTGGTCCGGCGGCGCGATCGCCGCGCCCTTGCCCTCGCCGTACGAGAAGACCTCGATGTTGACGGCCACGTACACCGCGAGACGGGCGCCGTTCGGCCACTCGTAGGTCGGGCGGCTGCCGATGCTGGAGTAGTCGTAGCGGCCGTGATGGCGGATCATCGCGCTGTCTCCTGTGTGGGCGACGGGATCGGCGCGACGCCACGACGGTCGCGCGGCGGTAGATTGTCAGACTGCGTGGGAAGCCGACAAGCGCGAAAAAAAACGCCCCGCCTGGGCGGGGCTGTGTGATCCGGGCGTTCACCCTGGGGGCGAGGGCCCACACGCAATGAACAAGACAGCTCGATCGGGAGTATCGGCAGCGCAGGTCGCCGCGACTGTGCGCCAGTCGGCATCCGATGCCGACCTCGCGTGATGCACTTCACGACTCGACGCGCGGAAGGGCCTCGCGGGTGGTGTCGCGGCGGTGGACCGCGCGCGGTGACCGGCACGCGACGCGATCGCGATCCACGAGGCGCCGACAAAAAGAAGCCCCGCGACTCGGGCGGGGCTGGAGGAGTGGGCTCGAGGGGGGAGAGAGCCCAGGGAGGAGAACAGCAATCTGTCTGTCGATGGTGTGAGTTTGGCGTCTCACGGCGCGATGGTCTGTGGCATGTGCCACATTTCAGGAACTGGATGCCTTTTCGCCACCACGCACCACGCGCCTCCACCGCGAGTCCGGCGACGTGATCTCCGCCGTGTTTCGCGCCCTGCAGCGCCACGCCACGCTGGTGATGGCGGCTTGCCTGTTCCTCGGCCTCGCCGTGCCGCCGCTCGCGGCGGCCCTGAGCCCGGTCGTGTTCCCGTTCGCGGTGGGCACCATGCTGCTGTCGCTCACCCGACTCGACTGGCGCGCCGCCGGTGCGCTGTTGCAGCGGCCCCTGCTCCCGATCGGGATCGTGGTCGCGGCGATGGTGGTCGCACCGGTCGTGGTCCACGCCGTGAGCGAGGTGCTCGCTGCCGGTCATCCGCTCGCGACCGGTGCCACACTGATGGCCTCCGCGCCACCTCTGCTCTCGGCGCCGGCCTACGCTCTGCTACTACGCGTCGACGCCGCACTGGCGATGGTGGCGAGCGTACCCGCGAATCTGCTGACACCGGTGGTGATGCCGGTGATGGTCGCCTCGCTCGTCGACGTGACCGTCGACATCTCCGCCGCCGACCTCGCCGGGCGCCTGGCGGTGATGGTCGGCTGCGCGTTCGGCGGCGCCTGGTTGATGCGCAAGGTGATGGGCACCGCGCGCATCGAGCACCACGCGCACTACGTCGACGGGCTGATGCTGGTGTTGCTGTGCTCGTTCGGAATCGGCGTGATGGACGGCATCCGCGACCTCGTGGTGAGTGACCCCGCAGCGGTCGCCTCCGCCGCGCTGGCCGCGTTCGGTCTCAGCATCGCGCTGCAAGCGGCGACCATCGCGCTCGGCTGGCGGCTCGGCGCGCGCACCACGCTCACCGCCGCGATGCTGATGGGACTACGCAACGGCATCCTCGTCCTCGGAGCCGTCGGCGACGCCGCCGGCCCCGAGGTCAAGCTCTTCCTGATCGCGTTCCAGTTCCCGCTCTACATCCTGCCGGCGCTGATGCGCGTGGTCTTCGGACGGCTCATGGGCCTCTGACGGCCGGGGCGGCAGCGCTCAGGCGCCGCGACGGTGCGCTCGCTCCGCGTCGGTCGCAGCGACGTCCAGATTGCCGAGCGCATCGCAGACGACGCCGTAGTCGTCGCGGGCGTGCTCCACCGACACCAACCCGTTGGCGACGTCATCGGCCACGCGCTTCGCCGCACGGTCGAGAGGGTCGCCGAATCCGCCGCCGCCGGCCATCTCGAGCCGCAGGCGGTCGTGGGACGGGATGGTCTGCTGCCCCTTCGGGCGCAGGGTCTTCCCCGAGCCGAGCATGACGCGGCCGGCGGCACCATCGTGACCCCGCTCGCGCCCCTTCGGTGCGTTGTACACGCGCTCGAACATCGCCAGCACGTCGAACGGGGCGCCGCTCGCGCCGCCGATCTCGATGACCTGGCCGAGGCCGCCGCGCTGACGGCCGGCGCCGCCGGAGTCCGCACGCAGCTCCTTGCGCCAGAACACCACCGGCGTGATCGCCTCGTTGGCCTCCACCGGCATGCCGCGCACCCCACTCGGAAACGCCGTCGCGCTCAGGCCGTCCTTGCTCGGGCGCGCGCCGGTGCCGCCGCTGTTGAACTGCAACATCTCGAACTCTGGGATCGGTCCGTCGAAGCCCTCGCGCGCCACCGACGGCCCACCGCGGAGCTGGACGTTCCACAACGATGCCGAGCCCTCGGCCTGACAGCCCCCCTCCACCACCTGGTGCAGGCAACCGAGGATGGTGTCCGGCAGCAGATGGCCGATGATGTGCCGTGCCGCCACCGCGAACGGGCGCTGGACGTTGAGGATGCAGCCCTCCGGAGCGGAGAACGTGATTGGCAGCAGCGACCCGTAGTTGTTCGGGATGTCCGGCGCCACCACGCACTTCACCCCGAAGCAGGTGTAGGCCTTGGTGTAGTTGAGCACGACGTTGATGCCGTGCGAGCTGGCCGGCGAGGTGCCGGTGTAGTCGACGTGGATGGTGTCGTCGCGGACGCTCAAGGTCGCCGCCAGGGTGACCGGCGCATCGTAGCCGTCCATGGTCAGGGCGTTGCGATAGTCGCCGTTCGGAAGGCGCGCGATGCGCTCGATGGTCGCGAGCCGCGAGCTCTCGATGATGAACTCGCCGAGCGCGTCGAGATCGTCGAGATCGAATTCCTCCATCATCGCGATCAGCCGCCGCGAGCCGATATCGTTGGAGGCCGCGAACGAGAAGATGTCACCCACCACCTGGCGCGGCTCACGCACGTTCGTGCGCACGATCTCCATCAGCGTCTCGTTCGGCTCGCCACGGCGGAACAGGGGCAGGATCGGGATGTTGAGCCCCTCCTCGAACACCTGGCGCGCGTCCGGCCCGAAGCCGCGACCGCCGATGTCGACCACGTGACAGGTGTTGGCGAACAGCGCCACCACCCGACCGTGGTGGAACGTCGGCGTCACCACCGTGACGTCGTGGAGGTGACCGGAGGTCAGCCACGGGTCGTTGGTGATGTAGACGTCGCCCGGCTCCATGCGCTCGACCGGGTACTTGGCGATGAAGTGCACGATCGCCTCGGCCATCGCGTTGATGTGTCCGGGGGTGCCGGTCACCGCCTGCGCCAGCATGCGGCCCTGGCGGTCGAACACCGCGGCGGCGAGATCCCCGGCCTCGCGCACGCTGGTGGAGAACGCGGTTCGCACCAGCGTCTGCGCCTGCTCCTCCACCACCGAGATGAGCCGGTTCCACATCACCTGCATGTGGATGCGCTCGAGCGCGCTCAGGTTGCTCATGCCGATTCCTCCACGGACTGCTGCTTGCGCTCGAGCACCAGGTAGCCGAGCGGATGGACGTTCGCGACGTAACGGGCGCTGACCACCGTGGTGGTGTCCTTCTCGACCACCACCGCCGGACCCTCGATTCGATTTCCCGCGACCAGCGCGTCGCGCCGATACACGGGGACGCTGCGGTACTCGCCGGTCCCGGTGTCGAGCACCGATCGCTCGCCACTGGCCGTCGCGACCGAGGGCTGTGGCGGCGGCGGCGGTGCCGCGTGCTCGGGTGCACGCGTGCTCACCAGCATCACCCAGGTCAGGATCTCGACCTCGAGGTCGGGGATGGTGCGCTCGTAGAGCCGGTGGTACTCGCGCTCGAAGCTCGCGCGGAGCTGCGCGGCGGCATCGGCGTCGAGGCGCGGTTGCTCGACCCGGATCGGCAGCTCGACGCCGACCTCGTGCCCCTGACCGACGTAGCGCATGAACGCGGTACGGGTCTCGGTCAGCTCGCGACCGCCGGCGCCCGGCTCGACCACGCCGTAGGCCTCCGCGCGCATCCCGTCGAGCATCGCGTTCACCGACTCCACCTCCAGTCGGTCGAGTCGCTGGTAGTGGCTGCGCGTCACCTCGTAGGCGACCGGGGCGCGCAAGAAGCCGATGGCGGACCCGACTCCGGCGCCGGGTGGGATCACCAGCCGCGCCACCCCGAGCTTCTCCGCCATCCGCGAGGCATGCAGGGGCGCCGCGCCACCGAAGGCGATGACGGTACGCTGCTCGACCACCTTGCCGCTCTCGATCGCGTGCACCCTGGCGGCGTTGGCCATGTTCTCGTCGACCATCTCCGACACCCCGAGCGCGGCGTGCGGCGGCTCGAGGTCGAGCCGGGCACCGACCGCCGAGGTCAGCGCGCGCTCGGCCGCGGCGCGGTCGAGCGCCATCGAGCCGCCGGCGAAGTCGGCCGGATCGATGCGCCCGAGCACCACGTCGGCGTCGGTCACCGTCGGCGCCTCGCCACCGCGGCCGTAGCAGGCGGGCCCGGGCTCGGAGCCGGCGCTCTCCGGGCCGACGGTGATCCGCCCCATCGCGTCGACACCCGCGATGGAGCCGCCGCCGGCCCCGATCTCGACCATCTCGATCACCGGGATGCGCAGCGGCAGACCGCTGCCCTTCATGAACCGGTAGACGCGGGCGACCTCGAAGGTGCGACTGGTCTGCGGCTGGCCGTCGTCGATCAGGCAGATCTTGGCAGTGGTGCCCCCCATGTCGTAGGAGACGACACCGCCGAGTCCGAGCTCGCGCGCGATGTGGCTGGCGAAGATCGCGCCGCCGGCGGGGCCGGACTCGACCAGCCGGACCGGGAAGCGGACCGCGGTCGCGAGCGTGGTGATGCCGCCACCGGAGAGCATCAGAAACAGTGGGCACCGGTATCCCTGCTCGGCCAGGATGCGCTCGAGACGCTTCAGGTGCTGACTCATCAGCGGCTGGACGTAGGCGTTCGCGCAGGCGGTCGACAACCGCTCGTACTCACGCATCTCCGGGGAGACCTCGGACGACAGCGTGAACTCGACGTCGGGCAGGCGGGCGGCGAGGATGTCGCGCGCCTGCACCTCGTGGGCCGAGTTGAGGTAGCTGTGCAGGAATCCGATGGCGGCACTGCGCACCCCGGCGCGCTCGAGCACCGGGACCAACGCCTCGACCCCCGCCGCGTCGAGCGGCACCAGCACCTCTCCGGCGGCGTTCATCCGCTCGCGCACCGGCAAGCGCAGGCGCCGCGGCACCAGCGGCTCGGGAAGGTCGATGCCGAGATCGTACTGCTCGTAGCGATTCTCGTTGCGCATCTCGATCGAGTCGCGAAAGCCCTCGGTGGTGACGAGCGCGGTCGGCGCGCCCTTGCGCTCGATCAGCAGGTTCGTCGCCAGCGTGGTGCCGTAGATGATCACCGTCACGTCGCCCGGCGCGACTCGGGCCGCGGCGAGCGCCTGGCCGAAGCCGGTGAGGATGCCCCGCTCCGGCGCATCGTGGGTGGTGAGGGTCTTGGCGGTGAATCGCCGTTCACCCGCCTCGAGCACCACGTCGGTGAAGGTGCCCCCGATGTCGACCGCGAGGCGGATTCCCGCGGAAGGGTCAGCGTTCATGTCGAGCTCCGGTCGATGCGGGCGCGCGCGCCCGGTCAGGTGGATGGCCGTGTCGTCGTCGGCGCGAGAGTGTAATCACAGGTCGTCGAACGATGCATGATTGAGCCGATAGAGCCGCGCGTAGAGGCCGCCGTGGGCGACCAGCTCGTCGTGGTTGCCGCGCTCGATCAGCTTCCCGTCCTGGAGCACGAGGATGCGATCGGCTCCGCGCACCGTGGCCAGGCGGTGGGCGATCACCATCGCCGTCCTGCCCTCCAGCAGGCGCGCGAGCGCGCGCTGGATCTGACGCTCGGTGTAGCTGTCGACATTGGCGGTAGCCTCGTCGAGGACCAGGATCGGCGCGTCGGCGACGAGCGCGCGCGCGAAGCTGACGAGCTGACGCTGGCCGAGCGAGATGTTGGTGCCACGCTGGTCGAGCTCGGTGTCGTATCCGTGCGGGAGACGCATGATGAAGTCGTGCGCCCCGACCGCCCGCGCCGCCGCCTCGACCTCCGCCTGGGAGGCCTCGGTCTTCTGGTAGCGGATGTTGTCGGCGATGGTCCCGGAGAAGAGGAACGGCTCCTGGAGGACCATCGCGATGTTACGGCCCAGCGTTCGGCGAGTGAGCTCGCGCACGTCGTGCCCACCGACCAGCACCTGCCCCTCCCAGACATCGTAGAAGCGCTTGACGAGGGCCATGGTGCTGGTCTTCCCGGATCCGGTGGGTCCGACCAGGGCCACCGTCTCGCCGGGCTCGACACGAAAGCTCACGCGCTCGAGCACCGGCCGGCCGGGCTCGTAGCCGAAGGTGACGTCGCGGAACTCGATCGACGCCCCTGCATCCGGTGCCAGATCCTGCGCCGAGTCACGCTCGCGCACGTCCACCGGCACGTCCAGGACCTCGAAGATCCGCTGCCCCGAGGCCATCGCGCGCTGCATGATGCTGTACTGGAGCGTCAGCGAGCGAATCGGGTCGAAGAAACGCTGGACGTAGAACAGGAACGCGACCATGACACCGAGCGGCAGCGCGTCGTCGAGGACCATCGAGCCACCGACCACGACCACCACCGCCATCGCCGCGCCGGTGAGCAACTCGACCACCGGGACCATCGCGTTGGAGTACCGCGAGGCCACCATGTGGGACCGCAGGTTCTCGCCGGCCTTGTCCTCGAACAGGGTGTAGTTGACCGGCTCGCGCACCATCTCCTGGATCGCGCGCACGCCGTGGACGTTCTCGGCCAACGCGCCGTTCACCGCGGAGCTGGTCTCGCGCGCACGCAGGAACGCCGCCCTCGCCCGCGGCAGCCACACCAGGCGCACCAGCAGCAACGCCGGCACCACCGCGAGGGTCAACAGCCCGAGTCGGACGTCGAGCGTGAGCAGCACGGTGACGATTCCGAGCAGCAGCACGAAGTCGCCGATGGCGAAGATCGACGTCTCGAGGAACTCCTGCAGCGCGCTCACGTCGCCCTGCAGGCGCGACATCAGACGCCCGACCTCGGTCTTGTCCATGAACCCGAGCGAGACGTCCTGCAGGTGCCGATACATGGCCCGACGGAGATCGAACAGGAGGTGTCCCGCGATGCGCCCGACCATCAGCTCCTGGGTGATGTTCGACGCATAGTTCACGCTCACCACGGCCAGGAACCCGAGCGCGATGGCGCGCAGCAGCGCGACCTCGCCCGAGCCCTCCGCCATCGCGTGGTCGACCGCGTAACGCACCAGCAGCGGCACCATCACCTGCGTCAGGGTGAAGATGACGACCCCGACCACCGCCACCGCGAGGAGGCGGCGATAGGGGCGGACGAATCCCCAGAAGCGGCGCACCACCACGCCGTCGAACGCCGCTCCGAACATCTCCTCCTCGTAGGAGACCTGGGAGCCGACCACCGCCAGCGGGGCGCGACGCCCACGCCGGCCGAGGTGGGGCGGCAGTGGCTGGCGGGGTGCGTCGCCGCTCACGACTCACGCTCCTGCGTCCCGGGCCCGACGGTGTGGCCGAGCGGATCGGTCTGCAACGCGTGCAGCTCGGCGTAACGCCCTCCCGATGCGATCAGCGCGGCGTGGTCGCCCCGCTCGACCACCCGACCGGCCTCGAGGAACAGGATCTCGTCGGCGTGGCGCAGGGACGACAGCCGATGGGCGATGATGATGGTCGCGCGCGACCCGGTGAACTCCGCCAGCTCCTCGCGGATTCGGCGCTCGGTGCCGGCGTCGACCGCGGCCATCGAGTCGTCGAACACGATGACCCGCGATTGGGGCAGGATGCCGCGCGCGATGGCGAGACGCTGGCGCTGGCCACCGGAGAGCGACACCCCGCGCTCACCGACCAGGGTGCCGTAGCCGTCGGGGAGCTGCGACACGTACTGGTGGAGCTGGGCGGTCTCGGTGGCCTGGCGGATGGCGCTGCGGTCGGCCCAGGGATCGGCATAGGCGACGTTCGCCTCGATGGCGGACGAGAACAGGAACGCATCCTGCTGGATCACGCTGACCGCGGCGCGCAAGGAGTCCAGCGTGACCTCGCGAATGTCGGTGCCGTCGATGGTGATGGTGCCGGCGGTGACGTCGTAGAAGCGCGGGATCAGGTGGGCGATGGTCGACTTACCACTGCCCGGTGGCCCGACGATGCCGAGGACCTTTCCCGGACCGACCTCGAAGCTCACACCGGCCAGCGTCGCCGGCACCTCGGCGTCGGCCGTACCCGCCGGCGGCCCGTCGGCGGGTGCGTGATAGGAGAAGGACACGTTCTCGAAGCGCAGCACCCCGACCGGGGCCTCGAGCGGCCGGGCGCCGGGCGCATCGCGGATCGCGGGCTCGAGGTCGAGGATCTCGAACAGGCGCCCACCACAGGTCGAGGCGCGCGCGATGGAGTTGACCATCCACGCGATCTGGCGCACCGGCTGCTGCAGGATGGTCATGAAGGCGAGGATGGCGGTCAGCTCGCCGACCGTGATGTGCCCGGCGATCACCCGCTCCCCGCCGACCCAGAGCACCAGGGTCATGGACAGGAAGAAGGCGTAGGTCATGGTCGTCGTGCTCTTGACGAACACCGCGATCCGGCGATGGGCGATGCCGAGCGCGCGCCGCGAGATCACGTCGAACCGCGCCATCTCGAAGCCCTGCGCCGCGAACGCGCGCACCACGCGGATGCCGCCGAGGTTCTCCTCCATGACCCGGGTGAGCACCCCGAGCTCCTCCTGCAGCGCGAACCAAAGACGCCTGAGCTTGAGCCGCGCGACCGTCGCGCCGACGCCGACGAAGGGCACGAAGGCGAGCGCGAGCGCACCGACCACCGGGTCGACGTCGACCAGGTAGGCGCTCCCACCGCCGATCAGCACCAGCAGGAGCACCATGCGCAGGATGCCGGTGTGGACCCAGAGGCGGGTGCCCTCGATGTCGAGGATGCCGCGGGTCATCAGCTCGCCGGTGTGGACCCGGTCGTGCCACGAGAACGACAGCCGCTGCAGCTTGCGGTAGTAGGCGAGCCTCATCTCGTGCGCGATGAGGTGGCCGACCGCCTCCCCCTGGTAGTTCTGCGTCATCGTCGAGACGCCGCGCACCGCGGCCGCCGCCACCAGCAACCAGGCGGTCTGCCACAGGGCGGCTCGGACCTGGGCCGTGGCCACCGCAGCATCGCCGAGCAGCCCCTGCGCATGGTCCACCGCCTGTCCGATCAGGCCCGGGATGACGATCTGGGCGAGCCCGGCGATCACCGTCGAGACGATTGCCAACGCCATGCGCCAGCGGTGGGTGAACGCCATCGCGGTGATGCGCAAGAGCGTTCGCGCGTCGAAGCCCACCGCGTCGCGGGTGGCCCGCGCCGAGGCGGGGACGAGCGGCACCCGGTCCGCCGCGGCGGCACGGGAGGCAGCATCCGCGGCGGGGGCGGCCGGTCGCGGCGAGGCAGTGATGTGGGCTGGATCGTGCAAGCGGCCAATGCTACGTCGCCGCGTCGGGCCCTGTCACCGCCGGGCGGGCTCGGCCTGGTCGCGGCGTTGCACTACACTCGCCGCGGAACGAGGACGACGGAGGCCACGACCATGTCGCCGAGCGCCTGGATCGAGATCGACCTCGCCGCGCTCGCCCGCAACCTGGCCGAGATCCGGCGGCGAGCGCGCCCCGGGGTGCGGGTCATCGCCTCGCTGAAGGCGGACGCCTACGGGCACGGCGCGGTCGAGGCGGCGCGTACCCTCGAGCGCGAGGGGGTCGAGATGCTGGCGACCGGCTCCGCGGCCGAGGCGCGCGCGATTCGGGCCGCCGGCGTGCGCACGCCGATCCTGATGTTCGCCAACGCGCTGCCCGACGACCTCCCCGAGCTGGTGCGCGAGGGCTTCGTTCCCACCGTCCACGACCTGGCGTCGGCCCGCGCCGCGGCCAGCGCGGGCATCCCCGGCACGCCGGTCTACGTCAAGGTCGACTGTGGGCTCGGGCGGGTGGGCGTCGCCGTCGACGAGGCGGCGGCCCTGGTCCGCGAGCTGGTTCGGCTCGAGGGCATCACGGTGGCGGGCCTGTACACGCATGTCCCGTTCTCGAGCGAGCCCGGGCGAGCCTGGGCGATGGCGGGCATCGAGGCGTTCCAGGCGCTGTGCGCCGAGCTCGCCGGTGACGGCATCGAGATCCCGGTGACCCAGGCGATGGCGAGCGCGGCCCTGGTCGTCGGCCTCGACGACGGCTGCAGCGCGGTCTGCCCCGGTCACGTCCTCTACGGGCTCGACGTCGTCGACCCGGGGCTGGTCGGCGGCGACGGCTTCGAGCCGGTGCTGGTCGCGGTGCGCACCCGCCTGCTCCAGGTGAAGACCCACACCGCGTCACCGGGCCCCGGCACCGCCGGCTACGGTCGCATCGCGCAGGGCTCGCGGGTCGGGGTGCTCCCGATCGGGATGCGCGACGGCCTGCGCAACGCGCGTGCCGGGGCGAGCGCGGCGGTGCTGGTCCACGGCCATCGGGCGCCGGTGCTCGGAGTCTCGCTCGAGCACACGATCGTCGACCTCAGCACGGTCCCCGGTGTCGGGGCCGGCGAGGTCGTCACCCTGATCGGCTCCGACCACGGTGTGTCGATCGGCCTCGCGGAGGTCGCGGGCTGGCAGGGCGCTCGGGTGCTCGAGGTCCTCACCGCGCTCGGCGGCCGCGTGCCGCGCGTGGTGGTGCAGGCGGACGAGGTCTGAGCGTGGGCGCCGACATGCCCGCGTTCCGCCTCGACCAGGTCGGAACCTTCGGCCGCGACCTGGTGCGCCCCGAGTGCGTCGCCTGCACCGCCGCCGGTGCCATATGGGTGAGTCACGCCGCGCCGGGGGCCGGGGGCGTGGCGCGACTCGACGCCGATGGCGTCGCCCACCCGCTGGTCGCGGCCGACGGCGCCCCGGCCGACCTCGTGCCGAACGGCTGGTCGATGGAGCCGGGCGGGCGCTTCGTGCTCGCGAACCTGGGCGACTCCGGCGGCGCGTGGCGGCTGCATCCCGATGGCCGCTGCGAGCCGGTGCTGACCGAGATCGACGGTCAGCGGATGCCGCCGGTCAACTTCGTCCATCGCGACGACGCCGGCCGGCTCTGGATCTCGGTGAGCACGTGGCGCATCCCGCGCGACCGCGCGTTCCACCGCGAGGTGGCCGACGGTTTCGTGGTCCTGCTCGACGACCGGGGCGCGCGCATCGTCGCGGACGGCCTCGGCTACACCAACGAGGTCAAGGTCGACCCGTCGGGCCGTTGGCTCTACGCCAACGAGACGGTGGCGCGTCGACTGTCACGATTCCCGCTGCACGAGCGCGGGCTGGGGCAGCGGGAGACCGTCGTCGAGTACGTCGACGGGGTGGTGCCGGACGGCTTCGAGTTCGACGTCGAGGGCGGCATCTGGTGCGCGAGCGTGATGAGCAATCGCCTGGTCCGGGTGGCCGCCGACGGCTCCCAGGCGATCTTGCTCGAGGACTGCGACCCGCAGGCCGTCGCCCGCGGCATGGACCACTGGCGTGAGGGGACCTTCACCCGCGAGGACATGAACATCGGCGCCACCCGTCGGCTCGCCAACATCGCGAGCATCACCTTCGGCGGCGCCGATCTGCGCGACGTCTATCTCGGCTCGCTGTTCGGCCGGTCCCTGTTCACACTGCGCTCGCCGATCGCAGGGGTGCCGCCACCGCACTGGAGCTTCTGAACCGGCGAGCCCGGGAACCGGCACCGAGCCGGCCGCGCTCGGTGCGCGCGCCCCGAGCATCGGGCGGGGGTGACGTCGCCGCCTCGACGCGGACCCGCGCCCCCGCCTCCACCGAATCGCCACCACCGCCCCCGAAGGAGCGAGGATGGGCTCACTGCTCGATGGTCTGATCACGCTCTCGGCCTGGGAGATCGCCTTCGTCTACGGCGCCTACCTCCTCGGTTTCTACATTCGCGGCGCCTTCGGGTTCGGCTCCAACATGCCGATCGTGCTGCTCACGACCTGGGTCCTCGGCCCGCACCACACCGTGCTCCTGGTCTCGATGACCGCGGTGATGTCGCAGCTCCACCTGCTGCCTCAGGGCATCCGCACCGCCGACTGGCGCGTGGTGGTGCCGGTGGCCCCGGCCCTGATCGCCGGCACCGCCGTCGGAACCTGGCTGCTGATCCGGCTGCGCCCCGAGGGGCTGACGGTGGTGATGGGCGCGCTCATCGTCACCATCGTGCTCATGGACCGCCTTCACGTGGTGCAGCGCCTCTCGCGGCGGTTCGATCTGCGCTCCCCCGGCATGGTGATCTCCCTCGCCGGCTCGTCGGGCCTGTTCGGCACCGTGAGCGGCGGCGGTGGCATCTACTTCCTGGTCGGTTACCTGCGACTGGTCTGCCCCGATCCGGCGCGCCTGCGCAGCACCAATCTCGTGCTCTCGGGAAGCTTCATCGCGTTTCGCATCCTGCTGCTGTCGGCGGCCTCCCTGATCACGCTCGAGCTGATGACCGAGGCGCTGGTGCTGATGCCGGCGGTGTTCCTCGGCACCTGGCTCGGCACCCGCTTCTTCCGGACCTCGAGCCCGGAGCGCTTCTACGGCGCACTGCAGGCCCTGCTCCTCGCCGCCGCCCTCGCCCTGCTCGCGAAGGGGTTGGTCGCCCTCGCCACCTGATCGTCCGCAAGCGCCGGCCCTGGTCGGCGCCGCCCGGCTCGCCCACAATGCCGACCGATTCGCCACGGAGTGCCGCCATGCGCATCGCCACCGGAATCGTCGACGCCGATCTCCGCCGTGCCGCTCGAGCCGCGCGGGCGGCGGAGGACGCCGGCTACGACGTGGTGCTGACGATGGAGAACCGTCACGACCCGTTCCTGCCGCTCGCCGGGGCAGCCATCACCACGTCCAGGGTCACCCTGGCGACATCGGTGGCAATCGCCTTCCCGCGAAGCCCGATGGTGGTGGCCAACGTCGCGCACGACCTCCAGGTGGCATCCGAGGGACGCTTCGTGCTCGGGCTCGGGACGCAGGTCAAGGGACACAACGAGCGGCGCTTCAGCGTGCCATGGTCGGCCCCGGCGCCGCGGCTCGAGGAATACGTCCAGGCGTTACGCGCGATTTGGGCTTGCTGGCGTGACGGTGGCCCGCTCGAGTTCCAGGGCGAGCACTACCGATTCACCCTCATGCCACCGAATTTCCGCCCCCCGGCCGAGGGAGTGGCCCCGATACCGGTGACCATCGCGGCGGTGGGAGCCGCGATGTTGCGCCTCGCCGGCCGGCGGTGCGACGGCGTGCGCCTGCATCCGTTCTGCACCCGGCGCTACCTCGAGACGGTGGTGCTGCCGGAGCTCGGCAAGGGGCTCGCCCGCGCCGGCCGCCCGCGAGAGCGCTTCGAGGTGAGCGGCGGCGGATTCCTGTGCACCGGCCCGGACGAGGAGAGCGTGGCGCGGGCGGTCGAGTGGGTGCGTTACCGGGTGGCCTTCTACGGCTCCACCCGGACCTACTTCCCGGTGTGGGAGGCGCATGGCCTTGAGGACCTCGGCCACCGACTGCACCGTCTCTCGGTCGAGGGCGCCTGGGACCGACTCGCCGGATGCATCTCCGACGACGTGCTCCGTCTGTTCGCCGCGGTCGGCACCCACGACGTGATCGCCGGTGAGGTCGCGGCGCGCTACGGCGGCCTCGTCGACGTGGTCAACGAGACCCAGCCGACCGACACGGGGCCCGGCCTGCCGCCGGACCTGCTCCAGGATCTCCGCGCCATACCCTGTCCGTTCGCCGGCTTCTGAGGCGGCCCCGGCGGGTTCAGACGAAGCTGCCCTCGCGCGACTCCGACACCCGCAGCACGATGGCGACCGCGACTCCGGTGGTGACCAGCAAGACGGTCGACAGCGCCGCCGCGGTCCCGAACTCGCCGTCGAGCACCGCCAGGTAGATGCGCACCGGCATCGTCACGGTGCCGCCGACGTAGAGGATGATCGAGGACGACAGCTCGTTGATCGCGGTGACGAACGCCATCATCGCTCCGGCCAGCACCCCCGGGAGCATCAGCGGCAGGGTGACCTTCACGAACGCGCGCGACGGCGAGGCACCCAGGTTGATCGCCGCCTCCTCGAGGCTCGCCCGAATCTGGCGCAGAATCGAAACGCTCGAGCGCACCGAGTACGGCAGCCGGCGGATGAAGATCACGAGCACGATGATCGCGCCGGTTCCGACCAGCTCGATCGGCGGGCCGTTGAACGACACCACGAAGCCGAGCCCGAGCACCACCCCCGGCACCACGTAGGGGATCATCAGCAGCGCATCGAGCGCGCCGGCGGCGATCCCGGGGCGACGCGCGAGCACATAACCGATCAGGGTCCCGAGTCCGACCACCAGCACCACCGCGGCGCTCGAGAACGCGAAGCTGTTGACGATGGCATCGGGCACGTCGGAGATGACCTTGCGGTAGCTGTCGAGGCCGAGACCCGGCTTGAACACCGGACCGCTGGTGTTGCGGAACGAGTTGTAGACGACCACCACCGACGGCAGCGAGCTCACACCCACGATGAGATAGCACAGGCCGTGCACCACCCAGCTCCGCACCCCCTCGAGCGAGCGCACCGCCGGTCGACGGGTCAACGCGCTGGCGTACTCACGTCGCGCGACCAGCCGCTTCTGCGCCGCCACCGCCACCAACGAGATGGCGATCAGCACGATGCTGGCGGTGGAGGCCAGACCCGGATTGCCACCGATCTCACTCGTGTACAGGTTGTATGCGGTGGTCGAGAGGACGCGGTAGCCGCGGCCCAGGATCGACGGGGTACCGAAGTCCGCGAGCGAGAGCACGAAAGCGAGCAACGCGCCCGCGCTGACCGCGGGGAGCACCAGCGGCAAGGTCACCATGCGCAGCTTGCGCCAGCCGGTCGCGCCGAGATTCTCCGCCGCCTCCTCGAGCGAGGCGTTGACGAGGTTGAGCGCGCCGACGGTGAGCAGGAAGACGAACGGATAGAACTTGAGCCCGAACACGAGCAGGATCCCGAGTGGGCCGTAGATGCTCGGGAGCTCCAGACCCAGGTCGGAGAGGAAGCCACGCAGCCAACCGTTCGAGCCGAGCATCGTGATCCACGCGTAGGCACCGATGAACGGCGGCGAGACCAGGGAGAGGATGGCGAGGGTGGTGATCACCGCGCGGCCTCGGACCTTGTGGCGCGCCACGCAGTACGCGAGCGGCACGCCGAGAGCCACCGCCGCGACCATGCCACCGAGACCGATCACCAGACTGTTGACGATCGCGGTCTGGTAGTACGGATGCCCCAGCACGCGCCGGTAGTTGGCGAGCGTCAGGGCGCCGGTCTCGTTGTCCAGGAAGCTCGCCGCGAAGATGTTGTAGAGCGGGTAGACGAGCAGCAGCCCGACCACCGCGAACGCCAGCAGGAGCACCCCGCGCCAGAGGTCGAGCCGGGCCACGCGCGGCACCGTCATCCGAGACCGATCCGCGCGCCCGTCGCTCGGTCGAAGTAGAGCAGCGCGCCGAGGGGTAGCCCGAGGCCCACGCTCGCCCCGACCTCGACCAGCCCCTCACGCGTCGGCCGCGCCTCGGACACGGTGAGCGTGGGCCCGCCGGCGACGCGCGCGAGATACAGGGCCTCGCGACCGGTGAACGTGACCTTCTCCAACACCGCGCGCACCACCACCATGTCCGCGGGTCGCGCCTGCGCCGGGAGCAAGCGCACGTCCTCGGGTCGAACGGCGACCAGCGCCTCGCCGCCGCTGCCCGCGGTCACCGCGCGCAGCAGCGGCTGGCCGTCCGGCACCGCCGTCTCGAGCTCGGCTGGTGGCAGGTGCTCGATGAAGTTCGTGCTGCCGACGAAGCCGGCGACGAAACGCGTCGCCGGTGCCTTGTAGACGTCCCAGGCCGCACCCACCTGCTCGATCCGTCCGCCCTGCATGATGCAGATGCGATCCGAGACCACCAGCGCCTCCTCCTGGTCGTGCGTCACGTAGAGCGTCGTGATTCCGAGCGATCGCTGGATGTCGCGGATGTCCTCGCGCAGCTCGACCCGCAGCTTGGCATCGAGGTTGGACAACGGCTCGTCCATCAGCAGGACCTTCGGGCGCACCACCATCGCGCGCGCGAGCCCGACGCGCTGCTGCTGACCGCCGGACAACGCGTGCGGCATGCGCGACTCGTAGCCCGAGAGCCGCACCGTGGCCAGCGCCTCGCGCACCCGCCGCGCGATCTCGGCGCGAGCGACGCCCCGCGTGCGCAGGCCGAACCCGACGTTCTCGCCGACCGTCATGTGCGGGAAGATCGCGTAGTCCTGGAACACCATCGCGGTATCGCGACGGTCGGGCGAGAGGGGGTCGACGCAGGCGCCGTCGATCCAGACCTCGCCGGCATCCTGGCGCACGAAGCCCGCGACCGTGCGCAGCAGTGTCGTCTTGCCGCAACCGCTCGGCCCGAGCAGAGTGAAGAACTCACCCGAGCCGACCTCGACGTCGATCGCGTCGAGCGCCACCGTGCCGGTGAAGCGCTTGTGCAGCCCACGTAGCGCCAGCGTCGCCACGATCTCCTCTCCTGTCGCTCGCAGGGCGACGCCGGCGCGCATCCGGAGCGGCGACCCACCCCGGACGCGCGGCGGCCCTCATGGAAACAACTGCGATCGCCTTCGCGATCGCAAATCGCGGTGCATCCCTGCACCGCGCGAAGGTCCGCGGTATGGCAGACCTTCCTTACTGGGTCATCAGCAGCTCCTGCCAGCGCTTGACGAAGGCGCCCTTGTTGCTGGCGGCCCAACCGAAGTCGTAGCGCACGACCTTGAACGACGACACCGGCGGCAGGTCGCCGCTCGCCTTGACGTCGGAGCGCACCGGACGACGGCCCATCTCGGCCACCAGGAACTCCTGGGTCGGCTTCGACAGTGCCCAGTCGATGAAGCGCCTGGCGTTGTCGGCGTTCGGTGCTCCCTTGATCAGCGCGATGCCGTCGGGCGCCGCCACCGTGCCGTCGGCCGGATAGACGATCTCCACCGGACCACCACCCTGGACGTACTTGTAGGCGTTGTCCTCGAGGGTCACACCGACCAGCGCCTCGCCGTCGTTCACGAAACGCGACACCGCGCTCGAGCTGCCGGAGAGCACGAAGTTGCCGAGGATCGGCCTGTACACCGCCCAGCCGTCGTCACCGTCGCCGTAAACCGTCAGCACGTTGGCGAGCTGCATGTAGGACGAGCCGGACTTGTCGGCGCGGGCCGAGGAGATCTTGCCCTTGAGGTCGGGGCGCCCGAGATCCTTCCAGGTCCGCGGATACTGGGACGGGTCGAGCTTCTCCTTGTTCACCACGAACACGTTGACGATCGCGGTGTACGGCAGCCAGTTGGTGCCGACCATGAACACCGGGTCGATCTTGTCGGCCTCGGTCGGCCGATAGGGCTCGAGCAGGCCGGACTGGGCCTCGAGCTGCTCGCCGCCGATGCTCCAGATGACGTCACCACGCGGATTGTCCCGCTCCGCCAGCACGCGGTTGATGATGTCGCCCGAGCCGGCCTTGATCACCTCCGCCTCGATGCCGGTCTCGGCCTCGAAGCGCGGCACCAGGGCATCGATGATCGATTGATTGTGCGCGGTGTAGAGAACCACCTTCCCGGCGGCGAGCGCGTTACCGCTCGCGGCGGCGACCGCGAGCGCCAGTCCGAGGGCGGCGCCACGCAACGAGATGCGACGCGTCATGTCGATGACTCCTTTGAACGGTGGGCGACGCGAGCGTCGCGCGCCCTGCGAGCCGGTGCGCGAGCGCGAACCGGAGCGAGGCGACGAACGCTGGCCGGGCGAGATGTTAACAGGTCGTTACGAAAACATGACGCCGGAGCCGGCGCCCCGCTCCGGGGCAGCGGCCGGCCGCAACGGGCTCGGGTACTTACCCTCGTCGACCAGGGCCGCCAGCGCCGCTCGCACCCGAGGCGCATCGGCGGGGTGGGTGACCCCGAGCCAGCGCCCGTCCACCGGCAGCACGTCGACCACCGCCTCCCCGGTGTCGACCATCGCCTGCACGCTGTCACCGATCAGCATCTCGCGCTCGGGATCGGCGGCCGACCCGGCGACGAAGCGCCCGAACGCGGCCCCGAGCAACGGCATCACCGCGCGGGTGAAACCCCAGAGGTTCATCGAGACCACGGCATCGGGCGGCAGGGTCACGTGCTCACCGGTGGCCGCGACCTCACCCCGAATGCGGTCGCCGGCCCGCTCGACCGAGAGCACCTCGCGCACGCGTCGAAGGCGATGGTCGGCGTCGGTCTCACAGACCGCGCGCGAGACGCCGCCGACCGGTGACAGCGTCTGGTCGAGTCGGAAGCCGGCGATGGCGAACCGCGGAGGACGAGCACCAGCGGTGTCGCGAAGATGCCGTGCGAGCACACCGAAGGGATGCGGACCGTAGTAGTCGTCCCCGTTCATCACCGCGAACGGCCCGTCTATCAGGGTCGCGGCGGCGAGCACCGCGTGGCCGGTTCCCCACGGTCGCGTGCGGCCGGGCGGCACCGAGCCGCCGCCTGGGATCGAGTCGAGCCGCTGCTCGGCGTAGTGCACCTCGACGCCGGCCAGCGTCTCGCGGTGGCGCCGCTCGTAGGCCGCCCGCAGGTCGGGGTGGACCACGAACACGACGCGGGTGAAGCCGCAGGCCAGCGCGTCGTGCACGCCGTACTCGGGCAACGCCTCACCGGACGGCCCGAGGGGCTCCAGCGGCTTCGGCGCGCCGAAGCGGCGCGATTGCCCGGCGGCGAGGATCACCAGGGTGAGCGGCGGCCGGTACTCTGGCTCGGGGCAATCGCAACGCGACGACATCGGACACACCGCGCCGTTGACGGGGCGACGGAAGATAACCGAAGGCGCGCCCTCGGCGACAGGCGCCGCCCGCGGCGGCGCCCGTCCCGCGGCGAGGCGGCGCCGTCAGTTCCCGCGCCGGTTCGCCTGCACCCGCTGATACATGCCCTCGATGTTGAGCGGCAACCAGGCGTCGTATTGCCCCCAGCCGCGGAACTCGGCCATGTCGATGGTCTGCTTCAGCTCCTCGACCGTCTTCCCCGCACGTGCCCCCGACAGCACCTGCCGGTAGAGCGACTCGATGTAGGCGCGGTGCTCGGCGGCATCGGACTTCTTGCCGAGCGGTCCGTGGCCCGGTGCCAGGATGTCGAAGTCGAGTCCCTCGACGAACCGGATCGCATCGATCCAGTCGGGCATGTAGGAATCGGGGAAGTTCTGGTACGGAAGCCGCCCGACCGAGACGAAGTCGACGGTGAACACCGTGCGCTCCTCGGGGAAGTGCATCACGATGAGGTTGTCGGAATGGCTTCGGCCCGGGTAGTGGAGCTCGACGCGCTTGCCGCCGAGCTCGATCGTCATGCGGTCGGTGAAGGTGATGTCGGGCACGGCGGTGGGCCGCTTCTCGCCGACGATCACCTGCTTGGCGTTCTCGTGGGCGACCACCACCGCAGTGTCCTCCCAGACCTCTCCCCCCGCGATGTGGTCGCGGTGGTCGTGGGAGTAGACGACGTAGCGGATCTCCTGGCCGAACCGCGCGCGGATCTCGTTCTCGAGCCAGGTCGCGGCGTCGGCGTCGATCGGGTCGGTGGCGATCACGCCCTCGGGCGTGACCAGGAACACGGAGAAGTGGAAGTTGTTCTGGAAGCGGTAGAGATCGCCCCTGATCTGGGTGATGGCTCGTGTCGGGGGCTTGCTCTGCGCCCCCGCCTCGGCGGCGAGGGCGAGCGCGAGCGCCGCCGTCAGCGCGCCGGCGATCCAGGTGGTGAGTGTTCGTGGCATGGAAATTCCTCCTCCGAGTGTCGCGCCATGCTCGCGGCGCGGGCGAGGGGGCGCATGCCACCAGGCATCCGCCGCCGAGGAGCAAACACCCACCGCGGTGCATTCATTCCACGGCTCTCCCCGGGGAGTCGCCACCCGGCACCGGACCTCGGTCCTCGAACTCCACCGCCAGCACGAAACGCACCACGTCCCCGGAGGGGGTGCGCACGTGCACCTCGTCCCCGATCTCACGCCCCATCAACGCCCGCGCCATCGGGCTGTCGACGCTGATCCACTCGCGCGCGGCGTCGATCTCGTCGCTGCCGACGATCCGATAGCAGGCGGTGGCGCCCGCCTCGTCCTCCACCGTGACCCAGGCCCCGAAGTACACCCGCTCGCTGGTGCCGGACCGGCTCGGAACCGGCTTGAGCTCCGGCAGGCGACGCTGCAGGTAACGAATCCGCCGGTCGATCTCGCGCAGCTGCTTCTTGCGGTAGATGTACTCGGCGTTCTCGGAGCGGTCGCCCTCGGCCGCCGCCGCCGCCAGATGGGTGACCACGTCTCGTCGCCGCGCCCAGAGCCCGTCGAGCTCCTCGCCGAGCAGGCGGTATCCGGCCTCGGTGACGTATGGGGAGGGTCCGGTCCCCCTCGGCCCTCCGGTGCGCTTCGATGTGCCCAACCCGCCGTCCCCCTCGACCGCGTCCAATCGACCGCCCCGACACGGTGCGCCCGCGGGCGCCACGTGTGGCTCGACACGCCTGGCCGGAAGGACAAGAATACCGCCGCCCGGGGCGAGTGGTTGCCCGCGGCCGGCACCAGGGGAGAGCGAGAGCCCGGTCACGGCGCGGTAACACCGGGCCGGTATCCCGGACACCGGTCGAGAAGCCAGGCGGCCCGGCTCGGCTCTGCCCGGAGGTGTCGGCCGCCGACGACTCGACGAACAATACAAGAGTGCCAATACGCGGAGGATTCGCCCATGAAGAGTAGAAAGGGTTCGACCACGAACCGGCGCCTCGCGGCAGCATTGCTGTCTGCCGGCGCGCTGTCACTGCCCGGCCTCGCCCAGGCCGCCGACTGCCCCGCGGTCACCGCGGCGGACAACAAGGGCATCAGCGGCACCTTCCCCAACCAGTTCGACCTCGCCGAGTTCCAGGCCAAGGCGAGCTGCACGCTGGCTCTCAAGGACAACCCGGCGATCGGCGCGCTCAACGGGCGCATCGCCGGGAATCCGGCGAGCCTGCCCGGGGTGGCCGAGCGCCTGCCGGCCGAGCCGCTGGTCGTGGCCCCGTACGATTCCATCGGCAGCTACGGCGGGGTGCTGAGCGGCCTGTCGAAGGCGACCGAGGCCGGCACCTCGGACCTGCTCTCGGTCCGCCACGTGAACCTCGCCCGCTTCAACGACGACCTCCAGACCCTGGTGCCGAACATCGCCAAGAGCTGGGAGTGGAACGCCGACTTCACCGAGCTCACCATCAAGCTGCGCAAGGGCCACAAGTGGTCCGACGGCGCACCGTTCACCGCCGAGGACGTCGCCTTCTGGTACAACGGCCTCATCAACAACCGGTCGATCTACAAGGAGATTCCTGACCGGTTCTCGGTCGCCGGCAAGCCCTTCGAGGTCACCGCGGCCGACGACGTCACGGTCAAGATCAAGCTCTCGGCCCCGAAGCCGGGTCTGATGTACGTGTTCGCGGTCGACTACGCCCAGGCCTTCCAGCCCAAGCACTTCTTCCAGCGCTGGCACCCGGACTACAACCCCGACGCCGAGAAGAACGCCAAGGCCGACGGCTTCGACAACTGGGTCGACGCGGTGAACTTCTACTACGGCGGCTCCGACTGGACCGACGTCCCCAGCCCGCTGCTCAAGGATCCGGCGAAGGCGCAGAAGATCGGGCGCGCGGTGCGACCCTCGCTCGAGAGCCACGTGCTGGTCGAGGAGACCACCGAGGGACGTCGCCTGGTCGCCAATCCGTACTTCCACATGGTCGACACCGCCGGCCACCAGCTTCCCTACATCGACGAGATCGCGGAGCTGTACGTGCCGGAGGAAGAGATCCAGAACCTCAAGCTCTCCAATGGCGAGGTCACCTACAAGGCGCAGGCGGTCTCCATCGCCAGCCTGCCGGTACTGCAGGCGAACGAGCAGAAGGGCGGCTACGCGGTCGACCTGGTGCCGAGCTCGGGCCAGATGGTGGTCTACGGCGTCAACGTGACCAGCAAGGACGAGGGCCTGCGCAAGATCTTCAACGACATCCGCTTCCGCAAGGCGATGTCGCTGGCGCTCGACCGCGAGGAGATCAACGAGCTGGTGTACTTCGGTCAGGGCCGGCCGATGCAGTACACCATCGTCGAGCCGAGCACGGTCTCCTACGTCACCGACGAGCAGTCGCGCTATCTCACCGAGTTCGATCCCGACCAGGCCAAGGCGCTGCTCGACGAGATGGGCCTCGCCGACAAGGACGGCGACGGCAAGCGCGAGCGCCCCGACGGGTCCAAGCTGGTCCTCAACCTCGACTTCGCCACCCAGGGTGGACCGCCCCGCGGCCACGAGCTGGCGGCTCAGTACTGGGGTGACGTCGGTCTCGACGTGCGCCTGAAGGAGGTGACCTCGGACGAGTATCGTGCCTCTCAGGCGGCCAACGACCTCGACATCATCACCTGGCAGAAGACCTACCCGTCGGTCACGCTGGCCAACGATCGCCAGCCGTTCCTGCCGGTGTTCGGCGACTACTTCAACGCCACCCTCGGTCACGAGTGGCTGAAGTGGATGCAGACCGGCGGCACCCAGGGTATCGAGCCACCGGCGGCGGTCGGCGAGCTGGACAAGCTGTCGGCCGAGTACCAGAAGTTCCCGCTCGGCTCCGATCGCTCCAACGCGCTCGGACAGCAGATCGTGAAGCTGTGGCTCGACAACCTGTGGTTCATCGGCACCGTCGGCGAGTCCGCCGAGCCGGTCTACCACCGAAACGATCTGGGCAACTTCCGCAAGTACACGCTGAAGACCTACGACTACTACTGGGCGTACGCATACCGTCCGCAGCAGTGGTTCCTCAAGAAGTAATCACTGGTCCGACCCCGCCGGTACGCCTCGCGCGTGCCGGCGGCTCGGCATCCCGGCGTGGTGGCGGATGCAACCGCCACCACGCCCCAACTCGCGAATAGAGCCCGGTGTCCGGTTTCACGCGCTATCTGATCTGGCGGTTCGTGCAGATGGCGGCCACCTTGCTGGCCGTCTCGCTGATGGTCTACGCCATCATCGAGCTGATGCCGGGCGACTTCGCGGAGCGGGAGCTGTTCCGCAAGTTCAACGGCACCGGTGTCACCGTCACCCAGGCCGACATCGACAACGTCCGCGCCCAGCTCGGCCTCGACCGTCCCTTCCTCGTCCGCTACGCGGACTGGATCTGGGGCATCGTCACCCGCTTCGACTTCGGCCCCGCGTTCCGAGTCGAGACCACCGTCAACCGCATCATCGCGCTCAAGGTCGGCTCGACCATGGCGGTGATCGTCTCGGCGCTGCTGCTGTCGTACCTGGTCGCCATCCCGGTCGGGATGTACGTGGCGACGCGGCGCCGCGGAATGGCCGATGCCGGGCTCTCCATCGTCAGCTACATGGGCCTCGCGATCCCGGGCTTCGCCCTCGCCCTGCTCCTGCTCTACGTGAACGTCACCGTATTCGGCGCCGACGTCACCGGGCTCATCTCCGAGCAGTACAAGAATGCCCCGTGGTCGCTCGCCAAGGTCCAGGACTTCCTGATCCATGCCATGGTGCCGATCATCGTGCTCGGCTGGTCGGCGACCGCGTTCCAGCTCCAGACCATGCGTGCGCTGATGGGCGACGAGCTCGGCAAGCTCTACGTCACCGCAGCGCGTGCCCGCGGGCTCGACGGGTTCAGGCTCTACTGGCGCTACCCGGCGCGCCAGGCCCTGCTACCGATGATCAACTCGCTCGGATTCGACCTCAACCGCATCTTCAACGAGCTGCCGGTCGTCGCGCTGATCCTGGTGCTCGGCGAGCTCGGGCAGGAGCTGCTCAACGCCTATCTCGACGCCGACCAGAACACCGCCGCCGGCATCCTGCTCGTGATCACGTCGTTGATCGTGATCCTCAACTTCTTCACCGACTTGCTGATCGCGGCGATCGACCCGCGGATCCGGCTGGGTGGCTGAGATGGCGGCGACCCTCGACTCCGGCCGAACCGACAACGAGCGCTACTTCACCGCCTCGCAGTGGCAGCTGGTGTGGGCGCGTTTCAAGCGCAATCGGCTCGCCCTGATCGGCGGCTGCGGGCTCGCGCTGTTCATCATCGTCTCGGCGCTGGCCGAGTTCATCGCGCCCTACTCCGGCCAGGCCGACGAGAAGAACACCAAGTATCTCGCCGGCCCACCGCAGATCCCGATGTTCTGGGACGCGGCAGGGTTCTCCCCCCGCCCCTTCGTCCACGAGACCACCAGTCGCTACGACGTCATCGCCAAGCAGTTCGTGGTCAAGGTGCGCGAGCGCGGCGGCCAGCCGGTGCGCCAGTACATCCAGTTCTTCGTCGAGGGCAGCCAGTACAAGCTGCTCGGGCTGTTCCCGACCAAGATCCACCTGTTCGGCCTCGATGCACCGAGGCAGAAGGTGCACATATTCGGCACCGATCAGTCGGGGCTCGACCTCTTCTCCCGGCTCATGTTCGCGACGCGGACCTCGCTCTCCATCGGCGTGCTGGGCGTCCTCGTCGCCTTCGTGCTGGCGCTCGTCATCGGCGGCGTCGCCGGGTACTACGGTGGTTGGATCGACATGACCATCCAGGGGTTCACCGACGTGGTGCGCGTGATCCCGGTCATCCCGCTGTACATGGCGCTCGCCTCGACCTTTCCCAAGGAGTGGACCAACGTCCAGATCTACTTCGCGATGACCCTGGTGCTCGGCCTGTTCGGCTGGCCCACCCTCGCCCGGCGCATCCGCACCCACCTGCTCTCCGCCCGCGAGGAGGACTACATCCTCGCCGCGCGCATCTCCGGGGCGAAGCCGGCGCGAATCATCGGCCGCCACCTGCTGCCGAGCTTCACCGGGTACATCATCGTCGACCTGATCATCTCCTTCCCCTACATCATCCTGGCCGAGACGGCGCTGTCGATCGTCGGCCTCGGCCTGCGGCGCCCGTCGATGAGCTGGGGCGTCCTGCTCCAGGAGATGAAGACTGTCCAGGCCATCCAGCTCACGCCCTGGTACTTCATCCCGCTCGGCTTCTTCATCGTCGCCGTGCTGTGCTTCGTGCTCCTCGGCGACGGCCTGCGCGACGCCGCCGATCCCTACTCCGAGCGACGCGACAAGTGAGCCCGCCACTGCTCGAGGTCCGCGACCTCACCATCGAGTTCATGACCGACGAGGGGCGGATCACCGCCGTCGACCACGTCTCGTTCGCGCTGGAGCGCGGTCAGACACTCGGCATCGTCGGCGAGTCGGGCTCGGGCAAGTCGGTCGCGACGCGTGCGGTCATCCGGCTCCTCACCGACAACGCGCTCGTCGGCGAGCGCAGCGCCATCAACCTCACGCGCCGGGACGGCAGGCAGGTCGACATCCTCGGGCTCGCCTCGGGCTCGTCGGAGCTGCGCCAGATCCGTGGCGGCGAGGTCTCGATGATCTTCCAGGAGCCGATGGCGTCGTTCTCGCCGCTGCGCACCATCGGCACCCACATGGTCGAGGCACTGCAGCTCCACGAGCGCGTGAGCAAGGCCGAGGCCACCCGTCGCTCGATCGAGCTGCTGGAGCGCGTGGGCATCGCCGATGCCGCCGGGCGATTCCGGCAATACTCGTTCGAGCTCTCCGGAGGCATGCGCCAGCGCGCGATGATCGCGATGGCGCTGGTGACCCGTCCGTCGATCCTGATCGCGGACGAGCCGACCACCGCGCTCGACGTCACCATCCAGGCGCAGATCCTCCAGCTCCTGCGCGAGCTGCAGGAGGAGATGGGGATGGCGATGATCTTCATCAGCCACGACCTCGGCGTGATCGCGCAGATCGCGCGCAACGTCGCGGTCATGTACCTCGGACGGGTGGTCGAGGAGGGGCCGACGCGCGACGTCATCTTCGAGCCCCGCCACCCCTACACCCGCGGCCTCATCCAGGCGATTCCTCGGCTCGACGCCGGACAGCGGCGACTGACCCCGATCGGCGGCGACATCCCGAGCCCACTGGCGCGGCCGAGTGGTTGCCCGTTCCACACTCGTTGCGGCGAGCGGCTCGAGGGACGCTGCGAGGCGCGGGTTCCCGACCCGCGAGAGGTCGCCCCGAGCCACGTCGTGAGCTGCCACCTCCATGACTGAATCACACCCGGACCCGGTCCCGGCCGAGCGCACGGGAGGCTCCGCCCGCCCGGACCTGCTGCAGGTCGAGCACCTGCAGGTGCACTTTCCGATCCGTGGCAAGGGGCTGTTCGCGCGCCAGCGCGGCCAGGTACGCGCGGTGGACGACGTCTCGTTCGCGGTGCGTCGCGGCGAGACCCTCGGGCTGGTCGGCGAGAGCGGCTCCGGCAAGACCACCGTCGGGCGCGCGATCCTGCGCGCGGTCCCGGTCACCGCAGGACGGGTTCGATTCCGCGGCGACCAGGGCGAGGTCGATCTGCTCGGTCTCGAAGGGGAGTCGCTGCGCCGCTTCCGCAAGCACATGCAGCTCATCTTCCAGGACCCGTACGCGAGCCTCAATCCACGGATGACGGTGCGCGACATCATCGCCGAGCCGCTCGAGGCCGGCGCGCAGAAGATGGCGAAGAGCGAGATCGACGATCGCGTGCGCGAGACCGCCCGGCGCTGCCGACTCAACCTCGAGCACCTGCGCCGCTTTCCGCACGCGTTCTCGGGCGGGCAACGCCAGCGCATCGGAATCGCCCGGGCGTTGGTGTCGTCCCCCGAGTTCGTGGTCTGCGACGAGTCGGTGTCCGCGCTCGACGTCTCGATTCAGGCCGACATCCTGAACCTCCTGATGGACCTCCAGGAGGAGTTGCACACCACCTACCTGTTCATCGCCCACGACCTCTCGGTGGTGGCGCAGATCTCGACGCGGGTGGCGGTGATGTACGTGGGCAAGCTGATGGAGCTCGCTCCCACCGACGCGTTGTTCTCACGCCCCGCGCATCCCTACACCAACGCGCTCTTCTCGGCCATCCCGCACCTCGACCCGACCCAGGCCTTCGAGCCACTGCGCCTCACCGGCGAGATCCCGAACCCGGCCTCGCCCCCGCCCGGTTGTCGCTTCCAGACTCGCTGCCCTTTCGCCGAGGATCGGTGCAGGAACGAGGAGCCGGCCTGGCGCGAGGTCGGTCCGGACCATCTGGTCGCCTGCCACTTCGCCGAGCGGCTCGACTTCACGCGGCGCCCGTAGCCGAGGCCATCCGCTCCGGGCCTCGCCCTCGACGCCCCCTCAGCCGCCGGCGCGCAGCGCCTCCAGGATCCGTTGCCCGGCACGGCCGTCCGGCTCGAGCCCCAGGCGCCGCTGCTCGGCCTGGATCGCGCGCCGGGTACGGTCGCCGATCAGCCCGTCGACCTCGCCGATGTCGTGTCCGCGCCCGACGAGCCGCTGCTGCAGCTCGCGCCGCGCCCGGCGGGAGAGCCCGGGGTCGTCGGTCGGCCAGGGCCGGACGAAGGGTCCTGCGCCGCGTAGGCGATCGGACAGGTGCGCGATCGCCAGCGCGTAGCTCTCCGCCGCGTTGTAGGCGTAGATGGCGTCGAAGTTGCGCAGCACCAGGAACGCCGGCCCGTCGGGACCGGCCGGTAGCAGCACCGCGGCGGGGGACGACGAGTCCGGCAACGCGCCGCCGTCGACCGGTCGCACGCCCATGGCCGCCCACTCACCCAGCGGACGCCTGTTCCGGCGGCCGGCCGTCGCCGGATCGAACCCCCGCGGCAGGACCACCTCGAGCCCCCAGCGCTCACCGCTTCGCCACCCGGATCGCTCGAGATAGCTCGCGGTGGAACCGAGCGCGTCGGGCACACTGCCGACGAGATCACGTCGACCATCCCCATCGAAATCGACGGCCACCCGCTGATAGGTGGTCGGGATGAACTGGGTCTGTCCGAATGCGCCGGCCCACGAGCCGACCAGCGCATCGGTGTCGAGACCGAGCTCCTCGAGGATCGCGATCGTGGCGAGCAGCTCACGACGGAAGAACGACTGGCGCCGCCCGAGGCAGGACAGGGTCGCCAGCGAGGTGACCAGCGGGCGCCCCCCGGCTCGGCGACCGTAGTCGCTCTCCACACCCCACACCGCCACCACGGTGGCGGGGTCGACGCCGAAGCGCGCCTCGACCGCGGCCAGGGTGTCCCGCCATTCGACCAGCATCCGCCGACCATCGGTGACGCGCTCCTCGTCGACCAGGCCGGCCAGGTAGTCCCAAATCGCGGTGCGGAACTCGGGCTGGTAGTCGAGGCGCTCGAGCACCGTCGGATCGGCGACCACCGCGCGCGTGTGGCGGTCGAAGGCGGCGGCGGAGACACCGGCCTTCACCGCCTGCGGTCGCAGCGAGGCGAGGCAGCGCGAGATGTCCTGCGCCGACGGCGCGGCGCTGACGATGACCAGGAGCACCCCGACCAGGTGCGCTACGCGCCGATGCATGACTGCACCTCCTCGCCGTCGATCCGCGCGGCCGACGACCGGCCGCTCGCGCGGCCCCATCCTCAGAAGTCGAGGCGCCCCACCAGATCGTCGAACGGGACCATCACGTGCGCCTGATAAGGCGCCCGCACCCGCAGCCGATCGTACCAGCGCTGCACGTTGGGGACGTCGGGGCGGTCGATGTCCATCGCGAAGTACCGATAGAGCGAGGTGCCGGCCGGGATGTCGCCCATGGTGAAGCGGTCGCCACCGAGATAGGGTCGCGTCGCGAGGTGCTGGTCGAGCAGGCGATAGTGCCCGGCACACGTCGCCACCAGGGCCTCGATGCGCGGCCAGTCGCGCTGCGCCTCGGGCGTCCGGACCAGCCCCCAGAAGAGATCCATGAACGGGCGGTAGAGGTTGTTCTGGAACCACTCCATCCAGCGATCGGCCTCACTACGGGCGGCCGGGCTCTCGGGCCACAGCGTGCCGCTCGCGTAGCGGGCGGCGAGATAGCGGATCACCGCATTGCTCTCCCACACCACCGCCTCGCCGTCGTCGACGACCGGAATTCGCCCGTTCGGGTTCATGGCGCGGAACTCGGGCGCGTCGAGACCACCGAAGGCGCCACCGGCGTCGATGCGCTCGAACGCGATCCCCGTCTCCGCCAACCCCCACAGCGCCTTCTGCAGGTTGAAGGCGCTGGCCCGCCCCCAGATCCGGACCGGCCGAGCGCTCATCGCCCCGCCTGCGCGCTCGGCCCGCTCGAGCGCGCACGCAAGTGCCGCCAGATCGGGATGACCACGATGAGGACGGTGATCACCAGCAACACCATCGCGATCGGATGCTCGGGACCGAAGAAGGCGAGGAAGTCGCCGTCGGTCAGGATCAGTCCCTGGCGCAGGCTCTCCTCGAAGATCGGTCCGAGGACCATGCCGATGACCACCGGCGCGGTCGGGACGTTACAGATGCGGAAGAGATAGCCCACGATGCCGAACACCACGCTCACCATGACGTCGAACATCCGCCCGCTGACCCCGTACGAGCCGACCACCGAGAGCACCAGCACCATCGCGAGCAGGATCGACTCGGGCATCCGCAGCACCCGGGTGATGATCGGCGCGGCCAACGCGCCGACAGCGAACATCAACAGATTGCAGACGATGAGAGCCATGAACGCGGCGTTCATCACGTCGGGGTTGTCGACGAACAACCGTACCCCGGGCTGAATGCCCTGGATGATGAGCGCCGACATCATCACCGCGGTCACCGGATCGCCGGGAATGCCGAGCGCGAGCGTGGGCACCAGCGCGCCTCCGGTCACCGCGTTGTTGGCGGTTTCCGAGGCGACCACCCCCTCCGGCTCACCGGTTCCCAACCGCTCGCGGAACCGCCCGACCCGCTTCGCCTCCGAGTAGGCGATGAACGACGCGGTCGCCGCGCCGGTGCCCGGCAACACTCCGATGAAGGTGCCGATGACCGCGCTGCGCACGATGGTCTTCCAGCGCGCAAGCCATTCCGCGAGTGGGGCGAGCTTGAACCCGACCGCGGCGGTCACGTCGTGCAGCTCGGTGCGACGCTCCGCGATTCGGCTGAACACCTCGGCGAACGCGAACAGCCCGACCACCACCGGAATCAGCTTGAAGCCACCGGATAGCTCGAAGATCCCGAAATCGAAGCGTACCGAGCCGGTCATCGGATCGGTGCCCACGGTCGCCAGGAACAGGCCCAGCACACCGGCCAGCAGGCCCTTGAACATGCTGCCGCGCGAGACGCCGGCGATGCAGGTCAGCGCCATCCCGATCAGGGCGAAGGTCTCGATCGCCCCGAACCGTAGCGCGAATCGTGCAAGCTGCGGCGCGGCGACGATGAGCACCGCGGCCGAGAACAGCCCGCCGATCAGGGACGCCATGGTGGCCCAGCCGAGGGCGAGATCGGCCTTGCCCTGGCGGGTCATCGGGAAGCCGTCGAGCACGGTGGCCGCGGACTGCGGTGTCCCCGGCGTGTTGATGAGAATGGCCGAGAGCGAGCCGCCATAGACCGACGCGCAGTAGATGGCGAGCACCAACGCAATCGACGGCACCTTGTCCATGCCGAAGGTGAACGGCAGCGCGATGGTGATGGCGAGCACCGAGCCGAGCCCGGGCATCGCGCCGACGATCATCCCGAACACGATGCCGGCGACGATGGCGGCGAGGGTGGCTGGATCCGCGAGCAGCACGAGGGCGTTGCCGAGACTCTCCATCACACGCTCCCGAGGCGCCGCGACCCTCGGCCGGCGTCGCCCGCGGCGTAACCGAGCTGCCGTCCGGCAGTCATAGCCGGACGAACCACGGCGAGGTGGGTAGAGGGATCTGCAGCAGGAAGACGAAGCAGTACCAGGTGAGCAGAGGGAACAGCACGCCGACCAGACCGATCCACATTGGGCGGCGCAATCCGAGGAAGACCATGATCGCGATCGCGAACGCGACGCTCGCGAACAGGAAGCCGATGCCGTCCATGAGCCAGATGTATGCCGCCGACAGCACGACGCTCCCGGCGAGTCGGCCCCAGTTCTGCGGCTCGACCTCCTGCGACCACACGACCACGGACCGCGCCAGGATCACGATGGTGAGCAAGAACCACAGGCCCAGCAGCACGCGCGGAAAGAATGCGGGATCGAAGCCGTAGTCCTGGACCTTGTCGGCCTGATAGCGCGGCTTCGAGGTCTCCCACCACAGCAGCCCGCCGACGGCGAGCATGCAGGTCCCGAAGATGATGTCGCGAACACCCTTGCGCACGAGCCCCTCGCTTGCTCCGCCGGTCACTGCCGATGGCTCGGCCGCACCTGACCGCGCTGCGGATGGGGCACGCCCGAGACCGGGCGCCCCCGTCGAAAGAACGCCGCGCGACGCCGGCAGCGGCGTCGCGCGGCCCGCGGCCTACTTCTTGAGCAGGCCGGCGTCCTTCAGCAGATCACGGTTGCGGTCGTAGTCCTTCTTGGCGAACACCGCGAGCTCACTCGGCCCGAGGTGGGCGATGGTCACCTTCAGCTTGTCGAGCGCGGCGACGACCGACGCGTCCTGCAATGTCGCCGACAACGCACTGGACAGCCTGTCCACCACTGCCTGCGGGGTGTCCTTGGGGACGAAGACGCCGAGCCAGTTCTCGAGCTCGAAATCGAAGCCGAGCTCCTTCATCGTGGGCACGTCCGGGTACTCGGGCAGGCGCGCCGCCGACCAGCACGCCAGGGCGCGCAGATCGTACTTGGGGACGAGCTGGGCCTGGTCGGAGAAGACGTCGACCTCGCCACCCAGCAACGCCTTCATCACGTTGGCCGAGCCCTTGTAGGGAATGTGCTTGGTCTCGATGCTCGCCGCCTTGTTCAGCCCGAGGATGGAGATGTGCGGCAGCGTGCCGGCTCCGGTCGACGCGAACTTCACCTTGCCGGGGTTGGCCTTCGCATCGTCGAGGACGTTCTGCAACGACTGATACTTCGAGCTCGGCGGCACCATCATCAGCATCGGGGTGACGGCGATACGCCCGATCGGCGCGAACGAGTCGAGGTCGTAGGGGATGTCACGCAGGTGCGGCTGCGTGGTCAACGGCCCGGTCGGCGTGATCAGGACCGTGTAGCCATCGGGCCGCGCGCGTGCCGCCTCGGCGGTGCCGATGGTGCCCGCAGCCCCGGTGATGTTCTTGACCACCAGGTCTGCGCCGAGCTGCTTGCCGAGCACCGGCTGCAGCGCGCGCGTCACCAGGTCGGTGGCCCCGCCGGCTGCCCAGGCCACGACGATGGTGACGGGCTTCTCCGGATACTCGGCGGAGACGGTGCTTGTCGCGAGCAGTGCGGTGGCGAGCGCGACCGCGGTGAACGAGCGTCGGGAAAGAGCTGGCATCGGTACGGACCCCTCCGGCTGGCGACCGTTGCATCCCAGACGGGCGCCGGTCGCGATTGGTGTGGCAGCGCCAGCGCACACCGCCCGCGCGCGAGCGGTGGACATGGCGCCTCGAGACCTCGGCCCGGGCGGGCGCGCGGACATCGCGAGCAAGCCGGCTCCGGGTCTCCTGAAAGCGTTTGCACGCTCCGTGGTGGCTGGGCTAGGGTAGCGGACGAAATCGCTTACAGGCAACACGCTCGACCCATGGCCGGAGCCCGCTCGACGCCGCGCGTGACGTCCCGGTCCGGGGCTGGACGGACGCGGGCGACGGGCGGCGCGCAGGTTCGCATGGCAGAGGTGGCGGCCCGTGCCAGGGTCTCGATCGCGACCGTGTCGCGCGCGCTCAACACGCCCGGTCTGGTGTCGGAGGCGCTGGCGCGGCGCGTGCATGCCGCCGCCGACAGCCTCGGCTACCGGCCGAACCCGATCGCCGGCACCCTGGCCGGGGCGCGCGCCCCGATCGTCGGCGTGGTCGTCCCCTCGGTCACCAACTCGTTCTTCTCCGGGACGTTGCAGGCGATGTCCTCGCCGCTCGCCGACGCCGGGTATCAGATCATGCTCGGCCACCACGAGTACGACCTCGCGCGCGAGGAAGCGTTGATCGGGACCTTCCTCACCTGGAGACCGGCGGCACTGGTGACGACCGGGCTGCACCACACGCGACGCGGCCGCACGTTGCTGGCGCGCGCGGAGTGTCCGGTGGTCGAGATGTGGGCCCTCGGTCGGCGACCAGTCGACAGCGCCGTCGGGTTCTCGAACCGGCTGGCCGGTGCGCTGGCGGCGCGGCATCTCCTCGAACGTCGCCGGCACCACCTCGCCTACGTCGGCGCGATCATGGAGCGCGACCCGCGCGCCGAGGAGCGCATGGTCGGATTCCGCGAGGCGGTCGCAGCGGCGGCGGGGTCCGAGCCACGCGTGCACCGTGCCGCCGATCGCGTGTTCACCGCCGGCGGCGACGCGGTGCGGGCCTTGCTGGAGACCGGCCGCCCGCTCGACGGGATCGCATTCTCGAGCGACGTCCTCGCCCTCGGCGCGCTGTTCGAGCTCGAGCGCCGCGGCATCGCGGTCCCCGACGACATCGCCCTCGTCGGCTACGGCGATCTCGAGTTCGCGGCCTGCTCGAACCCGTCGCTCACCACCGTGCGCCCACCACGCGACCGCATCGGGACCGAGGTGGCAGCGCATCTCGTCGCGCGCCTCGGCGGTGGTGATCTCGGGCGCGCGGTCGTCGACCTCGGCTGCGAGCTGGTGCCCCGAGGAACCACCTGAGACCGCCCGCGCAACCGCAAGCCACAGGGGGGATTGGAGATGGCCATCAAGAGCGGAGCCCGTTACCTCGCCGAGGCGCTCGAGCACGTCGGCGTCACCCACGTCTTCTTCATGGACGCGATCCTGCGACGGACGCTGGTCGAGCTCGAGCAGGTCGGGGTCAAGCGCGTCCTCGGCCACTCGGAGAAGGCGGTCGCCTACATGGCCGACGGCTACGCCCGCGCGAGCGGTCGGGTCGGGGTGTGCATGGCGCAGTCGGTGGGCGCGGCGAATCTGGCGGCGGGCCTGCAAGATGCCTACCTCCACCGCGCACCGGTGCTCGCGCTGACCGGGCGCAAGCAACCGACGTATCGCTATCGCAATGCCTACCAGGAGGTCAGGCACGGCCCGTTGTTCGAGCCGGTGACCAAGATGCGCGCCGAGGTCGAGGTCGGCGACGAGCTGCCGTTGCTGCTGGCCCAGGCGCTGCGCGCGGCGACCGACCGCAGCCCACGCCCGGTGCACCTGGACCTCAACGGCCTGCAGGCCGAGGTGATCGAGGCCGCGAGCCTCACCGACGCCGCGATGCCGGACCCGGCGCTCGCGCGCATCCCGGCGCGGCGCACACCCTGCGACCCGCGAGCGGTGGCCACCGCGGCCGAGCGCATCGCCGCCGCCTCACGACCGGTGCTGGTCGTCGGCACCGGCGCGGTGCAGGCGGGCGCGCACGAGGCGGTGCTGGCGCTGGCCGAGCAGCTCGACATCCCGGTAGCCACCTCGCTCGGAGGCCGCGGCATCATCGACACCCGGCACCCGCGCTCGATCGGGGTCATCGGCACGTACTCCGCGCCGGTGAGCAATCAGGTGACGCACGAGGCGGACCTCGTGATCTTCGTCGGCTGCCACACCGGCGACCAGGTCACCAATAACTGGACGGTGCCGGGACCGAACGTCGCGGTGGTGCAGATCGACGTCGACGGCGAGGAGATCGGGCGCAACTACCCGAACGTGACCGGGGTGCTGGGCGATCCGGAAGACGGGTTGCGCGGGTTGCTCGAGCAGCTCATCGATCGCTTCCACGCCGCCGGCGGCTGGCGCGACTGGGCGCAGTCCGTCGAGCGCAGGGTCGCGGCATGGCGCGCGGAGATGGCGCCGCTGCTCACCAGCGACGAGGCGCCGACCCGGGTCGAGCGCGTGTGCGCGGAGATCACCCGCGCGCTTCCTCGCGACGGAATCCTGGTGGCCGACACCGGCTACTCGGGGATCTGGACCGGCACCCTGATCGACCTCGCGCCCGGGCAGTCGTACCTGCGCGCCGCCGGCTCGCTCGGCTGGTCGTTCCCTGCCGCGCTCGGCGCGAAGCTCGCGGCCCCCGAGCGCGCGGTGATCTGCTTCTGCGGCGACGGCGGCTTCTACTATCACCTGCCGGAGCTCGAGACCGCGCGCCGCTGGAACATCCCGGTGGTGGTGGTGGTGAACAACAACTCCGGCTTCGCCCAGGGGCTGGTGCGGGTGCGCAAGCTCTACGAGGGCACCAACGGCAACCCGGACGAGACCAGTCGCTTCGGGCCCACGGACTTCGCGGCGGTGGCGCGGGCATTCGGCGTCGAGGGGATACGCGTCCGCGGGCCGGGTGAGCTCGGTCCCGCGCTCGAGCGCGCGCTGGGGCTCGGCGCGCCGGTGGTCATCGACGTGGAGACCGACGCCGAGTCACGCGCGCCCGAGGCGTGGACCCCACCGGGCTGAGCGCATCGCCGACGGCGGGGACGCGATCGATGACGTCGAGCACCGTGAGGAGCAGCAACATGATCACCGCGAATCTGAAAGGGCGCCGGGCACTGGTGACCGGCGGCGCGTCTGGCATCGGCCTCGCCTGTGTCACCCAACTCGCCGGGGCCGGCGCACGGGTCGCGCTCAACCATCTGCCCGACGACCCCGCGGGGCCGGAGCGGGTCGCGGCGCTACGCGCCGACGGCCTCGACGTGATCGCCGCGCCGGGCAACGTCGCAGTACCGGGTGAGGCCGAGCGCATGGTGGCCGACGCGGTCGCCGCGCTCGGCGGTCTCGACTACCTGGTCAACAACGCCGGCACGCCTGGCACCTCGGTGCCGATTCCGCCGAGCGAGCTCGACCGCATGACCGAGGAGTTCTGGCAGAAGATCCTGAGCACGAACCTGATCGGCTCGTTCCGCTGCGCGCACGCGGCCGCGAGTGCGCTGACCGCGAGCAGCGGCGCGATCGTGAACCTCGCCTCCATCGCGGCGTTCGACAAGCAGGGCTCGAGCCTCGCCTACGCCGCCAGCAAGGCCGGCGTGGTGAGCATGACCAAGAGCCTCGCGCGCGCCCTCGGCCCGGCGGTGCGAGTCAATGCGGTGGCGCCGGGTGCCGTCAACTCACCGTGGCAGAAGGACTGGGGCGAGGCGCGCAAGCAGATGACCATCGATCAGTCGCTGCTCAAGCGCCGCTGCGAGCCCGAGGACATCGCCGAGGTGGTGCTGTTCCTCTGCGCCGGCGGTCGAATGATCACCGGCCAGACGGTGGTGATCGACGGCGGGCTGACGCTGTGAGCGCGGCGGGCGCGCCCGGGGCTCAGGCTCCGATACGCCGATAATGCTCGATGGTGCGGCGAGCCCCGTCCGCCAGCTCGGTGCGGGTGAGCGGTCCGATCAGCGTCTCCAACGCGGCGACGTCGAATCCCGTGGTGGGTGCGATGCGTTCCTCGGGCGCGACGCTGACGCGGGCGTCCGGCACCACGGTGCGAATGGCGTCGACCACCGCGTCGGAAGTCTCGATCACATCGCTCACGTCGCCGACCACCGCGCCGTCCCAGTGCGCGTCGAGCAGGCGCACGTAGACGTCGGCGACGTCGGCCGCGAGCTGGAAGCAGGTCGCGGTGCGCCACGGGATCTCGTAGGCCTCGCCGAACGCGGCGGCACGCATGGCGAGCGTGATCGCGGCGGTCTCGCCGGCCTCGCGCCCGACCCCGTAGACGATGTTCGGTCGCAGGCCGACGCTCGACAGCCCGTGCTCGAGATGGAAGATGCGCGAGACTTCCTCGCCGGTCCGTTTGAGCACCCCGTAGAGATTCGCCGGCGCGTTGGCCGGGCCGCGCGGCTTCGCCGCCATCGAGCTGGTGTAGACGACACGGTCGATGCCGTGGGCGATCGCCGCGAGCAGGACGTTGACGTGGCCGATGACGTTGACCCTGGCGCCGGCGACCGGGTCGGCGCGGCACCCCGGGATCAGCAACGCCGCAAGGTGCACGATGCGGTCCGGCCGCGTCTCCCGCACCAGGGCGTCCACTGCCGCGCCGTCGGCGACGTCGCAGGGATGCCAGGCGACCCCTTCGGCCGCCGCCGGCTCGACCCGTCGCAGCAGGGTCGGATCGGGTCGGAGATCGCAGGCGTCGACCTGCCAACCTCCGGCGCGCAGTCGCCCGATGATCCATGCGCCGAGAAACCCCGACGCCCCAGTCACCAGCACTCGCCTGCTCGCAGTCACCGCGTCTCCCCCCGATGGTCCGGCGTCACCCCGCCAGCCCGGCGGCCGGGGCGATCGTGGCGCAAGCGTACCAGCCCCGCCGCTACCAGCGTGCCGGTCATTCTTCAATCGCCTTCGAGCCCCGCCGGGGCGCGGGAGTAAACGATGCCCAAGACCAGTGAGATGGTCGTCTCCACCCTCGTCGAGTCCGGGATCACCCGGGCCTTCACCCTGCCCGGCCTCGGCATCACGTGGTCCCTTCCCGCGTTTCGCGCGCGCGCCGACGCCCTCGACGTGGTGCTCTGTCGCAACGAGTGGATCGCCTCGGTGATGGCCCAGGTGGTCGGCCGGTTGACTCGTCGACCCGCGGTGCTGATGGGCCAGGGTCCGTGGATCACCACCATGGGTGGCATGGGCATCATCGAGGCCCACTTCGCCGGCTCGCCGCTGGTGGTGCTGACCGAGACGTCGGACTACGACGGCTACGGGCAGATGGGCGTCTATCAGACGATGACCGGCGACTTCAACGGCGCCGACGCGATGGCCTCGCTACGCCCCATCACCAAGTACTGCACCTACGCCACCGCGCCGGCAGAAGCGGTGTACGGGGTGCAGATGGCGGTCAAGCATGCGACCTTGCCACGGCAGGGGCCGGCGGCGGTGGTGCTCAAGACGCCGATCATCCGCCAGGAGATGCCGGCCGATACCAAGCCGCGGCTGTACCCGAGCGCGGGTTACCACGCGCACACGCCGGCGCGCCCGGACGCCGACGCGGTGGCACGACTCGCCGCACTCCTCGCCGGTGCCGAGCGCCCGGTGATCGTCGCCGGCAACGGGGTGCTCGCGGCGCGCGCCGGCGCCGCCCTCCAGCGCCTCGCCGAGTCGAGCGGCATCGCGGTCGCGACGTCGTACAACGCCAAGGGGGTCGTGGCCGAGACGTCCCCGGCGGCAGTCGGGATGCTCGGCACCTGGGGCGCCCCGACCGCCAACCGCGCCGTCGCCCGCGCCGATCTGGTGGTGATGCTCGGGGCGAGCATGGGTCCCGACTACACGCGCTTCCGTGACCCCGAGCTGATCCGCCCCGGCGAGCAGACCCTGGTCCAGGTCGACGTCGACCCGCGCAACGCCGGGTGGGTGTACCCGGTGGATCTGGCGATCACCGCCGACGCGGGGGATCTTCTCGACGCGCTCGCCGGCCACGATCTCGGCTCCGACCGCCGGGCGAGCCGCATCGCGGCGCTCGACGCGCTGCGCGAGGAGACCGGCTTCGGGGTGCTGCCTGGCCTCGCCAGCGCCCAGGGCAGCGTCCATCACGTCGATCTCGTGCGCGCGATGCAGGGTTTCCTCGCGCGCGAGGACCTGGTCGCGCTCGACGCCGGCGCCAACCGGATCTGGGCGACCCACGGCCTGCGCATGCCCTATCCGGAGCAACTCCTGGTGCCGGGAGGAACGGGCGCCATGGGCTGGGGCACGCCGGCCGCGGCGGCGGCCAAGCTCGTGCACCCCGAGCGCAGGGTCACCTGCCTCACCGGCGACGGCGGCTTCATGATGACCATGCAGACCATCTCGACCTGCGTGCAGCGCGGGCTCGACGTGGTCTTCCTGGTCTCCAACAATGCAGGCCTCGGCATGGTGCGCGACAATCTCGGCCCCGAGCGTTACGCGGTCGATTTCGCCGACGTCGACTTCGCCCGCGTGGCCGAGGGGCTCGGCGGGCGAGGGCTCACCGTGACCCACCCCGATCAGATCCGAGACGCACTCGAGCAGGCTCATCGAATCGGTGGCCCGGTGGTCGTCGACGCCAAGGTCGACCCCGACGCCGGCCACCGGGAGGCGACCGACAATGCACCGCTACGCTGACCGCCACGCCCTCGTCACCGCCGCCGGTAGCGGCCTCGGCCTCGGAGCGGCGCTGCGCTTCGCGACCGAGGGCGCGACGGTGACCATCTGGGATCGCGACGACGCCGCGCTCGCCGAGGCCCGCGTCCAGGCCGATGCCGCCGGGGTCGCCCTCGACACCCGCGTCGTCGACATGACCGACCGCCAGGCGATCGCCGATGCGGTGGCGGCGATGTTGGCGACCACCGGCCGCGTCGACGTCCTGGTCAACAACATCGGCGGCTCGCTGCACACCCCGTTCCGGTTCCTGGAGCAGACGCCCGCGGACTGGGAGCGCGTGATCGCGGTCAACATCACCGCCTGTGTCGACACCACTCGCGAGGTGCTGCCGCACATGCGCGCCGCTGGCTACGGCCGCATCATCAACCTCGGCTCCAAGGCCGGGCGCTACGGGAGCCTGTTCGCCGGCGCCAACTACGTCGCGGCCAAGGGCGCGATGCAGGCGTTCACGATGCAGATCGCGCAGGAGTTCGGCCCCGACGGCATCACCTGCAACACGGTCTGTCCTGGCGCCATCCTCACGCCCCGGGTGCAGCGGCTGCTCGCCGAGCGCCAGAGCCCGGAGGAGCGCCAGCGCATCGAGCAGTCGATTCCGGTCCGCCGCCACGGCCGGGTCGAGGACGTGGCCGCCGCGATCGCGTTCCTCGCCTCCGAGGAGGCCGGGTTCGTGAACGGCGCGTCGCTCGACGTGAACGGCGGTCAGGCGATGGCGATCTGAGACCTTGGTGCCCGGGGACGCCATGCGCGGCGCGACGTTCCGGCTCGACGGGCGGGTGCTGCTACTCGCATGCGACGCGACCGTCGTCGATCGCCAGCTCGCGGGCGAGGACGTCGACCCCGACACCGCCGGCCCGCTTCGCGACGACGTGTCGACCGACGAGATCACCCCCATCCCCGTGCTCACCCACTACGACGAGACGCTGGGCCGATTCCCCTACCTCGGACTCACCGTCGATGGCCGCCGACCGATCGGGGTCGACGCCGTGCGTGCCGGCGGATTCGTGGTCACCGTCGCCGGCCGACGATACGGTAAGGGCTCGTCTCGCGAGCACAGCCCGGTGGCGGAGCGCGCGGCCGGCATTCGCCTGGTGATCGCGGAGAGCTTCGAGCGCATCTACCGCCAGAACGCGGACAACGTCGGGCTGCTGACCTCGACCGATCTCGGCCTGGTCGCGCGGCTACGGCGGGGTGAGTCGATCGCGATCGACGAGCTGGTGGCGGACCGCGACCCGCTCGCGGCGGCGATCGTGCGCAGTGGCGGCCTGCTCGGCTACGGGGCGCGGCGGCTGCGCGGCGCGCGACCGGCCGAGCCGCGCCCGACCGAGCCCGCGCGCCCGCGGACCCTGACCGAGAAGATCCTGGCGCGTCGGGTGCTCGCCACCACCGACACCGACGCCACCCTGGTATCCGGCAACGGCGTCTTCGTGCGCGCGGATTGGCGCTTCATCCACGAGTACTACACCGCGATGTGTGCGCACCTGCTCCACGCGTCGCGCGGCAAGCCGATCACGCTGCACGAGCCATCGACGGTGATCGCGTTCGAGGACCACCTTTCGTACGCGCATCGAAGCCCGGTTCACGCCACGCCCGAGATGGGCGCCGGCGTGCGCCGGCTGAGCGACGGCCATCGAGCCTTCGTCGCCGAGACCGGAATCGTCGACCACGGCTACCTGCCGGGCGGCGAGGGCTCGGAAGGCATCTCCCACGCGTTGATGGCCGAGACCTACGCGCTACCCGGTCAGCTCGTCGTCGGCACCGACTCCCACACCCCGCACAGCGGCGCCCTCGGCTGCCTCGCGTTCGGCGTCGGCACCACCGAGATGGCCAACGCGATGGTGACCGGCGCGGTGCGGGTCACGGTACCGGAGACGCTGCGCGTGATGCTGCGCGGACCGATGCCGGAGGGCATCACCGCGAAGGACGTCGTCCTCCATCTGCTCGCGCTGCCTTCGATTCGCGACGGCCTCGGCATCGGCAAGGTGTTCGAGTTCGCCGGCGACGCGCTCGCCGGGCTGGACACCGACGAGCGCGCCACCCTCACCAACATGACCGCGGAGCTCGGCGGGCTCACCGGCATCGTCGAGCCGGATGCGGAGACGGTGCGCTTCGTGCGCGAGCGGCGCGGGGTCGACATCGCGCTCGAGCCGTGGATGCGTGCCGATGCCGATGCGCCCTACGCCGCCGTGATCGAGGTGGACTGCACCGCGCTGTCGCCGATGGTGGCCGCGCCGGGGGATCCGGGCAACGGCGTCGCCATCGGCCAGCTCGCGCGACCGGTACGCATCGACATCGCCTACGGCGGGTCGTGCACCGCCGGCAAGCGCACCGACTTCGACCACTACCACGCGGTGCTCGCCTGGGCCGCGGAGCGCGGCCTGCGCGTGGCGGACCACGTCGCGCTCTACCTCCAGTTCGGCACTCGGGCGGTGCGCGACTACTGCGTCCGCCGCGGCTACCTCGAGACCTTCGAGCGCGTCGGCGCCACCCTCCTCGAGCCCGCGTGCGGTGCCTGCGCCAACTGCGGCCCCGGCTCCTCGACGGCCGCGGAGCAGGTCACGGTCAGCGCAATCAACCGCAACTTTCCCGGCCGCTCGGGACCCGGCCAGGTGTGGCTCGCGAGCCCACCGACGGTCGCCGCCAGCGCCATCGCGGGCGAGCTGGTCTCGTTCGCGGAACTCACGGCTTCCTACCGTGAGCCCACAGGAGAGCATCGATGAGCACACCGTCCCCAGAGCTGCAACGCGAGATGCTGCGCCAGATGCAGACCATCCGCCGTTTCGAGGAGCGTGCCTCCGACGACTTCCGGGCCGGCGACATCTACGGCGTGGTGCACAGCTACATCGGCGAGGAGGCGGTGGCGGTCGGGGTGTGCGCGGCGCTCGAGCGACGCGACCAGATCATCAGCACCCATCGCGGTCACGGCCACTGCATCGCCAAGGGCGCGGACCTGAATCGGATGATGGCCGAGCTCTACGGTCGCGCCACCGGCTACTGCAAGGGCAAGGGCGGCTCGATGCACATCGCCGACTTCGAGATCGGCATGCTCGGCGCCAACGGCATCGTGGCCGGCGGGATCCCGATCGTCACCGGCGCCGGGCTCGCCGCCCAGCTCGAGGGCGAGGGTCGGGTGGCGGTCGCGTTCTTCGGCGACGGCGCCTCCAACGCCGGTCCGTTCCACGAGTCGGTGAACATCGCGGCGGCGTGGAAGCTACCGATGATCTACGTCTGCGAGAACAACCTCTACGCGGTGCAGACCCCGGCCGCGAAGAGCCTCGCCCAACCCGACGTGGCGAGCCGCGCGGCCGGTTACGGCATCCCGGGCGTGGTGGTCGACGGCAACGACGTGCTGGCCGTCCACGCCGCCGCGACCGCCGCCGTGGCGCGCGCACGCGCCGGCGACGGGCCGACCATTCTCGAGTGCAAGACCTATCGCTGGCGCGCCCACACCGAGCGCCCCAATCAGCCGGACAGCCGCCCGGCGGACGAGATCGCGGCCTGGAAGCAGAAGGATCCGATCGGCCGACTGGTCGCCCATCTGCAGGCCCAGCAGGGGCAGCTCACCGAGGACGAGTGGCAGGCGATGGACGCGGCTATCCTCGCCGCCATCGAGGACTCGGTCGCCTTCGCCAAGGCCAGCCCCTTCCCGACGCCGGAATCGGCGCTCGAGGACGTGTTCGCCGACTGACCCAGGAGACGCCACCATGCGTGAGATCACGTACGAGCAGGCCGGGACCGAGGCGATCCTCGAGGAGATGCGCCGCGACCCGAGGACCTTTCACCTCGCCACCGATGCACCCCCGCCGTTGCTCGCCGAGTTCGGTCCGCAGCGCGTGCGGGCGACCCCGATCGCGGAGAGCGCGCTCACCGGGATCGCGGTGGGCGCCGCCGGCTCGGGATTCCGCCCCATCGTCAACTGGAGTCAGGTGACGTTCGCCTTCGTCGCCATGGACCAGATCGTCAATCAGGCGGCGAAGATCCATTACATGTTCGGGGGCCAGGTGACGTTCCCGATGGTGTTCCGTGCCCAGGTCGGCGGCGGAACGCGCCGCGCCGCGCAGCACTCGCAGAGCCCCTACTCGATGTTCATGAACGTCGCCGGGCTGAAGATCCTCCTGCCCTCGACCCCGGCGGATCTCAAGGGCCTGCTGAAGACCGCGGTGCGCGACGACAACCCGGTGATCTCGTTCGAGTCGGGTCGACTCGGCGGCCTGGTCGGTCCGGTGCCGGACGGCGACCACACGATTCCGCTCGGCAAGGCCGACGTGAAGCGTGCCGGCACCGACGTCACCATCGTCGCCTTCGCCTGGCTGGTCCACGAGGCGCTCGCGGCGGCCGAGGCGCTGGCGGCGGAAGGAATCTCCGCCGAGGTCGTCGACCCGCGGACACTGGTGCCGTTCGACGTCGACGCGGTCCGCGCCTCGGTGCGCAAGACCGGCCACCTCCTCGTCGCCGACGAGGCGGGACCGACGGCCGGCGCGTCGGCCGAGGTCGCGGCGCTGGTCACCGAGGACCCCGAGACGTTCGCGGCGCTACGCGCCCCGGTGCGCCGGGTCTGCGCGCTGCAAGTCCCGATCCCTTACAGCCCGGGCCTCGAGGACCATGTCTTCCCGGACCGGCGCAAGATCGCCGACGGCGTGCGGGCCATGTTGTCCGGCGCCCGGGCGGCCTAGCCGGCCTACGCCGCCGGCACCGGGAACCGCGCCGGGTCCATGTAGATCGTCGTGCGCTTGGCGAGCCGCGGCGCATGCAGGTCGATCGGGTCGCGCCGGTGGCAGAGCCGTGCGTTGTCCCAGAGCATCACGTCGCCCGGGCGCCAGTGGTGGGTGTAGACGTGCTCTGGTCGCGTCATCACCTCGGCCAGGGATGCGAGCAGTGCCCGCGCCTCGACGTCGTCCATCCCCTCGACGGCATAGGTGGTGCTGATGTCGAGGTACAGACCGCGCTCGCCGCTCACCGGATGGGTGAGCACCAGCGGATGCGCGACCGGCGGGTGCTGTGCGCGCAGCGCGGCCTTGCGCGCCTCGTCGAGCCCGGTCTCGCGCTCGTAGGCGTTGTAGCGCGACACGCCGCGCCGGCTCGCGATCGCCGCGCGCACCGTGTCCGGGAGCGCCGCGTACGCGAGCACGGTATTGCACCACTCGGTCGCCCCGGTGCCTTCCGGCACCTCCACCGCCTGGAACACCGCACCGGTCGCCGGCCGCGGCTGATAGGACTGGTCGGTATGCCATCCGAGCTCGGAGCTACCGAGGGTACCGAGGCGGGTGCCGGCCTCGGTCCGCAGGTTGGAGACGTACAGGACCTCGGGATGGCGTGGTGGATGGACGTAGTCCCGGCGCAACACGTGCAGCTCGCCGAAACGCCGGCTGAGGGCGACCAGCTCCGCCTCGTCGAGGCATTGCCGGCGCAGCAACAGCAGCGGCTCCGTCTGCCACAGCGCTCGCAGCGCCACGAACGTCGCCTCGTCGACCGACGCGAGGTCGACCCCGAGCACCTCGAGCCCGAAACGCGGTGTGAGCGGGTGGGTGGAGAGCGACATGCCGACCTCGCGCGGAGCTGGACGTCAGGCCGCCGAGGATAACACCCGTCGCCGGGTGGTGAGTTGACCGCGCCGACGCCGGACGCGCCGCGCTGCCGGCGGCGTCAGCCGAGGAGCTGCATCACCACCTGTGGCGTCGTGTTGGCCTGCGCGACCATCGCCAGCGACGCCTGGCGCACGATGTTGGCTCGCGTGAGACCGGCGGTCTCCACCGCGATGTCGGCATCGCGAATGCGCGAGCGCGCCGCGGTCACGTTCTCCAGCGCGATCGAGTTGCCGGTGATCGCCGACTCGAGCCGGGCGTGCACGGCCCCGAGGTCGGCGCGCGCGCGGTCGATGTACTCGAGTGCGGAGTCGATGCGCACGATCGCCGCGCCGGTGTTCTCCGTGAGGTCGATGTTGCCGAGGTTCAGCGCCTCGACGCTGACCTTGAGCCGCCCGGTCTCGATGGTCTGATCGCGGAACGTGCCGACCTGGAAGGCATAGCGCTCCCCGGAGCCGCTGCCGGGCTGGACGTCGTACCCGTCGGGCCAGATCTCGGTGAAGCCCTGCAGCGGGTCGTCGGTGTACTGCGACGACGCCGAGATGATGGAGGCAGCCGTGAACTCGGTACCACCGTCGGCGTCGAGCCCACCGATGGCCCCGGTGTCGGCGTTCGCGAGCTGTCCGCTGCTGTCGAGGTCCTGCAGATACGTGGAGCCGACCCCGGCGGCAGCGGTGAAGGCGGTCAGGAAGTCCGCCTCGGTCGAGAATCGTGCCGAGGTGGACACCGCCGCGAGCGCGTGGTCGAGCGTCGAGCCCGCGTTCTGGGACAGGAACGTCATCACGTCCTTGATGCCCTCGCCGCCGTCGTCCTTGATCGCCTGGTGCAGGTAGCGCACCGCGACATAGGCCGAGGAGTACTGCTCGCTGCTCCCGTTCCACGCGCCCGCGATCTGGCCCACCAGCGCGTCGGCGCTGCCGACCCGTGCGAGGTCGCTCTGCACGCGCTCGTCGGCACCGTGGATGAACTCGGCCGCGCCTTCCAGGAACCAGGTCGGCAAGGCCGCCATGGTGGTGGACCGTCCCATCACCGCATGCACCATCTCGTGGGCGATGATGCGGTCGTTGTAGAACGGCGCGGTGCCTCCGTTCGGCGGGTTCGGCGGGACGAAGTCCTCCATGTCGACATGGAGCTCCTGGTCGACGATCTTGCCGGTGGTGGGATCGACGGTGCCGGAGACGAACGCCGCGTAGCGAGGGTCGGGGGCGTCGTCGAGCACGATCCGCAACGACGCGCCGTCACCACGAAGCCCGTAGTACTCGGCGATTCGATCTTCCGAGGCCTTCAGCCACTCACCGCGCAGGCCGTCGATGACCGCGACCTTGTTGCTGTCGTTGACCAGACCTCCGGTGCCACTGGTGTCGAAGATCTGTTGGCCGTTGAACGTCGTCTCCTCGGAGACGCGTCGGATCTCCTGGATGAGCTGATCGACCTCCGACTGCAATGCCTGACGGTCGGTCACGCTGACGGTCGCGTTCGAGGCCTGCAGCGCGAGCTCACGAATTCGCTGCAGGTTCTCGACCATGGTGGACAGCGAGCCCTCGGCGGTCTGCACCAGCGACACACCGTCGCCGGCGTTGCGCATGGCGACCCCGAGCGCGCGCGCCTGGGTGGTCATCCGCTCCGAGATCGCGAGCCCGGCGGCATCGTCCTTCGCCCCGTTGATTCGCAGGCCAGAGCTCAGGCGCGCGAACGACGTCTCGATCGCGCCCTGATGGCGCGCGGACTGCCGTTGCGCGAATAGCGATGCAAGGTTGGTGTTGATCTGCATCTGCCGAGCCCAGTTCCCACCGCCCTCGACGTGCCTGTGGCACGCGGATAGGGCTGTACACCGGCAAGTGTCGGCCGCCGGGCGGCAAGCTTTAGCCGTTCTCGCGCCTCGCGGGCATCGCCGGTCACCCGACGAGGGTGATTGCGCCGTCGCACGAACGACCTCGGCGGCGGCCTCTTGGCGGCTGGCGCATGGATACGATGCAAAATATCGATTTTATGCATGGGCAAGGATCGGCTAGCGTATGCCCATCGTGGGCCGCGTTCGTCGCCGACCCACGCCCGACATCCGCCGCGCCGCCGTCGCGCAGTGCCGGCCCTGAGCCAGGAGAACGTCGATGCTCGAAGCCTACCGCGCCCATACCAGCGAACGTTGGAAGCTCGGAATCCCCCCGCTGCCCCTCTCTGCCCAGCAGGTGGCCGAGCTGGTCGAGCTGCTGAAGTCGCCGCCGGCCGGCGAGGAGGACTACGTCCTCGACCTCATCACCAACAACGTCCCGCCGGGGGTCGACGAGGCCGCCTACGTGAAGGCCGCCTTCCTCGCCGACGTGGCCCGCGGCAACGCGACCTCCCCGCTCATCGACCGCGCCAAGGCAGTGGAGCTGCTCGGCACGATGGTCGGCGGCTACAACGTCGAGCCGCTGGTCTCGCTGCTCGACGACGAGGCGCTGGCCCCGCTCGCGGCGGAGCAGCTCTCCGGCACGTTGCTGATGTTCGATGCCTTCCACGACGTCACCACCAGGGCCGAGGCCGGCAATCCGCACGCCCGCAAGGTGCTCGAGGCCTGGGCCGAGGCGAAGTGGTTCGAGCGCCGACCGGCGATTCCCGAGGAGATCAAGCTCACGGTGTTCAAGGTCGCCGGGGAGACCAATACCGACGATCTCTCCCCCGCCCCCGACGCCTGGTCGCGACCCGACATCCCCCTCCATGCCCTGGCGATGCTGAAGAACCCGCGCGAGGGCATCACCGACGCCATCGAGCAGATCCGGGCGCTGCAGAACAAGGGCAACCCGGTCGCCTACGTCGGCGACGTGGTCGGCACCGGCTCCTCGCGCAAGAGCGCCGCCAACTCGGTGCTGTGGCACATGGGCGACGACATCCCCTTCGTGCCCAACAAGCGCCAGGGCGGCGTGGTCATCGGCTCGAAGATCGCGCCGATCTTCTTCAACACGCTCGAGGACTCCGGCGCGCTGCCGATCGAGTGCGACGTCGAGAAGCTCGCGATGGGCGACGTCATCGTGGTCAAGCCCTACGAGGGCAAGGTGACCGACGAGTCGGGGCAGACGCTGGCGGAGTTCGAGCTCAAGCACGACGTCCTCCTCGACGAGGCGCGCGCAGGCGGGCGAATTCCGCTGATCATCGGCCGCAGCCTCACCGAGCGCGCGCGCCAGGTCCTCGGCAAGGGTCCGAGCGCCGCGTTCCGTCGGCCGAAGTCGCCGGAGGCGTCGAAGAAGGGCTACACGCTCGCGCAGAAGATCGTCGGCCGCGCCTGCGGCATGGACGGCGTGCGCCCGGGCATGTACTGCGAGCCGCACATGAGCACCGTCGGCAGTCAGGACACCACCGGTCCGATGACCCGCGACGAGCTGAAGGAGCTCGCCTGCCTCGGCTTCTCCGCCGATCTGGTGCTGCAGACCTTCTGCCACACCGCGGCCTACCCGAAGCCGGTCGACATCGAGACCCAGCACTCGCTGCCCGACTTCATGACCAACCGCGGCGGCATCTCGCTGCGTCCCGGCGACGGCATCATCCACAGCTGGATCAACCGCATGCTGCTGCCGGACCAGGTCGGCACCGGCGGTGACTCCCACACCCGGTTCCCGCTCGGCATCTCCTTCCCCGCCGGCTCCGGGCTGGTCGCCTTCGCCGCCGCCCTCGGGGTGATGCCGCTCGACATGCCGGAGTCGGTCCTGGTGCGGTTCACCGGCAAGATGCAGCCAGGAATCACGCTGCGCGACATGGTCAACGCCATCCCCTACGTCGCGATCCAGAAGGGGCTGCTCACGGTCGCGAAGAAGGGCAAGAAGAACGTCTTCAACGGCCGCGTGCTCGAGATCGAGGGCCTGCCGGACCTGACCGTGGAGCAGGCATTCGAGCTCTCCGACGCCACTGCCGAGCGCTCGGCCGGCGGCTGCACCATCGACCTCAGCGAGAACTCGGTGGCCGAGTACCTGCGCTCGAACATCGTGATGCTGCGCTGGATGCTCGCCAACGGCTACGGCGACGCGCGCACCATCGAGCGCCGCGCCCGGGCGATGGAGGCGTGGCTCGAGAAGCCGGAGCTGCTGCGCGCGGATCCGGACGCGGAGTACGCCGAGATCATCGAGATCGACATGAGCACGATCACCGAGCCGCTGCTCGCATGTCCGAACGATCCGGACGACGTGAAGCCGCTGTCGGAGATCGCGGGGACGAAGATCGACGAGGTCTTCATCGGCTCGTGCATGACCAACATCGGGCACTTCCGTGCCGCCGGCAAGCTGTTGCAGGCCGCCGGCTCGGTGATCCCGACCCGGCTGTGGGTCGCGCCGCCGACGAAGATGGACGAGCACCAGCTCAAGGAGGAGGGCTACTACAGCATCTACGCCGCCGCCGGCGCGCGCACCGAGATCCCGGGATGCTCGCTGTGCATGGGCAACCAGGCGCGGGTGGCGGCGAACTCGACCGTGGTGTCGACGTCGACCCGCAACTTCCCCAACCGGCTCGGGCAGGGCGCGAACGTGTTCCTCGCCTCGGCCGAGCTGGCCGCGGTGGCCTCGGTGATGGGCAAGCTGCCCACGGTCGAGGAGTACATGCAGTACGCCGGGAAGATCGACGCCATGGCGCCGGAGGTCTACCGGTACCTGAACTTCGATCGCATGCCGGACTTCACCGCCGCGGCCGAGCGGGGTCGTGAGATGGGGATCGAGGTGAAGGTCGCGTAACCGCGGCGTCCCGGGAGGCCGGCGGTGGACTGCACCGCCGGCGCGGCCGGTCCCGGACGGGGCTCGCGCTCCGTCCAGGCGACATGCCAAGAGCGGGAATCCGGGAGGCGGCGCGTGGCGGACTCCCGACCACGCCGCCTCGGACCGCGTCAGTCCGAGCGCTGCGCGCCGCCCCGAACCACGGTCTCGATGCCGCGCAGGAGGGTGTCATCCGACAGGGGGCGGTCCGAGCGCGCGGCCTCCTCGGTGCGCGGTGCCCGCACCCCGGTACGATTTCGCGTGCTCGACACGATGGTCTCGAATCGCGCCCTCAGCTCCGTGATGCCGTCCTCCACGCGGCGTAGCCGCTCCAACGTCTCGCGCTGGCAGCGCAGGATCTCCGTCATCGACGACAGCACCAGGGCGAGCTCGCCCCCACTGTCCGGCTCCTCCTCGAGAAGCACGGGACGCGCCAGGTCGTCGAGGGTCAATGGTTGCGCGGGACGGCTCATGGCAGCATTAGCGGCGGTGGCGCCGGCGACTTGAGGCCACCTCCGCCAACGAGGACCAACGATGCAGCCGAGAATCGTCTTCGTCACCCCGTTCCCCGATGCCGCCGTGCTCGCCCGCGAGATGGCGCCGCGCGGCTTCGAGCTGGTGGTGGCCGCCGCCGACAGTCCCGAGTATCACGCCGCCATCGGAGGCGCGCGATTCCTGGTCGGCTTCGTGGCCGGCATGATTCGGCCCGAGCTCTACGCCGCTGCCCCGCACCTCGAGCTCGTCCAGCTCCTGAGCGCGGGCTACGACAACGCCGACATCGACGCCGCCCGCCGCGCCGGGGTTCCGGTCGCGAACAACGGCGGGGCCAACTCGGTCGCGGTGTCCGAGCACGCGGTCATGCTCATGCTCGCGGTGTCACGGCAGTTGATCTGGCAGCACGCCTCGGTCGCCGCCGGGCGCTGGCGCGGCAACCAGACCCCGCGCGTGCACGAGCTGCGCGATCGCACCCTCGGCGTGGTCGGCCTGGGCTCGATCGGCCGCAAGACCGCGCGGCTCGCCCTCGCCTTCGGGATGCGCGTCCTGTACTACGACATCGCCCGTCTGACCGAGGCCGAGGAGGACGCCCTCGGCGTGCGCTTCCGCCTCCTGAACGAGTTGCTCCGCGAGTCCGACGTGGTCTCGCTGCACGTGCCGCTCAACCCGTCGACCCACCACCTGATCGACGCCGAGGCGCTCGCCCTGATGAAGGAGTCGGCGATCCTCGTGAACACCGCGCGGGGCCCGGTGGTCGACGAGCGCGCGCTGCACGCGTGCCTGGCCGAGCGGCGCATCGCCGGCGCCGGCCTCGACGTCCTCGACCAGGAGCCACCGCCCGCCGACAACCCGTTGCTCGCGCTGGACAACGTCGTGCTCACCGCGCACCTGGCCGGCCCCACCTACGAGAGCCACACCGCGCGACTGCGCAACGCCTACGACAACGTGCAACGCGTCGCCCGCGGCGAGCCGCCGCTGTGGGTGATCCCGGAGCTCGGCTGATCCCCCACGGTCCCTGAGCCGGGCGTCGCCGAGCGACGCCCGAGTCGAAGGGCCCCCGCCCCCGCTCCCTGAGCCGGGCGTCGCAAGGCGACGCCCGAGTCGAAGGGCCACCGCCCCCGCTCCCCGAGCCAGGCGGCGCGAAGCGGAGCCCGTGTCGAAGGGCCGCCAGAGTCAGACCGGGTGGTCCGGAAACGGGTCGGCCATCCCCTCGCCGAGCGGGACCCGGAATGCGTTCAGGGTGAGGGACACCAGACCGTAGTAGCCGACGGTGACCACCAACTCGATGAGCCGCGTCTCCCCGAGCAGCGACACCGCCTCGGCGTAGGTTGCGTCGGCGATGCCGTGGGCGGTCAGGAGCTCGCGCGCCACCTGGTGCGCGACGCGCTCGCGGGCGTCGGTGAAGCTCGGGGTGCGTCCCTCGCGCAGCGCCTCGACGATGTCCTCGGCCACCCCGGCCCTGGCCGCGAGGCGCGCGTGGGCGGCGAACTCGAACTTCGAGTGATGGAAGGCACCGACGGTGCAGATCGCCACCTCCTTCACGTTCTCCTCGAGCGTGGTGCCGAAACGCACCGCCGCACCGAGGGCCTGCGCCGCGTTGCCGACCCCCGGCACCCGTGCATAGACCCCGAACGGGCCGACGAGGCCGCGCAACCCGCGCGGGCTGTTGGCGATGGCGTCGAGCACCGCGCGTTGCTCGGGATTCAGGTCGGACTCGGTGAGGGGGCTCAGTCTGGACATCGGGTGGGTTCCTCGTGGGTTTGAGTGGCGGGCCGGCGCGCCCGCCGACGCGGGAATGTACCGGTCGCCGCGGGTCGTGTCGCGGTCCGGCCCCGACTCGTGCGGCGGCCGCACGTCCGGTGTTGAACGGGGTCGACGCCGGCGCGATGATGCCGCCACGCCGAGCCCGCCGGCGGCGGTCGACGTTCCCTGACCCCGAGACCTCCGAGGAGATCCAATGAAGCTCTGCTACTTCGACGACTTCCGGCTCGGCGTCGTGCGCGCGGATGGCGTGGTCGACGTCACCGACGCGGTGCGCGACATCCCGCACACCGGCCCGCACGATCTCGTGAGCGGCCTCATCGAGCGCTTCGACGCCTATCGCGATGCACTGGAGCGCACCGCGGCGCGGGGTCCGGCGCGGCCCCTCGACCAGGTCCGTCTGCGCCCCCCGCTGCCACGTCCGGTCAACGTCGACTGCATGGCGGTGAACTACATGGAGGACGGCACCCGCGACGCGCCGGCGCCGATCAACGCCTTCCACAAATCCCCGAGCGCAATCATCGGCGACGGCGACACCATGATCTTGCCCGACGCCCCGGCGACGGTGTTCGAGGGCGAGGCCGAGCTCGCGGTGGTGATCGGCAAGCGCGCGTCGCACGTCCGCGCCGAGGAGGCGATGAGCTACGTCTTCGGCTACCTGAACTTCATCGACGGCTCGGCGCGCGGGCTGCCGCCCGAGCGCAACGTCTTCTACCAGGCCAAGTCGCGCGACACCTTCGCGCCCATCGGCCCGTTCATCGTCACCGCCGACGAGTATCCGAACCCGCAGAAGCGCCGCGTGCGGCTGTGGGTCAACGGCGAGGTGCGCCAGGACTTCAACACCGACGACATGGCCCACTCCATCGAGCGCTGCATCGAGTGGGTGACGTCGATCCACACCCTGCACCCCGGCGACATCCTCGCCACCGGCACCAACCACCGCGGGCTCTCACCGTTCCAGGACGGCGACCGGGTGGAGCTCGAGGTCGACGGGCTCGGGCGGCTGCACATCACGGTGCGCGACGACTTGCGCCGGAGCTGGAAGCGCGAGACGCGGCTCGACCGCCAGAAGCAGGGCTTCGACACCCCGACCCCGCAGGTCGCCGGCAAGTACGCGCCCTCGGGCGCCTGAGGCCCACGTCGATACCGCGGCCCCGAGCCGGCGCGTCTCGCCGACGCCCGGCTCGGGCCCCGCCCTGGAGAGTCCCCTCGATGCTGAGTCCCGAGCAGATCACCCACTACCACGAGCACGGTTACGTCATCCCCGGCTACCGTCTACCCGAGAAGACCCTCGCCGCGATCCGCGCCGACCACGACCGCCTGCTGGCCGAGCACCCCGACCACCCCGAGTTCCGGGACAACTGCTCGGCGCTGCTCAACTTCGACATGCGGTTCCTGAACTACGCGCGCAATCCCGAGATCCTCGACATGGTGGAGCAGCTCATCGGCCCCGACATCACGTTGTGGAACATGAGCTTCTTCGCCAAGCCGGCGCGCAACGGCAAGCGCACCCCGTGGCACCAGGACGGGCAGTACTGGCCGATTCGCCCGCTCGCGACGTGCACGGTATGGATCGCGGTCGATGCCGCCACCACCGAGAACGGCTGCATGCGCTTCATCCCCGGGTCCCACCGCGACCAGCGCCTGCGCGCCCACGACCAGCGCAACGATCCCGCGCTCACCCTGCAACAGGAGCTGCAGCGCCAGGAGTACGACGAGTCGGAGGCGGTCGACGTGGTGCTCGAGGCGGGTCAGATCTCGCTCCACGACGTCTACCTGGTGCACGGCTCGGAGGTGAATACCTCACCGCATCCACGCCGGGGGATGACCATGCGCCTGATGCCGACGAGCTCCCTCTACGACCGCGAGCTCGCCGCCCGGATGCACCGGGAACGCGGCGGGGCGACCATGTCCGAGCACTCGATCTTCCTGATGCGCGGCGCCGACCAGGCGGGCAACGACTACCGTCTGCGCGCCTGACCCGTGTAACCCGTAGCCCGGACGGAGCGCCAGCGCAGTCCGGGATGCCGCGCCGAGCGCGGCCCGTCCCCGCCGCGATCCGCCAGGACCGCCGTCCACCGTTGGCGCCCGGACCTGACGCATCCGCTCCGAGCGGCGATAATGCCCCGTGGTCACCCCGCGCCGGGGGACGTAGCATTCGCCAAACACCACCGAAAACCCGGGAGTCTCGGATGTCAGCAGCCCAGCAGTCGTTCAAGTGGATCGGAACCCGGCCGGTGCGCCCGGACGGGGTGCCCAAGGTCATCGGCACCGCCAAGTACGGGGCGGACTACCACCTGGCCGGCGAGCTGTACGGGAAGATCCTCCGCAGCCCCCACGCCCACGCCCGCATTCGCTCGATCGACACCTCACGCGCCGCCGCGCTGCCGGGGGTCAAGGCGGTGATGACCGGCGCCGACCTCCCCGACCACGACTTCGCCTACATCGGACCCGAGCGCCTGGCGGTCAACTTCTGGCACGTGACGCGTAACATCATGGCGCGCGAGAAGGTGCTCTACGAGGGCCACGCGGTGGCCGCGGTGGCGGCGACGAGCCCGGCCATCGCCAAGCAGGCGATCGAGCTGATCCAGGTCGACTACGAGGTCCTGCCCCACGTCATCGACGTCGACGCGGCGATGGCCGAGGACGCGCCGCTGCTGTTCGACGACATGATCACGCGTGGTGTCGAGCCGGCGCCGAGCCGGCCGTCGAACGTGTCGAAGCGCATCCAGTTCGAGATGGGTGACCTCGATGCCGGCTTCGCCGCCGCCGACGAGGTGATCGAGCGCCACTACAAGACCAAGCCCATTCACCAGGCCTACATCGAGCCCCAGGCCTGCCTCGCCAACTGGGAGAAGGGCAAGGGCGAGCTCTGGTCGTCGAGCCAGGGCCACTTCGCGGTGCGCAACCTCACCGCGAAGCTCACCGGCATCACCATCGGCGACATCAAGGTCAACCCGGCCGAGATCGGCGGCGGGTTCGGCGGCAAGACCGTGGTCTACATCGAGCCGGTCGCGCTCACGCTGGCGAAGAAGACCGGGCGTCCGGTGCGTATCGCGATGTCGCGCGAGGAGGTCTTCCTCGCCACCGGCCCGACCTCCGGCGCCTCGATGACGGTGAAGATCGGCGTCAAGCGCGACGGCACCATCACCGCCGCCGAGGCCATCCTCAAGTACCAGGCCGGCGCGTTCCCGGGATCCCCGGTGATGAACGGCTGCATGTGCGCATTCGCCCCCTACGCCATCCCCAACCAGCGCACCACCGGCTACGACGTGGTGTCGAACCGGCCCAAGGCCGCCGCCTATCGTGCGCCCGGCTCCCCGATCTCGGCCTTCGCGGTCGAGAGCACGATGGACATCGCCGCCAAGGCCATCGGCATGGACCCGGTCGACTTCCGGCTGAAGAACGCGGCCACGCCCGGCACCCAGATGGTCTACGGACCGAAGCTCGCCCACGGCGGCTACGTCGAGACCCTGCAGGCGATCAAGAACCACCCCGGCTACAAGGCCCCGCTCGGCCCCAACCAGGGTCGCGGCGTCGCCTCCGGCTACTGGTTCAACGGCGCCGGGGACTCCGCCGCCACCATCACCGTGAACGCCGACGGCACCGCGGCCATCTCCACCGGCAGCCCGGACATCGGTGGGTCGCGGGCGTCGATGGCGATGATGGCGGCCGAGACGCTCGGCATCGACTACGACGCCATCGAGTCGAAGGTGGTCGACACCGAGGCGGTGCCCTACTGCCACGTCACCGGCGGCTCACGCGTCACCTACGCCACCGGCATGGCGGTGATCGAGGCCTGCAAGAAGGTCATCGACGACATGCGCCGTCGCGCCGCGATGATCTGGGACGTCGACGTCGACGCCGTGGTCTGGGAGGACGGTCACGCGCGGCCGGCGAGCAGCAACGTCGGCGACTTGAAGCCGCTCTCGTTCAAGGAGATCGCCTCGAAGTTCAGCGCCACCGGCGGGCCGATCGGCGCCACCGGCACGCTCAACGCCGGCGGCCAGGCACCGGGCTTCTCGACCCAGTTCTGCGACGTCGAGGTCGACCCGGAGACCGGGCGGGTGACGGTGTTGCGCTTCGTCGCCGCTCAGGACGTGGGCCGCGCCATCCACCCGAGCTACGTCGAGGGCCAGATCCAGGGCGGCGTGGTCCAGGGCATCGGCTGGGCGCTCAACGAGGAATACATCTACGACGACGCGGGTCACATGACCAACGCCGGCTTCCTCGACTATCGCGTCCCGGTCGCCTCCGACGTGCCGATGATCGAGCCGGTGCTGGTGGAGGTCCCGAACCCGAATCACCCGTTCGGGGTCAAGGGCGTCGGCGAGGTCAACATCTGCCCGCCGATGGCCGCCATCGCCAATGCCGTCGCCAACGCGACCGGCCGGCGCATGCAGGACCTGCCGATCTCCCCGCCGCGCCTGCTGGAGGCGATCGACGAGCGAAGCGGTACGGAGCTGTGACGGTCAGGGTGGTCCTGTCCACCGGGACCAGCATCGAGCACACCGGCGGGCAGAAGGAGTTCGAGATCGAGGCGCGCAACCTGCGCGGCGTGATCAAGGCCATGGAGGAGCGCTTCCCCGGGATCGGCGAGTTCCTGGAGGAGGAGACCACCGTCGCCATCGACGGCGAGCTCCACGAGAGCGCGTACTTCCAGCCGCTGCGCGAGAACGCCGAGGTGTACTTCCTGCCGAAGATCGAGGCCGGTTGAGATCGCGCGGGCCAGGTGCCGGGTCCACCCCCGGCGCCTGGCCCGCGACCACCCGCAGCGTGCACGACGGCGCGCGAACGTGCGCCACGTCACGGATCTCCACCCCCCGCAGGAGCGAGATTCCCGCGCAGCGGGTCGCTCCGACCCGATCGATGGGGGCAGGACATGGACGGTGACACTCTCGGCCGGACGTTGGTGCGGTACGGATGCGCGTTGGCGTTGCTCGCGGCGCCCGCCCTCGCCGCCTCGGCGCCGCTCCTACTCGGTCCCCTGCCCTACGCGCAGTCGTCCGACAGCCCCTTCGCGGGCCTCACGTTCACCGAGTACTTCCACCTCGAGGACTTCGAGGACGGGGCCCTGAGCACTCCCGGGGTGACCTCGACCTCCGGCGGCTTCGTGGTGGGCCCGAGCCCCCAGACCGACTCGGTCGACGGTGACGACGGCACCGTCGACGGCTCCGGCGCGGGTGGCCACTCGTTCTTCTCGGGCTTCCCCGGCGGCACCTCGGTCTTCACCTTCGAGTTCGACGCCATCGCGCTCGGCGGTCTGCCGACACATGTCGGCATCGTGTGGACCGACGTCGGCTTCGCCAACCCCGACAACGGCCTCGGCGAGGTGACGTTCCAGGCCTTCGACGGCCTCGGCGTGTCGCTGGGACTGGTGGGGCCGAGCGCGGTCGGGGATGGCTCGACCTTCGGCGAGACCGCCGAGGACCGGTTCTTCGGAGCGATCTCGGAAGGCGGGATCGGGCGCATCGTGATCTCGATGGCCGGCAGCTCGGACGACTGGGAGGTCGACCACCTGCAGTACGGCCGAACGCTCGCGAGCGTCCCCGAGCCCGGAACGCTCGCCCTCGGTCTGCTGGCGATGGCCGGATTCGGCTCGCACCGGCGGCAATCTCGGGGCCAGGGCCGCCGCCCCGCAGCCGCGCCCGGGCGAGGTCCGCGAGCGCGCTGACCTGCCCGCGGGTACCGGGTTTCCCCCGCGTCAGCCGCGCCCGAGCGCGGCCGCGGTCAGCACGCCGAGGCGCGTTCGCTGGCGTCCCGCCGAGTCGAAATTGTCCGGCGCGAGCCACTGCTCGTAGGCCGCCTTCAACGCCGGCCACTCCTCCTCGATCATCGAGAACCAGGCGGTATCGCGGCTACGTCCACGAATGATCACCGCGCGCCGGAAGTGGCCCTCGTAGGTGAACCCGAAGCGCAACGCCGCCGCGCGTGACGGGGCATTGAGCGCGTCGCACTTCCACTCGTGACGCCGATAGCCGAGATCCTCGAACACGTGACGCGCGAACAGGTAGTTCGCCTCGGTGCTGACCGGAGTGCGCGCGATCGCCGGACCCCAATAGATGTTGCCGATCTCGATGCAACGGTGCTCCGGCGTGATCCGCATCAGGGTCTGGCGACCCTCCACTCGACCACTGCGCAGATCGATCACCGCGAAGGCGAGCGGGTCGGCGGCGGCCGCGGTCCGCTCCAGCCAGCCCTGGAAGGCCGCGCGCGACTCCGGCGCCGCGTCCGGCAGGTAGCGATGCCTCGCCGCCTTGTCGGGCGGGGTGGCTGCGGCGTAGAGCTCGTCGCCGTGGCGGACCGGATCGAGCGGCTCGAGGCGGCACCACCGGCCTTCCAACACGATGCGCCCCGGCCGTGCGGCGGGCGAGGGGTCGGCCACCGGGGGTCCGATGGGAAGCCCGGTTTCCGGGTCGATCTCGCGAGGGATCTGTTCGTCGTGCAGGCCGGCGGTCATCGGGACGTGCTCCGGGGTTGCCATGAGCCGCAGCTTGTACACCGGACGGAGGGTCGCATCCAGAGCCATCGTCCGACGACGTCCGGTACCAAGGTCACCGGCCGCCCGCGGTGACGCCCGGTCTGCTATGTTCGCCACCCCGAAGCAACGAGCCCCGAGTCAACCCCATGAGTGAGTCGAGCAAGCCCCGAGTCGTCTTCTTCGAGCGCTGGTCGCACGCGATCGCCGAGGAGCACACCGCCGCCAACCCACAGATCGACTGGCGTCGCCTGCGACTCGACGCCCCCGAGGCGGCGCTGTGGGACGAGCTCGGCGCCGCCCACGTCTACCAGATTCGCTCCACCCGCTCGGAGCTACCGAGCCAGTTCTGGGCCCACGGTGATCTGCTCGCGCGCTGTCCGTCGCTGCTCGCGGTATCGGCCAACGGCTCGGGCTGCGACACCGTCGACATCGACGCCTGCACCCGCGCCGGCGTCCTCGTGGTCAACCAGGCCGGCGGCAACAAGGAGGCGGTCGCGGAGCACGCATTCGGAATGATGCTCTGCCTCACCAAGCGCATTCTCGAGGCCGACCATGCAGTGCGCTCGGTCCCGGAGCTCGCGCGCGAGACGCTGATGGGGCACGACATGTACGGGCGCACGCTCGGCATCGTCGGCCTCGGGCACGTCGGCACGCGGGTCGCGGCGATCGCCCGGGCCGCGTTCGCGATGGAGGTGATCGCCTTCGACCCGTTCATCACCCCGGCGCAGTTCACCGAGCGCGGGGCGCGATCGGTCGATTTCCCGACGCTGCTCGCGAGCGCGGACTTCGTCACCGTGCACTGCCCGCGGAACAGCCGCAGCGAGCGGATGTTCGATGCCGCGGCCTTTGCCGCGATGAAGCCGAGTGCCTACTTCGTCAACACCGCGCGCGGCGGCATCCACGACGAGGCGGCACTGGCTGCGGCGCTGCGCGCGGGGCAGATCGCCGGTGCCGGGCTCGACGTCTGGGACCATGAGCCACCGGCGCTGGATCATCCGCTGCTCCACCTCGAGCGCGTGGTCGTCAGCCCGCACACCGCCGGCGTGACCCACGAGGCGCGCACCAACATGGCGACCGGTACGGTGGCGCAGATCGTCGACCTGCTGGCCGCGAAGCGTCCGCCGCGCATTCTCAACCCCGACGCGTGGGACCGCTACGCCGATCGCCACGCGCAGATCTTGGGTGTGCGCCCGGCCGACTGAGCGCTTGCGGATGCCGGCGGGGGCGGTTCCGGCCCGCTCGTTCTCCGCTCAGCCGGCGCGACGGATGAACTTCTGGAACGTCGGTGGGGTCATCGGCGCGAAGTGCTCGAAGCCCCCGCTCGACTTCGTGACCTCGCCGACGTAGAAGCTGCCCTCGGAGTCGGCCCAGATCCCGTGCGGGGCGATGAAGTTGCCCGGCAACAACGGGCTCGGCCCGCCGATGACCGCGTGCCGCGAGCCGTCCGGGTCGGTGATGGTCACGGTGGCATAGGCCTCGTGGCACGGCGGGCAGCCGTGGAACCACCGCCAGTGCACCGGCACCGGGCGCAGGATGATGTGCCCGAGCTCGGCGATGTAGATGTTGTCCTGGTCGTCGACGAAGAGGTCGCAAGGTCGAGCCGTCCACGACCATTCGCGCAGGTACTCGCCACGCGGCGAGAAGATCTGCACCCGCGAGTTCTCGCGGTCGGCCACGTAGACCTGACCGGCGGAGTCGAGGGCGATGCCGTGTGGCAGGTTGAACTGACCCGGCCCGCTGCCCGGCTCACCGAAGGAGAGCTCGAGCGTGCCGTCGGCGGCGAACTTGTGCACCCGCGCGTTGCCGTACCCGTCGGCGACGTAGAACTCGCCGGTCTTCATCACCGCGACGTTGGTGCAGCGATTGAACGGTCCGGCCGAGCGCTGCACCGGCGACTTGTCGAGCTCGAACCCGGTGTCGGCCTCGACGCCGGGCTCGCCGATGGTGAGCTCGAGATTCCCGGCGGTGTCGAATCGGCGCACGGTGTGGTCGCCGTTGTCGACGCACCACACCCGGTCGCGGTCGTCGATGAAGATGCCGTGGGGATTGGCGAACACACCCTCGCCCCAGGCGTCGAGGAACCGCCCCTCCTTGTCGAAGACGATCATCGGGTGATCACCGCGGCAGAAGACGTAGACCCGGTCACGGGAGTCGCACGCCACCCCGGCCACCTCGACGAACGACCACCCCTCGGGCATCTGCTCCCAGCCCTTCAGCACCTCGTACTCGATCTTGTGGGCTCCGGTGGCCATGAGCTCGCTCCTCGTGCCGGGGCGCAAGGGGCTCTCGCGCGCGACGCCGGTGACGCATTCTCGCTCCGGCGGCGGTGGCGAGACCAGACTCCGTGTCCGAGGCATCGCAACCGGCCCGCGAGCTGATACGCTTCGCGCCGGCGCCACCCGAGGAGACCATCATGGCCCGACACCACCTCCCCGCGACCCCCGACACCGTGCGCATCGGGGTCTTCAGCGCGGAGTTCCCGCCGGTCCTCACCGTCGCGAGCGGAGACACCGTGGTGGTCGAGTGCGTCTCCGGCCGCCCCGAGGTCCTGCCGGCCCCCGACTCCGGCCTGCGGGTGCACCCCGCGGTCGAGGCCATCATCGCCGCCCAGAGGGGCGCGCGGATGGTCGGCCACACCATCACCGGCCCGATCGCCATCGAGGGCGCGCGGCCCGGGGACATGCTGGAGGTGCGGATCGAGGCGGTCGAGCTCGGCTGGGACTGGGGCTACAACATGATCCGCCCACTGCTCGGCACCCTCCCGGAGGACTTCCACGACTCGGTGCTCACCCACATCCGGGTCGATCGCGAGCGTCGGGTAGGGATCATGCCGTGGGGCACGGAGATTCCGCTCTCGCCGTTCTTCGGGGTGATGGGCGTGGCGCCGCCACCCGCATTCGGGCCGGTATCGTCGATTCAGCCGCGCGTGCACGGCGGCAACCTGGACAACAAGGAGCTGGTCGCCGGCAGCACGCTCTACCTGCCGGTGTGGAACGACGGCGCGCTGTTCTCCGCCGGCGACGGTCACGGCGTGCAGGGCGACGGCGAGGTCTGCGTGAGCGCGCTCGAGATGTGCCTCACCGGCACCTTCACCTTCGTGCTGCACCGGGCGACCGACTCTGCTCACCCGCTGCTCACCCAGCCTCGTGCCGAGACCCCCACCCACTACATCTCGATGGGGATCAACGAGGATCTCGACCAGGCGATGAAGCAGGCCGTGCGCGAGATGATCGCCTTCATCTGCGCGCGCACCAATCTCTCGCGCGAGCAGGCCTACACGTTCTGCTCCCTGGCGGTGGACTTCCACGTGACCCAGACCGTCAACGGCGAGAAGGGCGTGCACGGGATGCTCCCGAAGGGCCTGCTGGTCTGATCGCACCGACCCCACAGCGTCTGATGATCCGACACCCCGCAGCGGGCCGTCGAGCACCACTGGAGGACCCATGAGCACGTCGTCGAACGCGATCGTCCGCGAGAATCTGCTCCCCGGCTCGCCGAGCACCGAGTGGGACGTCAACGGCTGGGGCGACCCGAGTATCCAGGGCTTCGGGCACGACATCAGCATCGATCGCGGCGAGACGATCCACTTCAAGATCAAGACCGACTCCGACGACTACCGCATCGACATCTACCGCATGGGCTACTACGGCGGCATGGGGGCGCGACTCGTCGACACCATCCGCCCCTCGGTACCGCTTCCGCAGGCGCAACCCGAAGGCCTGCGCGATCCCGACACCCGGCTCTACGACTGCGGCAACTGGGCGGTCTCGGCCTCGTGGCAATCACCGGCCGACGCCACCTCGGGCATCTACTTCGCTCGCCTGGTGCGAATGGACGACGGCCCGACGAGCTGGCGCGCCGACAACTCGCCCACCGAGCCCGCCGAGCGCCCCGCGGCGGTCGCCCACGCCTACGGATCGCTCGGCCACGGGCGGCTGCGCATCGCGCTGCGCGAGCCGCGCGCGAGCCACATCTACTTCGTGGTCCGCGACGACGCGAGCCGCTCCGACGTCCTGTTCCAGACCGCCGACACCACCTGGCAGGCCTACAACCGCTACGGTGGTCACTGCACCTATGGCCGACTCGACCCCGAGTACCCGCGCCAGCACGGCGGCCCACCGCGCGCCTACAAGGTGAGCTACAACCGCCCGCTCGAGACCCGTCACTACCGCGCGGTGAACACGGTCTTCAACGGCGAGTACCCGTTCGTGCGCTTCCTGGAGGCGAACGGCTACGACGTCACCTACACCACCGGGGTCGACAGCGACCGCCGCGGCGAGTTGATCAAGAACCACCGCCTGTTCCTGTCGGTCGCCCACGACGAGTACTGGTCGGCGAGCCAGCGCCGCAACGTCGAGGCCGCGCGCGACGCCGGTGTGAACCTCGGGTTCTTCAGCGGCAACGAGGTGTTCTGGAAGACTCGATGGGAGCCCAGCATCGACGGCTCCGCGGAGGACTACCGCACGCTGGTCACCTACAAGGAGACCCACGACAACGCGAAGATCGATCCGGTGCCGGACGTGTGGACCGGAACCTGGCGCGACTCCCGCCCCTTCAACCCGGAGGGGCCGCAGCCGGAGAACGCGCTCACCGGGACCATCTTCACCGTCAACGCCTGGCGCAACGATCCACTGATCGTGCCGGCCGAGTACGCGCATCTGCGGTTCTGGCGCAACACCGAGGTGGCGAGGCTGCGCCCCGGTGAGTGCGCGGTGCTGCTCAAGGGCCTGCTCGGCCACGAGTGGGACGAGGACATCGACAACGGTTTCCGGCCACCCGGCCTGTTCCGGCTCTCGGAGACCACCATCGACGGCGTGCCCTACGTGCAGGACTGCGGCTCGGTGTTCGATTCCGGCACCGCGACCCACCACCTGGTGATGTACCGCCATGCGAGCGGTGCGCTGGTGTTCGGGGCGGGGACGGTGCAGTGGGCATGGGGTCTCGACGCCCACCACGACACCGAGACCGGGGTGCCGCCGGAGCGCGTGAACATCAACACCACGCGGGTCGGCGTCGATCCGAACGGGCCGGATCGCAACATCCAGCAGGCGACGGTGAACCTGTTCGCCGACATGGGCGTGCAGCCGGCGACGCTGCAGCCGGACCTCGTGCCGGCCGCTGCCTCCACCGACCACGAGCCACCCGCATCGGTGATTCACACCCCGCGCGACGGCGCGACCGCCGGCCTCGGGCCGGTGTCGGTCAGCGGCACCGCGATCGACACCGGTGGCGGCTGCGTCGCCGGCGTCGAGGTCTCGACCGACGGCGGCGCGAGCTGGCATCCGGCCGATGGTCGCGAGTCCTGGCGCCACACCTGGACGCCGCCAGGCCCGGGCAGCTACGAGCTCGTCTGCCGCGCGGTCGACGACAGCGGGAATCTCGAGACCCCGACAGGGTCGGTACGAGTGACCATCACCGCCTGAGAGCCCACCGCGAACGGTAGAATCGGCGCCGAGTCGACGGAGCCCGGAACCGGGCTCCGCCGCGTCGCACGGACCTGCAGGAGAACCCGATGACTCGTCTACGTGCGCTGCCCCTGCTGGCGGCGTTCGCCTCGCCGCTGGTCGCGGCCAGCCCCGCCGACACCTACTTCGCGCTGGCAGTGACCGAGAATTCCCACAATCACGGTGGCTCGAACCTGCTCTTCCTCGACTTCCAGGAGCAGGCCGATCCGACCCGAATCTCCCCTCAGGTGGTGATCTCGCCGCGCGTCGCGGACGGGGCGATCGTCCCCGACGGCAAGCTCGACGACTGGGATCCGGCACACCTCACCGTGTTCCCCGCCCGGGTGATGAACAACTACCCCCTCAGCGAGTTCTACGACGTCGTTCCGGTCGACATCCGCGTGGGCTCGGCCTGGGACGGCGAGCACATCTACTTCGTGGTCGACTTCGAGGACGCCAACCACGACGCGTCGATCGACCGCAATCGATGGCAGATGCACGACGGCAAGTGGCGCAAGCAGCCGCACGTCGCCCCCAACCCGGGCGCACCGGCGGCGCGCGCGGTGAATCGCGACGACACCCTCACCGGTGTCGAGAGCGAGGACCGGGTGTTCTTCATGTTCCCGATCGTCGACCGCCAGCGTGCGTTTCGCGACGGCGGATTCGGCTGCGCCGCCTACTGCCACGCCAATCTGGTGGACTCCGGCGATCCCGCGCACGAGCCGATCGGCGAAGGCGTGGTGGCGATGCACACCGCGCTCGAGGGCGACATGGCGGACATCTGGCACTGGCAAGCGACGCGCTCGCGCCCCGCCAACACCCTCAAGGACGCACACCTCGTTCACGGCGAGGGCTCGTACAACGGCCGCAAGTCCGACGACGGGCAGACCCCGGACCTCGACAACGACGCCAAGGCGCTGGGCTTCGGCGACGCGAGCGTGCCCGCCTACGTGAGCCGCGCCGATTTCGAGGCCGGCCGCTACGCGACTGCAGGCCATCGCACCGAGTCGCTCACCGAGGACGACCTGCTGCGCATCACGCCCGAGATGCGCTTTGCCGACGGCGTCAGCGTGCCGTTCTCGATCACCCGACCCTCCACCGGGAGTCGCGCCGATGTGCTCGCGGTCGCGCGCTACGACCGCGATACCCACCGCTGGACGGTGGAGCTCCGGCGCAAGCTCGACACCGGCGACGACAAGGATCGTCAGTTCGTGGCCGGGACCGACGCGCCGCCGCCACGTGCGGCACCGGTGGTCCCGGGTGACGTGGCGGCCGGGGCGTCGCTGTACCGTGACCGCTGCCAGAGCTGCCACGGCGAGGACGGCGCCGGCAAGCGCGAGGGCGGGCACTGGCACTATCCGCGGAACCAGCGCGCGTCAGGCCCCCTCATCTACAAGACGGCCTCGCCGGAGCGCCCGGAGCGGATGCGCGAGCTCGCCTGGCGCTCGAAGGCGACCGAGGCCCACACCGAGCACCGCATGAGCTTCGTGCCGTTGACCGCGCAAGAGGCGGAAGACATCGGCGCCTGGCTGCAGACGAGGTTCACGCCGCTCGGGCAGTGAGCCATCACCGGGGACCGCATGCCCCGCGGGGACGGGCACCGCCTGCGGCGGAGCCCGTCCCCGAGCCTCAGCCGGTGTTCTGCATCCCGCGTGCGATTCCGCGCACCGTCTCGACCAGGACGCGCTCGAGCTCCGGGTCGTCACGGCCCGACTCCCGCCACCGCCGCAGGAAGTCGACCTGCACCAGGCTCATCGGATCGACGTAGGGGTTGCGCAGCGCGATCGCGCGCTCGAGCACCGGATTGCGCGCGAGCAGCCGGTCGAGCCCACAGACCCGGCACACCCACTCCCGCGTGCGCTCGAACTCCGCCGCGATGGTGTCGAAAACCACCCGGTCAGCCGGCTCGGCGAGCTCCATGTAGCGCGCCGCGATCCCCATATCCGCCTTCGCGAGCACCATCTCGACGTCGGAGAGCAGGGCCGCGAAGAAGCGCCATCCCCGGTGCATCGCCACCAGCGACTCGGCTCCGAACTCGGCCGCCGCCGCCTCGAGACCGCTACCGACCCCGTACCACCCGGTGAGCAGGTGACGACTCTGCGTCCACGCGAAGACCCACGGGATCGCCCGCATGCTCTCGATCCCGCCGGCCGGCCGCCGCGCCGGTGGCCGCGAGCCGATGCGTAGCCGCTCGATGACGTCGATCGGCGTGGCGGCGCGAAAGTAGGCGACGAAGCGCGGGTCGTCGTGCACCAGCGCGGCGTAGGCATCACGACTCGCCGCCGCGAAGCGCTCGGCGACCGCGTGCCAGTCCGCGTCGTCCGGAGGCTCGAGCCGGTCGAGGCTGCGCCGCTCGAGCAGCGCGCCGAGCGCCACCTCCATGGTCTGGGTCGCGATCCGGGGGATGCCGTACTTCTGGCCGATGATCTCGCCCTGCTCGGTCACCCGGAGCCTTCCCGCGAGGGCGCCCGGCGGCTCGGCGAGGATCCCGTTGCGCGTCTCGCCCCCACCACGGCTGATCGAGCCGCCACGACCGTGGAACAGCGTGAGCTCGGTGCCCGGCGCCACCCGCTCGACCCGCTCGATGAGCGCGACCTGCGCCCGGTGCAGGGCCCAGCGCGCGGCGCCCAGCCCGGCTTCCTTGTTGCTGTCGGAGTAGCCGAGCATGATGAACTGCCGCGCGCGGCGCGCCCGCACGTGAGCGGCGTAGACCGGATCACGGAGCATCGTCTCGAGCGTCGCCGGCGCCACCGCGAGGTCGTCCACGGTCTCGAACAGCGGTGCCACGTCGAGGTCGACCGCCCCCGCAGCGTCGACCAGCCCGGCCATGCGCGCGAGCAGCAACACCGCGAGGACGTCGTCGGCACCGCGCGCCATGCTGATGATGTAGAGCCCGACGGCGTCGGAGCCGTAGCGCGCGCAACCGTCTCGGATCGCGCGCATGGTGTCGAGCATTCGTCCCAGAGCACCGTCGGCTCGCGGCGCAGCCGGTAGGGGCACGGCATCCGCGGCGAGCACCGCCTGCAGCAACGCGGTGCGCGCGGTGCTGTCGAGCCCGGCGAGGTCGGGACGCCCGAGCGCCTCGGCCACCGCGGCGAGATGCACGTCGCTGTTCTCGCGCACGTCGAGACTGGCGAGATGGAAGCCGAAGGTCCGCACCCGTTGCACGAGCGCCACCACCGCCCCGCTGCCGGTGCCACCGTGCCCCTCGAGCGAGCGCAGCAGGCACTCGAGATCGTCGACGAGCTCGGCAGCTACCGCATACCCACCGGGCTCGTCGCCGAGCATGGCGCCGAGCCGCGCCCAGATCATCCAGGTGAACACGCGGTAGGGCATCTCCCGATAGCGCATCGGGATCTCGGCATCCACACCGGGCAGCAGCTCACGATAGGTCTCGGTGCGCTCGCGCAGCTCGCGCGTCGGTGCGACCCGCGTCTCCGACTGGCTGAGGTGGTCGAAGAGCGCGCGGACCTCGTCGCGATACTTGCGCACGATCACCCGGCGCTGGCGCTCGAGCGTGGCGCGGATGGTCTCGGCCCCGACCAGGGGGTTGCCGTCCATGTCGCCACCGACCCAGGAGCCGAAACGCAGCATCCGCATCGGTGCGCGCAAACCCGACTCGGCGCCGTAGACGACGTCGATCGCGTCGTCGAGCGCCCGATGCACCGCGGGCACCACCGCATAGACGACCTCGGCGAGATAGAAGAGCACGTGCTCGACCTCGTCGGCCACTGTCGGCTGGTCGAAATGCTCGTCGGTCTGCCAGGCGATGCCGAGCTCGTCGCGGATCGCCTCCAGTGTCCGGCGGTCGGCGCCGAGCGGCGTCGCCGTGGCGCCGAGCCGGTGGAGCAGCAGGTCGGCGATGCGCTGCTCCTTGATCAGCAGGCTGCGGCGCACCGCCTCGGTCGGATGCGCGGTGAGCACGGGATTGAAGAGCAGACCGTCGAGGGCGCGGGCGAGCGTCTGCGGCTCGACGCCGCGCTCGCGCAGCACGCCGAGCACACCCGCCAGGCCCTCGCGCGGTGGCGGCGCGTCCGGCGCCTCGGGCCCGCCGTGATGGCGTAGTCGATCCAGCCGCTCGGCGAGGTTGACGAGGCCGAAGTAGGTGGAGAACGCACGGGTGACCGCGAGCCCTTCCTCGGCCGAGAGGGCGCGCAGCAGGCGCCGAAAGCGCCCATCCGCCCCGGGGTCGCCGTCGCGCCGAGCGCGCGCCGCCTGGCGCGCGAGCTCGACGTGGGCGAACACGCCCTTGCCCTCGAGGGTCTCCAGCACCTCGCCGAGCAAGTGCCCGAGCGCGCTCACCTCGTCGCGTAGTGACGGCACCTCCGCCGGGTGGTCGCTCATGTCGGCCTGCCTCCGGGGTCGCGCGGCGCGGCGCCGCGGCGTGGACACAGTCTACCGTGCGAGCGAGGGCGATGCTGCGGCGCCGCATTCAGTGCGCGGGCGCGAGCCGCGCTATGCGGCGTAACGCCCCGGTGGTAGATTTCGCCGCGTTGTCGGCCCGTATCCGGCGACCTTCGACAGGAGCGTCCTTCGGCGGCCCGAACCGGGGTCCCCTCCCCAGCTCGCCCGATCGCCCTCGCGCGACCGTCCCAGCACTCGTCACCGGCCTCCTGCGTCCACTGACCATCCGGCAGCGGCCACAGGAGGCCGGTGGTGTGCCCGACCAGGCGTCACCACCGTCCCGGAGCGCGACCCCGGCGCGCCCCGCGGCAGCACGCGCCCGTGTGCGTGCCGAGTCGCCGGCTCAAACGACGGTGGAGTAATCGACCATGAAGCCCTTTTCCCGTACTGCGCTCGCGGTGGCGTTGGTCGCCGCGCTGGGCGGGGCGACCGCGCCCCCGGCGGCCCGCGCCGCGGATCCCCAACGTGGCGGAATCCTGACCTACGTGGTGGCGAGCGAGGTGCCCTCCTACGACCTCCACGCCGAGACCACGTTCGGCGTCATCCACCCGATCGCGCCGTTCTACAGCCTGCTCATCCGCGTCAATCCCGACAACCCCGGCCGCTCCGACGACTTCGTCTGCGATCTGTGCGTCGGCACCGTGCCGGCGCCGACCGACGACGGAAAGACCTACACGTTCAAGGTGCGCGAGGACGTGCGCTTCCACGACGGCACGCCGCTCAGCGCGGCGGACGTCAAGGCCACCTTCGACAAGATCATCTTCCCGCCCCAGGGTGTGGCGAGTGCGCGCAAGACCCAGCTGTCGATGGTCGAGTCGGTCGAGTCACCCGACGCGACCACCGTGGTGTTCCGCCTCAAGTACCCCTCGGGCGCGTTCCTGCCGGCGCTCGCGACCCCCTTCAACGCGATCTACAGCAAGAAGGATCTCGACGAGCACGGAATGCAGTGGCACGCCAAGAACATCAACGGCAGCGGTCCGTTCATGTTCGTCACCGAGCAGGCCGGCGCCTTCGTCGAGGGCAAGCGCTATCCCGGCTACCACCACAAGGGGGCCGACGGGCAGCCGCTGCCCTACCTGGACGGATTCAAGGCCATCCAGGCACCCAAGGAAGCGGTGCGAGTGCAGGCCATCCGCGGCAATCGCGCGGCGATCGAGTTCCGCGGCCTGCCACCCAGCTCGCGGGACGACCTCAAGCGCGCGCTCGGTGACCGCATCACGGTGCAGGAGAGCGACTGGAACTGCGTGCTGCTGGTGACCCCGAACCACACCCGCAAGCCGTTCGACGACCCGCGGGTGCGGCGCGCACTCACCCTCGCCCTCGACCGCTACGAGGGATCGCAGTACCTGTCGAAGATCGCGATCGTGCGCACCGTCGGCGGCGTGGTGTTCCCGAACCACCCGCTCGCGGCGACCAAGGAGGAGTTGCAGTCGATGGCCGGGTACTGGCCGGACATCGAGAAGTCCCGCGCCGAGGCGAGACGGCTGCTGGCCGAGGCCGGGGTTCCCGATCTGAGCTTCACGTTCAACAACCGTGGCGTCGATCAGCCGTACAAGCCGGTCGGCGTGTGGGCCATCGACCAGTGGTCGAAGGTCGGGATGAAGGTCACCCAGAAGGTGCAGCCGACCGGCCCGTTCTACGACACGTTGCGCAAGACGAAGGACTTCGACGTGTCGGCGGACTTCAACTGTCAGTCGGTGGTGAATCCCCTGTCCGACGTCTCCAAGTTCATCGGTGGCTCCGGTGACAACTACGGGTACTACAAGGACCCGATGCTCGAGGAGCTCTACGACCAGATGAACCGCGAGGGCGACTTCGCCAAGCAGCGCGAGCTGATGCGCCGCTACGAGCGCCGCGTGCTCGACGAGGAGGCGCACGAGCTGATCACGCTGTGGTGGTATCGCATCATCCCGCACCGCTCGTTCGTGCAGGGCTGGACGATCTCGTCGAGCCACTACCTCAACCAGCAGCTCGACGGCGTCTGGATCGACAAGTCGAAGATGTAGTCGCCACGCCGCCTGCCTGCCACCGGCGGCACGCCCGTCGGTGGCTTGAAGGCCGGTCCGTCGCTGGATAGGATGCCGGCGGCCCGTTTCCCCGCCGCCACGCGTGCCGCACGCGTGGCGGCGGTCGGGTCCGATGTCTCCGGACGCGCGCCGGGGCCCCTTCCTCACCCTGCTCCGGGCTGGCGCCGACGGCGCGGCGCGCCCGAGCCAGCCCGTCGCGGCCTGCGGGCTCCGAGACCATGAACATCGACGACTGCATCAATCTCGACGATCTGCGCAAGCTCGCCAAGCGCCGCCTGCCCAAGGTCATCTACGACTTCCTGGAAGGTGGCTGCGACGACGAGAACGGGCTCGACCGCAACGAGGACGCCTTCCGCCGTCGGCCCCTGATGCCGCGGTACATGGTCGACGTGGTCGAGCGTGACCAGACCACCACCCTGTTCGGCCAGGAGTACTCGGCCCCGTTCGGGATCGCGCCGACCGGCGGCATCGCCAACTACCGGTGGGGTGGCGACCTCATGCTCGCCGCGGCGGCACGCGAGGCGAACATCCCGTTCGTGATGTCCGGCGCCGCCACCGCCTCGATGGAGGATCTGGCGCGGGTCGCCCCCGACCATGGCTGGTATCAGCTCTACGTCGCCAAGGACAAGGCGATCTCGCACGACATGATTCGCCGCGCCGCGGACCTCGGGCTGCGCGCCCTGGTGGTGACGTGCGACGTTCCGGTCGGCGGCAATCGCGAGCGCAATCGCCGCAACGGCTTCGGCCGCCCCCTGAAGCTCTCCTTCGCATCGAAGCTCGACGCGCTACGCCGACCACTGTGGTTCAAGGACTATCTCCGCCACGGCATCTCGAATCTGCCGAACTGGGCCCCGTACACCACGGCGGGCGCGAGTGCGGAGGACGTCGCGACCTTCGTCGCCCAGCAGACCCGCGCCTCGCTCACCTGGGAGGACATCGCGCGGTTCCGCGAGCTGTGGCCGCGGCATCTGGTGATCAAGGGCATCATGCGCACCGACGACGCGTTGCGCGCCGCCGACGCCGGCGTCGACGGCATCATCGTCTCCAACCACGGCGCACGTCAGCTCGACCGCGCGCCGGCGTCGATCGACGTGCTGCCGGCCATCGTCGACGCGGTCGGGGACCGCATGACGGTGATGCTCGACAGCGGCATCCGCCGCGGCTCGGACGTGATCACCGCGCTCGCCCTCGGCGCGAGGTTCGTGTTCCTCGGGCGCAGCACCCTCTACGGGGCGGTCGCCGGGGGCCAGGTCGGCGCCGCGAAGGCGGTCTCCATCCTGCGCAACGAGGTCGACCTGGTGATGGGTCAGATCGGCATCAGCACGCTGGACCAGCTCGGGCCGGACTTCGTCGAGTGGGATCCGGAGGCGCTACGGCGCAATCACCCGCGCTGACGCCGCACCGCGACCGCATTCCGCGGGGGACAGGCACCGCCTGCGGCGGAGCCAGTCCCCGACCGCCCGCGTTCACACCTCCCCGTAGTGGATTCGCCGGAACGCCCGCGACGGGATGCGATCGTCGGTGTGCACGTCCCAGAGGCTCGCGTGGTTCGCGCCCTGATGCTCGCCGAGCAACGCTGCGAAGCGCCCGGTCTGGTTGACGGTCGCCCCGCGCAGCCCGAAGCCGGTGGCGACGGCGGCGAGATCACCGCGACCGTGCATCGTCGCCGCGGCCGCCGACTCGAAGCCGTGGGCGCGGAACTTGTGGAACTCCGCCCCGTAGCCACCGTCGTTCAGGACCGCGACCAGCATCCGAATCCCCTGACGGCGGATGGTCTCGAGCTCCTGCACGTGCATGAGCAGGCTGCCATCGCCCTCGATCAGGGCGACCTTGCCGTCACCGCGCGCCGCCGCGACCCCGATGGCGGCCGGGAGCGCGGAGCCGATGGCGCCGAACTCGACCATCGGGTGATAGCGCCGCGGGTCGCGACCGCGCATGTGGGTGAGCGCGATCGAGAAGCAGTGCCCGCCGCCGATCACGATGTCCCAGTCCTTCGGAATCACCGCGTCGAGCTCGCGCATCGCCTGCCGTGGGTCGACCGTGCCCGGCTGCACCTCGAATGCCTTCGAGTCCGGTGAGTCGGCCGCGATCTGCGCCGCCATCTCCGCGCCGCGAAACCCCGCGCGAGAGACCCCGCGCTCGCGCATGCGCTCGACGATTCGCTCGGCGGTCGCGCGTGCGTCGGCGCGCAGGTGCAGATCGGCGGTGCGCAGGCCCTGCCACAGACCGCGCGGATTGACGTCGACCTGGACCACCCTGGCGCCGGGGAACAGGTAGCCGGCCTCGGTGGTGTAGTGACCCAACCCGACGCCGAAGCCGATCACCAGATCGGCCTCGGCGAAGCGCTCGCGCGCGAAGTCGCTGGAGAACGCGCCGGCGATGTCGAGCGCATAGGGGTTCCCGTCGAACAGCCCCTTGCCGAGCAGCGAGGTCGCGAGCAGGGCGCCGCTCTGCTCGGCCAGCGCCTCCAGCGCCGCTCGTGCGTCGGAGGCCACCGCGCCGCGCCCGCCGATCACGATCGGGCGCTCGGCCTCGCCGAGCATGTCGACCAGCCGATCGACCAGGACGGGGTCGGGCTGCGGGCGCTGCGTCACCGGGCCGAGCTCGCGCGACGGAACGTAGTCCGCGAAGTACGGATAGGGCTGGCGCTGCAGGTCCATCGGCACGCTCAGCACCACCGGGCGGCGCTCGGTGCGGGCGACGTGGAACGCCTCGCGCACGTTGTCGAGCGCGCGGTCGATGGATCGGATCTGCACGAAATGCGCCCCGCTGCCGCGAGCGAGCGGCGCCATGTCGATCTCTTGCAGATACCAGGCGGCGCCGATCGGCGAATCGCCGGCGAACACGACCATCGGGATGTTGCCGCGCGCGGCCTGCGCGAGCGCGGTCATGATCTGGGTGAAGCCCGGCCCGCAGGTAGTGGAGGCCACGCCGACCTCGCCGGTCGCGTGGGCGTAACCGTGCGCCATCGCGCAGGCGCAGTGCTCGTGGCGCGCGTGCACCAGTCGCACTCCGGGCATCTGATCCATCCTGGCGGACCAGTACATGTTGGCGTCACCCATCAGGGTGAACAGGACCTCGACGCCTTCGGCGACGAACGCCTGGGCGAGCACATCGGTGACCTCGAGCTTGCTCACGACCTCGACCCTCCCTTTCCGAACAGACTGGCGAGCCACGACAGCAACGCCCGCAGCGCGATTCGTCCGCCGCCGAGCGCGGCGGGCGGTGATACCGGCGCCGAGACCGGCGCAGACCGGTCGACCGGCAAGGACGCCTGCGCCGACACCGTGGGAGACGCGGGCGCCGCCACCCCGGACGTCTCCGCGGCCGGCACCTCGACCTGCTTGTCGGCCTGCGCGCCGACCCGCTCCGCCACGTTGGCGGAGAACTCGGCCAGCAGCGCGCGCGCGACGTGCACCCCGCCGGCATTGACGAACCCTTCCAGCGGCCCGGTGACGTTGAACTCGCCGGCGACGTGCAGTCGTGTCGCGCCGTCGGCCTCGGCCACGCTGACCACGCAGCTCGCGAGCGCGCGCGATGCGCCGCGACCGTCGATGCCGCGACCGTCGATGGTGCATCGGCGTGCCGCATCTTCGAAGTCGAGCGTCGCCTCGCCGCGGAACACCGCCACCGTCGGCCCGAACTTGACGCGAATGTTCCCGCGCCAGACGTCGTCGTCGCCACCGGCGAGCTCGGCGCCGGGGATGCACGCGGCGACGGTCGCCGGATCCCGCAGCAGCGGCCACACCACGTCGGGCGACGCGGCTATCGTCGTCTCCTCGTCGAGAGTCACCATCGCGTCTCCCTCCCTTCGCGCGGCGATTCAGTCGCCCTTCAGGATGGCGTCGATGGCGTCGCGCGCGATGCGCACCTCGACCCCGGCGCGCTCCTCCTGGAGCAGCATCGCGGTGCGCGAGTCACGCCGCGCCCAGCCGCGGTTCATCGCCTCGGTCATCTCCTGCAGGGTGAGATGCGCCAGGCGCATCGGCACCTCGAACTCGCGGCCGACCTCGCACGCGAGCGCCACGTCCTTGCGCGCGAGCTCGAGCGCGAAGTCCGGTGGGTCGAAGCGACCCGGGAGGAACTGGCGCGACATGGTGTCGAACACCCGCCGCCGCCCGACCGCGCCCTGGCGCACCGCCTCCCACAGCGCCTCGGGCTCCACCCCGGCCTTGACCCCCATGGTGAAGGTCTCGGCCAGCGCGGTCTGCAGGATGTACCCGCTCAGATTGTGCACCAGCTTCGCGATCGACCCCGCGCCGACCGGGCCGATGTAGCGCGGCTGGTCGGAGACCGAGCGCAGCACCGGCTCGAAGCGGTCGTAGGTCGCCTGGTCCCCGCCGACCCAGATCGCCATCTTGGCGGTGCGCGCGCCATCTGGACCACCGCTCACCGGCGCATCGAGGAGCTGGATCCCCTTGCTCGCGAGCTCGGCGGCGGCCCGGCGCACCACGGTGGGTGAGTTGGTGGTGAGATCGAACACCGCCTGGCCGGGACGCATGGCGTGGACCAGCCCGCCGTCACCGAGGGTCACCGCCTCGAACTCGCGTGGCCCGGGGAGCGACAGCAACACCACGTCGACGCCGTCTGCGACCGCCGCCACCGAGTCGGCCCAGGTGGCGCCGGCCTCGATGTGTGGCGCCGCCGCCTCGCGCCGAAGGTCGTGGACCTTGAGGGCGTGACCGCCAGCAATCGCATTGCGCGCGATGTGCGCGCCCATGGTGCCGAGCCCGATGAAACCGACGTTCATACCCTTCTCCTCGACGCTGGGACGATTGGCCGCGCGGAGCTTATCAGGTCCGATCCGGCAGTCCGCGCTCCAATCCGCCCGAGCACCGAGGTGCCACATAGCCTCGAATCCGCCGAACCGGCCGTGGTAGGGTCATCGGGCGGGAAGCTCGACCACCCACCAGCCACGCCGGACGGGGGAGGGAACGGCGATGCGCGCTACCGACCCGACGCGAGCGACGACGAGATGCGGCCCCGGCGCCACCACCTTCGCGTCGCGTGCGAGCCCGACCACCACGATGCTGCTCGCAGTCGGTGCCCTGGTGTCGACCGGCGTCGCCGCACAGACGGTCTTCCCCGGCGGCTCCATCGACGACCTCCGCGCGCTCAGCCCGACGCTCGACTTCGGCCACCTGGTCATCGACGGCGACCTGGTGCTCGAGGCGGGCAGCAGCACGACGCTCACTGTGGACCGCCTCACCCTCGCCGCCGACGCCGACATCCGCTACGCGCAGGGAGCCTGCGACTACTTCCCGGGGCCGAGCCTCGCCATCGCGTCGAGCGGAGCCGTCGAGCTCCTCGGTGACGTGCTGCTCGACGGCCGCTCGGGAACGCGAGTCAGCTCCGGGGCGACCTGCAATCAGTGCAGCGGCGTCCGTGCCGGCACCCTCACCGTCGACGCCGCGAGCATCTCCGCCACCGGCGCCATCCGCGCCGACGGGGGCAGCGGCTCGACCCTGGTATTCAGCGGATTCCCGAGCTCCGGGTGCTCGGGCGGGGCCGGCGGCGCGATCGCGCTCACCGCACCGACGGTGACTCTGACCGCCGCCACCCTCGACACCCACGGCGGCAGCGGCGGGGTGGGCGGAGGCAGCACCGGTGCCGACGGCGCGCCAGGAAGCGTCGACCTCACGGCCAGCACCCGGCTCACCATTCGCGGCGGCGCGGTCGGCACCGACGGCGAGCTCGCGCTCACCGCCGGTGCGACCACCATCTATGCGCCACTCGACTACGGCAGCATCGACGACTCGATCGCCGGAAGTGCCGACACCACCCCGCCCGCGCTCACCATCGTCGCCCCCGACAGTGGCGGCGCGGTTCGGCTCGATTCGGGCTACGACATACAGATCGACCTCGCCGACGCCGGCACGGGGGTGCGCGCCATCGCGGTGAGCGGGCTCGGCATCGACACCGTGGTGGCGCCGGGCACGGTGATCGGCGATCGACTGACGGTGCACGTGGCCAATCCCCTTCCGCCGGGCACACTGACCGTGACGGCGACCGACAACAAGGGCTTCGAGCGCACGCGAGCGGTGTCCGATCTGGTGTTGTGGGGCGACTTCGTGCTGCCGCAAGGGCAGGCGGTCACGCTGACCGGGAGCCTCGAGGTCGGCCCCTTCGCGGCCATCTCCGTCGACGGCACGCTGACGCTTCCGCGCGGCGCCGACGTGGTGCTGTCCGGTGGCTCGTTCACCCTCGGCACCAACGGGCGCATCGTGCAACAGCCACCGACGCAGGAGACCAAGGCGACCCGGGCGCCGTCACTCACCGTGAACGTCACCGGTACGGCGCGCATCGCCGGCACCATCGATCTGTCCGGCGGCGACGGCCTGCCGATCAGCAACGCGCTGCAGCACGGTGAGTCGGGCGGGAACCTCGACGTGTTCGCCGCCGACATCGACGTGACCGGAGCCCTGTTCTCGAACGGCGGCGACGGGGTGACCCGCCAGTTCGGGTTCCCGGCCCAGACCATCGCCGCCGGGGGCGGCAGCGGCGGGCGCGTTCGCCTGGTCTCACGCGGGGCGCTCGACCTCGGTGGCACGGTGCACGCCGACGGCGGCCGCTCGCCGAACACCGGGCTCGGTGGCTGCTTCGACGGCGGTGACGGCGGCACGCTCGAGCTGCACCACGCCGGCACCATCACGCTCGCCGATCCGACGCTCGGCAGCGTCGGCGGCACCACCAACACGACGTTCTTCTGCGACGAGGTCAGGCCGGGGAGTCCAGGCTGGGCGCAGGTCGTCTACCGCGGGAGCGGGCCGGCCCCGGCCCCACCGCGGCTGGACGTGCCGGAGGTCGAGTCGAACGACGGGCCGACCGATGCGCAGCCCCTGATGTACCTCTCCCGAGCCCGGGTCGTCGGCACGATCGCAAACGGCGAGTCCCCGGAGCTGAGCGTGGGCGCCGGCGATGGCAGCACCCACGACATCTACGACTGGTACGCGATCGGTTTCCCCGGCAACGAGCGCCTCACCCTGACTCTGGACCACGCGACGAGCGGCAAGCGGCTCGGCGTGGTGGTCGGACGCGCCGACCCCGACGGCAGCACCGCCATCGTCGGCGGCCTGGTCTCGGTGACCCCCGGCGAGCAGATCGTCGTCGAGTTCGACAACACCGGCACCGTTCCCGAGCTGGCGGTGGGGCCCTACGTGGTGGGGATCACGATGAACCGGCTCGATGCCCCCACCGCGAGCTACACCCTCACCGTCGCGGCCACCCCGCCCGCCACCTCGACCCCGCCAGCGCCACCGCCGATCCTCAGCCCCGTACCCGACGCCGACGGGGACGGGGTCCTCGACGCCGACGACAACTGTCAGGCGGTCGCGAACCCGACTCAGCTCGACACCGACGGCGACGACCTCGGCAACGCCTGCGATCCGGACGACGACGGTGACGGGATGAGCGACGCGTTCGAGACCGAGCACGGCCTCGACCCGCTCGATGCGAGCGACGCCACGCGCGACGACGACGGCGACAGCCTGATCAACCGCGACGAGGCGGCCGCCGGCACCGATCCGACGGACGCCGACACCGACGGCGACGGAGTGAGCGACGGTGCGGAGATCGCCGCCGGCCGGAATCCGACCCTGAACGAGGGCGCGCTGGCCCCGCTGCTCCAGATGATCCTGGAGCGGTGAGCGCACCGCGTCGCAGGCGGCCACCGGCGAGTCGGCTGCGGGTCCGGCGGGGCGAGGAGCCCCCGCTCGGCGATCAGTCCCCGATGCTGTCCCAGCCGAGCTCGGCCAGGCGCCGCGCCGAGTCGGGAATCGCGTCGGCCGGATCGTCGCAGATGATCTCGAGCACCGCGGGCCGGCGGTGCCCGACCGCGCGTGCGGCCGCCAGCGCGTGCGCGAAGTCCACGTCACCGGCGCCGACACGGGCATGGCGATACGCCGTGCGATTGGTGTCGGAGAGATGCACCGTGTGCAGTCTCGACCCGACCCGCGCGAAGCCGGCAGTCAGGTCCTCGCCGATGAAGTGGGCGTTGGCGACGTCGTAGACGACGCCGATCTGGTCCGCGCCGTAGCGCTCGAGCGCGGACATCATGCCCTCCACATCGGGCAGGAAGGCGAACGGCATGTTCTCCATCAGCAGGCGCGTGCCGCAGGACTCGGCGTGGGGAAGGAGCTCGTCGAGCGCGGCGAAGCTCCAGCCGACCAGACGCTCCATCGGCGCCGGCAGCAGCGGGTTCGCCTTGCCCGGGCCGATGACCACGCCCTCGGCACCGAGCTCCCCGGCCAGCGTGACCACCGAGCGCAGCACGTCCAGCGAGTAGCGCCGCATCTCCGGACTCGCCGCGGTGACGTTGATGTCGATGTTCGGCTGGTTGAGGGTTCGCACGCGCAGGCCCAGGCCCTCCACCGTGCGGCGCAGTGCCGCCTGCTCGGCCGCGCCCATGTCCAGCGGCCAGAGATGGCCCGGGTACATCATCAGCTCGAGCTCGCGAAATCCCGCCGCCGCGAACGCGGGGAGGTGGTCGCCGATCGTCCCGTGCAGGGTGTACGAGTACGTGTTGAGCGCGAAACGGGCGTGAAGCTCTGCGGACATGGGGGCTCTCCGGTGCGGCCCGCGCGACCGGCGGGGCCGGCGAGAGCCTACCAGGCCGGGCGACCCTCGGGGAGATCGCGCGGGCGGCGGCGCGAGGTGAACGCCGCCGCCCGCCCTCACCGGCCCGGCGCTCGGGTCACGGCGAGATGGTGTAGCACGGCCCGCAGTCCGCATCGTCGGCGCAATCCGGCGGCGCGGTGCGCACCTTGAACGCGAACGTCATCAGCGGATTGTTCGCGTTGGTCTTGTTCTCGTCGCTGTTGACCCGCGGGTTGTCGGCGAAGAAGCCGCTCGGGCACATCAGGGTTCCGGTGTTGCCGTCGGCGCGATACGGCGCGCCCGCGGTCGGGTAGCCGCTACCGGGATGGGCGAGGGTGACCACGTGTCCGAGCTCGTGGGCGAGATGGGTCTCGTTGACCGGCTGGACGTTGGCGTTCTCGTCGCTCGAGATCACCTTCGCCGAGGCGAGACCACTGCCCCAGGTGGCGCCACCGCCCCAGGTCCCCTGCGGACTGATCGACTCGACGAAGAACACCTCGACACAGTCGTCGACGTCGACCTCGGCACGCAACGCATCCGCCTCACCCGTCGTGAGATCGGCATAGGCGCCGTTCCAGACCGAGATCCAGTCCCGGTACTCGAAGGTGACGTCCGCCTTGTCCCACTGCTTCTTCACGCCAGGCTGCCCGAACGCCAGTCCGTCTCCGGAGAACTCGACCACGAACGAGCAGAACGGACAGGTGCCCTGCAGCTCGATGCGCTCGAGCACGCGCACCGGCTGCAGACACAGCCGCCGCCCGACCTCGAGCGGAATCCACGTGATGTCGTAGCGAAACGGCAGGAACTCCTTCGCGATCACGTAGCGCGGCATCTCCACCTGGTGGACCACCGCGGAGTCGGCGGTGAGCACCAACGCGAGCCGCCCGCCGCGCTGCTCGACCCCACGCAGTCCCTGCTCGGTGAGGTTGACGTCGTCGAGCACCATCACGAAGCGCAGCGTGGCTGGCTGGGTCTCGACCGTGAAATCGTGGTCGTCGGGCTCCCCGCGTGGTGGCGTGGTGAGGAACTCGCTGAACTGCGACAGCTCCACGCGACCACGGAGATCACCGAAGATCGCGCGCAGGCCCGGATTGAAGCCGAGCGTCTGCGGCTGGCTGGTGTCGAGCGAGAACGCGAGCAGACCGTCCTTGTCACCCTTGGGCGGTTGCCGGGTGAAGCCCTCCTGGTCGACACCGAAGAACACCACGTTCATCGCCCCGACCGGCAATTGCCCCTTGGCCAGATCCTCGAACGTGAAACCGATGTGGCCGCTGGCACGGCCGGAGAGCTGGTAGCTCCTCTGGTTGACCGTCACCACCGCCCTGAGCTTCTCGTTGACCACGATTCGCCCGCCGCGGAAATCGTCCTGCGCCTGGGCCGCCACGCCCAGGACGAGCGCGGCGCTCGCCAGCCACCATCGAATGCGCGCGTTCACGTTGTCCCTCCTCGCTCGCCGGGGGTGAACGGACGCCGGGCCTCGCCGGCCGGCGATCGGGCCGAGCGACCGGATCGGGGCGAGCAAGCCGACCGTAGCACCGAGCCTTCGGCGGTCGGCTGATCACGATCACCAGCCGGGCGCGCGGCCACCGGCGCCCCGCGTCACCCGGTGGGCACGCGCGCGCCGGCCCGTGTTGTCTCCCCGATCGCGCCACTGGTATGTTCGTGCGCTCGCGCCGGATCAGAGGGAGGGTGCCCGCGGTGCCGAAGCTGCTGTCCGAGGACCAGGTCCGGATGATGGAGCGCGACGGCTACGTCGCCCCGATTCCGGTGTTCTCCCCCGAGCGCGCCGCCGGCTACCGCGCCGCGCTCGAGCGCTACGAGGCGAGCGTCGCCGACCGGCCGCGCGAGGAGGTGCTGTTCACCCTCTCGCGGTTCAAGCCGCACCTGCTGTTCACCTGGCTCGACGAGATCTGCAACGACCCGACGCTGCTCGACGCGATCGAGGATCTGATCGGCCCGGACATCCTCGTCTACTCGACCGCCTTCTTCACCAAGAACGCGCGGGACGGCGCCTACGTGCCGTGGCACCAGGACAGCATCTATGCCGACTTCGAGGGCGGGCGCCACGTCCGCGCCTGGGTGGCGTTCACCGACAGCAACGAGGCCAACGGTTGCATGCGGGTGATCCGGGGCTCGCAACGGCTGCGACTACGGCACGTGGAGACCCCGGACGACGCGCACAACATCCTCTTCCGCAAGGAGAGCATCGCCGAGCAGGTGGACGAGTCGCTCGCGGTCGACCTCGTGCTGCGCCCGGGCGAGATGTCGGTGCACGACTACAGCGTGGTGCACGGCTCGAACGCCAACGCGTCCGACGACCGGAGAATCGGCTTCGCCATCGCCTTCGTCACCCCGACCACGCGGCCGCGCTCGCGGCGCGACACCGCGATGCTGGTCCGCGGCCGCGAGCCCACCGGCTGGTGGGACCTCGAGCCGCGACCGAAGGCGGATCTCGACGCCGACGCGGTGGAGGCGCACCGGCGCGCGATGGCGCAGCGCACCGCCCATTTCTTCCGCGAGGTGGCCGAGATCGGCGTCAGCGGGTGACGCCGCCCCCGCCGACGGAACGCAATACCGGAGACCGAGCGCGATGTGCGACACCATGGTGGCGCTGGCCGACGTGACCGCGCCAGGCGTCGGCACGCTGTTGGCGAAGAACAGCGACCGCGAGTTCGACGAGCCGCAATACCTCGCCCACGTCGGCCCTGGCGTGGCCGGGGCGCGCAAACGCCTTCGCCTCACCCACGTCGAGATTCCCGCTGCCGATCGCACCGAGGAGACCTGGCTCAGCCTTCCGCACTGGATGTGGGGCGCGGAGATGGGCGCCAATGCCCACGGCGTGGTGGTCGGCAACGAGGCGGTGCACGGTGCGATACCCGCCTCGATCGCCCCCGGCGTGCTCGGCATGGACCTGCTGCGGCTCACGCTGGAGCGCAGCCACAGCGCCGCCGAGGCGGTCGACGTCCTCACCGGCCTCATCGACCGCCATGGTCAGGGCGGCGATTGCAGCCGCACGCGCCCGCGCACCTACGACAACAGCTTCATCGTCGCCGACGCCGGCGAGGCCTGGGTGGTGGAGTCGCTGGGCCGATTCTGGGTCGCCGAGCGGGTGCGGACCGCGCGCAGCATCTCCAACGTGCTCTCGATCGGCGCCGACGCGGACCGGACGAGCCCGGCGCTCACCGAGCACGCGCGGCGCGAGGGCCGGCTGCGCGCCGACGGTCGCCTCGACTTCGCCCATGCCTATCGGCCGGCCGAGGTGCGCCCGAGCGGGGTCCAGAGACACGCGCGCTCGTGCGCCCTGCTCGCGGCGGGCGCCGGCACGCTCGACGTGGCGAGCATGTTCGCCGCGTTGCGCGATCACGGCCCGGCCGCCACGGCCGAGGACCGGCTGCCGCGCGGCGACGAGCTCGGCCGCACCATCTGCATGCACCCGGACCACACCGGCACCCATCCCGGCCACACCGCGGCGTCGTGGGTCAGCGAGCTACTGCCCGACCGCGCGGTGCACTGGGTCACCGCGGCACCGTCGCCCTGCCTCGGCGTCTTTCGCCCGTTCTTCACCGACTGTCCGCTCCCCGACCAGGGCCCCCGACCCGACGAGGCGGAGGACACCGCGAGCCGCTGGTGGTGGCAGGAGAAGTGCCTGCGCCCGGCGCTCGAGGGCGATCTCGGGCGGTGGCGCGCCTACCGGGCGGAGCGCGATGCCCTGGAGGCGACCTTCGTCGAGCGGGCCGGAGCGCTGACTGGCGGTGACCGCGCCGCGAGCCGGGACGCCCGCGCCACCTTGGTGCAGGAATGCTGGAACGAGGCCGACGCGTTGCAGCGACGCTGGGCGACGTCTGACTGAGCGCCGCCTCCCGCAGCGAAGCCGCCACCGCGACCACGGATTGGGAATCTCGGGATCGCTCGAGCAGGGTTCGATCTCCGAGAACCGTGCGCCAGTTCTCGAACCGCCCGCTCGACCGTTGACACCACATCCCACCTGCCCCGAGCCTGCGCCGACAACAACCGACGACGCGGTCGCGGAGATCCAGTCTGTCCCTCGAGCGGACACCGCCGCGCACCACGCATCGCGAAGAGGGGAAACCACCGGTGCGAAGCCCACCCGCCGCGGCCGTCTGGCGCGCGTTCCTGACCGTCTTGCTCCTCGGCGTCGCCACCGTCGCCCTGCCCCGGGCTGCCGCGGCACAGACCGACACCATCGCCGGAACGCTGTCGATGCCCGGCGGCGGCGTCGCCAGCGGACCGGTCACGGTCACTGTCCGCGCGTCGCGCACGGTGAACGGGTCCACTTTCCACTCGCACAACGTGGTCATCGCCGACGGCACCACGTCGATTCCCTTCTCGATCGAAGTACCACAGGACGCCACCGAGCAGTGGCGGTTGGAGTACATCTGCCAGTTGGCGGCCAACTGCCCGCGCCTCGCCAAGAACGGCTACCTCACCGCCAGCGGCACCAGCCCGTACTTCGGCGACGCGACCACGTTGCCCGGCGGGACCGACCATCTCGGCATCGCCCTCGAGCTCTTTCCGGCCGACGTCATCAGCGGCACGTTGGCCCTGCCCTCCGGCCTCACCGCGCCCGCCGGCGGCATCCAGGCCACGGTGCGCGCCTTCGACACCGTCAACACCCTGCTGGTCCCGAGCGTGGTGGTGACCATCCCTCAAGGCGCGTCGTCCGCGCCCTACACCCTCGAGGCCCCGAGCAACGCCACCGCGCGGCACTGGGTCGAGTACTCGTGCTTCAGCAACTGCACCGGGTACATCTCCATCGGCTACTACGCCGATGCCGGCACCGTGCTCTCCGACGCCGACGCAACGCTGCTCCCGGGCGGGGTGGACCAGACCGACAAGACCCTCACCTTCATCGTCCCCGCGACCATCGCCGGCACCGTCTCGCTGCCTTCGGGGCAGCTCGCGCCGGCCGGCGGGGTGCAGCTCTCGGTCGTCGCGGCCGACGCGAACGGCGTGGCGGCGCTCGCGAGCACCACGGTGGTCATCGCCGAGGGCGCGAGCTCGGTCGCCTACACGCTCGACGTCGAGGACGACGCCGCCGCGAGCTGGGTGGTGTCCTACAGCTGTTTGTCGGGCTGCGCCGGGCGGGTGACGCAGGCCATCCACAGCGGGTCGGGCACCACCACCGATCCCGGGAACGCGACCCGCGTTCCCGGCGGCGTCAGCTCCACCGGCGTCGACCTCGAGGTGCTGGCGCTGCACACCATCGCCGGGCGGATCGCGCTCGGCAACGGCGCCCTCGCGTCCGGCGACATCGACCTCGAGGTCGTCGCCGACGACGCGCTGAGCGACACCTTCGCCAGCACCTCGGTGACCATCGCCGACGGCACCGGGTTCGTCGACTACGTGCTCGAGATCCCGGGCCAGGCGGCGAGCTGGGTGGTCGGCTTCGCCTGCGTGCCCTCCTGCGCCGGTCTGCTCGAGGTCGGTTATCACGCCGCCGCGGGAACGGTGGAGAGCTTCGAGGACGCCGACGCCCTGGCCGGCGCCACCGACCACACCGGCATCGACATGAGCCTCGCCCTGCCCGGCTCGATCGCGGGCACCGTCGCGCTCCCTTCCGGCACCGCGCCGAGCCCGATTGCGCTCGAGGTGGTGGCGCGCGAGGTGGGTGGCTCCGGGGTCCGGTCGGTGGCAGTCGAGATCGGGACAGGAGCCAGCAGCGTCGCCTACCTGGTGCCGACCTCGGGCGACTCCGGGTCGAGCTGGACCGTGTCCTACGAATGCGTCGGCGACTGCCCCGGGTTCCTCGACGTCGGTTTCCACGCCACATCCGGGACGGTCGCCACGGCGGGCGCGGCGACAGCGCTCGCCGGCGGCACCACGCACACGGCCATCGACCTCGAGCTGCTCGCCGCCGACGTCATCTCCGGCACGATCTCGCTGCCGAGCGGCACCGCGCCGGCGGGCGGTGTGACCGTGCGGGTCCGCGCCGAGGACGTCGACTCGTCGACCCAGGTCGAGGTGGAAGTAACCATCGCCGAGGGAACCAGCTCGGTCGCATACGCCATCGACGTCGCCCCCGACGGAGACGCTCTCTGGCGCGTGCGTTACTTCTGTCAGAGCGGCTGCGACGGTCTGCTCGCGGGCGGCTTGCTCGGCGTCGCCGGCACCGTCGCGGACGAGGCCGACGCCGCGTTGCTCCCCGGCAACGCCTCCTACCCCGGCAGCGACCTCACCCTGCTCGCCGCCGACGTGATCTCCGGGACCATCTCCCTGCCCGGGCTAGACACCGCGCCGGTGGGCGGGGTGACGGTCCGGGTCAGTGCCGTGGACACCCTCGGCGACGCCGTGCTCTCGACCGACGTCACCATCGCCGAGAGCACGTCGAGCATCGCCTACCAGATCACGGTGCCGAGCGATTCCGGTGCGAGCTGGCGCGTCGGCTACACCTGCGTCGGGGGATGCAGCGGCTACGTCGCCGGCTTCTTCTCGACCGTGCCCTCGACCGGCAGCGTCCTCGCGCTCGCTGACGCGACCCTGCTCTCGGGTGGGGCGGACCACGCCGGCATCGACATGACGCTGATCGAGGCGCGCACCATCAGCGGCACGGTCAGCCTCGAGGGCGGACAGGTCGCGCCGGCCGGCGGAGCCGCGATCACCGTCGAGGCCCTCGGCCCGGGGGGCGCCAGCGTATCCGACGCGGTGACCATCCCCCAGGGTGCGAACGCCGCTCCCTACACCCTCGAGGTGCCACCGGACCCGGCGGCGCAGTGGCGGGTCCGCTACACCTGCTTCCTCGTCGCCGCCTGCGACGGCTTCCTCGACACCGCGTTCCACGCGAGCACCGGCATGGTGGCGAGCTTCGGTGAGGCCACGCCGCTCGCCGGCGACCAGAATCACGCGGGCATCGACCTGGTGGTCCTCGACGCCACGACGCTCGCCGGCACGGTGTCTCTGCCGTCAGGGGTCGCGCCGGCCGGCGGTACGACCATTCGCGTCACCGCATTCGACACCGAGGGCGTGGCCGACACCGCCGAGGTCGAGGTCACCATCGCCGAGGGCACGTCGTCGGTCGCCTACGCGCTCGACCTCGAAGACGACGCGCTCGCGCGCTGGCGCCTCGACTACACCTGCCAGAGCGGCTGCGACGGACTATTCCCCTCCGGGTTCTTCGCCGACGGCGGAGCCGCCGCCTTCGTCGACGGCGCGACCCTGCTCGTGGGCGGCACCGACCGCGCCGACGCCGACCTGCCCCTGCTGGCGGAGGTCGAGATCGCAGGCACCCTCGCGCTGCCCGCCGGGGCGGCGCCGAGTGACATCGCGGTCGACATCGAGATCGAGCCGCTGGGAATCGACGCGGTGTTCACCGCCGCGGTCACCATCACCGCCGGCAACTCGTCGGCGGCCTACGCGGTCGCGGTGCCGGGCGACGCCAGCGTGCAGTGGCGGGTGCGCTACCGCTGCACCAGCGGTTGCGCGGGCTACCTCGGCACCGGCTACCACGCCGGCGCCTCGACGGTGGCGGACCCCGCGGGTGCGGTGCCAGTCGCCGGCGGCTCCGCCCATGCCGGCATCGACCTCGAGCTGCTCGACGCCGACGTGATCACCGGCTTTCTGCACATGCCCGGCTTCGAGGAGTTCACTGGCGACGTCGATTTTCTGTTGCGCGCCACCGACACCGTCAGCGGGGCGGAGCTCGAGCAGTCGGTCACCGTCCCCCCCGGGATCGTTGGCACGGCCGCGTTCACCTTCACCGCCGCATTCGACCCGGCGGCGCGCTGGCGCCTGCAGTACGTGTGCACGACCAACTGTGAGCGACTCGCCGGCCCGGGGTTCTACTCCTCCCTGCAAGGCACCACGCTCGACGCCACCTCGGCGACGCTGCTGGCCGGCGGCCAGGACCACAACGTCTCCGCCTTCCTAGTCCTCGACGCCGACACCGTGAGCGGCACCCTGACCCTGCCGGGCGGCGGTCTGGCTCCCGCCGGCGGCGTGGTGCTGCGGGTCGAGATGGACGACACCGCGGGCACCGAGTCCGGCTCGAGCGAGGTCACCATCGCCGCGGGCACCAGCCAGATCGCTTACCGGATCGACGCTCCACCGAGCGCGAGCGCGATGTGGCGAGTCTCCTACGTTTGCCTCGCCGGCTGCGACGGCCTGCATGACGGGTTCTACGCCACCGGCGGCACCAGCGGCGGCTTCACCGGCGCCACCCTACTGGCCGGCGCGACCAACCACGGCGGCATCGACATCGGCATTCTCGCCGCCACCACCATCTCCGGTACCGTGTCCCTGCCCGCGGGGCAGATTGCCCCGGCCGGCGGCCTCGCGGTCGAGATCCGTGGCTTCGACGACGCCCACGGGGCGACCGGTGGAGTCTTCGCCGGCCACATCCCCGCCGGCGAATCGAGCTTCGACTACACCCTCGCCGTGTCCAGTGACGCCGGCGCCGCCTGGCGCATCGAGTACCGCTGCGCCACGGACTGCGACGGCTACGTGCCGAGCGGGTACTACGCCGGGGCGACGACGGCTCCGCTCGCCCTGAACGCGTTGCGATTCGCCGCGCCGACCGACCAGACCGGCATCGATCTCACCGTGCTCGAGGCGAGCTCGATTGCCGGCCGGCTGCGGCTTCCGGCCGGGCGGACCGCTCCGAGCGGCGGCATGACCATCGAGGTGAGCGCGTTCGACACCGCCGCCGGCACCGGCCTCGCCGGGCGCGCCACCGAGGTCGCCATCCCGGCGGGCGGGCGCGCAGTGAGCTACGAGATCGACGTCGAGCAAGAGCCGAGCGCGCGGTGGCGAGTGCGCTACCGATGCCTCACCGGATGCACCGGTCTGGCCGAGGTCGGCTACTACACCCCCGCCGGCACGGTGGTCGAGAGCGACAACGCGACGCTGCTGCTCGGCAACCGCGACCACGCGGGAATCGACATGACGCTGCTCGACGCCGCCGTCACCAGCGATCCGGACGGCGACGGCGATGGCATCGCGGACGTCGTCGACAACTGCCCGACGCGCGCCAACGCCGATCAACGCGACAGCGACGGTGACGGCAAGGGCGACGCCTGCGACGTCGCCGACGAGGTCTGCTTCCCGGTGCGGGTGCCGCAGACCGGACGCAGCGCGATGATCTGCCTGTAGCGGTGGGAGGGCCGGTGGACGTGGCGCCCGCGCGGCGCCGCTCGCCGGCGGTCGCGAGTTTCCTCGGCCACGCCCTCGGGGTAGCCTGCTCGGCGCGCCCATCGTCCGCCGCCACCCCGAGCGCGCGGTCGGCACCCGACCCGAGGGAGAGCCGCTTGATCCGCCTGGCTCGCACAGTGCTGCTGACCGTGGCGGTCGCCCTCGGCGGACCGACGGGCGCCATGGCGGCGCCGAACGCCTGGGAGGGAGGGGCGCCGGCGGGCGGACGCGTCGAGACCGTGCTGCTCGCGCCGTCGAATCCCGCGGTCGGACTCGCGCTGGCCGGTGGCGAGGTGTACCGCACCACCGACGGCGGCACGAGCTGGAGCCGGATCACCGTGGGCATCCGCCCTCAGTCACGGTTGCGCATCGTGGCGGCGGCGGTGGATCCGCTGGACGCGGCCGTCCTCTACCTCGCCGACCGACACGGCCCGGAGCGGGTGTGGCGCTCGAGCGACGGTGGCGCCAACTGGCAACGGGCCGACTCCGGCCTCGACGCGGTGCCCCGCCGCCTGACCGCCCATCCGAGCGCCAGCGACACCGTCTACGCGACCGACGATGCGGGTGGCGTCCACCGCACCACCGACGGCGGCACGAGCTGGAGCCGTCTCGGCACGATTCCCACCGCCCATTCGTTCGCCCGCCACGGCATCGTCATCGCGCCGTCCGCCCCGTCGGTGATCTACGCCCGTGCACGCGACGGCGTGTTCGTGAGCGCCGACGGCGGGACCACCTGGTCGAGCGCGAGCACCGGCCTCGGCGCCGTGGACGTGCGCGCGCTGGCGGTCGACCCCGCCGACGCGGACATCGCCTACGCGAGCGTGGCCGGTGGGGGGCTCCTCGTGACCTCCGACCGTGGTGCCGGGTGGGCAGCGGTCGGCCCGGGACCGTCACCGTTCCTGCTCGCCCTCGCCGTCGACCCGGCGACGCCGACCACGCTCCACGCCGCGGCCTTCGACGGCGTGTTCCGCAGCACCGACGCCGGGGTGAGCTGGACCGAGATCGGCCCGGATCTGGCCGCGACCTTCGACGTCGTGAACGACCTCGCGGTGGCGTCGCCCGAGCTCCGCCTCGCGACCACTCGTGCCGGCGTGCTGCGCAGCACCGACGGCGGCGCGAGCTGGACCGCGGCGAACCTCGGAATCGACCGCGCCAGCGTTCGCGGGCTGGCGGTGGCGCCGGCGACCGGGCGCCTGCTGGCGGCGGTGGCGGCCGGCAACCACCGCATCGTCGCTTCCGACGACGACGGCGCGACCTGGCAGCCGACCGACGGCGGACTGCCGGCCGACGAGGTGCCGCTCACGATCGCCTTGCACCCGGTCGATGCGAATGTCGGCTTCGTCGGCACGGTGTCCGGGGTCTACCGCACCACCGACGGTGGCGCGAGCTGGGCCGCGGTCCCGGTCTCGTCGTCCGGGCCTTTCGCCGCCATCGCGGTCGAGGCCGGCACGCCGACGGTGGTGTACGCCGCCAGCCAGAGCGCGGGTGTGTCGAGGTCGACGGACGGCGGCGACACCTGGACCCTGCTCGGCAACGGGCTCCCCGGCGCCGGCGCCACCGCGATCGGCGCGCTGGCGGCGGCACCGTCGGCCCCCGGCACGCTCTACGTCGGCCCGGTCCACGACGGCGTGCCGGAGCTGCGCGGGGTGTACCGCTCGACCGATGGCGGGGCCAGCTGGTCCATCGCGGTCGGGGGCGACATGACGGTGCTGACCCGCGTCGACGCCCTGACGGTCGATCCGGCCGACGCCGCCACCGTGTACGCCGCTACCCCGAGCGGCGTGCTGAGGACCACGGATGCCGGCACCAACTGGCGGCGCCTGCCGCTGCCCGCGGCCGCCGGCACCATCGCGCTCGACCCCGCGCACCCGGGGGTCGTCTTCGCGAGCGACGGTGCCGAGCTCTGGCGCAGCGTCGACCACGGCATGAGCTGGGATACCCTGCCGCTGCTGGTACGCCCCGGGCCGGCGCACGCGGTGCGGCCGGGACGCTCCTCGAGCAGTCTGATCCACGGCGCATTCGATCGCGGCGGCGTGGCGACCTTGGCCGCGGCGACGGATCTGCGGGTCACCGTCGCCGCCCCGCCCACCGGGCTCACCGGAGCGGCGGTCGCCCACGACGCGACCGTGCGCAACCTCGGCCCGTACGGGGCGGCCGACGTCCGTCTGGAGATGAGCGCGCCGCCGGGCACGAGCGTCGACGCGACCCCCAGCCAGGGCAGCTGCGTGGTCGGCGCCGGGACCGTCGAGTGCGCGCTGGGTGGGCTCGCCAGTAGCGGAACGGCGAGCGTGGCCATCCGCCTCACCGTCGCCGACGCCGGGGCGCTCGCCACCACCACCACCGTCGCCAGCGCCACCACCGAGCTCGCCGCCACCGACAACGCGGCGGCCGCCACGGTGACCATCCTCGCCGACACCGACGGCGACGGATTGGCCGACGGCGTCGACCCGGACGACGACGGCGACGGCTACTCCGACCTCGACGAGACGAGTGGCGGTCAGTCCGACCCGCTCGACCCGAGCAGTCGCCCGCCCGACATGGACCTCGACCGGGTCTCGGATCGCAACGACAACTGCCCGCGCAACCCCAACCCGCAGCAGACCGACCGCGACGGCGACGGCATCGGCGACGCCTGTGAGGACGACGAGCTGATGGATCTGCTCCTGTCCATCATCCAGGCCATCGGACGACGCGAGCCGGCGAGCGCCCCCTGAGCGCCTGCCGGCGGTGCGCCGCCCCCGCGCCCGACGCGTCAGAAGCGGGTCTTGAAGCCGATGGAGATCATCGAGTGGTTGCGGTGGAAGCCTCCCGGAGTCCCCGCCGCGCCCGCGAAGTAGTGCAGCCCGAGCACGAGCTCGTGCGGCTCCTTCGCGACGTAGGCGATCTCGGGATTCACGTAGAGATCGAACTCGTCGAGGCCGACGTTGAACCGGAGCCGACCGCGCAGCCGGCGATCGGCCAGCGGGCTCTCGATCTCGCCGTTGAACACCAGCACGTCGTCGCGGTCGAGGATCCGCGGCGGGTCCAGCAGGTGCCGACCGGCGACCTGGAGATTGACCCGTGCGTCCGCGTCCCCGGGATAGAACTCGACCCCGGCGACCCAGTCGATGCCCTCGGTGGTGATCATCCGGAAGTCGGTGGTGGTCGCCGGGATGTCGCTCAGCCACGTTCCCTCGAACCGTAGCGTGAAGCCACCGACCACGGCGCTGACGTCGCCGCCGACCACCGTGGTGTAGGGATGACGGCCGACGAAGGTCGCGCCCGGGGCTGCGGCGAGCGCGGCGTCGAGGCTCGCACCGCCGAGGAAGGCGGCCCGCACCGCGGGGTCGAGCTGGTAGTACGGCAACGAATGCCGAGCCCGCTGCGCGGTGACCGCATAGTCGATGCCGCGCCCCGCCGCGCTCAGGCGGAAGCCGACGCCGCCCGAGCCACTGGCATCGTCGTCGAAGGTGCCACGCGCGACCACCGTCGACAGCGCGGCCGGCAGCTCGATGCCGATGATCTCCCCGTCGCGACGGTTGACCGGGAACCACACGCTGTCCTGCTCCGGGAGCTCCGCGGCGCGGAACCAGGGCACCACCACGAGGTCGGCCTTCAGGCTCTCGCGATTGAGCTCGAAGCGCGCCGCGGGCACCGCCCGACGGCGGTCCTCGTAGCGGTCGACGAAGAAACGGCTGATGTCCTGCACGCTGAGGCGGTCGCTCGGCGGAATCTCGTCGACGCGCGCCCACAACACCGTCTGCGCGCCGACGGTCGCCCGCCATGTCTCGGTGCGGTAGCGCACGAAGCTCTCGCCGTAGTCGAGACGCAGGCGGTCCGCGCTCGGGGTCCCGGTCTGCCAGTAGCCGTCGACCCGAGCCCCCGCGCGCACCTCCCAGTTGAGGTCCGGCGTCCAGCGGGCGAACGCGCTGCCGTGGAGGTAGTTGCTGGTGGAGGCGTCGGTGCCGCCATCGGGAAGGATGCCGGCCTCGAGCCACAGCCGCTCGAGCCCGATCTCGAGATCACTCGGCTCCTCGGCCATGGCGACCTCGGCGGTCGTCGGCTGGCCGCCGCTCGGCACGGGAGTGGTGGGAGCGCCGAACTGCAGCACGCCGGGCTGGCCGCCGGCGGCCGGCGGCGGCGGCTCCGTGGCCGCCGGCGGCGTCCCGAACTGGAGCACGTCGCCCTGTGCGGTTCCCGATCCCTGAACGGGGGGTGGTTGCCCGAACTGCATGGACTCCGGCTGCGCGGTCGAGCCGCTCGTGGTGGTCGAGCCACTGTCGGTCGGCACCGGCGGCGGTGAGCCGAACTGCAGAACCTCGGGCTGGCCGCTCGCGGGTGCGTCCGACGCGGGCTTCGGGTCGCCGGGCAACGGTGGCGGACTCCCGAACTGGAGGACGTCCTGCGAGCCCTGGGCGCTGGAGCCGCCGCTCTGCGCGAGCCCGGCGCCGGCAAGGCCCATCAGCGCGACGCCGACCAGGGTCGCGCCGATGCGCGTCGGCACCTTGCCGAGCCCGAGGACCGTCGGCAGGAGCGCAGGCTCGTCGGCCACACGGCGACTCGGCGCGCCGCTCGATCGCATCGGCGACCGCAGACGAGAGGCTGGCGGAAACCGCGCTTCTCGCCCGCCTTCCCGGCACGACTCCACGACGGAGGCGCGCGCAGTGTCCCTAACCTGCTTCATTCCCATCCCTCCTGCGCCCGGCGTCGGCCGGACCCATCACGGCCGGTAGGCCGTCTCGCGGCCGGCATCCTCGAGTCCCGCGGTCGAGAACAACGACGTCGGCAGGCCGCGATCGTAGACGGCGCGCTCGATGACGAGACGCGTCTGACTACCCGTCTTCAGGTCCGTCATGCTGGTATCCGTGACCGTCCAGTAGCCCTGGATCTTCTCGATCTTGTGGACGAGCAGGCGCTTCAACGGCTCGGCGCCACCCGGCTCGAAGAAATCGACACGCAGCGGCAGCAGCGTGCCGGGGTGGATCCACGTGACGCGCTTGCCATAGACAGAGTTCGAGGGGTCGACCGGAACGCTCTCCAGCACGTCGACGTCGGCGTTGAACATCTTCTCCCGACCGAGATGGCGATGGCGGTCGAGCGAGACCTTCCGCACCTGCAGGTCCTCGTAGTAGTAGTCCGAGCCGACGAAGCGACCGCCACGTCGATCGGCAGAGATTCGGCGCGACCGCTTGAGCGCCGGCAGGTAGACCCACTGATCGGCGTTGCCCTTCGCATAGTCGATGGTCACGACCCCGGTCCCGGCGACGTCGGCCGGTGCGGTGAACCGCAGCAGCGACCGCGTCTCGTCTCCCGGGAGCTTGACCTGGTGCATGAACATGTTGCGGACCCGGGGCTCGCGGCCGCGCTCGGCGAGTACCATCGTCCCCCGCCAGCTCAGATCCTTTCCACGGTCGCGGTCGTGGACCCGCTGGGCCAGGGCCTTCCCGTCAGCGAGCGGATCGGCGAGCACCGGAGGCGCGAGCGTCGCCAGCACGAGGAGCACGATGGACGCGAGGCGCGGCGGCCGGCGACGCGACCAATCGGCCGACAGTCTGCGCCACAGGGTGTCGGCTCGCGGGCGTGCATCGGTCGAAGGGTCGGACTCGCTGGTGAACGGCAGGCGACCGTCAACCATCTCACTCACCCTGTTGACTTGAGAAGTGGTCTGACAATAGCACACTAACGCTGTGTTCCTGAAAGGGTTCACCGCTTGGGACGGTAACTGTCGGCGCGGTCCGTGGGCTGCCGTCGGACCGACGCGACCGGCGCCGCCAGCGGCGGCTACAGGGGCCGCGTCACCTGCCGCTAGCGTATGGATGAGGACAATGGTCGGGGGCACGACGACGTACCCGCGAGCACCTTCGAACGTGTACGATCCTGCCCCTCGGAACAGCCGGCTCCGAGCCATGTCGCCTCGCGTGGCGGATGACGGCCGACGCGCATGCGGGCCGCGTGACACGGTGCGTGCTGCATCGGTCGCGCCAGGCCGGCGTGGCGCTGGTCTGCGTGCTGGCTTGCTCTCGACCTCGGCAAAGCGACGGACATCCGGGCGGTTCCAATCGTGACGCGACGCCTGCTCCCGTTTCCTGCCGCCGCGTTGGTGCTGCTCGTCCTCATTGCCGCGTCGATCCGCATCCTGCTCGACCTCCAGGTCAACAACTCGATCAGCAACTACTTCCCGCCGACCGACGAGGCGGTGGTGATCGACGCGGCGGTGCGCGAGCGGTTCCCGCAGGACCAGGTGCTGGTGGCGCTGTTCACCGGCGACGACCTCTTCTCCGACACCTTCCTCGCCGGCCTCGACCGCGTCGCCAGTCAGACCGCGCTGCACCCGCTGGTGGAGCGCGTGCTCGGTGTCACCAACATCGACCGCATCTCCGGAACCGCCGACGAGTTCACCGTCGAGCCCCTGCTCGGTCTCGATGCCACCCGCGACATGACGGTCGACGAGCGCCGGACACGCGTGCTCGAGGATCGCTTCGCCCCGGGCATCCTGGTCTCGAAGGACGGGACCGCGATGACCCTGATCGTGCGGCCCCGAGGCCTCGACGACAGCCTCGACGCGGTCGAGCTCGAGGATCATCTCCGGGACGCCATCACCGATGCCGGCCTCGAGCCGTGGCTGTACGGGATCACCGGCAACGTGGCGTTGGACGCGGCCCAGCTTCGCTCGATGCTGCGCGACACCCTGATCTTCGTTCCGGCCACGACCATCCTCGGTCTTCTGCTCATCTGGTGGATGTTCCGCCGCGAGATGATGCTGGTGGTCACCGCGGTGGCGCTGCTCGCGATCTCCGCCGCGACGGTGGCGCTGCTGGTCCTCGCCGACCGCCCCTACACGCTGGTCACCGCCACCCTTCCACCGCTGATGACCGCGCTCGCGATCGCGCTGCTGATCCACTTCTTCAGCGCATGGCGCCGTTTCGCGGCGCGCGGCCTCGAGGCCGCCCCGGCGATCCGAGCCGCCCTCGACGAGATCCGTCGCCCGGCACGCTATACCACGCTCACCACCGCCGCCGGGCTCGCCTCGCTCGGGCTGAGCCCGGTGCGCCCGATCTCCGCCTTCGGGCTCGTCGCCGGCGCCGGCTGCTTCATCCTCTACTTCGTCTGCCTGGTCCTCGTCCCTCCTCTGTTGGTGCGACTCGACCGCAAGCCGTGGAAGTTCCGGGCCGCACGTGGCGCCTGGCTCGATCGAATGGTGAGCGTTCTCGCCCGAGTCGCCATCCGTCGCGCCGGCCCCATCGTGATCGTCACCGCCATCGGCTGCGCGGTCGGACTGGTGCCGATGCTCGAGGTCAGCGTCGAGACCGACATGTACCGGTTCTTCGACGACGACCACGAGCTGACCAGGACCACCAGGGAGATCGAGCAGCACGTCTCCGGCGTGATGCCGGTGGAGGTGGTGATCACCGCACCGTCGCGCGATGCGCTGAAGGATCCGAGGCGACTACGCATCATCAAGCAGATCCAGAGCTGGCTCGACGAGCATCCGAGCGTCGGCCGGGTCACGTCGATGGTCGACGTCATCGAGGAGATGAACTGGGGCTTCCACGCCGAGCGCCCGGAGTTCCGGACCCTGCCCGACGACGAGGAGCTCGTCAGCCAGTATCTCTTCATCTACGACGGCCGCGACCTCTACGACTACGTCGATCGCGATTTCCAGCACGCCCGGATCCCGGCGGTGCTGAACGTGCGCGGGGCGTTCCAGATTCGATGGGTGATGGACGGCCTGCGCGACCAGCTCGGGCAGATGGACCTCGGCGACCTGCAATGGGAGATCGCCGGCATCGGGCGCATGTTCAGCGACCACGAGAAGCTCCTGGTCCGCGGGCAGATCTACAGTCTGTTCGCGGTCGTCGTGATGCTATTCGGATTCTTCCTGTTCCTGTGGCGCTCGGTGGGCGAGACGGTGCTCACCCTGATCCCGAACATGGCGCCGATCCTGCTCATCTTCGTGGTCATGGGCGTGTTCGGGATCTGGCTCGACACTGCCACCGCGGTGGTCGCGAGCGTCGCCGTCGGCATCGCGGTCGACGACACCATCCACATGTTCCACGGCTACAAGGTCTATCGGGCCGAGGGGCGCCATCCAGTGGCGGCCTTGATGCGGACCTATCGCCGCGCCGGTCGCGCGGTGGTCGCGACCACCGCAATCCTGAGCGGGCAGTTCGCGCTGTTGATGTTCTCCGCCTTCGAGCCGACGGTGCACTTCGGCCTGCTGACCGCGACCGGCCTGATCGCGGCGATGATGTTCGACGTGCTGCTGCTGCCGGCAGTGATCGTGGTCGCGGTGCGGCTCTGGCCGGAGCGGTTCAAGGCCACCGCACCGACACCGGCACTTCCGACGACGCGAGGCGTCGGGCTCGAGCCGGGGCGAGTCCTGGAGCTCGAGTCGGACGCGACCCTGTTCCAGCAAGGTGACGTCGACGGTTACGCCTACTTCCTGCTGGAGGGCGCCGTCGAGCTGATCGCCGACGGCCAGGTCGTGGTCACACTGCGCGCCGGTGACCGCGGCGCCCGTCAGCCGCTCGCGCACGCGCGGCCGCGCCCGGTCAGCGTGCGCTGCATCGAGCCGGTCGCCGCGCTCCGACTTCCCGCTTCGATGTTGCAGCTCCCGCGACCCGGCCCCCAACCGACGCCGGCGCCCGTATCCACGCCGGCAGCCGAGGCCGACGGCTGGGCCGAGGCGGCACTGCGCGGTGAGCTCTTCCGCCGGCTGCCCGCGCAAGATGCCGAGGGAGTGCTCGCCGCGTTCACCCCGATGCCGATGGCAGCGCACGACATCGTGATCGAGCAGGGGGATACGGGAGAGGCGTACTACGTCGTCCGCGAAGGGACCTGCCTGGTGCTTCGCCTGCGCGCAGAGGGCGAGGAGCCGTTCCTGCTGGCCGAGCTGGAGCCGGGGGAGTCCTTCGGAGAGCAGTCCCTGATCACCGGCCTACCCTGCAACGCGCGGGTGGCCATGCTGACCGACGGCGTGCTGATGCGCTTGCCGAAGGCCGACTTCCTCGAGCGCGTCCGTCCGAGCTTCGTGCAGCCGGTGAGCCTCGAGGAGGGTGGCGAGCTGGCGGCGATGGGCGCCATCTGGCTGGATGTGCGGGATCAGCCCTCGGAGGCCGAGATCGCGGGCAGCCTGTCGATGCCGATGCAGGTGCTGCGGATGCGGATGGGGCGTCTGCGCCGCGACCTCAGCTACGTCACCTGGTGCGACAACCCCGAGGAGGCCGCCTGCGCCGCCTTCGTCCTCGCGGTGGCAGGATTCGACGTCTCCTACCTCGACGGCGCGCCGCCGACGCGCGAGGTCACCTTGCCGCTCGCGGTCGTCGACGGCGGCGACGAGGCGACCAGTGCCGACGCGGCACCGGATTCGGGCACCACGGCATCCGAGCTCGAACCGCACGTCGAGCGATCGGGCGCTGACGCGGATGCCGTCGAGGCCGGGTTCGAGACGGAGTCGCCGCCGGGCGCCGACGCCGATGCGGGAGACCGTCAGCAAGCACCGGAGAGCGTGCCGCCAGTTCCGGCTCAGGACGCGGCGGTCACCGCACCGACCTGGCAATGGGAGGTCGAGCGCCCGCATGGCGTCGAGCCACTGCCCACGATTCAGCGCCCACGACTGATCGACCCCGAGATCAATCTCGGCCTTCCGGACTATCCGGAGGACATCCGACTTCCGGACCCGACCGCCCCCGAGCCGACCGCCGCTCCCTCGGGGCCACCATCGCCGAGCAGTGCACTTGCGCCGCGCCCCGCCCCCGAAGCGGAAGCGGAAGCGGAAGCGGAAGCGGAAGCGGAAGCGACTGATTCAGACCCCGTGCGAACGGCCGATGACACTCCCAAGCGTGTGATGTCGAAGGACCAGATCGAGGCGCTCAAGCGACAGCGCGCGGAACTCCAGGCTCGACTTGCAGCGGAGCGCGACCGGACGGACGACGACGCTCCCTGAAGCGCATCGAGCCCGACGCACCTCCCGGTGCGTCGTCCACGGCAATCCCGCGTGTTGCGGTGGATCCGGCGGAGGGATACGCTCGGCGGCTTGCGAGCCCATGGGTCGTACGGCGGCGCCCACGCATCGGGACGAGCATCTTGACCAGATGAGTGCACAGCCGACGGACAAGCTGGTTCGGTTTCTCAGCGCGGTCACGTTCTTTCGTGACCTCGACCCGGCCGTGCTGGCGAAGGTCGTCCCACGGCTTCGCCGCGTCCACCTCGGCGCCGGTCGGGTGTTGATGCACGAGGGCGACCCCGGCAACACGCTCTACGTCGTCGTCAACGGGCGCCTCGGCGTCACGCTGAACCGAGGCGCCGACGACGAGATGCTGGTCGAGATCGGACGCGGCGAGCTGGTCGGTGAGATGGCGGTGCTGGCCGACGCACCCCGCTCGGTGACGGTGCGAGCGGTCCGCGACTCGTTCCTGCTCGAGCTGTCGAAGAAGGACTTCTTCGTTCTCGTGCAGCGCTATCCGCGAGCGCTGCTCGGGATCACGCGCCTGCTCGTCGAGCGGCTACAACGCTCGATGCACGCGGCGGTCGCCGCGGCCAGCCCGATGCGCACCGTCGCCGTGGTGCCGGCCGGCGCCGGCGCCGACCTGGAGCGGTTCTCCGGGCGGCTCGCCGCGGCGCTGCGCGAGTTCGGCACCGCGGTGGCGATCAACCGCGACCGGATTCAGAGCCAGCTCCGCCACCTCGACGCGGTGAGCGCGGTCGGCGACCGTCTGGTGGTGAGCCGCGACCGTCTGGTGTCGCAGTTCGTCGAGCCGTCGACGGTGGTCCAGCCCGGCAGCGAGATCGACAGTGAGACCACGCAGTGGCTCCACAACCTCGAGGCGAGCCAGGACTTCGTCGTCTACCAGGCGGACACCGAGGCCTCGCCGTGGACGCAACGCTGCTGCCGGCAGGCCGATCGCATCTTGCTGGTCGGTTGGGCCAAGGCGAAGTCGAAGCCCAACGAGATCGAGCGCATGCTCGGACGCGTGTCGACCGATGGCGCCGCGATCGAGGGCGGGCTGGCCAAGGTCGACCTCGTGTTGCTCCACCCCGGTGGTGACGCCCAGCCGTCGGGGACCGCCGAGTGGTTGCGCCAACGGCGCACGCAGCGCGTTCACCACGTGAGTGTCGACTCCGATGCGGACATGCTGCGCCTGTGTCGCGTGCTGCTCGATCGCCACATCGGCCTGGTGCTCAGCGGCGGCGGCGCACGCGGCGTGGCGCACATCGGGGTGTTGCGCGCGCTCGAGGAACGTGGGATTCAGGTCGATGCCGTCGGTGGCAGCAGCTTCGGCGCCATCATGGGTGCGGGGATCGCTCTCGGTTGGAACGCCGAGCGGCTACGGCACGGCGTTCGCGAGGCGCTGGTCGAGGCCGGCGGCCTGCTCGACCACACCGTGCCGCTGGTGTCGGTCGCTCGTGGGCGGCGGGCCACCGAGCGCATCCGGCGCATGTACGGTGACGTGGCGATCGAGGACCTTCGCCTGCCGTTCTTCTGCATCTCGAGCAACCTCACCCGGGGCGCGGTCACCGCCCATACCACCGGCACGCTGTGGCAGGCGCTGCGGGCGAGCGTCGCGATCCCGGGAATCTTCCCACCGATGCGTTCACCGGAAGGTGACGTGCTCGTCGACGGCGCGATCATGAACAACCTCCCGGTCGACGTCATGCGCTCGATGATGGGCGGCGGTCGGATCCTGGCGGTGAACCTGCGTGGCCCGGTGGAGATCCCCTCGGATGATCTACCCGAGAACGGAGCGCTATCCGGGTGGCCCCTGCTGTGGCGCAAGCTCGTCCCGTTCGCAGACCCCGCGCAGGTTCCGGGTCTGGTCGAGATCATCATGCGCACCGCGGAGAGCGGAAACGTCATCTCGACGCAACGCGCCGACCACGAGGCGGATCTGAGCTTCAAGCCGGACGTGTCGGAGTTCTCGCTGCTCAACTTCCGCCACTACGAGCGGATCATCGAGGCCGGCTACCGCGAGGCGGCCGAGCGGCTGGAGAAATGGAGCGAGCTGGCACCACCCGATCCCGATCGTGGTCCACCGACGATTCGAGGCTCCGCGGACGAGTGGTGCTGAGCGGCGCGACCGCTACCCCTCGGTCGGCCCGGAGCCGGCACCCATCGGCAAGCCGACTCTGACGTCGGGATGCACCGTGCGACAGAAGAATCCGTAGAGCGGATGGCCGGCTTCACGCCATCTCCGATCCGCGGTCGCCATCTCGAACGCGAGCACGCGGTGGGGAACGTTGCCGACGTGACGCATCGCGATCGGCGGCTGGCCGGGGAACACGTCCACGAAAAGGAGCGATTCGTACTGCCGGTCCAGCGGCGGTCGCGCCGTGATCACCATCCAGTCGACCGCGCACTGGAGGCAGTGCCGGTAGAAGGCCTTGAACAGCATGGCCTTCACCAGGCGCCGGTGGCGCCCGCTCGCATCGATCGCAAGCCGCGTCGCCTCGGCCAGCAGTTGCCCGCGAAGCCAGTGCGGCATCTCGATCGATCCCGCGAGCGCCAGTGGCCCGGGCCGACTGAGCTGGATCCGCATCGTGCCGACCGGCTCACCGTCGTCCTTGCGCTCCACCAGAAGGACCGCGACCCCGGGCTGCCGGTCGAGTGGCTCGGGCTCCTGCAGGCTCTCGGCCAGCTCGGGCAGATGTCGCGCGTAGGCCCGATGTCGAACCTGCACGGCAGCGCGAAGCGCCGACTCGGAGTCGACCATGCGGACGACGACGGGTGTCTGCTCGATGGGATACAGGGTGGTCACCGAGGGGGCTGCCGCGGACGGTGTCTCATCGCTCGAGGACCCCGGGAGGAGCCCCGCCTGACGTGACGCGGAGTGGGGCATTCGACCTCCCGCCGGCACACGGCCATCTCCCCGGACGGCGGTGCCCATCGAACGACCCGGGCTCGAGGACCCGGACTCCGCGTCCGACGCCGAAGATGCCTGCGCGAGCACCGGACACGGGCGGACGGCTCCTTTGTACACACGTTTTCCTGCCGAGGCAAACGGACGACGCGTCCTTCGCGCGCAACTGGGAAGCTAATGTGTGAGACGACAATTCCTCGTCCTGTCCTCCTTCCCAAGGATCGCCACGGCAGCGCATCGCGCGCTCGTTCAGCTCGCGCCGTCGGTATCGGCGGCCATTTCCGATTCCCCTGCGACGTGCGAGCCGAGCACTTGCACGGGGCTCACAGCCCGTCCATCAGAGCCTGGGCATCGCCGCGCTCCGGGAAATCACGGAACGTCGCCAGCAACACCTCCAGCACCAGTCGCGCCTTGGCCTTGTCACCACCCTTCACGTGCGCCAGCGCGAGGTGATACTGGAACATCGGCGAGTCGGGATGCTTCTGCTCGAGATCCTTCAGGAGCGCGACGGCGCGATCGATCTCGCCCGCCTCGATCAGGAGCATCGCATGGGTGTCGACGATGGCCGGGTAATCGTTCGACAACTTCCGCGCCTTCTCCACCAGAGCCACACCACGGGCCGGATCACGACTGCGCAGCGCCCACGCGAGGTTGTTGAGGGCGAACACGTCGTCCGGGCGCACCGCGACGATGCGCTCGTAGGTGGCGATCGCGGAGTCGACGTCGCCGAGCGCCTCGTAAGCCTCGGCGAGCGAGGCCATGACCCGCAGGTCGGTGGGATGCTCGGCGAGCCATCCGGTCAACGTCGCCAACGCACCGTCGCGGTCGCGGACACGAGCTCGCGCGGTGGCGAGGCGTATCGCCCGTTCCCCGGTCGGCTCGGCGCGCTGAGCCGCCTCGGCGTGGACGAGTGCCTGCTCGTAGCGACCACCGGCCATCGCGACCTCGACCGCGACATCCAACGCCTGCGCGTCGTCGGGACGCACCTCGAGCAGGCGCTCGACGGTCGCCGCGGCCTGAGGGTTCTCGCCTTTGGCGACATGCATCCTGGCGCGAGACATCAACGCGACGCTCAGCCTCGGGTTGATTCGCAGTGCATCGTCCAGCCCCTTCTCCGCTGCCGCCGCGTCGCCGGCCGCCGCCGCTCCGCGGGCGAGCAGGAAGTGTGCGAGCGCGGAGTCGGGTAGCTTCGACACCAGGCGTTTCAGGAACGTGACCGCCTGATTGACCTGTCCGGAATCGAGCAACGCCTCCCCGAGCGCCAGCAGTAGCCGCGGGTCGTCGGGGTTCTCCGCGAGGGCCCGGTTCAGGAGCTCGACGGCCTGCTCGGACTGACCGGTACGGCGCTCGACCAGCGCGAGGGCCGATGTCGCCGCCACGCTCTTCGGGTGCTCGGCCACTGCTCTTTGCAGCAGCTCCCTGGCCTTGGCGGGCTCGCCGGAGCGCAATCGCACGTCGGCCAGCGCGAGGAGCGATTCCAGGTGCGACGGGCGAACCTCCAGGATCCGCTCGCGCAACGCGGCCGCGGTCGCCTCGTCCCGTCGTCGCTCGGCGATGAACGCCAGGCCCCGCAACGCCTCGACATGCTTCGGCTCGATGGCCACCGCAGCCTCGAACGCCTCACGAGCACGGTCGGCGTCACCGACGGCTGCGAAGCCCATTCCCACCAGGGTCTCGGCCGCAGCGTCACCCGGCCGACCAGCCCGGAAGCGCCGTGCGACCTCCAGTGCGAGCTCGGGCTGCTTGCTCCGCACCAGCCGGTCGAAGTAGAGCCGCGCGGCGACGAGCGACTCCGGGTTGCGCTCGAAGCCGGCCGCGAGCTCCTCCAGCGCTTCACCGGTCCGCCCCGCGACCTCGAGCCCGACCACCAGCTTCACCGCGGCGAGCTCGGAGGCCGAGTTCTCGCGAGCGCTCCGTTCGAGCAACGCCAACGCTTCCTGATACCGCCCCTGCCCCATCTCGGTGACCGAGTGCAGATCGGCAATCGCCGGATCGTCGGGATGGGCCTGTCGCAGGCGGGCAATCGAGGCGGCGGCAGCACTGAACTCCCCGCGGCGAAGTTGCAGCGTCGCCAGCATCACGCCCGCGGTCTTCGCGCGTGGCGCCTGCCGGACGTAACGCGAGAGCAGGCTCTCGGCCTGCTCCACCGCGCCGGTCCGAAACGCCGCCACACCGGCCACCATCAACGCTGGTGCGTAGTCCGCATCGGCGCCGATGACGCGCCGCGCCAGGTCCAACGCCGCCGGCGCGTTGCCTTCGAGCAACGCCAATCGCGCGAGCCCGGTGCCCACGCCCGGGTGGGCCCACTTGAGCTTCGCCAACGTCTCGAGGTCGGCGCGCGCGTCGGAGAGCTTGCCCTGCATGGTGCGCACGTCCGCCCGCTTGAGCTGGTCCAGCGGCAGCGGCAGTGGGCGAAGCTCCATGGCACGCGAGTAGGCTGCCTCGGCTTGCTCGAGCTTTCCCTCCGAGACCTCCAAATCGCCGAGCAGGCTCTGTGCCTCGGCGAAGCTCGGGGCATCGGCGATCAGTGCATCGAGCCGCCGGCGCATCGACGCGAGGTCACCAGCCCGCGCATCCAGTCGGGCGAGTCCGAGGCGGGCCTCGGTGGCACGGGAGTCGAGCTCGAGAGCGCTCTGGTAGGCCTCCAGGGCTTCCTGCAGTCGCTCGAGGCTCAACAGCGCGTGACCCTCGAGCCCGAGAACCTCCGCCTGTCCGGCAGGCGTCATACGCGAGAACGTCGAGGCCTCCGGCGCTTGCGTGGAGGCGCTGGCGGTGACCTTCACGGTGCCAGCGGCGCGTTCGCGGCGCCCGAGCGCCTCGCGCGGCTTCGATTGGAGGATCAGGGCGCGTAGGACGTCGGCTTCCAGCTGAGTTCCGTCGGCACCGAGGGCGAGCGCGCGCTCCAGCTCCTTCTCGGCCGCCGGTCCGTTGAAAGCCGCCAGGTGGGTGCGCCCGAGCAGCACCCGCGCGTCCATGTGATCGGGCGACTCCGACAGGATCGTCTTCAGCTCGATCGCCGCGGCGTTCAGCTCCGCCGCCGCGAAGTGCTTGCGCGCCGACTCCAGCAACTCGGCGGTCGAGGTCTCCTCGGAGCAGCCGCTCAGCACCGTGGTCGTCAGGACCGTGGCGACGATCCAAGCTGGAAGTCCGAGCGACCGGCACCGGCGCCGCGCCGACGGGGGGTGATCGAGGGTTGCGAGCGGCGATTCGGTCATCCGGATACTCCAGGGGGCTGCGACAACGACCACGCGCCCGGGATCCGCTCCGCCTGGCGCGAACCTCGGGCACGAGTCAGCGCAGAATACAACCGACCGGCGTCGGCCACCCGGACCGTGGTCACACCTGGGAGGAAAGCTCGGGGCCGCCCGACCGATTCGCCGCGCCCACCGCTCGCCAACAAAAAAAAGCCCCCGGTCGAAACCGGGGGCTGATGCGATCGAACGACCTCGGAGACGAGGGTCGTCGCGGCGGTCTCTGGCTCGCGCAGGCCACTAGGGCCTGCGCGAGTCCGGAAGATCTCAGCCGCGGCGGCTCGCGCGGCGGCCGAAGCCGAGACCGAGGAGGCTGACGCCGAGGATGGCCAGGGTGGCCGGCTCCGGCACCGCCGCCAGGCGGAAGGAGACGTCGTCGCCCACACCGTAGACGTTGTAGGTCACACCACCGCGGGTGACGCTCGAGAAGTCGCCCGGGTTGGCAAGCGCGCCGTTGGCGAAGAAGTCGTCGCGGATGGCGGCGTTCGCCAGACCGTTCAGCGTGCCGGTGATGGTCACGTCGTGCTTCGAGTCGCCGGCGCCGAAGTTCAGGCAGGGGGCACCCACCTGGCCAATCGGGAACTCGGAGGAGCCCGGACGGCAGACCTCACGCAGCAGCTCACGCCCGGTGAGGTTGGTCAGCACCGACAGTCCAGCCTCGAGGGTACCGATGTTGGTGCTCTCGGTGGTGACGTTCAGTGCAGCCAGGGGACCGGCAGTCAGGTTGCCGGTGAAGAAGTCGTCGTCCTCCGGGTCGGCGTCAGGCAGGAAGCCCACCACCAGCTCCATCGTGCCGTTGGTCGACAGCTCGTGGATGTAGTCGAGACCGTCGAACTGGCCACTACCGTCGACGTCACCGAAGTTGACGCCCGGCTCCTGGTTGATGGTGAAGTCCAGCCCGACATCGCTGAACACGACACCCAGCGCATCACCCGCGCGGTCCTGCGCCGGCAGCGGAACGCCGAGGATGTCGGAGAGGGTCAGGCCCGCGACGGTGGTGGCGGTCCAGCTCACGTCACGGCGACCGCCGACCACGGCGCCCGCGGACTCGACCTGGAGCGAGAACACCGCGTACAGCTCCTGATCGTCGATACCGGCGGCGCTCGGCTCGGTGCGCTCGTCGATCTTCAGCAGGCCGACGAAGACGTCGCCCACACTGAACACGCCGTCTCCGTTGTCGAAGACCATCTCACGGCTACGGTCGTCGAAGGTGTTGAAACCCCCGGCGAGGTTGGCGCTCAGCCGCGCGGCCTGCGAAGGCGCCGCCGCGCCCAGGGCGGCGCACGCAACCATCGCGGCGGCTAGCTTGGTGTACTTCATCATCGTCTCCTGAGTACGTCGTATCTGCATCTAAGCGTTCGGTCGATTTCCCCGTTTCAGCTTCCGCTCGGGAGTTCTGAAACGCCATCGTCTCCTGCTCGCCCTAAAGGTAAGCAAGCGGTGGGCCAGGTTTGGGCGATTATTTTCAACTCAATGTTTTTCTTAATTTTTTCCGATCGAAAGTGACCGTCTGGTCGAGCTCGAGGTAGCCACGCCACGCCCGTGTGTAAAGTTTTTCGACGTTCATGCCCCCCCCGGCGCCATCGCCGGCCGCGGCCGCCTGGCCGGGCGGCACGCGACCGTGTGCGACTGGCCACCAGCCGGCGCACCGCTGCCCCGAGGCGCGCCGCTGAACGGGGGGGGCGCATTCCGCCGGACCGACAGTACAGGCCGGTCGCTTGCGGGTCATGGCACGTGGTGACGCAGGTCGGGGCGCGTGAGGGTGAGCGTCGGGCGTGAGCCGATGACGGCGTCGCCAAGATGGGCTCGGGGGTGGGCTCACCCGAGTGGCGTAAAGTTATCCGACAGGGGTGGCGGTGGCACCGCGCGGTGGGACGCCTCGGCCGCGCCGCGCGTGTTGGCTGGCAAATTACGACGAGTGTCTCCGCAGTCACGCAGATCCGCGAGTCGAGCCCCCCTCACCCCTCCTCGGCCGCGATCTTGCTCATTTGCCGCTCCTGTAGAACGCCCGCCAGGCGCTCGGACAGGATGCGGCCGAGGCGGAACAGGATCTCGGCCGCGGCGCGGGGATTGTCCTTCCTCAGGTCGTTGAGGAAGCGGCGGCGGATGACCAGGACCTGGCCGTCGGTCACCGCGCGCACGGTGGCGGAGCGCCGCCCGCTCTCGCGGAAGAAGGCCACCTCGCCGAACAGGTCGCCCTTGGCCAGCAGGGCGATGCGCCGCCCGGACTGGTCGATCACCTCGAACGAGCCCTCGAGCACCACGAACATCTCGCGGTCGCCGTGGCCCTCACGCGTGACCAGGGTGGACTCGGAGACGTCGACGATGAAGCCCTTGCTGGTCAGCAGGCGCATCACGTCCCGGGGCAGTCCTTCCAGGAACGAGGGTTTGTCGTCGGCGGTGCCGGCGCTCGTCAGGTCGTGCTCGACGCGCTCCCAGACCCGGGCGGGGTCGATCTCGAGGCGCAGGGCGTCCTCGTTGAACAGGTGCGCATAGCGCTCGAGGTCGCGGCGGCGCCGGGCGAGGGTGAAGTAACGCTCGGGCAGCCCCGAAGCTGGAGAGCCGACGCGCTTCAGGTGCTCGCCGTCGGAGAGCACGCTGACCATGCCGATGTTCATCCCGTCGGGCGTCGGCACCAGGGGGCAGTCGTACAGGCGGAATCCGAGCTTCTGGTAGTGGGGCACGAGCCCTGGCGCGCCGTAGCAGAACGCGAGCACGCCGTCGAACTCGGCCACCAGGAACTCGTAGGCCGCCCGGGCGATGGCCGGCAGGAGCAGCTTCCCGCGCATGCTCGGGCGGATCATGAGCCGGCCGACCTCGGAGACGCGGGTGGTCTCGATGCCGGGAAAGACCTGCATGTTGAAGGTCTTGAAATCGTACTCGGGGATTCGGCCCGGCTCCCAGAACCGCACCCGCAGCGAGCCGGTCATGCTCTGCGGGGTGCCGGTGTACATGTGCAGGGTGTAGGGCGCCTCGTCGTCGTCGTCCCACACCGTGCGCGTCTCGTGGTGGGCCGTGCCCAGCCGACGACCGAGCTCCTCGACGTACACGGTGTAGCGGAACCGGTAGATCGACTCCCTCTCTTCCCGAGTCGTCGCCCGGTGCACGGGCTCGAGACCGGACAGCCAACGTGCGAGCATCCCACTCACTCCCCAGTAACCCGCCCCGCAGCGGAGACGGACGACAGCATGTCCGCTGCCAGCGCGCAATGACCGCCGTCACGGCTTCGCGTACATCGCCTCGATGACCGACGCGTACTTCTCTTCGACCACTCGCCGGCGCAGCTTGAGGGTGGCCGTGATCTCGCCACCCTCGACCGAGAACGGCTCCGGGAGCACGGTGAATCGTTTGATCTGTCGGTTGGCCGGCAGCGCACGACAGCACCGCTCGAAGCACTCGCCGACGTGGTCGTCCGCGCGCCGACCCTCGGCCTCCAGCTTGCGAGCGAACTCCGGCTCGAGGGTGACCAGAGCGGTGAGGTAGGAGCGACCGTTGCCGATCACCATGAGCTGGTCCAACCCCGGAGTCGACCGATAGACCTGCTCCACCTCGACCGGCGCGATCCGCTGCCCGGTCGAGGTCTTGATGATCTCCTTCTTCCGCCCCGTGAGGTAGACGTAGCCGTCGCGGAGCTCACCGAGATCGCCGGTCCTGAAGTAGCCGTCCTCGTCGTAGAGATCGGTGCGGTCGCCACCCCAATAACACTCGAGCGCGGCGGTGGTCTTCACCACCACCTCGCCGTCGGGCGCGATCTTGAGCGCCATGCCCTGCATCGGCTCGCCGACCGAGCCGTACCGCATCCGCCCGGGGCGGTTCATGGTCAGTAGCGAGCCCACCTCGCTGATGGCGTACACCTCGTAGGTGGGGACGCCCATGCTGTCGAAGAACCTGAGGATCTGCGCATCGACGGGCGCCGAGCCGGAGATCAGAAACTCGATGCTGTCGCCCCACACCGCGCGACGGATCTTGGCGATCAGCATCCGGTCGGTGAGCGCGTCGACCCAGCCGGCCTTGAAGCTCGACCGCCAACCGAGGAGCGCCCGCACTGCGGCGCGCATGTACGCCGGCCGCTCGGCCAGGCGCTGCTGCAGTCCGGCGTAGACCTTCTCCAGCACTCGCGGCATGACCACGAGATAGGTCGGATTGACGATCTTCGCCTGCTCGAGGAGCGCGTAGGGGTCGCGCAGCGGATACTGCACCACGTCCATGAAGTAGTTGCCGGAGCCCATGAAGCGCCCGGTGCTGTTGTGGAGCGGAATCCAGGCGATGGTGCGATGGCCGGACTCGTCGGGAAAGATCTCCTGCATCGGTTGCAGGATGGCGGCCATCTGGTGGTGGCGCAGCGGGATCCCCTTCGGGCTACCGGTCGTCCCGGAGGTGAAGATGATCGCGCCGACGTCGTCAGGCCCGGCCAGGCACGGTACGTCGGTGCCGTCGTCGTGCTCGCGCAGCAGCTCCGCGAGATCGTGCGCGTTGGCGCGGTCGTCCGGCCGGCTGCCGTCGAGCACACACACGAAACGCAAACCATCGAGCGCCGCGGCCGGCAACTGCGCGCAGAGGCTCGCGCTCTCCACGAACAGCCCGACCGGCTCGGCGATGGCCAGGGTGTGGGCGAGACCGTCCCGGGTGCTCTTGTGGTCGAGACCGGTGCTGATCCCACCGATCAGCATGATCGCCTTGTCGCAGACCTCCCACTCGTAGCTCGGGCGCGCGAGGATTGCGACACGGTCGCCCTTCTCGACCCCGAAACCGCGCATCGCCCGCGCCAGCGCGCAGATGTCGCGATGATAGGCCTCGTGGGTGACCGGGCGGCGCCCGGAGTCGTCCTCGGCCTGAAAGCAGATGGCGCCGGGGCGCTCCGCGACCTTGCGCAGCACCGATTCGACGAGGGTCCGCGGTAAGTGCTTCGACATCGTGCTCGATCCGTCCTCAGCGGCGCCGGCCGACGCGGGCCTCAGTGCGAGATCCCGATGTCCCGCTTGGTGAGCCCGAGCTTCTCCAACGTCTCCTCGACGGTCTTGTTGATGAACCGGCCGGTCTTGGTCGAGTACTCGAGCATCTCGAAGATGTGCAGCCAGTATCGGCGGTCCGACTTCCCCTCGCGCACCATGCGCGCGAACTCGACCTCGAACGAGCTGTAGCCGAACCGCGCGACCTCGGCCATGCCGATGACCGGGATCAGCGCGTTGTTGGTCATCAACGGACGGCTGCGGCGGCGGTCGATGAGTTTCAGCCGATCGACCTCGCGCAGGATGAACTCCTCGTCCAGCTCCCACACGCAGTACGGAAACAGGAAACGGGCGATCCGCTCCTGCGGCCAACGCGCCTCGTCCCAGAACGCCGCGCGCTCGTCGGCGTCGAACACCGTGTCGAGGTCGATCTGGACGTAGTCCGAGACCTTGCTGCCCTGGCCACGGCGGGGAAACTCGTAGCCGGTGAGGCCGAAGATGTTCTCGCTCTGGACCTTCGACAGCCCACAGATCACCAACGGAATCTGCATGCGCGCGGCGAGGATGCTCGCACTGTCGAAGATCAGGAACGCGTCCATGGTGTCGACGATGGTGTAACCGGTCTGGGTGTCGAGGTGCGTCAGCGTGTAGTGAAAGGCCTTGCGCACGACGGATGTCTTGACCCGATAGGTCATGTGCGCCACGTCGAACCGGTCGAGCGCGCGCCGCGCGTTCTCGAGCGCGTACGGGCTCATGAAGCCGGTGTCGACCATCAAGGTCAGCACCCGCAGGTCAGGGAAGTCGTGGAGGATCCGGTGCACCATGTAGGAGCTGTCCTTGCCCCCGCTGAACAGCACCAACGCGTCGTATTCCCCGCCGCCGGTGTGTTGGGCCTCGCGAATGATGCGGTCCAGCTCGTCTTCCTTCCCGGGCTCGGTCGCGGCGAACTTGTCGCCGCCCGCGGCGAGATACGCCTCGCACTCCGCGCACAGTCCGGCGGCGTTGATCGGCGAGCACGCCTCGGAGAGGACGCAGTTCTTACAGCGTCGCGAGAGATGCCTCCCGATGAAGGGCCGCAGCCCCGACCACAGGTAGTTTGCGGTGAGCTCGACGAGCCAGGTCTCGAACGCGAAGGTGCTGGTTTTCATATTCGTCTCGTCACGGATGTGGGGGCAAGACATCCGACCATGCGTCGGCGCTCAGGCAGTCGCGCCGGTCAGTTGCTCGCTGATCGACCACAGGCGCGCGGTCGCGGCGGGGTCGTGCGCGACGGGGATCGGGCTCGCGACCCGACAGCGCTTGAAGTACGCCCCACTCACCGCCGCCACCTCGGGCGAGGTCGCGAGATAGATCGCGGTCTCGGCACCCTTCTCGGGGCTGACGAGAAAGGGACGGCTCACCATCATCAGCACTCGGAACCAGAGCTTCGCATCGCGCCCGAAGCTCGAGCCGACGAGTCCCGGGTGAAGACAGTTCGCGGTGACGCGCGTCGAGGCGAGCCGCTTCGCGAGCTCGAAGGTGAACATGATGTTGGCGAGCTTGGAGATGCAATAGGCCTTGTACGCACCGTAACCCCGCTCGAGCTGGAGGTCGTCGGGGTCGAACCGCGCCAGGCGGTGGACGTCGGAGGCGACGGTCACCACCCGCGCGGCATCCGAGCGCTCCAGGGGCTCGCGCAGCAGGTTCGTCAGCAGGAACGGGCCGAGGTGATTGACCGCAAACGTCGACTCGATCCCGTCCTCGGTGAGGGTGCGATCGGCGGCGAGCATCCCGGCGTTGTTGACGAGCACGTCGAGGCGGTCGAACTGCCCCTTGAAGCGTTCCGCGGCGGCGCGGATCTGGCGTTGCGAAGCGAGATCGGCTGCGAGCGGCACGACGTCGGTGTTGCCGCTCGACCGGGCCACGGTCTCGCACGCGCGCTCGGCCTTGTCGAGGCTACGGCAGAGCAGGATCACTCGGGCGCCGGTCCGCGCCAGCGCCTCGGCGGTCACCAGACCCATCCCGGAGTTGGCGCCGGTCACCAGGCAAGTCTTGGTCGTCATCGCTCGGCCTTCGTGGTAACGGCGAGCTCACGCGGGATCCCTCCTCTGCCCGTGCGCTGCGCCAGGTAGTAGTGACACAGAGCCGGCAGGTAGTCGAGCAGCCGCGGAATCTCCAATCCTTCCGGCTCGATCACCGCGCGCAATCGCGCGGTGTCGAACTGCCAGCTCACGAAGAAGAACTCGAGGAACAGGAGCTGGCGGTCGACGGAGCGGCGCAGCGCGCCCGAGGTGAGCGGTCGTACGGCACGCAGGACGCCTCGCACCAGCGCCGGCGAGATGAAGCGCGCCGGCCGCGTGCGCACGTCGTGCGGGAGGTGTGCCGGAGCCCGGGCGACGAAATCGGTGAGGTTGATCGCCCGCTCCGCGCCGGCCATCGGATGATAGACCGCGCCGACCGCGCTCGGCTCGTCGTACAAACGCACGATCACTCGCGCCAGGAAGTCCACCGGCACGGTGTCGATCACGAACCGGTCGGAGCCGGGCATCAGCCTCGAGGGTGGATCGAGCAGCATGTCGGCGAGCAGGTAGTAGAAGGATCCGAAGCGGGTGGTCTTCCCGGTCTCGGAGTCCCCGACCACCATGCTGGTGCGGAACACGGTCACCGGCAGCCCCTGGGCGTGTTGCTCGCGCAGATACTCCTCCGCCTCGGCCTTGGTCTGCTCGTAGGTGTTCAGGAAGCCGCGCCGGTACTCGGTCAGGAACTCCTCGTAGATGACACCGCGATAGTCCCCGGCGACCTCGAGGGTGCTCAGGAAACTGAAACCACGGAACTGACCGTTCGCCTGGCATCGACGCGCGAGCGCGACCGCGTTCCGGGTGCCGCCCACGCTCACCTCGCGCGCCTGGTCGAGTGGGAGATTCAGCTTGATGTCGGTCGCGCAATGCACGATGTGGGTGAGCTCGCGCGCGAGCGCCTCCCGCTCCCCCGGCTCGAGGCCGAGCTCCGGCTCGAGGATGTCCCCCCGCACGACTCGAATCCGTTCGGCGAGCTCGGGCACCTCCGGGTCGAGCGACCAGTAACGCAGCACCCGGTTCATGCGATCGCAGGCGTCGGCCTGGCTTGCGCCGCGCACGAGGAGCACCACCCGGGCCGCCGACGCGCGCAGGAGCTCGACGACGGTCCGACTGCCGACACAGCCGGTGGCGCCGGTGACGAGAACCACGCTCTTGCCTACTTCCATCGCCGCTCCCGACTCGCCGTGTCGCGACCTGGGACGCCGTCCGTGCGCCGCTTCCGACCCACTCTGCCGCCCCCGCCGAGAATGGGGAACGCGCTCCCCACCTCGAACCCGGGGCGCACCGAGACCGGAGCTCGCGGCGGCGGCGCGCAGGGCTTCCCCGTCGCCGACGGGGCGCACGAGAATAACAGCATTACGTCCTTCGAACGCCCCGGCGGCCGGCTCCTCGTCGGTCGCGAGCGGCACCGGTCGACCGGCGACCCGCGACCTCCCCGCGCACGCGAGCGCGCCGCCACCGCGTCACGAGCGCGAGCCCGGAGGCACGGCCGACGTGCCGAGCACCGCGTCGATCCAGCTCACCGTGTCGTCCACCACCAGGCGGTGGTCCAGCTCGTGGAACAGGGCGTGGTACAGGCCAGGGTACTCACGCACTGCTTCCGGATCGCTCGTGAGAGCGGCGTGGAGCGTGCGCGCGGCGGCATTGCACACGATCCGGTCGTCGCCAGCCAGCAACAGCAATGTGGGCATGGCGCCGGCGACGCGCGCCTCGGCCATCGCGCCCTGCGCGGCGATGGTCTCGGCGAACCACCGCGCATTCGCGCGGGCGAACGCCAGCGGGTCGGTCTCGAATCGCCGCACCCAGCTCGGGTCGTGGCTGAGTAGCTCGCTCGGCACGCCACTCGGCAGCCCGAACCCCGGCAGCGCCCCCGACACCACCTGCGCGAGGCGCTGCTTCCACGCCGGCACGGGGTACTTGAGCCGCGCGAAGGGAGCGGCGAGGACGAGCCCGGTGAGGACACGCGGTCGACTGCGCGCATACGCGGCCGAGACCAGGCCCCCGAGGCTGTGCCCCAGCAGAAACACCGGTAGCTCGCCGGATTCCGGGTGCTGGGCCCGGAGCTCGGCGAGCATCGCGTCGAGGTCGTGCAGATAGTCGCCGAATCGGGCGACGAACCCGCGGCGGCCGCCCGACTCGCCGTGCCCGCGGAGATCGCCGGCGGCGGCGGTGAAGCCGTTGGCCTGGAGCTGCTCGAGGACGTGCGCGTACTGCCCCCCGTGGTCGGAGTAGCCGTGCACCACGAGCACCGCGGCGCGAGGCGTCGGATGGGGGGCGACACGCAGGACGAGGGGCAACCCGTCCGCCGCCACCAGGCGTCGCACCGGTGCCGTCACACCCCCGGATTCAGCGGGTCGTACGCCCACAGCGTCACCGTCGAGACAACCAGGAATACGAATATCGACAGATTGAAGCCAGACACGAGCAGTGCGACCGAGAGGTCCAGGGGGACGACGTAGGCGAGGCCCAGGATCCAGAGCTGGACCGGACCGGGTGACAGCAGCACCACCCAACGCGGAAAGGCGGATCGCCGGGTCACGATCCATCCCGCCAGACCGAGGAACAGCGTTCCCGCCGTGAGCACCAGGATCCAGCCGAAGGGCTCGAAGTAGGCCTGCGCGGCCTCGAGTGTCGCACCGTCACCGGCACGCACCGCCGTCACCGCGAGACCGACCATGCCATGGAACGCGGCACCGGCCACCGCGATGAAGGTGCCCACCACGAGGAACACGACCGGGAAGCGCCCGCCGCGATGGGCGAGCCCGAGATACACGTGCCACAGGCCCAACACGTTCAGCGGGATGAACAGCACCCCGAGGTAGTGGCCGACCAGGAGCTCCGCCTGGGTCTTCGGAGTCAGGAAGGTCACGAACTCGGCCAGCGAAAGCCAGAGCACGGTGTTCATGGCCGGTGGCGGCGCGGGCAGGAAGGCGCTCGACAGGTCGCCGAGTGCGGCGATCAGGGCGCCGATCGCGCCGAAGACCCCCGCCGCGCGCAACACCCCCTGGGTGAACAGGGTGGTGACGTAGTCCGGTGGCGACACGCGAGACATCAGCGGGCGGCATCCGCTGGCCGGCGTCGGCGCGACGTGGCGGGGTCGACCCCTCGCTCCCGCCGCCTACGGCCGTCGGCCGCGGGTCGACCTCGCACGGGGCCGCTCCGTCGGCCCGGGGTGTCGGATCCGTCCACTGCCGTCGCCACGTTCGTCGTCCTCGGTTCGGTGCCGGAGCTCCGCCGCGGCCGAGCGCAACCGCGGCTGGCGCGAGAGCAGCCGACCGAAGCGCGCGAAGACCGTTCGGCACACCCCGGAACCGCGTTGCAGGCGCTCGAGCTCGGGGCCTGCCAGCCTGGCATGGAGCCGACCGACTCGGTCGGTGGCGACGCCAGGGTGAGCACGATACCAACCCCGGCGTCACCAACCTAGCCCTTCGGGGGCGCCGAACGGAAACGAACTGCAACATCTGATGCCGCACCGCGTCGTCACGCCGGGCCGACCTGCGCGACTGGCGAGTGATCTCGGCTCGGACGGCGCTCGGGCGCGCCTCAGCGCGGCGGCTCGGTGTCCCACAGGATGATGCGGTGGAGCAGCCGACGGTCGGTGTCGGTATCCCACTCGCTCGCCCGGTGGAGGCTGCAGCGGTTGTCGCTGAACAGCAGGTCCCCGCGACACCAACGATGGGTGTAGGTGTACTCGCCGTCGATCAGGTGTCGGAGCAGACGTGCGTAGAGCGCCGCCGCCTCGTCGGGCTCGTCCGACTCGATCGCGCTCCCCCACTCGCCCCCGAGATAGAGGCCGCGTCGACCACTGACCGGGTGCACTCGCACCAGCGGGTGCACCACGTCCGGGAACTTCCGTCCCTCGGCCTCGACCGCGTCCTCGGTGGCGTCGGGGAACAGCTCGCGGAACAGACGGCGCCGACTGTGGCGAACGCGGATGTCGCCGAGCCGCTCGCGCAGCTCGGGGGCCAGTGCCTCGAAAGCAGCGATGCCGTTGGCGTAGGTGGTGTCACCGCCGCGCGGCGGGACGATGATCGCGTGCAGGAACGTGTAGAGCCCCGGGTGCGCGAGGTGGTAGTCGTCGGAATGCCAGTTGAGGCCGACCTTGGGCGAGCCGCCGTCGACGTTGCCGACGAGGAAGATCTCGTGGTGCGCGGGGAGGCAGAGGTCGCGCCGGGTGTGGAGATTGAACACCCCGTCGAAGCGGTCGGCGAAGCCGACCAGCCCTGCCGGTGTCAGGTGCCCGTGCTCGGGGAACACGAGCACCACCCGCTCGGCGACCGCCACCTCCAACAAGCCGACCATGTCGTCGTCGAGCGGCCCCGCGAGGTCGATGCCGGTCAGCCGGCTCCCGGTATGGCGCGAGAGGTCCTCGACGCCGATACCGCGCGCGGCGGCCGCTCGCCGCCAATCACCGGTCGACGCCAACGAGCTGGCTCGGGTCATGGTCGCTCCCCCGACGATCTGGCGGGCCCAGCGCGTGATCGCGACCGCAGGCGGGCGCCCTCGGACGCGGCGCGCGCGCAATCACTACCACCAACCGATCCCGGCCGTCCAGCGGCGGCATCGGGCGCGGCCGCGCCGCGCGCGATCGCGATCAGGTCACGGCCACCGGTCGGTCGTCACCCGACGACAGTCGCAGCAGGTGGTTGTCGAACTGGAGAGTGGCGTCTCGCCGGCCGTCGGTGCGGGTCGGGGTTCCGGTAACCGAGAGGTCCTCGACCTGGCCCAACCCGTTGGTGAGCCGCAGGGCGTCGCGCCCGTCGATCGCCGCCACCCCACACACGTCGGCGAGGGGATGGAGCCCGACGAAGCGTCGCCCGGCGACCGCCCACACCGCGCAGACCCCGCCCCGCGGCGAGGTGACCACCAGCCAGTCACCGCTCGCCGCCACCGACCCGCAGTAGCCGCGAAGCGCCGCCACCGCGTGCGGCGGCATGGGCAGGAGCTCGGGGGCGCTCCAGCCAGGACGGTGCACCGCCACCAGCGGCAGCGCGTCGGCGATCGGACCCTCGTCCTGGCAAGCCATCGCCACCATGCCGTCGTCGAGGAGTGCGAGGTGGCGGATGCTGAGCCGGCGGCTGCGCCCGGACGCGAGCTCTGCCCGTGCGACGAGTCGGCCGGAGTCCAGCTCGACGTGGGCGAGCGACGGCGACATGGTGTCGATCCCGAGCTTGCGTCGTCCACTCGCCGGGTGGGTCCGAATCCCACCGTTGGCCACCGCGACCGTCTCGCCGCCCGGCATCAACACCAGCTCGTGCGGCCCGACACCCCAGCTCGGGTGCTCCCCGACCCGCCGGTAGCCGTCTGCGGCGTCGTATATCCCGATGACCCCATGCCCCGCCTCGAACGCGTTCTCGGTGGTGAGGAGATGGCGCCCGTCGGCGGTGAACACGGCGTGACCATAGAGATGCCTCCCCGGTGGCGGGTGCACGACGTCGACCACCTCTCCCGACGCGCGGTCGATCGCCATCGCGAACGCGCCGGGCCGCCGCCCCACCACCACGCAGGTCGCGTGGCCCGGGCGCTCGGCGGCACCGTGGCCCCGCGCCGGCAGCGGCCGCGACCACGCGACGGCACCCGCGACATCGAGCCCCACGGCCAGGAACCGGCCGCTGGCCGACTCGCGGGCCGCGGTCACGAATGCGACCTCCCCGGCCGCGCGAGCCGCCGTGACATCGGCGCGGCCCGAGCGGGCCAGTGCGACGGCCCCCACCGCGAGGAGGAAGCGGCGCCGGTCAATCACCATCGAGGGCATTGAAGCCGACTCCCGTGCCGAGGCCGCGCGCGAGGCCGGTGACCGCGAGCTGCCCCAGATCGGCGATGGTCGACGCGAGCGCCCGCACGCGGTTCTGCCCGCCGGGCGCGCCGACCAGCTCGACCAGCGAGTCCCCCCGGGACCGGACCTCGCGCTGCGCCCGATCGAACTGCGCCTCCACCACCGGATCCGCCCGCCCGACGCTGGCGGCGAGCAGGTCGTGGAGCGCGCGCAGCGCACGCAGATTGACGGCGACGTTGCGCAGACCTCGCCCGCTGCGCCAGCTCTCGGCCAGGCGCGGGCGTGGCCGGCTGCCCACCGCACCGGCCACCGCATCGAGCTTGGAGACCTCGATGAGCTGGAATGCCGTCGCCAGGTCGCCGACCAGGGCCGCCACCCGTGCCTCGCCCTCGCCAGGCTCCGCCGGTCGTTCCCATCCCTCGACCAGCGCGTGAGCGATGGTGGCGAGCTCGCGCACCACGGCGGCCGCGACATCGCAACGCGAGACCGCGCTCGCCGAGAACGGCGGCGTCGCGAGACCCACGCCGTCCTCGAGCAGCCACTCCACCGCGCCGAATCCCTGCACCGCGACACTCGCGCCACGCAAGGCCGCCGGCTCGAGATCCGCGGCCCGCCCTTCGCGGAGCAGGCGGCTCAGGTGCTGACCGGTGCGGCCGCGGGGATCTGGCCAGAACTGGAGCCGCGCGTGGCGGTCCGCATCCGCCACCGGACCGTGGCGCAGATGCTGAACCGATTGCCATGCGTCCATGGCGGTGTCGAATGCATCGCGCACGGCGTGTGCGTCGACGCCCGGCGGCGTCGTACACGCCCCGGTGATCGCGCCTTGCAGCCCGTCGACGGCAGTGGCGAGGCCACGGTAGCCGGGAAGGACGTGCTCGACGCGCACACGCTCGGCGACCGCCGCCGGCTCCGCCGAATGAGCGACGGTAGCCGCCGCGGCGGTGAGAGCCACCGCGACGACACGCACGATGCGACCCTCGATGCTCATAACGACTCCAGGAAGGCCAGTAGATCCCGGCGCTCGGCGCTCGACAGGGCGCGGAACGCCTCGCGCGCGCTCGCACCCTCACCGCCGTGCCACAACACCGCCTCCAGCAGGTCGCGAGCGCGGCCGTCGTGGAGGAAGCGGGTGTGCCCGCTCACCGTCGCGGTGAGCCCGATGCCCCACAGCGGTGGCGTGCGCCACTCGCGCCCGGCGGCGCCGACAGCCGACGCGCCGTCGGCGAGCGCCTCGCCCATGTCGTGAAGCAACAGATCCGTGTACGGCCAGACGAGCTGGTGCGAGTGCTCCGGTCGCTCGGAATCGACCGCGGTCACGAACTTCGGCCGATGACACGCGACACAGCCGATGCCGTAGAAGACCGCCTTGCCACGCAGCACCCGCGCATCGGCGACCATGCGGCGCACCGGGACCGCGAGATTGCGGGCATAGTGGGACACCAGCCGCAGGCTCTCGTCGTCGACCTCGGCCGGCGACTCGCCCGCGCCGGCGGCGTCGATGCACGCTTCCTGCGCTGGCGTGCAATCGCCGGCGGCGGCCGGGAAAAGCGTCGTCGACAGGCCGAGATCGCTCGCGAACGCAGCCGCACTCTGCTGGCGGATCGAGGGGCTCTCGGCCTTCCAGCCGAATCGCCCGAGGACGACCTGCCCGGAGGCACGATCCACGACCCGGCTCACCCGGCCGGAGATCCCGTCGCCGTCGCGGTCGTCGGGGTCGGCGCCGGCGACGATGTCGGCCTCGGCGATCATCTCGAGCAACCCGAGCCCGATCATCGGCGGCGCGACCCGCGGCGACAGCGTCACCCCCGGTGCCATCGGCCCGTGAGCCAGCGCGTCCACCCGGTACAGCGGCTGCTGCAGGGTCACCACCTCTCCGTCGGCGAGGGCCACCGGACGGGGCGCGTGCGCGAGGTGCAGGCGTCCCTCCGGCTCGAGCCCCGGGGCCGCGAAGTCCTGGAGCTGGCCGCCGTAGACGGGGTCGCCGAGGGTCTGGTGCCGCACCGCGCCCTGCGCCCGCGCTTCGTTCGTGGGCGGGTGCGTCGGATCGGTCATCAACCTCAGGACCATCGACACCGCGTCGTCGTCCGGCCAGTTCCCCCGCGGCGGATGGCCACGGCCGTCCTTCAGATGGCAGCGCTGGCAGGAGCGAGCGTTGTAGAGCGGGCCGAGGCCGTCGGCGGAGCCGGTGGACGCGGGCGCACCGACCCAGAGGCGTCGGAACAGCGCATTGCCGACCTTGAACTCGAGCTCGCCCTCGAGCGACAGATTCGCCGACGGATGGGAGAACGCATCGGCATCGGCCTTCTTGCGCGAGGTCGCGGCACCGCCGGCCATCGCCTCGTACGGCTCGGCGCGCCCGAAATCGCCGGTCGGCACCACCACCGCACGCTCGCGCTCGCCGGCCGCGGCGGACGACGCCATCGCCAGCGCGAGCATCGCGGTGGCCGCGCGTCGCACCACCTGCGAGCTCGCCGATCCGCGCCGCGCGCGAGGCATCTACTTGAACACCGCCGAGGGTGAGTCGAGGCTGTCCGAGCCCTCGAACGCCAGCGAGCTGATGCCGAGCGGAGCCATCGCGCGCTCCAACAGACGGGCCTGGGCGACGAGGGCGTCCACGACCTCGCGCACCACGGTGTTTCCGACCTCGTTGCCCTCGCCGATCATCTGGTCGTAGGACATCTCCCGACGGTCGGCGAGCCCCTTCATCACCTGCATGCGGTCGAGCGTCGCCGACATCGCCCGCCGGATCTCGGCGTCGAGGGTCGGGTCCCTCGCCGCCACCAGGTCGGACAGCCCTGGCCCCTCGACCAGGGAGCCGTCGACCCGCACGTATCGGCCCAGATACAGGCCCACGATGCCGAGCTGATCGTGATAGTGGGCGTTGTGGGTGTTGTCGGAGAAGCAGTCGTGCTCCTCCTCAGGGTCGTGGAGCATCAGCCCGAGCTTGATGCGCTCGCCGGCCAGCTCGCCGTAGGAGAGACTCCCGAGCCCGCGCAGGATGGCCGTGACGCCGGCATACGCATCGTCGACGACCACCCGCCGCGCCTCCCCGCCCGGCGCCCAGGCGGCGACCATCTCCTCGAGGTCGCCGACCAGCAGGTCGCTCGCGGCGATCAGGTACGCCACCCGGCGGGCGCAATTGCCGTTGGTGCACGCGCTGGTGTCGAAGTCGGTGTACGGACGCTCGCCGGCGCCGGGTCCGGTGCCGTGGAGATCCTGGCCCCACAGCAGGAACTCGATGGCGTGGTAGCCGGTGGCGACGTTGGCCTCGACGCCGTCGAGCTCGTGGAGCGTGTCGCGCAGCAGTGCGGGCGAGATGGTCGCGGCATCCACCGTCCGCCCGCCCAGACGCAGGGTGGGATGCGCGATGACGTTGGCGACGTGGTAGGGATTGGCATCGGCCGAGCCGGCACGCCCCGGCGCCACGTAGTCGATGAGCCCCTCGTCCAGGGGCCAGGCGTTGACTCGCCCCTCCCAGGCATCCACCACCGGGTTGCCGAACCGGAAGCCCTCGGTCTGCTGGTACGGAGCACGCGCCGCGATCCACGCCGCGCGCGCCGCGCGCAAGGTGGCGGCCGAGGGATCGTCGGCCAGCGCACCCACCGCGGCGCGAAGGGTGCGCGCGGTGACCAGTGCGTCCTCGTACATCGCCTGCGCGAGCGTGGCGTACTGACGGGTGACAGAGGCCGGGTCGGGAGCGGCCACGGCGGTGACGGCACCGAGGCCGAGGACGACGAGGGCGACGATTCGATCGGCGAGACGAGGCATGCCAGGGACTCCGCGGTGTGAGGGGCCAGAGGCGGTCGCTGCTGGCGGCGAGGATGCCGAGAGCGCAGGCCCGGGGTGCGGATTGAAACTCAAACCGCAATCCGAACGCAAATACGAATTGTTCGCATTACGTAATCTGACGACGATGAGCGAAGCGGTACCTGGGGCATCTGGCAGGAGCCGCCGGCGCGACGAATCACCGGCGGGGGTGTCGAAGGGGCGGGCTCGATCCGCCCGAGAGACTGGCGACGCCGGTCGGCGCACGGCCGCGAGACCCGGCCGCGAGACCCGGCCGATGCGCGCCGGCATCCGGGCGGAGCCCGAGCCACCACCGCCCATCCGGCGGCGGCTCGGGGACGTCCCTACCTCGCGGCGCGCTCCTCGGACCGATCGGTCGCCGGGGGCGGCGCGGGCGACAGCGCCGAGATCTCGGCCCGCAGCTCGGGCGTCATGTCGAGGTTCACCGCGTCGAGGGAGGCCCGGAGCTGGTCGAGGTTACGCGCCCCGATAATCGGTGCCGTCACCGCCGGGTGGGCACCGACCCAGGCGACTGCCGCGCTCACCGGATGCATGCCGCGCTCGCGGCAGAAGGCGGCGAAGCGCGCCGCCACCTCGTGCACCACCTGGTCGGCATAGCGCGCCGTATACATCTTGTTGGTGTGAAGGCGTCCGACGTTCTCGCCGCCCCCCGCGTACTTGCCCGACAGCAGTCCCCCCGCGACCGGGCTGTAGGGGATCACGCCGAGGCCGTTGGCCTCGGCCATCGGCAGGATCTCGACCTCGGCCTGGCGCTTGACCAGGTTGTACATCGGCTCGATGACCTGCAGCCGCGCCCATCCGTGACGTACCTGCACCCCGAGCGCGACGGCGGTCTGCCAGGCAGCGTAGTTGCTGACCGCCGGGTAGAGCACCTTGCCGGAGCGCACCAGGTCCTCGAGCCCGCGCATCTGCTCGTCGATCGGCACTCTCGCGTCGAACTGGTGCAGGAACAGGACCTCGACGCGATCGGTGCCGAGCCGGCGCAGGCTCGCCTCCACCGCGCGAGTGACGTGTCGGCGTGAGGTTCCACGGTTGTTGCGGTCCTCACCCTGCGGGTTGTAGCACTTGGTCGCGATCACCAGATCGTCACGGTGGCCGGCCATCAGACGGCCGAGGATCTCCTCCGAGCGGCCCTGGCTGTAGCCGTTCGCGGTGTCGAAGAAATTGATGCCCGCGTCTCGGCAGGCCGCGTACATCGCGCCCGAGGTCTCCTCGTCGGCGTCGCCGCCGAAGGACATCGTGCCGAAGCACAGTCGCGATACCTCGATGCCCGTGCGTCCGAGCGGTCGGTAGTCCATGGCGCATCCCCCTGTTCCGGCCCCGACGTCGTCGTCGGCCGGGGCGATGGTTGAACGACCGGGCGATCCTACCGGACCTGAGGACCGCCGCGGCGGGTTCGCGCTACACTCGCGCCATTCACGACGGAGACCGCCATGCACACCGGACCGTCGCTCCAGGACTTCCTCGCTCGAGAGCGCGCGGCCATCACCGAGGCCTGCACTGCCTGTGGGCGCTGCGTCGAGGTCTGCCCGGTGGTCCCCCACGCCGGAATCGAGGGTTCCGAGCCGTCGGGCGTGGCTGCCGGGGTGCGCGCACTGCTCGCGGGCGCCGACCAGCTGACGCCGGACGCCGCGGCCTGGGTCGGGCACTGCAACGGCTGCGGCGACTGCCTGCCCGTCTGCCCCGAGGGCGTGAACCCTCGGCGCATGGTCTCGCTCGCGCAGGCCACCACCTCCGCCGCCGGAAACGGCGTCCCCGAGGTGTTCCGCAAGATGGCCAGGGCGGTGCGGCTGATGGCGGCGATGCAGCTCGTGCCGGAGGACGTGGCGCGCTTGCTGCGCCATCGCCCGGTGCGTCGCGCCCCGGTGCTGTTCTATCTCGGCTGCAACGCCATCCGCACCCCGAACGTGCTGCTCGACGCCATGACCGTGCTCGACGCCCTGGAGGTCGACTACGAGGTCGCCGGCGGCCCGGCGGCTTGCTGTGGCATCGTCCACACCCGCACCGAGGGCTCGATCGCCGCCGGTGGGCAGGTGCTCGCGACCACCCTCGACCGATTCGAGCGCTTCCACGCCGAGCGGGTGCTGAGCTGGTGCCCGTCGTGCCAGCTCCAGATCGGAGAGACCCTGAAGGGGTTCCGGCGCACGCCGTTCGAGCTGGATCACGTGACCGCCTTCCTGGTCGAGCACGCGGCGGGCTTGCGCGAGCGTTGGACCACCCCGGTCCCGCGGCGCGTGGTGCTGCACGCGCACGACGGGTTCGGTGACTTCGGCCGCAACGTCGAGACCCTTCTCGACTCGATTCCCGGCCTGGAGCGGGTCGACACCATCGTCGAGGCCGGCTACACCTGCGGCGCGGCGGGCTCCGACCGCGCCCCCGCGCTCAAGGCCAGGGACCGCGCCCGGTTGTTCGAGCGCGTCCGCGCCAGCGGCGTCGACACCGTGGTCTCGCTCTACCACGGCTGCCATCGCTCGCTGATCGCCGATGGTCTGCGCGAGGGATTCGACGTCGTCAACTTCACCGCGCTGCTGGTCGAGGCGCTGGGCGAGACGCCCCACCACGACGGGTTCCGGGCGATGCGCGCCCAGGATCCGGACAGCGTCGTCGAGGCGGCCGGGCGCTACCTCGCTGCCAACGGAGCCGCCGTCGACCCGAGCTGGCTCCGCGACAATCTCGAGGCGCTGTTCACGCAGGCCGAGTTCCGAGGCGGGCTCGAGAGCTTCGGCCGCTGCCCGTCGGCACCGCGCTGACCACCGTCGGCGGCGCCGCTCGGCGGCCCTCAGCGCGGCCCGCGCTCGAACTGCGGCAGTGCATCCGCGATGGTGAACCACTCGGCCTTCGAGCCGACGTGGATGTGGTCCTGGGGTCCGGCGCCCGGATCGTCGTCGAGCGTCGCGAGCGGCACCACGACCACCCCGCGGTCCACCGACACCCGGGGCATGGCCGAGCCGCAGGTGGTGCAGAAGGCCTGGGCGAAGCGACGCGCCCCGGGAAGCGGGAAGGTGCGCACCGCGTCGGCGCCATGCGTGAACCGGAATGCCTCGACGCGCACGAAGCCGTTGGTGGTGTGGGCGGCGGCACGCGCCTTGCGGCAGCGGCCACAGTGGCAGTTGTGGATGACGTCGAAGGGCAACGTGACCTCGTAGGCCACCGCGCCGCAGAGGCAGCTCCCGCGGGCGATGCCTGGCGGCGGTGCGGGCAGCACCGGGCGCGGGGCGGCCGGCGAGGTGATGTCACCGGCGTAGGCGTCGAATCGCGGCAGATCGTCGGCGATCGTGTGCCACGCGGCGCCGGATGCGGCAAAGATGTGGCGCTCGGGCGCAATCCCCGCCGGCCCGTCGAGGCAGCCGGCCGGCACCGCCATGTTGCCGTCGAGCGACCGATGCGGCGCCGCCGACCCGCAGTGCTGGCAGAACGGCCGCTCGAATCCCGGCGAGGACTCGAGCACGGTCAGCGCCTCCTCGCCCTGCAGGTACCGGAAGCCGTCAGCCTCCACCACCGCGAAGGTCGCGAACGGGGCGCCGTGGGCCTTCCGGCACATGGAGCAATGACAGTGCGACATGCGCAGGAACGGGCGGTCCACGCGCCAACGCACCACCCCGCAGAGACAGCTTCCGTCGACCATGACCCGGCGCCCTCCTCTTCCGGCCCCGGGCCGGACGCCCGGGCGACACCGCGACATTGTCCGCCCCGAGGCGCCGGTCCGCCACCGGTGTCCGCGCCCGAAGGGGACTAAACTTCGAGCGCCGCCACGTCGATAGCGCAACGGACACGCCACGCCCGGCCACCGTCGCCGGAGCGCCTCGCACGCTCAACAAGGGAATGCTCGGCAATGAAGAAGTCTCTGCTCGGCGCCGCCGGTGTCGTCGCCGCCATCGCTCTCGGCGCCTATCCCGCCGCCACCTGGTATTTCGGCAAGCAGCTCGAGGCCGAGCTCGATCGGCAGTACGCCACGCTCGCGCAGGTGCCTCTGGTCGAGGTCGCCGAGCGACGGTTCGAGCGCGGGGTGTACCGCTCGACCGAGACCGTCCGCATGCGCTGGAAGCCCGAGTTCCTCGCCGCCGTCGCGGCCGGCACGTCTGCGAGCTCCGGGACCGGGCTCGATCGGGTGGCGATCGAGGCGCGCACGGAATACGCGCACGGCCCGTTCCCCGGTCTGTCGTCACCAGCGGCGGCGGCACGCGCCGAGTCGCGGGTGTACCTGGTCTCGGCCGAGGGTGAGCCACGGGCGCTCACCGACGGCGGTGGCGAGCCACTGGTGGTGCGCACGCGTTTCGAGCTGGACGGGTCGGGCTCGGGCCGATTCTCCGGCCGGGCATTCGAGATAGCCCTTCCCGACGACACGCGGATGCGGTGGGGCGGCATCGACGTCGCGTTCCGCTTCAGCGCCGACCGCAACGCCGTCCAGGCCGAGGGCACCATCCCGGCGCTCGAGATCACCGATGCAAGCAAGCTCGCGGTCGTCATGAAGGGCATCGCCCTCGACATGGACGCGACGCGCCCGTTCGCCGAGGCACCCTTGTTCTTCATCGGCAACCAGCGCATCTCGGTCGCGCAGATGCAGGTCACCCCACCACCCGGTCAGGACGCGCAGGCGATGTCGATGCGAAACCTCGTCCTCGAGGGCGACGTGCCGCTGCGCGACGGCTTCGTCGATCTGTCCTACCGCATCGGCGCCGACGAGGTCCGCCTCGGCGACGACGTCGTCGGTCCGGCGCGGTACGACTACTCGGTGACGCATCTGCACGCGCCGACACTGGTCGCGCTGTACGAGGAGATGTTGAAGCTCTACGCCCGACCCGAGCTGTTCCGGCCCGGCAGCGACCCCGGGCAGATCCTCGCATCCCTGGCCGAGCCGGCGCGGCGATTGCTCGAGCACGACCCGGGCCTGCGCCTGGACCGGCTGAGCTTCGCCATGCCGGAGGGCGAGGTGGTGCTGTCGGTGGCGGCACGGCTGCGCGGCGTGCAACTGGCCGAGCTCGAGAATCCGATGCTGCTACTGCCCAAGCTGGAGCTCGACGGCAGCGCCAGCGTCTCGGCCCCGCTGCTGACCGCGTTCGCGGTGAAGTCGTTCCAGCGCAAGATGGCAGCCGCGGATCCGACCCGGACGGTGAGCGCGGACGAGGCGCGCATGGTCGAGGCCCAGATCGAGGCGCAGCTCCACGCCCTGACCGGCAAGGGCTACGTCGAGCGCGACGGCTTGGTGCTGCGCAGCACGATCCGGTTTCGCAACGGCGAGATGCAGTTGAACGGAAAGCCGTTCGACCCGATGGCGCTGTCTCGCTGACGCCAGCCGCTGCGCGCGGGATGTCGGACCGCGGACGGCGGCCTCGATCGGGCCGCCCCACCTCACCGGGAGCGGCTGGAAGTCGAGCTCTGGTTTCCGTACGCTGTCGCCGGTCCGGCGCCCGCCTTCCACGGCGCGGCGGTAGGCGGGCGCAGCGTGAGGAGGTCTCGAGTGAGCCAGGGCACCCTTTCCGAGAGCAGCATCGGCACCCGTGACGCACGCGGGCACTGGCGTCCCGACTATCGGCTGCAGATGCCGGCGCCGTTTCGGCGGCCGCTACGCGCCGGCGCCCTCGCGCGCTGGTTCCTCGGCTTTCCGGGTTACCTCTGGCCGTGGAACCTGCTCTACTTCGCGATCGCCCTCGGCGCCTGGCTCGCGCTGACTCCGAGCCTGGCGACCATGCAGACCCTCGAGCCCGGCTGGATCGGGTACATCCTGGCGCGCAACGTGGTGATCACCAGCGTCTTCTTCGGCGCCTGGCACCTCTACTTCTACGTCGTCAAGGCCCAGGGCAAGGCATTCAAGTACACCGAGCGCCCACCGGCGACGGATAGCAAACTGTTCCTGTTCGGCAATCAGGTCAGGGACAACATCTTCTGGACGCTGGCCAGCGGCGTGACCATCTGGACCGCGTACGAGGTGCTGATGCTCTGGGCCTACGCGAACGGCTGGCTGCTCTACGTCGATTGGGAGACGAGCCCGGTCTGGTTCGTGGTGCTCCTGCTCCTCATCCCGGTGTTCCGGGAGGCGCATTTCTATGTCGTGCACCGGGTCTCGCACTGGCGCCCGCTCTACGACCACGCGCACTACCTGCATCATCGCAATGTCAACGTGAATCCGTGGTCGGGAATGTCGATGCACCCGATCGAGCATCTCCTGTACTTCTCCGGGCCGCTGATCCACCTGGTACTGCCCTCGCACCCGTTGCACGTGCTGTTCCACCTCTTCCACACCGGGCTGTCGCCGGCCAAGGGCCACTGCGGGTTCGAGCGCATCGTGGCCGGCGAGCGGTCGCTCGTGTGCGGAAACTGGTTCCATTACCTGCACCACACTCACTTCGAGTGCAACTACGGTAGCGACAGCGTGCCGGTCCTCGACAAGATCTTCGGCAGCTTCCACGACGGCTCGCCGGAAGCCGACGCGCGGCTGAAGGAGAAGCGGCTCGCCCGCCTGCGCGCGATGCGCGGCGCGTCCCCGGCGGCGGGCGGAGAGCTCGAAGGCGCTGCCTAGGGAAACTCTGCAGAACTCCATCGTGGAGTTGCGCAGAGACGGCAGGCGCAAGGCGCGGTTTGCATCTGCCTCACATTTTCAATCGCTCACGCGTTCGAAAATGGCGGTGCATCCCTTCGGCGGCGCTCAGGACAAGCCCTGCACCGCAGGAAGGTCTGCGGTCTTGCAGACCTTCCCTAGCGCCCGACCACCGGACGGCGGTCGGGCCCGCGGTTGCCACCCTGCCGTCGGGGTCAGAACTTCGAGACCTCGACCTCCTTGCTGGTGATGAACTCGAGCAGCGCCGGCACGCCCTTCTCGGTCTGCTCGATGCCGCGCTCGATCGCCGGCACGATGTCCTCCACGCGGGTGATGCGCTCGCCGTAGCCACCGAGCGCCTGCGCGAACTCCGCGTAGTTTCCGGAGATGTCGGTGCTGCGGTACTTGCGCGTCGCGGTCGCCATCACCTTGAGCTCGATGGCCATCGAGAAGTTGTTGGAGAGCACCGAGAGGATCGGGATGCGCTCGCGCACCGCGGTCTCGAAGTCCATGCCGGTGAAGCCGATCGCGGCGTCGCCCCACCAGTTGACGCAGAGTCGATCGGGGTTCGCGAGCTTCGCGCCCATGGCGAACCCGAGCCCGGCTCCGAGCTGGGTGGTCTTGCCCCAGCCGATGTAGCTCAGCGGCTCGGTGCAGGTCCAGAACGGAGACATCTGGTCGCGCGGGCTGCCGGCATCGTGGGTGACGATGGTCCGCGCCGGATCGACGGTGCGGTGCAGGTCGCGAAGCACCCGGTAGGGGTTGATCGGCTCGCCCGCGGCATCGTGCTTGGCGCGCCACACCTTCGTCCAGCGCTCGTGCACGCGGGCGATCTGCCGGGCGACGGCATCGCCGCGGCCCCGCGGGGCCTTGATCCGTCGCCGCACCGCGGACACCAGCGCCGCCAGCACCAGCTTGGCGTCCCCGATCAGCGCGACGTCGACCGGATGACACTTGCCGATGTCGAGGGTGTCGATGGTGGACTGAATCAGCGTCGGGCGCCCCAGATACCGCGGCCACGCGATACCGAAGTTGGTGGTGGTGAAGCTCGCGCCGATGCCGAGCACGAGATCCGCCTTGCCGAGGAACACGTGCACCGCCTCGGGAATGGCGTTGCCGCCGGAGCCGAGCGCGAGTGGGTGGTCCTCCGGAAACGCGCTCTTGCCCTCGAGGCTGGTGGTGACCGGTGCCTCCAGCAGCTCGGCCAGCTTGCGAAGCTCCGGCCACGCGCGTGCGTAGTGCACGCCCTGCCCCGCGTAGATCACCGGACGCCTGGCGGCGACCAGACGATCCGCGGCCTCGGCCACCGCGTCGGGGTCTGGAGCGCTACGCGTGCGAGGCGCATTGCGATAGGCGGGCATCTTCTCGAGCTCCGCCTGCAGCACGTCGGTGGGCAGCTCGACCACGCACGGGCCCGGTCGGCCGTTGCGGGCCTGGGTGAACGCTCGGCGGATGGCGTGCGGCGTCTCCTCCGGCACGGTCACCTGCTCGACCGACTTGGTGATGTGGGTGAAGTTCGCCAGTGAGCTGAAGTTCGGCGGCACCCCGGCGCGGTCGCGAGCGTATCCCGCCGGCAACACCACCAGCGGAACCGAGTCACCGTAAGCCTGGGCGATGCCGCCGAAGGCGTTCTCCGTGCCCGGGCCGTGCTGCATTGCGAAGACACCGATCTTGTCGCCACTGGTGGTACGACTGACCGCGTCGCACATGTGCAGCCCGGTGCGTTCCTGGCGGACGATGATGGTGCGAATGCTCTCCTCGGCGCAGGCCTCGATGATCGGATTGACGGGGTAGCCGATGAGGAACTCGACCCCTTCCTGCTTGAGCATGCGGGCGACGGCGCGTGCGACCTTCATGTCGATTGCTCCTGTGCAGCCTCGAATGGTGGCTCGGCGGGCTGAGAGGAACGGAACTGGCGCGTCGACAACCCGACCGGCATCCCGACCCCCGTCGGGATGCCGTCGCAGTCAACAACGCACCGTCAGCGTCGTCAAGCAGGTCGGCGCGACCGGTCGAGCGCAGGCGGCATCAGTACCGCGGTGCCTCGGACTCGTAGACGATGCCTGCCTTGGCTGCCTGGCCGCGCACCGCATCGTAGAGCTTCTGGTCGAGCGAGCTCGCCGCGCCGCCGCTCTCGGCCACCTTCCGCTGAACGTACTCCGCGCGCTGCCGGGCGAGATCGCGAATCTGCGCGCGCAGCGCGTCACGTTGCTCGACGGTGCGCGCCACCACCTCCTCACGCGCCTCGGGGGCGACCGCCTGCAACGCGGGCGGCAGCTCCGAGGCCGGCAGCGCGACGAGGTCGACCCGACCGGCGCGCAGCGCCTCGGCGAGATCGCCATCGGCAGCCAGACCCTCGGCGGCGCTCTCGGTGGCGAGGTACTCCGCGCGCCGGGCGCGCGCCGCGTGGGAGGCGCCGAGGTGCAGCTTCGCGGTCGCCTCGACCTTTCGTTGCTGCCGCTCACGCTTCGCCGCATCGCCGTAGAACAGCCGTGTCGCGTCGAGCGTCTTCGACAGCGAGGCGAGCTCGGCGTCGAACGGCGTCGCAATGGCGACCGCTCCGCCGTCCTGGTCGACACTGAGGTACTCGCCCTCCCCGAGTCGCGCGATCTGTCGCCAGGCCGCGGTGGTGGTGCCGAGCTGTCCACACTGCACCGTGTTGACGACGATGCCGCGCACGCGCGCATCGGCGACGCTGCGCGAGAACGGCACGTCGTCCTGGTAGTCGGTGTGCGGCGGGGCATCACCGACCAGGAACAGCACGCGATAGGTCCCCTGGTCGGCGCTCCACGAGATCCGATGGACCGCGTCGTGCAGAGCCTGGTTCACGCTCTCGGGCGTGTCGCCACCCCCATCGGCCTGGAAGTCCATCAGGGTCCCGTAGACCGAGTCGAGGTCACTGGAGAGGTCGACCACCCGGGTCACGTAGGCGTCGCCGCGGTCCCGATAGGCGACCAGACCCATGCGAATCTCGGGTGCGTGGTTGGCCGACGCGAGGGTGGTCGCGATCGACCAGATCTTCTCCTTCGCTGCCTGGATCAGGCCCGACATGCTGCCGGTGGTGTCGAGCACGAAGACCACCTCGACGCGGGGTCGATCGGAGGTCGGGGTCGGAGCGAGGACCTGCTGCGGCGGCGGCGCCTGCGGCGTGGCGAAGGTGCTCTTGGCGAGTGGGAAGAGGGCGATCACCGAGGCGGTGCCGGCGAGCAGGGTGGCGGCGACGATCTTCGATTTCATGTCGTGTTCCTCTGTTGTCGATTGCATGCGGCGCTCAGCGCGCCGCGAGTCGGCCGAGGGCGGCCTCGGCGGCGCGATGCGCACGCCGGAAGGCCACCCCCGGCTCGTCGTCGCTGGCGTGTTGCGGCATTGCGAGGGAACGGCATCGCGGGATGGCCACGAACGCGGCCTGGACCAGCAGCACGCACCACACGCTCAGCACGAAGCTCCCGGTGCGCTCGGCCGCCCACACCCCGGCAGCGAGGGCGAGCCCCACGAGGCCGAGATCCGTGAGCGCGGCGAGCACGCCGCGATGGAACCAGACCGCGCGCGCGATCCAGGCCAGCCCGAGCTGCGCGACGACGTGGGCGGCGAACGGTGGATCGAGGACCGCGACCCCGGCACTGACCAGAAGCCAGAGCCCGAGCATCACCACCCGTCCGGCGCGGGCGTCGGCACGCGCGAGCAGGTAGACGAGATAGGCGAGGCCACACAGCATGACCGCCACGCGCAGCGCGATCGCGGTGCCGACGAGCGACGCCACCAGTGGCACGGCGACCGCGGTGCCGACGCTCACGAGCAGCGCGACCATCGCCCCCTCGACGAAACCGGGCCGACTCACGACCGGCTCCGGCGCTGCTTCTCGCGCAGCAACGCGACCTCGACGTCGTCGGCGCTCACCACACCCACCGACTCACTCCAGGACTCGGCGCGATCGGGCTCTGCCTCGTCGGTGCGCAGTAGCTCGGCACGTTGGCGCACGTCGTCGAGGCGCCGCTCGGCCTCCTCGATCCGCGCCTCCTGACGCGCGAGCTGGCCGGTCAGCTCGCACACGCGCTCACTGACCGCACGCGCGCGGTGCTCGGCCTCCAGCCGCCGTCGGATCAGGGCTCGCGCGAGGGCGTCGTCGCCGGCCTCGAAGCAGACGCCGAGCTGCTCGTCGGCGTCCTCGACGGCACGCGCCAGGGTGTCCTGGCGGGCCCGTAGCCGGGTGAGCTCGTGGGCGAGGCGTGCTCGCCGTCGCCGGTCCTCGGCGAGCGCGGTCTCCATCTCGCGCACCGCCTGGCGAAGCACTTGCTCGGGCTCCTCCAGCCGGTCGAGGACCGCGTGCAGGTCGGCCCGTAGCAGCCGACTCATGCGGGTGATCAATGCCATGGTGTGCTCTCCGTGTACCCGAACGCTCGGGATGCGGGGCAGTCTAGGAATCGGGCTCGACGTGCCCCAGGCACGGTTCGGTAAAACCTTCGCGGCGGGGGATACAGAACGTTTACGTGGCGACGGCGAGACGAGTGCTAAGCTCCGCGACGTCATGAGCCGCAAGACACGAGTGCTGATCGTCGAGGACGAGGTCGCGATTCGACGTGGCCTGGAGGACGTGTTCGTGTTTCACGGCTACGAGGTCACGAGCACGGGCGACGGCGCCGAGGGCCTGCGCATGGCGCTCGCGGGCCGGCACGATCTGGTGCTGCTCGACGTGATGCTGCCCGGTGTCGACGGGTTCACCATCTGCGACCGCATCCGCGCCGTCGACCGCGACCAGCCGATCATCATGCTCACCGCAAAGGCCGCGGACGAGGACATCGTGCGCGGACTCGAGCTGGGGGCAGACGACTACGTGTCGAAGCCGTTCTCGGTGGCGCAGCTCGTGCTGCGCGCCAAGGCGGTGCTGCGCCGTGCCCACGCCGGGAGCGACGCGGTCACCCGGGTCACCCTCGACGACGACCTGGTGCTCGACCTCACCAATCTCGCCATCGTGCGCGACCAGGCAACCACGTCTCTCACTCGCCGCGAGGCGGATCTGCTCGCCTACCTCGCCGCCAACCCGGAGCGGGCGGTCCCGCGCGAGGAGCTGCTCCATCGCGTGTGGGGATACGCCCGCGGCGCCGACATCGAGACGCGGACGGTCGACATCCACGTCGCCAAGATCCGGCGCAAGCTCGAGCCGGACCCGGCCGAGCCGTGCTACCTGGTGACGGTGCGCGGCGCCGGTTACCGGCTACAGGTGCGTTGAGATGACACGTCGCGCGCTCGCCGGCTCCGGCCGGGCGCGCCTGCGGCTGTGGCTCGCCCTGTTCTTCCTGGCGGTGGCGGTTCCGGCGGCGGCGCTGGTCTACCAGGCCTACGACCGGCTGAAGTGGGAAGCGCTGCACCTCCATCGGACCCTGGCCGAGGAGCTGGCGCGTCGGGTCGACGACCGCGCCTCGGAGCTCATCGCGTCCGAGGCGTCGTACGGCTTCGATGCGTACGCGTTCCTGATTCGCGCCGGCGAGCCCGGCACGAGCTTCGTGCAGCGGTCCCCACTCGCCGGTTGGCCGGTCGAGTCGGCGGTCCCCGGGCTGATCGGGCGCTTCCAGGTCGATGCCGATGGCGTCCTCACCACGCCGCTGCTACCGGCTCGTGCCGACGACGTCCTCGCCTACGGCGTGAGCGCGAGCGAGCGCGACGCGCGCCTCGCCTCGGTGCGTCGGATCGAGCGGATACTCGCCGACAACCGGCTCGTCGACGGTCGGTCGAGGGCGCCGAGGGCGGTGGAGGAAGAGGCGCCGCAAGCTGAGCGGCGAGAGCAGGCGATCGCACCGCTGTTCCGGGAAAAGAGTGCCACGGCGCGCCAGGACGAGAGCATCGCAACGGAGCGGCGATCCGGCGCGGGCGCCTCGGCGTTCTCGCCGCGGCGCCCGGCAGGAAACGTCCTGAGCTACGCCGACCCGGGTGCCCCGACCACGCCGCCGGCGCAGGCCGCGTTCGACCGCCTCACCGTCGAGTCCACGACGCGGATCGGCAAGGAGCGCCGGACCGTCGCGGCGCCCTCGCTCGACTCGGATCGCCTCGCGGACCGGGCGCTCGGCATGGCGACGGAGTCGGCGGCGAAGCGGCAGCTCGGCACCGGGGACGCGACCCCGGCCGGCGGCGGTGTGGCCGCGGAGGCGGCGCCGCCAGACCCACCGGCGGCCGCGCCCCTCGCCGACGGGCGCCGCATCCAGACCTTCGACGGCGCCGTCGAGCCGTTCGAGATGAGCCGTCTGGACGGCGGCCACCTGGTGCTCTTCCGCCGCGTGTGGCGCGACGGCACGCGCTTCATCCAGGGCGCCCTCGTCGACCGCGATGCGTTCGTCAGCGGCCTCGTCGAGCCGCTGTGGCGTGGCAGTGCCCTGGCTGCGAGCACCCGACTCGCGGTGTCCTGGGAAGGCCGGCAGGTGGCCGCCTACGCCAACCAGGTCGGCGGGCGCTACCCGTCGAGCGACGCCGGGCTGGTGGGCACGGTTCTGTATCGGACTCGGCTCACCGCACCGCTCGAGGACCTCGAGCTGATGCTGACCGTCGGTCGGCTACCGCCGGCGCCGGGTGCCGGTGTCGTCGCCTGGACCGCGGCCGCCCTCGGCTGCGTGCTGCTCGGCGGGGTCGCCCTGATGTATCGCCTCGGCACCCGGCAGCTCGCGCTCGCCCACCAGCAGCAGGACTTCGTGTCCGCCGTCAGCCACGAGTTGCGCACGCCGCTCACCAGCATTCGGATGTACGCGGAGATGCTGCGCGAGGGCTGGGCCGACGAGGACAGCGCACGGCGCTACTACGCGTTCATCCACGACGAGGCCGAGCGGCTGTCGCGTCTCATCGACAACGTCCTGCGCCTCGCGCGGCTGACGCGAAACGAGCCCGAGCTGGAGCTCGGCGCGGTCACCGTGGACGAGCTGATCGACGAGATCCGCTCGAAGGTCTCGTCCCAGGTCGAGCGCGCCGGCTTCGAGCTGCGGGTGTCGGTGGACCCGTCGGCCCGCGGGCGTGCGCTCCGCGTCGATCGCGACGCCTTCGCGCAGGTGGTGATCAACCTGGTGGACAACGCGATCAAGTTCGCGGCCCGAGCCGAGGTGAAGCGCGTCGAGATCGACTGTCGACGCGAGGGCGACGACCGCGTTGCGATCGCGGTCCGCGACCACGGACCCGGTGTCGCCCGGGATCAGATGCGCAGCATCTTCCGGCTCTTCTATCGGCCCGGGAACGAGCTCACCCGCGAGACCCCGGGCACGGGAATCGGCCTCGCGCTCGTGCGCGAGCTGGCGACGGCGATGGGCGCGAAGGTCGACGTCGCGAATGCCACGCCGGGGGCGGTGTTCACGGTGCGCTTTCCGTCATCGACGACGGGCCGGCCCGCCGGCGGCGCCGCCTGACGCACGGCGGAGCCGCCCGGCACCCGGACGACTCATGGCGCCGGTGGGGCGTCCTGCAACTTGACCCCGAGCGCGAGCGTGGCGCCGTCGAGACACAGCGTCCCGCCGCCGCCGGCGTTGGTGTCGGCCCCCCAGAAGGCGATTCGCTTCCCGGTCGCCTTGGCGGTGAGGACCATCGCCAGCATCTCCCGATGTCCCTGCGCGAAGCTCGTGTGCCACCAGAACTCGGCCGGCTTGGAGCAGGCGAACGGCGAGGTCGTGAGATCGGTCTCGACACGAACGATCCCGGTCGTGACCATGGTCGACACCGATACCACGCCCGCCGTCTCCGTCCATGCCTCGACCGCGCTGGCCTCGGTGGGAATCGAGGCTTGCGACATCGCGGCCAGCAGGGCCGCGCCCAGACAACGAACTCTCGTGCTCATCGGGATCCTCGCTCGTGGTTCCATCACGTGGCGGCGAGACTATGAAGGGTGTCGTCGCCGGAGGTCAACGCGCCGGCCCCGGCGACGGGGTCAGCCCGCCGAGGGTACCGGAGCCTCCCGCGGAACGAGCCCTTCGGCGGCGAGCTCGCGCCACAGGTCGTCGGGGATCGAGGTCTCGATGAGCGCGGCGTTCTCGACCACCTGCTCGGGCGTCGCCGCCCCCGGGATCACCGCCGCGACGGCCGGGTGCGCGAGCGGGAACTGCAGCGCCGCCGCGCGCATGTCGACGCCGTGGCGCGCGCACACCGCGGCGATCGCTCGGGCCTTGGCGATCCACTGCGACGGCGCCTGGGCGTAGTTGAACCAGACCGGCTGGTCGAGGTCACGCGCGGCGAGGATCCCCGAGTTGTACGGCCCACCCACCACGATCCGGGTGCCCCGCTCCTGGCACAGCGGGAGGAAGCGCTCGAACGCCGACTGGTCCAGCAGGGTGTAACGACCGGCGAGCAAGATCACGTCGAGATCGAAGTGCTCCAGGAAGCGCGCCGGCATCTCCCACTGGTTCATGCCGGTGCCGATCGCGCGCACCAGCCCCTGCTCCTTGAGCTCGACCATGGTCGGGAACGCGGTCGCGACCGCCTCCGCCTCCATGTCGGCCACATCCGGATCGTGGAGATAGAGGATCTCGATGCGCTCGAGCCCGTGCCGCGCCAGGCTCTCCTCGAAGGCACGCAGGATGCCGTCGCGCGAGAGGTCGAAGCGCGCGGCGAGATGCGGGATTCCGTCCTCCACCCACTGCCCGGGGTCGTCCTCGTCCGGAACCAGGATTCGACCGACCTTGGTCGACAGCACGAAGCTGTCGCGCGGGTACCGACCGAGCACCTTGCCGAACCGTCGCTCGCTGCGGCCACGACCGTAGAACGGAGCGGTGTCGAAGTACCGCACCCCGATCTCGTAGGCCTTGTCCAACGTCGCCAGCGCGGTCTGGTAGTCGGACGGCGCCCGTCCGTCCCCGTGCTCCCGCCCGGCCACGAACACCCCGCCCATGCCGAGGCGCGTCACCTCCACCCCGGTGGCGCCGATCGCCACCTTCTCGAACGGATCCATATGCCGCCCTTCGCTGCCAACCCGAACGCCGGCGTACTGTAGCATTCCGCGGGGCTCGGCTTCGCTGCACGGGTCGACGGCGACCCCGCCTTCCCGCGCGGCGCCACTCGCCGCCTCGCACCGAGGCCGCTCAGTCCTTGCGCTTGAGCGCCTTCAGCGCCGCCAGCCCCTTTCGGCGCTGGGCGTGGGCGACCGCGATCCGGCTCTCGAGCCCCGACCGCGCCTCCGCGTCGCTCTCCGCCTCGGCCTCGGCGCGGAGCTTGTGCTCCTTGCGCTTCAGCCGTTTCAGCACCTTGCGGATCTCCGCCTTCTCGGCCCGCCGGTCGCGCTCGCGGGCGTTGAGGAATTCCTCCAGGCGAGCGAGCAGTCGCTTGAGCTTCATGGCCCTTCCCCGCGATTGGCCGCGACGCCGAGGTCGCGCAGCTCCGAGACGTCGAGCGCCACGTCGCGCATCGCCGCGCGCTCGCGACGGTTTCCGGTCGAGGTGAGCACCTGCAGCACCTCGAGCAGCTCGAGCCCGACCTCGGTGGCGTACCGGGCGTCGTTCATCAGCGAGGTCACCGCCGCGGTCGGGATCTTGTTGCTCCGGATGAGCCCGGCGAGCTCCGAGGTCATGCGCTGGTCCAACCTCAGCAGCGACAGTTTCGCATCGTCCAATGACAAGACCGTGACCGTGTGGCCTCCCGGCTCGTCGAGCGCCGCCACCTGCCGCAGCACCTCGCCGAGGCGGATCCGAATCTGGTCGTACTGCGCGCGCACCTCGAGATTCGGCGCGTTCATCGAGCGTGCCAGGTTCTTGTTCAGGTGCTTCACGCCCTTCACCGCCTTGACGATGTTGCGGCACGAGGTCTGGAGGGCGAAGAGCTCGGCCGCCCAGCCCTCGTCCTGGCCGAATGGGGCGCGACTGACGAAATCGACGATGGCGCCGAACAGCGGCTTCACGGTGCGGTCGTAGCGCTCGTCGATGTCGATCTCGGGTGGGCGACTGCGCCGCTCGATGATCTGCGCCAGCGGCACGTCGGAGCGCAGCTCGCGCCGGTGCAGCCCGATGCCGTGGGCGAGGATCTCGAATGCGTTCGACAGCAGGTGCATGGTCTCGCGGCGCACCGCCTCGACGGTGACGTCCGGCAACTCGCTGGCGGCGGCGGTGAGATAGCGCGGCCGTGCCCGCTCCGACTCCGGCTCGCGCACCACCCGCTCCAGCCCGCGCACGAGCGTGCCGGTGAGTGGGAGCATCAACACGATCCCGACCAGGTTGAACAGGGTGTGGAAGACCGCGAGCTGCAGCGCGTGGTCGTTCGTCGCGATCCCGAGGAAGGTGCTGATCCGCCCCACCGCCGCCACGAACTCGTCGATCAGACCGATCGCGACCACTCCGGTGACGAGGTTGAACACCAGGTGCGCCGCCGCCAGGCGCTTGCCGTCGATGTTCGCGCTCAGCGAGCCGAGGATGGCGGTGATCGTGGTGCCGACGTTGGATCCGATCGCCACCGCGACGGCGTTCTCGTAGCCGAGCTGACCGGCGGCCAGCGCCGCGATGGTGAGCACCAGGGTGGCATGACTCGACTGCATCACCACGGTGGCGACGATGCCCACCGCCACGTAGACCACGAGGCCGCGCAGGCCGGGCAACGCGTAGGCGGTGAGGTCGACATGCTCCTTGAAAGCCTCGAATCCCTCCTTCATGTGGTGGATGCCGAGGAACAGGAAACCGAGCCCGGCGAGCACGTACCCGATCCCACGCAGGTTGCGCGAGCGCTGCAGCACGAGGACGACCCCGAACACCAGCATCGGCATCGCATACGCCGAGATCGAGACCTTGAGCCCGAACCCGGCGACGAGCCAGGCGCCGGTGGTGGTGCCGAGATTCGCGCCGTAGATGATTCCCACGCCTGCGCCGAGCGCGATCATCCCGGCGCTCAGGAACGAGATCGCGACCACCGAGACCAGGGAGCTCGACTGCATGACGGTGGTCGAGACCAGACCGAAGCACACGCTCTTCCACAGGCGATCGGTGGTGCGCGCGAGCAGACCCTCGAGGATGCCGCCGGTCAGCGCCTTGAAGCCCTCCTCCATCGCCAGCATGCCGAACAGGAAGATCGCCACCCCGGCGGCGATCTCCTTGAAGCTCGGGCTGATCCAGAGGCCGTAGGCGAGGACGGCGAGGATGACGGGAAGGACGATCCGACGCAGCATGGCCGATCAGCGCCCCTGGACCCGCCTGCCCGCCGAGCCGCGATGGTGGAGCGTCGCCAGCGTCCCTCGGGTCACGGCAGCAGCATGCCGCGTATGGTGAAGAACAGGAACGCTCCCATCACCGCCGACAACGGCACGGTGATCAGCCAGGCGGCGACGATCCGCATCAGCGCCGAGCGCTTGACGAGATCGCGCTTGTAGACGCGCCGAATGCTCTTGCGCTCGCGCTTGGTCAGCTCGGCGTCGGCACGATGCTTCTTGAGCTGCTTGAGCATCATGCCCTTGTCCTCGACGCTCGCCAGCTCGAAGCGCCGCAAGAAGGCATCGACCGTCGCCTGGTCCTCGCCGTCGTGGTGGGCGCGGATCTCGTCGAGCATCGCGGCGTACGAGGTCTTCAGGTGCTCGCGCAGGAAGCCGACGCCGAACACCGCACCCACTGCGATGTGGGTCGAGCTCACCGGCAGGCCGAGCTGACTGGCGAGGATCACGGTCAGCGCCGCGGCCATCGCGATGCAGAACGCGCGCATCTGGTCGAGCTGGGTGATCTCGGAGCCGACGGTGCGGATGAGCTTCGGGCCGTAGAGAGCGAGCCCGATCGAGATGCCGAGCGCGCCGACCGCCATCACCCACAGCGGAATGGCGGCCTTGGCGGCGACCGCGCCGTGGGTGATCGCCTCGGTGATCGCGGCCAGCGGGCCGACCGCATTGGCGACGTCGTTGGCGCCGTGGGCGAAGCTGAGCAGGGCCGCCGCGAAGACCAGCGGGAGGGTGAACAGCGTGTTGATCGACTCCTTCGAGTTCTCCAGCGCGAGCAACGCCTTGCGGATCCTCGACCGGACCAGCACCAGCGTCAGGGCGGCGAAGCCGAGCCCCAGCAGGGCCGCCTGGAGGAAGTCGAGCTTGACCAGCTGCCGCAGCCCCTTCAATCCGAGATAGGTGACGAAGGCCCAGGTCATGACCGCGAGCAGCAGGGGCACGACCCTTCCCGCGGCCTCGGTCATGTCCGCCTGGTAGGTGATCTTGCGCTTGATGAGATAGAGGAACGCGGCGGCGATCAGCCCACCCAGCACCGGCGAGATGACCCAGCTCGCGGCGATCGCGCCGAGGGTGCCCCAGCTCGCGATGCCCCAGCCACCAGCCGCGATTCCGGCACCGAGGACACCGCCGACGATGGAATGGGTGGTCGACACCGGCGCCCCACAGGCGGTGGCGACGTTGAGCCAGATGCCGGCCGCGAGCAATGCGGCCATCATCAGCCAGACGAAGGTGTCGCGGTCGGCAACCGCGCGCGGGTCGATGATGCCCTGCTTGATGGTGCTGACCACGTCGCCGCCAGCGATCAAGGCTCCGCCAGCCTCGAAGATGGCCGCGATCACGATCGCCCCGGTGAGGGTGAGGGCACGGGAGCCGACCGCCGGTCCGACGTTGTTGGCGACGTCGTTGGCGCCGATGTTCATCGCCATGTAGGCGCCGATGACGGCGGCGGCGATCAACAGGTACCCGCCAGGCATCGAGGCGTGGTTGACGCCGGTGTAGACGATCACCGCGACGAGGAAGAGGATGCCGACACCGAGGCGAGCCATTTCCGGGCGTCCGAAACGCGTTGCCTGCTCGATTCGATCTAGGCTCTGAAGCTCCATCTCGGCCCCGTTCTCGGCCCGCATCGGCAAGCGGTGCGCGGCGTGTGCGTTCCACCGCCGATTCGCGGGCGGGCTCCATGGGCAGTGTGGTCGCGGTGACGGCCGGGCATCGTGATCTCGCTCAATCTCGGGCCGACACCCACGTCGCCGCTCGCGACCCGGGCACCACCGGTGCCCGAACGGCGGGACAGCGAACGTGGCGCGTCGACAGGGTGTCGGCGACGGGCAGCGGAACTGGAGCGCGTCGCGCGGGTGTCTCGCGCCGCGGTCGGCGCGACGTACAGTCGGTGATTCACCCGACCGAGGACGGCGGCGGAAGCACCTTGCCCGGATTCATCAGGCCGGTGGGGTCGAGGGCCGACTTCACCGCCCGCATCATTGCGAGCTCGGTCGGCGACTTGTAGCGCCGCATCTCGGTGACGAGCTTGGCGCCGACGCCGTGCTCGGCGCTGAAGCTGCCGCCGTGGGCGATCGCCACGTCGTGAAGGCGATCGAAGATCGCGTGGCGGACGTCCTCCGGCGCCTCCAGCCGCGCCCAGACGGGGTGGGCGAACTGGACGATGTAGTGCACGTTCCCATCGCCGAGATGGGACACCACCAGCACCTCGCCGAGCGGGAACTCCCGGCCGACGACCTCGTCGGCGGCGGCGACGAAGGCGGGCACCGCGGACACCGGGACCGCCACGTCCAGGGTCACACTCACCCCGTGGTCGCGGTTGACGTCGGAGAGCGCGTGGCGGATCAGCCAGAAGCCCTCCGCCTGACGGACGCTGGTGGCGATGGTCGCGTCCTCGACCAGCCCGCTCTCGGCCGCCTCGCCGAGAAAGTCGGTCAGATGCTCGACCATCGCGCTGCCCGCGAGCGGATCGGAGAGCTCCACCAGCAGGTGCCACGCGTGGCGCCCGGCGAGCGGCCGGCGCGCGGCCTCGAGGTGCGAGACCACGAGCTCGACCTGCGCGCCGTTGAGCAGCTCGAAGGCGGTGAGTCGGGTATCGAAACGTTCCTGGGCCGCGGCGAGAAGCGCGACCGCCTGCCGGGGTGAGGCGAGCGCGACCCACGCCAATGCCTGCTCCACCGGCCGCGGGACGAGGCGCAACGTGGCCGCGGTGATCACCCCGAGCGTCCCCTCGGCACCGATGAACAGGTGCTTGAGGTCGTAACCGGTGTTGTCCTTGCGCAGCGCCCTGAGCCCGTTCCAGACCGCCCCGTCGGGCAGCACCACCTCCAGACCGAGCACGAGGTCGCGCGTGTTGCCATAGCGGAACACGCCGGTGCCGCCGGCGTTGGTCGAGATCGCACCGCCGATCAGCGCCGACCCCTCGCTGCCCATGCTGAGCGGGAACAACCGCCCCTCGGCCGCGGCGGCGGCCTGCACCGCGGCCAGCGTGCAGCCGGCCTCCGCGACCAGCGTGCCCCCGGCACGGTCGACGGCGCGGATCCGGTTCATCCGCTCCAGCGACAGCACCACCGAATCGCCGGCGGCGGCGGGAATCGCCCCGCCACAGAGCGAGGTGTTGCCGCCATGCGGGACGACGGCGACACCATGACTCGCGCAGGCGGTGACCACCGCCGCCACCTCGTCGGTCGAGCGCGGGCGCGCCACCGCGTGGGTGCGCCCGCGCCAGAGACCGCGCCAGTCCACCAGGTAGCGCGCGGTCGCCTCGGCGTCGACCAGGAGGTCGCCCGCCCCGAGCGCGCCGGCAAGGGCATCGACGACCGGGTGGGTAGCGCTCATTCGGCCGCGGCCGCCCGCATCTTCGCCCCGCCGAGCGCGCGCTCGCGCGCCATCACCTTCGGCACCAGATCCTCGAGCCGCGCGCGCACCGCCGGCGTCGGCGGCCCGAGCGGGCACAGGGCCTCGCCCACCGCGAGCCCCGCGATGCCCATCGCCGCCTTCAACGGACCGGGGTTGGTCTCCGCGAACACCGCGTCCAGGAACGCGCCGAGCTCGCCCTGGCGCGCCATCGCCGCGCGCAGGTCCCCGCCCCGAGCCGCCTCCTGGACGGCGTTCCACAGGCGCGGCACCAGGTTCGACGTGGCGAGGATGCCACCGGTGGCCCCCATCGCGACGTGGGTGGCGAAGAACGGCTCCTCGCCGCTCATCACCGCAATCTGGTCGCCGACCCGCCGCATGACGCCGACGAACTGCGACAGACTGGTGTTGCAGGCCTTCATGCCGACGATGCTGCCGTCGTCGACCATCGCCTCGACCGTCGCCGGGTCGAGCGCGACGTTGGTGCGCGACGGGATCTCGTAGAGAAGCACCGGCACCGGCACCGCGGCCGCGTAGCGGCGGAAGTACTCCCGAATCCGTTCCTGGGTCGAGGTGGCGTAGAACGGCGTGAGCACCAGCAGCGCGTCGGCCCCGGCCGCCGCGAGGTCGAGCCCGGCGGCGACCGCCTCGCCATAGCCGGGCGAGAGGACACCGGCGACGACCGGCACCCGTCCGGCCGCCGCCCGCGCGGTGACCTCCGTCATCTCGCGCCGCGCCGCCGGCGTGAGGGCGGTGTACTCCCCGGTGCCGCCGACCGGGACCAGCCCGGTGACCCCGTTGTCGAGCAGGTACTCGACCAGGCGCTCGGTGCCTTCCCGATCGACCCCGCCGTCGGCACGGGTCGGGGTGACCATCGCACAGAACACCCCTTCGAGCTGATCGCGTCGCAATGCCATCGCCTGGTCCTCCTTCGATGAGCCTCGGGGTCTCGGGGTGGCGCGGCGGTCAGCGGCCGACCCCGGCCTCGCCCAGCCAGCCGAGATAGCGCTCGACATCGGCCTCGGTGTTGAACAGATGGACCGAGGCGCGCACCCGCCCGCCACCGGCCCAGAGCAGGATTCCGGCATCCGCGGCATCGGCCACCACCTCGGCGTCGCGCGCGCTCGAGAACACGACGTTGGTGCCGCGCTCCCCGGGTGCCGCCGGCGTGACCACCGGCAGGCCGAGGTCGGTGAGCCCCCGGTGGAGCCGGGTGGCGATGGCCAGCGCGTGCGCGGCGATGGCGTCGATCCCGTAGCCGAGCAGATAGTCGAGCGACCGCTCGAGCAGGTAGACGTCGAGATGGTTCGGGTTTCCGGCCTGGGCACGGGTGGCGTCGTCGTGCAGCCGGAGCACGTTGCCGGCCGGTGTGTCGGTCGCCGAGGCCCAACCGACGGACAACGGCTCGAACGTCGGGCGGCGCTCGCGATTCCAGGCCAGCACGCCCATGTGGGTCGCGCACAGGAACTTGTACCCACTCGACACCGTGAAGTCCGCGTGGCGCGCATCGACCGGGACCACTCCGAGGGCGTGACTCGCGTCGACCAGCAGCGCGACCCCGCGGCGCGCGAGCTCCGCGCCCAGCCATTCGATGTCGAAGCGCTGCCCGGTCAGCGACGTCACCTGACTCACGTACACCAGCCGGGTGCGCCCGTCGCAGGCGGCGACGAGCCGCTCGGGGTCGATGTACCAGCCGTTGCAGGCGACCACCCGCGGCTCGACCCCGAGGCGCGCGAGTCGCAGGATCGAGAACCGCCCCGACGCGTAGTCGCGATCGGCCACCACGGCGTTGTCACCGGGGCGCCAGGCGAACGACGAGACCACCCGACCGATCGCCTCCGACGCGCTCCCGACCAGCGCGTGGTCGGCCGCCGGCACCCCGGTCAGCTGCGCGAGCTTGGCCTTCACCGCGGCCCCCACTGCCCAGTGGTGCTGGTAGCCCGCGCTGCCTCGCGCCTTGTCCGCGGCGAAAGCCTCGAACGCCTCGCGGTGCGCTGCGAGCAGCGGCGGCTGTCCGCCGGTGGCGAGGTGGACGACGTCGTCGGTGAATCCGATGAAGTCCGAGCGCGGGGCTGGAAGCTGCATGACGGCGCTCCGATGGTTGGCGACGGCGCACGTTATCGCGCCTGACGGGATGCTGGCGAGCCCTGCGCGGGCGGCGCGGTGCGGGCCGGCGGGCGCATGATATGCTCCGCGTCCGCACGATGTCCCCCAGCCGAATGGTCGGCGCCCGTGATCGGGCCGTGCGCGCCTGGTCCGACCTCGGCTCACCCCGCATGACCGTCGCAGCTCGCAGTCGTCCGCCCACCAACGTGTCCGGGTCCGTCGTCGTGAGCGTCGCGAGCGGGCTGCTGACCGGTAGCCTGTGCGTGCTGTTCGCGCTGTCCTATGCCGGAATCGTGTTCACCGGGCCGCTCGGCCCGTTCGTCGCGATCGGCGTCGGCATGGCCCTGCTCGGGGCCACCGTCCACGCGCTGGTGCTCGCTGCCGGCAGCAGCTATCCGGGTAGCGTCGGCGGGATCGGGGCGGAGACGGCGATTCTCGGCGTCGTGGTCTCGACGCTCGGCGCCGACCCCACGCTCGCCGCCTCGCCCGAGACGCTGTTGGCGACCACCGTGGCGGTGATCGCGGTCGCGTCGGCGCTCACCGGCGCGGTCTACTGGAGTCTCGGCCGCGCCCGGCTCGGCAACCTGATTCGCTACATCCCCTATCCGGTGATGGGGGGCTTCGTCGCCGGCATCGGATGGCTGCTCCTCGTCGGCGCCAGCGAGCTCACGCTCGGCCATCTCGGGCGCGGTGCCCTCACCGCGATGCTGCTCGATCCGACGCTGCTCCCGCGATGGCTGCCGGCGCTCGCCGTCGGCGCGGCGCTGGTCGGGCTCGAGCGCCGGGTCGGGCACTACCTGGGGGTGCCGGCGGTGATGGTGCTGACCACGGTCGGCTTCTATCTGGCCGCCCTCGGCGGCGGGCTCGATCTCGCCACCCTCGAGCGCGACGGCTGGCTGCTCGGACCGCTCGCCGACGGGCGCGATTGGAGCCCGACCCTGCTCGCCGAGACGGTGGCCTCGGCGCGATGGAGCGCGGTGGCGGAGTCGCTCCCGGGCATCGCGACCTTCACCGCGACGGTGGTCATCGGGCTGCTGCTCGTCGGCGCGAGTCTGGAGATCGTCACCCGCCGCGACTTGCGCCTCAACCGCGACCTCGAGGTGGCCGGCATCTCGAATCTCGTCGCCGCGCTCGGGGGCGGCTTTCCCGGCTACCACTACATCGGCTGCTCGAGCCTGCACCACCACATGGGGGCCGACCGGCGCGTGGCCGGGACGACCGCCGGGGTGGTCTGCGCGGTGGCGCTGATCGCCGGTCTGGGCGCACTCGAGCACCTGCCGCGCATGGTGCTCGCGGTGCTGTTGTTCTTCATGGGCTTCAGCCTGCTCCTCACCTGGCTGGTCGAGAGCGTGCTGCGTCTGACACGCACCGACTACCTGATCGTGCTCACCGTGTTCGTGCTGGTGGTGCTGGTCGGCCTGATGGAGGCGGTGGTGATCGGGCTGATCCTCGGCATCGCGCTGTTCGCGTTCAATTACGCGCGCCTCGACGTGGTGAAGAAGGAGCTCACCGCGACCAACCTGCGCAGCAGGGTGTCGCGGCCGGCGTCGGCGCTCGGCGCCCTGCGCGAGCACGGCGACTCGGTGTCGATCTACCGCCTCGACGGGTACATCTTCTTCGGCACCGTGAACCGGCTGCTGGAGCGGATCCGCACCCGCACCGAGGCGGCCGGACACCCGCTGCGGTGCGTGGTCCTCGACTTCCGCAACGTGCGCGGGATCGACTCCTCGGCCGCGATCTACTTCAGCCGCCTGCCGAGCCTGGCCCGCCGCCGCGGCTTCGATCTGGTGCTGACCGCGGTCGGGCCGGCGCTGTGGCGCACACTGCAACGCGAGGGCCTGCAGCAGGAGCGGCGTGTGCAGCACACGAGCACCGACATCGCCCGCGAGCGTCGGGCGCGCCACACCGACGACGGCACGCCGCGGGTGATGGTGTTTCCGACCCTCGACGACGCCCTGGAGTGGTCGGAGGACCGCCTGCTCGAGGACGCCGAGCACGACGAGGTCAGCGCCACCATCCAGTCGATGGCCGATGTCTACTGGCGGCTGTTCGAGGATCCCCGCACGGCGTTGCGCTTCATGCGCTACGCGCAGCGCCAGACCTTCGCTCCCGGGGAGACACTCACCGCCCAGGACGCACCATTCCGCAACCTGTACTTCATCGTGCGCGGCTCGGTGAACGTGACCGTGGTCACCGCCCAGGGCGAGTCGGTGCGGCTGCGGAGCATGGGCGCGGGCGCGTGCATCGGCGAGATCAGCATGTACCTCGGGACCCCGGCCACCGCGAGCGTGCAGGCGACGAGCCCGACCGAGGTGATCGCGCTCTCCAAGGCCGATCTGCGGCGGATCCGCGAGGAGGCGCCCGACATCAACGCGCTCCTCCACGAGGCAATCGCCCACACCCTCGCCTCCCGCCTCGCCGAGGGCAACCGGCTCATCGACGTGCTGTTGCACTGACCACGGTCGACGCGGACGGCACGCACCGCCCCGACGCGTCGGCGAGCACCCGAGTTCCTCGACCGCCGACTCAAGAACTGGCCCCGCGGGCCGATGTCCGCTGCACGTGAGGTGGACTCGCAGGGGCGCGCGCGGCCGGCGCAAGCCCTTCCCCACCGAGCACGATCCGACCATGCCAGTGGCCGCGAGCACCGGCGGGTGCTCGCGGCACGACGATCAGGGAGCCGAGAGCGGATGCGCCGATTCCTCACCGGGACGATGTTGCTGACGGCGATGTGGCTCACCGCGCCCCTCGCCGCCCAGGAGCTGCTCGTCGGCGGCACCGGCGCCGCGCTCGGCGCGATGCAGCGGCTCGCCACTGCGTTCGCGGCGGCGCATTCCGACACGGTGCCGGTGGTGCTGCCGAGTATGGGGAGCAGCGGCGGCATCAAGGCGGTGCTGGCCGGTGCGATCGCAGTGGCGGTCAGCGGGCGACCGCCGAAGCCGGCGGAGACCGCGGCCGGAGCGACCGCCGTGCCGCTCGGTCGAACGCCCTTCGTCATCGCGGTCAACCCGACGGTGCCCGTCGAGGCGCTGACCAGCCGCGAGCTGGCGGACCTGTTCTCCGGCCGCACCGGGCGCTGGCCCGACGGCACCCCGGCACGCCCGGTCCTGCGCCCGCAGGGCGACAGCGACATGGTCTCCCTCCAAGAGATGGGCCCGGAGATGGCGTCCGCGCTGGAGCAGGCGGCGCGACGGGGCGGCCTCCACATCGCGATGACCGACCAGGAGTGCGCCGACCACATCGCCAGCATTCCCGGCGCGTTCGGCTCCTCGACGCTCTCGCTGATCGTGGCCGAGGGGCGCCCGATCAGGCCGATGACACTCGACGGTCGGGCGCCGACGGTGTCGGCACTGGCCGCCGGAACCTACCCCTACGTGCGCGAGCTCTGGCTGGTGACCGGACCGTCCGCGGACGCGGGCGCGGCCGCATTCGTCGCGTTCGCCCACTCGACGACCGGGCGGGCGGTGCTCGCCGACGCGGGCATCCTCGCCCGGTGACCACACCATCGACGCGCCCCGAGACTCGCCGACGCATGAGCAGGCTCCTCTGGCTACCGCTGGTCATGGCGGCGCTCGCTGCCGCGGCAGTGCTCGGTCAGGGTTGGACCGCGAGCGAGGCCATCCTCGAGACCCGGCTGGCGGTCAAGGTCGAGGTCCTGCAGCGCCTCATCGCCGTCTCGCCACGGATGTGGCGATTCCAGGAGCTGCGGATTCGTGAGGCGCTGGAGACGCTCCCGGTGCCCCTCGCCGGCGAGCAGGCGGAGGTCCTGACGATCGCTGGCGACGTGTTGGCGCGCACCATCGGCGACGCGCCGACGCCGACCCTCACCAGGACGGCGACGCTGCACGACGCCGGGGCCCCGGTCGGGCAGCTCACCATGCAGATCTCGCTCCGGCCAGCGGTCCTGGAGTCACTGTCGGCCGGGCTCCTCGGCCTGCTCGGCGGCCTGGCCACCGCGTTGGCCCTGCTCCGTGCCCGCCGCCGCGTCGAGCGGCTCCAGGCGGAGGTGGAGGAGCAGCAGGAGCACGCGCGCATCACCCTCTCGTCGATCAGCGACGCGGTGGTCAGCACCGACGTCGAGGGTCGCATCGAGAGTCTGAATCCGGCGGCCGAGCGTCTGGTCCGAATGGGCGTGTCCGAGGCCCGTGGACGACGGCTCGACGAGGTGCTGAAGCTCATCGACGAGCGCACCCTCGAGCCGATCGCCGACCCGGTGCGGGCTGCACTCGACGGTCACCGGTCGAAGGAACGCGACGGCGACGAGGTGTCCCTCGCCCGCGACGACGGCAGCTCGGTGGCGGTCGAGCTCACCACCTCCCGGCTCCACGACGCCGCCGGGCAGGTGGTCGGGGTGACCGTCGTGCTGCGCGACGTCTCCGCGTTACGACGCATGGCCCAACGCATCAGCTGGGCCGCCACCCACGATTCCCTCACCGGCCTGGTCAACCGCCGCGAGTTCGAGGCCCGGGTCGACGCCGCCCTGGTCCGCGCGCGCAACTCCGATGAGCAGCACGTCGTCTGCTACATCGACCTCGACCAGTTCAAGCTCGTCAACGATTCGAGCGGCCACGCCGCCGGAGACGGGCTGCTCCGTGCCCTGGCCACGGTCGTCCAGCAGCATCTGCGCGCCGGCGACACCTTCGCTCGCCTGGGCGGAGACGAGTTCGGCGTGCTGCTCGAGGACTGCCCCATGGACCGCGCGCGCGACATCGCCGAGCACCTGCTGGGTGTCGTGCGCGACTTCCGCTTCAACTGGAACGGCCGCATCTTCAGCGTCGGCGCGAGCATCGGTCTGGCCGAGGTGACCGGGAGCTGCCTCGGCACCGCCGAGATCTTCAGTGCGGCCGACGCCGCCTGCTACTGGGCGAAGGAGCAGGGCCGCAACCGCGTCTGCACCCACCGCAGCTCCGATGCCGATCTGGCCGAGCGTCGACGCGAGATGGGCTGGGCGGCGCGACTCACCGCGGCGCTCGACCAGGGCCGCTTCACCCTGCACTACCAGCCGTATCAGGCACTCAACCCGGGCCACATGGCCGGACGACACATCGAGATCCTGTTGCGTCTGTCCGACGAGGAAGGCGAGCTGGTTCCACCCGGAACGTTCCTCCCGGCCGCGGAACGCTTCAACCTCATGCCGCAGATCGACCGCTGGGTCATCGAGCAGGTCCTCTCCCGCTACCACGCTCTGAACGAGAAGCTGGGCCCCGGCCTCGTCTGCGCGGTCAATCTCTCGGGAACGACCGTCAACAGCGAGGGCCTGCTCGAGCACATCAGGTCGCTGGCGACTCGGCACCGGATTCCCGCCGGTGCCATCTGCTTCGAGATCACGGAGACCGCGGCGGTCAACAACCTGCGCGACACCAACGAGCTGATGCGCGAGCTGCAGGGGCTCGGCTTCCGGTTCGCGCTCGACGACTTCGGCATCGGCACCAGCTCGTTCGCCTACCTGAAGTCACTGCCAGTGGACTACCTGAAAATCGACGGCAGCTTCGTGCGCAACATCGCGCACGACGCGGTGGATCGCGCGATGGTCGAGACCATCAACCGCATCGGGCAGCTCATGGGACTGTCGACGGTCGGGGAATACGCCGAGTCCGAGGCGGTGATCGCCGAGCTGCGTCTGCTCGGCGTGGACTACGCGCAGGGCTTCGGGGTGCAGCGCCCGGCGGCCCTGCCGCTCACCGAGCCGTCCGACACGGCGACCCTGGAGAAGACCGTCGCCTGAGCGGTCCGGGCACTCGGCGCTGGAAGGAGGCTCAGTCCTCGAGCAGCAGCGGCCACAGCCAGTCGAGCCGCCGACCGACCCCCGGAATCGATCCCGGAAGTAGCGGGTTCGATCGCCCCTCGTACTCCTCGAGATTGGTGAAGCCGTCGCCGTCAGAGTCGAGCGAGGGGTCGTAGGTCAGCGGGTCGAGCCCGAAGCCAATCTCCCAGGCATCCGGCATCCCGTCGTCGTCGTCGTCGGGGTCGCAGACGTCTCCGAGCCCGTCCCCCTCGTTGTCGAGCTGGGTCGGGTCGGCGATGGTCGGGCAGAGGTCGTAGCAGCTCGGGACCAGATCACCGTCGGGGTCGGCCTCGTCGCAGACCAACGCAGGCACCGCCGCGAGCCGGAGCGCCGCGCCGAGTGCGTCGACCAGGCCGCCGTCGTTGGTGCCGACCGGTGCGGCGCCGAACCAGTCCCAGGCGAACGACGCCACCCAGCCGTCCCCCACCGGGGCCGCCCACACCGCGGCGGTGTCGGTGAGCGGATCGCTGCTGTCGTGATACACCGCGCGCGCCGGCGGTGGCAGTGACGCCATCGTCACCGGGCGTGTGGCGTTGTTCACCGGCGCCGAGGCGCCCAGGGCGGCGAACGGCGTGCCAGCCGCGGCCTGCCGGTCGATCGGATACGAGGCGGCCGCGGTTCCCCGCACCAGGGCGTACCCGAACAGCGACGCGAGCAACGCCTCGGAGCGGGAACCGCTGTCGCTCACCGTCACCAGCACCCCACCAGCGGTGACGAAGTCCGCGAGCACCGCCCGACCTGCGGTGCCCAAGGCGTCCGAGAAGCTCGGCACGGCCGCCTTCTCGAGATCGGGGATCAACACCGCCGAGCGCCCGGCCAGCGCCGCGGTGAGATCGGCCGACTGGATCTGGTCGAAGCGGCCCACGTCCCAGCCCAGATTGAGCGCACTCTGCTCCATGGTGTACGCCTCGGCCCCGCCGCCTCCGACCACGTAGTCGACGTAGACGGGGTTTGCGAGGAGCGCGACCTCGCCCTCGGAGCGCCCGAGATCGATCACCGCGCCCAGCACGTCGAGCAGGCCGCCGTCCTCCGCTCCGACGGGTGCAGCGTCGAACCAGTCCCACCCGAAGTAGGCGACCCAGCCGCGACCGACCGGCACCGCCCACACCGCGGCCGTGTCGGTCGCCGGATTGTCCTGGTTGCGGTAGATCGCACGTGCGCCCACCGGCAACGACGCGACGGTGGGCGGACGGGTGGCGTTGGTCGGGCCGATGCTCCCGACGAGCGACGCGAACGGTGAGCCCGCCGCGGCAGCGGCGTTCAGCGGGTAGCTGGCCGCAGCCGTCCCGCGCACCAGCGAGAAGCCGAACAGCGCGCCGAGGAGCGTCTCGGAGCGATTGCCGGCGTCGGCGACCACGACGAGGACACCGCCGTCCTCGACATAGTCCGTGAGCACGCTGCGCGCGGCGGGGTCGAGCGCATCGGTGAACGACGTCGCCGGCGCTCGCTCGAGGTCCGGGATCACCAACGCCTGGCGCCCCGCGAGGGCGGCAGAGAGCGCCGTCGCGCCGACCCCGGTGAACACGTTCACGTCGGCCCCGAGATTGAGGAGGCTCTGCTCCATGTTGCTGGCCTCGGCGCCGTCGTTTCCGGGGATGTACTCGACATAGGTGGAATCGCCCAGTAGCGCGACGCGCGGACTCGGCGCGGCGAGGGTGGCGACGGCGCGCAGGGCGTCGATCCAACCGCCGTCCTGCACCCCGAGCGGCGCCGCGTCGAACCAGTCCCACCCGGCGTAGGCCACCCAGCCGTCGCCGACCGGCATCACCCACAGCGCGACGTCGGTGCCATTGCGATAGAGCGCGCGGGCATTGGCAGGGAGCGAGGCCGCGGTCACCGTGCGGGTGCCGTTGTTCGACGGCAGCACGCCCGCCCCCGAGGCGAACGCGGTTCCCGCCGCCGCCACCGGATCGAGCGAGAAGCTGGCGGCGGCCGACCCCGGTAGCGGGGTAATCGCGAACAGATCGTCGAGCAGCGCGTGCGACTGCTGGCCGCCGTCGGCGAACACGAGCAGCACACCGCCGCCGTTCACGAAGTCACGGACCACGTCGCGGGCCGCCTCGTCCAGCGTGTCGGCGAACGCGGTGCCGGGGTTTGCCTCGAGCTCGGGGATGGCGAGCAGTGACGTGCCGCCGAGGGCGGTGGCGAGCGCGGCGGCGGAGGTGGTCTCGAACGCGGCGACGCCGCTGCCGATTCCGAGCAGGGTGCGCTCGACGTTGCTCGCCTCGGCCGCCGGGTCGGCGGGGTCGTGGTCGACGTAGCCGCCACCGGTGAACAGCGCCGACACCAGCCCGCTCGGCGGCACCGTGACCGCGGCCGAGAGCAGCGCGAGCCAGCCGCTGTCGATGGCACCGACCGGCGCGGCGGAGAACCAGTCCCAGCCGAGCAGCACGACATGGCCTCGGCCGTACGGCAGCAGCACGGCGGCGGCCGCGTTGCCATTGGCGAACAGGGCCTCGGCACCCGGCGGAAGGGTCGAGATGTCGACCGCGCGCGTGGCGCTGAAACGCGGCAGTGGGCTCGGCACGGTATCGAAGTGCCCGCGGGCCGCCTCGAGCCTCGAGAACGTCGTCGGCGCGGTGGCGAGGGCCGCGACCTGCCAACCGAACAGCGCGTTGACGACGGCGAGCCCCCGACCACCCGCGTCGCCCGCGACGACCAGCACGCCGCCGTCCTCGACGAAGCCGGCCAGCAGCGCGCGCGCGTCACCGTCGAGGGCGTCGACCAGGGGCGGCGTCGCCGAGGTCTCGAGCTCGGGGATCACCACCGCGTCGGCGGCGTCGAGAACCGGCGCAAGGCGCACCGCCTCGAGTGCGGAGAAGCCGACCACCTGGTGGCCGTGGGCACGCAGCGAGGCGAGCATGTTGCTCGCCTCGGCCGAGGTCGAGCCGGGCTGGTACTGGACGAAGGTCCGATTGGTGAACAGCGCGACGTCGGCCGCCTGCGCGAGCGACGGCCCGGCCGCGAGTGCGAGCAGCCAGAGCGCGAGCAGGACCACTCGCCCCGGGCATCCGCGGGCATGCTCGACCACCCGCCCGCACCGACGCGACCGAGCTTCCTCGAAACCCGGCCGCGTGCACCCTGGAGTCGCGTTCTCCGCGCAGGCGCCCATCAGTCGCTCCCTGTCCCGCAATACGCGCGTACCGCCTCGGCGCTCTGTCGGCCCCTCGTCCGGCGGTGGCGGGGTCAACCTACGTGCATCGCCACATCCAGAAAATGAGCCACGTCACATCACCGGGCATGCGCCGAGTCGACCGGCGCCGGGCGGCTATTGCCGGTCCACCTTCGCCCCGAGCCGGAGGAAGTCGGCACGCGTGCCGACGACCGCGGCGCGACTGGTCATCGTGACCCCGGCGAGCGCCGCGACGTCGCGTGCCGCCGCGAGCACCGCGCCGGGGTCGAGACCGGTCTCGACCCCACACGCATCGAGGAAGCTCACGATGTCCTCGGTCGGCAGATTGCCGACCGCGCCCGTCCCCCCCGGAAAGGCGATGCCGCCGCCGATGCCACAGATCGAGCCCTCGACGGAGGTCGCACCCGCGTCGAGCGCGGCCATCAAGCTCGCGGGCGCGAGTCCCATGCGCTCGTGGACGTGGAACCCGAACTCGCAGTCCGCGAACCGGTCGCGGGCCATGCGGAACAGGGTACCCACCTGGATCGGCGTCTCCATGCCACTGCTCGCGGCCAGGTAGAACCGTCGGATGCCGAGATTGCGCAGCCGCGCGACGCACTCGAGCGCACGCTCCGGCGCGATGACGCCCTCGTAGGGGCAGTACATCGCCATGCCGACGGCCATCAGGAACCGCCGTCCGGCGGCCTCGGCGACACGCAGGCACTCCCCGGCCGCCGCGATCGCCTCGTCCAGCGACATGCGCTGGTTGCGGGCGAGGTAGGCCTCGCTCACCGTCATCAGCCCGAGGAGCTCGTCGACGTCGGTCGCCACCGCGCGCAGCGCGCCGCGCTTGTTCGGCACCAGCGCGCGGTACACCGTGCCCGGCCGGCGTCGAACTCGCGCGAGGACCGCCTCGGCATCGTCGAGATTGGGGACCGCGCGCGGATGCGCGAAACTGGTGACCTCGATGACCGGCAAGCCGGCGTCGGCGAGCCGTTCGATCATCGCGACCTTGCGCGCGGTATCGAGACGATGGTCGAGCGACTGGAGACCGTCACGCGGCCCCACCTCCACCACCGTCACGCGTTCGGGAAGGCTGAGCATGGTGTGGCCTCGATGAGGTGCGTCCGACTCAGTCGAGCTTCAGGCCCGCCGCCTCGAGCTCGGCCGGATCGAACCCGAGTCGCTCGACCAGGACCTCGCGATTGCTCGCGCCGAGCGGCGGACCGGCGTGGCGGATCCGACCGGGCGTGCGCGACATCCGCCCGACCACGTTCTGCATCCGGATGGGGCCTCCGAGCTCGGCGTCGTCGACGGCGACGATGTTCTCGCGCGCCTGCATGTGCGGATCGGCGAAGATCTCGGCGATGTCGTAGCAGGGCGCGACGGCGGCGCCGAAGGTGTCGAACAGCGCGATCAGCGCGTCACGGTCGAAGCGCTCGATGGCCGCCTGCAGCGCCGCGTCGAGCGCGGGCGCGTTCTGGATCCGCAGCCGATTGTCGAGAAACCGCGGATCGTCCTTGAGCTCGGGGACCTCGAGTGCGTCGCACATGCGCTCGAACGTCGACTGCGCGCTCCCCGAGATCGACACCCAGCGATCGTCGCGGGTGCGATAGGTGTTGCGCGGCGCGGTGAACGGCAACCGACTCCCGTTGCGCTCCTGCACCAACCCGAGTTGATCGTAGTCGACGACCTGCGGACCGAGCAGGGTGAGCAACGGCTCGTAGATCGCGAAGTCGATCACCTGCCCCCGTCCCGAGCGATGCTTCTCCTGCAAGGCCACCATGGCGAGGAAGGCGCCCATCAGGCCGGAGGTGTCGTCGGCGAGCCCGAAACTCGGCAGCAACGGCGGACGGTCGGGATAGCCGGTGATGTAGGCATAGCCCGCGTAACCCTCGGCCAGCGTCCCGAAACCCGGCCGATGGCTGTTGGGCCCGGTCTGCCCGAACCCGGTGACCCGAACCATGACCAGCCCCGGGTTGATCGCGCTCAGCACGTCGTAGCCGAGTCCCCAGCGCTCGAGGGTTCCCTTGCGGTAGTTCTCGACCAGGATGTCGGCGTCGCGAATCAGGCGCTTGACGATCTCGACCCCGAGCGGCGTGCGCAGGTCCGCGGTCACCGAGCGCTTGTTGCGGTTCACCAGCTTGTACATGAGCCCGACGCCGTTCTTGTCGTGGCCCCAGTAACGCAGCTCGTCGCCGCTGTCCGGTCGCTCGACCTTGACCACGTCGGCGCCGAAGTCGCCGAGGAACATCGACACCAACGGCCCGGCGAGGAAGTTGGAGATGTCGACCACCTTCACCCCCGCCAGTGGTCCCAGGCCGTCGCCTCCCGGTGCATCCATCGTCGTCCCCCGCGCTTCGGCAATCCGGCCCCGCTGGTGTAGGGTGGCCGCGCGAGGCGATTGTAGACGACGGCCCGGGCCGCACCCGAGCCGGGCGCGGCCGAGCGGCGCACGAGAGGAACCGCGGTCCTGGTCTCGATTGCGACGCAGGCCGCAGGCGGACGATTCCCGTGCGCGAGCGCCCAACCTGTGAGCCAGTTCCCTTTACTGGCCGGCGTGGCTCGGCGTACAAAGATCGCGCCCGGTAACCTCCGCGGCACCGCTGCACGCGCCTCGACGGAACGACGCGTCCTCGCCTCGTCTCGCCGCCACCGCGCGCACCGCGGACCAACAGGAATCCCGGGTGACCCACCGCCAGCCACATCGCAGTGAACGACGACGTCGACGGCGCGCCGCCGTGGCCACCGCCGCAGCGGCATGGCTTGGCGTGGCGCTGGCGAGCATGGCCCCGGCCACCGGCGCGCTCACCGTGGTGGAGGACTTCGACGACGCCGCTGCCCGTGACGCCACCCGGACCACCGCGAGCTGGTCGGTGCGCGAGCAGGCACTGCTCCTCGCGCTGCGCCGGGCACGCGTCGGCGCGCTCGATCCGGCGACGGTCGTCACCACCGACCTCGGAGCCACCGCTGCGGACTCGCGCGCGGTCGCGATCGGCGACGTCGACGGCGACGGCGACCTCGACGTGGTGGTCGGCAACCACGGCGCGGCGAGCCAGCTCTATCTCAACAACGGCACCACCGCGCCGTTCGTCGGCGTGACCGGCATCGACATCGCCGCCGACAGCACCGCGACCCGGGCGCTCGCACTCGGGGATCTCGACGGCGACGGCGACGTCGACCTGGTCACCGGCAACGACGGACAGCCGAATCGGCTGTATCTGAACGACGGCACGGCCACCGCATTCGCGGGCGTCACCGGAATCGCGGTGACCGGCGACAGCCATGCCACCCGGGCGATCGCGCTGGCCGACATGGACGCCGACGGCGACCTGGATCTGATCGTGGCCAACGCGGGCCAGCCGAACCGCCTCTACCTCAATCACGGCGGTGCCGCGCCGTTCGACGGCGTCACCGGCAGCGACATCAGTGCCGACGCCCACGCCTCGACCGCGCTCGCGGTCGGCGACCTCGACCAGGACGGTGCGCTCGACCTGGTGGTCGGCAACGACGGCCAGGCGATCCGGCTCTATCTCGGAAACGCAGGGGCGGATCCGTTCGCCGGCGTCAGCGGCACGGACGTCTCGTCCGATACCGGCGCGGCTCGCGCGGTGGTGCTCGGCGACGTCGACGGTGACGGCGATCTGGACCTCGTGGTCGGCAACGACGGGCAACCCGTTCGCCTGTACCTGAGCGTCGGCGGCGGCGACCCCTTCGCCGGCGTCGTGGGCAGCGACGTGTCGGCCGACACCCGGGCGACCCGCGGCCTCGCCCTGGTGGACGTCGACGGTGACGGCGACCTCGACCTCCTCGCCAGCGGTGACATGGTGACCACCCGCCTCTACCGCAACGCCGGGAACGGCGACCCGTTCGGCGGCGTCGCCGGGATCGACGTCACGGTCGACGCGCGGCCCACCCAGGCGATCGCCGCCGGCGACCTCGACGGCGACGGCGACCTCGACCTGGTGACCGCGAGCTCCGGCGCGCTCGGTCAGATCCATCTCGATGCCGGTACTGCGGTGCCGTTCGCCGGCGTGGCCGCGAGCGACATCGCCAGTGACACCGGCGACGTGCGCGCGGTGGCGGTGGGCGACGTCGACGGTGACGGCGACCTCGACCTGGTGGCGGGCCGATTCGGCGCGACCAATCGCCTCTACCTCAACAACGGCACGTCGGCCCCGTTCGCGGGTGTCGCCGGCGCCGACGTCACCGCCGACACCGACCAGACCCAGGCCGTCGCCCTCGGCGATGTCGACGGCGACGGCCATCTCGACCTCGTGGTCGGCAATCTCGGCCAGCCGAACCGCCTCTATCTCAACAACGGCACCGCGACGCCGTTCGCCGCAGTGGCCGGGGTCGACATCACCGCCGACGCGCACGCGACCCTCGCCGTCGCCCTCGGCGACCTCGACGGAGACGGCGATCTCGACCTCGTCGTCGGCAACCTCGGCCAGCCGAACCGGCTCTACCTCAACGCCGGCAGCGCGACGCCGTTCGCCGCGGTGACCGGCACCGACATCGGCACCGACAGCGATGCCACCCAGGCGATCGCGGTCGCCGATGTCGACGGCGACGGCGACCTCGACGTGGTGGCGGGCAACGACGGCGCACCGAATCGGTGGTACGCGAACGACGGCAGCGCGACGCCGTTCGCCGGCGTGGGCGGCGCCGACGTCACCACCGACGCGCAGGCGACACTCGCCATCGTGCTCGGTGACGTCGATGGCGACGGCCACCTCGATCTCGTCGCCGGCAATGCGGGACAGCCGAGCCGGCTCTATCTCGGCAACGGCACCGCCACCCCCTTCGTCGGGGTTGCCGGAATCGACGTCGGCACCGGCACCGACATCACCCTCAGCCTGGCGATGGCCGACGTCGATGCCGACGGCGACCTCGATCTCGCCGTCGGCAACCTCGGACAGCCGAACCGGCTGTATCTCAACGACGGCGGAGGATTCGCGAGCGTCTCCGCGCTCGACGTCGGTGCCGAGACCGATTCGACCCGAACCATCGTCCTCGCCGACCTCGACCACGACGGGGACGTCGACCTCGTCAGCGGCAACGACGGCACGCCCCATCGCCTGTACGCCAACGCGCGCGCGCCGTCGCCGCTCGCAGCGCTCACCGGCGCCGCGCTCGGTGCCGGCGCCGACGACACCCTGGCGGTGGCGGTGGGCGACGTCGACGGCGACGGCGATCTCGACATCGTCGTCGGCAACAGCGGCCAACCGAATCGTCTGTACCTCAACCGTGGCGGACGCGAGCCGTTCGCCGGGGTGGCGGGCGTCGACATCACCGCCGATGCGCACCCGACCGCCGCCGTCGCGCTCGCCGACCTCGACGGGGACGGCGACCTCGACCTCGTGGTCGGCAACGACGGCGCACGCAATCGCCTCTACCTCAACAACGGCTCGGCCGACCCGTTCGCCGGCGTCACCGGGACCGACGTCGGCAGCGTCACCTTCGCGACCCTCTCGATCGCGGTCGGTGACGTCGACGGCGACGGCGACCTCGATCTGGTCGCGGGCAACTACGGCGCGCGCAATCGCCTCTACCTCAACAACGGCGGAACCGCTCCGTTCGCGGGCGTCGCCGGCGTCGACATCACCACCGACGCGCTCCTCACCTCGGCGGTGGCGCTCGCGGATCTCGACGGTGACGGCCACCTCGATCTGGTCGCCGCGCACATCCTCGCCCCACCCCGGGTCTACCTGAGCAACGGAACCGCGTCACCGTTCGCGGGCGTCGTCGGCGACGACGTGTCGACCGACACGCCGCTGACCCTCGCCCTGGCGGTCGGTGACGTCGACGGCGACGGTCACCTCGACCTGGTCCTCGGCAATGCCGGAGCGAACCGGTTGTACCTGAACGGCGGCGGCCCGGATCCCTTCGCCAGCGTGGTCGGCACCGACGTCGACAGCGATGCGACGGTGACCTTCGCCCTGGCGCTGGCCGACCTCGACGCCGACGGCGACCTCGATGTCGCCACCGGCAACTTCGCCTTCGCGGGCGGCACCGAGACCAACCGCTTCTACCCGAACAACGGCACCGCGACGCCCTTCGCCGGGGTCGCGGGCGTGGACATCACGTCCGACAGTCGATTCACCTCCGCGTTGGCGGTCGGCGACCTCGACCGCGACGGCCTCGTCGACCTCGTGGTGGGCAACAACGGCGACGGCAACCAGATCTACCTGCGCCGCCTCCACGACACCGTGGCCGGCGTCGCGACCTCGCTGGACGTCGGAGCAGCGGTCGGGCGCATCGGCCGCATCACCCTCGACCCGACGGTGACGATGCCCGCCCACACCACCGTCGAGTGGCAGGTCAGCGCGAACGGCGGGGCACGTTGGCATCAGGTGCGCCCGGGCATCGCGCTCGACATCGCGCCGTCGGCGCAGGGCAGCGATCTGCGCTGGCGAGCACGACTCGGCTCGAGCTCGCCCCCGCACTCACCGGCGGTGAGCGCTCTCAGCGTCGAGGTGGAGCTCGATACCGATGGCGACGGCGAGCTCGACGCCACCGACATCGACGACGACGGCGACGGCATCCCCGATACACAAGACGCCTTCCCGCTCGACCCGGCCGCGTCGGTGGACACCGACGGCGACGGGCGACCGGACGACTACAACCCCGGCTCGACGGCGGAGCAGCGCGCCGCGTCGCCGCTCGTCGTCGACGACGACGACGACGGGGACGGCGTGGTCGACACCGCGGACAACTGCCCACTCACGTCGAACGCGAGCCAGCTGGATCGCGACGCCGACGGCATCGGCGACGCCTGCGATCCGCGCGACGACAGCGAGACCTGCTTCGCCGTGCCCCTGGCCGGCGGCCGGGCGACGGTGCTCTGCATCTGACCGGGGCGGGCCAGTCGCGCCGGCCCCGGCCAGACCTCGGTCCTACCCGCCGGTGTTCGCGTCGAGATCCCAGTCGAGCTCGGTTGCACCCTGCGGCTGGCCGTCGAGGGGATCGAAGCGCTGGAAGTCGATCCCGATCTCGGCGAATCCGAACGAGAACGACGTGCGCAGCGCACCGTCGACGTCGGTGGCGACCGCCACCCGCGGCAGCACCACGTCGGTGAGCAGGATCTCCATCTCCGCCGCGCCGCTCGCGTCACTGTCCGCGCCGAGTCGCACGATGGTGACCTGGGGCAGGTGCGCGTTGGCTGCGGCCTGCGCCAGCGCGCACGGCAGCAACTCGGCCAGATCGCCCTCCACCGTCAACGGCGCCACCTCCGCCCGCACCGCCCTCGGCTCGCGGCTGGCCTCGAGCGCGAAGGCCTGGATCGGGATCGAGTCCGGGACCGAGATGGCCGGGTCCACGCCCACCGTGTGCGCGAACAACGGGCTCCCGAGCTCGCAGCCGCTGAAGACGCCGGCCTCGATATCGAGGCTGGCGGTATTGCCCGCCGCCAGCGCCTCGAGCCGAGCGAAGGCCAGGTCGACGTGCACCAGGAACGCGTCACCGGCCCGCGTCGGCGGTGCGTACGCGACGCCGGCCACCTGCACCTCGCGCAGCACCAGCGACAACCCCCGCGCGGTGTCGATCTCCACCGACGGCAGCACCGTGCCCGCGAGCACCGGCAGAGTGAGCACCTTGGTATCGCCCTGCGCGCCCTGAGTGCCGGACGGCGCGTCGTACGCGAGCACGCTCACCCGCAGCGCCAGGCTCGGCAGCGGCGGGCCGACCCCGCGGTCGGTGAGCGTCATCTCCATGTCGAGGGCGTTGATCGGCGCCGGTCGCTCCATGGCATTCGGCACGTAGAGGGTGCCGATGACCGGCCGCTGCGGCGGGTCGTCGGCCGACGGCCCCGGAGGCCCTTCCGGCCCCTGCGGCCCCGGCGGCCCCACGGGCCCGGCCGGGCCGGTGGCGCCGACCGCGCCGTCGGCACCCGCGGGCCCGACCGGACCGGTCGGGCCGATCGGCCCCTGCGGACCGGCCGGTCCCGGAGCGCCGGCGGGACCAGGCTCACCGGGTGGACCGACGGGCCCCTGTGGACCGACCGGGCCCGGGGGTCCGACCGCGCCGACCGTCAGCTCGAAGGCGTCGAATCCGGCTCGCCCCGGCCCGGTCGCGACGGTGACCGTGTACGAGCCCGGTCCGAGCGGCGGCGACACACTCGCGACGATCCGCCGCGACGAAATCACGCGCTCGGCCACCGGGCGCCCGGCGATCGACACCTGGGCGTGGCGTGAGAAGTTCACACCCCGTAGATCCACCAGGGTGCAGGGCGGACGCGCGCAGTCACGCGACACGGTGGCCACCTCGGCCGCTCGCGCACCGTGCACGATGAGCTGAAACGGTCCACGGTCCTCGCGCTCGAGAGTCGCCACCCGGTGACTCAGCCCGAGCGGGCCGTCCGCTTCCGGCGCCGCCGCCACGCCTGACCACGCGCCGGCAAGGCCGACCGCGACCAGGGCCCTCGCCCATCCCGCCCCTGCACTGGACATGCCGCTCACCTCTCCCAATCACCCCGGACCCGGGCGAATCTCCCCTCGCCCGCTATTGGAATGCTGCGCTCCGGTCGACCGCGGCAACTTGACCGGAGTCACGATCGGGGTCGGACCAACCTATCCCCTTGATTCAGCGGAGATCGTGGGCGATGCGAGACCGCCCTTGTCGGCGGGCCGCACGCCGACCCCGAGCCCCGGACGGGGACTCGACGGATTCACCGCGCGGTCGAGGCGTCGAGCGAGCCCGGTCTCGACGCCGGCGATTCCATTGATCCATGTCATCGCTTTTCCCCTCCCGGTGCGCACGATAGCGACCATTCGACGACGAGGGGACCACACCGTGAGCGCGGGCGAGCAGTGCGTGGTGGCACCGAGGGCGATGATCGGGCGCGGCATCGCCAGGCGGGTGGAGACGTTCCTCGTCGCCCATCGAGCGCGGCTGAAGTGGGTGCACCTCACGTTCTTCGTCGCCTTCCTCGCCATCATCCTCGGTCCCCTGGCGCTCCCGGACCCGCCCGAGCACGCCACCCCGCTCGACAACCTCACCGAGCTCGCCTCGTATGTGCTGTGGGGCCTGTGGTTCCCCCTGGTGTTCCTCTCGGTGCTGGTCACCGGCCGAAGCTGGTGTGGGCTGATGTGTCCGATGGGTGCGGCATCGGAGCTCGCCAATCGCCACGGCCTCAGACGCCCGATACCCCGCTGGGTGCGCTGGGAGTGGCTACCGGTGGTGAGCTTCGTGGTGATCACGGTGCTCGGCCAGACCGTCGGTGTGCGCGACCACCCGGAGGCGGCGGCGCAGGTCTTCGGCGGCACCATGCTGCTCGCGATTGCGTTCGGACTGATCTGGGGGCGGCTGCACCGGCGCGCCTGGTGTCGACACGCCTGCCCCATCGGGCTGCTGCTCGGAATCTTCTCCCGCCTGGGCGCGGTGCAGCTTGCGCCGAAGGTGAAGAAGCCGGGGGGCGACCGCTACACCGAGCGCGGGCTGTGCCCGACCATGATCGACATCTCCCGCAAGGAGGAATCACGCCACTGCATCGAGTGCTTCCGCTGCGTGGAGCCACGCGCCAAGGGCGGGCTGGAGGTGCGTCTGCGCATGCCCGGCGAGGAGGTGGAGGCGATTCGTGGTCATCGCGCCAACCCGGTCGAGGTGTGGTTCCTGTTCATCGGCACCGGGATCGCCCTCGGCGGATTCCTGTGGCTGGTTCTCCCCCTCTACCAGGAACTGCGCCAGGCGTTCGGGATCTGGGCCATCGAGCACGAGTGGTACTGGGTCGGGGAGCCGGGGCCGTGGTGGCTGATGAGCGTCCACCCGGACCGGCGCGAGGTCTTCCTCTGGCTCGACTTCTCGATGATCACCGCCTTCATGACCGCGTTCGCCGCCATGTTCGCCGCTGCCCTCGCGGCCACCACCGCCGCCGGCGCCTGGCTTGCCGGTCGCGCCGGCGGTGATCGCGACTTCCGCACCCGTTTCGTCGAGCTGGGCTACCAGTACGCGCCGGTGGCGATGATCTCTCTGGTCATCGGACTCGGCGGGGAGCTGTTCGACGGGCTCGACCACCTCGGTCTCGGCGCGCACGCCTCGGCCGATGCGAAGGCCGTGTTGTTCGTCGCCGCGCTCGCCTGGAGCCTCTGGTTGGGCAACGCCATCCTCCGCGGACAAGGCCTCGCGCCGCAGGCACGGGTATTGCCGCTGGCGCCCGGGCTGCTGGGTAGCCTGGCGGTCGGTGGCTGCTGGTGGATCGCGATCTTCGGCCTGTGAGCCGTTGCTCCGAGACCCCACGATTTCGAGCGATTCGAGCTGACGCGAGGTAACGACGACGATGCGACGACTACTGAAGATCTGCGCCCTGCTTGCCCTGGCCGAATTCGCCCAGGCCGCCGTGCTCACCACCGGCGAGGCGGTGGTGCGAAACGGGGTCTCGGTCCAGGGTGTCTACATCCAGGAGGTGAAGATGACCGGCGACCACGGGGCTCACGGCGCGCACGGCGCTCATGGGCAGGGCCACGGCGCCGCCGAGATGCCCGGCATGCACCTCGAGGCCGCAATCACCATGGCGGAGGCGGGGCACGGCTTCCCGGTCGGGAGCTGGGTGCCGTATCTGAACGTGCGCTATACGCTCGCGAAGAAGGGCGGCGACTGGACTGCCGAGGGACCGCTGGTGCCGATGCTCGCCAACGACGGACCACACTACGGCGCCAACGTGTCGATGCCCGGTCCCGGCAAGTACGTGCTCACGTTCCACGTCGCGCCGCCATCCGACGACGTCTTCCCCCGACACTTCGACCGCGAGACCGGCGTCGGGCCATGGCTCGGCCCGTTCGAGGCGAGCTGGGAGTTCACCTACGTCGGCATCGGCAAGAAGGGCGGATACTGAGTGCGGTGACGACGGTCTCGCCCGCGCCGGCGAGCCGAGTCGGGTGCGCCGCCGCGATCGAGTCGCCGCGAGGCGCGTCGGGCAGGCACCCGGTGCGCGCGCCTCGCGCCTACGGCGGGAGCGCTGCCCCGAAGGGCCGATCGCCGCGCAGGATCACCCGCCACAGCAGGCGGTGCTCGCCGGGCGGATAGTCGTGCTCCGCCCGGTGAAGAGCGCAGCGATTGTCGAGCATGACGACGTCGCCGGCTCGCCACCGATGGGCGTAGGTCCACTCCGGCTGGACCGCCCGCGCGAGCAACGCCTCGAGGAACGGGCGCACCTCGGCATCGGCCATGCCGTCGATCCGCTTCGACTTGGTGAGGTGGAAGTACAGCGCCTCGCGCCCGGTCTCGGGATGGGTGCGAACCATCGGATGCCGCACGGCGCCGGGATGTCGGGCGCGATCCTCCGCGCTGTAGCTCGAGTTGTCCTCCATGTCGTTGACGGTGACCAGGCCGCGCACGCGCTCGCGCTGCTCGGCGGTGAGCGCGGCCAGCCCGTCGTACATGCTCGCGAACCAGGTCGCGCCGCCCTGCGAAGGCAACACCACGCCGTGCAGCGCCGTGATTTTGGGCGGGCGCTCGTGGTTGGTGTGGTCGGTGTGCCACATCTCGGCACGTCCGAAGCCACCCTGGTTGGTCACGATGCTCACGTCGGGACACTCGGGCAGGTTGTACCGGGCCCGATGCTGGCGCATCGGCTCGCCGAAGTTCCGCATCCCGTCGCGGAACTGCTGAGGCGTCAGCACCTGGTCGCGGACGACCAGCACGATGTGCTGGAGAAACGCGTGGTGCAGCCGCTCGCAGGTCTCGGGGGAGAGGGGCGCGCGCAGGTCGATGCCCGTCACCTCGGCCCCGATGCGCGGCGTGAGCGCTCGTATCTGCATTGGGATGCTCGCGCGGCCCTGGGTTCGGCCGACGATAGTCCAGACATGGCCGCGACTTCCAGCCGGGCATTCCGGGAAACCGGGCGCGGGCAGCCGGCCCCGCGGTGACTGCCGCCGCGCGGCCGCCATGCGAGACCGTCACCGCGCGAGCAGCGGCCCCCCGACCACCCTCTCGATCCCCTCGCGCTCGACCTCGGCGAGGAGATAACCGAAACCCGGGCCGCCGATCTTGGTCGCCGCGATCCCGAGGTCGACGGTGCCATTCCCGTCGCGCAGCGGCTGGATGCTGACCGCGTTGGGACCGAGCGCCACCGCGACCAGCACCGTGTATCGCGCGAAGTCGACCGCCGGTGGCGGCTCACCGCCGCCGGCCCAGGTCCGCCACAACGCGTCCCAGGTCGCCGCATCGTCGACCCGCCAGCCGTCGGGCACGGCCGAGAGTGCCGCATCGTCGACCACCACCCCGGTCCAGGACCGCAGCACCGGCAGCGGCGTCCATCCGGCGGCGGCGAGCGGTGAGAGCACGAGCACCGCGATCATCGTCATCAACACCGACGCACAGCGCGCACCGTCGCTCGCGTCACGCCGGCGACGCATCGGAGGGCGCGTCACGACCACCGACGGCGACGAGAGCCGAAGGTGAGGAAGCCGACCGCGGATGCCAGCAGCGCCAGCGCATGGGGCTCGGGGGCCGGCATCGCGAATCCGCCGCGCAGCGCGGCGCCACCGTCGATGTCCTGCATCGCGCGCGCGATCTCGGCGTCGATGGTGGCGAGGTCGGTGGCGAAGATGGCCACGTTCTGGGTCAGATCGGTCGCCATGATCGGATTGCCGTAGTTGACCTGGAACAGCCAGCTCAGATCGTCGGCGGCATCCTCCGCATACGGTAGGAGGTACTTCGCCTCGATCTCCTCCCACACCACGACGATGTTCTCGAGCCCGGTGAAGCGACCGGCGGAGAACCCGAAGCCGAGCAGGTCGTCGGCGCCGGCGGTCGGTGCGAGGCGGATGTCACCCGAGAAGTCGAATGGCCCCGCGGTCTCGTCGTCCTCCTCCCACAACGTGAGATTGAGGAAGTAGTCCGGCACGTTCGGGTCGTAAGCCGCGTAGGCGAGCACCTTGACGATGTCGTCGGGTGCGAGCAGCGACGGATTCGCCGGCAGATTGTGGTAGATGGAGACGTTGGTCGGACGCATCGAGGCCGAGCGGTTGGCGTGGATGAACGGCATCTCGTGCTCGAGGCTCGTCCACTCGTCAGGCCTCGCGGCGGGGTTCGCCGGATAGGTGATGCGGGTCGGATCGGACGAGTCGCGCGTCGCCGGTGTCGGCCCTCCGCTCACCGCCGAGAACACGAAGTCGTTGCGCTGGTAATCCCCGATCGCCGAGCCGTAGGCGCGACCGGGGATCGCGGAGTGGATGCCGATTCCCGGCCCGCCCGAGTCGCCCGGCTCGGTCCAGTTCTCGGGCGACGCCTGGAACTGCTGCACGTACCCGTATGCGTCACCGGCGCCGATGCGCAGCCCGTCCACCGTGATTCGGGCCCAGTTCTTGGCCGCCTCCGCGTGCTGCGGCCAGCCGCCTACCGAGGCCTCGATGCGATCCGCGTTGTCCGCGTTCTGCGTGCCGCCCTCCACCCCGAAACCGACTGCGAACGAGGTCTCGCCGACACGCGGCGTCCGCGGCAGCAACGCAATGGGCGACACCGGCGTCGGCGTCGACGAGGTGTCCAGCGTGACGACGGCGAAGTCGCCGGCGGTGAGGTCCGACCGGCTGACCCCGTGCGTTCGCCCACCCGAGTTGCGCATGGTGCCGAGGCCGGGACCGAAGTCGACGGTCACCGTGCCCGGTGCGATCGCGGCGTTCGGGGTCCCGAAGCAATGTCCGGCGGTGGCGACCATGTCGGGCGCGATCAGGGTTCCGGTGCAGTAGCTGGTGCCGATCTCCAGCCGAACCACGTGCGGCCAGATGTCGTCAGGACCACCCCAGTCGGCATTGGGAATCGCATTCACCGACGGTCCGTCGACGGCCAGCGCGCCGGCAGCGGAGGCCGCCAGCGCCAGCATCACCGCCCAGTGCCCGCCGACGCCCACCCGCGTCTCGTGCGCCATGACCCCACCCCTCCCATCGTGCGCTCAGGCCACCATGCGCCGCCGGGACACCGGGGTCCATCCGGGAAGCTACGTAGCGGTCGGGTCCGCGCGACTCAGGGTCGGAGCGCGCTCACCGCCCCCCACTCGGCCTCCCAGTCCCGACCGAGAAAATCGACCACCGCGCCGCCCGGCTCGAAGAACTTGTTGGGCATCTGGAACATCGCCACCATCAGCCCGCCCTCGGGCATCCAGGCGGCGTGCCGGCTGCCCGCCGGGCGCGCCACGTACTCACCCGGACCGACCGCGAGCCCGACCTCGGGTCCCGCCTTGTCGACCAGCCGTCCCTCCAGCACGTACGTCTGCTCCAGCTTCACATGCTCGTGGTCCGGGAGCGTGGCACCCGGTGCCATGCGCATCAGCAGCGTCAGCACCCCACTCGCGCGATCGACGTAGAGCGGCTTCATCTCCACGCCCTCGAAGGTCGTCGTGCGCCACTGCATCTCGTCAGGCTTGACGTGGATCGATGCGAGCGACGGATCGACACTCGGACGTTCACTCATGGCTCCACCCTCGTGGTTCGTCGCCGGCGCTGGTCGGGCCCCGCCCGAGCGCCGGTGAAGAAATCGGGCCCTCAGGCGATCTCGCCCATCACCCTGGTCGCGAAGAGCTCGACCGACGTGAGGTCCTCCTGATCGAGGAGCTGGAGCAGCACGCGATCGAGCCCGGCCTCGCCCCAACGTCCGAGGACGTCGACCAGCTCGCCAGGGGTCCCGGCGAGGAAGCCGGCGGCCTTCCAGCCCGCGGCATCCGGCGGCAACCCCGGGAAGTAGGCGCGCGCCGCGGCCACGCGGGCCGCCACCTCCGACGCGTCGCGCCCGATCGCGATCGGCACCATCAGCGAGCGCGCGATGGTCGACGGATCGCGCCCGATCGCCTCGCAGTGCCGCGCCAGCACCGCCTGCTTGTGACGGAAGGTATCGACGTCGACACGCGTCGCGTTCCACTCGTCGGCCACCTCGGCAGCGATCCGCAGCGTGCGCTTCTCCCCGCGCCCGCCGACCACGATGCGCAGGCGCCCCGCGCTCGGCAGCGGGCGGAGCTGGGCGTCGCGCAGTGGGTAGTAGGCCTGCTCGAGGCTGCGTGGCTCGCCTGCCTCCAACGCGCGGATGTGGCGCGCGGCGCACTCGAAGCGATCCATGCGCTCCTTCATCGGTGGCAACGCGATGCCGAACGTGGCGTGCTCGTTCTCGTTCCAGCCCGCGCCGATCCCGAGATCCAGTCGGCCGCCGGACAGCGTGTCGAGCGCCGCCGCGATCTTCGCCAGCACCGTCGGCTGGTAGAACGTGATCGGCGACACCACCGGTCCGAAGCGGATCCGGCGCGTGCGTGTGGCCAGCGCGGTGAGCGAGGTCCAGGTCTCGAGCGAGGGGCGCTCGGGAAACCCGGCCACGCTGGTCAGGTGGTCGGAGCGGCAGAGCGAGTGGTACCCCATCGACTCGGCGGCGTCGGCCAGGGCGAACCAGCGCTCCCAGGTGAGGCCGTCCTGACCCTCGATCATGATGCCTGCGTGCATGGATGCTCCTCGAGGCGCTCGGCGGTGCCGGAACGCTCAGGTGTTCAGGAAGTTCAGCGGCAACCCCGCACGCGGCCAGTCGACGGCGACCAGCTTGCCGGTCCACGACAGGGTGATGAACGCGGTGGTCAGGCCCGGACCACCGAAGCAGATGTTGGTGGTGTAGGGATCGTCCATGGGCACGAACTCGATCTCGCCGCCGTTGGGGTCGATGACCGAGATGCCACCGGTCATGAGAGTGGCCACGCAGACGTTGCCCCACGCCTCGACCGCGAGGCTGTCGAATCGGCGCCAGCCGGCCTCGGCGCTGACCAGGCGCCCGCCGTTCAGCATCGGCGGAAACGACTGCTTGACCACCTCTCCGGGACCGCTGATCGGATAGGCCCAGAGCCGCGCGGTCTCGGTCTCGGCGACGTAGAGCGTCTTCTCGTCGGGCGACAGACCGATGCCGTTCGGGGTCAGGAAGGGGAACACCACCTCCTTGATCTCGGAGCCGTCCGGGCGGGCCCAGTACACCCCTCCCCAGTCCCGATCGCGGGCGCGAACCTTGCCCAGATCCGAGAACCACATGTTGCCCTGGCGATCGAACACGATGTCGTTCGGCCCCTTGAGCAGATGGTCGCCGCAGCGGTCGTACAGCACCTCGACCTTGCCGGTGGCCAGGTCCACACGCTCGATCCGGCCGGAAACGTAGTCGTCGGCCTGCGCCACCGAGCGCATGCGCCCCCCGGCCTCGCGGTGCCACTTGAATCCGCCGTTGTTGCAGACGTAGCAGGCGCCGTCGGGTCCGATCGCGGCCCCGTTCGGCCCACCGCCCATCTCGGCGACGACGTCCTTGCGACCGTCCACGTCCACCCGGGTGAGGGTACCGCGACCGATCTCCACCAACAGCACGCTGCCGTCGGGCATCGCGATCGGGCCTTCGGGGAACATCAGGCCGTCGGTGATCGTTCTGATCTCAGCCATGGTGGGACAACGCTCCTGTGCCGCGGGAGTGCAGAGGATCGGCCAGCACCGCCGCGCATGCAACGCCTCGCCGACACGGTCCGCCGCGCGCAGCCGGGGAAAGGCGGTACGCGAGCCCTAGCGCAGGTGCGCCCAGGCGATCATCGTGATCGCGTACACGCCGGCGAGCACCAGACCGATCCGCATCGCCGTCCGGTCGACGCCGCGGGCGTCTCCCGGCATCGCGGCCGCGACCAGCGTCGCGAGCGGCAGCGATGCCACCGCGCCGTGGGCGGCACCGGCGTTTTGCAGCGCGGCGAACAGCTCCCGGGCGTCGAACAGGGAACCGACCTCCGCCGCGCTCGGCATGAACAGCGCGTTGCCGACCACCGCCGACCCGGCGATGAAGCCGCTCAGACTCCCGAGCGCGCCGGTGGCGGTGAGGGCCCAGGTCGCGCCGAGACCGGAGATGCTCGCCACCAGAGCGTCGATCCCGCCGCTCTCGAGGAGCAGGCGAGCGCCAGCCAGGAACACCACGATCGCCGCCATCACCCGCGCGCTGCGCCGGGCGAGCGCGCCCCAAGCCCCGCCGAGTCGCGTCGCCCCCCCGGCGGCGATGGTGGCGACCGCGAGGGCGACGCCCGGGGTGGTGACGGGGTCCCAGACGATACGTCCCGTCGACAGCGTCAATCCCGACTGGTCGCCGTCGAGGAGCCGCAGCAGGAGCTTCTGGAGCACCACGGCGGCGAGCAGGACCGCGTACGGCGCGAGCCGGCGGTCGCGCAGCGCGTCCGGCATCGAGCGCAACCTCGGGCCGGCCACCACCGCGGCCACCGCGAGGCCGGCGAACGCTCCGGCCACCTCGATGCCGAGTACCCGGGTGGCCCCTCCGAGCACCGCCACCATGACGAGGCCGGCGACGGCGGCGAGGGCGATGTCCGCCGCGGCGCGTCCGGGCAGCACCGCGACGACGACCAGCGGCACCAGGAAAGCGATCGGCCCGCTCTGTACCCAGACCGCGTGCCCGAACGTCGCGAGGTCGATGCCCGCGATCTTCGCGCCGACGATGGTCCCGAGCGCCACCGCGCCCCAGGGCATCAAGCTCATCCCGGCGAGCGCCACCGCCACCGTCCGGGTCGGGCCGAGCAGACGCGCGAGCAGGGGCACGGTCACCAGCAACGAGACGCCCATCCCGGTGACCGACTCCACCGTGACCCCCACCCCGGCCGCGATCAGCAATGCCGCGCGCTGCGGGGAGAGCTCGAGCCTGGCCACCAGCTCACCGATCGCCTCGCGCGATCCACATCGCTCGGTGGTGGCGACGAACGCCAGACCGGGAAGGATGACGCTCGCGACGACTGCGGTGAGCAGGGCCGCGTCGACCAGCGCGTCGGCCAGCGCCCGGCCGTCGGCGGGAGAGAACACCCCGCCCGCCCACAGCATCAGCGTGACCACGAGGGCGCAGGTCGCGCCGGTGAGGCCACCGCGCCCGAGCACGACGATGGTCACGAGGAGCGTGAGACAGGGCGTCAGCGCGAGCAGGGCGAGCATCGACCGTCCTCCGACCCCACCCCACGGCGACCGGCCCGCGCGTCGGCGCGGGCCGGCCCCCTTTCAGGCCACCTCACGAAGCGGAGAGCCGGCGCTCAGTAGCTCTTCGGCGCCTCGGCCGCGGCCTTGCCGCGCACCGCGTTGACACCGTTCTGGCAGGCCATCGCGAGCAACCGGGCATCGTTGAGCAGGGTGCAGTAGCGATAGCCCTGCTCGTAGCGGGTGAGGATGGTCTCGGGACCATCGCAGTGGATACCGGGCACGAGGCCGGCGGCGTTGGTCAGGTCGGCGATCTTCTTGATGCCGTCGATCACCTTCTTCGCGGTCGGCGCGAGGGTCGGCGCCTCGCCCATGCTCAGGCTCAGGTCCGACGGCCCGACGTAGACCCCGTCCAGCCCCTCGACCTTGAGGATCTCCGGCAGGTTGGCGATCGCGGTCTCGGTCTCGATCATCGCGAACACCAGGATCTCGTCGTTGGCGTGCTGGACGTAGTCGGCGCCGCCGTAGAGCGAGGCGCGGAAGGGGCCGTTCGAGCGCGCCCCGAGCGGCGGATAGCGACAGGCCGACACCAGGGCCCTGGCCTCGGCGACGGTGTTGACCATCGGGCAGATCACACCGTAGGCGCCCGCGTCGAGCACGCGCATGGTGATGCCCGGCTCGTTCCACGGCACGCGAACCATCGGCACCGCATCGGTCTGACAGATGCCCTGCAACAGCGGCACGACACCGGAGAACGGGACGCACCCGTGCTGCATGTCGATGGTGACGCTGTCGAAGCCCGCCCGGGCGACGATCTCGGCAGACATCGAGTTGGGGATGCCGAGCCAGCCGTTGATGGTGTTCGCGCCGGACTTCCAGATCTCGCGCAGCCTGTTCTTTCTCACTACCAGTTACTCCCGGTCGGGTTGGACGAACGCCGGCGCATGATCGCCTGCTTTGGCCTCGCCGTCACCCTGGCGTGGCCGAGTCGCCAGAGGCACGGCGGGGAGCGGGCCCGATGCCGCACCACACCCCACGAGCCCGCGGATCCGCTGAGGTGGCGTCTCCGTTAACATCGCCCGACCGGGCTCGGTGGTCGCCGGGTCCGCGCCCCAGCCAGGGAGACCGGGATGCCACGCAACGGGGGTGTCGACGCGACGCGCCGGCTCGAGGAGGAGGTCCTGGCGCTGCGGCGCGAGCGCCTCGCGGCGCCCGACGACGCCGCCCGGCACGCGGCGCTCGCCGCCCGGCTCGCGCTCGCCGGAGACCGGGACGGGGCGGTGCACCACTACCGGCGCAGCCTCGGCATCGAGCCGCGACAGCCGCGGGTCTGGTGGGCGCTGGGGCTCGCACTCGACGGTGACTTCGCGGACGACGAGCGCGCGGCGCTGTCTCGTCTGCTGGCGGAGACGCCGCCGCACGACCCGGGGCGGATCGAGACCCTGTTCGCGCTCGGCGATGCCCACCACCGCCGCGGCGACCACGCAGCCGCATTTGCATGCTGGACCGCCGGCAATCGCCTGCGTCGGCGCGAGGGGGCGTACGACCGCGCGGCGCACGAGGCGACGGTGGCCGCCATCACCTCGGCGCCACCGCGCCGTTTCACGCCGCCGCCGCGCGATGCGGGAGGCCCGGGCACGCTACTCGTCGTCGGCATGCCGCGCAGCGGCTCCACACTCCTCGAGCGGCTACTGACGCGGCACCCGGATGTCGCCAGCGCGGGTGAGTGCGAGCATCTGCCTCGGCTCGTCCACGACCCGGCGGCGGCCGGCATCGACGATGGCGCGGCCCTGTTCCCGCGTCTGCCCGGGCGCCTGCGCGCGTCGTCCCAGCGCGCGCTGGCCGCCGCCTATCAGGGCGAGCTCGTGGCGCGCGCAGGTGCCGGCTGGCGGTGGGTGATCGACAAGCTGCCCTACAACGTGTTCTACCTCGAGGCCGCGTTCGCCTTCGTCGACGATCTGCGCGTGGTCCACCTCGAGCGCGATGCTGCCGACACGGTGCTCGGCTGCTACCGGCGCCTGTTCCCGGAAGGACAGGAGTTCAGCTACGACCTCGACGACCTGCTCCACTTCTACCGGCTGTATCGGCGCGTCGCCGAGCACTGGCGGCGGCATCTCGGCGACCGCGTCCTGCACGTCGCCTACGAGGATCTGGTGCGCGCGCCGGAGCGCACGCTCGCGCGGGTGCTCGACCATTTGGAGCTGCCCGGCGGCGCGGCCGGCCTGCTCGCGCGCGAGGACACCGGCCCGCTCAGCGACACCCTCAGCCTGTACCAGGTCCAGGGTCCGGTCGACGACCGCCACGTCGGGCGATGGCGGCCCTACGCGCGGTGGCTCGCCCCGGTCGTCCGCGCGCTCGGTGACTGAGCGGCCGCCTCCACCAGGAGCAGGCTCGGAAGACGCTGCGGATCCGCCGCGCGCAGCAGCGCGTAGGCGACGCCGGCGCCACCCTGGAACAGGCCCGGGTGCATCGCACCTCGCGCCCGCGCCCCGAGCAGCGCATGGCCGCGGCCGCGCGCGCGACCGACCATCGCCGCGAGGTGGTGGCGCACGCGGCCGAGTGTCACCTCGTCGCCGTCGCGCGCGGCGCGCACCAGAGTCGGCTCGACCTGCCCGACCAGGCCACAGCAGAGGTGATCGAGCTCGGTGGTCCAACGCCGTTCCATGACCTCGCGCGCGCGGGCGACGATCGCCCCATCGGTGGCGACGCCGGCGTCGAGCGCCGCGCTCGCCTCACGCGCCAGCACGATCCCCGGTGCGCCGTGGCACCACGTCGAGATGAATGCCGGCGAGCCGGCCCCCGACTCGGCGGCGCGCAGATCGGGCCAGTTGCCCTCGTCGGGGTCGAATAGCGCGTCCTCGTACGCGAAGCCGGCCGCGGCGCAGGCGAGGCCCGCGTCGTCGTCGTGGCAGGCGCCGTGGCGCGCGAGCGCCCAACCGATGCCCGACGCACCGTGTGAGAAGCCGCAGAGCCCGCGCAGGGCGCCGTGCGGCCAACCCCCGTCGGCGGACTGCCGCGCCCGCAGGGTCGCGACGACCTCGGCCATCACCCGGGCGAGGCCGGCATCGTGGTCGACCCCGTCGGCCATCTCCTCCACCGCGAGCGCCGCCAGCAACCAGCCCGCGAGCCCGTGGACCACGTCGGGTGCGGTACCCGGATCGAGACAGGCGTCGGCCGACTGGTGCAGGCGTCGCGACGCGGCGCGGACCCAGTCGGGTCGATCGAGGAGCACGCCCCCGAGCGCCAGCCCGTAGGCCTCACCGCCGATGCCCGCCAACCCGACGACGTCGCCCCGCACCGGCGCTGGCGCGCCGGCCAGCGACGCCAGGGTACGGGCGGCGACGCCCTCGAGCGCGGGGTCGGCACCGCACGACGCCACCGCCGCCAAGGCGACGGCGATCCCGGCCGTGCCGGCGTAGAGGTCGCGACCGGCCAGCGCGACGCGGGCACGGCCTGAGTCGTGGTCGGTGTCGAGCGTGAGCCAGGCGACCTCGCCGTCGTCGTCGACCGAGAGGCTCGCGACGCGCGCGGCGAGCGCCGCCGCGGCACGGGTCAGGTCGGTCGAGCGGTCCGCGTCGCCGGGGTCGTCCTGCGTGCCGACACCGGTCGTCGGGCCCGGTGCGAGCGTCATCTCTGCAAGAAGGGTCTGCCACGCGAGGTCCGCCTCGCCGAGCGATCGACGACGCCACGCCAGGCGCTCGAGCGGGCTGCGATCCGTCACCTCCACCGCCCGCCCGTCGGCCCACCGGAGCGGCGCACCAGCGACTGCGAGCCCCCGCTCGGCGACCCCCAGCTCGAAGCGCGGCACGTCGCCGTGCTCGAGCGCGGCTCGCTCCGCCACCAGCGTCGGCCACACCGGATCGTCGGACGCCCGATTCAGGAACGGGACCATCAGGCGGTCGAGCTCGAGCGCCGTCGCCTCCGCGTCGCGCAGCAGCGCGGGCGAGCCGAGGTGGTCGAGGATCTGGTCGTAGGCTAGCGTGGGCCGGAACAGGAAGCGGATCCGCAACTCGCCTCTCTCACTGCCGGCGTCGTCGCCGAGCGACGCACGCACCGCGCCCTCGAACCCGACCGGGTCGTCGCGCAATGCCCCATAGGCATGACGAAAGCCGGCAACGAGGTCCTCGCGCATCGCGCCGGGCGCGACGACCGCGCCATCGACCAGCACTCGATTGCGCGCCGGCGGCATCTCCTCGCTCGCCTCGATCCAGCGCATGCGATCGGTGTTGGCATCGGCGATGCGCCGCACGACGATCGGTCGCACCGACTCGGTGAAGCCGGCGAGGCCACTCACGTCGACCGCCTCGCCGTCGTGGTCGGGCTCCCACTCCGGCAGCAGGCGCGTGCGCAGCACCGACTCGTCGAGTCGCGCGGCGACGCTCGCCTTGCGCGCGCCGGCATCACGCCAGGCCGGCATCAACAGCGTCTCGACGTCCACCAGCACCGGCCCGCAGGCGGTGGCGACGAGGTTGTCGGCGTGCAGATCGGTCACGCTCAGCACGTGCGACAGCGCGAGTAGTGCCCCGGCGCGGCGCGCGTACTCCGCCAGCGCGGCGTCGTCGGGCAGTGCCTCGTGCACCACCTGGCGCGACCACCCGTAGCCCTCGCGAGCGAGGGCGTCGGGCACCGCCGGGCCTGGCGATGCTCCACGAACGTCGAGCCAGCGCGCGCCCGCCGCCATCACCGCCTCCGGCAGCAGGCTGCGCGGCTTGTAGTAGATCCAGCACGATGTCGACTCGAGCCGGATCGCGACGACCACGTTGCCGCCGTCGTGCGGGTCGGAGCACGGTCCGGAGATCGAATCGACCCGCGCGTCCGGGGGCGCTCCCACCCATCGCCGCAGTGCCGGCAGATCGACCGCGAGCCGCGCGAGCAGCGTCGCCCAGCACGTGCGCTGCTGCACGACGGTCTGCCCGAGACGACGCGCGAGCAGCGGGTGTGCCTCGAGCAGAGACTCGAGGCCGTCGTGGCGCAAGGCGGTGGCGAATCGCCGATACAGGCGATCGCGCGGCGGGCCGTCGGCGGTCGCCCGGCGTGCGATGCGGTGCTCGAGCGGGTGCCGATGACACCAGCGGGCGAAGGCGCGCGCGAGCACACGCTCGCTCGCACGCGACAGCGACCGCACCCAACCCTCGCGTCGGTCGGCGCGCGCGGCAGCGTTGAGGAGAGCGACATCGCTCGTCGCATCGAGGGTCCTCTCGATGACCCCCGCGGCGGGGCGAAGGATGTCACCGAACGCGACCTCGGCGTCGGCGCCGGGGCGGTCGGTGGCGGACTCCGTCACCGCGCGGACGAGGGCCGACACCGCCTCGACCCAGCTCGGTAGCGGCAGATCCTCTGGCCATCGGTCGAACATCTCCGCCGCGCGGAGATCGGCGTCGACCAGCCCTTCCGCGCGCAGTCGCCGCGGCCAGGCGTCACTTCCGTGCCGTGCCCGCCACGCTGTGCCGAAGGCGGACTCGACCGAGTCGTTCGCGCCGGCAAGGCCGGCAATGAGCCTCGCGCGGTCCCACGGCGACGTCGCGTGCCAGGCGAGTCGACGCAGGTCTCGACGCTGTCGGCCGTCGCCCACCACCGCGCGCGCTCAGGCGATGACCCGGTGCCAGAGGCCGACGCCCACGGCGCAGCGCAGCACCTGCGCGTCCTCCAGTGGGGTCACCAGATGCGGTCGGTCGCCCGGGAACACGACCACCCGATTGTGGCGATACGGGATCCGGACCCAGGTGTCGCGCGCCGCGATCACCGCCGCCTCGCTCATCCCGGAGCGCATCGCGCGCACGTGGAACGACACCGCGTCGTCACCCATGTCCACCAGCAGGTCGCCGCCACGAAGTACGGCGCGCGGGCCGACGTAGGTCACGGTGGAGACCACCGGGAAGATGCGCTCCACCATGCAGCGCACCCAGTCGACGTTCTCGTCCCGATCGATGTGATACCCGGTCTTGCCGCGCACGCTGGAGACGTTGCCCCAGAACTCGTAGCCACGAATGGCTCGACCGTCGCACGCCTGGATCCGGCGTGCGCCCTCGGTGTCACGCACCCGCGCCACCAGCGTCCGCGCCCAGTCGAGCAGACGCGGCTCGCCGCAGTCCTCGTCGCCGCCGGTCCAGTCGAGCACGCGGCGATGCTCGACGCTCAGGTCCGGTGCGAAAAAGCCACCGAGATGGCCGGTGTTGGGAGTCGACAGGAACCAGTGGTGGAGGGCATCGAGAACCGCGGTGTCCTCGAACGCGTCGTCGACCACGAACGGGCCGGGCAGGACCGGAGTGACGTCGATCGGACGTCGACCGGCAGTGGTGCGCGTGGAGGCTGGATGCATCTGACGAGCGACCTCGTGGTGAGCCGGAGCGGGCGACGACGAGGCGGGCCGCGCGCCGCGAGCCGTATGCAGTGAGCCGTTCAGTCCACGTCCGCGAACGCCTCGTGGTCCACCGAGCGGTGTCCGAGGAAGCCGACGAGAATGACCCGGCGGCCCGATTCGATGGGCAGCCCCTGGTGCAGCCACTTGCCGGCGTGGACCACCGCCTCGCCCGGCGGCAGCGCGATGCGCTGGTCGATGGCGGACAGGTAGAGGCCTCCGCCGCGGAACTCCGAAGCCGCGTTCAGCAGGCAGCTGAACGTGAGCAGGGAGCTGTCCTCGTGCGCCTCGAGACCACGCTGGCCGCCGACCTCGTAGCTCACCACGAACAGGTCGACGAGATAGAGCCCACCGATGTCGAGCCCGAAGCGCGCCTCGACGAACGGAAGCAGGACGTCGGCGAGTCGCGGCCCGAGCCAGTCCATCAGGCCCGGGATGGCGGTCGCCTGCAAGTCGTTGGTCGGAAAGTTCGCGTGCCGCTCGCGGCTCCAGCCGACGTTCGCCGCCCACGCGTCCGCCGCCGCGACCACCCGCGCGCACTGCGCCGGGGTCAGCAAGGGCAGCCGATAGATGGCGTCCATGCTCGGCGTCACCTGCTCCAGGGCGGCCAGCTTGCGCTGCAGGAACCGATGCTTGCGGTTCGACTCGGTGATGGCGAGGCGCTTCAATCGCCACAGAAGCACACGGGTGTCGTTGCGCTCGCGAGCGAAGAGAGTGTGGTCGTGGTGGTACTGTTCGCCGGCAATCATCGGCGTGCGTCTCCCGGCGGCGGCTCCACGGAATGAACATCGGATTCCTCGACCTCGGGCTGGCGCCGTTCGGCGCACCGCCGTCGCGTACGCTCGCCCACACCGTCGAGGCGGCAGTGCGCGCCGACGCGCTCGGGCTCGAGCGCTACTGGCTGGCGGAGCACTACGCCGCGGACTGCGCATGGGCCTACGCAGCACCCTTGGCGATGGCGCTGCTCGCGCGCACGCGGCGCATCCGCGTCGGAACCGGCGGCGTGCTCCTCAACGTCCACGACCCGTTTCGCGTCGCCTGCGACGCACGCCTGATTGCGGCGATGCACCCGGGGCGGTTCGAGCTGGGAATCGGCCGTGGCGGCGCGGACCCACCCTGGGACGAGGTCGTCGCGCCGGGGGTCGACGACTACGCGACGAAGGTCGAATCGCTGCTCGCGCACCTGCACCCGGGCACGGACTGCACGTCGCTCGACGGCGGTGGCGCGCGGGCCATTCCGTCGGACGGCGAGCCGCCACCGGTCTGGGTGCTCGGCTCGGGCACCGGGTCGACGCCGATCGCCCGCCGGCACCGCCTGGCCTTCGGACTCTCGCTGTTCCACGGCGAGACGTTGCCGCCGCGCCCGGAGGTGCCGGGGCCCTTTCTGCTGGCGGTGGCAGGCTCGTGCGGCGCGACGCGGGCGCAGGCCGAGAGGCGACTCGCGGCGGAGACGCTCCACTTCGTCCCAAGGGTCGTCGGCGACGCGACGCAGTGTCGCGAGGCGCTGGCCGCGCTCGCGACACGCTATGGTGCCGAGAGCGTGATGTTCGTCGAGCTCGTCCGTGATCACGGTTATCGCCTCGACAGCCTGACCGCGCTCGCCGAGGCCGCCCCGACTCGACCGGCGGGACCACCTCGGGGCGCGGGCGGCGCAGCTACTGGTCGGTCGAAGTGCTGAAGGTGTAGATGATGCGCTTGCCGAGACTGCCGGTGGTGCAGCCCTTGCAGCCACCGATCGGGCCCGTCCCCCGCCCGCCGGCCACGGCGTCGAGCTGGCTGTCGTCGAGCTCTCCGAATGCCGGCGGGAGCACGACGTTCAGCACCGACTCGCTGTCCTCGAGCACGTTGATGGTGAGGTCGTCCGGCAGGGCGATGTCGAGGTACTTCGCGAGCGCATCGCGGGGAGAGGCGAGCAGCGCGGCGCGAAACTCGCTGTCCTCGGTCGCCTTGTCGATGATCAGCTTGTCGATGTCGCCGTCGTTGGGCATGTCGTGGTCTCCTGGTGTCGGTTGCTGGCGGTCGGGGTCGCGCACGGGAGTAGCGGCCGCAAATCGGTCAGCTGAAGCCCGCGGCGTCCGAGCCACGTGATGCAGCGCACCAGGGAACCCGACGCCCCGGTCCGCTCGCGACTCGTCGTCTTGCCTCTGGAGACGGTCCAGAGTGCGTTGGACCGGGCTGCGGCGCGACTCCACGGCTCTCCCGCCGGGGTCGCGCCGTGGCACTTCGATGGCGCCGGCCTCGGCACCGCCGGAGGCGACTGGCGCGAGGCGGACCGAATCGTGGTACCGGTCGCGTTCAACGCGCTCGGCACGCAGGAGTGGCGCACGGTGCACGGCATGACGCCAGCCGCGGCCGAGACCTTCTTCGCCGAGTTCGACCGCGTGAGCCGCGACCTCCTCGAGACTCTGCCGTCGTATCGCGCCCGACCGCGTGCGCACGTCTTCGTGCAGTGGGGCGACCTCGAGTGGGATCTGCCGTGTCTCACCGTGGGCCGGGTGCTCAAGGTGTCTGCGTCACGACGCGGGGCCGCCGAGGCGATGCCCTACTTCGTCGACGACCTCGAGGAAGGCGAGGCGGCGCGACTACCCGCCGGCCCGATCGCGCACGCCGGTGATCTGTGCGGATTCGTCGGCAATCTGGACAGCCACCCGCTGCGCCGGCGCCTGGCTGCCGCAATCGAGCGAATCGACCCGACCGGCAGCCGGGTCCGCCTGCGTCACACCGAGGTCGGGCCCGCCGATGCGCGCCGCGATCGCTACCTCCGCGCCCTCGGCGACGCGCGTTTCGTGCTCTGCCCGCGCGGTGGCGGCCTCAACTCGGCGCGCTTCTTCGAGACCCTCGCGCTCGGTCGGATCCCGGTGCTCGTCGCCGACGACACACGTCTCCCACTCGAGAGCACCATCCCCTACCGGGAATTCGTCGTCAGGCTGCCCGAGGACGATCTCGACTCACTGCTCGCGCGCATCGCGGCGTTCGAACGCCAGCACGAGCTCGAGCACGCCTCACGACTCGCCCGCGGTCACTACTGGCGTTGCCTGCGCTTCCGGCACTTCTTCGCACGCGCGCTCGCTCGCGACGGTTGAAGGAGACCGGGAGCGCTCGCCCCCGCCTACGCGGGCCGACCGGCCGCCGTCGCCAGCGCCTCGATCGCGGTCCAGGTGCGGGTCGGGATCTCGATGCCCCGTGCTCGGCCGAGCTCGCGGCGCGCGCGCTCGCGCTCGCCGGGGACCTCCACCCGCTCGAAGCCCGCGGCCGGCGGGCAGGCGCGCAGCTCGGCGAGGATCTCCTCGGCCACCGAGCGCATCGCGGTCGGCTCGCGGTGTCGTGTGGTGTCGACCGCCAGCACCAGCCAGTTCACCTCGGTCGTCACCGGCCCGAGCATGGCCTCGCAGATAATCTCTGCCATCACCGCGAGCCCGTAGCCCATCGGCCCACCCTTCGGCAGGATCGCACCACCCCCGAAGTAGGCCTCCGGGTCGCGACTCGGCCGACCCTCGGCATCGATGATGCTGCCCTCGGCGAGCGTGGCGCCCGCCGCGCGCGCTGCGAGCAACCAGCCACCGGCCACCATCGACGTCGCGAAGTCGACGACCACCGGGCCCCGTTCGCCACCGGGAATCCCGAGGCAGTACGGATTGGTCGGCAGGACCGCCTTGCGGCCGCCGTACGGCGCCACCTGCCGCCAGCTCGTGCGCCCACCACCGCCGATGATGAGCACCAGACAGCCCGCGTCGGCCCCGGTCTCGGCAAAGGCGCCGAGCCGACCGGTATGACCGACGTTTCGTACCGGCGCCAGCGCGACACCGGTCTCGCGCGCCGTGGCACAGACGTGATCGACCGCCAGCGCCATCGCGGGGATTCCGATCCCGCCACGACCATCGATCTCGGTCACCCCCCGCTCGGTGCGGAAGATGCGCGCGCGCCCCGCGGGATCGAGGTAGCCGTCTCGCATCTGCTCCGCGTACTGCAGCACCCGGACCACACCGTGGGAGTCGACCCCGCACAGACTCGCGTCGACGAGGTGCTCGGCGACCATCGCGCTGATGTCCGGTGGGCAGCCGGCGGCGCACAGGATGGCGGTGACGGTGCGCATCGCATGCTCGACGCCGACGGTGGTCGTGCCTTCGGCGAGCACCAGCTTGCCCGACGCCTGCGCCGACCCGCCCGGCCCGATGCTCACCGGCCGTCTCCGCGGTTGCCCGCCGACTCCGGTGGCGCGCTCGCGGCGGGCGCCTCCAACGCCTGCAACCTCGCGAGCTCCGCGAGCGGGCGATGACAGCGGATCTGGTGACCATCCCCACCGAGCTGGACCGGCGGCGACTCGCTGGCGCAGATCTCACCCACCCGACGATGACATCGACGTTGGAACGGGCACCCCCGCGCGGGCGGGGCGCGCTCGACCACGTCCTCCCCGAGCAGTGATGGCGCGACATCGGGATCCGGCTCCAGCACCGCGCGCAGGAGCATCTCGGTGTAGGGATGGGCCGGCAGGTCGTACACCGCGCCCACCGGTCCCAGCTCGCAGACACGTCCCTGGTAGAGCACGACCACGCGGTCGGCGAGCGCGCGCACCACCGCCAGGTCGTGCGAGACGAAGACGTAGGTGACCCGAGCCTCGGCGCGGAGCTGGTCGAGCAGATCGAGCACCGCCGCCTGCACCGACACGTCGAGCGCAGAGGTCACCTCGTCGCAGAGGACGACGCTCGGGCGCGCGGCGAACGCCCGCGCGATCGCCACCCGCTGCTTCTCCCCGCCAGAGAGCTGGGCCGGCAGCCGCTCGAGATAGTGCGGGCCGAGACGGACGCGCTCGAGCAGCTCCGCGCTGCGCTCGCGCAACGCCTCGGCGTCGAGGTCGAAGTACAGCCGCAACGGCTGGGCGAGGATCTCGGCGACGGTGTGGCGTGGGTTCAGCGACTCGTCCGGGTTCTGGAACACGAGCTGGATCTCGCGTCTGACCGCCGGCGTCCGCAACTCCACGCTCGGCGCGAGCGCCTCACCGTCGGCGAGGGCGACCGCACCGCCCCGGGGCGTCACCAGCCCGGCCAATGCCTTGAGAATGGAGGACTTCCCGCTACCGGACTCGCCCACCAGGGCCAACGTCTCGCCGCGAGCCACGTCGAGCGTGATGCCGTCCACGGTCGGCACCGCATCCGGCTCCCGGCCGAGGAGCTGGTCGAGCACGCGCGGCCGCGCGTAGCTGATGCACAGGTCACGGACCCGCAGCGCCGGCGTCGATGGGTCGGCACTGGCACGGGCACGCGGCGAGGCCGGCTCTCCACGGGCCGAGCGCGCGGCCGCGTCGACGGCGCGATGACACCGCGAGCGCGTGCCGTCCAGCACGAGATCGAGCGCCGGCCGCGCGGCTCGGCAGCGCTCGACCGCGAGCGCGCAACGGTCGACGAACGCACAGCCCACGCCGGCACCGCCAGGGGGCGGCGGCCGCCCCTCCATCGCCCGCGGCAACCCGCTGCCACCGAGCCGCGGGATCGACGCCACCAGCCCATGGGCGTACGGGTGGGCGGGCGCGCGCAGCACCGACCGCGCCGATCCGTCGAGCACCAGCTCACCCGCGTACATCACCACCACCCGATCGCACACCCGAGCGATCGCCCCCAGGTCGTGACTCACGTAGACCATCGCGGTGCCGGTGCGCGCCGCGAGATCGCGCAGCAGCTCCAGGACGTGCGCCTGGGTGGTCACGTCGAGCCCGGTGGTCGGCTCGTCGAGCAGGAGCGCGTTCGGCTCACCGGCGAGCGCCATCGCGATCGCCACCCGTTGCTGTTGTCCGCCGGAGAGCTCGTGCGGGTAGCGCCGTAGCAGCGCCTCGGGGTCGGGGAGCCGCACCTGTGCCAGCAGCTCGATCGCGCGGGCGTGATGTGCCGCGGCCGGCACCCGACTGTGCAGTCGCAACGCCTCGGCGATCAGCGCGCTCACGCGCAGGGTCGGCGTCAGCGCCTGCCCAGCATTTTGCGGGATGAGCGCGAGATCACCACCGCGCATCGTCTGCAACGCACGCGCGGTGAGTCGAAAGGTCTCTCGATCACGAAACCGGGTACCGCCACCGAGCACCCTGAGCCCGCCCTTGAGATAACCCATCATCGCCAGCGCCAGCGTGCTCTTTCCGGAGCCGCTCTCGCCCACCAGCCCGACGGTCTCGCCGGCCCCGACCACCAGGTCGACGTTGCGCAGCACCGGCAAGGTCTCGCCGGCGCGGCCGGTGAACCCGATCGACAGGTCGCGGACCTCGATCAACGCCGGCGCGGTCATCCCGGAGCCTTCTGCGCGCGGTCCACGCCGAGCGCCTTGGCCAGTGCATCGGCGGTGAGGTTGATGCCGATGATCAGCGAGCTGAGCGCCACGATCGGCGCGAGCACCGCCCAGTAGGCGAACGACATGAATCCGCTCGCGTCCTTGATCATCAGCCCCCAGTCCGGCGTCGGCGGCGAGACCCCGAAGCCGAGGAAGGACAGCGAGCTGAAGGTGAGCAGCATCCACGACCACCGCATCGCGCCCTCGACCAGCAACACGTCGCGGACGTTCGGCACCAGCTCGCGGCGGATGATCGCGAGCGTCGAGTGCCCGCGCGCCCGCGCCGCGGACACGAAGTCGCGCGCGACCACGTCGTGGGTCGCCGCCCTCGCCACCCGGATCACCGGAATGCCGTAGAAGAAGGCGAGCATCGGGATCAGCACCGGCGGGGAGGCGCCGAAGATCGCCGCCGTGGCCAGGACGAACAGGATCTTCGGCAGCGCGAGAAAGGCATCGACCACCCGCAACGCCACGTCGTCCACCCGTCCACCGATCAGCCCGAACAACACCCCGAGGAACCCGCCCCAGACCACCGCCACCGGAGTTGCGACCGCCGTCACCAGCAACGCCTCGCGCCCGCCGAGCATGGTGCGGGTGAGGACGTCACGGCCGATGTGGTCGGTGCCGAGCCAGTGCGTCGCGCTCGGGGGCTTGAGCATCAGCGTGGCGCTGATCGCCTTGTAGTCGTGCGGTGCCAACCAGGGCGAGGCGACTGCCATCAGCAGATGGCCGAGCACCAGCGCGAGCCCGATCGCCCCGGACGGCCGCGCCGCCATGTCGCGCAACACCTCCAGCGCACGGCCGGGGAACGATCGACGGGCGACCACCGCGCTCATCGCCGCCCGCCGTGGTGGGTGCGCAGGCGCGGGTTGAGCACCATGGTCATGAGGTCGGCGAGGAGGTTCACCCCGACGTAGACCAGGGCGAGGATGATGGCGATCGCCTGCACCACCGGCAGGTCGCGCTTGGTGATCGACTCGATCATGAGTCGCCCGAGACCCGGGTAGTTGAACACGATCTCGATCACCACCAATCCCCCGAGCAACCAGGCGATGGTGAGCGCGATGATGTTGATCGCCGGCAGCAGCGCGTTCGGCAGGACGTGGCGAAACACCACTTGCCAGTAGGGCACGCCCTTGAGCACCGCCATCTGCACGTAGTCGGATCCCATGACCTCGATCACGCTCGAGCGCACCATGCGCAGGATGTGCGCGGTCAGCACCAGCGTCACCGTGATCACCGGCAGGACGAGCTGCGGCAGCAAGGCTGCAATCGGAGCATCGGCCGAGACCAGGACCACGCCGGGAAACCAGCCGAGCCACACGCTGAACACGAGCAGCAGCACGGTGGCGGAGACGAACTCCGGCACCGTCATCGCCAGGATGGCGACGGCGGAGAGCCAGATGTCGGCCAGTCGATCGCGCGCGAGCGCGGTGATGACACCGAGGACTATCGCCAGCGGAATCCCGACCAGCGCTGCGATGCTCGCCAGCAGGAACGAGTTGCGCGCCCGCGGTCCCACCAGATCGGCGATCGGCCGTTGGCCGTTCGCAGTGCGGCCGAGATCGCCGGCGAGCAGGTTTGCGACCCAGTCCAGGTAGCGCCTCGGCGCCGAACGGTTCAGGCCGAGGTCCCGACGGCAGTTCTCGAGCAGCTGCCCCTGCGCATCGCGCTCGAGGAACGCGGTGCAGGCATCACCGGGAAGTGCCTCGACGCCGGCGAAGATGATCAACGACACCAGCGCCACGGTCGCGAGGCCGAGCACCAGGCGGCGCGCGATCAGTCTGACCATGGGGGATCTGCCGGCGTCGACGGACCTCGTCGGCGGGCCGCCGGCGCCGCCCGGCGCCGGCTCCGCCCGGGGCTGATCAGTCGACCTTCACCCGGTGCCAGCGGATGGAGTTGTTCTCCACCGCGTCGACGTCTCGGACCCGTGCCGTCAACCCCACCAGCCGGTTGACGTGATAGGGAATGAGCGAGCCGCCGACCTCCTGCAGCCGTCGCTGGGCCTCGCCGTAGAGTGCCTTGCGCGCCTCGAAGTCGAGCTCGCGGCGCGCCTTCGCCAGCAGCCCGTCGAACGTGGAATCGCTCAGGGCCGACTCGTTCCACTTCTCACCGCTGTGGAAGACCTCGTGCAGGACCTGGTCGGCCGGGCGCTCGTTCCACCGCGTCATCACCACCGGCTTCTTCATCCACACGTCCTTCCAGTAGCCGTCGCTCGGGACGCGGACGATGTTCACCTTGATCCCTGCCGACGCCACCTGCTGCTGGTAGACCTCGGCGATGGTCGACCACGACGGCTCGATCCCGCTCACGTGGAGGTCGAACTCGATCCCGTTCGGATGACCGGCCTCGGCCAGCAGCGCCTTCGCGCCGGCGATGTCCTGCGCACAGGTCGCGTCGGCGCGGTACTGATCACGCGGACCGACCGGATTGTCGCAGGAGACGACGCCACCACCACCGAGCACCAGGTCGAGAAGCCCCTTGCGGTCAGCCGCAATCCGCACCGCCTTGCGCACGCGCGGATCGTCGAACGGAGCGACGTCGGTGCGGAACACGATCGCGCGCCAGTTGCCGGTGGGCACGTCCTGGATCTGGTAGCGCGCGTTGTTGTCGAGCAGCGGGCGCTGCTGCTGGGTGATGCCGCGCTCCATGTCGATCTGACCCGCGAGCAGGGCCTGCAGCCGCGCCTGCGCATCGGGGATGGCGATGATCTCCATGCGGGCGACGCCGGGCGGCCCCTCCCAGTAGTCGGCGTTGGCCTCGAGCACCGTGGTGCCCGCCGGGTCGTAGCTCACGAGCTTGAACGGACCGGTGCCGACGGGGCTCGTCGCCACCGTGTCACCGGAGCCCTCGGGGATCATGCGCAGGCGATAGTCCATGAGCTGCAACGGCAGGTCCGCGTAGGGCGCCGACAGCACGAAGCGCACCGTGTGTGGGTCCACCGCCTCGATCCGCTCCACCATCTTGATGGTCGACGCCGCCGGCGACGCGATGGTCTTGTCCTGGACCCGACCGAGCGAGTAGACGACGGAGCGCGCATCGAAGGGGCTGCCGTCGTGGAACTTGACGCCCTCGCGCAGTCGGAACGTCCATTCGGTCGCCATCTCGTTGGACGACCAGCTGGCGGCGAGATCGGGGCTCGGCTTGCCGTCCTCGCCCGGGCGCACCAGGCGGCTCATGATCTTCTCGGTGATCTGGAACACGCGGCCCTTCGAGATCGGGTCGAGGCTCGAGTTGGTACCGGAGCCGTACTCGTGAGCCTGTCGGAAGGTGCCGGTCGGAGCCGCGTTCACCGACAAGGACGCGGCCAGCGCGGCGGCCGTCAGCGCGAGCGCCAATCGCTTCATGGTGTCTCTCCTCCTCATTGCGGTGACGTGCCTTGCGCACTGGCGTCGGTGGGCAGGCGTCGCCCCCCGAGCATGGCGCGTGATCCGCGCTCTGGGTCGAGTATCTGTCGGCCACCGGACGCCCGCAAACGACAATTCCGAGGCTCATGGATGAAATTTTCGCCATGCGTCGGGACGACGTGACAGCCACCGGCGCGGTGGCGACGACGCGGCGAGCGCCTCCCGAGGTGATCGGCCGGCGGCGCCTACCCTGTCCCGGAGGACGCGCGCCGCGCCTCGTCCAGCAGCCAGCGGCGCACCACCGCGACCTCGCGGCTGGTGCGACTCGCGGGACGAGTGAGCACGTAGTAGGCCCTGGTCGGCGCGAGCTCGATGTCGAACGGCTTCAGCAGTCGACCCGCGTCGACCTCGTCCTGGATGAACGGGAAGATGCCGAGCGCGACCCCTTGCGCATCGAGCGCGGCCTGGGTGACCACATTCGAGTCGACAATGATGGTCTCGCTGGCGAAGCGCAGGCCGCCGACTCCCGCCAGCGCGAGCCAGGCCTCCCATTCCGAGCGATCGTGCTGGTGGATGACCGGCAGCCTCGCGAGGTCGCGCGGACGCCTCACCCCACCGTGCTCGCGCGCCAGCCGCGGGCTCAGCACCGGCGCGTACCGGATCTCCATCAGCTTCTCGGCGTCGAGCCCCGACCAGTTGCCGTGCCCCCAGTCGACCGCGATCGGCGTCGCCATCGTGCTCGCGCCGGTGATGCGCGGCCCGTGATGGACCACCAGCTCGATCTCGGGATGGGCATCGCGCAGCGCACCGAGCCGTGGCATCAGCCAGCGCGAGCCGAAGATCGGCCCCACCGCGAGCGCGACCCGACGCCCCGAGGTGGCGGCATGGCGCTCGATCTCGTGCTGGATTGCGTCGAACGCCTGCTTGACGACGAGACTGAGCGAGCGCCCGGCATCGGTGAGGACGACCTGGCGGGTTCGACGCACGAAGAGCTGGCATCCCCAGTCGCGCTCGAGCTGGCGAATCTGGTTGCTCACGGTGGTCGCGCTGACCCCGATCTCCTCCGCCGCGTTCTTGAAGCTCTCCAACCGCGCCGCGGCCTCGAACGTCCGCAACGCCGTCAGTGGCAGTCGCCGCGACCTGCTCGCCATCGCGCCCGTCCCGACCCATGGGTGAAGAACGCTTCATCTATGACGGCACCGATTGTCGTTTGTCAACGCCGGGGCGGACGACCGAACCTGTGCCCACATCGGCGCCCGACTGCGGGCGGGGCGGAGGCTCGGAGCGTGCGCGAGATCGTTCTCATCGACGGTGGCATGGGACAGGAGCTGCTGAATCGATCGACCAACCAGGCGCCACGGCACTGGTCGGCCGAGTACCTGCTCACCGAGCCCGATCTGGTGCGGGCGGTACACCGGGACTACATCGCGGCCGGCGCCCGGGTGATAACCGTCAACACCTATGCGGCGACCTATACCCGCATGGCGATGGTGCAGGCCGAGGACCGCGTCCCCGAGCTCCAGCGCACGGCTTGCGAGCTCGCGCTGCGGGCCCGCGACGAGGCCGACGCCTCGGCCATGGTGGCGGTGGCGGGATGCCTGCCGCCACTGAACGGCACCTATCGTCCGGATCGCGTGCGTGCGTTCGAGGTCAACCTGGCAGAGTACCGTCGACTCGCGGCGCACCAGGCGCCGTACGTCGATCTCTTCGTCTGCGAGACCCTCTCCACCGCGGACGAGGCGCGCGCGGCGGCGACCGCCGCGACCGAGACCGGAAAGCCGGTGTGGGTGAGCTGGTCACTGGTCGACGCCGGGGGCCGGAGCCTGCGCTCGGGCGAGAGCATCGCGCATGCCCATCGCGCGCTCGAGGGCCTCGGGGTGCGTGCCGTGCTCGCCAATTGCACCGCACCGGAGAGCATCACCGCCGCGATGCCCGAGCTGGTGGCCACCGGGCTGCCGGCCGGCGGCTACGCCAACGGCTTCGTGGCAATTCCCCAGAGCTTCCTGCCCGGCAGGACGCGCGAGCAGCTGAGCGCGCGCGAGGACCTCGGACCGGCCGCGTACGGCGCGTTCGCGATGGAGTGGGTCGCACTCGGCGCGACCATCGTCGGCGGCTGCTGCGAGGTCGGCCCGGCGCACATCGCGCATCTCCGTGACGCGCTGCTCGCGGCCGGCCATGCCCTGGGCTCGGCCGACCTCGCGACGACCCGGGCGGGAGACGCCCCCGAGGTGAGGGAGTAGGATCGCGCGGGTGCTGTCGCCGCCGCCGGCGACAGCGGTGCATCGAGGACGGACTCGCCATGCGACCCACCCCGCGCTTCCACCACCTGCACCTGCGCTCGACGGATCCCGACGCCGCCATCGCCTTCTACACCCGGCTGTTCCCCAGCACCGCCGCGGGGTCGTGGGGCGGCCACCCGGCATTGTTGTCGGCGAACGACGTGATGATCCTCTTCGAGCCGGTCGCGGCGCCGCCGCCTCGCCACCCGCAGAGCGCCATCTGGCACTTCGGCTGGCACGTCACCGACAGCCGGGCGACGGTGCGCGACTTCGCCGCGCGCCCGGAGGTCGAGATGCTGCCGCTCTACACCGGGGTCGACGACGAGCACGTGCTGCTGAGCAGCGACACCTGGTTCCGCACCGGCGAGCGCCTGGGTGTCACCCGCGCGCGCATCGCCGAGCTGCGCGCCGCCGGCACACCGCCTCCGGGCGGGCCGGGTTTCGCATACTTCCGCGGCCCGGACGACGCGCTCGCCGAGATCGCCGGCGACTATCCGAGTGAGCGATTCAACCACGTGCACATGTGGCAGGAGGATCCGCTCGGCGCACAGCTCTGGTACCAGCGCCACCTCGGTGCGCCGGCGCGCGCGAGCTTCGGTGACGTGCCAGCCGCGGATCGGGCGCGCCCGGTCGCACGCACCGGTGAGCGCACCTATCCGGCCCTGGATCGCGCCGGCATGTATCGCGCGCCCCGCGGTGGAGTGACGTTCGGTGACGTCGACCTCATCTGGTACCCGAACCAGGGCGAGAAGCCGCTCGCGTCCCCGCGCGGGCAGCTCCAGGATCACATCGCGCTGTCGGTCGACGACCTCGACGGTTGGATCGCCGATCTCCGTCGCGACGCGGTCACCTTCCTCGGCGACCCCTACGCGCTCGGTGACACGCGTGCAGTCATGATCGAGGGGCCGAGCCGCGAGGCGATCGAGCTCGTCGAGTCACCCTGACGCCGCCGACCCGCGGCGGCGGCGCGCATGTCGGACAACCCATTCGTCTGAGAGGGTGTCTGGAAGAGCATTGCCGTCGCGAGAGGGCCGCCGAGGGTGAGTGGCAAGGCGAGGGGGTGCACATCGTCCAGGAGCATGGCCGAGCCATGCGACCGGGCGATGGGGGCCCCACAACGCGGCCAGGCGCCGTCGGCGGGCTTCGCAGCAGGAAAAGATTTTGTAGACACCCGATGAGGTCGAGCCATGCTGGATCCGGTGCTGCGCGATCGCGCATTCGCGTTCCTGCCCGCCGCGGTTCGGGCCGGGGTCCTCAACCCGATGGTGCGGCCGCAGTGGTCGGACGACGGCCGTCGCTTCTGGTATCGCCGCGAGGTGGTGGACGGTTGGCGCTTCGTCATGGTCGATGCCGACACCGGCGCGACGTCACCGGCGTTCGACCACCATGCGCTCGCCGCCGCATTGACACGCGCCGGCGTCACCGCGCCGGTCGAGCGGCTCCCCATCGAGCGCGTGACCATCTCCGGCGCGGGCGGCGTCGCGTTCACCTCGGGCGTTCGGGACTGGCATTTCGACGGCGAGTCGTTGCGCTCGACACCGACGCCCTCGCGCCCCGGCGAGGTGGTGTCCCCGGACGGTCGCCTCGCCGCCTTTCGCCGTGGCCACGACCTGTGGCTGCGCGAGCTCGCGACCGACATCGAGCGGCCACTGACCACCGACGGTGGGCCGCACCATGCCTACGCGAAGTCGGCGGACATGAATCTCGCCACCGTCAGCCTCGCGCGCCGCGGCATCGTGTTGCCGGCCGGCGTGCGGTGGTCACCGGACTCGCGTCGCCTCTTCACCTCCCGGCTCGACGAGCGTGACGTCGCCGATCTGCCACTGCTCCAGCACGTCCCGGACGACGGCTCGAGGCGACCCGTGGTCCATCACCTGAGGTTCGCCAACGCGGGCGACGACGTGGTGCCACTGGAGTCGCACCTCGTGATCGACGTCGCGACCGGAGCGTGCACCTGGGCGCGCTGCCGACCGCACGTGGTCGGGATGATGACCTGCATCGAGCGCGACGAGGCCTGGTGGTCCACCGACGGTAACCGACTCTGGTTCGTGGACCGCGATCGCGGAAGCCGGCGCGTCGCGCTGTGCGAGCTCGACGCCGCCGACGGTGCGGTGCGCGAGGTGCTGGTCGAGTGTGTCGACACCTTCCACGACACCAACGTCCACGTGCTGGGTCTGCCCAACATCCGGATCCTCGAGGACAGCGGCGAGGTCATCTGGTTCTCGCAGCGCGACGGCTGGGGACATCTCTACCTCCACGACCTCGCGAGCGGCGCACTGAAGTCGGCCATCACCTCGGGGGAGTGGCTGGTCCGCGACATCGTCGGCGTCGACCCACGACGACGCGAGGTATTCGTGCTCGGTGCCTGCCGCGCTCCGGGTGCCGATCCACAGCATCGCCAGCTCTGCGTCGCGAGCCTCGACGGCGGGGCGCTGCGCGTGCTCACGCCCGAGCCGGGCGAGCACGCGCTGGCGATCCCGACGCGCCGGATGCCGCGTGACCACATCGCTCCGGCGATGCCGCCCGGGGCGTGGCGGTCGCCGACGGGCGAGCACTTCGTCGAGACCACCGCGGACCTCACATCGCCGCCGGTGACCACGCTGCGCCGGCGCGACGGCGCCGTGGTGGCGACCCTCGAGGTGGCGACGCTCACGCCGGAGCTCGCGGCGCGCTGGCGCTACCCCACCCCGTTCACCGCGCTGGCCGCCGACGGGGTCACCGTGCTGCACGGCGCCTACTGGCTCCCCGGCGACTTCGACCCGACGCGCCGCTATCCGATCATCGACTACATCTACCCCGGCCCCCAGCGCGGCATCGTGCCGGCGGTCGCCTTCACCGACCACCTCGGCGAGCTCGGCCAGGCGTGCATGCCGCAGGCCTTCGCCGAGCTCGGCTGCATGGTGGTGAAGCTCGACGGCCGGGGCCAGCCGCTGCGCAGCAAGGCCCTCCACGACCAGGCCTTCGCCAACATGGGCAACCCCGGGATGCTCGAGGATCACGTGGCGGTGCTCCGCCAGCTCGCGCACCGCCATGCCTTCGTGGATCTGGAGCGCGTCGGGATCATGGGTCACTCCGGCGGCGGCTACGCCTCGGTGCGCGCGCTGCTCGAGCATCCCGACTTCTTCCACGTCGCGGTCGCCACCGCCGGCAACCACGACAATCGCGGCTACAGCTTCGCCTGGACCGAGAAGTACCAGGGCGATCTCGTCCGCAACCCCGACGGCACCACCAACCACGACGCGGCGGCGAATCCGCCGCTGGTCGACCGCCTGCGCGGCAAGCTCCTGCTGGCACACGGCGACATGGACGACAACGTCCACCCCGCGCTCACCCACCAGCTCGTCGCCGCGCTGATCGCGGCGGACAAGGACTTCGACATGCTGGTGCTGCCGAACGACGACCACGCCACGGTCTGGAGCAATCGCTGGTTCCTGCGGCGCGCGATGGCGTTCATGGTGCACCATCTGCGGATGCGCTAGCGGCACCCACCCCGCGGTTGCAATTCGTCGCCGACTCCGCCCATCCTGCCGCCTTCGGTGAAGCCTGGAGGACGATGCGGTGAGACTCGGACTGATGCTGCCTATCGGCGCCGGCGCGCTCGGCGAGGGTCGGACCGCACGTTGGGCGGACCTGCGCGAGATGGCGCGCACCGCGGAGGCGGTCGGCTTCGAGCGGCTGTTCGTGCCCGACCATCTCCTGTTCCGTCTGTCGCCGTCCGAGAACCACATCCGTGTCGACATGCCGGAAGGGCGCACCCGCGGAATCTGGGAGGCGTGGACGATCCTCGCGGCGCTGGCCGAGGCCACACAGCGGATCCACCTCGGCCCGCTGGTGGCGTGCTCGAGCTTCCGCAACCCGGCAGTGTTCGCGAAGATGGCCGACACCCTCGACGAGGTGAGCGGCGGTCGGTTGGTGCTCGGCCTGGGCTCGGGCTGGCACGAGCCGGAGTACCACGCGTTCGGGATGCCCTACGACCACCGGGTGAGTCGCTTCGAGGAGGCGCTGCAGATCATCGTGCCCTTGCTGCGCGAGGGGCGCGTCGACTTCGAGGGCGAGCACTATCAGGCGCGCGACTGCGAGCTTTCGCCGCGCGGCCCGCGACCACAGGGGCTTCCGATCCTGATCGGCGCCATCCGCCCGCGCATGATGCGGTTGACCGCGCAGTACGCGGACATCTACGACGCCGACTATCAGCTCGATCCCGGCGAGGTCGTGCGGCGATTCGCCGATCTCGATGCCGCCTGCGCCAAGGTCGGTCGCGACCCGAGCACCCTGCAGCGCACCGCCGGCGTCCGCGTCGCGCTCGCCGCCGAGCGCCCGCAAGGCATGCCGTCGGCCGGCGACGGCCTCGCCGTCGCGAGCTACGACGGCATGCGCCAGACGGTACGCTTCGGCGACGTCGACACGCTGCACGAGCACGTATCGGCCTTCGCGGCGGTCGGCGTCGAGCACCTCACCATCGCCCTCGCCCATCCGGCGGGTCCACGCGGCATCGAGGCGCTGGCGCCGCTGGTCGCGCGCGTGCACGGCTGAGCGACTGCCGGCGGCACCGAGCTCGCGCCTCGCCTATGGCGCTCCGGCGAGCCGCAGCGGTGGACCCAACGCTTGCCGAGGGAGAAAGGCCGCGCGCTGCACCTCGCTCTTCTTGACGTTGGTGAGCACGAGCTGGCGCTCGAAGCCGTTGTCGAGCACGTCGTGGGGAACGAGCACGAGGTCGTGCTCGGCGAGCCCCTTGGGCGCGTCGGCCACCGGCTCGCCCTCGACGCCCGCCGTCCAGGCGCTGAGGGTCCGGGTCCCGCTGGTGTCCTCCAGCACGAGCATGCATGCGTCGGCCTCGAAGTGCGCGGAAAGGGCGCGAACGATCGCTCCGAACGTCCCCGACAGCTCGACCATGGCCTGACGCGTCCCGACCACCGGCACCACGCAGGTCCACGGCGAGCCCTGCAATCGGTAACAGACGAACCCGTCCGTGCGCGGGACGGGCAACTTGCGGAGATCCGCGACGACACCATCGCCGACGAGCGCCGCGGTGAGTGCCTGCACGTCGACTCGGAGCCACGCCGCGAGGTAGGGACTGCTCTCGAGGGCGGTGGCCACGGCTTCCTTGCGCCGGGACGCCCAGTCGAGCGCCTTGCCGCGCACGGCGTAGCCACCGCGCAGCGTCGCCGGCATGCTCGCGCCCCGCTCTCGCAGTGCCTGGACGACAAGGTTGCGCTCGGCCCCGCCCGCCACCATCACCGCATTGTCACCGTTGCTGTCGGTCGCCCGCGGATTGCCGCCGTGCGCGAGCAGGTACTCGACACAGGCTCGCTGTCCGCGGCGCGAAGCGGCAAGGAGCGCGGCATCGGCCACCGCGGAGCGTGCGGCGGGCGCCGCCGCCTCGACGATACGCTCCAGACATTCGAGCCGACCGTGCGTGGCGGCAGCGGCGGCCGCGGCGCGCCTCGTCTCGATATCGGCGGTTGCCGGGAGAACGAGCTCGACCAGATCGACCAGTCCGTTCCTTGCCGCGAACTCGAGTGGCATGCAGCCGGCCCGACGGTCGAACGCGCCCAAGTGCGCGCTCCATCGCCCCGACCGAATCTGCTCCGCGAGCGCGCGGTGCTTCTCTCCACGCGCCGGCTCCGCGAGCACGAGCCGACCGAAGTCGGGCACCAGCGAGGCGCGCAGCGCGCGCGCCTCGGCACCGCTCGCGCGCTCCTGCGCCTCCTCGCGCTGCATCGCCGCGGTGGGCTCGGCGCCACCGAGGAGTGGCACGAAGACCGAGGCGCCCCGCGACGCCAGCCACGCATCGAGGGGCTGCGACTGACGGGGGCCGGTGCGCACCGGCGTGCTCGCGGTCAGTCCGGCGCGCGCGATCCGCACCGCCGCGGTGAACTGCTTGCGAGACGTGCAGGCGAGGAATCCCGCGACGAGCTCGGCATCGGACGCACGCCGCGCGATGAGCGCGTCGAGCAGCTCGAACCGCGCCGGCAGCGACTCCTCGTCGGCCTCGGCGAGGCCCTCGACCGCCTCGGCGAGCAGGCTCTGAAGTGGTTGCGACACTTGCGCACCGGCGTCGACCAGCAGGCGGAACAGCGCGACGTTTCCGCCGCGCACCGCCAGCGAGAGCGGCGAGCCCCCGGCCATCGCCACGCCTGGATCGTGCCCGCCGTCGATGAAGGCCTGCACCTGCTCGAGGTCGCCACCGTCGACGATGACGTCGTACAGGGTCGCCGGTGGATTCGGCAACCGGGCCGGCGCGAGCTGCAGCAACGCGTCCCAGAAATCAGTCTCGGTCTGTCCCATGCGTACTCCCTTCGCGATGGCTCGAGTCGGTCGCTCTCGGACGCGTAGGGTACCGATGGCATCCCGTCGATGCCACGCGCGGTCAGACCACCGGCAACTCCGGTGAGGCTCGCGGCGTGAGCAGCTCCGGTCCCCCGTCGCGGACCACCAGGTCCTCCTCGTGGACCATCAGCCGACCGGGCGCGAACGACATTCCGGGCTCCAGGGTGAGCACCATGCCCGGTCGCAGCACGGTCGAGTCGCCGGGCCGATTCGAATGGCCCTCGGTGAGCTGCATCCCGAGGCCGTGGCCCATGCGACCGACGTCGCCCTCGCCGCGAGCCCCGTGAGACTGGAGCACGCGCCACATCGCCGCGTGCAGATCACCGGCGGTCGCACCGGGGCGGGCCGCGGCGAGGCCGGCCTCGGTCGCCATCCAGCAGGCGCGGTAGGCAGCGCGTGCTGCCTCGTCGGCACGGCCCACCGCCCAGTTGCGGTCGAAGTCGCAGAAGTAGCCGTCGAAGGTCGCGCCGGTGTCGATGATCATGACGTCACCGGCCGCCAATCCGCGGTCCGACGGGCCCATGATGATGTCACCGTATCCACCCGGGCCGGAGGCGAGCGCGAGATAGGGAACCGCGTCGGCGCCGCGTCCGACGAGGTCGGTGACGAAGGCGCGCGCGACTGCCCTCTCGGTCACGCCCGGTGCGAGCAGGGCGGGGACCGCGTCGAAGCTCTCGGCCGCCAGGCGACAGGCGTGTCGGATCTTGTCGATCTCGGCCTCGGACTTGATCGCCCGCAATCGGTCGAGAAGCGGCTGCGCGTCGGTGAGCATCATCGGCGCCGACGCGCGGATGCGATCCAGGTCCGCGAGCGGCATCCGAACGTGCGATCCCGGCCCCATCGCGAGTCCGACGCGCCCGTGTCTCCGTGGCAGGCCCCGCAGGGTGTCGACGAGCAGGGAGACACCATCGTCCTCCGGGACGGGCGACGGCCAGGTACGTACGTCGTCGATCCAGGTCTTGGACATGCCGGCGGCGCCGATCTCCGGAATCACCGCAATCGGCGCGCCGTCGGCCGGCACCACCATGAACCACGGTCGCGTCGGGCTCTCCCAGAAGCGCGTGTGGAAGCCACTGAACCAGCGCACCTCCGGCTCGGTGGTCAGCAGCAGGGCGTCGAGACGCTCCGCGGCCATCGCGCGCTGCGCGCGTGCGGTGCGGGCCTCGAGCTCCGCGCGTGCGAAGCCCCGGGGCGGCGGCACGGCACGATGGCGGTGAGCGGTCGTCGTGGTGGCCATACCAACCCCCTCGCATGCGTCGGTCGCGCGAAGTGTATCGTGGTGCTCGTGGAATCGACCGCCGCGAAGCCAGGAGCGCGCGCCGCCAGCCCGTCGGCCAGGCGCCCGGATGCCTCACGGCGGCGGTCGCCGCGGATCGAAGGGAGATCGAGATGAGCGACGTCTGCCTGGTCTGCATGCCCTTCGTCGCGCTGGAGCGACCGTCGCTCGCGCTCGGCCTGCTCCAGGCGAGCGCGCGAGCGGCCGGGGTCGCGACACGCACCCTCTATCCCGCCTTCGAGCTCGCGCCAGACATCGGCGTGGAGCTCTACAGTCGGATTCTCCACAGTGCCTCCGATCTGCACCTCGGTGACTGGCTGTTCGCGGGTGTCGCGTTCCCCGACGAGCACCGTCGACACGCGGGATTCCTCGAGCAGATCGACCGGCGTCAGGTCGCCGACTGGCTTCGCGTGGCGCCTGACGACCTCGACGCGACCCTGTGGCGCGCGCGCGAGCTCGCCACCGCCCTCACCCACCGAACCGCGCGACGGATCGTCGACTCCGCCGCGCGCATCGTCGGTTGCAGCTCGGTGTTCGAGCAGCAGGTCGCTTCCCTCGCCCTGTTGCGTGCGGTGAAGACCTGTGACCCGACGGTGATCACCATGCTCGGCGGCGCGAACTGCGAGGCGGAGATGGGCCATGCGGCGCATCGCGCCTTCGAGTGGCTCGACTTCGTGGTGTCCGGCGAGGCCGACGCCTTCTTCGGAGATTTCTGCGCGGAGCTCCTGCGCCGTGGCGCCGACCAGCGAGGCGCGATGGCACTTCCGCCCGGAACCCACGCTCCGACCCATCGCAACCGCGCCGACCAGCCGCCGGTCGAGGCCATCGGCCGTGCCAGCGTGTCGGATCTGGACCACGCACCGATTCCCGAGTACCAGGACTATTTCGACGCGCTGGCCGCGAGCCCGCTCCGCGACGAGATCCTTCCCGCCCTGCTGGTGGAGACCTCGCGAGGATGCTGGTGGGGCGAGAAGCACCACTGCACGTTCTGTGGATTGAACGGCGACGAGATGGCCTATCGTCCGAAGTCCGCGCAGCGGGTGCTGTCGGAGCTCGCGACCCTGGTCGAGCGTTACGGCACCCACCGCCTGCTCGTGGTCGACAACATCCTCCACCGCAAGCACCTGGACTCGGTGATGCCGGCGCTGGCAGATGCCGGCGCACCCTACTCCCTGTTCTACGAGACCAAGGCCAACCTGACCCGCGCACAGATCGCCCTGCTGTCGCGAGCGGGTGTGCGCAGGGTGCAGCCCGGGTTCGAGAGCCTGCATCGAGGCGCGCTCGAGCTGTTCGACAAGGGCACGACCCCGGTCATCAACCTGCAGTTCCTGCGCAGCGCGCGAACGCTCGGAACCTTCGTCACCTGGAACTTCCTGTGGCAGGTCCCGGGAGAGGACTGGAGCTGGTATGCGAGCATCGCCGACTGGATTCCCTTGGTGACGCATCTCCAGCCGCCGAACACGCTGTGTCCGGTGAGGATCGACCGCTTCAGCCTCTACCATCGCAACCCCGACGACTACGGTCTCGAGCTGAGACCGACGCCCGGGCTGCACCACGTCTACCCGGTCGACGCGCAGACCCTCGAGCAACTCGCGTACTACTTCGTCGACGTCTCACGCCCACTGGAGCGAACGCTCCACCGGCTCGACCTCGGCAATCGCCGCATGATGCTCGAGGTCGACAAGTGGATGCGGCTGTGGGATCGCGTGCGTCGCGCCGACGACGGCGCGCCGGAAGTTCCGCGATTGGAGATGCGCCCGGGCGAAGGTGTGGTGGAGGTCGTCGACTCGCGCCCGGTGGCCACCGCACCCCACATCGAGCTGCGGGGACTCGACGCGGCGATCCTCGTCGCCTGCGACGGCGCGCCGTCGAGAGCGAGTCTCGCGCGTCGACTCGACGCAGGCGCGAGCTCCGCGAGCGCCATCGACGCCAGCGTCGCCAGGCTCGTCGAGCGCAAGCTGCTACTCGAGCTCGACGATCGCCTCGTCGCGTTGCCCACCGAGCCCCAGCAACGCCCCTACATACCGGTCGAGGACTATCCGGGCGGCTACTTCGCCGCCAGTCAGCGCGCGCACGAGCCGCCTCCGCGGCAACCGGACGCCTCGGAAGGGTCGCGGGCGACGAAACGTGACCAACCGCACTGAACCATCGCCGACCGGGTCGGAGGATGTCTCGGCCGGAGACGCTGGTGACGCAGCCACCGAGCGATCGAGCCACACTCGGTCGCGTCGACACGAGGGAATGACGATGAGCATCGACCGTGGAACCCTGGGCTTCCTGGAGGCCCTCCATCGTGACCCCGCGCTTCTCGCCGATCTCGACGCGGCGATCGAGCGCGCCGACGACCCCCGCCAGGCGACCATCGAGTTCGCGTCTCGCAACGGCTTCGACGCGACCGCCGACGGGCTCGACGCGGCCAAGGCGGCAGTGGCGGCCGCGGCCGAGCTGAGCGACGAGGAGCTGGAGACCGTGGCCGGTGGATTCAACCCCCAGCCCGAGCCACCGAAGCCGTCGCCGTTCGACCGCGCCTTCGACGTGCGGACGCTGCTCGGTAGCCGGCTGTTCCGCTGGTAGGGAGACGCACCGGGAGCGGGCCTGCGCCGGCGCCCCGCCCCGAGACGGCACCGCGCGACGTCGTCACCCGCCCGCCGGGGTCGGCGCGGCGTGCTCCCCGGCCGCGGCGGGGACCAGTCGCAATCGCGCGGCGACGTCCTCGGCCTCTGCCGAGGGCCCGAGGACGATGACGTGGTGGCGCCCTGCCAGCCACTCCGCGAGCTGGTCACCGTAGTGCTCGCTCCCCGGATGACCCGAGACGCCCTGGGCATCGACCGCGCGAAGGACCGGTGGGTCCGTCGCGAGATCCGCCACCAGCCGGTAGTTGGCGCCCATCGGCGCGCCCCAGTTCGGATCGAACCCCGTATTGCACACGGTCACGCCGTTGCCCTTCACCGGCACGCCGCCCCGATCGAGCAGGAGACCGAGATCGCCGCGGGCGGAGAGCACGTGGCGGAGGTTGATTCGGTGCAGCGCACCCCAGCTCCAGCGCTCCGGGTCCGGGCCGAGCTTGCGCGTGAGCTCGTCGATGGTGTCGCGCATGACCTGCACGATGGCGCGCTTCCGAGCCTCGCCCGCGAACCAGCCGGCGGGATCGCTCGCGAGCAGACTCGAGGCGAGCCCGGCCGCGGCGGGGCCGAGCAGGGCCGCCAACGCCGGGGGCAGGCGCTCGGCCGCGACCCGCGCCGACCAGCGCGCGAAGAAGACCTCGAAGATCGCCGCGGCGTCGCTCTCGGTGGCCATCACGTGGTCCCAGACTCGCAGTCGACGCACGATGTCGTCGAGCGCCGGGTCGGCCGCCGTCTCGAGCGCCAGGACCAACGGGCCGACGCACGCCTGGGCGCGCAGCGAGAGCGCATCGAGCTGCATGGCGGCCGCGTCGTCCGGCGAGATGTCACGGGTCCCGTCGAGCATCTGGCGGATGCGCCGCGCCCGGTAGCCGCAGCTCCAGGTCCCGGAGAGCGGTCGATGGAAGTCGTCCGGCGCAGGCCGATTGTTGGCGGTCGCGATCCAGCCGCGCGGCGGGTCGAGCAGATGCGGCATCTCGTCGAGGGCGATCACACCCTGCCACTGGTGCGCGGGATCCCAGCCGGGGCGATATCCGCGCATCGGTCGGGCGCGAAGGGGAATCGCGCCGGCCGCCTGATACCCGATCCGACCATCGACGTCGGCGAAGACCAGGCTGAACGTCGGCACGCGCCACGGTCGTAGAGACTCACGCACCGCCTCGACCGACTGCGCGCGGTCCAGATCCAGCAGCGCGCTCAGCCAGCCGCAAGGCTCGTCGCCCAGCCAGCGCAGGGTGACGACATCGCCGTTTCGGGCCGGCTCCGGGAGGAGACCGCTCACCACCGGACCGTTGCGCGACAGCCGCACCTCGAGGCGCTCGGCGGCCGCGCCGCGCACCGCGATCGTCTCCTCGCGCACGCGCGCCGACTCCCAGCGCCCGTCGTGGAGGAAGGCGTCCGGATGGGCCGGGTCGGTCCGCTCCAGGTAGAGGTCCCGCTGCGAGCAGATGTTGTTGGTGATGCCCCACGCGACGCGGCGATTGCGTCCGAACATGACCGCCGGCATGCCGACGTAGGTCATGCCCGCCACGTCGAACGTGCCACCGCTCAGGTGCACCTCGTACCAGCACGAGACGGCCGCGAACGCGATGTGGGGATCGCTCGCCACGATGGGCTTGCCGGTGGTGGTCCTCGCGCCGGCGATCACCCAGTTGTTGCTGCCCTGCCCTTCGTCCGGATCACCGGCTGCGTGACCGGGAGTGACGACTCCGACCGGGTACTCGCCGGGGTGCAGGATGCTCTCCTCGTCCGCCTCACCTTGCATGAATGCGCGAAGCAGCGCGCCTTCGCCGAGCGCGCGGCGCGCGAGCTCCGGGATCACGATGACCGGGAAACGCACCGTGAGGTAGTGACGGAACTCGACCGCGATGGCGCAGCAGTCGGTCGGCGTCCACGACGCGGGAACGTAGTCCAGCAGGTCGAACTCGATCGGGAGGCAGTCGCGAGCGGACGCCATCCACGCGTCGATGCCGGCGCTGAACGACTCCACCAGCCGCCGCGTCGCCGCCGGCATGTGCGCCCATTCGTCACGCGCGATGCGCGGGAAGTCGATGGTGCGCGCCACCCGGTCGCTGTCGAGCCCGCTCGGACCCAGGACCTCGGCGAGGGTCCCGGTCGCCTTGCGTCGCAGGTAGTCGAGCTGGAAGAGCCGGTCCTGCGCCATGGCGTACCCGAAGCCGAAGAACAGGTCCTCGTCGTTCGCGGCGTGGACGCGGGCGACGCCCCAGCGGTCGCGCGCGATCTCGACCTCACCGCCGACGGGCGCCGAGCATCGCCCGTTCACCGACGGCACCCGTCGCGCCGTCTCCGCCTGCCACCAGGCATCGAACGCCGCGCGCGACATCCCGCTCCGTCGGCACACGTCGTCGATGGACTCACCCTGTCCGAGCCGCCGCAGCAGCTCTCGCGAATCCGACCTCGATTCACCCACGCCATGCCCTCCCGACCGCCTGCGACGCCGCAGCCGCGTCGCCACGCGACCGGGCCGCCGGGCCTATACTCGACCCGAATCGTGCGGAGGAGCAATGGTGACCACATCCAGCGTCCGAGCACTCTCCGACGTCCGCCTGCCCTCGGGCGAGCAGGCGGACATCCTGATCGAGGACGGCATCGTCACCGCCGTCGGGCCAGGACTCGCCGCCGACCGCGCCGACGTGGTGCACGGTGCGCGCCGACTGGTGCTGCCAGGATTCGTCGACGGCCACATGCACCTCGACAAGACCCTGACCGGCTTGCCCTGGATGCCGCACCGCGCCGGCCCCGAGCGAGCGAGCCGCATCGAGACCGAGCGGCGCATGCGCGCCGAGCTGCCGCCGGTGGCACCGCGCGCGGCACGGCTGGTGGCCGACTGCGTGGGTCACGGCACCACCGCGATGCGCTCGCACGTGGATGTCGACGACGCGATCGGGCTGTCGCACGTCGCGGCGCTGCTCGCGGTCCGGGAGGCGGCGGCAGCACACGTCGACCTGCAGCTCGTCGCCTTTCCGCAGAGCGGGGTCCTCAATCGACCGGGGGTGAGGTCGTTGCTCGACGCGGCAATCGCGGCCGGCTGTGACCTGCTGGGGGGCATCGACCCCGTCGCCATCGACGGTGACCTCGACGGTCAGCTCGACGTCCTGTTCGCGATCGCGGAGCGACGCGGCGTCGGTCTCGACATCCACCTGCACGACCCAGGGGCCGCCGGGATGGCGGAGATTGCCGGTGTGGTGGAGCGCACCCGCGTGCACGGGATGGCCGGCCACGTCACCGTGAGCCATGGCTTTTGCCTCGGCGCGGCGGACGACTCGGACCTCGAGCGCCTCGCGGCGTCGATGGCCGAGGCCGGCGTCGCGCTGGTGACCCACGGCGGCGGCGCGTCGCCGATGCCGCCGGTGAAGCGGTTGCGCGAGCGGGGGGTCACCGTGTTCGCGGGCAACGACGACATCCGCGACCCCTGGAGCCCGCTCGGAACCGGCGACATGCTCGAGCGCGCGATGCTCATCGCCTGGCGCGGCGGCTATCGGACCGACGCCGACCTGGCGGTGGCGCTGGACGTGGCGACCACCTCCGGAGCCCAGGGCCTCGGCCTGCCGCGACACGGCCCGCGCGTCGGCTCCCGCGCCGACCTCGTGCTGGTCGACGCCGAGACCCCGGCCGAGGCGGTCGCCCGCCGCCCGGGTCGCGCGCTGGTGCTCAAGGGTGGCCGGGTCGTCGCCCGCGACGGGGCGCTGACGGAGCCGCTCGTGCTCGCGTAGCGCCTCGGGCGGCGGTGGCACGGCCGAGACGCGCCTCGCGTTGGAACACGTACAGGCCCGCCGCGAGGATGAGGGCGATGCCGATCCAGGCGACGCGGTCCGGCCAGTCGCCCCAAACCACGATGCTCAGCAGCACCGACAGCGGTAGCGCGGCGTACTCGAACGGCGCCACCACGGCGGCGCGCGACATCCGATACGCCTGGCTCATCAGGTAGCTTCCGGCAGCACCGAGAACCCCGATCGCCAGCATCAGCGCGAGATCCTCGGCTTGCGGCCAGGTCCAGGCTCGGAGCAGGAACCGGGCCTGCGGGCTCGCGTCGGCATCGACGAAGCGCCCGTCCCCCGCGACCAACCCGAACGCGGTCCCGACGCCGATGAAGCAGACCTGGATGTAGACCGACATGGTCGAGGCGCGCTCGGTGGTTCCGAGCTTGCGTGTCAGGATCTGCAGCAGGGCGTAGGTGAAGGCGGCGCACAGCGGAAACAGAGCCGCCACCTGGAACGCGTCGGTGCCGGGACGCACCATCACGAGGACGCCCGCGAGCCCGATCAGCACCGCCGACCAGCGCCGCACCCCGACGTGCTCGCCGAGCAACAGCGCGGACAAGGCGGTGATCAGCAACGGCGCGACGAAGAAGATCGCCGTCGCCTCACCCAGCGGCAGCACCGAGAGCCCGGCGAAGAACGCCATGTTGGTGACCACCAGCACGAATCCGCGCAGCAGGTGCAGAGGCCAGCGCCGGCTGAGCAAGTTGCGGTACCCGCCCTCGAGCGGCACCAGGACGACGAGGGTGAGCGTCAGCGCGATGATGGCGCGAATCAGCACGATCTGGTGCAGCGCATGGTCGTCGCTCAGCCACTTGACCACTGCGTCGTTGCACACGAAGACGCTGCTCGCACCGAGCACGCACGCGATGCCGACCAGCGACGTCTGGCCGGCATCGCGGCTCTCGGGTGGGGCGTCGGAGGCACCTCGGCCCACGGCGTGTGGCCCGGCCGCGTCCGCCGACGTCGCGTCGCCACGTCGACTCACGCGCCGTCCCGCGCCGTGCGCAGCGCGAGCCCGACCGCGGTTGCGAATCGTGTCAGTGCGACGCGCATCGCCTCACGGTCGCGAGCCGAGGGCATGGTCGCCTCGTGATGCACGCTCAGCACGTCGAGGCGACCGGCCTTGCGGTCCGCCTTCAAATCCACCCGCCCGATCAGGGCGTCACCGGCGAGCACGGGCAGGCAGTAGTAGCCGAAGCGGCGCTCGGCCGGCGGCTTGTAGATCTCGACCACGAGGTCGAAGTCGAACAGCGCGCGCGTGCGCCCGCGGTCCCAGAGCAGCGGGTCGAACGGCGAGAGCGCCACACCGTGGTCGCGCCGCGGTCGCATCGCGCGCAGCCGGTCGAGTCGGTCGAGGTCGCTGGCGCGGATCCAACCGCGGACGTCACGCCCCTCGAGCGCCGCCACCGCGGGCACGACCTCGCCACGTTCCTCGAGGTGGGCGAGGGCGCGCTGGATCTGGTCGCGCCGATTCCGGAGCCGCCAGGTGGCCGCGAGCGTGCCGGTGGTCGCGAAGCCGAGCCCGTCCAGGGCCTTGAGGAGGAGCACCGCGATCGCCTCGTCGTCATCGATGCGCCGGGCGCGCACGTCCTCGGGAATCACCCGCTCGGTCAGGTCGAAGGTGCGCTGGAAGCCTCGGCGCTCGCGCACCGCCAACGACCCGGCCGACCACAACGCCTCCAACATCCGCGTCGAGTGCTTGTTGGACCAGAGCGCATCGTCCGCGCCCCACCCACCGCGCAGCCGCGGCGGCAGGGCCGCGTCGTCGAGGTCGGCCGAGCGCAACGGACCATCGCGCCCGATACGGTCCAGCATCCAGTCCGCGAGCGGCCGGTGCGCGCCGATGAAGTCGCCCCACCAGGGATGACGGCGGTACTCGCGGCGGCGGAAACCGAGCGCCGGGTAGAGCGCAAGCGGCAGCCAGCTCGCCTCGTGCCCCCAGTACTCGAACACGGGCTCCCCCGGCGCGAGCAGGGTCTCCGCCACTCCCGCGTCGAGGCCGTCGAGGCGCGACGCGAGCACGATGCCGTGGGTCCTCGCCCCGGTGACTGCGATCGAGTCGAGTTGCAGATAGCCGAGGTGCTCGAGCACCGCGTGGCAGGCGCGCCGGGCGCGAGCGCCGCCGCCGGCCACGCGCCGCGGCAGCGGCCGGTCGGCGCGGGGGAGGAGCCCGGCAGCGGCGAGCGCGAGACGCCTTGCCGTGATCCGGTCGATGCGCACGAGGGATGAGGGCGGCATGCGGGCCAGCCTAGCAGGTTGTCGCGGCGGCGCGTCGGGCACGGTCACCGCCCGCGACCGGCGACGACCCGGCGCCGGGCCGAGGTCGGGCGCGCGCACGGTGAGCCGGGCGCCGAACGGTGCTCGGGATGGTGAGCGTACCGATGCGGTGCTAGGCTTTCGGGTTTCGACAGCATCGTGGTGAGCGGTACCGTGACCACCATCCTCCAGTCTCTCCCCGTCGGCGAGAAAGTCGGCATCGCGTTCTCCGGCGGCCTGGACACCAGCGCCGCCATCCACTGGATGCGCGCCAAGGGCGCCGTGCCCTACGCGTACACCGCCAACCTCGGCCAGCCGGACGAGAGCGACTACGAGGAGATCCCGCGCAAGGGGCTCGCCTACGGCGCCGAGAAAGCCCGTCTGGTCGATTGCCGTGCCCAGCTCGTCGCCGAGGGCATCGCGGCCATCCAGTCGTCGGCCTTCCACATCTCCAGCGGCGGCGCCACCTACTTCAACACCACCCCCCTCGGGCGCGCGGTCACCGGCACCATGCTCGTCGCCGCCATGCGCGAGGACGACGTGCACATCTGGGGCGACGGCAGCACCTACAAGGGCAACGACATCGAGCGCTTCTATCGCTACGGCCTGCTGGTGAACCCCAACCTCCGCATCTACAAGCCATGGCTCGACCAGCGTTTCATCGACGAGCTGGGCGGGCGCAAGGAGATGTCGGAGTACCTGCAGGCGGCCGGCTTCGACTACCGCATGTCGGTCGAGAAGGCCTACTCCACCGACTCCAACCTCCTCGGCGCCACGCACGAGGCGAAGGATCTCGAGTTCCTCGACCACGGCATCCGCATCGTCAACCCGATCATGGGGGTCGCGTTCTGGCGCGAGGACGTGCCGGTGAAGCCCGAGGAGGTCTCGGTGCGCTTCGAGGAAGGGCAACCGGTGGCCTTGAACGGCCGCACCTTCGCCGACTCGGTCGAGCTGATGCTCGAGGCCAACCGCATCGGCGGCCGTCACGGGCTCGGCATGTGCGATCAGATCGAGAACCGCATCATCGAGGCCAAGAGCCGCGGCATCTACGAGGCCCCCGGCATGGCGCTGCTGTGGATCGCGTACGAGCGCCTGGTGACCGGCATTCACAACGAGGACACCATCGAGCAGTACCGCGCCAACGGCCGGCTGCTCGGGCGGAAGCTCTACCAGGGCCGCTGGTTCGACTCGCAGGCGATGATGCTGCGCGAGGCGGCGCAGCGTTGGGTGGCGAGCGCGGTGACCGGCGAGGTGACGCTCGAGCTTCGCCGCGGCAACGACTACTCGCTGCTCGACACCACCAGCCCCAACCTCACCTACAAGCCCGAGCGCCTGACCATGGAGAAGGGCGACTCGGCGTTCTCGCCCGCCGACCGCATCGGTCAGCTCACCATGCGTAACCTCGACATCGCCGACAGTCGCGAGAAGCTGATGCTCTACTCGCGCAGTGGCCTGCTGGCCGGCTCGAAGAGCGGGGTGCCGCAGATCACACCGCCGCAGACCGGGGACGCGGAGACGCAGGACTGACCCGACGAGCACCGGCCGACCGCGCGTCACCACTCCCGCGAGCACCGGAGGCTCGACCCGAATCGACGCGGGCGAGCCGCGCCTGGCGGCCGGCGGACGGTGTCGCGCGCGGCTCCGCCGGCCTCGCGCTCAGCGAGCCTCGCAGTCGGTCTTCATCTCGGAGACACCCTCTCAGAACGACTCCACCCATGGTCGCAGCGCCACCTCGTCGGTCCACGCGCTGCGATGCTGGCGGTGGACCTGGAGATAGGTGACGGCGATCGCATCGGCATCGAGACGGTCGTCGCCCGGGCGCGTCTCGCCGGGCGCGGCGATCCCGCCGTCGATCACGAAATGCGCGACGTGGATGTTCCTCGGGCCGAGCTCGCGCGCCATGCTCTGGGCGAGTCCACGCAGCGCGAACTTCCCCATCGCGAACGGCGCCGAGCCCGGATAGCCCTTGACGCTCGCCGAGGCGCCGGTGAAGAGAATGCTGCCCGAGCCGCGGACCAACATCCGCCGCGCCGCCTCACGGCCGACCAGGAAGCCTCCGAAGCAGGTCACCATCAGCGCCTCGTGGACCGCCGCCGGGTCGAGCTCCGCGATGCTCCCGCGCACCCGGCGGCTCGGGTTGTAGACCACGAGAGATGGCGCCCCGAACGCACCGTCGGCCTGCGCGAACAACGCCTCGACCTCATCACGCGAGGCCGCGTCGCAGCGCACGGTGCGTGCGCCGATGACCCGCGCCAGAGGCGCGAGCTTCGTGACGTCGCGCGCCGCCAACACGACGTCCATGCCCTCGGCATGACAGGCCCTTGCGAGCGCGGCGCCGAGCCCGAGCCCGGCACCGACGATGATGGCGCTCTCACGTCCCGCCATGGCGACCTCCTCTCGAACGGACGGCACGGGCGCGCGCTCCGCCCGCCCGCACACCATGCCAGATCGCGTGGCGGCGGCGCGAGCACCGGGGTCCGACCACCACCGCCCCGGTCCGCGGGGACATCGGTCGTCGGGCCGCGTGGCGGCGCGGCAGACCTCGCGCGCTGTATCCTCGCGACATCGAGTCGACGCGGAGGACGGACGAGATGGGCTCCGGCGAGCCAGTGCTTCCGGGCGACAGCGCGCCCGAGGTCATCGTGTGGTGCTGTCGGTGTCGCGGCACGATGGGGACGCGCGAGGTGCAGGGGCGGCCGCGGCGGGTGTGCGAGGCCTGCGGATTCATCCACTTCGTCGAGGCCAAGGTCGGGGTCGGCGTCTGCGTGATCGACGACGACCGTCTGCTGCTGGTGCGCCGTCGGTTCAACCCCGAGAAGGGTCGCTGGAGCCTGCCCGCCGGATTCCTCGACAGCGGTGACGACCCGCGCGCTTGCGCGGTGCGCGAGGCGCGCGAGGAAACCGGGCTCGAGGTGCGGGTCACCGGCCTCGTCGACGTGTTCCACAACCCCCCACAACGCGGCGGTGCCACCCTGTTCGTGCTGTTCGAGGCGGAGATCGTGGGCGGACGACTGGAGGCGGCGGACGACGCCACCGATGCCGACTTCTTCCCACTCGATGCCCTCCCGGATCTGGCCTTCCCGAGCACCCGCCACGCGGTCGACATGCTGCGCGCGCGCAGCCCACGTGCGCGGCGTTGAGACCGCGGCACGACCCGGCGCGAGCGCACGCTCCGCGCCGGCTATCATCGTGCCGTCCGACTACCCGGACGAACGGCTCGGCCGGTGACCCGAGGGCCAAGCAATGAGCGACCACCGCGCCGGCTACGACGTCCCGCTACCCGCCGGTATCCGATCGCGGGTCGCGCACGACGTGAACGGCCTCGACATCCACCTGCTGGAGGCCGGGCACACGTCGGGTGACCGCCCGTGCGTGCTGCTGCTGCACGGCTTCCCGGAGCTCGCCTGGAGCTGGCGCCGGGTGATGCCGGCGCTCGCCGACGCCGGCTACCGGGTGATTGCGCCCGACCAGCGCGGCTACGGCCGCACCATCGGTTGGGACGATCGCTACGCGGGCGATCTGGCGTCGTTTCGTTTCGTGAATCTCGTGCGCGACGCCATCGGGCTGCTGCACGCGCTCGGCGTGCGCGAGGTGGCGGCGGTGGTGGGACACGACTTCGGCGCCTCGGTCGCGGCCTGGAGCGCGCTGCTTCGTCCCGACGTGTTTCGTGCCACGGTGCTGATGAGCGCGCCATTCGCGGGCCCACCGACGCTGCCGTTCGACACCGCGGACACGCGCGGCGCCGGAGCACCGCGGCTCGATCCCATTCACGACGCGCTCGCCGCCCTGGACCGCCCGCGCAAGCACTACCAGCGCTACTACTGCACCCCGCAGGCGAACTCGGACATGCTGGGCTGCACGCAGGGCGTGCACGACTTCCTTCGCGCGTACTTCCACCACAAGAGCGCCGACTGGTCGTCGAATCGCCCGCACCGGCTCGCCGGCTGGACCGCCGAGGCACTGGCGGCGATGCCGACGTACTACATCATGGACCTCGACCGCACGATGCCGGAGACGGTAGCGCCAGAGATGCCCGCGCCGACCGCGATCGCCGACTGCCGCTGGCTACCGGACGAGGATCTCGCGGTGTACGCGGCGGAGTTCACACGCACCGGATTCCAGGGCGGCCTCAACTGGTACCGCTGCCGGGCGAGTGCACCGATCGCCGCCGAGCTCCAGATCTGGTCCGGACGGACCATCGACGTGCCGTCGGCCTTCGTCTCCGGTCGCAGCGACTGGGGAACGTACCAGGTGCCGGGCGCCCTGGAGGCGATGGGCGAGCGCGCATGCACGCGCCTGCTCGGCTGTCATCTGGTCGACGGCGCGGGCCACTGGGTGCAGCAGGAACGGAGCGACGAGGTCGTCCGCCTGCTGCTCGACTTCCTCGCCGAGGCACGCTGAGCCGAAGCACGTTCCACGGCCACGGCCCCGCGCCGGCGCGCGAGCCGACTGCAACGGAGACCGACCATGCGGGTCACTGTCGTCCCTGTCACGCCGTTCCAACAGAACTGCTCGATCGTCGTCGACGAGGCGAGCGGCAGGGCCGCGATCGTGGACCCGGGAGGCGATCTCGAGCGGGTGATGGCAGCGCTCGATGCCACCAGCGCCACCCTCGAGCGGATCCTGCTCACCCACGGCCATCTCGATCACTGCTCGGGGGCCGGGGCGTTGCGCGAGCGTACCGGGGTTCCGATCGAGGGACCGCAACGCGCCGACGCGTTCTGGATCGCCCAGCTCCCACAGGCGACTGCCGGACACGGCTTCCCGCCGACCGAGGCGTTCGAGCCCGACCGCTGGCTCGAGGACGGCGACGTCGTCACCATCGGCGAGGCGACACTCGAGGTCCGCCACTGCCCCGGGCACACCCCCGGACACGTGGTCTTCTTCAGCCAGGACGCGCGATTCGCCATCGTCGGTGACGTGCTGTTCGCGGGCTCCATCGGCCGCACCGATTTGCCCCGCGGAGACCACGCAACCCTGGTCGAGTCGATCACCAGCAAGCTCTGGCCGCTCGGCGACGACGTCACCTTCCTGCCCGGCCACGGACCGGCCTCGACCTTCGGCGACGAGCGCCGGACCAACCCCTTCGTGTCCGACCGGGCGCTCGGTCGCGGCTGACCGGGCGCAGGCGGCATCGTTCGCGCGGGCCCGTAGGGGGCCGGCCATCGGCCGACCGTAGAGGCGGCTAGATCGATGCGAAGCTCGCGTCCAGAGCCGACGCGACGTGCTCGACGTCGCCGTCGTTCAGGCACATCGGGGGAACCATCCTGAGCACGTTACGATGCGCACCGGACTTCGAGAGGATGAGCCCGTGCTCGCGTGCGGCCTCGAACACCTGCGCCGTCGCGGCGGTCGCCGGTGTCTTCGTCGCACGGTCCTGCACCAACTCGACCGCGAGCATCAGGCCGCGCCCACGCACGTCACCGATCAAGGGGTAGCGCTGGCGTAGTCCATCGAGCACGGACAGGAGCTTCCCGCCGATGTCGCGGGCGTTGTCTTGCAGGCGCTCCTCGGCGATGACGCGAAGGACCGCCCGACCGGCAGCACAGGCGACCGGATTGGCGCCGTAGGTGTTGAAGTAGAACTTCCCTGCCATGCACTCGGCGACCTCTCGCCGCGCGACCACCGCGGCCAGGGGGAACCCGTTGCCGATCCCCTTGGCCATGACCACGATGTCAGGCACGACGTCGTGCGCCTCGAAGGCCCAGAAATGGTCGCCGGTGCGCGCGAAGCCCGACTGCACCTCGTCGACCACCGCCAGGCCGCCGGCAGCCCGGACCCGCTCGAAGGCGCCGGCGATGTAGCCCGGCGGCATCGCGACGATTCCGCCGTAGCCCTGCACCGGCTCGATGATCATCCCCGCCAGCGCCCCGGAGGTCTGGGTCGCGATCGCGCGGTCGATCTCGTCGAGATAGGGCTCGACAGTGGGACCGTAGATGCCCCGGTACTGGTCCGGGTTGGCGACGTGGACGATGCCTCCGAGCAACGGCACGTTGTGGCGGAAGCTCGCGATACCGGTCAGGGACTGTGCCCCGAAGGTGGCGCCGTGATAGCCGTTTCGAAGCGCGAGGAAGTCGATGTTGCCGGTATGCGCGCGCGCCATGAGCAGCGCGAGATCGGTCGCCTCGGCACCGCTGTTGGTGAAGTGGACCACCCAGTCGTGACCGGACGGCATGGTCGCGACGAGCTCCTCTGCGAGGTGGGCCGGCACCGGGTGGTAGAACATCGTCGTGCAATGCACCAGCGTCTCGACCTGCTCCCTGACCGCCGCCACCACTGCCGGATGGCAGTGCCCCACGCTCACGCTCACGTTCATGCCGAGGAGATCGAGGTACTTGCGGCCGTTCTCGTCCCACAGGTATTGGCCCTCTCCGCGCTTGAAGACCACCGGTGTGCGGTACGGGACGAACGCGCGCTGTGAGGCCGCGTAGAAGCGTTCCCGCCTGGCGACGATACCCTCGGTAGACCAGTCGGTCGCGAGCCCCTTCAGGGCGTCCGGGTGCAGGTTGGAGGTGGCCATCGCGACAGTCCTCACCGTGGCGCCAGGCAGGGCCGCAAGGTATCGCGGGGTCACGCCTTGCGACAAGCTCGCTCGGCCCACGAGTGGCCCTCGTCGCCCGCCTCGAGCTCGCAGATTGCTCTAGAGCAAATATTGAACTCGTGACCTGCGGGTGCTCTAATGCCGGCGTCCAGCGGCCACGACATCGAGCCCAATGCAGGTGAACCACGACTCCGGCCGAGCCGCTTCCGGCGATGCCGCCTGGTACATCGGCGTCGACTGCGGCGGCACCTTCACCGATCTGGTGATGGCGAACGCCCGCAACGAGCTACACGTCTTCAAGGTACCGTCGGTGCCGGCCGACCCCGCCGAGGGTGTACTGGCGGCACTGCACGCCGCCGCCGCCGGGCTCGACTGCACCGTGACCGCCATCCTCGAGCGATGCGCCCTGCTCGTGCACGGCTCGACGGTGGCCACCAACACCGTGCTCGAGGGCAAGGGGGCCAGGGTCGGGCTGATCGCGACCGCGGGTTTCCGCGACAGCCTCCAGATCCGCCGTGGCTACCGGGCCAACGCCTTCGACCACCGCACGCCCTTCCCTGCGGTGATCGTCCCGAGACACCTCAGACTCGGGGTGGCCGGGCGCATCGATCGTGACGGCCTGGAGCTCGAGCCGCTCGACGAGGGTGCGGTCGCCGCTGCCGCCGAGACCTTCGGCCGGGAGGGTGTCGAGTCGGTCGCGGTGTGCCTGTTCAACAGCTTCCTCACCGGCGCGCACGAGCAACGCGCGCTCGAGGTGCTGCGTGACAACTGGCCTGGCGAATGGGCGTTCGCATCGGTCGACGTCGCGCCGATCCTCGGCGAGTACGAGCGCACCTCCACGGCGGTGATGAACGCCTACGTCGCCCCCGGAACCATCGGCTATCTGCAACGACTCGCCGCCCGCCTTCGCGAGCTCGGACTCGGGCATTCGATGTTGCTGATTCAGAACAACGGCGGCGCGGTCTCCGTCGAGCAATCCGCGGCGCGCCCGGCGAGCTTGTTGTTGTCGGGTCCCGCCGCTGGCGTCGGTGCGCTCGATTATTACCGTCGGGCGGTCGGAACCGACGACCTGATCTCGATGGAGATCGGCGGCACGAGCTGCGACGTCTTGCTGATGAGTGGCGGATCAGTGAGCGTGACGGATCGCTTCCAGGTCGGCGGCTACGATCTGGCCGTGCCGTCGGTGGACGTCTTCACCATCGGCGCCGGCGGCGGAACCATCGCCGGCGTGGATCGCGCGGGCCTGCTCTACGCCGGTCCCGAGGGTGCCGGTGCAGTCCCGGGGCCCGCCTGCTACGGCCTCGGTGGGTCGCGCCCGACGGTGACCGACGCGCAGCTGGTCCTCGGTCGTCTGCGTCCCGGCCCGTACGCGGGCGGCTCGGTGACCCTCGATCCGGACCGTGCTCACGACGCAATCGCCACCGAGGTCGCAGGCCCGCTCGGCATCACCGTCGAGGAGGCCGCGGTCGGCATCATCCGACTGGTGGAGCAGAACCTCCTGCACGCGGTGCAGGAGATCAGCAGCGAGCGCGGGCACGACCCGCGTCGTTTCGTGCTCGTCGCCGCCGGCGGTGCAGGCCCCATGCACGGCGCGGCGGTCGGGCGCCTGCTCGGCTGCCACGAGGTCTACGTGCCACGCCTCTCCGGCGTGTTCTGCGCGCTCGGCATGCTGCATACCGACGTACGCCACGACTTCGTCCGCGTGCACCTCGCACGCCTCGACCGCAGCGATCCCGGGGAGCTCGAGTCGATGTTCGAGGCGCTCGTCGACAACGGGCGTGGGGCGCTCGCGGCCGACGGGTTCACCCCCGATGCGATGCGTTTCGCACGCGCCCTGGACCTGCGTTACATGGGCCAGCAGTTCGACCTCCGAGTCCTCCTCGCCGACGGTGAGGTGGTGACCGAGGCCACGGTACGCGACGCGTTCGAGCGCGAGCACCAACGCATGTTCGGGCATGTCCAGCCCGCGGGCATCGTCGAGATCAGCAAGCTTCGGCTGGTCGCGATCGGCACCCTGCCACCGCTCTCGCTACCCGCGCCGACGCCGGCCGCGACGACCGCGAGGCCAGTCACCCGGCGTGCGGTCTGGCTCGGCCCGGAGACCGGATGGCGCGACACCGCCGTGTACGAGGGATCCGCGCTCGCGCCAGGCAACGAGATCCCGGGTCCTGCATTGATCGAGGAGCGCACGACCACGATACTCGTCGGTCCCCAGGACCACCTGACGGTCAATGGGGCCGGGGACTATCGCATCGTCCTCGAGTCGACGGGCAGGCCGAGGGGTCGTGGGTAGAGCATCGAAGAAGGCGCAGCACGCATCCGGCGACACGCGCGCGGCCTGGCTGACAGGCCTGAAGACCCGACTCGGGCCGCGCTCCGACGACGGCCCCAAGCACGTGCGTCTGGCCGAGGCACTGCGATCACTGATCCGCAGCGGCGCGGTGGCGCCCCATGACCGCCTTCCACCCGAGCGCATCCTCGCCGACGCCCTCGCGCTCAGTGTCGGCACGGTTCAGAAGGCGCTCAGCACGCTCGCCGCCGAAGGCACCATCGTTCGGGAGGTGGGGCGGGGCACCTTCGTGTCCGGCGTGCGCTCGACATTCATCGGCCCGTGGCACTTCCGATTCGTGCGCGACGGCTCGGATCAGCTCCTGCCGGTGCGCGCCACGCTGGTGAACCGGCGACTGGTCCGTCGGCGTGGCCCCTGGTCGGATGCGATTGGCGAGGACGACGCGGGCTACGTCGCGGTCGCCCGACGCGTGATCGTGAACGAGGACTACCGTTGCTTCAGCCGCACGTGGTACGGGGCGTCGCGCTTCGGGGCCTTGCTCGAGATCCCGGCCGCCGAGCTGGCAGCCGAGAACTTGTGGATGACGTTCATCGACCGCTTCGGTATCCCGGTCTCCCATGCCGAGCAGCGCAGCCGGGCCGGTGCGTTGGAGCCGGCGGTCTGTCGTCACCTCGATGTCGAGCCCGAGACCGTCGGCCTGGTCATGGAGGTCACTGGCCTCGCCTACGGCCACCAGCCGGTGTTCCACGCCGTGCTTTCCCTGCCCCCGGGGCCGTACGCGATGGTGCAGGCGTTACAGCCGATGCGCTGGAGCTGAACACCCCCCGTAGCGGCTGGCCATGCGCGCCCGAGCCCACCGCGGTGCCCGGGCACGGCACCGCCGCCGGTCCTGGTGATCGCCCCCGGGACCGACGGCGGTGCAGACGCGATCAGCAGCCGTTCTGGGCGCGCCGGATGCGCTCGACCAGCTCGGAGCCGAACTCCTCGCCGGCCGCCCCCAGAACCGGCCCCATCGCGCCTCGGAACTCGTCGAGATCGGGCACCACGAACTTGACGCCACCCTCGGTCTCGAGGAACTTCCGTGCCGCGGCAGTGCTCTCGGCGTGAGCGCGACGATTGGTCGCGGTCGACACCTTGGCGGCATAGAGGAGCACCTCCTGGTGCGCCTTCGGGAGCTTCTGGAAGAAGCGCTCGTTCACCAGGAACGGGCTGATACCCGCCGCGACGTTCGCCATCGACACGTGCTTGACGACCTCGTACCACTTGAACTGCTGGATGCTCGAGATCGGATTGGCATCACCGTCGACCACGCCCTGCTGCAGCGCGCTGAACAGCTCCGGGAACGGTAGTGGCACCGGCTGCGCACCGAGCGTGCGCCAGGTCATCTCCAGATAGCGGTCCGGTGGGACCCGAATCTTCAAGCCCTTCAAGTCGGCGAGACGGACGACGTCCCGCTTGGTGTTGAAGAGCTGACGCGTGCCGAAGGTGTACCAGCCGAGCACGCGGATCTTGGCCTTCTCGAGCAGGGCGGCAGCGAACTCGTCACCGATCGGTCCGTCGACGACGTGCAACCCGCACTCCAGGTTCTTCAGCAGGTAGGGAACCGAGAGGATCTGCAAGGGCTTGTGGAACGGGCTGATGTTCGAGGTCGAGATCACCGTGCCCTCGAGGGTGCCGAGCTGGACGTTCTTGCCCATCTCGACCTCGCTACCGAGCTGCGCCGACGGAAAGATGCTCACGTCGACGTCCCCGCCGGTCCCCTCCTTCACGATCCTCGCGAACTCCGCGAGCCCGATGTTGTAGGAGTAACTCGGTGGAGTGCTGACCCCCACCTTCATCTTGAAGGACTGGGCAGTGGCGGCTACCGGCAGCGTCGCGGCGAGCGCCACGATGCTCCCGACCGCGAGCCACGTCCGAGATCGGAACGCTCGCTTGCTCATCTCCTACTCCCGTTTTCCGTTGGCCCGACACGCGGCGAGGAAGCCGCGCGTGACGCCGAGTATAGGCACCGGAATTCTGGCGCAGCAAGCGAGCGCGCCGAAATTGCTCTAGAGCGAATCGCTTGAATGGGTGACCGCCCGGGTGGTCTAATGCGACGGCATTCAGGGGCCGGGATCCGCCGATTCCCTGCCCGGCGAGCCCCACTTGCCGGTCGAGTCACCCGATGCTGCGTCACATCGACAGGGCCGAGGAATACCTTGCTTGCGCGCTGCTGGTGGCGCTCGGCACGCTGTTGACCGTGCAGATCGCTCTGCGCTACCTGTTCGGCCTGGGTTGGGGGTGGATGGAGGAGCTGGCGCGCGTCGGCTTCATCTGGGTCATCTTCCTCGGCGCCGTCGTCGGCATGCGCCGCCATCTCCACATCCGGGTATCGCTGGGCTTGCGTCTGTTTCCCGGTCGGCTGCGCGCCGTGGCCGAGGCAGTCGGCGACCTCGTCCTGCTCGCGTTCTGCCTCGCCATGGCGTGGCACGGGGCGGAGCTCGTCTGGTCGACGGTCGAGGTCGACTTCCGCCTCAGCCACACCGGCATGTCGATGTTCTGGCCGTACCTGGTGGTGCCATTGAGCTTCGCGCTGCAGGCCGTACGCATCGTCGTGCGCCACCTGCATGGTCGAACGGACGCGGAAGGTGTTTGAGGTCGTCTCCGCCGGGGGGGTCAGTCTGCTGCTCTTCGGCAGCTTCACCGTCATGCTGCTGCTCGGCGTCCCGATCGCCCACGCGCTAGGTGCATCCACCCTACTCGTCCTCTACGCCCAGGACATCCCGGGCGTGTTCATGCCGCAGACCGCGTACAACGCCACCGACCAGTTTCCGCTCATGGCGGTACCCTTCTTCGTCCTGGCCGGCTACCTGATGGAGTTCGGTGGGGTATCGGAGCGTCTGATCCGCCTCGCATCCGCCCTGATCGGACACGTGGCCGGTGGATTCGCCTGCGTGACGATCCTCGCCTGCATGTTCTTCTCGGCAATGTCGGGCTCGGGTCCGGCAACCGTCGCCGCCATCGGCACGATCATGATTCCGGCGATGATCCGCCACGGCTACGCCCCCCCCTTCGCGGGCGCTGTCGCCTCCACCGGCGGCACCTTGGGCATCATGATCCCGCCCAGCAATCCGATGATCATCTACGCCGTCGTCGCCAACGTGTCGGTGACGCAGATGTTCATCGCGGGCGTGGTTCCGGGGCTGCTGGTCGGCGCGGTCCTGATCCTCGCGAGCTGGTGGCTGTGCCGGCTGCGCGCCTACGAGGGCGAGAAGCGCAGGGCGACGGCTCGTGAGGTCGGGGCGGCGGCGCTCGACGCGCGCTGGGCGCTCCTCGCCCCCGTCATCATCCTCGGCGGCATCTACGGCGGGGTGTTCACGCCCACCGAGGCTTCCATCGTCGCCGTGAACTATGCACTGCTCGTCGGCCTGCTCGTCTATCGCAGGCTCGACCTCTCGAAGATCTACCGCGCGGTGCTCCATGCGGTGGTGGTCGGCGGGACCGTCACCATCATCGTCGGCGTCGCCGGTGCCTTCGGCCGCATCCTGACCCAGAACCAGATCCCGCAGCTGCTCAGCGCCCAGGTGCTGGCCATCTCCGACAACTGGTTCGTGGTGCTGATGGTCATCAACCTCGCGCTGATCGCGATCGGCACCTTCATGGAGACGCTGGCCACGATCGTGTTGTTGACGCCGCTCCTGCTACCCATCGTGGTCGCGCTCGGGGTGGACCCGATCCATTTCGGAATCCTGCTCGTCATCACCTCGGAGATCGGGTTCCTGACCCCACCGCTGGGTGCGAACCTGTTCGTGGCGATGCCGATCGCCCGCGTCACCTTGGAGGCAATTTCCAAGGCGGTGCTCTACTTCATCGTCATCCTGTGCGTGATCGTCGTCGTGCTCACCGGTTTCCCGTCGTTGAGCACCTGGCTACCGCAGTTGATGCGATCCTGATGAACCACCACCGGCCGGCACGGTAGTGCTCCGGCCGGAGAGCTCGGGAGGCAACATGTCGAACGCGATGTTCCCGGAGAGTGGCCTCGAGTGGCCGGAGATCGAGAAGGCACTCCACAGCTTCCGCGACGCCGATGTCGACTGGCGACACGGACGCGCACCGATGTACATCTTCTGGGCGAGCGAGGAGGTGCTCGAGGTCACCAAGAAGGCGTACATGGAGTACTTCAGCGAGAACGCTCTCGGTGCGCGCGCGTTTCCGAGCCTGGTGCGGATGGAGGCCGAGGTCGTGCGCATGGCGGCCGAGATCCTCGGCGGCGACGAGTCGGTGCGTGGCAACATGACATCGGGTGGCACCGAGAGCATCTTCCTCGCGGTCAAGACCGCTCGCGACTACCGTCGGGCCACTCGGCCCGTACGCGGCACCCCCAATCTCGTCGTCCCCTATTCCGGCCACCCCGCCTACTACAAGGCCGCGCACTACATGGATCTCGAGGTCCGACCCGTGCCCACCCGGGACGACTTCCGGGCCGACGTCGACGCGATGGCCGACGCCATCGACGACGACACGATCTTCGTCCTCGGCTCCGCTCCGAGCTTCTCGCTCGGTGTGTTCGACCCGATCGAGGATCTCGGGCGGCTGGCGCGCGAGCGTGACCTGTGGCTCCACGTCGACGCTTGCGTCGGTGGTTTCATTGCCCCGCACGTGCGCGCCCTCGGCTATCCGGTGCCCGCCTACGACTTCTCGGTGCCCGGCGTCACCTCGATCTCGGCCGATCTGCACAAGCTCGGATTCGCGGCCAAGCCGGCCTCGACCATTCTCTACCGGGACGAGGCGCACTACCGCCATCAGGGCTACGAGTTCGACGCCTGGCCGCGAGGGGTCTACAAGGTGCCGACCTTCACCGGCACCCGACCCGGTGGCGCCATCGCGGCCGCGTGGGCGGTGCTGAAGTTCCTCGGCGCCGCGGGCTACCGAGAGCTCGCGCGCCAGATCATGGACGTGCGGGCCAGACTGCAGGCGGGCATTCGCGCCATTCCCGAGCTCGAGCTGATCGGAGATCCCGAGATCGGGCTGTTCTGCTATGGCTCCCCGAGTCTGGACATCCGCTCGGTGGCCGAGGCGATGTCGCGCCGTGGTTGGCTTCCGGGGATCAACGCCGACCCGCCGGCCATCCATCTGTTCCTCGTGCCGCTGCACGCGGTGATGGTCGACGACTATCTCGCCGACCTCGGCGTGGCGGTGGAGGAAGTACGAAGCGGACGCGTGGCGGCCAAGCCCGCGGCGCTCGTCTATTGAGAGCCTGTGAAGGAATCGGGCGGCGTCGCGAGCAGGTCGGCTGGCGAGCGAGACAAGGCGTCTGGCGCGAGAACAAGGGAGTTTGGCGAGCCAAATGACCGCAGTTCTCGCGACAGACAACGCAGTCGCAGCCGCCAGACGGCACGCGCAGTAGGCGCCCGATCCCTTCACAGGCTCTGAGGTACGCCAGGTGTCACTCGATCCGATTCGTCTCGCCCTGTTCCAGAACCGGCTCGACTACATCTCCCGGCACATGGGCTGGGTGATGATTCGAACCTCGCGCAGTCCGATCTTCAATCAATCGCACGACTTCTCGTGCTTCGTCACCGACGGCGCCGGCCAGCTCGTCTCGCAGGCCGACGGCATCCCGATTCACACCGGCGGCGGCGGATTCGCGGTGCGGGCCCTGCTCGACGCGTTCGGCGGGCGGATCGGCACCGGTGATGCGTTCCTGCTGAGCGATCCCTACGCCGCGGGAGGCAACCACCTTCCCGACTGGGTGGTCGCGCGCCCGGTGTTCGTCGCCGGCGAGCTCGTCGCCTTCACCTGCAACCGCGCCCACCAGTCCGACATCGGCGGCGGCGCCGCGGGCACCTACAACCCGCAGGCGAGCGAGATCTGGCACGAGGGGATTCGGCTACCGGCACTGCGGTTGGTCGAGGGCGGCGAGGTTCGCGACGACCTGTGGCAGCTACTGCTCCTCAACACCCGAATGCCCCATTACCTGGACGGTGACCTGCGCGCGATGCTCGGCTCGACCCAGATCGGCGCGGAGCTGGTCGCCGATGCCGTGGGGGCCATGGATGCGACGCAGCGCCACGCTTACCTGAGCGGCATCCTGGACCATGGCGAACGGCTCATGCGCGCGGCCATCGCCGAGCTCGCCGACGGGGTCTACACCGGGTCGAGCGGATACGACAACGACTGCTTCGAGCCGGCCGACGTGCCGATCGAGGTCACGGTCACGGTGTCGGGCGAGTCGGCGCGGGTCGACTTCACCGGTACCGGCGGGCAGGTGCGCGGGTTCAAGAACAGCTCGCTCGCCAACACCTACTCATCGGTGTACTCGGCGTTGTCGACCTTCTTCGACCCGTCGATTCCTCGCAACGAGGGGACCTTCCGTAGCGTCACGATCGTGGCGCCGGAGGGGACGGTGGTGAATGCCCGCCCACCGGCCGCGGTCACCATGTGCACGGTGTTCCCGGCCCAGCAAATCATGCACGCGGTCTGGGAGGCACTCGGCAAGGCGGACCCGGAGCGAGCCTGCGCCGGCTGGGGCATGAACATGTTTCCGAACACCTCGGGGCCGGACCGCGACGGGCGCACCGTGGTCATGTACCACTGGGGCGGAGCCTCCGCTGGCGGTGCCGTCAACGGCCGTGACGGATTCGATCAGGTCGGACCGATGTGCACGTTCGGTGGCCTGCTCCTACCCAACGCCGAGATGAGCGAGCAGCTCTTCCCGGTGCGCGTGGTGCGCCAGGAGCTGCGCTGCGATGGCGGTGGGCCCGGGCAGTACCGGGGCGGGACCGGCGTCGACTATGTCGTCGACGTGCTCTCGCCGGCCGAGTACTCGTTCCGTGCCGAGGGCGTCCACGTTTCCCGAGCCTACGGCACCAACGGCGGCTCGGCCGGCGTCCCGGGGACGTTCCTGGTCTCGCCGCGGGGCGCCGAGCCCTTCATGCCCCCGGACTACGGCCTGCGGCAGCTCGGACCGGCGCGGGTCGCGGTATCGTCCTCGGGCGGCGGCGGATGGGGCGACCCGCTCGAGCGCGATCCCGCCCGCGTGCTGGCCGACCTGCGCGATGGGGTCGTCAGCGAGCGAGCCGCCACCGAGATCTACGGGCTGGCGATCACGGGCGGCGAGGTCGACACTCTGGCGACCCGTGAACGGCGGGCGACCCTTCGCGCCGCGCGCGCCGCGGGCTGAGCCATTCATCCGTACATTCCGGAGCCCACCGCGATGAAGACGCCGTTTCCGTCCCAGTCCACCCCCCGTGACGTGCTGTTCCGCGAGCTCGAGGCTGCGCGAGAGCACGATGTCGACTGGCGCGGCGGGCGCCTCGGCATCTACACGCACTTCGGCGGTGACGACGTGCTGGAGGTCGCGAAGGATGCGTCTCGAATGTACTTCTCGGAGAACGCGCTGGGGCCGAGCGCATTCCCGAGTCTGAAGCGATTCGAGGAGGAGGTGGTCGCATGGACGCTCGACCTCATGAACGGCTCCGGCGACTCGGTCGGAAGCATCACCTCCGGCGGCACCGAGAGCATCTTTCTCGCGGTGAAGACCGCGCGCGACTGGGCGCGGGCGACGAGGCCGCACATCGAGCGACCGGTGGCGGTCGTACCACGCAGCGCTCATCCCGCCTTCAACAAGGCCGGCCACTTCCTCGACGTCGACATTCGCCGCGTGCCTCTCGGCGCCGGCTTCCGGGCCGACGTCGACGCCATGGCGGCCGCGATCGACCACGACACGGTGATGCTGGTCGGCTCGGCGCCCCAGTTCGCCCACGGCGTCTTCGATCCGATCGAGTCGCTCGGACGCCTCGCCATCGAGCGCGATCTGTGGTTGCACGTCGACGCCTGCGTCGGCGGGTTCATCGCCCCGTTCGTACGTCGGCTCGGCCGGCCGGTGCCGCCGTTCGGCTTCGAGGTCGAGGGCGTGCGCTCGATCTCGGCCGATCTGCACAAGTACGGCTTCACCCCCAAGGGGGCGTCCACGGTGCTGTTCCGCGACCGCGAGGCCCGTCGACACCAGGTCTTCGAGTTCGACGAGTGGTCGCGCGGCCACTACGCGTCGCCCACCTTCGCGGGCACCCGGCCTGGTGGCCCGATTGCCGGCGCCTGGGCGGTGCTGCGCTACCTCGGCGAGGCGGGGTATGTGCGCATCGCGGGAGAGATCATGGGTGCGGTCGACCGACTCTGCGACGGCATTCGCGCCATCGAGGGATTGGAGCTACTGGCCGAGCCGCCAGTGACCATCCTCTGCTACACGTCGCGCGATGGTCTCGACATCAACGCGGTGGCGAGAGCGATGACGCAACGCGGGTGGTTCGTGACCCGTGGCGCCGAGCCGCCGTGCATCCACATGGGCATGCTGACGCTCACCCACGTGCCGGTGGTCGACGACTATCTCACCGACCTCGCCGCCGCCGTCGCCGACGTTCGCGCCGGGAAGGTGACGGCCACCAGCGAGGCCGTCACCTACGGCGCCTGAGCCACGATCGAGCCGAGCGCGGAGCCACCCGGCACCACCTGTCGCACGCGCGAGGGGCGTCGGACGCTGCCTATCGCCGCTGCGGATGCGCCTGCCGCGTGATGCGCGAGACCACCTTGTCCGAGACCCGGAGGTCCCAGACCGCGGCACCACCGGTACGCGCGAAGGCCTCCACCGCGGCGGGGATCTCGGCCACGTCGGTGATGGTGCGACCATCGAGCCCGAAGCCCTTCGCGATGCCCTCGAAATTCGCGAAACCGAACACCGAGCCGTCCTCGCTCAGGCCCTCCGAGCGCAGCTTGTGCACCTCGGAGCCGTAGGCGCCGTCGTTCATCACCACGATCAGCAGATTCATGCGGTGGCGATGAATGGTCTCGAGCTCCTGGATGTTCATGAGCAGGCTGCCATCGCCGTCGAACAGCACGACCGTGCTGTCCGGGCGCGCCGCGGCGACGCCGATCGCGAACGCGGTGCCGTTGCCGATCGCGCCGAACTCACGGATGGTTAGAAAGCGCGAGTTGGGCCGCGACGGCATCTGCGCGAAGAACGCCGAGCAATGCCCCGAGGAGTTCACCAGCTCCCAATCCACCGGGAGGTGGTCCTCGAGCGCCGACACCGCATCGCGTGGATCGAGCAGCCCGGGCTCGACCTCGAACTGCATGCTGTCCGCGGGCTCGGTGCGGATACGCTCGGCGAGCGCGTTGTCACGCCAGCCGCGTTCGCGGGCGGGGATGGCGGCGAGCAGGGCCTCGACGCCGAGACGCGCGTCGGCGCGCAGGTGATGGCGCGCGACCGTCTGCCCCTGACTCACCGAGCGCGGTGCGAGGTCGATGTGCAGAACCTCGGCGTTCGGCCAGAGCTGGCCGCCGCCGCCAGCGTGGAACGCGAGCGAGCTGCCGACCGCGATCACGAGATCCGCCTGCTGCAGACACTCGAGACCGAGCTCGGTGGAGAAGCTGCCGGTGATGCCGATGCAGAACGGGTCGTCGTGGAAGAGCCCCCGGGCCGGCAGCGTGGTGGTGAGCAACCCACCGACGCGTGCCGCCAGCTCGCGGCACGCCGGTCCGGCGCCGGACTCCACCGCGCCGAGACCGGCGAAGAGCACGATCCGCTCGGCCCCCGCGACCAGCCTCGCGGCACGCTCGATCTCTTGCGGCGACGGGGGCAGCGGCGCGGTCGGGCCCGCGAGCGAGCGGGACGGCGGCGGCAGCGACGGCTCCCCCTCCCAGGGGCGATTCTGGAGGTCGAACGGGATGCCGAGCACCACCGGGCGGCGCTCGCGGCGGGCCTGGACGAAGGCGTCGCGAATCGCCGTCGGCATGCGCGAGGGGAAGTGCAGGCTGTGGTACGCGGCACCGGTGGCGGTAACCATCGGCGCCTGGTCGATGCCCTGGTTGTACCAGGCGCTGCGAAGCGGCGCCTCGCCCGCGAACACCACCACCGGCAGGCTCGCCCGCACCGCCGCCGGCAGCGCGGTCATGAGCTGGGTGACTCCCGGGCCGCAGGTGACGCTCGCCACCCCGACCTCGCCGGTCTTGCGCGCGAACGCCATCGCCGCCGCCAGCGCGCAGTGCTCGTGGCGCACGTAGATCATGCGGCAGCCGCGCTCGGCGAGGCGGGTGGCCCAGTTCATGTTGGCGTCGCCGAGCAGGGCGAAGCAGGTCTTCACGTCTTCCTGGGCGAACGCCTCGGCGAGGACGTCGTAGACACGGGGCTGGGCGGTTTGCTCACGCACGCTGTGGTTCTCCGAGTGTTCCGAATCGAGGGGCCGGGCCGGCGGACGAAGACGACGAGCCGAACCGCGCGGGCACTGTATCGCGAGTCGCCCGATCTGGCGAAATGCACCGCAGCGTGCAATCGCCGGCCGGTCCGGCTAGCGTCGCGACCTTTCCGCGGCGAGACGAGGTGAGCAATCGTGGGTAAGAGCCGACCGAACGTGCTGCTGATCTGCGCCGACCACTGGGCGGGCGCGTATCTCGGGGTCGCAGGCAACCGGTCGATCCTGACGCCCGGGCTCGACGAGATCGCGCAGTGTGGCGTGCGTTTCACCAACGCCTACTCCGAGAGCCCGGTGTGCATCCCGGCCCGGCGCACGCTGATGACCGGCCAGACCCCGCGCTCGCACGGCGACCGGGTGTTCGACGACATGCTGACGATGCCGGCCGTCACCACGCTCGCCCAGGCATTCCGCGACGCCGGCTACCAGGCCGACGCGGTGGGAAAGCTGCACGTGCACCCCCAGCGCGACCGCATCGGCTTCGACAGCGTGCTCCTCGACGACGAGGGGCGCCCGCAGTGGGGAACGGTCGACGACTACGACATCTATCTCGGAGACGCCGGCCACGCCGGGCGCCAGTTCGACCACGGCATGAGCAACAACCAGTATCACTACCGGGCCTGGCACCTGCCGGAGGAGACGCACGCGACGAACTGGGCCGCGCGCAGCATGGCGCGGGTGATCAAACGGCGCGATCCCACGCGACCGGCGTTGTGGTACCTCGGCTTTCGTCACCCACATCCGCCACTGGTGCCGCTGCAGACCTACCTCGACATCTACCGCGACATCGAGCTGGACCCGTCGCAGGTGGGCACCTGGGTGGACGCAGCCGAGCGCATGCCGTTCGCCATCGCCGCCGCCATCAACCGCATGAACCTGTACACCGACGAGCAATTCATGCGCGGCAAGCGGGCGTTCTACGCGCTGTGCACCCACATCGACCACCAGATCCGCTACCTCATCGGCACCCTACGGCTCGAAGGCATTCTCGACGACACCATCATCTGCTTCACGTCGGATCACGGCGACATGCTCGGACACCAACGGATGGTCGCCAAGCGGCTCTTCTACCAACAGTCGGCGAACGTGCCGATGATCCTGCTCGGCCCGAAGGGCAGCGACCGCGTGCCCCAGGGTGGCGTCGACGACCGGCTGGTGGGCCTGCAGGACGTCATGCCGACGTTGCTCGACCTCTGTGACATCGCGATCCCGGACACCGTGGACGGGCTGTCCATGGTGGGCGAGGCTCGACGCCCGCACCTCTACGGAGAGATCGGCGAGGACGCGCACGCGAGCCGCATGCTTCGCAAGGGTCCCTGGAAGCTCATCTGGTACCCGGTGGGAAACCACCTCCAGCTCTTCGACCTCGAGCACGACCCGCACGAGCTGGTCGACCTCGCTCGCGAGCCGGCGGCGCGCGAGACGGTCGAGTCGCTGTGCACGCTGTTGCTCGGGGAGCTCTACGGGAGCGACGAGCGATGGGTGCGCGACGGACGACTGGTCGGGGAGCCCGATCGGGCCTACCGCTGGGCCCCTCACCGCACGCTGAACAGCCAACGCGGCGACGGCTGGCCGGTCTCACCCATGGTGGACATCCCACAGGTGGAGTGGGCGAAGGAGTGGGAAGCCTCCGGGGAGAAGCCCTGACGCCTCGCGCGCCGGGGCAGCCAGTCGTCCGGGGGCACCTCCCGACCACCCCCGGACGACCGCGCGGACGCGCCGTGGCGCGCGGTCAGCCCTTGCGGGCCGCCTCGGGCCGGTACTTGTTGCTCGGAACGAAGCCCGAGCGCGAGGCCTCCCGGGGCGCCCTGACCCACAGCTCGCGGTCCGGATGCATGCCGGCTCCGTAGATCGCGGACGCCGCCGAGCGCCGCATGCGGTTGAGGAGCCGGGTGTCGGCCACACCGCACGACGGATGCATCCCGCCGTTGTCGTCGACCGCCTTGCGCCACGCCGCCTTGCGTGCCGCGAGCACCGCCGCGTCGTCGAGCGCGGGGCAGTTCAGCTCGCTGGTGTTCAGGTCCACCACGATCTCGTCCCCGTCCTCGACGAAGGCGATGGGGCCGCCGAGCGCCGCCTCGGGTCCGACGTGGCCGATGACCAGGCCGACGGAGCCGCCCGAGAATCGCGCGTCGGTCATCAGGCCGACCACGATGCCGCGCTCGCGGCACAGCGTGGTGATGCGCGACGTCGAGTCGAGCATCTCGGGCATGCCCGGGGCGCCACTCGGCCCCTCGTAGCGCACGATCACCATGTCGTGGTTCTCGAAGCTGTCGGGCTGGTTGGCGAGCGCATCGAGCAAGCCCCGCTCACCGTCGAAGACGCGCGCACGGCCGGTGAAGACGTTGTTCTCCAGCCCGCCCTCGACGCCGGCGAGCTTGAGCACCGCGCTGTACTCGGGCGAGAGGTTGCCGCCGAGCACTCGCAGTCCGCCGGTCGGCTTGTAGGGCGTCGCGACGCCGTGAATCACCTCGCCGTCCGGACCCGCGGTGCCGAGCCGCTCCACCTGCTCGGCGAGGGTCTCGCCGGTGCAGGTCGGCACGTCGCCGTTCAGCAACCCCGCCTCCAGCAGCTCGCGGACGATCACCTGCACACCACCCTTGGCATCGATGTCGACCATCGAGAAGCGGCCGTACGGGCGGGCGTCGGTGAGCACCGGCACCAGATGCTGCGACAGGTGGTTGAACTCCTCGGGGGTCATGATGTCGCCCCAGAAGCTGCGGAAGCCCGCTGCACGCGCGATCTCCGGAGCGTGGAGCACGACGTTGGTCGAGCCACCGATTGCCATCGAGACGATCATCGCGTTGCGGATGGAGTCGCGTCCGACGATGTCGCGCGGGGTCACGCCCCGCTCCATCATCGCGCTCAGATAGTCGACGAGCTGCTCCGGGAACTCGTCGAGGCGACGCGGATCGTCGGACGGCGGCGCGACCATGTGCAGCGGCTGAAGCCCGACGACACCGATGAAGGTCTGCATGGTGTTGTAGGTGAACATGCCGCCGCAGCTTCCATAGCCCGGGCAGGCGTGGACGGCGATTCGCCGACGACGCTCCGCGTCCTCGAACCCGGCGGCCTGGAAGCAACTCACGATGTCGATGTTCTCCCCGGTCACCGGCTCGCGGCCCGGGTGGATCGGACCGTCGGACATGATGATCGCCGGCCGATCGTGCTCGAGCAGCGCGGCCAGGGTGCCGACCGGCGGCTTGTCGCACGCCACCACCGCGATCGTTCCGGCCAGACCGCTGGCGCTCAGGTGCTCGCACACGCTGTCGTGGGTCACCTCGCGCCCGATCAGCGAGTAGCGCATCTCCCGGGTGCCGTTGCGCATGCCGTCGGAGGTGGCGATGGTGTACTCGGGCTGCACCAGCCGCACGTGGAGCTTGCCTTCCTCGCGGCCGACGCGACGCAGCAGGCAGGCCTGGATGGCCTCGACCTTGCGCTGCACGCCGATGTAGCACTGGCTGTCGCCCTTGTTCCCGATGACCCCCACCGACGGTGCATGCACCAGCTCGATGTCGGTGCCGAGCTCGCGCGCGATCCCGTAGGACTGCGCGCTGCGACCGGGATTGCGGTCGATCAGGACCGGCTGGGACTTGGTGGGCATGACTGTCTCCTTGGACCCCGGGACCCTTCCCCGGGGCGCTGAATCGATGTTGCCGGCGCGCCGGGTGGGACCACGGTTCCCTCGGCGCGGCGTCGAGGCGTCGATCGCCCGACCATCCACGTGCCGACCACTCACGTGCACCCCGTCGTGGTCGGGCGCATCGCCGAGCGGATCCGGGCACGGGTCGCGCAGGACGTCGGTTCTGCGTGCCGCCGCGTCCCCGACCGACGTGGCCGGCGAGCCGTGCGGCCGCGACCAGCGCCACCAGACGCGGCACGAGCGCGGCCGCGGGCGATCACGGCGCGTGCACGTGATCGAGGACCGGTCCGAGCACGCAGTCTCACGCCGGTGCGCAGTATCGCCAGAATCGGGATCCGGGTCGAGAGCCCGCCGGCACCGAACCGACCTCCGGCCGTCGAGCGCGCACTCAAGACCGGAAGTCGCGGCGTCGATAGTGCGACGTGGGGCGCCGTCGGGCGCCCCGAGAGCAGCCGAGGTCAGGTGAGGACGACAATGAAGAACAACGATTCCATCTCCGGGCAGCGTCGGGGAGCACGAGCCGCCACGCTCGGCCTGGCATCGATCATCGCGCTCGGCGCGCCGACCGCGGCCCTCGCCGGCCGGGTCGAGGCGGCGCAGGGCTGGGTCGGCCAGTACATCTCGACCAAGCAGACCACGATGACCATCCAGAGCTACGACCGCCGCTCGCCGAGCGACTTCGTGATCAGCGGGCAGGGGCGCTACAGCATCTACAAGGCGGACTGCGTGATGGAGACCACCAATGCCGCCCACTGTAGCGGGAAGGGAACGCGGCTCGAGGATCGGCGGGAGTACCGGGTGACGTACTACCTGCGTCGCCAGGGCTCACACCTGACGAGCGACTGGTCGCTCATCTATCCGAGCACCGGTGAGACGTACAGCGGTCAGACCCGCCTCCAGCGCGTGTCGTCCTGACGCCGCGCACGGCAAGGGCTTCGGGCGGTCGACGGGCGCAGGCTCGCCGGCCGCCACGGCTCGAGTGACGGCACGGTTACGCAGGCGTGGTCAGCGGCGGCGCTCGCCCCCGTCGCCCTCGAGGGCCGCGCGCACGTGACGCGCGAGCCGCACCGCGCCTTGCGGTTGCAGGTGGACGCCATCCTTCGCACGGACCGCGACCGGTCGACCGGCGGCGTCGGGGAGGCTGAAGACGAAGCCGCCGTCGCGACCGGCCAGCACCGACGCGGTGTCGACGAAGCGACAGCCGAGGCGCTCGCATCCGGTGCGCGCCGTCTCGTTGACCACGCGCACCGCGTCGGCGAGCGCCGCGCTACGCATCACGGGTGCACCCACCCAGAGCACCTCGGTATCGCCGCCGCCCGCTCGCGCGCGCTCGATCAGCGCGCCGATTCGCCTCTGATACTCGTGTGCCCATGACCCCGACCCGAAGCGATGGGTGGTGCCGGCCGGGTCGCGCAGCGGCTTGTCGTCGTTGGTCCCGAGCATGATCAGCACCCGCTGCGGCCGCACGTCTCCGACCACCGCCCCGAGCAGCGCCTCCCAGTCGAAGAAGTCCGGTCGCGCGAGACCGCTGGACTCCATCCCGACGTAGACGAATCGGGTATCGGCGTCGCGCTGGCGATAGTCGCGCACGAGCGCTCGCCCGACGGGGATCGAGAGCGAGTCGCCCACCAGCAGCACCGTGTCCCGGTAGCGCGCATCGGCGGGAAGGTGCTCACCGGCCTCGTAGCGCCGGTCGTCCACGCGCCAACGCCGCCAGGCCGGGACTGCGGCGGCCGCGACGGCCTCGGCGGCAGGTGCAGACGCCGCCGCGTGCGGGCCGCGCAGGCGCGCGGGCCCGTCGCTCACCAGGTAGGTGATGGCCGCCACCGCGAGCACTGCCCCGGTGGTGATCAGAGCCCTGTCCATCACGGATCCCGTGGTCGCGGCGGCGAACCTGGCGGCCCGCCGGGAGGCGACTGGTCCATCGAGATCACGGGGCAGGTCCTGAGTGCGGCTATCGCGCCAGGGCGACGGCGGGACAGAGCGCGCCCGCAATCGCGTCGGCGAACAGGCGCGCGCCCTTGGCGGTCAGGTGGATGCCGTCGCGGCCGAACACGCCCTCGCCGTCGAGGCTCGTCGCGCGCCAGTCGAGCACGCTGACCCGCGGATCGCTCGCGAGCTGCTCCAGGCTCGCGTTGTTGCGGCTCTCGTAGCTGCGCGGAAGCTTGAGATTGACGAGCAGCACCCGCGGCACGTCTGCGAGTGCACGCATCAGCCGATCCAGATCGCGCTCGCGAAACGGTCCGTTGTTCCCGAGATGGACGACCACGACGTCGCTGAGGATGCCGTCGCGGGCACGCGCCTCGATCAGCGCGATGCCCTCGGTGAGCTGCCGCGCGACCCTGGCGTCGACGTCGACGTCGCCGAGCGACTTCACCATCGCGTCGATGGCGCCGAGCATGACCGAGTCCCCGACCGCGTAGACGCTGCGCTTCGCCGCGTCGGCCGGATACCGCCGGGTGATCCACCGCTCGCCGTGCTCGACCGCGAAGGACGGGCCGCCGGCCGCGCCGCTCGCGAAGCATCCGGCGCCGGGCGCCGCGAGCGCTGCCGGTGGTGGCGTGGTGGTGAGATCGCCGATGTCCGGGGCGGTAGCCGGGTCCGGGTTTCCGAGCGGGATCGTCGCCGCCGCCCCACCCGACGCGAGCCGGGAAACGACAGGCGCCGCGGACGGCGGGCTCCTGTCCGCGAGCGCCTCGGCGGCGGCGAGGGCATCGGCGATTGCCGCGGAACCCGCCGCGACCACGAAACCGCGCGCATCGTCGAGCAACCCGGCGCCGAGCGCGAGCTGCGAGCTCGCGGTCGAGCTCGCCAGGGTCGCGGTCTCGGCGAGGCCGGCGGCCTCGCGGTCGACGCGCCGCTCGACGACGGCGTCGACTTCCGGCACCGGGGACACCACGACGGCCCGCACCGGAGCGATCGCGACCCGCCGCGCGCTCACGGTCTCGGCCTCGATCTCGAGCGCGGCGACGGCGAGAGACGAGCCGGTCGGGCCCACTTGCTCGCGCGCGGTGGCCGGCACCAGCAGCACGAAGCCCATGATGCCCGCGACACCGCCATAGAGCCCGGCCGACCCGATCAGTCCCGGGCGCAGGCTCGGATTGGCCCAGATGCGCCGCAATGCGCGCAGGACATGGCCATCGCGAAAGGGCATCTCGATGACTCGGTAGCTCAACTCCGACAGCACGCAGGTCAGCCCCAGACGCATCGCCAGCAGTGCCGGCCCGTCGAGGCCGACGTCGACGTGCGGCATGGTCAGGCAGAAGACCGGCCAGTGCCAGAGATAGAGGCTGTAGGCGCGCGTCCCGACCACGGTCATCGCGCGACTGGCCAGGAGGCGCGCCACCACGCCATGGGCACGCCCGAGGGTGGCCGCGATGGTCAGCGCGGTGAGCAACGCGGTGGCGGCGAGGCCACCCTGGTAGAGCAGGTCGGCGGTATCGTCCAACGACCAGTGCAGTGCCACCAGCCCGAGCATGGTCACCGGCGCGATGCCCGGCAGCGCACTCGCGCGCGCGGCAGCGGGCCATGCACGCATCGCCTGGGCGAGGGCGGCGCCGAGCACGATCGCGCCGACTCTGGTATCCGTTCCGAGATAGATTCGCGACGGGTCCTCACCCGCGAGGTCCGCCGCGAGCAGCGCCATCCAGCAGTAGAGACCCGCCGCCGCCACCAGGGTGACGAGCGGCTGGAGCAGGCGCGGTAGCCACAGACACGCCAACAGCAGCGGTGGCCAGAGCAGATAGAACTGGAACTCGACCCCGAGCGACCACAGGTGTTGGAGCAGGCGCGGCCGGTCCATCGCCTCGAAGTACGACTGCTGGTTCACCACGAGCTGCCAGTTCTGCAAGAACGTGAGGGCGGGCACGGTGTCGGCCCGCAGCTTCGCGAGCTCCTCCGGCCAGCTCGAGGCAACCGCGAACCAGGTCGCGACCAGCATCGCGAGCATGCCCGGCATCAGGCGCAGACAACGACGGGTGACGAACAGCGGGTAGTCGACGCTGCCCTGCCGGTCGTACCGGCGCTGGAGCTGGCTGGTGATGATGAAACCGCTGATGACGAAGAAGACCTCGACCCCGAGGTACCCGCCCGGCAACCAGGACGTGTCGTGGTGATACAGCAGCACCGCGGCCACCGCGAACGCGCGTAGCCCGTCGACGGACGCGTAGTGATCGCGCGCCTCCACCCTCGGAGCGGTCACTGGGGCAGCCCCTGATGCATCGCTGGAAGTCGTCCTCGCTGGCCGGGCCGGTCGGGTGGCGCGTCTCGGCGCAGACGTCTCGCGACCCGATTCGGGAGTGTTTCGGCCGCACACGGCTCGAGATTTAGGGAAACGCTGCACAACTCCGTCGTGGAGTTGCGCAGAGACGGCCGGCTACAATCCGCCGCGAGCCGAACCGACTGCGGGAGACGAGGATGGCGCTGGCAAGCTCGATCATCACCGGGGTTCAACAGGTCGCACTGGTCGTCAGGGATCTCGACGCCGCGCTCGTGCAGTACACCGAGCGGCTCGGCATCGGTCCCTGGTGGGTGAAGGTCTATGCGCCACCAGAGCTCACCAACATGCGGGTTCGTGGCGTCGAGACGCCCTACAGCATGAAGCTCGCCATCGCCTGGACCGGCGACACCATGTGGGAGCTCATCGAGCCGCTCGACGGGCCTTCCATCTACAAGGAGTTCCTGGAGGCGCACGGCGAGGGGCTGCACCATCTGCTCGTCGACCATCGGGAGGGCTCGATGGAGGCGGCGATCGCGGCCTTCGGGCGGCGTGGGTGTCCGCCCCTGATGGAGGGTCAGATCGGCACCACCCGCTTCTGTTACCTGGAGAGCGAGGGTCCGCTGAAGACCACGCTGGAGATCGTCCACCGCGAGCCGGGGTTCAAACGCCCCGAGCCCGACTACTGGTTCCCGGCCAGGGAGTCGGCCGGCAGCTGAGTCGCGGGGCGCTGTCCGCCCGGAGCCGCTGGCGCCGGCGGCCCCGAGCCGCGAAGCGAGCCATCATGCGTGACCGGCTGCAGCTCGACCCGGAGATCCGCGGCGCTCTCGACGACGGACGATCGGTGGTGGCGCTCTGGACCGCCGTGCTCGTGAGGGACGCGCGCGTCGCGTCCGACGTCGCGGTGGACGAGCTTCGGCTCAGGCGCGAGCGATGATGTCGGCCAGCGCCGCCGGATGCTGCAACATCGGGTAGTGCCCGCTGTCGAGCTCGAACCACTCCGCGCCGAGCGTCTGCGCGGCACGCTGCTGGTGAGCGCGAGGTGGATTCTGACTCCGACGACACCACACGACCCGAGCATTCCAGGGTAGGGACCAGAACGACTCCAGCCGAACCGGCTGCTCCATCACCGCGATCGGGTGTGGGCTGTAGCGCGCCAACGCCCAGTCACGAGTCGCCTCGTCGAGCTCTGCGAACAGACGGTCGCGCGCATCGGCGAGGGTCGGACCGGTCGCGAGCTCCGTGGTGACCGGATTGCGCCGGGTCACCACGTCGGCCAGTCGCTCGCCGTCGAGCAACGCCAGCGCATCGGCGAGGACCACGCGCGCGACCCGTTCACGGATCAGCTCGGCGAGACGACACAGCACCATGCCGCCAGTGCTGGTGCCGACGAGGGTCAACTCGTCGAGGTCCTCGTTGCCGACCAGCGCGGCGAGCTCGAGCGCGTGCGTCTCGTTGGTGATTCCGGGGCGAAGCTGGTGCGCGCGCTCGGCACAGCCATCCAGACTCGGCGCCAAGACCTCATGCCCCCGTGCTCGGAGCAGGGTCGCCACGGGTCTCCAGATCCAGCCCCCCTGGTAGGCGCCGTGGATGAGCAAGATGGCAGGCATCGGTGCATTGTCCACCCACGTGAGCCGAAGTGGAAGGCAGCACGCTCTCGACCGACCCGTCGGTCGTGCCTCGGCCCCCGACGGGCGAAGACCCTCGGCGCTCTCGTCGGCGAGCTATGGGGAAACCGGGTAGTAGCGCGCATTCATACGCGCGACGTAATCGACCAGGTTCTGGTGCGACTCGGCGGCGGCACGCGATGGCGTGTCGAACACCGGGCACAGCGCACCGGACACGAACGCGAACACCGTCGCATCGGCCCCGCACGGCTCGGACCCCATCAGGTAGGGTCCGTCACCGAGAATCCGAGCGGTGGCATCGATGCAACGCGTCGCCAACGCCGCCACCTCCTCGGGGCGGTGGCGCCCCATGCCCTGTCCATGCAGCGACCGCCGGACCTGGCGACGAATCATCTTCACCACCAGCGGACGCAGCGGCCACGGGATTGCGGCGAAGAACGACGCCGGGCCGCGCTCGAAGTTCGCATCCACCATCCACCGGTCACGCACGATCGCCCAGTAGAGGTTGTCCTCCAACATCTTCTCGACCGCCCAGGCCACGGCACGCGCGCGCTCGTCCAGACCACGGTCGAAGTCGATTCCGTGGGTGCGCTCGAGATGCCAACGAATGAACGTCGAATCGGCAACCACGGTGCCATCGTCGTCCACGTAGGGCAGCTTGCCCTTCGGGGCATGCCGGAAACCGCCGCTGTCGCAGCGATACGCGAGGCCCGACATCTTCAGCAGCACCTCGGCCTTGGTGACGAAGGGGCTCGGATCGGGCAGGCCGAGGGCCGGTCCGAAGGTGTAGAGGGTGATCACGCGCCCGCTCCTCCTCGCCCATCGCCGTGACGCCGGATGGTAGCCGAGTCGGGGCCACCATGGTCACCGGCGAGCTCGAGTGGATGCGTCGCATCGGGGACGATGACCTCCTTCCGACTCCCGTCGGCACCCGGACCGCCCGCTTCGACCGAGAGGTTGCGCATCTGAATCACGTGAGTCGCGCATTGCGGTCCGTCGACGCGAGAACGAAGTACAGCGCCGGGACGACGAGCAGCGAGCTCGCGGTGGACACCACGAGCCCGGAGATGATCGCCAGGCACAGGGGCATCCAGAACGGGTCGCCGAGAGCCAGCGGCACGAGCCCCACGACGGTGGTGATGGTGGTGGCGAAGATCGGACGCAGCCGGTCGGACGCACCGCGCGCCGCCGCCTCGCGGAGTCCCTTGCCCTGACGAGCATGCGCGGCGATGGTGTCGACCATGACGATCGCGTTGTTCACCACGATACCGACCAGGGCGATGATGCCGACCATGGCCGGGAAGGATATCGGGACCGCGCCGACGTAGAAGCTGAGCAGCACCCCGATCAGCGAGAGCGGAACCGATGCGATGATGACGAGCGGCAGCCGGAGCGAGTCGAACTGGACGATCAGCAGCGCAAGGACGAGGAACAGCGCGACGCCCAACATCGTGCCCGCATCGCCGAACGTCTCCGCCTGCTCCTCCGCCTCCCCGGCAAACCGGAACCGAACGCCTTCCGGCCAGACCGCTTCCTGCTCCTCCAGCCACGGGCGGAGCTCGGCCAGCACCTCGCCGGCAGTGCGGCCCTGGGTGCGGGCCTTGATGGTCACCGCCCGCTCACCGCTGTCGCGGCCGATGACCAGCGGAGTCTCACCGACCTCGAGGTCGACGAGCGAGAACAGTGGCAGGCTGGTGCCGTCACGAGTGATGACCGCGAGGGTCGCCGCCTCCTGGACGCTCGACGGCCCGCCCAAGGCGCCGTCCCGACTCGGCCACGCCGTGCCCATCCGAATGTCGAGATCGTCATCACCGCCGTCCTGCGGGAACTGGCCGAGCACGTCGTCGGTCATCGCGACTCGGATCTGGTAAGCAACGTCGGCGAGACTGAGCTGGTGGAAGTCGAGGGCCTCCCTGCGCGGCAGCGCCTTCACGTCGGTGCGCGCCGGCCCCATGGTGTCCCGCGGGTCGACCGCGCCGTCGATGCGCCCCAGCCGGGCGACCACCTCGCGAGCGATGCTGCGCTGGAGATTCAGATCGTCGGCCTGGACGACCACCTGAATCGGATCCTCGCTCGAGGTACCGCCGACTCTCGGTGTGAACACGAGCGTCCCGCCGGCGCAGGCGTCCAGGTGCGGGGTGAGCAGCGAGCGCAGCTCGTCCACGTACGCATACGCAGGCCGCTCGCGCGCACCTCGCGCCACGAAATAGGCGGAGAAGCCGACCAGGTAGGTGTCGCGCGTGGGGGTCAACGCATCAGCCACTGACGGCGTCGCCATCGGACTCTTGGCACCGGCAAAGCGGGTGACACTCTGAAAGTATGGCTGCTCACGAAGCACCTCGCCGAGCCTCGTCGCACAGCGTTGGGCATCGACCAACGGCGCATCCGGCGGTAGCTCGACAGTGATGCCGAGCTCGCGGCCGTCGTCCTTCGGGAACATCTCGACCGGAAGCGAGGTGCCCGCGGCGAGGGCGACGGCGAGGATCGCGAAACTCCCGGCCACCCACGCCAGCGCGTGTCGGCGACTCGCCACGGTCGCTCGCAGGGTAAACGCCTCCAGGCGCCTGCCGAGGCGCTCGGTGAGGCGGTCCACGAGCGTGGGCTGCGTCTTCCCGCCTGCGACGCCAGCGAGGAGCAGCCGCGAGAGCGGCACCGTGCACAGCAGCGCGACCACGAACGAGACGACGAGCGTGGTGATGGCTGTCTCGGGGACGATGCGGATGAACTTTCCGGCCAGGCCTCCGATCGCGAGGAGCGGCGCCATCGCCAGAATCGTGGTCATCTGACCCGCGAAGGCTGGCGCGGCATAGGCGCGCACGGTGGCAAGGGCCGCGTCGTCGAAGCTTCGCCGCTGCCCGAATATCCCCTCGTGCATGCCCTCCATCATGAGGATGAACACGTCGACCAGGAGGCCCAGGGCCAGCACCAGACCGACCACCACGACCTGATTGAGGGTATGACCCAGCCACCACACGATGGCCAGCGAGAGCATGAACGTGACGGGAATCGCGAGCCCGGCGATGAGCGCCTCGCGCCAGGACAAGACCACGAAGAGAACCAGGAAGACGCCCACCATCGCCTGCCACGCGTTGCTCGCGACGGCACTGAGGTCATCGTCGATCGCCTCCGATTGGTCCGCCGTGAAAGCGACCTCCAAACCGTGCGGCCAGTCTGGTCGGGACGTCTGCTCGTCGACCGCGGAACGCACGCGCTCGATCACCTCCAGGGTGTCGAAACCCGGGATCTTCTTGATTCCCACGTCGACCGACGCACGGTACGGCGCGCCCTTCCAGCTCAGGGCCACGGTGCTCACCTCGCGCTCGAGGTCGCGACGGACCTCCGCGACCTCCGCCAGTCGAACGACGCGCCCGGTGGCCAGACGAGCAACCGGCAGATCGCGCAAGTCCTCGACGGAGCGGAAGCGACCGTAGAGCCGCATCGTTGCGCTGATGGTGGCGCCTTCGAACCGGTCCCACGGTTGGTCTCGGTTCTCACCCTGGATTCGGTCGCGGACCGTCGCGGGCGAGAGGCCGAGGGCTGCGAGGCGAGCTTGGAGCAGCCGGATGCGGATGATCTCCTCGCGATGCCCCGAGAGATCGACCTCGTTCACGCCCTCGACCCGCTCGAGGCGCGCCTGCAGACGAGCCGCGGTGCGTCCGAGGAGTGTCGGCTCGACCTCACCGAAGATCGCGAGAGAGATGACGGGCGTGTCGGTCACCGACTTCTGCGTGACGACCGGAGCCTCCGCGTCCGACGGCAGCTCGCTCTCGGCGTCGTCGATCTTCTCCCGCAGTCGTGCCATCGCGTCCGACAGCTCGATGGCCGGGTCGAACTCGACCGTGATCACCGAGAACGAGCTGAACGACGCACTACGCAGCTTCCTCAGCCCGTCGAGTGACTTGAGCTCCTTCTCGATCTCGGCGGTAACCTCGCGGTCGATGGTCTCGGGGTCCGCGCCTGGCCAACGGGTCTCGATCGTCGCGATCGGAACCTCGAGATCTGGCGTCGATTCCTTGACCATCCCGGTGAGGGCGAGCGCCCCTCCCAGCGTGGAGATGGCGACGATGAGAAGGCCGAGCGTCGGGCGCAGAAAGAGGAACCGCGATAGCCCGCTCACTGCCGCGGCGTCGCGGTCGCCACTCACCGCATCGCCTCCACCACGCGCACTCGCATACCCTGGGTCAAGCGGTTACGACCCCGAGTCACCACCCGCTCGCCAGGTTTCAGGCCGGTCAGGATCTCGACCTCGTCGATGCTGCGAATGCCGAGCGTCACTTCACGCCGCTCGACCATACCAGTGTCGTCGACCACGAACACGAGAGGCTCGACACCGCGAAAGACCAGGGTGTTGCGCGGCAAGACGACGGCGTCGTCCTTCTCGTTGGTGACGATCCACACGCTCACGTGCATCCCGTCGCGAAGCCCGCCGACCGGCCCGCTGGTGCGCAGCTTGGTGCGGATCGAACGCCCTTGCGGGCTCACCATCGGACTGACAGCGTGGACGATCGCTGGCAGGGCGAGCTCCTCGATACTCCCGGCGCCGGCACCGAGCGCGGCAGCCTGCTCCGCGGTCTCCGCGGTGAGCAGGAAACCGAGCTGTCCCTCCCGCACTCGGCTGCCATCGAAGCTCGGCAGGTCGACGGTGACCTCGAGCCGAGTCGGATCGATGATGAGAATCGGCACCGTCCGCAGGACCGCCTCCTCACTCGACGTGTTGAGAAAGCTTGGAGACCAGTAGTGACCGGGGCTCACGTTCACGCTCGCCACCACGCCGTCCATCGGGGCGTAGAGATGAAGCTTCTCGCGGGCGACCTCGAGTGAACGCGTTCGTGCGGTCGCGGTCTGAATTCCGGCGCGAGCGGCGTCGACGGCAGCTCGAGCGGCGGCGACGCCCGCGCGTGCCTCGTCTGCGGCCGCTGCGGCGACGTCGTACTCGGCACGCGAGATCGCCTGGCGGCGCTGCAGCGCAGCCTTTCGGTCGAGATCGAGGTCCACCTGACGTGCCCGGGCCTCGGCGCGAGCAAGCTCGGCTTCGGCGCCCACGAGCTGCTGCCGTGCCTCACGGACCACCGATCGAGCCGAGTCGATCTCCGCGTCCAGCTCGCGCGTATCCTGGTGCGCGAGGAGCTCGCCGAGGCGCTCGCCGGGCTCGGGCCCACGAACGATGTCGCCTTCCTTCAGCTCGTCGCCGTCTGCACCGCCGCGGACCCACTCGACCCGCCCTGGAACCTCGAACATCAGGAACTCGCGACGTGCCGAGCGCGCGGTACCTTGGCCGTAGACCCACTCGCGGATCGATCGCTGCTCGGCGACCACCGCGTTGACCCGAAGCGCATCGTCCTCGGCCGAGTGCGCAGCCGTCGGACCGAGGAGGCCCGTGAGGATCAGTGCGAAGACGGCGGGCAGTGCGCTCGGGGTCATGGGTCACTCCCTTGCTGAGGTGGGCGGATACGTGTCCAGCAGCCCTAGTCGGGCATCCCGCGCTCACTCGGCGACCAGCCGCATCTGAACACAGCACGCCTCGACACGTCGACCTTGCCCGCCGATGCGACTGATGACGGCGTCTCGGGCTCCACGCCAAGGAGCATGGCTGCGTGGTCCATCCGACCGACAATGACGTCGAGCGCTTCCACGGCAGCGCGCATGTCGATCCGATAGCGATCGGCGACGGAGCATTCCACCGATCCCCTGGCACTGCGAGCGAGCGGACAAGAGCTGGCGCGAGGCCATCGATGTCCGAGCGGTCCCCGGAGCGGGACTGACGACTCCATCACGACGGGCCACGCACCGGCGTGCGCGAGCGGGTGGTGGCGATCAATCGGTGCCGGTCACCATGGTCATCCGCGCGATGTCGATGCTAGTGTCACGCCTCACGGCGCGATTTCAGACGCTCGGCAGGCCACTGGAGGCCACGCCGGCGCAAGGCCAGGGGAATCGACGAGGAGGGCGATGAATCCGCGGCTGGCATCCGTGGGGTTTCGAGTGGGCGAGATCCTGGGCTCGACATTGAATCGGATTTCGATTCCCACCCCGATGCATCGCCGTCGCAGCGGCGAAGCGACGAGTCGCGGTGCAGCGGCCCTGCGTCGCCTGGTGGCGCACGCGCTGCTCTTCGTCTCGATCGGTCTCGTCCACCCCGCACTGGCCACCTCGACCTACGACTGGTCCGCGCAACCGGTCACCTGGCCGGACGCCGATCAGTTGCGCGTCGAGCCACTCGCGGCACTGCCCACCGCGGAAGGTCAGATCGTATTGGTCACCGGTGACGCGGGGATGTTGCGCAGCACCGACGGTGGGCTGTCCTTCACGCCGTCGGCGGCGGGCCTCGCGAGCGCGGTGTCGATGGCGGCGCGCTCGGTCAGCAGTCCGGGCACGGTGTACGCGGCGAGCGCCGCCTCCGGGGTCTTCTCGATCCCGACGGCGCTCTACCGTTCCGACGACGCCGGCGCGCACTGGCATCGCCTCGGGCGTTTCCCGTCGCGCAACTCGGTCAACGCGCTGGCGGTCGACCCGACCGACGGCAACCGCATCTACGCGGCGACCGGCCTCGGAATCGCGGCGAGCGCCGATGCCGGGGAGACCTGGGCACGACTCCCGGGAGCCCTCGCCAATCGCACCGTGCGCCAGGTCGTGGCCGGCACCGGGGTGATCTATGCGCGTACCGCCGACCGTGACGGGGTCTGGCGTAGCCGCGACCTCGGCCAGACCTGGACCCCGGCGAGCCAGGGGCTCGCCGATCTCAACGTGGTCATGCTCGCCGTCGACGCGAGCGACGGCGACTTCGCGCTGGCCGCCACCCCGAGCGGCCTGCACCGGACCACCGATGGCGGCGAGACCTGGGTCGCGATGGTCGGCCCGGTCACGGGCTCGGCCGATCTGCTGGCGATCTCCTCCTCCGCCAGCGGGAGGCGTCTGCTCGCCGGGCGCGCCGGGCAAGGAATCCACCGCAGCGTCGACGACGGCGAGAGCTGGACCGCGCTCGACGACGGCAGCGGAACGCTCGAGGCGGTGCGGCTGACGACCGACCCGACCGATACCGATGCCGACATCTACATCGCGCAGGGGTTCAGCGCGCGGAGACTTCGCGTCCTGCGCGCTGGAGCTTCGACGTGGGCCGACCTGGGCGCGGGGCTCGGCAATCACACCGTTCACGGCGTCGTCGTCGGCCCTCCGGAGCCCGGCTACTGCTTCACCGACGCCCCCGTCCACTATCTCGCCACCGATGGTGGTGGGGTCATGAAGAGCTGCAGCGGAAACGGTGGCTGGCATCGCCCGAGTGGCGACCCGCTCACCGGTGGAATCGCGCAAGTCGCGGTCCACCCGAAGCCGATCGTGGTGGGCGGCGTGGTCCAGCCGAGCGCGTTGTTCGCGGTGCGCTTCTTCTCCGTCTACACGTCGGTGGACTTCGGACGGCACTGGTCGCAATCCAACGTCACCGCGCCCGGCTGCGGAGCGCTGCCTCCGGTGTGGCAACTCGCCGCCGACCCGGTCGATCCCGATCGCTGGTATGCCGGAACCACGGTCGGTCTGTTCCGCTCCGACAACGGTGGGGTGAGCTGGCGCTGCGACGCGACGGGGATCGGCCTCGCCGACGTGAAGGGTCTGGGGGTCGACCCCGCCGTGCCCGGCACCGTCTTCGCCGGCGGGCTCGACGCCATCTACCGCTCGACGAATCACGGTGCGACCTGGTCCAAGGTGCTCGACTTCGCGGCGACCGGCTGGTTCGACTGGCGGAACTTTGCATTCGACTCGAGCGCGAGCCCGACCACCGTCTACGCCGGCTCGGCCGCGGGGCTCGCACGTAGCGACGACGCCGGCCTCACCTGGCAGACCCTGCCACTGCCGAAGGCGATGCGGGTCGCCGGCCTCGCCACCGACGCCGCGCGACCGGGCACGGTGGTGGTCGCCGGCACCACCCAGGGCCGAGTCCGGGTCTACGAGAGCGCCGATCGGGGCACGACCTGGCACGACGTAACCCCGCCCGGCGTTCAGACCTCCGCCGCCGGCGAGGCCGCGAGCTGGCCGGCTGGAGTCCTGGCGCTGGCGTCGAGCCCGGGGCGACCGGGAGCGACCCTGATGCTCGGGCTCGACGGCCTCGGGCTCTACCGTGGGGAGCGACGCTCGGCGGTGCTGCTGGTGGACGACGATGCCGACGCACCGGACGCGCGGGCGGCTTATGTCGCCGCCCTGGACGATCTCGGCGTCTCGCACGAGGTGTGGGACACCCTGGGCAGCGACGTCGAGCCGGACGTCGTCACCCTGGCGCGTCATGACGCCGTCGCCTGGTTCACCGGCAATGCCGCCGGGCCGGCCACCGGACCGGGGGCGGCGGGCGAGGACGCGCTGCTCGACTATGGCGGCTGTCGCTTCGTGTCCAGTCAGGGCTACCACGCCGCGCGTGGGCTGACGAACTTCATGAACGGTATTCTCGGCGCGGACGCGGTGACCGAGAACGTGGGCCACACCTCGGTGACCGGCATCGGCGAGCTCGACGGGCTCGGTCCGTTCGCTCTCGTCTACCCGGCCGGATACACCAACGCGAGCGACGCGGTGGCCCCGCGCTTCGCCTTCGACACGGTGCTGCAAGGCAACGCCGGTTCGGCCGCGATTGCGCGCACCGTCGGCTCCAAGCGCACCTTCTGGACCTTTCCGTTCGAGGCGATCTCCGGTGCCGCCGCACGGACGTCGGCGATGGCAGCGGTGCTCGACTACTGTGGCGCCGACCCCGATGGCGACGGCGTGTACTTCGACGCAGCGCGTGGGGGCGATGCCTTTCCCACCGACCCGAACGAGAGCGCCGACCTCGACCAAGACGGCGTCGGCGACGGCGCGGACCCTGATCGCGACGGCGACGGGATGGACGATGCCTACGAGGCGGCGAATACCTGTCTGGACGGCGACCGCGTCGACGCCGACGTCGACACCGACGGTGACGGCACCGACAACGTCACCGAGCTCGCGTACGACTCCGATCCGTGTGATCCCGCGTCCGTCCCGCCCGATGCCTTCGAGGACGACGACGCGCCCGAGCGAGCCGTCCCCCTTCCGGTCAACAACGTGAGTGGCCCGGTGCCCGGCGAGGTGTTGACCCGCGACTTCCATGATCCGTCGGACGAGGACTGGGGCAAGTTCCCGGTCTCGGCGGAATACTTCTACACCGTCATCCTCAACGACGTCGGCGGGCGCGCCGGGATCATCCTCGAGGTCGACATCGACGGCGATGGCATCGCCGACGATACCGCGGGCCCCACCTCCGCGTTCAGCAACATCGCCGAGATCTTCGTCGACGGGATCGACGGCGAGGTCCTCGTGCGGATTCGCCGCGAGGACACCGCGGTCGCCGGGCTCGACGCAGAGTACGAGCTCTCGGTCGAGTCCTCCCCGGCGCTTCCGGGCTTCGTGCGCGGCCACGTGCGCGAGCTCGGCACCGGCGCGCCGGTGGTCGGCGCGGTGCTCGCGGCCGGCGCCCCACCGGACCAGGTCTACCTCGTGTACTCGTTGCCGCCCGACGGCCGCTACACCCTCAACTATCGCGAGGACAGCGTGGCCGACGTCGGCATCACCGCGAGCGGCTTCCATGCGAAGCAGCTCGCGGGCGTGCACTTCCCGGTGACCGGCAGCACGCGCGACATCTTCCTGGTGCGCCCTGGTGCGGACACCGACGGCGACGGCCTCGCCGACGATTGGGAGATCGAGCACTTCGGCACCCTCGCAGCGCGTGCGACGGACGACCCCGACGAGGACGGGAGCACGAACGCCGACGAGCAAGGCGCGGGCACCGACCCGACCGACCCGAGCTCGGTACCGGAACCGCCCCCGGACCCCGACCCCGACCCGGAGCCCGATCCAGAGCCCGTTCCAGAGCCCGCGCCCCCACGCGACGACCGAGAGACCTGCGTCCCGGTCCCACTCGCGACCGGCCGCGTGCTCATGCTCTGCTTGTAGCGACGGAGGTCGAGGACGGCCGTGCATCGCCGGAGCACCACCGCTCACGCCATGAGAGGCACCCGGATCCCCGCGAGATCTCGAGATGCTGGCGGGGCCAGAGCCGGCCGCGCGCTGCTGCTCGTCCCATGTCTGGTCGGACCGATCGCGCTCGCGCAGTCGTTGCCGGAGCCGCCCCCCACCCCCACCCTCTCCGCCATCGAGCAGGTGCACGTCGCACGGTTTCGATTCGTCGGCAACACGGTGTTCGACGCGAGTGCGCTCGCCGCGGTGGTGAGGGAGCACGTGGCGCGCACGCTCACCGCCGAGCAACTCGAGGCAGCGCGGCTCGCGGTGACCCGGCACTACGTCGACCACGGCTATCTCACCTCCGGTGCCCGCATCCCGGATCAGGTGGTCACCGACGGCACGGTGACGATGGAGATCGTCGAGGGGCGGCTCGGCGAGGTCCGCGTCGAGTCGCCGACGCGGCTGCGCGAGTCCTGGCTGGTGCCGCGGGTGCGACCCGAGGGTCCGCTGCGGATGGACGAGCTCGCGGCGCGGTTACGCCTGCTCGAGGACGGCCCGCTGGTCGCGCGGGTGGACGCGGAGCTCGCGCCGGGCCCGACGCCCGGCGAGTCGGTGCTGCGGCTGCGGGTCGAGGACGAGCGGCCCTACGGCGCCACCGTCGCGTTCGACAATCACCGCTCGCCCAGCATCGGCGCGGAGCGTTTCACGCTCACCGCCTGGCACCACGACCTGAGCGGCCGCGGGGACACCGCGCACGCCTCGGTCGCGCTCGACAGCGGCTTCGACAACCACGTGCTCGGCTATGCCATCCCGCTCGGTCCGAGCGAGACCACGCTCGGCATCGAGTACGAGTCGAGCGACTCCACCGTGGTGGCGGAACCGTTCGACGTGCTGGACATCCAGAGCGCGCTCACCCGGCTCGGGGTGTATCTGCGCCATCCCCTGATCCGCGAGCCGGGACGCGAGCTCGCGGTGGAGATCGGCGTCGAGCGCCGCCACACCGAGACCTTCCTGCTCGGCCAGCGTTTCGGGTTCTCGCCCGGGGTGGTGGACGGGCAGACGCGGGTGACCGTGCTCTCGTTCGATCAGTCGTGGACCGCGCGCGAGGCGACGCGGGTGGTGGCGCTGCGGTCCAGCTTCCGGCTCGGGGTCGATGCATTCGGCGCGACGCGTAACCACGGCCTGCCCGACGGGCGCTACCTCGCCTGGCGGGGACAGGCGCAGTGGGTCGAGCGCACGCCGTGGCACGACGCGGACCTCGCGGTGCGGGTGGCGGCGCAATTCGCCAACGACCCGCTGCTGCCGTCGGAGAAGCTCGCCATCGGCGGTGCGAGCACGGTGCGCGGCTACCGCGAGAGCACGCTCAATCGCGACAACGGGGTGGTGGCATCGGCGGAGCTCCGCATCCCGCTCGGGCAGGTGCGCGTGCCCGGGCTCGGCGGTGAACCCGACGGGCTGGTGCAGGTCATTCCGTTCGTCGACTGGGGGCGCGGCTGGGACACCCGTGGGACGGGCGGCACCACCGACGAGTTGCGCTCGGTGGGGCTCGGGGTGCGCTGGAGTCCGAACGCGCACATCGAGGGCGAGCTCTTCTACGGGCACGCGCTCGACGACGTGCCACGCGCGACCGACCGCGACCTGCAAGACGACGGCCTGCACTTCGCGCTGCGGGTGAAGCTGCTGTGAGCGCGGTGCGGACGCGACGACCACCAGCCTCGCCCACCGCACGTGCCGCGCTGCTCGGGCTCGCGCTCTGGCTCGGGCCGGCGACGCCGGTGCTCGCCGCCCAGGCGGGCGACGCCCGCGTCGCTCTCGTCCACGCCGCGGCCTTGCGGGACCAGGGTCTGCTGCGCGAGGCGGCGCAGGCGCTCGACGCCGCACGCCGCGCCGCCGCCGAAGCCGGACGGACCGACCTCGAGGTGTTGGCACTGTCCGAGCAGGCCGACCTGCTGTTGCTGGAGGCGCGACCGGCCGCGGCCGCGGCCGCGCTCGACGCCGCGATCGCCCTCGGGCCGCAGGCCGGCGACGCCGCGCTCGCTCACGCGTACGGCAACCGCGGCAACCTCGCGCTGTCGCGCGGAGATCCCTCGGCGGCCGCCGGAAGTTACGCGGATGCGATTCGTCACGCCGACGCTGCCCGCGAGCCGGCGATGGCGCTGCGCGCGCGAGTGAACCGGGTCCGCGCGCTCACCGCGGCCGGCGATGCGACGGCGGCCATCGCCGCCGCCGAGGACGCCGCCGCGCGCATCACCGATGCGTCGAGCGAGTCCGTGCTGCTCGGTCTCGCGCTCGCCGACGCGACACCCGCCGGATCGTCCACTCTCCGGCGGCGTCTTCTCGGTGACGCGCTCGAGCGCGCGCGGCGCATCGACGCGCCACGGCTCCATGCGCTCGCGCAGGGCGAGCTGGCGGCATGGTTCGAGGCCCGGGGCGACACCCCCGAGGCGCTTCGCCGCAGCCGGGCCGCGCTCACCCTCGCGCAGTCCGCGGGCGCCACCGAGCAGGTCGCGCGCTGGCACGGGCAAGTCGCGCGCCTGCTGCGCGCGAGCGGCCGGCCGGCCGAGGCGCTCGCCGCGTATCGGCTCGCGGTGGAGACCACCCGCGGCATCCGCGCCGAGCTCGGCGCCGGGCGTCTCGTGCGCGGGCCGGCCGGCGTGCTCGCGCCGATGTATCTCGAGCTCGCCGACCTGCTGCTTGCCGACCGGCCACGCGACGAGACCGACACCGCCCGCCAGGCGCGGCTGCGCGAGGCGCGCGACGTGGTCGAGCTGCGCAAGGCGGTGGAGATCGAGGACTACTTCCGCGACGGCTGCGTCGCCGAGCTGCGGGCGCGCACCGCCGGCATCGACACGCTCGAGCCGCGCACCGCGGTGCTCTACGCAGTGCCTCTCGCCGATCGCCTGGAGTTGCTGGTCAGCATCGGCGGTACCATCCACCAGGTCACGGCGCCGGTCGGCGGAGGCGAGCTGGAGACCGAGGTCCACCGGCTGCGCGCGCTGCTCGAGCGGCGCACCGACCGGCGCTACCTCCGCCCCGCGCGCCGTATCCACGACTGGCTGGTCGCACCGGTGCAGAAATTGCTCGACGCTGCAGACGTGGACACCCTGGTGATGGTCCCCAACGGAGCCCTGCACCTCATCCCACCCGCGGCGCTGCACGACGGCGAGCGATTTCTCGTCGAGCGCTACGCACTCGCCACCACCCCGGGCCTGCACCTCACCGACCCCGGACGCCGCCCGTTCACCGACGCCGACGCCCTGCTCGGCGGCGTCTCCCAGGCGGTGCAGGACTTTCCCCCGCTGCCAGCAGTGCCGCGCGAGCTCGAGGGGCTCGGCGCGCTCCTCGACGCGCGCGTGCTCGCCGACGACGCGTTCCGCCTCCCCGCGCTCGAGCAGGCGCTGGCGGCGAGGCCCTACCGGATCGTGCACATCGCCTCCCACGGTCAATTCGCGCCCGACCCCGAGGACACCTTCCTGCTCTCCTACGACGGGCGCATCACCATGGACCGGCTGCAGGCGCTGGTCGGCATCGGCGAGTTCCGCCCCGAGCCGCTCGAGCTCCTGACCCTGAGCGCCTGCCAGACCGCAGCCGGCGACCCGCGCGCGGCACTCGGCCTCGCCGGCGTCGCGGTCAAGTCGGGCGCGCGCAGCGCGCTGGCCACCCTGTGGTCGGTCGACGACGCCGCCACCGCGGACGTGGTGCTCGGGTTCTACCAGCGGCTGCGCTCCGGCGCGCCGAGCAAGGCAGCCGCGCTCGGCGCCGCGCAACGCGCCATGCTCGCCGACCCGCGCTACCGCCACCCCGCCTACTGGGCCCCCTTCCTGCTCATCGGGAACTGGCTGTGAGCGGGCGCCGCGCGACCCGCCGAGCCATCGCCGTTCTCGGCCTGCTCGCGAGCGCGAACGCCGGCGCCCAGGTCGTGACCGACGGTACCGTCGGCCCGGGCCGCGTCATCCCCGGCCCCGATCACGCCATCCCCCACACCCTGGGTGCGCGCATCGGCGGCAACCTCTTCCACAGCTTCACCCGCTTCGATCTGCCGACCGGCACGAGCGCCACCTTCTCGGGCCCCGGCGGCATCGCCCACGTGCTCGCCCGCGTGACCGGCGGCTCGGCCTCCAGTATCGACGGGCGCCTCTCCGCCACCATCCCCGGCGCCGATCTGTGGCTGGTGAATCCCGCGGGCGTTCTCTTCGGCCCCAACGCGAGCCTCGACCTCGGCGGCGGCTTCCACGTCGCCGGCGCCGACCACGTGACGCTCGCCGACGGCGGGCGCTTCGACGCCGCGGACCCCACCCGCACGCGCCTCACCGCGGCGGCGCCGGCCGCCTTCGGCTTCCTCGGCCCCGGCGGGCCGGTCACCGTCGACCGCGCGACGCTCAGGGTCCCCGATGGCCGCACCCTCGACGCGGTCGGCGGCAGCGTCACCATCGACCACGGGCGCCTGGTCGCCGCCGACGGCGCGGTGCGCATCGCCGCGGCCTCGACCGGCGCGATCGCGGTCGACGCGCCCGACCTCGTGCGCACCGAGTCCACCGAGCTGGGCGACATCACCGTGCGCGAGGACCGAATCTCGTTTCGCGCCAACGTCGACGCGAGCGGTGCCGGCGGCGGGCGTGTGCACATCCTCGCCGGCCGGCTATGGCTCGACGGCGGTCAGGTGCAATCGGTGGTGAACGTGGGCGGGCCGGGCGACGGCGGCCCCGTGCGCATCGAGGCGACCGGGCAGGTGCGCGCGGACGGTGTCGCCCGCGTCGACACCCGCACCTTCGGTGCCGGCAACGGCGGTCACATCGTGATCGACGCGCCGTCCATCGACCTCGCCGGCTCCACCCAGCTCACCACCGACACCCATGTCGCCGGCGACGCCGGCGACATCACCGTCACCGCGGACCGTCTCGCGCTCCGCGAGGCGAGCGGCATCACCGCCGACGCCCTCGGCCCCGGGCACGGTGGCAACATCGCCATCCGCGCCACCCGCATCGACCTCGACGGCGACGTCTTCGTCTCCGCTCGCACCGCCTTCGAAGGATCGGGCAACGCGGGCACGGTCTTGCTCTCCGCCGAGACGCTGCGCACCGCCGGCACCGCCACCGTCGACACCTCGTCCTTCGCCGGAAGCGCCGGCGACGGCGGCAGCATCGTGGTCGACGTCCGCGACATCGCGATGCGCGAGGAATCGTGGCTCATCAGCAACACCCTGACCGACGGCGACGGAGGCCGTATCGAGGTCCGCGACGCGCGGATCCTCGACATGGCGGATCGCACCGTCATCGCGACCACCTCGTTCGGCGCCGGGGCCGGCGGTGACGTGCGCATCGACGCCGACGTCGTGCGGCTCGCGGGAGAGGCCGTGATCTCGAGTGGCACCGAGGTCAGCGGGGCCGGCGGCGACGTCACCATCACCGCCGCCACCGCGATGACCATGACCGGAGACGCGCGCGTCTCCAGCCAGGTGGTGGCCGAGAACCAGTTCGTGCGCGACGAGGCGCTGGTGCCGATCGCGCGCCCGGGCACCGGTGACGCCGGCGACGTCTTCATCGACACCGCGACGCTCGCGCTCGGCGGGCGCGCGCAAATCTCGAGTGCCACCGCGAGTGTCGCCCCGGACCCGGGCGACGGTGGCGACGTGACCATCGCAGTCGCCCGCCTCACGGTCGCCGACGACGCGCGCATCTCCGCCAGCAGCACTGGTCGCGGACTCGCCGGCACTGTCACCGTTCTCGCCAGCGAGCTCGCGCGCCTCGTCGACGGCGGCGCGATCACCACCGAGGCGCTCGGCGCCGACGGCGGCGACATCGTGGTGAACGTGGGCACGCTGCTCTACCTGCGCGACGGTGCCATCACCACCTCGGTGAGCGACGGCGACGGGGACGGCGGCAACATCGACATCGACCCGGTGTTCGTGGTGCTCGACGGCGGGCGCATCGTGGCCAATGCGTTCGGCGGGCGCGGCGGCAACATCCGCATCGTCACCGAGCATCTGATCGCCGACCCGACGAGCCGCATCGACGCCTCGTCGGCGCTCGGTATCGACGGCGAGGTGGTCATCGAGTCGCCCAACGAGGACGTGGCCAGCACGCTGGTCACGCTGCCGTCGGCCTTCGTCAGCGCCGAGGCGCTGGTGGCGCAGGCGTGCGCCGAGCGCACGCGCGCCGACGTGAGCCGGTTGCTGGTGCGCGGGCGCGACGCCTCGCCGCTCGCACCCGACGACCTGCTGCCGAGTGCGCTGCCGGCAGCGCTGCGGTATGCGTCCGCACCGCAGGCCCGCAGCGCGTGGATCGCGCTCGCGGGAAGCTGTGGAC
>JACKNM010000005.1 GCA_024234875.1 Ectothiorhodospiraceae bacterium | reverse complement strand
CGCATGGCGTCGGCGCGGGAGATGCTGGCCGACAGTGACAGCGAGCTGCGCGAGCTCGCCCGTCAGGAGCTCGACGAGGCGAGCGAGGAGCGCGACCGCCTCGAGCAGCAGCTTCGCGGCCTGTTGGCACCGGTGGATCCCGCCGACGAGCGCGGGGTCTTCCTCGAGATCCGCGCCGGCACCGGCGGCGACGAGGCGGCGCTGTTCGCCGGCGACCTGTTCCGGATGTACTCGCGCTACGCCGAGGACCAGGGCTGGGCGGTGGAGGTGGTGAGCGCGAGCCACGGCGAGCACGGCGGCTACAAGGAGCTGATCGCGCGCGTCGACGGCCGTGGTGCCTACTCGCGGCTCAAGTTCGAGTCGGGCGGGCACCGGGTGCAGCGGGTGCCGGCCACCGAGTCCCAGGGCCGCATCCACACCTCGGCCTGCACCGTGGCGGTGCTGCCGGAGGCCGACGAGGTGTCGGAGATCGAGATCAACCCGGCGGAGCTGCGCATCGACACCTACCGCGCCTCGGGCGCCGGCGGTCAGCACGTCAACAAGACCGACTCCGCGGTGCGCATCACCCACCTGCCGACCGGGACGGTGGTCGAGTGCCAGGACGAGCGCTCCCAGCACAAGAACCGCGCGCGGGCGATGTCGCTGCTGCGCGCGCGGCTGCTCGACGCCGAGCGCTCGCGCCAGGCCGCGGAGCGCGCCGGGGTGCGGCGTGGGCTCATCGGCAGCGGCGACCGCTCCGAGCGCGTGCGCACCTACAACTTCCCGCAGGGGCGGGTGACCGACCATCGCATCGGCCTCACCCTGTACCGCCTGGAGGCGGTGATGGAGGGCGATCTCGACGCCCTCGTCGACCCGCTGGCGGCCGAGCACCAGGCCGAGTTGCTCGCCGCCCTCGCCGATTGACCGCGACCGTGGCCGTGCCGTGCGCAGCGCGTGATGGCGAGCAACGCCCCGCCGAGCCGTCGCCCACCACGGCCGAGCTGTTGCGCCGCGTCGAGGCCGCGCTCGGAGGCTCCTCGGATAGCCCGCGCCTCGACGCCGAGGTGCTGGTCGCTCACGCGCTCGGCCTCGACCGGACGGGTCTGTACCGCAGCGGTCCCGAGGTCGTCGCCCCCCGCCTCGCGAGCCACGCGCTGCGCCTCGCCCGTCGGCGCGCGAGCGGCGAGCCGGTCGCCTACGTCGTCGGTCGGCGCGACTTCTGGTCGCTGACCCTCGAGACCGGGCCGGGCACGCTGGTGCCGCGACCGGAGACCGAGCTGCTGGTCGAGCGCGTCCTCGAGCGCGTGCCGCGCGAGCGGGCGGTGGCGATCGCCGACCTCGGCACCGGAACCGGGGCGGTGGCCCTGGCGGTCGCCACCGAGCGCCCAGGTGCGCGCGTGGTCGCCACCGACGCCTCACGCCGCGCGCTCGCGGTCGCGGCCCGCAACCTCGCCCGGACCGGTGTCGCCAACGTGACCCTGCGCCTCGGCGACTGGTGCGCTGCGCTGCCACCGGCGGTGCGCTTCGCGGTGATCGCGGCGAACCCACCGTACGTGGCGGAGGACGACTGGCCGACGGACGTCGCCCTCGCCCACGAGCCGCGCGAGGCCCTCGCCGCCGGCGCGGACGGCCTGCGCGACCTCGCTCGCATCGCCGACACGGCCTGCCGGCACCTCGCCGCCGACGGGCTGCTCGCGCTGGAGCACGGGCACGACCAGGGCGTGGCGGTGCGCGCGCTGTTGACTGCGCGCGGTTACGCCTGCCCGCGGACCCACCGCGACCTGGCCGGGCTGGAGCGGGTGACCGAGGCGACCTGGCCCCACCGCTGACCTCGGCAAGGCCTGCAGTCTCGCAGACCTAGCCCTTGCGCATCACCGGCACGCGCCGGAGAGTGGCCGAGCCGAAGGAGGATTCGATGGACCAGACCGAACGCGAGCGCTACGGCCGCCACATCCTGCTCGGGCCGATCGGCGAGGCCGGTCAACAGCGGCTGCTCGACGCCAGGGTCCTGGTGGTCGGACTCGGCGGGCTCGGCTCGCCGGTGGCGATGTACCTCGCCGCCTCCGGAGTCGGCACGCTCGTCCTCGCCGACTACGATCGCGTCGAGCTCTCCAACCTGCAGCGTCAGATCGCACACGGCACACCGGACGTCGGCCGCGACAAGGTCGAGTCGGCAGCGGGGTGCCTCGGGCGCCTGAACCCCGGGGTCCGGGTCGAGACCTTGCCCTACGCGCTCGACGCCGACGATCTCGAGGAGGTGGTCGGCCGGGTCGACCTGGTGGCGGACTGCACCGACAACTTCGCGACCCGCTTCGCGCTCAACGTCGCCTGCTTCCGCACCGGCACCCCGCTGGTGTCCGGAGCCGCAGTCCGGTTCGAGGGCCAGGTCACGGTGTTCGACCCGCGTCGTGAGGACAGCCCGTGCTATCGGTGTCTCTACGGTGACGAGGGCGGCCCGGAGGCCGAGCCGTGCTCGCGTGTCGGCGTGCTCGCGCCGCTGGTGGGCATGATCGGCAGCATGCAGGCGGTCGAGACGTTGAAGGTGCTCACCGGCGCCGGCGAGCCGTTGGTCGGTCGGGTGGTGGTGGTCGACGGGCTCGACATGGATCTGCGCACGCTACGCCTGCGTCGCGACCCGGCCTGCCCCGTGTGCTCGGTCAGGAAGGGCGTCGCGGGCAGCGCGGCTTGACGCACTCGCCGTAGATCACCAGCGCGTGGTCGCTGATCTTGAAGCCGTGCTCCTCGGCGATGCGTTCCTGACGGCGCTCGATGGTGGCGTCCGAGAACTCCATGATCTCGCCACACTGCACGCAGACGATGTGGTCGTGGTGCTCGCCGGAGTCCAGCTCGAACAGTGACCGGCCCTCGAAGTTGTGGCGGATCACGAGCCCGGCGGTCTCGAACTGGGTGAGGACGCGATAGACGGTCGCGAGCCCGACCTCCTCGCCCGCGTCCAGCAACGCCCGATAGACGTCCTCGGCGCTCATGTGCCCCTCGCGATTCGCCTCCAGCACGTCGAGCACGCGCAACCTCGGCACGGTCGCCTTGAGTCCGAGCCGCTTCAGATCCGTGTTGTCCACGTTGCCCCCAGTGGCGGTCTACTCACAGCACCGTACATCACGCGCGCACGCTCTCGATGACCGCCGGAGCCGGCGCCTGCACCGTCCCGGCATGCTCCTCCAGCGCGCGCGTGGCCGCAATGGTCCGGCTGAGGACGATGACCGGAGCCAGGCCGGCCAGCACGATCAGCAGCGCCCCGAGGCTCGCCCGCTCGATCTGCTCGTCCGAGGCGAACTGGTAGACGTGAGTCGCCAGGGTGTCGAAGTCGAACGGGCGCAGGATCAGGGTCGCCGGAAGCTCCTTCATCGAGTCGACGAAGACCACCAGGGCGGCGGTCAGCACACCGCCACGGACGAGCGGCAGGTGGACGCGCCGAAAGGTCGCGCCCGGGCCATGGCCGAGGGTGCGCGAGGCCATGTCCATGCTCGGTGTGACCCGCGCGAGGCTCGCCTCCACCGCGCCCATCGAGACGGCGAGGAAACGCACGACATAGGCGAGGAGGAGCGCCACCACGGTGCCGCTCAGGAGCAACCCGGTCGACATTCCGAGCCACTCCCGCGCCAGCGCGTCGAGGGCGTTGTCGAAGGCGGCGAGTGGCACCAGCACACCGATTGCCAGCACCGCACCGGGGACCGCGTAGCCGAGCCCGGCGACGCGGGTGGCGAGGGTGAGCCAGGCATTCGGTCGCAACCGTCGGCGATAGCTGACGAGCAGGCTCGCGCATACCGCGGCCACCGCCGCCGCCGCGGACAGACCGAGGCTGTTCAGCGCGTAGCCCCGGAACTGCGGCGTCCAACCCCCCGGCAGCTCGGCGACGGCGTGGTTGGCGAGCACCAGCGCCGGCACCAGGAAGCCGGCGACGAAGGGAAAGGTGCACAGGAAGACGGCCAGCCAGCAGCGCCACCCGCGCAGGCGATAGCCGGGCAACCGGGCCATGCGATCCCCACCCTGGTAGTGGCGCCGCCGCCGTCGGCTGCCGCGCTCGAGCACCACCAGCACCGCCACGAAGGCCAACATCACGGTCGCGATCTGGGCTGCGCCGCCGAGATTGCCCATGTTCAACCAGACGTCGTAGAGGCCGGCGGTCAGGGTACGCACGGCGAAGAACGACACCGTGCCGTAGTCGTTCAGGGTCTCCATCATCGCCAGCGACAGCCCGACCACGATGCCCGGTCGCGCCATCGGCAACGAGACGCGCAGGAACGCGCCCCAGGGCCCACACCCGAGGCTCCGGGCGGCGTCGAGGATGTTCACCGACTGCTCGAGGAACGCCGCTCGCGCGAGCATGTAGACGTACGGATAGAGGACCAGGGACAACATCAGCACCGCCCCCTCGAGACTGCGGATCTCGGGGAAGTGGTAGTCGGCGGCGCTGCGCCAACCGAACGCCGCGCGCAACGCCCCCTGGACCGGGCCGGCGTACTCCAACAGGTCGGTGTAGACGTAGGCGATGACGTAGGCCGGCACCGCGAGCGGCAGCAGCAGCGCCCACTCGAAGATGCGGCGGCCCGGAAAGCGGCACATGGTCACCAGCCAGGCTGCGCCGACACCCATGGCGAGGGTGCCGCAGGCGACGCCGAGCATCAGCTCGACGGTGGTGGTGACGTAGCCGGGCAGTACCGTGCTCGCCAGGTGCGCCCAGATGCTCTCGGAGGGAAACAGGGCGAGGAGCGGCACCACCACGACCGGCATCGCCACCAGCGCGGCGACCGCGATGGTGGCGATACCCCAGGCGTCGAACGCCTCACCGGTGGCGCGCCGGACCCGCGGCCCGGCGCGAGCTCCGGTCGGCGCCAGCTCAGTCGTCATATCCGACGATGTCGACCAGCTTCGAGGCCGCGCTGCGGTAGCGCGCCACCTCAGTCAGCGCCAGCTCGTCGGACTTGAGCTCACCCCACGAGGCGAGCAGCGGCGCCAGCGCGACCCCGGGCTTCACCGGGTACTCGACGTTGCGCTCGGCATACATCTGCTGCGCACGATCACCGGTGAGGAACTCCATCAGCCGAATGGCGGTGTCGCGGTTGGGGGCGCTCTTGGTCAGGGCCATGCCGCTGATGTTCACGTGGGCTCCACGGTCGGCCTGGTTCGGGTAGACCACACGCACCGCCTCGGCCCAACCCTTCTGCTCCGGATCCTCGAGCATGTTACCGATGTAATAGGTATTGATCACCGCCACGTCGCAGGCACCCTCCTTGATCGCCCGCGCCTGGGCGCGGTCGTTGCCCTGCGGCCGCCGCGCGAGGTTCGACTTCACGCCCTCGAGCCAGGTCCGCGCGTCGGCCTCGCCGTGGTGCGCGATCATCGAGGCGAACAGCCCCACCATGTAGTCGTGCTTGCCGCTGCGGGTGCAGATCTTGCCCTTCCACCTCGGGTCCGCGAGGTCCTCGTAGGTCTGGATGGCGCCCTCGGCGACCCGCTCCTTGGAGGTGATGATGACCCGCGCCCGAGTGGTGAGCCCGTACCACTTGCCCTCGGGGTCGCGGTACTGCGGCGGGACGTCGGCGGTGAGCGTCGGCGTCTGCACCGGTGCCACCAGGTCGGCCTCGACCAGCTCCACCAACCGCCCGATGTCCACCGTGAGCATCAGGTCGGCCGGGCTGTTGCGTCCCTCGTGTCGCAACCGCTCGACCAGACCCTCCTTCGCGTGCACCACGTTGACCTCGATTCCGGTCTCCTTCGAGAACTCGTCGAGGATCGGCTGGATGAGGTGCGGCTGACGGTAGGAGTAGACGTTGACCTCGGCCGCGCTGACCGGGACGGCGAGCACGCCGAGGAGCAGGGCGCCGGCAAGGCGCCGGACGGGCGACTGGGACATCTCGGAAGATCCTCCGTTGGGTGATGCGGTAAGAAGCGATTCTTTAATGCGAACGATTCGCATTACGGAACGGAGTATGCGCCGGCCCCGGAACGGCCGTCAACTACCGAGCCCAACCGAGCTTTGCTAGCATCGCGCGGCCGCCGCAAGGCATCCCGACCACGAGTACCGCGATGACCGACGAGGCGCCCAACCCCCTGCTCCAGCCCTTTCGCCTGCCCCCCTTCTCGCGCATTCGCGCCGAGCACGTGGTGCCGGCGATCGAGCATCTCGCGCGCGAGATCCGCGCCGCGCGCGACACCATTCTCGCCAGCGCCGCACCACCGACCTGGGCCGGCACGATGCAACCCCTCGACGAGCTCGACGACCGCCTGGATCGCGCGTGGTCGCCGATCTCGCACCTCAACGCGGTTCGGGACACACCCGAGCTGCGCGCCGCCCACGATGCGTGCCTGCCGCTGCTCAGCGACCTCGGCAACGAGCTCGCCCAGGACCCGCGGCTGTCGAGCGCGGTGCGACTGCTGGCAGCCGATCCCTCCCTCGCCACGCGTGCGCCCGAGCGCGCTCGGGTGCTCGAGCTCGCGCTGCGCGACTTGCGGCTGTCCGGCTCGGATCTCCCCGACGACCAGAAGGCGCGCTACCGCGAGCTCGCCCGCGAGCTGACGGAGCTCGGGAGCCGTTTCCAACACCACGTGCTCGACGCCACCCAGGCGTGGACGCGTCACGTGCGCGACGCGTCCGAGCTCGACGGCCTGCCCGATTCGGCGCGCCGGGCGGCGGCCGAGCGCGCGCGCCGCGACGGGCTCGAGGGCTGGTTGCTGACGCTCGACTTCCCCTGCTACCTCGCGGTGCAGACCTACGCCCACGATCGGACTCTGCGGCGGGAGCTCTACGAGGCCTGGTCGACCCGGGCCTCGGATCAGGGGCCGCATGCGGGCCAGTGGGACAACGCGGCCACCATCGAGTCGATTCTCGCCACCCGCCACGCGCTGGCCGGCCTGCTCGGGTTCGAGAGCTACGCCGCGTACTCGCTCGCGCGCAAGATGGCGCCGAGCGCCGAGCGCGTGATCGAGTTCTTGCGTGACCTCGCCCGACGAGCTCGCCCCGCGGCCGAGCGCGAGCTGGCCGAGCTCGCTCGCATCGCCCGCGAGCGCGACGGCATCACCGAGCTCGGGAGTCACGACCTCGCCTACTACGCGGAGCTGCTGCGAGTCGAGCGCTACGACATCTCGGCCGAGGCGCTTCGCCCCTACTTCCCGGTCCCGACGGTGCTCGCCGGCCTGTTCGAGATCGTGCGGCGCCTGTTCGGGGTGCGGGTCGAGGTGGTCGAGGCCGCAGACGCCTGGCACCCGGACGTGCGGCTGTACCGGGTGCGCGACGACGCCGAGGACGGCGCCCTCCGCGGCGAGTTCTACCTCGACCTCTACGCGCGCTCCGGCAAGCGCGGCGGCGCCTGGATGGACGAGTGCTCGGTGCGCCACCGCTTCGACACCGGGGTGCAGACCCCCATCGCCTACCTCACGTGCAACTTCGGTGGCCCGGTCGGCGATGCCCCCGCGCTCCTCACCCACGACGAGGTCACCACGCTGTTCCACGAGTTCGGCCACGGCCTGCACCACCTGCTGACGCGGGTCGAGCATCGGGCGGTGTCGGGAATCCGTGGCGTCGCCTGGGACGCGGTGGAGCTGCCGAGTCAGCTCCTCGAGCACTGGTGCTGGGAGCCCGAGGCGCTGGCCCTGATGAGCGCGCACGTCGACACCGGGAAGCCCCTTCCCGACTCGGTGATCGAGCGCCTGCGCGCGGCGCGGACGTTCAACGCCGGTCTGCAGATGCTGCGCCAGGTGGAGTTCGCGTTGTTCGACTTCCTGCTCCACCATCACTACGCGCCGACGCGCGGCGGTCGGGTGTTGGAGACCCTGGCCGCGGTGCGCGACGAGGTGGCCGTGGTCCGCCCGCCGGCCAGCAACCGCTTCCCGTGCTCGTTCACCCACATCTTCGCCGGCGGGTACGCGGCCGGTTACTACAGCTACAAGTGGGCCGAGGCGCTGGCGGCGGACGCCTTCGCCGCCTTCGTCGAGGAGGGTGTGCTCGACCCGCGCCCGGGACGGCGGTTCATGGAGACGGTGCTGGAGAGCGGTGGCTCACGCGACGCCATGGAGCTGTTCGTCGCATTCCGTGGGCGTGAGCCGACCATCGACGCGTTGCTGGCGAGTCATGGCCTGGTGAGCGAGGTCGAGGACTCGAGCGGGTGAAGGAATCGAGCGCCTGCCACGCCCGCCCACGCCGTCTCCCGGCGTTGCTCTGGGTCGCCGCCCTCGGCGCGACGCTACCGGTGCTCGCCGACCAGATGTGGGTCACCGATCGCCTCCAGCTCGGCCTGCACGAGGACGCGTCCCTGCGCAGTCGGGTCATCGAGCTCCTGCCGAGCGGCACCCCGCTCACGGTGCTGGCGCGCGAGGGCGCGCTCGCCCAGGTCCGCACCGAGCACGGCACGGTCGGTTGGGTCGGCGATGCCTACCTGAGCGAGGAGGAGCCGGCGCGCGCGCGTCTGACCCGGCTGGAGGCCGAGCACGAGCAGCTCCTGCACGAGGGCGAGCGCCTTCGTCAGCTCGGTGCAGAGCTGGAGGGCGCGCTGGCGGAGGCGCAGGCACGCGCCGTCGAGGCCGAGGCGCGGGCGGCGCCGCAGCGGGCCGACGACGTCACCGCGCGGGAGGCGGTACCGGCCGAGCCCGACCACCCCGCCACCACGACCGACGAGGCGTCGCCCGACGCCGAGCCTCGCGAGTATCTCGCGCGCGTCGCCCGCGGCCTCGAGCGTGCGCTCGCCCGACCCGGTTGGGAGTGGGGCGCCCTGGCCGTGTCCACCCTGGTCGGCGTCGGCGTCGGCGCCTGGCTCGTCGACTGGCGCAGCCGCCGCCGTCACGGTGGGTTCCGGGTATGAGCAGCGCGCCCACGGCATGGCACCACCGGAGACTGCACGACAGATGAAGATCGCGACCTGGAACGTCAACTCGCTCAACGTCCGGCTGCCGCACGTGCTCGACTGGCTCGCGACGCAGGCGCCCGACGTGCTGGCGTTGCAGGAAACGAAGCTCACCGACGACAAGTTCCCGGTCGAGGCGCTCGCCGCCGCCGGCTACCGCGCGCTGTTCGCGGGCCAGAAGACCTACAACGGCGTCGCGCTGCTGACCCGGGAAGCCGCCACCGACCCGCTCACCGACATCCCCGACCTCGACGACCCGGATCGCCGAATCCTGATCGCGACCGTCGGTGGGGTCCGGGTCGTCAATCTCTATGTCGTCAATGGACAGGAGGTCGGGAGCGAGAAGTACGCCTACAAGCTCGAATGGCTGCGCGCGGTGACGGCTCACGTGGCGCGTGAGCTCGAGCAGCATCGCGACCTGGTGGTGGTCGGCGACTTCAACATCACCCCCGACGACCGCGACGTCCACGACCCGGACGCCTGGCGCGAGCGCATCCTGTGCAGCACGCCCGAGCGCGAGGCGCTCGGGCGGCTCCTCGCGCTCGGCCTCACCGACGCCTTCCGCCTGTTCGAGCAAGCTCCGGCGAGCTTCAGCTGGTGGGACTACCGCCAGGGTGCCTTCCGCCGCAATCTCGGGCTTCGCATCGACCTCGTGCTGCCGACCACGGCCCTCGGGGGGCGCTGCACCGGCTGCACCGTCGACACTGCCCCGCGCCGCCTCGAGCGCCCCTCCGACCACGCCCCGGTGGTCGCGGAGTTCGACCTCTGAGCACCGACACCCCCGATCTGCCGCCCGGCGCGCCGGAGCTCGAGCCGGCGATGCGCTATCGCGATCTGCGCGAGTTCGTCTCCGGGCTCGAGTCGCGAGGCCTGCTGCGCCGCGTCACCGAGACCGTCGACCCGAATCTCGAGATGACCGAGATCTGCGACCGGACGCTGAAGCGTGGCGGTCCGGCACTGCTGTTCGAGCGGCCGCGCGGCTTCCGGATCCCGGTGCTCGGCAACCTGTTCGGGACCCCGGAACGGGTCGCCCTCGGCATGGGAGCGGAGTCGGTCGCCGCGCTGCGCGAGGTCGGTCGGCTCCTCGCCTTCCTCAAGGAACCGGACCCGCCGCGGGGGCTGCGCGAGGCGTGGCGATCGCTGCCGGTGTTCAAGAAGGTGCTCGACATGGCACCGAAGGTGCGGCGGGACGCGCCCTGTCAGGAGGTGGTCCTCGAGGGCGCGGACGTCGATCTCGGCGCGCTGCCGGTGCAGACATGCTGGCCGGGCGACGCCGGCCCACTGATCACCTGGGGTCTGGTGGTGACGCGCGGCCCGACCAGGCCACGGGTCAACCTGGGCATCTACCGCCAGCAGGTCATCGGGCGCAACCGCGTCATCATGCGCTGGCTCGCGCACCGCGGCGGCGCCCTCGACTTCCGCGACTGGCAGGCGGCGCGCCCGGGAGAGCCCTTCCCGCTGGCAGTGGCTCTCGGAGCCGACCCGGCGACGATGCTGGCCGCGGTCACCCCGGTTCCGGACTCGCTCTCCGAGCACGCCTTCGCCGGCCTGCTGCGCGGCAGCCGAACCGAGCTGGTGCGCTGCCGAGGCATCGACCTCGAGGTCCCCGCGAGCGCCGAGATCGTCCTCGAGGGGCACATCGCGCCGGACGACGTGGCGCCCGAGGGCCCGTTCGGCGACCACACCGGCTACTACAACGAGGTCGAGCAGTTTCCGGTCTTCACCATCGACCGCATCACCCACCGCCGCGCGCCGATCTACCACAGCACCTACACCGGCCGGCCGCCCGACGAGCCGGCGGTGCTCGGGGTCGCGCTCAACGAGGTCTTCGTCCCCATCCTGCGCAAGCAGTTCCCGGAGATCGTCGACTTCTACCTGCCGCCGGAAGGCTGCTCCTACCGGCTCGCGGTGGTGAGCATCCGCAAGGCGTACGCCGGCCACGCCAAGCGGGTGATGCTCGGAATCTGGTCGTTCCTGCGCCAGTTCATGTACACGAAGTTCGTCATCGTCACCGACGACGACATCGACGTGCGCGACTGGAAGGACGTGATCTGGGCGGTGACCACACGCATGGACCCCGCGCGCGACATGACGGTGATCGAGCGCACGCCGATCGACTATCTGGACTTCGCCTCCCCGGTGGCCGGCCTCGGGTCGAAGGTCGGCTTCGACGCCACCAACAAGTGGGCCGGTGAGACCGATCGCGAGTGGGGGGTGCCGATCGCGATGAGCGACGCCGTCAGGCAGCGGGTCGACGCGCTCTGGGATCGGCTGGGAATCGACGACGACTGACCGACGCGCCCTTGTCGCACCCGGGGTTCCGCGGACTTTAGCCCTCCCGAGCGCGGGCTTGTGCCTGCAGTCACAACTCGGCGCCGCGACGCTGCCGGCGGGCTCGGCGAGTTGGTAGGCTCTCCCCGTGTGCCGCCCTCGAGCGAGACCCCAAGGTGAAGCCCAGGCCCCCTGACATCTCCGATTCCGCCGACGATTTCGACTTCGATCGGTTTGCCCGCCTGGCCAAGGAGGACCCCGAGGCGTTCGAGCGCGAGCGCGCCGCCCTGCTCGCGGCCGAGATGGCGCGCGCGCCGGCCCATCTGCGCCCGCGCCTGGAGGGCCTGCAGTGGAAGGCGGACGTGGTGCGCTCGCGCGCCAGCAATCCGATGGCCGCCTGCATCAAGCTCTCGGAGCTGATGTGGGAGCGGGTGGCGGGACCGAACGGCCTGCTGGAGGCGATTCAGTCGCTCGCGCTCGCGCACGAGGACCATCGACAGGTGGTGAGGCAGCGGGCTGATGTGGTGCCCTTCGCCGCCCGCGACCCGGAATCGCGTCGACGCGACTGAGCCACCACCACGTCGGCGGGCTTTCCGTACGCAGCGAATGAAGCTACGATAGCCGGCTCGCCGCTCCTTGCGAGCGGCCCGCCAACAGGCACCTCAGGGCCGGAGCCATCCGATGAAGACCGACACCCACCCCGAGTACAAGTCGATCACCGTCTCCTGTAGCTGCGGGAACTCGTTCGAGACCCGCTCCACGCTCGGGCACGATCTGCATCTCGAGGTCTGCTCGGCCTGCCATCCGTTCTATACCGGGCAGCAGAAGATCGTCGACACCGCCGGGCGCGTCGACAAGTTCCGCCGCAAGTACGGCATGGGCTGAGCGGCCCCGAGACCAGCCCCGCCAGCTCGCGCGCCGCGGGCTCGCCACCTCGATCATCGCCACCGCCCGGCCGCCCGGGCGGCGGCATCTCGTCGTCCGACGCCAGTGCGGCCAGCGCGTGGAGCGGCCGTCACCGCCGCGTCGCCAATGCTCCCACGCCGGGTTCCACCCCGTGGCGCCGAGACGCCGCCGGGTGCCGTGCCCCGTCCGCTGCCGGGCCCGAGCACGGGTCGCGGCTGCCGCGGCGCGCCAGATATCCACATTCCTTGTGGATATCTCTGTGGATGAGCTGCCCGAAACGCTCGGAAGTGTCTGGCGCTCAACGGCTTGCAACGAAAGTGTCAAAAAATCACCAACCAGATACTTTGCCTGCACAATCAGAGAGTTATGCGAAAACACAAGGCTCTTTGAGCGTTCCGCCGAGATTGCGCAGCGCGCAACGACGACACATTCGGCCGGATGTGCATGATTCGTCGGGGCGCGGCAGGGAACTTTCGGCTGCCGGCGCGCTCTGAGGGTACAGAGCACCGTGTCGCGTCCGTCCCCGAGCCCGGTCCCCCCCGACCGGGCAGCGCGGTGCTCCCCGCTCTCACCTCCCTGAGCGGGATCCGGCGGGCTTCCCCGGCCCGTCGGGCCTTTGCCCCGGCATCAGTCCTTCCCCCCCGAACATTGAGCCGGGGCTTCTTTTTGCCCGGAGCCAGCGGGCGGACTCGGCGCGTCACCCGCCGCGTCGTCGAGCAGCTCCAGCCAGACGCCCACCTGTCGGCGCAGCGCGTCCACGCCGCTGCCGTCGAGGCTGCTCATGAGCTGGACCGAGAGCGACGCACCGTCGCGGGCGAGGGCGCGTCGGGTCGCCGCCAGGGCGGACGCCGCCGCGCCCCGCGAGAGCTTGTCCGACTTGGTCAGCACGACGTGCAGCGGGATCGCCATCTCCACCGCCCAGTCGAGCAACGTCTGGTCGAGCGGGGTCAACGGGCGACGCACGTCCATCAGCAGGACCACCCCGCGCAGCGCCGCCCGCGAACGGAGATAGCGCTCGACGAGCCCGGCCCATGCCCGGCGCTCCGCCTCCGGCACCTTGGCGTAGCCGTAGCCAGGCAAGTCCACCAGTCGCCGACGCGCGTCGAGATCGAAGAAATTGAGCGCTCGCGTGCGTCCCGGCGTGCGCGCCACCCGCGCCAGCTTGACCTGATCCACGAGGCGGTTGATCGCGCTCGACTTGCCGACGTTGGATCGCCCGACGAAGGCGACCTCGGCGCCCTCGTCCGGTGGCAGGGCCACGCCGGCCGGAATGGCGCAACGAAAACGCGCCGCGCGCAGTCGGCGGCGGAGCAGCGCGTCGGCGCCGGCCGCGTCGGACGCGGGGCGCGCTCGCTCGGGGCGGGGGATGCGTCGCTGATTGCCGGGCATCGCGCGTCGGGGCTCCGGGGCGGTAAGGTCGCGGCACGGAGCCGCCGGGTCGGGATGGTACCCTTCGACGGCCCGCCCGCGCACCGCGAGCGGCGAGTCGAGGGGCGCGCCTCGGTTGATCTCGATCGCGCGCTCCTGCTATATAGCGCGGCTTCTTGTTGGCCCGAATCCGTACACGGGAGCGCTGTCCATGTGTCACGCCACCCCTGCCGCCGAAGCCCCGCGTCCGCCGCTCGCCCAGGCCGCCGCGCGGAAGGTGGCGCTCGCGCTCGGAATCCTGATCGCCGGTCAGGCGACGGCAGCGGGGATCGGCGACCCGGCGGCCGGACAGCGCAAGGCGCAGGCCTGCGCCGCCTGCCACGGACCGGACGGCAACAGCATCAACCCGGAGTGGCCGAAGCTCGCGGGGCAGCATGCGCGCTACCTGGTCAAGCAGATGGAGGCGTTCAAGTCGGGAGCACGGCGCGACCCGCTGATGTCGCCCCAGGCCGCCGCCCTGAGCCCCCAGGACATCGAGGACATCGCGGCGTTCTATGCCCGGCAGGAGCAGCGCTGACCGGCTCCGGACGAGACCACGGACCTCCGGCATCGCGGCCGGCTCGACGGGCGGCGCGTGACGCCGCATGAACACACTCCCCGCTAGACAGGCGACCCAATGACCAAGATTACGCACGCGAGCATCGTCCTCTGTGGAGCGCTGGGGCTGCTTCTCGGCGCCAATGCCATGGCCGCCGACGTGGCAGCCGGCAAGGCGAAGGCGGAGCAGCTCTGCACGAGCTGCCACGGGGCCGACGGCAACAGCGTGAATCCGGAATGGCCGAAGCTCGCCGGCCAGCACGCCGGCTACCTCGCCAAGCAGCTCGCCGACTTCAAGGCCGGAGAGGCGCGCCAGAACGCCATCATGGCCGGCATGGTCGCCGGGCTGAGTGAGGACGACATGGCGAATCTCGGCGCCTACTTCGCCGAGCAGACCGGAAGTGGTGGCTTCGCCAGCGCCGAGCGAGTCGCCCTCGGCGAGCAGATCTACCGCGGCGGCAACCTGGCCAACGGCGTCCCCGCCTGCACCGCCTGTCACGGCCCGCGCGGCGGTGGCGACGCTCTGGCAGGCTTCCCGAGTCTGTCCGGTCAACACGCGCAGTACACTGCGGCCCAGCTTCGCGCCTTCCGCCAGGGTCATCGCGCGAACGACGTGAATCAGATGATGCGCAATGCTGCCCGCTGGCTGTCGGACGAGGAGATCGAGGCCGTCGCCGAGTACATCGCCGGCCTCCACTGAGCACCAGCGCGGCGGGCCCACGCACCGGGCCCGCTGCTGCCCTCGGCGGCCGGGCCAGGGGGCCCGGGCAAGCCGGCGGCGGCCCACGACAGGGAACTTTCGTGCCTCGCGGGCGCCTCAGTCTTGGAGCCCGGGCCAGTTCCGCGGCTGCGCCACACTCTGGACTCGAAGGAATTCGCCGATGCCAACCCCCTCGCCGCTCCGTCGCGTCGCGTCCCCCTGGCTCCACCCGGCCCCGGGCTCCGCCGTGGTCCTGGGCCGACGGCGGATGATGCTCGCCCTCGGCGCGGGCACGCTCGCCACTGCGCTCGCGCTCTCCGCGCCAGCCACGGCGCAGCAGTCAGGAGACTCGCTCGACGGTCGCTACCAGGTGGTTCAACCACCACAGCCGACCGAGGTGGATGCCGGAAAGGTCGAGGTGGTCGACGTCTTCTGGTACGGATGCCCGCACTGCTTCCGGTTCCTTCCGGAGATGGAGCGCTACGAGGCGAGCAAGCCGGATTACGTGGTGTTGCGCCGGATGCCCGCGGTCTTTCGTGACAGCTGGCGCGCGCACGCGCGTGCCTACTACACCGCGGAGCTGCTCGGCGTGGTGGCGAAGATCCACCGCCCGCTGTTCGAGGCCATCCACGAGAAGCGCCAGGCACTGGACACCCGAGAGTCCCTGATGGAGTTCTTCGCCGGCCATGGCGTGTCGAAGGAGGACTTCGCGAAGACCTTCGACTCCTTCGCGGTGGAATCGCTGGTGCGCAAGTCCGAGGTGATGCAGGCGCGATACGGCGTGCAGGGCACTCCGTCGGTGATCGTGAACGGCAAGTACCGCGTCGTCGGCAACCTCGCCGGGAGCTACGAGAACATGGCCCGCATCACCGCCGCGCTGGCGGAGCGCGAGCACCAGCAGTGACCGGGCGGGCGCCGCCGGGTGGCGAGCCCGTCCGGCGCCCACGGCTCAGCCGATTCGGAACAGCTTCTGGAAGTTCGCGATCTGCAGCACCTTCATGATCTCCTCTCGGGGATTGGTGATGCGGACATCGCTGCTCTCGCCACCGGCGTACTCACGCAACATCAGCAGCATGCCGAGCGCGGAGCTGTCCATGTACTCGGTCTGGCCGAGGTCGACCACGTAGCGACCGCCCTTGCCCGGTGACCCCTCGTAGGCCTGCCGAAACTGCTGGTGGCAGCCGAAATCGAACCGACCAGACACCTTGATCCGCGTGCTCTTGGAGCCCGCGTCGAAATCCGCGCTCACCGACATCCGTTCAGACCTCCAGACCGATTCGCCTTGCCGACCCGGGCGTCACGCCGCGGGGGATCTCGTATCTCGCCGTGGGCGAGCATCTCGGGGGGACATCGTCGCTCAGAACAGCTCGATGTCGCCGCTCTCCATACTGTCCTGCGCCACCGGAGTCGCCTTGGCGGCCTCGCGGGCGGCGGCGTACTCCGCGATCTGCGTGCGCACCCTCGCAATCGTCTCCGCCGGTCCCGCGGCGCGCCTGCCGCCATTGGCCGACAACGCAGCAGCCACCGCGTCGAGACGTGTCGCGCCATGCTCGAGGAGCTGCCGCGACATGTCCTCGAACTGCAGCGAGCGCACCGCGTCGCCGACCGCGCTGCTCACCTCGCCGCTGAGCTGGGTCATGCGGCCGATGTTGGTCTCGACGGCGCGACTCATCGCGTTCAGCTGGCCGAGCATCGCGTCGACCTTCGACTTGGCGCTCAGCGCGGCGCTCAAGTCGCGCGACGCCATCACTCCCACGTCCTGCCGCGCCCGCTCCACGCCCTCCTTCGCCCCCTGCACGCGGCTGCGAATCTGGTCGTTGAACGTGCCGGAATGCTGGGAGAGCTTGCGCACCTCGTCGGCCACCACCGCGAAGCCCCGCCCCGCCTCACCGGCGCGCGCCGCCTCGATGGCAGCGTTCAACGCCAGCAGATTGGTCTGGTCGGAGATCGACTTCACGTCGCCCAGCAAGTCGACGATGGCGTCCATGTTCTTCGCCATGTCGTCGATGTGGTTCACCGTGTTCATGCTCTGGTGGCTGATCTCGACCGTCAGATCCACGAAGTAGCGCAGGATCGAGTCGAGCTCGCGGGTGAAGTCGGCCACCGAGAGCAGCGTCCCTTCGCCACCCATCTCGCGCAGGGTGTCGCTCAGCAGCTCGCACTGACGCCGACCGCGCTCCTCGAGCCCGTGGAAGCTCGACGACAACACCTCCACTGCCTCACCGATGAGCACGCGCACGCGGTCCATCTCCTCGCGCGTCTCGAGCAGTGACGGGGAGAGGTGGTGGTCGACGTCGCGCGACAACAGATCGCGCGCCTCCGCCAGCGCCTTTCTCGCCTGCTCCAGCTCCTCCTCCTTGGAGACATCGTCGTCCTCGGCCTGGTTTCCGTCGCGATCGCCGACCCGCAGGTGAATGGCCACCGGCCAGGCGAGGAGACTCAGGGCGACGACCCAGGCACCGCTGGCCGGATGCAGGAGCAGCCAGCCCAGTGCGACGAGGCTCACCGCCAAGGGCCAGCGGTAGTGGTCGAGCAAGTGGTGCCTGATCTGCGGCATGGTCACGTCGATACAGCTTCCGATAGTCACCGTTATCGCTCCGGCCAGGCGGAACTTGAGCCGGAGCCGGCCCGCCAGGGGACGGCGGGTGTGACGAGTCGCTCAGACCCGGGCGAGCTCGAGCAGGCGGGTCGGGATGTCCGCCAGAGGCAGGACGTGGGACGCCGCGTCCATCTTCACCGCTTCTCCCGGCATGCCCCACACGACGCTGGTGGAGGCATCCTGAGCGACGGTCGGAGCCCCGTTGTCGCGCATCGACTTCAGACCCCGGGCACCGTCGGCGCCCATCCCGGTGAGGATTACCCCGATCGCGTTCGGCCCGACGTTTCGCGCCACCGAGTCGAACAACACGTCCACCGACGGTCGGTGCCGATTCACCGGTGCCTCCTGGGAGAGCTTGCAGCGATAGCGTGCGCCGTCGCGCACCACCATCAGGTGCGAGTCGCCGGGCGCGACGTAGGCGTGCCCGGGGATGATCGGGTCGCCGTCGTCGGCCTGCTTGACGCTCAACGGGCACATGCGGTCGAGGCGCGCGGCGAACGAGGCGCTGAACGCCAGCGGGATGTGCTGGGCGATGACGGTTCCAGGGCAGTCGGGACCGAGGCGCTCGAGCACCGCGCGAATGGCCTCCGTGCCCCCGGTGGACGCGCCGATCGCGAGCACCCGGTCGGTGGTGCGCAGCCGGCGACTCGGCGGCGGCGGCGGCGAGCCGGGCTCGGTCGTCACCGCCGCCAGACGCCTGGCCTTGCGCGCCAGGGCACCGGGCGGCACCCGCGCCGCCATCTTCACCTTGGCCACGATGTCGCGCGCGTACTCGTCGAGTCCGTGGGCGACGTCGAGCGCCGGCTTGGTGATGAAGTCCACCGCCCCGACCTCGAGCGCCTCCAGGGTGACGTCCGCCCCCTGCTCGGTCAGCGACGAGATCATGACCACCGGCATCGGGCGCAGGCGCATCAAGTTGCGCAGGAAGGTGATGCCGTCCATGCGCGGCATCTCGACGTCCAGGGTGAGGACATCGGGCGACAGCGCCTTGATCTTGTCACGCGCCACGTACGGATCCGGCGCATTGCCCACCACCTCGATGCCCGGGTCCTCGTCGAGGATGCGAGTGAGCAGCTTGCGAACCAGAGCCGAGTCGTCGACCACGAGAACGCGAATCTTGTTGTTCATGGCTCGCTTTCCGTTGCCTGTTCAGAAGAGCTCGACGCCGCCCGAGGCCACCGCCTGCTGCCCCAACGACTTGCGGTAACTCGTCTCGCGCTCGATGAGGGTCGAGTTGTGCAGGTCGCGTAGCTTGCGGACCCAGGCCCGTCCGGTCTTCGGCTGATAGACGACCTTCCGGGGGTAGTTGTCGCCGAGATCCTCGCCGACCACGCGCAGGCCCTCGGCCTTGAGATAGCTCCGCACGAAGGCGATGTTGCGCGCACCGATGTTGGTCATCGATGCGAGCACCTTGCCGCCACCGACCACCTTGATCTCCAGCCGATCGCGTCGGCCGCCGTGTTTCAGAACATCGTTGATGAGGTGCTCCATGGCGTGGATGCCGTATCGCGTGGCCGCGCTCACACCGGTCTCCGCCCACGGGTCGTTCCTGCCCGGCGACTGATCGGGGAGCATGAAATGGTTCATCCCGCCGACACCGCTCACCGTGTCGCGCAGGCACGCCGACACGCACGAGCCGAGCACGGTCGCGACCAGCTCGTCGCCGGTCGTGACGTAGTACTCACCCGGCAGGATCTTCGCCGCATACATCTCGCGCTGGGCGTCGAAATAGCGGTTGACGTGCTCGAAGCCCGGCAAGCAGGGCGGTGGCCCCGCGGCGCGCGCGGCCGCGATCTGGGCGGCCGACATCGGGCTCATCCGATTCTCCGATACACGGTGCGGCCCACCAGCTCGAAGCGGTCGGTCAGGTTGAACAGACTCTCGGAGTGTCCGATGAAGAGGTGCCCGCCGATCGGCAACATGTCCGCGTAGCGCTTGAACAGCTCGCGCTGGGTGTCGCGGTCGAAGTAGATCACGACGTTGCGGCAGAAGATGACGTCGAACGGGCCACGCATCGGCCACGAGCCGAGCAGATTGAGCTGACGGAACGAGATCAGCTCGCGCAGGTCGTCCGCCGCCCGGACCTTGCCCTTGTTCGGCCCCGCACCCTTCTTGAACCAGCGCCGCTGGGTCTCCTCGGGCAGGCCGGCGACACGCTCGAGATCGTAGACGCCGGCCTCGGCGTGGCGCAGCACGTTGGAGTCGATGTCGGTGGCGAGCACGCGGACGTCGCCGAGCGCCTGGCGGGGCAGCGCCTCGGCGAGGGTGATGGCGATCGAGTACGGCTCCTCGCCGGTCGAGCATCCGGCGGACCAGATCCGAAGACGCTGCGAGGTCCGCCCCTTGAGCGGTGTCACCACCTTGTCACGCAGATAGTCGAAGTGGTGCGACTCCCGGAAGAACGAGGTGAGATTGGTGGTGATCGCGTTCGTGAACTGCTCGATCTCGTCGCCGCCGTCCTTCTCGAGAAGGGCACAGTAGGCGGGGAATCCCGACAGCCCGAGGGCGCGGATCCGGCGTGAGATGCGACCGTAGACCAGGGTGCGCTTGGCATCACTCAGACTGATGCCGGTGTGCTCACGCACCAGGCGGCGTAGACGCTCGAACTCCGCATCGGAGAGCGTGAGCTGAGCTGCGCCGACGCGCGGCCGCGCTGCGGCCTCATCGATTGCGATACTGGACTGTCCGGCTGCCAAGTTCGTTCATCCCCAGGCAAGGGCGTCGCGCACGCCGAGATCGGCCGCCGCAGTGCGGGCGGTTTCCGACACCGAGGTCCACTCGAGGACCCGGCCCTCGTGCGCGCACACACCGACGAGCGCCAATGCGAGCTGCAGGCCCGCGGTATCGATCGCCTCGACGCCGCCGGCATCGACCCGCACGTCTCCTGGCTGCTCGAGCGCCGCCACCAGGCGGCCACGAATCTCCGCCGCGTTGGCGACCAGCATCGGGCCGCTCAGCACGATGTCGCAGACCGCCGTCCCACCTTGGGTGTCCATCCGCCCGACTCCTCTCGTTCAGAGCATCCCGGGCTCGAGCCCGAGGACACTCCATGCCACCACCCGCTGGACATCCAGCAGAATCACCAGCCGCTCGCCGTCCTCGGCCAGCCCCTCGACGCAGCGGTCGCCACCACGGCTACCGATGGAGGGCGCCTTGCGAAACGCCTCACCGCTCACGTCGCGCACGTCGGAGACCGCGTCGACCACCAACCCGACGGTGACGTCGGCGCCCTCGTGGGGCACCTGGACGACGATCACGACCGTCGTCGGTCCGGGCTCGACGGCGGCGATTCCCAGCCGCACCCGGAGGTCCACCACCGGCACGATGACCCCGCGCAGGTTGATCACACCGAGCACGTGCCCCGGCGCGTCGGGCATCGGCGTGACGTCACCGAAGCCCCGGATCTCCTGTACCCGAAGGATGTCGACGCCGTACTCCTCGTCGTCGATCCGGAAGGTCAAGTACTGCCGCGCCACACCGCGAGGGTTGCCCCCTCGGGACAATGCCGCTTGCTTGCTCACTCAGAACTCCTCCCAGTGCTCGTCGTCACCGCCACCGGCTGCCGCACGGCGACCGCCACCGGAGCTCGCGGGCGCTGACGCAGGGGCGCTGCTCGCCGCCGGCCTGGCTGGCGGCGTCCACGGTCGGCTCGCCGCGCGCCGCTCGGGCACGCCCGCGGGCGGCCCCGAGACCGACTCCGAGGATTCGAGCTCGTCGCCGTCCGAGTCGTCGGCCTCGGCACGCGTCTCGTACTCGTCCGCCTCGTCGCGCACCGGCGCCGCCTCACGCACCGGTGCCGGCGCGCGAGCGCCGTCACCGGCGAGGCGGAAGAAGGACACCAGCTCGGCCATCGTCCTCGCCTGCGTGCCCATCGCAGCGCTGGCCGACGCGGCCTGCTCGACGAGCGCGGCGTTGCTCTGGGTCATCTCGTCCATCTGGCCGACCGCAGTGTTGACCTGGTCGATGCCGGAGGACTGCTCCGAGCTCGCGGCGGCGATCTCGGCGATGATGTCGCTCACCTTCTTGACCGCCACCACGATCTCACCCAACGTCCGGCCGGACTCGTCGACCAGGCGCACGCCGTCGTCGACCTTGGAGACGCTGTCGCTGATCAGGGACTTGATCTCCTTCGCCGCCTCGGCGCTGCGCTGTGCGAGATTGCGCACCTCTCCGGCCACCACCGCGAAGCCGCGTCCCTGCTCGCCGGCGCGCGCGGCCTCGACCGCGGCGTTCAGCGCGAGCAGGTTGGTCTGGAACGCGATGTCGTCGATGACCCCGATGATGTCGGCGATGCGCCCGCTCGATGCGCTGATCTCGCGCATCGCGGTCACCGTCTGGTCGACCACGTTGCCGCCCTTCTCGGCCTGCTCGCGGGCGCTCGCCGCAAGCTGATTGGCCTGGCGCGCGTTGTCGGCGGTCTGACGAACGGTGCTCGTCATCTCCTCCATGCTGGACGCGGTCTCCTCGAGACTCGCGGCCTGCGCCTCGGTGCGACGGCTGAGGCTGTCGTTACCTTCGGCGATCTCCTGCGCTCCGCTCGCCACACGCTCGGAGGCTTCCTTGATCTCACCGATCACAGAGCCGAGCCGGCCCTGCATCTCGGCCAGCGCCTTGAGCATCGCCCCGAGCTCGTCGGTGCGCGAGGCGTCGATACGGGCCGTGAGATCGCCCTCGGCGATGCGGTTCGCAACGCCCACCGCGTTGTCGAGCGGGCGGCTGATGGCGCGCACGATCCACACCGCCGCGAGCACCGCCACGATCACGCTCACCAGCACGGTCACCGCGAGAATGGCATCGGCGCGCAGCACCATCGCCGCGATGCCGGCACTACGCGCCTCGACGGTACCGTCCGCCTTCTCCTCGATCTCCCCGATGCGCCCGAGCAACCCGTCGGCAGCTGCCTCGTAGGACACCTTCGCGGCCCCGAACGCATCGAAGGCCGAGATGGCGGCCGTCAGCCGTGACTCGAACTCGGTGAGAGCGGTCTCGAACGTACTGCTGAACGAGCCATTCCCGAGCTCCGCCGGAACCTGCGCGCTGCGGAAGGTGGGATGCTCGATGACGCCCTGGAGCTCGTCGCGCAGCTCGGCGACCGCGGCGGTGATCCCGGCGCGTGCCTCCGCTGCACCCTCGCCCGCCACCAGCCGCTCGAAGTGATAGATCGACTGGAGCAGCGCGATCTGGGACATCATGGCGCCGTCGGCGGCGGCCCAGCGCGGCCCCACATCGGCGTCCCAGGTCAGTGCGCGCGAGCCGTCGGCGGCCAGCGCATTCACCTGGTCGTCGCCGATCTCCTCCGCCCGGTCGACGAGCTTCTGGAACCGATGAAAGCCCGCCAGCAACTCGTGCTGCGCCGCGCTGTACGCATCGTAGGCTGCGACCACCGCATCGCGCCGGGCGGTGAAGCTCGCACGGCTCTCGGCCAGCTTAGCGAGGTCTGCCGCATCCACCAGCCCGGCGCCGGCCATGCGGTCCAGGGCCTCGTTGGCGGTGGCGACACCCTCGGCCCCCAACTGCTCGGCATCGACCCGAGACCCGTTACGGCTCATGATCCGCTCGGCGCCGAGCATCTGCGCCTCGAGCCCGATCTGACCTTCCATCGCGCCGTCGGCGGTGTCCCAGGCGGGACCGGCGATGAAGCCCAGCTCACGCGAGAGGTCGTTCAGTCCGATGTAGCCAGCGAAGCCGCACAGCGCGCCCAGCACCGTGAGCAGCGCGAAGCCGGAGCTGATTCGGGTCTTGATCTTCATCGGGCATCCTCTCGATTCGAGCTTCGGTCAGTCGTGTTACGGTCCGGGGTGGCAGCGGTGTTGCTCACCGCCACCCGGGCCCCCGGGGTGTGCTCGCGCAGCGACGTGCGCAGGGCGTCCTCCAGCAAGCGGTCGATCTCCAAGACCACCAGCAATCGCGAGTCGACGGAGCCGAGTCCGCGCACGAACTCGGGAGGAATGTCGCCATAGAGGTCGGCGCCCTCCTGGAGCTCACCGCGACGCACGTCGCACACGTCGGCGACGCCGTCGACCAGCATGCCGACACCGCGCTCGCGCCCGTCGACCTCGACCCGCACCACGATCACCACGCTCTTGTCGAGGTCCACCTGCGACTCGATGCCGAGACGCACGCGGAGATCGACCACCGGGACGATGTCGCCCCGCAGGTTCATCACCCCGCGCACGTACTCGATGGTGTTCGGCACGTGGGTCGCACCCTCCCAGCCCTTGATCTCCTGGACCTTGAGGATCTCGACGCCGTAGTGCTCGGTACCGACGAGAAACGTCAGGTACTGCTCGGAGTCGTGCGCTTCACGATGGATGTCCTCGAACGCAGTCGCTCCGGCATTCACTGCTGACGACGCTTGCATGCGCTATTTCCTCTCTCGACCCCGAAGGGGTCCAACCTGCCGCACCCCATCGGGGCGGCCGAGTGCTCTCAACGTCGACTCGACCCCGTGCCGTCGAGCTTGAAGTAGGCGACCATCGCGTCGACCTCTCGCGCCTGGTCGGCGATCGCCCTGGCGGCCGAGGCGGCCTCCTCGACCACCGCGGCGTTCGCCTGTGTCGCGGTGTCCATGCTCGACACCGCGAGATTGACCTGGTCGATACCGATGGCCTGCTCGCGACTGGCGGCGGAGATCTCGCCGGCCATGTCACCGGCCTTGCGCACCGCGCCGACCAGGGAGTCGAGCACCTGGCCGGATTCCTCCACCAGGCGTGCTCCGGAGTTGACCTTGGTCACGCTGTCGGAGATGAGCTCGCGAATCTCGCCCGCGGCCTGCGCGCTGCGTTGCGCGAGGCCACGCACCTCGGCCGCGACCACCGCGAAGCCGCGGCCTTGCTCGCCCGCGCGCGCCGCCTCCACTGCCGCGTTCAGCGCCAGCAGATTGGTCTGGAAGGCCAGCCCGTCGATGACCTCGGTGATCTCGGAGATGCGTCGGCTCGCGGTGGTGATCTCCTGCATCGCCGTGATCGCCTTGCCGACCACGTCGCGCCCCTGCTCGGCACGGCTGCGGGCGTCCGTGGCCAGCACCTCCGCCTGCCCCGCGTTGTCCGCGGTGTGCTTCACCGTGGTGGTCATCTGCTCCATGCTCGACGCGGTCTCCTCCAGGCTCGCGGCCTGACTCTCGAGCTGGGTGCGCAGGCTCTCCGTTCCGCCGGCGATCTCGGTCACTCCTTCGCGGACCCCGGCCATGCCGTGCTGGATCTGGCGCACGGTCTCGGCCAGCCGCGTCCGCATCGCCTCGATGCCGGCACGAATCCCGGTGCTGGACTCACCGACGCCGCCACGCGGGCTCAAGTCGCCAGCGGCCACCGCCTCGGCATCGGCGATGATCGCCTCGGGCTCGCCACCGAGACGCCGGTAGAGGCTCTGGGTCGCAAACCAGGCGAAGAGCCCCACCAGCGCACCGGTGATCGCGATCACGGTCAGCGCGGCGAGGTGCAGCGTCGACACCGCCGCCAGCGCCTCGTCCGCGTCGATGCTCGCGATCAGCCCCCACTGGAGGCCGGCGAAGCGCACCGGCGCATGGGCGGCCAGCGCGCGGTTGCCGCGGTGACCATCGGTGGTGGTCACTCCGATCTCACCGGCCACTGCCCTCTCGGCCGCGACGTTGGCCACGCGGGTTTTGAAGAGGTCGTCGGTGCCCTCGAACCGCGACTGGTTGCGCATCAGACCGTCGGCGCCGACGAGCAGCGTCTCGCCGCTGTCGCCGAGACCGGCGCTGGTCTGCATCATCGTGTTGATGCGATCGACCGGCATCTGGAACACCAACGCCCCGACGATCGCGCCCTGCTCGCGGACCGGCGTGGCGATGAACGCCGCCGGCGCGTCGTACGACGGCAGGTAGGGCTCGAAGTCGACCGCGCCGGCGACGGTCGCGTCCTTGCCGCCGAGCGCGGCACGGACCGCGCGGGCGAAGTTGGTGCTCTTGTAGGGACCGTCGATCAGGCTGGTCGCGTAATCGAGCTCCTTGAACACCGAGTACACGACGCGCCCGGCCTTCGGCTCCACCAGGAAGATGTCGTAGTAACCGAAGCGCCGCAGGAACTCGCGCAACACCGGGTGGACCCGCGCGTGCAGCGCGCCGTAGCTGGTGGCGCCGGGCGCGACGTCGAGCGCGTCCTTCTCGCCGAGCGGGCTCGGGTTGGCGGCGATGTAGAGGTATTGCGCGAGCAGTGCCGCCGGGTCGGCAGGAATCAGGCCATCGATGTCGACGGAGCGACCCGCACGCTCGACGAACGCCTTGCCGAAGCCGTCACGATAGTAGGCGCGCACCGCGTCGCGCTGTGCCTCGACCGACGGTGCCTCGGCACCGAGCTCCGACGGCTGGCTGGCGAACGCCTGCGGGAACTCGCGCATGGCCTCGACGACCATCAGGTCCTCGGCCAGCGACAGCACCTGCGCAGTGATGGTCTCGCCGTAGGCCTCGACCTGCTGGCGCTTGACGTCGCGTAGCGATTCGAGCTGGTCGGTCGCGCGCTCGGTCAGCGCACGTGAGGCGATGTTGTCGCTGACGACGGTGGCGACCATCAGCGGCACGATGCCGACGGCGAGCAGCGCGGTCGCAACCTTGGCGCGGAAGCTGAGCTTCATTTCTCGTTGTTCCCGGAGTGGTGCTGATTGGTCGATTCGCGCCGGCCGATCACGCCGCCATAGGCTCGGCGCTCGGTGCACCCTGCGGCCGCGCGCGGCGTACCAGCGCCGCCACGTCGAGGATCATCGCCACCGTGCCGTCGCCGAGGATGGTGGCACCGGACAGACCGGGCACACGGCGGAAGTTGGTCTCGAGGCTCTTGATCACGACCTGCTGCTGGGAGAGCAGCTCGTCGACGAACAACCCGGCCTTCGCGCCGTCGCCCTCGACCATGACCAGCAGCCCTTCCTCGAGGCGCTGGCTGTCTCCGCGCACCCCGAACAGCGCGTCGAGTCGCACGATCGGCACGTAGTCGTCACGCAGCTTGTAGAGCTCGGTACGACCCGCGACCGCGCTCACCGAGCTCGACCGCACCTGCAGCGACTCGAGAATCGAGACGATGGGTACGACGTAGACCTCGCGCCCGACGCGCACGAGCTGCCCGTCGAGGATCGCCAACGTGAGCGGGAGACGAATGGTGATGGTGCTGCCGTGACCCTGGCGCGAGCGCACCTCGACCGAGCCGCCGACCTCCTCGATGTTCCGGCGCACCACGTCCATGCCGACGCCGCGCCCGGAGACGTCGCTCACGCTCTCGGCGGTGGAGAACCCGGGCGCGAAGATGAGGTGGTTGACCTGATCGTCGGTGAGCAGATCGCTCTCGCCGACCAGACCGCGCTCGATGGCGCGCTTGAGGATGCGGTCGCGGTTGAGGCCCGCGCCGTCGTCGCGCACCTCGATGACGATGTTGCCACCCTGGTGACGCGCATCCAGATGCAGCAGCCCGGCCTCGGGCTTGCCGGCTGCGGCGCGCACCTCCGGCAGCTCGAGACCGTGATCGAGCGCGTTGCGCACCAGGTGGACCAGCGGATCACCGATCTTCTCGAGCACCGTCTTGTCGAGCTCGGTGTGCTCGCCGGTCATCTTCAGCTCGACCTGCTTGCCGAGCTTCTGGCACAGATCGCGCACCAGCCGCGGGAAGCGGTTGAAGCTGAAGCTGATCGGCAGCATGCGGATCTGCATCACGCTCTCCTGCAGCTCGCGGGTATTGCGCTCGAGCTGGGCGAGACCGTCCTGCAGGCGGGTGAGCTGACTCGCGTCGAAGCCGTCCCGGAACTGCCCGAGCATCGACTGCGTGATCACCAGCTCTCCGACCTTGTTGATCAGGTCGTCGATCTTGTCGATCGCGACGCGAATCGAGCCGGCGTCGGTCGAGGCGGCGCGGCGCTCGCGCGGTGCCGCCTCGGCGGGCTCGGCGGAGACCGCGGGCGCACTCGGCACCGCCGCGACGGGGGTCGCCTCCGGCGGCGGGGAGAGCTCCCCGGGGGACGGTTCCGCGGCGGACTCGCTCACCAGCGCGACGATGGCGAAATCGCAGTCGTCCTCGACCCAGGCGAAGACGTCGTCGATGAGCGCGCGCTCTACCGGCGCCCGCAGATGCAGCACCCACGACAGGAACACCTCCTCGGCGTCCAGACTGTCGAGTGCCGGCAGCTCGGCGATGTCGCAGACCACCTCGCAGGGCCCGAGATCCGCGAGCTCGCGAATCAGTCGCAACGGCTCGTTGCCGGTGCGAAGCAGGTGCGGATGCGGCTTGAAGACGATCCGCCAACCCTCGATCGCGGGGTCGTTCGACGGCCCCGCTGGCGCGTCGGCGACCGCCGCGGTCGGCGCGGTCGGCCGGGCAGCGGTCCCGGGGTCGGCGGCCAGCAACCCCTCGAGACGCTTCATCGACGCTCCGGTGCGCGCGGCGTCGACCGGCTGGTCGTCCTGGACCGCCTGCAGCATCTCGCGCAGGACGTCGACCGACTCCAGCAAGGCGTCGACGTCCGCCGCCGAGATACCCCGCTTGCCGTCGCGAATGAGGTCGAGCAAGGTCTCGAGGACGTGGGTGTACTCGCTCACCACGGCAAAGCCGAAGGTGCCGCTACTGCCCTTGATCGAATGTGCGGCACGGAAGATGGCGTTGATCGCCTCGTCGTCCGGCGCGCCCGGCTCGAGCGCGAGGAGGTCGCGCTCCATGTTCTCGAGCGCCTCGAAGCTCTCCTCGAAGAAGACCGGCAAGAGCTGCTTGATGTCGATCGCCACGCGTAGTCTCCCGTGCGGCAGCGGGCCGCGGCCCGTGCGGGTGAGTCGTCAGCCGAGGACCTTCTTGATCGTCGCCACGAGCTGGTCCGGGTCGAAAGGCTTGACGATCCAGCCGGTGGCACCGGCGGCCTTGCCCTCCTGCTTCTTCGCCGCCCCGCTCTCGGTGGTCAGCATCAGGATCGGCGTGAACTTGTAGGTCGGGAGCGCGCGGAGCTCCTTGATCAGGGAGATCCCGTCCATCTTGGGCATGTTGACGTCGGTGACGACGAGGTCGACACCGCGCTTCTTGGCGATCTCCAGCGCCTGGGCACCGTCGGCCGCCTCGACCACGGCGTGACCGGCGCCCTTGAGGGTGAACGACACCATCTGACGCATCGATGCGGAGTCGTCGACTGCGAGAATGTTGGCCATGCGAGGCTCCTGGGTCGGGCGCGGAGGTGGGCACGACCCACCGATACCCGCGAATACGCTTCGAGCTGACGCGGCTGATATCGGTCGACGGGGGGCGAACTTTAGGCAGGAGGCCGACGCCCGGACCGCCGGCGCGAAGAACGCGCCGCGGCTCCGGCCCGGGCCGTGCGAGGGCTCGAACGACGGGGAGAAGGCGGGCCGCGACGGCGGCCGAGACCCCGGATCCGGACGGACCCCGGGGTAGGAACGGCGAGACTCAGAGGGTGTTTACAAAAAAATTGCTGTCGCGAGAGGGCTGCCGAACCCCGGATCCGCGCGCATGGACCCGGGGCGATGGGGGCCCCAACGGCCAGAGCCCTCGGCGGGCCTCGCAGCAGGCAATGGTTTTGTAAACACCCTCTCAGAGCCTGTGAACGAATCGGGCGCCGTCGCGAGCGCGTCGGCTGGCGAGCGAGACAAGGCGTCTGGCGCGAGAACAAGGGAGTTTGGCGAGCCAAATGACCGCAGTTCTCGCGGTCGGACAACGCGGTCGCAGCCGCCAGTCGGCGCGCGCAGTAGGGGCTCGATTCGCTCACAGGCTCTCAGTCGGCGCCGATGCGCACCAGGGTGCGTCCGGTCACCTCGCCGGCGATGAAGGCGTCGAATACCCCCGGCAACCCGTCCAGGTCGACGGTCCGGGTGACGATCCGGTCCAGGTGCCTGGGCTTCAGATCGCCGCCGAGGCGCTCCCACGCCCGCATGCGCAGCGCGCGGGGGACGAGGACCGAGTTGATGCCGAGCAGGTTCACGCCGCGCAGGATGAACGGCATCACCGTGGTCTCGAGCTTGATTCCGCCGGCGAGGCCGACCGAGGCGATGTTGCCGAATGGCATGGTGGTGCGGGTCAGCCAGCCGAGCTCGTCACCTCCGACATTGTCGACCGCGCCCGCCCACAGCGCGCGCTCGAGCGGCCGGGTGCCGAGCTTCTCCTCCGACCGATACCGGATCTCGGTCGCGCCGAGGCCACGCAGGTAGTCGTCCGCGGTGCGCTTGCCGGTGAAGGCGACGACCTGGTAGCCGAGCCCGGCCAGCATGTCGATGGCGAAGCTGCCGACGCCCCCGGTGGCGCCGTTGACCAGCACCGGCCCGGCGGCCGGGGTCTGTCCGTTGTGCTCCATACGGTCGATGGCGAGCGCGGCGGTGAACCCCGCGGTACCGAGCGCCATGGACTCGCGGAGATCGAGGCCGGCCGGCAACGGCACCAGGAAGTCCGCCGGCACCCGGACGTACTCGGCGAAGCCGCCGTCGTGCTCCTCGCTCAGGCCACAGCCGGTCACCACCACCGGGTCTCCGGGTGAGAAGGCCGGATCGTCGCTCGCGTGCACGTAGCCGGCGACGTCGATGCCACCCACCATCGGGAAGCGCCGCATGATCTTGCCCTTCCCGGTGGCCGCCAGCGCGTCCTTGTAATTCACGTCCGACCACACCGCCCGAATCACCACCTCGCCGGGATTCAGGTCGTCCAGGCTGATGCGCTCGAGTCGCGCGTCGACCGCGCCGTCGCTCTCGTGCACCCGAAAGGCTCGGAAGGGCTCCATCGAAATCTCCTGTGCTGCTCGCGCGGCCTGGCAGGCCGTCCAGGGGCGGAATCCTATATCATCCAGCGCGGCCCGAGCCCGAGGCGCGCCGGTGCACGGCACGTCGCCCGGAGGCATGCCGGGGCACCATCCGCGGAGCCGAGACGATGACCGCGACCAGCGCGACGCCAGGACCCGAGCCGCTTTTTCGCCCCGACGGGCGGGACCTCGACCGCATTCGCGCCGAGTTCCGCTGGTGCATCCCGCCGCGATTCAACATGGGCGTGTCGGTCTGCGACCGGCACGCCGTGGCCACGCCGGACGCGCTGGCGCTGATCTGCGAGAACGCGAGCGGCACGGTCCGGCGGGTCACCTTCGGCGAGCTCAAGTCCCTCTCGGATCGCTTCGCCAACGCCCTCGCCGGCCTCGGCGTCGGTCGCGGCGACCGCGTCGGAATCGTGCTGCCACAGCGGCTGGAGACGGTCGTCGCGCACATCGCGACCTACAAGCTCGGCGCGGTCACCCTGCCGCTGTCGAACCTCTTCGGATCCGACGCGCTGGCCTTCCGCCTCGCCGACAGCGGTGCCCGCGTGGTGATCACCGACCGCTCGCGCCTCGAGCTCGCACAGGCGCTGCGCGCCGACATCGACACGCTCGAGGCCGTCGTGTGCTGCGATCCGGAGCCGGGCGCGCTGCGCTTCGACGAGCTGCTGACCCGCGCCAGCGCCTCGTTCACCGCGGTCGACACCGCCGCCGACGATCCGGCGTTCCTCATCTATACCTCCGGGACCACCGGACCACCGAAGGGCGCGCTCGGCGCCCACCGCTGCCTGCTCGGCAACCTCACCGGGTTCGAGCTGTCGCAGGACTTCTTCCCCCGCGACGGCGATCTCATGTGGACGCCGGCCGACTGGGCGTGGACCGGCGGGCTGCTCGACGCGCTCCTGCCGGCGCTCCACTACCGCGTACCGGTCCTCGGTCACGACGGCGGGCGCTTCGACCCCGAGCGCGCCCTCGCGCTGATCGGGCGGCACCGCGTGCGCAACGGGTTCATCCCCCCGACCGCGCTCAAGCTCCTGCGCCAGGTCGAGGCCCCGCGCGAGCGCCACGGCCTCGCCTTGCGGTCGATCATGTCGGCTGGCGAGCAGCTCGGAGCCGAGGTGTTGCGCTGGTGTGACGAGGCGCTCGGGGTGCGCGTGAACGAGATGTGGGGCCAGACCGAGGCCAACTACCTCGCCGGCAGCTCGAGCACGGTCCTGGAGACTCGGCCGGGCTCGATGGGCAAGCCCTATCCCGGTCACCACGTCGACGTCATCGACGAGGACGGCCAGCCGATGCCCGCGGGACAGGTGGGCGAGCTGGCGGCGCGCCGCGGCGACCCGGTGATGTTCCTCGGCTACTGGCGCAACGAGGCGGCGACGGCGGAGAAGGTGCGCGGCGACTGGTGGCTCACCGGTGACCTGGGCTATCGCGACGACGACGGATACCTCTGGTTCATGGGTCGCAAGGACGACGTCATCTCGAGCGCCGGCCACCGCATCGGGCCCGGCGAGGTCGAGGACGCACTGCTCAAGCACCCGGCGGTGGCGCAGGCGGCGGCGGTCGGCAGCCCGGACCCGCTGCGTGGCGAGATCGTCAAGGCCTTCGTGGTGCTCGCACGGGGTCATGCGCCGTCCGACGCCCTGGTCGCGGCCATCCAGGCCGACGTCAAGGCCCGCCTCGCGGCGCACGAGTACCCGCGCGAGATCGAGTTCGTGGAGTCGCTCCCGATGACCACCACCGGCAAGGTGCGACGGATCGAGCTGCGGCAGCTCGAGATCGCCCGCAAGCGCGGCGGCTGAGCCCGCATGCCGTTCGAGTACGACCCGCGGCGGGCGGTGCGGGCTCTGTCTCGCGGCGACGCGGTGATGGCCCGGCTGATCCGCGAGATCGGGCCGTTCGCGCTCGAGCTCCGCGACGAGATGACCCCGTTCCAGGCCTTGCTCCGGGCCATCGTGTACCAACAACTCTCGGGCGCCGCGGCCGGAACCATCCACCGTCGGCTGTGCGGCCTCTACCCCGGCCGGCGAGGCCCCGGCCCCCGTCAGCTCCTGTCCACCCCGGACGACACCCTGCGCGCCGCCGGCCTGTCACGCGGCAAGGTCGCCTCGGCGCGTGACCTGGCCGAGAAGACCCTGGCGCGGGTGGTGCCGACCCGCGAGCGTCTGCGCGCGATGGACGACGACGCGATCGTCGAGCGACTGATCCAGGTCCGGGGCATCGGGCGCTGGACGGTGGAGATGCTGCTCATCTTCAACCTCGGCCGGCCCGACGTGTTCCCCGTCGACGACCTGGGCGTGCGCCGCGGCTATGCCCATGCCCACGGCACCGTCGACCTGCCGAGCCCGGCGGACCTTCGCACCGAGGGCGAGCGCTGGCGCCCCCATCGCTCGGTCGCGAGCTGGTACCTGTGGCGGGCCTCCGAGCGCCCGCCGCTCGCGTAGCGCCGACCGACGATGTGGCCCTAAAGCCTTCCTTCTTGCGGCCGCTACCCCTCTCGGGACCACACCCTACCGTGACATGGCTCGTCCACCCCGCCGCCGCTCGCCGCTCCAGTCGATCTCCGTCCTCGCCGCGTCACTCGGCCTGCTCGGCACGCTCGCCGTGCCGCCGGTGTCGGCGGAGGAGCCCGGGGAGTGGCTCGACCGTCAGGCTCGCGAATGGTCGGCGCGCGGGCGCCGCGCCGCCGCGCCGGCGGTCGACGCGGTGACGCCGAAGGCGGTGCCGCTGCCGGCAGGCATCGGCCCGAACGCGAGCTGCGAGGTCCTCTACCGCGAGACCAGCCGGCTGCTCGCCGGGACCCAGCCGACCCGCCCCGGATTCCACGAGGACCCGGCGGTCGCCATCGCGAGTGCCGCGGTGTCGGTGTTCCCCCCTGCCATCATCGTCGTCGGAGCCGCCGCCATCACACGCGCGGTCGAAGCCGAGGATCGCAAGTCGCTGCACACCCGTATCGCCGAGCTGCGGCGCTGGAGCGCGGAGAAGGACTGCTTCGTGCGCTGACCGCCGGCGGGTGGCGCGGGCGGTGCCCGGCCGCGTCGCGGCGACACCGGCTCGAGCCGTCGGCGCGGCGGCCGGCTGGAACGGCGTTCCCGTGGCGACTATCTTTGTCGGTCGTGCCCGCGCTCTCTGCCTCGCGCGGCCCCTGGCAGGGAGTGGAGCTTGCCCCGTTCGTCCCACCCTGGATTCCTGGTCCAGCTCGCCCGGCTCGGCGCCTTCAAGGTCGCACTCGTCGGAGCCTTCCTCGGCGGCATGGCGCTCGCGCTCTTCTCGGTCTTCGAGGAGTTGCGACTCGGTCTCGCGAGCGACGTCGAGCGGGCGGGTGCGGCGGTCGACGAGGTGGTCTCCGAGGTCACGACGACGCTGTTGCGGGCGGAGTTCCTCGGCGTCGAGCCATGTAGCCCCGAGGGTCTGATGCGGCTGCGCCGCGCGGTGCTCGAGGCGACTCACATCCGTGACGTCGGTATCTTTCGCGGCGAGCAGATGCGCTGCACCACCGCGCTGGGCGCGCTGGAGCCGCCGTTCACCGGACCGCCGGCGGATCATCGTCTGGCCTACGGTTTCGACGTCTGGCTGCGCCCGAAGCTGGTGGGCTCGCGACTCGTCGACGCCATCGTGATCCGGCGTGGCGAGGCCAACGTGGTCCTCGACCCGAGGCACTTCGAGCTGCTGCCGGAGGCGAGCGACCACCAGACCGCGGTCTTGCTGCGGCCACTCAGGGAACCGCCGGTGACCATCGCCGGCTCGCTCCCGGGCGAGCTCGGCAGCGGAGACGTCGCGCTGACCACGGAGCTCGCGTCGCGCACCGTCGGTCGGCACGTCACCGCCACGCGCTGCTCACGGGGATTCGAGATCTGCGTCGTCGGCACCCGGGCGTGGCCGGCGGCGCTCGGCGAGCGCTGGCCCCGGGTCCTCGCCTCCGGCATCGCGGCGACGTTGGTGACCGCCTTTCTCGTCGGCCTCATCGCCTGGCAGGTCGAGCGCCTGCTGCGCGGCCCGGTGCGGCTGCGCCGTGCGATTCGGGATCGCGCCCTGTACCTCGCCTACCAGCCGCTGCTCGACCTCCACTCCGGGCACCTCGTCGGCGCCGAGGCCCTGGTGCGCGGCCGCGGTCCGGGCGAGGCCACGATCTCCGCCGCCGAGGTGCTGTCGTGGGCGCGCGACGACGCAGCGTCCGCGGCCCTCGCCTGCCACGTCGCGACCCTGGCGCTCACCGATCTGGGCGACGTCCTCCGCGACAGGCCGGGGTTCCTGCTGTCGATCAACCTCGAGCTCGAGGACGTCGCCGCCCCGTCGGTGCAGTCGACGCTGCGGGCGCTGGCAGCCGAGCACCGGCTCACCCGTGGCCAGGTGGCGATCGAGGTGACGGAGCGTGGTGAATGGAGCCGCCCGGCGGTGCAGACCGGTCTCGCCCGATTGCGCGCGGCAGGCTATGCGATCGCGATCGACGACTTCGGCGCCGGCTCGTCGAACATCGACCGTGTCGCTGGCCAGCTCGCCGACATCGTAAAGATCGACAAGTCACTGGTGCAGGGCAGCTTCGACGGCAGCGTGCCGCAATCCATGCTGATCGACCTCGTCGGTCTGGTGCACGGGTTGGGGCGGCGCGTAATCCTCGAGGGTATCGAGACCGAGGCCCACCTCGAGCACTGCCGCGCCCACCTGCGCGGGGTGACCGCGCAGGGCTGGTGGCTCGGTCACCCGTTGCCGCGCGACGCCTTCCTCGCCAACCACGGGCACGCCGGACGACCGCCGCGACCCGGCGCGGATGCGACGCCACGACCCGCAGGAACCCGCGACGGCCTGCTCACCCCGAGCGGGGCCGACGGGGCCTGAGCCCCTCGCTCCCTGCCGCCGGCCCGATCCATCCGGAGCGACCCCGAGCACGCGGGCCGGGGCAGCCGGATCCGCATCTTCAGCGCGCGTCGGTGCCGGTGGGCAGCGACGCACGGTCCTCGGTCCAGCGCCCGCCGGCGCGACGAATCGCGTCCAGGTGCTCGAACACCTCCTCGCTCGCCGCCTCCATGGCCTGCAGCGCGGGCATCAGCTCGCCGTAGGCCGGCGGGCTTCCGTCGAGGCGTGCGAGCACCTCCCGCGTGCTGGAGTGCACCCGTGCGTGCGGCGCCTCCAGCGCCGGGTAGTGCGGGGTGTCGGCGAAGAACTGCCGGCCTTCGCCGTGGTAGTACCACTGCCCGAGCCGGCACTCGCGGTGGCTGACGAAGTCCATGGCCGGGGTGTGCTCGTTCACCGAGTGATAGGTGTCGACCTTCCAGCGCACGTGGTCGAGCTTGGCGAGACTCAGGAAGACGCCGTCCGCCATCTGGCCGATGTCGGCGAACGACGCGGCGACGTAGGCGCACATGCCGTCGAGGCGGTCCTTGAAACCACCGGTCTCGCGGTCGATCCGCTGTGTCCGTTGCGCCATCTCGTCGAAGGCCTGGCCCACCCGACCGACGTTGTGCTGGAGCCCCTGAATCACGCCGTCGGTCTCGACGATGGCCTTCTGCGTGCGATCGGCGAGGCTGCGCACCTCGTCGGCGACGACGGCGAAGCCGCGGCCGTGCTCGCCGGCGCGGGCGGCCTCGATGGCGGCGTTCAACGCCAGCAGGTTGGTCTGCTCGGCGATCCCGCGAATCAGCGACAGCACACTGCTGATCTGCGCTGCGCGGCCGGTCATCTCGGACATCGAGGCGCCGGCCTGCGCCGACAGGTCCGCCAGGCCGTGCAGCTCGCAGACCATGTGGTCATTGCTGGTGGCGAGCTGCGCGAAGTCGCCCCGAATCGTGTGCGCGCATCCGAGGACGGCCTTCACCCCGTCGACCGCCTCGGTGAGACCGTTCTGGATGTCCCCGACACAGCGCCGCAGCGCGCGGTTCTCCAGCAGCATCAATGCATTGAGCTGGTCCTCCCGCGCCGCCGTCGCGGCCCCGCGCTCGGCTGCCTCGGCCCGAGCGCCTGCCAGCGCCGCTCGCGTCGCCGCGAGCTCGGCCTCCAGTGCCTGGACCCGCCGCGCCATCGCCGCGTCCGCCGACGCGCGATCACTCCGACCGAACCATCCCATGCCGACCTCCTTGTAGACCATCCGACCACCGTCGACGCACGAGCGCAGGGCGAGTGCGTGCCTCGGCAAGGCTATCGGTCCGGGGGCACCGAACTGAAGGAATCGCACGCCTGCCGTCGCCGGTCCACCGCGCTACGGGCTCAGCGGCGGGTGGCGCCGCCCCGGAAGCGTGGCGGGTACAGCCACCAGGCGAGGACGACCAGCAGGCCGAATGCCGTGTAGGCGCCGAGGAACACCCAACCGGGCGCCTCGAAGAAGAGCAGACGTCGGAGCCAGTGCTGGACGAACCCACCGGCGTAGATCGGGTCACCGGCGCGGGCGCGGAGCCACATCTCGAGCGTCGTCAGCGGGCAGACCACGCCGAGCCAGGACTGCGCAGCGACCACGGCGATGCCGGCGAGGTGGAGGCAGCGCAGCCAGGGCTCGCGCACCCAGCGCCAGCGGAGCCAGCCGCCGAGCAGGATCAACGGCAGGCCGGCGACCACGAAGGCCGCGAACAGGGCATGGGCGACGAGGACGACGTCGGCGGCGAGGCTCACCCGCCGCCGCACTCCGACCAACGAAAGCAGTGCATCAGATGGTCGTTCACCATCCCCGTCGCCTGCATGAAGGCATGGCAGATGGTGCTGCCGACGAAGCGGAAGCCGCGGCGTTTGAGGTCCTTCGACATGGCGTCGGAGCGGGGGGTGCGCGCGGGCACGGTGCTCGCATCGCGATGCCGGCTCTGCAACGGGACCCCGTCGACGAATCCCCACAGGTGCGCCGAGAAGCCGACACCGGACTCGGCGAGGGCGAGGAAGGCGCGCGCGTTGCCGATCGTCGCCTCGACCTTGAGGCGGTTGCGGACGATGCCCGGATCGGCGAGCAGACGCTCGACACGGCCGGCGTCGAAGCGCGCGACACGCTCCGGATCGAAGCCCTCGAACACGTCACGATAGCGGTCGCGCTTGCGCAGGATGGTGATCCAGGAGAGACCGGCCTGGGCTCCCTCGAGGATCAGCATCTCGAACAGACGTCGATCGTCGCGCTCGGGCACGCCCCATTCCGTGTCGTGGTAGGCCACGTAGAGCGGATCGGTGCCGCACCACCCGCAGCGGCTCGGGGCGTCGACGGTCGATGCGTCCACCATCATCCGCGCCGCATCGCGCGCACCTCGCGCACCACCCGGCGCGAGATGCGATTGGCCTGGAGGTCGTACAGCGCGAGCTGGCCGCCGGTGGCGATCGCCGACATCGCGAGCATCCCCACCACCAGCATCAGCGCCAGGGCGACGATCCAGGCGACGAAGTACGACAGCCGCAGCGCGTCGGCGGAGGCGCGACTCGGGCGTGACGCGGCGGCGCCCTCCGCCGTGGCCTGGCCGGCGCCGGCGCCCTCGGCGTCACCGCCGCCGACCGCGGCGTCGGCCAGGGACGCGAACATCCGGTCGAGGTTCGAGCCGGCCTCGACCGCGCGCGCGAAACGCTCGATGCGCGCCGGCTCCTGGTACAGCGCCCATGCCTCGAGCACCACCTTCGCCCCGACCCAGATCCCGAGCAGGAGCACCATCAGGCCGAGCAGCCGCACGCCGAGGGCGAATCCCTGCTGCACCACCGACAGGCCGCCCTCTGGCGGCTCGGCCACGTCGTCGTCGTAGTACCCCATGCCCCGGCCTCCTGGTGCTGCGCGACCGCCGCGACTCGGGTCGCGCGAACCGCCTCGCCCGTCGCGGTCGGCTCCATGCCGACGTCCGGGCCGACCGCAGCCGGCGAGGACGCCCGGAGCGTGAGCGCGATTCCGGTTTGAAATCCTCTCACACCGCGACTATCATTTCATGTCAATTCGAGGTTAAATTCTCAACTACCTGTTATATAAAGGGAATTTTATGACGGCAACGCGACGACTGCCGATTCCCTTCCCGCTGCTCCCACTTCTCGGACGCCGCGGGAGCCGTGCGTCGGCGGTCCGGCGCCGCGGCGCCTGGTCGGCCGAGCGCATCTTTGCGCCGGTCCTGCGCGCGCTGCACCGACCCGAGCGCCCCCGGCCCCTGACGCTCGCGCTGGAAGGTCCGAGCCTGGTGTTCCCGGGGACCGCGGAGTTCGAGTTCGCGCTCGCACCGCGCACCGTCTACCCGACCGAGAAGGCGGCGGCGCTTCGCGAGCGGTCTCCGCAGGAGCTGGAGCGCATCGCGCACGGCGTGCACCTCGTCGAGCAGCGGGTGGCGGACGTCCTGTGCCACGCCCTCGCCGCCCCCGAGCACCTCACGCGCCTGTTCGCGAGCCTCGAGCCGCAGTTGTTCTCGCACGACCACGACTGGCGGGCGATTGCGGTCGGGTTGCAGCAGTCGAGCCGCGCCGCCGACCCCTATCGCCGGATCGTGCTCGTGAAATACCTCCAGTACCTGGCCGCACGCCAGCAGGTGCTGCGCGGCCTGCACGCCCAGCGAATCGCCGCCGGCGAGCCGTCGTGCGAGAGCCCCGCGGCGTCGCCCGAGGCGACTGCCCTGCTCGGCCCCGCGGTCGCGCGGGCGGTGGACGCCGAGGGCATGCGCCGGCTGCCGCGCGGGGAGACGGTGAAGCTCCGGTTCCAGGAAGCTCGGGCGATTACCATCGAGCTGGCCGACTACCGGTTTCGATTGCATCCCGGCCGCCGATTCGTGCTCGCCGACGCCTCGGGCGAGCGCTTCGTGCTGCGCCCCGGCTGCAACCTCGTCGGCCGCCAGCCCGACTGCGACGTGGTGGTCAACCCCGCCTACCAGTCGGTCTCGCGCCGCCACATCATCGTCCAGCCGATCGGCGAGGATCGGGTCGCCATCACCGACGTGTCGGCCCATGGCACATGGGTCGAGCGCGAGTGCATCGAGTCCTCGATCGAGCCGCCGCGGCGCCGGCGCCGCAAGACGCGGCGCCCCCGCGCCTGACAGTTTCCCTCCTCCGCTGCTGGCTTGGTCAGCCAGCTTCGAAGCCGGGCACCTGCCCGGCTTTTTTTTCGCTCGACGGCGACGCGTCGAGTCGCACTCAGTCCTGGGTCAGCAGGCGCATCAGGCTGGAGGTGTCCCAACGTCCACCGCCCTTCGCCTGCACCGCGGCGTAGAGCTGGTCGACCAGCGCGGTGACCGGCAGCCGGGCGCCACGACGGCGTGCCTCGGCGAGGCAGATCGAGAGGTCCTTGCGCATCCAGTCGACCGCGAACCCGAACTCGAACTTGTCGTCGAGCATGGTGACGCCGCGGTTCTCCATCTGCCAGGACTGGGCCGCGCCCTTGGAGATCACGTCGAGCACCAGCTTGCCGTCGAGGCCGACCTTCTGGGTGAAGCTCATCGCCTCCGCCAGGGCCTGCACCAGGCCGGCGATGCAGATCTGGTTGACCATCTTGGTGAGCTGCCCTGCGCCCACCGGACCGAGCAGCGTGCACGCGCGCGCGTAGGCGTCGACCACCGGCTTGGTGTGGGCGAACACCGCCTCGTCACCCCCGACCATCACCGTCAGCGCGCCGTTGACCGCGCCCGCCTCACCGCCGGAGACCGGCGCGTCGAGGAAGTGCAGCCCGCGCTCACCGGCGATCGCACCCACCTCGCGCGCGACCTCCGCCGATGCGGTGGTGTGGTCGACGAACACCGCACCCTCGTCCATACCGGCGAACGCACCACCGTCGCCGACCGTCACCTGGCGCACGTCGTCGTCGTTACCGACGCAGGCCATGACGTACCTGGCGCCAGCGGCGGCCGCGGCCGGGGTCGCGGCGTGGCTGCCACCGAACTCGGCCACCCACTTGGCCGCCTTGGCCGCGGTGCGGTTGTAGACCGTGACCTGGTGTCCCGCCTTCGCGAGATGACCGGCCATGTGGTAGCCCATCACACCCAGACCGATGAATGCGACGCGCTGGCCGCCGCTGCTCGCTGCGCTCATGTGGCATCTCCGAGATTGGTGTCTTGACTGCCCGGCCACGCGAGGCGTCGCCGGCTGGAATCCGGACGGTGATTATTCTTCACTTTCCGGTCGGAAAACAGGAACAATACCCGCCGCGCGCCGGCGGCCGATCATGGACGACGCTCGCCGGCGGGAGTCTCGACAGGGATGGACACCTGCCCGCCCGGGACGCAGCACGGCGGGCGAGCACGACGGCGCTGACGACGAGCCGCGGCGGGGACGACCTCGCCGGCCGAGCGCATCGGGCCCCCGCGGCGAGCGATCCGCGCACCCGGGCCGATGCCGCGACGACGTTTCGTGACGCGACGGCGGGTGGTCGCGAACTGCGAGGGAAGCGCGAGGATGACCGCCACCGCACCGCAGCGTATCCGTGGGTTCGAGTTCGTCCCCGGACGTATCCTCGCCGGCAAGTACGAGGTCGTGCACCGTCTGGGCGCGGGTTGGGAGGGCGAGGTCTACCTCGTTCGCGAGCGGGCGACCGGTATCGAGCGTGCGGCCAAGCTCTTCTTCCCCGACCGCAACCCCGGTGATCGCTCGGCGCGCAACTACGCCAAGAAGCTCCACCGCCTGGGCGCCTGCGAGATCCTGATCCAGTACCACTCGCAGGAGTCGATCCGCTTTCGCGGCCACCAGGTCACGGTGCTGGTATCGGACTATGTCCGCGGCGAGCTGCTGAGCGACTTCCTGCGCCGCCAGCGCGGGCGTCGCCTGGCCCCGTTTCCCGCCCTGCACCTGCTGCACGCGCTGGCACTCGGGGTCGAGTGCATCCACGCCGCCGGCGAGTACCACGGCGACCTCCACAGCGAGAACATCGTCGTCGAGCGCTACGGCCTGCGCTTCGAGCTCAAGCTCTTCGACCTGTTCCACTGGACCGGCCCCAAGACCGAGGCGATCCGCGGCGACGTGGTGGAGATGGTCCGGGTATTCCACGAGGCACTCGGTGGCGCGCGGCACTACGCGGGGCAGCCGGCCGAGGTGAAGGCCATTTGCTGCGGCCTCAAGCGCACCCTCATCCTGCGCAAGTTCCGCACCGCGGGGCAGCTCCGACGCCACATCGAGGCCCTGACCTGGCAGTAGGCCGTGGCCCCGCGTCGGGGCGGTGGCGGGGTTACCAGACGATGTCGTCGGGCACGTCGTCGACGGCCTCGGCGCTCCTCGGCGCGCCGCCGGGGTCGTTCCGGAACAAGAAAGCGTCCGGCGCCAGCGCATGCGCGCGCTCGGCGATCTCCGGCGCGAGCAGGTAATGGTAGCCGTCATGAGCCAGCACCGAGAGGCTGCCGGCGGTGAGCTCCGCGTGCTGCTCGGCGGTCACGTAGACGTGCTTCACCTTCTTGCCGCGCAGGAAGTGGTGCGGGATGTCGGCCTTGTCGTCGTTGCGCTTGTGCTCGGCCAGCAACGCCTCGAGCTGGCGTCGGCGCTCCCGGCGCGCCAGCGCCTCCGGGGTGTATCGATTGAGACGCGCATCGCGCGCGATGCGCCCGAGCCGGGCGCGGTCGGCCACCGGCTTGGCCGGCGCCTCCCCTTGCGCGGCCGCGGTCGCCGCCTCGCCCTGGGCGGGCGCCGCGGCGCCAGGCTGGGCGGCGCGACCGCCGCCCCGCCGCGCCGGCGATCGCGTCGCCGAGCCTTGCCCGCCTCCGGCCCACCGGGGCCGCGCTTGCGCTCGGGCCGAGGCTTCGGCGCGCGGGACTCGGCAAGCTGCTCCTCGGTGACGAGACCGGCCTTGAGGAGTTGCTCCTGGAGCGAGTTGGCCATCGCGAGGTCCGTAGCTGGGCGCCGACGCGGCGCGGGCACTCCATTGTGGCCACCCTGCCGGCCGGATCAAGGGCCGCGGGTCACACCCGGGCATCGCCGCCGGGTACAGTCGCCGTCGGCGCCGAGCCCGCGCGCCGGGATCGGGGGTCGGACCCGGGTGTGGATCGCGCGTGGCGCCGGGGTCGGGAGGAGCTCGATTGAAGCGGCTGCTCGTCGTCTACCACTCGCAGACCGGAACCACCGAGCGCCTGGCGCTGGCGGTGGCCACCGGCGCGCGGTCGGCCGAGATCGACGGGGTGGAGACCACGCTGCTGCGCGCCGTCGACGCCGGGCCGGGGGACCTCCTGCGCACCGACGCGGTGGTGCTCGCGAGCCCGGAGAACTTCGGCTACCTGTCCGGTGGGATGAAGGACTTCCTCGACCGGACCTACTATCCCTGCGCCGGCCGGGTCGACGGCCTCCCCTACGCCGCGGTCATCGCGGCCGGGAACGACGGCACCGGCGCGCTGGCGGCCCTGCGGCGCATCGCGCGCGGCTATCCGCTGCGCGAGGTGCGCGAGCCGGTCGTCTGGCGCGGCCCGATCACCGACGTCGCGCTCCGGCACTGCAGCGAGCTCGGGACCGCGATCGCCGCCGGCCTCGAGCTCGGCATGTTCTGAGGGCTGCGCGGCGCGGCGGTGCCCCGCGCCTTTGCCCCCGGTGCGCGTCGCGTGCTACAAGGCCGGCGCGCGATGGGACGCCACCTCGGGAGGATGCGACCGTGCAGATCGTCGGCATCGACATCGGCTTCGGCTTCACCAAGGCGTGCAACGGCAGGGAGTTCATGGTCTTCAAGTCGATCTTCGGCGAGGCCTCGGAGATCCAGTATCGCGAGCAGCTCACCACCGCGCCCGCCACCGACGACTACCTGCACATCGAGACCGACGGCAAGGCGTACTTCGTCGGCGAGCTGGCCGAGCGCCAGAGCAACGTGCGCTCGTTCACGCTCGACCAGGACCAGCTCATCGGCACCTTCGCCAAGACCATGGCGCTCGCCGCGCTGTCGCGGCTCGTCGACCGCGGCGAGCCGGTGCGCGTGGTCTCGGGCCTTCCCATCAGCTACTACCGCCGCCATCGCGACACCCTGAACGGCATCCTCGTCGGCAAGCACGCCATCGCCCGTTTCGACGCCGCCGGCAAGCGCGAGGAGATGACGCTGAACGTCACCCACGCGCGAATCATCCCGCAGCCGTTCGGCTCGCTGTTCGACGGCATGCTCGGCAACAGCGCCGAGGTCGCCGACAAGCGCTTCGTGCAGGAGAAGATCGGCATCGTCGACGTCGGCTTTCGCACCTGCGACTACAGCATCGCCGACCGCACGCGGTACTCGGAGCGCGGCTCGCGCACCACCGACAACGGCATCTCGCGCGCCTTCACCCTGATCGCGGCACACCTGCGTGACGTCACCGGGGTCAACGTCGAGCTCTACCGCCTCTACGACGCGGTGGCCCGCGGCAGCATCAAGATCCGCGGCCGCAACATCGACCTGAAGCCGATCAAGGAGCAGGCCTTCGGCAAGCTCGCGGCGTCGATCGCGTCGGAGGCGGAGCGACTTTGGGCCGACGACTGGGACATCGACCTCATCGTGGTCACCGGCGGCGGCGGCTCGGTCCTCGCCCCGTACCTGAAGCCCTTGCTGCAGGGCGAGGTGGTTGCGGCGGAGACCGGCGTGGACACCCGCCTCGCCAACGTCCGCGGCTACTGGAAGTACGGCATGCACCTGTGGAGCCGGGAGACGCGAGCGGCCGCGCCGCGGAGCTGATGCGCGACGGTGCACCGGACGGCGGTCCGACGGGGTGCCACGCGGCCGCCCCGCGGCCGGACACCCGCTCGGGGCGGAGCGCGCGGAATCCCCGCCCTCGGCGTTGCGCGACTCGGCCTCGCTCGGGGAAACTGCGACCTCGATCGTGGGATGTCAGGACCGGCCCCGTCTCGCGCCGACCGTGACCCGATCGTCACCAGGAGCCGCCGACCATGGCCAAGACGCAAGCTGCACGCCTCGCCGAGGCGGCCGCACTGGATCCGCTGTGGCAGACCATTCGCGACGAGGTCGCGGCCTCGGCCGCCGCCGAGCCGGTGCTGGCGAGCTTCCTCCATGCCTCGGTGCTCAACCACAAGACGCTGGAGGACGCACTCGGGTTCATCCTCGCCGGCAAGCTGGAGAGCCCGGTCCTGCCGGCGATGCTGCTCCGCGAGCTGATCATCGACGCGATGGCCGCCGATCCCCAGCTCGGCCAGCGCGCCCGCGCCGACATCCGCGCGGTTCGTGAGCGTGACCCGGCGGCGCATCGCCTGTCCGAGCCGTTCATGTACTTCAAGGGCTTCCACGCCCTGCAGAGCCATCGCGTGGCCAACTGGCTGTGGCGCGAGGGCCGGCACTCGCTCGCGCTGTTCCTGCAGGGCCGCACCTCGGAGGTCTTCGCGGTCGACATCCATCCGGCGGCGCGAATCGGCCAGGGGATCATGATCGACCACGCCACCAGCGTGGTCATCGGCGAGACCGCGGTGGTCGAGGACAACGTCTCGATCCTGCACGAGGTGACGCTCGGCGGGACCGGCAAGGAGTCGGGCGACCGCCATCCGAAGGTCCGCCGCGGCGTGCTCATCGGCGCCGGCGCGAAGATCCTCGGCAACGTCGAGGTGGGCGAGTGCTCGCGGGTGGGCGCCGGCAGCGTCGTGCTGGCGAACGTCCCCCCGCGCACCACGGTGGCAGGGGTTCCGGCGGAGGTCATCGGCCCGAGCGACTGTATGGAGCCGGCGCGCGAGATGGACCACCGTCTCGGCAGGCGCGGCGGCTGCTGCTGAGCGAAACGGAGCGCAGAGCATGACCACCACGATCGTGGGACGGTGGGCGCGCGACCTCGGCGCCTTGCGGATCGGGATGGTGGCGATCGTCGTCGCCCTGGTCACCATCGCGCCCTTCGCCTCGGGCGTGGGCACACCGCACGGATGGGCGGTGATTCCGCAGGCGGTGGCGCCGGCGATGTTCGCCATGATGACCTTCGTGCTGCCGCTGGACGCGGTGATGTCGATGGTCTTCATGTCCGACAAGACCGGAGAGGAGCGGGCGCGCTTCGTGCGCATCATCGTCCTGGAGCTGGTGCTGCTGGCCGCGCTCCTGGTCGCCTGGTCACCGACGCTGCTGCGCCTCCTCGCCGCACGCTGACCGCGCGCCCAGCGCCCTCGCGACGGCCATCGTCCTTCCGGGCGCGCCGGCGGCAGGCGGGCCCGCACGCGGCGCATCCCGGCGCCCGCATCCCCCGCGCGGGGGCAGCCGGGCGATATACTGCGCCACCCAGCCCCTGCCACGAGAGCGGACCGCATGCACACCGTCGAGGACATCCCCGGCATCCGCCGAATCCTGCAGCAGACCCGCACCGTGGCGGTGGTCGGGCTGTCCGCGAGCTGGTACCGGCCGAGCTACTTCGCGGCCAAGTACCTCCAGGAGCACGGCTATCGCGTGATCCCGGTGAACCCGCGCTACGAGGAGGTGCTCGGCGAGCGCTGCTACCCGAGCCTCGCGGCGATCGGTGAGCCGGTGGACATGGTCGACTGCTTCCGCCGCGCCGAGGAGATGCCGGCGCTGGCGCGCGAGGCGGTGGCCATCGGCGCCAAGGTGCTGTGGATGCAGCTCGGGGTGGTGAGCGAGGAGGCGGCACGGATCGCTCACGAGGGGGGCCTCGAGGTGGTGATGGATCGCTGCGTGAAGATCGAGTACGCGCGACTGTTCGGCGGGCTCGGCTTCGCCGGCGTGAACACCAAGGTGATCTCGGCCAAGCGCCCACAACAGGTGCCGCACTGATGGCGGACCGGGAATTCGGCATCGAGACACTGTGCCTGCACGCGGGGCAGATTCCGGACCCCGCGACCGGTGCGCGCGCGGTCCCCATCTACCAGACGAGCTCCTACGTCTTCGACAGCGCCGAGCACGCCTCGAGCCTGTTCAACCTGCAGACCTTCGGCAACGTCTACACCCGGCTCTCGAACCCGACCACCGCGGTGTTCGAGGAACGCATGGCGGCGCTGGAGGGCGGCCGCGCGGCGGTGGCGACGGCATCGGGCATGGCGGCGGAGATGACCGCGGTGCTGACCCTGCTGGAAGCCGGCGACCACGTCGTCTCGGCGAGCACGCTCTACGGCGGCACCCACACCCTGTTCGGGGTGAACTTGCCGAAGCTCGGCATCCAGACCACCTTCGTCGACCCGGACGATCCGGAGAACTTCGCCCGCGCGATCACCGATCGCACCCGGCTCGTCTACGCCGAGACAATCGGCAATCCCGGGATCAACGTGCTCGACATCGCGGCGGTGGCCGACATCGCGCACGCCGCCGACTTGCCGTTGATGATCGACAGCACCTTCGCCACCCCCTATCTCTGCCGGGTGTTCGACCACGGCGCGGACATCGCCATTCATTCCGCCACCAAGTACATCGGCGGCCACGGCACGTCGATCGGCGGGGTCATCGTCGAGTCCGGCCGCTTCCCCTGGGACAACGGCAAGTTCCCGACCATGACCGAGCCGTCCCCGGGCTATCACGGGGTGCGCTTCTACGAGACCTTCGGGGACTTCGGCTACACCATGAAGGCGCGCTGCGAGCTGCTGCGCACCTTCGGCGCCTGCCTGAGCCCGTTCAACGCCTTCCTGTTCTTGCAGGGGCTGGAGAGCCTGCCGGTGCGCATGGACCGCCACGTCGAGAACGCGCTGGCGGTGGCGCGGTTCCTGGAGGAGCACCCGCTGGTGGGTTGGGTGAGCTACCCGGGCCTGCCGAGCAGCAAGTACCACGATCTCGCGCGCCGCTACTTCCCGAAGGGCCCGGGCGCGATGCTCACCTTCGGCATCAAGGGCGGGCGCGCCGCCGGCGAACGCTTCATCGACGCGGCGCAGTTCATGAGCCATCTGGCCAACGTAGGCGACGCCAAGACCCTGGTGATCCACCCGGGCTCCACCACCCATCGCCAGCTCTCCGACGAGGAGCAGGTCAAGGCGGGGGTGACCCCGGACATGATCCGGCTGTCGGTCGGGTTGGAGACGCTCGACGACATCCTGTGGGACCTGGACCAGGCGCTGCACCGCGCCCAACGCGGCTGATGCGCGGCTGAGACGAGGCGGCGCGAGAGACCCGAGATGCACGGCAACCCCTTCGAGCACGACCTCGATCGCACCCCGGCCAACTGGGCCGCGCTCTCTCCAATCGCGTTCCTCGAGCGCTCGGCCAGCGTCTACCCGAAGAAGACCGCGGTGGTCCACGGCGAGCGGCGTTACACCTACGCCGAGCTCGACGCGCGCTGCCGGCGGCTGGCGAGCGCGCTCGCCGCGCGTGGGGTCGGCGTCGGCGACACGGTGTCGGTGATGGCGCCGAACGTGCCGGAGATGCTGGAGGCCCACTACGGCGTGCCGATGACCGGGGCGGTCCTCAACGCGCTGAACTACCGGCTCGACGCCGCCACCATCGCCTTCATCCTCGGGCACGCGCGCAGCAAGGTGCTGATCACCGACCGCGAGTTCTCCGACACCGTCGCGGCCGCGTTGGAGCGAGTCGACCACGACGTGTTGGTGATCGACATCGACGATCCGACCCACGACGGCGGCCGTCTCCTCGGCGAGACCACCTACGAGGACTTCATCGCCAGCGGTGACCCGAGCGCGACCTTCGACCCGCCGGCCGACGAGTGGCAGGCGATCAGCCTCTGCTACACCTCGGGCACCACCGGCAACCCGAAGGGCGTGGTCGCCCACCATCGCGGCGCCTACCTCAACGCCTTCGGGCAGATCCTCGCCTTCGGCCTCACCGCGCGCAGCGTCTACCTGTGGACGCTGCCGATGTTCCACTGCAACGGCTGGACCTATACCTGGGCGGTGACCGCGGTCGGCGGCACCCACGTCTGCCTGCGGAAAGTCGACCCCGCGGTCATCTTCCCGCGCATCGCCGAGGAGCAGGTGACCCACATGTGCGGCGCCCCGGTGGTGCTCAACATGCTGATCCACGCGCCGGCGACGGTGAAGCGCACGTTCGACCACGTGGTCGAGATAGCGACCGGCGGCGCCGCGCCACCGAGCGCGGTGATCGCGTCGATGGAGCGCATGGGCTTTCGAGTCACCCACCTCTATGGCCTCACCGAGACCATGGGGCCGTCGACGGTTTGCGCCTGGCAGCCCGACTGGGACGCGATGGCGCTCCCCGAGCGCGCCGCGCGCATGGCGCGCCAGGGCGTGCGCTACCACACCATGCAGGACCTGATGGTGGCGGATCCGCAGACCATGGCGCCGGTGCCGTCCGACGGCGAGACCATCGGCGAGCTGATGCTGCGTGGGAACACGGTGATGAAGGGGTACCTGAGAAACCCCACCGCCACCGAGGAGAGCCTGCGCGGCGGCTGGTTCCACACCGGCGACCTCGCGGTGCGCCACCCCGACGGCTACATCGAGGTCAAGGACCGCGCGAAGGACGTGATCATCACCGGCGGTGAGAACGTCTCCAGCCTCGAGGTCGAGGAGGTGCTGTACCAGCACCCCTCGGTGATGGAGGCGGCGGTGGTCGCGCGCCCCGACGACCACTGGGGCGAGACCGTATGCGCCTTCGTCACCCCACGCGCCGACGCACCACCGGTCGATGCCGAATCCGTGGTCGCCTTCTGCCGCGACCGGCTCGCGCGCTTCAAGGTGCCGCGCACCGTGGTCTTCGGGCCACTCCCCAAGACCTCGACCGGGAAGATTCAGAAATTCGTGCTGCGCGAGCAGGCGAAGTCGCTGTGAGCGGCGGCGCATCGCGCGAGGAGGAAAGGTCATGAGCTGCTGCCACTACTACGCCTACGCCGAGGGCTGCGAGCACGTGTTCGCGGTCGACCCCACCGCCATCCGTTTCGGGCCCGGGGTAATCCGCGAGCTCGGCGCCGAGGCGGCCGCGCTCGGGATGAAGCGTGTCGCGCTGTTCACCGACAAGGGGGTGGTCGGCATCCCCTTGTTCGCCGCCGCGCGGGCCTCGCTCGCCGCGGCCGGGATCGACGTCGTGATCTACGACGACGTGCGCGTGGAGCCGACCGACGCGTCGTTCAAGGACGCGGCCCGCTTCGCCACCGAGGGCAAGTTCGACGGCTACGTCTCGGTCGGCGGCGGCTCGGTGATCGACACCGCCAAGGCGGCGAATCTCTACGCCACCTACCCCGCGGACTTCCTCGCCTACGTCAACGCGCCGATCGGCGAGGCGCGCCCGGTGCCGGGGCCGCTGAAGCCGCACATCGCCTGCCCGACCACGTCCGGTACCGGCAGCGAGTGCACCGCGATGGCGATCTTCGACCTGCTCGAGCGCCACGTGAAGACCGGCATCGCGGCCAAGCCGTTGAAGCCGAGCCTCGCCCTCATCGACCCCGACGCCACCACCACGCTGCCGCCGACGGTGGTGGCGGCGAGCGGCTTCGACGTGCTGAGCCACGCGCTCGAGTCCTACACCGCGCGCCCCTACACCATGCGCACGGCGCCGGGTGATCCGAGGACGCGCCCGATCTACCAGGGCGCGAACCCGTGGAGCGACATCGGCTGCGCCGAGGCACTGCGGCGCACCGGTCAGTACCTGGTGCGCGCGGTCGACGACGCCACCGACGTCGAGGCCCGTCACGGCATGATGTTCGCGGCGACGCTCGCCGGTATCGCCTTCGGTAACTCCGGCGTGCACCTGCCGCATGGCATGGCGTACTCCGTCGCCGGGCTGATCCGGGACTATCGCCCCGATCACTACCCGGGCGACGAGGCGATTTGCCCCCACGGCATCTCGGTGATCATCGACGCGCCGTCGGTGTTCCGGTTCACCGCCCCGACCTCGCCCGAGCGCCACATCGACGCCGCCGCGATGCTCGGCGCCGACACCCGCGGCGCGACCCCGGGTGACGCCGGCGAGGTGCTCGCCGGTCGCCTCATCGACATGATGCGCGCCACGCGGATGCCGAACGGCATCGCCGATCTCGGGTACGGTGAGTCGGACCTGCCGGCGCTGTCGAAGGGCGCCTACGCCCAACAGCGCATCCTGCAAAACTCCCCGGTGCCGGTCACCGAGGACGATCTGCAGACGATTTATCGCGGCGCCACCCGTTACTGGTGAGCGCGCCCACCGCAAACGCAGGAGGAGGAATCGAAGTGGACGCCAAGGTGAAGTTGAAGATCGAGGACCCGGCGCTGTTCCGCCAGCAGTGCTACGTCGACGGCGCGTGGACCGACGCCACCAGCGGGAAGACCCTGGAGGTCACCAACCCGGCCACCGGCGAGGTCCTGGGCACGGTGCCGGCGATGGACGCCGCCGACACCCGCCGCGCCATCGAGGCCGCCAACGCCGCCTGGCCGGCGTGGCGCGCGAAGACCGGCAAGGAGCGCGCGAACATCCTGCGCCGCTGGTTCGATCTCATGATGGCGAACCAGGACGACCTCGGGGTCATCATGACCAGCGAGCAGGGCAAGCCGCTGGCCGAGGCCAAGGGCGAGATCGCCTACGCGGCGTCGTTCATCGAGTGGTTCGCCGAGGAAGCGAAGCGCATCTACGGCGACGTCATCGACCATCCGTTGCCGGGCCGACGCATCGTCGTGCTCAAGCAGCCGATCGGGGTGGTCGCCTCGATCACGCCGTGGAACTTCCCCGCCGCGATGATCACCCGCAAGTGCGCCCCGGCGCTCGCCGCCGGCTGCGTGGTGGTCATTCGCCCGGCCTCGCAGACCCCGTTCTCGGCCCTCGCGCTGGCCGAGCTGGCCGAGCGTGCCGGGATCCCCAAGGGGGTCATCAACGTCATCACCGGGCCCTCGCGCGACATGGGGGCGGAGCTCACCGGCAGCCCGCTGGTGCGCAAGCTGAGCTTCACCGGCTCCACCGAGGTCGGCAAGCTGCTGATGGCACAGTGCGCGGGCACGGTGAAGAAGGTCTCGCTGGAGCTCGGCGGCAATGCGCCGTTCATCGTCTTCGACGACGCCGACCTCGATGCCGCGGTCGCCGGCGCGATGGCGTCGAAGTACCGCAACGCGGGCCAGACCTGCGTGTGCGCGAACCGCATCCTGGTCCAGGACGGCGTCTACGATGCGTTCGCCGAGAAGCTCGCCAAGGCGGCGGCCGCGATGAAGGTCGGCAACGGCCTCGAGGCCGGCGTGCAGCAGGGCCCGCTGATCGACGCCGCCGCGGTCGCGAAGGTCGAGGAGCACATCGAGGACGCGGTGGCCAAGGGCGCGAAGGTGATCACCGGCGGAAAACGCCATGATCTCGGTCGGACCTTCTTCGAGCCGACGGTGCTCGCGGGTGTGACCTCGGAGATGAAGGTCGCGCGCGAGGAGACCTTCGGGCCGGTGGCGCCGCTGTTCCGCTTCCAGACCGAGGCCGAGGCCATCCGCATGGCCAACGACACCGAGTTCGGCCTCGCGGCGTACTTCTACGGCCGTGACATCGGCCGCATCTGGCGGGTAGCCGAGGCGCTCGAGTACGGCATCGTCGGCATCAACGAGGGAATCATCTCCAACGAGGTCGCCCCCTTCGGCGGGATCAAGGAGTCGGGCATCGGCCGCGAGGGGTCGAAGTACGGGATCGACGACTTCATCGAGATCAAGTACCTCTGCATGGGCGGCGTCGACGCCTGATCGCACCCGCGGGGCGGGCTCGCGCGCGGCGCGAGCCTGTCCCCACGCCGCCCATCCCCGTGGGGCGGCCCCCCGTGGCCGCCCGCAATCCGGGTAGCGCTGACGGGCCGTGTCAGTGCGACAGGATCTGGCTCAGGAAGAGCTTGGTGCGGTCGTGCTGCGGATCGTTGAAGAACGAGTGCGGGTCGTTCTGCTCCACGATCTGCCCACCGTCCATGAAGATCACCCGGTTGGCCACGGTCTTCGCGAAGCCCATCTCGTGGGTCACCACGAGCATCGTCATCCCGCTCTCCGCGAGCTCGATCATCACGTCGAGCACTTCCTTGATCATCTCGGGGTCGAGCGCCGACGTCGGCTCGTCGAACAGCATGATCTTCGGATTCATGCACAGGCTGCGGGCGATGGCCACGCGCTGCTGCTGACCACCGGAGAGCTGGCCGGGGAACTTGTCGGCCTGCTCCGGGATCTTCACCCGCTCGAGCAGCGAGCGGGCCTGCGCCTCGGCCTCGTCGCGCGGGATCTTGCGCACCCAGATCGGGGCGAGCGTCAGGTTCTCCAGCACCGTGAGATGCGGAAACAGGTTGAAGTGCTGGAACACCATGCCCACCTCGCGCCGGATGAGCTCGATGTTCTTGAGGTCGTTCGAGAGCTCGGTGCCATCGACGACGATGCGCCCCTTCTGGTGCTCCTCGAGGCGGTTGATGCACCGAATCATCGTCGACTTACCCGACCCCGAAGGGCCGCAGATGACGATCCGCTCGCCGCGGTTGACGGTGAGGTCGATGTCGCGCAGGACGTGGAACTGACCGAACCACTTGTTGACGCCGAGGAGCTGGATCATCACCTCCTCGCCCACGCCCATCGACTCGATACCGGCCGCGCCGGCCTTTGCGGGTTCCGCCATGGTCTTCGCCTCGCTCCCGTCATTGCGGTCGCGCACGGGCGGCGCGCCGCTTGTTGTCGTGCACTCGGTGCCGGTCAGCCCCGGCGCGGTGCGACGCCCGCAGGCGCCGTCACCGAATCGGCATCGCGTAGTGGAGCCCGCCGTCGCGCCACTGGGCATTGTGGCCACGCGGCAGCCCGATCGGTGATCCTGGCCCGAGGTGGCGGTCGTAGATCTCGCCGTAGTTGCCGACCTGCTTCACCGCCGCCTGGCACCACTGGGCCGAGACCCCGAGATCCTTGCCCAGATCGCCGTCGAGCCCGAGCAGGCGCCGGGTGGCGGGATCCTTGGCCTCGGTGGTCGCCGCATCGACGGACCCCATCGTCAGCCCCTGCTCCTCGGCCCCGATCAGGCAGAACAGGGTCCACTTGACGATGTCGAACCACTGATCGTCACCGTGCCGGACCACCGGTCCGAGCGGCTCCTTGGAAATCGTGTCCGGCAAGATCACGTGGGCGTCGGGCTCGCTCAGCTTGAGGCGTTGCCCCGCGAGCAGCGAGCGGTCGCCGGTATAGGCGTCACAACGTCCGGCGTCGTAGGCGGCCACCGCCTCCTCGCTCGACTCGAACGGGACCTGCTTGAAGTCCATGTTGTTGACGCGGAAGAAGTCGCCGAGATTGAGGACCGTGGTGGTCCCGATGTTGACGCATACCGAGGCTCCGGCGAGCTCGCGCGCGTTCTCGACGCCGAGCGCGCGCCGGACCATGAACCCCTGGCCGTCGTAGTACATCACCCCGGTGAAATTGAGCGCGAGCGCGGTGTCGCGCTGCAGGGTCCAGGTGGTGTTGCGTGCCAGCAGGTCGATCTCGCCCGACTGCAATGCCAGGAATCGCTGCTTGGCGGTGAGCGAGGTGAACTTCACCTTGGTGGCATCACCGAGGACGACCGCGGCCACCGCGCCGCAGAAGTCCACATCCATGCCACGGAGCCGCCCGGACTCGTCGACGGCCGAGAAGCCCGGGACGTCACCGCCGACGCCACAGTGGAGAATGCCGCGGGCGCGGACATCGTCGAGAGTGCCAGCGTCAACTGCCCCGGCGAGGCCAGCGAGCAGAACCGCGGCGAGTGCACACGGGACGAAGCGCATCGTCGTCACTCGGAGGGAAGCGGGATTCAAGGCCGTTGCCGCACGGGCGCCACCCCGTCACGACGTGACCGACCGTACCACACTCGGCGAGCGCTGAGAAACTCGCCGCGTTCCTGGTCGCGGGCACGTGCCTCCGAGCGGTGATCGCGGTGGGCTCGGCGCTCGTCGGGATCGTCGCGGCCAGGCGCGGACGCGCCTTTGCTATCCTCGCTCCGCCAGCCCCGGCACGGGGCCATTCCCGGACTTGGGCCCCGGACGTCGGGGGCTTGCCGCGCCACCGCGTCGGCGCGCGGAGCGAGAGGGTCACGATGAACGATCCCGCCTTCACCGTCGGCATCGAGGAGGAGTACCTCCTCGTCGACCGCGACAGCCGCGACCTGATCACCGAGGCGCCGCCGCAGATGATGGAACGCTGCGAGACGCTCCTCCACGAGCAGGTCACCCCGGAGTTCCTGCAGTGCCAGATCGAGGTTGGCACGCGGGTGTCGCGCACCGTGGCCGAGGCCGGCGCGGACCTCGCGCGGCTGCGGCGCACGGTGGCAGACGTCGCCGGCGATCACGGCTGCGCGCTCATCGCCGCCTCCACCCACCCGTTCGCGGTCTGGGGGGCGCAGCGGCGCACCGCCAAGGAGCGCTACGAGATCATCGAGCGCGACCTCCAGAACGTGGTCCGCCGGCTGGTCATCTGCGGCATGCACGTCCACGTCGGCATCGAGGACGACGATCTCCGCATCGATCTGATGAACCAGGTGACCTACGTGCTGCCACACCTGCTCGCGCTGACCACCTCGTCGCCGTTCTGGCAGGGCCACGAGACGGGGCTGAAGTCCTACCGCATCGCGGTGTGGGACGAGATGCCGCGCACCGGCCCACCGGAGCAGTTCGACAGCCACGGCGAGTTCGTACGCCACGTCGACATCCTGCGCCGGGCGGGCCTCATCGAGGACGGCACCAAGCTGTGGTGGGACATCCGCCCGAGCGTGCGCTTCCCGACGCTCGAGATGCGGATCTGCGACGTCTGCACCCGGCTCGAGGATGCGCTGGCGGTGGCCGCGCTCTACGTCTCCTGGCTGCACATGCTCTACCGCCTGCGGAAATCCAACCAGCGGTGGCGGCGATACCGCACCATGCTCGTGCTCGAGAACCGGTGGCGCGCACAGCGTTACGGGCTCGACGCCGGTCTGGTCGACTTCGGCCGCGGCGCGATCGTCGAATGGGGAACGCTGCTCGACGAGATCCTCGACTTCGTGTCGGTCGACGCCGAGGCGCTCGGCTGCGCGTCGGAGGTCGCCCATGCCAGGACCATCCTCGAGCGTGGCACCAGCGCCCACCGACAGGTCGCCGCGTACCGCGCGGCGCTGGCCGCCGGGGCGAGCGAGCACGAGGCGCTGCGCGCGGTGGTCGACCACATCGCCGAGGAGACGCTCCACGGTCTCTGACCGCGGTGCGTGTGCCGTCACCAGAACGATTCGCGAGCCGACGAGGAGAACCGATGAAGCCGAAGATCAGCGTCGTCACCCTGGGGGTAGAGGACCAGGAGCGCGCGGTGCGCTTCTACCGTGACGGGCTCGGGCTGCCCTCGGTCGAGGACAAGCCGCCGGTGGTGTACTTCCGCCTCCAGGGCACCTGGCTCGCGGTGTTCCCGCGCGATTCGCTGGCGAAGTACGTGAACGTCGACCCGAGCGGGAGCGGCTTTCGCGGCGCGACACTCTCGTGCAACGTCGACAGCCGCGACGAGGTCGACGTGACGCTCGACCAGGCAGTGCGAGCCGGGGCGACGCTGCTGCGTCCCGCCACCGAGTTCCGCTGGGGCGGCTATGCCGGATGGTTCGCCGATCCCGACGGCCACGTCTGGGAGATCATCTGGAACCCGCGCCCGTTCATGGACTGAGCGCGCGTGACGGGCGGTCGCCCGCGTCCCCGCCCGGCCTACGGCCCGACGCCTGGCGGGAACTCCATCCCCCGCGGCATCACGCCGCGGCCCCGCGGATCGCGGATGACCACCGTCTCCTGATGGTAGGGAACGAAGCCGGCGCGCTGGTAGACCGCGAGCGCCTTCGGGTGGTCGAGGGTGCAGGTGTTGACCCAGACCCGCTGCGGCTCGCTGCTCCAGGCCTGGGTGATCGCCCACTCCAGGAGATAGGTCCCGAGCCCGCGGCCGATGAACTCCGGCACCAGGCCGAAATAGGCGAGCTCCACCTCGGCCGGCTCGCGGCGGTCGATCTCGACATAACCCGCCGGCACGCCGCCGACGTGGAGGACCGTGATCTCGACCGCGGGATCCTGGATGTTGGCACGCAGGCGGTCGTCGTCCATCTTCCGCCGCTCGTACCACAGCCAGGGTGCCCCGACGGTGTTGTACAGATAGCGATAGAACGAGACCGTCGGGCGCTCCGCCCGCATCAGCGCGAGCTTCTCCGCGCGATGTGGCGAGACGCCACGAGGTGACGGCGGGGCGCGCATCTCCAGGTAGGTGATGACCACCTCGAGGTGCCCTCGCGGCGCCCTCGGCCGCGCCCTCGCCTGCCCCGATGCCTCGGCGCGCGGCCGCAGCGCTCGGATCTTCGCTTCCTTCTCGTCCATCGTCGACCAGGTCGTGCGCGCCGACGCGGCGCGGCGCGATGCTGCCACGTCGACCGCGGGTCGGCAAACTCGGAGACCGAGTCGCACCGCCCTCGCTTCCGGGGGCCCGTCGCCGGCGGCTACACTGCGCCGATGCGCAGGGTCTACGGTCCGGACGACTTCGTGGTGATCGGCCAGCTCCGCGCCTTTCTCGAATCCAGCCACGTGCGCTGCATGGTGCGCAACGAGCTCCTGATGGGCGCCGCCGGCGAGCTACCGCCGACGGAATGCCTCCCGGAGCTCTGGGTGCTGGACGACGACCAGCTCGAGCGGGCCCGCGCGCTCGTCGAGGCCTTCCTGCGCCCGCCACATGACGCGGAGGCCGTGCAGTGGCGCTGTCCGCGGTGTGGCGAGGTGCTCGAGGGCCAGTTCACCCAGTGCTGGTCCTGTGGCACCGAGCGCCCCCCACCAGGATGAAGCGACGATGAACGAGACCCTGCCCCTGCTGGTGATTGGCAACCAGAACTACTCCTCCTGGTCGCTGCGACCCTGGCTGTTCCTGCGCGCGACCGGCGTCGAGTTCGAGGTGCTGCGGATTCCGCTCGACACGCCGCGGTTCCAGGCGGAGATCGGCCGGTGGTCGCCGACTCGTTGCGTTCCGGTCCTCCACCACGCCGGCCGCGTGGTCTGGGACTCGCTCGCCATCTGCGAGTACGCCGCCGAGACCTTTCCCGGCGTGGAAGGGTGGCCGGACGACCCCGACGCGCGCGCCTTCGCCCGCGCCGCCAGCGCCGAGATGCACAGCGGGTTCTCGGCGTTGCGCGCCACCATGCCGATGGACTGCCGCGCGCGGCGCGCCCGCCACGAGCCGTCGCCGGAGGCGGCCCGGGACATCGCCCGCGTCCTCGCCATCTGGCGCGAGGCCCGCACGCGCTTCGGCGCAGGCGGCCCGTGGCTCTGCGGGCGGTTCTCGATCGCCGACGCGATGTTCGCACCCGTCGCCAGCCGGTTCGTCACCTACGCGGTCACCCTCGACGAGACCACCTGGGGCTGGGTGGACACCCTGATGTCCCACCCGGCGATGCGCGAGTGGTTGCGCGCCGGAGCGGCGGAGACCGAGATGCTCTGACCCGGCCGTCGCCCCGGCACGCCATCGAGCGCGCCCGTGGTCTACCATGACGCCCGGCAATCACCGAATCGCTCCAGGAGACCGCGCATGTCCCAGCCCGCCACCAAGCCGGCCTCGGCCCCCCGTGCCACCTTCGACTGGCAAGACCCCCTGCTGCTGGAGGATCTGCTCACCGAGGAGGAGCGGATGGTGCGCGACACCGCGCGCGGTTACTGCCAGTCCAGTCTCATGCCACGCGTCCTCGAGGCGCACCGACACGAGCGCTTCGACCCCGCGATCATGACCGAGATGGGCGCGCTCGGGCTGCTCGGCCCGACCATCGACGGCTACGGCTGTGCCGGACTCGGCTACGTCTCCTACGGGCTCATCGCGCGCGAGGTCGAGAGCGTCGACAGCGGCTACCGCTCGGCGATGAGCGTGCAGTCGAGCCTGGTCATGTATCCGATCCACGCCTATGGCACCGAGGCGCAGCGCACCCGCTATCTGCCTGGGCTGGCCACGGGCGAGCTCATCGGCTGCTTCGGCCTCACCGAGCCGGATGCGGGGTCGGATCCCGCCGGCATGCGCACGCGCGCGCGCAAGGTGGACGGCGGCTGGCGGATCTCGGGGACCAAGACCTGGATCAGCAACGCGCCGGTGGCGGACGTGTTCGTGGTGTGGGCGAAGGACGACGACGGGATCATCCGCGGCTTCGTGCTCGAGAAGGGCATGAAAGGGCTCAGCGCACCGAAGATCGAGGGCAAGTTCTCGTTGCGTGCGTCGATCACCGGCCAGGTGGTGATGGACGAGGTCGAGGTGCCGGAGACGAGCCTGCTGCCGGGGGTGAGCGGATTGAAGGGTCCGTTCGGCTGCCTGACTCGGGCGCGCTACGGCATCGCCTGGGGGGCGATGGGCGCGGCCGAGTTCTGTTGGCATGCGGCCCGCGACTACACCCTCGACCGCAAGCAGTTCGGGCGCCCGCTCGCGGCGACCCAGCTGGTGCAGAAGAAGCTCGCGGACATGCAGACGGAGATCACCCTCGGGCTGCACGGGGCGCTGCGGTTGGGTCGGCTGTTCGACGAGGGTCGTGCACCGCACGAGGCGGTGTCGCTGCTCAAACGGAACAACTGCGGCAAGGCATTGGACGTTGCGCGGGTCGCACGCGACATGCACGGCGGCAACGGCATCGCCGACGAGTACCACGTCATCCGGCACGTGCTGAATCTCGAGGCGGTCAATACCTACGAGGGTACCCACGACATCCACGCGCTCATCCTCGGGCGCGCCCAGACCGGGCTGCAGGCCTTCGGCGGCTGACCCCGGCGGCAGGGGCGCGGCCCGCGGGCCGCGTCCGCGCGGCGGCTCCGGGGGAACGGGCACGCCTCGGCGCGGGGTTTCCTCCCTCGCGGGAATAACCGCGCCGGACCTTCGTTGTGATTCCCGACGGCGGATCACAACGGAGGAACCTGCCATGTCGAGCCCCCTGAACCCCTCGAACGCACGCGCCCGGCAGCGGCGTCGCGCGGCCCTCGTCACCTGCAGCGCCCTGGCCCTGGTGCTCGGCGCCGCGCCGGTGCAGTTCGATCTCGGACACGGCGACATCGGCTGGAATCACGCCGCCGCCAAGTCCTGTTTCGTCCGCGACACGATGGTGCGCATGGCCGACGGCTCGCTGCGCCCGATCCAGAGCATCCGTGCCGGTGACTGCGTGCTCGGAGGCTTCGGTCGGGTCAACCGCGTCACCGCCGTCGAGCGCGTGCCGCTCGCCGGTCGGAAGCTCTACGGCCTGAACGGCGGCCCGGCCTTCGTGACCGCGGAGCACCCGTTCTGGGGCGACACCGGCTGGCTCGCGATCTCCCCGGAGGCAACGGCCCTCGAGACCCCCGGGCTGCCGGTGACCCCGCTCACGGTCGGCGACGTGGTCCACGTGCTCGAGGAGGTGCTGGAGCCTGCGGTCGTGGGCAGCCTGGCGGTGAGCCCGGCGCCGGTGCTGCACAAGGCGCGGTTGCGCATCGCGACCATCACCGAGCACGCGGCGAATCCGCTGGAGCGGGTCTACAACCTGCTGCTCGACGGCGACCATACCTACTACGCGGATGACTTCCTCGTCCACAACAAGGGCGACGGTGGCGGCGGTGGTGGTGGTGGCGGCGGTGGCGGCGGTGGCGGCGGTGGCTCCGGCGGCTCTGGTGGCTCTGGCGGCTCCAGCGGTAGCGGCAGCGGTAGCGGCAGCGGTAGCGGCAGTGCCAGTGGCGACGACTCGGGTGGTCGTAGTGGGCGCTCGGGCGGCGACGACTCCGATGGACGGGGCGGCCGTGGTGGGCGCTCTGGCGGCGACGACTCCGATGGACGCGGCGGCCGCGGCGGACGGTCCGGTGGTGACGATGCGGCGGCCAGCTCGGACGACTCCGGTGGTCGGGGTCGGGGCCGCGGCCGGGGAAGTGACGACGGATCACGCTCGGCGGACGCGAGCCGCGCCGGCTCACATCGCAGTGGCACCGAGACCGCGGCCCAGCATGCGGCGCGCGAGGCCACCCATCGCAGCGGCACCGAGACCGCGGCCCAGCATGCCGCTCGCGAGGCCACCCATCGCAGTGGCACCGAGACCGCGGCCCAGCATGCGGCGCGCGAGGCCACCCATCGCAGTGGCACCGAGACCGCGGCCCAGCATGCCGCTCGCGAGGCCACTCATCGCAGCGGCACCGAGACCGCGGCCCAGCATGCCGCTCGCGAGGCCACCCATCGCAGCGGCACCGAGACCGCGGCCCAGCACGCCGCTCGCGAGGCCACCCATCGCAGCGGCACCGAGACCGCGGCCCAGCATGCTGATCGCGAGGCCACCCATCGCAGTGGCACCGAGACCTCGGCCCAGCATGCTGATCGCGAGGCGTCGCACCGCAGCGGGACCGAGACCGCAGCCGAGCACGCCGCACGCGAGGCGGCCGACCACCTGGCGGCCGGGTACTCGGAGCGCTGAGCGCGAGGGCGGCCGGTGCCTCCGCGCCGGCTGCCACCGGTCCACGGCCGCGGCGATCGAAGCCGCGGCCGTGGAACGATGAGGCTCGGCGGCCCGTCCGCTACCGATCTCGCAGCCGCCTGGCCACGATCCACGAGTCGTAGCCGGCAGGCTCGGCCTCGTCGTCGACCGCGATCGTCTCCCAGCCCTCGAGCCAACGCCGCAGCTCGCCAGGCTGCAGCACGAAGTGCGGCGCGAATCCGCTGCGCCGCGCCAGGTGGCGGACGTTGAACGTCCGGTACACGAGCACCCCGCCCGGCGCGACCGCGTCGCGCAACGCGGGCACGAGCCCGCGCGACAGATAGCGGAACACGGTCACCACCTGGAACCACCCGCGCGGCAACGCGAAGCGGTCGAGGTCGACGGCCGCGAGACTCACCGAGACCCCGGCACGGTCGGCGGCCCGGCGCGCGAGCCTCAGACCCTCGATGCTCCCGTCGAGGCCGAACGCCTCGTACCCCCGGCGGGCAAGCTCGACCAGGTTGGCACCGGCCCCACAGGCCACGTCGAGCGCGCGCCCGTGCCCGTCGAGCAGCCCCCGATGCGCCACCAGCAACGGATCCGGGCAGTCGACCCGATCCGGATCACGCTCCCGATACCGGGCGTCCCAGCGCTCGCTGTCTGCTCTCACGCGTCCTCCCGCCACGCCGGGCCTCGCGCCCGGGCGTCATGATGGCGCGGCGGGCCCGACCCGTCGACGATGCCTCGCCGGCGCCTCGCACGGTCGTGGTCGAGCGCGGATCACGGATGGAAGGCAATCCCCGCGGCGAGGCCGATGCAGCCAGCGGCGTGGAGCTTGAGATTGAGCTCGATCCCGCTCCGCAGGCGCGCGCGGTCAGCGCTGCCGACGCGAGCCGCGGCGACCAACCCGAGCGATGCGACACCCGCCGCCCCGACCAGGGCGAGGCTCGCGAGATGGCCACCCCACCACATCCCGGCGACCGCGGCCAGCGCCGCGAGGTGGACCGCGACCAACAGCGCCCGCGCCCCATCGACGCCGAGACGGACGACCAGCGTGTGCTTGCCACTGGCCGCATCGGCCCGGCGGTCGGGGATCTCGTTGGCGAGCAATACCGCCACCACCCATGCCGCCACCGCGGCGGCCGCCAGCAATACCGCCATGTCCGGAGGACGCCAGCCGACCCAGGCCATGCCCACCACCGGGAGCACCCCGAACGCGACCGCCACCACCAGCTCGCCGAGACCTCGCGCGCAGAGCCGAAGCGGCGGTGCGGAGTACACGACCGCGAGCACCACGCCGGCCGCCCCGAGGGCCAGCACCGAGAGCCCGACACGATGCACCAGCCATATCGCGGGCAGCGCCGAGGTCGCGACCAGGCAGGCGCCGAGGCGGGTCATCGCGTCACGGGACAGCCGCCCATCCTGGATCACCCGCGAGCCGCCGGTGTAGGGAGAGATGCGGTCGTCGTTGCCGACGTCGGCGCCGGTGGCATCGTCCCAGACGTCGTTCAGCACGTTGGCGCCGGAGTGCACCAGCGCGACCGCCAGCACGCAGCAGATCAGCACGTCGGGCGCGATGGCACCGTCACCGATCGTCAACGCAATCCCCACCAGCACCGGCAGGAGCGACGCGGCGAGGAAGCGCGGCCGGGTCGCGACGAGGCAGAGCCGGGCCGCGGGGAGCCCGCCCGGCGGTGGCGGCGCCGCGTCGTGGTCAGACACCTCGCGGATCCACCCGGGGCGAATCGGCTGCGCGCGCGGCGCGGGCTCGGCGGCGTTCGGTCATGCACGCGATCCTGGCACGACGCGCGGTGCCGCGAAATCGTCCGGCCTCACCGACCCGACCTGCGCTTGTCCCCCGCGCGACCGCGCGGGTAGTCTTTCGTGAGCCCCGAACCACCGCCGGAGGACCGTCAGCCGATGAACGCCGCGCCGCCAGCTCACCGCCCGGTGATGACCGAGGCCGGCCTCGCGCCGACCCACGCGGTCGAGGCGGTCGACGAGTACGGCGCGCGCCGGGCATTGCAGGTCGCGGGCGAGTTCCCGCTGACGATCAAGGTCGACGACCACGAGGTGGTCACCCTGATGACCCTCGGCACCCACCCCGAGGCGCTCACCCTCGGCTACCTGCGCAACCAGCGCCTGATCGAGGACATCACCGAGATCGCCACGGTGGCGGTGGACTGGGACCGCGAGCAGGTCGCGGTGACCACCACCCACGGCCAGGGCATCGTCGATCGCGAGGGCAAGATGGCGCGGCGCACGGTCACCACCGGCTGCGCCCAGGGCACGATCTTCAGCTGCACGCTCGACAAGCTCTACGACGTCCGCCTGCCCGAGGTCCGCCTGCGCCAGTCGACCATCTACGGGTTGCTGCGCAACATCGCCGCGCACAACGAGATCTACCGCAAGGCAGGCGCGGTGCACGGCTGCGCACTCTGCGCCGGCACCGAGGTCACGACGTTCGTCGAGGACGTGGGGCGACACAATGCGGCCGACGCGATCAGCGGGATGATGTGGCTCGACGGCGTCGGCGGCGCGGACAAGGTGTTCTACACCACCGGGCGCCTCACCTCCGAGATCGTGATGAAGACGGCCCACATGGGCATCCCGGTGCTGCTGTCGCGCTCGGGGGTGACCCACATGGGGTTGGAGCTCGCGCAGGATCTCGGGATGGTGATGATCGCGCGCGCGAAGGGGCAGCACTTCCTCGTCTACAACGGCGCCGACCAGATCGAGTTCGACGCCGTGCCGCCACCGCGCCCGGGCAGCATCCGCGAGGTGGACGCGGCACGGTGAGTCACCGCGCGTCGGCCGCTACTCGAGCGCGATGTCGTCGTCGATCTCGACCTCGAGCCCGAGCGCCGGAATGCGCAACGTGACCCGCGCGTCGAGCTTCTCGTCGCCCGCCAGTCGGCCGTCTGCCAACGCCGCGCGCACCGCGCGCTCGATCTCGCGCTGGGAGGTGATACCGACCTTCTTCAGGAAGGAGCGCAACTGGATGTTGAAGGTGTCCTCGTTCATGGTCTCGACTCCGCGTCTCCTCGCCGCGACGGCGCCGAGCCATGGTAGGCGCGATGGCGCCGCCCGGCCAGGGCGCGGGGACCGGGAACCGGTGCCGCGATGAGCACCGCCGCGCCGACGACGGCCACCATCACCGGCCTCGTCCTCGCCGGCGGGCAGGCTCGCCGCATGGGCGGCGTCGACAAGGGACTGGTCGAGATCCGCGGTCGACCAATGGTGGTGTGGGTGGCCGAGGCGCTCGGCCCACAGGTGGCGACGGTGCTGATCAACGCCAATCGCAATGCCGAGCGCCACCGCGCGCTGACCGGCGCCGATGTGATCGCGGACGACATCGACGGTTTCGCGGGCCCGCTGGCGGGCATGGCGGCCGGCATGGCGGCCGCGCGGACGCCATGGCTGCTCACCGCGCCCTGCGACTCCCCGCTCGTCGCGCCCACGTTGGCGGCGACGCTGGCGGCGGCGGTGGCGGCGAGTGGCGCGCCGGGCGCGGTGGCCCACGACGGCGAGCGGTTGCAGCCGGTCTTCGCCCTGCTCGCCTGCCATCTCCTCGCGGACCTCCGCGCCACCCTGGCCGCCGGCGAGCGCAAGATCGATCGCTGGTACGCGCACCGCGGCGTGGTGCCGGCCGACCTCTCGGCGTACCCGGAGATGTTCCTGAACGTGAACACCCCCGAGGACCGCGCCGACCTCGAGGCGCGGCTGGTCGACGACTCGACGACGTGAGCCGCTCCACCGATCACCGCGCACGAGGTATCCTCCACCTCTCGTCGCGCAACCACCGGCGACGCGCTCGTCTCGCGCCACACGAGCGGTGGGCACGACCCGAGCCAACCCTCGCGAACGCAGCGGAGCCGGATCCGGCGTGACCAGTAACGCCCCTCCCGTCGACTGCTACACCGGCGATCCCGAGCTGCTACCGGCCGCCACCGCTCTCGATCGTGTTCGCGCCCTCGCGTCCCCGGTCGCGGACATCGAGACGGTGCCGACGGCGCGGGCGCTCGGACGGGTGCTGGCCGACCCCGTCGTCTCGCCGCTCGACGTCCCGGCGCACACCAACTCGGCCATGGACGGCTTCGCGGTGGCCGGCACCGAGCTCGTCACCGCCGGTGAGCGCGCCTTCGAGGTGCTCGGCACGGCGTGGGCCGGTCGTCCGTTCGAGACCGCACTGCGCCCGGGCACCGCGGTGCGCATCATGACCGGGGCGGTGATGCCGCCCGGCGCCGACACCGTGGTGATGCAGGAGCAGACGCGGCTCGAGGGCGACCGGGTGATCATCGGCGCCGGCCACCGCGTCGGTCAGAACGTGCGCCTCGCGGGCGAGGACGTCCGCGCCGGCCGCGCCGTGCTCCCGGCGGGAAAGCGTCTCGGGCCGGCCGAGCTCGGGCTGATCGCCTCGCTGGGGCTCGCAGCCATCAGCGCGCGCCGACGGCTGCGGGTGGCGACCTTCTCCACCGGCGACGAGCTGCGCTCGGTCGGCGAGCCTCCGGCCCCGGGGACGGTGTACGACTCCAACCGCTACACCCTGCTCGGCATGCTCGCGCGCCTCGACGTCGAGCACCTGGATCTGGGGGTGATTCGCGATCGACCCGACGAGCTGCGCGCCGCGCTGGTCGACGCCGCGGCGCGCAGCGACGTCGTGGTCACCTCCGGCGGTGCCTCCACCGGCGAGGCGGACCACGTGCAGGCGACGCTGCGCGCGCTCGGCGAGGTCGGCTTCTGGCGCATCGCCATCCGTCCCGGGCGCCCGCTCGCCTTCGGCCGCATCGGGCAGTCGCTGTTCTTCGGCCTCCCGGGAAATCCGGTGGCGGTGATGGTGACCTTCTATCAGTTCGTGCTCCCCGCGCTGCGCGTGGTCGCCGGTGAGCCGTGGGCCGAGCCGGTGCCGGCGTTGCGCGCGCGGTGTGTGTCGCGCCTGCGCAAGAAGCCGGGGCGCGTGGAGTACTACCGCGCCGTCCTCGAGCGCGACGAGCAAGGGATGCCGATCGTGCGCCACACCGGGCGTACCGGCTCCGGTCTGCTGCACACGATGAGCGATGCCAACTGCTTCATCGTCCTGCCCGAGGACGGTGCGGACGTCGAGCCCGGCGCCGAGGTCGAGGTGCAGCCCTTCCACGGTCTGGTCTGAGAGGAAGTCCACGAGATGAGCGAGCGGGAATTCATTCCACTGCAGATCGCGGTGTTGACGGTCTCCGACACCCGCGACGAGAGCACCGACAAGTCGGGCGCCCTCCTCGTCGAGCGGCTGACCGCGGCCGGGCATCACCTGGCGGAGAAGGCGATCGTGCGCGACGACATGTACCAGATCCGCGCCGTCGTCTCGCGCTGGATCGCCGATGTCGGGATCAATGCCGTGCTCACCACCGGTGGCACCGGGGTGACCGGACGCGACGGCACCCCGGAGGCGGTCGAGCCCCTCCTCGACAAGGTCATCGACGGCTTCGGGGAGGTTTTTCGCACCGTGTCGTTCGAGGAGATCCGCACCAGCACGATCCAGTCGCGCGCGCTCGCCGGCGTCGCCAACGCCACCTACGTGTTCTGCTTGCCGGGCTCCTCGGGCGCCTGTCGAACCGGCTGGGACCGGATCATCAAGGACCAGCTCGACTACCGCACCCGGCCGTGCAACCTGGTCGAGCTGATGCCACGGCTGCTGGAGCGCTGAGCCTGGCTCAGAGATCGAGCGCGTAGGCCGCGACCGCGTCCTCGTCCCAGTCGATGCCGGCACCCGGCCGGCTGGGGATCTCGACGTATCCGCCGCGCACCTCGAGCGGCTCGGCGAGGATCGGATCCGCCCAGCTCATGTACTCGAGCCAGTGCGCGGTCGGGGTCACCGGCAGCAGGTGGCAGGAGAACTCCGGGAACAGATGGGTCGAGAGCTCGATGCCGCCGGCGGCGGCGATGGCCGCCGACTGCATCCAGCCGGTGACCCCGCCGATCCGCCCGAGGTCCAGCATCAGATAGTCGCAGGCCCCGATCGCCACCGCCTCGGCGACCGTCGACGGTAGATAGAAGTTCTCGCCGATCTGCACCGGCGTCGCGATCTCGCGCGCGACCTTGGCATTGCCGGCCAGGTCGTCGTGCACCACCGGCTCCTCGATCCAGTGCAGCCCCTCGTCGTCGAGGGCGCGGCCACGCGCCACCGCGTCCATCACGGTGAGGCCCTGGTTGTAATCGCTCGGCAGGATGATGTCGTCACCGACCGCGCGCCGCACGCTGCGAATCGCGGCGAGGTCGTCGTCCGCGCGCGCCCGGCCGAGCCGAATCTTGATCGCCTCGAAGCCGCCCTCCTCGACCAGCTCCGCCGCCTCCTCACCGAGCGCGTGCGGGTCGGACAGACCGAGCCCGTTGCTGTTGTACGCACGTACGCGCCCCGGCTCGCCGCCGAGCAGCCGCACCAGCGGCACGTCGAGCGCGCGGGCGAGCGCGTCCCAGGCGCACATGTCGATGGCCGAGAACGCGATGCGCGTGAGTCCCTGGTGTCCGAGCAAGGTCGTCGCGCGCGCGAGTCGCTTGCCGAGCGCGACCGGCGCGACCGCTTCACCGCGCACGATGTCGACCGCGTGGTGAACCATCTCGGCCATGCGTGCGGTGCTCGCGGGATCGAAGCCGAACAGGTACGAGCGCCCGGTCACGCCCTCCTCGGTGTGCAGGTCCACCAGCAGGAGCGGCACGCGCTCGATCAGGATTACCCGCGTCGCGATCGGCCGATCGAGTGGTAGCAGCACCGCGCGGGTGGTGACCGAGCGGACGGTGAGCGCGGCGGCAGCGGACTCTGAACCGAGCATGTCGGGCCTCCTCGCGAGTGTCGATGACGGCGATGCGCGTCCGGCGAGCGCGGTCGCCCGAGGCATGCTCAGGCGGGTGCGTCGGGCACCAGACGCTTCTCCCAGATCTCCTCGTACGGCCCGTAGCCGCGCCGCACATAGACGTCGCGCGCGGCGACGTTGCGGGCGACGAAGGCGAGCTTGACCCGCGTGAGCCCATGCGCCGCGAAGTGCCGCTCCGCCGCGTCGAGCAGTGCCGCGGCGATCCCGCGGCGGCGCATCCGGGGCTCGACGTAGAGGTCGCCGATCCAGCCCCAGCGCCGGGCGGACGGCTCGAGATGCGCGTCGCCCTCGTCCTCGGCCTGGACGAACGCGGCGACGAAGCCGACCACCACGCGGTCGACCTCGGCGACGAGAATGGCACCGTCGCAGGCCGCCACCGTGGCCTCGAGATAGGCGAGGTGCTCGGCCGCCATCGTGGCGCCGGGTGGGCGATCGTCACAGAGCGCGCGCTCCACGTCCTGCAACGCGGCCAGCAGGCGCTCGACCACCGCGCGGTCGTCGGGCGCCGCCGGTCGCACCCGCGGCGTCGTCCGATCGTCCCCGGTCACCACCGGCGGGTCAGCCCGCGAGCTCCGGACGATCGCGGAAATGCTCCAGCGCCTCCGGGTTGGCCAACGCCTCCTTGTTCTTCACCGCGCGACCGTGGACGACGTCGCGCACCGCCAGCTCCGTGATCTTCCCGCTCTTGGTCCGCGGGATATCGGGAACCTGGACGATGCGGGCGGGAACATGGCGGGGCGTGGTGTTGGCGCGGATCTGCCGGCGAATGCGATCACGCAACGCATCGTCCAGGGTGAGCCCCGCGCGCAGCACGACGAACAGCACCACGCGAACGTCCCCTTCGTGGTCCTGCCCGATGACCAGACCCTCGACCACCTCCTCGAGCTGCTCGACCTGGCGGTAGATCTCGGCGGTGCCGATACGCACTCCGCCCGGATTGAGCACCGCATCGGAGCGGCCGAAGATCATCATCCCGTCGTGACCCGCGTGCGCGCGGATCTCGACGTAGTCCCCGTGACACCACACGCCGGGGAACTTCTCGAAGTACGCGGCGCGGTACCTCGCACCGTCGTCGTCGTTCCAGAATCCGACCGGCATGCAGGGGAAGGGGTTGCGGCAGACCAGCTCGCCCTTCTCGCCGATGACCGCCGCCCCCTCGTCGTCGAACGCGGCGACGTCCAGTCCGAGCCCGAGGCACTGCAGCTCGCCGCGGTAGACCGGCAACGTCGGGTTACCGAGGGCGAAGCAGGAGATGATGTCGGTGCCGCCGCTGATCGACGACAGGCAGATGTCTTCCTTCACCGACTGGTAGACGAAGTCGAAGCTCTCCGGCACCAGCGGCGAGCCGGTCGAGAGCATGGCGCGCACGCTGCCGAGATCGTGCGTGCGCCGCGGCTCGAGGCCCGCCTTCTTCACCGCGTCGATGTACTTGGCCGAGGTGCCGAACACCGTCATGCGGTGGGCGTCGGCGAAATCGAACAGCACGTTGCCGCTCGGATGGAACGGCGAGCCGTCGTAGAGCAGCAGGGTGGCGCCGGTGGCGAGCCCGCTCACCAGCCAGTTCCACATCATCCAGCCGCAGGTGGTGAAGTAGAACAGGCGGTCGTCGGCGCGCAGATCGGTGTGGAGCTGGTGCTCCTTCAGATGCTGCAGGAGCGTTCCGCCCGCGCCGTGCACGATGCACTTCGGCACCCCGGTGGTGCCCGAGGAGTACATGATGAACAGCGGGTGGTCGAAGGGGAGCTGCTCGAACGCGATCTCGCCCGCCGGATGGGCGGCGACGAAGTCACCCCAGGTCACGCCGCCGGGCACCGCGCGCACGTCCGGCGCGTCGGTGGTGTAGGGGAACACCACCACGTGCTCGATGGACGGGATCGCGGCGCGGATCTCGGCCAGCCGCGCGATCGAGTCGTGGCGCTTCCCGTTGTAGAAGTAGCCGTCGGCGCTCACCAGCACCCGCGGTGCGATCTGGCCGAATCGGTCCACCACCCCACGCACCCCGAAGTCCGGCGAGCACGACGACCAGATGGCACCGATGCTCGCCGCCGCGAGCATCGCGATGGCCGCCTCGGGGCCGTTCGGCACATAGCCGGCGACGCGGTCGCCGACCCCGATGCCCGCCGCCCGCAGGGCGCCGGCGAGCCGCGACACCTCGGCGTGGACTTGCGCGAAGGTGAGCGTGCGCTCGACGCGATCCTCGCCGCGGAACACCATCGCCGTCGCCTCGTCGCGGCGGCGCAGCAGATTCTCGGCGAAGTTGAGCCGCGCCTCCGGAAACCACCGCGCGCCCGGCATGCGCTCGGCGTCGGCCAGCACCACGTCGCCCTTACGCTCGGCCACCACGCCGGCGAAGTCCCACAGCAGACTCCAGAAGTCCGGTGCGTGGTCCACCGACCATCGATGCAACGTCCGATAGTCGGCCGCCTCGACGCCGTGGCGCTCGCGCGCCGCCGCGGCGAAACGGTGAAGGTTTGACTGCGCGACACGTTGCGCGGAAGGCTGCCAGAGCGGGCCGGCCATGGAGACCTCCGGGGTGGGGGCGGGACGACGCTCGCGCGGACCGCTCACGCCGCGCGGGGCCGGACTATAGCAGCTGGCGACGCGACGCTCAGCGTCACCCGGGAACCGCGGAGCGCGGGACCTCGCGCTTGGTGCCGTCGTCGTTCAGGGCGACGAAGGTGAACGTCCCCTCGGTCACCTTGACCATCGCGCCGGCATCGCGAAAACGCCGCCGCGCCCAGGTCTCGACGTGGACCGCGATCGACGTCCGCCCGACCCGTACGGTGCGGCAGTAGCAGCTCACCTGGTCACCGACGTAGACCGGCCGATGAAAGCTCATCGCCTCGATGCCGACCGTCGCCACGCGACCCTCGGCCTGTTGAATCGCGTAGCTCCCGGCCGCCAGATCCATCTGTGCCAGCAGCCAGCCACCGAAGATGTCGCCGTAGGCGTTGGTGTCGGCGGGCATCGCGATGGTGCGCAACTCCGCCACCCCGTCGGGGGGGCCGTCGGCGTCGTTCATGATCGGTCCTCCTTCTCGCCGGCCGCACCGGGCACGTATTCCCGGCTCGGCGTGCATGGCTTAGGCTTGGCCGCGAATCGAATCCGGCGCTCGATTCTACGCCGCCCGACCCGCGTGGCGGCGAGACGCCGGGCAGCCGAGGAGAGCACGATGACGACCGCGTCCGCCAATCCCTTCGAGCGCGACCTCGCCCGCACCGAGGCCAACTACACGCCGCTCTCACCGCTCACCTTCCTCGAGCGCACCGCCGCGGTGTACCCGGACCGGGTCTCGATCGTCCACGGCGAGCGCCGTGACACCTGGCGCGAGACCCATGCCCGCTGCCGGCGTCTCGCCAGCGCGCTCTCGCGACGCGGCATCGGCCCGGGTGACACGGTCGCGGTGTTCGCCCCCAACGTGCCCGCGATCTACGAGGCGACGTTCGGCGTGCCGATGCTCGGCGCCGTCCTCAACACCATCAACATCCGGCTCGACGCCGCGGCCGTCGCCTTCATCCTCGAGCACGGCGAGGCCAGGGCGCTCGTCACCGACGCGGAGTTCGCCCCGGTGGTGCGCGAGGCGCTGCGCCTGCTCGGGCGCGAGATCCTGGTCATCGACATCGACGACCCGCTCGGACCGTCGCGCGAGAGGCTCGGGGCGGTGACCTACGAGGCATTGCTCGCCGAGGGCGATCCCGACTTCACCTGGCGGCTTCCCGACGACGAATGGCAGGCCATCTCGCTCAACTACACCTCGGGCACCACCGGCAATCCCAAGGGCGTCGTCTACCACCACCGAGGGGCCTACCTGAACGCGCTGTCCAACGCGGTCGGCTGGAGCATGGGTCATCATCCCGTCTACCTCTGGACCCTGCCGATGTTCCACTGCAACGGCTGGTGCTTCCCGTGGACGGTGGCCGCGCTCGCCGGCACCAACGTCTGCATGCGCCGGGTCGAGGCGAAGGCGATCTTCACCGCGATCGCCGACCATCGCGTCACCCACTTCTGCGGCGCCCCGATCGTGCTCGGGATGATCCTCAACGCGAAGCCCGAGGAGCGGCGCGAGTTCGATCACACGGTGCAGGTGATGACCGCGGCCGCGCCGCCTCCCGCGGCGGTGCTCGAGGCGATGGAGCGTAGCGGCTTCCGCATGACCCACGTCTATGGCCTCACCGAGACCTACGGGCCGGCGGTGATCTGCGCTTGGAAGGACGAATGGGACGCGTTGCCGATGGCCGAGCAGGCGACGCTCAAATCCCGCCAGGGCGTGCCCTACCACGCGCTGCAGGGACTGGAGGTGATGGACCCCGAGACCATGCAGCCGGTACCGCGCGACGGTAAGACGATGGGCGAGGTCATGTTCCGCGGCAACGTGGTGATGAAGGGCTACCTCAAGAACCCGAAGGCGACCGCAGAGTCGCTCGCCGGTGGCTGGTTCCACTCCGGCGACCTCGGCGTGATGCACCCCGACGGCTACATCCAGCTCCGCGACCGCTCGAAGGACATCATCATCTCCGGCGGCGAGAACATCTCCTCGATCGAGGTCGAGGACGTGCTCTACCGGCACCCGGCGGTGCTCGAGGCGGCGGTGGTGGCTCGCCCCGACGAGAAGTGGGGCGAGACGCCGTGCGCCTTCGTGACCCTGAAAGACGGCGCGAGCGCGACCGAGCGCGACATCATCGACTTCTGCCGCGCCAATCTCGCGCACTTCAAGGCGCCGCGCACGGTGGTGTTCGGACCACTGCCCAAGACCTCCACCGGCAAGGTGCAGAAATTCAGGCTTCGGGACACCGCCGCCGAGCTATGAGCGGTCGACGGCGCGCGCGAACGCTGCCATGTGAAAGCGCATCTGGGCCGGGGCGTAGCGCCGATCGCGCCCGACCGGGCACGCGAGCCGCGCGGCGCAGCCGTCGTGCATGCAGCGCTCGCCGCGCGGCCTGGCGAGCCAGTCCCCGCAGGCGGCGGGATCGAACCCCTCGGGCGCGAACGCGCCGACCGGACAGGCGCTGAGGCAGGGTCGATCGGCGCACGCGTCGCACGGACTCGCCGTCGACGCCCTCGGCGGCAGCGGCAGGTGCTCCCCGAGCGCGAGCGCCGCCCGGTAGGCGTGCCACAGCCCGAGCTCCGGGTGCACGAGGATCCCGAGCGGTGACGGGTGCACCGGCCCTGCGCGCATCGCCCAGCGCTGGAACGGATGGTGTGGCGGGCCATCGAACGGGAACAACGGCGTCGCGCCGAGTCGCTGCGCCAGTGCCGTCACCACCTCACGGGTCCAGTGGTCGAGCGGGTGCGGACCGAAAGTGCGCGTCGGCGCGAAGGCGTCCCACATCCGCGGCCCGGCGTTGCCGAGCAACACCAGGGTCAGCGTCGGCCGTCCATCGGCGAGCGGGGGCACGGCATCCTGCGGTCGCGGATGGAACGCACCGCGCGGATCGAGCCCGCTGTCGCGAACCGCCGCCTCCACCCGCGCGAGCGCATCGCCCGCGGGCGCGGAGCGATCCTCAGTCATCGCGCGCGGCCGGCAACACCATCTGCGTGCAGCGGAACACCGCGATGCGCCGCCCGCCCTCGGCGAGTGTGACCTCGGCATCCCAGACCTGGGTGGTGCGCCCGAGATGCAGCGCCTCGGCCACGCATTCGATCACCCCATCGCGCGCGGTACCGAGGAAATTCGACTTGAGCTCGATGGTGGTGAAGCTCGCCCCGCTCTCGCGCAGCGCGGCGATGGTTCCCGCGCCACAGCTCGTGTCGGCGAGGGCGACCACCGAGGCCGCGTGCAGGAACCCGTTCGGCGCCAACAGCTCGGGCCGCACCCGCATTCGCGCGCGCACCCGCCCGCGCCCGACCTCGACGAACTCGAGCCCCATCAGCGCCGGCAGCCCGACCGAGCAGCGCTCGGTGATCCAGGCGACACCATCATCCATCGTGCATCCCCCGCGCGTGACCGGGCGCCCACGCACCACCCTTCGCGCCCGTGGCCGGCCGGGCCATGTGTGGGATTTCACGCTTCGTCGATGCTATCGGGCTCCGCCATCGCGAAACATGAACCAACCGACGGTTCTCGGCCAAAGCGATCGGTGATGCTGCCGATAGCCGCCGGCACGGGGAGAGTACCGCCCGCGCGGTCCACTCCGAGCACACCGTCGTCACGCGCCCCGTGACCGCGTCCGAATGCACGCCCGAGGTGGGCGCAACACTCTTCCGCTCCGTCTGACAGACGAACTCGAGGTAACCGCAGCATGTCGCAGAGTCCTCGGCTGGTCCGCTCTCGCTCGAAGCTTCTCTCGTCGCGCGCCGCTGGCGCGGCGTTCCTCGTCGCGCTCGCCGCGGCCCCGATCGGTCAGGCGGCCGAGACCACGATGCGTCTCGACTTCGCGTCGCAGTGGGCGCGACCGCTCGAGCACCGCGGGATCGGCTTCGTCGGTCTGCTCGACGGCCCGGTGGACACCGCGGTCGACCGGCCGCCGGCGTGGACGCTCGAGGGCGGCGCGATTCCGCAGATCCTACCCTCGGAAGCCTCACCGGCGACCCCGCAGGGGCCGCAGCGCGAGGGGCTGCTCGGCGAGCCGAACCACGGGCTGGCGCTGTCGCTGTGGAAGTCGTCGGCGCTCGACTGCCGCTCCGGCGCCTGCCGACTGATCGGCTACGAGCGGGCACGGGACGCGGGCGCCGCCTGGCACGTCGACCTCGACCGCTTCATGCCGACCCAGGAAGCGTTCAGCGCAATCCTGCCGGTTCCCCACTACGCCGGTGGCGGTGACCGTCCGATCGAGCCGTGGATGGTCTACTGGGACGTCGGAGCCGGCGGTTGGCGCTTCGCCTGGGACGTCGGGGCCGACGGCTGGCGAACCATCGGCGACGGCGCGGGCGGACAACGGACCCTGGGGCCGGCGGACTTCGACCCCACGCGCGCCAATGCGCGTGACCCGCTGAGCATGGGCTCGTACGTGTTCTGGTTCGCGACGGTGAAGGGGATCGCGAGCTCGCTCCTCGCGGCGGGCCAGAACCCGGTGTGGAGCGTGTGGAACGAGCCTTCGGGCTGGGGCTACATCATGGCCTTCTTCGCGCCGCGCGACGGGCGGCCACCGGACTACCAGCTCTGGCACGACAACCCCTACCGCAACCTGGCCTACACCTACCACGTCGCCTACCTGGCGCTGCGCTCGGCCTACGAGGACCACGCCGCGAGCGGCGGGCAGTTCTCGGTCGACGATCTGACGATCGCCGGCCCGAGCACCGGCCAGTGGGCCCATGCCTGGGAGTTCCTCACCGGCAAGTCCTACGCGTCGCTGTCGCGTCCCAACCTGGTCCTCGATCTCGACACCTTCGACGACGTTCGGGACCGCAACGGCCAGCCATTCTGGTCGGGCTTCCTCGACTACGCGAGCGACCCCGCGCACCCGCTGCCCCTGCACGGGCTGACCTGGCACGCGTTCAGCGACGACGGCATCGCGCATCTGCAGGGCGAGTTCGGATATCTGTCGCGGTGGGTGCTCGGTAGCGATCACGACGGCGACGGCAAGGCCGACTACGCGAGTCTCGGCACCACGCACTTCTACATCAACGAGTCGGTCAGCCATCAGAACCCCGAGGGCGATGCCCCTCTCGATGGCTTCGGCTCGGCCAACTTCCACCTGTCGCCGGGCCATGCCGTGCTCGCGATCTACGAGGCCGAGGAGGCAGGTGTCAGCGGCATCGCACGCGCCTGCTGGCGCACGCGTGACACGATCTCCTTCGTCGCGCCGTCGCCGGACGCCTACGACACGATTCCGGTCACCGTGGCCGGACTGCCGGCCTTCGCGGTGGCTCAGGCGACCTGCGAGGACCACTCGCTGAACGACCTCCTCTATGTCGAGTACGAGGGCCAGGCCGAGGGCACGCCCGACTTCGACAAGCCGGTCCGCTACTACCGGCGTCCGGTCTACTGGCCTCACTACGCCTACTCCGACATGGCCGGGATGCGGATCCTCGGCGAGACGCTCGACGTGACCGGAAAGCGGTATCACGCCCAGGCGATCCTCGGCGCGGTCGACCGCGACCACGACCGCGACGGTGACCAGGACGCGGACGGCTGGCGCTACACGGTGCTACTCGGCGCCTCGCCGATGAGCGGCTCGGGGCCGGACGTCCAGGACATCGACCGCGACGGCAATCGCACCGAGTTCGTGGAGCGATTCCCGCACCTCCAGACCGACACCACGATCGAGCTGGTCGGACTGCCCGCGGTCGGGCCGATCGGGGCGACGCGCGCACGCCTCACCCTGGTCGCGTTCCCACCCGCGGACGCGGCGACGCCCTGGGCGCCCTCGGAGTGGGACGAGACACTTCCGAGCGCGGTCTTCGACGGGCGCGACGGTCGCCCCGACGGCGTGCCTCACAACAGCCCGGTGCTGGTCGAGGACGGCCTGGTGGTGCAGTGGCCCGCCGGTGCACCCGGTCAGCTGTCGTACGCGCTGCTCGACCGCTCGCAGAGCGGCGGGGAGAACCGGGCGCTGAAGCGTGGAGACGCCTACTACGCGGTGCTCGAGGGGTTCAGGCTGCGCGGCGACCTCGACCAGAACGGCGCGGTGGGCAACTCCGACCTCGCGCGCCTCGACGCCCGTCTCGTCGGCCGGTGCGCCTACGCACGGGATTTCGACCTCGACCTCGACGGCGACGTCGACGCCACCGACCGCGCGATCCTGGTCGCGGAGTTCACCACCGGCCAGACACCGTCCGCCCCGCCGGCCACGGGGAGCTGCGCCGGCTGACGACCGCGACCAGTCCCCGCCGTCAGTCGTAGCGCCGGGCGTCCTCGATGACCTTGCCGTCGTTGGGGAGCACGCCCGGCGCGACCGCCTCGACCTCGGCCCTGACCTTGCACAGATCGCGTACCGATTCCGCGACCCGCGCGAGCAGCTCGGGCCGCCCGTCGGCGGTCTCGCACCGAAGCGTCGCCACGTCCTGATCGTCGGCGCTCGCGACGACCAGCCTCGCCCGTGCGATCTCCGGGTGGCGCCGCACCACCTCCGCGACCTGGGACGGGTGCACGAACAAGCCGCGGACCTTGGTCGTCTGGTCCGCGCGGCCCATCCAGCCGCGGATGCGCACATTGGTGCGCCCGCACGGGCTGCTACCCGCCATCACCGCCGACAGGTCGCCGGTCGCGAACCGTATCAGCGGGTAGTCACTGGCAAGGGTGGTGACCACCACCTCACCGACCTCCCCCGGCGGCACCGGGTCCCCAGTGCCGGGGCGGACGATCTCCAGCAACACGCCCTCGTCGAGCACCAACCCCTCGCGCGCCGCGGTCTCGTACGCGACGAGCCCGAGATCGGCGGTGGCGTAACACTGCACCGCGTCCACCCCGCGCGCCGCCACCCGCTCGCGCAGCGAGGGCGGAAACGCCTCGCCGGACACCAGTCCGCACGCGAGCGACGAGACGTCGCGCCCGAGCTCCGACGCCTTGTCGAGGAGGATGGCGAGAAACGAGGGCGTGCCGGTGTAGGCGCGGGGGCGTAGATGGGCGATGGCCTCGACCTGCTGCTCGGTCTGCCCGACGCCAGCCGGGAACACCGCGCAGCCGAGCGCGTGGGCAGCGGACTCCAGCATCGAGCCGGCCGGGGTCATGTGATAGGAGAAGCTGTTGTGCACCAGATCGCCGCGGCGCACGCCGGCCGCATGTAGCGCCCGCGCGAGCCGCCACGGGTCGGGGCCACGCCCCTCCGGCTCGTAGATCGGACCGGGTGAGGCGAAGACGCGTGCCAGACCCGCCATCGGCGTCGCGACGAATCCCCCGAACGGCGGCTGCGCCCGCTGCGCCTCGAGCAAGGCGGACTTGCGGGTGAGCGGGAGGGCGGCGAGCACCTCGCGCGAGGTGACCGCGGCAGGGTCCACCTCGCGCAGGAGCTCCGCGTACGCCGGGCACCGCTCGCGCGCATGCGCGACCTGTGCCGGCAGCGCGGCGAGCAGGGCGCGCTCGCGGAGCTCGGGATCTCGGGTCTCCAGCTCGTCGTAGAAATCGGTCATGGGTCGCGCGTTCCTCTCGGTCTCGCCCTCTCAGGCCAGCCAGCGCTTGCGCCGGCGATAGTGCTTCACGTCGCGGAAACTCTTGCGCCCACCGGCGCTCATCCCGAGATAGAACTCCTTGACGTCCTCGTTCTGCGCCAGCACCGAGGCCGCGCCGTCGAGGACCACGCGACCGGTCTCGAGGATGTAGCCATAGGTGGCGTAGCGCAGCGCCACCGTGGTGTTCTGCTCGGCGAGGAGGAAGGTCACCCCTTCGTGCTCGTTCAACTGCTTCACGATCTCGAAGATCTCCTCGACCAGCTGCGGGGCGAGCCCCATGGACGGCTCGTCGAGCAGGATGAGCTTGGGACGGGCCATCAGCGCGCGGCCGATGGCAGTCATCTGTTGCTCTCCGCCCGAGGTGTAACCGGCCTGCGACCCGCGGCGCTCACGCAGTCGCGGGAAGTAGCCGTAGACCTTCTCCAGATCGGCCTGCACCGCGGCCCGACCATCGCGCCGGGTGTAAGCACCGGTCAGCAGGTTCTCCTCCACCGTCAGGTGCTCGAAGCAATGCCGGCCCTCCATCACCTGGATCACGCCACGGCCGACCAGCTCGGTGGGGGTCATGCGGTCGATGCGCTCGCCGCGGTAGGTGATCGTGCCCTTGGTCACGTCACCGCGCTCGGCGCGCAACAGGTTCGAGATCGCCTTCAGCGTGGTGGTCTTGCCGGCGCCGTTGGCGCCCAGGAGGGCGACCACGCCACCCTCCTCGACCTGCAGCGATACGCCCTTCAGCACCAGGATCACGTGGTCGTAGATGACCTCGATGTTGTTGACGCTGAGCAACGCGCCGTTGCCGTCCGCACTCATCGGTCGTCTCCGTCCACGGAACACGGGCGTGGCGCGAGCTCGGTTGCTCACACCACGCCGAAAGCGGGTCGCGGGGCAGCCACCGAGGCCGCCCCCGCCGCGCCGGCGTCCGTACCACGCCGACGCGGCGGGATTCTCCCGCGCTCAGCCGCAGGTTCGCGGCGTGATGCCGTTCTCCTTGGCGTAGGCAGCGGCCGCCTCCTCGACCTGCGGTCGCACCACGTCACGCATCGGCTCGATCCACTCGCTGACGAAGGACCACTTCTCACCGTCCCATTGCTGGATGCGGACCGGCCCCATCGTCTCGTGGTCGAGGCAGGAGACCTTGAGCGGGCTCACGAAGCCGTCCATGCCGAGCGCCTTCAATCGATCCGCGGTGAGATCCAGCGCCTCCAGACCGTCACGGACCTGCTCACCGGTGAGCGGCTTCGCGCCGTGGATCGCCTGCGCCGCACGCAGCGCCTCGATCACGTACATCGCGTTGACCACGCCGCGGTTGTAGAGCACCTCGCCCCAGTTGTTCGCCTTGGCCTCGGCCTCGTTTCCGGAGTAGATGTGCTTCAAGAGATCGGCATGGACGGGGAAGCCGTGACCGGGCGCGTGGAATGTCCCGGCGAGATATCCCTTGGCACCGTCACCGGCCGGGATCACGTCGTTCTCCGAGCCCGACCACCACACGCCGATGAAGCGGTCCATCGGGAAGTTGATGGCCGCCGCCTCCTTCACCGCGACCTGGTTCATCACCCCCCAGCCCCACATGATCACCCAGTCCGGGCGATAACGGCGGATCTGGAGCCAGGTCGACTTCTGCTCCTGACCGGGGTGGTCGACGGCGAGCAGCTGCAGATCGTAGCCGTACTTGGCGCGCAGCGTCTCGAGCGTCGGGATCGGTTCCTTGCCGTAGGCGCTGTTGTGGTAGACGAGGGCGATCTTCTTGCCCTTGAGCTTGTCCATCCCGCCTTCCTTGTCACCGATGTACTTGACGAAGGCGGAGGCCTGGCTCCAGTAGGTGGTGGGGAAGTTGAAGGTGTAGGGGAACACGCGTCCGTCGGCGGCCGCGGTCTGGCCATAGCCCATCGACAAGATCGGGATCTTGTCGACCGCCGACTTCGGGATGAGCTGGTAGGTGATGCCGGTCGACAGCGGGTTGAACACCGTCGCCCCGGTCGGGCCCTTGCCCTTCAGCTTCTCGTAGCACTCGACCCCGATCTGGGTGTTGTACTGGGTCTCGCATTCCTCGGTGACGATGGCGACGCCGCCGACGCCGCCGTCGCGCGCGTTGACCAGCTTCATGTAGTCGCGGAAGCCGTTCGCGAACGGGATGCCGTTCGGGGCGTAGGGGCCGGTGCGATAGACCAGCATCGGGACGAACTGCTCGTTCTGCGCGAGCGCGGACGACATCGGCAGGGTCGACAGCGCGGCAACCGCGCCGAGACCGAGCACTGCGAGCTTCTTGACGTTCATGGTCTCCTCTCCTGGTGATTGCACCGCATGGACGTGCCGCGGCGCTCGTGCGGTCGGGACGAGAGCATCAGTACGGAAACGGCCAGCGCCTCAGCTTCTCCTTCGCGATCTGCCATAGCCGGGCGAGGCCGTGGGGCTCCACGATCAAGAAGAACACGATGAGCCCGCCGAAGATCATCAGCTCGATGTGCTTTTGCAGGTCCACCGGCATGCTGAGGCCGACGAGCTGCGGCGCATTGGTCAGGAACACCGGCACCAGGGTGATGAACGCGGCGCCGAGGAAGGAGCCGAGAATGCTCCCGAGGCCGCCGATGATCACCATGAACAGCACCTGGAACGAGACGTTGATGCTGAACGCCTCGGTCTCGGCGCTGCCGAGCCACAGGAACAGGCTCATCGCACCGGCCACCCCGCAGTAGAACGACGACACCGCGAACGCGAGCAGCTTGGTGCGATACGGCCGGAAACCGATGATCTCGGCCGCGATGTCCATGTCCCGGATCGCCATCCACCCGCGCCCGACTCGCCCGCGCACCAGGTTCTTCGCCGCCAGCGCGAGCACCGCCACCAGGGTGAGCGCCAACAGGTAACGCACCTCGGCGCTCGCCTCCGGCCCGGTCACCGTGATCCCGAGCAGCGTGCGCGGCGGTGCGGTCACGGTGCCCGACGGACTGTAGTTGTAGAACCACGGGACCTTGTTGAACATCCACGACAGGAAGAACTGGGCCGCGAGTGTCGCCACCGCCAGATAGAAGCCCTTGATCCGCAGCGACGGGATGCCGAACAGCACCCCCACTGCGGCAGCGCACAGGCCGGACAGCAGGAATGCGACCACGATCGGGAGGTCGGGGAAGCCGGTCGCGATCTTGTAGGTCATGTAGGCGCCCACGGCCATGAAGCCGCCGGTGCCGAGCGAGATCTGACCCGCGTAGCCGGTGAGGAGATTGAGCCCCAGCGCGGCCATCGAGAACACGAGGAACGGGATCAGCACCGCCTGCAGCCAGTACTCGTTGGCCACCAGGGGAACCACCAGGAAGGCGACCGCCAACACCGCGAGCACGAAGTAGCGGTCGAGCGGAATCGGGAACAGCGCCTGATCGGCGGTGTAGGTGGTCTTGAACAGGCCAGCCTCGCGGTACAGCATCGATGGAGCTCCTCGGCCCGGACTACACGCGCTCGATGATGCGCTCGCCGAACAGACCCTGCGGGCGGAACAGCAAGAACAACAGCGCCAGCACGTAGGCGAACCAGTTCTCGATCGCCCCGCCGACCGCGGGCCCCCAGTAGACCTCGGCCACCTTCTCGCCGACACCGATGATGAGGCCGCCGATGATCGCGCCCGGAACCGAGGTGAAACCGCCGAGGATCAGCACCGGCAACGCCTTGAGCGCGATCAGCGACAGCGAGAACTGCACCCCGCTCTTCGACCCCCACATGATTCCCGCCACCAGCGCCACCATCCCCGCCACCGACCACACCACCACCCAGATGGTGCGCAACGGGATACCCACCGAGAGCGCGGCCTGGTGGTCGTCGGCGACCGCGCGCAACGCACGCCCGATCGGCGTCTTCTGGAAGAAGATCGCGAGCACCACCACCATCGTCGCCCCAATGGCCGCCGCCCACAGGTCGAAGGTGCTCACCAGCACACCACCGATGTCGAGCGGCGCGTCGGGGATGCCGACGTCGAGGCGCTTCACGTTGCTGCCCCAGATGGTCTCGCCGAAACCCTCCAGGAAGAACGTGAGGCCGATGGTCGACATGAACAGGATGATGGGGTCCTGATTGACCAGCGGGCGAAGCATCACCCGCTCGATCACCATCGCCAGCACCACCATGATGACCACGGTGAGCACGAGCGCGGCCCACACCGGGACGCCGTGCTCCATCAACCCCACCAGGGACAGGGCGGAGAACAGCACCATCACGCCCTGGGCGAAGTTGAACACGCCCGAGGCCTTGAAGATCAGCACGAAGCCGAGCGCGACCAGCGAGTACATCACGCCGGTGAGCAGGCCGTTGAGCGCGACCTCGGCGAGGAAGATGGGGTATTCCCACATCTCGACCAGCGGGCCGTAGGTCAGGGCTCGGAGCATCTCCACGACGCGGCTTCTCCTGCTACCGTTACGGGCTCAGTCGTGCACCGCGCCGAGATAGGCGTCGATCACGGCCTGATCGCGGCGTACCTCGTCGGGCGAGCCGTCGGCGAGCAGACGGCCGTAGTCGAGCACCACCACGCGGTCCGAGATGTCCATCACCACGCCCATGTCGTGCTCGATGAGGACGATGGTGGTGCCGAACTCCTCGTTGACGTCGAGGATGAAGCGGCACATGTCTTCCTTCTCCTCGGAGTTCATGCCGGCCATCGGCTCGTCGAGCAGCAAGAGGTCCGGCTCCGCCGCCAGCGCCCGGCCGAGCTCGACTCGCTTCTGCAGGCCGTACGGCAACCGCCCGACCGGCACCTTGCGCACCGCCTGGATCTCCAGGAAGTCGATGATGCGCTCGACGAACTCGCGGTGGGCGATCTCCTCGCGGCGCGCCGGCCCGACGTGCAGCGCCTGCAGCAGGAAGTTCACCTTCATCTTCAGGTTGCGTCCGGTCATGAGGTTGTCGAGCGTCGACATCCCCTTGAACAGCGCGATGTTCTGGAAGGTGCGCGCGATCCCCTGCTCCGCCGCCTCGTGGGTGCGCATCTGGGTGCGGGTCTGCCCCTTGAACGTGATACGACCTTCCTGCGGGTGATAGAAGCCGTTGATGACGTTCAGCATCGAGCTCTTGCCGGCACCGTTCGGTCCGATGATGGCGCGGATCTCGCCACGGCGGACGTCGAACGAGACGTTCTCCAGCGCGCGAACGCCGCCGAACGAGAGCGAGATCTGATCGACGGCCAGGATCACCTCGCCGATTCGTCGTTCCCCCGCCACGGCGTCAGCTCGCCCGCGCCACGGCGTCGAACCGCTTCACGTCGCGGATCTCGAGCACCGCGGACAGCTTGCCGGTGCGCCCGTCCTCGAACGTCACCTGGGTCTCGATCGACGCGCTCGCCGCCCCCGAGTACAGCCCCTCGATCAGCGGGGCATAGCGCTCGGCCACGGTGGAGCGACGGACCTTGCGGGTACGGGTCAGCTCACCGTCGTCGGCGTCGAGCTCCTTGTGCAGATTCAGGAAGCGCCTGATCTGCGACCCGGCGAGGCGCTGGTCGGCCGCCAGATCGGCATTCACCTTCTCCACGCATTCCTGGATCAGGTCGAGGACGCGGGGGTTGGCCGCGAGCTCCTGATAGCTCGCGTAGGAGACGCCGTTTCGCTCCGCCCAGCTGCCGATGGACTCGAGGTCGATGTTGACGAAGGCGACGACCTCGTCGCGCCCGTCCCCGAATGCCACCGCTTCCTTGATGTGGGGGAAGAACTTGAGCTTGTTCTCGATGTACTTCGGCGCGAACAGCGTGCCGTCGCGCAATCGACCCACGTCCTTCGCGCGGTCGATGATCTTCAAGTGCCCGTCGTCGTCGAGGAATCCGGCATCACCGGTATGCACCCAGCCGTCCGGGGTCTTGGTGGTGGCCGTCGCCTCCGGGTTCTTGTAGTACTCGACGAAAACCCCCGGGCTCCGGTACAGGACCTCGCCGTGGTCGTCGATCCGGATCTCGACCTGCGGCGCGGGGGTGCCCACGGAGTCTGCCTTGATCTCGCCGTCGGGCTGCATGGTGATGAACACCGCCGCCTCGGTCTGGCCGTAGAGCTGCTTGATGTTGACGCCGATCGCGCGATAGAAGTCGAAGATGTCCGGGCCGATGGCCTCGCCCGCGGTGTAGGCGATGCGAATCCGCGAGAAGCCCAGTGCGTTCTTCAGTGGCCCGTACACCAGCAGCTCGCCGAGGCGATAGAGCCAACGGTCGAGGCCGGGGACCGGCTTGCCGTCGAGGATGTCGATTCCGACGCGCGCCGCCAGATCCATGAAGTACCGGTACACGCGCCGCTTCGGTGCCGCCGCGTCCTCCATGCGGATGGTGACGCTGGTCAGCAGGTTCTCGTAGATCCGCGGCGGCGCGAAGAAGTACGTCGGCCCGAGCTCGCGCAAGTCCTCCATCACCGTCGCGCTGCTCTCGGGGCAGCTCACGCAGAAACCGGCGACGTAGGACTGGCCGAAGGAGAAGATGTTGTCACCGACCCACGCCATCGGCAGGTAGGCGAGCACCTCCTCGTCGGCGGTCAGTCGGTCGCGCTCGACCGCGTTGCGCGCGGTGATCAGCACGTTGTCGTGGGAGAGCACCACCCCCTTGGGGTTCCCGGTGGTACCGGAGGTGTAGAGGATGATCGCGTAGTCGGTGCCGGTGCCCTGGTCGACCTGCGCGCGCCAGAAGCCTGGCTGCTCGGCGTGGAACGCGCGGCCGCGCTCGAGCACCGCCTCGAATGCATGCAGGAAGGGCTGCTCGTAGTCGCGCATCCCGCGCGGATCGACGTAGACGATGGTCTCCAGCCGCGGGCAGGATTCCCGGATCTCGAGCAGCTTGTCGACCTGCTCCTGATCCTCGGCCACCGCGAAGCGCGCCTCGGCGTGCTCCACCACGTAGCTCAGCTCGCGGGCGACCGAGTCCTGGTACATCGGTACCGGAATCGCGCCGAGCGACTGCACGGCGCAGAACGTGGCGTAGAGGCGCGGCCGGTTGTCCCCGATCACCGCGACCTTGTCGCCGCGCGCGAGGCCTAGCGCGGCGAGGCCGCAGGCGAGATGCCGCACCTCCTCGGCCAGGTCGGCCCAGGTCCACGACTGCCAGATCCCGAACTCCTTCTCGCGCAACGCGTGCCGGCCCGCGAGCCGTTGGGCGTTGTCCAGGAGCAGCTTCGGGAACGTATCGAGCACGCCCGTTCCGGACGCGCGTACGCGTTGCTCATCCATCCTCGGTGCGACCCTCCACGGACTCGCGTCTGCGCGCGATGTCACGGCGCGAGGGCGAGGGATGCCGCCATCGCGCGCAGCGATGGTAGCCGATCGACGATCGCGGTAGAAGCGCCCGGAGCGAGGCCCCCGCTCGCCGGGCTCCTGGGTCGGGCCGCCCTGCCCGGCGGTCGTCCAGGCGCCGGGAGGTCAGCGGGGCTGCATGCGAATCGCGCCGTCGAGGCGGATCACCTCCCCATTGAGAAGCGCGTTCTCCACGATGTGCAGGACCAGACGCGCGTACTCCTCCGGCCGGCCGAGGCGGTGCGGGAACGGGATCTGCTCGGCCAGGCTGCGCTGCACGTCGTCCGGCATCCCGGTGACCATCGGGGTGCCCATGATGCCGGGCGCGATGGTCATGACCCGCACCCCGAACCGTGCCAGCTCGCGCGCCGCCGGCAGGGTCATCGCCGCCACCCCGCCCTTCGACGCGCTGTAGGCCGACTGCCCGATCTGGCCCTCGAACGCGGCCACCGAGGCGGTGTTCACGATCACCCCGCGCTCGCCGGAATCACCGACCGGGTCGAGCCCACTCATCGCCGCCGCCGCCACCCGCATCACGTTGAAGGTGCCGACCAGGTTGACCCGGATCACGCGCTCGAAGTCGCCGAGCGGCATCGCGCCGGCGCGCCCGACGATGCGCGCCGCCGGTGCGATGCCGGCGCAGCTCACCACGATGCGCGCCGCGCCGTGCGCCTCGGCGGCACGCGCGAACGCGGCCTCCACCGCATCGGCGTCGGCGACGTCACAGGCGATCCCCAGCCCGCCGACCGTGTCCGCAGTCTCGCCCGCCGCCCGACCGTCCAGGTCGACCGCGGTCACCCTCGCCCCTGCGGCCGCCAACGCCTCGGCGGTCGCCCGCCCGAGACCGGAGCCACCTCCGGTCACCACCGCCGCCAAGCCCTTCGGATCCATCGTTCCTCCCGAGACCGGGGGCTGGCTCACGCACCGAAGGCGCGGGTGCCAGTCCCCGGCCACCAACCGACTACTTCAAGAACGCGCGATGCAGCGCCCGGAACCGCTCGGTCCCGCCGCGCTCCGCCCACTCGAACAGGACCATCTCCGGCGACACCACGATGACCCCGGCCGCGCGCATCCGCGCGAGCGCGGTCTCCGCGTCCGCGGGGCGTCGGCTCGACACCGCATCACCCACCACGTGCACCGCGTAGCCACTCTCGGCCAGGTCCAGCACCGTCTGCAAGACGCAGACGTGCGCCTCCATTCCCGCCACCACGACCTGTTTGCGACCGAGCCCGACGATGCGCTCGCGCGCCGCCGGCTCCGCCCACGACGAGAAGTGGTCCTTGGCCACCACCGCCCCGTCCGCGACGCGCTCGCGCACCTCGGCCACCGTGTGCCCGAGTCCCGACGGGTAGTGCTCGGTGACCAGCACCGGCACCTCACAGGCCGCCGCCACCCCGGCCAGCCACCGGCAGTGGTCGACGACCCGGGCGTGCTCGTGCACGTGCGGCACGAGCCGCTCCTGAACATCCACGATCAGCAGCGCCGAGCGCCGCGCGCGCAGCAACATCGTCAGGCTCCCGACACCAACCCCGGCAACCCCTCCAACGATCGAAGCTCCGCCGCCGGCTCCCCCGGCAGCCGCTCCCGCGCCTGCCCGAAACGATTGATCCAGACGACGTTGAACCCGAACGTCGCCGCGCCGGCCACGTCCCACGCATTCGACGACTGGAAGCACACCTCGCCAGCCTCGACCCCGAGGCGGTCGAGCGCGAGCTGGTACACGCTCGGATGCGGCTTGAAGATCCCCAACGCGTCGACCGAGAGCACCGCGTCGAACGCATCCCCGAGCCCCGCGCTCGCCACCGCCGCGTCGAGCATCGTCTGCGAGCCGTTGGACAGGATGGCGGTGCGCATCCCGAGCTCGCGCAGGCGTGCGAGCATCGCCGGCACCTCCGGGTAGCAGTCGAGCCCGAGATAGGCCTGCATCAGGTCCTCGCGCAAGGCGGCATCGTCGACCCCGCAGGTCTCCATCGCGTGGTCGAGCGCATGCCCGGTCACGACCCAGAAGTCCTCGAAGCGATCCATGAGGCTGCGCAGCCAGGTGTACTCGAGCTGCTTGCGCCGCCACAGCTCCGACACCCGATCCGCCTGCTCCCCGAGCCGCGCCCGATGGCGTCCGACGGCGGAGTGGACGTCGAACAACGTGCCATAGGCATCGAAGACGCAGCAGCGGATGCCGTCGACCGCGAGCTCGGCCATGGGGAGGACCCTCGTCACATCGGGTCGAGGATGGTAGCAGGTCGGGCCGGAGCGAGTTCCGACCAGCGACCGCGTCGAGGCACCCGCGGCTGGCGAGCGGCCGGCCTTGCCAGCTCGCCTGCCGCGAGCCGATTCAGCGCGTGGTCACGGCAACACCACCGGATGGGTGAACACGTAGTCGTTGTCCTTGACCGGGGTGTGGCAGGCGACGCAGGCGTTGGCGAAGGAGGCGTCCTCGCCGAACGGCTTCTGGTCCTGACCGAGCCAGCGGGCGTAGCCCCAGCCTCCGGTCGCGGCGTGCTTCGTCGCGTCCTTGAGCATGAACTCGGCGTGGACGAAGGTGCCGGGGACGGTGGCGGCTGGCCACTTGTCGTGAGCGGCGTCCTTCCACACCAGCTTGCCGAGCACCGCGCCGTCGGGCCACGGATTGGTCTTGCCGGCGCGGGCGGCCTCGATCGCGGTGTCGTTGCCGATGATCACGCGAAGCGTGTTGTTGTCGGTGCGATGCGAGGTACCGATCACGCGCCAGTCGCGATAGTCCGCGGGGAAGGCAATGCCGTTCGGCGCGGGTGGGACGTCGCCCGCGGCCGGTGCGAGCGTGGGGATGGCGAGGGCCAGGGAAAGCGCGGCGGCGTGGAGACAGGGTCGTCGCGGCATGGTGATGCGCTCCTTGTCGACTGGGTTCGTCCGTGCAGACACCGCTCACCAGGCTCGTCGAGCAGGGTCGACGTCTCGGTGACTGCAGTGGCACTCGCAGACGATAGATCAGAGCGGTGGCGCGGCGCGACCCCCGCGCCCGTGGGCGCTAAGGCAGGCGAGCGGACGATGCGCGGGGCGCGGCGGCGGGCCCGCGGGCGGTCGCCTCGTCGATGGCGATCGTGCGCTCCTCGCCCCTCGCCCCCATCGCGCCGTAGCCGCGCTCGGTGACCTCGATACGCCCGTCGGCGTGGACCAGGACCACGGTCGAGCAGCGGGTGCCGTAGTCGGGGGCGGTGATGAACATGGGTGACAGCACGCGCTCGCGGGCGAGGCCGACGCCGGTATCCGGCAGCGCGGCGTCCTCGGCGGCGCGATCGTCGCGCAAGAAATCGATCAGGGTCGATGGTGGGGGCGCCTCCGGCGCGGCGAGCATCGCACCGAGCCTCGCCTTGCCGTGGACGACCTTTGGCCACGGCGTGTCCAGCAGGTGGTTGCTCAGCCCGTAGAGACCTGGCTCGAGCACACGCGCCGCACCGCCACGGTTGGAGTACCAGCCGAGGTCGTGGCCGTCGTGGACCAGCAGGTTGAAGCCGTTGTAGCGCCGACCCTCGTCGGCGACGGAGTCGAGCCAGCTCGCGGTGTCCACGGTGGCGTCGAGAAACGCGTGCACCAGCGCGCCGCGCGAGGGCGCGGTCGGGCTGCGGGCGAGCATCGGCTCACGGAAATTCGTCACCGCCGCGAACCGCCCGCGCGCGCTCACCCCGAGCCAGGTGCCACCGCCCTCGACGTCGCGCCCGGCCACGATGTGGGGGGCGTCGTCCCAGCGATGCAGTCCGAGACTCGGGCGCGCGTGACGCTCGTCGCGATTGGCGACGACGACCAGCGGCAACTCGGCACGGACGCGGTGCTGGACGAAAATGAGGCACATCGCGCCCGATGGTACCTGTCGGGCGGGCTCAGAAGTGCATGCCGAGGCGCATCGCCACCATGTCCCCACCCGGGTCGACGTGCGCCTCGAGCGTCGGGCCACCCGGCTCGATGAACGCATTGCTCACGAAGCGCGCGACGAAGGTGCCGAGCGCGACGCCGACCAGCACGTCCGAGGGGTGGTGCTTCCTGGCCTCCACGCGCGCCCATCCGGCCAGCAGCGAGGTGCCGTAGGCGCCGGCACGCGCACCCAGCCGCGCGCTGCGCGACGCGGTCATGGACTCGACATTCCTCGCCGCCAGCGCGTACTGCACCGCGGCGAGGGAGGCGACGCTCGACGGCAGGCTCTCGTCGTCCGAGCCATTGGGCCGCGTCCGCCCGGTCGCTGCCTTGAGCACGTCGGTGGCGCCCTTGGTGGCGAGCACCGCGGCGCCGGCGAGCGCGAGCCCCGCGCCCTTGTCGCGCACCGCCCGGCCGACCTCCGGCGACGACGGGGTGGCGAGTGCGGTGGCAATCATCAAACCGGTGCCGACGTCGACGATGGTGTCGCCAGCGCTCACCGCGTCGGACTGCGAGCCGAACAGCGGCGTCTTCTTCGACGCCCAGTCAGACACGTTGTCGTCGGCCCCACCGATCTGCAGCGCCCCCGCAGCGAGCAGGCTGCCCCACACCTCCGGCGCCTTGGCGGCATCGACGGCCGCGTCGGCAATCACGCGCAGTCCCGGCGCGAGCGTGGCGCGCGAGCCCCAGGGCGCCGCGCCCGACGTCGCGCAGCCGGTCAGCGCCGCCACCACGACAGCGAGCAGCCCGAGCCGTGTGAGACCGGGACCACGGCGCGGCGCGCCCGCGAGCAGGTGACGAGTCCGGCCGGGTCGGGTGCGCTGCATGGCGGAGGCTCCGTCGGGGAGGGGCTGAGGACGGCGCGAAGCTTCGCAGAACCCCGGCGCGGCTGACAACCGCGCCGGCGCCGCACGCCACGGGGCGGCCGCGGCCGGCCGCCCCTACATCGAATCGCAGCGCCGCGCGAACGACGCGCGCGCCGTCACATGCTCCGCCGATACTTGCCGCCGACCTCGAACAACACGTCGGTGATCTGCCCGAGCGAGCAGCAGCGCACCGCGTCCATCAGCACCGCGAACACGTTGCCACCCGCGAGCGCGGTGGACCGCAGGCGATCGAGCTCGGCCTCGGCGTCGGCGGCATGCTCCGCCTGAAACGTCCGCAGACGTGCGATCTGCGCCTCGCGCTCGGCCTCCGTCGAGCGCGCGAGCTCGATGGTGGTGGCGTCGGCCGCGTCGTCCGCGTCCGGATCGAGGAAGGTGTTGACGCCGATGATCGGCAGCGAGCCGTCGTGCTTGCGGTGCTCGTAGAGCAGCGACTCGTCCTGGATCTTGCCGCGCTGATAACCGGTCTCCATCGCGCCGAGCACGCCGCCGCGCTCGGTGATGCGGTCGAACTCGGCGAGCACCGCCTCCTCCACCAGATCGGTCAGCGCCTCGACGACGAACGCGCCCTGGTTCGGGTTCTCGTTGCGCGCGAGACCCCACTCCTTGTTGATGACCATCTGAATCGCGAGCGCGCGCCGCACCGATTCACGCGTCGGCGTGGTGATCGCCTCGTCGAAGGCGTTGGTGTGCAGGCTGTTGCAGTTGTCGTAGGTCGCGATCAACGCCTGCAGCGTGGTGCGGATGTCGTTGAACGCCATCTCCTGCGCGTGCAGCGAGCGGCCCGAGGTCTGGATGTGGTACTTGAGCTTCTGGCTGCGCGCATTGGCGCCGTAGCGCTCGCGCATCGCGGTGGCCCAGATTCGCCGCGCCACGCGCCCGAGCACGGTGTACTCGGCGTCCATGCCGTTGGAGAAGAAGAACGAGAAGTTGGGCGCGAAGTCGTCGACCTTCATCCCCCGCGCGAGATAGGCCTCGACGTAGGTGAAGCCGTTGGCGAGGGTGAACGCGAGCTGGCTGATCGGATTCGCGCCCGCCTCGGCGATGTGATAGCCGGAAATCGACACCGAGTAGAAGTTGCGCACCCCGTGATCGATGAACCACTGCTGGACGTCGCCCATCACCCGCAGGCTGAACTCGGTGGAGAAGATGCAGGTGTTCTGACCCTGGTCCTCCTTGAGGATGTCCGCCTGTACGGTGCCACGCACGCGGCGGAGCGCCTCGGCGCGCACCGCCGCGGCCTCCTCGGTGGTCGGCGCACGACCGTGCTCGGTCTCGAACGCGTCGAGGCGCTGATCGATCGCGGTGTTGAGGAACATGGCGAGGATGGTCGGTGCCGGCCCGTTGATGGTCATCGACACCGAGGTCCTCGGATCGCAGAGATCGAAGCCCGAGTACAGCGTCTTCATGTCGTCCAGCGTCGCGATCGAGACACCGGAGTTGCCGACCTTGCCGTAGATGTCCGGGCGATGGTCGGGGTCGAAGCCGTAGAGCGTCACCGAGTCGAACGCGGTCGACAGGCGTTTGGCCTCGGCGTGGCGCGACAGGTAGTGGAAGCGACGGTTGGTGCGCGCGGCATCGCCCTCGCCGGCGAACATCCGCGACGGATCCTCGCCCTCGCGCTTCAGCGGGAAGACCCCGGCGGTGTAGGGGAACTCCCCGGGGAGGTTCTCGGTCAGCAGCCAGCGCAGCAGCTCGCCCTCGCACTCGAAGCGCGGCAACGCGACCCGCGGCACCACGGTGCCGGACAGCGTCTCGTGGGTGAGCGGGATGCGCACCGCGCGCTCGCCCTCGCCGGTGACCAGCTCGCTCGCGGCGAACCGCTCGCGCACCGCCGGCCAGCCGGCGAGCAGCGCCTTCGCGCGCCCGTCGAGCGCGGCATCACGCTCGGCGGCGAGAGACTCGAGCGCCGCGGTATCTCCGCCCGCCGCCTCGACCATCGCCCGCGACGCGCGCAGCTGATGCCGCTCGCGCGCGAGCCGGGTCTGTGCGCGGGCCCAGGCGTGATAGCCGCGCACCGCGTCAGCGACGTCGGAGAGGTAGCGCCCGCGCGACGGCGGCACCACCGCGTCGGTGCGCGTCGATGCGCGGTGGGCGATGCGCGCGAGCCGTCCCGCCGGCCAGTCGGCGAGGCCGCGCTCGCGCAGGATGTCGACCAGGCCGTGGTAGAGCGCGGTCACACCGTCGTCGTTGAAACGCGCGGCCATGGTGCCGAACACCGGCATCTCGTCCGGTGCGCGGTCGAACGCGGTGCGGTTGCGCTGGACCTGCTTGCGCACGTCGCGCAGCGCATCGGCGGCGCCGCGGCGGTCGAACTTGTTGATGGCGACCAGATCGGCGAAGTCGAGCATCTCGATCTTCTCGAGCTGGCTCGCGGCACCGAACTCCGGCGTCATGACGTAGAGCGAGACGTCGACGAGATCTGCGATGGCGGCGTCGCCCTGCCCGATGCCCGAGGTCTCGACGATGACCAGATCGAAGCCCCCGAGGCGGGTCAGCGCGATCACCCGGTCGAGCCCTTCCGGCACCTCACTACCGGCGGCGCGGGTGGCGAGCGAGCGGAAGTAGATGCGCGGGTGGTCGATCGCGTTCATGCGGATGCGATCGCCGAGCAGCGCACCGCCGGTGCGCCGGCGGGACGGGTCGGCCGCGAGCACCGCGATGCGGAGTTGATCGTCCTGGTCGAGACGGATCCGCCGCACCAGCTCGTCGGTCAGCGACGACTTGCCCGCACCGCCGGTACCGGTGATGCCGACGACCGGCGGCAGCTCCGCGCGCGCGGCGGTCTCGAGCGCGCGCGCGAGCGACGCCGGCAAGGCATTCGACTGCACCGCGGAGATGAGCCGCGCGAGGTCGCCACGGTCACCGCCGAGCAGCCCGTCGAGCGAGCCCGGCAGCTCGTCGCAGGGGTCGAAGGCGGCGCGCTCGAGCATGTCGTCGACCATGCCCTGCAACCCCATGCGTTGGCCGTCCGCCGGTGAGTAGATGCGGGCGACCCCGTAGGCCTCCAGCTCGCGGATCTCCTCGGGGATGATCACCCCACCGCCACCGCCGAAGACGCGAACTCGACGCGCACCGCGCTCGGCGAGCATGTCGATCATGTAGCGGAAGTACTCGAGGTGGCCGCCCTGGTAGGAGCTCACCGCGATCGCGTGCGCGTCCTCCTCGACCGCGGCGCGCACGACCTCCGCCACCGAGCGGTTGTGTCCGAGGTGGATCACCTCGGCTCCGGCCGCCTGCAGCATCCGCCGCATGATGTTGATGGAGGCGTCGTGGCCGTCGAAGAGACTGGCGGCGGTGACGAAGCGCAGCGGGCCGACCGCCGGCGCGCGCGACTCCACCGCGGCGACACGGCGCAACGCGGGCTGGGCCATGGGCGGGCTCCTCGTCGAGACAGGGAGGGTGGTGACGCCACCGAGCCCGAACGGCTCACCATCGGCCGTCACCGCCTGCGCCGACCCGGGCACGACCTCGCCTCGCCCGGGCGCGACGTCGCGAACCGTACTTGACGTTTACGTAAACGTCAATTCAAATGCGCGCCATGAGCTCGGCAGCCCATCGCCACGAGCCGCGCCCCGCCGATCCGACGGCGGCGGGCACGCTCGCCATCGGCGATCTCGCGCGCGAGTTCGGCGTGACCACCCGAACCATCCGCTTCTACGAGGGCGAGGGGCTGCTCGCGCCGGCCCGCGCCGGCGGAGCGCGCGTCTACGGCCCGCGCGACCGCGTGCGGCTGCGCCTCATCCTGCGCGGCAAACGCCTCGGGTTCTCGCTGCGCGAGGTGCGCGAGATGCTCGACCTCTACGACGGTCCCGAGGGCGAGGCCGGCCAGCTCCGCCTCTTCGTGCGCAAGCTACGCGAGCGCCGCCGGGTGCTACTCGAGCAGCGCGCCGACATCGACCACGTGCTGGCCGAGCTCGACCAGCTCGAGACCCGGTGCGAGGGGCTGCTCGAGGCGTGCGAGACGCCCTGATCCCCTCGCCCACATCGAACCCGATCGCGCGCCGCCCGCGGTGCAGCGCCAATTTGGAGAGCGAACGATGACCACGGAACACGCCCGCGATCCGGTCTGCATCGTCGGCGCCGCCCGCACCCCGATGGGAGGTTTCCAGGGCGCGCTCGAGGCCTGCCGCGCCCCGGAGCTCGGCACGGTGGCGATCCGCGCCGCGCTCACCGGCGCCGGCGCCGCGCCCGAATCCGTCGACGAGGTGCTGATGGGCTGCGTCCTCCCGGCCGGGCTCGGGCAGGCTCCGGCACGCCAGGCCGCGCTCGGCGCGGGCATTCCCGCCGCCACCGGCTGCACCACCGTGAACAAGATGTGCGGTAGCGGGATGAAGAGCGCGATGCTCGGCCACGACCTGCTGCTCGCCGGCAGCGCCGAGCTGGTCGTCGCCGGCGGCATGGAGAGCATGAGCAACGCCCCCTACCTGCTCGACCGCGCCCGTGGCGGCTATCGCATGGGCCACGGCCGGGTGCTCGACCACATGTTCATCGACGGGTTGGAGGACGCCTACGAGCCGGGCCGACTGATGGGCACCTACGCCGAGGACTGCGCCGAGGCCTACCAGTTCACCCGCGAGGCCCAGGACGCCTTCGCCATCACCTCGCTCGAGCGCGCCAAGGCGGCGATCGCCGACGGTCGCTTCGCGGCCGAGGTCGAGCCGGTCACGGTGCGCACGCGACGCGGCGAGTCCCGGGTCGAGCACGACGAGCAACCCGGCCGCGCCGACATCGCCAAGATCCCGACCCTGCGCCCGGCGTTTCGCGAGGGCGGGACGGTGACGCCCGCGAACTCGAGCTCGATCTCCGACGGCGCCGCGGCCCTGGTGCTCGCGCGCCGCTCCGTCGCCGACGCGCGGGGACTCACGGTGCGCGCCCGCGTGGTCGGTCACGCGACCTACGCGGCCGAGCCGGCGAGGTTCCCCACCGCACCGATCGGTGCGATCCGCACGCTGATGCAACGCGTCGGCTGGGCCACCGACACGGTCGACCTGTACGAGATCAACGAGGCGTTCGCGGTGGTGACGATGGCCGCGATGCGCGACCTCGACCTCCCCCACGACAAGGTCAACGTCAATGGTGGCGCCTGCGCGCTCGGGCATCCGGTCGGGGCCTCCGGCGCGCGGATCATGGTGACCCTGCTGGCGGCGATGGAGCGGCACGATCTCCGCCGCGGCGTGGCGGCGCTGTGCATCGGCGGCGGCGAGGCGACGGCGATGGCCATCGAGCGCGACTGACGCTCGACCGCCCCCTGGAGGGCACCGGCATGGTCCTCGACGAGACTCAGACCCAGGTGCGTGAAATGGCGCGCGCGTTCGCGCGCACGGTGCTGGCCCCGGGCGCGGCCGAGCGCGACCGCACCGGGATCTTCCCGCGCGAGGCGTTGCGCGAGATGGGCCGGCTGGGGCTGCTCGGCATGCTGGTGCCACCCGAGTGGGGCGGCGCCGGCGCCGACCACGTCGCCTACGCGCTCGCGTTGGAGGAGATCGCGGCTGCCGACGGCGCGTGCTCGACGGTGATGAGCGTGCAGAACTCGGTGGTCTGCATGCCGTTGCTCCGCTACGGCACCGAGGCCCAGAAGGAGCGCTGGTTGCGCGGGCTCGCGAGTGGTGAGCTGATTGGCGCATTCGCGCTGACCGAGCCACAGGCGGGCTCCGACGCGGCGAGCCTTCGCACCCGCGCGCGCCGCGACGGCAACCGCGGCTATCGCCTCGACGGCACCAAGCAGTTCATCACCTCGGGCAAGAACGGTGACGTCGTGGTCGTATTCGCGGTGACCGACCCGGCAGCGGGCCGGCGCGGCATCACCGCCTTCCTCGTTCCCACCGACGCCGACGGCTACGGCGTCGCGCGCGTCGAGGACAAGCTCGGGCAGCGCTGCTCGGACACCGCGCAGGTGGTGCTCGAGGACGTGCACGTACCGGCGGACCACCGCCTCGGCGAGGAAGGCGAGGGCTATCGGATCGCACTCTCGAACCTCGAGGGCGGGCGCATCGGCATCGCCGCACAATCGGTCGGCATGGCGCGGGCGGCGTTCGAGGCGGCGCTCGACTACGCGCGCGAGCGCGAGGCGTTCGGCAGGCCGATCCTCGACCATCAGGCGGTCGCGTTCCGGCTCGCCGACATGGCGACTCGCATCGAGGCCGCGCGCGCCCTGGTGCTCGCGGCAGCGGCGCGGCGCGACGCCGGGATGCCCTGCCTGAAGGAAGCCTCGATGGCCAAGCTGTTCGCGTCGGAGGCCGCAGAGGCGGTCTGCTCGGCGGCGCTGCAGACGTTCGGCGGCTACGGCTATCTGCGCGACTTCCCGGTCGAGCGCATCTACCGCGACGTGCGCGTCACCCAGATCTACGAGGGCACGTCGGACGTCCAGCGCCTGGTGATCGCGCGCGCGATTGCCGCAGGGTGATGACGGGGCCTGAGTCCGCCGCAGGCGGTGCCTGCCCCCACCGGCATCCGGCCCCGCTGGACGCGTCGACGTCCGCCGACACCAGTTAGCGTGACCGACACACCAACCAGGAGCGCTCCGATGCCGAAACCGATCGAGTTCTGGTTCGACTTCTCGTCGCCGTACGGCTATCTCGCCAGTCACCGCATCGGTGACATCGCCGCGCGCTTCGGCCGCGAGGTGCTGTGGCGGCCGTTCCTCATCGGCGCGGTCATGCAGCGCACCGGAAGCCGTCCACTGGTCGAGCGCAACCTGATCGGCGCCTACGCGGCGCACGACTTCGAGCGCTTCGCACGCCTGCTCGGGGTTCCGTTCCGTCTGCCGGACCCGTTCCCGGTCTCGAGCGTGGCCGCGTCGCGCGCCTTCTACTGGCAGGAGGCACGCGACCCGGCGGCCGCACCGGCGCTCGCCAGGGCGCTCTACGCCGCCTACTTCGTGGACGGTCGCGACATCTCACAGACGAGCGTGGTGGTCGACGTCGCCGCCGGGGGCACCACCACGAGAGCCGAGGTCGAGGCGGGGATCCAGGACCAGGCGATCAAGGATCGGCTACGCGAGGTGACCGACGGCGCGGCCGAGCGTGGGATCTTCGGATCGCCCTTCGTGATCGTCGACGGCGAGGCGTTCTGGGGTTGCGATCGCCTGCCGCAAGTCGAGCGCTGGCTGGAGACGGGCGGCTGGTGAAGGCGAAGGGGTCGCCCCCGGCGTGGCTGCGAGCCCACACCGGGGGCGTCCGCGGTGCTTACTTGTCCGGCTCGATGTAGAGGAACCCGATGCCCCCGGCGAGCCCGAAGCCCTGATTCGACGACAGCGCGAGCGGCTGCAGACCGAGCGTCTTGTTCGACCCACCCACCAGCGTGGCGGCACCGAGCCCGACACCGGCCGTCGCCGAGGCCGACACCCCGACGTACTTGCCGGCGAGCGCGTCGCTCGAGAAGTCGCCCTCGGTCGTGGCGAGCACGGTGAACGCGAACTGCTCGTTCTTGCGGAAGCTCAAGTCGAGGCCGAACTCGATTCCGGTCTCGCCGCGATAGGACTCCTTCTTGCCGTCGTGCTCGAACGTGCACTTGACGTCGACGGTGGAGCGCACGAGCAGGTTCAGGCGCGTGCCCTCGACCGCCTCGCACGTCAGGATCCCGACTCGCACTGCGTCCTGGGCGTGGGTCGGGGTCACCGGGGCGGCAGCGGCGACCAGCGCGGCGCCGAGGGCCCAGCCGGGCAGCTGGCTGCGATGGGTGGTCATCGTCGTCTCCTTGTCTCGACTTGGCGCGCTCCGGGTGGAGCGGATACGGTGGCGAGATCCTCCGCCTGTGTGGCAACGCGGTCAATGCCACCATCGGTCCGTGACGGGAGAACCGAATGCTCGCCTCGATGTTCTTCGCCGCCGTGCTCGTGCTGCTCACCGTGCTCCTGCACTACGAGGCGCTGCGGCTCGTCTCGCTACTGCTGCCGAAGCTCACCATCCCGGTTCGGGCGCGGATCATCGTGGTCGTGGTCGGCGCCTTCTGCGCGCACACCGCCGAGGTCTGGCTGTATGCCATCGCCTACGCACTGCTCGCCGGGCGCTTCGGGATCGGCACCATCGGCGGTACCTTCGGCGGGCACTTCGAGGACTACCTGTACTTCTCCGCCGTCACCTACACCTCGCTCGGCCTGGGCGACGTGTATCCGCTCGGCGGGCTGCGCCTGCTCGCGGGCGTCGAGGCCCTGAACGGCCTCGTCCTCATCGCCTGGTCGGCGTCGTTCACCTACCTCGCGATGGAGCGCCTGTGGAACCTCCGCACGCGAGGCTGACCGCCCCGCGTGGCCCCGGGCCGTCGCAGGCCGTGCCCCGGCTACGGTCGACCGCGTCCGTACTGGTTCGGCATCAGCGCCGCGTCCGGCACGCCGAGCGCGGTCGCGGCGTGCCAGGCCCAGTGCGGGTTCCAAAGCATCCCGCGCGCGAGCGCGACGAGATCCGCCTTGCCCTCGGCGACGATCGCCTCCGCCTGCCGCGCCTCGGTGATCATCCCGACCGCCATCGTCACCATGCCGGTGGCGGCGCGCACCTTCGCCGCCAGCGGCACCTGATAGCCGGGGCCGACGGTCATCTTCTGGTCGGGTGACAGCCCACCGCTCGACACGTCGATGAAGTCGCAACCCCGCGCCGCCAACACGCGGGCGAGCTCCACCGTCTCGTCGGGCGTCCATCCACCCTCGACCCAGTCCGAGGCCGACACCCTGATACCGAGCGGTCGGTCGGCCGGGAACTCGGCGCGGGCGGCGTCGAACACCTCGAGGGTGAAGCGCATCCGGTTCTCGAGCGAGCCGCCGTACTCGTCGGTACGTCGATTGCTGATCGGCGAAAGGAACTGATGCAGCAGATAGCCGTGCGCCCCGTGCAGCTCGACCACGTCGAAGCCGGCGCGAGCGGCACGGCGAGTCGACTGCGCGAACGCGTCGACCATGGCGCGGATGTCGTCGCGCGTCATCTCCCGTGGCACCTGCGAGGTCGGCTCTGCCGGCAACGCGGACGGCGCGACGATCTCCCACCCGAGCGGATCCGAGGGCCCCAGCGACTTGCGCCCCTGCCACGGCGGAAGGGTCGACGCCTTGCGCCCGGCGTGACCGATCTGCACCGCGAGCGGCGAGTTGCCCCAGCGCCGGCCGAACTCGACCACCCGCGCCAGCGCCTGCTCGTTCTCGTCGCTCCACAGCCCGACGCAGTACGGCGAGATCCGCCCCCGAGCCTCGACGTTGGTCATCTCCATGATCACCAGGCCGATTCCGGAGACCAGGTACTGCCCGAGGTGCATGAGGTGCCAGTCGCTGGCGGAGCCATCGGTGGCCGAGTACTGGCACATGGGCGAGACGACGACACGATTGGGCAGCTCGACGCCACGCAGGGCGAGCGGCTGGAAGAGAGCGCTGGGCATCACGGGTCTCCAGACTGAGGACGACGAAGGGCGCGCATGATCGGCGCTCCCCGGCCCGCCGGCAACCTCGCCCGCTGGCACCAGCGGCGGGTGACGGCCGAGGCCTCGCGGCGCCCACCAGTAAAGTTCGGTCGCCGCCGGCCGATTGCGGTGGCGCGGGGCCTTCGCCGCCGGTAGCCAGAGCGAGCCGAATGACAGTACCGACCGCCCCCCGTCGCGCGGCGCCACGCCTCGCGGCCAGCGCCGCCGCCATCGCGTGGGTGGCCATGGTGCACGCAGCCGAGCCCGCCCCGGTGGCGGCGAGCCCCGAGCGGCTCGGCGACCCGCCGGTGCTGCGGCTCGACCAGCCCCCGAAAGTGCAGGGGCGCCCGAAGTCCGAGACCCGCGGCGGGCTCACCGTCGACCTCGACAGCCGCGAGCAGTCGCGCGCGTTCTACGCGAGCCTGTTCCTCGGCAGCGCCACCATCGACCCGCAGTGGAGCGGGAACGTCGCCGGGTGCGACGCCGGGGACACCAGTACGGCGTTCAAGGACCGGGTCCGCGACCGCGTGAACTACTTCCGGGCCATGGCCGGCGTACCCGCCGACGTGACCCTCGACCCGACCTTCAACGCCAAGGCCCAGGCCGCGGCGCTCATCATGGCCGCCAACGGCGCGCTCAGCCACGACCCACCCAGCACCTGGAGCTGCTGGTCGGCGTCCGGCGACGAGGCGGCGGGGTCGTCGAACCTGAGCCTCGGCCACTTCGGTCCCGACGCGGTGGCCGGGCAGATGCGTGATGCGGGCGCGAGCAACGCGCGCGTCGGTCACCGACGCTGGATTCTGTATCCGCAGACCCGCGTCATGGGCACCGGCGACGTCGATCCACCGCCCGGGACCGGCTCCGAGGCCAACGCGCTGTGGGTGTTCGACGGCAACTTCTCCGACCCGCGCCCGGCCGTGCGCGACGACTTCGTCGCCTGGCCACCGCCCGGCCACGTGCCCTACCCGGTCGTCTACGCGCGCTGGTCGCTGTCGTATCCGAGCGCGGACTTCAGCGGCGCGACCGTCACCATGAGCACCGGGGGCACCCCGATCGAGACCGCGGTGGAGCACCGCGCGAGCGGCTTCGGCGGGCTCGGCGAGAACACCATCGTGTGGACGCCGGCGGTCGGTCTGGTCGATGGCAAGTGGCCGGCGCCGGGTGACGACACCACCTACGCGGTGACGGTGGACGGCGTGATGGTCGGCGGCGTGGCGCGCACCTTCACCTACGCGGTGACGGTCTTCGACCCGGCGGTCGCGGCCGCCGGCGCCGAGGTCCCCACCCTCACCGGCGCGGCGACGCTCGCCACCGGCGAGACGACCCGGCTCACGCTCGATCCGATCTCGTTCGCGGCGAGCCACGAGCTCCGCCAGGCCACGCTGATCCCGCCACCGGCCCCGCTCGGCGCCGAGCAGGGAACGAGCGGCGTCGTCGACGGCACCCTCGCCGCCTACGCCCTGGCGAGCGACCTCGCGGCCGCCGTCGGAACCCACGCCTACCACCTCGCCCATCCCGAGCCCCACGACCAGTGGTTCGAGCTCGACGGCGAGTTCCTCGCCAGCGGCGAGAGCCGCCTGCGGTTGCGCAGCCGCCTGGCCACCGCGACCAGCGGCCAGCGCGCCCACGTCCAGGTCAGCATCGACGAGGGCGTGCAGTGGGTCGACGTCCTCACCCAGACCGGCAACGGCTTCCCCGGGGAGACGAGCTTTCGTGAGGTCGAGGTCGACCTCGCCGCCTACGCCGGCAAGGCGCTCCGGGTGCGTTTCCTCTACACCGCCGCGGGCAGCTACTTCCCGCAGGTCGACGAGCGCACCGGATGGTTCGTCGACGCGATCGAGCTGGTCGCCCTGCCGGCGATCACCGCGGCCGGGGTCTCCGCACTCGCCAGTGACACGACGAGCGTGGACTTCTGCTCGCCGTCCGCCGCGGCGTTCCTGCTCCAGGCCCGCGCCGTCGGGTGGACCGGCCACCCGGCCCTCGCCTGGGGCCCGGCCCACACGCTCACGGTCAGCGGCGACGAGCGGGCCTGCGGGGGCGCGGGCGGCGGGGACCCCGGCGGGGCCGGCGGCACCGGGAACGAGGCGCTGCTGCGGCTGCTCCCACTCATCATGGACATCGTCCTCGAGTAGCCACCGCGCTCGGAACGGCCCGCCGCGCGCGCCCCGGCCGTTGCCGCGAAGCCGCCGCGCCGCGGACCGCGCTCAACCCGCCGCGGGGACGACGCGGTCCGGCGGGCCCTTGAGCTCGACCACGTTGCCGTCGGGATCGGCGATGTAGATCGACGGGCCCGAGCCCTCGGCGCCGTAGCGGCGGGCGGTCTCCGGGGCGTCCACGCCGTGCGCCGTGAGATGGGCGCGGATCGCCGCCTCGTCGAACGGGTCGACGCGCAGACAGAAGTGGTCGAGATTACGCGCCTGCTCACCGGGTGCGGGGCCGCCGGCGCGCCCGAGCTGGCCGTTCACGTCCACGAGGTCGATGAGGGCGGACCCGGCGCGGAGCTGGTACAGCCCGAGCGCCTCCTGCGCGCGTTCCAGGTGACAGCCGAGCACCTCGCCGTAGAATCTGCGCAGCGTGTCGACCTGCGCCGTGCGCAGCACCAGGTGGTCGATACCACGAACGGTAATCGCGGACATTGCCTCTCCCCTCCCACCGCGCCGCGACCAGGGCGGCCCGACGACTGGCTGGACGATACCTGGGCGCCGAGCGCGCGACCGCGAGACGCTCAGTCGGCGCGGACCTTCACGTACGACCCGGGCGCGTCCTCGAGCGCCGGCAGGCCACCCTCGCCGGGAACCCGGCTCGGCACCTGCTTGCCGGCGTGGCGTGCGACCCAGCTCGCCCAGTCGGTCCACCACGAGCCCTCGTGGGCCTCGGCGCCGGCGAGCCAGGCCTGCGGGTCCTCCGGGAGCTCGCTGCCGGTGTAGTAACCGTACTTGCCGGCCGACGGCGGGTTGATCACCCCGGCGATGTGCCCCGACATGCCGAGCACGAACCGCCGCGTCCCCTTGTAGAGCTGGGTCGCGCGGTAGGTCGACGACCACGGCGCGATGTGATCCTCACGGGTCGACAGGATGTAGACGGGCGTGCGGACCTTGCCCAGATCGATCGGCACGCCGTCGAGGGTGATTGCCCCCGGCTGCACGAGCAGGTTCTTCTGGTACATCGAGCGCAGGTAGAACGAGTGCATCGCGCGCGGCATGCGGGTGGAATCGGAGTTCCAGTAGAGCAGGTCGAACGGGAACGGATCCTGCCCGAGCAGGTAGTTGTTGACGACGAAGCTCCAGATGAGGTCGTTGGCGCGCAGCAGGTTGAACGCCTCGGCCATCGACGAGCCCTCGAAGTAGCCCGTCTTGTCCATGTGCTCCTCCATCAGGTGGAGCTGCTCCTCGTCGATGAACACCCCGAGCTCGCCCGGCTCTGAGAAGTCGACCATGGTGGTGAAGAACGTCGCACTCTTGATGCGCTTCGCCTCGCCCTTCGCGGCCAGGTAGGCCAACGTGCAGGCGAGCAACGTTCCGCCGAGGCAGTAGCCGATGACGTTGATCTCGCGCTCACCGGTCGCCTGCTCGATCGCGTCGAGGGCCGCGAGCGGCCCCTCGCGCAGGTAGTCGTCGAAGGTCTTGTCGGCGAGCCGCGCGTCCGGGTTCACCCACGAGACCACGAACACCGAGTGGCCCTGCTCCACCGCCCAGCGGATGAAGGAGTTCTTCGGGCGGAGATCGAGGATGTAGAACTTGTTGATCCACGGCGGAATGACGAGCAGCGGGCGCTTGTGCTGGGTGGGCGTCGACGGCGCGTAATGCAGGAGCTGCACGAGGTCGTTCTGGAACACCACGCTGCCCGGGGTGACCGCGACGTTGGTACCGAGCTCGAAGCGCTCGAGGTCGGTCATCTTGATTCGCAACCGCCCCTTGCCGCGCTCGAGATCGTCGAGCAGGTTGGCCAGGCCGTTCAGCAAGTTCTCGCCACCGGTCTCGGCGGTGCGCCGGAGCACCTGCGGGTTCGACATCGCGAAGTTGGTCGGCGCCATCGCGTCGACGAACTGCCGGGTGTAGAAGTCGACCTTCTCCGCGGTGTGCGGATCCAGACCGTCCGCGCGCTGCACGCAGTCGAGCAGGTAGCGCGAGGCGAGCAGGTACGACTGCTTCACGTAGTCGAACACCGGGTTCTGGCTCCACTCGTCGTCCTTGAACCGGCGATCCCCGGCCGACGGCGCCACCACCGGCTCCGTCACCTGCCCGAGCATGCGCTGGGTCGTGGACTGCCAGAGCCTGGCGTAGTCCTGCCACAACGCCATCTGCGCCTCCAGCAGGCGCGAGGGATCGGCTGCCAGGCGCGCCGCGAGCTCGCCGAAGGCGTGCCCGATGACCGTCGGGTCGAGCACGTTGTAGGGCAGCTCCGCGCCCGGCGACTGCGCCTGACGCTCCAGGAACTCCTTGACCAGGCGCTGCGACCGCGCCGCGATCTCGGCCATGGTCTTGCCGAGCTCGGTCGGGTCGGGAAGCCGGGGCTCGGACGCGGACGACGGCTCGGTCATGGTGCTTCCTCGCTGAAGGGTGGGGGCGACACAAGGCGCGGCACGCGATTGCTGCGCCGCAACAAAGGACGGAGCCTACCGGCTCCGAGCAGCGGACACAACCGACCCCGTCGCCGGCCGCCTCGGATTCTCCACCCGCTGCCCCACGACCCCGGTGGGCTCAGGTGCCGCCGGTGCCGCGCGGCGGGATGGAGTATGTGCAGGTGACATGCGCCACCAGCGAGTCGGGCGACTCCTCGGCGCCGTGCAGCGACACCTCGCCCACCGCGAGGCGCTGGCCGAGCTTCAGGATGCGGCCGCGTGCGAGCACGTCCTCGGGCGCCGGGCGTCGCAGGAAATTGATGTTGAGGTTGGTCGTCACCGCCAGCTCGACCCGCCCCACCAGGCTCAGCACCACACCCCACATCGCGAAGTCCGCCGCCGCCATCAGGACCGGACCGGCAACCGTCCCGCCCGGGCGCACGAACTCCGCCCGGTAGGGGACCCGGATCAGGACGTCGCCGGCCGACACCGCCTCGACGCGCATGCCCATCGCGCCGGCAATCGGCACCGCGTCCCGCGCCAGCGCCTGCAACTCCTCGGCCGTGATTCGTGCCGTCACCGCGCCGCCCGCGTTCATCGCCGCTTCCCCTCGTGTTGCCGCACCCGGGCGGCTCGGCCAGAATCGATCGCCCGACCGCCGAACGCCCGCGGAGAGAACGCCATGTCGAGCACCGCCCCGGACGCGATCGCGCCACCGCTACTGCGCGAGGACGCGGACCAGGTCTGCACCCTGACCCTGAACCGCCCGGGCCAGTTCAACGCGCTGAGCGAGTCCCTCCTCGATGCGCTGGAGCAGGCGCTGCTCGCGCTCGCCGACGAGCCGGCGGTGCGCGTGGTGGTCATCGCCGGCGCCGGCCGGGCGTTCTGCGCCGGCCACGATTTGAAGGAGATGCGCGCTCACCCGAGCGCAGACTACTACCGCGCGCTGTTCGCGCGCTGCAGCCGCACGATGCAGGCGATCGTCGCGCTGCCCAAGCCGGTCATCGCCCGCGTCCACGGCATCGCCACCGCGGCAGGGTGCCAGCTCGTCGCCACCTGCGATCTGGCGGTGGCCTCGAGCGAGGCCCGCTTCGCGGTCTCGGGGATCGACGTCGGGCTGTTCTGCAGCACCCCGAGCGTCGCGCTGTCGCGCAATGTCTCGCGCAAGCGCGCGTTCGAGATGCTGATGACCGGCGGCTTCGTCGATGCCGAGACCGCACGCGAGCAGGGCCTGGTCAATCGGGTCGTGGCACCCGAGGCGTTGGACGCCGAGGTCGCGAGCCTCGCGAGCGCGATTCGCGCCAAGTCGCCGGTCGCGGTCGAGACCGGGAAGCGCATGTTCTATCGGCAGCTCGAGCAACCCCTGGCCGAGGCCTACCGCTACGCGGGCGAGGTGATGGCCTGCAACATGATGGCCGAGGACGCCGCCGAGGGCATCGACGCCTTCATCGCCAAGCGCAGGCCGGTATGGCGCGGGCGTTGACCGGCCGGCGACGCGCCGCGCAAGCCGGCGGGCGAGGGCCATCCGTCGGCACCTCCCGCGGCCAGCCACCTCGGCCGACCTCGCCATCAGCCGGCGCGCAGCGCCTCCAACACCTTGGCCGGATGGTCCGCGGCCTTCGCCACCCGGGCCCAGTGCTTGCGGACCTTGCCGTCGGGCCCCACCAGCACCGTCGAGCGGATGACGCCGGTCGTCTTCTTGCCGTACATCATCTTCTCGCCGAACGCGCCGTAGGCCTCCATCACCGCGCGATCGGGATCCGAGAGCAGGGTGAAGGGCAGCCCGTACTTGGCGATGAATTTCTGGTGCGCCACCGCGCTGTCGGGCGAGATGCCGATGACCACGGTGTCGAGCGCGACGATCTCGTCCCAGAGATCTCGAAAGCCACAGGCCTCCTTGGTGCACCCCGGCGTGTCGTCTCGCGGGTAGAAGTAGACGACGACGTTCTTGCCCGCGAAGTCGCGGAGCGAGACCTTCTTGCCACTGGCATCGGCCAGCGTGAACGCGGGCGCTGCCTTGCCCTCCTCGATCGCCATCGAATCCTCCTTTCGGTTCGGTCCGAGCGCGCCACGGGGCGCCCGCGCTCGCCACCGCGAGCCCACGGCCCACGGCCCGGTGAGCCGGTAATCTACCTTCGCAGCGCCGGTCGTGGCCACCGCCGCGCCCGGCAGCGGCCTCACCGGCTGGGGGTATTCCCATGACCCCCGCGATTCGCGCCGCCGAGGCCGCGGGCGTCCCCCACCAGGTCGTCGAGTACGCGCACGACCCGCGCGCGAGGTCCTACGGGCTGGAGGCGGCGCAGGCGACCGGCCAACCGCCCGAGCGGGTGCTGAAGACCCTGCTCGCGCGGCTCGACGACGGACGACTGGTGGTGGCGGTGGTGCCGGTGGCGATGCGTCTCGACCTGAAGGCGCTCGCCAGCGCCGCCGGCGCCAAGCGGGCGGTGATGGCCGAGCCGCGCGACGCCGAGCGCGCGACCGGTTACGTGGTCGGCGGCATCAGCCCGTTGGGGCAGAAGCGCAGGCTACCGACGCTCATCGACACCTCCGCCGAGGCGCACGATCGCATCTTCGTGAGCGCCGGACGCCGCGGGCTCGAGATCGCGCTCGCACCGGCCGACCTGCGGGCGCTGACCGAGGGGCGCTTCGCGGCCATCGCGCGCGACTGAGAGCGCCACGGGGGCCGCCCTACTCGCCGCGGCTGCGGGCCTCCAGTGCCGCGAGGTGGCGCATCACCTCCTCGGGCATCTTGCCCTCGGGGCCGGACTCGAAGCCGCGCCGCACCTTCTTCGAGAGCAAGGCGAACGCGACCTTCGCGATCGGGGTTCCCGGAGCGCCGAGGATCGCGCTCTCCAGATAGAGCTCCGCTTCCGGCAGGCCCGCCGGCTCGTCGATTCGTGCCTCCGCGAGGCCGAGCAGGAGATAGGCCTCGGCCAGTCGCTCGCCGTCGGGTTTCTCGCGCTCGAGGAAACGATTCAGCACCGCCGACGCCGCCAGCGCCCGCACCAGATCGGAGTGGTCGTCGGACAGCGGGTCGGCGGCCGAGCCCTGCAGCAGCCACCGCGAGTACAGCACGTCGTCCTCGGGGATCGGGTGACGACCGATCTCGTCGAGGTCGGCGACCCAGGCACTGACCGCGGTCCGGCTCGCTTCCGGCAACTCGCCGGCATCGCGCGCGGCGCGCAGGGTACTCGCGGCGCGGCCGAGCTCGCCGCGCACGCGCACCGCGACCAGCAGGTACTCGCGCATCAGCTCGACCCGGCTCGCGGGCGACGTCGACGGTGCAGTCAGCTCGGACTCGAGGGTGGTCATCGCATCGTCGAAGCGACGGGTGGCAGCCAGCAGGCGCGCGCGCTCGCGCGGTGCCATCCTGGCCAGAGTGTCGGAGGCGACGAAGTCCTCCGCGACCGGAGAGTCGCCGCTCGGCAACCGGGTATGGCAGGCGATGCACACCTCCACCGCCTCCAGCACCAGCGAGCGCGCCGCCGGGATCTGACCCCACTCGTAGTTGCGCAGCGCCCAGCCGGTGTAGCGGTCGAGCGAGCTGGCCAGGAAGCCCGAGCCGACGTCGGTGCCCGCGTGCTCGGAGACCATGGCGGCCTGGTCGCCGATCTCGCGCAGCGCCTCGATCACGGTGGTGGCGTTGTCGCTCGCGCCGAACCGCTCCGGAACCGCGGCCAGACTCACCAGCTCCCGCATGCGCTCGAAGATGAGCTGCATCGCGTCGCGCAGGCCGCGCTCCTCGGCCGCCACGAGCGGCCCACCGGCCGCGATCGCGGCCACCAGGCACACACCGAGCGCGAAACGCGCCGATCTCGCACGACGTGGCATACGTTGGTTCTCCTGCGGTCCGGCGCGAGGCAGACCACCGCCGACCGCGGCGACCCGGCTCGGCGACGGACTATGCGCGCGCCGTGGCGCGCTCACCATGATCGGCCGCAACCGGGGATGCGGCCCCGCCCGGCGTCAGCAACTCGGTCAGCCGCTCGACGCGCTCGAGCCGGTCGAGCTCGTGCGCCGCGGCGAGCGCGGCCCGCGCCCGGTCCGGCGCCAGCGCGCGTCGCGCGCAGTCGTGGAACTTGTCGGCCAGCTCGTCGTCACGCATCGGGTTGTCCGGTCCGCGCCCGACCATGTGCTCGACCCGCGCGCTGACCGGCTCGGCGGCGTCGCGATGAACCGTCACCACCGCCCCGAAGGCACGGTCGGCGCGGGTCGCCATCTCCGGCTCGACCCCGACCTCGACCCGCGCCATCAGCGCACGCACCGCCGGGTCGCCGACCGCCTCGTCCTCGAAATGGTCGAGCGACACACGACCGTCGGCGAGCGCTCGCGCCACGCAGTACTGCATGCTGAACTTGCCGTCGAGCCCATTGCGCGGATCGGCCTTGTCGGTGTGTGGCAGTCGGCGCGGATGCGTCAACACCTCGACCCGGGTCACCGTGGTCGGGTCGATGTGGTGTCGACGGCGGAGATCGAGCGCCATCGCGATCGCCGGATGGGTGCTGCCGCAGCACGGGAACTGCTTCAGGCTCACCCCGGGCTCGAGCACCAGCGGCGGGTCGTACCAGCGCCCGAGCATGCGCTCGACGTCGTAGGTGCCAGCGCCGTTGAACACCTCGAGGAACCCTTGCGGATGCTCGAAGGCACGCGGCGAGGCGGTGAACCCGCGCTCGGCGACGAGGGCGGCGAACACGCCGTTGCGCGCGCTGTGGCCGACGTGCAGCGGCTTGGTCATGCTGCCGAAATTCGCCTTGAACCCGCTCGCGAGCGAGGCCGCGATCGACAGCGCATGGGCGAGGCGCGGCACGTCCAGGCCGAGCAGGAAACCGCAACCGGCGGCGGCGCCGAGGGTGCCGAGCGTCGAGGTCGGATGCCAACCCTTCTCGTAGTGATGGAAGTGCACGCCCATCGCGATCCGGCTCTCCGCCTCGACCCCGGCGACGTAGGCGGCGAGCACCTCGCGGCCGCTCGCACCGCGTGCCTCGGCGAGCGGCAGGACCGCCGACAGCACCGGCACCGACGGGTGGCCCCCGAACAGCTCGTTGAAGTCGTCGAAGTCGTAGGCGTGCGACGCGGTGCCGTTCACCAGCGCGGCGTCGAGGGCGCTGGCTCGGCGCGTGGTGCCGAAGATCCGGCACGGTCCCCCCTCGGCGATGCCCGGAGTGTCGAGCAGCAGGCGGGTGTGCTCGGCCCCGGAGCCGAGCAGGGTGACCCCGAGCGCGTCGATGGTGTAGTGCGTGGCGGCGGCCACGGTCCGCGGATCGAGCGCCGACGGGTCGAGCGACAGGGTGCGCTCGGCCAGCTCGGCGGCCAACCCCGGCGCGCCGGCACGCGCGGCGCCACCGCCGGGAGAGACTTGCTTTGGCATTCGACCTGAGATTCCGGTTGCGTTGGCGGCGCGCTGGTGCCGCGCGCCGGGAGGGGCGAACATAAGACCTCTCCCGCTGCCGAGGCAAATTCCCGATGACATCGACCAGTGCCAAGCGCGCCGCCCTCGCCGCCCGGGTGCGCGCCCGCGACCTCACCATCGCCCCCGGGGTCTACGACATGATGTCGGCGCGCATCGCCGACCGGATGGGATTCACCGCCCTGTACATGACCGGCTACGGCGTGTCGGCCTCCCACCTCGGCCTGCCCGACGCCGGGCTTGCGACCTATACCGACATGGTGTCGCGCGCCGGCGCGATCGCCCAGGCGAGCGCCGCGCCGCTCATCGCCGACGCCGATACCGGCTACGGCGGCCTGCTCAACGTACGCCACAGCGTGCGCGGCTACGAGGCGGCCGGCGTGGCGGCAATCCAGATCGAGGACCAGGAGTTCCCGAAGAAGTGCGGCCACACCCCGACCAGGCGGGTGATCCCGCTCGCCGACATGGAGCGCAAGATCCGGGTCGCGGTGGAGGCCCGGACCGATCCCGACTTCCTGATCGTCGCGCGCACCGATGCGCGTACCGGTCTCGGCCTCGACGAGGCCATCCGCCGCGGCCGCGCCTTCGCCGCCGCCGGCGCCGACGTGGTCTTCGTCGAGTCACCGGAGAGCGAGGACGAGTTCGCGCGCGTGGGCCAGGAGATCGACGCGCCGCTGCTCGCGAACATGGTCGAGTCCGGGCGCTCGCCGGTCATCTCCGAGGCACGACTGCGCGAGCTCGGCTTCAGCATCGCCATCTACCCCGCCAGCGGCTTCACCGCCGCGAGCGCCGCCCTCGACGCCATCTACCGCCACCTGCGCGATACCGGCTCGTCGCTCGGAACCGAGGTCCCGCTCTACCCCATCAGCGACATGCACACCCTGATGGGCTTCCAGGACGTGTGGGCCTTCGACCAGCGCTGGGCCGACGAGGAGGCGAGGTGAGCGCCGCGCCCGGTCCCCGCTTGCTCGTCGACAAGATCTGGGAGCGGCACGTGGTGCGCGCTCTCGGTCAGGGCTACGACCTGCTCTACGTCACTCGACACATGGTCCACGAGCTGTCGAGCGACGTCGCCTTCGCCGCGCTGGCCAAGACCGGTCGCCCGGTTCGCCGTCCCGACCTCACCTTCGCCACCGAGGACCACGTGGTGTCCACCGCACCGGATCGCGGTGACGACTCGGTGCCCGACAAGGCGCACTATCTGCGCTGGCTGCGCGACTACACCGCACGCAGCGGCATCACGTCGTTCCCGCTCGGCGATCGCCGCCAGGGCATCGTCCACGTGGTGGCACCGGAGCAGGGCATCGCGCTTCCCGGCACGCTGCTGGTCTGTGGCGACAGCCACACCTGCACCGTCGGCGGGCTCGGCGCGATCGCCTGGGGCATCGGCACCAGCGAGGTCGCCCACGTGCTGGCGACCCAGACCCTGGTCAAGCGCCGGCCGCGCACGATGCGGGTGACGTTCGAGGGTCGCCCCGGCCCCGGAACCTCGGCCAAGGATCTGATCCTGCGCCTCATCGGGCACGTGGGCGCCGCCGGCGGTGACGGTCACGCGGTCGAGTACGCCGGTGCCGCGATCCGCGCGCTCGACGTCGAGGGGCGACTCACGCTGTGCAACCTGAGCATCGAGCTCGGCGCGCGCATCGGCACCGTGGCTCCGGACGACGTGACCTTCGACTACCTCGCCGGGCGTCCCTTCGCGCCGAAGGGCGCGGCCTGGGACGCGGCGGTGGCGGACTGGCGGACGCTGCCGAGCGACCCCGACGCGCGCGCCGACCGCGAGGTGACGCTCGACGTCACCGACCTCGCGCCCCAGGTGACCTGGGGCACCAGCCCGGCGATGGTCACCGACGTCCAGGGCACCGTCCCGGACCCGAGCCACGAGGCCGATCCGATTCGCCGCGCGGCAGCCGAGCGTGCCCTCGAGTACATGGCGCTCGAGCCCGGCACACGCCTCGCCGACGTGCCGGTGGACGTGGTCTTCGTCGGCTCGTGCACCAACAGCCGGTTGTCCGATCTCCGCGCCGCGGCCCGCGTCGCCCGCGGTCGCCGGGTCGCCCCCGGGGTACGCGCACTGGTGGTACCGGGCTCCGGCGAGGTCAGGCGTGCGGCCGAGGCCGAGGGCCTCGACCGGGCGTTCCTCGAGGCGGGATTCGAATGGCGAGCCCCCGGTTGCTCGATGTGCGTGAGCGCGAACGACGACCGCGTCGGGCCGGGCAAGCGCTGCGTCTCGACCAGCAACCGCAACTTCGAGAGCCGCCAGGGACCGGGCGCGCGTACCCATCTCGCGAGCCCCGCCACCGCCGCGGCGAGCGCGATCACCGGCCGCATCGCCGACCCGCGATCATTCCTGGAGAACGCGTGATGAGGACCTTCACCCGACTCACCGCGACCGCCGCGCCCCTCGACCGCGCCAACGTCGACACCGACGCCATCATCCCCGTCGACTACTGCATCAATCGCGAGCGTCCGCACTTCGACGAGGGACTCTTCCGGCGCTGGAGGCTGGACGACGCAGGCGAGCCGCGCGCCGCGTTCGTGCTCAACCAGCCGCGCTTCGCCGGCGCCGGGATCCTGGTCGCGGGGCCGAATTTCGGTTGCGGCAGCTCGCGCGAGATGGCGGTGTGGGCACTCGCCGATGCAGGGATTCGATGCGTGATCGCGCCGAGCTTCGGCGAGATCTTCTACGACAACTGCTTCCAGAACGGTGTGCTGCCGGCGATTGTCGATGCCGCGGCGGGCGCCGCCCTGCTCGATGCGCTCGCGCGTGGCAACAGCGCGGAGGTCACGGTCGATCTGGAGACGCGGACGATTCGGGGGCCCGACGGTGTCGAGGTGCCGTTGCACATCGACGATCTGCGCGCGGGCATGCTGATCGAGGGGCTGGACCCGATCGCCTCGACGCTCGCCTTCGGCGATGCCATCGAGGCGTTCGAGTCGCAGGAGCGCTCGGCCCGTCCCTGGGTGCAGCGCCCGGGCGCGGGCTGAGTCGCGCCGGGGCCTCGGGTCGCCCCACGCCCGAGCGGCGTGGGGTCGGTTGCGTCAGCCGCGGGTGCCGCTGCGACGACCCTCGCCGCCCTCGGTCCGGAAGCGCGCGACCAGGGCCCGCAGATCGGAGGCCTGGCCGGCGAGGGCGTCGGCCATGCCGCTCAGGGCCTCGGTCTGGTGCGCACCCTCCTGGGTCCCGCGATCGAGCTCGCCGAGCGCGATGCCGACCTCCTGCAGGGCGCGACTCTGCTCGCTCGCACCGGTCGCGATGTCGGTGACCATCTCCGCCATCCGCTCGACGAAGCCCGAGCCGTCGACGACGCGGCGACTCGCCTCGTCGATGAGGCCCTTGATCTCGCGCGCCGCCTCGGCGCTGCGCTGCGCCAGCGCTCGCACCTCGCCGGCCACCACCGCGAACCCGCGGCCGTGGTCGCCGGCACGCGCCGCCTCGACCGCCGCGTTGAGCGCGAGCAGGTTGGTCTGGAACGCGATCTCGTCGATCACCGAGGTGATCTGGCTGATGCGATCGGACGAGGATCGAATCTCGCGGATGGCGGTGACCGCGCAGTCCTCCTGCTCCTCGCCACCGACCGCCATCTCCATCGCCTTCGAGGCATGCTCGTTGGCGTTGCCGGCGGCCGCGCCGATCTCCTCCATCGCCGCCGCGGTCTCCTCGAGCGAGGCGGCCTGCGACTGGGCGCGGGAGTTCAGCGAGCGCACCGTCTCCGACAGCTCGGAGCTCGACTGGGTCATCACCTTGCTCGCGCGCGAGAGGCTTCCCAGAAGCTCGCCCATGAAGCTCTTGATGACGTCGAAGCGCTCGGCCAGATCCCGGTCCGAGCCCTTCTCGCGCATGCTCGCGACGTCGATGCCGAGCGACTCCACGAGATCGAGGAAGAACGCGTCGCACACCGCCTGCATGTCGTAGTTGAAGACCTTGCCGAGCGCGCGATCGACCCGCGCGCGCAGTCCGAAGCGCCACGGCATCGAGCGGCGTAGCTCCTCGCGCAGCAGGCGCTGGAACAGCGGGTAGCTGCCGAGATACCACTTGAGCGGCAGGTCGATCTGGTTGTGGATCTTGCCGACGTTCAGGCGGCGGTCGAAGTACGCGAGCCCGAAATCGCCATCGGCCGCCTCCTCGAAGATCGAGGTGATGTAGCCGGTCTGGGCCGCCTCGAGGTGCTCACGCAGCGCCTGCAGCGACATCTTCCGCATCGCCGCGCGCTTCTCGAAGAAGGCGAGCGTCGCCGGGAACGAGAACTGGAAGTCGTAGAACTGACGGGCAATCGTCGGTGCCGCCCGGCGCGCCCACCCGGCGACGCTGGCGAGCGCTCTGGCATCCGCCGCATCCAGACCGATGAACTTCCTGCGAAGCTCGAGGTTGGGCGCGGTGATGTTGTACTTGTCGACCAGTTGCACTGCGATCTCCTGCGGGCCGGACCCGCCTTCGGGCCAGACATGAAACGACGCAGGGTGTATCGACAGGCGGGGCGACGGCTTGAGCGTGAACGGCCCGGGCCGTGACGATGCCCTCGGGCGGTGACTTTCTCATCACCACCCGAGGGCCGACGCCTCAATAGCCCTCGTCGAGGAGCGGGAACGCGCTCAGGACGCGGGGATCGGTGACCACCGGTGCGGGATGCAGCGAGTCCGGTCCGAGTGCCGCCATCGACGTGACGCCGAGCAGGCCGAGGCAGGTGCGGATCTCGTGCTCGAGGATCTCGAGCATGCGCACCACCCCGCGCTGCCCGTCGGCGGCGATGGCGAGCCCGAACAGCCGTCCGATGGCGACCGCGCTGGCGCCGAGCGCCATCGCCTTCACCACGTCAGTGCCGCGCATGAAGCCGCCGTCGACGATGACCGGGATGCGTCCCTCGACCGCGCGCACCACCTCGGGCAGCACCTCGATCGAGCCGCGTCCGTGGTCGAGCTGACGTCCGCCGTGGTTGGACACCCACACCGCGTCCATTCCATGCTCGAGCGCGAGCGCCGCGTCCTCCGCGGTGGCGATGCCCTTGAGCATCATCGGCAGGCCGCAGAAGCCGCGGATGCGGTCGACGTCACGCCAGCTGAATCGCGCCTGGTGCTCGTCGCCCTGGGGCTGCTTGCGCGCGGTGGTGACGTGGCGCTTGGCGAGATCCCGCTCGCGGCGGCTGTAGAGATCCGTATCCACGGTGAGGCAGAGCGACCGGTAGCCGGCCTGCTCGGCCCGGCGCACGTGGTCGTCCACCCAGTCCGGGGTGCCACGGACGTAGAGCTGGAAGATCTTGGGACCGTCGGCGGCCGCCGCGGTGCCCTCCAGCCCGGGCTCGCTGCGCGAGCTCTGGACGTGGACGACCCCGAACTCCGCCGCCGCCTTGGCCGCGGTGGCGCCACCACCCGGATCGAAGTCCTGCAGCGAGCCGATCGGGGCCAGCATCACCGGAATGCGGGTGCGCATCCCGAGCAGGCTGCCACTGAGGTCGATCTCCGACACATCGCGCAGCACCCGCGGGCGGAATGCGAGGGCGTCGATGGCGTGGCGGTTGCGACGCAACGTCGTCTCGGTCTCGGTGGCACCGATCAGGTAGTCCCACGGGCCGGGGTCGAGGCGCTCGCGCGCCGCCTTGACGAACTCGTGGAGGACCAGGAACTCACGACTGTCGGCACTCATCTGCTGCTCCGCATCGGGAAGGGAGGGATCGTCGGTCCGCACGCCGCGAGCACGCCGCGCGCCGCCGGAGACGGATCATCGCGATCCGGAGCACGGCGGGCAATCGCCGCCGCATCCCGGTCCGCGCGTTGCACACCCTCACGCGCGTTTCGTATCGTCTCCCTCGTGCCCTTGCCCGGACCTGGAGACGATGCGCATCTTCCTCGTGCGACACGGCGAGACCGACGGCAACGCAGAGCGGGTGGTGCAGGTGCCGGAGACCCCGCTCAATCCTCGTGGGCACGAGCAGGCGCGACGGGTCGCGGCGCGGCTCCGGGCGGTGGGACTACGCCACGTCCTGAGCAGCGACTATGCGCGCGCCTACCTGACCGCGCACGCCATCCACCAGGCGAGCGGGGCGCCGCTCAGGGTGGAGACCCTGCTGCGCGAGCGCCATTTCGGGATCCATCGCGGCGTTCGCTACAGCGACCTCGACGTCGACCTCTTCGCGCCCGACTACGCGCCGCCGGGTGGCGAGAGCGTGGCGATGTTCGACGCCCGCGTGGCACGGGCCTGGGCGGCGGTCACCGCGTTCGCGACGTCGGTGGGCGAGCCGGTGGCGGTGGTCAGTCACGCGATGGTCTGCCGGGCGATGGTCGAGCAGCACGTCGAGCGCCCGGACGCCGAGCCGATTCGCTGGGTGAACACGGCGGTGGCGGAGATCCGCCCGCCGGAGCGAGCCGGCGGGCGCTGGTCCGCGGTCACCGTCGCCTGCAGCGCGCACCTCGACGACACGCTGATCGGGCGAGGTCAGGTGGCGGGGATCTGAGTCGGGCTCGGCTCTCAGCGACGGACCATGACGTAGGAGCCCGGCGCGTCCTCGATCACCGCCAGGCCCCCGGCCTGCGGATCGCGTGCCGCGACCTTGGCTCCGGCGTGGCGTTTCACCCACTGCAGCCAGTTCGGCCACCACGAGCCCTCGTGCTCGGTCGCCGCGTCGAACCACGCTTGCGGGTCGGCGGGGTTGTCGTCGTTGGTCCAGTAGCCGTACTTCTTGCGATGCGGCGGGTTGATCACCCCGGCGATGTGGCCGGAGGCGCCGAGCACGAAGCGCGTCGGTCCCTTGAACAGCTGGGTGGTCGCGTAGGTGGTCTTCCAGGGCGCGATGTGGTCCTCGCTGGTCGACAGGACGTAGGCCGGGGTGGTTACCGCGGTGACGTCGATCGGGGTGCCGGCGAGGGTGATGCCGCCCGGCTCGCGCAGACGATTCTCCAGATACATGTTGCGCATGAAGAACGTGTGCATCGCCGCCGGCATGTTGGTGGAGTCGGAGTTCCAGAACAGGATGTCGAACGGCTTCGGGCTCTTGCCGAGCAGGTAGCTGTTGACGAAGAACGACCACACCAGATCGTTCGCGCGCATCGCGCTCCAGGTGTCGGCGACGCTCTTGCCGTCGAGCATGCCGGCCCGACAGATGCCCTTCTCCAGCCGGTCGAGGCCCTGCTCGTCGATGAACAGGCGAATCTCGCCCGGATCGCCGAAGTCGACCATCGTGGTCAGGTAGGTCGCGCTCTTGATCCGGTCGTCGCCGCGCGCCGAGAGCCAGGCCACCGCCGCCGCCAGCAGGATGCCGCCGAGGCAGTAGCCGACCACGTTGACCTCGCGTACTCCGGTCGCCTGCTCGACGGCGTCGAGCGCCGCGATCGGCCCCTGCAGCATGTAGTCCTCGAAGCCCCGGTCGGCCATGCTCTGGTCGGGATTGACCCAGGAGATGACGAACACGGTGAACCCTTGCGCCACCAGCCACTCGATCATCGAGTTCCCGGGGCGCAGATCGAGCACGTAGAACTTGTTCATCCACGGCGGCATCAGCAGCAGCGGGCGCTTGTACACCTGCTCGGTCACCGGCGCGTACTGGATGAGCTGCATCATCTCGTTCTGGTACACGACCTTGCCCGGCGTGGTGGCGACGTCCCGCCCGACCACGAACGCCTCCGGCTCGACCATGCGCGGTCGGAGCTTGCCGCCGCTCGCCTCGAGGTCCTCGAGCATGTTGCGCAGACCGTCGAGCAGGTTCTTGCCCCCGGTCTCGGCGGTGAGCCGCAGCACCTCGGGATTGGTGACCGCGAAGTTCGTCGGTGAGAGCGCGTCGACGATCTGCTGGGTCGAGAACTCGAGCTTCGCGCGGGTGCGCTCGTCGAGGTGCTCGTTGTCGCTCAGGAAGTCGACCCAGGCGCGCCCGGTGATGAGATAGGCCTGCTTGATGAGGTCGAACCACGTGTTCTCGCGCCAGTCAGTGTGGCGCCAGCGCCGATCCTCGTGGTGCGGCTCGACCACCGGTGGCGCCTCGCCGCCCATCAGGCGCGTCGCCGCGCTGCGCGCCAGCGCCGCGTAGTCGAGCCACAGCCGGGTCTGCGCCTGCGCGAGATGGAGCGGATTCGACATCAGGGTCGCGGAGAGCTTCATCAGCGCGTCGCCGAGCCCGAGCGGGTCGTCGACCTGGACCCCCTTGCCGTTGCCGTTGCCCTTGCCGTTCCCGGCGATGGGGGCGGTCAGCATGCGCATGCCGTGGCGGGCCAGCAGATTGCTGGTCGCCATCAGATCGGCGGCGGTCGGCAGGCGCGGGGCGTTCGATTCGGCGTCGCTCATGGGCGGCTCGCTCGCTGGCTGCTTTTTGTTGCGGTGCAATATAGTCGATGAGGCCGGGCACCACAACGGTGCGGGGGCGCGGCCTTGACCCCCCACCATGCCCTGGCTATCGTCGCGCGCCCTCGCCTGCTGAAGGCCGCCGAACATGCCGTTATCACCTGCCGCACCGCGCGAGAAGCTCCATCTTCGCGACATCGAGTGCCACGGCTATCGCCGCGACGACGGACTGTGGGACATCGAGGGCCACCTCGTCGACACCAAGACCTACGCCTTCGACAACCGCTATCACGGACGCATCGAGCCCGGGACCCCGGTGCACGAGATGTGGCTGCGGCTGACCATCGACGAGGACATGGTGGTGCACGAGGCGGAGGCGGTCACCGACCACTCCCCCTACCCCATCTGCCCCGACATCACCCCGCGGTTCGCCCTGCTCAAGGGGCTGCGCATCGGTCCTGGCTGGACGCGCGAGGTGCAGCGCCGGGTGGGCGGGGTGAACGGCTGCACCCATCTGTTCGAGCTGGTGCGCACCGTCGCCACCACCGCGTTCCAGACCCTGGTCGCGGCCCGCGCGCGCAAGCCGGTCGACGAGTCGAAGCCGCCGCGCTGGATCGACACCTGCCACGCCCACGCATCGGACAGCCCGATCGTCCGAGACCGCTGGCCACGTTTCTACACCGGACCCGACGGGGTGCGGGTGGTGACCGACGAGCACGAGAAGTGAGCGTCGAGCGCCCCCGACAGCCGCCGTCGCCGTGCCTCGGCATCTGCCGACTGCACCCGGAGGACGACCACTGCGTGGGATGCCTGCGCACCATCGGCGAGATCTCCGGCTGGCCACGGATGTCGATCCCGGAGAAGCTGGCCCTGATCGAGTCCCTGGCCGGACGCCGGCGGGCACGCGAGGCGGCGGAGCGCGAGGGCGGCTGAGCGGCGCCGCCTGCAGCGGAGCCGGTCGCCGAGGCTCAGTCGCCGACCTCGAATCCCAGCACGCGGGCGTAGAACGCCAGCTCCGCCTCGAGCGCGGTGCGCACCGTCTCCGCCTTGCGGAACCCGTGCTGCTCGCCCTCGAAGGCGTGGTACTCGACGGTGATCCCCTTCTCGCGCAGCGCCTCGACCATGCGCTCGGCCTGGTCGGGCGGCACCACGCGATCCTCGAGCCCCTGGAAGAAGATCACCGGGCACGACAGCCGCTCGACGTGGTGGATCGGAGAGCGCTCGCGATAGACGTCGGCGCACTCGGGCCAGGGACCGACCAGGCGGTCCAGATAGCGCGACTCGAACTTGTGGGTGTCGCGGGCGAGCGCCTCGAGATCGCTGATGCCGTAGTAGCTCGCGCCCGCAGCGAAGGCGTCGTGGAAGGTGAGCGCGGCGAGGGTGGTGTAGCCGCCGGCGCTGCCGCCGCGGATCACCAGCCGCTCCCCGTCGACGCGCCCGAGCGCGGCGAGATGGCGCGCCCCGTGGACACAGTCCTCGACGTCGGCCACCCCCCAGCGACCGTCGAGGGCGCGCCGGTAGGGGCGGCCGAACCCGGAGCTGCCGCGGTAGTTGACGTCGAGCACCGCGATGCCCCGGCTGGTCCAGAACTGGACCCGCGGGTCGAGCGCGGCGCTGGCGCAGCCGGTCGGTCCGCCGTGCCCCATGACCAGCAGTGGCGGGAGCACACCCGGCGGGCCGACGAAGGCGTCGTTGCGCGGCGGATAGAACATGCCGTGCGCGACCTCGCCACCCGAGGTCGGAAAGCACATCGGCTCGGCCCGCGAGCAGATGGCAGCCGGCACCTCCACACTGCTCGCGGCGCGCAGCAGCCGCGGCGGGGCGCCGTCCCGGTCGACCGACCAGACACCGGAGCCGGCCTCGGCGGTCCCACCGAGGACCACCAGGCGCTCACCGTCGAGGCAGAGATCCTGGACGTCGACCAGCGAGCTCTCGATCACCTCGGCCGCGTCGGCCCCCGCGGGCAGGTGGAGCAGGCGCCACGTCCCACCGGAGCAGGCGGCGACCAGCACTCCCCCGGCGCCGTCGTCGACCGCGACCCGTGGACCGAGCGTCCACTGCGGGCGCCCGACCTCCGCCTCCATCGGCGCCACCCGCTCCGGGCCGTTGGCGCCGAGACGGTGGAGGTTCCACCAGCCGTCGGCGTCGGCCGCGAACCACAGGGTACCGTCGGCGGACCAGAACGGCTGGTACACCGAGACCTCACCGCCACCGGCGACCACTCGGGGCTGCCGAGTCGCGCCGTCGAGGTCGAGGTTCGCCATCCACAGCGTGCTCGCGTCCCAGGGCATGTCGGGATGGTCCCAGGTCAGCCACGCGAGGTGCTTCCCGTCCGGTGAGGCGACGGGGCTGGCGAAGAAATCGTGACCCTGGGCGAGCACGGTCACCGCGCCGCTGCGCCCGTCGATCGCCACCAGGTCGTTGGTCGGCTCGTCGTCGCCGGCGAGCATCCGCTCGCGCACCGCCAGCACCCGGTCACGCGCCGGATCCGCCTCCAATCCGCCGTAGCGGGTGCCCGCCTCGGGCTCGGTGAGCGGTCGGGGCGCGCCGTCGCCATCCAGACGATGGACCCGGCGGTCGGCATCGTCGACGAAGTAGACGGTTCGACCCGACACCGCGAAGGCGCCGCCACCGTACTCGTGCACGCGGCTGCGCACGTCGTGGGGTGGCGGGGTGAGGTCGCGGGTGGCGCCGTCGGGCCCCCGCGCCACCACCACGCCGCGCCCACCCTCCGATGCGCGCCCCTCCAACCAGTAGATCACCCCACCCGCCGCGCGTGGTGTCGACAGCCGCAGCCCGCCGGCGGCGACCCGGGCGGCAGTGATGGGCGAGGTCCAGGTGCCGAAGGGCTCGGTGCTCGGTGCGGTCATGAGGGCCTCTCGGGCGGTGGTCGGGCATCGGGCGGCGGTGCGCGCGGGCATAATACCCAACGCCGTCCGCCCGCCCGTTCGAGGAGGTCTACCGTGCGCCACCGCCGACCCCACCGCGCCACCGCCGTCGCCGCCCTCGCCGTGCTGGCCGCGGTCGCCGCCCTGACACCCGTCGCCCGCCCCGCGTGGGGACAGGAGCCCGCCATCCTCAGCGGGCGCGACATCCACCACCCGGTCCACGCCCGGCACGGGATGATCGCGAGCCAGGAGGCGATGGCCTCGCGCATCGGTCTCGAGGTCCTGGAGGCGGGCGGCAACGCGGTCGACGCCGCGGTCGCGGTCGGATTCGCGCTGGCGGTGACGCTGCCACGCGCCGGCAACCTCGGCGGCGGTGGCTTCATGATGGTGCACCTCGCCGAGCCCGGGGCCACCGTCGCCATCGACTACCGCGAGAGCGCCCCGGCGGCGGCGCGGCGCGACATGTTCCTCGGGCCGGACGGCGAGGTCGACGCAGACCGCTCGCGCTTCAGCCACCTCTCGGTCGGCGTCCCCGGAACCGTCGCCGGGCTGACCCTCGCGCTGGAACGTTACGGCACACTGTCGCTGTCGCAGGCGCTGGCGCCGGCGATTCGACTCGCGCGCGACGGTATCGAGGTGAGCGCCGACCTCGCGTCGTCACTCGCCGCTCGACGCGACCGACTCGCGCGCAACCCGGCGGCGGCCGCGATCTTCCTGCGGCCGGACGGCTCCCCCTGGCAGGCCGGTGACACCCTCCGCCAGCCCGACCTCGCGTGGACGCTCGAGCGCATCGCGGCCGAGGGCGCGCGGGCGTTCTATCGCGGCGAGATCGCCGAGCGCATCGTCTCCGACATGGCGGCCCACGGCGGGCTGGTGACCGCGGAGGACCTGGCGGGATATCGCGCGGTCATCCGCGAGCCGGTGAGCGGCACCTACCGCGGCCTCGCGGTGAAGTCGATGCCACCGCCGAGCTCGGGCGGGGTGCACCTGGTGCAGATCCTGAACATCCTCGAGGGCTACCCGCTCGGTTTCCTCGGCCACAACTCGGCCGACACCATCCACCTCATGGCCGAGGCGATGAAGCTCGCCTACGCCGACCGCAGTCAGCACCTCGGCGATCCCGATTTCTGGAAGGTCCCGGTGGCCGGACTCACCTCGAAGGCCTACGCGGCGAGGCTGCGCGCGGGCATCGATCTCGACCGCGCGCGCCCGAGCGCCACCATCCGCCCGGGCGACCCGGCCCCCTACGAGAGCGAGGACACCACGCACTTCTCGGTGGTCGACGCCGCGGGCAACGCCGTCGCCAACACCTACACCATCAACTTCAGCTACGGCGCGGGCATCGTCGCCGCCGGCACCGGCATCCTGCTCAACAACGAGATGGACGACTTCTCGGCCAAGCCAGGGATCCCGAACGCCTACGGCCTGGTCGGCGGCGAGGCCAATGCGGTCGGCCCGGGCAAGCGCCCGCTCAGCTCGATGACCCCGACCATCGTGCTACGCGACGGCAAGCCGTACCTGGTCACCGGCAGTCCGGGCGGCAGCCGCATCATCACCACCGTCGCCCAGGTGGTGATGAACGTCGTCGACCACGGGATGAACATCGCCGCCGCCACCGCCGCCCCGCGCGTGCATCACCAGTGGCTGCCCGACGAGCTGCGGGTGGAGGACGGGCTGAGCGCGGACACCCTGGACATCCTCACCGCCCGTGGCCACGTCGTCGCGGTGAAGAACGCGATGGGCAGCACGCAGAGCATCCTGCGCACCGACGACGGACTCTACGGTGCCTCCGATCCACGTCGACCCGGAGCACTCACCACCGGCCATTGACCAGTGGTCGGGGAAGCGCAACCGGCGCTTCCCCGAGCACCCGTCACCGGTGCCGGAAGCGCGGCTTCTCCTTGGCGAAGAACGCGCGCACCCCCTCCTGCACGTCCTCGCCCTCGAACACCTGCTCGCTGAGCTGGAGGGTCTGGCGCACGATCTCCACGTCGTCGTCGACGATCGGCAGGTCGATCGCGCGCTTGCACGCCTGCAGTGCCTTGCCCGGCAGGTTGGCGAGGCGCGTCGCGATCTCGAGCGCGGTGGCGAGCACCTCCGCGGCCGGCACCACCCGGTTCACCAGCCCCCAGGCGAGCGCGGTGGCGGCGTCGATCGGCTCGCCGAGGAGCATCATCTCCTTCGCGCGCCCGACGCCGATGCGGCGCGGCACCCGAAACGTGCCGCCGCTACCGGGAAGCACGCCGAGCTTGATCTCCGGCAGACCGAGCTTCGCGGTCTGCGCCGCGACCAACAGATCGCAGCACACCGCCATCTCCAGTCCACCCCCCATCGCGTGACCGTTGATCGCCGCCACCGTCGGCTTGGGGAATGCGGCCAGCTTGTCGTAGACGGCGTTCTCGAGATTGAGCTTGCGCTCGAGCACCTGACCCTCGGGGCCGATGAGCGCCGCGAACTCCTTGATGTCGGAGCCGGCGCAGAAGGCGCGACTCCCACCGCCGGTGATCACCAGGGCGCGGACCTCGTCACTCGCCGCCAGCTCGTCCAACAGGCCGTCGAGGGTCCGCGTCAGGGTCAGCGTGACCACGTTCATCGGTGGGTTGTCGAGCTCGACCACCGCCACCCCGTTCTCGACCCGCGTACGCACCTCGGTCATCGTCTCGCCCTCGTCGTCTCACCATGCCCTCGCCGCCGCGCGCGCTGGCGGAACTCCGCCAGCAGGCCCATCGGCGCATCACGGAACAGCCGTGGGTCCATCGCGCGCAGGGTCGGAGCCACCCGGACCTCGAATTCGATCTGGTCGAGCACGTCGCGCTGCAGATCGACGCCGTCTGCGATCTCGACCAGGGTGATCCCCTCGGCGCGGAGCTCGAGCACCGCGCGGTCGGTCACGAACGTCACCTGCTGTCCGCGCTCGCGGGCGTAGCGACCGCTGAAGGTCACCTGATCGACCTTCGTCATCCACTTGCGAACGCGGCCCTCGCGCGCGATCGCGACCCCGTCGCGTCCGTTCGGCGCCACCTCGAGCCCACCGGTGGTCAGCGTGCCGGAGAACACCACCCGTCGCGTGCCCTGGCTGATGTTGATGAAGCCGCCGGAGCCCATCGGCAGGCCGCCGTAGCGGCTCACGTTGACGTTGCCCTCGGCGTCGACCTGCGCGAACGAGAGGAAGGCGATGTCCAACCCACCACCGTCGTAGAAGTCGAAGTTGTCCGACTGGTCGAGCATGGCGTGGAAGTTGACTCCGGCGCCGGCGTCCTTCCCGCCCGCGGTCACGCCGCCGAAGATGCCCTGCTCGACGGTGAGGGTGATGTCGTCCATGAACCCCTCCTCCACCGCCACCAGCGAGATGCCGTTGGAGACGCCGAAGCCGAGGTTCACGAGGTCACCGGGCGCGAGCTCCATCGCCGCGCGGCGCGCGATGACCTTGCGGATGTCGAACGGCAGCGGCCGCATGGCGGTGGTCGGGCGGCGGATGATGCCGGCGTAGGCGGGGTCGAAATCGGTCTGGTAGGTCTGGCGCTGCGAAGGCGCCTCGACCACGTAGTCGACGAGCGCACCCGGCACCTTCACCGCCTTGCCGTGGAGGGTCCCCGCCTTCGCCAGGCGCTTCGCCTGCGCGATCACCACCCCGCCACGGCGCCGTGCCGCCGCCGCGATCGAGAGCAGCTCGCCGGAGTACGCCTCCTCCTCGGCGCTGAGATTCCCCTCCTCGTCGACGGTGGTGCCACGGATCACCGCCACGTCGATCGGCAACGCCCGATAGAGCAGGTACTCCTCGTCGCCGACCGTGACCAGCTCGACCAGGCTGTCGGTCGAGCGCGCGTTCTGACGCCCGCCCTCCAGGCGCGGATCGACGAACGTGTGCAGGCCGACGGTGGTGAGCAGCCCGGGCCGTCCGGCCGCCATGTCGCGGGTGACCTGCGAGAGCACGCCCTGCGGCAGGAGATAGGCCTCGATGGCCTCGTCGGCGGCCATGCGCGCGAACGCGGGGCAGTTGTTGAGGCCCGCGCTGATCACCCGCCGTGCGAGGCCCGGCAGCGCCAATCGACCGAAGCCGGCGGACTCCCAGTCGCCGAGCGAGACGACGCTCATCAAGGTGAGATCGCGCGGCTCGCCGGTCTCACGAAATCGGTCGGCCAGGGCCTCGATCACCGCCTCGGCGACACCGTGGCCGCCACCGGAACCACCGAAGAGGACGGTGTCGCCGTTACCAATCGCCTCGACCGCGCGCGCCGCCTCGACGATGGCGACCATCGCCGCTCAACCGCCGGGCGGCGCGTTCGCCACCCATTTGAGGATGTGCTCGGCCACCGCCACCAGCACCCCGTCCTGGTTCTCGACCCGGATCTCGGAACGCGAGCGACGGCGCTCGACGTCGATCTCCTTGATGGTGTAGGTGGTGGTCACGGTATCGCCGATGAACACCGGCGCGAGGAACCGGATGCGGTCGTAGCCGAGCGAGACCGGGGTCTCGTCGTCGCGCACCGGCTTCGAGTGATGGATCATCATCGTCGACGTCGTCGACATGAAGCCGACCATGAGCACGCCGTGCGCGATGCGCCGGCCGTAGCTCGACTGCTTCATGTACTCCTCGTCGACATGGTTCGGCGCGAGGTCGCCGGTGATCCCGGCGAACAGGTAGACGTCGCTCTCGCCGACGGTCTTGCGGAAGGACACGCTGTCACCCGGCTTGACGTAGAACTCCGACACCTCGCTCTCCTCTGTGGTTCGTGGATTGCCCAGCCCCGCCCGCTCAGGCGCCGGCGACGATCACGCCGTCGTCGACCAGGCCGTCGATGTCGCTGCTCGCGTAGCCGAGCTCACCGAGGATCGCGCGCGAGTCCTGCCCGGGGCGCTCGGGAAGACCGCGGATCTCGGGGGCGGCACCGTCGTAGCGCACCGGATGGGTCACCAACGTGGCCTGGCGCCCGCCGACCGTGACCTCGCGAAAGGTCCCGTTGTGGCGGACCTGCGGGTTGTGCTCCAGGTCGTCGAAATCGTCGACGCGCGCGAACCAGAGGCCCCTCGGCTCCAGCCGCGCGGCCACCGTCGCGTAGTCGAGGTCCGCCACCGCCGCCGCCAGCGTGCGCGCGATGCGGTCGCGCTCGAGGTAGGGGTCGAGCCCGCCGCACGCCGCGACCTCCGCGCGACCGAGCGCATCGCCGAGCGCATCGAGCTTGTTCATCGAGAACACGACATGGCAGTCGGCGAGCCGGTACACCCCGTAGGGCGCCTCGTGGAACCAGGTGGCGAGATGCGGATCGCGGTCGGCCCGGCCCTTCGGTCGCCCGGCAGCGAAATGCGCGGTCAGCGACTCGGCCTGCAGGTCGATCCCGGCCGACAGCAAGCTGCTCTCGACCCGCGTGCCCTCCCCGGTCTGCAACCAGCGCACGTAGGCACCGACGATGCCGAGCGCGAGCAACGCCGCGCCGTGCTGGTCGATGCCGGCGCAGCCGACCGCGGTTGGCTGGCCGTCGGGGCGCGCGGAGCTCGCGATCAGCCCCGACATCGCCTGCGCCAGCAGGTCCTGGCCCGGCCGCTCGAGGAACGGCCCCGAGCCGCCGTAGCCCGACGCCGAGGCGTAGATGATGTCGGGCTTGCGGCGGCGGACCTCGTCGTACCCGAAACCGAGCCGATCGAGCGCGCCGGGGCGGAAGTTCTCCACCATCACGTGGCTGCGCTCGATGAGGCGGAACACGACCTCCTTGCTCCGCGGATGCTTGAGATCGATGGCGAGGCTGCGCTTGTTACGGTTGCCGCAGAGGAAGAGCGGAGTCGCCTCACCCACCCGGGCGCCGCCGGCGGCCGCCCAGTGCCGCTCCCAGGCACCACGCGGTGGCTCGACCTTGACCACGTCGGCGCCCATGTCGGCCAGGTACTGGGTCCCCGCCGGGCCCTGGAGGAAGTGACAGAAGCTCGCCACCCGCATCCCAGAGAGGAGGGCGGGTGCGGCGGGGGCTGACCCCGCGGATGGCTGCGTCTCGCCCATGGAACGGTCCCGCACCGCCGGCCGGCGGCCCCTCCCTCGGCTGACTGAGGGCGGTGACTATACGGTCGCCCGACGCGCGTCTGCAAGCGCTTGTAATCGCCATCGAGGCCCCTCAGGGGCCGGGCGCGGCGGTCGACGCGCGCTGCTCCAGGCGATGGGGCACCTCGACGCTCGGCGCCTGCCCGTCGCCGTCGAGGCGGTCGAGCACGAGCCGCGCCGCCTCACGACCGATGTCGACCGCCGAGAAGCTGACCGTGGTGATCGCGGGATGGGTCAGCTCGGCCAGCCCGATGCCACTGAACCCGGCCACCGAGACCGCGCCCGGCACCGAGACCGCGCGCGCCCGACACTCGACGACCGCGCCGATGGCGACCAGATCACTGAAGCAGACGACCGCGCTCGGACTCGGCTCGCGGCCGAGCAACTCCGCCATCGCGGCCCGACCGACCTCGGCCGCGCCGTCGCCGAGCACCAGGTGCTGCGGGTGCAACGCGAGTCCACGGTCGGCGAGGGCGCCGCGGACCCCGGCCAGACGCCGGGCGGCACGGTCGTTGAAGCGCTCGTCCGGCATCAACGCGGCGATGCGAGTGTGGCCGAGGTCGAGGAGATGGTCGACCAGGGCACGACCGGCGGCCTGGTTGTCGATCCCGACGCACGGATAAGGCGCGTCGAGGCGGTAGTCGAACGTGGTGACCACCGGTATACCGGTATTCGTGGCCATCCGCTCGAGGCTCTGGTCGTGCGCATTGCCGACGAGGACCAGCGCGTCGATCCCGCGTGACAGCAGCGCGGTCGCCTGGTCGGCCTCGTAGCGGAGGTCGCTCCCCGCGTGACCGAGTAGCACCGAGTAGCCCGCCGCGCCGAGCTCCGCCTGCAGGCTCTCGACGAGATCCGCGAACACCGTGAAGCGCAGGCTCGGAATGATCACCCCGATGGTCGCGTTGCGCCGACGGGCCAGCGCCCGCGCCGCGCCGTGGGGCACGTAGCCGAGGCGCGACACCGCCCACAGCACGCTCTCGCGCACCGACGCCCGGACCATGTGCGGCATCGAGAGGCTGCGCGACACCGTCGACGCGGAGACCCCCGCCAGCCGTGCGACGTCCTCGAGCGTGACCTGCCGCCTGCTTCCCTTGCTCATCCGGCCCCCCTGCCCCGTCGTCCCGACGCCCACGAACGCCTCGCGGTCGCGCGATTCGGAGATCCTACCTGCAAGCGTTTGCAGATGGCACCGATGGCGATCTACAGTCGGCGCGCGGGGCCACTGCTCGCCCCGCGCGCCCGAGGCCACCGAGGTACCGGTCGTGGAAGCTGCCCACGAGTCGATGCGCGAGGTCGTCCGTCGTTTCGCCGAGTCGCGGGTCCGCCCGGCGGCGGCGGCGCTCGACGCCGAGTCGCGCCTACCGACCGAGATCTACGACGAGATGGCCACCCTCGGCCTGTTCGGGGTCACCGTCCCCGAGGCGCTCGGCGGCGCCGGCCTCGACACCCTCGGCTATGCCGTGGTCATGGAGGAGCTCGCCCGTGGCTACGCCTCGGTCGCCGATCAGTGCGGCCTGGTCGAGCTGGTGACCACGCTGCTGGTCGCGCACGGCACCGCGGCCCAGCGCGAGCGCTACCTGACGCCTCTGATGCGCGGCGCGCTTCGACCGGCGTACTGCATCACCGAGGCCGAGGCCGGCTCCGACGTGTCGGCCATCAAGACCACCGCCACCCCGAGCGGCGCCGGCTGGTCGCTCAGTGGCGAGAAGCAGCTGATCCACAACGCGCCGGTGGCCGACGTCGCCTTCGTGCTCGCGCGCACCGACCCCGCCCGGGGCCACCGCGGCATGAGCATCTTCCTCGTCGACTGTGCGTCGGCCGGTATCACCCGCGGCCCGGCCGAGCACAAGATGGGGCAGCGCGCGTCGCTCATCGGCTGGCTGCGTTTCGACGCGGTCGCGCTCGGTCCCGAGGCGCTGCTCGGCGAGCTCGGCCGCGGCTTCCACATGATGATGAGCGTGCTCGACAAGGGACGCGTCGGTATCGCCGCGCTCGCGGTCGGAATCGCCCAGGCCGGCCTCGACGCCGCACTCGCGCACGTGCGCGAGCGTCGACAGTTCGGTCGCGCCATCGCCGAGTTCCAGGGCGCGCGCTGGATGCTCGCGGACATGGCCAAGGACATCCAGGCGGCACGGCTGCTGACCCACGACGCGGCGCGCCGGCTCGACGCCGAGGGCCGCGCGAGCGCCGCCTGCTCGATGGCGAAGTGCTTCGCGAGCGACGTCGCCGTGACCCATACCGCCAACGCGGTGCAACTCTTCGGCGGCACGGGCTACATCCGCGGCGTCGAGGTCGAGCGCCTGTACCGCGACGCCAAGATCACGCAGATCTACGAGGGCACCAACCAGATCCAGCGCGACATCATCGCCCGCGAGCTGCTGCGCGAGTGAGCATGTCCGGACCCTCGCCGAGCGCGTCACCACGACCTCGGCGTGACCCGATCCGAGGGCGCGCCATTGTGATGGGAGCTTCCACATGGGCGACCGACTGAAAGGCAAGATCTGCATCGTCACCGGCGCCGGCTCCGGCATCGGTGAGCGCACCGCCGTCACCTTCGCCGAGCAGGGCGCGACGGTGGTCGTCGCCGACAAGAACCGTGAGGCAGCCGAGCGCGTGGCGGCCGCGGTTCGCTCCGCTGGCGGACGCGCCACCGCGCGCGAGGTCGACGTCGCGACGTCGGCGTCGGTGCGCGCGCTGGTGGACGACACCGTCGCCGCGCACGGGCGGCTCGACGTGCTGGTCAACAACGCCGGCTACGGCTTCGCCGGCAGCGTGCTGGAGACCGAGGAAGGCGACTGGGACGCGCTGATGGCGGTCAACGTGAAGGGCGTCTTCCTCGGCTGCAAGCACGCCATCCCGGTGATGATCCGCCAGGGCGGCGGCGCCATCGTCAACACCGCGTCGACCACGGCGCTGGTCGGCATCCCCGACCGCGCGGCGTACTGCGCATCGAAGGGCGCGGTGGCGGCGCTGACCCGCGCGATGGCGCTCGACCACGTCGACGCCAACGTGCGCATCAACTGCGTCGCGCCGGGGACGGTGGAGTCGCCCTACTTCACCGAGATGTTCCGCGCCAGCGCAGATCCGGCCGCATTGCGCGCGGGCCTCGAGGCGCGCCAGGCGATGAACCGGCTGGGGCGACCTCAGGAGATCGCCAACGCCATCCTGTTCCTCGCCAGCGACGAGGCGTCGTTCTGCACCGGCTCGATGCTGGTGGTGGACGGCGGCTGGACCGCACGGTAACGGGGGATGGCGGCCACCGAGTCCCACGACGTGGTGGTGGTCGGCGGGGGTGGCGCGGGGCTCACCGCCGCGCTCTCGGCCGCGCGACTCGGACGCGACGTGGTGCTGCTGGAGAAGGCGTCGACGCTCGGCGGGACGACGGGCCTCTCGGTGGGGACGATCTGCGTGAGCTCGACCCCGCAGCAACGCGCCGCCGGCATCGACGACTCGCCGGACGCGCATTTCGAGGACATGCCGAAATTCGCCGGACCGCGCGCCGGCCGCGACAACGTCGCACTGCGCCGCCTGTACGTCGACAACGTCCCCGAGGCGTTCCGGTTCCTGATGGATCTGGGCATCGAGTTCATGCGCCCGATCCCCGAGCCGCCCCACCGCGTCCCGCGCCTGCACGCGGTGGTGCCGCACTCGCGCGGCTACATCTACCACCTCGCCCGTCACTGCCGACGCGAGGGCGTGCGGCTGCGCACCGGGAGTCCGGTGAGCGCGCTCACCGGTGACGGCGCGCGCGTGACCGGTGTACGCCTCGCGAGCGGTGAGACCATCGCAGCCCGGCGCGCGGTGGTGCTCGCCAGCGGCGACTTCAGCGCCGCCCCGACCGAGTTCAAGCGCCAGTACCTCGGCGCCACGGTCGCGGACATCGAGGGCATCAACCCGGCCAGCACCGGCGACGGGCAGCGCATGGGGGTCGAGGCCGGCGGCGTGGTCCTGAACGGTGATCTCGCCTGGGGCCCGGAGCTGCGATTCGTCGCGCCACCACGGCCGAGCGCGGTCACCCGCATACCGCCGTGGCGGCCGTTCGCGCGGGGTGTGGCGTGGGCGGTCGACCATCTGCCACGAGCGGTCCTGCGCCCGTTCCTGATGTCGTTCGTGACCACCTTCCTCGCGCCGTCGCACGGGCTCTTCGCGGCCGGCGCCATTCTCGTCAACGCGCAAGGCCGGCGCTTCTGTGACGAGCGCGATCATCCCGAGGTGCCGGTGTCGCGCCAGCCCGACCGCGTCGCCTATGTCGTCCTCGACGGCAACCTCGCGCGTCGCTTCGACGCGTGGCCGAACTACGTGTCCACCGCGCCCGGAGTCGGCTACGCCTATCTGCCCGACTACGCGCGAAACCGCCGCGACGTGTGTCGGCGGGCCGACGATCTGCGCGCGCTCGCGGCTCGCATCGGCGTCCCCGCCGACGCGCTGACCGCCACCGTCGCCGACTGCAATACCCAACGCTCCGGTGACGACACGCCACCGCCGCTCACGTCGCCGCCGTTCTACGCGCTCGGTCCACTGAAGGCATGGATCTGCTTCACCGAGGGCGGGCTGAAGGTCAGCGAGCGGCTCGAGGTCTTGCGCGAGGACGGGTCCCCGATCGCGGGGCTGTTCGCCGCCGGCTCGGCCGGTCAGGGCGGGCTGTTGCTGGAGGGTCACGGTCACCACATCGGATGGGGCGTGACCTCCGGCCGGCTGGCCGGCAGGAACGCGGCGTTCCACCCGCGGGTGGACGCGGCGTGAGGACGCTGCACGTCGTGGGGTCGGCGAGATGACGGCAGCGGACTCGGCCGAAGCGCACGACGGCGCGTACGGGATCCTGTTCCGACCCGGGCGGATCGGCGGGCTCGAGCTCGCCAACCGCATCGTCATGCCGCCGATGACCACCCGCGGCGCCGACGACGAGGGCTTCGTCACCGAGCGGTCGATCGCCTACTACCGCGCCCGCGCGCTCGGCGGCGTCGGCCTGGTCACCGTCGAGATGGCATCGCCCGAGCGCGCCGGGCGCCACCGATTCAACGAGCTCGGGGTCCACGACGACCGCTTCGTGCCCGGGCTCGCCCGCCTCGTCGAGGCGATCCACGGCGCTGGCGCGCGAGCCTCGATCCAGCTCGGCCACGGCGGTGGACACACCCGGGTGGACGTCTGTGGCGAGACCCCGGTCGCACCGTCGGCAGTTCCGCATCCGGTCTTCGAGCGGACCATGGAGACCATCGTCCCGGAAGCGATGACCGAGCAGCGGATCGCCGAATGCGTCGCCGCCTTCGTCGCCGCCGCCCTGCGGGTGCGCGCGGCGGGATTCGACGCCGTCGAGCTGCACGTCGCCCACGGCTACCTGCTGTCACAGTTCCTCTGTCCGGCGGAGAACCGGCGCGAGGACGCCTACGGCGGGCCGCTCGCGAACCGCGCGCGCATCACCCTCGACATGGTGCGCGCGATCAAGGCCGCCGCCCCGGGCTTCCCCCTGATCGTGCGCATGAACGGGGACGACTACTTCCCCGGCGGCATCACCCGCGACGAGGCGCGGCAGGTGGCACGGTGGGTCGCCGACGCCGGCGCCGACGCCATCCACGTCACCGGCGGGCACTACCGCTCGGTGCCCTCTGCGGCGGTGATGATTCCGCCGATGGCGATGGGCCACGGCCCTTTCGTGGAGCTCGCGCGCGCGATCCGCGCCGACGTCGGCGTCCCGGTGATCGCGGTGGGACGACTCGGCGAGCCGGGCGTCGCGGCCGAGGTGCTGGCGAGCGGCGCGGCGGACTTCGTCGCCCTCGGCCGCCCCCTGCTCGCCGACCCGGAATGGCCGCGCCGGGTCCACGCCGGCCGCGCACCGCGCGCCTGTCTCGGTTGCAACACCTGCGTCGACCAGATGCGCGGCGGCAGCCCCCTCGGCTGCCTCGTCAACCCGACCACCGGGCGCGAGGCCGAGTACGCCGCGCGCGACGACCGGCGGCCACGCGGTGAGCGCATCGCGGTGGTCGGCGCAGGACCGGCGGGGCTCAGCTATGCCGCGCTCGCCGCCGCCGACAACGCGGTGACGGTGTTCGAGCGACGCGCGCGCGCCGGCGGCGCGTTCCACGACGTCCCGCGCACCCCGCTGTTCCAGAACGTCGAGCCACGCGCCTACGCCTTCGAGGCGCTCGTCGACTCGCTCGAGCGCCGCTGCCGTGAGCACGGCGCCGAGCTCCGCTACCGCACCGACGCGCTGCGCGACCCGCGCCTCCTCGCCGGCTTCGACCGCGTGGTCATCGCGACCGGTGCCACCTACCGGGTGGGCCTCGGGCCCCTGATTCGCGCGCTGCTGCGCGGCGGTCTCCTGACCCGGTGGCCGTTGCGGAGCCTGGCCAGCCGCGCCGCGGTACGCGACTGGCTCTACCACCGCGCCCGGCGTGGCGTCGAAGCCGAGTCGGTGCGCCAGCTGGCGGGCAAGGTGAAGCTGCAGATCATCGGCGACGCCGCCGCCCCCGGGCGCAGCCAGGCGGCCATCGAATCGGCATTTCGGGCCGCATACGACCGCACGCAGGGGCTCGGATAGGCCGGCATCCGGGCCGCGCCCGGCGTCTACGGCGCGGCGTCGCGACGGCGCGTGTCGACCGCGGTCGGGCGACTGACGGCAGACCCCAGCGGCAGGTTGCCGTCGAGCAGGTCGGCGAGCGAGTGCTGGCCGAGGAGCGCCCCGACCCGGCCGCCGATGGCATCGAGCAGGGCGTCGGCCGCCGGGTGCCCCTCGATGCGATCCCGCGCGAGGTGCCGGCTCTCGTGCGCGGCCCGCAGCGCCGCCAGCACCTCGCGCAGCCCGAGCGCGTGCAGATCCCGCGCCGGCACCCACCCTGGCGGCTCGGCGCGGGTGGCGACGAGGATGCCGCCACGTGCGAGCTCACGCAGCAGCCCCTCGACCGGAGGCAACGGCACCCGCATCCGTCGCGCGATCTCGGCCGCGCCGGGGGCGGGCTCGCCGCGCCGATAGCGATCGGCCACCAGGCAGCAGGCGCCGAGCCCGATGCGCTCGCGCGATCGGTTGCTGGTGCGCACGTCGCCCACGAGCAGCCCCAGATGCTCGGGATGCTGGTGATAGAAGCTCACGCTCGCGCCGACCAGCAGGATCAACCAGCCGATGTGCAACCACATCATGAACAGCACCAGGATGGCGAAGCTCGAGTACACGAGCGCGTACTTCGAGGCGCCCACCACCATCGACGCGAACAGCCACCCGGCGACCACCCACAGCGCCCCCGCGACGCAGCCACCGAACAGCGCCGAGCGCGGGCGCACGCGGGTGTTGGGGATGTAGTAGTAGGAGAACGTGAATGCGGCGACCACCAGCAAGTAGGGCACCAGCTTGCCGCCGAGCGCCACTACCGGCCCGACCCCCGGCAGGCGGACCGCGTCCTGGACCCACGGCGCGGCGAGGAACGAGGCGCTGATACCGAGCGCGGTGAACACCAGCATCGGCCCGAGGACCACCACCGTGAGGTAGCTCGACAGGCGCTCGATCAGCCGCCGCGGACGCTCGACCCGCCAGGTGAAGTTGAAGCTGCGCTCGACCTTGTAGACCAGCGAGATGACGGTGAGCAGCAAGAAGGCGACCCCGGCGGAGCCGAGCGCCGCGAGGTCGAGCCCCTCGACGAAGGCGATGATCCGGCTCGCGACCTCGGGTCCCCTGGTGCCGAGCGGCTCCAATGATCGCCGCAGCACCGGCTCGAACTGCTGGTGGACGTTGAACGCCTCCAGCACCGCGAAGGTCACCGCGAGCGCGGGCACCAGGGCGAGGAGCGTGGTGTAGACGAGGCTCGCGGCACGGATCGCGAGCTGCTCGCCGACCAGCTCGCGCGCGAGCATGTGCACGACGCGGGCCGCACCCACCAGGTGCCGACGCCACGCCGGCATCGCCTCGACGTCCTGTCCCCAGACGACGTCCCACGCCATGTCGCGCGCGGCTTCGAGTCGCTCGGCCAGTCGGCGCATGCGCATCTCCGTGGCGGCTCCGCAGCGGAGCCGGGTCGTCGCCTATCCCCCCTCGGCGGTGCGCGCGAGCAGCGCCAACAGACCGCGCAACAGGGCCAGCGGGGTCGGCGGGCAGCCGGGGATGCGGAGGTCGACCGGGATCACGTCGCCGACGCCGCCCACCACCGCGCGGCTACCGGCGAAGACGCCCGCATCGACGCCGCAGTCGCCGACCGCCACCACCCACTTGGGGTCGGGGGTGGCATGGTAGGTCCGAAGCAGGGCCTCGCGCATGTTGCAGGTCACGGGACCGGTCACCAGCAGCACGTCGGCATGGCGCGGAGAGGCGACGAAACGAATGCCGTAGCGCTCGAGATCGTAGTAGGGATTGCCGAGCGCGTGGATCTCCAGCTCGCAACCGTTGCACGAGCCGGCGTCGACCTCGCGAATGGCGAGGCTACGACCGAGGCCGCGTCGCGTCGCACGCTCGAGCGCCGAGCCGAGCTGCGCCAGCTCGGCGTCGTCGAGCGCCGGTGGCGGCTCGGTCAGCGGGCGTCGGAGGAGACTCTCGAGCAGGATCTTGCGCATCGTCGGCTCACAGGTCGTGCCCGGAATACGAGCAGTTGAACGACTTGTTGCAGAGCGGGAAGTCGGCCACGATGTTGCCCTCGATCGCCGCCTCCAGTAGCGGCCACTGGAACCACGAGGGGTCGCGCAGATGGCAGCGCTCGACCCGCCCCCCGGCACCGAGCCGCACCCAGGCCAGCACGTCGCCGCGGAAGCTCTCGACCAGCGCCATCCCCTCGCCGCCACGGGCCGGTACGGCCACTCGCGACGGCCCACCGGGTAGCTCGTCGATCAGCCGATCGAGCAGGGCGAGGCTCGCCTCCACCTCGCGGATTCGAATCCACACCCGCGCGTCGACGTCGCCCTCGGCTCGGATCGGAACCTCGACACCGAGCGCGTCGTAGGGCGGATAGGGGCTGTCGCGACGCGCGTCGAACCCGCGCCCGGAGGCGCGGCCGACGAACCCGCCAGCCGCGAACTGCCGCACCAACGCCTCGCCCACCACGCCGGTGCCGACGGTCCGATCCTGCAACGACGCGGTCTCGTCGTAGAGCTCGACCAGGGCCGGGAAGCGCGCGCGCACGAGCGCCACCAGCGCGCGCACCGCGTCGAGCCCCCCGCTCGCCGGCTCCGCCGCCACGCCGCCCACCACCACGCAGTCGCGCATCATGCGATGACCGAACGCGCTGTGCGCCGCGCGCAGCGCCTGCTCACGCAGCGCACTGCAGTGCGCCTGCATCAGCGCGAACGCGGCGTCGTTGCAGATCGCGCCGATGTCACCGAGGTGATTCGCGACTCGCTCGATCTCCGCCATCAACGCGCGCAACCAGTGCCCCCGCGCCGGGACCTCGGCCGCCGATGCCGCCTCCACCGCCCGCGCCGCGGCGAGCGCATGGGCGACGGTCGCGTCGCCCGAGATCCGGCCCGCGAGCGCGACCATGCGCGCGGCGTCCGCGCCGACCATCAGCGCCTCGACCCCCTTGTGGACGTAGCCGAGCCGTTGCTCCAGACGCACCACCGTCTCGCCCTGGGCGGTGAATCGGAAGTGCCCGGGCTCGATGATCCCGGCGTGCACCGGCCCGACCGGGATCTGGTGCAGGCTCTCGCCCTCGACCGGCAAGAAGGGATAGCCGGCCGCCGCCTCCGAGCTCGCCTCTTCGGCCTCCCCCACCGAGTCGCGTCGCCAGCGACCATGGTCGAGCCAGGGCCGTCGGTCGGGGAGCCCGACGGCCCGCAGGCCGTGGAGGTCCTGAGCCGCGCGCTCGAGACGGATCGCCGGCGGGTGCATGCGGCCGATCGAAGGGTGCTCGCCGTGCGGGCAGGCCAGGGTCAGCACCGCGATCACGTCCGCCTGCGGCTCGCGAAGCGCCATGTGCACCGCATCGCGCTCGCCCCACAGTCCCAGCAGCTCGAAGCTGCCCGCCGCCAGCGCCTCGCCCGCCGCCGTCCACCCTGCAGCGTCGACCTCACCCCGCGGCCAGGGCCGGTGACCGCGCGCCGGCGTCTCGGCGGCGAGCGCGAGCAACCGACTCATCGTCTTCGCCCCGATCGTCGAGTCCCCCTGCGACCGTCCATCACCACGCCTACCCGAGTTGCGCCGCGACTGCCTGGAACCAGCCGACGAGCGGTGCCGGCAGGTAGACGCCGGCCACGAGCACGAGGGCGAGGTGCGCGTACAGCGGCACGTACGACGCCTCCGCCGGCACCACCCGGCCTCGCGGCTCGCCGAACGCGAGCCCGCCGAGCGCCCTCAGCAATGCGCCGAGCGCGAGCAGCAGACCGAGCACCAGCGCGACCGCGAGCAACGGCTCGCGCGCGAATGTCGAGCTCACCAGCAGGAACTCACTGGTGAACACTCCCAACGGCGGCAGCCCCGCGATCGCGACCACCCCGGCCACCAGCCCCCAGCCGAGCCAGGGGTGGGTGACCGTGAGCCCACCGATGTCGGCGATGCGCTGGGTGCCCTTGATCTGCGCCACGTGGCCGACGGCGAAGAAGATCGCCGACTTGGTCAGGCTGTGCATGACCATGTGCAGCAGGCCCGCGAAGTTGGCGAGCGGGCCACCCATCCCGAAGGCGAAGGCGATGATCCCCATGTGCTCGATCGACGAGTAGGCGAACAGGCGCTTGATGTCGCGACGCCGGTACAGCATCAGCCCCGCGAACAGCAACGACGACAGCCCCATCGTGACCATCAGCGGCCCCGGCGCGATCGCTTGCGGATTCGCGGCGAGGAGGACCTTGAACCGCAGCACCGCGTGCAGCGCCACGTTGAGCAACAGCCCGGAGAGCACCGCCGAGATCGGGGTCGGCCCCTCCGCGTGAGCATCCGGCAGCCAGGCATGCAGCGGCGCGAGGCCGACCTTGGTGCCGTAGCCGAGCAGCAGGAACACGAAGGCGACGTTGACCAGCGCCGGCTCCAGCCCGCCGGCGTTCGCCATCAGCACCGTCCACAGCATCGCGTCCGGCCCCTCGCCCACCACCGGGCGCGCCGCCATGTAGACGAGGATGGTGCCGAACAGCGCCAGCGCGATGCCGACGCTGCCGAGGATGAAGTACTTCCACGCCGCCTCCAGCGCCTCGTGGGTGCGGTAGATCCCCACCATCAGCACCGTGGTGAGCGTCGCCAGCTCGATCGCCACCCACATCAGCCCGATGCTGTGCGCGACCAGCGCGAGGTTCATCCCCAGCATCATCGTCTGGTACATCGCGTGGTAGAAGCGGACGTAGACCGGGGTGAGTCGGCCGGAGTCGAGCTCGTGGGCGATGTAGCTCGCGCTGAACACACTGGTGGTGAAGCCGACGAAGCAGTTGAGCGCGACGAAGACGATGTTGAGGTCGTCGACGATGAGATAGGGTCCCGGCGCCGGACGCTCGGTGACGAACAGCGCCAGCGCCGCAAGCAGGGTCAGACCGGAGGCGACGACGTTCAGCCGCGCCGTCATCCGGTAGCCGGGAAGCACCGCGAGCAACACCGCCGAGACCAGGGGCACCAGCAGCACGGCGCCGAGCGGATCGGGCGCGAGCGCGCTCATCGTCGCTCTCCGCGGAACACGTCGAGCGCGCCGATGTCGACGGTGTCGAAGCGCTCGCGGATCCGGAACAGGAAGATCCCGATGACGATGAACGCGATCAGGATCGAGAACGCGACGCTGATCTCCACCACCAGCGGCATCCCCTTGGCCCCGGTCGCGGCGAGCACGAGCCCGTTCTCGAGCGACATGAAGCCGACCACCTGGCTCACCGCATTGCGCCGGGTGACCATCACCAGCAGCCCGAGGAGCACGATCGAGAGCGCGAACGCGAGATCCTCGCGCGCCAGCGGATCGGCATCGGCGGTGACCCGCAGCATCACCACCATCGACAGTGCCACCAGCCCCATCCCCACCAGCATGGTGGCGCCGACACCGACCACGGTCTCGATCTCACGGTGGATGCCGAGCCGCTGGATGATGCGGTGGAGCGCTACCGGGATCACGATCGCCTTGAACACCAACGCGATCAGCGCGGTCAGGTAGAGGTGCGGCGCATCCTGGACGAATGCCTGCCAGCCGACCGACACCGACAGCACCACCGAATGCAACGCGAACACGTTGAGCAACGCGTAGAGCCGGTCCTGGTAGAGCATGACGAAGCTGACCAGCACCAGGCCCCCGGCCAGCAAGTGGGCGACGTCGAACTCGAGCGTGCCCATCTAGAGGCTCCTCGACACGAACAGCAGCAGCGTGCCGAGCAGACCGAGCATCAGCGCCGCGCCGATGAAGTCCGGAACCCGGAACACGCGCATCTTCGCGATCGACGTCTCGAACAGGGCGAGCGCGAAGGCGGCGACGGCGAGCTTCACCACGTAGGTCGCGCCACCGACGAGGTGTGCGGCGAGCCCGGCCCCGGGTGACGCCATCCCCCAGGGCAGGAAGACCCCGACCACCAGCGACGCGTAGAGCAGCAGCTTCAGCGCCGCCGCGAGCTCGATCATCGCCAGGTGCCGTCCGGAGTACTCGAGCACCATCGCCTCGTGGACCATGGTCAGCTCGAGATGGGTCGCCGGGTTGTCGACCGGGATCCGCGCGTTCTCCGCCAGCGCCACCATGATCAGCGCCACCAGCGCGAGCCCGAGGGACACCCGCAGACCGACGTCGGCAGTCGCCATGTGCGCGGCGACGGTCGAGAGCTGGGTCGAGCCCGCGACCAGGGCGAGGGTGAACACGACGAGAATCATCGCCGGCTCGGCAACCGAGGCGATCATCACCTCGCGGCTCGCGCCGATCCCGCCGAAACTGGTACCGATGTCCATGCCGGCGAGGGCGAGGAAGAAGCGCGCGGTGCCGAGCAGCGCGATGATGACCAGCAGATCCGCCGCCCAGCTGAACACCAGCCCGCGCGCGAAGGTCGGGACCAGCGCCGCCGCCACCCAGGTCGCCGCGAACACGATGTAGGGGATGACGCGAAACAGCCACGAGGCGTTCTCGGCCAGCACCACCTCCTTGCGCAGCAGGCGGGCGAGATCGCGGTACGGCTGGAGCACCGACGGTCCCCGCCGCCGCAGCAGGCGCGCCTTCACCTTGCGGACCACACCGGTCAGCAGCGGCGCGAGCACCAGCACCAGCGCCATCTGCACGCCCTGCACCATCAGGTCGACCACGGTCTCGGCACTCACCGCCATATCGCGATCACCAGCAGGAGCCCGACCAGTGCGAGGAACACCATGCCGAGGTAGCGGCGGATGGTGAGGAACTGCATCGCGTTCAGGCGCAACGAGGCACCGGCGACGGCGGCGGTGATCGGGTCGTAGATCCAGCGCCAGGCCGGATCCAGCAACGTGACCCGATGGCGGGCGGCTCGCCCGTCGCCGGGCGGTGGCATCTCCACCGTCTCGCGGGCGGCGAACACCGTGGTCCCGAACACGCGCCGAATCGGTTGCGCGAAGCTACCGGACGCGTACTGCGTGAGTGGGCTCGCATCGGGGAATCCGCAGTCCCAGGCCGGTCCACGGCGCAACCGGTCCGAGGCGAGGCGATGCACGACTCGCACCGTGAGCCACGCGCTCACCGCGATGAACACGAATACCAGCAGCCCGTTGTAGCTGCTGCGCCCTTCGGCGATCGGCACCACGGTGAGCCAGCCGAGCGCCGCCTGGGTCGGCAGACGCGCATCGAGCAGGGCCGAGGTCACCGGCGCCAGCGCGTCGATCAACACCCCGGGGACGATGCCGGCCAGCACGCACAGCACCACCAGCGCGACCATCGCCGCCAGCGAGGCGCGATCGACCTCGGCCGCGCGCATCGCCGCCGGGGTGCGTGGGCGGCCGAGGAAGACCACCCCGAAGGCGCGCACGAAGCAGGCCGCGGCGAGCGCGGCGGCGAGCGCCAGCAACCCACCGACACCGGGCACCAGGATGCGCAGACCCCACTGCTCGATCTGCGGACTCTGCAGCACCGCCTGGAACAGCAGCCACTCGGAGGCGAAGCCGTTGAGCGGCGGGAGCGCGGAGATCGCGGCGCAGCCGACCAGGAAGGTGAACGCGGTGACCGGCATGCGGTGAATCAGCCCGCCCTGCGCATCCATGTCGCGCTCCCCGGTCGCGACCAGCACCGCGCCGGCGCCGAGGAAGAGCAGGCTCTTGAACCACGAGTGATTGGCCGCGTGGAGCAACGCCGCGGTCAACGCCAGGGCCGCCGCCGCACCCATGCCGTGGGCGTCGAAGGCGAGCGCGAGCCCGACGCCGACGAACACGATGCCGACGTTCTCGATGGTGCTGTAGGCCAGCATGCGCTTGATGTCGCGCTCCATCAGCGCGTGCAGCACCCCGACCACCGCGGTCACCGCGCCGAGCAGCAGCACCGCGAGCCCGGCCCACCACGGCGGCGTCGCCAGCAAGTCGAGCACGATGCGCACGAACCCGTAGACCGCCACCTTGGTCATCACGCCGCTCATCAGCGCCGAGACGTGGCTCGGCGCCGCCGGGTGCGCGAGGGGCAGCCAGACATGGAGCGGGAGCAGGCCCGCCTTCGAGCCCGCACCGACGAGGACGAGGACGACCACCAAGGCCGCGACGTGGGGCGCCGGCTCGACCGCGCGCATGTCGGCGAAGGCGTAGCCGCCCTCCGACCCGGCGAGCAACGCGAGCGCGAGCAACAGCGCCAGGGTCCCGAATCCCGCCATCAGCAGATAGACGTAGCCCGCGCGCGTGTTGTCGCCCTGCTGATGGTGCGCCATCACCAGCGCCCAGGAGACCAGCGACATCAGCTCCCAGCAGAACAGGAACGTGAAGGCGTCGTCCGCGAGCAGCACCAGGTGCATGGCGGCGAGGAAGGCAGGAAAGAACGGCAGCACCCGACGTGGATGCCCCTCGTGACGACCGTGGCCGAGCCCGTAGACCGCAGCCGCGGCGCCACCGACGTCGACCAGCACCACGAACAGCGCGCTCAGCGCATCGATCCGAAAATGGGCGCCGAGCCACGGCAGCCCGATCGGCAACACCACCTCCGAGACCGGCTCGCCGCCGAGCAGGACCCCGATCGCACTCACCGCCGCCAGCGCGCAGACCGTGGCGGAGCCGAGATAGACCACCGCCGCGCCGACACGGCCACGACCGCCGACCACCCCGACCACGCCGAGTCCGAGCAACCCGGCCGCGCAGGCGAGCAGCGCGAGCACCGCGCTCAAGGCCGTCTCGACGGCCCGGGCGAGGGCGAGTCGTGCGTGCCCGTGCTCGGATCGGTGCGCAGCCGCACGCCGCGCCCGGACCCGACGCTGGTGGCACCGGCCCCGATGATCTCGATGCCCGCTGCCTCCAGGCCCGCGATCAGCTTCATCAGGGAGTCGACATTGCCGCGCACCACACCGTCACTCCCCTCCATGCGCTGGATGGTGGGAAGCGACAGACCGGCGAGATCGGCCAGCTCACGCTGCCCGATCCCGAGCAGCGCGCGAGCGGCGCGCATCTGATTGGCGGTGATCAAGGCACCGACACCTGGAGCCTCAGACGTGAGGCATTACTTCTAGCACCTGGATGGTGATGTTTCAAGCGTCATTAAGACGTGCTGACCCATCCACGAAGTCGGCGGCGCGCGTCGCCCCGCAACGAGGCCCCAGCCCCGACCCGACGCCGGGCTCAGAGGCGCCGCGCGATCACCAGCCCCACCCAGCAGGCCAGCAGGCAGAGCAGCACGCTCGCCACCACGTTCCCCGCCGCCCGCAGCCGCATCCCGTTCTCGAGCAACGCGAGCGTCTCCAGCGAGAAGGAGGAAAAGGTGGTGAACGCCCCGAGAAAGCCGACCAGCAAGGCGCCGCGCCAAGCCGGCCCCAGGTCCGTGCGCTCGAGCACCATCACGTACAGGAATCCCATCGCGGCGCTGCCCACGACGTTGACCACCAGGGTCCCGTAGGGAAAGCCGCGCCCGAGCAGGGCGTACACCGCGGTGGAGACCCAGTACCGCGCGAGCGCCCCGAGCGCGCCCCCGGCGGCGATGCTGAGTGTATCGGTCATCCGCCCACTCTCCCCTGACCCACCCCGAGCCGGCACTGCGCACCCGACGCGGGGCACCTATGATTGTCGAACCGCCGCCCGCGAGCCAACTCGGCTCGAGGCGGGCAGCCTCGAGAGGACGGTGCACGACCATGCGCACGGCCACGACGATCGCCGCCGCCGCGCGGACCCCGCGCTCCGCGCGCACCATGCTGGTGCTCTCAACGGTGCTGGTGCTGGCCGCGATCTGGGCCGGCCCGGGGCTGATACGGAGTGCCGTGGACCTCTGGCGTGCGGACGCCCTGGATCGCGACGACACCGCCGCCCGATCGGGCGCTCGCGAGCCCCGTCTGGTGATCGTCGGCGACGGCGCCGGCGGCCTGCTCCACGCTCGGGTCGATGCCGACCTGGTGGCGGCCTTCGCGCGCGCCGAGACCGCCGCCCTGGCCGGGGCCCGAGCCGGCGCCGTCGCCCGCGCGCGCGCGGTGCTCGACGCGGAGACCGCCGCGGTCTTCGACGCCATGCACGCGCGATCGGCGGACTTCGTCGACTGGTATCTGGCGTGGCCGACGGCATGGCGACTGCTCGGCCACCAGGCGGTCTCCGCCGGCACCCACCTGCTCCGCCCGAGCCTGCTGACCCTGGGAGAGGCGGTCGAGCGCGACACCGAGGCGTTGCTCGAGCGTCGCTACGCCGAGACGGTCCTCGACCCCGCGGGCGCGCAGTCGCGCCTGGAGGCGGCACTGCGCGCGGCGCTCTCCTCACTGGAGACGGATTACCTGCGCGCCGTCGACGCGCTGGACCGCCGCCTGCGAGCCCTGGCGCGGGCCGGGATCACGATCGAGTCCGGGACCTGGGATGCGACCGAGGCCCGCCTCGCCCTCGACTGGGAAGCGCGCACCCGCCGCCTACCCGGCTCGCGGTTCGACCGCGGCGCGCTGGAGGTGCTGCGCGGCACCGGGCTCGGGCTCGCGGCCGCCGGCATCGGGCGCGCCGCCGGTGCTGCCGCCGGGGCCGCCCTCGCCCGCGCGGCGGCCGCGCGCACTGCCAGCGGCGCGGCCGGCGCGGCGGGTGCCGCCGGCGGCCCGGTCGGCGCGGCGATCGGGCTGGCGGCCGGCGTCGCGGCCGACTACGCGGTCAATCGGGTCACCGCTCACCTCGAGCGCCCCGAGCTGATGCACACCATGGCCGGGCTGCTCGACGAGCAGCACGCGGGGTGGAGCGCGGTCATGCATTCCACGCTCGACGAGGCGGTGACCACCTGGTTCGGAGCCCTGGACGCCCTCCTCGCCCACGCGGCCGAGCGCTGAAGCCGCGGCGCCCCATCCTCGTCGTGACACCCACCCGCGGCGACCCCGCGGCGGGCCCCGCGCTCGGACGGAGCTGTCCGGGCCGCTCGCCGTCCGGCCCGTGCCCCGGCCGGAGGCCGTGACCGAGGCCCGCGCTCCGCAAACTGCCCCCCTCGCCCGCCAATCGGCATCGCCAAACGTCGAGCCCGTCGCAGTGTCCTCGCCAGACGTGGACTAGACTCCCGACGCAGGAGAGGGGGAGAAACATCGATGGAAGCCCGGCGCGGTGCACGCGTGGAGCTGGCGCCAGTTCCCACCCCCGGCGTCGGCACCGACACGCCGATGACCGTGACGACACCGATGAGCGGTTGTCGGCTGGTCGAGGCCCGCGGCCGCGTGGTGCTGTTCGGGCAACCGCCGGAGGTGCTCAAGGCGCTCCTGAAATCCGGCGCCGGCGCACTCGACACCGTCGTGTTGCCGGACCGTCGCGAGCGTGACGGCGCGCTGCTGAACAACGTCGAGTTCCTCCTCTACTACTTCCTGTTCTTCGGCGGCGGCCTGGAGCACGACCGACGACTGCGCATCGTGGGCGACACCGAGCACATCGCCCAGACCATGGCCCTGTTGCGCCTCACGCTCCTCGGCCCCACCGCCGAGGAGCTCGAAGCCTGGGGCACCGAGCCGGAGCTCCGCGAGGAGTGGGTGAACGCCGGTCGCTTCTTCGCCATCAAGGACGAGGCCGGCGACCCACGCCGGGTCGAGAGCTTCTTCGAGCCGTACCCGTTCGCGGGCGATGTCGCCGACGCCGCCGGCGTCGTCGTGCGCCGACTCGGCGACGATCGCTTCGAGGTCACCCAGGGGCCGAATCGCGCACTGGTGCACCTCGATCCGGACGAGCCGATCGTCCCGCCCTATCCAGTCCAGGGCGACTACGTGCCGATCGGATTCACCAAGCTCGGCGTGGAGGTGCTCGGCGGTGCCTCGGGGTTCTCGGTGGAGCACCCCTCGACCGGCTTCGTGCTCTGCGCCAACGGCCACTACCTGCTGATCGACGCCATCCCCTTCGTCGATCACCACCTGCGCGCGCGCGGCATCTCGCGCAGCCAGATCCGCTCGATGTTCCTCACGCACCTCCACGACGACCACTGCAACATGGCGCCACTGATGCGCATGCCGCACCGGCTCGACGTGATCACCACGCGCGAGATCTTCGAGATGGCGATGACCAAGCTCGCGCTCGGGCTCGGCTGGGCGGTCGAGGCGGTGCGCGAGCACTTCAACCTGGTCGAGGTCCGTCCCGGGCAGACCCTCGACTACTACGGGCTCGAGATCACCGCGCACCATACCGTGCACAGCATCCCGACCATCGGGGCGGTGTTCCGGGTGCGCCACGACGGTCGCGCACACGAGGTGTGCCTGGTCGGCGACATCCAGACCTTCAACGAGATCGGCGAGATGCGCGAGCAGGGGCTGGTTCGCGCCGAGACCGAGGCCAAGTTGCGCGAGCTCTATCGCCGGCGCTTCGACCTGCTCATCGCCGACGGCGGCATGGGCCCGATCCACGGCGACCCGGCCGACGCGCTGGGCTCTCAGGCCGAGCGCGTGGTCTTCGTCCACGTCGAGTCGCTGCCCGAGCGCTTCAACGCCACGTTCTCGCTCGCCGACTCCGGCAAGCGTTACATCATCATCGAGGCCGACGCCGACATCTACACCGCACGCACCATCGAGCTGCTGCTCGGCAACTTCCCCGGCCCGCTCGACACCCGTTGGCTGAGCACGCTCTTCACCAACAAGAAGATCAAGCGCTTCAACGCCGGCGACGTGATCATCAAGCAGGGCTCGGAGACCTGGGGCGACGTGTTCCTGGTGCTCACCGGCTACTGCGAGGTGATTCATCACGACGGCGAGCGGTTCCGCGTCCTCGCCACGCGCGAGGCCGGCGATCTGATGGGCGAGATGGCGGTCGTGACCGGCGCCAACCGCCGCAACGCGAGCGTCGTCGCTCGCACCCCGGTCCTCGCCTGCGAGTTCTCCGAGTCCGCATTCAGCGCCTTCGTCGAGGCCGAGCACATGAAGGGGCGGCTGCTCACGAGTTGGAGCCTGCGCCCGGTGCTCGCCTCGCTTCCGCAGTTCGAGGGCCTCTCGGCCTGCGTCCTCGACCGCGTCTGCAACGTCGCCGACGTGGTCGACCTGGAGCCGGGCGAGTGGCTCGACCTCGACGCGGGCGGCACGCACTGGGGCGTGGTGGTGAGCGGGAAGCTCAACCCTGCCGGCGCAGCGGGGGCGCCGAGCCAGACGCTCGCGACGGGCGACGACGTGGGCTCGTGGCAACCGTTCGGAGCCTCCGGGGCGAGTCGGCTTCGCGCCATCGAGAGCGCGTCGGTGGTGCGAATGCCGGCCGACCGCGTCGAGAAGCTGATCGCATCGAGCCCCCAGCTCGCGTTTCAGCTCCGCACGCTGCGCACCGCGCCCGGCTGCTGACGACCCGCCACCGTCCTCCTCGGGCCGGCTCGCGGCCGCGTGCTGGCCGGCAAGCTGGCAGACTGGCACGCACCGACTGCACGAGGAGCGCACGATGGAGCCGACCGACGGCCTGCTCGGCCGCGCCGAGAGCGATCCGAGCGAGATTCGCGGCGTCTACGACAGCTGGGCGCCAGCCTACGACGAGGACCTCGCCGCCTGGGGCTACGAGGCACCCGCGGTGAGCGCACTCTATCTGCGTGAGCTCGCCCCTCGTGACGCCACCGTCCTCGACGTGGGGTGCGGCACCGGTCTGGTGGGCCGCGCCCTGAGGCGTGCCGGCTTCGACGACCTCGTCGGCATCGACTTCTCGGTCGACTCGCTGGCGATCGCAGAGCGCAGGGGCGCCTACCGAGCGCTGCGCCGGGTCGACCTCAGCGCGTTACCGACCACCTTGCCATCGGCCGAGTACGGGGCCCTGACCTGCATCGGCGTGCTGAGCTACCTCCCCGATGTCGAGGCCGTGTGCCGGGAGCTCTGTCGGGTGGTGGCACCGGGCGCACCGCTGGTGCTCACGCAACGCGCCGATCTCTTCGCGTTGCGTGACACCGAGAACGCCTTCGCCCGGCTCGCCGAGGACGGAACGTGGAGCCAGATCGAGGTGACCGACGAGCGCGCCTACCTCCCTGGCAACCCGGAGTTCGCCGGGGTCGGTGTGCGGTACTGCGTCTTCCGGCGGAGCTCGGCCGGATAGGGGCGGCGCACCCGAAGCGGCATCGGGCACGCCGTCCTCTGCAACGGCATAATGCGGCGATGGGGGCGTCGCGGTCGCCACGCCCGAGAACGTGGGGAGGAGAGCGTATGAAAGTCGGCCTGTTCGTCACCAACCAGCAACACCTCGACAAGGACATGGTCGGTGCGCTGCAAGAGCAGATTCGGATGGTCCACCACGCACGGGATCGCGGCTGGAGCTCGCTCTTCTCGGGGCAGCACTACCTCAACGAGGGGAACAACAAGCAGCTCCAGATCGTGCCCTTCCTCGCCCGCCTCACGGCCGAGGCGGGGGAGATGACCACCGGGCTCGGGGTCTTGCTGCTCAACCTCCACAACCCGGTCTACACCGCCGAGACGGTGGCGACGCTCGACATCATCGCCGGCGGCAACTTCGTGTTCGGCATCGGCCTCGGCTATCGCGATGTCGAGTTCGACGCCTTCGACGTGCCGAAGGGCACCCGGGTCGCACGCTTCGAGGAGTACCTCGACCTCATCAAGCGGCTGTGGACCGAGGAGTCGGTGACCCACGCCGGCGACACCTGTCGACTCGACGGCGTGCGCATGAACATCCGCCCGGTGCAGCAGCCGCATCCGCCGATCTGGTTCGCCGCCAACAACGACCGCGCGATCCGTCGCGCCGCGCGCCTCGGTGACAACTGGTTCATCAACCCGCACTCCACCGCCGCGACCATCCGCCGACAGATGGTCATCTACCGCGACGAGCTGGCGAGGCACGGCAAACCCTTTCCACGGGAGCTGCCGGTGGTGAAGGAGATCTTCGTCGCCCGGGACCGCCAGACCGCGATCGAGATGGCGGGGCCGTACCTCTTTGCCAAGTACCGTGACTACGCGAAGTGGGGCCAGGACAAGGCGATGCCCGCCGACGAGTCCTTCGACCAGGATTTCGAGAACCTGATCAACGACCGCTTCATCCTCGGATCGCCCGAGGAGTGCTACGAGCAGCTTCGCCCGTACTGGGAGGAGTTCGGCGTGAACCACCTCATCTTCCGCACCCATTGGGCCGGGATGCCGCTCTCGACCGCCCTGCACAGCATGCGGCTCATCTCCGACGAGCTGTTGCCGGCACTGGGAAAGATCGAGCCCACGCCCGCGTAGGCCCCATGCCCCCCCGGGACGGGCTCGCTCGCCAGCGGCGTCGATGCCCGTCCCGAGCCATCACCGACCAGGCCGGGGAGCAGTTCGACCACCACGAAGTGGGGCTCGCCACAGATCTTCCGTCGAGATCAATGCACCGTCGGTCTCGCGACGCTAGCCTTCGTCGTGTCACCCCACTGCTGCGATCGGCGTGTCGTCACTCGACACGCGCGAAGGGAGGTCGATGAGCACGGGCATCTCGCCCCACGCCGGGTCGCGCGCCGACGAGATGCGGCCGTCCGGGAGCTGGGCCACGCAGCAGACCCATCTGCTGTTCACCCATGGCTACGCCGGCCAGGTCGTCAATGTCGTGGTGAGCCTGGGCATCGCGTTGGTGTGTGGTGCGCGGGCACCGCGGTGGGTGGTGGCGAGCTGGCTCGCGGTCCACCTGGCGGTGACCGCCTGGCGCGCCCTGCAGGTCGCACGCTTTCGGCGCGCCGAGCCGGACGACGCCGCGATGCCGACGTGGCACCGACGCTTCGTGCGCGGGACGATCGCCGCCGGCGCGACGCTCGGCTCGGCCGCCTGGGTGCTGGGTCCCTACGGTGGTTTCGAGCAACACGCGTCGATGGCGCTGTTCCTCGGCGGGATGTGCCTCGGCGCGGTGTCGGTGCTCGGCGCCGCGTTCGAGCTGTACGTCGTGTACGTGCTCTTACTGTGCGCGCCGATGGCGGCGTTCTTCTTGAGCGTCGGCACCGAGATTCACCTCTGGATGGCGCTCCTCGACTGCGTCTACATCGGCGCGATGATCGCCACCGGCCGCGGCCAGTACCGAACACTGCAGCGAATGAACTCGCTCACCGCCACCAACCGCGCGCTCGAGGAGCATCAGCAGCGACTGCGCGAGTTCGCCGACCTCGGCGCCGACCTGTTCTGGGAATGCGACCGTCGCGGCCGATTCTCCTACCTGACCGAGGGCTACGAGCGACTGACCGGCCGCCCGACGGCGATCGCCCTCGGCACCGATGTCGACGGAGACGACCGCCCGAGCTTCCTGCCCGCGGCCACACTCGCGGCGTTGCGAGGCGGTAGCAACGAATGCGCCGCGGTCCACGAGCACGTCATCGACTGGTCTCCCCGCGAGGGCTCGCGAAGCGTGCTGCTCAGCAACGCGATCCCGATCCACGACGCGCACGGCACGGTCACCGGCTATCGCGGGACCGTGCGCGACGTCACCGAGCAGCATCGCCTCGCCGAGCAGCTCCAGCACCAGGCGACCCACGACCCGCTCACCGATCTCGCCAATCGGCGCGAGTTCGAGCGCCGTCTGGCCACCGTGCTCGACGGCGCGCGCGTGGACGGCTCGCGCCACGCGGTGTGCTTCCTCGATCTCGATCAGTTCAAGGCCGTGAACGACACCTGCGGGCACGCGGCGGGCGACGTGCTCCTGCGGCGAATCGCGGCCGAGGTCACACGCGGGCTGCGTAGCCGCGACACCCTCGCCCGTCTCGGCGGCGACGAGTTCGGCCTGCTGCTCGAGCACTGCCCGCTCGACAAGGCGACGGCCATCGCGCAGAGCATCCGCGAGGCGGTTCGCGGCATCGACTTCCGCTGGGGCGACGATCATTTCACGGTCACGGTCAGCATCGGCCTCGTCGGCATCGACGCCACCAGCGGCGATGTCGACGACGTGCTGCGCAAGGCCGACGCGGCCTGCTACGCCGCCAAGCAAGCGGGTCGCGATCGCGTCCAGTCGTAGGCCCGCGGACTACGCGATCGCCTCCGCCACGCGCCGCACCGCGCTCGGGCGCCCGAACAGTGCGCTGCACACGGTGCCGGTGCCGGGATGGTCGAAGTGACCCAGGTCGAGGTATGCGCCGCCGGCCTCCTCGACGAGGATGCGCGTGGCCGCGAGATCCCATGGGCGTACGTTCCACTCCATCGCCGCGTCGAGGGCGCCGAGAGCGGTGCAGGCGTGGGTGTAGCAGGTCTGCAGGGTCCGGAAGTTGGGGAAGCGAGCGGCGACGCGATCGAACGTCGGGCCGTCGTCGGAGCGACGGGTGAAGCCGATGCGCGCCGGCAGGCCGAGGCGAAGCGCACGGTCGGGGACCGCGATATCGAGGTCGTCCAGCAGCAATCGACGGTCACCCTTCCACGCCCCGAGCCCGAACCCCGCGTGGACCCGAAGGTCCAGCTCGGGGTGGTCGATGACGCCGACGAGGGGTCGACCGTCCAGGAACAGACCGATGATGGTGCCGTAGACCGGCATGTGGCTCGCGAACTCCGCGGTGCCGTCGATCGGGTCGACGACCCACACCAGGTCGTTCCCCACCCCGGTGTCGGCGAGTTCCTCACCGACCACCCCCGCCTCGGGCGTGAGCTCGGCCGCGCGCTCGCGCACGGCACGCTCGGCCGCCACGTCGGCGTCGGTGACCAGGCTCGCGTCGGGCTTGACCTCGACGCCGAATCCGCGGCGCACATGGTCGAGGATGACCGCGCGCGAACGGTCGGCGAGTGCGAGCGCCACGTCGAGGTAGCGGCGACGCTCCGTAGTCGAGACCGCATCGCGCGGATCACGTGCCTCGCTCATCGCGCACTGTCTCCCACGGGGTCGGTCGGGTCGCTCAGAAGGCCTCCGCCGGCATGTCCATCAACGTGTCGGCACCGGCCCGCAGCGTCGCCAGCAGGCTCGCGGTCTGCGGCAGCAACCGACGCACGAAGAAGCGCGCGGTGTGGATCTTCGACTCGTAGAAGCCGCTGTTGTCGCCGTTACGCGCATCGAGCGCGACGATCGCCGCCCGCGCCCACATGTGGCCGAACGCGACCAGCGCCAGCAGCCGCATGTAGTCGTAGGACGCTGCCCCGATCTCCTCCGGGTCACGCGCCGTGGCGCCGCGCAGCCACGCACTCGCCTCCTCGAGCCGCACCAGCGCCTCGGCCAGCGGATCGACGAACTCCCGCGCATCGTCGCGATCACGCACCGAGGTCAGGAACTCGCGGCACTCCTGCAGGTATCGGTCCAGCAACCGTCCGCCGTGCAATTGGAGCTTCCGTCCGACGAGATCCAGCGCATGGATGCCGTTCGCACCCTCGTAGATCTGGGCGATGCGCGCATCGCGCACCAGCTGCTCCATGCCCCACTCACGGATGTAGCCATGCCCGCCGAGCACCTGCAGGCAGAGGTTGCACGCCTCGCTGCCGTTGTCGGTGAAGATCGCCTTCACCACCGGAGTGAGCAGGGCGACGAGGTCACCCGCGGCCTCGCGCACCGCGGGGTCCGGGTGGCGCTCCATGCGGTCGACCTGCAACGAGACCCACCCGAACAGGGCCCGCGCGCCCTCGTTGTAGGCGCGCGCGGTGAGCAGCATCCGGCGCACGTCGGGGTGGACGATGATCGGGTCGGCCGCCTGCTCGGGCGACTTCGCGCCACCGAGCGATCGCCCCTGCAACCGCTCGCGCGCGTACGCCGCCGCGCTCTGATAGGCGACCTCGCCGAGCGCGAGCCCCTGCTGGCCGACCATCAGGCGTTCGTGGTTCATCATCGAGAACATCGCGTTCAGCCCGCGATTCTCCTCGCCCACCAGCCAGCCGGTCGCGCCCTCGTAGTTCATCACGCAGGTCGACGCGCCCTTGATCCCCATCTTCTTCTCGATCGAGCCGACGCCGAGGGAGTTGCGCTCGCCCGGCTCGCCGCTCGCGTCGAGCAGGAACTTCGGGACCAGGAACATGCTGATGCCACGGGTACCCGCCGGTGCGTCGGTGAGCCGCGCGAGCACCAGGTGGACGATGTTGTCCGTCATGTCCTGGTCACCGCCGGTGATGAAGATCTTGGTACCGGAGATGCGGTAGGTGCCGTCGTCGGCGCGCTCGGCGCGGGTACGCAGCAGACCGAGGTCGGTGCCGCAGTGCGGCTCGGTGAGGCACATCACCGCCGACCACTCGCCGCTCACCAGCCGCGGCATCCATGCGGCCTTCAGCGCGTCGGAGGCGTGGTGGTGGAGTGCCATGTACGCACCGCGGGTCAGACCCGGGTAGAGGCTGAACGCGAGGTTCGAGGACTGGAGGATCTCCTCGAAGAACACCGCCAGGGTGTGCGGGAGGCCCTGCCCACCGTAAGCCGGGTCGCAACCGAGAGAGAACCACCCTCCCTCGCGCAGGGTATGGTACGCGGCGGCGAAACCCGGCGGCGTGCGCACCGCGCCGTCCTCGAGGGTGCAGCCCGCCTCGTCGCCCGACGCGTTGGTCGGCAGCACCACCTCCTCGCAGATGCGCGCCGCCTCGGCGAGCACCGCGTCGATGGTCTCCGCGGTCGCGTCCTCGCAGCCGTCGAGGCCAGCGAGATGACGCTCGATGTCGAGCATCTCGTGCAGCACGAAACGCATGTCGCGCAGTGGTGCCTTGTAGATCGCCATCACGATCACCTCCGCCGCGTCGAGCGCCGCCGGCGCCCGGCGGCGTCGGCCGCACGCATCACATGTTCGGGTAGTTCGGCCCGCCGCCGCCCTCGGGCGCCACCCACACGATGTTCTGCGTCGGGTCCTTGATGTCGCACGTCTTGCAGTGCACGCAGTTCTGGGCGTTGATCTGCAAGCGCGGCTCGGAACCGTCCTCGCGCACGATCTCGTAGACCCCGGCCGGACAGTAGCGCTGCTCGGGTGCGTCGTACTCCGCCAGGTTCACTCGAACCGGCACCGACGCGTCCTTCAGCGTGAGGTGGACCGGCTGATCCTCCTCGTGGTTGGTGGCCGACAGGAACACCGACGACAGCTTGTCGAAGCTGACCACCCCGTCCGGCTTCGGATACTCGATGCGCGGACACGCCGAGGCCTTCGCGAGCTGGGTGTGGTCGGGGTGGTTGCGCAATGTCCACGGCGCGCGGCCGCGGAACAGGTAGGTGTCGATGCCGGCGTGCAGGATTCCGGCCCACAGCCCCCAGCGGAAGCCCGGGCGGATGTTGCGCGACGCTCGCAGCTCCTCCCACAGCCAGCTCTCGCGGAGCTGCTCCGGATAGCGCGTCACCTCGCGCGGCGGGGCGTCCTCGCCGAGCGCGGCGAACACCGCCTCGGCCGCCACCGCGCCGGACTTCATCGCGGTGTGGGTGCCCTTGATCTTCGGCACGTTCAGGAAGCCCGCGGTGTCGCCGACCAGCAGCCCGCCGGGGAAGGTGAGCTTCGGCAGCGACTGGAATCCCCCCTCCGACAGCGCGCGCGCGCCGTAGCTCACGCGTCGTCCGCCCTCGAATACCGGGCGAATCGCGGGATGGGTCTTGAAGCGCTGCATCTCGTCGAACGGGCTCAGGTGCGGGTTGCGGTAGTCGAGCCCGACCACGAAGCCGACGGCGACCTGATTGCCCTCCAGGTGATAGAGGAACGAGCCACCGTAGGTGGCGCCGTCCAGCGGCCAGCCGACGGTATGGGTGGCGAGGCCCTGCTGGTGCTTCGAGGGCTCGACCTCCCACAGCTCCTTGATGCCGATGGCATAGGTCTGCGGATCGACGCCCTTGCGCAGATCGAAGCGATCCATGAGCTGGCGGGTGAGATGGCCACGGCAGCCCTCGGCGAAGATCGTCTGCCGCGCGATCAGCTCGACCCCGGGCTCGAAGCTCGCCTTCGGCTCGCCGTCGCGGCCGATTCCCATGCTGCCGGTGGCGACGCCGCGCACCGCGCCGGCCTCGTCGTAGAGGATCTCGGAGGCCGGAAACCCCGGGAAGATCTCGACCCCGAGCGCCTCGGCCTGCGTCGCCAGCCACCGGCAGAGGTTGCCGAGGCTGATGATGTAGTTGCCGGTGTTGTGCATCTGCGGCGGGGTGGGCAGGCGGTGGGCCCGCTTCGCGCTCAGATAGAGGAATCGATCCTCGCTGACCGGCGTCACCAGGGGCGCCTCGCGCTCGCGCCAGTCGGGGAACAGCTCCTCCAGGGTCCGCGGCTCGAGCACCGCGCCGGAGAGAATGTGCGCCCCGACCTCCGAGCCCTTCTCGACCAGGCACACCGAGAGCTCGCGCCCGGCCTCCTCGGCGAGCTGACGCAGGCGGATGGCCGCGCTGAGCCCCGAGGGGCCGCCGCCCACCACCACCACGTCGAACTCCATCGCCTCGCGTTCCACCCGCGGCCTCCTGACGGTCAGTTGCGGTCCCGGTCGAGACGGTCCACGCGAGGAACCTCGGTCGTCTCGAGGCCTCGCGGCGAGCCGCCGGAGAGGCGGCCATTGTCCCCGTCCGTGGGGCGAGCGGCAAGGCGAGCGACGGCCCGCACCCGACGACCGCGAGCACCCGCGGCGGTCGGTGTGCGTTGCACCATCGTCCCGCTCGCAATATCCTTCTCCTCTTTTCCCAGACCCTCCGCCGCAGCGAGTCGATAGCCATGAAAGTCCTCGTCGCCGTCAAGCGGGTCATCGACTACAACGTCAAGGTGCGGGTGAAGGCCGACGGCACCGGGGTCGAGACCGCCAACGTCAAGATGTCCATGAACCCCTTCGACGAGATCGCCGTCGAGGAGGCCATTCGGCTCAAGGAAGCCGGGGTGGCGAGCGAGATCGTGGTGGTCTCGATGGGCGTGCAGCAGTGTCAGGAGACCATTCGCACCGCGCTCGCGATGGGTGCCGATCGCGGGATCCTGGTGCAGACCGACCAGGTGCTCGAGCCTCTGGCGATCGCGAAGATGCTCAAGGTCATCGTCGAGCGCGAGCAGCCCGGGCTGGTGATCCTCGGCAAGCAGGCGATCGACGGCGATCACTCGCAGACCGGCCAGATGCTGGCGGCGCTGCTCGGCTGGGCCCAGGGCACCTTCGCCTACAAGCTCGAGCCGAAGGACGGCGGGCTCGAGGTCACCCGCGAGATCGACGGTGGGCTGGAGACGGTGCGGCTGAGGACGCCGGCGGTCATCACCACCGATCTGCGCCTCAACGAGCCGCGCTTCGCGTCGCTGCCGAACATCATGAAGGCGAAGAAGAAGCCGCTCGACGTGGTCGGCCCGGACGACCTCGGTGTCGACATCGCCGCGCGCGTGAAGGTGCTGAAGGTGGTCGAGCCGCCGAAGCGTCAGGGCGGGGTGAAGGTCGCCGACGTCGCGGCCCTGGTCGAGAAACTGAAGAACGAGGCGAAGGTGATCTGATGAGTGCGCTGGTCCTGGTCGAGCACGACAACGCCGCCCTGGTCGCGGCCACGCTGAACGCGGTCACCGCCGCCAAGCAGATGGATTCGGACGTGCACCTGCTGGTCGCCGGTAGTGGCTGCGATGCGGTGGCCAAGGCCGCCGCCGCGGTCGCCGGGGTGAGCAAGGTGCTGGTGGCCGATGCGCCGGCGTACGGCAACGCCCTGGCCGAGCCGCTCGCCGCCCTCATGGCGAAGGTCGGTCGCGGCTACTCGCACATCGTCGCCGCCGCCACCAAGCAGGGGAAGAACGTGCTGCCGCGCGTGGCGGCGCTGCTCGACGTCTCCGCCGTCACCGACATCATCGCGGTCGAGTCGGCCGACACCTTCGTGCGCCCGATCTACGCCGGCAACGCCATCGCCACCGTGCAGTCGGGCGATGCCATCAAGGTCGTGAGCGTGCGCTCGACGGCGTTCGAGGCAGCGGCGGACAGCGGTGGTGGCGCCAGCGTCGAGCCGGCCGAGGCGGTCGCCGATCCCGGCCTGTCGGAGTTCCTCGGCCAGGATCTGACGAAGTCCGAGCGTCCGGAGCTGACCTCGGCCCGGGTCGTGGTCTCCGGCGGCCGGGGCATGGGCAGCGGCGAGAACTTCAAGCTGCTGGAAGGGATCGCGGATCGGCTGAACGCCGCCATCGGCGCGTCGCGCGCGGCGGTCGACGCGGGCTTCGTGCCGAACGACTACCAGGTCGGTCAGACCGGCAAGGTCGTGGCGCCGGATCTCTACATCGCGGTCGGCATCTCCGGCGCGATCCAGCACCTCGCCGGGATGAAGGAGAGCAAGGTCATCGTCGCCATCAACAAGGACGAGGAGGCGCCGATCTTCCAGGTCGCCGACTACGGCCTGGTGGCCGACCTGTTCAAGGCGGTGCCGGAGCTCGAGGCCGAGCTGAACAAGGCGCTCGGCTGAGGCAGCAGCGCCGACCCGCAGTGGCGGGCCCCGTGCCCGCCCGCCGACGTGGCGCCGCCCCTGCCCTCAAGCCGCCGCGGTGAGCGGGTCGACGATCCAACCCTCGTCGCGGTTCACGTGCTCCGGGATCCCGAACCGGGTGCGGCGGCGCTGGCAGGCCCACGCCGCCTGCACCGCGCAGAGCACCGCATCGAGCTGATCCGCGCCCGGCTCCTCGATCAGCTCCTCCGCCATCACCGGTGAGATGTCGAGACCGAGCCCGTAGAGCGAGGCAAGCCTCGGGCCGAGCATCTCCTCCACCAGATCCCGTCGCGCGAATGCACGCTCCGGTGTCTGCTGGGCGCGGGTGTCGGACTTGTAGCTCCGCCGTCCGATGAGCTTGCGCGCCACCAGGGCCGGGTAGGCCTCTAGCGCGACGCGGTCGGGGTCACCGGGATGGCAAGGCAGCACCGAGACCCCGGCCCGCAACAGCCGCGGCGCGCCGTGGAAGAACATCCGCCCGACCGGGGTGCGATACAGCGTCATCGGGCTGCGCGACGCGGCGATGCGGTCGACCGCGCGCAGCGCGTGCTTGCGCCCCGGCGGACGGGCCTCGCGATAGTCCCGGAGCAGGGCCTCGAAGTCGCCCATGGCGAGCGCGGACACCGCCTCCACGTAGCTGGCCCAACGCTGCGGCCAGTCCAGCGCCGCCACCAGATCACGCGGCTGACCGAACGGGAAGTCGAGCCCGGCGAGCCAGGGCCCGGTCTGGCCGAGGAAGTTCTCGAAGACCTCGAAGGAGTCGAACGCGACCAGCGCATCGACATGGAGGGTCGCGCCCTCCAGCCGACAGGCGGCGCAGGTGATGGGCTTGGCCCGTCGGGGCGCGCTGGTGAAGTCGACGCCGAAGATCTGCAAAACGTTGCCTCCTTCCGACCGCCGAGGCCGCTGCCCGGGCTCGCCGGCTCCGTGTCTCGCTATCGGCTCGCGGGTACCATCGCTTGACCGCCCCATCGGGTTCCGTGACCAATGCCCGAGTTCACACCATCGACGCTCACGCCAGCCCACGCCTGGGACGTGACGCCGGCCGAGGCGCGCGCGATCCAGGAGCGACTGCGCGGCGCTGTCGAGACCGCGGATCGGCTCGGCGAGGTGCGCCACGTGGCCGGGGTGGACGTCGGATTCACCGCGGGTGGACGAACGACCCGCGCCGCGGTCTCGGTGCTGGCCTACCCGAGCCTCGAGCCGGTGGAGGACGCGCTGGCCGAGGTGCCGACCGCGTTTCCCTACGTCCCCGGGCTGCTCTCGTTCCGCGAGATCCCGGCGGTGATGGCGGCGCTCGGCCGGCTGCGCGTTCGCCCGGACCTGTTGCTGTGCGACGGCCACGGCCGCGCCCATCCGCGTCGATTCGGACTCGCGAGCCACCTCGGGCTGCTGGCCGACCTGCCGAGCATCGGAGTGGCGAAGACCCGACTGATCGGCCTGCACGGCCCGGTGCCGGAACGACGCGGCGGCTGGGCGCCACTCACCGACGGCGACGAGATCGTCGGTGCGGTGTTGCGGACCCGCACCGGGGTGAAGCCGATCTTCGTCTCGATCGGGCACCGCATCTGTCTGCATACGGCGGTCGAGTGGGTGATGTCCTGCACCACTCGCTTCCGCCTACCCGAGACCACCCGGCGGGCCGACCGGCTCGCCTCCGCCCGGAGATCACCGTGAGGATCAACGCAGACTTCGCGCAGCGTGCCGTGGTGCACGCCGCCCACGAGCCCTGGGTGCCATCACCGATGGCAGGGGTGGAGCGTCGCCTCCTCGACCGCATCGGTGGCGAGGTGGCGCGCGCGACCTCGATCGTGCGCTACGCGCCGGGGAGCCATTTCTCGGCGCACGTGCACGACGGCGGCGAGGAGTTCCTTGTGCTCGAGGGGACCTTCCAGGACGAGCACGGCGACTATCCGACCGGCACCTACGTCCGCAACCCGCCGACCTCACGCCACACCCCGCGCGCCGACGCCGGCTGCGTCATCTTCGTGAAGCTGTGGCAATTCGATCTCGACGACCGCACCGAGGTGCGACTCGACCCGGCGCGCGTCCCGTCGACCCCCGAGCCCGCCCGGCCCGGGGTGGCGATCCGCGCGTTGCACCGGGACGCGCGCGAGGCGGTGGCGGTCGAGGACTGGGCGGCCGGCACCGAGGTCGACATCGCGCTCCCCGGCGGCCTCGAGATGCTGGTGCTCGACGGCGACCTCGACGAGGGCGACGAGCACCTCACGCCGTGGTCCTGGCTGCGTCTGCCGGCCGGTGGGCGGCTGCGCGCTCGCGCCGGACCGCGCGGGGCGCGCGTGTGGGTCAAGCGCGGTCACCTGACCGGAGCGATCCGCGCACCGGGCGGCTGAGGCCCCTCGAGCGCGGGCTCGCGCGCGGCGCGAGCCTGTCTCCCCGGCGGCGGCGCTATCCCGCCGCGGCCTTGCGCGCCTCCTCGGCCTTCTGCATCTGCCATGGGCCCGCGTAGCGCACCCGCGACCAGTCGGGCGGCAGCTCGCACGGCCGCTGATCGAAGCTCGCGAACCGCGCCGGTCGACCGCGCACGATCTCCCCCAGCCGCGGGCTGTCGATCGGGCTCGCGGTGTAGGGGAAGGCATCGGCGCTCGAGTAGACGGCGAGGAACAGGGGGCGTGCACGCTGGGAGGTATTGGTCGCCGAGCCGTGGATGGTGCGACAGTTGAGCAGGATGACGGTGCCCGGCGGCCCCACCGGCGCGTCGACCATGTCCTCGCGCATCCAGGTGAGGTCGCCGTCGCGCAATCGAGCGACGTAGTTCCCGGCCTCGTCGTACATGCTGTACAGCGGACCCTGGTGGGTACCGGGGACCATGGTGAGCGGGCCCTGGTCGGCCTCGCAGCCGTCGATGTAGACACCGATGGTGACCGGGCTGTAGTCGGTGTGCGGCCAGGACTGGATGTCCTGGTGCCACTTGAAGCCGCGGCTGCCCTTGCCGGTCTTGAAGTTCAGCTTGGCGTGGTGGAATTTCACGTCCGGCCCGACCACGTCGGCGGCGAGCGCGGTCATCTCGTCACTGGCGACGAACTCCCAGAACACCGGGTGGTGATCCTGGGGGCTGTACAGGCGATGGAGCCGCGGCGCCTCGGCGCTGTGCCCTTCCTCGAGGTCGAACACCCCGTCGGATTGCGTGCACGACCGCGACCGCTCGACGACCTCCTCCATCGCGCCACGCAGCCGCCGGACCCAGCCCGGCGAGATCGCGCCGGGGATCGCGAGGTAGCCCTGCTCGAAGTAGCGCGTCCGGTCGCTCTCGGTCAGGCGGTTGGCGGGATGGGTCAGGATCTGCTCCGGTTGCATCGGGTGCCTCCTCCTCGCGTGGTGGACCGTCGCCGGCAGACCGCTATCGTCGGCAACCCGACGCCCCGTTGTCCACTCGGGGTTGCCCGGGCCACGGTCTCAGGGCGGCTCGACCGGCCCGACCGCCCCGGCGCCGCGCACCGGCGCCACCGTCACCTCGTCTCGAACCCGGGCCTCGCGCAGCACCACGTAGATACCGCTGGCGGCCACGATGGCGACCCCGACCCAGATGTGCAGCCCCGGGACGTCGCCCCAGACCAGCCATCCGATGCCGGTCGCCCACAGCATCGCGCTGTACTCGAACGGGGTGAGCAGGGCCACCTCGGCGCGGCGGAAGGCGGCGGTGAGCAGGAGCTGGCCGATGCCGCCGAGCACCCCGACGGCAGCCAACAGGGCGAGGTCGAGCGCGCCCGGCGCGACCCACACCGGCGGCACCAGGGCGGCAGAGACGGCGGCGATGGCGAGCATCGGGTAGAAGACGATCGCCGCGTCGGTCTCGGTGCGACTGAGCTGGCGGATGAAGATCATGGTGAGCGCGTAGCAGACCGTCGCACCGAGCGCGATCAGCGCCGCCGGCTCCATCACCCCGGCGCCGGGGCGCAGCATGATCAGCACCCCGACGAACCCGGCGACCACCGCCGACCAGCGCCGCACCCCGACGCGCTCGCCGAGCATCGGCACCGACAGCGCGGTGATCAGCAACGGCGCGGCGAAGCCGATGGCGTAGGCGTCGGCGAGCGGCATGTGCGCGAAGGCGACGAAGAATCCCCACAGCGCGCCGAGGGTCGCCATCGAGCGCACCAGGTGGGCGAGCGGCCGGGTGGTGCGCAGTGCGCCGAGCGATCGCCCCCGCAGCACCACCACCGCGACCGGGACGAATCCGAAGACGCAGCGGAACAACACGAGCTGGATGGTCGGATAGGTGGCGCTCAGCCACTTCACCAGCCCGTCCATCCAGGCGTAGACGGCGACGCCGAGTAGCATCAGGGCGATGCCCGACGTGGCGCCTCGCGGCGGCGCCACGACCATCAGCGTCGGCTGGCCAGGCGAGACATGCGCGACCGAACCGAGCCGGTCACGGGACGAGGCGGCCCGCGCCGCCGCTTCCCGCGGCGATGGAGGAGCCGGTGGCGGCCAGACCCGCGATCGAGCCCGAGAGCCGCCGCCACCGGCGAGCGCTCAGCGCGCCGACGTCACAGCGACGCCAGCATCTTCTCCGCGCCGGAAGCGTCGGCGGTGGCCGGTGAGGCCTCGACGTTCAGGCTCTTCACCACGCCGTCCTCGACCAGCATGGAGTAGCGCTGCGAGCGCACGCCCAATCCACGCGCGGTCAGATCCAGCTCAAGGCCGAGCGCCTTCGCGAAGCTCGCGCTGCCATCGGCCACCATGTGGATCGCCTCGGCATTCTGCGACTTGCCCCAGGCGTCCATCACGAACGCGTCGTTGACGGAGAGGCAGCAGATCTCGTCCACGCCCTTCGCCTTGATCTTGTCCGCGTTGGCGACGAACCCGGGCAGGTGGGCCGCGGAGCAGGTCGGGGTGAACGCGCCGGGGAGCGCGAACACGACCACCTTCTTGCCCTTGAACAGCGCCTCGGTCGAGATCTCCTTCGGGCCATCGGCCGTCATGTGATGGAGCGTGCCCGCCGGGATCTTGTCGCCGACCTTGATCGTCATGCTCGAAAACCTCCTCGTCGTTCGTTCGTGGATTCTTGGCCGCCCGGATCCGAGACCGGAGCGAGACCGCAGCTCGCGGGTGCGCGTCGGCACTGCCTCGAGCCAGCGGCAGAGAATAAGCTACCTCGCCCCACCGATCGCCGGGAGGCCATCGCGCACGATGGTGCTCGATGCCTCGAGGTGGCGGCCGAGACGAACCGCCGACTCCCCCCGCCGCGGGCGCCGCGACGGCATCACCAGCACGCAGTCGTCGTACGGCGTGCGGATCTCCCGGGCCCCGTCCCAGCCGAGGAGCGTGCCGGCGTGGGGGACGACGTCCATCCCCTGATGGGACTGCGCGAAGCGGAAGTCGTCGCTCTCGATGGTGACCGCCTCGGTCACCTCGATCAGCCGCTGCGCCGACGGCAGGGGGCGCAGTCGGTGTGGGGCCCAGCGGGCGTCGATGATCCCGAGGTGGGCGAGGAAGCGGAGCGTCACGTCGTGCGCGACCGCCACGCTGCTCGCGGTCCAGTGCTGACCGCACTCGACCAGCAGCGCGGCGCGCGGGCTCGACGGATCGCTGAAGTGGCGGTAGTCGCGCATCCGGCGGCCGGCGGCGTGGCCGGCGTCGATGACCACGTGCTCGGGCGTGCCGACGGCCTGCGCGAGCGCGCGTCCCTTGGCCTCGGTGCCGGCCATCATCAGCGGGATTGCGTCGTCGAGCATGGAGTGGATGTCGAGCAGGTAGTCGGCGCTGTCGACCAGCGGGCGCAGCGCGCGCGCGCGGCGGAGCTCGACGCTGTCGCGCGGCCCGTCCAGGACCTCCTCGGCCCACAGGCGGTTGAAGTCCTCGTCGACGAAGCGTGACGCGCGCGGGCTCGCGGGGTCGAAGCGCGAGAACGCCGCGACGTTCATGAACGCGAGCGTCAGGCGGCCGACGAGCGGACGGATCTGCTCGCGAAGCAGGCGGTCGAGCACGATCGCGCCGCAGAGCTCGTTGCCGTGCACGACCGCGGTGACCAGCACGTGCGGGCCCGGGCGTGCCGAGTCGAGCGAGGTCACGAACTCGACACCGGTATTCCCCGCCCGCCACGGCGAGATGTCCGGCGCATCGATGTGCACCGCGTAGCTCGAATCGTCCATCGTCCCTCGCGTCCAGGCACCACCGCAGAGCTCGCGGCGCGATGAGACCACTCGATTTCCGGGTTTTCAAGGCGCTCGTCCGTCGAACCCGGGTGAATCGCACAATCGCCACCCGGAGATCGCGACCTTTCCGATCGGTAAGCATTCGGCCAGCGGCCGTTCATGGCCCCGCCGCTACATTCGTCCCCGTAGCGAGACCTCAGGCGACCGAGTTCCCGCCGCCGCCTCGCCAGACACGTTGACCGGCTGCGACGACAGCCATCGGAGGACGACATGAACGCTCAGAGCACGAACCACGAATCGCATGCGGCACCGGGGTCGCGGGGCCTGCGTCGCCGCGCCATCGCGCTCGCGGTGATTGCGGCGCTCGGCTCCGCCTCGGTGCTGGTACCGCCGCACCTCGCCAGTGCCGCCCCTGCCCCGGCAATCGCGCTCGCCCACACCCCGGAGAGCTTCGCCGACCTCGCGGCGGCTGCGCTTCCCGCGGTGGTGCAGGTGAGAACCGTCTCGGTCCAGCCGGCGTCCGCGCGCGGTCCCATGCAGTTTCCCTTCGCCCCCGGCTCGCCGCTCGAGCGGCAGTTCCGCGAGTTCTTCGGGCAGCAGTTTCCGGCCCCCGATGGCGGTGACGACGGCGCCCAGGTGGAAGGTGTCGGAACCGGCTTCATCGTCAGTGCCGACGGCGTGGTGGTCACCAACCACCACGTGATCGACGGCGCGCGCGAGGTCACGGTGACCCTGCAGGACGGCCGCAGCCTGCCGGCGAAGGTCCAGGGCTCGGACGAGCGGACCGACCTCGCGGTGCTGCGCATCGACGCCGGTGCGCCACTACCTCATCTCGAGTTCGGCGACTCCGACGCGGTGCGGGTCGGCGACTGGGTCATCGCGGTGGGCGCACCGTTCGGCCTCGGCGGCACGGTCACCGCGGGCATCGTCTCCGCGCGCGGACGGGACATCCACTCCGGTCCCTACGACGACTTCCTCCAGGTCGACGCCCCGATCAATCGCGGCAATTCCGGTGGCCCGTTGATCGACCGTAGCGGCAAGGTGGTGGGAGTGAACGCAGCCATCTTCAGCCCGAGCGGCGGCAACGTCGGCATCGGGTTCTCGATTCCGGCGCGCCAGGCGCAGCCGATCGTCTCCCAGCTCCTCGCCCACGGCTCGGTCGACCGCGGCTGGTTGGGGGTGCAGGTGCAGCCGGTCACCGAGGACGTCGCGAAAGCGCTGGGACTCGACGGTGCCTCCGGTGCGCTGGTGGCCGACGTGGTCACCGGCAGCCCGGCCGACGTCGCCGGGCTGCGTGCCGGTGACGTCATCCGCTCGATCGACGGCCACCCGATCGCCGATGCCCGCGACCTGGCCCGCCAGGTTGGCGAGCACCGGGGCGAGCGCAAGGCCGAGATCTCGGTGTGGAGGGACGGCGACACTCGCTCGATGGCGGTCGAGCTCGGCCATCCCCCGGACGAGGCCGTCGCCGCGAAGTCCGCCGACGACCAGCCAGCCACCGACACCCCGCGCCTCGGGGTCCGGGTGGCGGCGCTCGACGACGCGACCCGCGCCCGGCTCGGCCTCCCCGACGACGCCCGCGGCGTGGTGGTGGCAGCGGTCGAGCCCGGTAGCCCGGCGGCTGAGCGCGGCCTGCGCCCGGGTGACGTGATCTCGCGGGTCGGCAACCAGAGCATCGACTCGCCACAGGCGTTGGCCCGCGCCATCCGGGCCGCCGGCAGCCGCGGCGTGGCCCTGCTCCTGGTCGAGCGCCAGGGCGACGGCCGCTTCGTCACCGTGCCGCTCCGCGGCTGACCCGACCGGGATATCCCGACCGGGGTCGGACCAACTTAGGCCATTGATCCGAAATGGTTTTCCGGCCGGTCGCAATGCGGCCGGCCACCCCGGGACCCGGTGACTCCACCCGGTCGTGTCGGCGGACTCGGCCATCCTCGCCAGGCGCATCCACGCCGCCGAGGCATCGCCCCGGTGGCGTGGGTGCTCCCCCACACAGGTGGCCCCTGCAGGTTCCCAACCGTTCAAGGGACCCGAGCCTCGAAACGGCACCTGGCTCGACCGAGGGCCGGCGGCGCGCGACGCGGCCGACCGAGCCGCAGAAACTCTCTTCAAATCAATAATATAAGTTGGTCCGACCCTGAGCTGGGATATAAGTTGGTCCGACCCCGAGCTGCGGCCGAGCCGCGGTTGCCGTGGTGTCGGCAGGTAGACTGCGATGTCTATGCGCGTGCTGCTGATCGAGGACGATGCCGCGACGCGGGGCTATGTCGCGCGGGGTCTCGCCGAGGCGGGGCACGTGGTCGACACCGCGGCCGACGGCCGCGAGGGCCTGATGATGGCGCTCGACGGCGGATTCGACCTGCTGGTCGTCGATCGCATGCTGCCCGGGCTCGACGGGCTCGCCGTGGTGCGCGCATTGCGCGAGACCGGTGCGGACACGCCGGTGCTGGTGCTCAGCGCGCTCGGGGAGGTCGACCACCGCGTCGAGGGCCTGCGCGCCGGCGGTGACGACTACCTGGTCAAACCCTTCGCGTTCGCCGAGCTGGCCGCACGCGTGGAGGCCTTGCTGCGCCGCCGACGCCCGGATGCCGCCTCCACCGTGCTGGCGGTGGGCGACCTCGAGATGGACACCGCGCGGCGCGCAGTCCGCCGCGCCGGGGTCGCCATTCGCCTCCAGCCGCGTGAGCAGCGACTGCTCGAGTACCTGATGCGCAATGCCGACCGCGTCGTCACCCGCACGATGTTGCTCGAGGCGGTGTGGGACTACCACTTCGATCCGCAGACCAACGTCATCGATGTCCATGTGAGCCGCCTGCGAGCGAAGATCGACCGCGAGTTCGACCAGCCGTTGCTGCACACCATTCGCGGCGCCGGCTACATGCTGAGCGCCGACCCACCGGCCGGGCACGAGCGCCCCGCGGCCGCCCCGTGACCCCGCCGTGGTGGCGTAGCGCGACGTTCAGGCTGGCGGCTGCCTACGCGGCCTTCTTCGCGGCCTCCACCGCGCTCCTGCTCGGGCTCGTCTACTGGTCGACCGCCGGGCTGATGGCGCGACAGACCGACGACACCATCGAGGCCGAGATCGCGACGTTGGCCGAGCGCTACCGCGCCGACGGCCTCGCCGGCCTGGTTCGCCTGCTCGAGCGGCAGATCGCGCGGGAGCCGCTGGGTGGCCCGATCTACCTGCTCACCGACGCCGGCCGACGTCGCCTCGGCGGCAATCTCGAGTCGTGGCCGCGGGTCGAGCCGGACACCGCGGGCTGGCTCAGCTTCGACCTCGGCGAGCGCGGCCCCAGCGGCATCGAGTCGCACCCGGCTCGCGCCCGCGCGTTCCGACTCGAGGGCGGTCTCCAGCTCCTCGTCGGGCGCGACGTACGGGCGCTGCGCAAGCTCGAGGCCCTGTTCACCCGCGCATCGGTCGCGGGCGTCGGCCTGATCGTGGTGCTCGCGCTCGCCGGCGGCATCGTGGTGGCTCGGACCAGCGCGCGACGGGTGGAGGCGATCGACTCCACCGCCCGCGAGATCATGGCCGGCGACCTCGAGCGCCGGATTCCGCGCACCGGCAGCGGCGACGAGTTCGACCGGCTGGCCGAGAGCCTGAACGCGATGCTGGACCGGATCCAGGCGCTGATGGACGAGCTGCGGCGCATCTCGGACAACGTCGCCCACGATCTGCGCACCCCTCTCACCCGCCTGCGCCACCACCTCGAGGAGCTGTCGGCCCACCCCGGCGGGGAGCGGCCGCAGGTCGAGGCCGCGATCGGTGAGGCGGACGCGCTGCTCTCGACCTTCAACGCGCTGGTGCGTATCGCGCGGGTCCGGGCGTCCGAGCGGCGCGCCGCGCTCGCGCCGGTCGACCTCGGCGCCCTGGCCGGCGACGTGGTCGAGCTCTACGAGCCGGTGGCGGAGACGCGCGGCCAGCACATCACCCTCGACACGACGCCCGGCGCCGTCGTGCGCGGCGACCGCGACATGCTGTTCCAGGCCGTCGGCAATCTCGTCGACAACGCGATCAAGCACGGTCCCACCGGCGGCTCCATCCGACTCGTGGTGGCGCGCGACGCGGCCGCGGTGAGTCTCCAGGTGGCCGACGACGGGCCCGGCATCCCGGCCGCGGCGCGCGAGCGCGTGCTGGAGCCGTTCTACCGGCTCGAGCAGGCTCGCCATACGCCGGGAAACGGACTCGGACTCAGCCTGGTGGCCGCGGTGGCACGGGTGCACGGAGCGACCCTCGCGCTCGACGGCGAGCACGGCCTGGTGGTGACTATGGCGTTCCGTCCAGGCCCGCCGGGCGACGACCTCATTCCGCCGCCCGAGCGAGACTCAGCCGCGCCCGCACGTGATCGGCCACCACACCCAGCAACCGCGTGAGATCCGCGCGCAGCCGCTCGAATCCGGGCCCGGGCGCGAACCGCACCGCGTCGAGGTAGAGCGCGCGACTCACCTCGATCTGCAGCCCGTGTCGACCACGCGCCGGCGCGCAGTGGCGGCGAATCAGCTCCGCTCCCTTGTAGGGGTCGTTCAACGCGACGCGATAGCCGGCCGACCGCAGCGCATCGGCCACCAGGGCGGTCAGCTCCGGCTCGCAGGTCGTGCCGTCACCGTCGCCGAGCACGAAGTCCGGCCCGGTACCCGGCGCGAATCCCACCAGCGGCCGCATCGAGTGACAGTCGAGATACCAGCATGCGCCGAACCGCCGATGCGCGGTGTCGAGCGCCTCGCCGAGCGCCCGATGGTACGGCCACCAGTAGCGCTCGATACGGGTGCGGACCTCGTCGACGCTCAACGCCCGGTCGTAGATCGGACCGATCGGATCGCGCCGCGCGATGAGGCCGATGCCCACGCTGCACTTCTCGCTCGGGCGCAGCCGCCCCGGCCAACGCCCTGCCAGCAGCGTCTCGTCGATGTCGTCGGGCGCACGGTTGGGATCGATGTAGGTGCGCGGGAACAGCGCGCGGAGCAGGGTCGCTCCGTGCTGCGGTGCGGCGTCGAACAGATCGTCGACAAGGGCGTCGACCGTCGCCAGCAGCCGCGCCCGCCCGATCGCGTGGCCGAAGTCCGGCGGCTCGACGCGTCCGCTGTGAGGCGAGTCCACCACCAGCGGCAGCGCCGGGGCGCGCGGCGCGGTCCGGCGCAGCACGCCGGCGATGCACAGATCCGATACCGGCGGCGGACTCAGCCGTCGTTCAGGTGACACGCCGACATCCGCCCCGGAGCGATCTCGCGCAAGGCTGGCGCCTCCTCACGGCAACGCGCCATGGCGTGCGGGCACCTGGGATGGAAGTGGCAGCCGGGCGGGGGATCGAGCGGTGACGGGATCTCGCCCTTGATCGGCTCGAAGCTCGAATGGCGGCTCTCCAGCCGCGGCACCTCGCGCAACAAGGCCTGGGTGTAGGGATGATTCGCCTCGTCGAACAGCGCCTCGGTCGGCGCGCTCTCGACCACCCGCCCGAGGTACATGATCACCACCCGGTCACTGAGGTGCTCGACCACCCCGAGGTCGTGGCTGATGAAGAGGTAGGTGAGACCGAGCGACTCGCGCAGATCCATGAACAGATTGAGGATCTGCGCCTGGATGGAGACATCGAGCGCGGCCACCGACTCGTCGCAGACGATGAACTCCGGCTTCACCGCCAGCGCTCGCGCGATCCCGATCCGCTGGCGTTGCCCGCCCGAGAACTGGTGCGGATAGCGTCGCTTGAAGCTCGGGTCGAGACCACACTGGCGCAACACCTCGTCGAGGTAGGCGTCGAAGCCCGCGGCGTCGACGAGGCCGTGCACCCGCGCCGCCTCGCCGACGATGTCCGCCACCCGCATGCGTGGGTTCAGCGACGCGAAGGGGTCCTGGAAGATCATCTGCACCGCCAGCGCGGCGCGGCGCGCAGCCGCCCCGTCGAGGGTCGCGCGGTCGGAGCCGCGGTAGAGGATCTCGCCACTACTCGGGGCGAGGATCCCGGCGACCATGCGCCCGAGCGTCGACTTGCCGCAGCCGGACTCGCCGACGAGGCCGACCACCTCCCCCTTCGACACCGCGAGGCTCACGTCGTCGACGGCGTGAACGACCTCCTCGTGCACGTCGGCGCCGAGTCGGGCCGCGATCTTCTCCGCCAGATCGAGGGCCTTCACGAACCGCTTCGAGAGGTGGCGGACCTCGATCAGCGGCGGCTCGCCGGCGGCGGATCCGGGCACCACCCGGGTCGAGCTCTGGCTCTCAAGCACTGACATCGGCATCTACCGGATTGAAGCAGCGCACGCGACGTCCATCGCCGCGCATGGTCACGGTGGGCTCGGCCTCGCAGCGATCGGTCGCCCGTGGGCAACGCGACCGGAAGGCGCAGCCGGGGGCGAGGTTCAGCAGCGACGGCGTCATCCCCGGGATCTGCTGCAGCCGCGCGCCACGGCGGTTGCGGCTCGGCACCGAGCCGATGAGACCGTGGGTGTACGGGTGCAGGGGATGGTCGAGCACCTGGTCGACCGTCCCCTGCTCCACATCGCGGCCCGCGTACATCACGCAGATGCGGTCGGCGAGGCCCGCGACCACGGTGAGATCGTGGGTGATCCAGATGAGCGCGGTTCCCGTCTCCCGACAAAGCTTCTGCGCCTCGTAGAGGATCTGGGCCTGGATCGTGACGTCGAGCGCGGTGGTCGGCTCGTCGGCGATGATCAGGTCCGGCTCGTTGAGCAACGCGATGGCGATCGCCACGCGTTGGCGCATTCCCCCCGAGAACTGGTGCGGGTACGAGCGCAGACGCTCGTCCGGCGACGCGATACCCACCCGCATCAGCGTCTCGCGCGCGCGGTCGTAGGCGGCCGCCTTGCTCACCTTCCGGTGCGCGAGGATCGCCTCGATCATCTGCGTGTCGACCCGCAGCACCGGGTTCAGGGTCATCATCGGATCCTGGAAGATCATCGCGATTCGCGACCCACGCAGGGCGCGCATTCGGTCCTCGCCGAGTGGGACCAGGTCCTCGCCCTTGAACAGGATGCGACCGCCGACGACCCGACCCGGTGGATCCACCAACCCGAGAATCGAGAACCCGGTGACGGACTTCCCGGAACCCGATTCGCCGACCAGGCCGAGCACCTCGCCCTGACCGACGGCGAAGCTCACGCCGTCGACCGCCTTCACCACGCCCGCCTTGGTGAAGAAGTGCGTGCGGAGATCCTCGACCTCGAGGGTCGGTTGCTTGCCAGCGTTCATCGTCAGCCGCTTCGTGCTCAGCGCTCGAGCCGTGGGTTGAGCACGTCACGGAGCTGATCGCCGACCAGGTTGATCGACACGATGGTGATCAGCAACGCGAGCCCGGGGAAGAAGCTGATCCAGTACTTCCCGCTCATCATGTACTCGAAGCCGTTGGAGATGAGCAGGCCGAGCGACGGCTCGGTCTGCGGCAGACCGACGCCGAGGAAGCTGAGCGTCGCCTCCAGCGAGATGGCGTGGGCGGTCTGCAGCGTGACGACGACGATCATCGGCGGCAGACAGTTCGGGAGCAGGTGCCGGAACACGATTCGGCGATGGCTGAGCGCGAGGCAGGTCGCCGCCTCGATGTACTCCTTGCTGCGCTCGACCAGTGCGCTGCCGCGCACCGTGCGGGCGTAGTAGGCCCACTGCACCGTGACCAGGGCGATGATCACCTTGTCCACACCCTTGCCGAGGATCGCGACCAGGATCAACGCCACCAGAATCGCCGGGAAACTGAGCTGGAGGTCGACGATGCGCATGATCACCGCGTCCACCCGTCCGCCGAAGTAGGCCGCGGTGAGTCCGATGCACATGCCGATGAGCATCGCGATGAGCCCGCTCGCGACGCCGACCCCGAGGCTGATGCGTAGACCGTAGAAGATCGCGCTCAGCATGTCGCGACCGGCGCCGTCGCTGCCGAGCCAGAAGGTGAAGCCGGCCATCGCCTCCTCGCCCGGGGCCATGCGGCTGTCCATGATGTCGACCACCGCCAGGTCGTAGGGGTCTTGCGGCGAGAGCCAGGGCGCGAACAGCGCGATCGCCACCACCAACAACAGCATCCCGAATGCGGCCGTCGCGATCCGACTCTCGAAGAACGCGGCGGTGAACCGTCGCAGCGGGCTCTCCACGCGCGGCGCCGTGGGCATGGCGGCCGCGGTCGCCTGCAGGTGCTCGGTGGTGGTGCTCATGACTTCACGTCCTTCAGCCGCACGCGGGGGTCGAGCACCGAGTAGAGGATGTCGACCACCAGGTTGATGAGGATGAACATCAGCACGGTGATGATCAGATAGGCGACGACCACCGGCCGATCGAGGAGCTGGATCGAGTCGATGAGGAGCTTGCCGATACCCGGCCAGGCGAAGACCGTCTCGGTGACCACCGAGAACGCGATGACGCCGCCGAGCTCCAGGCCGAGCACGGTGACGACCGGGATCATGATGTTCTTCATGATGTGGACCAGGACCACCCGGCGGGCGCTGAGCCCCTTGGCGCGGGCGAACTTCACGTAGTCCTGCAGCGCCACCTCGCGGGTGCCGGCGCGCGCGAGACGAATCACCAGCGACATCTTGAACAGCGCGAGGTTGATCGCTGGTAGCAACAGGTGCTGCAGGCCGTCCCAGGTCAGGAAGCTCACCTGGATGCCGAGCAGCTCGGTGGTGTCACCACGTCCGGTCGACGGCAGCCAACCGAGCATCACCGCGAACACCATGATGAACATGAGACCGACCCAGAACGTGGGCAGGCTGAAGCCGAGGATCGAGCTCGCCATGATCACTTTCGAGCTCCGCGCCTCGGGCCGCAGCCCGGCGTAGATCCCGAGCGGAATACCGATGACCACCGACAGGAACATCGACGCGAGCGCGAGCTCGAGCGTCGCCGGTAGCCGCTGGAGGATGAGCTTGAGCGCGGGCTCGGCGAACACGAACGAGTTGCCCAGATCGCCACGCAGCGCATTGAGGACGAAGTACCAGTACTGCTCGTAGATCGGCCGGTCGAGCCCGAGGCGCGCCACGAAGGCCTGGATCTGCTCCTGGGTCATGTCGTCGGAGGCCAGGATGTCGACCGGGTTGCCGACCACGTTGACGCCGAAGAACACGATCATCGACATCACGAAGATGACGCCGAGGCTCTGCAGCAGCCGGCGGATGATGAATACGGACATGGTGTCACCCTCGCGGGCCGCGGATCAGGCGCGGCCGCACGCTCCTCCGACCCGGACGCGGCCCCACCCGCGGACGCGGGTGGGGCCGGGGTCGGGAGCGCCTACTCCGAGTACGCGCTGAAGGCGGTGGTCGCCTCGTCGGTGCGGGCTCTGTACTTGATGCCCTTCTTCGACGCCCAGACGTTCACCTGATAGTGCAGCGGGATGATCCCGACGTCCCCGATCGCCAGATCGGTGGCTCGGGCGAGCGCCGCGCCGCGCTTGGCGTCGTCGATGGTCACCACCGCTTCCTCGATCAACTTGTCGACCTCGGGATTCGAGTAACGGCCGCGGTTGGCAGCGCCGAACCCACGCTCCTTGTCGTAGCTGTGCAGCAGCGAGCGCAGCGGCGAGGAGGCCTCACCAGTGCCCGAGCCCCAGCCGACGAGGAAGAAGCTGAACTCCGGCGTGCCGTCCGGCCCGCCACGCGAGGCGCGGTTGAAGAACACGCTGCGCGGCATGGTGACCACCTCGGTCTGGACCCCGATGCGGCTCAACATCTGACCGATCGCCTCGGCGATCTTGGCGTCGTTGATGTAGCGGTCGTTCGGGCCGTGCAGGGTGAGCTTGAAGCCATCCGGATAGCCGGCGTCGGCCAGGAGCTTCTTGGCGCCCTCGGGGTCGTACTCGAGCGGCTTCAGGTTCTCGCTGACACCGAAGAACCCGGGCGGCAGGAGCTGCCCCGCCGGAACCGCGACGTCCTCCATCACCCGCGAGACGATGGCCGGGCGATTGATCGCCTTCGACAACGCGAGTCGGACACGGTGGTCCTTCAACGGATTCTTGATGCTCGAGCCATCCTTGCCCTTGATGAACGGCGAATCGTCGCGCCAGTGATCCATGTGCAGGTAGATGACGCGGTTGGAGATACCCTCGCTCAGGTTGAGGTTGGGATCCTTCTTCAGCCGCTCGATGTCGACGGTGGGTGTCTGCTCGATGAGGTCGACGTCACCCGCGAGCAAGGCGGCCACGCGCGAGGGCGAGGACTTGATCGGCTTGAAGGTGAGCTTGGTCCACTCGCCCTTGTTGCCCCACCAGCCCTCGTTGCGCTCCATGACGATGCGGTCGCCGGGCACGTACTCGGCGTACTTGTAACGACCGGTGCCGATCGCCGCCTTGCCGGAGTTGTAGTCGGCGGTCGTCGCACCCTCGCCGTTCTTCCTCGAGATGATCATGATGCTCGAGACGTCCTGGGGCAGGAGCGGCCAGGGCTCGGCGGTCTTCATGTGGATGGTGAAGTCGTCGACCTTCACCAGGGTCTTGCCCTTGGTGTAGAGACCGAAGCTCCCGGGGCTGCCCTCGACGTTCGGTGCGCGCTCGAAGGTGAAGATGACGTCGTCGGCGGTGAACGGCGAGCCGTCGTGCCACTTCACACCCTGGCGCAGCTTGAACTCCCAGGTGAGATCGTCGAGCGCCTTCCACGACACCGCGAGCCCGGGCACGAGCTGCTGGTTCTCGTCCTGATCGATCAGCCCGTCGAAGAGGTGGCTGAGCAGCGAGTTGTTCGGCCCCAGATTGTGGAAGTGCGGATCCATGGAGGTCGGCTCCGAGGCCAACCCGATGGTGAGCTCCTTCGCCCGGGCAGGCAGGGCGGTGAGTATCACCGCCGCCAACATCGCCCCGGCGAGCGACAGCATGCGCTTCATGTGCTTCCCCTCGTCGAATTTGTATGGTGACCGGCCGCCCCGAGGGGGGTGCCCCCGAGCGCGACACCGGCGCCCGTTATGCCCGGTTCGGCGGGGCGAGTCAAACGCGAGGGCGACCGAAACTGCCCGCCCGAGGGCAGGCCCCGGAGCCGGTCGAGGAGACCGTCCGGCGCCGCCCGAGGCGGGCCGAGCTCAGCCCACGAGGGGGCCGGACCACGCCCACTCGGTGTCCGCGTCGAGCGGGTAGACCGGCCGCGGCAGGCGCTTCCAGGGCAACCGCTCCAGCACCGGGGCGGTGAGCCCGGGGGTGTCCACCTCGATCACCCGGTCGGGGCCGAACCAGAGGTCGAACCCGGCCCGGAAGTGCCCCCGGGACTTCACGCACACGGTGCGCGCGGCCCCCGGGTCGAGCCCGAGGTGCTCGAAGAACAAGGGGTCTGCGGTCTGCAGGCGGCGACTGATCACCACCGCGGTGACACCCTCCTCCGGACCCAGGGCGAGAGCGCAGGAGGGGCCGAGATCGACCGCGCGACCGGCGTAGATCCCACGCCGCCCGACGAAGCGGCCGTCGCCGAGGGCCACCACCCGCGCCGGCAACGCGAGCCGGGGTGAGAACTCGCTCCATGGCTCGCGATTGAACACCGCCTCGAAGCGCGCGCCGACCCCCAGCCGGTGGGCCTGCATCGCGAGCTCGCGGTCGAACATCGAGCCGAACAGCACGCCGCGCACACCCGATTCCACCAGCGCGGCCAGCAGCGCGGTGGTGTTGCCGCTGCCACCGCCCCCCGGGTTGTCACCAGAGTCGGCGAGGATGTGGGCCGGGCTCGCCGGGTCGTCGGCCGCGGCGCGCGCGATCGCCACCGCATCCTCGATGGCGGTGAGCCGCTTTCGAAACCGCGCCCGCTCGGCCCAGGCGCGCTCGGCCAACTCACGCGCCAGCGCCCTCGCCGGCGCGGGATCGTCGCGGGCGGTGACCAGGATCGCGAGACCGTTCTTCGGCGTGTCACCGAAGGCGAACCCGCCGAGCACGGTGACGTTGAGCACCGCGCCGGCGAGCTCGCGCTGGCGGCGCTGGCCGAGGTCGATCAGGTCCGCGTACGGGCCCTCCCGGGTGAGCAGGGTCACGCTAGGGGCGACGATCGGCAGGCGCACGAGGACCGGGTGCGGGCGCATCCCGGCCAGGAGGCGACGCATCGTGAACGCGGCCTCCTCGCCGCGCTCGAGCATGTCGACATGGGGGTTGGTCTGGTAGCCGATCAGCACGCTGGCGCTCTCGACCATCCGCTCCGACAGGTTGGCGTGGAGGTCGAGGGTGCCGACGATGGCCGCCGCCGGGCCGACGGCGGCGCGGATGCGCGCGAGCATCTCACCGTCGGGGTCCGGGGTCTCGGTGGAGACCATGGCGCCGTGGTTGGCCACGTAGACCCCGTCGACCGACCCGGCCGCACGCAGGCGCTCGACCATCGCGGCCACCGTGCGCTCGAAAAAGGCGTGGTCGACCGGACCCCAGGGTGGGCAACCGGTCAGGATCACCGGCAGCGGCTCCCACGGCCCGGTGGCATCCATCGCACGCACGAACGCGCTCATCTCCGTCGGCAGCGACGAGACCGGGGCGCGGGCAGCCTCGAGCAGGGCCTCGCCCTCGACGTAGGTGCGGGCGCGGAAATCGGACTCGGTGGCGACGGGGGCGAAGGCGTTGCTCTCCAGCACCAGCCCGAGCAGGGCGATGCGGGGCGGTCGCGCGGTCGTCATCTGGATCTCTCCTCGGCGGCATCGGCGGGACCACCGCCGGTGACGGCGGGGCGACCATGGTAATCTCCGAGCCGGTTCGTTCGTACGAGGATTGGATTCGTGCCCGCCTCTCCCGCCAGTCTCGACATGATTCGCAGACTCATCGCCTTCGACACGGTCAGCCGCAACTCCAATCTCGAGCTGATCGAGGAGGTCCGCGGCTACCTCACCGGTCTCGGCATCGAATCGGAGCTCGCCTACGACGAGACCGGCGGCAAGGCCAACCTCTACGCCACCCTGGGCCCGACCGACCGCCCGGGCATCGCGCTCTCCGGCCACACCGACGTGGTCCCCATCGACGGCCAGGACTGGAGCAGCGATCCGTTCTCGGTGGTCGAGCGCGACGGACTGCTGTTCGGTCGCGGAACCAGCGACATGAAGAGCTTCATCGCCGTCGCGCTCGCGCTCGCGCCGGAGTTCCTCGCCCGCCCGATCGAGACCCCGCTGCATCTCTGCCTCTCGTACGACGAGGAGGTGGGCTGCCTCGGGGTGCACGGGCTGATGCACCTGCTGGAAAGCAAGGCAGTGCGCCCGCGGATGTGCATCGTCGGCGAGCCGACCGAGATGCAGGTCATCAGCGGGCACAAGGGCAAGTTGAGCTATCGCTGCCACGTCCGCGGCCACGAGGCGCACTCGAGCCTCGCCCACATGGGGGTCAACGCGGTCGAGGCGGCGGCGGAGACCATCGCCCACATGAAGTCGATGGCCCGCCGCCACCGTGACCACGGCCCGCACGACCACGACTACTCACCGCCCTACACCACCATCCACACCGGCGTGGTGCAGGGCGGCACCGCGCTCAACATCGTCCCCAAGGACTGCTGGTTCGACTTCGAGTTCCGCCATCTGCCGCAGGACGACCCCCATGCGCTGCTGGCCGAGGTGCAGCAATTCGTGACCGAGAAGGTCGAGCCGGAGATGCACGCCTTCTCGACCGCCACCGGCTTCACCTGGGAGCGGCGGTCGCAGATCCCGGGCCTCGCGGCGGCCGAGGACGACGAGGTGGTGCAGCTGGTCAAGGCGCTGACCGGGCGCAACTCGACCGGCAAGGTGGCCTTCGGCACCGAGGCCGGGATCTTCCAGGAAGGCGGCATCCCGACCGTGATCTGTGGCCCCGGCAGCATCGAGCAGGCGCACAAGCCCGACGAGTTCATCGCGCTGTCGCAGATCGAGGAGTGCGAGACCTTCATGCGCCGCCTGTTCCAGCGCTGCTGGAGCGAGGCGTAGCCGCCGCGCCGGGCCGCGCGCGAGCGCGACCTCCCCGGGGTTTCGCCTCCGGCCGGGGACGACCGAGACACGGCCGGCGCGCCGGTTGCGGGTAGAATCCGACCGCCCCGACCCGGGGGCGAAGGCACGGAGCCGTCGTGCGCGATCCCGTCACCTGCGAGCACCCGCGGCGCGGGCCGTCACTGCGCGGCGCACTGCTCACCGTCCTGATCACCGTGAGCGCCGCCGCCCTCGGCCAGCAGCAGCCCTCCCTCGTGCGCGTCGACACGGTCCGCAGCGAGACCGTGACTCAGACCGTGCCGGTGCTCGGGCGACTGGTGCCCCGTCAGGCCGGCACGGTGGCGGCCCAGGTCCACGGGCCGGTGGCGGGCTTCGGCGCCGACGTCGGCGACCGCGTCGCGCGCGGCGAGATCATCGCCCGGCTCGATCCCGACATGCTGACGGTCGCTCGCGACATCGCGGCCGGACGACTCGGGGAGGCCGAGGCCCGCCTGCAGACACGTCGCGCGCGGCTCGCGCTCGCCCGCCAGGAGCGCGAGCGCCTGGAGCGACTGAAGCAGACTCAGGCTACCAGCCGTGCGCTCTACGACGATGCGCGCCAGCAAGAGGTCATCGCCGAGACCGAGGTGGTGGAGGCGACCGCGGCCCTGGCCGGCGCGCGGGCCGAGCTGCGTCTGGCCGAGATCAACCTGGCCCGCACCGAGATCCGCGCGCCCTACGACGGCGTGATCACCCAACGCCTCACCGAGACCGGCGCCTACGTGCAGGCCGGGCAAGCGGTGGCTCGAATGCTCGGCGATCGCGATCTCGAGATCGAGGCCGACGTCCCGTTCGACCGCCTCGGCGGCCTCGGCCCCGAGACCGAGGTCACGGTGACGCTGGACGACGGCTCCACCCACCCGGCAGCCGTGCGCGCGGTGGTGCCGGAGGAGAACGCGCTGACGCGGACCCGCGCGGTGCGCTTCGTGCCACGCTTCGGCGATGTCGACGGACGTCTCGCCGCGGAGCAGAGCGTCACCGTCCACGTGCCGGCGAGCGCCGCGCGGTCGGTGGTCTCGGTGCACAAGGACGCGGTGACCCGCCAGGGAGACAGGGCAGTGGTCTACCGCGTGAACGACGACACCGCGGAGCAACGCACCGTGCGTCTCGGAGCGGCGATCGGCAATCGCTTCGAGGTGCTCGATGGCCTGAGCCCGGGCGACATCGTGGTCGTGCGCGGCAACGAGCGACTGCGCCCGAACGACAAGGTCCGGGTCGAGCGCTCGACGTCGTGAGCACGCGCCTCTCGTCACCCGCACCTCGACCGTGAATCTCATCCGGCTCGCCATCGATCGGCCCATCGCGGTCATCGCCGCGGTGCTGCTGACGGTGCTGTTCGGCCTCGTCGCGTTGCGCACGATTCCGATCCAGCTCGCCCCGGACGTGAACCGGCCGGTGATCACGGTGCAGACCCTGTGGCCCGGCGCGGCGCCGGCGGAGGTCGAGCGCGAGCTCGTCAACCGCCAGGAAGAGCAGATGGCGGGCCTGGAGGGTCTGGTCACCCTCACCAGCCAGGCGGAGCAGGGACGCAGTCGGGTCACGCTCGAGTTCGACGTCGACACCAACATGGACAGGGCGCTGCTGCTGGTGTCGAACCGGCTCGACCGCGTCGCCGGATATCCCGACGAGACCGACCAGCCCACCCTCGACACCGCCGGTAGCGAGGACAACCCGATCGCCTGGTTCATCGTGCGGCGCCAGCCCGGGAACGAGCGTCCCATCCACACCTACGGCGACTTCGTCGAGGACGTGGTCAAGGACCGCATCGAGCGCGTCGCGGGTGTGAGTCGGGTCAACGTCTTCGGTGGCTCGGAGCGCGAGATCCACGTCACCGTGCAGCCGCAGCTCCTCGCGCGCTACCACCTGACGGTGAGCGACGTGGTACGCGCCCTGCGCGACGCCAACGCCTCGCTCTCGGCCGGCGACGTCGACGAGGGCAAGCGCCGCTACGTGGTCCGCACCGAGGGCGAGCTGAGCACACTGGAGGCGGTGCGCGAGGTGGTGTTGCGCTCGTCGAGCGACGCCGACACCGGCAGGCTCGCGCGGGTCACCGTCGGCGAGGTCGCCGACGTCGCCTTCGGCTACAAGGATCCGACGGCGAGCATCCGCATGCTGGGCGAGCCGGCGATGGCGTTCAACGCTCTACGCCAGAGCGGCGCCAACGTCATCGAGACCATGGCCGGAATCCGCGCCGCGATCGCCGAGCTCGAGTCCGGGCCGATGCCCGACGCCGGCCTCACCGTGCTCCAGGTCTACGACGAGACGGTCTACATCAACTCCGCAATCGAGCTGGTGCAGCAGAACATCTGGGTCGGCGGCACGCTGGCGGCGATCGTCTTGCTGCTGTTCCTGCGCTCGATCCGGGCGACCCTCATCATCTCGATCGCGATTCCGGTCTCGGTGATCGGCGCCTTCGTCGCGATGGCCGCCCTCGGACGCTCGATCAACGTCATCTCGCTCGCCGGGCTGGCGTTCGCGGTCGGCATGGTGGTCGACGCCGCAATCGTGGTGCTGGAGAACGTCTATCGGCTGCGCGAGGAGGGCCGGTCCGCGCGCGAGGCCGCCTACCAGGGCGCCCGCCAAGTGTGGGGAGCGGTGCTGGTCTCGGCCCTGACCACGGTGATGGTGTTCATCCCGATCCTCATCCTCGATCTCGAGGTCGGGCAGCTCTTCCGTGACATCGCGGTGGCGATCTCGGTGGCGGTGATGCTGTCGCTGGTGGTCTCGATCACCGTCATTCCCGCGCTCTCGCAGCGCATCCTGCGCGGGCGTGTCGACGCGGGTGGGATGGACGCCGGGCTCACCCGGCTCCGCATCCCGGTGCTCGATACCATCGCCGGCCAGCTCGTCGGTGTGACCGTCGGGTTCGTGCGCCGCGTGGTGCGCAGTCGCCTCGCCGCGATCACCGTCGTCACCGTGCTCGCGGTCGCCGCCGCCGGCCTGGCAGTGCGCTTCCTGCCCAAGCTCGAGTATCTGCCGGAAGGCAACCGCAACCTGGTCTTCGGTGTGGTCATCCCCCCGCCCGGCTACAACCTCGACACCATGCGCGCGATCGCGCAGCGCATCGAGGACGCGGTGCGCCCGTACTGGGCGGTCGTCTCCGGGCCGGAGGCCGCACCCGACGAGCCGCCCAAGATCGAGCGATTCTTCTTCGTCGCCACCCGCGCGAGCACCTTCGTCGGTGCGTCGGCGATCGAGGCGCAGCGCGCCGGCGAGTTGATCCCGGTGCTGCGCGGACCGGTGTTCGAGGAGCCCGGGACCTTCGGCTTCATCAACCAGCCTTCGATCTTCGGCCGCGGCATCGGCTCGGGCCGCAAGATCGATCTCGACATCTCCGGCCCGGACCTGGAGACGATCCTCGCGGTGGCGGGACGGGCGGTGCGCAAGGTGGTCGACGTGTTCCCGCGCGACGCCGGTCACCAGTTCCGCCCGAACCCGGGGCTCGAGCTCGGGGCGCCGGAGGTCAGGGTGGTCCCCGCGCGCGTGCGTCTGGCCGACAACGGCGTGAGCGCGCGCGAGCTCGGCGAGACCATCGACGCGTTCAACGACGGCCTGCGGGTGGCCGAGGTGACGGTCGGCTCCAATCGCATGGACCTCACGCTGCGCGGACCGGACCGCGCAATCACCGAGACCCAGGGCATCGGCGATCTGCCGGTGGTGACGTCGGCCGGGCGCATCGTGCCGGTGAGCTCGCTCTCGCAGGTGGAGATGACCTCCGGCCCGACGGAGATTCGCCACCGCGAGCGCGCGCGCACCATCACCCTCGAGATTCGCCCCGCCGCCGGCATCCCGCTCGAGGCCGCGCTCGACACCCTGCGCGCGCAGGTGATGGGCCCGCTCGAGGCCGAGGGCTTGCCGCGCGGCGTGCGACTCGGGCTCTCGGGCACTGCGGACCAACTCGCGCAGACCTGGGACGCGATGCTGGTGCAGCTCCTGCTCGCGCTGGTCATCGTGTACCTGGTGATGGCGGTGTTGTTCGAGAGCTTCGTCTACCCGTTGGTGATCATGCTGTCGGTGCCGGTCGCCGCCGCCGGGGGGGTGGCCGGCCTCGCACTGCTGAACACGAGCGTGTTCCAGCCGCTCGACATGCTGACCCTCCTCGGCTTCGTGATCCTGATCGGCATCGTGGTCAACAACGCGATTCTGCTGGTGCACCAGACCCTCGCGCACCTGCGCGAGGACGGCATGGACGCGATCGACGCCATCGTCACCGCGACCCGTAACCGCATGCGCCCGATCTTCATGTCGACGCTGACCAGCGTGTTCGGGATGCTGCCGCTGGTGATGTTCCCGGGCGCGGGCTCGGAGCTCTATCGCGGGCTGGGCTCGGTGGTGGTCGGCGGGCTCGCGCTGTCAGCGGTGCTGACGCTGATCCTGGTGCCACCGATGTTGACGGTGCTGGTGGCCCCGTTGGAGGCGCGCCGGCTGCGGCGGCTCGCGGCCGAGCACGGCGGGGCGGATGCGATGGCGGAGTGACGGTAATGCTGGCCGACGACGTGAAGGCGCGAGTCGCGGAAGGATCCGATACGCCCGGGCGAAGCTGCCCGCTCGATTACCGTTACGATCCGCGGGCCCTCGGCGCCGGAGAGCCGGTGCTGGAGAGCGAGACGGTCTACGTCGCGGGCGGCGTGTACGGCAACGCCTGGGCGCTGGAGCGACTGGTGGCGATGGCGCGCGACGAGCGCGCGGTCGCACCGGTGGTGTTGAACGGCGACTTCCACTGGTTCGACGCCGAGCCCACGTGGTTCGCGCGCGTGGACGACCTCGCCTGCGCGCAGCATGCGTTGCGCGGCAACGTCGAGACCGAGCTCGGTCCGGAGCGCGGCGAGGACGGCTGCGGCTGCGCCTATCCGGACTTCGTCGACGACCTCACCGTCGCGCGCTCGAACGCGATCATCGCGCGGCTACGCCGGACGGCCAGCGCGGCCCGGGCTCGCCGACTCGCCTCGTTGCCGATGCACGCCCTGCTCGCGATCGGCGGCCATCGAGTGGCAGCCGTCCACGGTGACGCCTGGTCGCTCGCCGGCTGGGGCTTCGCCACCGAGAGCCTGCTCGAGCCGCGCGCGCGAGCGGCCGCCGCCGAGGCCTTCGCCGCCGCCCGGGTCGACGTCTTCGCATGCAGCCACACCTGTCTGCCGCTGCTGCGACGCGTCGGCGATCGCGCGCTGGTGATCAACAACGGCGCCGCCGGCATGCCGAATTTCCACCACACCCGTTTCGGTGTCGCGACGCGAATCTCGGTTCACCCCTCGCCCCATCCAGTGCTCTACGGCGCGCGCATCGGACGCTTGCGCGTCGACGCGGTCGCCGTGCCCTACGACGCGGCGGCGTTTCGCGCCGCCTTCCTCGCCGCCTGGCCCGAGGGCTCACCGGCGCACGCGTCCTATCTCGACCGGATAGAGCGGGGACCGCGCTACCAGGTCGCACAGGCCGTTGCCGCGTGAGCCCACGGGCGGGGGTGGCACCCCCGCCCCTACCGGCGAGGCGGTTGCCGTGGGGGCGGCCCGCCGCGGCCGCCCGGCAGCAGAGGACGTCGCCGCGTGCTCGCGGGCGCCTTACCACCGAGGTCCCGGCAGGTACCATCGCCCGCGCCCGACGCATCGAGACGGAGCCAGACGATGACCGACGAGCCCGCACCGACCGCCACCGTCGCCGAGTGCGCCCTCGCGGTGCCGGTCGAGCGGCTGCGTTGGCGGTGTGACCCGAGCGCACTGCCGTTTCGAAGCACCGCGCAGATGCCGGCCGGTGGTGAGGTGGTCGGCCAGGACCGCGCCATCGAGGCACTGGCCTTCGGCCTCGAGACCTCCGCTCCGGGGCAGAACGTGTTCGTCCGTGGCCTTCCCGGCACCGGTCGCATGACCCTGGTGCGACAGATGCTCGCCGAGGTCCGTCCGTGCGGGGCGCCGGCGCCGGACCGATGTCTGGTCCATGGCTTCCAGAGCCCGGAGCAGCCACGGGCACTCACCCTGCCCCGCGGGCGCGGCGAGGCGTTCCGCCAGCGGATCGACGATCTGGTGGACTTCGTGGTCGGCGAGCTGCCGAAGGTGCTGAGCTCGGAGCTCGTGCGTGCGCGCCGCGCGGCGCTGGAGGAGTCGGCGCAGGCCGAGCTCCACGCGATCACCGCGCCCTTCGATCAGGAGCTCCGCGAGAACGCCATGGCGCTCACCATGGTCTCGGCCGGCGAGGCCCAACGCCCGATGATCCTGCCGCTGGTCGACGGCGAGCCGACCCCGCCGGCGGAGATCGCGCGGCTGCAGGCCGCGGGCACCATCGCCGCCGACGACGTCGCCCGGATGCGCGAGCGTGCCGCCCACTATCAGCGCGCGCTGGAGACCGTGAACCTGAAGACCCAGGACGTGCACACCCGGCATCGCGAGGCCGTCCGCGCGCTGTTCCAGGACGAGGTCGAGGCCACGCTCGACCGTGAGTGCGACCGCGTGCGGCGCGAGTTCGACGGTGCCGACGTCGCGCGCTTCCTGGCCGACCTGGTGGCCGACGTCCGTCAACACCACGCCGCGATCGCCGCCGAGCCGGCACTGGCGCGGCGTTATCGCGTCAACCTGCTCAGCGCCCACCGCGAGGACGAGCCGTGCCCGGTGGTGGTGGAGAACGCGCCCAGCGCGCGCAACCTGCTGGGCGGAATCGACCGCCCGCTCGCGCCGGGCGACCCGCCGCTGGCCGACCACCTCATGATCCACGCCGGCGCGCTGCTGCGCGCCGACGGCGGGTTCCTGCTCCTCGACGCGCGCGAGGTCCTCGCCGAGCCGGGGGCCTGGCGCGCGCTGATGCGCACCCTTCGCAACGGCCAGCTCGAGATCACCCCGCCCCAGCAGGGGCCCAACGGGGGAGCCGTCCTGACCCCGGAGCCGATCCCGGTGCGGGTGAAGGTCGTGCTGATCGGCGAGCCGGACGTGCATGCCGCGCTCGACAGCGCCGACCCCGACTTTCCGCAGTTGTTCAAGGTCCTCGCCGACTTCGACAGCACGATGCCGAGCGACACCCAGGGCGTCACGATGTACGCGAGCGTGCTCGCGCGGCTCGCCGACGCCGAGGGGCTGTCGCACTTCGACGCCACGGCGGTGGCCGCGATCGCCGAGCACGGCGCGCGTATCGCCTCGCGTCAGGATCGCCTGACCACGCGCTTCGGGCGCCTCGCCGACATCGCCCGCGAGGCGGCGTTCGTCGCCGGCAAGGCCGGCGCCGAGCTGGTCGGTGCGGAGCACGTCCGTGAGGCGGTGCGCCGCACCCGCCGACGCACCGACCTCCCGGCGCGCCGCTTCAGCGAGCGCATCGCCGAGGGTGTCATCCGCATCCAGACCCGCGGCAGCACCGTCGGACAGATCAACGGCCTCGCGGTCACGCACGCCGGCCCGCTGACCTACGGCTTCCCGGCACGCATCACCGCGACCATCGGCCCCGGCACCGCCGGCACCATCAACATCGAGCGCGAGGCGAACCTGAGCGGCGCCATCCACACCAAGGGCTTCTACATCCTCGGCGGCCTGCTGCGGCACCTGCTACGCACCGACCACCCGCTCGCATTCAGCGCCTCGATCGCCTTCGAGCAGAGCTACGGCGGCATCGACGGCGACTCGGCCTCCGGCGCCGAGGCCTGCTGCCTGCTGAGCGCCCTCACCGGCGTCGCCATCCGCCAGGACCGGGCGATGACCGGCGCCATCGACCAGCACGGCCACATCCAACCGGTGGGCGCGGTGACCGAGAAGGTCGAGGGCTTCTTCGACGTCTGCCGCGACGCCGGTCTGACCGGAACCCAGGGCGTGCTGCTGCCGCGCGCGAACGTGCGCGATCTCATGCTGCGACCGGACGTGGTCGAGGCCTGCGCCGCCGGGCGATTCCACGTCTGGGCGGTGGAGACGGTGCACGAGGCGTTGGCGGTCCTCACCGGATGTCCGGCCGGGGAGCGCGGCGCCGACGGCGCCTATCCGACGGGCACCCTGCTCGCGCTGGCCGAGGCGCGCGCCGGCGCGTACTGGGAGCAGGCGACGGCCGGCCTGCGTCTGGCGGGGCTCGCCGTCTCGCCGTGAGCGGCCTCGCGCCCGAGGGCGATGGTTGACGCGCCGCCGGCGCGCTCGGATTATCACCGCGCGCGGTGTCTGCCGGGCCCACCGGCCACCGCCCCCACCAACGACCATTCACCCCCTGGGTGACGAGGGAGGACGCGATGAGGTTCAAGGCCCTTTCCACCGTCGCGGCGGCCGCGCTCGCCGCCGTCCTCGGCGCCGGCGCCGTCGCCCAGACGCTCACTGTCGGGGTGCGCGGCGGACCGGAGTCACTCGACCCCCACTACTCCGCGCTCGGCACGCATGCCGACGCCGCCAAGCACATCTTCGACACCCTGGTGTGGAGCGGCGACGATCTCCAGATCGAGCCGGGGCTCGCCGAGTCGTGGCGCCCGCTCGACGACACCACCTGGGAGTTCAAGCTGCGACAGGGCGTGAAGTTCCACGACGGCTCGGACTTCACCGCCGAGGACGTCAAGTTCTCCATCGAGCGCATCCCGGTGGTCACCGGCCCCACCACCCTGCTGATCTACGTGCGCCGGGTGAAGGAGGTCGTGATCGTCGATCCCCACACCGTGCACATCAAGACCGACGGCCCGGCCGCGACGTTGCCGAACGACTTCGTGCGCCTGTTCATCGTCTCCCACCAGGCGGCGAAGGACTTCTCGACCAAGGAGACGGCGGCCGAGGGCTTCAACTCCGGCAAGGCGGCGATCGGCACCGGGCCGTTCAAGCTCGTGTCCTGGGAACCGAAGGGCGACCTGGTGCTCGAGCGCTTCGACGCCTACTGGCGCGGCCCGGCTCACTGGCAGCGTGTCGTGCGCAAGGAGATGCCGAACGACTCGGCGCGCCTCGCCGCGCTCAAGGCCGGCCAGGTCGACCTCGTCAACTACGTCTCCTCCGCCGACTGGCTCAGCCTGCGCAACGATGCACGCATCGAGACCTTCCTCGCCAACAGCGTGTACGTGATGAACCTCCAACTCGACCAGCGCGAGCCGACGCCGAGGGTCTACGACCTCGCCGGCAACCCGCTGGCCAAGAACCCGCTGCGCGATCCTCGGGTGCGCGAGGCGTTCGATCTGGCGATCGACCGTCAGGTGATGGTCGACGTCGTGCTGGAGGGACTCGGACGGCCGGCGAACCAGATCATGCCGGCAGGCTTCTTCGGCTCGAACCCGCGCCTCCCCGAGCGCCAGCACGACCCGAAACGAGCGCGAGCCCTGCTCGCCGAGGCGGGCTATCCGGACGGGTTCAAGATCGATCTCTTCTGCACCGCCGACCGGCTCCCCGGCGACGCCGCGATCTGCCAGGGCCTCGGCCAGATGTTCGCCCAGGCCGGGATTCAGGCGAACGTCAACGCCATCACCCGTACCGTCTACTTCCCGGCCCAGGCCAAGGGCGAGTACTCGGTGTTCATGAACGGCTGGGGAACCCTGACCGGCGAGGCCTCCTACACCCTCGGCTCGCTCGCGCACACCAAGGACGAGACCCTCAAGCTCGGTGCGTTCAACCGCATCGCCTACTCGAACCCGGAGGTCGACGCGCTACTGCAGGCGGCGATCAAGGAGATCGACGACACCAAGCGGCGGGCGCTGTTCGAGGACGCGATGGCGCTCATCATGGCCGATCGCGCGCTCGTTCCGATCGTGAACCTGCAGACGGTGTGGGCGGCCGCCAAGGGCAAGCTGAAGATGACCCCGCGCGTCGACGAGGACACCCTCGCCTACTTCATCCGCCCGGCGGGCTGATCGCCTTCGCGCGCACGACCAGCTCCGGCGCCGCCACGTGCGGCGCCGGAGCAACGTGGGGACGCGACCGCGGGACCGATACCGCGCGGCGACCCGACCGTTTACCCCTTGCGATCGACCGGCTCGGCGAAGGAACTCAGCAGCCCCGATGACCGGCTTCGCAATCCAACGCCTGCTCCAGGCCATCGCCGTGATGCTGGTGATGTCGGCGATCGTGTTCCTCGGCGTCTACGCCATCGGCGACCCGATGGAGCTCCTGATCCCGCCGGAGGCGCCGCAGGACATCCGGCGCGAGATCGTCGCCCGCTTCGGCCTCGACCGCCCGCTGTGGGTGCAGTACCTGACCTTTCTCGGCAACGTGGTCCAGGGCGATTTCGGGCGCTCGTTCATCTACAACATGCCGGTGCTCGACCTCATCCTCGGGCGCCTCCCGGCGACCCTGGAGCTCACCCTCGCGGCGGTGCTCGGGGCGACCCTGATCGGCGTACCGCTCGGAATCTATGCCGGCTATCGGCCCGACCGGGCCGGCGCGCGGATCGTGATGGCACTGTCGATCCTGGGCTTCTCGGTGCCGACGTTCTGGGTGGGTCTCATCCTCATCCTCACCTTCGCGGTCTCCCTCGGCTGGCTGCCGGCGGGTGGCCGTGGCGCCACGGTCGAGTTGCTGGGCACGCAGTGGAGCTTCCTCACCGCCAACGGGCTCTCCCACCTGCTGCTGCCGGCGCTCAACCTGGCGCTGTTCAAGCTGGCGATGATGATCCGGCTCGCCCGCGCCGGGACGCGCGAGATCATGCTCACCGACACCGTGCAGTTCGCCCGCGCCGCCGGCCTCGCCGAGACCACCATCCTGCGCCACCACGTGCTCAAGCTCATCGCCATTCCCATCGTCACCGTGTTCGGGCTGGAGCTCGGCTCCACCCTCGCCTTCGCGGTCGTGACCGAGACGATCTTCTCGTGGCCGGGGCTCGGCAAGCTCATCATCGACTCGATCACCAACCTCGACCGCCCGGTGATGGTCGCCTACCTGATCCTCGTCGCGCTGCTCTTCGTCACCATCAACCTGGTGGTGGACATCCTCTACGCCGCGCTCGACCCGCGGGTGCGGCGAGGGCGCACGGCGTGAGCGGCGGCGCCTCTCCGCTCGCCACGTTCTGGGGCAACTTCGTCGAGAACCGGGTGGCGGTGGTCGCGCTGGCGGTGGTGGTCGCGATCCTGGTGCTCGCCGTCGCCGCGCCGCTGATCGCACCGCAGGACCCCTACGACCTCGCGGGCCTCTCGTTGCTCGACGCGCGGCGAGGTCCCGGCCACGTCGGCGCCGGCGGCTACGTGCACTGGCTCGGAACCGATGCCCAGGGGCGGGACCTGGTGTCGGCCATCCTGTACGGGCTGCGGATCTCGGTGCAGATGGGCCTCCTGGCCGGGATGTTCGCGCTGATCATCGGCGCGAGCCTCGGCATCACCGCGGCCTACCTCGGCGGGCGGCTGGAGTCGCTGGTGATGCGGGTGGTGGATCTCCAGTTGTCCTTTCCCGCCATCCTGCTCGCGCTGGTGCTCGCCGCGCTGCTCGGCCAGGGCAAGGGCCAGCTCATCGCGGCGCTGGTCGCCGCCCAGTATGCCTACTTCGCCCGCACCGCCTACGGCGCGGCGACCGCGGAGCGGCGCAAGGACTACATCGAGGCGGCGGCGGCGACGCCGCTCTCGGGGCGGCGGATCGTGTTCCGCCACTTGCTACCCAACTGCATGCCGCCGCTCATCGTGGTGGCGACGGTGCAGATCGCCAACGCCATCGCGCTCGAGGCCACGCTCTCGTTCCTCGGCCTCGGGCTGCCGGTGACCGAGCCCTCGCTCGGCATGCTCATCTCGAACGGCTTCCCCTACATGATGAGCGGGCGGTATTGGATCTCGGTGTACCCGGGCATCGCGCTGGTGGTGCTGATCGTCGCCATCAACCTCGTGGGCGACCAGATCCGCGACCAGATCAACCCACGGCTGCGCCGATGACCGTGCCGCTGCTGGCAGTGACCGGGCTCTGCACCCACTTCCACACCCGGGCGGGGGTGGTGAAGGCGGTCGACGGCGTCTCGTTCACCCTCGAGCCCGGCCAGGTGCTCGGGCTGGTCGGCGAGTCGGGCTCCGGCAAGACGGTGACCGGCTTCTCCCTGCTCGGGCTGGTGGAGCCACCCGGGCGGATCGTCGCCGGGTCGGTTCGACTTCGAGGGCAGGAGCTGGTCGGGTTGCCGACCCCGGCGCTCCGCGCGGTGCGCGGCCGTCAGATCGCGATGGTGTTCCAGGATCCGATGATGACCCTGAACCCGGTGCTGACCGTCGGCCGCCAGATGGGCCTCGCGTTGCGCGCGCACGAGCGCGTCTCGCGGGCCGCGGCGCGGGCACGATGCGTCGAGGCCCTGACGCGGGTCGGCATCCCCGACGCGGGCGCCCGGCTCGACGCCTACCCGCACCAGTTCTCCGGCGGCATGCGCCAGCGTGTGGCGATCGCGACGGCGCTGCTCCACCGCCCGGCGATCATCGTCGCCGACGAGCCGACGACCGCGCTCGACGTCTCGATCCAGGCGCAGATCCTCCACGAGATGCGCGCGCTGACCCGCGACAGCGGCACCGCGATGGTCTGGATCAGTCACGACCTCGCCACCGTGTCGAGCGTGGCCGACCGACTGCTGGTGATGTACGCCGGCCGGCTGGTCGAGGAAGGGCCGACGGCGCAGGTGCTGCGCACGCCGCGTCATCCATACTCCCGCGGCCTACTCGACTCACTGCCCGCAGCCGCCACGCCGGGCGATGACCTGCGCCAGATCCCCGGCTCCACGCCCTCGCTGCTCGCCCTCCCACCCGGCTGCCCGTTCGCGCCGCGCTGCGCGCGCACCAGCGACCGCTGCGCCACCCCGCCGCCGTGGGTGGTCGACGGCGACCGCGCCCACCGCTGCCACCACCCCCTGGAGACACCACCTTGAGCGCGCCGTTCCTGCTGCTCGACGCGGTGGTGCACCGCTTCGAGCCGCGCACGAGTCTGGGCGACCGCGTCGCCGGGTGGCTCGGGGTTCCGGTGGACCGCCGACCGGTGCGCGCGGTGGACGGGGTGAGCCTCGGCATCGCCCGCGGCGAGACCCTCGGCCTGGTGGGGGAGTCGGGCTGCGGCAAGTCGACCCTCGGTCGCGTGGCCGCCGGCATCCTCGCCCCTACCGCAGGGACGGTACGCCTCGACGGGGCGCCGGTGATGACGCAGGGACGCAAGGTCACCACCCGCATCCAGACCGTCTTCCAGGATCCGTTCGCGTCGCTCGATCCGCGCATGCGGGTGGGCGACATCGTCGCCGAGGGACCGATCGCCCACCGCCTGGTGAGCGAGGACGCGGCACGCGAGTACGTGGTGGGGTGGCTGGAGCGGGTCGGACTCGACGCCGGCTGCATCGATCGCTACCCGCACCAGTTCTCCGGCGGCCAGCGCCAGCGCATCGCCATCGCCCGCGCACTGGCGATGCGCCCGGACGTCCTCATCTGCGACGAGCCGGTCGCCTCGCTGGACGTCTCCATCCAGGCCCAGATCATCAACCTCTTCCTCGCCCTTCGCCGCGAGCTCTCGATCACCTCGCTGTTCATCTCGCACGACCTCTCGGTGGTGCGCCACCTGAGCGACCGGGTCGCGATCATGTATCTCGGGCGCATCGTCGAGCTCGGCGCGACCCACGAGGTCTACGCCGCCCCTCAGCACCCCTACACCCGGGCCTTGCTGGAGAGCGTGCCGCGGCTGGTGCTCGAGGACGACGCGCGGGTGGAGTTCCACCCCATCAGCGGCGAGATCCCGTCGCCGCTCGCGCCGCCCGCTGGCTGCGCGTTCCATCCGCGCTGCCCGGTAGCGGTCGCGCGCTGCCGTACCGAGGCGCCGGCGCTGCGCCCGACCGCCGCCGGCGGCCACGCGGCGTGCCATCTGCTCGACTGACGCGCCCTCACGACGAGTCGAGCTCCCACGGGCTGCCGGTTGCCGGCGCACCCACCCTGCGACACGGCGCACTGAACGGCCGCCGCACTTGAAGGAAGCTCGCCCGACGACGAGGCAGGGAGGGTCCGGGATGTCGATCGCCTTGTGCATGGTGGTGCGCAACGAGGCGCAGTTCGTCGCCGCCGCCATCGAGAGCGCCGCGCCGGTGGTCGACGAGATGATCGTGGTCGACACCGGCTCGCACGACGACACCGTCGCGCTCGCCCGTGGCGCCGGGGCCACCGTCCACGAGCTGCCCTGGCCCGGGGACCTCGGTCGCGCCCACGACCTCCCGGTCGATCTCGCGCGCAGCGACTGGGTGTTCGTGCTCGACGGCGACGAGCTCCTGGACCCGGACACGCGCCACCTGTTGCCGGCGCTGGCAGCGAGCGGCGATGCCGACGGCTACCTGTTCACGGTCCGCAACTACGCATTCCAGCCGCACATTCGCTGGCGGGGGGTCGATCCGCTCGACCCGCTGGTGCGCGGCGCACGCGGCTGGGCTCCGAGCCGGGCGGTGCGGCTGTACCGGCGTCACCCCGGCATCCGTCACCGCGGCCGGGTGCACCAGAGCGTCGGCCCCGACATCGCGGCCGGCGGCGGACGCATCGCCGAGACCACGGTGCCGATCCACCACTACGGGCACATCCGCGTCGACCGCGAGCGTGGACCGCTCTACTTACGCCTCGCGCGCCAGCAGGTTGCCGACACCCCCGACGATCCGTTCGCGTGGCTCGACTACGGCCTGGTGCTGCAGGACATGGTCGGTCCCCCGCACGCCCGCCACGCCTTCGAGCGCTGCCGCGCGCTCGGCGCCGAGGGCGACGGCGCGTTCGCGATGGCGCGCGCGCTGATGCAGATGGAGGCCTACGCACCGGCGCTGACCGCGGTCGACGCCGCCATCGCCCGCCGTGATCCGGTGGTCGCCCGCTACGACCTCGCCGACGCCCACGAGGAGCGCGCCGAGATCCTCGAGGCCCTGGACCGCCCCGCCGAGGCCGAGGCCGCGTACCGGGCCGCGCTCGCCGATCGCCCGGACTCCCCGCAGGCCGCCAACAACCTCGCCGGCCTGCTGGCCGAGCGCGGTGCGTTGGACGAGGCGCTGGCGGTGGTCGAGCCGCTGGTGCGGCGCTATCCGGGGCTCGACATGCCGTGGGCGACCCTCGGCACGGTGCGTCTGCGCCGCGGCGAGCACGACGCCGCGCGGGTCGCACTCGAGACCGCGCTCGACATCCGCCCGTGGCAGGTCGAGGCGCGAGCCAACCTGGTGGTGTGCGCCCGTGAGGCCGGGCGCCACGCCGAGGCCGGGCGACTGTGGCGCGAGCTGGTGAACAGCCACGCCGCCGCGGACCTCGAGCGCGCCGGCATCGAGGCCGTCGCGACCCCGCGCGCCCGGGCGCCGCTGGTCGCCTCGGACGACTCGCGCGCGCTGGTCGTGAGCGTGGTCCCGCACCTCGCCGGCGGCGGCGGGCGGGTATGCGTCGACGTCGTCCACGCGCTGCGCGATCGCTACCGCCAGGTGGTCCTGGTCGGCAGCGGTGGCGGGCTCCATCGCCAGGGCCTGGTCGAGGAGCTCGCGGCCCTCGGGATACCGGTCGACGTGTATACCGATCAGCGCGCGCTCGCCCAACGCATCGCCATGCTCCGCCCGGCGGCGGTGGTCTCGCACTGGTGGAGCCCCGGGCCACGCGGTCCCGCGCGGGGCGGCACCGAGCCGTGGATCTGCGTCGGGCACGCCGCGCTGCCGATGCCGCAGGGTTTCGACCGCCACGTGGTCATCTCCGACTTCCATGCTCGATTGCAGGGCCATCTGCCGCCGGCAGGTCTGCGGCGCATCGACAACCCCGTCGACCTCGCGCGCTTCCCCCCGGCGGTGCACGGTGAGCGCGAGGTCGTCACCATCGTCGTCCTCGCCCGCCTCGATCCCGAGAAGTTCCCGCGGCGCTTCCTGCACGCCCTTCCCGCCCTCGGCACGCTCGGGGCACGGGTGCTGGTGGCCGGTCGCGGACCCCGCCGCCACGAGATCGAGCCGGAGTTGGCGGCGCACGGACTCGAGGGTCACGTCCAGTTCCTGGGCAACGTCCCCACCCAGGACGTCCCGGCGCTGCTCGCCTCCGCCGACATCGGCCTGCATCTCACCGAGACCCACGAGGAGATCCTCTCGATCACCCTGCTCGAGATGCTGGCGGCCGGTCTGCCGGTGGTCACCGAGCCGAAGGGTTGCGTCGGCGAGCTGATTCGCCACGGTGACAACGGGCTGCTGGCCCGCTCCGAGGCGGAGGTCGCCCGCCACCTCGAGCGGCTGGTGAGCTCCCCCTCGGAACGCGCGCGCATGGGTGCGCGCAGCCGCGACCGCGCCGCCGCCTACGACTTCCCCCGCTACCGTGAGGCCTGGCTCGACCTGGTCGCCGACACCCTCTCGGACGCCCCGCGCGCCGCCCGCACCCCGACCGCGAGCACCCCGAGTCCGACCACGAGATCGCTCGCCCCCGGTGATGGCCTCGACCCGATTCGCCCATTGCTGAGCTATGCGATCGCCACCACCCCGCGCGCAGGGAGCAACCTGCTCTGCGAGGCGCTGGGCGGGACCGGGCTCGCCGGCTCTCCGACCGAGCACCTTGCCGACGGCGCTCGGCGCTCGTTCGAGGTGACGCACGGCGGCGGCGGCGGCGTCGACCAGCTCGCCGCGGCGGTACAGGGCCTGACCGGTCCCAACGATGTCTTCGGCACCAAGCTACTCTGGCACCAGCTCGAGGCCCTGGCGGCGCCGACGTCGGGTGAGTGGCCTCCCGGCGGTCCGATGGATGCCCTGAAGCTGCTGTTGCCCGGGCTCCGGTTCGTCCGGCTGCGACGCCGCGATCGGCTTCGCCAGGCAATCTCGCTGTGGCGGGCAGAGGCCAGCGGCGATTGGGTGCGCACCGAGGCCACTCGCGGTGTCGCCCCGGCGCCGACCTTCGACCGCGCCGCCATCGCCCAGCGACTGGCGCGGCTGGACGCCGACGAGGCCCGATGGGACGAGCTCCTCGCCGACCACCGGCCGGCCCCGTTCACGGTCTGGTACGAGGACCTCGCGGCGGATCCGCGAGGCACGGCGGTCGCGGTGCTCGACGCGCTCGGCATCGAGCGGCCGGCCCATCTGCCGGCGCCGCCGATCACCACGCGCGCGCAAGCCGACGCCGCGACCGAGGCCCTGGTTCGGGCCTGGCACGACACCACGCCCTGAGCCGCCACGAGCGCGCGTCAAGCGGCGTTCGTGGATCGAGCCCACGGTGCGCTCGGCCACCACGGGCTCCGAGGAGACTCGGCGCACCTCCATCGCGGAGTTGCGCCGAGACGGCAGGCGCGCAGCGCGGCTCACACCGGCCTCACATGCTCGCTCGGAGACACGCTCTAAGGCATGAGCCTTCCACCGACGACCGTGTGGGTCAGGTAGGGCGGAGTCGACTGGCCGCGAGCGATGCGCGTCGAGGACAGCGCAAGGGTCCACATTCCGGCCCCACCCGCCACCGCGTCGAGGTCGTCGTCGCCAAGCTCGCCACCGGACTCGGCCGGGAGCACGAGGTACACCTTGTCGGCGCGCTCCTCCAGCACCTCCACCGTGACGCCCACCGGGACGTCGAGCCCGGTAATGCGCCGGATGGTGCCGCGCGGGTCGTCCTTCAGCGCCCGCCGGACGCCGGGGTCGGCCACCGCGGCGGCGATGATCCGGTCGCGAACAATGCCATCGTCTCCCGAGTGCGACATCGGCCCGTCCTCCCGAAGTCCGGGGCAGTCACCCGGCGGGAATCTAGGACGACGGTGACCGGCGGACAGTGACCGCGGTCTCAGTCGCGACGCGGGCGGCGGAACAACCCATTCCGCCGCTGGTGTCACGGCGACAGGCCGACGAGACGGCAGCGGTGACCGTCGACGCATTGCGGCCTGCGCCGTGCCGAGCACGGCAGCGCCCGCCCCGACGACGGGCTCAGCCGTAGGGATTCAGCTTGCCGTGCGACGTGGGGCCGGTGATGACGTCGGTCATGTACGGCGTCGAGGTCAGCCCCCGCGAGATCCGCGTCGAGGACAGCGCGAGACTCCACATGCCGGCACCGCCCGCCACCGCGTCGAGATCGTCGTCGCTCAGCTCGCCGCCGGACTCGGCCGGGAGCACGAGGTAGATCTTGTCGGCTCGCTCCTCGAGCACCTCCACCTCCACGCCCGCCGGGACCTCGGTCCCGACGATGCGGCGGATGGTGCCGCGCGGATCGGTCTTGAGCGCCTGACGGACCGCGGGGTCGGCCACCGCGGCGGCGATGATCCGGTCACGGGGATCGCCTTGGTCTCCCGACTGCGTCATCGGCTCGTCCTCCTGAGCTCCGGGCCAGTCACCCGTCAGGGTCGACCTTAGGAGCTCCGGGGTGCACCGACAGTGACGAAAGTCTCACTCGTGACTCGAGCGGCGACGCGGCGTGGGCGCCGAGCGCCCGGCGCCCACGACTGATCGGGCCGGCGGCGGCCGACTACCGCCCGCCGTCGCCAGCCGCGTCCGGTCGCCCGCCGTGGCGCCGACGTCCGACCAGCCCGAGCAGCCCGCCACCGGCCAGCAGCGCGAGCGGGAGCGGCTCGTCGACCGTGCTCGCGGGTCGCTCCGCCGTGAGCTGGCCATCGGCCTCGACCACCGGGCCGATCGCGCCGGCGAGCGAGTCGGACAGCAGCACGTCGTGGAGATCGAGCGCGGTGGTGCCGGCGGCGAGGACGTCGAAGCTCACGGTGGCGAGCACCGTCGGCCCGACCAGGTCGAGGCCGAGCGGGGCGAGCGACACCTCGGCGAAGGCGAGCGTGCCGACCCCGATGCTCGCGACCAGCGGGAAGGTGTCGAGCGGGCCGAACACGAGCCCGGAGGTGAGCGAGGTCGCGCCGAGGATGGCCGGATCGAAGTCGAGCGCGAGCTCGAAGCCCGCCAGATCGGCGACGTCGCTCACCACGATGTCGAGGCTGAAGCTGTCGCCGGGGGCGAGGGTGCGCGACGCCTGCACCGCGCCGCCGGGGACCATGTCCACCGCGATGGTGGCGGCCTGCGCGGCGCCGGCGCTTGCACCGGCACCGAGGACGGTTGCCAGCAGTACCAGAGAGCGTGGGTTCATCGTCGTGATTCCTCTCGAGGGCCGGTCACCGAGCATCGTCGAGACCGGCCCGGGTTCGTTCACCGGTTCAGTTCAGCGCGCAGCGCGGGCGCGTGCACAGATTGATTGCGCTTCGGTAGTCGAGCACGTTGACCACGCCGTCCCCATTCAGGTCGTAGGGGTCGTCGGCTCCGACCGCCGGCTGACCGAAGCGCACCCGCATCAGCCCCAGGTCGTCGAGGTCGACGTCTCCGTCGGCGTCCGCATCGCCCGGCACCACCACCACCGCCGCCGGCGCGATGCGAACCTCGTACGCTCGTGCGACGTCGGAGCCGTCGGCGTCGAGCACGTGGACGGTGAAGCCGTAGACCCCGGCCAGGGTCGGCTCCCCCGACAGCACCGCGGTCTCGGTGTCGAGGGCCAGCCCCGGAGGGAGAGCGCCGAGCGTGACCGTGGTGAGGTACGGCGTGTTGCCGCCGACGGCCACGGTCCGGTCGACGAACGACTCGCCCACCGTGCCGTCCTGGATGTTGTCGATGAGCCCGAGTGCCGCCTCGGCGTCGAAACCGCCCATCTGCGCACCGATGTAGTCACCGAGGAGCTCGGTGTCACACTCGGGCTTCACCGGGTCCTGCTGCGGATACTCGTCGCAGAGCGCCTCGTTGGACTCGGGGTCGTACGGCCCGGCGTACTGGTAGAACTCGTATCGCCGAGTGACCACCTCGTCGCCGCCCTCGAGCTCCTCGGGCGCGCCGCCGAGCTCGTCACGTCCCTCGCCGGGCTTCGCGAACTCCTGTTGCAGGAGGTACCACTCGGTCTCGACCTCGGCCGGCTCGCCGTTGCGCCAGTTGCGATCGTCGTCGCGGTCGGGGTCGTCGGAGACCAGATCTCGGAGCTCGACCTCACGATTGTTGTGGGTGGTGGTCTTGATCGCCTTGACCCAGGTCGCCTCGCCGAACTCCTTCGGATGGACCTCCGGTGCGGGCGGTGCCACCACCCGCGCCTCGACCACCGCCGGCTGGTTCGGCGCCGGTGGCACGTAGGTCCAGGTCGGGGTCGAGAGGTTCACCGGCGGGCCCAGCACCAGATTGCCCTGCCCGTCGTCCACCAGCCAGTTGTAGCGAGCGAGGCTCGGCGGCGTGCGATAGCCGACACCGAAGTGCTCGCAGCCGAGGTTCACCGCCGGGTTGGTGCACTGATGGCCGTTGGTCGGTGAGATCGGAGCGCTCGGAACCGCGGTGAACGCGAGGAAGTTGCCGTTGACGTCCTTCGCGCTCGCGTAGCGGATGAACACCTTCGGGTGCGCGGGGTCGCTGTTGTCCTCGCGGATGCTCGGCTTGCCGTAGTGGTTGTAATCGTAGGTGTAGGTGATGTCGGTGCTGTGGAGATCGTCGAGCTCGATCTCGAAACCGTGGCAGGGTTGGCCGGTGTCGTTGACGGTGTCGAAGTTGTTGAGTGTGCCGTAGACGGTGCTGGCGCCGGCAGGAATGCCGAGCGCGAGCAGGGGCACCAGGGCGGCGAGCTTGTTCATGTCCTTGGGACCTGCATGGGGATGATCGATGCAACCGCGGGCGCTCGACGTCGAGGCGAGCCGTGCGGTCGGTCTACGAGACCGCGTCGGCTCACTCCGCCGAGGGCGGGCCGCAGTGCAGTGCAGGCTATGGGCGAAGGCTTTCCAGACGATTACGGAGCCGCGCGGGCGGAACCTCGGTCGCCTGGGCTCGGCGCGCGGGAGCGCGCGTGGAACGAGTGCGGCGTGGTGGTCGCGAGGGATCGGCCGCCGCCCTGCGGCGGCGGCCGGCGGATGCCGTCGGGCGACGACATCGGACTCAGTTGAAGGCTCCGAGCAGCAGGAGCGCCTGGTTCAGCGCGTCCATCGCCTTGCCTTCCTTGCCGGCGGCGCTCTCCTTCTCCGCCTCGGCACGCAGCTCCTCGACCATCTTCTTGGTGGACTCGTCGAGATCGGTGCTCTTGGCGACCAGCTCGTCGACGCGGGCCAGGGTGGCAGGGTAGTCAGCCGCCGCCAGATTGGCGGACAGCGAGAGGCACACGACCATCAGGACGTGACGCAACCGCATGGGGTTTCTCCGGAGAGTTGAGGAAAGGCCCCGGGAGCCACGCGGCCCCGAAGCCGGCGCAACATACTCCCCCACCCTGCGATGCACAATCGCCAGGGCGGTCGGCGTCACACCGGCTCGATGGCGATGCGCTTGCCCTCCACCACGGGGGTCGCAGCGTGCCCGAGATCGCGCGCGATACGCTCGGCGAGCGCGGCTTGCTTCTCGGGCTCCCCGTGGACCAGGTGCAGGCGTGGCGTCGGGTCGTGCGCCCGCCCGACCCAGCGCACCAGCCCCGACTGACCCATGTGGGCGGAGAACCCACCGAGGGTGTGGATCGCGGCGCGCACCGCGATCTCGGCGCCGAGCAGCCGGACCTTGCGCGCCCCGTCGACCAGGGCGCGACCGGGCGTGCCCGCGGCCTGGAAGCCGCAGATCACGACGTGGGCCTCGCGGCGCCAGAGGTTGTACTTGAGGTGGTGGCGGACCCGGCCGCCGTTGCACATCCCACTGCCCGCGATCACCACCGCGCCGCCACTGATCTTGTTGATCGCCATCGACTCCTCCGGGGTCTCGGCGAAGCGGAGCTGTGGCAGCCAGTCCTGCGGCGACCCGAGACCATCACCGAGACGCTCGCGTCCGGCGGCGTCGAGGAGCTCCGAATGACGGCGGTAGACCCGGGTGGCGGCGATCGCCATCGGACTGTCGAGGAAGACCCGCTGCTGCGGCATGCGCCCCTGGCGGTGGAGCGTGCCGAGTCGGTAGAGCAGCTCCTGCGTCCGACCGACCGCGAACGCCGGCACGATGACGTTGCCGCCGCTGGCCGCGGCGGCGGCCAGCGCCTCGGCCAGCTCCTCGATCGTCTCGCCGATCGGGCGGTGATCGCGGTCGCCGTACGTCGACTCGACCAGCATCAGGTCCGCACCGTCGACCGATTCCGGGTCGCGCAGCAACGCCGTCTCGGCGTTGCCGAGGTCGCCGGAGAAGACCACTCGCACCGGCCGCCCCTCCGCGACGACGCGGAGATCGACCACCGCCGACCCGAGGATGTGGCCGGCGTCGTGGTAGGTCAGCGTGAGGTCGTCGAGGATGGCGGTCGGCCGGTGGTAGTCGACCGGGACGCAGAGCTCGAGGGTCGCCTCCGCGTCGGCCACGGTGTAGAGCGGCTCGATGGGGTCACGGCCGGCGCGGCGACGGCGCTTGTTCTCCCATTCCGCGTCCCGCTCTTGCAGGTGGGCGGCGTCACGCAGCATGACCTGCAACAGATCGATGGTCGCCGGCGTGGCGTAGACGGGGCCCGAGTAGCCCGCGCGCACCACGCGTGGCAGGAGTCCGGAGTGGTCGAGGTGGGCGTGGGAGAGGACGATGGCGTCGATGTCGGCCGGATCGAATCGCAACGCGGCCGCGTTGCGCCGCTCCGCCGCGTAACCGCCCTGGAACAGGCCGCACTCGAGCAACACCCGATGGCCGCCCGCTTCCAGCAGATAGCACGAGCCGGTGACCTCGCCGGCCGCCCCGAGCGGGGTCAGCCACGCCCCCCGCCGCCGGCGGGTACGCGCGATGGGCGCCGCCCGTCGCCGGCTCATCCGCGGCTCGCCCCGTCACTCGCCGACCGACCCGCCGCCGGCGTGCGCTTGCGGAACATCTCACAAGGGTCGACGCCACCGTCGTCGACCCGCGGCGTGATCCACACGAGGTGGTGATTGGGCGCGAAGCGTGCACCCGCGAACTCGAGCGTCGAGGTCACGTCACCGGGGGTCGACCCGTCGGGCGCGGCCTCGCGCATCCCGAGATTGAGCTGGGTGCCGACTTGCGGTCGTCGCGCCGCCCGCTCGTAGAGGCCGCGGTCGTGGTGCAGGTGCCCGGTGCCGACGACCACCACCACCGGCTTGCCGTGGGCGGTCGCCGCGGCCACCGCGTCGGCCATGGTCTCGTTGCGCGCCGTCCACACGTCGAGCAGTCGGCCCAGGTAGCGAGCGTCGCCGTGCCCACAGTGCATCTGGCGCAGGCGCGCGGTCATCAACGCCGCATAGGCCGGATCCTCGGCCAGCGTCATCGGCAGACGCGCACGCTCCGTCGCATCCAGGCCGCCGACGCCCGAGCGCGTCATGCGCCGGCGCAGCTCGACCGGCAGGTCGATCCCGAATGCGAACAGGCGATGGGCCCGCGCGAGCTCCAGCAGCGGCCCGTATCGCGCCCATCGCGAATCGTCGTCGGCGGTCCAGCCGAGGGCCTCGCGCAGGGTCTGCTCCGCCAGCGCGGTGTCGGTCTGCGCACCGGAGACGTAGGCCGCCAGCGCCGGGTCGGCGTCGCGCGGCACGATCTCCAGCCCGACCGCCGGCCGCAAGCCCTGCCCGACGAGGTCGGCGACCACCGCGCGCTGAGCGACGTGGTGCCAGGGGTTGTCGTGCTTCTCGCCGAGGTAGAGGACGTCGGCCGCGGTGGCGCGCGCGATCAGCTCCGAGTATCCGATCAGGGCGCCGTCGTGGGTGTCGACGATGCGCTCGCCGACCCCGGCCGGCGGATGCGCAACGGCGCCACCGCGGTCGCGATCCGCCATCGGCACGCAGCCAGCCACCGCGAGCAGCGCGACCGAGCCGACCGCCGCCCATGATCGACGCCGGTTGCTGCCGGCGGCACGGCTGGCGCGTGGGGACGGTCTCGAGTCGCGCATCGCATCCTCCGCGTGGTGAAGGGCGCGCCCGTCGGACGTCACGCCACGAGGCTCACTCCACCACGCGATCGATGCGCACGTCTACCCGCTTCGTGGTGGCGGTGGCGAGCGCGGGGCTCGCGCCCTCGAGATCACCGGGGGTCGGGGTGGCCGAGCCGGAGGCCGAGATGCGGGCGCCGACCACCACCTCGGGAAAGGCGGACAACCGCATCTGCGGCATCATCGCCATCGTGTCGTCCAGGGTCACCGTGAACGGCAGATCGGCCACCGTCCGACGCACGATCGCGAGCGGCATGCGGGGCCCGTCGGCCGCGCGCGCGAACACGAACACGGTATCGCCGGGCGACGCGCGCGCGGCCAACGCCGGATCGACGGAGACCGACACGGCGACCGCCGCGCTCGCCGCGGCGGCCGACGGCGGCGACCCGGCAGCGGCGAGCGGGGCCGCGGTCGGCCGTGCCGCCGGGGCCCCCGCGGCCACTGCCGGCGGCGCACCGCGCGCGCGGGCGATGGCGTCACGCACGCGCTGGGCGTCCGCCGCCTCCAACCCTGGAACGCGGAGGATGACCTCCCAGTGACGGGCCGCGGCCTCGCGGTCCTGACGCTGGAACGCGGCGAGACCGGCGAGCCAGCGCGCACGCGGGAACTCCGGCGCGATGGCCAGGGCGCGATCGATCAGCGCCGTCGCCTCGCCCTCGAGCCGGTTGCCGTTGATGCCCGCGACCACCTCGGCCAGGGCAACCAGCGTCAGTGGCTCGTTCGGCGCCCGCCGGTCGGCCTCCAGCAGGGCCTCACGGGCATCCGGCAACCGGTTCATGGTGGCGTAGGAGCGCCCCAGCATCACCCAGCCCTCGACGTCGTCGGGATTGGCGGTGAGGCGCTCGCGCAGCCGCGCCACCATGTCCTCGACCCCGTGGGGAAGCTGCGCCGCCGGCGCCCCGCCCGGCGCGGACGGCGCGGGAGCGGCTGGAGCGGCCGCGCGCACCGGAATCTGGGACGGCGTGCCGACGCCGTCGCGCAGGCTGTCGAAGGCGCCGAGCTGGAGGTAGATGCCGAAGGCCACCATCGGCACCGCGAACGCGACCAGGACCGCGGGCAGTGGATTCACCGTCCGCTCGGCGACCGGGCCGCGGCCGTCGAGGTCGCTCAGCATCTCGCGCTCGAGCTCGGTGCGAGTCGCGGCGTGCTCGTCGGCATCGACCTCGCCGGCGCCGAGCCGCTGGTCGAGCTCGGCGAGGCGCTGGCGGTACACCGCGATCTCGGCGCTGCGGTCGTCGCCGTCACTCCGCGGCAGGCGCAGCCCGAGCAGCGACGGCAGCAGGGCCGTGAGGGCAAGCGCCACCATGACCGCGGCGAACAGCCAGAACGTCAGCACCTCGGCTCCTCCAACGCTTCGAACGGCGACCGAGCCCGGCCGCACCACCGCCACGGTGAGGCGCGCCGCCCACGGGTCCTTCCGCTCGACTCGGTGGTCATTGTGCCGGGTCCGTCACCGGCGGCATTGCGCTCGATCAAGGGGCACCGCGTCCCGGCCGGCGGCCGCGGCACCGCCCGGTGAGTGCGCGTCCCGTCGGCGCGGGGGTCGGCGGGGGCTCGACCGACGGATTCAGGCGGGTCGGCAGGGAGCGCGTGGACGTGGGGCGCGCAATCCACTCACCCGCCACCGGCGTGGACCGGAGCGGGTCGATTCGCGAGCGGCGCCTGCGAGGCGAGGGATCGATCGACCCCCTGGCCTCACTTCGCATGGCACGTCAGACAGACCCCGCTTCGCGAGTTGTCGACGCGCAGGAAGCTCCGGTAGTGCTGCGACCCCGGCCCCGCCGACGGCACGCCGTGAGGATCGTGGCACGATGCGCACTCCACCTCCGGTCCCTCACCGGTGTCGTAGAGGCGGATTTCCTCGGGATCCGGGCGCCCGTCGCCGTCACCGTCGTAGAAGAGCGCGCGACCGGCGAGCACCCCGGAAGGCGCGTTGAAGTCGGCCCCCGGTGCGGTCGGGAAACGCACGCCGATCGGATGGTCGTTGGTGAGGTCCTTGCTGATCAGGAACGCCGCGAAGTCGGTGGCGTTGCCGCCGATCGAGTTGCCGAAGGGCGTGTTGCTGTGACAGGCCATGCAGCCGACCGCGCTGTCGTTGCCGGTGAGCTGGCCGGTCTGGTCGCCCATCGAGACGTGGCTCACGTTCTGCTGCGGATTCCCCCACGAGTTCAGGAACCCGTTGTTCTGCCCGGTCTCCTGGCTCACGTCGTAGTTCGCCGACGGTTGCCCGGTCCACGGCGACACGTTCGGCATGTTGATGATCGAGTCGATCCCGACGCTGCCGTCGTGGCACGACAGGCAGGTGAGCGAGTTCGGGCCGGGATCGGTCACGTCCGCCGCGGTCAGGGTCGAGCCGGGCGATGGCGCGTAGCGCGTGTAGTCGAGAGTCGGCGCAGTGCGGTTCCACAGCGGGGCGGCGACCTGGCGATTGGCCTGGTGAGGGGTGTGGCAGTAGACGCACACCTCGTCGTAGTCGTTGCGCTGGGTGTCCATCAACGAGGCATTGATGACACCGCCGCTCTGGTCCGGTGGCCGCTGGGTCAGGTTGTGGCGGGTGTTCGCGACGCCGTTGCGGTTGGAGAACTTGGTCGGCCGGTCGGGGCCGGCGGTCAGCAGTGTCGGGACCAGCATGGCGGCCAGCGCGACCGCGACGATCGAGCCCGGCAGGTTGTCCCGCACCTTCCGCGCCACCGCGTGCAACCGCCCTCGCGACCGCGGCGCCTGCACCCCATCGAAACCGTTGTTCATCGCTGTCCCGTCCAGGGTCATCGGTCGACGCAGCGGCATCCCGCGGGGGGCGACACGGGACCGACCGCTGCCGCCCTCGACCCGACTCCCGCTCCGTCACGGCGACGCGATGCAAGGGACGTACCAGGCTCCCGCCGGCCCGGGAATCGCGGCGCCAGTGGCCTGCGAGGCGTGCGCGAGTGTCCGCACCCCGGAGGACCGCGGCGCGGCGCTCTCGATATCGAGAAAGAATTCCCGGGTTTGGGCAGCTCGCCCGGCGCCCGACTGCCCGCCGCGGAGCGCCGTTCAGCCGCCCGCCGCCAGCCGCCGGGCCTCCTCGTCGCCGATCGGGCGCAGCACCTCGACCTTGGAGAAACCCTGGTCCACCACGTACAACCTTCCGGTCTCGTCGACGTCGACCCCGGCCGGCAGCGCCCACCATCCCGGGAGATCCCGCCGCCCCGGCCGACCGATGGGCAGCAACAGCCGCCCCTCGGGGTCGAATGCCTGCACCACGCCGAACATCCCGTCGCTCACGAACAGGTTGCCGTCGGCGCCGACGGCGAGTGCCTTGGGGCGCGCGAACTGACCGAAGGCGGTACCCACGCTGCCGAAGGCGCGCAGCGCCCGCCCGTCGGGTGAGAACGCCTGGACCCGGAAGTTGCCGGCGTCGAGCACCCACAGCGTGCCATCCGGACCGAGCGCGGCATCCACGGGCAAGTTGAGCTGTCCGAGCCCGTCGCCGCGCTCGCCGATGGTGGCCACCTGCTTGCCCTCGGCGTCGAACACCACGATCCGGTGCGACTCGCTCTCCACCCCGCCGGTGTCGACCACGTAGACCCGCGACCCGTCGGGGGTCACCGCGACCGCGGTCGGCCGCTCCAGAGTCTCGCCGTCGCCGATGAATCGCTGGAACAGACCGAGCCGGTCGAAGACCACCACCCGCTGCAGGTCCGCGTCCGCGACGTAGAGCAGCCCGCGCCGGTCGAGATCGAGACCGAGCGGCTTGCGCAACGCGCCCTCGCGGCGAAAGCCGAGGACGAAGTAACGGCGGCGGGGCACGTCGAAGACGTGGACGGCGGCGGCCGCGGTGTCGGAGACGTAGACCTGACCACCCTGCGCCACCACGTCGTACGCCTTGGTGAACCCCCCGGAGTCCTCGACCCGCCCACCGAGAGCGGCGCGCAGCCGATCCGCGTCGGTGAGGATCTGGACGTCACGCGCGCTGCGGAGCGTGGCGTCGTGCGCGAAACGCGGGCGCTCGGGCGGCGACGGCCAGAGGAATACTCCGGTCTCGGCGTCCGTTGACTCCTCTCGAGGGGGGGTCGAGACGCACCCGGCGAGCGCGAGCACCGCCGCCAGCAACCAACCGGCGGCGAGCGCATGAGGGCCGGCGCGGCCGCTCACCACCAGCGCGCGGGGGAGCCAGGATGCGGGACGCTGTGGCATCTTTCGCACGCGAAGGTGGAGAATGCGACCCGCTCGTGGCATACACCGCAGAACTCGCCACGGAAGATCGCGTCCATGGTGATGCGGTTGGCGCCCTCGCGGGCCTCGAAGGGTTTCGGATGGCAGTTCGAGCAAGCAAGCCACTCCGTGTGCTGACGATGCGGGAAGACCACGTGGGGCATCTCACGGGTGTTGGTCATGAGGATCTCGGAGGTGCGTAGCTCCATCTTGCCCACCGAGCCGACGCGTGCGCGGGGTCGGATCAGGCCGCGCTCGAGCGCCTGCACCCAGTCGACCCGGCCCGACCGGTCGAGCGGGAATCCGGCCATCGCCTCGCGCGGGCGCTGCAGGATCCGGTACGCGGGCGAGCGTCGGTCCAGCATGCCGCGGTCGTCCTCGATGACCAGCCTGGGCGGCGGGCTCGGCGCGGCGCGGGGAACGAGCTCCGGACCTGCCGGCGCGGGCGGAGGCGCCGCCGCCACCACGGGCGCCGGCGCGGCAGGCGTCGTATCGCGACCGGGCGCCGGTGCCGATGCCGCCGGCCGCGCCGCGACCGGCGCCGGTGCGGCAGTCGGTGGCGATGTCGTCGCCGCGGTCGCGCTCGTGGCCACGGGCGGGGCGCTGCTCGCGGTCGGTTGCGCCGGTGCGGGCTCGGCAGTCACCGGCGCGGTCGGTGGGGCGGTCGCGGCCACCGCCGGCACGGCCGGTGCCGCCCCCACCACCGCGTCGTCGCGCTCCTCGGCCGGGCACCCGAGCAGCAACAGCGCTGCCACCGTGCAGCCCAAGGAACGCCAGCGGGGGTACCCGCGGTTCCTGGTCACCCTAGTCCTCATCGCGCTCTCCGTGGCCGGTGCGTTCCACGCGCCACCGTCGCTCGCCGGCATCGCCGACACCAAGCACAATCTCGTGGGCTCGGCGCGCGCGCCACTGGCGAGCGCCGATCCGTCCCAGGTCTGCGCGTACTGCCACACCCCGCACGGGGAGAGCGCCAGCGCGCCGGCCTGGCAGCCGAGTCGCCCGGCCGACGGTGGCACCACGTTCCAGACCTACGACAGCTTCGGCCGCGTGCAGCTCGCGGAGGTCGAGCAGCGCGGATCGGTCTCCCTCGCCTGCATGGCCTGTCACGACGGCACCCAGGCGATGAACGTCACCGGATCCGCCGGGGTGACCGACGGCGCGCGCCCGCTGGTGGAAAGCGTGCTCGGCGCGGTGCAGACGGTCGACCTCAGCGTGAGCCATCCGGTCGGTGTGCCCTATCGTGGCCACTACCCGCCGGGCCTCACCACCACCACGCCGCCCAACCCGTTGATCTCGCCGGTGCCCATCGACCCCACGAGCTTTCGCACCGCGAGCGCCGACCTCATCGACGGCATCACCGTGTGGTGGGTGGAGACCGGGGCGCCCGGACGACAACGAGACGACGTCCAGCTCTACGCCCGTGGCGAGAGCCCGGAGCAGGCGGCGCCGTACGTCGAGTGCGCGTCGTGCCACGATCCGCACCGCGACGCGCCGAACTTCCTCCGGCTCTCGGGCAGCCGCGAGGGCCTCTGCGCCGCCTGCCACGCGCTCTAGCGCCACCGCCTCGGGACCGGGCCCCGGCGCCTCATGCCGCCGGCGACTTGTTCCATGGCCCGAGGAATCCCGCCTCCGCCGGTACCTCGACCGGACGGTAGATGTCGACCTTGCGGAAGTACTGGTCGACCATCAGCACGCGGCCGTCCTCGTCGACGTCGATCCCGGCCGGCAGCATGTACTTGGCGGGCTCGAACTGCGCGCCACGCGTGCCGATGAACAGGAGCAGCTCGCCCTCGGGGCTGAAGATCTGGAAATTCCCGAACGCGGTGTCGGTCACGTAGATCCGCCCCGCGCCGTCGATCGCGATGCCCTTCGGGCGCGAGAACTGCCCGAGTTGTCGCCCGACACCACCGAACGCGCGCAGGAACTTGCCCTGCGGGTCGAACACCTGCACCCGGAAGTTCGCACCGTCGACCACGTAGACCAGGCCGTTCTTGGTGTACTCGATGTCGCGCGGCAGGTTGAACTCGCCGTCTCCGTTACCACGCCGGCCGAAGTCGAACAGGTGCTTGCCGGTCGCGACCTCGTACACGCGCACCCGATGCTGATCGGTGTCGACACCGCCGGTGTCGACGGCGTAGACCCGCGTCCCGTCCGGCGAGGGCGCCACGTGCGAGAGGCGGCTGAAGTCACCGTCGCCACCGATCTCGCGGAGGAAGCGCCCGGCCGCGTCGTAGATCTTGACCCGCCCGGCGGTGCCGTCGGCGACGTAGACGTTGCACTGCTCGTCGACGTTGATGCCGAGCGGCTGGCGCAGGGTGCCGAGGTCCTGGTTGCCGAACTCGCTGAACTTCCGCGCCGGAACGTCGTAGACCATCACCGAGCGCTCGACGGTGTCGGTGACGTACACGCGGCCGCGGCAGGCGGCCACGTCGAACGGCTTGGAGAAGCCGCGTCCGGACGTCTTCTGCCCGGTCACCATGCGCCGAAAGCGCTCGGTGCCGTCGTCCACCGTGAGATTCGAGCTCGCGAACACGATGCGCTCGAACACGAAGCGGGCAGGATCTGGAGGCGGTGGGAACACCAGCTCCGGCTGTGGCGCCGCTTCCTTCTCCGGCGCCGCGACGCATCCTGCCAGCAGCCCGGCCACCAGCACCGCGGCTCCGAGCGCGGCACGACGGACGAGGGACCCGTTCTCTGTCATCGATTCACTCCGACTTGACGTCTTCGACCGTGTCGCCGACCGGCTCGGCACCAGCGCACCGCCGTCCGCCGGCCATCGTCAGGGCAACCCACTCGGGGTGTGCATGCAACCCGCGTGCCGCCCCCGACCCCGCCGCGCGGGCGGGCTGCCCCCACCCGGTCACCCGACCTCGGGTGCGAGGACCGCCCACGCAAAGTAGCATCCGCATCCTCCAACGTTCCGGCCGAGGACCGAGCAGCGCAATGCGCCCGATCATCCCCTTCCGCCACCCGCTGGCCAGCGCGACGGTCGCCCTCGCCGCCCTCGCCGCCGCTCCCGCTCCGGCAACCGAGGCCGACGGCCGCGCGGTCTACGAGTTCCACTGCTACTTCTGTCACGGCTACCGGGGCGACGCCGCCACCGTCGCCGCCACCGTCCTGGTGCCACCTCCACGCGACTTCACCACCGCGGACCCCACCGCCCTCACCGTCGACCGCATGCGCCAGGCGATCCGCGACGGCCGGCCCGGCACCGCGATGCAGTCGTTCGCCGACCGACTGAGTGACGAACAGATCACCGCGGTCGTCGACTATGTCCGCGATGCCTTCATGCGCGGTCGCCCGGCCACCGCGCGCTATCACAGCGAGGCCAACGGCTGGCTCGGCGATCCCCACGACTCACCCGCCGCCCCGTTCGTCACCGGCGACACAGGCCTGGACGTTCCCTGGGATGCGCTCAGCCCGGATCGGCGCACCGGCCGCCAGATCTATCTGACCACGTGCGTCTCCTGCCATTCCCGGGACGTCCCCGCGGAGCCGCTCGCCTGGCGGCCAGAGGCCGTCTCGTTTCCCCCCGGCAACTACGAGGAGGAGAACGAGCCGCCGGAGTTCGAGATGCACGAGGACCCGCCACACCTCGTCGACCCGACACCCCAGGTGCTGCTCGGCGCCGAGATCTACCAGGAGAGTTGCGCCACCTGCCACGCCGAGGACGGCACCGGCCGGAACTGGATCGGTAGCTTTCTCGACCCGCCGCCTCCGAACCTGAATCAGCCCACCCCGCTCACGCCGTCGGAGCGCGAGGCCCTGGTCGGCGCAGTGCGCGACGGCATCGTCGGCACCGCGATGCCCGCCTGGCGTCATGTGCTCGATAAATCACAGATCGACGCAGTCGTCGCCTACATCGAGGCCGCCTTCCGCCGTCCCGCTCCTTAGACGGCGTTGTCAGATTCGGGAGCCTGCGCCTTCCCGGCGTCGAGATCCGATTCTCGGATCCGGGAAGGAGGCGGCCCGATCCGTCGATTCCGTCGCACCCACGGCCGAGATCGCCCCCGTTTTCGGTCGATCCTCCCACTGGCACGCATGTTGCACCGACACCGGTGCGAACGCGGGCGGTCCCGGGAGTTCGAAGCCCGACCCAGCCGTCCGGAAGTGAATCAAGGGGAACGGTGGCCCTCGGCAACCGATGCAGATCGGGGAACGGGGAGCCGGAACGGCAATCGGGCGACACGACGCGAAACGCGAAGACATAAGGGGTAGTGAGATGAGCTTGAAACGGCTGACTCGGCACATCGTGGTCGGCACCGCACTCGCCTTGGCGACGGGGGGGGCCTGGGCGGGCATCGCCAACACGAAGCACAACCTGGGTAACACCGGCACCGGCACCAACCATGCGACCGGCACCGGAACCGACAGCACCACCACCGACGAGATCTGCGTCTTCTGCCACACCCCTCACGGTGCCAACACCGGCGCGGGGGCCCCGCTGTGGAACAAGACTCTGCCGAGCTCGACCTACACCACCTACGCCACCACCTCGACCCTGGACAGCTCCGTGCTGGCGGTCGGCTCGGTGTCCATCGCCTGCCTGTCCTGCCATGACGGCACCCAGGCGATGAACTCGATGATCAACGAGCCCGGCAGCGGCCTCGACAGCATCACCGACGCTCCCGGCTCGTGGACCGCGTGGACCGGCGACCAGACCGTCACCGGCGCCGCCAACCTCGGCGAGGACCTGAGCAACGACCACCCGATCGGCGTCGCCTACGCGGGCGGTGGCTGCGGCAGCCTGACCGGCACCTGCACCCCGGCCAGCGACACCTCGGTCCGCGACAAGGACTTCAAGGTCGCGCTGGAGACCTCGAGCGGCTCTGGCCAGTGGTTCGTCGACACCGGTGAGACCTCCGGCGTCGCCGGCGCCCGCGACAAGAACGACATGATCCTCTACACCCGCGACTTCAGCGGGCAGGCGGAGCCGTCGGTCGAGTGCGGTAGCTGCCACGATCCGCACAGCGAGTCGAGCCTGTTCCTGCGCCGCACGGACGGCAACACCGAGAGCCAGGTCTGCCTGTCCTGCCACACCAAGTAAGCGTGGCGTCGGTGGCGGCCGCCTCGGGCGGCCGCCACCGAGATCGTCCGTTGCAGGGCCGGGTGGCGGAATAAACTGCCACCCGGCCTTGTTTTGCGAAGGGGCCGGTCCGAGCCAGATCCGGCCGTCGCCGCCGAGCCACCGCCCGACTGGTCTCGCCCACGTCGCCTGGAGGGTCCCGACCGAGATGCGAAACCCGAGAGCCCGTGACGCCATCGCCGCCTCGTCGCCCGAGACCCGTCACCACCACGCCAGCGCACCACGCCTGCTCCGGGCCATGGCCTGGGCCGGCCTTCTCGTCACTTGCGGCGTGACCGCGGCCGCCGACCCACCGACCGACCCCACGGTGTTCGCGGTGGTCGGTGAGCAGACCATCTCGGCCCAGGATTTCGGCCAGGCGCTGCGCGCCGGTATGCGCAAGCGCTTCTATCACGGCAAGGTTCCCGAGGATCAGATCGCCGCCTACCAGCGCGAGATCGGCCAGGAGCTCATCGACGCCATCCTCCTCGAGGCCGAGGCGCGCGCCCGCGGCATCGAGCCGGACCCCGCCGGGGTGCAGTCGCGGCTGGAGAGCTTCGAGGCTCGGATGCGCGGCCGGCAGGGGTGGGAAGAGCACCGCGAGGCAGTGCTCGCGCGCGTGCGCGGCGACCTCGAGCGGCGTAGCCGCCGTGAGCGCCTGGAGGCATCGGTGCGCGACATCGCGCCGCCGACCGAGCAGCAGCTCGCCGCCTACCACGCCGACAACCCGGACAAGTTCACCGAGCCGGAGCGGGTGCGCGTCTCGCTCATCCTGCTCGAGGTCGACCCCTCGGCCGGTGGCGCCGCCTGGGACGCGGCCCGCCAGGAAGCCGCGACCATCGTCCGCCGCCTCCGTGCGGGGGCCGACTTCGCGGAGACCGCGCGACTGCGCTCCGGTGACGCCTCGGCCGCCAAGGGTGGCGACATGGGGTACCTGCACGGAGGCATGCTCGCCGCGCCGGCGGAGGCCGCACTCGCCGAGCTGGCGGTCGGCGCGGTATCCGACCCGGTCCAGGTGCTCGAGGGCGTGGTCATCCTGCGTCTCGACGAGCGCGTCGCGGCGCGACTCAATCCCCTCGACGCGGTCCGCGAGCGGGCGCGTGAGCTGTGGTTGCGCGAGCACCGCGACGGCGCCTGGCAGGCGCTGCTCGCGCGGCTGCGCACGGCCACGCCGGCCCTCGTCAACGAGGCCCACTACCTGCCGTTGCCGGACAAGGCCAGCGGCAAGGGTGGCTGACCCGCCCCGACCGGGGTGTGAAGTTCGGATGCGCGTGGGTGAGTGGAACCGGGAGGGAGACGGATTCGATGCAGTGCGGACAGGGGGTGCCGCGCGCCGCGATTATCTGGCCGCGACCAGTGCTGGCTCGCGGCGCATTGGAGGAACGACGGTGACGGCGACGCCCATCTGCGCTGCTCGGCGCCCCTCCGGCTGAGGCGCCCGCTCCGACGCGCCGGTGACCGGGTCGTGGTTCGGCCGGGGCCAGGACCCCGCACTGCGACATTCGTCGCCGCGCTCGGTGCAGCGGCGTGGCTCGGTTCATTGTTGCCCGTGATAGTGCCCTCGACAGTGCAGGCCCAGCAGCTCCCTCCAATCCGCTACACCGGCCGACTCCAGTCGGCCACGCGGGCGTTCTTCCCGCAGGACGGCGACGAGGTCATCCAGCTCTCCCGCGAGCTCCAGGTCAACCTGGACACGTTCATCTGGCAGCCCTGGTTCGCGACCCTCACCACCACCGCCACGGTCGCGCAGTCGAACACCTATGCCGCCACCGACTCCGACAGCCTCGCGCTCGCCGGTGGCTTCACCGTCGGCTACTTCCCGCAGAGCCACTTCCCCGGGACGGTGTTCTTCAACGTCACCGACTCGAGCGCCGACTTCGAGTCGACGGTCGTTCGCGAGCCACACAACCGCACGATGACCTTCGGTCTCACCCAGCGGTATCGCCCGCCCGGCATCAACGCCGACATCTCGGGTCGCCTGCAGCGCGACATCGATCAGGGTGGCGAGGGTCTGGATGCGGTGCGGGACAACCTCAACCTGCAGCTCGCCTACGGCATGCCGGGCCATCGGTTCCAGGCCGAGCTCGACGCCCAGCAGCAGGCCACCGACTTCCTCGGCAGCTCGCAGAAGCTGCGCGACGTGGTGGCGACGTTCAACCACGACTACCGGCCCGACGACTGGATGTCGGTCCAGAGCTTCCTCAGCGCCTCGAACAGCACCCTCGACACCGATTTCGGCGATGCCGCGACGACCAGCTTCACCCTGAACAGCGTCGGTAGCTGGCGCTCGCAGGAGCGCCCGCTCAGTGCGACCGGCTCGCTGCGAATGGACTCGACCACCAGCGAGTCGCGCGGCTTCGACACCTCGACCCAGAGCGTCGGGGCGGCACTCGGCGCGAACTACGACTTTACCGACGACCTGCGGCTGAACGCGAATGCCGACGCGAGCTACAGCGTGAGCGACGGCGGCCCCGACGTCACGTCGTCGTTCCAGTCGGCATCGCTGACCTACGCGCCCGACGCGTTCGACCTTCTCGGCTTCAACTACGGTTGGTCGACGTCGCTGTCGGGCAACAACGTGTACTCGAGCCTCGGCCAGACTGCGCAGTCGGTGGGGCTGAGCGCCGGCCATTCACTGAATCGCATCTTCGCATTCGAGTCGATCGGCGGGTTCACGCTGACCATGAGCGCCAACCAGAGCGGCTCGGTCAGCTACGACACGGTGAACGCCGACTCCGAGACCGTGAACCACGGCCTCTCCTTCGCGCTCGCGCGCGGCAGCGCGCGCTCGCAGTCGAGCGCCCGCCTCGACCTGAACGACAACCGCTCGTTCGGCAATCGCGGCGCGTCCGGCTCCGACACCGCGCTGCAGAGCGCGAATTTCCAGGTCACCCACACCCACGCCCTCGGGCCGTACGCCTCGCTGTCGGCGAGCGCGAGCATGAGTGTGGTGCGCCAGGTGCGTGAGGAGGACACCGACACGTTCCAGTTCTCGAGCGCCGGCGTGACCTACCGGCACGGACGGCTGTTCGGTGTGCGCCGGCTGCGCCTGACGTCGGAGCTCCGCGCGCGCGCCGACAGCCTCACGTTCGTCACCACCGGCGATCCGGACGGGGACACCGAGATCTCCGCCGAGGCGCGACTCGACTATCGCGTCGGCCTCCTCGATCTCCGGTTCAGCGCGACCTACACCGACAACGACGGACAGCGCGACGCCGCCGTCCTGCTCACGATCACTCGTAGCTTCGGAGGAATCTTCTGATGACCACTGCAGCCCTGGCTGGCCTCGGTCGAGTGTTGCGACGAAGGGGTCTCGCCATGATGCTCGCGACGTTGTGCGTCGCGCTGCTGGCCGGCCTCACGGCCCCGGGTAGCCATGCCGAGTACGGTGACGTGGTCATCAACAACTTCTCCGACAAGGCGGAGATGCGTCCGGTCGTGTTCCCCCACTGGTTTCACCGGGTCCGGTTCCGCTGCAAGGTCTGCCACGCCGATCTGGGGTTCAAGTTCCAGGCCGGCGGCAACGAGATCAACATGCTGAAGATCATCGACGGCGAGTACTGCGGGGCATGCCACAACGGCGAGATCGCATGGTCGATCGAGAACTGCGATCTCTGCCACTCGGGCAAGCCGGGAACGCCGACCCAGGTCCACGAGAGCACGCTGCAGAAGCTGCTCACGCCGGTGAACAAGTGAAGAAGGGGGAGAGAACGATGCCGACGACGGGAGTCCTGCGCCTGATCGGTGGTGCCCTCGCCCTGCTCGCACTCGGCACCGATGCCGCGGCCGCCGGCAAGGACGTGTACGAGGTGAAGTGCGCGGCCTGCCATCGCACCGGCCTGCTCGGTGCCCCGAAGCCCGACGCGCCGGCGGACTGGACGGCCCGTCTCGCCCAACCCCGCGAGACGCTGCTCGAGCACGCCCTCAACGGCTTCAAGGCGATGCCTCCGCGCGGTGGAAACCCGGGCTTGAGCGACGCCGACGTGCGCGCCGCGGTGGAGCACATGCTGGCCCAGGTGGAGGGCGGCGGCGCGCCACCCTCCGCACCCGCCGCCGCGCCGACCCAGACCGCCGCCGCTCCCGCCCCGGCACCGGCGGCTGCGCCCGCCGCCGCGCCGGCGCCGACGCCCGCACCGAAGGCAGCACCGGCGCCACGCCGCCAGACCGCGGGCGCGAACTCGTTCAACCGACTGCTCAAGCCGCCGTCGAAGCGCAATCCGCCACCGATGGAGGACGGGATTCACGACCCGACCAACCCCGGCACCGAGATCCTGCAGGCACCGCGCGAGGCATTCGCCGCACTGCCACAGGGCACCGGCGGCAATCGCGTCGACTGGGTCGAGGCACTCGCGAGCGGGAAGATCGCACCACGCTACGAGCTGTTCGACTCCGGCAAGCAGCCGGTAATCATGGATCTGAACATCGTGCGCGAGGTCAAGGGCTCGATGCCCGACGTGGTGTATCCGCACAAGCAGCACACGGAGTGGCTGGACTGCTCGAACTGCCACCCCGCGATCTTCGTGCCGCAGAAGGGCGCCAACCAGATCAGCATGGCGGGCATCCTCCTCGGCAAGCAGTGCGGAGTCTGTCACGGCAAGGTCGCATTCCCGGTGTCGGACTGTCGCCGTTGCCATTCGAACAAGAAGCAGACCACCGCGTCGCGATGAGCCGGCGGCTCGGCCGGGCCCGCTCTCGGCGCCCGGGCGGATTCGCCTCCGGCGGTGAGCGGCGGTGACGAACACACGAGGTCGCACCATGCGAAAGATGATCGTCGTATCGGGCCTGCTGGGCGCGTGGCTCGCAGTCGGCCCCTGCGCGGCGCAGACCACCCCTGGCAACGCCGATGCCACCGCGTCGCGGCTGGCGAACGTCGAGCGCCTGATCGAGTCGTCCTCGGGCGCACGCCAGGTCGAGGCGAGCGGCGTGCAGGCCGCCATGGACAAGCGCGAGCGCGCTCGCGCGCTGTTTCGGGACGCGCAGTCGCGTCATCAGGCCGGCGACCAGGCGGCGGCCGACGACCTGATGAAGCAGGCCAGCAAGGAGATGTTCGAGGCGGTGCGCCTGGCCGGCGCGCCGGCGGCGCTCGAGGAGAAGCGCCAGCACGACCTCGACGAGCGGATCGAGAGCGTCGGCGTGCTGACCAAGGCGCTGGAGCGGATCGGCAAGGAGAAGGGTCAGGGCGCACGCGCGCAGGCCGCGGTGAAGCGCGCGGAGGCCCTGATCGCCGAGGCCGAGTCGATGCGTCGAGCCGGTGACGCCCAGGGCGCACGCAAGCGCGCCGACGAGGCCTACGACGTCGCCAAACGCGAGATCGAGGATCTGCGTGGTGGTGACACCCTGGTCCGGTCGCTCACGTTCGCGACCCCCGAGGAGGAGTACCGTTACGAGGTCGACCGCAACGAGACCCACCGCATGCTGGTGACGGTGCTGCTGGAGGAGAAGCGCGCGTCGAAGGGCGTCGACCGGATGGTCCAGGGCTTCCTCGATCGCGCCCGGCAACTGCGCGAGGAGGCCGAGGGATTGGCCGGCCGCGGCGACTTCCGCGGCGCGATCGGGACCCTCGAGCGCTCGACCAAGGAGCTGGTGCGGGCCATTCGCGGCGCCGGTGTCTACATTCCCGGTTAGGGACGATCTGCACAACTCCATCGTGGAGTTGCGCAGAGACGGCAGGCGCAAGGCGCGGTTTGCACCTGCCTCACATGTTCGATCGCTTACGCGATCGAGCATGGCGGTGCATCCCTTCGGCGGCGCTCAGGACAAGCCCTGCACCGCAGGAAGGTCTGGGGTCTTGCGGACCTTCCTTGGCAGGATGACGAGAGTGCGCGCCGGCCGATCGCGCCACCGACGTGCGGCCGCCGCGGTGTGGCTCGTCGCGGCGATGGCGAGCACCGGCGGCGCCGGCGCACGCGAATGGCGCCCGCTCGACGACGACGGCGTGCACGATCCGGCGGCACCGGGGCTGCAGTATCTGCAGAAGCCATCGGAGGCACTGTCGGTCCTGCCACCGGACACCGCCGGTAATCGTGTGAACTGGGTGGAGGCGTTGCGTCAGGGCATCATCAAACCGCGTACCAACGTGTTTCCGGAGACCAAGGTCAACCTGCTCGACCTCGACGTCATCTTCCCGGAGACCAGCGAGATGCCGATGGTTCGGTTCCCGCACCTGGTGCACACGGAGTGGCTCGACTGCGCCAACTGCCACGATCACCTGTTCAAGAAGAAGATCGGCGCCAACCCGGTGAACATGTTCAAGATTCTCGAGGGCGAGTACTGCGGCCGCTGCCACGGCGCAGTCGCGTTCCCGCTCACCGAGTGCAAGCGATGCCATAGCGTTCCACGTAACGACCTCATCCGCTGACCATGATCGAGCGCCACCACCAACCCCGCCGATCCGCCCGCGCGACACGCCGGCCCCGCGGCGCGCCCGGTCTCGTCGCGCTGGTGATGGTCGGGATGGCCGCGGCGCTCGCGCCCGAGGCCGGTGCGGAGTACGCGGACGTCGTGTTCAATCGGCGCGCCGAGCGCGAAGGTGTGCGCCCGGTGGTGTTTCCGCACTGGTTCCATCGCATCCGCTTCCGCTGCAAGGTCTGCCACCACGAGCTCGGCTTCGTGATGCGCGCGGGGGCCAACGACGTGACCATGGCCGACATCGTCGAGGGCAAGTTCTGCGGCATGTGCCACAACGGCGAGATCGCCTGGTCGACGGAGAACTGCGACCTCTGCCACACCGGCAAGCCGGGCCTGCCGAGCGGCATCCACGGCGGTCACACCACGGTAGGGCCCGGGCGATGGTGAGCGCGCTGCGCGTCCGACTCGCCCACACGACGGCCGCGCTCGTCGTCGCGACGATGCTCGCTGGCTGCGCGGAGCCGGAGCGCGAGCTGCGCCTCGACGCGGCGGTACCGGCCACCGGCGCCGCCCTGGTCTGGCCCCCGAGCCCGGAGGTCCCGCGCTACCTCTACGCCGGCCAGCTCACCGGCGAGGACAACCTCCGAGAGGTCGGCGGACAGGGGCGCGAGGGCGCGGCAGCGCTTCTTGCCTGGATCGTCGGCCTCGGCCAGAGCCGCGACGCGCCGGTGGTGCTGCAGCGCCCGCAGAGTGGGGCGGTCGACGGCGCCGGGCGCGTCTACGTCACCGACGTCAGCCATCAGGCGGTGTTCGTCTTCGACGAGCCGGCGGCGCGGATGCTGGTCTGGCACGAGGCCGAGCCCGGGGTGCGCTTCGTGGCACCGATCGGCGTGCTACCACTACCGAGCGGCGATGTCCTGGTGACCGACGCAGAGCTCGGCGCGGTGTTCCGGTTCGGCCACGACGGCGAGTCACGCGGTCGTTTCGGTGACGACGTGCTGACGCGCCCGACCGGCATCGCGCGGGACCCCGAGCGCCGGCTCGTGTTCGTCGCCGACACCCGCGAGAACGACATCAAGGTGTTCGACGAGACCGGCGTGCTCGTGGACTACATCGGCCGGCACGGCAAGGCGGTGGGCGAGCTCAATGCGCCGACCCACATCGCGTGGTCGCGTGGGCGGCTGTACGTGTCGGACACGCTGAACTCGCGGGTCCAGGTCTTCGACCGCGAGGGGGCGGTGGTCGAGCACTTCGGCGAGCGCGGGCTGTACGTCGGCAACCTCACCCGCCCGAAGGGGATCGCGGTCGACGACGAGGGCAACATCTACGTCGTCGAGTCCTACTACGACTACCTGCTCGTCTACGATGCCGAGGGGCGCTTGCTGCTGCCGATCGGCGGCACCGGCAAGGCGCCGGGTCAGTTCTACCTCCCCGCCGGGGTGTGGACCGATGCGCGAAGCCGGGTCTACGTGGCGGACATGTTCAACGGCCGAGTGTCGATATTCCAGTTCCTGGGAGGCTCGTGATGGGCGTGGCCGAACCCACCCGACTCGCTCCGCATCGCGCCGCTCGGCGAGGCGTGTGTCTCGCGCTCGGCGCCGCCTTGCTCGCGCTGGCCGGCGCACTGCCGTGGAACGCGGCGCTCGCGGCACGCATCTCGGACGTGACCAACACCAGGCACAACCTCTCGGCCAGTGGTCCGGGCCCGGTCAAGGCCACCCAGGAGAGCCAGATCTGCGTCTTCTGCCACACCCCCCACGCCGCGGAGGCGATTCCCGGTGCGCCGCTGTGGAACCGTAAGGAATCCGGCGCGACATACACCCCGTACACCTCGAGCACGATCGACGCCGACGACATCGCCGCGACTCCCGGCGGCAGCTCCAAGCTCTGCCTGTCGTGCCACGACGGAACGCTCGCCATCGGCGCCGTCAACGTCGCCAACGGCCAGACCGACGTCACCATCCAGATGACCGGCACCGCGGCCGGCGGCACCATGAACGCCGGCGCTGGCGAGGGCACCGGCTTCACCCGCCGGCTCGGGGTCGACCTCACCAACGACCACCCGATCTCCTTCACCTACGACAGCGCGCTCGCCACCGCCGACGGCGAGCTGCGCGATCCGGTGATCGAGGGTCACATCGCGACCCGGGTGAGCGGGGTCAAGCCGCTGGTGCCATTGGAGAACGGCAAGCTCGAGTGCACGAGCTGCCACGATCCGCACATCCGCGACGACGCCCTGCCCTACAGCATCAAGTTCCTGCGTCTGAACCGCTTCCAGACCGCGACGCCGGTCGGCAGCAGCTTCAACGAGAACGTCGACATCGTCTGTCTCGCCTGCCACGACAAGCTCGGCGCGGCGTGGGCGGGCTCGGCCCACGCCTCGAGCGCGGTCGCCGACGAGCGCTACAAGGACTCGGCGGCAACCCAGCGCGAGTTCCCGCTCGGCATGCGGGTGTGGGAGGCGTCGTGCCTGAACTGCCACGACACCCACACCGTCGAGGGCGCGCGGCGCCTGCTGCGCGAGGGCACCGACTCGGTGGCCTTCCCCAAGGACGGCGGCAGCCCGGCGCTGGAGGAGACCTGCTACCAGTGCCACACCACCGCTGCGTCGAGCGCGTTGCAGGACACCACCGAGGTCCCGGACATCGAGACCGACTTCGGCCTCGACTTCCACATGCCGATCACCAACGCCGACCAGGTGGCGTCGGAGGAGGCGCATACCCCACTCGACGCCGATCTCACCGAGAGCCAGGGGAGTCTCGGGCACGCGCTGTTCGGCGGCACGCTCGACAACCGTCACGCCGAATGCACCGACTGCCACAATCCGCACCGGGTGATGAAGAATCGGCTGTTCAACGGCACCGGCGCCACCGTCGCCGGCACCCACACGCACGCCAGCGGGCACACCAACATCGCGTCCGGCGTGCTGCGCGGTGGCTTCGGGGTGGAGCCGCTCTACGGCTCGGCGAGCTTCCACGCCCTGCCGACCGGTTACGTCGAGAAGAAGGGCGACGGTGGCACCGGCGCGAGCACCGCGGTGACCAGCCCCTGGGTCACACGCGAGTACCAGATCTGCCTCAAGTGCCACTCCGACTACGGCTACACCGACAACAACGTCTACCCGATCGGCAATCGGCCGAGCCTCGGCGACTCCGGCGGTGGCACCAACACCACCGACGACAACAACGGGCTCACCCAGTTCACCAATCAGGCCCGCGAGTTCCAGTCGCCGACCACCCACCAGGGCGAGGTGTCGCGCAGCGACGGCGGCGCCGGCGCCAACTACACCACCAACAACCATCGCTCCTGGCACCCGGTGATGCGCGAGACCGGGCGCACCGCGAGCATTCGCGACATGAGCAGCTCGACCAATCTGTTCCTGTCGCCGTGGAACGGCACCAACATCGGCACCCAGACCATGTACTGCTCGGACTGCCACGGCTCCAACACCGCCCCCGGAACCGTGGTGCCGAATGGCGGCGAGAACGGCGACCCCTGGGGCCCGCACGGCTCGCAGAACGAGTTCATCCTCAAGGGCCCGTGGAACGCGAGCACCGGCTCCAACGACAGCGGGCTCTGCTTCCGTTGTCACAACCACACCAACTACGCCACCGACCAGAACGAGAACGAGGGCGCGAACTTCGCCAGTGGTTTCGGCGGCTCTAAGGACTCGAACCTGCACGCATTCCACGCCAAGCGCATCGGCCGCATGCGCTGCATGTGGTGCCACGTCGCGGTGCCGCACGGATGGAAGAACAAGGCGCTGCTGGTGAACCTGAACGATCGCGGACCGGAGGCGGGCTCGCCGACGCCGGCAGAGTTCGCGATCGACAGCAGTGGGGATGCCTACACCCAGGAGCCCTACTACTTCAACGCCAAGCTCAAGGTCCGCACCTTCGCCCGCAGCGGGAACTGGAGCGACAGCAACTGCGGCTCCGCCGGCACCTCGCAGCCCGGCAACGACACCCAGTTCGGGAAGGACTGGATGCAGGACGTGTGCAGTAGCCCGCCATGAGCAACGTCCTTCACGTCCTCGGCTCGCCCAAGCTCACCCCGCTCGGAATCCTCGCGCTGGCGGCGGCAGTCGCGGTGACCTACCGCGTGCCCGCGGCGCCGGGGTGGCTGATGCTGCCACCGCTCGCGGCGCTGACCGCGAACCTGCTGGCGGCGCTGGTGATCCATCCGCGCCTGCGGCGCGAGGCATCTCTGCTCGTGTTCCATCTCGCGCTGTTGGCGGTGCTGGCGCTCGCCACCATCGGACGCCTGGTCGAGACCGAGGGTCGGGCCGAGGTGCTCACCGGCGCCGCGTTCGACCCGGCAGCGGTGTCGTTGGTGCGGGCCGGGCCGTTCGGTGGACAGGAGCGACTCGCCGGCGCCGACTTCGTCCAGGAGGGCTTCGTCGTCCATTACCGCGCCGGCATGGTGCGCGGTGCGACGGCGTCGACCGTCACCACTGTCGGTGGCGAGCGCGTGACGTTCGGAGACACCACACCGCTGACCGTCGGCGGCCATCGCTTCTACACCACGCCGAACAAGGGCTACGCCGCGCTCGTGACCTGGTTGCCGAACGCATCACCAGCGGAGTCGGGCGCCGTCCACTTCCCCTCCTACCCCCTCCGCGACTGGAAGCAGGAGAACACGATTCACCCGAGCGGCTCCGCGCCCGTTCGCCTCCGGCTCGACCTCCCCGGACCGCCACCCGGCGCGGGCCCCTGGGTGCTCGACAGCGCCACCGTCCCGAGCGGCACGCGCCTCGTCGTCGCCGCCGGCACCATCGAGGCCACGCTCGCTCCCGGTGAGTCGGTCGAGCTCCCGGCGGGCCGCCTGCGCTTCGACGCGCCACGCATGTGGATCGGCTATCGAGTCACCTTCGACCCGACTCTGCCGTGGCTGCTCGGCGCGGCCGCGGTCGGCGTGGTCGCCATCGCCTTGCATTTCTTGGGCCTCGGCGCGGCCCGGGTGCGACGTGCGCGCGGCACCGGCGCCGCCTCGATGCGAGCGGGGCAACATGCCTGAGGTGACCTGGCTCGGCGCCGGAACCACGGGATACGCGGTGGCGATGGTGCTCGCGCTGCGTGACGCCCTGGCGCGACGGGAGAACGGCTCCGGCCATCTCCTGGTCCTCGCGCTCGGCGTCGGCTGCTTCGGCATCGGGCTCGCGCTGCGCTGGCTGCGCGAGGGCCAGGGGCCGTTCCTGACCCCGTTCGAGGTGATGGCGAGCAATGCATTCAGCCTCGGGTTGGTGTACCTGGTCGTCGCGCTCGGCTGGCCCGCGGTGCGGGTCGGCGCGACCGCGATCACCGCCACGTTGCTCGTGCTCGGGCTGTGGCTGCTCGGCACCTCGGCTCAGGTCAACCCGCTGCCACCGAGCTACGACAACGCATGGCTGTGGGCACACGTGCTGACCGGCAAGGTATTCTTCGGCATCACGCTGGTCGCGAGCGGCATCGCGGTCACCCGGCTGGTGGCCCGGAGGCACGTGTCCGAGGGCGCTCGTCTGGATGCCGCAGCGTGGCGACTGATGCAGGTCGCCTTCGTGTTCCAGTCGGCGATGCTGCTCTCCGGCGCGGGTTGGGCCCGGGACGCCTGGGGGCGATTCTGGGCCTGGGATCCGCTCGAGACCTGGGCCCTCTTCACCTGGCTGGTGCTCGGCGCCGCGCTCCACGCGCGCGCCACGTGGCGTCTGCCCGAGCGGCTGTCGCACGCGATGATCCTCACCGTGTTCGTGCTCGCCTGGCTCACCTTCCTCGGCGTGCCCTTCGTCAGTCGGGCCGTGCACAAGGGGATCCTCTGATGGCGACACGCCCAATCGGCCGTCACGTGGGGGTCGACCGGCCCCTCGCCGTCGCCGTGCTCGGCGCGGTCGTGGTGTTCGCCCTCGCGCTGGCGATCGGCCGGGCGTCGGTCGCGCCGGCGCCCCCCGCCGCCACACCGGCGACCGGCGCCGTGACCGCCATGCCCGCTCCATCCAGCCCCACCGCGGTCGCGGCACCGGCCACCGAGGTCGTCGCCGCGACCTTCGAGCGCGGCGTGGCGATGATGCGCGATGGCGACGCCCGCGGGGCGGTGCGTGCCTTCCACGAGGTGCTCGCACTGGCGCCACGAATGCCCGAGGCGCACGTGAATCTCGGCTTCGCGTTCCTCGCCCTCGGCGAGCCGGGTGTGGCCCACGACTTCTTCCAGGGCGCCCTCGCGCTACGTGTCGAGCAGGTCAACGCCTACTTCGGTCTCGGCCAGGCGCTCGAGGCGCTGGGTGACCTCGAGGGGGCGCGGGGCGCCATGCGCGCCTATCTCCACCTCGCGCCGGCCGACGAGCCATGGGTCGCCCGCGCTCGGGCCGCGCTCTGGGAGTGGGAGCGCACCGCAGGAGCGCGGCGATGAGCGCCCGGCCGGCGGTGCGCCAGGTGCCGCGCGCCTATCTCGGCCTCACCGCGCTGCTGAGCGGCGCCCTGGTGATGGTCATCGAGATGATGGGCTCGCGCGTGGTCGGACCGGTGTTCGGCATCGGCATCTTCGTGTGGACCGCGCTCATCAGCGTGACCCTGGTGGCACTGGCCGCGGGCTACGCGATCGGCGGCCTGCTCGCCGACCGGCGGACCGACGGTGACCTGCTCTACGGCCTGCTCGCCAGCGCCGGCCTGCTGTGCCTGCTGGTGCCGCTGCTCAAGCTCCCGGTGCTCGAGGTCTCCGCCGGTCTCGGCGTCCGGGTCGGTCCGCTGCTCGCGACCACCGTGCTGTTCGGGCCGGTGCTGGTACTGCTCGGCTGCGTCACCCCGTTCGTCGCCCGCCTCGCGCTCGACCACGTCGGCAGTGCCGGACGCACCGTCGGCAGCCTCTACGCGCTGTCGACCATCGGCAGCGTCGCGGGAACGCTCGCCACCGGCTTCGTGCTGATCGCCCACATCGGGGTCAACGACATCTTCCGCCTCGCCTCCGGCGGTCTGATCGCGATGGCGGTCGGCTGGTTCGTGACCGGGGGCCGGCCCTGGACCCTCGTGCTCCTGCTCGCGCCGACGTTCGCGGCGGTCGCCGACCCGCCCGGTCTGACGCGGATGGACGACGGCACCGAGGCCCGCGTGATCGACGCCCGCACCGGGTTCTACGGCGACGTGCGGGTCATCGAGTACAGCCATGGCACACGCCGGCTGCGCGAGCTCACCATCGACGGGCTGGTCCAGGGCGGCATCGACCCCGCCAACGGTCGCTCGGTCTACGAGTACCCCTACGTCATCGATCACCTGCTGCAGGGTGCGGTGCCCGCCGCGCGCAGTGCGCTGGTGATCGGTCTCGGCCCGGGCGTGCTGCCGGCCCGCCTCGCCGCGCGCGGTGTCACCACCGCGGTGGTCGACATCGACCCGGTGGTGGTCGACATGGCACGCCGACACTTCGCATTCCCGCCCACGCTGCCGGTGCACGTCGCCGATGCCCGCGCCCATCTCGCTGGCGACGACCGCGCCTACGACCTGGTGGTGCTCGACGTGTTCAACGGTGACGCCACCCCGGCGCATCTGATGTCCCACGAGGCGCTCGCCCTGGTCGCGGCCCGACTCGCCCCCGGCGGTGCGATGGCGGCGAACGTGGTGGGCCGGTTGCGCGGCGACACCGAGATGACCCGCGCCCTCCTCGGCACGATGGCCGCCCACTTCGACACCGTGAAGCTCTACCCGCTGTTCGATCCCGACCGCGGAGACGGCGACGGCAATGTCGTCGTGGTCGCCTATCGCGGTCCCGACCGTGGCGACCCGGGTCCGCTCCGCGACCCTGCGACGGTGCACCCGATGGCCGCCAACGGCGTCGGCCTCGCGCTCGCGCGCGGGCGCTCGAGCGGACCGCTCGACGACGCGCTGGTGCTGCGCGACGACTACAACCCGGTCGACGTGCGCGACGCCGAGCTGCGCGAGACGGTGCGCCGCGACGTGCTCGAGACCACCGGCCTGCGCGTGCTGCTCGGCGCCGCGGTGCCCGAGGGCGGCTGAGGTGCGGATGTCCGCCCGCATGCGGCGCTTCCTGCTCGTGGCCTCGCTCGGCCTGGTGGCGACCTCGGTCGCCATCGCCGCGCTGGTGCGCTGGTTCTCGGTCACCCAGCTCGAGGCGCTCGGCGTCGCGCAGCACGAGGTGCTGGCGCGAACCCTGTCGGCGACCCAGCACGAGCTCCTCGTCGCCCTCCTCGCGCTGCGCGGCCCGGCCGACGCCGCGACCCTCGCCGCGCGCCCGGAGGTCGCCGCCGCCAGACGCGCCTATCGCGATCCGATTCGCGGCATGCAGGTGGTGCGAATCAAGCTCTACACGCCCGAGGGACTCACCGTCTACTCGACCGACGAGGACCAGCTCGGCGAGGACGCGAGCGACAACGTCGGGGTGCTCGAGAGCATGCAGGGGCACACGGTCAGCAAGATCGTGCACAAGGACACCTTCAACCTCACCGACGGCGTGGTCGAGAACCGCAACCTGCTCGAGACCTACGTCCCGGTCCGCGCGCACGCCGACGAAGCGGTGCTCGGCGTGTTCGAGCTCTACAGCGACGTCACCCCGCTGCTCGAGCGCATCGACGTCACCCAGCGCGAGGTCGTGGCCACCGTGGCGCTGGTCTCCGGCAGCTTCTTCGCCTTGCTGGTGGTGCTGTTTCGTCGTAACGACGCGGCGCTCGCGCGCGAGCAGGCGATCAGCAGCCAGCACCTGCAGGCGGTGGAGACCGCGCGCGGCGAGCTCGAGCAGCGCGTGGCCGAGCGCACCTCGGAGCTCGGCGAGAGCGAGCAGCGGTTCCGCGACGTTGCCAACGCATCCGGCGAGTACATCTGGCAGACCGATCACGAGGGGCGCTACACCTTCCTGACCCCGCGCGTGGAGTCGGTGCTCGGCTACGGCGTCGACGAGCTGCTGGGTCGTCGGCCGACCGAGCTGATGCCGGATACCGACGTCGCGCGCGTGCGCGAGCGCCTGCGCACCTGGGGGAGCGACCAGCCGTTTCGTGATCTCGAGCACCGCAGCTACCACAAGGACGGGCGCCTGGTATGGCAGAGCGTGAGCGGCCTGCCAGTGCTCGACGAGGCCGGTCGGGTCTGCGGCTACCGCGGCGCGGCTCGCGACATCACGGCGCTGAAGCGCAGCGTCGCGGAGCTGCGCGAGAGCGAGGATCGGCTGCGCACGGTGATGGACAGCGTGCTCGACGGCATCGTCCTCATCGACGACGCCGGCCGCATCGAGCTCTGCAACCGCTCCGTGGCGCGGCTGTTCGGTCGCCCGGTCGAGGAGATGGTCGGGCAGCCGGTCGAGACGCTGATGCCCGAGCCACACCGCAGCCGGCACCACGAGTACCTGCGTCGGTATCTGGAGACCGGCGAGGGACGGGTGATCGGCGTCGGCGGGCGCGAGCTCGAGGGGCTGCGCGCCGACGGCAGCCGCTTCCCGCTCGAGCTCGCGGTCGGCGAGCTACGTCTGGACGACGCGCTGAAGTTCGTCGGCGTGATTCGTGACCTCACCGAGCGCAAGCACGCCGAGCGCGAGCTCGAGCTTGCGCGCAGTCAGCTCTCGCATCGCGAGAAGATGGCGGCGATCGGGCAGCTCGCCGCCGGCATCGTGCACGAGGTCGGTAATCCGGTGGCCGCGATCAGCGGCGCCATCGAGGTCTTGCTGGCACAGCGCGCGAGGGGTGGCGAGGACCGCGCGGCGCGCGAGCTGGAGGAGGCCAATCTGCGCCTGATCGAGGCCCAGGTGCATCGCCTGGCGGGCATCGGGCGCGAGATCGCCGAGTTCGCCGGACCGCAGCCGAGTGAGCGTCAGCTCGTCGACGTCAACCAGCTCGCGCGTAGCGCCGTCGCCCTGCTACGCTACGACCCGCGCGTGCGAAGCGTGCAGCTCGAAGTCCGACTCGATCCGGCGGTGCCCGCCATCCGCGGCAGCGCCGACCAGCTCACCCAGGTCCTGCTGAACTTGCTCCTCAACGCCGCCGACGCCTGCGAAGGCCTGCCCTCCGCTCGGACCCATGTGCTGCTCGCCACCGCGCCAGACCGCGACGGCGTGGTGATCGAGGTGCGCGATACCGGGGCGGGGATGGACAGCGAGACCCTGGCCCGTGCCTTCGACGCCTTCTACACCACCAAGTCCGGCGGGCGTGGCATGGGTCTCGGCCTCTCGATGTGCCATCGCATCGTCGAGCACCACGGGGGCACCTGCTCGCTGCGCTCGGTCGCCGGCGAGGGCACCACCGTGCGCATCCATCTACCGGGGGACTTCGATCCACCCGAGGGTGTGGCGACGTGAGATCGCTCCACGTGCTCATCGTCGAGGACGAGGCGGCGATCCGTCAGGTGTTGTCGACGCAGCTCCGCGCCGCCGGGCACGACGTCGAGCACGTCGGTACCGGCGAGGCGGCGCTCGAGCGCCTCGCCAAGGGTGACGTCGAGATCGCGCTCTGCGACATCCGTCTTCCCGACATGAGTGGCATCGAGGTCATGCGCCGCTCGCTCGAGTCGGGCGCGGACACCGCGTTCCTGGTGATGACCGCCTACGCGTCGGTGAGCACCGCGATCGAGGCGATGAAGGCCGGCGCCAGCGACTACATGATCAAGCCGCTGCGAGGCGACGACCTGCTGCTCAAGCTCGGCCAGATCTCGGAGCTCATCGGGCTGCGTGACGAGAACCGTCGCCTGAAGCAGCTCGTTCCCGACCACTACGAGACGGTGTGCCGGCTGGAGTCGCCGGCCTCGCGGATGGTGAATCGGTTGGTGGCCAAGGTCGCGGCCACCGAGGGCACGGTGCTGGTGACCGGAGAGAGCGGCACCGGCAAGGGGGTCGTCGCGCGCGCGATCCACGCCGCCAGTCGCCGCTCGCGCTTCTCGCTGATGAACATCAACTGCGGCGCGATCCCGGAGAACCTGCTCGAGACCGAGCTCTTCGGGCACCTCAAGGGGGCCTTCACCGGGGCCGAGCGGGCGAAGAAGGGCCTGCTGCGCGAGGCCGACGGCGGCACCGTGCTGCTCGACGAGATCTCCGAGCTGCCCCGCCCCCTGCAGGTCAAGCTGCTGCACGCGATCGAGGAGAAGCAGGTCCGTCCGGTGGGCAGCGACCAGTCGCGGCACATCGACGTGCGCTTCGTCGCCGCCACCAACCGCGATCTCGAGACGCTGGTGCGCGAGGGGACGTTCCGCGAGGACCTCTACTATCGGCTGAACGTGCTGCACATCCACATCCCGCCGCTGCGCGAGCGCCGCGAGGACATCCGCCCGCTGCTGCGCTTCTTCCTCGAGTCGGAGCCACGGCGCCTCGCCATCCCGCGCCAGTTCGCCATCGAGCCGGAGGCCGAGGAGCGCCTGCTCGCCTACGACTGGCCGGGCAACGTGCGCGAGCTGCAGAACGTGGTGGACCACGCACTGATCCTCGCCGAGGGCGCGGTGGTCACCGTCGACGATCTGCCGCCGCAGGTCCTCGGCCGCTCCGGGCAGGGCACCGGCACGCCGACCCCGCTCGACGCCGGCGATGCGCCGCTGCGCGAGCGGGTCCGCAACTTCGAGGCGAGCGTCATCCGCCAGGCCATCGACGAGTCCGACGGCGACCGGCAGGCCGCCGCCCGGCGCCTCGGCATCGGGCTGTCGACGCTGTATCGCAAGCTCGAGGACACCGAGGGAGCCGCCGGCGATGCCTGACCGCGCCCCACCGAGGCATGCACGAGGCGGCCCCGCCCCGAGCGAGCCGCTGCCATCAGTCACCAACTTCGCGCCTGCGCGCCAGTGAGGAGAGAGGCGTCATGAGTCGAGTCGTAACCCCCACGCCCCGCCACCGGCGGAGCGCCGCCGCGGTGCTCCTGCTCGGTACGCTCACCGTGTCCACCGCCGGAGCCGCGCCCGAGGACGACTACCAGCGCGGCCTCGCCGCGTTCCGCTCCGACGACGTCATCGTGGCCTTGTCGTCGCTGCGTCGGGCCGCCGACCAGGGCCACGCCGCGGCCCAGGCCCTGCTCGCCTACCTGCTGGACCGGGCCGAGGAGAACACCGCCGCCCTCGACTTCTACCGTCGAGCAGCCGAGCAAGGCAACGCCGACGGCATGTACGGCATGGCCATGCTCCTCGCCCTCGGGGAGGGCACCGAGAAGAATCCGCAGGAGGCCGTGCGCTGGCTCGAGCGCGGCTCGGAGCTCGGCCACGGACCGTCGATGACCGCCCTCGCCGAGGCGCTGATCGGCGGCGACCTCGGACTCACCCCGGACGTCGCCCGCGCGCGGACCCTGCTCGAGAAGGCGCTCGCCGGCGGACACGGGCCGGCCCGCGCGGTGCTGCAGCGGATCGGAGCTGCGCCCGCCAAGGGAGGAACGTCGTGACGCGATCCCTGACCCGTCCGGGGCGACTGCTCGGCACCGCCGTGGCGGCGCTCGTCGCGCTCGCCGCCTGCTCGGAGTCCGAGCCGCCGGCCGAGCCGAAGTCCGAGGCACGCCCGGCCACGGCCGAGCCGGCCACCACCACCGCCCAGGCCCCGGTGCCTCCTCCAGCGACACCAGCCACCCCGGCACCGGCCACCCCGCCACCGGCCACGGCCACCGCCGCCGCGCCGGCCGCAGCGCCCGAGCCGGCACCGATTCCGCGCGTGCTCGAGCGCTACGACGTCGGCGCCGCGGTCTACGTCCGCGCGCTGACCGTCGAGCCCGCCGCCGACGCGCTGTGGGTCGGCACCTCCACCGGGGTACACGAGGTGGACCTCACCAGCCACACCGTGCGCAACACCTTCACGCGCGACCACGGCCTCGCCAACGAGTACGTCTTCGCCGTCGGCGTGGACTCCGCCGGTTACAAGTGGTTCGGCACCAACGCCGGCGGCGTGTCGCGCTACCGCGACGGCGAGTGGAGGACCTACTTCCCGATGCACGGCCTCGCCGACTACTGGATCTACTCCTTCGGCGAGCAGCGTGACGGCACGTACTGGATCGGCACCTGGGCCGGGGTCAACCGCTACGACCCCGTGGCGGGCACCTTCGAGACCTTCGTCGACGAGCTGGTCAACGAGTGGGTCTACGGCATCGCGGTGGACGCGAAGGATCGCGTCTGGTTCGCGACCGAGGGCGGCCTGTCGATGTACGACGCCGGGACGTGGCGCGCGTGGACCCACGCCGACGGCCTCGGGGCGGCGAATCAGGAGGGCCTGCCCCCGAGCAAGAACACCGGTCTCGGCACCCGCAGCCGGCACGACCTCGGGGTGTTGCGTGGCGGCATGGCGACGTACAACCCGAGCTACGTGTTCGCGGTCCACGTCGACAGCGACGAGTCGATCTGGGCCGGAACCTGGGGCGGCGGCGTGAGTCGTTTCGACGGCGAGCGGTTCCAGAACATCACCACCGCCGACGGGCTCGCGGGAAACATCGTGTACGCGATCGCGCGGACCCCCGACGGCGCGTTGTGGTTCGGAACCAGTGGCGGCATCTCGCGTTACGACCGCAAGGGCTGGACGACCTACGACCGCACCACCGGGCTGGTGGACGACCACGTCTACGCGCTCGCGGTGGCGCCGAACGGTCAGGTGTGGGCCGGCACCCGAGGCGCGGTGGTGCGTATCGGCGTCGAGTGACGGCGCCCCGTGCGGACGAGGCCCGCAGTTTGCATCTCGCGGGCGACTACTGATCGAAGCAGGCGGTAACCCCGGCCCGCGGTGCGGGCCAACGGTGCCGAGACGCTGTACGGCGGCGGAGGCTGCGTCCCGCCGCTCGTCGCCGCGACCGACCGCGAACGGCTCGGCGCGGCGGTCGCTGAACGGGGACTGGAGGATCGAGACGTGCGTATCGACGTGAAGTGGCTCGTGGTCTTCGGGGTGGTGGCCTTCGGCCTCGCGGCCGGGGGCTACACCCTCGGGCGGTGGCAGGCGGCACAGCGTGTCGCGGCGACGCCACCGGCAAGCTCGGTACCGGCGGCGAGCGCGGCGGCCGCGCCGTCGACATCGGCGCCGGCGGCCTCGGCACCGGCGGCCTCGCCGGCGCCGACCGCTGCGGCGGCGGTGGCCCAGGCTCCGGCCACCGCCCCGGTCGCCGGACCGCTGCGCCCCGGGGCGCCGGTGCCGGCGGCGCATCCGCCGATGGGACAGCCGCTACGCGCGGGCCCGCTCGCCCCCGGCGCCACCGCACCACCGGGGCACGGGACCACTGCCGCCGCCGCGCCGCCGACGGTGCGCCCGGGCATCTCGTACAGCCACTTCCGCATCGGCAACCGCAACGTGAAGTCGATCCTCGCCGACGGCCCGTTGGTGTGGGTCGGCACCTCCGGCGGCGTGATTCGCTACGACACCACCACCGACGACTACCGCCTGTTCGACGTGCGCAGCGGGCTGCTGTCGAACGGCGTGTTCCATTTGAGCAAGCTCGGAGGACGCCTGGCCGTCGGAACCTACGGCGGCGGCCTGTCCCTGCTCGACACCACCACCGAGCAGTGGGAGAACTTCAACATCCAGCACGGCCTCGGCGACGCCTTCGTCTACGACATGGTCGAGACCCCCGGCGGCGATCTCTGGCTCGCGACCTGGTCCGGAGCCAATCGGGTACGTGGCGGCAAGCTGAAGGACCGGGCGAGCTGGGATCTCTACACCGTGGAGAACACCGCCGGCGGGCTGCCGAACGACTGGGTCTACGGCTTGGCCAACGGCAAGAACGGCGAGGTGTGGCTCGCCACCGAGGGCGGCCTCGCGCGCTTCGTCGACGACAAGTGGACCCACTGGACCCACAAGGAGGGACTGGGCGCGCCGTACGAGCAGGTCCGGGACCAGATCCAGTACACCCGGGATCCGGCCAAGGAGTCGAGCCACCACGCACGCCAGAAGGCCGAGCAGGGGCTGGGCCAGGTCGACGTGGCCTACAACCCGAACTACATCGTCTCGCTGCTGGTCGACGACGACGGGGTCGTGTGGTGCGGCACCTGGGGTGGCGGGCTCGGTCGCTTCGACGGCACCACCTGGACCAACTTCACCGTCGACGACGGGCTCCCGGGCAACCACGTCTTCATGTTGTCCCGCGACCCGCAGGGCCGGCTGTGGATCGGCACCAGCAAGGGCCTCGCGGTGCGCGACGGCGACCGGTTCACCACCTTCACCACCGCCGACGGCCTGTTCGCGGACAACGTCTTCTCGATGTCCCGCGACGACCAGGGACGGCTGTGGATAGGCAGCTTCGGCGGCGTGGCGCGGGTCAGCGGGCTCGACAAGGCGCTCTGAGCGGCGCCCTGCGGCTTCCCGGAGGCGAGAATCCCGTCAGTGGCTTTCTCGTCTCCGGGAAGCCTCCGTCCCGAATCGACCCGCTCGTGGTGCCTGATCTGGATCAATGGTGACTCTTCGGGCACATTTCGTCTCCGCCTGCCATGGCATGTCCCTTGCTTGAATCGACCAACCACATCTTGCCGCCCCGCTGAGCGTCGTCGGTCGCCGGGGCGGTTCCAGTAGCCGCGATGGGAAGCATGTCCCGAGCCGTCCTCCCGCTGCGCGATTGGCCGCGCGCCATTCACGACCTGCCGGTCCAGCGCAAGCTGGGCCTGCTGACACTGGTCGCCAGCACCCTCGCGCTGGTTCTCGCCGCCAGCGTCTACTCCGTCTACCAGCTCGACGCGCTCCGTAACGACCGCCTGCGCGAGACCGGGAGCCTCGCCGAGCTCCTGGTGGAGCGCGTTCGCCTGGCGCTGCGTACCGAGCCGCCCGGAGGCCTCGACGACGCGCTCAACGCGCTCGGCCAGGACGCGCGACTGCGTGCCGCCACCGTCTATGCCGAGGACGGCAGCGCGGTGGCCGCGTTCCAGCGCGACGAGCGCGGGAGCTGGGCCTCGGTGGCGACGCCCGTGCCGAGCGTCGACGACGGGCTGCACGTGACCCGCGTCATCCGCGAGGGCAGCGAGGTCCTGGGCACCGTCGACCTCCACGCCGATCTGGCCGGGCTCTACGCGCGGATGCTGCGCGACGCCGCGGTCGGCGCGGTCGTCATGCTGATCTCCTTCCTCCTCGCGATGCGCCTCACCCGCGGCATCCGCGGCGACATCACCGACCCCCTCGAGGGTCTCGCGCGGCGCGTCGGCGCCACCATCGACCCCACCACCGGCCGCCCCACCATGGGCGACGGGGTGCCACCGCGGGGCGGCCAGGGCAACGAGATCGAGGTCCTGGCTCGCGCGTTCAACGGCCTGGTGGCGGGCATCGAGGACCGCGACCGCCAGATCCGGGCCAGTGAGCAGCGCCTGCGGGCCCTGGTCGAGCACGCCGCGGACGCGTTCTTCCTGCTCTCACCGAGCGGCGACATCCTCGACGTCAACCGCCAGGCCTGCGACATGCTCGGGACCAACCGCGAGACCCTCCTCAGCGAGAACCTGGCCCGTCTCGACCCGGGCTTCGACCTCGCCGCGGTGCGCGAGCTACCGGCGGCGCCGGAGTACACCCGCTCGATCGCCCTCCCCGGCGAGCTGACCGCCGCCGGCGGACGCCGGGTCCGCGTCGAGACCCGCGTCGGCTGCTTCGAGGCCGACGGCCGCCGCTACCTGCTCGCCCTGGTGCGCGACACCACCGAGCGCGAGCGCATCATGGGCGAGCTCGAGCAGGCGCGGTCGAGCGCGGAGGCGGCCAGTCGATTCAAGTCGCGTTTCCTGTCCAGCCTGAGCCACGAGATCCGCACCCCGATGACCTCGGTGCTCGGGGTGGTCGACGTCCTCGATCGCTCGCACCTCGACCCCGAGCAGCGCCGCTGCGTCCAGCTCGTGCGGCGCAGTGGCGACGCCCTGCTCGCGCTCATCGACGACTTGCTGGAGCTGTCCTGGATCGACGCCGGTCGCATCTCCGCCGACAGCCTCGAGCTCGACGTGCCGGCGCTGGTCGAGCAGGTGGTCGACGTCTTCGCCCAGCGCGCCCACGGCAAGGGGCTCGAGCTCGGTGCCTACATCGACCCGGCGGTGCCGGCGGCACTGCGCGGCGACCCGCGGCACCTGCGCCAGGTGCTGATGCACCTGCTCGGCAACGCGGTCAAGTTCACCGATCGCGGCGAGGTCTGCGTTCGCGTCGAGCCCGATCCCGGTCCGTCGATGGGCGCGAGCGGCACGGTGCGGGTGCGCTTCACCATCTCCGACAGCGGGATCGGGGTGCCACCGGAGCTGGCACCACGTCTGTTCGAGCCGTTCGAGCAGGGCGACGACAGCCCCCCACGCCAGCGTGGCGGCACCGGTATCGGGCTCGCGATCGCCCAGGCCCTGGTGCGCGCGATGGGTGGCGAGATCGGCCTCGAGCCCCGCGATGTCGGCTCGGCGTTCTGGTTCACCGCGACCTTCGGAGTGCGGCCGACGCCGACCCGGAGCCCGCAAGAACCCGAGGACGACGGCGACGGCTGGAGCGTCGCCGGGCGGCAGGTGCTGGTCATCGACGACAACCCGGCGATGCGCGCGGTGCTCTGTGACCAGCTCGCCGCCCACGGGCTGCAGCCGACCGCGGCGAGCGACGGCTTCTCCGCCCTGGAGCTGCTGCGCGCCGGCGGTGACCGCACTCGGCGTCCGGCGCTGATCATGGTCGAGCACACGATGGCGGGTCGCTCCTGCGCGGACCTGGTCGCGGAGCTGCGGGCATCGGTCGGCACCGAGGTGACCATCGTGGTGCTCACCGCGCTCGGTGACCGCGTCGACACCGAAGCACTGGAGGCCGCCGGCGTGAACGGCTACCTGTCGAAGCCGGTGCGCCAGTCGTGCCTGCCGGAGCTGCTGCGCGCGATTCCGGCCGCGCCGCTCGCCGCCGATACGCCCTCCCCGCTCCCTGCCCCGGAGTCCGGCCGCCAGCGCTCGGTTCCTCGCCGCGTCCTGCTCGCCGACGACGACGAGTCGGTCCGCGACGCGATGTCGATGATGCTGCGCGTGCTCGGCTACGACGTGGACTGCGTGCGCAACGGTCGCGAGGCGGTGGACGCCTTCGAGCGCCGGGACTACGACGCGGTGCTGATGGACTGCCAGATGCCCGAGGTCGACGGCTACGGCGCCACCCGCCTCATCCGGCGGCGCGAGGCGGCGGGGCGGAGGGTGCCGATCCTCGCGGTCACCGGCCTGGTGATCGAGGGCGAGCGCGATCGCTGCCTGGCGGCAGGGATGGACGAGTTCCTCAGCAAGCCGGTGCCGATGGGCATCCTCGAGGCCGTGCTCGACGGTCTGCTGTCACGCAACGGCCGCGGCGGGTCACCCCGGTGAGTCGCCCCACCTCCGGAGCCACCGTGGTCGCGATGACGGCACTGCTCCTGCTCGCGTGCGTGCTGGGGACGGTTTCGCCACGAGAGGTGGCGGCGCAGGCGACGGTCGAGATCGCGATCCTCGGCCTGCGTGGCGACGTGCCGGTCGGTTGGCCGGCGGAGCGACCGGCAACCAGCATGCGCGTGGTCCAGCACCGGGTCCCCGGCCCGGTCGGCGAGGCGACGCTCGCGGTGTTCTGGTTCGGGCGCAACCAGGGGGGCTCCGCGAGCGCCAACATCGCGCGCTGGACCTCACAGTTCTCGACCGCGGACGGTGGGCCGGTCCACCCCACCATCGAGACCACCACGGTGGCTGCGATGCCGGTCACCCTGGTCACGTTGCGCGGGAGCTACGCCCGCGGCGTCGGGATGGGCCCCATCGGCGCTCCGGTGCCCGATCAGATGTTGCTCGCGGCGGTGGTCGAGTCGCCCGAGGGCAACCTGTACTTCCAGCTCTGGGGCCCCGCGGCGACGGTGACCTCGGCGCTGCCGGACTTCCGCACCCTGGTGCTCGGCCTGCGGTAGGGCGAGGCGCGCGCGGCCTCCAGGCCGCGGACCGGGGCACGCGACGACCCGTGGCCGGGCCGTGAGCCTGCGTCCACGTCACGCCAACGGTGCAACGCAAGGGAGGCGCCGTGCACCGGTCGCGAAGGCAGTCGCACGCCACGCACGAAGAACTAAATTCTTCGGCAAGTCTTTGTTTTCCTGAGATTCCGTGGCGTAGTCGTCAGCCACGGAGTGCCCCCCTAAAGAACTGCGAGGCGCGGTCGCCACTCCCTCTCCGTACGAGCCTGCCCCGGGCTCGCCAACCGGCCCTGCTCGGGGCGCGGAGGGAGGTCGCTCCTTGAGTCTGATGTCGCCCCGGACGTGCTTCGTGACTCGGTGGCTGGGGGTGCTCCTCGCTGCCGTGCTGGTGGCGGCCACCGAGGTGCCGGCGGCAACCCACGACGGGCTCGACTGCATCGCCTGCCACGGCGTGGAGCGTCCGACCGCAGCGCCGGCGCTCGACGTCTCTCCGGCCTGCGCCGGCTGTCACCAATCGGCGGCGGAGTTCAGCCACCCGCTCGGCGCCTCCCCGGGGAGCACGGCACCGGCGAACCTGCACCTCGCCCCCGACGGCGGCATGACCTGCGCCACCTGCCACGCCGTCCACGGCCCCGCGCCGGGGCGCCCGACGGTCAGCTGCAATGCGTGCCACCGCCCACAGTTCTTCGACGCGATGGCGGACGGCGGCACCTCGGTGGCCTCGCGCGGGCATCTCGACGCCCGCGCGGTGATCGGTGACGGGCTCGACCCCTATTCGGCCCAGTGCCTGTCCTGCCACGACGCACGCGGCGACGCACCCGGGCTGCACGGCAACGCCCGCGGCGCCGCCCAGCCCGCCCCGAACCACCCCGTCGGACGCCCCTACGCACGCGCCGTCGCTTACGGTGGCTACCGCCAACTCGAGCGCGTGCCGACCGCGGTCGCCCTGCCCGGTGGCACCGTCGGCTGCGTCTCCTGCCACGCCGGGTACTCGGCCGAGCACGGCGGGCTCGTGCTGCCGGCGACCGGCTCCGGGCTGTGCTACGCCTGCCACGACCTCTGAGGCGCCTCGTCGCAGCGGCCGGCGTCTACCCGAAGAGCACCGACGGCAGCCAGGTCGCCATCCCGGGAAACGCCGCCAGCAGCGCGAGCATCGCGAGCTGGATCAGCACGAAGGGCACGATGCCGCGATAGATCGCCGCGGTGGTGACCTCGGGCGGCGCCACGCCGCGCAGGTAGAAGAGCGCGAAGCCGAACGGCGGGGTCAGGAACGAGGTCTGCAGATTCATCGCGATCATCACCCCGAGCCAGATCGGGTCCACCCCGAGAGCGAGCAGCACCGGCCCGACGATCGGCACCACGATGTACGTGATCTCGATGAACTCGAGGAAGAAGCCGAGCACGAAGACCAGCGCCATCACCGCCAGCATCGCGCCGACGACACCGCCCGGGACATGGCCGAGGATGCGCTCGACGGTCTCGTCCCCACCGAAACCCCGAAACACCAGCGAGAAGAGCTGGGCACCGATGACGACCACGAAGACCATCGCGGTGAGGCGTGCGGTGGCCCCGACGATCGGCCCGAGGACACCGACCGCGCGCAGTCGCACGAGCGACCACACGATGCCCCCCGCCAGCACCACGCCGAGCACCAGCGCCACGCCGATGGCGACCACCTCCCCCGACGCGAGGTGGTCGCGCGCGAGGCGCAGATCGAAGGTCCGGGCCAGGGCCAGCATGCCTGCCAGGGCGAGCGCGGCGAGACCCACCGGACGCGCCGCGCCCGGTGCGACTCGAGCGCCAGCGAGCAGGATGGCCCCCGCCGCGCCGAGTCCGGCAGCCTCGGTCGGGGTGGCGGCCCCGGCCAGAATCGAGCCGAGCACCGCGATCACCAGGACCAGGGGTGCGACCAGGGCGCGCGCGAGGCGCGGCCCGATGGCCGCCGGCGCGCGTGGGTCGCGGTCGATCGGGGGGGCCGAGCCCGGCCGCAGCCAGGCGAGCGTCGCGAGGTAGGTCACGTAGAGGACCACCAGCACCAGGCCCGGGACCATCGCGCCGGCGAAGAGATCGCCGACCGAGACCGGCTCCGGGGCGAAGTTGCCGAGCGCGCGCTGGGCCTCCTGGTGCGCGGTCGAGATCTGATCCCCGAGCACCACGAGCACGATCGATGGCGGGATGATCTGGCCGAGCGTGCCGGCGGCGGCGATGGTGCCGCTGGCGAGCGCGGGGTCGTAGCCGCGACGCAACATCACCGGCAGCGACAGCAGCCCCATGGTCACCACCGTCGCGCCGACGATGCCGGTCGAGGCCGCGAGCAACGCGCCGACCACGCACACCGCGATCCCGAGACCACCGCGCACCCGGCCGAAGAGCTGGCCCATCGTCTCCAGCAGATCCTCGGCGACCCGGGAGCGCTCGAGCGTCACCCCCATGAACACGAACAGCGGTACCGCGACCAGCACCTCGTTGGTCATCACCCCGTAGATGCGATTGGGGACGAAGCCGAGGAAGGCCGGGTCGAAGACCCCGAGGGCGATGCCGAGACCGGCGAACGCGACCGCGCAGCCAGCGAGCGTGAACGCGACCGGGAACCCCGCGAGCACCAGCACGCAAAGCACCGCCACCATCGCGAGATCGAGCCACGTCGCCACCGCGACGGCGCTCAGCGACCGGGCTCGGCGCTCGACGCCGTCCCCGCCCCCGCATCGCCGACCAGCACCCCGAGCGCGCGCGCCGCGAGCGCCACCCCCTGCAGACCGAGCAGGACCGGAAAGGCGATCAGGAGCGACTTGAGCAGCCACACCGCCGGGATGCCGAGCGCACCCTCGGGCGAGCCCTCACGGATCGACCATGCCAGGGCGACCTGGGGCCACGAGGTCCAAGCGACGAGCGCGCAGGTCGGCAGCAGCAGGGCCAGCACACCGACCAGGTCCACCATCGCGCGCCGGCGCCGGCTGGCTCGGGCGTAGAGGACGTCGCAGCGCACGTGCCCGTCGTGGAGCAGGGTGTAACCCGCCGCGAGCATGAGCACCGTGGCGTGCAGGTAGACGATCGACTCCTGCAGCCACACCGAGCCGAGCCCGAAGACGTAGCGCATCACCACCACCACCAGCACCACCAGCACCATCGCGAGCGTCAGCCACGACACCGCGCGCCCGATGCGCTCGTTGACGCGGTCGATGAGGCCGGCGAGGCGATGCACGGGGGACGAGCTCTCCAGCGGCGCGATCCGCGCCATGCGGCACGGGGCCGACGAGTATATCCGCCACCCGGGGAAGGTCGGGGACTGGCTCCGCCGCAGACGGTGCCCGTTCCTGCTGGCGCCACGCTGCGCGCGCGGCCTCGGCGCGCCGCTCAGCCCGCCCCGCGCTCGGCGAAGCGGCGTAGGAAGTCGATCACCGACACGATGCCCACCAGGCGCCCGCCCTCGACCACCGGCAGGGCGCCGAACTTGTGCAGGGTGAGCAGCTCGGCGACCGCGCGGGCGTCGGCGTCGGGGCTGGTGGCGACCGGCTCGGGCGTCATGCATGCGCCGACGGTGAGGTCGTCGAGGAGCGCGGCGCGGGCGGTGACGCCGTCGTCGAGAGCGGGTGAGTTCACGGCCAGGCGGATGTCACGCTCGGTCAGCATGCCGACGAGATTGCCATCGTCGACCACCGGCAGGTGACGGTAGCCCGACTGGTTCATGAGCGCCGCCGCCTCGCGCAGGATGGTGTCGGAGCCGACGGTGGCGGGTCGGGGGTTCATGAGCTGGGCGACGGTGAGCATCATCTCCTCCTGCGAACGGCGGGGGGCGCAGGCGGGGAACCGAGGCGCGTCGCGCGCGAGCTCCCCGGCGGGCGTGCGTCGCTCACGCCCGATGCTCGAGCACCAGCCCGATCGCCTCGACCAGGACCCCGGCCAGCAGCAACACCACGCCGAGCGCCGGCGAGCCACCCGCGCTCGCGGGCGCCATGACCATCATCGCCACACCCAGGACGACCAACACCCCGGCCAGCACTCTGCGGGTTCTGCGCTGCACTTGACGGTCTCCGTGCGAGTTGGCAGCCATCGCCGGCGCGGGGACGAGACGCGGCCACCCCGGTGACGACTCGTTTCCAAGATGCGCGGCGCGGCGCACGGCGACGTTGATCTGGGTCAGCCCGGTGGACCGACGGTGGCCCAGGGCAGGCGGGACGAGGGTTGGAGATGGCGCGCCCGACAGGATTCGAACCTGTGACCTCTGGCTTCGGAGGCCAGCACTCTATCCAACTGAGCTACGGGCGCGTGGTGTGGAGCGTGAACGCCGCCCGCGCGACGGTGTCGCAGACGACGGACGCGGGAGAATAGCCGCTTCCCGAGGCCGCGTCCATGGAGGGCCGCGCCCCCACGCGCCACGGTTACTCTTGTGCACCCTCGCGCCGTCTGAGATCATGCCGCGCTTACAGCGCTCGATGATGAGGGTTCGAGGTGAGCAAGGCCGACGACATCTTCTACCGCCAGTTCGCAGTGGTCACCGGGCTGCTGGTGCTGTTCATGATCTGCATGTTCTTCCTCGCGCGAGTCCTCGGCTCGGCCGCGTTCGAGGAGCAGCGCAACGCCCCGTCGGCGGTCGCCGAGCGCATCGCTCCGGTGGGCTCGGTTCGCGTCGGTGACCCGTCGGCCCAGACCGCCGCCCCGGTGACCACCGCGGCGGCAACCCCGGCCGCCGCTCCCGCCGCGGCCCGCAGCGGTGACGACGTCTACAACACCGTGTGCGCCGCATGCCACGTCGCCGGCGTCGCCGGCGCCCCGAAGATGGACGACAAGGCCGCCTGGCAGACGCGGATGGACGCCGCTGGCGGCGTCGAGGGTCTGGTGGCGAGCGTGATGAACGGCAAGGGCGCGATGCCGCCGCGTGGCGGCAACGCCTCGCTCAGTGACGCCGAGGTCCACGCCGCGGTGGAGCACGTGCTGAAGGCGGTGGGGCTCGAGGCCGGCGCCGCCAGCGCGGCGGCTCAGGCCGCCACCGGCGCCGCGGTCGCCGCCGCCCAGGCCGCCCCGGCGAGCTCGGGCGCCGCCACCGCGGCCGCCACCCAGGCCGTCGCGGCGGTCAAGGAAGCGGCTGGAAAGGCCGGTGACGCGGTGTACAACACCGCCTGCGTCGCCTGCCACGCCGCCGGGGTCGCGGGTGCGCCGAAGCTCGGCGACAAGGCGGCCTGGGAGCCACGCGCAGCGACCGGGCTCGACGCGATGGTCGGCAGCGTGATGAACGGCAAGGGCGCGATGCCGCCGAAGGGTGGGATGGCGAATCTCGAGGATGCCGACATCCGCAACGCCGTGCGCTACATGCTGGAGCAGGCCGGCCTGCCGACCGGCGGCTGAGCCGGCACCGCACGCTCACACCCTGTCCGCGCCCCCGGTCCGCTCTCGCCGCGAGACCGGGGGACGCCGCCGCCCCGCCCGCCCGTTCAGAGCATTCAGAGCGGCTCCAGCTTCGCCACCGACAGCACCAACCACTTCGAGCCGGCGCCGTCGAAATTCACCTGCACTCGCGTATGGTGCCCACTGCCCTCGTAGGTGAGGACCACGCCCTCGCCGAACTTGGGGTGGGCGACGCGCTGACCGAGCCGCAATCCACCACCGTCGTCGGCCGGCCGTGACCGCGGACGCGGCTCTGCCACCCCGCCGCGTTGGAACGCGGGCCGCGTGACGCTCGCCCGCATCCGCACTTCCTGGATCAGATCCGGTGGCACCTCGCGCAGGAAACGGGAGGCGACGGTGAAGTGCTCGGCGCCGTGCAGGCGCCGTGACTCCGCGTGCGTCAGGTAGAGCTGGCGGCGCGCCCGGGTCATGCCCACGTAGCACAGACGCCGCTCCTCCTCCAGCCGATTCGGGTCGTCGCTGGAGCGCTGGTGTGGGAACAGTCCCTCCTCCAGCCCGCACAGGAAGACCACCGGGAACTCGAGCCCCTTGGCCGAGTGCAGCGTCATGAGATGGACGCAGTCGTCCCACTCGCCCGCCTGCTCCTCGCCGGCCTCCAGCGCGGCATGGGCGAGGAACGCGGCGAGCGCCGAGCGCGGTGGGTCGACGGCGCCGGTGGCAGGCTCCGCGCTCTCCTCGGCGGACGCCGCGGGGTCCAGCTCGACCGGCAGCAACGTCTCGCCGCGCCGGAAGACCCCCGCCGCGACCGCCAGCTCCTCCAGGTTCTCGACCCGGGTCTGGGCGCGGTCGGACTTGTCGTTCCGGTAGTGCTCGAGCAATCCGCTGGTGCCGAGCATGGCCTCGACCTGATGCTCGAGCACCAATCCCTCCAGCGCGTCGGCGAGCCCGTCGACGAGGTCGACGAAGGCCGCGACCGCCTTCTCGGCCCGGGCACCCAACCCGCCGGCCGCGAGCACCCGGCGCGCCGCCGCCCACAGCGAGCAGGCCTCGGCCCGGGCGGTGCCGCGCAGGATGTCGACGGTGCGGGTGCCGATGCCGCGCGGCGGCACGTTGACCACGCGCTCGAACGCGCCGTCGTCATGGCGGTTGGCGACCAGCCGCAGGTAGGCGAGCGCGTCCTTGATCTCGGCGCGCTCGTAGAAGCGCAGCCCGCCGTGGACCCGGTACGGGATGCCGGCCGACAGCAGTGCCTCCTCGAACGCCCGGGACTGGGCGCTCACCCGGTAGAGCACCGCGATGTCGTCGCGCCGGTCGCCACCCTCGACCAGATGGATCACGCGCCCGGCGACGTAGCGCGCCTCGTCGGTCTCGTTGTAGGCGCTGTAGACCTGGACCGGGTCGCCGTGACTGCCCGCGGTCCAGAGGTCCTTGCCGAGGCGGCCGGCATTGTGGGCGATGAGGGCGTTGGCAGCGGCGAGGATGTTGCCGGTCGAGCGGTAGTTCTGCTCCAGGCGAATCACGCGCACGCCGGGGAAGTCGCGCGAGAACTGCTGGATGTTCTCCACCCGCGCGCCGCGCCAGCCGTAGATCGCCTGATCGTCGTCGCCGACCGCGAAGACCAGACCGGTCTCGCCAGCCAGCAACCGGATCCACGCGTACTGGATGGTGTTGGTGTCCTGGAACTCGTCGACCAGGATGTGCCCGAACCGCGAGCGATAGTGCGCGAGCAACGTCGGATCGTCGCGCAGCAGCTCGTGGGCGCGCAGCAGCAGCTCCGCGAAGTCGACCACGCCACTGCGCTGGCAGGCCGCCTCGTAGGCACGCCAGATCTCGAGCACCCCGTCCTGACCGTGGTCGCCGGCGGCGTCGACGTGGTCGGGGCGTAGCCCCTCGTCCTTGCGGGCGTTGATGAACCCGGTCACCAGGCGCGGCGGCATCCGCGCCTCGTCGACGTCGAGATCCCGCATCACCCGCCGCACCCACCGCAGCTGATCGTCGGCGTCGAGGATCTGGAAGCCGTCCGGCAACCCGGCCTCCTGGTGGTGCTGGCGGAGCAGCCGGTGGGCGATGCCGTGAAACGTGCCGACCCACATCCCGCCGACCGGCCGGGCGAGGATCGACTCGATTCGGCCACGCATCTCCCCCGCCGCCTTGTTGGTGAAGGTGACCGCGAGCACGCCCCAGGGCCCCGCCTCGCGCGTCGCGAGCAGCCACGCGATGCGATGCACGAGGACCCGGGTCTTGCCGCTACCGGCGCCGGCCAGGACCAGCAGGTGCCCGGGCTCGGCGGTGACCGCCTCGCGCTGCGCGGGATTGAGAGGATCGAGGATGTGGGTGACGTCCATGTGCCGCGATTGTACCGGAGCCGACCCGCCTCACCGGGCCGCTCGGCGCTCCCTCGGTGCGACGGCGATCCACGACGCGCCCGGCGTCGGCCCGCCGCGGCGCGCCGACGCCGCTGGCGCGACCCAACGCGCGCGCACCCCGCTCGCCGCGGCCTCGACACCCGACAACGGCTCGGCGCTGGTCGGGGCGGAGCGGGATGGGTCGGTCGCCGGCGTGCTCGGCTCCGACGCCACGTCCTCGCCCTCGACGCAGCGCTGGATCCGCGCCGCCGCGACATCGCCACCCAATGCACGCTCGACGGCGCGTACACGTCGCTCCGCGAGCGCCGCCCGCGCTGCCGCCACCCGGTCGCGGCGGAGGTGCGTGAGCTCCGCCGCGCCGACCTCGGCACAGAGCTCGACCACCGCCGTCCGCTCCGCCGCCAGGCGACGCGCCAACGCGTCCACCGCACGCAGCCCGGCGGTGGTGAAGCCGTCGGTCGCCGCGACGAAGCCGACGACCGTCTCCGGTGACGCGGCGTCCGCCGCGGCCGGGTCGGCGACGTCGATGGACATCCGGGATGCGAGTCCGGCCGCCAGGGCCTTGAGATCCGGCAGCCCGCTCGCGTCGCGCCGGCGCAGGCGCGCGCTCGCACGCAGCGCCGCGGCCCGCCGCGCCGCATCACCCAGCGTCGGCGCAGCGATCGACCCGGTCGCGGCGGTGTCCACGGTCGCGGTCGGCTCCGACCACGCCACGCCGTCACCGAGCACCGTGACCTCGGCGCGCAGACCATCGAGCCCGCGCCGCATCGCGAGCCCGACGTCGATCAGCCCCCCGGTCGGCGCCACCCCCGCGAGGTAGGGCGCGAGTCGGGTCGCGTCCAGCCCGCCGAGCGCGAGGCCGAGGTCGACCGCGGTGCCCGCACCCTCCTCGACCACCGTCACGTCGAGCCCCGCGCCGCCGCCACCGGGAAGGCGCCCGCGCACCGAGACCGCGCCCGAGCCGGCGTCCCCGGCGCGTTGCCAGCGCACGGTGGCGTCGAGGTCGGTCAGCCGCAGATCGACCGGCGGCGCGACCCGGTCGTCGAACAGCCAGAGCTCGCCGGGCCGCTCCAGGCGCAGGTCGTCGACCCGCAACGCGCGCTCGCCGAGCGCGGCCACCAGCGACACCGGCACCGGCAGCAGCCAGCCGCCTTCCGCGTCGACCCCCGCCACCGCGCGCAGCCCACGGGCCCGCGCCGCGCCGAGCGTGAGGCCGCCGAGCGCCTCGCGCACCCCGGCCACCGTCAGGCGCTCGAGCTGTAACGACGCCGTCGCCGGGTCGGCGGGATCGCCGTGCTCGAGATGCACCAGCGACACGCGCTCGGCCTCGGTGACCGCGCCCACCACCAGGCCGGACACGCCGAGCGCCGCCGCGGTCAGCCGCTGCTCGCCCTCACCACGCAGGCTCCGCGCCTCGGCCCGTGCGATGCGCAGCGAATCCCCGCCGTCGACCGCGAGCCCGAGCAGGCGTAGTGCACGCACCGACCACGGCCCGCGCGGCTGGCGGCTGACGGCCTCGCGCGCATCGAGGCGGTCGACCTCGCCGCGAGCCCCCGGCAGCCAGTGCGCACCGAGCCCGCTGACCCCGTCGAGCCGCCAGGCGTCGTCGGCGCCCACCACCGCGTCGGCATCGAGCCTCGCGGCGCCGACACCGGCCCCGACGCCGAGGTCGAGGCGCTGCGCGCGCACGCCCTCGGCGCTCGCGATCAACGAGCCCGCGCGCTCGATCGCCACCCGCTGCGCCTGCGCACCGTCGGCCCGCAGCGTGTCGAGCGACCCGCCACCCAGGCGCTCCATCGTCGTCGTCGCGGCGCGCGCGACCCGCCCGTCCGACAGCTCGCCGTCGACCGCGTCGACCGCCAGCCGCGCCGCGGACCATCCGCCCGCCACCAGCCGCGGCGCCACGACCGCGATGGTCCGAGCGTCCCAGCGCCCGCCCGACACCAACTGCACCGTGGCGGCGTCGGCCGACTCGGCCTCGACCGCCCCATCGGCGACCGTCGGCGCCGTCACCCGCAGCGTCTCGGCACCGAACGTGGCGCCGGACGGCAACCGGCCCTCGATCGTGGACGCGCGTGCGCTCGCGGCACCGAGCCCGCTGCCGTCGACCAGCGACGGTGCCTCGGCCACCAGCTCGTGCAGCGCCCAGCGGCCACCGCCGGCGTGGGTCTCGGCCACCTGTGCGACCTCGATGCGCTCGGCCGACACCGCGCCCGCCGGATCGAGTCGCGGCGCCACCAGGCGGGTCCGACCGGCCGAGAAGATCCGACCATCGCCGACCCGCCCGGCCGCCCGCGTGACCACCAGCTCGGCGGCCTCGAGCGCGCCCGACGGCGCCCTTCGTGGTGACGCGACCTCGACCCCGCCGAGCTCCACCGCCGACGCGGTCGCGGTGCTCGCCAACACCTCGCGGACCCGCGCGGCCGCCGCCTCGAGCCCGTCGCCGGTCCAGGTGAGCGTGTCGAGCGCGATCTCGCGCGCGATGACGGTGCGGTCGGGCTCGATGCGGTCGAACACCGACGCCAGCGCGAGCCCCGTCGCCCGCAGTGCCCGGTCGCGGCCGACCAGCGCCTCGAGCCGGGGCGACTCGAGCCGCAAGGCGTGGCCCCCGTCGACCCGCTGCGCCATCTCCGCGGCGGCAACGCCGAGCCTGGTCTCGGCGCTGGTGTGGTCGAGCTGATCGACGACCAGCTCCAGGAGCTCCCAGGGGGTACCGCCACCAGCGTGCAGCCGCGCGACCGGCGCGCGCAGCGCGCTCACCCGCGCCACGTCGGGTGCGAGCACCACGGTCGCTGCCCGCGGCGTGTCGAGCTCGACCGCGATCCCCTCGCCCTGCGGCGACCGCCCGTCGAGGCGGGCGTGGGTCGCGGCCACCTCGTCCAGCCGCAGCTCACCGCCGGGCTCGACGCCGGGGCGCGCGCGCAGGCCGTCGAGCACGAGCTCCAGCCGGTCACCGAGGACGAGGCGAGTCTGCGGCACCAGGAGCTCGCCGGTGGCGGTGGTGCCGTCGTCGTGGAGCTCGAGCATGCCTCGCCACTCGAGCCCGTCGGCGTCGAGGCGGGCTCCGGCCACGTCTCCCGCGGCCGCGATGCCGAGTGTCGGCGAGGTGGCGCGACCGGTGACCCGCAACACCTCCGGCCCGGTGGCGCCCGTGCTCACCCACTCGCGGTGGATCTCGCCGTCGTAGTCGAGCCCGGCATCGAGCAGGGAGACCGCCCCGACCCGCGCCGACATGGCGCGCACCGCGAGACGCCCCCGCAGCGTGACCTCACCACCGGCCGCGCCCGGACGCAGGCGCAGCGTCATCGCCGCGTTGCCCGCCAGCGTCCCGGCGGACACCGCGTCGCCGACCCCGAGCAGGGCCGCCAGCGCGCCGAGCCCGGCCTCACCCGCGCGCACGCGCCCCTCGACCGCGTAGCCATCGTCGTCGCGCCGGCCCTCGCCCTCGACCTCCAGCGTGCCGCCATCGAGGTCGACGTCGAGCCGGAAACGCACCGCGCCGAGGCCGAGGGCGGGCGAAAGCGCGGCGGCGCGCACCCGCGCCGGTGCCGGCAGCACTCCGGGAAACGGCGCGACGTCGACCCGCACGCCCTCGACCTGGCGGAGATCGACGTCACGCACGCCGACGCCGCCGAGCAGCCGCGCGAGCGGTGCGCGGTCGAGAGCGGACATCGCCACCGGATCGAGCTCGGCGTCGGTGACGGTCAGCGACGGAATCACCAGGCGGCGCTCGAGCAACGCGCGCGGCTCGAGCGGGATCCGCACCCGCGCGGCGACGATCGCCGGCGCCGACGGGTCGCCGACCACCAGCCCGCGCAGGCCGATCCCCGGCTCCAGCACGTGGACCGCCACCGAGTCGACCGCGATCGGGGTCGTGGAGCCGGCGAGCGCACGCTCGAGCCATGCCCGCAACCCGACGGGCAGCAGGACCTCGAGGACCAGCGCGACGCTTGCGGCGATCAGGACGACCGCGGTGATCAGGCGCCGACCGGTCGAGCGGCGTGCGCGATGTCTGGCCACGGGCGAGCTCGGCGAGTCCCGGCGGGGCCGCGATGGTATCACTTCGGCGCCGACTCGCGATGCCGGTGGCCCCGGCGTCCCCATGCCGTCACCGCCGCCGGCGAGGCGGGGTGGGTCGGGCGTCGGCGGAAAACCGATTCGGGTAGACTACCCGGCCGTCTCAGACCCGGAAGCACTCGATGGAGAAGCCGCTCGCGAGCCTCACCCCCGAGCAGCGCGTCGCGCGTCTCGGAGAGATCGTCGAATCGGCGCTGGCCGAGGCTCGAAGACTCGGCGCAACCGCGGCCGACGCCGTGGCGAGCACCAGCACCGGGCTCGAGGTCACGGTGCGGCTGGGCGAGGTCGAGACCATCGAGCACACGCGCGACCGCGGCCTCGGCGTCACCGTCTACTTCGGCCAGCGCAAGGGCTCGGCGAGCACCAGTGATCTCGGCCCGAGCGCGGTGGCCGAGACCGTCGCCGCCGCCTGCAGCATCGCCCGCCACACCGCGGAGGACCCGTGCGCCGGGCTCGCCGACGCTGCCCGCATGGCGCGCGAGGTGCCCGAGCTCGAGCTCTACCATCCGTGGCCGATCGACGCCGAGGCGGCGGTGGCGATCGCGCTTCGCGCCGAGAACGCGGCGCGTGGCGCGGACGCGCGAATCGTCAACTCCGAGGGGGCGACGGTGAGTCGCCACGAGGGCGAGCACGTCTACGGCAACTCCCACGGCTTCCTCGGCGGCTACCCGAGCAGCCGCCACGGCGTGAGCTGCAGCGTGATCGCGCGCGACGATGCCGGGATGCAGCGCGACTACTGGTGGACCGCGGCCCGCGACGCGCGCCGGCTCGAGGACGCGGAGCTCGTCGGCACCCGGGCAGCAGAGCGCGCGGTGCGGCGTCTGTCGGCGCGCAAGGTGTCGACCAGGACCGTGCCGGTGGCGTTCACGCCGGAGGTCGCCGGTGGGCTGATTCGCCACCTCGTCGGCGCGGTGAGCGGCGGCAACCTCTATCGCAAGTCGAGCTTCCTGGTCGACGGTGCCGGACGCCAGGTGTTTCCCGACTGGGTGCGGATCCACGAGCAGCCGCACCTGCCGGGCGCGCTCGGCAGCGCGCCGTTCGACAACGAGGGCGTGGCCACCGCCGCGCGCGACCTGGTGCGCGACGGGGTGCTCCAGGGCTACGTGCTCGGCAGCTACTCCGCGCGCAAGCTCGGGCTCGAGACCACCGGCAACGCCGGCGGGGTGCACAACCTCACCGTCGAGCCCGGACCGGACGGCAAGGATCTCGAGGCCATCCTGGCCGAGATGGGCAGCGGGCTGCTGGTCACCGAGATGATGGGCATGGGGGTCAACCTGACGACCGGCGACTACTCGCGTGGCGCCTCGGGGTTCTGGGTCGAGGGTGGCGCCGTCGCCTATCCGGTCGAGGAGATCACCATCGCCGGGTCGCTGCCGGAGATGTACCGCGGGGTGCGCCAGCTCGGCACCGACGTCGACACGCGCGGCAACATCCGCTGCGGCTCGGTGCTGATCGACCAGATGACGGTGGCCGGGGACTGATCGACGCCTCGGCTCGGGGCGGCAGGCACGCGGGGGCGGCGATGAGCGACGGCGGCGGCGAGCAACCCGAGGTCCTCGGGGGCGCGGGCGGTACGGGCGGCGGCACGCTGGCGGTCGCGGCCGACATCCTGCCGTCGACCCTGCACGTGCTGCCACTCACGGTGCGGCCGTTCTTCCCGATCCAGGCGATGCCCATCCTGCTCGACGAGGAGCGCTGGCTCCCGACCGTCCAGGCCCTGGCGCAGACACCCCAACGGCTCGCCGCCCTGGTGCTGCTGCGCCCCGATGCCGGCGACACCCCCGGACCGGACGCCTTCCATGCCGTCGGTACCGTGGCGCGGGTGCACAACGCGCAGCGCGGGAACGGCCGCATCCAGCTCGTCGCCGAGGGCATCCGTCGCGTGCACATCGAGCGCATGCTCACCGGCGAGCCGCCGTACGTGGCGCGCGTGCGCTATCTCGACGACGACACCGCCGATACCGACGAGGAGACCAGGGCCTACGCCATGGCCATCGTCTCCACCCTCAAGGAGCTGCTACCGCTCAACCCCCTCTACAACGAGGAGCTGAAGGCGTTCCTGGAACGCTTCACCCCGAGTCAGCCGGCCTTCCTCACCTACTTCGCGGCCAACCTGACCTCGGCTGCGAGCGGCGAGGAGCTGCAGGCGGTGCTCGAGCAGGCGTCCCTCAAGGACCGCATGGGCCGCGTGCTGGAGCTGCTGAAGAAGGAGCTGGACCTGGCGAAGCTCCAGAGCCAGATCCACCGCCAGGTCGAGGAGAAGCTCGGCCGGCAGCAGCGCGAGTTCTTCCTCCGCGAGCAGCTCAAGGTGATCCAGAAGGAGCTGGGGCTGTCGAAGGACGACCGCACCGCGGACATCGAGCGTTTTCGCGAGCGTCTCCGCGCGCGCGAGCCGAGCCCGGCGGCGGCCGAGCGCGTCGAGCGCGAGCTGGAGAAGCTGGCGATCCTCGAGACCGGCTCGCCGGAGTACGGGGTGACCCGCAACTACCTCGACTGGCTGACCGGCCTGCCCTGGGGCGTGCGCAGCGACGACGTGCTCGACCTCGAGCACGCCCGCGAGGTCCTCGACGCCGACCACACCGGGCTCGAGGACGTCAAGGATCGCATCGTGGAGTTGCTCGCGGTCGGCAAGCTGCGTGGCAACGTCACCGGGTCGATCCTGCTGCTGGTCGGTCCGCCCGGCGTCGGCAAGACGTCGATCGGGCGCTCCATCGCCCGTGCACTCGGGCGTCGCTTCTACCGCTTCAGTCTCGGCGGGATGCGCGACGAGGCCGAGATCAAGGGCCACCGGCGGACCTACGTCGGCGCCATGCCCGGCAAGTTCGTCCAGGCGTTGAAGGACGTCGAGGTCGCCAACCCGGTGCTGATGCTCGACGAGATCGACAAGGTCGGCGCCTCGTACCACGGCGATCCGGCCTCGGCCCTGCTCGAGGCGCTCGATCCCGAGCAGAACGTGGACTTCCTCGACCACTACCTCGACGTCCGCTTCGACCTCTCCCAGGTCCTGTTCGTGTGCACCGCGAACCAGCTGGACACGATCCCGGGACCACTCCTCGACCGGATGGAGGTCATCCGGCTCTCCGGCTACATCGCGGCCGAGAAGGTCGCCATCGCGCGCGACCACCTGTGGCCGCGCCAGCTCGAGCGCGCTGGCATCCGGGCCGGGAAGCTCGCCATCAACGACCGCGCGCTGGGTCGACTGGTGGAGGACTACGCGCGCGAGGCGGGCGTGCGTGGGCTCGACAAGCAGCTCGGGCGCATCGTGCGCAAGGCCGCGGTGGCGTTCGTGCGCGGTGAGCGGCGACGCATCCGCGTCGGGCCGCGCGACCTCGAGGACTACCTCGGCAAGCCCCTGTTCCGGCGCGAGCGCGAGAGCCGCGGCGTCGGCGTCGTCAACGGGCTCGCCTGGACCGCGCTCGGCGGCGCGACCCTCGCGGTGGAGGCGACCGTGGTCCACGCCCAATCGCGGGGGCTCAAGCTCACCGGCCAGCTCGGCGAGGTGATGCGCGAGTCCGCGGACATCGCCTACAGCCACGTCGGTGCCAACGTCGAAGCGCTCGGTGGTCCGGCGGAGTTCTTCGCCTCGCGCTTCGTCCACGTCCACGTGCCCGAGGGGGCGACGCCGAAGGACGGCCCGAGCGCCGGCATCACCATGGCCACCGCGCTGCTGTCGCTCGCTCGCGGGCGGGCGGTGCGCCGTGGCCTCGCCATGACCGGCGAGCTGACCCTGACCGGCAAGGTGCTCGCGGTGGGCGGCATCCGCGAGAAGGTCATCGCCGCCCGGCGAGCGCGCCTGATGGAGCTGGTGCTCCCGGAGGCCAATCGGGCCGATGTCGAAGCGCTGCCCGAGCACCTGCGCGAAGGGCTGACGGTCCACTTCGCGGCCGAGTTCGCCGACGTCGAGCGAGCGGTGTTCCCGCCCCGCGGTGGGCGCGGCGGCTGAGCCGCAGCGGCGCCGGCACCGCGTCCCACGCCGGCGGACTAAAGTCTCCGACCACTCGCTCGATACCCTGCCTGGGCGTGCACGGCTCCTCCCACGGGCATGTCCGGCGCGCGCACAAGGGTGCACCGCAAGGCGTGTCGACGAGTCGATCGTCCCACGCCGACGGGCGACGCGCGTGCCGTGCCACACCATGCCCACGCGGCGAAACGAGATGGAAGGAGAACCGGTGACGAGTACCAGCAACGCCGCCGAGTGCCTGCGCATCGCGCTCGGCCAGATGACACGCCATGGCGTGCCGCCGACTCCCCGCAACTACGCCGTCTGGTACGAGTACGCCGCCGGCACCAACGCCGCGCTTCGCACCGCCATCGACCGCGCCCTCGGCGGCGGTGACGTGGTCGACGCCTGCGTCACCGAGCGCCTGTTCGACGAGTACCTCGCCCCATTCGACGAGGCCCGGTTCGCGCGCGCGAGAGAGGCCCTCAACCGGCTGGCGAGCGGCATCCAGGGCAGCGTCGAGGCCGCCGACGGCGAGGTCGGCCGCTACGAGGCGTCGCTCACCGACTTCGTGTCGCAACTCGGCGGCGAGGTCGAGCTCGACGGCCTGCGCGACCTGGTCGACACCATGGCTCGCGACACCCGCGCGGTGCGCGCATCGAGCGCAGAGCTGCGCCAGCACCTGCAGGAGAGCCGCAAGGAAGCGGAATCGTTGCGCGCCGAGCTCGAGCGGGTGAAGGAAGAGGCGATCACCGACGCGCTGACCGGACTCGCCAATCGCAAGGCGTTCGATCGCATCATCGGCGACCTCGTCGGTGCCGGCGTCGCCGGTGACCGCCAGTGCTCGCTGCTGATGGTCGACATCGACCACTTCAAGCGCTTCAACGACACCTACGGCCACCTGCTCGGCGACAAGGTCATCCGCTTCGTGGGTAACGCGATGCGCCAGTGCGTGAAGGGTCGCGACACCGTCGCACGCTACGGTGGTGAGGAGTTCGCGGTGATCCTGCCGGACACGCCGCTCGCCGGAGCGCTGGCGGTGGCGGAGACGATCCGCGGCTCGATCGAGGCCGGACGCCTGGTGCGCACCGACACCAAGGAGCCGATCGGGAACGTGACGGTCTCCATCGGGGCCTCGAGCTTCCGCCCCGGCGAGCTCGCCGACGACTTCATCAAGCGTGCCGACGAGGCGCTCTATCGCGCCAAGGGCGGCGGCCGCAACCGGGTCGAGCCGAGCGCCGCGCCGACCGGCAGCCGCCCGCCTTCGCGCGCCACCGGAACCTCCGGCTGAGGCATCGTCGCGACCCCTGCCGACCGCACCCCGCGGGGCGCGGCCGGGGGGCCACCCCCGCACTCACCACGTCCCGTTTCGCGGTTCCCCCGGCGGGCAGCTATCCTGCCCCGGCCAACCCCGGGAGAGCGACGGTGAACCTGCGCCAGCTCCGCTACATCTCGGCCGTCGCGCGCAACGGCCTCAACGTGTCCGCGACCGCCGAGCGGCTCTACACCTCGCAACCGGGGGTGAGCAAGCAGATCCGCCAGCTCGAGGACGAGCTCGGGGTCCAGATCTTCGAGCGCAGCGGACGTCAGCTCACCCGGGTCACGCAGGCCGGCCGCGCGATCATCGAGCTCGCCGAGCGCGCCCTGGTCGAGGTCGACACCCTGCGCCAGGCGGCCCTGGAGCACCGCGATCCGCACACCGGCACCCTCTCCATCGCGTCGAGCCACACCCAGGCGCGGTACGTGCTCCCCGACATCGTCGATGCATTGCGAGCGCACTACCCCCGACTCGACCTCAGATTCCATCAGGGCGCCCCCGAGCAGATTGCCCGCCTGGTGACCTCGGGCGACGTCGACCTCGCCATCGCCACCGAGGGACTCGAGCACTTCGAGGACCTCGTGCTGTTGCCCTGCTATCGCTGGCAGCGAGCGGTGGTGGTGCGGCACGACCATCCCCTCGCCGCCGGCGGCCGGCTGGACCTGCGCGAGCTGGCGGCGCATCCACTGGTCACCTACGTGTTCGCGGTGGGCGCCCAGTCCGTGGTCGAGCGCGCATTCCGTGACCTCGGCCTCGAGCCGCGCATCGCGCTCTCGGCCAGCGACGCCGAGGTGGTGAAGACCTATGTGCGCCGTGGAGTCGGGGCCGGAGTCATCGCCCGCATGGCGTGGGAGCCCGAGCGCGACGCCGACCTGGTGCTGCTCGACGCATCCCACGTGTTCGAGCCCAGCCTCACCAAGGTGGCGTTCCGGCGCGGGAGCTTCTTTCGCGCCTGCATGTACGACTTCCTCCACCTGTTCGCCCCGCACCTCACCCGTGACGTCCTCGACACGGTGCTCTCGTTGAAGGGTAACCAGCCCCTCGATCCGCTGTTCGTCGACGTCGAGCTGCCGCTGCGCTGAGCCGGCGAGCTCGACCGGCGGCGCCCCGGCCACACACTGCTCCGCACGCATCCCGAGCACCCGTGCGCTCGGTAAAGTTCCCCGCTGACCGGCCGATACGCACGGTGGACGACGGTGCCCCCGCGCACGACGCCGGGGCACCGCTGCGCCGAAGGTGGGCGTCGCGGCCCCTCCCACCGACGGCCTCGGGTGCCCCGCGCCCGGAGGCGGCGCTCCCCCGACCGGGCCCAAGGTGTGTGTAGTGCCCGACGACGCCCGCACGGCTCCCGAGAGATGGCAGCCGACCGTCTCCGAGTCCCGCGACGCCGAGCGGCGACCGAGAATCCTGGTCGCTGACGACGATCCCGCCGTCCGGCTCCTCACCGTCGACGCATTGACCCCCGAGGGCTACGACGTCTTCGAGGCCGAGGACGGACACGCCGCGCTCGAGGCCTTCGAGCGCCATCGCCCGGACCTCGTGCTCTGTGACGTGATGATGCCCGGGACCGACGGCTTCGGCGTGTGCTCGGCGATGCGCGCGCATCCCCACGGCGCGCACGTCCCGATCATGATGCTGACCGGGCTCGACGACGTCGACTCGATCGAGCGCGCATTCGCCCATGGCGCGACCGAGTTCGTGGTCAAGCCCATCAACTGGACGCTGCTGCCGCGCCGAGTCCGCTTCGTGCTGCGCGCCAGCGAGGCGGCGGAGCAGCTACGACGTAGCGAGGAACGTTACGCACTCGCCGCGCGAGGGGCCAACGACGGACTCTGGGACTGGGATCTGAGGACCGACCGCGTCTTCTACGCCCCACGTTGGGCAGAGATGCTGGGGCTCTCGGCGTCCCACCTCGACAGCAGTCCCGGCGAATGGCTGGCTCGGCTGCACCCCGACGACGAGGAGCGCGTGCGCTGCGAGATCGCCGAGCACGTCGCGGGAGAGACCGATCACTTCGAGAGCGAGTACCGGATGCGCGACGTCGACGGCGACTGGCGCTGGATGCTCGCGCGCGGGCTGTGCGTACGCAATGCCGCTGGCAACGCCCACCGATTCGCCGGCTCGCAGACCGACATCACCAAGCGCAAGGACGCGGAGGCGCAGCTCCTGCACGACGCCTTCCACGACCCGCTGACCGGGCTCCCCAATCGAGCCCTGTTCCTGGATCGCCTGCGTCACTGCCTCGAGCTCGCCCAGCGCCGTCCCGGGTTCCAGTTCGCGGTGCTGTTCATGGATCTCGACCGCTTCAAGGTGATCAACGACAGTCTCGGCCACCTGCTCGGCGACCGAATGCTGATCGAGATCGCCGGACGCATCCGCAGCGTGCTGCGCACCGGAGACACCCTCGCCCGACTCGGTGGCGACGAGTTCACCATCCTGTTCGAGGACATCGCCGACGTCACCGACGTCACCCGCCTCGCCGCCCGGGTCCAGCAGCAAATCGCGCAGCCGCTGAAGCTCGAGGAGCAGCAGATCGTGACCAGCGCGAGCATGGGCATCGCGGTCAGCGCCACCGGCTACACCAAGCCACAGGAGATGTTGCGCGACGCCGACGCGGCCATGTACCGCGCCAAGGCCACCGGACGTGGACGCTACGTCATCTTCGACGCCGAGATGCACAGCCACGTCGTCAACGTGCTGCAGACCGAGATGGAGCTGCGCCTGGCGGTCGAGCGACGCGAGTTCCGAATCGTCTATCAGCCGATCATCGATCTCCAGACCAACGCCATCTCCGGGTTCGAGGCGCTGGTACGCTGGCAGCACCCGACCCGCGGTCTGCTCACGCCCGACGCATTCCTCGCCGTGGCCGAGGAGAGTCGGCTGATCGTTCCCATCGGCCGTCAGGTGCTGCGCGAGGCTTGCGCCCAGATGCAGACCTGGCGCGAGCAGGATGCTCGGGCCGACGGCTGGTTCGTCAGCATCAACCTGTCGAGCCAGGAGCTCGGCCAGCCCGACCTCCTGGAGGTGGTGGCCGACGTCATCCGCACCACCCGGCTACCGCCGCAGTGCCTGAAGCTCGAGCTCACCGAGACCTCCCTGATCGAGAACAAGGACCGCGCCCTGAGCGCGATGGTGGCGTTGCGCGAGCTCGGCATCCAGATCTCGATCGACGACTTCGGCACCGGCTACTCGTCGTTCAACTACCTGCACCGTTTCCCGTTCGACATCCTCAAGATCGATCGCAGCTTCATCAGCGGGATCGACGACAGTCCCGAGCGCGAGGAGATCGTCCGCGCGATCATCACCCTCGCCCATAATCTCGGCCTGCAGGTGGTCGCGGAAGGCAGCGAGACGGCGAGAGATCTCGCCCGCCTGCGTGGGCTTCCGTGCGAGTACGCGCAGGGCTTCTCGATCTCGGAGCCGCGCGCGAGCCAGGACATCGAGCAGCTGTTCCTCGCCGCAGCGCCGGCTGCCCGCGCGGGCTGAGCCGCCGCGGCCCATCGGCGCCGCCACCCTCCCGATCACCCCGAGACGCGTCGTCGCGACGCGACCGCGCCCGTCTGCGCGCCGCCGCCGCGCGGCAAGAACGCAGTTCCCGGCCACGTCTTTACCGCCAGTGTGTCGGAACGTGAACGCCCACACATTCGGGCTCCGACCACCGTCGCCCGCCACGCCGCGGCTAAAGGCGCGTCGCGAAGCGGTCGCTACCCAAGCACCCGGGACCGACCCCCCGGTCACTCGCGCTCACCACCGAGAGCCGGGTGCGGTCGGCCCCGCGGACCCAACGTACCGTGCCGGCGCCGCGGCGCCGGCCCAGCCTGAGGGAGCCGCGACCGAATGTTCGCGTCGCTGAAGTCGAAGATCATCTCGCTGATCTGCCTGGTCATGGCGACCACCGCATCGGCGATCATGTACTTCACCCACGAGGACGTCGGTCAGGCGATGCTCGAGGCCGAGGAGCATTCCGCTCAGAACGTCCTCCAACTCGTCGAGCTCAACATCCGGGGCGGCTACAACCGCCTCATCTCCGACAAGATCGAGATCCTGACCAGGCTGCAGAAGGAGCTCGAGCACATCACCATGGTCAGCTCGTCGGTGCTGCGTGAGTACATCGCGCTCGCCGAGTCCGGCGTCATCGACCGCGACGAGGCCCAGCGCCGCGCCAGGGCCTGGTTGAAGTCGATGCGGTTCGAGCAAGGCGAGCTGTTCGTGTTCGAGCGCACCGGGGAGATCATCGCCCATTCCAACGAGAAGGCCGAGGGGGTGAGCTTCGCCACCATCCGCGATCTCAAGGGGCGCCCCATCGGCCGCGTGATGCGCGACGACGAGCTGCCGGACGAGGGCGACAACGCCGTCTTCTACTGGCGCCACGACGGTGACACGTCCGGCAGCAAGATGATGGCGTTCTTCCTCCCCATCCGCGGCTGGGAGTGGACTCTCGGCGCGGCCATCGACTTCGACGACATCGAGGCCGAGAGCCAGAAGAAGATGGGCACCATCGTCGAGGTGCTGCAGAAGACCTTCGACAAGATCCAGATCGCGAGCACCGGCTACGCGTTCCTGTTCAGTGGCGATCGCTCGCTGCTGATCTCACCGCCACAGGCGACCGGCGACGACGCCGTCGCCATCGAGGAAAGCCACCGCTCCGAGCTGCTCACCCGCCTCATCGACGCCCACGCCGCCGAGCGGCAGTCGGTTCGCTACGTCGACCCGTTCTCGCGTGGCCACGAGGTGGTCGAGGCCTACGTCAGCTACTTCAAGGCCTTCGACTGGTACCTCGCGGTGGTGGTCCCGGTGGCCGAGATCCAGGCGCCGGCGAAGAACCTGGTGACGCGGCAGAGCATCATCATCGGTCTCATCTCGCTGCTCAGCCTCATCGCGGCCTCGCTGCTGGTATCGAAGATCTCGCGACCACTGAACACCCTCACGTCCTACGCCAAGGCGTTGCCCCTCCAGGACTTCACGACGCGCTCCAGCGACGCATCGGCGATCGGTGCGCTGCCCCGTCGCTATCGAGACGAGGTCGGCCGGCTGGCCGAGGCCTTCGTGTTCATGGAGGCGGAGCTGAAGAAGAACATCCAGAACGCGATCGAGTCGACCGCCGCCCGCGAGCGGCTGGAACGTGAGGCGGCGGAGGAGTCGAACCGGGCCAAGGGTGAGTTCCTGGCCAACATGAGTCACGAGATCCGAACGCCGATTCACGGCATGCTCGGGATGACCGAGCTGCTGCTCAAGACCGAGCTCGGGCGCCGACAGCGCCGTTTCGTCGAGACGGTTCGCCAGTCGGGCGAGTCGCTGCTCAGCATCGTCAACGACATCCTCGACTTCTCGAAGATCGAGGCCTTCAAGCTCGAGCTCGACAGCATCGAGTTCGACCTCGAGGGCGTCTTCGACCGCCTCGCCGACCAGTTCTGCGAGCCAGCGCATCGCAAGGGCCTCGAGCTGGTGATCGAGATGCAGGCCGAGTGTCGCCGGAGCTTCCGTGGTGATCCTGGTCGACTGCGCCAGATCCTCACCAACCTGGTGGGCAACGCGATCAAGTTCACCGAGAGCGGGGAGATCACCATTCGGGTCGAGCAGGTCGCAGCGGACAGCGACGACCACCACCTCCGGTTCGAGGTCCGCGACACCGGGATCGGCATCTCGCCGAGCGCGCAGTCCACCATCTTCGAGTCCTTCGCGCAGGCCGACGGGTCGACCACCCGTCGCTACGGCGGGACCGGGCTCGGGCTCGCCATCTCGCGTCGCCTGGCCGAGTTGATGGGTGGTGAGATCGGGGTCGAGAGCACCCCGGGGGCGGGCTCCACGTTCTGGTTCACCGCGCGTCTACCGCTCGGCGAGGAGCCGGCGCCGGAGATCGCGGACGCCCGGGTGAGCGGGATGTCGGTGCTGGTGGTGATGACCAGCGGTGTCGGCCGCGAGGTCACCGGAGCACTGCTGCGGGACCTCGGAGCAAAGGTCGAGCTCGCGGGCACCTGCACCGAGGGTGTCGAGCGCATTCGCGCCCGCGGTGCCGACCACGGCTTCGACGCGCTGTTGGTCGACCACGAGCTCCCCGACGGCGCCGGCTTCTCGGTGCTCACCGCGGCCGAGGGCCATCCGGCCGGCAGGATGCGCCGGCGCGCGATGATGGTGCCGGTGAACTTCGAGGCCTCGGGCGAGCACGAGACCGACCATCGCTTCGACGTGATGCTGGCGAAGCCCGCGAGTCGACCCACGCTGCTGCGCTTCCTCACCGAGACGGTGGACGAGCGCGAGCACGACATCCGCAACCGCAACGACGCCCACTCGGCGGACGCCAGAGGGCTCGATCTCGACATCCTGGTGGCGGAGGACAACCCCGTGAACCAGGAGCTCACCACGGAGATGTTGCTGGCGCTCGGCTGTCGGGCGGTGGTGGTGGAGAACGGCGCGGCGGCGCTGCGCGCCCTCGAGGAGCAGCCGTTCGACCTCGTGCTCATGGACTGCCAGATGCCGGAGCTCGACGGGTTCGCTGCGACGCGGCTCATCCGCGCGCAGGAGCGGGAGCGGGGGACGGATGCCTCGCTGCCGATCGTCGCGCTGACCGCGAACGCCATGCGCGGCGACCGCGAGCAGTGCATCGAGGCCGGCATGGACGACTACCTGAGCAAGCCCTTCACCACGCAGAAGCTGCGCGAGGTGGTGCTGCGCGCTCTGGCCGGCACGTCGCCTCGACAGACCGGACACCACGGCGAAGACGACGGGCGCGAGGAGGCACCACTCATCGACCCCGCAGCGGTCGCCAACATCCGCTCGCTGCAGCGACCGGGAGCGCCCTGCGTGCTGTCCCGGGTCATTCACCTCTTCGTCGATTCCGCGCCAGCCGCGCTCGACGGCATCGAGGCGTCGTTGGCCGCGGGTGACCCGACGGCGCTGCGCGAGGTCGCGCACCGCCTCAAGTCGTCGGCCAGCAATCTCGGCGCGATGCGTTTCGCCGAGATCTGCAAGGAGCTCGAGACGCTCGGCCGCTCCGGCACCACCGACGGCGCCCACGAGCTGCTCGAGGGTCTGCGGGAGCTGTACCCGCTGGTGGAAAGCCATCTGATGCAGGAGACGGACAGCCAGGCCGCGTGACGGAAGCGCAACCCGGTGCGGTCGATGCGACCGCCACCGTGTCGTCGGCGTCGGCCGGCGGCGTCGGGCACGACGGGTCGAGGCGAACGAGAGAACCATGAACGAGATTCCATTCGTCAAGTACACATCCTTCGGGAACAACTTCGTCATCGTCGACGAGCTGGACCGGCGCTGGTTTCCCGGCGACGGTGCGTCGGACTTCGCCTTCGAGGCGACCGACGGCTGCTTTGGCGTCGGTGCCGACAACCTGCTGGTCGTGCAGCGCGCGGACGCCGCGCGTCTGGAGGCGATCCGCGCCGAGCGCGGTTACTGGTCACGGGTGCCCGCGCTCGACGGCGCCGACTTCCTGTTCCGGATGTTCGAGCCGGACGGCGTGGAGGCCTACTGCTGCGGCAACGGCTTGATGTGCATCGCCCACCACCTGTGGGAGGCGCACGGCATCACCAGCTCGTCGCTGGCCACCGAGCTCCCGCTCACATCACCACGGCTGGTGCGCATCGGGGTGACCGAGGGCGGCGGTGGCGCCTGGGCCGACATGGGTCAGCCACGACCGATGCCAGGGGAGCTCTACACCGGGCCGCTCGAGGCTGGCGATCCGCAGCGCATCCGCGGCCTCGAGATCACCTTCCGCAGTCACGACTTGAAGCCATACACCGACGAGACGGTGCTGCGCTTCGACGCCTACGCGGTATTCACCGGGGAGCCGCATCTCGTCGTGTTCCCCGACGAGAGCTTCTCGGTCCCGGAGCTCGCGCATCTGTTCTTCGTCGGGCACGGTGGCGGCGCGGCCGCGCAGGACAAGCGCGCGAGCCAGGGCACGTGGTTGCTGGAGCGCATCGGCGCCTATCTCAACACGCACTATCCGACGCTGTTCCCGCACGGCATCAACCTGAACCTGGTTCGCGTCGACCCTGCCACCGAGACGGTCGAGTATCGCTGCTTCGAGCGCGGCCTCGACCGTGAGACGCTCGCCTGCGGCACCGGGGCGATGGCGGTGGCGCACGCGGTTCGCGCCCTGGGTCGTTGCGCACGCAATCCGATCGCGATCGTTCCCCACCGAGCACGTTGGTTCGACACGCGCGCCACGCTCGGGGTGCGCGCCGACCCGCGCGGCTGGGTGCTGAGCGGATCGCCGCGCCGGCTGTTCCGAGGCACCTTCGCGCGACGCGGCGTATCGGTGGACGCCACGCCCGAGGCCGCGCACGTCGGGCATCGGGCCGACAGCGCCGCGCGGGTCGCCTGAGTCGAATCGATGTCGATTCCCGTCGACCACGTGAGCGCCACCGTCGAGACCCGGAGTGACCGGTGGTCGCGGGTGCTCGCGCTCTGGGCGTCGTGGTCGGCGCTGCTCGCGCTGTCGCTGGCGTTTCTGTGGCTGATGGCCCTGAACGTGGCCCGCAGCCATCTCGAGGACGCGGTCGTCAGCCAGTACGGGCCGGTGCTCCAGGCGTTGGCCCTCGACCTCGACGGTGTCCAGCTCCCGGGAGCCTGGGAGCGCCCGCCTCCTGAGATCCGGCGGGTCGCGGAGCGGGCGCGAGAACGCCTGACCGCGGCCGATGCCACCATTCGCTCGAGCATCGCCGCGGGCAGCGGCGAGCGCGTCGCCACCGGCCTCTCGGTGGTCTCGCCGAAGGGCACCGCGCTGTTCGGCAGCCGTCGTGGCAAGGCCGGTCCGCGAATTCCACCCGCGGTCGTGCGCGACGCCCTCGACGTCGCCGGCCGGACCCACGTCAGCCGTCAGGTGACGGTGCGTGGCGACGAGGCCTACTTCCTCACCCTGCCGCTCGGCGATCCGGAGACCGACCGCGCCTGGGTGGCGGTGGTCGACGTCGACCAGGGCATGGTCCACCCGCGGGTCGAGCGCTTCGCGCAGGAGACGTTGCGGATCGCGGTGACCCTGTTCTGGGTGCTGACGGTGTTCCTGCTCCCGGTCGCGATCCTGAGCGCAGGTGGCCTGGGTCGTGAGTCGCCGAGCGGTCAGCGCCTGTTCAGCCGCATCGTCATGGCCACCATCGGCAGCGTGCTGCTGGCCATGAGCTGGTGGCTGATCGAGCGCTTCGACCACGAGCAGGCGCAGACCAGCGAGGTTCGATGGACGCTCACCGCCACCCTGCTCCGCGACGTGGTCGAGGAAGCGGTGGCGACCGACCCGCAAGGCGGCCTGACCCGGATGGTCGAAGCCTTCCCCGACGTGTCCCGGCTCGCGCTCGAGTCCGCTCCGGGGATCGCCAGCGACGTGGTCGCGACATCGTCGCCGAGCGCGTTCGGTCGCATCGGGGCGCTGATCGGCGACCTGGTCCCCTCGTATCGAACGATTCATCTACAGGTCCCGTCCGGCCCGGTGGGGCCCGACGTGGTGGTGCTCGGGGCGGAGATGTCACCGGCGGACTCGAGCTCGCGCCTCGGGCGTTTCGCCGCCGAGCTCGGCACCGCCACGGTGCTCGCGCTGCTCCTGCTGTGGGAGCTCGTGCTGGTGAGCGTGGTCGCGCTGGGGCTACGCACCCAGGCCGCCAACCAGGCCGAGTCGGTGGCCTACCGCTCGCTCCGCCCGGCGATGTTCTTCTTCCTGTTCGGCGTGGACCTCTCGCTCTCGTTCCTGCCGTTACACATGGAGAAGATCTACGAGCCGATGCTCGGGCTGCCGCGCGACTTCGTGATCGGGCTGCCCATCTCGGTCGAGTTCCTGTTCGTCGGCCTGGCGTTGCTGGCCGGCGGCGCGTGGCTGGACCGCCGTGGCTGGCTCGAGCCGTTCAGCATCGGGCTCGGACTCGCAGGGGTCGGCACCCTCTGGTCGTGGATGGCCCCCGACGCGACGCAGTTCCTGCTCTCGCGCGCGGTGGTGGGGACCGGATACGGCCTCGCGTTGCTCGCCGCGCAGGGCTGCGTCATCGCCACCACCGGGCCACGCAGCCGCACCCGAGGACTCGCAGAGCTGTTCGCGGGGCTCTACGGCGGCAGCATCTGCGGCGCCGCGGCCGGCGGCATGCTGGCCGAGCGACTCGGATTCGAGGCGGTCTTCCTGCTGAGCGCGGTGATCATCTTCGCGCTGCTCCCCTACACGTTCGTGCTCGTCGCACGCAATCGAGCGATGCTCGGCGTGACCCGAGCGGTCGAGGCACCGCCACCCCCGCCGAAGGGGGCGCTGCGCAACTTCATCACCAATCGCGTGGTGCTCGCGGTGGTCCTGTTCAGCAGCCTGCCGGCGTCGATCGCCGCCATCGGCTTCCTGAACTACTTCAGCCCCGTGTATCTCAGCCGGCTCGGTGTGCCGCAGTCGACGATCGGGCAGATCCTGATGCTCTACGGCATCGTCATCGTCCTCGCCGGCCCGTGGATCAGCCGTCTCGCCGACATCACCGGCGCCAAGCGGCTGGTGGTCTTCGTCGGTGCCCTGCTCGGCTGCGCCGCGTTCCTGTCGTTCCACGTCTGGGACGGCGTGTGGGGGACGACCGTGGCGATCATGATGCTCGGGCTGTCGGCGTGTTTCGTGCTCGCGGCGCAGAGCGCCTACGTGCTGTCGCTCGACGTCTCGATGCAGCTCGGCGCCGGCAAGGCCATCGGGGTGTTCAGGGCGACCAGCCGGCTCGGCCAGATGCTCGGCCCGTTCGTGTTCGGCGCGCTCCTCGCCAGCGGCCAGCTCGAGCGTGCGTTGCGTGACTTCGGGCTGATCTACCTCGCCGCCTCGCTGCTCTTCCTGGTGCTGACCGCGCGCGACCGCCCCGTTGCGCAGACTACAGAGGCGACCCGATGACCATTGCTCCCGACACGTCCACGCGCACCGCCCCGAGAGCGAGCTCGGCGGCACTGCTCGCCGTCTACCTCGAGCACCTCGGCTCCCACTCCCCGGTGTTGCGCAGCGTCCTCGAGCGCTACGGTCGGTCGGAGCTCGGACGCTACGTCGCCGCGCTGGCGAGCGCGCCCGCCGGCTCGACCTACCAGTCGCGCGACGACCTCCTCACCGAGGTTGCCGCCCACACCGGTGCCCTGCTCGGCTCGTCGACCGGAGAGCAGGCAGCGATCGACCTCGAGCGACTCCCGGTCACGCTGACCGCCAATCACCACGGCGTGGACTACTTCGCGCAGTCGGTCCAGGGCACCATCGCGTTCGCTCTGGGCAGCGTCGGCGCCGACCCACGGGTGCGCACCTGCACGGTTCTCGCCTGCGGCAACGTCGCGCTGAACAACCTCACCTATCCGCGCGGCCTGCTCGCCTACCGCGGGCGCGACGACACTGCGCTCGATCGACTCCCGCTGAAGATCCCGCTGTTCCCGGATCGATTCAAGCGCGAGATGGTGAGCACCGCCCACGCCTACGACGCGACGATGGTGGCGCGCTGCTCGGCACGGGTCGGACGGCTCGCCAGCGAGGGAATCGTCGACACCTCGCTCGCCGCCGCTGCCCGGCGTGTGCTGGACGAGGACTACCTCGCCCCCGAGATGCTCGCCGAGACCGGTTACGCCGCGCAGGCGACGCGTCTCAACCACCGCCTCTGGCAGCGCATGTTCCCCGAGCCGGGAAGCGCGCCGGAGCTGGTGTCGATCGAGCTCGAGCTGATCGTGGTCGCGCTCCTGCGCCGTGACCTGGCGAGCCAGGACAGCCTCCTCGCCCATCTCGTCCTCGACCCGGCCGGGCGCGCATCGGTGCTCGACGCCCTCGAGGGCGAGACCGGCTGCTGGAGCCGCGCCGCCCTCGCCGAGCGGCTCGATCCGGCGCGCGAGAGCCCCCCCGGGGACGCGACCGGCACCATGTTCTTCTGGGGCATCGGCGAGAAGGGACGACGGGTGCCGCTGATCGTGGTCGACGTCGGTGGCAGCCCGGTCCTGCGCGGCATCGGCGACCACGGCGAGCAGGTCGAGATCGCGCTCGACGCGCCGTCGTTGACCGCCGCCCTGACCGACGGGCGAATCATCCCGTCGCTGTTCACCGCCTATGCCGCCATCGCTCTGGGCCGCGGCATGACCTGCCTGGGTGGGTACTACCAGGCTCGCTATCTGCCACGCATGCAGACCGGGGTGTCGGCGGCGCTACGCGTCGTCGGTGACGCCCGCGGCGCCGACGCGGTGGCCGAGGCGCGCACCCACGCCTACCTGTCGGGAATGCAGATGGTGTCGTTCGAGCACCGGGCCGGCCTGGTTCCGGCCGGTCCGCTCGAGATCGTCGCGGCCGGCGGTCTCGACGTCGAGGCGATCGCGCGGCTCATGCACGTCTCGGTGGCCGATGCGCACGTCGCCTCACTGCTCGAGACCATGCCCGACCTGCTCGGCCCGGACGACGCACACCCCGGCTGGCGAGAAGCCATCGCCGCCGCCACCCGCGACGAGGTCGGCGACCGCCTGATCGTCATCTGAGCCGCGACCGCCGGTCCACCGCTCAAGTCCCGGCGAACCGCGCCGACAACCTCGGGTACCGCCACGATGGGTCGAGCGTGAGCGCTCGGGGCCCGCCGTCGGCAGTGTGACACCGAGGAAACGAGGAAGTATCAATGAGCATCGCGAGGGCCATCGGTTTCGTCATCGCGCTGGCGATCGCCACCTTTGGGGTGAGTGCCGCCGACAAGGGAGAGTTCGCGCTTACCCCGGTTGCCAATGCCGGCACCAAGTGGCGAGTCGGTTACTACGAGGGCGGTGAGTACATCGACTACCAGAAGACCTTGATGGAGACCGTCCGCGGCCTGATGAAGCTCGGCTGGATCGAGACCGCCGAGATCCCGGCGCAGAAGGGTGAGCAGACCGCGGAGCTGTGGCAGTGGTTGAGCACCAAGGCGCGCAGCGACTACCTCGAGTTCGTGCCCGACGCGCACTACAGCGCGGATTGGAACGACGACGGGCGCGCAGGGATGGTCGAGAAGATTCTCACTCGACTCAACGACAAGAAGGATCTGAACCTGCTGATCGCGATGGGCACCTGGGCCGGCAAGGACATGGCGAGCGATCGCCACACCACGTCGACGGTGGTGCTGTCGTCGAGCGACCCGCTCTCGGCCGGCATCATCCGCAGCGTCGAGGACTCGGGCTTCGCACACGTCCACGCCACGGTCGACCCGTACAAGTTCGATCGCCAGATTCGCGTCTTCCACGAGATCATCGGCTTCAAGAAGCTGGGGATCGCCTACGAGAACACCGTCAACGGTCGCAGCTACGCCGCGCTCGACGTGGTGGACAAGGTCCGCGAGGAGCGCGGGTTCGACGTCGTCCCCTGCCACACGCAGAGCGACATCGCCGACACCAAGATCGCCGAGGACAGTGTCCTCGAGTGCTTCCGCAAGCTCGCCGACCAGGTCGACGCCATCTACGTGACCCAGCAGGGCGGCGTGAATCCGCGCAGCATCCCGGCCCTGGTCAAGACCGCCAACGAGTTCCACATCCCGACCTTCTCCCAGTCGGGCTCGGAGGAGGTGAAGTACGGATTCCTCGCCAGCCTGTCGCAGGCGGGATTCAAGTACGTCGGCGAGTTCCACGCCAAGACCATCGCCAAGATCTTCAACGGCGCGAGCCCGAACCAGCTCGACCAGCTGTTCGAGGAGCCACCGAAGATCGCGCTGAACCTCAAGACCGCCGAGATCATCGGCTTCGATCCTCCCGTCATCCTCCTCGGCGCCGCCGACGAGCTGTTCACGGACATCGCCAAACCGCAGTAGTGACCTCGATGTCGGCCGGCCCCCGAGGGTCGGCCGACATGCCGAATCCGAGCGAACCCCGAGCGTCCCCGCACCCGCAAGCGGGGCCGCCCACACGCCGAGCGGGAGAGGAATCGATGACGACGAACTTGTGGCGGATCCTGGTCGCCGCCGCAGCGGTGCTTTGCGCGACGACGAGTCCGGTGCTGGCGCAGGGAGCCGCACAGCCGGGAGCGTCCAAGGCCGAGTTCAGCACCACCCCGCGGGCCAAGGATGGTGCGCGCTGGCGCATCGCCTACTACGAGGGCGGCGCGCACGACAACTACTACGACTATCTCGCGGCCACCGTGCGCGGATTGATGGAGCTCGGGTGGGTCGAGCACAAGCCACTGCCCGAGTCACGCGAGAAGGACACCCGGGCGCTCTGGCGCTGGGTCGGCCACAGCGTGCGCAGCGACTTCGTCGAGTTCCCGGACGACGCCTACTACTCGGCCAACTGGGACAACGGGCAGCGCGAGCGCCTGCGGGTCGAGGTCGTCGAGCGGCTGGCGAAGAGGAACGATGTCGACGTGATCATCGCGATGGGGACCTGGGCCGGGAAAGACCTGGCCAACGACCGTCACTCGGTCCCGACCATCGTCATGTCGACGAGCGATCCGATCGGCTCCGGGATCATCAAGAGCGTGGAGAGCTCGGGCTTCGACCACGTGCACGCGCGTGTCGACCCGCGCCGCTACGAGCGCCAGGTTCGGGTCTTCCACGACCTGATCGGCTTCAAGAAGCTCGGCGTCATGTACGAGGACACGATCTACGGCCGGACCTACGCCGCGATCGATCTCGTCGAGCGGGTCGCCGAGGAGCGCAACTTCGAGGTCGTGCGGTGCTACACACGCAGTGACATCGCCGACCAGCGCGTGGCCGGTGAGAGCGTGCTGCGCTGCTTCGAGGAGCTCGCCCGCAACGCCGACGCGATCTACGTCACCCAGCAGGGCGGCGTGAATCCGGAGACCATCCCGCAACTGGTGGGGATGGCGAACGAGCATCGCGTGCCGACGTTCTCCCAGCTCGGTTCCAAGGAGGTCCAGTACGGCTTCCTGCTGAGCCTGTCACGACCGAGCTTCCGACCGGTCGGCCTGTTCCTGGCCGCGACCATGGCCAAGGTGATGAACGGCGCGCGGCCCTCGCAGCTCACGCAACTCTTCGAGGAGGCGCCCAACATCGCCATCAACCTGAAGACGGCGGAGCTGGTGGGCCTCTATCTCTACGCCGACATCCTCGCCGCGGCGGACGAGATCTACCGCGAGATCGACCAGCCGCACTGAGCCGGCGCGCGCGGTATCGGCCGTCTCGTCGATACTCGCCGCGAGCCTGTCGGCGCCTTCTCGAGCGGGGTATCGTTGGTCTCCAGGGGCAACGTCGCGCCGCACCCGTGGTCCGGCGCGGCGCAGCCTCGATGCGCAAGTGCACGGAGAGACCGGCTCGATGTCCCATCACTGGCTCGGCGCGGTGGTCGCCATCCTCCTGGTGCTGTTGGCCGCGGCACCGTTCATCGAGAAGGACCCGGCGCCGGTGGCGCCAGTGACCGAGGTGGCCACACCCACCGTCGACGGCGACTCCCGCGTCACCACCGCTGCGCAGCCCGCCGGCGCGGTGGCCCCGTCGGTGCCGGACAGCTCGTGGCAGCGGGTCCGCACCGAGAGCGAGCAGGCGCTCGACGCGGTGACCGAGGCGACGCGCGACACCGCCACCCGCGCCTGGGAAGCGACTCGCGAGGGTACCGAGCACGCCCTGCGCAGCACGCGCGACGCCGGATCGGCCGCGTGGGAGGCGACCGTCGACGCCGGCGCGGGCGCATGGCGCGAGACCCGTGACCGCACGCGCGGAGCCTGGGAGGCGACGACGAGCGCGAGCCGTGATGCCTGGCAGCGCGGGCGAGCGCTGCTCGACGGCGTGATCGGCGCCGGAGCCGAGCCCGACCATACCGACGACTCGACCGCCGACCACGCCCGGGCGAGCGATCGCTGACCCGGGCCTCGCCCCTCACGACCCCGCAGACGACCCCTGGCCGGGGTGTGCGCCCGACCGCGCGAGGGCCGCGGCGAATGCGGTATGCTTCGCCGCCCTTGTCCGAGTCGACGATTGCGTGCGAGGCGGTGCGGGCGGCACCGTGCCCGACTCGCGGAGACCACGATGCCAGACCAGCAGACCCGGGAGAGAATCGCGTTCCAGGGAGTCCCAGGCGCATACTCCCAGCTCGCGTGCGTGCAAGCCTACCCTGCCCTCGAGCCGTTGCCCTGCGAGAGCTTCGAGGCGGCGTTCAAGGCGGTGGAGAGCGGCGACGCGAGTCTCGGCATGATCCCGATCGAGAACAGCCTCGGTGGTCGGGTGGCAGACATCCACCATCTGCTCCCCGAGTCGTCGCTGTACATCGTCGCCGAGCACTTCCAGCCGGTGAACCACTACCTGCTCGGCGCGCCCGGCGCCTCGCTCGATACGATTCGCACCGTCACCAGCCATCCGCAGGGACTCGCGCAGTGTCGGGGCATCATTCGAGAGCTCAAGCTGCAGCCGGTCGTGGGCAGTGACACCGCCGGCTCGGCGCGCGAGGTGGCCGAGCGTGGGGATCCGACGGTGGCTGCCATCGCCTCCCAGCTCGCCGGTGAGATCTACGGCCTGCAAGTGCTGCGGGCGCGGGTCGAGGACCGTATCGGCAACACCACGCGCTTCGTGGTGATGTCGCGTCGGCGCGAGGAGCCCGACTGGCGTGACGGCCCCTGCATGACCAGCATCATCTTCCAGGTCCGCAGCGTGCCCGGCGCGCTCTACAAGGCGCTGGGCGGCTTCGCCACCAACGGCGTGAACATCACCAAGCTCGAGAGCTACATCACCGACGCGAGCTTCCGCGTCGCGCAGTTCTACGCCGAGCTGGAGGGCCATCCAGCCGAGCGGCACGTGGCCCAGGCGTTCGAGGAGCTGCAGTTCTTCTGCACCACGTTGCGGGTGCTCGGGACCTTTCCCCAGCACGCGTTCCGCCAGCGGCACCACTGAGGGCTCGAGCCCACCGGGCACGGGCGCGCGGCCGACCGGCGGCCGCGGCCCGCCCCCGACTCGCTCAGTACGTCGAGAGCACCTGTCTGAGCAGGGCGACCATGCGATCGACGTGGTCCGGCTCGCACACCAGCGGCGGCGCGACGAGAATCGCGTCTCCGGTCATCTTCACGTAGAGCCCGGCCTCGTAGAGCTTCTTGTGCGCGTCGTAGCCGCGCCGGCCGGGCACGCCGTCGGACGCCAGATCGATCCCACCCAGCAGGCCGAAGCCACGGATGTCGGTGATCGCCGGGACGTCGCTCAGCGAGAACAGCGCGTCGAGGAAGTGCGGCGTGAGCGCCGCCGCGCGCTCGAAGACACGGTCGCGCTCGTAGATCTGCAACGTCGCGATTCCAGCCGCGCAAGCCGCCGGATGACCGGAGTAGGTGTAGCCGTGGAAGAACTCGACTGCCCCCTCCGGGGCGGACTCCACGATGGCGTCGTACACCGAGCCCTTGACCGCGACCGCACCCATCGGCTGATTGCCGTTGGTGATCCCCTTGGCCATGGTCATGATGTCGGGCACCACGCCGAATGCCTGTGCGCCGAACGGATGACCGAGGCGTCCGAAGCCACAGATGACCTCGTCGAAGACCAGCAAGATGCCGTGCCGGTCGCAGATCGCCCGCAGCCGCTCGAGGTAGCCCTTCGGTGGAACCAGGGCCCCGGTCGAGCCGGCGATCGGCTCGACGAAGCAGGCGGCGATGGTGTCGGCTCCGTAGAGCCCGACGATGCGCTCGAGATCATCGGCGAGGTCGGCGCCGTGCTCTGGCTGCCCCTTGGTGAACCGGTTCTCGGGCAGCCAGGTGTGGCGCATGTGGGCCACCGCGCCGATTCCGGCCCCGAATGCCTCGCGGTTCTTGACCAGGCCCGAGAGCGACGTGCCCCCGATGTTCACCCCGTGATAGGCGCGCTCGCGGGAGACGAAGCGCATTCGGGCGCCCTCGCCACGGGCGCGGTGATAGGCGAGCGCGACCTTGATCGCGGTGTCCACCGCCTCGGAGCCGGAGTTGGCGAAGAAGACGCGGTCGATGCCGTCGGGGGTGAGCTGGCTCACCAGCCGGGCCAGCTCGAATTGGCCAGGATGCGCCTCCTGGAACGGTGGGCTGTAGTCGAGCTCGAGGATCTGCTCGTAGACGGCGCGCGCGATCTCCTCCCGACCATGGCCGAGCGCGCAGCAGAACAGCCCCGACGACCCGTCCAGTATCTGCTTGCCCTCGTGACTCCAGTAGTAGACACCCTTGCCCTTGACCAGCAGGCGCGGATGGGCCTTGAAATCCCGGTTCGCGGTGAACGGCATCCAGTAGTGCTCGAGGCTGTTGGTGGCGAGCTTCATCGACATGGCCCAGTGCGAGGTTTCGACGCCGCGCGACCCCGCGTCGGCGGTTGTCGCGCACCCACGCGAACAATAGACTCCGTGGTCTGACGCCGCCTAGGGCCAGATCGGGCGAGGCGCTTAGACCAGTCCCGTGCGCGACCAGCTATTCCGACTGTCCCGCGATTCGGGCGGCAGCCTGCAGAGCCAGGTTCGCGAGGCGCTCGTCGACGCCATCCTCGGTGGGCACATTCCGCCCGGCGGCGCCCTGCCCTCCTGCCGCCGCCTCGCGCGCCAGCTCGGGGTGGCGCGCAACACCGTGGTCAGCGCCTACCAGGGGTTGGTCGACGAGGGCTACCTCGTGGCGCGCGAGCGCAGCGGCTATTTCGTGGCCGACGACGTGCTTGCGGGGCATGTCGACCACCGCGACCGGCCGTCCGCCACCGGGGGGGCCGGTCCGCGCTGGGACGACCGGCTCCGGCTGCATCCCGGGCGGCACCGCAACGTCGAGAAGCGCGCCGATTGGCAGCGCTACCCGTATCCGTTCCTCTACGGGCAGTTCGATCTGGCGCTGTTCCCGGTTGCGGAGTGGCGGGAATGCGTGCGCGCGGCCTCGCGCATCGACGCGGTGGCGCGTTGGGCGTCGGACGGGGTCGACCGCGACGACCCGGCGCTGCTGGAGCAGATCCATACGCGTCTGTTGCCGCGTCGCGGCGTGTGGGCCGACGCCGACGAGATCCTGGTCACCGTCGGCGCCCAGCACGCGCTGTATCTGCTCGCCAACCTGCTCGTCGGCGACCAGACCACGGTCGCGATGGAGGATCCCGGCTATCCCGACGCGCGCAACATCTTCCTGCTCCACACCGAGCGTCTCCTCGGGATCCCGGTCGACGACGGCGGGCTCCGCCTGACCCCGGAGCTCGCCGATTGCGACTACGTGCACGTCACGCCGTCACACCAGTCGCCGACGACGGTGACGATGGATCTCGGGCGCCGCCAGGCGCTGCTGGAGACCGCGCGTCGGCACGACCTGGTACTGATCGAGGACGACTACGAGAGCGAGTTCAACTTCGTCGGCGAGCCGACGCCGGCGTTGAAGAGCCTCGACCGTGACGGGCGGGTGATCTACGTCGGCAGTCTGTCGAAGACCCTGGCGCCGGGGTTGCGACTCGGGTTCCTGGTCGGCCCGCGCGAGCTGGTGCGCGAGCTGCGTGCGCTGCGCCGACTGATGCTGCGGCATCCGCCAGCCAACAACCAACGCGCGGCGGCCCTGTTCCTCGCCCAGGGCCACCACGACTCCCTCGTCCGCCGCCTCAGCCACGCGTTCCGCGAGCGGTGGCAGGCGATGGGGGAGGCGCTGGCCCGGCACCTGCCGGACTCGTCGCGGCGACCGACCTTCGGTGGCACCGCGTACTGGGTCGAGGGCCCACCCGGACTCGACGTGGCGCGGCTGGCCGAGGCTGCGGCCGCGGAGGGGATCCTGATCGAGCGTGGCGACGTGTTCTACCTCTGCGACGATCGCCCACGGTCGACCTTCCGCCTCGGGTTCTCCTCCATCGACGTCGACCACATCGAGCCCGGGATCGCGCGCCTCGCCGCCCTGGTGCGCCGCCTCACCTGCAGTTCTCGGTAGCGACGGGGTTGTGTACGCGTCCGCACGGCGGTGTAGAAGCCCCGCGGTCGGGCGCGCATCGGCCGCGCCCTCGATCCTGGCCCGCAAGGGCATGTCGACCTGGCCCTATCGGCCGCCACCGCGTCCGCTTAGAGTAGATGCACCATTCTCGGGCAGAAGCCCGGCGGAGCGTCATCGTGCAGATCGGTGTCCCGAAGGAAATCAAGAATCACGAGTACCGGGTGGGGTTGACCCCGCGCAGCGTGGCCGAGGTCGCCCACCACGGGCACGCGGTGGTGGTCGAGAGCAATGCGGGCGTCGGCATCGGCGCCACCGACGCGGACTACCAGGCCGCCGGTGCGACCATCGCCGCCAGCGCGGCCGAGGTCTTCGAGCGCGCCGAGATGATCGTGAAGGTGAAGGAACCCCAGGCCGCCGAGCGCGCGATGCTGCGTGAGGACCAGGTCCTGTTCACCTACCTGCACCTCGCCCCGGATCCGGACCAGACGCGTGACCTGCTGGCGGCGGGGACCACCTGCATCGCCTACGAGACGGTGACCGGGGCGGGCGGCAGCCTGCCGCTTCTCGCGCCGATGTCGGAGGTGGCAGGTCGCCTGGCGGTGCAGGCCGCCGCCCACTGCCTGGAGCGCGTCCAGGGCGGTGCCGGCATGCTGCTCGGCGGCGTGCCGGGGGTCGAGCCGGCGCGGGTGGTGATCATCGGCGGCGGCGTGGTCGGCACCAACGCGGCCCACATCGCAGCCGGCATGGGCGCGCGGGTGACGGTGCTCGACCGCTCCCCGGAGGCGCTGCGGACGTTGTGGCGCATCTTCGGTAATCGAGTCGAGACCGTGTACTCGACGCGCGCCGCGCTGGAGGAGCACGTGCTCGACGCCGAGGTGGTGGTCGGCGGCGTCCTGGTGCCGGGCGCGGCGGCGCCCAAGCTGGTCACCGCGGAGATGGTGCGGCGCATGCGCCCCGGCTCGGTGGTGGTCGACGTGGCCATCGACCAGGGCGGCTGCTTCGAGACCTCGCGCGCGACGACCCACGCCGAGCCGACCTACGTGGTCGACGACGTGGTGCACTACTGCGTCGCCAACATGCCCGGCGCGGTGCCACGAACCTCCACCCACGCCCTCAACAACGCCACCCTGCCCTTCGTGCTGCGCCTGGCCGACCACGGCTGGCGTCGCGCGCTCGCCGACGATGCGAACCTGCGCAACGGCCTGAACGTCCATCGCGGCCGGGTGACCCAGGAAGCGGTGGCGCGCGATCTCGGCTACGACTACCTCGCACCCGAGGACGCGCTGAAGCTATAGCCAAGATCCGGGGTCGGACCAACTTATGCCCCTGATTCGCTTGCATTTCCCTCCGCGAGCACCGCGAACGGGCAGCAATGACGCCCCGGGTCCGTCGCGGGACGCGATCGCCACCTGGCGCCCGCCGGGGCGTTCCAGGAAGGGGAAAATCCCAAGTATTTCAGCGAGATGAGTTGGTCCGACCCCAGTCCTCGGCGGTCGGCAGGACCTTGGTGCGGTTCATGATGCCGCGGGGGTCGATCGCGGCCTTCAGCGCACGCATCAGGTCGAGCTCCACCTCGGTACGGTAGCGCGCGAGCTCGGCGCGCTTGGCGATGCCGATGCCGTGCTCGGCGCTGAAGCTGCCGTCGAACGCCATCACCAGGTCGTGCACTCGCGGGGTCACCTGGTCCTTCAGTGCCAGGAAGTCCGGCGCCGCGAGCTCCACCGGGCGCACCAGGTTGAAGTGGATGTTGCCGTCGCCGAGATGACCGAACGGCGATACCCGCACGCCCGGGATCGACGCCTCGCAGAGCCGCGTGGCCTGCTCCAGGAACTCGGCCACCCGCGAGACCGGGACCGACACGTCGTGGCGGATGCAACCACCGGTCTGGGTGTTGGCCTCCGGGATCGACTCGCGCATTCGCCACAGCGCCTGCGCCTGGGCATCGCTGGCGGCGATGGTGGCGTCGAGCACCGCACCGGACTCGAACGCCTCGCCGAGCACGGCCTCCAGCACGTCGCGCAGGCCCGCACCCTCGCGCCCGGCCGATAGCTCGACCAGCGCGTAGTGGACGTGGCGGTCGGCGATCGGGTCGGTGGTGCCGTCGATCATCTCCAGCACCAGATCGAAGCACAGCCGATGCATGTACTCGAACGTGGTCACTGCATCCCCGGTCGCCTCGCGCAGACGCGCGAGCAGCGCCGTCGCCGCCGCCGGGTCGCGCACCGCCACCATCGCGGTGCAGGTCTCGGCCGGCCGCGGGAAGAGCTTGAGCACCGCCGCGGTGATGATCCCGAGCGTCCCCTCGGCGCCGAGGAAGATCTGCTTCAGGTCGTAGCCGGTGTTGTCCTTGCGCAGCCGCCGCAGCCCCGACCAGATCCGTCCGTCCGGAAGCACCACCTCGAGCCCGAGCACCAGGTCGCGCGCGTTGCCGTAGCGCAGCACGGCGGTGCCGCCGGCGTTCGTCGACAGGTTGCCGCCGACCTGGCAGCTGCCCTCGGCCGCAAGGCTGAGGGGGAACAACCGGCCCGCCTCCTCGGCGGCGCGCTGGACGTCGGCGAGCACGCAGCCGGCTTCGACGGTCATCGTGTAGTTGATCGGATCCACCTCGCGGATGCGGTTCATGCGGCCGAGGCAGAGCACCACCTCGCCGCCCGCGCCCGTCGGCACCGAGCCGGCCATCATCCCGGTGTTTCCACCCTGTGGAACGACACCGATTCCCGCCTCGGCACAGATGCCCACCACCGCGGCCACCTCCTCGGTGCTCGCCGGGCGCAAGACCAGCGGCGCGGTGCCACGCGTCATGCCCCGCCAATCGACCAGGAACGGCGCCTTGTCCACCTCCGCCTCGAGGAACCCGCGCGCCCCCACCGCCGCCTTCAGGCGCTCGATGATCTCGGGGCCGACCGGGTGGTTGTCTGCGGTGATCATGGGCTGCTCTCGGTGGCGGAACGGGGGACGCAGTGTACCCGCGGCGGATGGCGGGCTGGAGCCCGCGGCGACGGCGACCGCGAGTCGGCGCGAGCTGATAACCTCGGCGCCCGAGATCATCGTGAGAGGACGAGCACGTGGACATCATCGCTCGGTGTGCCGCCGTCGCCGGCAACGCGGTCCGGCGCCTGGTGATGCCGGAGGGCGACGACCCGCGGGTGGTGGCCGCCGCACGCCGACTCGTGGACCGCGGGCTCGCCCGGCCGCTCCTGCTCGGCGGTGCCGAGGCGCTGCGCGCGAGCGCGGCGCAGGCGGGTGTCGACCTCGCGGGTGTCGAGACCGCCGATCCGGCCCACGACCCGCGGGCCGAGGGCTACGCCGCGCTCTACGTGAAGTCGCGGCCCAAGCTCAAGCCGGCAGCGGCGCTGCGCCTGGTGCGCCGGCCGCTGTTCTTCGCGTCACTGGCGGTCAAGGCGGGTGACGCGGATGCGATGCTCGCCGGGGCCGCGCATCCCACCTCGCGGGTGATCGAGGCAGGAATGATGGGCATCGGTCTCGCGGCGGGCATCGAGACACCGTCGAGCTTCTTCGTGGTGCGAATGCCAGCGCGCCCCGGCGCCGATGAGCGCGTGCTGGTGCTCGCCGATTGCGCGGTCAATATCGACCCGAGCGCGGACGAGCTGGCGGACATCGCGCTCGCCTCCGCCGCCAGCGCCGAGCGCCTCCTCGGCGTCGTGCCACGGGTGGCGCTGCTCTCGTTCTCGACCCACGGCAGCGCCCAGCACGCGCAGGCGGAGAAGGTCGCGCGAGCGGTGGCCATCGCCCGCGAGCGTGCCCCCGCCCTCGCGCTCGACGGCGAGTTGCAGGCCGACAGTGCGCTGGTGCCCGCGGTCGCGGCGCGCAAGGTGCGCCGCGAGAGCGCGGTGGCCGGTCAGGCCAACGTGCTGGTGTTTCCCGACCTCGACGCCGGCAACATCGCCTACAAGCTGCTGCAGCACCTCGGCGGCGCGCAGGTCGTCGGGCCGGTGCTGCAGGGCTTCGCGCGACCGGTGAGCGATCTCTCCCGCGGCGCGGACGTCGACGAGATCGTCGACACCGCGATCGTCACCCTCGCGCTCGCGGCCGACTGAGCGGCGCCGTGGCGGCCACGCTGCGCGCCGCACGCCACGCCTCGCAGGTCAGGCCCGGCACCGCCGCGCGGAGCTCGGGGAAGAACGCCTCGAAGTCCTCGGCGAGCCCGTCGTACTCACGCGCGATCTCCTCGCCCGCGCCGGCGAGGCCGGCGAGGCGCGGGCGACGCGCCGCGATGCCGTCGAGCGCCCGCGCCGCGAATGCGAGCTCGCGGTACGACCCGAGCCAGTCTCGCTCCGCCATCCGCCGCACCACCGCGGTCGCGCTCGGTGGCAGCAGCGCGAGGTTGGCGGTGAGCTCGGCGTAGACCTCACGGGTGAAGGCCTCCAACGGCATCGTCGCGTGGTCGTTCCAACGCGCACCCAGGAAATGGTCGTAGCAGACGTCGACGACGATTCCGGCGAATCGCCGCCGCGCCGCACTGAGCCGGGTGCGGCTGCGACGGTGCGCGGGATGGGCATCGGTGAAACGGTCGATCGCCCGATGCAGCAGCACCCCGGCGGCGACCGCCGGCGCCAGCTCGGCGGTGACCGGTCCCTTGAGGAAGTCCCCCGCGACCGCGCCGACCCGCCCCTCGGGTGTCGGCTCGGCGAGCAACAGGTGCGCGAGGTAGTTCACGAGCCGGACCCACGGTGGCGCCAGCGGGGGACTCTACGTCAGGGTCCAGCGCGACGTCTGCACTGCGCGCCGCACCGCGGGCAGTCGCCCGTCAGCGATGCCAGAAGTCGGGCGAGAGCAGGACCAGGACGGTGAATATCTCGAGTCGACCGAGCAACATCGCCGCGCTCAGGAGTAGCTTGCCGACGGTGTCGACGTCGGCGAAATGGGTCGCGACCGCGCCCAGGCCGGGGCCGAGATTGTTGAGGCAGGTGGCGACGGCGCCGAAGGCGGTGACCTGGTCGAGGCCGTCGCTCATCAGCACCAGCATCAGCAGCGCGAACAGCACCACATAGAGGGTGAAGTAGGCCCAGACCGCCTCGGAGACATCCGCCGGCACCACCCGGCCGTCGATCTTGAGGCAATTGACGATCCGCGGATGCACGAGCCGACGTAGATGCAGCGAGGCCTGCCCACTCAGCACCTGGAAGCGGATCACCTTGATCCCTCCCGACGTCGACCCGGCGCAGCCGCCGACGAAGCTGATGAATACCAGGAGCACCGGCAGCGCGAGCGGCCAGGTGGAGAAGTCGTCGACCCCGAAGCCGGTGCTGGTCTGCACCGAGATCACCTCGAAAGCGGCGTGACGCAGCGCCCGCAGCGGGTGCTCGTGATGGCCGGTGACCCACAGGATGGTCGCGCACACCACGATGGCCGCGAGCATCAGCAGCGCGAAGACCCTGGTCTGGGCGTCGCGCCAGTACCGACCGAGCTCCCGGGTCCGCCACACCGTGTAGTGGACCGCGAAGCTCACCGCGCCGAGACTCATGAACACCATCGACACCCACTCGATGGCAGGGCTCGCGAACCAGCCGAGGCTCGCGTCGTGGGTCGAGAACCCACCGGTGGAGACGGTCGACAGCGCGTGCGCGACGGCATCGAACCCGTCCATCCCGGCCAACCAGTACGCCAGCGCACAGCCAGCGGTGAGCACGACGTAGACTCGCCACAACGAGCGAGCGGTCTGGACCAGCCGTGGCGTGAGCTTCTCGTCCTTGATCGGTCCCGGGGTCTCGGCCTTGAACAGCTGCATGCCGCCGACCCCGAGGATCGGGAGCAGCGCGATCCCCGAGACGATGATCCCGATGCCGCCGATCCATTGCAGCATCTGGCGGTGGATGAGGAGCGAAGGCGGCAGACGGTCGATGCCGAGGATGACCGTCGCGCCGGTGGTGGTGACGCCCGAGACGGACTCGAACAGCGCGTCGACCGCGCCGAGGTCTGCGCCCAGCACGAGCGGGACGGCGCCGATCAGGCTCACGCCCAGCCACAGCGCGGTGACCAGCACGAAGCCGTCGCGCACGCGAAGGAGCACGCGGTCGAGCGGGAAGGCGAGCACCAGGGGCAACCCGAGCGCGAGGCAGAGCACGAGCAGGGCCGCGTGTTGGAACGCGAGCCCGTCGCGATAGAGCACCGACACCGCAAGCACCGGCGCGAGCGCCATCGCACCGACGAGCAGTGAGATGCCGACGATGACGAGGAGCAGTCGACCAGCCATCATGCCCTCCGCGGCCGGACGCGTGCCCACCGTCGTCTCGCGTCCGCCCACCAGTACCGGCGGACGTCGATGATCCCTCGGCCGCGGTGGCTCCACAGCTAGAGATTCGGTCATTTCTTTATGCGTTCTTTATCCCTCTCACGACCAGGAGGCGGTAGCGAGTGACCCTCCGCGACCTGGTGCTGGCGACCCTGGCGGTGGCAGCCGCGACCTGCGTCGGGCTCGCCTTCCAGCGCCTGCCGCCGGCGAACCTCTCGCTCGTCTACCTGGTCGCGGTGCTCGGGGTGGCGACGCGGCTCGGGCTCTGGCCATCCATCTATGCCTGCATCACGAGCTTCCTGCTCTACAACTTCCTGTTCACGCCCCCCTACCTCACGTTCACCGTCGAGCACGAGGGCGATCTGGCGACGCTGGTCCTCTACCTCGTGGTGGCCACGGTGACCGGCCACCTCGCCGCGCGCGCCCGCGCGGAGAACGCGACCAGCCAGGCCGCGCTCGAGCGCACGCAACGGCTGTACGCATTCACCCACCGCCTGGCTGCCGCCGGCAGCGACTCGGAGGCAGCACGCACACTCGCGGGCGCGGTTCACGACGTCGTCGGCGATGGCGTCGTGGTGGCGCTCGCAGGCGCCCGGAGCGCCGGTGAGCACGCGACTGCCGGCGCGCCGGAGCCGGCGCTCGTCGCCGCCGTCGAGGCCGCGCTCGATGGCCCGGCCCCGTCCACGGTCGGCCACCACACGCTGATCGCGCTCACCGCGGACGCGCGCGTCCAGGGTCTCGCCTCGATGCGGCTCGAGGGCGCCGATGCCGACACCCGTCAGCTCGTCCACCACCTCTGCGAGCAGACCGCGGCCGGCCTCGCGCGGCTGCGGCTCGCACGGGATCTGGAGGAGGCGCGGGTGACCTCCGAGACCGAGCGCCTGCGCGCGTCGCTGCTGTCGTCGGTGTCGCACGACCTCCGCACGCCGCTCGCCTCCATCGCCGGTGCCACATCGACCGTTCTGGAGTACGGCGACGGCCTGACGCCGGCGGTACGCAGGGACCTGATCGAGTCGGCGCGGCGCGAGGCGCAGCGCATGGACCGCTACATCCAGAACCTCATCGACATGACCCGTCTCGACCAGGGCAAGATCCGGCTGGCACGCGACTGGGTCGACCTGCACGACCTCGTCGGGTCGGCCATCGAGCGCTGCGAGCGGGAGCATCCCGACGTCCGGGTCGAGGTCGACATCGCCGCCGATGCCGCACTGCTCGACGTGCACGGCACGATGCTCGAGCAGGCACTGGTCAACCTGCTGGACAACGCGATGCGCGTCTCGCCTGCCGGCCTGCCGGTGGTGGTGCGCGCGCGGACGGCCGACGACTCGGTGGTGCTCGAGGTCGTCGACCGCGGGCCGGGGATCCCGCCGAGCGATCGCCAGCACGTGTTCGAGGCCTTCTTCTCCCGCCGCGGCGACGGCCGACAGGGCGGGGTCGGGCTCGGGCTGGCGATCGTGGCCGGGGTCGTCGCCGCCCATGGCGGAACGGTGCGCGCGCTCGCCGGCGATGACGGCGTGGGGACCTGCATGCGCATCGTGCTGCCGCGTGCCGAGCCCGCGCCGTGAGCGAGCGACCCGACTCCGCGCCGACGGTGGTGGTGATCGAGGACGAGGGGGCGATCCGGGCATTCCTGCGGGTGAGTCTCGAGGCGCACGGTTTCACCGTGGTCGAGACGCCACGCGGCGAGGATGGGCTCGCGGCCTGCGCACAGCACCGCCCAGTCCTGGTCGTCCTCGATCTCGGCCTCCCGGACGTCGACGGCCTGGAGGTGGTGCGTCGGCTGCGCGAGTGGTCGAGCGTGCCGGTGCTGGTGCTGTCGGTCCGCGCCGAGGAGCGCGACAAGGTGGCCGCCCTCGACGCCGGGGCCAATGATTTCGTGACCAAGCCGTTCGGGGTGGCGGAGTTGATGGCGCGGGTGCGGGTGCTCACCCGTCCTCCCGCCGTCGCGGCCGCCAATCAGGACCCGGTCTATCGCGCCAGCGGACTGACGGTGAACCTCGCCACCCACGAGGTCGCGGTGGACGGCACGCCGGTCCACCTCACCCCGAAGGAGTACGAGCTGCTACGACTGCTCGCCACCCGCGCCGGCAGTGTGGTGACCCACCGTGACCTCGTCGGCGAGATCTGGGGTCGGCCGCGCGCCGACGAGATCCACCATCTGCGGGTGCTCGTCGGCCACCTGCGCAGCAAGCTCGGCGACCCACCGACTCGCCCGCGCTTCGTGCACACCGTCGCCGGCGTCGGCTATCGCGTGACCGGCCCCGACTGACTCAGCGCTGCGCGATCGGCACGTACTCGCGCGGCTCGGGCCCGCTGTAGAGGGTGAGCGGCCGGATCAGGATGTTGTTCGAGAGCTGCTCGAGCGCCTGCACCGTCCATCCGGGCACCCGGCCGATGGCGAAGATGGGAACGAAGAGGTCCTCCGGGACACCGTGCAGGTAGTAGACGACGCCGGCGTAGAAGTCGACGTTCACGTTCACCCCGTGGCGCGCGTAGGGCTTCATCGCCGCCACCAGCGCCTGCAGGATCTCGAACCACTGCGGCTGCCCCATCTCCTTCGACAGCCGCTCCACGCCATCGCGCATGTGTCTCGCGCGCGGGTCCTCGGCGCGGTAGACGCGATGGCCGAAGCCCATCACCGGCTCGCGGTTCGCGCGCTTGCGCTTCACGTACTCGGCGGCGTTGGCCGGATCGCCGACCTCCTGCGCCATGCGCATGACGTTCTCCGCCGCACCGCCGTGGGCGGGACCGGACAGGGCCGCCACCGCCGCGGTGATCGCCGCGTGCAGATTCGCCTCGGTGCCGACCACCACCCGCGCCGCGAACGACGAGGCGTTCGAGCCGTGCTCGGCGTGCAACACCATGTCGGTGTCCATCAGCGCAGCCGCGTCCGCGCTCGGCGGCTCGCCCTTGAGCATGTACAGGAAATTGGCGGCATGGCCGAGGTCACGACTCGCCGGCACCGGCTCCTGACCCGCTCGGATCCGTGCGTGGGCGGTCACGATCAGCGGCACCTGGGAGGTGAGACGCACGCCCTTGCGCAGCGTCGCCTCCGGGGAGTTGTCGCCCACCTCCGGGTCGAACGCCCCGAGGGCGGAGACCGCGGTGCGCAGGACCTCCATCGGATGCGCGTGCCGGACCGCGCGGATGACGTCGTGGACCGGCTCGGGAAGTCGGCGTGCATCCTTGAGCTCGGTGTCGAACGCCGCGAGCTGCGCCGCCGTCGGCAGCTCACCGTGGAGCAGCAGGTAGGCGGTCTCCTCGAAGCTCGAGTGCTCCGCGAGATCGTGAATCGAGTAGCCGCGGTAACGCAGCTCCCCGGCCCGGCCGTCGATGAACGTGGCCTCGGAGCGGTCGAAGTAGACGCCCTTGAGCCCGCGGTGGATCTCGACCTTGTTCTGCTCGTCGCTCATCGAACCCGCTCCGGTGACCAGGCGTCGATCGTCGCAGACCACGCGCCGGGGCAGCAACCGCCGGGTGGCATCTCGCCCCCCGCGCGATGGGTTCCGAGCCCTGCCAGTTGCGTGACGACATAAAGATATGTTTATATCCGCGTCCCGACGCATCGAACCTGATCTCGGAGTGGTGGTGGAACGACTCCTCTGCGCGCTGAAGGCGGCGGCCGACCCGAGCCGACTGCGGTTGCTCGCGCTGCTCCAGAGCAGCGAGCTGACGGTCTCCGAGCTCACCCGGATCCTCGGCCAGAGCCAACCGCGGGTCAGCCGCCACCTGAAGCTGCTCGCCGACGCCGGGCTGGTCGAGCGCCATCAGGAGGGAAGCTGGGCGTTCTTCCGACTCGCCGACCACGGCAGCGGGGCGGCGGTGGCCACCCGGGTGTTGGAGCTCCTCCCACAGGGCACGCACGAGCTGCGCCGCGACCGCGAGCGGCTGGAGGCGGTGCGCCGCGAGCACGCCCGCGAGGCCGCCGGGTACTTCCGCCGTGTCGCCGCGAGCTGGGATCGATTGCGGGCCCTGCACGTTCCGGACGAGGTGGTCGAGAGCGCCATGCTCGAGACGCTCGGCGAGGCCAGGGTCGAGCAGCTGGTCGACCTCGGCACCGGCACCGGCCGCGTGCTCGAGCTCCTCGGCGGGCGAATCGAGCGCGGGCTGGGCATCGACTCGAGCCGCGAGATGCTGGCACTGGCCCGTGCCAACCTCGAGCGCGGCGCCCTCCCCCATTGCCAGGTGCGGCAGGGGGACATCTACGGGCTCAATGTTCCCCCCGAATGTGCCGACCTTGTGACGTTGCACCTGGTCCTTCACTACCTGGACGAGCCGGCGCTCGCGATCGCCGAGGCAGCGCGGGCGCTGCGTGCCCGCGGGCGGCTGCTGGTGGTCGACTTCGCGCCGCACCAGCTCGAGTTCCTGCGCCACGAGCATGCCCACCGCAGACTCGGCTTCGCCGAGGACGAGGTGATCACCTGGTGCCGCAACGCCGGCCTCGGCGAGGTCTCGGTCCGCCATCTGCGCCCGCAGGGCGAGGGGGCGGCCGACCAGCTCACGGTGTCGCTTTGGACGGCGACGAAGCACACGGCGGCGGCCACCCCGCACCGCCTGGAGGTTGCCTGAATGACCACACCCGACCGTGCCCAGACGGGCGGCCCGGTGCCGTTGCGCGCCGACATCGAGGTGTCGTTCGAGTTCTTCCCCCCGAGCACGCCGGAGATGGAGGCGAGCCTGTGGCGCGCCATCGAGCGTCTCGCGCCCATCGACCCGCGATTCGTCTCGGTGACCTACGGCGCCGGCGGCACCACCCGCGAGCGCACCCACGCCACCGTGCGCCGAATCCTCCAGGAAACCGACCTCGTCCCGGCCGCGCACCTCACCTGCGTCCAGGCGACGCGTGAGTCGGTGGACGAGGTGCTGCGGGCCTACCACGAGGTCGGGGTCCGCCACATCGTCGCGCTGCGCGGCGACCCCCCGGGTGGCGAGGCGCGTTTCACCCCCCACCCCGGTGGTTACGCGAGTGCGCTCGAGCTGGTCGAGGGCATCCACCGCGTGGCGGATTTCGACGTCACCGTCTCCGCCTATCCCGAGGTGCACCCCGACGCGGTCTCGCCCCAGGCCGAGCTCGACTACCTCAAGCGCAAGATCGACGCCGGCGCGAGTCGCGCGATCACGCAGTTCTTCTTCGACAACGACGCCTACCTGCGCTTCCTCGAGCGCGCGCGCGCCGCCGGAATCAGCGCCCCGATCGTCCCCGGCATCCTGCCGGTCACGAACTTCGCCAAGGTGCGGAAGTTCGCCACCGCCTGCGGCGCGTCGGTGCCGGCGGAGATGGTGCGGCTGTTCGAGAGGCTCGACGACGACCCGCAGACCCGTCAGCTCGTGGCCGCCACCTTCGCCGCCGAGCAGTGCCGCAAGCTGCGCGAGAACGGCGTCAACGAGTTCCACTTCTACACGCTGAATCGCGCCGAGCTGACGCGCTCGATCTGCCACGTGCTCGGGCTCCCCGCCCGCGACGACGGCGCCGAGCGCGAGCAGCGCGCCGGATGAGCGGGAGGACGACCATGCGACCCGATGCCACGGCCACGCTCCGCGAGCACCTCGCGCGACGAATCCTCCTGCTCGACGGTGCGATGGGCACCCAGATCCAGGCGCTGCGACTCGCCGAGGCCGACTATCGCGGCACGCGGTTCGCCGATCACCCGACGGAGCTTCGTGGCAACAACGACCTCCTCAACCTCACGCTGCCCGACGCCATCCGTGACATCCACGCCGCATTCCTCGACGCCGGCTCCGACATCGTCGAGACCAACACGTTCAACGCCACCTCGATCTCGCAGGCCGACTACGGTCTGGAATCGACGGTGTACGAGCTGAACCGCGTCGGCGCCGAGATCGCCCGCGCCGCCGCCGACGCCGCGACCACGCGTACCCCGGATCGCCCGCGCTGGGTCGCCGGCGTGCTCGGCCCGACCAGCCGCACCGCGTCGCTCTCACCCGACGTCAACGATCCCGGCTATCGCAACGTCACCTTCGAGCACCTGCGCGTCGCCTATCGCGAGGCGCTGCGCGGGCTGGTCGACGGCGGCTCGGACATCATCCTGGTCGAGACCATCTTCGACACCCTGAACGCGAAGGCCGCGCTCTACGCCATCGACGAGTACTTCGCCGAGATCGGCGCCCGCCTGCCGGTCATGATCTCGGGAACGATCACCGACCTCAGCGGCCGCACCCTGTCCGGGCAGACCCCGGAAGCGTTCTGGTACTCGGTCCGCCACGCGCGCCCGCTCACCATCGGTCTGAACTGCGCACTCGGCGCCGAGGACCTGCGCCCCCACGTCGACGCCCTCTCGCGCGTCGCCGACACCCACGTCGGCTGCCACCCCAACGCCGGTCTGCCCAACGAGTTCGGCGAGTACGACGACACCCCCGAGCACATGTCGCGTGTCCTCGGCGATCTCGCCCGCAACCGCATGCTCAACATGGTCGGCGGCTGCTGTGGAACCACGCCCGAGCACCTGCGCGCCATCGCCGAGGCGGTCGACGGCGTCGCCCCGCGACCGCTTCCGCGACTCCCGGTGCGCACACGCCTGTCCGGTCTCGAGCCCCTGGTGCTCGGCCCGGAGAGCCTGTTCTGCAACGTCGGCGAGCGCACCAACGTCACCGGCTCGGCGCAGTTCCGCAAGCTGATCGAGGCCGACGACTACGAGCGCGCGGTCGAGGTCGCCCGGGACCAGGTCGAGAACGGCGCCCAGATCATCGACGTCAACATGGACGAGGGCATGCTCGACTCGGTGGCCGCGATGCGCCGATTCCTGTGCCTGATCGCGGCCGAGCCGGAGGTGAGCCGGGTTCCGCTGATGATCGACTCCTCTCGCTTCGACGTCATCGAGGCCGGCCTGCAGTGCGTGCAGGGCAAGTCGTACGTGAACAGCCTGAGCCTCAAGGAAGGCGAGGCGGAGTTCGTGCGTCAGGCCGAGCGCGTGCGCCGCTACGGCGCCGGCGTGGTGGTGATGGCGTTCGACGAGCAGGGGCAGGCCGAGACCGTCGAGCGCAAGGTGGCGATCTGCGAGCGCGCCTATCGCATCCTCACCGAGCGGGTGGGATTCCCGCCCGAGGACATCGTCTTCGACCCCAACATCTTCGCGGTAGCGACGGGGATCGAGGCCCACAACGACTACGGCCGGGCCTTCATCGAGGCCACGCGCCAGATCAAGGCGCGCTGCCCGCACGCGCGCATCTCCGGTGGCGTGTCCAATCTCTCGTTCTCGTTTCGCGGCAACAACGCGATGCGCGAGGCGATGCACGCCGCGTTCCTGTACCACGCGATCAAGGCCGGAATGGACATGGCGATCGTCAACGCCGGGCGCCTGCCGGTCTACGAGGACATCGAGCCGGATCTGCTCGAGCGCATCGAGGACGTGCTGTTCAACCGACGGGCGGACGCGGCGGAGCGGCTTCTCGAGGCCGCGCAGCAGGTCAAGGGCAAGGCGCGCGACGACACGCGTGATCTCGCCTGGCGCGAAGGCAGCGTTCGCGATCGCCTGGTCCACGCCCTGGTCCACGGCATCGACGCGTGGGTCGTCGAGGACGCCGAGGCGGCACGCCTCGAGTACCCGAGCCCGCTGGCGGTGATCGAGGGGCCGCTGATGGACGGCATGAACGTCGTCGGTGACCTCTTCGGCAGCGGCAAGATGTTCTTGCCGCAGGTCGTGAAGAGCGCACGGGTGATGAAGAAGGCGGTCGCCCACCTCGAGCCGTTCATGGAGGCCGAGCGCGCGAAGGGCGTGCAGCGTGCGACCGCCGGCAAGGTCGTGATGGCGACCGCCAAGGGTGACGTCCACGACATCGGCAAGAACATCGTCGGGGTGATTCTCCGTTGCAACAACTTCGAGGTGGTGGACCTCGGGGTGATGGTGCCGAGCGCGCGCATTCTCGCCACCGCGCGGGAGCAGGGCGCCGACGTCATCGGCGTCTCCGGCCTGATCACGCCGAGCCTCGACGAGATGTGCCACGTCGCCGCCGAGCTCGAGCGGGAAGGATTCGACGTGCCCTTGCTGATCGGCGGCGCGACCACCAGTCGCGTCCACACCGCGGTGAAGATCGCGCCGAACTACGCCGGCCCGACGATCTACGTGCCGGACGCCTCGCGCGCGGTGGGTGTCGTCAGCCGCCTGGTGGGCAGCGACGCTCGCGCCTACGCCGACGAGGTGCGCGAGGAGTATGCGCGCATCCGCGCCGGCCGCGACGCCGAGCGCAGGACCGCGCGCAAGGTCGACCTCGCCAGCGCCCGCGCCAACCGTCTCGCGGTCGACTGGTCGAGCTACGCGCCACCCCGGCCGCGCCAGACCGGGGTCGTGGTGCTCGACGACTACGACCTCGGCGAGTTGCGCCAGTTCATCGACTGGACTCCGTTCTTCCGCAGCTGGGACCTCGCCGGAACCTATCCGCGGATTCTCGACGACGAGACCGTCGGCGCGGCGGCGCGCGATCTCCTTCGCGACGCCGAGTCGATGCTCGATCGGCTGCTCCAGGGTGGGCGGATCCGCGCCCGCGGCGTGCTCGGGCTGTGGCCGGCCAACGCGGTGGGCGACGACATCGAGGTGTACGCCGACGAGGACCGCGCGCGGGTGCTGACGCGGCTGCACACCCTACGCCAGCAGCTCCCCCGCGACCGCGGTCGCCCAAACCTCGCGCTGGCCGACTTCGTCGCCCCGCGCGACAGCGGACGGCTGGACTACGTCGGCGCGTTCGCGGTGACCGCCGGTGACGGGCTGGAAGCACTGGCGGCGGAGATGGAGGCGTCCCACGACGATTACGGCGCGATCATGGCCAAGGCGCTGGCCGACCGCCTGGCCGAGGCATTCGCCGAGCGGCTCCACCAGAGGGTCCGCCAGGAGTTCTGGGGCTACGCCGCGGAGGAGGCACTCGACAACACCGCGCTCATCGAGGAGCGCTACGTCGGCATCCGCCCGGCGCCCGGCTACCCGGCCTGCCCGGACCACACCGAGAAGGGCCGGCTGTTCGAGCTGTTGGGCGCGGAATCGCGAATCGGTATCACCCTCACCGAGAGCTTCGCGATGAGCCCGGCGGCCTCGGTCAGCGGCCTGTATCTCTCGCATCCGGACAGCCGGTACTTCGGGGTCAGTCGGGTCGAGCGCGACCAGGTCGAGGATTACGCGGCGCGCAAGGGGATGACGGTGGAGGAGGTCGAGCGCTGGCTCGCACCGGTGCTCGGCTATCAGCGGGGCGCGGTGGAGGACGAGGCGGCCTGAGCACGTCACGCCGAGGCCCGCGTCCTCGGCGCCGCGAGTCGAGCGGGCGCAGGATGCGCATTCTCGGCCACCCGCCAGGCCCGGGCGCCGCCGCGGGCCAGCCACCGGGACAGGCACGGACATGCGGTGTACGATATTGCGCCGCATCAGCCGCGTGCTGGCGACTGCCCTTCGGCAGCCGCGCCGGCGTGGCCAACCGAGCCGACCGAACCATCATGCGTATCCCCGACGGGCCGTTCCGGGCTCTGCAGCTCGCAGTCCTCTTGCTCGCGACCGCGGTGGCGACATCGAGCTCCGCGGCGCCGGTCGTCAACCTGGCGTCGCATCGCGCGGTGTACGCGCTGAGCCGTCACCCGGACACCCTGGACAGCAACATCGCGGCGGTGAAGGGCCGGCTCGAGATCAGTCTCGAGGCGTCGTGCGACGGCTGGCACTTCGTGCAGATGCTGGGATTCCATCTCGTCGACATCGAGGGCGGGCGAACCGAGCACATCGCCCTCCTCTCCGGCTGGGAATCGGCCGAGAGCACCGAGTTCTGGTTCAACGCCCGGAGCTTCGAGGACCGCGAGCAGGTCGAGGAGGTCGCGGGCGTGGCCCGGCTCGAGGCGGCCGGCGGGCCCGGGGAGATCCGCTTCTCGCGCCCCGAGGCGACGGTGAAGCCGCTTGCCAGGGGAACCGTGTTCCCCAGCGCGCACGTCGCCGCGGTGGTCGATGCGGCCCGACGCGGTCAGCGCAACCTGTTGCTCACCGTGTTCGACGGCAGCACCCAGCAATCGCCGTTCGAGGTGGCGGCAGCGATCGGTCGCGAGCTCCCCACCACCGGCGGTCCGCCGCCGCTGGCCGGCACGCGCGCCTGGCCGATCCGCCTCGCCTACTACCCGGAAGGCGCGGTCGAGCCGCTCCCGGCGTTCGCGATGAGCGCGGTCCTCTACGAGAACGGGGTCACCGGCGACATGGTCTACGACTATGGTGACTTCGCGATCGACGTCCGACTCGACAGCTACGAGCCGCTGCGCGCTCCGAGCTGCCGCCGCCCCGACGGGGGGCGGTAGGGGCCACAAGCCAGGGACGGGCCGCCGACGGCGGTGCCTGTCCCGGCGCTCGACGCGGGCTCGGCAGATGGGGACAGGCACGCGCTTCGCGCGAGCCAGTCCCCGCCCCGACCTAGCCGAGCATCTCGCGCATCACTGGTCCGACGTCGGACGGCGTGTCCAGCACGCGCACCCCGGCGGCCTCCAGGGCGGAGCGCTTGGAGGCGTAGGTGCCGCGGTCGCCCATCACGATGGCGCCCGCATGCCCCATCTTCTTCCCGGGCGGGGAGGCCCGGCCCGCCACGAAGGCGGCCACCGGCTTCGACATCCCGGCCGCGTACTCGGCCGCCGCCTCCTCCATCGCCCCACCGATCTCGCCCACCAGGACCACCGCCTCGGTCCTCGGGTCGCGATCGAGCGCCACCAGCGCGTCGCGCGTGGTGGTGCCGATCACCGGATCGCCACCGATGCCCACGAACGCCGACTCGCCGAGCCCGGCCTGGACCAGGTTCAGGCAGATGAGGGTGCCGAGGCTCCCGCTGCGCGAGACCACGCCGACGTTTCCGGGGCGGAAGATCTCCGCGTCGAAGGCCGGCATGAATCCGACGAAGCACTCGCCCGGGGTCACGCAGCCGGCGGTGTTCGGCCCGAGCACCGCGCAGCCACGCTCGCGGGCGGCGGCGAGCACCCACATCACGTCCTGGACCGGGATGTGCTCGGTCAGGATGACGATGCGCCGGGCGCCGGCCTCGATGGCATCGAGCGCGGCCTCCTTCACCCCCAGCGGCGGGATGAACAGCACCGACACGTCGAACCCGTCCGCCGCCATCGCATCGCGCGCGGTGGCGTGCACCGGCACGCCGCAGTGGCTGGTTCCCGCCTTGCGCGGGTTGACGCCCCCGACCACTCGCGTCCCGTAGGCCTGCATGCGCTCGGTCCAGAAGGTCCCCTGACGTCCGGTGATGCCCTGCACCAGGACCCGCTCGTCACCGCGCACGATCATCGCCCGCCCTCCGCGCCGCGCGCCGCCGCCACCGCCGCCGCAATCGCCTCGTCCATCGTCGGATAGGGCTCACGTCCGAGGCGCTCGCGCAACATGGCGCGCGCCTCGGTCGACCCGGTTCCGTGGACGCTGAAGAACGCGGGCACCGTCGGGCGCAGGGCGTCGAATGCGTCGAGCACGCCGGCGGTCATCACGTCGGTGCGGGCGAACGCACCGCAGAAATTCACCACCAGGCTGCGCACCCGCGGGTTGTCCAGCACCAGGGCGAGCGCGGGCTCCGCCTTGGTGTAGGACTCGCCACCGATCTCGAGGAAGTTGGCCGGCCGTCCACCGTGATGCGCGATCACGTCCATGGTGGTCATGGTCAGGCCGGCACCGTTGGCGAGCACCCCGATGTCCCCGTCGAGCTCGATGTACTTGAGCCCGAGGTCGCGGCCGCGCGCCTCGAGATCGCTCAGGCGCTCGGGCGACCCGGTCGCGGCCAGCTCGGCCTGGCGCACCACGGCCGAGTCGTCGACGGTCAGCTTGCAGTCCAGGGCGACCAGGCTGCCGTCGTCCAGCACCGCCAGGGGATTGACCTCCAACAGCTCGGCGTCGGCATCGCGCCAGGCGCGATAGAGTCGGACGAGGAAGTCGGCGAGCGACTCCGGCGCGACGTCGGAGCCGACGCGGGCCGCGATGGCGCGTGCCGCGACCTCGTCGAGCCCGGACCTGACGTCGACCGCCTCGCGGACCAGCTTCTGCGGATGGCGCTCGGCCACCTCCTCGATGTCCATGCCGCCGGCCGAGGAGAGCATCACCATCGGGCCCTTGGAGTCGGGGTCGTCGAGGACCGCGGCGTAGAGCTCGTGACGGATGGCGGCGCGCCCCTCCACCAGCAGTCGCTCGACCGGGTGGCCGCCGATCGACATCCCGAGGATTCGCTCGGCGGCGGCGCGCGCCGCATCGGCGTCGTCGACCACCGCGATGCCGCCGGCCTTGCCGCGCTTGCCGGTCGGCACCTGCGCCTTGACCACCACCGGGCCGAGGCGTCGGCACGCGGCGGCCGCCGCCTCCGGTGAGGTGACGAGCTCTCCCCGCGGCACCGCGATGCCGGCCGCCGCCAGCACCGCCTTGCCGGCGTGCTCCTCGAAATTCATGGTGGCTCCTCAGGATGGTGCGCGCGATGGTCGCTCAGCGCCCGTACTTGGCCCAATAAGCCCCGAACAGCGCCTCCTCGCTCGGCCGGTCCTCGGGGATGACGGTGGAGAGATGGGTGATGTTCAGGAAGTGTCGATAGCTCAGGTTCTCGCTGATGCTGTTGCCCTGCCAGGTGCCGCAGCCCATGCTCAGCGTGAAGTTCAGCCCACTGTCGAACCCACCGCCGTTGCCGAAGGTGTGGGCCTGATTGACCAGCACGCGGACCACGTCCAGCTCCTCGGCGAGCCGGCGCGCGTTCGCGATCTCCCGGGTGTGGATGCCGCACGAATGCCCGCGCCCCTTGACGTCGAGGATGGCACGGACCTTCGCCACCGCATCGTCCATGTCGCGCGCCCGATACACCGACAGCACCAGCGCCAGCTTCTCGTCGCAGAACGGGTTGTCGGGTCCGATGTCGTCGTCCTCGACCATGAAGAAGCGCGCCCCCGCCGACGCCTCCGGCAGACCCGCAGCGGCCGCGAACACGTCCGCGTCCTTCGCGATCACCTTGCGGTTCAGCTTGCCGCCGACCCAGAGGGTGTCGCGAATCTGCGCCTTCTCCTCGGCACTGGCCCGATAACCGCCGGCGCGCTCGAGAGCGTCCATCGCCGCCTCGTAGACCGCGTCGAGGATCACCACCGAGTTCTCCGACGAGCACGAGGTGGCGTTGTCGAAGGTCTTCGAGTCGTGGATCTTCCGCGCCGCGTCGTCGAGGTCGGCGGTGGCGTCGATGATCACCGGCACGTTGCCGGCGCCGACCCCGATCGCGGGCTTGCCGCTGCTGTAAGCCGCGCGCACGTTGTTCTGCGAGCCGGTGACGACCACCAGGTCGCTCGCGCGCATCAGCGCGTTGGTGAGCGCCTTGTCCACCGGCGGCGACAGCACCTGCACCAGATCCTCCGGCGCACCGATGCGACCGAGCTCTCGACGCATGAGCTCCACCGTACGGGTCGTGGTGACGATGCCCGACGGTGACGGCGCGACGATCACCGCGTTGCGACCCTTGACCGCCATCATCGCCTTGTTGACCGGCGTCGCCCCGGGGTTGGTCGATGGCGTCACCGCCGCCACCACACCGACCGGCTTCGCGTACTTCACCAGGCCGCGGACCGGATCTTCCTCGATCACCCCGACCGAGCGACCACGCAACAGATCGCGCAGGGTGCCGAAGGTCTTGCGTTGCTTCTTCGTGATCTTGTCGGGGACGTTGCCGAGACCGGTGTCACGCACCGCCAACGCCGCGAGCTCGCGCGCGTGCTCGGGCTTGTAGATCGACCACGCGAGCGCGGTGACCGCCTCGTCCACCCGCGCCTGATCACTCGGATAGAAATCCCGCATCGCGACCCGCGCGCGACGAACGAGTTCGGCGACCGCCGCTTCCGGCGCGGTCGAGGGCGAGGCGCTTGGCGCGTTCATGGCAGATGCTCCGACGTTTCGCTCGACGAGAGGGGATAGGTGCCGCGCACCGGCTGGTGTAGGGCGGCCGGACCGTCCACGGCGAGGCGCGAGGCACGTTAGCGGCGGCGCGCGACGGGTGTCAAGCAACTCATATATATGAGTTAGACTCCTCGTTCCGAGTCCCCAGGAGCCCACCACCGGGCGGCCCGCCGTCGATGAACCACCCCCGAGACCTTCCGCTCTACCGCGTGGTGGAGCGTCACCTGCGAGACCGAATCGACAGCGGTGAGTTGGTGGCCGGCGATCTCGTGCCGTCGGAGCCGCAGCTCGCGCGCGCGCTCGGGGTCAGCCAGGGAACGGTCAAGAAGGCAATCGACAACCTGGTCAAGGAGCGACGCCTCTACCGCCACCAGGGCAAGGGCACCTACGTCTCACGTATCGACTTCGACAACAGCCTGTTTCGCTTCTTCGCCTACGGCGACCGCCAGGGCGATGCGGTGCGCATCCACAAGAAGACCCCACTGCGGCGCATTCGCCGCGGTCCGCGCGAGGTGTGTCAGCGGCTCGGCCAGCCCGACGGTGCCGAGCTCCTGTACATCGAGCGCGTGGGTTACGTGGAATCGACCCCGATCCTGATCGAGCGAAGCTGGTGGATCGCGTCGCTGGTCGGCGGGCTGGAGCGCGAGGACGTCCACATCCCCGACCTGATGTACGCGATGGTCGAGGAACGATTCGCGCTGCCGGTGGTGCGATGCGACGAGACACTGACCGCGGAGGCGGCCGACGCCTCCACCGCCCGTCGCCTCACGATCGCCCCCGGCGCACCGTTGGTGGTCCTCAAGCGCCTGACCTACACCACCGAGGAGCGCGCGATCGAGTACCGACTCACACGCGGCCGCGCCGATCGCTTCAGCTACAAGACCCAGATCCGCTGACCACTGCGCCCTTCCCCCGACTCCGATGCCGCGCTGCAACAAGACGATCGCCGCGCCGTCGTCGGGAGCGATCGCAGGGCCGCGTAACCGATTGATCCGCGCCGCGCTCGGACCGGTCGCGGCCACGCCGGGCGACGCCACCGGGTGGCGTGACGAGGTGGCGGAGAATTGACAACCACCGGACCCACACCTACCGTAAGCGGCCCTCGCGAGTCGGTCGAGCGGGAGCTCGGCCGACGGCTGCAGGGATGCGCGGACCAATTCGGAGCGACTGGTCGAGCACGCGACCGTCGACATGCCGCGCCGACGGGAAGTATCCCCGACGTGCCGCGTCGGAGGGGGTCGGTAAGCCGCACAAGACGGTGGCCGGCGGAGGACGAAAGCACCCTGACGTTCGCGCAACACGGCGTCAGTAACGCGACTCCTATAAAAACGAGGTTGCCGTGCCCAAGCTTCTGGAAGTCGAGGATCTGCGAACGCAGTTCTACACCACCGAGGGTGTCGTCAAGGCAGTCGACGGAATCACGTACTCGGTGGACGAGGGCGAGACCGTCGCCATCGTCGGTGAATCCGGCTGCGGCAAGTCCGTCGGCGCGATGTCGGTGCTGCGCCTGATTCCGAACCCGCCCGGTCAGATCGTCGGCGGCCAGATCCGATTCCAGGGGCGCGACCTCCTCACGCTCGACGATGCCGAGATCCGCAAGGTCCGTGGCCACAAGATCGCCATGGTCTTCCAGGAGCCGATGACCTCGCTGAATCCGGTCCTCTCGATCGGCACGCAGCTCACCGAGACGATGATGCATCACCTCGGAACCACCCAGCAGGAGGCCGACCGGCGTGCCGTCGAGCTGCTCGGGATGGTCGGCATCGGCGAGCCCGAGCGGCGCCTGAAGCAGTATCCCCATCACTTCAGTGGCGGCATGCGCCAGCGCGTCATGATCGCGCTCGCGCTGTCGTGCGAGCCGCGCCTCATCATCGCCGACGAGCCGACGACCGCGCTCGACGTGACGATTCAGGCGCAGATCCTGGAGCTGATGCGCGACCTCACCAAGCGCATGGGCGTCGCGCTGATCATCATCACCCACAACCTCGGTGTCGTCGCCCGCTACGCCGAGCGCGTGATCGTGATGTACGCCGGCAAGATCGTCGAGACCGGGACCTCGGAGCAGATCTATCACAACCCGCGTCACCCCTACACGATCGGGTTGCTGAACTCGGTGCCGCGAATGGATCTGCACCGCGGCAAGCGGCTGGTTCCGATCGAGGGGCAGCCGCCGGATCTCACGCGCCTCCCGCCGGGCTGCGCCTATCGTCCCCGCTGCCGCTGGGCGATCGCCGACTGCGATCGCGCCGTGCCGCCGCTGGCGGAGGTCGCCGACGGTCAGCTCTCCGCGTGCCTGCGACGCGCCGAGCTCGACGCCAGCATGAGGGACGCCTCGTGAGCGCCGCGCCGGACATCCGCGCCAGGGCCGCCACGAGCGAGGACGTGCTGGTCGAGGTGAAGGGGCTGAAGAAGCACTTCCCGGTCACCCAGGGGCTGTTCGTGCAGCGCGTCATCGGCCAGGTGAAGGCGGTCGACGGCGTCAGCTTCACCATCCGCCGCGGTGAGACCCTCGGCCTGGTCGGCGAGTCCGGGTGTGGCAAGACCACCACCGGCCGCTGCATCCTGCAGCTCGAGCGTCCGACCGCCGGCGAGATCGTCTTCGACGGCGTCAACCTCGAGAAGCTCTCGGAGAAGGAGCTGAGCCCGCTGCGCAGGAAGATCCAGGTGATCTTCCAGGACCCTTACAGCTCGCTGAACCCGCGCATGAAGGTCGGCGAGATCATCGGCGAGCCGATGAAGGTCCACGGCGTCCAGCCCGACCCGGGCAAGCGCCAGCAACGGGTGGCCGAGCTGCTCTCGGTGTGCGGTCTGAACCCGAAGTTCGCCGACCGGTATCCACACGAGATGAGCGGCGGCCAGCGTCAGCGTGTCGGCATCGCGCGCGCGCTCTCGCTCGACCCGGAGTTCATCATCTGCGACGAGGCGGTGTCGGCGCTCGACGTGTCGATCCAGGCCCAGGTGATCAACCTGCTCGAGGATCTGCGCGAGCAGTTCGGCCTCACCTACCTGTTCATCGCTCACGACCTCTCGGTCGTGCACCACCTGTGCAACCGGGTGGCGGTGATGTACCTCGGCAAGGTGGTCGAGCTCGCGGAATCCGACGAGCTGTTCGACAATCCCTTGCACCCTTACACCCAGGCACTGCTGTCGGCGGTGCCGATTCCGGATCCGACGATCGAGAAGACTCGCGCCCACCAGACCCTGCAAGGCGAGGTCCCGAGTCCGATGAAGCCCCCGAGTGGGTGCGTCTTCCACCCCAGATGCCCGATGGCGGTGGAGAGCTGCAAGGCGGGGATCCCCGAGCTGATCGAGAAGCGACCCGGACACTGGGTCGCGTGCACGGAGGTGAGCTAGCAAGCCCCGGCAGAGATCCGAGAACCGTTCGGTTCCACGCGGCAACGGTGGGACCGGGGGGCGTAGTGAACGAGCTCCAACCGAGGAGGAGAGCATCATGAGGTTCAACTACCGCAGCGTCGCCGCGGCGGTCGCCCTGGGTTGCGCCGTCGGCACGACCCAGACCGCGCTGGCCCAGGAGACCCCGCAGCGAGGAGGAATCCTCAACTTCGTGGTCCCGAGCACCATTCCGTCGTACGACGCACATCGCGAGACCACGTTCGGCGTGATCCATCCGATGGCGCCGTTCTACAGCCTGCTGATTCGGGTCAACCCCGCCAACCCGGCGTCGCCGACCGACTTCGTGTGCGACGTCTGCGACGGCACGGTGCCCGAGCCGACCGACGGCGGCACGGTCTACACCTTCAAGATCCGTGACGGCGTCAAGTTCCACGACGGCAAGCCGCTCGACGCGTACGACGTCAAGGCGACGTACGACAAGATCATCTTCCCGCCGGAGGGTGTACCGAGCTCGCGCAAGGCATTCTTCAGCATGGTCGACGCGGTCGAGGCGCCCGACGCCCGCACCGTCGTGTTCAAGCTGAAGTATCCCTCGGGCGCATTCGTCCCGGCGCTCGCCACCCCGTTCAACTGGATCTACAGCAAGAAGGATCTGGACGAGCACGGCTACGAGTGGCACACGAAGAACATCAACGGCAGCGGTCCGTTCCTCTTCGTGCAGGAGCAGCCCGGCGCCTTCGTCGAGGGCAAGCGCAACCCGAACTACCACCACGAGGGCCGCCCCTACATCGACGGCTTCAAGGCCATCCAGGCCCCGAAGATGGCGGTCAACCTGCAGGCCATCCGCGGCGACCGCGCGGCGGCCCAGTTCCGTGGCTTCCCGCCGAAGGCAGTCGACGATCTCGTCAAGGCCCTCGGCGACAAGATCACGGTGCAGACCAGCGACTGGAACTGCGTGCTGCTGACCACCATCAACCAGAACCGCAAGCCGTTCGACGATGCGCGGGTGCGCCGCGCGCTCACCCTCGCCGTCGACCGCTGGGGTGGCTCGCAGTACCTGTCGAAGATCGCGATCGTGAAGACGGTCGGCGGTGTCGCCTTCCCGAACCATCCGCTGGCGGCGACCTCCGAGGAGCTGCAGCAGCTCGCGGGCTACTACCCGGACCTCGAGAAGTCGCGGGAGATGGCCAGGAAGCTGCTGGCCGACGCCGGACAGTCGAACCTCAAGTTCGAGCTGAACAACCGCGGCGTCGACCAGCCGTACAAGGTGGTGGGCACCTGGCTGATCGACCAGTGGAAGCAGGTCGGTCTGGACGTCACCCAGCGGGTGCAGCCGTCCGGCCCCTTCTACGACACGCTGCGCAAGAAGCGCGACTTCGACATCTCGATGGACTTCAACTGCCAGTCGGTCGTGAACCCCATCGCCGACGTGACGAAGTGGCTCGGCAGCGCCGGCAACAACTTCGGTGGCTATGAGGATCCGATCCTCGAGGAGCTGTACGACAACCTGGCCCGCGAGGGTGACCCGGCCAAGCAGCGCAAGATCCTGCGTCAGTACGAGGAGCGCGCGCTGTCTGACCAGGCCCACCTGCTGGTCACGCTGTGGTGGAACCGTATCACCGCGCATCGCTCGTACTTCAAGGGCTGGAAGATCTCGCCCAGCCACTACCTCGATCAGCAGCTCGACAACGTCTGGCTCGACAAGTCGTTGATGTAAGAGCTGTCACCTCCGGGCGCCCCGCACGCGGGGCGCCCACCTCCTCGGAACCCGGTCATGTCGAAGTACATCCTCCACCGCCTGCTCCTGACCATCCCGACCCTGTTCGGGGCGGCGCTGCTCGTGTTCCTGCTGATGCGGGCGGTACCCGGTGACGTCTGCGAGATTCGCCTGTTCGGCACCGGCCTCTATGCCGACCAGGAGCAGCTCGATCAGTGTCGAGACAAGCTCGGCCTGAACAAGCCGATGCCGCTGCAGTTCTGGGACTTCGTGTCCGGGTACTTCACCGGTGACCTCGGCGAGTCCATGTGGACCGGCAAGCCGGTGGCGGAGGAGATCGGGCTCCGCTTCCAGCTCTCGATGCAGCTCGCGATCATGGCGACCGCGGTGGCGGTGATCATCGCGATACCGCTCGGAATCATCTCCGCGGTCAAGCAGAACACCTGGATCGACTACCTCGTCCGCGCGTTCAGCATCGCCGGGATCGCCATCCCTTCCTTCTGGCTCGGGATCGTGATCATTCTCGGCCTGTTGATCATCACCCAGGCCTGGTTCGGCATCCCGTGGATGCCGCCGATCGAGTACGTGTCACCGTTCGAGGACCCGATGGAGAACCTCGCCCAGCTCATCTGGCCGGCGGTGGCGACGGGCTATCGCTACTCCGCGGTGGCGACCCGCATGACCCGCTCCGCCCTGCTCGAGGTGCTGCGCGAGGACTACGTGCGCACTGCACGCGCCAAGGGGTTGCTCGAGAAGGTCATCATCAACCGCCATGCGCTGAAGAACTCCCTGCTACCGGTGGTGACCATCATCGCGCTGGAGTTCGCCTTCCTGATGGGCGGGCTGGTGGTGACCGAGCAGGTCTTCAACTTGAACGGGCTGGGCAAGCTCTTCGTGGAAGCGGTGCTGCAGCACGACTTCACCCTGACCCAGCAGCTCGTGATGCTGGTGGTGGTCATCTTCGTGCTGACCAACCTGTTCATCGACATCATGTACGCGTGGCTCGACCCACGCATTCGCTATAGCTGACGAGGCAAGACCGATGTCCACCCCGGAAATCGCCGTCGACTCCGCCGAGCTGGTGCCCCCGAAGCGGTCGCTCGCCGAGCAGCTCTGGTCCCTGTGCCGACGCCAGCCGCTCGGCGCGGCGGGCGGGCTGGTCGTGGTGGCCATGATCGCGATGGCAGTGTTCGCCAACGTGATCTCGCCCTACGACCCCGAGGCCAACTCCTTCGAGCACATGCTGAGCCCGCCGGGCGCCGACTTCTGGCTCGGCACCGACCAGTTCGGCCGCGACATCATGACCCGCATCATCTACGGTGCACGCACGGCGCTGTTCGTCGGCTTTACCGCCGCCGTCGTCGGCGCCACGGCCGGTCTGGTCCTGGGCGTCGCCAGCGCCTACTTCGGCGGCAAGTTCGACCTCTTCTTCCAGCGCGTGATGGACGTCTTCATGGCGTTCCCGCTCATCATCATGGCGCTGGCGGTGGTGGCGATCCTCGGCCCCGGCACGCAGAACGTGATCATCGCAATCACGCTGCCCTTCATTCCGCAGTGCGCGCGGGTGGTGCGCTCGAGCGCGTTGTCGATTCGCGAGATCCCGTATGTCGACGCGGCGCGCGCGCTCGGTTACGGCCACGCCCGCATCATCCTGCGTCACATGGCCCCGAACGTGGTGGCGCCTTACCTCATCATGCTCACCTCGTTCGTCGGCCAGGCCATCCTGCTCGAGGCGTCCCTGTCCTACCTCGGCCTCGGGGTGCAGGAGCCGACCCCGGCCTGGGGACTGATGCTGCAGGGTGGCGCCGAGGAGTACGCCGAGAGCGCCCCCTGGGTGCCGGTATTCCCCGGCCTCGCGATCACCCTCGCGGTGTTCGGCTTCAACCTCTTCGGCGATGCGCTGCGCGATCTGCTCGACCCGAAACTGCGCTCGCGCTGACGTCGACCACCCCGGGGCGCACGCCGCCCCGGGGTCGCCTTCCTCTCGATGTCGCCTCCCGGCCATCGTCGCGGTCACCGGTTCCCGCTCTGCTAAGATCGCCCGGCGCCACACTTCACGGCGCGCGACCCGATGGAGCCTCCCGTGAGTAGTCCCGAGCCCCTCAGCCGTCCCTTCGGCGGCCCCGGTGCCTGGCGCCCGAGCGATCTCGAGACCGACGGCAGCTGGCTCTTCGAGCTCGACGGCGAGGACCTGGCCGAGCTCGACGCCGCCGTGCGGTCGGTCCGCGCTCGCGGGCTCGAGGCCGAGCAGTTCGACCGCGAGGCGTTCCTCGCCCCGCGTCTCGAGGCGCGGGCCGGGCAGATGGTCGAGGTGCTGGAGCGTGGTCGCGGCCTGGTTCTCGTCCGAGGAATCGACCCCGCTCGCTACGACGAGCCGACTCTACGGGCGCTCTACTGGGGCATCGGCACGCACATCGGGGTCGCGGTCTCCCAGAACGCGGCCGGCGAGCACCTGGCCGAGGTCACGGATCGGGGACGCGATTACCAGGCAGTCAACGTCCGCGGGTACACCACCAGCGCGGCGCTGCGTTTCCACTGCGACGCCTCCGACGTCGTCGGCCTGCTCTGCGTGCACCACGCGGCACGGGGCGGTGAGAGCCTGGTGGCCAGCGCCATGACCATCCACGACCTTCTGCTCGCCGAGCACCCCGAGCATCTGCCGCCGCTCTATCGGGGCTTCCATTTCGACTTGCGCGGCGAGGGCGGCCGCGGCGATCCGAACGAGGTCACCGACCACCGAGTCCCGGTGTTCAGTCACCACCGCGGCATCCTCAGCTGCCGCTACAACCAACGCACCATCGAGGACGGCCAGCGCAAGTCGGGCGCGCCGCTCGACGAGGCCGAGCTCGCGGCGGTCCGCGCCGTCGGCGTGCTGGCGGAACGGCCCGACGTCCAGTTCTCGATGCGTTTCCGACCGGGCGACATCCAGCTCCTGAACAACCATGTGGTGCTGCATGCACGCACCGCGTTCGAGGACTTCCCCGAGCCCGAGCGCAGGCGCCGCCTGCTGCGGTTGTGGCTCAACCTGCGCCATGGGCGACCGCTCGACGCGCGTTTCGCCAATCGATTGAACACCGGCCCACGCGGTGGCGTCGCGGTGCGGCCACGCGCCGCATGATCCCGCCCCCTTCCGGGGGCCGTGCACCGGCGGTGGCGGCGCCCACGCGCCGGCGACGCGAACCCAGAGGAGGTTGGACGACATGACGACCCGGATCGCGATACTCGACGACTATCTCGGCGTCGCCCGCAGCAGCGCCGCCTGGGACACCCTGCCCGCCGACTGCGAGGTCGATGTCTTCGACCATCACCTGGGCGATGACGAAGCGGTGGTCACCACGCTCGCCGCGTTCGACGTCGTGGTCGCGATGCGCGAGCGCACGCCGTTTCCGCGCGCGGTGCTCTCGCGCCTGCCGCGGCTGAAGCTCCTGGTCACCACCGGCATGCGCAACCTCGCCATCGACATGGATGCAGCGCGGGACCACGGCATCACCGTGTGCGGCACCCGGACCACCGGCTACGCCGCGTTCGAGCACACCTGGGCCATGATCCTCGGGCTGGCGAAGAACATCGGCCGTGAGGACGCGGCGATGCACGCCGGCAAGTGGCAGGTGGCGTTGAACGTCGGTCTGCGTGGTCGCACGCTCGGCGTGATCGGACTCGGCAAGCTCGGCTCGCAGGTGGCCAGGATCGGGCTTGCGTTCGGGATGCGGGTGATCGCGTGGAGCCACAACCTCACCGCCGAGCGGGCCACCGAGGTGGGTGTCGAGCGCGTCGACAAGGAGACGCTGCTCGCCGAGTCGGACTTCGTCACCATCCACCTCATCCTCGGCGACCGCAGCCGCGGACTGATCGGTGCCGACGAGCTCGCGCGGATGAAGCCCGGCGCCTACCTGGTCAACACCTCACGCGGCCCGATCGTGGACGAGAAGGCGCTTGTCGATGCGTTACGCGAGCGGCGCATCGCCGGCGCCGGACTCGACGTGTTCGACGTCGAGCCGCTCCCGGCCGACCACCCGTTCCGGGCCCTCGACAACACCCTGCTCACCGGACACACCGGATACGTGGTGGCGGAGGTGTTCCCGCTGGCGTACGGGGAGGCGTTGGAGAACATCAAGGGCTGGCTCGGCGGCAAGCCGACGCGTGTCATCGGCTGAGCGGGCCTCGCACCGGCGCGTTCCGACCAGCACCAGCACGAGGAAAGCGAGATGGCGATCGACAAGGTGAAGGCGCTCGGCTTCGACGTCTTCGGCACGGTGGTCGACTGGCGCGCCAGCGTCGCGCGCGAGGTACGCGGCCTTTGCGCGCCGAAGGGTATCGAGGTCGACTGGGAGGCCTTCGCCACCGCCTGGCGGGCGCGCTACCAGCCGTCGATGGCGAAGGTGCGCAGTGGCGAGCGGCCGTTCGTGATCCTGGACGTCCTGCACCGCGAGAACCTCGAGGGGGTGCTCGAGGCGTTCGGGATCTCGGGGCTCACCGAGCCGGAGAAGGATCATCTCAACCGCGCCTGGCACCGGCTGGATCCGTGGCCGGACTCGCCCCCGGGTCTTGCGCGACTGCGCAAGCGCTACCCCCTGGCGACGCTGTCGAACGGCAACGTGGCGCTGATGGTCGGCCTCGCGCGTCACGGCAATCTCCCCTTCGACGCCATCCTCGGTGCGGAGGTGGCACGGGGCTACAAGCCGGACCCGCAGGTCTACCAGACCACCGCGCGCATGCTCGGCCTGGAGCCGCACGAGCTGATGCTGGTCGCGGCGCACAACAACGATCTCGTGGCGGCGCGCGCAGCGGGGCTGCGGACCGCCTTCGTCACTCGTCCCACCGAGCACGGGCCCGGGCAGACCATCGACCTGGTGGCCGAGCACGACTTCGACGTCGTCGCCGAGGACATGCTGGATCTCGCGTCGAGGCTCGGCTGCTGACCGGCCCGGCGCCGGCGCCCGCGGTGGGCGGACGTCGGAGCTCGCGGCAGTCGACCGCGCCATCGCCACCTCGCCCCGCGCTACAATCCGCGGGTTCGCGGCCCCGATGCCGCGCCCCGTCCGAAGGAGGTCCGCCATGTCCGGTATCACCCGTACGCTCGCGGCGTTCGCCGCGCAGCTCGACTGCGCCACCCTGCCCCGCGAGGTCGTGGAGCGCGCCCGACTCCTCATCCTCGACCAGTTCGGCATCGCCATCCGCGCTCGCAACGAGGCCGAGCCCGCGGCCCCGGCCGCCGCCGCGCTCGCCCGCCTCGGCCTCACCGGGGGCGCCGCCAGCGTGATCGGTGACCCCGCTGGCTACACGCCGCAGGGTGCCGCATTCATGAACGGCATGCTCGGTCACAGTCTCGACTTCGACGACACCCACGCCCCCGGCTCGATCCATCCGAGCGCGCCGATCGTGCCGGCGGCGCTCGCGGCGGCCGAGATGGTGGGCGCGTCCGGCCGCGACGTGATTGCCGCGGTGGTCGCCGGCTACGAGGTGCAGATCCGCCTCAGCCTCGCCCTCGGACCGAGCGACCACTACCGGCGCGGCTACCATCCCACCGCCACCTGTGGCGCCTTCGGCGCGGCCGCCGCCGCCGGCCGCGTCCTCGGCCTCGACGTCGACCAGATGGTGAGCGCCTTCGGCATGTGCGCGAGCCAGGCCGCCGGCTCGATGCAGTTCCTGGTCGACGGCTCCTGGAACAAGCCGTTCCACGTCGGTCACGCGGCGATGAACGGCGTCACCGCGGCGACCTTCGCCCGCGAGGGATTCTTCGGCTGCCTGGAGGCAATCGAGGGCAAGGCTGGATTCCTGAACGCCTACGCCCCGAGCCCGGATCCCGCCAAGGCGGTCGCCGGCCTCGGGAAGGTCTGGGAGACGATGGCCATCGCGGTCAAGCCCTACCCCTCGTGCCGTTACGGTCACGCGGCGATGGACGCCCTGATCGCGCTCCGCGCCGAGCACGGATTCACCGACGCCGACGTCGAGTCGGTCGAGATCGGCCTCCCCCAGACCGGCTGGAACATCATCGGCAATCCGGAGTCGGAGAAGCAGTCGCCCGAGAACTACGTCGACGGTCAGTTCTCGATGCCGTTCGTGGCGGCAGTGGCGTTGCGTGACGGTGGCATGGTCTGGGACAGCTACGCCAAGCACCTTCGCGACCCGAGGACGATGGCCCTGGCCAGACGCATCCGCACCGTCGTCGATCCGAAGGCCGAGGCGGAGTTCCCGGCGCACATGGCGGGGGTCGCCCGGGTGACGCTACGCGACGGCACCACCCACGAGGGCATGGTGGTCGCCGCGAAGGGGGAGCCGGAGAACTTCCTGACCGCGGCCGAGTTCCGGGCGAAGTTCGACGGGCTGGCGACGCCGTTCCTCGGCAGCGCCGGCTGCGACGCGCTGGCCCGGGCGCTCTCGCGTCTCGACACCGAGACCGACATCGCCGCGGTGATGGCGCTCAGCCGGCCGACGGCCGCGCCGCTTCGCGCCGCCGTCGGGGGTGACGACTGAGATGGTCGCCAACGCCAAGGAGGTCGCCCCCGGGCGCTACCGTGAGTCCTACGGCCGCTACTTCGAGGACTTCCGGGTCGGGGACGTCTACGAGCACCGCCCCGGACGCACCATCAGCGAGGCCGACAATACCTGGTTCACGCTGCTGACGATGAATCAACACCCGGTGCACTTCGACGCCGAGTATGCGGCGAAGAGCGAGTTCGGGCGGCCGCTGGTCAACTCCTGCCTGACGCTCTCGGTGGTCGCCGGCATGAGCGTGAGCGACTTGAGCCAGAAGGCGATCGCGAATCTCGGCTGGGACGCGATCAAGCTGTCCGCGCCGGTGTTCGTCGGTGACACGCTGTACGCCGAGTCCGAGATCCTGGACAAGCGCGAGTCGCGCTCACGCCCCAACCAGGGGATCGTCAAGGCACGCACCATCGGCAAGAAGGCCGATGGCACGGTGTTCATGTCCTACGAGCGGACACTGCTGGTGCCCAAGCGCGGGCACGCGGTCGACGACATCGCGGGCTACTGAGGCCACCTCGCGCGCACCCGTGCGCGACCCACGCCACGCCCGACCCCGCGCCGCCGAGCAACCGAGGCGGCGCGGGGCTCCGGTCAACCACGAGAGAAGCGACCGATGTCCTCGGACCCCAATCAGCTCAGCAACGACGACGAGGCCCTGATCCTCGATTCCATCGACCGTTTCCTCGAGCGCGACGTGCGTCCGTACGCGCACGACCTCGAGGCGAGCGACACCTGGCCGGCCGACATCGTCGACAAGATGAAGGAGCTTGGGCTCTTCGGCGCCACCATCTCGGCCGACTACGGTGGGCTCGGGCTGTCGGCGACCACCTACGCGAAGATCGTCGAGCGCGTCTCGGCGGTGTGGATGTCGGTCTCCGGAATCTTCAACTCGCACCTCATCATGGCGGCGGCGGTGGAGCGCTTCGGCTCCGAGGAGATGAAGCTGCGCTACCTCCCCAGGTTCGCGCGTGGCGATCTGCGTGGCGGCATCGCCCTCACCGAGCCCGACGCCGGCACCGATCTGCAGGGCATCCGTACCCGCGCGGTCCGTGACGGCGACGCCTACGTCGTCAACGGCGCCAAGACCTGGATCAGCAACAGCGTCGAGGGCCATCTGCTCGCCGTGCTGGTCAAGACCGATTCGAAGGCAGAGCCGGCCCATCGTGGCATGAGCCTGCTGCTGATCGAGAAGGGCGAGGGTTTCCGGGTCAGCCGCAAGCTACAGAAGCTCGGCTACAAGGGCATCGACTCCGGCGAGATCGCCTTCGAGGATTGCCGCGTGCCGGCCGCGAACCTGATCGGGAGCGAGGGCCGGGGCCTGCAGCAGATCCTCGCCGGACTCGAGCTCGGGCGCATCAACGTGGCCGCCCGCGGCGTCGGCATCGCGCGTGCATGCCTGGAGGAATCCGTCGCCTACTCCACCGTTCGCAAGACCTTCGGCAAGCCGATCTGCGAGCACCAGGCGATCCAGTTCAAGCTCGCCGACATGGCGACCCGGCTGGAGGCGTCACGCCTTCTCGTCGAGCAGGCGGCGCGTGCCTACGACCGCGGAGAGCGCTGCGACATGGAGGCCGGCATGGCCAAGCTGTTCGCCACCGAGACTGCGATCCACAACAGTCTCGAGGCGATGCGCCTGCACGGTGCCTACGGCTACTCCAAGGAGTACAACATCGAGCGGTACTACCGTGACGCACCGCTACTCGCGATCGGTGAAGGCACCAACGAGCTGCAGCGCATCATCATCGCGCGGCAGCTCGTGGCCCGGTTCCAGAGCTGACATCGAGGGGTGGTGCGACGACGAGCGGGCAGCTTGCCCGTCCAGCGCGCGCCCGCCGGTCGCCCGGTCGTGGGGGCCGTCAGGGAATCGGCACGAGGCGACCCGCGAAAGTGACCTGCACGATGGCGCGCTCACCGTCGAACCCCGTCCCTCGCTGGTAGAACACGTCGACCGCGGCATCGGAGTACAGGGTCAGGTTGCGTTGGAGCTCCTGGCTGAACCCCGAGCCCAGACCCGTGCGCACCAGCGGTGGCAGCGGGCCGAGCCGGTGGACGACGGCGGATCCGTCCAATGCCGTCCGGATCCCGACGGCCCCCTGCTCCTCGGTGTTCCGACTGTCGACCGCGATGGTCAGGTACTCGATGACCACCATGGTGCCGGGCGGCGGCACGATCAGTTGCTCGAGGTCCGAGAACTCGCCGGCGGGGACGACCAGGACGACGCTGCCCTGCACCGGCCGCCCCGCGACGGAGGTGGGCGTCACCGGCACCGGCGCGGACTCGGGATTCACCACCGTAACCGGCGTCGACCGTTGTGCGAGAGCGCTCGGGCTCATCGCCCCCATCATCGCCACGGCACCGACCAGGGACAGCCCCGCCGCCAACACTCGAGCTTTCATGACCGCACCACCCTTTCCCGTCGAGATAACCGACGACACATGTTGGGTGCGTGCGCGCGCGGGTCCCTGATCCCGGTCAACCGCGACCACCACCGTGCCCGTCGGTGGGGCCACGAGCAGTCAGCGAGATCGGCGCCGATCACGAAGGCCTGATCGAGATCAGCACTCGTCAGAGCAGTCTGCTCGACGCTATTGCAACCCTTGCCATGCGACACGGACACGGGCTCGAGCTCGCGACAGTGGTTCCGATGGACGTCGTCGCGACCGGTGCCCGGAGAGCATCATGCAGACTCGATACGGATCGAACATTGCCCCCTTCCGAGCGCGGGCCCTCGTCGCCGCGGGTCTCCTGCTGCTCGCCGGCCAGACGCACGCGGTGCTCATCGACTTCGACGATGTCGCCGCGGGCACACCGATCGACACCATCGGCAACGTGCAGTTCTCCTTCAACAACGGCCTGCAGCTGATCGCGTCCGACACCTTCGACACGAGCTCCGGCGCGAACGCACTCGGCGTGGACGACGGCGGCTCGCAGGCCTTCCTGGAGTTCTTCGGTGACGTGGTGACCCTGAGCTTCGACACGCCGATCGTCAGCTTGAGCGTCGCCTTCGTATCGACGCCCGGCACGCCGGACGGCACCTACAGCATCACGACCGCGCTCGGCCGGGCCGTGAGCACCAGCCCACCCGACACCGTGCTCGCCGATGGTGGTGAGGTGTTCCGGTTGACCTTCGCGTCGGCGACACCGTTTGGCTCCGCGGAGCTGTCGGGCGACAGCGGTCTCGACATCCACTCGTTCAACATCGACGACATCGAGTTCGTCCTCGCCCAGCCAGTGCCGGCCCCGCCCACCATCGGCGTGCTCGGACTCGCGCTCCTCGGCGCACGCTTGCGTCGACGCGTCGGGCCACATTCCGCCTGACGTCGGCCGGACTGCCGGACTGCCGATGGCCCTCAGGCCGGTCGGTGGCTGCTCGAGTGTCCCGCCACCGCCTTCTGACACCCTGCCGCCGTGGGCCGCGTCGAGGTGCGTCGTGGTCGAGGTAGGTGCGCTCCCTCGGCCCGAAGCCCGGCGCGAACGAACCGCTCGTCGCATCGAGCGTCGGAAGCCAAGCGCGGCGGAGATTCCGAAGCCAGTTCAGACAGATAGGTTGGTCCGACCCCAGAAGCTCTACCGGTGCGGGTGAGGAACCGACATCGGCGGAGGTGGGCCGAGCCGCTACCTCAGACGAACAGCGGCCCCCAGAGCACTTCGGCGTCGTCACCGGGCTCCCCACCCAGGGCTTCGAGCACCAGGCGGCGCACCGCGAGCAGCTCGTTCTTCCCCTGCGGGGCGAGGGTGGTCAACAGCAGCGCCGGCAGGTGGTTGCGCAGCCACTGGTCCACGAAGCGCACGGGAATGTCCAGGCGCCTACACGGCCAGATCATCGTGTCGGCCATGAGCTGCGCCCGGTCCATCCGGCCGAACGTCGACATCGGCTGCTCGTTGAACGTGCTGCGGTTGACGAGCACCAGGCGCGCGCCCGACTTCAACGCCTCGACCGTCATCACCGCCTCGATCGCGTGGCGATAGTATGCGGTCTCGAAGCCGCACGGCCGCGGCTCCGACGCGAACACCGCCCGTGCCGCGCCGCAGGAGAAGAGCTTGTAGCCGGAGTGGAAGTCCACCACGCCGTGGGGCGCCATCGCACACTCGAGTCGCAGGGGCACGCCACAGCGTGCCGCATCGAAGGCAAGGGCATCCATCAGCACACGATCGGCCAGCTCCTCGAGCTCACCACGCAAGAAGCCGAGCGGGCGGTGCGGCGAGGTCCGCTGCCCGAGGACCATGACCTCTGCAGCACCGGCGCAGGCCCGGGCATGCTCCGCCGCACGCACGAGGTTCGGGAGCTCGTTGCCGAAGTGGTCGCCGTCCGCGTCGACCGCGGCCACGTACTCGACGCCGGGACACTCGATCATCGCCCCCACGCCGCGCCGTAACGCCACCAGCTTGCCGCCGTTGTCTCGGCCGACGACCACCCTAACCCCGAGCTCGCGCCCATACTCGGCAGCGACGTCCTCGCCGAATCGGGCGCCGTCGACGCTCAGACAGACGTGCTCCGGTCGGGCGATCTGACTCAGGCAGAGCTCGACGTTGTCGCGCAGCAGGCGCGCGCCGAGCGCGCGGTCCGATCCCGGTGGCAGATAGACCGGGATCACGACGACGGTGCGATGCCGCGTCTTCTCGAGCAGGGTTGCGGTGCGCATGGTCGGCGGCGGCGCGCGGTCGCAGCTCAGACGATGCCCTGCTCGCGCAGCCGGGCGATCCGCGCCGCATCATAGCCGAGGTCGCGCAGCACCCGATCGGTGTCCGCGCCGAGATCCGGCGCCCGCCCTGCCGGCGGCTCCTCGCCCTCGCAACGCACCGGCGCCGACACCAGTCGGAAGGTTCCACGGGCCGGATGCTCGAGGGTCTGGATCCCGTCACGTCCGGCCACGAACGGATTGTCCAACGCGCCCGCCACGTCGTGAATCGGCGCCGCCGGGACGACCCCTGCGAAGTGCTCCAGCCACTCGGCGGTGGTGCGCGCCGAGAGCGCCTGGTCGAGGATCTCCGTCACCACGTCGCGGTTGGCGAGGCGGTCCTTGAACCGACGGAAGCGCGGATCCTCGGCCCACTCGGGACGATCGAGCTTCGCGCACAGAGCCGGCCAGAACTTCTCCTTGTTGCACATGAGGAAGATCCAGCCGTCGGCGGTCTTGTAGAGCTGACAAGGCGTGAGCGAGGGGTGCGCCGAGCGTGGCAGCCGCTCGGTCACCACGCCCTCGTTGAGATACCAGGCGGCGAGATAGCTCAGGTTGAACATCGCGGTGTCGAACAGGCTGACGTCGATGTCGCGGCCGGTTCCACTCGCGCGTGCACCGGTGAGCGCGGCGAGCAACGCGTAGGCCAGGGTCAGGCCGGTCATGAAGTCGACCACCGACAACCCGAGGCGCGAGGGCGGGCTACCGGGCTCGCCGGTCAACGAGAAGTATCCGGCCTCGGCCTGCATCAAGTAGTCGTAGCCCGGCCACGCCGCGCGCGGGCCGGTGCGACCGTAGGCGCTCAGATGGGCGCACACGATCTTCGGATTGTGCGCGCCGAGGTGGGCATAGGTCAGACCGAGCTTCGCCGGCACGTCGCCGCGGAGGTTCGAGGCGACGGCATCGGCGCTGCGCACCAGATCGTGGAAAACGGCCTGCCCCTGCGGGTCCGAGAGGTCGAGGGTCACGCTCTTCTTGTTGCGGTTGAACGCCTGGAAGAAGAGGCTGTCGTGCTCGGCCAGGAAGTAGGGACCGACGTCGCGCGCCATGTCGCCGCCGTCGCGCGGGTTCTCGATCTTGATGACCTCGGCGCCCTGGTCGGCCAGGAACATGGTGCCGAACGGCCCGGCGCCGTATTGCTCCACCGCGAGCACGCGCACACCTTCCAACGGCAGCATCGTCGTCGATCTCCGAATGCAGCGGTCGCGCTCAGCCGATGTCGATCAGCCGATTCCAGCCGTGGCGATCCTCGACCTCGCCGCGCTGGATCCCGGTAATCGCCTCGTAGAGCTCACGGGTCAGCGTGCCCGACTCGCCGTTCGCCACCACGAGCTCCTCACCGCGACACGCGATACGCCCGACCGGTGCGATGATCGCCGCAGTGCCGGCACCGAAGGCCTCGCGCAGACGCCCGCGACGAGACGCCTCGACGATCTCGTCGAGCGCGATTCGCCGTTCCTCGACCTCGATGCCGCGGTCGCGCAACAGCGTCAGCACGCTGTCGCGGGTGACGCCGGGCAGGATCGTCCCCTGCAGTGCGGGGGTCACCACCGTGTCGTCGATGCGGAAGAAGATGTTCATCGCACCGACCTCCTCGACGTATCGGTGCTCGACACCGTCGAGCCACAACACCTGGGCGTAGCCCTCGGCGCGCGCCGACTCACCGGGACGCAGGCTCGCGGCGTAGTTGCCGCCGGTCTTGGCGAAGCCGACGCCACCAGGCGCGGCGCGGGTCTGACGTTCCTCCACCTTCAGCGCGACTGCCGCCATGCTGGCGTCGAAGTAGGCGCGCACCGGGCCGGTCATCACCAGGAAGCGATAGCGCGTCGACGGCCGCACCTCGAGATGGCCCTCGTCGCTGAACACGATCGGGCGGATGTAGAGCGCCTGGCCGCGCTTGCTGGGGATGAACGCCTGGTCGAGCGCGACCAGGTGCTCGATCGCGCCCATGAACATCGCCTCGTCCGGTGGTGGGATGCAGATCCGCTCACAGCTCGTGCGCATGCGGGCGAGGTTCATGTCCGGCCGAAAGACCCGGACCTTGCCGTCGACACCACGAAACGCCTTCAGCCCCTCGAACACCGACTGCGCGTACTGCAGCGTCGCATTGGCCGGATCGATGCTGATCGGGCCGTAGGGCAGGATGCGCGGCTCGCGCCACGCGCCACCCTCGTAGCGCATGCTGAACATGTGGTCGGAGAAGAGGTTGCCGAATCCGAGGTTCTCGAAATCGACCGACCCGATGCGGCTCTCCGCCACCCGGGTGATCTCGAGGTTGTCGAGCATGCGCTGCCCCTGCTGCTGACGGAGGCGCCGCCGGTCCACGGCGACGGCGAGACCGAGCCCCGCGGCCGTCCGGCACCCGCCGACCGGCCCGCTCGAGTCACCGCCCGCGCGGCGCGGCGCACCCGGACGAAGACATCTCCCACCAGCACGCAGCCGGTGGGGCGAGGCCGAAGGATACCAGTCCGCCGACGAGGGCGCCCCCGGTGTCTGAGCGGGGTCCGCCGCGGTGGCACAATGTCGCGTCCTCCGCCGAGCCCCCACCGATGCCACGCTCCGTCGTCGTTCCCATCCTCGCCATGCTGGCGGTGCTGACGCTCGCCTCGATGGCCTCGTTCACGGTCAGCGTCCTGGCTCCGGAGGCGGCGCCCGCGATGGGGCTCGAGCCGGCGCGGGTCGGGACCTACGTCGCGCTCATGTACCTGTTGGCGATGCTCTCCGGCGCCGCGACCGGCACCCTGGCGGTGCGCTGGGGGCCGATCCGTGTCTGCCAGGCGACGATGCTCTGCGCCGCCGGGGCGATGGTCACCCTCTCCCTCGCGACCCCGGGTTGGGGCCTGGTGAGCGCAGTGCTCCTCGGCTGCGCTTACGGGCCCTTCAACCCCGCCAGCGCCAAGGTGCTGACGGGCCTCGCCGATGCGCGCTGGCAGCCCTTCGTGTTCTCCGTCAAGCAGTGCGGGGTGCCACTCGGCGGTGCGCTGGCCGGCATCGTGGTCCCGCTGCTGGCCGAGCGCCACGGATGGCGTGTCGGCGCGCTCGCGGTGGCCGCGGCCGCGTTGCTGGTCGCGGTGGTGGTGACACCGTTGCGCGCCCGATTCGACGCCGCCCGCACGCCGGCCCGGTTCTCGGTACGCGGCAGCATCGTGCGCCCGGTGGTCATCGCGCTGCGTGGACGGCTCCTGCGGCGCTACACCCTCGCGGCCTTCGGGCTCGCCGGGTGTCAGATCACCGTGGGCGCGTTCACCGTCGTCTACCTGACCTCCGCCGTCGGCCTCGAGCTCGTTGCCGCTGGCACCGTGTTCGCCGCGGTGCAGGTCGGCGGCGTCGCGGGACGACTGACCTGGGGTGCCGTCGCCGAGCGCCTCCTCCCCTCGCGAGTGGTGCTCGCCGGGTTGGCGACGGTGACCGCGGTGGGACTGTGGGCGATGACGCGCGTGACGCCCGCGTGGCCGATGCCGGCCCTGCTCGGCCTCGGCTTCGCGCTCGGGTCGACCGGGTTCGGCTGGAACGGCGTCATGCTGTCACAGGTGGTCACCCTCTCTCCGCGCGGCGCCATCCCGGAGACGACCGGCGGGATGCAGTTCGTGATGTTCGGCGCCGCCCTCGTCGTGCCGGCGGGGGTCGGCGCCGCGATTCGCGCCACCGGGAACTACCACGGTGCGTTCCTCGCCGTCGCGGGGGTGGCCCTCGCGAGCGCAGTGGTGGTGCTGTCGACGGCGCGGATCGCCGCGACGTCCGAGAGCCGAGGGACGGACGCGGGCGGCTGATAGAATCTGCGCCCTTCGAATCAGAGGCGAACGGCGATGGAGATCCTCATCCTTCCCGGCGACGGCATCGGGCCGGAGATCACGCAGGCAGCGCGCGCATGCCTCGAGGCGGCGAATCGCCGCTTCGGGCTCGGGCTCGATCTGGTCGAGCGCGAGATCGGTTTGCCCGCCCTCGAGAAGCACGGCTCGACGATTCCGAGCGACGTCCTCGAGCATGCGCGCAGGGCCGACGGTGTGGTGCTCGCGCCGCTCTCGACCTTCGAGTACCCGCCGGCCTCGGAGGGGGGCATCAATCCGTCGGCGGCGGTCCGAACCGGGCTCGACCTCTATGCCAACGTGCGTCCGGCCTGGACCCGTCCGGGGGTGCCCTCGCTCGCCCCGAGCATGGATCTCGTGGTGGTCCGCGAGAACACCGAGGGCTTCTACGCCGACCGCAACATGGCACTCGGCTCGGGCGAGTTCATGCCGACCCCCGACCTCGCGATGTCGGTGCGCAAGATCACCCGCGAGGGTTGCACGCGCATCGCGCGCGCCGCCTTCGAGCTGGCGATGCGTCGTCGCCGCAAGGTGACCGCAGTGCACAAGGCGAACGTGCTCAAGGTGACCGACGGGCTGTTCCTCGAGTGCGTGCGCAAGGTCGCGACGGACTATCCGCAGGTGACGCTCGACACCGTGATCGTCGATGCCATGGCCGCGCTGCTGGTACGCAAGCCGGGGGCGTTCGACGTGATCGTCACCACCAACATGTTCGGCGACATCCTCTCCGACGAGGCCGCGGAGCTGGCGGGTGGGCTGGGCCTCGCGCCGTCGATCAACCACGGCGACCGCCACGGTGTCGCCCAGGCGATCCACGGCTCGGCCCCGGACATCGCCGGGCAGGGCATCGCCAACCCCACGGCCCTGATCCTGTCGGTCGGGATGCTTCTCGAGTGGCTCGGGGCGCGCAACGACCGCAACGACATGGCAGCGGCCGCCGGCGCCATCCGCGCGGCGGTGGACGCGGTGGTCCAGGACGACGCGGTGCGCACGCCGGATCTCGGCGGCAGCGGAACCACCGAGGGCTACGGACGCGCGGTGGCGGCGGCGATCGCGGGGTAGGCGTTGCTGCCGGCGGGACCGGGCACCGCGCTCGCGCGTGGAGGCGGTGCCCTGGTGCCGGTCAGCCGAGCTCGCGGCGCACGATTGCCGCGCCCTCGGCGAGCGCCGCGAGCTTGCCGAACGCGGTCGCGCGCGGCAGATACTTCATGCCGCAGTCGGGGGCGGCGATCAGGCGCTCCGGGTCCACGTGCTCGAGCCCGGCGCGGATTCGGTCGGCCACGGTTCGCGGCGACTCGACCTCGGGGTCGCCGAGGTCGATGACTCCGAGGATGATCGTCTTCGTCGGCAACTGCTCCAACACCGAGAGATCCACCTTGGGTTGTGCCGCCTCGATCGAGATCTGCTGCGCCACGCAGCTCGCGAGCTGCGCCAGGTACGCGTAGCCAGCCGGTTTCTCGTGGCGGACCACCGCCGCGTAGCCGAAGCACAGATGCACCGCGGTGGTCACCGTGATGCCCTCGAACGCGCGGTTGATGGCCTTGATCGCGTAACGGTCGGCGGCTCGGGGATCGTTGCGCAACCACGGCTCGTCGATCTGGATGACGTCGGCCCCGGCTGCCTGGAGCTCTCGTGCCTCCTCGTTCACCGCGGCGGCGAACGCCATCGCCATCGCCTCGCCGTCGCGATAGTGCTCGTCGACCGACTGCTGCGACATCGTGAACGGACCGGGCAGGGTGATCTTCGTCAGCCGGTCGGTGTGGCGCCGGAGGAAGGCCATGTCCTCGACCTCCACCGCGCGCCGGCGGCGGATCGCTCCCACCACGCGCGGCACCAGCGTCTCCTTTCCGTAACGGTCGACGATGCGCCCCGGCTGCTCGGTGTCGACGCCCTCGAGCGCGGTCGCGAAGTGGTTGGAGTAGCTCTCGCGGCGCTGCTCGCCGTCGCTGATGATGTCGATGCCCGCGCGCTCCATGTCGCGAATCGCGACCACCGTGGCGTCGTCCTGGGCCTCGCGGAGATTGGACTCCGGTATCCGCCAGAGATCCTTCATTCGCACTCGCGGCACGAGCTTCGACAGCCGTGCGCGATCGATCAGCCAGTCGGGCTGCGGATAGCTGCCGACGACGGTGGTGGGTAGGAGGGAGAGAGCCATCGTGCGAGCCTCCGATCGTCGGTGACGGCCACCGCACAACGCGGGTGGACGCTCCAGATGATAGGAGATCCGCGGCGATACGTGACTACGCCGCGCCGTCCAGCCTCGCCCTCGGCGCGGTGATCCGCTGGAACAACGCCCGCAGATCGTCGAGGCGAATCGGCTTGGCGACGAACTCGTCGACGCCGGCGGCGAAGGCCTCGTTCTGGTCTTGCTTCATGGCGCCGGCGGTGAGCGCGATGATCGGTGTGCGCCGTCGCCCGGCAGCCGACTCGAGCCGGCGGATTGCGAGCGTCGAGGTGCCCCCGTCCATCTCCGGCATGTGCATGTCCATCAGCACCGCGTCGAACGCACCGCGCGCGAACAGCTGCAGGGCCTCGCGCCCGTCACACGCGACCGTCACCTCGATGTCGAGCCGTTCCAGCATTCTTCTCGCGACGAGCTGATTCACCAGGTTGTCCTCGGCGACCAGGACCCGCAGGCCAGGGAAGCGCACGCTCGCGCCGTCCGGCTCGTCATCGAGCGGGTCGTCGGGTCGACTACCGGGAACCATCACCGCCCGCAACGCACGGCGAAGGGCGCGCAGGCGAAGCGGAAGCTGCAGCGTCGACGCGTCACCACCGGGAGCGCCACGACGCAGCACCACCACCGGCACGTCCGACGGTGGCGGCGTGTCCGGCTCGTCGGGCTCCGCGACGATCGCCAGGTCGGCGCCGTCGTGCGTCGACGCGACCACGCGTGCCCCCCAGGCCGCGAGATGCTCCTCGATCACCCGCCGCAACGCCGGGCTCGCGATCGTGATTCCGACGCGTTTCCCGGCGAGGAATCCCATCCTCTCGCGCTCACCGGTTCCCCAACCGAGGTCGCGCACGCGGCAGCTGAAGTGGAAGCAGGATCCGCGCCCGGGCGCGCTCTCGGCCCACAGGTCCCCCCCCATCAGCTCGCACAGACGGCGCGAGATCATGAGCCCGAGACCGGTGCCACCGTGCTTGCGCGTGGCGCTGCCGTCGACCTGGGAGAAGGGCTGGAACAATCGCTCCATGGCGTCGGCGGCAATCCCGCAACCGGTGTCGCGCACATGCCCGGAAAGCACCGCGTGCCCGTCCTCGACCGGCCCCGCGTCGAGGCGGATCTCGACCGCGCCCGCATCGGTGAACTTGACCGCGTTGGCCAGCAGGTTGACCAGTACCTGGCGCAGGCGGGTGGCGTCGCCTTCCACCGCCGCCGGCACCGCGGGCGAGATCGAGCAGATCAGCTCGAGGCCCTTGTCCGCTGCGGCGCGCGCGAGCAGATCGACCGCCGACTCGACCACCTCTTCCGGTGAGAACGGCGCCGCCTCGAGGTCGATGCGCCCGGCCTCGATCTTCGAGAAGTCGAGGATGTCGTTGATGATGACCAGCAGGCCTTCCCCGCTCTTGCGGATCACGTCGACGGACTCGCGTTGCTCGCCGGTGAGCGGGGTCTCCAGCAGCAAGCTGGTCATGCCGATCACGCCGTTCATCGGCGTGCGGATCTCGTGGCTCATGCTGGCGAGGAACATGGTCTTGAGGTGATTGACCTGCTCCGCCTTCGCCTTGGCCCGCCGCAGCTCGTCGTTGTTGCGCTCGATCTCGGCGGTGCGCTCGCGAATGCGCCGCTCGAGCGTGCTCGCGTGCTGGCGCAGCTCGGCCTGTGCGAGCTCGAGATCCCGTGTCTTGCGAGCGACCTCCTCGGCGAGCTCTCGCTCGCGAGTGGCCATCCGCTCGCGGCGGTAGCGCTCGACCTCGGCGTCGAGCGTGCGGTCCGACTCGTAGACGCGAAACGCGACGTCGAAGTTGCCGTCGCCCGCATAGTCGACCGGATCGGCCCAGCAACTCACCCCGAACGCGTGGGAGAAGATGCCGATGATCTTGCCCTGGATGAAGGGGTAGCCCCAGCGCTGCTCGGCGGGGAGGCGCCGTTGCAGCGCGCGCTCCCAAGGACTGTCGACGGTGACGATGGCGTGGCGACGTCGGTGGTCGTACTCCGGCAGCGCGAAGCGGCCCCAACCACAGGTGGAGACCGCCTCGCCCCACTTCAGGAATCCTTCCCTGAAGCTGTCACCGAGAACGGTGACCATGGCCTCGTAGTCTTCCCGCGATCCGTAGGACGAGGAGCGCGCGACGAGCAACGAGAACAGCTCCGGGCCGCACTCCTCGAGAAACGGCAGGAGCATCATCTTCAGTGACGGATCGAGCCAGAGGAAGGCGCCCTGCACACCGTAGAAGGAGAGTTCCCCCTTCGGCAGATCCCAGGCGTAGTCACCCACGCCGATCTGGATGTCGAGCTTGCCGTCCGCGTCGGGATGCGCGCGCATTCCCGCTCCCGCCGAAATGGTCTACCTGGCGTCCAGCCGATGAGCCGATGGGGTCCTCGTCGGGGTATCGGCGGGAGCGATGCGTTCTTGAGCGGGGTGACCTCAGCGGCCCTTGAACTCGGGCTTGCGCTTCTCCATGAACGCTCGACGCCCCTCGGCGTAGTCCTCGCTGCCGTAGCACCTGGCCACCAGCTCGTCGACCAGCGCGCGGTCCCAGGTCCCGGAATCCTTGAGCGCCTCGGCCACCGTGAGCTTCACCGCACGCACCGTGAGCGGCGCGTTGGACGCGATCATGCCCGCGTACTCGGCGACGTAGGGCTCGAGCGCCGCCCGCGGCACCACGCGATTGAGGAAGCCCATGCGTAGCGCCTCGTCGGCCGAGAACTGGCGACCGGTGTAGAGGATCTCCCTGGCGAACAGCGGCCCCACCTGCTTGACCAGCGGCAACACGTCGTCCCAGCGATAGGCGAGGCCGAGCTTTGCCGCGGGGATCGCGAAGCGGGCGTCCTCCGACGCGATGCGCAGGTCGCACGCCAACGCGAGCCCCATGCCACCGCCGACGCAATAGCCCTGGATCATCGCCACCGTCGGCTTGTCGACCTCGGCCAGAACCTCGTTCGCACGGATCGCCACCGCGTTGTAGTGGTCGATCGCGTCGGCGCTCGCGCGCTTGTCCTCGAACTCGGAGATGTCGGCACCGGCGGAGAACGCCTTGCGCCCCGCGCCCGAGACGACGATCACGCGCACCGCGTCGTCCTGCGCGAAGCGACCGACGACGGTGGCGATGCCCTCCCACATGTCGAGAGAGACCGCGTTGTGCTTCGCGGGCTGGTTGAGCACCAGGTGCCCGATGCCGTTGGCCTGCTCGACCAGGAGTCGGTCGGTGACGCCCTCCATCGTTCCTCCTCCACCAGTTCCCTCGCCGCGCCGGTCCGACTCGCATCGGACGACGGCGCGACCAGCGCTCGTCACACCACGTCGCGCGCCCGAAGATCGGCGATCGCCTCGGCCGAGAAGCCGAGCTCGGCCAGCACCTCGTCGGTGTGCTGGCCACGGCCCGGAGTGGCCGTGAACGGCGCGCGCTCCGCCCCGTCGATGACCACTGCCTGCCCGACGACGTGGGTCGCGCCGAGGTCGGGGTGATCGAGCGGCTCCGCGATCCCGAGATGCTGGACCTGCGGATCGGCGAACACCTGGTCCATGGTGTAGATCGGCCCGCACGGCACGCCCTTGGCGTTCAGCGCCTGGATCCACTGCGCACTCGAGCGATGCGAGAACCGCGCCTGCAACGCCTCGTTCAGGGCATCACGGTTCTTCAGGCGGACCTCGCCGTTGCAGTAGTCCGGATGCGCGACGAGGTCCGGCGCCTCGAGCACCTCGCAGAGCCGTTCCCACATCACGTCGCCACTACAGGCGACGTTGATGTGACCGTCGGTGGTCGAGAACACCCCGGTCGGGATGCTGGTCGGGTGGTTGTTACCGGCCTGCGGAGGCACCTCGCTCGCCATCAGCCAACGCGCGGCCTGGAAGTCCATCATCGCGATCATGGCCTGTAGCAGCGAGCTGTGGACCCAGCGCCCCTTACCGGTCTCCTCGCGCTCGAGCAGCGCCACCAGGATGCCGATGGCGCAGTAGAGCCCCGACGAGAGGTCGGCCACCGGGATGCCGGCGCGCACCGGCCCCTGACCGGGAAGGCCGGTGACCGACATCAGCCCGCCCATACCCTGGGCGATCTGGTCGAAGCCCGGGCGCCTGGCATAGGGTCCGTCCTGCCCGAAGCCGGAGATGCTGGCGTAGACGAGCCGGGGATTGACCGCCGACAGCGCGGCGTAGTCGATTCCGAGCCGGTGCTTCACGTCGGGCCGATAGTTCTCCACCACCACGTCCGCGCGCTCGACCATGCGCTTGAGGATCGCGACCCCCTCGGGGTCCTTCAGGTTCAGCGTCATGCCGCGCTTGTTGCGGTGCAGGTTCTGGAAGTCCGGGCTGCGGCGCCCACCACCCATCCCCTTGGCGGTGTCGACCGATGCCGGGGCCTCGATCTTGACCACGTCCGCTCCCCAGTCGGCGAGCTGGCGCACCGCGGTCGGCCCGGCCCTCACCCGGGTCAGGTCGATTACCTTGAAGCGCGAAAGCGGTCCTCGTCTCATCGTGATGCTCTCCCCGGAGCACGCCGTCACCCCTCGCCCGGGGGTGCGGCGGCGTCACGTCATCGTTGCCTCGGACTGGGCCCGCGCCTTGGCGCGCGGCCCGGATGTGACTATTGTGCCGCAACTCGCGGGAGCCGGTCGCGCGCCGCGACGACCGTTCAGGAGCAATCGCCATGCTGCACGTCTGGGGCCGCCGCAACTCGATCAACGTGATGAAGGTGCTGTGGTGCCTCGACGAGCTCGGCGTCGAGTATCAGCGCAGCGAGGCCGGTCTCCAACACGGGGTGGTCGACTCACCGGAGTACCGCGCCATGAACCCGAACGGTCGCGTGCCGACGATCGTGGATGACGGGTTCGTGCTGTGGGAGTCGAACGCCATCGTGCGCTATCTCTGCGCGAAGCACGCCGCCGGCACCTGGTGGCCGGTCGACCCGCAGGCCCGCGCCGTCGCCGAGCAGTGGATGGACTGGCAGCACACCGTGCTGCTGGCGGACATGACGGTGGTGTTCTGGGGCCTGGTGCGCACCCCGCCGGAGAAACGGGATCCCGAGCGCATCGCCCAGGCCGCGGTCGGCGCCGGCCGATCGTTCGCGATGCTCGACGCGGCGCTCACCGGCAAGGACTACCTGCTCGGGGACGCCATCTCCATGGGCGACATCCCGCTCGGCGCCTTCGCCTGGCGCTGGTCTGCGCTCGACATCGAGCGCCCGCACCTGCCGGCGGTGGAGGCCTGGCTCGCGCGGTTGAAGGCCCGGCCCGCCTTCCAGCAGCACGTGATGCTGCCGTTGACCTGAGAGCCGACCGGCCCCCAGGGAAGCCCTGCACGACGCCATCTGCCGGGGGCCGGGGCATCGCCCCGGCAGCCGTTCGCGAGCGCGTCCCGCGACGGGACGACGCCCGCCGCCGTCAGGAGTTGAGACCGCCGGCGCGCTTGCCGGCGCCGTCACCCGCCAGCCTGCCGAACACGGCCCCGGACATCAGTCCGGTGCCGCCGGGGTAGTTGAAGTAGAACAGCCCCCCGAGCAGCTCGCCAGCGGCGTAGAGCCCCGGAATCGGCTCGGCCTCGGTGTCGAGCACACAGCCCTCGGAGTCGACCCGCAAGCCGCCGAAAGTGAACGTGATGCCGCAGGTGACCGCATAGGCCTCGTAGGGCGGCGTGTCGAGCACGTTGGCCCAGTTCGACTTCGGCACCGCCAGGCCGCGGGTGCCGCGCCCGTCCTTCACCGTCGGGTCGAACTTCACGTCGGTCATCACCGCCGCGTTGTACTCGCGCACCGTGCGCAGGAAGCCCTCCGGGTCGACATCGTCGAGCTTCGTCGCCAACTCCTCCAGGGAGTCGGCTCGTGCCTTCGTCACCTGCCGGATGCGGTACTCGTCGCGCAGCATCGGGATGACCTTCGAGTCGAAGATCTGCCAGGCGAACTGGCCGGGCTGGCTCAGGATCACGTGCCCGTACTTCGCGTACGTGTAGTTGCGGAAGTCCGCGCCCTCGTCGACGAACCGCTCACCGCGCGCATTGACCATGATCCCGAGCGGGTAGCTGTGCTTCTGGAAGTTGTCGCCGACCGCGAGATCGCCGAACTCGGGCGAGTTCCGATCCCAGCCCACGGCATGCGCGCCAGACCAGTTGCCATAGGGCATCGCGCCGATGTCGAGCGCCATGCGAATGCCGTCACCGGTGTTGAAACGGCTGCCACGGACCTTGGCCAGATCCCAGCCCGGACCGAGGTAGCGCGTGCGCCACTCGGTGTTGGCCTCGAAGCCGCCGCTGGCGAGCACCACCGCCTTGGCGCGGATGGTCTCGGTCCGCGGGCCGCTGCGCACCACGGCGCCGCGGACCTGGCCGTCCTCGACCAGCAGCGAGACCGCGCGGGTGCGGTATCGGATCTCGATGCCCTCGCGTGCGCAGGCCGCGGTCAGGTTCTCGACCAGACCCGGGCCGCCGCCCCAGGCCTCGACGCACAGCCCGCCCCAGAACTTGTAGCGTCCGTCGACCTTGAACGCCTGCCGCCCGTAGGAGGGCTGGAAGCGCACGCCCTTCATGCGCATCCACTTGAGCGTGTCGAGGCTGCTGTCGATCAGGATCTCGACGAGATCCGGATCGGCCCGGTACTGGGTGACGCGCGCCATGTCGTCGAAGTACTGCTCGCGCGTGTAGACGCCGAAGTCGACGGTGGTGCGCTCCTCCTCGGTCAGGTCCGGCAGGACGTGGACCAGATCCTCGACGCCGTTGTGGGCGAAGCGGATGGCACCGGCGGTGAACCGGCTGTTGCCACCGCTCTCGTCCTCGTTGGCCCGCTCCAGCACGGTCACGCTGACACCGTGCTCCCGCGCCGCCAGCGCCGCGCACATCGCCGCGTTCCCGGCGCCCACCACCAGCACGTCAGTCGTCGTCTCGCTCATCTGTGGTCTCTGCATCTGTCGTCCGAGGGATCGGGTGAGTATACCGGCGCCGGCGGTGCGCGGGTGGTCGGCGACGCTGACGGGGCTCGCGGGCACAGGTATCCTCGCGTATTCGTCCGACCGGTCGAGGAGCGCGCGCGTGAACGAGGTGGTGGCCGAGCGGCTGGACGGCGGGGTGCTACGGGTCGCCATCGACCGGCCCGAGAAGCGCAATCCGATGAGCCCCTCGGTACGCGACGGGTTGCTCGCGGCGCTGGAGCCGGCGCTGGGCGACGACGCGGTGCGCGCGGTGGTCCTCGGCAGCCAGGGCGGCTTCTTCTGCGCCGGGGGCGACATCGAGTCGATGCGCGACCTCGACGGCGGGGTCGCCAGGCGGCGAATGCAGGGTCACCACCGTCTGGTGCGGCTCCTCGCCGCCTGCGAGAAGCCGGTGGTGGCCGCGGTCGAGGGCTATGCGGTCGGCGCTGGCGCCGGCCTCGCCCTCCTCGCCGACACCATCGTGCTCGGGGCGGGGGCGACCATCGGGTTCCCGTTCTTCCGCGTCGGGCTCGTCCCCGACCTCGGCCTGCTCTACAACCTGCCGCGTCGCGTCGGTCCGGCGCGCGCGCGCCAGCTCCTGCTGCGGGCACAGATGGTGAAGGGCGAGGCGGCGCTGGCGATGGGGCTCGCCGACGAGCTCGCCGAGGACGGCGCGGTCGAGCAGCGGGCATTGGAGATCGCGCGCGAGCTGGCGCGGATGCCGCCGGGCGCGTTCGGGCTCGCCAAGCGTCAGCTCGCGCTCGCCCCGCCCGACCTCGACACCGCGCTCGAGCTCGAGACCACGGCCCAGTCGATCGCCTTCCTCGGCGCGGAGTTCGCCGAGGGGCGCGCAGCCTTCCTCGAGAAGCGCAAGCCACGCTTCTGATCCCTGGATTCCTCGAAGCCGAATCAGCCCGCCCCGGAGCGGGCCCGGAGACCGACGATGAGCGTTTCGCGCGAGCCCGATCCGTCGACCTCGACCGCGACCCATTGGGGCACCTATTTCGCGCAGGTCCGCGAAGGCAAGCTGGTGGCGGTGCAAGACTACCCACGCGACCCCGACCCCGCCGACATCGGCCCGGGCATCGTCGACGCCATCGACGACCGGTTGCGGATCCGGCGGCCGATGGTGCGCAAGGGCTGGCTGACCGAGGGCCCGCGACTGGACGGCGGCGGCCGTGGCGCCGAGCCCTTCGTCGCCGTGCCCTGGGACGAGGCGCTCGACCTGGTGGCGGCGGAGATCGAGCGAGTCCGTCGCGAGCACGGTAACCAGGCCATCTTCGGCGGCTCCTACGGCTGGGGCAGCGCCGGGCGCTTCCATCACGCGCAGAGCCAGATCCACCGCTTCCTGAACTGCGCCGGGGGCTACGTCCGGCACGTCAACACCTACAGCCACGCCGCCGCCGAGGTGGTGGTGAACCGGGTCGTGGGCCGATTCCGCGAGGTGCTCGACACCCACACGCGCTGGCCCACCATCGCCGAGCATGGCGACCTCGTCGTCGCCTTCGGCGGGCTGCCGCGCAAGAACGCGCAGGTGACCTCGGGCGGGGTCGGCCGCCACACCCTGGTCGAGGGGTTGCGTGCCTGCCGCGCCGGCGGAGTGCGCTTCGTGAGCATCACGCCGCTGCGCGACGACGTGATCGACGAGCTCGATGCGCGCTGGCTCGCGCCGCGCCCGGGCACCGATACCGCGTTGATGCTCGGCCTCGCCCACACGCTGCTCGCCGAGGACCGACACGATCGCGCCTTCCTCGCGCGGTACTGCGAGGGATTCGACCGCTTCGCGCGCTACCTGACCGGCGCCGAGGACGGGCAGGCGAAGGACGCCGGCTGGGCCGCCGCGATCTGCGGGCTGGAGGCAGAGACGATTCGCGAGCTGGCGCGCGAGATGGCGAGCGGTCGCACCCTCATCAACGTCGCCTGGGGCGTGCAGCGCGGTGACCACGGTGAGCAGCCGGTGTGGATGGCGATCACGCTCGCGGCGATGCTCGGTCAGATCGGTCTGCCGGGCGGCGGATTCGGTGTCGGCTACTCGTCGGAGAACGGCATCGGCAACGCGACGCGGCTGTTTCCGTGGCCGGCCGTCAACCAGGGTCAGAACCCGGTGTCGTCGTTCATCCCGGTGGCGCGCATCGCGGACATGCTGCTGGACCCCGGTGGCGCGTTCGACTACGACGGCGCACGCCACACCTATCCCGACGTGCGACTGGTGTACTGGGCCGGCGGGAATCCGTTCCACCACCACCAGGATCTCAACCGCCTGGTCCGCGCCTGGCAGCGACCCGAGACCGTGGTGGTGAACGAGATCTGGTGGAACGCCCTCGCGCGCCACGCCGACATCGTGCTGCCGGTGACCACCACGCTCGAGCGCGAGGATCTGGCGCTGCCGCACTGGGATCCGACCGCGGTGGCGATGCGAAAGGCGGTCGACCCGATCGGGGAGTCGCGCTCGGACTTCGCCATCTTCAGTGGGCTGGCACGGCGCCTCGGCGTGGAAGCCGCCTACACCGAGGGCCGGACCGAGGAGGACTGGCTGCGCCACCTCTGGGACCAGGCTCGCCAGCGTGCCGGTGAGCACGGCTTCGAGCTCCCCACGCTGGAGGGCTTTCGCAAGCAGGGAACGCTGGAGCTGCCCGAGCCGGAGCGGCACGTGGTGCTGCTCGAGGATTTCCGCGCCGACCCGGATGCGCACCCCCTGCCGACGCCGAGCGGCCGCATCGAGATCTTCTCGGCCGCGGTCGCCGGATTCGGCTACGACGACTGTCCGGGGCATCCGGTGTGGCACGAGCCACGCGAGTGGCTGGGCAGCGCGCTGGCGGAGCGCTATCCCCTGCACCTCATCTCCAACCAGCCACGCACTCGGCTCCACAGCCAGCTCGACAATGGCGGCGTGAGCCGCGGCGCGAAGGTCGCCGGGCGCGAGCCGATCACACTCCATCCCGAGGACGCGCGCGCGCGCGGCATTCGTGACGGCGACGTCGTGCGGGTGTTCAACGACCGTGGCGCGTGCCTTGCCGGCGCGGTGATCGCGGACACCGTGATGCGCGGCGTGGTGCGCCTGCCCACCGGCGCCTGGTACGACCCGTCCGAGCCCGGCAAGCCCGGGAGTCTCGAGAAGCACGGCAATCCCAACGTGCTGACCCGCGACGAGGGCACCTCGCGGCTGGCCCAGGGACCGACCGCGCACAGCGTGCTGGTGGAGGTGGAGCGATTCGAGGGTGTGCCGCCGCCGGTCACCGCCTTCGAGCCGCCGCCGATCGAGGAGCGCGACGGAGCCGGGGCCCGGTCCCGATGACGCCGCGATCGACGCCTCGCCCGCCAGGCCGCGGCGGGCGCGGGCGCATGCGCCGATGAGTGAGACCCGTCTGCGCGGTACGCCGCGGCTGCTGGTGGTGCTGGCGGCGATCTCGGGCCTCGGCGCCATCTCGATCGACATGTACCTGCCGGCGCTGCCGTCGATCGCGGAGCGACTGAGCGCCGAGCCGGCCCAGGTGCAACTCACCCTGGGCGCATTCTTCATCGCCTACGGCGTCGGCCAGCTCCTCTACGGACCACTGTCCGACCGCACCGGTCGCCGGCCGGTCATGGTCGGCGGCGTCGTCCTCTACATCGTCGGCAGTGCTGCCTGCGCGCTGGCCTCGGGCGTCGGCATGCTGATCGCCGCGCGCGTGCTGCAGGCACTCGGCGCCAGCGCCGGCGTGGTGGTGGCGCGGGCCGCGGTACGCGATCTCTACGAGGGCGACGCCGCCGCGCGCGCCATGTCCATGCTCATCTCGGTGTTCGCGGTGGTCCCGCTGGTGGCGCCGGTGGTCGGTGGCTACGTGCTGGTGTGGAGCGGTTGGCGGGCGATCTTCTGGGTGTTGCTCGGCTTCGGAGCGCTCTGCCTGGTCGCGGTGGTGGCCGCCGTCCCCGAGAGCCTTCCGCGCTCGATGCGTGCCAGGGGTGGAATCGGCGCGACGCTTGGCACCTACGTCGAGATCCTGCGCCACCGCCGCGCGCTCGGCAGCCTGATCGCGGGCGGCGCCGTCTTCGGCGGGATGTTCGCCTACATCTCGGGCACGCCGTTCGTCTACATCGACCTGTTCGGGGTCGCGCCGCAGCACTACGGCTTTCTGTTCGGCATCAACGTGCTCGGCATCATCGCGAGCTCGCAGGCAAACGCACGACTGGTGATGCGCCACGGCTCGGATCGGCTGTTGCGGATCGGCGTGCACTCGGCCGCCGGGGCCGGCGTCGCGCTCGCCGTCGTCACCACCGCCGACGTCGGCGGCCTGCCGGCGATCGTGGTGTGCCTGTTCTTCTTCGTCGGCATGATCGGCTTCGTCGGTGCCAACGCGGTGGCTGGGGCGCTGCGGGACTTCCCGCGCGCGGCCGGAGCGGCCGCCGCGCTGTTCGGCGGCCTGCAGTTCGGGATCGGCGCGCTCGCCGCATCCCTGGTCGGCACCCTGCACGACGGCACCGCCCGCCCCATGGGCTGGATCATCGCGGCGACCGGGTTGATCGCCCTGGTGGCCTACCGGCGCCTGGCGCGGGCCTGAGCAACGGGGGCTGCCTCGCCCGGGGACTGGCTCGCGCAGCCTGCCTGTCCCCTCGCGACCACCCCCCGAGGTGGTATCAAGCGCCCAGGATCGACACCACGGCGTCGGCGAGCACCTGGCAACCGAGGACGATGTCGTCGTCGCCGGTGTTCTCGTCGAACGAGTGGCTGATGCCACCGATGCTCGGGATGAACAGCATCGCGCTCGGCAGCCGGCGCGCCAGCACCTGGGCATCGTGACCGGCGCCACTCGGCATCGGCATCCAGGCGCCGGGCGCATGCGCCTCGGCCGCCCGCTCGAGATGAGCGCGCAGCGTCTCGTCCATCATCGCGCCCGCGGTGGCCGCCGGCGACTCGATGGAGACCTCGACCCCGTCGCCGCCCGCCTTCGCCACCAGCTCTCTCGCGAGCGCCTCGAGTCGGTCGAGAATCGCCTCGTCGACGTCGCGGAACTGGAGGTTCATCGTCGCCACGCCCGGCACGATGCTCGGCGCGCCCGGCTCGAACCGCATCCAGCCGATGGTCCATACCGTGCGCGGCCCGACGTGGTCGGGAAACGCGGTGTGGATCGCATGGGCGAGCGCGACCAGGGCACGGCCGGCGTCACGACGACGCGCCATCGGCGTGGTGCCGGCGTGATTCTGCTGACCGACGGCACGGATCCGCATCTGCCGGATGCCGACGATCCCGGTGACCACCCCGATGCGCTTGCCCTCCTCCTCGAGCCACGGTCCCTGCTCGATGTGGGCCTCCACGTAGCCGCGGTATCGCGACGGATCGAGCGTGAAACGCGGTCGCCCGGCGAGCCCGGCGTCGCGCAACGCTTCGGTGAAGCGCTTGCCGCTGGCGTCGGTGGCGGTCTCGACCCACTCGTCGGGAAGCTGCCCGACGAACCCGAGACTGCCGATCCAGCCGCGATAGGTGCCCTCCTCGTCGATCCACGAGGCGACGTCGACACCGAGATCGCGCGTCGCCGGATCGGCACCGAGCGCGCGCGCCACCTCCAGGCCGTAGATCACCCCGAGCGCGCCGTCGAGCCATCCACCGGTCGGCTGGGTGTCGGTGTGGGAGCCGAGGAGCAGCACGTCGCGCGTCTTGCGCGCGCGGCCGTAGACGGTGCCGAGCCCGTCGATTCCGGCGTCGAGCCCGGCCGCGGCGAGCCGCTCCACCAGCCAGTGCCGCGACCGCATGTCGACCTCCGACAACGACGGGCGCACCACCCCCGTGCCGGTGGCCCCGAACGCTCGCAGCGCCCGCAGATCCGCGAGCAGCCGATCCCCGTCGATCCGCGCCATGTCCTCGTTCCTCCAGCTCGCGCGCAAGGCGCGCAGTGTATCGCGGATACCCGGCGCCGACGGGCTCAGTCGGTCGGCCCGGTGCCCTCGGCCAGCTCCCTGACCTCGGGCTGGGTGGCGGCGACGACGAGCGTCGAGACCAGCACCACGCCGGCACCGATCACCACCGCTGCCGGCGCCCCGAGCACCGAGGCCACCGCCCCCGCGAACAGGCCACCCAGTGCGATCAGGCTGTAGGTGATGGCGTGGATGCCCATCACGCGCCCGCGCAGGCTGTCGGGCACGTGGAGCTGGAGCACGGTGGTGGAGGTGATCAGGAACAACGCGGCGGCGAAGTTGGCGAAGAACACGAAGAACAGCGCCGCACCGAGGGCCCACGGCGCGCTCGGCGCGAGACCGGTCACCAGCGCGAAGGCGAACAGCCCGCCGGTGGAGAACACGAGGCCCGAGAGCATGACCCGCCCGAGGTGATGGCCGGGCCTGATCAGGCCGACGACCAGCGTGCCCGCGACCGAGCCGACACCCGACGACGAGACCAGCGCGCCGAACCCCTGCTCACCCACCCCCAGGATCTTGGCGAACGCGGGCATGAGCTGCAGGAACGAGGTCCCGAAGAACATGCTGACGTAGGTCAACGGGATGAGGACGCGGAACAACCGATTGCCCGCGATGTAACGCACCCCCTCGATCACCTGCTCGACCGACGATCCCGCACCAGGACGCGGCGGCACCGGCGGCATCGTGCGCAGTACCAGCAACATCACCAGGAAGCCGCAGCTCGCCAACCCGAACAACGTGCTGGTGCCGCCGACCGCGATCAGCGCCCCGCCCGCCGCCGGCATGATCATTCGCGTTCCCTGCCACAGGATCGCGTTCAATGCGATCGCGCTCAGCATGTGCTGACGCGAGATGAGGCTCGGGAAGATCGCCTGGCGCGTCGGCCAGTCGACGCCCGATACCAGCGCGATCAACCCCGACACCAGCAGCACGTGCCAGACGCGGACGATCCCGCTGCCGTCGAGGACGGCGAGCACCATCAACAACGTCGCGACCATCGCGGTGGTCACCACCAGCACTCGACGCTTGTCGAGCCGGTCGGCCAGCGCGCCGCCGAGCAGGTTGACCACGATCGTGGGCAGCGACGCCGCCGCGCCGAGCAGCCCGAGGTCGAACGCCGAGCCACTCAGCCGGTACACCAGCCAGCCCTGGCCGACGAACAGCAGCTGGGTGGCACCGACCGATGCCAGCGATCCGAGCCAGAAGCGCCGGTACAGCGGCTCGCGCAGCGCGCCGAGCCGCCCGCCCGAGGCCGCGGCGGGCTTGCCGCTCATGGCCGCTCAGCGCCGACCGAGAAGGTCGGCGAGACCGTCGAGAACGGCGTCGGTATCCTCGGGCAGGCCCACCGTGACTCGGATGTACTGCTCGAATCCGGGCGCCATCAGACGCGAGATCAGCACCCCGCGCGTCTCGAGCCCGGCAACGACCTCCGCCGCCGCGCGCGGGGTACGCGCGGTCACGAAGTTGGCGACGCTCGGGAACGGCTCGCAACCGAGCTCACGCAGCCCGGCGGCGATGCGCTCGCGCTCGACTCGGGTCGCGTCGAGAATTCCGTGCACGTGGTCGAGGTCGTCCCATGCTGCCAGCGCACCAGCCTGCGCCACCGCGTTCACGTTGAACGGGGCGCGCACCTTCTGGAACGCCTGCGCGAGGTCGTCGGAGCCGGCGAGACAGTAGCCGACGCGGATGCCGGCGAGCCCGTACGCCTTCGACAACGTCCGGAAACTGGCCCAGGGCCCGTCGCGGCGGGCCAGCGCCGGCAGATGCTCGTCACCACCGGCGTGGATCGCGAACTCGTGGTAGGCCTCGTCGATCACCAGCAGCGCGCTGCTCGGCACCGCCGCTGCCAGCCGCGCGACGTCGGCCGCGGGCAGCATCGCGCCGGTCGGATTGTTCGGCGTGGCGGCGAACACCAGCCGCGTGCGTGGTCCCGTCGCCGCCAGCATGGCATCGACGTCGACGGCGCCGTCGTCGCGCACCGGCACCGCGACGACGCGGGCGCCGAACAGCGCCGCGCACTTGTTGTAGCCGGGAAACGACGGCACCGGCACCACCACCTCGTCGCCCGGCTCGAGGGCGACCCGCCCCGCATTCACGATCAACTCGTCGCTGCCGTTACCGACCACGATGCGCGAGGCCGCGATGCCGGTACGCGCCGAGACCGCCGCCACCAACGCGCCCCAGCTCGGATCCGGGTAGCGATTCACCGTCTCGCACGCAGCGCGCATCGCACGCACCGCCACCGGCGACGGCGGATACGGGCACTCGTTGAGGTTCATACGGTGTGGCGAGCCGTGTCCGTCGGCGCGCGGCGCGCGCGGGCCCGACGGGGTCGCCATCTCACGCACGATTCGATTCGGGATGGCGGGCGGGGACGAGGCCATCGGTGTGTTGTACCCTTGCGCGTCGAAAGATGCAGCGTAGCAGGAAACCCGAGCGCCGAGACGGGCGCCGGACAACGCCGGCTCACGGGTTGAACGCCCGGTGACCCCGCGGCCGGCCGGCGCAGGCGCTCGCCCGTGGCGCCGCATCGTCGAGGCCGCGGCTCGGCGCTGGGAACAGTTGCCCGGCAACGCGCGGGGCGCGCTGTGGATCCTCTCCGCGTCGCTCGCCTTCTCCGCCATGGCGGTCGCGCTCAAGGTGATCGGCCGGACGATGTCGGTATGGGAGGTGCTGGTGCTGCGCACGGCATTCGCCCTGCTGTTCGTCCTGCCGGTGGCGGTGCGCGCCGGGCCGGTCATCCTGCGCACTCGTCGACCGGGGCTGCACCTGGTGCGCAGCCTGTTCGGAATGGGCGGGCTGGTCTGCTTCTTCTTCGCCGTCCGCCACCTCGACCTCGCGCTGGCGACCACGCTCGGGTTCACCCGCGTCCTGTTCATGCTGGTGCTCGCGGTCCTCCTGCTCGGCGAGACGGTTCGCTGGCGGCGCACGTTGGCGACCCTGGTCGGCTTTCTCGGCGTCGTCGTCTGCGTGCGCCCGGGGGCGACCGACTTCGACCCGTGGACCCTGGCCGCGCTCGGCTCGGCGCTGTTCGCCGCCGGTGTCACCACCAGCGTGAAGCGGCTCACCAGCACCGAGAGCCCGCTGACCATCGTGCTCTACACGTACCTCGTGATGGGCACCATCGCGCTGATCCCGGCCGCCCTCGTGTGGCGCACCCCGAACCTCGAGGAGCTGGCGGTGATCGCGGCGATGGGCCTGTTCTCGGCCTGGGGTCAATCGTCGATGGTGCGCGGGCTGCGCGTCGGCGAGGCCACCGCGATCGCGCCCTTCGAGTACAGCCGGCTGCTGTATGCGGCCCTCCTCGGCTTCCTGATCTTCGGCGAGATCCCCGATCTGGAGATGTGGCTCGGCGCCGTCTTGATCGCCGGCAGCACCCTCTACATCGCGGTGCGCGAGGCTCGACTCGGGCAGACGAAGCGCGAGGGTGGCGATTCGCGATGAGCGATGCGGCATCGATGTTGGCGATGGAGCTGGACCACCCGGGCGCCACCCTGGTCGCGCGTCGGCGACCCCGGCCGGAGCCGGGCCCGGGCGAGGTGCTGGTGCGGGTGGTCGCCTGCGCGGTGTGTCGCACCGATCTGCACGTCGTCGACGGCGACCTCCCGGACCTCGGTCACCCGGTCATTCCGGGGCACGAGATCGTCGCCCGGGTGGTCGAGTGCGGGATCGGCGCCGAGCGATATCGTGCCGGTGACCGGGTCGGGATCCCGTGGCTCGGCTGGACCTGCGGCACCTGCCGTTACTGCCGCGGCGGACAGGAGAACCTGTGCCCGCGCGCGCGCTTCACCGGCTACCAGATCCCGGGAGGTTACGCGCAGTACGCGGTCGCCGACGAGCGCTTCTGCTTCCCCGTCCCCGACGCCTACGACGACGCCGCGGCCGCACCGCTGCTCTGTGCCGGGTTGATCGGGTATCGCTCACTGCGCATGGCCGGCGACGCACGCAGACTCGGCATCTACGGCTTCGGCGCCGCCGCGCACATCGTCGCCCAGGTCGCCCGCCACGAGGGGCGCGAGGTCGTCGCCTTCACGCGCCCCGGCGACACCGACGCCCAGGCCTTCGCCCGGCGTCTCGGAGCGACCTGGGCCGGCGGCTCCGACCAGGCGCCACCGGAGCCGCTCGACGCCGCGATCCTCTTCGCCCCGGTCGGCGCCCTGCTGCCGACCGCGCTCGCCGCCATCCGCCCCGGCGGCACCGTGGTCTGCGGAGGGATCCACATGAGCGACATCCCGTCCTTCCCCTACGCGCTGCTGTGGCGGGAGAAGCGCGTGGTCTCGGTCGCGAACCTGACCCGGGCCGACGGTGAGTCCTTCCTCGCGCTCGCGCCGCGGGTTCCGGTCCGCACCGAGGTCGAGACGTTTCCACTCACCGCAGCCAACGAGGCGCTCGCGCGTCTGCGGGCGGGCCAGCTCACCGGCGCCGCGGTGCTGCTGCCGTGAGCACCCGACCCGTGCCCGTCGCGCCGGTGTAGGCACCGGCGCCGCGGGCCACCTCCCGGCGTCGACGCGACGGGCCGGCCTGCGCAAGAATCGGCCTCCTTCACCACACCAGCACGGAGACGGCGATGAACAGGCTCGACGGCAAGGTGGCCCTGATCTCGGGCGGCGCGCGGGGCATCGGCGGCGAGACGGCTCGCCTGATGGCATCGGTGGGCGCGCGGGTGGTGGTCGGCGACGTGCTCGAGGATGCGGGACGGCGGACCGTGGAGGCGATCACCGGGGCCGGCGGCGATGCGCTCTTCGTGCCCCTCGACGTCACCACCGAGGCGGGCTGGAAGGCCGCCCTGGACGCGGCGCGAGCGCGCTACGGCCGGCTCGACGTCCTCGTCAACAACGCCGGGATCTTCCTCGGACGCGACTTCGAGGAAGCGTCGCTGGAGGACTGGAGCCGACTGGTCGCGGTCAACATGACGGGCGTGTTCCTGGGCACCAAGCTCTGCGCCCCGGATCTGCGCGCCGCCGCCGCGACCAGCCCACAGGGCAGCGCGATCGTGAATCTCGCGTCGATCGCGGGCCTCGTCGGATCGCAGCTCGATGCGCTCTACTCGATGACCAAGGGAGGCGTCACCCTGTTCACCAAGTCCACCGCGCTCGCGTTCGCGCGCAAGGGCGACCGCATTCGCGTGAACTCGGTGCACCCTGGGGTCATCGACACCGACATGGGCGCACAGACCTTCGTCTCGCGCGCGCGCATGGCCGGCAGCAACGACGTCGGCGAGGCGCGTCAGGTCTCGGAGCGCTTCCACCCGATGGGACGGCTCGGCACCGCCGACGACATCGCCCGCGCCATCGTCTTCCTCGCCTCCGACGACTCCGCGTTCATGACCGGCTCGAGCATGGTGGTCGACGGCGGCGTCACCGCGCAGTGACGCGGCGGCCCGGCTGACCCAACGGCGGCGACATCGCGCCTACTGCGCGGCGTCGCGGAACGCCGCGCCCACGGGTGTCGACGCGCCGCCGTGCGCGACCGTGCCCCGGCGCATCACCAGGCGGTGGTGCGCCGGATCGGCGACACGGGAGATGTCCTCGAGCGGGTCACCGTCGACCAGCAGCAGGTCGGCCACCGCCCCCTCGCGCACCCGCCCGGTGTCGGCGAGGCGCATGAGGTCCGCACCGTTGGCGGTCGACATGGTGATCGCGTCGAGCGGCGAGATGCCGACGTCCACCATGTAGCGCAGCTCCTGCGCGTTCTCGCCGTGGCGATTGAACGGGGTGCCGGCATCGGTGCCCATCGCGATGCGCCCGCCGGCGCGATAGAACGCGCGCACCGACTCACGATGCACCTCGCCGATGCGTCGGGCCTTCTCGACCACGTAGTCGGGGATCCCGCGATCCGCCGACTCGAGGATGTTGGCCAGCGCCGCCAGCGTCGGCACGAGCACGGTGCCGCGCTCGAGCATCTCCGCGATGCAGCGCTCGGTCATGAAGATTCCGTGCTCGATCGAGTCGATGCCACCGCGCACCGCGTTCAGGATCCCCTCCGCCCCCTGCGCATGGCTCGCGCAGGTCTTGTGGAAGCGATGTCCCTCGGCGATGCCCGCCGCCATCTCCTCGGCCGAGTAGTGGGCGTCCTCGGGATTCACCCCGGGCGTCATCACGCCACCGGTGGCCATGATCTTCACCAGATCGGAGCCGGCGTGGACCTGCTCGCGGACCGCGCGGACCACGTCGTCGACGCCATCGGCCACCCGACCGAACCGATTGCCGTGTCCGCCGGTCATACAGATCATTCGCCCGGCGGCGCGAATCGTCGGCCCGAGGAGCTGGCCGCGGTTGCAGGCGTCGCGAACCGCGAACTCGAGGTAGTCCTTGCCGCCGCAGTCGCGCACCGCGGTGATGCCACCGGCAAGCGTGCGCTGCGCGTTGAGCAAGGCGCGCATGGTGATGTCGCCGGGGCGCATGCGCTCGACGACCTCGCCCGGATTGGGCTCGGCGCCGAAGCAGAGGTGGACATGGCAGTCGATCAGTCCGGGTAGCAAGGTGGCCTCGGGGGCGTTGATGCACGGCCCGGTGAAGCCGTCGAAGGTCGCGGTGGGGGCGATGCGCGCGATGCGCTCGCCGTCGACGAGGACCGCGTGGCCGGCCGCGACCGAGCCGGTACCGTCGACGATGCGAGCGGGCGCGATGAGAGTCTGCATGGCGAGTCCTTCGAGCCGGTGATCGAGCGCGGAATTCTCGCGCCGTGACGGCGCGAGCGGCAAGCAGGACGCCCGCCGCTCGAAAATGCGGCACAGGGCTCGGACCATCGACGGCCGCCCGTGATATGACGTTTTCGTTACACTGACGCATCACCGAGGCGCTGGCGGAGCACCGCGCGCCTTCCTGGAGGACCGACCGACCGATGCCGCCACACTCCGGTCTCGACATCCTGCTCGGCATCGCCGGGGGCGTCGCACTCTTGCTGTGGGCGACCCGGATGGTGCGCACCGGCATCGAGCGCGCGTACGCGGCGAGCCTGCGCCGAACGGTCGCGCGTGCGATGGGTGGCCGGGTGCAGGCCGCGGTGGCGGGTACCGGCGTCGGATTCGCATTGCAGAGCGCCACCGCGGCGGCCCTGCTCACCATGTCGTTCGTGGCGAGCGGCCTGCTCACGACGCCGGTCGCCCTGGCGGTGATGCTCGGCGCCGATGTCGGCTCGGCCCTGGCGGTGCTGGTGCTGTCACTCGATCTGCGCTGGTTGTCGCCCTTGCTGCTCCTGATCGGCACGGTGCTGTTCCTCGCCACCGCCGAGCGCCGCCCGCGCCAGCTCGGCCGGACGATGATCGGGCTCGGGCTCATCCTGCTGTCGCTGCGACTGATCGGCGAGTCCGGGGCGGCGATGCGCGAGGCCGAGAGCCTGCCTGCGCTGATCGAGCCGCTGGCGAGCGAGCCGGCGCTCGCGTTCCTGGTCGCCGCGCTCTTCGCCTGGGTCGCCCACTCGAGCGTCGCCACCGTGCTGCTGGTGGCCTCGCTCACCGGGGCGCACGTGATCCCGGTCGAGCTGGCGGTCACTCTCGTGCTCGGCGCCAATGCCGGTGCCGGCCTCGTCCCGGTGGTGCTGAGCCTGCGTCGCGAGCGTCGCGAGCGCCGCATCCCGCTCGGCAACCTCGGCTTCCGAACCGTCGGCGCGCTGGCGGTGCTCGCCGCCCTGCCCTGGATTCTCCCGCTCGCCGCGGCCGAGGCCGACCGCCTGGGCCTCGGCCCGGTGCAGCGCGTGGTGCTCTTCCACCTCGGATTCAACCTCACCCTGGTGGTGCTGTTCCTGCCCGTGGTCAGCGTCGCCGCTCGACTGGCCGAGCGCTGGCTACCCGACCGCGCCGATCCGCAGACCCTCGCCACGCCGCTCGGCAATCCGAGCCACCTCGACGAGCGCTCGATCGACCAGCCCCGGCTCGCCCTCGCCTGCGCGACGCGGGAGGTCCTGCGCATGGCCGACTGGGTCGAGCTGATGCTGCGCCGCTCGATCGACGCCTTCCAGACGGTGGACAAGACGGTCATCGGTCAGATCGAGCGCATGGACGACCAGGTCGATCGCATGAACAACGCGATCAAGCACTACCTGGTGCAGGTCAGCCGCAATCGACTCGACGAGGACGAGAGCGGGCGGTGCATGGAGATCGCCTCGTTCACGGTCAAGCTCGAGCACATCGGCGACATCGTGGAGAAGAACCTCCTGCAGCTCGCACGCAAGCGCATCGACGGTGACCGCCGATTCTCGTCCCAGGGCTGGACCGAGCTCACCGACCTGCATGCCCGCGTGCTCGCCAACCTCCAGCTCGCCCTCAACGTCTTCGTGTCGAGCGACGTCGAGACCGCGCGCCAGCTGGTGCAGGAGAAGGACCGGTTCCGCGCGCTGGAGCGCGCGAGCGCCACCGGCCACCTGACGCGTCTGCGTGAGGGCACCGCCGCCAGCATCGACTCCAGCCCGATCCATCTCGACGTGATCCGCGACCTCGCGCAGATCAACTCGTTGCTCGCCTCCACCGCCTATCCGATCCTCGAGGAGTCGGGCGATCTGCTGACCAGCCGGTTGCGTCACGAGAGCCTGGAGTCGCTGACGACGGAGCGCGAGCCGTCGACCTCGGAGATCACGCCACGGGCCTGACGACGGGTCCCCGCACGCCGTGCCGACCTCCGCGGCCCGATGGCCGCGCCGTCACCCGCCCCGGTCGCGCCCGGCGCCGGCGGCACCGATCGCGGCGACGACCTGCTGCGCGGCGCCCGTCCAGGTGGGCAGCTCGCGGGCCACCGCCTCGCCGCGCAGGCGGGCGAGTGCCGGCGCGCCTCCGGGGCCGAGCAATCCGTCGAGCACCTGACGCAGCGCCGTCGCGTCGCCGCTCGGGAACAACGCGCAACCACCACCGTCGGCAGTCTCGCGCACCGAGGGGATGTCGCTCGCGACACACGGCACCCCCATCCACATCGCCTCCAACACCGGCAGGCCGAGCCCCTCGGCGCGTGACGGGAAGGCGAGCAACGATGCGCGCGCGAGCAGCTTGCCGAGCGCCGCGTCGTCGAGCCCGGTGTGGTGCTCGACCGGCAGCCGCCGGCGGCGCAGGGCGCGCACCCGAGCCACCATCGGCCGCCCGAAGTGCGGGTTCACCCGCCCGACCAGGACCAGTCGGGTCGACGCGCCGGCCGCCCAGCGCTGCTCGAGCGCGTCGAGCAGCAGGTCCTGGCCCTTGCGCGGCTCCACGATGCCGACCGCCAGCACGAGGTCCTCGCGCCGAGCGTCGGCGCGCGCCGCCCGCGGCACGCCCGGGAGGTCGGCGCCGAGGCGGATGGTGCCGAGACGGGGACGACGCGTGACCCCCAGCCAGTCCCAGTAACCGGCGAGGACGCGTTCGCTCGCCCGCGACACCGCGAGCACCAGGTCGAGACCGGTGAGCGACTTCAGGTAATGCGGGTGGCGCTGCACGCTTTGCGGCCAGCTGAATTCCGGGTGCTGGAGGGGAATGGCGTCGTGGAACAGCGCCACCCGCAGCGCCCGGCAGCCGGCGAGCCAGGCATCATGCCCCGGACGCTCCGGCTCGCAGAAGAGCTCGGGGACCAGCAGCGCATCGGTCGGTGCGCCAATCACCGCAGCGCCGTCGGCGACTGTCACGTAGGCGCGCCGCCGGCCGTGCCAGCGCACCGGCACCACCGCCTCGTGGACGCGGGCGAGCGCGACACCGAGGCAGCGGCTCACGCGCATCAGACCGGACGCATGTCGACCGACATGGGCCTTGGTGACGTCGTAGAGGAGTCGCATCGCGCGCCTACCGCTCGGAGTCGCCAGCCGCGCTGGCCGCCTGGACGAGCACGTCGAGCAGGGCGCGCGCGTTGCTGGCGCCGTCGAAGTGCCGCGCCACCCACGCCCGCCCCGCGGCGACCAGGCGGTGGTAGAGCGCGTCGTCGGTTTGCAGACGGCACAGTGCCGCCACCCAACCGTCGACGTCGTCGAGCGCCACCACCAGCCCGGTCCGTCCGTGGTCGACCGCCTCGAGCACTCCCGCGGCCGGCGCCACCACCACCGGAACGCCGTGGGCCATCGCCTCGGGCACCACGTTCGGGAGCCCGTCACGGTCACCGTCGGCCGCGACGCGCCCGGTGAAGAGCAGCACGTCGGCCCATTCGTACTGAGCGACCACCGCCGCGTGGTCCATCGGCCCGAGCAGCTCGACCTCGCCGCCGAGCCCGGCGGACCGAATCTGACGACGCAGCGCATCGGCGAGTGGCCCACCGCCGACGATTCGCGCCTGGAAGGGAACACCGGCCGCGGCGAGCGCACGGTAGATGGCGATCTGCTCGGCGTACCCCTTCTTCTCCACCAGTCGACCCACCGCCAGCAGTCGCAGCGTCGAGCGCGGGGCACGCGGCGGTCTCGGCGGTGGCATTGCCTCGAGACCGCGGCGCACGACGGTCACCGCCTGCGGGTCCGCGCCGCGGCGGCACGCGGCGTCGCGTGCCATCGCGGTCGAGGTGATCACCGCCGTCGCCTCGCGCAGCTTCGGCTCCAGCAGCCAGTCGCCACCATGATGGAACAGGTCGTAGGCGTGGGCGCCAGTGGTGAACGGCAATCCGAGCAGGCGACCGAGCGCGAGCGCGGTGCTCGCCGGCGCGCTCGCCCACGCCGCCTGCACCACGACCGGCGCTGCCCGCGTGGCGCCCTCGAGGCGTCGCGCCTCGAGCACCGCGTAGGCGAGCCCGAGCAGGTTCTCACCGAGGGAGAGCCAGGACGGAGGCCAGCGTCGCGCCATGTCGACCAGCGTGCCCGCGACGGCGCGCGGGCGGCGCACGCTCCAGTAGCCGAGCCACCACGGCAGCAGGAGCAGGCGCCACTTGGCGAAGCGGCGCACCGGCATGCCATCGAAATCGTCGCCCCCACCCCACAGCGAGTGCAGGTGGAGATCGGCACCGTGGTCGCGCAGCGCGCGAACCTCGCGCTGGTAGAAGGTCTCGGACAGGGTGGGGAAGGTGATGAAGACGTACTCGACGCGACAGGCGCTCCCACCGGGAAGCGCGGCGGGCGTCGCCGTCGCCGGCGACTGCGCCAGCGGCGATGGCGGCTTGGCCTCGACCCGAGACGAGACGGCCAAGGTCAGCCCCGCAGCGCCGCGAGGCGCTCGGCGAGTCGTGCCGCCTGGCGGCGCGGCTCGAACCGCTCGCGCGCGCTCACGCGCGCCGCGTCGCCGAGGCGTGCCCTCAGCGCCGGATCGTCGACCAGCTCGCGCACCGCGGCGCGAAAGCCACCGACGTCGTCTGGCTCGACCGTGAACCCGGTGGCCCCGTCGACCACCACCTCCGACACCCCACGCACCCGGCAGGCGACCGCCGGCCGCGCGGCCCACTGCGCCTCGACGAGGAAGTTCGGCATCGCGTCCTCCACCGACGCCGACACCGCGATGTCGGCAGCACCGTAGAACCGCGCCGGCTCCACCTGGTGGCCGAGGAACCGCACCCGCTCGCCGATTCCGAGGCGCTCGGCGAGCGCCCGGCAGGCGGCGAGGCACGGTCCGTCGCCGACGACCCAGAGCTGCCACTCGCGGCGCGCGTCGACACCGGCCATCGCGCGCAGCAGCCACTGGTGACGCTTGCCGGCCCGAAGCCCGGCCACCACCAGCGCCACGACGCAGCCCTCGCGCGCACCGAGCTCGTCACGCAGGGCGTCGCGCACCGCGCCACCCGCGTCGAGCGCCGCGTCGAGGTCCACCGCCAGCCCGTTCTCGACCAGGAACACCCGATCGTCCGGCACGCCTTCGCGCACCAACCGGGCCCGCCACCAGGCGCTGTTCACCAACACCGCGCGGGTGCGGCGGAACGACCAGCGGTTCGACCACGGCAACGCCTTCCCGGTGCGCACGCTACCGACGACCGCGCAGTCGGGCAATCGCGATGCCAGCCAGCCGGCGTAGGCATTGGCCACCCGGCCCATGCACAGCACCACCTCGGGGGAGAAACGCCGAACCGCGGACACCAGCCCGGGTGCGAGGAGATCGGTGCCGAGATCGAACGGCTGCAGGTGCACGAGGTCGACGCCGGCGGCACGCGCGACCGCATCGAGCGCACCACCGGGGCGAAATACCAGCAGTCGGACCTGGTGGCCCGCCTCGCCGAGAAGGCGGGCGATCTGCACGCTCTGGCGCTCGGTCCCGCCGACTCTGAGGTGGTCCTGGAGCAGTGCGACGCGCATCGTGCGCCCGGCCGACCGGGGCTCGCGCCGCGCGGCCGCCGGCAGCGGGCCCATGACCTCAGCCAGCGCGTGCCCGCGACGGCTTGCGCTCGAGCCTCGCCAGCTCCTCGGCCACCACGGACACCGTCGAGCGGATCTGCTCCGGGGTGTGGGCACAGCTCATGAAGAACCGCAGCCGAGCCGCGCGCTCCTCCACCGCCGGATAGATGATCGGTTGCACGTTGATGCCGCGCTCGAACAGGGCGTTCGAGAGCCGTGCCGCCTTGATCGAGCTGCCGACGATCACCGGGATGACCGAGTAGCCGGCGCTGTGTCCGGTGTTGAGCCCCGCCTCGCTGGCGAGCGCGTAGAACAGCGTGCTGCGCTCGTGCAGTCGGGCCACCCGCTCGGGTTCCGAGGCCATCACGTTGAGCGCCGCCAGCGCCGCGGCCGCGACCGGGGGCGCCATGCCCACGCTGTACAGGAAGCCGGGCGCGGTGAACTTCAGGTACTCGACCAGGGCGCCCTCGCCCGCGATGTAGCCACCGCAACTCGCCAGGGTCTTGCTGAGCGTGCCCATCCAGATGTCGACGTCGTGGGGATCGATGCCGAAGTGCTCGCCGATACCGAAGCCGTGCTCGCCGAGCACCCCGAGCGAATGCGCCTCGTCGACCATCAGGAACGCCTTGTGGCGGCGCTTGACCTCGATGAAGCGCGGCAGGTCGGGGAAGTCCCCGTCCATGCTGTAGATGCCCTCGATCACCACCACCACGCGCTCGTGCCGGCTTCGCTCGCGGCGCAGGATGGCGTCGAGCGCCTCCCAGTCGTTGTGCGGAAACGGCAGCCGCCGCGCGCCCGACAGCAGCGCACCCTGGGTCGCACTGTTGTGAATCAGCGCGTCGTGGAGGATGAGGTCCTTCGGTCCGAACAGGTGGCCGAGGGTGGTGACGTTGGTGGCCCAGCCGCTCACGAACGCCACGCAGTCCTCGGCGCCGTGGATCGCCGCCAGTGCCTGCTCGAGCTCGCGCTGGATGGGTCGATCGCCGGACACCGGACGACTCGCGGAGGCCGAGGTGCCGAAGCGGTCGATCGCCTCCTTCGCCGCCGACGACACCGCCTCGTGCCCGCAGAGATCGAGATAGTTGTAGCTGGCGAAGTTCACGTACTCGCGATTGCCGATGACCGTGGTGTCACGCGCCACCCGCTCGTGCAGCCTGAAGTACGGATTGGCGATGCCGAGTCGAGCCGCGGCCGCCTTCTGCACGTGGAGCTCGTGGTAGCCGGGAAGCTGATCGAATCGAAAGAATGCGTCGTAGGCATCACCCTGCGCGGGGCCCGCCCCACTCCCACCCGAGCCCGCGCTCACGCGCGCGGTGGGGCCCTGCTGTGGCCGCTTGGCGCGCCGCTCCAACATGCGCTTGACGAGATGCTCCTTGGCCTTTGCCGACATCCCGAACAGACGGTTACGCGAATCGGTCACGGCAGCAGTCTCCTGCGGGCGCCGGCATCGGCCCGGGCCTGGGTCACCAGCTCGTCGAGCTGATCGTCGGTGAGGTGCTCCTCCTCGGCGTGGCGGGCAACCAGCGCCGCCACCGCGTCGCGGTGGCCGGAGGCATCGGCGCTCCCCGCGATCTGCTTCGACAGTCGCGACGCGAGCTGCCGAATGCCGGCGCCCTCGGTGATCGCCATCATCGGAACACTGACGCCGAATCGCTCCTCCATCGCCATGTGCAGCTCGACCGCCATCAGCGAGTCCATGCCGAGGTCGTAGATGGAGCGGTCGCGGTCGATCTTCTCCGGCGTCGTGCGCAGCACCTTCGCCACCTGCTCGACCAGCAGGGTGGCGACCTTGTCGACCATCTCGGCCTCGGGCAGACCCGCCAGCATCACGCGCAGGTCACCACCGTGCCCGGCGTCGCCGCCGTCGTCGCCGGTGCCACCGACCACCATCGAGAACCGTGGGTCGCGCACCGCGGGCAGCACTCGAGCGAGCCCTCGCCAGTCGATGTCGAGCACCGCGGTCCCGCTGCGGTCGGCCAGCAGGAGCTGCTCCAGCTCGTCGAGCGCTCGCGCGGCGGTGAGCGTGCGGCCACCGAGCTTGCCATCGAGCGAGTCGCGCACCTCGGTGTTGCGCGCGAGGTAACCGACATCCGCGATCGGCCCCCAGCCCACCGCGATCGCCGGCAGTCCGGCGGCGCGCCGGGCGCGCGCCAGGCTCTCGAGATAGCAGTTCGCGGCGACGTAGCTCGCCTGGCCCGGGTTACCGAAGGCGGTGGTGGCCGACGAGTACATCACGAAGAAGTCGAGCCGCCAGCCGAGGGACGCCTCGTGCAGGTTGAGTGCGCCGCGGGCCTTCGGACCCAGCACGCCTGCGATTCGAGCCGGATCCAGGTTCCTGATCAGTCCGTCGTCGAGGACCATCGCGGCGTGAATCACTCCGCGCACCGCAGGTGCCGCGGCCGACAGCTCGGCCAGCGCCGCGTCGAGCGAGGTGCGGTCGGCGACGTCGGCGGTGAGCACGTGCACCTGCACCCCGGCGGCGGTCAGCTCCTCGACCGCGGTGCGCGCCTCCTCGCGAGCGGCGCCGCTACGCCCGAGCAGCGCCAGGTGCCGGGCTCCCCGCGCCGCCAGCCAGCGCGCGGTGGCCAGCCCGAACCCGCCGAGGCCGCCGGTCACCAGATAGGTCGCGTCGCCAGCGAGGGTGAGCGCGCGCGGCACTGGCAGGGCCTCGCTCACCATGGAGAGCGGCGTCTCGTAGGTGAGGACCACCTTGCCGATCTGACGCGACTGCTGCATGTAGCGGAACGCGTCGGTCACCTGGTCGGCGGAGAACGCGCGATGCACCAGGGGACGGAACGCGCGCTGCTCGAGCAAGGTCATCACCTCGCGGAACAGGCGGCCGGCCAGGGCGCTACGCTCGACGAGGAGCTGGTCGGCGTCGATGCCGAAGTACGAGATGTTGTTCCGGAACGGGCGCAGACCGACGCGCGCGTTCTCGTAGAAGTCGCGCTTGCCGAGCTCGAGGAAGCGCCCGAAAGGCCGCAGAATCTCGAGATTCTTCGTCACCGCCTCGCCGGACAGTGAGTTCAGGACGACGTCGATCCCGGCGCCGCCAGTCAGCCGCATGACCTCGTCGGCGAAGTCGAGCGAGCGCGAGTCGAGCACGTGCTCGACCCCCAGCAAGCGCAGGAAGTCGCGCTTCTCCTCGGTGCCGGCAGTCGCGAAGACCTCGGCCCCGCGATAGCGCGCGTACTGGATCGCCGCCATGCCGACGCCGCCGGCGGCCCCGTGCAGCAACACGCGCTCGCCCGGCTGGAGCTGGGCGAGATGGTGGAGCGCGTAGTACACGGTGAAGAACGCGCTCGGCACCGTCGCCGCCTCGGCGTAGCTCCAGCGGTTCGGCTTGTGGGCGACGGCGGTGGTTGCGGTCGTCACCAGCGACGAGAAGCAGGCCGGGGCGAAGCACACCACCGAGTCACCGACCTTGAACCCGGTGACGTCCGAGCCGAGCGCCACCACGTCGCCGGCGCATTCCATCCCGAGCGTCGCCCCGGCAAAGCCGTTCTCGACCGCCTCGTCGGAGAGCATGCCCATCGCGTACATGACGTCCCGGAAGTTGAGCCCGGTCGCACGCACCGCGATCTGGATCTCGCCGGGGCCCGGGGGGCGCGCCTCGAACGCCTGCCAGCGCAGGTTGGTGAGCGGGCCCGGCATCGTGAAGTCGAGGCGGAAGGCGGCACCGCCGCTCGCCGGGGAGACCGTCTGCTGTCGGGTCTCGTGCCACGGCTCCAGCCGGGCGACGTAGCGACCCTCGACCCCGAGCACGATCTCGGTCTCGTCGTCCGGATGGGTGAGCTCGTCGGCCAACATCTGCGCGGCGAGCGCGCGCTCGCCGGCCGCCTGCAAGTCCACCAGCCGGACCCCGAGCTCGGGGTGCTCGTTCATCAGCACCCGACCGAAGCCCCAGCGTGCCGCCTGCGCCGGCGCGTGCTGGTCCGCCCCCGGGGTCAGTGGATCCGGCGGCAGGGCGCTGGCGCCGACGCCGACCAGCCACAGGTGGGCACCACGACGCCCGGTGGCGGCCAGCGACTGCACCAGATGGAGCAGGCTGGCACAGCCGACGGCAGCCTCGCCCGCATCGTGACCGGCGAGCCCGAGCAGGCTGACCACGTCGGCCTCGACCGCGGTGTGACCGAGCAGCGTCCACAGCCCATCCAGGTCCTCGCGCTGCGCGAAGCTCGCCTCGTAGGTCTCGCTGTCCTGCCGGCGCAGTCCCGCCCCCGCGCGCACCACGACCACCGCGTGCCCGTCGTCGCGCAGGCGCTCGGCGCAGTCGGCGGCGAGCGAGGTGGCGAGCTCGTCGGCGTCGGCCAGCAAGACGAACGAGCGCCGCGCCGGCACCGCGTCGTTGATCGCCTCGTCGGGCACCACCTCGGGATTGCGCGCGATGAGCAGGTGGCTGCTCGCCGGCACATCCGGCGCCGGCTCGGTCACCGGCACCACGTCGACGAACCCGCTGCCCTGGAGCACGCTCTGCCACTCCTCGACCGTCGGCAGGCGCGAGGCGGTGAGCGGCTGGTCGCCGCTGCCCTGCCACCACGCCGGGTCGGCGCCGAGGATGAGATCCGTCAGCCGCTCGGGGGCTCGCTCGAGGATCATCAGCAGACCGTCGCCGGCGAGGAGCCGGCGCAGGTGCTCGAGCACCGGGTCGAGCTCACGCACGCGGTGCAAAGAGTGGGGCGCGACGATGACGTCGAAGCCGTGCGCGCGAAGACCCTGGATCGTCGGATCGAGCACGAGGTCGAGCGACATCACCTTGACGCCCGTCGTGCCGCCGAGCTGGGCGGTGGCCGAGGCGAGCACCGCCTCGTCGGCGGTGGTGAAGACGTACTCGAACCGCCGCTCCGGCAACAGGCTGGTGAGCTGGCTCGCCAGCCCCACCGAGCCCGAGCCGATCTCGAGGATCCGCACCGGGCGGCCTTCCGGCGCGCCGCGCACGACCTCGAGCACCGCATCGATGACCGCCGGACGCAGGATGCGGGCCGCGGGCGAGGCCTCCTCGAGATACTCCGCCGCACCCGGCCCCTTGGCCGGCGCGGTCAGCGTCCCCGGCTCGCGGCCGCGACGCAGGAGGGGCAGCAGATGCATGCCGATCCGGCCCGCGAGCGTGACCTCCGGCAGATACGCCGGAAAGTCGGCGAGCACCAGGCGCCAGATCTCCTCCGGGCTGTCCAGCTCGCTGTCCTCGGCGATGCTCCACCCGTCCTCGTGCGGGATGGCGACGCCGTCTTCCTCCAGGATGGCGAGCAACCGCGCGAGCCAGGGCCGCTGCGAGCGGTGGCAACCGCAGGCATCGGCCAGCGCATCGAACGTGAAGTGCCCGGTGCGCTTGCCGAGGGCATCGTGCAGCGCCCGACTCACGAACGCGGCCACCAGGGCGTCGAACAGCGGCAGCACCTGCCCGTAGTAGTCCGCGCGGCGCTGCTCGTACCACTGCTCGGTGAGGGCGGGGACGAGGCGCTCGGCGATCTCGGTCGGCCGCGGCAGCGGCGCGATGCGCTCGGCGCGCCCGACCTTCGGCAAACCCCGGAACTGGTAGTGGCTCGGGCCCGAGCGGTCGCGGCGCAGCCGCATGCGGCGGAAACGGAACTGCTCGATCTCGCCGATGCACGTGCCGTCGGCCGCCAGCAGCTCGAAGCCGGCGACGATGGAGCGCGGGGAGACCCGCTCCAGACGTACCCGGCACGCCGCGATCTCCAGGCCGCCCCGGTGCAGCACCAGGCGGCCGAGCTGGTACGGCACGAAGCCGACCGGCCGCGCGCTGTCGACCTCGCCGACCCCGAGCTGCGCCAGGACCTGCAGGCAGGCATCGAGCGCCGTCGGATGGACGATGTAGCCGTCACGCGGACCGGTGAGGCTCTCCGGGACGCCGATCCGTGCCCGCGCCTCGCGCGTTCCGACGCGAACCTCGACCACCCCGCGGAAGGCAGGCCCGTAGACCAGTCCCACGGCGTCGGTCATGTGGTAGTGCTGACGCGAGGTGACGCGCCGTCCGCGGTCAAGGAGATCGCGCAGGGACGTCGGCTCCGGCGCCCGAGCCAGGGCCGCCGGGGTGACGCGACAGGTCGCGTGTGTCGTCCACGCGGCCTGGCTCAGCCGCGGGCGGGCCTCGACCCGGAACGTGCCGTCCTCGGCCAGGGTGGAGCGAACGTCGCGCGTGTCGCCGTCGTCGAGCACCAGCGGCGCGCGGATCTCCAGCAGGTCGATCTGCAGCGGCCCGTGCGGGTGGGCGGTCCGCCCCGCGGCCAGCGCCATCTCGACGAAGCCCGCAGCCGGGAACACGACCGCGCCGCCGACCACGTGGTCGGCGAGGTAGGGGAACAGCGCGGTGTCGATCTGCCGCTCCCAGGTCCTCTCGGTGTGCGGCACCGGGAAGCCGAGGAGCGGGTGCACGAGATCGCGGCGCAGCAGGCCGAACGACTCGCCCGTCGCCTGGAACCAGTGGGACTCGCGCTGCCACGGGTAGCCCGGCAGTCGGACTGCCGGCGCACCCGAGATGGGCAGTGCGGTCTCCAGATCGAGCGCACCGCCAGCGGCCCAGGTGCCGAGCACCGCCTCGTCGAGCCGCTCCAGGTCGTCGCTGTCGCGACGCAGCGTGAACAGCGCGCGCGTGCTCGCCCCGGCCTCGCGGGCGGCCTCGCGCAGGTAGGTCTGCATGATCGGCTGCGGGCCGACCTCGAGGAAGATGCCGACGCCCTCGGCGATCAGGTGCGCGAGCGCGAGGTCGAGTCGCACCGGCTCGCGGACGTTGCGCCACCAGTAGTCGGCGTCGAGCATCTCACCCGGGACCACCGTCCCGGTGACCGTCGACACGAAGGGGATCGCGGTCGTGGCCGGCCGCAGGTCGGACAGCGTCGTCAACAGGCGATCGCGTACCGGCTCCATGGCGGCGCTGTGGAAGGCGTAGTCGAGGTCGAGGATGCGGTAGAAGGCGCCGGCGAGCGCCGGTGCGCGGCCGATGGCCTCCAGTGCCTCCAGCGGACCGCTGAGGGTGACCGACAGCGGGCTGTTGACCGCCGCGACCTCCACCCGGCCCTCGATCTGGCCGGCCTCGACGAGGTCCGAGACGATGGCGCGCGCCTGGGCCTCCGAGACCCCGAGCGCGGCCATCCGGCCCGCACCCCGGGTCACCGCCTGGGCGGCGCTGCGCTCGTGGATCAGGTGCACCGCCTGCTCGAGATCGAAGGCGCCCGCGGCGTACGCCGCCGCGACCTCGCCGACACTGTGGCCGAGCACCGCGACCGGGCGAATCCCACGCTCGCGCAGACAGGCGAGCAACCCGACCTGCACCGCGAACAGGGCCGGCTGCGCGATCTCGGTGGCATCCATGCCGGCGCGCGAGGGCCGAGCACGCAACGACTCGAGGACCGACAGCCCGGCGACCTCGCGCAGCCGCTCGTCGACCTCGGTCACCGTCCGCCGGAAGGTGCGATCGGCGCGCAGCAGCCGCCGGGCCATGCCAGGCCACTGCGCGCCGTTGCCCGAGAACAGCAGCGCGACCGGCACCGACTCGCCGACGACCTGGGCGGCGACGGCCCCCGGGGACTCACCGTCGACGGCGTAGGCCTGCAGCCGCTCGCGCATGGTCTCGACGTCGCCGGCGACCACCGCCAGGCGGTGCACGTGATGCTGGCGCCGAGTCGCGGCGGCGTGGCACACGTCGGCGGCGGCCGCGACATCGAGTCCCGCGAGCCGCGCCGCGTAGCGCGCCGCGAGCGGCCCGAGCGCCGCCTCGCTCCGCGCCGAGAGCAGCAGCGGCGGCAGGCCGGCCACCCGGCGCCGCCTCCGAGCCGACGGCGCGGCGTAGCGCTCGACCACCACGTGCGCATTGGTGCCGCCGAATCCGAACGAGTTCACCCCCATCAGCATCGGCCCACCGGCCGCAGGCAGGGGGCGACGCTCGGTCACCACCTCGAGGTTGAGCTCGGCGAAGGGGATCGAGGGGTTGGCGGACGCGAAATGGAGCGAGGCCGGAATGACCCCGTTCTCCAGCGCCAGCACCACCTTCATCAGCCCGGCGAGCCCGGAGGCGGGCTCGAGATGGCCGATGTTGCTCTTGACCGAGCCGATCGGCAGCGGCGCCGCACGCCCGGTGCCGAGCGCCCGCCCGATCGCCGCCGCCTCCTGCGGGTCGCCGGCGGCGGTACCGGTGCCGTGCGCCTCGACGTAGACGACGTCCGCGGGATCCAGGTCGCGCCGACGCCGGCCGTAGAGCGAGCGCAGCAGGGACTCCTGGGCCGACGCGTTGGGCATCGACAGGCCACGGGTACGGCCGTCGGAGTTGACCGCGGTGGCGCGGATCACCGCATGCACCGGATCGCCGTCCGCCTCGGCCGCGGCCAGCGGCTTGAGGAAGAGGACCGCACCGCCCTCCGCCCGCACGTAGCCGCTCCCGGCCGCGTCGAAGGCCCGACAGCGCCCGTCCGGCGCGAGCATCGAGGCCTTCGAGAAGCCGATGAACGGGAATGGCGTCAGCAGCATGTTGACGCCACCGACCAGGGCGCTCGGCACCTCGTTGCGCAGCAATGACTGGCAGGCCTGGTGGAGCGCGACCAGGGACGACGAGCAGGCGGTGTCGATGGCCATGCTCGGGCCGTGGAGGTCGAAGACGTAGGAGAGGCGGTTGGCGGCGATGCTCAGCGTGCCGCCGGTCATGAAATAGGCGTCACCCGAGGCAGGATCGTCGATCCTGCTGTTGGCATAGTCGGTCCCCGAGATCCCGACCCACACCCCGCAACCGGAGCCGGCGAGACGCGACGGAACCTGCCCGCCGTCCTCCAGGGCCTCCCAGGCCATCTCCAGCAGCAGCCGCTGCTGGGGGTCCATCTGAGCTGCCTCGCGTGGCGCGATGCCGAAGAACTCGGCGTCGAACTGGTCGACACCCTCGAGAACGCCAGCCGCCCAGGTGTAGCTCCGCCCCCGGGCCTTCGGATCGGGGTGGTGGTAGAGCGACTTGGTCCACCGCTCGTCCCCGATCTCGGTGACCGCGTCCCGACCCTCGTCGAGCAGTCTCCAGAACTCGCCAGGACTCGTCGCCAGGCCCGGAAAACGGCATGCCATGCCGACGATGGCGATCTCGCCACGTCTCGAACGCGACCCCAACTGTGCAGCCTCCCGCGCCCGAGCACTCGAACGGGCAATAAGTTACCACAGGCTCGGGGGCAAGGATTTCCGAACCTGGCACCAGGCTCCGTCTTCTCCACGGTGTCCTTCCGGGAAGGTTAGTCCCTGCCAGGCGCCCTTGCCGGGTCGCGAGGTTGCCGGCACCATCGCTGCCCCTTGGATCCAGGGCGACCCGGGAGCATGAACGAGCTCGCACGACGCATCGAGGCCGAGGCGGTGCATCTCGGCGGCGGCATGGTCAAGGTCGACGGGGTGCTCAACCACCGGATCGACCCGGCGCTGATGGCGGCGGCCGGTCGGGAGCTGGCCGGGCGCCTGCAGGCGGGGACCGACGCGCCGATCGACAAGGTCCTGACGGCGGAGACCAGCGGCATCGTCCCCGCCTTCGCCACCGCGCTGGCGCTCGGGGTGCCGTGCCTCTTCGCCCGCAAGCGGCGCCCGGTGACGATGGCGGACCCCGTGCTCACCGCCGAGGCGCCGAGCCCGACCAAGGGCGGCACCGCGCATCTGCACGTCGCAGCCGAGTACCTGCGTCAGAACGAGCGCGTGGTGCTGGTCGACGACTTCCTGGCCAGCGGCAGCACCCTCTGTGCGCTGGCCACGATCGTGCGCGCCGCGGGAGCGAGGGTGGTCGGCGCCGGCTGCTTCGTCGAGAAGGAATGGTCCGAGCGCGCGCCCGGGCTCGAGGCGATCGGCGTGCCGGTGCTGTCCCTGGCACGCCTACGCCTCGAGGGCGACCGCCTGCGGGTGGACTGACGGGGCGGCGACGCGCCGCCCCGGCCAGTGGCGGGTCACTTCGGCAGGTTGCCCTGCACGCCCTCCACGTACCAGTCCATCTTCAGCAGATCCTCGTCACCGACGGTCGCTCCGGCGGCGACCACCTCCTTGCCGGCCTGGTCGCGGATCGGGCCCTGGAACGGGTGCAGGCTGCCGTCGCGAATCGCCGCCTCGGCCGCCCGAGCGGCGGCGACCACGTCGGCGGCCAGCGCCTCGTTGTAGGGGGCCATCTCGACCATCCCACTCTTGAAACCACCCCAGACGTCGCCCGACTTCCAGCTACCGTCCAGCACCGCGCGGGCACGCTCGACGTAGTAGTGGTCCCAGTTGTCGACGATCGCGGTGAGCTGGGCCTTGGGGGCGAACTTGCGCATGTCCGACGCCTGGCCGACACCCCACACCCCACGCGACTCCGCCACCTGCAGGGGGGCCGGCGAGTCCGTGTGCTGGAGGATGACGTCGGCCCCCTGGTCGATCAGCGCCTTCGCCGCATCGGCCTCCTTGCCGGGGTCGTACCAGCTGTTGACCCACACCACGCGCACCGTCGCCTGCGGGTTCACCTTGCGCAGCGACAGCGTGAAGGCGTTGATCCCGCGCACCACCTCGGGAATCGGGAACGAGGCGATGTAGCCGATGACGTTCGACTTGGTGACGCGGCCGGCCACCACGCCGGCGACGTAACGCCCCTCGTAGAACCGCGCGGCGTAGGTGGCGAGATTGTCAGCGCGCTTGTAGCCGGTGGCGTGCTCGAACTTCACCCCGGGGAACTGCTTCGCCACCTTCGCCGTCGGGTTCATGAAGCCGAACGAGGTGGTGAACACCAGACCGTGGCCGCTCGCCGCCAGCTCACGGATCACGCGCTCGGCGTCGGGCCCCTCCTTCACGCTCTCGACGAAGGTGGTCTTCACCTTGTCGCCGAGCGCGGCCTCGACCGCCTTGCGCCCGACGTCGTGGCGATAGGTCCAGCCGTGGTCGCCCACCGGGCCGACATACACGAAGCCGACGCCGAGCGGCTCGGCCGCCCCGGCGGCGCCCATACCCAGGCCCACGGCGATCGCCGCCGCGGCCAGCCCTCTCTTCAGCACGCTCATCGTCAGCTCCTTGGCCCGGGGCGGCACCGCAGGCGCGCCCGGAGTGGTTGTGAAGGCGGCGAAGGATAGCGCGGCCGAGGCGCGAGGTCGCGTCCCCGATGGATGGTCAGCCGGGTGGGTCGAAGACCCGCCCGAGACTCGCCGGGGTGTGGAGGCGGAGCGCGACCCGGTCGCGCGAGATCATCACCAGCACCAGGATCGTCGCCAGGTACGGCAGCATCGACAGGAACTGCGACGGCAGCGCGAAGCCCGCGCTCTGGGCGTGGAGCTGCAGGATCGTGACGCCGCCGAACAGATACGCGCCGAGCGCCGCCCGTAGCGGCCGCCAGGTCGCGAACACCACCAGCGCGAGCGCGATCCAGCCGCGGCCGGCGGTCATGTTCTGGGCCCACATCGGCGAGTAGGCGAGCGAGAGGTAGGCGCCGCCCAACCCGCACATCGCGCCGCCGAAGGCGAGCGCGGCGACCCGGATCCGCAGCACCGGGTAGCCGAGCGCGTGCGCCGCGTCGTGCGACTCGCCGACCGCGCGCAGCACCAGGCCGGCACGGGTGCGGCCGAGGAACCAGGCCACCGCCACGGTCATCCCGAGCGACAGGTACACCAGCGCGTCGTGCCCGAGGAGGATGGGGCCGATCACCGGGATGTCGCCGAGGATCGGGACCGACAGCCGTGGCAGCCCGGCGTAGGGGAAACCGACGTAGCCCTGCCCGAGGAGCGAGCTGAGTCCGACGCCGAACAGGGTCAGCGCGAGCCCGGTCGCCACCTGGTTGGCGCGCAGACCCAGCGCCACCACTGCGAACACCATCGCCAACGCCGCTCCGGCGAGGGCCGCCGAGACGATGCCGACGGTCGCGCTCCCGGTGCCGGTGGCGGCGGCGAATCCGGCAATCGCACCGCAGAGCATCATTCCCTCGACCCCGAGGTTGAGGACGCCGGCACGCTCGACCACCAACTCGCCGAGCGCGGCGAACAACAGCGGCGTCGCCGCGGTGACCACGGTGAGGATGACCGAGACGACGACCGCGTCCATCCCGCTCACCCGGCCGCCGCTCCGCGGCCCAGCCGGCGCCAGCGGATGCGGTGGAGGATCAGCACGTCGGCCGCGAGCAGGAAGAACAGCAGCATGCCCTGGAACACCCCGGTGACCGCGGCCGGGAGCCCGAGCCGCATCTGCGCCGCCTCACCGCCGAGGTAGGAGAGCGCCATCAGCAGGCCCGCGAGCACCACGCCGAACGGGTGCAGTCGGCCGAGAAAGGCGACGATGATGGCGGTGAAGCCGTATCCCGGCGACACGCTGGGCACGAGCTGGCCGATCGGCCCCGCGACCTCGATCAGCCCTGCGAGCCCGGCCAGGCCACCACCGAGCAGGAGCGAGAACCACACCAGCCCGGCCTCGCTGAAGCCGGCGTAGCGCGCTGCCGCGGGCGCGTTGCCGATCACCCGCACCTGGAAGCCCACCAGGCTCCGTCCGAGCAGCAGCCAGGCGCCGATGGCGAGCACCAACGCGACCAACGCCCCGAGATGCAGTCGAGTACCCTCGAGCAGCACCGGTAGCGTGCCGGCCTCGGGGAACAGCCGCGACTCGGGGAAGTTGAACCCCTCCGGATCGCGCCACGGCCCGTGCACGAGGTAGCTGAGCAGCAGGGTGGCGACGTAGGTGAGCATCAGGCTCACCAGGATCTCGTTGGCGTTGAAGCGCGTTCGTAGCCACGCCGGAACCGCCGCCCAGAGCATGCCGCCGGCAATGCCGGCGAGCGCCATCGCCGGCAGCAACCACGCGCTCTGCGACTCGTGGAGATGGATCGCGAGGCCGCCGCCGACGATCGCGCCGAGGGTGAGCTGGCCCTCGGCGCCGATGTTCCAGACCCCGGCGCGAAAGCCGATGCTGAGCCCGACCGCGCACAGCACCAGCGGCGTGGCCTTGACCAGCAGCTCCGCGACCCCGTAGCCGCTGGCGATCGGGGCGACGAAGAACGTGTGCAGGGACGACCACGGGTCGAGCCCGAACATCGCGAACAGCACCGCTGCGGTGATCACCGTGGCGAGCACCGCGAGCACCGGTGACAGCAGCACCATCGCGCGTGATGGCTGGCCGCGCGCCTCGAAGCTAGGCCACATCGGGCACCCGTGCCGTCTCCTGGCCCTCGTCCCCGGCCATCATCAGCCCGATGGTCTCGGCGTCCACCGCGCCGACCGGGATCGCGCGCGAGGTGCGACCACCGGCGAGCACCACGATCCGGTCGGCCAGCGCCATCAGCTCGTCGAGCTCGTGGGAGATCACGATCACCGCCGCGCCACGGTCGGCGAGGTCGAGGAGCGCCTGGTGGATCGCTGCCGCCGCACCGGCGTCGACACCCCATGTCGGATGCGCCGCGACCAGCACGCGCGGCTGCTGCGAGAGCTCCCGACCGGTGATGAACTTCTGGAGATTGCCGCCGGACAGGCTCGCCGCCGCGGCGCGGATACTCTCGGCCTTGACCCCGAAATCACGGCAGATCTCGCGCGCGAAGGCGTCACGCGCTCGAAAACGCACGAACCCGAGCCAGGTGAGCGCCTTCGGTCCGAAGCCACTCAAGAACGCGTTCTCCGAGAGCATCATCGACGGCACCGCGCCCTGACCGAGCCGATCCTCGGGGATGCAGGCGAGGCCGAGCCGGCGCCGCGCGCGGGGACCGAGATCGCCGATGGCGCGGCCGTCGAACCGGATCGCGGTGGGGTCGACGCGCACCTCGCCCGCGAGCGCGGCGACCAGCTCGCTCTGACCGTTGCCGGCGACACCCGCCACCCCGAGCACCTCGCCCGGCATCACCGTGAACGACGCCGCCCTCAGCCCGGGGCCGTGGCCGCCGGGCGCGGGCACCCGCAGGTCCCGCACCTCGAGGCGCGCCACCCCGCCCGCCGCCGCGCGCGGACGGCGCGCCGGCGGCCGCGGATCGCTGCCGATCATGAGGCGGGCGAGTCCGGCGGCGTCGTGCTGACGCGGATCGACGGTGGCCACCACCCGACCGCCACGCATCACCGTCGCGCGTTGGCAAAGGCGTCGGATCTCGTGGAGCTTGTGGGAGATGTAGAGCACCGAGCATCCCTGCGACGACAGCCGGTCCAGGGCCGCGAACAGCAGCTCCGCCTCCTGCGGCGTGAGCACCGCGGTCGGCTCGTCGAGGATGAGCAGCCGCGGCTCACGCAGCAGGCAGCGCACCAGCTCGACCCGCTGGCGCTCCCCGACCGACAGCGCCTGCACCGGGCGGCGCGGATCGAGTGGCAGACGGTAGCTGGCCGCGAGGTCGGCGATTCGCTGCTCGAGGACGGCGAGCGGTGTGGGGTCGTCGAGCCCCAGCGCCACGTTCTCGGCCACCGTCAGCGCCTCGAACAGGGCGAAGTGCTGGAACACCATGCCGATGCCGAGGCGGCGCGCGGCCTTCGGCCCGTCGATGACCACCGGGGCCCCTTCCCAGGCGATCGTCCCCGCGTCGGCCTGCAGCACGCCGTCGACGATCTTTACCAGGGTGCTCTTCCCCGCGCCGTTCTCACCGAGCAGCGCGTGGATCTCGCCCGACTCGACCCGCAGGTCGACCCGGTCGTTGGCGAGCACCCCGGGGAAACGCTTGGTGATGCCGCGCAGCTCCAGGCGCGGGGGCCGACCCGGCTCGCTCATTGCTCCTCCCACTCACCGCCTGCGGGCGGCGGGGGATTCTATCCCGGAACGACGTGCGGCCGACCGATGGCCACCGGCCGCGCGACCGCGGCTCAACCCGAGTGGCTTCGGTGACGCCGGCGCCGGCGCGTCGACTCGCCGGGCCGGGTGACCTCGCCACTCAACCCGAGCGAGGCGAGCACACCACGCAGCAGCCCCTTGAACGCGCCCCGATCGCGGCGCGACGACCGACGGCGGCCGGAGCTCCGCGAGCGCCCGCCGGAGGATCCCGGGGTGGGCTCGAGCGTCGTGCGCGTGCCGACTGGCTCATGGCGCATGGACGGTGCATCCAGGCGGCGCTCGCGCGCCGTCGATCCGAGCTCGGCCATGATCAGCAACATCGCGACCAGGAGATAGGGCCAGGGCGTCCAGAGCAGGTCACCGAGGGAGCGAAGCCGCGCCACCCAGGTCTCCACGCGCTCGTGGAGCCGGGCATCGACCGCGACCGGTGCCGCCGTCGACACCGCCCCCGCCGGCATCAGGTCACCGGCCTCGTCCCGCGCGACCACCGGCTCGACGGGCCGCTCGGCCTCCGCCACGTAGGTGAGCGACAAACCGGTCTCGGCCTCCACCACCCGGAACAGACGACGCGCGTGGTCGATGGTCACGGAGATGTCGCCGAACCCGAACACCGACAGCGCGACCGTTCCGTCGGCCCGACGGTAGGGCTCGAGCGCATCGTCCACCAACGCCACCAGCAGCGGCTTGAGCGGGTCGAACACCGCCCCGTCGGCGGCCCGGCGGTCGCCGACGGGGCGGCCGTCGGTGTCAGCGGAGGCCGCGCGGTGCAGCGGCCTGCCCTCCACGTTCACGAACGGCCGCAGCGCGTTCTCCAGCCCGACGAACGCCACCCCGCTGACCGCGGCCGTCCCCCGCTCCAGACCGAGCGCGACCCCGGGGGCGCGTACCGCCCCGTATCCGGCGTCGGGTGGGCTGAGACTTCCGCCGTCGATCACGAAGGACGACGCGTCGAGCGAGCGGGCCTCACCGTCGAGATGGGGGTCGGGACTCGACTCCGGCTTCGCGGTGCGCGCCCACCCCGCAGCGTCCGCGACGGGCTGGCGCTCCGGCCCGGTGGCCCCGAACGAGACGGCACGCGCCACGCCGCAGGAGACCGCGGTCAGCACGACCAGGGTGCACAGGCGGGCCAGCGCGCGGATCGACGACGACTGCATCAACTTCCGTACCAGGACTGCAAGACGATGGACATGCCCCGGTCACCTCGAGCGTCGCGGTGCGCGGCGGGTGACCTCCCGGGGCCGGCCCGCGGCCACCGTGCAAGATGTGAGCCGCAGTCACCGAACGCAACGAATTCAGTCACATATCAGAAGCCCGGAAAGGCCGCGTGGGATGCCGTGTAAAGGATGTCGACAATCCCGCCGCTGCCCGACGGTCACGATGCAGGGTCCCCCTGACCGGTGCCGCCGACCGCCTCCGACCGCGCCCGCACCAGGACCTCGGCCAGCACCTCCGGCGGTTGGGCACCGGAGACCCCGAGTCGGCGGTCGACGACGAAGAACGGCACCCCGGTGATGCCCAGGCGCTGCGCCGCCTGCTCGAACCCGCGGACCTCCTCCGCCCCGCGCGTGCCGTCGAGCATCGCCTCACTCTCGGCGCGGTCGAGACCGGCAACGACGGCGACGTCGAGGAGCACCGCTCGCTCGCCGATGTCGTCGCCACGCGAGAAGTAGCGGTCGAACAGCGCTTCCTTGACCTGGATGCCGAGCCCGTGGCACTGCCCGAGCCAGACCAGTCGGTGCGCGTCGAAGGTGCTCGGGGTGCGCTCGATCCGCTCGAACGCGAACTCGACGCCGTCCCCGCGCGCCGCCTCGCGCACGCGCTCGTAGACGCGCGCCGCCCCTTGCGGCCCACCGAACTTCGCGCTCAGGTAGGCCGACCGGTCCATGCCCTCGCGCGGCATGTCCGGGTTGAGCTCGAACGGCAGCCAGCGAATGGCGGCGACCGGGGCGCCGGGCGCGCTCAGCGCGACCTTCAGCCGCTCCCAGCCGATGCGGCACCAGGGACAGATGACGTCGGAGAAGATGTCGATGGCAATCGGCTGCTGCATGCAGACCTCCGAGCGGGGCGCGGAGCGGGAACGTGATGAGCATGCATGCGCCCTCTCGCCCCGGCAACCGGAACCGCGCGCGGCCTCGCGACCTGGATCAGTTGCGCCGCGGGCTCGACTGGTAGACTCCGGGCTGGACCTGGCAGGGGGAGCGAGATGACCGCATCGAGTGCAGGACTACACGAGGATCCCGCGGCGCTGTCGGAGGCCACCAAGGATCATCACCGCGCGGTGGTCTCCGTCCTCGAGGAGCTCGAGGCCGTCGACTGGTACCACCAGCGCGCCGAGGCGGCGACGGATCCGGAGCTGCGCGCCATCCTCGAGCACAACCGCGACGAGGAGAAGGAGCACGCGGCGATGGTGCTCGAATGGCTGCGCCGCCGCGACGCGACGCTCGACCAGCATCTGCGCGACTTCCTGTTCACCGATGGGCCGATCATGCACGCGCACGAGGGCGAGGCCGGCGAGGAGGCGAGCAGCGGGGACGAGTCGCTGGGCATCGGCAGCCTTCGCGCGGGAGGTGCGGCATGAGCCGGTTGCGAAGGCATCAGGCGCCGTTCGGCGCCGGGGTCTGGGCCGAGATCGACGCCGAGGCGGTGCGCACCATCAAGCTCACGCTCGCCGGGCGAAAGCTCTTCGATTTCGCCGGCCCGCTCGGATGGGCGGCCTGCGCCATCGGCACCGGCCGGGCCACCGACGCGGCGGCGCCGGTGGAGGGCGTCCGTGCGTCGGTGCGGCGCGCGCTGCCACTGGTCGAGCTGCGTATCCCCTTCGCGCTCGACCGCCGGGAGCTCGAGAGCATCGACCGTGGCGCCGAGGACGCCGATCTCGAGCCGGTGGTGCAGGCTGCGCGCACCGCGGCGATGGCCGAGGACGGCATCGTGTTCCGCGGTTTCGAGGCCGGCCAGATCGGCGGTGTGCTGTCCGGCGCGCCGGATCCACTCGAGATCGACGACGACTACACCCGTTACCCCGAGTTGGTGGCATCGGCGCTCGAGCAGCTGCGTCGCCACGGCGTGGAGGGACCGTACGCCATCGCTCTCGGCCCGCGCTGCTACACCGCGCTCACCCGCACCGCGAACGCCGGCTACCCGGTGATCCAGCACGTGCGCAAGCTGATCGACGGCCCGCTGGTATGGGCCCCGGCCCTCGACGGTGCGGTCGTGGTCAGCCAACGCGGCGGCGACTTCCGCCTCACCGTGGGCGCCGACTTCTCGATCGGCTACGCGAGCCACGACGACGCACGCGTCGAGCTCTACATCGAGGAGTCGCTCACCTTCCAGGCGCTCACGCCGGAGGCGGCGGTCTGGCTGCGCTACCCGACCACGGCGGGCACCAGCCCGCGTCGACGCGGCGGGCGCAGCTGAGGCCTGCGCCCCGACGCCCCACGCCGCGGCGCGGCGTGGGGCGTCGTCGCTCGCCTCGAATGCCCACGCATCATGTTGCGCGGGTAACCACCTGAGCACCGGAGCGCCGCGAGGCGCGGCCCGCACCCGAGCGGCTCAGCAGTCGGTCGAGCAGCCCCCCGAGGACACGCGCCTGCTCGCGGCGCGCGTTGACGCCGGCCAGCGCCCAGTCGATCTCGAGGCCCGTTCCGGTCCGGCGATCCAGGTATCGTTCGTCGTGCATGTCTGCTGTCTCCCATCGTGTTTCGAGGTGCGGCCCGGTGGTCGTGAGCTCACCACGCAGTTTGGTGCACTGCCACATACCACCAATGTTGCGACGCAATATACCTTTGCTTTAGCCAGCCGCAACGCCGAATGGCCGCCAAGAACAATTGCGCATTCGGAAACAATCAGGAGTACGCCGTCCGTGCCGACCAACGAGACCCTGGCCGGGATCGAGTCCTTCGTGAGAGTCGCCAGAGCGGGGAGCTTCAGCGCCGCGGCCAAGGAGCTGGGGGTCGGGGTGTCGTCGGTGTCGCGGCAGATTTCCGCGCTCGAGGACGCGCTCGGGGCTCGCCTGCTCCAGCGCACGACCCGGCGCCTCGGCCTCACCGAGGCGGGGCACCGCTACCTCGACCACGCCTCGCGCATCCTCGGCGAGGTGGAGGAGGCCCGGCGGGAGATCCTCGACCTCGAGGAGGAACCGCGCGGGCTGCTACGCGTGACCGCACCGGTGACCTTCGGTCGCGTGCACATCTCACCGGCGGTGGCGGCGTTCCTGTGCCGCCACCCGGCGGTGGCGGTCGAGCTATGGACCACCGACCAGGTCGTCGATCTGGTCGAGGAGGGGTTCGACGTGGCGGTGCGTATCGGCGCGCTCCACGACTCGGGACTGGTCGCCCGCCGTCTGGCGCCGATGCGCCGCGTGATCTGCGCGAGCCCCGCCTACCTCGCCGCGCACGGCACGCCCGACGACGCCGCCGCGCTCGCCGGCCATGAGTGCCTGACTTTCCGGTTCCACCAGTCGAGCACGGTCTGGCGCCAGGGGGCGAGCGTCTGGCGCATCCAGGGTCCAGACGGTGCCATCGAGGAGGTGACGGTCGGTGGTCGGCTCGAGGCGAACACCGCCGAGACGCTGCTCGATGCCGCGCTCGCCGGCCACGGCCTGGTCCTGGTCCCGGTGTGGATGGTGGTCGACGAGCTGCGCAGCGGACGCCTGGTGGCGGTGCTGCCCGAGCACCGCGTCAGCCCGAGCGCCATCGACTCCGGCATCTACGCGGTCTACCCGTCCCGCCGCCACGTCTCCGCCAAGCTGCGGGCGTTCGTCGACTTCCTGGTCGAGCGCTTCGAGACGCATCCGGTCGACGACGACCCGCGGACCACCGACCGGCCGCGGGCGACGGCGGACGAGTGCGCCGGCTGACCGCCGGGTGCGTCAGCTCCCGCGCAGCGACACGATCTCGTCGTGGAGCGAGCGTGGGATGACGATGCCCTCGGTCGGCGTGCGCTCACGAGCCCGGTAGCGACGCTCGGAGGGCAGCCTGGTGCCGGGCTGCTCGAGGATGCGCGCGAAGAGCTGCTCGGCGTGCGCGAGCTGGCCCGCACGATCCCCGCCCTTGACGCAGCGCGCCGGATCGATGGCGATGACGAGCTCGCCGCCCGCCGGCGCACCGCCGTCTCCGTTGTCGCGTTCCGTGGTCTCGAACCCGAACAGATCACCGATCAGGGCGCCCGCCAGCAGCTCCACCATCAGCGCGATGGACGCGCCCTTGTAGCCGCCGAAGCCGAGCTGGGCACCGGCCAGCGCCGCGGCCGGATCGGTGGTCGGCTTGCCGTCCGGATCGATCGCCCACCCCTCGGGAATCTGTTTCCCGTCGCGCAGGTGGATCTGAATCTCACCACGCGCGCTGACGCTCGAGGCCTGATCGAACACCAGCGGTGGGTGCCCGGCCCGAGGCCAACCGAACGCCATGGGGTTGGTGCCGAACAGCGGCTTCGTCCCGCCCGCGGGCGCGACGTAGCTGAACGAGCTGGTGTAGACGAACGCCACCAGGCCCTGGGATGCCAGGGTCTCCGCCTCCGGCCACAGCGCCTGGAAGTTGAAGATGTGGTTCATCACCAGCGCGGCCAGCCCCTGGGATCTGGCGCGCTCCACCAGGTGAGGCAGTCCGGTCCGGAAGGCGAGCGGTGCGTAACCCCCACCACCGTCGACGCGCACCACCGACGGTGCCAGCACCTCGACCGTCGGTACCGCGTCGGGCCGAACCTTGCCACTGCGTACCGAGGCGATGTAACCGGGGAGTCGGAACAAGCCATGCGACTTGCACTCGTCGCGCTCGGCCGCGGTGATGACCTCGGTGATCGCATCGGCGTGGGCCGCCGACAGCCCATTGGCCCGCAGCGTGTCGTGGGTCAGCCCACGGACCTCCTCGAGCGTCAATCGCACCTGCTCACTCATCCTCGCCCCCTCCGTTCATGCCCTCGATCCGGGCGCAAGTATAGGGGCAGCCACCGCCGCGCGAGCGCCCGAGAGCGGACCACCGCGCGCGCCCAACCTCGGTGCAACGTGTGCGCCCCGTGCACCGACGACATCGCTTGACACCCCCCACGAGGGGGCGCCACCCTGTCGCGCTCGCAGCGGGCGCCTGCCGCCCCCGCGAGGCACTCGCGCCACCATGCGCACTGGGAGGAGTACCACTGATGAGATCCTGGATTCGATACGCATTGGCCGCGGTTCTCACCGCGGTGCTCGGCGCCGGCGCGCACGCGCGCACGCCGAGCGACACGCTGGTCATGGCGTTCAACATCGACGACATCATCTCGCTCGATCCGGCCGAGGTGTTCGAGCTCGTCGGTGGCGAGGTCATCGCCAACATCTACGACCGCATCACCATGCACGAGCCGGAGAACCTCGAGGCGCTGGTCGGCGGCGTCGCCGAGAGCTGGGAGGTGAGCGCCGACGGCAAGACCATCACCCTGAAGGTGCGCCCGGGCCAGAAGTTCCACTCCGGGAACCCGGTCACCGCCGACGACGTGGTGTTCTCGCTGACCCGCGTGGTGAAGCTCGAGAAGACCCCGGTCTTCCTGCTCAACCAGTTCGGCTGGACCAAGGACAACGTCGACCAGCACGTGACCAGGGTCGACGACATGACGCTACGCCTGCACATCCCCGAGGACCTGGCGCCGAGCCTCGTCCTGAACGTCCTGTCGGCGGGTGTCGCATCGGTGGTCGACATGAAGACCGTGATGCAGCACGAGAAGGATGGCGACCTCGGCTACGAGTGGCTGAAGACCAACTCCGCCGGCTCCGGCCCCTTCAAGCTGGTGTCGTGGAAGCCCAACGAGGGCGTGGTGTTCGAGGCCAACCCCGGCTACCGCCACGGCGCCCCGGGCATGAAGCGGGTGGTGCTACGTCACGTCCCGGAGCCCGCCGCCCAGCGCCTGTTGGTGGAGAAGGGCGACGCCGACATCGCGCGCAACCTCTCCGCCGACCAGGTCAAGGGCCTCGCCGGCAACGCCGACATCCGCATCCAGACCGACCCGAAGGCCACCTCGGTGTACCTCCAGGTCAACATGAAGGACCCGGTGCTGAGCAAGCCGAAGGTCCGCGAGGCCCTGCGCTGGCTGGTCGACTACGAAGGGATGACCAAGAGCTTCCTGGAGGGCCAGTTCAAGGTCCACCAGTCGTTCTGGCCGTCCGGCTTCTTCGCCTCGCTGACCGAGAACCCGTACAAGCTCGACATCGAGAAGGGCAAGGCGCTGCTCGCCGAGGCCGGCGTTCCGGCTGGCTTCGAGGTGGAGCTGGACGCGTTCAACTCGTCGCCCTACTCCGACATCGCGCAGTCGGTGCAGGACACGCTGGGCCGGGCCGGTCTGAAGGTCAAGATCCTGCAGGCCGAGAAGAAGGCCGTGTACACCAAGCACCGCGGCCGTCAGCACCAGATGATCCTCACCCACTGGAGCCCGGACTACCTCGATCCGCACTCCAACGCCGATGCGTTCTCGTCCAACCCGGACAACCGGGACGAGGCGAAGCTCACCGGCGTGATCGCGTGGCGCGGGTCGTGGGAGACCCCGGAGAACACCAAGCTGACCGCGGACGCGAAGAAGGAGGTCGACGCTGCCAAGCGCGAGCAGATGTATCTCACGCTGCAGCGCAACGTGCAGACCGACTCCCCGTTCGTGTTCATGTTCCAGAGCATCGCGCAGGCGGCGGTGCGCAAGAACGTGGACGGCTTCGTCTCCGGGCCGAGCTTCGACCTGGTGTTCTACCGTAACGTCAAGAAGCAGTAGAACGCGCTCTTGGCGGGTGATGACGCAGTCGCCGCCCGACGCCCGGCGGAGGTTCCCCCCTCCGCCGGGCGTTTCCTCGGGCGCCGCCAGCTCGGGCGCATCGCCCAGCTACTCGGCTCGGTCTGTCTCACGTTCCTGGGGCTGACCCTCGTCACGTTCCTCATCGGTCGCGTGCTGCCGATCGACCCGGTGGTCGCGATCGTCGGTAATCGCGCAACCCAGGCGACCTACGACCGCGTATACAGGGAGCTCGGTCTCGACCAGCCCCTCGTCGTCCAGTACTGGGACTACCTGACCGGCCTGCTCCGGGGCGACCTCGGCACCTCGGTGCTCACCTCCAAGCCGGTGCTCACCGACATCCTCCACTTCTTCCCGGCGACGCTCGAGCTGGCGACGGTGGCGACGATCATCGGCGTCGCTCTCGGCATTCCGTTCGGGGTGCTGGCAGCGGTCCACCGCGGGCGCTGGCCGGACCACGTGGTGCGGTTCGTCGGCCTCATCGGCTACTCGGTGCCGGTGTTCTGGCTCGGCCTGGTGGGCCTGCTCGTCTTCTACGCGAACCTCGGCTGGGTATCCGGCCCGGGTCGGCTCGAGTTCTTCTACGAGGGCATGGTCGAGTCGCGCACCGGGCTGCTACTGCTCGACAGTGCGCTGGCCGGCGAATGGGAGATCTTCAGGAACGCGTTCTCCCACATCGCGCTCCCCGCCACGTTGCTCGGCTACTACTCGCTCGCCTACATCGCGCGCATGACCCGCAGCTTCATGCTCGACCAGCTCGGGCAGGAGTACGTGATCACCGCACGGGTCAAGGGCATGTCCGAGCGCCGCGTGATCTGGCGCCACGCGCTCGGCAACATCCTGGTGCCGCTGATCACCGTGGTCGCCCTGTCCTATGCCTACCTGCTGGAAGGCGCGGTCCTGACCGAGACCGTGTTCGCATGGCCGGGCATCGGCCTCTACATCACCCAGTCGCTGTTCAACGCCGACATGAACGCGGTGCTCGGCGGGACGATCGTGGTCGGCTGCGTGTTCGTGAGCCTCAACCTCCTCTCCGACCTGCTCTACCAGCTGGTGGACCCACGCGCGCGATGAGGGGAGACCGATGAGCGCATCACACACCCCCGAGCCCGGCTCGCTCCGCGCGTGGTTGCTGAGCGACAGCCCCGCCTCGGCGTGGCAGGCGCGGGCGGTGCGCCTCTACATCGGCTGGCTCGCCTTTCGCCGCAATCCGCTGGCGGTCGCCGGGCTGCTGATCGTGACCGGCCTGGTGCTGGTGGCGGCCCTCGCACCGGTGCTCGCGAGCTACTCCCCGATCGACCAGGACCTGCAGGCGCGACTGCAGCCCCCGAGCGCGACCCACTGGCTCGGGACCGACGAGCTCGGGCGCGACATCTACTCGCGGGTCATCTGGGGCTCGCGCATCACGCTCTACATCATCGCGCTGGTCGCGGTGATCGTGGTCCCCGTCGGTCTCGTCATGGGCACCGTCGCCGGCTACTACGGTGGGCTGGTGGACAAGGTCCTGATGCGCATCACCGATGTCTTCATGGCCTTTCCCCGCCTCATTCTCGCGCTCGCCTTCGTCGCGGTGCTCGAGCCCTCGGTGGAGAACGCGGTGCTCGCGATCACCCTGACCTCGTGGCCACCGTATGCGCGCATCGCGCGCGCGGAGACGATTACCGTGCGCCACAGCGAGTTCATCCTCGCGGTCCGGCTGCAGGGCGCGTCGTCGTGGCGAATCCTGCGCAGCCACGTGATGCCGATGTGTATCTCGTCGGTGGTGGTGCGTCTCACCCTGGACATGGCCGGCGTGATCCTGATCGCCGCCGGTCTCGGCTTCCTCGGTCTCGGCGCGCAGCCGCCGACACCCGAGTGGGGGCTGATGATCTCCGCCGGGCGCCAGTACATCCTCGACCAGTGGTGGGTGCCGACGATGCCGGGAATCGCGATCTTCGTCGTGAGCCTCGGATTCAATCTCCTGGGCGATGGGCTGCGCGACGTGCTGGATCCGAAGAATGGTTGACGCCACCGCTCCGCTACTCGACGTCAAGGGGCTGAATGTCAGCTTCCGCACCCCGTCCGGCGTGGTGCAGGCGGTACGCGACGTCAGCTTCTCGCTGGGCCGAGAGCGCCTCGGCATCGTCGGTGAGTCCGGCTCCGGCAAGTCGACCACCGGCCGCGCCATCCTGCGCCTCATCCCACCGCCCGGCGTGGTCAGCGCCGAGCGCATCGCGCTGTCGGGGCTCGAGCTGCAGTCACTCAGCGAGCGCGAGATGCGCACCATCCGCGGCGACCGCATCTCGATGGTGATGCAGGACCCGAAGTACTCGCTGAACCCGGTGATGCGGGTCGGCGAGCAGATCGCGGAGGCCTATCGACTGCACTCGCGCGCGGGACGACGCGAGGCTCGCGACAAGGCGCTCGAGATGCTCTCCGCGGTGCGCATCCGCGATCCGCAGCGCGTCTATCGTGCCTTTCCGCACGAGTTGTCCGGCGGCATGGGGCAGCGGGTGATGATCGCGATGATGCTGATCCCGAGCCCCGATCTCCTGATCGCCGACGAGCCGACGTCGGCGCTGGACGTCACCGTACGCATGCAGATCCTCGCCATCATCGACGACATGGTGCGCGAGCGGGGCATGGGACTGGTGTTCATCAGCCACGACCTCAATCTCGTGGCGTCGTTCTGCGACCGCGTGCTGATCATGTACGCCGGCCGGGTGGTCGAGGAATGTCGGGCATCGGAGCTCGCCGCGGCGCGTCACCCCTACACGCGCGGACTGTTCTCCTGCCTGCCGCGCATCGAGGCCGGCAAGAAGACACTGCCCACGCTCGAGCGAGATCCGGCATGGCTCGCGTGACCGAGGGCGCGTCGTGAACGGCGCGTCGGAGCGCGCGATGATCGAGGTGAGCAATCTCGACGTCCGCTTCGGTCACGCCCGCAGCGCGGTCCACGCGGTGCGCGGGGTCAGCTTCACCGTGCCGCGCGGCGCGACCTTCGGTCTGGTCGGCGAGTCGGGATCGGGGAAGTCGACCGTGCTGCGCGCGATCGCCGGCCTCAACCCGGACTGGACCGGGGACGTGCGGGTGGGTGGCGAGGCGCAGGGCCGCAGCCGCTCTCGCGCGTTCTACAAGCGCGTGCAGATGGTGTTCCAGGACCCCTACGGCTCGCTTCACCCACGTCACACCGTCGACCGCGCGCTGGGTGAGCCGCTGCGCATCCACGGCATCGGTGACATCGAGCGCCGGGTGATCGCGGCGCTGGAGGCCGTCGGGCTCGGCCGCGCGTTCCGCTTCCGCTACCCCCACCAGCTCTCGGGTGGCCAGCGGCAGCGCGTCGCCATCGCACGCGCGATGATCCTCGAGCCGGAAGTGCTGTTGCTGGACGAGCCGACCTCCGCCCTCGACGTCTCGGTGCAGGCCGAGGTGCTGAACTTGCTGGCCGGCCTGCGCAGCGAGCACGCCCTCACCTTCGTCCTGGTGAGTCACGACCTCGCGGTGGTCTCGCACATGTGCGACCGCCTCGCGGTCATGAACCACGGCCGGGTGGTGGAGGAGCTGACCGTCGACGCACTGCGTACCGGCCAGGCCACCCAGCCCTACACGCGTCAGCTCATCGCAGCCAGCGAGGGCTACGATCGCGAGACCGCGCGGGGACTGGTCGACTACGTGTAGGACGAGGGGCCGCCCGGCGGCTACTGCTCGGGCGCGAACGCCTCGCGCAACCGCGTCACCGCATCCTCGGGGCAGATCACCAGCAGCTGATCCCCCTGCGCCACCGTGTCGCCAGGCTCCGGCAGGGTGGTCCGCTCACCGCGGTTGACCGCGATGCAGCGCGCGCCGTCAGGGAGAGGGAGCGCGTCGACCACCCCCGCGTGCGACTCGCCGACCACCACGCTGCGTAGCCGGTAACCGCCGCGTAGCACCGCGGTCAGGTCGCCCGGCTCGTGTCCCTCGCAGAGCTCTTGCAATGCGCGAGCGGTCTCGCGGTCGGGCACGATCGGGTAGTCCAGACCGAGCTCGGTGCAGATGTGCTCGAAGTCCGGATCCTCGATGCGCGTCACCACGCGGCCGAAGCCGAGCGCGCGCCCGACCAGGGACGCGATGATGTTGTCCTGATCGTCGTTGCTGAGACACAGGAGAATGTCGCTCTCGCGCGGACCGACGTCGCGCAGCACCGCCGGGCGACTGCCGTCACCGTGCACGAAGCCACAGTCGAGCTCGTCGGCGAGCGCATCGATCCGCGCCTGATCGCGCTCGATGATCACCGACTCGTGCCCGTGCGCGGCGAGCGCCCGCACCGTCATCACGCTCAACGTGCTCGCGCCGACGAAGACCGCCCTCATCGATCACCCCGCCGCTTGCCGAACCAGGTGCCCGGGTACAGTAGCACCAGGATCGCGACTGCCTCCAGACGCCCGAACAGCATCAAGCCGCAGGACAGGAGCTTGAGCGTCGGCGCGAGGGTGGCCGAGGTGACGCCGGTAGAGAGCCCGGTGGTGCTGACCGCGGAGACGACGTCGAGCAGCGCGTCGATCGGCGCGTGGCCGTGGGCGACGAAGACGAGCCACGCCATCGCGATCGCGGCGCCATAGGCGCAGACCACGCCGAGCATCACCTCGAGCTCGCGACCGCCGACCCGCTCCTTGCCGACCCGCAGATCGAGGCGCGCGGCAGCGGGCACCGACGCACGCGCGATCAGGAGCTGCACCAGGCGCGCGAGCACCAGCAGTCGCAACACCTTGATGCCGCCTGCGGTCGACCCCGGCTCGCCACCGATCAGCATCGAGCCCACCAGAGCGAGCTTGGAGGCGTCGCCGAGCTCGCCGACGTCGCCGACCGAGAAGCCGGCGGTGGTCTGCGCCGACGCGGCGGTGAGGACGGCGTCGACCACGACCCGGGACAGGTCACCGCCACCACGACCGACCGCGTCGAGCGCGAGCACCGCGGCGGTCGCGAGCCACAGCGCCACCAGGGCGTGTAGCTGCCCGTCGCGCAGCAGGGCGCGCAGCTTGCCGGGGTCGCGACGGTAGTACCAGGAGAACGACAGCGCACCGGCGAGGGCGGCAGCGACCACCACCACCCGTGGGGCGAGACCGTCGAGCGCGGCGAGGCTCGCGTCATCGGGCGCGAAGCCCCCGGTCGAGACCGCGGCCAACGCGTGCACCAACGCCGCGCGCGGCCCGAGCCCGACCGCGATCAGCGCGACCACCGCAATCAGGGTGAGCGCCACGTAGACCACCAGCACGCGGCGCGCATTGGCCCGCGTGCCGCCGACGATGTCGTCGCCGTCGGTCTGCTCCAGGCCGAGACGCCGCGCCGCGGGTCCCGGCGCCACCACCAGGGCCAGCCCGAGCACCACCACCCCGAGACCGCCGACCCACTGCAGCCAGGCACGGGTGAAGAGGAAGCTGGCCGGCATCTGTTGCAGCCCGGTGACGGTGCTGAGACCGGTGGTGGTGACCCCGGACACCGCCTCGAAGAGCGCGTCGAGCGGAGCGAGCCCGTAGGCGTGGAGCGGCAGCGCCGCGAGCAGACCGAGCCCGACGAAGGCGCTCGCGGACACCACCAACGCCTCGTTGACCTGGATGTGCGCATCGCAACGAATTCGCCCACCGGCCCACCCGAGCCCACCCAGCACCGCAGCGACCGCGAGCTGGCGCAGTGCCACCTCGAGGGCGCCGTCGAGCCACGCCGCGAGCGCCGGCACCAGCGACAGCAGGCCGAGGGGAATCGCGAGCAACGCGAGGTGGTGGGCCACCACTCGGGGGCGGACCGCGAGACGCAGTGACGCGATGCGCGGGTCGGCGAGCATGGCGTCGCCCCCTGGGGACCTCAGCGCGTCGACGCGCGGTGGCGGAGCACGGGCGTTGCGTCGCGGCGCCGAGCGGGCGAAGCTCGCCGCCGAGGGGCGTGGACGGAGACAGGGCGGTGGTGCATCCAGACGACTCGGGCGACGGCCCGACCCGGGCGGCGAATCTGTGGGACGCGGCGCGACGCGGCGACGTGGCCGGTCTCGAGGCACTGCGCATCGACGGCGCGGACCTCGATGCCACCAACGACCGCGGCGACACCGCGCTGTTGCTGGCCGCCTACTACGGCCGCCACGCGGCGGTAACCTGGCTGCTCGGCCACGGCGCCACGCCGGACCGCCCCAACGCCAAGGGCCAGCTCGCGCTGGCCGCCGCCTGCTATCGCGGCGACCGCGCGATCGTCACCGCGCTCCTCGACGCCGGCGCCGACGTCGAGGGAACCGCGGGTGCGATTCGCCGACCACTGATGATGGCCAGCGCCTACGGGCACCACGAGCTGGTGGCGCTGTTGCTCGACCGTGGCGCCGACCCGCACGCGCGCACCGCGGACGGGCGCTCCGCCGCCGACATGGCGCGGGCGGGCGGAGCCGAGGCGATCGCGGCGCTGCTCGACGCGGCGCCTCCCGCCGCGCAGCGCTGACCTCCGCCCACGCCGACCGGCGTGGTGCCCGGCAAGGGCCATCAGGCGTGGCGCAGGTACTGGGCCACGTAGTCGAACTCGACCAGCGCCTTGTAGGCATCCATCAACCGTCGGGTCACCGGGCCCGGCACCCCGCGGTCGCGCATCGGTGCACCGTTCACCGTATGGACCGGGCAGATGCACAGGCTGGTCGAGGTGAGGAACGCCTCCTCGGCCACCGAGGCGTCGTAGAGCGAGCAGTCGCGCTCGTGGACGGGAATGCCGAGCTCACGCGCGAGCTCGATGGCGGTGGCCCGGCTCACCCCGGGGAGCACGAAGTCCTCGCGCGGCGTGTGGATGGCGCCGTCGATGACCAGGAAGATGTTGCTGCCGAGCCCCTCGGCGAGGTTGCCGTTGGTGTCGCAGAGCACCGCCCAGGCGTCGGGACGATGCGCGCGGACCTCGAGGTCGCCGATGATCATGTTCAGGTAGTTGTGGCTCTTGGCCCGCGGGCTCAGTACCTCGGGCGGCGTGCGCCGCACCGAGGGCACGACGACGTCGATACCGTCTCGGAAGTTCTTCGCCCGCGCCGCGAGCGGCAGCGGCGTGCACTCGACGATCACCGTCGGCCCGGCCTGGATCGGCGTCTCGCCGGCGGGTGTGTCGACTCCGCGCGACACCCGTTGGCCGACCCAGTAGTCATTGCCCTCGGGAAGCAACGGCATGTTCGCCTCGATCACCCGTGCGCTCACCGTGAGCATCTCGTCGAGCGAGATACCCGGATCGATGCGAACGTAGGCGAGGGACTTGTAGAGCCGCTCGACATGCTCGCAGAGCTTGAAGGGCCGGCCGCCGAAGGTGCGGGCCATGTCGAAGACCGCGTCGCCGAACTTGAAGCCCCGATCCCGGAAGGACACCCGCACCTGGCTCTCCGGCAGCAGCTCACCGTTGAACCACGCGACCCGCTCCCGGACGTTGGCGCGAGAGGAATCCCCGCCACGCTTCATGTCGACCACGTTGCTGTCATTGCTCATGGCGTTCACTCCTCGCGATGGTGACCAGGCGACCTCTTGCCCGCGACGCCGAGACTATACGCCCGCCCGCCACCGTCGGCGTGCGTGGTGCAGCGTCGCGACGGCGGGCGCGTCCTCAGTCCTCGAAGTGTCCGGCGGCGGTGAATCCACCACCCTGGAAGCGAACCGCCGGGTCGCGCGGGTCGGGAACCGGCGTCGCCGCCTCGACCCGCTCCCGATACGTCTCCGCGCTGTCCTTCGGGACGTAGCCGAGCGAGCTGGCCATGGTGTTGTCCCACAGCTTCTCGAGGTTGTCGGACATGCCGTAGACGACCATGTGCCCGACCTGCGGCGCGAGCAGCGAGCGGCTCACCAGACGAGCCAGATCCGGATAGCTCAGCCAGGTCGCCAACATGCGGCGGTCCACCGGCTCCGGAAAGCACGACCCGATGCGCAGACACACGGTCTCGATCCCGTACTTGTCGAAGTAGTAGCGCGAGAGGTCCTCTCCGAACGCCTTGCTCACGCCGTAGAAGCTGTCCGGGCGGTGAGGGACGGAGGCGTCGATGGTCCGGGTTCGGGGGTAGAAGCCGATGGCGTGATTCGAGCTCGCGAACACCACGCGCCCGACGCCGTTCTTGCGGCACCCCTCGTACAGGTTGTAGAGGCCGACGATGTTCGACTCGAGGATGTTGGCGAACGTGTTCTCGCGCGACACGCCGCCCATGTGCACCACGGCGTCGACGTCCTCTGTCAGCGCAAGCATCCCATCGGCGTCGGCGAGGTCGCACCGGACGACCTCCTCCCCCGCCTTCGCCGGCGAGACCGGCTCGCGGTCGCTCAACCGCATCACCCGCGCCAACCCCGCGAGGTCGCGCCGCAGCTCGGTGCCGAGGGCCCCGGCGGCGCCGGTGAGCAGCAGTCGTTCGAATCTGGGCATCGTGGTTCCTCCTGTCGATCCGGTCGCACCGCCCCCGGGCACGATGCGGCGAAGATTGCGCCGAGGACGCACGGCGCTGCAAGGCGGCGGGTGGCGAGATGATCTCGATCAGCGTGGATTCGGTCGGCAGCCGGGGACGCTGGCGCGACGAGGGCGTGCGGGTGAGGATCGGGGCACGTTCGACGGTTGGGGGATCGGTCGATGAGCGAGTCGCGCGAGCAGGGGAAGATGTCCTGGGCCGAGTACTACCGGACCACCTCGGATCGCCCGCCGCGGCGAACACTGCTGAGCGCCCTCGACCGCTTCGAGGCCGAGCCGCCTCCGACGGGCGGACGGCGCGCGGTCGATCTCGGCTGCGGCGGCGGTCGGGACACCGTCGCCATCCTCGCCGCCGGCTTCGCGGTGCTCGCGATCGACGCCCAGCCGTCGGCCATCGACGCGCTGCGTGCGCGCGACGATCTTCCCGCCGACGCGAGGCTCGAGACCCGCGTGGCACGCTTCGAGGACACCACCTGGCCCGAGGTCGATCTCGTCAACTCGAGCTTCGCCCTGCCACTGGTCCCGCCCGAGCGGTTCCCCGCGCTCTGGGACCGCGTGCGCGCCTCGCTCGCGCCCGGCGGGCGGTTCTCGGGGCAACTGTTCGGCGACCGTGACAGCTTCGCCGGCGACCCGGGCATCACCACCCTGGACGAGCGCGCGGCCCGCGCCCTGCTCGCGGGGCTCGAGGTGGAGATGTTCGAGGAGGAGGAGACCGACTCGGTGACCCCGCGTGGCCGCGCCAAGCACTGGCACCTGTTCCACGTGGTGGCACGTCACCCGCCGTCGGGCTGAGCGCGCGCCCACGGCCGGGGGGCGACGTCCCGACGCGTAGGCGGAGGATAGAGCCTCGGAGCCGCGTGACCCGCGCGCGCCGATCAGGCGCGGTCGGTGTACTGCTTCTCGAGCTGCTCGCGCCGTTCCTGAGCCTCGATGCTCAGCGTGGCGATCGGGCGCGCCTCGAGACGGCCGAGCCCGATCGGCTCACCGGTCTCCTCGCACCAGCCGTACGAGCCATCCTCGATGCGCTCCAGCGCCTGGTCGATCTTGCTGAGCAGCTTGCGGTAACGGTCACGGGTGCGGAGCTCGAAGCTGATCTCCGCCTCACGACTCGCGCGCTCGGCCTCGTCGCTGACGTCGCGCGCGGCCTCGCGCATCTGGTCGATCGTCTGCTGTGACTCGTCGAGCAGGGACTGACGCCACGCCAACAACTTCTGGCGGAAGTACTCGAGCTGCTTCTCGTTCATGTACTTCTCGCGGCTGCTCGGCTTGTAGTTCTTCGCAAGCTTGACGGGCGTTCGGCTCATCACATGGCTCCGGCGAAGTCAAGGGGTCATCCCCGCGAAGCGCGGGAATTTAGCTCACTTGGCGCCGAGGGGAAATAGGCGCCCTGGTGCCGACACCTCCGACGCCGCGCCGAGGGTCACCATGTCGAGGTCACGGCCCACCACCACCTGCCCGCGATAGCCACCGGCCCGCACGTCCGCGACGTACGCCTCCTCGTCTGCCACGCCCGCCGGCGCGGGGATGAGGTGGGTGAGCACCAGCATCTCGACGCCAGCGCGGGCGGCGAGGCCACCGAGGGCGACACTGTCCGCGTGATAGGCGACGACGCCGGCCGAGCGCGTCGCGCCCATCGGCGCGGCACGGATGACCTCGTGCACGAGCACCCGTGCCCCGCGCGCCAGGGCCTCGACCTCGTCGCAGACCCGGGTGTCCCCGCTCACCACCACCGCGCCGTCGGGAGCATCGACCCGGTACGCGACCGCGGGCTCGACCGGCTCGTGGTGCACCCGGACCGCACGCAGCACCACCGCGCCGGACGACCACACCGGCGCCGCCTGCGCGCCGACCTCGAAGGTGAGGCAGCGCACCTGCGGACGGGTGTCGCGGCCGGTCTGCCGGACGCGAATGGCGATGTCCTCCGCCCACGGCTCGAGCAGTCGGGCGGCGAAACGCCCGGCCGCGCCCTCGGGTGCGATCACGGTGAGCGCCGTGTCCGGCCCTTCGCGATCGAGCACCGTCCACCGCGACAGCGCGAGGTCGGCCAGGTCCACCAGGTGGTCGGAGTGATGGTGGGTGAGCGCGACCGCATCGAGATCGCGACAGCTCACCCCCAGCGCGGCGAGCCGCATCGCGGTGCCGCGCCCGGCATCGAACTGCAGGGTCACGTCGCCGGCCCGCACCAGCGTGCCGGGGCCGGCTCGCTCGGGATGCGGCCGCGGGTAGCCGGTGCCGGTGAGCGCGACCCACATCGCCGACGTCAGCGCCCGGTGTGCTCGAGATGATGGCGCACCAGTGCGCGGGCCGCCTCGCCGCTCCAGTCCGCCTCCCCCACCAACCGCCCGATCTCGCGCCCTTCGGCGTCGACCAGCAGGGTCACCGGCAGGCCCTTCGCGCCGAGGACTCGCATGACGTCGAACTCCGGGTGATGGTAGAGATCGAGCGCCCGAATACCGCGGCCGTCGAGGAAGGCGCGGATCTGCGGCGTCGACCCACAGCCGTTGCAGATCGCCACCACCGCGAGGTCCGCCAGCGGAAACGCCGCCTGCAGGGCGTCGAGCGCCGGCAGCTCCTTGACGCACGGCGGGCACCAGGTGGCCCAGAGATTCACCAGCGTCAGGCGGCCGTGGAACGCGTCGAGGCCGACCGTGCGACCGCGCTCGTCCTGGAAGGTCACCGCCGGCACCAGAGGCCGCTCGGCATGGGTGACGAAGGCGCTGGACGCGCCGGCGAGCTCCGGTGCCGCGACCACCGCGCTCGAGGCCAGGCTCAGCACCATGGCCACGACCAGCGCGCACGCCCGCCCGACCACGCGGGCGCGAGCCCCGGCAGCCATGCCCATGCGCGAGCGCCCGCGGCTCAGCGCGAGGCCAACGCCTTCGACGCGTCGAGCCGCTTGGCCAACGCGTCTGGCGGCATGTAGCCGCCGATCTTCTCGCCGGTGTCGGTGATGGTCATCGGCGTGCCGCTGAGGTCGAAGGCGCGCGCGAGCGACATGTGCTCGCGAATCGGGTTGTCACACTCCCGCTTCGGCGGTGTCTGACCGGCCTTGGCCGCGGTGAGCGCGCTCTGGCGGTCGTCGGCGCACCACACCGAGACCGCCTTGTCGAAGGAGTCGGACGGGATCCCGGCGCGCGGGTAGAACATGTAGCGGACCCGGATCCCGGCCTTGCCGAGGGCCTCGATCTCGCTGTGCATGCGGCGACAGTAACCGCAGTCGATGTCGGTGAAGGTGGTGATGGTGTGGCGCACCGGCACCGTCGGCTCGAAGACGATCATCTTCTCCTCGTCGAGCTGGCCGAGCACGGTCATCCGCTGGCGAGTCAGCGCCTCCTCGGTGAGATCGGCGCGGGTCTCGAGGTCGATCAGGCGACCACTGAGGACATAGCGCGCGTCCTCGCTGACGTACAGGATTCGGCCCCCGACCCCGACCTGGTAGAGACCCGGCACCGGCGCTGGCTGGATGCTCTCGACCCCACTCCCGCCGAGGCGCTCGACGAGCCTCTGGCGGACCGTCTCGGTGTCCGCGCCCATGGTGGGGTGCGCCAACGAGACCAGCAAGAGCAGGGCCGCGCCCCGTCGAAGGAATTGCATTCGCTCTCTCCTGTGCGCGCGAGGCGCCGACATTGGCGGGCCCGGCCGAATACCGGGCCCGAGGCCGCGCATGGAATTGGGCCGATGGCGGCGGCGGAAGTTCCGCCGCTGCCGGGTCCGGACAGCGCGCAACGCTACCGACCGCTCCCGACCGGGGCAAGTGCGACATCACCGAATCGGCTCATTCGGTCACATCGCGGGCGGCGCGGCGGCCAGACGTCTCCCGCCGCCGCGCGCGCGACTCACCTCGACGCCCGCGCAGAAAGCTCGCCAGCGCCCGCCCGGTGTGGGTCCGCGTCCGCGCCACCGCCTCCGGGGTGCCGGTCGCCACCACCCGGCCGCCGGCCGTGCCCCCCTCCGGCCCCAGATCGACCACCCAGTCGGCCTCGGCCACCAGGTCCAGGTTGTGCTCGATCACCACCACCGTGTTGCCGCCCTCCACCAGTCGGTGCAGGACGCGGACCAGGTTCTCGACGTCGGCCATGTGCAGGCCGATGGTGGGCTCGTCGAGCACGTACAGGGTCTGCGTCGGACGCCGCTGGCGGCCGCGCGGCACCGGCGCCTGATCGGTCGGCAGCACGCGCGCGAGCTCCGCCACCAGCTTGATGCGTTGCGCCTCGCCGCCGGACAGCGTCGGGCTGCGCTGACCGAGCGTGAGGTAGCCGAGGCCGACGTCGTGGAGCAGGCCGAGCGCGTGGTGCACCTGGCGATGGGCCGCGAAGAGCGACAGCGCATCGTCGACGCTGGTCTCGAGCAGCTCCGCCACCGAGCGCCCCGCGTAGCGCACCGCCAGGGTCTCGGGGGTGAAACGCGCCCCGCCACAAACCTCGCACGGCACCCGCACGTCGGGCAGGAAGCTCATCTCGACCTTCTTCTCGCCCTGTCCCTCGCAGGCCTCGCAGCGTCCGCCGCGGACGTTGAACGAGAACCGCGCCGGTCCGAAGCCCCGCATGCGGGCCTCCTCGGTGCCGGCGAGCAGCCGCCGCACGTGGTCCCAGATCCCGACATAGGTCGCCGGGCACGACCGCGGTGTCTTGCCGATGGGCGTCTGATCGACCTCCAGCACCCGCGCCAACGGCTCGAGCCCCTCGAGGCCGAGGCAGCCCTCGAGGGCCGGGCGGCGCCCGCGGCGCCCGCGCGCCGCGAGCTGGGCGGTCAGGTTCTCCAGCAAGACCTGACGCACCAGGGTGCTCTTGCCGCTTCCGCTCACCCCGGTGACGCAGACCAGACGCCCGAGGGGGATGGCGACGTCCACCGCGACCAGGTTGTTGCGGGTCGCGCCCGCGATGCAGAGCGTCGCCCCGCCCTCACCGCGACCGTCGTCCACCGGCCTGCGTGGCACCAGCGGATGTCGCGACGGCTCGCGCAGGAAACGCCCGGTCACCGAGCGCCGGTTGCGTGCGAGCGCTGCCGGGGTCCCGGCCGCCACCACCTCACCGCCGTGGCGCCCGGCGCCAGGGCCGAGGTCGATGACGTGGGAGGCGCGACGGATGGTGTCCTCGTCGTGCTCGACCACCACCACCGTGTTGCCCTTGGCCGAGAGCCGCTCCAGGGTGTCCAACAGCTTCAGGTTGTCCCGGGTGTGCAGGCCGATGGTGGGCTCGTCGAGGATGTAGCACACGCCACGCAGACTCGAGCCGAGCTGCGCCGCCAGCCGGATGCGCTGCGCCTCGCCGCCGGAGAGCGTCGGCGCCGATCGGTCGAGCCCGAGATAGCCGAGCCCCACCTCGTCGAGGAAGGCGAGCCGCGAGCCGAGCTCCACCGCCAGGTCGCGCGCGATCGCGGCCTCACGTCCGCCGAGGGCGAGCCCCTTGACCCACGCCCTCGCCTCGGCGACCGGCAGTGCGCTGACCGCGGCGATCGAGCGATCGTGGAATCGGACCGCCAGCGCCTCCGGTCGCAGCCGCTGACCGTGGCAACCGCGGCAGGTGCGCTCGGCACCCTCGTACCACTCGTTCCAGGCCCGCTCCTCACCGGTCTGCTCGGCGTCGAACTGCGCCAGCTCGACGCCGGTGCCATAGCAGCGCTCGCACCAGCCGTGCTTGGAGTTGTAGGAGAAGAGCCGCGGATCGAGCTCGGGAAAGCTGCGGCCGCAGCTCGGGCAGGCGCGCCGCGTCGAGAGCAGCAGCGACGGCGCGTCGGCGCCGAACGCGATCCGGACCATGCCCTTGCCGTGGCCGAGCGCGGCATCGAGGACCTCGCGCAGCCTGCCCTCCTCGCGCGGCAGGAGCGACACCGCGCCGAGCGGCAGATCGATGTCGTGCTCGCGGAAGCGGTCGAGCCGCGGCCAGGGCTCGGTGGGGGTCGCGATGCCGTCGACCCACAGCGTCTCGTGGCCGCGCCCCGCCGCCCATCGCGCGAGGTCGGTGTAGTAGCCCTTTCGCGCCACCACCAACGGTGCCAGCAGGGTGGCGGACTTGCCACGATGCTCGCGCAGCAGGCGGGCGACGATGGCGTCGGGGCTCTGCGCGTCCACCGCGACGTCGCACTGCGGGCAGTGCTGGGTGCCCAGCTTCACCCACAGCAGGCGCAGGAAGTGGTGCACCTCGGTGAGGGTGCCGACGGTGCTCTTGCGGCCACCACGGCTGGTGCGCTGCTCGATCGAGACCGTGGGCGGGATGCCGAACACCGCGTCGACGTCCGGGCGCGCCGCCGGCTGCACGAACTGGCGGGCGTAGGCGTTGAGCGACTCGAGATACCGCCGCTGCCCCTCCGCGAACAGGATGTCGAAGGCGAGGGTGCTCTTGCCGCTGCCGCTGACCCCGGTGATCACGGTGAAGCCCTGGCGCGGGATGGCGACGTCGACCCCCTTGAGGTTGTGCTCGCGTGCGTTGTGGATGCGGATGGCCTTGCCCGCGCCGGCGCCGCCACGCCGCCGTCGCGCCGGCTGCGCGCGGGTGGTGTCGCGCAAGGCGGCGCCGGTATGGCTCGCGGAGCACGCCGCGACCTCGTCGGGGGTGCCGGCGACGACCAGCCGGCCCCCACCGTCCCCGCCCTCCGGCCCGAGGTCGATCACCCAGTCGGCCGCGCGCACCAGGTCGAGGTTGTGCTCGATCACCACCACCGAGTGACCGTCGGCGACCAGCCGTCGCAGCGCCGTGAGCAGCACCGCGACGTCCTCGAAGTGCAGGCCGGTGGTCGGCTCGTCGAGCAGCAGCAGGAGGCCGCCGCGACCGCGCGCGACCGACTTCGCGAGGTGTCCGGCGAGCTTCAGGCGCTGCGACTCCCCCCCGGAGAGCGTCGGCACCGGCTGCCCGAGCCGGAGGTAGCCCAGCCCGACCGCCGCCAGCGGCTCGAGCGCCCGGGTCACCTCGAGCTGGTCGGCGAACGCGACCAGCGCGTCGTCCACCGTGAGGTCGAGGACCTCGGCCATCGAGCGCGGGCGCGCGTCGGCCCCCTCGACCACCACCTCCAGCACCTCGGCCCGAAAGCGGCGCCCGTCGCAGTCGGGGCAACGCAGGTAGACGTCGCTCAGGAACTGCATCTCGACGTGCTCGAAGCCGTTGCCGCCGCAGGTCGGGCAGCGGCCGTTGCCCGAGTTGAAGCTGAACGTGCCCGGCGTGTAGCCGCGCTCGCGGGCCAGCGGCGCGACCGCGAACAGCTTGCGCAGCGGGTCGAGGGCGCCGACGAAGCTCGCCGGATTGGAGCGCGTGGTCTTGCCGATGGCCGACTGGTCGACCATCACCACGTCGTCGACCAGATCGGCGCCATCGAGCGCGCGATGCGCCCCTGGCGCCTCGACGCCGCGGCCCTTCGACTTCGCCACCGCGCGATAGATCACGTCCTCGACCAGGGTCGACTTGCCCGAGCCGCTGACCCCGGTGACGCAGACCAGGCGGTTGAGCGGCAGGCGGACGTCGAGATCGGCGAGGTTGTGCTCCGAGGCGCCATGCACCGCGAGCCAGGCCGCCTCGTCGACCGGGCGCGGTGGCGGCGCGCCGTCGAGGACGCTCGCCCGACCGGCGAGGTAGGCCCCGGTGCGCGAGCCGCGCGCGCGCATCAACGCCCGCGGCGTGCCCTCGAAGACCACCGTGCCGCCGGCCTCGCCCGGCCCCGGTCCCATGTCGAGGACGCGGTCGGCGGCGAGCATCACCTGCGGGTCGTGCTCGACCACCAACAGCGAGTTGCCCGCGTCGCGAAGGCGGTGCAGCACGCCGACCACTCGCGACATGTCGCGTGCGTGCAGCCCGATGCTCGGCTCGTCGAGCACGAACAGCGTGTTGACCAGCGAGGTGCCGAGCGCGGTGGTGAGATTGATGCGCTGCACCTCGCCGCCGGACAGCGTGCGCGACTGGCGGTCGAGGGTGAGATAGGCGAGGCCGACGTCGGTCAGATAGCGCAGGCGCGAGCGGATCTCGCCGAGCAGCAGCTCGGTCGCCTCGTCGAGCGGCGCCGGCAACGTCAGCCGCTCGAAGAACGCGCGGCAGCGGTCGAGCGGCAGCAGCACGAGCTCGTGCAGGTGCAGACCTGGCAGCGCGGCGAGGGTCGCCGCGTCGAGCCCGACGCCCCGTGGCCGGAACCGCGGCTCGGCGCCGAGCGCGGCGTCGGCGTCCTCGGCGGTGCCGAGCCGCCACAGCAGCGCCTCGGTGTCGAGCCGCGCGCCGTGACAGGCCGGGCAGCGACGGTAGGCGCGGTAACGCGACAGCAGCACCCGGATGTGCATGCGGTAGCTCTTCGACTCGAGCCACTCGAAGAAGCGCCGCACCCCGTACCAGACACCGTCGTCCCAGGAACCCTCGCCCTCCATCACCCAGCGACGATGCTCGGCGGAGAGCTCGCGCCATGGCACGTCCACCGGCACCCCGCGCTTGCGCGCGAAGCGCAACAGGTCGCGCTGGCACTCGCGGTTGCTCTCCGTCTGCCAGGGCTTCACCGCGCCCCCGGCCAGGGTCTTCGACTCGTCGGGGACGACCAGGCCGTCGTCGATGCCCATGGTCCGACCGAAGCCACGGCAGGTGGTGCAGGCACCGACCGGAGAGTTGAAGGAGAACAGGCTGGGCGTCGGGTCGCGGTAGTCGAGATCGCAGTGCGGGCAGTGCAGACCGGACGAGAAGCGCCAGGCCGCATCCGCCGGCAACGTGACGTCGGCCGCGTCGGGGGCGCGCTCGGCGACCGCACTGCCCCCGTCGTCGAGTGGATAGACCGCGACCGCGCCACGCCCGCGCGCGAACGCGGCCTCCAGTGCCTCGGCCAGGCGGTCACGGCGCTCGGGCGCGATGCGCAGGCGGTCCTGCACCACCTCCAGCCGCCGCCCCTCGCGGCGTAGCACCCGGGTGTAGCCCTGGCGGGCCAGATAGGCCCGGACCTCGTCCTCGCCGAAGCTGTCCGGGAGGTCGAGGGCGAAGGTGACCGCCACCCGGGCGCCGACCGGCGCCTCGGCCAGGAGCGTGTCGCACGCGCCGCGCGCGGTGTCGCGGCGCACCGCCCGCCCGCAGCCCCGGCAGTGCAGGGTCGCGGCGCGCGCGAACAGCAGCTTGAGGTGGTCGTTCAGCTCGGTCATCGTGCCGACGGTCGAGCGCGAGGTGCGCACCGGGTTCGTCTGGTCGATGGCGATCGCCGGCGGGATCCCGTCGACGCCGTCGACCCGTGGCCGGTCCATGCGATCGAGGAACTGCCGGGCGTAGGGCGAGAAGGTCTCGACATACCGCCGCTGCCCCTCGGCGTAGACGGTGTCGAAGGCGAGCGATGACTTGCCGGAGCCGCTGACCCCGGTGACCACGATCAGCTCGCCGAGCGGGAGGTCGAGGTCGATCCCCTTGAGGTTGTTCTGCCGGGCGCCGCGGACGCGGATCCGCTCGTCGCTCATGGTGCTCTCTCGCTGACCGGGGCCGCCACCGGCACCCGCCGTGGGGCGGCACAGCATACTCGGGCCGCCGACGGGCCGTTACCCGAGCGCGGGCGCACGCGGGCACAATGGGCGCCGGTCATCCTCGGCGGAGGGCGAGATGCGCACCATTGGCCTCATCGGCGGCATGAGCTGGGAGTCGACCGCGGTCTACTACCGTGAGCTGAACCGGCTCGCCCGCGAGCGGCTCGGCGGGCTGCACTCGGCGGAAATCGCGCTGTGGTCGTTCGATTTCGCCGAGATCGAGACGCTGCAGGCGGCGGGCGACTGGGACGGCGCGACCGCCCGCATGGTCGACGCCGCGCGCCGCCTCGAGCGCGCGGGCGCGGGATGCCTCGTCATCTGCACCAACACCATGCACCGAATGGCGGAGCAGGTGCAGGCGGCGATCGCCATCCCCCTGGTGCACATCGCCGACGCCACCGCCACCGCCATCCGCGCCAGCGGCTCGCGCCTGCCCGCGCTGCTCGGCACCCGCTACACGATGGAGCAGGACTTCTACAAGGGCCGCCTGCGCCAGGCCCACGGCATCGAGGTCCTGATCCCCGACGAGCCCGACCGCACCACGGTGCACGACATCATCTACCGCGAGCTCTGCCTGGGCGTGGTGGAGCCCGCATCGAGGCGGCGCTACCTGGCCGCGATCGACGCGCTGGCGGCGCGCGGGGCCGACGGCGTGATCCTCGGCTGCACCGAGATCGGGCTCCTGATCGGGCAGGCCGACACCGCGCTGCCGGTGTTCGACACCACCACGCTCCACGCCGAGGCCGCCCTGCGCACGGCACTCGAGGACGCACCCGTCGGAGACGGGCCGAGACCGCGCCTCAGTCGACCGGGGTGACCTCCGGCGGGATGTTGGCGGCGATGGTCTCGGCCAGCAGCCGCATGTCCTCCTCGCGCGGATAGCTGCGGCGATGGACGAGGCCGATGCGCCGGCTGGCGTAGCCGGCGAACGGCCGACACACCACGTCGCCCGCCTGCGGGGCGCCATCGTGGCGGACCGCGAGCACCGGCATCAGGGTGAACCCCATTCCCGCCGCGACCAGTCGCCGGATGGTCTCCAGCCCGGCGCCGCTGAAGTCGTCGCCGTCGGTGCCACCCCCGCGTGTGCCGCAGATGGCGAGGGTCTGGTCGCGCAGGCAGTGCCCCTCGGCGACGTAGAGGATCGACTCCCGCCGCAGGTCCTTCATACCGATCGCCTCGGCGCGCGCCAGCGGATGGTCTGGCGGACAGGCGACCATGAACGGCTCGTCGAACAGCCCTACCGCGCAGAGGTCGTCGTCGGCCACCGGGAGCGCGAGAATCGCCGCGTCGAGGCGATGCGCGTGCAGCCGCTCGATCAGGCTCGCGGTGAGGTCCTCGGTGACCACCGGCTCGAGTCGCGGATAGGCCGCGTGCAGCGGCGGCAGCACCCACGGCAACAGGTAGGGACAGAGCGTCGGGATGATCCCGACTCGCAGCGGCCCCACCAGCGGCTCGCGGTTCCCCTCCGCAAGGGCCCGGATCTGCGCCACCTCGTCGAGCACCCGGCGAGCGTGCTCGATGATTGCCGCGCCCCGCGGGGTGATCTCGACCGAGCGGTTGGTGCGCTCGAACAGCCGCACGCCGAGATAGTCCTCGAGCTTGCGAACCTGGGTGCTGAGCGTCGGCTGGCTGACGAAGCAGGCGCTGGCCGCGCGCCCGAAGTGGCGGTGATCGGCCACCGCCACCACGTAGCGGAGATCGTTCAGGGTCATCGCAGCACCCGCCGCATCATCGACCCGGGCGATTATGGGGACGCTGACATTCGTTCACAAACATCGTGGACCCCTGGTCGGGCACTGCGGAGGGTCCGATCGAACTTGGTCCGATGGTCTCTGACTCCCGGAGGATCAAGGAGTTGCGCTGGCGATGGTGTGCGACCCATCTCACACCACGACGCCTTGCCGCCCCTTGACCGCCCTGCCGGGATCTTCGACAGTTATGCGTCCGGGGCCGTGACGGCCACGGGTGAGGTGCGCGCCGTGCTCGCGGCGCGCCCTCCGGCTCATGCTTCGGCGGTGGACTTGGTGGCGGACAGCACTTCGCAGGACGACCAGGAGCTCCTCGACTTCTCGTCGACCGTGTGCCGTTTCCTGGTCCTCAGCCCGAAGGGCCAGCTGTTCTCCCTCAACGCCTTCCTGCTCAGTCGCGACATGTCGCGCATCGTGCCGCGCATCGCCACCGCCAACTTCCATCCGATCTACCCGCTGATCGCGGGCACCCGGCCGTCGCGGATGCTGCTGGTCCTGCATCCGGGGGAGCGCGCCAATGCGTACTTCCTGATGGACATGCAGGCGGGCGGGCAGCGCAAGTCGATGAAGGTGTTCCAGGAGGCGCAGGAGATCGTCTCCGGCGCGCTGGTCGACGGATTGCTCCCGATCATCCACCTCGAGGAGTTGCAGCGAAACGCGATGCTCGCGCGCCGCAACAAGTCGCCGATCTCGGTTCGGCTGCGCTATCTGTTGCTGCGCCCGAACTTGCCGTCGGGCTGGCTCGATTGCGCCACCGCGGTGTTTCGGTTCAATGCCGAGGTCACCGACGACAAGGCGACCCTGATCGAGGACAAGCTGGCGGAGCTGCGGCGCGAGGTCGGTCGGACGATGATCGACAAGTACCTCGCCAAGTGCATCTGGCTGGACTCGCGCACCGGTCTGCTGGGGCGGGTCAGCGGCAACGCCGAGCGCACCGGATTCGGATCCTTCATCACCGGCGATGCGCACGTGGTGACTTTCGGGCGCTCGCTCGCACGCGATCACGAGGGGCGGTACGACGCGCGCACCGGCTTCGCGAACGTCATCCCGGCGCTGGTGAAGGGCACTACCTGGACCTCGCCCACGCTGCACGTCTACGACGAGAAGTTCCGCGACGACTACGGGCTCGAGGAGTACTACTCCCTCTACCGTGGCCTCGCCGCGCTGTCCGAGATCGGCGCCCCGGTGCTGATCCACAGTGGCTCGGCGCTCGGGAACGCGATTCCGGTGGCGCTGCTGCGCCCCGAGCGCAACCGCGACCTGATCACCCAGATCTCGGTGCGCGAGTTCCCGGGGCGCGAGGTGATCTGGGAGCGCCCGGGAGAAGGCGGCGGCTGAAGCCGACCACCGACCGAGCGCCCGCTCATCTCGACCACGATTCAAGCTCCCGGCGCCGCGGCCGCTATTTCCCCCATGGATCCGTCCCCGCCCCCGTTGCCACCACCGATCCGCGCCTCGGTCATGGTGCGCCGGCTGGCGCTGAGCGCGCTCGCGATGGCGGCGGTCGCGCTGCTGGCGGCGCTGCGTCTCGACGAAGACTTCGCGGCGGCGTTCTGTCTCGGCGCCTTTTTCTGCGGGCTACTCGGCGCGCTCTTCCTGTTCGGTTTCGCGCGCATGGTGGAGACGTTGGAGTCGATCCACGACGGGCTCGGGCGCCCTGGCCCACCCACCGCGCTGCCCTACTGGCTGGCCAAGCTGCACGACCGCAACTTCGGCCCGCGCCGAATCGACGCCGCCTGACCGCTCGCCGACCGGCGGGCGCCGACATCGCCGCCGCGGGCCACGCCTTCACGACATCCTGCTAAGCTCGCCCGGTCGGCACTGACAGCGAGGAGCTCGCGATGGCGATCGAGGGCATGAACCACTTCACCGTCCTCACCGACGACCTCGAGGCGACCCGGGACTTCTACATCGGCCTGCTCGGGCTGAAGGAAGGCTGGCGGCCGCCGTTCACCTTCCCGGGGGCATGGCTGTACTGCGGCGAGCAGGCGGTGCTGCACCTCATCGCGCGCGAGGCGCTTCCCGAGCCGAGGGCCGGCGTGCTCGACCACATGGCGTTCACGGCACGCGACCTCGTCGGCACGGTCGAGACGCTCGAGGCGCGAGGCATCGAGTACGATCTGCGCCGGCTTCCCGACTCGGGCCTGTGGCAGCTCTTCTGCCACGATCCGAACGGCGCCAAGGTCGAGCTGGACTTCGACGCCGCGGAGGCGGCCCCCACCTGAACCGCTCGCGAGCTCGGTGGTGAGCGCGGCCGCACCGGACGCGGGCGCGCGAGCGGCGATCGGTCGCGCCGTGCTGCTCGCGGTGGCGTCGACCGCGCTGTTCTCGTGCATGCACGCGGCGGTCCGCCATGTCGGCCACGAGCTCCACCCGTTCATGGTCGCCTTCTTCCGCAGCCTGTTCGGAGTGGTCGCGATCGCGCCGGTGGTGCTGCGCACCGGCGTCACCGTGGCGCTGCGCACCCGCAACCCGAGGCTCCTGCTGCTGCGTGCCGCGCTCGGCGCGGTCTCGCTCCTCACCTGGTTCTACGGGCTGACCCTGGTGCCGATCGCGGAGGCGACCGCGCTCAGCTTCAGCGCCGCCATCTTCGCCTCCATCGGCGCGGTGGTCTTTCTCGGCGAGCGGATGGGGGTGCGACGCTGGAGCGCGGTGGCAGTGGGCTTTCTCGGCGCGCTGGTGGTGCTCCGCCCGGGCGTCGAGGCGGTGCAGCTCGGCTCGATGCTGGTCCTGCTCTCGGCCGTGTGCTGGGGCGGCAGCATCGTGCTGGTCAAGGCCATCTCGCGCACCGACGCCACCGTCACCATCGTGGTGTGGATGGCAATCCTCCTCACCGTGGCCACGTTCTTCCCCGCGCTCGCGGTGTGGCAGTGGCCGAACCCGATCCAGCTCGCCTGGCTCGCGGCCATCGGCCTCCTCGGGACCATCGGCACCTTCGCCTGGACCAGCGCCATCAAGGCCGCGGACGCCACCCTGATCATTCCCACCGACTTCACGCGACTGCTGTGGGCCAGCCTGATCGGCTATCTCGCGTTCACCGAGGTGCCCGACCCGTGGACCTGGGTCGGTGGGGCGATGATCCTCGGCTCGACCTTCTACATCGCGCTTCGCGAGGCCCACCTGGCGCGGGTGCCGGCGGCTCGACCCTGACCGCCACTCACACCGGCAGCCGGACCCGCACCTCGAGCCCTCCCTCCCCGGCGCGGCCGAGCGTCAGGCTCGCACCGTAGGCCGTCAGCACCTCGGCCACCAGGGCCAGCCCGAGGCCGGTGCCGGGCACCGCCTCGTCGAGGCGCGCGCCGCGCTGGCCGAGCCGGCCGAGGTCGGGCTCCGCCACTCCGGGGCCGTCGTCGCCGATCCGGAGCAGCACCGCGTCGCCGTCGCGACGCACCTCCACCACCACCCGCGCCCGGGCCCACTTGCAGGCGTTGTCGAGCAGGTTGCCCACCACCTCGAAGAGATCGTCGCGACCCACGCGCGCCCGGATCGACGGGTCGACCGACACCTCCCAGGTCAGCGCACTGCCCCGCGGGCTGCGCCGAAGGGTGGCCACCACCCCGTCGACCACCGGCGCGAGCGCGGTCGGCTCGGCGAGCTCGACCACGTCCGCCGCCAGGCGGCTACGGGCGAGCTCGTGGTCGACGTGTCGGCGCATGCCTTGCGCCAGCGACTCGAGCTCGTCGGCGATCTCGACCTCGCCACGGGCGCGCAGGCGTCCGACGTCGTTGACGAGCACGGTGAGCGGAGTGCGCAGGCCGTGGGCGAGGTCCGCGGCGCGGGCGCGGGCGCGCTCGATCGACCGGTCGCGCTCGTCGAGGAGGGCATCGAGCTCGGTGGCGAGCGGTTGCACCTCGTCGGGAAACCCGCCCCCGAGGCGCTCGCGCCGAGCGGCCCGCACCGCCTCGACCCGGCGCCGGACCACCGCCAGCGGTCGCAGCCCGACCACCACCTGCGCCCAGGCGGCGGCCGAGAGCGCCACCGCCAGCAGGACCAGCGCCGGAATCATCGCCTCGGCGAAGGCCGCGCGCGCGGTGGTCAGCTCGGCGCGGTCGATCGCGACCGCCACCCGCACCGTCGGTGACGCACCCGCGGCCCTGAACACGACCTGACGCTCGCGGACGCGGAGCGTGGTGCCGGCGGGTCCCGGGAGGCGATGGTGATGGGGGACGCCGGGAACGAGGGCATCCGGCGGTAACGACAACACGTGGTCCCACAGCGAGCGCGAGCGCAGACGCCAGCTTCCCACCTCGTCCTCGATCTGCCAGTAGAGGCCGGAGTACGGCAGCTCGAACCGCGGGTCGGCGAGCGGATTCCCGAGTCGGGGCCCGTCGGGACCGGCAAGCTCGAGACTGCCGACGAGCTGACGCAGATGGGTCTCGAGCTCGGCATCGACCCTGCGCTCGACCTCGCGCTCGAACAGCGCGATCAACCCGAGCCCGGCGACCGCCAGCGCGGCGACGATGGAGACCGTCGACGCGACCAGCAGGCGCAGCCGCAGTGAGCGCATCACCCGGCGCCGTCGCGCTCGACCGTGTACCCGAACCCACGCCGCGTCCGAATCACCTCGGTGCCGAGCTTGCGCCGGACCCGCCCGATCAGGACCTCGATGGAGTTGCTCTCCCGCTCGAAGTCCTGCGCGTAGAGGTGCTCGGTGAGCTCGGCCTGTGAGATCACGCGCCCGGCGTGGTGCATGAGATAGCTGAGCAGACGGTACTCGAGCGGGGACAGCCGTTTCGGCACGCCGTCGACGCTCACCTGCATGCGCACGGTGTCGAGCACCACCGGCCCGGCACGAAGCTGCGGGTCGGCACGACCGGCCGAGCGGCGCACCAGCGCCCGCACCCGCGCCAGGAGCTCGGCCATCTCGAACGGCTTGGCGAGATAGTCGTCGGCGCCGGCGTCGATGCCCTCGACACGCTCGCGCCAGTTGCCACGCGCGGTCAGCACCAGCACCGGCATCGCGCGGTCGTTGGCGCGCCAGCGGCGGAGCACCGTCAGACCGTCCATCCGCGGCAGTCCGAGGTCGAGCACGACCAGGTCGTAGTCCTCGACGTCACCGAGGAACCAGGCGCGCTCGCCGTCGGGCTCGTGCTCCACCGCGAAGCCCGCAGCCCCGAGCGCCTCGGTGACGTCGCGTGCGATGCGTGCATCGTCCTCGACCACCAGCACCCTCACCGCTCGACCTCCACGATGGCGGCGGTACGGGCGTCGACCTCCACCTCGACCAGCCGGCCGTCGAGCGTGATCAGCTTGATCTCGTAGAGCCACCGCCCGTGCTCGCGCTCGAGCTCGGTCTTCACGACGTCACCGGGGAATCGGCTCGCCACCGTCGCGAGCACCGCGGCGAGCGGCAGCAGCTCACCGCGCGCCAGCGCCTCGCGGGCGACGTCGTGGTCGTGATCACCACGATCCGCGCCGACGCCGCCGGCATGCAGCGCCAGGGCGACGCCGAGCGCGGCCATCGGCCAGCGCGTGCGGACGACCCGCTTGCGGTGATTCGTCGACTGGTCGGTCATGTGGTGCGAAGCCCTCCGCCGTTGCAGCCCGGCGAGCCCGCCGCGCCGCCGTAGTAGATGCCACGACGTGGCTGACAATTCGCTGACGTCACCGGTCAGGCGCCGGTAAGCACCGGATCTCTATCTTGGCCCGCGTCGGATGTCCGACGTCTGATTCGACCAATGGAGAACACCGCGATGCGAACTCTGATCACCACCACCGCCCTCCTCGCCTCCCTGGTCGCCGCACTGCCGGCCGCGGCCAGCGACGATGCCCGGTGCGGCGACGCCCCGCGCAGTCAGTGGATGAGCGAGGACGCCCTCAAGGCGCGCCTCGTCGAGCAGGGCTACGAGGTCCGAAACATCAAGGTGGAGGACGGATGCTACGAGGCCTACGCCAAGGACGCGAGCGGCGCACGCCTGGAGATGTACATCAACCCCACCACCGGTGAGGTGGTGCGCACGAAGAAGGAGGACTGAGGATGTCGGCCGAGGTGAAGGTCTGGGACCCGCTGGTGCGGATCGGCCACTGGACCCTGGTCGCCGCATTCGCCATCGCCTGGCTCACCGCCGAGGAGCTGGATCGAGTCCACGAGTGGGCCGGCTACGTGGTCCTCGGCTATGTCGCGGTGCGACTGGCCTGGGGCTTCGTCGGCGGACGCCACGCGCGTTTCGCCGACTTCGTGCGCGGACCCGGTGTGGTCCTCGGTTATCTCGTGGACACGGCTCGCCTGCGTGCGCGGCGTCACCTCGGCCACAACCCGGCGGGCGGCGCCATGATCCTGGCGCTGCTCGCGGGCCTCGCGATCACCGGGCTCACCGGGTTCGCGATGACCACCGACGCCTTCTGGGGGGTCGAGTGGGTCGAGGAGGTCCACGAGGGAGCGGCCGAGGCGACGCTGGTGCTGGTCGTCCTCCACGTGCTGGGGGTGCTGGTGGCGAGTCTCGAGCATGGTGAGAACCTGGTCCGGGCGATGGTCACCGGGCGCAAGCGCGCACTGGAGAGCTCCCCGGAGCCGGCGACTGCCGCTGCGGAGCGGCCGGCGACGTCGACCTGAGCGTGCTCTCCCCGTCGCCGTCGGCGGCACCCGCCGCCGGCGGCTCGGGGTCGAGTGGTCCCCGCCACGTCAGGCCGCACCGCCGTCGACGTCGATGCGGGCGCCGGTGACGTAGGAAGCCTCGTCGCCCAGCAGCCACAGCACCGCGTGCGCCGGCTCCTCCGGCTCGCCCGGGCGCCGCATCGGGATCGTCCGCGCGATGCGGGCGAGCCGGTCGGCACCGCCCCAGGCGTCGTGGATCTCGGTGGCAGTCGGCCCGGGTGCGACGACGTTGACCCGGATCCCCTCGCCCGCCACCTCCAGCGCGAGTCCGCGCGAGAACACCTCCAACGCCCCTTTCGAGGCCGCGTAGTGGACCCGCCCGGCGCGGCCACCGTTGCGGGCCGACAGCGACGACACGTTGACGATCGCGCCTCCGCCACCGCCGTGTCGCGTCGACATCCGCCTGATCGCCTCCCGAGAGCAGAGGAACGGCCCGCTCACGTTGACCGCCCACACCCGAGCGAGTGCCGCCGCGCTCGCCTCGTCGACGCGGGCCTCGCCGCCGATGACGGCGGCGTTGTTGACCAGTCCGACCAGCGGCCCGCCGAGGCGATCGTCGACCTCCTCGAACATCCGCGCGACCGCGTCCTCGCAGCCGACGTCCGCGCCCACCGCCACCGCCCGGCCACCGCTGGTCTCGATCGCCGCCACCACCGCGCGCGCGGCGTCGACACCCTCGCGGTAGTTCACCGCCACCGCGTACCCGGCCGCCCCCGCCAGCCGCGCCACCGCGGCCCCGATTCCCCGGCTCGCACCGGTCACCACCAGCACCCCTCGCTCGCTCACCATCCCGACTCCTCGATGCGCGCCACGCTGTGGCCACGGACCCTTGTGCGGTACCATCCCCGCCCCGTATCCCGAACGCCGGCGGCGCGCTCCGCCGCCCTCCGAACGACCACCGAGGTTGCCATGACTGACGCTGCTCGACTGCGCGGGGTGCTGTCCCCGGTCGTCACCCCCTTCGACCGCGATCTCCGCCCCGACGGCAAGCGACTGGCCGCGCACTGCCGCTGGCTGCTCGACAACGACGTGGGGCTCGCCATCTTCGGCACCAACTCCGAGGCCAACTCGATGACCGTGCCGGAGAAGCTCCGACTCCTCGACGAGCTGGTCGAGGCGGGGCTTCCGGCAGGGCGCATGATGCCCGGCACCGGGTGCTGCGCGCTCACCGACTCGGTCGAGCTCACCCGCCACGCGGTGAAGCTCGGCTGCGGCGGCGTGCTGATGCTGCCACCCTTCTACTACAAGGGCGTCTCCGACGAGGGGCTCTACCGCAACTTCGCCGAGATCATCGAGCGCGTCGGCGACGACCGACTGCGGATCTACCTGTACCACATCCCACCGGTGGCCCAGGTCCCGATCACCCTCACCCTGATCGAGCGCCTGCTGAAGGACTATCCCGGCATCGTCGCCGGTGCCAAGGACAGCTCCGGGGACTGGAGCAACACCAAGGCGATGCTCGACCAGTTCCAGCCCGAGGGCTTCGACGTCTTCCCGGGTAGCGAGACGTTCCTGCTCGCCGCGCTGCGCGACGGCGGTGCCGGCTGCATCAGCGCGACCGCGAACGTCAACCCGGCCGCCATCGCCCGTCTGGCCGCGACCTGGGAGCAGGCGGACGCCGACGAGCAACAGGCGGGGCTCGACGCGGTGCGCAAGATCTTCCAGACCTACGTGATGATCCCGGCATTGAAGGCCGCCATCGCGCACTACGGCGACGACGCCGAGTGGAACCGGCTGCGCCCGCCGCTGGTCGAGCTCGACGACGCGGCGCGCAAGGATCTGGTCACCCGGCTCGACGCCGCGGGCTTCGCGATGCCGGGCCTCGGCAGCCGCTGACCGGCCGACCCTCCGAGCGGTGCCGCTCGCCGCGGCACCGCGCCTCACCTGCCGAGAGAGCACATGACCGAGAAGACCATGACCGGGTCGGTGATCCGCCTGCACCCGAACGACAACGTGGTGGTCGCCCGCGCCGACATCGGGCTCGGCGAGTCACTTCCGAGCGAGGGCGTCACCAGCAAGGCGCAGATTTCCGCCGGGTACAAGATCGCCACGCGCGCGATTCCCAGGGGGGAGCCGATCCTCAAGTACGACACCACCATCGGCTTCGCGGCCGAGGACATCGCGCCCGGTGCGCTGGTCCACAGCCACAACACCGACTTCCGTGAGTTCCACCGCGACCACGCCCATGCGAGCGCGTACCGGCCGGTCGAGATGTTGCCCGAGCGCGAGCGCGCGACCTTCCAGGGCATCGTGCGCTCGGATGGGCGCGTGGCGACACGCAACTACATCGGCATCCTGTCGTCGGTGAACTGCTCGGCCACGGTGGTGCGCAAGATCGCCGAGTGGTTCACCCCCGAGCGCCTCGCCGACTACCCCAACGTCGATGGCGTGGTCGCGTTCAGCCATGGACTGGGGTGCGGCATGGAGATGAGCGGCGAGCCGATGGCGCTGCTGCGCCGAACCATCGCCGGCTACGCGCGCCATCCGAACCTCGCCGCCTCGCTGGTCGTCGGCCTCGGCTGCGAGCGCAACCAGGTCCGCGGCATGCTCGACGAGCAGCGCCTGGAGCCCGGCCCCAATCTGCACGCGTTCGTGATGCAGGAGACCGGCGGCACCCGCAAGACCATCGAGGCCGGCATCGAGGCGGTGAAGGCGCTGCTGCCGGAGGCCGACCGCGTGCACCGCGAGACCGTGTCGGCGAGCCACATCAAGGTGGCGTTGCAGTGCGGCGGCTCCGACGGCTTCTCCTCGATCACCGCGAACCCCGCGCTCGGCGCCGCGGTCGACATCCTCGCGCGCCACGGCGGCACCGGGATTCTGGCCGAGACGCCGGAGATCTACGGCGTCGAGCACACGCTGACTCGGCGCGCGGCGAGCCGCGAGATCGGCGAGGCGCTGGCCGAGCGAGTGCGCTGGTGGAAGGAGGTCTACTCCGTCGGTCGCGACGTCCAGATCAACGGCAAGGTCAGCCCCGGCAATCAGATCGGAGGCCTCGCCAACATCTTCGAGAAGTCGCTCGGCTCCTCGATGAAGGGTGGTACCGGACCACTGATGGGCGTCTACCGCTATGCCGAGCCGGTCACCGCCAGCGGCCTGGTGTTCATGGACTCGCCTGGCTACGACCCGGTCTCGGTCACCGGACAGATCGCGAGCGGCGCGAACGTGGTGTGCTTCACCACCGGCCGCGGCTCGATGTTCGGGGCGAAGCCGGTGCCGAGCCTCAAGCTCGCGACCAACTCCGCGATGTTCCAGCGCCTCGAGGAGGACATGGACATCAACTGCGGCGAGATCCTCGACGGCACCGCGACGATGCAGGAGATGGGACAGAAGGTCTTCGACCTGATCCTGCGCACGGCCTCCGGCGAGCGCTCGAAGAGCGAGCTGCTCGGCCTCGGCGACAACGAGTTCGTGCCGTGGCAAATCGGCATCATGAGCTGACCCCGCCCCTGAAAGAGAGCCCAACTCGATGACCGACCGCACCACACTCGACGTCGACTTCTGTCGTGCATTCTTCCCGCCGATCGGCAACGGCCTCGCCTACCTCGAGAACGCCGGCGGCTCGTACGTGCCCGAGCCCGTGATCGAGGCGGTCACCGGCTACATGCGCGAGAGCCAGTGTCAGCCGGGATGGACCTTCGCCTCGTCGCGCCAGGCGCGGGCACGAATCGACGCCGGCCTCGCGTTCGCCGCCGGCGCGATCAACGCGGGGCAGGACGAGGTGGTGGTCGGTCCATCGACCACGCTGAACGCCTACGTGCTCGCCCAGGCGTTGCGCCCGGCGATGCGCGAGGGCGACGAGATCATCGTCACCAATCAGGACCACGAGTCGAACGGCGGCGTCTGGCGGAGACTCGCACAGACCGGGATCACCGTTCGCGAGTGGCGTATCGACCCGACCAGCGGTGACCTCGACCTGGCCGATCTCGATGCCCTGCTCGGCCCGCGCACGCGGCTGGTCTGCTTTCCGCACGTCTCGAACATCGTCGGCTCGGTGAACGACGTCGCCGCGATCACCGCGCGCGCGCATGCCGCCGGCGCCCGGGTCTGTGTCGACGGCGTGGCGGCGGTCGCCCACGACCTCCCCGACGTCAAGGCCCTCGACGTCGACTTCTACCTGTTCAGCTTCTACAAGCTGTACGGGCCCCACCTCGCGCTGCTCTACGCCAAGCGCGAGCACATCGTGGCGGCCGCCAACCAGAACCACTACTTCCACGAGCACAGCATCCCGGCGAAGCTCAATCCCGGCGGGCTGAGCTACGAGTCGGTGGCAGGCATCGCGGGAATCGGCAGCTATCTCGAGGCGGTGGACGGTCATCATTTCGACGCCCCCGCGAACAGCCTTCGCTCGCGCATCGAGCGGGTCTACACGCTGTTCCGCGCCCAGGAGGCGAACCTGATGGCGCGGCTGCTCGGCCACCTCGACCGCCACCCGGAGGTACGCCTGGTCGGGCGACGGAGCGCGGACCCGAAGCTGCGCGCCCCGACGTTCTGCCTGGTCGCGCCCGGCCGCAGTCCCGAGGCACTGGCCAATGCGCTGGCCGAGCGCGGCATCTGCGTCGGCCACGGGCACTTCTACGGCAAACGCTGCGTCGAGGCGCTCGGCATCGACTCCGAGACCGGGGTGCTACGCCTGTCGATGGTCCACTACAACACCGTCGACGAGATCGACCGCGCGGGCGAGGCGCTGCACGCCCTGCTCTGAGCCCCGGCGCGACCGGCCCCGCGGCTCAGCGGCGCGCGACGCGCGCCAGGTAGGCATCGAGTCGATTGGCGAACGACTGGCGGTCGCTCGCCGCGAGTGGCGGCGGACCGCCGGTCATCACGCCGGTGCCGCGCAGCTCGTCCATGATGTCGCGCATCGCGAGCCGCTCACGCACGTTCTCCGCGTCGAGCAGATCGCCACGCGGCGTGAGCGCGAGCGCACCACGCTCGACCGCCGCCGCGGCGAGCGGCACGTCCGACGTGATCACCAGGTCGCCCGCCGCGAGCGAGGCGACGATCTGCTCGTCGGCGACATCGAAGCCCGATGCCACCTGAATCGCGTCGACCAGCGGCGTCGCCGGCGTGCGCAGGGGATGATTCGCGACCAGGGTCACCCGAACCCCGACGCGCACCGCGGCCCGGAACAGGATCTCCTTGATCGGGCGCGGACACGCATCGGCGTCGACCCAGATCCGCGGCTTCGCGACCTCGCTCATCGAGTCCACAGGCGAACCAGAGCGCCGTCGGCTCCCTGGACCGGGTCGGCGTCGGGAACCGGAACGCGCGCGATCCGCCGCGCGGCATCGGCCAGCGAATCGCCGGCCCGGCGCAGATCGGGGCTCTGACCGGACGGGTACGCCCCGACCACGACCAGCCTCGACGTGGCGCCGACGCGACAGTGCCCGGTGCCCGCCGGCAGCACCGCCACGTCACCCTCACCGAGCGTCACCAGCACCCCGCCGGCCCCGCCGAGCATCACCTCGACGCTGCCGCGCGCGATGCCGAGGACCTCGTGCGCGGTGGCGTGGTAGTGGTGGTGGTCGAACACGCCGTCGCGCCATGCACCGACCCAGCCGTTGGCAGCGAACCGGGCCTCCAGCCAGCCCGCGACGTCGTCCACCTCCGGCGGCACCGCCCGGCGGTGGACCACCACCGGCAGCTGCGGGTTGTTGGGGACGTCGTGCCCCGGTGCGAGCGCCACTCGCTCGACGGCGTCCGCGTCGACGGCCGGGCCGACGCCCGCTCGATGCTCCGCCATTCGTCGATCTCTCCTCGGTCCAGCTGCCGAGAGTCTACCCGCGGCCGGGCGCGCCCTGCTCCCGCTCGCCGCGAGCCCTGGCGCCGAGGCGCTCAAGAAACGTGCGCCAGTTGCCGAATCCTACGCATAACCATCGACATGCACCCACAACCTGCTACGCTTCCGAGGTTGCGAAGGCGTCCTCCATGGCCGCTGGAGACACGATGAGCAGTCGCTTCGACCACCGCGTACATCGAGCCCCGGCGTCGGCTGGGCCGGCCCAGGGCACGGACACGCCTGACGCCGAGCGGGCGTTGGAGTCCATCTACGCCTACCTCGACGACCTGGTGACGCGGGCCGAGCAACTCGCCGGCGAGGTTGCCCTCGCCTATCCCATCGGCCAGTTCGGAGCCGTCGAGGTGCAGCGCCAGGAGGGCTTCGAGCTCCAGGTGGTGGCGGTCGAGCCACCGACGTTCAGCCTCACCTTCGTGCGGCGCGGCAACGGCAAGCTCGAGTTCGCCACCGGCACATTGGCCGAGCGCACGATCTGGCGCAGCTTTCTCGAGGAGCATCGGCTGCGTTACTGGATCGACGATCGATCGAAGTGGCAGTACATCTTCAACGTCGATGCCGCGGTGCCGGTGTCCGCCCGCTTCGAGCCCGACCCCGACCGCGCCGCGGTGCGCATGAGCACCACCAACCTGGACGCGCTCGCCTCACGGGTGTTCATCTTGCCGGTCGAGCGCCTGACCCCTCGGGTCCTGGACGAGCTCGGCAAGCGACTCCTCGGCCAGCCGAGCAAGTTCGACGACATCGTCGGCGACCGCGTCTCCGCCGAGCAGCGCGCTCGGATGCGCCGCCAGATCGAGGCACGGCGGCGCGAGCGTGAGGACGAGGTGGCGCCGCCGGGCGCCGCGCCGACTGGCAAGGACGGTCGCGACCGTCGCCTGCTGCGGCGCCTGTTCGTGCGCGAGGGTGACGCGGAGGCCGGGGTGCAGGCAGCGGGTGAGGCCGACCTGGCGCCGGAGATGCCCCTTCCGACCGTGCCGGCGGTCGCGGAGCCGGTGCCGGAGCCCACGCCGCCTCGAGCGCGCGCGCCCGAGCCGGCCGAGGACCGCGTGCCCTACGCCTGGATCATCACCGGCGACGTCGAGTCCGGCGACACCAGCGCCCATGTCGGGAAGATCGGCCCGGCCGGCGCCGCGCGCCAGTTCAAGGTCTCGCAGATCATCTCCGAGGGCGCGCACTTCCGACTGCGCAACCGGGCCGGGAAGATCACCTACATCGGCTGCATCGTGGGCGAGTACGCGGGGGTCGAGCCGTTGGTCGACTTCGGTGTCGACCGTGGCTGCCTGAAGATCGAGTACCAGCGTGCGCCGGGGCGCTGGGAGCTGCTCCGCCCCTGAGAGAGGATGCCTCCGCAATGGCGAGCTGCTGCGAGGCTCGCCGAGCGCACCTGGCTGCACCGTCGCCGGCCATCCATGCCCGGCGCCCTTCGGGCGCGCTGCGCGCGACGCGATTCGCTTCCGGCGAATCGCAGTGGGGCCGCATCGCCCGGTCTCGTGACTCGGATCAGCCGACGCTGGCACCACTCACGCCACCTCCATAAACTCCGCGGCTCGACGACGAGCGAGACCGGGGCACCGACGCCATGAGCCGGGCTGGGAAAGAGACCGCGAGTGCCGGCGACGCATCGCCGCGCGTCTCGCTCTCGGGCGCCTACCGGTTCTTCCTTCCACTCGTCTTCATGACCGAGCTCAACATGATCTCGAAGTCGGTCATTCACGCGTTCCTCGCGCGAACGGCCGACCCGAGCGTCACCCTGGCCGCCTTCAACACCGCCTTCACCTTCTACTACACGGTGACCAGCGCGACCGAGGTCATCACCTACCTGACCATCTCGTATCTGCGCGATCGGACGCATCTCGCCCGCATCGTCGGCTTCGTCTCCCTGGTGGTCTCGGTACCGGTCGCGCTGGCCTGGCTGGTTGCGTTCACCGCCCTCGGTGACTGGCTCTACGGCACCGTGTTCGGTGCCAGCGCGCAGACGGTGGCCCAGGCGAGAACCGTGACCTTCGTGCTCAGCATCAGCGCGCCCATCCTCGTCGCGCGCGGCGTCGCCTTCGCGCTGCTGATGATGAATCGACGCACGCCCCTGATCACGCTGAGCACGCTGGTACGACTGCTCTCCCTCGCCGGCTCGCTGCTGCTCTGGCCGCTGGCCCTCGACGGCGCCGCGATCGGCGCGGCCGCGCTCGTCACCTGCATGCTGGCGGAGACGGTGTTCGCGTGGGCGTTCGCGGCGCGCAACCTGCGCGAGCTGCCGCGCGCGGGCACCGAGGCGCCGGGCGCGGCGACGATGTGGCGCTTCTCGTGGCCGTTGGTGCTCAACCAGACCTCGGAGATCGGCGCGATCTTCGTGGTCAACCTGTTCCTCGGCAGGCTCGCGCACCCGGACCTCGCGCTCGCCGCGTTCGGCGTGGTGCACGGCCTCGTGGGCCTGCTGTTCAGTCCGATGCGCAATCTGGTGCAGACCGCACAGACGCTGGTCGCCAACCGCGACGATGCACGCGTGATGGTCGGCTTCACGCTACAGCTCGTGGCCTTCTTCGCCACCCTCGCCTACGTCCTGTTCCACACCTCGCTGGAAACCTGGGTCCTGCGCGGTGTGATGGGGCTCACCGCGGAGCTCGCCGACTACTGTGTGCCAGCGATGCGTGCATGCTTCGCGATGGCACTGTTCTGGGCCCTGGCGGCGCTGTTTCGCGGCCTACTCGCGGGGGCGCGAACCACCGGGATGCTCGCGGTCACCGGTGGGCTGAGGGTGGTGACGGTGACCGTGGTGGGAATGGCGACGGTGGTGTCGCCGACCCTGAACGGCGCCCTGGTCGGGCTGGCGGCCTGGATCCTCGCCTACGTCGCCGAGGTCGTCGTCCTCGGCTGGCGGCTTCGCCGCGCGCACGCGCTCTGAGTGGAGCTCGGCCCCCTCAGTGCTCGGCGTCCGGCTTTCCCGCCGGCGACATCGCGAACCCCGTCGGCCAGGTGAAGCTGCGCACATGGATGTCGCGTTGCGGGAACGGGATCTCGATACCGTTCTCGCGAAGCGCCCGCTCGATGGCCATCAGCAGCTGATGCGTGACCATCAAGCGGTCCCCGAGCTCGCGCACGAACACGCGTAGCTCGAAGTTCAGCGCGCTGTCGCCGAGCCCGAGGAAGAACACCTGCAACGGTGGCTCGTCGAGCACCAGCGGATTGCGTTCCGCGGTGCTCTTGATGACGTCGTAGGCCTTCTGGGTGTCGGTGCCGTAGGCGACGCCGACCGGGATCACCACGCGGGTGATCGGGTCGGTCAGCGTCCAGTTGATGAGCTGCTCGGTGATGAACGTCTTGTTGGGGACGATGATCTCCTTGCGATCCCAGTCGGTGATGGTGGTCGCGCGGATCTTGATACGCGACACGGTGCCGCTGACGGAGCCCACCGTCACCGTGTCACCGATGCGCACCGGACGCTCGAACAGGATGATCAGACCGGAGACGAAGTTCGCGAAGATCTCCTGCAGACCGAAACCGAGACCGACGCCGAGGGCAGCCACCAGCCACTGCACGTTGCCCCACGAGATACCGAGCGAGCCGGCCACGGTGGAGATGGCGATGGCCGCGATGATGTACTGGCACACGGTGCTGATCGCGTAGCGGCTGCCGGCGTCGAGCGGCAGCCGCTGCAGCAACCCGATCTCGAGCACCCCCGGAACGTTGCGAGCAGCGACGATCCCGAGCACGCCGAGAGTCAGCGCGAGCAAGAGATCCGCGAGCGTGATCGGCGCCAGGACCTGCGCCCCGTCCTGCACCGCGGATGTCTGCCACAGCGTCACCTGGTCCAGAATGGCCAGCGCCGGAAGCACCGCTGCCCACGCCAGCCACAGCCCGAGCAGCACCGAGATGCCGATGAGGGTGCGCAGCAGCCCGCGGGTCTGCTCGTCGACCACCGCGAGGTCGACCTCCGCCGCCTCGACCACCACCGCCGTACCATCGGCATCGGTCTCCGGCTCCTCCTGCCGCAGCCGCGCGAGCCGGCGCTCGCGCACCCGTTGGTACTCGAGGCGGCGACGCGCCACGCTGAGCGCACGCACCACGAGGTCGTGGACCACGATCGCCGCCACCACCAGGCCGATGCTCACGAACAGCCGCTCGAGGAGCTGCCCGGCGGTGAACACGTAGCCGATGCCCGCGAGCACCAGCAGCGCCAGCGGGGTCCCGATGGCGAGCGGGTACCACAGCCATCGCAGCCGCGACAGCCAGCCGTCGGGATGGGCATCCAGAGCCTCGTGCACCACACCGCTGCTCGGGCTCAGCACCCGCTGGGTGAAGAACACGAGCGCGGCGACGGTGAGCATGAACGCGAGGCGCGCGAGGCTCGCGCGATGATCGGCATCGGACTGCGCCGCCACCGCCGCGGCCACGAACAGGGCCGGACCCGCCATTGCGAGAAACCAGCGCAGGTGGTGGCGCAAGAGCTGCCGGGGCTGGTCTCGCCACCGGAAGTGGACCGCCATCACCCCGTCGTCGCGCAGCAGGCGCAGGAACGCGTGGGTCAGGAAGACGAAGAGCGCGGTCACCCGCAGCCCGGTGCCGAGGGCGCGCACGAACTCGTCGTCGACCACGCTCGACTCGAGCCGCCAGCCGACGACCAGCATCACCAGGGGCACCGGGGCGGCGGCGGCGATGCTCAACGCCACCGCTCGCACGGTGAGCATGAAGCGATCGGTGGCGACCTTGCCGACCTGGCTCGCGATCTCACGCAGCCGACCGGCGAGGCCACGGCGCAACCACACCAGGACCCCGACCGCCAAGACCAGTCCGAGGGCGCCGAGCGGCGCCCGCCGGGCCTCGTCGAGCAGCACCGCGGCGGTATCGATCCACCCGGTGGGGGACAGCGCCCAGGCAACCGCCGGCGGCAGGTTGCGCAGCGTCTGCCAGCCGAGCGGTGGCGCGCTCGGGATCCAGAGCAGGTGACGGTCGAGGAAGTCGGCGTACTCGCCGGCCTTGTCGACGAGCTGACGCTGCTCGAAGTCGACGTCACCGAGCGCGCGGAGATAGCTCGACGCGGCGGAGGCGAGCTTGTCGAGCAATGCCTGTCGGTCGACCAGCAACGGCTTCAGCTCGCTCGCGATGCGCGAGCGCGCGGCGTCGTCGAGCGGCTCCGCCGCGCCGTCGAGACGCGCCCGCACCGCCGCGTCCACGTCGGCGAGTTGGCGCCGCTCCTCGGTGTACTGGAGCTGCGCCAGACCGGTCTCGGCGAGGAGTTGCTCGCGCTCCGCCGCCAGCCGACGGTAGATGCGCAGATCCGGAAGTCGATTGCGCTGATCACGCAGCACCTGCCCGAGAATCGGATTCAGCCCGGCGATGCCGACACGCTGGCGCGCGTTCTCGAAGTCGCTCTCGATCTGGGTGCCGCGCTCCGCGGCCTGGGTGCGCTCGGCGTTCGCTGCCTCGAGCCGTGCCACGAGCGATGCCAGCGCCTTGCCGAGCTGCGCGTTGCGCTCCGCCGCCTGACGCACCAACGGATGCTTGTCCTCGGCCTCGCGCTCGGCGCGCTCGGCCTCGATGCGCACCTTCTGGGCTTCCGCGCGACGCCGCTCGTCGAGCCGTTCCTGCAGCGCCTTGGCCTGGGACTGGGTCTGCGCCAGCCGTGCCGCCACCAGCTCGCGCTCCGCGTTCAGTAGCTGCCCGCGAATCTCGATGCTGAGCAGCTCGGCCTCGAGCATCGCGACCTCCGCGGTGCGCGCCCGCCGCCGGGCGTCGAGCAGCACCGACTGCGCGGCGCGCAGCTCCGCCGACGCCTGCACCGTCGCCGCGGCCGCGCGTTGGCGCTCGATCTCGCCGAGCGCGGTCCGAGCCGCCGCGAGCTGGTCTCGCGCCGCCGCAGGCCGCGATTGCAGCGCGGCGACGGACTTCTCGAGCTCGCCGGCGCGGGCGGACAGGCTGGCGACGTCGGCCTGGACCTTGGTCAGCGTCTGCTCGAGAGATTCCGCCCCCGCCGCGTCGGTCCCGCGGGTCCGTGCGGCGGACTCGCTCTTCGCCTTCTCCAGCTCCGCGCGCAGCTTCTCGAGCTGGGCAGGCCCGGTCTCGATGAGCTGCCGGAACTTGGCGGTGGCCTCGTCGCTCGCCTGAGCCGCCTCGAGCCGCGCCTTCGCGCCGCGATAGGCGTCGAGCAGGCGGGCCTTCTCCTGCTCGTCGATCCCGGTGGCCGCCTCCAGCTCCTGGATCCGGGCCTGCACCTGCTCGATGGTGGCCACCGCGGCGGCGGTGGCCTCTGCCGGCGAGGCCGGGGTCTCGGACTGAGCCGCGGCGTGCGGGATCGACACCGACGCCGCGATGGCGAGCAGCAGCGACGCCACGATGTGGCGAGAGTGGTGAGAGCGAGGGCGCGTCACGCGAGTAGCATACCTTCCGCCCGTCCCGCCGCCAGGTCGCCCGCTCCCCGGCTGCCTTGCACCATCCGCGTCGGTGGACGAGTATCCGCGCACGGCGCCATCGGGTGGCCGCTCGCACGGAGGCCGTCGAGGTGGAGATCGACCTGCTGATCGACAACGCGAACGTGGTCACCGTCGACCGCGCGCGACCGCGAGCGAGCGCGATCGCGATCAACGGCGGGCGCATTCTCGCCATCGGCGACGCGGCGGACCTCTCCGGTGTCCGCACCCGGCGTCGTCTCGACCTGTCGGGCGCGACGGTGGTGCCCGCGTTCAACGACGCCCACAACCACATGCGTTCCTACGGCGAGGCGCTCGACCAGGTCCCGCTCGCCTCGCCACCGGTGCGATGCATCGAGGACATCCTCGACGCCCTCGCGCGCCGCGCGCGCGAGCTGCCGTCGGGCGCCTGGCTGATCGGCCAGGGCTATGACCAGAACAAGCTCCGCGAGGGCCGTCACCCGACCCGTCAGGAGCTCGATCGCGCCGCGCCGGATCACCTCGTCCTGCTCAAGCACACCTCCGGGCACTTCTGCGTGGTGAACACTCGCGCGATGCGCGCGGCGCGCATCGGCGAGGTCGAGGTGCCCGAGGGCGGGGTGGTGGCGGTCGACGACTCCGGCGCGCCGAACGGCTTGCTCGAGGAGCGCGCGATGGGCCTCGTGCGACGGCTGCTGCGCCCACTGCCGGTCGCGGAGATGGCGCGCCAGATCGGACTGGCGAGCCAGCGCTACCTGGCGGAGGGCGTCGCCAGCTGCCAGGAAGCCGGGATCGGCTGCGTGATGGGCGAGGGCAACCCACTCGAGCTGGCCGCCTATCAGCGTGCCCGCCGCGACGGCAACCTCGGGGTGCGGGTGACCCTGATGGTCGGCGTCGAGAACCTGCACCCGGTGGCGCACCACGCCGACGATCCGGACGGCGACACCCTTGACCTCGGCTTGCACACCGGCTTCGGTGACGACTGGCTGCGCATCGGGCCCATCAAGATCTTCGCCGACGGCTCGCTGATCGGACGCACCGCGGCGATGAGCGCCGACTTCGAGGGCGAGCAGGGCAATCGCGGCTATCTGCTGATGGAGGAGGCCGAGCTCCGCCGACGGGTGTTGCGCGCGCATCGCGCCGGCTGGCAGATCGCGACCCACGCCATCGGCGACCGCGCGGTGTCCGCGGTGCTGGACGCGTATGCCGCGGCGTTGGCCGAGGTGCCGCGCGCGGACCATCGGCACCGCATCGAGCACTGCGGCGTGTGTCGCGACGAGGACGTGGCGCGCATCGCCGCGTTGGGCGTGGTTCCGGTGCCGCAGGCGCGCTTCATCAGCGAGATCGGCGACGGCATGCGCGCGGCGCTCGGCGAGCGACGCACCGGGTGGTGCTACCGACAGCGCAGCTTCCTCGATGCCGGCATCCGCCTGCCCGGGAGCTCGGACCGACCGGTGGTGCGCGGCTCGCCACTGCTCGGGATCCACGACCTGGTCAACCAACGCACCGGTCGCGGCGAGCCGTTCAACCCGCACGAGGCGCTCACCGCCGAGCAGGCGCTGCGCGCTTACACGCTCGGCTCGGCCGAGGCGGCGTTCGACGAGGCGGTGAAGGGGTCGATCGCGCCAGGGAAGCTCGCCGACCTCACGATTCTCGATCAGGACATCACCACCATGGACCCCCAGGGGATCGCCGAGACCCGGGTGCTCGCCACCGTCGTCGACGGCCGCGTGGCGCACGACGCGGTCGGGCTGGTCTGAGCCGGGTCGTGGCCACAGAGGAGCGCACTGCGATGCTGACCGACCGACTTGGGCACTGGTGCGAGGACCTGGCCGCGCGACCGCTCCCCGCGGAGGCGCTGCGCGCGGCCAGGCGGGCGCTGATCGACTGGTACGCCGCGACCCTGCCGGGCAGCGTCGTCGAGCCGGCGACCGTGCTGCGCCGGGCGCTGGCCGAGGAGCTCGGGCACGGCGGCGCGCGCCTGCTGCCGGACGCGACCCCCGCCACCATGCGCGCCGCCGCCCTGATCAACGGCGCCGCGGCGCACACCGTCGAGTTCGACGACATCTTCCGCTGGGCGGTGTACCACCCCGGCGTCGCGGTGATTCCGGCCGCACTGGCAGTGGCCGAGAGCGCGCGCATCGCACCGCTGCGGTTCCTCACCGCGATCGTGGCCGGCTACGAGGTGTCGACCCGAATCGGGGCCGCGGTGTCGCCGGCACACTACGAGTTCTGGCACACCACCGGCACCGTCGGCAGCTTCGGCGCCGCGGCCGCCGCGTCGGTCGCATTGGGGCTCGACGGCGCACGTACCGGCCACGCGCTGGCGAGCGTCGCCACCATGGCGGCGGCGCTGCAGCAGGCATTTCGCTCCGACGCGATGAGCAAGCCGATGCACGCCGGTCGCGCGGCCGAGGCCGGGGTGCTGTGCGCACTCGGGGCGCGCGAGGGGCTGACCGGCGCGCGCGAGATGCTCGAGGGGCCGCGCGGTTTCGGTCGCGCGATGGCCGGCGAGGTGGACTGGGAGGCCGCGCTCGCCGACCTCGGCGAGCGCTGGAACATCGCGCGCATGACGGTCAAGAACCATGGCTGTTGTGGTCACACCTTCGCCGCCCTCGACGCGCTCATCGCCTTGCGCGAGGCGCACGGTCTGCGCGCCGAGGACGTCGAGCGCATCCATGTCGGCAGCTACCAGAAGGCGGTCGAGATCACCGGCGACGCGGAGCCCGAGACCGCATACCAGGCGAAGTTCAGCCTTCCCTTCTGCGCCGCCACCGCGCTGGTCCACGGACGAGTTCGCCTCGACGCCTTCACGCCGGAGCGGATCGCCGACCCGGTGCTGCGCCGACTCGCGCGCAAGATCACGGTCACGGTCGACGACGAGGCGCAGGCGGCATTTCCGGGCCGGCGCTCGGCGCGGGTGGAGGTCTTGCGCACCGACGGCAGCCGCCTCTCGCACCACGCTCCGACGCGAAAGGGCGACCCCGACGCCCCGCTCACCGACGCCGAGCTGGTGGACAAGTTCGAGGAGCTGGCGTTCCCGGTGCTCGGCGAGGCGCGTGCCCGCCGCCTGCTCGCCCGGCTACAGACGCTCGAGACCGTGTCGGACATGGCCGCGCTCGCCACTGGCGCCGACCCGGCGGCCCGCGCCGCCGGCTGACGGCGGCTGACGGCGGCTGAAACGAAGGATACGTTTCGAGTCCCGAGGCGAAATCGCCGCGAAATCCGAATCGACCACAGTGTGCATCGTCGAGGTGCGGTCGGGCACCGCCAGACGAGGAGCAAGACGATGCACACAGCCACCACGGACACCGTCACCACCAGCGCGGTCCAGACGCTGGCCGGCATGCTGCAGACCGCGACCACGCGGCTCGGACAGGGTCTCGCCGCGCACGCTCGGCGTCGCCAGCGGCGGCGGGCCGAGCGGCGCGCGCTGGCCGCGCTCGACGCGCTCGACGATCGCACGCTGCGCGACATCGGTCTCACCCGAGGCCAACTCCGGGGGGTCGCGCGCCGGCTGCTCGAGCAGCCGGGCCTCGATCCGCGCGAGGACCAGCGATGAACGTCCTCGCGGCACGGTTGACAACCGCGACCCGACCCGGCGTGATGCCGGGGGAGAATCGTCCCTACCCCGGGGGCGTGCCGCTCCGGGCTCACGCACCGAGGAGTCGCGCGGTGGAACGACCACACATCGTGGTAGTCGACGACGAGGTCGAGATCCGGGACATGCTCCAGGAGTACCTGGAGCTGAACGGGCTGCGGGTCACCTGCGCCGAGAGCGGTCAGGCGTTGCGCGCGGTGGTGAGCGAGGATCCGCCGGACCTCGCGGTGCTCGACATCACCATGCCGGGCGAGGACGGCCTGTCGATCGCGCGCTATCTCCGCGAGCACACCCGGATCGGCATCGTGATGCTCACCGCCTCCGGCGCGACCGTGGATCGCATCATCGGGCTGGAGATGGGTGCCGACGACTACCTCGCCAAGCCGGTCGACCTGCGCGAGCTGCTGGCGCGCATCAAGGCCGTGCTCCGGCGCGCCCGCGCCAGCGGCGCGGGTGGACCGGAGACCACCGCGCCGGCGACCACCGTGGTGTCGTTCGGGCGATGCCGTCTGGACCTCGACGCGCACAAGCTCTTCGCCGCGGACGGCGAGGAGATCCCGGTGACCGCGATGGAGTTCGACATGCTCAAGGCGTTCGCCGAGCATCCGAACCGCGTGCTGTCACGCGACCAGCTCCTCGACCTCGCGCACAACCGTGACTGGGAGCCGTTCGACCGCAGCATCGACATCCGCATCTCTCGCCTGCGCAAGAAGGTCGAGCTGGACCCGACCAAGCCACAGGTCATCAAGACCGTGCGCGGTGCGGGATACCTCTTCTCACCGCAGGGCGGCTGAGCAACCCACCGCAGGGCGGCGGCGCGTCGCCGCCGCCCGCGCTTGCCTTGCGCGAGCCGCCCCCTTCGCGCAGAATCGCCGGCTTCCCTGCGTGACCATCGCAACGCACCGGCCTCGTCGCCTCGGCGGAGCCGGCACGGGCATGGTCACCTCCACGGCGCGAGTCCGACTCGGTCGGCCGCGGAGCCGCGCAGGGCGACGCCGCGTGCAAGCCCACCGCATGCGGACGCGCGGACGACCCGAACGGGGGTCGTCATCAGGCCGGAAGGGGGACGCCCATGCGACACTTCTCCACCCAGGAGTTGGAGATGGTCGGTTCGGCGACGTTGCACGAGCTCGTCACGACCGAATCCGTTCACATCCACGGCGCCGACGGCGACACCAAGGATCACTTCGTCGAGCGCGACGGGGTCGTCTGCGCCGGGACTCACCTCATCATCGACCTCTTCGGCGCGATGCGCCTCGACGAGATCGAGCACATCGACCACGCGCTGCGTCGGGCGGTCGAGGCCGCCGGGGCGACATTGCTGCACATTCACCTGCACCACTTCACGCCGAACGGTGGGGTGTCCGGCGTCGCGGTGCTGGCCGAGTCGCACATCAGCATCCACACCTGGCCCGAGCGGGACTACGCGGCGCTCGACGTCTTCATGTGTGGCGACGCCGACCCGCGCGCCGCGATTCCGGTGCTCGAGCGGGCCTTCCGGCCCGAGCGGGTCGAGGTCGGCGAGCACCTGCGCGGACGGGTCGACGAGTGACCACCTGGCTGGGCGAGCGCCCGGCCGACGGCATGCGCCTCGAGCTGGCGGTGAGCGCGACCGTCCACCGCGCCCGCTCGCCCCATCAGTCGATCACGGTGGTCGAGACCGAGCGGTTCGGTCGCGCGCTGCTCCTCGACGACGTGATCCAGACCACCGAGCGCGACGAGCACATCTACCACGAGATGCTGGTCCACGTGCCGATGCTGGCCCACGGCGCGGCACGCCGCGTGTTGATCGTCGGTGGCGGCGACGGCGGCGCACTGCGCGAGGTGCTGCGTCACCCGGTGGAGCGGGCGACCATGGTCGAGATCGACGCGGCGGTGGTCGCGGCGTGCCGGGCTCACATGCCGGGTCTCAGCGCCGGTGCCTTCGACGATCCGCGCACCGAGTTGCACATCGCCGACGCGGTCGACCACGTCGCGCGGACCGCCGAGCGCTACGACGTGATGATCGTGGACTCCACCGACCCGCTGCCCGAGGGTCCGGGATCGGTGCTGTTCACGGAAGCGTTCTATCGCGACTGCGCGCGCTTGCTGAGCGACGGCGGGATACTGGTGGCGCAGCACGGGATGCCGTTCGTCGACGCCGACACCGTTCGGCGCGCTCACGCCCGCCTCGCCTCGGCGTTTGCCGACGCCACCTGCTACCTGGTCCCGGTGCCGACCTATTGCGGCGGCGCGATGGCCCTCGGCTGGGGCGCTTGCGATGCCGCGCAACGCGCGGTGCCCGAGGACGTCCTGGAGACCCGCTACCGCGCCGCCGGCATCACCACGCGTTACTGGACCCCTGAGGTCCACCGCGCCGCGTTCGCCCTACCGCGACGGTTTCCGTAGCCTGGATGGAGCGAAGCGCAATCCAGGATCGGCACTCGCGACGAAAACGTCGAGAAATCCCGGATTACGCCCTTCGGCCGGCGCGGGACACCGCTTCGCGCCATCCGGACTACGCGGTTGAGTCCGCTCGACGCCCCACCACCAGCGCGTCGAGGGCGATCACGCCTTCCCCCTCCGGCATCACCAGCAACGGGTTGATCTCCGCTTCCGCCACCGGCTGGCCGTCGAGGACGGCGAGGGCCGACACCGCGGCCACCGCGTCGGCCAGCGCGTCGAGATCCCCGCGCGGTAGCCCGCGATAACCCCGGATCGGCGCGAGACCCCGCACCTCCTCGATCATCGCGCGCGCCTCGGCGCGGTCGACCGGCGCCACCCGCACCGCGGCGTCGCGGTAGACCTCGGCCAGCACGCCACCGACGCCGAGGGTGACCAGGGGCCCGACCTCCGGATCGTGGCGATAGCCGACGATGGCCTCGGCCAGTCCGCGGCACATGGGCTGCACCACGCAGCCCTCGATGCGTGCGTCGGGCAACGCGGCTTGCACCGAGCGGTGAATGCGCTGGCGAGCGTCGGCCAGCGCCGCCGCATCCGGCACCCCGAGCACGACCCCGCCCACCTCGGTCTTGTGGGCGACGTCGGCGCTCAGGACCTTGACCACCACCGGGTAATCGAGGTCGCCGGGCGGGACCTGCCCCGGCGCGAGCACCACCGAGCGCGGGCGCGGCACACAGAGGAGGTCGAAGAGACGCCCGGACGCCGCCTCCGAGAGCGTCGGGCCCTCGGCCCCGGCGAGCACCTCGGTCAGGGCCGGGGTATCGAGCGGTCGCTCGGGCGCGCGACCGACCGGCGCGCGCCAGTCGAGATAGGCGCGAACCGCATCGGCGCACGACTCGGGGGTGCGAAATCCCGCGATCCCGGCCGCCGCGAGCAGCGCGAGCGAGGCGTCGGCCTGCGGCGCGATGAACACCGCCAGCGGCTTCGAGCGCGCGACGATGCGAATCGGCTCGACCGCGACCTCCGGATGGAACTGGCCCGACGAGCCGACCACCGCGACGATGGCGTCGCACGGCGCGTCGGTCATGAGGCCGGCGAGCGCCGCACCGTAGACGCCCGGCCGCGTCCCGGCCATCGTCAGGTCCACCAGCGGCCCCTTGCCGGACGGCACCCCGAGCGTCTCGAGATGGGCCGCGAGCGCAGGCGGCGCCGGCACCAGCTCGACGTCGTCCGCCCCGAGCCGATCGACGACCGCCGCCGCGCCGCCGCCGGTGGTGGTCACCACCGAGACCCGGCGGCCGGCCGGCGGTCGCTGCCCGGTGAGCAGCGGTGGGATCTCGATCAGCGCCTCGAGCGTCGTGACCTCGACGATGCCGTGGGCGCGGAAGAACGCCGACGCGCTCGCCGCACCACCGGTGATGGCCCCCGAGTGCGAGCGCGCGAGAACCTGCCCGACCTCGGAGTGACCGAGCTTGTAGACCACCACCGGCTTGCCCGCGGCGTGCGCCCGTCGCGCGGCGGCGGCGAGCCGTTGCGGACTCCTGATGCCCTCCAGGAACATCACGATGCAGGTGGTCTCGTGGTCGTCGACCAGCAGGTCGACCATCTCGCCGACCCCGATGTCGGCCTCGTTGCCGACCGAGACCAGCTTCGAGAACCCGAAGCCGCGCGCCTGGCCGCGCGAGAGCACCGTGCCGAGCACGGTGCCGCTCTGCGAGATGAGGCTGGTGCCGCCGGGAACCAGGCGCTCGGCGTCGAGGGCGGCGTTCACCGAGAGCGCGAGGCCGGTGTGGACGTTGATCAGGCCCATGCTGTTCGGCCCGAGCAGGCGCACCCCGAGCGAGGCCGCGAGCGCCACCAGGCGCGCCTCGCGCTCGCGCCCCTCGGGGCCGGCATCGCCGAAGCCGTCGGTGTAGATCGAGGCGACGCCGATACCGACCTCGGCGCATTCGCGCACCACGCCCTCGACCTGGTCGCGCGGGACCATCACCAGGGCGTGGTCCACCGGCCCGGGAAGGGCCGCCACACTGGGGTAGGCGACGAGGCCCTGGACCTCGTCGCGTCCCGGATTGACCGGCAGCACCCTTCCGGCGTAGCCGTGGCGGGCGAGGTAACGCTGCGGCCGGCCGGTGTTCTTGCGCGGGTCGCCGGACGCGCCGACCAGCGCCACCGCGCGCGGGCGCAGCAGCGCGTCGGCGAGCGCGCTCATGGTCCGACGCTCCGCCGAGGCGCTCAGGCCCCCCAGGGCTTGACCGCCTTCTTCAGCGCCGCGTAACCCTCGAGGAACCCGGGGCGCTCGCCGCCGTAGATCGCGTCGAAGGTAGCCAGCGCGTCGTCCAGGAACTTGCGCAGGGCCGCGTTGCCGGGGTTCGCGTCGAGATAGGCGTCGCGGATCAGCACGAAGTGGATGCGCGGGTCGTAGGGCTTCTTCGTGCCCCCCATCGACTCGTCGCCGTCGAGCAGGCGCAACAGCATCGCGTCGGCCGAGCCGAGCGTCTGCTCGTGGATCGGCGGGCCCGACATGCGGTGCATCACCGAGGTCATGTCGCGGCCGTTACCGGTGGTGTAGCCCATCGGCTCCCACAGGTCGCTCATCTTCCGATCGGAGCCGACGTGGTCGAGCACCAGCTGACCGAAGTGACGCAGCGGATCGGAGACGTCGGCGAGCAGATCGGTCAGGCGATCGCCGTCGAGATCGGTCGCGAGCACGATGCAGTCGCGCTTGTCGATCAGATCCCACAGCAGCAGGCCGTAGTTGGTGTCGGAGATGTGCTGCTCGATGCGCCCGCCCCAGCTCTCCATCCCGGCCTTGAAGTCGGCCGGAAGCAGCTTGACGATGCGGTCCACCGCCTCCTTGTGCTCGTCGTAGGCGTCGACCGCGTACTTGCGCCCGACCTCGAACTTGGTGCCCTTGAGCAGCCAGGAGTGCAGCCCGGCGTTGATGCCGTCCTCCATCGCCTGCGTCGGCTTCATCGCCACCCGACCGAGCTTGCCGCTCTCGTGGACCATCTTCAGGAACAGCCGATTGGCGTAGGCCATCTGCACGCCGGGGGTGTTCATCTCCGAGTGCACGATGCCCTTGTCGGCGGACACGTTGAACACCTTGCGGTCCTGCGAGTACGGCAGGCAGGGCATGCAACGCACGACGGTGATCGGCCCGTAGGGGCGGACGTTGCAGTACACGCCCGCCTGGGTGCGCAACGGGGCGTTGCCGGACTTGCCCATCACCACGACCTTGCCGCCCTTGCCGTCGTTGACGTAGGCGTCGCCGGCGGTCGACCACTTGATCGAGGTGCACGGCATGTTGCCGAACCATGCGAGCGGCGCGAGCTTCTTGTCGTGGCGATACTGCGACCACATCGGCACCGCGTAGAACGGCAGGCCGAGGATGTCCACCGCGGCGATGGTGCCGAGCAGCGCGAAGGCGTCGGTCAGGGAGTGGGCGACCGGGTTGACCTTCCCGTCGTGGTGACCACCCTGCCAGACCACGGCGTCCGGATAGCCGGTCGGGCGGACGTCGGTCGACTGGTAGAGCCCGCCCAGCAGCCCGAGCAGATCACCGCCGTCGGCCTCGGTGCGTGCGATTTTCATCAGATCGAGCATGGTCAGGGTCTCCAAGCTGGCAACGTGTTCCGGGGTGGCCGGGCATCGGGGGCGAGCGCGGACGAGCCCCGCCGCGCGGCCGCCGCGCCGTGAGGCGCCTCCTGCCCCGATGCCGATGGGCAGCCCGGAAGGATGACCGCCGCACCGGACGGTGTAAAGAGGAACGACGGATGCAATGACCGGCATCAGACCGGCGGGGGTGACCCGCCGCCGTCGCGGGCGTGGCAGCGAGCGCGATTCCCCCGCACGCCGTCGGCCGTGACAGCCCGCCCCGACCCCGTTAGCATTGCCCGCCCCTGGGGGAGCCGCGCGAGCGGCTGAGAGGTCTCCCGCGAGGAGACGACCCCGCGAACCTGAACCGGGTAATGCCGGCGTAGGGAAGGAGTCTGACCATGTCCCTCTGCGGGGCATCGCAGCCGTCGACCCCCGGTCGACCGGCGCACCTCACCGACCGCCACCCCGCATTCGCTGGCGAGGCCATCGGCATCCGCCTCCATGCCGCGCGCCTGGCATATGCGGGCACGGTGCTGTTCGACGCGCTCGACGTCCGGCTCGAGCCCGGGGCGACGACCTGCCTCCTCGGCCCGAGCGGCGTCGGCAAGAGCAGCCTTCTCAAGCGCCTGGCCGGCCTGCTGCCGGCGGATCCCGACGACCAGCTCCGGTGCGACGACGGGCGCCCTCTCGCCGGGCGATTCGCCTGGATGGACCAGCGCGACCTGCTGCTGCCGTGGCTCGACGTCCTCGGCAACGTGACCCTCGGGGCGCGACTGCGCGGTGTTCCCGCCGACCGCGCGCGGGCCCTGGCGCTGCTCGAGCAAGTCGGCCTCACCGACGCGTCGGGCATGCGCCCCGACGCGCTGTCCGGCGGCATGCGCCAGCGCGCCGCGCTCGCGCGCACGCTGTACGAGGACCGTCCGGTGGTGCTGATGGACGAGCCGTTCTCGGCCCTGGACGCGCTCACGCGCTACCGGCTCCAGGGTCTCGCCGCGGAGCTGCTGGCCACCCGGACGGTGTTGCTGGTGACCCACGACCCGGCCGAGGCGCTGCGCATCGGTGACCGGGTGCACGTCCTCAGCGGACGGCCAGCGCGCCTCGACGAGGCGCTGATCCCTCCCGGGCCGCCACCACGCGACCCCACCGACGACCAGATCCGGCCACTGCATCGCGAGCTCATGGCGCGACTCGGGGTGGTGCGCGATGCGTGTTAGACGGATCGCGACCCGCGTGCTCGCGGCCGCGCTCGCCCTGGTAGCGACGTGGCAGGTCGCGGTGTGGGTGAGCGGCGCGCCCGCGTTCATCCTGCCCTCCCCGCTCCGGGTGGCCTCGGCGTGGTGGCAGCACGCGGGGGAGATCGTCCGCCACCTCGGGGTGACGGTGGCCGAGATCGTGCTCGGACTCGGCTGTGGGCTGGTGCTCGGGGTCGTCTCCGCCCTGCTCGTCGGCTACTTCCGTCCGGCCCGGCGCTGGCTGCTGCCGGTGCTGGTCGCGAGCCAGGCGGTGCCGGTGTTCGCGCTCGCCCCGGTGCTGGTGCTGTGGCTCGGCTACGGCATGGCCTCGAAGGTGGGCATGGCGACGCTCATCATCTACTTCCCGGTCACCGTGGCCCTGCTCGACGGGCTGCGCCGCACCGAGCCCGGCTGGCTCGATCTCGCCCGCACCATGACCGCGCGTGGCGACGGCGGCCCCCGCCACCGCGACCGCATCGCGGTGCTCCGGCACATCCAGCTTCCGGCCGCGCTGCCGGCGTTCGCCTCCGGGGTGCGGGTGGCGGCGTCGGTGGCGCCGATCGGGGCGGTGGTCGGGGAATGGGTGGGCTCGAGCGCCGGCCTCGGTTACCTGATGCTGCACGCCAACGGGCGGATGCAGATCGATCTCATGTTCGCCGCGCTCGCGACCCTCGCCGCATTCGGCGTGGCGTTGTGGTTCGGCGTCGACGCCGCGCTGCGCCGGCTGGTGCCCTGGCAAGCCGACAGCTTCGACTCGATGGAGGATTGACGCGATGACCCGAAAGGCCTTCTCGCCCCGCGCCCTGCTCGCCACGTTGCTGACGGCCACGACGCTGTCGGCCCCGGCAGCTGCCGCCGACAAGGTGTCGGTGATGCTCGACTGGTTCCTCAACCCCGACCACGGGCCGCTGGTGGTCGCGGCGGAGCGTGGCTACTTCACCGAGGCGGGCCTCGAGGTCGAGATGACCGAGCCTGCCAACCCCAACGATCCACCGCGACTGGTCGCCGCCGGCAAGGCCGATCTGGCCGTCTCCTACCAGCCCCAGCTCCACATCCAGACCGCCGAGGGCCTCCCGATCGCGCGCGTCGGCACCCTGGTCGCGACCCCCCTCAGCACGCTGCTCACCTTGGCCGACGGCCCGGTGCGCACGGTCGCGGATCTCAAGGGGCGCAAGGTCGGGTTCTCGGTCGGCGGCTTCGAGGACGCGATGCTCGCGGCGATGCTCGAGCGCCACGGCCTGCGCCTCGCCGACGTCGAGCTCGTCAACGTCAACTTCTCGCTCAGCCCCTCGCTGCTCTCGGGCGCCGTCGACGCCGTGATCGGAGCGTTTCGCAACTTCGAGCTCAACCAGCTCGCCATCGAGGGCTACCAGGGTCGGGCGTTCTACGTCGAGGAGGAAGGCGTGCCGACCTACGACGAGCTGATCCTGGTCGCCCATCGGGACCGTGCCCGGGACCCGCGCATCGCGCGCTTCCTGCGCGCGGTCGAGCGCGGGGTGCAGTACATGGTCAACCACCCCGACGACGCCTGGAAGCTGTTCGTCCGCCATCGTCCGAGCCTCGACGACGAGCTGAACCGCCGCGCCTGGCGCGACACCCTGCCGCGTTTCGCGCTGCGTCCGGTCGCGCTCGACCGCGGTCGCTACGCGCGCTTCGCCGCCTTCCTCGAGGCGCAGGGGCTGGTGCGGAACCCGCCGCCGGTGGACAGCTACGCGGTGGTGGTCGACTGAGCGAGCCGGCGCGGAGCCGGGCGGTGGCTCAGGCGCTCTCCTCGTCGACCCGCTCGCGCTCCGCGAGCCGCCGCTCGATGCCGCGTGCGGCGTGCGCGGCGTCCTCGAGCAACCCCTGCAAGGCGCGCACCTGGGCGCGGAGCTGGGCGAGCGTCGGTGGTCCCAGGAGGTCCTCGATGTCCGTGTCGCGACCGGCGAGCAGCCACGCGAGCGGCACGTTGAGCAGTCCTGCGAGGGTGGTGATGCGGTTGGCTCGGGGCTCCGCGCGGCCGGCCTCCCAGTCCTGGAGGGTGCGCAGTCTGACCCCGAGCTGCCGCGCGAGATCGCGGGCGGTGATGCCGGCGGCCTCGCGCGCCAGGCGGATGCGGCTGCCGACGGTGCCGTCGGCGCAATGGTCGTCGTCGATCGCGCTGCCTTGCTTGCCGTGCAATCGTCTCTCCCGTGGCGGTGGTACCCCGGGACTGTAGCAGATCGACCCGCGCCGGCCGGTGACGCCCGCCCTGGAGTCGCCGATCAGCCCGGGCGCTGCGAGAACCGCCGCTCGAAGACCGACTCGGCGATACGGTTGCGCATCATCTCGAGGGATCCGCCGGCGATCATCCAACCGCGGGTGCGGCGGAAGCAGTACTCGACGAGACTCTCCTCGGAATAGCCGAGGCCCCCGAGCACCTGCATCGCCTCGCTGGCGACGTCGAAACCCGCCTGATTGCAGGCGAGCTTGGCGAGCGAGGTCTCCTCGGCGCTCGGGAACCCGGCGTCGGCGTTGACCGCGGCGCGGTAGAGGAGGAGCTGCGCCGCCTCGAGCTTCAGCCGCATGTCGGCGAACTTCCACTGGATCCCCTGGAACTCGCACAGCGCCCGCCCGAACTGCTGCCGGGTCAGCGCGTGCTCGCGCGCGATCTCGTAGGCGAGCCGACCGAGCGCCAGCGAGCGCGCGCTGTTACCGATGCGCTCGACGTTGAAGCCCGCGATCTGGCGCTTGAAGCCGCCGGGGCCGAGGAGCACGTCCTCGGGACCGACGCGAACGTCCTCGAAGTAGAGCTGGGCCCACTCGTCGCCGGAGAGGAATCGCGCCGGTCGCCCGACGGTGAACCCCTCGCGACCACGCTCGACGAGCACCGACCCGATGCCGCCCACACCCGGCCCGAAGCGGACGTAGACCAGCAGCACGTCGGCGTACGGGCCGTGGGTGGTGAACACCTTGGAGCCGTTGATGCGATAGCCGTCGCCATCGGGCGTGGCGGTGGTGGTGAGATCGGTGACCGCCGATCCTGCCTCCGGCTCGCTCATCCCGACCGCGATCACCGCGTCTCCGCGCAGGATCGGCTCCAGGTAGCGCCGGCGCTGGTCCTCGGTACCGTACTCCGCCAGCACCCGGATGGCGCCGAAGTTGCCCGCCTGAACCACGTCCGCGCTGCGCGGGCAGACCGCGGCGATGGTCTCGATTGCGAGCACCGCGTCCATCAGTGAGCCGCCGTGACCGCCACGGTCCTCGGGGATGGTGATGCCGAGCAGCCCCTGGCCCGCGAGCAGGCGCGCGACGTCGTGCGGAAAGCCCTCGGCGTGGGCCCGGGCGAGCGCACCGTCGGCGAGATGGCGCTCGGCGAAGCCGCGCACCGCGTCGCGAAGCTGGACCTGCTCCGGGGTGAGATCGAAGTTCACCGTGCGCTCTCCCTGGTCGCGATCGCGTCGGCGGCCGCGAGCAATCGCCGGGCCTGCTCGACGATCGGATAGTCGATGAAGAAGCCGTCGACCTGGATCGACGCCGACCCGGCCGCCTCCGCCGCCTCGAACGCCGCCACGTAGCGCCTGGCCCGGGCGACCTGCTCGGGGGTCGGGCTGAACACCGCGTTGACCGGGCCCACCTGCTCGGGGTGGATGCAGAGCTTGCCCTGGTAGCCGAGGTCGCGCGCGCGCTCGGTGGAGGCTCGCAGCGCGTCGAGCTCACCGAGGTGGACGAACACGGTGTCCACCGGCGGCTCGAGCCCGGCGGCGCGGCTGGTGGTGGCGATGCGGGCGCGAGCGTAGTCGAGCTCGCTCTCGCCGTGCGTCCACCGCATCCCCATGTCGAGGGTGAAGTCGCCGGCGCCGAAGGCGAGCCTGCGCACCCGCGTGCCGGCCCGCGCGATCGCCTCCACCGCGTCGAGACCCTTGCCGGTCTCGACAATCGGCATCAGGTCCACCGCCCCCGGCGCCAGGCCGCGCTCGCGCTCGAGCTGGGCCAGCAACCAGTCGGCGGTGACCAGCGCGGCCGCGGACTCGACCTTGGGGAGGACGACGCCGTCGAGCCCCGGCACCACCACCGCGAGCATGTCCCCGTAGCAGAACGGGGTGTCGATGGCGTTGACGCGGACATAGGCAGCCCCGCGCCGTGGCCGCGACAGCGCCGCGGCCACCAGCCCCCGGGTGGCCGGCTTCTCGGCCACCGCGACCGCGTCCTCGAGGTCGAGGATCACCGCATCGGCGTCCAGCCCGAGGGCTTTCTCGACCCGGCGCGCGTGGTTGCCGGGGGCGAACAGGAAGCTGCGATTGACGCTCATCGGCACTCCGGTGACTCGTGGGATCCGGTCGGCTGCGCCGCGACGGGGCCGGGATGATAGCGGAATCGCCACCAACGGGGCGCGACCCCGGCCTTGCGCCTCAGGATGGCCACACCCTGGCCGATACTCCCTCCGGAGCCATCGGTAGCGACCCGGAACGACTCGATGCGTGCGCTGATTCTCGACGACTCTGCCCGGCTGCTGCGCGCGCTGCGCCACGCGCTCGCGGCCGGCCTGCCCACGATCGAGGTCTCCGAGCACGACGTGAGTCAGCGCGGCTGGCCGGGGGGGCGCTTCGAGTGGGCGACCTACGACGTCGTGGTGGCCGAGCTGGCGCTCGAGCCCCGACCCGGCAACCTCACCTGGATCCGGGACCTCCACGATCTCGTCGACGGCCCTTCGGTGGTGGTGCTCGCGCCACGACACGATCCCGAGCTCGGCGCCGCCGCGCTCGCCGCCGGCGCGCACGCGGTGCTGCCGAAGAACGGGCTGACCGCGCAGGCGCTGTGCGCGGCGGTGAGCGCGGCCGCCGCTGCCCGCCAGCGCGCGCTCGACGACGGCGGGGCGGTCGACGACGCCGAGATCCTGCGCCGCCAGCTGGTGCGCCCCGACGGCTCCGCGCCGACCTCGAGCTACCGCTTCGTGCGTCTGATCGGTCAGGGCGCGATGTCGCGGGTCTACCTGGCGGAGCGCATGGACGACCGCCTGACGGTGGTGCTCAAGCTGCTCGACGGCACCCTCGCCCGCAACGAGGAGGCGATCCGTCGCTTCGTCCTCGAGGCCCAGATCCTCGCCGGGATCGAGTCGCCACACGTGGTCCGCATCCACGACCACGGCTTCACCAACCGCTACGGCTTCATCGCGATGGAGTTCTTCTCGCGCGGCGACCTCAAGCAGCAGATCGAGCTCGGGATGAGCGCCGAGGACGCGGCGGTCTGCCTGGTGAACATCGCACGCGGGCTGGCCGCGGTGCACGCCGCGGGAATCGTGCACCGGGATCTCAAGCCCGCCAACGTGATGTTCCGCAGCGACGGCAGCCTCGCCATCGCCGACTTCGGGGTCTCGAAGCGGCTCGACGTCTCCTCCGATCTCACCGCCACCGGCGGCATCATCGGCACCCCGCACTACATGTGCCCCGAGCAGGGCCGCGGCGTCGAGGCCGACGCCCGCTCCGATCTCTACGGCGCCGGGGTCATCTTCCACGAGATGCTGACCGGCCGGCGCCCGTTCACCGGCCGCTCGATCTCGGCCGTGATCTACCAGCACCTCACCGCCCCGGTGCCGGAGCTGCCGCCGGCGCTGGCGATCTACCAGCCGGTGCTCGACCGCCTCCTCGCCAAGGAGCCCGACGACCGCTACCAGACCGCCGAGGCGGTGATCGAGGCGGTCCTGCCGCTGCTCTCGCCGCCGGTCCGCTCGCAGGTCGCCGCCGGCTGAGGGCCCGCGAAGGACTCGGCGGTGCCGCCTCAACGCCGCTCGCGTGGCACCCGGCCGAGCAGATAGAACTCCGGGTTCGGCTGCAGGCCCACCACGTCCGCCATCCGGTTCGACAACGCGAACAGCGCCGCGATCGCACCGATGTCCCACGCGTCCTCGCGGCTGAAGCCCGCAGCGTCGAGCGCCTCGAAGTCGGCCTCCTCGATCGACGCCGAGTCGGTGGCGACCTTGAGCGCGAAGTCGAGCATGGCGCGCTGGCGGGCGTCGAGCGGGGCCTTGCGGTGGTTGATCGCGATGCGGTCGGCGACCAGGGGGTCCTTGGCGTAGACCCGCAGCACCGCGCCGTGCGCCACCACGCAGTAGAGGCAGCGGTTGGCGGCGCTGGTGGCGACGACGATCATCTCGCGCTCCGCCTTGGTGAGCCCGCCCTCCTTCTCCATCAGCGCGTCGTGGTAGGCGAAGAAGGCGCGGAACTCCGCCGGGCGGTGGGCGAAGGCGAGGAAGACGTTCGGCACGAAGCCCGCCTTCTCCTGCACCGCGACGATGCGGCCGCGGATGTCCTCGGGCAGATCCGCGATCTCGGGGACCGGAAAGCGACTCGGCGAGGGGCTCGACATGGCGACTGACTCCGAAGCTGGCGCGAACGCCCGACCCGCGCGATCTTGCGGGCGTCGGCCGGGTCGGGCAACGTTCGCGTCCGCGCCCGCCGGACGCGCCCCCGTGCTCGGCGCATCACCGAACGAGAGGAGACATCCGTGACCACGCCCAGCGGCTTCGACATCGTCTTCCGCGGCGCCACCGTCATCGACGGTACCGGCGGCCCCCGCCGGACCGCGGACGTCGCGGTGCGCGGCGACCGGGTGGTGGCGGTGGGCGAGGTCGCGCCCGGCGACGCGACGCGCACCGTCGACGCCCGCGGGCTGGTTCTCGCCCCCGGCTTCATCGACGCCCACACCCACGACGACCGCGCGGTGCTCGCGACCCCCGACATGACGCCGAAGGTGAGCCAGGGCGTGACCAGCGTGATCGCCGGCAACTGCGGGGTCAGCCTCGCGCCGCTGGCGGGCCGCGAGCCGGTTCCGCCGCTCAACCTCCTGGGGTCCGCCGAGCACTGGCGATTCCCGACGGTGGGCGACTACATGGCGCGGGTGCGCGACGAGCCGCCGGCGGTGAACGTCGCGCTGCTGGCGGGTCACTCGACGTTGCGGGTCGGCGCCATGGACAGTCTCGACCGTCCGGCCACCGCGGCCGAGATCGCGGTGATGGTGGAGCGCCTGGACGACGCCCTCGCGGCCGGCTGCATCGGCCTCAGCACCGGGCTCGCCTACCCGCCGGCGATCGCCTCCCCGACCTCCGAGGTGATCCGGCTGGCCGAGCGGGTGCACGCCCACGGCGGCATCTACACCACCCACATGCGCAACGAGGGCACCGAGATCGTCGCCTCCATCGAGGAGACGCTGGAGGTCGGCAGGCGCGCCGGCGTTCCGGTGGTGATCTCGCACCACAAGTGCAGCGGACGCCCGAGCTGGGGCAAGAGCGTCCAGACGCTGGCGATGATCGCCGAGGCGCGGCGCACCCAGCGCGTCGACCTCGACGTCTATCCCTACACCGCGAGCTCGACGGTGCTGATCGCCGACTGGGCGAAGCGCGCCGAGCGGGTCATGGTGACCTGGTCGGAAGGTCGACCCGACTGCGCCGGGCGCGATCTCGAGGAGATCCGTGCCGAGTGGGGTTGTAGCCTCGAGGAGGCCTGCGCACGGCTGCAGCCGGCGGGCGCGATCTACCACCAGATGGACGAGGCGGATCTGCGCCGCATCCTCGCCTTCGACGGCGCGATGGTCGGTTCCGACGGGCTGCCCCACGATGCGTTCCCGCACCCGCGTCTGTGGGGAACCTTCCCGCGCGTGCTCGGTCACTACGTCCGTGAGGTCGGCCTGATGGGACTGGAGGAAGCGGTGCACCGCATGTCCGGGCGTACCGCGGCGGTATTCGGTCTGGCCGACCGCGGGGTGCTCCGCGAGGGTGCATTCGCCGATCTCGTCCTGTTCGACCCCGACGCCATCGCCGACCGCGCCGAGTTCCGTGATCCGAAGCAGCCCGCGGCCGGGATCCAGGAGGTCTTCGTCAACGGCCGCAGCGTGTGGGCCGACGGCGCCCCCAGCGGCGAGCGCCCCGGCCGGGCGCTGCGCCGCGCGGCCTGACACCACCGGGGCGCGGGCCGAGCCGCCCGCGGACTCCACCGCCGCTCGAGCGCTGGACGCAGTCGTCCCGCGACTCGCTCTCCGCCCCGAGATGGGTTCGGGGCGGTCAACCAAGCCGAGGAAATCGAGTCCGATGCACGTCAAGCACCTCCTGGTCACTGCGGTCCTCACCCTCAGCGCGCCGTTCGCCGGCGCCCAGACCTACGACGAGGCGCTCGCCGTCTTCGACGAGGCGCGTCAGTCCGGCGAGCAGACTCACCCTGGCTATGCCAAGGCGCTGGCGGCATTCCAACCGCTCGCCGACGGCGGTGACGCCCGGGCTCAGTACCACGTCGGGGTCATGCACCTGTACGGACTCGGCGGTGCCGAGTTCGACCAGTGGATCGGCATGCAGTGGATCAAGCGCGCCGCCGAGGGCGGTTACCACACCGCGCAGAGCTTCATGGGGCTCATGGTGGAGAAGGGCGACGGAACGATGACGCTGCTCGGCGACGACCACGCGCTCGAGTGGTACCGCAAGGGCGCCGAGGGTGGGCACTGCGTCGCGGTCCGCCGCCTCGTGCGCGCCTACGAGCAGGGCGAGCTCGGCCTGGCGAAGGACCCGGCGCAGGCCGACACCTGGCGCACGCGGCTCGAGAGCTGCAGTAGCCGCTGAGCGAGCGTCCCCACCGGGGCTGGCCCGCGCGCCGGCACGGCAGGCGCTCGGGGACGGTCGTCGCCTCGGGTCATTGCTCGGCGTAGTCGGCGAGCCGCGGTGGGCGCAGGAAGACGACCAGCACCGCCGCCACCAGGGGCTGCAGCGCGAACAGCAGCAGCGCACCCTCGAACGACCCGTAGAGGTCGAACGCGATGCCGAACGGAAGCGGCCCGAGCGACGCCCCCACCACCGCGATGGTCTGCCCCGCGCCCTGGATGCTGCCGAGGTGTCGGCGACCGAAGAAGCGCGGCCACATGAACGTGAAGTGGGTGTGGATGGCGGCGTTGTTCACGCCGAACACGATCGCGTACACCACGGCGGTGGTGAGATCGCGCACGAACGTCACCATCACCAGCGACAGCGTCATCGTCAGCAGCGCGACCGCGAACACCCAGCGCGGGCGGAAGCGGTCCAATGCGCGGCCGAACAGCGGCATCACCGCCACCATGGTGACCGCCGAGATCGGGAAGATGCGCGCCGCGATCTCGCGGCTGATCCCTTGCGTCTCGAAGATCGACACCTGGTGGAAGAACAACGCGGTGACCAGCATCGAGAGCGTCGACAGCCCGAACGCGATCACCCAGAACGCCGAGGTCCGCAGCGCCTGGGCGAGGGTGAGCCCGGCTCGGGCGGAGTGACGGGCGCGCTCCTCGGCGTCACCGCTCTCCTCGGCCGCCTTGCCGTCCGGCTCGAGCCCGATCTCCTCGGGTTTGTGGATGACCAGCAACAGCACCGGCGGGAGCAGTAACAGCCACGTGATCACCGCGAGCCACATCCATGCGCCACGCCAGCCGAAGCTCGCGTTGAGCCACTGCGCGAACGGCGGATGGAGCGCCATGCTGAGCGCGAAGCCGAGCGCCATCAGCGACAACGCGAACCCACGCTTGCGGCTGAACCACTGCGAGACCAGGTTGTTGCAGCAGAGCATCAACGAGCCCTGGCCGAGGAAGCGCAGCGCCGCGAAACCGAGCCCGAGGGCGAGCATGCCCCCGACGTTGGCGAAGCCGATGGCGGCGAAGCCGAGCAACACCGCGATGCCGACCAGCACCGCGCGCACCCCGAATCGATCCACCAGTCGACCGGTGTACGGCAGCCCGAACGCGGCCACCAACGTGGCGGCGGCGTAGGCGGTCGACACCGAGGTGCGCGAGATGCCGAGGTCCTCGGAGATCGGCGAGATGAACACGCTGAAGATGTGTGACTGCCCGACACCGCTACCGAACAGCGCCAGCGCACCCACCCCGAGCATCGCCCAGCCGTAGAAGAAGCGCTGGTTGAGCGCCAGCGCGAGGCGGCCCCGCAGGGACTGCGCGAGCGGGGACGCGGGCTCGCTCGTCGCGGCCTCGGTGGTGCTGGTCATCGCGCCGACTGCCCGTGCTCGACCGCCACCGCTGCGCCACCGCGCCGCGCCGACTCGTAGATCGCGCAGATGATCGCGACCGCCTTGCGTGCCTCGTGACCGTCGACCACCGGGGTGGTGCCAGCACGCACCGCCTGGAGGAACTCCTCGTACGCGCGTTGGTGGCCGCGCGGATCGATGCCCGCGGAGGGATTCGAGGCACCGACGCCGGCACCCGGCAGGCGCAGGCGCGCGGCGCGAATCGCATCGTCGTCGGCCGTCTCGTCGCGGAACTGCCAGAACAGGAGATCACCGTCGCCGAGCACCGCGGTGCCGGCGTCACCGGCGACGGTGATGGTGCGGAAGTGACCGGGCCACATGCTGGTGGTGCAGCCGATGGTGCCGAGCGCGCCGTTGTCGAACTCGAGGCACGCCGCCCCCGTGTCCTCGACCTCGACCCGGTCATGCGCGAGGGTCGCGGTGCGCGCACTCACGCTCCTCACCGGACTACCCACCACCCACTGCAGCAGATCGACCGAGTGGATGCCCTGGTTCATGAGCGCGCCACCGCCGTCCAGCGCCCAGGTGCCCCGCCACTCGGAGCTGTCGTAGTAGGCCTGGTCGCGCCACCAGGGGCCGACCGCGGAGGCGAAGGTGATACGGCCGAACCGCCCCTGCTCCACCGCGCGCCTCAGTAGCTGCGCGCCCTCGGTGTAACGCGTGTTGAAGATGCCACCGAGCACCGTTCCCGCCTCGCGATGCGCCGCGATCATCTCGTCGATCCGTGCCGGCGTCGTCTCCATCGGTTTCTCGACGATGCAGTGCTTGCCGGCGCGGGCGGCGCGCAGCGCCGCGTCGCGATGTGCACCGCTCGGGCTCGCGATCGCGACGACGTCGATGTCGTCGCGCGCGACGAACGCGTCGAGATCGTCGGCGCCGGTCGCATCGAGGTCGGGCGCCAGCGCACGACCTCGCCCGCTGCCGTTGTCCATGATGCCGACCAGCTCGGCATCCGCGATGGCGGCGATGGCATCACGGTGGATGGGCGCGATCATCCCCGCGCCGACGAGGCCGATACGCCAGGTCATTGTCGTTCTCCTGTCAAACGAGGCACGCCGGCCGCAGAGCCACGGGCACCGGGGGCGAGCGATCGGGAAGGTACGGCGAGATCGGTGCGGCGTCGGGACTCACGACCGGCCGGCGCCCTCCGCCTCCAGGGCGCGCTCGCGCGCGTGGCCGAGCAGCGTGTAGCGCATGCGGATACGCGCGGCGAGCGCCGGGGAGTAGCCGGCACCGTCGACCAGCGCGAGGAACTGATCGCGGACCCGAACGAAACGGCTCTCGTGACCACCGTCGAGCGCGGTCGGCACCGAGACCCGCCAGCCCTCGTCGTCGGCCACACATTCGAGGCCCGGCAGGTCGTCCGCGGCCCACGCCGCGCAGGCCTCGGCGAGCGCCGGTCCGATGGCGGCGCCGGGGCGCGGGCGCACCGTCAGGCGCGGGCGAAAGCCGGTCTCCGCGTCGAGCCGAAGGCCCAGCTCGGCGCGGGTTCCGCGCACCACGGTGGCGAGCTGGTCACCGCTCCCCTGCGGCTCGCGTTGCCGCCACTCGGCGCGCTGGCGCACCGTCACCCCGCGCAGGCGGTAGGCGATCTCGCCGTTGCACGGCAGCTCGAGCGTGCCGTCGCGAACCCGACCCAGGACCGCGGCGGGAAAGGAGTCACGACCGGTGCTCTCACGAAACAGGGCCTCGGGCACCGGCGTCGACCACCGGCGCGCCACGTCGATGACCACGTCGCGAGCGAAGTCCGGCGCCTCGTCGCCGAGCACCATCCACTGCGCCTGATCGACGAGATGCGATTGGATGTCCACCATCCCGTCACCCTGGACGGCCACGTCGTAGTACCACGGCGGGCGCCGCAACGGGACGCCGTTGACGCGCTTCCACAGATGATGGACGAGCGACATCTCGATCGCGGGTCGGGCGGGATCGTCCAGCGCGAACGTGCCGAACACCGCGTCGACCCCGATCAGCCGCTGGCGAACCGCCGCCAGCGCGAAGAAGCGCTCGGTCATGATGTCCATCGCGAGCGGCGGGCCGGCGGTGACGGCATCGAGGTGCTCGAGCGCATCCAGCCCGAGCAGCCAGGGCTTGTCGGCGAGGACATTGAAACCGCTCGCGTGGAGCCTCGCGATGGTCTCGAGCTTGGCCGCGTTGCGCCCGGCGAGGACCACGACGTCACCGCGGCGCTCGGCGATCAGGGCTGCGAGCGGGTCGTCCGACTCGTGCACGACCACCCGCCAGCGAGCCGGCGACTCGTCGCGCCGAGCGAATGCCTCGACGAGCGCGACGAACGCGTCGCGCTCGGGTCCGGGCGTGGCGTAGAGGTGGACCGTCTCGTCGACGCACGGGCCCGCCTCGCGCAAGGTCAGCGCGGCATGGAAGTGCCCGGGCTCGAGAAAGAGAAGTGTGTGCATCGGCAGCCGCCGGCCCCCGCCGGCGAGCGGCAAGGTACACCGTCGAGACCGGGGCGGTAAAGGCTCCACCGCCATCGGTCACCGTGCGACCGGTATCCGGCCGCGCTTGTGGCCGGGCCGCCGCCGCGATTCAATACCGCGACCTCGCCCGGAGATCCGACCGATGCCCCGATTCGCCGCCAACCTCAGCATGATGTTCACCGAGGTGCCGTTCCTCGACCGCTTCGAGCGCGCCGCCCGCGCCGGGTTCACCGGCGTCGAGTTCCTGTTCCCGTACGAGCACCCGGCGGCGGAGATCGCGCGGCGTCTGCGCGACAACGGGCTCAGCCAGGCCCTGTTCAACCTGCCGCCGGGTAACTGGGAGGCCGGCGAGCGCGGGATGGCGGCGCTCGCCGGCCGCGAGGCGGAGTTCGCGGCGAGCGTCGACCGCGCGCTCGAGTACGCCGAGGCGCTCGACTGCCCGCGGGTGCACGTGATGGCGGGGCTCGTGCCGGACCCGGCGGTGCGCGAGCGCGCGTTCGACGTCTACGTCGGCAACCTGAGGCTCGCCGCCGAGCGCGCCGCCGCCGCCGGTCGCGAGCTGGTGATCGAGCCGATCAACAATCGCGACATCCCGGGCTATTTCATCAATTACCAGTCCGACGGGGTGCGCGCGATCGAGGCCGTCGGCAGCCCGGTTCTCGGCCTGCAGCTCGACCTCTACCACTGCCAGATCATGGAGGGCGACCTGGCGGTGCACGTGCGCGAGCTCGCCGGCGTCACCCGCCACATCCAGATCGCCGGGGTGCCCGAGCGCCACGAGCCCGACGTCGGCGAGATCAACTACCCCTACCTGTTCCGGCTCATCGACGAGGTGGGCTACCAGGGCTGGATCGGTTGCGAGTACCGCCCGCGCGGCGAGACCGAGGCCGGCCTCGGCTGGCTGCGGAGCTGGGAGCGTTCGGCGGGCTGAGCGGTCACCCGGGACGGGCGGGCACGGGGGCCCGCCCCGAAGGAATGGCGCGAGCCGTGACGGCACCCGGTGGGGGCGGCCCGCCGTGGCCGCCCGCCCCACCCGGGCACCAGACGGGGGTGGGGCACCGCCTGCGGTGGAGCCGGTCCCCGACCCTGGGTGCCGCTACAATGGCCGCCCGGTCCGACCAGCGAGCCACCCAGATGTCGATTCTCCTTGGCTGCATCGCCGACGATTTCACCGGCGCCACCGATCTGGCCAATACCCTCGTGCGCCGTGGCATGCGCACGGTGCAGCTGATCGGCGTACCCACCGAGGCCGACGCGCCGGACGACGTCGACGCGGTGGTGGTCGCGCTCAAGTCCCGGACCATCGACCCGGCCGAGGCGGTGAGCCAGTCGCTGGCGGCGCTGGAGTGGCTGCGGAGCAACGGCGCGCGGCAGTACCTCTTCAAGTACTGCTCGACCTTCGACTCCACGCCGAAGGGGAACATCGGCCCGGTGGCCGAGGCGCTGCTCGACGCCCTCGGCGCGGACCTCGCGATCGCCTGCCCCGCCTTCCCCGAGACCGGTCGGACCATCTTCAAGGGGCATCTGTTCGTCGGCGACGTGCTGCTGAACGAGTGCGGGATGCAGAACCACCCGCTCACCCCGATGACCGACGCGAACCTCGTCCGCGTGCTGCAGGCGCAGAGCCGGAGCAAGGTCGGACTGGTGCAGTACTCGGCGGTCGCCCGCGGCGCCGGTGCGGTGCGCGAGGCTCTCGACCAGTTGCGCGCCGACGGCTGTCGCCTGGCGGTGGTCGACGCGCTGGAGGACGCCCACCTCGAGGTGATCGGCGAGGCGCTCGCTGACACGGCGCTGGTCACCGGCGGCTCGGGGATCGCGCTCGGCCTGCCGGCGAACTTCCGACGCGCGGGTTTGCTCACCGCACAGGGGGCGGCGGACGCACTCCCCGCGGTGGGCGGGCGGAGCGCGGTGCTCGCGGGGAGCTGCTCGCGCGCGACCCTCGGCCAGGTCGAGGCGATGCGGGCCGAGCGGCCGTCGTTCCGGGTCGACCCGTTGGCGGTCGCGGCGGGCGAGGACGTGGCCGGCGAGGCGCTCGCCTTCGCCACCCGTGAGCTCGACGCGGGACCGGTGCTGGTCTTCGCGAGCGCCGACCCGGAGACGGTCCGGGCGGCGCAGGACGCGCTCGGGCGCGAGCGCGCCGGCGCGCTGGTCGAGGGGGTGATGGCGAAGGTCGCCCAGGGCCTGGTGGCCGCGGGCGTGCGCAAGTTGGTGGTGGCCGGCGGAGAGACCGCGGGCGCGGTGGTCGGCGCGCTCGGCGTGACCGGGCTACGCATCGGCCCTCAGATCGACCCCGGGGTGCCGTGGACGGTGAGCCTCGGCGAGCCGCCGATCGCACTCGCGCTCAAGTCCGGGAACTTCGGCGGACGCGACTTCTTCGCCAAGTCGCTCGGGATGGTGCGATGAACGAGTCGCGCCTGCGCGAGGAGATCACGCTGCTCGGCAAGTCGCTGTTCGACCGCGGGCTGACCTCGGGAAGCTCGGGCAACATCAGCGCGCGGGTCGACGACGGCTGGCTCCTCACCCCGACCAACTCCTGCCTCGGACGTCTCGACCCGGCGCGCATCTCGAAGCTCGACGACGCCGGCAACCTGCTCGCCGGCGACCCGCCGTCGAAGGAGTCGTTCCTGCACGCCGCGGTCTACGGCGAGCGCCCGGGCGCCGGCGCCATCGTGCACCTGCACTCCACCCACTCGGTGGCGGTCTCTTGCCTCCCGGAGGTCGACCCGGCCGACGTGCTGCCGCCGCTCACCGCGTACTACGTGATGCGGATCGGCACCCTGCCGCTGGTCCCCTACTATCCGCCGGGCGACCTCACCCTCGCCGACGCGGTGCGCGGCCTCGCCGGCAAGCACAGCGCGGTCCTGCTCGCGAACCACGGGCCGGTGGTCGCCGGCAAGACGCTGGAGGCGGCGGTGTACGCGACCGAGGAGCTGGAGGAGACGGCGCGGCTCTACCTGCTACTGCACGGCCGCAATCCGCGGTGCCTGACCGCGGACCAGGTGGCCGAGCTCCGCCGGCGCTTCGGCGGCTGACGGCAGGCCGCGGGAGATGCGATTCGCCATCGGCCAGTCGGCGCCGCGGGTCGAGGATCTCCGCCTCCTCACCGGGCGCGGCCGCTTCACCGACGATCTCGGCCTGCCCGGCCAGGCCCACGCCTGCCTCGTCCGCTCGCCGCACCCGCACGCCCGAATCGAGGCCGTCGACACCACCGCGGCGGCCCGCGCGCCCGGCGTGCTCGCGATCATCACCGGCGCCGACGTGGTGCCCGACGGGCTCGGCCCTCTCCCCACCTTCGGCTCGACGCTCCCCGGCCTTCGCCGTGCCGATGGCGAGCCGCTCTTCGTCCCGCCGTGGTGGCCGCTCGCGACGGAGCGTGTGCGCTTCGTGGGTGAGGGGGTCGCGATGGTGGTGGCCGAGACCGCGGCGGCAGCTCGCGACGCCGCCGACCGGGTCGAGGTCGAGTACACCCCGCTCCCGGCGGTCGCGACGATCGGCGAGGCGGTCCGCCCGGGCGCGCCCGTGGTCTGGGACGACTGCCCGGACAACGTGGCGTTCGAGTTCCGCAACGGCGACGCGGCGGCGGTGGAGCGCGCCTTCGCGCGCGCCGCCCACGTCGAGCGGGCGATCATCCCGATCACCCGCGTGTGCGCGAACCCGCTCGAGCCGCTCGCGGTCCTGGCCGAGTTCGACCCGCTCGAGGAGCGTTACACGCTGCGCACCGGGAACCAGATGCCGCACCTGCTGCGGCGGTTCCTCGCCCAGGACGTGCTGCGGGTGCCCGAGTCCCGAATCCGGGTGGTGAGCCCGGACATGGGCGGCTCGTTCGGTCTTCGCGCGAGCCCGTTCCCCGAGATCGCGCTTGCGCTCTGGGCCGCGCGCCATCTCGGCCGACCGGTGAAGCTGGTGGTCGAGCGCGGCGAGATGATGACCGCCATCGACCAGGCACGGGAGGTCCACTACACGGTCGAGCTCGCCCTCGACGCCGACGGCACCTTCCTCGCGCTCCGCCTGGACGGTCTGGCCGCCCTCGGCGCCTACCTGACCTTCTTCGGGCCGTTCCCCGCCTTCGGCAACCTCGGCGGTCTCGCCGGCCCGTACCGCACGCCTGCGATCCACGCCCGGGTGCGCGGCGTGCTGAGTCACACCGGACCGACCAGTCCCTATCGCGGAGCCGGCCGACCGGAGGCGTCGCTCGCCATCGAGCAGGTCATCGACCGCGCGGCTCGCGCGATGGGCATCGACCGCATCGAGCTGCGGCGGCGAAACCTCATCGCGCCGTCGCAGATGCCGTTTCAGACCGGGCTCAACTTCCGCTACGACAGCGGCGAGTTCGAGGCGGTGCTCGACGCGGCGTTGACGCTCGCCGACCACGCCGGATTCGAGGCGCGCCGCGCCGAGGCCCGCGGCCGCGGCCGGTTGCGCGGAATGGGCGTGGCGATGACCGTGGAGGCCTCGGCCGGGATGCTGGACGAGGCGGCCGACATCCGTCTCGATCCCGGCGGCGACGCGGTGGTGCACATGGGTACGCATTCTCATGGCCAGGGTCACGAGACGGTGTTCCGTCAGCTCGTCGCCGAGCGGCTCGGGCTCGACTTCGAGCGCATCCGCTACGTCCAGGGCGACACCGACCTCGTCGCCTACGGTGTCGGCACCGGCGGCTCGCGGGCGTCGGGACTCGGCGGCGCCGCGCTCTCCGGCGCCGTCGACCGCCTGATCGAGCAGGCACGGAAGGTCGCCGCCCACCTTCTGGAGGTGGCGGACGAGGACGTCGAGCACGCCGCCGGGGAGTTCCGGGTCGCCGGAACCGACCGCCGGGTGTCGCTCGACGAGGTCGCGCGCGCGGCCCACCATCCGGCGTTGCGCGGTCGCGGCATCGAGGGTGGCCTTCGCGGCCATGCGACGTTCACCCCACCGGGTCCGACCTTCCCCAACGGCTGTCACCTGTGCGAGGTCGAGGTCGACCCGGACACCGGCGAGATCGTGGTGCTCGGCTACTGGGTGGTCGAGGACGTCGGCACCGTGCTCAACCCCCGCCTGCTGCGAGGCCAGCTCCAGGGCGGCATCGCGCAGGGCCTGGGCCAGGTGCTGCAAGAGCGCATGGTGTTCGACGCCGACGGCCAGCCGCTCACCGGCTCGTTCATGGACTACGCGATGCCGCGCGCCGACCAGGTCCCGGGGGCGGTGATCGAGACCCACCCGGTACCGACCCCGACCAACCCGCTCGGCGTCAAGGGCGCCGGCGAGGCGGGAACCGTCGGCGCCATCGCCTGCGTCACCAGCGCCATTGCCGACGCGCTCGCACCGCTCGGCGTGACCACCCTCGACATGCCGGCGACGCCACACCGGGTCTGGGAGGCGATCCGCCGCGCCCGGTAGCCGCGGCCGGGGACTGGCGCCGCCGAGGTCCCGCCCGCGCGGCGTTCAGGCGGCGCAGATCCCGAACCGCGGCAGGATCTCGTGGATCACCTCGAAGCGGTGGGCCAGCAGCGCATCGTGGAACATCTTCCAGTCGCTGTGCAGGAACGACGGCCGGTAGTCGAAGCGCTCGGTGCTGTAGTCACGTCGCTTGTGGTCACCGATGGCGAGGAACTTCCACGAGCCGCGCCCCTTGTCGACATAGCGCGGCTGCGCGGCGCCGAAGGCGAAATGCCCGCCGCGGATGTGGTCCAGCCACACCGCGTGGCGGTCCTCGCCCTCCTCGAGCCGGGTCTCCGCCAACAGCCGCCCGATGCGCTCGCGGTCGGCGGCCGGAAGCCCCGGCACCGCGGCGCTCGGATCGCCGATGCGAAAGCGCTGCATCGCCTCGCACATCCGCTCGGCGGCGGTCAGGAAGTCGCTCGGGTTGTCGCGCTCGACCGCGCTGCCGAGCCCGTCCTCGTAGCGCCAGTGGAGATAGGGCCGGTCGGGATAGCTGAGGGCCGCGCCGTGGCCGAGCGGCATCGTCTTGCCGACGAAGTTGCTGGTCGCACTGTCGAACACGTCGTCGAAAAAGCTCTTGAGACGATTGCGCAACGACGTATCGAGATTCCCCGCATCGTCGCGCACGTTGCGCACCAGGTTCACCTCGTGATTCACGCCGGCGAAACCCTGGTGGGCCCAGGTGTCGGCGTAGACGTGCATCGTGATGCCGAGGCGATGTAGACCGTACGGCTGGTGCCGCGCGGCGATCGCGGCGGCGACCATCGCGCGCGCGACGTGACTGTCGGGACGACAGACCATGCGCTGCATGAGGTCGATGTCCTCACCCTGGCCCGCCGGCAATCCCTCGTTTCCCGGCAGGAAATGGAACGGGATCCAGACCCGCGCGGTGGCCAGACGCTCGAAGTTGCGGTAGTCGAGCATCTTGTGCGCGGAGGCGATCCGCGAGTAGAGGGCGCCGTTGTCGAACAGGATCTCGCCGCCGTTGGTCGCGTCGTCGACGTACTGCGCGCTGTGCGCGACCACCTCCGCCTCTGCGTGCCCGAAGCCCGCGAGGCGAGCGACCACGTAGGTCACCGCGTGATGGAAGTCGATCTGCATCGGGTCGCTCCTCGGTTCTGGTGGCAGCGCACGCCTGGGTTCGAGGATGCGCGACCGGGCGCCCCGGCGTCGGTGCGATCGGCCACTGCGGCGCCTGCACGCGCGCGCCCATTCTGTGGGCAATCGAGTGCGAGCGAGAAGCCCCTTCCCGACCGGCGCTGTCCCCCGCAGGCCGAGCGGCTACAATCGCTGCCTCACCGATGTCGATGCGAGCGAGGAGCAGATGAGCGCGACCAGTCCCTTCGGCGCCCTGGCCGGGCTCAAGGTGATCGACCTCAGCCGCGTGCTGGGCGGACCGTACTGCACCCAGATCCTCGGCGATCACGGGGCTCAGATCGTGAAGATCGAGCCGCCGCAGGGCGACGAGGTGCGCGACTGGGGCCCGCCGTTCCACGACGAGGACGCCTCCTACTTCATCGGCGTCAACCGCAACAAGCGCTCGATGGGGCTCGATCTCTCCAGGGAAGAGGGCCGTGCGACGCTGCTACGCCTGCTCGACGGCGCGGACATCCTGCTCGAGAACTACAAGCCGGGCACGATGGAGCGCTGGGGACTCGGCTACCACGAGGTGCTGGCCGAGCGCTTCCCGCGGCTGATCCACGCCCGCATCTCCGGCTTCGGCGCCGACGGGCCGCTCGGCGGCTATCCCGGCTACGACGCCATCGTCCAGGCCATGGCCGGCATGTTCAGCGTCAACGGCGAGCCCGACTCGGGGCCGACGCGGCTCGGCATCGCGATGGTGGACATGGGTACCGGCCTCTACACCGCGATCGCGCTGCTGATGGCGGTGGTCGAGCGCACCCGCTCGGGCAAGGGGCAGTACGTCGACATGACGCTGTACGACTGCGCCATCTCGCTGATGCATCCCCACGTCGCCAACTACTACCTCTCCGGCAAGACCCCGGGCCTCACCGGCAGCTCGCACCCGAACATCAGCCCGTACGACAAGTTCAAGACGCGAACCACCGAGATCTTCCTCGGCGCCGGGAACAACCGCGCGTTCTCGCGGCTGTGCGAGGAGCTCGGCCGGCCGGAGCTCGCGGCCGACCCGCGGTTTCGCGACAACCGCGACCGGGTGGTGAACCGCATCGAGCTGACCCGCGAGCTCGAGGTCGCGATGGCCGACGTCGACGGGCACGAGCTCTGCAAGCGACTGCTGGCGGCCGGGCTCCCCGCCGGCCCGGTGATGAACACCGCCGAGGTGATGTCTGACCCGCACACCCTCCACCGCGAGATGGCGGTCGAGAAGGACTGGTACCGGGGCACCGGAATCCCGATCAAGCTCTCGCGCACGCCGGGCGAGGTCCGCCGCACGCCGCCGCCGTTCGGCGCGCACGGGCGCGAGCTGCTGGCCGAGCACGGATTCTCCACGGCCGAGATCGACGCCCTGATCGAGGCCGGGGCGGTGGTGGAGAAGCGCCGGCGCTGAGAGGGTGGCTCCGAAATGACGACCTGCTGCGAGGTCCGCCGCGGCCGCCTGCTCGCGACGGCAACTCTCCTGTAACCAACCTCTGAGCCCACCCGGCGCCGACTGACGGCTCGGTCACATTCCGCGGCTCAAGCGCACGCCCTGCGGCGCCGATGATCCCTCGCGACAGCGCTCACTGCGCGCAACCGGCGGGGGACCACTCACCGTGCATCTCAACAAGGCGGTCTCGTTCGTGCCGCTCGTCGGCGGCATCGCCTGGGTCTCGCTCTGCATCAAGAACCCGCGCTGCGGCGCCGGGCACTTCGCGGCCGCGTACACCCTGCCGCTCATCGGCCTGCTCGGGGTCGGTCTCGGGCTGGCGGTGAAGGCCGTGGGCCTTCCCGTCGGCGAGGCGATCGCGGGCATCGCGATGCTACTGGTCGCCTGCGAGGCGGTCATCTGGCCGATGCGCATCGTCCACACCCTGCAGTTCCGCCCCTGGCATCTGCAGATGCGCCACGGGATGGCGGCGATGCGTTAGCCATTGGTCGGGAAGTCGCATCCCTGCGACTTCCCGACTCGCGTCGCGCAAGACGCGGTCTCGCGCTCGGCTATCATCGCGTCCTTACGAGGCCGCGACGGGCGGCGTCGCGTCGAGGCGAGGGCGCGCATGGATTTCTCACCGACCGACGAGCACCGCGCGATCGACGAGTCGGTGCGCCGCATCATGGCGCGGTTTCCGGACGACTACTGGCTCGCCTGCGACCGCGAGGCGCGATTCCCGCACGAGTTCAGGACGGCGATGGCCGAGGGCGGCTGGCTCGGGATCGCGATGCCGTCCGAGCACGGTGGCTCGGGTCTCGGGGTGCTGGACGCGGCGGTGATGATGCATGCGGTGGCCGACTCACCGGGCGCCATGAGCGCGGCGTCGGCCATCCACATCAACATCTTCGGTCCGCACGCGATCACCGTCTTCGGCACGCCCGACCAGTGCGCGCGCTGGATTCCGCCGCTGGTGGCGGGCCGCGAGATCGCCTGCTTCGGGGTCACCGAGCCCGACGCCGGGCTCGACACCACGCGCATCACCACCACCGCGCGACGAGCCGGCGACCATTACGTCGTCGACGGACGCAAGGTGTGGACGTCGACCGCGAAGGTCGCCGACAAGATCATGCTCCTCGCACGCACCCGCCCACTCGGCGAGGGGCGCCCGGCGGACGGGCTGTCGCTGTTCTACACCGACCTCGATCGGGCGCGGATCGAGGTCCGCGAGATCCCGAAGATGGGGCGGGCGGCGGTCGACTCGAATGCGCTGTTCATCGACGGCCTCGAGGTTCCGGTCACCGACCGCATCGGCGAGGAAGGGCAGGGATTTCGCTATCTGCTGCACAGCCTGAACCCCGAGCGCGTGCTGATCGCGGCGGAGGCGGTCGGAATCGGTCGCCACGCCCTGGGTCGGGCCGCGGGCTACGCACGCGAGCGCGTGGTCTTCGGCCGCCCGATCGGGCAGAACCAGTCGATTCAGCATCCGCTCGCGCGCTGCTGGATGGAGCTCGAGGCGGCGTGGCTGGCGACGCTGCGCGCCGGTTGGGCCTACGACCGCGGACTCCCGAGCGGCGTCGAGGCCAACACCGCGAAGTACCTTGCCGGCGAGGCCGCGTACCGCGCCTGCGAGCGCGCGCTGATGACCCACGGTGGCATGGGCTATGCGCGCGAGTACCACGTGGAGCGGCTGTGGCGCGAGGTGCTCATCCCGCGCATCGCACCGGTGAGCCCGGAGATGATCCTCTGCTACATCGCCGAGCGCGCGCTGGGGCTACCACGCTCGTACTGAGCCGGCAGGTGCCCCGGCTCGACCCACCGCCGGGGCGGGCTCAATCGGCGCGCACGACAATCCCCATCCGCACCAGCTTGCGCGCGAGCGCGAGGCGCCCGGCGATGTCGAGACGCTCGCCCAGGTCCCGAGGCCGGAACGGTCCGGTCGACTCGACCACCACGACCAGCGCCTCGCGCGCCTTGACCGGGGCGGCCAGTGGCTCACCCTGGCCGTGGACGAGAATCACCCGATCGCCCCGGTCCACCAGGCGCAGGCCCCCGCGATCGACGACCTGCAACGGGGTCTGGAGGTTGATACGGTCGGCGAGCATCGCCTGGACGAAGGTGAGTCGGCCGGCCGCGGGCGCTCGCCGGCGACCCTGACGCCGCCGGGCGAGGGCAGCGCGCAGCCGGGTCGCGTCGAGGCGGTCGACCGCGGCGTGCAACGCAGCGCGCTTGCGCGCGACCACCGACTCGTCGAGCGCGACGCCGGGCGGCGGCGCACCCGCCCACAGCGCCGGGTCGTCGACTGCGACCTCCGCCAGCGCACCGAGCATCAGCTCACTCCAGTCGGCGGCGCGAAACGCGATCCCGAGCGACAGCGCCGGCCCGTCGAGACAGGTCACCTCGTGCGGGAAGCCGCGCGGCAGATAGAGGGTGTCACCGGGTGACATGGTGACCTGGGCGAACGCCTGACCCGGCTCGCCAGATGCCTCCGAGGGCACCTTCGGGTTGCGCCGCGGGTAGAGCCGCCACCGCTTTCGGCCCGCGAGCTGGAAGGTGAAGATGTCCTCGTCGTCATGATGTAGCGGCAGCCCCTGGGCGCCGCCGGTACCGAGGAATACCGAGATACCGCGCAACGGCGCCTGCAGCCAGTCACCGAGCGCACCGGCCAGCCGCGCGATCGGGTGCTCACCGTCGAGCACGCGCTCCAGGGTGTTGACGTGGAGCACGTGCCCCTGCGAGAGGGCCTCGCTCGCCTCCGCCGGGGTGGTGGCCAGACGGATGTCCGGCTGATCGGCGCGGCGCACCTGGAGCTCGCAGCGCCCGAGCAACGTCGGGCCGCGCACCATCCGCTCGAACGCGTCCACGGTGAGCAGTTCGACGCCCGCCGCCGCGCCCTCGGCGTGCATCGGCTCGCGGTCGAGATGCTCGCCGATGAAGCGCTCCGGCGCGAGATCGCCGAGCAACAGACGCAGCCAGGGGCCGGCGGCGTCCGCGTCGTCACCGGTACCCGACATCTCGGACGGGGCCGACGTCACCCGCCGCTGAACTTGCCGACGTTGCCGCCGATGCCGTCCCCGGCGCTCGGGTCGAGCTCGGTGCCGTCGCCGGCGAAACGTCCCACGTTGGCGAAACGTCCCACATTGGCGAAGCGTCCGGCATCGGCGAAGCGCCCGACCTGGGACAGCCCCCCGGAGACGGTGGATAGCTCGTCCTCGGAGAGACTCTCGGTGGCCGGCTCGGCCTTGCGGGACTTGTCGTCGGTCATCGGCGGCTCCTCCACGGGATGCATCGTCCTTCGCGCCACGCTCCGAGGTGCGGGCGGATGGCGCAGCACGGGCGAGAGTATGCGCCGCGCGGTCCGGCCGCGACAGCGAACCGGTTCACGGAACCCGTGTCGTGTCGCGCGAGGACGGCCCGTCGGCGCCGGAGCGGCTCAGTCGTCCGGCGCCGCGTCCAGACGCAGCCCCGCCAGCCATCCCAGCACCGCCCGATGGCTCCCATCGACGTCACGGCGGACGATCCCGTGGAGATCCGAGCGCACGATTCGCAGCGTCGTGCGCGCGGCATCGAGCCCGCGCTCGACCACCCGGGCGCTCGCGGGGTCGACCACCGGATCGGCATCGCCCTGCATCACCAGCACCGGGCAGCGGACGCGCCCGAGGCAGCGCTCGGTCTCGCGCACCAGCAGGCGCAGCTCGTAGGCACCGCGCACCGGGATGTGTCGGTAGTTGATGTCCGGGTTCTCCGGTGCGTTCGGCGTGAAGGCGAGGAAATCCCGATCCCCACGCACGCGCTGCATGACGCGATTGGCGCCGTGGACGAAGGGAACCAGCACCAGGTTGCGGTTGCGCATGCGAAGCGGCACCGCGGCGGCGACCACCGCGTCGACACGGTCCGGGAGCTCCGCCGCGAGCTGCAGCGCGATTGCCGCCCCGGTGGAGAAGCCGACCAGGCAGACCCGCGGCGCGAGCCCCGCCGCCACCTCCACCGCCGCCCGCACCGAGGCGACCCAGTCTGCTCGCGTGCGCGCTCGAAGATCCCACGGCGAGGTCCCGTGGCCGCGCAGACGCGCGCCGACGACGACGTGGCCGGCCGCGGCCAGGCGCTCGCCCAACGGGCGCATCTCCGCCGGCGAGGCGAGGAAGCCGTGGATCATCACCACCGCCAGCGGCCGCGGCACGGGAGGCTCGAGGAGGAATGGCGCGCCGTCGGCGGTGGCGGTCTCGAGCGCGTTCACCGACTGGTGCTCCGGGCGCGAGAATCGCGCGCGATCGAACGCGTGGGAGCGCACCAGATCGTCGAAGCGCAGGCGTGCGAGTGACGCGGCGTCGATGGCACGCGCCTGCTCGCGGGCGATGCCGAGTGCGCGCGCCACCGCGCCGACCGGGGCGACCTCGTTGGCATAGACCTCGAGCGGGTTCTCCAGGCGTACCGCGTCGAAGTCGTGCTCGCGGCGGAGCTTCGGCAGCAGACTCACTCCACCGGCATCGAGCTGCAGCAGCCGCGCCGCCTGCGCGGTGGTCAGCAGCTCGTCGAGGGCGGCACAGCGCCCACCGAGCAGACCGCCGTAGGCATCGGGATCGCGCAGGCTGCGGTGCAGCGGAACGTCGACCTCGCGCTGCAGGGCCTTGACCGCGAGATAGATCTGCCGCCGAAACGCGCCCAGCGGAACGTCGCGCGCCCCACCCTCCACCGCCGCCATCAGCGCACGCGAGGCGAGGTGACTGAGGTGCACCGACACCCCCGCGTACATGCGCCGCATGCACTCGTCGCGGAGCCGCGGAACATGGCGCCGTAACGACCAGGCGACGACCCGCTCGGCCGCCTTGCCGCGCCCGGGGGCAAGGGCGAACACCGCCTCCAACGACTCGAGGTTGGTGAGGAAGCGCGCCACCAGCCGACGCTCCCACCAGCGCCAGCGCTCGTCCACCGCCACCCCGGCCCCGAGGCGGATGTCCATGTCGGTGTCGCGCAGCAGGATGTTGCCCTCGATCAGCAGCTCCTCGGCCATGCGCCGACTGATCCCGCGATTGAGCAGCTCCGCCCCGCGGCGCAGGAGGTTGTCGTCGATGCGTAGCGGAAAGAAGGTGATGTTGGCCGGCGCGAGCAGGGTCGGCCGGCCGGCGGCGGCGGCCAACGCCTCGCGATCGCCGAGGCCGAGAGCCTCCGCCCAGTCGGCGAGCCGACCGTGCTCGCCACGGCGCTCCAGCTCGCGCACCGCGGCCTTGAAGGCGTCGACCACCAGCGCCAGCACCGCCGCGCCGGTGTGGTGCTTGCGCCGCGAGCCCGCGCTTCGCGAGTACACCGAGTAGGCGCCGCTCGCGTCGAGCACCCGGCGGTCCTTCACCATGCCGCCCTCGGGGAACAGCACCACCTTGCGCCCGCGCAGGATCTCGCGCGCCAGCAGCGGCAGGAGATCGGTGCGGGCGTTGGGAATCGCGCCCACCCGCAGCAGATAGCTCGAGAAGGGGTCGCCCGCGACGAAGAACTCGCCCGAGGCCACCGAGCGACAGTAGGCGCCGGTCTCGCGATAGATGAGGTACTGGGGGATGAAGGTCTCGAACCGGGCGAAATGGTTGAACAGGAAAATCTCGGCCTGGTGGACCATGTCGTCGGGGTCGTGGAGCTGGATGTTCACCCGCGCCAGACGCCGCAGGATGGTGAACAACCGTACCGACCACTGGTAGGTCGACGGGTTGAGCTCCGGCGGCGGCCCGTCGGTCGCCGGCGGTGCCACCCCCAGGTCGTGCCCGGCCGGCAATGCAGAGCTCATGGCGAGAGACCGCGGCGGCGCGAGACCGCGGTCACCTGCCCGTCCCCTGGTCAGGGAGCCACGGCGTAGCCGTCACGCCGGGGATCCGCGGCACCCTCGAGCGCCCCGGAATCGGGATCCCGGCACACGCCGTGGAAGCCGCCGACGCGCATGGTCCAGGCGTCGACGAACTGGGCGTCGTGCCCCCGCGCCCGCAGGTCCTCCACCACCGAGGCCTCGACGCGGCTCTCGACGTGCAGCAGGCGGCCGTCCCAGGCGCGCCCGCGGGGCGCCTCGATCGCCAGCGGCAGCGGGAGGTCGTGGTCGACGTGGGAGACGAGCACCTGCGGCGTCGTCTGCAGGATGCCGTAGCTACCGGGGGTGCCGAGGGCGAGCACCGGCTCACCGTCGTCGCGTAGCGAGAGCGTCGGCGCGAGGCACATCGCCATCGCGCCACCGGCCGCCAGGAAATTCGGCGACGCCGGATCGCGGTCGCCCCAGTTGAGGAAGTTGTTCATGCACACGCCGGTGCCGGGAATCACCACCCCCGAGCCGTAGCCCGAGCCGAGGCTCTGGGTGATGCAGACCATGTTCCCCTCGGCATCTGCGGCCGAGAACGACGTCGTGTGCTCGCGGTTCTCGCCGTCCGGCCACGCCATGTCGCCCTCCCACTTCTCGGTACGCGACTCCACCGCCACGCGATCGTGCAGCTGTGCGCGCATGGTGGCGACCGAGTCGTCCTCGAGTAGCCGGGCGATGGCCTCGACCGGCTGGCGGTTGTGGCGGATGCGCGCGGCGGCGGCGAGCCGGATGGCGCGGAAGACGGTGTCGAGATGGTCGGCGCCCTGGGGCTCCATCGACGCGACGTCGAACCCCTCGAGGATGCGTAGGGTGAGCAGGACCTGGAACGACTCCGCCGGGGTCGGCATGGTGTGGACGTCGAGACCGCGATAGCCGGCGCGCAGCGGCTCGACCCAGCGCGGCGCGACCCGCTCGAGATCCGCCATCGACATCGCACCGCCGCGCGCGCGCAGGTGCTCGACCATGCGCCGGCCGAGCGGTCCGCCGTAGAGGTGTCCCGGGCCGTCGCTCGCGATCGCCTCGAGCGTCGCGGCGAGCTCCGGCTGCCGGAGCACGTGGCCCTCGGGCAGGGTGCCGTCACCGGTGGTGTACACCCGCCGCCACTCCGCCTCCGCCGAGCGCACCGGCCCCGCCTGCGCCAGCATGCGCAGCATCAGCCCACCGGCGGGAAATCCGTCGCGCGCGAGCGTGATCGCCGGCGCCAGCAGCCGCGGCAGCGGCAGCCGCCCCAGATCCGCCGCCAGCTTGCACCAGCCGGCCAGGCTGCCGGGCGGCGCGCTGGCCAGGGGGCCGACCATCAGGTCGTCGGCGGAGCACCGGGCGGCATCGAGCTCGAGCGGAACCGCGGTCATGTAGTCGAGCGCGCGCACCCGGCGCTCGGCGGCGACCCGGCACACCGCCATCCCGAGCCCGGCGAGCCCGGACATGAAGGGCTCGACCACGTTGAGCGCCGCCGCAGTCGCCACGATGGCGTCGAAGGCGTTCCCGCCCTCGCGCAGGATGCGGGCACCGGCGCCCGCCGCGAGCGGGTGCGCGGCGGCCACCATGCCGTGGAGCGAGGCCACCGTCGGTCTTCTGCCGTCAACCATCCCGTCCTCCCGGCGTCGCTGCGCACCAGGGCGAGGATTATAGGCACGGCGAGCAGCCGGCGATCGCACCGGTAGCCATGCTCGGCGGAGACATCCGACCGGCCCGCCGCCCGCGGTCGCTCACTCGCGATCTGGTCGCTGCTCCAGAGGCTCGAGGGTCGGGAGGTCGGTGTCGAGTGGAGAGGCATCGAGCTCGTGCAGGCGGCGCGCGGTCACCAGCACCCGCGACTCCAGCGACCGCACCGCCGCGTTGTACCCGTCGACCGCCGCCCCGAGTCCGCGCCCGGCGCGGGCGAAGTGCTCGGCGAGGGTGGCGAGCCGACGATAGAGCTCCTTGCCGAGGTCGCTCACCGCCTGCGCGTTCTCCGCCACCCGCTCCTGGCGCCATCCGTAGGCAACGGCGCGCAGCAAGGCGATCAGGGTGGTGGGCGTCGCCAGCACCACGCGTTGCTCCGCCCCGGCCTCGATCAGGGACGGGTCGGCCTCGAGCGCGGCGGCGAAGAACGCCTCGCCGGGCAGGAACATCACCACGAACTCCGGCGCCGGCTGGAACTGCTCCCAGTAAGCCTTGCGACCCAGCGCGACGACGTGCTCGCGCACCTGACGTGCATGGTCGCGAAGTCGCGCCGCACGGGTCGCGTCGTCGACCGCCTCGATCGCCTCGAGGTAGGCAGCGAGTGGAGTCTTGGCGTCGATCACCACCTGCTTGCCACCGGGCAGGGTGACCACCAGGTCCGGGCGCAGTCGCCCGCCTTCGCCGGTCGCGGTGGCCTGCTCGACGAAGTCACAGTGCTGCACCATGCCCGCCATCTCGACCACCCGGCGAAGCTGGATCTCCCCCCAACGGCCGCGCGCCGCCGGCGCCCGCAACGAGCGAACGAGCTGCGCCGTCTCCGCCCGGAGCTCGGCCTGGGCCGACACCAACCCCGCGAGATGCTCGCGGAGCGCGGTGTACGCGCCCTCGCGCTCGCGCTCCACCGCGTGCATCCGCGCCTGCACCTGATCCAGCGACTCGCGCAACGGCCCGACCAGCTCGCCGATGGCACGCTGTCGCTGCTCGAGATCGCCTCGCGCGGCGGTCTGGAAACGCTCGAGGCTGGTTCGAGCGAGCTCGAGGAAGCGCTCGTTGTTGCTCGCGAGCGCCTCGGCGGAGAGCGCGCGAAACGCGTCGGCGAGCGCGCCGCGCGCCTGCTCGAGCATGGCCACCTTCTCGGCGAACCCGTCGCGCTCGCGCGCGAGTGCGCTCTCGAGCTCGACCTCGCGCCGCTCGAGCGCGGCGATGCGACGGCGCTGGTCGTCGGCGATGCGCGCGTGCTCGGTGCGCTCACGCTCGAGCAACCCGAGGCGTGCGGCGCGCTCCTGCTCCGCCCCGGCGAGCCGCGAGCGGGCCTCACCCTCGGTCCGGAGCTCTCGGCGCAGTGCATCCAGCTCGACCCGCGCCCGCTCGACCTCACCGCCGAGCGCCACCGCCTCGCGGGTGAGCGACTCCTCGCGCGCCTGCATCCATCGCGCCTCGGCGTCGTGCCGCGCAGCCACCTCGCGACGCTCGTGTCGCACCCACAGCGCGGCCCCGACGAGCGTCACCGCGACCCCTGCAGCGAAGGCCGCGAGGAGCCAGATCGCGGGCAGTGGCGAGGACAGGGAGAGCTCGGACAGCGACGCCATGGCGCGAGTCTACGAGACCGCGCGCCGCCGGTCCCGCGCCCGCGCCACCTCCATCAGCGCCACCGATCCGATGACCAGCACCGCGCCGACGATCTGTCGCGGCCCGAGCCGCTCGCCGAGCAGCGCCACCGCGGTGAGGATCGCCGCCACCGGCTCGAGGTTCATCAGCATCGCGGTGGGCAGCGGCCCGACGCGGGCGATGGCGAGGAACATCGCGGTCACGCCGACCACGAACAGCAAGGTGACCGCCACCATCACGCCGACACCCGAGGTTCCTCGGGGCAAGTCGAAGGCGCCGGTCGCGAGCACCAGGGCGAGGCCGACCACGCAGGCACAGGCCGATGACCAGAAGGTGAGCACGGTGGGGCCGATCAGCGTGAGCAGCCGGGCACTGCCGACGAAGATGAGGGCGACCATGCACGACGAGGCCGCCGCGAGCGCGACCCCCTGCCAGGCGATGTCCGACCACCGCACCTCGAGCGCGACGGCGAGCCCGAGGAAGGCACCGCTCACCGCGAGGACCTCGTAGCGGCGCGGCCAACGGCGGTCGATCGCCGCGGTGAGCAGCGCGATCACCAGCGGGTTGGTGTAGAAGACGAGGGTCATCAGGCTGACCGGGATGAAGGTGACCGAGCCGAGGTTGGACACCGCGATGGCGAAGGTGAGCACGCCGATCCAGAGCGCCGACAGCAACACCCGCGCGGGCAGCCGGCGAAGCGCCACGCCGTGCGCGAGGGCGAAGGCGCCGACCAGCACGGTCACCGTGACGTAGCGCACCAGCGCGATGGCCAGCGGCCCGGCGCCGGCCTCGTACGCCAGCCGCGACACCGCGATGCCACAGCCGTAGCCGAGCGCGGAGGCGAGTGCGGCGCCGATGCCGAGCCAGGCGCCGCTCACGCGAGTCGCGGCACGGTGTCGATCGGAACCAGGCGCCGGCGCACCGACCACCGCAACGGCGAGCGGCCGGGCACGATGCGCACCACTGCCCAGATCTCTCGGTACACGTTGCCGGCGAAGCGGACGTCGGGCTTGGGCCCGTGCGACGCGACGTAGTCGTGCTGATCCGGCGGCGCGTCGATCGGCAACACCACCGGGCTCGATGCGTCGTCGACTCGCCCGCGCGCGAACAGCGCATAGTCGTGACAGTCCACCGCGTCGAGCACGCACGCGAGCAGCGTGCGGTCGACGTGGCAGCGATGGCCGGTCCAGTCCGACCAGTAGAGCTTGAGCCCGCGTGTCCGAAGCCAGGTGTCGGCCTCGAACCAGGGGCCACGCACGACCACCGACCGCCGGGCGAGACGCACCGCGCCGCGCAGCGCGCGCTCCACCGCCGTGGCGTCGGGAAGGTGCTCGAGGAAATGACTCATGACGACGTGGTCGACGCTACCGTCGGGCGCGTCGAGGGCGGTTGCATCGGCCCGCACGCAGTCGTGACCGGCGGCGAGCGCGGCCGCGACCTTGGCCGGGCTCGAGTCGACGCCCAGGCCGCGCGCGACGGACAGCGCGCGCCGAGCCCAGGTCAACGAGTCACCGTGCGACGCCCCGAGGTCGAGGAAGTCGTAGTCGTCGAGGTCGATCGAGTGCCCATCGAGCGTGCGCAACCTGACGGCGCCTCGCGACCGCCGCGCTGGCCGCCCACCGAGCACTCGTCGAAGCCACACGTCGCGTCCTCCAGCCGCCCGGGCGCCGTCGACCCGAGCGCGTGCCGCCAGGGGGCGGCGGCGACGATATCGGACCCCGGCGCCGAGCGCCACGTGCGGGCGCGAGTCGCGACGTCGACGAGGTAGGCTCTTCGGCGCGAGCGGCGTGACAGGGGCCGCGTCCCGGCTCCTCGGAGGCTCGCGGAGAGATCGCGATGGATCGACGCAGCTTCATCGGCGCCGGCCTCGCCGCCGGCGCCGCCGCGCTCGGGGCCGGCAGCCACGACGTCGCCGCCGCGTCGCCGGGGGTGCGCGCGTACCGCCGCCTCGGGCGCACCGGCATCGAGATGTCGGACATCTCGTTCGGCTCGAGCAGCAGCGCCGACCCCGCGCTGGTGCGTCATGCGCTCGACCGCGGGGTCAACTACTTCGACTCCGCCGAGAGCTATCGCTGGGGCTCCGCCGAGGAGGCGATCGGCCAGGCGCTGGTGGGGGTGCGCGACCGCGTCCACCTCACGTCGAAGACCAAGGCCGGCGCCCACGACGGATGGCGTGACATCATGGCCGCGCTCGAGGGCAGTCTCCGTCGGCTGCGCACCGACTATGTCGACGTCTACTTCAACCACGCCGTCAACGACCTCGAACGCATCCGCAATCCGGAGTGGGGCGAGTTCACCGAGCGCGCCAAGGCAGCGGGCAAGAT
>JACKNM010000004.1 GCA_024234875.1 Ectothiorhodospiraceae bacterium | reverse complement strand
GGACGCTGGCTGAGAATCTGGGTGTGTCGCCATCGACCCTTGCGCGAGTTGTGAACGGGAGAAGCGGTGTCAGCCCGGAGATGGCGCTGAGGCTGTCGAAGGCACTCGGACGGTCGCCGGAAAGCTGGCTCGCAATGCAGCAGAGCTATGATTTTTGGCAGGCCAAGAAGTCGGTGAACCTGTCAAAGGTCAAGTCCGTTGAGTTCGCCGCCTAACCAGTCGCTGCAGCCGCGCTTGACCGCTCAGTCGTTTCGCTGCCGCTTCACTCCTTCGCCTTCAAGTGCGGCTGAGCTCATCGTTGCACGTCAGCAGCGCCACTGATCGACAAGCGCCAACGCTGTGCTTCATCGGATCCGGATGGGCAATGCTCGGAGGCGGACCCGTCGAAGGCCAAACCCAGGGCTCGTCTCGACTATCGTCCCTTGGACGAGCGACACACCAACCGCAAGGAGCAAAATGTTGAGCGCCCCGGACGAAAGCATTCTCAAGTACAGCCGCGCTTATACGCTTACCATCGAAGCTCTCGAAACGCTTTGCTGTTCTCCCGGGCCGATGAGAGAGCGACTCGGCCGGATTGACCGCGAGTTCTTCCAGCTGGGTCCGGAATCCCTTCCAGCGGAAGGGGGAGTTCGAGAGAATTTCCAGATTCTGAAGAACCTCGTTGGTAAGCACGAGGGCCACCATCCCAGGGAGCGCAGTGTCGAGGCTACTCTAGCCCGTGCGCACCATACGGTCCTGAGCAGGATGCTGCGGCTGGTCTGGGCGATACATCGAGATTTCTCGTCCTACATGAGCCGCTGAGGGAGATGGGTAGGGACGTGTACTTTGTCGCTGCAGCGGACTGGCAAGCGCCGCTCGCCCGGGCGTCAGGGGCGGGCTGAAGGTCGGAGCATGTGATGGGCTTGTTGTCGTGGTTGTTGATGGGCTTGTTGGTCGGGGCGATTGCGCGCTGGATCATGCCCGGGCCCGATCCGAAAGGGTTGCTGGTCACGACGCTTCTCGGGATCGGCGGCGCCGTCGTCGGTGGGTTCGTCGGCTCGGTTGCCGGGTTCGGGACAATCACCGGATTCAATCTCGGAAGCATCGGGCTGGCGGTGCTCGGGGCGGTGGGGCTGCTCTATGTCCACCGCACGCTGAGTGCGGGGCGGCGCTGAGGAACCCCATTTTCCGGTTGGTGCCCGCCGCGACGTGGTGCTCGACGACTTGGTGGCATCGGAAGTGGCTCGGGCGCGGGTAACGGTCGTGGTGGTGGCGTAAGCTTGCTCACGGCCGCCGGGCGTCGGGCCCGTCCGGTCGCCGTCCACCGTCTGGAGTGAGCGCACGTGCGCATCGGTCTTGCCTCGCCGCCGGTTGCCGAGTCGGTCGACGATGGGTTGGCTCACGTCGCGCGCGCCACCGCCGAGGCCGCCGAGGGTGGTGCCGCCATGGTCTGCTTCCCGGAGGCCTATCTTCCGGGCCTGCGCGGGGTCGACATCGATGTTCCGGCCTACGGTGCGGCGGACGAGCGGCGGGTCGTCGAGGCGGCGCGTGGTCTGGCCCGCGAGCACCGGATCGGGTTGATTCTCGGCATGGAGCGGATCGTGTCCGCCGGGCGCCAGATCGTCGCTCTGGTGGTGGCGCCGACTGGAGCGGTCGTCGGTTCGCAGACCAAGAATCAGCTCGACCCGAGCGAGGATGCGCACTACGTGCCTGGCGACACGCGGAGCATGTTCGAGATCGGTGGTCTGCGCTTCGGTGTCGCGATCTGTCACGAGGGGTGGCGCTACCCGGAGACGGTTCGCTGGGCGGCCGTGCGAGGGGCGAAGGTGGTGTTTCATCCGAGCCACACGGGCAGCCACCGCGCCGGTGTTCGCCTCAGCGAGTGGGGCTCGCCGGCTGCGCCCTACTACGAGAAGGCGATGATGTGCCGCGGATTGGAGAACACGATCTACTTCGCGAGCGTCAACTACGGGCTCGCGTATCAGGAAGCGGCCACCAGCCTCATCGACCCCACCGGGGTTTGCGTCGCGCACCTGCCCTACGGTGAGCCCGGGGTCCTGGTGGCCGCGATCGACCCGGCCGCGGCGACCGGGCGACTGGCCGGGCGCCTTGCACCGGAGCGTTATCGAGAAGCCTAGGAGTGTGCACCGCTCACCCGGTGCTGCTGTTCGGTCGTACGGGCGAGCCACGCCCGAAAGGAGGTTCGATGTCGGACGCGAGCAAGCCCATCGCCATGCTGGCCTCCGCGGTTGCCCCGCGCGCGAAGCCCTCGACCTACCCGGAGCCGTTCGCGTCCCGCATGACGGGCCGCGAGAAGCGTCAGCTCGGTGACGTCTTCGGCCTGAAGAATTTCGGGGTCAATCTGACGCGGCTTGCGCCGGGGGCGATGTCGGCGCTGCGCCACGCACATTCCCGCCAGGACGAGTTCGTCTACATTCTCGCTGGCGCCCCGACCCTGGTGACCGACGAGGGCGAGACCTTGCTCGGGCCGGGCATGTGCGCGGGCTTCGCCGCCGGCGCGGGCAACGGGCATCACCTGGTCAACAGATCGGCTGACGAGGTCGTCTACCTCGAGATCGGGGATCGCGGCGCCGGGGATTCGGCGAGCTACCCGGACGACGACATCCAGGCGGTCCTCGACGCGTCGGGGCATTGGCAGTTCCTGCACAAGGACGGCCGTCCCTACTGAGCGGTCGACCGGGCCCGCGTTGCCCGGTGGAGGACGAGTCGATGCCGTCGCTGGTGATACGAAGCGGTCTCTTCGGCGAGATGTTCGGGCGCGAGGAGATGCGCGCCCTGTTCGACGACGAGGCGCTCGTCGCCCGCTATCTCGAGGTCGAGGCCGCCCTGGCCCGCGCCCAGGCCGAGCTGGGTTTGATCCCGGCGGCCGCGGCCGACGCGATCACCGCGGCGGTGCGTGCGATGGAGCTCGACTGGCCACGCCTTCGCGAGCGCACCGAGATCGTCGGGTATCCGATTCTCCCCCTGGTCGAGCAGCTCGCCGAGCGCGTCCCGGATGGGCTGGGTCAGTACGCCCACTGGGGCGCCACGACGCAGGACATCATGGACACCGCCGACGTGCTCCAGGTTCGCGATGCGCTGGACCTGGTTGCCCGCGATCTCGATGCGGTTGCCGCGGCGCTCGCGCGACTGGCCGAGACGCACGCACGGACCCCGATGCCCGGACGCACCCACCTCCAGCACGCGCTGCCGATCTCGTTCGGCTACAAGGCCGCCTGCTGGCTCGGCGGCATCGACCGTCACCGGCGGCGGCTCGGGGAGCTGCGGCCGCGGGTGGAGGTGGTGTCGTTCTCCGGCGCGGCCGGCACGCTGGCGTCGCTCGGCGGCAACGGGCTCGTGACCCAGGCCGGGCTGGCCCGCGAGCTCTCGCTCGGGGTTCCGGACATCACCTGGCACACGGCACGCGACGGCTTCGCCGAGGTGACCGGCTTCCTTGCCCTGGTCTGCGCCACGCTCGGCAAGATCGGCTACGACATCTCGTTGATGATGCAAACCGAGATCGGCGAGGTCCTCGAGCCCTTCGTCCCCGGCCGCGGCGCGAGCTCGACCATGCCGCAGAAGCGCAATCCCATCGCCAGCGAGATGATGGTGGCGGCGGCGAAGATCGTGCGCGAGCAGCACTCGGCGATGCTCGACGCGATGGTCCAGGACCACGAGCGGGCGACCGGGCAGTGGCACGTCGAATGGCAGGCGATGCCGACCGCGTTCGTCGTCGCGTCGGGCGGGCTGCGGGCCGCGCGCGAGGCCTTGGAGGGGCTGGAGGTACGGCCGGAGGCGATGCGTCGCTCGCTCGCCGCGAGCGACGGCCTGATCGTGGCCGAGGCGGTCATGATGGGGCTCGCGCCGGTGCTCGGCCGTCAGCACGCGCACGAAGTGGTCTATCGGTGCTGCCGTGAGGCGTTGAGCGGGGGACGATCCTTCCGCGAGGTTCTGGGGTCGGAACCGTCGATCACCCGCGTGCTCGATGCCGCGGCCCTCGATCGCCTGGTGGATCCGGTCAACTACCTCGGTGAGGCACCGGAGATGGTCCGCCGCCTTCTCGCGGCTCGGCGGCCGTGACGCGTTCGCCGATCAGTGGTCCTGCCGGGCGGGTCGGTTACTTCGTCACCCACCCGAACGTCGTGGTGAGCGCGGACGTCCCGGTGCCGCGCTGGCCGCTCTCGGCACTCGGACGTGACCGGATGCGCGCCGGGCTCGGCCTGCCGTGGCTCGCCGAGGTGTCCGCGATCTACTGCAGCACCGAGCGCAAGGCGGTCGATGGCGCGGAGATCTGGGCGGAGGCTCTCGGCCTGTCCCCGGTCCAGGTGCCCGAGCTCGGGGAGAACGACCGCTCGGCGACGGGGTTCCTGCCGCCACCTGAGTTCGAGCGCGTCGCCGACGCGTTCTTCGCCAGTCCCGAGCGCTCGGTGCGGGGCTGGGAGCGTGCCTGCGACGCGCAAGCGCGCATCGTCTCCGCCGTGTCCCGCCTGATGCGCGGTGACGCCTCCGCCGGCGCGGTCGTCGTCGTCTCCCACGGTGCGGTCGGGACGCTGCTGTGGTGTCATCTCCGGGGTGAGTCGATCAGCCGTCGCTGGGACCAGCCGGCCAATGGAGGCGGCAACTACTTCCAGTTCACGCTCGACCCGCCGAGCGCGGCGCAGGGATGGCGGCCGATCGACGCCCCCTGAACGCGCTTGCGCGGGTATCTTTTTCCGCGGTAGTTCCGCGGAGGCGTCGAAATTGATCAGCGCACTCGAGGCTCTCGACCGGCTGCGTGCGGGCAACCGGCGCTTCGTCGACGGGTTGGCCGGACGGGGACAACTCACCGACAAGGCGCGGCGCAGCGCCCTGGTCTCGGGCCAGGCTCCGTTCGCGATCATCCACGGTTGCTCGGACTCGCGGGTGCCGGCGGAGTTGGTCTTCGACCAGGGGCTGGGTGACCTGTTCGTCATCCGCGTCGCCGGCAATGTGGTGGCGCCGTCGCAGATCGGCAGCATCGAGTTCGCGGCGGAGCGGTTCGGCACCCGACTGGTGGTCGTGCTCGGGCACACCCAGTGCGGTGCGGTTCAGGCGACGCTCGAGGAGCTCGAGCGCCCGTCGGAACGGCGTTCGCCCAACCTGCACTCGATCGTCGATCGCATCGAGCCCGCGGTCGCCACCCTGTTCGAGACCGACTTGCGTCAGGACCCTACCGTGTTGATGCGCTACGCCGTACGCGCGAACATTCGGGCCAGCGTGAGTCACCTGCGTCACGGCTCGCGGCTGCTGGAGCACCTGATTCGCCAGGAAGGACTTCTCGTGGTCGGTGCCGAGTACTCCCTGGAGACCGGGGAGGTGGATTTCTTCGAAGGGGTGCCACGCTCGAGATGATCGCCACGACCAGCCTCTCGCCGTCTCGCCCGCGCGCGGTCGCCCGCCTGACCGGCCTTGCGCTACTTGTCGTCAGCGTTGCCGTCGGCGCGGCGTCCCGACCGGGGCCGCCGTCCGACTCCGACCTCAGCCGCGCGATGGTCGGGAGCTGGGTCATCGACCCACGTGACCCGGCCTTCGAGGACGGGCCGGGCGGCATCTCGACCTATCAGAGTGACGGCACGCTCGAATTCAAGGGCTTCGACGACCGCGGCTGCTCCGGGCCAGGGTACCGAACCCGCGCGCGCTGGGGGATTCGTGGTGGGAATCTCGTCATCGAGGTGACGGCGAGCGAGCGCCCGAATCTCCATCGCCCGGGCACCGTGATCGTCGACAAGGTCCGGCGGATCGACTCTCGCGGTGCGGTGCTCGAGAGCGGTCGCGGCGTGCTGCAGTATCGACGGCGGCAAGCGACCTGCGTCGAGCAGCCCTGAAGCGGCCACGGGCCGAGCAATCGGGTGGCGGTGCGCCGCGTGACGGCGTCGTCGTCAGGTGGCCGGGCGGGGTAGTGCGCCGTCGACCAGGAACTGGTCGAGGCCGAAGCGCAGCACCCGCGGTGTTGCGCCGAGGGGGCTCGGGCCGTGAGCCGCGCTGGACGAGAACGTCACGGTGTCGGCGCGCGTGTCGCACAGCCAGGGTTGCTGATGGCGCGGGACCCGTGCCGCCAGCCCCGAGGGCCGAAACAGCGCGACGTTGATTCCCCGGCCCGGAGCCCGCGCAGAGACGAACTCGAAGAGCTCCACTCCTGCCTCGCGCATCGCGGTACCGAGTCGCTGGGTCGCAGCGTAGTGCACCCGGTCCCGCAACACCGCCTCGTGCTCGCGAAACGGCGGCTCCTGGAGGCGAAGGCCCCGGACGCTCGAGTAGGGAACCCTCAGGGCCGTGTGCTGGGTCAGCAGGCGGCCGCTCGGCGGTGGGATGGCCATTCCGGTCCAGAACAGGAGTCGGTAGTAGGCCCCTTCCGCCAACGCGGTCTCGACCACGGTCGATCCGTAGAGAAGGCTCGGCTCGAAGCGGGACCCGAAGCGCGAGCCGTGGCGCAGCGGCGGATACCGGAAGGGGGTGGAGAGCAGGTAGTGCAGCCCCTCGCAGGTGGCCGGCGTGGGCGGCTTGCTGCGCTCGAGCAGCTCCTCGAGCAGCGCCTGCTCGTCCAGATCGTCGACCAGGAAGGTGGTGGCGACCTGCTCCTGGCTCTCGACCAACCGCACCAGCTCGCCGCTGACCGGCCCGGGCCGAGCGTCATCGGCGCACCGGGCCCAGATGTCCACGGCGGTCAGAGGGTGCCACCGAGATGATGGCCGTCGCGAGAGGATTCCTGGGGCGGACTGGCAAGGCGTGGGGGTGCACGTCGACCGGGAGCATGGCCGAGCCATGCGAGCGGGCGATGGGGGCCCCATGACGCGGCCAGGCGGACTCGGCGAGCCTCGCCGCAGGTCATCATCTCGGATGACACCCTTTCAGAGCTTGCCGCGCATGGCATCGAGGTAGGCGACCACCTCGCTCAAGCCCTGGACGGTCTTGCACTGCTCCGCCGGCACACCCCGGGTGTGATGGTTCGGGGTGCGCATCCAGTGCCTGATGTCCGATCCCTCGCCGCCGACCAGGACGTGGAGGCTGCGGTAGACGCGAATGAGCATCAGGGCAAGCTCACCGGACTTGGTGTCGGGCGCGAGCCCGCGGGCGATGGAGCTGCGGTCCTTGCCGACGATGCGGCCGATGTCGGCCTGCGACAACCCCAGTCTTCGGCCAGCACTGAGCAGGGCCTTGGACAGGACGTGGGCCGGGTCCGGTGCGGAAACCGTGCTGGTGGCCAGATTCACCATCGAGGCGTTTCGCCTGTCTTGCTGTATCCGCAGAATTTAGTCGCCGAATAGAGCAGATGCAACAGGTCGGGCGATGAAGATCGCGGCTGGCTCGGCAAAATCGCGCCTATCGCACGGTGATCTCCACTCGCCGATTGCGCGGCTCGCGCACCTCGTCGGCGGTCGGAACCAGCGGCTCGCGCTCGCCCCGACCGACCGCGCGGACCATCGAGCCGGCCAGGCCACGCCGGATGAGCACGCCACGTACCATCGCCGCGCGCTGGCGCGCCAGCCGATCGTTGTCCGCGACGGAGCCGAGCCGGTCGGTGTGCCCGGTGACCTGCACCTCGGGCGCGGCGCGGCGCGCCACCTCGTCGAGCATGGCCTGCATCTCGTCGGCCGAGTCGCGCTCGAGGTTGGTGGTGCCCTCGGTGAAGTAGAGGGTGAAGTGCGCCGGCGCTGCCGGCAACGCCGCCAGTGCTCGTGCGAAGGTCGCATCGACCTCGGCCTCGCCGGCGGTGCGGGTGACCGGGCCGGTGAATCCCCCGCCCTCCGAGGCGGCATAGGCGGAGTCGAGCACCACGTCTCCCCCATCGCTGCGGACCGCGAGCTGCCCCACCTTGCCGTCCTCGTCCGGCAGCAGCACCACGAGATCTCGGCTGCATCCGGCCAGCGTCGCCGCCAGACCGACCACCGCGACCGCCATCCAGCGCACGTCAGTCGACCTTCACCAGGAACCGCGTTCCGCGCACCGCGAGCACGGAGGTCGGGGTCTCGACCTTCATCGCGTCGGGCGACCGCTTGGCCATCTGCCCGGAGATGACCGAGAGCGTCCCGCGTCGCACCCGGGTCACGAACTCGCCGTCGTGGGTGGTCGCGTCGAAGCGAAAGCGGGCGAGCTCGATGCGGCTGCCGGGGCCGGCCGACATGCGCGTGTTGTCCACGAAGGTGATGCCGACCTCGCCGTCGCTGGCGGTCTCGACGACGTCGGCCGCCTCCAGACGCAGGCCCAGCGTGGCCGGAATGGAAGCACCGCCGCGCAACACCGTCACGCCACCGGCGAGCGTCTTGATCTGCCCGATGTCGGCTGCGGCAGTGAGCGGAGCGAGGAGGGTGAGAACCAACATCGTGCGCAGCACGCTCATGGGATTCTCCACTGATGGGCTATTCTGTCGCCGCCACGCTCGGAACGAGACCACGCATGCGCGCGATGCCCGATGCTAGCACAGGCTTCGAGCGGGTTCGGCTCGCGAACCACATCGGTGCGTTGGACGGCGCCCTGCTCGTGACCGACCGCTTCGCCCGCGTGGTCGGGCTCGACGCTCACGATGCGCGCATCCTGCGCCTGGTGGTCGAGGAGCTGGTCACCAACTCGATCACCCACGGCGGAGCGCCGCCCGATGCGCCGATCGACCTCTCCCTCGGGGTGACCGCCGGTGCGGTGCTCGTCGAGTGCATCGACCGCGGTCGCCCGTTCGATCCCAATCGCGACGTGCCCCCCGCGTCGCTCGACGGTGGCGCCGACGGCCGACCCGTCGGCGGCCTTGGGTGGGCGCTGATCCGCCACCATTGCCCGTGTGTCGAGTACCGGCGCGACGGTCACGAGAACCACGTGCGGCTGCTGTGCCGCCTGCCATCCACGGTCTGAGATGAGGCATCCGAACTTCGACGACGTCGCCGACGCGCTCATCGCGCGCGTCCCCTCGACGCACCTGCGTCTGCGTCTCGGCATCGAGCTGGACCACCGGGCGGACGTGTTCTTCGGACCGCGGGCGTGGTTCTTCCACCTCGAGAACTGGTACTCGATGCACGGGCTCATCCGCACCGCGTTGCGCGCCTGCGGCCTCCACCAGCGTGGGCGGCGCAACGTGGCCGCGATCGAGGTCCGGCATCACGACCTGCCGATCCACGGGCTACCGGCGCCGTTGCAGGGTTTGCGGGTGCTCCATCTGAGCGACCTCCACCTCGACCTCCGCGAGGACTTGCCGGCGGTGCTGATGGAGCGGATCTACGCGCTCGATTACGACGTCGCTGTCCTCACCGGCGACTTTCGCGCCGCGACCAGCGGTCCCTGGGAGCCGGCGGTCGACGCGCTGCGGCGCCTGCGCAGTCAGCTCGGCGAATCGGTGTTCGCGGTGCTCGGCAATCACGACAGCATCCACATGGTGCCCGCGATCGAGGCCTGCGGGATCCGGGTGCTACTCAACGAATGGGTGCCGCTGGAGCGCGACGGTGAGGTGCTGTACCTGGCCGGCGTCGACGACCCCCACTACTTCCGGGCCGACAACCTCGAGCGCGCGGCCGACGGCATCCCTGCGGGCTCGGCCTCGCTGCTGCTCGCCCACAGCCCCGAGATCTACCGCCGGGCGAGTCATGCCGGCTTCGGCGCGATGCTCTGCGGGCACACCCACGGCGGGCAGATCTGTCTGCCTGGTGGCTTTCCCGTGTTGACCGACACCTACCGCTGCCCGCGGCGCTACTGTCGCGGTGCGTGGGAGTACCGTGGGATGCACGGCTACACCTCGGTCGGGTCGGGCGCCTCGGTGGTGGATGTCCGACTGAACTGCCCGCCGGAGGTGACGCTGCACCGGCTGATTGCCGGCTGACCGTCAGGCCGACGCGGTCGGCCGGGTTGGCCTCGCGGGCTCACGCCGCGCCGCCGGGCCCTGGTCGGCGCCGAATCCCCAGGCGGCGGAGCAAGGGCGACACCGAGCGCTCGAACACCAGGAAGGCGAGCACCGCGGCGGCGATGGTGACGCCGTCGGCGGCGAGCGCCTCGCGGAGCACGAGTAGCGGGAGGAGCGACTCGGGCACCTGGTCGAGTCCGAGGGCGGAGGTCCCCGCGGCGAGGCCGAGTCGGCGTTTGAGAAAGCTGGCGCAGAGGTCGCCCACCATCGCCCACAGGCCGAACAGCGCGCCGAGCCCCGCGCCGAGGCCGAGGAGTGCCCCGGCGACAGCCCCCGCGCCGATCCCCGCGACCACGCCGCGGAGGGTCTTGTCGGCTCCGAGCAGGCGATGCCCGTCACCCAGCACCCGGCCCCGGTCGAGCGGGGTGCCGAGGCGCGCGCCGAGCACGCGCCAGGCGAGCACCGGGCCCGCGTTGGCGGCGACGATCAGGACCAGGAGCTGCGCGACCTGGGCGGTATCGATGCTCAATGTCGGTGCCGGGCGTGGGACGGGCCCCATCCCTGACGGGGTGTCGCCACACCCTGCCACGGCGACGCGTGGCGTGGAAGTCGGTGGGCCGCGGGCCTCGAGCTCAGTCGTCTCCGCGCAGGCTGGACTCGAGCGCGAGCGCCCGGCGGGGGCGGGCGAGGAGGAAGCCCTGCGCGAGCTCGACCCCCAGCCGCGACAACGCCTCGAGCTGGCCTCGCGTCTCGATGCCCTCGCCGATCAGGGTGACGCCACGGGCCCGAGCACGTTCGAGCGCCGCCCGTTGGGCGGGCTCGGAGAGCGCGCTCATCACCGCGGCGGGATGTAGCTTGAGCGCATCGACCTCGGCCACCTCGAGGACCGCGCTGCTGGTCTCGGGCTCGGTCAGGTGGTCCACCGTGATCCGGAATCCCTGCTCGCGCAGCCGCGCGAGCACCGGTGCCACGATGTTGCGGTGGTCGAGCAACGTGCTCGCCGGAACCTCGAGGTCGAGCATGCCCGGCTCGACGTGCGTCTCCGCCAGGATGCGCTCGATGGTCTCCGGCAAGTCCGCCGCGAGGACCTGGCCCGGCAGCAGATTGACCGCCACCCGGACCGACTCGATTCCCACCAGCCGCCAGCGGGCGAGCTGATCGCAGGCCGCGCGCAGCGACCATTCGCCGACCGCCCCGACGATGCCGGCGCGGTCGGCGATCGGCAGGAACTCGGAGGCCGCGACCAGGTAGCCCGAGCCCTCGCTCTGCCACCGTACGAGCGCCTCGACGGTTACCACCCGCTGCGTCGCGAGGTCGAAGACCGGCTGGTACAGGAGCCGCAGCTCGTCGTGGGCCAGCGCCCGGAGCAGGAGCTGCTCGCGCTCCACGGTGCGCTCGTCCGGCTCCAGATGGATGGGCTCGTGGAAGCGAAACCGATTGCGCCCCGACTGCTTGGCGAGGTACATCGCATGGTCGGCGCGACGGACCAATGTCGCCGCGTCGGGGGCCGATTCCGGGAACATCGCGATCCCGATGCTCGCGGTCACCGACAGCGACATGCCGCCGAGCTGAACCGGCTCGGCGAACGCCGCAATCATCTTCTCGGCCACCCGCGCCGCATCGCCGCGCGTGCCGACGTCCTCGAGCAGCACCGTGAACTCGTCACCCCCGAGTCGGGCGACGGTGTCGGTGTCGCGCACCGCCCCACGCAGGCGGTCCGCGACCTCGCACAGCAGTCGATCGCCGATGGCGTGGCCGTAGCTGTCGTTGACGGTCTTGAATCGGTCGAGATCCAGGAACACCAGCGCTGCCGACGAGCCGTGGCGCCGCGCGCGTGCGAGCGCGCCGTCGAGCCGGTCCTCGAACAGGCTCCGATTCGCGAGCCCGGTCAACGGGTCGAGCTGGGCGATCGACTTCAGACGCTCCTCGGCGCGCTTGCGCGACACCGCGAAACGGAGCGCGCGCCCGAGCCGCGGCCCCTCCGTCTGACCCTTGACCAGGTAGTCCTGGGCGCCGGCCTCGACCAGCCGCATCCCGAGGTCGTCGTCGTCGTGGCCACTCAGCACCACCACCGGCAGGCTCGGGGCGGTGCGCTGGACCTCGAGCATGGTGTCCTCGCCGAGCGAGTCCGGTAGCGACAGGTCGATCAACACCACGTCGAACGTGGCGTCGTGCACGCGGGCCAGCGCGTCCGACAGGCGCTCGACGTGGGTGACCTCGAAGCGCACGCCGTCGGCGTCTCGCAACGCCTCGATCACCAGGCGTGCGTCGGAGGGGCTGTCCTCGACCAGGAGCAGCTTCAGCGCGTCGGCGTCGCCAGGGTCGTCCGCCGCGACCTTCGGCACGCGCGTGGGGTGGGACCACTCATCCACGTCGGTCGACCTGTCGCGCGAGAGCCTCGAACTCCACCACCAGGGCGGTGAGGTCGGAGAAGTGCACCGGCTTGCGAGCGTAGCGGCGGATCCCGCGCTGCTCGCAGCGGCGAATGTCCTCCTCCGTGCCCGAGGTGGTCAGGACGACCACCGGGAGCGCGCGCAGCGCCGGCTCGCTCGCGATCTCGTCCAGCACCTCGATGCCGGTCTTGCGCGGGAGATCGAGGTCGAGCACCACGAGATCCGGGGGATCGTCGCGATTGGCGCGCAATGCGCGCAGCGCCGCCTCGCCATCGGGCGCGATCTGCACGTCGAGGGCGCACGCGGTCTCGCGCACCGCCTCGGAGAACAGCAGGACGTCCGCCGGGTTGTCCTCCACCAGCAGCAGGCGCTGGCGCGGGGAACGCGCGGGTGGCGCGGAGTCGGGCCGATCTGGCTGACGGCCTGGTGTCGTCATGTCGCGTCGTCCTGCTCGTGGGGTTGGCGGGCGCTCGCGAGGGCGAAGTGAAAACATACCCCGAACGCCGGTCCCGCCTCGGTTGCCGGTGGCGCGGCAGCCCAGATCCTGCCCCCGAAGCCCTCGATGATGCGCTTGCACAGCGCCAGGCCGATGCCGGTTCCGGGGTACTCGCTGGCGCTGTGCAGGCGCTGGAAGACCGCGAACACGCGTTCCCGGTGCTCGGGAGCGATGCCGATGCCGTTGTCGCAGACCCGAATCTCGACCGTCGATCCGAGCTCGACGGCGTCGATCCGGATGTCCGGAGGGTGCTCGCTCCGGAACTTCAGGGAATTGCCGATCAGGTTCTGGAACACGTGCCGCAGCCTCGTCCGATCCGCCAGCACCGGTGGCAGCGGGCCGACGACGATCCGCGCTCCGGACTCCTCGATCGCCACCCGCAGGTCGTCCAGCGCCTCGTCGAGCGCGGCCGCCGGGTCGACCGGTTCCCTCCTGGTATCGGCACCGACCCGGGAGTACCGAAGCAGGTCGTCGATGAGCTGCTGCATTCGCTGCGCGCCCTGCACCGCGAAGTCGATGAAGGTGTCGGCGTCGTCGTCGAGCCGGCCACGGTAGCGCCGGGCGAGAAGCTGCACGTAGCCGCTGATGGCGCGTAGCGGCTGCTGCAGGTCGTGGGAGGCAGCGTAGGCGAACTGCTCGAGGTCGGCGTTGGAGCGCTCGAGCTCGCGCTCGCGCAGCCGAATCTCGGTCACGTCGACGAACGACACCATGGTGCCGCCGTCCGGGGTCCGGGTCTCGCGGATGAGGTGGGCGCCGCCGTCGAGTCGCCGCCGCTCGATCATCTCCCCGGGGTTGCGGTGACGCTCGAGTCGGTCGGCGACGTAGGCATCGACGGACTGCGCGTTGCCGGCCGCGACGCGCCTTCGAGCGCTCGCACGCACCAGGGTCTCGAACCGCACACCGGGCTGCAGGTGCACCGCGAGGTCGGCGTTGAGGCGGGCGTACTCGCCGTTGCAGTAGACGAGTCGGTCGTCGGCGTCGAAATAGGCCACTCCGTGCTGGAGATGCTCGAGGAAGCTGCGCAGTCGGATCTCGTTCGCGCGCAGCAGCCGCTCCGAGCGAAGGCGAGCGGACACGTCGAGCATGAAGCCGATGCTGCCGTCGAGGTCGGGGTCGTCGCCTTCCTGGTGCACCGCCGACAGCTCGACGTCGATCGAGGTGCCGTCGTTGCGGCGCACCGTGCACGGCATCGCACGCAGCGTGCCCGTCTGGTGCAGGGTGGGCCAACCCCGAGCGCGCACGACCTCCGCGCTCTCGGGCGTCATGAGCTCGCAGAGATCGCGGCCGACCACGCTTTCGCGGTCGTACCCGAGCGCATCGAGCCAGTAGTCGCTCACCTCGCGGATGCGACCGCTCCGGTCGAGCGAATGCAGCATCAACGGGGTGCGCTCGTAGAGCACGCGGAAACGGCGCTCGACCGCCGCCTCTCTCCTGCGCAATCGCACCCGCTCGCTGATGTCGGTGACGGCGACCAGCACCATCACGCCGCCCGAGGTCTCGACCGTGCTGAGCCCGATCTCGACCGGTACCTCGGATCCGTCCTTGCGCAGTGCGGTGAGGTCCCGCCCGGTCCCCATGCGCCGGGTGGCGGGACGAGCCAGATAGCCACGACGCCAGCTCGCGTGGGTCGGCCGCTCGGACCGTGGCACCAGGCACTCCACCGGCTCGCCGACCAGCTCTCCGGGCTCGTAGCCGAGAATGCGCTCGAGCTCGCGGTTGGCGGTCGCGATCCGTCCCTCGGCGTCGACCGTGAGCACGCCGTTCGGCGCGGCCTCGATCACGCGCGTCAGGTCACGGCCCGCGCGACTGAGCTCGCCGCCGTCGAGCTCGCGCAGCGCGCGAGCGAGCGCGGCCGGTCTGCCCGTACGTCGGGAGACGACCGCCAGGGCGAGGCCGAGGAGCGTCCCGGCGAGGATCGCCGCCGCGACGCCGAACGCGATGCCTGCGCCCAGCCGGCCGGTCGTTCCGTCGAGCAGCATGCCGAGCACGCCGGACCCGAGCGCGGTGAGGCCGAGCAGCGTGGCGGCGACCACGAGCGAGCGGGGCAGGGTCGATGCGATCCGCGCCGCTGCGGCTGCCGGTCGGCCTGACGGCGGAGCAGGTTTCGAGGGGCTCGCCGGTGCGGCGCGTCGAACGGTCATGGAGCGGGGGCGGCGGGGCTACTCGTCGTCGGAGCCGAGCTGTGCCGCGATGTCGTCGAACAGAGCCGAGACGTGCTTCTGCGCCGCCTGGCGGCGCTGGGACTCGAGCTGACGATGCGCGCGCTCGGCGACCCTGTCCTGACGACCGAACGGCGACAGTCCCTCTTGCTCCTGCCGTTTCTGCTCGTCGATCCATTCGCTGAGCTCGAGCGTGACCTGCTGCTGCAGGGACTCGAGCTCGGCGTCCTGGCGCTGCTGCTCCTCCTGGTTCGACTGGCGCTCGGCCTCCGCGAAGTGCTCGGCCTCCTCGGCCGCGACCAGGTCGTCGCGCGCCTGGTCGACGATCGCCTCGGCGGCGCGGATCTCGTCGAGGATGCGGCGCTCGGTGGCGGCGCGCCCGGCACGCTGCGCCTCCTCCAGACCCAGCCGGAGCTGCTCCGCTCGGACCTCGGCCTCGCGCTTGGCCCGCTCGGCTTCCTCGCGGGCGTGCTTTGCCTGCTCCAGCGAGGCGTTGATGCGTTCGGCTTCCTCGCGGAGCTTGGCGCGCTCGGCCTCCAGACGGGCCTGGTCCTCGGCCCGGATGCGCTCGTACTCCGCGCGCTGCTCGGCGATGATGCGGCGCGCCTCCACGGTGGCGGCGCGCCGCTCGGCCTGGGCGCGGGCTCGCTCGCGCTGCGCGCGCTCGAGCTCCTCGGCGGTGCGTGCGAACTCGGCCTCGAGGCTGCGGCGTTCCTCGCGCAGCTTGCTCTCGACCTCCTCGCGCAGGCGGCGCTCGCGCGTCTCCTGCTCCTCGCGCTGACGCTCGGCCGCCTCGTCGATCATCCGCCGCGTGGCCTCGACGTCGGTGCGTAGCTTCTCCGCCTCGGCGAGCTTGCGTTGGGCCTCGGCTGCCTCCTGGTCGAGACGCTCGCGCGCGTTGCGGGCCTCCGACTCGAGGCGCTCGCGCTCCTCCTGGAGGCGGGCCTGGGCCTCGGCGCGGAGCTGCTCGAGGCGTGCCAGCTCCTCGGCTTGCCTGGCGTACGCGTCCTCCAGCCGCTCGCGCTCGGCCCGGAGCCGCGCCTCGGCCTCCGACTGGATCGCGGCCAGGCGCGCGTTGTCCTCGCTCTGCTTTCGGGCGGCTTCCTCGGCCGCCTCACGACGGGCCTGCTCGACCTCGTGGCGCAGGCGCTGCGCTTCCTCCAACGCACGGGCTGCCTGCGTGGCCTCCTCCTCGAGCCGGCGCTTGTCGGCCTCCATGCGCGAGCGGGCCGCCTCCTCCAGCTTGCGCCGCTCCACCTCCATCCGCTCCATGGCCTCGCGCTCGAGCCGATCACGCTCCGCCGCGAGCCGCGCCTCGGCGTCGCGCTCGAGCTTCTCGCGCTGGGTCTCGAGCTGGGCCTGGGCGTCGCGCTCGGCCTCGCGTCGCGCCGTCTGCCGCTCCTCCTCGAGCCGTCGCCGCTCGGCCTCGACTCGCGCCTCGGCCTGCGCCGCGGCCTGTGCTTGCGCCGCCTGGACCTCCTGCTCGAGCTTCGCCCGCTCCGCCTGGAGGCGGGCCTGGGCATCGACCTCCGCCTGGCGCCGTGCCGCCTCCGCCTCTTGCTCGAGCCGTTGGCGCTCGGCTTCCAACCGGGCCTCGGCCGCCTCGTCCGCGCTGCGCCGCGCGGCCTCCAGCTCGCGCTCGAGCTTCTGGCGCTCGGCCATCAGGCGGCTCTGCGCCGCGCGCTCGGCCTCCTCGCGCGCTGCCTCGACCTCGTGCTCGAGCCTGCGCCGCTCGGACTCGAGATGATCGCGAGCGTCCTGATCGGTCTTGCGCCTCGCTTCCTCGAGCTTGCGTCGCTCCGCCTCGAACCGTGCCTGCGCCGCCTCGTCGGCCTTGCGGCGGGCCGACTCGGCCTCGCTCTCGGCGTGCTGGCGCGCCTGCTCGGCGGCGGCCTTGCGGACCTCCGCCGCCTGCTTCTCGAGCCGCGCTCGCGCCGCCGCCGCCTGCTCCTCGAGCCGCTTTCGCGCCGCCGCCGCCTCGCGCGTCAACCGTTGGCGAGTCTCCTCCTCGGCCTTGCGCAGTGCCGCCTGCGCGGCGTAGCGCAGCCGCACCCGCTCGACGTCGAGCTGGCGGGCGGCCTGGCGCTCGGCGCGACGCCTGGCGGTCTCGATCTCGACCACCGACCGCTCCGCCTTGTGCTCGACGACGGCGGCGATCGCGAGCTCGGCGCTGAGCGCCGCCGCGCGCACTGCCGGGGCCGGGGGTGGCGGTTGCGCGGGCGTCGCGGGGATGAGAGGTGGTGCGCTCGCGGCCGGCGACGACCCTTCGCGCGGCGAGCCCTCGGCGCCGGCGTCCCCAGGCTCGAGGGTCGAGGCGAGCGGCGATGCCGCGAGCCCGCCGGCGAGCTGGTAGGCGTCGAAGCCGAGCTGCATCAGCAGGAACGCGCCGGCGGAGCTGCGCGCACCGTTGTCGCAGTACACGACGTAGCGCCGATCGCGCTCGAGCTTGTCGATCCCGACGCGTAGCAGCACCAGGGGGATGTTGACGCTGTCGGCGATGCCCGAGCTCGCGTGCTCCTCGGGGAAGCGGACATCGAGCCAGGCGGCTCCGTCGGCGACCATGGCCTCGCAGGCTTCGAACGGTAGCTCCTGCAGGCTCGGGTTCTTGATCAGCTCGATGAAGCTGTCCTTGGTGAGGCGCATGACCTCACCGTCGCTGAGCATGGTGACAGATGCGTTACGTTTTCCGCCCGATACCAGGGCCTCCTCGCCGAAGCTGTCGCCGGGACCGAACTCCGCGAGCTTGATCGGCGAGCTGCCGGCCTTGGTGGTGCGGGTCACCAGGGCGCGGCCGTGGCAGAGGACGTAGTAGTAATCGCCGGGCGTGCCCTGCTCGATGATGGTCTGCCCGGCCTCGACCTCGATCGGCTCGAGGAGCGTGAAGATGCGCTGGATGTTCGCCGGCGGGATGCGCGAGAACAGCTCCGAGGCGAGCATCCGCGACATCCAGTCGTCGTCGTTGTCGACCTCGTCGACCTCCTCGACCTCGACCTGTCCGGTGGCCGGCGGATCCATCGCCAGCAGCCGATCGAGGGTGCGGCGGTCGATGCGCAGCACCGTGCACGGCGTCTTGGCGCGCGCCGAGTACTGGCGTGGTTGGAGCATGGCGAGCGGATGGCGTGCGGCCTCGGTGCCGTCGGCCACCGTCTTCACGAGCTGCCCGTTGGCCTCGAACTCGAGCGCGCCCTCGAGCAGGTAGAAGGAGTAGCCGTCGCGCTCGCCCTGGCGAAACGCGTACTCGCGCCGCTTCAGGCGGATGATCTCCGACTGCTCGATGAGCTGGTCCTGGTACGCGGTGGCGAGGCCACCGATCGGCACCAGCTCTCGAATCCGCGCCTCGTGTTGTTCCGTGGTCTCGGCCATGCTGGCGTTGTGGCTCACCGGCGAGTGACGTCGCTCGACGCGTCGAGTGATACCGGGTCGCCCATCGACCCACCGCGCGAAAAAGTATAGCTGCTCGATTTTTCGCCGCGGATTGACGCAATCGCGGTTTTCCCGTGGGAATTCGAGGAAAACGTGATCGCGCCCGGGTTATTCCGCGATTGGCGTCGCCTGGACGGGGCAGTGCGCGCCGACGCGTCGACGGTGTGCGCTCAGTTGCGCAATGGTCGGCCGGTGGCGAGGGTGTGGCGAATGCGCGCCCGGGTCGACGGCTCACGCAGCAGACTGAGGAACGAGGCGCGCTCCAGATCGAGCAGGTCGGGCTCGGTCAGCGCGGTGCCGGGGGCGACGTCGCCGCCGCACAGCACCCGAGCCAGTGCCTCGCCGACCACCACGTCGTGAGCGGAGATGCGTCCGGCATCGCGATCGGCGGCGAGCCCGTCCACGATGGCGCGCAGCGTCGGCGCGCCGGCGGCGTGGAAGACGGGGGCCGGCGTCGGCGAGTAGCCGCCCGCGAGGCGCTCGCGAGCGAGCGCGCGGGCCGTGGGGAGCACGCGGTCGCGATGCATCGTCGCGACGTCGTGGTCGCGGACCAGGAGCATCGGACGGGCCTCGGGCACCGAGCTGGCGGTTGCGGCGGCCGCGATCTGGGCGAATGCGTCTCGGGCACCGACCGCCGCGTCACCGGCGCGGGCGGTGAAGCGCGCGAGCATCTCCTTGCACCCGCCACCCGCGGGCACCAGCCCGACCTGGGGCTCCACCAGCCCGAGCACCACGTTCGCGTGACAGGCGAGCGCGTCGCAGTGGGCCAGGACCTCGAAGCCGCCACCGAGGGCCATGCCGGCCGGGGCTCCGATGACCGGGAACGGCGCGTCGCGAAGGCCGAGGCAGGTCTGCTGGAAGTCGACCAGCATGCGGTCGACCTCCGACCACGCGCCGCGCTCGGCGGCGTCGAGCACGAAGCCGAGGTTGACGCCCATCGAGAAGTGCGGCGCGTCGTTGTAGACGATCAGCGCTCGATGCGCGCGTGGCACGCGCTCGAGCGCGACGGCGAGGAGGTGCATCGAGTCGGCGTCGAGCGCGTTGGCCTTGGAGTGGAACTCCGCCACCAGCACGCCGTCACCCACGTCCCAGAGGCTGGCCGAGGGATTGCCGGCGAGCGGGCGCCGGCCGCGGCTGTGCTCGGCGAGGCGCTCGACGCCCGCCGGGCGCGCGACCGGCTGGTGCTCGCCGTCGAGGCGGAGCACCGCGCGGCCACGCGGCGTGTCGCGGTAGAGCGACCCGTTCCCGGCGACCTCGAGGAGAGGAGGCACGGCTCGGCCCTCTGCGCGCAGACGGTCGCGAAACCAGCCGACGCCGAGGGCGTCGATCATCTCGAGCGGCCCCTCGCGCCAGCTGTAGCCGAGCGTCATCGCGGCATCGATGGGGGCCGGGTCGTCGCCGACCTCCGGGAGCAGGGCCGCCGCGTAGGCGAGGGTGCCCGAGAGCACGCGCCAGGCGTAGCGGCCGTACCGATCGTCGGCCTCGACCAGGGCGCGGAGCCCATCGCGCTCACCCGCCTCGGCGGCGGCGAGGTGCGGACGAGTCGCGGCGCGGTACTCCCCGGTGGTCAGCTCCAAGACCTCGCGTCGTGGCTCGCCGTCGACCTCGCGGGTGCGGTAGAAGCCGGCGCCACCCTTGTTGCCGGTGCGCCCGGCCGCGACCATCGCCTCCAGCAGCGGCAGCTCCGCGCCGAGCCGATGGAACGCGTCGTCGGGCGCCAGCTCGCGGCGCAGGCTCGCCACCACGTCGAGCATGAGGTCGACGCCGATCAGGTCGTAGAGGCCGAACACCGCGGTCTTGGGGATGCCCGCCGGGCGGCCGAGCAGCGCGTCGGCCTCCTCCACGGTGACGCCGGCGCGCAACGCCTCGGCGATGCCGAGCTGCAGCGCGTAGACCCCGATTCGATTGGCGAGGAAACCGGGGGTGTCGCGGCACGGCACCACGCCCTTGCCGAGCGCCTCGTCGCAGAAACGACCCAGGTGCTCGATGACCTCGGGCCGCGTGGCCGGGCCGCGTACCAGCTCCAGCAGGCGCATGTAGCGCACCGGGTTGAAGAAATGGGTGATGCAGAAGTCGGCCGCGAACGCCGCCGGCATGCCGGCCACGAGCTGCGCGAGCGGAATGGTCGAGGTGTTCGACGAGACCGGAGTCCCGGGACGGCGCGCGGCATCGACCGCGCGGTACAGCGCGTGCTTCACCTCCAGCCGCTCGACCACCGCCTCGACGATCCAGTCGACCTCGCCGAGCCGCCCGAGGTGGTCCTCGACGTTGCCGGGCTCGATGCGCCGCGCGTCGTCGGCCGACATCAGCGCCGGGGGGCGACCGCGGCGGATACGATCGAGCCCGCGCCGGGCGGGCGCGTCCCGGTCCTCGTCGGCCTTGCCCGGCACGTCGAGCAGGAGGACGCGCACGCCGGCGTTGGCGAGATGGGCGGCGATGCCGGTCCCCATGGTGCCGGCGCCGAGCACGGCGACGCTGCGAATCGGGTTCATGTCGACGGTCTCCGTCGGCCGACGCGCCGGGTCGCGCGCACCGGTCGGCTACTTCTTCTCGTCCTCGCCGAGCCCGAACAGGCGCTCGAGCTCGCGCCTGGCGGCATCGCCCTCGCCGTCGCGCCGGGCCTCGAACGCGGCCCGGGCCTCGGCCAGCGGATCGACGGTCCCTGGCGGCGTCTCGCCGGCGCCGAACAGAGCGTCGAGGGCACGCCGCGCCTGCTCGCTCGCGGTCGTGTCACCCGCATGGTGACGGTCGCGCCCCGGCGCGAAGTAGCCGCAGAAGTTCGCGTGCTCCTTGCGCGTCACCTCGTCGGCCACCGGCTCACGACAGGCGCGGGCGACCGACGGATCGTGGTACTCGCACTGGCGGCAGACGTGGAGATCCGCCGTGCACGACGCGCAGGTCTCGCGCCGGCCGATCGGCAGCAGCACGCCGGCGAGCGATGCACCGCACTTCCAGCAGACGATGCCGTCACTCTCGGTGATCTTTCGGTCGCTCACCCGCTCACCCGCGCGCCTTCTCGCCGCGCGGATCGTACATCGCGCGCAGGCTCGCTCGGGCCGGGATCCGACGCCCCGCCACCTCGACCTCGAAGTGCCCGCCGGCAATCCACTCCGCGCTCACCCCGTCGACGTGCTTCACGTAACCCAGCCCGACCGAGCCACCGAGCGTGTGGCCGTAGGCGCCGGAGGTGAGGAAGCCGACCAGCGACCCGTCGCGCCAGATCGGCTCGTGGTGCCAGAGCATCGCCTCGGGGTCGGACAACAGGAACTGCACCAGGCGCTTGCGCAGTGGGTGCTCGCTCTCGCGTTGGCGCGCGATCGCCTCCGCGCCGATGAACGCGACGCCCTTGTCGAGCGCGCACACGAAGCCCATGCCCGCCTCGAGCGGGGTGTCCTCGTCGCCGATGTCGTGGCCGAAGTGGACGAACTTCTTCTCGATGCGACACGAATCGAGCGCATGCATCCCGGCCAGGGTGAGGTCGTGCTCGGCGCCCGCGTCGGCGATGACGTCGAAGGCGTGGCGCGCCATGTCGGTCGGGACGTGGATCTCCCAGCCGAGCTCGCCGACGTAGGAGACCCGCAGCGCGCGCGCCGGGGCGCAGCCGACCTCGACCGGTTGCCAGGTACCGAACGGGAACGCGGCGCTCGACAGATCCGCGCCGGTGACCGTCTCGAGCAACGCCCGCGAGCGCGGGCCCATCACGCCGAGCACCGCCCAGCCGGCGGTGACGTCGACGGTGACGCAGCGTGCGTCGTGCGGGGTGTTGCGCGCCAGCCAGTCGAGGTCGCGCCCGGTCACCGCGGTGCCGCTCACCACCAGGTACTGGTCCTCGCGCAGCCGGGTGACGGTGAGATCGGCCTCGATGCCGCCCCGTGGGTTGAGCCAGTGGGTGTAGACGATGCGCCCGGGCGCAACGTCGACGTCGGCGCTCGATATCCGCTGCAGCACCGCGCACGCGTCGCGACCCTGCACCAGGTACTTGGAGAAGCTCGACTGGTCGAACAGCGCCACCCCCTCGCGTGCCGCCCGGTGCTCGCGCGCCGAGTGCTCGAACCAGTTCTGCTTGCCGAACGAGTAGGCGTAGCGCGGCTCGACCCCGGGCGGCGCGTACCAGTTGGGGCGTTCCCAGCCCGCCGACTCACCGAAGCAGGCGCCGCGTGCGGCGAGGCGCTCGTGCAGCGGCGAGTGCCGCACGTCGCGCGCCGTCGCGTACTGCCGGTAGGGGTAGTGGTTCTCGTAGAGCAGCCCGAGGCTCTCTGTCACCCGCGCCTCGAGGAATCGCTGCGTGCCGTGGAAGGAGAACATCCGACGCGGGTCGTTGGACCAGAGATCCATCGGCGGGTGGCCGCGATCCATCCATTCGGCGAGCGCCTTGCCGATGCCGCCGGCCGACTGGATGCCGACCGAGTTCAGTCCCGCGGCGACGAAGAATCCGCCGAGCTCCGGGGCCTCGCCGAGGTGGAACTGGTCGTCCGGGGTGAAGCTCTCCGGCCCGCAGAAGAAGCTGCGCCAGCCGACCTCGGCCAGCATCGGCACCCGCGCCATCGCGTCCTCGAGCACCGGCATGAGCTGCTCCTCGAAGTGCCCGGGGAGCTCGTCGAAGCAGAAGTCGGCCGGGATCTGCGCCATCGACAGCGCGCGGGCGCGCTTCTCGAACGCGCCCACCAGCAGGCTGCCGGCGTCCTCGCGGTAGTAGGCGCACCGGTCGTGGTCGCGGAGTACCGGCAGATTCGGCGGCAGGTCGGGCAGCTTCTCGGTGTGGGCGTAGTAGTGCTCGCAGGCGAGCAGCGGCACGTTCACCCCCGCGAGCCGTCCCAGATCGCGCGCCCACAGCCCGGCGCAGTTGACGACGAAGTCGGCGCGGATCGCCCCGTGGTCGGTGGTCACCCCGGTCACCCGACCGTTCGCCTGGTCGATCCCGGTGACGGTGACGCCCTCGATGCAGCGAACGCCCCGCCCGCGCGCGCCCTTGATGTACGCGCTCACCACGTCGACCGGGCTCGCCATGCCGTCGTGGGCGACCCAGCTCCCGCCGAGCAGCCCGGCGGTGTCGACCAGCGGGTGCAGGCTCCGGATCTCCTCCACCGTGACCATGTCGACCCGGGTCACGCCGAAGGCGTTGTTCATCGACGCGACGCGCTTCAACTCCTCGAAGCGTGCCTCGCTGTGGGCGATGGTGAGGCTGCCGACCTGACGGAACCCGGTCGACTGGCCGGTCTCCCGCTCGAGCTCGCCCAGCAGGCTCATCGAGTACTGACAAAGCCGTGCGTGGCTCTCGTTGGCGCGCATGGTCCCGACGAGGCCGGCCGCATGCCACGAGGTGCCGCACGCGAACTGCTTTCGCTCGAGCAGCACCACGTCGGTCCAACCCTCGCGGGCAAGGTGATAGGCGACACTGGCGCCGATGACCCCGCCGCCGATGACGACGGCGCTGGCGCGCTCCGGAACGGTGATCGACATCTCCGCGACTCTCCGAGGACGACGGGTTGGGCTTCAGGGCGAGGCGTCGAGCCGCTCGAGCACCGGCGCGAGCCGCGCGATCGCGGACACCGTGATCGGCTCCAGCACGAGCTGCACCTCCGACACGCCGAGTCGCGCGAAGGCGCGGAGCGCCTCGGCCAGGGTGTCGGGATCGGAGGGTAGGGGAGGCACCTCGACACCGGTCGGGTTGACGTGATCGCGCGCCTCGCTCTCGGGGAAGCGGACCAGCAGCGCCACCGTGCGCGCCACCGCGGACGGCTCGCGCCCGGCGCTCCGGCAGGCGGCGTCGATGTCGTCGCGCAGGCTCGGATAGCCCTCGGCGCAATTGCCGAACCAGGTGTACCAGGCGTTCCAGGCGCTGACGTGGGGCAGCGTGATGCCCAGCATCCGCGGCCCGCGCGATCCCACCATCAGCGGAATCCCGCCGGGACGTGGCCCACGGGGCAGGAGCTCGCATTCCCGCGCGCTGTGGAAGCGACCCTCGAAATCCACGGCGCCCTCGGCGAGCAGGGTGCGCACGATGGTGAACGCTTCCTCGAAGCGGCTCACGCGGTGGTCGAAGGGGAACCCGAAAGCGGCGAACTCGACCGCGTTCCAGCCGGCGCCGAGGCCGAGGACGAGACGGCCGTCGCTCACCTCGTCCACCGTCGCCGCCTTCTTGGCGAGCATCGCCGGGCTGTGGAACGCAGTCGCCGCGACCAGTGGGCCGAGGGTGACGCGCTCGGTGATCGCGGCCAGTGCGGCGAGGGTCGACCACGCCTCCCATGGCCCGCGGGTGCCGAGGTGGGGTGCGCGGTAGAGCAGGTGGTCGCCGAGCCAGAGCCCGTCGATGCCGATCGCCTCGGCCACGCGCGCCATGTCGGCCAGCTCGCGCCAACGGACCTCGCGCTCTGCCTCCGGGAGCTGGACGCCGACCTTGAGTGGGCGGCGGCGGCTGTCGAGGGCCGTGCTCACGCGGTGCTCCTGGGCGATGAGGGTTGACGCGGCAAGATAGCAGAGGGCGCGAGGGTCGTGGGGCGATGACCTGGAGACCGGCCCCGCCTCGACCCCGGGGACTGGCTCGGCCGGCAGGCGGTGCCCGTCCTCGTGCTCGGCGCGCGAGCCCGTCCCGGCGGCGCCTTCGCTGATAGGATGGCGCGCCCCGCCCGGAACACCGCCGAATGACGCAGCCGCGAAACGCGAGTATCGAGACGCCCTATGGCTGGGCGGTGGTCGCCGCGTCGTTCTCCCTGGTCGCGATCGGCAACGCGGCCCTCTACGCCACCATCGTCGCCCTGAAGCCGATCGCCGACGAGTTCGACTGGCCGCGCGCCTGGGTGGCGCTCGGCTACTCACTCGCGATGCTCGGCACCGGCATCGGTGGCATCGCCATGGGTCGATGGACCGATCGTGTCGGCATGTTCGTGCCCGTGGCCACCGGGATGACGATGGTCGCGGTGGGCTGCTGGGTGATCAGCACCACCTCGAGCATCGTGGTGTTCCTGTTGACGCACGCGGTGCTGGTCGGCCTCGTCGGCAATGCTGCGCTCTACGGGCCGCTGGTCGCCAACACCACGCGCTGGTTCGACCGCCGGCGCGGGATCGCGGTCGGCATCGTCGCCTGTGGCCAGGGGGTGGCGGGGGCGATCTGGACGCCGGTGTTCAGGTGGGTGGGGGAGGTCGCGGGCTGGCGCGTCGCCTACATCGGCTTCGCGGTGTTCCTGTTGGCGGCCACCGTCCCACTCCTGCTGGTGCTGCGCCGGCCGCCGCCGGGCGGATTCGTGCCCGCGCCGGCTCGCGTGCGAGGTGAGGCCGCGCCACCGCCGGCGCGCGTGCTCGACCTGCCGGGGGCGGCGGTGCTCGCGGTGGTGTGCACCGCCATCGTGTGCTGCTGCATCGCGATGTCGATGCCGCTGGTGCATACCGTCGCCAACGCCACCGATCTCGGGCACGCGCCGGCGCTCGCGGCGCAGATGCTCTCGGTCGCGCTCGGTTGCGCGGTGCTCGGGCGGCTCGCCTGGGGCTTCGTCTCCGACCGCATCGGCGGCTATCGCACCCTGCTCTACAGCTCGGCCGGCCAGGCGCTCGGGCTCTTCCTCTTCTCACAGGTCGACAGCGCGGCCGGCCTGTTTCTGGTCGCGGCGGTGTTCGGGCTCGGCTACGGCGGCGTGGTCCCGGCCTACGTGCTCATCGTGCGCGACCTCTTCCCGGCCACCGGCATCGGCCAGCGCATGGGGGTGGTGCTGCTCTTCGGCACCATCGGCATGGCGCTCGGCGGCTGGCTCGGGGCGCGCGTGTTCGACGTCACCGGCAGCTACTCGACCGCGTTCATGACCGGGTTCGCGTTCAACGTCGCCAACCTGATCATCGTCCACGCCCTGTCACGCCGACGCCGGCGTTACTCGGCGGCGTTCGCGGTGGCCTGAGCGTCGGTGGCGAGGCGTGCCTGTCCCCGGGGGCCTCGCACTGCGGTCACGCCTCGCGCCTGACCTCGCAGAGGTAGGAGCGATTCGGTGTCGCGCCGCTCACCGGATCGGTGAACGCGGCGTCGATCACCGCGTTGACGTTGGCGGTGCCGTCGCCGTGGACCGGGTAGGCCGGAGCGTCGAGGGCGGTGCACGCCTGCCACCAGCCATGCTGGGCGGCGACCACGCCCGGGGCGAGGGTGTCGCGCAGGCGGGCGCGGGCGCGCAGCGTCCCGCTCGGGGTCTCGACCCGGACCCAGTCGCCGTCGGCGATGCCCCGCGCCTGCGCCGTCCGCGGGTGGATCTCGAGCGGTGGGTCCGGTGCGCGCCGGCGCAGGCTCGGTAGATTGCGGTGCTGCCCGTGGCAGTAGAGGTGTGATTTCACCGAGGTCAGCACCAGCGGGAAGCGCGCCGCCAGGTCGGGGCGGCTCACCGGGCCGACCGGGGGCTCGACGTGCACCGGCAGCGGTGGCTGGCCGTGGGCGGCGAAGACGTCGGACCAGAGCTCGACCCGTCCGCTCGGGGTCGGGAACCCGCCACGCGTCACGTGGGCGTCCCACGGCGGGGGCAGGTTCAGCGCCAACCCCTCGGGCCGTGCGCGTAGCTGGCCCACCGTGAGCCCCGACGGGCCGAGTAGCGCCTGCATCCCGGCGTCGACGTCACCCTGGAAGAACTGGTTGCCGAGCCCGAGTCGGCAGGCCAGATCGAACGCGATCTCGACGTCGGAGCGCGACTCCCCGCGCGCGGGCACCGCCGCCGGTCGGAGCTGCACGCGCGCGTTGGCCGCCTGGTCGATCTCGAAGCCGACGCGCAACGCCTCGCGCTCCCACGGCGAGCTGACCGGGAGCAACACGTCGGCGTGGCGCGCGGCGGGGTTCTCGAACAGATCGAGGTGCACGTAGAAGTCGAGCGCGGCCAGCGCTCGCGCGCCGCGCGGCGCGCCGGCTCGTCCGACCAGCACGTCGGCGCCGAACGCCACCAGCCCGCGCACCGGATAGGGGTCGCGCTCGAGGACCGCGCGGTAGAGATCCTCGGCCGTCACCCAGCCGTCGCGCGGCGGGCCGAGCGGGCGCTCGGCGAGGCCGAGGGTCCGGGCACGCTGCGATTCGGGCAGGAGCTCGCGACCGCGCATGTCGGTGGTCGGTACCGCGTTGAAGTGGACGTTGCCGCCGCGCCGCCCGAGCGACCCGGTGAGCGCGTAGAGCACGGTGATGGCGCGGTCGATCTGGGTGGCATTGGTGTGCTGGGCGACGCCGGACCAGGCGTAGTAGCTGACCGGTCGCGCGGTCGCCAGCAGGCGGGCCGCCTCGGTCAGCGCCGCCGGCTCCACCCCGGTCACCGCCTGGACTTGCGCCGGCGTCCATGGCGCGACCGCCTCGCGCAGGCGCTCGAGGACCGGCCGGCAGCGGACCGGTCCGCGCACCGTCTCGACCTCCACCGCGCCGGTGAGCTGCCAGCGCCGGCCCGGTGTGGGTCCGGGATCGAGCCCGGCCAGCGCGCCGCTCGCGGTATCGAAGGCGACGGGTCGCTCGCTCGCGACCGGCGCCGCGAGATCGCGCCCGGCGAGCAGCCGGCCGGTGTCGTCGCATACCAGGGCCGGTGCGTTGGTCCAATCGTGGACGAAGTCGTCGTCCTGCCACCCGTGCTCGAGCGTCAACCGGATCAGGCCGAGCGCCACCGCGGCATCGGTGCCCGGCCGTGGCGCGAGCCAGACGTCGGCCTTCGCCGCCGGTCCGGCGCGGCGCGGGTCGACCACCACCAGCGCGGTGCCCCGGGCGCGCGCCTTCGCCACCCGCGAGCCCTGCGCGAGCCAGGTCGAGCCGGGGTTGTGACCCCAGAGCAGGATGCAGCCGGTGTGGTCGAGGTCCGGAGTGCCGACGCCGGCGCCGAAGGTGTAGGCGGTGGCGTGGTCCTTGTGCCAGTTGCAGATCTCGGTGCCGTAACAGTTCGACGGGCTACCGAAGGCGTTCATCAGGCGGTCGATCCAGGGCCCGGCGTCGGAGATGCCGGTCCCGCTCGGCGTCGTCACCGCGAACACCACGCTCTCCGGGCCGCTCTCGGCTGCCAGCCGCCGCATCTCGGCCGCGACGCGGTCCAGGGCCTCGTCCCAGGACACGCGCCGCCAGCCCGGATCGTCGGCACCCTTGGGATTGGTGCGCACCATCGGGTAGAGCAGACGCTCGGGGTGATGGACGAGCTCGGGGGCGGCGCGGCCCTTGGCGCAGAGGGCCTGGCCGGTCGGGTGGGAGGGGTCGGGCTCCACCGCGGTCAGCCGATCGCCCTCGACCACCGAGATGCAGCCGCATCGCGAGCGGCACAGTGCGCACCAGCCGGGAATCCGTCGCGCCGATTCGTCACCGTGGCTCACGTCGCGCCCTCCGTCTCCGCTCGGCCCGGATGGCTCCGGGCCTGCACACGATACGCACTTGCGCGCGGAAATGGATGGCCCGCATCGTCGGCCGACGCGCCAACGCCCTATGCCGCCGCTCTCCAGACGCCCTCCGCCGCCGCGCGGCGGGCGAAGTCGCCGAAGTCGACCGGGTCGCGCCCGAGTGCGCGCTGCACGCCGTCGCCCGGGTGCACGTTGCGCCCGTCGAGCACGGTGTCGAACAGGTACTCGAGGAGCCAGGCGACGTCGGGCGGCGTTCCGGCCGCCGCGACGCCGGCGGCGAAGTCGGCCTTCGGGATGCGCACGAAGTGAACCGGTCGGCCACTGGCGCGCGAGAGCTCGCGCGCCGCCTGGGAGAAGGTGAGCGCGCGCGGGCCGGTGACCTCGTAGATCTGGCCGCCGTGCCCGTGGCCGGTCAGTGCGGCGACCACCACGTCGGCGAGGTCCTCGATGTCGACGAAGGGCTCCGGAACGTCGGCCGCGGGGAGGGTGATCGCGCCGCCACGCACCATGTCGAGGAACTCGCCCTCGGAGAAGTTCTGCGCGAACCAGCTCGCCCGCACCACCGTCCACTCGAGGCCGGAGCGGGCGACGATCGCCTCGCACCGCTGCGCCTCGGTCTCACCGCGGCCGGACAGCAGCACCAGGCGACGCAGGCCGTGCGCGACCGCGCGCTCGGTCAGCGCCTCGATCGTCTGCGCCGCTCCTGGAATGGCGAGGTCCGGGGCGTAGCTCACGTAGGCCGACGTCGCGCCCTCCAGCACCGCGTCCCAGGTGCTCGGGTCGCCCCAGTGGAAGGCCGGTGTGCCGCGTCGCGACGCGACCCGGGTCGGGACGCCCCGGGCGGCGAGGCGAGCGGCGACTCGCCGCCCGGTCTTTCCGGTGCCGCCCAGCACGGCGATGGTTCCCTGGCTCGAGCGATGGTCGATGGTCGTGTTCGGCATGGCTGGCACTCCTCTTCTTGACACCGTGTCAATTGACGGTGGGCGAAAGGTAGAGCACGCTTGACACCATGTCAAGCAACTCCGCTCCGACCCGCACCAGAATCCTGGAAGCCACCGTGCGCATGCTCGAGGCGCACGGCGGTCGCGGCGTGCGCATGGGTGACATCGCCCGCGCCGCCGGCGTCTCGCGCCAGGCGGTGTACCTGCACTTCGCGACCCGCACCGAGCTGCTGGTCGCGGCCACCCGCCACCTCGACGCGCAACTCGACCTCGACGGCCGGCTCGCCCGCTCTCGCGCGGCCGGCTCGGGTGTCGAGCGGTTGCACCGCTACATCGAGTTCTGGGGCGACTACGTCCCCCGCATCCATGCCGTGGCCAGGGCGTTGCTGGCCGCTCGCGACACCGACGAGGCGGCTGCCGCGGCCTGGGGGGACCGCATGGCGGCGCTCCGCGACGGCTGCCGCGCGGCGGTCGAGGCGTTGCGTGACGACGGCGCCCTCGCCGCCGGGTGGAGCGCGGACTCGGCAACCGACGTGCTCTGGACGTTGCTGCTCGTCCCGAGCTGGGAGCACCTGACCCGCGACTGTGGCTGGACCGGCGCCGAGTACGTCGCGCGCATGAAGACTCTGGCCTCGCGCGCGCTGGTCGCCGGCTGAGCGCGTTCATCGCCACGTCGCGGCGCCGACGCATTTCGCCCCCGCCCTGCCCGCGGCCGGCCATGGACCCGGCGCACGCTCCCGACCTCGGACCAACCGAGGCGCACGCGCATGGCCAACTCGACCCCCGTGACCCACGACGTCGCCGTCGTCGGCGGCAGCTTTGCCGGTCTCACCGTGGCGCGTACCGCCGCTGCACGCGGGCTCCGCGTGGTGGTGGTCGACCGGCGCTTCGACCCCGGGACGCAGCTCCACACCACCGGGTTGCTGGTGAAGGAGGCGGCGGAGATGCTCGACCTCCCGCCGGGGATCACCCGCAAGGTGCCGCGGGTCCGACTCTATCCCCCGGTCGGCGCCGCCATCGACCTCGCCTCGCCGGGCTACTACTTCCTCGCCACCGACACCCCGTCGCTGATGCGGTGGCTGGCCGGCCGTGCCCGCGAGGCCGGCGCGGAGCTGCGCTACGCGAGCCGATTCACCGGCGCCACGCGAACCCACGACGCCGTGGTGCTACACGGCCTCGGGATCTCGGCCCGCTATCTGGTGGGTGCCGACGGCGCCGGCTCGCGGGTCGCTCGCGTGTTCGGGCTCGGGCGCAACCGCCGCTTCCTCGGTGGCATCGAGGCGGAGCTGCCGGCGACCCCCGAGCTCGACCAGGGCGCGCTCCACGTCCTCGTCGACCCCGTGCTCGCGCCCGGCTACATCGCGTGGGCGGTGCCGGGGGCGGGCATCACCCAGGTCGGAATCGCCTGCAGCCATCCGCGCCGCCCGGACCTGCAGGCGGTGCTCGAGCGCCTGGCACCGGTGGTCGACCTCCGCCGTGTCCGCCCGCTCGCCTGGCGCGCCGGCCGCATCCCGGTCGGCGGACCGGTGCGCCCGTTCGCGGCCCCCGGGGTGCTGCTGGTGGGCGACGCTGCCGGTCATGTCTCGCCGCTCACCGGTGGCGGCATCGCCAACGCGCTGCACCTCGGGCGCCGGGCCGGTCACCTCATCGCGGACTTCCTCGACGACGGTGGGCCGGAGCCGAGCCTGGTCCTCGCCCGGGAGCGTCCGAGCTACCTCGGCAAGCGCTTGCTACGCGCCCTGGCCGACCTGCCCGCGCCGGCCTGGGTGGTGGACGGCGCACTGCGCACCGGATGGGCGCAGGCCATCGCCCGTCAGGTCTTCTTCCATGCCCGCGGGCCGGTGTCGCGCGTCGGGCGCGCGCCGCACTTCGTGCCCGTGTCCCGACGCGGCGCGTGGCCGACGAGCGGACTCCCCGAGGCGTGAGCCCGGTAGCCGGGCCGCGCCATCGCGAGGCGCGTGTCAGAGAATGTCCGCGACCGCCTCCCGATAGCGGCGTGCGGCGGCCAGGTGGTCGTCCGGCGTCCGCCCGGCGATGCGGTGGTGGTGGCGTCGGTCGAACGCCGTGGTGAGGCACAGGTGGGTGGCACCGAGGTCGCGCCAGTGGGCCGCCTCGCGCCGCCAGTCGGCCTCGGAGCCCGCGCCGCACGAGGTCCAGACCTCGATCCCGACCGCCGCCGGATCGCGCCCCTCGGCCTCGACCATCCGCCGCAGCCGATCGAAGACCTCGCGCGCGCTCCCGTCGGGCGGGTAGGCGTTCGGCATCCAGCCGTCACCGCGCCGCGCGATCCGCGCGAGCGTGTTCTCGTGGTGGCCACCGAACCACACCGGCACCCGGCCCGATGCCGGTCGCGGGTTGATGCCGGCGTCGTCGATGGTGTGGTATCGGCCCCGGAAGTCGACATGCGCGTCGCGCCACAGTGCCTGCATCACCTCGACCTGCTCCTCGGACCGACGCCCGCGGTTGCCGAAGCGCTCGTTGAGCCCCACGAACTCGACCTCGTTCCAGCCCACTCCGATGCCGAGCCTGAACCGGCCGCGGGACAACACGTCGAGGCAGGCCGCCTGCTTGGCGACCAGCGCCGTCTGCCGCTGGGGAAGGATCAACACCCCCGTCGACAGCCCGAGTCTCGGCGCGACCGCCGTGATGTACGTGAGGATGACGAACGGATCGTGGAAGTAGTCTCGCGAGGTGTTGCGGTCCGCCGGCCAGTCCGGCCGCGAGGCCGTGTTGACGCCGAGGACATGGTCGGTCACCTCGACGAAGTCGTAGCCGATTGCCTCCAGACCCAGCGCGTAGTCGCGCACCACGTCCGGGTCGCCGCCGATGTCGCCGATGGGCGCAACCGCTCCGAGCTGCATGGTCGGATCTCCTCGCCATGGTCAGAAGGCGGCCATTGTGACGCATGGGCCCCGGTGTTGGTCCAGGAGGGCTGGCGTAGATGGTGCTTGCGGCGGGCCGAGCGCGGGTTTCCAATGACGCGCCTCGGCCCACCCCCGACAGTGGAGAGCCCAATGGCATACGCGCGCTATCCGAGCCTCGAGAAGCGAGTCGTCTACATCACCGGCGGTGCCTCCGGGATCGGCGAGGCGATGGTCCGCGCCTTCGCCGAGCAGGGCGCGACGGTCGGCTTCGTCGACTTCGACGAGCCGCGTGGTCAGGCACTCGCGGCCGAGCTCGGAGGCCCCGCCGCGGGCGTGCACTTCGCGCCCTGCGATCTCCGCGACATCGCGGCTCTGCGCGCCGCGTTCGAGACGCTCGCCACCACCGCTGGCGCGGCCGAGGTGCTGGTGAACAATGCGGCTCGCGACGACCGTCATGGATGGGAGGAGGTCACACCCGAGTACTACGACGAGCGGCTGGCGACCAACCTGCGACACATGTTCTTCGCGATCCAGACCGTCGCGCCGGGGATGATCGCCGCCGGCGGTGGCTCGATCATCAACTTCGGCTCCGCGTCGTGGTGGCGGGCGATGGGGGGCATGCCCGTCTACACCACCGCCAAGGCGGCGGTCCACGGGATGACGCGCTCCTTCGCGCGCGACCTCGGCCCGCACCGCATCCGCGTCAACACCGTGGTCCCCGGCTGGGTGATGACCGAGCGGCAGAAGGCGTTGTGGGTCACCCCCGAGGCGCTGGAGCGCTCGCGTCAGGCGCAGTGCCTACCCGATCTCATCCAGCCCGAGCACATCGCGCGCATGGTGCTCTTCCTCGCCGCCGACGATTCGGCGATGTGCACCGCCAACAACTACATGGTCGAGGGCGGGTCGATCTGAACGACTCCACCCCAGTCCCCCGGGGCGGGTGGTGGGGCGGCTCCCGGTGGCCGCCCGGGTCGCGGCAGTGACGGCTCTCAGCCGCGGACCACGAACACCGAGCGATCGGCGTGGCGCACCACGCGCGCGGCGTTCGGGCCGAGGAGATAGTCCGCGAGCGCGGGGCGGTGCGACGCCATCACGATCAGGTCGCAGTCGAGCTCGCGCGCGGCGGCGAGGATCTCGGCGTAGATGGTGCCGTGGCGGACGTGGGTGGTGACCCCGCCCGGCTCCCGGCAGTGCTGCTGCACCAGGGACTCCAGCCTCGCCGCGTAGGTGTCGTGCGCGCGGCGCTCGAAATCGGCCGGGAAGTAGCTGCCGACCAGGGACATGCCGAAACCCGGGAGCACGGTCAGGGCGTGCAGCCTGGCGCCGTGGTCGTGCGCCATTCGGTCGGCGACCGGTAGCGCGCGCTGCCAAGAGCTCTCCTGGTCCAGGTCGATGGGAACGAGGATCGAGCGGAACATCGGCGTCTCCCTCGGAGCGTGGCTCAGGTGGTCGCGAGCGCGGGCGCCGGGGTGCGGCGTCGGAGCTGCAGCCAGACCACCAGGGCCATCCCCAACAGTGCCGGAAGGTAGAAGAGCTCCTTCGGCGGTCGGTCGTTCGGGAGCTCGACCGCGCTCACCACCACCGGCTTGTCGCCGTAGAAGTCGAAGCTCTGCAACGTCTCGGCGAATCGGGTGCCCGGCAAGGGCTCGTCCATCAGCGCCTGACCGCCCTCGGAGCGCACCAGCAGGCCGAGCGCCTCGAGCCGCGTGGCACCGTCGCCCGCGCCACTCACCGGGACCACCAGGGTGGTGCTCTTGGTCTGATCCGGGTTGTCGAAGTCAGGACCGGTCACCGTCAGCCGCAGCTCGCTGTCCGGCGCCACCTCGCTCGCGATCGCGAGCACCGCGCTTCCGGGCTCGGCGCGGAACTCCGGCTCGAGTCGGTCGAGCCAGTAGCCCGGCCGAAACAGGGTGAACGCGATCAACAGCAACGCGGCCGACTCCCAGACGCGACTGCGAGTCAGGAACCAGCCCTGCGTCGCGGCCGCGAACAGCAGCATCGCAATCACCGCGACCACGAACACGAACACCGCCTGCAGGGGACCGACGTCGATCAGCAGGAGATCGGTGTTGAAGATGAACAGGAACGGCAGCACCGCGGTGCGGATGTCGTACATGAAGCCCTGGATACCGGTCTTGATCGGATCGCCCTGGCTGATCGCGGCGGCGGCGAACGCCGCCAGCCCGACCGGCGGGGTGTCGTCCGCCAGGATCCCGAAGTAGAAGACGAACATGTGCACCGCGATCAGCGGCACGATGAGCCCCGACTGCGCGCCGACGGAGACGATCACCGGCGCCATCAGCGACGACACCACGATGTAGTTGGCGGTGGTGGGCAAGCCCATGCCGAGGATCAGGCTCATCACCGCGACCAGCACCAGCATCAGGATCAAGTTCCCGCCGGAGAGGAACTCCACGAACTCCCCCACCACCTGGTGCGCCCCGGTGAGCGATATGGTGCCGACGATGATTCCCGCCACCCCGGTCGCCACCGCGATCGAGATCATGTTGCGCGAGCCGGCGATCATTCCGTTGGTCGCCTCGCGTACGCCGCGCCGGAACGCGTCGCCGAGGTTGCCGGTGCCACGCATGACCGCCTTGAGCGGGTGCTGGGTCAGCGCGATGAAGATCATCATCACCGTCGCCCAGTAGGCGGAGAGCGCGGGCGAGAATCGCTCGATCAGGATGCACCAGATGAGCACGACGATCGGGAGCAGGTAGTACAGGCCGGTGATCGCGGTCGGGCCGGCGCGCGGCACCTCGAGGATCGGCGCATTGGGATCGTCGATCTCGAGGTCGGGGCGGCGCGCTGCGAGCCACAGCAAGGCGAGGTATGCGGCGAGCACCACCACCATCACCGCGGTGAAGGCGAGATCGGGGAATGCCACCTTCACCCACCCGAGCCCGTGGTGAACCGCGACGAACAGCACCGAGATGCCGATGAAACCGGCGAGGAAGCCGGTGATCTTCCCGGCCAGAGTGAGGTGCGACGGCGGCTTCGGCAGGCCTTTCAAGTCCAGCTTGCAGGCCTCGAGGTGCACGATGTAGACGAGCGCGATGTAGGAGATCACGGCCGGGACGAAGGCGTGCTTGATGATCTCCTGATAGCTCACGCCGGTGAACTCGCTGATCAGGAACGCCGCCGCGCCCATGACCGGTGGCGTCAGCTGGCCGTTGGTGGAGGAGGCCACCTCGACCGCGCCGGCCTTCTCCGCCGGGAAGCCGGTTCGCTTCATCAGCGGGATGGTGAAGGTGCCGGTGGTGACGGTGTTCGCGATCGAGGAGCCGGAGTAGATGCCGCTCATGGCCGAGGCCACCACCGCGGCCTTCGCCGGGCCACCGCGCAGATGACCGAGCAGCGCGAAGGCGACCTTGATGAAGTAATTGCCGGCGCCCGCCTTCTCGAGAATCGAGCCGAACAGCACGAACAGGAAGATCATCGAGGCCGACACCCCGAGCGCGACGCCGAAGACGCCCTCGGTCTGCATCCAGAAGTGCCCCATCGCCTTCTTGAAGGAGGCTCCCTTCCAGCGAATGGCGTCGGGCAGCATCGCGCTGTCACCGAAGAAGACGTAGAGCAAGAACACGACCGCGACCACCACCAACGGCAGCCCGAGCGAGCGGTAGGCCGCGACCAGGAGCACCACGATGCCGATGGCCGAGAACACCACGTCGCTGGTCTCCCACGACCCGGCGCGCTCGGCGATGGCGTCGGCGGAGACCAGCAAGTAGAGCGTGCAGACCACGCCGATCGCCCCCAGCGCCCAGTCGTAGGCCGGGATGCGGTCGCGTGGGCTCGCGCGGGTGAGCGGGAAGGCGAGCGCTGCCAGCATCAGGGCGAAGGACAGGTGGACCAGCCGCGCCTCGACGTTGTTGAAGATGACGTTGAGGCCGGTGAGGTCGGCGAGCCAGTACGGCAGGTCGGAGGCGATGTAGAGATGGAACAGCGCCCACAGGAAGGCGAGCCCCAGCACCAGCTTGCCGACGATGCCGTGCGGGTGGCGCGCGCCGGTGTCGACCTGCGCCACCAACTCCTCGACGTCGACCTCGCGTCCGCGGCGCGGCGACTTGGCTCCACTGCTCTCGGTCATCGTTCGCCTTCCCCCGCGGTGTGGGCCGACCGCTCTCTCGGCTGCTCGGACACGGCGCCGCTGTACTGCGCACGTGTGGTGCGGCGCGGGTCGGCGGTCTGCGCCGCCGACCCGCGCGGCGACCGGATCAGTTGATCCAGCCGCGCTCGCGGTAGTACTTCTCCGCGCCAGGATGCAGCGGAGCGGACAGTCCGTCCTTGATCATCTCCGCTTCCTTGAGATCCGCGAACGCCGGGTGGAGCTTGCGGAAGTCGTCGATGTTGTCGAACACCGCCTTGACCACCACGTAGACCACGTCGTCCGGCACGTCGGTCGAGGACACGAAGGTCGCGCCGACGCCGAAGGTCTTGATCTCCTGGTCCTGGCCCGCGTACATGCCCGCCGGGATGGAGGCCGCACGGTAATACGGAGTGGAGGCGACCAGCGCATCGATGCCGGGAGCGGTCACGTTGACCAGGTTCGAGTCACAGGTCGAGAGCGTCTCCTGGGTCAGCGCCGACGGGTGGCCGACGAGCCAGAAGTAGGCGTCGATCTTGTTGTCGCACAGCGCCTGCCCGGTCTCGGCCGACTTGAGCTCGGCAGCGAGCTTGAGATCGCTGCGCTCCCAGCCGAGTGCCTTCTCCAGCACCTCCCAGGTTCCGCGCGTGCCGGACCCCGGATTGCCGATGTTCAGGCGCTTGCCCTTCAGGTCGGTGATGTTCTTCACGCCCGCGTCGGCCCGGGCGATGACGGTGACCGGCTCGGGGTGCACCGAGAACACCGCGCGCAGCTTGTCGAACTTGCCCTTGTCCTCGAACTTGTCGGTGCCGTTGTAGGCGTGGTACTGCCAGTCGGTCTGGGCGACGCCGAACTCGAGCTCGCCCTCGCGCAGCGCGTTGATGTTGTAGATCGAGCCGCCGGTCGACTCGGCCGAGCAACGGATGCCGTGCTCCTTGCGGCCCTTGTTCACCAGGCGGCAGATGGCGCCGCCGGTCGGGTAGTACACCCCGGTGACGCCACCGGTTCCGATCGAGATGAACTTCTGTTGGGCCATCACCGGGGCGGTGAGGCCGATCGCGAGCACTGCCGCGATGGTGGTTCTGACGAGCTTCATGAGTGACTCCTGATGACGACGTGGTCGCTTGATCGAGTGCATCGATCCGGGCCGGCGATCGGGGTGCGGTGGCGCCCCCCGGCGCGACCCAGTGGCAGCAAACTAGCAACTTCGTCGGGGGCATGTCACCCGCCGCGTGTGTGGGGTCGCGGTGCGCCGGTGCCGCCCGAGAGCGTGACCCCGGCACCTGGAGCACGCTCGGGCGCTGCTACCATCGGGGCCTTTCCAGTCGGAGTGACACCAGATGAGCGGACCGATTTTCCACATGGTGGCCGGCGCCCCGCGGCCCGTCGCGCCGTTCAGTCACGCGGTGGAGGTCGACGGCTGGGTGCTGGTCACCGGTCAGATGCCGACCGACCCCGACGCCGCGGATGCACCACTCCCCGAAGGCATCGAGGCCCAGACGCGGCGGGTGATGGACAACCTGGTCATCGTGCTCGGTGGTGTCGGTCTGGGGCTCGAGCACGTGGTCCAGGCCCGCGTCTATCTCACGCACTTCGAGGACGACTACGCGGCGATGAACGCCACGTACGCGTCCTACTTCCCGCCCGACCGGCGCCCGGCGCGGACCTGCGTCGGGGTGACCGCGCTCGCGGTGGGTGCACGGGTGGAGATCGATCTGGTGGCGCGGAGGTCCTGAGCCCGCCCACCCCGGGCCGCTCGAGCGTTCGAAGGATCCGCCCCTACCCCGATGGCGGGATCTCGGGGCGAGCGACGCGTCGCCATCGGCCCGGTTCCAGACCGTCGATCGTCCACGGGCCGATCGCGTGGCGCACGAGCCTGAGGGTCGGGTGGCCGACCGCCGCGGTCATGCGCCGGACCTGTCGGTTGCGCCCCTCGTGCAGTCGAATCTCGAGCCAGCAAGTCGGCACGTTGAGCCGGAAGCGAACCGGCGGGTCGCGCGGCCAGAGTCCCGGCGGCTCGTCGATGCGTCTCGCACCGGCCGGCAAGGTGAGACGGCCGTCGAGCTCGATACCCGTGCGCAGTCGCGCGAGCGCGGCCTCGTCGGGTACGCGCTCCACCTGCACCCAGTAGACCTTCTCCAGGTGGTGGCGTGGATCGGTGATGCGGTGCTGCAGATTCCCGTCTCCGGTCAGCAGCACCAGGCCCTCGCTGTCGGCGTCGAGTCGGCCGGCCGGGTAGACCGCGGGCACGTCGACCAGCGTCGCGAGCGTCGGTCGCTCGCCGCTCGGTCGAAATTGGCAGAGGACCCCGTAGGGCTTGTTCAGGAGAATCAGCCCCCCGCGGCGGGGTGCGACCTGCGCGGCCCGTCGATGTGTTCTCGGCGCCCGGCGCATGGTGGTCTCTCGAGGGTCTCGGTCGGGCATTGTCGATGTCCAGGCCGGTGACCGCCAGCCGTCATCCGCCGCCGTGACTCCTCTTCCTGGCACTCCCACGCCCCTGCTACGATTCGCGCGCGCCGGCTTTCGGCGACGGCGAATGCGGGGAGCGGTGCGGTGACGTCGACGTCCGAGCGCAGGGACCCCGGCGCCGTTGCCCCGATCCTTTCCGATCGCATCGCGCGCATGGACGTCGTCCATCTCGCGCTGCCGGTCCGGCATGCACGAGACCACGGCAGCGGCACGGTCGCCCAGGCGGTCGAGGTCGTGGTCGTTCGCCTCGAGACCGATGGCGGCGTGGTCGGATTCGGCGAGGCGTCGCCGTGGGTGGTGTTCACCGGTACCGCGGAGGCCACCTTCGCTGCCCTCGACCGCTACTATCGACCCATCGTCGTCGGTGCCCGCCCCAGCGACATCGAGGCCCTGATGGCGGCGTGTCGGCGCGCGGTCGTCGGGCATCCCGAGGCGCAGGCTGCCCTCGAGATGGCGTTGTACGACCTGCTCGGACGGGCCTCGGGTCTTCCGGTGTGGGCCCTGCTCGGTGGGCGATGCCGCGACCGCATTCCGCTCTCGGTCTCGCTCGCGGACCCGGACTTCGCGGCGGATCTGCGATTGGTGGAGACCATACGCGAGGCCGGGGTCGGGATCGTCAAGCTCAAGACCGGGGTGCGCGAGCATCGTTTCGACCTCGATCGCCTGGAGCGCCTGCGCCGCGATCATCCCGATCTCGACATTCGCGTCGACTACAACCAGGGCCTGGAGCCCTTCGATGCGCTACGTCGGCTGCGTGACATCGACGCGTTCGGTGTCACCTTCATCGAGCAACCGGTGCCGGCCCGACATTTCGCCGCGATGGCGAGCTACCGCACGGCACTCGACACGCCTCTTCTCGCCGACGAGAGCGTGTTCGGCCCGGCGGACATGATTCGCGCGATCAGCGAGGGGATCTGCGACGGCGTGTCGGTGAAGATCATGAAGTCCGGCGGCATGGCGCGAGGTAAGGCGATCGCCGCCATCGCCGGGGCGGGTGGCCTCGTCGGCTACGGTGGCGACATGTTCGAGACCGGCATCGCGCATCTCGCTGGCACGCACATGATCGCCGCCACGCCCGAGATCGATCTCGGCTGCGAGTTCTACCAGGCGCGCTGGTATCTCGAGCACGACGTGCTGGCCGAGCCGTTTCCCATCGTGGACGGTCACGTCGTCGTACCGACCGCGCCCGGTCTCGGGATCGCGGTCGACGAGGCGCTGCTCGGTCGCTTCGCGCTGCGTCGTTCCAGTGGTGAGTGAGGGCCGTGTTCGCCCTCGGTCGTCTGTCGTATCAGATCAGGAGCATCTTCCGATGACGTCGCATTCCGTCCACAAGCACTGCGCTTTCGCGATCGCGCTCGGTCTCGGGCTGACGGCGGGCGCCGCACAGGCCGAGAAGTGGGACATGCCGATGGCCTACGCCGCGAGCAACTACCACTCGGCGGTCGGCGCGGAGTTCGCCCGCTGCGTGACCACCGGTACCGGCGGCAAGCTCGAGATCGTCACCCATCCGTCGGGCTCGCTGTTCAAGGGCAACGAGATCAAGCGTGCGGTGCAGACCGGGCAGGCACCGATCGGTGAGCGTCTGCTCTCTGCCCACCAGAACGAGAACCCGATCTTCGGTGTCGACTCGGTGCCGTTCCTCGCCACCTCGTTCGAGGATGCCGCGAATCTGTGGAAGGCGGCCAAGCCGGTCATCGAGAAGACCCTGGAGAAGCAGAACCTCATGCTGCTCTACTCGGTGCCATGGCCGCCGCAAGGCCTCTACTTCAAGAAGGAGGTGAACTCGGTCGCCGACATGAAGGGGGTCAAGTTCCGCTCCTACAACACCGCCACCGCGCGTCTGGCCGAGCTCACCGGAATGCTCCCGGTCCAGATCGAGGCGGCCGAGATCTCGCAGGCGTTCGCCACCGGCGTCGCCGAGTCGATGGTGTCCTCGGGGTCCACCGGCTACGACCGCAAGGTGTGGGAGAGCCTCACTCATTTCTACGAGGTCGACGCGTGGCTGCCTCGCAACTACGTGCTCGTGAACTCCGACGCCTGGAAGGGCCTGGACGATGGCACCCGCAACGTCGTCCTCGGCTGCGCCGCGCTCGCCGAGTACGCGGGTAGCTGGCGCGCGGTGGAGTACACGCAGTTCACCCTCAACGGGCTGCGCGCGAACGGCATGAAGGTGCAGCGTGCGGGCGACACGCTCACCAACGAGCTGAAGGAGATCGGCAAGACCATGACCGCCGAGTGGTTGCAGGCCGTGGGTGACGACGGCAAGGCCATCGTCGACGCCTTCCAGGCGATGGGCAAGTAGGTCTTGCCTGCCGGGTCGGGGCCACGAGCGGCCCCGACGCCGCAGCATCCCGGGGTCCACCTATGGCGCTGGCCAGGTTTCTTCGGCGCGTCCTCGACGCGACCTACACCGCCGCTGGCGTGCTGGCGGCGCTGTGCCTGGTCGCCATTCTCGTGATCATCGTGCTGCAGATGAGCGCGCGCTGGATCGGCGAGGTGGTTCCCGGCTCCACCGACTACGCCGGGTACTTCATGGCCGCGGCCTCGTTCTTCGCCTTCGCCCACGCGCTGCAGCACGGTGCCCACATCCGAGTCAGCATCCTCCTCAACGCGCTCGGGCGTTGGCGCTGGCTGTGCGAGGCCTGGTGCCTGGGAATCGCGGCGTCGCTCGCGAGCTACTTCGCCTGGTACGCGGTGAAGGCGACGTGGTGGTCCTACAAGTTGCACGACATCAGCCAGGGCCAGGACGCGACGCCGCTGTGGATCCCGCAGACCACGATGTCGGTGGGCACGGTGCTGCTCGCGGTGTGCTTCTGGGACAACCTCGTGCGACTGTTGCTCACCGGCAGCCACGGCATCCGCGCCACCTCGATCGACGGCGCCTCGAGCGAGTAGGCAACGACATGGCGCATCTCGAGCTCATCGGCCTGTTCCTGTTCGTCCTGTTTCTCCTCCTCGGCACCGGGGTCTGGGTCGGGCTCGCGCTGCTCGGCGTCGCGTTCGTCGGCATGGAGCTGTTCACCTCGCGTCCGGCTGGCGACGCGATGATCACGACGATCTGGACCGCGTCCTCGTCGTGGTCGCTGACCGCGCTGCCACTGTTCATCTGGATGGGCGAGATCTTGTCGAGGACCCGCCTGTCCGAGGACATGTTCAAGGGGTTGTCGCCGTGGATGGCGGGGCTCCCCGGCGGCTTGATGCACACCAACATCGTCGGCTGCACCGTGTTCGCGGCAGTCTCCGGCTCGTCGGCGGCGACCCTGACCACGGTCGGCAAGATGTCGATTCCGGAGCTGCGCCGACGCGACTATCCGGAGCACATGATCATCGGCACGCTTGCCGGCGCGGCCACGCTCGGGCTGATGATCCCGCCCTCGCTCACCCTGATCGTCTACGGGGTGACGATCAACGAGTCGATCACCGAGCTGTTCATGGCCGGGGTCGTGCCGGGGTTGGTCCTGGCGGCGATGTTCATGGGCTACGTCGCGGCGTATTCCCGAGTCTCGCGGCGCTACAATCCGCGCCACGATCCGCCGATGAGCCTGCGCGAGAAGCTCGGGCGCTCGCGTTTCCTGATCCCGCTGCTATTGCTGGTGGTGCTCGTGATCGGCTCGATGTACCTCGGCATCGCGACCGCCACCGAGGCCGCGGCGTTCGGGGTCATCGGCTCGCTGGCGTTGGCCGCGGGCCAGCGGTCGCTCACCTGGCGCGCGTTCGCCGACAGCCTGATGGGGGCGACGCGGACGTCGGCGATGATCGCCCTGATTCTCGCGGGCGCCGCCTTCCTGTCGTTGTCCATGGGCTTCACCGGGCTGCCGCGCGGCCTCGCCGACTGGATCAACTCTCTGGGGCTGAGCCGCTTCGAGCTGCTGATGGCCCTGCTCGTGTTCTACATCGTGCTCGGCTGCTTCCTCGACGGCATCTCGTCGGTCGTGCTCACCATGGCGGTGGTCGAGCCGATGATTCGCCAGGCCGGAATCGACCTGGTGTGGTTCGGGATCTTCATCGTGGTGGTGGTGGAGATGGCGCAGATCACGCCCCCGATCGGATTCAACCTCTTCGTGCTGCAGGGCATGACCAGCCACGAGATGAACTACATCGCGAAGGCGGCGCTACCGATGTTCGCGATCATGGTGGTGATGGTGTTCGTGCTCATCGCCTTCCCGGAGCTCGCCACCTGGTTGCCGGCGACCGCGCGCCAGGCTCCCGGCTGAGTCCACGCCCGGGCCCGCCGCGATCGGCGCGTAGATCGCCTGCGGCTGGCCGATGCCGGCGAGCCTGTGCATGCCCATCGGCGCCCAGCCGCCGGGAACGATGTCGGCGAACTCCTGTGACACGAGCAGCGGCTGGTCGAGCTGCTTGCACAGGCTCTCGATGCGCGCGGCGCGGTTGGCGGCCGGGCCCACGACGGAGAACTCGATTCGCCGTGCGGCGCCGATGTTGCCGAACAGCACGTCGCCGACGTGGAGCGACATGCCGTAACCGAGCGCGGCCAGACCGCCCTCGACACGCCGCGCGTTCAGTGCCTCGAGGCGGGCACGCGCGTCCTCCACCGCCGCCAACGCGGCGGTGCAGGCGGCGCGGTGCACCGGGCAGCTGCGCGGGTCCGCGACGCGGTGAGTATCCATCGGGAAGATGCCGAGCATCGCGTCACCGATGAACCGCAGCACCTCCCCGCCGTGGTCCATCACCGCGTCGGCGATGCACTCGAAGTATCCGTTCAGCGTCTCGAGGTAGGCATCGAGACTCATCGACTCCGAGAGTGCGGTCGACTCGCGCAGATCGCTGAACATCAGCACGGCGTGGATGACCTCGCCCGCGCCGCGATGGATGGCGCCACGTCGCACCCGCGCGGCGGCATGTGGCCCGAGGTAGGCCTCGAGCACGTTGTCGGTGACCTGGTGCTGGATGGTCACCTTGCAGGCGACGGCGAGGCGGCGCTGGATGCGCTCGAGGGCGCGCAGCTCCGCGTCGGAGAACCCACCCCGGCGGCGGGTCGCCCACGAGCCGATCAGCCCGTCGGCGCGTTCCGGATCCATGCCGCGGACGTCGGCGAACGGGATGAACCAGGCCAGGTAGTCCGTGAAGCCCTCGGACCGGAGCTGGCGCACGACGGGGAAGTCTGCCGACGGGTCGCCGTCGTCGAGGCGACGACGCAGCATCGGCAAGCCGGTGCGGATGAGGTAGTGGTGAGGGCCGCGGCGGAAGGCGCCGATGCCGCGCGGGCCGTGGGGATACTCGTCGGTATTGAGGGGCTCGCCGGGCCGCCAGATGAGGCCGACGGACCGAAACAGCGGGTGCAGCGTCTGGTAACCCAGGTGGGCGCGACCGAGGGGGATGTCCGAGGCGAGCAGTCGCTCGCAGCAGCCGACGAACAGGTTCTCGACCGTGTCCTCGGTCAGTGCCTGGCTCATCAGCCAGTCCGCGAGTCGGTCCACCAGCAGGCCGTTGGCGGCCGAGCCGGTATCCACGGCGCGCTCGGCGCGGGGCGCCGGCAGAGGATCGGCCTGGGGCATGCTGGCGGTTCCTGGCGTGTCGGTGCCCGCGGAGCGTAGCAGCTCGGTCGGCGCGGATGTCTACAATGCGACGGTCGACCGCGTCCGACGGTCGCGTGGAAGGAGGGCTGGGCGATGCACCTCGACACCGTGACGGGCTTTCGCGGCGGTATCGAGCGCGCCGCGGCCGAGGCGCGAGAGGCCGAGGCGCTGGGCTTCGACGGCATGTGGACGGTCGAGGTCGGCCACGACCCGTTCCTCGCCCTGGGGCTCGCGGCCGCCGCCACCCAGCGGATTGGGCTCGGGACCAACGTCGCCATCGCGTTCGGGCGCAGCCCGCTGGCGACGGCGCAGGTCGCGTGGGACCTGCAGCGCCTCAGTGGTGGGCGGCTGATGCTCGGTCTGGGGACCCAGGTGCGGGCGCACGTCGAGCGACGCTACTCGATGCCGTTCGACCATCCAGCGGCGCGGGTCACCGACTACATCCACTGCCTGCGGGCGATCTGGCGCACGTTCCAGGAGGACGTGCGCCCCGACCATCGTGGGCCGTTCTACCAGTTCACCCTGATGAACCCGTTCTTCAACCCGGGCCCGATCGAGCATCCGGACATCCCTGTCTACCTGGCCGGGGTGAATCCGCGCATGTGCCGCGCGGTCGGCGAGGCGGCCGACGGCTTCAGCATCCACCCGATGCACAGCGTCGGCTACCTGCGCGAGGTGGCGTTGCCGGCGATTGCCGACGGCGCACGCGCGGCCGGGCGCGAGGCGGCGGCGGTCGCGTTGCTGGCGCCGGTGTTCGTGATCACCGGTGACGACCAGGCCGAGTGGGACCGCTGCGAGCAGATGACGCGCCGGCAGATCGCCTTCTACGCCTCGACCCCGAGCTATCGGGCGGTGCTCGAGCACCACGGTCACGGCGCGCTCGGTCCGGAGCTGAGCGCGCTCGCCCGCAATGGGGACTGGACGGGAATGGCACGAAGGGTTCCGGAATCGCTGGTCGCCGAGATCGCGCTCGCCGCCGCACCGGCGGACCTCGCCGCCGCGCTGCGCGCCCGTTACGCGGGGCTCTCGGCGCGGGTCTCGGTCTACGACCCGCCACTGCCGTGGCCGCAAGCGCGCTGGCGCTCGCTCCTCGCCGACTGGAACTCGCCTACTCGCGCGCCGTGAACCAGAGGTCACCGTAGTAGGCGGTCGCGCGCTGCCCGGTGCCGTCGGTGTCGGTCATGATGGCGACGGAGTCGATCGACGTGACCTCGGGGCCGAAGAAGCGCTCGAAGTCGGCGCGGACGTCTCGCTGCTCGGCGACCAGCTCACCTGGCCGGGCCGTGCCCGAGCGCACCGCGACCATCATCACGTGGTCGGTGTACGGGCTCGGCCACGTCGTCCCCGGCGCGACGTGGCTGGTCCAGACGTAGCACACCGCGCGGCTGCGCCAGAACATCATCGAGTCGGCGGCGACCACGTAGACGCGCGCGGCGAAGTCGTCGCCGGCGCGGCTGCGCTCGCCGCGATTGTCGATTCCGCGCTCGACGCCCCAGGACCAGCGCATGAGCGGCGTGCGGGTGAGGTCGACCTCGAGTTGGCGGTAGAGCCCCGACGCGCCGCCGGAGCTGGTCGCGCGGACCACGGGGAGGTTGCCGAGCCGGGTCGAGACGTACTCGGTGCGCCCGTCGAACTGCCGCTCCTCCCAGCCGGCGACGGCCCCTGCCTCGAGCACGGCGACGCGCGGCAGGTCGGCGCGCGCGAGCGGCGCGACGAGGCCGAGCCAGGCGACGGCGACTGCGATCAGTGGCGGTATGCGCAACGGTGTGTTCATGCAGGTCGCCTCGCTGTCGCCGGGGCGCCGTCCGGGCACGCTGCTCGAAGGTTACCTGTCTCGTCGCCCACCGGCGTCGGGCCGGGTCCGACATGCCCTTGACGCGGCATCGGGTGTCGAGGGAGCGTGAGCGGCGTCGGCCCGGTCTGGTCGGGGCCGTCTGTGTGGAGCCGAATGTGATGAAGGTCCGAATCGAATACTGCACCTCCTGAAACTACGAGCCACGTGCCCTCCGTGCGAGGGACGAGTTCGTGAATCGTGGCGGCGCCGAGGTCGAGCTGGTGAGGGGCTCGGGCGGCGTGTTCGAGATCACCGTCGACGGGGCGCTGCGCTACTCGAAGCGCGCGACCGGGCGCTTTCCCACCGACGACGAGGTCCGGGCGCTCGCGAGTCGCTGAGGGCTGCCCTTCGACACACCCCTCGACCGTGTCCTTCGGACGCGGTCGGCGTGGCTCAGGGACCGGGGGAGGGCGGTCTGGGCCGGGACCGGGGAGAGGGCGGTCCGCGTCGAAGCGCGGTCTGGTCCGCGACCGCCCTCGACTTTCCTACCTGGTCGCCCAGGCCGGATCGTGGGTGCCGATCGGCTGCGCCGGCAGCGCGTGGTACGCCGGCGTACGCGACAGCTCCGGCACCGGCCGCACCGCGTGCATGCGGCCGAAGCCGGAGTCGGTGACCTCGAGGAACTCGGCCGCGTCGGAGGCGGTCGGATCCGGGGCGTGCAGCGTGTCGACCGGTCCGAGACGCCAGAGCCAACTCGCGGTCTGCGCGAGCGATAGCCGGATGCGCCAGCTCCCACCCATCGTGGCGCGGCGCGCGAGCGCGGTCATCACCAGGAACGCGGCCAGATAGCCGGTGCTGTGGTCGAGGGCCTGGCACGGCAGCGCTCGTGGGGCGTCGCCGCCGCTCGCCCGTCCGCCGGCGTCGGCGATGCCGCTCGCGGTCTGCACCAGGCTGTCGAAGCCGCGGCGGTCACGCCAGGGGCCGGCGTGGCTCCAGGCGCAGAGCGTCAGGTAGACGAGGCCGGGGCAGAGCGCGGCCAGACGTCGCGCGGAATAGCCCAGCGCCTCGAACGCCCCGGGGCGATAGCCCTGGACCACCACGTCGGCGTCGGCGACCAGGGCCTCGAAGCGCTCGCGGTCGGTGCCGGCGCGAAGGTCGAGACAGGTGGTGCGCTTGCCGCGGCCGGTGTCCATCACCAGCAGCGGCAGCGAGGGCCGATGCGGCGCGTGGACGTGGAGGACGTCGGCGCCGTGCTCGGCCAGGGTGCGGCCACAGACCGGCCCGGCGATCACGTGGGTCAGGTCGAGCACCCGCAGCCCGGCGAGGGGACGGTCGCCCTGCGGTAGCGGTCGCGGTGGCGCATCGTCCATGCGCAGGAGCTCGAACGGGGGTAGTGCGTCGACCGCGGCGCCCTGTGGATGCGCGAGCCAGGCGTCGCGATCGCGAAGCCGGGTGGCGCACACCCCGGCCTCGAACAAGGCCTCCTCCAGCGCCGCTGCGTCCCAGCCGCGCACTGCGCGCTCGATGTCCGCGCGTTGCGGCCCACAGTCGAGGCGGCGAAGGGTTCCGTCGCGGTGGTGCGGGTAGGCCATGTGGAGCTGCACCCAGCCACCGTCGCGAGTACGGAAGTAGTTCCCGGCCGGATGCTCGACCGTCGGCGTCGAGCCCTCGATGCGCAGGTAGCGTTCGCTCCGATAGGCGAGCGCGGCGTGGCGGCGATCGACGGTCACCGTCTGCCAGGGTCCGCCGGCGAGGCGATGCACCTCCGCCGCGGCCAGCCCGGTGAGCGCGGTGCAGGCGGTGGCCGCGGTGTCGACCGCGAGCACCGACGGCAGCACCGGGGTGTCGCCTCCGGTCAGGGTGAGGGCGTCGAGCGCTTCCGGCCCGTGTCCGGCGCGTGTCCACAGGTCGGTGACCACGGCGCGGGTATCGGGCGGTGTGTGCGGACTCGAGGTGCTCATGCGTTCGGGCCTCCGAGCAGAGCGCGGCGCGCGAGCGGGACCATGACCACCATGCGCCCGATGGCCTCGCCGGTGAAGCGGTCGATCACGTCCTCGACGGTGGTGGTGATCTCCGCGTCGGGGGTGTCGAGCGTGAGTCGGCCGACGAGGCCGGCGGCCAGGCGCCGGGCGTCCTCGCGGGCGGCGGCGATCGCGGGGTGGAGCACGTCGGCCAGCGGCTCGAGCGCTCGCGCGCAGAGCCCGAGCAGGCCGGGCCAGTACCCGAGGTGACGGTAGGCGCTGGCGACGATGGTGACGCTGGCGTCGGCGCCGAGCGCATTCAGGGTGCGGAGCGCGAGCCCATCCTCGGCGGCGAGCGCCTCGACCGCGGGAATCGGTGGCAGGGTCGGGGTGACGGGCATCATCGGACGCTCACTCGCCGGCGGGGTCTGCCCCGGGCTCGCCACCCGACGCGGCCCGCCGTCGAGCGCGAGGCGCAGCGCGGTCAGCGCCACCAGGTTCTGCGAGTTGCCGGCCTCGTAGGCGTCCAGCACCGCGCCCACCGCGCGGCGTTGGGTGTCGTCGACACCGATCGCATCCAGGTGCGCGACCGGAATCGTCGCCACCGTCGGCAGCCGGAGGCCCGCGCGCAGCGCCAGCGCGGCCGTATCGATCGCCCCGCTCGCGTAGAGCGGTCGCACCGTGGACCAGCACCACGGCAGCGCGCCGGGAAAGACGGCCAGATGGCGCCACACCAGGTTGACCAGGGGTACCGCGAGGACGGCGCGAATGTCGGCGTAGATGTCCGCGGTCTCACCGCGCGCGTCGTGCTCGGGAACCGAGGGCATGGAATCGCCGCCGTGCGTGTGGGAAGTCACCTCGGGCCCTCGGTCCGCGCCGGTGCGCAGGATACCCCGGCGCCGCGGCGGCTCAGACCCGCGGCGTCGGATCGGGCTCGACCTGGGTGCCGGCGTCACCCATGGCGAGGCGCGTGGCGTCGGCCAGCGCGCCGATGGCCGCGCGCTGGCCGGTGCGCCGCACGAAGTCGCACGCCGCCCCCACCTTCGGGCCCATCGAGCCGGCGTCGAAGGCGCGCCCCTCGAGCGCGGAGACCCCGGCGTGGCGGATCGGCTCGCCTGCTGGTGGCGGCCAGGCGGTGCGCACCGCGTCGACGTCGGTGAGCAGCAGCAACCGGTCGGCGCCGAGCATCTCCGCGAGCAGGGCCGACGTCCGGTCCTTGTCGACCACCGCCTCGACCCCGCGCTCGGAGCCGTCCGCATCGACCGCCACCGGGATGCCGCCGCCACCGGCGCAGACCACCACGTGCCCGGTCTCGAGCAGGGTGCGGACCGGCGCGAGCTGGACGATGCGCCGCGGCAGCGGGGAGGCGACCGCGCGTCGCCAGCCGGTCGGCTCCTCGACCATCGTGAATCCGTGGTCACGGGCGAGCGCGGTGGCGCGTGCTGCGGGGTAGATCGGACCGACCGGTTTGGTCGGGCGCGCGAAGGCCGGATCGGCGGGGTCGACCTCCACGCAGGTGAGCACGGTCACCACCTCGCGGCCCGGTACCTCGCGCGCCAGCGCGCGCTCGATCAGGTAGCCGAGCATGCCGTCGGTCTCGGCGCCGAGGACGTCCAGCGGATAGGGCTCGACGCCGTCGAGGGCGGCGGCCTGCAGGGCCAGCAGCCCGATCTGCGGGCCGTTGCCGTGGGTGACCACGAGCTGGTGGTCGCGCGCGAGCGGCGCCAGCGCCCGCGCCGCGACGGCGACGTTGCGTCGTTGGGTCTCGATGTCCGCGGTCTCGCCACGGCGCAGCAGCGCGTTGCCCCCGAGTGCGGCGACGATCCTCAACCGGCCATCCCCGGTCCGGGCGGGTGGCGCGCGAGGAACGCGTCGACGATGGCGCCGAGACCGGGGTCGTCGAGCTCGGCGTAGTCGTAGCGCGCCCGCACCACCGGGCGCGACGGCGCGATCAGCGCCGCCAGATCGCATGGGGTCGCGCTCACCACCACCTCGGCCGGTGTCGCCTCGATGGTCGCGCGCAGCGCCGCGAGCTGCTCCGGACCGTAGCCGAGCGCCGGCAGGACCGGCCCGATGTGCGGGTAGCGCGCGAAGGCGGCGGCGATCGGCGGGCTCGCGTGGGGCCGAGGGTCCACCAGCTCGGCGGCGCCGGCGGCGCGTGCCGCCACCGCGCCGGCGCCGTGGTCCATGCCACCGTGGGTGAGTGTCGGGCCGTCCTCGACCACCAGCACGCGTCGTCCGCGCACCGCGGTCGCGTCGTCGAGGCGCACCGGCGACGCGCCGCGAATCCGCCGCGCTCGTGCGTTGACTCGCGCCACCGCCGCCAACGCCCGCTCGACGTCGGCCGGCGGCGCCACGTCGGCCTTGGCCACGATCACCACATCCGCCATGCGCACCACCGCCTCCCCCGGGTGGTGGGTGTCCACCTGGTCCGGGCGTAGCGCGTCGACCAGCGCGATCGAAAGGTCCGGCGCCAGGAAGGAGAAGTCGTTGTTGCCGCCGTCCCAGAGCAGGAGGTCCGCCTCGTCGGCGGCTTGCGCCGCGATTGCGGCGTAGTCGACGCCGGCGTAGACCACGTGCCCGGCGTCGATCAGTGGCTCGTACTCCTCGCGCTCCTCGGCGGTGCAGCGCGCCCGGACCAGGTCCGACGGCGCCGCGAAGCGCTGGACCCGCTGCGCCACCAGATCCCCGTACGGCATCGGGTGACGCAGGACCGCCACCCGCCGCCCGGCGCGTGCCGCCCGTGAGGCGATCCAGCGGGTGACCTGCGACTTCCCACAACCGGTCCGCGCCGCGCACACCGCGATCACCGGGCGCGGCACCCGGATCGTCGTGCTCGCCGGGCCGTGGAGGACGAAGTCCGCGCCGCAGGCGAGCGCGCGCGACGCCACATGCATCACCTCGGCGTGGCTGACGTCGCTGTAGGCGAAGACCACGCGGTCGACCGCGTGCTCGGCGCAGATGCTCTCGAGCTCCGCCTCGTCCCGAATCGGGATGCCATCGGGGTAGCGATCGCCGGCGAGCGCGCCGGGGTAGCGCCGACCGGCGATGCCCGGGATCTGGGTCGCGGTGAATGCCACCACCAGGGTCTCGGGATCGTCCCGATAGACGGTGTCGAAGACGTGGAAGTCGCGGCCGGCGGCTCCCATGATCACGACCCGGCGGACTCGCGGTGCGCTGCTCCCCATGATCCGACGCTCTCCGCGCCTCGATGACCGGTCGGCGAGACCAAGGCTATGACGACCGCCCGCCGGCGGGAGTTGACCCCCGTCAATCGCACCGCCCCCGAGCGACCGGGGTGCTCGCCGTGCCCGAGGCGGTCGCTCCGGGTCGGATTGGGCGACCGGTCACACCCGCGGGCGAACCTCCTCGGCGAAACGCTCCATGGTCTCGAGGGCGGTGGCGAGCGTCTCCGGCACCAGGTCGAACACCAGATGGTCGACACCGGCGTCCCGGTAGGCGCGGATGGCCGCGACCACGTCGGCCGGCCGCCCCTGGGTCGGGAACTGGCCACTGCCGGGCGGGCCGTCCTGGAAGGTGAGCGGCATCTTGACCGCGAGACCGACGCTGCCGGGCGCGCGGCCGGCGTCGGCGACGTGGCGAGCGAGCTCGACCTTCGCCTCCTCGAGATAGGCGAGTGGCGCACGCACCGGGTGGAAGTAGTCACCGAAGCGCGCCGCGCGCCGCAGCGCCGGCGTGCTCGCCCCGGCGACCCAGATCGGCGGATGCGGGCGGCTCACCGGCTTGGGCGAGAACCACGCCTCGTCGACGTTGTAGTACTTGCCCTCGAAGCGCACCGGGTCGTCGGCCCACAGCGTCTTCATCAGCGCCAGCGCCTCGTCGGTGCGTTTGCCGCGATTGCCGTAGCTCTGCCCGAGGATCTCGAACTCCTCCTCGAACCAGCCGACCCCGATCCCGAACACGAACCGCCCGCCGGACAGACAGTCCACCTCGGCCACCTGCTTGGCCAGCTCGAAGGGGTTGTGCATCGGTAGCACCACCACGCTGGTGCCGAGCGTGATGCGCCGGGTGATCGCGCTCAGGTAAGCGAGCACGGTGAACGGCTCCCAGTAGCACTCGCGCCAGGTCTCGGGGTAGGTGCGCCCCTTGACCATCGAGTAGTGCGACTTCACCTGCCGCGGCACGATCACGTGCGCGCTGAGCCACAGCGAGTCGATGCCGAGCGCCTCGGCGCGCTCGGCCATGGTCTTGAAGGTCTCCGGGCCGGCGTCGGCGCCGCGCACCACCAGCGAGAATCCGTACTTCACGTCGTCCGCTCCTCCCGGCTCCGCCTCGGAGCCGACGGTTTGTTATCGTTGCCCGCGTGAGCATACGCGAGGTCGGCGTGACGATGGCGAGCCGCGGGCGTGGCAAGGCTCGAGACGGTGACTCGATCGATGGAAGGCGGCGGGTCGGCTTCGCGCGCGACGAGATCGCGATCGTCTACGACTTCGACGGAACGCTCTCTCCACAGCCGATGCAGGAGTACACCGTGCTCCCCGAGCTCGGCATCGAGCCCGCCGCATTCTGGAGCGCGGTCGACCGCGAGGTGGCGGCGTCGGAGTGCGAGGGGATGCTGGTCTACATGCGCCACCTCGTCGAGGAGGCCGCCCGGCGCGGGGTGCGGCTCGGGCGCGCGGATCTGCGGGCGCTCGGCCGGCGCGTACGCTACTTCCCGGGCGTGCCGGGCTGGTTCGCGCGCACCGACGCGTGGGTGCGCGAGCGCGGCCGTGGTCGGGTGCGCATCGGCCACTACGTGGTGTCTGCGGGTCTGCGCGAGATCCTCGACGGCGTCTCCATTCGGCCCGCCTTTCGGCGCGTCTACGCCTCGGAGTACCACTTCGACCGCCGTGGCGTGGCGACCTTTCCCAAGGTGCTGATCACCGACACCACCAAGACCCAGTATCTCTTCCGGATCAACAAGGGCCGACTCGATCTCCGCCAGAGCATCAACACCCACATGCCCGAGGGCGAGCGTCCGATCCCGTTCTCCAACATCGTCTACATCGGCGACGGCCTCACCGACGTGCCGAGCATGGCGGTGACCAGGCAGGCTGGTGGCCATGCGCTCGCGGTCTGGAATCGCGATCGCCCCGGCGCCCGCGAGGGCTGCGAGGCGCTGCTCGCGGCCTCGCGCGTCGACTTCATCGCGCCGGCGGACTACCGCGCGGGGAGCACGCTCGAGCGCCGGGTGCGGCTGCTCCTCGATGCGGTGATCGCCGACATCCGCTACCGGCGCGAGCTGCACGCGTGCCGGCTCGCGCACCGAATGTGATCGGAGAACGATCCGAGTCGGTGCCAGCCGCACCGAGGCGGGGCGTTCCCTGCAGGTCGCGCGGCACAGTGATCCGCCCGTGCGCCACGGGCTGCTAGACTCCGGCTCGCGACCGGTCCGCCTCACGAAGGAGAGTGCCATGCCCAGCTCGCGCCCCCGTCGACTCCTCGCTCTGCTCCTTTCGCTCACCCTCCTCGGTGCCGCCACGGCGGACGCCAGGACGTTGCGTCTCAACATCACCGCCGACCCGGCGATGGTCGACCCGATCACCTTCTCGGAGCTCATCGCCGGCGACATCATCGCCAACGTCTACGAGGGCTTCACCGGCCTCGACGCGGACGGCAACGTCATCCCGGCGCTGGCCGAGCGCTGGTCCGCGCACGACGACAACCGCGGCTTCCGCTTCGAGCTCCGCAAGGGCGTGAAGTTCCACAGCGGTCGCGAGCTGACCGCGGCCGACGTCAAGTGGAGCTTCGAGCAGCTCCTGATCCCCGGTAACAAGGGCGGGCTGAACGTCAAGTACCTGGAGGCGATCGAGGGCGCCGACGACGTCAAGGCCGGCAAGACGACCGACCTCGTCGGGGTGAAGGTCGTCGACGATCACACCGTCGACGTGCGCTTCACCCGAACCGAGGTGCTGTTCCCGATCTACCCCCTCTACATCATGGACAGCGGCATCGTCGCCGAGCACGGGGCGGACTGGCACACCAAGGTCTCCGCCGGCACCGGCCCGTTTCGCTTCGTCCATTGGAAGCGTGGCCAGGAGGTCCGGCTCGCCGCGCACGAGGGTTACTGGGGCGGCGCGCCCGCGATCGACGACGTGGCATTCCTCGTCGTGCCGAGCGACGACACGGCGATCTCGATGTACGAGGCGGGCGAGCTGGATCTCGTCTACCTGGACGTCACCGCCGGGCGGCGGATGCTCAAGGACACCCGGTTCAAGGACGAGCTCATGCTCGTGCCCGCGGCGCAGATTCAGTACCTCGGTCTGAACCAGACGAAGTACGCGCCGTTCAAGGATCGGCGCGTGCGCGAGGCCATCTGCATCGCGATCGATCGCGACGGCATGGTGGCCGGGCTGTACGGTGGCGCGGCGTTCCCGCTCTACGGGCAGGTCACGAAGGGCGTGGCCGGCTACAACCCGGACTTGAGGCCGATCCCGTACGACCCGGAGCGCGCGAAGGCACTGCTCGCCGAGGCCGGCTACCCCGGCGGTCAGGGACTGCCCCCGGTGAAGGTGACCAGCACCGCGCCGCGCAAGACCGAGATCGCCTACTACGCGAACCAGCTCAAGACCGCCCTCGGGATGCCGGTGGAGGTCGAGGTGGTCGAGCGTGGCACGCACATCAAGGCGATGAACGCCGGCGAGGTCGCGTTCTTCCCCTGGGGCTGGACCGCCGGCTATCCGGACGGCCTCTACTTCCTCGAGGACGTCTGGTACGGGCCGAGCCGCTACAACCGCTCGCGGTGGAGCAATGCCGAGTTCGACGCCTTGATCGAGAAGGCGCGCGAGACCGCGGACGAGAAGGCACGTTACGCGCTGTATCACCAGGCCGAGCAGATCCTGCTCGACGACTGGGGAACCTGTCCCACCACCGTGCGCATGCAGATCGCGGCGCGCAAGCCGAACGTGCACGGGGTCGCACTCACCCCCTTCCGGTTCCTGCCGTTCGCGAAGGTGCGCATCGAGTGACACGGGCAGCTCGCAGCGGCGTGCACGCACGCGCCGTGGCGGGCGAGGTCGCGGCCTCGCATCTCGCGAGGCCACGGCACCGACACCGATTCGCATGCCCCCGGGGCTGATCGGTTACGCGGCGCGCCGGGTACTGGGCCTGGTCCCGGTGCTCTGCGTGGTGGTGGTCCTCACCTTCGTCGCCAACCAGATGGTCCCCGGGGACCCGATCGCCACCATGCTGAGCGATCAGTCCGGCGATCCCGCCCTGGAGGCGCGGTTGCGCGCCGAGTACGGCCTGGACCGTCCACTCGTCGAGCAGTTCCTGTCCCATGTCGCCGGTATCCTGCGGGGGGATTTCGGGCTGTCGTTCCGATATGCGAGCGTGCCGGTGATCGAGGTCATCTCGACCGGTCTCGCGGTGAGTCCCATCCTCGCCTGCGCGGCGATGGCGCTCGCCTTGCCGATCGGGGTGGCGCTCGGAACGTTCGCGGCCCTGCGTAGGAACACCTTCGCCGACACCGCGGTGATCCTCGTGCTGGTCGCGGGAATGTCGATTCCGAACTTCGCGCTGTCGGCGTTCCTGGTCTACCTGCTCGCGATTCGCTTCGACCTGGTGCCGGTGGCCGGTTGGGGCAGCATCGAGCAGGCGGTGCTGCCGGTGGTGGTGCTGGCGGTGGCGCCGATGGCGTACATCGCGCGCCTCACGCGCACCTACATGCTCGAGGTGCTGCAGCAAGACTACATCCGCACCGCGCGCGCGAAGGGGATGCGCGAGCGCATCGTCGTCTACCGCCATGCCCTGCGCAACACGTTGGTGCCGCTGCTCACCACCGTCGGCATCATCTTCGGGGGTCTGCTGTCCGGCACCTTCGTGGTGGAGACGATCTTCAATATCCCGGGCCTCGGCCGGATGGCGATCCAGGCGATCTTCGCGCGCGACTACCCGGTGACGATGGCCATCGTGCTGCTGTTCACGCTGTTCTACGCCGGGATCAATCTGTTGGTGGATCTCCTCTATGGGGTGATCGATCCGAGAATTCGGCTCGGTGGAGACGGGCGCTGATGTCCGCGTTCGGGCTCCACGGCACGCGCTCGGATCTGTGGTTGCGGCTTCGGCGCAACCGCAACGCCTGCATCGGATCGGTGCTGGTGGTGCTCGTGGTGGCGGTGGCCGTCGGTGCGCCGTGGCTCGCACCCTTCAGTCACGAGAACGTCGACATGCTCGCGGTGTGGGCGCCGCCGGGAGATCCGCACTGGCTGGGTGCCGACGGCCTCGGGCGCGACATCCTGAGCCGCCTGGTGGTCGGCGCGCAGGTGTCGCTGCTGGTCGCGGTGTCGGTGCTCGCGATCACGTTGAGCGTCGGCATCACGCTGGGCATGGTCGCGGCCTGGTACGGAGGCTGGACCGAGACCGTGGTGATGCGCACCGCGGACGTCATCTTCGCCTTTCCCGAGCTCATCTTCGCGATCCTGATCGCGGCGATGCTGGGGCCGGGAACCCTGACCGTGATCGTCTCGCTGTCGATCGTCTGGTGGCCGGGAATCGCCCGGCTGACGCGCTCGCTCGTGCTGTCGCTACGCCACGAGCTGTACGTCGAGGCCGCGATCGCCTGCGGCACGCCGACCGCGCGCATCCTGGTCCGGCACCTCCTGCCCAACATCATCGCCCCGATCATCGTTCGCGCCTCGGTCGGCGTCGGCTTCATCGTGATGGCCGAGGCGACGCTCAGCTTCCTCGGCATCGGAGTGCAGGAGCCGCAGCCGACCTGGGGCGGGATGATTCGTGACGGGCTGGAGGTGCTGCGCACCGATCCATGGCTCGCGTTGTCGGCCAGCGCCGCGCTGGCGGTGACCATCGTCGGCTTCAATCTCCTCGGTGACGGCCTGCGCGACATCCTCGATCCCCGGGTGCGAGAGCGATGAGCGCTCGGCGGCTGCTCGCGGTCGACGGCCTGGAGGTGTCGTTCTCGACCTTGCGCGAGCGGCTGCGGGTGCTCGACCGGGTGTCGTTCGAGATCGCCGAGGGCGAGGTGGTCGGGGTGGTGGGCGAGAGCGGCTCGGGGAAGTCGGTGACGGCGCTCGCGATCATGCGCCTGCTCGGCGACCAGGGACGGATCGACGCCGGCTCGATTCGCCTCGGCGACATCGATCTCGTCGCGCTCGACGCACCGGCGATGAACGCGGTGCGTGGGCGCGACGTCTCGATGGTGTTCCAGGAGCCGATGACCAGCCTGAATCCCGTCTACACCGTCGGCTTCCAGGTGGCGGAGGTGCTGACCGAGCATCTCGGGCTCTCGCGCGCGGAGGCGTTCGCCCGCGCGGTCGAGTTGCTGGACTCGGTCGGCATCCCCGCACCCGAGCGCCGCGCTCACGACTATCCCCACCAGCTCTCCGGTGGCATGCGCCAGCGGGTGATGATCGCGATGGCGCTCGCCTGCCGGCCGCGCCTGCTGATCGCCGACGAGCCGACGACCGCCCTCGACGTCACCATCCAGGCCCAGATCCTCGAGCTGGTACGTGGGTTGCGGAGCGAGCTCGGTACCGCGGTGCTGCTGATCACGCACGACATGGGCGTCATCGCCGACATGGCCGATCGCGTGTTGGTGATGTACGCCGGGCGCGTCGTCGAGGAGGCCCCGGTAGACGCGCTGTTCGATGCGCCGGCGCATCCGTACACCCGACTCCTGCTGCGCTCGATCCCGCTGGTCGGCACGCGCCAGCCGCGGCTGCCGGTGATCGACGGCACGCCGCCGACCCCGGCGGCCTATCCACCGGGGTGTCGGTTCCACCCGCGTTGCCCACGAGCCGTCGACCGCTGCGCGGCCGAGGCGCCGGCGCTCGAATCGTTCGGCACTGCGCGGCGAGTGGCGTGCTGGGTGGCGGCCGACGGGGCGTGCGCGTGATGGCCGTCGAGCCGCTCCTGGTGGTCGAGAACCTGGTCAAGGACTTCGAGGTCGGCGCGCCGTGGGGTGGTGGTCGGCGCACGCTGCGCGCGGTCGACGGCGTGTCGCTCACAGTCGACGCGGGCGAGACCGTGGGCATCGTCGGCGAGAGCGGATGCGGCAAGACCACGCTCGCCCGCTTGCTGCTGCGCCTCGCCGAGCCGACGGCGGGGAGCGTGCGCTTCGACGGTCGTGACATCACCCATGCCACGACCGCGGAGCTGCGCGCGCTACGTCGCCAGCTCCAGGTCGTGTTCCAGGACCCCTACTCGTCGCTGAATCCACGGATGAAGGTGCGCGACATCGTCGCCGAGCCGCTCGAGAACGCGGGTGTCGCTCCGGCGGCGGCCACTGCCCGGGTGGCCGAGGTGCTGGCGACGGTGGGGCTGCCGGCCGAGGTCATGGACCGCCATCCACACGCGTTCAGCGGCGGTCAGCGACAGCGGATCGGGCTCGCCCGCGCGCTCGCGCCGCGTCCGCGGCTGGTGGTCTGCGACGAGGCGGTGTCCGCGCTCGACGTCTCGATCCAGGCCCAGGTCCTGAACCTGCTGCGCGACGTGCAGGACGCGCTCGGGCTGGCCATCGTCTTCATCTCGCACAACCTCGCGGTGGTGCGGCACGTGAGCCACCGCATCGTCGTCATGTACCTCGGTCAGGTGATGGAGCTGGCGCCCGAGCCCGCGCTCTTCTCACGTCCGCGCCATCCGTACACGCGCGCGCTGATCGAGTCCGTGCCGGAGCCCGATCCGCGGGCGCGTGGCCGCCGCCGGGTGCTCGCCGGCGACATCCCGAGCCCGATCGCGCCGCCGCCCGGCTGCGTCTTCCATCCCCGCTGCCCGCGGGCGGAGGCGCGTTGTCGTGCCGAGCGCCCGCAGCCGCGGGTGGTCGGCGAGGCGACGGTGCGCTGCCACTTCCCCCTCTGATCCCACCGCAGGAGACGCCCTGGATGCACGTCGAGTGGACCAGCTACCTTCCCAAGCCGGGCTGCTTCGAGGCGGTCCTCGAGAATCGGCGCCGCGCGTGCGCGGTGCGACGCGCCATCGGGCTCGCGCCCGGCGAGGTCCACGTCGCCGACGGCGACGGTGGCCCGATGGTCTTTTGGAGTTGTGCCTTCGACAGTGAGGAGGCGCAGGCGCGGGATCTGCAGGCGCGCGCCGACAGCGCGGAGTTCGAGGCGGTGCGCGCGCGCATGCGCACCCTCATCGATCGCTTCGAGCGTCGGGTGCTGCGCGCGGTGGGCAGCAACGCCGGTGCGATTCGCGAGCGCTCGATCGCCGGTGTCGCCATCCGCCCGCGTGAGGTGACCTTCGAGAGCGACGGCACCGCGCTCGTCGGCTATCTCTACCTGCCGCCGGGCGACGGCCCCTTTCCCTGCCTGGTCACCAACCACGGCAGCACCATCAATCAGGGCACCACCGACGTCTGCCGACCGGGGGTGGCGGCGCTGCTGATGTCGTGGGGCATCGCGTCGTTCCTGCCGCACCGCCGTGGTTACGGCAACTCGCCGGGCGTGCCCTGGCGCGAGGCGGTGGGTGCCGAGTTCGGTACCCCCGAGTACGATGCCGGTCTCGCCGCGCGTCTCGACGACGAGAGTCGCGACGTGGTCGCCGCACTGGACCACGTGAGCGCGTTGCCCGAGATCGACGCCGAGCACGTGGGGGTGATCGGCAGCTCGTTCGGAGGGACGGTGACGCTGCTCGCCGCCGCGCGCTGCCCGCGCTTTCGCTGCGCGGTGGAGTTCGCGGGCGCGGCGATGAATTGGGAGCGGACGCCACGGTTGCGCGAGACGATGCTCGCCGCCGCCGCCGCGCTGACCCAACCGATCTTCTTCGCCCAGGCCGCCAACGACTACAGCGTGCGTCCGACCATCGAGCTCGCGGCCTCGCTCGAGGGCAGCGGCAAGGTCGTCGAGTCGAAGGTCTATCCCGACTTCGGGCTCACCCGCGACGAGGGGCACTTCCTCTACGGCAACGGCGGCGTGGTCTGGGGCCCCGACGTCCGCCGCTTCCTCGAGCGCTGGCTGTGAGCGCGGCGTCGCCCGCCGGCGTGCACCTCGAGGATCTCGCCTGGCCGCAGGCGAAGGCGTGGATCGAGCGTGGCGCGCCGGTGGTGATCCCGATCGGTGCCGCCGCCAAGGAGCACGGCCATCACCTGCCGTTGTCGACCGACCGCAGAGTCGCCGAGGCGCTGGCGCGGCGGGTGGCGGAGGCGCTGCCGGTGCTGGTCGCGCCGGTGGTCCACTTCGGCTACTACCCCGCATTTCGCCACTACCCCGGCAGTCAGCATCTCGCGCCGGCGACGTTCACCGCGCTGCTCACCGACATCGTCGAGGGTTTCGTCGGCCAGGGCGTGCGGCGCCTCGCGATCATCAATACCGGTGTCTCCACCGCCCCGGTGATCGACGTCCTCGCGCGCGAGATCTACGAGCGGCACGCGGTGCGTATCGCCGTCGCCGACATCGCCCGGCTCGGGCTCACCGTGCGCGAGCGTTTCGAGCAGGCGCTCGGTGGTCACGGGGACGAGCAGGAGACCTCGTTGATGCTCGCCATCGCGCCCCATCTGGTCGACATGGCGCGCGCCCCGACCGACTATGGCAACCTTCTCGGGCGCGCGGCGACAGTGTTCCGCGAGCCGGCAATCTTTGGTGCCGACCCGGGATCCGGAATCGACTACAGCGCCACCGGCATCCGCGGCGACGCGAGTCTCGCCAGCGTGGAGAAGGGTCGCGTGCTGCTGGAGGCGATGGTGGAGGACCTGGTGCGCGGATTGCGAGTCACGTTCTTCGACGATTCCGGGGGCGATCGACGATGACCGACGCGCAGCCACGATTCGACCTCGAGGCCGACGTGGTGGTGGTCGGCTTCGGCTACGCCGGCGGCATCGCCGCCATCGAGGCGGCCGAGGCCGGCGCTCGCGTGGTCCTGGTGGAGCGGGCCGAGCGTCCCGGCGGGATCTCGGTGTGCTCGGCCGGCGGCCTGCGGGTCGCGGAGTCCACCGATTCGGCCTTCGCCTACCTGCGCGCCACCTGCGGCGGCAAGACCCCCGACGCGGTGCTGCGCGCGCTCGCCGAGGGAATGACCACGCTCGAGCCGCGGGTGCGTGCGCTCGCTCGCATCGACGACGCCGTGGTGTCGCGGCGCCCGGCCGAGGGCAACTATCCGCTGCCCGGCCACGACACCTTCGGCTTCGTCTATGTGGAGTCGGTGCCCGGCTTCGTGCCGGAACGGGACTATCCCCGGGTCGAGGGCGCGCCGGCCGGGGCGATGCTGTTCCGGCTGGTGGAGCGCAACGTCGCGGCGCGCCCGATCGAGGTGCGGCTCGGTACCCGCGCCCGGCGCCTGCTGCGCGATGGTGCCGGACGCGTGTGCGGGGTGCGGGTCGAGGGCCCGGCGGGCGTGTGCGACATCGGCGCCGCCGGAGCGGTGGTGCTCGCCTGCGGCGGCTTCGAGGCCGATCCCGGCATGCAGGCGATGCACTGGCCCGGCGGGCCGGCGCTGTCGGCGGCCTACGCCGGCAACACCGGCGACGGCATCCGCATGGCCCAGGCGGTGGGTGCCGATCTCTGGCACATGTGGCACTACCACGGCTGTTACGGTTTCCGGCACCCCAATCCCGATTTCCCCTTCGGCATTCGGGTCAAGCGCCTTCCCGACTGGCGTCCGGGCGGCGAGCGCGCGCTGCCGCCGATGGCGTGGATCCTGCTCGATCGCCACGGCGACCGCTTCATGAACGAGTACGAGCCCTACCTGCAAGACACCGGCGCGCGCCCGCTCGCGCATTACGACCCCGGTATCCAGGACTTCCCCCGCGTACCGGCGTTCCTGGTGGTGGACGAGGCCGGGCGGCGGATGTATCCGCTCGGCAAGCCGACCTGGAACGACCCCGTCGCCCGCTGCCACTGGAGCGAGGACAATCGCGCCGAGATCGAGGCGGGGCTGTTCACGACCGCGGACGACATCGCCGCGGTCGCCGCCTGCATCGGCGCGCCGGTCGCCCGGGTGGAAGCCACCATCGCCGGCTGGAACGCGGCTTGCGAGCGCGGCGAGGACCCCGACCACGGCCGGCCCGCCGACACCATGGTCGCGCTGCGCGAGCCCCCGTACCATGTCGCCCCGGTCTGGCCGGTCGTGTCGAACACCCAGGGCGGGCCGGTGCACGACGCGCGGCAGCGGGTGCTCGACCCGTTCGGGGAGCCGATCCCGGGTCTCTACGCCGCCGGCGAGCTCGGCAGCGCGTTCGGGCACCTGTACATGTCCGGCGGCAACCTCGCGGAATGCTTCATCGGTGGGCGGATTGCGGGCCGTGCCGCGGCGGCCGAGCGCGACCGTGACGGAGAGCGTCGAGATGCCTGAGCCCGTGACCCTGCCCGACAACCTCGGCTACTTCTGCCGTGGCGCGGCCGAGCGCTATCCAGACCACGACGCGATCATCGACCTCTCCCCCGAGACCCCGCGCCACGTCACCTATCGCGAGCTCGATGCGCGCATGGACCGTGTCGCGCGCCTGCTCACCGTGCTCGGGCTCGAGGCGGGCGATCGGCTGGCGATGGCGGTGGGTAATCGGTTCGAGTTCGTCGAGGTGATGTACGGGGCGATGCGGGCGGGAATCGTCCCGGTGCCGCTCAACACCAAGCTCGGCGCCGACACCCTCGACTACACGATTCGCGACGCGGGATGTCGCGCCGCCATCGTCGAGCCGGCGTGCAACCGGGACATCGTGCGCGTGGTCGAGGCCATCGGCATCGAGCCACGCCTGGCCATGGGTGGGGTACCGGCGGGCTGGCGCGACTACGAGTCGAGCCTGCTCGCCACGCCGGCCGAGTTCGATCCGCCGGATCTCCCGCCTGACCACCCCTCGTTTCAGCCCTACACCTCGGGCTCCACCGGCCGCCCCAAGGGAGTGGTGCTCACCCACTCCGGCCAGCTCTGGTGGATTCGGGCGGTGCTGCGTTACTGGCCGCCGTCGAAAGACGCCCGCGCGCTCGCCGCGGTGCCGCTGTATCACAAGAACGCGATGGCGGGGGCGATCAAGCCCCTGTTGCCAGTCGGAGCCACCGTGGTGCTGTTGCCCGGCTTCGAGCCCGAGCGCTTCCTGCGCACGCTTGCCGAGTACCGGTGCACGCGGACCGGCGGGGTCCCCGCGGTCTACTCGCTGTTGCTCCAGCACCGCGCCCTGATCGAGTCGCTCGACTTCTCGGCGTTGGAGTCGATCACCATCGGCTCGGCACCGGTGGCCGAGGAGCTGATGCAGCAGGTCGAGCGCGCGTTCGGTGTCGCGCTCGGGGAGAGCTACGGCCTCACCGAGGGCGGGCCGGTGATGATCGGTCCGCCCCTCGACGGGCGGAAGGTGCCATTCGGGAGCTGTGGTGTGGCCTGGCCGGAAGGCGAGGTGAAGCTGGTCGGGACCGACGGGTGCGAGCATCCGAGCGACGGCGAGCTGTGGGTGCGCAATCCAGGGGTGACGCCCGGGTACTACAACCTGCCGGAGGTGAATCGCCAGCGCATCGTCGACGGTTGGCTGCGCACCGGCGATCTCTTCCATCGCGACGCGGAGGGTTTCTTCTATTTCCGCGGCCGCACCGACGACATGTTCAACTCCGGCGGTGAGAACGTGTACCCGAAGGAGGTCGAGAATCTCCTGCTCGCCCACCCGGCGGTGGCCGATGCCTGCGTGGTGCCGATCCCACATCGCATCAAGGGTCACGTCCCGGTGGCGATGGTGATGCTCGAGCGCGCGGGTGCCGCGGACGAGGCGGGGCTCAAGCAGCATTGCCTCGACAACGGACCGGCCTACGCGCATCCGCGCCGGGTCGACGTCGTCGAGCGGATCCCGTTGAACGGCGCCGGCAAGAACGACCGCAAGGTGGTCGAGCGGCTGCTGCTCGAGCGCTTCGGACCGGTGCTCGGCGGGGGGTGACGCCGGGCGACGGCTCGCGCGTGGCCCGTGACGCGTAGCCCGGCTGGAGCGCAGCGCAACCCGGGGAACGAGGGGCGGCGAGGAATGGCCTACAACCGGCCCTCCCCGACCAGGTCGATCAACGTCTCGATCTTGCGCAGCGCCGTCTTGAGCGCGTCGCGCTCGACACGCTCGAGCTTCCGGATGTCGACGCGATTCGAGGGCGCCAGGCCGGTCTCGTGGTCGGCGAGCTGCTGGCGAAGGATGGTGCCGAGGATGATCTGGTGGGCATCGGCGATCGCCTCCACGTCGCTGCTCGCGGCCTTGCCGGCGGCGGCGTAGGCGCGCAGCCGCGCCGGCGTCGCGCGCTCGCGCATGCGGTGGCGGACCGCGAGCACCCGCGCCCCGGAGAGCAGTGGCATCAGCCCGCCGAGCTTCAGGTCGAGTCGGTCGTCGCCGGTGCGAAGCCGCCCGAGCAAGGTGAACGGCGGCGTCCACCGTCGTGCGAGCTCCGCCAGCACGTTGACGAACATCGGGTGGTCGGCGGCGTGCTCGATGGCGTGGTCGCGGATCGACTCGCCGAGCGCGAGGTCGCCGTGCACCGGCATCCCGTCGAAGAAGATGTCGATGTGGAGGAGGTCGTCGGGTCGGCGGCGCCGCACCCAGTCGGCGATCACCTGGTGCCAGCCGGCGAGGCTGTGGCGCCAGGCCGGGTTCTTTCCCATCACCCCGCCCTTGCAGTACGGGATGCCGACCTCGTCGAGGATGTCGGCGACGTGAGTGGCGAGAGTCTCGAGCCAGCGGTCCTCGGGACCGCCCGGCTCACCGTGGGCGTAGACGATCGCATTGTCCTGGTCCGGTGCCAGCAGGCTCTCACCGCGTCCGCCGGAGCCGAGGACCAGCAGCGCGTAAGGCACCGGCGGCGGCCCGAGCCCGGCCTCGGCCATCCGCCGCTCCGCGATGCGCGCCGCGCGCCGCGTCATCGCCCGCAGCTCCGAGCTCACCACCTCACACACCGTGCGTGGGTCGACCCCCTCGTCGACCAGGCTCCTCGCCATCAGCCCGAGCTTGCCCCAGGCGACGCCGAGCGCCGGGGCATCGGCGGCGCTGTCGATCTCGTCGCCGAGGACGATCGCGGTGGTGCCGCGGTGGGCGAGCAGGTTGCGGGTGGTGACCGCGCCGACCAGCGCGCCGCTGTCGTCGCGCACGCCGAGGTGGCGGAACCCGAGCCGGGTCATGCGTCCGATCGCGCGGTAGACGAAGGCGTCGACATGGACCGTCTGCAGTGGTCCGACGACCAGGGACGCGAGCGGGCGCTCCAACGCGTCGCGCCCGTGGCTGTCGATGGCTCGTAGCACGTCGCGCTCGGTGACGATGCCGAGCTGGCCGTCTCCGCCGCGCACGAACAGGGAGCTGATGCGTCGCTCGAGGAGAATCCGCACCGCCTCAGCGACCGTGGTCTCGGGCTCGGCGGTCGCCGCCGGGGCGCTCATCACCTCACGGATGCGGTGGCGGTAGGGGAAACTGTCGATCCGCAGCATCGGCGCCGAGGCCTGGGCGGTCACCGGGTCGGCACCGAGGAGGGCACCGCTCGCGCGCGCCTCGTCCTCGAACAGGCGTCGCGAGGCGGCCTGGGCCTGCGCCAGGGTGCGGACCCCCTTCTCGCGCAGTGCCGGTAGCAGGGCGAAGAACACCTCGGCGGTCGCCACACAGTCACCGATCGCGGTGTGGCGACCGCGGATGGTCACACCCAGCCAGTCGCACAGTCGGTCGAGGCTGTAGTCGGCCAAAGACGGCGCGGCGATCCGCGCCAGCATGCGCACGTCGAGCGCGGGCGGCGCGCGCCAGGGGCGGCCGATCAGCGCGTGCTCGCGGCGCAGGACGGTGAGGTCGTAGCCGATGGTATGACCCACCACCACGCGGTCGGCGACGAAGGTGGCGAGCGCCTCGGCCACGCTGGCGAAATCGCCCGCCCCGGCGACGTCGGTGTCGCGGATACCGTGGACCGCGGTCGTCTCGGGGGGGATCGGCACACCCGGGTCGACCAGGGTCTCGAAGCGTTGCGCCGCGAGCTGCGACGCCGCGAAGTGGATCGCCCCGATCTGAATCACCCGGGCGGTGGCCGCGTTCAGGCCCGTGGTCTCGGTGTCGAGGACCACGCCGTCGAGGGACATCAGTGGGGTGGAGAGGCTGATCGGCGCCATGGGTGACTCCGCGGCGACACGTCCTGGGTCGGTCGAGTGCGCCCGGGCGCGCTCAGTTCAGGAGTCGCCCGAGAACGCTTGCGATGACCTGTGCGATCTCGCTCTCGAGCGGGAACGAGAGCATGCCCATCACCGAGTAACCGAGCAGCCACGGCATCAGGTAGAAACGCGCCATGTAGAAGAACCAGGCGACGTAGAGGGGAACCAGCGCCGGGACCAGGAAGCCCGGGGTGATCGGCGCGAACAGTCGGATCAACGGGTTGGTCACACGGACGAAGAAACGCATGAAGAAGAAGTCGCTCGTCTCGGGCAGGAACAACCCCATCGCGAACCGACCGATCAGCGTCCACATCACCATGCCGAGGGCGTAGTCGACGACGATGACCCAGAGCGGGAACGGATCGGTCATGCGGGGTGCTCGATGTCGGGGAGCGACGGGAGACGGTATCGGGCCGGGACGGTGTCTCCGCCCCGGCCCCTTCGACCTGCGTCCGGCCTAGTGGCTCGAGCCGAGCACGGTGTCACCGCGCGGGATGCGGATCTCGTCCACCATGGCCTGGGTCTCCTTGTCCGGCTCCTCGGTCATCAGCGTGACCACCACCATGGCGACCAGGCTGACCGCCATGCCGACGATCCCGAAGCGCAGATCGTCCAGACCGAGCCACGGCTTCATGCCGGCGAACTTGACCATGTAGAGGTACCACGACCCGGCGATCAGCCCGCCCGCCATGCCGGCGATGGCGCCGGCCCGGTTGGCGCGCTTCCACCACACCCCGAGCACCAGTGGGAAGAACAGCCCCGAGCAGGCGAAGCAGAACGCCCAGGCCACCGCACCGAGGATCCCGGTGAGCTTCAAGCTCGCCACCAGGGCCCCGGCCGCACCGATCACGAGCAACAGCACGCGCGCGACGATGAGACGCTTCCTCGTCTCCGCCTTCGGATCGATCATCTTGTAGTAGAGATCGTGCGACAGCGCGTTGGCGATGGCGAGCAGGAGCCCGTCCGCCGTCGACATCGCCGCCGCCATGCCGCCAGCCGCGACCAGGCCGGAGATGACGTAGGGCAGACCCGCGATCTCCGGAGTCGCCAGCACGACGATGTCACCGCGCATGAAGAACTCGTTGATCTGCAGTATCCCGTCGCCATTGGAGTCGATGATCTTCAAGAACCCGACGTTGCTCCATTTCTGGATCCACTCCAGCGCGTTCACGTCCGAGATCGCCTTGCCGATGATGCTCGTGGCGAGCGCCGGGTCGAGGATCTGCAGCTTGGTGAACGTCGCCAGCGCCGGCGCGGTGAAGTACAGCAAGAAGATGAACAGCAGCGACCACGCCACCGAGCTTCGAGCCGCCTTCACCGACGGCGTGGTGAAGTAGCGCATCAGGATGTGCGGCAGCGAGGCGGTGCCGAGCATCATGCATGCGACCAGGGTCACGAAGCGCCACGACGCCATGGCCGAGTCGGCGGCTGCGGAGTGCGGGTTCACCAGCGCGCTCATTCCCGCCACTGCCTCGGCCGGCTTGAGCGTGCCGATCTGGTGGACGGCCTCGAGCTCGATGATCTTCGCCACCGCATCGCCGTAGACGAGCTGTGGGATGATGCCGAAGCCCTGCTTGTTGGACATCCAGATGACCGGCACGAGGTAGGCGATGATCAGCACGATGTACTGCGCCACCTGGGTCCAGGTCACCGCCCGCATGCCGCCGAGCATCGAGCAGAGCAGGATGCCGAGCAGGCCGAACCACACCCCGACCTCGAACGGAATCAGCAGCGCGCGCGCCGCGATCGTCCCGGTGGCGTTGATCTGCGCCGTCACGTAGGTGAACGACGCGACCACCAGCACCACCACCGCGATGAAGCGCGCGAGGTTGCCGCCGTAACGGGTGCCGATGAAGTCCGGAACCGTGTAGCACCCGAACTTGCGCAAGTACGGCGCCATCAGCACCGCGACCAGCACGTAGCCGCCGGTCCAGCCGACGACGAACGCGAGGTACGGATGACCCCCCATGTAGATGCCGCCCGCCATCGCCACGAACGACGCGCCGGACATCCAGTCCGCTGCCGTGGCCATGCCGTTGAACACCGGTGGTACCTGGCGTCCGGCGACGTAGTACGCGTCGACCTGCATGGTGCGTGACAGCCAGCCGATCAGCGCATAGATGGCGATGGTGAATCCGACGAACAGGAGGCCGATGGTGTCGGCGCCGAGGCCCATCTGCTCGAGGATGGCCATCAGCGCCACGAACACCAGGAACCCCCCCGTGTACAGGCCGTAGATCTTGGGCAGGTTGTCGATGAAGGCACCCTGCATCCTGAACATGCTCATGACATTTCCCCCGGGATTCCGCTCAGTCTTCCGCCACGCCGCATTCGTGGTCGATGGCGTCTTGCTGCCGCACGAAGACGAAGAGCTGAATGACGAAGACGACGAGCGCGCCCTGCGCCGCCATGTAGTATCCGAGCGGGAAGTGCATGAAGGACATGCCGTTGAGTTGCGGCGCGAACCAGTGAACCACGAACGAGAACACGAACCAGATGCCTATGTGCACGAACATCAAGCGCTTGGTGCGCTCCCAATGCAAAGCCCTTTGATCGACATCGGTGCTCATCGCAGACCCCCTGTGGTGTGGACCCGATCCAAGACCTGGTCTATTCGTCCCCCTGCTCTTGTTGTTGCGAGGCGCCCCCTGGCGCCACGCGCGCGGGACGGACGGTCGCCGCGCGCAATGACCTCCGGCCATCGGCGAGCGGCCGGGATAGATAGCAACTTTTTCAATGCGATAGTCAAGGGTTTTGTCGTTCTTGGTCACAGACGGGCGGTGCCCCCGAGCTGCGGGGAACGGAGGCGGCGCCGCGCGCCGGTGGTACGAGAAAGGTCTCTCGTGTGCGTAGTCCCCGGGTCGAGAGCCGGGCGCGCGCATGCGCCGACATGAACGAGGCCGGTGCGATGATCGGGCTCGGTTGGTGGTCGCGGTGTCGCGCCGTGGCGCGAACGTTCGGCGAGTACATCGGTGGGATGCGTGGCCGCGCGCACCGCGAGCCGGTCGACGATACGGAGAGTCTGCGCCGCTTTCTCGAAGGCAACGCCAACCTGGTCGCGCAGACCTCGCTCTACGGCTATCTACGCACCCGCGCCGGGCTGCGTTACCCGACGCTGTTCACCGACGACGTGTTCGTTCGCTCGATCAACGTGGCCAAGTGGCACGTCTGGCTCGACTGCCTGGCCGATCTCGCGGTCTACGCCGGTGGCCTGATCGCGCGGCGAGGCGGCGCCGACCCGGCGTCGGCCGGTGTGCTGGTTCGTGACGTGGTGGACGCGATCCTGCAAGCGGTCGCCCGCCCCGACGATGCCGACGACACCTTCGAGGTCCACGCCGCCGAGGTCCGCCGCCGCCTCGAGGCGGTGGACTGGTCCGCGGTGCCGGACGACGAGACCGCGTTCGCGGCGAGCCCGGGCGCGCTGGTGCGGTGGGCGCCGATCGTCGACGAGCTCAAGCAGCTCGACGAGGAGATCGTGCGCAACTCCGTGCGGTTTCGGTGGCAGGAGGTCCGGCGCGCGCTGCGGACCCGCCTGCGCGCAGACGCGTTGATCGCCGAGGCGGTCAGCCCCAGAGCGAATCGGCCCTCAGCCCGGTGAGCACCACCACACCCCCGGTGTCCGCCGGCAACCGCACCACGACTGCGCCGTCGCTCGACACCCGATGCGCGAGCCCACTCGCCTCGACCGAGCGCAACGCGCGGCCGACGTCCCGGCACTGCACCACGTACCCGACCATGGCCGGCACCGCCGGCACCGTCCCCTCGCCGAGCGTGGCGGTCACCGCCGCGGGCGTGAGCAGGGTGAGCTGGCCGCGGTCGAGCGTGATGACGTGGCCACCGGCCACCGCGCGGGCCGGCCGGTCGAGGTAGCGCCCGTAGCGCGCCGCCGCCTCGTGCGGGTCGTCGACACAAAATACGAGGTCGGTGAGCGCGTGGGCGGTGTTGGGATGATCGAGCCAGCGCGTCTCCCACAGCAGCTCCGGGGTGTGGTGGGTGAGCACCTGCACCCGGCCCTCGGGCAGGCTGCCGGGCTGCGGACGACTCACCGAGAACCGCAACGTCGCCGGCGCGCCGCTCGCGTCGGTGATGCCGCGCTCGAGCGCGACCAGGGGCCGGCGCGGAAACCCGGCCGCCGCCAGTCGCTCGTGATGCGCCGCCGCGTCGGCGACGGCGAAGGCCGCGATGTGCACCCCGGGATGGCGTGCGATGCCGGCGCGGAGCTCGCGCGCGATTGGTGTGTCACCGATCGGCTCGAGCAGCTCCAGGTATCCAGCCGGGAGCATCGCGCAGCGGTTCGCGCTGCCGGCCGGGGCGGTCGGGTCGAGGCTCGTTCCCTGAGCGTGCACCGCGTACGGGGTGAGCACGAAGCCCATGGCCTCGAAGGTGTCGGCCGCCGGTGCGAGCGAGGGCACCCAGTGTCCGATGTGGTCGAGGACCACGGCGTCGCCGGTCGGCTGGGGTGCGGGCTCGAGCACGCTCATTCCGGCAGGCCCCAGGCGGTGATGCGCTCGGGGACGATACGGAAGAACGTGCGGTCCGCGGGCACCGTACGCCCGCCCCACCGGCTCTCGAGCGTCGCCCCGTAGCGCACCAGGAAGCGCTCGGCGAGGAGGTGGCGCTCGCCGGCGCTGGTCACGAACTCGGCGCGGCCCTGGACGATGACACACCAGGTCGCGTCGCGGGCGCCGCCGTCCACGGTGACGCACACCCTGGGGTCGCGGCGGATGTTGTGGACCTTGCGCAGGCGGTCGACGCTCACCATCCCGATCGACTCCTCGTCGAACACGAACCACATCGGCATCGCCAGCGGGCCGCCGTCGGGCTGCACCGTCGCCAGCACGGCGATGCGCTCGCCGTTGATGGCGCGCTGCACGCGCGGGTCGGCCAGGTTGTCGATCTTGTCCACGGCGTTCTCTCGAGGTCGCAGCAAGGAGTCGCCGCGAGCATAACAGGCGCGTGGCCGGCGGCGGAGTCAGCCCCCGACCCCCCCAGGTGGCATTGCGATCCGGTGCCCGTAGGGGCGGCCCCCGTGGCCGCCCACCGACCGGGCGTGTCGCCGCCACGCCGCGGGCCGGCACGGGGGCCGGCCCCTGCCGGTGGTCAGTCGCCGCTCTTCGGCGTGGCGGCGTCGGTGAACTGGTCGAAGGCCGCCAGTGCCTCGCCGCCGAACGCCATCGCCGGTCCACCCGCCATCTGGATGCACACCCCGATCATCTCCGCGAGCTGCTCGCGGCTCACCCCCTTCTTCACCGCCAGCCGGGTGTGGTGGGTGACGCAGCCCTGGCAGCGCATCACGATCCCGACCGCGAGCGCGATCAGCTCCTTGGTCGACGCGTCGAGCGCGCCGTCGCCGTAGACGGTCTCGCGGTTCGCGCGCAGCGCCCGCATCACCTCCGGCGCGGCCTGGGCGAGTCGACGCGCGTTGTCGTCGATCTCCCTGGCGTGGGCGACATAGTCCTTGGTCACGGCAGTGCTCCTGCGTGGTTCAGGCAATCGAGTCGGCGTCGACCTTGCCGGCGTCCAGCAGCGCGCGGAAGGCGCCGAGGGTCTCCGCGATCCCGTCCTGCATCGAGATGCGACCGTAGTCGCCGATGTATGCGCGCAGCGGGTCGTCGCTCAGGTCGAACGGGAACGGTAGCGCCGAGCCGGTGGCCTCGACCCGGGCTGCGGGCTCGAGTCGGCGAAGGTGCTCGAGGCCGGCCTCGACCGACGCGGGCACGCCATTGCAGTCGAATACCGCCGCACCCTCGCGCTCGGTGGCCACCGCCTGCACGAAGGCCGATGCCACCTCGCCGGCATAGAGCCAGGAGGTCGGGCCGCGGAAGGGGACGCTGTAGTCTCGCCCGGCCGCGGCGGCGAGGATGGCCACCGTGGTCTTCGAGGTCATCCCCTGGTCGCGGCCGATGCCGTACACCACGCCGGGGCGCATGCCGACGCTCGGCACCTGCCAGTCTTGCCAGTAGACGCGCGCGATCATCTCGTCGCACCGCTTGTAGGCGCCGTACAGGGTGGCGAGCCACGGCGCGTTCTCGTCCGCGCCGTGGGCGGCGATGGAGCTCGCGTAGGCGACCCGGCGGATGCCGTGGCGGCGGGCGGACTCCAGCACGTTGACGGTGCCGACGACGTTGGCGCGGGCGCCAGCGACCGGATCGGCCTTGCAGAACGGCACCTGCAGCGCGGCGAGGTGGACGATGGCCCGCACCCGATGCTCGGCCACGGTGCGCTCCACCGCCTCGGTGTCGGCGATGTCGGCGACCACCCAGGGTACGGCGTCGAGGGTCGGGTCGTCGATCAGCAGGCGCGGACGGCGCTTGCTCTCGGAGGCGTCGAGCACCACCACCGGCACTCCGGCCCGGGTCAGGATGGCGAGCGCCCAGCTTCCGATGCAGCCGCCGGCGCCGGTCACCAGCACCGGCCCGTCGAAGCGGGAGGCCTCGGTCACGAATACATTGCTGAGCGAATCCACCTCGGTCGTCTCCTCGTCTGCAAGTCGGGGCGAGGAAACTTAGCACGGAGCGCGGCGGGGGATGGGGCGAGAGCGCGCCATCGGCGGGGCGCCCCCGGTCACCGCAGCTGGATGCGCTCGAGGTGGTGAATCAGCGCGTCGATACGCGTGGTCGCCGCCGCCTCGCCGCCGTCGCGGGCGAAGACCCGGCCCCACACCGGCATGTCGCGCGTGCCATGGCCGTCGACCAGGCGCTGCCCTTCCACGACCTGATAGACGAGTGTCTCGGGGAAGGACCCACCGTTGTCGCGCGCGAGCCGGCGGAGATCGCTCGGCGGGCGGCCGAGGCGTGGTGCGATCGGCCCGTCACCGCGCCCGGCGTGGCCGTGACAGCCGGCGCAGTGGTCCGCGTACAGAGCCTCGCCCTCGCCGTTGCCGAGCAGGGATGCACAGCCTGCGGTGAACGCCAGCACCGTCGCCACCGCGGTCGACGCGATCAGCCGGATTGCCTTCCGAGGGTCGTCCATGTCGGTGTCCGATGGTTCATGCCAGCGCTAGCGTAAGGGCCGCGATCGCCGCCGCCCAAGTGATCAGGATCAGCGATGCACCGAGTCGCGACCGCGGCAGGCGCGCCGGTGTGGAGTGGACCCGTGCCCGCGCGCGCGCCCACGCCTGCTCGGGCACCAGGCGCATCGCGAGCCAGATGCCGAGCGGGACCAGGATCGCGTCGTCGAGCAGGCCGAGCACCGGGACGAAGTCGGGAATCAGATCGATCGGGCTCAGCGCATAGGCGACGACCAGCACCACCAGCACGCGCGCGGCGAGCGGTACCTCCGGGTCGCGGCCGACCAGCCACAGCACGCGGAGCTCGTCCCGCATGCGCGCCACGAAGCGCCGAAGCCACCCACGCCCCGGCGCCCCCTCGGCGTTCATCCGCGGGCCGCCACGAGCGAGGTCAGGGCGAAGAGCACCGTCGCGGCGACCACGATGGTCGGACCCGCCGGGGTGTCCCAGGCCATCGACGCGGCGAGCCCGACCAGCACCGAGACACACCCGAGCGCGGTGGCGATGCATGCCATCTGCTCCGGGCTCGAGGCCACCCGGCGCGCGGTGGCCGGCGGCAGGATGAGCAGCGAGACGGTGAGCAGCAGCCCCACGATCTGCATCGAGAGCGCGACCATCACGCTCACCAGCAGCAGGAACGCGAGGCGCATGCGCTCGACCGCGATGCCCTCGACCCGCGCCAGATCCTCGTGCACGGTCATCGTCAGCAGCCGTGTCCACAGCCGCCCGAGCAGGGCGAGACACAGCGCCGCCGCGACCCAGATCCACACCACGTCGGTCCAGCTCACCGACAGCACGTCGCCGAACAGGTAGCCGAGCAGGTCGATCCGGATGCGGTCGAGCAGCCCGATCAGCACCAGCCCGAGCGCCAGGCTGGAGTGGGCGAGGATGCCGAGCAGGGTGTCGCTCGCGAGCTGCGGGTTGCGGTCGAGGAGGTAGAGCCCGAGCGAGATCAGGGTGCACACGGCGAGGATCGCGAGGTGCAGATCGAGGTCGAGCAGGAAGCCGAGCGCGACGCCGAGCAGCGCGGCGTGGGAGAGCGTCGCGCCGAAATAGGCCATGCGCCGCCAGACCACGAAGCAGCCGATGGGTCCGGCGAGGACGGCGACGCCGACGCCGCCGAGGGCGGCGCGTACCAGGAACTCATCCAACGCGGGTCGCTCCCGGAGCGGGGCCGCGGGCGACGTCGCCGTGGAGGTCGTGGGCGTGGTCGTGCTGGTGGGTGTAGACCGCGAGCGTGCGCCCGAGCCGGGGTCCGAACAGCTGCAGGTACTCCGGGTGGTCCGCGATGTCCTCCGGCGTGCCGGTGCAGCAGACGTGCCGATTGAGGCAGAGCACCCGGTCGGTGGCCGCCATCACCAGGTGGAGATCGTGCGAGACCAGGAGCACGCCGCAGCGGTGGCGGTCGCGAATGGCGGCGATCAGGCGGTACATCTCGCCCTGCCCGGCGACGTCGACACCCGCCGTCGGCTCGTCGAGGACCAGCAGGTCCGGCGCCCGGGCGAGCGCCCGTGCGAGCAGCACCCGGCGCATCTCGCCACCGGAGAGCCCGCGCATCGGCGCGTCGACCAGGTGCTCGGCGCCGACCTCGGTGAGCGCCGCGAGCGGGTCGAACACCCCCTCGCCCTGGCCGAGCCGCACGAAGCGGCCGGCGGTGAGGGGGAGGGTCGCGTCGACCGCGATGCTCTGCGGCACATAGCCCATGCGCGCGCCGGGCCGCCGCCACACCGTGCCCGCGCTCGGCGTGACCAGGCCGAGCGCGGCGCGGACCAGGGTGGTCTTCCCCGAGCCGTTCGGCCCGAGGATGGTGACGATCTCGGCCGCTCCGACGGTGAGGTCGACGTGGTCGACCGCCGGCTGGTGGCCGAAGCGCACCGAGAGATCGCGCAGGCACAGCAGCGCGGTGTCGTCGCCGCCGGCGCTCACGTCGCGGGGACCGGCGCTGGCGGCGCGCCGTGCCGGCACCGCGGGCAGCGGCCGTGCACCTCGACCATCTGGCTCGCGGGCTCGAACCCCGCTCCGCGCGCGCGGGCCTCGATCAGCCCGCCGATCTCCGGGTCGTCGAGCTCGGCCACCGCACCGCAGGCGTCGCAGATCAGGAACTGGCCGGCGTGCTCGCGGCGGGGGTCGGCGCAGCCGACGTAGGCGTTGAGGCTCTCGATGCGGTGCACCAGGCCGTGCTCGCGCAGGAACTCGAGTGCCCGGTACACCGTCGGCGGCGCGGCGCGGGCGCGCTCGAGGCGCAGCCGATCGAGCAGGTCGTAGGCGAGCACCGGCTGGTGGGATTGCCACACCAGCTCGAGGATGCGGCGGCGAATCGCGGTCAGCCGTGCGCCGCGCGCCTGGCAGAGCTGCTCCGCCCGGGCGAGCGCGTCCTGCACGCAGCGGCGGTGATCGTGGCCGGCCGAGCGAAAGCTCGACAGCACGCGCTCGGAAGTGGTCGAGTCCATCGGGCATCCTCGGAGCGAACGAGCGGGGCCGGATGCCGGGGTGACGCCGCGCGCGCCGTCGTCGGCGAGCCGTGGGGTGCGTCGGCGACCACCAGTCGGTTATCGTATTCGGCCGAACGCAACTTTATAACATTCCATGAATCTCGCTCCATCGCTCGCCGGGCACTCGCTGCTGCGGTGGCTGCGCGCCCGCGCGCGCCGGTCCCTCGCCACCGCCGGCTGCCTGCTCGCGGTCGTCGCCTCCCGTCCCGCGGTGGCCGACGCGCCCGCGGTGGTCGCCAGCATCGCGCCCGTGCACTCGCTGGTGGCAGCGGTGATGGACGGGGTCGGCGCGCCCACGTTGCTGATGCCCGCCGGCGCCTCGCCGCACAGCTACGCGCTACGACCCTCGGAGAGCCGTGCCATCGAGCATGCCCGGGTGGTGTTCTGGGTCGGCCCGCGTCTCGAGATCGCCCTCGCCCGCGCGCTCGCCGCCGGCGGCGATGGCCGGGTCGACGTGGCGCTGATGGAGGCCGAGGGGGTCCGGCCGTGGCCGGCTCGCGAGGGCGGCGTCTGGCAGGCGCACGGGCATGCCGCGGAGGACCACGATCACGCCGGCGGCGCGCCCGACCCGCACATCTGGCTCGATCCCGACCACGCGCGCGCGATGGTGGCGGCGGTCGCCCGCGTCCTGGCCGACGTCGACCCCGGCAACGGACCGCGCTATCGGAGCAACGTGATGCGCCTCGAGGCGCGCATCGAGGCGCTCCGGCGGGAGGTGGTGGAGATTCTCGCGCCGGTCCGCGACGTGCCGTACGTCGTGTTCCACGATGCCTACCAGGGCTTCGAGCGCAGCTTCGGCATGCGAGCAGTCGGTGCCGTCACCGTCGCCCCCGGGCGCACCCCGGGGGCGCGTCGGGTGACCGAGATCCGCGAGCGCATCGTCACCCTCGGCGCGCGCTGCGTGTTCACCGAGCCCCAGTTCGCGCCGCGACTGGTCGGCACCCTGGTCGAGGGCACCGGAGCCCGGGTCGGCGTGCTCGACCCGGTGGGCGTCGCGCTCGAGCCGGGGCCCGAGCTCTGGTTCGAGCTGATGCGCGGGCTGGCCGGCGCCCTGCGGGCGTGCTTGTAGGGGCGGGGCCCCGTCCCCGCCCGCCCGCACGACGCTGCCGTGCCCGCCCCCCGAGGGTCGCTCAGCGGACCTGTTGCTGCGGCTCCGTCTGCTCCAGCTGGCGCAGGTTCGGCAGGATCGGGATGCGCTGGATGATGCCGCCGGTCGACGGCTCTTGCTCCAGGGTGAGCCGCACCGTGCGCTCGACCGATTGCCCGACGGCATTGGTGGCGGTCAGGGTGTAGCTGTAGCCGCTCTTCCTCGGGTCGACCTGCACCCGTCCCGATGCAGCCACGGTGCCGAGGCCCGAGATCCGCACCACCGTCGCCCCCGAGGTGCGCCAGGTGAGCAGGTTGCCGGTCGCCTGGAAGGCGAGGATCTGCGGCGGCGCGACGTCGGGCGCCGGCGGGCGCACGGTCACCGAGGCCTGCACGCTGCGGCCGTCGACCCCGCGGGCGACGAGGGTGTAGCGGGTGGGCTGCCGCGGCGACACGCGCCACTGCCCGGTCGTTGGCATGGTGCCGACGCCGAGCAGCTCGACGGAGTCGGCGTCGACTGCGCTCCACACCAGCAGCGCGCCCCTGCCGTCGTCGCGGGCCTCGAAGTAGACGATGCGCGGTGCGGCCGCCGGCTCCGCTGGCCGCACCTCGACCGTGGTGGTCGCGCTGTCGCTGCGGCCGTCGGCGCCGCGGGCGATCAGCACGTAGCGCGTCGTCTGTTGCGGCGAGACCCGCATGTCGCCCTCGGCCGCGACCCGGCCGATGCCCTGGATCTCCACCGTGCGGGCGTTCTCGGTGCGCCAGCGCAGCACGCCGTCGCGCGAGTCGAAGTAGACGATTCGCGGTGGCGCGGCGGTCGGTGCCGGCTCGACCACCACCGTGGCGCTCGCGCGCGCGGTCGAGCCGTCGGCGCCGTGGGCGACGAGCTCGTAGCGCGTGGTCTCGCGCGGCCGAACCTGGAGGTCGCCGCTCGGTGGCACCGCTCCGAGGCCGAGGATCTCGACCCGCTCGGCGCCGGTGGTCTGCCAGATGAGCACGTCGCCGGCGGCGCCGAAGGCGTCGATGCGGACCTGTGGCTCGGTCAGATCCGGGATCAGCAGGTCGACGTTGGAGCCGCGGTCGATCTGGGTGCCGAGCGCGCGCTCGACCGCCCGGATCCGCTCGACCACCTCGGCGATCTCGGCCCGGCTCATCGGCCGACGCGTCACGTCGGCGCCACGGCGCGCGTCCGCCGCCTGACCCGGGGTGATGACGACGGTGCCGCGGGTCGAGCCCTCGCCGGTCACCCGCACCCGCCCCTCGAACTGCCGGAACACCGCGGCGTCGTCGCGGATCTCGACCTCGAACATCGTCATGTCCGGCGCGGCGCGGGCGAAGATGGTGTCGACCTCGAACTGGCGCCAGCCGAGCGCCTCGCGGATCTTGACGAACACCCGCCCGGCGACCACCCGGATGGCGTCGGGGAGGAAGTCCACCTGACTGCGCGGCTCGGCGATGATCTCCGCCCCGTCGCCGTCGATGGTGGCGACCACCGTGTCGCGTCCGGTCTCCATCAGGCAGCCGGGGGCGAGCTCGAGCCCTGGCGCCCCCGAGCGCGCCTGGCTGCCGCAGACCACCAGGATGTCCGCGAAGTCCGCCGCCGTCGCCGGCCGCCCGGCGACCACCGCCTGCTCCATGGTGTAGCGCAGCGGGGGCTGGGCGGTGGCGGGCGAGAGGCCGAGCAACGTACCCACCGTCACGACGAGTGCGAGCACCAGCCGGGCCGGGTGGCGGAGGTGGAACTCGCGATGGCGGCGTGCTCGGGACATGGGCGGTTCCTCCGCGTTCGGTCTGCCGACGGCGCTCACTCGAGCCAGCGCCGGGTGCGGGTTGCGAGCCAGTGCGCGGTGGCCACCGCGACCAGCAGATAGAAGCTGTCGAAGAGTGTCGCCCCGACCAGATAGGCGACCAGGGCGACCGCGAGGCCGACAGTGGCCACCGCCAGCGCGCCGAGCCGTGACGGCCAGCGCCCGCTCCAGCCGGGCACGACGCTCACCGCGACGGTCGCCACCACCAGCGCGAGCATCAGGCCGAGCTGCACCGCGGTGCCGGCGGGGCGGATGGCGCGATCGGTGAGCAGGCTGTTCAGGGCGTCGGCGTGCAGCTCGTAGCCGAATCGCCGCTCGCCCGAGCCCGCGAACAGCGCGAAGTCGTCACGCGTCGAGGCGTAGCCGACCACCACCGCCCGCCCGCGCAGCGCGGCGAGCGCCGCCGGTGCTGCTCGGTCGTCGAGCAGATCCTCGTAGCGCACGACCGTGGCCGTCTCGCGCAGGCTCGCCGCCGGGACCGGGTCGAGCATCAGCGAGCCGACGACGTCCCCGGCGGCGAGGGCGGGGCAGGCGTTGTCGTCCTGGGTCGCGGTGCGGACCTCGGTGTCGAACAGGCGACGCTCGGTCGCCGCCAGCCCGCCGGCGGCGCCGAGGTGCAGGCTCGCGTCGCCGACGGCGAGCCCGATGCGCGGCGCCGCGCCGCGGTAGCGATGGGCGACGAAGGCGGCCAGCGCGAGCGAGGGCCGCGACGGGCGCGCGCCGGCCGGGTCGATGGCGATGGCCGGCATGGTGCGGGCGAGGGAGCCGATGCCGCCGAAGCACGCGACGCCGGTGTGCGCGCGCGAGGCCCGCAGTCGCGGGGCGATGGCCGGCGCCTCGTCCCAGAGATCGGTGTAGCCGAGGACCACCCGCGTCGGCGGCGCGCGGGAGGCGGCGCGGTCGATGGCGGCGGCCAACGCATCGTCGGCAGTGGTCGCGTGGGCGAAGTCGCCGTCGAAGACGATGGTGCTGGCGCCAGCCTCGGCCAGCGCGTCGACCACTCGCGCGTGCAGGGCGCGCCAGCTCGGACCGAGGCGCTGGCCGTAGCGCGCCTCGCTGTCGGCGTCGATGCGCACGAAGGCGATGTCGGCGTGCAGTGTCGGCGGCGAGAGCGCGTGACCGAGCGCGAGGGTGATGCGCTCGAGGCGCAGGTCGTAGGGGTCGAAGAGCGCCAGCCAGAGCGCGACCAGGGTCGCCGCGAGCGCGCCCACCCCCGCCAGCACCGCGAGCACGTGACGACGCAGACGGCCGCGCAGCGCCGCGATGCGCTCGACCTGCGCGGTCCGGCGCGGGCTGTCGGCCGGCGCGTCGGCGACCAGCGCCTCGCGGGTCGCGATCTCCGCCTGCAGCCGGGCGCGGCCGGCCGCGCTCGCCGCCGCCGGGGTACGACCGGGGACGGAGAGGAGCAACCCGGTCTCGGTGCGCAGGAACACCACCGGCATCGCGAAGTCGCGCTGGCTGGGAAAGCGGCGCCCGATCTGGCCACGCGCGTGCGAGACCGCGACGTCGACCAGCCCGAGGTTGGCGTCGCCGAAGAAGCACTCGTAGAACGAGCGCGCGAACAGCACCGCCGCCTCGTCGAGGATGGTGTGCTGCATCGCCACCACCGCCGGCACACCGGCCTGGACCAGCGCCGGCGCGATGCCGGCGATCGAGTCCGTCGACGAGCGCGACGCGCCCTTGCAGGCGTTGAGCATCATCAGCTTGATGCCGGTCGCGCGACCGAAGATCTCGGCCGCCTCGGCGTCGCCGAGCGGAGCGGCGTCACCGTTGCCGTCGCAGAGCACCAGCGCCCCGCTGTCGCCGACCCGCTCGCCGTGGCCGATGAAGTGGAAGCAGTCGACGTCGTGCTCGACCAGCGCGGTGGCGATCGCCTGCGCGGTGATCGCGCCTTCCAGCCAGCGCACCTCGACGCGGTCACCCAGCGCGCGCCGGGTCTCCTCGATCGCGGTGCGCTCGGCCTCGACGTCGAGCTGCGGCCAGGGTGGCGGCGCCTGCGCGATGCACACCAGCATCCTGAGCGGCGGATTGACGTCGATCTCGCGTGCCGGCTGATCGCTCGCCATGAATCGCACCAGCGAGCAGCGCGCGAGGCTCGCGAGGTGATTGCGCTCGCGATCGGAGTACAGGAGCTCCCACGGCAGCGCGGCGAGCGCAGGCGGCGTGATGCGAAGACGCAACCGGATGCCGGCGTGGTTACGGCCCTTCACCTCGCGGAAGCAGTCCTCGAACAGCTCGCCGGGCTCGCCCGCGAGCAGGCGCCGGTAGAGCTCGCGGCCGAAGGCGGCGAGGAACTCGCGATCGGTGCGATGCCGGTCCTCGAGGCGCGCGAGCGCGTCGACCCATTCGTCCGCCGTCGGGTCGAGCGCGAGCGTTCCACTCGCCGCGCGCGAGCGCGTTCCCATCACGTAGACGGGATAGGCGCCGGGCGGGCCGTCGCTGACGATGACCTCGAAGTTCGCGTAGTCCACGCCACGAGCGTAGCAGGCCGACATCGTCCGCGATGTGCGATTGCGCAACGCGAGGCGACGCCGCGACGCCGGCCACCCACTCCGCTACAGTGCCCGCCGATCGACCATGGTGGACCGGGCGGACGTGAGCACGACGAGCGACATCGGTGCGGTGGCGAGCAGCGCCGCCGCGGCGACCGAGATCGGATGCGCGGTGCTGGAGGCGGGTGGGAACGCCGCCGACGCCGCGGTCGCGACCGCGGTCGCGCTCACCGTCGCGGACCCGGCCAACGCGAGCCTCCTCGGCCGCTGCCACGCGGTGGTCGTCGATGGCGACAGCGCGCAGGCGATCGACGGTGCGACGCGCGCGCCGGACGTTCTCGGCCCGGCGCGCGGGCGATGCGAGGGGCACGCGGCGGCCCCGCTGCCGGGCCTGCTCCCGGCGCTCGAGCGGCTGCACCGCGGCCACGGTCGGATGCCGTGGGCCGACCTGATCGCACCGTCGGCCGCGCTCGCGCGTGCCGGATTCGTGGTCGGCCCGAATCTCGCGCTGGCGTGGGCCGGCGCGGCTGCGGATCTCGCACGCGACGCCGGCGCGCGCCGGCACTGGCTCGCGGCCGACGGCAGCGCGCCGGCGGCGGGCTCCCGACACCGACTCCCCGCGCTCGCGGACCTGCTCGACGCGATCGCCCGCGGCGGGGCGGCGGCGTTGCACGCGGACGCCGGTCCGGCGCTGGTCGCCGACAATCGCGCCGGTGGAGGGTTCTGGACCGAGGCCGAGCTCGCCGGCTGCCAGGCCCTCGACGGCGAGGTGGTGCGCATCGGTTATCGCGACCACGAGCTGGTCACGGTGGGCCGCCAGGCGTGGGGACATACCCTCGCGCTGATGCTCGCCCTGCTCGAGCGCGCGCCGGCGGGTGACGGGCGTGGGCAGTCGCTCGACCCGATGCGCGTCGCCATCGCGATGCACGAGGCGCTGGCGGCGCAGCCGCAGGAGATCGGCACGCTGTCGCCGCGGCCGGCCGCGCTCGACCACGATGCGTTGCTCACCCCGGCCACCGTCGGCGCGCTCGAGGCGCGAGTCGCGCGGCTGCTCGCGAGCGCGCCGCGCGAGGTCACGCAACGTGTCGCCACCGCCATGCGGTGGCCCACCGGACCGGTGCGCGATACCACCAACCTCGCGGCGGTCGACGGCGACGCAATGGCCGTCGCGTTGACGCAGTCGATGGGACCGCATTTCGGCGCGCGGGTGGCCAGCCGCGAGCACGGCGGCCTCTTCGCGCACAGCTATCGGATGGCCAACGAGCCGGCCCCGGGTGCGCGTGATCGTACCGAGATGACGCCCGCGGTGCTGCTTCGCGGCGGCCTGCCCCGACTCGCGGTCGGTGGTGCGGGCAGCGAGCGCATCCCCGGTGCCACCGCGCAGGTGATCGCACGGCTCGTCGATCTCGGCGAGGGGATCGTCAGCGCGGTCTCGCGCTCGCGACCGAACTGGTCGCACGGCGCACTGGTGGTGCAGGACGCGTCGCTGCGCGAGCGTCTGGCGGCGCGCGGACTGCCGGTCGCGCCGAGCGGCCACACCGGTATCGTCCATGCGGTATCGCGACGCGACGACGGGGTGCTCGAGGCAGCGGCCGATCCGGCCTGGGACGGCCGCGGCCAGGTCGCGCGACGCGAGCCGGCAGCGTGAGCGCCGACCGGGCGTTGACACCGATCAATCTCGATCTCCGACGCCGACGCTGCCCGGCACGCGGCCTGTACCCCGTCGGATCAGGGGCGTACCATCGGCCAGTCCAACCCGTCGCCCGCATGAGGAGGAGAACGTGATGAAGCCGACCACCCCGACCAGCGCCAGCCGCAGGCAGTTCCTCAAGACCACCGCAGTCGGTGCCGGCGCGCTCGCCGCTCCGGCCATCTTGCGCGCGCAGAACAAGGTGTCGGGCACCGTCTACGTCGAGTCGTGGGGCGGCAGCTATGCGGATGCGGTCCGCGACTACATCCTCGAGCCGTTCAAGAAGGAGTTCGGGGTCGACTACAAGCACACGTTCTTCGGCAACAACTCCGAGCAGCTCGCCAAGCTGAAGACCGGCAACTCGCGCGTCGACATGACGTTCCTCAGTGACAGCTTCATCCTCCGCGGTGCGCAGGCGAAGGCGCTGCAGCCGCTCGATCTCGGCGCGATCCCGAACTACGGCCGAATGTACGACAAGTTCCAGAAGCCGACCTACGACCCGGGTCCGGACGTGTACTCGGTCGCCTACTTCTACGGCGACACCGCGATTGCGTACAACGAGGACATGCTCAAGAGCGCGCCCGACAGCTGGGAGGCGATGTGGGATCCGCAGTTCAAGGGCCGCGTCGTCGCCTACGGCTCGGGCTCGGGTCCGGTCTACCTCGGGGCGCTCGCCACCGGGCAGAACATCAACGACATCAAGGACCTCGACATCGTCGAGAAGCGCCTGAACGAGCTCAAGCCCAACCTGCTCAAGTGGTGGTCGAGCGGCGCGGAGTGCACCGAGCTGTTCGCCACCGGTGAGGCCTTCGTCGGTAACTTCTGGCGTGGGCGGGTGAACAACCTGCGCAAGGAGGGGCATCCGATCCAGTACGTGCAGCCGAAGGAAGGCACCTCCGGCTGGGTGGATACCATGGCCATCCCAACCACCGCGGAGAACAAGGCCGCCGCCGCTGCGCTCATCAATTTCGCGCTCGAGCCCGAGGTGCAGAAGAACTTCGTGCTGAACGGCATCAGCTACGCACCGACCAACGGCGAGGTGAAGCTGAGCCAGGAGGAGGAGGCGCGCCTCGGTGCGAGCAACGAGATCCTCTCCCGCATCACGTTCGTCGATCCCGAGTACAACCTGAAGAACATCGACAAGTGGACCGAGATCGCGAATCGGGTCAAGGCCTGACCGCGAGCGCTCGCGCGCCCGCGCCGACCGGCGCGGGCGCATCCACCCGAGACCGAGGTGAAGCACGGGACCGGGCGCCGGGCCCGATCCCGCGCGGCGACCGAGCGGCCGATCGACAGCGGCCGCCACGAGGACCAGAAGCGACATGACCGAGCACGACGTCGAGCTCACGCGCGTCACCAAGACGTTCGCAGAGGTGGTGGCGGTGGACGACGTCTCGTTCGGAATCCGCAAGGGCGAGTTCTTCTCGCTGCTGGGGCCCTCGGGCTGCGGCAAGACCACCATCATGCGGATGATCTCCGGCTTCGAGACCCCCACCAAGGGGACCATCACCATCGCCGGCGAGGACATGCGCAACCGCCCGCCGTTCCGGCGGCCGACCAACCTCGTGTTCCAACACCTCGCCCTGTTTCCGCACATGACGGTCGAGCAGAACATCGCGTTCGGGCTCGAGATGCAGGGCGGATCCAAGGCCGAGATCGCGCGCAGCGTCGGCCAGATGCTCGACCTCATCCAGCTCCCGGAGTACGGCAAGCGACGCATCGGGCAGCTGAGCGGCGGGCAGAAGCAACGCGTCGCCATCGCCCGCGCCCTGGTGCGCCAGCCGACCGTGCTGCTCCTCGACGAGCCGCTCGGGGCGCTGGATCTGAAGCTGCGCGAGCAGATGCAGCTCGAGCTCAAGCGCATCCAGCGTGAGGTCGGGACCACCTTCGTCTACGTCACCCACGACCAGAAGGAGGCGATCACGATGTCGAACAGCATCGCCGTCATGAACGCCGGGGTGATCGAGCAGATCGGGGATGCGAACGAGATCTACGAGAACCCGCGCACCGCATTCGTCGCCCACTTCATCGGCGAGACCAATCTCTTCGAGGGCAAGGTCGACGCCATGGACGGTGGCGAGATCACGGTCGGCGCGGATGCGCTCGCGATTCGGGTCCCGGGCAACGGCGTCTCCACCGGCCAGAAGGTCAGCGTGTCGGTGCGACCGGAGAAGGTGGTGCTCGGCGAGGCCGCGCGCGAGCTTCCGAATCGCTACGACGGCAAGGTCGAGGACGTCATCTACCAGGGCTCCTCGACCAGCTACCAGATTCGACTCGACGGCGGGCGTCTGGTCACGGTGATGGAGCAGAACGTCGAGCGCGGCGAGCCCCGGCACGCCGGCGCGTCGGTGACGATCGGCTGGCGTCCCGACAAGGGGGTCCTGATCACCGAGGGGCTGCGATGAGCGCGGACGCCGCGGCTGGCGCGGCCCCGGCCTCGCTCGGCGATCGCCTGCGCTCGCGCGCGGGCTTGCGCCTCGGAGTGCTGCTCGCGCCCGGCTTCGTCTGGCTGGTGATCTTCTTCACCGTGCCCATCGCCCTGGTGCTGGTCTTCAGCTTCTACCACTTCGCCGAAGGCATCATGACCCCGGGGTTCACCCTGGACAACTACGCGCGCGCGCTCGGCACCGACGTCTATCGCTCGGTCTTCATGAAGACCATGCGCTACGGGCTGACGGTGACGCTGATCTGCCTGATCGTCGGTTACCCGGTCGCCTACTTCGTGGCCCGATCCGCTGGCCGCTGGCGCAATCTGCTGTTCGTCGCGCTGATCATCCCGTTCTGGACCACCATCGTGGTGCGCACCTTCGCGTGGAAGATCATGCTCGGGACCAACGGGTTGGTGAACTACGGCTTGCGCGAGCTCGGCATCATCGACATGCCGCTCAAGTTCCTCTACACCGAGACCGCGGTGATGGTCGGCCTCACCCACGTCTTCCTGCCGTTCATGATCCTGCCGCTCTACGCGGTGCTCGAGAAGATCGATCCGGTTCTCGAGGAGGCGGCGATGGATCTCGGCGCGGGGCGCATCCGGACCTTCCTGCGGGTGACCCTGCCGCTGTCGCTGCCCGGTGTGAGCACCGGCTGTCTGCTGGTGTTCATCCTGACCATCGGCTCATTCCTGACTCCGGACATCCTCGGCGGCCCGGGTGAGCTGATGATCGCGAACGTGATTCGGGAGGAGTACTACACCACCTTCAACTGGCCGTTCGGTGGAGCGCTGGCCTCGATCTTCCTGATCATCACGCTGGTGATGATCCTCGTCTACAACCGGCTCTTCCGGTTCGACAAGCTCCAGGGTTGACCATGCGCATCGGGCGATACCTGCTGCGAGGTTGGGCGCTGCTCGCCTACCTGTTCCTGTTCTCGCCGATCCTGATGGTCGTGCTGATGTCGTTCAGCAAGTCCAAGTACTCGGTGTTCCCGATTCGCGGCTGGACCACCGACTGGTACGGGCGCGCGTTCGGGGATCAGAAGATCATCGACGCGCTGCAGACCTCGGTAGGGATCGCCGTGGTGTCGTCGATTCTCGCGACGTTCATCGGGACCCTGGGCGCGATGGCGCTGGTCCGCCACCAGTTCAAGCTCCGCGAGCTGGCGCGGGCCTATTTTCTGTCGCCGCTGATCATCCCCGAGATCATCACCGGTATCGCGCTGCTGAGCATGGCCACGCTGCTGAACCTGCAGAGCGGCATCGTGCTGGTGGTGATCGGGCACGTGCTGTTCGGCTTGCCGTTCGTGGTGACGGTGGTGTCGGCTCGCCTGTACGGCTTCGACCGCTCGCTGGAGGAGGCGGCGATGGATCTCGGCGCGGACGAGGTGACGACCTTCCGGCGCATCACGCTGCCGATGATGACCCCAGCCATCCTCGGCGGTCTGCTCCTGTCGTTCACAGTCTCGTTCGACAACTTCCTGATCACCTACCTCCTCGCCGGCTCCGAGGTGATGACGATCCCGGTCCACATCTACTCGATGATCCGCTTCGAGTTCACGCCGAAGATCCACGCCATCTCGACCGTCATCGTGGTCGTGTCGCTGACGCTGATCCTGCTGAGCCAGACCCAGACCGGAGACAAGCGCGCGGCCGCGCACTGAGCGCCGCGCGGTCGCCCTTCGCCCTTCGACTCACGCCTCGACTGCGTCCTTCGGACGCCCTCGGCGTGGCTCAGGGACCGGGACGGCTCGGAGGCGCTCGGCGTGGCTCAGGAGCCGGGACGGCTCGGGCGCGGCACCTCTCCTCCAAGCGGTGGCACCGGTCCCCACGGTCGCCGAGCCAGGCCCCGCGCAGCGGGGCCTGTGTCGAAGCGTCAGCTCGGCAACGCCCCGCCGTCGATGTTGATGGTCTGACCGGTGAGGTACGCGGCGTCGTCGCTCACCAGGAACTCCGCAACCGCCGCCACGTCGGCCGGAATCGCGGCGCGGCCGAGGGGGATGGTGCTCACGCGCTCGCGTAGCGACTCGCCGACCGCCTTGTTGCGGAGCTGGCCGCGCTGGGCGTCGATCTGCACCCACATGTCGGTGCTCACGATCCCCGGTGCCAGTGCATTGACGTTGATACCGTGGGGGGCGAGGGCGAGCGCCATCGAGCGTGTGAGCGACATCGCCGCCGCCTTGCTCGCGGCGTAGGCCGCCATGTCCGGAATGCCGACGCGCGAGGCGACCGATGCGGTGACCACGATGCGGCCACCGTCGCCCTGGGCGATCATCTGTCGCGCCACCGCCTGACCGCAGAGGAATACCCCCTTGGTGTTGACCGCCATGATCCGGTCGTAGGTGCCCTCGTCGACGTCGAGGAAGTTCTGCACCTCGATGATTCCGGCGTTGGCGAAGAACGCGTCGATCCGCCCGAGCTCGGCGGCGGCCGACCGCACCATCGCGTCGACCTGCGCGCGTTGCGTGACGTCGACCTCGATCGCGACCGCGCGACGGCCGTGCGCCTCGATTCGGGATACCGTCTCGTCGAGCATGCCGCGGCGCAAGTCGGCCACCGCCACGTCCGCCCCGGCGGCGGCGAGCCGCTCGGCAATCGCCTGTCCGATGCCTCGCGCCGCCCCCGTGATCAGCACTGTCTTGCCGCTCAGTCGCATGTTGCTCTCTCCCTTCGGGTGTCTTCGTCGTAGTCCGGTCGCGTCGTCACGCGAAGGCGTCGCGACCGCGGCTGTAGGTGCGTTGGCGCTGCTCCGGATTCCGGTTGATCAGCGGGCGATGGTAAATGGGGTGGGTGAGGCTGCGTACCTCGTGCTCGATGCGAAACAGCGCCTTGCCGGTCGCCGGATCGCTGATGTCGACGAAGCGATACTCGTAGTCACCGTTCTCACGCGAGACGAGATCCATCTCGCCGAGGCGGCGGTACGGTGCGGAGAAATCGCTGATGTAGATCGCGACGTGGTGCCCGTCGTAGTCGGCGAGCGGGCCGTCGACCTCGCGGAACACGAGCTCCTGCCCGCGGCCGACCCGGACGTGAGCGACATCCCCGTCGGCCGCGCTCTCCACCCGTGACGGCGCGCCCATCACCTGCTGATAGAACCGGGCGATTCCGTCGGCGCAGCCGCGCTCGACGTCGAACTCCACGTAGGCCATCCCGAGGCGCATGTCCTCGAAGCGCGGGCCGGGCGCGTGGCAACGAATCCGATTGCCCCACGGGCAGGTGGCGACCACCGCATCGTCCTCCTCGCCGAAGGCGAACCTGGTGCCCTCGAGCGGCGCCGCCGCCTCGGCGAGTCGCGCCGGCAGCCGGTCGAGCTCAGGGATCACCAGACCGACGGTGCCCCGCATCACCTGCGGGCCGGACGTCGGCAGGTGGAACTGCTGTTGCCCGACGTTGATCCACATGTTCTCGAGGCCGACCATCAGATACGGATCGCGGGTCAGCCCGAGGCCGACGACGTAGAACTGGGTCGCGAGATCCTGGCGCGGCACGGTCACGTTGACGTGCTCGAGCATGACGATGTTGCCGACGTCCTGGCGCGCGCGGTCGGGATTCTCTGCTCGCATGACGCTGTCTCCCGCGGGTTCGTGGGGGTGGTCGGAGCGGGCTCGGGCCGGGGGCGCGACGCCCGCATCCGTGCTGGGAGGCCCATTGTGTCGCAGCCGGACGTTTTCGGCAGCACCCGGCACCCGGATAATGCCGCGGTGCGCTCACTGGGAGCGGCGGAGGAGGACGACGATGTCGAGACCGGAGTCGAATGCGGTGCGCGAGGTGGCCTGCGTCGGAGCGGGAACCGTCGGCGGGGGCTGGGCGGCCGTCTTCCTCGCCCGCGGTCTCGACGTCCGCGCCTGGGATCCCGCGCCCGACGGCGAGGCGAAGCTGCGCGAGACCGTGGCCAGCGCCTGGCCGGCGATGGAGCACCTCGGCCTCGCCCCCGGTGCGAGCCAGGACCGGTTGCGGTGGGCGGCGAGCGCGGAGGCCGCGGTCGACGGTGCGGACTTCGTGCAGGAGAGCGCCCCGGACGACGAGCCGCTCAAGGTCGCGCTGCTCGAGCGGCTCGATGCGGCGGCGCCGCGCGACACCGTGATCGCCAGCTCGTCGTCGAAGTTCCTCCCGTCGCGGCTCGCCGCGCGCTGCAAGTCCCCCGAGCGGGTGGTGATCGGCCACCCGTTCGTGCCGGTCTATCTCGTGCCCCTGGTCGAGGTCGTCGGCGGTGAGCACACCAGCGCGGAGGTGATGCGGTGGGCGTGCGACTTCTACACCGCCTGCGGCAAGAAGGCGCTACCGCTGAAGCGCGAGATCGAGGCCTACCTCGCCAACCGCCTGCAGCAGGCGGTGCTCGCCGAGGCGATGAGCCTGGTCGAGAAGGGCGTATGCGATTGGGACGACGTCGAGGAGGCGGTCACCTATGGCCCGGGCTACCGCTGGGCGGTGGTGGGCCCGATGCTGCACCGCCACCTCGGCGGCGGGCGCGGGGGGGTGCGCCACATGATCGCCCACTTCGGTTGGAAGGGCCCCCCCGGCTCCGAGGTGGAGTTCATCGACGCGGTCGAGCGCCGCTGGTCGGGAATGTCCATCGCGGATCTCGAGCGCTGGCGGGACGCGCGCCTGCTCGGGATGCTCGACGTGTTCGCGAGCTACCCGGATCCCGGCAAACGCTCGGGCTGACACCGGCACGGGGCGCGCGCCGACCGACATGGGGTGCGGAGGGGTGGCGGGGATCCGGGGTGCGCGGCTCGGCCGATGACCCGAATTCCTCCCAGAACGTGCCATGGCATGATGCCGCGGACACCCGCCACCCCCGCCGCGAGCGCGCCCCGGTCTGCGGCGCCGCGTGGCGGGCGCTCCCGTGGGCGTTGTCGGTGCTCGAGGGCTCCACCGTGCCGATCTGCGCGGTGGATCGCGTCTCGGGCGCGACGAGCTGCCCCGGCGCCGCGAAGGGCGCCTCCGCCTCGAGACGACGCGAAGCCTATTGAGGGGCACTCGCGGCGGCAACGAATTTCGTTCACTGTTCACAATGTCTTGCACTCACGGCACCGCCGCGTTCGAACGCCGTTGATCAGCGTCAAGTGGGGCGCGGGGGCGCGCTCGTAGGTTGCATTCGGACCAGGCAGGCGGTGGCGCTCGCTCGACGACGGACCGGGGCGCCGATCGCCAGGCGGAGCAGGGCGGGCTCGGACGGCGTGCCGACTCGCACCGTGTGACGCCGTCGTACGGGGCGTCACGATGTCACCTCCAACCAGCCCGACGCCGGCCATCCTCAGCGGCCGAGGACTGACCAAGACCTACCACGTCGGCGACGTGGACATCCACGCGCTGCGCGGTGTGGACGTCGAGCTCCGTGACGGCGAGCTGGTGGTGCTGCTCGGGCCCTCGGGGAGCGGGAAGTCGACCCTGCTCAACATCCTGGGCGGGCTCGACCACCCGACCAGCGGCGAGCTTCGTTTTCGCGGCAAGACCATCGACACCGCCGACGAGCGCGCCCTGACCCGTTACCGTCGCGACCACGTCGGCTTCGTGTTCCAGTTCTACAACCTCGTCGCCAGCCTCACCGCGGAGGAGAACGTCGCGCTGGTGACCGAGATCGCCCGCGCCCCGATGTCGCCGGCAGACGCCCTCGCTCTGGTCGGTCTCGGCGATCGACTCGACGCCTTCCCGGCGCAGCTCTCCGGCGGCGAGCAGCAGCGCGTCGCCATCGCGCGCGCGGTCGCCAAGCAGCCGGAGGTGCTGCTCTGCGACGAGCCGACCGGTGCGCTCGACAGCCACACCGGGGTGCTGGTGCTGCAGGCGATCGAGCAGGTCAATCGCGATCTCGGTACCACCGCGGTGGTGATCACCCACAACTCGGGGATCGCGGCGATGGCCGACCGGGTGCTGCGCTTCGGTGACGGTCAGGTGGTCGACGAGAGCCGCAACACCGTGCGCCGCGCGCCGGCGGAGCTCACCTGGTGAGGTTGCTACACCCGCTCGACGCCAAGCTCGCGCGCGACCTCTGGCGGCTGCGCGCCCAGGCGCTCGCGATCGCGCTGATCATCGCGTCGGGGGTCGGCGTGCTGTGCTCGTCGCTGGCGGTGGTCGATGCGCTGCTCGAGACCGCGACGCTGTTCTACGAGCGCCAGCGCTTCGGTGACGTCTTCGGCAACGTCACCCGCGCGCCGCGTCACCTGCTCACGCGCATCGGCGACATTCCGGGGGTGCAGGTGCTCGAGGCGCGGGTGGTGAAGCACGCCACCGTCGAGGTCGAGGGGTTCGACGACCCGGTGATCGCCGCCCTGGTGTCGATTCCGGAGGATCGCGCGCCGGTGCTCAATCGGCCGTGGCTGCGCCGTGGAACGTTGCCGGCGCCAGGACAGGTCGATGGCGCCGTGCTCTCCGAGGCCTTCGCCGACGGGCATGACCTCGCGGTCGGTGACACGCTGCACGCGCTGATCAACGGCCGGCGCCGGGCGCTGCGGGTCACCGGCATCGCGCTCTCGCCCGAGTACGTCTACACCATCGCCCCCGGAGGCCTGCTGCCCGACGATCGGCGCTTCGGCGTGATCTGGATGGGCGAGGAGGTGCTCGCCGCCGCCTTCGATCTCGACGGCGCGTTCAACGACGTCTCCCTGGTGCTGGCGCACGGCGCCGACGTCGACACCGTGGTGCATCGACTCGACGCCCTGCTCGAGCCCTACGGGGGGACCGGGGCGATCGCGCGCGAGGATCAGCCGTCGAACTGGTTCGTGATGAACGAGATCCGCCAGCTCCGCAGCATGGCCGGAATCCTGCCGACGATCTTCCTCGTCGTCGCCGCGTTCCTCACCAACATGGTGCTGGCGCGCCTCATCGCCACCGAGCGCAGCGAGGTCGGCCTGCTCAAGGCGTTCGGCTACGGAAACGTCACCGTCGCCTGGCACTACGCGAAGCTGGTGCTGATGCTGGCCGGCGCCGGCGTGGTCCTCGGCTGGCTCTTCGGCTGGTGGCTCGGTCGCTACTCCACCGTGCTCTACGCCGACATGTTTCGTTTCCCCACCCTTTACTACCATCCCGGTCTGCAGCCCTTCGTCCTCGCCGGCGCGGTGAGCCTCGGCGCCGCGCTCGCCGGTGCCCTCGGCGCGGCCCGGCGCGCGGCGCGACTCCCGCCGGCGGAGGCGATGCGCCCGCCGGCGCCGGCGGTGTACCGGCGGGCGGGGCGGCTGAGCGCTGCCGCCCGGCACTGGTTCGACCAGCTCACCCGCATCGTGCTGCGCCAGCTCCTGCGCTGGCCGGTCCGCGCCCTGCTCACCAGCACCGGGGTCGCCGCGGCGGTCGCGGTGCTGGTGATGTCGCTGCAGTGGCTCGACGCCCTGGAGCTGATGGTCGACAGCTTCTTCTTCGACCAGCAACGCCACGACGTGATGGTCTCGCTGGTCGAGGACCGGCCGGCCAGCGTGCGCTACGAGATCGCGCGCCTGCCGGGTGTGCTCGCGGTGGAGGCGCATCGCACGGTGCCGGCGCGGCTGCGCAACCGGCACCTCTCGCGGCGCGAGGCGGTGATCGGTGTGCCGGGCGACGGCGAGCTCGAGGTGCTGAAGGACGCGACCGGTGCGCGCGTGCCGATCCCGCCCGACGGCCTGGTGATGTCGCGCACGCTGGCCGATCGACTGCGCCTGTCGCGTGGCGACCCGGTGGTGGTCGAGGTGCTGGAAGGATCGCGGCCGGTGATCGTGGTGCCGGTCGCGGCCATCTTCGACACCTGGATCGGCACGCCGGTGTTCATCCACCGTGAGGCGCTCGACCGCGCGCTCGGTGACCCGCCGACCGTCGACACCCTGCTGCTCGACGTCGACCCCGACCACATCCTCGAGCTCTTCGACGCGCTGGAGGCGACGCCGGTGGTGGGCGCGGTCACCCTACGACGCGCGAGCGTCGACAACTTCGACGACACCATCGCCGAGAACATGCTGGTGTTCGTCACCATCTACGTGAGCTTCGCCTGCACGCTGGCGATGGGCGTGGTCTACAACAGCATGCGCATCGCGCTGTCGGAGCGCGGGCGCGAGCTCGCCACGTTGCGGGTGCTCGGCTTCACCGGTGGCGAGGTGTCGTACGTGCTGCTCGGAGAGGCGGCGCTGATGGTGCTGGTCGCGTTGCCGATCGGCTGCGTGCTCGGCGCGGCGCTGGTCGAGCTGATGTCGGCGAACTTCGAGACCGAGCTGTTCCGCGTCCCGCCGGTCGTCGCGCCGAGCACCTATGGTATGGCCATGCTCGTGGTGCTCGCCTCGGCGGTGCTCTGCGGGGTGCTGGTGCACCGGCGGGTCGAGCGCCTGGACCTCATCCGGGTGTTGAAGACGAGGGAGTGACGTCGTGGTCTCGGCGATGACGAAGCGCGTGGTGGCCTGGGGGCTGGTGGTGGGTGGCGTCGCCGCCGCGGTGGCGTGGTCGTTCCGGCCGCAGCCGGTGCCGGTCGAGCTGGTGGCGGCGAGCACCATGCCGCTGGTGGTCACGGTCGACGAGGAGGGCAAGACCGAGCTGCGCGACGTGTTCGTGGTGTCGGCGCCGGTAGCCGGTCGAGCGCGGCGGATCACCCTGGAGGCGGGCGACGCGGTCGAGGCCGGTAACACCGTGGTGGCCGAGATCGAGCCGACCGCGCCCGCCTTCCTCGACGAGCGCGACCGCGCCGAGGCGAGGGCCGACGTCGCCGCCGCCGAGGCCGCGCTGGTGCTCGCCAACGCCGAGGTCGAGCAGGCCAAGGCGGAGCTCGATTTCGCCGAGGCGGAGCTTCGCCGAGCCCAGCGTCTCGCCGCCAGCCGCACCATCTCCGAGCAGGCGATCGACGACGCCGAGCGCGCCTACCGCAGCCGTCGAGCGGCGCTGGTGACCGCGCAGGCCTCGGTACGGGTCAAGGAGCACACGCTCGAGCGCGCGCGGTCGCGCCTCACCTCGCCCGCGACGCAGGTCGCGAGCGATGACGTCTGCGACTGCCTGGAGCTGCACTCGCCGGTGTCCGGCCAGGTGATCGAGGTCTTCCACGAGAGCGAGGCGGTGGTCGCCGCCGGCGATCCGCTGCTCTCGGTCGGCGATCTGTCGGATCTCGAGATCCGGGCCGAGATGCTCTCGACCGACGCGGTCAAGGTCCGCCCGGGGATGCGGGTGATCGTCGAGGGCTGGGGCGGCGATGTGCCGCTCGCCGGCGAGGTCGAGCGCATCGAGCCGCGCGGCTTCACCAAGGTCTCGGCGCTCGGCATCGAGGAGCAGCGGGTGAACGTCGTCGTCGGCTTGCGCGATCCTCACCAGACCTGGCGCAGCCTCGGCCACGGCTTCCGCGTCGACATCCGCGTGGTGCTCTGGGAGACCGACGCCGCCCTCACCGTGCCGGTGACCGCGCTGTTCCGCGACGGCGCCGCCTGGGCCGTCTTCGCCGAGCGCGACGGCGTCGCCCACCTGACCCGCGTCGACGTCGGCCGCCGCTCCGGCCTCGACGTCCAGGTGACTGACGGCCTGCGCGAGGGCGACCGCGTGATCCTCTCCCCCAGCGACCGCGTCGCGGACGGCGTGCCGGTCGTGGGGCGATAGGCAGGCCCGCCGCACCGGCGTCGGCACCGCCGACCCACGCTGCCGCTCGGAGCGCAGCGCCAGCACATGGGCGGCTCGCTCGGGGATACGCTTCGACGGGCTCAGCGCACGGTACTTCGAGACTTCGACGAGCTCAGGGTAGGCTCGTGCCACCGCCATCCGGTCCCCGAGCCCGTCGAGGGGTATCCTCGACCGAGAACGGTAGCTGGAGAGTCTTCGCGCCGAGCCGCACGACCCGACCGGCACCCCACGACTCGGCACCCCACACCGCCCGACGTCACCCCCCGAGTTGCCCCGCGCGCGCCATCGCCCCGACCAGGTTCAGGACCGGCGTCGGCACCGTCGACCCACGCTGCCGCTCGGAGCGCAGCGCCAGCACATGGGCGGCTCGCTCGGGGATACGCTTCGGCGGGCTCAGCGCACGGTACTTCGAGACTTCGACGAGCTCAGGGTAGGCTCGTGCCACCGCCATCCGGTCCCCGAGCCCGTCGAGGGGTATCCTCGACCGAGAACGGTAGCTGGAGAGTCTTCGCGCCGAGCCGCACGAGCGCTCTGACCGGCACCCCACGACTCGGCACCCCACACCGCCCGACGTCACCCCCCGAGTTGCCCCGCGCGCACCATCGCCCCGACCAGGTTCAGGACCGGCGTCGGCACCGTCGACCCACGCTGCCGCTCGGAGCGCAGCGCCAGCACATGGGCGGCTCGCTCGGGGATACGCTTCGGCGGGCTCAGCGCACGGTACTTCGAGACTTCGACGAGCTCAGGGTAGGCTCGTGCCACCGCCATCCGGTCCCCGAGCCCGTCGAGGGGTATCCTCGACCGAGAACGGTAGCTGGAGAGTCTTCGCGCCGAGCCGCACGAGCGCTCTGACCGGCACCACCGCCGACGCACCCCAGTTCCGCGCACCATCGCCCGACCATTAGGACCGGCGTCGGCACCGCCGACACGCTGTCGCTCGCGCAGCGCCAGCAGGCGGCTGTGGGGATACGCTTGGCGGGCTCAGCGCACGGTACTTCGAGATTCGACGAGCTCAGGAGGCCACCGTCGGTCCCAGCCGTCGGGGTATCGACGGTAGCGAGTCTTCGCCGAGCCGCACGAGCGCTCTGACCGGCACCCCACGACTCGGCACCCCACACCGCCCGACGTCACCCCCCGAGCTGCCCCGCGCGCACCATCGCCCCGACCAGGTTCAGGACCGGCGTCGGCACCGCCGACCCACGCTGCCGCTCGGAGCGCAGCGCCAGCACATGGGCGGCTCGCTCGGGGATACGCTTCGGCGGGCTCAGCGCACGGTACTTCGAGACTTCGACGAGCTCAGGGTAGGCTCGTGCCACCGCCATCCGGTCCCCGAGCCCGTCGAGGGGTATCCTCGACCGAGAACGGTAGCTGGAGAGTCTTCGCGCCGAGCCGCACGAGCGCTCTGACCGGCACCCCACACCGCCCGACGTCACCCCCCGAGTTGCCCCGCGCGCACCATCGCCCCGACCAGGTTCAGGAGCAGTCGCCCCGCGGTGATCGCGCTGATCCCGTTCACGTCGCGTGACGGTGCGATCTCCACCACGTCCATCCCCACCACCCGCCCGCGCGCCACCAGCGCGTGCAACAGCCCGCGTACGTGGTGGAAGAGCAGACCACCCGGGACCGGGGCCATCACACCTGGCATCACCGACGGGTCGAGCCCGTCGGCATCGATGGTCACGTAGTAGCGTGCGCCCGCCGGGATGTGCGCGAGCGCCACCGCGATACCGCCGTCGAGCACGTCGATCGCGGGCACGATCGCCGACCCGTACGCCCGCGCCGCATCCACCTCGGCCTGCCGCGCGCTGCCCGTCCCGCGCATCCCGATCTGCACCATCCCCGAGACCCACGGCATCTCCGACGCGCGGCGCAGCGGGCTCGAGTAACCCTCGCGCACCCCGTTCACCTCGTCGCGCCAGTCGAGGTGGGCGTCGACGTGGACGACGAAGACGGGCCCGTGGTCGCGGTAGGCGCGCAGCGCCGGAATGGTCACGCCGTGGTCGCCGCCAATCACCAGCGGCAACGCACCGGCGCCGAGGATCGCCCGCACCGCACGCTCGGCATTGCGATAGTGCGCGCTCGCATCGTCGACGTCGTCCGTGACGTCGCCGCAGTCGACGCAGGTGACCGCGCGCCCGTCGAGCAAGGGACCTCCGACATCGAAGTCGTGGTGATCCGGCCCGTCACTGAACTGCCCGGACTGCGCGCGCACCGCTTCCGGGGCGTCGATCTGGTCGTTGGTCGGCTGGTCCGACCGATAGGGCACACCGAAGGGAATGCCGAGAACCGCGACGTCGGCCTCGAGGCGAGCGAGGTCGATGGCGAGGGGCCAGTCGAGGAAGGTGCGTCCGCCCGCATGTGGGGGCTCGACGAGCCGGGCCCATGTCGTGGACGTCATCGGGCCGGCCCCCTCAATCCTTGTCCAATCCACCGGAGATGTTGAGCCTTTCCGCCACGATGTGGTCCGGCGCGTCGGCGAGCAGCCACACCACCGCGCTCGCGACCTCCTCTGGTGTCGTGCGGTGGCCGACCGGGATGCGGGCGGTGCGCTCGGCGAGGAAGCGCTCCATGTCGTTCTCGCGCCCGGCGTTCACCGCCATCAGGCGCTCGGTGTAGGCCTGGAGTGCGGTGTCCATCATGCCGGGGGCGACGCTATTCACGCGCACCCCGCGCGGGGCGAGCGCGATGGCGGCGGCGCGGGTGATGGAGTCGACCGCGGCCTTGCCGGCGGAGTAGGCGAGGTAGTCGGGCAGGGCCATGCGCGATGCCGGCGAGGTGATGTTGACGATGCGCCCGGTGCCGCGCTCGGCCATGTGGCGGCCGGCGCGCGAGCAGATCATCGCCACCGCGCGGACGTTGACGTCGAGGGTGCGGGTCCAGCCATCGACCGTCATCTCGAGGAAGGGCTCGATGGTGGCGTAGCCCGCGTTGTTGACCACGCCGTCGACGGCGCCGAGTTGCTCGATGGCGGCGTCGACCATCATCGCCGGGCCGTCGGGGGTGGCGAGGTCGACCACCAGGACCGGTGCTTCGGGTGCGCCCGCCTCGATGCATGCCTTGCTCGCCGCCTCGGCGCCGGCGGCGTCGCGATCCGCCACCGCCACCCGCCAGCCGCGCGCGGCGAGCGCGAGGCAAATCGCGCGGCCGAGGCCCTGCGCCCCGCCGGTGACGACGGCGGCCTTGGTGGTGGTGGACATGGCGGTGGCTCCTCGAGCGTGGGGGTGGCGGCGGACGTTAGCGCGGATGCGCAGCGGGCGGCAATGTGCCGTTCGCGGGCGGGGACTGGCTCCGCCGCAGGCGGCGCCTGTCCCCTCCGGGGGGTGGTGTCGAGCGTGGGGACAGGCACGCGCTTTCGCGCGAGCCAGTCCCCGGTTCGCGCGAGCCAGTCCCCCGGCAGGGTCGAGCGGGTTATGCTCGCGCGGTCGTCCACCGCCGCCGGAGCACCGCCATGAATCGAGACGATCTCTGCTTCACGTCCGCCGTCGAGCTCGCGCGCATGATCCGCACGAGAGAGGTCTCCCCGGTCGAGCTGATGGCGGCGGTGCTCGCGCGCATCGACGACGTCAACCCGAAGCTCAACGCGTTCACCAAGCTCCTCCCGGAGCAGGCGATGGACGGGGCGCGGGCGGCCGAGCACGCGGTGATGAAGGGTGAGCCGCTCGGGCCCCTGCACGGGCTTCCGCTCTCGATCAAGGACATGGTGCTGACCCGGGGCGTCACCACCATGATGGGCTCGCGGATCTTCGAGCATCGGGTACCGGACGTGGACGTGCCGATGGTCGAGCGGCTGCGCGCCGCGGGAGCCGTCTTCTTCGGCAAGACCACGACGCCCGAGTTCGGCTGGAAGGCGGTGACCGACTCGCCGGTGAGCGGCATCACCCGTAATCCCTGGGACACCTCGGTCACCCCGGGCGGCTCGTCCGGCGGTGCCTCGGCCCAGATCGCGGCCGGTATGGGAACGCTCGCGACCGGTGGCGACGGCGCGGGCTCGATTCGGGTACCGGCCTCGTTCACCGGGCTCTTCGGCATCAAGCCGCAGTACGGACGCATTCCCTTCGCGCCCCAGGGCGGCGGCGACATGCTCGCCCATCTCGGTCCGTTGACGCGCACGGTGGCCGACGCGGCGCTGTTTCTGTCGGCAACCGCCGGCCCCGACGATCGCGACCGTTTCTCGCTCGAGGCGCCGCCGGCCGACTACCTCGGCGAGCTCGGCCGCGGCATCGAGGGGCTTCGCATCGCCTGGAGCCCGACGCTCGGCTATGTCGACAACCTCGACCCGCAAGTGCGCGCAGTGACCGAGGAGGCAGTGAAGGCCTTCGAGTCGCTCGGCGCGCACGTCGACGTGGTCGAGGATCCGGGCTTCGGCGACCCGAAGCCCATCATCGACACCTACTGGTGCGTGAACTTCGCCATCGTGCTCGAGCACTACCTCGACGCGTGGTCGGGAAAGATCGACCCCGCGCTCGAAGCATGTGCTCGGGAGGGCATGGCCATGGGTCCGCTCGACTTCGCGCGCGCCCAGGTCGAGCGACACGCGTACTACTACCGTGTACTGCCGTTCTTCGATCGCTACGACTTGCTGATGACGCCCTCGGTGGCGACGCTGCCGTTCACCGCCGGTGCGCTCTACCCGGAAGGCTACGCCGAGCATCCGTGGGACTGGATCCGCTGGGCGCCGTACTCGTTCCCGTTCAACCTCACCCACCTGCCGGCGGCCTCGGTGCCGGCCGGGTTCTCGCGCGAGGGGCTGCCGATCGGGCTACAGCTCGTCGGCCGCCGCTTCGCCGAGACCACGGTGCTACGCGCCGCGGCGGCGTTCGAGGAGGCACGGCCCTGGGCCGACCGCCGGCCGCCGATCTGAGACCACCGACCTCGGCCGGGCGGGCATCGTCCGCCCGCCCGATCTGATCGCCCACGCGTCGACAGCCCGCCGCCTCGGCGGCCTACGAAGCACTCTCGATGCCACAGACGTCGATCCCGCTGGCCATCGCCTGGATGTCGGGTGCGTTGCTCTCGTTCCTGTCGATGGCGATCGCAGGGCGCGAGCTCTCGGCCGAGCTCAATCCCTTCCAGATCGTGCTGCTGCGCAACTCGATGAGTCTGACGATCCTCGTCGTCATCCTGTCGCGTATCGGCTGGCACCTGGTGACCACGCCGCGGCTCAGTCGCCATGTCTTGCGTAACTCGGTGCACTTCGCGGCGCAGTGCATGTGGCTCTACGCGGTGGCCAACATGCCGATCGCGGAGGTGTTCGCGGTCGAGTTCACCACCCCGATCTGGGTCGCGCTGCTCGCCGCCGCCTTTCTCGGCGAGCGTCTCACCCGCGTGCGCATGGCGGCGATCGCGCTCGGCTTCACTGGCGTGCTGATCATCTTGCGCCCCGGCATCGAGATCATCGACATCGCCGCCTTCGCCGCGCTCGGCTCCGCCATCGGCTACGCCACGACGTACGTGATCACCAAGGACATGGTCGGGCGCGAGCGGCCGATCACGATCCTGTTCTGGATGAACCTGGTGCAACTTCCGCTCGCCCTCGTGCCGTCCATCCCGCAATGGGTCACGCCCTCGCCCGCGATGTGGCCGTGGCTCGGCGTGATGGCGGTGGTGGGTCTCAGCTCGCACTACTGCATCTCGCGCGCGCTGTCCTACGGAGATGCGAGCATCGTCACCCCGCTCGACTTCTTGCGGCTCCCGCTCGCCGCGGTGCTCGCCTGGTTCCTCTACGCCGAGGCCCTGCACCCGCTCGTCTTCGTCGGCGCGGTGGTGATCTTCGTCGGCAACTGGATCAACGTTCGTCGGAGCTGAGCGACCGCTCGCCCGATACCGGTGCCAGGGCGCGCTTGACGCGAAGCGCGCGGTGACTAGAATGCGCCACCCTTCTCGAGGAGCCGCGTGCTCCGAACGCACGGACCGAGCCATGCACCACTTACGCGACAGCAAGACACCGACATGTCGACCATTCGTGGGTCGCGGCGTCGTCGCGTGCCGGTGCGCGAGTCCGTTGTCAGCGGACCAAGACAGAATCGGCCGCGAGTCCCGCGAACCCATGCGGTAGACCGTCCAGACATCGACTGGAGGTCTGCGCGAGCGATACCGCCGCACACCTCCCAGGGCGAGAGAAACCCCGGCAGGTGTGCAACCTGACCGGGGTTTTTTTTCGCCCACGAATCGCGAACGGCCGTGCGCCGCCGCGAGCACGAAGGAACGACGACGATGACCATCAAGCAGACGATCGCGCACACCACCGTCCCGGTGCACGTGTGGACCGACGACGTCGAGCACGAGGCGTTGCGCCAGCTCGAGAACGTGGCGCGCCTTCCGTTCGTGCACCGTCACGTTGCGGCGATGCCCGACGTGCACGCCGGGATTGGCGCGACCATCGGCTCGGTGATTCCGACCCGCGGCGCGATCGTGCCGGCCGCGGTCGGGGTGGACATCGGCTGCGGGATGATCGCGACGCGGTTGTCGCTCGACGCGAGCATGCTGCCGGACTCGCTCGGGGCGGTGCGCGGCGCGATCGAGGACCGGGTGCCGGTCGGGTTCGACATGCACGAGACGGACGCGATCCGAAAGCACGGCGTGAAGCGTCTGTACGACCGCTTCGATTCGTTGCTCGGCCGTGTTCCGGCACTCGCGAAGGTGCTGCGTCAGCCGGACAGATGGCAGCGGCAGATGGGAACGTTGGGTGGCGGCAACCACTTCATCGAGCTCTGCCTCGACGAGGCGGATCGGGTGTGGGTGATGCTGCACTCGGGATCGCGCGGGATCGGCAACCAGATCGGGCGGCACTTCATCGCGCTCGCGCGCGAGGAGATGCTGGCGCTCGATGTGCGTCTTCCGCACCGCGATCTCGCGTACTTCACCGAGGGGACGCGCTCGTTCGAGCTCTATGTCGAGGCGGTGTCGTGGGCCCAGGACTACGCGGCGGAGAACCGGGTGCAGATGCTCGAGCTGGTGCTCGAAGCGCTGCGCGCGACGCTGCCGCCGTTCACGGTGGTCGACCACGCGGTGAACTGCCACCACAACTACGTGGCGCGCGAGCGTCACTACGGCGAGGACGTGCTGGTGACGCGCAAGGGTGCGATCCGCGCCGGGCTCGGCGAGCTCGGGATCGTGCCGGGCTCGATGGGGGCGCGCTCCTACATCGTGCGTGGCAAGGGGAGTGCGGAGAGCTTCTGCTCGTGCGCGCACGGCGCGGGGCGGCGCATGTCGCGGAGCGCGGCCAAGCGCGCGTTCACCGAGGATGATCTCGCGCGGCAGACCGAGGGTGTCGAGTGCCGCAAGGATGCGGGCGTGATCGACGAGATTCCGGGGGCGTACAAGGACATCGACACCGTGATGGCGAATCAGGAGGACCTGGTGGAGATCGTGCACACGCTGAAGCAGGTGGTGTGTGTGAAGGGATAGGCCTGGCGTCCAGGCTCGCCGCGCCAGGGATCGGCGCGGCGAGCGCGGCGGGGCGCGAGGATGCGCTCCCGACGTCGCGCGCCGATTGGCGGAGGGCCAGTGCTCGGCGCGCGAGCGGGTGGTGGGGCGATGGAGTCGGCTCACGCTCGGAAGGGGGCCCCCGGCGGTGGCGTCCGGTCAGGGGATCGGTCGCGGGACCGCCGCCGGGGGCGGCTTCGTGCGCGGGCACGGTCGCACCATGGTCAGCCCGTCTGGCCCCGAGCGTGCGCCTCGCGGAACGCGGTGAAGTGCGCCTCGGTGCGGCGCGCCTCGTCCTCGGCCACCGCGAGCAGGGGTTCCAGCCACGACGCGTCCGCGCCGTGCCTGGCGAGCGTGTCGACGCCGTCCGCGCCAGCGCGCCCGGCCGCGCGGACATGACCCCATGCCGTCACCTCGGCCATCGTGGTGATCACCGCCTCGATCGCGTCGACCTCGACATCCGGCTCGACCAGGTCGACGCGGTCGGCGCTCGGCTGTAGCGCGCGCAGCACGTGGCTGCGCCCGGCATGCTCGACCGGGATCGCGATGCCGGGCGGGATCGCCTGCAGCCACCGCTGCACGCTGACGATGCGTCGCGCGTCGCTCGCCCAGGGTGGCTGAGTGTGCCCGAGCGCGGCCGCGGTCGCCGACGGCCGCGCCTCCTTGAGATCCAGCAGCACGAGGTCGCCCTCGCCGTCCTCGGCCAGCACCACGAACCGCTCGATGCCGAGACTCCCGGTGCCCGCGACCCGGCGTGCCACGTCGCGCACGCGCATCCGATGACCATCGGTCGACAGCGCCGACTCGACCAGCGCCTCGATTCGCCTCGCGTCGGCTGCGGTCGCCGGCAACGCCCGGCGGCCGTCGACGTCGAGGCGGCGACGCTTGCGTGCGCCCGCGACGCGGACTTTCCGCGTGCGCTCGCCGACGAAGTCCTTGCGCGCGTGCTTGCGCGCACCCCGCAGCAGTGACCTCACCAGGCCGCGCGCGAGGTCACGCTCGACCCAGCGCGGTTTGGCGGCGGCGAGCTCTCGCGCGTACACCTCGAGGAAGCGGCGCGCGAGACGGCGGGCCTCGCGCCGGCCGATCCGCAGCACCGCGCGGGCGAGCACGATCGAGACCAGCAACCGGACCAGCTCGTAGTTGCACGGCGCGCACAGCGATTCGTCGAAGTCGTTCATGTCGAAGTAGACGAGGCCGTTGTCGCCGCGGTAGCTCCCGAAGTTCTCGATGTGCAGGTCGCCGCAGAGCCACGCCCGCGGCGAGGCCTCGAGCACCGGATGGCCCGCGACGTCGGCAAAGAACAGATGACAGGTGCCGCGCAGGAAGCGCAGCGGGCCGGCGGCGAGGCGGTCGAGCTTCATCCGCAGGCGCTCGGGGTCGCGACCGGCGTTGAAGGCGAGGATGCGTTCGACGGTGTCCTGGGCGTGCATGGGAGGGCAACGGTCGATGTCACGGCGGATGCCGATGGTGGCACAGAATGCGGGGGCGCTGTCCCCGTGGCGCTGCGGTGCTGGTGGGGACACGCACGCCGCGTTGCGGCGAGCCAGTCCCCTCCGGGGGTCACGGCGCGCTCGACGGCCTCACCCGGCAGCGAATGTTGCGCGAGTCGGCGGAGCCGGTCACCGGATCCCAGGGCGGGCCGTAGGCGAGCGCGGCATTGACGTTCACGTCGAGTGCGCCGTGCCAGGGGCCGGGCGACTCCGGTCGCCACCAGCCGATGCCGGTGGACACGGTGCCGGGGGTCACCCGGTCGGTGACTCGCGCGCGTAGACGGCAGCCGTGCGGACGCCCGTGCACCTCCAGGGCGACCCAGGCATCGTCGGCGACGCCGACGGCGGCGGCATCGTCAGGGTGGATCTGGAGGGTGGGGTCGGGCGACAGCGCGCGTAGCCACGCCTGCTCGCGAAACCGTGAGTGGTGGTAGCTCTTCTCGCGCTCACCGGTGTTGAGCACGAGCGGATAGGCCGCTCGTAGTGCGTCGCCGACGTCGTCGCACGCAGGCGCCACGAGGTCCGGCAACGGGTCGAGACCGAGCTCGGCGAGCACGCTCGAGGCGAGCTCGACCTTGCCGCTCGGGGTCGCGAAGGGTCGGGTCTCGAGATCGCCGTGGGTCCAGGGGAAGGTGGCGAACCCGGTCGCACGGAGCTGCTCGATGGTGATCCCGCTGTCCCCGAGCAGGTAGACGTTGAGCTCGCGCTGCGAGCGCCAGGGGATCAGTCGGGTGCCGAGCGCGCCGCGCGCTTCCAGCCGGTCGAGCAGTTCGACCGCGATGTCGAGATCGCACCGGGCCTCGCCGCGTGGCGGATGGGCGGCTCGGGTGTAGCTCACGCAAGGGCCGCCGGGTTGCAGCGAGACCTCCTCCTCCTCGAGGGTGGTCGTCTTCGGCAGCACCAGGTCGGCGCGGGCCGCGGTCGGGTTCATGGTCTGGGTGGCGACGGCGAGGAAGTCGAGCGATTCGAGCGCCGCCACCGTGCGCCGGGTGTCCGGGTAGGTGACCGCGATGTTCACCCCACTCACGTAGAGCGCCCGGACCGGGTAGGGCCGGCCGGTGAGGATCGCGTCGATGACCGACGGGTTGTGGCAGGCGGTCTGCCAGCCGCGCGGGCCTGCCCAGAGCGGGAAGCGTTCGGCGCCGATGGTGAGGCGCTCGGTCGCCTCCGGCAGTCGGAACGCGGGGTCGTGGAGCAGGTCGATGTACTGGCGAAAGCCGGGCGGGCGCTTCACCCGTCGATTGCCACCCGGGCGGTCGACGTTGCCGCTCACCGCCACCAGGCAATGGAAGGCGCGGAAGGTCTGGAACCCGGCGCTGAAGGCGTCGATGCCGTGGCCGCTCACGAAGGTGGACGGGCCGTCGGCGTACATCCGTGCCGCGCTGACGATGTCCTCGGCCGGCACCCCGGTGAGCCGCGCCGCCTCGGCCGGCGGGTAGTGGGATGCGCGCTCGACCAGGGCGTCGAAGCCGACCGACCAGCGGCTGACGAAGTCGCGGTCGTGGCGGCCCTCGGCGACCAGCACGTGGATCATCGCGAGCGCGATGGCGGCGTCGGTGCCGGGCCGCGGGCGAAGCCACAGGTCGGCGCGGTCGGCGGCGTGGGTGCGCTTCGGGTCGACGACCACCAACCGGGCGCCGCGAGCGCGGGCTGTGGCCAGTGCGCGCCACTGGACCGGATCGGCCTCGCGCGGGTTTCGACCGACGAGCAGGATGCAGCGCGCGTTCTCGATGTCCTCGCCGTTGGTGATGCCGAGACCGGTGACGCGATCGCTCACCGCGCGGCAGCCACCGCACAGATCCTGGTTGATCATCCAGTTCGGCGAGCCGATCGAGCGAAGCAGCAGGGCGACGACGGCGCCGCGGCTGAAGAACGCGCCGCTCACCGCGCCGGCGATCGACGGCGGCCCGTACCGCGACCGGACCTCGGCGATGCCGTCGGCCATGGTGTCGAGCGCGACGTCCCAGTCGACGCGTTCCCAGCGGCCGGCGCCGCGCGCGCCGACGCGACGCAGGGGAGTGAGCAGACGGTCGTCGCCGTAAGTCCACTCCGAGACCGCGCGCACGCCCTTGGCGCAGAAGGCGCCCTTCGAGGCCGGGTGGTCGCGGTTCGGCGTGATGCGCGTGACTCGGCCGTCCTCGACCGTCATCAGCGAGCCGCAGGTCGCGTTGCACTCCCAGCAGGTGCTCGGGACGGTCTCGGCGGTCATGGGCGCTCGACGTCGCGGGGCCGGCGGACAGGCTATCACCTGCGGTGGCCGGCGCGGCACCGGGCCGCGCCCGGGATCGTGCGTGGTGGCGGGACGTCGCTGCCGACGTGCGGGCGGGGGCGGGGCCCCGCCCCGGGAATCGCGCGGTCGTCGGTCGGTGCCGGGTCAGGCCACCTCTGCGGTGTCGGAGCGCACACGGCGCAGCAGGGCGTCGACCAGGCGGGCGGTGCCACCCAGGATCCCACGCCGGGTCTCGAGATCCCGGCGCCGCTGCTCGCGTGCGATGCGTGCCCGGAGCTGCGCCCGGTCGGCGTCGGTCATCGTGCCGCCGCCCAGCTCGCGGAACGCGTTCGGCTGGCGCAGCACGCAGCGGGCCAGCTCGTCGGCCAGCCGGCGGTCGATGCGCTCGGGTGGCAGGTGGAATCGCACCGGACCGAGGGTGTCGAGATTGCGTGTTTGCAGCACCACCACCCCGAGCGAGGGGTCGGCGTCGAAGCGAAGCTCGACCGGTACGTGTCCCTCGACCATGAACACGGTGCCGGAGCGACCGCGGTCGATCTCCTGGAAGCGCAGCCCGTAGCTCCGCAGCCGGTTGCGATGGACCGACGCCAGCGGCGTGCTCACCCGGGTCCGGACGCAGATGTCGCGCGTGCAGTCGAACGCGAGCCCGAAGGTCCCCGGGGTGTCCGAGATGGTCTCGAGCAGTCGGTAGCGCCCCTGGCGCAGCGCCACCAGGGTGCCGATCTCGGGGATCTCGTAGCTGACGCGGATCTCGGGCCCGGCTGCTTCCAGGCAGCGCGCGAGGTCGCGGAAGTAGTGCTCCAGTGCTCGCAGCGCCGGCGCCAGGCGCTGCTCGGCGACATCCCGCCGGACACGCTCGGCCAGTCGCTCGACTGCAGCCTGGCGCTCGCGGTCGCGGGCGGTCACCCGGAGTTGCTCCAGGACGTCGACCGCCGGGTCGTGTGGCGGCGTGAGCGCCGTTGGACGCGCGCTCGACCCCGTGCTGCGATGGATCACGGCGGGCCTCGATTGCTGAGAAACGACCTAAAGATAGAAGGCTATTTAACTGAAAATCAAGGTTTTCAAGAGCGGCGCTCGAATTGGGCAGGCGGAGCGGGCGGCTGGCCTTGCACGGCCGGCCTCGACCGCGCTCCACCCTGAGGTAGCCTCTCCGCCGCCACCGGGGCGCGGATGGCGCGTGCGGGCCGTCGTCCGAGGCGGCGTCGCCGGGGGGTGGAGGCGCGGCCCGGCCACCGCCATCTCGGCCCGACGGGAATTCATTTGCAGAGGCGCCTGGAAGAAAAGTGAGCACTTACATCCGATCGCTGGTCGCGGCTGTCCTCCGAGCGGGGCTCATGGCCCTCGTGTCCCTGCCGCTGGTGGTGGCCGCCTCGTCGCTCGAGGCACCCGGCCCACACGCGGTCGGGGTGCGCGACGTGCGCTTCGTCGATCAGATCTTCGGCCGCGGTGAGGTGGTCGGTCGCGTCTACTACCCGGCGCTGGTCACCGGGAGCGAGGCACCGCCGGACCCCGCGGGTGGCCCCTATCCGCTGGTGGCGTTCCAGCACGGATTCCTTGCCGACCCGTCTCTTTACGATCTGCTCTCGGCCCACGTCGCGAGCCACGGCCACGTGGTGGTCTCGACCGGGACCGGGACCGGGTTGTTGCCCGATCGCGAGGCGTTCGCGCTCGACACCCGTGGCTTCCTGCACTGGGCCGACGGACAGTCCGCGACCGCGGGGAGCTTCCTCGCCGGGATGGTGGACGCCACCGCGCCGTGGGCCGCGATCGGCCACTCGATGGGGGGTGGCAACCTGTTCGACCTCGTCGGGGCGGAGCCGCGCGTGCGGGTCCTGATCGCGCTGCAGGCGGCGTCGTCCGACGCCGATGCGGTGGCCGCCGCGCGCGCCTTCGACGGCTCGGTCCTGCACGTGATCGGTGCCCAGGACCAGTTCGTCCCGGCCTGGATGTCGACGTCGTGGCTCGTCGCCACCAGCGAGTCGGCGGCGCGCAACCTCGCGGTGGTGGTCGAGGGGATGGGGCACCTCGGTGCGACCGACCTCGACCTCCCCATCGATGCGCTCCCGGTCGCGGATCAGCGTCGCCTCCATCGCCGCCTGGTGACCGGCTTCCTCCGCTCCGAGGTGCGCGGCGAGACGCGGTGGTGGTCGGACCTGGTCGGGCTCGGCGCCGACGGTGAGCCGATGGCGGGCTTCTCGGCCGGCCGCGCCCCGGTACTGTGGGCCGACCTCGTTGCCGGCCCGGGCAACGCGCTCGACGTCGGGGTCGCCGCGCGACCGGGCCAGCTCGCCCTGGTGCTCGCGGCGCTCGGGCCGGGCTCCATCGCCACCCCGTTCGGGCCGCTCGAGCTCGATCCGGCCAGTGCGCTGCTCGCCGGCGTCGCGGCTCTGGGCGGGACCGGAATCGGCCGCACCACGGTGCCCCTTGCGGCGCCACCGGCCGGCTCCGGACCAAGGCTGCAGGCGCTCGTCTACGGCGCCGATGCCGGGGCGCTGACCCCGCCGGTCGAGATCGGCGCGCCGCCGTGACCTCGACCGGGTGCGCGCACCCGGCCGCGGGACGCGGCGACGGAGCTCAGAACGGGTTCCAGCTCTTCTTCGGCGTGTAGTGCATGTAGCCGATGCTCGCGCCGGCGCGCAGCCCGACACCGAGCCGGATCGGGGCCAGTGTGATGTCACCGCTGCGCTGATAGTTGGCGCCGACGCCGCCGACGAAATAGTAACTGCCGTCGACGGCCGGGAAGCGCTGGAAGATCGCCCCCGCGCGATGCATGCCATAGCAGAGCACGAAGACCTTCGACGCGTTTCCACCGAGATCGAAACCGACCGACGGCCCGGTCCAGTACACGCGGCGACTGCCCCCGGACTTGAGCTGGAGGCGCCCGTCACCGTAGCGCAGCCCGACGCCGATCGCACCGCTCACCTCCTCGCCCGCCACGTAACCGGTGGGCCGGCCGAGGTCGGCGAAGACCTTCTCCACCACCTTGGCGAGTCCCTCGGTGCTGCTTCCGAAGAACCTCTCGGCCTCGGCGAGGATCTCGTCGACGCTATAGCCCTCCTCCTCGGCCATCGCGCTCGGCGCGGCGAGGAACAGGGCGAGGAGGGCCGAAAGGGCGAAGGCGCGGATCGAGCCGAGGTGTGCGTGCATCGCGGTCTCCGTTCGCGGGCAGGAACGGCGAGCCTACCTCGGTCGGTGGCGGAAAACCGTGAAGCGATCGAGCCCCGGCGCCGCGGGCGGGCGCCGGGGCGTCGCGTCCGCGGACGCTCAGTCCTCGCCGACGATCGGGTTGCGCAGCAGACCGACCTTCTCGATCTCGACCTCGCACACGTCGCCCGGGCGCATCCACACCGGTGGCTTGCGGGCATGGCCCACCCCGGACGGGGTGCCCATGACGATGAGGTCGCCGGGCTCGAGTGTCAGGCATTCGGTGAGCAGGGCGATGGTCTCGGCGACACCGAAGAGCATGTCGTCGGTGTTCGCGTCCTGCATCACCTGACCGTTGAGCCGGGACTGGATGCGCAGCCCCGTCGCCCCCGGTGGCAGCTCGTCGGCGGTGACGTAGTCCGGTCCGAAGCCGCCGGTGGCGTCGAAGTTCTTGCCGATCGTCCACTGCGACGTCAGGCGCTGGTACTGGCGGATCGACCCGTCGTTGAACACCGAGTAGCCGGCAATCACCGACAGCGCGTCCTCGCGCGCGACGTGGCGCGCGCGCTGCCCGACCACCGCCGCGAGCTCGGCCTCGTAATCGAGCTGCTCGGAGACCCGCGGGCGAACCATCGGCTCCCCGTGGGCGACCAGCGAGGTCGCGCAGCGCATGAAGAACGACGGATAGCTGGGCTTGCTGTGCCCACCCTCCGCCGCGTGATCGGCGTAGTTCAGGCCGAGGCAGATGATCTTCCCCGGGCTCGGCAGCGGCAGGTGATAGCGCAGGCCGGCGAGCGGCACGCGGGCGCTGGCCGGGGCCGCGCTCACCGCCTTGGCGACCGCCGCCACCGCCGCCGCGCCGCCGGTGACCACCGACGCGATGTCTCCCGGCAGTCCGCCGCCGAGCGCGGAGACGTCCACCACCGAGTCGTCACTCGGAGCGCCGAGGGTCGGGCGACCACCCTTGTCGAACATGCAAAGCCGCATCGGGCCTGTCCTCCACTCTCAAAGGGGCGGGCAGTGTACTGCTCCGGAGCCGCCTCGGTGACATCTCTCGCACCGGTCGCCCGCCGCGGCCGGACCGCCACGGTCGTCAACCGCCGACGAGGTTGAAGCGCTTGATCATCCGGTAGACGCTGCGCTCGCTCACCCCGAGCGCCTCCGCGACCGCGCCACGACGGCCCGAGTACTTCTTGAGCTGGGTCGCGAGATACTCCTCCTCGATCTCGTCGAGCGTCGGCTCGTGGTCGAACGACAGCGTCACCACCGCGTGGGAGCGCGATGCATTGGCGCCGAACGCGAGGTGCTCCGGCCCGATCATCGGTCGGTCACGCGACAGGATGATCGCCCGCTCGATCACGTTCCTGAGCTCGCGGACGTTGCCCGGCCAGTCGTAGCAGACGAGCTTGCGAAGGGCCGGCCCGGTCAGACGTTTGTCGATACGGCGCGAGAAGCTGTGGTGGTGGAGGAAGCGCGTCGCGAGCAAGGGGATGTCCTCGCGCCGCTCGCGCAGCGCAGGCACGTAGATGTTGAATGCGTTCAGACGATAGAAGAGATCGGCGCGGAACTCGCCTGCCTCGACCATCGCCGCGAGATCACGGTTGGTGGCGGTGACGATGCGCACGTCGGCATGGAGGTCGCGCGTGCCGCCGACGCGCCGGTACTGGCCGGTCTCCAGCACCCGCAACAGCTTGGCCTGAATCGCGCCGTCGATCTCGCCGATCTCGTCGAGGAACAGCGTCCCACCCTCGGCACCCTCGATCAGCCCGCTCTTCTGCCGCTCCGCGCCGGTGAAGGCGCCTCGCTCGTGACCGAAGAGCTCGGACTCGAACAGCCGCTCCTGCAAGGTGCAGCAGTCGACGACCACGAAGCTGCGCCCCGCGCGGGGCCCGCCGCGGTGGATCGCGCGCGCGACGAGCTCCTTGCCGGTGCCGCTCTCGCCCTGCACCAGCACCGTGATGTCCTCCTCGGCCACTGCCGAGATCAACCGCCGCACCGCCTCGATGCCCGCGCCCTCGCCCACCAGCAGATTGTGGGTGGCGTCGTGGACGTCGAGTTGGCGCCGGCTGAACTGGTTCTCACGGCGCAGGGTGACGGTCTCGAGCGTGCGCTCCACCGTCAGTAGCAGCTCGTCGAGACTGACCGGTTTGAGCAGATAGTCGGCGGCGCCCTTCTTCATCGCCTCGACCGCGTTTCGGACCGACCCGAATGCGGTGAGGACGATGACCGGATAGTTCTCGGCCAGCTCGAGAAGGTGGTCGAGCATGTCGCCCTCGGGCAGGCGGACATCGGTGATCACCAGCGCCGGCTCGGTCCTCGCCAGGTAGCTCTGAGCCGCGGACCACGTCGACACCCCCGTGGTCGCGAAGCCGGCCTTCGAGAGCTGTCGGGCGAGGAGCTGACACAGCGTCGTGTCGTCCTCGATGACCAGCACGGGCTGCTTCATGCCGACTCCTCGGCGGCGCTTCCGGCCGACGGGAAGCAGGCGGCGAATGTCGACCCGCGTCCGGGCTCACTCTCCACCTCGAGCCTTCCGCCGCAGCGCTCCAGGATGGCGCGGACGATGGGAAGGCCGAGACCCGCGCCGCGCGTTCCGTCGGCGCGGCGACTGTAGAAGGGGTGGAAGATCTCCGACAGCTGCTCGCGGGGGATGCCGACGCCGGAGTCGCGAACCTCGACCACGACGTGCTCCGGGTCGACGCGTGTCGCCACCACGAGAGTGCCACCGCTCGGCATCGCGTGAATCGCGTTTTGGACCAGGTTCAGTGTCAGCATTCGGATCTGGCTGTCGCTACCGAGAATGCGGGCATCGGGGGCGAGCTCGGTGCGCAGCGTGATCGCGCGCGAGCCCATCTCCCATCGCACCAGGCTCAAGGTGTCCTCGACCGCCGTCGTCACGTCGACCAGCTCCGAGTGCTCGTCCGGCGCCATCCCGAGCTTCAGCAGTCGCTCGGTCACGCTGATGCAGCGATCGATCTCGCGGTCGACGATCTCCAGGTACTCCTCCAGCTCCTCCGAGCCATCACTCGCGCGGCGCTCGGCCGCGAACGACTGCAGCGCGAGGCGCACCGATGTGAGCGGGTTGTAGATCTCGTGCGCGACCCCGGTCGCGAGCTTGCCGAGCTCGGAGAGCTTCTGGTCGTGCGAGTACTGCACCTCCTTGGAGAGGTCGCGAATCGACTCCACGACGAGGGTCGTCTGCGCACCGTCGACGAATCCGCGCATCCGTGACGCGTGGATCTCGACATCCAGTGCCCGGCCGTCACGATCGAGATGGCGGTGCAGCGCCTTGACCGGCTCCGCGCGAGCGCGGAGCTCGCGCACCGGGCAGGTCACCAGCGTCGGCGGGCAGGGCTCGCTCGATCCGTGGGACCGCGCATGACACGGCTCGTCGAGTCCCTCGTCGGCGGTGAGCTTGAGCTGCTCTCGATACGCCTTGTTCACCAGGATCACGCGGTAGTCCGGAGTGATGACGCGGACGCCGTCCGGGATCGCGTCCACCAGTTGCTGCAGGAACTCGCGCTGGCGGTGGCCCTCGTCGATCCGCGTCTTCAGCTCGTCGGCCATGCGGTCGAAGCTGTGGCCGAGCTCGGAGAGCTCGTCGACCCCGGGCAGCGCCGCACGCGCCCCGAGATCGCCGGCGGTGAGTCGACGGCTCGCCCCTGTCAGCCGCTGGATCGGCGCCAGGACGTTTCGTCGGATGAACCACCAGCCACCCGCGATGTTGAGCACGACGACGATCGCGCCCGCGCCCATCAACACCAGGGTCGTGCGGCGCGCCTGCTCGACGATGGGCGCGGCATCGTACTCGACGTATAGCGTGCCGTTGCGCGGGTTCTCGGCGCTTGATCCATGGCAAGTCTCGCAGACCGGTTGGTTCGCGACCGGATTGACGCTGCGTAGCACCTTCCGTCCGGCGGCATTGGTGACGAACTCGGTGAACGGCTCGCCGCGTGGCGGCGGATGGCGGCCACCGAGGAGGCTCGGTGTGTTGGCGAATCGGATCTCGCCGCCGCGGTCGGTGATGAACACCGAGTCGATGTGGGCCTGTTGGCCCAGCCGCTCGACGATCACACGCAGACCTTCCAGGTCACGCTTCAGCATCGCGTTCTCGAGCGACGTCTGCAGCAGCTGGTTGACCTGCTCCGCGGCTCGAGTTCGCTCGGACTCGAGCTCCGCGCGATAGAGGTTCACGTACAGGACCAGGAACACGAGCGAGCTCATGACCAGGCCGGCTGCGGTGCCGACGGCGAACTTGCGATTGAGATGTGCGAGGAGCCAGTGCACGCGAGCACCCGTGGGCGTCGTCGCCCGTCCATCACCTGCCGGTCGCCGCGGTGGCGCCGCCGAGACGGTCCCACTCCGGCGACTCCGATTCTAGGCATCTGGCTGGCGGATTCTCTGACAGTTTGTCATGTCGCAGCGACCCTCGGCGCGACGGTGACCCGGCGCAATGCGACGACGGGCATGCCAAGCCCTTGAATGTGTGCGTCGGGTCGCGCGCCTCGACGCGTTGGATCGGGACTTGCTCGTCGCTGGTCGAGGACGCGCTCGACCCGGGTGTCGTCCGCGTCGAGCCCAAGCCACGGAGAAATCCCCATGAGCGCACGTGCGCATTCTCGATCTCGTCTCGTGCTACTGGCAGTGACCACGCTGTTGGCGGTCACCGCCCGAGCACAGTCGGCCGACCCCGCGGGGGCAGTCGAGCCTGCACCGAGCCTGGCCGAGGCGCTCCGCCAGGCGATCACCGCCAAGGGCTGGCCTTCGATCGAGGGGCCAGACGGCAGTCGCTACTACTTCCCCGTGCCTCCACGGGCCCCGGCCGAGGCGACCCTCGGCGAGCGTTTCCGGCTCGCGCTGCAATGGGCGGGATGGTCCAGCGAGTCCGCGGCCGACGGTGGGTGGGTTCTCCGGCCGCCCGTCAGGACCGCGCCCGGCCCGGCAGTCGCCGTGAGCTCGGCGCCTGCTCTTGCCACCACGTTGCGCGAGGCGCTCGAGCGCGGTGGCTGGCAGGTCGACGTCGCGGACGACGGTTGGGTGACTCTGATTCCGCCCGGTGCGGCGGCGACCGAATCGCCCGCACCGGAGGGTGCCGCCCCTGCGGGTGGTGACACGTCCGCGCCGGCGCGCTGAGCCCGAACGGACAAGTTGTCATGGATCGCGGCGGTGTCTCGCCGGTCGGCCCGCTCGTAGGCCCGCGAGTGCAAGCGTTTGATTCGTCGGGCGGGCTGGCCAGGGTGAGTCCGGGCGCGAGGGGAACGGGCCGGCGCGCGGGGTCGGCCTGCTCGAGGACGCCTGACAGATCGTCAGGTGTCGTGCCGCGGAACGCGGTGACAGGCGCCGATGCATCGCCGGATCTCCTGCCGAATCAGTGCGATCCCGCCGATGGCATGCCGCTTGCCTGACCCCGATCGACAGCCGGGCGACACGCACGTGACCGGATAGACGGTGATGTCACGGTTGCCCGACAGGGGAGGAGCGATGTGATGAACGCGGTGAAGGTCCTTGCGCTCGGCGTGCTCTGCACCGTCGCCGGGAACCGGCTGGTGGCGGCGGCCGAGACCCCCATCGCGGGCACCCAACCGGGAGCCCGGCCCGCCGGGGCACCGGTGGTGTCGACGATGAATCACGACGGTGAGTGGTACGCGCGGGCGCTCACGGGGCTCGCTCCGCCCTATCCGCGCAGCTTCCGATTCTTGGAGGACCAGGGTGCCTGGTACACGCCGTTCGACCGTCCCGGAATGACCGGGCGTTACGACATTCGTGGATGGCACACCGATCCAGAAGCGTCGGCGCGCGAGCGCTGACATCAAACCCGGCAAGGGGAGGAACCGAAGATGAAACGAATGCGCAAGGCCTTTGGCAAGGCAATGCTCGCGGCGGCGATCGGCCTGCTCGTCGGAAGCGGGGCGTCGGCCAGCATGACCGGCATGACCGGCATGGACGGCATGTCCGGTATGGGTGGCATGTCGGGCATGGGTGGCATGTCGGGCATGGGCGGCATGTCGGGCATGGGTGGCATGTCCGGCATGGGCGGCATGTCGGGCATGGGCGGCATGTCGGGTATGGGTGGCATGTCCGGCATGGGTGGCATGTCGGGTATGGGCGGCATGTCCGGAATGGGCGGCATGTCCGGGATGTCGGGCTACTTCCGGATCTCGCCGGACGGCCAGATCTTCTTCTATCCCGCGCAGCAGGGCATGAGCGGCATGTCCGGGATGGGTGGAATGTCGGGTATGTCCGGCATGGCCGGTGGGTGGGCCCCGCCGAAGTGAGCCCTGCCGACACGTTGTAGGGAAATCCCGAGGGCACAGGGACGTGCCCGCGCTTTCAGTCCGGAGCAGATGTCGTGACCAGACGATTCGGGAAACGGCTCGCGTTGCTCATCGCGCTCTCGGCTCTACTCGGTGGTGTCGCTGCCGAGGAATCACCGAGCTACCAGCGCGCGCGATGGGACCCGATCCACTTCAAGCCAGCCATCGATGACGCCACTGATGCGCAGTGTCTGGCCTGCCACCAGGAGATCATCGACCGCCGTGTGCGCGAGACCACCCCCGCGGGCCTCGCTGCCACCGATGCTCTCGCCTGGTACCAGACCCTGGACACCTACGCCGGCGAGCAAGAGACGTTTCATCGCCGCCACCTCGTCACCGAGTACGCGCGCAACGTCATGTCGCTCCAGTGCACGACTTGCCACCAGGGCAACGACCCGGTGGAGGAGACCGGGATGTCATCGGCGGAGATGCAGCCCGGGCTCGTCCTGCGCAAGCAGGTCGACCCCAAGACATGTCTGATGTGTCACGGCACCTTCAACTACGCGGTGATGGGAATCCCCGGCCCGTGGAGCGAGCATGGCGCGATGTTCGCAGACAACTGTCTGTTGTGCCACGCAGCCATCCGCACCAATCGCCATCAGGTGAGCTTCCTTCGCCCCGAGGCCATCGAGGAGGCCGCAGGTAGCACGAGTGACGTCTGCTACGGCTGCCACGGTGGGCGCGCCTGGTATCGAACCTCGTACCCCTACCCACGCCATCCATGGCCAGGCGGGGGTGACAGCGTGCCGGACTGGGCGAAGGGGCGTCCGACTGCATCGGATCCGCGGTTCACCAAGGCCGCCGGGCCGAAGCCCGACCTGAAGAGATAGCCGCGCGGAGAACGGTATGAGCACCCAGGATCGATACGGCTTTCTGGACGACCGCCTGAACCTCACGCGGCGGTCGTTCCTGAAGACCAGCGCCGCGGGTACCGCCGCGCTGGGCGCCAGCGGACTCGTCGGCGTCCGCGATGCCGGCGCCTTTCCCTACGAGCCGTACCCGCGCGACGACGATCTCACGTCGGTGGTCACGAGCTGTGCCCACAACTGCGGCTCGCGGCACATGCTGGTCGCGCACAAGAAGGGCGACGTCATCGTGCGGCTGTCGACCGACGACGGCCGCTACCAGCGTGATGGGCACTTCGGAAAGGACACCGAGGAGGAGCCGCAACTCCGGGCGTGTCTGCGTGGACGTTCCTACCGTCAACGCCTCTACTCCGCGGAGCGTTTGCTCTATCCGATGGGGCGCGTCGGAAAGCGCGGAGAGGGCCGCTTCAAGCGGCTGAGCTGGGACGAGGCGCTGGAGTACGTCGCCGACAAGATGCTGGAGATCAAGAACCAGTATGGCTCCACCGCGTTGCTCGACCAGAGCTATGCGGGCGCATCCTACGGCGTGCTACACAAGTCCGATCAGATCGAGGGTCTGCTCGGCCGCTTCCTCGGCATGTTCGGCTGCCGGACCAGCTCGTGGTCGGTCCCCTCGTACCAGGGGACGACCTCGAGCTCGCGTTGGACCTTCGGCACCATCGAGGACGGCAACGAGGACGATGCCTTCGCGCACTCGAAGCTGATCATCATGTGGGGCTGGAACCCCGCCTACAGCTTCCACGGCGGAAACACCTTCTACTACATGCGCCTCGCCAAGCAGCGCGGGTGCAAGTTCGTTCTCGTCGATCCGCAGTACACGGACTCGGCCGCCGCCTACGATGCGTGGTGGATTCCGATCAGACCGAACACCGATGGCGCGATGCTCGCAGGTATGGCGCATCACATCTTCACCGAGAACCTCCAGGACCAGGCATTCATCGACCGCTTCACGCAGGGAATGGACGCCGGCACCATGCCGGCGTGGGCCGGAGGGTCAGCCAACGGCCGGGAGAACTTCAAGGACTACATCCTCGGGGCCTACGACGGTGTGCCCAAGACCCCGGAATGGGCGAGCGAGATCTGCGGCGTCTCGGCCGCCGACATCCGCAAGCTCGCAGACATGTATGCACGAACCAAGCCGGCGGCGCTGAAGGCGTCGTGGTCGCCCGGGCGCAACGCCTACGGCGAGCAGTACAACCGAATGGCCGCCGCCCTGCAGGCGATGACCGGAAACATCGGGATCCTCGGTGGCAGTGCCGAAGGTGTCGGCAAGGCATGGCACGCCGAGGCCGTGGCCTACCCCTACGATCAGTACGCCAACATCTGGTTCTCGTCGATCAAGTCCGATCGCTGGGCCCACTGTGTGCTCGAGTACCCGAACGTCGAGCGCGAGGAGATCGGCCTGTGGCCGCGGCAGGACGCGCTGGACGGGGTGATTCCGAACATCAAGGGAATCTTCTGGCAGGGATCGGACTGGCTCAATCAGCTCACCAACGTCAAGAAGGGGTTGAAGGCGATCGAGAAGCTGGAGCTGGTGGTGTGCATGGACTCGACCATCACCCCCTCCGGACTCTACGCCGACGTGCTGTTCCCGATTGCCACGCACTTCGAGCGCCACGACGTCGCGCTGCCCTGGTACAAGGGGCACTACTACATCCACCGACCGAAGGTGATCGAGCCGCTGGGTGAGGCCAGGACCGACTTCCAGGTGTTCACCGAGCTGGCCTATCGCATCGGCCACAAGACCGGAATCGGAGACTCCTTCGGGCGCGCCTACAACCCGCGAGCGACGCGCGACTACTTCACCAATCCGGATCCGGTCGACGAGGCCTACCTGCGCGAGTGGTGGCAGTCGAAGGTGATGGCGCACCAGGGCGTGGAGATGGGCTGGGACGAGTTCAAGAGTCGCGGCGTCTACAAGTTCAAGCTCGACAAGCCACAGGTCGCGTTCCGCGACCAGATCGAGAACGGAGTGCCGTTCCAGACACCTTCGGGCCGGATCGAGATCCTGTGCACCGAGCTCGCGCAGATCTCGGACTGGACCCGAACCCGCTACGGGTATCACATACCTTCGATCCCGAAGTGGATCGAGCCGTGGGAGTCATTGAACAGCGAGAAGTCGAAGACCTACCCATTCCATCTGATCTCGCCGCATCCGAGATGGCGCACGCACTCGATCTTCAACAACTGCTCCTGGCTGCGCGAGGTGTACGAGCAAGAGGTGACGCTCAACGCGGCCGATGCGCGGCGCCTCGGGATCCGCACCGGGGATACGGTGGAGGTCTTCAATGCGCGCGGTAGTGTGGTGGTGCCGGTCTACGTCACCGAGCGCTGCATGCCGGGAGTCGCGGTGTTGCACGAGGGCGCGTGGCTGGACCTGGATGCCGACGGCGTCGACCGTTCCGGCAATCCCGACATGCTGACTCTCGACGAGCCGAGTCCCGCCGGATCGTTCGCCTACAACACCGTGCTCTGCGACATTCGCAAGACCGATCTCGAGCACCGGCCCGGATGGGATCGCCTGGCGACGGCTCGTTCCCACGTCTTTCGACGCGACCTCTGACGGAGGGCTTCGACATGGCCGACATCAAGGACCGCGCCGCGTTGAAAGAGGCGGTGAAGCGACGCAAGAAGGAAGTCTACACGCCGGTCGTTCCCGAGCAGCAGCTCGGCTTCATCCACAACAACGTGGATTGCATCGGCTGTCGCGCCTGCGAGATGGCGTGCAAGGACAAGAACGGCCTGCCACCCGGACCGCGCTTCAGGCGGGTCCTGTACGTCGAGGGTGGAACCTATCCGGACGTGTTCGCGTACAAGGTCAACGTGTCTTGCAACCACTGCGCGGAGCCCGCCTGTCTACCGGCCTGCCCGACCGGTGCGATCTGGAAGCGTCCGGACAACGGGGTCGTGGACATCGACTCGACGCTGTGCATCGGCTGTCGGCGCTGCGAGGCCGCCTGTCCCTACGGCGCACCGCAGTGGGATCCCGAGGCGCAGGTGGTGAAGAAGTGCAACCTCTGCATCGACGAGCTGGAGGCGGGACGCAAGCCCTACTGCGTGATGGCGTGCATGATGCGGGTCCTCGACGTGGGGCCGATCGACTTGCTGCGCGCGAAGCAGTACCCGACCAAGGCGATGACCGCGAGCGAGGAGGCGGTGGGGGCGGTGAAGGGCTTCGCCGATCCCGAGCTCACCCGGCCGTCGATCGTCTTCGTCCCGCACAGCAAGGGCAAGGTGTGATGGCGGTGGTGGCGGAGCGAGGGGTGGCCACGACCGGCCCGTTGCGGCGGTTCTGCGGGCTGTGCTCGGCGGATCTCGACGAGCTTGCAGCACTGCACGCGGGTGAGCTCGACGGCGCGGCGGTGCTCGCGCTGAGGCGGGTGGGGTTCCCGGACTCACTCGGGGTCCGGCTGGTATCGGAGCGCGGACGGTCGATCCTCGCGTCGATGGCGGCCGTCGTCGCCGAGCTCGACGACGGCGCCGACTCGCTCGACCGCCACGCCGCGGACTTCGCCGCCATCTACCTGACGCATGGCTACGGTGCGGCGCCGTCCGAGTCGGTGTGGCTCGACGACGAGGGCCTGGCGATGCAGGGCCCGATGTTCGAGGTTCGCCGGGCCTATGCACGCCAGGGGCTTAAGGCGCCGGATTGGCGGTTGCGCCCGGACGACCACCTCGTGCACCAGCTCGAGTTCGTCGCTGTTCTGGTCGGGCGCGGTGATCACGAGGCGCTCGAGACCGCGGCCGCCTTCCTCGACGCGCACCTGCTCCGCTGGCTACCCGCGTTCGCCGCGCGGGTCGCCGCGCGGTCCGAGACGTCCTTCTACGCCGGGCTGGCGGCGCTCACAGCGGTCTATCTCGAGGAGCTTCGCGAGGTGCTGGCGCAGGTCCTCGAGCGGCCGCGGCCGGTGGTGGAGCCGTTGCCGCGGCGCGGGGCGCCGAGCGCCGAGGAGGCGCCGTATCTGCCCGGGCTCGGACCCGGCTGGTGAGCCCGACCGGTCGGCGAGAGGCGTGATGCCGGCGGGGGGGCAATCGTCGAGCGGCTACCCGCCCGAGATCCTGGTCGAGCGCTGCGTGCACGCGCGCGCCACCGTCGTGTCCTGCCGTCGCTGCCTGGAGGTCTGCCCGCGTGAAGCGGTGGTGGTGGACGGATGCCCCGACATCGAGCCGGAATCGTGTGACGGCTGTGGCCTGTGCGTCGCTGCCTGCACCGAGGGTGCGCTGCTCGGTGAGGCGCCGGCACTCGCGGCTGGCGGCCACGATGCGGCGAGCGTCTTCCTCGCCTGCGAGCGCGCGGGTACCGACCGCGTCGGCGGGCCTCCATGCGTGCACGCGGTGTCGCTCGCGGAGCTGCTCGGTCTGCATTCTCGCGGCATGCGTCGACTCGAGGTTTGCACGGGTCGATGCGACGACTGCCCCCGCGACCGGGGCGAGCGGCTGGGGGAACGGGTCGCGCGCCTGAACCGGGTGCTGGTGGCACGGGGGGCGCTGCCGATTGCCGTGTTCCCACTCGGGCCGGCGCGGTGGAACCGCCGGGCCGCCGCCGCGCGACCGGCGAGATCCGAGCCGGGAATGAGCCGGCGAGGGTTCTGGCGCCGCGTCGTGGTCGCCGCCGTCGACCGCGCTCCTCCGGACGTGGCGTCGACGCCGTGGCGGCCCCCGGGGCAATCGCTCGCGCCCGCCGCGGGAGCGGTTCCGCGCCTGCATGCGCCGAGCATCGACCCGAACCGGTGCAGCGGCTGCGACGCCTGCGCGCGAATCTGTCCGCACGCGGCCATCGTCGGCGGCCCGGATGCCGACGACTACCAGATCGAGCCCGACGCCTGTACCGGCTGCGGGCTCTGCGTCGACCTGTGCGCCGAGCGGGCGGTGGAGGTCCGGTCCGACACGGTAGCGGCCCCACACCGCATCGCACTCGTGCGCCGCGTCTGCTCGGTGTGCGGCACCGCCTTCCATCGACCGCCGTCGGCGCTCCCGGGCGAGGCGCGCTGCGGCGTCTGTGCCCAGGCGGGAACGCGCCCGCGGCTCCGCCTGGTGCTCTAGCCGCCGCCCACGACAGGCAGGTCCGGCGCACGTGCCTCGACCGGACGACTATCGGGCCTCGGCGCTACACCGTCCGCGCGACGCCTGGTCCCCGTTTCCGGGTTGCGCTGCGCTCCACCCGGGCCACGCGGGCCGGGGGCGGGTCCGGTTCAGATGCGGTTCGGCTCCACCATCACCTTGATCTGGTCGGTCGGTCGCCGTAGCGCCTCGAAGGCGTGCGGGAAGTGGTCGAGGTCGACCGCCGCGGTGACCATCGCCGAGGGGTCGATGCGCTCGCGCCCGAGCAGATCGACCACGATCTCGAAATCGCGACGCGTGTAGACGTACGCGAAGGCGATGTCGAGCTCCTTCACGATCGCGCGGGCGGGGAAGAAGTGGTCGGCCGCCATGCACAGCCCGACGACCACCACTCGCGACTCCGGTGGCGCGTGGTCGATGGCGAGCTGCATCGAGCCGGGCACGCCGACGCAGTCGTAGACCACGCTCGGCGGGCCACCGGTGATGCGCTCGAAGCGCTCGCGCACGTCCTCGCGGCTGGCGTCGATGGCGGCGGTGGCGCCGAACTCGGTGGCCCGCTCCGCGCGGGCACCCACCAGGTCGCTCACCACGACGTGGCTGGCGCCGAGGTGGCGGGTGAACATGGCGACCGCGAGCCCGACCGGACCGGCGCCGATGATCAGGGCGTTGTCACCGGGCTGCAGGCGGGCGCGGCGGACCGCGGCGAGGCCGACCGCGAGCGGCTCGACCAGCGCGCCGGTGTGGTAGTCGACCGCCTCGGGCAGGCGCAGCGTCTCGGTGGCGCCGATGCGCGCGAGCTGAGCGTAGGCGCCGGTGAGGCGGTCGGAGGCGCGGGTGATGACCGTGGGGCAACGGTAGGCACGGCCGGCCAGACAGGCCGGGCATCGGCCACAACCGATGAACGGCTGGGCGCAGACGCGCTCCCCGACCTTCCACTTCCCCCGCAGATCACGCCCGACCTCGACGATCTCTCCCGAGAACTCGTGCCCGAGGACCGCACCCGGGTTCAGCGTGCGCCACCCCGCCGTCGGGTCGGTGCCCTGGGTCCAGTGCAGGTCGGTGCCGCAGATGCCGCAGGCCCGGACCTCGATCAGCAACTCCTCCGGCTCGGGCGTCGGGTCGGGAACGTTCTCGATCACCAGGGGGGTGCCAGGGGCCTTGAAGACGGCGGCTCTCATCGGAGTTCTCCGGCAGGTTCGGGGTCGCGCCATCGTGCCCCAAGCCCGGGGCCCTCGACAATGCTCGGGCACCGGCGGCGGCGCCGTGTGGACGGGCCGGCGCTCGGGAGCGGACAATCGGCGTCTCACGGGCCGCGGGTGGGCCGGCGCGTCTCGCGCGCGGCGTCGGTCGCGGTCGACCGGAATCCCTGGCGGGAGAGCACACTCGCCGCCAACACGACGCATCAGGCAGGGGAGAAGAGACGATGGCCGCGAACGGCAAGATCGCGATGGTGACCGGAGCCGGCTCCGGTATCGGACGGGCGAGCGCGGTGGCGCTGCTCGAGGCGGGCTACACCGTGGTGCTGGCCGGGCGACGGGCCGACGCGTTACAGGGCACGATCGAGGCCGCCGGCGGCGCCGGTGGCAACGCACTCGCGGTGCCGACCGACGTCAGCGACGAGTCCTCGGTCCGGGCCCTGTTCGCGACCACCGAGGAACGCTATGGGCGCCTCGACGTCCTGTTCAACAACGCCGGCACCAACACCCCGGCGAAGACCATCGACGAGCTCACCCCGGCGCAGTGGCGTGCGGTGGTCGACGTCAACCTCACCGGCGTGTTCCTCTGCGCACGCGAGGCCTTCGGGTTGATGAAGCGTCAGCGTCCGATGGGCGGGCGAATCATCAACAACGGCTCGATCTCGGCTCACGTGCCGCGGCCCGGCTCCGCGCCGTACACCGCCACCAAGCATGCGGTCTCCGGGCTCACCAAGACCATCGCGCTCGACGGGCGCCCGTTCGACATCGCCTGCGGTCAGGTCGACGTCGGCAATGCGGCCACGGAGATGACGGAGCGGATGAAGAAGGGTGTGCCCCAGGCCAACGGCACGATGGCGGTGGAGCCGACGATGAACGTCGCCAACGTCGCGAGCACCGTCGTGTTCATGGCCGGCCTGCCGCTGGACGCCAACATCCAGACGGTGACCGTGATGGCCACCAAGATGCCCTTCGTCGGTCGCGGCTGAGGGTGAGGGGCCGGCCCGCGCGCCGGGCTCCGGGCCGGCGGCCGTCGCTCGAGTCGGCCGTCGGTCGGGGATTGCTCAGGCGGTCTTGAACTGCGCGAGGCGGCGATCCAGGTGCCTCGCGAGCTCGGCCAGGGCGGTGACCGAGCTGGCGCGCTCGCTCGCGCGCTCGCACGCGGTGTCGGCGACGTCCGCGATGCGGGCGGTGCTCCGCCCGACCGAATCCAGCATCCCGCTCTGCTCGTCGGCGGTGCGGGCCATGGCCTGGTTGAGGTCGACCATGGTGTCGATGGCCGTGTTGATGCGCTCCAGCGCCTCGGTCGCCTCGCCGACGTGGGACACGCTGTTGCGCGCCCGGTCGCGGCTCTCCGACATCGCGTTCACGGCGGCCTGGGTGCGGCTCTGGAGCTGGGAGATCATGTCGTCGATCTCCTCCGTGGACTGCTGGGTCCGCATCGCGAGCGTGCGCACCTCCTCGGCGACCACGGCGAAGCCGCGCCCCTGCTCGCCGGCCCGCGCCGCCTCGATGGCGGCATTGAGCGCGAGCAGATTGGTCTGCTCGGCGATGCTGCGGATGACCTCGAGCACCGCGCCGATGCGCTGGGAGTCCGATCCGAGCGCCTCCACCACCCGTGAGAGATCGTCGAGCTCGCAGGTGAGTCCGTTGATGGCGTTGCGGGTGCCCTCGACCACCGCGCGCCCGCTGATCGAGGCCTCGCCGGCCTCTCCCGCCGCGTGTGCCGCGTCACGGGTGCGCGCCGCCATCGCCTGGCTGTTGGTCACCAGCTCGTGGACCGAGGCCGCCACGTCGCCGGTGGCCGCGCGCTGACTGCGTGCCGCGGCCAGCGAATCGTCGCTGGAGACGCTCAACCGCGCCGACAGCGATGCGACCTGCGATGCGTCGACCGCGACCTCCCGCACCAGCTCGTCGAGGCGCTCGCAGAGCCGATTGACGTCGTGGGCGATGGCCGAGAGCTCGTCGTGGCTGCCCGCGGGAAGGCGCCGTGTGAGGTCCACCTCGCCCTCCGCGAGCTCCGCCACTCGGGCTCGCAGGCGGTCGATCGGCCCGCAGACATGGCGCGTGATGACCAGCCAGAAGCCCACCGCGATCAGCGCCATCAGCAGGCTCGCGACCGCGCCGAGACGCACGATGGACTCGACGTGGCGGGCATCGGCGGCCTCGACCTGCGCCGTGGTGTGCTCGGCGACGATGTCGGCCAGTCGCCCGAGCACGCCGTCGACCTCGGCCCGCGCGGCGGTGCGTCGCGTCCGAGTCGCCTCGTCGCCGTCGCCACCGATGAAGGTCGCATCGAGCGCGGCGAGGCCGGTCCGCAAGGGGGCGAGCTCCGCCTCGGCGACGCCGCTCCCCGCGACCGCACCCTGCAGCTCACGCATCGCGCTCGTGATCCGGTTGCTCGCCTTCGCCAGGTCGCCGCGGGCGCCGTCGCGCGCCGCGAGGGCCTGCTCGAGCTCGAGCACCGAGGCCGTCGCCCGGGCCCCCGCGACATGGGTGCTCGCGACGTCGTCGAGCACTGCCTCGTAGGTGAGGAGGCCGACGAGGGTGCCGAGCCCGGGGACCAGGAGGCTCGCCGCCAGGAGGCCGAGAAGCTTGGTGCGAATGGTCATGACCGCTCGATGCCCACGACTCGGCGGGCGGTGGGAGGACGCTCGTTTATCGGCCGCCGGACGCGTCGCTTTAGTCCGACCGACGGGCATCGCCGGCCGAGCTGCCGACAGCATTGCGCTGCGGTGCGCGGTGGCCGCTCGATTGCACCCCGCGGCCGACGTTCGGTACTCTGCGCGCCATGCCGTTTCCGAGGTGAGGGTCGGTCCCGATGGGCGACGTGATAAAGGTCTTCTGGCAGCCGCACTGAACCAGCTGTCTCCGGGTAAAGGATTACCTCTCGGTCCGTGGGATCGAGTTCGAATCGGTGAACGTGCTGGCTGACAAGAGTGGTATGGAGGAGCTGAGGCGGCTCGGCGCGCGCAGCGTGCCCGTCGTCTCGCGTGGAGACCAGTTCGTCTTCGCGCAGGTGATCAAGGACGTGGTCGATTTCCTCGACCTCGACGACGACACCAGGCCACAGCTCACGCCGACGGAGCTGGCCACGCGCTACGGCGAGATTCTCGACACCGCCATCCGGCTCACGCGCCAGATGCCGGACGGTCGGCTGGACGACGAGCTCCCCAACCGCCCCCGGTCATGGCGGGTGCTGATGCACCACGTCTTCCAGATCCCGACGTCCTTCCTCGACATGGAGGAGACGGGGCAGGCCCTGACCTACGAGAACATGGTCGCGCCACCGCCGCAGGACATGCGCACCAGCGACGACATCGCGACCTTCGGCGAGCAGGTCAGGGCGCGGTTCGCGCGATGGTGGGCGGATGCCGAGGGCGAGGACTTCGAGGGGCAGGTGCCGACGTACTTCGGTGGCACCACGCGTCACGAGATGCTGGAGCGCACCGTCTGGCATTCCACCCAGCACGTGCGCCAGCTCGCGTCGCTGCTGGAGACCGCCGGGGTGCGCCCGGACCGGCCGTTGACCGCGGACCACATTCGTGGACTGCCGCTGACCGAGAAGGTCTGGGACGAGACCTGAGACCCGTGCGGGTGGCCTTCGGGCACCCGCGGCGGGCGTGTGTGAGCGTCGCGTCGGCGCCCGCGTGGTGGCCGCGCCCGAGTTTGGAGGTGTGACTTGAGCGATCTCTCCGGCCAGCAGGATTACTACGCCCAGATCGGATTCAGCGAGCGCATCGGCTACGGTGAGCGCCCGGCGGTGCTGGTGATCGACATGTGTCGCGGCATCACCGAGCGCGGCAACAAGATGTTCATCGACATGGACGCGCACATTCCGCGCATCCAGGCCATCCTGGACGCGGCGCGCGCGATCGACGCTCCGGTGGTGTTCACCACCGTCGCCTACCACCCGGACCTGGCCGACGCCGCGTATTTCGGCAAGAAGGCGGTGCTGGTGCAGGGGTTGCTGCACGGCGCCGAGGCGGTGGACATCGATCCGCGCCTGCCGGTCCTCGATCGCGATCACCTGATCGTGAAGAAGTTCCCCAGTGCCTTCTACGGCACCCATCTGCAGTCGATGCTGACCGCGCTCAAGGTGGACACCACCATCGTGGTCGGCAACTCGACCAGCGGTTGCGTACGGGCCACCGCCTGCGACGCAATCTCCGGAGGATTCCGGCCCGTGGTGCCGGCGGACTGCGTGGCCGACCGCGCGCCGCTCTCGCACCAGGTGAACCTCTTCGACATCGACTCCAAGTACGCCGACGTCGTCGACAGTGCCGAGGTCGTGCGTTACCTGAAGGGCTTGAACTCGCCGGCGCGGGTGCGCGCGGCGGGCTGAGAGGGGTCGCGCGGCGCGTCGGACGCGCCGCCGGACGTGGCCACGTTCCAATGATGCGGGAGGGGAAGATGGACAGGGGTGAGATTCGGCTATCGCGGCGCGCCGCCGCCGGGGTCGTCGCACGGACGCTCGCGGGTGGCGCGATTGCGCTGGCGGTGGGGCTCGGGGCGATGTCCGCCGCGAGTGCCGATGGCGGCACGCTGCGCGTGCGGTTCGGTTCCGACATCGGCAATCTCGACCCTGCACGTATCTTCCAGGTCGAGAACCAGACGGTGGCCGGTCACGTGTTCAACGGCCTGGTGAAGTATGACCAGGCGACCAACGAGATCGTCCCCGATCTGGCGCGCGAGTGGAGCGTCTCGGCCGACGGGCTGACCTACGAGTTCAAGCTTCGCCAGGGTGTCGAGTTCCACAAGGGCTACGGCCCGCTCACCGCCGACGACGTCAAGTTCTCGCTCGAGCGCGTGCTCGACCCGGCGACCAAGAGTCGGTACGCGGGTCAGCTCGCCGGCGTCAAGTCGGTCGACGCGCCCGATCCGTCGACCGTACGCATCACGCTCGAGAAGCCGAATGCGGGTCTGCTGAACAAGGTGACCGCGTTCAACCAGGGCTGGATCATGTCGCGCAAGGCCGTCGCCGAGATCGGTGACGACAAGGTCGCGCTCAACCCGATCGGCACCGGTCCGTTCGTGTTCGAGAAGTGGACCCCGGGCAGCGAGGTGCGGCTATCGGCCAACAAGTCGTACTTCGAGGGCGCGCCGAAGATCGACGCGGTGGTGTTCAAGGTCATCAAGGACGAGACTGCGGCGGCGATCGCGCTCGAGAACGGCGAGATCGACATCTTCTTCGCGCTGCAGTCCCCGGTGGTCATCGACCGCCTGCGCAAGGCGGCGTCGATCACGGTGCTCGACCGCCCTGCCAACCACACCATCAACCTCGTGCTCAACACCTCGATCAAGCCACTCGACGACGTGCGCGTGCGCCGCGCCATCGCCTACGGCGTGAATCGCAAGGCCCTCATCGACGGCTTCTTCAAGGGCACCAAGGGGATGGGGCACAGCGTGTTGACCTCGTCGTTCCCGCAGTACTCCGAGGACGTTCCGCAGTACCCCTACGATCCGGAGAAGGCGAAGGCGTTGCTCGCCGAGGCCGGTGTCGGCGACTTCACGCTGGATCTCGTGTCGGTCGGATTCAGCCCCTACGACCAGATCGTGGTGCCGATCGCGAGCGACCTCAACAAGGTCGGGATCAAGACCAACATCAAGGTGCTCGAGCGCGGCGCGTACCTGCAGGCGCGCGGCAAGGGTGACATCATGACCTGCGTCACCGGGGTGGTCGGTCCGCCGGATCCGGACTCGCCGCTGGTCAGCCTGTACGCGACCCAGTCGTTCCCGCCGGGGCTGAACACCTCGCGTTACGACAAGGCCGACGATCTGCTCGCGCGCGCGGCGACGGAGCAAGATGCCGACAAGCGCACCGGCATCTACCGCGATCTGTTGAAGCAGACGATGTCCGACGTGCCGGTGTTGCCGCTCTACGCCGACCGGCTGTTCCTCGCCCACACCGCGAAGGTCGAGGGGCTGGTCCAGAACTCGCTGTTCACGGTCCTCACCTACTCGGTCTCGCTGAAGAACTGAGGCAATCACCAGGGCGGCGGGCGACGGATCCGAGATCGTGCTGCGATACGTCGCTCGCCGCCTGCTGCTGATGTTCGTCACGGTGGCCGGGATGGTCACCGTGGTCTTCTTCCTGATCCGGGCCATCCCGGGTGACCCCGCCACCTACATGCTCGGCGACTACGCGACCACCGAGGCGGTCGCGGCGCTGCGCGCGCAGCTCGGGCTCGACCGGCCGGTTCACGAGCAGTACCTCGGCTTCATGCGTCGGGCGTTCAGCGGTGACCTCGGAAGCTCCGTGGTCACCGGCCAGCCGGCGTTCGCGGAGGTCCTGGAGAGCCTGCCGTGGTCGGCGGCGCTCGCGCTCGCCGGTATCGTCGTCGCGGTCGTGGTGGGGGTGCCGCTCGGCGTCGTCTCCGCGGTCCGGCAGGGGACCTGGGTCGACATGGCGGTCATGCTCGGAGCGCTGGCCGGGATCTCGTTCCCGGTGTTCTGGGTCGGCCTCGCCAGCATCCTCCTGCTGGCGCACGAGGTGCGGATCTTCCCCGCGCTCGGCGCCAGCTCGTCGGCCGACCCGTGGGTGCAGCTCCACCACCTCGCGCTGCCGGCGCTGGTGCTCGGGCTCTCCGTCGCCGCCTACATCGCGCGCCTGACCCGCTCGGCGATGCTCGAGGTGCTCGGGCAGGACTACGTGCGGGTGGCGCGTGCGATGGGGATCCCGGAGCGCCGAATCGTGTTCAGGCTCGCGCTGCGCAACGCCCTGATTCCGGTGTTGGCAGTGATCGGCGTGACCTTCGCGTGGTCGCTCGGTAGCGCGATTCTGGTCGAGGCGGTGTTCAGCCGCCCGGGACTCGGCTCGATGGTGCTGAAGGCGGTGTTCGCTCGCGACTACCAGCTCGTGCAGGCCGGGGTGCTGGTGCTCGCCTGCGCCGTGGTGCTGGTCAACACCACGCTCGACATCGTCTACGGGCTGGTCGACCCGAGGGTGCGGGTGGGATGAGCGCGACGCCTCCCGGCCCCGCGCCCTCGCCCCGGCGCCGAGTGCGACGCTCGCGGATCGGGCGGTATCTGCGCCATCCCGGCTTCGCCACCGGGCTCGTGCTGCTGCTGGTGCTGATGGTGGTGGCGATCGCCGCGCCGTGGCTCGCGCCGTACGGGCCGAACGACACCGATCTGCTGAATACCCTGGCGCCTCCGTCGGCCGCACACCTGCTCGGCACCGACCAGTACGGGCGCGACATCGCCTCGCGTCTGGTGTGGGGCGCGCGGGTCTCGATCCAGGTGGCGCTCGCGGTGGTGGCGCTGTCGCTCACCCTCGGCTCGCTCGTCGGTGCGCTGGCCGGGTACCTGGGTGGCTGGACCGAGCGCGTGCTGATGGTCGGTAACGACATCCTGCTCGCGTTCCCCGGCTTCCTGCTCGCGCTGGCCCTGGTAGCGGCGCGCGGATCCTCGCTGGAGAACGTGATCCTGGCGGTGTCGATCGCCTACACCCCGCGCGTCGCCGCGGTGATGCGCTCGGTGGTGCTCACCATTCGGCCGCGCCCGTTCATCGAGGCGTCGCATGCGATCGGCATGACGTCGGCGCGCGTGCTGTTGCGCCACGTGATCCCCAACAGCCTGCCGCCGGTGATCGTGGTGGCCACCGTCAGCGCGGCGACCGCCATCCTCGCCGAGGCCGGGTTGAGCTTTCTCGGTCTCGGGGTGCAGCCGCCGACGCCGACGTGGGGCAACGTCATCTCCGACGGTCAGGGCTACATCACCACCAATCCGTGGATCTCGCTCTCCGCCGGGTCGTGCATCGCGGCCTCGGTGGTCGCACTGAATCTGCTCGGCGACGGCCTGCGGGACACGCTGGACCCACAGATGCGACGCGACACCAGCAGTCGAATGCTGTGATGACCGAGGTGACGACACCGCGCCAGGCGCTGCTCGAGGTCAAGGGCCTGCGCACCGCCTTTCCGGGCGAGGACGGCCCGGTGGTGTTGGTCGATCGGGTGTCGCTGTCGGTCCACGCCGGGGAGACGCTGGCGGTGGTCGGCGAGTCCGGTTCGGGGAAGACGATGACCTTCCTCTCCGTGCTCGGCCTGGTTCCGCGACCGGGGCGCGTGGTGGCCGGCGAGGTCCGTTTCGGCGGCGTGGACCTGGTGCAGCTCGCGCCGGCCGAGCTACGGGCGATACGCGGTGCCGGTGTGGCAATGGTGTTCCAGGATCCGCTGACCGCCCTCAATCCCGTGTTCACCATCGGCGACCAGCTCGTCGAGGTGATTCGCGCCCACCGCCCCCTGCGCGCTGCGGCGGCCCGCAAGCTCGCGATCGAGACCCTCGAGCGGGTGCACATCCCGGACCCGTCGAGGCGGGTCGACGACTTTCCGCACCAGCTCTCCGGTGGCATGCGTCAGCGGGTTCTGATCGCGATGGCGATCGCGCTCGGGCCGAAGGTGCTGGTGGCCGACGAGCCGACCACCGCGCTGGATGTCACCGTCCAGGCCCAGATCCTCGAGCTGCTGGCGGAGCTTCGCGCCGAGCTCGGGATGGGGATGGTGCTCATCACCCACGACCTCGGTTTGGTGGCGAAGCACGCGGAGCGGGTGGCGGTGATGTACGCCGGACGGGTGGTCGAGACCTGTCGGGTCGAGGACGGCTTCGCCGACGCGCGCCATCCGTATACCCGTTCCCTCCTCGGCAGCATCCCGCGGCTCGACGGGCCGCCCGGCGAGGCGCTGCCGGCCATCGAGGGCATGCCGCCGAATCTGGCGGCGCTCCCACCCGGGTGCCCGTTCGAGCCGCGTTGCTTCCTCGGCCGTGGGCGCGAGACCTGCCGCGCGTCCCGTCCCGGGCTCGCTGCCACCGATCGTGAGGGGCACGCGTCGGCCTGCCATCACTGGTCCGAGCTGGCGGAGGACGCGGCGTGACCGCGGGACGAGAGGTCGAGCACGACGGGCCACTGCTGCGGGTCGAGGAGGTCGGCAAGACCTTCGAGTCGAGCCGCGGCTTCCTCGGCCGGCGCCGTTCCACGGTGCGCGCGGTCGACAACGTCAGCTTCGAGCTGAATCGCGGCGAGACGCTGGGCCTGGTCGGCGAGACCGGTAGCGGCAAGAGCACCTTGGGGCGTCTCGTGCTGCGGCTGGTGGACCCGAGCAGCGGGCGCATCTGGTTCGACGGCCAGGAGATCACCGCCCTCGGCCGGCGTCGGGTCCGCGCGCTGCGCCGCGAGGTGCAGATGGTGTTCCAGGACCCCTACGGCTCGCTCGACCCGAGGATGCGGGTCGGCTCCCTGGTCGCCGAGCCGATGGTGGTCCACGGGCTGTGGCGGGGCGATGGTCCGAGCCGGGTCGCCGAGGTCCTCGGCCGCGTCGGGCTGGAGCCCGGCCACGCCGAGCGCTACCCGCACGAGTTCTCGGGCGGGCAGCGCCAGCGCATCGGCATCGCGCGCGCGATGACCGTGCATCCCAAGCTGCTGGTGCTCGACGAGCCGGTGTCGGCGCTCGACGTCTCGATCCAGGCGCAGATCATCAATCTGCTGCGCGCTTTGCAGCGCGAGGCCGGGCTCGCGTTCCTGTTCATCGCCCACGATCTCGCCGTGGTCCGGCACGTGAGCGACCGCGTGGCGGTGATGTATCTCGGCAAGATCGTCGAGATCGGGCCGCGTGATGCGCTCTACGGCGCGCCGCTGCACCCCTACACGGTCTCGCTGCTGTCGGCGGTGCCGGTGCCCGATCCGCAGCGCGAGCGTGGTCGCAAGCGCGTGGTGCTGCACGGGGAGATCGGCTCCGCCACCGAGCTGCCGCCTGGCTGCCGCTTCCACCCCCGCTGCTATCGCGCGCGGCTGATTGCCGCGGCGGCCAGGGCGCCGACGGTCGAGCGTGCCGGCACGCGGCTTCCGGCGCTCTGCGTGCAGCACGACCCGGGGCTCGAGCCGATGGGTGGCGCCCACCGCGCGGCCTGCCACTTCCCCGAGCGCGACGGGCAGCGCTCCGAACTCGCCCGAGCCGCCGCGGTCGAGGTCGCGTCCCCGTCGCGGTGAGCGCCGGGACGCTGCTTCGGCGTCACATCGGCCTGGTACCATAGCCGCCGTGCGTGCCGGCTGCCGCCGGTGCGTCCAACCCCGGAGAGCGATCCATGCAGACTCTGCCGTTCGGCCGTGAGGGCCGCTTCTATCGCGGCAACTTGCACACCCACTCGACCCGTTCCGACGGCCGACTGCCGCCGGAGGAGGTCATGCGCACGTACCGTGAGGCCGGGTACGACTTCCTGGTGCTCTCGGACCATTTCATGGAGCGCTACGACTACCCGGTCACCGATACCACCGCGATGCGGACCCGCGACTTCGTCCCGGTGATCGGGGCGGAGCTGCACGCGCCGCGCACCGCGGTCGGCGAGCTGTGGCACATCCACGCGGTGGGGCTCCCGCTCGACTTCGCCCCGCCCGCGCCCGGCGAGACCGGCCCGGAGCTCGCCCGGCGGGCGGCCGCCGCCGGGGCCTTCATCGGCATCAATCACCCGTCGTGGTACGGCCTCACGGTGGAGGACGCGTTGACGGTCGAGGTCGCCCACGCGGTGGAGATCTACAACCACGGGAGCCACATCGAGGTCGACCGTGGCGTCGACTGGCCCTTCCTCGATGCGCTGCTGAACGCGGGCAAGCGGCTGACGGGCTACGCCACCGACGATGCCCACCTCTGGCACGACGACGCCTTCGGCGGTTGGGTGCAGGTCCACGCCGATCGCGGTGAGCCGGAGGCGCTGGTGGAATCCCTCAAGGCCGGTCGCTACTACTCCAGCCAGGGCCCGGTGCTGCACGACGTCGAGATCGACGGCGACCGGGTGCGGGTGCGCTGCTCGCCCGCGGTGGCGGTCGCCGCCACCGGCCGTGGTGCGAAGTCGGAGCAGCAGCGCGGCTCGGATCTCACCGATGTGACGCTGCCCATCGATCGCTTCCGCCCCGGTTATCTGCGACTGACGGTGATCGACGCCGACGGGCGACGCGCGTGGACCAATCCCGTCTGGCTCGATTGAGCCGGCAATGACACGCAGCCCCGGGGTGTCGTCCCGCGGCCGGAGAATCGAATGAAGAGCGTGGTGCAGATGACCGCCGCGGAGGCGGCGCGCAAGGTGCGTTCGGGTGACGTGCTGGTGGTCGGTGGCTTCGGCATGACCGGCCATCCGGTGCACCTGCTCGACGCCATCGCCGAGACCGACGCGCGCGATCTCACCTTCATCGGCAACAACGTGGGCGAGCCGGGACTCGGTGGCGGACGCCTGCTGCGCAACGGCCAGATCAGGAAGGCCATCGGCTCCTTCTTCACCAGCAACCCCGAGGCGGTGGCCGCGGCGCAGTCCGGCGCGCTCGAGGTCGAGCTCCTGCCCCAGGGCACGTTGGCCGAGGCGTTGCGGGCCGGCGGGGCCGGCATCGGCGGGTTCTTCACCCCGTCGGGCGCCGGCACGCCGCTCGCCGACGGCCGCGAGACGCGTGAGATCGACGGCAAGCTCCAGGTCTTCCAGCGCGGGCTTCGTGGCAACGTGGCGCTGGTACGGGCGTGGAAGGGCGATACCGCCGGCAATCTCGTCTACCGGATGACCGAGAACAACTTCAACCAGGCCGCGGCCACCGCCGCGGATCTGGTCATCGCCGAGGTCGAGCACGTCGTGCCGGTGGGCGCGCTGGATCCGAACGAGATCCACACCCCCGGTTGCTTCGTCGACGTGCTGGTCCAGGCCCACCTCACCGAGGCGGACCTGGGCTCGTCGGCCTCGGTGAAGGGCAGCGCCAAGCGCGTGGACGAGGCGCGGATGCACATGGCCCGCGCCGCGCTCGCGGAGCTCCGAGCGGGGGATGTGGTGAATCTCGGGATCGGCATCCCCACCCTAGTCGCCGACCTCATCACCCCCGAGCACGGCATCATGTTGCATACCGAGAACGGCATGCTCGGTGTCGGCCCCGAGCCCGAGAGTGGTGGGGCGATGGAGTTCCCGGTCAATGCCGGGAAGATCCCGGTGACCGCGCTCCCCGGTGCCAGCTACTTCGACAGCGCGGCGTCCTTCGGACTGATCCGTGGCGGGCACGTGAACGTCGCGATCATGGGCGGGCTGCAGGTCGACGCGCGCGCGAACCTCGCCAACTGGGCGGTGCCCGGCAAGCCGTTGCTGGGCGTCGGGGGGGCGATGGATCTCGCGAGCGGCGCCGAGCGACTCATCGTCACCATGACCCACAACGAGCGCGACGGCGGCCCGAAGATCGTGCCCGAGTGCACCCTGCCGCTGACCGCCATCGGTGCGGTCGACGTGGTGATCACCGAGCTCGCCAAGTTCCGCTTCGTCGACGGACGGCTGGTGCTGGTCGCCCTGATGCCGGGCGCCACGGTGGATGAGGTGCGCGCCCGCACCGGCACCCCCTTCGACGTCGCTCTCGACTGAGAGTGGGGTCGGACCAACTTATCTATCTGAAAAGACAGCATTTCCTCGGCTGACGGGGAGGAGTCCGGGCGCCGAGCTCCTTCGCGCCATCGGACTCCGTTCCGCCGCCGGGCATGGCGAGGACCTGAGCCCGGCCATCACGCGGGCGGAAAGTTCCGCGAATACAAGGGGATAGGTTGGTCCGACCCCGTTGTTGCTACCAGGGGTGCTCGTCGCCGCGCCAGGTGAGGAAGCGGCCGTTGTCGGCGGGGGTGAGGCGCGAGATGACGCTGCGGATGCCGTGTGCGCTCTCGTCGACGGACACCGGTGCCGCGGAGCCGCCCATGTCGGTGCGGACCCAACCGGGATGGATGACGATTGCGGTGACGCCGCGCTCGGCCCAGCGCGGCGCGCGCTCGCGCACGGCGTCGTTCAGTGCGGCCTTGGAGTCGCCGTAGTCACCGAGGCTCTTGCGGCTTCCGCGCCGCGCGCCGAGCTGGCTGCTGACGAGCACGATTCGACCGCCGGCGCGGGCCACCGCGTCCATCAGTGCCTCGGTGACCGCGATCGGCGCCTCGGCGTTGACGCGCATCACCTCCGCGCGCGAGTGCCCGCCGTCCTTGATCCCGGCATTGTGGACGAGGACGTCGAGGGCGTCGTCGCCGAGTGCTCGGGCGAGCGCGCCGACCGCGGCCTCGTCACGCACGTCGAGCCCGTGGAGCACGACGTCGCCCGGCACCTCGCCGAGGGCGCCTGGCGACTCGGGTCTGCGGGTGGTCGCGTGCACGCGCCAACCGTCGGCGGCGTACTGACGGGCGAGCTCGAGGCCGATTCCGCGGCTGGCGCCGATGATGGCTACGGTGGGCATGGGTGGCGGCTCCGTTCGAGTCGAGGACCGGAACCTTATCAGCCTGGGCGGCGCACGCCCCAGTGTCGCCGGGCGCCGCGACGCGCGCTTACCCCGTGTTGCCCATGAGATGACGAATCACGTCGTCCGATTGCACGATGTCGGCATAGCGCCGCCCGACGTCGCGCAGCGTGTCGGCGTGCGGCTGCGGGTCGTTGTCCGCGCAGCAGTCGTCGACCAGCATGGTCCGCATGCCGAGCTGGAAGCTGTCCACCACCGAGGCGCGCACGCAGCCGCTCGTGACGCAGCCGGTGATGGCGACGGTGTCCACGCCGCTCTTGGCGAGGTAGCTCGCGAGCGGCGTCTGGAAGAAGGCCGAGGCGCCGTACTTCTCGAACACGAAGTCGTGGTCGTGATCGACGATTCGCGGATCGAGGCGGCAGGCGTCGGAGCCGCGCACGAGGTCGCGCGGCACGGCGGTGACCTTCCAGTACGGCGCTGCCTCGGGACGCGGGTAGGCGACGTAGCAGTTGGCGACCGGGACGCCGCGCGAGCGCGCGACCGCGAGCAGGTCGGCGGTGCGCTCGACTGCCGACTCGATCATCGGGCCGCCACCCATCTGGAATCGGGGATCGACGAACCCGAGCTGGAAATCCACCACCAGGATCGCGAGCGATCGCCCGAATCCGATCGTCTGCTCGCCGTAGCTCTTTCTCGCGTAGACGTCGGTCATGGTCGCGCCTCCGTCGACGTCGGGTGCGTGTCGGTGCGGTGAAGGTTACACTACCGCCCCCGGCCGAGCACCGCGGAGGCTTCCCATGCTCGACTCCGCCCGAAGGACGGCGTGCGATGCGTCGTCGAGCCGCCGCGGCCTCGTGCGCTGGCAACCCGCCTCGGGCGAGGAAGTCTGCGCCCGGCGGCGACCATGACCCCCGATTTCGTCTCCCTGAGTCGGCGCATCTTCAAGCTCCACGGTGAGCTGCGCGGGTTCTGCAGCGAGCTCGGGCGCATCGCCATCGCGCTCTACGACGAGCGCGACGACCTGCTGCGAACCTTCATCGAGAGCTCCGACGGCGGCCCGCTGTTCTCGCACTACGAGGTGCACCTGGCCGAGGTTCCGTCGTTGCGTGCGGTCGCCGTCTCCGACCGACCGCGGGTGATCGAGGATCTGCAGGCGATCCCCGAGACGGGGACGATGCACGACCGTCTGATTCGCGAGGCAGGGTTTCGCAGCAGCATGACGCTGCCGCTGCGCTCGCGCCGACGCCTGATCGGCTTCGTGTTCTTCGACGCCGCCGTCGCGGGGTACTTCGATCCCGGGACCGCGGCCCGCGTGATGGTCTACGCGCGGTTGATCAACGCGTTGCTGGTGGCGGAGCTCGCGCCGATCCACACGTTGCGCGGGGCGGTGAACACCGCCATCGCCTTCAGCCGCTTCAAGGATGCCGAGACCAGCGCCCACCTCGAGCGCATGTCGCACTACGCGCGGCTGGTCGCCGAAGGCGTCGCGGAGTCGATGGAGCTGGTCGACGAGCGCATCGAGTTCATGTATCAGTTCGCGCCCTTGCACGACATCGGCAAGCTCGCCATCCCGGACCACATCCTGCTGAAGCCGGGATCGCTCGATGCGGACGAGATCGAGGTGATGCGCCAGCACGTGCCGCGCGGGCTCGAGGTCATCGAGGTGCTGGTGGAGCAGTTCGACCTCGACATCATCGACAACCTGGACGTGCTGCGTGCGGTGGTCGGCGAGCACCACGAGAACTTCGACGGCAGCGGCTATCCGAACGGGCTCGCGGGCGAGGCAATCACGCCCGAGGGGCGGATCGTCAAGGTCGCCGACGTGCTCGACGCGCTCACCAGCGCGCGCCCATACAAGCGCGCGTGGACACTCGACGATGCGTTCGCCCACCTGGCCAGGGAGTCCGGTCGTCAGTTCGACCCCCGCTGCGTGGAGGCGATCCTCGCGCGGCGCGACGCCGTGACGGCGATTCAGGATCGCTATCGCGACAGCTGCTGACGCGCTTCCCGGCGCGCCTCGCTCGGCCGTCGCCCTCGCCTCACAGCCAGCGCATGTCGGGCTCGAGCCCGAGGAACCAGCGGCCGGCGGACTCGTAATGCGCCATCCGCGCCTGCACGTGCTGGGTCACCACGTGGATGTCCTGGAATCGGCGTTGGATGGGGCTCGACGCGTAGATGCCCTCGGCGCCGAAGCCGTCGTAGGCGGTGTCGACCGTCGACGCGGCCGAGCGGATGGCGTGGGTGGTGGCGAGGCGCAGCCGCACCCGATGCTCGACAGTGAGTTCGCCGGTGGTCTCGACATCGTGCCACACCTCGCGCACCGTCTCGTGGAGAAGGGCGCGCGCGGCCCGCAGACCGGCCTCGGCCCGACCCATCTGCATCTGCACCAGTGGCTGGTCACGCAGGGTCTGCATCCCGCGCGGCACCCGACCACCGGCGAGCCCCGCCAACGCGTCGAGCGAGGCGCGCGCGATCCCGAGCGCCACCGAGGAGAACCCGCTGGCGAACAGGAGAATCATCGGGAACTTGTACAGGGGACCCGGCTCGCGCGCGGGATCGGAGTAGGTGTAGACGCCGAATCGCTCGGGCACGAACAGGTCGTGGACCTCGAAGTGATGACTGCCGGTGCCACGCAAGCCGCGCACGTCCCAGTTCTCGACGATCGTGACCTCGGACTTGGGCACCACGAAGTGCCGTAGCACCGGGCCGCCGTCCGGCGCCGTCACGCGCTCGCCGGCGCGCTCGACGAAGGCGAGCCCGGCGACCCAGGTCGCGTGCCGGATCCCACTGCTGAACGCCCAGTGACCACTCAGCCGGTAGCCACCCTCGACGACCTCGGCGCGCGCGGTCGGCGATGGGCCGTTCGAGATCGCGGCACGGGGATCGGACCAGATCTCGCGGGCCGCCTCGGGATCCATGAACGCGGCGTTGGTGGCGAACACCGCCCCCTGGTTGACGCACCAGCCGGTGCTGCCGTCGGCGCGGGCGACCTCCTCCAGCACCCGGACGTAGGTCGGCAGGTCCAGCTCCCCGCCGCCGAGACGCCGCGGGACGAGCATGCGGAACAGCCCGGCGTCGGCGAGCCGCGCCGCGAGCGGTGGCGGGATCTCGCACTCGGCGTCGGTACGGTCCGCGGCGGCGGCGATCTCCGGGCCGAGTGACCGCGCCACCGCGAGCATGTCGTGGCCGAGCCCGGTGGTGTCGCGCGCCTCGGGAGCGGTGGCATCGTTCATCCCGCTGTCCTCCCGTCTGGGGCTGGAGACTCGTCATTGTGTGTCGACTGAGCCAGGGATCCAACTCCTGCCGAACGATATACTCGCCACCTTCGCCGGCCGCTGCCGGCTCGTGCGTCATTGGAGCTCCCATGTCCTCGATGAGCGAGTTCGCGCTCGCAAGCCTGTCCGCGCAGGATGCCTACAAGGTACTGCGAAGCGTGGTGACGCCGCGCCCCATCGCGCTCGTGACCACCTGCAACGCCGATGGTACCGTCAACGCCGCGCCGTTCTCGTTCTTCAACGCCATCGCCTTCGACCCCTGCATGGTCGTCCTGGGTCTCGAGGCCCGGCCCGACGGCAGTCAGAAGGACACCGCGCGCAACATCCGAGAGACCCGCGAGTTCGTGGTCAACGTGGTCGACCGTGCGCTCGCCGAGCGGATGAACCTCTGCTCGCTACCACTCGCCCCGGGCGAGCCCGAGCTCGCGGTGGCCGGGCTCGCCACCGTGGCGTCGAAGGCCGTGGCGCCGCCGCGACTCGTCGATGCGCCGGCCTGTCTCGAGTGCGTCCGTCACACCACCCTCGAGGTGGGCAACCGGCGCGAGATCGTCATCGGCGAGGTGCTCCACATCGCGGTGCGCGAAAGCCTGGTCGACCGCGAGCGGCTGCACATCGATGCCGTCGGCCTCGACACCATCGGCCGCCTCGGCGGCGACGACTACGCGACCACCCGCGACCGCTTCTTCATGCCACGCCCCGAGCGCCCGGGGGCGAGTTGAACGTGGCGACCGGCCTTTGACATACTCCGGCGCGGTCACGGTGACGCCCCTGCCCGCGCCCGCCCTGCCGCCGGTCGCCGGCAGTGCAGCGCCCAGGCTCGTCGCCTTCCCACCATCGCGCCGCCAGAAGCCGGCTCGGCACCGGATGGGCGCCCATTCGAGAAATCGCACTCTCTCTGAGGAGTAACGCCATGGTTCACCGGGTGGTCAGGTCGCTTTCCGTCGCGGGGTTCGCCGCGCTCGCGCTCGCCACGAACGTCGGCGCCCAGGACAAGACGTACAAGGTCGCGCTCGACGGCACCTTCGCGCCGCACGCGATGCCGCGGATGGATGGCGGCATCGAGGGCTTCAACGTTGACCTCGCCAACGAGATCGGTCGCCGGCTCGGGGGCAAGGTCGAGATCACGGCCGCGCAGTGGTCGGGGTTGCTGCCGGCGATGCAGGCCGGGACGTACGACTTCCTGGTCGCACCGACCACCGTCACCGAGGAGCGGACCAAGAGCCTGCTGTTCACCGAGGGCTACCTGAACACCGACTTCCAGTTCGTGGTTGCCAAGGACGCGCCGGAGGTCACCAGTCTCGAGGACTTCAAGGGCAAGGTGATCGCGGTGAACAAGGGCTCCGCCTACGACAAGTGGGCGCGGGATCTGGAGCCGACGGTGGGTTGGAAGGTCGAGTCCTACGGCACCAACACCGACGCGGTGCAGGCGGTGATCGCAGGCCGGGCATTCGCCAACGTGGCCGGCAACACGGTGTCGGCGTGGGCGGTGAAGAAGAACCCGCGCATCAAGCTCTCCTACCTCCACTCCACCGGCCGGGTCTTCGCCATGCCGTTTCGCAAGGACAGCGTGGCGCTCCGCAACCAGGTCGAGGCGGCCATCGAGTGCATGAAGCTCGACGGCACGATGGTCGAGCTGAGCGAGAAGTGGTTCGGGGTCACGCCGGGGCCCGGGGCCGCGGCGGTGACCGTGCAGTACGGCTACGGGGTGCCCGGCATGGAGGGTTACGAGGCGACCCCGCACGTGCCGGCCTGCAAGTGACGGGGAACGCTGCGTGATCCCGCAGCTCCGGTGCGGTGCAGGGATGCACCCCCGCCGGCGAGCCGCCCGGGCGGCGCGAGCTCGACGCATGGTCGAGACCGCGCGCGTCGGCCGCCGGCGCGGCGCCGGTGGCGGCCGCGCTCGATGAGCGAGCCCGGAGCCAACGGCGACTACATCCTCGAGGCACGGGGCTTGCGGAAGTCCTTCGGTGACCTCGAGGTGCTCAAGGGCGTCGATTTCCGGGTTCGGTCCGGTGAGCTGGTCTTCGTCATCGGCCCGTCCGGCTCCGGAAAGAGCACGTTGCTTCGCTGCTTCAATCGGCTGGAGGAGCCCTCCGCCGGAAGCGTCGTGGTGCACGGCGTGGATCTGATGGCGCGCTCGACCGACATCAACGCGATGCGTCGGCGCATCGGGATGGTGTTTCAATCGTTCAACCTCTACCCACACCTGCGTGTACGCTCGAACGTGACCCTGGCGCTGCGTCGTGTGCTGCGCAAGCCGCGGGTGGAGGCCGACCGAATCGCCGAGGCGGCGCTCGCCCGCGTCGGACTCGCAGACAAGGCCGATGCGTATCCGAGCGAGCTCTCCGGCGGCCAACAGCAGCGGGTCGCGATCGCGCGCGCGCTCGCACTCGAGCCGCAGCTCGTCCTCTTCGACGAGCCGACCAGTGCGCTCGACCCCGAGCTGGTGGGTAGCGTGCTCACGGTGATGCGCGATCTTCGTGCCGCGGGAATGACGATGGTGGTGGTGAGCCACGAGATGCGCTTCGCGCGCGAGGCGGCCGATCGCGTGGTGTTCATGGACGACGGCTGCATCGTGGAAGAAGGCTCGCCCGAGGAGATCTTCGAGCGCCCGCGCAGCCCGCGGCTACGTGAGTTCGTGGCCGAGGTCACGCGCTGAGTCCGTCGAGACCACGTTGGAGCGCCACGACATGCATCGCGTTCGGGTCCGTGGGGACAGGCGACGCGGCATCGCCGCCGCCGGAGGAGGCTCGTGGCCACGCCCGAGCTGAGCGCCTGGCAGCGATTCGTCGAGACCTTCTTCCGCCCGGACCTCCTGGCGGAGTATTCCGACGACATCGCGCTCGGCATGGTCGTGACCTGCGAGGTCGCGGTGCTGGTGCTGGTCTGCGGTACCGCGCTCGGATTGCTGCTCGCCTACCTGCGCGCCCTGCGCTTTCGCGCGCTGAATTTCCTCATCGTCGTCTTCGTCGACGTGATGCGGGCGTTGCCGCCGCTGGTGCTGATCCTGCTGTTCTATTTCGGCCTGCCGTCGGTCGGCATCAGTCTGTCGAGCTTCGTGGTGCTGTGGCTCGTGCTGACCCTGGTGCTGGCCGCATTCGCCGAGGAGATCTTCTGGGCCGGGATGCTCTCGGTGCGCGACGGGCAGTGGCAGGCCGCGCGCTCGACGGGCCTCGGCTTCAACCAGACCCTGGTGTGGGTGATCCTGCCGCAGGCGGTGCGCATGACCGTGCCACCACTCACCAATCGAGCCATCGCGATCACCAAGAACACCGCGCTCGGGACCGTGATCGGCGTTGGCGAGATCCTGAACCAGGCGACCACCGCGCAGTCCTTCACCGGTAGCGCCACGCCGCTGATGATGGGGGCGATCGCCTACGTCGTCTTGTTCGTGCCGGTGGTGATGCTCGGGCGCTGGGTCGAGACGCGTTTCGCCTGGAAGCGTGCCTGATGGACCTGCTGGTCGAGACCTTCTTCAACCTCGCCATCATGCGCGAGGCCTTGCCGCTTCTGTTACGAGGTGTCCTCACGACCCTCGCGCTCTGCGCGGTGGTGATTCCCCTCGGCTTCGCCGGCGGGCTGGTGCTGGCGGTGCTCGGTACCACGCGCTCGCGCTGGAAGCGCTTCCTGCTCGCCTGCTGGATCGATTTCTTTCGCGCGGTGCCGCCGCTGGTGCTGCTCATCTTCGTGCACTCCGGGCTGCCGTTCGCCGGCATCGAGCTCACCGCCTTCGCGGCGGTGGCGGTCGCGTTCCTCCTCAACAACTCCGCCTACTACGCCGAGATCGTGCGCGCCGGCATCGAGAGCATCGGGCGTGGCCAGCGCGAGGCCGCGCGCTCGACCGGCCTCACCGCGACCCAGACGCTGACCTGGGTCGTGCTGCCGCAGGCGGTGCGCAACGTCCTGCCCGACTTGCTGAGCAACACCATCGAGGTGGTCAAGTTGACCTCGATTGCCAGCGTGGTGGCGTTGCCCGAGCTTCTCTACGCCGCCGACATGGCACGCTCGGTGACCTACAACGCGTCGCCCATCGTTCTTGCCGCCGGTTTCTACCTGCTGCTGCTGTGGCCCGTGGTTCGGCTCCTGAGCCGCCTCGAGCACCGCATCGCGGGCTGAGTCCCCACGTTTCTGGAGATCGCAGTCATGAGAGTGCTGAACGTCGCCGCCGCCCAGATGGGGCCGATCCAGAAGGCGGAGAGTCGGGAGGAGGTGGTCGAGCGGATGCTCGCGATGATGCGCGAGGCACGCGCCCAGGGCGCCGACCTCATCGTCTATCCCGAGCTCACCCTGACCACCTTCTTTCCGCGCTACTACACCACCGACAAGGCCGAGATCGAGCAGTGGTTCGAGCGCGACATGCCGAACGAGCCGACGCGCCCGTTGTTCGACCTCGCTCGCGACGCGAGGATGGCGATGAGTTTCGGCTACGCGGAGCTCACCCCCGAGGGGCGGCGGTTCAACACCTCGATTCTCACCGACAAGACCGGCGCCATCGTCGGCAAGTACCGCAAGGTGCACCTGCCGGGACACTCGGACTACGACACCGAGCGCTCGCATCAACATCTCGAGAAGTACTACTTCGAGCCGGGTGACCTCGGGTTCCCGGTGTGGCGGACCCTCGGCGGGATCCTCGGGATGTGCATCTGCAACGATCGGCGCTGGCCCGAGACCTACCGGATGATGGGCTTGCAGGGCGTGGAGATGATTCTGCTCGGCTACAACACGCCGTCGGTCAACGCGCAGAAGAACGCCGAGGGGCCGTCGAAGCGAATCTTCCACAGCAACCTCGTGGTGCAGGCCGGCGCCTACCAGAACAGCACCTGGGTGGTGAGCGTGGCCAAGGCCGGGGTCGAGGACGGCCATCCGCTCATCGGTGGCACGGTGATCGTGAATCCGGACGGGGAGATCGTCGCCGCCACCGAGGGCGAGGGTGACGAGATGGTCGTCCACGCCTGTGACCTCGACGACACCGCGTTCGGGAAGAAGACGATCTTCGACTTCGCCCGCCATCGTCGCATCGAGCACTATGGCCTGATCACGTCGCAGACGGGGGTGGTGCTCCCACCGTGAGGCGCCGGCGCCGGGAGGTGCGGCCCCCGCGATCACCCCTTCCCGAGTTGCGCTCGGGTTACGGGGTGGGGCGGATCCGGGCGCCGGTGAGTTGCTCGTAGGTGAGGGCGACCGCGCTCATGTCGGCGTTCGCGCCGTGGGCGTTGTGAACGACCTGTAGCAGCTCTCGGGCGAGGTTGCCGAGCGGCATCGGTGCATCGACCGCGCGGGCGATGTCGAGCGCGAGGCTGGCGTCCTTGCGCATCAGGCCGACGGTGAATCCCTGGTGCATCTTGCCCGACAGGATGTTGTCGGGAAGTGTGATCTCGGTGGCGTAGTTCCTGCCCGAGCTCTTTTGGATGATTGCAACCGCGCGCTCGGGGTCGACACCGTCACGGACCAGCATCGAGACCACCTCGAACGTCGCGAGCCGGCACACCAGGTTCAGCAGGTTGTTGCCGGCCTTGATCGCGTGCCCGGCGCCGACCGCGCCGGCGTGAACCACGTTCACGCTGATGCGATCGAGGACGGGTTTGACCCGCGCCAGCAGTGCGTCCGAGGCGCCGACCATGATTGCGATGGTGCCCTCGTTCGCGCCGCGTGGCCCCCCGCTCACCGGAGCGTCGACCAGGTGGCGGTCGGTCTCGGCGAGGCGCGCCGCCATGTCGCGGGTGCACGCCGGATCGCCGGTCGTCATGTCGACGACGATGCCGTCGGCGGCGAGGGTGGACGCCACACCGTCGGCGCCGAAGATCACTTCCTCGACGTGGGCCGAGGTGGGCAGGCAGGTGAGCACGAGATCGGACCGGGCGCCGACCTCCGCGGGAGTCGAGACCGAGACCACGTTCTCGGCCGCCAGGGCGCGCGCCGCCGCCGGGTCGCGGTCGTGGACGGTGAGACCGCCGTGGGGGACGAGGCGGCGCGCGAGCGGCGCGCCCATGTTGCCGAGGCCGATGAATCCGATGCGCATACCGGGTGCCCGTCGCGAGGAGATGGCGCAGCGTAGCAGAGCGACGCCCGGGCGGTGGCGTCCGCACCCGACTCGCGTCGGCGGCGCGCCGACCGGCTCCGCCCCGGGGTCAGGCGACCGTCGGCGTCCCCGGATTCGGCACCTCGGCCGGGTCCCTCGCGCGAATGTGGTCGTACTGGCTCGTGAACCAGGCCATGTACTGGGCATAGGTCACCGGCTGGTAGCGCGGCGGCTCGTCCACGTCGCAGCAGGTGGGCAGGCAGGCCATCGGGTAGTCGATGCTCGCGTCGAAGAAATAGGGAATCGCGTAGCGGTCGCGACCGGGGTTGCGATTGATCACGCGATGCGGGGTCGACAGGAACCGATGGTTGGTCCACCGGCGCAGCATGTCGCCCGAGTTCACGATGAAGGTGCCGTCGACGATCGGGGCATCGATCCACTCGCCGTCGGCGGTGCGGATGGAGAGACCCGGGAGCTCCGACTGCGCCAGCATGGTGAGGAAGCTGGAGTCGGTGTGTGGTGCGACCCCGAACTGGTCCGCCTCACCGACCTCCGCCGGTGGGTAGTGCGACATCCGCAGCGTGTACTGGGGCTCGCGAAAGGCGTCGTCGAAGTGGTCTGCCGGGAGGTCGAGCGCGACCGCGTAGACCGGCAGCATTCGCAGGCAGAGCGTCTCCATCGCGTCGCAATACGCCACCACCGTCTCGCGGAACCCCGGCAGCGTGTCCGGCCACTGATTGGCGCCGCGAAACCGCTTGTTGGCGACCACGTCCGGATGGTCGGCGGGCAGGTCGCGCTTGACGAAGAACGCCTCGACCAGGTTCGGCTTTCGCGCCTGCTCCACCCGCGAGCTGCGCGAGACGTAGCCGTTGACCGGCATGTAGCCGACATTGTGCTCGTTCGCGCGCAGTGCGATCTTCGCCGCCAGCGGCTGGGCGTGGAACCGGCGGCATTCGCCGAACACCGCCGCCGTCAGCTCGGGGGAGACATCGTGACCGCGGAGATAGTAGAAGCCGACTCGCTCGAGCGCGTGGCGCAACTCGGCCGCGGCGCGGCGCAGCGCGCCGGGTCGGCCGGCGAGGTGGTCGCGCACGTCGATGACCGGAATGGGGTGCTCGTGCATCGGCGGAACCCCCGCGGTGCCCTGCCCGGGTCCGGAATCTACGCTCCGCGCGCGGGCGTTGCCAGCGCCGACGGCGCGCGCGCCCGATGAGCGCGCTGTTGTTGCCGCTCACCGGGGCGCTGTTGTTCGCGATCGGCAACCAGCTCTCGCGCCTCGCGCTGCGCCATGTCGACTCCCAGACCGCGACGCTGTTCCAGATCGGCACCGGCACGGTCCTGTACTGGCTGACCGCGCCGCTCTATCTCGAGTCGTGGTTCTGGACCTCGCCGGCGCTGCCGCTGCTCGCCGCGATCGGGCTGTTCCGCCCGCTGCTGTCGGCGAACCTCGGCATGGCGGGGACCCGCATTCTCGGTCCCACCGTCGCCAGCACGCTGTCGGCGACCGCGCCGCTCCTCGGCGTCGGGCTCGGCATCGTCCTGCTCGGCGAGACTCTCGGGTGGGAGGTCGGCGTCGGTACCGCCGGGATCGTGGCCGGGGTGGTGACGCTGACCTGGCGCGGTCGGGCGAGTCGGGCCTGGCCGTTGTGGGCGCTGCTGCTGCCGATCGGTGCCGCGTTCCTGCGTAGCCTCGCCCACGCCCTGGCCAAGATCGGCCTCGACATCCTGCCCAATCCTTTCTTCGTCGCCCTCGTCGCCTACACGGTGTCGTTCCCGCTCGCGCTCGGCAACGATCTCCGCGTGCGCCGAAAGCGCGTGCCGATTCCGCGCGCCGGGCTCGTGTGGCTGATCGGGACCGGCCTCGCCTACAGCATCGCGGTGCTGGTCCTGAACACCGCGCTGCTCACCCAGGACCTGGTGGTGGTGAGCCCGATCGTCGCCTGCTCGCCGCTGTTCACGCTGCTGCTCGGGCGCTTCGTCTTCGGCGAGCAGGCCCTCGACCGGCGGGTGGCGCTGGCGGTCGCGCTGGTGGTGCCGAGCGTGGTGATCATCGGTCTGCGGTAGCGGGTGTGGCAGCTCGACCGGGCCGAGTGCTCGCGTCGACGGTCCGTGATAGCCTCGCCGCGTCGCGACGGAGGGGAGCCCGATGAGCCAGATCGTGCTGGTTTCGCTGTGGGAGCAGGACGAGATCGCGGCTTACGTTCTCGATCCACGCGACGGCGAGCTGCGGCCGGCGGCGCGCACCGCGGTGTCGGGGCGGCCGGCGCCACTCGCCCTCGACGCGCCGGCGCGGGTGCTGCACGTCGGCCGGCGCGGGACGCCGTGCCTCGCGAGCTACCGGGTCGACCCGACCACCGGCGCGCTCGATCAGATCGGCGAGGCGGCACTTCCGTCCGACCCGTGTTGCCTCGCGCTCGACGCCACCCGCCGCTGGCTCTTCTCCGCCTACTACAACGCCGGCGCGCTGGCGGTGCATCGGGTGGACGATTCCGGCGCGGTGAGCGGCGAGCCGGTGCAGTGGCTGCGCACCGCGACCGGCGCCCACATGCTCGCGACCGAGCGCACCAATCGCTTCGCGTTCGCGCCGCACATCTCGCGCGAGGACGGTTGGAACACCATCGCGCAGTACCGGTTCGACGCCGCGACCGGAGCGTTGACGCCGCGCGACCCCCCGCGCGCGGACCCGCCCGGACCGCTCGGGCCACGCCATTTCTGCCTGCACCCGAGGCTCGACCGCCTCTACACCAGCAACGAGCAGGGATGCAGCGTGACCGTGTGGTCGCTCGATGCCGAGAGCGGAACCCTGACCCCGGTGCAGACCGTCTCCACCCTGCCACCCGGCTTCCACGGCGCGAGCAAGTGCGCGCAGATCCGCATCACGCCGTGTGGGCGGTTCCTCTACGCGCCGAACCGCGGCCACGACACCATCGCCTGTATGCGGGTCGATCCGCGCGACGGCCGGCTCACCGTCATCGGCCACGCGCCGGCGGATGCGGTTCCGCGGGTGATCGAGGTCACCCCGAGCGGGCGCTTCCTGCTCGCGGGCGGACTGGAGACGGCGACGCTGCAGACCTATCGCATCGATCCGGCGACCGGCTTGCTCCGGCGTGTCGCCCGGGTCCAGGTCGGAGACGGGCCGATGTGGATCCTCGCGGCAGCGCTGTGAGCGCCCGGTGCGGCAGCGAGCGGCGAGTCGATGAGGCGCACGCTGGCCATCGTCGTCCTGTGGGGGGTGGCGGTGCTCTACGGTCTCGGCGCGATGGCGCACCTGCAGAGCATGCTGGGGGCGACCGGTACGAGCTGGGCGAGCACGCCGATGCACTGGCGGGTGCTCGACGTCGTCTATCTCGTGCTCGACATCGTGGTCTGCATCGGCCTTCCCATGCGAGTGCGCATCGCGGCGCCGGCCTTCTATCTTGCCGCGGCGAGCCAGATCGCCCTCTACACGCTGCTGCGACCCTGGATCGCCGACGTGCCGTCGGGGCTCGCGCTCTCGCCCGCCGAGCACGCCGCGCTCGACCGGCTGGTGTGGCTGCACGCGGTCACCGTCGTGCTGGTGTCGCTCGCGCTGTGGACGCTTCGCCGGACGCGCAACGAGTGACGGCATGAGCATCGGCCAGCTCGAGTTGATCCGCGAGTCCCTGATCGCGGTGGTCCACGAGATGCGCGCGAACGTCATTCGCTCCTCGTACTCGTCGATCATCTACGAGGGGCACGACTTCTCCTGCGCGCTGGTCGCGGCCGACGGCCGGCTGGTGGCCCAGGGTGCCGCCGACAACCCGATCCACATCTTCGCCGTGCCGTACTCCACCGCCCGCATCGTCGAGGCGTTCGCCGACGACATCCACGAGGGCGACATCTTCCTGCACAACGATCCCTATACCGGCGGCACGCATCTCAACGACGTGCTGATGCTCTACCCGGTGTTCGATCGCGGCCGTCTCGCGCTGTTCGCGGCGACGCGCTGTCACTGGGGCGACGTCGGCGGGATGACACCGGGGAGCCTGTCGGGTCGGGTGCGCGAGGTGTACCAGGAGGGGCTGCGCATCACGCCCACTCGTATCTGCGAGCGCGGGCGCATGAACGACGCCTTCCTCGGTCTGCTGTTCGACAACATGCGCATCGCGCGCGAGCGCCGGGGCGACTTCAACACCATGCTCGGCACCTCGCGCAAGGCCGCCGAGCACCTGCGCCGCCTGTTCGACCGCTTCGGTGGCGACACGCTGCTCGACGCGGTGGAGACGCTGATCGCGGGAGCCGAGCGCGTGATGCGCGAGCGAATCGCGGCGGTGCCGGACGGCACCTACCAGGCCGAGGGCTACCTCGACAACGATGGTCACGGGGACGAGCCGCTGGTCGCGCGCCTTGCGCTCACCATCGACGGCGACCGCATCGAGGCCGACTTCACCGGCTCGTCGCCGCAGACGATGGGGCCGACCAACGTCGGGCCGGCGATGGCATTCAACGCGGTGGCGAGCATCGTCAAGTCCTTCCTCGACCCGGACACGCCGGTCAACCACGGCTCGTTCAATCCGATCGCGATCGTCAACCCACCCGGCAGCTTCCTGAACGCCACGCTGCCCGCGCCGTGCGGCGGAATGGTCGAGTGCCGTGCGTTGATGTGTGGGCTGGTGGTCTCCGCCCTCGGCCGCGCGATGCCTGACCGACTGGTCGGGGACCTGAAGGGCGGGGCGAACCACGTCTACGTCTCGGGTCCGCGCCCCGACGGCGACGGCATCTTCCTGCTCTACGAGTACCCGGCCGGCGGCACCGGGGCGACCGCGCGCGGCGACGGCAACCACGCGGTGCGCGCCTTCCCCGAGGGCGACTTCAACGCGGTGCAGTCGGTCGAGGTGGTCGAGGCGCAGTGCCCGCTGCGGGTCGAGCGTCACACGCTGCGCGAGGGCTCGTGCGGCGACGGCGAGCACCGCGGCGGGCTCGGTCTGCGCCGCGAGGTGCGCGTGCTGGTCGACGGCGCGAGCCTCTCGGTGCTCGCCGACAAGAACGTGATCCCGCCGTTCGGGGTGGCCGGCGGCGCGAGCGGGGCGGCGAACCGGTTCACCGTGGTGCGCGGCGGCGTGTCGATCGAGCCCTCTCCGGTCCCGGGCAAGGTCGGCGGCTTCGCGCTGCGCGCGGGCGACGTGGTGCGGATGGAATCCTCCGGTGGCGGCGGGCACGGCGACCCGCTCGCGCGCGCCGCGAGCGCGGTGGCGAGTGACGTCGCCCTCGGCTATCTCGACGCCGACCAGGCGGCGCGGCGCTACGGCGTGGTGCTCGGCCCCGATGGGGTGGACCTCGACGCGACCGAGGCCGCGCGCGCGCGTCTCGCCGCGGCAGTGCTGCGCGCCCCGGTGGTCGCACGGGCGGACGACGACATCGAGCGATCGCGGCGTCGCCTGACCTTGCCGCCGGCGCTCGCCGGCGCGCTCGAGGTCGAGGATGGTGATCTCGTCGAGCTGACCACCCCGAGCAGTGGGGCGGCGCTGCGCGCATGGGCACGAGTGGGCGCCGTCGACGACGTGCTCGCGCTCGGCCCGGTCGGGCGCTCGGTGCTCGGGATCGCGCCCGGCGACGAGGTCACGTTGCGCGTCGTGCGCCGCGAGCCACAGTGATGGCGGCGCCCGGATTCCTGGTCGGCATCGACGTCGGGGGCACGTTCACCGACGTCGTGGCCTACGCCGGCGACGGGCGCGCGCTCGCCCTGGCCAAGGTGCCGTCGCTGCCGGGCGAGCAGTGGCGCGGCGTGCTCGAGGCGCTGTCCGCGCTCGGCATCGCGCCGACCGCGATCCGCGCCTTCGTCCACGGCACCACCATCGCGACCAACGCATTGCTCGAGCGCAAGGGGGCGCGCACCGCGTTGGTGACGACCGCCGGATTCCGCGACGTGCTCGAGATCGGCAAGTGCCGCCGTCTCGCCGGCGGGCTGTTCGATGCGGCCTGGCAACGCCCGCCGCCGATCGCGCCACGCGACCGGCGCCTCGAGGTGGCCGAGCGCACCGCCGCCGACGGCACGGTGCTGGAAGTGCTCGACCCCGCCGCGCTGGCATCGCTGGCCGAGACCCTCTCCGCCCGCGGCGCCGAGGCGATCGCGGTCGCGTTCGTGAACAGTTACGTGAACGCCGGCAACGAGCTCGCCGCGGCGGCGGCGCTGCGTGAGGCGCTTCCGGGGATCCCGGTCTCGACCTCGGCCGCGCTCGCGCCCGAGCGGGGCGAGTTCGAGCGCACGTCAACCTGCGTGCTGAACGCCTACCTCACGCCGGTGATGACCGCCTACCTCACCCGTCTCGCCGACGCGCTGGCCGAGCGCGGGGTCGTCGCGCCGGTCGACATCATGGGCTCGAACGGCGGCGCGATGACCCTCGATGCCGCCGCCGAGCGGTGTGCCGGGACCTTCCTGTCCGGCCCGGTCGGCGGCGTGGTGGGCGCGCTGCGGGTGGCCGGCGACGCCGGGGTGCGCGACCTGGTGACGTTCGACATGGGCGGCACCAGCACCGACGTCGCCCTGATCCACGACGGGCGCCCGCGGATGTCGCACGACAACCAGATCGACGCCTACCCGTTGCAGATGCCGCAGCTCGACATCCACACCATCGGCGCCGGCGGCGGGTCGATCGTGTGGGTGCAGCCCGATGGCACTCTCGGTGTCGGCCCGCGCAGCGCGGGGGCGGTTCCGGGCCCCGCCTGCTACGGCCGCGGTGGCACCGAGCCGACGGTCTCCGACGCCAATCTGCTGCTCGGGCGACTGCCGACCGCGCGCGCGTTGAGCGGTGGTCTGGTGCTGCAGCGCGAGCGCGCCGAGCGTGCGTTCGCGACTCTGGGCCGGAATCTCGGGGTGACCGATGTCGTCGCGCTCGCGGATGCCGCGGTGCGCATCGCGGTGGCGAAGATGGCCGGTGCGGTGCGCGAGGTCTCGGTCCATCGCGGCTTCGACCCGCGCGACTTCGCGCTGGTCGGGTTCGGCGGTGCCGGCCCGATGCACGCGTTCCTGGTCGCCGCGGAGCTCGGCATGTCACGCGTCCTGGTGCCACCGCATCCCGGTCACGTCTCCGCGCTGGGGCAGATGCTCGCCGACATGCGCCGGGATCTGGTCGAGGTCTGGGGTGGCCGCCTGTCGCAGCTCGACCTCGGCGACCTCCGTGCCCGGGCCGACCGCCTCCGCGCGCGCGGCGGCGACCTGCTCCGGGCCGACGGCATCGCACCCGAGCGTCATCGTTTCGCGTTCTCGGTCGACGCCCGCTACGCCGGGCAGTCGTTCACGTTGCCGATCGCCTGGGAGCCGACCGACGTCGACTGGACGCCGCTGCGTCGCGCGTTCGATGCGCGGCACGAGGAGACGTTCGGCTACGCCGACGCGACCAACGACCTCGAGATCGTCAATCTGCGGCTGGTCGCGACCGGCCTGGTCGACCAGCCGGTGCTGGATCTCGCCCCGCACGGTGCCGGTGACCCTCGAATCGAGCGGCGCGCGGTGTGGCTCGACGGCTGGCGGGAGGTCGACGTGCTGGACCGCGAGAAGCTCGGTATCGGCACCGCGCTCGACGGCCCGCTGATCGTCGAGGAGGCGGGCGGCACCACGGTTGTTCCACCCGGCTGGACGGTGGAGGTGCACGCGTCCGGGGCGCTGCTCTGCGCGAGCGGCTGACCGCGTTCGGCCGCTTCGGCGTCCGGCGCCGCCGGTGGCGGCACGTGTCAACGACGCTCGTCGACGATGTCGAGAATGAGCGGGATCACGCTGGCCGCCTCGTTGACCAGTGGATTGCGCCCGGCGCTGACCTCGTCGCCGTCGGTACGGCGGTCGCCGTCGGTATCGGCGAGCGTCGGGTCGGTACCGTGGACGTTGCGCTCCTCCCAGTCGGTGAGGCCGTCGCCGTCGCTGTCCGGAGAGACGAGCACCAGCGCGTGGTCCTCGACCTCGCCATCGCTCGCCGGGCCGGTGGGCTCGAGCCCGCCGACGGAGTCGAGCCGCAGGCGCGCGAACGTGGTGCCAGGGGTGGCGTCGTCCGGAATCGCCGCGGTCACCAGCGCGTTCGGCCCCGGCGCGAGCAGCACGTCGTCCAGCACGTGCTCGCCCGGATCGGTCCAGTCACCGTCACGGTTGTAGTCGATCCAGGCGTTCAGGCGGCCGCTCGCCGAGGCCGTTACCTCCAGCGCGAGCGGGCTTCCGATCAGCGGATCGGAGGTGAGCACGAGGCCGTCGTCGGTGTCGCCGGTCGCGCTCGCGCTCGGCTGGCCATCCGCCTCGCCGTCGACGCCCGCGCCGAGGAACAGCCCCGAGCCGAGCACGTGCGCCGCGCCGTCGCTCGCGAGCAGGGTCGGGTAGCTCGGGTCGGGTGCGTCGCCGAGGTCGATCTCGCCGCCTGACGGCAGCACGACCACCGCGCCGACGATGGTCGCCGTGTCCTCGTTGCCGAAGCCACGCGCGCGCATCGTCACGTCGCGCGTTCCCGGCGTGTCGTACGTGAGCTGGAACGGATTGGCGACCGCGAAGCGGTCGAGGACCGTGTCGCCGTTGGTGTCGTAGTCGGTGAAGGCGTAGTCGCCGGAGCTGGTGTTCTCGAAGGTGACGGTGAGCGGTGCGACGCCGATCCGCGGTCGAGCCTCGAAGCTGGCGGTCGGCGGGACCGGTGCGCGCACGGTGATGGGGAAGTCGACGAAGCTCGCTCTTCCCGTGGTCGCGGTGATCGCCGCGCGACCGGTCACCGTGCCCGGCACCGCGGCGCTGAACGCCCAGATGCCCGCATCGTCGTAGGTGCCGTCATCGGCGATGGCATCGCCGCCGGTGCCGTCGTCGGCGACGTCGGAGAAGAAGTTGCCGATGCCGCTGAACTGCAGCCCGCGCAGGTCGCGCCCCGCGGCGTCGTAGATCCAGCTCTGGGCGAGCGCGCGGTCGGCGCCGGTGGTGTCGTACGAGAACGAATGGGTGACCTCGGCCGAGAGGAACGGCTGGATGACGAAGTCGAGGCTCGGGTCGGCACGAACGGCGGTCACCGCCGGCGTCCCGACGGGCGCCGCGGCCCAGTCGAAGATCACGAGGTCGGCGGGCTGTCCGCCGACCGCGGCGCGCACGCCGCCGAGGAAGGCGATCCGAGTGCCGTCGCTGCTGATGTCGTGCACGCCGCTACTCGAGCCGCCGGCATCGACGGTGTTCTGGCTGACCGGCACCGGCGCCGCGGACCCGCTGGTGGCGATCCACCGCACCGACGGCTCGTCGCTGCCGCCGAGCTCGATGCGGTAGGACACCGCAGTGCCGTCGCCGGAGAGCCGGGGATTGACCGGCGGTCGGCTGGCGAGGAAGCCGGTGTCGAGCACCGTGGGCGCGCCACCGCCCGGGCTCATCGCCATCAGACCCGCGGGGAGGAGGTCGCCGCCGGCCCGGGTGAGCGCCATCAGGTCGCCTGCGGTGCTCACGCTCGGCCCGGTGAACAGGGTGCCGGTCAGCTCGAGCACGACCTCGGCCGATGCCGCGCCCACCGCGGGGTCGAGCCGGAGCAGGCTGTGGGGTGGGTTGGCCGACGCCCCCGACCCGCCGACCGGGAGCATCACCACGCTGCCGTCGCCGTCGGTCGCGAGCGAGCCGCCCGAGGTCAGCAGCTCGACCGCGAACGGCGAGATGGCCGCGACGTCGGGGAGGTCGGACTGCGAGAACAGTGGCGTCGGCGTCCCGGTGGCCACGTCGACCGCATAGAGGGTCTGGCCGGACGGATCCTGGCCGGCGTTGCCGCTGCCGATCGGGCCGAACCGGTTGAGGAAGTGGACGACCGTCCCGTCCCCGGCGAGCGCGAGGAGGCGGGTGCTCTGCAGGTGCGCGATGTTCACCGGACTGCTGACACCGAAGCTGAGATGCGTGACCTCGCGCAGCAGCAGGCGGTCGGCGCCGGTGGTGGTGTCGCGGACGCGGAGCTCCGAGTCGTTGTTGGCCGGGTTCACGAGCAGACCGTAGACCACGGTGCTGCCGTCGTCGGAGATCGCGAAGCTGTCCATCACCCGTGGGTAGGCGCCGTCGGGCGGATTCTGGTGGATCACCGTCGCGCCGCTGCCGTCGCTGCCGACCACCCGCAGCGTCTCGGGAAACACGCCGGTGGTGGTCAGGTAGACGATCCTCGAGCCGTCGGCGCTCATGCGCAGGTTCAGGATGACGTGCCCGGCGCTCGCGACGTCGGTCACCTCCCGGAAGTGACCACTGCGAATCGGTGTGGCGGTGTCGATTGCCGGCACCGCGCTCGCGGCGATGGCGAGGGAGAGCGTGAGGAGTCGGGTGATGGTGTCGATCCGCATGGCGGCTCGCCTCCCGCTGGAGGACTGCGGTCGACACCGCTCCTCGAGGCCGACCGTCTCCAGCACCGCCGGCGGCGCTGCATGCCGCGTCGAGCGGTGCTACCCGGCGCGGCGCGAGGACGCGCGCTCACCCTGCGCCGCCCCGGTCGCTACCGCACCATGGCGCACCATAGCAGGCGGCCGGGCCGGCGGCTCTTGACCCCGATCGTCACCGCGGTGCGTTCAGGTGGTGACCGGGCCGCTGCCGCAGCGCGGATGGACCCGGCCACCGTCGGCGACCGCCATCACCACCATGATCTCGTCCGGGCGCGGGCTGTCCGCCACCGATACCGTCAGGGTGTCGAAGTGGTCGAATGACCACGGCTCGTCCTTGTGCCCGAGCGGCACGTCGATCGCGGTGCCGGGTGGTCCGACCTTGACGTTCGACGGGATGACCGCCTTGCCGCCGCCGATCGCGGCGCGCATCGGCTTGCCGAGCTTGGGGTGGATGCAGGCGCCACCGTGCTCGAACTCGCCCAGCGCGCCGACCACCGCGGCCTTGCCATAGCTCACCGCAGGGCCGCGTAGCCGCGCCACGACCTCCTCCATCATCTCCTCGCCGAGCTGTCCGCCGAGATCGAAGAGCGCGCCGAGGTCCTCGACGTGGCGGCCGACGAAGGGGTTGCGTACCACTGCGATGCCGGCGACCCGGGTGACCGGCGACGCGGCACCGCGCCCGGCCTCCCCGAACACCGTCTCGTGCAGGATTACGATCTTTCTCACGTCCATCGTCGCCTCCTCGAGGTCGGTCAGGTCGACACGGCGGCGATCCGCCGTGGGTGGCTCACGCCTCCGGCATGCTGCGCGGCATCTCGCCGCGGGCGAGGCCACGGATCTCGTCGAGCCACTGCGCCGGCAGCGGCACGCCGTTGGCCTCGCAGTCCGCCATCAGCGCGCATTCGGGCTCACCCGGGACCAGCACCGGCTCGGCCGGATCCACCGCCGGGGTGTCGTGCATCATCGCGCACAGCACCTCCATCCGATCACGGAAGGCGTCGAGGCCGATGGTGCGCTCGGGGTCGATCGCCATGAAGAAATGACAGACCCCCTGCGCGCGAGGCCCGCGCTCGAACAGCCCATGCACCTCGGTGCCGAGCGCGCCACCGGCGAGCCCGGCGGCGAGCATCTCCACCGCCAACGCGAGGCCGTAACCCTTGTGCCCGCCGATCGGCAGCACCCAGCCGCCCATTCCGGCGACCGGATCGGTGGTCGGTCGTCCGGCGCTGTCGGCGGCCCAACCCTCGGGGATCGGCTCCCCGGCTTCCTTGGCGTGGCGCAGCTTGCTGAACGCGACCACGCTGATCGCGATGTCGAGCAAGAACGGGTAGCCGTCGCGGCGTGGCCCACCGAATCCGATCGGGTTGTTGCCGTGGGCGAGTCGAGCGCCACGCCATGGCGCCATCACCGGCTGCACGTTGGTGCCCATGAAGCAGACCATGCCGGCCTCGACCGCGCGCAGCAGATAGGGCATCACCGGCCCGAAGTGGTGGCTCGCGCGACAGGCGACGTAACCGATCCCGGTCTCGCGGGCGAGGCGAATCGCCTCGGCGGTGCCGCGACTTCCGATGACCGGCCCGAGTCCGTTGCCGCCGTCGATGACCGTGATCGACGGCGCCTTGCGGACGTGCTCGATGGTGGGGTTCGGATCGATCGCGCCGTCGTGGATGCGCTGGATGTAGGGGATCAGGCGTCGCACGCCGTGGGTGGTGATGCCCATCATCTGCGCGCGCCAGAGCACGTCGCCCGCGTCGGCGGCATCGGCGGGTGGGACGCCCACCGCCTCGAGCGCGGCGTGGGTGAGCGCGCGCAACTCGTCGCAGGGCACACGAACGGTATCGGTCATCGGGTCGCTCCGGTCGGGGTCGCCTCGGTGGCGCGAGTATAAGGGCTGCGCGTGCGCTGCCAGCCACGCGCGCCATTGCGGATCGTGGCCCGCACCGTGTTGGTGCGATTGCGATTCCTTCCGTGCTACGCTCGGCCGGGCCCGGTGCGGGAGACGGCGTCATAGAAGCGCCGATCGCCGTGTCGACGGACGACAGGTCCGATTGGCCCGCTTCTTGCTCCCGACGTCCACCGTCGAGATGCTCGATCGGGAAGTCAGCGCACGGCGCCCGCCGTGTGCTCGCAGATGTGGAGGGGTTCCGTCATGTTGCCAATCGCTCGCCGTCGCGCTCGCGCGCGTGGACTCACGGGAGCGCTGCTCAGCGCCGCGCTCGCCATCACCGCCCCGGGGGCCGTTCATGCCCAGGGCACGCTGCGGCTGGGTATGACCGCGGCCGACATCCCGGTGTCCTTCGGTCAGCCGGACAACGGCTTCGAGGGGTTTCGGTACATGGGCCTCATGGTCTACGACGCGCTCGTGAACTGGGATCTCACCGCCGTCGATCGTCCATCGGGCCTGGTCCCGGGGCTCGCCGAGAGCTGGGCACCGAATCCCGACGACGCGACGAAGTGGACCTTCAAGCTGCGCCAGGGCGTGAAGTTCCACGACGGCTCCGAGTTCAACGCCGACGCCGTGCTGTTCAACTTCGACAAGCTGTTCAAGCAGGACGCGCCGCAGTACAGCGCCCGTCAGGCCTCGCTGGTGAACTTCCGCATCCCGGCGGTGAAGTCGTGGCGCAAGGTCGACGACCACACCGTGGAGTTCACGCTGCACGCCGCCGACAGCTTCTTCCCCTACCAGATCTGCTACATCGTGATGGCGAGCCCCGCGGCCTGGGAGCAGACCGGCAAGGACTGGAACGAGTTCGCCAAGACGCCCTCGGGCACCGGCCCATGGCGCCTGACCAAGCTGGTGCCGCGCGAGCGCGCCGAGTTCGAGCCGTTCAAGGAGCACTGGGACAAGACCCGCGTTCCGAAGCTCGACAAGGTCATCACCTTCCCGATTCCCGACCCGAACGCGCGCACCAACGCGCTGCTCTCCGGCCAGGTCGACTGGATCGAGGCGCCGGCGCCGGACGCGATTCCGCGCATCAAGCAGCAGGGCTTCGACATCGTCTCCAACCAGTATCCGCACGTGTGGCCGTACCACCTGAGCTTCATCGAGGGCTCGATCTGGAACGACGAGCGGGTGCGAAAGGCGGCCAATCTCGCCATCGACCGCGATGGCATCGTGCAGCTCCTCGGCGGATACGCGGTGCCAGCGAAGGGGCACGTGTCCCCGGGCGACGCCTGGTGGGGTAACCCGAGCTTCGATATCAAGTACGACCCCGAGGCGGCCAAGAAGCTGATGGCCGAGGCCGGCTACGGACCGAGCAAGCCGGCCAAGACCAAGATCCTGATCTCGGCCAGCGGCTCCGGGCAGATGCTGCCGCTCGCGATGAACGAGTACATCCAGCAGAACCTGAAGGAGGTCGGCATCGAGGTCGAGTTCGAGGTGATGGAGTGGCAGAGCTTGCTCGATCGCTGGCGTGCCGGGTCGAAGTCTCCGGACTCGGCCGGTGGCCATGCCATCAACGTGAGCTACACCACTCAGGATCCGTACAGCTCGTTCACGCGATTCCTGCGCTCCGACCTGCACGCCCCGAACGGCGTGAACTGGGGCTACTACAGCAATCCCGAGATGGACGAGATGCTGAAGAACGCCTCGCTCGCCAAGACCGACGCCGAGCGCGACGAGTGGCTCGGCAAGGTCCACACCAAGGAGGTGAACGAGGCGCTGTTCATCTGGGTGGTGCACGATGTCGCGCCGCGCGCGATGTCGAAGAAGGTCAAGGGCTTCGCTCAGGCGCGCAACTGGTTCCAGTCGCTGACCCCGGTGTACATGGAGCAGTGACGCCGCGCTGACCCGCCGGGGGGCAGTGCGGCCCCCGGCATCGACCGTCACCCCGGCCGGCGCCGCGCGCGCCGGCCGGTTCCGCCCGGAACCCGCGAGCCATGACCGCCTATATCCTGCGCCGTCTCCTCTACGTGCTGCCGATCGCGCTCGGCGTGACGGTGCTCGTGTTCTCGCTCGTCCATCTCGCACCCGGCGACCCGCTGAACGCGGTGGTCGCGCCGGATGCACCGAAGGAGGTCGTCGAGCAGCTCAAGCGCGACTACGGCTTCGACAAGCCGCTGCCGGTGCAGTACTTCATCTGGCTGGGGCGGACCCTGACCGGTGATCTCGGCACGTCGGTGGCCACCGGCCGCTCGGTGACCGAGGCGCTGCGCGCCGCAGTGCCGAACACGCTGGTGCTCGCCGCCGGCGCGAGCCTGCTCGGCTTCACTCTGGGATGTCTGTTCGGTGGCATCGCGGGGTACTACCAGGGCACCTGGATCGACAAGCTCTCCACCGCGATCGCGATCACCGGTGTCAGCATCCCGCATTACTGGCTGGGGATCGTGCTGGTCATCGTGTTCGCGGTCGAGCTGAACACCCTGCCGGCGATGGGCATGGGTCCCGGTGGATCGAGTGCCTGGGCGTGGGACATCGAGCACATGAAGCACCTGGTGCTACCGGTGGTCACGCTGTCGGTGATTCCGATGGGAATCGTGACGCGCACCATGCGCGCGGCGATGGCCGAGATCCTGAGCCAGGAGTTCGTGCAGACGCTCCGCGCGAAGGGGTTGCGCAGCTACCAGGTGCTCGCGCACGTGGTGAAGAACGCAGCGCCGACGGTGCTCGCGGTGCTCGGCCTGCAGCTCGGTTACCTGATGGGCGGATCGATCCTGGTGGAGACCGTCTTTTCCTGGCCGGGCACCGGATTCCTCCTGAACGACGCCATCTTCCGCCGCGACATCCCCCTGCTCCAGGGGACGATCCTGGTGCTCGCGATGTTCTTCGTGGTCCTGAACCTGATGGTCGATATCCTGCAGAGCGCGATCGACCCGCGGATGGCGCGGACATGAGCCAGGCGACCGAGACCTCGGCGGCGATGGTCGACGCGGCCCAGGTCGCGGCGCAGTCGCGTGGCTACTGGAAGACGGTGTGGCTACGCCTTCGCGGTGACAAGGTGACGATCGCCTGCTTCGTGGTGCTCGCCCTGATCGTGCTCTCGGCGGTGCTCGCGGACTGGCTCGCCCCGGCCGACCCGTACAAGACCAGCATGCTCAAGCGGCTCAAGCCGATCGGCACCGAGGGTTTCCCGCTCGGCACCGACGAGCTCGGACGCGACATGCTCTCGCGTCTGCTCCACGGCGGGCGCCTGTCGCTGTTCATGGGTATCGTCCCGGTGGTCTATGCACTGGTCATCGGCGGTGCGCTGGGGCTGGTGGCGGGCTTCCTCGGTGGGCGGGTGAACATGCTGATCATGCGCACCATCGACGTCCTCTACGCCTTCCCGTCGGTGCTGCTCGCGGTCGCGATCTCCGGCTCGCTCGGCGCCGGTGTCACCAACGCCATCGTGTCGCTGACAGTGGTCTTCGTGCCGCCCATCGCGCGGGTGACCGAGAGCGTGACCACCCAGGTCCGAAGTCTGGACTTCGTCGATGCGGCGCGCGCGAGCGGCGCCGGCACCTTCACCATCATTCGCGTGCACGTGCTGAGCAACGTGCTCGGGCCGGTCTTCATCTACGCCACCAGTCTCATCAGCGTGAGCATCATCCTCGCCGCGGGCCTGAGCTTCCTCGGTCTCGGCACCGAGCCGCCGCACCCCGAATGGGGGCTGATGCTCAATACCCTGCGGCAGTCGATCTACGTCTCGCCGTGGGTGGCGGCGTTGCCGGGGGTGATGATCTTCTTCACCTCGCTCAGCTTCAATCTGATGAGCGACGGCCTGCGCAGTGCCATGGACGTGAGACTGTGAGCGCGGTGGTGAACGGGGCGAGGGCGGGCGGCACGCCGCTGCTGTCGGTGCAGGATCTGCGCAAGTACTTCCCGGTCACCGGGGGCGTCCTGAACCGCCAGCTCGCGACCGTGCAGGCGGTCGACGACGTGAGCTTCGAGGTCGAGCGTGGCGAGACGCTCGGCATCGTCGGCGAATCGGGCTGTGGCAAGTCGACCACCGCCCGGCTGCTGCTCGCGCTCATCACGCCCGACGCGGGGCGGATTCGCTACGGCGGCAAGGAGGTGGGCGAGGGTGCCGGTCGGATCCCGCTGCGCGAGCTTCGACGCCATGCCCAGATGGTGTTCCAGGACTCGTACTCGTCGCTCAACCCGCGCCTGACCATCGAGGACACCATCGCGTTCGGGCCGATCGTCCACGGCACGCCGAGGCGCGAGGCGCGCGCGCGCGCGAGGGACATCCTCGGCAAGGTCGGCCTGGATCCGAATCTGTTCATCCGCCGCTATCCTCACGAGCTCTCGGGCGGTCAGCGCCAGCGGGTGAACATCGCCCGCGCGCTCGCGATCCAGCCCGATCTCCTGGTGCTCGACGAGGCGGTCTCCGCGCTCGACAAGTCGGTCGAGGCACAGGTGCTCAACCTCCTCAGCGATCTCAAGCGCGAGTTCGCGCTCACCTATCTCTTCATCTCGCACGATCTCAACGTCGTGCAATACGTGAGCGACCGGGTGCTGGTGATGTACCTCGGCAAGGTGGTCGAGGTCGGTCCGGTGGACGTGATGTATCGGGAGCCCCAGCACCCGTACACCCGCGCGCTGTTGTCGGCGATGCCGTCGATGGATCCGGATCGTCGCACCGAGGACGCGCCGTTGGCCGGCGACCCGCCGAGCCCCATCAATCCGCCGTCGGGATGCCGGTTCCACACCCGCTGCCCGTTCGCGCAGGCGGTGTGCCGGGACCGCGAGCCACCGCTGGTGGCCGACGTCGCGGCGAGCGGGCGAAGCGTGGCCTGTCACCTGGTGACGCCGGGGTCCGGCCATCCGGACGCCCCGGCCGGACCCTCGGCCTGAGGCGCGATCGCGCCGTGGTCGGGGACTCGTGGTGGTGTCGAATTGAGGAGATGGTGATGAGCAGACCCGATCCCGCCGGGCTCGCCGATCTCGTGGCGTCGACGCTCGGGCGTCGCCCGTCCGCGGAGTCCGCCGAGCGGATGGCCGCGGCGGTCGAAGGTGTCGGCGAGGCGTTGGCCGCTCTCGCGGCCGAGTCCCTGTTCGACACCGAGCCGCAGAATCTGGAGACCGTCCTCGCCGAGCTCGCTCCGCCGGCGGAGGGCAGCCGATGACCGCGCTCACTCACCTGTCCCTGGTCGAGGCGGCGCGCATGGTTCGCGACGGCGAGGTCTCGTCGCGGGAGCTGACCGAGGCGTGCATTCGTCGCACCGAGCGGCTGGGCGCGCGGCTCAACTGCTACATCTCGTTCGATCCGGAGGGCGCGCTGGCCCAGGCCGACGCGGCGGACCGCCGTCGTGCCGCGGGCGAGACGCTGGGACCGCTGCACGGCGTTCCGCTCGCCCACAAGGACATGTACTACCGCGAGGGCGTGGTGACGACCTGCGGCTCGAGGATCCGGCGCGACTTCCGGCCCGACCGCACGGCCACGGTTCTGACCCGGCTGGAGGCGGCCGGTGCGCTGAACCTCGGTGGGCTCAACATGTCGGAGTTCGCGTTCGGTCCCACCGGCCACAATCACCACTTCGGGCCGGCGCGCAATCCCTGGAACACCGCGCACGTCACCGGTGGGTCGTCCAGCGGCTCGGGCTCCGCGGTCGCCGGCAGGCTGGTGTTCGGCGCACTCGGTTCCGATACCGGCGGCTCGATTCGTCTGCCGGCCGCGATGTGCGGGCTGGCGGGAATCAAGCCCACCCAGACCCGCGTCTCGCGCTACGGCGTGATGGGGCTCTCGTACTCACTCGACACCGTCGGGCCACTGACCCGCACCGTGCGCGACTGCGCCCGAATCACCGAGGTCATCGCCGGCCACGACCCACTCGACCCGACCTCCAGCCGCCGCCCGGTGGCGGGCTACGAGGCGGCGGCGACCGATCCCGACATCCGTGGCACCCGCATCGGCGTGCCGGCCAACTACTACTACGACGGCGTGCACCCGGAGATCCGGTCCGCATTGCAGGCGAGTCTCGACGTCTACCGCTCGCTCGGGGCCGAGGTGGTCGAGGTGACGCTTCCGGACGCGGAGGCGACCTCGGTCATCGGCGGTGCGCTGTCCGGCACCGAGGCCATCGCGCTCCACCGCGCCTGGCTGCGCGATCGTCCCGACGACTACGGGCCCCAGGTGCGCGCCCGGCTGGAGATGACCCTCGCCTACCCGGCCGGTGACTATCTCGCGGCGCTGCAGGTCCGCCCGCGTGTGATCCGCCGGTTCGTCGAGGCGGTGTTCTCGCGGTGCGACGTCCTGCACTGCCCGATCCTCGGTTTCCCGGTGCCGACCATCGCCGAGACGGACGTCGCCGACAGCCCCGAGATGCGCAAGATGATCACCGACATGACCCGCTGCTCGCGGCCGATCAACTACCTCGCCCTGCCCGGGCTGTCGGTGCCCGCCGGGTTCTCGTCCAGCGGGCTGCCGCTGTCGTTCCAGCTCATCGGGCGGCCGTTCGACGAGGCATCGCTGTTCCGTTTCGGCGCCGCCTACGAGGCGGCCGCGGGCTGGGTCGAGCAGCACCCGGGGGAGGACGACACGGGTGGGTAGCGCCGAGCCGCTGGTCTCGATCCGGGATCTCCGGGTCAGCTTCGTCAGCCGCGACGCCACCGTCCATGCCGTCAACGGCGTGGACCTCGACCTCGCGCGCGGCGAGGCGCTGTGCATCCTCGGCGAGTCGGGGTCCGGAAAGAGCGTGACGTTGCGCGCGATGATTCGGTTGCTGCCGCCACGTCGCGCCCGGCTGTCCGGCTCGGTGAAGGTCGCCGGCCGCGAGGTGATGTCGATGGGCGAGCGCGCGCTCTCCGATCTCCGCGGCGGCCAGGTGTCGATGATCTTCCAGGAGCCGGCGCTCGCCTTCGATCCGGTCTACACCGTGGGGCGCCAGATCACCGAGACCATCGTGCGCCACGAGAAGGTCTCGCGCGCCGATGCCCGCCGCCGCGCCGTCGAGCTCCTGGACCTGGTGCGGATTCCGTCGCCGGAGCGCCGGCTCGCCTCCTATCCGCACGAGCTCTCCGGCGGGATGCGCCAGCGCGCGATGATCGCGCTCGCGCTCTCGTGCCGCCCGGACGTGCTCCTCGCCGACGAGCCGACCACCGCGCTCGACGCCTCGGTGCAGATTCAGATCCTGCTGCTGCTGCGCGAGCTGCAACGCGAGCTCGGGATGGCGGTGATTTTCGTCACCCACGACGTGGGGGTGGCGGTGGAGATCGCCGACCGCATCGCGGTGATGTATGCCGGGCGTTTCGTGGAGAGTGGTCCGGTTGGCACCGTGATCAAGACTCCATCGCACCCGTACACCCAGGGTCTCCTCGCCTCGACCGTGCACGGCGCGATGCGCGGTCAGCGACTGGAGGCGATTCCGGGCTCGCCCCCGGACCTCGCATCGCTGCCGGTCGGGTGCGCCTTCGCGCCGCGTTGCAGGCATCGGCTCGAGCGCTGCACGGAGTCCTATCCCGAGGAGTCGCGGCCCGCAGCCGCCCACGCGGTGCGGTGCTTTCTTGCCGCGACGAGCCCCGAGCCGGCCTGAAGCCGGGTGGTCCGGCGCCGAGGGAGCACCGACGGGCTCCGGGGCCCACCATTCGGTCGTCGCGTACAATCGCGCGAGGCTTCGCGGACCACTGGGGAGCGACGGTGCGCAGGGGCGACTCGGTATGAGGCGGCGCCTCGAGCTCGGCGGCGGCCCTGCGCCCTGTCGCGGGTCAGGTCGGCGCGCGCCGGTGGGCTAAGGAATCGGCGCGCGGTGTCCGATAGAGGGCCATGACCGAACGCCACGCGATCGCACCCGGCGTGCCCGCAGGCGCGTCGGAACTGACCCGTGGGACCTGGCGTTGGCCCGCGGTGGTGGTGATCGCGGTCCTCACCATCGGCGTCCTCGTCGATCGCGCGGTGGGCGAGCGCAGCCGCCAGGTGGCTCGCGATGCGGTCCAGGAGAAGCTGTTCGTGTTGCGCGGACGGCTCGAGAGCCGCCTCACCAGCAGTCTGTTCCTCGTGCGGGGCCTGGCTCTCGAGATCGCGCTCCACCCCGACGCGGACGCGACCCACTTCGATGCCCTCGGGCGCATGTTGGTGGCCGAGGGCACCGATCTCCGCAGCATCGCCGCCGCGCCCGACCTCATCATCCGCCACGTCTATCCGCTCGCCGAGAACCGGGCCGCCATCGGGCTCGACTACCGTGCCGTGCCGGCGCAGCGCGAGGCGGCGCTGCGCGCCCGTGACACCGGTCAGGTCGTCGTCGCCGGGCCGGTCGAGCTGGTGCAGGGCGGGCGGGGGTTGATCGTGCGGGCGCCGGTCTTCACCGACGACGACGGGGGGGCGCGGCGGTTCTGGGGACTCGTCGCGGCGGTCGTCGACCTCGACCAGATCTACGCCAGGGTCGGCCTGCACGACCCGGGCCTCTCCCTCAAGGTCGCCATCCGCGGGCGAGACGGGCTCGGTGCCACGGGGGAGGTCTTCTACGGCTCGCCGTCACTGTTCGACCAGGACTCGGTGGTGGCCGAGGTGCAGATGCCGGGTGGGAGCTGGCAGCTCGCGGCGACGCCGCGCGACGGCTGGCCGACGACCAGCCCCGAGGCCTGGGTGCTGCGCCTGGTCACCGTGCTCATCGCCTGCCTGGCGGCCGGGTTGGCTGCGGTGCGGGTCCGTGCCGAGCGTGAGCGCGCCGGCGCCCGAGCCGAGCTCGGTCGCAGCAGTCAGCGGCTGGCCGATGCCATCGATGCCATCCACGAGGGCTTCGTGCTGTGGGACGCCGATGATCGGTTCGTGCTGTGCAACGCGCGCTACCGCGAGATCTACGGGCCGCTCGCCGACGGTCTGCGGCCGGGCGTCCCCTACCGCGAGCTTCTCCAGCGCTTCGTGGCCGACGGCAATCTGCACATCTCCGAGGATCCCGAGACCTGGATCACCGCCCGCGCCAGTGGCCATCGCGAGGCGCGTGGCAACGTCGAGCTGCGGTTCGCGAACGGTCGCGTCATCGGCATCGCCGAGCGGCGCACCGCCGATGGCGGCCTGGTCGGAATCCACACCGACGTCACCGAGATCCGCCGCGCCGAGGAGGACGTGCATCGGCGGGCGAACTTCGATCCGCTGACCGGGCTCGCCAATCGCGCGAGCTTCCTCGAGCAGCTCGACGCGGCGGTCCGCCGGGCTCAGCGCTCGCGCACCGCGGTCGCGCTCCTGTTCATCGACCTCGACCGCTTCAAGAACGTCAACGACGCGTTCGGCCACGAGATCGGCGACGCGCTCCTGGTGGAGGCGGCGCGGCGCATTCGTGCCTGCATCCGCGAGACCGATCTGGTGGCGCGCCTCGGTGGTGACGAGTTCACGGTGTTGCTCACCGACAGCGGTCCCGGGATGGCTTCGACGGTGGTGGCCGAGGCGATCATCGACGCCATCGCGCGCCCGTTCGTGCTCGACCACCACGAGGTCTTCGCCGGCGCGAGCATCGGCATCACCGCCTATCCCGCCGACGGTCGAGACGCGGGCGAGCTCCTGCGCAACGCGGACATCGCGATGTACGCGGCGAAGGCGCGCGGGCGGGGCGTGGTGTGCTACTTCACCCGCGAGATGACCCAGCGCGCGGAGCGCTTCGTGGCGCTGGAGCGCCATCTGCGCCATGCGATCGACGCCGGTGAGTTCGAGATATGGCTGCAACCGATCGTCAGGCTCGCCGACGACGCGGTGATCGGCGCCGAGGCGTTGGCGCGCTGGTGTCCGCCGGGCCGGGAGCCGGTGCTGCCGGGCGAGTTCATTCCGGTGGCGGAGGAGTCCGGGCTCATCGAGCCGCTCGGGCGTTGGCTGCTGGAGGCGGCCTGCCGCGAGGCGGCCCGCTGGCCGGTGGTCGCGGGCGAGCCCCTGTACCTCGCGGTCAATGTGTCGTCGCGACAGTTCCGCGCCGGATTCGGTCCCGGCCAGGTCGAGAGCGCACTGGCGGCATCCGGGGTCGGCGCCACGCGTCTGGTGCTCGAGATCACCGAGTCGCTGCTGATGGAGGAGGACGACCGCGTGCGCGAGGCGCTCGAGGGATTGCGCGCACTCGGCGTGCGCATCGCGGTCGACGACTTCGGCACCGGCTACTCGTCGCTGTCCTACCTGCGACGCTTTCCGGTGTCGGCGCTCAAGATCGACCGCGAGTTCGTGCGTGACATGGAGCACGACCCGGCCGACGCGCGGTTGGTGGAGACGATCGTGGCGATGGCTCGGGGCCTCGCCATCGAGGCGGTGGCCGAGGGTGTGGAGACGCCCGGCCAGGCACGCCTGCTGCACGCGCTGGGTTGCCCGTACGCCCAGGGCTTCCACTATGCCCGACCGATGCCGGCGGACGAGTTCGCGGCGCGGATCGCGGCCCTGCCCGAGTCGGGCCAGCGCCCCGCGGCGGCCGGCTGACGTCGCCGCCGCGGCGCGTGCCCCGGGCCGGTCGTGCTCCGAGCCGGCCCGCCGTGCCGCGCGTCAGGCGAGTCGGCCGGCCATCGCCATGTCGAAGATGGCTCTCGCGCCGGCCTCGTCGAGCGTGACCGGGTTGCCCCCGGCCGACGGGTCGACGACCGCCATCCGTGCCACCTGGCCGGCGCCCTCGATCGGCACCCCCAACCCTTCCAGCGTGTGCGGGATGCCGAGCTCGGCGCGCAGTGCCAGCACCCAGTCCATGACCGCGCCGAAGCCTCCGGAGAGCCCGAGCCAGGCCGCCAGGCGCTCGACCTTGTCCTCGATCGCCGCGCGGTTGAACGCGAGGACGTAGGGCATGAACACCGCGTTGGTGAGGCCGTGATGGGTGTCGTACAGCCCGCCGACCGGATGCGACAGCGCGTGGATGGCGCCGAGACCCTTCTGGAACGCGGTGGCGCCCATCGATGCCGCCACCAGCATGTGGCCGCGCGCCTCGATGTCGGTGCCCTCGGCGACCGCGCGGGGCAGCCAGTCCTTGACCAGGCGCATCCCCTCCACCGCGATTCCCTCGGCCATCGGGTGGTAGCTCGGCGCGCAGTACGCCTCCAGACAGTGCGCCAGGGCGTCCATGCCGGTCGCCGCGGTGACTCTCGCCGGGAGCCCGACCGTCAGCTCCGGGTCGGAGATGACGACCACGGGCATCAGCTTCGGGTGGAAGATGATCTTCTTCTCGTGAGTCGCGGAGTTGGTGATGACCCCGGCCCGCCCGACCTCGGAGCCGGTGCCGGCGGTGGTGGGCACCGCGATGACGGGTGCGATACGGCTCGCGTCGGCACGGGTCCACCAGTCGCCGATGTCCTCGAAGTCCCACAGCGGCCGCGACTGCCCCACCATCAGGGCGATGACCTTGCCGACGTCCAGCGCCGAGCCGCCACCGAACGCGATTACCCCGTCGTGAGAGCCGCCATGGAACGCCGCGACGCCGGTCTCGACGTTGCGCTCGACCGGGTTGGCCTTGACGTCGGAGAACACCTCGGCGGCGAGCCCGGCGCCCCGCAACCGCTCGAGCGTCGCCGGGATCATCGGCAGCGCGGCGAGGCCGGGGTCGGTCACCAGCAGCGGGCGGCGGATACCGGCGGCGGTGCAGGCGTCGGCGATCTCGGCGATGCGGCCGGGGCCGAAACGCATGGCGGTCGGATAGCTCCAGTTGGCGGACTTCATGGGCGTCGGGTCTCGGTGATGTGCGGTTGATGACGGCGCGTCGGTCGGCGCGGATGCGATGTGCCCGATTCTCTCAGCGTCGGAGGTGGAACGACTTCGGGCGGGTCAGCATCTCGTAGCCGACCCGCGACAGCGTGGCGCCGCGGCCGGTGTCCTTCACCCCGGTCCAGGCGAGCGCCGGGTCGAGGTAGTCACAGCGGTTCATGAACACGGTGCCGGTCTCGATGTGCGTGCCGATGCGCTCGGCCGCCTCGAGATCCCGGGTCCAGATGCTGGCGGTGAGGCCGTAGGGCGAGTCGTTCATCAGCGCGACCGCCTCGTCCTCGGAGGCGACCGGCATGATGCCGACCACCGGTCCGAACGACTCCTCGCGCATCACCGACATCTGGTGGTCGACCCCGGTCAGCACCTGCGGTGCCATGTAGGCAGAGCCTGGCGCGTCGCGCTCGAACGACCGCGGGTCCACGTGCGCGGTGGCGCCGGCGCGAACCGCGGCCGCCACCTGCTCGCGCACGAACTCCGCCGCTGCCGGGCGCACCATCGGGCCGAGGGTGGTCTCGGACTCGAGCGGGCTGCCGAGCACGTACTGGCGGGTGAGGTCGACGAAGCGCTCGACGAACGCGTCGTGCACGTTGGCGTCGACGTAGATGCGCTCGATCCCGCAGCACGACTGCCCGGAGTTGAAGAAGCTGCCGTCGACCAGGTTCTCGACCGCGTGGGCGAGATCCGCGTCACCGCGCACGTAGGCCGGGTCCTTGCCGCCGAGCTCGAGGCCGAGCCCGGTGAAGGTGCCGGCGGCGGCACGCTCCATCGCGCGTCCTCCCTCGACCGAGCCGGTGAAGCAGACATGGTCGACGGCACCGGAAGCGATGATGCGGGTGGTCTGGTCGTGCGACAGGAACAGGTGCTGGAACAGGCCCGCGGGCAGCCCGGCCTCGTCCATCGCCGCCTGGAAGCGCTCGGCCACCAGCAGCGTCTGGGCCGCGTGCTTGAGGATCACCGCGTTGCCCGCCATCAGCGCGGGAACCACGGAGTTCACCGCGGTGAGATAGGGGTAGTTCCAGGGGGCGATGGTGAGCACCAGGCCGAGCGGATCGCGGCGCACGTAGCGTACGAAGCCGTCCTTGGGTCCGGGGTCGACCGGCGCCAGCGCGTCCGCGGCGATGCCGATCATGTGGCGCGCGCGCTCCTGGAATCCGTTGAGCTCGCCGGCGCCGTAGCGCACCGGACGACCCATCTGCCAGGCGAGCTCGGGCACGATCGCCTCGCGCATGGCGAGCATCGCGTCGACCGCGCGCGAGCAGGCCTCGGCGCGATCCGCGATGGTGGTCTGCCGCCAGGCACGCTGCGCCGCCCGCGCCCGATCCAGCGTGGCGGCGACCTCGGCGTCGGTCGCGCGTGGCCGCTCGGCGTAGACCGAGCCGTCGACCGGAGAGACGCAACGTACCTTGTCAGTCATCGGTAGTCCTCGGTGATCGCGATTCGTCGCGCGGCGAGCCCGCCCAGTGGTCGCGACCGCGCACCCGGGCTCGTCCAGCGCCTCTCGCCGTCGCGCTCAGGAGCGCTCGAACCCGCGGTGGCGCTCCCAGTCGGTGACGCGGCGGTCGTACTCGAGCTGCTCCCAGCGCGCGGTGTGCACGTAGTGGTCGACCACCTGGTCGCCGAGCGCGCCGCGCAGCCAGCGCGACTTGTCGAGCAGGGTGATCGCCTCGCGGAGCGTCTTCGGAATCTCGCGCAGGCGCTTGCCGTGGTAGGCGTCGCCCTCGAAACCGGCCTCCAGCGGCATCTCCTGCTCGATGCCGTCGAGCCCCGCCGCGATCAGTGCCGCGAAGGCGAGATACGGGTTCAGATCGGCGCCGCCGATACGGCATTCGATGCGCACCGCGCTCGAGTCCGCGCCGCACACGCGAAATCCCGCGGTGCGGTTGTCCATGCTCCACACCGCGCGTGTCGGCGCGAAGGTGCCGACCTGGAAACGCTTGTAGGAGTTGATGTAGGGCGCGAGGAAGTACGTCATCTCGCGCGCGTGCGCGAGCTGACCGGCCAGGAAGTGCTGCATCGCCTTCGACATGCCGTGCGGACCCTTGGGGTCACGAAAGAGCGGCTTCTTCCCGGCCTTGTCCCACAACGACATGTGCACGTGCGCGCTGTTGCCGGCGAGCGCGTAGTCCCACTTCGCCATGAAGGTCACCGCCTTGCCGGCGAGCAGCGCGATCTCCTTGCACGCGTTCTTCAAGATCGCGTGGCGGTCGGCCATCTCCAGCGCGTCGGTGTAGCGGACGTTGATCTCCTCCTGGCCGGGCCCCCACTCGCCCTTGGAGTTCTCGACCGGGATGCCGGCGCCCTGCAGACCCTTGCGGATGGCGCGCATCACGCCCTCTTCCTTGGTGGTCTGCAGGATGTGGTAGTCCTGGATGTAGCGGCCGGCGGTCTGCAGATCGCGATAGCCCTTGGTGCTCGCCGACTCGTAGGTCTCGTCGAACAGGTAGAACTCGAGCTCCGACGCCGCATAGCAGCGCATGCCGAGCTTCTCGAGTCGCGCCACCTGGCGGCGCAGCACCGCGCGCGGCGAGTGCGGCAGGTCGGCGTGGTCGTGGTGGTCGAGCACGTCGCACAACACCAGCGCCGTGCCCTCGAGCCACGGCGCCAGGCGCAGGGTGGAGAGGTCGGGCTTCATCACGAAGTCGCCGTAACCCCGCTGCCAGTTGGCGGCGGCGTAGCCCGGCACTGGCTCCATGTCGATGTCGTTGGCGAGCAGGTAGTCGCAGCCGTGGGTCTCCTCGTGCGCGCCGTCGACGAAGAACTCGGCCTGGAACCGCTTGCCGATGAGGCGGCCCTGCATGTCGACGAAGCACACCAGCACGGTGTCGATCTCGCCGGCGGTCACCAGTTTCTTGAGTGCGTCGAGCGTCAGCATTCCCGGCACCGTCTCGTCCCCCGTTTCGACCGATGGTGGATCTTGAGCGAGGGCCCGGCGCGCGTCCAGCGAGCGCGCGGGCTCAGATCGATTCCAGCCCGCACCAGTCGGCCATGAACAGTGCCACCGCCTGGGTCACCCGACGGCAGGACTCGAGGTTCACCCGCTCGTCGAAGCCGTGGATACGCTCGCAGAGCGGGCCGTAGACCAGGGCCGGGGTGTCGTCGTAGAGCGCGAAGACGCGGGCGTCGAGGTAGGCCGGGGTGGTCACCGACTGCAGGTCCGCCGCGTGGACGCGGTGGTGGGCGCGGGCGAGGCAGGCCTCGGCCTCGCTGCCCTCGGCGAGCACGTAGCCCTCGGCCGCGAAGCCGTTGTAGGTGACCGTCGGCGGGTGGTTCGACAGCATCGGATCGTCGATGCAGGCGGTGCGGATGGCGCGCTCGATCTCGGCCTTGACGGCGTCGACCCGGGTGCCGGGGTAGATGCCGGCACGGACGTCGATGCGGCACCAGCACGGCACCGAGGACGCCCAGTCGCCGCCCTCGATCTTGCCGATGTTCACCGTGATCGGCTTCGGGTGGTCCTCGAAGTGCCGGTGCTCGCCCCTTTGCGCGTTCCACACCTGCTCGAGCCCCTGCAGCGCCTCGATGATGCGGTACATCGCGGTGATCGCGCTCGAGCCCTTGTAGGACTCGAGCACGTGGGCAGGGCGCCCGCGCACCTCGACCTGGAACCACAGCACGCCGACGTTGGCGCGGGTGAGGGCGTCGCCGGTCGGCTCGGTGATGATCACCGCGTCGGCGTGGTAGCCGCGGACCAGGCAGGCGAGCGCGCCGTTGCCGGTGCACTCCTCCTCGACCACCGATTGCAGGTGCACGTCGGCGGCGGGCTGGAAGCCGGCACGGCGCAGCGCGTCGAGCGCGAACAGGTTGGCGGCGAGACCCGCCTTCATGTCACCGGCGCCGCGCCCGTGCATCCAGCCGTCGACGATCCGCGGGTCGTAGGGCGGGTAGGTCCACATGTCGAGCGGACCGGTGGGGACCACGTCGATGTGGCCGTTCAGGATCAGCGAGCGGCCGCGGATCTGGCGCGGGCGGTGGCTGCCGACGACGTTGAACGCGTTCTCGTAGGAGACGGTGACCGGGGAGAAGCCGGGGTGATCGCGGATGGCGTCGACGTCCACGGCCCAGCGGTCGGTCTTGAGCCCACGCTCGCGCATCGCGGCGTGGACGAAGTCCTGGGCCGTGTGCTCCGCCCCGCGCTGCGACGGGAAGCGCACCAGCGCCTGGGTGAACGCGACCTGGTCCGCGAAGGCCGCATCCACCGCCGCGAGGATTCGTTCCGACGTGGCCTCGACCGAGATCGACATCATCGTGCTCCCATTTCCGTCCGCTTGCGCCCGGGTGCGGAGTCTCGCGCGTTTCGCGATGCGCCGAAACCGCGGATGTCGTCTGGCCGAGTGACGCCGACGGGTCCATGCTCTGGAGGCGCCGACCGGAGAGCGGGACCACCGCCGGGCAGAGCACGCCAGCCTGCATTCCGTGCGCCATCACCGACATGATTTGTATGGCGGCTCGGCGGGAGATGCCCGTGTCGCCCTCGAGGCGCTTGGCAAATCAATGGGTTGGCGCATCTCCGGTCGATGGCGCGACTGGCACGAGACCTGCAAACGCCCGAGTGGGCACAGAGCACCGAGGATCGGACCGACCATGCGCGAACGACTACGAGAGCACCTCGCGGCGCAATCAGCCGGCTGGCACCACGCTGGCCTCATCGACGCCGACCTCGCCGCCACCCTCGGGCGTCGCTACGACCGGCAGGGGCGTTTCCTGTCGGTCATGTTGCGCTGGCTCGGTGCATTCGCCGCGTTCTGGCTGGTGCTCTCCGTGCTCTCGTTCGTCGGCGCGATGAGCGAGTCGCTGGCGGTGGGCGCCGTGCTGCTCGGCATGGTGAGCGTGGGCATCGGGGTGCTCGGGGTGCGCCTCGCGACCGAGGCGGCAGCGCGCTTCCCGCTGTCCGGGTCGATCCTGGTCACCGTCGCGCTCGCCGGGTGCTTCGGCACCCTGCTGCTGCTGGCGATGGCGACCGGAGCCGAGCCGGACGAGGATCTCGTACCACCGCTGTTGCTCGCCAGCGCCGCTGCGGCCATCGGGGTCGCCTATCGCTACCACATGCGCTGGCCGCTGCTGCTCGGACTGCTGATGGCGTTCCACGGCCTCGGCGCCTGGCACGCCTACGGTGGCGGGGGTGGGTACTTCGCGGACGTCCAGGAGCCGCGGGTGATGGCGCCGATCGCGCTGGCCGTGGCGGTGCTCGGCCTGTGGCACGAGCGGCGGGAGGATGGCGGCCCGCTCGTGCGCCTGGTCGGCTTCGGGCACCTGTATCTGATCCTGGGGCTCGTCTACTTCAACGTCTCGCTCTGGTTCCTCACCCTGCCGCGCGGTGAGCTCGGCTGGGTGGTCGCGTTCTCCGCCGCGGCGGTGGCGCAGATCGTCGCCGGCGCCCGTCTACAGGACGGGCGCATCACCGGCTTCGGTGTGGTGTTCCTCGCCATCGACCTCTACACCCGGTTTCACGAGCGGTTCTGGGATCGGCTCTCGCTGGCCACGGTGTTGATCGTGTGCGGGCTCGCGGCGATGGGCATCGGCTACCTCATCGAGCGTCTGCGCGCGACGGGCACCGAAGGAGAGACGTCATGACACCTGCATCGCTCAATCGTGCGACCCGCCGCGAGCTCGACGACCTGCTGCGCGACGGGCTGCTCGCGCCCGAGCAGCACGCGGCGCTGGCGGTGCGTTACCCGGTGACGCGTTGGGACTGGCGCGCGCTCGGCCGGTGGTTCCTGATCCTCGGCGCGGTGACGCTGGCGGCGGGGCTCTGCGTGCTGGTGCGCGACTACCTCGAGTTCACCCTCGAGAAGCTCGCGATCGGGCTGGTGGTGTTGGTCGCGGCGCTGCTCGGCGGCGCGCGCTGGCTGGTGCAGCGTCGACCGACGATGGTGTGGACGCCGCGCGCGCTGGAGCTCCTCGGTGGCTTCGCGATCATCGGGCTCACGTTCACCCTCGGGCTCATCTACTCGACCGGCTCCGGCAACTGGCCGGCGCTGCTCCTCATCGACCTGCTGGTGTTGGTGCCGCTCGCCTACCTGCTTCGCAACGTGCTGCTGTTGGTGCTGTCGGCGGTGGTGTTCTTCTCCTGGTTCGGTGGCTTCACCGGATACGCGTCCGGTTGGGGGGCGTACTGGTTCGGGATGAGCTATCCGCTGCGCTTCGTCGGCGCCGGCGTCGCCATCGCGCTGGTCGGGGTCGCCCACCTGATGGCCGAGCAGGGGCCGCTCCTGCGTTACCGGGGATTCGCGAAGGTGTGGTTGTCGGCCGGGATCTACTTCACCGAGATGGCGCTGTGGATCCTGTCCATCTTCGGCAATTTCGATCTCGAGGCTGGCTGGCGCACGGGCGGCGCGAGCGAGCTGTTGCTGTTCAACCTGCTGTGGGCCGGGATGAACGCCGGGTTGCTGCTGGCCGGCGCACGCACCGCGATGGGGATGCTCACCGGCTATGCGGTGACGTTCGGGGTGATCCAGGTCTACACGCTGTATTTCGCCCACCTCGCCGAGGAGGTGCCGTTGTTCCTGAGTGCGCTGCTCGCGGGTGGCAGTGCGCTGTGGTTGGCGGTGACGCTGGAGCGGCACCGCCGCGGTCGAGCCGACCGCGCAGACCCGGCCGCGTAGGACTCGTAGGGGCGGGCCCCGGTGCCCGCCCGCCGGTGGCCGCCGGAGCGTCGCGACCGGCCATCCGCCCTGGCATCATGCGCGCCGGCCCTGTCGCGGCCGGTCACCGCCTGAAGGAGTCTCCCCCATGCTCGCCAAGCCCGCCGTCACCCGTCAGCCGATCATCGACGTCATCCGCAATCGTTGGAGCCCGCGCGCGTTCTCCGAGCGGCCGGTGCCGCCGGACGTCATGGTGAGCCTGCTCGAGGCCGCGCGTTGGGCGGCGTCGTGCAACAACAGTCAGCCGTGGCGGTTCCTCGTCGCGAGCCGCGACGACGCCGACGGGCACGCCCGATTGCTGGCGGGGTTGAACGAGGGCAATCAGCGCTGGGCGGCGCGGGCGCCGGTGCTGATGGTGGTGTGCGCGTTCCAGGACCTGCCGAGCGGGCGCAAGAGCGCGCACCACTGGTACGACTGCGGGCAGGCGGTGGCCCAGCTCATCGCGCAGGCAACCTCACATGGACTGGTCGCCCACCAGATGGCGGGTATCCAGCGCGAGGTGCTGATCGAGTCCTGCGCGGTGCCGGCCGACCACGACGTCGTCTGCGCCATCGCGCTCGGGTATCCGGGCGAGGTGTCGGAGCTCCCCGAGGACCTCGCCGAGCGCGAGCGGGCCGAGCGGGTGCGTCAGCCGCTCGCGACGATGGTGTTCACGAGCCGCTTCGGGGAGACCCTGGGTCCGGCGTCTTGAGGCGGGCGAGCGCGGTGTGGATCCGCTCCGGAATCGGCACCGCCTGGCGCGTCTCCCGATCGACGAAGACGTGCACGAAGTAGCCCTGGGCCGACGCCTCGTCACGGCCCGCGGCGAACAGGCCGATCTCGTAGCGCACCGCGCGGCGGCCGAGGTGCGCCACCCGCACCCCGGCCTCCACCGGCTCGGGAAAGCAGAACGAGGCGCGGAACCAGCACTGCGATTCCGCGCAGAGCCCGATCACCGGTGAGCGGTGCATGTCGAGCCCGCCAGCCTCGATCAGGTAGGTGGCGATCGCGGTGTCGAAGAACGAGTAGTACTGGACGTTGTTGACGTGCCCGTACACGTCGTTGTCCATCCACCGCGTGGGGATGGTGACGGAGTACGGGTACCCCGCCCGCAGCTCGATCTCGCGCTCGCTCAACGCACCGCACCTCGTGCCTCGCCCGGGACGGCCGGCATGGTCGGGGCTCGCCTCGGGCAGGTCAAGGACGCGACCGCGTGGTCGGGGCGCGGCAACGCCGCCGCGCCGCGGGGTTGCCTGCCCCGCATCCGCCGGAGCGGACAGGCACCGCCTTGCGGCGGAGCCAGTCCCCGGGCACGGCTCGGGCTACGGGTTGGAACGCCGCCGGCGGACCGTGGTGAGCACGAGGGCGGCGAGCAGGAGGCCCGCCACGCCCGGCTCCGGCACGTTCTGGGCGAGCACGCCGTTCAACCGGATGTCGTCGAGCTCCTGGTCGGTGAGGGCGCGGTCGTAGACGAACACGTTGTCGACGAGGCCGTCGAAGTCCTCGTTGAAGAACGGGTTCGCGCCGACGAAGAGGCTGCCGAAGCCGGTGTCGAAATCGGTGTTGTCGGTGGCCGAGAGCGTCGTGCCGCCGACCGTCAGGCGGGCCGTGGCGCCGTCGTAGCGCGCGGCGATGAACTGCCAGTCACCGAGCACGAAGGGCACGACGGGGTTCGCGTTGAGCACGCCGGTACCGGTGAACAAAGCGTACCCGGGGCCGCCGGAGCGGGGGTCGATGCCGAGCGTGCGGTCGAAGCTCCCGTTGTCGTGGGAGAACACCTTGCCGGCCCCACCCTCGCCGGTGGTGTCGGGTCGCACCCAGGCTCCCATGGTGAGCTGGGGCAGGCTCGAGGCATTGATGTCGATCGGCAGCACGATCGCGTTCGCCGCGTTGGGGGTCGGGTTCGCGCCCGTCGACAGCACCGAGAAATCGGCCGCGATCCCGCCGTCCACGCCACCGCCGGTCGCGGTGAAGCCGACGCCGGTCCCGACGGTTCCGTGGTTGTTCGCGCCGCTGCTGTCCGTGCCGTCGGCGGCGTCGAAGGTGTAGAGGCCGATCAGGCCGTTGAGGGGGACGGCGAGCGCCGTGCACGGCCCCAGCAGGCCGGCTGTCAGAGTCGCCGCGGCCAGTCTTGCAATGGTCTTCCTCGGCTCTTTCATCGCATCGCATCCCGTGAGTTCGCAGACGCGGCGGGGGATGCAAGAACCGAGCCGATCGCGGAATTGCGTCAAATCAATACGTTGGGTGGCGGGCGGACTCTGGTTGTAAGGAAATCCGACGCGAAGGGGCGCGCGGTGTGGTGCGGTCGCGGCCCCTCAGCCGGACGATGCCGCCCGCGCCGTGCGCTCCTGGGCGCGCAGCTCCGCGCGCAGCAGCTTGCCGGCCGCGTTCTTCGGGAGATCCTCGACGAAGGCGATGCGCCGCGGGTACTTGTACGGTGCGGTGACCGCCTTGCAGTGCTCCTGTAGCTCGCGGGCGAGCGATTCCGAGCCCAGGCGCCCCGGGGCGAGGACGACGAACGCCTTCACCACCTCGCCACGGTCGGGGTCGGGGCTCCCCACCGCCGCGCACTCGCGGACCGCCGGGTGCTCCATCAGCGCGTTCTCGACCTCGACCGGGCCGATGCGATAGCCGGCGGAGTTGATGATGTCGTCGGCACGACCGTGGGTGAACACGTAGCCGTCGGCGTCGACGTGAGCCGCATCGCCGGTCAGGAACCAGGTGCCGGCATCGTTGGCGACCAGCTCGCGCTCGACGCGACCCGGCTCGCCCCAGTAGCCGAGCAGCATGTTCGGGTTCGGCATCCGGATGGCCAGGATGCCGGCCTCGCCCGCCGGAAGGGGGCGGCCGGTCTCGTCGAGGATGGCGACGATGTACCCCGGTAGCGGCAGCCCGGCCGATCCCGCCTTCGCCGGGGTGCACGGATAGGTGTGCACGCTCATCAGCGACTCGGTCTGGCCGTAGCCCTCGTGGCAGGGCGCGCCGGTGAGCGCGCTCCAGCGCTCGGCGACCTCCGGGTTGAGCGTCTCGCCGGCGGACACGGTGCGCCGGAGGCGCGAGAGATCGTGCGCGCCGACGTCCTCGAACACGAGCTGGCGCAGCTCCGTCGCCGCGGCGCAGAAGACGGTCACGCCGTACCGTGCCAGCAGGTCGAGGCGACGGTGGGCGTCGAACGGACCGTCGTGGAACAGCACCGGCACCCCGGCGCTCCACGGCCCGAACAGGATCGACGTGCCGGCCTTGCTCCAGCCGGTGTCGGCGGTGCACCACATGAGGTCGCCATCGTCCAGGTCGAGCCAGTAACGGCCCGTGTACCGCCACGCGAACAGTGCCCGCGAGGCATGCACCACACCCTTCGGCTTACCGCTGGTGCCCGAGGTGTAGTACATGATCGCGGGGTCCTCGAGCTCCACCACCGCTGCCGGCGCAGGCTCCGCCGCCGCCATCGCATCGCGCCAGTCGATCCAGCCGTCGGCCCCGCCGACCGCGATGCGCACGTCCACCGCCGCGACCGTCCGCGGCATGCGCGCGACGCCGCCAGTGGTGGTGATCACCGCGCGGGCGCCCGAGTGCTCGAGGCGATACGCGAGATCGCGGGCGGTGAGCATGCCCACACAGGGCACCGGCACCGCGCCGATGCGCAGGCAGCCGACCATCGCCACCTGCCACTCGGGGATCCGCGGCAGCATCACGATCACCCGGTCGCCCTTGGCGACGCCGGCCGCGGCGAGCACGCCGGCGAAACGCGCCGCCAGCGTCGACATCTCGGCGTAGGTGAAGCGCCGCTCCTCGCCGGCGGCGTTGCACCACACCAGTGCGAGGCGATTCGCATCCCGCGCCCAGAGATCCACCACGTCGGCGGCGAAGTTGAAGCGCTCGGGGAGATCCCAGTCGAAGTCGCGACAGGTGGCCGCGTAGTCCGTCATCCGGGGTACGGGGTTCATGGTGGGCGCTCGGCGGCTGGTGGAAGGCGGCGGCACGGCGGCGAGGCGGGATGATAACGCGGCGCCCGCGCCCCGCCACCGCGCCCCGTCTACCAGTGCAGTCTGAGCCCCGCGCTCGCCGACCATCCGCGGCGGTCGCCGGCGATCTCGGCGTCACCGTCGACGAACGCGCTCATCCCGGGCGCGATCTCCGTGACCACACCGCCGCCGAGCCGCAGCGCGCCGCGGTCGACATCGGCGCCGCGGATGGCGAACGCGTTCCCGGCCGGATCACCGCCGAGGCGTGCCGACTGCGCCTCGCGGTCGAGCAGATCCTGGGCCCAGGCGAGGCGGGCCTCGACCACCGTCGCGCCGAGCCCGCCCGGAGTGGCCGCGAGGTTGCCACCGAGACGGAGCCCCGCCACCACGCGCGCCTGGTCCTCGTCGTGGGCGGCGACCACCAGCCCGAGCGCACCCGCCCCGCGCTCGGTGTAGCCGTCACGCGAGACCCGTGAGAGCTCGATCCCGAGGTGTGGCTGGACCGCCACCGGGCCGAGGGCGAAGGTGCGCCCGAGCTCGAGCGCGCCGAGGTAGGTGGTCGAGTCGAACGCCGCGGTGGCGGTGCGCTCGATGGTGCCGACGGTGATCCGGCGCGAGGTGTCGTGGCGGTCGCGGCCGATGCCGACGATCGCGTCGAGGTGCCAGGGGCCCGAGCGCCCGCGTGCGTAGAGCCCGATGGTGTGACCGTCGCTCTCCGCGGTGGCGGCGAGCCCGTTCTGGTCGACACCGAGCGAGGTGCGGGCCCAGTACGCACCGACCAGCACCTGCTCGGCGAGGAGGCGATCGAAACCGACCATCAGGCCGCGGGTCTCGTGGTCGAAGCCCGTGCTCGTGCCGTCGCCGTCGACCTCGCCCTCGCCGGTCAGGCCGCGCGCCCACACCCCGGGCCGTGGCGCGGCCGTCGACGGCTGCCCGGTGAGCGACGCGGCGAGGCCGAGGGGCTCGCGCGAGGGTGATGGGGCGTTGTCGGCGCGGGACGAGACCGGGAACAGGCTCGGGGTGGTGGCGGCGGCGGGGAATGCGCCCACCACTCCGAGCCGCGCGCCGACCCCGCGAGTGATGGTCTGCGCGAGCTGGGACTGCGCCACGGTCTGGGCCGCGCGGGCGCCGCCGGCAATGCCGTCGAGGGCGTGGCGGGCGGAGTCGGCGTCGAGGCCGACGAGGGTGTCCAGGACCATGCCGAGGTCACCGCTCGCGTGCGACTCGACGGTGTCGAGCAGGCGGGCGATCGACCGCTGGTCGCCGCCGCTCGCGACGCCGTCGAAGCGCACGTCGTTACGGTCGAGCACCAGGGTCACCGCGTCGGGCGCGTAGTCGAGCCGCGGGGTCAGGAAGGCGAGGTCCGAGGTCACGCCTTCGAATCGCCCGGCGATGCCGTCCGTCGCGGAGATCAGGGGGAAAGCCGTGCTCCGTCGCCAGCTGCCGGCGGCCGCGCGCACCTCGACCGCGCCACCCGCGATCTCGGCCTGCCCGCTCGCTCCACCGCTCGCCGGCGCGACCACGATGCGGTCGCCGGCGCCGTCGGGGCCGGCGTCGACCCGCAGCCGCGAGCCGGGCTCGAGCCGCAGCGCGCCGACGGTGATGGTGGTCGGGGTGGTGCCTTGCGGCTCGCCGAGCACGAGCGTGCCGCGGACGGTGACGGTGCCGGTCACCGGTGCCGTCAGCGCGAGCACGCCGTCGGCATCGACCGCGACGTCACCGCCCACGCCGCCCGCCGCGAGCAGGGTGCCACGCTCGACCCGCGTGCCGCCGGCGTGGCTCGCAGGATCGGTGAGGACGAGCGTGCCGTCGCCGGTCTTGGCGAGGTGCCCGGGGCCGCTGAGCGGACCGGCGAGGACGCCGCGGTGGCCGGCGGTGTCGATCGACGCGCCGTCGGTGCCGAGGCCGACCGGATGGTGGAGGGTGAGGTCCGCGCCGAGGTGCACCGTCGCCCCGGCGAGCAGCACCGAGCCACCGACCGGGCCAAGGGTGGCCCCGGCGCCGAGCGCCACCGGTCCCGCGATGGCGGTGCCCCCGGTGTGGGTGAGGGCGGAATCGACCGTCCAGCGCCCCGGGCCGTACTTCATCACCAGGCCCGACCCGCTCACCGTGGCGTCGAGTCGGCCGTCGTCGACCTGGTAGAAGGCGAGGGTGGCGTCGTTGGAAATCGTGCCGGTGAGGCTCTCGACGTTACCGACCAGCGCACCCTGGCGCACCGCGATGCCGCCCTCCTGGCGCACCTCACCGCGCAGCCACAGCGCGCCCTCGCCCTCCTTGGCCAGCTCGCCGGAGCCCGTGATCCGCCCGGAGTAGACGTCGAACCCGTCCTCGGGGCTCGTGAGCACCAGCTGCGCGTCGTTGACCACGTCGGGGCTGATCGACCGGGCGCGCGCGACCAGGGTGCCGGCCTCCACCGTGGTGGTGCCGGTGAACGTATTTTCTCCGGCCAGCCCGAGGCTCTCGGGGCCGACCTTGCGAATCCCACCGTCGCCGGTGATCGCCCCGCTGTAGGTGCCGTCGAGCCCCGCGCCGCCGACCACCAGGGTGTTGGCGCCGAGGCGCACCACGCCACCGTCGCCGCTCAAGTACCCGACACTGCGCTCACCGTCGGCGGCGCTGATGTCGAAGGCGCCGCCGAGGAGAATCAGGGGCGACAACGTCGGAAGCGCGCCGGCGCCCGAGAGCGCGAGCGCTCCACCAGTCACCACCGTCCCGCCGAGGTAGCTGTGCGCACCGGTGAGCACCAGTCCGCGCCCACCCCTCTGAGCCAGGCCGCCGTCGCCGCGGATCGAGCCCGTGAAGGTGGTGGCGTTCACGAGCGAGCCGGACGAAGTCGTGCCCAGGCGGTTCGAGATCACCAGATCGCCGCTGCCGAGCAGGACCTCCCCCGCACCAGAGACGCCGTTCGCGATGACGTCGGCGTCCGTCGCAGACGCGTCGACCGTCGCTCCGGATCCCATCGACAGCTCGACGTCGATCCGCAGTGCACCGTCGGGAGCGAGGCTCACCGTGGTGCCGTCACCCATGTCCAGCCAATCCGATCGGATCGTACCCTCGATCGCCAGACCTCCGGCCTCGACCTCGACCCGACTCGTGCGCAGCGTGCCCTCGACGATCAGCGTGCCCTGGCCGGTCTTACGGACGGTGCCACGGCCGCTGGCCTCATGCGTGTAGGCACCGTCGCGCTCCTGAAGGACCTCGACCACGGTTTCGCGATCGACGAACAGATTCGTGTCCAGGCTCGACGTCGTGCCGATCACGGAGCCGCCGAGAACATGCAGCGGTGCGCGCCAGGTAGCTTGACCGAGCAGCGCGAGCGTCCCGGCCCCCAGCTTGCTGAGCGCGCCCTCGGCGTGGACGCTCCCGAGCGCGGTGAGATCGAATCCGTTGGTGTCGATGCTCGCGCCACGGGGACTGATCTCGATCGCACGGTCGGTGGTGAACGTGTCGCCCATCCGTAGGAGCACGTCGTCGAGGCGGAGCACCGCCCCGGGCGGCCCGAGGTCGGCGTCACCGGCGGCGATCACCACCGGTCGAAACGGTACGAACGGTACGAATGGAAAGTCGATCGAGGGATTTGTGATGATGATGCCTCCGGAGAAGCCGCCGCCCGGCAGATTGCGGCATCCCGGGCACTCCGGCTCCGGCAGAAACCCGAGCTCCCCGGTCAGACCCTCCAGCCCATCACGAGCGGCCGCGATCTTCGTCGCAGTCACGGTTCCGGTGTAGGCATCGAGAATCGGGTCGTCGGTCTGCGCGCTCGCCGGTGTGGTGGCCAGGACCCACGTGAAGCAGGCGGCGAGCGGTCGGGTCCAGGGTCTCTCGTTCATGCGAATCGCCTTCCTTGGTCCGGGCGCCGTGGTCGCCGGCGCGATCAGAGTCGCGCTCGGCCGCCCCCCTGACTCCTGCGGGCGGCGGCGTGGGCCCGGCGCGCCCAGTCGCACGCGATCTCCGGGTCGTCGAGGACCTCCGCCGGCGCGCGCCAGTATGACAGATGCACCTCGCGCCCCTTCTTGACGTAGGTGAACTGCGACAGCCCTCGTGCCTGGAACTCCGGCTCGGTCTCGGCGTCCGCCTTGAGATAGAGCGTGTCGTCGGCGACCAGGGCGAACATCAGCCCGTCGAGGAACAGCCCGTGGCCGCCGAACATTCGTCGCGCCCGCACCGGGCCGAGGTCGGTGAGCAGCTCCTCGAGGTAGTCGGTGAACTCGCTCATCGGCTGGCTCCGGGGAGGTGGTCTCGCAAACGACCGCGTCGGCCGAGCTCAGGGCAGATGGATCCCGTACTTCTCGATTCGGTAGCGCAGGGTGTCGCGGCTCACGCCGAGCAGCCGAGCGGCTCGTGACACGTTGCCGTCGGTGTGGCGCAGGGCGCGCTCGACCAGTGATCGTTCCATCTGCTCGAGATTGAACCCTTCCGCGTCGCTCGCGGATCCACCCGGCGACACGCGCGTCTCGGCCGATCCCTCCGGCACCTGGCAGAAGGTGAGATGGGACGTGTCGACGAGGTCGCCGCTCGCCATCAACACGACGTGCTCGATGGCGTTGCGCATCTCGCGGACGTTGCCCGGCCACGGGTAGCGCACGAGCAACGACTCGGCGGCCGGGGAGAAGCGCAGCCCCGAGCGCCCGTAGCGACGCGCGTGCTGGTCGAGGAAGTGTCGAGCCAGCAGCAGGATGTCGCCCTCGCGGGCGCGCAGAGGTGGCACCTGCAGGTGGACGATGCGCAATCGGAAGAACAGGTCGGCACGGAATCGGCCCTCGCGCACCGCCTGCTCCATGTCCTCGTTGGCGGCGGCCACGAAGCGCACGTCGACGCGCTGCTCGCGCAGACCGCCGAGCCGCCGCACCACCCGATCCTCGAGCAGCTTCAGCAGCTTCGCCTGCACACCGAGCTCCAGCGAGGCGACCTCGTCGAGGAACAGCGTGCCGCCGTCGGCCGCCTCGACCAGGCCGAGCTTGCGCTGAGACGCATCGGTGAAGGCGCCGCGCTCGTACCCGATCAACTCCGCCTCCACCAGGGAGGCCGGCATCGCCGCGCAATTGAACTCGATGAACGGGCGCTGCGCGCGGGAGCCGCCGAAGTGCAGTGCGCGGGCCACCAGCTCCTTGCCGGTGCCGGTCTCGCCGGTGACCAGCACCGAGGGCGGGATGCCGTCGCGCATGCCGCGCTCGGCGGCGAGCAGGCGGGCCAGATCGTCCTTCAGACGGCGCATCGCCGGCGACTCCCCGAGCAGGGCATCGACGCCGTCTCCGCCGGACTCGCGGCTTCGGTAATAGCTGAGCTCGCTGTCGACGCGGCGCTGGTCGAGCAGCTTGTCGATCAGGAGCTTCAGCTCTTTCAGCACCACCGGCTTGCTGAGGTAGTCGCTCGCGCCTGCCTTCATGGCGTCGACGGCGACCTGGACGCTGCCCTGCCCGGTTACCAGCAGCACCTTGACTTCCGGATCACGGGCGCGCAGCTCGCCCAGGGCATCGATCCCGTTGCGACCGGGCAGCATGTAGTCCATCACCACCACGTCCGGACGGAAGGTCTCGGCGCGTGCGAGCCCCTCCTCCGCGCTCCCGGCCGTGGTCACCGCGTAGCCGTGACGCTCCAGGTAGGTCTTGATGTTGCGGGCGAGGGCGTCCTCGTCCTCCACCACCAGCACCGCGTTCCCGGCCACGACGCTACTCCGCCACCACCAGGTCGACGGTCACCGTGGTGCCTCGCCCCGGCGCGCTGTCCACGCGCACCGCCCCCCCGAATCGAGAGACGATGCGCCGCACCAGGGGCAATCCCACCCCCAGGCCCTTCGGCTTGCTGGTCTGGAACGGGACGAACAGCGTGCGCAGCCGGCTCTCCTCGATACCGGCCCCGGTGTCCACGATCTCGACCTGAATGAGTCGCCCACGCGATGCCGCCCGCACCTCGATCCGGCCGCTGCCCTCGATGGCCTCGAGAGCGTTCGACAGCAGATTGTGGAAGAGCTGCGCGAGCAGCACCGGGTCGCCGCGCACCGGTGGCAACGCGCTCGGGATGTCGACGACCACCTCGATCCCCCGGCGGTGGAGCTCGCTCGAGAAGGTCCGCAGGCTCTGCTCCAGGGCCGCGTCGAGGCGCACCGGCTCCAGCCGGCCGCCGTCGGGCTGAGAATAGGTGAGCAGGTCGCGTAGCCACATCTCCAGCCGATCGACCTGATCGATGATGGTCTGCGCGCTCTCGGTGGCGCCCGGCTCGAGCTCGGCATTGAGCTCGGCCGAGGAACGGATGATGGCGAGCGGATTGCGAATGCCGTGGGCGATGGCAACCGCCATCTCACCGACGGTGGCCAATGTCTCGGTCTCGACCAGCCGCTGCTCCTGACGCCGCATCACCGCGTCGGCCCGCCGTACTGCCCAGAACAGGGTCGCGAACAGCACCAGCCCGACCGCCGCCGCGCACAGCCAGACCAGCCGCGTCCCTTCCTCGATCGCCTGGAACAGCGGCCGTGGCACCCGATAGAACTCCACCGCGCCGATCACCGCGCCGCTCTCGGGGTGGCGCACCGGAACGTAGTTCTCCACGAAGCGATCCGATTCGAGGTAGACGTGCTCGAGCTTGGCGCCGTCGTGCTCGGCGTGCGCGCGAATGAGGTCGGACTTCACCACGACCCGTCCGTCGAGCGCCGCCGCCAGCTCGTCGTTCTCCGCGAATCGCCGCGCGATCAGCTTCTCGTCGCTCGACCAGATGATGCTGCCGTCACCTGCGAACACATTGGCCCGCAGCACGTCCGGCATCAGCGACACGTGGCGGAAGAACTCGAGCAGATTCGCGTCGTCCGGGCGCGACGGGCCGCCGAGGAAGTACTCGGCCGCGTGCTGGGTCTCGACGATGCTGCCGACGAACTGCATCGTCAGCTCCCCGTCGCGCTCGAGCATCTTGGCGGTCAGGAAACGCGACAGCACGTACGGCGTGACACTGCTGAACAGCGTGATCGACAGCACGCCGAGCAGGAAGAACCAACGAGTCAGGTTGAAACGCGCGGTGGGCCTCGAGAGATTCCGCATCATCGATCACCGCTGTTGCACATCCCACGACCTCGGCGGTCGGTCAGACGGGCCGATGATCGCCCGCGCTGCCACGGGACGCGTAGGATGCGCCCGCGCACCGGCGATGGCGAGCGTCCGGCGTGGCACACCGCGAGGCTGGTGCGCTCGTGAGCCCGGTCGGTGGCTGGCGAGGTCGTCACGGGTGGGCGATCACCACCAGGGTGCGGGCGCGACGCGCGGCACACGCGAGACAGGTCGCCACGGTCTCCGGGTCGAGCGCGGCAAAGCTCTCGTCGAGCACCGTGAGCTCGGCATCCTGGAGCAGGGCGCGGGCGAGGAACAGGCGACTGCGCTCGCCGTGCGAGAGCTGCCAGCCGGTTTCCCCGACGATCTGGAAGATCCCGGCCGGCATCCGCGCGAGCAACGGACCGAGCCCCAGCTCCTCGCACAGGGCACGCGCCTCCTCGATGTCCTCGTCCGAGGCGGGCCAGCCTCGCCCCATCAGCAGGTTGAAGGCGAGGCTCGCGCTGAGGACGTGGTTCTCGTGGAACTGCGGCGCCCCGCTCGCGAGTCCGTGCCATGCGTCGCCGAGGGTGCCGCGGTCTAGCCCGTCGAGAAGGAGCAGCCCCGAGTCGGCGCGGCGCAGGCCGGTCAGCAGCGCGGCGAGCGTCGACTTGCCCCCGCCGGACGAGCCCTCCACGAGGATCCGGTCGCCACGCCGGATCACCAGCTCGGCATCGGCCACCGCCGCGCTCACAGCAGCGCGATGGGTGAAGGTGAGCCGACTCGCCCGCACCAGCACCGCGCCGGGCGGGCGAGGCCGCGAGCTGGGCAGGAACGGGCCGCAGCGGGGGGCATCGGCGCCGTGCACGAACAGGTCGCCGACCTCCTTCCAGGCGATGCCGGCCCGCATCAGCGCACCGAGAGCGCCGGAGACGCCGGCGAGCGCCCGGTTGGCGAGCAGGACCCCGCCGAGCCCGATGGCGAGCCCGGTGGACGAGCTCGCCTCGGCGACGAAGCCCGGTGCGAGGCCGAGCAACCCGACCAGCAGCCACCCGCCGGGGATCACGGTGACGGTCGGGATCACCGCACGGTCCATCCGTGCGGACCGCGCGTGGTAGTCGTCGAGTGCTCGATCGTCGGCCTGCTCGCGTCGCCCGGGCCACTCCTGCGCGAGCCGCGTCCGGTGGCCGACCATCCGCTCGACGAGGTCGTGAGTGAGATCGATTCGGCTGCGTGTCCAGTCGCGCAGTCGGACCCCGTAGCGGGTCGCCGCCCAGATCGTGAGCAGCGTCCACACCGCGAGCAGCGCGACGTGGAGCGCGCCGCCGGCTCCGAGCGCGAGCACCCAGGTGGCGAAGGCGAGCTCCACCGCCGAGACCACGACCCCGAGCCCCCCGCCCGAGGCCAGTGCCTCGAGGGCGCCGGCCTCCATCGCGCGGCCGAGCAGCTGGCCGGCTCCGAAGACCCGCGCGTCATCGAGGTCGGTACGCAGCGCCCCCATCAGCAGCCGCTGCTTGACCAGCGCTCCGAGGTCGAGCGCGAGGGTGCCGCTCACCCATCCGCCGAGCAGGCCGAGTGGTACCGCCGAGAGCAACGCGATCACCCAGGCCGCGAGCAGGGTCAGGTCGAGGTGCCCGCCGAGCGCGGCGCCACCGATCAGGGACCAGCCGAGCACCTCCAGGCCCATCACGACGGCCGCCACCGCCATCACCGCCCCCAGCCTGCGCGGCAGTCGCGCGGCGACGAGCTGGGACCAGAAGCCAGCCGTCGGCGGCGTCCGCAGCAGCCAACAGCCGCCGATGCGCTGCCCCGACAGCCGCTCGTCCACCATCGCCGCCAGCACCCGAGCACGCTGACGGGCCGGGATCGCCACCCGCTCGAGGACGTGTGCGAGCTCGGCCATGACCGGCGACTCCAGCCGGGCTCGGAGCACCTCACGCACCCGTGCCACCGGAAACGCCCGCCGCCGGAGGTCCGGGGCGAGCAGGACCACGCGGCCGCGCCGCGCCCGCACCGCGAGCAGGAGGCGCAGTCCGCCCTCACCGTGGAAGGCGAGCAGCGCGGGGCCGACCCGGCCGAGCATCGCGTCGAGCTCGGCGCCGGTGGTCTCGGTGGCCTCGGCCTCGAGCCCAAGGCTCTGCGCGGCCCACTCGATCCATCGACAGAGGTCGTCCGAGGGGTGATGCTCGAGGCCGTCGGGCAGAGCCGGCGCGAGCCCCGGCGCCGGCTGTAGTCCGGCGGCGCGCGCCAACGCCTCCATCGCCTCGCCGACCCGCGAGACTGGCCAGCTCGTGTCGACCACCTTCACCTGGCGCCCTCGCGCTCGGTCACCCGGGCGCCGCGCACCACCAGTCGGCGCCATCCGGCGCCACCCCACACCCGACGGCGGAGGTCGAGCTCGGCAGCCAGCAGGGCGCGGTAACGGCTGTCGGTACGCGCCAGCCGCCGCGGCGCGTCGTCCTCGACGATCTGCCCGTTCTCGACCACCAGGACGCGGTCGAAGTCCATCGTCTCGGCGATATCGTGGGTGACGCAGAGCAATGTCGCGCCCTGCCACCAATGCCGGGCATCGCGCAGCAACCGTCGCCGACGGCGGCGGTCGAGGCCACGAAACGGCTCGTCGAGGAGCACGAGGCGGACGTCGGACTGCATCAGGGCCCGCGCCAACCGCACCCGCTGACCCTCGCCGCCGGAGAGGAGCGCGCCACCTTCGCCGAGATGGGTCTGCAGACCATCCGGGAGGCGGTGCAACACGCGCTCCAGATCGGCCGCCTCGATCACCGGGTCTATGCGCTCGACCCCACCCCCGGCGGTCGCGTAGCCGAGGTTGTCGAGCAGGCTGCGATTCCAGAGCTGCACCGCCGGGTCGACCCAGGCGGTGTGGCGGCGCAGGTGCTCGAGCGCCGCCGGGTCGAGCGCGGCGCCGTCGACCCGCACCTCGCCGGCGGCTGGTCGGTGCCAGCCGAGAAGGACCCCGAGCAGCGACGACTTTCCCGCCCCGGACGGCCCCACCACCGCAACGTGCTCGCCGGGGGCGACCGCCAGGTCGACGCTCTCGAGGATGCGATGCCCTCCGGCGACCACCGCCACGCGCCGGAAGCCGACGCTCGCCGCTCCCGTCTGCTCCGTGGCCCGCGGCGCCGCTGCATCCACCGCGTCGCCGTTCGGCGGCGACGAAGCATGGGCGAGATCCTCGCCGCCCGGCGCCTGCAGTGGTTCCATCAGCCGCAGCACGATGTTGCGCTGGGCGGGATAGCGTTGCGCGAGCCCCGCGATCGACCTCGCTGTCGCCGGTAGCTTGAGCACCCAGTAGACCAGTAGCAGGTCGCTGCCGCTCGCCCCCCCGGCACGCACGAAGTGCTCCACCAACAGGTAGGCGGCGAGGCCGAGGGCGACCCCCGACTGCGCGCCGCCTGCAATCAGCGAGGTGCGAAGGAGGTCACGGCTTGCCCGTGCCCAGTCCACCAGCAGCCCCTCGTGGTGGCGACGGACCGATGCCTCGGCGCGGTGGGTGCGGATCGGTACCAGCCCCATGAGCGCGTCCAGGAAGGTGCCGTGCAACGCTGCGCCATGGCTGCGCACCCGCAGGTCACGCTCGTTCAGGAACGGCTGGACGAGCGCCGGCATCGCGAGCACGGTGATCACCAGCACCGCCGCGGGAATCGCCGTTGCCGGATCGATCAGCACGACCCCGGCGAAGGTGAGCGCGAGCTCCCACAGTGCCTGCACGAGGTGCAGACCGAGACCCGGGACCAGGCGCGTGACCTGGATGCTGTGGTTGCGCTCGGCCATGTCCGAGATTGGCCGGCTGTGGAAGTAGCGGTCGGGGAGCTGCGGCAGCTTGGCCAGGAGCGCCATGCGCAGACGCAGCTCGAGGTGGCGACCGAACCGCATCGACTCGCCGATGATCGGCGTCTCGAGCAGTAGCACCGCGGCGGCGAACACGACCAGCGCGCCCACCGCCACCATGCGCTGCAGCGGCAGCTCGAGCGCCCAGGCGATGTCGAAGATGCCCCGGAACAGCAGCGCCTCGATCAGCACTGCGCCCACCGACAGCAGCATCGCGACCACCAGCGCGGCGGGGCCGAGCAGCCCGTCGGCTCGCAGCAGCGTCCACAGCGCGCGCATCGGATGGGTGGTGCGCTCGCGTAGCGCCGCCTCGAGCTCGGGGGGCAGCGGGGGCGCGTCCGCCGCCGCCGTCGTCGGCTCGACGTCGGCCGCGGCCCCGAGCCGCACCAACACCGCGCCACGCAGGCGGAGCCGCTGCTCGAGGCGACCGCCGCCCTGCAGGTCGGGAACCACCGACCAGTACTCCGGTGGTACCAGCGTGAAGATGTCGCGCGGACTGTCGCGCGTACCCTCGCACAGGGCCGCCAGCAGCCGCTCCGCCGGACGTCTGCGCGACACCCCTGCAGCGCGCACCACCGCGGTGACCATCCGGGTACACGCATCGAGCGCACCCAGCCCGAACCAGCCGCGATCGGCGAGTGCCGCGTGGATCAGGCGCCGGGCCGCCACCCGTGACAGCCCCAACGCCGCCAACCGCTCGCGCAGGGGGGCGAGGAAGTCGTCGCTGCTGGCCCAGGCCCGCCACTCGGCGGCGGGCACGCTGATCTCGTGGCGGAGCAGGTCGTCGGCGAAGCGGCGCACCGGGACCCAGCGCCGCCCGAGCGCCGGATCCATGATCTGCAGCCACTGGCCATGGCGGCGCCACACCACCACGAAGTGGGTCTGGCCGTCGGACTGGCGCACCACCGCAAGTGCGGGCAGCGCGTCGGCGCCGTCGAGGTGGAGGTGGTCGACGGGAATCGAGACCTGCTCGGCCGGCAAACCGAGCTGGTTGGCGACGACCTCGATGACGTCGATCGACGTGCCGTCGACACCGGTCTGGCACGCCTCGCGCAGGCGCCCGTAGCTCGCGCGGATGCCGAACCCTTCCAACAGGCACTTGAGAGCCGCCGGCCCGCAGTCCATCGGCGAGGTCTGGACCACCTCCGGGGCCAGGAGGCGACGGTGGGCAGGCAGCGCGGGCGCGGCGCTCATCGGGCGCCGCCCACCGGTGCGGCCACCGCCGGGCGGGCGACCAGCTGCCCGGCCGCCCGCAGCACCAGCATCACCGGTGTCGCCTCCTCGACCTGCACCTCGACCGACCCCGGCAGGCCGTGCTGGAGAACCTCGCGCAGCATCGTCGGCCCGGTGGTCCCGGAGTCGTCGGACCGCGGCGTGAGCTCGACCCGCACCAGCCCGTCGACGATCTCGGCTCCCACTCGGGTGACCGATGCCTCGACCGTCCCGTACTGCGCCCAGGGAAAGCCGTCGAGGCGCACCGTGGCCGACTGCCCAGGGTGAATGCGGCCGAACACCGAGGACGGGTCGAAGGTCGCGACCACCACCAGGTCACCATCGGGGACGATGGTGGCCAGCCGCTCCCCGGCGGTGACGTAGGTTCCTTCACGCGGCGGTTCCACCGACCCGACCACCCCGCTCACCGGGGCGCGCAGGTGATGGCGCTCGAGGTCGAGTCGCAACCGAGCGATCGTCGCCTCGCTGGTCTCGAGCCCACTTTCGAGCGCGAGCAGCTCGCGGGTGAGATCCTCGATCTCCGCCAAACCGTGCTGGGCGCGGGACTGTGCGTCGGCACGCACCCGCGCCAGCTCGGCGGCGGCCGCCTCACGCGCCGCGCCCAGTTGCCGCGCCTGCGCCGCAGCCCGGAGGGCGTCGATCGGTGCCACCCCACCGGCCCCCATGCCGCCCTTCAGACGCCGCTCGTTCTCGCGCCCGAACCCCACCGCGGACTCCGCCTCCTCGAGCCGGAAGTGAGCGGTCTTCTGCGCGGCTGCCGCGGCCTCTCGGTCCTCGGCGACCGCGAGCTGGCGAGCCGCGATCTCGCGGCGAAGCGACGCGATCTGCGGCGCGATGCTCGCCCGTCGCGCCTCCTCCTCGCGCAGCGCGAGCGACTCGGCCGAGGCATCGATCTCCGCCACCACCTCCCCCGCGGTCACCCGCTGGCCGATGGCGAGGTGGACGACCGCGATCCGCCCCGCCACCTGCGGTGCCACCGGATGGGCGGCGCGCGCGACCTCGAGGCGTGCGGCGGTCGAGACCTCGTAGATGGTCACCCGACCGAGGAGGAACCAGGCGAGCCAGGCCGCCAGCAGCACCGTCGCGAGCGCCCATGTCACCAGCGCGCCGCGATTGGAGTCACTCGCCAGCGCGCGCGTGGTCCGCGAGAAATGGGAGGCCAAGGTTTCGCTCCTGGAGACCAGAGTTGGCTCGCCGCGTCGCCCCGGAAGGCGCGAGTCGGCGGCGCGGCGTCGGCAGGATGCGAGCAAGTTCCGTTCCATCCGCAGCCGTTGTCGCGGGGCGCCGGCGCGATCTGGGCGACGGGGCCGCGGATGCCCGTACTTGCGTGCCTCGACGTCGGCGCCGGCGGTCGTGGCTCGGGACCCGATTCGCACCCACCTTCCCCCGGGACTTGGGGGTGGTGACCCAGGCAGGGTGGGGCACCAGCCACAGGTGGGGCACGGCGCCACCTGCTGCAGGAGCGGTGCGCGCGCCCGCGCCGCGTCCGTTCCGGTCGCTGGAAAAGGTCACGAGGACAACGGCTTGCGACACCTCGAGGCTGGTGCTCCACCGGCCGCGGGGTGCCGTGGCATGCCGCTTGCCTCGCTCAGCTCGGGCGAGTGACGCCGCCGGGACCGGGCCACGAGTGAGGGAGCCAGTGAGCAGATCGGGGACCAGCCAGCACGACGAGCCGCAGCGGCAGCGAGCGTTGATCGAGGCGTCGCTCGTGCGTGCGGTCGAGCCTACCGACGAGCTGGTGCTACCACTGCGGCGTAGTGTCGTCGTCCAGTACCAGACCGCCGCGAGCGGCGCAGTGGAGCTCTGGCTCTACTACGGGGACCGTACGATCTCCTTCGACGAGCCGGCGCTGTTCCCGTTCGGAGAGGCACTGGCGCAGCAGTCGCGGTTCGTCGCCCACGTCGCGACCACCTGGGGAAATGGATACCCCTGGGAGCGAGTCGGTGTGTTGCTCGAGCAACTGGTGGAGGCCGGCGTGCTACACCTTGCCGACTGGCGCGAGCCGGTCGAGCTGACCGGCGGGCCGTGCCCGGCTCCGCTCCCGCCGGGGCCCGCCCGCACCGCCCGCACCTGGGACGAGTGCCCGGCGCTCACCGAGGACCTGGTCGGTCGGGCGCTGGATCCCGGCCACCTCGAGCTGGTGATCCCGGTGTTCCGAGTCGCTCACCCCGCGCTCGACGCCGACGGTCGCCAGGTCGGCGAGTCGAACGTGTTCCCGAAGGCGTTGCGGCTGGACACCCCCACCCGGTGGCGCACCTGCGTCTACCCCGGTACCCGCTACCAGCCCGATCGGCCGATGAACGTCACCGCCTTGAAGGCGATGCGCGCCCACTGGCCCGAGGTGATGACTGCGCTCGCGGTGCTGCGCGAGCGCTATCTCGAGCGCTTCCCGCAGGCCCGGGCGGGGTGGACGGTCGGCGATCTCGAGCGGCTCGCCACGTTCGTGCTCGCCGTGCCCACCTACCAGCTCGCCCGCGTGGCTGGAAGGGTGGGTAACGGCGCGCTGCATCCGGCGTTGTCGTCGATGTTCCGGGTCACCGACGGGCTACGCATGACGATGCACCAGATGCTGTTCGTCCCGGTCGGCGAGCCGACGCTCTCGCCCGACGCGCCGATGAACGCGGCCGAGATCCTCGCCTACGCCGAGCGCAACCACTCGTTCCATTCCGAGCACGGGGTCTGCGCCGGCCCGCGGGCGATGATCGAGACCTTCCTGGCGGTCCTGGTCGACGGCGCCACCCCACCACAGTCCGGCTCGCCGGGGCCGGCGATGCGACGCGCCCTCGACGACTGGGAGGCCGCCTTCGATTACGCGATGCATGGTCTGCGCGCCTACGCGGCGGTGTTCGCGGTCTGGCCGGCGATGACCCGTGCCTACGAGACCCTGGCCGGGCTCGCCGACGGCTGGGCCGGCGTACCGAGCGCCGCGGTGGATGCGTTGCGCGCGCGCTTGCACGGGCATCTGGAGACCCTGCGCGCATCCACCTTTCTCGCGACCGAGCGGTGGCGCGTCGACCGTGAAGCCGTCTATGCCGACATGTATGCCCGCTGCGGGAACGGGCTCGCCGGCGGCGCGGGCACAGATCTCCCGCTCACCGCCGCCGTCGCCGGCCGACGTGCGCCGCGCGCGGAAGCAGTCGACGCGGCGCTCGACCGCCACCTTCGCACTCGGCTCGGGAGCGGCGACGAGGCGACCGTCATCGGCTTGCGCGAGTGCCTGATCGAGTTCGCGCTGCAGCTGCAGGCGCTGATTCGGGTCGGCGTCGTCGAGCAGGCGGCCATCAATCGCCTGCTCGGGCGCCCCGCGCCGTCCGTAGCCTTCGGTGCGCGCGAGCTCGACATCCACAATCTGTTGCAGGGGGCCGACAGCCGACGGCTCCCGTTCCTGATCGACGAGATCCGGGCATTGCTCGGGATCTCGCTCGAGATCGACGAGCACGACATCCACGTCGCGACTCTCGATACCGATGGCGCGGCCGCCGGCCGCCCGTCCCCAGCTCCCGGCGGCCGCTGGCCGGCCGGTTCTCATCCCAGTGATCCAACGACGACAGTGAGGAACGCATCATGAAGGTCCAGACCAATCTGCGCGCCGGCCGTGGCTCGAACAGCAACAGCAACAGCAAGGGCAACCCGACCGGGACCAGCAGCTCCGACAACAGCCCCGAGGTCGAGGTGGAGGTGCAGTCGGTGCCCGTCTACGTGCCGCCGGTGAGCCGCTGCGTGGGGATCTGACCCCCGCCGACACGACGCGCTCGGGCGGGTCGGACATCGTCCGGCCCGCCCGCGCCACTCACTCCCGGCCGCCCCACCAGCCGGGCCGCCCGCGGCGCGCCCCGTCACGCCGAGCGGCCGGACCACTCGCCCTGGCCACGCTCACCCGGCCCCGACGGGCTGTTACCATCCCCGACCCCTGCTCCGAGGCTCCGCGCCATGCCCTGGACCATCGGCGTCGACGTCGGCGGCACCTTCACCGATCTCCACGCGGTCGATCCGGCGAGCGGGCGGGTGTGCCTGCACAAGACCGCGTCGACGCCCGACGATCCGGCGCGCGCCATTCTCGACGGCATCGACGCGCTGATCGCCGCCGCCGGTATCGCGCCGGGCGACGTCGAGCGCGTGGCTCACGGCACCACCGTCGGCACCAACGCGCTGATCCAGCGTCGTGGCGGTCGCGTCGGGGTGGTGACCACCGAGGGCTTTCGCGACCTGCTCGAGATCGGTCGCCAGGTCCGCCCCCGCCTCTACGATCTCCAGACCGACAATCCGCCGCCGCTCGCCGCCCGCGAGCACCGGTTCGAGGTCCGCGAGCGGATCGGGCCGCGCGGGGAGGTGCTGATCCCGCTCGACGACGCGGCCATCGCGGCGGTGGTGCGCGCGGTGGCGGCGGCCGAGCTCGACGCCTGCGCCGTTTGCCTGTTGTTCGCGTTCGTGAACCCCGAGCACGAGCAGCGCATCGGTGCCGCGCTCGCCGCCGCGCTGCCGGACCTCCAGATCTCGCTGTCGAGCGAGGTGCAGCCGGAGTTCCGCGAGTACGAGCGCTTCTCCACCACGCTTCTCAACGCCTTCCTGCAGCCGACGGTCGGCGCCTACCTCGGTCGCCTCGAGCGGGCGTTGGCGGCGCGCTTCCCGCGCGCGCATCTCGGCATCAGTCAGTCGAGCGGTGGGTTGATGTCGGCGCGACGGGCGCGCGCGGTCCCGGTGAGAACCGCGCTCTCCGGACCGGCCGCCGGCGCGATGGGTGCCATCGACGTCGCACGCGCGAGCGGTCATGCCGACGTCATCACGCTCGACATGGGCGGCACCAGCGCCGACGTGTGCCTCATCCGCGACCATCGCGCCGGCGTGAGCTACACCCGCAACGTGGCCGACTTCCCGGTGCGGCTGCCGATGGTCGACATCAATACCGTGGGCGCCGGCGGTGGCTCGGTCGCCTGGTTCGACCGCGACGGCCTGCTCAAGGTCGGCCCGCGCAGCGCCGGCGCCGTGCCCGGACCCGCCTGCTACCGCCTCGGCGGGACCGAGCCGACGGTCACCGACGCCAACGTCGTGCTCGGTCGGCTCTCACCGGCGGGCCTGCTCGACGGTGCGATGCGGCTGGACCCGGTCGCGGCCGAGGCGGCCATTGCGCCGCTCGCCGCGCGGCTCGGCTTCTCAGTCCAGCGCACCGCGCTCGGCATCCTCGACATCGTCGCCGCCAACATGGTGCGTGCCATACGCGGGGTCTCGGTCGAGCGCGGGCACGACCCACGCGACTTCGCGTTGATGGCGTTCGGCGGTGCCGGCGCGCTGCACGCCTCGATGGTCGCGCACGAGCTCGGCATTCGCACCGTCGTGGTGCCGCCCGCGCCGGGGATCCTCTGCGCGCAGGGTTTGGTGGCCTCGGGCCTGGCGGAGGACTTCGTCCGCTCGGTGCGGGTGACCCTCACCCCGGAGACCGTCGGCGCGGTGGTGGCGGCGCGCGACGCCCTGCACACGGAGGCCGCGGCCTGGCTCGCGAGCGAGGGGGTCGGGCTTGCCGACGCCACGTTCTCGCTCGCGCTCGACATGCGCTACGTCGGCCAGAACTTCGAGCTGCCGGTCCCGGTCGACGACGCCCACGCGCTGCCGGCCCTGGACGCGCTCGCCGCCGGCTTCGCGCGCGAGCACGAGCAGAGCTACGGCTACAGCAACGCGAGCGACCCGGTGGAGGTGGTGAACGTGCGTCTGGCCGCGGCGGTCGCGCTCGGGGACGCCGAGACGGCACGGATCGCCGATGCCGCCGCGCCCCCGGCCCCGCTCGGGGAGCGGGCGGTGTGGTTCGCCGCCGACGAGCCTTCGGTGACCGTCGTCCACCATCGTCACCGCCTGAGCGCGGGCCACCATCTCGAGGGGCCCGCCATCGTCGAGCAGCTCGACGCCACCACCGTGGTGCTCCCCGGCGACCGCGCCCGGGTCGACGCCGCCGGCAACCTGATCATCGAGGTGCGCGCATGAGCGAGGCGACCACCACGCTCGACCCGATTCGGCTCGAGATCGTGTTCAACGCGCTGCGCTCGATCACCGACGAGACCTACATCGCGTTGATGCGCAGCGCCTACTCCACCAACATCAAGGAGCGCAACGACCACAGCACCGCGATCGTCGACCGCGACGGGCGCCTGGTGGTCCAGGCCGAGAACTCGCTGCCGATCCATCTCGCGTCGATGACCGGGCTGATGGAGAGCCTCCTCGCGCGTCACCCGCTCGCGTCGATCCGCGACGGTGACCTCTTCGTCGCAAACGATCCGCACGTCGCCGGCGGCACGCATCTCCCCGACATCAACATGGCGATGCCGGTCTTCGTCGATGGCGAGCTACTCGGCTTCGTCTGCAACATCGCCCACCACGCCGACGTCGGTGGCATGGTGCCCGGGTCGATGGCCGGCGGGATGTCGGAGATCTACCAGGAGGGATTGCGCATCCCGGTGGTGCGGCTCGCCCGCGGCGGCGAGCTGCAGAGCGATCTCCTCGACCTCATGCTGCTCAACGTGCGACTGCCCGAGGAGCGGCGCGGCGACTACAACGCGCAGATCGCGGCCTGCCGGCTCGGCGTGCGGCGGATGCGCGAGACCGCCGCGCGCCACGGCGCCGACGTGTTGCGGGCCGCGTTCTGCGACATCGTGGCGCGAACCCGCGCCCGCATGCGCGACCGGGTCCGTGAGCTGCCCGACGGCGACTACGCGTTCGAGGACGTGATGGACGACGACGGGCTCGGCGCGGTCGACATCGCGATCCGGCTCGCGGTCCGGGTGCGCGGCGAGCGCATCGTGTTCGACTTCACCGGTAGTGCGCCGCAGGTGCGCGGCAACATCAACCTCACCACCAACGCGACGTTGTCGGCGGTGAGCTACGCGCTGAAGGCGCTGCTCGACCCCGAGATCCCGAACAACCACGGGGTGCTCGACGTGTGCGAGATGGTCACCGAGCCCGGGACGCTGGTCGACTGTCGCTTCCCCGCGCCGGTCGCGGCGCGCGCACACACCTGCCAACGGGTGGTGGACGTGGTGATCGGCGCGCTGGCGCCGGCGTTGCCCGAGCGCGCGGTGGGGGCCGCCAACGGCGCCAACACCACCGCCGTGTTCTCCGGCGTCGACCCGCGGAACGGGCGCGGATATCTGTATCTGGAGACGCTCGGCGGCGGCTTCGGGGGACGGGCGACGCGCGACGGCACCGATGGGGTGCAGGTGCACATCACCAACACGTCGAATCTCCCGGTCGAGGCGATCGAGATGGAGTACCCGCTGCGGGTCGAGAGCTACGGCTTCGTTCCCGACTCCGCCGGCCCCGGCCGCCATCGCGGCGGGCTCGGGCTGCGTCGCGTGATCAGTCCCGTCGGTCACGCCTGCGTGTTCAACGGCGCCGGCGAGCGATTCCGGCACCAGCCGTGGGGTGTATTCGGCGGTGGACCGGGCGCGAGCGGGCGCTTCGCTCTGGTGCGCGCAGACGGTGAGTCCCGGGTCTTGCCGGTGAAGCCGTCGGAGGTGGTGCTCGGCGAGGGCGACCGGGTGGTGGTCGAGACACCGGGGGCGGGCGGCTACGGCCCGGCCGCCGAGCGCGATCCGGCGGCGCTGGCAGCCGATCGCGCGAGCGGGAAGTTCTCCGCCGAGTATCTCCGCCGGCACTACCGGCAAGGCGATTGAGGGCGGGCGGTGGGGCCGGCGCGCGTGCGTCGGTCGTGGCGAGAGTGCACTTTTCCGCCATCCTGCTAGAGTGCCCGCCCGGAGAGCCGGCGGTGCGGGCGCACGTGCGCGACCGTCGCAGCGACGACAGTAGAACGAGAAACCGAGGAGAGAGCCCATGAAGAAGACCGGTATCGCAACGACCCTCGCGAGCGCGGTGCTCGCCGGTGCGACCATGCTCGGGATCAGCGCATCGGTGGTCGCCGACGTCAAGCCGTACAACTTCAAGGTGGTCGGCACCTGGGGCAACCTCTCGAACTGGATCAAGCACGAGAGCAATCTCTGGAACAACGCGATGCCGGCGGCGTCCGGCGGCAAGCTGACCGCGCAGGCCTCGCCGCTCACCGAGCTCGGGCTCAAGGGCTTCGAGGTGATGCGCCTGCTGAAGCTCGGGGTCTTCGACGTCGCCCACGGGGTGGTCGGTTACGTCGCCAAGGAGAACCCCGAGATCGAGGGTGTCGACCTGTCCACCCTGGTGCAGGACTGGGACACCATGCGCAAGGTGGTCGAGGCCTACAAGCCGGTCCTCGCCGAGGCGTTCGAGAAGACCTACGGCGCGAAGCTGATGGCGATCTACCCGTTCCCGAGCCAGATGCTGTGGTGCTCGAAGCCGGTGGAGAGCATCGCCGATCTCAAGGGCAAGAAGATCCGCGTCTACTCCACCACGCTCGGTGACTTCGTCGAGGGTGCGGGTGGCGTGTCGACCACCATCGCGTTCGCCGAGGTGGTGCCGGCGCTGCAGAAGGGCGTCGTCGACTGCGGCATCACCGGCACCATGCCAGCCTATCGCGCCAAGTGGTACGAGGTCGCGACCCACGCCTACCTGATGCGAGTCGGCTACACCGCGACCTTCGGCGCCATCAACCTCAAGACCTGGGAGCGGCTCGGACCCGAAGGGCAGGCGATGGTCGAGGCCGAGTTCAAGAAGTTCGAGGACAACGCCTGGGCCGAGACCATCCGCGAGGACGAGATGGGCATCATCTGCAACACCGGCGTCGGTGAGTGCACCGAGGGTGAGGCCGGCAAGATGAAGAAGGTGGTGCCGAGCGACGCCGACCTCGCGGTGCGCAACACGATCCTGAACGACTTCGTCTTGAAGCGTTGGGCCGAGCGTTGTGGCGCCGACTGCGTGAAGAAGTGGAACGACACCGTCGGCAAGGTCGTCGGCATCAATGCTCCGACGCCCTGAGGCGACCTGAAGCTCCGTCTTCGCGGCGCCTGGCCGATCGAGCGAGCGCAGGACGCGCTCGCTCGAGGATCGGTCGGCGGGCGCCGCATCCTCGATCGTCCATCGGCGCGCCTCGTCGGCGCGGGCGCGCGCTGGTCTGATACCGGAGGTGGGACGTGCTCGACCACCTGCTTCGTCTGAACGAGCGAGTCGCCCGGCTGGCAGTCTGGATCGGTGGGCTGCTCATGATCGTGGCCGCATTCGTCGTGACCGTCGACGTCTTCCTGCGCAAGTTCTTCGCCACCACCGTGGGCGGCGCCGACGAGATCTCGGGCTACCTGTTCGCGATCGCGACCGTGTGGGCCTTCTCGTACGCGGTGCTGCACCGGGTCAACGTGCGCATCGACGCGCTGTACATGCATTTCCCGGTGCCGTTGCGCGCGGTGCTCGACCTGCTCGGCCTGGTCCTGCTCGGGCTCTTCGTCGGCATCCTCACCTGGCGCGCGAGCTTGCTGCTCGCAGATACGGTCGAGAACTGGTCGCGCTCGATCACACCCCTGCAGACCCCGCTCGCGATCCCGCAGTCGTTCTGGTTGCTCGGCCTGATCCTGTTCTCGATCACGCTGGTGCTGCTGATCGTCGCCTGCCTCGCCGCGCTGGTGCGCGGGGACTTCGCGCGCATCCAACGTATCGCCGGCGCGCGTACCGTCGACGAGGAGGTGAAGCAGGAGACCGGCGGTGAGGCGCGCGCCACCGAGGGGCACCGTTGATGCTCGGCTGGGCGCTCGGGATCCTCCTCTTCCTCATCGCGCTCAGCGTGCCGATCGCGGCGGTGCTCGGCATCCTCGCGCTCACGCTGAGCCAGTTCTTCTCGATCATGCCGCTGCACCTCGCGCTCGGCGACGTGATGTGGGAGAACAGCATCGAGTTCCTCCTGATCGCGATCCCACTGTTCGTGCTGATGGGTGAGATCCTGCTGCGCTCCGGGATCGCGCAGCGCATGTACGGCGCCATGGTCCAGTGGCTGTCGTGGCTGCCGGGTGGCCTGATGCATTCCAACATCGGCTCGTGCGCGCTGTTCGCCGCGACCTCGGGCTCGTCGGTCGCCACCGCGGCCACCATCGGCACCGTCGCCTTGCCCGAGGTCGGCCGCTACCAGTACAACGAGCGGCTCTTCGTCGGTACGCTCGCCGCCGGCGGCACCCTCGGCATCCTCATCCCGCCATCGATCAACCTCATCATCTACGGTCTCCTCACCGACACCTCGGTACCCCAGCTCTACCTCGCCGGGTTCGTGCCGGGCCTCCTGCTCGCGGTGCTGTTCATGGTGACGGTGGTGATCGCGTGCAGCTTCCGGCGGCGCTGGGGCGGGACCCCGGTCGAGACGAGCTGGGCGATGCGCATGCGCAGCCTCGTGCATCTGCTGCCGCCGCTCGGGATCTTCCTGGTGGTGGTCGGCTCGATCTACGCCGGGCTCGCGACCCCCACCGAGGCTGCATCGCTCGGGGTGGTCGCCTCGCTCGGGCTCGCCGCGTTCACCCGCACGCTCTCGGTGGCGATGCTGCGCCGGGCGATCGAGGGCACCATGCGCACCACCGCGATGGTGATGATCATCATCCTCGCCGCGATCTTCCTGAACTTCGTGCTCGCCGCCGTCGGGCTCACCCAGGCGCTCTCGGACTTCATCCTCGGCCTCGGCCTCACCCCGGGGCAGACTCTGCTCGCGATCATCGTCTTCTACCTGGTGCTCGGCTGCTTCATGGAGACGCTGTCGATGCTGCTGACCACCACCCCGCTGATCGCGCCGATCATCGTGCAGCTCGGCTACGACCCGGTCTGGTTCGGGATCCTGCTCATGGTGATGCTCGAGACCGCGCTCATCACCCCGCCGATCGGGGTCAACCTCTACGTCGTCCAGGGCGTACGGGCGCGGGGCTCGATGAACGACGTCATCATCGGCACGCTGCCCTTCGTGGCGACGATGTTCGTGATGATCGCGCTGCTGGTCGCATTCCCCGAGCTCGCGCTCTGGCTGCCCAAGCTGTTCTACTGAGCCGCACCGGCCGCCGGGGGTCGCCGGGGGCGCCGCCGTAGGGTGTCGTCGAGATCGTGGGCCGGGCGAGACGCGCCCGGAGCCCGTATGATCGGCGGTTCGTTCCCGGCACCCGGACCGCGCACCCTTGCCCTATCGACGCTCCGCAGCTCCTCGTCCCGCGCCGGAGGCGCCCCGGCGCGCGCCCGCGCGCGACCCGGGTCCGCGTGGTCTCGCCTCGCGGCTCCGCCCCTATTTCGAGCCCGCGGTGCGCACCCGCGGCGAGCGCTATCTCGACGAGGGTCGGGTGGCATTGGCCGACGTCCGCCCGGCGATGGCGCTGGCGCACGTCCAGGGGTCGAGCTCGCGGCGCTACGACGTCACCCTGCGTTGGCTCGACGGCGGCACCGTGTTCCTGGCGGTGGAGTGCACCTGCCCCCACTACGAGCGCGGGGACTTCTGCAAGCACCTCTGGGCGACGGTGGTCCAGCTCGATCTCCGTGGCTGGCCCGGCAAGATGGACCCCGCTGGGGAGGTGGTGCTGCTGCACGCGCTCGACACCGAGATGCTGGAGGGCGACGAGGGCGCGAGTGGCGCGAGTGGCGCGAGCTGGTCGCCGGAGCTCGACGAGGCGGCGTCGCACCCCGAGGGCGAGCCGGACGACGACCTCGACGACGACGCCGACGACGAGGCCCCCTGGGTGCCGCTCGCCGAGCGCGCGCAGTGGGGGCGATTCGGGACGCGCTCGCAGGCCGGCTGGCGGGGTGTCCTCGGTGCGGCGCTCGGTGCCGGCGCGCCGCGGCCGCCGGCGGACGCGCCAGCGCGGCTGGCTTGGTTCGTCGTCAATCCCGACGCCAGCATGCGCGCCGGCGGGCTGGTGGTCGACTTCTTCCACCGCCGGGCGCGCAAGGACGGATCGTGGGGCGCGGTGCAGCGCGAGGGTGTCGGCGAGCGTGATCTGGGGCGCTACCCCGATCCCGAGGATCGCCGCCTCCTCGGCCTGCTGATCGGTAACGAGCCGGCCGAGGCGCCGCATCGCGCCTCGCCGTGGCACCACTGGGACCAGGATGGTCGGTCGAGCGGGCGGCGAATCGCCCCGGCGATGTCCGACCTCCTGCTGCCCGCACTCTGCGCCACCGGACGGCTGGTATGGCACGAGTCGGTGGGGCGCGACCCGCAGGCCTATCGCGCGCTCGCCTGGGACGGAGACCGACCCTGGTCGCTCCGGCTGCGAATCGAGACCCAGGAGGGCCGCCAGTGCTGGCGCATCGTCGGTGCGCTCGAGCGCCCGTCGGTCGAGGCCCAGGGTCTCGACCGGGCGTCGCTCGCCGAGGTGTTGCTCGCCCTGGACGACGGCCTGCTGGTCTTCGCCGGTCGACTGGGTCGCCTCGGCCAGCCCCGGCACGCGGTGTGGCTGAGGGCGCTGGTCGAGCGCGGCGACGTCATCGTGCCGTTCGCCGAGCGCGAGGCGTTCCTGACCCACTGGTGGACCCTGCCCGAGCACCCGCCGGCGGCGCTCCCGCCGGCGCTCGAGCTCGCCCCCGAGCGGGTCCCACCCCGCGGGCACGTTCGCATCCGCACCCCGGCGGCCGGGCGCACGCGGCTGTCGGCGCGTGATGCGACGCTCGAGGTCGGGTTCGAGTACGACGGGCATCGACTGGAGCCCGAGACCCCGAGCGCGGCGGTGGTCGACGTCGCTCGCCAGCGCGTCATTCCACGCGATGCGGAAGCCGAGAAGGCGCTGGTCGAGCGGCTGGAGGCACTCGGGGCCCGGCCGGCGGTGGGGTTGCCGGTCGGCCACCAGGCCTATCGCCTGGGCGGGTCGCGGGTCGGGGAGCTGGAGCTCGCCCTGGCGGCCGAGGGCTGGGTGGTGGAGACCGACGGGGTGCGGGTGCGTGCCGCCGGTGACGTCAGTGTCCAGGTCGACGCCGCCATCGACTGGTTCGATCTGCGGGCCGAGCTCGACTTCGACGGCCTGACGGTGGCGATGCCGGAGTTGTTGCGGGCGGCGCGAGCCGGCGCCTCCTGGGTGCGGCTCGCCGACGGCTCGCGGGGCGCGCTGCCCGACGCCTGGCTGGACGGCTACGCGCGCCTCGCCGCGGTCGGCGAGGCCCACGGGGACAGCCTGCGCTTCGCGCCGAGCCAGGCCCTGCTCCTCGATGCCCTGCTCGCGAGCGATCGCACCCGGGTCGACCTCGACGAGCGATTCACCGCCTGGCGCGACCGCCTGCGCCGTTTCGACGGCATCCACCCCATGCCGGCGCCGGCGACCTTTCGCGGCGCGCTCCGACCCTACCAGCTCGAGGGGCTGGGCTGGATGCGTTTCCTCGACGAGATCGGCGTCGGTGGGTGTCTCGCCGACGACATGGGTCTCGGCAAGACGGTGCAGGCGCTGGCCTGGCTCGAGCACTGCCGCATGCGGCGCGAGGCCGCGGGCGAGGCGCGGGTGCCCTCCCTGGTGGTGGCGCCGCGCAGCCTGGTCTGGAACTGGATCGACGAGGCGGCGCGCTTCGTCCCGGGGATGCGCGTGCTCGACTACACCGGCACCGCGCGTCGCCCGCTGCTCGAGCAGATCGCGGATCACGATCTCGTGGTCACCACCTACGGCACGGTGCGCCAGGACATCACCGCGCTGCGCGAGATCGGTTTCGAGTACGTCGTGCTCGACGAGGCGCAGGCGATCAAGAACGCGAGCTCCCAGGCGGCGAAGGCCTGCCGGCTGTTACACGCGCGCCGACGCCTCGCGATGTCGGGGACGCCGGTCGAGAACCACCTCGGCGAGCTGTGGTCGCTGTTCGAGTTCCTGGAGCCGGGCCTGCTCGGCTCGGCGAGCGCGTTCGAATCGGTGGTGCGTCCGGGCGCGCGCTCGGACCCCGAGGCGGCGCGGGTCCTCGGTGAGGGGTTGCGACCCTTCATCCTGCGCCGCACCAAGGCGCAGGTGCTCGACGACCTCCCGGAGAAGACCGAGCAGACCGTGGTCTGCGAGCTGCCACCGCGCCAACGCAAGCTCTACGACGAGCTGCGCGACTACTATCGCGCCGAGCTCGATCGGCGCATCGCGACCTCGGGGCTCGGGCGGTCGAAGATCGCGGTGCTCGAGGCGCTGCTGCGGCTGCGCCAGGCCGCGTGTCATCCCGGCCTGGTCGACCGTGAGCGGGTCGACGAGTCGAGCGCGAAGCTCGAGTCGCTGATGGAGAGCCTGCGCGACGTCATCGACGAGGGCCACAAGGCGCTGGTGTTCTCCCAGTTCACCCGCCTGCTCGCGATCGTGCGCACCGCGCTCGAGCGCGAGGGCATCGTCCACGAGTACCTCGACGGTCGAACCCGCGACCGCGCCGCCCGGGTCGAGCGTTTCCAGACCGACCCGGACTGCCCGGTGTTCCTGGTGAGCCTCAAGGCCGGCGGGCACGGACTGAACCTCACCGCCGCCGACTACGTCTTCATCCTCGATCCGTGGTGGAACCCGGCGGTGGAGGCGCAGGCGGTCGACCGCGCGCACCGCATCGGCCAGGCGCGCCCGGTCTTCGCCTACCGGCTGATCGCCAAGGACACGGTGGAGGAGAAGATCCTCGCCCTCCAGGATCGCAAGCGCGAGCTGGCCGATGCCATCGTCGCCGGCGGCGAAGGCGTGATGCGCAGCCTCACCGAGGACGACCTGGCGCTGCTGCTCGGGTAGTCCGCGCGGACGTCGCGCACCGCCGCGGTGCGGTCGTGGCACTGCCGCGCACCGTCTCGGACGTCGCCTTCGCGACACCGTTTCTCTATAGTCGAGCGCATCAGGCGATGCCCCGCCGACTGTGAGGAGCGTGGATCGTGTCGCAGCTCTCGGTCATCCCCGCGCGCCATGGAAAGGCCATCGCGCTCGCGCGTGGCGAGCGCATCCGCATCGTGAACACCCACGGCAGCCAGGTGCTCGATACCTGGGCCTTCTCGCGTGCCGATGCGAGCGAGCACCTGTCGATGGAGCACACCCGCTCGGTCAACAGTCGGATCTATCCGCGGGTCGGCGATCGGCTGGTGAGCAACCGCCGCCGGCCGATGCTGACGCTGGTCGAGGACACCTCGCCAGGCGGACACGACACCGTCCTCTGCGCCTGCAACCGTGCCATCTACGAGGAGCTCGGCGTCCGCGGGTACCACCGCAACTGCGAGGACAACCTCCACGAGGCGTTGGCCGAGCTCGGGCTCGACGTGCCGTGGACCCCCGCGCCGCTCAATCTGTTCATGAACACCCCGGTGGTGGACGACGGCCGGATCGACCGCCGTCCGCCCGCCTCGCGCGCAGGCGACCACGTCGTCCTCACGGCCGAGATGGACCTGGTGATCGTCTTCTCCGCCTGCCCGCAGGACATCACGCCCATCAACGGGGTCGGACGTGCGCCGACCGACGCGCACTACGTCATCGAGCCGGCAGTCCGGGCCGACGCATGAGCGCGCCGGTCCTGCGGCTCGTCGACATCCACAAGCGATTCGGCGACAACGAGGTCCTGCGCGGCGTCTCCCTCGACGTCCACGACGGCGAGGTGATCGCGATCATCGGTGCCAGCGGCTCCGGGAAGAGCACGCTGCTGCGCTGTGTGAACCTGCTCGAGCGTCCGAGCGCGGGCTCGATCGTGTTCCAGGGTGAGGCCGTCGACTATCGCGCCCGCCCCGGCCTGCTCGGTGGCGATCGCGCGCTGTCGGCGTTGCGCACGCGCATCGGCATGGTGTTCCAGAGCTACAACCTCTGGCCGCACAAGACGGTGCTCGAGAACGTGGTCGAGGCGCCCATCCACGTCCGTGGTGAGGCGCGGGCGGTCGCGGTCGAGCGGGCGGAGGCGCTGCTCGCGAGGATCGGTCTGGCGGAGAAGCGCCACGACCATCCGTCCCGGCTGTCCGGCGGGCAGCAGCAGCGAGTGGCCATCGTGCGCGCGCTGGCGATGGAGCCGAAGGTGATGCTCTTCGACGAGGTCACCTCTGCCCTCGACCCGGAGCTGGTCGGCGAGGTGTTGGCGCTGATGGCGAGCCTCGCCGCCGAGGGGATGACGATGCTGGTGGTGACCCACGAGATGGACTTCGCGCGCGAGGTGAGCCATCGCGCGGTGTTCATCGACGAGGGGCGAGTGGTGGAGGATGGTGATTCCGACACCGTGATCGGTGCGCCCACTCACCCACGTACGCGTCAGTTCCTCGACCGGGTGCTGCGTCGTCACCACGCGGTGGGCGCGAGTCCGGGCATTCTCGACGTCGCCCACCGCGCGCGAGCACGACCCGATGAGTGAGACCGTCACGCGGCTCGTCGCCTACTGGGAATCCATCGCGTCCTACATGCCGGGATTCCTCGACGCCTCGTGGCTCGCCTTCGAGATCACGTTGCTGGTGATCGCGGTGAGCTGGGGGTGTGGTCTGCTGGCGGCGCTCGGCAAGCTCTCGCGGCTGCGTGTCCTGCGCTGGCCGGCGACCTTCTATGTCTGGTTCATCCGCGGCACGCCGACGCTGGTGCAGGTGTTCCTGTTCTACTTCGGGCTGCCGCAGACCGGGCTTCGCCTGTCGCCGTTCGTGGCCGGCGTCCTCGCACTCGGCATCAACAGCGGTGCCTACGTGGCCGAGATCGTGCGCGGCGGCCTGGCGGCGATGCCACGGGGCCAGATGGAATCGGCGCTCGCGCTGGGTATGAGCCCGGCGCTCGCGATGCGGCGCATCATCCTGCCCCAGGTGGTGCGCATGATCATCCCGCCGATCACCAACGAGGCCGCGAGCGCGCTCAAGAACACCTCCCTGCTCTCGACCATCACCCTGGTCGAGCTCACCCTGCACTCACAGCTCGTGATCGCGGCGACCTACCGGCCATTCGATTTCTACCTGATCGCCGCGGTGCTCTACCTGTTGATGACCACCGTGCTCACCCAGCTCGCCGCATGGTTCGAGCGACGGTTCCGGCTCGATCATTGACTCTCACGCGGACGCGGCCACTGGCGGGCGGCGCCGCCGTTGCGACGGAGGACTGCGATGCAGACCCAGATGCCAGTCGACTCGTTGGGTGTCCCTCGATTCGTCGGTGTCCCGACCTTCATGCGGTTGCCGTACGTGCGCGATGTCGGCGATGCCGACGTCGCGGTGTTCGGAATGCCGTCGGATTGCGGCGGCCCGTACCGCACCGGTGCGCGCTTCGGTCCGAACGCCATCCGCGCGCAGTCCATCATGTTGCGCCCGATCAACCCCTACCAGGGCAACGTGAACGTGTTCGAGCGATTGCGGGTCGTCGATGCGGGCGATTCCCCGGTCGTTCCGGGCTATCTCCTGCGCTCGATGGACCACATCGAGCGCACCACCGCGCGGCTGGCCGAGGCCGGCGCCGTGCCGCTGGGGCTCGGCGGTGACCACTCGGTGTCGTTGCCGGAGCTGCGCGCGCTCGCACGAGTCCACGGCCCGCTGGCCCTGGTTCACTTCGACGCGCACACCGACACCTGGGACAGCTACTTCGACGGTGAGCGCTACAGCGCCGGGACGCCGTTCCGGCGCGCGGTCGAGGAAGGCCTCGTGGTGCCCGAGCGCTCGATCCAGATCGGCATGCGCGGCTCGCTGTTTCGGGAGAGCGACATCAGCCAGTCGCTCGAGCTCGGCTATCAGGTGGTGACCACCGACGAGGCCATCGCGCTCGGTCCCGACGGGCTCGGGCAGCGGGTCCGTGAGCGGGTCGCCGGTCAGCGTGTGTTCTTCAGCTTCGATCTCGACGTCGTCGACCCGGCGTCAGCGCCCGGCGTGCAGACGCCGGAAGCTGGCGGGCCGACCGCCCGCGAGATCCTGTCGATGATTCGGGCGCTGACGGGATTCGAGATCGTCGGCGCCGACGTCGTGGAGACCAATCCGCTCTACGACGGGCCGGGTCAGGTGACTGCGTTGCTGGCGGCCACCGTCGCGGCCGAGGTCCTGGCGCTGATCGCGCTCCGGCGCTGACCGGTCGATCGCGTCTGATCCCAGGGGTCGGCCCCCGCGCGGGCGGCCGACATGCTCGCGGGACGCCCTCGGGTGCCCGCCGTCACGTCATCGAGGAGAAGGGTCCATGAAGTCGACGAAACTGTCCGCGATCATCGGTGTGCTCGGTCTGACGCTCGGCCTCACCGCTACCCCCGCATCCGCGGCCGACCTCGAGCTCAACGCGCCCGGCAAGATCTCGGTCTCCACCGAGGGCACGTTCCCGCCGTTCAGCATGCAGACGCCGAGCGGCGAGCTCGACGGCATCGAGATCCGTCTCTGGCGTGAGATCTCGCGGCGGCTCGGGCTCACCTACGAGCCGGTGCTGTTGAAGTGGGAGTCGACCCTGGTCGGTCTGATGGCCGGGCAGTTCGACGTCATGGGAACCACCATGGACGTCACCGAGGCGCGGCAGAAGCAGATTCTCTACTCCGACGGCTGGCTCGAGTCCGGCGGCGTGCTGCTGGTGCAGAAGGACTCGGCCATCCAGTCGGTGGAGGAGGTCGCCGGCAAGACCATCGGGACCCTGGTCGCGTCGACCTACGCCGAGGCTGCGAAGAAGCTCGGCGCCGCCGAGATCAAGAGCTACAAGTCCGAGCCCGAGGCCTATCAGGACCTGGTCAACGGCAACGTCGACGGCGTCATCACGGACCAGGTCGCCGGCGCGTACGCGATCAAGACCGCGAACCTGCCGCTTCGTATCGCCAAGGGTTACGCGAGCCAGGTGCAGAAGGGCTGGGGCTTCCAGAAGTCGCGCCCGAATCTCGCCCGGGCGGTCAACGAGGCGCTGGCGGCGATGATGGCCGACGGGACCTACGAGAAGATCCTGACCGACCTCATCGGCATCAGCCCCGCGCCGGCCGAGCCGATCCGAAGCAACTTCTGAGCGCCGACACGCGGTAAACGCCCTCGGCCAGGACCGGATATGATCGCCGGCGCGTCGCGTCGCGGCGCGCCGGAATCCAGCATCCTGCGGCCGCCCAGGGTGGTCGGCCGACCTCGAGGAGCCGTAAGTGCCCACCTCCCCTGCCGCCGTCTCCATCGCGGCCTCCAACGTGGGGCACGTGTTCACCCACCTGTTCACCATCCTCTACGCCACCGCCGTGCTGCACCTGCCGGCGGTGTTCGGGGTGCCCTACGGTGAGCTGCTCGCGCTGTCGAGCCTGGGCCTCATCCTCTACGGGGTGGCGGCACTGCCCGCCGGCTGGCTCGGGGATCGCTGGAGCCAGGTCGGGATGATGGTGGTGTTCTTCGTCGGCATCGGTGCCGGGGCGCTGGTCACCGGTCTGGCCGAGAGCACCACCGGTCTGTTCGTCGGGCTGAGCCTGATCGGGCTGTTCGCCTCGATCTACCACCCGGTCGGGATCGCCTGGCTGGTCGCGAGCGCGGAGCGCCAGGGTATGGCACTCGGCTGGAACGGCGTCTTCGGCAGCATCGGGGGCGCGCTGGCCCCGGTCTTCGTCGGCCTGATGATCGACCATGCCTCGTGGCGCACGGCGTTCGTGGCGCCGGGCATTCTGTCGGTGGTTCTGGGCTTCGTCCTGGCCGTGATGTGGCGCTTCGGCGCGGTGGCAGACGCGCGCACCGACCGCGCACCGGCCGGCGCCGAGACGCGCGGCGCGGTGCAGCGAGTGTTCGTGATCCTCACCCTGACCATGGCCGCGAGCGGCTTCGTCTACGCCGGCATCACCAACACCATGCCGAAGCTCTTCGAGGCCGGCCTCGGCCCCGCGCTGGCGAGTAGCTACACCGAGATCGGCCTCTACGTCGGCGCGGTGATCGGGTTCTCCTCGCTCAGCAGCATCCTCGGTGGCTGGCTCGCCGACCGCTACTCGCCGCGCCTGGTGTACATCGTGTTCTGGGCGCTACTCACTCCGACCCTGTTCGTCATCACCTCGCTGCTCGGGGTGAGTCTGCTCACGATGGCCTTCCTCGCGTTGCTGTTCAACGTGAGCTTCGCCGCCTCGGAGAACCTGCTGGTCGCCCGCTACACTCCATTCCGCTGGCGGGCACTGGCCTATGGCGCGAAGTTCGTCCTCGCGCTCGGGATTGGTGGGCTGACGGTCAAGCTCGCCGGTACCCTCTTCGATCGCGCCGGCAACTTCGACGATCTCTACCTGATGCTCGGACTGGCCGCGATCGCCGCGACGGCGGCGTCGTTGATGCTGCCCCGCCCCGGGAGCCGGGTACTGTCGGCGGCGGTCGCGCCCGAGGGCGCGGACTGAGCGCGGCGCCGACGGCGAGCGGCCGCCGGCAGCCGAGGTCAGGGTTGTGACCCGGGCGGCGTCACGTCGTGGTCACGCTGCGATAGCATGCTCGCCCCCGACTCCGCCAATCCGAGAGGTTCCGATGTTCGCTGATTCGCTCGACGCTCTGTTCGACCTCCTCGCCGCGCGTGGCGGCGGCGCCTACGGGCTCGCGTCGGTCAGTCAGCTCGAGCACGCGCTGCAGGCGGCGGCCCTGGCCGAGAAGCGCGCGCTCGGCGACCACCTGGTCATCGCCGCGCTGTTTCACGACGTCGGTCATCTCGTCCCCGAGGAGGACGTGTCGTTGGCCGACCAGGGTGTCGACGACCGCCACGAGGAGGTCGGGGCGCGGATGTTGGAGGCAGTGTTCGGACCCGAGGTGGTCGAGCCGGTGCGGCTGCACGTCGAGGCCAAGCGCTACCTCTGCGCCACCCGCGCCGGCTACCAGGAGCGGCTGTCCGACGACTCCGTGCGCAGCCTCGCCCTGCAGGGTGGTCCGCACGACGCGGTACAGGCGGCGCGCTTCGCCACCAGCCCGCACGCCGAGTCGGCGGTCGAGCTGCGTCAGCTCGACGAGGGCGGGAAGGTCCCGGGGCGAGCGGTTCCGGGCCTCGACCATTACCGCGCGGTGGCGCGCCGGATCGCGCTCCGGCCCAATTGACGGGCGCCGTGTCGGGGGCGGCTCCCCGGACTGCGTGGGCGCTCCGTTCGGGCGACCGGAGCTACGGCAGCCAGCCCCCGGTCGCCTGCAGCGGATAGGGCTTGCCGCGGGGGCTCACCCAGGCGGCGAGGGCGAGTCGTGTGTCGGGTCCGGCACCGATCGCCTCGGGTAGTCGACCGGAGGCCCGAAGGGGATTCGCGTCGCCCGCCAGGCGATGCCGCTCGCGGCCCAGGGTCACGAAGTCGTGGCGAAGGCGGCGTCCCTCGTTCTCGCCGGCGCGCACCTCGGTCTCGAGCCCGAAGCCGAGCACCGCCACCTCGACGTCCAAACCGCCACGGGGCGCGTCGGTTGGCTCGAACGTCGCCTCGAAGCGATCGCCATCGACACGTACGGTGAGCTGGCCCGCGGCTCGGGTATCGGACAGGTCGAGGCGCCCGCCGCGAAACCAGGCGCGCCATTCCGCCCCGCCGACCACGAACCCCGGGGTGTAGACACCGCCGGTCGCCCCGTTCGCGCGATGGGCACGTTGGCGGTCGGAATTGGCGGCTGCGGCGAAGCGGTCCGGCCAGCCGATGTAGTCCCAGTAGTCGACATGGAATGCGACCGGGACCACCCGCCGCCACAGCGCGGGGTGGTCGACCAGCTCGCTGATCCACCGGTCCGCTGGCGGGCAGCTACTGCAGCCCTCCGAGGTGAACAGCTCCAGCAGGAGCACGCGCTCGGGGCCGCTCTCGAAGCGCTTCACCGCGTCCGCCGCGCCGGCGACGGCCGGCACGACCAGCCCCAGCAGGAAGCCGAGCGCGAGGCTCGGCACGACCGTCGACCTGCGGCTCATGGCATGTCCTCGGTATGGCTCGTGAGCCCATGGTGCCGGCGCGAGCGGCCACGGTCCTCACGATTCCGTAACGCGCCGCTCATCTGTGACATAGTCCCCGCCCGCGTCGCGTCGGCTCCTTCGGGTGGGTCGGGCGGCGTGGACGGGGTTGACGATGGCCGCAGACGAGTTCGACTACGTGGTGGTGGGCGCGGGCTCCGCGGGCTGCATCGTGGCGGCGCGGCTGAGCGAGGACCGCGAGGCCACGGTCTGCCTGCTGGAGGCGGGGCCGCCGGACCGCAGCCCTTACCTGCACGTCCCCGGCGGCTTCATCAAGAACAAGGACGACCCGAACGTCACCTGGCGCTTCAGCTCCGAGCCCGGTCCGGGCACCGCGGGGCGGCGGATCTCGACGCCACAGGGGCGCACCCTCGGCGGATCGAGCGCGATCAACGGGCTGGTCTACAACCGTGGGCAGCCGATGGACTACGACGCCTGGGCGCAGCGGGGCAACCGCGGCTGGAGTCATGCCGAGGTGACACCGTACTTTCGCCGCTGCGAGGGCCGCGTCGGGCCGGGCGACGACCGGGTGCGAGGGCGCGACGGCCCGCTGAGGGTGACCGACATCGACTGGCGGCACCCGCTGTGCGATGCGTTCGTGGCCGGTGTCGAGGGGCTCGGCATCCCCCGCAATCCCGATCACAATGCCGGCGACCAGGCCGGCGTCGGCTACTACCAGCGCACCATCCACCGTGCGCGGCGGGTGAGCTCGGCGGTGGCATTCCTGCATCCCGCGCGGGCCCGCGGTCAACCGATCGAGGTGCGCACCCACGCCCACGCCACCGCGGTGGTGCTCGACGGGCGCCGCGCGGTCGGCGTGCGCTATCGCCACGGCGGACCCGGAGGCTCGGCGCGGGTGGTGCGGGCACGGCGCGAGGTGATCTTGTGCGGCGGCACCGTCAACTCGGCGCGTCTGCTCCAGCTCTCGGGCATCGGGCCGGCGCCGCGGCTGCGCGCACTCGGGATCGAGGTCGTGCAGGATCTCCCCGGTGTCGGCGAGAACTTCCACGATCACTACGCGATACGCATGGTCGCCCGCGCGCGCGGTGTCACCACCATCAACGACCTCGCGCGCGGCCCGCGGCTCGCCCGCGAGGTGGCGGCGTGGGCGCTGCGGCGCCCGAGCATCCTCGGGCTCAGTCCGTCGCTCGCGCACGTGTTCTGGAAGTCCGACGATGCGCTGGACTTGCCCGACCTCCAGTTCACCTTCACCCCCGCGAGCTACAAGGAAGGCGTGGTCGGCCGGCTCGACGACTTCCCCGGCATGACCTGCGGCGTCTGGCAGCACCGGCCGGAGAGTCGCGGCCATGTTCGCCTGCGGTCCGCGGATCCGTTCGAGCACCCGGAGATCCAGCCGAACTACCTGGCGACCGAGACCGATCGCCGGGTGCTGGTGGCCGGGATCCGGCTCGCCCGGCGCTTCCTCGGCACGCCGGAGCTCGCGCCGTACTTCGCCGGTGAGGTGGTGCCGGGCCCGGATGCACGGTCGGACGACGAGCTGCTCGACTTCGCCTTCCGCCGTGGCTCGACGGTGTTCCACCTCGTCGGCACCTGCCGCATGGGGCCGGACGGCGACCCGATGGCGGTGGTCGACCCCGAGCTGCGGGTCCGTGGCATCGAGCGCCTGCGGGTGGTCGACGCCTCGGTGATGCCCGCCCTCACCTCGGGCAACACCAATGCGCCGACGATGATGATCGCGGAGAAGGCGGCCGACATGATTCGTGGCCGGCCCCCTCTGCCCCCGCTGGAGACGCCCTGACGATGGCCGACGAGATGGACTACGTGGTGGTGGGCGCCGGATCGGCCGGCTGCGTGGTGGCCAGCCGGCTCGCCGAGGCCGGCTCGCGGGTCGCGCTGCTCGAGGCCGGGCCGCCCGACCGCCACCCCCTCATCCACATTCCGGCCGGGGTACGCAGCCTGCTCTACAACGCGGCGGTGAACTGGAACTACAGCTCCGAGCCGGAGGAGGGCACCGGTGGGCGGCGCATCCACTGGCCGCGTGGGCGGGTGCTCGGCGGGTCGAGCGCCATCAACGGCATGCTCTACGTGCGCGGTAACCCTGCCGACTACGACACCTGGGCGCAGATGGGCTGCCGCGGCTGGAGCTACGACGATGTGCTCCCCCTGTTCAGGCGCTCGGAGCGCTATCTCGGGGGCGACGACACCCATCGTGGCCGCTCCGGTCCGCTGGTGGTCGAGGACTACCGCACCATCCTCCCGCTCACCCATCGCTTCGTGGAGGCCGCCCAGGAAGCCGGTTTCGTGTTGACGGAGGACTACAACGGCGGGCGACAGGAGGGTGTCGGCTACTCGCAGATGACCCGCAACCACCGCTTCCGGGCCTCGACCGCGCGCACCTTCCTCGCCTCCGCGCGCGACCGCGCGAACCTCTCGGTCGAGACCGAGGCGGTGGCCACCAGGCTCCTCATGGAGGGCCGGCGCTGTGTCGGCGTCGCGTTCCGACAGGCGGGCCGCGAGCGCACGCTACGCGCGCGGCGTGAGGTGGTGGTGAGCGGTGGGGCGGTGAACTCGCCGCACCTGCTGCAGGTCTCGGGCATCGGCCCGGCCGACCATCTGCGCGACATCGGGGTCGACGTCGTGCACGACCTGCCGGGGGTCGGGCGCAATCTCTCCGACCACTACGTGGTGCGGCTGGTGCACCGGGTACGCGACGCCACGTCGATCAACGAGCTCTCGCGCGGCCTGCCGCTGCTGCGCGAGATCGCGCGCTATCTCACGCGTGGCGATGGTGCACTCACCTTCGGCATCACCACCGCGATGGTGTTCTGCAAGAGCCGAGAGGAGCTCGCGAGCCCGGACTTGCAGCTCCTGTTCACCCCCGCGAGCTACGACCCGGACCGGGTGCTCGCGCTGGAGCGCCAGCCGGGGATGACGCTGGTGGTCTGCCCGACCCGGCCGTCGAGCCGGGGCACGGTGATGGCGACCTCCGCGGACCCACTCACTCGCCCGGCAATCCACCCGCGCTACCTCACCAGCCCGGACGACCTGCAGGTGATGCTCGCCGGCATCCGCCACGCGCGGCGCATCCTCGCCGCGCCGTCGCTCGCCCGACACAGCGTGGAGGAGATGCGTCCCGGGTTGGCGGTCGACGGCGATGCCGCCCTGGAGGCATTCGCCCGCGCCGAGGGCACGACCCTCTACCACCCGGTCGGGACTTGCAAGATGGGCGAGGACCCGATGGCGGTGGTCGACTCGCAGCTCCGGGTGCGCGGGGTCGAGGGCCTGCGGGTCGCCGACGCCTCGGTGATGCCCGTGCTCACCACCGGCAACACCAACGCCCCGACCATCATGATCGGCGAGAAGGCAGCCCAGATGCTCCATGCGGCCCCGTAGGAGCGGGTCGCCGTGCCCGCCCGTGGACCAGGGTCCCCGTGCCCACCCGTCATCGGTCGCACGCCCGCTTCACCCTGCAAGTGGGTCGACCGACGCAAATCCGACAAGGATTCGGCGTCGAAGTGTGGGATTTGTCACATCTCCGTCGGTCGGACGCGACTAGCCTCGACATCGTCCGGACGGTAGGGACGAGCCAGGCAGGCTCCGCAGGAGGCGGCCGCGGTGCCCGGGACTGCACCGCGGGTCCCCCAGACCGGCCGGCAAAGTCGCCCTCGGTTCCGAGTTCCGCCTTTACCCCTCTTTCCTGCTCGCGCCGTCGCGTCGCCGCCCGGGCTGGCATCGCGCCGCATTGCCGCTACCATCTCTCGCTCATCGTGCCGTGGCTCGACCACGGGACCACTCGAGTCGCGTTCGAACGGGACCACCAGCATGCGCATCGGCGTCGCCTTCCCCACCACCGAGATCGGCAACCGGCCGGCGGACATCCGCACCTTCGCGCGCGAGGTCGAGGCCATGGGCTACGACTTCGTCACCTGCATCGACCACGTGGTCCAGTCGCCGGTGCCGGCGACGCCCGACTGGCGGTCGTACTACACGCTCGACAACGCCTTCCACGAGATCATGGTCCTGCTCGGCTTCATCGCCGGCGCGACCGAGCGACTCGGGCTCGCGACCGCCATCCTCATCGGCCCGCAGCGCCAGACCGCGCTGATGGCCAAGCAGTACGCCGAGCTCGACGTGCTGACCGGCGGCCGGGTGCGCGCCGGGCTCGGGATCGGCTGGAACAAGGTCGAGTTCGACGCCCTCGGCCAGGATTTCCGGGTGCGGGCGCGCCGGCTCGAGGAGCAGATCGCGCTGCTGCGCCGGTTCTGGACCGAGCCGCGGGTGAGCTTCGAGGGCCAGTGGGACCGGGTGGACGATGTGGGGATCAATCCGCTCCCGGTGCAGCGCCCGATCCCGATCTGGATCGGCGCCTTCGAGCCGCCGGCGGTGCGCCGCGCCGGACGACTCGCTGACGGCCTGTTCCTCAACCCGCGGATCAAGCCCGAGCAGCAGGCGCGCGATACCGTCGCGCTGTTCCACGAGGCGGCGCGGGAGGCGGGTCGCGACCCGAGCACCCTCGGCCTCGACGTCACCATCTTCACCGAGGGACGGACTGCCGACGCGCTGCGCGAGGAGTACGAGGGCTGGCGCGCGCTCGGGCCGACCCACCTCACCGTGCGCACGATGTCGGCCGGCTACACGAGTGTCGGCGCGCACCTCGAGGCGCTCGCCCGCGCCCGAGACGCCCTGCCGGTGGTGTGACGTCACCCCCCGCGCACCGGCGCCGTGCCGAGGAGGTCCGATGGCCATCGTCCTGTTCATGGTCCGCGCGAAGGTCGAGCCCGTGCGCGAGGATGCATTCAACCACTGGTACGACACCGAGCACGTGCCACAGGTGCTGCGCTACCCGGGCGCGGTGAGCGCGCGGCGATACAAGCAGATCCTCGGTGACGACACGTTCGAGTACATGGCGCTCTACGAGTTCGCGAGCGAGGCGACCTTCGCGGCGTTCCACACGTCGGAGCACCTCGCCGAGCTCATCCGCGAGTACGACGCCAGGTTCGGCGACTGCTCGGACCGCCGCCGTAGCGCCTTTGTGCAGGTATTCCCACGATGACGTCCGCGCCGCGGACCGGAGGTGGCCGATGAACGACGACGGAAAGCGCGCGGGCTCGATCTCGGTCAGGGTGTCGCCGGACCAGGCCCGTGCCGGCGCGACCGGTGCGGGCTTCGGCGCCGAGCGCGGCTTCGGGTCGAGCCGCAACGGCGGGGGGCTGATGGACCTCGACGTCGACGGCCTGGCCGACTCGATGCGCGACATGCGCGAGAATCTCGCGCGCATCTTCGGTGACATCCAACAGGTCGGGCGTTTCGAGCTGTCGGAGATCGAGGTCGGCTTCGAGATCAACGGCAAGGGCGGCTTCAGCCTCATCGGCACCGCCGAGGCGAGCGCCGGCGCGGCGCTGAAGCTCAAGTTCAAGCCGCCGGCGGGGTAGGCACGACGCTGCCGGTCGACGGCCGGGCAGGCGACCCGTGTCCACGGGGGGCGCGGCGACCCGCCCCTAAGGGTAGGCGCGAATTGGGGTGTGGTCGCGTAGGGGGGGCGCGTTGGCGCGCGCCCTACCGGGTCAGGGTGCCAGCGGCGTCGCGGGCGCGCTCGACCACGCGCGCCAGCCAGTCGCGCGTCGTGCGGAGGAGGGTCTCGCCCACCGAGCGCTCGGCCGTGGGTAGACGGGCGCGGCCGATCACGCCGACCGGCAGTGCTGCCGCCGCCTCGGCGTCGAGCCGGGCCTGCACCACCAGCCGCGGCCGGAGATAGGCGTGGCCGGCATCCTCGCCGCGCGCGCCGCGCTCGGCACGGACCGGAATCGGGCCGCCACCGCTGGCGGCGAGCATCGGGTGCTGGATCAGGGTGCTCGCGCGTGGCTCGATTCGCTCGACCACCGCGGGGAATCGCGCTCCGGAGCCATCTTGCCGGAACTCGAGACGGGCCTGGTCCAGCGGCGCCAGTCGCCCGGCGTCCGCCTCGTCGACCGATACCGCGATGCGTTTGCGAATCGGATCGACCACCACGCCGACCGCGGTGCCGAGCGCGAGATGGGTGCCGTGCAGGGTCCGAATGTCGCGGGCGAGAAGAACCCCGCCACGCGGCGCGCGCACGGTCAGCCCCTCGACCCTGGCGCGGCGCTCGGTGAGACGGCGCTCGATCACCGTGGCGCGCTCGACCTCGGCCTGATAGGCGGCCTGGCTCTTGGCGCTGAGGTGCGCGCCGGCGGCGAGGCGCGACTGCTCCAGCTCGGCCGTCAGTGCCTCGACCTCGGCCAGCAGGGCGGGATTCGCGAGCACCAGGATCGGGTGCCCCGGCGCGACGCGGTCACCGTCACCGGCCCTCACCTCGACCACGAACCCGGAGGCGTCGGTTCGGACCTCGCCCGGCTCGTCGTGCTCGACCACTGCCGGCGCCGTGATCGGGAGCGGCCAGTCGACGAGCACCAGCGTGCCCGCCACCAGGGCGAGCGGTAGCCCGACCCGCGACCCGAGCCGGGCCACCGACGGACGGGCCGGGTCGGCGGCCAGACGGGACAGCGCACGCACGGTCGGGACGAGGACCATGGTCACCACCGCCCCGGCCGCCGCGATCGCGCCGACGCCTTCGAGCATGGTCCAGGCGCCGACCACCAGCAGCACCACCACCAGACAGCGCCAGAGCACCGCGGCGACACCGTAGACCAGCACGACGGTGTCGCGGCCGTCACCGAAACGCGGCGTCGGCGTCGACTGCCCGGTCAGATAGCGGCGGGTCACGGCGCCGAGGCGGCGCAGCGCTCTCGGGTACAGGTTCGGGATGCGCAGCAGGTCGCACAGGATGAAGTAGCCGTCGAAGCGGACCAGCGGATTGGCGTTGAACAGCAACGTGCTGACCGAGGCGATGAGCATCGCGTCGAAGGCGATGCGGCTCGCCACCCCGTCGGGTCCGAAGGCCCAGACCCAGGCCGCGATGCCGGCGAGGAACAGCTCGGTCAGCATGCCGGCGGCGGCGACGTGGGCGCGCTGCCATCGGCTCGGAAAGCGCCACGACGAGGTCGCGTCGACATACCCGACCGGTAGCAGCAGCACCAGCATCACCCCGGCCTCGTGCACGTGGCCGCCGTGGTGCTTGCACACCAGGCCGTGGGCGATCTCGTGGGCGATCTTGATCACGAGCCAGACCGCGAGCAGCCCCAGCCAGCGTTGTGGGTACAGCACCTCGACCGCGGCCGCGGTCAGGCGCTCGGGATGGGCGAGGACCACCACGCAACCCGAGAGCACCACCGCCAGCCAGACGAATGCGGACGATCGTCCGAGGAACGGGCGGGCGTGCGGCAGCAGGCGCGCGAGGAAGCGATCCGGGGCGACCAGCGCGATCCTGATCACCACCAGGTTCAGCCAGCGAAGCGCGCGTGCCCGACCGCGGCGACGAATCGCGTCGACGGTGCGCTCCGGGGCGTCCGGCGCGTCGTCGACCAGCAGCCGCTCGTGGCCGAGCCAGGCGACGATGCGCGTGGCGTCGTCGGGGGTCAGCGCGGCCCGGGGCCGGGAGGCGGCTCCGAGGCGTCGATTCGCCTCCGCCAGTGCCCCGCGAAGGTCGCGGCGGCCGTCCAGGGCCTCGACCAGGGCGAGCTCGCGGCGACCAATGCGGTAGAAGCGCTCGGTCACCGGATCCTCGACCACACAGGATTCCGGATCGGTGTCGTCGCGGCCGACGAGAAGCTCCGGCCGGAGTCGCGGTCGCGCCGCCGGTCGGTCGGTCGGCGCCACCGGGACGGTCCCGAGGGCAGCCGGGCTCACCACAGGAGCCATCGCTCGACCCGCTCCCAGGCGCGGTGCAGCCAGACCCAGCCGAGCGCACGTCGGCCGGCGGCGATGGCGGCGCGACCGCCCATGCCCGGCCGCAGGGCGCGGTCGGGGTTCGCGATCTCGACCTCGGCGAGGAACACGTTCTCCCCGCCGCGAATCGTCGAGCGCGGATGCAGGCGCAGCACCGGGGCGCTCCAGGACCGGTCGGGGAAGGCGTCGAGCCGCAGCCGCGTCACCGCGCCCACCGCCACCTCGCCGACCGCGCTCGCGGGTACCGCGATCTCGGCCACCATCGGGTCGACCGGGGCGATCTCGAACAGCCGCGTGCCGAGCTCCACCGGGGCGCCGATCTCGCGTCGGAGATCGCCCTGGACCACCAGCCCGTCGATCGGGCTCACGATCTCGAGGCTCGCGGCACGGTATGCGAGCAGGCGCTCGCGAGCGGCGAGACGGCGCGCCTCGAGCTCCGCCATCTGGGCACCCGCGGTGTCGCGACTCGCGAGGCTCACGTCACGGCGCTTCAACGCGCGATCGCGCTCGGCGACGACCTCGGCCAGCTCAAGCGCCACCTCGCGGCCGTCGAGGACGGCGAGGCGATCGCCGGCGCGCACGATGTCGCCCGGGCGCACCGGCGATTCGGCCAGCACCGCCGACACCGGTGCGGGGACGAATCGACGCTCGCGCGCCTCGAGCACGACGTCGGCCTCGACCGCGTGCTCGACCGGGACGAGCAGGGCCGCGAGGCTCCCGAGGGCGAGTGCGGAGACGATGGTGGCCCGGACGATCCGGCGTGAGTGGCGGTGTCGTCCGCTGCCGGCGACGTCCAGCGCGGCGGCGAGCGCGTGCTCGAGCGCCGGGTCCAGGGACCCGGGGCCGACCTCGGGCCGGAGGGTGGGCATCCCGGCATGCCCCGACGCCGGGTCGTCCCAGACCAGGGCGAGCGCGGCCACCGCGTCGCCGGTCGCCGTGCGCAGTGGCTGGGCGACGGCGGCGCCGGCGCCGAGGGACGCGGCGACGCGGGCGAGGGTCTCGTCGCCCGCCGGATGGACGATCGGCGCGGATGCCCGCCAGGCGGTCTCCATCGCGGTCTCGAGCCGGCGGTTCACCGACGAGGCCCGGTCGTGCTCGACGACTCCGGACACCGCCACCAGCCGGATCGCCCCGCGATCGCGTCGCCCGAGCGCCGCGGTCGAGGCCCCGGTCAGGCGTGCCAGGTGGCCGGCCGCGGTGTGCCAGGCGGCATCACGGTCGGGCGCGGCGAGCACCGCCCCGACGACGTCCAGCCAGGACTCGGTGCGGCGCGGCCCCGGTGCGGTCGCCGCGTCCGGGAGCAGGGGCAGCGCCGCCACCAGGCCGAGCGCGGTGACCAGGGGCTCGATCGGGCCGCGCTCGAGCACCAGGACCAGGCCCAGTGCTCCGCCCGCGTCCGGTGCGTCGCCGACCAACGGAACCGCCACCAGGCGCATGGTGGCGTGGTAACGGCTGGTGGCGACCGCCGCACGGTCCTCGGCGCAGGCGCGCTCGGCCACCACCTGGAGCTCGGCGACGAAGTCGTGGTCCAGGGCGCGGAGCTGGCGTGAGAGGAGCGCCGAGCGTGCGGCGAGCCCGCCCCCGTCGGCGCGCAGATAGGCCACCGCTCCGGCGGCGTTGGTGAGCCCGACCAGGAGCTCGAGCACGCCCGCCAGTCGTGTCTCCGGCGGCCGGTCGAGGAGCGAGCGGGCACGCGCGTGCAGTGACCCCAGCTCGATCGGCTGCGCGCCGGCCTGGGCACTCGTGGGATCGGGAGCGCGGGCCGGCTCGCTCACTGCAACTCCATCGACGCGAATCGGATCATGCGGGCCGGGCTCGGAGACTGGTTTGGCGACTGACTCGCGCGGCAGCGCGTGCCGCTCCCCTGGTTCCTCGTCGCGCGCATGGATCAGAGCTTGGGCAGACCCGCCTCGGTCCGCCGTCGGTTGTCCTCGCGGGCGGAGTCGAGGCTGCGCTGCAAGGTCTCCACCAGGCGGCGGGCCGCCGCCGGGCTCATCGCGATGCGGGTGTGCACGGGCAGCAAGGGCTCGCCCGACGCCGGGTCCGGGACGTAGCCGGAGGCGAATCCGACGACCACCTCCTCGGTGCTCGCGTTCACCACCACCTGGCTGGCGTAGAGCGCGGTGGTGGTCTCGTAGCGAACCCGAACGCGACTGGTGCCCGGTTGCGTGCCGAGGTCGCCGGCGCTCGCAGCGCCGTCGACGAGTGGGGTTCCGGCGCTCGCGGTCCGGTGTCGTTGCTCTGCCATGGTTGCTCCGAGAATGTGGCCGCGCGAGAAGGCGTCGCGATGGCGCCGGTCATGCGGGGCGCCACCGCCGCCGGCGCTCAGCGGATCATCGCGCAGCGCGCACCGCTTCGCAGCCTGCCGTCACGGTTGTCGACCGCGGCGCGCACACGCACCGTCCCACTGTCCGCCTCGGTGACCGGTGAGACGTGCTCGACGGTCGCGCTCGGCTCGGCGGCGAGCTCGGGACACCGAATCTGGACCGACTCGCCCGCCGCCATCTCGCGGGCCGCCGACGGCTCGACGTTGAACACGATCCGCAGGCGGTCGAGCTCGGCGATGGTGACCGCCGCCTCGTCCAGCGGCCGCAGGGCCTCGCCGACCTCCTTGTGGACGCGGACCACCACCGCGTCGAACGGACTCGCGATCCGATGTCGCGCGAGCTCGGTCTCGAATCGCACCACCTCGAGCTCGCGGGCACGACGCTCCTCCTCGGCTCGGAGGCGATTGGCGCGGGCGATCTCGACGTCGGCTCGGGCCACTTGAAGCTCCTCGGCACGGGCGTGGCCGCTGGCAGCCAGCTTGTCGAGGGTGGCGAGACGGTTACGCGCACTGCGTAGCGCAGCGTCGGTTGCCGCCAGCGCGCCGCGCTCCGCCGCCCGCGCGCGGGCGACCGCGAGTCCGGCCTCGACCGCGGAGCTGTCGAGCGTGAGCAACACCTCGCCGCTGGTCACCCGCGATCCCTCGGCGACCAGGATCTCGCGAATCACGCCGGGCTCGGCGCTGGCGAGCTCGGCCTCGCGATAGGGCTCGAGGAAGGCCTCCCACTGGGCGGCTGCCGTCGGGGTCGGGCTGACGGCGACCGCGGCCACCAGCGCCAGCGGGGCTCCGAGCCGCGCCCGGCTCGTCGATGAGAGCGGCGGTGGGGACAGGCACGCGCTGTCGCGCGAGCCGGTCCCCGGAGCAGGCGCCGGCGAGCCCGTCACCGGGCCGTCTCGTCGTGGCCGCAAGCTCATCCCCGCGGCGCGAATTGCAGGGTGGGTAGCTCGCCGTCGCCCATCCCGCGCACCGGCTCGAGCCCGCGCGCCTGCAGCAACACCCCCATCGCCCGGTCGAGGTTCGCGATCGCGACGTTGAAGGTCACCACCGCGCGGAGGAAGCTCTGCTCCGCCTCGGCGCGGTCCTCCTGAGCGTCGAGAAGATCGTCGAGCACGGTGCTCATGGGCCGGCCGGCGGCGGCGCTCAACGCGCCGCGGCTCTCGATCGAGGCGAGCTGCTCCGCGCGCGCCTGCATCTCGTGGTAGCGGGCGGTGAGCTCGCGGTGCGCGGTCTGCACCTCCCGGGTCGAGACCTGCACCTCCAGCATCAGCGTCTCCACGGTGGCGGCGAGCTGGCTGGTGAGCTGACGGACCTCGAGGCGCCGGCGCTCGTGGCGCGCGCGCGCGGTCCGATTGCCGAGCGGCACGTCGAGGATCAGCCCGGCGGAGAGTCCGGGGCCGCCCTCCGTGACCTGGGTGCGCAGCGAGCGACCGTAGGAGAAATCCCCCTCGAGGCCGTCCCAGGTCGCGCCGAACACCAGATCGAGCACCGGCCGCAGCTCGTTCTCCGACATCTTCAGCCGCACCATGCCGGCGCGGAGCTGATTGACCGCCTGGTCGATCTCCGGTCGCTGCTCCAGCGCGTGGCGGGCCGCCTCGCGCACGTCGACCGGGCGCGCCGCCAGGCTCGGCGAGGTGGTCGGCACGATCTCGGCCGCGTCGGACATCCGCAGCGCCGGGTCGTTCACCAGCGCCACGATGCGTGCCTCCGCGTTGCGCACCGCGGCGGCGGCGCGCACGGTGTCCGCCTCGCGTGCCGCCAACGCGGCGCGCGCCTGCACGATCTGGCTCTCCAGCGCGTCGATGCGCCGCCGCGCCCGCAGGGTCTCCAGCAGCTTCCCGGTCTCACCCGCCAGCCGGGTCTTGATCGCGAGCAATCCGCGCTCGAGGTAGAGCGACCAGTACGCCCGCGACACCTCGAGCAGGTGCGACTCGACCTGGCGCTGGAGCTCGGAGAGCGAGATCTCGTGGTCGATGCGCGCGACGCGCACGGTGGCGCGGTTGTACTCCATGCCGGCCCGATTCAGCAGCGGCTGGGTGATGGTGAGTGCGAGCTGGCTGCGCGCCTGATCGTCGGGAAGGAAGAACACCGAGTTGTTGTCGATGCCGCCGATGCGCTGTGATGCCTCGATCTCGGCCCCGGTGAAGGTGCGCTTGCGAAGCCCGGCCCGCGCGCGCCACTCGTTCTCCCGGAAGCGATCCGGACCCCCGGTCTGCAGCGTGCTGCCGACCGGCTCGTCGGCGTGCCGGAAGCGGGCCTCGGCGAACAGGTGTGGGTCGAACTCGCCCTCCGCCTCCAGAATCGCGGTCTCGCGGATCAGCGGGATGTCCTGGAACACCCGGACCTGCGCGGAATGGGCGAGCGCACCGAGATAGAGCGCCTCGACATCGGCCTCGCTGGTCTCGCGGTTGCCGAGCAGAGGCCGCTCGACCACCGGCTGCCACCATGGCGCGAAGCCGTCCGGGACCGGGCCGGCGGCGCCGAGCGCCGGCATCGTGCCCAGCTCGGCCGACATCGCGAGCCGGAACGTGTCCGGGCTCTCGGCCATCGCCGACGCCGCGAGCCCGGTCTGCTGCAGGGCGCGCGCGGGCTCGGTGCGAATTGCCTCGGCGTCGACCGGCGCCGGTGGGCGGTAGCGGTCGAGCGAGGCGTCACCGATCTGGCGTAGCGTGTCCTCGACCTCGCTCCGCGCCTCCCAGTCGGAGACGTGGGTGCAGCCCGTCATCGCGAGCGTGATCGCAGCCACCATGGCGCCGCCGGCACCCGGCCCGCGCAGGCGTCGGGATCCCATCTGTCTCTTCCTCCGTGTCCCCTGTCGTCGTTATCGGCCTCACCCGTCGCCTGCCCCGGCGCGCGCTAGCGCGCGAACGCCTGGGGACTCGTCGACGCGGCGAGGAACTCGTAGGCGTAGGCCTCGCTCCAGCCGAGCGGAAGTGGCGACTCGAGGCTCGACTCGAGTGCTGCCATCGTCGCGCTCGGCATCCGCCCGAGCACCTCCGCCACGCCGGGGTGCTCGCTGACGAAGAACTGGCTGTGCACGGCCGGGCTGAAGTACGTGCGCAGGTTGAACGCGCTCTCGGTGCTGCCGTTCACCGGCGAGGTGATCTGCTCCACGGTGACCGCGTGAGGATGGTCCGAGACCACCACCGAGGCGAAGCTCGCCATCCAGTTCCCGCCGGCATCGGTGACCACCGTCTGGGTGCCGATCGGCGCGCCGGTGTGGTCGAGCAGCGTGATCGAGAGCACCGTGCCAGGCTCGGCCGCGCCGCTGTAGAGCGGGGCCACCGGCAGCGGCGGCCGCGCCCACTCGCGTGCGTCGAGATAGCGTCGCAGCGCCTCGTCGTCCTCGTCGCCGGTGTCGAATGCCGAGTTACGGATGGCGTCGAACACGAACACCGACAGCTCGGTGGAGTCCTCGGCGCGGTTGTCGGCGGGCGTCGGGTCCGGGCCGTTCGCACCGTCGTCGGTCACCGTCGCGATGGTCTGATAGCTCGACACCCCCGGCGGCGGCACGCGCACGAGCGTCGACGCGAAGGACAGCTCGCGCGCCGTGCCGGCGTCGAGATCACCGAGGTTCCAGGTCACGGTTCCGGCGACCCGATCCACGATGCCGCCGTCGGTCGGGACGATGTCGGCCATGATGCTCGGGTCGAAGCGGGCGACGACGACGACCCCGGTGCCGTCCTGCTCGCCGACGTTGCCGACGCCGACGCGGACCGTCACCGTGTCGCCGGGGCGCGCGGTGTCGAGATCGTCGGTGATCGTGACCTGGTAGTCAGGCGTCGCGCCGAGATTGTCGGTGTCGGTCGCGGTGGCGGTGACCGGGGTGCCGCCGGTGCCGGCGCCGTCATCGGTGATGGTCGCGGTGGTCTCGACCAGCTCGACGCCGTCCGGAATCACGTCGGCGACGGTGCCGGTGAAGGTCAGCTCACGGGTCGCGCCGACGTCGAGGTCGCCGAGGTTCCAGGTGATGGTGCCGGCGACGAGGTCGACGATGCCGCCGTCGGAGGCGACGACGTTGGTCAGCAGCGTCGGGTCGAAGCGCGCGACGACCACCACCCCGGTGCCGTCCTGCGTCCCGGTGTTCTCGACGTTGACGCGGAAGGTCGGGGTGTCGCCGGCCTGGAGCGTGTCCACGTCGTCGGTGATCGCGATCGTGTAATCCGGTGCGGCGTCGAGGGTGTCGGTGTCGTCGTCGGTCGCGGTCACAGGGGTGCCGCCGGTGCCGGCGCCGTCGTCGGTTACCGTCGCGGTGTTGGTGACGGTCTCCGCCCCGGTCGGCACGCTCGCCGAGATCCGCGCGGTCAGGGTGAGGGTCTGCACCGCCCCGCCCGCGATCTCGCCCAGCGTCCAGGTGACGGTGCCGGCCACCGCGTCCACCACCCCGGCGTCGCTCGCCACCACGTCGGTGAGCAGGGTCGGGTCGAAGGTGTCGTCGACCACCACGCCGCTCGCGTTCTGGTCGCCGGTGTTCTCGACGCGGATCTGCCACGTCACCAGATCGCCGGGCCCGGCCGTGGTCAGGCCGTCGTCCTTGTCGATGGTGAGCACCGGTGCGGCGTCGACGTCGGCCGGATCGGAGTCGACGTTGTCGGCCGGTGTCGGGTCGGTGTCGTCGTGGGTGGCGGTGACCTCGCCGAGCAGAGACTCGACGCCGGCGAGGACCGGATCCTCGACCCGCACCGTCAGGGTCACGACCTGCGACGCACCCGGGGCCAGGGTTCCGATGGCGTAGGTGATCTGCCCGACGCCCGCGTCGAAGGTGCCGCCCGGGGTCGCCACGACCTGGGTGCTGCTCGGCAGCGGCACGGTGAGCACGACGTTGGTGGCGTCGTCGGCGAAGGCGCCCGGCTTGTTGGTGACCGTGATGGTGTAGGTCACGGTGTCGCCCGGGCCGACCTCGGTCACCCCGTCGCTGATGTCGACCACCAGATCCGGGCCGACCACGGTCAGCGTCTCGGTCGCGGTGGCGGTCTCGACGCGGTCCTGGTCGCCGTCCCCGGGGGTCGCGTCGTAGGCCACCTCGACGGTGTTGTCCGGCGTGTCGCCGAGGCTCACGCCGGCGGCGACGGTGGCCTGGAAGGTGACGGTCAGGGTCTCGTCGAGGTCGAGCCGGTCGACCACCACGTCGACCTGGGCGTCACCGGCGGTGTTGCCGCTGACGATGGTGACGGTGCCGAGATCGCCGCCCGGTCCGGAGCTCACCAGTACCGTGCCGGCGATCAGCTCGAGACCGGTGTCGGCGAGAAGGTCGGTGATCCGCACCTCGCGCGCCACCGCGGTGCTGTCGGCGCCGATGCCGTCGCGGTCGTGGGCGACGGTGATGGTGTAGGTCACCGCCTGGCCCGGGTTCGGCGTGTCGTCGTCGGCCACCTTGTCGACGGTGAGCCGCGGCTCGACCACCTCGACCGTCTCGGTGTCCTGGTCGACCGGCACCGTGGTGCCGCCGGCGCCCGGCACGAAGAACAGGCTCGCGGTGTTGGCGAGCGCGGTGCCGGCGGTGTTGCCCGGGAGATCCTGGAGCACCACCTCGAGCGGGATGACGATCTGGTTCGGGACCAGGCTGCCGCCCGGGTTCAGCACCTGATCGAGGTCGACCCTGATCTCGACCTGATCGAGCAACCCGTCGCCGCCGACCAGATCCGCGGTGGTGATGGTGATGCCACCGGCGCCGAGGACGATGTCGCTGCCGACGGTGATGTCGGCGAGCGTCGGCGCGCGCACCAGGGCGAGGCCGGCCGGGAGCGCGTCGGTGATCAGGAGATCCAGCGGATCCGGGTAGGTCCCGTCGTCCACCGTCACCGTCAGCGTGTAGGTCGCCACCTCGCCGGGGGCCAGATCGGTGAGCAGGCCGTCGAACTGGCCGGTGCCGGTGCTGTCGACCGAGGTCGAGGTCACCGTCTTGTCGATCGTCGGCTCGAAGGTCTCGAACGGCACGGTGACGTCGTGGGTCGCGGTCAGGGTGTCGACCCGCCCGGTGCCGGCGCCCGGAATGCTGTCGAAGGTCACGGTGGCGGTGTTGCGGGCCGCGTCACCGGCCGGGTTGAGGTCGACGGTGGCCTCGGCCTCGTAGGTGATCACCAGCGGCCCGTCGGCGCGGTCGAAGCTGTCGAGCCGGACCTCGACCGTGGTGTCGCCGGGGGTGTTGCCGGTCACCAGCGCGGTGGCGGTGACGTCGACGCCACCGAGCATCACCACCACCGAGCCGACCTGCAGCGCGTAGTCGGTGTCGGTGCCAGGCGTCGAGCCGGGCACGGCGTTGCGCAAGTCGTCGATGACCACCACGTCGTGGGCCGACGCGGTCGAGGCGGCGGTGTGGTCGACGGTGACCACGAACTCGAGGATGTCGCCGACGTCGACGCGGGACGCGGTCGAGTCCTTGGAGACCACCAGCTCGGGCTCGACCACCTCGACGGTGGCGTCGTCGCTCGCGGTCAGGGTGCCCGCGCCGGCGGCTCCGTCGGCGGTGATGGTGGCGTCGGCGACGCGGTCCGTGCCGTCGACGTTCGCCGGATCGTCGTCCACCCGCGCCTCGAAGCGCAGCGTGATGCGATCGTTGCCGGCGTCGTTGTCGCCGGGGTTCACGATGTCGCCGAGATCGACGGTCAGGGTCGAGCCGACGAAGGTGACGTTGGTTGCCTCGTCGACGAAGCCGGTGGTCATCCCCGGCGCGCCGGGCGTCACGACGAGTGAGCCGGGCACGAAGCTGAACCCGGTCGGCAGCACGTCGGTGAGGACCGCGCCGGGGGTGGTGCCCTCGAAGAGGTCGATCGTCACCTCGTAGGTGACGACCTCGCCGATCAGCACGTCGTCGAGCGCCCCGTCGTGCTCGACGGTACCGGTCGAGGGCTCGCTGGTCGCGACCACGGTCTGGGTGATGTCGATGCGCTCGGCCACGCCGACGGTGGTGTCGTCGAGGAGCCGGTAGTCGTCGATGCTGCCGTCGTCGAGCACGCCGTCGGAGCCGTCGCGCTCGCCCGCGACCGCGCCGGGGAGCGAGGTCCACGACAGATCGGCCGCGGTGGTGAGGTCCACGCCGGGGGTGACGGTGTCGCGGATCAGGGCGTCGTACTCGATGACCACGCTCTCACCGAGCGCGAGGTCGAAGGCCGCGCTGGTGAGTGTGTTGTCGGCGCCGGCGCCGGCGGAGCCGATGGTGAAGTCGGTGGCGTCGAGGCCCGCCGGGCCGCTCACCACGCGAATCGGGCCCTGGATCGCGAGGAAGTCGGGCAGGCGATCGGCGACGACGACGTCGAAGGCGTCCGCGGTGCTCGCGGGCGCGGTGTTGGCGAAGGTCACGCGGTAGGTGACCACCGCTCCGGCGTCGAGACCCGTGGTCGGGGCCGAGACGACGGTCTGGTCGAGGGTCAGCACCGGCTCGACGACGGTCGCGGTCTCCGCCGTCGGGTCGGCCACGGTGGTCGCGCCACTCTGCGGGTTCGTGTAGTCGAGCTCGGCGGTCGCCGGCAGGGTGCGCCCGGCCTGGTTGGCGAGCTCGTCGAGCGCGGTGGTGGTGATCCGGACCAGGAAGGTGTCGTTGCCGCCGTCGCCGTCGGCAGTATTCACGGTGTCGCCGAAGTCGAGCGTCAGCAGCCCGCCACTGCCCGGCGGCGAGGTCACCGTGGGCACCGGCAGCGCGCCGCCGTAGTCGGTCCCAAGGCGCCCGCCGCTCGCCGCCGCGGTGGTGATCAGAGCGACCGCGTCGAAGCCGACACCCGGAGGCAGCGCGGCGTCGACCACCAGCGCTCGCGTCGTGCCCTCGGGCAGGGTCACCAGGATGTCCCACACCACCTGCTCGCCGATGGTCGGCTCGTCGTCGGCGAGCGGCAGGAGGTCGATGGCCGGGGTGGCCAGCGTGACGTCGGCGTCGTCGCTCGCGGCGTAGTCGTTCACCCCGCCGCTGCCGTCGCGCTCGCCACTCGCGGTGCCGGCGGCGCCGGGCACGACGGAGCCGGTCGGATTCGCCGCGGTGCCGCTCGCGCCCGGGAGCGAGCTGCTGACCACGCTCGCGGTGCTCGGGATCTCGAGTCCGGCGTCGACGGTGTCCGAGACCTCGGCGCGGACGCGGAAGGTGACGCTCGCGCCGGCGTCGATCTGGCCGATGGTCACCGACACCGCGTTGCCGACGGTGTTGTCGACCACTCCGGTCACGGTGCCGACGGTCGAGTCGACCGCGACCGTCACGTTGCCTAGCGCCGGGTCGAGGGTGTCGGTGAGCACGGTGTCGAGCGCGGCGGCGGTGCCGCCGGCGTTGGAGACCGTGATCAGGTACTCGATGACGTCGCCGCCGTCGGTCGGGGAGACGTCGATGGTGGTGGTGACCGTCGGTTGCGGCTCGACCACGGTGAGGGTGAGGGTGTTGGACGGGCCACTGATCGCCGTCTGGCCGTTGGCGTCGACGACGAAGGTGTCGTCGAGGTCGACGCCCGCGACGTTGCCGGCCACGTTCTCGACCAGGGCGTTGAACTCGATGATCAGGAACTCGAGGTCGGCGTCGCCGTCGGCGTTCACCACGTCGCCGAGCCGGAACACGACGTCGGTGCCCGACAAATAGGCGTCGTCGTCGACCAGGGTCGAGGTCGAGACCGCGTCGTCGTCGAGCGCGAAGGTCGGGGTGATGCCGGCGAGGGTGGCCTCGTCGCCGACCACGAAGGCGCCCGCGTCGACGATGGACCAGTCCTCGGCTCCGCTCGCCGCCGGGTCGGTCGAGGTGATGCCGCCGTCGCTCACGAAGGCGACGCGCGCGGTGCCGTCGTCGAGGAACACCATCCCGTCGGGAAGCAGCTCGCGGAGCTGGAGGTTGGCGAAGGTGCTCTCGGGCAGCTCGACCACCAGGCGCATGCGCGCGATCTCGCCGATCGCGACGTCGCCGCCGGCGGTGTGCGACTCGGAGGTGGCGGCCAGCGTCTTGTCGAGGTCGAGCCCGGCGATGGTGATGGTCGCGGTGGCGTCGGCGTCGTAGTCGTCCGGCGCGGCGCCGCCGCCGAGGGTGCCGGTGCGCTCGCGGTCGGTGCCGTTGGTCACCTCGGGGGAGGTGTCGGTGACGTCGCCGTCGAGGCTCGACCACGCGATCTCGGCGACGGCGTCGATCGACTGCTCGGGGACCACGGTGGTCGCCAGCGTCCCGGTGACCTCGATGGTGACCACGCGATCGGTCGGCATGTCGAAGGTGCCGCCGCCGGCGACCTGGACCACGCCGGCGGCGATCTCGAAGTCGGCCGGCACCAGCGTCCCCGCGCTGTCGGTGACTCCGGTGATGGTCGCGCCGAGCAGCTCGGCCGGGAGCGTGTCGCGGAGCGAGACGTCGAACGCGCTCGGCTGGCCGGGGCCGGTGTGGCGGATGGTCAGGGTGTAGACGACGGTGTCGTCGGCGTCGCCCTCGGTGACGCCGCTGCCGGCGGTGCCGATCTCGGCCGTGTGCACGACCTCGAGTTGGGGCTCGATGACGGTCACCGCGGCGGCGGAGTCGGTGGTGTCGACGCCGTTGTCGGCGGTCAGACGGGCGCTGTTGTCGAGCGCGGTCGCCGGTGAGTCCTGGTTCGACGCGACGTCGAGCACCACCGCGGTGTAGGTGATGACGACGGTCTCGGCCACCGCGTTGTCGGTGTCGGCGTTGGTGATGGTGCCGAGATCGAAGGTGACCGAGCCGCCCTGGGCGCCGATCGCGGTCTCGAACACGCCGGCCGCGTCGCTGAAGTCGCCAGCGCCGACGTCGGTGGTCAGCGCCGCGCCGGAGCGGGTCACCGAGGTGATGTCCACGTACGCGAGGCCGGCATCGAGGGTGTCGACCACCAGCACGTTGCCGGTGACGCCCTCGGGCACGGTCACCGTCACTCGATAGGTGACGAGCTCGCCGACCACCGCCTCGTCGGCGGCGTTGCCGGCGTCGACCACCGCGGTCGAGACCAGCTCCTTGTCGATGGTCGGCGCGGTCACCGGGAGATCGTCGCTGCCGGTCCGGTTCGGGATGTCGCGCTCGTTCGCATCCGCCCCCGGCAGGGTCGAGCCGGCGGTGATCTGGGCGGTGTTGGTGATCGTCTCGCCGGGGGCGACGGCGGCGGTCAGGGTCACCGAGAAGGTGAAGTCGAGGCTTGCGCCGGCGGCGACCGCGACGCCCGGGTCCGCGGTATAGGTCACGGTGTCGGCGGCGATGCCGTCGAAGTCGAAGGTGAAGCCGGCCGGCGTGGTGACCTCGGTGACGGCGCCGAAGCGGGTGGCGTCGACCAGGTCGCTCAAGACCACGTCGAACGCGGGCGCCACGCCGTTCGAGTTGTCGAGCGTGAGGGTGATCTCGACGGTGTCGCCGGCGTCGGCCGCGTCCGGGTCGAAGTCCTTGATCACGCGGAGATCGGGCTCGGCCACGGTGACCGTCGCGCTGCCGCCGTCGACCGCGGTGGCGGGGCCGTCCGGGTTGCTCGCGTAGACGAAGCTCGCGTCGTTGGCGAGCGCGGTGCGCCCGGGCAGCACGCCGTCGTTGCCGGGCACGTCGAGCACCGTCGCCTGGTAGGTGATGGTGAAGACGTTGTCGGCGGTGCCGGTCGAGGCGGTGGTGGTGACGGTTCCGAACGCGAAGGTGATCGGATCGCCCGCGCCGCCGGCCGAGGTGACCGTGGGGGCCGGGATGGTACCGGCGAAGGTGCCGGCCACCACCGCGGCCGAGCCCGGGACGAAGGCCATCCCCGCTGGCAGGTCGTCGGTGATCTCGAAGCCGTCCACCTCGCCCTCGGGCAGGGTCACGGTCAGGGTGTAGGTCACGACCTCACCGATGGCGACGTTGGTACCGGTGGTCGACGGCTCGCTGGTCGCGGTGACGGTCTTCGCGACCTCCGGGTCGGTGATGGTGACGCTCGCGGTGTCGTCCCACGGCCCGGTGGCGCCGGCGGTGAAGTCGTTGCCGGCGTTGACCGCGGCGTACTCGAGGAGCTCGGCGCCGGAGGTCGCGGTGACGCTCGGCGCCACGTCGTCGACCGCGCGCAGGTCGAAGGTCAGCACCAGCACGTTCGAGCCGGTGGCGTTCTCGGTGTCGGTGGCGGCGTTGACACCGGCCGCGATTGCGCCCCCGGTGCCGGCGCCATCGGCGGGGTCGACGAGGCGGATGCCGCCGTTGTCGCCGGCGCCGGCGACGTTGCCGAAGAAGTAGCTCGCGACGTCGGCTGCCGCGATCGCCCCGCCGGCCTGATCGGTGAAGGTGAGCGCGGTGCCGTCACCCAGGAACGCCTGGAGATTGAGGCCCGGTCCGCCGGTCGGCACCTCGAACCCTGCCGGCAGGAGGTCGCGCAGCAGCAGGTCGAAGGCGTCGCGCTGGCCGGTGTTCTCGACCACGATGGCGAAGGTGACGAGGTCTCCGGCGTCGACGTCGACGAGATCGGCGTCGACCGGGGTCACGTCGAGCCCGGCGGTGGTGATGGCACCGGTGAACGGCGCGCCCGCGAGGCCGGGGGCGTCGAAGGTGACGCCGGCGGGGCCGACGTCGGCGCTGAAGATGCCGGCCGCGGCGTCGGTCGCGACCACCCCGGAGGTCAACCGCAGCTCGGGCTGGGTCAGCTCGATCTGGACGATCTCGGTGGCGGTGGCGACCTCGTTGCCGGTGGTGCCGTAGGTGGTCTGCGCCTGGTTGGTGAGGAACAGACCGTCGGCGAACGGCTCGTCGGTGGTGGTGACGGTGAACAGCAGGTCGATGACGTAGGGCCCGCCGTCGCTCGGATCGTCGAAGCTGCCGAGCTCGAAACGCACGGTGTTGCCGGTGGCGTCGGTGGTGACCAGCAGATCGGTCGCCGCGAGCCACGGGGTGCCGTCGTCGCGCACCAGCGTGCCGCCACCCGGCAACGTGTGGTCGGGTCCGAAGGTGATGGTGCCGCCAGCGGGCACGCCTGCGAATGCGCCGACCAGGCCGGCCGCGCCGGCGACCGCCGCTCCGCCGGTCAACTCGACGGCGCGGAACACCGGCAATGGCAGGAAGTCGTCGAACACGAGGTTCTCGACGTCGCCGCTCGGTAGCTCGGCGCGCAACCGGTAGGTGACGGTCTGTCCCGGCGAGGTGGTGACCTGGGTGAACCCGGTGTTGCCGTCGATGGCGAAGATGGTCTTGCCGGGCTCGAGGCCCTCGACCACCACGCCGGCACTGCTGCCGTCGGTGACCACGCCGCCGCCGACGACGGTGCCGGTGACGGTCACGTCGTTGCCGAGGCGGTCACCGAGGTCGACGCTGTCGTCCCCGGACGGGAAGGTGTCGCTGTAGTCCTCCTGCACCACGGTGCGGAAGGTGATCGTGCCGACCGTTCCGCCGCTGCCGGCCGCGCTCCCGCTCGCCTGGTCTCCCTCGAGCACGCCGTCGACACCGGCGAGCACGAGCTGGTCGGAGAGCCTGAACTGGACGTCGGTGCTGCCGTCGACGCCGGCGTTCAGGGTCACGGTGAAGTTGGCGGCGTCGAAGCTGCCGACGGTGGTGACGCCGTTCTCGGTGACGCTGAAGGTCGGCGTGAAGCCGGCGTCGAAGCGCTGGCCGTCGGTGAAGGTGTCGTCGAGGACGAGATCCTGGAAGGCGAAGAAGTCCGAGACCTGGAAGCTCAGCGTGTACTCGAGCCCGGCGCCGGGCAGCACCGCCGCCCCGCCGACCGGCGCGACACCCTTCTGCACCGCGATCGAGCGGTCGGTGAGGGTGACGTCGGTCGCGGCGTCGTCGATGGCGGGCAGCGCGACCTCTCCGGTGCCGTCCTCGTCGGCGTCGTAGAGCGCGTTCTCGAGCCGCGCGTCGTTGGTCGAGTCCCGAGCGGCACCCGTGACCGGGTCGATGACCGGATTTCCGTCGGCGTCGAGCTCGGTGACGAAGACCTGGTAGGTGATGACGAGGTCGGTCGACGAGGTGGTGCCGGTGATCGAGCCGACCTCGATCAGGAAGTCGTTGTCCGGCGCGAGGTTCGGCTGGCCGGCGACCGGGGTGTCGACGACGACGATGCCGCTCGACGCTGCCGCGCCCGAGGCGTCGACCGAGATGGTCCCGGGCAGATAGGCGTACTCGCCCGGCAGGAAGTCACGGATGTCGATGTCGGTGACGGTCTCGCCATTGGCGATGTCGACCTCGAGCCGGAAGGTCACCGGGTAGTTGGGGCCGGTGGCGGTCTCGTTCTCGTTCGGGTCGAAGGTCTTGGTGAACTCGATGACCGTCGGAGTGACGGTACCGGTCGCGGTCGCGCCCTGCACCGCGGGGTCGGCGCCCGGGTTGGCGAGCGGGTCGAGGCCGAACCGGAAACCTGGGGTGGCGAGGATGTCGAGCGGCGTGCCGACCTCGGCGCCGAGGGTCTTGTCGAGGGTCGCGTCGAACGTGATCTGCGCCGCCGGCTGCTCCGGGGTGAAGCTGCCGAAGGGAAGCTCGATCAGGTACCAGAGGTCGCCGTCGTTCACCCCGGTGGGAAGCGCGAGTCCGGCTTCGAGTGGGTGCTCGGCGACCTCGTCGCCGCCGGGCAGCGACTCGCGCCACACGCCCGCGCCCGCGTCCCAGACGCCGGCGACCTCGAGGGTGACCGCGGCGCCGAGGTAGCTCGCGCCGTTGACCGCGATCGAGCGTGGCACCACGAGATCGAGGAAGGGGCCGAAGCCGGCGTCGGTGCCCGGATCCGGCGGCAGCCCGGGGTCGTTGTCGAAGCTGACCGAGAACGAGAAGTCCTCGTTGATGAACGCGTCGGCCGGAATGTCCACCGCGCCGACGGGGTCGGCGGCGAGAAGGACGCGGTCCTCGAGGCGTTCGAGCAGGAGGGGGAGAGCGCCGCGCTCGGGACGCCACCCGCGTCTGCCGATCGCGGGCCCGCCTCGCGGCCACCGGAGCTTCATCGCGCGACGTCCTTCGGAGCAGTGTCCCTTGGAGGGTGCTCCCGACCGGCCCGATCGCGTGCGACCGGCCGGCCAGTCGTGTCCCTCACCCCGGCGAGACGAATCTTTCGTGTCGCCCTTGTTGTTCTCGACACGCGATTCGCCGCCTCGCGGCACCGCGCGTGTCGTCGTTTCTCAAGGTGCGAATTATTGGGCGTCGGGTGGGAGCGCGGTCAAGGGTGCCGGCAGTTTCGACACAATTCGACTCATCGGCGCGGATGGCGCGACATTGCCGGACCACGGGCGGGGACGGCGCCCCTGTCCTGAGCATGTCGAAGGGCCGCCCCTACGGGTCAATAATCGACGTCGGTGCCGTGCCAGCCCTCGTCGTGCTTCACCCAGTAGAGATCGCGCAGTCGCGTGGTGACGGCCCCCGGTCGGCCGTTCGAGAGCACGCGATCGTCGACGCGCGAGATCGGCATGATTCCGCCGGCGGTGCTCGACAGGAACACCTCGTCGGCGTCGCGCAGCTCGTCGGGCGTCACCCGACCGAGCGAGAACGGAATCCCGACCAGCTCGCAGAGCTCACGCACCGTGGCGCGGGTGATGCCCTCGAGCACCGTGCCTCCGGGGCTCACCACCCGGCCGTCGCGCACACAGAAGACGTTGAAGCCCGGTCCCTCGGAGACGAAGCCCTCCATGTCGACCAGCACTGCGGTGTCGGCGCCACGCTCGTAGGCCTGGAACAGCCCGCGGGTGAGATCGCCCCAGTGGAAGTTCTTCACCGTCGGGTCGACCGACTGCGGTGGGATGCGCGGGACGTCGGAGATGGTGAGGTGCCCGCCGCGAGCCTGGATCTCGGGGCTCAGCACCCACACGAAGGGAATCGCGAAGGCCATGAAGCGGTTCTTCGCGAGCCGCGGATCGCGCGAGCCCGGGCGGGGAACGCCGCGGGTGCAGAGCATCTCGACGTAGGCCTCGCGCAGACCCGATCGCCGCACGCAGGTCATCAGCACCTCGCGCATCGCGTCGCGGTCGAGCCCCGGATCGAGACGCAGCGCCCGGCACGAGCGCTCGAAGCGATCGAGGTGATCCTCCAACCGGAAGAACCGACCATGCCAGACGTGGACCACGTCGTAGGTGACGTCGGAGCGGGTGAAGCCCCAGTCGGTCACCGGGATCGAGGCCTCGGCGATGGGGACGATCCGCCCGTCGACCCAGGCCGCACCGTCGGCGAGCATCTCGCAATCCACCACCGGCAACTCGCTCACATTGCTCATCGTCGCGTCTCCGCGTGAAGTCCGAACGTCTCAGCCGGCCTCGGCGCGCACCGCCGCGGCCATCTCGCCGAGGGTCGCGAACAGGAAGTCGACCTCCGGGCGCTCGGCGACGACCGCCGTCGCGCCCCAATCGCCTCCCGCCGACAGGCCCTGGCGGTCGATCCACGCCCGCGCGAGGCCGGCCGCCTTCGCCTGCACGTGATCGTGGTGCAGGCTCTGCGCGGTGTGCAGCACCGACTCGCGCTCGAGCCCGAGGTCTTCGCGCAGGTGCTCCAGCAGGTAGGCGAAGTTCGCCGGATTCGGCTTGTAGGAGCCGATGTCCTCGGCGGTGTAGATGGCGTCGAAGTCGACGCCGAGCTTGCGATTCGACGCCGCGAAGCCCGCACGATTGACATTCGACAGAATGACGAGCTTGTAGTGATGCTTCAGCACCCGCAGCGCGTCCGCGCTGTCGGGAAAGGCCGGCCAGTAGGGCACGGACTCACCGAAGGCGCGGTCGAGTGTCGCGTCGGTCGCGAGACCGAGCTCGGACGCGATGGCGACGTGAGTTCGGGTCAGGATCTCCGGATACAGCGCGCGCGGGTGCGCGCTCTGGATCGCGGTCTCGTGCCGCGCGAAGAGCTCGAGCCCGCGCTGGCGGGTGACGTCCTCGCGACGATTGGCATGGATCAGTGGCTGCAGCGCGTCCCAGATGCCGCTCTCCCAGTCGATGAGCGTGCCGTAGCAGTCGAAGGTGAGGACGCGATAGTCGGTCAGTCGTGGCATGCGGAGAATCCTCGAATCGCAGGGGGCCGCACGATCAGGCGACCGTGCCCTTGTGTGCGCGGACGTGCGCCATCACCGCGCCGAGATCGTTCGGCAGCACGGTGTACCGCTCCTCCCGGGTGAGGAGGTCGGCGAGGCGCGGCGGGAGGGCCGGGCGAGTGCCGATCGCGCGCTCGACCGCATCGGGGAATTTCGCCGGATGGGCCGTCGACAGCGTGACCATCGGGCTCGCGCGCCGGCCGCGGAGCCGTCGCGCGACGTGCACGCCGACCGCGGTGTGCGGGTCGATGACGAGACCGGTCTCCCGGTGGACCGAGGCGATGGTGGCGAGCGTCTCCTCCTCGTCGCAACGCCCGGCCGCGAACAGCCCGTGAAGGCTCGCCAACGCGGCCGGGTCGAGATCGAACGCGCGCTCCGTCGCGAGCTGGCGCATCAGTGCGTCGACACGGGCGCCGTCGCGGTCGTGCATCTCGAACAGCAGGCGCTCGAAGTTGCTGGAGACCTGGATGTCCATCGAGGGCGACATCGTCGGCGCCACCGAGGTCAGCCGATGCTCTCCGGTGTTGAGCACGCGGGTGAGGATGTCGTTGCTGTTGCTCGCCACCACGAGGCGCTCGACCGGCAGGCCCATGCGGTGCGCGACGTAGCCGGCGAAGACGTCACCGAAGTTGCCCGACGGCACGCAGAACGACACCGCCACCTCCGGCGCGCCGAGCGACACGGCGGCGGTGAAGTAGTAGACGACCTGGGGCACGATGCGCGCCCAGTTGATCGAGTTGACGCCGGAGATCCGCACCTCGTCGCGGAACGCGGCATCGTTGAACATCGCCTTCAGCAGCGCCTGGCAATCGTCGAAGGTGCCCTCGATGGCGAGGTTGTGGACGTTGGCGCCGTGCACCGTGGTCATCTGCCGGCGCTGCACCTCCGACACCCGGCCGTGCGGGTGGAGGATGAAGATCGACGCCCGCTCGCGACCCTGGATGGCCTCGATGGCAGCCGAGCCGGTGTCGCCCGACGTCGCGCCGATCACCGTCACGCGGCTGTCGCGTCGCTCGAGGACGTGGTCGTACAGGCGGCCGAGCACCTGCATCGCCACGTCCTTGAACGCGAGCGTCGGGCCGTGGAACAGCTCCAGCAGCCACTCGGCGGAATCGATCTGGGTGAGCGGGGCGACCGCGGGGTGGCCGAAGCGCCCGTAGGCTTCCTCGACGATGCCGCGCAGCACGTCGTCGTCGATGGCGTCGCCGGTGAAGCGCGAGAGGATTGCGTGGGCGACCTCGGCGTAAGGACGACCGCGCAGCGCGGCGATCTCGTCATGCGCGATGCGCGGCCAGGCTTGCGGCACGTACAGCCCACCGTCGGTCGCGAGCCCGGCGAGCAGCACGCCCTCGAAATCCAGCACTGGTGCGCGCCCGCGGGTGCTCACGTATCGCATGGTCGATCCTTCACGCCGGCCCCGAGCCGGAGGCGCGATCATAGCAAGCGCCCCCGGCGAGCGGCGCGCCGATCGGGCTCGCGGGCGGCGGCGAGGCTGCGCGCCTCTCAGCGCGGCACGTCCCCCTGCACGCTGGTGCGGTGCATGTGGCGGGGCTCGTCCATGTCGTAGTCGGCGACCGCGAGGTGCATGGTCGAGCGGTTGTCCCACATCACCAGATCGCCGGCGCGCCAGACGTGCCGGTAGACGAGGTCGGGGCGGGTGGCGTGGGCGAACAGGAAGTCGAGCAGGGCCCGGCTCTCCTCGGGCGCGAGCCCGACGATTCGGCGCGTGAACCCCGGGTTCACGAACAGCGCGCGCCGCCCGGACTCGGGATGGGTGCGCACCAGCGGGTGCTCGACCGGTGGAACCGCCGCCTTCTGCTCGGCGGTGAGCGGCGGACGGTCCGCGAAGCGCGAGAAGAAGGTCTCGTAGGCGAGGGTGTAGTCGTGCACCGCCCGCAGCCCGTCGAGCATCCCCTGCATGGTCGGCGACAGCGCATCGAACGCCGCCGCCATCCCCGCGAACATCGTGTCGCCTCCGTAGGACGGGATCCGGATCGCGTGCAGCAGCGACGCCGAGGTCGGCCGCGCGGTGTAGGAGAGATCCGAGTGCCAGTACTGCCCGGCGCGAATGGCCCCCTTCGGCTGCCCCTTCTCCTTCACGTTCGAGATCACGAACACGTCCGGCGCCTCTGGTAGCGCGAACTGTTGGAGGACGTGCCGCTCCGGGGTGCCCAGCAGGCGGGTGAACGCGACCTGGGCCGCCGGGTCGAGGTCCTGGCCGCGGAAGACCAACACCGCGTGACCGACGAAGGCGGCGCGGATCGCATCCGCGGTCGCGGCGTCGAGCGGGCGCGCGAGGTCGACCCCACCGACCTCGGCGCCGAGGGCGCCGTTCAGCCGTCGTATCGATATCGTCATCTCCGGCCTCCGCGGCGACATCGACGCGGAGTCTCGCCGCCGGGCCGCAGCGGTTCAAGCACGATCGCCGCCGCCGCGGCATGTCGCGACCACTCCCGACGCCGTGGCTCGTGAGACCCTGGCCTCGTGTTAGCGTGCGACGGCGGGCGGTCGGTCGTCCGCCGCCGACTCGTCCCACAGCCACCGGAGTCTCGTCATGGCAACCACCGCCGACTACCGCATCTACGCCGTCCGATATGCGCATCGACTGGCGCCGGCGACGCACTGCTTCATCGGTGCCGATCCGCACGAGGGTCCGCTGGAGATGGACTACTTCGTGTGGGCGATCGTCGGTGGCGGGCGCACGGTGGTGGTGGACGTCGGCTTCGAGCCGGGGGAGGGTGCGCGTCGTGGGCGCACCCTGGTGCGCGACCCGGTCGACGGGCTCGGTGCGATCGGCATCGACCCCACGTCGGTCGAGGACGTGATCATCACCCACATGCACTACGACCACGCCGGTAACCTGCAGCGCTTCCCGAATGCGCGCTTCCACATCCAGGACACCGAGATCGCGTACGCGACGGGGCGCGCCATGGTCCATCGCAGCCTGCGCCACTCGTACTCGCTCGAGGACGTGCTGGAGACGGTGCGCATGGTGCATCGCGGGCGGGTCGTGTTCCATGACGGTGACGAGGAGATCCTGCCCGGGCTCAGCGTCCACCACGTGCCGGGGCACACGCGCGGGTTGCAGTCGGTGCGCGTGCGCACCGGCGCCGGTGCGGTGATGGTCGCCTCCGACGCGGTGCACTTCTACGACAACCTCCACCATCAGCGCCCCTACGGCACGGTGGTGGACATCCAGGGGATGATGGACGGCCACCGTAAGGTGCTGTCGCTGGCGACGTCGATCGATCACGTGGTGCCGGGCCACGACGCCGAGGTGATGCGGCGCTATCCGGCGGTGTCGCCCGAGCTCGCGGGGGTGGCGGTCCGTCTCGACGTCGACCCACTGCCGCGCAGCCTGTCGAGTTGATTGCCTCAGGCAATGAAACCGACTAGATTGGCAACCATCTGTGGGTCGCGCGGAGCAGGTGATGACCGAGGTGTCGGCCGAGCGCATCGCCGCGGTACGCCGTTTCGGGCGCTTCTACACCCGGCACGTCGGAGCGCTGAACGAGGGGTTGCTGCAGAGCACCTTCCCCCTCACCGAGGCGCGGGTGATCTACGAGCTGGCCAACCGCCAGCGCCCCACCGCGAGCGACCTCGCCCGTGAGCTGCGTCTGGACCCCGGTTACCTCAGCCGGCTGCTGCGCAACTTCCGCGAGCGCGGGCTGGTCGAGGCGACGCCGTCGCCGACCGATGCGCGCCAGAATCTGCTCGGCCTGACCGAGCAGGGGCGAGCCGCCTTCGAGACCCTCGACCGCTCGTCGCGCGACGAGGTCGCGCGGGTGCTCGAGAGCCTGTCCGAGGCCGACCAGGAGCGCCTGGTCGAGGCCATGCGCACCATCGAGACGTTGCTCGCGAACGAGCCCCCGCCCCCGCGGCCGTACCTGCTGCGTCCGCACCGCCCGGGCGACATCGGCTGGGTGGTCCATCGCCACGCCGTCCTCTACGCGCGCGAGTACGGCTGGGACCAGAGCTTCGAGGCGATGGTGGCCGAGATCGGCGCGCGCTTCATCCGCGACTTCGACGCCGCCCGCGAATGCTGCTGGCTGGCCGAGCGCGACGGGGAGATCCTCGGCTCGGCGTTCCTGGTGCGCGACGACGACGCCCGGGCGAAGCTCCGGCTGGTCTACGTCGAGCCCGAGGCGCGCGGTGCAGGCGTCGGCACCCGGCTGGTCGAGGAGTGCATCCGCTTCGCGCGCGCCGCCGGTTACCGCTCGGTGACGCTGTGGACCAACGACATCCTTCACGCCGCACGTCGCGTCTACGAGCGCCTCGGCTTCCGTCTGGTCGAGCGTGAATCGCACCACAGCTTCGGCCACGACCTCGTCGGCGAGAACTGGGAGCTCGTCCTCTGAGCGTGGACGCCGACGGCGGTCCGTCCCCCGCCCTCGCCCGGCTCGCGGTCGCCGCCGCCGCCGGCACCGGGATCCAGGTCGGCGCGGCGATGGTCGCGAGTCGCTACGCGGTGGAGCAGGTCGGCCCTCTGACCCTCGCGCTGCTGCGCTACGCGATCGGGGTGCTGTTCCTGCTGCCGCTGCTCGCGATGACGCCGCGCAAGCGCTTCGCGGGTCGAGACCTCGCGCCGGTGGCGGCGCTCGGCATCGGCCAGTTCGCGGTGCTGGTGGCGCTGCTCAATTTCGCGCTTCGCCACGTGAGCTCGGGGCGCGCGGCGTTGCTGTTCGCGACCTTTCCGCTGATGACGCTCGCGCTCGCCGCCGCCCTCGGCCGCGAGCCGATGACCGCGCGCAAGCTCGCCGGGGTGACCCTCACCGTGGTCGGCGTGGGATTCACCCTCGGCGAAGGCGTGCTCGGAGGGGGATTCGGGGCCGATCAGTGGGTCGGGATCGCGCTCGCGCTCGCCAGTGCGCTGGTCGGCGCGGTGTGCGCGGTGCTCTACCGCCCCTACCTCGTCCGTTATCCGACGGTGCAGGTGAGCACCTTCGCGATGGCGGCGTCGGTCGCGTTCCTGCTCGCGCTCGCATGGCACGAGCCGTCGTTCGGTCAGTGGTCGCGGATCGACGCTCGCGCCTGGAGCGCGGTGGTCTTCGTCGGGCTGTCGAGCGGCGTCGGCTACCTGCTGTGGCTGTTCGCGCTGCGCCATCTCCCACCGACCCGGGTCACGGTATTCCTCGCGCTCAGCCCGCTCACCGCCTCCGCGGTGGGCGCGGTCGCCCTCGGCGAGCCGGTGACCCACGGCGTCATGGCCGGTGGTGCCTTCGTCGCGCTGGGCCTGTGGTTCGCGCTCTGGCAGCGTCGCTGAGCCGGAGACCGGCTTCGCCGGCCGGTGGTGGCCGACCCCGCCGGCGGGTTGGCGATGTCGCGCCCCCACGCCACCCGACCGTCGCGTCGTCCCCGGTCGGCGCGGTTGCCGGCGCCTACCCCCACGCGGCATGCTGCCGGCGTTCCAACACCGTGCGGAGTCGGCCATGGCCAGCAAGTCCAGCAGCAGTGGAAAGGCACGCGACTATCGGGTGGTCGGCACCCGCCCGGTCCGCCCCGACGGTATCGACAAGGTCACCGGCCGGGCTCGCTACGGTGCCGACGCGGTGGCGCCGGGGATGCTGTTCGGGGCGGTGCTGCGCAGCCCCCATGCCCACGCGCGGATCCGCGGCATCGACGTCGGCCGGGCGGAGGCGCTGCCCGGGGTGAAGGCGGTGATCACCCATCGTGACTTCGCCGACACCGATGCGGCGCTTCGCGACGTCGCGGTCAACGTGATGGCGCGCGACAAGGCCCTCTACGACGGTCATGCCGTCGCCGCCGTGGCCGCGGTGTCGCCGTCGGTGGCGGCCCGAGCGCTGGAGCTGATCGACGTCGACTACGAGGTGCTCGGCCACGTCACCGACGTCGAGGCGGCGATGCGCGCCGACGCTCCGGTGCTGCACGAGGACATGCGCACCGCCGGCGTCGAGCCGGCTCCGACCACGCCCTCGAACATCGCCGAGCGGGTCGAGTTCGGTCTCGGCGACGTCGAGCGCGGCTTCGCCGCCGCGGCGGTGGTGGTCGAGCGCGAGTTCGTCGTCGAGGCCTCGCACCAGGGCTACATCGAGCCGCACGCCTGCCTCGCGAGCATCGGCCCCGACGGCCAGGGCGAGCTCTGGTGCTGCACCCAGGGGCCGTACATGGTGCGCGAGATCACCGCCGCCATGCTCGGCATGGACATCTCCAAGCTGCGGGTCACGCCGTCGGAGATCGGCGGTGGCTTCGGTGGCAAGACGACGGTCTTCATCGAGCCGGTGACGGCGGCGCTCTCGCGCAAGGCGAATCGCCCGGTGCGGCTGGTGATGTCGCGCGAGGAGGTGTTCCGCGCCACCGGCCCGACGTCGAGCGCGAAGATGTGGGTGCGCATGGGCGTCACCCGGGACGGGCGCATCACCGCCGCCGATGCCGATCTCCGCTACCAGGGCGGCGCCTTCGCCGGCTCGCCGGTGAGCTTCGGGGCGATGACCGCGTTCGCCTGCTACGACCTCGAGAACGTCCGCGTGGTCGGCTACGACGTGGTCACCAACCGCCCGAAGCAGGCGGCCTACCGCGCGCCGGGAGCGCCCTTGTCGGCATTCGCGGTGGAGAGCGTGGTCGACGAGCTGGCCGCGAGGATCGGCATGGATCCGGTCGACCTTCGCCTGCGCAACGCCGCCAGGGAGGGGACCCGCACCGCCTACGGTCCGCGCTTCGGGCCGATCGGGCTGGTCGAGACGCTGGAGGCGGCGAAGGCGCACCCGCACTATCGCGCGCCGCTTCGCGCGCACCAGGGGCGCGGCGTCGCCTGCGGGTTCTGGTTCAACTTCGGCGGTCAGACCAGCGTGTCGATGAGCGTCAACGCCGACGGCACGGTGGCACTGGCGGTCGGCACCGTCGACATCGGCGGCTCGCGGGCCTCGATGTGTCAGATCGCGGCCGAGGAGCTCGGCATTCCTTACGAGTCGGTGCGCACCGTGGTCGCCGACACCAGCGCGCTCGGCTACAACGACATCACCGAGGGCAGCCGCACCACGTTCTCCACCGGCATGGCCACCATCCACGCCGCGCGCGACGCGATCCGGGTGCTCTGCGCGCGGGCGGCCAGGATGTGGGGGATCCCGGAGGACGCGGTGGTGTGGGAGGACGGCCACGCCAAGCCGTCGGGCGCGAACGCGGGCGACTTCGAGCCGCTCTCGCTCGCCGACATCGCCGCCGTCGCCGGCAAGACCGGGGGGCCGATCGCCGGGCACTGGGAGTTCAACGCCGAGAACGCCGGGCCGAGCTTCGCCACCCATCTGGTCGACGTCGAGACCGACCCCGAGACCGGGCGCTCGACGGTGCTGCGCTACACCGTGGTCCAGGATGCCGGGCGGGCGATCCACCCGAGCTACGTCGAGGGCCAGTACCAGGGCGGCGCGGTGCAGGGAATCGGCTGGGCGCTGAACGAGGAGTACGTCTACGGCGCCGACGGTCGGCTCCAGAACCCCGGATTCCTCGACTACCGCGTCCCCGTCGCCTCCGACGTGCCGTTCATCGACACCGTGATCGTCGAGGTGCCCAACCCGGGCCACCCCTACGGCGTGCGCGGGGTCGGCGAGACCTCGATCGTGCCCCCGCTCGGCGCGGTCGGAAACGCGGTCAGCGCCGCCAGCGGCGCCCGCCAGACCCACGTGCCGATGTCACCGCCACGGGTGCTGGCGAGCATCGACCGACTGGCCGAGGCGGCGGAGTGAGCGCCGATGGCGACAGTCAAGGTCGGTCTGGGTGGGCCGCTGCGCTCCGCGGCCGGCGGGCGCAGCGAGTTCGAGGTCGAGGCATCGAACGTGCGCCAGATGCTCGATGCGCTGGCGGCGGCGGAGCCGAGGCTCGCGCCGGTGCTCGCGCGCGGAGTCGCGGTCGCCATCGACGGCGAGATCTACCGCGACGACTGGTTCCGAGCGATCCCCGCCGGGGCCGAGGTCTTCGTGTTGCCGAGGATGGCCGGTGGTTGAGGTGACGCCATCCGGCGCTCCGCTGCCGTCGACCGCGCTGGTGCGCACCCGGGTCGGCCTGCTCGACGCACTCGGCGCTGCCGACGGCATCGTCTGCCTGGTCGGTGCCGGCGGCAAGAAGACCCTGATGCGCCGGCTGGTGGAGGCGCACGAGGGCCGCGTCGCCCTCACCTGCACCGGCAAGCTGGTGCCGTTCGAGGCGGCGGTGCCGTTTCGATGGCTCGCGCTCGGCGCCGGCGACGACGGCGCCGCGGTGGTCGCGGCGGCGCGCACCGAGCGCGTGGTCGCCTATTGCGGTCCGTCCGACGGCCGTCGCAATCTCGGCCTGCCGCCGGCGCTGGTGGCCGATCTGCACCGCCGCTGTGGCGTCGACGTCACCTTCGTGAAGGCGGACGGCGCGCGCATGCGTCGCCTGAAGGGCCGGCATCCGAGCGAGCCGCCGCTGGTGCCGGGTGTCACCACGGTGGTCAGCCTGTGCTCGATCGCGGTGGTCGGACAGCCGCTCGACGAGCGCCTCGCGCACCGCCCCGAGCTGGTGGCCGTGCATGCCGGGGCACGCCTCGGGGAGCCGCTCACCGAGGCGCACCTGGCCCGACTGGTGCGGCTACAGGCCGCCGAGTTGCGAGTGAAGTCGGGGGCGCGGGTGGTCCCGGTGCTCAACATGGTCGACGATCCCGCGGCGGCGCGGACCGCCGAGACGGTCGCACGGCTGGCGCTCGCCGGCCCGGGCGCGCCGGAGGCGGTGGTCCTCACCGCGCTCGCCACCGACCCGGTCGAGGTTCTGCGCCTCGCGCCGGGAGCGCAGCCCGCCCCGGGCCACCACGACCCGTAGCCCGGACGGAGCGTCAGCGCAGTCCGGGATGCCGCGCGAAGCGCGGCTGGGGATGGCTCGACCTTCCCGGAGTTGCGCCCCTCGACAGGCTCGGGACATCGCTTGCGCTTCACCCGAGCTACGCGGTGGTGGGGATGTACCACTCGTGGCCGCGCGCGGTGGTCACGTACTCCGGCCAGTGGAAGCCGATCGGTGGCTCGAAGTCGGCGGGCAGCAACGGCGCGACCCAACGCGTGCCGCCGATCCCGCCGCCGGTGCGCTGCTCGAACTCGGCTCGCGCCGCGGCCAGCGCCGACGGCTCCGTCAGCAGGTCGACGATGGTGGCGCCGATGGTCTTCGCCGCGACCTGCACCGTCGGGTCGATGGTCGGCGCATGGCCACCGAGCGCGTTCCACGCCCATGCCGGGTACTGATAGCCGGGTCGCGGCGGCTCGAGCGTGCAGCGACCGACGATGAGGCGCACCGTCGGCGTGTGCCAGGTCCAGTCGGTGTAGTCGTCGGAGGTGTAGTTGAGCTGCCACTCGGGCAGCTCGCGGCGGACGTTGGCCTCGCACTGCTCGGGCGTCGACAGCGTGCGCATCGCCGCGAGGACCGGTTGCGCCATCGGCTCGAGGCCCAGATTGCCCTGGATCTCGCGGCAGAACGCGAGTGCCGCCTCGTCCCACACCGGCGCGCCGACGGCCGCCAGATTGCGATAACAGAGATGGGCCAGCGCGTGGTTGGGCAGACCCGGCCGCGTCCTCGTCACCCACGCCTTGCGCACCCGGGTGCAGGTCATCGCCGCGACGTGCTCGGCGTTGCGGTCGAGCACCTCGGCGATGCGCTCCTGCATCGCGAGCGTCGGTGCGCGCCACGCGTACTGGATCTGCGCGAAGCGCGGCGCGAGATTGTCGGCGGTGGCATCACCCGCGCCGAGGATCGCCTCGTTGAGCGTCCAGGTGCCGGTGTGCGGCAGCATCGCCTCCTTGGTGTACTTGGTCGTCGTGTACATCAGGCACAGTGCGTCGTTCGCGCCCGGCGCGCGGGCCATGGTGTGGGCGCTCGCCATCTCCGAGCGCTCGCGGCTCGCGCTCCAGGTCTCCGGGTGCGCGCACTCGAAGGTGTAGATGCACGACCAGTACGCACCGCAGTGGGTGTCGAGGATGGTGGTGTTGGCGCGCAGCGAGCCGAACGACGGGTGGAACGAGACCGCGGCGTCGATGTCGTCGTAGTAGCCCTTGGCGGCGTGAATCGGCTTCGAGCCGCAGGTCTTCTCCGCCGGCTCGCCCATGAACTTGATGCGTCCGCGGATGCCGTGGCGCTCCATCGCCGCCTTCGCCGCCAGCACCCCGCCGAGCGCGGCGATGCCGAGCGCTGAGTGCGGGTCGGTGTGGCCAGCGGCCCAGCGGTGCACGCCAGGTCGCGGGCACTCGTAGGGCACCCGGTCCTGGCTGTTGCCGGGCACCGCGTCGTACTCGGCGTAGGAGCCGATGGTCGGACCGCCGTCGCCCCAGGTGGCGCAGAACGCGGTCGGCATGCCGCCGCTTCCTGCCTCGACCTCGAAGCCTTCGGCGCGCAGGCGCTCGACGTACCAGGCGGCGGAGCGATACTCGCGCCAAGCCGGCTCGTGGAGATCCCAGATCGTCGCGTGCCAGTCCGACAGCGCGCCGGCATGACTGTCGACCCATTCGATCGCGGTGCGTTTGGCGGTGTCGTCGGCCATCGCTCGTCACTCCCCTGTCAGCGCGTCGCCGCCCGTCGACGGCTCGTCGGATGGTAAGGCCGCGCGGTGGTGATGACGAGAGCGCGGGAGCGCGCGCGAGGTGCGCTCAGCGCCCGTGGTAGAGCAGCGCCGAGTCGATGCCGCACCACTCGGCGATCTTCTCGAATCCGGTGGCGAAGCCGGCGAGGTTGAAGGTGGTGACCACCTCCAGCTTGCCGGTCTTGCGGTTGAACCGGTCGAGCCGCACCTGGCGGCCGGTGTGCAACGCCCGCACCATGGCCGGCGCCTCTCGGTCGGGCCCACTCACGGTGAGGAAGCGGCGCCCGTCGGGGCCGACCCCGGTCTCGACCGCGACGTTGTGGAATCTCACCTCGCGCGGCCCGACCACCACCAGCCGCACCGGATCGGACCTCGACAGCAGCGGCCGGCCGTTGAGCTCGATCGGCTCGTCGTAGCGAATCCGCAGGCCGCCGGAGGTGGTGGCGATGACGCTGAAGCTGTTGTCCAGGTCGTCATTGGTCCAGGCGATGCACTCGCGCTCGCCGGTGTCGGTCGGGTAGGCGTCCGCGATCCACCACAAGTACGCGACCTCGAGGAACGCGTCCGTCGCGGCGGGGCGGGGCTCGGTGGGGCTTGCCGCGGCCGTGGTGACGAGGACGCTGGCTGCCAGGGTGCAGGCGGCGAGGCGGTGGATGGGGTGCACGGCGCGTCTCTCCTGCGCTGCGCCGGAGCCGGCGCCGGGAGCCGAGTTTGTCGACCGCCGTCGGCACCCTCTTGAGTCGGCAGTGGCGGGGTCGACCGGGCCGCCCGGCGGCGGCCCGGCCGGCGCGTCACTGCGTCTTGCCCTGACCGTGTCCCATGCCGTGTCCGCCATGGCCCCCGCTCGCCATGGGCGCCGCCTGCACCGGATAGACGACCTCGACGCGTCCCGCGCGCTCGAACGTGAGGGTGACCGGAATCGACTCACCCGCGTCGAGTGGTCGGGCGAGCCCGATGAGCATGATGTGCAGGCCGCCGGGCGCGAAGCTCACCGCGCCGCCGGCTGGGATCTCGACCGCGTCGACCTGCCGCATCTTCGCCAGCCCGCCCTCCATGACGTGGGTGTGGAGCTCGGTCCGCTTCGAGACCGGGGCCGCGGCCGCGAGCAGGCGGTCGGCCTCGGTGCCGGCGTTGCGAAGGGTCATGTAGCCGGCCGAGGTCTCGGAGACCGGCGGCACCAGGCGAACCCAGGGTGACTCGATGGTGATCGCGCCGAGGCGCGTCGGCTCGGTGGCGGCGGCGGTGGTCGCGGCGGCGAGCAGGGCCACGGTCGCGGCCCGGTGGATCCAGTGCGTGATGACGTGCATCGTCCTCTCCCGATTCGTGCATGCGATGTGGCGCCCCGGGGACCTCGGTCGGGGGGCGCGCGATCGAGTGGTGCGCCCGCGAGTCGCGGGCGTGGTGCTCAGGCCGCACGCACCGGTGGCGCACGCACCGGAGGACGGGCCTGCGGAGTCGGAAGGATCGGTGGGAGCGTCACCGGGCGCACCACGAGCGCGCGTCCGCCGTGGTGTGGCGGGCTGGTGACGAACCCCGGCGACGCCGATTCGCAGCCGCCACCGGAGCACAATGGGCACGCGATGCAGAGCGGGCAGCCGTGACCGAGTGCCGGGGCCGGCCCGTGCTCGGAGCGGTCACCGTCCGCCGGCGACTGCTCCAGGGTGACCAGTTGCAGCCCGCTGGCGGTGCAGAGCACCACCTGACGCGCGCCGGTCGCCGCATCGCTTGCGCTCGCCGCCATCAGCCACGCGGGCAGCAGCAGGTTGGCGACCAGGACCGTGGCCAGGACGGCGGCGATTCGGCGATCGAGACGGCGCATGGGATCACGCGTTCGGGCGACCGCGGAAGGATACCGCCATCCGCCGACCGACTCTATGATCTGGCGACGTGACGCCGGTCCGCCGGGTCAGCGCCGGTAGGTGTCGATCCGCTTCAGCCAGCCGGGCAACCAGCGGGCCTCGTTGCGCTCGGGCGGGGCGCGGGCGACGCGCCCTCGCATCGCCGCCGCCGCGGCGTCGGCGAACGCCCGCGCGACGCGCGATCGATCGACGTCCTCGGGCATCGCCGCCAGGACCTGCGCGAGCCCCCATCCCTCGCCCTGGTAGCGCTCGCGCGGGGACAGGCCGGTGCCCTTGAAGTTCACGTAGTCGATGAGCGCATAGCGTCCGGCAGGGGTGGCGAGCAGTGCGCGCGCAGCACCCGTGGCGACGTCGCGCCTGGCCGGATCCACCGCGGCCAGGATTGCCGGCAGCGCCGCCTCGAGCCGGCCGAGGAGGAACTCCGCCTGCAAGTCGAAGGTGTCTCGCAGCAGCGCCTCGAGCTCACGGGCGGAGTCGCCGTCGCGGGCGGCGAGGAACGCCTCGCGGTCGGCCCAGGGGCAGGGCGGCTGGCCGCGCAGCCACGCCGGCAGCGCGACCCCGCGCTGCTCGAGATGGGCGAGCAAGGCCGGAAAGCTCTCCTCGAACGGGGCGTCGACACCGGTCGGGAACCAGATGAAGTGCCCGATACCGAGCGAGGCGAAGGCCTCACCGGTGTTCCACCACAGGAGCTTGCGCGGATCGCCGCCGGTCTCGTTGCGCCACACCTGCTCGGCGATGCTCCGCGCCTCCCGAGCGTCGATCTCGAGCGCGGTGACCGGCGCGGCGAGGGCGAGGTAGGCGACGAGCGCTACCAGACAGCCGCGCAAACGCTGCATGCTCAGCCGACGACCGAGAGGTCCACGCCGCCCAGGCCGGCGACGTCGAAGCGGGCGCGGTCGCCGGCCCTCGGGAATGCGGTGCGCACCGAGCTTCCGGTCATCACCAGCATGCCGGCCCGCATCGTGCGCCCGCGGCCCGCGAGCAGGTTCGCGACCCAGGCGACGGCCTCCAGCGGGTGACCCATGGCGTCGCCGACCTTGCCCTCGGAGACCCGCTCGCCGTTCATCGCCAGGGTGGTCGGCGCGGCGGCGAATGCCGGGTCGAGCCAGCGGTCGGCATCGCCGCGCACCCACTCGCCCAGCACCACGCCACCGTTCCAGCAGTTGTCGGCGATGAGGGTGACGGCGTCGATACGGTCGTAGTCGATGCCGCCGTCCTCCACCAGCTCGTAGGCCGGCGCCACCGCGTCGACCCGGGCCGCGACCGACGCGCGGGAGTACGGCGCGCCGTCGGCCGGGAGGTCGACACCGAGCCGCACCGCGACCTCGCACTCGAGCCCGAGATTCACGAAGGTCGCGAGGCTCACCTCGGCCGGTGAGTGGTGGACGACGCCGGCGAGCACCGCGCCGCCCAGTGGATGGCCGACGTTGACCATGCGCTGCATCGCGGCGCTGGTGAGCGCGATCTTGTAGCCGACGATCTCGCCGCCACCATCGGCGGTCAGCAGGGGCAGGAGCGCATCCTGCACCGCGTAGGCGCCGTCGAGGTCGTCACGCGCGAGCGCGGTCAACGGCTGGCGGCGGGTGCGCGAGTGCCGCCACGCCAGGATGTCGCGGGCGATGGTCTGCGCGTCGGATGCGGTGATCGGCATGGTGAGGGGTCTCCGCGGTCGACCGTGCGGGGCCGGAGGCGGGACAGGCTATCAGCCAGGTGGCGCCACGTGCCACGGTCGGAGTGCGGGGGGCCCGCGAGGGCGCTCGGTCGTGCCAGAATGCGCGCGCATGCCGCCCACCCGTCACTCCTGCTGTAGCACCGGCCGCGCCAGTGGCGCCGCGCGCTGGAGGTCGTCATGAGCGCTCCCGGCGCGCCGTCCCTCGCGCGCCGCTACGCCATCATCGGCGGGCTGCTCGCGGCCGCGGTGGCCATCGCGCTCACCACGCCTCCCGCCGGGCTGACCCCGGTGGCGATGCAGGCGGCGGCGCTGTGCGTGCTGTGCATCGGGCTGTGGGCCACCGCGGTGGTGCCCGAGCACGTTCCGGCGATGGTGTTCTTCGTGCTCGCGATGGCCGGGGCGGTGGCGCCGCCGGAGGTGGTGTTCTCCGGCTTCGCGTCGAGCGCGATGTGGCTGGTCCTCGGTGGCCTGGTGCTCGGGGTGGCGACCACCCGCTCCGGGCTCGGCGCGTGGCTCGCCGGCCTGTTCCTCGCCCGGGTCGGTGGCGGCTACCCGACGATGGTGTTGGCGACGGTGCTCGGTGCCACCGCGCTCGCCTTCCTCGTGCCGTCGAGCATGGCGCGCATGGTGATCCTCACGCCGATCGTCATCGCGGTGGCCGAGCGCCTCGGCTTCGGTGCCGGTAGCACCGGGCGAACCGGGCTGGTGCTGGCCTCGGTGACCACCACCTTCCTGGTGCCGACCACCATCCTCCCGGCCAATCTCCCGAACGTGGTGCTGCTCGGCATGGCCGACACCATCTACGGCGCCGTGCCCGGCTACTGGGAGTATCTGCTGATGCACTTCCCGCTCTCCGGCGCGGTGAAGGGGGTGCTGCTCGCGCTCGTGATCTGCCGGACGTTCCCGGCCGAGATCGCCGCCGCGAGCCCCGCTGCGGCCGCGACCGAGCCGCCCACCCTCGGACGCGACGGGCGACGCCTGCTGGCGGTGCTCTGTGTCGCCCTCGCGCTGTGGATGACCGACTCGTGGCACGGCATCGCACCCGGATGGATCGCGACTGCGGCGGCGATCGTCTGTCTGCTGCCGGGCATCGACCTCGTTCCGCCGGACGCGTTTCGGCGCGACGTGAGCCTGTCGGCGATCGTCTACACCGGCGGGGTGCTCGGGGTCGGGGCGCTGGTGGCGCACGCCGGTCTCGGCGTCGCGGTGGCCGACGTCGTGCTCGGCCGTCTCCAGCTCGGGCCGGACCAGCCCGGCCTCGCCTTCGCCGCCTTCTCCGGTCTCACCAGCCTGCTGACGTTCTTCGCCACCAACCCGGGCGCGGTGGCCATCATGACCCCGCTCGCGGAGGGGGCGGCGCGGGTCGCCGACCTGCCCCTGATGACGATGCTGATGTGCATCGTCAACGGGTTCTCGGTCGCGGCGTTTCCCTATCAGGCCGCCCCGCTGGTCATCGGGCTGGCGCTCGGGCAGGTGGGGTTCGCGCCGGCGACGCGGGTGCTGCTGCCGGTGGCGCTCGCGAGCTGGCTGGTGTTGTGGCCGCTCACCTATCTGTGGTGGAGCGCCCTCGGTCGGATGTCGCCGGTGGGGTGAGGCCGCTCGGAGCGGGTGAGGAGGTCAGCCGGTGGCCTCGGTGACCGCGCGCTCGAGCTCGAACACGTGGGGGTCGTCGGCCTGCATCTCGCGCAGCGACGCCGCCAGCCGGAGCAGGTAGTCGAGGTTGGTGCCGCTCGGCCCCGCGCAGGCGCGGATCTGGGCCACCATCGCGCCCAACGGCGCCGGGCCCAGGAAGGCGTGGTTGTCGCGTGGGGCGATGTAGACGATGCCGTCGCTGTCCGGCCCGTCGCGGAACACGAGCTGGACCGGATGGCGCTCGTAACCGTTCTTCTCGCGGTGGTCGAGCCGCTCGAAGGTCTCGACCACCACCTCGCGGGCGATGCGATAGGCCATGCCGTCGCAGATGCCGTCGGGCTCCGGCACCAGGGTCACCACCCGCCCCGGGGCGTGCGGCAGGCCGCGATGGTCGTGCGAGCCCTGCCAGAACCGTCGCACCCAGCCGTGCACCCGCGCCGGCCGCGCCTCCCGGAACGGGAAGTCGGGCCGCCAGATGAGCGAGCCGTAACCGAAGACCCAGACGTCCATGGGGCGCGGATGATACCGATCGCTCGCCCGCGCGGCGCGTGTGCTCGGGGATGCGCTTCGACTCGGGCCTCGCGTGGCGAGGCCCGGCTCAGCGACCGGGGGTGGTGGGGCGGTCAGCCCATGTAGCTGCGGCGGCCGGCGTCGCGCAGGAAGATGCGCACCAGGTGGCGTTTCGGCGCGTCCGGCCGGGGGTCGTCCTCGTACTCGGTTCGGCAGTGCGCGACGCGGTCGTTGCGCAGGTACTCGAGTTGCCCCGGCTCGAGCACGAAGCTCACGTGGTGCTCGGGCTCGCTCATCACCGCGAACATCGTCTCCAGGGCTTGCCGACCGAGCGCGTCGAAGGGCTCGCCGACCAGCTCGTAGCCCCGGTACAGCAACCACTTGATGAAGCGGCCACGGACCTCGCCGTCGCGCTCCGAGAAGATCGGATAGGCGTGGGTGATCGGGTCGCCCTCGGGGTGCTCGCCCTGCCGGTTCCAGTGGAACGGGCGGTACAGGCGCTCGAGCAGCTCCGGGTGCCGCTGGCGCAGCACGTCGTGGGCGGTGTGCATGCTGGCGACGCTGCTGACCCCGCCGGTCGGCGCCACCGCGAGCACCAGCAGCCCGATATAGGGCGGCGGATGGTTGAAGCCGTAGTCGGTGTGCCAGGAGAGCTCCTGGCGGGTGAGGTCGCCGCGCACCCGGGTGTCGATGGTCTTCCCGGTGTCGCGCACGTCGTAGAGCATCTTGGCGTCGAACGACTGCGCCACCGGCCGCTCGATGAGGCTGCTGAGGAGCCAGTAGACCTGCTTCGACGCCTGCTCGCCCCAGCGCTCGACCGGCAGCCGGTCGACGACCGCGAAGCCGACGCCCTCGTCGAGCGTCGTGCGCACCTCGTGCATGAGCGCTCGGGCGGCGTCGAGCGGATAGTCGGTCGGGTCGAGCATCTCGGTCGGTATCGGGTGCGCGCGTAGGAGGTCGACCAGCGCGTCCAGCTCGCGAAGGCAGCGATCCGGCACGTCGACCCGCCAGTGACTCGCGCCGATGTCGTCGCGCCGCCACGCCGACGCGCCGTCGAGCGGGCGCTGCCAGGGTGGTGGGCATGGCGCGCTCGCAACCGTGGCTCCGGGCTGCGATGGATGGGCGGACATCGCGGTGACCTCGTCGGACATCGGACCCGGCAAGCATGCCGCCGCGACGGCGGCCGGGGCAACCGCCGGCCCCGCCGTCGGTCGCGCGATCAGCCCCCGGCGCGCAGCAGGAGCGCCGGCGATACCCGCAGCTCGCGCGCGAGATGACGCGCAGCGAGGCCGAGGCTCGCGACGCTCACCACCGTCGCCACCACCGCGCCGAGCCACCAGCCGCCGCCGGTCGCGAGCTCGAGGCGGAGGGCCACGAACGCCGCGGCGCCGGTACCCCCGAGCAGCGCGCCGAAGGCCGAGGTGACCAGCGCGAGCAGGGTGTGCTCGAAGGCGAGGGCCTGACGGATGGCACGCTGACGCGCACCGAGGGTGTGCAGCACCGTCGCGTCGTAGACCTGGCGCACCCGGCACGCGGCGAGCGCGCTCGCGAGCACCAGCAGCGATGCGGTGAGGCTCACCGCGGTCAGCACCGCGAGTCCCGCGCTCGCGCGAGCGAGCACCCCACGGGCCTCTGCGAGCAGGCCGGCGGTGCGCACCGTGACCACGTTCGGGGCCACCCCGGCGAGGCGTGCCTGCGCGGCGACGGCGTCGTCGTCACTCATGTAGGCAGTGGCCACGTAACGGGTGACGAAGCGGTCGAGGGCGCCGTCGGAGAAGATGCCCTCCAGCCAGAACCGCGCCTCGAAGCGGCGCTGGCCGTAGATCGCGACCAGATCCGCCTCCAGGGTCTCACCGAGAATGTCGAACCGCAGGCGGTCCCCGACCGCGAGCCCGAGCTGGTCGGCCTCCCGATCCTCCATCGCGACCTGCGGCGGCCCGCGGTAGTCGTCCGGCCACCATGCGCCGCGCTCGACCACCACGTTGTCGAAGTTCCCGGCGCGGTAGCTCAGCTTGTGCTCGTCGCGCGCCTCGAGCCGGCGGTCCTCGTCGGTGCTGTCGCGAAGTTGCTCGCCGTTCACCCGCGAGAGTCGTCCGAGCACCAGCGGCGCCACGTCGAGCCGGGTGAGGCTCGGCGCCGCCTCGATCGCGGCCCGGAAGTCGTCGAGCTGACTGGCGGAGATGTCGTAGAAGACGAGCGCCGGCGCGCGCTCGGGGATGGTGTCGTCGATGGTGCGCAGGATCGAGAACACCACCAGGGTCGAGGCGACGAGCAGGGTCAGGGCCGAGCCGAGCGAGAGCAACGCCGGTCGCAACGGCGACCCCTCGCGTGCCAGGCTCGCGACCGCCAACCGCGCCGCCAGCCGCCCCTCGAGCGACGGGTGCTCGAGCAGCCGCCGCGCGAGGAGGCGCAGACCACGGACCACCCCCTCCAACAGCACGAGGAGCGTGAGCGCGAAGGCGATGAACCCGGCGCCGAACAGCGGTTGGGGCAGCGCCGCCACCACCAGCGAGGCGGTGAGCGCGGCGCCGATGGCGGTGAGCCACCAGTAGCGGCGCGGCGTCGCGGTGACCGCGCCGGCGATGCCGCGAAACAGCGCCGCCGGGCTCACCGACAGCGCACGACCGATCGCGGGGAGGGCGAAGGTCAGTGCGGTGAGCACCCCGAACAGCCACGCCACCGTCAGGGGCAGGACGAGCGCGGCCGCGGCCGGGGCCACCGGCAGGCGCTCGGCCGCGACGCTCGCCCCCGCGAGCGCGAGCGCGCCGCCGGCGAGGGTTCCAGCCAGGCTCGCGCCGCCGGCGAGCAGCCCGATCTGGATCAGGTAGACCGCCGCCAGCCGTCGGTCGCGCAGGCCGAGGGCGCGCAACGTGGCGATCGTGGCGAGCTTGCGCTGCAGATAGGCGTGGACGCTGTTGAAGACGCCGAGGCCGCCGACGAACAGCGCGCTGAAGCCGATGAGCAGCAGGCCCGACGCCACCTGGCCGAGCACCTCGGCGATGCGCTCGCTGCGCTCGGTGAAGGTGCGCACCTCCCAGTCGCCGGTGGTGAAGCGGGTGGCGAAGGCGCTGCGCCAGGTCGCCGGCGCCTCGTCGGTCCTGACGCGGTAGCGGTAGGCCACGCGGCTGCCGGGCTGGATGAGCTCCGTCGCCGGCAACACGTCGGCCGAGACCAGCACCGGCGGGCCGCGCCAGTCGGCGCGCAGCGAGCGATCCGGCTGGCGCGCGATCAGGGCCCGCACCTCGGCGTCGACCATCCCGACCTCGACCACGTCGCCGACACCGACGCCGAGGCGCGTCGCGAGCACCGGGTCGAGGGCGACGCCGTGGCGGATGCCGTCGGCCGTCTCGCGTGGCGCCAGCACCTCGGCGATGGCGCCGGGTGGATTCAGCTCGACCTCGCCGTAGAGCGGGTAGTGGGCGTCGTAGCTCTGCAGCTCCGCGAGCTGCACCCGGCCGGCCGGGGTCGAGAGCATGGTGCGCAGCTCGATCAGCAGTGAGACCTGTCCGCGGCTCTCCATCCAGCGCACCACCTCCGGTGGCAGCGGCTGGCGGTCGCGGACCTCGACGTCGCCGCCGAACAGCGCGCGGGTGTCGTCGAGCAACGCGCGGCTGACCTGGTGGAAAAGCCCGCCGCTGGCGGCGATCAGCGTCACGCCGAGCGCGAGGCAGGCGCAGAGCACCCACAGCGAGCGCCCGCTGGCGCGCAGATCACGCCAGGCGAGCGCGAGCAGCCGGCCGATCGGCATCGGTCGCATCCTCCCGGGTCGCGGTGGCGTCACCGTGGCGAGGCCGCGGCACCAGCTTGCCGTCGTGCAGTCGCAGCACGCGGTCGCAGCGCGCGGCGAGGTCGAGGTCGTGGGTGACCAGCACCAACGTCGCGCCGTTCTCGCGGTCGAGCCGCAGCAGCAGGTCGGCGATGCGCTCGCCGGTGTCGGAGTCCAGGTTGCCGGTCGGCTCGTCGGCGAGCAGCAAGGCCGGGCGATTGGCCAGCGCGCGCGCGATGGCCACCCGCTGCTGCTCGCCGCCGGAGAGCTGGCTCGGGAAGTGACGCGCGCGCGGCGCCAGCCCGACCTGGTCGAGCAGGTCGGCGGCCCGGCGCCGCGCGTCGCGCCGGCCGGCGATCTCCAGCGGCAGCGCCACGTTGTCCAGCGCGCTCAGCGAGGGCACCAGGTGGAACGACTGGAACACGATGCCGATGCGGTCACGGCGAAGATCGGCCAGCCCGTCGGCGTCGAGCCTCCCGAGGTCGACACCATCGAGGCTCACCGTGCCCTCGCTCGGGCGCTCGAGCCCGGCGAGCAGCAGGAGCAGGGTGGTCTTGCCCGAGCCCGACGGGCCGGCGATGGCGATCCGCTCGCCCTGCGCGATGTCGAGGTCGACCCGCTCGAGCACGCGCACCGGCGTCTCGCCGAGGGCGTAGTGCATGGAGATGCCGCGCAGCCGAATCATCGATGGTCCTCGCCAGGGCCGGCTCGGAACTGTACCTGGCTCGGCGGCGGCGACCGACGGCGCGCCGCGCGCCGGCTTCTGGCAGCATGCGGCGATGAGCAACGACGACAGACGCGCGGTGCAGCACGCCATGGCCCTGATGGTGGTGGCGATGCTGACCCTTCCTGGAATCGACGCCATCGCCAAGTGGCTCGGCGGCTCGGTGTCGCCGGGGCTCATCGCATGGTGCCGGTTCTTCTTCCAGACCCTGTTCATGTTGCCCCTGGTGCTGCGGGTGCGCGTGCGGCGTCCGCGCGCCGGCATGGGCGTTCACGCGTTGCGCGGCGTGCTGATGGCCGCCGCGACCCTGCTCTTCTTCACCGCCGTGCAGCACATGCCGCTCGCCAACGCGATCGCCATCTTCTTCGTCGAGCCGTTGCTGGTGACGATGCTGGCGGCGGTGTTCCTCGGCGAGCCGGTGGGGTGGCGCCGGATCTCGGCGGTGGTGGTCGGCCTCGTGGGCGCGGTGGTGGTGATCCGTCCGGGCTTCGGCGGCTTCGGCCTGGTGTCGCTGCTGCCGCTGGCGGCGGCGGTCTCCTTCGCGGTCTACCTGCTGCTCACCCGCCGCACCGCCCCGCACGAGGATCCGGCGTGGATGCAGCTCCTGGTCGGCGTGTTCGGCGGCCTGGTCATGACGGTCGCCCTCGGCGTCGGCGCCGTCCTCGACGTGGAGCTCCTACGCCCGCGCCTGCCGACCGCCACGCAGTGGGCCCTGCTCGCCGGGCTGGGGGTGATTGCGACCGCCGGTCACCTGTTGGTGGTCCACGCCTTTCGACGCGCCCCGGCGACCTTGCTGGCGCCGTTCCAGTACCTGGAGATCGTGAGTGCGACCCTGCTCGGGTGGGTGCTGTTCGACGATTTCCCCGACGCGGTGACCTGGGTCGGCGTCGCGATCATCGTCGGCTCCGGCCTTTACGTCTTCCACCGCGAGCGCGTGCGCGGCGCGGCCCGATGACGTGCGGAGCACCGGCCAGGCCGTCCGCGGCGCGGCGATCGTCCCCGTGGCTAGCGTCGGTTGCCGGCGGTGTAGCGCATCAGCACCTCTGAGACGTCGACCTCGCGCGGCGGCTCGACCGCCGCCCGCTCCTCCACCGCGCCGATGTGGCGCTCCATCAAGGCCGCCGCCGCGTCGCCGTCGCACCGTCTCAGTGCATCGATGATCCCCCGGTGCTCCTCGACGGCGCAGTCGGGTGAGTGCGGACGACGGTGCACGGCGAGGATCAGGGAGCAGCGCGAGACCACCTGGCTCACGAATCGGGCGAGGACCTGGTTGCCGGCGAGCTCGGCGAGCACCACGTGGAACTCGCCGGCGAGCCGGATCGACCGCGGCGGATCACCGTCGCGCGCCGCCACCTCGTCGTCGACATGGGTCTCCAGGCGGGCGATGTCGTCGGCGTCGATGCGGCTGGCCAGCGTGCGCACGGTCGCCGCCTCCAGGCAGCGCCGCGCCTCGAATACCTCGCGTGCCTCCTCGATTCCAGGTACCGCCACCGCCGCGCCGCGGTGCGGTTGGAGGTCGATCAGACCCTCGGTGTGGAGGCGGATGAAGGCGTCGCGCACCACCGTGCGGCTGACCCCGAACTGCTCGCCCACCAGATCCTCGGGGAGCTTGGTTCCGGGCAGCAGCGCCTGCTCGAGGATCGCGTGACGAAGCGCCGCGCAGATGCGCGCGCTACGGCCGGGGAGGAGCTCGGGGCGGACTTGGCCCAAGGGTTGCTATCGCCGTTGCTGCGGTCCGTCGTGGTCGCCGCTGCCACCACGCATCGGCGGCTCACGACGACGTTGACGCCGGGAATCGTACACGACTAGAGTCGGAACTGTATACGAGATCTCCCGGGATGCTGCCGAGCCAGATGGCGGCAACCGAGCCGCCCGTAACCCATCGACAAGGACTGAGGAGCGCGCCAGATGAAGAAGTTCGCCGCGGTCGCGTGCGCAGTGGCCACCCTGGCCGCCGCGCCGCTCGTCGCCACCCACGCCAACACGCTCAAATGGGGCGCGAATCGTGACATCGGGTCGCTCGACCCGTACTCGTACGGGGACAGCTTCACCATCAACGTCCTCAACCACGTCTACGAGGGCCTGGTTCGTTACGACCGCGACCTCAAGATCGAGCCCGCGCTCGCCACCTCCTGGGAGGTGATGGCGGACGGGGTGACCTGGCGCTTCAAGCTCCGGCAGGGGGTGAAGTTCCACAACGGCAATCCGTTCACCGCCGACGACGTGGTCGCCTCGCTGATCCGCGTGAGCCACGAGACCTCGCCGCTGAAGGGCAACCTGCCGGCCTATGCGAGCTCGAAGGTGGTCGACGACCACACCGTGGACATCGTGCTGAACGGCACCTACCCGCTGCTGCTCAACGACCTCACCAACATCCACATCTTCGACAAGGAGTGGCTGGTCGCGAACAACGCGGAGTTGCCCACCGACATCGGCAAGAAGGTCGAGGGCTACGCGACCTACAACGCCAACGGCACCGGGCCGTTCAAGGTCGAGAGCCGCCAGCCCGACGCGAAGACCGTGTTCGTGGTCAACCCGGACTGGTGGGACACGCCGCAGCACAATCTCACTCGCATCGAGCTGAACCCGATCACCTCGGCCGCGACCCGGGTCGCCGCGCTGCTGTCCGGCGAGATCAATTTCACCAACGAGGCGCCGGTGCAGGATCTCCCGCGCCTCGCGGCGAGCCCGAGCGTGAAGGTGCTCGAGCGCACCGATCTGCGCACCATCATGCTCGGCTTCAATCGTCGCGCCGAGCTGGTCGACGGCGGCAAGAACCCGCTGAACGATCTGCGCGTGCGCACCGCGATGTACCAGGCGATCAACATGGACCAGATCCAGAAGCGGGTGATGCGTGGCAAGTCGCGCAACGCCGGCGCGCTGGTCGCCCCGGAGATCCCCGGCTACGCGCCCGAGCTCGACGAGCGTCTGCCCTTCGATGCCGACAAGGCCAAGGCGCTGCTCGCCGAGGCCGGCTATCCCGAGGGCTTCGAGTTCGTCTTCAACTGCATGCAGGGCGGCTACGTCAACGAGGAGGAGATCTGCCAGGCGATTGCGGCGATGTGGTCGCGCGTCGGCCTCAAGCCCAAGCTCGACATCGCGCCGCGCGCGGTGCAGACCCCGAAGCGAACCGGAGGCAAGACCGACGTCTACACCATCGGCTGGGCCACCCTGCCGATGCTCGACGCCTACAGCCCGCTGATCCAGATCCTGCACACCAAGGAAGGCACCGCCGGTGTCTTCAACTGGGGTGACTGGTCCTACCCCGAGCTCGACAAGCTGGTGCAGGCAGCGGGCAAGGAGCTCGACACGCCGAAGCGCCTCGCGCTCGAGACCCAGGCGCTCAAGATCGCCAAGGACGAGATCATCCTGCTGCCGCTGCACCAGCAGCCGATGGCCTGGGCGGTCGGGAACGACGTGAAGGAGATGCCGCAGTTCCCGGACAACAAGCCGCGCCTCTGGTACACGAAGATGTGAGTGTCGCGCGGTCACCGGCCGGCGCGAACCGGCCGGTGACCGTGCACTCGTGCTCACCCCACCATGCTCGCCTTCCTCGTCAAGCGTACCGCCAATGCCGCGCTGGTGATGCTCACCGTCGCGTTCATGGCGTTCATGATCTTTCGCTTCGTCGGCGATCCGGTCGAGATGATGCTGAACGAGCAGGCGACGCAGGCCGAGCGTGCGGAGCTGCGCGAGCGCCTTGGCCTGAACGACGGCTTCGCGATGCAGTTCGTGCGCTTCGTGACCAATGCGTTGCAGGGCGACTTCGGCATCTCCTATCGCAACCAGCAAGACGTGATGAAGCTCATCGGTGAGCGCTTCCCGGCGACCTTCGAGCTGGTCATCGTGGCGACCATCCTGTCGCTGGTGGTGGGGATCCCGCTCGGCGTGATCACCGCCATCCATCGCGACTCCTGGCTCAGCGACACGCTGCAGATGACCTCGATCGTCGGCGTCTCCCTGCCGAGCTTCGTGGTCGGCATCGTCCTGATCCTCATCTTCTCGATCACCCTCGGCGTGCTGCCCGCCTTCGGCCGCGGCGACGTCGTCCAACTCGGCTGGTGGAGCACCGGGGTGCTGACCCCGAGCGGGCGTGCCGCCCTGGTGTTGCCGGCGATCTCGCTCTCGCTGTTCCAGATCACACTGGTGATGCGCCTGGTGCGGGCGGAGATGCTCGAGGTGTTGCGCACCGACTTCATCAAGTTCGCGCGCGCCCGCGGCCTGCCGGCGCGGCTGGTCAACTTCCGCCACGCGTTGCGCAACTGCCTGATGCCGGTGATCACGATGACCGGCATGCAGATCGGGAACCTGATCGCGTTCGCGCTGATCACCGAGACGGTGTTCCAGTGGCCGGGGATGGGGATGCTGTTCATCCAGGCCGTGACCTTCGTCGACATCCCGGTGATGGCGGCCTATCTGGTGCTGGTCTCCTTCATCTTCGTCGCCATCAACACGGTCGTGGACATCACCTACGCGGTGGTCGACCCGCGACTTCGCGAGGACGCGGCGCGCTGACATGGCGGCCACCGAAGCCAGTCTCGGCCGACGCATCCGCGACAGCGAGCTGTGGTGGAGCCTGCGCCGGCACCGCGCGGCGCAAGTCGCCATCGTCATGCTGGTGGTGATCATCGTCTCGGCATTCGCCGCGCCGCTCATCGCGCCGCAGGATCCCTACGACCTCGCATCCCTCGACCTCGACAACTCCGAGCTGCCCCCGGTGTGGAGCGCCGACGGGCGATGGCCGTACGTGCTCGGCACCGACGTCCAGGGGCGTGACGTGCTCTCGGCGATCCTCTACGGCTCGCGGGTGTCGCTCGCGATCGGCCTCGCCTCGGTGTTGTTGTCGATGGCGGTCGGCCTGAGCCTCGGCCTGGTCGCCGGCTACTTCGGTGGCGTGATCGACAACGTGCTGATGCGCATCGCCGACATCCTGCTCTCCATCCCGACCATTCTGATCGCCATCCTGGTGACAGCGGTGTTCCGGGAGCTGTTGCCGGTGGGCTTGCGCGAGACGCTGTCCGCGGTGATCCTGGTCTGCGCCATCGCGCTCACCGCCTGGGTGCAGTACGCGCGCACGGTGCGTGCCTCGACCATGGTCGAGCGCGGCAAGGAGTACGTGCTGGCGGCGCGTCTCATCCGGGTGCCGGCCAGCCGCATCATGCTGACCCACATCCTGCCCAACACCCTGACCCCGGTGATGGTGGCGGCGACGCTGAACTTCGGTCTCGCCATCCTCATCGAGGCGACGCTGTCCTTCCTCGGCGTCGGCATGCCACCGACCGAGCCCTCGCTCGGCACCCTGATCCGTATCGGCAACCAGTACCTGTTCTCGGGGCTGTGGTGGATCGTGGTGTTTCCCGCGGCGCAGCTCGGCCTGATCGTGCTGGCGGTCAACGTCATCGGTGACTGGCTGCGTGATGCCCTCAATCCGAAGCTCAGATGAGCCGAACCCCCCGGAGGTCGACCCGATGCCCCACTCCCTGCTGCTGCGCGACGTGCGCCCGATGGCGGGTGCGCGCGCCGACATCCTGATTCGCGACGGACGGATCGAGGCCATCGGAACAGGGCTCTCCGCCGCCGGTGTCGACGCGGTCGACGGCGCGGGCGCGATCGCGATCCCGGGACTGGTCGAGGCCCACACCCATCTCGACAAGACCTTGCTCGGCATGCCCTGGTATCGCAACGAGGTCGGGCCGCGGCTGATCGACAAGATCGACAACGAGCGCGCCGCGAAGAAGACGTTGGGCATCGACCCGCACCGTCAGTCGATGCGCCAGGCGGTGCTCTCGGTGTCGAAGGGCTCGACCCACATCCGCAGCCACGTCGACGTCGACACCGAGTCCGGCGTCGGCTCCATCGAGGGGGTGATGGCGACACGGGATGCGCTGCGGGGCGTGATCGACATCGAGCTGGTCGCGTTCCCCCAGAGCGGGATGCTGATCCGACCGGGCACGGTCGAGCTGATGGACCGCGCCCTCGCGCTCGGGGCGGAGGTCGTGGGCGGCATCGACCCGGCCGGCATGGACCGCGACCCGAAGGGCCATGTCGACACTGTCTTCGAGCTGGCCGAGCGCCACGGCAAGCCGGTCGACATCCACGTCCACGAGCTCGGCGAGCTCGGCGGCTTCTCGATGGAGCTGATCATCGAGCGCACCCGCGCGCTCGGTATGCAGGGCAAGGTGACGGTGAGCCACGCGTTCTGCCTCGGCATGGACGACAAGGCCTACGTCGCGCGGCTGGTCGAGCAACTCGCCGAGGCCGGGGTGCACATCATGACCACCGGGTCGGCGTCGCGCCCGGTGCCGGTGGTGAAGCAGCTCCGCGACGCGGGCGTGGTGGTCTGCGCCGGGACCGACGGCATGCGCGACACCTGGGGTCCCTACGGCAACGCGGACATGCTCGAGCGCGCGATGCTGGTGGGTCTTCGCAACAACCTGCGCCGCGACGACGAGGTCGAGATCGCGCTCGACGTCTGCACCCACGGCGGCGCCAAGGTGATGGCGCTCGAGGGCTACGGCCTCGAGGTCGGCTGCCACGGCGATCTCGTGCTGGTCGGCGGCGAGACATTGACCGATGCGGTGGTCACCCGTGCGCCGCGTCACCTGGTGGTGAAGGGCGGTCGCGTGGTCGCGCGCGACGGCGTCGCGCTGGTCGAGGCGCCGTGAGCCTGCGCCTCGGCGAGCGCCCGCGCGGTCCGCTCCTGCTCACCGCGCGCTGGGTGGTCGGCCACGAGAACGACCACCACGTCCTGTTGCCCGGTGGCGAGGTGGTGGTGGACGAGGGCGCTGTGCGCTTCGTCGGTCACGGCTATGCCGGCGAGGTCGCGCATCGGCTCGACCTCGGGGATGCGCTGATTGGCCCCGGCTTCGTCGACCTCGACGCGCTGTCCGACCTCGACACCACCATCCTCGGCTTCGACAACCAACCGGCCTGGCGCAAGGGTCGGGTCTGGCCGCGTTCCTACGTCGAGCGCGGTCCGTACGAGATGTACTCCGAGGACGAGCTCGCCTACCAGAAGCGTTTCGCGTTCGCGCAGCTCCTGCGAAACGGCATCACCACCGCGCTGCCGATCGCGTCGCTGTTCTATCGCCAGTGGGGCGAGACCGTCGGTGAGTTCGAGGCGGCGATCGACGCCGCGGTCGAGCTGGGCTTGCGTGTCTACCTCGGACCGGCCTACCGCACCGGCAACGTGGTGGTGGAGTCCGACGGCACGATGGTCGCGGACTTCGACGAGGCGCGTGGCCTCGCCGAGCTCGAGGCCGCGATCGACTTCTGCCGCCGCCACGACGACACCCACGGTGGACTGGTGCGCGCGATGCTCGCTCCCGATCGCGTCGAGACCTGCACCGCCGAGCTGCTGCGTCGATCCGCGGCGGCCGCGCGTGACCTCGCCGTCCCGATTCGCCTGCACTGCTGCCAGGGTCAGATGGAGGTCGACACGCTGCGCCGCCTGCACGGGACGACCGCGCCGGGATGGCTGCGCTCGCTCGACTTCCTCTCCGAGCGCTCCCTCCTGCCGCATGCGACGTACGTCTCCGGCGACGACCTCGACATCATCCGCGACAGCGGGGCCACCATCGTCCACTGCCCGCTCGTCTCGGCGCGTCACGGTGGGGTCATCCGCTCCTTCCGTACCTATCGAGAGGCCGGTCAGCGCATCGGCATGGGCACCGACACCTGGCCGCCCGACATGATCCTCAACATGCAGCTCGGGATGATGCTGTGTCGGGTGGTGGAGCGTGACATCGGCGCGGTGCGCGCCGAGCACTACTACGACGCCGCCACCGTCGGCGGCGCGGATGCGCTCGGTCGCCCCGACCTCGGTCGCCTGCGCCCGGGTGCGCGCGCCGACATCGCGGTGATCGACCTCGCACACACACTGCGCGGGCCCGACCCGATCCAGAGCATGATGACCGGCGCCAGCGGCCGCGACGTGACCACGGTGCTGGTCGACGGCCGGCTGGTGATGCACGAGCGCCGCATCGCGGGCTTCGACGACGAGACCGACTGGCCGCGCGCGCAGGCGCAGTTCGACGGGTTGATCGCACGCTACCCGGAGCGTACCCACGGGCATCCGCCGGTCGAGGAGATCTTCTCCTCGAGCTACCCGCTGCGCGGGGGCGCGCGGTGACCCAGCCGGTGCTCTCGGTGCGCGATCTGCGGGTCGAGTTCCCGACTCGGTCCGGGACGCTGGTCGCGGTCGACGGCGTGTCGCTCGACATCGCGCCGGGGGAGATCCTCGGCGTGGTGGGTGAGTCCGGCGCCGGCAAGTCGATGACCGGGATGGCGGTGCTCGGGTTGCTGGAGCCGCCGGGGCGCATCGCCGCCGGTGAGGTCCGGCTCGCCGGTGCGCGCATCGACAATCTCGACGAGCGCGGGCTGGAGCGGGTGCGTGGGCGCGAGATCGGCGCCATCTTCCAGGATCCGCTGACCAGCCTGAACCCGGTGCTGTCGATCGGCGACCAGCTCGTCGAGACCATCCGCGTGCACACGCGATGCGACCGCCGCACCGCGCGCGAGCAGGCGGTGGCCGCGCTCACCGCGGTCGGCATCCCGGCGCCGACGACTCGCATCGACCACTTCCCGCATCAATTCTCCGGCGGGATGCGCCAGCGGGTGGTGATCGCGCTCGCGCTCTGCGCCAACCCGAAGTTGGTGATCGCCGACGAGCCGACCACCGCGCTCGACGTCTCCATCCAGGCCCAGATCACCGCGCTGCTCAAGCGCCTGTGCAAGGAGCACGGCACCGCGGTGATGCTGATCACACACGACATGGGGGTCATCGCGGAGACCGCGGATCGCGTGGCGGTGATGTACGCGGGGCGCCTGGCGGAGGTGGGCCCGGTGCTCGACGTGATTCGCGAGCCGCGCCATCCCTACACCCGTGGTCTGATGGGCTCGATCCCGAGCCTGCGCTCGCGCGTCGACGAGTTGGTGCAGATCGACGGCTCGATGCCGCGCCTCGACCGGATGCCACCAGGCTGCGCCTTCCACCCGCGATGTCCCGATGCCGGCCCGCGTTGCGCCCGCGAGCGGCCGGACCCCCATCCGGTCGGGACCGGGGCAGTCGCGTGCTGGCTCGAGCAGGGAGGGGTGAACGGTGGCTGACACGCTGCTCGCGGTCGACGGCCTCACCCGCGTCTTCGACGTCTCCGCGCCATGGCTCAATCGGGTGCTGGAGGGGCGACCGCGGCAGTTGTTGCGCGCGGTCGACGACGTGAGCTTCTCGATCACCGCCGGTCAGACGGTGAGCCTGGTCGGCGAGTCCGGTTGCGGCAAGTCGACGGTGGCGCGCCTGGTGGTCGGGCTCCACGCCCCGAGCGCTGGCGAGATTCGACTGATACGCCCGGATCTCCGGCTGCAGATGATCTTCCAGGACCCCTACGCGAGCCTGAATCCCCGCTGGCGGGTGCGCAGCATCGTCGCCGAGCCGATCCGCACGCTCGGCCTGCGCTCCGACGAGGCGGCGATCCGCGCGCGGGTCGACGAGCTACTCGGCATCGTGGGCCTCGGTGCGTCCGACGGCGACAAGTACCCGCACGAGTTCTCCGGCGGGCAGCGCCAGCGCATCTCGATCGCCCGCGCGCTGGCGAGCGAGCCCGAGTTCCTGGTCTGCGACGAGCCGACCTCGGCGCTCGACGTCTCGGTCCAGGCGCAGATTCTGAACCTGATGAAGAAGCTCCAGCGCGAGCTCGGCCTGACCTATCTCTTCATCAGCCACGACCTCTCGGTGGTGCGCCACGTCTCCGACGTGGTGGCGGTGATGTACCTCGGACGCATCGTCGAGGAGGCACCGGTCGAGACCCTCTTCCGCCGACCGCTGCATCCCTACACCCGGCTCCTGCTCGACACCATTCCGGACCTGGAGGCACCGCGCCGCGATCGCACCCCGATGGGCGGCGAGGTCCCGAGCCCCATCGATCCGCCGAAGGGCTGCACGTTCCACCCGCGTTGCCCGCTCGCGAGCGAGCGCTGCCGCCACGAGCGCCCCGAGCTTGCAGCCCGCGCCGACGCCGGCCGCGTCGCCTGCCACGCCGTCGAGGAAGGCCGCCACAAGTAGCGCCACGTAGCCCGGGTGCAGCGCGGCGAAACCCGGGGGACGTCATCTCCTCGCATGTGGTTCCCCGGGCTGCGCCCGCGCTACTCTGCGCGCCCGCCGACCACGCAAGGGTCTTCATGTCACTCGCCGCCTACACGCGCCTCGCGCGGCTCGATCCGCGCTTCGTCGTCTTCGGCTTCACCATGGCGTTCGCGTCGAGCTTCGGGCAGACCTACTTCATCGGGGTGTTCGGGCCGAGCATCCAGGCCGAGTTCGGTCTCGGTCACACCGCCTGGGGTGCGATCTACATGGCAGGGACGCTCGCGAGCGCCGCGGTCCTGCCGTTCACCGGCAAACTCATCGACCGGGTGGATCTCCGCATCTACACCGCGCTGGTGACACTGGGGCTGGCAGGCGCCTGCGCCCTTGCGGCCTCGGCCTCCGCCGCCTGGATGCTGGTGCTCGCGATCTTCGCGCTGCGCCAGACCGGGCAGGGGCTGTCCAGCCATATTGCCTCGACCAGCATGGTGCGCTACTTCGAGCACGGGCGCGGGTCGGCGCTGGCGGTGTCGGCGGTCGGCTACGCGGCAGCCGAGGCGACGCTGCCGGTGCTGGTGGTGACCCTGATCGCGGCCCACGGTTGGCGGGCGACGTACACGGGCGCCGGGCTCGTGCAGGTGTTGCTGGTGCTGCCGATGGTGCTCTGGCTGCTGCGTGGTCACGGCGCGCGGCACCACGCCTACCTCGCGCGCCTGGTCGACGCCGGCACCTCCGGCGCCGCCCCCCAGCGCTCGTGGACCCGCGCCGACGTGCTCCGCGACCGGCGCTTCTATCTGCTACTGCCGGGGCTCCTCGCACCGTCCGCGGTGGTAACTGCGATGTTCTTTCACCACCTCACGGTGGCCGACGCCAAGGGCTGGTCGCACGCCTGGATCACCGGTAGCTACGCGATCTACGCGGCGGCGAGCGTCACCACCTCGCTGCTCGCGGGCCCGATCATCGACCGCATCGGCGCAGTGCGCCTCGTGCCCCTGGTGCTGAGCCCGATGATTGCCGGCCTGGTGCTGCTCGCCGCCTTCGACGCCGCCTGGGTGGTCTGGCCCTACCTCGCGCTGTTCGGGGTGTGCAGCGGGCTCACCTACACCGCGGTGTCGGCGATGTGGGCCGAGCTCTACGGAGTCGAGCACGTCGGCGCCATCCGCAGCCTCGGTTTCGCGCTCAGCGTGTTCGGCTCCGCGCTGGGCCCTGTGGCCATGGGGGCGCTGATGGACGCCGGGTTCGCGGTCGAGGTGGTCCTGCTCGCGTTCGCCGCCTACGGCCTGCTCGGCTCGGCCCTGATGCGCCTGGCTCTGACGCCGGGGGCGGGCTCGGCCCGCGCGTGAGCGGGGGACCTGGCGAGCTGCGTTCATCGGCGGTTAGCGCTTGCTCGCCGCCAACGTGTGCCGTCTGCCGGGTGTTGCGCGCGTGCCATATCATCTGGCGATGACCCGCGGCGCGTCCCCATACTGAACGACCCTTCCGGAGCGACGGCGGTGTCCGAGATCCTCGCACTACTGGCCGCAATCGCCCTCGTGTACGTGCTCCTTCCGATCCGGATGGCGATGGCGACGCCGTTCGTGCGGCGGCGCATCCGTCCCCTCGGCGATATCCGTCCACCGGTGCCGTGGGCGCATCTGTTCGAGCGGGCGAGGGTCGAGCTGGGTGGGCTCGGATTCGAGGGGCCGAGGTGGTGGCTCTCCGAGTGCGAGGGTGCTGGCGACGGCTTCAGTCCGTTGCGAGCAACCTACCTGCACCCAGTCTCCGGCACCTGGCTGGTCCTCATGCTGCCGCCACATCCGTACATGGCCAACTGGCTCCACGCCAGCTACGTCACACGACTGCTCGACGGTCGGACGCTCGTCAGCCAGTCGTTCGACTTCCACCATACCCTGTGTGCCACCGAGTCTGTGCTCGGGCAGGCCATCTCCGAGCCGACCTTCCACGCGCAGCACGCGCGGCACATCGAATGGGTCGCCGCGCATGGGCCCGTCGATCTTGCCTACGCGAGTGAGCCGGACCCCCATGACGTGTTGGTGGCCATGCCCGAGCGCGTTCGCCAGGCGTTGATCGCGCGCGGGGACCTGACCTCGGTCGACGATCGGCTGGCGACGCCGGGACTGCGCTTTGCTCTGCGACTGTTGCGCGCGATGGTGGACTGTCCCCAGCCCGATGACACGCGGCCGGTGGCGCCGGAGCGAATGGCCTATCTCGCGGTGCAGTTGCGGGAACTTCACCGCCGCAGCCCGCCGGCACGCGTGCAGTGGACGTTGTTCGGCCTCACGTCGCTCCTGTCCGTGGTGGTCGGCTGGGCCTTCTGGGATCTCGGTCTCGCAGTGGCGGTGCTGCTCGTGATCGCACTCCACGAGGGCGGGCACTTCATCGTCATGCGCGCCCTCGGCTATCGCAATCTTCAAGTCCTCATGCTGCCGCTCGTCGGCGGCGTGGCGATCGGGACGGCGGCACGACCCAACGCCTGGCACCGCGCATGGATGAGTCTGATGGGGCCGTTACCGGGGATCGTGCTCGGCTGGTCGATCGCCATATTGCTGTGGAACGAGCCGACGCTCGCCAACGACATCCCCAATCTCGACATTCTGGCGATCTTGTTGCTGGTGGTGAACTATCTGAACCTCCTCCCGTTGCCGCCGCTCGACGGGAGCCATGTCGTCGACGCGATGCTCACGCCGAGATTCACCCGGCTGAGTGTCGCGCTCGGCGCGCTCACCGCCATCGGCGGCGGTGCAGCGGCCTGGTGGCTCGGGGTGCCCGCGCTGACGGTGCTCGCGCTGCTCCAGCTTCCGGTGCTGCGCGGTCGATGGCGCCTGCTGGGCGTCGGGGACCGTCTGTCGAGAGAGCTGGCGACCGAGCCTCGACCAACGCCCCGACTCATCCCGATCTACGCCGAGCTGGAGCGACGCTTCGGCCCGACGAATAGCGAACGGCGTTTGCGGCAGGGGTTGGTGCTGGCCGAGTTTCTGGGCACGGAGCCGATGCGTTGGCACCAGGCCGTGCTCATCGGAGTGCTGTACGTCGCGCTTGCGGTCGTTCCGTTCCTCGGTCTCGTCGAGGTCGTTCGCCACAAGGCCGAGTCCGATGCGGCGCAGGCCCGCTCGGAGGCGAGGTCGGCGTACGAGACGGAGCTGGTCTCGCAGGCGCGAGGTTTCTCGCTGGCCGAGCTGGTGACAGCACTGAATCCCGAGGGGGGGTCGTCGCGACCGGCGAGTGATGCCCTCCTCGCCGCCGCCGCGGCTCGACTGGGGCAGCCGCTGCCGGCCGATCTGGCAGATCTGTATCGCCTGACCAACGGCCTGTTGCCCGCCTCGATCGCCCCGGTCGAGGCGATCCGGCCGACCATCGTCACCGACCCCGAGATCCCGGGGCTCTACCCGGACCACCTCGAGATTTGGGTCGAGGATCGTGCGGAGCTGGTCGAGATTCCACGAACCGCGATGAAGGGCTGGTGGTGGCTCGGGGACTCGGCGGGCGGGCAGATGCAGGTCCACTTTCAGCCGAGTCCCGACCTCGCCGTGGCCGGGCTTCGGGTGGTCGAGTTGTACCCGGACGACATCGTGGGCCACGTGAGTCTTCGCGCTTATCTCGAATCGACCTGGATCGCCCGGCGTCGGCTCGCCGACGAGGATGCCGCCCTACACGCAGCCCTCGAACGCCTGAGCGACGCGAGCCTCGACGAGCTCCTTGTGCTCATCGAGGCTCCGAGCCGGTTCGGGTGGGTCACTGACTGGATGGACCGGGTGAGCGGTAGAGAGCGGGTCAGTACCGATCGGCCGCCGGCCTCGCCGGCCGCGCTCGACGCGGCGGAGGGGCGGCTCGGGCCACTTCCCGCGTCGATTCGCCGCCTCTACCAGCATGGCGACGGCATCGTCTGGCTGGGCCTCGGGTCACTGGACGAGATCGACACCTTTCGTCGACGACGTCACCTGTACGCGCCCGGCGTGGACGAGATGCTCTATGCCTTCATCGTCGATTGCCCGGACTGCCGGGACACGACTGCCCCGCCGACCTTCACGTCGTTGACGGAGCTGCTCGGCGACTGCCTCGACCTCACCCGGCACCCGAGGCGAGATGATTACCGGCCGTACCTGCCGGGCGTGCTGTGGTGCGGCGCGGGGACCCCCGTCTCAGGCTGGCTGGATCTGAAGCTCGGTCGGCGGTACCCGGACGCGGTGGAGGCGTTGCGCCTCCGCATCGCTCTCGACGCCGCGGGATCGCTGGACTGACGACCATGGTGTACGCGTGTCCGATACGTCGGCTGGTCGGTGGTCGTGCGGTGGCGCCTCCCGGCACCGAGGCCGGTCCACCATCGCCGCTCAGAACTTCACCGCGTCCGACTTCTCGCGCTCGCGCTGATCGCGCTGCGCCGCGCGTTTGGCCTCGATCGCCTGCGCCTCGTCGCGGCGCGCGAGGCCGTAGTCGTTCACCACCAGCCGCAGGTAGTCGACCCGGCCCGCGCGCGCGTCGACACCGATGCGCGCGCGCAAGAACGCCGAGCGCGCCTCGCCGGTGCCGCCGGCGAGCCACCAGGTGAGCCAGGTGTCGCTGCCGCTCGCCTCGTCCTCCGCACCGTAGCGCTCGCGGAGCTGGGTGCGCAGCGCGTCCGGATCCGGGCCGTCGCGCAGCCGCTGCTCGAAGACCACCACCAGCAGGCGTGAGTCGTTCTGGGCCGAAGCGAACGTGAGGTCGAGACTCGCGCCATCGGTGAGGCGGACCGCCTGTCGGTAGCTCGCGTGCGCCGGCAGCTCCCGGTTCGGATCCCACGGCGGGCTCCAGTCGGCCACGTCCGCGCCGAGGACCTCGCGGACCTCGTCGAGCCGCATGCCGATGGTCAGGCCACGCACCAGGGGCAGGGTTCGCGTCAGTGACGCCGCCTCCTGCTCCGCCCGCTTGCGCGCGCGCTCCGCCTTCTCCCGCTGTCGCTGCGCCTCGCGCTCGGCCTGCTCCCAGGCGCGGCGCGCGTGATTGGTCACCCGCGCCTGCCAGTTGGTGGGCGATGCGTCGGGCCCGTAGAGCTGCACCTCGGCCAGTAGCGGGCGGTAGACCGTGTCGCCGCGGTGGACCTCGGCGTGATGCCGCTCGGGGACGACGTTCACCTCCACGTCGCCGCGTGAGTCGAGCGGGCAGCGCGCGGCATGCGCGGCGAGCGCGCTGCGCGCCACCGCCTCCACCGCCGAGTCGTCGTTGCGCGCGAACGCGTCGTCCACCGACGCGTAGACCGTCGGGCGTCGTCGCGGGCAGGCGGTGACCGCGAGCCCGTCGAGCGGGTTCAGCATCCAGATCTCGACCAGCGACGCCGGCGCGTCGATGGGGCGCTCGAGCGGAATCCGCACCTCGTCGGTCGCGAGCAGCGTGACGTCGACGCCATCGAGCGCGGGGTCGAGCATCACGCCGTCGACGAAGCGGCCCTCGTGGGTGCGGTCGCTGCGTCCGTAGAGGTGGGCCTCGAGCGCGACCGTGCCCGCGCCGTGAACGCGGCCGTCGCGAACCGACTCGGCCTGGATGGCGATCCCCCAGGTGCCGTTGCGGTAGTACGAGGGCGCCCACACCGCGGCGCCGCTCGCCGGGTCGCGCAGCCAGCCGGCGGGGAAGGGCACGTCGAGGTCGCGCGACAGGCTCTCGGCGCGCACCTGCTCGCCCTGGTCGAGCGCTGCCCACAGGCGGTCGCGCTCGACGGTGGCGCCGGCGTGCTCGCGCGCCGCCGCCTGCATCATCCAGGCGAGCGCGCGCGGCGGCTCGGTCGGCACCCCGATGCCGTCGCGGTAGATCTCGCCGAGCCGGAACTGCGCGCCGGCATCGCCCGCCCGTGCCGCGTCGAGCAGTTGGTCGACGTCGGTGGCGCTCGAGTGGTCGGTCTCGACGCGCGCCGGCGCCTCGACCTGTGCCGCCGGGACCGTGGGCTCGCTCGACGGCGCACGCTCCACCGCGGGTGTCGTCGCGGTCGTCGACGGCTCCACCAGCGGGGCGGCAGTTGGCGTGTCCAGGGTGCTCGGCGCCGGCAGCAGGTCGGGCTCCGGGAGGCCGGCCCCCTCGGCCGCCGCAGTGGCCGCGGCCACCTCCGCCGCGCGTCGTTGGGCCGGTGTCGGCCGAGGCGCGGGCGGCATCCGCGCTTCCGCCGCAGGTCCGTCGCCAGTGAGGAGGTCGGTGTCGAGCGGCCACAGGCCGAGCTCGGTGCCGACGAGGACGAAGCCCCCGAGCAGTGCCGCGAGCACCACCGCGATCAGCCGGCGTCCGCGGCGCCGGCGGCGAATCGTCTGGCGCAATCGAGCCATCTCCGCCATCCCTCGCGCGCCGGGCGCGGTGCGTCGAAGCGGTACGTCGAACCGGTGCGTCGATTCCGGGCCGAGCGTACACGATGCGCCGCCCTCGCGGGTCCGACCAGGCTCCTGACCCGAGATGCCGAAACCCGCTATCCTGCCGGCCCCGGCCGCCTACCGAGCGAGGATCACCGAGCCCGATGCACCGCCTCGATTACGATCCCGCGCGCACCGGTCCGCTCCACGGGCTGCGCGTGCTCGACCTCTCGCGCCTGGTCGCCGGCAACATGCTGAGCCTCCAGCTCGCCGACTACGGCGCCGAGGTGGTGAAGATCGAGCCCCACGACAAGGGCGACCCGCTGCGCGCCTGGCGCCCGCAGGGCGTGCCGGTGAGCTGGAAGGTCTACGCGCGGAACAAGAAGAGCGTGACCCTCAATCTGCGCGAGGCCGAGGGCAAGGACGTGTTGCTGCGCCTGGTCGAAGGTGCAGGGGTGCTGATCGAGAACTTCCGCCCCGGGACGCTGGAGGAGATGGGACTCGCGCCCGAGGTGCTGCTCGCGCGCAACCCGAAGCTCATCGTGGTGCGGATCTCCGGCTTCGGTCAGACCGGCCCGTATCGGCATCGCCCGGGCTTCGGGACGCTGGTCGAGGCGATGTCGGGATTCGCTTACCGTAACGGCTTCGCCGACCGCGAGCCGGTGCTGCCGCCGCTCGCGATGGCCGACATGATTGCCGGCATCCAGGGCGCGATGGCGGTGATGATCGCGTTGCGCGCGATCGAGATGGACGGCGCTCCGGGGCAGGTCGTCGACCTCTCCCTGCTCGAGCCGATCTTCTCGATCATGGGCGCCGAGGCCGCCTGGCATCAGCTCACCGGCCGCGTGCGCGAGCGCGTCGGCAGCGGCTCGACCACCGCCTCGCCGCGCAACGTCTACCGCACCGGCGACGGCAAGTGGCTGGCGATGTCGGGCTCGATGCAGTCGATGGCCGAGCGCATCTTCCGCGTCATCGGCCGCGCCGACATGATCGACGACCCGCGCTTTCGCACCAACGAGGACCGCATCAAGCATCGCGACCTGGTGGATGCCGCGGTCGGTGGATGGATCGGCGAGCGCACTCTCGACGAGTGCATGGCGGTGTTCGACCGCGAGAGCGTGACCGTGGCGCCGGTCTACGACATCGCCCAGATCTGTGCCGACCCGCACTTCGTCGAGCGCGAGATCCTGGTCGACCTTCCCGACGCCGAGCTCGGGACGGTGGCGCATCACAACGTGGTGCCGCGGCTCTCGGCGACCCCCGGCGGCTTCACCCGCCCGGCGCCGGAGCTCGGCGAGCACAACGAGGAGATCCTCGGCGGGCTCGGCTACGACGTCGCCGATCTCCGCGCGCGCGGAATCATCTGAACACCTCGAGGACGACGGCGATGAACGCGACGACGACCCGCGAGCTGCCGGTGTGGCGCTCGCTCCTCTACGTGCCGGTGAACGTCGACCGCTTCGTCGACAAGGCCCACGCGCGCGGCGCGGACGGCATCATCCTCGATCTGGAGGACAGCATCCCGCCGGCAGAGAAGGACACCGCGCGCACCCTCGTCGAGGCTGCGGCGGCGAAGGTCTCGCGCGGGGGCGCGGACGTCCTGGTGCGCATCAACCGCCCGCTCGGCCTCGCCGCGCGCGACATCGAGCACGCGGTCGGCTCCGGTGTCACGGCGCTGATGCTGCCGAAGGTCGCGAGCGCGGACCACGTGCGGCTGCTGGCCGAGCACGTGGGCGAGGTCGAGGCGCGACGGGGCATGGACGTCGGCCACACGCGGCTGGTGGCGATGGTCGAGACCGCGGATGCGTTCTTCCAGCTCCACGCCATCGCCAAGGCCGACCCGAGACTCGTCTCGGTGGTGCTCGGCGGCGAGGACTTCGCGCTCGACGTCGGCTTCGTCCCCGACCCCGAGGTCTATCTCTACCCGAAGCAGCACGCCCTCATCGCCGCCCGCGCCGCCGGTCTGACCCCGATGGGGCTCATCGGCACCGTCGCCGACTACACCGACGACGACGCCTTCCTCGCGGTGGTGCGCAACTCGGCGCGCTTCGGCATGGAGGGCGCGTCGTGCATCCACCCTCGGAACGTCGCGGCGTTGAACGCGGGCTTCACCCCGGATCCGAAGGCGGTCGAGCAGGCGCGCAAGATCGTCGCCCTCGACGCCGAGCACGCCGCGGCCGGGCGCGGCTCGTGGGAGCTCGACGGCAAGATGATCGACATCCCGGTGGTCGAGCGCGCACGGCGACTGGTGGCGAGAGCCGACCGCATCGCGGCCAGAGCGTCGCGCTGATCCGCAGCTCGGGGACTGGCTCCGCGCTCCAGCGGGGACTGGCTCCGCACACCGCGCGGTGCCTGTCTCCATCTCTCCGCCCAGCTCAGGGAAGGGGGACAGGCACGCTTCGCGAGCCAGTCCCCGCCCGGCGCTTACGCCGGAACCGCCACCCCTGCCCGCTCGCACGAGTTGATCTCGTCCGAGACCGTCGCGCGCAGCATGTCGCGCGGGTAGCGCAGATCGTCGTACTCCGTCGCCCGATGCAGCACGCAACGGTTGTCCCACATCACCAGGTCGCCCACCCGCCAGCGGTGTGAGTAGACGAACTGGCGCTTCGCGACGTGCTCGAGCAACTCGTCGACCAGTGCGCGGCCCTCGGCCTCCGGCATGCCGAGGATGCGCCCGGCGTGGGAGGCGACGTAGATCGACTTCCGGCCCGAGTCCGGATGCACGCGCACCAGGGTCTGCGGCACCGGCGGCAGGTTACGCCGCTCCTCCTCCAGGAAGTCGGTAAAGCCGATCCGCGCGCGCGAGTTGAAGATCGAGTGCTCGGCCACCAGCCCGTCGATCCGGGCCTTCATCTCGTCCGACAGCGCGTCATAGGCGGCGCGGGCATCGGCGAACTCCGTGCGCCCGCCGACCGGTGGAATCGATCGCGCATAGAGCAGCGAGGCGCGGGCCGGAATGCGTTTGAACGAGCTGTCGGTGTGCCACAGCCGGTTGCCCAGCTCGTGCATCCGGATGCGGCTGTCCTTGCCCCAGATCTTGCCGTCCGCGTCGAGGTTCGAGATGTCCACCAGATCCGGGCGGATGCGCATCTTGGTGTCGGTGTGGTGGACCGCGATCGAGGTCTCGATCGGCCCGAACCGCTTCGCGAAGGCGAGGTGCTGGTCCTCGTCGAGCGACTGATCGCAGAACACCAGCACCGAGTACCGGGCGAAGGCCTGATAGATGGCATCCCAGTCCTCGGCCGCCAGCGGGCGGGACAGATCGACGTCCCCGATCTCGGCGACGAACTCGGAATTGACGGGCTGGACGGTGATCGCCATCGGGTACCTCCTCGCGCGGCGCCAGCGAAACGCCCCACATTGGATCACGTTCCCCGCGGCACCGCAACGATACCGCCGGCCCCCCGGGGACCGGCACGCTCCGCGAGCCAGCCCCCGCCCACCCGCGCCTCACCCCGGAACCGCAACTCCTTCCCGCTCACAGGAGTTCACCTCATCCGAGACCGTCGCCCGCAGCATGTCCCGCGGCCAGCGGAGATCGTCGTAGTCCGTACCCCGGTGCAGGGTGGCGCGGTTGTCCCACATCACCAGATCTCCCACCCGCCAGCGGTGGGTGTAGACGAACTGGCGCTGCGTCGCGTGCTCGAGCAGCCGGTCGATCAGTGCCTTGCCCTCGTCGTCGGCCATCCCGTGGATGCGCCCGGCGTGCGAGGCGACGAACAGCGCCCGGCGCCCCGACTCCGGAATCGTCCGCGCGAGCACCTGGTACACGGGCTTCAGGTTCGACCGCTCGTCCTCGATGAAGTCCGTGAACCCGATGCGCGCGCGGGAGTTGAATACCGAGTGCTCGGCCACCAGCCCCTCGATGCGGTTCCGCATCTCCGCGTCGAGCGCGTCGTAGGCGGCGCGGACGTCCGCGAACTCCGTGTGCCCGCCGACCGGCGCCACGCTGCGTGCGTGGAGCAGCGACGCCCGCGCCGGCGCGTGCTTGAACGAGCTGTCGGTGTGCCACAGCCGGGTGCCCATCTTGTAGCGGCGGATGCGACTGTCCGCGCCCCAGATCCGCCCGTCACGGTCGAGGTTCGAGATGTCCGAGAGATCCTCGCGGATGCGTGGCGCGACGTCCGTCCGGTAGACCCCGATCGAGGTCTCGAGTGGCCCGAAATGCCGGGCGAACGCGAGGTGGCTCTCCTCGTCGAGGCGCTGCCCGGGAAAGACCAGGACCCCGTAGTGCCAGAACGCATCGCGGATGGTCTCGACCGTCGCCGCGTCGAGCGGGCGGGAGAGATCCACATCCCCGACCTCGGCGACGAACGTCTCGGTGACGGGCTGGATGGTCAGCGGCATCGATCGGGCCTCCTGGGCAGAACGCTAGCCTCGCCCAGGCGGGGCGGCCGACTCAAGCCCGCTCGGCCGAGTCGACCGGCGGGGACTGGCTCCGACCCCGCCCCCGGGGACTGGCTCCGATTCGACAGAATCGGTGCCTGTCCCCAAGCCTCCTGTCCCCAAGCCGCCAAGGAACGCCAGGCCCACCCCTACTTGTGCTCCTGAATCACGTTCCCCCCGTCCATCACGATCTCCGCCCCCGTGATGTAACGCGCATGCTCGCTCGCGAGGAACGCGGCGAGCTCCCCCATCTCCTCGATGGTCCCCAGCCGCCCGACCGGAATCGTCGCCCCCAGCTCGCGCACGTAGGCATCCGGCGTCGACCCTCGCGGCTCCGCCAGCGCGCGCAGCATCGGCGTGTCGAACGAGCCCGGCAGGATCGCGTTCACCGTCACGCCGTGCTCCGCCACCTCGAGCGCGAGTGAGCGCGTAAACCCACTGAGCGCCCCCTTCGACGCCCCGTAAGCCGTCATCCCCTTCCCCGACACCAGCGGCCCGGTCACCGACGAGATGTTGATGACCCGCCCGAACCCCCGCTCGACCATTCCCCCGAGCACCGCCCGCGTGCAGTGCCAGGGCCCCCGGACATTGGTATCGAGCACCGCATCACGCATCGCGTCCGACATCTCCAGAAACGGCGCCGAAGGCGCGATCGCCGCATTGTTGACCAGGATGTCCACCGGCCCGAGCTCGGCCGCGACCCGCGCACTTGCCGCCTCGACCGCCGCCGCGTCGGTGACATCGACCGCGACTGCAAGCGCCTTCCCACCTTCAGCGCGGATCTCCGCGGCGAGCGATTCGAGGCTTGCGAGGTCCCGGCTGAACAGCCCGACCGCGCAACCGTGCGCCGCGAACGCGCGCGCGATACCCTCCCCGAGGCCGCGCGCGGCGCCGGTGACGATGGCAGTACGGTCGGTCAGGAGGGGGCCGGGCATGGTGAGATCCTCGAAAGCTGGTTCATGGAAGTGGCACCGGCCGCTACGAGCGGGCCGAGCGGGTTGCGACGCACCAATGGCGGCAGTCCGACTGTTTCCGCGGAAACACTCCGGGGAGCCGGGCGAAAGTCTGCGCAGTCCGCAAACGCCGATGCAAGATGTTGGGGAATCCGCGGCGACCAGGAGCTGGCAATCAGCCCGCTCACCCCCCGCGCCCATTCTCGTGCCGTACAACCTTGGTCGGCCGCCCCGGCCGCGCTAACCTCCGTCCACGTGCTCAATGGATGAAGCGCGATGCGGCGCAGCACCGAATCAACGGAAGGGGAGGGCGACCGCCGGGCCTGGTCCCGACCGAGCGCAGGACTGCATCCACGAGGCGCGGTCGACGAGCCCGGCGAACCGCAATCCTCGCCGACCTTTGCCGCCGCGCGAGGAGCAAGGGACGTGTCAGCAGGAACGCCGCCCAGAACGCGAATATGGGCCTCTCCGAATCAATTGCTTGCGAGTCGCAAGATGACGGGAGCGCCCTGATGGCCACAGTCGTTGCCCTGGCCGTCGACGACTACGGCCGTATTGCACGGGCTCGAGAGAAAGTCGGCGGCGACGTCGGGGAGCCTTATCTGAGTCTCGCGGTCCTTGATGAGGTCGAGATCGCTGCGATCGAATACTGCTGTGCGGCCGTGGCAGCTCGGACGCTCGCCATGAAGACCAGGGTCTCCGGCATCGCGACCTTCCAAGGGGAGTCACCTGTGATCTATGCGTCGGTAGTATTCACCGAGGAACTTCGAACGTTACATGCGTGCGTTCACGAAGCTCTCGGCAAGCACACGAGTCGGAAGAACTACCATCCAGGAGAGTGGGTTCCTCATATCACCTTGTGCGTTGCTCAGGGTGCCCGAGGTGCAGTAGAGGCGTTCTCGCAGCTACTACCCTGTTCGCTTCGAGGGGAGTACACGAGCTCCGCGCTACTGCTGGTCTCCCTGTCGCCACCAGAGATTCAACGGCGGTATCAGTTTCCCGAGCACGTTTGATCTTGCTCCGCAGCAGGGACGCACGGTGGTTGTGTCCGTCTTGATCGGCCTCATCGAAGGGCGGCGAGTTGACGACGATGTCGACACCACGATGACCAGACGCTCGAGCCGTGCCGCCTACGACGCACGTATGCATCGCGTCCTTCAGTACATCGACGAGCACATCTCGGAAGAGCTGGTTCTCGAGACGTTGGCCGCGGTGGCCTCGTTCTCTCCGTACCACTTCCACAGAGTCTTTGCCGCATGGGCCGGGGAGCGGCTCGGAGAGTACTTGCGACGGCGCCGGGTGGAGATTGGCGCCGGGCGGCTTGCGGCGCAACCCGCGCTGAGCGTGCTGGATGTGGGGCTTTCGGTGGGCTTCGGTTCAGGTGAAGCGTTCAGCCGGGCGTTCAAGGCGCACTTCGGGGCATCCCCGACGTCATGGCGACGAGGCGTTCGCGGGCGCTCCGAGCGCCGCAATCTCGGTCAGATGAATGGCAATCCGAATCAGGCGCGGAGGACGGCTACGGGGCAGGATGACGATTCCTGCAACGCCACGGAGCATCCGATGCAAGTTCGCCTCGAGACCCTGAAGCCTGTGCACATCGCCTATCTTCGCCACCTCGGTCCGTACGGTGGCACGATCGAGCGCTTTTGGCGGGAGAGCGTCCATCCCTGGATGGTCGAGAACGCCCTGCTGCGCGCACCGCGATACGGGATCAGTCACGATGACCCGAGCATCACAGACGCTGCCAGGTGCCGATATGACGCCTGCGTCGAAGTCGAGGCGTCGGCGCAGTTGAGCGGCAATGCCTTGCGGACGCGCCTGCCAGGCGGCAGGTACGCCGTGGTCGACTACTCCGGACCCGCGACCGAGATCGGGCAGGCCTGGTCCAGGCTCCTGCGTGAGTGGCTTCCCGAGAGTGGCATGCAGCTCGACGCGAGACCCTGCTTCGAGTACTACCCGACGGATGCCGACTACGACGAGGAGACCGGTCGCTTCTCGTGCCGGATCTGCGTTCCCGTCGCGCCGCTGTGAGGCGGTTCTTCGTCGAGTCGAGCGTGGCGTCTGTCGCCACCCGGGACTCGATGCAGATCGGCGGCGGGCCGGCCTTCGCCCGAAACCGTGCACGGACGGAGGAGAGCGATGTAGACGGATAGCGCCGAGGGCTGGCACCTCTTTGGAATGACCTGGCATCGTCTGACCCCAGCTTGGGGCCCGAATCCCTCCGAATGTGACCTGCGGCACTTTCCTCGCTCGCCCCGATGTGCATCGTCAGGCTTTTGGCGCGCGTGCAAGTTTCGATGCGGTGCAAGGACTGGACTTCCTCTCTTTCGCGGGCAACGCGAGCGTGGTCACGGTTGCTGGCCCGGGCTCTGGTTGCTTCCAGCATTGGCCTGGCGGCGTGGGCCCAGGCGCCGACCAGCTTCAACTACCAGGCGTACGTGGAGTCGCTCGGCGCCGCGGTCGACGGGCCGGCCGACTTCCGGTTCAGTCTCTGGGATGCTCCGGCCGGCGGCGCGCAGGTCGGGTCGACGTTGAGCAGGCCGGGGCTGGAGGTCGTGGACGGTCAGGTCGCGGCCGAGCTCGACTTCGGGCTTTCGAGCTTCGACTCCGGGGCCGCGCGATGGCTTCAGGTCGAGATGCGGGTTCCGGCTGGCGTCGGTGCCTACGAGGCGCTCTCGCCGCGAACCGCTCTCAATGCCGTGCCATTGGCGCTTCACGCGCTGTCGGGAACGCCCGGCCCTCCAGGCGAGCCGGGTCCACTGGCGGGGTTGCTCTGCCCAACGGGCGATCTGGTCGTCAGCAGCAACGGCGAGTGGGTGTGCTCCGACGAGGGCGGCGCCGCGAGCCTGACCTCACGGCTGGCCGTGCTCGAGGCTGCGCTCGCGCGCTTGCCGGCGCTGCAGGTGAACGCCAACACCTGGACTCAGTACCAGTTCCCGACCACCGGCGAGATCAACACCGAGTGCCACGATCTCCGCTACGCCCGCCAGTCGAGCTTCGATCCCGCCCTGTACGTCGGCGTCATCCTGTGCAATTCGTTCCGGTACAAGATCTTGCTCGCGGACAACCCGATCGGACCTTATCGGGAGATCGGTGACCGCTCCGGTACGGGCCAGGACCATTGCGAGCTACTCGAGCGCCCGGACGGCACCACTGGCGTCAATTGGGTCTCGGGCATCGAGGATCGAATCTACTACCGCTCTAGTCGCGCCACCCCCTTCACCCTCGCCACGCCCCCGAGCAACGCCATCAGTCCGCCGTACTACGAATGTGGCGTCGGCATTCCGGTCAACGCGCTCGACAGTCTCGATACGGAGACCTGGGTCGCCTACAACTTTCCCGTGGGCAGCTCGCTCCACACGGATTGCACCGGAACCCGCTACGTCCGGCGGAGTCACTTCGATTCTGGTCTGTACGTGGGCGCGATTCGATGCTCGGCGAGCGAGTACAAGCTGATGCTCGCCTCCGATCCGGCCGGCCCCTACTACGAGATCGGGGACCGCTCCGGCACCGGGCAGGACCACTGTGAGATCGTCGGCGGCCCGGACGGGACCACCTCGGCGCAGTGGACCTCCAGCCTCGGAGTCAACATCTACTACCGCAGTTCGCGCGGGCAAACCTTTACCTTCGGCCTTGCCCCCAGTAATGCGATCACGCCGGACTCGTACTCTTGCGGGACGTTGTTGCCGTGATGGACGGATGCCGTGGGTTGACGGTCCAGCTCCCGAACCGCTCTCCTCGGAGACGCGTTCGAGAGGTCGAATGATCACGTCGACTGACGCCAGAGTCCGCGTGTTCGAGACCACGCCGCCTCGGCCAGGGACTACGTCTACGGAGAGACCATCGACGATGCGCCGTTCTCGCTCGAGCCGGCTCACGGCCGCCGTCGTCACCACCTTCGGTGTTTGCATGAGCGCCCCGCCCGCCAGTGCCGCGCCGTCCTCGAGCCCGAGCTACGCCATCGTCGCGGACGTCGTGAACTCCGGCGGTGGCAGGAGCCAGGTATCCGGCTACAAGGTCCACTCGAGCATCGGCGAGCCCGATTCCGGCGTGGCCTCCACATCCGCCAGATACCGACTGCGCTCGGGGTTCCTGGCGCTCGCATCGCCGCGCCTCCAGGACGACGATTCCGATGACGACGGAATCCTCGACGCCCTCGACAACTGTCCCTACCACGTCAACCCGGGGCAGGCCGACCTCGACATGGACGCCGCCGGGGACGTCTGCGATACCGACGACGACAACGACGGTCTGGCCGATGCCGATGAGGCGATCCACGGCACCGATCCCCTTGACCCGGATACTGACGACGACGGAATCAGCGACGGTGACGAGGTCGCGGCGGGGCGCAACCCGATTCTCGCCGAGGGGCGCGTGATCAGTCCGATTCTGCAGATTCTGATGGACGAGTAGGCGGGCCCGCGCCGGACGGCACGAAGGCCTGACCACTGCCCGGAGCGGGTGGGCGCGCCGTACGAGGAGTGGGTGATACATTGCCTCTGCGGGCTGTCCCGGGAGGCGAGCGCCGCGTGGGTCGGCGCGACGGTTCAGTGGTCGCGTTCGCAGCGAGTCCGAGAAGGTGAATCGGCCGCGTAATCGAGGGGTGCTCGCGCGGCCGTCTCAGAGCTTCGATCGAAGCCAATTCAGCGCAGTCGAGGATGGCCCGTGCACGAACTCTGGAGATTCCGGCCCGTACCAGTGGCTCTGATCGGATCCCTGTTTCTGGTCGTAATGGCCGGCCGCGCCGCGCCGCTCGCGGCCGAGGAGCTGGAGTCACGGGTCGACTACTTGAGCTTCGCCCAGGGGGCGCTGCCGGTCGCCATCGAGGGGGACGCGCGGGTGCTCGGAGTGGGGACGGAGCAGGCTCTTCTGGCCATCGACGGAGATCCCGGCGGATACACCCTGACGCCGAAGTCCGGAGGCGCTCGGAGTCGCGTCGTGCTCGTCTACGCGCTGCCGGCCGCGACGACCTTCGAGTCGTTCGCAGTCCCGAACGTGCTCGAGACGCCGAGCCCGTCGCAGACATTCGTCCAGAAGGTCGAGATCGCGGGCTCGGACACCGCTGCCGATGGACCGTTTCGCGTTCTCGGCAGCGCCACGCTCGAGACCCACTCGGCGAAGGGACAGGTCACGTCGATTCCCGTCGCTGTCTCGTCACCGGTTCGCTGGGTGAAGCTCACCATGGAAGGCGGAATCGATGTCCAGCGGGACAGGACCTTCCTCGAGTTCAGCGAGATCATCGGCTACGGCGCGCAGGAGGCGGTTCCGCAGTCGGATGCCTTCACCGGCAAGTGGAAGGGCCGCGGTGTGCTGCTCGAGCTTGCCCAGGACGGCGCACGGGTCGCGGGGTGCTACGACGGAGTCGGCGATCTGGAGGGCACGGTGAGCGGAAACTTGCTGCGCGCGACCGGAAAGACCCGAACCGGCGACATACCCAGCACGTTCGTTCTGGCCGTCGGCGACGACGGAGGCATCACAGGGGTGCGATCGGCGAACGGCGCGCCGTTCCGGCTCTACTCTGGTGACGCGGCGCCAGGCGCACGGACGAAGTGCTCGGTACGGGAGGTGCACCCGCCCGGGTGTGGCGACATCGTCCACGGTATCAACTTCGATTTCGACTCGGCGACCATCCGGGCCGATTCCGGCGCGCTCCTGGATGCGCTTTCCGTCGGGCTGCAGCGCTCGGATGCGGCGGCGATCACGGTGGTCGGCCACACCTCGAGTGAAGGCTCACAGGACTACAACCGCGCCCTGTCGCAGCGTCGGGCCGAGGCGGTGGTCGCCGCCCTGATCGAGCGCGGCATCGGTGCCGCGCGGCTCTCGGCCGACGGACAGGGTGAGGACCAGCCCATCGCGGACAATGCGACCGAGACGGGTCGCTCGCTGAACCGTCGGGTCGAGATCGCCTGTCGTTGAGTCCCCGGTCCGTGCCGTGCGCGTGTCCTCGCGGCGACGGGAGTGACCGATTCCGTGCATCCGGGTGATGCGAGTGCGGTGATTGCAGAACGCATGCCGCCCCTCTGACGAGCGCGACACCCGGGGGCGACTCCGCCGGCCCTCGTCGGCCACGACGAGCGCGAGCGACCTTCCTGCCTCGGCTGCCGGTGTTTCCGAGCACGCCGTGTTGCGGTCGATTGCCGACCATGGCTGCGCCCTGCCCATCGACGAGTCGCGCGGACCTCGACGAGACGTGGACGCTGCCGAACGCGTGCCACCCTCCTTTGAGCCCACCGCCACGACTCTGGTAGCGTCCGTCCGGGGCGTCTCGGTCCCGCGTCGTCGTCCAGCAGGAGCATGGGCCCGTGTGCCATCGCTCGGTCGCAGGGAGGGAACTGCCAGGAGTGCCTACCGCTCTCCCCGCGTCCGCAGTCGCTCGTTCGAGGCGGGACAGGCTCCCGGGGACGAGGCTGGTGCTTGTCGGCCTGGGCTGGCTCCTGCTCGCGGCCCTCGCCTCCGAGGCCGTGCGGGCGCAAGCGTCGTATCGCTTCGAGCGCATGTGGCCGAGCCTCGCGCAGCCCTGGTACTTCAATGCCAGCGGGCTCGCGGTCGACTCGGACGGCTTCGTCTACGTGGCCGACAACACGCGCCACCGGATCGTGAAGCTCTCACCCGATGGCCGGCTGGTGACCGAGTGGGGCGGATTCGGGAACGGTGACGGCGAGTTCAGGCAGCCGCTCGGGGTGGCGGTGGGGCTCGACGGGCTGGTGCACGTGGTCGATCTCGAGGATCGCGTGCAGGTGTTCACCGCCGATGGGGCCTTCGTGCGCACATTCGGCGCACCCGGGAGCGGCCCCGGGCGGATCGGGCTCGCGTTCGGCATCGCGGTGGACGGGGTCGGCAACGTGTACGTGGCCGACCGCGGTAACGCGCGCATCACCAAGTTCGCCGCCGACGGGCGGCTCGTCGTCGCCTGGGGCTCGGCGGGGAGCGGGTCGGGGCAGTTCATCGACCTCTCCGGGGTCGCGGTCGATGCCGAAGGCTTCGTGTACGCGGTCGACGAGGGCAATCCGCGGGTGCAGAAGTTCACCGGCGACGGCGTGTTCGTGGGGAGTTGGGGCAGCGCGGGTGTCGGCCCGGGCGAGTTCTCGGTGCCGGCCAAGGTCGCGGTCGACGCCGCGGGCTTCGTCTACGTCACCGAGGGCTCGACCAACCCGGGGGTGAGCCACCGGGTCCAGAAGTTCACCGCTGACGGGAGCTTCGTCGCAGAGTGGGGCGGGTTCGGGGCCGGGCCCGGCCAGTTCGATTACCCGCGCGAGGTGGCCGTCGGGCCCGACGGGCGGGTGCACGTCTCCGACACCGGCCGGGTGCAGACCTTCACCGCTGACGGTGCAGTGCTCGCGGCCTGGGGAAGCGGCGGCGCCGGGCCTGGCCGATTCGGTAATCCGGAAGGGATCGTCATCGACGATGAAGGCGCGATCCACGTCGCCGATACCCGCAACAACCGGGTCCAGGTGTTCGACGCCACCGGCGCGTTCGTTCGCGAGTGGCCCACCTGCGCCGGCCCCAAGGGCGTTGCGCTCGATGCTGGCGGAGACTTCTTCGTCGCCTGCACCTTCGTCAACGCGGTCGTGCGTTACGACGCATCCGGCCAGCAGGTCGCGAGCTGGGGCGGGACCGGTAGCGGGAACGGGCAGTTCCGCGGGCCGGAGCGCATCGCGGTCGGCGCCGACCACGTCTTCGTGACCGACAACGCCAACCATCGGGTGCAGGCGTTCACCCGGTCCGGTGTCTTCGTGCGCGCCTGGGGCGGCCTCGGCAGCGGGCCGGGCCAGTTCTCCCTGCCGCGCGCGGTCGCCGTCGGGCCCGACGGACGGGTCTACGTCGCCGACCAGGGGAACGACCGCGTCCAGATCTTCACCGACGAGGGCGTCTACCTCTCCGAGATCGCGGGCGGCGCGCTCGACGCACCGTCCGGACTCGCGTTCGACGCCGTGGGCAACCTCTTCGTGTCGCTGCCCTTCGCCCCCGGGTTCCTGGTCTACGACGCGGCCGGCACGCAGATTGCGTCCTACCTCGGCGACAACGGCATCGGCCCGGGCGACCTCCAGCGTCCGACCAACCTCGCGGTGGCGGGCGATGGTCGCGTGGTGATGCTCGACACCCTCAACAACCGCGTCCAGATCCTGCGCCCGGTGCAGGGAGCCGAGTCGGCGACGAAGGCGATCGTGGTTGCCGGCGGTGGGCCGTTCGCGGGCAACGCGCTGTGGGACGCGACCCAGGCGCAGGCGAGCTTCGCCTATCGCACGTTGACCTTCCAGGGACTTCCCAAGTCGCGCATCCACTATCTCTCGTCGGACACCGACCTCGACCTCGACGGCAACGGGCTGGCCGACGACGTCGACACCGATGCGACGCGCGCGGCGCTGGAGGCCGCGATCGTCGATTGGGCGTCCGATGCCGACGAGGTGATCGTCTATCTCACCGACCACGGCGGCGAGGGCGCTTTCCGGCTCTCGGCCACCGAGATCGTGACCGCGGCGGAGCTCGACGGCTGGCTCGACATCCTGCAGCAACGCATCACCGGCGAGGTCGTCGTGATCTACGACGCCTGTGCGGCGGGGAGCTTCGTGCCCGCGTTGCGGCCGCCGCCGGGACGCCAGCGCGTGGTGATCGCGTCCAGCTCGGCGAGCGAGGTGGCTCACTTCACCGGCCACGGCCTGCTCTCCTTCTCCAGCTTCTTCTGGACCCAGGTGTTCAACGGGCGCAGCGTCGGCGAGGGGTTCGACCGGGCCTCGGCGGCGATGGGGTTCGCGCCCTCCACGCAGACGCCCCTGGTCGACGCCGACGGCGACGGGGTGGCGAACGAGGCTGCGGATACCGCGCGCATCGCGGATCGCTTTGTCGGCGCCGGCACCGTCGTCGCATCCGATGCGCCGGTCATCGGCGCGGTGAGTGCACCGCAGACCATCACCGGTGCGAGCGAGGCGACGCTGACCGCGTTCGGCGTCGCCGACGACGACGGCATTGCGCGGGTGTGGGCGGTGCTGCGCCCGCCGGACTATCAGCCTGGCTCGACCGACAACGCGGTCACCGAGATGCCGGAGCTCGAGCTGCTCGAGACCGCGCCCGGCAGCGGGGAGTACCGCGGCGTGCACGCGGGCTTCACCACGCCGGGGACCTACCAGATCGCGGTCTACGCGCTCGACACGCTGGGCAACACCTCGCTGCCGAAGCTGACCACGGTGAGCGTCGGCAACCCGACCACCCGCCGCGCGGTGATCGTCGCCGGCGGCGACGCCGGCGATCCGGCGTGGCCCGCGATCGAGCGTGCGGCCACCGCGGCGTATCGGGCGCTGCGATTCCAGGGATTCGGAGACGCGCAGATCGCGTTCGCGAGCGCCACCACGGTGAACGGCATCGAGTCGTTGAACCTGCGCTCGAACGTCGCGTTCGCGCTCGCGCCGGCGCAGCACGCGGACAGCCAGGACGTCCTGCTCCACCTCGTCGGACCCGCGGACGCCGAAGGCTTCGCGCTCGCTGACGGCGACCGGCTGAGCGCGCAGACGCTCGACGCCTGGCTCGACGCGCTGCAGGACGTGATCCCCGGTCGGCTGACGGTGGTGATGGACGGCGACGCCGCCGGCGAGTACGTCGGCGCTCTCGACGCGCCGGCCGGTCGCGCGCGCGACCGGGTGCGGATCGCGAGCACCACGAGCGCGGGCGGGGCCGGGCTCCCGAGCGCCGGCGCCGCCTCGTTCTCGCAGTACTTCTTCCAGCAGGTCGCCAACGGCGCGCGCCTGCGCGACGCCTTCGTCCACGCACGCGACGGCATGCGGGTGGCCAGCGCCGGTACCCAGGCCGCGCACCTGGACGCGGACGGCGACGGGGACAGCGACAAGTTCGACCTCGCGCTCGTCTCCGGCCACAGCCTCGGCGCGGGCATCCTGCTGGCCGGTGACGCGCCGCTGATCGGCGCCGTCAGCCCGCCGGCGGTGGTATCCGACCCGGGTGCCGTGGTGACGGTCTGGGTCGAGGGGGTGACCAGTACCGGCACCGTCGCGCGGGTGTTCGCGAGCGTGAGCGCTCCGGATGCCGGCGCTCAGGTCGAGCCGGTCGTCGTCGACCTCGACGATCAGGGTAGCGGTCGCTGGGAAGCGGAGCTCGCGGTGTTCGGCTCCACCGCCGGCGAATATCGGATCTCGGTTCTGGCGGTCGATGGCGACGGCGTGGTGTCCGCCCCGGCCGAGACCCTGGTGACCCAGCTCGCCGGCGCCGACGTCTTCGAGGACGACGACGTGCCCGCGCGCGCGGCGGTGCTGTCGATCGACGACGGCGACGCCTCGCTACGGACCATTCACGACCCGGGCGACAGCGACTGGCTCGTCTTCTACGCGGTGGCCGGTGAGCCGTATACCATCCAGGCGAGCGCGGTCGGGGCCGAGCTCGACCTCGCGCTCGAGCTGTACCCGAGCTCGGCGGTCTCCGGCGAGGGCTGCGACGCCGACCGCGACGGGAACCGCGACCCGTCGGCGCCGTGTCTCGCGCTTGCCGACGACGCGTTCGAGGGCGGGGCTGAAACACTGGTGTGGGTCGCGCCCGGCGATGGGTTCTACCACCTCCGCGCGCGTGCGTTCGCGGCCTCGCAGCATGGGGTCGGCACCGATTACCGGCTGAGCGCCACGCGCTCGACCGCGCCCTTCGTGGGCGCGCTCCGCGGCCGGGTGCGCGACGCGCGCAGCCACCGCGCGCTTGCGCTCGCGTGGCTGACCACGGACGGGAATGCGAGCGCGCTGTCGAAGGCGGACGGAAGCTTCAACCTCGTCGACGGCGCGGGGAGCTACCTGCTCCGCGTCTCGGCGCCTGGATATCTCGGCGCGACCCGGGACGTGGACTTGAGCGAGGGCGGGACGACCCAGCTCACGGTGGAGCTCGTGCCCGCGGACGTCGACCACGATGGTCTCGGCGACGGCTTCGAGCTGTACTACTTCGGCCACCTCGGGGCGACTCCGGGCGCGGATTCCGATGCCGACGGGCTCGACAACGCGGCCGAGGAGCTGGCCGGGACCGATCCCCTGACCGCCGACTCCGATGCCGACGGCCTGCCCGATGGGTACGAGGTCGCCCATGGTCTGAACCCGAATGATGCCGGAGACGCGGCGCTCGACCCGGATGGCGACGGTTGGAGCACCCGCGCGGAGCACCGCGCCGGCAGCGACCCCAACGATCGGCGCTCCACCCCTGCCGGCGGTCTGATCCCGCTGCTGATGCCGCTGCTCGTCGACGAGTAGCGTCGCCCGGGCGGCCACGGGGGGCCGCCCCTACAGGACCACGTCCGCCGCCGAATGGCGCCCTACCGATGAGGGCATTTCCATGGGGACACCACCTGCCGGCCGAGCCCGCCCCCGAGCGCTTCGACCCGGGCTCCGCTGCGCGGACCCCGGCTCAGCGAGCGGAGGGTCGAGATGGCCGGCATCTGCCAGGTCTACCGTACGCTGCACGCGGCGACCGCGACCGCGACCGCGACCGCGACCGCGACCGTGAAGCGCGGAGGCGTGAGGGCCGGCGAGGCCGTGCAGAGCGCGCCACGCGCTCCGGCGCTACGCCTCGAAGCGGCTCCCCTCGTCACGATTGCGCTCGTAGTGCCGGCTGAGCGGAAACGGCGGTAGCCACGACTCGCGGCGGATGGTCCAGAGCTCGTAGGTCGGTGTGAACTGGTCGGGTGCATCGAGTGAGCCGAGGTTGAGCTCGGTCTCGTCGGCGGAGTGGCCGAACACGGTCGAGCCGCAGTTGGGGCAGAAGTGTCGCCCGGCGTATTCGCGTGTCTCGCCGCTGATCGTCACGGCCTCTCGGGGAAATATGGCGGAGGCGTGAAACAGCGCGCCGTGATGCTTGCGGCAGTCCATGCAGTGGCAGAGGCCGACTCGGTATGGTCGTCCCGATGCCACGAAGCGGACGTTGCCGCAGAGACAGCCGCCAGTCACCTGGTCCATGCCGTGTCCCCCATCGGACTTCAGTCGCGCGCAGGTTTACATCGCGGTGCTCGTCCGCTGCAATGGGGTCACGGGTGGAGGGCGGCAATGAAGCCACGGATCAGCATGATCACATTGGGGGTGACTGACCTCGCACGGTCGGTGCGGTTCTACGAGGAAGGTCTCGGACTTCCGCGTATGCCGTCGCCGCCGGAGGTGGCGTTCTTCACCCTGAACGGGACGTGGCTCGGGCTCTACGGGCGCGCGGATCTGGCAGCCGACGCGGGGGTGACCTTTCGCGATCCGGGCTTCAGTCCCTGCGCGCTCGCGCACAATCTCGGGTCCGCGACCGAGGTCGACGCCCTGTACGAGGAGGCACTCGCGGCTGGTGCGTCGTCCATCAAGCGCCCGGTCGCGACGACCTGGGGCGGTTACAGTGGTTACTTCGCCGATCCGGACGGGCATCTCTGGGAGGTGGCATACAACCCGCACATGTGGGTCGGCCCGAGGTGACGGAGGGATGGCGCTCCGGGCGAGGGGAAGACGATGGTGAACGAGCCGAATCCGAACCGGATCGACGATGCCGTCCTCGCGCTTCTGTACTTGACACTGCACGAGGGCGACAGGGCCTGGAAGACGTTCGATTGGGCCGCGATGCGTCGATTGCACGAGAAGGGGTACATCTCGAATCCGGTCGGCAAGCAGAAATCGGTTGGCCTTTCGGACGAGGGGGTGAAGGAGGCCGAGAGGCTCTTCAAGGAGCTGTTCTGCCGTCGATGAGCCTGCGCTCCGCGCTTGCACGTGTAGAAGGGAGGTGTGCATGAGCGCCGCGGACGATCGCGTGCAGGGGATGTTCCTCGCGCTCTTCGAGAGCTTGCCGCGTCAGGGCCCGGGTAGCCGGGCATGCGCGATGCGCGCTCTGGCGCTTTGCGATGAGATCGGAGATGCCCCGGCGATTCTCGATCTGGGGTGTGGCGCCGGCGCGCAGACCCTGCAGCTCGCGGAGCTGACCGCGGGGACGATTGTCGCCATCGACAGCCACGCGCCGAGCATTGAGCGATTGCGCGAGGCGGTCGCGAGGCGCGGCCTGTCCGCGCGTGTCGAGGCGGTGGTCGGTGACATGGCGAGCGCGGGGCTGCCGCGCGCGAGCTTCGACCTCGTGTGGTCGGAGGGCGCGCTCTACAACATCGGGCTCGGGCCTGCGCTTGCCCTTTGTCATGACCTCCTTCGTCCCGGCGGCTATCTCGCGTTCACCGATGCGGTGTGGCGCGAGCCGAATCCGCCCGCGGAGGTCGCTGCGGCCTTCGCCGACGACTATCCGACCATGGGCCGCGTCGAGGACGACCTCGCCGCGATACGAGGTGCGGGCTTCGCGCTCGTCGGGCATTTCACCTTGCCCGAGGCGGCGTGGTGGGACGATTTCTACACCCCGATGGAGGCGCGGATTGCCGAGCTTCGCGCCGAGCATGCGGGTGATGCCGAGGCCCTGGCGATTCTCGACCAGCTCGCCGCGGAGCCCGAGATGCACCGGCGCCACGGTGACTTCTACGCCTATGAGTTCTTCGTCGCTCGGCGCCCTGGCGTCCGGGGTCGGACCAACTCATGTTGTTGATTTTCATGGGATACGGGTTGGCGGGTCGACCGTGGTGGGCGTCGTGTCGGCGCGCACTCCGGTTGGTCCGAGCCCGTTCGGGCAGGCCGCGATGATGGACATCCGGGCGCGGGTCGAGCGCAGCTTCCAGTCGCAGGGCCTCATGGCCACGCTGGGTGCGCGGCTGGTCTCGGTGGCGGACGGCGAGGTCCGAATTCGGGGTCGGACCAACTCAAGTCACTGATTCTCCTGGGAACCCGGGCGTGCGTTCGACTGTGGCAGGTGTCCTGAGACGCGTTCCGAGTCGCGGGGCGTTCATCCTCTGACTGGCATCGTCGAGCGTGATTTCTTCGTGCATTCAATTACTTGAGTTGGTCCGACCCCGTTCGATGGGGCGGCCATGGTGACCGCGCGGCGCGTTCTGATCGCCAACGAGCTCGGCGACGGCATCGGCTACTCCATGCGGTGCCTGGACCTCGCCCGGTCGCTGCGCGACGCGGGGCATCGGCCGGTCGTTGCGCTGCGCAATCTCGACGTGGCCAATCGGCTCGTCGATTCGCCGGACATCCCGTTGGTGCAGGGGCCGTACGTCGTCGGTCGACTCACGCCGGCGGCGCGGCGCACGGGGTTTCGGCCGACGAGCTTCGCCGATCTGATGGCCTGCAACGGGTTCGGGTCGGACGACCATCTGTACTCGATGCTCCGCCCGTGGCGCAGCCTCGTCGACCTCGTCCGGCCGGACCTCGTCGTCGGCACTTACTGCCCGCTGCTCGCGACCGCGGTGCACGGGCGCATCCCGCTGCTGCTGCTCGGCTCTGGCTACAGCACGCCGCCGGCGGACGCGTCGGTGTTCCCGGCGTTCCGTCCCGACCGGCAGCCTTACGCGGACCAGGGTGCGCTGCTCGAGACGATCCGGCGGGTCCAGGCCCGACTTGGGGCGCCGTTGCCGAACGTGCTCACCGACGTCTACCGCGGCGATGACCGCTTCGTGCTGTCCTTTCCGGAGCTCGACCCTTACCGCGGCTGCCGGGTCGAGGCCTGCGTCGGGCACTTCGAGCCGTTGGCGCCGCCGCAGCAAACCCGAGGTGGGCGCATCTACGTCTACCTCGCCGGTGGAGACCCGGTGCCGCGCCGGATCGTCGAGGCCCTCGCGGCCGCCGGGCTGCGGGGGTGCGCGTACGTGCGCGGGGCGGGGGACGCCGCCTGGAGCGAGACCGGGCACGCGGGGATCCGGATGCTCGTCGAGCCCCCGCCGCTCGAGGCGACGGTCCGCGAGGCGTCCGTCGTGGTGCACCACGGCGGACTCGCTACCGCCCAGGTCGCCATGGCGGCCGGGCGGCCACAGGTGGTGATTCCGAGATACGTGGATCAGATCCTGGTCGCGGAGGCGATGGCCGGGCTACCCTTCGTGCGCATCGCACCTGCGCGCGGTGGACCGCGAGCGGTGGTCGAGGCGGTGTCGTCCCTCGTCGTGTCCCGCGAGGCCGCGGATACGGCGATGGTGCATGCGCAATCGGTGCGCGCACGGGGCCTCCACGACGCGAGGCGGTTGATCCTGCAAGCCTGTCTCGACCGACTCGCCTGATCGGCTCGCCCGTGTACCGGCCTGCTCCGGGAGGAACGACGATGCTTGACCTTCCCGCGCTCGGTCGATGTCAGTGCGGCGCGTGCGCGTACCGCATCGAGGCGCCACCCTTCGTCGCCTACACCTGCCACTGCACCGAGTGCCGCAAGCTGACCGCCAGCGCGTTCCTGACCTGCATGCAGGTGCCGGCGGAGGGTGTGGTCGTGATCGCCGGCACGCCGGTCGAGCGCGAACGGACCGCCGACTCCGGAAATCGCCTGACGACGTGGTTCTGCGCGGCTTGCGGCTCGACGCTCTACGCCGAGAACTCCGCCCGTCCGCGTGTACGGACGGTGCATGTCGGGACGTTGGAGCGCGCCGAGGACGTCGAGGTCACCGCCCACATCTGGTTGAAGCGGAAGCTGCCGTGGGTGGAGATCCCCGCCACGCACCGCCAGTTCGCCGAGGCCGGGGACTGGACGCGCGACTATGCGCGAGACCCCGGGAGATACCGGGCGTCCTGACCGCGTTCTCGTACCGGCCCGTTTCACGCGCAGGGATCGGCGAGCATCGCCGCCGATGACTCGCGACACGAGGAGGACAGTCGATGTCTGCGATGCTGGCCGCCAAACGCATCCTGGTCACCCAGGCGAACGACTTCATGGGCCCGACGCTGTGCGAGGTGCTGGCCGCGCACGGGGCCGAGGTCATCGCGAGTGACACGCTGCTCACCGAGCCCGACGCGGCGGAGCGGTTGATTGCCGGGTCGGGGGATCTCGACGTGCTGGTCGCCAACCTCGCGCTTCCCGCGCCGAGCACGCCGGCGGTGGAGGTCACCGATGACGAGTGGCGGGCGATCTTCGCGGCGATCGTCGACCCGCTGCCGCGACTGGTGCGCGCGGTGGCGCCTCGGATGGCGGCGCGCGGGCACGGCAAGATTCTGGTGATGGGCAGCGCGTCGGCGCTGCGTGGAATGCGCCGGACCTCGACCTACAGCGCCGCACGCGGTGCCCAGCTCGCCTACGTGCAGGCGGTCGGGGTGGAGCTCGCACGGGACAACGTCAAGGTCAACGCCATCGCGCAGAATTTCGTCGAGAACCCGACCTACTTCCCCGAGGAGGTCCAGCGCGATCCACGCTTCCAGGAGCGCCTGAGGCGCGAGGTGCCGCTAGGGCGGCTGGTGGCGGCGCGAGAGGACGCGGAGTTCGCGGCCTACCTCTGCAGCGACGCGGCGGACTGCTTCGTCGGGCAGGTGTTCCCGGTCTGCGGCGGGTGGGTGACGCGCTGAGGCGGTCGGCGGTGGCGTGCCCTGGTGACCGCGCGCCCGCGCCGAGCCGGTCCCCGGCGGCGGGAGGTGGTGTCGCCTGTCCAGAGCCGCTGCCGGGCACCTACGCCCTGGTGTTGAGGAACGACCGCGCCGAGCGCATCGAGGTCGGACGCCGCGGTAGCCTCGATCTCCGCCGGGGGTACTACGTGTACATCGGTAGCGCGTTCGGACCTGGTGGGGTGCGCGCGCGCCTGTCGCGGCACTGGCACGGCGGCGCGGTGCGTCGCTGGCATGTCGACTACCTGCGGGCGGCGACGATTCCGGTGGCGGCATGGTGCAGCTACGCGTCGATCCGGCTGGAGCACCGATGGGCGTGCGCACTCGAGACCGCAGGCCGATTCGTGCCCATCGCGGGGTTCGGGTGCAGCGACTGCGATTGCCGCACGCACCTCTACTTCTGCGCGCGGTCGCCGCGGCGATTGGACCGACTCCTCCCGGTCGCCGGCTGTACGATCATGGCCTGTCGGCTCGGCCGGCCGGGCGCCTGACCTCGCGAGAGTCGGGCGGCTGCGGCCAGGCCGTCGTCATCCTCGTCGGAGGGAAGTCCCATGCACATCGGCCTGATCGGCGGTATCGGTCCCGCGGCGACCGTCTTCTACTACGAGCGCATCGTGGCGGCGTTCGCGTCCATCGCGAGGCCGTTGCATCTGACCATCGGTCACACCAGCGCGCTCGCGCTCTCTCGTAACGTCGCTGCCGGGCGTGCCGCGGAGCAGGCGGAGGAGTTCGCACGGATCGCGCGGCAGCTCGCCGCGGCGGGAGCGCAGGCGATTGCCGTCACCTCGATGGGCGGGCATTTCTGTGCCCGCGAGCTGGCGGCGATCTCGCCGCTGCCGATGATCGACGGCCCCGCCGCGGTGGCGGCAGGCCTCGAGCGCCAGGGCATTCGTCGCGTCGGGATCCTCGGGACCCGGATCGTGATGCAGACGTGTCTGTACGGCGCGCTCGCCGACCTCGACCCGATCGCGCCGGCGGGGGACGAGCTCGCGCAGGTCAACGACGACTACGTGGCGGTCGCCATCGCCGGTGCGGCGACTGCGGACCAGGCCGCGCGCCTCCTGCGCGCCGGCGAGCGGCTGGTGCGCGAGCGTGGCGCCGAGGCGGTGCTGCTCGGGGGCACGGATCTGAACGTGGTCTACGACGCGGCCGCGGTGGACTTCCCCGTCGTCGACAGCGCGGTGCTGCATGTCGAGGCGATCGTGGCAGCAGCGCTGGCGGACCCGAGCTGAGTCACGCTCGGCGGAGGTCGGAACGCCGCGTTCAGCGCTCCTCGAGCATCGCGCGCACGCGTTCCTCGATCACCCCCGCGCGCTCCGACGCCGAGAGCTCCAGCGTACTCTCGACGATCGCGCCGATCCGGTCTCCGAGCTCGCGCTGCAACGCCAGGTCGTCGGCGTTCGAGGGTGGCACGCGGACGATGACGTCGCCGGCCATCGTCGCGATGTGCCCGTCGGCGTTTCGCACCGGCTCGGGTGGAGCGTCGCCGCCGGCGACGGCGCGGATGGCGTTGCGGAGCATGCGGCGGTAGCGGGCCACGCCGCCGTCGGTGGTGCCGAGTTGCTCGTCGGCGTGGATGGTGATCGGGCCCTGCGAGATCTGAGCCTCGTAGTCGCCGGGCATGCGCTGCCCTTCCTCGTAGCTGCGCTCGACGCCGGTCTGGCCAACGAAGTCGACCTTGTTCAGGCCGACGTTGTCGCGGTCGCCCTTGGCGTCGAGATCCAGCGTCTCGTTGAAGTGGCGCCAGGCGATGATCTTGCAGCTCGCGTCGTCGGTCGGCACCGTCCACTTGGTGATGCCGACGCGGGGGAAGAACTTCTCCCGATCCGGGTTCTGGTAGATGTCGGGCGGCTGGGCGATCGCCGGGAGGAAGACCTCGGCGGTGCGTACCCAGAGGTACTCGTTCCAGCGACGCGTGTTGGTGAGATAGATGCCGGTGTCGCCGCGCATCGGGTGCCAGCGCACGATCGGCATCGCGCCCCAGGCGGGATTGAAGTGGGCGCGGGTGACCCGGGTGTGCAGGAACACGCTGTGGAACGGGTCCATCGGGTTCTCGGCCACCTGCAGCCAGTTGCACGGGTAGTCGATGGCGTAGGGCACCATGTCGTTGCCCGGCTGGACCATGGTGTCGAGCAGCGGGAACTCGGGCTGGTGCTCGGGTGGCCCCATGTAGGCGAAGAGCAGGCCGTTGAACTCGCGTACCGGATAGGCGCCCTGGCAGAGCTTGCCCGGGATCGGGCTGCTCTCGGGCTCGCCGGGGACCTCGAGGATGGTGCCGTCGACGTCGAACAACCAGCCGTGGTAGCAGCAGCGGATTCCGCGCTCGGCGACGATGCCGTACTCGAGCGATGCGCGGCGGTGACTGCAGTGCTTGTGGAGCAGGCCGTAGCGCCCCGAGAGATCGCGAAAGGCGACCAGCTCCTCGCCGAGCACCTTCAACAGCAGCGGCGTCTCCGAGACCTGGGCGGTCATGCACACCGGCGTCCAGAAGCGCCGGAAGTACTCGCCGCCGGGGGTTCCGGGGCCGACGTGGGTCAGCTCGGCGTCCTCGACGCCCGCGCTCCTTCGGAAGTAGCCGTTGTAGCGCATCGCGCGCTGCTCGGGAGTGATGGCCATGACGTTCGCGCTCTCGAGCTCCTGCGCCTGCCGAGCCCGCACCGCTCGGCCGAACGGGCAGCGGAACCGGGGACGCCGTGTGACGGCGCCCCCGGGTTGGACGTGACTACTCGGCGACCTGGTCCTTCCAGGCGCGCGAGCCGAACCAGTACTTGGCGCGCTCCTGAAGGAATCCCTCTTCCTTGTTGATGGCGATCCAGTTGTTGAAGAAGTTCATGGTGTCGAAGTCGCCCTTGCGCAGCCCGAAGCCGACGTACGACTGTGAGAGCTTCTCCTTCAACGGCAGGAACGTGGCGTCGGGCTCGTCGGCGGCGAGGAACGCGGGCTTCGGCGCCGAGGTGACCCACATGTCGACGTTGCCGGCGAGGACCTCCTGGCGAATCACCGCCTCGTCGTCGTACTGGCGCAGCGTCGCGAGCGGGAAGTGCTTCTTGGCCGCGTCCACCGCGGTCGATCCGCGGCGCACACCGATGGTGTACTTCGGGCTGTTCAGCGACTCCCTCGTCGCGTCGGCCGGGACCTTCGCCCGATTGGCGACCACGTCCTGGCCGAGCTCGGTGTGGTAGGAGTCGGTGAAGTTGATCTTGAGGTTGCGCTTCGGCGTCACCGTCATGCCACCGATGATGACGTCGAACTTGCCGGCCAGCAGCGCCGGGATGATGCCGTCCCACGCGGTCGGCACCAGCTCGAGCTTCACCCCCATGTCCTCGGCGAGCTTGGTGGCGACGTCCACCTCGAAGCCGATGTACTTGCCTTCCTTGCTCCGGAACGACCACGGGACGAACGACCCGACGCCGACGCGCATGGTCCCGCGCTCGACGATGGTGTCCAGGGTGCTCTTCTCGTCGGCGAGGGTCGCGCTCGCGATTCCGAGGGTCAGCAACGCGATCAGTGCCGCCCCAGTCTTGCTCAGTGCATGCATCGGTTTCCCCTTGTGCAATGGATGATCGCCGCTGCGGAGCGCTCGGGAGCGCCATCCCGCACGACGATCCCGTACCTCCCCGTCGCGGGAGTTTGGATGGACATTCCGAAGACTGTCAATCAGAATTCGGCGCTGCCCCAGCCCTGCCGGGAATCCCCTTGTCGTGCGCCAGAAGAACCGAAGCAGGTACCTCGGCGACCTGCTGATTTACCTCGCCATCATCGGCGCCGCGCTCTGGGGGTTGCGGATCGCGACCACTGCCCAGGCCTACAACTGGCAGTGGTACAACGTCCCCCAGTACCTCTACAAGATTCACGAGGGTGTGGTCTATCCGGGCCCGCTGCTGCGCGGGCTGATCACCACCATGCAGATCTCCGCCGGCGCGATGGTGATCGCCGCCGTGCTCGGGCTGCTGGTCGCGGTGCTCGGCATGTCGGGCTCGCGTGTCGGACGGATCCTCGCGCGCGGCTACATCGAGGTGGTGCGCAACATCCCCATACTGGTGCTGCTCTTCCTATTCTATTTCGTGGTCGCGCCGATCTTCGGTCTCGGGCGCTTCGCCTCCGGCATGCTGACGCTCGCGCTCTACGAGGCGGCGTTCGCAGCCGAGATCTATCGCGCCGGAATCGAGGGTGTTCCGCGCGGTCAGCGTGAGGCGGCCGCGGCGGTCGGGCTCACCCGCGCGCAGCAGATGCGCTACGTGGTCCTGCCGCAGTCGATCCCGCTCATCCTGCCCCCGATGACGAATCTCGCCATCAATCTCATCAAGCATTCGGCCATCGTGAGCGTGATCGCCATCTTCGACCTCGCCAACGAGGGGCGCAACGTCATCTCCGAGACCTTCATGGTGTTCGAGGTGTGGTTCACGGTGGCGCTCGTCTACCTGGTGATCACCACCGCGCTCTCGTTTCTCGCCACCGGCCTCGAGCGGCGCTTCGCCCGCTCGCGGGCGAGCGCGCGAGCCAGATGAGCGCGGGGCGCCCCGGGCAACGGGCGCGCTGGCGGCCCGGTGCGGTGGACTGGCTGTTGCTCGTGGGGCTCGCGGTCTTCGCGGGCTACGTCTACTACCAGCTCCGCCACGTGCTGGTCTATCGGTGGGATTGGCAGTCGGTTCTGCAGTTCTTCGCCTACCGTGACGAGGCGGGCGAGTGGCAGCAGAATCTGCTGCTCGCGGGGCTCGAGGCGACGCTACGTATCGCCATCTTCTCGGCGATCCTGTCGCTGGTGCTCGGGCTCGTGCTCGCGCTGATGCGGGTCTCGTCGCGCCTGTGGCCACGCATGGTGGCGAGAACCTATGTCGAGCTGGTGCGCAACACGCCGCCACTCGTGTTCCTGTTCATCTTCTACTTCTTCATCAGCGCGCAGCTCTTCCCGGTGCTCGGCATCGACCGCGTGATCGCGGCCCTCGCCGAGAGCGACTCCGCGCTGGTGCTCTGGCTGCTGGGCGATCCGCGCCTGGTCGAGAATCTCGTGGTCGGCATACTCTGTCTCTCCTGCTTCGAGGCGGCGTACGTCTCGGAGGTGCTGCGGGCGGGCATCGAGTCGGTCGGGAAGGATCAGCGCGAGGGTGCGCTGGCGGTCGGCCTCACCGGCACCCAGACCATGTGGCACGTGGTCCTGCCACAGGCCGTTCGCATCGTGATCCCGGCCCTGGTGGGGCAGCTCATCACGCTGGTCAAGGACACCTCGATCATGTCCATCATCTCGATTCAGGAACTCGCCTTCTCCGCCCAGGAGGTCGCGGTCTCCACCGACCGGGTGTTCGAGGTCTGGATCCTGGTCGCGCTCATCTATTTCGTGATCTGCTATGCGCTGTCCGCGCTCTCGCGGCGGCTCGAGCTACGCCGCGCGGTTGGTCGGTGAGCGCGAGGAGTGAGACGATGGTCGACGCCGTGAGCCCGGATCGCCCACTCGCCGTCGAGTTGCGGGGGGTGTGCAAGTGGTACGACGAGTTCCAGGCGCTCAAGGACATCGATCTGCAGGTGCGCCAGGGTGAGCGGACGGTGGTCTGCGGACCCTCGGGCTCCGGCAAGTCGACGATGATCCGGTGCATCAACCGCCTCGAGGAGCACCATGGCGGCGAGATCCGAATCAACGGCGAGTCGGTCGAGCTCTACGAGGCGAGACCGCATCTGATTCGTCAACGCGTCGGGATGGTGTTCCAGCAGTTCAACCTCTTCTCCCACATGACGGTGGTCGAGAACTGTTGCCTGGGGCCGATCAAGGCGCTCAAGCTGGGTCGCGCGGAGGCGCGCGAGCGCGCGATGCACTACCTCGAGAAGGTGCGCATCCCGGAGCAGGCCGACAAGTACCCGAGTCAGCTCTCGGGTGGTCAGCAGCAGCGCGTCGCGATCGCCCGTGCGCTCTGCATGTCGCCCCAGATCATGCTGTTCGACGAGCCGACCTCGGCGCTCGATCCCGAGATGATCCAGGAGGTCCTGGAGGCGATGATCGCCCTGGCGGAGGATGGGATGACCATGATCTGTGTGACCCACGAGATGGGATTCGCACGCACCGTGGCCGACAGCGTGGTGTTCATGGACCGTGGGGAGATCGTCGAGCAGGCGCCGCCGTCGGAGTTCTTCACCGCGCCGAGGAGCGAGCGGACCCGCGCCTTCCTGGACAAGATCCTGTGAGCGCCGCCGCGAGCCGAATCACGGCATCGGTCGATCTCGACGCACCGGGGCGTCAGCTCGGCTACTACCGCATCCCGCATTCCGACGACGCCATGCCCTACGGGCATCGTGGGCCGATTGCGGTGCTCGCCGCTGGCGAGGGGCCGACGCTGCTGCTCACCGGCGGCGTCCACGGCGACGAGTACGCGGGTCCGGTGGCGCTGATGCGCCTCGTCCACGGGCTGGATCTCGCGGCCTTGCGCGGTCGGGTGATCGTCCTGCCGGCGGTCAATGCGCCGGCGGTGCGTGCGGCCGCGCGTTGCTCACCGCTCGACGGCGGCAACATGAACCGTGCATTCCCCGGTGATCCGGACGGTGGGCCGACGGCCATGATCGCCCACTGGATCGAGAGCCGGATCCTGCCGCTCTGCGATGCGGCGATCGACTTCCACTCCGGCGGCAAGGCGAGCGACTACGAGCCGATCGTGATGCTCAATCGCGAGCCACCGGCGGTCTTCGAGCGTGCGATGACCCTGGTGCGCGCATTCGGCGTCGAGCTGGTCTGGCTGATGGGCGCGATGAACGACAATCGCTCGGTGAACGCGGCGGCGCAGCGCACAGGCGTGCCGATGTTCGCCTGCGAGCTGGGCGGCCGGGGCGAGTCGAATCCCGCGATGAACGACATCGCGTGGCGCGGTGCACTCGGGGTCATGCGCGCGATGGGGATGCTCGACGACGAGCCGCCGCTGGCGGCGCAGCACATCCGCCTGGTCGAGGTGACGCACCCGCGATGCAACGTGGTCGCACCCCACGGTGGGCTGTTCGACCCGCTGGTCGAGCTCGGCTGCGAGGTGCGAGCCGGGCAGCTCGCGGGGTGGATTCGCGATCCCTTCGAGATCGAGCGGCCACCGACGGCGGTGCACTTCGAGATCGACGGGCATCTCGCCATCCGCTGCTCGCGGGGATTGGTGCAGGGCGGGGAGAAGCTGTTCGGATTGGTGACCGACGTCCTCGCGGATTGATTGGGCCGGAAGAGAGCGCGAAGGCGATGCGAAAGGAGTACGGGAAGGTATTGCGGTCGGTGTTCGCGGCCCGCATGAAGACGGCGGCGGTCGACTTTCCGGAGACGAAGGTGAAGTCGATGTACTTCTGGCCGGGGGATCGCGCCTACTGCTGGAAGGTCGACGCGCAGTTGCACTGCTGGATCGTCCTCTCGCCCAGTGACCGCTACGAGCAGTTCACGGTGTTGGTCGGGTGGTCGACACTCGGGCGTTACCCCGAGCTCGGGATGGTGCCGTCGCCGCGCGCGCCGACACCGGACAGGTCCGAGTTCGAGGAGCCCGAGTATCTGACGCGGCTGGCCCAGCTCTGGACCGACGAGGACGCGTGGTGGGTGGTGGAGCCGTTCGCGGCGCCGGAGTCGATGGCTGCGCTGCAGGCGAGCATCGAGCCGATTCCGGCGGCAGAGGCAAGGGCGCGGGTCACGCCGGTCGTCGAGAACGCGATCGCCAAGGTCACCGAGGTCGCAATCCCCTACTTGCGGGAGCGCGCGGCTTCCGTCGCGGGCGGTCCGTGATCAGGATCTCGCCGGTCGGCCATTGGTCGTGCCGACGCGGCGGAGAGTGGTGCCATGCAAACGATCGGCGGCTTGGAGGTCTCGGCGCTGGGTCCAGGCGACGTGCCGGCGATGCGCGCGCTGACGCGGGTCCTGGGTGAGGCGTTCGAGGATCTCGAGACCTACGCTCGAGCGCCGGCCTCGGACGCATACCTCGAGCGGATCCTCGCTCGGGACGAGCTCGTCGTCCTGGCCGCGACGAAGGACGGTGAGATCGTCGGCGGGCTCGTCGCCTACGAGCTGGTCAAGATCGAGCGCGAGCGCAGCGAGATCTACATCTACGACCTCGCGGTGGCCGCGGCGCATCGACGCCAGGGGGTTGCCACCGCGTTGATCCGCGAGGCGCAGCGGATCGCGGCGGCGCGCGGGGCCTGGGTCGTCTACGTGCAGGCAGATCTCGGCGATGCGCCGGCCATCGCGCTCTACACCAAGCTCGGTGTGCGCGAGGACGTGCTGCACTTCGACATCCCGGTGCGGTAGGCGCGGGGATTCCGGGCTTCGCCCGGCGAGGCGATTCTGGGGACAGGCACCGCCGTTGGCGGAGCCAGTCCCCGGCCGGCTCGTCCCCGCTTCGATGCCTACAGGCCGGTCTGGCCGCCGTCGACGAAGAGGCACGTCCCGGTGATGAACGACGCCTCGTCGGAGGCGAGGAACAGCACCGCGTCGGCGACCTCGCGTGGCGTTCCCGGCCGGTTCATCATCGTGTCGGCGCCGAACGCGGCGCGATACTGATCCTCGGTCTGGCCGAGCTCTCGCGCGCGTTGAGCGTGGAAGTGGGTGAAGATCGGCCCCGGGCCGACCGCGACCACACGGATCCCGTCCGCCGCGTGGTCGCGGGCCATGCTGCGCGTGAGCCCGAGGATGGCGGCCTTGGTGGTGTCGTACTGCACCGTCCTCGAGCCCGCGACCAGGGAGCGCACCGAGGCGATGTTGACGATCACCCCGCCCCCGTTCGCGCGCATCGCCGGGATCGCGGCCTTGGCGCAGAAGGCGTAGCCCATCAAGTTGACGCCGAGGATTCGCTGCCAGCTCTCGGCGCTCGCCTCGGTGACGTCCTGGTAGTTGCGCACGCCCGCGTTGTTGACCAGCACGTCGAGTCGGCCGAATTGCTCGACCGCGGTCCGCACCAGTCCGGCGGCCTGGTCCTCGTGCTGGACGTCGGCGGCGACGAAGCGGACCGCGTCACCGAGCTCCGCCGCGAGCTTCTCGCCGCGCTCGGCGTCCCAGTCGCAGAACGCGACCCTGGCACCTTCCTCCACCAGCCGCGCCACCGTCGCGCCGCCGATGCCGCCGGCGCCGCCGGTCACCGCCGCGACCTTGCCCTCGAGTCGTGCCATCGTCGTCCTCTCCGTGTCGGGTTCTGGTTCTGGTCCGGTCGCGACGCCCGGTCTCAGCCGGTCTCGATCGGCAGGCTCTCGTCGCGCGCCCACTCGCTCATCGAGTCGTCGTAGACCGCGATGTTCTCGAAGCCGAGCTGGTGCATGAGGAACGCATCGAGCGTTGCCGCGATGCCGCCTCCGCAGTAGACGATGTGGCACTTGCCGGGCGCGGCGCCCACCGCGCCGAGGTGTCGGGCAGCGACGTCGGCGGTGACGAACGACTTGTCCTTGGGGTCGACGAGGTCGGCGGCCGGCAGGTTCACGCTGCCGGGGATGCGTCCGGGGCGGCCGTAGCGCGGGTTCTCGCCGCGGTGGAGATCCGGGGTGAGGGCATTGATGGTGCAGATGCCAGCGTCGCCGATGGCGTCGTGCACCGCGGCGCGGCCGACGAACAGACCGGGGCGCGGGCGGGCGGTGAACTGGCCCGCCGGATGGCGTCGTGGCTCGGTGCTGGTGGGGCGCGCCTCGAGTGACCACTTGTCGAAACCGCCATCGAGCACCGCCGCGTCATCGAAGCCGACCGCACGCAGCATCCACCACACCCGGGTCGCCCAGTTCATCGACGCGCGGCTGTAGAGCACCACCTTGTGACCGGCGTTCACGCCGACGGCGGCGAAGCGGCGCGCGAGCTCGTCGAGCGGTGGCAGGGTGAAGCGGAGATGGCTGACCACGTCGTCCGACAGCTCGTTCTGCAGATCGACGAACGCCGCGCCCGGGATGTGTCCGGCGTCGTAGTCGGCGCGGCCGCTGGTGACGGTGTACGGGGCGTCGACGCCCGGTGTGGGCGGCGTCAGGTAGGTGGTGCACTCGAAGATGCGTACCTTCGGGTCGTCGAGATGCGCGGCCAGCCAGTCGGTGGAGACGATGGCCTCGGGAAATCGGTAGGTCGGCTGCATGGCGGATGGCTCCTCGGCGGGACGGCGCCATCTTGCCAGGTGCCGGCGTCGTGGGGCAGGCCCGTCGAAGGGACGAAGCGGGGATTGACGCGTATTCTGCCCGCCCGGGTGTCGGAGCGGGCCTCGGTGGGTCGGGGCTCGAGAGAGGTCGATGCGAGGGTTGTTGGACTCGGGGGCGTTGCGGGCGCTCGGTGCCATCCTGGTCATGCACTCGGTGGTGACGATGGCCGGGTACTCGATCCCGGTCATCGCGCCGCAGGCCGCGGCCGACATCGGCATCCGGCCGGAGTCGGTCGGCTTCCTGGTGGCGACGCTCTACGTGGTCGCCATGGTCACCGGGCTGCTGTCCGGCATGCTCGTCGATCGCTTCGGTCCGACCCGGCTGTTCCAGGTCCTGCTCCTCGCCGTCGCCGCCGGGTGCGGCCTGCTGATGTCGTCGACCGCGGTGACCGCGTTCGCTGCCGCCGCCGTGCTGGGCGCGGTCACCGGGCCGCTGAACCCACTCGGGTCGCACGTCCTGGCGCAGACCACGCCGACGCGCTGGCGGGCGCTGGTGTTCTCGCTCAAGCAGTGCGGGACGCCCGCCGGGGGGATGTTGGCCGGGGCCATCCTGCCCCCCCTCGCACTCGCCCACGATTGGCGGGTCGCCATCGCGGTGATTCCCGCGGTCGCGCTGGTGCTGGTCGCGCTCGCGCCGATCGGGCGACTCGGCGGGGCCACGCCCGGACCGGCGCGTCGCGGCGGGATCCTCGAGGCGACGGTGCGCGCGCTGCGCGGCGTGGTGCGCGACCCGGGGCTGCGCCGAGTCGCCATCGTCGGCGCCTGCTTCGCCGCCTGCCAGATGGCGCTCGGGAGCTACCTCGTCGTCTATCTCTGGCGCGAGGCGGGGCTCTCGCCGGCGCTCGCCGGGCTCGCGTTCTCGGCCCTACACGTGGCCGGCATCGTCTCGCGCATCGTGCTCGGGTCGGTGGCCGACCGCCGGATCTCGAGCCAGCGCCTGCTGATGATCCTCGCCCTGGTCATGGCCGCGAGCCTCCTCGGACTGACCCAGGTGACCGCGGCATGGCCGGTGCTCGCGGTGTTCGCGATGACCGCCGCGATGGGCACCAGCGGCAACGGCTGGGTCGGGCTCTTCTTCTCCGAGCTGGCGCGGCTCGCGCCGAGCGAGCGCACCGCCGAGGTGGCCGGCGGCGGGCAGTTCGTGATGTACGGCGGCATCGTCGCCGGACCGCTGGTGTTCGGTGCCCTGCTCGGCGCCACCGGGAGCTACGGGCTGTGTCTGTCGCTGTTCGCCGGTGTGGCCCTGCTCGCCGCGGCGCTCGCGGCGCGCTGAGGGCGGCTCGATGCGCGGCGGTCTTCCCGAGTCACCGCCTTGCTCGGTATCGCCGGCGCGACCCGTGGCGTAGGCTTGGCCGCGCTCGGGACGAGATGGCGAGGTGGGGTGATGAAGCGGACCAGGGGCAAGCGGCAGTCGGCGGCCCGACCACAGTCGCCGGCGGCGACTGCCACCGCGGCCGGCGGTGGTCTGTCGACGACGGTGCTCGTCCTCGTCGCCGCCGGTGTCGTCCTCACCGCCTACCTCACCGGCGTCGCCTGGTTCGGCGCCCACCCGCTCTACTGCGGGGAGGGCTCGGGCTGCGACGTCGTGCAGGCGAGTCGTTGGTCGCGGCTGCTCGGGGTGCCGATGTCGGCATGGGGTCTGCTGACCTACGCGCTCATCGGGGGCCTGGTCTGGCGTGCGCGCCGTCGGCCGGGGGCGTGGCGGCTCGCGCTCCTGGTCGCGGTCTGTGGCCTCGCGGTGAGTGTGTACCTGACCGCGGTCTCGGTGATGGAGATCGAGGCCACCTGCGGCTACTGCCTGGCGTCGCTCGGGTTGATGACTGCCATCGTGCTGCTGCTGGTGGCATCGCGGCCGGCCGGGCTCGTCCGTACCCGATGGCTCGAGCTGGCGGCGGCGCCGGCGAGCGCCGCGGTCGTCGTCGTGGTCGCGCTCCACATGCATTTCAGCGGGCTGTTCGACCCGGCCGCCGGTCCGGAGCAGCCGCGGCTGCGAGCGCTGGCCGAGCATCTCACCGCATCCGGGGCGAAGTTCTACGGCGCCTACTGGTGCCCCCACTGCCAGGATCAGAAGAAGCTGTTCGGGGCGTCGGCCGAGCGGCTGCCCTACGTCGAGTGCTCGCCGGAGGGCCGGGGCGGACCGCAGAGCGCCGCGTGCGGGCTCGCCGGGGTGCGCGACTACCCCTCGTGGGACATCGGCGGGCGTCGCTACGGCGGCGTGCTCGAGATCCCGTTACTCGAGCGCCTGTCGGACTTCCGGTTCGCGGAGTGAGCGCTCACATGAGCGCGAGGCCCGCCGCGCGGGCCGTCACCGCGCCGTCGTCTCGATCAGGTCGAGGAACGCGGCCAGCGCCGGGCCGGTCGGGCGCGCGAGCTCGCGGGTGATCGCGAAGTGATTGTGCTCGGGACAGGGCACGCGGGTCACCGCGCCCCCGGCCTCGGCCCACGCGTCGGCGAAGGTCCGTGACTGGCGCTGGAACTCCGCCAGCTCGCCTCCACCCCAGGCGACGATCACGGGTGCCGGTCGCGGCGGGATGCGGGCGATCGGGCTGAGCGCGCGTGCCTGCTCCGGCGTGAGGTGCAGGTAGCCGTTGCGGGCGCTCCTCTGTACCGGCTCCAGATCGTAGATGCCGCTCACCAGGAGCGCGCCGCGCGTCGGTAGCGGCTCGGTGCCGCGGGCCGCGGTGGTCACCATCGCCGCCAGATGGGCGCCGGAGGAGTGCCCGGCGGCGAAGACCCGCGTGGGGTCGAGCGCGAGCTCGGCGGCGTGGCGGTGCAGCCAGGCGAGGGCGGACGCGGCCTGCTCGGCCTGGACCTCGAGGCGCACCTCGGGTGTGAGGTGGAAGCCGGCCACCGCGAACGCGATTCCGCGCTCGACGAAGACCGGGGCAGGAAAGGACCAGCTCGCTTTCTCGAACCGCGTCCACGCGCCACCGTGGTAGAAGACCACCAACGGGTGGGGGCCGGCGCCGGACGGCAGATAGAGATCGACGCGCTCGCGGGCGCCGGGACCGTAGGCGAGGTCGGGTCGGATGTGGGGCCAACGCCGCGCCGCCTCGCTTCCGGTCACCCACTCGCGCTCGTACTCCGAGATGTCCGGGACGAGGGTGCGTTGCTCGTACTGGGCGTCCAGGGCGGCCTGGTCGTAATCGCGATAGACGGTGCTCATGGGCGCCGATTGTCCACCCTCGGCCCGATCGCTGGAAGGGTGGCGCGCATCCGTGCCGGCGGCCTCGAGCATTGCGCCGGACCGCGATCGGGGTATATTCCGGCGACCGGGCACCCACGTAAGGAGCCCGACCGCGAGAGGATACGCACCATGCGAGCAACGATTGCAGCTCTGACCCTGGCCTTCGCCCTCGGTGGGTTCGCGACCACGGCTTCGGCCGGCGAGGGTTGCGACTACGGTGGGCACGCGGTGAAGAAGAACGATCTGGAGACGCCGCCTCCGGCCACCCTGCCCCAGTCCAAGCTGAAGACGACCTGACGGCGCCGCGGTCGGCGGTGACCCGACGGGGTCGCCGGCACGGCTGCACCTCGCGACCGGCGGACGACGGATCTCGGAGACGGCCTGCCCCTGGTGGCGGGCCGTCCGGCTCACTCAGTCGCCGTCGGCGTCGGCGCGCTCCAGCCATCGCGCGCGCTTGAACAGCAGCTCGAACGCCTCCTCGGGCACCGGGGGACCGAACAGGTAGCCCTGGCAGGCGTCGCAGCCTTTCGCGCGTAGGAACTCGAGCTGCCCGCCCGTCTCCACCCCCTCCGCCAACACCTCCAGCCGTAGCGCCTGGGCCATCGCCACGATGGTCGCGACGATGACCGCGTCGTCGTTGTCGTCGGGGAGGTTGCGCACGAAGCTGCGGTCGATCTTCACCTTGTCCGCCGGCAGGCGCTTGAGATAGGCGAGCGAGGAGTAGCCGGTCCCGAAGTCGTCGATCGCGATGCGCACGCCCAGCGCCTTGAGCCGGTCGAGCACCTCGATCGCCCGCGAGCCCTGCTCCATCAGACCGGACTCGGTCACCTCGAGCTCGAGGTGGGAGGCGGGCAGGCCGGTCTCGGCGAGCGTCGCCCGTACCGACTCGACCATGTCGCCGTGCAGGAGCTGGCGCACCGACACGTTCACCGCCACCAATCGCAGCGGGAAGCCGGAGTCGAGCCAGGCCCTGGCGCGCCGGCAGGCGGTGCGCAGCACCCACAGGCCGAGGGGCACGATGAGGCCGGTTTCCTCGGCCACCGGGATGAAGGCGTCGGGCGGGACCAGCGCCTCGCCCGGTGGCTGCCATCGCACCAGCGCCTCGGCGCCGAGCAGGCGGGTGTTGTCGAGCGTGAGCATCGGCTGGTAGTGGAGCAGGAACTCGCCGGCCTCCAGCGCCTCCCGAAGTCGCCCCTCGAGCGCGAGGCGAGCCGTCGCCGCCCGAGTCAGCTCGCTGGTGTAGAAGTGGTAGCGGTTGCGACCGCGCTGCTTCGCCTGGTACATGGCGGCGTCGGCGTTGCGCACCAGCTCGCTGGCGACGTCGGTGTCGTCCGGGTACACGCTGATGCCGATGCTCGCCTGCACGTGTATGGCGTGCGCGTGTGGTAGCTCGAACGGCGCGTCGAACGCGTGCAGGACGTCGCGGGCGACGACCGCCGCTTCCTCGCGCTCGTCGATCTCCTCGAGCACCAGCAAGAACTCGTCGCCGCCGAGTCGACCGAGCGTGTCGGTGCTGCGCATGCGGGCCTCCAGCCGGCGCGCCACGCCGACCAGCAGTCCGTCGCCGGCCGGATGCCCGAGGCCGTCGTTCACGGTCTTGAAGTCGTCGAGGTCGACGAACAGCACCGCCACCCGGCGTCGGTTGCGGCGTGCGCGCTCGATCGCGTGCTCGAGCCGCAGCTTCAGCAGCAGGCGGTTGGGCAGGTCGGTGAGTGGATCGTGGTGGGCGAGGTGCTCGAGTCGCGCCTCGCTGGCCTTGAGCCGACTGATGTCGGTGGCCACTGCCACGTAGTGCTGCGGCCGGCCGGCGGCGTCGCGCACCGTGCTGATGCTCAGCCATTCGGGGAAGATGTCGCCGTTCTTGCGGCGGTTCCAGACCTGTCCCTGCCAGTAGCCCTGGCGGCGCAGGGTGTCCCAGAGATCGGCGTAGAACGCGGCGTCGTGGCGCCCGGAGGCGAGGATTCGGGGCGTCTTCCCGATCGCGTCGCGCTGCGTGTACCCGGTCACCTCGACGAACGCACGATTCACCAGCACGATGTGCCCGGTGAGGTCGGTGACCATGACGCTGTCGCGAGTGCTGGCGATGATGGCCGCGTCGAGCCGCAGTCGAGCCTCCGCCTCGTGGCGCTCGGTGACGTCACTCAGCACCCCGTCCCAGGCCAGATCGCCCCCTGCCCACACGCCGCCGCGGGTCTCGACCCGGTACCACCGGACCTGTCCGTCGACCACGAAGCGGCCTTCCCAGTCGAACGCCGTGCCCGCCACCGAGGCGCGATCGACCAGCGACTCCAGCTCGGGCAGATCCTCGGGGTGGACCGCGTCGTAGACGACGCGCGCGTCGCTCTCGACCGTCTCCGGGTCCAGCGCGAGGAGCTCGCACAGGCGCGGGCTCACGTAGTCGAAGTGCCGGCGCCGCCCGTCGGCAGGGATGCGGAAGCGGAACACGCCGACCGGGATTCGGCTCACCAGCTCGCGGTAGCGCCGCCGCTCGGCGTCGAGCGCCGCCTGGACTGCCTTGCGCTCCGAGGCGTCCTGGCGGACCGAGATGAAATGGGTGATCACGCCAGCGGCATCACGTACCGGCGTGATGGTCTGCTCCTCGTGGTAGATGCTGCCGTCCTTGCGGCGATTGACCATCTCGCCGCGCCAGATTCGGCCCGAGAGGATGGTCCGCCACAGGGACTGGTAGAACTGGGGCGGATGGGCGCCCGAGTGGAGCAACTCCCCGGGGCGCCGACCGACGGATTCGGCGAGGGCGTATCCCGTCAACGACTCGAAGGCCGGGTTGGCCCACTCGATGCGGCCCTCGCGGTCGATGATGACGATCGCGTTGGCGGCTGCCTCGAGTGCGGTGTCGCGCAGGCGCACCGGGGCCTTGCGCCCCTGATCGGTGCGCTCCGGGGCTTCGGCCGCGATCTCGCCTGGGCTCATGGGCTCGGATACCGGAATCGTCGCGGGCTCGCGTGGAGCGTGCTCGGCCACTCCCGGCGCGTGGTGCCGGGGTCGGGTGCATGACTGGCTCGCCGCCGTCGGCGGACGAGACGTGGCGGTGCCTCCTCACGGCACGAACCGCCCAGTGGGGGTATCGGCGACCGGGTGTCGGGACTGAACGCCGCCCGTCGGAGCGGCCGCGCCGATCGAAATCACCGGGCCGAGGGACTAGCATAGGGACTCGCCCGCCGGCCGAGCGCCGGCATCGTCTGCGCGCGGTACGAAGGGTGGCCACCAGCGGGCTGCGTCGTCTCGCGCGGGTTCGCGCCGCCGGCGCTCGCCGGCCCGCCCTCACTGGATGGTGATGAGTACGACGCAAGCCGACGAGCATGCCGATGCGCGCCGCGCGCTCGTCTGGATGTGCGTGCTGATCGCGGTGAACCAGCTCGGCTTCGGCAGCATCATCCCGGTGCTGCCGCTCTACGCGCTGTCGTTCGAGGTGCCGCAATCCGCCGTCGGCGTGACCATCGCCGTCTACGGTCTCGCGCGATTCGTGGTCGCGGTGCCGGCGGGTCAGCTCGCCGACCGCATCGGGCGTCGGCCGGTGCTCGCCATCGGGGGGCTGGTGTCGGCCCTCGGGAACCTCTGGTGCGGGGTGGCCTCGAGCTTCGTCGAGCTCGCTCTCGCGCGCTTCCTCGCCGGCTGTGGCGCCGGCATCGTGCTCACCATGGGTGTGGTGGTGCTCGCCGACATCAGCACCCCCGCCCGCCGCGGGCGGATGATGGCCATCTATCAGGGCACGTTCCTGTTCGCGGTCGGTATCGGGCCGTTTCCCGGTGGCTGGCTGGCCGAGCACCTCGGGCTCGCGTCGCCCTTTCTCGCCTATGCGATCGCCGGCCTCGGTGCCGGCGCGGTCGCCTGGTTCGCGGTGCCCGAGACGCGGGATCTGGCCACCGCCCGCCGCGGCGCCCCGGCCGGCCCGCGCCCGTCGCTGGTGAGCCAGCTTCGGGTGTTGCTCGCCCAGGTGGGCTTCGTGCTCGCGGCTGGCGTCATGTTCATCAACGCGGTGGCGCGCACCGGCGGGCTGTTCAACGTCGTTCCGGTGCTCGGTCGCGACACCATCGGCCTCGGCACCACCCAGATCGGGTTCGGGCTGGCGTTGGGGAGTGTGGTCGGGTTGGCGGTGACCTATCCCGCCGGCGTGCTGGTCGACCGTCTCGGGCGCAAGGCGGTGATCGTCCCGTCGACGGTGCTGAGCGGGGTCGCGCTGGTCCTGTTCTGTCTCGCGCCGACCTATCCGTGGTTCCTCGCCGCGTGCGTCGCCTGGGGCGTGGCCTCGGCCGCGAGCGGCGCGGCGCCGGCCGCCTATGCGGCCGACAGCGCCCCGCCGGGGATGAACGCCTCCGCCATGAGCACTTTCCGCATGCTCGGCGACCTCGGATACGTCATCGGGCCGATCGCGCTCGGGCTGGTGGTCGACCTCCACGGGCCGCAGGCCGCGATGCTCCTGGGCGCGGGGCTGCTGGTCCTGATCGGCCTCGCCTTCGGCCGATTCGCGCCCGAGACCTACCGCGCCGGCGGTCGCTGAGCCGCTCGCCGTGGACCGGTCCGCGGGGGCTGGCCGGCTTGACCGCGCGCGATGGCGATCGACAGGATCCGGTCCTCGACCCCGGCCGCGCCGCTTCCGGCTCCGCGCTCGGGTTCGGCCCGGCGCGGATCGAGCGCGACCGCCCCGCCGACCGACCAGACATCACCCCACCGCGGAGGAGACATGCGCGCGTCCACCATCCTCAAGCAGCGACTCGCCCAACCCGGGATCATCGTCGCGCCCGGCTGCTTCGACGGCCTCTCGGCCCGCCTCGTCCAGGAGGCGGGATTCGACACCGCCTACGCCAGCGGTGGCGCCATCGCGCGAAGCACCGGAATCCCGGATCTGGGGCTGCTCGCCTATTCCGAGATCTGCGACCGCCTGGCGCAGATCGTCGACGTCGTGGACATCCCGGTCATCGCCGACATGGACACTGGCTACGGCAACGCGCTGAACGCTCGCCACGCGGTGCGTGCCTTCGAGCGTTCCGGTGTCGCCGGTTTCCATCTCGAGGACCAGACCTTCCCCAAGCGCTGCGGTCACCTCGACGACAAGGGGGTGGTGCCATCGCACGAGTTCGAGCAGAAGCTGCGCGCGGTCCGCGACGCGCTGCACGATTCGGACATGGTGATCATCGCGCGCACCGACGCGCTGGCGGTCGAGGGTTTCGACGCCGCCATCGCGCGCGCCGAGGCCTATGCCGAGGCCGGTGCGGACGTGGTGTTCGTGGAGGCGCCGCAGACCGAGGAGCAGATCCGCGAGGTCGCACGTCGGCTGCCGCAGCCGAAGCTGATCAACATGTTCCATGGTGGCAAGACGCCGCTCATGTCGGTGCCTGATCTGGAGGCGATGGGCTACAAGATCGTCATCGTGCCGAGCGACACGCAGCGCGCGGCGATCGCCGCCATGCGCCGTGCGCTGGAAGCGATCCGGCGTGACGGCCACAGCGGTGCGCTCACCGGCGAGATGGTGTCGTTCAAGGACCGCGAGGTGATCGTCGACACCAGCCGCTACCTGGAGGCCGGCGACCGTTTCGGTAGCTGACCCGCACCGGCGCTCGATACGGGCCATGCCGGGGCCCGGCGCCTGGCGGGCTCGTGATCAGGCCCGCCCGGCGCTGCGCACCGGCGATGGCTCGGTGGTCTCGGGCGAGGTGGCTCCCAGCCATCGCCCGAGGGTCGCGAGCAGGCGCTCGCGCCCGAGCGGCTTGGTGATGAACGCGTCCATCCCCGCCGTGAGGCAGTCGTCGGTGGCCTCCGTCGTCACGTTGGCGGTGAGGGCGACGATCGGCAGGCGCGGTGACGCCGGGTCCTCGGCGGCCCGAATCGCCCGCGTCGCGTCGAGTCCGTCCATCACCGGCATGTGCATGTCCATCAGCACCAGGTCCGGCCGCTCGCGAGCGACCGCCTCGACCGCCTCGCGTCCGTTCGTCGCCTCGCTCACGGTCAGCCCGAGCTTGCGGAGAGTCGCGCGCGCGACGTGGCGATTGACCGCGTTGTCCTCGACCACCAGCACCCGGCCCCGGAGCCACGGCCCGACCGGGCGCGCCGCCGCCGCCGCCGGGCCCTGACGACCGATCGCGGCCTCGAGTGCGGCGCGCAGGGTCGCCGTCCGGGCCGGGCGAGTGACGCAGGCGCCGGCTCCCGGAACGCGCGCGCCGTGGCAGCCGCTCGGTGAGTCGGACAGCAGCAGCAAGGCCGCCCGTGGTGCGGCCGAGCTCCCCCCGAGCATCGCCGCCACCGCCCTCGGCTGGATGCCTCCGGGCCGCACCGAGGCCACCATCGCCGCCGGCGCTCGCTCGCACTGCAGCCACCGCGCCGCCTCGGCCAGGCCGGCGGCCGAGTGCACGGTGAGCCCGAGGCCGCGGAGCTGGGCCGCGAGCGCATCCCGCGACAGCGGGTGCTCGTCGACCAACAGCACCTCGGCGCGGAGCGGTGGCGCCTCCGGAGCTGGTGCTCCGCTCGCCAGCGGGAGGTGGAACCAGAAGGTCGAGCCCTCGCCCGGTGTGCTCTCGACGCCGATCTCGCCGTCCATCAGTGCCACCAGTCGGCGGCAGATCGCGAGTCCGAGCCCGGTGCCGCCGAAGCGGCGGGTGGTCGAGGCGTCGGCCTGGGCGAAGGCCTGGAACAGATGGGCGCGCGCCTGTGGACTGATCCCGACGCCGGTGTCCTGGACCTCGAAGCGGAGGCCGTCGGTGCCCGCGCCGATCCGGACCAGCACGTGGCCGCGCTCGGTGAACTTCACCGCGTTGCCGACCAGGTTCTCCAGCACCTGCCGGACGCGACCGGGGTCGCCGACCACTGTTCGTGCGAGCCCATCCACCAGATGCAGGATCAGCTCGATCTCGCGCTCGTGGGCGGCCGGCGCCCACCGCGCCACCACGTCCTCGGCGAGCGCCGGCAGGTCGAACTCGACCGACTCGATCTCGAGCTGCCCCGCCTCCACCTTCGAGAAATCGAGGATGTCGTTGACGATCGTGAGCAGAGACTGACCGGACCGGTGGAGGGTCTCGGCGTACTCGCGCTGCTCGTTGTCGAGGTCGGTCTGCAGCAGGAGCTCGGCGAGTCCCAGCACCCCGTTCATGGGCGTGCGGATCTCGTGGCTCATGGTCGCGAGGAACTCGCTCTTGGCCCTCGCCACCGACTCCGCCTGGTCGCGCGCGTCGACCAGGGTGCGCTGCATCGTCTTGTGCTCGGTGACGTCGGTGAACACGGTGACCAGGCCGGCGCCGGGCACCGGCGTCGCGAACGCCTCGACGAAGCGTCGCTCGCGCGAGAACTCGAACCGAAACGGAGCGAGGCGCGGGGTGGCGTCGAGCCGGGCGGCGAGGAGGGCCTCCGGTTGCTCGGGGCCGAGCCCGCCTCGCGCCGCCTGGTAGCGCAGCAGATCGTCGAATCCAGTGCCGGGCACGAACTGGTCGCGCGGGTAGCCGAGCATGTCGGCGAAGGCGTCGTTGTAGGCGACGACCCGGCGCTCGGCGTCCAGCACGAGCACGCCCTGCGGCATGCTGAGCACGGTGCGCTCGAGCATGCGGTGGCTCGCCTCGACCCGCTCGTAGGCCTGCTTGAGCTCGGTGATGTCGAAGCGAAACCCGACCACGCCGCCGTCCGGCGTGCGCTGCTCCGCGATTCGCAGCCAGCGGCCGTCGCCGGTGCGCTGCTCGATCACGTTCGTGGCGCGCTGGTGCTGGGCCATGCGCTCGGCCAGCCATTGCGTCTCGCGGCCCACCGCGTCGGCGTACTCGCCGCGCTCGAGGCCGTAGCGCACGATGTCCTCGAACCGCGCGCCGGGCCGGATCGCCGGCGCGCTCCGGGGATAGGTCTGACGATAGCGCTCGTTGCAGATCACCAGCCGGTCGTCGCGGTCGTAGAGGACGAACGCCTCCTCCAGGCATTCGATGGCATCGCGGAGCTGCGCCTCGGCGGATTCCGCACGGGCGCGGAGCCTTACCTCCTCGGTGATGTTGCTGCCGGTCCCGCGATAGCCGGTGAAGCGGCCCTCGGCGTCGTGGACCGGGCTCCCGCTGATCGAGAAGTGCTCTTCGCGCCCGTCCGGGAACAGACGGCGCACCTTCATCGACCGGAACGGCCTGCGGGCATCGAGGTCGGCGACGTGGGCGCGCCATTCCTCCTCCGTCATCAGCGCGCGCAGGAGCTCGACGCGCGAGTGACCGAGAACCTTGTGGATGTCGAAGCCGATGGCGTCGAGGGTGCGGCTGGAGACGTACGCGAAGCGGTGCTCGGCGTCGGTTTCCCAGAACCAGTCCGAGCCGATCTCGGCGAAGGCGCGTGTCCGCTCCTCGGCCTTGCGAAGCGCGAGCTCCGTCTGCTTGCGGGCGGTGATGTCGATGCCGATGCCACACACGCCCTGGACCGCCCCGCTCGCGTCACGCTCGGGGAAGTAGGTCACGTCGAGCCAGCGCGTGCCGTCGGGCTGTGGGAAGTCGCGCTCGATGGCGACCGACTCGCCGGCCAGCACCCGCGCCAGCACGCGCTCGCTGGTGGCGTAGACCTCCGGGCTCACGATGTCGGCTGGATGGCGTCCGACCACCTCGTCGCGCGGTCGCCCGATGAAGGCCTCCGTGGCGGGGTTGATGTATCGGTAGTGGTAGTTGCGGCCGAGCCGGAACACGACCGCCGGCATGTTGTCGGTGAGTGCTCGCAGCTCCGCCTCGCGGTCGCGCAGCGCGGTCTCGGAGCGCAGCCGCAGGAGCTCCGCGCCGGCGCGGGCGGCGGCCATCGCCAACAACGAGCCGGGAAGATCGGGGTCGTGCAACGGAGCCACGTCGAGCAGCGCGACGAGCCCGATTGGTCGGCCCTCGTCGTCGAGGATCGGCTCGCCGATGTAGGACTCGGCGCCCATCTCGACGAGCACCTGGTCGTCGGGGAACGCGGTGCGCAGATCGGACAGGAACTGGCATTGGCCGCGCTCGGCAACCTCCGCGCATGGTGTGCCGTCCAGCGCGTACTCGACGGGGGCGCCGTGGGTCTCCCCGTTCCAGAACGAAAGCGAGCGCGCACGATTTCCTTCGGCGACCTCGGCGACCAGTGCATGGCGCATCCCCGTGGCCTCGGCCAGGCTTCGGGTCAGGGCGTCGAACAGGGCGGTTCCGGTCGCGCTCGAGGTGGCCTCGACCACGGCGCGGAACGCGCGCTCGGTGCGCCGCTCGCGGTCGACGTCGCCGATGACCACCACGTAGCGCGGTGGTTGCTCGGAGTCGCCGTCGACGCGGTGCACACTGGCCGGAACCGTGGTCAGTCCCTCGGCGGTGTGCGCTCGCGTCCCGTGACGTCGCCGCGGGCCGCCGCTCTCGGTGGCCATCCGCACGAGCATGTCGGCGGTGAGCTCCGGGAGCACCTCGACCAGGGGACGGTCGCGCAGTGTCGCCGATGGGCTTGCGAAGGTCGCGCCGGCGACCGCGTTCGCGCGCTCGATCGAGCCATCGGCACGGACCAGCACCGCGGCCTCGCCCATGGTGTCGAGGAGCGCCTCGAGCCAGGCGGTCGCCCCCACCGCGGTCAGCCCTCCACCGGCCGCCGCGCGCGGTCGGGACGGGCAGCGAGGCGCCGGTCGGCCCACGGGCGTGGCGAGGCGGCGTCGGTCGTCTTCGAGGACGCGGTGGGTGTGGAGCTCACGAGCACCTTCCGAGTCGCACGGAGCCGGAGCCGCGGTGGCCCGACGCAGTGCGGTCTGTGGTGGATCGAGGGGAGTTATCGGCGTCGAGCCTCCGACCCTTGAGCTCGGCCGGGGCCGCGGTGAGGTCCATGGCGATCTAAAGCCGTGGCCCGGCGCGCCGACATTCATCAGATACATGCGCGCCGGCGGCGGGTCGCGTCGCCGGCGTCGCGCTCGTCCGATTCGATGGAGCAATGCGCCATGGCCCACTCCGGGGCGGCGACCCGGCGGCAGACGCGAGCGGACGCCGGTCTACTCAAGCGCCTGGTTCCCCCGGCCTCGATCGGCTGGGACGACTTCCACGCGCTCGCCCTCGGAACCGCCCTCGAGCAACTGCCGGCGGGCACCGTGGTGTTTCGCGAGGGCGATGCCGACCCCGATGTCGTCTACCTCGTCTCCGGGGCGATCGAGGTCGGCTCCTCGAGCGGCACCGCCCAGCTCGTCGAGGCCGGCAGCGACCTCGCTCGCCAGCCCCTCGCCGAGGCCGAGCCGCGTCAGGCCGGTGCCCGAGCCGCCACCGCGGTGACGCTGCTGCGGATCGACCGCGCCAAGGCGCGCAGCGTCGCCGAGGCGCGGGCGTTGATCGACGTCGACGAGCTGAGCCTCGACGAGGCCGATCCGCTGCCGTCGTGCGACGCCTATCGGGCCGACTGGATGTCGACCTTGCTGCGCTCGCCGATCCTCGGTCGGCTGGAGCCGACGGCGGTGCAGCGGCTGCTCTCCTGCCTCCACGAGGTCGGCGTTCGCGCCGGCGAGGTGGTGGTCCGCCAGGGCGAGCCGGCCGACGGGCTGTGCATCGTCGTCAGCGGCACCTGCACCATGACGCGAACCACCCACGGCGGAGCGGCCCTCGTGCTCGACCGGCTCGAGGAGGGCGCGAGCTTCGGGGCGGAGGCCATCCTGCTCGACGCCCCGCAGCCGGCCACCGTCACCATGGACACCGACGGCCGGCTGCTCCGACTCGACGCCGAGCGCTTCCGTACCCTGCTCGCCGCCCCGCTCCTCACCGAGTGCGACGGCGCGGCGGCGACCCATCTACTTCGTCTCGGCGCGATTCCGCTCGATGTCCGCCAGTCCACCGCCGGAGGCGGGCCCGCGCTCGCCGACGCCATTCGATTGCCCTGGTACATGGTGCGATTGCGCGCGGCGTCGCTCGATCGTGGGCGGCCCTACCTCTGCTTCTGCGACGACGGCCGCGAGAGCGCGACGGCTGCGTTCCTGCTCGGCGAGCGCGGTTTCGACGCCACCGTCATGACCCCGTCCATCCCCGGTGGCGACGAGGCGCCGGTGCTGCCTCGGGTGCTCCGACTCCGACCCGTTGTGGGCGTGACGCCGACCGCGGGGGAAACCGACCGCACCGACTCCTCGGAGTTGCACGGCTTCGGCGACCAGGCGCGGCGCCGACTGGACCGTGTCGACAGCCTCGAGTTCTTCCTCGACGACGATCACTGACCACCGTCCGCGGCCCACGGGTCGCGCTGTCCGTCCTCCGTTACTGCCTATGTCTTGCCCGAATTCGGGCATATCCTTTGCCATCTCGGGCGCTCGTGCCCGTAATTCGGCCCATGTCGTCGATCGTCATGCCGCGAGATCTCGTCGAGTACCTGGTGCGCTCCCGGGGCCTGACCCCGGTCGAGGCCCGGCGGGTGATCGCCGAGGTGCTCGGCTACTTCGCCGAGACCGCCGAGGAGTTCGTCACCCGGCGTCACCGCGAGCTGCAGGCCGAGGGGCTGCGCAATCACGACATCTACGCCCGGATCGGGCGCGAGCTGGCCGAGATGCGATTCCGCGCCCCGGTGCTCAGCGAGCGACAGATCCGGCGCATCGTCTACGGCTGAGGCGGGGAGCAGCGCCATGTGCGGAATCATCGGCTACGTCGGGCATCGCAACGCGGCGCCCATCCTCATGAGCGGGCTGCGCCGGCTCGAGTACCGCGGCTACGACTCCGCCGGGGTCGCGCTGGTCTCGCGGGGTCGCCTCCACGTCCACAAGGCGGCGGGCAAGCTCGAGCGGCTTGCGAGCGTCCTGCCGCCGCGAGCGTCCGGTCGCATCGGCATCGGGCACACGCGCTGGGCGACCCACGGCGGGCCGACCGACGTGAATGCCCATCCGCACGTGTGCGAGCGCGGGCGAGTCGCGGTGGTCCACAACGGCATCGTCGAGAACGCCGCCGCACTGCGGGCACGCCTGGTGGAGCAGGGCGTCACCTTCGCCTCGGAGACCGACACCGAGGTGCTGGCGCATCTCATCTCGCGCGCCGGTGACGGTGAGCTCGAGGACCGCGTGCGAGCGGCGCTCCACCAGGTGCACGGCACCTACGGCATCGCCGTGATCGACCTCGGGCAGCCGGACCGCATCGTCGTCGCGCGCCACGGCTCACCGGTGATCATCGGGCTCGGTGAGCGCGAGATGTTCGTCGCCTCCGACGTCGCCGCGCTGGTGCGTCACGCGCGCGAGGTCGTCCACCTCGACGACGGCGAGATCGCCACCGTGGAGGCCGGCGGCTTTCGGGCCAGCACCCTCGACGCCCAGCCCGCCGCGAAGTCGCCTTCCACCATCACCTGGACCGATCAGGCCTACGAGCGCGGCGAGCATGCGCACTTCATGCGCAAGGAGATCCTCGACCAGCCCGAGGCGGTGGCGCGGACGCTGAGCGGGCGGCTCGACCACCGCTTCCACACCGCCCACCTCGGTGGGCTCAACCTCGACGCGCGCGAGTTGCTCGAGGTCCGGCGGGTGAAGCTGCTCGGCTGCGGAACCGCGTACTACGCCGGCCTCGTCGGCGCGCACATGGTGGAGACCCTCGCCCGGATCCCGGCCTCCGCCGAGCCGGCGGCGGAGTTCCGTTATCGCAACCCGGTGATCGAGCGCGACACGCTCTACGTCGCGATCAGCCAGTCCGGCGAGACGCTCGACACCTTGATGGCGGTGCAGGAGGTCCGGCGCCGCGGCGGCCGCGTGCTCGGGGTGGTGAACGTGGTCGGCAGCAGCATCGCGCGCGAGGTCGACGGCGGGATCTACATGCACGCCGGGCCGGAGGTGTCGGTGGCCTCGACCAAGGCCTACACGTGTAGCGTGGTCGCGCTCGCGTTGCTCGCGCTGACCCTCGGACGGGTGCGCGATCTGTCGCCCGAGCAGGGGCGTGGCATCGTCGACGCGCTCGCGCGCCTGCCAGAGAGCATCGCCGCCACGCTCGCCGACGAGGAGCGGGTGGCGGCGATCGCGGCGGCGCACGTCGGGGCGCGCAGCGCATTCTTCATCGGTCGGGCGATCGGCTTTCCGGTGGCGCTCGAGGGGGCGCAGAAGCTGAAGGAGATCTCCTACGTGCACGCCGAGGCGTACCCGGCATCGGAGCTCAAGCACGGCCCGCTCGCCCTCGTCGGCCCGGAGCTGCCGACGGTGGTTGTCCTGCCGCACGACGCGTTGCTCGCGAAGTCCGTCTCCGCGCTCGAGGAGGTGCGTGCGCGCGGTGGCCCGGTGATCGCGTTGACCCACGCCGGTGACCAGCGGGTCGACGCGCTGTCCGATCACGTGATCACCGTGCCGCGCTCGGAGGACGCGCTCAACCCGGTGGTGATGGGGATCCCGCTGCAGATGCTCGCCTACCACTGGGCGCTCGCGCTGGGGCGCGACATCGACCAGCCGCGCAACCTCGCCAAGAGCGTGACGGTGGAATGATCGTTCGCCGCCGCGGCCGCTCGGACCGCGGCGGCGGTCGCTGCCTCAGGGCGAGCAGGAGAAGAACCGGCAGGTCGACGATTGGGTGTTGCCCGGGGTGAACCCGCCGAGCACGTTGGTCACCCGGCCATCGGAGCTCGGGAACGGCGTCACCACCACCTGGCAGTAGTACGATGACAGGCCATTGGGCCGGTGCTCCGTCCAGCCCGCCACGAAGCGGGTCGGGTTGGTGGCATTCGGTAGCAGCAGCAGGGTGCCGGTAGCGGGGTTGTCCTGCGTGCCGCCGGTGGACAGTCGCTGCAGCGAGATGGTGTAGGCGTTTCCGTTCACGCCGGTCGGGCGAACCACGAACGGATCGGTCAATGCAACGTCGACCTCGACGCACAGTGCCTGTGCGTTCGCGGTCTGTGTCATGCCGGCGAGGCCGAGGAAGACGGATGCCGCCAGGCCGGCGTGGAGGATCGATCGACAGTTCTGGTGTTGCATCGCGGTGCTCCTGTTGCGGATGCACCTCCGAGACTGCCTCGGTGACCCGGCAGCCACAAGAACGAGCCGACGAGCGGCGTGCGAATACCCACATGCATCTGATTCGGCCGCGACGGCGACCCGGATGGTTCCTGTGATGGATGGCTGGTCGCTCTATCTCGTGCGCACCGCGCGTGGTGCGCTCTATGCCGGCATCTCGACCGACGTCGAGCGTCGTTTCGCGGAGCACGTCGCGGGCAAGTCCCGTGCCGCCAAGGCGTTGCGCTCGCGGGCACCGTTGGTGCTCGCGTATCGGGTCGTGATCGGCGATCGCGCGCTCGCCGCGCGGGCCGAGCATCGCCTGAAACGCCTGCCGAAGTCGGTCAAGGAAGACATCGTGCGCGACGGGCTCGATGCCGCCGCGCTGCTGGAGCGGCTCGGGCTCGCCTCGGATCGCCGAGCGGACGGTCGAGGATGATGCCCTCGCCGGCGCCTCAGCCCATGCCGCGGTCGTGAGCCGCCGGCGCCGCCTCGCGCGGCGGGTGCGCGCGAATCGCCTCCTCGTTCAGCTCCGCGCCCCAGCCAGGGCCGTCCGGGATCCGCAAGTGGCCGTCCTCGATGATCGGCACCCGGGTCACCAGATCGTCCTTCCACGGCACGTCGTCGATGTCGATCTCCATGATCCGGAAGTTCGGGATCGCGGCGCAGAAGTGGGCGCTCATCAGCGTGGAGAGATGACCGTAGAAGTTGTGTGGCGCGCAGTTCACCTCGTGGCTCTCCGCCACCGCCGCGATCTTCAGCGACTGCCAGATGCCGTTCCACGGCACGTCGACGATGCACACGTCCATCGCCTTGGCATCGAGGAAGGGCCGGTACCCGCGCAGCCCGAACAGCGACTCGCACGATGCGATCGGCGTGCGCACCGAGCGGCGAATCAGCGCCAGCGCCTCCGGATCGTAGATGTCGATCTCGAACCATCCGAGGCCGAGATCGTCGAGCGCGCGGGTGACGGTGAGATAGCCCTCGGTGCGGAAGTTGAAGTTCAGATCGAGCAGGATGTCGACGTCCTCGCCGGCGCCCTCTCGCATCGCCGCGAGCTGCTCGCGCATGGCGCGGATCATCTTGCGGTCGGGGTTGAGCTCCGGCCAGCCGCCGGCGCGCGCGAAGCCCGGCATGTGCATCCGCGCCTCGCCGTCGAACAGGAAGATGTTCGTCTTGAGCGCGGAGAACCCGCGCTCCGCCACCTCGCGCGTGAGTCCCACCAGGTCGTCCACCGAGCGCAACGGCTCTCGGCCCATGAGCTCGGCGGTGCGCGGCAGGCGGTAGCTGCCACAGTGTGACCAGTAGAGCCGCAGCCGCTCGCGCATCTGCCCGCCCAGCAACTCGTACACGGGGACGCCGAGCTTGCGGGCCTTGAGGTCGACCATCGCGTTCTCGATCGCGGCGATCGCCTGCTGCGCGATGCCGCCGTGCGCGGCACGGGTGCGCGCGTAGAGCTCGGCCGAGATCCGCTCGTGGCCGAGCGCCGGCTTGCCGACGACGTTGTCGAGCAACGACTCGATCACGCCGGTGAGACGCGGGCTACCGTACGACTCGTTGTACTCGGAGATCCCCGTGGTGCCGTCCTCGGCCACGATCTTCAGGAACGAGAACTTCCGCCAACCGGCGTCACAGTGCAGCGTCTCGAAACCCTCGACTCTCATCACCGTCTCGCTCCTCGAGTGTTCGGTCCGGGCGACGCGTCATTCTGCACCAGCGGTGCGCGATCCGTCACCGCCGGGTGACGGTGTGCGATCTCGCATCGCGGCATGAAACGTGCGGTTGGGCTGGCGATAATGCGCCTCGCTTCCGGGCCGCGGGGTGCGTCGATCCGGGGCAGAACCGCGTTCCCATCTTCCCAGTGCAGAGGTCCTCCCATGCTGTTGTCGTCGCGACGTCTCGGCTCCGCCCTTGCCATTCTTCTGCTCCCGCTCGCGCTGTCCACGGCCGACGCCGCCGCGAAGGAGCTCTGGGTCTCGCCGACGCCGCAGCCCAACCTGCCGGCGGCGACGCTGGGGACCTGGCCGGTCACGCGCTTCGGGGTGGCGGTGTTCTCGTTCGCCCTGCCCGACGACCTGGCGGCGCTGGACGCGGTGCGCGTGGTGTTGCTCCCGACCGCGAGCGGCGTGGGTACCTACACCGTGCTGGCCGAGGTCAAGCGCGATGGCGAGACGGTGAGCGCCGCCGACATCCGGGCGCGGCAGGCGGTGCCGATCGTGCTCAACGCCGGCACGGTGACCGAGGTCGACGTGACCGCGGTCCTCGCCGGCGATCTGGACGCGGACTCCGCCGGCAACGACCTCGTGAGCCTGGTGTTCACGACCCCGGACGGGTTGCTGCTGACCGGACAGGTGCTGGGGCTGCGCGTCGTCTACTCGAACGCCCCGATGGGCACCACGAGCATCGCCGACGACGCGGTGACCGCCGCGAAGATCGCGACCGGTGCGGTCGGTGCCGATGCGCTCGCGGTCGGCGCGGTCGGTGCGGCCGCGCTCGCGCCCGGTGCGGTGAGCGGGTTCGTCCATGTCATCGACGGCTCGCTGTCCGGTGCCGACGTCGCCGACGGCAGCCTCAGCGGCGCGGATCTGGCGGACCGGTCGGTGGCCACCGCCGACCTCGCCGATGGCGCGGTGACCGGCGCGAAGATCGCAGCCGGCGCGGTCGGCGCGACGCAGCTCGCCGTCGGTGTGGTCGGTGGCGTGGCGATCGCGTCGAGCTCGGTGAGCGGAGATCCGCACGTGGTGGACGGATCGATCACCGGCGCGGACCTCGCCGACGGTACCGTGACGTCTGCCGACGTCGCCGACGGGAGCCTCACCGGCGCCGACGTCGCCGATGGCTCGTTGCTCGGCACCGACCTCGCCCAGGGCACGGTCACCGGCACCCAGATCCGGTCGCGGACCATCGACTTCGTCCACATCGCCGCCGGGGCGGTCGGGCAGTTCGAGCTCGCGAACGGCGCGGTGAACGGGTTCAAGGTGGCCGACGGGTCGCTGACCGGCGCCGACGTCGCCGACGGGTCGTTGCGCTCGGGCGACCTCGGGCTGCTGGCCGCAGTGCCGGCCGAGTGCGCCGGTGACTGCCTCGCGCTGACGCTCGGCGCGGTGTGCGACGTGGCCGGCGCGAGCTATCGACCGGTGGCCGTCGCCTGCGCGGGGGGCGTCGTGTCCGGTGGGGCCACCATCCTCGCGCGCACCACCGCGCTCGGCGCGCTGTGCACCGACATCGCCGGGGCCGATGCGGTGGTGACCTGCATGCAGCCGTGAGGATTTCGTGAATTCCGCGGCGGAAACTGAGCACCGTCGCCAAGGGTGACGACGGTTGCGATTCCCGACCGACCACCCAGCGATGGGACCACATCACAAGGAGCCGACTCGATGACCACGAAGACCCGGATCGCCGGTGCCGCCGTCGCCACCACCGCCGCCGCGCTGTTCGCCCTCGCACCGATCGCGAGCGTCAGCGCCGAGGAGATGGTGAAGTGCATGGGGGCGAACTCCTGCAAGGGCCACAGCTCGTGCAAGACCGCCAACAGTGAGTGCAAGGGCCTGAACTCGTGCAAGGGCCAGGGGTGGGTCGAGCTGTCGAAGAAGGCGTGCGAGGACGCTGGTGGCAAGCCGTCCTGAGCCTGCCGACGATGGCGCGGGCCGGCACCGGCCGGCCCGCGCCGACTCGCCGCCCGCGCTCGGTTTCGGGCTGGGCCTTCGTCCCACGCACTACGAGGCCATCCTCGAGGGTGTCTCGGGCGTCGACTGGTTCGAGGCCATCAGCGAGAACTACATGGTGCCGGGCGGGCGACCGTTGCGGTATCTGGAACGGGTCCGGGCGCGCTATCCCGTCGTGCTGCACGGGGTGTCGCTGTCGATCGGCGCATCCGATCCACTCGACCGGGCCTACCTGCGCGCGCTGGCGGAGCTGATCGATCGCATCGAGCCGGCCTGGGTGTCGGACCATCTGTGCTGGACCCGACACGGCGCACACCAGACCCACGACCTGCTGCCGCTCCCCTACACCGAGGCCGCGCTCGCGCACGTCGCCGCGCGGGTCCACGCGGTCCAGGAGCGCCTGCGACGACCGATCCTGATCGAGAACGTCTCGAGCTACGTCGCCTTCGAGTCGTCGACCCTCACCGAGTGGGAGTTCGTGGCCGAGCTCGCGCGACGCACCGGCTGCCTGTTGCTGCTCGACGTCAACAACGTCTGGGTGAGCAGCATGAACCACGGCTTCGACCCGCGGACCTACGTCGACGCGATCCCGGCGCAGAGCATTCGCCAGATCCACCTCGCCGGCCCGAGCGAGGCGGGCGCATTGCTGGTCGACACCCACGATCACCCGGTCCCGGATCCGGTCTGGGCGCTCTACCGCCACGTCATCGCGCGCGTCGGCCCGGTCGCGACGATGATCGAGCGCGACGACGACATCCCGCCCATCCCGGAGCTGATCCGAGAGCTGGACCGCGCCCGTGAGGTGGCCGCGACCTGCGCGAGCGCGCAGCCGGTGTCGGCATGACCGCGCTCGACGCGCTACAGGACGAGTTCCTGGCCGCGCTGCTGGGCCGACCGAGCGCCATCGAGCGCCATCTGGTGGGCGATGCGCGCGCGTCGGCGGCCGAGCGGCTCGGCATCTACACCAACGCCTACTGGCTGCGTCTGGCCGGCGTGCTCGAGACTCACTTCCCGGTTCTTGCCGCGGTGCTCGGCGACGCCGATTTCGGCGTGCTCGCGCGCGAGTACACTGCCGCGACGCCGTCGGCGCATCCGAACGTGCGCTGGTTCGGCGCCGGCCTGGCGGACCATCTCTCCGAGCGCGCACCGTGGTCGGACACACCCGCGCTCGCCGAGCTCGCGCGCTTCGAGTGGCTGCAGGGCGAGGTGGCCGACGCGGCCGACGACGACGTCCTGACCATCGACACCGTGGCCGCGGTCGCACCGGCGCGCTGGCCGGAGATGCGCCTGTGCGTGAGAGCCTGCGTGCGCCGCATCGACCTGCACTGGAACACCGGTGAGGTGATGCGCGCGTTCGCAGCGGAGGTCGATCCCCTGCCGCGCCCGGAGCGGGCCGAGACTCCCACCGGATGGGTGCTCTGGCGCGACGACGTCCGGGTGCGCTGGCGCTCGCTCGAGGCGTCCGAGCGGGTGGCCTTCGATGCCTGCGCCCGTGGCGAGACGTTCGGGGAGATCTGCGAGCGCATCGCGGTCGACCACGGCGACGGCGCGCCGTTGCGCGCCGCCGGTGCCCTCAAGCAGTGGCTCGCCGACGGCTGGCTGACCGCGCTCGACTGATCCGCCCGCGTTGATCCGGTGCAGTGCCGGCGGGTGCCGCCGGTGGCAGGATGCATTCCCGATCCCGCGCCGGACGTACGGGCCATCGAGCCGTGACCACCGACCATCCGCGCTCCGATCGTCGCGAGCCCGCGTGGGAGCACTTCGTGCACGGCGCCGACGTCGGCATCCGCGGACGGGGGCGGACGCAGGCCGAGGCGTTCGCCGCCGCCGCCACTGCCCTCACCGCCGTCGTGACCGACCCGGGGTCCGTCCGCCCGGCGGAGACGGTCGACGTCGACTGCGCCGCCGGCGACCCCGAGCTGCTACTGGTCGAGTGGCTGGACGCGCTGATCTACGCGATGGCGGTGCGCCGAATGCTGTTCTCGCGCTTCGAGGTCGAGATCGCGGATGGCGCGCTGCACGCGCGCGCAGCCGGTGAGCCGCTCGACCGGGCGCGCCACCAGCCTGCGGTGGAGGTCAAGGGCGCGACCCTGACCGCGCTACGGGTCGCGCGCGAGGGCGATGGCTGGGTGGCGCAGTGCGTGGTGGACGTGTGAGCACGCCCCCCCGGGGCGCGCTCGGAGGCTGGGAGGACGCCATGGACATCTCGACGCTGGAGCCGGCCGGTGAGCACGTGTGGCGGATTGCGCCTCACGGTGGGATGCGTGTGCCCGGGCTGCTGTTCGCCACCGAGGCCCTGGTGCGGGCGATGGACGACAAGGTACGCGAGCAGGTCTGCAACGTCGCGAAGCTGCCCGGCATCGTCGGCGCCTCGATGGCGATGCCCGACGCGCACTGGGGCTACGGGTTCCCGATCGGTGGAGTGGCGGCGTTCGACCCCGATGAAGGCGGTGTGGTCAGCGCCGGCGGGGTCGGATTCGACATCTCCTGCGGGGTGCGCACCCTGACCACCGGGCTGCCGGTCGATGCGGTGACCGCAGTGGCCGACGCGCTGGCGGACGCGCTGTTCCGCCAGGTGCCGGCCGGCCTCGGCAGCGAGGGCGAGGTAAGGCTCGGACCGCGCGAGATGGACGCGATGCTGCGCGGCGGCGCGCGCTGGGCGCTCGAGCGCGGCTACGGCACCGAGGCCGATCTCGACCGCGTCGAGGAGGGGGGCCGGATGAGCGGTGCCGACCCCGCCGCGGTCTCCGACCTCGCGAAGACACGGCAGCGCGACGAGATGGGAACGCTCGGCTCCGGCAACCACTATCTGGAGGTGCAGATGGTGGAGACGGTGCACGACGCGCGTGCGGCGCGGGCCTTCGGCCTGCGCGAGGGGGAGGTGGTGGTGAGCATCCACTGCGGCTCGCGCGGGCTCGGCCACCAGATCGGGTCCGAGTACCTGAAGCGGATGGCGGCAGAGGCCGGGGCCCACGGCATCACGCTGCCGGACCGCGAGCTCGCCTGCGCGCCGGTTCGCTCCGCGCTCGGCGCCGCCTACCTCGGCGCCATGCGCTCGGGCATCAACTGCGCGCTCGCCAACCGGCAGATCATCACCCACCTCACTCGCATCGCGTTCGCCGAGGTGGTGCCGAGCGCGCGGCTCACCACCCTGTACGACGTGTCCCACAACACCTGCAAGGTCGAGCGCCACCGCGTGGCGGGCCGTGAGCGGGAGCTGTTCGTGCACCGCAAGGGGGCGACCCGGGCGCTCGGCCCCGGCCATCCGGAGCTGCCCGGGCCGCTGCGCGCGGTCGGGCAGCCGGTCCTCGTCGGTGGCTCGATGGGGACCGCGTCGTGGATCCTCGCCGGCACCGAGAGTGGAGAGGCGCGCGCACTGTCGTCCGCGTGCCACGGCGCGGGGCGGGCGATGAGCCGGACCGCGGCCGGCAAGCGATGGAAGGGCAAGGCGGTGGTGGCCGACCTCGCGCACCGCGGGATCGTGGTGCGCAGCCCCTCGATGCGCGGCGTGGCCGAGGAGGCCCCGGGAGCCTACAAGGACGTCGACGCGGTGGTCGAGGCGTCGGAGGTCGCGGGACTGGCGCGGCGGGTCGCACGCCTGCTGCCGTTGGTGTGCATCAAGGGATAGGTCGCTCACGGCGATGAAGAGGGTCGCGTCGCTCGAGCGAATGGTGACGAGCGCAGTCCTGTCGACCGGCCTCGACGAGGAATCCGTACGCGCCAGCCGCGCGCGTCACGGCGCGAACCAGATCGTCGAGGCGCCGAGACACCGGTGGTGGGACGTGCTGGGCGACGCCCTGCGCGATCCGATGACCTGGTTCCTGGCGGCGGCCAGCGTGCTGTTCGCGGTTTCCGGTGAGCGCACCGAGGCGATCGTGCTCGCGGTCGCGCTGGTGCCGTTCCTCGGCATGGACTTCTTCCTCCACCGTCGCACCAGCGCATCGATTCAGGGGCTGAGTCGCTCGCTCGCGTCGCGGGCAACGGTGATCAGGGCCGGGCATCCCATCGTCATCGCGTCGGTCGAGGTGGTTCCGGGCGACATCGTGATCGCCACCGCCGGTGAGTCTTTCCCCGCCGACGGGCTGCTGGCGGAATGCGACGGCGTGCTCGTCGACGAGTCGCTCCTCACCGGCGAGGCGCACCCGGTAAGGAAGGAGCCGCTCGAGGCGTGGCCCCAGGCGGCGATGCCGATCGCCATCGACGGGCGGCAATGGGGGTTTGCCGGAACCCGTGTCCTCAGCGGGTCGGCGCGCATGGTCGTCGTGTTCACCGGGGCGCAGACGCTCTATGGCGACATCGTCCGCTCGGCGGTCCACGGTGCGCACGACCGCACTCCGTTGCAACGTGCGGTCGCGGACCTCGTTCGGATCCTGGTGGTCGCCGCGGCGGGCCTGTGCGTGGTGCTCGGGATCACACGTCTGCTCCAGGGGTACGGTCCACTGGACGCGATCCTGAGCGCCCTGACCCTGGCTGTCGCAGCACTGCCCGAGGAGTTCCCGGTGGTGCTCACGTTCTTCCTCGGCGTCGGCGTGTATCGGCTGGCGCGGCGCCAGGCGCTGGTGCGGCGAGGGGTCGTGGTCGAGAGCATCGGTCGGGTGACCACTCTGTGCACCGACAAGACCGGAACCATCACCCAGGGACGCCTCGAGCTCACGCACTGCTACCCCGTGTCCGGGCTCGACACACCGGATCTGCTGGCCCGGGCGCTGTCCGCCTCTCGCCCCGAGCTGGGGGACCCCGTCGACGTCGCAATCGCCCGCGCCGCGCCGTCGGGCCAGCGCGGCTCGGTGGTGGCTCGCTTCCCCTTCACCGAGGCACGAAAGCGCGAGACGGTGCTCGTCGCCACCGACGTCGGTCTACGTGCGTCGATGAAGGGCGCGCCCGAGACCGTGCTCGGTGAGTGCGGGATCGATTCCACCGAGGCGGCACGATGGCTCGACCGGGTCGAGGTGCTCGCGCGCGACGGCCACCGAGTGCTCGCCTGCGCGAGCCGGATGCTGCCGGTGCCCCCGGCCGAGGACGAGGAGCCCACGGGTGACTTCGGCCTCGACGGCCTGCTCGCGTTCGAGGATCCGATTCGGCCGAGCGCGGCGCCGGCGCTCGGCGAGTGCGCGGCGGCCGGAATCCGGGTGCTGATGGTGTCCGGCGACCACCCTCTGACCTGTCGGGCCGTCGCGCGCGAGGTGGGGCTCGGTCGTGGCGGGGTCGCGGTCGTCGACGGGGCGGAGATGATGGAGCGGCTGGACCGCGAGGGAGCGGCGTTCCTGGGCCAGATCGACGTCGTCGCCAGAGCGCTCCCGGCGCACAAGCTCGCGCTGGTGCGGGCGCTGCGTGCCGACGGCGAGATCGTCGCCGTCACCGGCGACGGGGTGAACGACGTGCCGGCCCTGCAGAGCGCCGACATCGGCATCGCGATGGGCGAGCGCGGAACGCGGAGCGCGCGCGAGGTGGCGGCCATCGTGCTGCTCGACGACGACATCCGCACCGTGGTCGGCGCCATCGCCGAGGGGCGTCAGCTGTTCGAGAACCTGCGGGCGAGCTTCCTCTACCTGCTGATGATCCACATCCCACTGGTCGCCACCGCCACCGTGCTACCGCTCGCGGGCTATCCGCTGCTCTACCTGCCGGTGCACGTCGTCTGGCTCGAGATGATCATCCATCCGACCGCGCTGCTCGCCTTCCAGCAGCGCGCGCCGGCCGGACCGCTCACGCCGCATGCGCGGCGCCGCACCTTGCTCGCGACGCGCGAGTGGGTCGCAGTCGGGCTGACCGCGCTCGCACTGACGCTCGTCGTGGGGGGAAGCTACCTTCGAAGCCTCGGCACCGGGCTCGACGTCGAGCACGGTCGTGCCATGGCCCTGGTCGCGCTGACCGTCGGCAGCGCCGGCGTCACGCTCGCGCTGAGTCGGCTGCGCGGCCGCGCAGCGACGGCGGTGATCCTGGCGGCGTTGCTGTCGGCCGTCGTGCTGGTGCAGACGCCGGCTCTCGCGGCCCTGATCCACCTTCGGCCACTGCACTTCGACGATTGGCTGATCGCAGCCGCGGGCGGCCTCGCCGCGGGTCTCGCGGCAACGCTGGCCTCGTTGGCATCACGGCACGAGCATCGCCGCTCAGGCCACGCGGCACGTCCCCGCGAGGAAGTCCCGCCACAGTGAGGTCACACCCCCGACGGCACCGCGCACGACATCGGCCGCGCGACGGCGCGTGTCGGCGTCGATCTCGCCGCGCTCGGTGACCAGTCCGACGGTGACCAGGGGCGGATCGTCGATCGGATGCCCGATGCGGCTCAGCAGGGTGCATCGGGCGCCGGTCACGCCGGCGATCTGGTCGACCAGCGACTGTGCCAGCCGCTGGCCCAGGACGTTGTAGAGCTTCCCGACATGGGTGATCGGGTTCTTGCCGGCGACCGATTCCAGCGTCATCGGCCGCCCGGGCGTGATCAGCCCGTTGGCCCGGTTGCCGCGCCCCGCCTGACCGTCGTCGCCGGCCTCGGCGGAGGTGCCGGTGACGGTGAGGAAGATGCTGTCTCCGGACGGCGAGTCGCCGGCGTTGACCCGCACCGAGGCCGGCTCGCCGAGCTCGCGTTCCGCAGCGAGCGACGCGATGCGCGCGGCGGCGGCCCGTGCCGCGACGTACGCGTCGAGGTCCGTGAGATGGCGATCCACCATCGCGCAGCCGACGGTGAGGGCCGGGCCTTCGGCGAGGCGCGCCGCCATCACCTTCACGTCCTCGCCGATTGCCGGGTGCGCGGTTCGTGTGCCCGGCGCGTTCAGCGACTCCTCGGCCGCGAGCACCGCCTGCTCGAGGGGGCTCAGCGGCGCGAAGCCGACGCCGAGCGAGGTGTCGTTCGCGAGCCAGCGTCCCTCCCGGCGCTCGCGCAGGAAGAGGTCGACCAGCTCGTGCGAGCCGGGGCGGATGAGGGTGTGGATGCGCACGTGGGCGTGCGCGTCGAGCGCGTGCAGATTGGCCGCGAGCCACGCCCGGCAAGTCTCCTCGGCGATGTCGCGGATCGGGACGCGAACGCCACGATGCTCGAGGGTCGCCCGACCGGCGAGGAAGATCTCGATCGGCTCGACCACCTCGCCGCCGCCGAACGCGGGTCGGCTGCGCCCCGCCCACAACAGCACCTTGTCGACGTTGTGGTGCAGCACCAGTCCGAAGCGCTCGAGATAGAACCGGCTGAGGGCTCGGCTCAGGCTCTCGGCGAGGGCGTCGCACACGGTGTCCGGGTGCCCGATACCCTTGCGCTCCACCACCTCGCCCAGGCCGGGCTCGTGCTCGGCGGAGGTGATCGCGCGAAACACGATCTCCATGACGGCGGATCCTCGACGTCGCTCGGAATCGACAGGACGGCTGGATTCTCCGCGTCCACCCGGTCGGTCGGCATGAGCGGGATCAGACGATCGACACGATCGGCGAGCGGGTGGCCGATGCGATGGAGCGGGTGGGTGATGCCGGTGTCATCACCGTCGAGGAGTCGAAGACGACCGAGACCGTTCTCGACGTGGTGGAAGGGATGCGTTTCGACCGCGGATACCTCTCGCCGTACTTCGTGACCGATGCCGAGAAGATGGAATCCGTGCTCGAGGACGCGTTCGTGTTCCTCTGCGACCGCAAGCTGGCACTGCTCAAGGACCTGCTGCCGCTACTGGAGCAGGTGGTCAAGGCCGGCAAGCCGATCCTGTTCGTGGCCGAGGACGTCGAGGGCGAGGCGCTCGCGACGCTGGTGGTCAACCGGGTCCGTGGGGTGCTGCAGTGCGCCGCCGTGAAGGCGCCCGGGTTCGGCGACCGGCGCCGTGCGATGCTCGAGGACATGGCGGTGCTCACCGGCGGTCAGGTGGTGGCCGAGAGCGCGGGGCTTGCTCTCGACCGAGTCACGTTGTCGCAGAATCGAGGAAGGAGGCGCTCGACGACGCGATCAGTGCCACCAAGGCTGCGGTGGAGGAGGGTATCGTGCCGGGTGGCGGCCTGGCTCTCCTGCGTTGCACCGAGGCCATCCAGGGCCAGGAGTCGCGCGTCGACGGCGACGAGCGCACCGGGATGCAGATTCTACGCCGGGCACTGAGCGCGCCGACCCGCCAGATCGCGGAGAACTCCGCCGTCGATGGCGGTGTGGTCGTCGCGCGGATGCTCGAGGGGACCGGGAATTCCGGGTTCGACGCCGCCCGCAAGGAGTACGTCGACCTGGTGGAGGCGGGCATCGTCGATCCGACGAAGGTGGTGCGGATTGCGCTGGAGAACGCGGTGTCGGTCGCGAGCGTGCTGCTGCTCACCGAGGCGACCATGACCGAGATTCCGGAGCGCGAGCCTCGCCGTGGTGCCGAGGAGGCGATGGCGATGTAGGCGCCGCCCGCACCGCGCGAGGCCTGGTGTGGGTGGTGACCGCGGTGTGCGGTGTCGGTGCGCGGGGGTATCTCGGTGCACCCGCGCGGTGCGCGAGTGGCCGTGCCCCGGACACGCCCTTGCCTTCGTTCCCAAGAGAGGGTTTCATCGGCGCACGCCCAGAACTCGGTGTGCGTCGGCGCGGCGCCGCCCTCTTCACCTGCGGAGCGACCCATGAAGCTCATCGGCGTCGACGTCGGCGGCACCTTCACCGACCTCGTCTACACGGACACCGACGACGCGACGGTCGTCACCCACAAGACTCCGACCACGCCCGACGACCCGTCGAGCGGCGTGATCGCCGGTGCGCTCGAGCTCTGTCGGCGCGCCGGTGTCGACCCGGCGGCGATCGACCACCTGTTGCACGGCACCACCATCGCCACCAACGCGGTGCTCGAGCACGACGGCGCGGTGGCCGGGATGATCACGACCGAGGGCTATCGCGACATCGTCCACATCGGCCGTCACCAGCGCCCACAGCACTACTCGATCATGCAGGAGATCCCGTGGCAGGACCGGCCGCTGGTGCGCCGGCGTCACCGCAAGACGGTGCGCGAGCGGCTGGTGGCACCGAGCGGTGCGGTGATGACGCCGCTCGACGAGGAGGGCGTGCGCCGAGCGGCGCGCGAGCTGCGCGATGCCGGGGTGCGCTCGGTCGCCATCTGCTTCCTGTTCTCCTATCTCGATCCCGTGCACGAGGACCGCGCGCGTGAGCTCGTGCTCGAGGAGCACCCCGACTGCTTCGTCACCACCTCGTCGTCGATCTCACCGCAGTTTCGCGAGTTCGAGCGTTTCACCACCGCGGCGATGAACGCGTTCATCGGTCCCAAGGTGCGGACCTACGTGACCGACCTCGAGCGGCGGATGAGCGAGGCGGGTCTCGGCTGCGACCTGCACGTCATGGGCTCGAACGGCGGTGCCGCGACCGCGAAGATGGTGTCGGAGAAGCCGGTGCTCACCTTGCTTTCGGGTCCCGCGGCCGGAGTTCTCGGTGGCGCCTGGAGCGGTGCGCTCTCCGGCTACGAGAACCTGATCACGTTCGACGTCGGTGGCACCTCGGCCGACATCGGGATCGTGGTCGACGGAACCTTCGCCGAGGCCTCCGCGCGCGACACCTGGATCGGTGGCTACCCGGTGCTCGCGCCGATGATCGACATCCACACCATCGGCGCCGGTGGCGGCTCGATCGCGCACCTGGACGCCGGCGGCGCGTTCCAGGTCGGCCCGCGTAGCGCGGGGGCGAGGCCGGGCCCGGCGGCCTACGGCCACGGCGGGGATCGGCCGACGGTGACCGACGCCCACGTCGTCCTCGGGCGGCTCGACCCGGAGAACTTTCTCGGTGGCGAGATGGCGCTCGACGTCGCTGCCTCGAGGCGGGTGATCGAGGCGTTCGCGCGCGAGGTCGGGATGTCGACCGAGGCGACGGCCGCGGGGGTGTTGACCGTCGTCAACGCCAACATGGCGAACGCGATCCGGTCGCGCACGGTGCAGAAGGGGCTCGACCCGCGTGACTTCGCCCTCGTCGCCTTCGGCGGCGCCGGGCCGCTGCACGCGGTCGACGTGGCCGCGCTGCTCGGTATCCCGCGCGTGATCGTTCCCGCATTTCCGGGGATCACCTCCGCGGTCGGGTTGCTCACCACGGACCTGAAGTACGACGCAATCCGCACCGAGTTCCAGGTGAGTGACGCCGTCGATCTGGCCCGCCTCGACGCCGACTTCGACGCGATGCAGGCGCAGCTCTCCGCCCAGCTCGCCGCCGACGGCGTCGACCCGAGCCGTGTTCGCCATGTGCGCGCCGGGGATCTGCGCTACGTCGGGCAGGGTTACGAGCTGCGCGTCCCGGTGCAGCCCGGACCGGTGACCGAGGCGACCATCGAGCGGCTGCTCGCCGACTTCGCCGCCGCCCACGAGGCGGAGTACGGGCATCTCTTCGCGGACAGCCCGGTCGAGATCGTGAACATCCGCCTCACCGCGGCCGGGGAGATCGCGAAGATCGGTCCGCCGGCGCTCGACGGCGGCCCGGATCTCGACGCGGCCGAGGTGCGAACCGCGCCCTGCCACTTCACCGTCGATGGTGCGGTGCGCGCGCTGCCGACGCGATTCCTCGACCGCACGCGCCTTCCCCGCGGCGTCGTGATCACCGGGCCCGCGGTGATCCTGCAGACCGATACCACCACCGTGGTCCCTCCCGGGTGCGCGGTCAGCGCCGACGCTCGGGGCAATCTCGTCATCGACATCGGAGGTGCGACATGAGCGCAGCCCACAACGCAGTGGCTCCAGAGGACGCCCGCGCCGTCGACCCGGTGACGGTGGCGGTAATCCAGGGGGCGCTGGAGAACATCGCGGTCGAGATGGGTTACCGCCTGATGCGGATGTCGTACTCGTCGATCATCCGTGAGTCCGAGGACTTCGGCGCCGGGCTGGTCGACGCCAGCGGACGCGGCTTGGCCGAGTCCGCGCAGTCGACGCCGCTGCAGTCGGGGCCGATTCCCGGCTACGTCCGTGGCATCACCCGGCTGCTCGCCGAGCGCGGCGAGGAGGTGCACCCGGGCGACGTCATCATGCACAACGACGCGTACTCTGGCGCGAGCCACGGCCCCGACGTCGCGTTCATGGTCCCCGTCTTCCATCGCGACCGCCTCGTGGCCTGGGCCGGAACCACCGCGCACCACCTCGACATCGGCGCTCTGACGCCCGGGAGCTGCGGCATCGTCGACGCCATCGACGCCTACGCCGAGGGGCTCCAGTTCCGGGCCATCAAGGTCTACGAGCGCGGCCACCGGGTGCGGCCGGTGTGGCAGATCCTGCGCGACAACATCCGGGTCTCCGATCTGGTCGTGGGTGACATGGAGGCCCAGATCGCGGCGGCGCGGATCGGCGCGCGCCGCTTCGAGGCGCTCGTCGATCGCTACGGCATCGAGACCCTGCAGCGCGCCTGCGAGGCGGCGATGGACCACGCCGAGCGGCTGATGCGCCAGGCCATCGCGCGTCTTCCGGACGGCGAGTACACCGCCACCACCCACATCGACGGCTATGCCGACAGCGAGGATCCGAGCCGCCGGGAGCTACCGCTGGTGGCGACGGTCCGGGTGCGGGGGGACGAGATGGAGGTCGACCTCACCGGCACCGCGAGCCAGGTACCCGATGCGCCGATCAACATGCCGCTGGTCGGCACCGTGGACATCGCGATCTGGCTGACGATTCGCTCGGTGCTGCTCGACACCGCAGTCCACGGGCACATTCCGGTGAACGACGGTCTCACCCGACCGATTCGCATCGTCGCCCCCCGGGGCTGCCTCGCGAACCCCATCTTTCCGGCGCCGACAATCGCGCGCTTCTGCCCCGGCAACCAGCTCGCCGACACGGTGATGAAGGCGCTGGCGCAGGCGGCGCCCCGCCAGGTGAGCGCGGGGATCGGCAACCTCAAGGTCATCGCCTTCTCGGGGCTGCGCGACGAGAAGCACTGGGTGCACATGGAGATCTTCGAGGGCAGCTACGGCGGGCGACACGGGCGCGACGGGATGGACGCCGTGGACACCCTGTACGCCAACACCCGCAACAATCCGATCGAGGACATCGAGAGCCATCTGCCGCTGCGCGTCTCGCGCTACGAGTTGCGCGAGGACGTCTGCGGCGCCGGGAAGTGGCGCGGGGGGCTCGGCTCGATTCGCGAGTTCGAGTACCTCGACGACGGCGGCGCATCGGTCGAGGGCGAGGGTCACTGCTTCGCACCGTGGGGCTTCGACGCCGGCGGCGACGGCAAGCCTGCCCGGCTGCGGCTTCGCGCCGGGGGCGCGCCGCTCGACCTGCCGTCGAAGGTTCCCCACATGCGCATCGCCCGCGGCAGCCGCTTCGAATGCGCCGGCCCGGCCGGTGGCGGCTACGGACCGCCCCTCGAGCGCGATCCGGCACGGGTGCTGGACGACGTGCTCGACGGCATCATCTCGGTGGCCACCGCCGAGCGCGACTACGGCGTGGTCATCGGCACCGAGGGTGCGGTCGACGCCGAGGCCACCCGCGCGCTGCGCGCCGCGCGCGGCGGCTGAGCCCCGCATCGGGCGGTAGCCGGTGGCCGGTCGTCGCCCGCGGGCGTGTCTGCTGTGGCGCACAATCGACGCCCGACCACGCGGCCGGGCTTGATTCGCGCGAAGGCTTCGATTTAGATCGATCCAATTCCAACGAGGCCGCGCGTCCGAATGGCGTCAGCGGCCCGGCGTCCGCCGTCCCGTGCAGCGCACGGGCACCGAGTCTCGTCCGAGCCACCACCCCCGAGGAGGGTCATCGCATGAAGCCTATGTTCCACGTCGCGGGCACCGTGCTCGCCGCGGCCCTGTCGCTCGCCGCCAACGCGGCCGACATCACACTGAAGCTGAACAGCCTGCACACCGCCGAGCACCCGGTCGGCATCTCGCACGAGTTCTTCGCCGAGCGGGTCGGCATCCTGACCAACGGGACCGTCGAGGTGGAGGTGCACACCAACCGTGCGCTCGGCGACGCGGTCGAGTCGGTCCAGAGCATCCGCAACGGCACCATCGCGTTCTTCACCGTGTCGTCGGCGAACCTGAGCCAGGTGATGCCGCAGATGGACATGTTCTCGCTCCCGTTCGTGTTCAAGAACGCGAGGCACTACTGGTGGTACCTGACCTCCGATCGTGCCGCGGCGTTCGTCAAGCCGCTGGAGGACAAGGGCATCAAGGTGCTCGCGTTCATGGATTCCGGCGCACGCAGCTTCTTCAGCAAGGACCCGATTCGCTCCCCCGCCGACCTCAAGGGCAAGAAGATCCGGGTCATGGCCTCGCCGGTGGCGGTCGCGATGATCGACGCGATGGGCGGCACCGGCGTTCCGGTCGCCTGGGGCGAGCTCTACAACGCGCTGCAGACCGGCGTGGTCGATGGCGCGGAGAACAACCCGCCGTCGATTCGCTCGATGAAGTTCTACGAGGTGACCAACCACTTCACCATCAACGAGCACGCCCGGATCCCGGACATCCTGGTGATGTCGAAGAAGCTGTTCGACCGCCTGTCCCCGGAGCAGCAGGCCGCGATCGACCAGGCCGGCAAGGAGACCGAGGCCTTCATGCGCGGTGCGTGGGCGTCGTCGGAGGTCTCGTCGCTGCAGTTCGTCAAGGAGAAGATGGAGGTCATCGACAAGGTCGACAAGCAGCCCTTCATCGATGCGGTGACCCCGCTGCTCAAGAAGGAAGGTGAGCGTCTGGGCGTCTCGGCCGAGGTCGACTACCTCCTCGAGTCCGGCCGCAAGTTCTGACCATCGTTCCACCTCGTTCCGGCCAGGGTGCTCGCCCTGGTCGGAACGCGAGCCGTCGCCATGTTGACCTTCAACCGTTGGGTCGAGCGCCTGACCGCGCTGCTGCGAGTCTGCGTGCTCCTGCTCGCGACCGCGATCTTCGCCATCGTGGTGTTCACCGTGATCACCCGCTACGCCTTCAACTGGGTGCTCTCGTGGTCCGAGGAGGTGCCGCGGTACCTGCTCATCTGGGTCACCTTCCTCAGTGCCGCGATCGGGGTCGATCTGAAGGATCACATCGCGTTCGACTTCATCCACACCCGTCTTCCGCGGCTGCTGGCAGCGGGCGTGGACATCCTGATCAACGCCGGGCTCATCGCCTTCGGTGGCCTGATGCTCGTCTACGGCATCCAGTTCGTTCAGGATTTCGGCGGGGATTGGATGGAGTCGATTCCCTTCACCAATGTCTGGTACTACCCGGCGATTCCGGTGTGCGGCGCGCTGATCATCCTCTACGCGGTGCGCGACCAGCTCAACATCTGGTTCGCGCCGGAGCTGCGCACGCAGCGCACCGTCCTCGAGGAGTTCGAATGAGCTCGCTGCAAGTCACCGCGCGACCGGGCAACGCTGCCCACGCCGACCGGTCGGGACTGCCGTCATGACGCTGTCGATCCTGGTCGGGGTGTTCGTGGTGCTGCTCCTGCTCGGCATGCCGATCGCCTTCGCCATCGGCATCGCATCGGCGTGCGCCGGGCTCACCGTATTCGTGATGGACAACGTGACCCTGGTGCAGCGGATGCTCTTCGGCATCAACTCGTTCCCGCTGCTCGCGGTCATCTTCTTCGTCTTCACCGGCGTGGTGATGTCGCGCGGTGGCGTCGGCATCCGACTGGTGCGGATGGCGGAGGTGATGGTCGGGCGCTTTCCCGGCGGTCTGGCCCAGATCAACGTCATGTCCTCGATGCTGTTCGGTGGCGTCTCGGGCTCGGCGGTCGCGGACGTGTCGTCGATCGGTCGCATGATGATCGAGGCGATGGAGAAGGACGGCTACACCCGTCGCTTCGCGACCGCTCTCACGCTGGCGTCGGCGACGATGGGGCCGATCATCCCGCCGTCGATCTCCATGATCATGTATGCCTACCTCGCGGAGCGCGTGTCGGTGGCCGGGCTGCTGCTGGCAGGTCTGATCCCCGGGGTGTTGATCGGCGGAGGGCTGCTGATCGCCGCCTACGTGCACGGGCGCCTGTACCACAACACCAGGACCCCGGAGCTCTCCACGGCGGAGAAGCTGCGCCGAGTCGCCGACGGCATGGCCGGGATGTTCACCCTGGTCATCATCCTGGTCGGGATCACCGCCGGGATATTCACCGCCACCGAGGCTGGCGCCATCGCGGCGGTATACGCACTCTTCCTCACCATGGTGGTCTACCGCGAGATCAAGCCGCGAGACCTGCCGAAGCTGATGTGGGAGACCTGCCTCACGAATGCGGTGGTGCTGTTCCTGATCGCGACCACCTCGGTGTTCACCTTCGTCATCACCTACGAGAACGTGCCGCAGTGGATCGCGGAGAACGTCCTCGCGATCACCGACGATCGGGTGCTGATCCTCCTGCTCATCAACGTCCTACTGCTCCTCATGGGGCTGTTCATCGACCTCACGCCGGCGCTCATCATGATGGTGCCGATTCTGATTCCGCTCGCCGATCGAATCGGGCTCGATCTGATTCATCTCGGGATCATCATGGTCGTGAACCTGACGTTCGGGCTGATCACGCCACCGGTGGGCACCTCGTTGTTCGTCGGCTGCCGCATCGCGAACATCTCGATGACCGAGCTGGTCGCACCGCTGATGCCGTTGCTCGCGATCATGATCTCGGTGCTGATGTTGGTGACCTACTTCCCGGAGCTGTTCATGTGGCTGCCGCGGATGTTCGGGTTCGCCGGGTGAGGTCGGCACGGCCACGCCGGTGTCGACACCGCGTCATCGTCGCGAGCGGGTGACCGTGGTCGACGTGGCGCGCCACGCCGGCGTGTCACGGGCCACGGTCTCCCTGGTGCTGCGCGGCAGCCCGCTGGTCGCGGAGGCGACCGAGCGTCAGGTGCGGGCTGCGATGGCCGAGCTCGGTTACGTCTACAACCGCGGCGCCGCGAGCCTGCGGGGTGCCACCACCCACACCGTCGGCGTTGCCCTGCTCGAGATCACGAATCCGTATTTCGCGCACATCGCGGCGGCGATTGAGAGTGCGATGTACGAGCGCAGTCGTGTCGTGCTCTTCAACAACTCCCACGAGCGTCCGGACCGGCAGTCGGCGTTCCTGGAGAAGCTGGTCGAGTACAGCGCGGACGGCGTGATCCTCTGCCCGGCTCAGGGCACCCAGCCCGCGACCATCCGTCGCCTGGCCCGCCGCGGGCTGCCGTGCGTGCTCGTCTCGCGGCTGGTGGCTGGCGCCGAGGTCGACGCGGTGGCGATCGACATGCGCAGTAGCGCGCGCGCCGCGACGCGATACCTGCTCGAGCTCGGGCATCGGCGGATCGGCCTGGTGGGAGCGGTCGCCGACGTGTGGACCGGAGCCGAGCAGATCGCCGGCTATCGGGAGGCGCTCGCGGCGGCGGGCTGCCCCGACGATGCCTCACTGGTGGTGCCGTGCTCCGAGCGGGGCGAGCCGAAGCAGGCGATGGCAGCGACGCTGCGGCTGCTCGACCTACCGCGCCCGCCGACTGCGGTGTTCTGTTTCAACGACGTTCTCGCCATCGGTGCGCTGCTCGCGCTCGCGCACCGCGGTCTCACCGCGGGGCGAGACTTCTCGGTGATGGGCTTCAACGACATTCCCGAGGCTGCGTTGTGGCGCCCGGGCCTCACCACCATGCGCACCGACCAACGCCGCCTGGGCGAGACCGCCTGCGACCTGCTGCTCGAGCGCATCGCCCACCCGGAGCTCCCGGTGCGCCGGATCGAGATCCCTGCCGAGCTCGTGGTCCGGGGAACCTGCGGACCCCCGCGGTAGCCCTTCGACTCACCCGAGGCTCCACGGCGGGTGTCGCCGGTAGGGGCCGGCGGCCGTGCCGGCCCGCGTGGCTGACCGCACCCCGTGAGGGGTGCGCTCGAAGGATGAGTCGAAGGGCCTCAGACGGTCTCCACCGGTGTCAGATCGCGGTGGTGCTTGTAGTCGGGGCGGTTGTCGCGGGTGTAGGCGTTGCTCACCGGATTGAGGATCAGGGAGAAGATCCGCCGGTCGAACGGGGACATGTTCGGCGGTGAGCTGTGCACCAGCAGGTCGCCGAAGATCAGCATCGAGCCCGCCACCCCGGTCCCGGCGACCAACCGGCCCTCCCGGACCAGACCGCCGACCACCTCGCGGTCGACGCACCAGAGGTCGTAGCTGGTGGTCTCGGTGTCGAGGAACGTGGGCTGGGCGCCGTGACGATGCGAGCCGGTGACGAAGTGCAGCGGGCCGTTGAACTCGGTCACGTCGTCGAGGAATACATGCAGGTTGAGGGCCAACGGCTCGGGAACCCCGTCCTCGCGATGATGGGTGGCGAAATCGTAGTGCCACTGCCAGGCCTCGCCCTCGAAGGCCGCCTTGACGTTGACCTTCACCTGCTGCACGTAGAGCCGGTCGGTGGCGAGGATCTGGCGCGCCGGTTGCACCAGGCGGGGGTCGCGGACGAGCCCGGCGAAGGTCGGGTGACGCAGGTGCAGCCCCATCGCGGTGCGCACCGCGCCGCTCTTCTTCTCGCGGATGTTCGCCGGCACGTCCTCGGCACAGACGGCGTCGAACGCATCCCGGAACGCTGCCACCTCGGTGGGTGAGAACACCGCGGGAAGGACGAGGATGCCGTCGCGATCGAACTGCTCGAGCTGCTGGTCGGTGAGGCGCATGGAGGTCTCCCGGGGTGCGCAGGCGACGAGTATGGCGCCTGGCGTTGCACGGTGCGAGGGGCATGGTGAGGCACCGCGGCGCCAGCGGCGCGCGATCTGGACGGCGACGACCGTCCTGATACAGTACGTGCGCGCATCGTCGCGCCAGTACCAGACAGCGGAGTGGAGTGGATGGCCAGTCGGGAGCTCTATCTCAAGTTCACGGATTCCGGGGCCACCGGGATCATCACGCTCTACGAGGAGCAGGCTCCGGTCACCTGTCGGACGCTGTGGGACGCCCTCGCCAGCCCGGTGCAGATCCCGACCATCCATGCGATGTTCGCCGGACCCGAGATCATGATGGGCCTGCCCGAGTCGGCCCAGACCTTCGACCCGCGCAGCATCCCGGCCGAGAACCAGACCTGCTTCCCCGCCGCCGGGGAATGCCTGTGGTTCTACCAGGGCGCGAACGCGATGAAGGGATTGCCCGACGAGCTGTGGGAGATCGGGGCGTTCTACGACCTCGGCGGCCGCATCTTCGGTCCGCTCGGCTGGACGCCGTGCAACATCTTCGGGCGTATCGAGAAGGGGCTCGACGCGTTCGCCGCGGCCTGCCGGACGACACGCACCGAGGGTATCAAGACGGTCGAGATCGGCCGCGTCTGACCGGGTCGGGAAAACAGGAGAGAGAGCATGTCGAAGGCACGTCTGATCGCGGCCGCGGTGGGCGCGGCGTTGGGTATCGGCGCCGGGCTCGCCCAGGCGAAGGACCAGCTCGTCGTCAACTCGTTCGGCGGCGGCTACGAGAAGAAGCACCGCGAGCTCGTGATCGAGCCGTTCGAGAAGCTGCACGACGTGGAGGTGGTGATGGTGACGGCGTACTCCGCCGACACCCTGGCCCAACTCAGGGCGCAGAAGGAGAACCCGAAGTTCGACGTCGTCCACCTGTCGGGCGGGCTCGAGGCCACGGCGGCGGCGGAAGGGCTGCTCGCGCCGATCCAGCCATCGGAGCTCACCCACCACGCCGAGATGTACCCGTACGCAGTGCGCAACATCGAGAAGGGTGAGGGTCCGGCGTACTCTGCCGCGGTGATCGGAATCCTGTACGACACCGAGAAGGTGAGCCCGGCGCCCACGAGCTGGAAGGATCTGGCGCGCCCGGAGTTCGCAGGTCATCTGGTGCTGACCGACATCTCCAACAACTGGGGCCTGCTCTCGTTTCTGATGATCAACAAGGTCGCCGGGGGCAGCCTGGAGGACATCGCGCCGGGGCTGGCGGCCGTCAAGCAGATGCTCGGCGGTGCGACGGTGGTGGCGAAGTCGCCAGAGATCCAGCAGGCCTTCGCCCAGAGCGGCGCCTGGATCGCACCCTATGCGCAGGACTACGCATTCACCCTGACCAAGGCCGGGCTGCCGGTGAAGTTCGTGCAACCGGAGGAAGGGGCTGCGTTCTCGCCGATCACCGTCAACCTCGTGGCCGGCACCAAGAAGCGCGATCTCGCGGTGAAGTTCATCGACTTCTCGCTGCGCGCCGAGGCCTCGGCCGGGTGGGCGGAGTCGTTCCGGTACTCGCCGACCAACCGCAACGCCAAGCTGTCGGCGGAGGCGGCGGCCGGTGTGATCGGCAGCGAGGAGGCCGCGCGTACGCTGGTCTCGTTCGACCCCATCGCCATCGGCAAGAGTCGCTCGGCCTGGACCGACGAGTGGAATCGGGCGATCGCGAAGTAGACGTCCGGCGCGGCGGCTCCACCAGGGTGGACCGGTGAAGACCGGTCGATTCGAGCGTTGAGCCGCCGCGAGACCTCGTTCTTGCTGATCCCGGGGCTGGCGTTGCTGGCGCTGGCCTTTCTGTTTCCGGTCGCCCACCTGCTCGGGCAGAGCGTGCTCGGGGAGGCCGAGGACGGGCGGTCGGTCCTGACCATCGCGCACTACGCGCGCTTCTTCGTCGACGGCTACTACCTCGGGGTGGCCGAGCGAACCATTCGGCTGTCCCTGGTCATCACCCTGGTCTGCACGGTCGTCGGCTTTCCGCTGGCCTATCTCATGGTGCACGGTGGGCCGCGGCTGCGTTTCTGGTTGATCGTGGTCACCATCTTGCCGCTGATGACCTCGGTCGTGGTGCGGACCTTCGGCTGGCTGGTGATTCTCGGACGCGGTGGCCTGCTCGCCACCGTGCTCGACGGCCTCGGGCTCGCCGAGCGGAGCTTCACCCTCATGCACACCGAGACCGGCATCGTGCTGGCGATGGTCCAGGTGCTGCTGCCGTTCATGGCGCTCACCCTGATGGGGGTGATGGCGCGCATCGAGCCGCAGATCGAGGAGGCGGCGCGGACCATGGGCTGTGGGTTCTTCGGGGTGCTCCGCCACGTGGTCGCGCCGCTCAGCCTGCCCGGCATCGTCTCCGGGAGCCTGTTGGTGTTCGCCCTCTCGATCAGCTCCTTCATCACCCCCGGCCTGGTCGGCGGAGTGCGGCTGCCGGTGCTCGCGGGCAGCATCTACCAGCAGGTGCTGGGCACGCTCGACTGGCCGTTCGCCGCCGCCCAGGCGGTGCTGCTGCTGGTAGCGGCGTTCACCATCGTCATCCCCTACGCACTGCTCGCGCGTCGCCGCGACCTCGCGCGCTGACCGTGGTCGGCGGCGTCCCCTTCATCGCCCGCGCGCTCGCCACCGTCATGGTCGCGGCGATCGTGGTGTTCATGCTGGTGCCGCTCGCGGTGGTGGTGGCGAGCTCGCTGTCGGCAAGTGAGTTCCTCGTCTTCCCGCCGCGTGGGCTGTCGCTGCGCTGGTATCAGGAGATCCTGTCGTCGCGCGAGTACACGGCGGCGGCGTGGACCAGTCTGAAGCTCGCGTGCGTGGTGACGGTGGTGAGCCTCGCCATCGGCACCGCGGCCGCCATCGCGCTCGCGCGCTCGCGCTTTCCCGGCCGCGAGCTGCTGGTCGGGCTGTTCCTGTCGCCACTGGTGCTGCCGACCATCATCTTCGGCATCGGCCTGCTCATGGTCTTCAGCCGGTACGCCGACGGCCCGTCGTTCGCCGCGCTGGCGGTCGGGCACGTGGTGGTCACCCTCCCCTACGTGGTGCGCACCGTCTCCGCGGTGCTGGAGGGGGCCGACCGCCACGCCGAGGAGGCGGCGCGGACGATGGGCGCGCGATGGTGGCAGCGCTACTGGCACGTCGTGATTCCGCAGTGCCGCGGCGGGATGCTGGCCGGCGCGTTCTTCGCCTTCAACATCTCGTTCGACGAGGCGGTGATCGCGCTGTTCCTCCGGGTGCCGGGCGCGGAGACGTTGCCGCTCACGATCTACAGCAAGCTCGAGTTCAGTCCGGACCCTTCGGTGGCGGCGGTGTCGTCGGTGCTGATCGCGCTGACCGTCCTCCTGATCGTGATCGCCGAGCGCCTGCTCGGCCTCGACACCCTGACGAGGTGAGGCATGGCGCAGGTCGAGCTGGTCGATCTGAAGAAGCACTACGGCGCCGCGCATGCGGTCGACGGTGTCAGCGTGAGTCTGGAGGAGGGCACCTTCGCCGCCATCCTGGGTCCGAGCGGTTGCGGCAAGACCACGCTGCTGCGATTGCTCGCCGGGCTCGAGCGCCCGACCGCTGGGCGCGTACGGGTCGGTGGCGACGACCTCACCGCGGTGCCACCGGAGCGGCGGGGACTCGGGATGATGTTCCAGAGCTACGCCCTGCTGCCACACATGACGGTGGCGGAGAACCTGCGCTTTCCATTGCGGATGCAACGCATCGGTGACCGCGCGGCGCAGCACGAGCGCGTGCGGTGGGCAATCGACCTGGTGCAGCTCGGGGGCATGGCGGACCGCTACCCGCGGCAGCTCAGTGGCGGCCAGCAACAGCGCGTCGCCCTGGCCCGCGCGATCATCGCCAGCCCGCGCGTCCTGCTCCTCGACGAGCCGCTCTCCAACCTCGACGCGCAGTTGCGCAAGGACATGCAGCTCGAGCTGATCGAGCTGCACCGCCAGCTTCGTCTGACCACCGTGCTGGTGACCCACGACCAGGAGGAGGCGCTCAGCCTCGCCGACACCGTGGTCCTGATGCGCGACGGACGGGTCGAGCAGGTCGGCAGCCCATGGGCCATCTATCGCCGCCCCGCGACAGCGTTCGCGGCGCGCTTCCTCGGCGCGGCCAACCTGCTCGAGGTGACGGTGCGTCGGGCCGGCGGTGAGCACTGGGTGGCGGCGCTCGCGCCCGGGTGCGAGGTGGCGGTACCGGCGCCGGAGGACGGGCGCGAGGGCGCCCGCCAGCTCGTGGTGCGTCAGGAAGACGTCGTGATCGAGCCAGGCGTGGGCGCGACGGGTGCGGTCGCGGCCGAGATCGCGACCGTGGCCTTCCAGGGCGCGACCTGCCGCCTCGTGGTACGGGTGGCCGGGCAACGCATGGAGGTGCTGGCGCCGGCTCAGGTCGCAGAAGGGCTCGATGGCGGCCGCGCGGTGTCGGTGCGCTGGCCGCCCGATGTGACGGTGGTGCTGTAAGGAAGGTCTGCTAGACCGCAGACCTTCCTGCGGTGCAGGGCTTGTCCTGAGCGCCGCCGAAGGGATGCACCGCCATTTTCGAGCGCGTAAGCGATTGAAAATGTGAGGCAGATGCAAACCGCGCTTTGCGTCTGCCGTCTCTGCGCAACTCCACGATGGAGTTGTGCAGAGTTTCCCTAGGTCCGCGCGTTACCGCGGGGGCCCGTCGCGGTAGCGCTTGAGCGCCGCGTAGACCGTCGAGTGCACCGGCGTCGGCTCCGCGAGCGCTCGCCCCATGCGCACCACCGCGCCCGACAGGCCGTCGAGCTCGAGTCGCTTGCCGTTCTCCAGGTCGACGAGCTGGGAGGACTTGCCGTCGGCGGGATTGGTCTCGAGCACGTCCAGGATCCGCTGCTCGGCGTCGTCGGCGAGAGCGATGCCGGCGGCGCGGCCGACCCTGGCCGCCTCGCCGATCGCCGCCGCCAACAGCCAGCGCAGGTCGGGATCGTCGCGGACCGCGCCGATGGTGCAGCGGGCGATGGTGGTGGTGGCGCTGGTTCCGGCGATCAGCAGGAATTTCTCCCACAGCACGAGGTCGGTGTCGTCGCACACCCGCGCCTCGATGCCGGCGTCCTCGCAGATGCGCGCCAGCCGTCGCGTGCGGGTGCTCGGCCCTCCACCCGGCTCACCGAAGGCGACGTGTGGCATCCTCGCGATCTTGCCGAGGTAGGTCACCTCCCCGGGGGCGGTGATGTTCGCCGGGAAGTACGCGGCTCCACCGAGTACCGCCTGGGTGCCGAGCGCCGCCCCGATGCGGGCCACGCTCTCGATGCCGTTCTGCAGCGTCAACACCATCGTGTCCGCGCCCACGAGTGGGGCGACCGCCGCCGTCGCGGCATCGGTGTCGTAGAGCTTGACGCAGAACAGCACGAGGTCGACCGGGCCGACGGTGGCCGGGTCGTCGGTCGCCACGATGTCGGGCAGGTCGAGCGGCTCGACGCCGCCCAGGCGCAGGCCGCTGGCGCGCAAGGCGGCAAGGTGAGCGCCGCGCGCGATCAGGTGGACGTCGTTTCCCGCCGCCGCAAGCCTTGCGCCGAGGTAGCCGCCCACCCCGCCGGCACCCATCACCGCGATCCTCATGGCGCCGGGTTCCGGCGCTGGTCGGACCCGCGCGGCCTCAACGCCCCCACACCACGTCGCCGGTCAGCTCGGGCCAGGCGATCGAGCGCGCGCATTTGGCCGCCGCGGCGGCGGGGTCGAGGCGCGTATCCCAGTGACCGGCGACGAATCGCCGCCCGGTCAAACCGTTGGCCGCCTCGCCGATCAGCCAGCGCACCGGGGGCAGCATCACCTCCGGGCGCAGCATCTTCTCGCGCGGGATCCCGATCTCCTTCACGAACGGGGTGTCGGTCGGTCCGCCGGGGACCACCACGTTGACGGTGACACCGGTGCCGTCGAGCTCCTTGGCCCAGACCGCGGAGATCGACTCCAGCGCCGACTTGGTCGCGCCGTAGGGCTGCAGGCGGTGCATCGTCAGATAGCTGGTGGTGTTGTTGACGATGCGCCCCCACCCGGCCGCCTTCATGTGTCCGATGCACGCGCGGGTCATGTTCACCGGCCCGACCACGTTGACGTCGAGGAACCGGTGGTAGATCTCCGGGGTCAGCTCCTCGATCGACGGGAGGCGGAGCTCCGCGTCGTCGCGCAGCGCGCTCACCCCGATTCCGGCGTTGTTGATCAGGACCCCGACCCCGCCGAAGCGCGCCATGGTCTCGGCGACCACGCCGGCGCAGTCGTCGGGGCGGGTGACGTCGCCGTGGACCACGTGCGCGCCCGGGAGCGACTCGCGCGCGTTGGCCACCGCATCCGCGCTGGCATCCATCACCGTGACCGCATGACCGTCGGCGAGCAGGCCGGCGCTGATGGCGAGCCCGATGCCGCTCGCGCCGCCGGTGACGATGATGACTCGGGTGGGCTCGCTCATGCGCGGCATCTCCTGGGATCGGATACGAGCCGCCCGTATGGGGCGGGCGAGGCGCGCATTCTACGGAAACCCGGGTGCGATGCGGGCCCGCCTCAGTCTGCGCAGTCGACCGTCTCGAGGAGGGTTTGGACCGCCGCCACCGCGGGCGCGGGGAGATCGACCGCGGCCGCGGTGGCGGCGGTGAACGCCGGTGTGGCGATCTCGGCCGGGTGAGCGCCGCCGGTGCCGAGCAGCGCCGCCACCCCGAGGCGGCGCGCGAGCTCGGGGCCGTCGGTGGGGCCGAGGACGAGCAGGGCGGTGGCCAGGGCGTCGGCCCGGGTGGCGCTCGCGTCGAGCACGCTGACCACCCGCAGCGCGTGCTCGACCGGCGCCGCGGTGCGCGGGTCGACGATGTCCGGCACGGTGCGGGCGAGGAGTGGATACCGGCGCCGATAGGTGCCGGAGGTCGCCAGCGCGCCGGCCGTTACCGCGACCGCGCGTGCAATCGTCGCGCCGGCACCGTCGGGCCGCTCGAGGCCGATCCGCCAGGGGCCACCGCCCGGTCGCTCGCCGCGGGCACGCATCTCGCCACCGATGTCGATCAGGTAGTCACCGATTCCCGCGCGCTCGAGGGTGGCCGCGAGGGCGTCGACCGCGAGGCCCTTGGCCATCGCCGAGAGGTCGACCTGGAGGTCGGGAACGGTCTTGCGCAGCGCGCTGGGCCGAGCTCGGGCCCGCAGCCGGCGGTGACCCACGCGCGCGCGGAGGTCCGCGGTCGCGGCCGCCGTCGGTGGTGTGGATACCGACCCCGCGTACGGGCCGAGCCCCCACGCCGCGAGCACCGCACCGATCGTGGGGTCGAAGGCGCCGCCGGTCAGCTCGCTGGTCGCGATGGCCTCGGCGACGACCGCGGCGGTGGCCGGTGAGACCGCCACCCAGTCCACCGACCGGCTGGCATTGAAGCGTGCGATCTCGCTGTCGGAGCGCCACGTCGAGAGCAATGCGTCGATGCGCGCGAGCACGCGGCCGGTGCAGTCGCCGACCGCCCGGGTCACCGCGGCCCGCGATCCGAGGTGGATGGCGTAGTAGGTCCCCATGGTGGCGCCGCGGATCGGCGACGGCTCGTCGGTCGCCCGGGCCGCGACCGCGCCGGTGACGAGCGCGAGCGTCAGCGTGAGCACGCTGGCGCCCGCGCGGCACGATCGAGTGGCGCTCGGCATGGACACCGATCTGCCCCCCGGACGGCCACGAGACCTTGACCACGATCAAGGCGGGCGCTCCGCCGAGCCGGTCGGATGCGCGGACATGTCGCACCCACACGCGCGTGGTATCGAGGAGCAGTGCCAATGGACACCTCGGTGCTCGGGGATCTCCGGGCCGGCGGCGCGCGGCGCGCGGCGCGTCGTCGTGCGCGCGAGCGGTGGGCGGCGTCGGTCCTGCTGCTCGTGCTCGCGACGATGCTGTCCGCCGCGGCCGTGTCGCAGTCGGTGGTGGAGGATGTCACCGCGCGCGTCATGCGGATGTTCCCCGGCGCCGACACGGTCGGCGCCGTCGAGGGTGAGCCACCGGCGGCCGCGGTCTCGGCGGCCGGGCGCCTCCTCGGCTTCGCCTTCGTCACCGACCAGGTGACGCCGATCCCGGCCTACTCCGGAAAGCCGGTCGCGGTGCTCGTGGGCCTGGGTCGGGACGGTGTGATTCGGGGCGCCGAGGTGATACGCCACGAGGAGCCGATCCTGGTGATCGGGGTGGGGGACGACGCGCTGAGCCGGTTCACCGCCCAATACGCCGGACACCGTGCCGAGGACGAGTTCCGCATCGGTGGCGACCCGAGACCCGGGGTGGTGGTGCTCGACGGCATCAGCGGCGCGACGATCACGATGATGGTCCTCAACGCGTCGATCCTGCAGGCGACGAAGGCGGTGGCGGACTCGCGCGGGCTTCCCCTCGCGCCGGACACCCCGGCCGCGGTCGCACGGGCGACCGCGCGCATGGCCGAGGCGGTGGCTCCGGCGCTGGGCGCGAGTCCTGCCCGTCCCGCCGGCAACGCGCACAGGCCACCTGCCATCGACACCGGATCGGACGCCATCTGGCGCCAGGCCTGGGAGGCCCGAACCCCGCGGCTCTGGGTTCTCGCTGGCGGCCTGTCGGTGCTCACGGCGATCCTGTTCCTGCAGGACTGGCTCACGCGGCACCGTCGGCTGCTGGCGTCGCTGCGCACCGGATTCCTCGCCTACTCGGTGCTGTTCATCGGCTACTTCGGGTTGGCTCAGCTCTCGGTGGTCAACGTGCTCACGTTCGTCCACTCGGCGATTCGCGACTTCAGGTGGGAGACCTTCCTCATCGAGCCACTGATCTTCGTGCTCTGGTGCTACGTCGCGATCTCGGTGTTGCTGTGGGGGCGCGGGGTGTTCTGTGGCTGGCTGTGCCCGTTCGGCGCGTTGCAGGAGCTCGTGAACCGCGGCGCCCGACGTCTCGGCGTGCGCCAGCTCCCCCTACCGGCGCTGATCCACGAGCGCCTCCTGGCCATCAAGTACGTGCTCTTGCTGGGGTTGTTCGGGCTGTCCCTGCAGTCGCTTCCGGAGGCTGTCCGCTTCGCCGAGGTGGAGCCGTTCAAGACCACGTTCGTGCTGCGGTTCGACCGCGAGTGGCCGTTCGTCGCCTATGCCCTCGGGTTGCTCGTGGTCTCGGCGTTCAACGGCAAGCTGTTCTGCAAGTACCTCTGCCCGCTCGGCGCTGCGCTGACCATTCCGAGCCACTTCCGCATCTTCGACTGGCTCCGCCGGCGCAAGGAGTGCGGCCGGCCCTGTCAGACCTGCGCGGTGGAGTGCCCCTCGCAGGCGATTCGCCCGACCGGTGAGATCAACGCGAACGAGTGCCATCACTGTCTCGATTGCCAGGTCACGTTCTGGGATCCGCACAAGTGCCCGCCGCTGGTGGAGAAGCGGAAGCGCGCGGAGAAGCACGGGCGGACCCTGGAGCACATCCCCTTGCGCTGAGGCGCGCGCCCGGGCGCCGGATCGCGTTTGACTTGAGTCAAGGATGTTCGGCGTGCGGAAGCGTCTCCTGTATCCCCGATGCGAACTCGTCCGTTGCACAGGAGACCGGCGATGACTCGAACCACACCACTGAAGCGCACCGCGCTCGGGGGTTTCGCGGTGCTGATGTCCATGCTGTGTGGTACCGCCGCATACGCACAGGCATCCGATCATCCGAAGACCACCCCCGGCGAGAAGGCCTACATGGGAGCGCCGACGATGGGGCAGGGGGGTGACCGAGTAATCACTCCCGGAGCGCCCGACATGTCGCAGGCCGAGTTCGACCGGGCGCGGCAGATCTACTTCGAGCGTTGCGCGGGCTGCCACGGGGTGCTCAGAAAGGGCGCCACCGGCAAGCCGCTGACCCCGGACATCACCCAGAAGCGTGGCACCGAGTACCTCAAGGTGTTCATCAACTTCGGCTCGCCTGCCGGCATGCCGAACTGGGGTACCTCCGGTGACCTGAGCGCCGACGACATCGACATCATGGCGCGCTTCCTCCAGCACTCGCCGCCCAATCCGCCAGAGTTCGGCATGCCCGAGATGCGCGAGACCTGGAAGGTCCTGGTGCCGCCGGATCAGCGCCCGTCCAGGAAGATGAACGACTTCGACATCGAGAACCTGTTCTCGTTGACGCTGCGTGACTCCGGCGAGGTGGCCATCATCGATGGCAACAGCAAGAAGATCATCAGCATCATCAAGACCGGTTACGCGGTGCACATCTCGCGCCTGTCGGCGTCGGGTCGATACCTCTTCACCATCGGTCGCGACGGTCTGATCAACCTGATCGATCTCTGGATGGAGAAGCCCGCCACGGTCGCGGCGATCAAGATCGGGCTGGAGGCACGATCGGTCGAGACCTCGAAGTACAAGGGCTTCGAGGACAAGTACGCGATCGCGGGATCCTACTGGCCGCCGCAGTACGTGATCATGAACGGCGACACCCTCGAGCCGCTCCAGATCGTCTCGACCCGCGGCATGACGGTGGACACGCAGGAGTACCACCCGGAGCCACGTGTGGCGGCCATCGTCGCCTCTCACGAGCACCCGGACTTCATCGTCAACGTCAAGGAGACGGGGAAGATCCTGCTCATCAACTACGAGGACGTCGAGAACCTGAGCGTCACCACCATCCCGGCGGCGCGCTTCCTCCACGACGGTGGCTGGGACAGCACCAAGCGCTACTTCCTGACCGCGGCGAACATGTCGAACAAGATCGCGGTGGTCGACTCGAAGGAGCGCAAGCTGGCGGCGTTGGTCGACGCGGACAAGATCCCGCACCCCGGTCGAGGCGCCAACCTCAACGATCCGGCGCACGGCCCGGTGTGGGTGACCAGCGCGCTGGGTAACGAGAAGGTGACCTTCATCGGCACCGACCCCGAGGGCCACGCCGACAAGGCCTGGAAGGTGGTGCGGGTGCTCAACGGTCAGGGCGGTGGCTCGCTGTTCGTCAAGACCCATCCGAAGTCGAGCAACCTGTGGGTCGACACGCCGCTCAATCCGGATCCGAAGATCAGCCAGTCGGTCGCGGTGTTCGACATCAACGATCTCGACAAGGGCTTCAAGGTGTTGCCGATCGCCGAATGGGCCGGCCTGGGCGAGGGGCCGAAGCGCGTGGTCCAGCCCGAGTACAACCGTGCCGGCGACGAGGTCTGGTTCTCGGTCTGGAGTGGGAAGGACCAGCAGTCGGCGGTGGTGATCGTCGACGACCGGACGCGAGAGCTCAAGGCCGTGATCAAGGACCCGCGTCTGATCACGCCGACCGGCAAGTTCAATGTCTACAACACGATGCACGACATCTACTGAGTCGTCGCCATCCGGCGCCCGGCGGCCGAGTCGCCGCCGGGCGCCGCCGCTCGGAGAACGATGACGATGGACGCAGTCACACGCCCTGAAGGTCGCGTCTACCTGGTCGGCGCCGGGCCGGGCGACCCGGACCTGCTGACCGTGAAGGCGGCCCGGCTGCTCGGACAGGCGGACGTCGTGGTCTACGACCGCCTGGTCTCGGACGCGGTGCTCGACCTGGTCCCCGACGGGGTCTCGCGGATCTTCGTCGGCAAGTCGGTCGGTCGCCACGTCGTGCCCCAGGAGGAGATCAACCGAATTCTCGCCAACCTCGCCCTGGCCGGTCATCGGGTGGTACGGCTCAAGGGAGGGGACCCCTTCGTGTTCGGCCGCGGCGGCGAGGAGGCACTGTTCCTCGCGCGTCGCGGCATTCCCTTCGAGGTCGTGCCCGGAATCACCGCGGCGGTGGCCTGCGCCGCGTACGCGGGGATCCCGGTCACCCATCGCGGGGTCGCGAGCGGCGTCCAGCTCGTGACCGGGCATTGCCGCGGGACCACACCACTCGATCTCGACTGGCGGACTCTCGCCGACCCGTCGCTGACCGTCGTCTTCTACATGGGGCTCGCGAACCTGGGCGAGATCCGCGAGCGGCTGATCGCGGCCGGCCGCGCGCCGACCACGCCGGTCGCGGTGGTCGCCGACGGCACGCTCGCGCGCCAGCGGCGGCTGACCACCACCCTGGCGGAGGTGGAGCAGGCGGTGGTGCAGGCGTCGATCGGCGCCCCCGCGATTCTGATCATCGGCGAGGTGGTCCGTCTCGCGCGCGAGCTCGACTGGTACGTGCCAGCGTCGGCCGAGACCGCCGAGTTGTCCGAGGCGCGGGCGATCCATGGCTAGCCGGTCCCGGCAAGAGGAGCGCCGCGCGGTGGTGGCACGCGCGGCGATGACCTCGGTCGGCGCCTTCGTCGCGACGGTCCTCGCGGTCGCGAGCGCGCTCGCCGCCGGGGCGAGCGTCCCGGCAGACCGCCTGTCGCCCGAGCGCAAGGCGTCGCTCGTGCACCTGCTGCGCCACGACTGCGGCTCGTGCCACGGGATGCGACTCCTCGGCGGGCTCGGGCCGCCGCTCACCGCGCAAGCCCTCGAGGCGAAGCCCGGCGAGATGCTGGTGGCGACCGTCCTCTACGGGCGTCCGGGCACTCCGATGCCGCCCTGGCGCGGCGCGCTGAGCGAGACCGAGGTGCGCTGGCTGATCGACCTGCTCAAGTCGGGAGAGCTGCAATGACCAGGGGAATGCGACGGGTGTGTCGCATCGTGATCGCCGCCGCGGCGGTGCTCACCGCGGGCTTCGGCGAGCTTCGCGGCACCGGCGATCTCGGGGTCGTGGTGGAGCGGGCGAGTGGAAGGCTGCAGGTCGTCGACTCCACCGCCCGCATCTCGCTCGGGGTCGTCGAGGGCCTCGGCGACCTTTCCCACGCCTCGGTGGTGTACTCGCGTGACGCGCGGTTCGCCTACGTCTTCGGTCGCGATGGTGGTCTCACCAAGGTCGACATCCTCACCGGCACCGTCGTCGCTCGGGTGGTGCAGGCCGGGAACAGCATCGGCGGCGCCATCTCCGGCGACGGGACGCTGGTGGCGGTGTCGAACTACGACCCGGGCGGGGTCAAGGTCTTCGACGCTCGAACCCTCGAGCTGGTGAAGGAGATCCCCGCGACGTTCGGCGCCGAGGGCGCGCGCTCGAAGGTCGTCGGTCTGACCGACGCGCCCGGGCGACGGTTCGTGTTCAGTCTCTACGACGCGGGCGAGATCTGGATCGCCGACTTCTCGCACGGCGACGAGGCCGCAGTGACGCGAATCCGCGACGTGGGCCGCCAGCCGTACGATGCCCTGATCACCGCCGATGGCCGCCACTACGTGGCCGGGCTGTTCGGCGAGGACGGGCTCGCGCTGGTCGACCTCTGGCACCCCGAGCTGGGCGCACGACGGATCCTCGCCGGATACGGGCGCGGCGAGCAGCCCCTTCCGGTGTACAAGATGCCCCACCTCGAAGGGTGGGCGATGACCGAGAACCATGCCTTCCTGCCGGCGGTCGGGCGTCACGAGGTCCTCGTGGTCGACCGCCGCACCTGGCGCGAGATCGGCCGCGTGCCGGTGCACGGCCAGCCGGTGTTCGTGATGGCTCGCCCCGATGGTCGCGAGGTCTGGGTCAACTTCGCCCACCCGCGCAACGACACGATTCAGATCATCGACGTCGAGTCGCTGACGATTCGGCATACCATCGAGCCCGGACCCGCGGTGCTGCACATGGAGTTCACCCCCCGAGGCGACGAGGTCTGGGTCTCGGTGCGCGACGCCGATCGCGTGGACGTGTACGACACCGCGACCTACAGGCGGCTGGCGACGGTCGCCGTGGAGAAGCCCAGTGGCATCTTTCTCACCGCCCGCGCCCATCGCATCGGCCTCTGAGCAGACCGCGGGCGACGTTGCACCGACCGGTGGTCTGACGGAGCTCGAGCGCCGGCTGCTCGACGAGTACCAGCGCGACCTGCCGCTGGTCCCGGCGCCCTTCGCGTCCATCGCGGCCCGGCTCGGCACCGACGAGGCCGAGGTGCTGCGTCTTCTCGCGTCGCTGGTCGAGCGCGGAATCGTGAGTCGAGTCGGCGCGGTGTTCACGCCGCGGCGAGCCGGCTTCAGCCTGCTCGCCGCGCTCGCAGTGCCGGCGCTGCGGCTGGACGAGGTCGCAGCGCTCGTCAGCGGTTATGTCGAGGTCAACCACAACTACGAGCGCGAGCACGGCTACAACCTCTGGTTCGTGGTGACCGGCGACGACGAGTGGCGCGTCAACCGCACACTGGACGACATCGAGCGGCGCACCGGACTGGTCGCGCTGCGCTTGCCGCTCGAGCGGGCCTATCACATCGACCTGGGATTCCCGCTGTGGAGCTGACCGCGCGCGAGCTGGCAGTGGTCGGTGCCCTGCAGGACGGGCTCGCCCTGGTGCCCCGCCCGTACCGCGCGCTCGGCGAGTCCATCGGGCTCGACGAGGCCGAGGTGATCGACGTGATCGCATCGTTGCAGCGTGACGGGGTGATCAAGCGTCTCGGGGTGGTCGTGCGTCATCGCGCGCTCGGAATGACGGCGAACGCGATGGTGGTCTGGGACGTGCCGGACGACCGTGTCGACGAGGTCGGTGCCTGGCTCGGCGTGCAGCCCGACGTCACCCTGTGTTACCGCCGTCCCCGGCGGCCCCCGAGCTGGCTCTACAACCTCTTCTGCATGATTCACGGGCGCGAGCGCGAGGCAGTGCGTGCGCGCATCCACGCGCTGCGCGAGTCCGCGCCCCTGCAGGACATTCCTTACGCCGTTCTGTTCAGCAATCGGTGCTTCAAACAGCGCGGCGCTCGGTATCGATTCGATGGTGAGGGCGAGCGTGAAGGCTGACCAGCGCGAGGTGGGCGTGCGCGGCCCGGTGGCGGCGCGAGGCGGCACGAGCCAGTCGGCGCGACCACGCCGCGTGCTCGATGCGCTGGACCGCGCCATCGTCAACCGTCTGCAGGACGGGATCGCCGTCGAGGCGCGTCCCTTCGCCACCTGCGCGGCCGAGCTCGGCATCGACGAGGCGTCACTTGTCCGCCGCATCGAGGGCCTTCTGGCCGACGGGGTGCTGACGCGCTTCGGGCCCATGTACGACGCCGAGCGCCTCGGTGGCGCGTTCTCGCTCTGCGCGATGGCGGTGCCGGCGGAGCGATTCGACGACGTGGCCGAGGTCGTGAACGGCTTCCCCGAGGTCGCGCACAACTACGAGCGTGCCCATCGACTGAACATGTGGTTCGTGGTCGGGGCGGGATCGCGGGCCGATGTCGACCGGGTCGTCGCCGCCATCGCCGCGGAAACCGGTATCGAGGTGGTCGATCTCCCGAAGATCGAGGAGTTCTTCGTCGGCCTGCGTCTGGAGGTCTGAGGTGAGCGATGTCAGTGCACGGCAGCGTGCGTGCGCGCCGACCGACCCCGAGTGGCTCGAGGGCGCCGTGGTGCTGGCGACGCAGGCCGGTCTGCCACTGGTCTCGCGGCCGTTCGAGGCGGTCGCGGAGCGAATCGGGGCGACACCCGAGGCGGTCGAGGCATGCATGCGCTCGATGCTCGAGCGAGGCGCGATCCGACGAATCGCCGCGGTTCCCAACCACTACGCCATCGGCTACGCGGCCAATGGGATGTCGGTGTGGGACGTCGACGACGCGCTGACCGCCGAGTGCGGGCGCGCGGTCGGCGCGCTCGATTTCGTGAGCCACTGCTATCAGCGGCCTCGCCGTCCACCGGTCTGGCCGTACAACCTGTTCGCGATGGTCCACGGTCGCGACCGCCAGGAGGTCGAGGGCAAGGTCGCGACCATCGCCCGGATGCTGGGGGACCGTGTCCGTGGCTTCGAGGTGCTCTACAGCACGCGCATTCTGAAGAAGACCGGACTGCGGTTGCGTCGAGGCGATGCCGACGCGACGCAGCCCACGAGGGCTCGATGATGTTCCGCCTGTCGAACTACCTGCGCGAGGTCGCGAATCCGACGCCCCTCGGCCCACGGCGAGACCCGCCGGGGCCGGTGGTGATCTGGAACCTGATCCGCCGCTGCAACCTCACCTGCAAGCATTGCTACTCGGTCTCCGCCGACCGTGACTTTCCGAACGAGCTCGCGCTCGACGAGGTCCTGACCACGATGTCGGATCTCCGCCGCTATGGGGTCCCGGTCCTGATCCTGTCGGGTGGCGAGCCACTGCTCCATCCGCACATCTTCGAGATCTCACGCGCGGCGAAGGCGCTCGGCTTCTACGTCGGGCTGTCGACCAACGGCACGCCGATCGACGAGACCAACATCGATGCCGTCGCCGACGTCGGATACGACTACGTCGGCATCAGCATCGACGGCATGCGCGAGACCCACGACCGCTTCCGGCGCATGGTCGGTGCCTTCGACCGCTCGCTGCGCGCGGTTCGACTGTGCCATGGGGCCGGCATCAAGGTCGGGCTGCGCTTCACCCTCACCGAGGACAACGCCGCCGAGCTCCCGGACCTGCTGCGCCTGCTCGACGACGAGGACGTGGACAAGTTCTATCTCTCGCACCTGAACTACGCCGGTCGCGGCAATCGGAATCGTCGCTCCGACGCCCGTCATGCGGTGACCCGCGAGGCGATGGACCAGCTGATCGACGCCTGCTGGACCGACATCGCGACGGGTCGGGCTCGCGATTACGTCACCGGGAACAACGACGCCGACGCGGTCTACTTGCTGCACTGGGTGGCGCGGCGGTTCCCCGAGCGCGTGGCCGCGCTTCGTGAGCGGCTGGTGCGTTGGGGCGGGAACGCGTCTGGCCTGTGGATCGCGAACATCGACAACGAGGGACGGGTGCATCCCGACACGTTCTGGTGGCACCACACGCTCGGTAACGTTCGCGACCGCCCGTTCTCCGAGATCTGGGAGGACCGGTCCGACGCGGTGCTCGACGGGCTCAAGCGCCGCCCCCGACCGGTCAAGGGGCGCTGTGGCGCGTGCGCGTATCTCGACGTCTGCGGCGGCAACACCCGGGTGCGCGCCTTCCAGACCACAGGTGACCTCTGGGCCGAGGACCCCGGCTGCTATCTCGACGACCGCGAGATCGGTCTCGCCCCGAGCGAGGCGCCGGTCCCGGCGACGGCGGTGGCTCGATGAGCACGCGATGGTGCACGGCGGCGCTCGGTGCGGGCGCGTGGTTACTGCTCGCCGTGGCGAGCGCGACCGCAGACGACGGCGGCGCGGCGCTCTATGCGACGCATTGCGCGTCCTGCCACGGCGCGGACCGACTGGGCGCCATTGGTCCTGCGCTGTTGCCGGAGAACCTCGGGCGATTGCCACGCAAGCGGGCCTCGGCGGTCGTCGCGGCGGGGCTACCGGCGACGCAGATGCCGGCCTTCTCCGAGATTCTGACCCCGTCGCAGATCGCGGCGGTGGTCGGTCACGTGTACTCGCCACTGGCCGAGGTCCCGCCCTGGGGACAGGCGGAGATCGAGTCGACCCGCGTCCTCACGCCGGTGCCCGATTCGCCGCCGCGCTACCAGGCCGATCCGCTCAACCTGTTCCTGGTGGTCGAGTCGGGCGACCACCACGTGACGGTGCTCGATGGCGACCGACTCGAGCCCATTCACCGCTTCAAGTCACGCTATGCCCTGCACGGTGGCCCGAAGTTCTCGCCCGACGGGCGCTACACCTACCTCGCCTCGCGCGACGGCTGGATCACCAAGTTCGATATCCAGACCCTCAGCACCGTGGCCGAGGTGCGCGCCGGAATCAACACCCGCAACATCGCGGTGTCGTCCGACGGTCGCCACGTCATGGTGGCCAACTACCTGCCGCACACCCTGGTGGTCCTGCGGGCGGAGGATCTCGGGGTCGAGAAGGTCATCGCGGTCGCCGATGGCGCGGGACGGACCTCGCGGGTGAGCGCGGTCTACGACGCACCGCCGCGCAACAGCTTCATCGCGGCGCTCAAGGACATCGAGGAGGTGTGGGAGATCCAGTACGCGGACGAGCCGGTGTACTACGGTCGGGTCCACGACTACCGGGTCGAGGGTCCACCGAAGATCGCCGAGCGCTTCCCGGTGCGCCGCATCGAGCTCGACGACTATCTCGACGACTTCTTCTTCGACCCGGCGTACGAGAACCTGATCGGTGCGGCACGCAACGCGAAGAACGGACAAGTGGTCAATCTCCTCGTCGGACGCAAGATCGCCGACATCGACCTCGCCGGCCTGCCGCACCTCGGCTCCGGCATCACCTGGGAGCACGACGGTCGCCAGGTGCTCGCGACGCCGAATCTCAAGGAGTCGGAGGTGACGGTCATCGAGATGAAGGGCTGGAAGGTCGTCAAGCGCATCCCGACGCTGGGTCCCGGCTTCTTCATGCGCAGCCACGAGAACACGCCCTACGCCTGGGTCGACGTCTTCTTCGGCAAGGACCGCGACGCGATGCACGTCATCGACAAGAAGACGCTGGAGATCGTCGCCACGCTGCGGCCGGCGCCCGGGAAGACCGCGGCCCACGTGGAATTCACCCGCGACGGGCGTTACGCGCTCGTCAGCATCTGGGACATGGACGGCGCCCTGGTCGTCTACGACGCGGCGACCCTCACCGAGGTCAAGCGCCTGCCGATGGTCAAGCCCTCGGGGAAGTACAACGTGCACAACAAGATCACGCGCTCGGCGGGGACCAGCCACTGAGATCCAGTGCATCCGCCAGCGATGTCTCGGACCGGCGCGGCACGACCGCCGGCCCTGCCACGCCAACCGCGGCGCAAGGTCAGGGCCGTCTCGCTCAGCGAACGGTCGACGGTGCGACCACCGGACATCGTCGGCGGCTACGGCCCGTGGGCGGTCATCTCCTGCAGGCGTCCGAGATCCTCGAGCACGATGTCGCTTCGCTGCACCCGCAGCAGGCCGGCGCGCGAGAGGCGCGCGAGAATGCGCGAGAAGGTCTCGGGCTGGATCGCGAGGCGCGAGGCGAGCACGTTCTTCGGCATGGTGAGGTGCACCTCGGTGCCGGGCCTCGTCGTCTCCGGCACCTGATCCAGCAGGAAGCTGACCACGCGGTAGGTCGCGTCGTGCAGGGTCAGGCGATCGATCTCGTCGATCTGTTGGCGCAGCCGCACCGACAGGCTCGCCATCAGGCGGAAGCAGGTGTCGACGGAGTCGCGCAGCAGGCCGATCATGGCCTCGCTGTCGAATGCCCACACCACGCTCGGTGCGATGGCCTCGGCGCTCACCGGGTAGCCGACCCGACGGCGCATGAACATCACCGCCTCGGCGAAGGTCTCGCCGGGGCGGATGATCTCGATGATCTTCTCGCTGCCATCGGCGGAGGTCCGGAACAGCTTCACCTGGCCTTGCCGCAGGAAGAAGAAGTGCATGGGCGGCTGACCGAAGTCGAACAGACGCTCGCCGTCGTCGAGCAGGCGAACGCGCATCGTGCGCCGGATGACCTCGATCTGGGGGTCGTCCATACCGTCGAACAGATGGATGCGGCGTAGCGTCTCGAAGTCGGGCTTGTCCGCGTTGGCCATCGGTCAGTCTCCCGGGGTTGGCGGTGTCGGGTTGCGACCGGGCATCGAGCGCGCGACCGGGGTGCGGCGAGCGAGCGCGACGATGCATGATGGCCGTCCCTGGCGCATCCGACACCGTGAGTTCGAGGTGATCGAATGGACTATCTTCCGCTCTTCCTCGACATCCGCGGCCGCTGGTGCGCGGTCGTCGGTGGCGATGCGACGGCGGCCCGCAAGGCCGAGCTGCTCCTGCGCGCGGGGGCTCGGGTGCGAGTGATCGCACCGGTGCTGGAGCCGTCGATGCGCGCCCTCGCCGACGACGAGAAGGTGAGCCACCTCGCATCTGCGGTTCACCACTCGGCCTTCGACCCCGGTCTGCTCGAAGGCTGTTGCCTGGTGGTGGTGGCGCTCGCCGACGCCGACGATGCGCGCGCCGTCGCCACCGCCGCCGACGCGCGCGGCCTGCTGGTCAACGCCGTCGATCGGCCGGAGCTCTGCCGTTTCGTGATGCCCGCCATCGTCGACCGTTCCCCGGTGGTGGTCGCCATCTCCACCGCCGGCGCCGCGCCGGTGCTCGGGCGATTCCTCCGTGCCCGGCTGGAGGCCCTGTTGCCTGCGCGCCTCGGGGCGCTCGCCGCGCTGGCCGGGTCGCTCCGTCCGCGGGTGGCGGAGGCCCTCGACCCCGCGTCGCGACGGCGCTTCTGGGAGGACGTCCTCCAGGGACCGATCGCGGAGCAGTTCCTGAGCGGTGACGAGACGACGGCGCGAGCGCGCATCCTCGCGCGTCTCGACGCCACGCATGGTGGCGCGGCAGGCGAGATCTACCTGGTGGCGGCACCCGCGCATGGCGATCCGGAGCGTGCGACGCTGCGCGCGGTGCGCTTGCTGCAGCAGGCCGACCTCGTCCTCCACGACGCCGACCTGCCGGCCGCGGTGCTCGACCTCGTTCGCCGCGATGCCCATCGCGAGCCGGTCACCACGGCGGACGGGGTGGCCGAGCGCCTGGCCGAGTCGGCCCGCGCCGGTCGTCGCGTCGCCTGGCTGGGTGACTGCCGATGGACTGCCGACGACACCGCGGCACGGACGCTGCTGGCGGTCGAGCGCGAGGGGGCCGCGGTCCTGCGCGCCTGAGGTCGTCATCCCCGGCCGGCCTCGAACCGCGCGCGCGCGGCACCGTCGTCGATGCAGCGGCGAACCTGGTCGGCCGCCGCCCGGAGATCGGGTGCGCAGCCGACATCGACCAGACAGGACGCGGCGCCGTAGACGAGTGCGTCGCGCGCGGGACCCGGTGCACCCTCGAGGGTGGCGAGGCCGATGGCGGCGGTCGCCGCCGCTCCCGCGTCGGCCGCGTCGGAGCATGCAGCCGGCGCCGGCGCGGCACGGAGGTCCTGGTCGACACCCGCCGCGAGGGGTGAGAGTGTCAGCCGCTCCGGCGCATCCCGCCCGTCCCAGCGCCAGGCCACCCCGTCCTGGTTGAGCGCCGGTACAACGCCGCCCTCGCCGCCGCGCACCAGCAAGGCGCTGTCGTGGCCGGCGGCGGCGGCGAGGATCGCGTAGACCCGCGGATACGCCGTATGCACGTAGCCGGCAAGGAGGTGGGTGCGACCCCGTGCCCGGATGGGTGCCAGAACGCGCTCCAGGGTGGAGAGCGCGGTCCGCTTGACCATCAGTCGACGCAACTCGCCGAGCCCGTGCAGGGCCGGGCAGTATCGCGACTGATCGACATACCCCCACCCGATGCGCGGGTCGGTGAGTCGTGCCGCGACCTCCGCCGGTGGTCGGTCCACCGTCACTCCCGCCGCCGCGAGCACGCGCGCGTGCGTGAGCCCGTGCTTCGGGGCGGTGCTCCAGACACCGTGTGAGACCGCCGGTACGCCACACGCGGCGAGCACGGCAGGGAGGAAGGGCGTGACCAGCAGTTGGCGGGCGAAGCCGTCGTACGGCTCGGAGACGTCGACCAGTAGCGGCACGTCGGCCCGCGCACGGTGCGACGCGGCGAGCAACGCGTCGAGCAGCCCCAGGTTCTCGTCGTCCGTCTCACGCTTCATGCGCAACGCGATCAGGAAGATCGCCGCCTGCACCGGATGCGCGCTGCCTTCGAGAATCGCCCGCATGCCCGCGGCCGCCTGGTCGCGGTCGAGCGGCTTGCTGAGCTTCGGACCGGTCGCGATCCGTCCGATGAGCGCGTCCAGCGGGAAGCCGGTCTCGGCGCTGTCGTTCATGGTGCGAACGCGTCGTGGCGCATTGGTGGATCCTCCGTCGGGCACGAGCGTCGGCGCGGCAGTCTAAGCCACGTGCGAGTCCGAGGTCACCGTCGACCACGCTCGATGATCCATATCAACACCCGCCGGCGCCCGACACGCGGATCGGCCCTTGACTTCAGTCAAGGATGCGGCCGGGCCAGGCCGCCGATAGTTGCCACCCATGTCGAGAACCCGATCCTGAAACGGAGACCTCACGATGAGTGGCCGATTCAGCCAGACCACGGCGCGCAACGTCTTCTACGGGGGTAGCGCGTTCTTCATCCTCCTGCTCCTCGCGCTCACCTTCGACACCTCTCGGGCGTTGCCGGAGCGGGACAATCGTCACAACCTCACCGAGCAGGTCGCGCTCGGCAAGTCCGTCTGGGAGCGCAACAACTGCATCGGTTGCCACACCCTGATGGGTGAGGGTGCGTACTTCGCGCCGGAGCTCGGCAACGTCTACGAGCGACGCGGACCGGACTTCATCAAGGCGTGGATGAAGGCGATGCCGACCAATGCACCCGGACGCCGTCAGATGCCGCAGTTCAACCTCGGCGAGGAGGAGCTCGACGCGCTGATCGAGTTCTTGAAGTGGACCAACGCGATCGACGACGAGAACTGGCCGCCGAACATCCAGGGCTGAGCCGGATCGCGACGACCGACAACGCGTTCACAGGTCGTGCTCTGGCGTGAGGGCAACGCGCACGACCCGAGAGACATGCCCACGGGGAAGACGATGCAATACCAGTCACAGGCCGTGGCGAAGCCATACTTCATCACCGCCATCGCGCTCTTCGGTGGGCAGATCCTGTTCGGGCTCGTCCTGGGTCTGCAGTACGTGGTCGGGGACTTCCTGTTTCCGGCCATCCCCTTCAACGTCGCCCGCATGGTCCACACCAACTTGCTGGTGGTGTGGCTGCTGTTCGGTTTCATGGGCGCGGCGTACTACCTGGTTCCGGAGGAGGCCGAGCGCGAGCTGGTCAGTCCGAAGCTCGCCATCCTGAACTTCTGGGTGTTCCTGATCGCAGGCGTGCTCACCATCCTCGGCTATCTCCTGGTTCCCTACGCGAAGCTCGCCGAGATGACCGGCAACCACCTGCTGCCGACGATGGGTCGCGAGTTCCTGGAGCAGCCGACGATCACCAAGATCGGCATCGTGATCGTGGCGCTGGTGTTCCTCTACAACATCGGCTTCACCATCCTCAAGGGGCGCAAGACGGTCATCAACACCATCTTGCTGCTGGGCCTGGTCGGCCTGGCGGGCCTGTGGCTGTTCTCGTTCTACAACCCCGACAATCTGGTGCTCGACAAGTTCTACTGGTGGTGGGTGGTGCACCTTTGGGTCGAGGGTGTGTGGGAGCTGATCCTCGGCTCGATCCTCGCCTTCGTCCTGATCAAGGTGACGGGCGTGGATCGCGAGGTCATCGACAAGTGGCTCTACGTCATCATCGCCGCGGCGCTGATCACCGGGATCATCGGCACCGGCCATCACTACTACTGGATCGGCACTCCGGGGTACTGGCAGTGGTGGGGCTCGGTGTTCTCCGCGATGGAGCCGATACCCTTCTTCATGATGACCATCTTCGCGTTCAACATGGTGAACCGACGGCGGCGCTCGCATCCGAACCGGGCGGCGACCCTGTGGGCGCTCGGCTGTGCGGTGATGGGCTTCCTCGGTGCCGGTGTGTGGGGCTTCCTGCACACCCTCGCGCCGGTGAACTACTACACCCATGGCACCCAGATCACCGCCGCCCATGGTCACATGGCGTTCTACGGCGCGTACGCGATGATCGTCATCACCATCATCTCCTACGCCATGCCGGTGCTGCGCGGGATCGGTGATGCCAACGACAACCGCTCTCAGGTGGTGGAGATGTGGGGGTTCTGGCTGATGACGGTGGCGATGGTGTTCATCACCCTGTTCCTCACCGGCGCCGGCATTCTCCAGGTCTGGCTTCAGCGCGCGGCGGACGATCCGCTACCCTTCATGGTCGCGCAGGAGAAGGTCGCGATCTTCTACTGGCTGCGCGAGGTGGCGGGGCTCGTCTTCCTCGTCGGCTTCGTGCTCTATGTGGCGAGCTTCTTCATCGCCCGGCCGGCGCGGGTAGCCGAGGGTGCGCCGGACGCCGTGCCGAGCCCGGCGGGCTGAGCACGCGGGACCGGGAGCGGAGATCGAACCGATGCCACGCGCCGCGACCTTGCTGCGGGACGACTCGACCACCGAGACGCCGGTGCCCTACTACCTGCCGGCGGGCGAGGAGGTGGCGATCTTCGAGCACGCGTTCCGCAACCGACTGCCGGTGCTGGTCAAGGGGCCCACCGGCTGCGGCAAGAGCCGCTTCGTCGAGCACATGGCGGCCCGCCTCGGCCGCCCGCTCTACACCGTGGCGTGTCACGACGATCTGACGGCGGCCGACCTGGTCGGCCGCCACCTGATCGGCGACGCCGGCACCTACTGGTGCGACGGCCCGCTCACTCGCGCCGTCCGCGAAGGGGCGATCTGCTATCTCGACGAGGTGGTCGAGGCGCGCAAGGACACCACGGTGGTGTTGCATCCGCTCACCGACCATCGCCGTACCCTGTACCTGGAGCGTACCGGGGAGACCCTCCCGGCGCCCCCGGGATTCATGCTCGTGGTGTCCTACAACCCCGGCTATCAGAACCTGTTGAAGGGGATGAAGCCGAGCACCCGACAGCGCTTCGTGAGCCTGGCGTTCGACTATCCGGGACCCGAGGCGGAGGCGGCGATCGTCGCCCGTGAGAGCGGGGTCGAGGCGCAGACCGCGCAACGCATCGTCGCCCTCGCGGCCTCGGTGCGCGCGCTGGCCGGTCACGACCTCGAGGAGACCGTCGGCACCCGGCTGCTGGTGCACGCCGGTGTGCTGATGCGCTCCGGCGCGAGCGCGCGTTCGGCGTGCCGGGCAGCGATCGTCGAATCCCTCACCGACGAGCCGCAGACGGTGGACGCGCTGATGGCGGTCATCGATGCGAACCTCGGTTCCGACCCGGGGCGATGAACGCGCGCGCCGAGGGGGACCGTCTGGCGGTGACCGCCGAGGCGCTCTACCTCGCCAACCTCCTGCTGCTCCCCGGCATCGCGTTCGCGGCGCTGGTGTGGATCTATCGTCGGCGCATGCCCGGCGCGAGCCCGCTCGCTCGCCACCACCTGCGCCAGACGGTCTCGGCCACCATCTGGGCCGGGATCTTCCTGGTGGTCGCCAACGCCGTCATCGTCGTGCTCGGAGGCTACGACCAGCCGAGCACCTGGGTCGTGGTCATCGTGTACTTCACCGTCTGTCACGCGACGCTGGTTCTCCTCGGCGCGCTCGGGCTGTCGCGGGCGATGGCCGGACAGCGGTTCCGATTTCCGCTGATCGGCGGGCTGCTCGGCCGTGAGCCATGAGTGGTTGTGACGTGTTGAACGTCCCCGCCTGCGGCTCCACGCGGCGCTCGCGCTCCGGCGCCGCGGTGCAGGGTTGGCGCCTGGCATCGCGCGTCGCCTTCTTCGCGCTGTTCGTGCTGGCTCCGGCCCTCGACATCTTCCGGCTCGACCTGGTCGCCGGCCATTTCGTGGTCCTCGGGCACGACTGGCGGCTCGGGCTCGACGGCTTGTCGAGTGGTGCGATCTCGCCGGCGCAGGCGGTGGCGCGGGTGGTACTGCGCGCGTTCGTGCCGATCGCGGCGGTGGTCGGCCTGCTCGGTTGGGCGAGCTGGCGTTTCGGACGGGTGTACTGCGGTTGGCTCTGCCCACATTTCTCGGTGGTGGAGACCATCAATGGGCTGTGGCGACGGGCCTGGCGGCGCCCCGGGTTCTGGGAGCGCGCGGCGCTTCCCCATCGGCGGGCGGACGGCCGCGCGCTCGCGAGCGGATGGTGGTGGCGCGCGGCGACGGTCGTCGCGGTGGTCGGCTTCGCGTTCCTGTGGGCGGTGACCCTGCTCACCTACCTGCTGCCGCCGGCCGAGGTGTGGGGAAACCTGGTCGCGCTCACCCCGACCCGTAACCAGGCGCTCTTCATCGGCGTGGCCACGGCCGTGCTCGCGGGCGAGTTCGCGTTCGCACGGCATCTTTTCTGCCGCTTCGGGTGTGCCCTCGGGGTGTTCCAGAGCTTCGTGTGGATCGCGAACCGCAACGCCATGGTGGTCGGGTTCGACCGCGCGCGCGCCCGTGCCTGCGCCGACTGCTTCAAGGCCTGCGAGCACGCCTGCCCGATGCGGCTGAAACCCCGCGCGGTCAAACGACTCACCTTCGCCTGCACGCAGTGCGCGCGGTGCATCGAGGCCTGCGATACCGTGCAGGCGGTGGCGAGCGGCGGACCGAGTCTGCTGGAATGGGTGCGCGCCGAGGCCGCCCGGGCGGAGACCACACCGTTCGGTGGGCCGGAGCGCGCCGCCGACCGCCGCCGGCGCGGCGGCTGAGCCGAGACGATGGAGGAATGGGTCGGTCAGCTCTGGGATCGCGCGATCACCCGCATCGCGGGTCGCGAGCACGCGGACGCCGCGGTCGCGTTGGAGGACGTCGCGGCCGCGTGCGGCATCTGGTTCCGCGCCTTCGGCGGCGATCCCGGGCTCGCCGTCGAGCCGGCCGCTGTCCACCGCCATGCCGGCCCTCGTGGTTGGCTCGAGCGCATCGCCGGCACCGGTGATCGCGTCGACCTCGCGTATGCCGACGCGCGGGCGCTGCGCCTGCCCGGTCGCGTGGCGCTGTTCCCGCATCGCGCTCTCAATCGTGACCTCTATCTCTGGCTCAGCGCGCTCACCGCGGCCGAGGTTCCCGGCGGCGAGTGGGTGAGTGCGGCACAGGCGCGGGTCGAGGCCGTGCTCCGGCGTTTTCCGGGGCTCGAGCCCTGCTATCGCCGGTTGGTCGATGGCTACCTGCCCCTCAGGCCCGATCCGTGCGCGCTGCCCGATGCGGACGCGGCGGTGGAGCGCGCGATCCGCGGCGCGCTCGTCGCGCCCGGGAGCGTGGCGGCACTGCCTGGCGGGGGGCGGCGTCCGGTGCCGGTGGCGCTGTGGCTGCACCCGGAGCCGCCGGTTCCGCCCGAGCGCGCCGGCGGCGGCGGTGCCGGTGCCGAGGCGGCGCGCCGCGGCACCGCGGCGGCGCGGCGGCGGCGTCACCAGGTCGAGACCGTGCGCCACGACGAGGGTCGCGCCCCCTTCATGCTGTTTCGTGCCGACGCGGTCTTCACCTGGGCCGAGATGGTGCGGGTGAATCGGGCCACCGACGACGACGAGGATCCGGACGCGGCTCGCATCGCCGATGCGGTCGACCGTCTGAGTGTCGCGCCCGACGGCGACACCGTGGCCGGGCGACTGCGGATCGACCTCGACCTCGACGGCGGGGATACCGATACCGACCCGCTCGGCGGAGAGCATCTCCTGCCCGAGTGGGACCACCGCAGCCGTCGCCTTCGCCCGGCCCACTGCCGCGTCCGTGTCGAGACCCCACCGGCGAGCGGCGGTCAGGAGCTACCGCCTCACCTGCGCCGCCTGGCGCGGCGCGTGCGCGCTCGCTTCGAGCGTCTCGCGCCGGCGCGCCGGTGGGAACGTCGCCAGGCCGACGGTCCCGAGCTCGACCTGGACGCGATCATCGACCACCGCGCGGCGCTCGCAGCCGGTCATGGCCGGACCGAGTCGCGTCTGTTCCGATCGGTGCGGCCTGGCCACCGTGACCTCGCGTGCCTGCTGCTGGCCGACCTCTCGCTCTCCACCGACGCCTGGGTGGACGACCACGCGCGAGTCATCGACGTCATCCGCGACAGCCTGCTGCTGTTCGGGGAGGCGCTGGCCGCGACCGGTGACCGCTTCGCCATCCAGGGGTTCTCCTCGCGCCGCCGCCACGACGTGCGCATCCATACCCTGAAGGCCTTCGATGCCCGCTACGACGGTGGCGCCCGCGGCCGAATCCAGGCCATCCGCCCCGGCTTCTACACCCGCCTCGGCGCCGCCATCCGCTTCGCCACCCTGACCTTGAGCGAGGAGACGGCGAGCCAGCGCCTGCTGCTCGTGCTCACCGACGGCAAGCCGAACGACCAGGATGCCTACGACGGCCGGTATGGCATCGAGGACACCCGCGTGGCGGTGGTCGAGGCGCGGCGCGCTGGTCTACACCCGTTCTGCGTCACCATCGACGAGCGCGCCAACGACTACCTGCCTCACCTCTTCGGGCGCGGCGGCTTCGTGCTGGTTCGCCGACCCGCCGACCTGCCGCGGGAGCTGCCCCGGCTCTATGCACGGCTGACCGGCTGATCCCGCGGTCGCCGCCGAGCAGGATCGACGGCGAGGCTATAGGCGACGCTGCAGACAGCCGATACGATGGCCAGCCGTCCGGGCCGCCGAGCTCGTCGGGCGGCCGACCACGCGGATCGACATCAGCCAAGGAGAAGCGGCCCCCCGCTCCCGAGTGCAAACCCAGGACATCCCCGAGCGTCCGCTGCTCGCCATCGGCCTGTTGCTGCTGGCGATGCTGCTGTTCGTCGCCACCGACGGCGCCGCCAAGTACCTCGTCGCCACCATGTCCGCGCAACAGATCATCTGGGTGCGCTACGTGGTGACGGTCGCGGTGCTGATCCCGGTGCTCTGGCACCAGCGCCGCGAGGGCGCGATCCGTACCCGTCAACCGAGGCTCCAGATCCTCCGCGGTCTGCTGCTCATGGTCTCGGCGATGATCTTCGTGCTCGCGCTTCAGCACCTGCCGCTCGCGCTGTGCACCGCCATCGGCTTCGTCTCCCCCCTCTACGTCACCGCGCTCTCGATTCCGCTCCTCGGGGAGAAGATCGGCATCCGGCGCTGGGCCGCGGTGGTCGTCGGCTTTGTCGGGGTCCTGGTGATTCTCAGGCCGGGTGGCGCTGCCTTCCAGTGGGCGATGATCCTGCCCCTGGTGTCGTCACTGTGCTGGGCGTTCGGGCTGATCATCACCCGCATGATGCGCGGCACCGAGCGGGCGGTGACCATCCTCGCCTACTCCAGCATCGTCGGCTGCCTCGCCAGCCTGCCGCTCGCGCTGCCGCTCTGGCGGCACCCGTCGCTCGACGAGTGGGCGCTCCTCGTCGGCATCGGCCTGTTCAATGCCGGTGGCCAGTACCTCGTCATCCGCGCCTTCATGATGGCCCCGGCCTCGGTGCTCGCCCCGTTCTCCTACAGCACCATCCTCTGGGCCACCCTCATCGGCATCGTCTTCTTCGACACCTATCCCGACACCCCGACCATGGCGGGCGCCGGTGTCCTGGTCGCCGCCGGCCTCTACGTCTGGCACCGCGAGCGCGTGCGCACGCAGCAGCCGACGGTCCCCGGGGCGTCGCTGGGGGAGGTGGCGGAGGCGGAGAGTGGCGAGCGCCGAGACGCGCGGGTCGACTGAGCGACCGGTCGCGGTCACCGTAGCCCGGGTCGAGCGAAGCGAGACCCGGGATCGCTGCGCCGGTCGATGCCGGTCATCGGTCTGCCGATCAGCCGTAGATCCAGTGCGGCAACCACGTCGCCACCTGCGGCCAGAATCCGACCAGCGCCAGCACCCCGAGCTGGATGACGATGAACGGCGCGACGCCCCGGTAGATGTGACCGGTGGTGATCTCCGGTGGGGCCACGCCGCGCAGGTAGAACAACGAGAAGCCGAACGGCGGGGTGAGGAAGGAGGTCTGGAGGTTGATGGCGAGGAGCACGCCGAACCACACCGGGTCGATGTCGCTCCTGAGGATCACCGGGGCGACGATCGGCATGACGATGAACACGATCTCGATGAAGTCGAGGAAGAAGCCGAGCAAGAACACCACCGCCATCACCGCGAGCACCGCACCGTGGACCCCGCCGGGGATGTCCTCCATCAGCGCGAGCACCAGGTCGTCGCCGCCGAGCCCGCGAAACACCAGCGAGAAGATGGTGGCGCCGATGAGGATCGAGAAGGCGAGGGCGCACAGGCGCATCGTCGACTCGAAGGCGGGGCGCAGCACGCCGCGTCTGGCGAGCATCACGGCGGCGGTCAGGGTGGCGGCGGCGGCGACGGTGAGGGCCACCATCGCGACGGCGATCAACACGGTGTCGGTCGTGGTCGCGTCGTCGCGACCGAGGCGGAGGTCTCCGGCGAGTCGGAGCAAGGGCAGCAGCGCGACGGCGGCGAAGCCGGCGAGGACCACCCGCCCGCCTCTCGGGTCGCCGCCGTCGGCGGCGAGGCGCAGGCTCGCGAGCAAGATGGCGCCGAGTGCGCCGATGCCCGCGGCCTCGGTCGGCGTCGCGATGCCGGTGAGGATCGAGCCGAGGACCGAGACCACGAGCACGATCGGCGCCACCAGCGTGCGCACCAGCTCCGCTGGCGAAACCCGCTCGCGACGCTCCGCGAGCGGAATCGGCGGGCAGGTCTCGGGCTTGAGCGCCGCCATGGTGACGAGATAGAGCACGTAGCCGCCGGCGAGCAACAAGCCGGGAATCAGCGCGCCGGCGAAGAGGTCGCCGACCGAGAGTGGATCGGGCGCGTAGTTCCCGACCTCGCGCTGTGCCTCCATGTAGGCGCCGGAGAGCTGATCCCCGAGAAAGACCAGCACGATGGAGGGCGGGATGATCTGACCGAGGGTCCCCGAGGCGCAGATCACGCCGCAGGCGAGCGGACGGTCGTAGCCGCGCTTGAGCATCGCTGGCAGGCTCAGCAGACCCATCGCGACGACGGTGGCGGCGACGATTCCCGTCGATGCCGCGAGCAGCGTGCCGACCAGGGTCACCGAGATCCCGAGCCCGCCGCGCAGGCCTCCGAACAGGACGGCCATCTTGGTCAGCAGATCCTCGGCGATACGACTGCGCTCCAGGACCACCCCCATCAGGATGAACAGGGGCACTGCCGTCAGCACCTCGTTGAACATCGCGGTGCCGAAGATCCGCGACGGGATCGCGCCGAGGAAGGCGAGATCGAACAGCCCGACGAGATCGGCGACACCGGCGACCGCGAGCGCCGCCCCGGAGAGCGCGAACGCGACCGGGATGCCGGCGAGCACGGCGGCGAAGGCGCAGAGGAAGAGTGCGCAGACCGCGACCGCCTCGGGGCTCACCGTGGTGTCTCCGGACGTGGTGTATCCGGATCGCCCCCGGTCCAGGCATCGCTTGCGGTGCCGGTGACGATGCGTGCGATCGTCGCCAGCGCCTGCAGCACCAGGGCGACGGCGAACACCAGGATCGCGCTCTTCAGCAGGTAGATGGCGGGGAGCCCGCCCGCCTGACGCGAGCCTTCGAGGCTCGCCCAGGCGCGCGCCACGTAGGACCAGCTACTCGTCCCGATCACCGCCGCGGTCGGGATCACGAACAGGGCGAGGCCGACGAGATCGACCGCTCGACGCGCCCGCCCACGCAGCCGGCCGTAGACGATGTCGACTCGAACGTGGCCGTCGAGCTGGAGCACGTACGCCGCGCCGCAAAGGAACAGCAGCGCGTGGCAGTAGATCACCGCCTCCTGCAACCCGATCGCGCCGACACCGAAGACGTAGCGCAGGCACACCGCGACCGCCTGGCAGCCGACCAGCGCGGCACAGAGCCACGCCACCGCCCGTCCGAGCGCTCGAACCGCCGCTTCCACGACGCGCAATGCCCGCATGGTCCAATCCCTTCGCGCGCGTGCCGCCGCGCCCGGCCGGGTCTCCGACGGCTCGGGCGTGGCGGCACGAAGCTTCGCGTCAGCCGGCCATCACCAGCGCCCGCGCCTTGAGGTATGCGCCCTCGCTCTGCGTGGTCCAGGCCGAGACCTCGCGCAGGAACGCCATGTAGCTGTCGTAGATCTTCCTCGTCAGCGCGTCGTGATTCGCGGCCTCGGCGAGCACCGGCCCGGTCGCCTTGCCGAGCGCCACCATCACGTCGTCGGGGTACGCGCGAAGCTGGACCCCGTGCTGCTTGAGCAACACGTCCAGCGACCGCGAGTGGTTGGCGATGAAGTCGGCCGGGTTCATCACGTTCTCGGTCGCTGCGGCGAGCTGGATCACCCGCTGGTCGGCCTTGCCGAGGGAGTTCCAGAGCTCGAGGTTCACGCCCAGGCTCTCGGCCGAGGTCGGCTCCTGGAAGCCCGGGTTGTAGAAGTACTTGGCGGCCTTGTAGAAGCCGAAGCCGAGATCGATCCACGGTCCGGCCATCTCCGCCGCGTCGACGGTGCCGGACTGCAGCGCCTGGAAGATCTCGCCGCCCGGCAGCATCACCGCGGCGCCACCGACCGCCTCGACGACCTTCCCGCCGAAGCCGGGGATGCGCATCTTCAGCCCCTTGAAGTCGTCGATGGAGTTGATCTCCTTGTTGAACCAGCCGCCGGCCTGACAACTGCTGTTGCCGGCGGCGAAGGCGATCACCCCGAACCCGGCCGAGAGCTCTTGCCACAGCTCCTGCCCGCCGCGGTGGTAGATCCAGGCGTTGTGCTCGGCGGTGGTCATGCCGAAGGGGACGCCGGCGAAGAAGTTGAATGCCGGGGTCTTGCCCTGCCAGTAGTACTCGGCGGCGTGGTACATGTCGGCGGTGCCGCTCGCCACCGCGTCGAAGGCCTCGAACGGCGGCACCAGCTCGCCGGCGGAGTAGACCTTGACCGTCAGTCGGCCGTCGGTCGCCTCGGTGATGAACTGGGCGATGCGGTCGGAGGCCGCACCGAGACCGGGGAACTTCTTCGGCCAGCCGGTCACCATGCGCAGGGTGCGCTTGCCCTGCGCGAACGCCGGGGCGCCGATGGTCGCCGCCGCGGTCCCGGCGGCGCCGGCTGCGAGGAATCGCCGTCGATTGGTCTTGCTCATGTCCTTCCTCCTGTGGGGTCTGCGGTCTCCTCGTGCCCGTGGCGGGTCGCGGGAGACGTCTCTCGGCCGTCGGCCTGTCGGATGCCGCCTCGTGCTCAGTGCGTGGCCGGCGTGTGCGCGGTGGTGCCGCGCACCACCAGCTCGGTCTCGAATCGGGTGAGCTCGGGAGCGCGCTCCGGGGCGGCCTGGCGGGCGACCAGGCGCTCGACCGCGAGCGCGACCATGCGATCCATCGGCTGGCGGACCGTGGTCAGGTCGAACAGGTCCCATCCGGCCATCTCGATGCCGTCGAACCCGGTCACCCAGACATCCTCCGGAACGCGCCGCCCACTCGCCCGAAGGCCGCAGAGCACGCCCATCGCGATCACGTCGTTGCCGCAGCAGATCACGTCCGGGGGCTCCGGCAGCGCCATCATGCGCATCGCCGAGTCACGAAAGACCTCGTGCACGAACGGCGCGCTCACGTAGTGCTCGCGGGCGATGCCGAGCCCGGTGACCGCGAGTCCGGCCCGCAGGCCGGCCTCGCGCTCGCGCAGCGTGCTGCGGTCGAGCGGCCCGTTGACCAGCGCGACCCGGCGTCGTCCGGCCCCGACGAGGTAGCGCGCGAGACGCTCGGCACCGCCGTGGTTGTCCGCGCTCACCTGGTCGCAGGCGGCGTCCACGACGGTGCGGTTGAGCAGCACGGTGCTGACCCGGTGCTCGAGGGCGGCGGTCAGCGCGGCCGACCCGGCGCGCGCGGCGGTGAACACCAGTCCCTCGACCACCGATTGGCGAATGGCGCTGACGACGCCGTCCTCGCCGTCGCTGTCGGTGTTCCAGACGATGACGTGCCGTCCGAGGCGACTGAGCTGAACACCGAGCCCCTGGAGAATCTCGGGCACCACCGGGTTGGTGATTCGCGAGACAACGACCCCGACGGTGCCGCTGAGCTGGGTCTTCATCGCCCGCGCCATCGCGTTCGGCTGGTAGTTCGCCGCGCGCATGACCGCCAGCACGCGCTCGCGGGTCTCCTCGCGCACGTGCGGATGGCCCGACATCACCCGCGACACCGTGGCCTGGGAGACGCCGGCCAGGCGGGCGATGTCCTTGCTGCTCGGGCGGCGTGCATACGTATTCATTCGGGCATGCCAGTCAGCCTGCAGCGCTTTCCAAGAGCCGGTGGGCGGTGTGAATACGTATCCAGGCTAGACAGCACCAATCGGGATGTCAATCGCCTGGGATGGTGGCGTCACCGGGGCGCGTGGCCCCCTTGCGGCCCGGAAGGAGCGACGCGCAGTCCGGGAAGCCGCGGGCAAGGCGCGGCCGTCAGCCTCCGGCGGTGCCCGCCCTCGGACCGCGTTGCCCGGACGGTGCAAGGCGCGGTCCGGGAGGCCTCGAGAAGGGTGGTCGTCGGCCGACCGTGGTGACTGCGGTCAGCACTGGAAGTCCGGATCGTCGCTGCAGCACGTGCCGCAGCCAGGCAGCCCGTTCTCGAAGCAGGTGCCGTCGCCGCAGTTCATGCCGTCGCCGTCGTAGCACTTGAACGACCCGCCGCAGGCATGCCGCACTGCGCCGCAGACCGCGAACTTGCTGCAGTGGGTGCTGGACACCTCCAGGCCACCGCCGGTGGCGCTGACGAGGTCGTCGATGCGGTTGGTGTCGTCCCTGGCCGCGAGATCGAGCGCGCCGATGATCGCTCGCTGCTCGGGTGTGGCCCGTGACAGGAGCGACGCCAAGGCGTCGAGCTGGCGGTCACGCCAGGCCTCGACGGTCAGGATTCGCGCCAGGAACAGGCGCTCGATGGCGCGGCAGACGTCGGGTGCCGACTGTGCGCACTGGTCGCGCACCCGCTCCCAGGTCGTGCTGTGCTCGAGGATGGTGAAGTGCAGGAGATCGAATGTCTCGGCGGTATCGCCGATCGCCTGCCTCACCACCGCCTCTCCAGTGCCCTGCGCCGCCGCGCGGCCGCCGACGGCACCGAGCGCGAGGCACAGCACCAGCACCGAGATCCATCTCCCATTCACCGTCGTCGTCGGCATGGCGCGTCCTCCCAGGGTGACCTCCGGGTCAGAGTAGACCCACCGACCGCTCCCCGGCCAGCCCGCGGCCGGGACGAGTCGGCCGTGCGCCGCCCGGCAGGCACTGACGCCCGTTGACTCGGACGACTAGTTGTCTATACGTTTGCGCGATGCTCAAGTCACCGTTGCCGACTCGCGACGACATCGATCCGGTGGCACCGACCCCCGGCGCCGCGGCCGCCACTCCCGGTGCCCGCTTCGCCGCGCGCCCGGACATCCCGCTCTACTACCAGATCAAGGAGGACGTGTTCCTCCACCTGCGCTCGGGGCAGTGGCCGCCGGGATTCGAGCTGCCCCCCGAGCACGCGCTCTGCGCCCACTACGGTGTCAGCCGGGGCACGCTGCGCCGGGCGATCGGTGATCTCGTCTCGGAGGGGTTCGTCGAGCGCCGCCGCGGGCGTGGCACCTTCGTCTGTCAGCCGAAGCTGGAGAGCGGCGTGGAAGGCTCCTATCGGCGTTTCCGGATGATCGGTCCGCCGCTCGACCCGGGCGCCAGAGTGCTCGCCTGCGAGCGCGTGGCGGCGCTTCCGGACATCGCCGGTGTCCTCGGCCTCGCACCCGATGCTCCGATCTGGCAGCTCGAGCGGGTGCGCCACACACGCGGTGAGCCGGTCGCGATTCAGACCAGTTATCTGCCGGCGGCGCTGTGCCCGGACCTCGACCATCAGGCTCTCCAGCACCGCCACCTGGTCGACGTGCTGCGCGACGTCTACGGCGTGCGGCTGGGCCGCGCCGTCGAGTACATCGATCCGGGCGTCGCCGACCGCCACATCGTCCGCCACCTCGGAGTGACCCCCACCACCCCGGTGTTTCGCATCGAGCGCAGCACCTACACCATCGACAACCGCCTCGCCGAGTATCGCCGTGCGAGCCTGCGGGGTGACCTCTACCGTTACCGGATCGAGCTGCGATGACTGGCGACTCCCTGTTCGAGTGGTGCGACCCGAACCCACCGATCCGCCCGGCCGACGGCGAAGGCGCCGAGGGCGTGCACGCGGTCTACCACGGCGCCCGTACGCTGACCGCGGGCTCGCTCGCGCGCTTCGCCATCGAGATCGTCTCCGAGCGCACGCTCCCCGCCGGCACCGTCCTCGGCCTCGCACGCCGCTGGCCGAGCGACTGGGGCACGCCGCAGTCCGATCGGCTGGCCGCGCTCGACTACACGAGAGTCCACACCAGTGCCAATACCGCGGTCCGCTGGTGGCACGGGCGGCAGCACAAGTGGCATCCGTTCGACCACGTGATGTTCGTCGAGCTGGTGCAGGCGCTGGCCGCGGGGGAGCGCCTCGCGATCGGGTTCGGGCATCCGCACGGCGGATCCCCCGGCTTCCAGGTGCAGACCTTCATCGAGGAGGGGTCTCCGCTCTCGATTCGTCTGAGCGACGGCAATGGCGCTCCGGGGCCGGAGCTCGCCCGCCCCACGGTTCGCATCGTCGGCGGGCGCGCCACCCGCCTCGTGCTGAACGCCCCGAGTCGTGTGGCGCAGGGTCTGCCGTTCAGCCTGCACCTGCGCGCCGAGGACTACTGGGGCAACCCGGCCACCGACCGGCCGCGAGCGCGCATCGGCGCGCCCCTCGACCGGGTAATCGAGTTTCCCCCGGAGGGGTTCGTGCGCGTCGACTGTCGTGTCGACGCCCCCGGCATCGTGCGTATCGCGGGCCATCTCGAGTCCACGCCCGAGGCGGTCGAGCACGCCAACCCGATCGAGGTGTCGCCCGACGCCGTCGACCAGCCGGTGTTCTGGGGCGACCTGCATGCGCAGTCGGTGATCGGCTGCGGCGCGCGCACCATCGCCGCCTACCACGCGCACGCCCGCGACTTCGCCGGCACCGACGTCTCGAGCCACCAGGCCAACTGTTTCCTCGTCACCGGGCCCGAATGGGAGGAGACGATCGCGCAGACCGCGCGCTTCGACCAGCCCGGTCGCTTCACCACCTTGCTCGGCGTCGAGTGGTCCGCGGCCACCGCACGTGGCGGTGACCACAATCTCTTCTTCGCGGGCGCCGAGGCGGAGCTTCGCCGCTGCAGCCACGAGTTCGTCCCCGATCTCAGCGACCTCGACACCGATCTGCCGCACGTCACCGATCTCCATCGCCACTACCTCGGCACGCCGACGGTCATCGCACTCCACGTCGGTGGACGCACCGCGAGCCTCGAGTGGTACGAGCCGACCCTCGACCGACTGCTCGAGGTCCACTCGACCCACGCGACATCCGAATGGTTCCTGCTCGATGCGTTGCGCCGCGGCTATCGGATGGGGGTGATGGCGGGCAGTGACAGCGTCGACGGTCGCCCCGGATGCAGCTACCCGGGCCGCATGGGGGTGCGCAACGTGCGCGGCGGTCTGACCGCGATCCTCGCCTCGAGCAACACCCGCACCGACATCCTCGACGCGCTGCGCCGGCGCCACTGCTACGGCACCACCGGCGAGCGCATCCTGCTCTCGGTGCGTTGCGGTGACGCAATCATGGGCGACGAGGTCCGCGCCGCCGGGCCAGTCGAGCTCGCGGTCGAGGTGGCCGGCACCGCGGGCATCGAGGCGGTCGACCTGTTCCGTGACGATCAGCTCCTGCACAGCGTCGACCTGCTGGACCCGGGCGAGCTGTCCAATCGGTATCGCATCGACTGGCAGGGCGCGAGCCATCCGGGGAACTGGCAACGCGCGCGGATGCACTGGGACGGCAGCCTGCGCATCGAGCCCCCGGCGCGCATCGTGGCCGTCGGGCCCTGGGCGTTCGACACTCCGGCCGAGGGCATCATGGCCCATGACGCGAGCGAGGTCGCGTTCCGATCCGTCACCGCCGGGAACCGTAACGGTGTGATCGTGGAGGTCGACGAGCCGGCGGGCGCGAGCCTCGCCTTCGCCACCGAGCCGCTCGCGTTCACCGCGCCGTTGCCGGTAGACGGCACCGAGTGGTCGATCGCCGCGCAGCATCCGGAGCGCGTGGTCCGGGTCCGGCGCCTGCCGCGGGCCGCACCGCCGCAGATCTGGCGAGGTGTCCTCACCGACCCGGCACCCGCATCCGCAGCGCATGCCTACTGGGTTCGGGTGCGCCAGCTCGACGGCGCGATCGCGTGGTCGTCACCGATCTTCGTCGACGTCGGCTGAATGCCTGTGAACGCGACGGCGCCACCGAAGATCGTGGTCGACCGCGTCGCGAAGCACTTTCCCGGTGACGCCGCCGACGCACCGGTGCTCGCCGATCTCTCGATGACCATCGCGGAGAACGAGTTCCTCGTCCTGCTCGGCCGGAGCGGCTGCGGGAAGACCACGCTGCTGAACACCATCGCGGGGCTGGAGCGCGCGTCCTCGGGAACCGTCCACGTCGACGGCGCGCCGGTGGACCGACCCGGGCAGGGCAAGGGCATGGTGTTCCAGCAGGGTGCACTGTTCCCCTGGCTCACCGCCGCCGGCAACGTCGCCTTCGCCGCGCGCAAGCGCTTGCCGGATGCGCGTGCCCGCCGCGCGCGGGCGCGCGAGTTGCTCGAGCTGGTCGGGCTCGGCGGCGCCGAGGACAAGTACCCGTCCGAGCTCTCGGGGGGCATGCAGCAGCGCGTCGCAATCGCCCGCGCGCTCGCGCTCGACCCGGAGATCCTGCTCATGGACGAGCCGTTCGGGGCACTCGACGAGCTGACCCGGATCGAGATGCAGCAGGAGCTGACGCGGGTGTGGCAGGCGCGGCGAAAGACCGTGGTCTTCGTCACCCACAGCATCTGGGAAGGCCTGATGCTGGCCGACCGCATCATGGTGATGGCGGCGCGCCCCGGAAGGATCGTGCTCGAGCGGCAGATTGCGATCGACCGGCCGCGCCGGCGCACCGACCCGGAGCTCATTGCCTGTTACGAGGACATCTGGCGGTCGCTGCAATGAGCGCCGCCGAGGGGCATCGCGACTGGCGCGACGTCGTCTACCCGCTGGCGCTGATCGGCGCGCTGCTCGCCGGGTGGGAGTGGGCCGCCACCCACGGTTACCTCCGGCCGATCCGCTTCCCGCCGCCGAGCACCCTGCTCGCCAGCCTGGTCGAGCTGGTCCGCGAGGGCTTTCCCGAGGGCATCACCCTCGGCACGCACTTCGCGCTGACCATGCAGCGTATCCTCGCCGGGTTCGCGCTGGCGGTGGCGCTCGCGGTGCCGCTCGGTCTCGCCATCGGCTGGTACCCGCTGCTCGACCGGCTCACCGAGTCGGTCATCGCGTTCTGTCGCTCGGTCGCCACCCTCTCGCTGCTGCCGCTCGCCATCGTGTGGTTCGGCACCGGGGAAGGCTCGAAGGTCTTCCTGATCGGCTACGGCTGCTTCTGGGTGATGCTCGCGAACACCGTGGCCGCGGTGCGCCAGGTCGATCCGCTGCTCGTGCGTGCCGCGAGCACGATGGATACCGGGCCGGCGGAGATGTTCGTCCGGGTGGTGCTGCCGGCGGTGTTGCCGCGCCTGTTCGCCGGCGCGCGCATCGCGCTCGGCGTCGGTTTCATGGTGATCGTCGGCGCCGAGATGATCGGCACCATCCACGGGCTCGGCGCGCTGATCATGGAGGCGCGGACCTTCTACCGCAGCGACATCACGGTCGTCGGGATGATCGTCATCGGCGGGCTCGGCTTCGCGATCACCGCCGCGATGCAGCGGCTCGAGCGGCTGCTGCTGCCGTGGCAGGCGCCGGTGGACGGCGCCCGATGAGCACCGATGCCCGCCTCGCCGCGCGCTACCCCATGCTCGGACTCCTCGGCGCCCTCGCGTTGTTGCTCGCCTGGGAGCTCGCCGCACGATGGCTGTGGCGTGACCCACAGGTGCTGCCGTCGCCGATCCAGTCGATCCAGGCCGCGGCGCGGCATCTCACCCTGCCCGAGGTCGCCGAGCACGTCGGCGTGAGCGTCGCGCGGGTGGTCGGTGGATTCGTGCTGGCCGCGGTGAGCGGGGTAGCGCTGGGGATCGCCTGCGGATGGTACCGGCCCCTGTCGCGCCTGGTCCGTCCGCTCGTGGAGCTGCTGCGCCCGATCCCGCCGCTCGCCTGGATCCCGATGGCGATCATCTGGTTCGGGCTCGGCGAGCCGTCGAAGCTCTTCGTGATCTTCCTCGGCGCGTTCTTCCCCATCTTCACCAACGCGTGGCGTGGCATGCGCTCGGTCCCCCCGGTGCTGTTGCGTGCCGCGCGCACGATGGACGTCGACGGGCTCGCGCTGCTGTTCAGGGTCGGCATCCCCGCCGCCGCGCCCGATATCACGACCGGGCTCAGGGTCGGCTTCGGCCTCGCTTTCGGAATCCTCGTCGCGGCGGAGCTGATCGCGGCCGAGAGCGGCATGGGCTACCTGGTCATGCAGTCGCGCCAGCTCGGCGAGCTCGGCCTGGCGGTGTTCGGGATCTTCCTGATCGGTGTGGTCAGCCTCGTGGCCGACATGGCCCTGGCCACCGGAATGCGGCGCCTGATTCGGGGCCGCGGCACGCTGTCTTGAGCATCACCCAAGGAGAGCATCATGCAACGGCGTCGTTTTCTGATTGGAGCCGGGCTCGGTGGACTGGCGGCGACGGCACTTCCGCTCGGGCGCCTCGCGTTGGCGCAGGGCAAGCCAGAGGTGAGCGAGCTGGCGATGCATTTCGGGCTCGACCCGGTATTCGCGCCGCACATCATCGCGATGGAGAAGGGGTGGTTCCGTGAGGCCGGGTTCACCGACGTCTCGACCAAGACCTTCGCCGGCGGCGCCATCGCCGGCGAGGCGCTGGTGGCGGGCGAGATCGCGTTGTGGACGCCGGGCAACGTGCCACCGATCTCGATGGCGCACACCGGCGTCCCGGTGGTGATCCTCGGCACCAACGCCATCGCCACCGCGGCCGAGAAGCTCGTCGTGCGCAAGGACGCGAACGTGCGCAAGCCCGAGGATCTCTACCGCATTCGCATCGGCCTGCTCCAGGGCTCGACCGCGAGCGCGGATCTCTTCAACCTCGCCAGACACTACGGGCTTGACGTGAAGCGGTTGCAGGCGGTCAACATGCGTCCCCCGGAGCAGCTCGCGGCGCTCAAGGCGGGCAGCATCCAGGGCCTGTTGTGTTGGCAGCCCTGGGGCTACAACGCGCTGCAGACCGGCGACACCGAGCTGATCCACTCCGGCACGATGTCCGGATTCGAAGCCAACAAGGGCGAGAAGGTGCAGATCTCGTTCACGCGCTCGGTGTTCGTGGCCAGCGAGGAGTTCGTGCGACGCAATCCGGCGGCGACCGACGCCCTGGTCGCGGTGCTGCTACGCGCCCAGCGCCACGTCGCCGACCCCGCCAACCGTGACGAGGTGATCGCGAGCTTCTGCGCCAAGACCAAGCAGGACGAGACGTTGGCCCGCGCGATCTGGGACGACTTCGTCTTCGACCCAGTGCTCGACGAGGGCTACGTCAAGGACATGGAGACGCTGACCCAGTTCCTGCAGGACTCGGGCCGCCTGAAGTCGCCGCGTCACCCGCTCGACTACACCTACAGCGACCCACTGGCCAAGGTGGCGCCGGAGCTGGTGAAGGTGTCGGGCCGATTCAAGATCTGAGCCAATGTCCGACCCCGTCATCGGCATCGGCCTGATCGGAGCCGGGTTCATCGCCGAGTACCACCTCGCCGGCCTCGCCTCGGCCGGCGGGGCGGTGGTGCACGTCGTGTCCGGACGCACTCCCGCGAGGACCCGGGCGCTCGCCGAGCGCTTCCAGATCGGGCGGGTCACCGAGGACTGGCGCTCGGTGCTCGCGGACCCGGAGGTCGGCGCGGTCGTCGTCGTCACCCCCGATCACACCCACGAGGCGATCGCGGTGGCGGCGGCCCGGGCCGGCAAGTCGATTCTGTTGCAGAAGCCGATGGCGGGGAGCGCGGCGGCGTGCGAGCGGATCATCGCCGCCGCGCGCGAGCACGGCGTCGACCTGCAGGTCAGCTACATGCATCGTCACTTCGGCGAGGTGGCGCGCCTGCGCGAGCTGCTCGCGTCCGATGCGCTCGGGGCGATCCACTCGGTACGCATTCGCAACGCGACGCCGGGGCCGGACTGGGGCGACTGGTTCTTCAAGAGCAGCGCGGTCGGCAACGGCGTCGTCGACCAGCTCGGTATCCACGGCATCGATCTCGTCACGCACCTGCTCGGACCGATCACGCGTGTCACCGGCCGCCTGGCCACGTTGTCGCCGAGGCGCCGGCTCGCCGACGGGCGGGTGGTCGACGTCGAGGTCGCCGATACCGCCTGCGCGATCTACGAGCTCGCGTGTGGCGCGCTGGTCACCCACGAGATGTCGATGATCGAGCGCCAGGGCTGTGATCGTTTCCGGCTCGAGGTCTACGGCGAGCGCGGCACGGTGTGGCTGCGCACCGAGCGCGGCCCCTTCGCGGCCTGGCTGGACGGCGATCCTGCGGGCTGCTGGCGGGTGCCGGCCATCGACGAGCCCCCGCTCGGCCACGTTCAGCACCTGCGCTGGCTCGAGAGTCTGCGCGGGGATGCGTCACCCGATCACTCGGCCCTCGACGCGTTGGCCGCGGCGCGGGTCGTGGAGGGGCTCGCGCTCGCCAGCCGCGAGCCGGGAGCCTGGGTATCAGTGGAAGGAGTCGACCGCCAATGAGCGCCACCAGCGCGTCGGCGAAGGCGATCCGCGTCGGGATGCTGTCCTTCGCCCATTACCACGCCAACTTCTGGTCCGAGGTCCTCGCCGGAGAGAGGGTCCTGGCGGGCATCTGGGATTCCGACGTCGAGCGCGGCCGCGAGGCCGCCGAGCGCTTCGGGGTGCCGTTCCGCGACGACCTCGACGCCCTGTTGGACGAGTGCACGGCGGTCGGCATCTGCAGCGAGACCAGTCGCCATCCGGAGCTCGTCCGCGCGGCCGCCGAGCGTGGGCTGGCGGTGCTGTGCGAGAAGCCGATCGCGACCGACGACGCGTCGGCGGCGACCATCGTCGAGGCCGTCCGCACCCACGGCATCACCTTCATGCAGAGCTTCCCGAAGCGGTACGACCCGGTCTCGCATCGGATCAAGGCGGCGGTCGACCAGGGTGAGCTCGGGGAGTTGACCCTGGTGCGGGTGCGCCACGGCCATCACTACGGGCTCACCGACGACTTCCGCACCCGCTGGTACGTGCAGCCGGAGCTCGCCGGCGGCGGGGCGTTGCTCGACGAGGGGGTGCATGGCGCCGACCTGCTCGCCTGGCTGTTCGGGCTGCCGGTGGCGGTGAGCGCGGTGGTGAGCCGCGCCGCGCTCGGGCTGCCGGTGGAGGACCTCGGCGTCGCGACCTTCGAGTTCGAGTCCGGCCTGGTGGCCGAGCTCACCGCCAGCTTCACCTTCGCCGGCGCCGACGCATCCATCGAGCTCTACGGCACCCGCGGCAGCCTGCTGGTGGCGGGTGTCGATCTGGCATCGCGCGACCTCACCGACGAACGTTTCGTGCGCGTGTTCCGGGAGGCCGAGCGATCGCTCGGCTGGCAGACCGAGCCGCTCGTGCCGCGCTTCAAGCAAGGGCAGTATCACCAACAGAACGCGATCCAGTTCCTCGCCTGCCTGCGCACCGGAGCGCCGCCCCCGGTGACGGTGGACGACGGCGCGCGGGCGCTTCGCATGATCCGTGCCGCCTACCGCGCGGCGTCGACCGGTACACGCCAGAGGGTCTGAGGGTGCAGCAATCGTCCATCGCCGAATCGCGTCATCGACTCGAGGTCGACGACGGTAGCATCGACGTCTTCGTCGCCAGGCCCGCCGCCGGCGCGCCGCTCAGCGTGATGATGCTGGGCGCGATCTGGAGCGTGACCCCCCACATCGAGGACGTCTGCCGGCGGCTCGCCCACGCCGGCTTCAACGCGTTCGCGCCGTGCCTGTTCCGGGGCGTCGGCATCCCCGCTCTCGACGCCGCGCCGCCGGTTCTGGCGCAGACGTTCGTCGACTTCGACGATCGGCGCTGCACGCGCGATCTGCGCGCCGTCGCGCGACGCGCCCGCGACGGCGGTCTCGGCTTCACCAGCGGACCGATCGTGCCGTGGGGCTTCTGCCTGGGCGGACGCTTCGCGCACTACCTCGGCGCGGTGAGCGAGCACGTCGACGGCGTCATCTGCTTCTACGGACGGATCCGGTTCGAGCGACAGGCCAACAAGCCGTTCCTGCCGATCGAGCTCGCCGGTCTCGTCGAGGTGCCCTATCTCGGTCACTTCGCCGAGTTCGACGACCTGATCCCGCTCACCGACGTGGCGGAGCTACGCGAGGCGCTCGGCGGGCGTCGGGTCGAGACCGAGGTGCACGTCTACGAGGGCGCGCGCCACAGCTTCTTCGATCCGGCACGTCCGGCCGACCATCATCCGCAAGCAGCCGAGACGGCGTGGGCGCGATCGGTCGACTTCCTGCGCCGGGTGGCCGAGCGATGAGCGCCCGACCGCAGCCGGTGGTCATGATCGGGTGCGGAGGCTTTGCGCGCCGCTACCACGTGCCGGCGCTCCTCGCCGACGAGACGCTGGCGATCCACACCCTCCTCGATCCGTATCCGGTCGCGGAGACCCATGCGCTCGTCGAGCGCACCGGCGCGCGCCTGGTCTCCTCGCTCGCCGACCTGCCGCGCGATCTGCCCGACGCCATCGCTCTGGTGACGACCCCCCACACCCTGCACGCAGAGCACACCGCCGCCGCGCTCGAGTGCGGCTACAACGTGCTCGTCGACAAGCCGTTCGTCTCACACGCGAGCGAGGCCCGCGCGCTCGCCGACCGCGCGCACGCGCTCGGCGCGGTCAACGCGGTCGCCTACAACCGCCGCTTCGACCGCGGCTGCCTGCGAGCTCGGGAGATCTTGCGCGCCGGCGGAATCGGCGCGGTGCGTTTCGTGCAGACCGTCCAGCTCGGCTACGAGCGCGCCGGCTGGTTCCTGGTGCCGTCGCTCGGCGGTGGTGGGCCGTACACCGGCCGCGCCTCGCACATGGCCGACATCGTCCCCTGGCTGCTCGGTCGCCAGCCGACCGCGCTGCGCAGCCGACTGCGCGACGGTGGGCCCGGGCGCACCGACCGCGGTGGCTTCATCGAGCTGGACCTCGGTGACCTCGAATGGCAGGCGACCTGCATCGAGGAGGGCTGGCACATGTGGGACGAGGTTCGGATCTTCGGCGAGGACGGCCTCCTCGAGCTGCGGCGTCCCCTGACCCTGCCGCTCGGGTGGTCGCTCAGTTGGCTCACCCGCCGCGGCGAGCAGGAAGAGACCCTCGCCGCCGAGCCGATCGCCGGCGGCGCGACCCGCGACTTCGTCGCCGCGGTGCGCACCGGTTCCCGCCCCGCGTGCACCTTCGAGGATGCGATCCCGGCGGTACGCATCATCGAGCGGGCGTTCGAGGCGGCGAGGACGCCCGGGGAGTGGCTCGCCGTCGGGTCGTAGCCGCGGTAGCCACCTTGCTCCGGGGCGCGACGTGCGGTGGCGGGGAGGCCGCGCCGGGCGGGACCCTCTTGATCAGGGCATGCGCCGAGGAGTACACCAGAGCCTCGTGTGGCGCTGATTGGGCGAGGGCGCGGCGTCTGGCGGGCGCACGATGCTCGGCGAGCCGCCCGCTCCGTCGGCCGTGCGACTCGAGACAAGGAGGTGGCAATGGACACGAGATCCGCTCCCGCGCGACATGTCTTCACGCTGCTCGCCGCTGGCATCGCGGCGATCTGGCTGCTTTCGGGACCCGGACCGCGGGTGGGGGGAGCCCAGTACGCCGTACCCGAGGTCGACCTCGAGCAGGCGATGGTGCTGATCGGCGCCGGGGCGGTCGTGATCGACGTCCGCGGTGAGGAGCAGTTCGCGCATCGACACATTCCCGGCGCCCTGATGGTGCCCCTCACGGCGCTGCGCCAGGGTATTCCCACCGCGCTCGAGGGGGCGCGGGCCGAGAAGATCGTCATCTACTGCAACCAGGGCCGCGCCCACGGTCCCGAGGCCACGCAGATCCTCCAGCAGGCAGGCTACGGCGGTGCCGTCAACCTGAAGGACGGCATCGAAGGGTGGGCCGCGGCGGGGAACCCGGTCGCGACCGGAGGGTGACGTCCCGCGGCCGGCTCGCGCACTGGAACGCCGACAAGGGTTACGGCTTCATCCGTCCCGACGACGGCGGTGTCGACGTGTTCGTCCACGTGCGCGACATCGGCCTGACGGCTCGGGCGCCGCGGGTCGGGGACGTGGTGCACTACCAGCCGATGGCCGACGGTACGGGGCGGACGCGGGCCGGAGACGTTCAAATCGAGGGACTGCCGCGTCAGGCGCCGGTGCCCCGTCCCACGCGGCGCCCCGAGCCCGCGCGCGGGCCGGCACGACCGCGCCGCGCGAGACCGAGTCGCGGCGCGCGCCTGCGCTGGGCATTGCTGGCGGTGACCGTGACCGCCGGCGTCGGGGTGGTGCTCCGCGGCCCCGACGCGGTGCACCGAGTCGTGAGTCCGCCCACCGCCGAGCCGGTGGTGAGCCCGGCGCGCGCGGGCGACTTCCGCTGCGAGGGCAAGCAGCACTGCTCGCAGATGCGTTCCTGCGCCGAGGCCGAGTTCTACCTGCGGAACTGCCCCGACACCAAGATCGACGGCGACGGGGACGGCGTTCCGTGCGAGCAGCAGTGGTGTGGCGGCTGACGCGTCGGCTGGCCCGGCCGATCGGTGCCCCGCCTCGCGCCGCTCAGTCGCGCATCGGCTCCGCCGCCAGGCGCGTCTCCACCAGGTGCGCGAAGAACGACGCGCCGTAGGGCAGGGCGGCGTCGTTGAAGTCGTAGGCCGGGTTGTGGACCTGGCAGGCGCCCTCGCCGTCGCCGTTGCCGACGTTGATGTAGCAGCCGCGGACCTTCTCGAGCATGAACGAGAAGTCCTCGGAGGCCATCACCAACGGCGGGTTCCGCTCGACCTTGTCGGCGCCGACGATGGCGTTGCAGATCGAGGCCGCGTACTCGGCCTCGTCGGCGTGGTTGACCGTGGGGGCGAAGATCAACCGGTAGTCGACGCTCGCCTTGGCGCCCATCGCGGCGGCGATGCCGGTCGCGATCTCGCCGATGCGGCGCTCGACCAGCGCCAGCACGTCGCGCGAGAACGCGCGCACGGTGCCCGACAGCCGCGCGCGCTGCGGAATGACGTTGTAGGCGTCGCCGGCGTGGATCTGGGTCACCGAGACCACGCAGCCGTCGACCGGGCGGACGTTGCGCGACACGATCGACTGCATCGCGGTGACCATCTGCGCCGCGACCACCACCGGGTCGACACTCGATTCCGGGCGCGCGCCGTGGGCGCCGACGCCGAGAATGTCGACGTCGAAGAACGCGCCGCCGGCCATCATCGGGCCGGCACGGACCGCGAAGCGACCGATCGGCATCCCGGGCCGATTGTGCATGCCGAAGATGGCGTCGCAGGGGAACTTCTCGAACAACCCGTCCTCGATCATCGCCAGCGCGCCGCCGATGCCTTCCTCTGCGGGCTGGAAGATGAAGTGGACCTGGCCGTCGAAGGCGCGGGTCTCGGCGAGGTATCGCGCGGCGCCGAGCAGCATCGCGGTGTGACCGTCATGGCCGCAGGCGTGCATCTTGCCGTCGGCGATCGAGCGGTGATCGAAGGTGTTCTCCTCCTGGATCGGTAGCGCGTCCATGTCCGCGCGAAGGCCGATCGAGCGCGGGGAGTTGCCGACGCGCAGCGTGCCGACCACTCCGGTGCGGCCGATGCCCCGGGTCACGTCGCAGCCGAACGCGCTGAGCTTCTCCGCGACCAGATCGCTGGTGCGGTTCTCCTCGAACCCGAGCTCGGGGTGGGCGTGGATGTCACGCCGCCAGCGTCGCATGTCGTCGTGCAGCTCGGCGATGCGCGGGATGATTCCTCGGGTCGCGGTCATGGTGATGCCTCCAGGTGTCGGCGGCGTGCGGGCGGTCGCTGCGAGTGCGACGGGCGGTCGGCGCCAGTCATGCGTCGTCGGCCCATGCCCTGATCAAATGGTGTGCGATCGCAATCGGCCCGGGTACCCGCAAACCCTCGCCGGGCGAGGCCCCGGCGGCCAGCGCGGCGCGCACCTCGGCGCGGGTGAACCAGCGGCAGTCGGAGAGCTCCTCCGGATCGATGGCGATGTCGGTGCTGAGTGCGTCGGCGTGGCAGCCGATCATCAGCGAGGAGGGGAACGGCCACGGCTGCGACGAGTGATAGCGAATCGCGCCGACCCGGATACCGGCCTCCTCCTGGACCTCGCGACGTACCGCCTCCTCGATCGACTCGCCCTGATCCACGAAGCCGGCGAGCGCGGAGTAGAACGCGTTGCGTCGGCGGGCGTTTCGCCCGAGCAGACAGCGATCACCGTCGGTGACCAGCATGATCACCACCGGGTCGGTGCGCGGGAAGTGGTGGGCGTCGCACCGCTCGCAGGCGCGCTCCTTTCCCGCCTTGCGCGAGGCGGTGGGTGCACCGCAGTTGGCGCAGAAGCGGTGCCGCGCGTGCCAGTCGACCACCGACTTGGCGTGGGCGAGGATTCCGGACTCGGCGCGCGAGACCTCGGTCGCGACCTGTCTCGGGTCGGCCAGCGCGAGCCCTGGCGGTAACCCCATCTCGGCGCTGGGTGGCAACTCCAGTGCGAAGTGGGCGACGTCGCCCAGGAGCCCGAGCAGCACGGTCTCGGGATCCGCCTCGAGCCGCTCGACGGACGCGACGTCGAGCCATCCGAGGCTGGTGGGAGGGCCGGCTCTGACCACCACCTGCTGGTTGGCGAAGGCGAGGAACCGGGACGCCGGGTCGGCGCGCCGGGCGCGCACCCAGGCGTCGTCGCGCCGTTGATGGTCCGCGCGATCGAGCGGATCCCCGGAAAACACGTGCTCTGCCGACACTGCGAGCGCCCCTGGTGACCGGCTCGACACCGGCGACGGCGGGCATTGTAGGCCGGATGCGATTGGCGGTGGCGCAAAAGCGGGCCCGGCGCCAGCTCCGGCAGGCGGACGCGAGGGACGCAATTGCAGTGGCCGGATTGCCCGAAGTGCGCCACACTTCACACTTTTGAAGCCGAGGGTCCGCCCGATTCGGCCCCCCTTGCCCCCGCGTGCGGCCAGTCGGTCCGCGCGCCGGAGGGGCGCGGGTCGGTGGCGGCAAGGTGGAGACCAGCCAGCATGCGCCATGAGCGATCGTGGGTGGAGCGCCGATCCGGTTGTCCTGCGCCAGAGTCGAGTCCGCGCGTGGGCATCGGCGCCTGGGCTGCGGGGATCTGGGGGCTGGCGGCGATGCTGGCGCCGGTGGCCGGCACGCATGCCGCCGAGGCGGTCGGCACCTATGTCGTCCAGAGCGGCGACACGCTTTCCCACATCGCCGAGCGTGTGGGGACCCATTCGTCCGAGATCGCACGGCTCAACGGCATCATCGACCCCGGGCGACTGAGACCGGGCACGGTGCTCACCGTACCGCTCGGTGAGCAGGCGCAGCCGCCGTCACCCGAGGCGGTGGGACGGCTGCACCTGCTGGCGCCGGGCGAGACCCTCGGAGGTGTCGCGGAGCGCTACGGCGTGTCCGCGCGCGCCATCGCGTCGGCCAACGGCGTCGACGACCCGCGCCGCCTGCGCGCCGGCGAGACGCTGCGCATCCCGGAGGCGGACCCGGCACCGGCACCGCCGGTCGAGCCGACTGCGTCCGCCGCGGCCCCGGTGGCTCCGGTGCAGACCGGCGAGGCGGTCGAGCACACCCTCGCCTCCGGCGAGACGCTGTTGGCGGTGAGCCGTCGTTACGGCGTGCCGGCGCGGGCCATCATGGCCGCGAACGGCATCGACGATCCGCACCGGCTGCGGGCCGGTCGCGTGTTGCGGGTTCCCGCCCCCGCAGCGGCGGTGGAGGTTTCGGCGCCTGCGGTGGCCACCGGCGAGGGCGTGGACGTCGCCCCGGCCGCGGCCGCCGTGGATCGCACGGCGGATGCCGATGCGGTGGCGGCTCGCGAGCCGGCTGCCGCTGACGCGATCGAGCACGCGCTCGCGCCCGGCGAGACGCTGCTCGAGCTCGCCGGTCGGTACGGGGTGTCCGCGCGCGACATCATGGTCGCCAACGACGTCGACGATCCGCGCCGACTGCGCGCCGGCCGGGTGCTCCGGATCCCCGGCGCGATCGCGCAGCCGGCGACACGGCCGGCGGAGGCGCCGGCGGCCGAGGTCGCGGCGTCTGCGGTGCCGACCGAGCCGAGCCCGGACGCGCCGGCGATCGAGCATGAGCTGGCGCGCGGTGAGACCCTGCTCGGTCTGGCGCAGCGCTACGGCGTGCCGGCACGGTCGATCGCGCAGACCAACGCCATCGACGATCCGCGGCGCCTGCGAGCCGGGCAGACCTTGCGCATCCCGACGGTCGCGGCGGCATCGACCGAGTCGAGCGAGAGTCGTCCGAGCGAGACCCCGCCGCCCCGGCCCGCGCCCTCGGCCGCCCCCGTCGCATCGAGTACCGATACCCCGCGGTCCGAGGAGCCGGCTGCGCGCGAGCACCGCCTCGAGTCGGGAGAGACACTGCTCGCGCTGGCCAAACGCTACGGGGTGCCGGCGCGCACGATCGCCGAGGCCAACGACATCGCCGATCCGCGGCGGCTGCGTGCCGGTGCGATGCTGCGCATCCCCGGCGATGCGAAGCCCGCGGAGCCGCCGGCGGTCGAGGTGGTGGCGCCGGAGGCACCGAAGCCCGCCGTCGTCGCGCAATCCGAGGCTCCGTCGGCGCCGACGCCGCAGGGGCGCGAGCACGTTCTCGCGCCGGGCGAGACCCTCCTCGGGCTCGCCGGGCGGTACGGGGTCGCGGCCGGCGCGATCGCCGAGGCCAACGGGATCGACGATCCGCGCCGGCTTCGGGCCGGGCAGACGCTGCGCATTCCGGGAACGCCGCGGTCGGAGGTCGTCTCGGCACCGACCGTCTCGGCGGCAGTGAGTGGCGCGGAGGCGGTGAAGGTCGCGGCGCGTGTCGAGCCGACGGCGATCTCGGAGCCGGCGAGCCAGACGCCGGTGCAGCGCGTCCACGTCGTGCGTCGCGGCGACACCGTTCTCGGTATCGCCCAACGTTACGGGGTCTCGCCATCGACGCTGAGCCGGGCGAACCGCATCAGTGATCCGCGCCGGCTTCGCGCCGGTCAGCGGCTCGTGATTCCCGGACGGGTGCCACCGGCGATCGCCGCGGCCCGGCTCGGCGGTGGAACCTTCGTCTGGCCCCTCGCCAACTATCGGGTGACGTCCGAGTTCGGGAGCCGGCGCGGTCGGCACCTGGGAATCGACCTTTGGGCGCCGCGCGGCACCGCGATCCACGCCGCCGCCGATGGGGTGGTCCAGTTCTCCGGTTGGCGCCGGGGCTATGGGCGCGTGGTGGTGCTGCAGCATCCGACCGGGGTGCGCACGCTCTATGCCCACAACACCGCGAATCTCGTCCGCCACGGGCAACGCGTGCGCCAGGGTGAGGTCGTCGCCACCGTCGGGCGCAGCGGCAAGGCCTCGGGCAACCACGTGCACTTCGAGGTGATCATCGACGGCCGGCAGGTGAATCCCAGGGAGTACGTCGGGCGCAGTCTGCCCAAGGGGTTGTTGCTCGCGAGCACCACGCCGGCGTCCGGCGATTCGACTGCCGCGGCGAGCGGGCAGGGGATGTCCGAGTCGGGCACGGGCGATGCGGAGGCGACGCCCCGCCGTGCCCCGGTGGTGGTGGCCTCGTCGGCTCGCCGCCCGTCGATCGAGGGTCGCATCGGCGCCGGCGACTCCTCGAGTGGACTCGCCCGGGTGAGCTTCAAGACCAAGTCCCCGCCGGCCAGCACCGCGGCGGTATCACCGCCCGCACCCGCGAAGGATGCGTCCGGACTCGCGAGCTTCCTCGGATTCGACTGGATCGGCGGCGACGCTGACCCCGAGCTGGCCGTCGAGTCCGCCCGCTCGCGGCTCGAGGGTCGGTGACCCGGGCCCGCCGGCCGGATTCGGTCAGTCCCACCTCGAGCTCCCACCCACAGCCGTCGGTGCCCGACCGGCGGCAGTCGGTGTGGGTACTGGTGTCGTGCACGCTGGTCACGACGCTCTACGCGACCACCATCACCATCGCCAACGTCTCCCTGCCCCAGATCCAGGGCGCGATGTCGGCGAGTCCGGACCAGGTCGCCTGGGTCATCACCGCCAACCTGATCGCGACCGCGGTGACCATTCCGGCCGCCGGCTGGCTCTCGGCGCGTCTCGGTCGCCGGCGGGCGATGATCTGGGGTGTCAGCGGCTTCACGGTCGCCACCGTGATGTGTGGGCTCTCGACCTCGCTCGAGCAGCTCGTGCTCTGGCGGGTGGTGCAATCGGCCTGCGGCTCACCACTCACCCCGATCTCGCAGTCGGTGGTGATCGACGCCTTCCCGGGCGAGAAGCGTGGGCCGGCCATGGCGGTCTACGGTCTCGGGGTCGTGATGGGGCCGACCATCGCACCGTTGCTCGGTGGCTACGTCAGCCAGGAGCTCTCCTGGCGATGGGTGTTCTTCATCCTGGTGCCGATGGCGATGCTCGCCCTCGCCGGGCTACTGCTGGCGCTCAAGGAGACCCGTCCGCCGGACACGAAGGTGCGCCTCGACTGGACCGGTTTCGTATCGCTGTCGGTCGCGGTCTCGTGCATCCAGCTCATGCTCGACCGCGGCGAGCGGCTGGAGTGGTTCACCTCCACCGAGATCGTCGTCGAGGCCTGCGTGGCCGCGGTCGCCGCCTGGGTGTTCGTCGCCCACAGTCTCACCCGCGAACGGCCCTTTCTCGATCCGCGCCTCCTGCTCAACCGCAACTTCGCAGTCGGACTCGGCATCTCGCTCATCTTCGGCGCGCTGTTCGTGACGCCGATGGTGCTGCTCCCGGTCCTGCTGCAGCAATTGCGGGGGATCCCGGAGTTCACCATCGCCACCCTGATGGCCGCACGCGGTCTCGGCACCTTCGTGTCGCAGCTGCTGATGGTGGTGGTCAGCAGCCGTTGGACGCCGCGCACGATGCTGCTCATCGGATTCGGGGCGCACACCGCCGCCGGGCTCCAGATGATGCAGTTCGACGTCAACGTGACCCTCACCGAGGTGGCCATCAGCAACGCGGTGCAGGGCTTCGGTGTCGGCTTCCTGTGGGTGCCGATCACGCTGGTGCTGTTCTCGGAGTTCGACCCGCGTCGCACCGCCGAGGGCAGTGGCATGTTCCACTTCGTGCGCAGCGTGGCGTCGAGCTACTTCATATCGTTCAGCTTCGTGCTGGCGTTCCACACCAGCAAGATGTCCTACTCGAACCTGGTGCAGTGGATCTCACCCTACAACGCCTTCTTCGCTCACCATGCGGGCGGCTGGGATCTCGGCAGTGAGGCCGACCTGTTGCGGCTCTCCGGCGAGGTCACCCGTCAGGCGGTGACCATCGGCTACCTGAACGCCTTTCACCTGTTCACCTGGGTCTCGTTCGCCGTCTATCCACTGATCGCGCTGATTCGCTGGCCGCCGAGGCCGCGCGGCTGAGGGCGGCCTCGGCTTGACGTCGTGCCGCGGCCGGTCCTAGCCTGCCGGACGGCCGCGCGAGCGGCGCCGACCCGCTGGAGGTCAGCATGAGCACCGCGATGTCCCTGTCGGAGCGCGCCGACGCGCTCGAGCACGACCAGATGACGAAGCTCGGCGAGTGCTACGTCGCCAAGTCGTTGCTCTACAACCTGGCCGACGGCAAGCGCACCCTCGGCAGCCGCCCCCCCGGCGCCCGGCTGCTGATGGGCGAGGACCCGCGGCTGCCGCCGATGCCCCGGAAGCCGACCCTGATCGACTACTTCCGGCTGCGGTTCTCGCCGGCACAGCAGCATCTGCTGCAGAGCGCGAACCTGGCGCAGAAGAACGGTCTGCCGGAGAAGACGGTTCTGGCCTGCCTGCTGCACGACATCTCGGTTGCCGGATTCATCCGCGCCGACCACGGCTACTGGGGCGCGCAGCTCATCGAGCCCTACGTCGACGAGGAGGTGGCGTGGTCGGTGCGCGTGCACCAGGCGCTGCGCTTCTTCCCCGACGAGTCGGTCGGCTACGAGTACCCGAAGGCCTACGTGCAGTTGTTCGGTGAGGGCTACCGGCCGGAGCCGTACGTGGTCGCGGAGTACGAGCGCGCGCGTGGGCACCGCTGGTACATGACCGCGCGCATGATCTGCCTGAACGATCTCTACTCGTTCGACCCGAATCTCGAGATCGAGATCGAGCAGTTCGAGGACATCATCGGCCGGCACTTCCGCCAGCCCGCGGAAGGGTTGGGCAACGACGACTCGCCGTCTGCCCACATGTGGCGCACCCTGCAAAGGCCGTGTAACGCGCTGTGAGCCAGGCGGGGACTGGCTCGCGCATGGCGCGTGCCCGTCCCCCCGACTACTCCCAACCGTCCGGATACTCGATCCCGGTGCGCTCGCGCTGCGCGAGCCACCAGGCCCAGCTCGGGGGCCAGCGCTGCCAGCCGGCGTCGGGCTCGAGCTCGCGCGCGGCGCGCAGCGCCCAGTGCGGGTCGACCAGCGCCTCGCGCGCGAGGAGCACCAGATCCGCCTGCTCGCGCTCGAGGATCCGCTCGGCCTGGCGCGGGGTGAGGATGAGGCCGACCGCCATGGTCGGGATCCCGGTCTCGCGACGGACGTGCTCGGCGTACGGGACCTGGTAGCCGGCCACCGCCGGGCGGCGCGACGCCTCGAGATTGGCGAGCGAGGTCGCGCCGCGAACTCCGCGCGAGGAGCAGTCGATGGTGTCGACACCACGGGCGCGGAGCTCGCGCGCGAGCGCCACCGTGTCCTCGATCGTCCAGCCGCCTTCCATGCCGTCGACGCAGGAGAGGCGGTAGGACAGCGGCTTGTCGTCGGGCCAGTTGCCGCGCACCGCCTCCGCGATCTCCAGCGCGAGACGCATCCGGCCCCTGCGATCGCCGCCGTAGCCGTCGGTGCGGCGGTTGCTGATCGGCGAGTAGAAGGAGTGGATGAGGTAGCCGTGCGCGGCGTGCACCTCCAGGAAGTCGTAGCCGGCGGCGTCGATGCGGCGGGTTCCGGCCGCGAACTGATCGACGATGGTGGCGATCTCCGCCGCGGTGAGCGCGTGCGGGACGAGGTAGCCCTCGGCGGCGGGGTCGTCGGTCGGCCCGAGCGGGGTCCAGGGCGGCTCGCCGCGGGCGGCATCGTCGGGGCCGAGCGGGCCGTGACCGTCGAAAGGTCGCTGGCGCGAGGCCTTGGCGCCGCAGTGCCCGATCTGTGCCGCCGGCACCGCGCCCGCCTCGCGCAGGAACGCGGCGATGCGCGCGAGCGGTGGCACCTGCGCGTCGTCCCAGATGCCGAGATCCCAGTGGGTGTTGCGCCCCCGCGGCTCGACGCAGAGCACCTCGCCGAAGACGCAGCCGGCCCCACCGACCGCGTACTTCGCCAGATGCTGGAAGTGCCAGTCGGTGGCGACGGCGTCGGGCGCGAGATACATCTGCATCGGCGAGACCACGATGCGATTGGGGAACGTGACCCCGCGCAGCGAGAACGGCGAGAACAGACGAGACGATCCGCTCACGCCGCGTCACCCTCGAGCAGGCGGTCGAGCTCGGCGACGACGGCCGGCGCGTCGGCGAAGAGCTCGGCGAACGCGTGTCTGCGCTCGGTGGCCGGCACCATCAGGCGCGGCTCGATGCTGCGAAACAGCGCGTGGCGCCGCGCTTGACGCTCGTGGGCGGGCAGATCCGCGAGCCTGGCACCGAGCCTCGACATGTGCTCGGCGTCGAACACCGACTCCCAGGCCGCGCGCTCCGGCCCGAAGTCGAAGCCGTCGCTCGAGGTCGCCGGGCGCGCGGCACGGAGCTCCGCGGTGCGTCTCGCGTCGACACCGCCGTCGACGATGGCGACGCCGTAGTCCACCGCCGCCCCCTCGACGCTCACGATCCCGCGTCGCACGTCGTCGAGCACCGCCTCGACGTCGCGCTCGAACGGATCGCCGTAGCCGCCGGCACCGCTCATCAATGCCGTGACCACGTCGCCGCGGTTCACCGTGACCATGTCGAGCTTGCCGAGGTCGCGCTCGCGCTCGGTGCCGAGATTGAGCACCACCCGGGTGAGCTTGCTGGCCTTGCCGCCGGCCGCCCCCCAGGGCGGGAAGCGCAGGCGCTCCAGGCCGCGGGCGAGGAGCTGGCATCCGTCGCGACGCACCTCGAAGCTGATCATCTGGCCGGCGCCGCCGCGCCACTTGCCGGCGCCGCCGGAGTCGGCGCGCAGACCGTACTCGCGCACGATCACGCTCGCCTCGGCCTCGACCGTCTCGATCGGGTTGTTGGCCATGTTGCTGAAGCTCGGGTCGCGACCGTCGGTACCGTCGCGGCCGCGGCGCGCCCCGGTGGCGCCGACCATGAACTGGATCACCGTCACCGGACGGCGGCCGTCGGGGTGCGGTGGCTCGACCAGCACCACGGGGACGATGTTCCCGCCCGGCGCCGCCGGCATGAACTCCGGGATCGCCTTGGAGAGCGCGCCGTTGACCACGTCGTAGCAGCGCACGCCCGAGGCGGTGCGGATCCCGGAGGCGGCGGGAAAGACCGGGTTCAGCACCGAGCCCTCCGGCAGGGTCACGCTCACGTTGCGGAACACCCCGCTGTTCACCGGCAGCGTCGGGTCGCGCGTGACCGCGTAGGCCAGCAGCCGCAGCGTGACCCACGGGTGCGAGCGCCCCAGCGTCACGATGTTGAACGGCCCGAGGGTTTGCGGCTCGCTGCCGGTGTAATCGAGGTGGATGCGTCCGTCGTCGACGGTCATCCGCAGGCGGATGCGCACCGGCACCTGGGTGAAGGCGTCGTCGTCGAGGTAGTCCCAGAACTCGTAGGTGCCGTCGGGGATCTGGCGGAAGGCGTCGCGCGCCTTGGCCTCGGCGTAGGCGATGAGGTCGCTCTGGGCCTGGAAGAAGGTGTCGAGCCCGTGACGCTCGATCACCTCGCCGACCCTGCGCTGGCCCACCTCGAGCGCGGCAATCATCGCCTTGATGTCACCGAGATTGACCTCGGGCGTGCGCACGTTGGCGCGGTACAGGCGCACGAAGTCCTCGTTCCACTCGCCGCGCTTGAGAATCTTGGTCGGCGGGATCAGGAGCCCTTCCTGGTAGGCCTCGGTGTTGGTGGGCGACACGCTGCTCGGCACCTTGCCGCCGACGTCGGCGGAGTGCACGAACGACCAGCCGTGGCCGACCAGCTCGCCGCGGTGGAAGTACGGACGCACGAGCTGGAGATCCGGGGTGTGGGTGCACAGGCCCCCGGAGAGGTAGGGGTGGTTGGTCACGATCACGTCGCCCGGCTCGAGGGTTCCGACCGAGGACACGGTGGTCGCGCAGTCGAGATCGACGAAGCCGGCCACCCCGATGCCGACCGGGAAGGCGAAGAACTTGCCGGCCGGGGTCGCGAGCGCGGTGCCGAAGTCCGCCGTCTCCTTCACGTACAGCGTGCGGCCGGTGCGCTGCAGCGTGATCCCCATCTCCTCGGCGATGGCGGTGAGCTTGTTGCGCAGGATCTCGAGTGAGACCGGATCGAGCTCCATGGCCATCTCATGCACCTCGCTTGCGGGTGAGGACCAGCGCGCCCTCGGCGTGGACGGTGCCGTCCCAGCCGGGGAGCACCAGCACCGTGGTGTCGCTCTGCTCGACGATCGCCGGGCCGGTCAGCCGGTGCCCGGGGTGCAGCGCATCGCGGTGGTAGACCGTCGCCTCGACGCCGCGCTCGCGCACGTGCAGCGCCCGGGTGCCGAGCGATTGCGGCGTGCCGGCTCCCGGCGCGAGGGTCGCCGGCTCGACCGGCGGCAGTGCGCGCGAGACGCTGAGCCGCACCGTCATCACCTCGACCTCGCTCTCGCGATCCGGGAAGCCGTAGACGCGGGCGTGCTCGGCGTGGAAACGCTCCGCCAGCGCCGCCGCGTCGGCCTCGACGTCGGCGTCGGTGAGCGGCACCGCGAGATCGTAGGCCTGCCCGGCGTAGCGCATGTCGGCGCTGCGCGTGATCACCGGTGCCGCGAGCCGCGCACCCTCCGACGACACCCAGGCGAGCGCCTCGGCTTCCATCTCCGCGAGGCTCGCGCGCACCGCGTCGATCGCCGGTGCCGCGGTGAGCCGCACCCGGAGGCTGCGTACGTAGTCGCGACGGACCTCGCTCTGCATCGCGCCGTAGGCGCAGAAAGTTCCGGGGGCGAGCGGGACGACGATGCGGTCGAGGCGGGCCTCGTCGGCCAGCAGCGAGGCCTGGGTCGGGCCGGCGCCACCGAAGGCGACCAGCGCGAGCCCGCGCGGATCGACGCCGCGCTGGGCGAGCTCCTTGTAGAGCGCGGTGCCCATCATGGCGGTGGCGACGCGGATGGCGGCGTCGGCCGCGCGCACCGCTGCATCCTCACCGTCGAAGCCGATACGCCGCCCGAGCTCGGCGAGCACCCGTTCGGCCGCGGCGCGGTCGAGGTGCATGCGACCGCCGAGGAAGGCATCGGCGTCGACCAACCCGGTGACCAGGAAGCAGTCGGTGACCGTCGGCTCGGTGCCGCCGCGACCGTAGCAGACCGGCCCCGGGTCGGCACCGGCGCTTCGCGGCCCGACCTTCAGCACGCCCTGCGAGTCGACCCACACCACCGAGCCGCCGCCGGCACCGATCGCCGACACGTCGACCACCGGCGCGATCACCGGGAACTCGCCGACATGGGCGCGAGTGGTGAGCCGCGGCGCGCCGCCCTCGGCGACCGCCATGTCGCAGCTCGTGCCGCCCATGTCGATCGACACCATGCCGTCGAGGCCGAGACGGGCGGCGAGCTGGCAGCCCGCGACCACCCCCGATGCCGGACCGGAGAGCAGGGTGTCGACCGGGCGGTCGCGGGCGGAGGCGACGCTCAGGGTGCCGCCGTTCGACGCCGTCAGATAGAGGTCGGCGTCGATGCCGATGGCACGCAGGCGTTGCTCGAGCCGCTCGTAGTAGGCGTCGAGCATCGGGTGCACGTAGGCGTTCATCACCGCCAGCATCGCGCGCTCGTACTCGCGCATCTCCGGCCACACCCGCGTCGAGGCGGTGATGTGCACCCCCGGGAGCCGCTCGCGCAGCGCGGCCGCCACCTCGTCCTCGAGTGACGGCGTGAGATAGGCGTTCAGCAACGTGACCGCGGCGGCGTGGGCCTCGGTGGCGCGGATGCGCTCGGCGACGGCGTCGAGCTCACTCGCCTGCGGGCGCGCGATGATCTCGCCGCTGGCATCGCAGCGGGCGTTCACCTCGAACACCCGGTCGCGCGGCAGCAGCGGCTCGTCGCGCGGCAGCGAGAAGTCGTACGGCGAGGGCATGCGGCAGCGCGCGAGCTCGAGCACGTCGCGGTTGCCTCGCGAGACCACGAGCACGGTCGCGGCGCCGCGCCGCTGCAGGATCGCGTTCAGGCCCAGCGTGGTGCCGTGGACGATGGCGTCGATGGAGCCCGCCGCCACCGCGTGCTGCTCGAGCATCGCCCGGATCCCGCGCTCGACCGCCTCGGACGGGTCGTGCGGGGTGCTCGGCTCCTTGAAGGTGTGGATGGCTCCGGTCGCCGGATCAGCCAGCACGAAGTCGGTGAAGGTGCCGCCGACATCGATCCCGATTCGATAGCCCCCGGCGCGCTCGGCCATGCAGCATCTCTCCCCGTGTGCGGTCATCGCGGCCGGCGAAGCCTAGCACAGCGATCTCGGCGCGAGCGCGGCGCCGCCACGCCGATGGTCGCTTGACGCGCGCACGGTTTGCGCACACATTGCCGCCCATGTCGTCGTCGACCGTCAACCTGCGTTCGCGCCGCCGCGCCACCGACCAACGGTGGCCGGGCGTCGTTGCCTCGTAGAACCTGACCGAACGACGACCGAGCCGCCACCCACCCGGGGCGGCTCATGGCTCGTGACGTCGCCCCTCCTGCGAGGACGACACCATGAGCACGACCGCCGACTCTCCTCTCATGTCCATCACCGCGCGCCCCGAGCGCGTCATGTGCCGCGGCGACGGCGCCTATCTCTTCGACGACCACGGCCAGCGCTACCTCGACTTCATCCAGGGCTGGGCGGTGAACGCCCTCGGCCACTGCCCACCCGAGATCGCGCAGGCGCTGTCGCGCCAGGCCGGCACATTGATCACGCCGAGCCCGGCGCTGCACAACGCGCCGCAGCTCGAGCTGGCGGCGCGACTCACCGCCCTCGCCGGGCTCGACCAGGTCCATTTCGCGAGCTCGGGCGCGGAGGCCAACGAGGCCGCGGTGAAGCTCGCGCGCAAGTGGGGACGAGTCAACCGCGACGGCGCGTTCGAGATCGTCACCACCGAGGGCGGCTTCCACGGCCGCACGCTGGCGATGATGTCGGCGAGCGGAAAGCCCGGCTGGGACCGGATGTTCCCGCCGATGCCGAGCGGGTTCGTGAAGGTGCCGTTCGGCGATGCCGCGGCGATGGCCCGCGCCGTCACGGCGCGGACGGTCGCGTTGATGGTCGAGCCGATCCAGGGCGAGGCCGGGGTCGTCGTTCCACCTGCCGGCTACCTGCGCGAGCTGCGCGCGCTGGCCGACGCGCACGACCTGCTGCTGATCCTCGACGAGGTGCAGACCGGGATGGGACGCACCGGTAGCCTGTTCGCATTCCAGGCCGAGGGCATCACGCCGGACATCATGACCCTGGGCAAGGGGCTCGGCGGCGGGGTGCCGGTCTCGGCGATGGTCGCCCGGCGGCGTGCCTGCTGCTTCGAGCACGGGGACCAGGGCGGTACCTACAACGGCAACCCGCTGGTGAGCGCGGTGGCGATCGCGGTTCTCGACGTGGTGAGCCGGCCGGCGTTCCTCGCCCGGGTGCGCGAGGCGGGGGCGCGGTTGCGCGCCGGTCTCCAGGCGCTCGGTCGTCGACACGGCTTTCTCGAGGTGCGCGGCGCCGGCCTGCTGTTGGCGGTGAGGCTCGCGACGCCGAGCGCCGAGGCGGTGCGCGACGCGGCGATGGCGGCCGGGTTGCTGATCAACGCGCCGCGACCCGACACCCTGCGCCTGATGCCGTCGCTGCGCACCACCGATGCCGAGATCGACGAGGCGTTGGCGGTGTTGGACGGATGCCTGGCGGCCGGATAGCGCGAAACACGGGGGCCGGAACGCGGGGCGATCTATCGCTGCTCGGCCAGTGCTCGGGCGAGTGCTCCGCGGTCCGCCTTGCCGGTGCGTCCGAGCGGCAGGACGCTGCCGACGTGGATGCGGTCCGGCAGCTTCCAGCGGTCGAGTCGCTCGGCCGCCCACGCGCGCAGGCGTGCCGGGTCCGGGCTCGCGCCAGCGCGCGGGACAATCAGCAGATGCACCGCCTCGCCGAGGCGCGGGTCGGGCATGCCGGTCGCCAATGCGGCCTCGATCTCCGGGTGCTCGAGGAACACCCGCTCGACCTCCAACGGCGCCACCTTGTTGCCGGCACGGACGATGATCTCCTTGGCGCGGCCGACCAGCTCGACGCGGCCGTCGGGGCGCCGTCTGGCGACGTCGCCGGTGCGGAAGAAGCCGTCGGCGAAGGCGTCGGTGGTGAGTGCCGGCGCGTCGAGGTAGCCGGCCATGCCCCATGGCGAGCGGATCTGCAGCTCGCCCGCGTCCGCCCCGTCACCGGCGGCGAGTCGCCACTCGATTCCCTCGCCAGGGTGGCCGATGGTCCCGGCTGCCGCCTCGTACTCCTCCGGTCGGACGAAGAAGTCGCAGGTTCCGGTCTCGGTGAGGCCGTAGATGTCGCCGAGGCGGGCCGCACGCCACGTCGCGAGCACCCGCCGCCCGACCGTCGCCGGCAGCACCTCACCGCCGGCCATGAATGCGCCGCCCCAGTCCGCGGCGCGCTCGGTGGCGTCGCTCGCCAGCATCGCGCGCAGCATGGTCGGGACCAGCGGCGCGCGGTCGATGCGCTCGCCGACGAGGTCGCGCACGGTCGCCGCCGGATCGAAGCGTGCCCGCATCACCAGGCAGCCGCCGCCGGAGAGCGTGAGCAGGGTCGCCCACTGGCCGAAGCTGAAGGTGAGCTGTAGCGCGAGGAGCGTGCGGGCGTGATCCTCGAAGCCGGTGTGGGCGCGAATCATGTCGAGCTTGTGGTGCAGGCGATGCGCGTCGATCACCACGCCCTTCGGCTCACCGGTCGAGCCCGAGGTGAACACCACCAGCGCCGCTCGCTCCAGCAGAGGCCGCGGTGCCGGTGCGCCACCGGGGTGAGCGAGGACCGCGTCGGTGCCGCGAATCGGAGCCGGCGCGTCGAGGTCCGGCCGAGCGTTGACCACCAGCCTCGCGCCGAGTCGGGCCAGGAGCCCGCTCGCCACCGCGGGCGTGGTCTGACGGTGGATGGGCACCGCGACGCCGTCGGCGAGCCACACGCCGAGCAGCGCGACCACGTCGCGGCCGCGATTCGACACCGCCACCACCACCGGCTCGCGAGGGCGCAGGCCGTGGCGCGCGAGGTCCGCCGCGATGGCCCGCGCCGCGCGCAGCAACGACAGGTAGCGGATGGTCTCGTCGCCGTCGTCGAGCGCCACCGCGCGGGGGCTCGCCAGGCAGGCATCCACCAATCGATCGGCCACCGGGTTCATCGACGGGCTCCGGACAGCGTATCCTCGCCAAGATTGCGCGCCAGGTGGGGGCCTGGTCAAAGCGCCACGATGGCCGCGCGCGGACGGAGGAGCCCATGCCCTACGAGTTCATCCGCTACGAGGTCGAGCGCGGGGTCGCGCTGCTCACGCTGCATCGGCCCGAGCGCCTGAACGCCATGCACCGTCCGATGCTGGAGGAGATCCTTCGCGCCTGCGACGCGGCGGAGGCCGACGACGCGGTACGCGCCCTGGTGGTGACCGGAGCCGGCGGCCGCGCCTTCTCGTCCGGTTTCGACCTCGACGCGCAGATGCGCGCGACGCCGGTCGGCGTCGGTGAGTGGCGCGAGACGCTGCGACTCGACTTCGACGCCGTGATGCGGTTCTGGCACCTGCCGAAGCCGACGGTGGCCGCGGTGCGTGGGGCCTGCCTCGCCGGTGCCTGCGAGATGGCGATGGCCTGCGACGTCACCGTCGCCGCCGCCGACGCCTACTTCGGTGAGCCGGAGCTCAAGTTCGGCGCCGGGATCGTGGCGATGATCCTGCCGTGGGTGGTGGGTCCGAAGGTCGCCAAGGAGATTATCCTCACCGGTGAGGACCACGTGGGCGCCGAGCGTGCGTTGGCGATCGGCATGGTGAATCGCGTGGTGGCGGCGGGCGACGAGGTCGGCGTCGCGCTCGGCATCGCCCGGCGCATCGCGGTGATGGACCCGCGGCTGGTGAAGGAGACCAAGCGCGCGCTGAATCGCACCTACGAGTTGATGGGCATGGGGGCCGCGCTCGAGGCGGCGCTCGACATCGATCTGCTGATCGAGGGCGAGGGCTCGCCGGACAAGCGAGCGTTCCTCGCGGTCGCGCGCGAGCAGGGCTTGCGCGCCGCCATCGCGTGGCGCGACGCGCGCTTCGCCGACGGGGCGCGGTGATGACGCTCCCACCGGTCCCGTTCGCCGGCCTGCCGGCGTCGAGCCGCGTCGCCAGGGCACTGCGCGACCTGCGCACCCTGGTCGCCGATTCCGAGGCCGCTGCGCGCATGGTCGCGCCGGCCGACGGGGTCCGGGTCGAGGTGGTGAGCGAGGTCAAGCCCGACCCGCGCACGCGGGGGGGCTACAAGCTGCGGCGGTTCTACTGGTCGGTGCAGCGGCGCGACGCCGAACGCGGCTTCGGCGCGCTGACCCTGCAGCACTACGCCAAGGCACCGGCGCCGACCTGGCACGTGTTCCCGCACGACCCGGACCTCGGGCTGGTTCGACTGCCGGACGATGCCAGGGTGCTGCGCTACGTTCCGTTGCGCCGGCTCACCTTCCGCTGTGACGGACCCGACGGCGAGCCCCTGATCGGCAAGGTCAAGCGCCCCGAGCGCTTCGCCGAGGCCTATGCGCTACTCGGCACGGTGGCAGATGCCGCGCGCCAGGCGTCGTTCGGTGTCGCCGCGCCGCGCGGGCTGGTGCCGGTGCAGGGCATGTACTTCCAGACCGCGCTCGCCGGGCGCGATCTCGCGAGCCAGCTCGAGCCGGAGAACGCGGCGTCGATGCTGACCCGTGCCGGCGCGATCCACGCCGAGCTGCACGCGTGGCCGACCGCGGGGCTCCCGCTGTCGCACCCCGACGCCGCGTGGCAGGCAGCGCAGTCCGACGCGGCGTGGGTCGCGCACGCCGCGCCGGACCTCGCTGCGGTGACCGCAGAGGTGGTGGCACGGCTGGAGGCGACGCGACCGGGCCCCGCGGCGGTCACGTTCTGCCACGGCGACCTCGCCTGCTCGCAGATGTTGGTGGACGCGTCGCGGTGGTCGATGGTCGATTTCGACCGCTGCACCGCTGGTGACCCGTATCGCGAGCTCGCGCTGTTCCTCGCCAGCCTGCGTCACGACGCGCCGTGCTTCGACCCCGGACTGACCGACGCGCGTCCGGTCCCGGAGAGCGCGGAGGTGTCCTATCTCGACGCCTATGCCGCGGCCGCCGGGGCCACCATCGACGAGCCCCGACTCGCGTGGCACCGGGCGTGCGCGGAGCTGCACTACCTGTCGCTGCGGCTGCGCAAGGACCGGGCGCCCACCTCGGCACTGGGCGACGGCGTCGCCCGGCTCGAGGCATTGCTCGCTGGCGGTCTGCCCCGCGCCCGACGCCGGCGACGACGCAGGGCGTGAGCGGCATGCCGCGCGTCGCCCTGGTGCTGAACACGGTCGGGCTCGGCGGCGTACCGCAGGCCGCCCTCGATCTCGCACGCCACCTGCCGTCGGGCGAGTTCGAGCCGGTGGTCTACGTCCTCAAGGCGTCGGATGACGATGCGGCGTCTCGTGCGCTGCGCGCCGCGCGGTTCGTCGACGCCGGCATCGGCGTGCACCACGGTGCCGCCGGCGGTGGCAAGCTCGGGGCCATCGCCGCGCTCGCCGAGTGGCTCGAGCGCGAGCGGGTGGACCTCGTCCACACCCATTCCTACCGCCCGAACCTGTACGCGCGTCTGGCGGCGACGCTGCGCCGCCCGCACGGCTTGCGGGTCGTCGCGCACTATCACAACCAGTACGACGACAAGTGGGACGCCGATCCGTCGGCGTTGGTGATCGAGCGCGGTCTCGCGGCGCAGAGCGATGCGCTGCTTGCCTGCTCGGCCTCGGTTCGCGAGCACGTGGCGGCCCGACTCGGGGTCGACCCGGGACGCATCACGGTGATCGAGAACGGCGTCGACGCAGCGCGCTTCGGTGGCGGAGACCGTGCCGCGGCGCGCCGGCGCCTGGGGCTCGGCGCCGATGCGTTCGCGGTCGGGCTGGTGGGGCGAGTCTGCGAGCAGAAGGGGCAGTCGGACCTCGTCGAGGCGGCGATCGCCCTGGCCGACCGCGCGCCGTCGCTGGTGGTCCTGATGGCCGGTGCGCGCGAGGACCGCGAGCTGCAGCGGCGCCTCGGTGCGCGGGCCGAGCAGGCCGGCATCGGTGCCCGGGTGCGCTGGCTCGGTCACGTCGACGACATGGCCGGCCTCTACGCGGCGCTCGATCTGGTGGTGGCGCCGTCACGCTGGGAGGGCTTCGGCCTGATGCTGGTGGAGGCGATGGCCGCGGCGCGACCGATCGTCGCCACCCGTGTGGGCGCCATCGCCGATGTGGTGCGCGAGGACGAGACCGCGCTGCTGGTGCCGGCGCGCGACCCGCGCGCCCTCGCCGCGGCAATCGAGCGCGTGATGACCGACCCTGCACTGGCGGCGCGATTGGGCGCCGCCGGGCCGGCGCGGGCCAGTGGCTTCTCCTGGGCGCGGTCGGGCGCGCGGCTGGCCGCGGTCTACCGCACCGCGCTCGCCGGCGCACCGGGTCGGGGGCCGGGTGGGTGATGCGGATCCTGCTGGTTCGTCACGGCGAGACTGCGGGTAATCGCCAGCGTTACATCGGACACGAGGACATCCCGTTGAACGCCACCGGCCGTCGTCAGGCCGACGCTCTGGCGGCGGCGCTCGGGTCCGAGCCGATCGTGCGGGTGCTCGCGAGCCCGCTGGCGCGGGCTCGGGATACCGCGTCGCCGCTCGCCGCAGCGCGCGGGCTCGAGGTCGAGATCCGCGCGGGGCTGATGGAGATCGACTACGGGCGGCTCCAGGGACAGCTCAAGGAGGGGCGGGGCCTGCGCCTTCGTCGCCACCACGTCGACGACGCGCTCCCCGAGGGCGAGAGCTTGCGCGACGTGTGGGCGCGGCTCGGTCCGGTGGCCGAGGAGCTGGCCGCCGCGGCGGCCGCCGACGGAGCGATCGCGGTCGTCGCGCACTACTGGAGCAACCGGATGCTGCGCGCCCGGCTGACCGGCGGCTCGCTCGAGGACGCGCTGGCCGATCGCGCCTACAAGCCGGCGAATGCGTCGGCCTACCTGCTCGAGCCCGCGTGCGACCGCGCGACCGCGACCTGGCGGGCGGTGGGCTGGCTGCATCGCCCGCCCGAGCCCGAGGCGCTCGCGACGACTGCCGACTGACCGAGATCAGTCCCGCGCCGACACGGCCGGTGCTCCGGTGACATGGTCACAGAGACCGTGCCGACCTCGACGTAGCGTCTCCCGCGTCGACCGAACTCGACCCCGGAGGAGACGCGCATGCTTCACCATCACCTCGTCCGCACCGCCCTCGCCGCCGTGGTGGCGTTGCCGCTCGCCGTCGGCGCGGCGCCGGAGCCCACCGACCCCGCGCGGCAGACGTCGTGGCGGCTCTACCTCACCTCGCAGGAAGCCTTCGATCTCAAGCAGGAGAAGGGCGACCAGGTGCTCTTCGTCGACGTGCGCGACCCGATCGAGATCATGTTCACCGGCTTCACCGAGGTGGTCGACGTGAACGTGCCGTTCCTGCTCGCCAATCGTGACGCCTGGAACGAGAAGAAGTCGGTGTTCCTGATGGAGCCGAACCCGGACTTCGAGCCGGCCATCGCGCGTGCGTTGACGGCGCGCGGGCTCGGCAAGGACACGCCGGTGATCCTGATGTGTCGTTCCGGGGGGGAGCGCGGCGCGCCGTCGGCACGTGCGCTCGAGGGCAAGGGCTACGGTGCGGTCCACGTGGTGGTCGACGGGTTCGAGGGCGCCACGGTCAAGGAAGGCCCACGCAAGGGCTGGCGTCTGGTCGACGGCTGGAAGAACGCCGGCCTGCCCTGGGGCTACCGCCTCGATCCCGACAAGCTCTATCGCCCCGGCCGCTGACAAGGCTTCTCCGACCCGAGCCCGAGGAATCGCACATGAAGACGCACAGCATCCGCGCCGCGCTTGCCGCCGCCGTCGTCGGTCTCGCGACCGCCACCTCCGTGCTCGCCAGCGAGGTCGAGCGCATGTTGGTGACCCTGACCTCGGCGGACACCGAGGCCCAGGCCATGGCCCTGGTGCTCTCCAACCAGGTCGCCGCCGGCGGCACCGCGGTTCATCTCCTGCTCTGCAGCGCGGCCGGAGACATCGCGCTCTCGACCCCGCCCGCCGCGGCGACACGCGTGGTCACGCCGACCGGGATGACGGTGCGTGGCCTGCTCGAGGCTCTGATGGCGAAGGGCGCGCGCGTCGACGTGTGCGCCATCTACCTGCCGAATCGCGGGCTCGACCCGAAGGCGCTCGCCACCGGCATCGGCGTGGCCAAGCCACCGGCGATCGCGGCCGAGATGGTGGACTCGGGGGTTCGACTGGCGAGCTTCTGAGTCGCCCGCGTCAGGTGGGCTCGGTGCGTGCCGTCGTGCGCCTCGCCGCACGCGGCTTGCCGCGCGCCGCGCGGGGCGGTGCCCCGGGTCTCCCGTGGGGGCGCGGTCGTGGTGCGCGGCCTCGCCCGCGCTCGCGCTCGTCTCCGACCACGCTGATCCGCATCGGGCGGCCGCACACGATCACGCGTTTGAGGTGTGCGAACAGCGCCTTGCCCATCCCCTTGGGGAGGTCGACGGTGCTGTGGTCGTCGTGGATCCGGATGGGCCCGATGTGGCGGCTCTCGAGGCCGGCCTCGTTGGCGATCGCGCCGACGATGTTCTTCGGCTGCACGCCGTGGGTCGACCCGACCTCGATGCGATAGCGCACACAGTCGGGGCGCACCGCGCCGAGCTCCCCTCGGCTCGGGCGGCGCGGCGCACGCGTGGCGTCGTCGCGGTCGGCCGGGGGCTCGCGGTCCACGCGGCGCTCGGGGCGCGCAGCCGGGCGCTCCGGCTCGGGCTCGGCGAGGAGTAGCGGTCGATCCCCCTGGGCGAGCAGCGCGAGGCCAGCCGCCGCGGCGTCCGGGGTGATGGCGTTGCGCTCGCAGAAGCCCGCCACCACCGCGCGCATGGCCTCGAGCTCGGGACGCGCCAGCGCCTCGGTGAGGCGGGCCTCGAAGCGGGCGATTCGCCGCGCGCTGATGTCGGCGAGGCTCGGCAGGCTCATCGGGGTGATCGACTGGCCGATGGCGCGCTCGATCGCGCGCAGCATTCGTCGCTCGCGCGGCGACACGAACAGGATCGCCTCGCCGGCGCGTCCGGCGCGCGCGGTGCGTCCGATGCGGTGGACGTAGGCCTCGACGTCGTAGGGCACGTCGAAGTTGACGACATGGCTGATGCGCTCGACGTCGAGCCCGCGCGCGGCGACGTCGGTGGCGACGAGGATGTCCAGGCGTCCGTTGCGGAAGCGGTCGATGGTCGCCTCGCGCACCGCCTGGCTCATGTCGCCGTTGAGCGGCGCGCTCGAGAAGCCCGCCGCCTCGAGCCGCTCGGCCAGGGTGACGGTGGCGGTCTTGGTGCGCACGAAGACCACCATCGCGTCGAAGTCCTCGACCTCGAGGATCCGGGTCAACGCCTCGGCCTTGTCCAGCCCCGCCACCTGCCAGTAGCGCTGGCCGACGGTCGACACGGTGGCGGTGCGCGACTCGATCCGGATCTCGTGCGGGTCGCGGGTGTGGCGCCGCGCGATGGCACGGATGGCCGGTGGCATGGTGGCGGAGAACAGCGCCAGCTGACGGCCCTCGGGGGTCTGCCCGAGGATCGTCTCGACGTCCTCGATGAAACCCATGCGCAGCATCTCGTCGGCCTCGTCGAGCACCGCGGCGCGCAGCCCGTCGAGACGCAGCGAGTCGCGGCGCAGGTGGTCGAGCACCCGGCCGGGGGTGCCGACCACCACGTGCGTCCCTCGGCGCAGGGCCGGGAGCTGTGCGCCGAGGCTCTGCCCGCCGTAGACCGCGAGCACTCGCAGCGCCGGCAGGAAGCGGGCGTAGGTGCGAATCGCCTCCGCGACCTGAATCGCGAGCTCGCGCGTCGGCGTCAGCACCAGGAGCTGGGGGGTGGCAAGCGTGGTGTCGATGCGCGCGAGCAGCGGCAGCGCGAACGCCGCGGTCTTGCCGGTGCCGGTCTGTGCCTGGCCGAGGAGGTCGCGGCCGGCGAGCAGCGGTCCGATGGCCGCGCCCTGGATCGGCGAGGGCGTCTCGTAGCCGACCGCGTCGACCGCGCGGGTGATGGCCTCGGGGAGCCCGAGCTCGGCGAAGGCCGAGACGGGCCCCCCCGGAATCGGGGAGCTGGGGGATTCGGGGGATTGCACGGCGTCGCTCGTGGGAGGTGATCGGAGCCGGCGACGATGCGCGCCGGACCGCGGCCGAAGGCCGGCCTGGCATGATACGCGATCGCGCCGGCGGGCGTCGGGTGCGCTCGGTGGGGGGCAGCAGACGACGGTGAGCGCGCTGGCCCCGGCCCTGCACCGGAGCGCCCCTTTGCTCTAGACTCCGGCGCCACGCCAGTCGGAGCCCGAGCGATGAGCGCATCGACCCTGAAGGCACGCCGAGACGCGGTGCTCGGCGCCGGCACACCGCTGTTCTATGACGAGCCGGTCACCATCGTGCGCGGTCGCGGCGTCGAGCTCTGGGACGACGCCGGGCGGCGCTACGTCGACATGTACAACAATGTCCCGTGCGTCGGCCACGCCCATCCCAGGGTGGTGGCGGCGATGCAGGCGCAGGCTGGCACCCTGAATGTCCACAGCCGCTACCTCCACGAGGGCATCGTCGATTACGCCGAGCGTCTGGTCGCGAAGCACCATGACGGCATCGAGGCGGTGGTCTTCACCTGCACCGGCACCGAGGCCAACGAGGTCGCGCTGATGATGGCCCGGGCGGCCACCGGCGGACGCGGGATCATCTGCACCGACGCTGCCTACCACGGCAACAGCGCCGAGGTCGGCAAGCTCACCCGGGTCGACGCGGGTCGCAATCAGTCGGGCGCGGAGGTGCGCTCGATCCCGTTCCCCCAGCGCTACCGCCCGTTACCGGGTGCGTCGAGCGATGCCGCGCTCACCGGCCTCTACCTCGACCGGGTGCAGGCGGCGATCGACGCCTTCGCCGCCGACGGCGTCCCCTTCGCCGGCATGCTGGTGTGCTCGATCCTCGCCAACGAGGGGCTACCGGACATTCCGGTCGACTTCATGCCGCGGGCGGCGGAGATGGTGCGCGCGGCCGGCGGGGTGTTCATTGCCGACGAGGTGCAGAGCGGGTTCTGTCGCACCGGCACCTGGTGGGGCTATCACCGGACCGGGTTCGCGCCGGACATCGTCAGCATGGGCAAGCCGATGGGCAACGGCCTGCCGCTCGCCGGCGCCGCCGCGTCGCGGGCGATCGTCGACGCCTTTCGTCGTGATCACCGTTACTTCAACACCTTCGCGTCCAGCCCGCTGCAGGCCGCGGTGGGCGCGGCGGTGCTCGACGTGCTCGACGACGAGGCGCTCGCCGACAACGCCGAGCGCGTCGGGGCGCTGCTGCGCGATCGCCTGCGCGCCCTGCAGGCGCGGTATCCGCGCATGGGTGACGTGCGCGGCCACGGCCTGTTCTGCGGCGTCGAGTGGGTGAGCGACCCCGACGCGCGCACCCCCGACCGCGACGGCGCGGCGTGGGTGGTCAATCGCCTCAAGGAGCGCGGCTTCCTCATCAGCAATGCCGGCGCGCTCGGCAACGTGTTGAAGATCCGTCCGCCGCTCGTGTTCGAGGCCTCCCACGCGGAGGAATTCCTCGGTGCCTTCGAGGCGGTGCTCGAAGAGGTCCATGGCGCCGGCTGATCCCAGCACGGCCCACCTCGAGCGCGCGGCGGCGGGCGCCCTCGCCGAATGGGGGCTCGCGCACGCCCCGCTGACACTGGTCTCGCGCGCCGAGAACGTGGTGTTCCGGGTCGACGCGCCGGATGGGCGGCGATTCGCGCTGCGACTGCACCGCCCGGGCTACCACGACTACGACGAGCTGGTCTCCGAGCACCGGTGGACCGAGGCGCTGCTCGATGCCGGTGTCGACGTGCCGGTGGCCCGCCGCACCCGGGATGGGCGGCCCTACGCGACGGTCGCGGTCGGCCCGCACGGCGAGGCGCGAGTGGTCGGCATGGTCGACTGGGTCGAAGGCGCTCCGATGTCGAGCCGGCTCGGTGACGACCCGTCGCCGGACCTGGTCGCCGAGTGCTACCACCGGCTGGGTGCGATCGCGGCGAGCCTGCACGAGCACGGTGCGCGCTGGACGCCGCCCGACGGGTTCCGTCGCCACGCGTTCGACGTCGACGGGTTGACCGGCGAGCGCCCTTTCTGGGGCCGATTCTGGGAGCACCCCGAGCTCGGCGCCGACGACCGCGCGCTCCTCGGTCGGTTACGTCACCGCGTCCGCGAGCGGTTGACCGCCTACGGCAGCGGCCGTGGCACCTACGGACTGATCCACGCCGACCTCCATCCCGGCAACGTGATCGTCGGCGAGTCGCGTCTGCATCTCATCGACTTCGACGACGGCGGCTTCGGCTGGCATCAGTACGACTTCGCGACCGCGCTGTTCTCGCTACGGGCGAGCCCGCACCTCGCCCGCGCGCGCGAGGCGATGGTGGCGGGCTACCGGACGCTACGCCGGCTCGACGACCACGCGCTCGACCAGCTCCCGCTGTTTCTCCTGATCCGTGCCCTCGCGCTGATCGGCTGGATCGCCGACCGGCCGGAGATCCCGCGCAAGCCGGCCCTCGCCGACCTCGTCGACACCGCGCGCCGATTGGCGCACGAGGTGCTCGGCGAGGCGTAGCCCGACACGGGGCACTCGCGCCACCGCCCGCGGGATGCGACGCGCAACGGCCGGATCAGGCGAGCTTGCCGCGCCCGAGCAGCGGCCATACCGCCTCGACGCGTTCGCCGCGGGTGGCGACCAGCGCGTCGTGGAGGAACACCGTCGAGTCGGAGTAGCCGGGGACGAGCTCGATGGTGTCGCCGACCCGCGGGGTCGGGCTCGGTGCGTCGAGCTCGATGGTGCCGTGCTCGGCCGACAGCGCGACCGATCGTACCGCGTCGATGCCGAGTGGGCGTGGTGCGCCGTGGGCTCCGCTCATGGTCTTGAATCCGGCGTCGCAGATGATCCGCGTCGGCGTCGGGCGGCTCGTCACCGTCGCCAGCACGGTGAGCGCGAACTCGTGGTCGACGCCGAAGTGATCACGGTAGCGGACGTCGCAGTAGATCCCGCCACCGGCCTCGACCTCCGTGACCCCGGGCTCGAAGGCGCTGATCCAGTAGGTTCCGGTGCCACCGCAGCTCACGATGTCGACCGCGATACCCGCCGCGCGGATCGCGTCGGCGGTGGCGGCGACCCTGGCCAGGGCCTCGCCGACCAGGCGGTGCTTGGTCTGCGCGTCCGGCGCGCCGAGGGCGTGCGACTCCCAGGTCTGCAGGCCGGCGAATCGGACGTGGTCGAGGCTGGCGATCTGTCGCGCGAGCTCGACCGCTGCCGGTCCCGGGGCGACGCCCGCGCGCGCCATGCCGACGTCGATCTCGATCAGGACCCGTGGTCGAGAGCCGACGGCGCCGGCGGCGCGGTCGATCTCGCGCACGTTGTCGATGTGGTCGACGCAGACGATCGGGTCGGCTCGACGCGCGAGCGCGACCAGCCGCGCGATCTTCCGCGGCCCGACGATCTGATTGGCGATCAGGACGTCGCGAATCCCGGCGTCCGCCATCACCTCCGCCTCGCCGAGCTTCGCGCAGGTGACGCCGTGGGCGCCGGCGGCGATGCACATGTGGGCGAGCGCCGGCGTCTTCATCGCCTTGGTGTGTGGCCGCCAGCCGACGCCCGCCTCGCCGATGATCGTGCGGCGCATGCGCTCGATGTTGCGCTCCAGCACGTCGAGGTCGACGAGCAGCGCCGGGGTGTCGAGTTCCGATTTCGCAGCACCGACGATTGCGGACATTGCCATGCCTCCGGCGCGAGACCACGAGCCGTGCCGGCCGATCGGCGCGGTGCGAATGGCCCGGGACCGCCGTTGTAAGTTTTCGACCACCTGATATATTCGGCCCGCGGCTCGGGTGGCAGGCGCCACTCGCGGCCGTGCGAGAGCATACCAGCACACCAACGCCCCGATGCGAGGCGACTTGGACGGCTGGATGCCCCGGCTCGTGAACGGCGTCTTCGGGGAGGGCGCGATGCACAGCATCGGGGTCGACGTCGGTGGCACCTTCACCGACATCGCAGCCGTCGACTCGGGCGGCGATCTCACGATTCTCAAGGTCCTGTCGTCGACCGGCGACTACAGCGACGCCATCGGCTCCGGAATCGAGCAACTCGTGCGCACCGGGGCGGTGGACGTGGCCGACGTCCGGCTGCTCGCCCACGCGGCGACCATCGCGACCAACACCGTGATCACGCTGACCGGCGCCCGGGTGGGTCTGATTACCACCGAGGGGTTCCGCGACGTGCTCGAGATCGGGCGCCTGCGATACCCGCGTCTCTACGACATGAACTGGAGCAAGCCGCCCATCCTGGTGCCGCGGCGGCATCGCACCGAGGTACGCGAGCGCATCGATCATCGTGGTCGCATCGTCACCGCACTCGACTGGCCGAGCGTCGAGGCGGCGGTCGAGCGCCTGCTCGCGGCCGAGGTCGAGTCGATTGCGATCTGCCTGCTCAACGCCTATGCCAATCCCGAGCACGAGCAGCGAATCGCCGAGTACGTTCGCGAGCGTGCGCCGCAGGTCGACCTCTCCGTGTCGTCGGACGTGCTGCCCGAGGTGAAGGAGTTCGAGCGCACGAGCACCACCGTCATCAACGCATACGTCAAGCCGGTGGTCGCGCGTTATCTCACCAGCCTCGAGCGCAGGCTCGCCGACCTCGGCATCACCGCGCCGGTGACGGTGATGCAGTCGAGCGGCGGCACGGTGCGGACCGAGGTTGCGAAGCAACGACCGGTGTACGCGATCGAGTCGGGCCCGGCCGCCGGTGTCGTCGGTGCGGCGGCGCTCGGTCGTCATCTCGGCATCGACAACCTCATCTCGTTCGACATGGGTGGCACCACCGCCAAGACCTGCCTCATCGAGAGTGGTCAGCCCCGACTGACCGGTGAGTACGAGGTCGGTGGTGCGCTCAATATCGGTCATCGCCTCCTGCGCGGTGGCGGATACCTGTTACGGGTTCCCGCCATCGATCTGGCCGAGATCGGGGCCGGCGGCGGCAGCATCGCCTGGATCGACCGTGGCGGCGCGCTGCGGGTCGGCCCGCAGAGCGCGGGCGCGTCGCCGGGGCCGGCCTGTTACGCCCGCGGCGGGACGCTTCCCACCGTGACCGACGCGAACGTCGTGCTCGGTTATCTCAATCCTCGCTATCTCGTGGGCGGTGAGCTCTCGATCGATTACGAGGCGGCACGACGCGCCGTCGCCGACCACATCGCGGGTCCCCTCGGCCTCGACCTCGAGTCCGCCGCCTCGGGGATCCATCGCATCGTCAACGCGACGATGGTGCGGGCGGTGCGTGCGGTGTCGAGCGAGATCGGGCGTGACCCGAAGGACTTCGTGCTGTTCGCGTTCGGCGGCAGCGGCCCCGTCCACGCCGGGAACCTCGCACGAGACGCCGAGGTGCCGCAGGTCGTGGTTCCACCGGCGCCAGGCGTGTTCAGCGCTCTCGGCCTGCTGGTCTCCACCGTGGAGCACCAGTACGTCCAGACCTACTGGCGTGATCTCCTCGGCGCGAACGTCGACGAGATCGAGTCGCACTTCCGGCGTATCGAGGGCGAGGCGCGCGAGACGTTGCGGGGTGAGGGATTCGCCGAGTCCGACGTGACCATGCAACGCATGGTCGATCTCCGCTATCCGGGGCAGACGTCCGAGATCACGGTGGCGGCACCGGAGCGTGGGCTGGTCGCGGCCGACCTGCCCGATCTCGCGGAAGCCTTCCACGCCGAGCACGAGCGTACCTACGGTCACCGCTCGTCGGAGGGCGAGCGGGTCGAGATCGTCAACGTGCGGCTGCGCGCTCGCGGACATTCGGAGGAGGACTTCACCCCCGACGCTCTGGCGCGTGCCGCGCGTCGCCGCGCCCGGCAGTCGCGCGTCGAGACCGGCTCGAGACGCGCCTACTTCGAGCGCGAAGGTGGCTGGATCGAGACGCCGGTGGTGCAGCGCTCGGACCTGGAGGGGAAACCCCTTCGCGGCCCGCTGATCATCGAGGAGTACGATTCCACCGTGGTGGTGCCGCCGCGGTCGAGCACGTCGCTCGACGACGCCGGAAACATCCGCATCGAGCTCGACCCGAGCGAGTTGAGGTCGTGATGAGTCGACGAGCACGAGACCCGGTCAAGATCGAGCTGCTGAAGAACGCACTCACCGCGATCGCCGACGAGATGGCGGTGACCGTGGTGCGGACCGCACGCTCGTTCGTCATCAAGGAGTCGCTCGACTTCTCCACCGGGCTGATGAGCGCCGATGGTGCGCTGGTGGCCCAGGGCCTGTGCTTGCCGCTGCACATGGGCTCTTTTCCACCGACGATGAAGGCGGTGCTGCGGGATTTCGGCGCGGACCTTCGGCCGGGTGACGTGTACGCCGCGAACGACCCCTACCTCGCCGGCGGCACCCATTTGCCGGACATCTACGTCTTTCGGCCGATCTTCTTCGAGGGTTCCTTGCTCGGGTTCTCGGCCGCGATCGGCCACCAGACCGACATCGGAGGCAGGGTCGCCGGAGGCAACGCCTGCGACAATACCGAGATCTACCAGGAGGGCGTGCGAATCCCTCCGGTGCGCATCTTCCGTGACGACCGTCCGGACGACACCTTCTTCCGGTTGATGCGGGCCAATGTCCGGGTGTCGGAGAAGGTCATCGGCGACATCATGGCGACGGTCGCCGCCTGTCGACGTGGCGAGGAAGGGCTGGTGACCCTCGCTCGCACCCACGGTGTGGAGTCGCTCACCGCGCAGATGGCGGACCTCGTCGACTACGCCGAGGAGCTGACCCGGGCGGAGCTTCGTGCGTTGCCGGACGGCGAGTGGTCGTTCGAGGACTTCCTCGACGACGACGGCTTCCAGGAGGAGCCAATCCGAATCTTCGTCAAGATCACCAAGAACGGAGACGAGCTGAGCGCCGACTTCCGCGGCACCTCTCCCCAGGTGAAGGGATCGATCAACGTCCCGTACTCGTTCACCTGCTCCGCGACCTATGCGTGCGTGCGCTCGGTGATGGACCCGAGCATTCCCAACAACGAGGGATTCTTCCGGCCGATCAAGGTGATCACGGAGTCCGGGAGCTTCGTCGACTGCACGCATCCGGCCCCGGTCGCAGCCCGCGGCCTCGGCGCGGCCCGCGCCACGGACTGCCTGTGGGGCGCGCTCGCGCGCATGCTGCCCGACAAGGTCTTCGCCTGCGGCGTGCAGGGCGACTACGGCGTGACCATCGCCGGCTACCGTCGCGACGGGCGACCCTTCGTCAATCTGGAGTTCCTGTTCTCCGGCTGGGGCGGGCGGCCACATCAGGACGGCATCGACGGTATCTCGTCGCTCGCGGTGAACTATGCCAACACGCCGGCCGAGGTGATCGAGGTCGAGCAACCGTTGCGCATCGAGCGTTACGGATTCCGTGCCGACACCGGCGGCGCCGGCAAGCACCGCGGCTCGGTCGGTCTCGTCCGCGACTATCGACTGGTCGGCGCCGATACCGCGGTGCTGCAGGTGCGAGGTGACCGGCAGAAGTTCCGACCGTTCGGGCTGCACGGCGGCGCGTCGGGTGCATTCGCGGGCAACGCGATCAACCCGGGTACCGATCACGAGCGCGTCCCACGTGGAAAGTTCATGACCGAGATGGTCGAGGGCGACGTGTTTCGAGCCATGCTCGCAGGCGGCGGTGGGTGGGGCGATCCACTCGAGCGGGATCCGGCGCTGGTGCTCGAGGACGTCCTCGACGAGAAGGTGAGTCTGGCGAGCGCGCGCAATGCCTACGGCGTGGCAATCGATGCGGACACCATGACCGTCGACCTTGCGGCCACCGCGGTACTGCGGGAGCGGATGCGCGCCGACAGCGCGAGCGGGGCCGGAGCACCGTAGCGCAGGATCGGCGGCGGTCCACGTCGACAGGAGGCGAGATCGGGCATGAGCGAGGTGGGGGTGACCTCGACCGGACGAGTGGTCGTCAAGGTCGTCGATCTGCACAAGTACTTCGGAAGCCTGGAGGTGCTGAAGGGGGTCTCGCTCGAGGTCCATCAGGGTGACGTGCTCACCCTGCTCGGCGCCAGCGGCTCGGGCAAGACGACGCTGCTGCGGTGTATCAACCACCTGGAGCAGCCGAACTCCGGTGAGATCTGGGTCGATGCCAGGCCGATGGGGTTTCGGATCGACGCGGCGGGCAGGCGGCGCCGCGCGCGCGAGGCCGACGTCAACGCGCTGCGCATGGACATCGGCATGGTCTTCCAGCAGTTCAACCTCTGGCCGCACATGACGGTGCTCGAGAACATCGTCGAGGCACCGCTGCGGGTGCGTCGCTGGCCACGGCGCGACGTCCACGAGCGTGCGATGGCCTTGCTGGAGAAGGTCGGGCTGGTGGACAAGAAGGATCAGTACCCGTCGCGCCTGTCGGGCGGGCAGCAGCAACGCGTCGCGATCGCGCGCGCATTGGCGATGCAACCCAAGGTCATGCTATTCGACGAGCCCACCTCCTCTCTCGACCCGGAGCTGATCGGTGAGGTCCTCGGCGTCATGCGCGCACTGGCCGAGGAGGGGACGACGATGATCGTGGTGACCCACGAGATCGGATTCGCGCGCGAGGTCTCGGACCGCGTGATCTTCCTGCACAACGGTCTGATCGAGGCCCAAGGTACCCCGGAAGAGGTGATCTTGAATCCGACCAGCGAGCGCAGCCGGCAGTTCTTCTCGAAGATCCTCCACTGACCGTGCGCGTCGACGGCGATCGCGTGACGACGTCGGCACGTCGACGCGACGATGTCGCACTTCACCGGCGGCGACGAGTCGGAATCGGACACGGCTGAGGCGCGATGCTCGAGAACCTGCAGCAGAGTCTGGAAGCCTTCGACCTGGCGCTGTTCTGGGAGTATCGCGCGGTTCTCCTCCCCGGCCTGCTGTACAACTTCTACGTATTCTTCCTCACCGTCGGCGTCGCCGTCGGTCTCGGGCTGGTGGCGGCAACGCTCCGCCTGAGCTCGAACGTCGTGCTCCGGTGGATCGGGACCGGCTACGCCGAGCTGTGCCGCAACACCCCCGAGTACATCACCCTCATCTGGATCTTCTATGTGCCGCCGCTGCTGCTGAGTGCGGCGCTCGACCGCAACGTCAGCTTCTCTCCGCTGCTGGCGGCGGTGATCGCGCTCGGTCTGGCATCGAGCGGCTACTTCACCGAGACCTTTCGCGCCGGCATCTCCTCGGTGCCGCGTGGGCACATCGAGGCGGCGCGCGCCCTCGGCATGTCGCGTTCCCTGACCATGTGGCGGATCGTCTTGCCACAGGCCGTTCGACACATGCTTCCCGAGGCGATGAACCAGATGGTGTCGCTGTTCAAGTCGACCACCCTGGTCTCTCTGATCGCCGTTCCCGACCTCCTGTATCAGGTCTCCCTGGTGTCCAACGCGACCAGCAAGGGTCTTCCGCTGTACTCCGGCGCGGCCCTGGTCTACTTCCTCATCATCTTCGGCTTCGCGACGCTCGCGCAGCGCTTCAGCGATCCGTGGCGACAGCGATCGAGGTAGGCCGGCACGTGGACGCACCATGGATTCGCACCGTCTGGCGCCATCGCGACGTGATGTGGGACGGGCTCGTGGTGACGATGCAGGTCACCGCGATCGGGTTCGTCGGTGCGGTCGTGCTCGGCTTCGTGCTGTGTCTGCTGGTGATGTACGTGAAGCCCCTGCGGTGGCCGGCGCGGGTGCTGATCGAGTTCTTCCGCGCGACCCCCATCTACGTCCAGCTGTTGTGGGTCAACTACGTCTGGCCTGGTGTGCTCGGTTGGCCGAGCAGCTTCTTCGAGGCCGGATGCGCGGCGCTCGCGGTGCAATCGGCGGGATATCTGGCGGAGACGTTTCGCGCCGGCATCGAGGGGATCAGCCGCGGACACGTCGAGGCGGCCAGGGCGCAGGGGATGTCGAGCCTTCTGGTCATGCGCCGGATCATCCTGCCCCAGGCGTTTCACACCATGGCGCCGTCGATCATGAATCAGTTCCTGGTGGTCATCAAATCGTCGACCCTGGTGTCGGTCATCGCGGTGCCCGATCTGATGTACCAGGCCTTGCGGCTCACCGCCATCTGGTTCGAGCCGATCGCGATCCTGTCGTGCACTGCGCTCGTGTACATCACGGTCATCACCTGTCTCTCGCTCGTTTTCAAGTGGTACACGGATCGTCTCCGCGAGAGATACCTCTGACCGAGCTCCGGTGTGGCGTCGACGCCACACCGCCCATGGCGATCCGAGAGGGTCGCCCGTCTACCAGGAGGAGTGAGCAATGAGCGAGTTGGGGAACGTCGGCCGACGAGGATTCCTTCGCGCGGCTCTGGGGGTCGGTGGCGGCGCGGCGGCCGTCGGCGCAATGACCGTGGGTAGCTCGATTCGTGATGCCTACGCGCAGTTGCTCAAGAGTGGGATCCCGGAGGACTCGGTGCTGGCGAAGATGAAGCAGGAAGGCAAGCTTCGGGTCGGCTACGCGCAGACCAAGCCGAACTTCTACCGCGATCTCAAGCAGAACAAGCTGCGCGGGATCTTCCACGACGTCACCGAGTTCCTCGGCAAGGAGTGCGAGGTCGAGATCGATTACCAGGAGGTGCTGTGGGCGAATGCGACGGTCGGTCTGCGCAAGGGCGACTTCGACCTGTTCGTCTCGTCGCTGACCTATACAGTGCCGCGAGCGCTGGTCGTCGCCTACGCCGGCCCCATCCACCACAAGGGGTTCCTGGCGATCTGCCACAAGGACAACGCCGGCCGGTTCAAGAGCATCGACGACTTCAACCAGGAGGGCGTCGTGTTCTCGGCCAATATCGGCTCGTCGCAGGAGAACCAGATCAAGATGGCCTTCCCCAAGGCCAAGATCATCACCGTCGCCGGTCAGCTCGCGTTGGCTGCTGAGCCGGTGCGGGCGAAGCAGGCGGATCTCTTCATCGACGGTGATTTCGATCAGGAGGTGTTCGCCGCGTCGAACGACTGGGCGCACGTCGTGGATGCGGAGCATCCGTTCCAGCGCCTGCCCAATACCTGGGCCTGCCGCTACGGCGATCCGGCCTGGAAGGCCTTTCTCGACATGTTCTGCGACCGCATGCAGAGCACCGGCTTCATGCGCGAGCGTTTCGCGGCCTACCGTCAGGAGCTCGTCGCGGGAGGTTGACGGTGCGCGCGAGGGGCGATCGACGCCGGTCGCCCCTCGCCGACGGATCGGAGCGCATGTCGCGGCCGTCGAGGTGGACGGGCCTCGTCGGCGCTCACCGGGGCGCGGAAGGCTCGGGTGGCGCCAGCGTGAGCTCCAGCCACGATGCGGTGCGCGCTCCGTGGTGCACGCCGTTGGTCGCCACTCGGATGTCGGCGTCGGTGTCGGCGGCGAGCAACAGGTTGCCGCTGTTGGTGTTGCGCGCGCGGCGCGGGAAGTTGCTGCTGCCGACGTCGACCCGCAGGCGGTTGCCGGCAGCGACGGTGTGGGCGATGTGCCCGAGCTCGACGTCGAGGGTGACCACCGCGCCGGGCTCGAGTGGGAGTGGGCCGCTGTCTGGCTCGCGCAGCATCGCGCGCGTCACCCCGTCCAGCAGCAACGCGGCGGTGCCGTCGGGATGGACCTCCACCAGCTTGACGACAAGGTCGGTGTCCGGGCAGTCGGACGAGACATGGAGCCGGGTCCGCGCCGGGCCGGCCAGGACGAGGTCGGTGGGCAATGGTGGACCGAGGTAGGCGAGGCCCTGGCCGGAGAGCGATTCCAGCGGGCGCTGATCCAGTGCGCCGGGGGCGATCAGCATGTTGCGACCGCCGAGGGTCGGCAGCGGTCGTCGCGGGTCGTAGCGAAATCGCCTCACCGCGGCGTCGCCGGGCTGCGCCGACAACGTGCCGTCGCCGCAGAGGTGCTGGCGCCAGGTGACGGTCCCGAGCGGCGGCCAGGTCTCGGCCGCGCACCAGTCGTCGGCGCGATAGTCGGCACGGTCCGGGGTCCAGGCACGCGGTGAGTACCGCACCGGCGGCTCGTGGACGATCGGGGTGTCGCTGCCCCGTAGCCAGTGGTCGAACCACTCGAAGAACGGGTCGCGCGGCCAGAAGCTCGGGTCGTAGACGAAGTAGTGGTCGTTCGGCCCCACCCACAGTCGCTGATTGCCGACGCGAGCTTGCAGCTCGCGAAAGGCGGCGATGACGCTGGTCTGGAAGATGTCGTACCAGGTAGTCACGTGGAATCCGGGGACCGCGATGTCGCGGCGGAAGTCGTGCCGCGCCCGGAAGGCATCGGGTAGCGGATGGGAGAGGATCTCGTCGAGATAGGGCTGCCAGGTCGCGAAGACCGGCTGGTCGAGGAGTGGCAGGCGCATCCAATCGGCGCAGTCGCGAAACGGTGGACAGGACGCGCGCGCGGCGTCGAGCGCCTGGTAGCGCGCCTCGGCCGCCGCTGCGGTGGCCTCGAGCTCGGGCACCGTCAGGCCGGCGCGCGCCGCGGCGGTGGCGCGGTGACTGGCCGAGAGTCCGGGGATGTTCCTCGCCACCCACAGCCACAGTCGCTCGAGCTCGATCGACTGGCCCTCGTAGACCACGTCGTCGTAGATGCTCGACGCGCCGGCCTGCGCGAACAGCGCGCGCACGCTGGGGTGGCGGGTGCTGGCGGCGGCGAGGGCGGTGGTCGCGCCGGCCGAGGAGCCGCAAACCCCGACGCGCTGGTCGGACCAGCGCTGGCGCGCGATCCACTCGAGCGTGTCGTGGCCGTCGTCGACGTCGCTGCCGTACACCTGATCCTCGCCCTCGGACCCGTGGCGCCCGCGGGTGTCCTGGTACACCGCGGCGTAGCCCCGCGCGACCAGCGCGCGCCAGCCACGGAGGATCGAGCCGCGCATCGGGTCGCTCGCGCTCGGCAGCCAGCCGCGCCGGAAGTCGTACGGGTCGTCGCACCCGGCGGCGGTGATGCCATAGGGCGTGCGCTGGAGGATGACCGGAAAGCCTGGGCCGCCTTCGATCGGCAGGTAGACGAAGGTGTTGAGTCGCGTGCCGTCGCGCATGGTGACCATGGCCCGGCCCGCACGCGCGCCGTCGACGCGCTCGAGCGCCATGGTGATCGCCCCGTCTCGATCCGAATCGCGGTGGCGACTCACTCGCGCAGGAACGCGGCGACGCTCGCGCGTAGCGCGGGGTGCTGCCGCTCGAGCGGCATCGAATGGGTGGCTCGGCCGATCAGCAGGAATCGGCGGTCGGCGGCATTGCGCAACCGGTCGAAGACGGCGCGGCCCTGGGCCGGCGTCGTCTCGTGGTCCCATTCCCCGACCACGATCAGGGTCGGCGCGCGGATGTCCGCCGGCTCGTAGGTCGGCTCGCCCGCGCCCCAACGCTCCAGTCGGTCGGCGACGACGCCCGCCGGGGCACGGAGCCGCGGTGGTGTCTCCCGCCCGAGGACCGGGTCGCGCGCCACCACCGCGCAGGCCCATGCCTCGCGCTCCGACTGGTCGTTGATCTGCGCCGCCTGATCGGGCTCGAGGCCATGCACCCAGCGCGCCGCCGCGGCCGCGGCGGTCACCACGCGGTAGGCCCCCGGCGGTCCGTCGGCGGTGATGGGGGACGGTCCGTCCCTCATCCAGGTGGCGCCGAGGAGCACCAGCCTCGACACGTGCTCGGGGTGCAGTCCGGCGTAGCGCCCCGAGATCGCCGTTCCCCAGGAGTAGCCGATGAGGTGGAGCCGCGACGTACCTCGCCGGGCGAGCACGTGCGCGACGGCGCGCTCGACGCAGGCCACCGCCTCCTCGGTGCGCAGCAGCGGCGGACTCGCCGACGCCGGCGCGTCCATTGCCGGTGGACGCTCGGACTCGCCGTATCCCGGCAGGTCGAGACCCCAGGCGTCGAAGCCGTCGGCGGCCATCGCCTCCATCCACGACCGACCGGCGACCGGATAGTCGTAGGTCATGCTGGCGCCGTAGGTCGCGCCGTGGACGAACAGCACCGGCGTGCCGCGCGGCGTCCCGTCGTGCTTGCTCCGAAGCAGCATGCGCGTGCCGGGAAAGGTGCTGTCGAGCCAGTGGTCCTCGCGATGGATGGGCATGGGGCTCCTCGCCGCCCGGGGCCGATGTGCATCATGCAACGTGCCGGTCGCGGCGTCACCGGGACGTGTGCCTGGCGGGAAGCCGGCCTGCGGGGCGAGAATCCGGCCGGTCGACGTGGGAGGACGAGACGATGAGCCGAGACGAGCTCCGACAGGCCGGTGCGACGATGCGCGCCACGCTCGGGCAACCGGTCGGCGCCGCGGGAGGGCTCGGCGGCCCGACGAGTGCTCCGGGGTTCGCCGCGATGATGTCCGAGGTGGTCTACGGTGGCATCTGGGCGCGCCCGGGGCTCGCGATGGACGAGCGGCTCGTCTGCGCGCTGGCGGTGGTCGGGCTGCGCGCACCCTCGGATCAGCTACCGCCCCTGGTGCGCGCGGCGCTCGACCAGGGTCTCGCTGCGCGCACCGTGGTGGAGGTCTTCGTGCACTGCGGCCTCTACGCTGGATTCCTCACCACCGAGGCGGCGTGCGCCCAGGCACGGGCGGTGCTCGCCGCGCGCGGCGAGGTGATCCCGGACGACCCGCCCGACGACACCTCGACCGCGGCGCTCGATGCCGCCGGGAACGCGGTGATGCAGGCATTGCACGGCGCTCGCGCCGGTGCGGGCTACGCCGCGCCCGACGACCCGGTGACCAGTGGGCTCTACGCGCTGGCCATTCGCTACGGCTACGGCGCGCTGTGGTCGCGGCCGGGGCTGGACCATCGCCAGCGCCTCCTCTGCGCGCTGGCGGCGTTCACCGCGCTCGGGCTCGAGAGCCAGCTCGTGAAGTTCGCGCTGGCCGCGCTCGACAACGGCTTCGATCGTGAGCAGGTGGTCGAGGCGGTGATCCAGACCGCGCCCTACAGCGGCTTCCCGCGGGCGTTGAACGCGCTCGGTGCCCTCTCCGCGGCCGGCATCGCCGCCCGATGACCCGGCCGAGACCGCTCCGATCGCCGCCCGGCGCGGCGGCGGCACCGTTCGTCAAGCGGATTAAAGTTCGTTTTCCCGACCGTCGATAAAGGCTCGACACAATTGCCCCGAGTGGGTGAATCGGGGTCGTTTCCGCCCGGCCCCGACGGCGGATCTGATGAGCCTGCATTCGACATCGACGAGCCTGGTCACCGCCGCGCCCGGTGCACCGCCGCCGGAGCATGCGGCGGACGACTTCGAGGCGGCCTTCGTGCCGCCCGGTGGCGCGCTGGTGCCGGTACTGCCGGTCGACGCCTGGCGCGAGCGCCTGGCGAACCATCTCGACCATCGCGTGGCACGGGCGCCGCGTGACCTCGGCGCCCACGCGCGCCGCGTGCTCAATCACCTCGAGCGCGACGACGCCGCGGCGGTGCTCGCAGCGCTGCTCGATCTCGATGCCGTCTGCGCCGGCAAGGGGCGGGCGCTGCGCGAGCACCTCCTGCGCAAGGCGAGTCGGGTGCTCGATGCGGCCGGGACCCGGCTGTTGGTCGCGCGGCTCGACCACGCTGGAGGGCACGTCGCCGCCGCCGCCGACATCTGCCCGCGGGCACGCCTCGCGACCCGGCCGGCGTCGGGGCCGGCGCTCGTCATCCGCGGCCAGGGGCTGCCGGTAGAGATGGTGACCGACCCGCTCGAGCGAGCCGATGCCCTCATCGACGGCGGTCGCCTCGTCGAGGCCTGCGACGAGCTCGAGGTCGCGGTGGCCGAAGAGCCCGATCGGGACGACATCAACCAGCGCCTGGTCGAGGTCTACCGACGGCTCGGCGACGGGGCGCGGTTCGCGCGCATGCGAGCGCGGCTCGAAGGGCTCGCGATCGGTGCGCCCGGGACGTGGGAGGACGCGGCGGCGCACTTCGCGCGCTCGGCGTCGGAGGCCTCGTGAGCGGGCGCGCGATTCGCATCGCCCTCCTCGGTATGGGCGACCGCGTCCGCCAGCGTCTCGAGCTGCTGTTCGAGCGCAATGCCCGTGGTGCCGCGGTGGTCGTGAACGAGTCGGTCGCCGAGGCGGTCATGGTCGACCTCGACACGCCCGGCGCCAGCGGTGAGCTCGCCGAGTATCGGCTCCGCCACCCCGACCACGCGGTGCTGGTGCTCGCAGTCAGCCCGCCGCCGCTACCTCCCGGTGACGAGCCACTGACCAAGCCGATCCGGATCGCGGACTTGTTGCAGGCGCTCGACCGGCTGCAGCTACGCATCACCGGGATGGAGGGCGATCCGGCATCGACGATTCGCCGCCCGGGGCCTGCGGTGGCCGACCCCACGCCGAGCGCCTCCCGCATGGTGGCCCGGGTCCATCGCGTGCCCGAGCCCACCGCCGTGCCGTCGGGCGATCCGCCGGTGGCCGGGCCGTCCGGCGCGGCGGTCGACCGGCCCCTCGGTGAGCGCACCGAGCGCCTGGAGTCGGCCGCGGCGCCGCCGGACCCGCGCACGCGCTGGTCGGCGCTGTGTGGAGAGCGCGACGACATCGACCCGAGCGACATCGAGGCGGTGCGCGCCCTGTGGGTGCCGACGGCAGCGCGACTGCTCGGCGACCTGGTGCCGATCGCGCGACGCGCGCGACGTGAGCGGATCGTCGTCAACGTGAGTTGGGAACGGCTGTCGATTCTGCTCGACGGGGTGCACGACCATGCGATGTCCAATCGCGACGCCGAGTCGCTGTCCAACCTCTGTCGCATGCCCTATCGCGCCGGTAGCGTCGCCGTGACCACGCTGTCCGACGACACCGTCGCCGCTCTGGCGGCGGCTCGGGCCGAGCACTGGCCGACACTCGATGCGTTGGTGTGGAGCGCGGCGCTCTGGACCTTTCGCGGTGGCCTTCCCAGCGGAGAGACGCTGGACGAGCGCATCTTCCTCAGTCAGTGGCCGAACCTCACGCGACTCGCGGCGCTCCCCGACGCGATGCGGATCGCCGCGCTGTGGGTCGAGCAGCCGATGTCGATCGCCTTCACCGCCGAAGCGCTGAAGGTGCCACAGCGCCACGTCATCGCGTTCTATGGCGCCGCGCACGCGCTCGGCATCGCCGGTCGCGCCCGACGTGCCTCCGACGCGCTGGTCGAGCCGGCACCCGTCGTTCCGAGCAAGCAACGCCCGATCGTCGCCCGGTTGTTCCAGCACCTCCAGAGCCTCGTCGGCCGCGACCGTACCCAGCGCGCGCGTACCGCCGGGAGGGGACGATGAGCCATCGCGACGCGTTACCCGTCGGCACCATGCTCGCCGAGTACCGCATCGAGGCGGTGCTCGGGGCCGGCGCCTTCGGAATCACCTATCGCGCTCTCGATACCCACCTCGACATGGTGGTCGCGATCAAGGAGTTCTTTCCGTCGAGCCTGGTGACTCGGGTCGACGGTGAGGTCCGCCCGCACGACCCAGGTCAGCTCGAGCACTACAAGTGGTGCCTCGATCGGTTCGTGGGCGAGGCGCAGGTCCTGGCTCACTTCAAGCACCCCAACATCGTTCGCGTGGCGCGGTTCTTCCCCGCCAACGGCACCGCGTACATCATCATGGACTTCGAGTACGGGCAGAGCCTCGCCACCGTGCTCGAGAGCCCCGACGCGACGATGGACGAGGGGCGCATGCGGCGCATCTTCCTGCCCCTGCTGGAAGGACTCGTCGAGATCCATCGCAAGCGCTATCTGCATCGCGACATCAAGCCTGCCAACGTCTTCGTGCGAGAGCACGACTCGCCGATCCTCCTCGACTTCGGTGCCGCCGAGCTCGAGATGTCGCGTACCGAGCACGACGCCACCTTGCTCACGCCCGGCTATGCCCCGCTCGAGCAGTACTGGTTCGACGGTCGTGAAGGTCCACCGACCGACCTCTACGCCCTCGGCGCGACGATGTACCGCTGCATCGCCGGCAAGTCCCCACCGCCCTCGGTCAAGCGACTGCAGATGATCGAGTCCGGCGCGCCGGATCCCCTGCTCGCCGCGGCGCTGGTGGGAAGCGATCGCTACAGCCCGGTGTTGCTGGAGTCGGTCGACTGGATGATGGCGTTGGAGATGTCGAATCGACCGCGCTCCGCCGCCGAGCTGCTGGACCGGTTGCGCGCGACGGAGCGGTCGGCCCAGCCCACGACGGCGTCGCTGCGCCGGCAGGCGACGCAGAATCACAAGCTCGTCTTCGCCGGGCCGGTGGGCGCGGGCAAGACCACCGCCATCGCCTCGCTCAGCGACGTCCCGCCGGTGGCGACCGACAGCCGTGCGAGCGACATGGCCCGGGCGCGAAAGGACGCCACCACCGTGGCGATGGACTACGGCGTCATGAGCCTCGGCCCGACCGAGCGGGTCCATCTGTACGGAACGCCCGGCCAGGAGCGGTTCGACTTCATGTGGGAGATCCTGCGCAAGGGCGCGCTCGGACTGGTTCTCCTCATCGACAACAGCCGCCGCGACCCGTTCAAGGACCTCGACTTCTTCCTCAACGCCTTTCGCGAGCTGATACGCGAGACGCGCCTCGCGATCGGGGTGACCCGGATGGACGAGGCCCCGTATCCGACCATCGACGAGTACCACGTGCACCTGCGCGGCGCCGCGGCCGGCACCGTGGCGGTGAGTCCGCCGGTGTTCTCCGTCGACGCGCGCGAACGGCGGGACGTCTCGGTGCTGGTGCAGGCACTGCTCTGCGCCATCGACCCGGGCGTCGAGGACTATCGGCTCTGACGGAGCGACCCAATGTCCGCGTACCAGCTCGCCACCGACCTCTTCATCGCCCCGACCCCCGCCGGCGCCTACTTCGCGACCTCGAGCCCTGACGACGACGTCGCGCGGCGGCTCCTGCTCGCGGTCATGCGCGAGGATGCGACCGTCGCGCTCGACGCCGACCGGCTACGAGACTGGACCGGGCAGTCGAGCGAGGAGGAGGCGGCCGAGGTCCTCTACCGCGCCGAGTCCGTCGGCTGGGTGGTGGGCGAGGCGAGCCAGCGCCCGGCACCGACCGGCAACATGGAGCGCGACGTGCCCGAGATGCTGGAGATGCTCTCCGGCTCCGGAAAGGCCCTGCTGGCCGACAGCGACGGCTTCTACCTCGCCCGTGCCGGGTTCTCCCACGAGACCGCCGAGGAGCTCTCCGCGCTCAGCGCCGACGTCGCCGCGCTGCACGACCGGCATCGTCGGTTGCTGCGTAACAACCTGAGCTTTCGCTCCGGTGCCTGGGCGGTGGTCGATGCCGCCGGCAACAGTCAGGTCGGCATCTGGCCGCTACACGTGGCAGAGCACCATTTCTCACTGGTCGCCTGTGGCGAGCCGTGCTTTCACGTGCCGGAGTTCCTCGCGCTGGTGTGGACGCTCGCGAGGCGTTACTCGAGATAGACCGCCCCGCCGCCGACGCGGCCAACGAACGGAAACCGCCTCGGTTCCGGGACCGCCTGGATCGCGAGGATGGAAGCAGGAGTGATTGTGATGCGCGACGAGATGTTGCTTTCGATCCTCAACGACCTGAACGGCACCTCGGCCGACATCGAGGCCTCGGCGGTGGTCTCGACCGACGGGCTGATGATCGCGAGCGTGCTGCCCGCGAACATGGACGAGGATCGGGTCGGCGCGATGATCGCGGCCATGCTGACGCTCGGTGACCGCAGCGCGCAGGAGCTCGATCGCGGAGAGCTGGAGCAGGCGCTGGTGAAGGGGAGCGGTGGCTACATCCTCATGACCTACGCCGGCAGCGATGCGGTGCTGTCGGTGCTCGCCAAGGCGCAGGCGAAGCTCGGTCTGATCTTCCTGGATGCCAAGCGGGCCGCGAGCAGCATCGCCAAGGTGCTCTGAGCGCTCGTCGGGGATTCGGTTGGAAGCGAGACACGCCGAGCGCGCGTGGAGGACGAGCCATGAACGACATCCAGGCATGTGATGTGGAAGGCGAGGCCACTCGCCACACGCTCACGTTCTGTGACGGATCGACGCGGACGGTGCACGTGGTCGATCGCGAGGTTCCCTTTCCCGAGGGCAAGCTCATCGTCTCCCGCACCGACCCCGAGGGGATCATCACCCACGTCAATCGCTCCTTCGTCTTCATGTCGGGCTACGCCGAGGACGAGCTGGTCGGCCAGCCGCACCACATCCTGCGTCATCCCGAGATGCCGGCGGTCGCCTTCAAGGGTCTCTGGGACACCGTCGGCGCGGGCGAGAAGTGGCACGGATACGTGAAGAACCTGCGCAAGGACGGTGCCTACTACTGGGTCTACGCGACCGTGGTCCCGAACCTTCGCGGCGGGAAGCTGGTCGGATACACCTCGGTGCGGCGCAAGCCCTCGCGTCGCAAGATCGAGGAGGCGGCGGCTCTCTATCGGACCCTGACTTGAAGCCAGCGGAGCGCGACGAATGTCTCAGATCCTCACCGTGAGCCCGGACTTCAACACCAAGTATCTGGCCGGTTGGTTCATTCTCAACAACTGGCTACAACACGCCCTCGAGACCTCGATTCGGCTCGAGGTCTTCGACGACTTCGAGCGCCAGCGCGATGCCATCCGCGACGGCAAGGTCGATCTCATCTATGCCAACCCCTACGACGCCGCGTGGCTGGTGCGCGAGCGCGGCTACCGCGCGGTGGCGAAACCGCGGAGCAAGTGCGACGAGACGGTCGTCGCGACGTCGGCGCAGGGCCCGGTCGAGCGGGTCGAGGATCTGAGCCCTGGAATCACGGTGGCCACGACCGACGATCCCGACGTCCACATGATGGGCATGATCATGCTCGAGCCGGCCGACCTCGGCGCCGCCAACGTCACCCTCAAGCGCTGCGAGAACTACGTGCTGGTGGCCAAGGAGCTGATGCGCGGGCATGCGGCGGCCGGGTTCTTCCTCGCCGACACCTACAACGAGCTGTCTCCGATGATTCGCTCGAAGCTGCGCGTGCTGGTCGAGAGTCAGATCAACGTCATCCACCACCTGTTCCTGGTCAGCCCCGCGATGGGCGAGCAGGCGGTGGCAGTGCACGATGCCCTCACCGGACTCGCGCAATCCGACAAGGGTCGCTCGGTTCTCGACGACATCGGCATTCCCGGCTGGGACGACGTGTCCGAGGAAGACGTCGAGTTCATGATCGACTTGATGGACACGCTCGTCTGAGCGCCCGAGGCGCCTCCGGCTCTCGTGCCCGAGCCGGGAGCGCTATCCGGTGGTCAGGATTGCGACCACCGCGCCCTGCTCGACCACCTCGCCCTCGTCGAAGCGGATGCTGGACACGGTCCCTGCCGCTGGTGCGTAGACCGGGACCTCCATCTTCATCGACTCGAGAATCATCAGCTCGTGTCCCTCGTCGACGGTCTCACCGACCTCGACCAGAATGCTGAACACGACGCCGGTGACCTCGGCGACCGCATCGATGCTCGCCATGCGCTGGCCTCCTGTCAGAAGTTGAACGGCCAGGCGGCGAGCTGACGCCTGCTCATCGCCCGTGGGGTGCTGGCGCCGTGCACACGCAGCATGTCGACCAGCCACTGGCGCGTCTCGCCGGGCTCGAGCACGTACTGCACCGCGAACATGCCTGCGATCCCCCACACCTCGGAATCGCGACCGAGTTGCTCCTCGACCTCGGCCAGGGTCTCCTCCGACGCGCCCGCGGGGCTCACGATCCGTGCACCGAAACGCGGGTCCATGAACGAGACCTCCGCCGACGGCCAGGCCGCGACCTCGTCGGAGTTCCTGCCGCCACCCATGTTGAGATAGGCCTGGCCGTAGGACTTGCGCACGATGACGGTGAGCTTCGGCACGGTGGTCATCTGTAGCGCGGTCATGTAGGTCATGATGCGGGTCGGCGCGTTCTGGCGCTCGGCCGCGGTGCCGATGACGAATCCGGGGGTGTCGACCAGGTTGACGATCGGGATGTTGAACGAGTCGCACATGGCGAGGAAGCGGGTGATCTTCGCGCACGCCGCCGGGTCGAGCGCACCGGCCTTGAACATCGGGTTGTTGCCGATCACCCCGACGGTGTGCCCATCGAGCCGGCCGAGCATGGTGGTCGCGGTCTTGCCGAACTCCGGCTTGAGCTCGTAGGCAGAGCCGGGATCGAGCAGGCGGCGCGCGAGGCGCCGCATGTCGTAGCCACGGGTGCGGCTGGCCGGGAGCATGTCGCCGACGGTGCTCGCGGCCTCGTCGGCGCCCTCCGGAACCTCCGCGCGCGGAGGAGGCTCGCTCGCGGACGACGGCAGATAGCTCAGGAATCTCCGGATCTCGGCCAGGGCCGCGAGGTCGTCGTCGACCACCACGTCGACCGCGCCGGTCACGCTGGCGTGATGCTGATGCCCGCCGAGGGTCTCGCGGTCGACCTTCTCTCCCATCGCCAGCTCGACCAGCCGCGGGCTTCCGATGGCCATGCAGGCACCCTTGCGCATCACCACGTGGTCCGAGATGCAGGCGTAGAACGCGGACGAGCCGAAGCAGTCACCGAGCAGCGCGGACACCCACGGGGTCTCGCGATGACGCACGTACTGGTGGGGATCGTTGCCGAGCAGGGCGCCCATGCCGTCGGAGCCCATGTTGTCGGGCATGCGGGCGCCGGACGACTCACCGAGCAAGACCAGCGGAAGACCACGCTGGGTGGCGGTGCGCTTGACGTGGGCGATCTTGCGCATGTTGGTGAGGCTGCTCGACGCGCCCTTGACCGTGAAGTCGTTGGAGACGAGGGCGACGGGGCGGCCGTCGATGCGCGCATAGCCCGAGACCTTGCCGTCGGCCGGCGTCCGGTCGCGGTCTGCCGGCTCGACCGAGGAGCGCGCCAGCAGGCCCGACTCACTGAACGAGCCGGGGTCGATCAATGCGTCGATGCGGGCGCGGGCGTCGAGGAGTCCTTGCGCGCGCCGGCGCGAGAGCTTCTCCGGCCCGCCCATGGCGAGCGCTTGCTCGCGGCGTCGCGCGAGCTCCGGGTTCGGGTTCAACGTGCTCTCCTTCGATGGCCGTCAGTCGGAGCGGGGGTCGTGCTGGCGCACCACACCCCGCTCGAGAAGGCTCGCGATCCGCGCGTCGTCGAGCCCGGCGAGGTCGGCCAGGACCTCCCGTGTGTCAGCGCCCAGCGGTCGACCCAGCCAGCGCACCGTGCCCGGGGTTTCCGAGAACCTCGGCATCGGAGCGGGGACGGTGGTCGAGCCGAGGCGGGCGTCGCTCACCTCGAGCAGCGCGCCGCGTGCGGCGATGTGTGGGTCGTCGAACAGGTCGGCGACGCCGTAGATGCGACTCGCCGGTATGCCCGCCTCGACCAGCAGTGCCTCGAGCTCGCGGGTGTCGAATCCACTGGTCCAGCGCGCGATCTCCGCTTCGAGGGCATCGACGTTCTCGTTACGCGCGCGGGTGGTCGCGAAGCGCGGATCGTCGGGGAGGTCGGGGCGCCCCATCACCGTCGCCAGCCGGCGGAACGCGCCATCGGCGAAGGCCGCGATGTGGACGTGGCCGTCACGTGCCGGGAACAGGCTGTTCGGGGTGCTCATCGGGAGGCGTGAACCGGAGCGGCGACCCTCGATTCCGAGCGAGGCGAAGACCGGAATGTGCGGCTCGACATAGCTCATCGCGCTCTCGTACAGCGCGACGTCGATGACCTGCCCGCGCCCGGTACGGGTGCGATGGAGCAGGGCCGAGGCGATACCGAAGGCGGCGTAGGTGCCGGCGATGTAGTCGGTGAGCGAGGTGGCCACGCGCGGCGGGGGGCGATCCGGCTCGCCGGTGAGCGCGCGCAGACCGCTCATCGCCTCGCCGTTCACACCGTAGCCGGGGCGGTCGGCGTAGGGTCCATCCTGGCCGTAGCCGCTGATGCGGGCGAGCACCAGGCCCGGATTCTCGGCCGCGAGCGCGTCGTAGCCGAGGCCCCAGCGCTCCATGGTGCCGGGGCGGAAGTTCTCGATCACCACGTCCATACGGCGCGCGAGCCGGCGCACGACGTCCTGCCCGTCCGCGACGCGCAGGTCGATGACGACGGTGCGCTTGTTGCGCATGATGCTCGCGGCGTAGAGCGGGACCCCGTTCTTGCGGGGTCCCATGGAGCGCGCGACGTCGCCCTCCGGCGACTCGACCTTGATCACCTCGGCGCCGAAGTCCGCCAGCATCCGCGACGCGAACGGCCCCGCCACCGTGGAGCCCAGCTCCAGGACCCGGCACCCTTCGAACAGTCGCATCCAGCCGCTCCCCTCGCCCCCGTGCGAGGGCATGGACATTAGGGCAACGGCGGCGACCGATTCAAGGCCGATGGCGACCCCGCTCCGAGCCTCCGGAGCGCGATCGCGCGCTCAGGCGGCGGCGTCGAGGTCGGTCAGGGTGTCGGCGGGGCGCGTCTCGATCAGCGCGGCGTGCAGGGCGCGGACCGCGCCGTCGAAATCTGCCTCCGCCACCATGAGCTGGAGATCGGTGCCGCGGGTGAGCCGGTGCAGCCCGAGCAACGGCACCTTCGCCTCGACCAGTGCCGTGGTGGCCTGCGCGGCGAGCTCCGCGTGGTCGAGGTTCGCGCCGATGACCGACACGATGGAGAGCCGGCGCAGCCCCACCTCGGCGCCGTCGAATCGCGCGTCGAGCTCTGTCGCCGCCTGCTCCGCGCGACCTGCCGGGCAGTCGACGTAGTGGGTGATGGTGTTGGCGTTGGAGCACTTGCTGACGATTCGGATGTCGTGCCGGGTCAACGCCGCCAGGATCTCGGCGTCGTAGCCCTTCACTCCCACCATGTCCTGCTCGAAGACCTCGAGCGCGAACACGCCGCGCAGACCGGTGACGATCTCCGGGCGCGCCCGAGCCGGGCGGAAGTCGCCACGGATCACGGTCCCGGGATCCTCGCGGTCGAAGGTGTTGCGGACCCGTAGCGGGATGCTCGCCTGGCGTAGACCCTTCGCCGCCTTGGGGTGAATCGCCTCCATGCCCATGTTCGAGAGCTGATCGGCGACGTCGTAGTTGGTGGCGCCGATCTTGCGCACGCGTGACTCGCCGACCAGCCTCGGATCGGCGCTGGAGAGATGGAACTCCTTGTGGATGATCGCCTCACGTGCCCCGGTGAGCGCGCCGATCCGCGAGAACGTGACCTCGGTGTAACCACGGTCGAAGCGACTCACGAGGCCGTCGACGCAGCTCGCGTAGCCGGTGACCACCGGTAGCTGGGTCGCGAGATCGATGCGCTCCAGAGCCTCCTGGATGCGCTCGTCGAGGGTGAGCTTGCGCTCGCAACGCCAGCCGGTGAGATCGACGCATACCGCGTTGACCTCACGTTGGCGGAGCAGCGCTGCGGTGTTGTGCGCGCTGTGCACCTCACCGAGGGCGGCCAGCATCTCGCGCACCGTCGCCAGGTGCTCGTCGAGCCGGAACTGACCGTAGGCGCACAGACGGTGCAGGTCGATGAGGCAGTTGCGTACGCCCTCGACGCGCTCCCGGACGAAGGCGTCCGCCTCCTCGCGCTCGGGCGAGTCACCGAGGACCTCCGCGTTCTTGCGCTGCATCGCGATGGCGACCTCGGACAGCGCGTCGCTCCATTCCCACTTGTTGCGGGCGCCGGCGAACAGGGCATACACGCCCGGAGCGCCGGTCTTCTTGTCCTCCAGCAGTCGGTCGGTCATCCCGGCGTAGGCGGAGACGACGAAGATTCGACCGTATGGCGCCTTCACGGCGTCGCGGGTCAGCAGGACGTTCTCGAGCACCACGTCGGTGCGTGCGATGGAGGTGCCGCCGATCTTCTCGACGGTGTGGCCGTTGGTCTCGGGCATGTCGTTGCTCGTGCTGCACTGCAGGTGTTCGATGGGCGTCACCCCCGCTCGCGCGAGTGACCGGGAATGCCCCGATGGGTCGACCGCCGGGGCCCTCGCGGCTGGCCGCGGGTGCCCCGGCGATGTGGTGGTCGAGTGCTTCACCGGCACTCAGGCGGCGGCGTTCTCGAGTGCGGGGGTGGCGACGTCGACCGGGGGCGGATAGGCCCCGTCGGCGCCGTGGACCTCGCGCCCGGTGACCGGTGGATTGAACACGCACGCCATCACCATCGTCTCCTCGGCGCGCAGGACGTGTCGGTCGTGGGCGTCGAGTGCGTACAGCACACCCGGCCCGATGGAGTGACGCTCACCGGTCGCCCGGTCCTCGATCGAGCCCGTGCCCGAGATGCAGAACACGCTCTCGAGGTGATGCTTGTAGTGCATCTCGAGCTCGGCGCCGGCGTGGATGGTGGTGATGTGGAACGAGAATCCCATGTCGTCGTCCTCGAGCAGGAGGCGGACCGAGGTCCAGCCGTCGCTGTCCACGCGGCGCATGCCATGGGTGGCCTGGCTCAGGTCTCGAATGATCATCGTGTGTCTCCGTTGGCTCGTGAATGGGTTCGGGCTCAGGCGGTGGCGCGGTGGACCGAGGCGGACACCGCCGCGATCGCCTGCTCGAGGATGTCGAGCCCGGCATCGAGCTTCGCGTCGTCGATGGTGAGCGGGCAGAGCACCTTCACCACCTCGTCGTCGGCGCCGCTGGTCTCGATGATCAGGCCGCGCTCGAAGCATTCGGCGCACACGCGCGCCGCGAGCGCGCCGCTTCGCATCTCGATGCCCCGCATCATCCCGCGCCCCTTGACCCGGGTCGCGATCTCGGCGGCGGCGGCGATCTCGCGCAGGCGCCGGCCGAGGTGTGCGCCCTTGCGCTCGATCTCGCGCTGGAAGCTGTCGTCGGACCAGAAGAGCTCGATGGCCCGCGCGGCAGTGACGAAGGCGTGGTTGTTGCCGCGGAAGGTGCCGTTGTGCTCGCCGGGGCTCCAGACGTCGAGCTCGGGGCGAATCAGCGTCAGCGCCATCGGCAGGCCGAGGCCGGAGAGCGACTTCGCCATCGTCACCACGTCGGGGCGGACTCCGGCCTTCTCGAAGCTGAAGAAGGGGCCGGTGCGACCGCAGCCCGCCTGGATGTCGTCGATCACGAGGAGTGCGCCGTGGTTGCGGGCGAGGCGCTCGATCGACCGTAGCCACCCATCGCTCGCGACGTTCAGGCCACCCTCGCCCTGGACCACCTCGACCAGGAACGCGGCCGGCGCGTCGATGCCCGAGGCGGGGTCGGCGAGCATGCGCTCGAGCTGGGCCGCGGTGTCGACGTCGGGGCCGAAGTAGCCGTCATACGGCGCATGCTCGGCCCCAGGTAGCGCGATCCCGGCGCCGGCGCGCTTGGTGGCGTTTCCGGTGCAGGCGAGGGCGCCGAGGGTCATGCCGTGGAAGCCGTCGGTGAAGGCGATGACGCGCTCGCGCCCGGTCACCTTGCGCGCGAGCTTCAGCGCCGCCTCCACCGCGTTCGCTCCGGTCGGACCCGGGAACATCACCCGATAGTCGAGGCCGCGGGGCTCGAGGACGATGTGCTCGAAGGTCTCGAGGAAGTGGCGCTTGGCGTCGGTGTGCAGGTCGAGGCCATGCGCGACACCGTCGCGCTCGATGTGGGCGACGAGGGCGGACTTGAGCGCCGGATGGTTGTGTCCGTAGTTGAGCGAGGAGCACCCGGCGAGGAAGTCGAGATACTCCCGGTCCTGGTCGTCGACGAGCGTTGCGCCTCGCGCCTGGACGAATGTGGTGGGGAAGGCGCGGCAGTAGCTGCGCACCGCGGACTCGCGGCGCTCGAAGACATCGGACGGGCGATTGGGGACCGTGAACGACATGGCAATCGTCTCCTCGGGTTCGGGAAAGAGGGGCCGACGGGCGCGGCGACGAGCCGCTGGCGCGGCTGCGCGAGCTGCCCGGGGCGGAAGGCGTCAGTTCAGGCGTGGTGGCGAGAACGGGCCGATGGTGACCAGCACCTCCGGCTCGTGGCGGCCGCGGAAGTGGGCCTCGCGCTCGAAGTGCACCTTGCGCCGGAGCGGCGCGGACAACCACGCGGCGATGCTCTCGAACAGGGCCCAGGAAGCCGAGTTGTCCGGGGTGATCGTGGTCTCGAGGTAGCGCACCTCCCGGCAGACCGGGCGCGCCAGGATGTCGCGGACGAGGCGAAGCGGCAGCCGCTGACCTCGGGCGTCGTCGCGGACTGCGACCTGCCACAGGAAGTAGGTGCTCGTCTTGTCGGGCGGCAGGTAGCCGGATACCCAGCCCACCACGTCGTCGCGACGCCGTGCGAGGGCACAGGTGGTCGCGAAGTGTGTGCACTGCAGCAGGTTCGCGTACAGCGAGTTGCGATCGAGCGGCGGGCAGTCGGCGACGAGTGCGTGGACGTCGGCGGCATCGGTGCCCCGTGGCGGTGCGATGCTGATGGTCGACCTGGCGATCTCGCGACCGCGGTCCGGGCGGGTGAGGGGTGGAGCGACGGCTGACTGGACTGGCATTGGTCTCCGTAAAAGTTTCTAGAGAAAACTAAAAACACCAAGAAGTTCGAGGCAGAGTGTACGCGTTTCTCGCCGAAGCGGCAAATCAACCGGGATTCTTGGGGGAAATATGGTTCGTTGATCGGCGTGATTTAGTTCTTCAAAAGAACTATTGTGGGCTGCCAACCGATTCCGACGGTCAATCCGATGCACGATCTGTCCGAGCATGCCCTGGTCGCACTGCGGCGCATCCTCAAGGCGACCGAGGCCAGCGCCAGGAGCCTCGCCCGACATGCCGGGCTCACCGCGTCCCAGCTCCTGGTGCTGCGGGCCCTGAGAACCCGCGGCGAGATGCTCACCGGCGAGCTCGCGAGAGCGGTCGACTTGCGACTCGCGACGGTCTCGATCCTGGTCGACAAGCTGCAGGCCAACGGCCTCGTCCGCCGCCGCCGCGGCGAGCGCGACCGCCGCCGGGTCTGGGTGGCAGTCACCGACCAGGGCGTGGCGGTCCTCGACGCCGCGCCCGACTTGCTGCAGGAGACCTTTCGGCAGCGATTCGGCCGCCTCCCCGATTGGGAGCAGGCGGGGGTGGTCGCTGCGCTGTTGCGGGTCGTGTCGCTGCTGGACGCAGGCGACATCGACGCATCTCCGGTGCTCGACGTCGGCGCGGTGACCGATCTGCCCCCGAGCCGCGGAGACGAGTGAGCCGGCGCAGCTCGCCCGCCGCGCGAGCGGGAGTGCCAGGCGGGTTCAGCGCCGGTTCAGACTCGGTCGGTACAATCCCCGGGCATGCGCAGGGTCATCTTGGGTCTGGTCGGACTGGGCATGGTCGCGGCGGTGGCCTGGGTGGCTCACGCTCGGCTGCAGGAGGCCGCGAGCAAGCCGGTCAGGCGTGGTGCCTCGCTACCGGTCCCGGTCGAGGTGGCGGTGGTCGAGCGAGGGTCGATCGCCCATCGCCGCACCTTCTCCGGCACCCTCGCGGCCCGTGCGGAGATGGTGGTCGCGGCGAAGGTCGGGGGACGGCTGGAACGCCTGCACGTCGACCTCGCCGACACCGTGACCCGAGGCCAGGCGATCGCCGAGCTCGACGACGACGAGCACGTGCAGGCGGTGGCGCAGGCCGAGGCCGAGCGCGCGGTGGCCGAGGCCAATCTGGGCGAGGCGCAGAGCCTGCTCGACATCGCCGAGCGCGAGTTGCGCCGCGTCGAGCAGCTCCGCGCGCGCGGTGTGGCATCGGAGTCGCAACGTGACGCGGCCAAGGCGGAGCAGCTCGCGCGTCGAGCCCACGTCGAGGTGACGCGGGCTCAGCTCGCTCGCGCCGAGGCGGCGCTGGAGGCGACACGCATACGGTTGCGCTACACCGCGGTCGTCGCCGCGTGGCGGGGCGGCGGCGAGCGGCGGGTGGTGGCCGAGCGGCTGGTCGACGAGGGCGACACGGTCGCGGCCAACGCGCCGCTTCTGAGGATTGTCGAGCTCAGTCCGATCGTCGCGGTCTTCCACGTCGCAGAGCGTGATTACGCGATGCTCGGTGTCGGCCAGGCGGTCTCGCTGCGCACCGACGCGTACCCCGAGGCGGTCTTCGAGGGTCGTATCGCACGCGTGGCGCCGGTGTTTCGCGAGAACACCCGGCAGGCCCGCATCGAGGCCGAGGTGGACAATGCCGACCAGCGGCTCAAGCCGGGGATGTTCGTGCGCGCCACCGTGGTCCTCGACCGGGTGGACGACGCGGTGATCGTCCCGGACCAGGCGCTGGTGCGACGTGACGAGCGCGATGGCGTGTTCGTGCTCGGCGAGGATGGGAGCACCGTGCACTGGCGGGTGGTGGTCCCCGGGCATCGCGAGGACGGCCGGGTGCAGGTGCGTGGTGAGGGCATCACCGGTCGCGTGGTGACGCTCGGTCAGCAGCTCCTCGACGACGGCGCGGTGGTGAGCGTCAGCGCCGACCGGCAGGTCTCGCGGCAGTGAGTCTCGCCGCAGGAAGCGTGCGCCGCCCGGTGCTCACCGCCATGGTGACGCTGATGGTGGTGGTGCTGGGTGTGGTCGCGCTGCAGCGTTTGCGGGTGGACCTCCTGCCGAGCATCGAGCTGCCGACGGTGACCGTCCGCACCCAGTACGACGGCGCCGATCCGGTGGTGATGGAGCGCCTGGTCACCCAGATCGTCGAGGAGATCGTCGCCACCGTCCCCGGCGTGGTGGAGATGACCTCGCAGTCCTACGAGGGCAACAGTCGGGTGCGCGTGAGCTTCGCGTGGGGCACCGACGTCGACGCGGCCGCGCTCGACGTCCAGGCGACCATCGAGGACGAGCTGAGCGAGCTCCCCGAGGAGGCGGGCCGCCCGCGGGTCAGCAAGTTCGACATCGACAGCTTTCCGGTGGTGCTGCTCGGGATCTCGAGCCGGCTCGATCCGGTCGAGCTCACCGAGATCGTGGAGGACCGGATTCGCTACCGATTCGCTCGCATCCCCGGTGTGGCACAGGTGGATCCGTGGGGTGGCTTCGACCGCGAGGTGCGTGTCGAGATCGATCCCGACAAGCTGAACGCGCTCGGCCTCCCGCTCGACGACGTGCTCGATGCGATCCGCAACGCCAATCTCGACCGCCCGGCCGGCAAGATCGAGGAAGGTCGTTACGAGGTGACGCTGCGCGCGCCGGCGGAGTTCGCGAGCATCGACGAGATCCGCGATACCGTGGTCGCGCACCGCGATGGCGCGGCGGTGACCTTGCGCCAGGTGGCGCGGGTGCTCGACACCTACCAGAAGCAGTCGCGGATCGTCAGGGTCGACGGCGACATCGGCTTGCGGGTCGCGATTCGCAAGCAGGCCGACGAGAACACCGTCGAGGTCGCGCGTCGCGTGCTGGCCGAGGTCGAGGCGGTCAACGCGCGATTCCCTCAGCTTCGCGTCATCCCGGTCATCGATCAGGGCAACTTCATCGAGCGCGCGATCGCGAATGTCGCCCAATCGGTGGTCTACGGCAGCGCGCTCGCGGTGCTGGTGCTGCTGTTCTTCCTGCGCAGCCTGCGCAGCACGCTGGTCATCGCGCTCGCGATCCCGATCTCGGTCGGAGCCACCTTCGCGCTGCTCTACTTCTGCGACTTCACATTGAACCTGATGACCCTCGGGGGCCTCGCGCTGGGGGTGGGGATGATGGTCGACAGCTCGGTGGTGGTCTTGGAGAGCATCTTCCGCCGGCGGCACGAGCAGCGCGACACGCCCGAGGTCGCGGCGGTCGAGGGCACGCGAGACGTCGCCGCCGCGATCGTGGCCGGCACCATCACCACCGTGGTCATCTTCTTGCCACTCGTCTTCGTCGAGGGCGTGGCCGGCGTGCTGTTCGAGGAGCTCGCGTACGTCGTCATGTTCTCGTTGACCTGCGCGCTGCTGGTCTCGCTGAGCCTGGTGCCGAGCTTGAGTGCGAGGCTGCTCGCGAGCACGCCGGGGCGTGGGGCGGGCGACGGCGCCGCGCGGATCGCGATGGCCAGCGGTCACGCGTTCGAGCGCCTCGAGAACGGCTATCGCGATCTCCTCGCCGCGACGCTGCGCGCCCCGTGGCTCACCGTCATGCTCTCGGCGCTCGTGGTCTTGGCGAGCGTCGGGCTCACGCCGCTGATCGGCACCGAGTTCCTGCCGCCGAGCGACGAGGGCGAGGTACGCGTCAGCGGGCAGTTCGACGTCGGCACGCGGATCGAGCTCGCCGACCGGCTCACGCGCGAGATGGAGGCGGTGGTCGACGAGGCGGTGCCGGAGGCGGTCTCCAAGGTGGTCAGCGTGAGCTCGTCCGGCGCGCGCGGCAACGCGGCGGCGCGTGGCGACATCCGCATCGCGCTCGGACCCGCGGCGGCGCGTACGCGGTCGAATACCGAGATCGCGAGGGATCTCCGTCGGCGCTTCCAGCGCGAGGCGATCCCCGGGGTCCAGATCAGGGTTCGCGCGCCCCAGGGGCAGTTCCTGCTCGAGCGTCTACTCGCGAGCGGTGAAGGCATGGCGGTCGAGGTGCGTGGATTCGACCTCGACACCCTCGGACTGCTCGCGACCCGCGTGGCGGACGCGCTCCTCACCGTCGAGGGCATCACCGATGCCGAGTCGAGTCGCGACGCGGGTCTGCCGCAGCGTTTTATCGAGGTCGACCGCGCCAAGGTCGCGGATCTCGGGCTCAGCGCTCGCGACGTCACGCGGACGATCGAGACCGCGATGGCGGGCTCCACCGCCGGCGAGTACCGGGTCGGCGGCAACTCGTACCGCATCCTGGTCCAACTCGAGGACGCCGAGCGGCGCTCGCTCGACGAGGTGCTCGACCTGTCGTTGCGAACCGCGAGCGGGGAGCAGGTCGCGCTGCGCAATCTCGTCTCCACGCGCTCGGCGACTGGCCCGGTGGCCATCGGGCGAAAGGACCAGCAGCGCCTGATCACCGTCAGCGCCAACGTCGCCGGTCGCGACCTCGGGTCGGTGGCGGCGGACGTCCAGGCGCGGCTCGACGCGATCCCGCATCCTGCAGGATACGAGCTGCGGATCGCCGGGAACTTCGCCGAGCAGCGCGAGGCGTTCGACGAGCTCGTGCTGTCGTTGCTGCTCGCCTTGCTCCTCGTCTACATGGTGCTCGCGTCTCAGTACGAGTCTCTGGTCGACCCGCTGGTGGTCATGCTCTCGGTCCCGGTGGCCGCGGTCGGCGTGATCCTCACGCTGTTCCTGACCGAGACCACCCTGAACCTCCAGTCGGCCATCGGCTGCATCATGCTCGGCGGGATCGTGGTCAACAACGCCATCTTGCTGGTCGACCAGGCGGCGCAGCTACGGCGCGCGGGGGAATCGACCTTCGTGGCGGTGACCGAGGCAGGTCGGCGGCGGCTGCGGCCGGTGCTCATGACCACGCTGACCACGATCCTCGCGTTGCTCCCTCTCGCCCTCGGGCTCGGTGAGGGTGCCGACGCCCAGGCCCCGCTGGCCCGAGCGGTGATCGGAGGGCTCGGTGCCTCGACCCTGATCACGCTCGTCCTCGTGCCAGCCGTCTATGCACTGCTCCACCGTGACGCCTCGCGCGCTGCCGCGGTCGGCGCCGTCGCGCCGTAGGCGTCGGGAATGCCAGTCCTGCGGACCGGTACCCTTTCGCAACCGGCGTGACCCACGTCATTGGCTCGATCCGCGCTTGGGGTTATCAAGCCCGAGCAGGCGAGCCCGTCGGCTCGACGTGGAGGGATGGCACGATGAAGCGAGCAATGGTCCTGATCGCGGGGGTCGCCGCGAGTGCAATCGCGCTCGGCAACGAGATCGACAACGGCGGCTCCAACGCCCCGTCGGCCGCGATGGCGGCGACGGTGTTCACCGACTTCACGGACTTCGGAACCTGGCAGGCCGCGTTCGGCGGCCCAATCACGCGGGTCGGCTTCTCGGAGTTGGCCCCTGGCACGGTGGTGACCGGGCAGTACGCGAGCGAGGGCGCCACGTTCACCGATGGCGACGACACCGTGTTGCTCGACGAGCTGTTCGTCGAGGACGGCACCGGTCTGCGGGGCGCGGGAAGGATTCACGTCGCGCTCTCGCAGCCCGCGGTCGCGGTGGGAGCGTTCTTCCCCGGCGCGATGACCATCGAGGTCTACGAGTCGGAGGGCGCTCCGGCGCTGCACACCTCCGACGACTTCGGTGGCTCCGGCGGTGGGCACTTCGGCGGCATCGTCAGCGACACCCCGTTCGGCTTCATCGAGATCCGGGACTGGGTCGACGACTCGGTCTTCATCGACGACCTGGTGATCGGATTCGCGCCGCCCGAGGGCGCGGTGACCGGCTGCATCGAGGTCACCGGGATCAAGCTCGCACTGAACCCGGTGCTGCTCTTGCAGAAGGACGAGGTGCCCCAGCTCGCACTGACCGACGCCAATGGCTGCTATCGCTTCGAGAGCGCGGTCTCCGGCAAGTGGTTCAGCATCCTCATCGTGGGCACCGTCGCGCCCTGAGCAGGGCGAGCCCGCGGCGCCGCGGTCAGCTCTCGACCGTGGCCGCCGCGCTGGCGTCGGGCGGCTCGTCCGGCGTGCCGAGCAGCCAGTCGTCGATCACCGCCTCCTGCTCGTCGTCGAGCAGGAGGCCGCGCTTGCTGCAGCGGTGGCGGAGGTTGGAGCGAAAGGCCTCCGCCAACGCGGTGGCATCGCCGGCCAACGCGTCGTAGCTGTGACCGCCGAGGTGATATCCGTAGAAGACGAAGCCGATCTCGCGCGGACTCACCTGCACGGCCTCGTCGTCGAGGTACTGACGGACCAGCCGCACCACGTCGCTCTGCGCGCGGGCTCCGGTGGCGAGCACGTCGGCCAGCGCGGAGAACAGCGCGCGATAGCTGGCCGAGGACAGCAGGGGTGAGCCGGTCGCATCGCAGACCTGACGGATGGTCTCGGCGTCGACCGCGTCGAGCTCCGGGCCGAGCACGGTGGCAGCGTCGGTGTCGGTCGGCTCGGCGTCGGGCTGTGGCGCCGCGTGCTGGCCCGGCACGTAGACGTGGCGGCCGGTGATCGCGACCTCGTCGGCCAGCCGCGCGCGGAGCAACCGGCTGAGCGAGCGATGCCCGAACCAGCCGGCCTCGCGCAGGCCCACGCCGAACGTCGCGGTCGCGTTGGCACCGAGGGCCGACAGCAGCGACGGCTCCGATGCCTCGCGGATGCGATTGCGCAGGTGCTCGACCACGGTGTCCTCGTCGGCATCGACGGCAGCGGGCCCGATGCCGAGGGCGCCGCTCAGGAACTGATCGAGCGCCACCACGATGTCGGCGGAGTTGCGCAGCGCCGAGGCGATGCGGCCATTGGCGAGCAGTGCGGTGCGCCGGTCGTGGGCGCGCAGGCGCAACAGCACCGGTGCGAAGTCGGCGTCGCCCGACAAGAGCAGGAACTCGTCGAACCGGGTCTCGTGGGCCAGGGTCTCGATGATGTCGAGCGCCATCACCATGTCGGCGGAGTTCTTCCCGGCCGTGGTGAGCTGGGGGCAGTCGACGACCTGGAATCCGGCCGCCACGAAGCCCGCCCGCTGGCGCCAGAACGCCTGCGGATTGAGGTAGCAGCGGCGCAGCAGCACGCGGCGTTGCGCGGGCGGCGTGTCCTCGTCGCGCTCGCGCGCGCCCACCTCGTGCCCGCCACGCTCGAACCAGTCGAGCCACGCGAGTGGCTCCTGGACGAAGTACTCGGCGGCCTGCTCGTCGTGCTCGCGCAGCGCGGAGAAGACATTGTCGAAGTCGATGAACAGCGCGGCGCGCAGGCTGGTGGTCATGCCGATCCCCGTGTTTCACGTTGCCGCACGCACCTCGCGGCGCGCGCGAGACGATCCTACGTGGCCCGGCGCACGTCCGGCCAGACGGGGTATAGACTCGCGGATGCTGCGGCGCCGCCGCAGCCCAGGAACTCGACCCGACCCGCGCCGTTCACCGGCGCACGACGCCGACCGAGGAGACAGCGATGGCGAAGAAGCAGACCGTCTACGAGTTCATCCCCAAGCTCGGACAGCTCCGCGACGACGTCCTGTTCGGGGACATCTGGGAGCGCACCGACCTGTCGAAGCGCGACCGCAGTCTGGTCACGGTGGCGGTGCTCGCCTCGCACTACCGCACCGAGGAGCTGCGCGGGCACATGCAGCGCGCGCTCGACAACGGCGTGACCAGGGAGGAGATCAAGGGGCTGATCACCCACATCGCCTTCTACTCCGGCTGGCCGACGGCGGTGAATGCCGGGCGCGTGGCGATCGAGGTGCTCGGCGACGACTGAGACTCGGTGGGCCGACCGCGCGCGGCCGGCTCCGGCGAGGGCGAGCTCACCCCTTGGGTGGTGGCGTCGCGGGCGACGGTGGCGCGCCGCCCGCGACGCCATCGAGGGTCGACGCCGTGTGCGAGTCGTCGTCGGTGGGTTCCTCTGGTGGCTCGGGCCGATCACCGTGGTAGACGTCGCTCGACTTGTACTCGCGATGTAGCCAGCGCACCAGCACCGCGAGGACCGCGGTCACCGGCAGCGCGAGAAGGATGCCGAGGAAGCCGAAGAGCTGACCACCCGCCATGACCGCGAAGATGACCGCCACCGGGTGCAGCCGGATGCGATCCCCCACCAGTCGCGGCGTGAGCACGAAGCCCTCCAGCACCTGGCCGACCACGAAGACGGCGGCGACCGGGACCAGGTCGAGCGGCTGACCGGTCTGCAGCAGCATCGCGATGGCGGCCGCGCCGATGCCGACGATGCTGCCGAGGTAGGGAACGAAGCTCACCAGCCCCGCCAGCATCCCGATCAGCAGCGCGAGATCGAGCCCGCACATCCACAGGCCGACCGCGTAGATCAGACCCAGCGCGAGCATCACCGTGACCTGCCCACGCAGGAACGCGCCGAGCGCCTCGTCCGACTCACGGGCGAGACGGCTCACCGTGGGCTCGATGTCGCGCGGCAGCAGATCGTGCACGTCGGCCACCAGCGCATCCCAGTCGCGCAGGGTGTAGAAGGTGACGACCGGCACCAGCACCACGCTCGCCACCCAGCCCACGAGCGCGAAGCCGGATCGGGTGGCGTAGGCGACCACGCTGGCGGCGATGCCACCAGCCTGGCGCCAGTGCTCGGTGACGGCCCGCTTCAGACCATCGACGTCGAGGAGCGAGGGATCGACGCCGAGATTGGCCTGGAGCCAGGGCACGATCGTGTCGCGCGCGTGATCGATGGCGATCGGGACGAGCTGGACCAGGACCCGGAGCTGGGTCTCGAGCACCGGCACCAGGAGCAGCGGCACCGCGATCAGCACCGCGACTGGCAGCACGAAGACCAGGCTCACCGAGGCGGTGCGCGAGAGCCCACGGGCCTCGAGCCGATCGACCAACGGATCGAACAGGTAGGCCAGCAGGGCGGACATCAGGAACGGGGTCAGAATCGGGCCGAGCAGCCAGAGCAGCGCGAAGCTCGCCGCGAGGAAGGCGAGTCCGAGCCAGGCGCGAGTGGCGAGCGCCCTCGGGACCTGCACCGTCATGGCATTCCTGCTCGGGATCCTGCCGCCGTCATCACACCGCGCCTCGCTCGAGGGTGGGAACGAGATTATGCGCGCCGCCGGCCCGCGCTTGCGAGAGACGTCGCTCGCCCACGTCCTTGTCCGGTGCCGGCGGCGTCCTATACTCGCCGCCTCGTGAGTGGTCACCGGTCGAGGGCACATGCACGCGGACATCCTGATCATCGGCGGCGGCATCATCGGCTCCAGCATCGCCTGGCACCTGGCGCGCGCGGGCGGCGCCGGCGAGGTGGTGGTGGTCGAGCGCGACCCGACCTACGAGCATGCCGCGACCCCGCGCTCGAACGGCGGGATCCGGCGGCTGTTCAGCCTGCCCGAGAACATCGAGATGGCAAGCTACGGGCTCGCCTTCTATCGCGACTTCGCGACCACCATGGCCGACGCAGGCACGCCCGCGGACATCGGCTTCCGGCGCCAGGGTTATCTGTTCGTGTCCGACGCCGGCGGGGCGGCGCAGATGGAGGCGAACTTCGCCCTCCAGGCGCAGATGGGGGTCGAGGTCGAGCTGCTCACGCCGCGTGCGCTGGGGGAGCGGTTCCCCTCGATCGCGACCGACGGCGTCGACCTCGCGGTGCTCTCCGATCACGACGCCTGGATCGACCCCCACGCCGCGCTGATGGGGTTCCGCCGCTGCGCGCGTGCCCTCGGGGTGCGCTACGTCGCGGCCGAGGTCACCGCGCTGGAGGCGGACGCGACCGCGGTGCGCGCCGCCGTCCTCGGCGACGGCTCACGCATCACCGCCGACGTCTTCGTCAACGCCTGCGGCGCCTGGTGCGCCGAGCTCGTGCGAGGCGTGGGGCTCGAGCTGCCGGTCGAGCCGATGTCGCGCGAGAGCTATTACCTGCGGTGCGAGTCGGCGCTGGAGCCACTGCCGTTCGTCAAGACCGAGACCGATCTCGCCTTTCGGCCGGAGGGTGCCGGTTACATCGGCGGCGTCCCCAACTGGGCCGAGAAGCCAGGGTGGAACTTCGAGGTGTCGCCGGCCTACTTCGACGAGGTGGTCTGGCCGGCGCTCGCGCGACGAATCCCGGCCATGGAGCGAATCCGTCTGGAGCGGAGCTGGCGCGGTCACTACGCACGTAGCATGCTCGATCGTTCCCCGATCCTCGGCCCGTGGGTGGGTGGACTGGAGAATCTCGTGCTGGCGAACGGTTTCTCCGGCCACGGCATCATGCACGCCCCGGCGACCGGTCGCGGAATCGCCGAGATCATCCTCCACCGCGAGTGGCGGAGCATCGATCTCTCCTGCTTCGGTTGGCGCCGAGTGGTCGAGAATCGCCCCTACGCCGAGAAGGGCATCGTGTAGCGCGCGACGCAGGACACGCGCAAGGCCGGGCGCGTCAGTTCTGTCCCCAGCGCGGCAGCGGCTCGGTCGACGGGTCCATGCGCGGCGGCCGATTGGCCCAGACGCCGGCGTCCTTGTGGAATTTCGGATAGATGCCGCAGGCGAGGCTCGCGCACCCGGGAATGTCCTTGCATGCGTGCCGGAGCAGCGCCTCGGCCTGATTCACCAGGGACTCGGCGGCGCCCGGGCGTCCGGCCGACCAGGCGCGCAGCGCCTCGTTGAACGCATCCACGCCGCGGTTGTACGTGGCCTCGCAGGTGGTCTCGACCTCGTTGGAGGGAAAGACCCGCTGGCCGAGCAGGGTGACCTCGTCCTCCTGGCGCCGGAGTGCGTCGAACGCCTTGCCGTAGGCGGTGGCGTAGTCCGGCGCCCCGCCCAGGGCTGCGATGGCCGGCACCGCGTCGGGCTCGATGTTGAAGGTGCTGCGCACCGTGTCCACCTCGCCTCCCCGCGCCGCGCGATCGGCGAGCCCGAACAGCCATTCGGCGCTGACCGAACCCCGGCCCTGCCGGTCGTACTCCTCGGCCAGCCATTGCGCGAACACGCGGAGCTCGTGATAGAGCTGGTTCACGACGGCGCCACCCGACGGTGTCTGATGAGCGAAGCGGGTCTGACGCGCGAGCGCATGCCCGATGCCGACCATCGACGGCGCCGGCGCCAGCATCAGGGCGCGATGGAGCTCGCTGCCGTTGGGGCGGAGGTACAGCGTCGCGAACAGGTCGAGCAGCTCCGCGAACGCCTGCGACGGAGCCATCACCGCACCCGGCGGGAGTGCCGGGAAGTGAGAGGGTGGACGCGCGGGCTCGGCGCCCGACCGCGGCACTTGCGCGAGGGCCGACTGGCTCGCCGTGCCGAGCGTCCACAGCGTGAGCAGGACGAAGAGGAGAGCACCACCCGATCGAGCCATCGCCATGACGCCATGTGAACGTGATGGCACGAGCATCCGCGCCGCGCGAGCGCGGACGCATTGATGGCCGTCAAACTGGCGGATGCGCCACCCGGGAGAATGGATTCATCGTGATCGAGGAGGTGCTGGTGCGATGAACTCACGGCTCGTCGGGGGGGCCTCGGCAGGGACCACGGCTCGGCGTCGGGCGTGGGCCACGATGCTCGCCATGTCGGTCGTGACGCTCGCCGGTGCGCTCGATCTCGCCGCCCCCTTCGCGCGCGAGGTCGCCGAGATCGACGCCGAGATCGCGCGCGTCGCCGGCGAGGTCGACCACGCGGAGAGCCGTCGGCGGAGCAACCTCGCCGAGATCGCGGCGGTCGGCAGCCTCGCGGCGGAGCGTGAGCGACACCATGCCGTGCTCGCTCGGCTCGCGGCCGAGCGGCGGACGATCGAGCGCGAGATCGCCGGTTTGCTCTACGACAGCCTCAAGGTCGAGCCGCAACGTCGACTGGACGCGTTGGACCGTGCGGTGGCCCTGTACCGGGACCTCAAGATCGAGCGGCGGATGTCGCTCGGCCAGGCGCTGGATCTCTACCGGGCCGGTCAGATCAGCCCGCGCGACATGGACCAGCAGTCGCGCGCGTTGCTCGCCCATGCCGTCGCGGTGTCGCGCAGCCGCGGCGATGCGGCGGTCGGGAATCGAGCGACCCAGATCGACGCCGTGACCTACGTGGTGCCCGACGGCGTCATCCGCTTCGGTGCCGAGCCCATCGGCTCCCTCGACGAGCTCGACGCCATGCTCGGGCGAGCCAGCGTGATGCGCGCGGAGCTCGAGCGTGACAACGCGACCCTCGACGCCGAGATCGCGTCCGGCCGCGAGCGGCTGGCGCTGCTGCGGTCCGAGAGGGCGGCGCTCGGTCGGCCGCCCGCGCCGGCTCCCGGCCCCGTCGACCTGTTCGGAAGCGACAACGCCGCCACCTCGCCGGGCTTCCAGACCTTCGACCAGGCGATGGCCGCGAGCACCCCGCCGGCGCCGGTCGAGGCGCCACTCGACCCCAAGGTGCTGCTCGGGCGATGGTCGATGGCCTCGGGACGGGCGGTGGTCGAGTTCTTCGTCGCGGCGAGTCGCGGTGGGGACGCGTTGCTCGCGGCGCGTTTCGTGGCCGAGAGCCTCGAGGACTACGAGCCTTCCGACCCGGCCGACCGCCTGCTGTTCCGCCATGTCGCGCGCGTCGCGCCACCGGCCGGGGCCGGGGGCGCGACGTCGGCGGACTTCGTCGGCGAGGTGTGGATCAAGGAATCGCGCACGCGCGGCACCTGGGTCCCGGTGCATCTGCGGCTCACGGCGCCGGACACGCTGGTCATGACCCCGGTCGCGACCGAGGACCACATGACGTTCCAGCGGGTGCCTTGAGATGGACGCGATCCGCGGTGTGCTGCTGCGCCTGGGTGTCTCGGCGGCGTTGCTGCTCGCCGCGGTGGTCGGTCATGCCGTGCCCGATTACCTGCGCCGCGACAACCCGGACGTGCTCGCGGCGCTCGACCGGTGCGAGGCGGAGGTGGCGGGCATGCGGGAACGCCGTGGTCTCCTCGACGGCCTGCAGGCCGAGCGGATGAGGCTGTGGGCCCGGGTCGACGACATCGCGCGCTGCGAGCGTCTGCGCGCAGACGAGGCGTCGCGCCAGAACGCCCACGACGAGGCGGTCTACGAGCTCGAGTCGCTGGCGCGCGCGTGCGACCGCGACCGTCTGAGCGGTGGTGCCGACGAGCCATTGTCGTGCCGTCGCGCGGCGAACGTGCGCGACGCGGTGCTGCCGCGCCGCGCGCTGGCACTGCGTGCCGCGCGCGAGGCGAGCGCCGGTGCCTGCACGCCGGCGGTGACCTTCGCCGCGAGCCGCCTCGCCGAGATCGACCAGGAGGCCGGAGGCGCGGAGCCGACCCGGCGTCGCATTGCCGACCTGGACCACCAGGTTGCGACCATCGGCGAGGAGTGTCGCCGGCTGCGCGACGTGGTCGAGGCGCACGCCATCCTCGGTCGCTGGCAGGTCCCCGGCTCACGTGCGGTCATCGTCTTCTCGGTCGAGCGCCGGCGCGACCTCGACCTGTTGCTGGTCGGGGTGGTCGAGCGCGACACGCTGGAGGCATACGACAGCGGCGAGCAGATCTTCCGCGACGTGGTCCGCGTCACCCCCGGCCCCGACGCGCCCGATGGTGCCCGCGATTTCGTCGGCCGCTTCCTGATGCGTGACCGCGACCGTGGCGAGTGGACGCTGGTCCATCTGCGCGTCACCGCGGACCGGCTCGAGCTGCTGGCCGGCGACGACACGATGGTGTTGGTGCGCGAGGCCGGCGCGCCGCGCTGAGTCGCGCCGGCTCGCGCGGTCGGCGCGACTCTGTCTGGCGCCGCCCCGGAAAGGGGTAGAGAATGCGCGCCCATGATCACGACCCCAGCTTCCGCCGGCCCCGCCTGGCGACGTCCCGAGGTCCTGCTGCTGCTGATGGCAGCGGCGGTGCCACTCTCGTTCTCGACCTGGATGACGTTGCTCGACAACTTCTCCATCCATCGTGCCCAGTTCACCGGCCGCGAGATCGGGATCCTGCAGTCGCTGCGAGAAGTACCGGGGTTCCTGTCGTTCGCCGTCGTGCTCCTGCTGCTCCTCGTCCGCGAGCAGCGCCTGGCCTATGCCTCGCTCGCCTTGCTCGGCCTCGGCACCGCGGTGACCGGTCTGTTCCCCCACGCCATCGGGCTCTACGTCACGACGGTGGTGATGTCGCTCGGGTTCCATTACTACGAGACCCTCCAGACCTCGCTCGCGCTGCAATGGATCGACAAGGCCCGGGCGCCGCAGACGCTCGGGCGGATCATCGCCGCCGGCTCGTTCGCGTCGATTCTCGCCTTCGGGCTGGTGTGGCTCGCCTTCGACCGGCTGGGGCTCGACTTCGCGTGGGTCTACGCCATCGGCGGCGGCGCGACGGCGGTGATCGCGGTGGGGGCGTGGCTCGCGTTTCCCCAGTTCCCGCAGCGGGTCGCGCAGCACAAGCACATGGTGTTGCGCCGGCGCTACTGGCTGTACTACGCGCTGGTGTTCATGTCCGGTGCGCGCCGGCAGATCTTCATCGTCTTCGCCGGCTTCCTGATGGTCGAGAAGTTCGGATTCGACGTCTCGGCGATGGCGACGCTGTTCCTGCTCAACGCCGCCGCGAACATCTGGCTCGCACCGCGCATCGGGAGCCTCATCGCGCGCTTCGGTGAGCGCAACGCGCTGGTGTGCGAGTACGTCGGCCTCATCGTGGTGTTCACCGCCTACGCGTTCGTCGAGAGCGCGGTCGCGGCCGCCAGCCTGTACGTCGTCGATCACCTGTTCTTCGCCCTGGCGATCGCGATCAAGACCTACTTCCAGAAGATCGCCGACCCCGCCGACATCGCGTCGACCGCCGGCGTGAGCTTCACCATCAACCACATCGCGGCGGTCGGCCTGCCGGTGGTGTTCGGGATGCTGTGGCTGGCGTCGCCGGCGGCGGTGTTCCTCTGCGGCGCGGCCATGGCCGGGGTGTCGCTGCTGCTCTCGCTCAACATCCCGGATCGCCCGGAGCCTGGGAACGAGGTGTCGGTGGGGCGGGTGCGATCGTCGATCGTACCGGTCGGGAGCGCCCCTGTGGCACAGTAGCAGCTCGCCGACCGGGCGCGAGCTCGGGGACCGCGCGAGCCCGAGTCGGCCGCGTGCTGGTCCGCGCCCGCGTCCGGAACACGGTTACCAGGGAGTGTGACCAGTGAGCATCCCCCGCGAGGATCCGACCGTCGCCCCACCTGTCGACGGGGCGCCCCTCGATGGAGCCGGGGCGCCGAGCGCTCCACGACGTCGTCGATGGCTGTCGGTGGCACTGCTGGGCGTGCTGCTCGCGGTGCTCGGATTCGGCACCCGGCTCGGGCAGATGGCCGTCGATCTGGCAGTCGTCTGGACCACACCGAGTTCGCCACCAGCCATTCCACACGTCACGGCGCCAGCGGCGAGGCGCCCGTACTCGGTCATGGACCGGCTGCAACCGGATGCCAGTGCGCGATGGCGGCCTCGTGGCCACGTGATTCCGGACTCGGCGTGGCTCGACCGAGAGCGCGAGTTCCATCGTGCCAGGCTGCTCCGCGGTGGCCATGACATCGTCGTCGCGCCCGGCGAGGTCGAGCTCAACGGCTTCGACTACCCGACGCGTCTGTACCTGTCCGGGCGAATCGCGGCGGCGCTTCGTGACGCCGGTCGCGGCTCGGTGGCCGATCCGGTCGCCGTGGCGCGCGCCCTGGGCGAGGGCCGTCGACGACTCGACGATGACGCGCTCCTCGCCCTTGCGGGCGAGCTCGGTGCCTCGACGCTGGTCCGGCTCTTCCTCGGCCACGACCGAGCGGGCGAGCTGTCGTTGCGGCTGCGCCGCCACGAGGCGGAGGCAGGGAAGCCGCTCGGTGCCGATTCACCGGTTACCGAAAGGCGCCTGCAGTTGACCTTCTCGAGCTCGCCGTCGGCGGTATGGACCCTGGAGGAGAACCTGCCGCGGATTCTTGCCGAGCTCGGCGTGGAGCCCGGTGAGACTTCCGTCGGCGCACCGCCGTCGGTCGCCCCGTGGGACGGCTTCCCGGCCTTCCCGGCCGAGGACGAGAGCACGGTGAGTGGTCTCGATGCGGCGAGGCATCTGCAACTCCTCGGCGCGCTGGCGCCGGAGATGGCGCAGCGCTTTCGCGAGCGGGTGTTCACCCGCTCGCGGCTCGCGCTCGCATCGGTTCCGGCGGGCGTGCCCGGTCGGGCCTTGCTCGACGCGCGCGCCTTCATGTACCTCGGCGATCGAGTCAGCGCCCTGGCCGCGCTCGGTACACCGGGCACCGCCGAGGAGCGTGCCCTCGCGGCGGCTCTGGATGGTCGATTGCCGGCGCTCGAGGAGGCGACCGCCGCCATCACCGACGAGACCGAGCTGTTCCATGCGCTCGCGATGCTGGGCGACGTCCGGCGTGATTTCGGCCTCACCACGGATGCGGCGACGGCACGCGATCTCCAGCGCCTTGCGCTCCCGGACGGGCCCTGGCAGGTGTTGGTGGAGCGCCGGCTGCGCGACGCCGATATTTGGTTCCGACCGGACAACGTGGCCATCAAGCGGCTCCTCGACCTGTTCTTCCCCGTCGAGGGCTTCACTGCCGAGTCGCTCCTGGCCGAGGGGCTCACCGCCGGGGACGGCCGTACACCGACCCGACGGTTCGACCTCAGCGTTCTCGAGCATCGCCGCCGACTGCTGGAGAACGACCCCGGGCGCTGGTGCTGTGAGCAACCACGCCTCGGGGCCACGATTGCGGACCACTTCGAGCTACTGGTCGAGGTCGGACACCTGAACGTGGTGCGCGCGGGGGAATTTCTCCGTCGGGTGCAGGGCCGTGCGGCACTCGCGATGCAGCATACCGAGTCGTTGCTGCCCGCCTATCAGGACCATCCGGAGCTCGTCTACCGTCGAGCCAAGATCGCGATCGATCTGGCGGAGAAGATGACCCAGGCCGACCGCGAGGTGACCCTGGGGTCGGCCTATCGGGACCTGGTCCACGTCCTGTTCTGGAGCGAGGGACAGACACGCCTGGCGGGATTGGCCTGGGATGCGTTGGTGGCCATGCGGCGGATGGACTTCGGATACCTGAACAACCCCTACGCCGGCGACCTCCCGTTTCGCAGCGAGTATCCGACCTGGGAGGGCGGGGGTAGCCCGGCCATGGTGTTGCGCAACCAGCACGCGGCGCTGCGCAATGCCACGTCCCAGTACTACGTGGCCGCGCGGCTGTTGCATGCGCTGCGTGAAAGACCCGAGGAGCGGGCGGAGGTCGATGCGGTTCTCGCCGGCCGCTTCGACGGCCATCCCGATCGAACCCTGGCGCTCGCAGAGGACGGCCTGCGTGCGGGGTCGGTCGAGCAGGCGCTCGCGACGTTGCGGGACGCCGTCGCCAGGCAGCCAGACCCATGGCGGGTCCGCTACCGGCTCGGTGAGCTACTGATTCACGAGGCGCGGTACGACGAGGCGGCGCAAGTCCTGGAAGCCCATCCTGGCTTCGTCTCGCTCGCGGGCGAGCCGGTCGCGCTTTCGAACATGGCCCGAAACGCCGGTGACCTCTTCTACTGGCGGGGGCGAGTCGAGCCGGCGAGGCGGCTGCTCGCGTTGGCTGCGGATCTGCGTACCGGCTCGAACGCGAGCATGTCCGCCGCGGCCCGAATCGCCACGCTCGACGGCGACTTCGTGGCCGCAGCTCAGATGCTGCTGCAGACCGTCCAGCGCTATGGCAGCGCCCTCGGGACCAGGGACTATCTCGGGTGGTTGCACGTCCTCGGGTACTCGGAGCAGGCATGGCAGAGCTTCGATGCGCTGATCGGCAAGGACGTGCGGCCGCAGCTGTGGGAGAGCACGCTGGTCGGACATCGAGTCACGCGCCGCACCGACGAGGAGGTCATCGCCTGGACGCGGCGTAGCAACGTGAGGTCGGTGTTCGACGGGCCGCGGAACGCGGCAGCGCGTGCGTTGTTGATGGACGCGGTGACCGACCGAACACCGTCGCTGGCTCGGATCGAGGCCATCGAGGAGTTGTCCGAGCCAGTATGGCAACTGCCCTACCATCACGACTACGTGGTGCGCGAGGACCGCGCTTCGAATCGGTACCCGATCTACGGCCCGTCGTTGGACGAGCCCTCGATCCTGCCGTTGAACGTGTTTCGCCAGGAAGGCGCGAAGCGGGTGGTGTCGGAGTCGGTTTATTTCGCGCGTGCCTATCGCGCCCTCCTCGAGCGGGATTTCGCAGCCGCGTACGACCAGCTCTCGGAGATGGCGGGTCTCTACGACTTGCGGATCCGGGAGCAGCGATTCGCGTTGCCGTACCTGGCATTCGCGGCCGCGGCCGCGGGGCGAGCGGCGGAGTTCGAGGCCCGCTTCGCCGACCTCGCGCCCGAGGGCAGAGGCTTCGACTGGTTTCTCGCGATGGCGATCGTGAAGGCGTTCTCAAGGGAGCACACGGCGGCCATGGATCTCCTCGCACGCTCGCTCGGTCGCAGCGTTCTGACCGGCGGGCGATCGATCTCTCCGCACTACGTCCATGCCGAGATCTGCGAGTGGCTGTGGCGCGAGACCGGTCATGCTGCGTATCGCGACGCCGCGTTGGACTGGGCGCGCCGGCTCCAGAGAATCGACCCGGTGCAGGCCTGGGCGTACACCATCGAGGCGACGCTGACCGACGATGCGGCCTCTCGCGCTCGGGCGCTCGAGTTCGCGGTCTATCTCGACCCGGGCTCGCGACGCCTCACCGCGGTCGACGAGGCCGAGCTCGCCGCGGCCAGGGCCGCGGTGGCGCGGGAGAATCCCTTCGCGAGGTCCCAGCGGGCGGCGGCGCCCGAGGGCGTGACGATGTGACGGCGGCTCAGCGTACCGCGTGCTCCGCAACGAACGCCTCGCGAATCGTCAGTCCGAGTCCCGGGCGCTCCGACACCTCCACCATCCCGTCGACGCTCCTGATCTCCTCCTCGACCAGGTCGAACAGCATCGGATTGGCGCCGAGCGAGAACTCCACCAGCCAGCCGGCGGGGGAGCTCGCCATCAGGTGCAGGCCGGCCATGAACATCGGCGCACCGCCCCACAAGTGCGGGCAGAGCCGGAGTTGATAGGCGCTGGCGAGCGCCGCGATTCGCGCGCCCTCGGTGATGCCGCCACAGATGGCGAGGTCGGGCTGGAACACGTCACAGGCGCGCAGGTCCGCGAGATCCCGGAACGCGAACCGGGTCGCCTCGCTCTCGCCGGAGGCGATCGGGATGTCGGTGCTCGCCCGGACCTCGGCCTGGCCGCGCTTGTCGTCGGCGGTGACCGGCTCCTCGAACCACGCGATGTCGCAGTCCTCGACGAGTCGGCAGAAGCGCCTGGCCTCGGCGACGGTCATCGTGCCGTGCGCATCGCACATGATGTCGATGTCGGGGCCGAGGTGCTCGCGCGCGGCACGCACGCGGGCGGCGGAGTGTCGCGGCTCGCCGTCGGCCACGCCGACCCGCATCTTCACCGCCTTGAAGCCACCGCGGTCCACGTAGGACTGGAGCTGGGCGCCGATGGCGTCGGCTGCCGCCCATCCGCCCGACGCGTAGGCCGGCATGCGCTCGGCGCGGCGCCCCCCGAGCAGGCGCCAGACCGGCTGTCCCGTCTCCTGACCGAGGATGTCCCACAGCGCGATGTCGATGCCGCTGATCGCGGACATCGTGATCCCGCGGCGGCCGAGGATCGGGAAGACGTGCCCGCGCTCCAGCGCGTAGTGGGCGCGAACCCCGCTATACATCGTTTCCCAGTGGCGGACGATGTCGCGCGGATCCTCGCCGACCAGCATCGGCCCGAGCTCCTCCTCGACCAGCTTCACCACGGTCCGGTTGTCACCGGCCGAGCCGACCGCGGCCTTGGCCTCGCCATGTCCGACGAGTCCGGTGTCGGTCTCGATGCGCACCAGGGTGGTGTCGAACGACGCCACCAGGCCGAAGTCGGAGCGATGACGATTGGCTTCCGGGATCGGGACGTGCAGCCACCATGCGCGGACGGACTTGATCTTCATCGATGCGACTCCTCGAATCGGTCTCCCGTGGTGCGGTCGACGGTACCGCCGCACTGCGGCCAGCTGCTCGCTCCGCGACCCCACACCGTCACCGTCGAGCGACGCATGGCCGACCATCCGACCGCCGCCTGGTGCGCGCTCGCATTCCCCCACGGTCGGCCGGCCGAGGGGCGTGTCACGCGGAGTCTAACGCACCGGGCCGTCCGGGCCCGAAGCCGTCCTCGGCCGGCCTTGACTGCGTGGTGGGCGGGTGCAATCGTCGACGCCACCCCGCGTTCGACGAGAGGTGGCGTGGTCATGGCCAGCATCGCCCGTGTGTCGTGTCTCTCGATTGCGATCTCACTCGTCGTGTCCGCCGCGTCCGCTCAGCCCTCGGCCCTGCCGGACGGTGCCGGCAGGGCCGTCCTCGAGCGCCACTGCGTCGCCTGTCACGATCTCCGCCGCCCGGCCCAGGCGCTCGGATTCGACGCCGCGGGTTGGCGCGAGCTCGTCGACACCATGGTCGACCTCGGCGGCAGCCCGGACCTCGAGGTCCTCACCGAGTATCTCGCCGAGCACTTCCCGCCGCGCGCCGACGGTGGGGCGAGAGTCGTCGACGGGCCGGTGCGAATCCGATTTCGCGAATGGCGGGTGCCGACGCGCGGCCAACGCGCCCGCGACCCGGTGGAAGCGCCCGATGGTGGCATCTGGTGGGCCGGGCAGTGGGGAAATCTGCTGGGGCGGATCGACCCCGCGACCGATTCCATGCGGGAGTACCCGCTGCCCACCGGGGCACGCCCGCACACGGTGACCACCGACGCGGCAGGAAACGTCTGGTACACCGGCAACGGCAACGGCACGATCGGTCGACTGGACCCGGCCACCGGCGCGGTCACCGAGTATCCGATGCCGGACCCGGCGCTGCGCGATCCGCACTCGATGATCGCAGACGCTCGGGGCGTGCTGTGGTTCACCGCCCAGAACAGCAACATGGTGGGGCGGCTGGATCCCGTCAGCGGAGAGATCCGCGTGCGGGAGGTGCCGACGCCCGGGTCGCGCCCGTACGGTATCAAGCTCGATTCGCGCGGCACGCCGTTCGTCGCCTGTAACGGCGGCAACTGCCTGCTTCGGATCGATCCGGCGACGATGGAGATCCGCGAGTACCGCCTGCCGGATGCCGGCTCCACCGTGCGCCGGCTCGCGTTCGCGAGCGACGACACGATCTGGTACGTGAATTCCCGGCTGGGGCGGATCGGGCACCTCGACCCGCGAACCGGGGAGGTGCGCGAGTGGCCGTCGCCGAGCGGGCCGCGCTCGCACCCGTACGCAATCGCCGTCGTCGACGACATCGTGTGGTACAACGAATCCGGTGTGCGGCCGGACATGCTGGTCCGATTCGACCCTGCGACCGAGGTGTTCCAGAGCTGGCCCATTCCCTCGGGCTCGATCCACGCCGGAATCGTCCGGCACATGCGCCCGACGCGAGCCGGCGATCTCCTCGTCCACCAGAGCGCGACGAATCGAGTGCTGCTGGTGGATCTTCCCTGAGCGCGTGAAGGAATCGGGTGTCGTCGCAACCGTCAGCCGGCATGCGCAGTAGGCGCTCGATTCCTTCACCGGCTCCGAGCCGATTTCCAGCCGCCCGACCGACGGAGGGCTCGAGATGAGCCGCGACCCGCGCTACGACATCCTCTTCGAGCCGGTGGCGATCGGGCCGAAGACGGCGCGGAACCGCTTCTACCAGCCGGGGCACTGCAACGGCATGGGTCGGCTGCGGCCGGCCGCCCACGCCCGGATGCGGGGGGTGAAGGCGGAGGGCGGCTGGGCGGTGGTGCATACCGAGCACTGCGGGATCCACCCCAGCGCGGAGATGTACCCGGAGGTCGTGCTGACGCTGTGGGACGACCGGGACATGCCGGTGCTGGCGGCCGCGGCCGATGCGGTGCACGAGCACGGAGGCCTGTTCGGGGTGCAGCTCGCCTACTCCGGTGGCTTCTTTCCCAACCGCCTCAGCCGCGAGGTTCCCATCGGTCCCGCCGACCGTCCGGTGCCGGAGCACGACCCGGTCCAGGCGCGCGCGATCGACAAGCGCGACATCGTCGATCTGCACCGCTGGTGGCGGGCGGCGGTCGACCGCGCGGTGCGTGCCGGCGCCGACGTCATCAACGTGAGCGGCCAGTACTCGACGCTCGTGTTCCACCTGCTGTCGCCGCGCAATCGCCGCACCGACGAGTACGGGGGGAGCATCGAGAACCGGTCGCGGTTGCTCCGCGAGCTGATCGAGATCGCGCGCGACGCCTCGAAGGGTACCTGTGCGGTCACCGTCCGCGTCATCATCGACGAGCTGATCGGTGACCGCGGGCTGCGTGCGCACGTCGACGGCCGCGAGATGATCGAGCACCTCGCCGAGGTTCCGGATCTCTGGGACGTGGTCATCGGGACGTGGGAAGGCGACTCCGCGCCCTCGCGCTTCGCGGGGGAGAACGTGCACGAGCCGTACTTCGCGTTCCTGAAGTCCGTGACGTCGAGGCCCGTGGTCGGCGTCGGCCGCTTCACCTCGCCGGACACCATGGCGTCCCTGGTTCGCCGTGGTGTGCTCGACATGGTCGGCGCGGCGCGCCCCTCGATCGCCGATCCGTTCCTGCCGCGCAAGATCGAGGAGGGCCGAGTCGACGACATCCGCGAATGCATCGGCTGCAACATCTGCGTCTCCGGGCATTTCACCGCGGTGAACTACCGCTGCACCCAGAACCCGACCGCGGGCGAGGAGCACCGGCGCGGTTGGCACCCGGAGACCATCCCCGCCCGTGGCTCGGACGCACGCCTGCTCGTCGTCGGCGGTGGGCCGGCGGGGCTGGAGGCGGCGCGGGCACTGGGCCAACGTGGCTATGCGGTCGTTCTCGCCGAGGCCGGAGACCGGCTCGGCGGGCGCATCAATCGCGAGAGTCGACTGCCGGGGCTCGCCGAATGGGCGCGGGTCCGTGATTGGCGGGTCGGTCAGCTCCACAAGATGGCAAACGTGGAGACCTATCTCGGCAGCGCGCTCGATGCGAGTCACGTCCGCGAGCTCGCGCCCACCCACGTGGTGGTGGCAACCGGCGCTCGCTGGCGCCGTGACGGCTACGGGCGCCGGCACGACGACCCGCTTCCCGGCTCGAGCGCCGGTCACGTGTACGGGCCGGACGACATCCTCGACGGTGTCGTTCCCGACGGGCCGGTGCTGGTCTACGACGACGACCACTACTACATGGGCAACCTGGTGGCCGAGGTGCTGCGCCGAGCGGGGCGCGAGGTCACTCTGGTGACGCCGGCATCGGACATCGCCGCGTTCACCCGCTTCACCCTCGAGCTCGAGCGCGTCGCCCGTCATCTCGCCGAGCTCGGGGTAGAGACCGTCACCCACCACGAGGTCACACACATCGACGCCGACCGCGTCGTGCTCCGTCACGTTCACACCGAGCGCGAGCGCGTGATGCCGGTGGCATCGGTGGTGCTGGTCACCGCACGCTTGCCGAACGACGCGTTGTACCGCGAGCTGGTCGACGATTCGCCAGCACTCCACGCGGCGGGCATCGAATCGGTGACCCGAATCGGTGACTGCGAGGCGCCGGGCGCGATCGTGCACGCGACCTTCGCCGGTCATCGCTATGCGCGCGAGCTCGATGGCGCGCCGCAAGACCGATTGTTCCGTCACGAGCTGCCGTCGGTCTGATTCGGTGGCACGTCGACCATTCGCACTCGGGTCGACCGCGAGCGGCTGCCGCCGCGGTCCTCGACAATGATGATCTGGAGGCGCCGATGCACGACCTGGTAATTCGTAACGGTATCGTCGTCGACGGCACCGGCGCACCCGGCCGGCGTGCCGACGTGGCGGTGGAGGGCGACCGAATCGTCGCCGTCGAGGCGAGCGCGAGCCGGGGGCGAAGGGAGATCGACGCCGACGGCTTGCTGGTGACACCGGGCTGGGTCGACATCCACACCCACTACGACGGGCAGGCGACCTGGGACCCGGCGATGACGCCGTCGTCGTGGCACGGGGTGACCACCGTCGTGTTCGGCAACTGCGGGGTCGGATTCGCGCCGGTCCGCCCTGGCAGCGAGCGCTATCTCATCAATCTGATGGAGGGGGTGGAGGACATCCCCGAGACCGTGCTCTCCGAGGGCATCGACTTCCGCTGGGAGTCCTTCGGGGAGTACCTCGACGTGCTCGCCGAGACACCGCGGGTGATGGACATCGGGGCTCAGGTGCCGCACGCGGCGCTGCGTTTCTACGTGATGGGCGAGCGTGGCGCCGACCATCGTGAGACTCCGACCGCGACCGAGATCGAGGAGATGGGGCGAGTCCTCGAGGAGGCGCTCCATGCCGGCGCCCTCGGCCTCACGACCTCTCGAACCACCAAGCACCGCGCCGCCGATGGGCGACCCACACCGAGCCTGAGCGCCGCCGAGCCGGAGCTCGCCGGTCTCGCGCGTGCGATGCGGCGCGCCGGCAAGGGCGTGATCGAGGTCAACTCCGATTTCGGGGACGGCGATTTCGCACGCCTTCGCGCCGCGGCCGAGCTGGCGGGCCGTCCGCTCTCGGTGTTGCTGGTGCAGGTCGACAACGCGCCGGATCTCTGGGCAGAGACCCTGGCCGGGGTCGACCGCGCGGTGGCCGACGGGCTCGACTTCACCGCGCAGGTCGGCTCCCGCAGCATCGGCGTGCTCCTCGGTCTCGAGGCGAGCCTGCACCCGTTCAAGACCCATCCGTCGTGGAAGGCGCTCGAGAACCTCGATCACGAGACCCGCATCGCGCGGCTGAAAGGAGACGCCGCGCTGCGCGCGCGCCTGGTCGGCGAGCTACCCGACGACGACCACGTGGCGTGGATGCGCCGAGTCCTGCAGCGAACCTTCCGCATCACCGAGCCGTTCGATATCGAGCCGGCCCCCGAGCGCAGCGTGGCGCGGCTCGCCGCGGGCCTCAATCGCGATCCGTTCGATCTCGCGCTCGAGATGCTCCTGGAGCACGACGGGCGTGCCCTGCTCATGCACCCGTTCGAGAACTACTGCTCGGGCGATCTCCGCGTCGTCGAGCAGATGCTCCGTGCGCCGAACACGGTCTGTGGCGTCGCCGATGCCGGCGCCCACGTCGGCATCATCTGTGACGCCAGCTCGCCGACCACCCTGCTCTCGCACTGGGCGCGCGATCGCACGCGCGGCCCCCTGATCCCCATCGAGCATCTGGTCCACAAGCAGACCGCCGCCACCGCGAGGGTCTACGGCCTGCACGACCGCGGCGTCATCGGGCCCGGGATGCGTGCCGATCTCAACGTCGTCGATCTCGATGCGCTCGGCGTCACCGCTCCGCGCGTGATCCACGACCTGCCGGCGGGTGGCCGACGGCTGGTGCAGGGATCGCGAGGCTATCGTCACACCTTCGTCGCCGGCCACGAGGTGGCGCAGGACGGCCAGGCGACGGGCGCGCGCCCGGGGAGACTGATCCGAGGGTGAGCGCCGTGTCGAGGACCGATCCGGCGCCGGCCGGAGGTTCAGTCGATGCGGCGCGGCGCGGCGGTGCCGAGAGGGATCTCCATCAGATCCCGCCCGATGATGATCTCGCCCGAGTACACGTCGCGCATCTCCTGCACCATACGCTCGAGGGTTCCCGGGCGGTCGAGCATCGGGATCATGTGGGTGAGGACCAGGGTCCGCGCCCTGGCGCGCCGCGCCACCTCGGCGACATCCATGTGGCTACCGGTGGCCTGGCGATACCCCTCGCTCGGTTCCATCCCGGTGCGGAAGTGACACATGTGAATCAGGACGTCGCAGTCCGTGGCGAGCTCGACCATGCTGTCGGGCACTCCGCCGCTGTCGCCAGAGTAGGTGAGGGTTCCGCCTGGCGTCTCGAGGCGGTAACCGAGGCATTCGAGAATCGGCTGGAAGTGCGAGGCGGCACCGACGACCACGCGCCAGCCGCTGCCCTCGACCACGTCGCCGGGAGTCACCTCCGTCACCTCCGGCCGCGGCTTCCTACGAGGAAGCACCCCACCGCGCGACACGAACACGTCCAGGCTCGCGCGGTGACTGACGCGCGATTCGATGTCGAGGCCGAACGCACCGTCGTCACCCAACAGGCGCTCGTTGATGCGGGCGAGCGGCGGCGGGCCGAAGACCTTCAGCTCGGGGATGCGCCCGGCGCCCATGTCCCAGCGCTGGAGCACCAGCCGCGGGTAGTCGAGGATATGGTCGTAGTGCAGATGGCTCAGGAACGCGTGGGTGACCTCGGTCGGGTGGCGTCCGGCCTCCAGCAATCGGTGCTGGGCTCCGGGTCCGTGGTCGAGGACGATGACGTCCTCACCCACCTCGACGAGGTAGCTCGAGCTCTGGCGGGTCAGCGACGGGGCCGGGGTGCCGGTGCCCAGGAGCGTGATCTTCATTCGGCTCGGAGCTCCGTCGATGGCCACGCGCCGCGGTCGTTCGAGCGCGACGGCGCGAGCATGACGCGAATGCCGCCGCGCCGCCACCCCGGTAGGGAGCACGTACGATGGAGCCTGCCGACTCGCCGGCGTCAACGGAGGTGAACGTGCAGACGAGAACGCCGCTGTTGCGTGACGGACCGCCGGGCGCACCGCTCACCCTCGTTCTCGCCCATGGTGCGGGCGCACCCATGGACAGCCCGTTCATGAACGCGTTCAGCGCCGCCATCGCCGATCACGGGTTCGCGGTGGCGCGTTTCGAGTTTCCCTACATGCGCGAGCGACGCGAGTCGGGGAAGCGCCGCCCGCCGAATCCGATGCCGGTGTTGATGGAGACCTGGCGCACGGTCATCGCCGAGCTCGGTGACCGGCCGATCGCGGTCGGCGGCAAGTCGATGGGTGGGAGAGTGGCCTCGATGGTGGCCGACGAGTGCGCCGCGCGTGCTCTGATCTGTCTCGGCTATCCGTTCCATCCGCCGGGCCGACCGGACCGGCTTCGTATCGAGCACCTGGCGGACCTGCGCACGCCGACCCTCGTCTGCCAGGGTGAGCGTGATCCCTTCGGGCGCCGTGGCGAGGTCGAAGGGTATGCGCTGTCACCCAACATCGCGCTGCACTGGCTGCCCGATGGCGATCATGGCTTCAAGCCGCGCAAGGCATCCGGCCTCGACGAGGCGCAGAGCATCCGCTCCGCGGCCGTGGCGGCGGCGACGCTACTCGCGCGCGTGGTGCGATGAGTCCATGCGCTGCTCGGGTACTGGCCGATCGCCCGAGCACCCGGCGTCGACTGGACAAGAGCGAACCCTGAGGCCTAGCATCGGGCCCCGAACCTGACACGCCATCACGCCGGGCCGTGCATTCGCCGCCCCGACCGACCCGAGGAGGTGCATTCGAGCACCAGCGATCGAACTCGTCAGAGCCGCCATCCGGATGGAGGGAATTCACCATGAAGCGTCCTGGGAAGAAGACCACACGGCGACAGTTTCTCGGTACCACTGCGGCGGTGTCCGCCGCCGCGCTCACCGCTCCCTACATTCGAACCGCCCACGCCGCAGGCAAGCTGACGGTGGGGCTGTGGGATCATTGGGTCCCTGGCGCCAACGATGCCACCCGGACCCTGATCGAGGAATGGGCAGCCCGGGAGAAGGTCGAGGTCTCGATCGACTTCATCACCTCGCAGGGCCGAAAGATCCTGCTCACGCAAGCCGCCGAGGCGCAGGCCCGCTCCGGGCACGACATCCTCGCCTTCTCGACCTGGTATCCCGCCCAGTACGCCGAGCAGCTCGAGCCGCTGAACGACGTCGTCGAGCCGCTCATCGCCCAGAACGGCGCGGTGAACGGCACCGTGGAGTACCTCGGCAAGGTCGACGGCAAGTGGCTGGGGGTGCCGGCGACCGTGGGTAGCCAGATGAAGGGCCCGTGCTCGCGGATCGACCTGCTGAAGAAGCACGCGGACATCGACATCCAGGCCATCTATCCGGCTGGCGCCGAGCCCAACGACAAGGACTGGAATCTCGATACCTTCATGCGCGCCGCCAAGGCCTGCCACGCGGGCGGCAACCCGTTCGGGATCGGTCTCGGTGTGACCTCCGACAGCGTCGACTCCGTCGGCGCCTTCTTCCACGCCTTCGGCGCGAAGCTGGTGGACGAGAAGGGTGACATCGCCGTGAAGTCCGACCAGGTCCGCGCCGCGATGGCGTACATGAAGGAGCTCGGTCCGTTGCTCGCGCCAGACGCCCCGGCCTGGGACGACGCCTCGAACAACAAGTGGCTGGTCTCCGGGCGCGGCGCCATGATCATGAATCCGCCGAGCGCGTGGGCGGTGGCGAAGCGCGATGCGCCTCAAATCGCCGAGCAGTGCTGGTCGCACGGATTCCCGTCCGGGCCGGCCGGTCGCTTCGGACCGTTCCTGCCGTATTTCTGGGGGGTGTGGAATTTCAGCTCCAACAAGTCGGCGGCCAAGAGCCTCCTGACCCACCTCTCACAGGAGTCCTCGGCCTACAAGATGGTCGAGGCGAGTGGCGGCTACGACATCCCGGCGTTCGCGAACCTCACGAAGTTCGATACCTGGTCCAAGGTCGAGCCACCGATGGGGACGCTCTTCCACTATCCCGATCCCTATCACCACCAGGTGTTGTCGATCGCGGCGGCGCCGGCGCCGCACAAGATCGCGGTGCAGATCTACGCTCAGGGTGTGATGCCGAAGATGGTGGTTCGACACATGCAGGGCGAGGACATCGAGCGCACTCTGTCGTGGGCCGAGAGCGAGCTCGAGGGCTTCATGCGCACCTGATCCGCGCAATGCCGCCAGCGCCCACTGCCGCAGCGATGCGGCGGGGCGAGTGCCCTGGTTGGCCGGCCGTCGAGGCATGCATTCCTCGGCGGCCGGTCTCCGAACCGAGAACCGGCGTCCGTTCGAGCCCGTGGCGAACGCGCGCCGGCAGCCGAGCGTCCAGCGTCGCGCTCCGGATATCGCCATGAGCCAGACCGCCCAGGCTTCGAGCGTCGCGGTTCCCCGCCGCACCATGCGTCAATGGCTCAAGCGGCCATCGACCATCGCGTTCCTGATGACCCTGCCGCTCATCTTGCTGATCGGGTTGCTCGTTCTCTATCCGGCCGGCTATGCCATCCACCTCGCCACCCTGAACAAGGGCATGACGCGCTTCGTCGGCTTCGGGAACTTCGAGTTCCTGTTCGGGCGCGAGACGTTCTGGATGGTGGTCAAGCAGTCCTGCATCTTTGCCATCACCGCGGTCGTGTTCAAGGCCATCATCGGTTTCGTCGTCGCGCATTTCGTGCACAACATCCCGTCCAAGGGGCAGCGGAAATGGCGCGGGATGTTGTTGGTGCCGTGGGTCATTCCACCGGCGATGAGCACCCTCGCCTGGCTGTGGCTGTTCGACCCCTCGTACAGCGCCTTCAACTGGGTGCTGGCCCAGTTCGGCGCCGATCCGGTGCCGTGGACCGGCGACGCGTACTGGGCGCGCTTCTCCGTCATCCTCGTGAATATCTGGATCGGCTCGCCGTTCTTCATGATCATGTATCTCGCAGCGCTGAAGTCGGTTCCCGACCAGCTCTACGAGGCCGCGCTCATCGACGGCGCCAACTGGTGGCAGCGTATCTGGTACATCACGTTGCCGATGATGCGCAACATCATCGCGATCACCGCGCTGTTCTCGCTGATCGTCACCTTCGCGAACTTCGACATCGTTCGCATTCTCACCGCTGGTGGTCCACTGGACCTGACCCACGTCTTCGCGACATGGTCGTTCCTGGTGGGCATCGAGAGCGGTGACATCCCGCTCGGCGCAAGCGTCTCGCTGTTCATGATGCCGTTCCTCGCCATTGCGGCGGTGATCATCCTGCGCGACGTGGTCAAGCGAGGGAGTCAGGCCTGATGAGCGCACAGACGGGGAGCGCCGCGCAGGCGAGCCGCGCGCAGCCGGTTCGCTACGGCAGCATGAGTCGCAGCCGGCGTTGGGCGCTGCGGTGGTCGTATTTCTTCCTGGTGCTGTTCGCGGCGTTCTTCCTGCTGCCGCCGTTCTACATGCTGATCACCTCGCTCAAGACGAGTGCCGAGATCTCCGCGGCGACCAATCCCTGGTGGGTCTTCTCGCCCACGTTGGAGAACTACATCGAGCTGTTGACGACGGACCAGTACCTCGTCTTCTTCCGGAACTCGGCACTGGTCTCGCTCATCGTGGTCACATTGACGATGGTGATCAGCGTACCGGCGGCATTCGCGCTGTCGCGCATGAAGTTCTGGGGCTCGGCCACCCTCGCGACCGGCGTGTTCCTGACCTATCTGGTTCCGGAGACGCTGCTGTTCATCCCGCTGTTCAAGATCTTCGCCGAGGTCCGCAACCTGACCGGCATCGAGCTCATCAACAACTGGTGGGTGCTCCTCATCCTGTATCCGACGCTGACCGTCCCATTTTGCACCTGGATCATGATCGGCTACTTCGCCTCGATCCCGAAGGAGCTGGACGAGGCGGCGCTGATCGACGGGGCGACCTGGATGCAGACGCTGACCAAGATCTTCATCCCGGTCGCGTTGCCGGGCCTGATCGCGGCGACCATCTTCGCGTTCACCGTCTCCTGGGCGCAGTTCCTGTATCCACTCGCCTTCACGACCTCCACCGACCAGCTCGTGTTGCCGGTCGGTATCGTGACCACCCTGATCAAGGGCGATGTCTTCAACTGGGGGCAGATCATGACCGGGGCCCTGCTCGGCGCGGCGCCACCGCTCGTCATCTATGCGTTTCTGATGGATTACTACATCGCCGGTCTGACGGCCGGTGCAACGAAGGGCTAGGACGGTGGCGGAAGTCTCCCTGCACAAGGTCGTCAAACGGTACGAGGGCGTGGAGGCGGTGCGTGGCATCGACCTCACGATCGGCGACAAGGAGTTCGTCGTTCTCGTCGGACCGTCAGGCTGCGGCAAGTCGACCACGTTGCGGATGATCGCGGGTCTCGAGGAGATCACCGACGGCGCGATCCAGATCGACGGCACGGTGGTGAACGACGTGCCGCCGAAGGATCGCGACATCGCGATGGTGTTTCAGAACTACGCGCTCTATCCGCACATGACGGTGAGCGAGAACATGTCCTTCGGGCTGCGCCTGAAGCGGTTCCCCAAGGACGAGATTCGCCGCCGCGTGGACGAGGCGGCGCGGATCCTCAACATCGAGGACCTGCTCGAGCGCAAGCCGAGACAACTCTCGGGTGGGCAGCGCCAGCGCGTGGCGATGGGGCGGGCGATCGTGCGCAACCCCAAGGTCTTCCTGTTCGACGAGCCGTTGTCGAATCTGGATGCCAAGCTCCGCGTGCAGATGCGCACCGAGATCAAGCGCGTGCATCAGCAAGTTCCCGTGACCACCGTCTACGTGACCCACGACCAGGTCGAGGCGATGACGCTCGCCGACCGCGTGGTGGTGATGAACGACGGCGTGATCGAGCAGGTCGGTGCGCCGAACGAGCTGTATCACTCGCCGCGGACGCGGTTCGTCGCCGGCTTCATCGGCTCGCCGTCGATGAACTTCCTGCGCTGCAAGCTCGACCGCGAGGGCGAGGATCTGATGGTGCGGCTGGCGGACGGTGTCGCCCTCACGCTGCCGGCGGAATCGCGCGAGCGCTACCGCGAGCACGTGGGGCGCGAGCTCGTGCTCGGACTTCGGCCCGAGCATCTCACCGAGACTCGGCCACCGCGCAACGGCGAGGTGGTGGCACCGTTCCCCGCGGTCCCCGACGTGGTCGAGCCGATGGGCATGGACACCCTGGTCTATTTCAGGGTGGGGCGCGAGGAGGTCTGCGCGCGGATGGATCCGAGCGCCAATCCGCGGGTCGGCGAGCCGATTACCCTGGCCGCGAATCTGGCGCGGATGCACCTGCTCGACCCGGGCAGCGGCCTCGTGCTCGGCACTCGGCCCACCGGCTGACCGCTGACCGCGCCCCGGGCGCGCGGCCACTGGCCCTCCCACATCGACGTCACCGCGTCGACTCCGGTGGCGAGTCGACGCCGACCACCACCGTGCGCCGGCCTCCGTCCTCGCGCGTCGTCGAGCCCGCCCGGGGTTGTCGGTGCGGGCGCGAACATGCAGCATCGCCTGATCGAGCCCCGCAATCGGGGAGTCGCACTCAAGGCGAGGACAGGCGAGCATCCATGGCGAACGACAATCAGCTCAATGGCGGTCAGGTCATCGTCGACTACCTGATCCGCGAGAAGGTCCCGTACCTGTTCGGCCTGTGCGGGCACGGCAACATCAGCATCATCGATGCGATGCACGAGCGCTCGGCGGACATCGACACCATCTCCGTGCACCACGAGTCGGTGGCGGGGTTCATGGCCGATGTCTTCTATCGCGTCTCCGGCCAACCGACCGCGACCTTCACCTCCTGCGGGCCCGGCTCGGCGAACATGCCGATCTGCCTCGGTAACGCGTACCTGGACTCGGTGCCCTTCCTCGCCATCACCGGCAACGTGCCGACCAGCCAGTTCGGCCGCGGCGCGTTCCAGGAGCTGTACCGCCACTACCAGGCCGACTTCCCGTCGACCGTTCGTGCCTACTGCAAGCGCGTCTACCAGCCGACCCGCGGCGAGCAGGTGCCGCTGATGGTCCGCCAGGCATGGAAGACCATGGTCACCGGGCGCCCCGGGCCGGTGGTGCTCGACGTGCCCTTCGACGTCTTCAAGGAGGCGGCGGCCGAGGAGACGCCGAATCCGCAGGAGTGGACCGCGAACATCTCCTCGCGCTGTGGCGCGGACCCGGAGGGCGTGGTCAGGGCGGTGGACATGCTGACCGCCGCCCGCCGCCCGGTGATCGTCGTCGGGCAGGGGGTGCGTTACGGTGGCGCGACGCAGGCCCTGCTCGCGCTCGCCGAGCGGCTGCAGATCCCGGTGGCGTCGTCGGCCAGCGGGCTCGGCGCGATCCCGGAGGACCACCCTCTGGCGCTGGGGCTGGTCCAGCGCGGTGGCACCTACCAGTCGAACCACGCGTGCCGGCAGGCGGACGTCCTGCTCGCGCTCGGGGTGCGCTTCGACGACCGCACCGCGAGCTCGTGGATCGACGGATACTCCTTCACCATCCCGCCGACCCGACTCATCCACGTCGACATCGACCCGGAGGAGATCGGCCGCAACTACCCGGTCGCTCTGGGGCTGATGGCCGACGTGCGGACCTTCCTGCGCCAGCTCCTCGACGAGCTGGACCGGCGCGGGCACGCCCGGTCCGATTCCGGTCCGACGCGCGAATGGTTGGCCGAGATCGACACCTATCGCGCGGAATGGGACCGTTTCGTCGCGCCCGGGCTCGCCGACGAGGCGACGCCGATCAACCCACAGCGAGCGGCGGCGGAGATCGACAAGGCATTGCCCGAGGACGCCATCCTCGTCAGCGACATCGGCGTCCATCACAACTGGCTGCTCCAGTTCTGCAAGCCGAGGCGGCCGGACTCCCTGATCGGCTCGATGGGGTTCGGGCCGATGGGCTTCGGGGTCGCCGGCGTGCTCGGGGCGAAGCTCGCCGCGCCGGATCGCCCCGCGGTGTCGGTCTGCGGGGACGGCGCGTTCTTCATGCACGCGAGCGTGCTCGGCACCGCGGTCGAGTACGAGATCCCGGTGGTCTGGGTGGTGTGGAACAACTACGCGTACGGCTCGATTCGCGGCCTGCAGCGCGGTTATCTCGGACGCCGCGAGCTGGCGACCGACTTCCGCCATCCGCAGACCGGCGAGCCGTACAACCCGGACTTCGCGGCGATGGCGCGCTCGGCGGGTGTCGAGGGGGTGAGCATCGACCGGCCCGGCGATCTCGGGGATGCGATTCGCGCCGGAATCGACGCCGGGCGGCCGTACCTCATCGACGCCAACATCAGCGGCGACCTCAACCCGCCGGGTGCCGGGGTGTGGGAGCTGCCTGGCATCGGCGTCAACGCGCCGGCCATCGGTCAGCGCTACGTGCCACCGCGCGAGAGCTGACGGCGGGCGTGCGCCGGGTCCCGAGATCGGTGGGTCGGAGCCCGCCGGCTGTCGGTGGCGATCATCGCTCGCCGCGAAGGCTGGCGAGGAACTCCGCGATGGCCGCCTCGTAGAGGGCCGCGTGGGTGACCGGCCCCATGTGCCCGGCCCCGGGAATCTCCACCACCCGGGCATCGGGAAGCATCGTGCCGAGTAGCTCGACCACCCCGCGCGCGGGCGACGTGGTGCGGGTGCCGACCAGGAGCAGGGCCGGCATGTCGAGGCGCGCCAGCGTGCGTGGCCCCACCCCGCGCGGCTCGAAGCTGCTCGGCCATTCCACCACCACCTTGCCGATGGCGGCGGAGACGGAGTCGCGGACACGCGGCTCCATGGCGTCGTAGGCGCCCTGGCCGACCCAGTAGTCGATGAATCCGCGCGCCGCTCGCTCGGGGTCGCCCTCGGCCACGTCGAGGTCGAGCCGGTCGGCGACCAGCCGGATCTCCTCGTACTCGGCCTCGCGGCCGTGCTCGGCGAGCAGGAAGAAGAGCGTCGGCTCGATCAGGGTGAGGCTGCGCACCCGGTCCGGGTGGCGTAGCGCGAGCCGGGTGAGCAGGTGGCCGCCGTAGGAGTGGCCGACGAGGTGGGTCGGTGCTCCGAGACCGACCAGCAGTGACTCCAGGATCCCGAGCTCCTGGGCGAGGAGGGACCTCGCGCCCCGATAGGGCCCTGACCTGCCGTATCCGATGTGGTCCGGCGCGACCACCCGATGGTGCCGGGCGGCCGACTCGAGGAACGTGCGCCATTGCGCGCTGGAGCCGGTCGAGCTGTGCCCGAGCAGCAGTGGCTCGCCCTCGCCCGCCTCGCGATAGAACACCTCGATGTCCTGATGCTGGAAGGTCGGCATCGGTTCCTCTCCGCTGCAGCGAGTCGCGCCGTCGTCAGGCGCGGATGACCCCCGAGCAGACCACGAGCGGGCACCCGCTGGCCAGCACCGGCGGTGCCCGGCCCCAGGCCGTGACGCGGCCTGCGTCGGGGACCGCGGTCGACCAGCGGGGACGAGACCCGCTAATCTGAGGCCACGCGCCGTCACTGACCACCACCCATCCCACCGAGCGGAGCAGATGCCGATGTCCTTCTACCGAGGAATGACCTGCCAGAACATCACCATCGAGGGCGATGGTGGAACGCCGATCACCGCCTACGTGGCGACGCCGGAGGGGAACGGCCCGTTCCCCGGTGTCGTCCTCGTCCATCACCTTCCCGGGTGGAGCGAGCTCTACATCGAGACCACACGACGCTTCGCGCACCACGGCTACATGGCCATCTGCGCCAACCTCTACGAGCGGGCCGGCGGCGGCAATCCGGACGACGTCGCCGCCAAGGTGCGCGCCGATGGCGGCATCGCCGACGCGCAGATGGTCGGCGACACCGCGGCCGCGGTGAAGTGGATGCGGGCCCAGCCGCAGTCGAGCGGGAAGGTCGGGATCTTCGGCTCCTGCTCGGGCGGTCGCCATGCGTTCATCTACGCCTGCCAGCGCGACGACGTCGACGCCTGCGTGGACCTCTGGGGTGGGCGCGTGGTCATGGGGCGCGACGAGCTCAACGCCAAGACGCCGGTCGCGCCGATCGACATGACGGCGGACCTGTGCTGCCCGCTGCTCGGAATCTTCGGCAACGACGACCGCGCACCCAGCCCCGAGCAGGTGGACCAGCACGAGGCGGCGCTGAAGCAGCACGGCAAGTCCTACGAGTTCTACCGCTACGACGATGCCGGCCACGGCATCTTCTACTGGCATCGCCCGCTGTACCGGCCGGAGGCGGCGATGGACGGCTGGAGCAAGGTCTTCGCCTTCTTCGGCAAGCATCTCGGCGGTTGAGGGCGAGCGCATGTGCACATCGATCGTCGAGATCGCCCCGGCCGAGGGAATGGCCAAGCGCGGTGACCAGTGGTTCCCGCTCACCAGCTCGGTGGTGGCCTACGATCACGCGCGCCACGCGCCGCTCGGAGACGTCATCACGCTCGACTTCGTCAACGGCGCGATGGAGCCGGGAGCGCGTGCCGGTGTCGAGCTGACGCTCGCGTCGGCCAAGGCACTGCGCGACGCGCTCGACCGCGCCATCGCGGCGGCGGAGGTCGAGGAGGCCGAGGTGCGCGGCAAGGGAGCCAGGCCGGCCCTCACGCACGCGGCATGACCGATCGTCGAGGAAGCGCGTCGAGCGCTTCCTCGACCCCCCGGGGTCGCGGGTCGGCCTCCGGCGCGCCCGCTCCGTGGCGGGCGGCGAGCGATGGCTCAGCTCGCCTCGAGCCAGTGCGCGAGCGTGGTCTGAAGGCGCGCGCTGTCGATCGGCTTGGCCAGGAAGTCGTTCATGCCGGCCTCCCGGGCCAGCTCGCGGTCCGTCTCGAAGGCGTTGGCGGTCACCGCCACGATCGGGACCGTGCGCCCCTCGTCGAGCGCACGAATCCGGCGCGTGGCCTCGATTCCGTTCATCACTGGCATCTGCAGGTCCATCAGCACGAGGTCGTAGCGGGCGCTGCCGATCATCGCCAGCGCCTCGCTACCGTTGCGCGCGAGATCGGCCCGAACACCGATCGACTCCAGGGTCTCGAGAGCCACGGTCTGGCTGACGTCGTTGTCCTCGACGAGGAGGATGCGCGCACCCCGCGGAAGCCCGCGAGCGGCCGGGGCGGCTCCGACGTGGTCGCCATCCGCCGGTCGGCCCCGGCGGAGCTCGAGCCGGCACCAGAACGTGCTCCCTCGGCCCGGCTCGCTCTCGACCCCGAGCTGGCCACCCATCAGCTCGACCAGCCGACGGCTGATCGCGAGGCCGAGGCCCGTGCCGCCGTGATGTCGGGTTGCCGAGGTCTCGGCCTGCTCGAAGGCCTCGAAGATCCGGTCCTGCGCATCGGCGGCGATGCCGATCCCGGTGTCGGCGACGTCGAACTGCACGACCACGGAGCCGGCATCTGCGTCGACCGACGCTGCCTTCACGTGCACGCCGCCGTGCTCGGTGAACTTCACCGCATTGGTGCAGAGGTTGATGAGGATCTGCCCGAGGCGCAGGGAGTCGCCGACCAGTGTGGCGCCGACCAGCTCGGGGTCGATCTCGATCTCCAGTGCGAGGCCCTTGTCCCGAGCCGGTGCCTCGACGATGCGGCGCACGTTGTCGAGCAGCGACGGGACGTCGAACTGGATCGACTCCAGCGACACCCGGTCCGCCTCGATGGCCGAGAAGTCCAGGATGTCGTTCACGATCCCCAGCAGGTGCATGGTCGCCTGGATGATCGCGTCGACGCGCTTGGCCTGGCGCGGCTCGGTGATCTGCCGGCGCAGCAGCTGCGCGAAGCCGGAGATCGCGTTCATCGGGGTTCGGATCTCGTGGGACACATTGGCCAGGAACCGGCTCTTCGCCTTGCTCGCGCTCTCGGCCTCGTCGCGCGCTCGCGCCAGCTCCGCGGTGCGCCGAGCCACCATCTCCTCGAGGTGATTCCGATGGTGCTCGAGCTCGGCGTTCAGCGCGGACTTCTCTCGAAGGTCTCGCTCACGCTCGGACTCCTGGTGAGCCACGGTCTCGATCAGCGCGTTGAAGTGAGCTCCGAGCTGGTCGATCTCGTCCGCCGCCCGTCCGACCGGGACACGGACCGCCCGGTCTCCGGACTGCGCGGCTCGCATCGACTGCATGGTGCTGCCGAGTCGACGGACGACGTCTCCGGTGCCGCGGCGAAATGCCATCGTCAGCGCCAGCATGGCCACCGCGAGCAAGGCGGTGACGCTACCGATCAGGAGCCACTTCTCGTGCCGGATCGGTGCCTCGGGGATTGCGGCGAGGAGCATGCCGAGCGGCTCTCCGCGCGCTCCGACGATCGGCTCGTACGACGTGATGTAGGGAATGCCCAGGAGCTCGGAGGTCCCGATGAGTCGCTCACCGCGCACGAGCACGGACTCGACCACCTCCGGTGGCGCGCGGGTGCCGATCGCCTGCCGACCATCCGCAGCGCCCAGTGTGGTCGCCACCTGCCGGTCGCCGGCCAGGATGGCGGCCACCCCACCGGTGTCACCGGTACCGCGACCGACGGGGAAGACGACGTCGCGAACGCGCTCGATGACTCCGGCGTTCCCGTCGAGGAGCACGCCGCCGTAGAGGACCGCGTTGGGATAGCGATTGCTGTAGGGGAAGTGCGCGGCGGCGCTGACCACCAGGCCGCCCGTGGTCAGGAGGTGGGCAGGCGAGGCGGTGGCCGATTCCTCGTCGGCGCCTCGCCTCAGTGTCGGCAACACGGTCGCGATGGCCTCGGCGTCGAGGCGCTCGTAGCCCGACGTCAGGACGCCGGTGATGGCCTGGCTCAGCACGTAGCCCATGGGCAGCGCGGTCGCGGGCGCGAGCGAGGGGCTCGCCGCCACCACGCGCCCCGACTCGTCGCTGACGACGAGGAAGTCGAGTCGCGCCGCGTCGGCGCGCGCGGCGAGCACCTCGCCCAACAGACCCATCTGGTCGGGGTCGGCGAGGACGGCCTGCAGGCGACTCGTCTGCACCATCTGCTGGATGTACTTCTCGAGCTGGACCTGCTGCTGGTAGAGGTGGCTGTGGGCGGTCGCGAGGTGGCTGCGCGCGGTGGCCTGCACGCGCGCGTCGTACAGCGAGCCACCGACCGCCACCAGGAGACCGAGGACCAGCGGGAAGACCACCAGCAACGGCAGCAGCCCGAGCCAGAGGAGGCGCGTGCGCAGCGAGCGGCCCGCGACCGGACCGGTCGCCGGGGGGCCGATCGCGGTGCGCCGGTCGCTCATCGCGTCGCGGCCTTCATTCGATCAGCTCGAAAGTGCCGTTTCGCACCTGCGTGAAGTAGACCTTGCGCTGGGTGTCGCCGTTGGCGTCGAACTCGATGACCTGTTGCAGGCCCTGGTACGGACCGTCCCGGATCACCGCATCCTTGAGGGACTGGTCGGCCGTGCGTCGTCGAACCGCCTCGAACAGGACGGTGGCGGCGTCGTGGGCCATGACCGAGCTGTAGCCCGGGTCGTGCTGGAACCGGTTGAAGTACGCCTCCCGGAACTCGAGGTAGCGCTGCGAGCCGTCGGCGCGGTCGAAGTTCTGGATGATCAGCAGCCCTTCCACGACATCACCGCCGAGCTCGACGAGCTGCTCGGTGCCGGCCCATTCGGCCGCGCCGATGGGCAGGGTCGGCGCGAGCGTTCGCGCCCGTTGCGCCAGGCGCGCGACGTCGAGCGCTCCGGAGACGAAGAACAGGCCGTCCGCGGGCTGCTCGAGCATCGCGCGCACCACCGCCTCGAAATCGGTGTCGGCGGCCGACACGTACTCGACCGCGGTGACCACCTCGCCCCCCAGGGCGGCGAGCGCGGCGCGGAACTCCGCGAGCCAGGACTCGGTGAACGCCCGGTTGCGGACGTCCAGGGCCACCGCCACCCGCCGCTGGCCGCGGTCGAGCAGGACCCGCGCGTAGTCCCGCGCGTTGTCGCGGGTGGTGCGGTTGATGCGAATGAGGTGGTCGTCGTGGCCGAAGAAGTCGAGGCTGCTGATCGTCGGGCTGACGAGGACGATGCCCGCCTCGTCGAGGATCGGCGCGACAACCGCCGCCATGCTGCTCATGAACGGGCCGATCACCGCGTCGACTCCCGATTCGGCCAGCTCTCTCGCCGCCGCCACCGCGGTGGCCGGGTTCTGAGCGTCGTCACGCGCGATGAGCTCCACGCGCCGGCCCCCGAGGCCACCGTCGCGGTTGATCTGCTCGACCGCGAGGACGACGGCGCGATGCCCCGAGAGCCCGACGTCGGAGTTGCGGTCGGACAGACCACCGATGAATCCGAGGCGAAACGGCTCGTCGGGTCCGCACCCCGCGAGCAGGCCCGCGAGCACCACCGCCGCGGCGCGAGCCAGCACCGGGCGCCCGCGGGGGAAGCGGCGTCGCGGCAGGACGCGATCGCTCGGGGTAGGAGTTCGGGAGGGGCGCACGCCGACGGGCCTTCGGTGCTCGCGGCGCGTTTCAGTCGGACTCGGCGACGGCCGACCACTCGTCGAGGGTCGCCATCAATACCGCGAGGTCGAAGGGCTTGGTGAGAAAGGCGTCGACGCCTGCCTCGAGCGCCGACCTGCGGGTGTCCTCGGTCGCGTTGCCGGTGAGGGCGACGACCGGCGTTCGCGGCCGGCCGGCGGACCTCTCGAACGAGCGGATGGCGCGGGTTGCCGTCAGTCCATCCATCACCGGCATCTGCATGTCCATGAGCACGATCCGGTAGTCGCCGCGGCGGTACGCCTCGAGCGCCTGCGCGCCGTCGACGGTGATCGTGACGACGTACCCGGTCTCTTCGAGCAGGTCGCAGATCAGCTCCTGGTTGAGCGTGTTGTCCTCGGCGAGGAGAACCGCGACGTCGTCGCCACCCGCCGGCTGCCGCTCCGTGTGCATGTGTATCGGAACCCCTTCCATCGCTGACGGCGGCGCCCGTGGGCGTCCCACCGACGCACCACGCCGCGCCGAGCGGACGCCTCGACGGTGCTATCGGCGCCGGGGCCGGCGGCTTGAGAGCGAGCCCGGTGCGGGCGGGCAGCCGGGTGGGGGCGGTCGGGGCTGGGGCGTCAGGACAGGATGTCCTTCAGGCGATAGTGGAGTCCGACCAGGGGCAGGAACCAGGGCTTGCCGGCATGGCCGGGGATGGACGGCCAGGGCAGGTCCTTCAGTGGGTTGCGGTCGGGTCGCCCGAGCATGGCGTCGGCCAGGACGGTGCCCATGTAGCTCGAGAGCTGGGCGCCGTGCCCGGAGTAGCCCATGGCGAAGAAGAGCCCGTCCTCGAGCTCGCCCGCCCGTGGCAGGCGGTCCTTGGTCATGTCGACCAGCCCGCCGAAGCAGTAGTCGAACGGGATGTCGGCGAGCGCGGGGAACACCGCCGCGAGCTGACGGCGCAGGATGGTGGCGGAGGCGGCGTCGGTCTGCGCGTCGGCCCGGGCCGAGAACTTCGCCCGGCCGCCGAAGATCAGTCGCGAGTCCGGTGACAGGCGGAAGTAGTTGCCGATGTTGAGCGTGGTGACGCAGGTCCGGTTCCCCGGCATGGTCGCCCGGACCTCGTCGGCCGACAGCGCGCGGGTGGCGACGACGAAGCTCCCGACCGGCACGATGCGGCGCAGGAAGTGGGCGAACGGCTTGCGGGCGAACTCCGCGGAGTAGCCGCCGGTGGCGACCAGCACCTTGTCGGCCCGCAGCCGGCCGTGGGGCGTGTCGAGCCGCCAGGCGCCCTCGTGACGGGAGAGCCCGGTGACCGGGGTGCTCTCGTGGATGGTGGCGCCGTGGGCGGTGGCGGCCCGGGCCAGCCCCTCGATGTAGCGGCCCATGTGCATCATCGCGCTCTTGCGATAGAGCAGGGCGCCGTGGAAGGCCTCGGAACCGATCTCGCCGCGCAGATCCTCGCGGCTCAGGAACTCGGTCTCCGGGTCGGCCTCGCGGCGGATCAGCTCGTAGCTCGCGCGCAGGCCGGCGACGTGCCCGGCCTTGGAGGCGAGCTTCAGCTTGCCCGCGCGGCGGAAGTCGCAGTCGATGCCCTCGGTCGCGACGATCTCCTCGATGAGGTCGATGGCGGCGTCGTAGGCGTGGTAGAGCGCGCGCGCGCGGTCCCGGCCGAAGGCGGCCATGGCATCGGCATAGCCGTGGGCCATCCCGTTGTTCACGTGTCCGCCGTTGCGGGCCGACGCGCCGTGGCCGACCTCGGCCCCCTCGAGCACGACCACCCGGGCCCCGGCGCGCGCGAGCTGGCGGGCGGCGGCGAGGCCGGTGAAGCCGGCGCCGATCACCGCGACCTCCGCGCGACCCTCGACCGGGCCGCGCGCCGCGCCCGCGAACCTTGGTGCCGTCGCCTGCCAGTACGATCGCAGCTCCATCGCCGTACCTACAGCCCGACGACCGCGGGGAGCCCGGAGATGTCGGCGATCTCGACGTGGTCGTAACCGGCGCTGGCCGGCTCGTGCCCACGGTTCACCCAGACCTTGTGGCGGATGCGCATGTCGTGCGCGCTCATCAGGTCGTAGCGAAACGACGACGAGCAGTGGAGGATGTCCTCGGGACCGCAGCCCAGCGTGTCGAGCATGTACTCGAACGCCCGCAGCCGCGGCTTGTAGGCCCCGGCCTGCTCGGCGGTGAGCACGTGCGCGAAGGGTGCGCCGAGTCGCGCCACGTTGTGGTGGATCTGGTCGTCCATGGCGTTGGAGAGGATCACCAGCGGGATCTCCTTCGCCACCCGTGCCAGACCGGCGGGTACGTCCGGGTGCGGGCCCCAGGTCGGTACCCGGTCGTAGATGGCGCGTCCGATGTCGGGGTCGAACGCCACCCGGCTGGCCTTGCACGCGCGCTCCAACGCGGTGCCGATGACGTCCGCGTAGGGCTTCCACGCGCCGAGCACCTCGTCCATGCGGTAGACGGAGAAGTCGGCGATGAACCGGCTCATTCCCTCCGGCGAGAACTGCGCGCCGTAATGGTCCCGGGCTGCCCGCGCCATCTCGAAGTCGATCAGCGTGCCGTAGCAGTCGAAGGTCACGAATTTCGGGCGAAAGGTCATGGCGCGGTCCCGGTCGAGTGGAGGGATGGTCAGGGCAGCGTCGGCCCGTGGCGCAGACTATAGACCGACCGGCCGGCGGGGAATCGTCGCAGTACGGTGAGCGCGAAGCAGAATCTGTCGAAACCGCCCGGCGGCGCGGCATGGCGTGCCAGGCGAACGACGCGCTCGGCTGGCAGGTGGGTCGTTCCCGGGTCCGCGAATCCACCGCCGCCCCGCTACCGGGCGCCCGCGACCGTCGCAGAGGATGTCGTCACCGGGCCGAATACGGCATGTTCTGCCGCCCGGCCCGGCCAATACGGTCGCTTCGCCCGTGCCGCCATGACAGACTCGATTCGCCGCAGCGAGCGGTGATGTCGCGACAGGTGGTCGGCTCGGAATGACGCGCACTGACAGGCCAACCCTGGCGTTCGACCAGTTCACGGTGCTGACCTTCGACGTGGTCGGGACCCTGATCGACTTCGAGGCCGGGCTGACCGCCGGCGTCGCCGCCATCGCGACCCGCAGTGGCGTCGGGGTCCCTCCCGAGCAGGCGCTGGCGCTGTACGGGGCCGCCCGGCGTGATCCCGAGGCAGGACCGTTCCCCGACGACGTCGGGCGTGCCTACGGCGCGGTCGCGAGGCACTTCGGCCTGCCCGACACCGAGGTGGAGCAGGGTGAGATGGTCGAGGCGGTGGCCTCGGCACCCCCGTTCGACGACAGTGTCGCGGCGCTCCGTCGTCTCGCCGCCCGGTACCGGCTGGTGGCGATGACGAATGCCCAGCGCTGGGCGTTCGACCGTTACGACCGCGCGCTCGGGAATCCGTTCTGGCTCGGCTTCACCGCCACCGAGACCGGCACCGAGAAGCCGGATCCCGCCTACTTCGAGCACGTGCTCGCCCGCCTGGCCGCCGATGGTGTCCGTAAGGAACAGGTCCTGCACGTCGCGCAGAGTCAGTACCACGACATCGGCGTCGCCCACGACCTCGGCCTGACCACCTGCTGGGTGGAGCGCCGCCATGGGCGTCCGGGCTACGGCGGCACGATCGCCCCGGGGCAATTCACCGCGCCCGATCTCCATGTCCTGTCGCTGGCCGAGCTGGCCGATGCAGTGGACCGGGCGGTCGCGGCGCGGGACGTGTAGCAACGCACCAGATTGAGGAGGAGCACCAACATGAGCGACCGCGACGACACCAACTGGACCGTGCGCCACGACCGGATGGTCGAGGACGCCATTCGCCGGGGGATCAGCCGGCGCGACTTCGTGCGAACCCTGACCGCGGGCGGCGTCGGCCTGGCCGCGGGTGGGCTGCTGCTCGGCCACGCCGAGTCGGTGCTGGCGGCCACGCCGGTGCGCGGCGGAACGATCAAGGCGGCCGGCTGGTCGTCGTCGACGGCCGACACCCTCGACCCGGCCAAGGCCTCGCTGTCGACCGACTACGTCCGCTGCTGCTCGATCTACAACCGGCTGACCTTCCTCGACGCGAGTGGCACCGCGCAGATGGAGCTCGCCGAGAGCATCGACTCGAGCGACGCGAGGGTCTGGACGGTCAAGCTGCGCTCGGGGGTCACCTTCCACAGCGGGAAGTCCTTCACCTCCGCCGACGTCGTCTACTCGCTGAAGCGGCACCTCGATCCCGCCACCGGATCGAAGGTCAATGCCATCGCCAGCCAGATGGAGAGCATCGATGCGGTCGACCCGCAGACGGTGCGGATCACGCTGAAGGCGCCCAACGCCGATCTGCCGGTCATCCTCTCCTTGCACCACTTCATGATGATCGCCGACGGCGCCACCGACTTCGCCAAGCCCGACGGCACTGGCGCGTTCCGGGTCGAGATGTTCGAGCCCGGGGTCCGCTCGGTCCTGGTGCGCAACGAGAACTACTGGAAGGCCGCGGGGCCGTACCTCGACAGCTACGAGTTCTTCGCCATTCGCGACGAGCCGGCGCGGGTCAACGCGCTGCTTTCCGGGGACATCCAGCTCGCCGGCGCGGTCAGCCCGCGCTCGCTGCGCCTGCTGGAGAGCCAGTCGGGCGTCACCGTGGTCACGAACACCGCCGGTAACTACACCAACCTGAACATGCGGTTGGACATGGCGCCGGGCAACAACGCCGACTTCGTGGAAGGGGTGAAGACCCTGCTCAACCGCGAGCTGATCCAGAAGTCGGTGATGCGTGGGCTGGCCGAGATCGCGAACGACCAGCCGGTCTCGCCGGCCTCTCGTTACTACAACGCCGAGCTCAAGCCGCGAGCCTTCGACCCCGAGAAGGCGAAGCACCACTTCCAGAAGGCCGGCGTGCTCGGTCAGTCGATTCCGATGATCTGCTCGGACGCCGCCTCGTCCTCGGTGGACATGGCCACCGTCATCCAGCAGGCGGGTGCCGAGATCGGGATGAGCTTCGACGTGCAGCGCGTCCCCTCCGACGGCTACTGGTCGAACTACTGGTTGAAGGCGCCGGTGCACTTCGGCAACATCAACCCGCGGCCGACGCCGGACATCCTGTTCTCGCTGCTCTACGCGCGCGACGCGAAGTGGAACGAGAGCCAGTTCAAGTCCGAGAAGTTCGACGCGATGTTGCTCGAGGCGCGTGGGCTCCTCGACGACGCGAAGCGCAAGGAGATCTACGGCGAGATGCAGGCCATGGTCTCCAACGAGGCCGGCACCGCCATCCCGGTGTGGATCTCGGGCGTCGACGCGATGAGCACCAAGCTCAAGGGCCTCACCGCCAATCCGCTCGGTGGCCTGATGGGCTACGCCTTCGCCGAGTACGTCTGGCTGGAGAGCTGAGCAAGACTCGCCGGCCGTGCCGCGGCGCAGGGACGCGCCGCAGTCGAGCGAACGTCGACGTGAGGCGGGCGAGGCCCGACGGCTCGCCCGCGGTCTCGGCGCGGTTCCGGTAGCGGAGCCGCGCGAAGCTTCCCCGAGCGCGGGAGCCCCGCATCGAAGCCCCGGCGGGGTCCGCTTCAGTCGGGAAGGGTCTCGGTATGAACCTCCTGATCGCTCGGATGATCCTGCAGCGCATGGGGATCGTCCTGCTGACCTTGCTGATCGTGTCCTTCGCGGTCTTCGCCGTCACCGAGCTCCTACCCGGGGACGTGGTCGAGATCCTGCTCGGGCAATCGGCCACCCCCGAGGCGGTGGCCGGTCTGCGCGCCGCCATGCACCTCGACGAGCCGGCGGTAATCCGCTTCGTGAAGTGGTTGGGTGGTCTGGCGACCGGCGATCTCGGGATCTCCTACGTCAACAAGCTCGGCGTCGCCGAGCTGATCGAGGGGCGGCTGTTCAACACCCTGAAGCTCGGAGGCGTCACCGCGCTGTTCGCGGTACCGCTCGCGCTCGGGCTCGGGATCATGGCCGCGATGTTCCAGGGCTCGGTCTTCGACCGCGTGGTGTCGGCCGCGACGGTCACCGTGATCTCGGTGCCGGAGTTCATGGTGGCGACCGCCGCGGTGCTGATCTTCGCCGTCTACCTCAAGTGGTTGCCGGCGTTGAGCCTCGCCGGTGACGTCGGCTCGATCGGTGAGTTGTTGCGGAACTTCGCGATGCCGGTCATCACCCTGACCTTCGTGATCTCGGCGCAGATGATCCGCATGACCCGCGCCTCGGTCATCGACACGTTGAACACGCCCTACTGCGAGATGGCGTTGCTCAAGGGTGCTTCCCGCGTCCGGCTGGTGCTGGTGCATGCCCTTCCCAACGCGCTCGGGGCGATCGCCAACGCGGTCGCGCTCTCCCTGTCGTACCTGCTCGGGGGTGTCATCATCGTCGAGACCATCTTCAACTATCCGGGCGTGGCCAAGCTGATGGTCGACGCCGTCGCCACCCGCGACCTCCCGCTGATCCAGTCCTGCGCGATGATCTTCTGCTTCGGCTTCCTGATGTTGATCATGATCGCGGATATCGTGGCGATCCTGGCCAACCCGAGGCTCCGCGGCTGATGGTGCGCATCGGACTCGGCATGCGCATCAGCGCCCTCGGTCTGGCGAGCGCGGTGGTGATCGCCTTCTGGGGTCTGGTCGCGATCCTCGCGCCGCTGATCGTCCCGTACGACCCGGGCAAGATCGTGGACTACGACTATTTCGGCCCGATGACCGAGGACTTCCTGCTCGGGACCGACTACCTCGGCCGTGACATGCTCTCGCGCATCCTGATGGGGGCGCGATACACCGTCGGCATCTCGTTGGCTGCAGTCAGCCTGGCCTGCTTTCTGGGGGTGACGCTGGGGATGGTGGCAGCGGTGATCGGCGGGCTGCTCGATCAGGTGCTGTCGCGGGTGATCGACGCCTTCAACAGCATCCCGTCGAAGCTCTTCGGTCTGGTGGTGGTGGCGGCGGTGGGCAGCTCGCTGCCGGTGTTGGTGCTGACCCTGACCGCGATCTACACCCCCGGCTCTTATCGCTTCGCGCGCGCGCTCGCCGTCAACATCAACGCCATGGACTTCGTGACCGTGGCGCGCGCGCGCGGTGAGGGGCTGATCTACCTGATCCGGGAGGAGATCCTGCCGAACATCGTCGGGCCGGTGCTGGCCGATTTCGGGCTGCGCTTCGTGTTCATCGTGCTGCTGCTGTCCGGTCTGTCCTTCCTCGGCCTCGGTGTGCAGCCGCCGTACGCCGATTGGGGCGCCCTGGTGCAGGAGAACATCGGTGGGTTGCCGTTCGGTGCCCCCGCGGTGATCTTCCCGTCGGTCGCCATCGCGTCTCTCACCATCGCGGTGAACATGCTGATCGACAATCTACCGCGCCGAATCCGCGACCGGAGCGCGCCGTGACCCCGCTGGCCAGCATCCGCGATCTGCGCATCGGTGCGGTCACCGATGCCGGGCGGGAGGTCGAGATCATTCGCGGGGTCAGTCTCGACGTCGCACCGGGCGAGGTGGTCGCCCTGATCGGTGAGAGTGGCTCGGGCAAGACGACCATCGCGCTGTCGCTGATGGGATACACCCGGCCGGGTTGTCGCATCGAGAGCGGTGCGGTGTTGCTCGACGGAACCGACGTCGTCGGCCTGTCGCCGCGGGCGCGCGCGGCGATTCGTGGGCGAACGGTGGCCTACGTCCCGCAGTCGGCGGCGGCCGCCTTCAACCCCTCGAAGCGGTTGATGGACCAGGTCATCGAGGTCGCGCGCATTCATCGCCTGATGCCACCCGAGGCGGCGCGGCGCAAGGCCGTCGACCTGTTCCGCGCGCTGGCCCTACCCGATCCCGACACCATCGGCGATCGATATCCGCACCAGGTCTCCGGTGGCCAGCTCCAGCGGCTGTCCGCCGCCATGGCGCTGATCGGGGATCCGCGGCTGATCATCTTCGACGAGCCGACCACGGCGCTGGACGTGACCACCCAGATCGAGGTCCTGCGCGCCTTCAAGTCGGTCATCCGCGGTGGCGCGATGGCCGGGGTCTACGTCAGCCACGACCTGGCGGTGGTGGCGCAGATTGCCGACCGGATCGTGGTGCTCAAGGACGGCGAGGTCCAGGAGGAAGGGACCAGCGACCAGATCATCAACGCGCCGGCGCACCCGTATACCCGCGAGCTGATCGCCGCCTTCGAGCCGCGGTCCGGGGCGGTGACGCCGGGGTCGGACGTCGAGCCCGCTCCGGTCCTCGAGGTACGTGATCTCACCGCCGGCTATGGCGGCATCGGGGCCGACGGGCTGCCTCGGGTGCCGGTTCTTCGCGACGTGGCGCTGCGATTGCTCCCGGGGCGCAATCTCGGGGTGATCGGAGAGTCCGGGAGCGGCAAGTCCACGCTCGCGCGCTGCATCGCCGGATTGCTGCCGCCGGCGCGTGGCACCATCTCGCTCGCCGGGCGGACGCTCGCTCCGGGTACACACGGGCGAAGCAAGGACGATCTCCGGCGGGTGCAGATCGTCTTCCAGCTCGCGGACACCGCGCTCAACCCGAACCGGCCGGTCGGGCGCATCGTCGGCCGTCCCGTCACCTTCTATCACGGCCTGCACGGCGCGGAGCTGGAGGCGCGGGTGGATGCCCTGCTCGACATGGTTCGTCTACCCCGGGCGATGAAGTATCGCCTGCCGGGGGAGCTGTCGGGGGGGCAGAAGCAGCGTGTCAACCTCGCGCGGGCGCTCGCCGCGGAGCCGGAGCTGATCCTGTGCGACGAGGTGACCTCGGCCCTCGACACGGTGGTGGCGGCGGCGGTCCTCGATCTGCTGCGAGAGCTGCAACGCGAGCTCGGGCTGAGCTACCTCTTCATCAGTCACGACCTGTCGACCGTCGAGGCCATCTGCGACGACGTCATGGTCATGTACCAGGGCGAGACGGTCGAGCGAATGGCGGCCGCGCGGATGCGGGTCGGTGCCGAGCATCCGTATTCCCGGTTGTTGATCTCGTCGGTCCCGCGGCTCGACACCGGGTGGCTCGACGGGCTCGAGCAGGACGCCGAGCTGGTGGCCCAATTCGCGCGGCGTTAGCAGCGCGGATCAGCGCCCGACCTTGTCCGCGAACAGACTGCCGAGCGGGACGTGACTCTTGATGAACGGCGACTTGATGACCACGTAGCTGAAGTACTTGTCGATCCCGGCGTCACTGTCGATGAGGCGCTCCATGATCGCCTGGTAGTCGTTGATGCCACCGGTGACGAACTTCAGCAGATAGTCGTAACCACCCGAGATCAGATGGCACTCGATGCAGGACTCGATCTTCTCGACCGCCGCCTGGAAACGTGCGAAGTCGATCTGACGATGGTTCTTCAGCGTGACCTCGGTGAACACCGTCAGCGTCTCGCCGAGCCGCGCGAGGTCGACCTGGGCCGAGTAGCCGGTGATGTAGCCCGCCGCCTGGAGCTTCTTGACCCGCGTCAGGCACGGGCTCGGGCTCAGGTTGACGAGCTCGGCCAGCTCGACGTTGGTGATGCGGCCGTTCTTCTGCAAGGCGAGCAGGATCTTGAGGTCCGTCCGGTCCAACTTCATCCCATTCTCGCCCCCACCGGCCCCACCGACGTCGCGGCATCATATGCTGCGCGGGGTATCGCGCGCATCGTGCGCCCGCGGCGCCCGGGAACCGGAGCCGGCGCGTGGATGACGTCGCGCGGCCGCGGGGTGACGGCATGTCATACCGTTTCGGGGCGCGAAACGGCGCGAAAACACGTGCCCCACTGGCCTAGGCTGTGAGCTCGGCCGGAGTCACACCATGCCCGCCCCACTACTGACCATCGAGAGCACACCGGACCTCCCCGCCAGCGCCGACGCGGTGGTCATCGGTGGCGGCATCATCGGCTGCTCGACCGCCTGGTTCCTCGCCCGAGCCGGGCTGCGCGTCGCGCTGCTCGAGAAGGGACGCGTCGGCGCGGAGCAGTCCAGCCGGAACTGGGGCTGGTGCCGGCAGATGAACCGCGACGCCCGCGAGCTACCGCTCGCCACCCGCAGCCTCGAGCTGTGGGAGGCGATGCAGGCGGAGCTCGGGAGCTCGCTCGGGTTCTCTCGCTGTGGACTGCTCTACCTGTCCGACGACGACGCCGAGATCGACCGCTGGGCTCGCTGGTGCGCTTTCGCGGCGGGCGAGGGGGTGCGCACCGAGGTGCTCGGCCCGTCGGCCGCGGCCGAGCGTGGCCGGGCGACCGCGAAGCCGTGGCGTGGTGGCGTCGTCTCGCCGACCGACGGCATCGCGGACCCGGCGCGCGCCGTCCCGGTGATCGCGCGTGGGCTGACGACCCTCGGCGCCACCGTGCACCAGTTCTGTGCCGCCCGCGGCATCGAGCGCAGCGGCGGCCGCATCAGCGCGGTGATGACCGAGGCGGGGCGCATCGCGACCACACGGGTGGTGATGGCGGGCGGCGCCTGGGCGTCGTCGTTCTGTCGACAGCTCGGGGTCTCCTTTCCCCAGGCCTCGGTTCGCAGCACCGTGCTGTCGGTGCAGCCCGGCGCCGATGGGCTACCCGACGCCCTGCACACGGCGGGGGTCTCGGTCACCCGACGCGGCGACGGTGGATATACCCTCGCGATTTCCGGGCTGGCACGGGTGGATCCGACGCTGCAGCACCTGCGCTATGCGCGCCATTTCTTGCCGATGCTGCTCGACCGTCACGGGCTGGTGCGCCCGGGTGGTCTCCACGGGTTGCGAGCCGGGCACGAGTCGTGGCGCCGGTGGCGGCTGGACGCGCCGACGCCGATGGAGCGCACGCGGGTGCTCGACCCGATCCCTGACCGCGCCACCGTCGACCTCACCCTCGATCGGGCGCGACGACTTCTCCCGGCGCTCGGCACGGTGCCGGTGCAGGCGGCCTGGGCGGGCTACATCGACAGCACGCCGGACGGCGTCCCGGTGATCGACGAGGTGCTGCCCGGGCTGGTGCTGGCGGCGGGGTTCTCCGGCCACGGTTTCGGAATCGGTCCCGGCGCCGGGCAACTGATCGCGCAGATGGTGCTGGGCGCCACCCCCGACCTGCCCTTCGCGCAGTACGCGTTGTCGCGGTTTCGCGGGCTGCGGCGGGCCGACGTGTCGGGTTTCTGAGCATTGCCACTCGGCCCGTCGGCGCGACCGCGTGTCGCGCCGGCCGCGGGGCACGAGGGAGGAGACTGGATGGGCTGGAGGATCGGGGTCGACATCGGCGGCACGTTCATCGACTTCTGCGCGTTGGACACCGAGACGCTCGCGCTGCACACCCTCAAGGTGCTGACCACGCCCGAGGATCCCGGGCGGGAGCTCCTCGACGGCCTGGCGAGCCTCGCCGAGCGGCACGGCGTCGATCCGCGGCGCGTGGAGCGCTTCGTCCACGGCACCACGGTGGGGATCAACACGGTCATCCAGCGCAAGGGCGCGCGGCTCGCCATGATCACCAACGCCGGGTTCGAGGACGTGATCGAGCTCGGGCGGCTGCGCATGCCGGAGATGTACTCTCTGTTCTGCGCGCGGCCGGACCCGCTCATTCCGCGCGACAGGATCTTCGGGCTCGCGGGCAGGATGCTCGCCGACGGCCGGGAGGAGGCGCCGGTGGACCTCGCCGCGCTGCCCGGCCTGGTCGAGACGCTCGCGGGGCTGGCGGTCGAGGGCGTGATCGTCGCCTTCCTGCACGCGCATGTCGCGCCCGACCACGAGAACGCGGTGAAGGCGGCGCTCGCCGCTCTCGCTCCCGGCCTGTTCGTGTTCACCTCGGCCGAGGTCTGGCCGGTGGTGCGCGAGTACGAGCGTACGACCACCGCCATCCTCAACGGCTATGTCCACCCTCGAGTCGCTGGTTACCTCGGGGCCCTGGAGACCGGTCTCGCCGGGCTCGGGGTGCCGACGCGCCCGCTGCTCACGCGCTCCAACGGCGGGCTGATGAGCGCGGCCGAGGGCAAGCGGGCGTGTGTCTCGATGCTGCTCTCGGGCACCGCCTCGGGGGTCATCGGGGCGTCTTGGCTCGCGCGCCAGGCGGGCGTCGCCAACGTCCTCACCCTCGACGTCGGGGGCACCTCGGCGGATCTGGCGTTGATCGTCGACGGTGCGGTCCTGTTCGGCACCGACGAGACGATCGGCGAGTTCCCGCTCCACATCCCGTCGGTCTCGGTCAGCTCGATCGGCGTCGGCGGCGGCTCCATCGGCTGGATCGACGGCCAGGGGATCCTGCGCCTGGGGCCGGAGAGCGCCGGCTCGAGCCCCGGTCCGGCGTGCTACGGGCGCGGCGGCACGCAGCCCACGCTGACCGACGCGATGGCGATCTGCGGCTATCTCGGTCATGCGCCGATGGCCTATGGCCAGCTCGACATGGACGCCGCCAAGGCCCGCGCGTCGCTGGCGCCGCTCGCCACCGCGCTCGGTCGCGGCCTCGAGGAGACCGCCCAGGCGATGGTCGACATCGCGGTGTCGGAGCTGTTCGTCGAGGTCGAGAAGCTGGTGTCGCGCCACGGCGTCGATCTGCGCGACTTCGCGCTGATGCCCTTCGGCGGTGGTGGCCCGATGCTCGGCTGCCTGCTCGCGCGCGAGCTGGACATCGGGCAGGTGATCGCACCGCGCAGGCCCGGTGTCGTCTCCGCCCTCGGCGGGCTGGTGGCGGAGCTCAAGGCCGACTTCATCCGCTCGCTGTTCGTGCCGTGCGCCGACGTCGCGACCACCACCGTCCGCGAGGCGCTGGCCGACCTCGCGGCCCAGGGCGAGCGCTGGCTCCGGGAGGGGCAGGGCTTCCGCGGGTCGGCCGTCAGCCGCGTCTCGGCCGACATGCGCTATGCCGGTCAGAGCTTCGAGATCGAGGTGCCGCTCGAGGCGAGCGACCTCGCCGCCGGCAACTGGCCGGCGATTCGCTCCGCGTTCCACGCCCGACACCTCGCGGTGTACGACTTCGACGACCCGACCGGTGAGGTCGAGTTGGTGAACCTCCGCCTGGTCGCGGTCGGCGAGACCCCGCCGCTGGTCATCGCCGCGGCCGCTCCGAGCCCGGGACCCGCGGTGCCGGCGCGGACCATCTCGGTGCGCATCGACGGCGCACCGTGCGAGGTTCCGCTCTACCTGCGTGGCGGGATCGAGGCGGGCCAGACCCTGCGCGGCCCGGCGGTGGTGGCGCAGGAGGACACCACCCTCGTCATCCCGCCGGGATTCTCCGGCCACGTGGACGGTCATCTGAACATCGCGCTCGGCCGCGAGGTGGAGGCGGATCGTGTTTGACCCACTGACCTTGCAGGTGCTGGCGAACCACGCCCGGGCTGCGGCCGAGAACATGGCGGTGACGCTGTTCCGCACCGCCCACTCGGCGTTCGTGAAGGAGACGCAGGACTTCACGGTGATGTTGCTCGATCCCCGGGGTCGGACCTTCGCGGTGCCGATGGAGCTCGGCGCCACCTGGTACCCGGGGCTCGACAAGGGCCGCGCCATCGCGATGATCGACCACTACGAGCCCGGCGACGTCGCCTTCACCAACGACCCCTACGCCGGGCACGTCGCCACCCACACGCCCGACACCCACCTGTGGAAGCCGATCTTCCACGACGGCGAGATCGTCGCCTACGCCGGTGGGCACATCCACAACACCGACATGGGTGGTGCGGTGCCGGCATCGCTCTCGCGCTCGCTGACCGAGATCCATCAGGAAGGTATCCGCTTTCGGCCGACCAAGCTGCTGCGTCGTGGCGTGTTCGACGAGCAGGTCCTCGCGTTCATGTCGAACAACGTTCGCAAGCCCGACCTCAACATCGGTGACATCAAGGCTCTGGTGGGTGCGCTCAACACCGGCGAGCGCAAGGTCCACGCGATGCTCCGCAAGTTCGGGGTCGACGCCTTTCGCGAAGGTGTCCGGGCGCTGCTCGACCATTCGGAGGCGCAGGCGCGGGCATTGCTGGCGGCCATGCCCGACGGGACCTGGGAGTTCGCCGACTACGCGGACGAGGACTCCGATGCGGGGAACCCGTGCCGACTGAAGCTCACGCTGACCATCCGCGGCGACGAGGCGGTGCTCGACTTCACCGGCTCCGACCCGCAGCTCGCATCGTCGCTGAACGTGCCCTCGGGTGGCGATCCTCGTCACACCATGCTCCTGGTCGGCGTGTACTACGTGCTCTACACGCTCAATCCTCGCCTGTTGCTGAACACCGGGCTGACCCGCCCGTTCACCTGCATCACCCCCGAGGGCACGGTTCTCAATCCTGTCTTCCCGGCGGCGGTCGGGATGCGCTCGCTCACCTGCGCGCGGCTGCGCTCGGTCATCTTCGGCGCGTTCGCACAGGCCATCCCGGAGCGGATGCCGGCCGCGCCGGCGGGCAACAACTGCATCGTCAACGTGATGACCGCCGACGACCGACGCGGGCGCACGGTCATCGCCGCCGTGAACCCGGTGGTGGGTGGCGGCGGTGCGATGCCGCACCGCGACGGCACGAACGGGTCGGGCGCCGATGCCGCCTATCTCAAGAACACCCCGATCGAGATCACGGAGACCGAGACCCCGGTGCAGGTCACGCGCTACGGGCTGATGCGCGACTCCGGTGGCGCCGGGCGCTGGCGCGGCGGGCTCGCCACCGTGCTCGAGTTCCGGGTCTTCGCGCCGGACAGCCGGATTACCGCGCGTAACCGCGACCGCAGCCGCTTCCGTCCCTGGGGCACGCTCGGTGGTGGCGCGGCGGGGCCGTCGGACATGGTGGTGAATCCGGGCACCGCCGACGAGCGGCGCCTCGGCAACATCGACGTCGCGGTGCTGCAGCCCGGCGACGTGTTGCACATCCGGTCGGCCGGAGGCGGCGGGCGTGGCAACCCGCTGGCACGCGAGCCGTGGCGGGTGGCGCGCGACGTCGCGCGCGGCTACGTGTCGGAGCAGGCGGCGGGGACGCTCTACGGTGTGGTGCTCGTCGGCACCGAGGTCGACGAGAAGGCGACCGCCGCGCTGCGCGAGGCGATGGCGGCCGAGGCGGGCGAGGGCAGGCGCGCATTCTTCGACTTCGGCCCCGAGCGAGGGGAGCACGAGGCGCTCTGGACCGATGCGGCCTATGCCGGGCTGACCGCCGTCCTCGCGGGCCTGCCGGTTCACTGGCGCTTCTTCGTCAAGACCGAGCTCTTCCGCCGAATGGGCCGCGAGACACGGGATCTCGGCGCGGCGCTCGCGCTGGTTCGAGCGCGCTACCCGCAGATCCCGGGCAGCTCGACGGGACCCGCGCCCGCCTGACCAATCCCGGCGCGTGCGTCAGGGTGGCGGGTCGCCGCCCACCACCGCCGCGCGCGCCTCGGCCCGGGCGCGCCGGCGGTCCACGATCTGCGCGATGACCACCGGGGCGGCGAGCACCACCGCCCAGACGTTGGTGGCTCGATCGGGCGCCACCATCAAGATCGCGGCGACCGCGAGCAGGATCCGCCAGCCCATCGTCATCGGCCGTACCAGATAACCGGTGAGCGCCGCACCGAGCATGACGATGCCGACGATGCAGGTCCCGGTGGTGGCGACGAACTCGGCCCAGGTGAAGTAGTCGTCGAGGACGATGAGCATCGCGGGGGAGTACACGAACACCATCGGCACCATCACCTTCGCGTTGCCGAGCTTGAAGGCCGTGAGCCCGGTGCGGAACGGGTTTGCGCCCGCGATGCCTCCGGCCGCGTAGGCGGAGGTGCACACCGGTGGCGTGATGTCGGCCAATACCCCGTAGTAGAGGACGAACAGGTGCGCGGCGAGCGGCGGCACCCCGAGGTTCCCGAGCGCGGGGGTCGCGATGGCCGAGAGCATGATGTAGAGCGCGGTGGTCGGGAGCCCCGCCCCCATGAGCACACAGGCGAGCGCGATGTAGAGCAACGAGATGAACAGCGTGGCGGCGTCGATGGTGAACAGCTCGAACGGCAGGAAGGCGAATGCGGCGTGGAAGACCTCGGCGGTACCCAGCGCACCCTGGGTCACCATGAAGCCGAGACGAAAGGTCACTCCGGTCAGGGTGATGACGCCGACCACGATGCCCACCGCTGCTCCGGCGGCGCCGACCGCGAGCGCGTACTTCGAGCCCATGTAGAAGGCGTCGAGGAGATCGCGGACCGTCAGCCGATGCCGAGGATTCAGGAAGCCGATGACGATGCACGCGGTGATGCCGGAGAACGCGGCGTAATACGGCGTGTAGCCACTGAACAGCACCCACACCAGTGCGATCAGTGGAATGACGGTTGGCCAGCCCTGGTAGAGGACGGTGGCGAGGCGCGGGATCTCCTCACGCGAGAGACCACGTAGCCCGAGCCGTTTCGCCTCGAAGTGGACGATGGCGAACACCGCGATGTAGTGCATCAGCGCGGGCACTGCCGCAGCCACGATGATGGTGGTGTACGGCAGCTCCAGGAACTCCACCATCAGGAAGGCGGCCGCGCCCATGATCGGCGGTGTGATCTGCCCACCCGTGCTGCTCGCGGCCTCGACCGCGCCGGCAAAGTGACCCGGGTAACCGACGCGTTTCATCGCCGGGATGGTGAGTGAGCCGGTGGTGACGGTATTCGCAATCGAGGAGCCCGAGATGGTCCCGAACAGCGACGACGACAGCACGCTGACCTTCGCCGGCCCGCCGGAGAAGCGCCCGGCGACGATTTGCGCGATGTCGATGAAGAACTGCCCGAGCCCCATGCGCTGGGCGATGACCCCGAACAGCACGAAGTGGAATACGAAGGTCGAGATCACCTTGATCGGGGGGCCATAGATCCCCTCGGTGGTGAGATAGACGTGATTGAGGAACTGCGACCAGTTGACCTCCGGAATGACCAGCACCTGCAGCGGCGCGTGACTTCCGTAGAGCGCGTAGAGCACGAACAGTCCGACGATCAGCGGCAGGACCGGGCCCATCGCCCGCCGGGCGGCCTCGAAGATGGTCACCGTGAGCACGGTTCCGAAGAACAGGTCCAGCGAGTTCGGGTTCCCGATGCGGTAGTTGAGCTCCTCGAACTGGAGCTCGATGCCGAGGAAGGACACGTCCAGCCCGGTGAACGTCACCGGGATGTAGAGCGCGGATACGAGGGCCGCGAGGCCGAGCACCCAGTCGTAGAGAGGCACGTTCCCGGGGCACCACCACGTATTGCGCGCCGGCGCGTCGTGCGAGCTCCGCCGCGCCGCGAACACGAAGAAGATCATGCACAGCACGACCCCCATGTGGATGCCCTTGTGCCACTGCTCGCGAGGGATGCCGAAGCCGGCGGTGTAGTAGTGGTAGATGCCGAGCCCGACGAGGGTGACGTAGATGAGCCCGCGGACCCAGGAGCCGAGGGGGCGGAAGCTCATCTCGGGATCGTAACGGGCCTCGAGCGCCTCGGCCTGCGCGAGGTTCAGGGTGCTCCGGTCGACGGTCATCGTTGCATCTCGTGCTCGTTGGGCAGCACGACGGACGAGGCGTGGTTTCGCGGGACCGTCGAGCGAGCGCCCGCACCGGCCGATGTGCTCACGGCCGGCGCGGGAAGGGGCGGGTGGGCTACTTGATCAGCCCGGCTTCCTTGTAGAACCGCTCCGCGCCAGGGTGCAGCGGGATGCCACGGCCACCGAGCGCGGTCTCGAGGGTCACGTCCTTGCCCTTGGCGTGGTGCTTGAGCAGCTTCTTGGTGGTGTCGTTCCACAGCGCCTTGGTGATGCCGTAGACCAGGTCCTCGGGCTGGTCCGCGGAGACGAGCCACTGCGCGCCGACCGCCAGCGTGTTCACCGCCTGCTCCTGACCGTCGTACGCGCCGGCCGGGATGTCGGAGCTGAAGTAGAACGGTGCCTGCGCGATGACCTTGTCCTGGACCTCCTTCGGGATGGCGAGCAGACGCATCCCGGAGACCGATGCGAGCTGGGCGATCCCCGAGGACGGCGCGCCGGTGACGGTGAGGAACGCGTCGAGTTGACCATCCTGGATGCGCTCGGCCGACTGCGAGGTGTTGAGCTCCTCGGCCTGGAAGTTCACGTTCTTCTCCAGCCCGACCGCATTCAGGATGAGCAGCGCGCCGACCTGCGCCCCGGATGCGGGCAGGCCGACGCCGATGCGCTTGCCCTTCAGGTCCTCGAGCTTCTGCACCGGGGAGTCCTTGGGCAGCACGATGTGGATGTGCTCGGGATAGAGACTGGCGAGGAAACGCAGCTTGTCGAGCTTGGACTTGCCCTCGAAGACCCCGGTGGCGGTGTAGCCCCAGTACGCGACGTCGGACTGCGCGAGGCCGGACTCCGCGGTGCCGGACTGGATCGCGTTGACATTGGCGACGGATCCGTTGGCCGACTGCGCGATGGCGATGAGACCCGGCACACCGCAGGGACCGCCCTTGTCGCACGGGCGCGAGCCGGGTGGATTGCTGATTGCGTTGGCGAGCACGCCGGCCATCGGGAAGTAGTTCCCTCCGGCGCTGCCGCTGACGATGCGGAAGAAGCTCTGGGCGTGGGCGAGCCCGGATGCGGACACCGCGAGCGCGGCGAGGGCCGCGATTACGAGACGCTTCATGGTTCTGAGACCTCCTGGCGGGGGCTGGGGACGGGACCGGGAATTCTGCGGGGGTGGCGATCGAGTTGCAACGCAAGAGGGGTGATCGGCGCGGGGGGGGGGGGGGGGCCCGCGGGCCCCGCGGGGGGGCGCGGGCGCGCCGCCGCGCGGGGGGGGGGGGGCGGGGGGGGGGGGGGGGGCGGGCGGGGGGGGGCGCGGGGACGC
>JACKNM010000003.1:240000-869398 GCA_024234875.1 Ectothiorhodospiraceae bacterium | reverse complement strand
TCGTCGGTCACCCCGACGCGGTCCATGCGCAGGACCTCGGCCCAGATCCCGGCGACCGTCTCCTCGACCGGGGTGCGCGGCGCCTGGTAGCGCCCACCGAGCACCTCGCGCGACTGCTGCGGGCGCGGCAATGCGCGGCGGTCCACCTTGCCGTTGGCGTTGAGCGGCAGCGCGTCGAGCAACACGAAGGTCGGCGGCACCATGTACTCGGGCAGGCGACGCTCCAGGCTCTCGCGCAAGCCCGGCACCATGTCCCGCGCGAGCTTGCCGCGCAGTGGGTTGGTGGCCAGCGCCCCCGCGCGCGGGGCGGTCGACATGGCCGGCTCGGGCCAGTAGGGCGTGGTGCCGACAAGGCCGTCGGCACGCCGGAACAGCGCGTCGACCCGTCCCTCGGCGCGCCAGCCACCGGGGGCCAGCTCGAGGTGGTAGCCGTGCTCGGCGGCCAGCGCCCACAGGTCCTCCGGCTCGACCGCGGACGCGACCTGGGTCGCGGCCTCCTGGCGGAGATCGCGGACGACGGCGACGCTGCCGACCTCGTGCAGACGCGCGAGCACCGCGACGGCACCAGCGGTGCGCGCGTTGGGAACTCCGCGCACCGCGACCGCTGGCACCCCCTCGCGCAGCCGCTCGGCGAGTCGCTCGCGGTCGAGCGACTCCCGATCCCAGTCCAGCCACTGCACCGCTTCCCGGTCGGAGGCAGGTGCGGTGTGGACCACCACGTCGTAGCGGAACTGGGTGAGCTCGTTGACCGCGCGCCCGTGCTTGACCATCACGTCCACCGCGCCGAGCTCCGGCGTGCGGGCCGCCACCTCCCGGAACAGCCCGGGGTCGATCACGAGCTCGTTCTCCTGCTCGATCTGGCGCTCGACGCGCTCGGCCAACGCGGCGAGCGTGTCCTCGCCGTCGGCGCGGTGGAGCTGCACCGCGGTGTGGTACGCGGGCAGCAGCGGCAAGCTGCGCACGTCTCCGACGAAGATGCGCCCACCAGGGCAGAGCACGCGCGCGGCCCCTTCGAGCACGCGCGAGAGGTACTCGGCATTCGGCAGGTACTGGGTCACCGAGTTGATGACGACGGTGTCGAAGCTCTCCGGTGCGAAGCCGGAGAAGTCGTCCGCCTCCCGCTCCATGGCCTCGACCGGGGCCAGCGCCGGATCGCGCGCCGCCAGGGTCCGGATGCGGGCCACCGCGGCGGCGGAGAAGTCGGTGCCGACGTAGCGCTCGCAGTGCGGCGCGATGCGACCGAGCAGCAGCCCGGTGCCACAGCCGATCTCGAGCACGCGGCGCGGACCGAGGCGGCGGATGCGCGCCACCGTCGCCTCGACCCATTCGCGCATCTCGTCCCGTGGGATCGGCTCGCCGGTATAGCTGCTGTTCCAGCCGACGATGTCGAAGGCGAGATCTCCGGCGGTCGGCTCGCCGCCGTAGAGCCGCTCGTAGAGCGTGCGCCACTCCTCCACGTGCTCGGAGCCGGTGCGCTCGGCGAGCGATGCGATCCAGTCCTCGTCCGGCGCCACGTAGGCGACCAGGCGCTTGTCGCCGGGATCGTCCTCCCGGCAGAGCACCGCCGCCTCGCGCACCGCCGGCTCGGCGGCGAGCGCCGCCTCGATCTCACCGAGCTCGATGCGAAAGCCGCGGATCTTGACCTGGTGGTCGATTCGACCGAGGAACTCGACGCTCCCGTCGGCCAGCATGCGCACGCGATCACCGGTGCGGTACATGCGCGCGCCGGCATCGGCTGCGAACGGATCCGGCGCGAAGCGCTCCGCGGTCAGCTCCGGACGCCGCCAGTACTCGCGCGCGAGCCCGTCGCCGCCGATCCAGAGCTCACCCGGAACGCCCACCGGCACCGGCTCCCGGCGCGGGTCGAGCACGTAGACCGAGGTGCCGGCGATGGCCTTGCCGATGGGGACGGTGACCGCGTCGTCGGGCACTTCCCGCACGTGGTGCCAGGTGGCGAAGGTGGTGCTCTCGGTCGGGCCGTAGACATGCAGCAGGCGTGTCGGTGCGGCGCCACTGGCCAGGACGCGGCGCACCGCGTCGGCATCGACCGCCTCGCCGCCGAACATCACCGTGTGCAGGCCACCGAAGGCGCCCGGACACTCGCGCGCGAGCTGGTTGAACAGCGCGGTGGTGACGAACATCGCGCTCACTCGCTCGCGGGCGAGGAACGCCGCGTAGGCCGCCGGCGACAGCGTCACGTCGCGACTCACCCCGACCAGGGTCGCCCCGTTGAGCAAGGCGCCCCAGACCTCGAACGTGCTGGCGTCGAACGAGGCGTTCGAGGCCTGCACGATGCGGTCGCCGGAGACGGGCTGGCAGTAGTCGGTGCCGCGCACCAGGCGCACGATCGCGCGCTGCGGGATGGCCACGCCCTTCGGCTCGCCCGTCGACCCCGAGGTGTACATGAGGTAGGCGAGCCCGTCCGGGCCGGGCTGGGCCGGTAGCGTCGCCGTCGGCGTCGCCGCCTCCGCGTCGATGCGCAGACGATGACCGGCGTAGCGCGCGAGCGACGCCGGCACCGCCCCCGCGGTGAGCACCACCGGGGCCTCGGCGTCGTCGAGCATGAACTGCAGCCGCTCGGCCGGGTACGAGGGATCGAGCGGGAGGTAGGCACCGCCTGCCTTCAGCGCACCCAACCAGGCGACCACCATCTCCGGGGAGCGCTCGCACAGCACGCCGACCGGAATCCCCGGCCCGACGCCGAGCGACGCCAGCCGACCGGCGACCCGCTCCGACCACGCGTCGAGCTCGGCGTAGGTCAGGCGAAGCTCGTCCCACTGCACCGCCACCGCGGCGGGCGCGCGCGCGGCCTGCTCTCGGAACAGCTCGGCCACCGTCGCCTCGCGCGGGTAGCGGGTGGCGGCGCGGTCGAAGCCGCCGACCACCTGTCGCCACTCCTCGGGGGCGAGCGGGGAGATCGCATCGACCGGGCGGTCGGGCTCGGCGACCGCACCCTCGAGCAGGCGCTCGAACTGCGCGAGCATCCGGCGCACGGTGTCGCCCTCGAGCAGGTCGCGGCGGTAGAAGCACATCAGCCCCAGCCCCTGCGGCCGCGGCCAGGCGTGCAGCTCGAGGTCGAAGCGGGTGGTGATCGCCCCGAGCCGGGCCTGGCGCAGGGTCAGGCCCTCCAGCTCGAGGGTGTCCTGGCTCGCGTTCTGCAGCGCGAACACGACCTGGAACAGTGGATTGCGCGACAGATCGCGCTCCGGCGCCAGGGTCTCCACCAGCTTCTCGAACGGCACGTCCTGGTGCGCGTAGGCGTCGACGGTGACGCGTCGCACCTGGTCGATCAGCTCGCGGACGGTCGGCGCGCCTTCGACGTCGATCCGCAGCACGAGCATGTTGACGAAGAACCCGATGAGGTTCTCCACCTCGCGATGATTGCGATTCGCGATCGGCGAGCCGATGACGAGGTCGTCCTGACCGCTGTAGCGCTGCAGCAGGAGCGCGAACACCGCCAGCAGGGTCATGAACGGGGTCGCGCCCTCACTGCGCCCGAGCGCCTCGATGCGGGCAGTGAGCGCGGGCGAGAGCTCGAGCGTCTCGATCCCGCCGAGATAGCTCGGGGCGCGTGGGCGCCGCCGGTCGAGTGGGAGCTCCAGCACCGGCGCCGCCTGCAGTCGCTCGGTCCAGTAGCCGAGCTGGCGATCGAGCTCCGACTCCGCCAGCCACTCGCGCTGCCACGCCGCGAAGTCCGCGTACTGCACCGGTAGTGGCGCGAGCTCCGGCTCGCGGTGGCGCACCACCGCCGCGTACGCCACGCCGAGCTCGCGAAACAGCACCCCCATGGACCAGCCGTCGGAGACGATGTGGTGCATGGTGAGCAGCAGCATGTGCATGCGCTCGCCGGTGTGCAGCAGCTTGCACCGCAGCAGCGGCCCGCGCCCCAGATCGAAGGGACGGGTCGCCTCCTCCTCCACCTCGCGGGTGATCTCGGCCTCGCGCCGCGCCTCGTCGAGCGCGCGGAGATCGCGCACCGGGATCGCGATCTCGAGGGTCGGCTCGACCGTCTGGTGCGGATGACCACCGTGCTCGCCGAACCGCGTGCGCAACGACTCGTGACGGGCGACCACGGTGTTGAGCGCGGCGGTCAGCGCGCCACGGTCGAGATCACCCTCGAGCGCGACCGCGAGCGGCACGTGATAGGCGGCGGTGCCGGGCGCGAGCTGCTCCAGGAACCACAGGCGCTGCTGCGCGAAGCTGAGCGGGAGCGGCCCCTGGCGTGGCTGGGGGGTGATCGACGGATAGCGCGCGGCGGCGCCGCTCCTCGCCCCCTCGAGGTACGCCACCAGCGCCGCCTTGTTCGCAGCCAGCTCGTCGAGCAGCGCGTCGGTGACCGCCTCCGGAGGGCCGTCGTAGTGCAGCCGGCCGTCCTCGACCCACAGCGAGACGTCCAGCGTCCGCAGGCGAGCGACCAGCCGGCCGATGTCCATCGTGCTCACAACGAGCCTCCCCGTCGCCCGGCGGCGTTGGAGCGCGCGCTGGCAGCCTTCCCCCTCGCCGCCCACTGCAGGGCATCGACCTGCTCGGCCAACCGCTCGACGGTGCGGTAGTCGAACATCGACATCAGCGGCAGATCGACCTCGAACGTCGCGCGCAACCGACTCATGACCTGGGTCGCGAGCAGCGAATGCCCACCGAGGTCGAAGAAGTCGTCGCGCACCCCGACGCGGTCGATGCGCAGCACCGCGCCCCAGATCTCGGCCAGCGCGCGCTCGGTCTCGGTCCGCGGCGCGAGGTACTCGCCGCCGATCCCCATTCGCGAGTGCTCGGGCGCCGGAAGCGCGGCGCGGTCGAGCTTGCCGTTCGCAGTGAGCGGCATCGCCTCGAGCACGACCAGCGCCGCCGGCACCATGTACTCGGGCAGACGCGCCGCGAGGTGCCGGCCGAGCTCGGGGACCAGCTCCTCGGCGAGCCGCGCGCGCAGGGGATTCGAGGCGTAGTCGCCCCAGTCGCGCCGGGCGAGCCGGCGCAGCCCCGGCCAGTACACGCGTCCGGCGCAGCGCGCCCTCGGCTCGCGCCGGAACAGTGCATCCATGCGGGCCGAATCGCCGCTCGCGGCGTAGGAGAGCTCGAGCGACCAGCCGAGCGCGCTCGCCATCGCCCACAGCGAGTCCGGCCGCACCGCGCCAGCACGCGCCGCTGCCAGCCCGTCGCGCAGCGCGGCGACCGCTTCCCCGTCGTCGCCGTCGGCGGCGAGCGCCCGCGCCACCTCGACCTCGGCGCACACCCGCGCGTTCGGGATCCCGGCCACGCCGAGCACGTCGTCGGTTGTCGCCATCAGCCGGCGCCTCAGGCCGTCGATGCCGGCGACGGACTGCTGCCAGTCGTCCCATCGCACCATTGCCTCGACCGCCGGCGGCTCGACGTGGATCACCACGTCGTAGCGGAACTGCGTGAGCTCGTTGTCGTGGGGACCGCGCTTGAGCAGGATCTCGACCGCGTGCACCCGTGGCTGCTCGGCGGCGAAGGCGTGGAAGAAGTCGGGGTCGAGCACCAGCTCCTTCTCGCGATCGAGCTGTTGCTGCACCCGCCGGCGCAAGGCCGCCAGATCGACGTCGTCATCGGCGCGGGCGAGCTGGACCGCGGCGTGGAACGGGCCGAGCAACGGCAGGCTGCGAACGTCACCGACCAGCACGCGGCCACCGGCGCCGACCGCCTCCACCGCGCTCGCCAGCACCTCGCGCAGGTAGCGCTCGCTCGGCAGGTACTGCACCACCGAGTTGACGAGGACGGTGTCGAAGCTACCGGCCTCGACGCCGGAGAAGTCGCTCGCCTCGCGCCGGCGCAGCTCGACGTGGCCGAGGTCGTCGCGCGAGGCGACGAGCGCGCGCACGCGCTCGATCGCGGTCTCGGCGAAGTCGCAGCCGACGTAGCGCTCGCATGCGCCCGCCAGGCGGCCGAGCAGCAGGCCGGCACCGCAGCCGATCTCGAGCACCCGCCGCGGCGCGAAGTCGCGCACCCAGTCGACCGTCGCCTCGACCCACTGGCGCATCTCCGGCGCCGGGATCGGCTCGCCGGTGAAGCTGCTGGTCCAACCGGTGAGATCGAGCTCGACGTCGTCGGTCGCGGCCGGGCCGCGATAGGTCTCGTCGTAGAGCGACCGCCACTGCTCGACCTGGGCCTCGGCGAGCGCGCCGTGCCGCTCGTCGGTCCAGGCGCTGGCGGGGGTGACGTAGGCGACCAGTCGACGGTCGTCGGGGCTGTCCTCGCGACACAGGACCACCGTCTCGCCGACGCCCGGGTGCTCGGTCGCGACCGCCTCGATCTCGCCGAGCTCGATCCGGTAGCCACGGATCTTGACCTGGTGGTCGAGCCGGCCGAAGAGCTCGAGCTCGCCGCTCGGGCGCCACCGCGCGAGATCGCCGGTTCGGTACATGCGCGTCCCGGCGGCGAACGGGTCGGCCACGAAGCGCTCGGCGGTGAGGTCGGGCCGTTGCCAGTAGCCGCCGTCGGCCACGCCGGCGCCGCCGATCCACAGCTCGCCGGGGATGCCGACCGGCTGCGGCTCGAGCCGCTCGTCGAGGACATAGACCGGCGTGTCGTCGATCGGGCGGCCGATCAACACCACCTCGTCCTCGGAGCGCACCGCCTTGACCACGCAGCCGACCGTCGCCTCGGTCGGACCGTACTCGTTCTGGACCGCCATCCGCGGATTGAGCGCGTGCAGCGTGCGCACCGCCTTCATCGCCAGTTGCTCACCGCCGACGATCGCGAGCCGCACGTCGGTGCGCTCGATGCCGAGCCCGGCCACCAGGGCGATGTGCGACGGCGTGAGCTTCACGCAGTCGATGCCGCTGCCGGGCCGGAACACGGTCGAGAGCACGTCCACCACCGAGGTCTGCTGGTCGAACACGTGCACCGTCGCGCCACGCAACAGCGGCACGAACACGCTGGTGACCGTGAGGTCGAAGGCGATCGACGAGTAGAGCGCGAAGTTGCCGCGCGGCGGCTCGTCGCCCGCGAAGTAGTGCTCGCTGGCCCACCCCAGGTAGTGCGCGAGATTGCGGTGGCTGATCGCGACCCCCTTGGGACGCCCGGTCGACCCGGACGTGTACATCACGTAGGCGAGCGCATCGGCCGCCGGCGCGCGCGCCGAGAGGGGGCGGCGCTCGACTCGTGCCAGAGTCGGCATTTCGACCACCGGACACCCGGCGCCGAGGCGTGGCCGGTAGTGCGGCTCGACCACCACCACCCGGCAGCCGCTGTCGGTGAGCATGTGGTCGATACGGTCGTCCGGGTAGACGGGATCCAGCGGGACGTAGGCGGCGCCGGCGTCGAGGACGCCGAGGATGGTCGCCACCAGCCACGGGGACCGGTCGAGCAGCAGCCCCACCCGGTCGCCCGGGCGGACGCCGTGCTGGTCGCGCAGCGCGGCCGCGACCCCGCCCGCCATCGACAGCAGCTCGGCGTAGCCGATGGCCTCGCCCGCGGTGCGCACGGCGATGGCATTCGGCGCCCGCTCGGCCTGCTCGGCGATGCGCTCGAGCACCCCGCGGCCACGCGCGAGGTCGACCGCCGGCGTGGACGGTCCGCGACTGAGCCGCTCCACCACCTCGGCCCGCTCGTCGGCGGTGAGCATCGTGGTCTCGCCGATGCCGTCTCGGCGGTGCTCGACCATCGCCCGCAGCACCCGCTCGTAGTGCGCGAGCATCCGCTCGATGGTCGCCGCGTCGAAGAGGTCGCTGCTGTAGAACGTCACCAGCCGCAGCGCCTCGGGGGTCTCCCAGACGTGGAGCTCGATGTCGAAACGCGTGACCAGCTCGTCGCGCGCGACCATCGACAGGGTCAGCCCCTCGAGGTCGAGCTGCTCGACCGGCGCGTTCTGCACCGCGAGCGAGACCTGGAACATCGGGTTGCGGCTCGGGTCGCGTTGCGCCTCGAAGGCATCGACCAGCATCTCGAACGGCACGTCCTGGTGCTCGTAGGCCGACAGCGCGCAGTCGCGCACGCGCCGGAGCAGCTCGCGGTAGGAGGGCTGTCCGGCGGCGTCGATCCGAAGCACCAGCGGGTTGACGAAGAACCCGATGAGCCCCTCGGTCTCGGCGCGATTGCGGTTCGCGATCGGTGAGCCGACGACGAGGTCGTCCTGCCCGCTGTAGCGACGCAGCAGGGCCGCGAGCCCGGTCAGCATGGCCATGAACAGGGTGACGCCCTCTTCGCGGCAGAGCCGGTCGAGCCCGGCGCGCAGCGTGTCGTCGAGCACCCGCACGCGGGTGCCACCACGCGCCGACAGCAGCGGCGGCCGCGGGCGATCGGTCGGGAGCTGCAACACCGGGAGGTCCTGCAGGCGTCCCCGCCAGTAGTCCATGCCGCGCTGCAGCCGCTCGTCGCGCAGCCACTCGCGTTGCCACAGGGTGAAGTCCACGTACTGCACCGGCAGTGGCGGCAAGCGCGGGTCCTCGCGGCGCGAGAACGCCCGGTACAGGGTACCGAGCTCGCGGAACAGGACCCCCAACGACCAGCCGTCGGCGACGATGTGGTGGAGGGTGAGCAGGAGCACGTGGTGCTGCTCGCGGTCGTGCAGCAGGTGGGCGCGGATCACCGGGCCGTTGGCGAGGTCGAACGGGCGCAGCGCCTCCTCGCGCATCAGCCGCTGCAACGCCGGCTCGCGGTCCGGCTCCGCCAGCGTTCGCAGGTCGGTGATCGGTAGCGCCACCTCGACCTCGGCTCGCACCACCTGGCAGGGTCGCCCCTCGTGGTCGTCGAAGTGGGTGCGAAGGGTCTCGTGGCGCGCGACGAGCGCGGCCAGCGTGCGCCGGAGCGCGTCGCGGTCGAGCTCGCCCTGCAGCTCGATCGCCAGCGGGATGTTGTAGGCGGGGCTGTCGGGGGTCAGCTGGTCCAGGAACCACAGCCGCTCCTGGGCGAAGCTGAGCGGCACCACCTCCGGGCGCTCGACCGCGACCAGCGGCGGTGCGTCACCCGCGCCCGTACCCTGGCCGCGGGCCGTCTCCACCCAGTGCGCCATCGCGTCGAGGGTGGGGTTGGCGAACACCTCGGCCAGCGGGAGCTCGACCGCAAACGCCTCGCGGATGCGGCTCGCGACCTGGGTCGCGAGCAGCGAGTGGCCGCCGATCTCGAAGAAGTCGTCGTCGCGCCAGACCTCGCCGACCCGCAGCACCTCACCCCAGATCGCGGCGAGCGCCTGCTCGGTCTCGCCACGCGGGGCGGCGCGCGGGCCACCGGCGAGCTCCGCGCCCTGATCCGGAGCGGGAAGTCGCGCGCGGTCGACCTTGCCGTTGGGCGTGACCGGCAGCGCGTCGAGGACCACGAACGCGGACGGCACCATGTAGTCCGGCAGCTCGGCGCGCAGGTGGGTGCGGAACTCGCTCGCGCTCGGTGCGACGCCGCGGGTGGTGAGGTAGGCCACCAGTCGCTTCGCTCCGGGCGCGTCCTCGCGGCACACCACGGTGACGTCGGCGACCGCCGCGTGGCGGCCCAGCACCGCCTCGATCTCGCCAGGCTCGATGCGAAAACCGCGCAGCTTGACCTGCTGGTCGATGCGCCCCAGGAAATCGATGGCGCCGTCCGGTCGCCACCGCGCGCGGTCACCGGTGCGATAGAGGCGCTCGCGCCCGACCCCCTCGATGTCGCGCTCGACGAAGCGCTCGGCGGTGAGCTCGGGCCGATCCCAGTAGCCGACGGCGAGCCCGTCACCGCCGACCCAGAGCTCGCCCGGGACCCCGATCGGGGCCGGCTGGCCGGCGCGGTCGAGGATGTACACCCGGGTGCCGACGATCGGACGTCCGATGGGGACGCTGTCACCGACCTCGCTACCAGCCGTCATCACGTGGCAGCAGGTGAAGGTGGTGTTCTCGGTCGGCCCGTAGCCGTTCACCAGCCGCCCGTCGCCGATGGCGGCGAGCAGCCGGCGGACGTGGGCCGGCGACAGCGCGTCGCCACCGGCGAGCACCTGGCGCACACCGCGCAGGTACTCGAGCTGGTGGTTGACCATCTCGTTGAACAGCGCCGAGGTGAGCCACAGGGTGGTGACCCGGTGGCGCGCGAGCTCCGGCCCGAGCCGGTCGAGGGTCGAGCCGTCGCCAGGAATCACCACCAGCCGCGCGCCGTTGAGCAACGCGCCCCAGACCTCGAGCGTGGCGGCGTCGAAGGACAACGGCGCGAACTGGGCCACCACCTCCTGCGGCCCGAGGTGCACGTAGTCCGCGCCGCGGGCGAGGCGCACCACGGCGCGATGGGGAATGCTCGCGCCCTTGGGACGACCGGTCGAGCCGGAGGTGAACATCACGTAGGCGAGGCTCTCCCACGACCGGTCGTCGGGCAGTGCATCGGCGGCGCACGCATCGATTGCCTGGCGCTGCGCGTCGAGCGCGAGCACCCGAATGCGCGCGGTGTCGAAGCGGTCGTCGAGACCCGGTCCGGCAATCACCAGCGGGGCGCGGGTGTCGTCGACCATGAAGCCGAGGCGCGAGCGCGGGTAGTCGGGGTCCAGCGGGACGTAGGCGCCACCCGCCTTGAGCACCCCCAGCATCGCGACGATGGCGTCGAGCGAGCGCCGCAGACAGATGCCGACCAGGTCGCCGGGCGCCACGCCCTGCCCTCGCAGGTAGCGGGCGAGCTGGTTGGCGCGACGGTCGAGCGCGCGGTAGGTGAGGCTCTCGTCCTCGCAGACCACCGCCACCGCGTCGGGCGCTCGTGCCGCCTCGGCCTCGAACAGACGGTGGATCAGCACCTCGCGCGGGTAGTCCACCGCGTCGCGGTTCCACTCCACCAGCACCCGCGCCCGCTCGTCGCCGCCGTGCGCCAGCAGACCGAGGTCCACGAGCGGGCGGTCGATACCCTGCGGGAAGGCACCGAGCAACGTGCCCAGATGCTCGCCCATGCGCGCGATGTCGGCGGGGTCGAAGCGGGTCGGATCGTAGGTGAGCACGAGCTGCCAGCGCGCCGCGGTGTGCGCGACCAGTCCGAGCGGCTGGTCGCTCCCGGCGAGGCAGCGCCCGAGCTCGAACGCCACCCCCGGTGCCCACTCGCCGGCGCCGAGGCTCGAGAGCCAGTTCTCGAACACGTAGGCGCTGGTGAACAGCGGGCGGCCGGCCGGCAAGCCGGTGGCCTCCCGGATCTCGCCGAGCCCGAAGTAGTCGAACCGACGCATCGCCGCCTGCTCGCGCTGCAGCGTCGCCAGCCAGTCACGCAGCGGAGCACGATCGTCGACCTCCACCACCGCCGGCTGCATGCCGACGAACAGGCCCACCATCTCGTTGGCGCCGGCGAGCGACGGCGGCCGCCCGGCGGTGGCGACGCCGAGCACGACCCGCGACTCGCCGCAGTAACGCGCGAGGAGGATGGCCCAGGCGCCCTGGACCAGGGTGCTCGGGGTGACGCGCGCGGTGCGCGCGAGCTGGGTCAGGCGTTGGGAGAGCGCCGCGTCGAGGGTGACCAGGTGCTCGCGCACGTCGACCACCCGCGCCGGACGGTCCACGTCGCCGCGGTCGAACGGGTTCGGCGTCGGCACCTCGACGTCGTCGAAGCGCGTGCGCCAGTAGGCCGCCGCCGCCTCGCGATCCTGGGCCTGCAGCCAGTCGACGTAGTCGCGGAACGGGCGCGGCGGCGCGAGCGCAGGCACCGCGCCGCGCAGCCAGGCCTCGTAGTGCGCGCGCACCTCCGCCAGCACGATGGAGGACGACCAACCCTCGAGCGCGGCGTGGTGGAACGACCACAGCAGCCGGTGCTCGTCGTCGGCGGTGCGAATCGCGGTCATGCGCATCAGCGGCGCGACGGTGAGATCGAACGGCTCGGCGTGGTCGGCCGCCCGCAGGCGCTCGAGCTCGGCGTCGCGCGCGGCGGGGTCGCGCGCGCGCAGATCGACCTCGCGCCACCAGGGCTGCGGCTGGTGGTAGACCACCTGGCGCGGGCGCTCCAGCCCCTCCCACATGAAGGCGGTGCGCAATGCCGGGTGCCGGACCACCGCGGCGTCGAACGCGCGCCGCAGCAGCGCGAGGTCGAGCGCGCCGCGGAAGCGCAGCTCGAGCTGGATGTGGTAGACGGTCGACTCCGGCGTGTAGAGGCTGTGGAACAGCATCCCCGCCTGGAGCGGCGTCAGCTCGAAGATGTCCGCCACCACCGCGTCGGCGATCTCGCTTGTCATCTGACTCGTCTCCGAGCGGTCTCGAGGATCTTGGCGATGTCGCCGTCGGGCGATGTCGCGGGGGGCGGAGACGGTCCGCGGTCCGGGGCGAGCCACCCGCGCAGGTGCCCGAGCATCGCCTCGAGCAGGCCCTGCACCGTCTTCGTCCGATGGAGCGCATGGCTGTGGACCACGGTGAGCGCGAGCACCCCGGCCTCGACGGTGGCCGCCACCTCCAGGACGTGGGTGCGGGGCTGCTCCGACGACTGGGCGGCGCCCACCGGGCCCGCCACCGGCACGAACGGGCCCGACGTCGGTCGCTGATCGTCGACCCGGCCACCGTACATGAACAGGATCTCCGGCCGGGCGAGGCCGGCGAGCGCCGCCCCCGGCGCACCCGCCGGCGACAGCCAGCGCAGCAGCGAGAACTCCGCGCCCCGGCGCGCGAGCCCGGCGGTCTGCGCGCGCACCGCGGTGGGGTCGAGCCCCGACGCCGCGCTCGCGCGCAGACGGATCGGGTACAGCGCGGTGAACCAGCCGACCGTCCGCGCGAGGTCGACCCCCTCGATCGAGAGGTCGCGACCCAGGCCTTCCATCTCCAGCAGCACGTCCGGCTGCCCGCTCCAGCCGGCGACCGCGCGCGCCAGCGCCGCCAGCAGGTAATCCTGGACCTGGGGTGCACCGGCACGGGCGCCGAGCGCGAGCAAGCGCGCGGTCTCGTCGGCGTCGAGGGCAGCGCGCACGGCATCCGCGCTCGCCATGCGGTTCTCGCCGTGGGCGTCGCGAGGCAACGGCGCCGGTGGTGGCTCGAGCAACGCGCGCCATTGCGCCGCCTGGCCCTGCACCGTGGCGCCGGCGGCGTGCTCGCGGGCGCGCGCGCCGAACACCGCCACCGAGGTCGTCTTCGGCGGCAGCGCGATCACCTCGCCGGCAGTGACCTGCCGACACGCCGTCTCCAGATCCTCGAGCAGGATTCGCCACGAGGGGGCGTCGACCACCAGATGGTGCGCGATCAGCACCAGCCGCGGCCTGCGCTCGGCACCGAGATCGAACCACAGCGCACGCAGCGGCGGCCCCTCGGCGAGGTCGATGCTCGCGTGCGCCGCGGTGGCGATGCGGTGCATCTCGGGCTCGCGATCGCTCGCTCCGAGCGCGCCGAGATCGTGGCGCTCGAGCGGCCATCCACCGGGCGCTGGCGCGATGTCCAACATCGCGCCGGACGCGCCGTGACGGCAGCGCGTGCGCAGCGCGTCGTGATGCGTCGCCAGCGCATCGAGCGCGGCGCCCACCGCCGCCGGCGTGACCTCGGCCGCGACCTCGAGCACGCGAGCCTGGTTGAAGTGCGCAGGATGCACCCGCACCTGGTCGAGGAACCAGCACTGGATCGGCGTCGGCGCGAGCGGCCCCTCGACCGGCGCCTGGTCGGCCTCCGCCCGCTGCGTACCGGCGACCCGGGCCGCCAGCTCGGCCACGGTCTGATGCTCGAAGATCATGTCGGGCAGCAGGGCGAGACCGGCCTGGTTCGCGCGCGCGCAGATCTGCAGGTTGATCACGGAGTCGCCACCGAGCTCGAAGAAGTTGTCGTCGACGCCGATGCGCGCGATTCCGAGCACCTGGGTCCAGATGCCGGCGAGCGTCGCCTCCACCGGGTTCCGCGGTGCCACATAGGGACTCTCGAGGTCGGGGCGGTCGTGCCCGGACGCCTCGCCCGCATCGGTCGACGGCGCGTCCGCGGCGGTGTCGGCGACACCGACCGCACGCGCGCGACCGAGCCGGGTCGCGAGATCGGTCACCGAGACCGCCACCGCCGTGCCCGCCGCGTCGTCGAGGAAGCGCCCGAGCACGTCGAGCGCCGCCTCCGGGAGCATCGACTCGGTGCCCGGCGGCAACGCCTGGCGTGCGACGTTCCAGTTGTCCCAGTCGATCACCAGCCAGGGGGTGTGGCCATCGCGGGCGGCGCGCGTCGCGAACGCGTCCATGAACTGATGGCCCGCGACGTAGGCGGCGAAGCCGCCGGCGCCGAGGAAGACCGAGAGCGACGAGAAGACGCAGCAGAAGTCGAGCTCCAGATCGAGCTGCCCGATCGCGGTCGCCACCGCGGCCACCCCGAGGATCTTCGGCTCGAGCATGGTCAGCGCGTCGGCGCGATCGAAATCCCGGATCGGCCGCGGGCGCTTCTCGCCGCCGGCGAGGTGGAACAGGCCGTGCACGGCACCGTGTCGTGCCTCGACCTCCCCCAACAGGCGGGCCAGCGCCTCGGGGTCGCGGACGTCACAGGCGTGGACCTCGGCCGAGCGCAGCCGCGCCACGCGCGCACGCCGCGCCTGCGCCACACCGTCGTCCTCGCCGCGGTCGGCGAGGTCGCGCCGACCGACCAGCACCAGGCGGGCGCGGGCCGTCCGGTCCAGCCACTCGGCCAGCTCGAGCCCGATCCCGCCCAGACCGCCGAGCACCACGTAGACGCCGTCCTCGCGCAGTCGCGCCGGCAGACCCGCGGGGCGCGCGAGCGGTCGCGGCTCGAAACGCCGCACCCAGCGGTGGCGGCCACGGAGCGCGACCACCGGCTCGTCGGCCCCGGCTCGCAGCTCCGCGAGCAGCGCCTCCATCGCACCCTCGGCCGCCGTCGTCGCCGAGGCATCGGCGACACCGAGGTCGATCGCGCGGCATCGCATCTGCGGGTGCTCGAGTCCGAGCGCGACGGCCAGAGCCTGGGCGGCGGCCTGCTGCGGTCGCGCGAGATCCGCATCGACCACCTCGTGCGCGCCGGCGGTCACCAGATAGAGGTCGCTCACCCGCGCCGGCTGCTCGGCGAGTAGCGCCGCGACCAGGGCGCACTGCCGTCCCAGACCGTCGGCGACCACCTCGGTCGCGCAGTCGTGCTCGCGCTCGGAATCGACCGCCGAGAGGTCGACGACGTGGCGCGGGCCGCGCCCACAGGCATCCAGCGCGGCGACCAGGCGGCGGTGCTCGCCGTCGAGATCGGGGTCGAAGGTGACGTGGTCGCCCACCGCGCCGGCGAAGGCCGCGCCGGACGTGGCCGTGGTGACGGTGGCGCCGAGCGCACGGAGCCGCTCCGCCACCGCGTGGCCACGTGCCCTGAGCCCGGTGATCACCAGCCACGGCCCGTCGGCGGGGACGGCCGAGCCCGCAGTGCGGCTCACCCGGGCCCAGGTCGGCTCTCGGATCCAGTCGCCCGGGTCGGAGGCCTGCACCACGCCGCGCGCCGCGTCGCGCGGCGGCTCGAGCCAGAAGCGGCGCCGCTCGAAGGGGTACGTCGGCAGACCGACCCTCGCCCGCCGGCGCCCGCCGTGGACGGCACGCCAGTCGGGCGCCACGCCAGCGACCCAGAGCGCCGCCAGGGCGCGCTGCATCGGATCGGTGGGCGTCTCCTCGGCCTCGCGTTGCGCTGCCCGCGCCGGCGGCAGCGAGACCACGGTCGCGGCGCGGTCGGCGATGGCGGGATGGCGCGCCGCGAGCGCGGTCAGCGTCGCGCCCGGGCCGACCTCGAGCAGCACCTCGACGCCGCCGGCCCCGAGCGCGTCGAGGCCGGCCGCGTAGCGGACGGTGCCACGGAGCTGACGCGCATAGTAATCGGGGTCGGTCGCCTCGTCGGCGCGGATCCAGGTCCCGGTCACGTTCGACAGATAGGGGATCCGCGGCGCCGAGAGCGAGACCCCCTGCATCGCGCGCGCGACGGCCGCGGCCGCCGGCGCCATCATCGGCGAGTGGAAGGCGTGCGAGGTGTGCAGGCGACGCGGGCTCGCGCCCTGCGCGCGCAGCCGTGCCTCGAGCGCGTCCATCGAGGCGAACGGGCCGGACGCGACGCAGATGCCCGGCGCGTTCACCGCCGCCACCGCGGAGTCGGCGTCGAGCATCGCGGCGAGCTCCGACTCCGCCAGCGTCACCGCGAGCATCGCGCCGGGCTCGACCGCGTCCATCGCCACTGCCCGCGCGGCGACGACGTCGATCGCATCGTCGAGGGAGAGCACGCCGGCGACGCAAGCCGCCGCGTACTCGCCGATGCTGTGGCCGAGCATCGCCCGCGGCACGACGCCCCAGGACATCCAGAGCCGCGCCAGCGCGTACTCCACCGTGAACAGCGCGGGCTGGGCGAGCAGCGTCCGCCGCAGCCGGTCGGCGGCGTCGGCGTCGTGCGGCGCGGCGAGCAGCGCTTCGCCGACGTCGATGCCGTGCCGATCGCGGAAGCGGGCGAGGCATGCGTCGACCACCTCGCGGAACGCGGGCTCGGCCTCGTACACCGCGCGCGCCATTCCGGGGTGCTGCGCACCCTGACCGGGGAAGAGAAAGGCGACCTCGGCCGGCCGGTCCGGCGCCGCGACCGGTGCCGACACCGGCGCGCGCAGCGCCCGCGCGGCCGCCGCGTGGTCCGCTGCCACCACCGCCCGACGCAGCGGCAGCGGGCGACGTCCGGCCTGTAGCGTGTAGGCCACGTCGACCAGTGGCTGCTCGGGATGGGAGTCGAGATGCGCCGCGAGTGCCGCCGCCATGCGCTCCAACGCCCCCGGGCTACGCGCGGAGATGCACAGCACCTGCTCGGCGCGCGACGCCGCCTCCGAGGGCGCCACCGGCGGCGCCTGCTCGACCACGACGTGGGCATTGGTGCCGCCCATCCCGAACGAGCTCACCCCGGCGATGCGGGTGGCGCCGTCGGGCACCGACCAGGGCTCGCGCTCGGCGCTGACCCGGAACGGCGCGCGCGCGAGGTCGATCTCGGGGTTGGGCCGACGGAAGTGCACCGTCGGCGGCAACTCGCGGTGCTCGAGCGCGAGCACCGTCTTCACCAGTCCGGCGACGCCGGCCGCGGCATCGAGATGACCGATGTTCGACTTCACCGCGCCGAGCACGCAGCGCGGCACCTCGGCCGCGCGCGAGCCGAAGGCGCGGGTCAGCGCGCTGACCTCGATGGGATCGCCGAGGGCAGTGCCGGTACCGTGGGCCTCGACGTAGGAGACGTCGACCGGCTCGACGCCGGCGTTGGCCAGCGCGCGCACGATGGCGTCGGCCTGGCCGTCGACACTCGGCGCGGTGAAGCCGACCTTGTCGGCGCCGTCGTTGTTGATCGCGCTGCCCCGGATCACCGCGCGCACGCGATCGCCGTCGCGCAGAGCGTCGTCGAGCCGGCGCAGGACCACCAACGCGACCCCCTCGCCCGGCACCGTGCCGCCGGCGTCGGCGTCGAACGGTCGGCAGTGCCCGTCGGGCGACGCGATGCCCTGCTCCTGGTACTGGTAGCCCCAGACCCGCGGCGCCACCACGCTCACCCCACCGGCGAGCGCCATGTCGCAGTCGCCGTCGCGCAGCGCGCGACACGCCTCGTGCACCGCGACCAGGGAGGTCGAGCACGCGGTCTGCACGTTCAGGCTCGGGCCGCGAAGGTCGAGCTTGTAGGAGACCCGGGTGGCGAGGAAGTCGCGCTCGGCGCCGAGCAGGGTCGCGAGGCCCGCGCCCTCGCCGCGCGCCGCGAGGTCGCGCATCACCAGATCGCGATAGCTGTTGAAGCTCGACCCCGCCCACATCCCGATCGCGCCGTCGAAGCGCGATGGATCGCAACCCGCGTCCTCGAGCGCGGCCCACGCGCACTCCAGCAGCACGCGGTGCTGCGGGTCCATGCGCTCGGCCTCGCGCGGGGTGTAGCCGAAGAACGCGGCGTCGAACAGCTCCGCGCCGTCGAGCAGCCCGCGGGCCGGCACGTGGCCGGGGGTGCGCCACACGCTCTCCTCGATGCCCGCGGCCCGCCGCTCGGCATCGTCGAAGACGTGGATGGTCTCGCGCCCGGCGAGGAGGTTGTCCCAGAACGCATCGGCGTCGGCGGCACCGGGGAAGCGACCGGCCAGACCGACCACCGCGATCGCGCCGGTCGCGGCGGGTGCCGCGTCGACTCGCGCAAGCCCGCCCGCGGGCCGTGCCGCGCCCTCCACCGCATCGCCACCGCGCAACCACCGCGCCAGGGTCTCGACCGTGGGATGCCGGAACAGCGCCACCGCGGGGATCTCGCGCTCGAGCACCTCGGCGAGGCGCGCCCGCACCCGCAGCGCGAGCAGGGAGTGGCCGCCGAGATCGAAGAAGTTGTCGCGCACGCCGACGCGCTCGACGCCGAGCACCTCGCGCCAGATCGCGGCCACCTCGGCCTCCAGCGGGTTGCCGGGCGCGACGTACTCGTCCTCCACCTGGCGCGTCTCGGTCGGCGCCGGCAGCGCCGCGCGGTCGAGCTTGCCGTTGGGGTTCACCGGCATCGCGTCGAGCACCACGAACGCGGCCGGGACCATGTAGTCGGGCAGCTCGGCGCGCAGACCGGCACGCAACGCCACCGGATCGGGTCGCGCCGCTGCCTCAGCGGCCGGTGTCAGGTAGGCGACCAGGCGCTGATCACCCGGGCGATCCTCGCGCAGCAGCACCACCACCTCGCCGACCTCGGGCTGGCGGGCGAGCACCGTCTCGATCTCCGGCAGCTCGATGCGGAAGCCGCGGAGCTTGATCTGGTGGTCGAGGCGGCCGAGGAACTCGATCGCGCCGTCGGCGCGCCGTCGCACCCGGTCCCCGGTGCGATAGAGACGCGCACCGACCGCGCCGAACGGGTCGGGGACGAAGCGCTCGGCGGTCAGCGCGTCCTGGCCGAGATAGCCGAGCGCAAGCCCGTCGCCGCCGAGATAGAGCTCGCCGGGGACGCCGACCGGAACCGGCTCGCGCTGCGGGTCCAGGACGTACGCGGTGGTGTTCGCGATCGGCATGCCGATGGGGATGGTGCGGGCATCGGCCGCCACCGACCGGACCACGTGCCAGGTCGCGAAGGTGGTCGACTCGGTCGGGCCGTAGACGTGCAGGAGCCGTCGCGGCGGCTGCGCGTCGAGGACCCGGCGCACGCTGCGCGGGTCGACCGCCTCACCCCCGAACAGCACCGTGCGCAGCGGCGCGAAGCACGCGGGCGCCTCGCGCGCGACCTGGTTGAACAGCGCGGTGGTGACGAACAGCGTGGTCGCGCCGCGCGCGCGCAGGAAGTCGGCGAGCGCGCCCGGGCGCAGCGCGGTGTCGCGGTCGACACCCTCGACGCGGGCGCCGTTGAGCAGCGCACCCCAGATCTCGAACGTCGCGGCATCGAACGACGCGTTCGAGAGCTGCACCACCACGTCGTCGGGGTCGAGCGACACGTAGTCGGTATCGCGCACCAGGCGGACCACCCCGCGGTGCGGGACCGCCACGCCCTTCGGCCGACCGGTGGAGCCGGAGGTGTACACGACGTAGGCGAGCGCATCCCCACCGGCGACCGACGGCAGCCGCGCCGACGCGCAGGCGGCGATCTGCGCCGCGTCGCGGTCGAGCCGCAACACCCGGCCGGCGAACCCGGGAACTCGCGCCGCGAGCGCCTCGGTCGTCACCACCACCGGCGCGCCGGCGTCGTCGAGCATCAGCTCGAGGCGCGGGGTCGGGTGCTCGGGGTCGAGCGGCACGTAGGCACCACCGGCCTTGAGCGCGGCGAGCCAGGTCACCACCATGTCGACCCCGCGCTCGAGCAGCACCCCCACCGGGGTCCCGGCGCCGACCCCATGCGCGGTGAGCCAGGCGGCGAGGCGGTTCGCGCGCGCATCGAGCGCCGCGTAGTCGAGCGCGTCGTCGCCGAAACGGACCGCGAGCGCGTCCGGACGCGCGTCGACCACCGCCTCGAGCAGGGCCGGGATCGACGCCTCGCGCGGGTAGCGGTGCGCGGTGGCGTTCCAGTCCTCGACGATGGCGCGGCGCTCCTCGGCACCGAGTAGCACCAGCCCGCGCACCGGCCGCTCCGCCACCTCGGCCGCGCGCTCGAGCAACCGGCGGTAGTGCGCGATCATCCGCCGCACCGTCGCCGCCTCGAACAGCTCGGCGCTGTAGATGAAGACGAGCTGCAGCACCCCGTCGCGCTCGCGGCCGGCGACCTCGAGATCGAACTTGGTGCTCTCGTTGAGCGGGGCGTCGCCGCGCGCCTGCGCATCGCCGCCGACGGCCAGCCCGTCCCCGCGCCCGCTCACCGGCGGGCTCTCGAGGTTGAACGCGACCTGGAACAGGGGATTGCGCGAGAGGTCCCGGTCCGGGCTCAGGACCTGGACCAGGCGCTCGTAGGGCACGTCGGATTCGTCCAGCGCCTGGGCCACCGCCGCCCGCACCCGGCCGAGAACGTCGGCGAAGCTCGGCTCGCCGGCGAGGTCCAGGCGCAACACGCCCATGTTGACCAACAGACCGACGACCCGCGCCAGCTCGGGCCGACCGCGCAGCGACAGCGGCACGCCGACCACCAGATCGGTCTGCCCGGTATAGCGGTGCAGCAGCACGAAGAACGCGGCGAGCAGGGTGACGAACTCACTCGCACCCCCGGCGCGCGCGAGGCCCCGCACCCGATCGCGGAGCGCGCCGTCGATGACCAGCACCTCCGCCCCACCGCGAAACGAGGGTACGGCCGGGCGCGGATGGTCGGTCGGCAGCTCGAGCGGCTCGAGGCCGCGCAGCCGCTCGACGCAGCGCTCGACGCGGCTCTCGAACGCCCGCGTGGTGCTCCAGCGCCGTTGCCACCAGGCGAAGTCCGCGTACTCGATCGGCAACGCCGGCAGCGCCGCCTCGGTGCCGTCACGCGCCGCCTCACAGAGCGCGTCGAGCTCCTCGGTGATCAGCGCGAGCGACCAGCCGTCGGCGACCAGATGGTGCACCGCGAGCAGCAGCACCGCGCCGCCGGCGCGATCGAGGACCAGGCGCGCCCGCAACAGCGGTCCACCCGCGAGATCGAACGGGGTCCCGAGCTCGTGGAGGACCGCCGCGCGCAGCGCGCGGGCCGGATCGACGTCGGGGGCCGCCTCCACCACCTCGAGCGCCGGCACCCAACCATCGACCATGCGCATGGTCGGGCTCGCGCCGGCACCGTCGAGCACCGTGCGCAGCGCACCGTGGCGAGCGACCAGAGCCGCCAACGCCCGCTCGACCTCCGCGCGGTGGACCGGCGCCGGCAACGCGTGGGGCAGGACCAGGTTGTAGGTCGTGGAGCCGGGGCGCGTCTGCTCGACGAACCACATGCCTTCCTGGGCGAAGGTGAGCGGAACCGCGTCGGTCCCCGCCGGGCGCGGCGCGAGCGGCAGGCGACGCGCGTCGAGGCCGCGCGCCTGCGCCAGGCGCTCGGCCAGCTCACGCCGACGTGCCGCGGAAGACGCGTCGCCGGTCACCGGGACCGGCCTCGGCTCCGACGGCCCGCTCATCGCGGCTCACCCGTCTCGGATGCCGCACTCCGCGCGATCCCGATCGCTCGCGTGGGGACGTTCATCAGCGCTCCCCCAGCATGCGCAGCACCTCTTCCTCCGAGAGCTGCTCGACGAGGTCCATCACGTCGTCCATGCCGTCGCCGGCAGCGTCGGGCGATGACCCCTCGCCCTCGGCCCGGCGCACCAGCGCACGCACCGTCGGCGCCTCGAACAGGGCCTCCACGGTCAGGGTCAGCCCGAGCTCCGCACCGAGGCGCGAGACGATCTGGACCGCGAGCAGGGAATGCCCGCCGAGGTCGAAGAAGTCGTCGTCGACGCCGAGGCCCCGGTAGCCGAAGGCCTCCTCCCAGATGCGCACCACCGCCTTCTCGAGTGGCGTCTGCGGCGCGGCGTACGGCGTCGAGGTCTCCGGTCGTCCCTCCGCCGGCTGGTGGTCGATGTCAGCGGTCGTCTCGCCGCCCGGCGCGGCGCCGGGGAGCATCACCGGCGCGCCGTAGGTGAAGCGCTCGGTGCACACCGCGACCTGAGCCTGCCCCGCGGCCAGCGCGCAGTCGAGAATCGCCCCCCCCTCGGCCGGCGTGATCCCGCGCTCGACCCGCATCCGCCCCGCGTCGTCGGCGGCCCGGTCGGCCACCGCCGCGACCGCCATCCCGACCTCGGCCCAGGTGTCCCAGTCGACCGCCACCACCGGGAACTCGGCGCCACGCCGGTGCTCGGCCGCGACCGCGTCGAGGAAGGCGTTGGCGGCGACGTAGCTCGCCTGTCCCGGGATGTCGAGATGGGCGGCCAGGGAACCGCACAGGGCCACGAAGCGCGGGCGCTGGCCGCGCAGCGCGTCGAGCAGGACGCGCGTGCCGCGCACCTTCGGCGCCAGCACCGCGTCCAGGGTCTCCGGGCGCTCGAGGTGCACCACGCCACCCGCCGGCACACCGGCGGCGTGGACCACGGCGTCGACCGAGCCGAAGCGGGCGACCGCGCGCGCGACCACCGCCCGCATCGCCGCGGCGTCGGCGACGTCGGCAACCTCGACCACCACCTCCACGCCCCGGGCCTCGATCGCCGCCACCGCCGCGAGACGGGACGCCAGGGCCGGGTCCACCGCGGGCGTCTCGGCCTGGCCCAGGCCGGCCGGAAGACCGGACCGCGAGACCAGCACCACCGCGCGGGCACCGCGCGCCTGCGCATCGGTGAGGTGGTTGGCGAGGGTCAGCCCGATGCCGCCGAGCCCGCCGGTCACCAGCAGGCAGCCTCGCCCGCCACCACTCTGGCGGACGGGCTCGGTCGCGGGCAGTGGCTCGAAGCCGAGCGTCCAACGATAGCCACCGCGCCACGCGCAGACGCGGTCCGCGGTGACCCTGGTCGGACCGGAGCCGAGATCCGACAGCTCGCGCAGCACCGCGGCGGCGCGCCAGTCGCGCACCTCCACCTCGGCGGCACCCGGCAGGTCGACCAGCCGGCAGGCGATGCCGGGGTACTCGCCGGGGATGGCCCGCACCGGGCCGGTCGCCGTCGCGTGCTCGGCGGTGAGGGCCTCGGTGCCGGTGACCTCGAACGCGCCACGAGTCGCCACCACCACGTCGAGACGCAGGCCAGGGTCGTCCTGCGCCAGCGCCTGCACCACCAGCAGGGGAGCGTGGAAGGCGCGCGCCACCGCGTCCTCGGGCGTGCAGGAGCCCTCGGCCGCCCACAGCACCACCAGCCGCCGGGGTCGTAGCCCGCGCGCCCGCAACGCGCGGGCGAGGTGGCGGTGGTCCTCGGGCACCGACGGCGCGAGGGTCAGCGTCTCGCCGTCGTCGGCGAACCCGGATCCGGGACGCACCCGGACCACCGGCCCACCGGTGGCGAGCGCGGCACAGACCGCGTCGCCGAGCGGCCCGGGCTCGGCCAGGACCAGGGAGGCCGACCCCGCGGCCGTCGACGGCGTCGCGTCGACGAGCGTCACCGCGCCGCGACGCCAGACCGGGACGTTGAGCCAGCGGTCGAGGGGGAGCCGCTCGCCCGAGAATACCGTCGACGGCGCCGGCTCGACGCTCGCGTCGCCCACCGCCGGGGCGTCGACCAACAGGTAACGGCGCCGCTCGAAGGCGTAGCCTGGCAGTGACACCCGGCGGGCGGGATACTCGGCGCGCCAGGCGCTCCAGTCGACGGCGACCCCGGCGCACCAGGCCGCGCCCAACGCCTGCACCAGCACCCGGGTGTCGGGCTCGGGACGGCGCGGATGCCGCATCGCGGCGAGGACCGTGTGCGACTCGACGCGCTGCGGATGCCGCCCGACCAGCGCGCCCAGCGCGGCGCCGGGACCGACCTCGACGATCACCCGCTGCGGCGACTCGAGCAGGACCGCGACGCCATCGGCGAAACGCACCGCGTGGCGCAGATGCCGGCACCAGTAGTCGGGGTCGGTGGCCGCCTCGGCGGTGATCCAGGTCCCGGTCAGGTTCGAGACGTAGGGGATCTCCGGCGCTCGCAGCGGCACCTCGCGGACGCGGGCGGCGAAGGCCTCGAGAATCGGCTCCATCATCGGCGAGTGGAAGGCGTGCGAGGTGTGCAGCGCACGACCTTCGATCCCTTGTGCGGCGAGCGTTGCGCGGAGTGCGTCGACCGCCGCGGTCGGGCCCGACACGACGCACGCACCCGGCTCGTTGATTGCCGCGACCTCGACGCCGTCCGCCAGCAGCGGGGCGACCGCCTCGACCGGCATCGGAACCGCCAACATCGACCCGCCCGGCAGCGACTGCATCAACGCCCCGCGCGCCGCCACCAGCGCCAGCGCGTCCGACTCGTCCATCACCCCTGCGAGGCAGGCCGCGACGTACTCGCCGATGCTGTGGCCGAGCATCGCGTCGGGCGTCACCCCGTAGGCCATGCAGAGACGCGCGAGCGCGTACTCGACGACGAACAACGCGGGTTGCGCGACCGCGGTGGCGCGCAGGCGCTCCGCCGCGCGCTCGACCGCGACCGGGTCGGCATCGGGCGCGAGCAGCAGGAGCTCGCGCAGATCCAAGCCGAGGGCCGGGATCAGCCGCTCGGCGCAGGCGTCGACCACCGCCCGGTAGACCGGCTCGGCGTGGTAGAGGTCGCGCCCCATCCCGGGGTGCTGTGCCCCCTGGCCGGGAAACAGGAAGGCGACCCGACGGCCGGAGACGGCGGCGCGCCCGCCGCCGTCGGCGACGCTCGCGGCGGCGGCGCGAAGCCCCCGCGACGCCTCCTCGGCGGTCGTCGCCGCCACCGCCAGGCGCAGGTCGAAGGCGTGGCGCCCCACGGCGAGGGTGTGCGCCGCGTCGCCGAGGGCGGGTGCGTCGGTGTCGTCGAATCGCGCCGCGAGGGCCTCGGCCATCGCCGCCAGCGACGTCCGCGTACGCGCCGACAGGACCAGCACCTCGTGTGGTCGCGAGGTCTCGGTGGCGACGCGCACCGGCGCCTCCTCGACCACCACGTGGGCGTTGGTGCCACCGATGCCGAACGAGCTCACCCCGGCCCGACGCGGCCCCTCGCACTCCCAGGCGACGGTGCGGTCGGCGATGCGAAACGGCGTCGTCTCGATCCGCAGGTCCGGGTTCGGCGCGGTGAAGTGCAGCGTCGCCGGGATCGTCCGGTGCTCGAGCGCGAGCACCGTCTTGACCAGTCCGGTGACCCCGGCGGCGGCGTCGAGATGCCCGAGATTGCTCTTCACCGAGCCCACCAGACAGGGGCGTGCACGCGGCCCGTCGGTCGCGAATGCGCGGGCCAGTGCCGCGATCTCGATCGGGTCGCCGAGCGCGGTGCCGGTACCGTGCGCCTCGACGTAGGAGATGGTCTCGGGCTCGACCTCGGCCAGCGCCTGCGCGGTGGCGACCACCTCGCTCTGGGTGTCGACCCCGGGCGCGGTGAAGCCGACCTTGCGCGCACCGTCGTTGTTGAGCGCCCAGCCCCGGATCACCGCCCGCACCGGATCGCCGTCGGCGAGCGCATCGGCGAGGCGCTTGAGCATCACCACCGCCACCCCCTCGCCGCCGATGGTGCCGGCGGCGCGGGCGTCGAACGGCCGGCAGTGTCCGTCGGGCGAGGCGATGCCGCCGTCCTGGTAGAGGTAACCGGTGATGCGCGGGATGCGCACCGAGACCCCGCCGGCGAGCGCGGCGTCGCACTGGTAGTCGACCAGGCTCTGGCAGGCGAGCGCCACCGCCACCAGCGAGGTCGAGCACGCGGTCTGCACGGTGAGGCCGGGGCCGGTGAGGTCGAGCTCGTAGGAGACCCTGGTGCTGAGGAAGTCCTTGTCGGTGCCGAGCACCAGATCCAGCCCGCCGCGACTGCCGACGGCGCGCCGGTAGGCCGCGCTGTGGGCGTAGGCGGACATGCTCATGCCCGCGAACACGCCGACCGGCGCCGCGATGCCGCGCGGGTCGTGGCCGGCGTCCTCGATGGCGTGCCAGGCGCACTCGAGGAACACCCGCTGCTGCGGGTCGATCAGCTCCGCCTCGCGTGGCGTGTAGCCGAAGAAGGCGGCGTCGAAGCACTCGGCGTCGTCGAGCACCGGCTTGGCCCTGACGTACGCGGGATTGGCGAGCAGCGCGTCCGGGACGCCGGCCGCGCGCAGCGTCTCGTCGTCGAAGAAGGTGACCGATTCGACGCCACCGACCAGGTTCCGCCACAGCGCGCGCGCATCCGCGGCCCCGGGGAAGCGCCCGGCGACGCCGACGACGGCGACCGCGTGCTCGGGCAGGCCGGCGCTCACTGCGAGGCACCCTCGCGCAGGCCCCGGCGCCGACGCATCGCCGCGCGCATCGCGTCGCCCTGCCGGCGCGCGCGGTCGCGGGCGGCGTCGACCGCCTCGGAGGTCGTGGTCTCGGTCGACCCTTGGGCGTCTCGGCCGAGATGACTCGCGAGCTCGGCGACGGTGGGGAACCGGAACAGGTCGGTCATCGCGACCTCGCGCCCGAGCTGCGCGCCGAGCGCGTGCCGGATGCGCACCAACAGCAGCGAGTTGCCGCCGAGGTCGAAGAAGCTGTCGTTCACGCCGACGTGCTCGATGCCGAGCAGGTCACCCCAGACGGCGGCGATGCGTCGCTCGAGGTCGTCGCGTGGAGCCACCGCCTCGGTCTCGAGCTGGCGCTCCCCGGCCGGTGCCGGCAACGCGGCGCGGTCGATCTTGCCGTTCGGATTGAGCGGCATCGCATCGAGCTGGACCAGCGCCGTCGGCACCATGTAGGCGGGTAACGTCCGGCGCAGGTGATCGCGCAACGCGGGTGGCCCGACCGGCGCGGCGACACAGCTGTAGTAGCCGACCAGGCGTCGATCGCCCGGGGTGTCCTCGCGACACAGCACCACCGCCTCGGCGACGGCCTCGTGCGCGCGCAGACAGCTCTCGATCTCACCCAGCTCCACCCGGAAGCCGCGGATCTTCACCTGGTGGTCGATGCGACCGAGGAACTCGAGCGCACCGTCGGCATGGCGTCGCACCAGATCGCCGGTGCGGTAGAGGCGTTCGGGCAGCGCGTCACCGAGGTCGACCTCGACGAAGCGCTCGGCGGTGAGCTCGGGGCGGTTCCAGTAGCCTCGCGCGAGCCCGTCGCCACCGATCAGAAGCTCGCCCGGCACCCCCACCGGCACCGGGCGCATGCGCGCGTCCAGCACGTGCAGGCGGGTGTTGGCGATGGCGATGCCGATGGGCACGCCGACGGCGTCGGCAGCGACCGCGGTGACCTCGTGCCAGCTGGCGAAGGTCGTGCTCTCGGTCGGCCCGTAGACGTTGAGCAGTCGGCGCTGACCGCCCTCGGCCAGCGCGCGACGCACCACCGCGGGATCGGCAGCCTCACCGCCGAACAGCACCGTGCCGACACCGGCGAAGCATCCCGGCACCTCGCGCACCACCTGGTTGAACAGCGCGGTGGTCAGGAACAGCGCGCTCACGCCCCGCTCGCCCAGGAACGCGGCGAGGCGCTGCGGCGAGAGCACGGTGTCGCGGTCGGCGACCTCGAGCCGCCCGCCGTTCAGCAGCGCCCCCCAGATCTCGAAGGTGGCAGCGTCGAACGAGGCATTCGAGATCTGCGCCACGACGTCCTCGGGGCCGAGCTGGAGGTAGTCGGTGCCGCGGACCAGCCGCACCACCCCGCGATGCGGCACCGCGACGCCCTTCGGGCGGCCGGTCGAGCCGGAGGTGTAGACGATGTAGGCGAGCGACTCGGCGGTGGTCGCCGGCCGGGGCAGTGACGCCCCGTCGTCGGCCGGCAGTGCATCACCGTCGGCGCCGATGCGCAGCACCGCGCCGGCGAAGCCACCGACCCGATCGAGCAGCGCGCGGCCGGCCACCAGCACCGGAGCGCCCACGTCCTCGAGCATGAACGCCAGGCGCTCCGGCGGGTGCTCGGGGTCGAGCGGGACGTAGGCGCCGCCCGCGCGCAGCACCGCGAGCCAGGTGACGATCATCTCCGGCGAGCGCTCGGCCAGCACCCCGACCGGCACGTCCGGTCCGACCCCGTGCGCGGTGAGCCAGCGCGCGACGCGCCCCGATTCCGACTCCAGCTCGCGGTAGGTGAGACTCCGCTCGCCGTGGCGCATGGCGACGACGTCGGGGCGCTCGCGCGCCACCGCCTCGAACAGCCGGTCGATCGTCGCGTCGCGCGGGTAGTCGGTGGCGGTCGCGTTCCGACCCGCGACGAGCGCCGAGCCGGCGGTGACGTCGCCGAGCTCGAGGGCGTCGATCGGCGCGTCCGGGCGCTCGACCACCTGCTCGACCAGCCTCCCGTAGACGTCGAGCATCCCGCGTACGCTGGCGGCGTCGAAGAGGTCGTTCGCGTAGACCAGGCTGGCGGTCCAGCGGTCGGCGTCGCGCCACACGTGCATCTCGAGGTCGAAGCGCGCGGTGCGCACCTCGAGCGCCTCCGGCGCGAGCGTCACGCCGTCGAATGCGATGCCGTCCGACGGCGGGCTCTGCAGCGAGAACGCGATCTGGAAGATCGGGTTGCGGGTCAGATCGCGGTCCGGCTCGAGCGCCTCGACGATGGTCTCGAACGGCACGTCCTGGTGGGCGTAGGCATCGAGCGCGAGACGCTTCACCCGCCGGAGCAACGCGCGAACCGTCGGCGCGCCGGACAGATCGGCCCGCAGCGGCAGCATGTTCACGAAGAACCCGACGACGTCCTCGATCTCGGCACGATTGCGGTTGGCGATCGGGGTGCCGACCACCAGGTCGTCCTGACGCGCGTGGCGCTGGAGCACCAGATAGAACGCCGACAGCAGGATCATGAACGGCGTGACCCGCTCGGTGCGCGAGAGCGCGTCGAGCCCGCGGGCGACCGATGCCGGCAGCACCGCGCGCTCCGACGCGCCGCCGCCGCTCGGCATTCCGACTCGACGGCGATCCGCCGGCATCTCGAGCGCGGGTGCGCCGGTGAGATGCTCGCGCCAGTAGCGGAGATGGCGCTCGAGCCGCTCGCCCTGCAGCCACTCGCGCTGCCACGCCGCATAGTCGGCGTACTGGATGCGCAGTGGTGGCAGCGTATCGGGCGAACCGCTGCGCTCGGCGTGGTAGAGCGCGGCGAGCTCGCGCAGCACCACCGCGCTCGACCAGCCGTCGGACACGAGATGGTGCACGACGAGGACGAAGACGTTCTCCTCGTCGGCGAGCCGCACCAGCCGCGCCCGCAGGACCGGACCGGCGGCGACGTCGAACGGCTGCGCGATCTCGGCCTCGACCAGCCGCCGCATCGCCGCTTCACGCTCGGCTACGGGATGAGCGCGAAGATCGTCGATCGCGAGGCGGACCGGCCGCGGTGGGTCGACGACCTGCACCGGCCGTCCCTCGTTGGCGACGAACCGGGTGCGCAGGGACTCGTGCCGGGCGACGAGCCGGTCGATCGCGCGACCGAGCACCGCGGCGTCGAGTGGCCCGCGCAGGCGAAGGACGAGCGGCAGGTTGTAGATCGCGCTGCCCGGCTCGAGCTCGGTCAGGAACCACAGCCGGCTCTGCGCGAAGCTGAGCGGGAGCTCGGCCTCGCGCCCGATCGGGCGGGGCCCATCGTCGACCGCGGCGCCGGTCTCCACGGCGGGAGCGGCACCGACCGGGCCGTTGCGCGAGAGCCACGCGACGAGCTCCGCCTTGCGCGCGACCATCTCGTCGAGGACGTCGTCGGTGATGGTCTCCGGCGGACCCTCGTAGCCGAGCCCCTCGCCCTCGAGCCACAGCGACGCACCCAGCGCGCGTAGCCGGGCGACGAATCGGTCGATGTCCTCCCGAGTAGTCACAGCACGCCTCGTCGCACCCGCGTCGCCGGTCGCGCGGCGTCGACCCGCGCGGCGAGCGCCGCGACCGTCGGCGACTCGAAGACGCCGGCGACCGGGAGCTCGACGCCGAGCAGACTGCGCACCCGGCTCACCACCTGGGTGGCGAGCAGCGAGTGACCGCCCAGCGCGAAGAAGTCGTCGTCGCGACCGATCCGCTCCACCGCGAGCACCTCGCGCCAGATCACCGCCAGGGTCTCCTCGACCTCGCCCTCGGGCGCGCGGTAGGGCGCCGACTCGAGCGCCGCCGCGTCCGGCTCCGGCAGCGCACGCCGGTCGACCTTGCCGCTCGGGGTGAGCGGGACGGCGTCGAGCCGGACCCAGCGCGCCGGGACCATGTAGGCGGGGACGCGCTCGGCCAGCCACGTTCGCAGCGCCTGGAGGTCGACCTCCTCGCCCAGCAGCAGGTACGCGACCAGCGTGGCGCCGTCTCCCCCGAGCTCGCGGCTCACCACGACCGCCTGGCGCACCGAGGGGTGCTCGCCGAGCAGCGACTCGATCTCGCCGAGCTCCACCCGCATGCCCCGGATCTTCACCTGGTCGTCGACACGCCCGAGGTACTCGAGCACCCCGTCGGCACGCCAGCGGGCGATATCACCGGTCTTGTACAGCCGACCACCTGGCACGTGGGGATCCGCGACGAAACGCTCGGCGCTGAGCTCGGGGCGGCGCCAGTATCCGCGGCCGACCTGGATCCCGCCGATGTGCAGCTCGCCGGCGACGCCGATCGGCACCGGCTCGAGGCGCGGGTCCAGCACGTACATCCGGGTATTGGCGACGGGGCGGCCGATCGGCACCGTCTCGGCCGCGTCGTCGCCGTCCGCTGCACACTGCCACCAGGTCACGTCCACCGCCGCCTCGGTGGGGCCGTAGAGGTTGTGGAGCTCGCAACCGAGGCGCTCGCGGAAGCGCCGCTCGAGCTCGCGCCCCAACGCCTCTCCGCTACACACCACGCGCCGCAGGCCGGTGCAACGCTCGACGCCCGCCTCCTCCAGGAACACGCGCAGCATCGACGGCACGAAGTGCAACGTGGTGACGCCGCGGCGGCGGATCAGATCCACCAGATAGGCGCCGTCGCGATGCCCACCGGGACGCGCCACCACCAGTCGCGCGCCGGTCATCAGCGGCCAGAAGAACTCCCACACCGACACGTCGAACCCGTAGGGCGTCTTCTGCAGCACCACGTCCGATTCGTCGAGGCCGTAGGTCTCCTGCATCCACAGCAGGCGGTTGCGAATGCTCGCGTGCTCGACCATCGCGCCCTTCGGCCGGCCGGTCGAGCCCGAGGTGTAGATCACGTAGGCGAGGTCGGATGCGCCGATCGGCCAGTCGCGCGACGGCACGGCGCCATCGGTCGCGATCAGCGCGTCGAGGCGCTCGTCCACCGCGAGCACGGGGCGGCCCGGCTCCTCGCCGACCAGCGAGCGCAGGCGCGATTGGGTGAGCACCACCGGCGCTCCGGTATCGGCGAGCATCCACTCCAGGCGCTCGCGGGGATACTCCGGGTCGACCGGGACGTAGGCGCCACCGGCCTTGATCACCGCGTAGAGCGAGACCACCAGCTCCAGCGAGCGCTCCATGCACACCGCGACCAGCGTGTCGCGCCCGACGCCCTGCTCGCGCAGCTCGCGTGCCAGACGATTGGCGGCCGACTCCACCGCGGCGAAGGTCAGGGTGCGGCCCTCGAACTCGAGGGCGATCGCATCCGGGGTGCGCCGCGCCTGCGCCTCGATGACCTCGACGATGCTCGCGCCCGCACCATAGTCCCGCGTGGTGGCGTTGAATCCGGTGAGGACCTGCTCGCGCTCGGCCGCCGGGAGCACCGGCAGCTCGCCGAGCCGGGTGTCGGGCGCGGCCACCATCGCCGCCAGCAGGTGCTCGAAGCGGCCGAGCAATCGCTCCACCGTGGCGTCGTCGAACAGGTCGGTGCTGAACACACAGGCGAGCTGCGGACGCTCGGGGTGCTCGATGACGATCACCTCGAGGTCGAAGCGGGTCCCGTCGCCACCGACGAGAAGCCGACTCGCCTCGGTGCCGTCGAGCGCGACGGTCGTCGAGCCGAACTGCTTCTCGACCGAGAACGTGACCTGGAACAGCGGATTGCGGCTGAGGTCGCGTGGCGGATCGAGCGCTTCCACCAACTTCTCGAACGGCAGCGCCTGGTGCTCCAGTGCTTCCAGCGCTCGGTCACGCGCGCGACCGATCAGCTCTCGCGCCGTCGGCTCGCCGGACACGTCCAGGCGCAACGGCAGCATGTTCACGAAGAAGCCGATCAGGCCCTCGACCTCGACCCGGTTGCGCCCGGCGACGGTGGTCCCGAGCGCGAGGTCGTCCTGACCGGTGTGACGCGCGAGCACCGCCGCGAAAGCCGCGAGCAGGGTCGCGAAGGTCGTCGCGCCCTCGCCGCGCGCCAGCGCCTCGACCGCCTCGCTCAGCCCCGGCGGGAGATCCCGGATCACCGCCCCGCCACGATAGGACAGCGTGGCCGGGCGCGGGCGATCCGTCGGCATCGCGAGCGTCGGCAATCCGTCGAGTCGCCGGCGCCAGAACGACACCAACTCGGCGAGGACGGCATCGGTGAGATGACGCCGCTGCCAGGCGGCGAAGTCCGCGTACTGGATCGGCAGCGCGGGTAGCGCGGCCGGTCGGCCCTCGCGCTCGGCGCGATACAGGGCGGCGAGCTCGCGCGCGAGGATCCCGAGCGACCAGCCATCGGAGACGATGTGGTGGATGCGGACCAGCAAGGCCTGGTCCTCGGCTGCGAGCTGTCCGACCCAGACGTCGAGCAACGGGCCGCGCTCGAGGTCGAACGGCCGGCCGATGCGCTCCGAGAGCCGCGACTCGAGCACGCTCGGATCGGCCACTCGCTCGATCTCCAGCGGAACCGGCACGCTCGGTGCGACGGCCTGCCACGGCCGGCCCTCGGTGGCGGGGAGCGTCGTCCGCAGCGTCTCGTGACGCTCGATCAGGGCGGCGACCGCGCGGCGCAGGGCCGCGAGGTCGAGGGGACCGCGAAGACGCGCCGCCAGGCACATGTGGAAGGCACTGCCGGTGTCCGCGAGCTGCTCCACGAACCACAACCGTTCCTGGCTGAACGAGGTCGGCAGCGGACCGTCCCGCGACACGCGCTCGATCGGCATCGTGGCGACGCTGGCCGCGGTCGGCTGCTCCAGCCAGCGCGCGACGCTCTCCACGGTGGCGTTCCCGAACAGGTTCGCCAGCGGGAGCTCGACCCCGAAGGCCTCGCGCACCCGGCTGACCACCTGCGTCGCGAGCAGCGAGTGCCCACCCAGATCGAAGAAGTCGTCGGTGACGCCGACGCGGTCCACCCCCAGCAACTGCGCCCAGATACCTGCGAGCCTGGCCTCGACCTCGTCGCGCGGCGCCTGGTAGTTACCACCGAGCAACTCGCGCGACTGCTGCGGGCGCGGGAGCGCGTTGCGATCGAGCTTGCCGTTGGCGTTGAGCGGCAGCGCCTCCAGCAACACGAAGGTCGACGGGACCATGTACTCCGGCAGGCGCCGCTCGAGACCGTCGCGCAGCGCGGGCACCACCTCGCGCGCGAGCTTGCCGCGCAGCGGGTTGGTGGCGAGCGCCGCCGCGGTGAGGTCGTCGTCGAGCGCGGTCGGCGGCCAGTACGGGGCGGCATCGGGAACGGATTCCGCTCGCCGAAACAACGCGTCCATGCGGTCGTGCCCCCGGCGCCCGCCGAAGGTCATCTCCAGACGGTAGCCGCGATTGGCCGCCATCGCCCACAGCGCCTCGGGCTCGACCGCGCTCTCGGTGACGGCGAGCGCCTGCGCGCGCAAGGTGGCGACGTCGAGACCGGCCTGCTCCTCCTGCAGACGGCCGAGCGTCGCCACCGCCCCGGCGACACGGCCATTGGGCACACCAGCGAGCCCGAGGTCGCCGTCCGCCGCCGTGAGCAGCCCCTCGAGACGCTCGAGGGTCATGGCCTCGGCGGTCCAGTCGATCCAGCGCGGCGCCGGCGCGGCCGCGGCCTCGCCGACGTGGATCACCACGTCGTACCGGAACTGGGTCAGCTCGTTGTGCGCGTGACCCCGCTTCATCATCACGTCGACGCTGCCGAGCCCGGGCGTGCGCCGCGCCACCAGATGGAACAGCCGCGGATCGACGACGAGCTCGTTCTCCTGCTCGAGCTGGCGCTCCACGCGCTCGGCGAGCGCCTGGGCGGTGTCGGTGTCGGCGGCGCGATGGAGCTGCACCGCGGCGTGGTACGCGGGCAGCATCGGCAGGCTGCGCACGTCACCGACGAAGATCCGACCGCCCGGGCGCACCACCGTCGCCGCCCGCTCGAGGACGTCGATCAGATAGTCCACGTTCGGCAGGTACTGGGTGACCGAGTTGATCACCACGGTGTCGAAGCTCGCGGATGCGAGCCCGGAGAAGTCCCGCCCCTCGCGCTCCAGCGCCTCGACTGCAGCGAGCGACGGGTCACGCGCCGCGAGCGCGCGGATGCGCGCCACCGCCGCGGCCGAGAAATCGGTGCCGACATAGCGCTCGGTGTGCGGCGCGATGCGGGCGAGCAGCAAGCCGGTGCCGCACCCGATCTCGAGCACGCGCCGGGGCCCGAGCCGACGGATGCGAGCCACCGTGGCCTCGACCCACTCGCGCATCTCCGGCGCCGGAATCGGCTCACCGGTATAGCTGCTGTTCCAGCCGACGATGTCGAAGCCGAGATCGCCGGACTCGGGATCGCCGCCGTACAGCCGCTCGTAGAGCGAGCGCCACTCGCCGACGTGCTCCGACCCGGAGCGCTCGGTCACCGCCGCGATCGACCGCTGGTCCGGCGCGACGTAGGCGACGAGCCGCTTGTCACCCGGGGTGTCCTCGCGGCAGAGCACCGCGGCCTCGCGCACGACCGCCTCGTCGAGCAGTGCCGCCTCGATCTCGCCGAGCTCGATCCGGAAGCCGCGGATCTTCACCTGGTGATCGATCCGGCCGAGGAACTCGATGTCGCCATCGACGTTCACGCGCACGCGGTCGCCGGTGCGATAAATGCGCGCGTCGGGCTCGGCCGCGAACGGATCGACGACGAAACGCTCGGCGGTGAGCTCCGGGCGGCGCCAGTACTCGCGAGCGAGCCCGTCGCCCCCGAGCCACAGCTCGCCGGGGACGCCGTTCGGCACCGGGCGGCGATTGGAGTCGAGAACGTAGGTCGAGGTGTTCGCGATGGGCTTGCCGATCGGCACCGTCACCGCATCCTCCGCCACCTGTCGAACGCGATGCCAGGTGGCGAACGTGGTGCTCTCGGTGGGGCCGTAGACGTGGAGCAGGTGCTCGGGTGCACCGCCACCGGCGAGCACCTTGCGAACCGCGCTCGGGTCGACTGCCTCGCCGCCGAACATCACCGTCCGCAGCCCCGCGAACGCCTTCGGGAGCTCGTGGGCGATCTGGTTGAACAACGCCGTGGTCACGAACATCACGCTGATGCGCTCGCGGGCCAGGAAGGCGGCGTAGGCGCCCGGCGAGAGGGTTACCTCGCGCGGGACGCCGACGAGGGTCGCGCCGTTCAGCAACGCGCCCCAGACCTCGAACGTGGCAGCGTCGAACGACGCATTCGACGCCTGCACGATGCGATCGGCCGACGTCGGCTGGCAGTAGTCGGTGTCGCGGACCAGACGCACCACCGCGCGATTCGGGACCGCGACGCCCTTCGGCACGCCGGTGGACCCCGAGGTGTACATGATGTAGGCGAGCGATTGCGCCCGCGCGGGATCATCGACGTCGTCGGCGACGCCGACACCACTCGGTGGCTCGTCGAGGAGCAGCACCGGGCCGTCGAATGCCGGCAGGCGCCCGCGGAGCGCGCGCTGCACCAGCAGCACCGGCGCCGCACTGTCCTCGAGCATCAGCGCGAGTCGTGAGGCGGGATGATCGGGATCGAGCGGCACGTAGGCACCACCGGCGCGCAGCACCGAGAGCCAGGCGACGACCATGTCGACCCCGCGGGTGCTCATCACCCCGACCGCCACGTCGCGACCCACACCCAGCTCGCGGAGCCGGCGCGCCCAGCGCGCGGTCTGGTGCTCGAGCTCACGATAGGTGACCGAGGCGCCGTCCATCTCGAGCGCGATCGCATCCGGCGCGCGCCGTGCCTGCTCGGTGAACAGCGTCGCGACGGTGGCCTCGCGCGGGTAGTCGGTGCGCGGGCGCTCGAGGCCGGTCGCGTGACCCGCCCGTTCCTGCGGACCGAGCAGCGCCAGATCGTCGATCCGTGCGTCGGGATGCGCGACCATCTCCGCGAGCAAGCGCTCGAGCTGCGCCAGGATGCGGCTCACCGTCGTCGCGTCGAGCACGTCGCGCCGGTAGAAGCTGATGAAGCGCAGCCCATCGGGCTGTGGCCAGGCGTGCAGCTCGAGGTCGAAACGGGTGGTGACCGCGGCGAGCGGCATCTGACGCAGGGTGAGCCCCTCGAGGTCGAGGCTCTCCTGCGACGCGTTCTGCAACGCGAACGCGATCTGGAACAGCGGGTTGCGCGACAGGTCGCGCTCGGGCGCGAGCGCCTCGACCAGCTTCTCGAACGGGACGTCCTGGTGGGCGTAGCCCTCGAGGGTGGTGCGGCGCACGCGCTCGAGCAGCTCGCGGACCGTCGGCTCGCCATCGGCGTCGATCCGCAGCACCAGCATGTTCACGAAGAACCCGATGAGGTTCTCGATGTCGGGGTGATTGCGGTTCGCGATCGGCGAGCCCACCACGAGATCGTCCTGCCCGGAGTAGCGACGCAGCAAGATCGCGAACCCGGTGAGCAACGTCATGAACAACGTCGCGCCCGACTCTCGGCTCAACGCGTCGAGCTTCGCGCGCAGACCGGGTGCGATGTCACGAATCTCGATTCCACCGAGGTAGCTGGGCGTGGCGGGCCGCCGGCGGTCCAGCGGCAGCTCGAGTGACGACAGGCCCTGGAGCCGGTCGGTCCAGTAACGGGTCTGACGCTCGAGCTCGGACTCGGCGAGCCACGAGCGCTGCCAGGCGGCGAAGTCGGCGTACTGGACTCCGAGCGGCGCGAGCCGCGGTGGCTCACCGCGCACGATCGCCCCATAGCAGGTACCCAGCTCGCGGAACAACACTCCCATCGACCAGCCGTCGGAGACGATGTGGTGCATCGTGAGGAGCAGGATGTGCTCGCGGTCACCGGTGCGCAGCAGGCGACATCGCAGCAGCGGGCCACGCGAGAGGTCGAACGAGCGCGTCGCCTCGGTCTCCATCTGCCGGGTGATCTCGCGCCCGCGGCGCTCGTCGTCCAGATGCCGCAGATCGAGTAGCGGGATCTCGACCGGCGAGGCGGCCTCGATGACCTGCTGTGGCATGCCGTCGCGCTCGGCGAAACGGGTTCGTAGCGGCTCGTGGCGCGCCACCACCACGTTGACCGCCTCGGTCAGCGCGGCACGACTGAGCTCACCGTCGATCGCCATCGCCAACGGCACGTGATACGCGGCGGTGCCGGGCGAGAGTTGCTCCAGGAACCACAGTCGCTGCTGCGCATAGCTGAGCGGCAGGAAGCCGTCGCGCGGCACCGGCTCGATTGGCGCGCGCTCCTGCACCGTGTCGTCGAGCACGCCCTGGAGCAAGGCCACGAGCTCCGCCTTGTTCGCGGCCAGCTCGTCGAGCAGGGCATCGTCGATCGCCTCCGGCGGGCCGTCGTAGTGCAGGCGCTCGTCCTCGACCCACACCGACACGTCGAGCGCGCGCAGCCGACTGACCAGTCGCTCGAGTCGTGCGCTGCTCACAATGCACCCCCGCGTCGCTTGCCGTCGGCGGTCCGGGCCCGAGCGGCCCGCCCTCTCGCCGCCCACTGCAGGGTCTCGAGATGGCTCGCCAGTCGCTCCACCGTGCGGTGGTCGAACATCGCCACCAGCGGGACCTCCACGCCGAATGCGGCGCGCAACCGTCCCACCACCTGGGTGGCGAGCAGGGAATGTCCGCCGAGATCGAAGAAATCGTCGTCGACGCCCACACGGTCGATCCGCAGCACGCCACGCCAGATCTCGGCCAGGGACTTCTCGGCCTCGGTCCGCGGCGCGACGTACTCCCCGCCGAGCACCAGCCGCGACAGCTCCGGAGCCGGCAGGGCTCGCCGATCGAGCTTGCCGTTGGCGGTGAGCGGCATGGTCTCCAGCACGAAGATCGCGGCCGGCACCATGAACTCCGGCACCCGCGCCTCGAGATGGCCGCCGAGCGCGGGCACCAGATCGGCGGCGAGCCTCGCGCTCAGTGGATTGGTGGCGAGGCGAGCGCCATCGCGCGCGGCGACGCGCCGAGCGTCGGCGAAGTACACGCCGCCGGGGGCGGCCTCCCGACCCCCGCGCCGGAACAGCGCATCCATCGCCCCCGGATCGCCGCTCGCCGCGTAGGACAGCTCGAGCGACCAGTCGGTCTCTGCGGCGAGCGCCCACAACGCATCCGGTCGGATGCCGGCGGCGCGCGCCGAGGCACCGACCTCGCGCAGCCCGGCGGTGGTCAGGTCGCTCAGGTCGCCGGCCAGGGTGCGGGCCATCGCGACACCGCCGCGCACACGGGCATTGGGGATGTCGCGTACCGCGACCGTGGCCGCGGACGAGGCGGCCAGCTCGCGCCGAAGCGCGGCGAGGTCACCCAACTGGCGGTCCCAGGCCAGCCACTGGACGCTCTCGGGCACCACCGGCGGCTCGACATGCAACACGACGTCGTAGCGGAACTGCGTCAGCTCGTTGTCGCTCTGGCCGCGCTTGAGCAGGATCTCGACCGCCCGCACCCGCGGCTCCTGCGCCATGAAGGTGCGGAAGAAGTCGGGATCGATCACCAGCTCCTTCTCGAGGTCGGTCTGCTGCTCCACGCGCCGGCGCAGATCCTCGGCGCCGACGTCGTCGTCGGCGCGGGCGACCTGCACCGCGGCGTGGAACGCACCGAGGAGCGGCAGGCTGCGGACGTCACCGATCAGCACGCGTCCACCGGCGCCGATCGCCCGTACCGCGCGCGTCAACACGTCGTGCAGATACTGCAAGCTCGGCAGGTACTGGACGACCGAGTTCACGAGCACGGTGTCGAAGGCGCCCTCCTCCACCCCCGCGAAGTCGGAAGCCTCGCGCTGGCGCAGCTCGACGTGCCGCAGGTCCTCACGCACCTGCACCAGTCTGCCCACCCGCGCCAGGGCAGCGGCGGAGAAGTCACAGCCGACGTATCGCTCGCACGTCGGCGCCACCCGCCCGAGGAGCAACCCCGTACCGCATCCGATCTCGAGCAGGCGACGTGGACGGAAAGACCGGATCCAGTCGACGGTCTCGGTGACCCACTCGCGCATCTCCTCGACCGGGATCGCCTTGCCGGTATAGCTGCTGCCCCAGCCGGTCAGGTCGAGGTCGGGATCCGCGGTCGGATCGGCGCCACCGTAGGTCGACTCGTAGAGCGTGCACCACTCGGCCACGTGCTCGGCCGCGTGCGCCTCGTGGCGCTGCGCGCTCCAGGCGCTGGTCGGGGTCACGTAGGCGACGAGGCGGCGATCGTCCGCAACGTCCTCGCGACACAGCACGACCGACTCCGCCACGCCGGGATGCTCGTTCAGCACCGACTCGATCTCACCGAGCTCGATCCGATACCCGCGCAGCTTGACCTGGTGGTCGAGACGCCCGAAGAGCTCGAGCGCGCCGTCGGCTCGCCAACGCGCGAGGTCACCGGTGCGGTACATGCGGGCGCGAGCCGGGCCGTCGGAGCCCACGAAGGGATCGTCCCGGAACCGCTCCGCCGTGAGGTCGGGGCGGTTCCAGTAGCCACCGCCCGCCACGCCGTCGCCACCGATCCAGATCTCGCCGGGCACACCGACCGGTTGCAGCTCGAGGCGGTCGTCGAGCACGTAGACCGGGGTGTCGTCGATCGGCCGCCCGATGAGCACCACCTCGTCGGTCGCGGTCACCTCGTGCACCACGCAGCCGACCGTGGCCTCGGTCGGCCCGTACTCGTTCTGGACCGACATGCCCGGATTGAGCGCGTGCAGCGCCCGCACCGCCTTCATCGCCAGCTGCTCGCCGCCGACGACGGCCAGCCGCACGTCCGTGCGATCCAGCCCGAGGCCCGCCACCAACGCGATGTGTGATGGCGTCAGCTTCACGCAGTCGATGCCGCTACCCGGCCGGAACACCGCCTCAAGCACCTCCGCCACCGACGCGTCCTGCTCGAAGACGTGAATCGTCGCACCACGAAGCAAGGGGACGAACACGCTGGTCACGGTCAGGTCGAACGCGATCGACGAGTACAGCGGGAAGCTCCCGGCCGGCGGGTCGTCGCCGCCGAAGTAGTGGGTGCTGGCCCAGCCGAGATAGTGGGCGAGATTGCGATGGTCGATGGCGACACCCTTCGGGCGCCCCGTCGATCCGGAGGTGTACATGATGTAGGCGAGGCGCTCCGGCGGCATCGGTGCGAGACCGAGGCCCGGCCGCGCGGCGACGACCAGTGACGCCGGCTCCGCGGTGCGCGCGTCGGCGGGGACTCGCGAGCGATGGCGCGCGTCGACCACCACCAGCCGACAGCCGCTGTCGGCGACCATGTACTCGATTCGCTCGTCCGGGTACACGGGATCGATCGGAACATAGGCGGCCCCGGCGTCGAGCACGCCGAGAATGATCGCCACCAGCTCGGGGGAGCGGTCGACGAGCAGGCCCACGCGATCACCCGCGACGACGCCGTGCTCGGCGCGCAGGCGCTCGGCCACGCCGCCTGCCATGTCGACCAGCTCGCGGTAGGTGAGCGCCCGAGCGCCGGCCCGCACCGCGGTCGCGTTCGGGGTCCGCTCGGCCTGGGCCGCGATTGCCGCGAGCACTCCGGCCTCGCGCGCGGCGCGCACGCGCGCCGTCGAGGACGCGGCCGAGAGCTGCTCGAGGATCTCCGCACGCTCGAGCGGAGCCAGCAAGGAACCCACGTCCACCGACTCGTCCGGGGCCGCGACCATCATCTCCAGCAGGCGCTCGAAGTGCGCCAGCATGCGCTCGACGGTGGCGCGCTCGAACAGATCGGGGCTGTAGTAGGTGATCAGGGTCAGGGCATCGGGGGTCTGCCAGACCTGCACCTCGAGGTCGAAGCGCGTGGCATGCTCGTCGCTCGGCACCGGCTCGAGGGTGAGACCGGGGAGCGCGAGCGGCTCGATGGGCGCGTTCTGGACCGCGAACGAGACCTGGAACAGCGGATTGCGGCTCGGGTCGCGCTCGGGCTCGAGCGCGTCGACCAAGGCCTCGAACGGAACGTCCTGATGGTCGTACGCCCCCACCGCACACTCGCGGACCCGCCCGATCAGCTCGCGGAAGGTCGGGCCGCCGCCGGCGTCGATCCGAAGCACCATGACGTTGACGAAGAAGCCGATCAGCCCCTCGATCTCGGCGTGGTTGCGGTTGGCGATCGGCGAGCCGACGACGAGCTCGTCCTGGCCGCTGTACCGACGCAGCAACGCCGCGAAGCCGGCGAGCATGGTCATGAACAGGGTCGCGCCCTCGGCGCGACAGAGCCGCTCGAGTGCGTCCTCGAGCGCGGAGGGCATCACCCGCACCACCGAGTCACCGCGCGCCGAGAGCATCGGCGGACGCGGGCGATCGGTGGGGAGCTGCAGCACCGGCAGCCCGTCCAGGCGCTCGAGCCAGTAGTCCATCTCGCGGCGAAGGCGCGCACCGCTCATCCGCCGGCGCTGCCAGAGCGCGAAGTCCGCGTACTGGACGGCGAGCTCCGGCAGCGCGGGCGCGACGCCACCGGCGAATCCCGCGTACAGCGCACCGAGCTCGCGGAACAGCACCCCGAGCGACCACCCGTCGCCGGCGATGTGGTGCAGGGTGAGCAGCAGCAGGTGGTAGTCGGCCTCGACGCGCACGAGCTCGGCCCGCATCGGCGGCCCGAGCTGAAGGTCGAACGGCCGAGTCACCGCGTCGCGCACCAGCTGCTGCGTGCGCCGTTCACGATCCGGCTCGGGCAACGCGCCGAGATCGGCGAAAGCCAACGGCACGGTCATCTCGGCCACCACGACCTGCCGCGGCTGGTCGCCGCTGCCGTCGAACCGGGTGCGAAGCACCTCGTGGCGCTCCACCAGCGCGGCGAGCGCGCGTGACAACGCGTCGCGGTCGAGACGCCCGCGTAGTGCGAGAGCCAGCGGGATGTTGTAGGCGTGGCTGTCGGGGGTGAGCTGGTGCAAGAACCACAGCCGCCCCTGCGGGAAGCTCAAGGGGATCGCCTCTGGCCGCTCGATCCGACCGAGCCGCGGCTCGTCGTCGTCCTGCGCCTCGGCCGGCGAGCTCCGCCCCAGACGGCGAGCGAGTCCCTCCACCGTCGGCTCCGCGAACAGCTCGGCCAGCGAGACGTCGACGCCGAACGCCTCGCGGATTCGACTCACGACCTGGGTGGCGAGCAGCGAGTGCCCTCCGAGCTCGAAGAAGTCGTCGTCGATCCCGATCTCGTCCGCCCTGAGCACCGCGGTCCAGATCTCGGCCAACCGGCGCTCGGTCTCCGAGCGCGGTGCTCGGCGCGCGCCGGCATCGGCCCCCGGAGCTGGTGGGGCCGGCAGGGACCGTCGGTCGACCTTGCCGTTCGCATTCAGCGGCAGCGCGTCCATCAGCACGAAGGCCGACGGGACCATGTAGCGGGGCAGCCGTCGCTCGAGCGTCGCGCGCAGTGCCTTGACCGCCTGGTCCGCGTCACCGTCGAGCGGCACCGCTCGGGCCCCGTCGAGGACGACGTAGGCCACCAGGCGCTTGTCGCCGGGCTCGTCCTCCCGACACAGCACCACCGCCGCGCGGACGGTGCGCTCACGCTCCAACGCCGCCTCGATCTCGCCCAGCTCGACGCGGAAGCCACGGATCTTGACCTGGTCGTCGAATCGCCCGAGGAACTCGAGCCACCCGCCGGTCCCCCTGCGCACCCGGTCACCGGTGCGATACATGCGCGCGCCGGGACGCGAGCTGAACGGATCGGGGACGAAGCGTTCCGCGGTGAGCTCCGGACGGTTCCAATAGCCCTCGGCCACACCGTCACCGCCAGCCCACAGCTCTCCCGGCACCCCGTCTGGCACCGGTTGACCGGCGGCGTCGAGGACGTAGGCCCAGGTGTTGCTGACCGGATACCCGATCGGGATGCCCGGACGATCGAGGTCCGCGCGGTCGATGCGATGGCAGCAGGTGAACGTGGTGTTCTCGGTCGGACCGTAGCCGTTGACGATCGTGGTGCGCGGCCAGGCATCGAGCGCCTTCGCGACGTGCGGCGTGGACAGCGCCTCGCCCCCCGCGAGAAGCTGCCGAACGCCACCGAGTTCCGCGGTGCGCTCGCCCACCATGCCGTTGAACAGCGCGGCCGTGAGCCACAGCGTGGTCACTCGCTCGCGACGAATCACCTCGCCCAGCCGGTCGAGTCCCTCGGGGCCGAACGGGACCACCACCAGCTTGCCGCCATTGAGCAGCGCGCCCCAGATCTCGAACGTCGCCGCATCGAACGCGAGCGGCGCGAACTGCGCGATGACCTGCTCCTGGTCCAGCGTCACGTAGTTGGCACCGCGGACCAGCCGGACGATCCCGCGGTGGGTGACGCTCACCCCCTTCGGCTCGCCGGTCGAGCCGGACGTGTACATGACGTAGGCGAGACTCTGGGCCTCGGCGGCGAGCGCGCGCCCGGAGTCGTCCGCGGACGCGATGAGGTCGCGGACATCCTCGAGCACCACCGAGTCCACCGCCGCACCGGCCAGGCGCGGGGCGAGGTCGCGGGTCGTCACGGCGAGCGCCGCTGCGGTGTCCGACAGCACGAAGACGTTGCGATCGCCGGGGTGGTCGGGGTCCAGGGGCACGTACGCCGCACCCGCCTTCAGGACCCCGAGCATGGTCACGACGGCATCGACCGAGCGACGCAGGCAGAACCCCACTCGGTCGCCCACACCGACCCCTCGCATGCCGAGGAACGCGGCCATCCGGTTCGCGGCGCGCGCGAGCTCGGCGTAGGTCAGGCGCTCGTCGCCGCAGACCACCGCGGTCGCATCCGGTCGGCGCGACGCCTCGGCGTCGAACAGCTCCACCACCGTCGCCTCGCGGGGGTAATCGGTCACGCTCCGCTGCGCGACCTCGACCCAGCGTGCGCGCTCGCCGGCCGACATCAACGGGATCCGACCGACCGGCCGCTCGGGCGCGGCGAGCGCCGCCTCGAGCAGTGCGCGGTAATGGAGCATCATCCGCTCGATCGACGCGGCATCGAACAGATCGGTGTTGTAGACGAACCAGGCGTCGGCGCCGTCCTCGACGTAGAAGACGTGGACCTCGAGATCGAATCGCGATGCCCGCGGGTCCATCGGCACCGGGTTGATCGGGGTGAGCGCGAGACCGTCGGACACCGGCGCGTCCATCGGCGCGCTCTGCAACGCGAACGCGACCTGGAACAGCGGATTGCGCGCACTGTCGCGCGTCGGCGCCAGCTCGTGCACCAGCCGCTCGAAAGGCACGTCCTGGTGCTCGAACGCACCGAGCACCACCTCGCGCGCACGTGCGACCAGGGCGTCGAAGGAGGGCTCCCCCCCGAGATCGAGGCGCAGCACCAGGATGTTGGCGAAGAAGCCGACGAGGTCCTCGACCTCGCGGCGCTCGCGGTTCGCCACCGGCGAGCCGATGCAGACGTCGTCCTCGCAGGCGTAGCGGTGGAGCAGCGCCGCGAACGCGGCGAGCAGCACCATGAACACCGTCGCGTCACGACCACGGCCGTATCCGGCGGTCGCCTCGACCAGGGCCCGCGGCAGGTGCACCCTGGCATGCGCGCCGTTGAAGGTCTGAACCGTCGGCCGCCGCCGATCCGCCGGCAACGGCAGCGGCGACACACCGGCGAGATGCTTGCGCCAGTACGCGAGCGAGTCGACCATGCTCGCGTCGGTCAGCGCCTCGCGCTGCCAGCTCGCGTAGTCGGCGTACTGAATCGGCAACGGCGCGAGCACCGGGCTGTCGCCGCGCACCGCGGCGCGATAGAGCTCGGTCAGATCGCGCGCGATGATCCCGAGCGACCAGCCGTCCGAGACCAGGTGGTGCATCGCCAACGAGAGCACGTGATGCTCCGGCGCGAGGCGCACCAGTCGAGCGCGAAACACCTCACCGCGCCCGAGATCGAACGGAGCCCGTGACTGGTCGGCGAGCAACGCCGCGAGCGCCGCGTCGCGTGCATCGGCGCCGAGCACCGACAGATCCTCGACCGGCAGATCGAGGGCGACCGCGTCGAGCACCCGCTGACTGGGCCGACCATCCTCGGACTCGAATGCAGTGCGCAGCACCTCGTGCCGGCCCACCAGCCGCGCGAGCGCCGTCTGCAACGCAGCGGGGTCCACCGGTCCGTCGAGGCGGTAGGCACGCACCACGTGGTAGGCGGGTCCGCAAGCACCGAGCTGCTCGACCAGCCACACCCGCTCCTGCTGCACCGATAGCGGGTGGCGCTCGACCTCGGCTTGCAGTAGGCGGCGGAGTTGCTCGCGGCGTGAACTCGCGTCGGAGGCGGGTTCGAGGTCACGCATTCGGGCTCCCCTTCGATCCAGAACGCTCGGCGAGCAGGGCTTCGATCTCTTCCTCGGACAACTCGTCGAGGCGGGTCAGGAGGTCGCGCTGACGGGAGCGCCGCGACGCGATGGCACCGCTGCCTGCGAGAGCGCCCGAGGCGGGAGCCGGTTGCGACGCGGTCGGCCGCGCCTTCACCGCGCCTCCCACCGCCGCCGCCACCGCGTCCGGGTGCCGCCGCTCGAGATGGGCCGCCAGTGCCGACACCGTCGGGTGGCCGAACAAGGCGACCAACGGCACCGGAACGCCGAGTAGCTGCTGCACGCGGTTCACGGCGACGGCGGCAGCGATCGAGTCGCCACCGATGGCGAAGAAGCTCTCCCCGAGCTCGACCCGCTCGACCCGCAGCGCCTCGGCCCAAATCGCCGCGATTCTTCGCTCGAGAGGCGTTCCCGTCGGCATGGCCGCGGCGCTCGCCTGCCCGGCGGTGGCGACCCGAGCGAGGTCGAGGACACCGTCGGCGGTGCGCGGCACGGCGTCCACCGCGATCACGTCGACCGAGACCGGGCTGCCGAACGCGTCACGCAGCCCGAGCTCGGCGCGCATCCGAGCCAGCAACGACTCGCGGTCGGCGGTCGACGGCACGACGTAGCCGACCAGGGATTCCAGCGCCCGGGTCGACGCCCGCAGCCGACGCGAGACCCCCGGGGTCGCCTCGTCGACGCCGATCGCGACCACCGGCTCGTCCCGACCGAGCACCGCGAGCATCGAGGCGAACCCGGCGTCGGCGTCGAGGACGTGGTATCCCTGCGCCCGCGCCGCGGCCTGCGCCGCGTCGCTTCCCCCGGCGCTCATGCCGAGCTCGTCCCACATGCTCCAGTGCAGGCACCAGGCACGCCGTCCGCGCGCGCGCTGATGACAGGCATACGGCTCGAGGAACGCGTTGGCAGCGGCATACGCCCCATAGCTCGCTGCCCCGAACGCGCCGATGACCGAGGAGAAAAGCACCAGCGACGCGCGCGGCCGGGTCTCGAGGAGCGAGCCGAGGGCGCGCGTCCCCGCGACCTTGCCGGCGAACATCGCCTCGAACTCCGCACCGCCCTCGCCGACGATTCGGTGCGCGTCGAGGTCCGCCCAGTGGCTGACGATGTCGCCCTCGCCGGCGAGCTGCACGATGCCCTCGAGGGGCGCACCCCAGTGCTGCTCCGCCTCCTCGACCAGCTCCAGCAACCGCTGTCGATCGCGCACGTCGACGGCGCGGTACATGACCTCTGCGCCAGCCTGCTCCAGCGCCTCGAGCGCGGCACGACGTGCGCGGACCCTTGCTTGCGGCGCGCCGTCACCGCAGGGCGTGGCCCCGTCGATGGCGGTCCGCCCGACCACGAGCATGCGCAACCGATAGCGCTCGGCCAGGCGACGCGCGACGCTCGCGCCGACGCCACCGAGTCCGCCGACCAGCAGGTACAGCCCGCGGTCGCGAAACGGCGACCGCGGCCGTGCCGCCAGCATGTCGATCGGCTCCACCGTGCGCACGAGGCGCTGGCCGGCGCGGTATGCCACCTCGGGCTCGCAGCCGGGGGCGAGGAGGTCGTGCGCGAGCGCGGCCGTCGAGCCGGCGACGTCGGCGCGATCGAGGTCGACGGAGCGCACGCGAACACGGTCGGACAACTCGATCGACGCGGTGCGCAGCAGCCCGGCGAGGACCGAGGCATCGGTCGGCGCGCCACTGTCGTCCCCGATACATTGCGCAGACACGGTGACCACGGCGAGCTCCACCGGCTCGCCACCTCCGACGCGCGGTCCGAGCGCAGCGTCCACCGCCTGCAAGGCAGCCAGGGCGCCGAACAGCGCGCCCGACGGTGCGGGCGATCCACCGACGTCCGGCGGACAGTCGCACGCCAGACAGTGCACGACCCGACCGGGTGCCTCACCGCGATCGGCGAGGTCGTCGAGCAACCGGACGAGCGCGTCGCGATCGCTCGCGTCCACTCGGACCGTCGATACGGTGTCGACGGTCCTGGTGTCCGGCGCGACCGCGACCACCACCTTCTGGTCGCGAGTGCGCAGGGCGCGGGCGAGGGTCTGCGCGACACCGCCGCGATCGGCGATCAGCAGCGTCACGGATGGTGCGACGTCGTCGCTCGCTCGCAGTCGGGCCGGTGACCAGGTGGCGCGATAGAACCAGGCGGGCAACCCGGCCTCGGCCCGCGCGTGACGGCCGGTGCGCACCAACGCGTGCTCGAAGTCACCGGCCTCCAACCGCGCGCGCAGCCGCGAGCGTTGGATCTTGCCGATGTTGGTCTTCGGGATGTCGGCGGGCGCGAGCGGGATCAGGTAGTCGGGGCCGATTCCGACGTGCTCGCGCACCCGCTCGCGGATGGCGTCGAGGAGAGCGCCGTGCTCGGCCGCGGCGCGCGACGTGGTGAAGAAGATCGCGAGCCGCTCTCCGTCTGCGGCGTCCAGTCGGGCGGCGCAGGCGGCGGTGTTGGAGACGTCGACCCCCGGCACCTGCTCGACCACGCTCTCGATCTGCGAGCTGCTGTAGTTGATGCCGTTGATGATGATGACGTCCTTCTCGCGACCGGTGATCGCCACCCCGCGCTCGTCCATCCGCGCGAGATCCCCGGTCACGAACCAACCGTCGGCGGTGAAGGCCTCGGCGGTGAGCTGCGGCGCGTCGAGATAGCCCGCGGTGACGGTGGTGCCTCGAATCTGCAGCCTTCCGGTCTGCCCCTTGGGCAGGGGTCGATCGTCGGCATCGACCACGCGCAGCGACACGCCGGCGATCGGTCGGCCGACGCTCACGTACGGCGCGTCGTCGTCGACTGCATCGGGCGTGAACCGGTCGTCGAAGGTCACCCCGGAGCAGGTCTCGGACATGCCCCAGGCGGGCAGCATCGCGGTCGGCGCCAATCCGTGCGGAGCGAGCACCTCGAGGAACCGGCGAGCGGTGCGAGCGACGACGGCCTCACCACCGTTCAGGAAGTAGCGCACGCACGACAGATCCCACCGCCGCGACGCGGCCTCCTCGGCCCGCTCGCAGACCAGGCCATAGGCGAAGTTCGGCGCCCAGGTATTGCGGACCCGGTAGCGGTCGACGACGTCGAGCCAGCGCAGCGGATCGCGAAGCACGTACTCGCTGGGCGCATGGATCTGGGTGCAGCCGACGACGACGTCGCGCAGGTGCCACATCACCACGCCGCCGACATGGTCGAGGGGCATCCAGTTGAAGGTCACGTCGTCGGCGCGGTCGCCGTTGGCGGCCACCCACGCGCGCGAGCGCGCGAGCAGGGCGCGATGGGTCTGGCAGACCGCCTTCGGGGTGCCGGTGCTGCCCGAGGTCAGCAGCATCAGCGCGACGTCGTCGGGCGACGACGCGTGAACGGCAGGGTCGGCCGGCGCGGCGCGCAGCGCGTCGATGGACAGCAGCGGTGTCGTTCCGGCGACGACCCTGTCGAGGTCACCGAGCGCGACCGCGCTCGGACCGTCGGCCACCACCGCGGCGTCCCCGAGCAGCGCGAGCACACTGCCGAGGCGCTCGCGATCCGCGCTCGACAGCCGCTCCTGCCGCGGCACCGCGAGCGGCACCGGCACGAGTCCACCGAGCTGGCAGGCCCAGAAGCACGCGATGAAGTCGCGCGAGCGCCCGAGTTGGAGCAGCACGCGCGCGCCGTGGCGCAGACCAGCGGCACGCAGTCCCGTGGCCACTCGACGTGCGTCCTCGAGCAAGTCGCGATAGGTCTCCTCCTCCAACCGGCCGTCGCCGTCGATGTGGACGATTCGCGCCGCATCGCGGCCGGAGGCGGCCGCGATGAGCACACCGGCCAGCACGGAGGGCGCATCGGGCGCGACCTCGAGCTCACCGCCATCGGCGATCGAGGGCTCGCCGTGACCGGGTGCGCGCGCATCGACGTCGGGCACGAGATCGGCGGCCGGGGCCGAGTCGGGCACCAGGGCCCGCATCGGTAGCATGGGGCAGGACACGAGCGGACGATGAGCGCGAATCACGGCCGCCGCGTCGCCCACCTCGTGGAAGCTCTTCAGGGCGCGCTCACACGCGTGAACGGTGTCTCCATCGAGCACCGGCAGGCGGTCGAGCCGGTCCGTGTCGAGGGAGCCGTCGGGGCGGAGCGGAAGTGCGTTGATCTGGATCAGCGCGATCGGTGCGTGGTAGCCGTTGCGCCGTGCGTCCTCGACAATCGCATCGGTCGTCGGCTCGAGACAGGCACGCAGCCCCTCGTCCGCGACCCCGGCAGCGGCCACGACATGGGCGACCAATACCGGCGCGTGCCCGACCGCGCCGCGCGACCGCACCACACAGTCGGCGACTGCCGGATGCGCGAGCAGACGCCGTTGTGCGCGCGCCGCGAGAACATCGAGGTCCGCCACGGCAACCGTTGCTCTCGACGCCATACGGTGACGCTCCGCCTCGTCGTCAAGTGCTCTCACGGTGTCGGGTCCTCTCGTACGCACTCACGCACACCGCGCCGGACACATGGTGTCTCGGCATATGCTTCTCGACGATGTCAGGGCGTGACTGGAAACAACCGTGTCACAGTTTGTCGACTCACCGCCGCAAGTCTGTGACCACTGTCACTCCTCGGCGGGAATCCGAGCTGCGACACCGCTACACAGGTCCTCGAACGTGGACTCGTGCGCGTCCGTGCGGAGAAGCGGCGACCAGGACGGAACCGCCGTCGAATGGCGCCTCGGAAGGCACCGACGTTGACGAAAAAAGTATACGCCGCGCCCACTCGGGAGGGCTGTCGCATCGGTCACACTGCGAGGCAGCGTCAGAGCGACTGGCCGTCGTCGCGCCGCATCGCGCGCACGAACGCCGACGCGTCCGGCACGGCGTGCGCCACTCGAGTGTGCGTCGACGAGGAATCGAGCGAGGGGCGGGGAGGAGATGGCGCGCCCGGAGAGATTCGAACTCCCGACCACCTGGTTCGTAGCCAGGTACTCTATCCAACTGAGCTACGGGCGCGTCAAGCCTCTCGATTATCCGGATCGTTCGACGAACGTCAAGAGGCGTCGGGCGCGGAGCTGGGAGATCGAGTACGTGCAACGCTCGCGGACCGCGCGGGGTCGCGGCTCAGGGCGGGTGGCCGTAGCTGTACGCGAACAGGGTGCGAATGGCGGAGAGAGAGGGATTCGAACCCTCGATGGGTTTTACCCCATACTCCCTTAGCAGGGGAGCGCCTTCAGCCGCTCGGCCATCTCTCCGGGCAAGTCGACAGGATACCGGACCGCGGGGCCACCCGCAAAGCGTTGCGTGCACTCGCAGCCTGGTGGTGGTCGTCGCCACTGGCGTGAGGGCCGACGGCATCCGGCGCGCTCAGGCCGAGGACGCCTGCTTGGGCTCGTCGCCGGCGTCGGCCTTCTCGGCCTGGATCCGGGCGTAGATCTCCTCGCGATGGACGGAGACTTCCTTTGGGGCGTTGACCCCGATCCTGACCTGGTTTCCCTTGACACCGAGCACTGTGACGGTGACCTCGTCGCCGATGATCAACGACTCGCCCACTCTCCTAGTCAAAATCAACATGTCCTTCTCCTGGGCCAAAGGCGACTACCGTCGCCGATTGCGGCCCCAATCAGCACCGTGGCACGACGCCTGACGCCATTGCGCCCGTCGCCTGGCTGCAAACGCTTTCGAGGACTCCGTTTCTCGCCGAATCGCCGGCGGGTCCCGCCGACGGTAGTCCCGGTGGAGCTATATCGATCCCTGAGGGTCAGACCTTTAGCTCGCCAGATCGTTCTGGCCGAGCCCGAACGCCGAATGCAGCGCCCGCACGCCCAGCTCCAGGTACTTCTCGTCGACGACGATCGAGATCTTGATCTCCGAGGTCGAGATCATCTGGATGTTGATCGTCTCGTCGGCAAGTGCGCCGAACATCCGACTCGCGATCCCGGCGTGGGACCGCATGCCAACACCCACGAGCGAAATCTTAACAATTCGGTTGTCGCCGGTCACTTCTCGTGCGCCGAGGTCGGCCGCGGTTCGACGCAGGATCTCCATCGCACGGTCGAACTCGTTGCGATGGACCGTGAAGGTGAAATCGGTGGTGCCGTCCAGCCCGGTGTTCTGGACGATCATGTCGACCTCGATGTTCGCGTCCGCGATCGGCCCGAGGATCGAGAACGCGATTCCCGGTCGATCCGGCACACCGACGACGGTGAGCTTCGCCTCGTCCCGGTTGTAGGCCACTCCCGAGATCAGCGGCTGCTCCATCGCATCCTCCTCCGGCGTGATGAGGGTTCCGGGCCCATCCTCGAACGAGGACAGCACCCGTAGCTTGACGTTGTACTTGCGTGCGAACTCGACCGACCGGATCTGGAGCACCTTCGCTCCCATGCTCGCGAGCTCGAGCATCTCCTCACAGGTGATGCGGTCGAGACGGCGCGCCTCCGGCACGATGCGTGGGTCCGTGGTGTATACACCCGCGACGTCGGTGTAGATCTGACACTCGTCCGCCCCCAACGCCGCGGCGAGCGCGACCGCGGTGGTGTCGGAGCCCCCGCGACCGAGGGTGGTGATGTCACCCGACTCGTCGACGCCCTGGAAACCGGCCACCACCACCACCCGGGACTCGGCCAGATCGCGTCGGATGCGCTCGCCGTCGATGCCGGTGATCCGTGCCTTGCCATGCACGGTGTCGGTGAGAATGCGCACCTGGGCGCCTGTATACGATCGTGCGGGCAAGCCGTTTCCGATCAGGCTCATCGCGAGCAACGCGATGGTCACTTGCTCACCGGTGGCCAGCAACACGTCGAGCTCACGCGGCTCCGGACGCGGTGAGACCGCGCGTGCGAGGCCGAGCAGGCGGTCGGTCTCGCCGGACATGGCCGAGACGACGACGACGACGTCGTGACCGGCGGCACGGGTCGTCGCGACCCGCTGCGCCACCGCCGCGATACGCTCCGCACTGCCGACCGAGGTGCCGCCGAACTTCTGGACGATCAGCGCCATCGCCGAGCTCTCCGTGCGCCGCCGCGCTCTGCGCGGCGGCACGCCGAGTCAACCACCGAGCTGCTCCCGGACCCAGTTCGGCACCGAGCGGATCGCCTGGTCGATCTTCTCCGGCTGCGTCCCGCCCGCCTGCGCCATGTCGGGCCGGCCGCCGCCACGCCCGCCGACCTGCTGCGCCACGAAGTTCACCAGTGGGCCCGCCGCGAGTCGCGCGGTGAGGTCCTTGGTCACCCCGGCGACCACGTTGACCTTCTCGCCGTCGACGCAGGCGAGCACCACCGCGGCGCTTCCGAGCTTGCTCTTGAGCTGGTCGACGGTCTCGCGCAGCCCCCTGGCATCGACCCCGTCGACCTTTGCGGCGAGCAGCTTCAGGCCATCGATCTCCACCGCCTGGGCAATCAGGTCGTCGCCTTGCGATGCCGCCAGCCTGGACTTCAACCGCTCGAGGTCACGCTCGAGCTCGCGAGAGCGGGCGAGCAGCTGCTCGACACGTTCCGGCAGCAGCTCGCGCTCGACCCGCAGCAGCTGCGCCGCGCGACCGTAGCGGTCGTTCATCGCCTCCAACCAGTCGAGCGCGCCGACGCCGGTGACCGCCTCGACGCGGCGCACGCCGGCCGAGATCCCGGTCTCGGAGACGAGCTTGAACAACCCGACGTCACCCGAGCGCCGGACGTGGGTTCCACCGCAGAGCTCGGTCGAGACCTCGCCGATCGACAGCACGCGCACCGGATCGTCGTACTTCTCGCCGAACAGCGCGACCGCGCCGCTCGCGCGCGCCGCCGCCAACGGCATCACGCGCGTGACGGCCTCGGCGTTGTCGAGCACCCAGGTGTTGACGAGGTGCTCGATGCGGCGGAGCTCCTCCGCGGCCACTGGCTGGTAGTGGGAGAAATCGAAGCGCAGCCGGTCCGGCGCGACCAGGGAGCCCTTCTGCTGCACGTGGTCACCGAGCACCGCGCGGAGCGCGGCGTGGAGCAGGTGCGTGGCGGAATGATTGCGCGCGGTTGCGCGCCGCCGGGCGACGTCGACGCGTGCCTGGACCCGCGCGCCGACCGCGAGCGCACCCTCGGTCTGGGTGCCGACGTGCGCGATGCCCGCCCCCAGCTTCTGGGCGTCGGTGACCTCGAATCGGCTGCCGTTCACCGTGAGGATCCCACGGTCGCCGACCTGGCCTCCGGACTCGGCGTAGAACGGGGTGGCGTCGAGCACCACCATGCCCTCGTCCTCGGGCTCGAGCCGCTCCACCGACTCGCCGTTGCGGATGATCGCCACCACCTCGGCCTCGGCCTCGAGCGCGTCGTAGCCGACGAAACGGCTCTCGCAGTCCACATCGATGCCGTCACGCTCGGCGGCGAAGAACTTCCCGGCCTCGCGCGCGCGCTGGCGCTGGGCGTCCATGGCCCGCTCGAAGCCGTCCATGTCGACACGCAGCCCTCGCTCGCGCGCGACGTCCGCGGTGAGGTCGGTCGGAAAGCCGTAGGTGTCGTAGAGGCGGAACACCGTCTCGCCCGGAATCTGATCGTCGGCCAGGTCGGCGATCGAGTCCTCGAGGATTCGCATCCCCTGGTCCAGGGTCTCCGCGAACCGCAGCTCCTCCTGCTCGAGCACGCGCTCGACCACCGCACGCCGCGCCACCAGCTCCGGGTAGGCGGCGCCCATCTCGCGCTCCAGCGGCTCGACGAGGCGGTGAAAGAAGGTGCCCTTGACGCCGAGGCGATGGCCATGGCGAATCGCACGCCGCGCGATTCGCCGCAGGACGTAGCCGCGTCCCTCGTTCGAGGGCATGACGCCGTCGCAGATCAGGAACGCGCAGGCGCGGATATGGTCGGCGATGACGCGCAACGACTTGTCGCCGAGGTCGGTCGCGCCGGTGACGCTGGCGGCAGCCTCGATCAGCGCTCTGAACAGGTCGGTCTCGTAGTTGCTGTGTACGCCCTGTAGCACCGCGGCGATGCGCTCGAGACCCATTCCGGTGTCGACCGAGGGCTTGGGCAGCGGCGTCATCGTGCCGTCGGCGGCGCGATTGAACTGCATGAAGACGAGGTTCCAGAGCTCGATGTAGCGGTCGCCGTCCTCGTCCGGGCTTCCCGGCGGGCCGCCCTCGACCTCCGGGCCATGGTCGTAGAAGACCTCCGAGCAGGGACCACACGGACCGGTGTCGCCCATCGACCAGAAGTTGCTCGCCTCGCCGCAGCGGGTGAATCGGTCGGGGTCGACACCGATCTCCTTCAGCCAGATGTCGGCGGCCTCGTCGTCGTCCTCGTAGATGGTCACCCATAGCCGCTCGGGCGGGAGCCCGAAGCGCTTGGTGATGAGCTCCCAGCAGAAATGGATGGCCTCGCGCTTGAAGTAGTCGCCGAAGCTGAAATTGCCGAGCATCTCGAAGAACGTGTGGTGGCGCGCGGTGTAGCCGACGTTCTCGAGATCGTTGTGCTTGCCGCCCGCGCGCACGCACCGCTGGGCGGTGACCGCGCGGTCGTAGGGCCGACGATCGGTGCCCAGGAACACGTCCTTGAACTGGACCATGCCGGCATTGGTGAACAGCAGGGTCGGATCGTTGCCAGGCACCAGCGGGCTGCTCGGCACCACCTCGTGACCGCGCTCTCGGAAGTACTCCAGGAACGCGCTTCTGATCTCGTGGCTCTTCATGGGCCTGTCGTCTCTCTGTTCCACGTCGGAACCGGGCGGCACGCACTCGTCCGCCGCGGCCGGGCCGAATCGACCACACCCGCCATCCACCGGTTCCCGGCTCGGTCTTACTCGTCGTCGGTCACGCCAGCCAGCGCCCGACGCACGTCGCTCTCGGCGAAGCCGCGGCCGGCGAGGAACCGGGCCTGGCGCAGCCACTCGCCACGGTCCGCCGGCGGCTCGGCGCCGAAGCGCCGGCGGCGGGCCTCGCGTGCGCGCTCGGTCCAGTCCTCGCCCGCCAGCGATCGCGTCACCAGCTCGCCCGCGAGACCCCGCTCGCGCAGCTCCGCCGCGACACGGCGCGACCCGTACCCGCGCTCGGCCAGGCTGCGCGTGCGCTGCTCGGCGTACCGGGACTCGCTGAGCAGCCCCTCGCCGGCGAGCGCCGCGAGGACCTCGCGCAGCTCGTCGGGGTCCTCGCCGCGCCGGAGCAGCTTGCGCTCCAGCTCCCGTCTCGAATGCTCCCGTCGAGCGAGCAGCCCGAGCGCGCGCTGGCGCAGCGCCCGTACCGAGGCCTCGCGCGAGCGGTCGTCCCCGCGCTCGGTCTCCTCGGGCGGGCTCAGGCCTCCGCCTCCTCCTCGGTGGTGGCGGACTCGGCCTTCACCGCCTTCGGCAGCAGCTTCTCGCGGAGCTGACGATCGATCGACACTGCGAGCTCTGGGTTCTGCTTGAGATACTCGCGCGCGTTGTCCCGGCCCTGGCCGATGCGCTCCCCGGCGCAGCTGTACCACGCGCCGGACTTCTCCACGATGCCGTTGGCGACACCGAGGTCGAGCAGCTCGCCGTAACGGGAGATCCCCTCGCCGTACAGGATGTCGAACTCGACCTGCCGGAACGGCGGAGCGACCTTGTTCTTCACCACCTTGACGCGGGTCTCGTTGCCGACCACCTCGTCGCCCTTCTTGAGCGAGCCGATTCGGCGGATGTCGAGCCGCACCGAGGCGTAGAACTTGAGCGCGTTGCCGCCGGTCGTGGTCTCGGGGCTCCCGAACATCACGCCGATCTTCATGCGGATCTGGTTGATGAAGATCACCAGCGTGTTCGAGCGCTTGATGTTGGCGGTGAGCTTGCGCAGCGCCTGCGACATCAGGCGGGCCTGCAGACCGACGTGGGAGTCGCCCATCTCGCCCTCGAGCTCGGCCTTCGGCGTGAGCGCCGCGACCGAGTCGATGACCACGATGTCGACGGCGCCGGAGCGCACGATCATGTCCGCGATCTCGAGCGCCTGCTCCCCGGTGTCTGGCTGCGACACCAGCAGCTCGTCGACATTGACCCCGATCTTCTCGGCGTACTGGGGGTCGAGCGCGTGCTCGGCATCGATGAACGCCGCGGTGCCACCGAGCTTCTGCGCCTGCGCGACCACCTCCAGGGTGAGGGTCGTCTTGCCGGACGACTCCGGGCCGTAGATCTCGACGATACGCCCGCGCGGCATGCCGCCGACCCCGAGGGCCACGTCGAGCCCCAGCGATCCGGTCGGGATGACGTCCAGATCGCGCACCACGCTCGGGTCGCCCATACGCATGATGGCGCCCTTGCCGAATTGTCGCTCGATCTGTCCGAGCGCCGCCGAGAGCGCGCGCTTCTTGTTGTCGTCCATGGTCACTCCTGTAGTCACTGCGCCCCCCCGAGGGGGCGTTCGCGGATGCGGCCCGCAATCCCGCGAGCCGAGCCGGAGATTATCCCACAGCCGAGCGCTCGCTGAGAACCGCTGGCAAGCCCGACCGCCGTGGCGCCGAGTCGGTGCGTGGGGCCAATGCGTCGGGGCCGATACGTTGGAGGCCGGGGCGTCGGGCCACGCCGCACTGGTCAGGCCAGGACCACCAACGGCCAGCGCACCACCGGAACGTACACCAACGCCCCCGATTCGCGTCTCGATGCCACCAGGGCGAAGTCCCGCACCCGCCAGCGCACCGGGCGGTGCTCGAGGCGCGGCGGCACCCGGCGCGCGGCGCGCGCCACCGTCACGTGGGGCACGAACGGCCGCCGGTCCGGCGTGAGCCCGTGGGCGCGAAGCGCGTCGGCCAGCCGCTCGGCCAGGGCCTCGAGCGCGGGGACGGGCACCATCGGGGCACTCCAGGCAACCCGCGCGCCAGGGAAGTGCCCGAGGCGACCGAGCACCACCTCGAAGCACTCGCCGACGACCGTGCCCGCCGCGCGCTCCGCCGCCGAGCGCGCCTCGGCCGCCAGGCCACCGAGGAAGACCAGGGTGAGGTGCAACCGGCGCGTCGGCACCACCCGCCCATACCCATCGGGGAGAGCCTCACGGACAGCGCCGGCGAGGGCTCGGGCCTCGGCGAGCTCCGGCATCACGGCGAAGAACCAACGCTCGGCGCCCGCGTCGGCTCCGTCGTCCGTGGTCACGCCTCGACGTCGGCGCAGAGCGCGATCAGCCCGGTCAATGCCTCCTCGACCGCCTGGCGCCGGATTGCCTCGCGGTCGCCGTGATAGCGCACGAGGGTGGATCGGAGCTTCCCGCCCGGCCCGGCCCAGGCCAGGCAGACCGTGCCGACCGGCTTGCCGGGAGTGGCGCCGCCAGGTCCGGCGATCCCGCTCACCGCCACCGCGAGGTCGGCCCGCGCCGCCTCCAGCGCGCCACGAGCCATCTCGCGCACCGTCTCCTCGCTCACCGCGCCGTGGGCCTCGAGCGTGCGCCGGCGCACCCCGAGCATCTCGTGCTTGGCCGCGTTGGAGTAGGTGACGAAGCCCCGTCCGAACCACCCCGAGCTGCCCGCCACCGAGGTGATCGCCTGCGCTATCCAGCCTCCGGTACACGACTCCGCAGTGGTCACGGTCAGGCCGCGCGTGGCGAGCCGTGCGCCCAGATCCCGAGCCAGGGCCTCGATGACTGCCATCTACGTCTCCCGGGTCACTGCGACCGACCGGATCGCGGCGCCGGTCATGGGTCCACCGGCGGCCGGTTGCCGCGCCGCGCCCGGAAGAAGGCGAGCAGGCGCTCGGCCGACGCCGCCGCCATCAACCCGCCCTCGACCCGAGGGCGGTGATTGAGCCGCGGCTCGCCGAGCACGTCGAAGACGCTACCGGCGGCGCCCCAGCGCTCGTCGGGCGCGCCCCACACCACTCGCGCGACACGTGCGTGCACGATGGCCCCGGCGCACATCGGGCACGGCTCCATGGTGGCGTAGAGCGTGCACCCGGTGAGGCGATAGTTGCCGACGCGCGCGGCCGCCTCACGCAGCGCCACCACCTCGGCATGAGCGGTCGGGTCGATACGGCCGATGGGCGCGTTCGCCCCCTCGCCCACGATCTCGCCTTCGAGCACCACCACCGCGCCCACCGGCACCTCCCCGGCCGCGGCGGCCTCGTCGGCCAGCGCCAGTGCGCGGGTCATCCAGGCGCGGTCGGCGTCGCTCCAGCGCACCGGCTGGTCGCCGGTGAGAGGGGTCACTCCCACTCGATCGTGGCCGGCGGCTTGCCGGAGATGTCGTAGACCACCCGCGACACCCCGGGCACCTCGTTCACGATGCGGCGGGAGGCGATGTCCAGCACCTCGTAGGGCAGGTGGGCCCAGTGCGCGGTCATGAAGTCGACGGTCTCCACCGCGCGCAGCGCGATCACGTGCTCGTAGCGGCGCGCATCGCCCATCACGCCGACCGAGCGCACCGGCAGGTAGACCGCGAACGCCTGGCTGACCCGGTCGTAGAGGTCGGCACGACGCAGCTCCTCGATGAAGATGGCGTCCGCGCGGCGCAGGATCTCGGCGTACTCCGCGCGCACCTCGCCGAGGATCCGCACGCCGAGGCCGGGTCCGGGAAAGGGGTGCCGATACACGAGGTCGCTCGGCAGCCCGAGCTCGACCCCGATCGCGCGGACCTCGTCCTTGAACAGGTCGCGCAGCGGCTCGACCAGTCCGAGGCGCATGCGCTCGGGCAGCCCGCCGACGTTGTGGTGGGACTTGATGACGTGGGCCTTGCCGGTGTGTGCCCCGGCGCTCTCGATGACGTCGGGGTAGATCGTCCCCTGCGCCAGCCACTCGATCCCCTCCAGCCGATGCGCCTCCTCGTCGAACACCTCGATGAAGAGCCGGCCGATGACCTTGCGCTTGGCCTCCGGATCCTCGACCCCGGCGAGCGCGGACAGGAAGCGCTCGCGCGCGTCGACCATGATCACCCGCACCCCGAGGTGGCGGGCGAAGGTCGCCATCACCTGCTCGCCCTCGTCGAGGCGGAGCAGCCCGTTGTCGACGAAGATGCAGGTCAGCCGATCACCGATCGCCCGGTGCAGCAGCGCCGCCACCACCGAGGAGTCGACCCCACCCGAGAGCCCGAGCAGGACCGGAGCGTCGCCGACCTGGGCCCGGACACGGGCAATCGCGGCGTCGATGATGCGCTCGGAGGTCCACAGGCCCTGGCAGCCGCAGATGTCGCGGACGAATCGGCGCAGGATCCGCGCCCCCTGGCGGGTGTGGGTGACCTCGGGATGGAACTGCACCCCCCACAGGCGGCGCTCGGCGGCGGCCATGCCGGCAATCGGCGCGCCGTCGGTCGAGGCGAGGCTGACGAAGCCGGGTGGCAACGCGGTGACGCGATCGCCGTGGCTCATCCACACGTCGAGCAGCGCCGCGCCGTCGGCCGCGCTGTGGTCGTCGATGTCGTCGAGCAGGCCGGCCGGGTCCTCGACACGCACACGCGCGTAACCGAACTCGCGGTGGCCGGAGGTCTCGACCTCGCCGCCGAGCTGCGCGGCCATGGTCTGCATGCCGTAGCAGATTCCGAGCACCGGGACGCCGAGCTCGAACACCACGTCCGGGGCCCGCACGTGGGCCGACTCCACCACCGACTCCGGCCCGCCGGACAGGATGATGCCGCGCGGGGCGAGCGCCCGCAGCCGCTCGGGGTCGACGTCGTAGGGCAGGATCTCGGAGTAGACGTCGGCCTCGCGCACGCGTCGGGCGATGAGCTGGGTGAGCTGCGAGCCGAAGTCGAGGATGACGATGCGCTCGGCGTGGAGACTGTCTTCGGGCGGCGCGGTCACTGCCTCATCTCGCTGGGTGGCGGGGCTTGAGCGGTCCCTCGAGACCGCGGGCGACGCCCCCCGCGTTGCGCGCGAGGGGCGCGGTGGCTCGAATCACTCGACGCGGTAGTTCGGCGCCTCCTTGGTGATGCTGACGTCGTGGACGTGGCTCTCCCGCATCCCGGCGCCGGTCACCCGCACGAAGCGCGCACGCTCTCGCAGCTCGGCCAGGTTGTGCGAGCCGGTATAGCCCATGCTCGCGCGCAAGCCCCCGACGAGCTGGCGGATCACCGCGCCGACCGCCCCCTTGTAGGGTACCCGGCCCTCGATCCCCTCGGGCACCAGCTTCTCGAGCTCCGAGACCTCGCTCTGGAAGTAGCGATCGCTCGAGCCGTGCTGCTGCGACATCGCCCCCAGCGAGCCCATGCCGCGGTACGACTTGTAGGACCGCCCCTGGTAGAGCTCGACGTCCCCCGGCGACTCCTCGGTGCCGGCGAACAGGCTGCCGACCATCACCGTGTCACCGCCCGCGGCCAGTGCCTTGGCGATGTCACCGGAGTAGCGAATCCCGCCGTCGGCGATGACCGGGACGCCGGTGCCGTCGAGCGCGCGCTGCACCTCGGAGATGGCGGTGAGCTGCGGCACGCCGACGCCGGCGACGATGCGCGTGGTGCAGATCGAGCCCGGGCCGATACCGACCTTCACCGCGTCGACGCCCGCGCGCATCAGCGCCGTCGCCGCCTCACCGGTGGCGATGTTGCCGCCGATGATCTGCACGTCCGGATAGCGCTGGCGAATCGACCGCACACGATTGATGACACCCTGGGAATGGCCGTGGGCGGTGTCCACCACGATCACGTCGACCCCGGCCTCCACCAGCGCGTCGACCCGCTCGTCGGTGCCTTCCCCGGTTCCCACCGCGGCGCCGACCCGTAGTCGCTGCTGGCCGTCCTTCGACGCCTGCGGGTTCTCCATCGCCTTGCGGATGTCCTTCACCGTGATCAGGCCGCGCAGCTCGAACCCACCGTTGACCACCAGCACCTTCTCGATGCGGTGCTTGTGCAGCAGGTGCATGACCTTGTCGGGGCTCGCCCCCTCCTCGACCGTGACCAGGCGCTCCTTCGGCGTCATCACGCTCGAGACCGGGGCGTCGAAGTGCGTCTCGAAGCGGAGGTCGCGACTGGTGACGATGCCGACCAGCTCCTCGCCGTCGACCACCGGCACCCCGGAGATGTCGTGGGTTCGGGTGAGCTCGAGCACCTCGCGAATCGTGGTGTTGGGGCTGACCGTGATCGGATCCTTGATCACCCCGCTCTCGAACTTCTTGACCTGGCGGACCTGCGCCGCCTGGTCCTCGGCGGTCATGTTCTTGTGGACGATGCCGATGCCGCCCTCCTGGGCCAGCGCGATCGCGAGGCGGGCCTCGGTCACCGTGTCCATGGCGGCGGCGACGAGCGGCAGGCTGAGCTCGATCTCGCGGGTGAGCCTGGTCCGCAGATCGACCTCGCGGGGCAAGACATCCGAGTAGCGGGGAACGAGCAAGACGTCGTCGAAGGTGAGGGCGTCCTCGACCGGGAGCATGGGGTGACTCCGCGCAGAGGTGAATCGGGCATTTTAGGCCGGTCGGGCCTCCGGGTAAACGGCGGCGTGGGGCCAGTCGCGCGTCCGCCGCCGCCGTTGAGGCTCTGGCCGCGGAGACGCTACATTGCGGCTCGTCGTCCCGCCACGCCCCCGGTGCCCGGTGTCCTCACCCAGTCCGCTCGCCTCGCCCTTCCGCGACGTCTACACCGTATCGCGCCTCAACCTCGAGGCGCGGGAGCTGATCGAGGACGCGTTCGCGACCATCTGGATCGAGGGCGAGCTGTCGAACCTCGCCCGCCCGCGCTCGGGACACATCTACTTCTCGCTGAAGGACGAGCGCTGCCAGGTCCGCTGCGCGATGTTCCGCGGGCAGAACCGGCTCCTCGATTTCGACCCCCGCGACGGGGTGCAGGTGTTGGCCCAGGCGCGCGTCGGCCTCTATCCCGAGCGCGGCGAGTTCCAGCTGGTGGTCGAGTACATGGAGGAGGCGGGTGCGGGAGCGCTGCGCCGCGCGTTCGAGGCGCTGCGCCAGCGGCTCGCGGCAGAGGGCCTGTTCGACCCGGAGCGCAAGCGACCCCCGCCGCCGGCGCCCTCGACGATCGGGGTGATCACCTCGCCCACCGGGGCGGCGCTGCGCGATGTGCTGAGCGTGATCGGGCGGCGCTGGCCGGTGGCGGAGGTGGTGGTCTACCCGGTCCCGGTCCAGGGCGAGGGCGCGGCCGCCCGCATCGCCCGCATGATCGATCTGGCCTGCCGGCGTGCCGAATGCGACGTCCTGTTGCTGTGTCGGGGCGGCGGATCGCTCGAGGACCTGTGGGCCTTCAACGAGGAGGTGGTGGCCCGCGCGATCCACCGCGCGTCCATTCCGATCGTGACCGGCATCGGGCACGAGACCGACTTCACCATCGCGGACCTCGCGGCCGACGCGCGGGCGCCGACGCCGTCGGCCGCGGCGGAGATGGTCACCCCCGACGGCGCGCAATGGCGGTCGGCCTTCGCGCGGATGCGCGGGGCGCTCGACCTCGCCATGCGGCGGCGACTACGCGAGGCACGCAGCGAGGTGGCCCACCTCGGGCGCCGACTGGTGCACCCGCGCCGCCGCCTGACCGACCACGCCCAGCGCCTCGACGGTCTCGCACAGCGGCTGGCGAGGGCCATGGATCGGCGCCTGGAGCGCGGCGGCGGCGCGCTCGCGCGGGCGAGCAGCCTGCTCACCCGGCACGACCCGGCGCGGCGCGTGCAGGTGCTTCGCCAGCAGCATGCGACCCTCGAGCGGCGTCTCGTCGCAGCCCAGTGGGCGAGCCTCACGGCCAGGCGATCGGCGCTGCGCGAGCTGGATCGGGCGCTCACCGCGGTGGGTCCGCTGGCGACGCTGGCGCGCGGCTACGCCATCGTCTCGCGCGCCGACGACGGCCTCGTCGTACGACACCCCGATCAGGCGCCGCCTGGCACCCGACTTCGCGCCCGCCTGGCCGACGGCAGCCTCGACGCGACCGTCACCCCGCCGCCCGACGCCGACGCGACCTGATGCTCGACGGCGGGTCGAGTGCCCGCCCCGCACGACCCGGGGATTATCCCGAGCCTCAATATCGCAACCGGTACCAGACGATCCCGAGGTACTCGTGGAGAGCCTCCGCCGACAGCGCCAGCGCGCGGGCGCCCGGCAGGAAGTCGAACCCGCCCAGGCCCTCGGTGCGGGGGCCGACACCCGAGGTCGGCGCGGGCACCACGTCCAGTCCCGCGGCCTCGAATGCCGCCGCGGAGCGCGGCATGTGGCTGGCGTGGGTCACCAGCACGACCCGCCGGATTCCGGTCTCGCGAAGTATCGCGGCGCTCTCGCGCGCGTTCTCCGCGGTGTTGCGACTCGCGGTCTCGGCCCAGCGCACCTTGACCCCGAGCTCGTTCTCGAGCACGTCGCGCATCAACTCCGCCTCGGGGATGCGATTGCCGAACACGCTGCCGCCGGAGACCAGCACCGGGAGGCCGGTCCCGCGAGCGAGATGAGCCCCGTAGCGCAGGCGCACCAGGGTGCGGTCGGAGACGGTGTCGGCCCCGTACTCCGGAGCGTCCTCGCGCCGACCGCCGCCGAGGATGACGATGGCTCGGGCGCCGGCGGTGTCGGCGAGGGTCGCGAGCGGTCGGTCGGTCTCCAGACCCCGAGCCAGCGCGCCGGCGACCGGCGGCAAGGAGAGGAGCCAGAGCGCCACCAGTGAGGCGGCGACGAGGATGTGCCCGAGACGGCGGTACCAACGCCCGACCACCACCCCGAGCAGCGCGAGCAGCAGATTGGCGCCCGGAGGCAGGGCGAGCAGAGTGAGGACCTTGACGACGTGGAGCTCCACCGTCGCCGGCCTTCAGCGGCCCCCGGCCGAGAGCCGGGACCGGGCGGCGTTCTCGGCCGTGGCCGAGGCCGCGGTGCGCCGCGACGAATCGTCCACCAACGCCCCCGATCCCGACTGGGACGTCAGGCGACCGCCTCGCCCGCGGCCTGACGGTCGGCGTGGTAAGACGAGCGCACGAGCGGACCGCTCGCGACGTTGATGAAGCCGAGCTCGCGGGCGCGGGCGCCGAGCTCGTCGAACTCGGCCGGCTCCCAGAAGCGCTCGACGCGCAGGTGGTAACGACTCGGCTGGAGGTACTGGCCGATGGTCACCATGTCGCAGTCGTGGGCGCGCAGATCGCGCAGGACCTCCAGCACCTCGTCGCGCTCCTCGCCGACCCCGAGCATCAGACCCGACTTCGTGGGCACCGCCGAGTTACGCGCCTTGAACTGGCGGATGAGGTCGAGCGACCAGGCATAGTCGGAGCCCGGACGCACCTTTCGATAGAGCCGCGGCACCGTCTCGAGGTTGTGATTGAAGACGTCCGGGGGCGCCTCGCCCAGGGCGTCGAGCGCGCGCTCCATGCGGCCCCGGAAGTCCGGCACCAGGATCTCGATGCGGGTGGTCGGCGACTGCTCGCGCACGGCGCGCACGCAAGCCGCGAAATGCCCCGCCCCGCCGTCGCGCAGGTCGTCGCGGTCGACCGAGGTGATGACCACGTAGCGCAACCCCATCCGCGCCACCGTCTCCGCCAGATGGCCCGGCTCGGACAGGTCGAGCGGCTGCGGCCGGCCGTGGGCGACGTCGCAGAACGGGCAGCGTCGGGTGCACAGCGCGCCCATGATCATGAAGGTCGCGGTGCCGTGGCCGAAGCACTCGCCGATGTTCGGGCAGGACGCTTCCTCGCACACGGTGTGCAGCTTCTGCTCGCGCAGCAGCGCCTTGAGCCGCCCGACCGCCGGGCCGGTCGGTGCCTTGACGCGGATCCAGGCGGGCTTGCGCGCGAGCGGCCCCTCGCTGGGGACGACCTTGACCGGGATTCGCGAGGTCTTGTCCTTGCCGCGCATCTCCCGCGTCGGGCGCTCGGGCGGCGTGGCGGTGGTCGGGGTGCTGGGCTTGTCGTCGTTCATGGCCGTCGAGTATAGCTGGCGCGGCCGGCGACGGGCCGTCGCGCGTCGCCGTCGGTGGTCGCCCCGAGGACCGGCCGGCCGAATCAGCGCGGTCGGTCGGTCTCCCGCGCCCGCTCCGGTCCGAGCACGCCGTCCCACAGGTTGACGATGCGGCAGAACAGGTCGGCGGTCCGCTCGGCGTCGTAGATGGCCGAGTGCGCGTCGCGAGCGTCCCACTCGAAGCCCGCCGCCTCCACCGCACGCGCGAGCACCGTCTGCCCGAACGCGAGGCCGGCGAGCGTCGCGGTGTCGAAGGTCGCGAACGGGTGGAACGGATTGCGCTTGTACCGGGTCCGCTCGACCGCGGCGTTCACGAACGACAGGTCGAACGCCGGGTTGTGCCCGACCAGGACCGCGCGGGTGCACTGCTGGTCCTTGACCTCGCGCCGCACCGGATTCATCACCTTCGCCAGCGCCTCGCTCTCCGGGAGCGCCATGCGCAGCGGATGGTCGGGAACGATGCCGTTGAACTCGAGGGCGCGCGGGTCGAGGTTCGCACCCCGGAACGGCTCGACGTGGCAGGAATGGGTCTCGGCCGGAAACCAGCGCCCGTCGTCGCCGACCCGCACCAGCACCATCGCGATCTCGAGCAGGGCGTCCCGGCGAGCGTCGAAGCCACCGGTCTCGACGTCGACCACCACCGGCAGGAAACCACGGAACCGTCCGGCGACCGGCCCTGGCCGCGAGTCGGGCGGTGAGCTCACCCCATCACTCGCCACCGCACGGCGGCCCCGGCGCGAAACGGAACCAGGCGATCGTCCGGGTACTCCAGCGACTCGGGAACCGCCCAGTCGGCGCGCTCGAGGGTGATCGTGTCCGCGTTCAAGGGCAGCCGGTAGAACGCCGGGCCATTGCGACTCGCGAACGCCTCCAGCCGGTCCAGCGCGCCGGCGGCGTCGAACGCCTCGGCGTAGAGCTCGATCGCCGCGTGCGCGGTGTAGACGCCGGCGCAGCCGCAGGCCGCCTCCTTGGCCGAGCGGGCGTGGGGAGCGGAATCCGTGCCCAGGAAGAACCGCGAGTGCCCCGAGGTCGCGGCCGCGACCAGCGCCTGGCGATGCCGCTCACGCTTGGCGACGGGCAGACAGTAGTGATGCGGTCTCAAGCCGCCCTCGAAGATCGCGTTGCGATTGATGAGGAGGTGGTGCGCGGTGATGGTGGCTCCGACGCGGTCCGGCCCCTCGCGGACGAAGTCCACCCCGTCGGCGGTGGTCACGTGCTCGAGGACCACCCGCAGCCCCTCGAAGCGAGCGACGAGCGGCGCCAGCACGCGCTCGAGGAACACCGCCTCACGATCGAAGACGTCCACCTCGCGATCCACCACCTCGCCGTGGACCAGCAGCGGCAACCCCTCACGCTCCATCGCCTCCAGCACCCGATGGACGCGCTCGATGGCGGTGACCCCGGATGCCGAGTTGGTGGTGGCGCCGGCGGGGTAGAGCTTGAGCGCGACGACCGCCCCGCTCGCGCGGGCGACCCGGATCTCCTCCGGCGCCATGTCGTCGTGGAGATAGAGCGTCATCAGCGGCGTGAATCGGGTCGCCGCGGGCACCGCCGCCAGGATGCGATCGCGGTACGCGAGCGCGTCGGCGGTGGTGCGCACCGGCGGCACGAGGTTGGGCATCGCGATCGCGCGCGCGAAGGTGCGCGCGGTGGCCGGCACCACCGCGCCCATGACGGGGCCGTCACGGAAGTGCGCGTGCCAGTCGTCGGGGCGGATGAGCGTGAGGCGGTCCACGGCGTGCGACGTTATCAGACGCGCGGACCGGCTCCAAGGTGGCGACCCGCGCCGCCCCCCACCGCGTCGGCCGGTCTCGGTCCGGAAACGTTGATTTAACTTATACTCTTGGCCCACGCGACCAAGGCGAAGTGGCTTCGAGGGCGACCCATGGCTGCAGTACCGAGCTTCGACGACATCGACCGCGGCGAGACCGAGGAGTGGATCGAGAGCCTGCTCTCGGTCATCGATCGCGAGGGCATCGAGCGCGCCCACCAGATCCTCGAGACGCTGATCGAGGAGGCGCGGCGTGCCGGCGCCAACCTGCCGTACTCGGCCAACACCGCATATCTGAACACCATCCCCGAGTCACGCGAGGAGCACACCCCCGGCGACCCGGCGATCGAGTGGCGGATCCGCTCCCTGGTGCGCTGGAACGCGCTGGCCATGGTGGTGCAGGCGAATCGTCAGACCACCGAGCTCGGCGGGCATATCGCGAGCTTCGCCTCCGCCGCCACCCTCTACGACGTCGGCTTCAACCACTTCTGGCACGCCCCGAGCGACAAGCACGGGGGCGATCTCGTCTTCATCCAGGGTCACTCCGCGCCCGGCGTCTACGCCCGGGCCTACCTCGAGGGCCGGATCAGCGAGGACAAGCTCCACGCCTTCCGCCAGGAGGTGGACGGAAACGGCCTGTCGTCCTATCCGCACCCCTGGCTGATGCCGGACTTCTGGCAGTTCCCCACCGTGTCGATGGGCCTCGGGCCGCTGATGGCGATCTATCAGGCCCGGTTCATGAAGTACCTCCACAACCGCGGCATCGTCGATACCGACGGCCGTAAGGTCTGGGCCTTCATGGGCGACGGCGAGATGGACGAGCCGGAGTCGATGGGGGCGATCACGCTGGCCTCGCGCGAGCGCCTCGACAACCTCGTCTTCGTCGTCAACTGCAACCTGCAGCGCCTCGACGGGCCGGTGCGCGGCAACGGCAAGATCATCCAGGAGCTCGAGGCGGCGTTCCGCGGCGCCGGCTGGAACGTGATCAAGGTGATCTGGGGCTCGTACTGGGATCCGCTGCTGCTGCGCGACACCAAGGGCCTGCTCAGGAAGCGCATGGAGGAGGCGGTCGACGGCGAGTACCAGGCGTTCAAGGCCAAGGGTGGCGCCTACACCCGCGAGCACTTCTTCGGCAAGTACCCCGAGCTCAAGCAGCTGGTCTCGAACCTCTCCGACGAGGACATCTGGCGCCTCAATCGCGGCGGGCACGACCCGCACCGCGTCTACGCCGCCTACGCGGCGGCGGCGAGGCACCGCGGGCAGCCGACGGTGATCCTCGCCAAGACGGTGAAGGGTTACGGCATGGGCGAGGCTGGCGAGGGCCAGAACATCACCCACCAGCAGAAGAAGATGGGCGACGAGGCGCTGAAGGCCTTCCGCGACCGCTTCGACATCCCGATCTCGGACGAGGACATCGTCAACGCGCCGTTTTACCGGCCACCGGAGGACAGCCCCGAGATTCGCTACCTCAAGGAGCGCCGTGAGGCCCTCGGCGGTTACCTCCCCCAGCGTCGGCTCGAGGCCGCACCGCTCGAGGTGCCGCCGCTGTCGGCCTTCGACGCGCAGCTCAAGGGCAGCGGGGAGCGCGAGTTCTCCACCACCATGGCCTTCGTGCGCATCCTGACCACGCTCGTCCGCGACAAGGCGATGGGCAAGAACGTGGTGCCGATCGTGCCCGACGAGGCGCGCACCTTCGGCATGGAGGGCCTGTTCCGGCAGCTCGGCATCTACGCCCCGGCCGGTCAGCTCTACCAGCCGGTCGACTCCGACCAGCTCATGTACTACCGCGAGGACAAGAGCGGTCAGATCCTCGAGGAGGGAATCAACGAGGCGGGCGCGATGTCGTCGTGGATCGCCGCCGGCACCGCCTACGCCAACCATGGCATCAACATGGTTCCCTTCTACATCTTCTATTCGATGTTCGGCTTCCAGCGCATCGGAGACCTGGCCTGGGCAGCTGGCGACATCCAGGCCCGCGGCTTCCTGATGGGCGGCACCGCCGGGCGCACCACGCTCGCCGGCGAGGGGCTGCAGCACGACGACGGCCACAGCCACATCCTGTCCGGCGTGATCCCGAACTGCGTGTCCTACGACCCGACCTACGCCCACGAGCTCGCGGTCATCATCCAGGACGGTCTGCGCAGGATGTTCGCCGAGCAGGAGAACATCTTCTACTACGTCACCGTGATGAACGAGAACTACACCCATCCGGAGATGCCGAAGGGCGCCGAGGAAGGGATTCTCAAGGGCATGTACCTGCTACGCGAGAGCGATCTCAAGGCGGGTCGCGGCAAGAAGCGCCCCACCGTGCAGCTGATCGGCTCGGGCACCATCCTGCGCGAGGTGGAGGCCGCCGCCGAGTTGCTGGAGGCGGACTTCGGGGTCGCGGCCGACGTCTGGAGCGCCACCTCCTTCACCGAGCTTCGACGTGACGGGATGGCGGTCGAGCGGCGCAATCTGCTCCACCCAGAGGCCGAGCCGGCGACGAGCTGGGTCGAGCGCTGCCTGGGTCCACGCAAGGGCCCGGTGGTGGCGGCCAGCGACTACGTGCGGCTGTTCGCCGACCAGATCCGCAACTGGGTGCCGCGTCGTTACGTGGCGCTCGGGACCGACGGCTTCGGCCGCAGTGACGTGCGCAAGAAGCTGCGCGAGTTCTTCGAGGTGGACCGCCACCATGTCGTGCTCGCGGCGTTGAAGGCACTGGCCGACGACGGCGAGGTCCCGGTCGCGAAGGTGGCCGAGGCGATCCGCAAGTACGGCATCGACGTCGATCGCCCACATCCCTGGACGGTCTGAACCGAGACGAGCGAGCGCACCGGTAGAAGGCGCAAGCGGAGGAGCACGCGTGGCGAGCATGACTGAGGTGAGGGTCCCGGACATCGGGGACTTCGACGACGTCCCGGTGATCGAGATCCTGGTCAAGCCCGGCGATCGCGTCCGGGCCGAGGACCCACTGATCACGCTGGAGAGCGACAAGGCGACGATGGACGTCCCGTCGCCGGCGGACGGCGTGGTCGGTGAGATCCGGGTCGCGGTCGGCGACAAGGTGTCCGAGGGAACGGTGATCGCCCTGCTCGATGACGGCGCCGACGGCACGGCTGCGACCTCGCCGAAGGCGGCAGCGCCGGCGAACGGGAACGCCGCCGAGTCCGCGCGGGCGGTTGCCGAGGAATCCCCGGCCGAGCGGCCGGCCACCGCGAAGGCCCCGGCGCCCGAGTCGAAGGCGGAGATCGAGGTGACGGTGCCGGACATCGGGGACTTCTCCGACGTTCCGGTGATCGAGATTCTGGTGGCGGTGGGCGATACCGTCGCCGCCGAGCAGCCGCTGGTGACCCTCGAGAGCGACAAGGCGACGATGGACGTGCCGTCGCCGGTCGCCGGCGTCGTCGGCGCAATCCGCGTCGCGGTCGGCGATACCGTGTCCGAGGGCTCGCCGATCGCGACCATCGCGACCGAGAGCGCGGCACCAGCGCCCGCACCGGCGGAACCGGCTCGCACGCCCGCGAAGGCTGCAGCCCCGGAGCCCCCCCCGACCGCCGCCAGGTCCTCGGCGCGCGACGCGGAGGCGACCCCACCGAGCGGCTCGATGGAGCCCCGCGGCCCGGGGCGCCCGTCGCCCACCGCGGGCCTGGGGGAGCTACCCGGCCCGAAGGCGCCGAGCGCCCACGCCTCGCCGGCGATCCGCCGCTTCGCGCGCGAGCTGGGCGTCGAGCTCACCGAGGTCACCGGCACCGGGCGCAAGGGTCGGATCCTGACCGAGGACGTCCAGCGCCACGTGAAGGCGCGGCTCACCGGCGCGTCCACGCCCGCCGCGCCGGCGGCCACCGGGACCGGCATCCCGCCGATCCCGGCCGTCGATTTCGGCAAGTTCGGCGACATCGAGACCCAGCCACTCGGCCGCATCAAGCGCATCTCCGGACCGCACCTGCAGCGCGCATGGCTGAACGTCCCGCACGTCACCCATCATGACGAGGCGGACGTGACCGAGATGGAGGCGTTTCGCCGCGCGCTGAAGGACGAGGCGGAGAAGCGCGGGGTTCGCCTCACGCCGCTCGCGTTCGTGATGAAGGCGCTGGTGGCCTGCCTGCGCGAGTTCCCGACCTTCAACGCCTCGCTGACCGCCGACGGCGAGGCGCTGGTGCTGAAGAAGTACTTCCACCTCGGGGTCGCCGTCGACACGCCGCAGGGGCTGGTGGTGCCGGTGATTCGCGACGTCGACACCAAGGGCATCTACGACCTCGCGCGCGAGCTCGGCGAGGTGAGCCTTCGCGCGCGCGAGGGCAAGCTCAAGCCGGCCGAGCTCCAGGGGGGGTGCATGAGCATCTCGAGCCTGGGCGGAATCGGCGGGGTGGGCTTCACCCCGATCGTGAACGCGCCCGAGGTCGCAATCCTCGGTCTCACTCGCGCCCGCATGGCGCCGGTGTGGGACGGCAAGGCCTTCGTGCCGCGGCTGATGCAGCCGCTGGACCTGTCCTACGACCACCGCGTGATCGACGGCGCGGAGGCGGCGCGCTTCGTCGCCCACCTCGCGCGGCTGCTCGGCGACGTGCGGCGGCTGCTCCTGTAAATCGCATCGCGGCCGACGCCGGCGTCTAGGGTGACGCCGGCGCCCGCGCCCGGCCGACGAGAGAACGACATGGCGACGACGATCGAGATCCGCGTGCCCGACATCGGCGACTTCCACGACGTGCCGGTGATCGAGGTGCTGGTGGCCCCGGGCGACCGGGTCGAGGCCGAGCAGGCGCTGGTCACCCTGGAGAGCGACAAGGCGACGATGGACGTCCCGGCGCCGGGGGCCGGCACCATCGCGTCGGTGAACGTCGCGGTCGGTGACACCGTCTCGGAGGGCGCGGTGATCGCGACCTACGAGCCGGCCGAGACGCAAGCGCCGAAGCCCGCGCCGGAGTCTCCGCCACCGGCCGAGACGCGCGCGGCGTCGCCGCCCCCCACGCCGGCCCCGTCAGCCGCCGGCAAGGCGCCGGCGGCGACCGACGTCGACTGCGACGTGGTGGTCATCGGGGCCGGACCCGGCGGCTACACCGCGGCGTTTCGTGCCGCCGACCTCGGCCTGCGCACGGTGCTCGTCGAGCGTTTCCCGAGCCTCGGTGGGGTGTGCCTCAACGTCGGCTGCATCCCGAGCAAGGCCCTGCTCCACGCCGCCGAGGTCATCGAGGGCACGAGGCAGATGGCCGCGCACGGCATCAGCTTCGGCGAGCCGACGATCGATCTCCCAAAGCTCGCCGGCTGGAAGAGTCAGGTGGTCGGCCAGCTCACCCGCGGGCTCGCCGGGCTCGCCAAGCAGCGCAAGATCGAGGTCGTCCAGGGAACCGCGCGCTTCGGCTCGCCACACCACCTGGTGGTCGACACCCCGGACGCGGAGCGCACCGTCGGTTTTCGGCACGCGATCATCGCGGTGGGCTCGCAGCCGGTGGAGATCCCGAGCTTCCCCCACGACGATCCGCGGGTGATGGATTCGACCGACGCGCTCGAGCTGACCGAGGTGCCGAAGCGCCTGCTGGTGGTGGGCGGCGGCATCATCGGACTGGAGATGGCCACCGTCTACCACGCGCTCGGCGCCGAGGTATCGGTCGTCGAGCTCATGGATCAGCTCATTCCCGGCGCCGACCCCGAGATCGTGCGTCCGTTGGCCAAGAAGGTCGAGAAGGAGTACGCGGCAATCTATCTCTCGACGAAGGTCACCGCGATGCGCGCGGAGCCGGACGGCATTCACGTCGCGTTCGAGGGTGCGAAGGCGCCGGCGAGCGCGGTCTTCGACCGCGTGCTGGTGGCGGTGGGCCGTCGCCCGAACGGCAAGCGGATCGCGGCGGAGGCGGCCGGGGTGGCGGTCGACGAGCGCGGCTTCATCGCCGTCGACGAGCAGCAACGCACCAACGTGCCCCACATCTTCGCCATCGGCGACGTGGTCGGGCAGCCGATGCTCGCCCACAAGGCGACCCACGAGGGCAAGGTCGCGGCCGAGGTCGCGGCGGGCCACAAGTCGGGCTTCGAGGCGACCTGCATCCCGTCGGTCGCCTACACCGATCCGGAGATCGCCTGGACCGGGATGAGCGAGGCGCAGGCGAAGGCGCGCGGCATCGACTACGACAAGGCCACCTTCCCGTGGGCCGCGAGCGGGCGCTCGCTCGGTATGGGGCGCAACGAGGGGCTGACCAAGGTCGTGTTCGACAAGTCGACCGGCCGGCTCATCGGCTGCGCCATCGTCGGCCCGCACGCGGGGGATCTCATCGCCGAGGCGACGCTCGCCATCGAGATGGGTGCCGATGCCACCGACATCGGCCTCACCGTGCACCCGCACCCGACGCTGTCGGAGACCATCGCCTTCGCGGCCGAGATGGTCGAGGGAACGATCACCGATCTCTACGTGCCGAGGAAGAAGGCGAAGTGAGCCGGGCGGCCACCAGTCGCACGGTGGCGCTGGCTCACGAGATGCTCGGCGACGGGGCCCCGTTGCTGGTGCTCCATGGCCTGTTCGGCTCGGGCACCAACTGGCGCACCATCGCGCGCCGCCTCGCCGAGCGCCACCGCGTGGTGCTGGTCGACCTGCGCAACCACGGTGCATCCCCGCACGCCCCCGAGATGGACTACCCGCTCATGGCCGCGGACGTGCGCGCGCTCCTCGATCACCTCGGGCTCCAGCGTGCGGCGCTGCTCGGCCACAGCATGGGCGGCAAGACCGCGATGCGCCTCGCGCTCGAGACCCCGGACCGGGTCGAGCGACTGTGCGTGGTCGACATCGCCCCGGCACCCTCGAACCAGGACCACCAGCCGGTGCTGGCGGTGCTACAGGCCCTGGATCTCGCGACGATACGCCGCCGCGCCGACGCCGATGTGGCGTTGAGCGGATCGCTGCCGGACCCGGCACTGCGCGCGTTCTTGCTGCAGAACCTCGTCCTCGCCACCGACGGCGCGCGCTGGCGAATCGACCTCGAGGCCATCGCCGGCAATCACGCCGCACTGACCGGCTTCCCTGACCCGCCAGCGGGCGCCACCTACCGCGGTCCCACGCTCTTCGTGCGCGGCGCGCGGTCGGACTACCTGCAACCAGCGCACGAGCCGGCCATCCGCGCGCTCTTCCCCCGCGCCGAGATGCGCGCGGTTGCCGGCGCCGGTCACTGGGTCCACGCCGAGCAACCGGTGGCCTTTCTCGAGACCGTCCTCCCCTTCCTCGACCCCGAGCATCGCGCCGCACTGGACGCGCCCCGCTGACCGGACCGATGTCGGCAATGCCCACGTCATGTCGCCCCCCGCGACGACGACCCGGACGGCACCGCGGCGTGGTGGGGGCGCTGGTGCTCGCACTGGCGGCGGCCGTGGGTGCTCGCGCCGAGGAGGTCGGCCGGCCAGTCGTCCTCTCCCCCCATGCGACACCCGGCGCGCGCTTCATGGGGATTCGCTTCCACGGCGCCCTGGCGCTCGCGCCGCGGGTGGTGGACGGCATCACCCTCGGCGGCCTCTCCGGCCTCGCCTGGGACGAGGACGAGGGCCTGCTCTACGCGGTGTCGGACCGTGGCAGCATCTTCCACCTGCGCCCTCGCATCGAGGACGGGACGCTGGTCGGCGTCGAGGCGGTGGCAGCCCATCGGCTGCGCGACCAACGCGGGCGCGCGCTGCGCGGCCGTGCCGCCGACGCCGAGGCACTGGCGATGCGCGACCCACCGAACGGCAAGCGTGGCGACAGCCGGCTGGTCGTCTCCTACGAGGGCTTCCCACGGGTCACCGAGCACTTCCCAGACGGGCGTTACCGCGGCGTCCGACCCCTTCCGGCGCACCTCGGCCATCCCGGGGCCTACGCCTCGGGCAATCAGGCCCTGGAGGCGATGACGATGCACCCACGGATGGGCACGCTGGTGGCCCCGGAGCGCCCGCTCGCCGGCGAGAGCGCGGACGTCGTGCCCATCACCTCGTTGGCCGGCGAGGAGTGGACCTATCGCCTCTTCCCCTACGCCAACGCCTCGCTGGTGGACATGGCCACGCTGGCCGACGGCAGCCTGCTCACGCTCGAGCGCGCCTATGGCCCGCTCTACTTCCCGCTGGTGATCTCACTGCGCCACGTCGCCTGGCCGTTCGACGCCAAGCCGCTTCGCGTCGACACCTATGCGGTGCTCGACTCGTCGCGCGGCTTCGACATCGACAACTTCGAGGGCGTCGCGTTGCACCGCGACAACCACGTGTTCCTGGTCAGTGACGACAACTTCCACCCGCTGCAGCGCACGCTGCTGGTGTACCTGGAGCTGGTCCAGGCCGGCGCGGTGGAATCGATCTTCGACGTTCCGGACGGGTTCGACGCGGAGACCGCCGAGCACTGAAGCATCGAGCCGTCGCCGTCAACGCCGGGACACGCACCAGAGGGCCAACGCGAGCACCGGCACCGCGAGCCACCCGACGATCCCGTCGTACCCGGTCGCGAGCATCGCCAGTGCCGCGTCGGGGGCACCGGTGGTGGCGGCCTTGATGGCCCGGATGGCCGCGACCCAACCGGCGTGCACCGCGATGCAGAGCCAGATCGCCCCGCTGCGCTCGCGCAGCGACCCGAGCATCGCGCCGGCGAGCACGAGCGCCACCATCGGCCCGGCCACCTCGGGGTCGGCAAGGCGCGAGAAGCCGCCCGCGAGCACCGCGAGCCCGCTGGCCCAGGCGACCGCCGAATCGGCCACCTGCACGTCCGGCCGCACGAAGTGCACCACCGCGTAGAGCACCGACGGCACCCAGATGGCCATTCCCCGTCCGCCGCCGGACCGCCAGTACGAGTGGAGCGCCCCGCGGAACCACGCTTCCTCCACCAGCGCCACCACGAGCCCGGTGACCAGGCCCTTGGCGAGCCCGACCAGGACCGCCACGCCGAGATCCTCGACGTCGGCACGCGGCACCCGCGTGCCGAGCCACAGGTGGCAGACCCCCACCAGCGCCAGCATCGCGATCCCCGCCAGGAGCGCTGCCGCGAACGGGCGCGGGCCGGGGCCGGCGCCCAGGCCCCAGGCCACCCGCCCGCGCAGCCCGAGCCAGCGCAGCAACGGCACCAGGGCGAGGATCGACGCCACCTGCATGGTGCGAAACGCGACCTTCTGAAACGGCGCGTCGAGCCCGAGCGCGCCGAGCAGCGCGTGCACCGCGGGGGCGAGCAGCGCACCCACCACGGGTGCCGCCACCAGCCACACCACGAACCCGGTCACGATCGCGGCGCCGGAGCGTGGCCCGGTCATCGCCTCAGACATCCTCGCTGCCCCCGGCGCCACGCCGCCGCACCCCGAGCCCACCGGCGCGGCGCAACGCATCGACGCCGAAGCGCCCGCTGACGGCATCCACCAGCGCATCGACCCCGGCGTCCCTGCGGCGCACCGGCTCGGCGAAGAGATCGAGCTGGTCGCTGGTCTCGCGGCCGAGCCCGCTCGCGCCCATCCCGAGCAGACGGATCGGATCACGGCGACGGCGTAGTTGCTCGCCGAGCAGCCCACGCGCGGCGACCCACAGCGTCGCGGTGACGTCGGTGGGCTCGGCCAGGGAGCGCGCGCGGGTGACGGTGCGGAAGTCGGCATACCGCACCTTGATCTCCACCGTGCGCGCGCGGCGGGCGGCCCTTCGCAGCCGGGCCGCGACCTGCTCGGTGAGGGCGAGGAGACAGGCCGCGAGCTCGCGCGGCGCGCGGAGGTCGCGGTCGAAGGTGGTCTCGTGGCTGATCGACTTCGCCGCCTGATCGACCACCACCGGGCGCTCGTCGTCGCCGTTCGCGAGCGCCAGCAGACCGTCGGCCTGGCGGCCGAACGCGCGCGCGAGCCGCGCCACCGGCGTCGCCCGCAGCTCGCCGACAGTCTCGATGCCGAGCTCGGCCAGCCGTGCGGCGGCGACCTGACCGACGCCCCAGAGCCTGCGCACCGGCAACGGATCGAGCACGGCGTGAATCGCGTCGGGCGAGACCACCACCAGGCCGTCGGGCTTGTCGAGGTCGCTCGCGAGCTTGGCCAGCAGCTTGTTCGGCGCGACCCCGACCGAGGCCACGAGACCGGTCCGGCCCCGGATGTCGGACTTGATCCGTCGCGCGATGGCCTCGCCCCCGCCGAACAGGCGCGTGCTCGCGCTCACGTCGAGGTAGGCCTCGTCGAGCGACAGCGGCTCGATCAGCGGTGTGTACCGCTCGAGCAGCTCGCGGATCCGCGACGACTCACGCGCGTAGTGCGACATCCGCGACGGCAGGAACACCGCGTGCGGACACAGCCGCAGCGCCTGCGCGGCCGGCATCGCGCTGTGCACCCCGAAGCGCCGCGCCTCGTAGTTCGCGGCCGCGACCACCCCACGGCCGTGCGGATCGCCGCCGACGACGACCGGCCGACCACGCAACTCCGGGCGCTCCCGCTCCTCCACCGACGCGTAGAAGGCGTCCATGTCGACGTGGAGGATGGTGCGGGCTGCAGGCTCGGTCCCCTCTCGCGTCAGCATCGTCTCCCCGCCCACGAGTCGCGCCGCCTCGACCCGTCGCGTGGGCGCGCGGGCGAGGCCGAATCCGGCGCATTCTCCCCCCAGGCCCCGGTAGCACGCCAACCTCACGACCCACTCGCCGGCAACACGGCCGGCGACGCGGTGGAGTTGCCTCGGCCCGCCGGCGGTGGCACGCTCGCCGGCGTCACTCGGCCGAGAGGTTGCCCGCCCCGAACAGTCAACTCGACCACCTCCCGCGCCGGCGCGGGACTGGAGCGGAAAGATGCGTCTCACCCAGGTCGTTCTCGCGCTCCTGCTGATCGCCCCCCAGCTCGCGGTCGCCAACACCATCCGCCTGACGGTCTACGACGACGGACTCGCATGCCCGGCCGGGTGCGATGCCCACGTCGTGTTCCACCCCTCGCTGAACGGCACCGAGTTCGCCCACGCGCCCTCGACGCCGAGCGCACCGTTCGCACCGTGCACGCGGGGTCAGACCTGTCGGCTCTGTCTGGAGTCGGGTGGACGGCAGTGCCTCGAGGCGACGTATCGCGGCACGGGCCCTGGCCGCGACACCTTCGATTTCACCCCCCGCTTCTACGAGACTGCCTGCGCGGGGATGCCGGAGCAGCCGCTTCTGGCGCAGAAGTGCGAGACCTTGCGCGCCGCCGCGCGGCGGCTCGACGGCCGCGTCAACTGCATCGCGCAACCGAGCGCGCCCCTCTGCGTCACGATGATGGAGTCCGCCACCCGGGCCCGGACGGAGGACCGCGTCGAGTACGAGCGCTGCCTCGAGGTCGGCGAGAGCCGCTACAACGCCGAGCAGCCGCCGCAGCGCCAGCGGGCGCTGCGCTGCGCGTACGAGCGCGAGGGCACCGGCGGCCCCAACTCGAGCGGCCTGACCTGGCGCCGGCTGCTTCCTGGCGCCTGCCGCGACGGCACCTTCGTCGGGCGAGACGGGCTCGACTGCTGTAGCGGCATCGCGCTTGCCGACGGTCCGCTCGGGCGCGAGTGCCGGGGCTACTACCCCCAACCGTCAGGGGGCTGAGCGCCTGCGGACCCGGCGACCGGTTTGCTATCCTGACCGTCCCTTCCCGCACCGCGAGACCCACCGTGATCGACCCCGCGCGCACCCGCAGCTTCGTCGACCAGATGTGGGGCGATTCCATCGTCCCCGAGCTCGTCGAGTACATCCGCATCCCCAACAAGTCACCGGCGTTCGACCCCGACTGGGCGGCTCACGGCTACATGGAGGACGCGGTCGCGCTCATGGTCCGGTGGTGCGAGGCGCACCTTCCGGCCGGCGCGAGGCTGGAGGTGGTCCGGCTGGAAGGGCGGACCCCGGTCATCTTCATCGACGTCCCGGCCCGGGGCGGTGCGAGCGACGACGACTGCGTGCTGCTCTACGGGCATCTCGACAAGCAGCCGGAGATGGCCGGCTGGCGCGCGGATCTCGGCCCCTGGAAGCCGGTCCTCGAAGGGGACAAGCTCTACGGCCGCGGCGGCGCCGACGATGGCTACGCGGTCTATGCCTCGCTCACCGCGCTGCTCGCGCTCGCCGAGCAGGACGCTCCACACACGCGGTGCGTGGTGCTCATCGAGGCCTGCGAGGAAAGCGGCAGCTTCGACCTCCCCTTCTACATCGACGCCCTCGCCGAGCGCATCGGCCGACCGAGTCTGGTGGTCTGCCTGGATTCGGGCTGCGGCAACTACGACCAGCTCTGGTGCACCACCTCGCTGCGTGGCATGGCCGGCGGAACGCTCAGCGTCGAGGTGCTGTCGGAGGGCGTGCACTCCGGCGCCGCCAGCGGTGTGGTGCCGTCCTCGTTCCGGATCGTGCGGGCGCTGCTCGACCGCATCGAGGACGCACAGACCGGCGCCATCCGCGAGCCGTCGTTCCATGCGCCGATCCCCGAGCAACGCCGGCGCCAGGCGGCCACCGCGGCCCAGGTCCTCGGCTCGGCGATCTACGAGATGTTCCCGATGCTGCCGGGGATGCGCCCGGTGACCACGGAGCTCGAGGAGCTGGTGCTCAACCGCACCTGGCGCCCGGCGCTGGCGGTGACCGGCGGCGCCGGCATGCCACTGCCGGAGGATGCCGGCAACGTGCTACGCCCGGCGACCATCCTGAAGCTCTCGCTGCGGCTGCCACCGACACTCGACTCGGAGGCGGCCAACGCGCGCCTCAAGGCGTTGCTGGAGACCGATCCGCCCTACGGCGCGCGGGTCCGATTCGATCCGAAGTCGGCCGGCGACGGCTGGGATGCGCCCGCGCTCGCGGGCTGGCTGGAGGCATCGGCCGGGGCCGCCTCTCGCGACTACTTCGGCGCCGACTGCGTCTACATGGGCGAGGGCGGCTCGATACCGTTCATGGGCATGCTCGGCGCGCGCTTCCCCGAGGCGCAGTTCCTCATCACCGGCGTGCTCGGCCCGCACTCCAACGCGCACGGACCGAACGAGTTCCTGCACCTGCCGACAGGACGCAAGCTCACCGCCTGTGTCACGCGCGTGCTCGCCGACCACGCCGCGCGGACGGTCGGTTAGCCGCCGGCGCCTTCCCTGCCGCCCCCTCCGGGGACCGGCTCCGCGGAAGCGGGGCCCGTCCCCGGGCCCTCGGAGTCAGCCCTCGCAGGCACTTGCCAGCACGGCCTCGAAGGCATCCAGTGCGTGCTGGACGTTGTCGAGGCGAATCGCGGGGTCGCGCACGTCGGTGCGCAATGCGCCACGAAGACGATGCTCGGGCAGGTGAGGAAAGTCGCCGCCGTCGCGGTACTGCAGCTTCACCAGGTGTCGCAGCGCGAGATCGAGTGCATCGCGATACGCGCGTGCCCGCGCCACGTCGCCGACGCGTTCCGCCACCGCGTGGGCGTGGACCAGCGACTCGGTGTACACGCCGTCGGAGGCCACGTGCGGACGTCCGTAGGCAGGAAACCGCGGATTGTGGAATCGACCGCGATAGACCTGCCGATCGAGCAGGGTCAGGAGGCGGTCGTTCATGATCAGCACCGCGTCGGCGTGGCGGGGGTCGGCGGTCAGTCGATGCTCGGCGTCGAGCGCGAAGGTGTGCCAGGGCACGTAGGCGGGATAGAAGTTCTGCTCGATGGCGTCGACGTACCGGGCGCGGTAGTGCTCGATGGCGCGGCGCGCGTGCGCGAGCACCACGTCGTCCCCGAGACGGGTGGCGTACTCGTGCAGGGCGAGGATCGCCTCGCCGCTGTAGAAGGTCAGCAGATAGTCCTCGTCGTACGCGTAGTCGGGCTCGACCAGCCAGGCACGGAATCCACCGTCGCTCGCCTGCAGTGAGAGCACACCGTCGACCAGTTGCCGCAGCACCTGCCCATGGGCGGCGAGGTCCGGGCTCGCCAGCAACGCGCGGATCGCGACGGCGTTGGCGCCGAGCTTCGACTTGTCGTCGTAGAGAACGTGGCCGCGGCCCTCGTCGTCGACCCGATACCAGTGCCGAAGGACGAATTCGAGGTTGCGCCGATGTGCGGGGCGCGCTGCCGGGTCGCGCGCGGCGATGCGGGCGAGGGTGCGCGACGCCATGAGCTGGCGCAGGGCGTTGTTGCGCCCCGAGACATGGTCACGCGCGGGATCGTAGCGGTAGACGAGCAGGCCGTTGTCGCGCTGATTGGCGAGTAGCCAGGTCTCGGCCAGCCGCGCGCCGGCCCGCACGTGATCCACGAGCACCGGGTCGAGGGCGAGACATCCGCTGGCCGAGCGCGCGAGCGCGGCGGCGCCGAGCACGAGCAGCAGGGCGCAGCCGACGCGCAGAGACCTCGAGGCCTTCAGAGGTCGCGCAGGCTCGGTACGTGCACCGGCTTCAGGCACCACTCGTCGCCGACCTGGAACACCGTGATCGGGCCGCTCCGCGTCCCGTCCGGGAACTTCAACGTCACCGTTCCCTGTGCGGCGATGGGCGCCGCCAGCGCGAGCTCCGACAGCTCGAGCGGGAGCAGCGACTCGGTGCGCTCGCCGACCTCGGCGACCTGGCGCACCCCGACCACACTCAGCCCGGCGACCGCCGCGCCGCTCGCGACCAGAGGGCCGATCTCACGTCGGATGGCATCGAGATAGGCGAGGTCGAGCGCCGAGACCAGCGCCTGGGGGTCGGGCTGCGGCCGGTCGAGGTACCACTGCGGGAGATCGACGGCGAGCGCCAGCTCGCGCGCCACGCAGGCGGGCACCACTGCGGCGGCACAGGTGTGCGCACGGACGGAGGCGTCGTCACCGACCCGCACCGCATCGGCGAACGAGCGCACCGCCTCCAGCAGGCGCACGCGGTCCGCCTGCTCCAGGGCGGTGACCGGGGCCAGGTGGAACGACAGCCACAGCGCCACCGTGGCGATGAGAGCACCCCGTGGGCGCGGCGTCACACGGTTCATTGCGGGACCTCCAGGCCGAGGCCGAAGTAGCCGTAGGCGTCCGGATCGACCTCGTTGGCCGGCACGAACAGGAGGGTGAACCCGTCGAGGTCGAAGCCGAGCTCGAAGTCGAACTGCTCGGCAATCGCCTGCCCCGGCAGCGCGCCCGGCGTGAAGTCTCGACTGAGGTCGAGGAACAGCGGGGGCACCGCGCTCGGTCCGGGGGAGATGCCGACGATGGCGTTCGGTGCGTCGATGCCCTCGTAGGTCACGGTCACCGAGTCGGTGGGCGCGCCCGGTTCCTTGCGCAGCTCGATCTCGAAGGTGTTGGCGGTCTCGGCGTTGCCGAACACCGGCACACCCTCGAACCGCACCACGAACACCTCGGGGAAGACCGAGTAGGTGATGCGACCGCCGCTGGACGGGTCGAGGTCCGTGAACAGGGCCGCCACCTGCGGCTGCTCCTGGAAGCTCACCACGTTCTCCTGGAACTCGAAGTCGCCGAAGCCGAAGGTGAGACGGCCGTTGGAGTTGATGAACACGCTGCCCTGAACCACCCCGTAGTGGCGGAAGTCGAATCCAGGCGGCAGCACCACCTCGACGAAGTCGTCGTCACCGAGGGTCACCTCGACCTCGGTCGAGACGGGATCGTCGCTCGGGTCGAGCGGATCGGTGCCGAAGCGGTTCACCTCGTCGCCGTCGTTCACCCCACCGCCGTCGGTGTCCGGATTGGCGGGATCGGTGCCGAGCGCCAACTCCTCGAAGGTGAACAGGCCGTCGCCGTCGCCGTCGAAGCGGTCGTCGGCGCCGTCGAGCGGATCGGTGCCGTCGATCAGCACCTCCTCACCGTCGGTGCGGCCACCGAGATCGGTGTCGGCCACGGTGGGATCGGTCCCACGCGCGATCTCGTCGGCGTCCGACAATCCATCGAGGTCGGTGTCGATGACGAAGACCACCGCATTGGAGGTCAGGCCGTCGGCGAACACGTCCACCAGGTCGGTCGTCGTCCCGTCCGGCACCACCACCGTCAGTCGGCTCTTGGTGCCGGCGATCGGCACCACGTCGACGCCGCCGAACCGCACCAGGTTGTCGGCGAACGCCGGCGCGAAGAAGCGCCCGACGAGCTCCACCTGATCGCCCGGCCGCCCGGAGCTCGGCTCGATGCGCAGCACCTCCGGCTCGTTCTCCGCCGGCAGGACCGTGGCATCGACGATGGCCGGCGCCGACACGTTGCCACCGAAATCGAAGGCCCGCGCCTCGACCGTGACCGCCAGCGAGTCACCGAGCACCGGCAGCGTGAACAGGCTCGCGAACGGCGACGTGGTGTCGTCGATCACCGCCTCGAAGCCACTTCCCGCCGGCCCGGCGACGCGGAGCTCCACCGTGCGCACCGCGACGTCGTCGCTGGCCGCGGCCACCACCGGGATCGCCTCGACGCCGAACAGGATGATGCGCGGCAGCACCTCGATCAGGGTCGCCGGATCGGTCACCGGGGTGAGCACGCCGCCGGTGCCCTGCGCGATCTGCTGCAGCGTTCCGGTCGCCGCGCCCAGCCCGACCGCGAACGTGTTGGCCACCACCTGGGCGTCGGCGGCTCGCGCCACCTCGGCCGCCGGGAAGCTGGCCGCGCCGTCGGACAGGAAGAGCTGCACCGGAGTCGCCTCGCGGCGCGAGCGCGGCCCGAGCAGCTCGTCGGTGGCCACCCGCATGCCGTCGTCGAAATCGGTGCCACCACCGGGGCCGGCGGCCTGGATGCGCGCCAGGGCATCGCGAACCAGCCCGAAGTCCGACGTCAGGGCCTGCACCAGCACCGCGTTGCTCGAGAAGTCGACCACCGCGACCTGGGTCAGCACCGGGTCGAGGAAGTCGAGCAGCAGGCGCGCCGCCTCCACCTCGCAGTCGAGGATGTCGAAGGCAGTGCCGGCGAGACCGCAGGTGCCGCTGGTGCTGCCGGAGGTGTCGATCACGATCGCCACGTCGCTCGGACCGACCGAGATCACCGCACCACCGGTCGGTGCCACCAGGGAGACCTCGGGTGGCACGAGGTCGTCGCGGCTGACGACCGTTCGCGCGTCCTCGCCCTCCTGACCGAGGTCGTCACGCGCCACCGCGCGCAGCGCGACCACGGTGCCGTCGGCCGCCGACGGTAGCTGCACCGTCGCCTCGTACGGGGCAATCTGGTCGATGCCCACCGAGGTTCCGTCGACCAGGAACTCGACGCTGGCGACACGGCGATCGTCGGACGCATCGGCGGTCAGGGTGATCGTCTGCCCCTCGATGAACGCGGCGCCGGCCGCGGGCGCGGTGAAGGTCACCGTCGGCGGCTGGTCCTCGACCACGTTCAGCGACACCGGCGCGGTGCTCGCCAGCTGACCACGGGTATCGCGCGCGACCATGGTCACCGCGATGGTGCGTCCACCCGGCGGCACGTCCGGCATCGGCACGTCGAAGCGGTATGGCGCCACCGCGCGAGTCAGCACCGTCACGCCATCGATGGCCAGGGCGACCTGGGTCACCCGCACGTCGTCGGTCGCGCTCGCCTCGAAGGTGACCGGATTGCCCTCGATGAAGGTCGCCCCGTCCGGCGGGCTCTGCACCACCGCGATGCTCGGCGGCTGGTCGGGAATCACGGTGACGTCGACCGTCGCGCTCGCGCTGTTGCCAGCGCGGTCGAACGCGGTCGCGCTCACCGCCACGGTGGCCGGCAGCGGTCGCGACACCGTCGCCAGCCGCGACGCCGCGTAGGGAGCGCCGGTATCGGTCGCGAACAGCGCACCGTCGAAGCGGAACTCGACGCGTGCGACGCCGACGTCGTCGTTCGCGGTCGCGGCGGCGGTGACCGACGTCCCCTCGATCACCACCAGCCCGGCGGATGGTGCGGTGAGCGCCACCGTCGGCGGAATCAGATCCGGGACGATGCTCACCACCACCGCGGCCGAGGTCGTGCGCTGACCGCTGGTGTCGGTGGCGACCGCGGCCAGGGTCAGCGGGCCCGGGCTCGCCGCCCCGAGCGGCACGGCGGCGGAGTACGGCGCGGTGGTGTCGGTGGCGACCACCGCGCCGTCGATCAGGAACTCGACCCGGGTGACACCGAGGTCGTCGCTCGCATCGGCCTGGAGCGTGACCAGGGTGCCCTCGAGGAAGTCGGCGCCGGCGGCGGGGCTGGTGAGCGCGACCGATGGCGGGACGTCGACCGGGACCACCACGTCGACCCCCACCACCTCGCCCTCGGTGTCGAGGGCGCCGTCGACCGTCGCCAGCAGCGTCTCGTTCACCGGGTTGAGGACGCGCACGGTGAACGCACCGGCCGGGATGTTGGTCACCACCCGCCGCCCGAGCGCGTCGGCACGGCCGGCGGCGCGGAAGGTGGTCCCGAGCGCGGCACTGCGCACCTGGACCGGTGCGTCGGCGGCGACGCCGCCGCCGGCGAAGGTGGCTCGCACATCGATGCTACCCACCGCGACCAGATCGATGTCGACCACCTGCTCGGCGTCGGCGGTCACGCCGACGGCGGCGCTGGTCACGACCGCCGTGCGCGCCTCGGTGGCGGCGACGGTGTACACGCCGACCGGCACCGCGAGGAACCGGTAGCGGCCGCCGGTGTCGGTGCGCACCGCGCGCGAGAATCCGCTGGCGACGAGGGTGACACGCTGGTCGACCGCCGGGTTGCCGGCCCCGTCGCGCACCGTGCCCGCGACGTCTCCGGTCGGGGTCACACGGATCTCGACCTCCGACACGCCCCCCGCCACCACGCTCGCGACGCCGGTGCCGCGAAGGCCGGTGCCGGTCGGATCGGGCAGGTTGGCGTCGAGGGTGTACGTCTCCGGAGGCAGGCCGCCGACGGCGAAGCGTCCGTCGACGGCAATCGGGACCACAATCGCATCGATGAGCGCGTCCCCACTCACACTGACCGTGCCGGCGCTGGCCACCACGGTGTCGGAGCGGCGCACCACCCCGCGCACGATGCCGGTGCCGGTGAACACCACGTCGGCCGCGGCCGTGACCGTTCCCGGGGCGAATCCGTGCTGGGTGGTGGGCGAGCCGACGCCCGACTGCGGGTGGGTGCCGCGGAGCGTGAAGTCGGCGACCGGGACCACCGTGCCCCCGGCGCCCGGGCGTCCGGTGAGCGAGAAGGCGCCGGCGGCATCGGTGGTGACCGGGTAGCTGCGGGCGAAGAACGGGAGCGTGCTGCGCACCGTCACCCGCGCCGCCGGCACCACGGTGGCGCCGTCGGCCTCGAGCGCACGACCGGAGACGGTGGCGTCGAGCGCCGGCAGGGCCGGCACCGTTCCCGGCCCGCTCGGCGGCACCGCGAAGTTCGCGACCAGGGCGCGCTCCTCGGTGCTCAGCCCGGCCAGCGCCTCCGGTGGCAGCGCGACCAGGCGCTCGGCACTCGCGCCGGCGGCATCGCGCCCGGTCTGCTGAGTCACGAAGTGCATCACCGCCACGCGCTGGCCGGCGGGGACCACCAGGTCGCGCCACTCGCTGCGCAGGCGAGCGAACTGGGCAGCGCCGTCGACGTCGAACTGCGACACGGCGCCGAGCACGCCCACGCCGTCACCCACCACCTGGGCAACGGTGGGCAGGTTGGTCACCAGGAAGGGGTCGAGGTCGCGGTTGTCGTCGATCGACACCCAGCGCTCGGCCCCGAGCACCACCGGATTGCCGGTATCGGTGTCGACGATCCGCGGCCGCTCCTCGAAGCGGAAGCCGTCGCGGGTCTCGTCGATGAACCGGTAATGGGTGTCGACGCGCAGATCGACGGTCACGTCCACGAGCCCGGGGTTCTCCAGGATCTCGAGGTAACGGGCGAAGTAGCCCACGACCGGGACGAACACCTTGCGCGTGACCCGGAGCCCGAGCGGACCGTCGCCGGTCGCCACCACCTCCCGACCGGCATCCTCGAACGAGGCCCCCGCTCCGGCGAACGGGGTGGCGAACCCGCCGGCGACGATCTCGAGCCGGGCCCCGCCGCGCTCGACACCCCCGTTGCCACGAAACACCTGGGTGTTGCCGTCGCGGATCTCGGCGTTGGCGCGCAACGCGAACGCGAAGCCATTGGCGTCGTAGAGCGTGATGAGGGCCCCGCCTCCGGTGTCCGGAAGCTGGTTCTCGGCCATCTCGACGTCGACCACCACGGTCTCGCCGTCGGCCACCAGCTCGCCGAGGGCGTTGCCGCCGAAGCGCAACGCCACCACCTGCGCCGCTACCGAGAAGCCGCCGACCGGCACGTCGTCGAAGCGGAATGCGCCATCGAGGTCGGTCACCGAGAACGCCGTCGGCTGCCCCGGCACCGCACTGTCGAGACTGACCGCCACACCGTCGGCGAGACTACCGTCCGGGTTTCGCACCACCCCGGTCACCGCGCCGGAGCCGGCGACGACCGCGTCGAGCACCACCACGTCACCCTGGGCGAGGAGCTCGACACCCTCGAAGCGCGCCCGCTCGGCGCCGACGGCGTCGCGCACCACCACCGTGAACGGCCCGCGCGCGATCGGGACCGAGGTGAACTCGTAGCGGCCATCGGTGCCGGTGACGGCCTGACGGCCGAGCGGATCGACGCGCACCCGCGCCCCTGCAACCGGGGTCACGCCGTCGCTCTGGAGCACGGTGCCGGTGATCGTTCCCGCCGCCTCGAGCGCCAGCTCGACGACCGCCGCCTCGCCTTCCAGGAGCACGGTCTGGCCCATCGCCCCGAGCTCGGTCTGCGCATCGACGGCCGACAGCGCGAGCGTGAAGCCCGCGACCAGCGCCTCGAATCGCGCCTCGCCCACCACGTCGGTGGCGATGCGGGCGCGGCCACCGAAGGTCGACTCGAAGACCTCGACGTCGGCGAACGGCACCGGCGCGCCCTCGAAATCGACGACCCGCACGGTGAGCGTGGCGAGGCCGGCGAGCACGATGTCGCGGTCGACGACACCGCCTGCGGTGGTGAGGGTGACGGAGGCGCGCGCACGAACCACCTCGCCCGGCACCCGCACCTCGAGCCCGTACTGGCGCAGTGGCAGGTCGGTGAGCTCGTACTCCCCACCGGCGTCGGTACGCACCGACTGACCGGTCGGGCTCAGAATCACCCGTGCATCGGCCACCGGGGTCACGCCGTCGCTCTCGAGGACGACTCCGCGCAGCGTCGCCGCCGGCTCGAGGGTGACGGTGAGCGGGACGACCTCACCGTCGGAGCGAACTTGCCCCGAGCCGAGGCCACCGAGCCCGTTGGCCGGGTCGGCGGCGGTGACCTGGAAGGGACCGACGAAGATCCCGTCGAACTGTGCGCGCCCGAGGCCGTCGGTGATCGCCGCCTGCTCGCCGCCGAAGAGACTCTGGCTGCGGACCGTCACCGCGACCCCGGGGGCCGGGAACCCGGTCGCCGCCTCGACGCGGACCTCCACCACCCCGGTCCCGAGATAGGTGAGATCGCTGCGCACCACCTGATTGGTGGCGGTGAGGACGACCTCGCTGCGCGCGCGGTTACCACCGGCGTCGGCGGCATCGACGGTGTAGACGCCGAGCGGTAGCAGGTCGAAACGGTAGTCGCCGAGAAAGTCGGTGCGGCTCGCGAGATTGCTCGGGCCGCGCAGCGAGACGTCGACGTCCGGCCCTGCCGGTGGGCCGGCGAGCGTCAGCACCGCGCCCTCGACGGTGGCCGCTGCGGTCAGCACGATGTCGAGCACCAGCGCGCCGTCGGGCGGCAGCTCGCCCGATGAGCGGCCACGCAAGCCGGTGGACGGATCGGTCGCCAGCGCCGCGACCGGCCCCGGAGCGACCTTGTCGAGGGCGAACACGCCGTCGGCGCCGGCGCTCACCGCGCGCACCCGGCCGTCGGCGACGATGCTCACGCGCGCACCGGGCACCGGGTCACGCCGCGGGCTGAGCACGCGCCCGGTGACGCGACCGATCACCGGCGCGATGCGGATGAGCCCGAGGTCGGTGATGCCGCCCACCACCGGCGACACCGCACCCGAGCGACCGTCCTTCACCGTCGCGCCGTCGACCAGGCTCGCCACGCCGGAGATCGGCCCGAACCCGGCCGGCACGCCGGCGACGGTGAAGCCGCCGTCGACGTCGGTGGTGGTGGTGAATGCGCCGAGCAAGGTCACCGCGGCGCCGCCGACGGCGGCGTCGCGCTCGTCGGCGACGCGGCCGACCACGGTGGTCGTCGGATCGGCCACCAGCGGCCGTAGCCGCAGCGCGACCTCGACCCCGTCGGAGATGCCGTCGTCGTCGGTGTCGGCGTCGTCGAGCGCGGTGCCGAGACGGGCCTCGTCGCCGTCGATCAGCCCGTCGCCGTCGCTGTCGGCACGCAGCGGGTCCGATCCGCCGGCGACCTCGGCCCCGTCGACCACGCCGTCGCCGTCGGTGTCGTCGTCGTCGGCCCGGGTGCCCCGCTCGAACTCCTCGCGATTGGTGAGCCCGTCGCCGTCGGCGTCGTCGTCGGCATCGGTGGCGTCGTTCGGATTGAGACCGTTGGCGATCTCGTAGGCGTCGGTCAGGCCGTCGCCGTCGAGGTCGTTCGGGATCCGGACCTCGACCTCGACCGACGCCACCGTGCCCTCGTTGCGCGCGGTGATGATCGCGCGTCCCCGCCCGCGCGCGACGAGATCGCCGTTGCGCCCGACGGCGACCACGTCGGAATTGCTCGTCGACCACAGCGTGCCGCTCGCGAGCGTGGTCACGTCGCGGCGCGTGCCACCCGGCTCGTTGCCGGTGGCCAGCAGATAGGCGCGCTCGTTACGCCGGGTGAGCACCACCGGGCTGGGGGTGATGTCGATGGAGTTGAGGATTGGCTCGACGGCGCCGAGCACGGTACGCCCGAAGTCGACGAAGCCGTTGGGAATCAACTCCGCGAACACCGTCTGTCCGGGCACCAGGTCGCCACCGGGACCGATGCAGGTCGAGCGGGCGCGGAACACGCCGGGCTGAACGGGGATGTTCTCGATCCGCCAGGTGCCGTCCGGACGCACCTGCGCTGCGCGATTGAGGATGGTGACGGTGCAGCTCTCGTCGAGCCGCGGCTCGAGGAGCTGGGCGCGAGCGACCTCGGTGACGAGCATCACCGCGAGCACGACCAGCGCCCACACCGCCCGGCCGACCGCGCGGCGCGAGGCCAGTGTGCTCACGCTCGCCAGGTATCCATCCGATCCACGCGTGGTCATGGTTTCGGTCGCGCTCCCTCGTGCCACCCGAGACATCCGCAGCTCACTTCGCCTCGAGCAAGGTGGCGGGCACCTCGAAGTTGTTCCAGTTCCAGGGCTTCACCAGCTTGTGGGTGTAGTGGCGCCGCGGCGCGAACATCAGCATCGCCAGCCGCGGCAGGCCGGTGAGCACGGACAGGTCGCCGTCCTCGACGTTGGTGCCCCCGGCCATCGCCAGCGCGCGCAGGCTGGTCGCCTTCGCCAGGGGCGCGAGCGTGGCGACCGCGCCGTTGTCGGAGATGTCGAGCATCTCCAGCTCGCGCATACCACTCACGAAATCGATCTCGCGCAGCGCCTTCGACCCGCTGATCACCAGCCGCCGCAGCCGCGTGAAACGCTCGAGCCCGGCGAAGTCGGCGAGCTTGCGGCAGTTCAGCAGCTCGAGCCGGGTAAGGCCGGACAGGCACTCGATGTCGGCGATGGACGCGATGCTCGCGTTGGCGAGAGTCAGCGACTCGAGCGCCTCGAGGCCACAGAGCGCCGAGAACGACGGCAGCTTCACGCGGTCGAGGTAGAGCGAGCGCAGGCCCCGCGCCTCGACGATGCTCCGCGCCCCCGGCCACCAGTGGACGTAGGCCTGGCGCAGGTTCGCCAGCCGCGTGAAGTCGACGGTCTCGCGGGTCACCACGGTGAGGCTCAGGCGCTCGAGCGCCCGCATCTCCTCGAGCGCGGCGACGTTCGTTCCCGCCGACGCGAGGATCTTGAGCTCCTCGATCTGGTCGAGCTCGCGCAGAAACCCGTAGTCGGTCCCGGACCAACCCTTGGCGCTGTTCAACACCAGGGCGCGGATCCCCTCGCGCGCGATGTGGTCGCGGATCCGATCGTCCCACGGACCGTTGACCTCGATGCCCTTGCGATCAGTCGGAGGATCGACGACATAGGGGTGACTCGGCGGCTCGTGCACCACCGGCCGTACGTGCCCCGGAACCCCCTTGCCGCCGAACCCGAAGACCATCTCGCTCAGCACCATCGCCGCCGCGCCAATCCATGGCGTCGCTCGCATGTCCGTTGCTCCTGTCCGGGACCACGCACGAGCACCGCGCCACCAGCCGCTGGCCGCCGGGCGGTCGGTACCTCGTGCATCCCTCGGTCCCGCATCTACTTCTCCTTGCCGTGACAGTCGGCGAGGTCGCACCCCGCGTTGGTTCCGGCTCCGGCACCCGCCTTACTGTCGCCGCGCTCCTTGCCCGGCGGGTTCGGCTGGTGATCGTTGACGCCCTTCTCGTCCCACTTGTCAGGGGCGATCTCGTTGCGCTTGTTGTCGAGGTTGTCCACACCGCCGTTGTCGTTGATGCCTTTCTGCTCCGCCCGACGGCGCGCGTCACGGTCGCCCTTCGGATAGGTGTCGATGATCTCGGCGTCGGTGCGATCGCGGCCGTCGCGGGCGTTGCGGGTACGTTGCGCGAGATCGTCGGAGCTACCGACGTAGGGCTTGCCGCTGGGGGTCTTGTCGCCCGGCACCTTGTAGATGACCCCGAGGTCGTCGGCATGCGAGCCGGCGCGCACCGCGGCCCCGCCGCCGGTCGCGAACGGCACCAGCGCTCCGGCCACGTCGGCGGCGAGCGCGAGCCCGTTGGTCCAGTTCAGGCCCTCGTTGGCGATGGTGTAGATGTCGTAGGCGATGAAGCCGATGTCGGCCACGATGTCGAGGAACTCGCCGGTCGGGTCGACGAAGTTGACCGGGTTGTTCTCGACATAGGCGTAGAGCCCCATGCCGTCGACATATCCCATCGGATCGCGTTGCAGGAAGCGACCGACTCGCGGGTCGTAGTCACGCGCGCGGTAGTAGTAGATCCCGGTGTCGGCCTCGTAGCGCCGACCGGTGAACAGGTAGGGCAACCCGACCGCGCTGCGGTCGCCGGCGGTCGCGACCCCGTCTGCACCGAGGAAGGTCGGCACGCCGTAGGCGTCGTAGTCGATGCGCTCGACCACCGCGCCGGCGTCGTCGGACACCGCGACCACCGAGCCCAGCGCGTCGTCGTGTAGATAGTGCACGTCACCGCCACGGGTGATCTGCAACACGTCGTCGACACCCTGGCCGTACACGTACTGCGCGGTGGTCTGGTCGGTGCCGTCACGCTCCTCGATGACGTGGATGTCGTCGTACACGTAGCGCTCGACGCCACCGCCCATGCGCTTGCCGACCCGACGGTCGCGCGCGTCGTAGGTGTAGGTCGCGAGCACCGCACCGGTTCCGCTCTCGGCCACCGAGACCAGGCGATTGAACGCGTCGTAGCGCAACACGCGCGAGCCGTCGCCGAGCAAGTTGCCGTTGTCGTCGTGCTCGCGGCCGACGGCACCGACCGCGGTGTACTCGTTCATCGCGTTGGATGCGAAGTCGAGCACCTCGGCCCCGGTCTCGCGGCGCACCCAGTTGCCGACACCGTCGAGCACGAAGCGATCCGAGGAAGCGGCGCCGAGGGCGGCGAGGTCCGGGCGCTCGACGACGTTGTTGCCGAGCGTCGTCACCTCGGCGCCGGGCACGTCGACCGCGACCTCCGCCAGCCGGTAAGCGGAGTCGTAGGCGTAGACGTCGGCGACGTCGAGCACCTCGTCGAGCGCGTAGCGCCGATTCTGTCGACGGTCGTAGCCGTAGGCGAACCCGGCCAGCGCGCCGGTCGCATCGAGGTGGCGGTGACCGATCACGCGACGAATGCCGTCGTAGCCGATGGCGGCCCCGAGACCGTCGTGATAACGCAGCGCGGTGCCGTTGCCGAACCGGCGCTCGAGGACACGCTGCGGACCGAGATAGTCGTACTCTGCGATGGCGTCCGGCGCGCCGACGTCGGCCAGCCGCTCGAGACGGTTCAGGGCATCGTAGCGGGCCTCGGTGGCCCGACCCTGCGGATAGGTGAGGGTCAGGCGATTGCCCACGCCGTCGTAGCCACGACGGACCACGCGCCCGTCCTGCTCCTCCTCGAGTACACGGTCGAGCGAGTCGTACCGCGCCACCACCACGCTGTCGTCGGTGGGGTCGGCGGGATCGTTGTCGTCGGTGAGCCGGGTGCGGCGTGAGAGGCCGTCGTACTCGAAGCGCTGCGCGGTGGTGCCGAGCACGCCGGCGCCGCGGGTGACGTCGACTGCCACCAGTCGATTCCGCGCGTCGTGGCGGCGCGTCTGGATGCTGCCGTTGTGGTCGCGGATCGAGACGATGTTGTTGTCTCGATCGTAGACGTAGGCCCGCGTCGTGCCGTCGGCGTAGGCCTCCAGCACGTTGCGATCGAGCGCATCGTAGTCATAGGTGGTGGTGTTGCCCGCGTCGTCGATCTCGCGTCGCACCCGAGAGTTCCCGTCCCATTCGGTGCGCCGCACCACCAGTCCGTCCGGGTTGTCGGGATTCGACGTGTCGAGCGCGCCCGCGCCCTCGCCGCCGACTCTGAGCTCCACGGTTCGGCTGAGCTCGCGGTCGATGCCATCGAAGACGCGGCGCAAGCGGTTGCCCATCGCGTCGGTGACCAGGACGTCGTTACCGCGGCTGTCGCGCGTGATCACCGTCTCGTTGCCGAGGTTGTCGGTCGAGCGGACCAGTCGGTCGAGCGCGTCGTAGACGAAGGTCGAGACGAAAGTCTCGTCCGGAACCACGCCCTCCGGGCTCTTCTCGAGCGCGACCACCGAGGTGACGTTGCCGTTGCCGTCGAAGACCATGCGCAGCTCGTTGTCGAGTGCATCGACGCGCAACACGCGGCGATCGAGCCCGTCGTACCAGAACCGCTCGTCGTGGGCGTTGTCGTCGACCACGCGCACCACGCGCCCGGCGGCGTCGTGGTCCCAGCGGGTGGTGACGCGGCCATCGCCGGGGGTGAGCACACCGTCGGAGCCGACCGGCGCACGCGCCGCGAGCAGCAGCGTGTCGCGCTGGAAACGCCGCCCGAGCTCGTCGTGGTGGTCCTCGACCCGCGACAACGTGACCGGTGTCGGGTCGGCGCCGTCGGCGGGCCCCACCACCTCGGTCACCACGCGGTGGCCGGCGGGGTCGAGGGAGTAGCGGGTCTCGTTGCCCACACGGTCGACGACGCGAACCAGTCGATCGTGACCATCGTGGAAGAGCCGGGTCTCGTCGCCACGACCGTCGCCGTCGTTGTCCTCGCCGTCGACGACCCGGATCTCGTTGCCGTTGCCGTCGTAGGTCATGGTGACGGTGCTGGCATCCGGGCTCCCCGCGCCGCGGGTGAACGCGAACACGCGGTTGCGCTCGTCGTACACACGCTCGGTGACGTTGCCCTCGGGCAGGATCACGCGGGCGAGGTTGTCGTTGGCGTCGTACTCGTAGCGCGTGGTCAGCGTCTCGAGCACCGAGACCTCGCGGTGCTCGGCGATCTTGCGGTCCAGGATGTCGTACTCGAAGGTCGTGGTGGCGAAGTCGTCGAGATCCGGTCCGTTGGTGTCGACGTTCTGGACCTCGCGCACCACGAGGTTGTCGTTGGCGTCGTAGAAGAATCGGGTCTCGTAACGCAGCGGCGCCTCGGCGATCCGCCTGACCACCTGGTCGAGCGCGTTGATCTCGAAATCGGTCGCGTTACCGCGCCCGTCGATCTCGCGCACCACGTTGCCGACCTGATCGTAGAGCCACTCGGTACGCACCGCGGCCGGCTCGACCGTCGGATCGCGACGAGGATGGTTCTCCGCATCCCGCGTGCGGGAGGCGAGGTAACCACCGGTGGTGGTGTCCAACGCCCGCACCGATGTCGTCGCCACACCGTCGCCGTCGGGGTCGGACTCGGGGTGGTAGGTGTAGCGCTCGACGTTGCCGGCCGGGTCGACCTCGCGCACCTTCTGACCGAAGGCGTTGTAGGCGACCTCGCGCACCACCGTCTGCTGCGCACCGGAGACCAGGGTGACCGACGGGAGCTCCAGCCGCACCACGTTGCCGGCGACCTGATCGACGCGACCGTCGCCGTTGAGATCGCCCAGGTCGAGCGCGACACCGGCGCGCGCGAGGAGATCCGCCACCATCGCCACGTCGCGTCCGGTCTCGGTCGCGAGCTGCGCGAGGCTGTCGAGCTCCTGGTAGTCGAACAGGCGCGTCGTGGTGTAGCGCTCGGGGGTGGCGACGCCGATCGGCGGCACGAAGCCGGGCGTGGCGCCACGTGGATCGATCTCGAGCCGGCGTTGGTTGTAGATCGGCTCGTAGCCGTAGCGCGTCACCAGCTCGGGCTGGTCCGCCCCGCGCGGTCCGGCGATCTGGCGAACCTCGAGCAGATTCCCGTGCTGGAGTCGGTCCGGGCTCTCGCTGTCGTAGGTGTACTCGACGCGATTGCCCTCGGGATGAACGGTCTCGAGCCGGCGGCTGTTGCGGTCGTAGCGGTGCCGGGTCACGAATACCGGTGGGTCGTCGGGGTTGACGTTGCGATTGGTCTCGACGCGCTCCTCGATCGGGTTGCCGGCGGCATTGAAGGTGGAGATGACCCGGTTGCCGGCACGGTCGAGCATCAGCGTCTGTGATGCCGGCGCGTTGGGGTCGTCCATCGTCGCCGCCGCGTCGACCTCGAAATAGCTGAAGCGATAGATCTGATCCGGCGTCCCCTGGATCTGGGTACGGACACGGTCGAACTCGTAGGACCGCGGATCGGTGCCGTAGCTGTTGATGAGGTAGCGCTGCCCTCGGCCATCGGTGATCGACCGCAGGTTGTGCTCGAGATAGGCCAGACGCGGGTCGGCCGCGGTGTCGAAGCCCGAGTAGTAGTCGTAGCGGGTGACCTTGCCCTTCGGGAAGTCGTTTCCGGTGGTGGTCCCGACCACCAGCGGCGAGCGCACCGCTCGGAGATCCCCGTTGCCGTCGTAGAAGTAACGCACCTCGCGACCGGCGAAGTCGGTGACCGCCTCGAGTCGACCGGTGGGCCGATAGCGGAAACGGACCTCGCGCCCGAGGGTGTCGACGACGGTGCTCAGGCGGTCCTCGGCGTCGTATGCGAACTGCATCGTGTTGCCGAAGCGGTCGACCTTCGCGCGCAGGAAACCGTCGGCATCGAACTCGTTGCGGAAACCGAAACGGTCGCGAATGGTGTAGCTGCCGTCCGGGTTGCGGGTGAGCTCGTCGAAGTAGCTCTCCGGCGTGCGATAGCCGCCGCCGGACAACGCCTCGTAGACGTCGACACGGCCGGTCCCGGTGCAACGCCGAATTCCCTGATCCGCCGCGCCGGCCTCGGGGATCAACAGCCGCTCGTTGTACCCGAAGTCCCAGTTGTGGCCGAGCGGGCCGTCGAAGTTGTAGCGGCTGCGGTAGGTGCGCCGGAGCACGAAGTCGAATCCGCGTCCGGGGATGCGGAGATCCACCGTCTGCAACTTGAACTCACCGGTCGCCGCGATGACCGGATCCGCGGCCTCGGTGGGGTCGCTCTTGCCGTCCTCACCCTCGCCGGTGTCGGAGTGATCGCCGTCACTGGCGTCGCTGGTCTCGTCGTCGCCGTTGCTGTCCGGCTCCTCGCCGTCCGGACCGGGGTCGTCGGCGTCGTCGTCGGTGGGGTCGTCGCCGTCGCCATCGCCATCGCCATCGCCGTCGCCATCGCCGTCGCCGTCGCCGTCGCCGTCGCCGTCGCCGTCGCCGTCGCCGTCGCCGTCGCCATCACCGTCACCGTCACCGTCACCGCCGCCACCGCCACTCGGTGGTGGTGGCGGTACCGGGCCGTGCCACCCGGCCTTCAGGATGCCGAAACCGGGGTCGGAGCAGATCTGGCTGCCGTCGGGGGTGACGGTGGCGAGGCCGGTCGACACGAACTCGCCGATGTCGTGGTCGAACGAGTACATCTCGACCTGCTCGCCGGGCGCCGCGTCGGAGTTGGGGGTGCAGATCCGGGCCGGCGGATGGAAATGTGTGCCCGGGAACTGCAGCGTGCCCGCGAGCAGGAACGCCGAGCCGAGCGGCGGCTCCATCGGCACGCGCTCGCCGCGCACCTGGGTCCAGCTCACCAGGCACTCGGTCTGTCCGCGGGGACACTCCACCGAGTTGGCGAAGATGGTGAGCTCCGAGCCCGGCACCCCCGGCATCTGCAGCGTGAGATCCTCGGCCGGCCCGCCGTTCGGCACCAACACCGCGTTGTCGGCCAGCGGGAGCAGCCAGATGGGGCGGTCGAAGGCGTTGTCCTGACCGGGAACGGTGATGATCTCCATCTCGAGCTCGGGCCACGTTCCGGGCAGCGGCGTCGTGCGCCCGTCGACGTGCACGTGAACCAGCCCGACCGGCGCGTCGTGAATCAGGAACCGGCCCTCGTCGTCGGTCACGGCAGAGGGGCGAACCGCGATCGCCACGCCCGGCTGGAAGGCCTCGAGGACCACGCCGGGCACCGGGTTGTCCTGGTTGTCGAGGACCACCCCGGAGATGGTGGTGAGCGCCGGATCGGCGGGGATCCGGCCCGATGCGGTGAACACCACCGGGGTCTCACCGAGACCGGGGAACGCGGCGACGACCGTGTTGTTGTCGAGCCCGGGCTGTGGGCCGAGGCTGGGCACGGCGGAGGCGAGCCCGTCGAGATCGGTGGTGACCACCAGCGCCTCGGCACCGTCGATGTTGCCGCCACCCTCGGTGACCCGGAACTCGACGTCGACCCCGCCGACCGGGTTACCCCCCTCGTCGGTGACGATGACCAGCAGCGGACGAGGCAGGGGCCGGAGCACCGCCGCGGCCTGCCGATTGCCGGCAAGTCCCGTGATCCGCAGCGCCGAGCCGGGCTCGGCGGTGATGCAGAACTCGACCTCCCCGACGTATCCGGGCGCGGTCACCAGGACGCGATTGTTACCGGCGCCGGCGCGCTGGCCGGTGATGAAGCGCGCGCGGGCGAGACCGTTGCTGTCGGTGCGCACCGAGACCTCGGGCGCGAGGGCGGGGAAGGCGTCGAGAAGCCCGCCACCACGACTGACGGTGAACGTCACCCGCTCGTCGGGTACCGGATCGCCGTCGGCGTCCAGCACCGCCACCACCAGATCCTGCTCCGCCGCCTCGCCGATGTTGGCGCGCTGACCACTGCCGAGGATCTTGACCAGGCGCTGCCCGGCCTGGTCGGCGACGGTGACCTGGCGAGTCAGGGTGGCGCTGTTGCCGATGCGGTCGCTCGCCACCACGCGCAGTGTGTTCAGACCGCGCTGCAACTGCAGGTTGGGCACCACCCAGGTGCGGTTGGCGACCTCGGCGGCGACGCCGTTCACGGTCACCGCGCAGTCGTCGGCGTTGATGGTCGTACCGGCGACCAGGTCGTTGATCTGTCCGGCGACGTCGACCTGGAACGAGGTCAGCACCGCGCCCTCGCGCGGCACCTCGATGGTCACCGTCGGCGCCTGGGTGTCGCGCACCACCCGCCGCGTCGCCTGCCCCTCGAGCCCACCGGGCACCGCGGCCTGGGCGACGAGGAAGTTCAGGCCCTCGACCAAGGGGACCGGCTCGACGGTGCGGAACGTCGCCGGCGCGCCGGGCGACACCGCGGCCGGCACGCCGTTCACCTCGACCAGCGCGGCCGGGTCCTGCACGGTGCCGGTGACGAAGACCGCCGCGTCGCCGAGCAGGGCATCGGAGGCCGGCTCGACGATGGTGACGCCGAGGCTCGGGGTCACGCCACCGGTGGCGACGATGTCCACGCTGTCGGTGGCGACGTTGCCGGCGGCATCGACCGCGGTCGCCACCAGCGTGTTCGCGCCGATCGCGAGCGGCACCGACGCCACGCTGAAGGTGCCGGCCGCGACGCTCGCGACCACGCCGTTGACGTCGACCTGAACCGGGCCACCGTCGTCGACGGTGCCGGAGACGGTCACCGCGTCGGAGTCGACCAGGGCCCCGTCGAGTGGTGCGGTGATGCGCACGACCGGGGCGACGGAGTCGACCACCACGTCGATCGCGGTGACGAACACGTTGCCCAGCGCGTCCTCGCCGATGGCCTCGATCCGATTCGGTCCCTCGGCCAGCGTCACCTCGGCCCGGAACCGGCCGGCGGTGATCGTCGCGGCCACGCCGTCGACCCGCACCGCGACCGCATCGCCCGCGTCGCCGGTGACCGTGGCCGCGGGGCTCGCGAGCACGGCGCCGTCGACCGGGGTCTCGATGGCGATCGTCGGTCCGGTGGTGTCGAGCACCACGGTGACCGTCCGCGTGGTGCTGTTGCCGGCAGCATCGACCGCGGTCACCACCACGGTGTTCGGCCCCTCGACCAGGTCGACCGAGGCCTCGAAGATGGTGTTGTCGAACGCCGCGGGCTGGCCGTCGACGGTGACCGTGGCGCGGGGATCGTCGACCGTGCCACGCACTGCGAGCGGGGACGCCGCCACCTGCGCGCCATCCGCCGGGGCCTGGATCTGCACCGACGGCGGCACGGTGTCGGCCGCCGGCGCGGTCTGCCCGAGCAAGGGGAAGATCGCGAGCACGTCGGCCGACTCCACCGCGCCGTTGCCGTCGACGTCGGCTGCGCCGCAGAAGGCGTTGGCGAGCGGGTTGGAGATGCAGGCGCCGACGAGGGAGACGTCGACGATGTTGACGATGCCGTCGTCGTTGACGTCGGCCGCGGCCGGGGTGACGGTGCCCTGGGCTGCCGCGACACCGGCGAGCGAGAGCGCGAGAAGGGCGGCGCCGAGCGAGCGCGCGAGCCGTGCGAGGCGGCTCAACGGTCGTCCCCCCGCCCGTGGCATCGAGCCGAGGACGAGCACGTGGCGAGCGGAATGCTCGATTGGGGCGGGGTGCGCATCTCGAGAGCCGGTACCGGCCCGCACGATCCCGCCCGTCGGTGCATTCGCAATCCTCCCTGATCAGGTCCGCTGGCCACCAAGGCACGCGAATTGCGGCCGATGACCCTCGACGTGCACGGTCCGGTGACCACAACGCACCGAGGCGCGGGAATGTTGTTCCCGCGTCTCGAACCTTGTCAAACGAAGGATTGGTGTCAGAGGTGGCGCGGTCGGCGCCGAGCGCTTCCGGCCAACAGCAGGCCCGCCCCGACCAGCAGCGCGGTCGCCGGCGCCGGCACCGTGGTGCCCGGCACCTGGATGTCGATGGTGGCGCCGGTCACGCCGCCGTCGTTGGGGAGCACGTTGCCGTCGACGAGGAAGGTACCCGAGAAGCCGAGACCCAGGCTACCGGCACCGAGCGCGCCGAGCTCGACGCGGGCAATCACCGTCGGCGCGGTCAGCGTCACCGGCGTGAGGAACAGGCGCGACAGCCCGGCGCGACCGATGGTCGGTATCACCGGCACGTCGAGGCCCGCCGGGCCCGGGTCGATGGGGACGATCGACTGCAAGTCGACCAGCGCGGGGTCGAAGGTGACGCCGAGGTCGAACGCATTGAAGGTCACGCTACCGGCCGGATCCGGCCCGACCAGGACGTCGACGGAGAACACGTCGCCGACGTCGACCACCCGCGCGGCATCGATGCCGCCGCCGGGCTGCGCGTCGATCCAGAATGCGACCGCCGCGGCGTCGGCCGCGGCGACGGCCAGCGACGCGGCCCCTGCCAGGCCGAGCATCGCGCGGCGCGCGCCGCCAGCCACCAGTGCACGAATCATCGAGCGTCCTCCCCGTCCCTGACCCGCCCTACCGCCACGCGCGATCGGACCTCATTCCACCACTGCAAGCAAGACGCGCACCAGGAACAAAATTCTGTGCCAGGTCAGTCACTTGCAGATCTTCAGGGCGCGCACCGGTCGCGCGAGTGTCAAGTCTGCCGACACGGCTGCGCCTCCCGCCGCCGCCTCGGGCCATCCGCAAGACGCGTAAAATCCTTATTTTTCAGGGCGTTGAATCGGCGCCAGGCAACGTGGACCGATGTAAGGTCCTCCGACATCCCATCCGATGCGGTGCGGGTGCGACTCAATCCTCCAGGTATCCGCCTCGGACCGTGCTCGTCGGCCGCGCCAGCTCGCGCTCGAGCGCGGCATGGATCCGGTGCTCCACCTCCGCCGCCGGGGCATCGGAGGCGGCGCCGATGGCGCGGGCGAGATGGCGCACGGTGTCGGCGAGGAACATGCCCCAGGCATCCTCCTCGGCGAAGTCGCGATCGCGGAACAGATGGGGGTTCAGGGATATCCACTGCGCCCCCTCCGCCACCCACGCGCGCACGAGCTCCACCGAGCGATCGTCGCGGCGGGCGGCGGGGGGAATCTCCAGCTCGTGCACGGGGGTCTCCTGGTTCGGGGCAGACACGGCCGAGCAGCATACCCGCGCCCGCCCCGGCCAGCCCCCCGGTCACGCGCGCCCGTGGCCGAGATGCAGCGCGTACCAGTCGACCCGGCGGGTGACGAACATCAGCACCGCCAGCGCGGCGAACACCGCCAGCGCGCCCATCAGCAGCGCGGTGTCCTCCGAGCGCAGCACCACGAACAGGAAGCCGTAGAGCCCGCCGAGCACCACCAAGACGCCGAGCCCGCGAAGCCGCGAGCCGAGGACGCTGGCACTGTAGCCACCGACCAGACAGGCGCAGGCACAGGCCGCCACCCCATAGGCGAGCGCGAAGTCGACGTGCTCCGAGAGCGCCAGCAGCAGCAGATAGAAGACGCAGTTGGCGAGCCCCACCAGCAGGTACTGGAAGGGGTGGAGCAGGCGCCCACCGAAGATCTCGGCGAGGAAGTAGACCAGGAAGGTCAGGACCACGAACAGCACCGCGTACTTCGCCGCGCGGGTGGTCTGCTGGTAGACGCCGGCCGCCTGGTACAGCCGCACCCCGTAGGCCGCCGCCAGCACCACCTGCGGCTGGACCTCGCCGAGGCGCCACGCCGGCGGGAATCCGCGACCGAGCGCGAGCACGTCCCAGCGGGCGGTGAAGCCATCGGCGTCGACGCTGCGCGCATCGGGCAGGTAGGCGCCCTCGAAGCTCGGCGACGGCCACGGTGCGGCGAGCTCGAGGCGCGTGTGCTCACCCATGGGCACCACCGCGATGCGCTCGCTGCCGTTCAGCCGCAGGCGCAGGTCGAACGGCATCGCGCCCTCCTCGTCCGGCGGGGGCAGGTCGGCGACCAGGAATCGCCCGAGCCCGGGCAGGAGCTCGCCACCCGGGCGAAACGGTCGCACCGCGCTGCCACTCGCCAACACCACCGGCTCCTTGATCGGCCGCGGGTCGGCGATACCGAGCGCGATCACCGCGCGCTCCCACTGCGCCTCGGCACCGGTGGGGAGCAGGCTCCCGAGGTCGACCGGCTCGAAGCGCCCGGACAGCCCGAGCTCGGCGGCGTACACCGGCACCTGGTGCAGCCCCCGATACCGGATCTCAGGCTGCAACGTCCCGTTCACCGCGAGACGGGACGGCGAGACGAACAGCCGCGAGTCGCGCCATCCGATCTCGCCCGACTCCTCGCGCACACGGTAGCGGTAGGGGACCACCAGCATCGGCCCGGCGATGACCTGCTGTTGCCCCCAGGCTTGCATGATCTCCTCGCCGGCGCGCGTCGCCGTCCACTGGCGCTCGTCGACGAGGCCCTGGATCAATCCCATCGGCAGCAGCAGCAGGACGCCGAGCACCCCCATCACCAGCAGCTTGGCGGTGACGGACTCACGCAGAACTCTGGACGACGGCAACATACGATGTGGTCTCCGAGGTGGACGAGACCGTGATCAGAGCCGTCGATGATGGCGGGACGCGGGCACGAGCGGGGCAATCCGCGGACGCGCGCGGTCGGCGCGCCCACGATGCGACCGCGGTCACGCTCGGCGCGCGAGCGGCGCGGCGCTGGAGAGAGATCAGGTCGCGGGTAGTCGCGGGCGACGCGCGGCCCAGGGCCTCGCCCGCTCGAGTGCGGCCGCCACCGCGAGGACGTCCAGATCGCGCCACCATCGTCCGACGATCTGCAGGCCGGTCGGCAGCCCGTCCGGTGCGAACCCGCTCGGCACCGACACCGCCGGGTGGCCGGTGAGGTTGAAGGGGTACTGGTAGGCGGTCCAGCTCTGGCGCGTGATACCGCAGGGCCGGCCGTTGATCACGACGTCGGCGGTGGCGTCGAAGTCGGCCGCCAGCGCGGTGCAGGCGGTGGTGGGCGAGACGAGGACGTCGTGGCGACCGAGCAAGGCCTGCACCCGCCGATAGAGATCACCGCGCGCCGCCACCGCAGCGGCGACGTCGCGGGCGGTCCAGCGCTCGCCCCACTCGGCGAAGCGCACCAGCGACGGCGTGAGGTCGGCTCGGCTCTGGGCGAGCAGCGGCAGGACCCGCGCCGCGATCCCGCTCTGATAGAGCACTCGGCCGGCCGGCTCGCACCAGTCGAAGCCGTCGGGCAACGGCTCGACCCGCGCACCGAGCGCCTCCAGCGCCGACAGCGACGCCTCGGTGTTGGCGACGACCGCCGGATCGACCTCGGGATTCGCCATCCGCTCGGCATAACCGATCGACAGACCGGCGAGATCGCCGGCGATCCGCCTCGGGTCGGGCGCCTCGAGTCGTCCACCGAGGCTGAACGGATCGTCCGCATGTGGCCCGGCCATCACCGCCAGCATGTGCGCGGCATCGGCGACGGTGCGGGTCATCGGCCCGGTGAACGACTGGTTGCCGAACGGATCGCCGGCACCGTGGTGCGGGACCGCGCCGCGCGTCGGCTTCAGTCCGACGATGCCGGCGCTCGCGGCCGGGCCACGAATCGAGCCCGCGCCGTCGGTACCCACGGCCAGCGGCCCGAGGCCGGCCGCCACCGCGGCGGAGGCGCCGCCGGAGGAGCCACCGGGCGTGCGCGCGAGATCCCAGGGATTGCGGGTGACGCCGTCGAGCAGCGAGTCGGTGAGCGCCTTGTGGCCGAGCTCCGGGGTGGTGGTCTTGCCGACCACGATCGCCCCGGCGTCGCGCAGCCGCGCCACTGCCGGCGCGTCCTCGCGCGGCACGTCGTCGGCGTGCAACCGCGAGCCCTTCTTGCACGGCAGCCCGGCCACGTCGACCAGGTCCTTCACACTGACCGCGACGCCGTGGAGCGACCCGAGCGCGCTGCCGTCCGCCACGCGCTGGTCCGCGGCGCGCGCAGCCGCCCGTGCCGCGTCCGCGCTCACCGTGACGAAGGCGTTGATGTGCGGCTGCCAGGTCTCGATCGCCGCGAGCACCGCCTCGACGTGCTCCACCGCCGACAACTCACGCCGCCGGATCCGATCCGCCACCTCGGTGGCGCGCATGAAGACGAGCTCGATGTCCATGCGTCCGATTGGGCGCCCCCACTCCCGGCGCCGTCAAGCCCGATCGTCGCGGCGGTCGCGCGCCGGGTATCGTTCGCCCGGCCAACACCGGCATCCGGTCGATGATCGTGATCCAGACCAGCCGCACCCGCCTGCGCACGTGGCGCGACGACGACCTCGCCGCGTTCGCGGCGCTGAACGCCGATCCGACCGTGATGGCGCACTTTCCCCGCGTGCTGACGGCGGCGGAGAGCGATGCGCTCGCTCATCGTATCCGTACCGAACTGGACGGCCGCGGCTTCGGCCTGTGGGCGTTGGAGATCCCGGACCTCGCCCCGTTCGCCGGCTTCGTCGGGCTCTCCGTGCCGCGCTTCCACGCGCACTTCACCCCGTGCGTCGAGATCGCCTGGCGACTTGCGCGCGGATGCTGGGGCGCCGGCCACGCCACCGAGGCGGCGCGCGCGGTGCTCGACCACGGCTTCGAGGTTCTCGGGCTCGACGAGATCGTGTCCTTCACCGTCGTCGCCAACGCCCGCTCCCGGCGCGTGATGGAGCGCATCGGCATGACCCACGACCCGAGCGAGGACTTCGACCACCCGGCCCTGCCGGCGGGCGACCGCCTGGCGCGGCACGTGCTGTACCGTGCGCGACGCTCCATCCTTCGAGGCGGTCGGGGGCCGCGACGCGAAGGCGCCGGCAGCTCGCCTCCCTAGCGCGTGGCGCCGTAGGGTCCGACCTCAGACCGCCGGGCCGGCGCCGCTCCCGGGCGCGAAGCCGCCGACGCGAGCGCGCAGCCGCTCGCTCTCGGCCGAGAGCTGGCTCGACGTCTCCGCCAGCACCCTGGCGAGCTCGAGGTTCGCGAGCGAGTCGTCGTTGACGCCTTGCATGTCCTCGAGCAGGTCGCGGATGCCGGCCGCGGCGTGGACCACGAGATCCGAGGTCGCCTCCATGCGCCCGATGGTGTCTCGGGTCTTGGTCCGCGTCGCCTCGGCCTGGTCACGGATGTCGGCGGCACGCGCCGACAGCTCGGCCATCGAGCTGACGTTCTCGTTGATCCGACTCGAGACCCGGTCCATCGACTCGTAGATCTCACCGACCCGGTCGTCGACCTGGCGCAGGTTCTCCTGGGTTCGCGTCGCGAGGCCACGCACCTCGTCGGCCACCACCGCGAAGCCTCGCCCCTGCTCGCCCGCGCGCGCCGCCTCGATCGCCGCGTTCAGGGCGAGGAGGTTGGTCTGCTCGGCGACGCCGCGGATGATGTCGAGCACCGAGCGAATGCCGACGATGTGCTCGTGCAGATCGCCGACCGCGGCGAGGACCTGGCGCTCGTTCGCGTCGTTGCGGCGAATCTCCGCCGCGATGTCGGTCTGCAAGGCGATCAGCCCCTGGAGGGTCTGGTAGTTCTCCCGCACCACCACGTTGGTGACGAGGATCTCGTTCTTCGCGCCCTCGAGCTGATCCGAGGCCTGGTCGCTCGCCACCCGCGCGGTCTCCACTCGCCGCGCCTGCCCTCGCGCCGTCTCCTGGAGCCTCGACGCACTGGCGTCGATCTCGGCGCCGATCGCCTGGCTGCGTACGAAGCTCGCCAACAGCTCGTCGACGAGCTGTTGGGTCTGCTCGATGAAGCGGTTGATCTCGACCGCGACCGGGCGCACGTCGCGGCGCAGCGACTCGGTGTCGACGCGTCGCGCGAGATCGCTGGTGCCACTCGCCAGCTCGCGCACCAGCCCGGCGAAGCGCGCCACCGCGCGCTCGGAGCGCTCCTGGCGCACCAGCGACAGCAGCATGAACGTCGCCAGGAGACCGGCGATCGCGAGCAGGGCGGTGAGCTTCACCAGGTAGATCTGGCGCTCGCCGGCGAGTGCTTGCGCGAAGACGGTGGACGGGATGTGGTAGGCGAGCCGCCACGGCGTGTCGGTGGCGACCTCGAGGTCGGCCAACAGGAGATCGTCGCCCGGCCTCGTCAGGCCACGGCGCACCGTCGACACCATCCCGACATCACGCCGGTCGGCAATCCAGATGTCGCGCTCGGGGTTGAACAGGACGTAGCGCACCGGCGTGCCTGGTAGCGTCAGGCGCTGCGCGTCGAACGCGCGCCGGTCGCGCTCGGTAATCGGGACGAAGGGCACGTCCATCAGCAGCGCCTCGAGCACGTTGAGGCGGACGATGACCGAGATGACGCCGTTGAAGTTGCCTTGCTCGGCGTAGAACGGGACCGAGTACACGAAGCCGTGGCTGTCCGCCTCGTGGTCGTTCGCCGCAGACAGGAACTGGCTGTTGTCGCAGGTGCGCAGCGCGCCGGAGATCACCGCGGGAATGTCACCGAGTCGCTCGAACCCGAAGCGCGGATGGTTGGCGGCGAGCCACTCCATCTGGCGCACGATCTCGGCGTACTCCGCGTCCTCGACCTCCTCGGGGAAATCCGCCGGAAGTGCCTCGTCGGCTTCGGCCTCGGCCTGACCGCCACCGATGATGGCCTCGTCGAACATGAAGAACGGGAACTCTCCGGCCTCGGGCCGGAACCCACGCTGGGTGGCGTAGATCTCCGAGACCGAGAGGTTCTCGACCAGGTTGTCGTAGATCGCCTGCACGGTGAGCCAGGCATCGCGGCCGAAACGGCCCTGCTCGACCACCGACGCCGCCTCGTCGGTGCGGTTCCCGCCCTCGATCGCGCGCACGCTGGGCAGTAGCGACACGGTCCGCGCCGCCTCGTACATCTGCTCGAAGGCCTGCTCGACCTGCATCCGTTTGTGCCGGAACTCGGTGCGCTCGAAATCGTCGCGCAGCTCGGCACGGATGGCGGCGGCGCGCGCCGCGTGCTCACTCGCAAGGTAGGCCCAGACCACCGCGGTGACGGCGGCGAATGCGACGAGCAGACCGATGGTGACGGCTCTGCGGCCCGGCACGCGGCCCCCACCGTGGCGCTGCGCGGTCGTCGGAGATGTGGACATCGAGACCCCGTTCGATAGCCGTGGGCGGCCACCCTGCTCGGGTGAGCCGCGCCTCGTGCTCGGGTATCGGTCCGCCGGCGGGAATCTTGATCATCGGACCGCCCGCCGGCGGCAGGGCGCAGGAGCTACCCCTCGGGACGCATGTGCGGGAACAGGAGCACGTCGCGGATGGAGGGCGAGTCGGTGAGCAGCATCACCAACCGATCGATGCCGATGCCCTCGCCCGCGCTCGGGGGCAGCCCGTACTCCAGCGCGCGAACGTAGTCGGCGTCGTAGTACATCGCCTCGTCGTCGCCGGCGGCGCGTTGGGCGACCTGGTCGCGGAAGCGTGCCGCCTGGTCGTCCGGATCGTTCAGCTCCGAGAAGCCGTTGGCGAGCTCGCGACCGCCGACGAAGAACTCGAAGCGATCGGCGACGAAGGGGTCGTCGTCATTGCGCCGCGACAGCGGCGAGACCTCGACCGGATAGGCGGTGATGAAGGTCGGGTGCGTGAGTCGGTGCTCCGCGGTGTGCTCGAAGATCTCGAGCCAGACCTTGCCGAGCCCCCAGCTCGGCTCGACCTCGATTCCGAGCGCGCGCGCCGCCGCGCTCGCCGGCTCGAGGTCGGCGAGGTCGGCGGCGGTGAGCTGCGGATTGTGAGCGAGGACCGCGTCGTGCAGGGTCATGCGCGCGAACGGCTGCCCGAAATCGTAGGTCTCACCCTGGTAGGTCACCTGGTCGCTTCCGAGGACGTCGCGCACCAGGCCGCGCATCAGTTCCTCGGTGAGCGCGATCGCGTCCTCGTAGTCGGCGTAGGCCTGGTAGTACTCGAGCATCGTGAACTCGGGATTGTGCCGGGTCGACACGCCCTCGTTCCTGAAGTTGCGGTTGATCTCGAACACGCGCTCGAAGCCGCCGACCACCAGCCGCTTCAGGTAGAGCTCCGGCGCGATGCGCAGATACATGTCGAGATCGAGCGCGTTGTGGTGGGTCTTGAACGGCCGCGCCACCGCGCCGCCCGGGATCACCTGCATCATCGGCGTCTCGACCTCGAGGAAGCCACGAGCGAGGAAGAACTGCCGGATGTGCTCGACGATGCGCGAGCGCTTGCGAAAGACCTCGCGACTCTCCTCGCTGGTGATCAGATCGAGGTAGCGCTGGCGGTATCGCGTCTCCTGATCGGAGAGCCCGTGCCACTTCTCGGGTAACGGCAACAGGCACTTGGTGAGCAGCTCGATGGCGTCGACCTGCACCGTGAGCTCACCGGTGCGGGTACGGAACACGGTACCGCTGGCGCCCACGACGTCACCGATGTCGTAGCGCTTGAAGTCTGCGTACATCCCGTCTGGCAGATCGTCTCGGCGCAGATGGAGCTGGATGCGCCCGGACGTGTCCTGCAGGTGGGCGAAGCTCGCCTTGCCCATCACCCGGCGCGACATCAGCCGGCCGGCGACCCGGACCCGCACCGGGGTCGCCTCGAGCGCTTCCGCGTCGTGGTCGGCGAAGCGCGCGTGGAGATCGGCGGCGAGACTGTCGCGTCGAAAGCGATTGGGGTAGGCGTTGCCACTGGCGCGCAGCGCCTCGAGCTTCGCGCGGCGCTGCCGCGCCTGCTCCGAGTGCGCGCTCTCGTCGGCTACCGTGCGGCCCTCGGCAGCAGCCTCGCGGCCGGACCTGGGATTCGATTCCTCTGTCATGTCCATCTCTGTCTGGCAGGGCACCGCCTCACCCGCGCGGACGCGAGCTCGTCGGGGCTCACAGGCCGGCCTTGAGGCTCGCCTCGATGAAGCGGTCGATGTCGCCGTCGAGCACCGCCTGGGTGTTTCCGATCTCGACCGCGGTGCGAAGGTCCTTGATTCGCGACTGGTCGAGGACGTAGGAGCGGATCTGGCTCCCCCAGCCGATGTCGGCCTTGGCGTCCTCCACCGCCTGTTGGGACTCGCGGCGCTTCTGCATCTCCAGCTCGTAGAGCTTCGCCTTGAGCTGCTTCATGGCGGTGGCACGGTTCTTGTGCTGCGAGCGCTCGTTCTGGCACTGGACCACGATGCCGGTCGGATTGTGGGTGATGCGCACCGCCGACTCGGTGCGGTTGACGTGCTGGCCACCGGCGCCGCTGGCGCGGTAGACGTCGACCCGGAGGTCGGCGGGATTGATCTCGATCTCCACCTCGTCGTCGATCTCCGGTGACACGAAGACCGCGGCGAACGAGGTGTGACGACGATGACCGGCGTCGAACGGCGACTTGCGTACCAGCCGATGGACGCCGGTCTCGGTGCGCAGCCAGCCGTAGGCGTACTCGCCCTCGAACCGAATGGTGGCGCTCTTGATGCCGGCGACCTCGGCCGGGGAGACCTCGATCAGCTCGGTGGTGAAGCCCCGACGCTCACCCCAGCGCAGGTACATGCGCAGCAACATCTCGGCCCAGTCCTGGGCCTCGGTGCCACCGGAGCCGGCCTGGATGTCGAGGAACGCGTTCGCCGCGTCGGCCTCGCCGGAGAACATGCGGCGGAACTCGAGGTCGACCAGCGCGCGCTCGACCTCGTCGAGGTCGGCATCGACCGCGGCGAGGGTGTCGGCGTCGTCCTCGTCACGCGCGAGCTCCAGCAACTCCGGCGCGTCGCGCAAGCCCCCCTCGAGACGGTCGAGCCCCTCGACCACCTCCTCGAGACGCGCGCGCTCGCGTCCGAGCGCCTGCGCGCGCTCGGGGTCGTCCCAGACCCGCGAGTCCTCGAGCTCCCGGGTCACCTCCTCCAGGCGTTCGCGCTTGACGTCGTAGTCAAAGGTACCCCCTCAGGGCGTCGAGGCGCCCTCGGAGATCCTTCAGACGGATGATGGACGGGTTGATCTCGAGCATGGTCGGGCCCAGGTCGGAGAGTCGAAACCGCGAATGATACAGGCTGGGGCGGGCGAATTGCGCGCGCGAGACGGCAACCGTGGTCGGCGCTCAGAGCCCCCACGACCGGGGATCGCGCGCTCGGGAAGCAAACGGGGGAACCGTGCGCTACGACCCTTCGACAAGCTCAGGGCAGGCAGGCTCCGCGAGCTGGGAAAGCCGCCGCCGCTGAAATCAGGTCGTTACGTGTCGTTCGATGAAAGCCCCCACGACCGGCGGTCGCGCGCTCGGGACGCGAACGGGAGGAACCGTGCGCTGAGCCTGTCGAAGCGTATCTTCAATCCTCGCCGGCCGTGCCACTCCTGGCTCGGCGCCACGGCTCGACGGTGGTGCTCGGGGATACGCTTCGACAGGCTCAGCGCACGCGCTTCGACCCTTCGACAAGCTCAGGGCAGGCAGGCTCAGCGAGCTAGCAAAGCCCCAGCCACTGAAATCAGGTCGTTACGTGTCGTTCGATGAAAGCCCCACGACCGGCGGTCGCGCGCTCGGGACGCGAACGGGAGGAACCGTGCGCTGAGCCTGTCGACGCGTATCTTCAATCCTCGCCGGCCGTGCCACTCCTGGCTCGGCGCCACGGCTCGACGGTGGTGCTCGGGGATACGCTTCGACAGGCTCAGCGCACGCGCTTCGACCCTTCGACAAGCTCAGGGCAGGCAGGCTCAGCGAGCTGGGAAAGCCGCCGCCACTGAAATCAGGTCGTTACGTGTCGTTCGATGAAAGGGTGTGAAGGAATCGGGCGGCGTCGCGAGCAGGTCGGCTGGCGAGCGAGACAAGGCGTCTGGCGCGAGAACAAGGGAGTTTGGCGAGCCAAATGACCGCAGTTCTCGCGACGGACAACGCAGTCGCAGCCGCCAGACGGCAAGCGCAAGTCAGGCGCCCGGGTCCTTCACAGGCGCTCAGTCGAGGACCAGGTGCTCGACCACGAGCTGCACGCGCTCGCGACCGTTCCACTCGTCGAGCGCGAGACGATAAGCGAGGCGCGCGCGGCGCGGCGGCTCGGGCGGCAGCTGCTCGGCGGCGCGAAAGGCGATGGCGTCGAGCGTCCGCCGCCCGCCCGGGACTCGCAGCGCGAGCTTGAGGTGATCCCGCCCGACCACCCGCGTGCCGAGCACCTCGAAGTCGCCGTCGAACAGGGGCTCCGGAAAGCCCTGGCCCCACGGGCCCGCGTCACGCAGCGCGCGCGCCACCTCGATCGAGATCTCGGCCTCCGCGAGCTCGCCGTCGGTCAGCACCACGCCCTCGAGCGCCTCGGCGGGGATCGCCCGCTCGACCTCGGCGTCGAACGCGGCCCGGAACGCGTCGAGGTCGTCGGGGCGCAGCGTCAACCCGGCGGCCATCGCGTGGCCGCCGAAGCGCTCGATGACGCCCGGGTGGCGCGCATCGACCGCGGCCAGCGCATCGCGCAGGTGCAGCCCGGGGATCGACCGCCCGGAGCCCTTGAGCATGCCGGTGCCGTCGGGAGCGAAGGCGACGACCGGGCGATGCACCCGCTCACGCACCCGCGCGGCGAGGATGCCGATGACCCCCTGGTGCCATTGCGGATCGTAGAGCGCGACCCCGTAGGGCAGGCCGCCGGCGCCCGCGGCGTCGGCGAGCGCAGCCTCGAGGTGGACCAGGGCCTGCGCCTGCATCTCCGCCTCGAGGGTCCGACGCTCGCGGTTCAGCTCGTCGAGCCGGGTCGCCATCTCGCGCGCGGCGTCTCGATCGTCGCAGAGCAGGCACTCGATGCCGAGCGCCATGTCGGCGAGCCGCCCCGCGGCATTGAGGCGCGGCCCGGCGGCGAAGGCGAGGTCGGAGGCGACGGCGCGGCGATGGTCGCGCCCGGCGACCTCGAGCAACGCCAGCAGCCCGGGGCGACAGCGACCGGCCCGGATGCGGGCGAGGCCCTGCGCGACGAGGATGCGGTTGTTGCGGTCGAGCGGAACCAGATCCGCCACCGTGCCGAGCGCGACCAGGTCGAGCAGCTCCGCCAGCCGGGGCTCGGCCGGACCGGCGCCGCCGAACCACCCGGCGTCGCGTAACAGCACCCGCACCGCACCGAGGAGGTAGAAGACGACGCCGACACCGGCGAGGGCCTTGCTCGGAAAGGGATCGCCCGGGAGATTCGGATTGACGATGGCGTCCGCCGCCGGCAGCACCTCGCCCGGCAGGTGATGGTCGGTGACGATCACCGCGATGCCGGCGGCGCGCGCCGCCGCGACGCCGTCGACGCTGGACACCCCGTTGTCCACCGTGACCAGGAGGTCGGGCGCTGCCTCGGCCGCGACCTCGGCGATCTCCGGCGTGAGGCCGTAGCCGTACTCGAAGCGATTGGGGACCAGGTAGCCGACGTGGCGGGCGCCCAGCGCGCGCAACCCGAGCACCGCCACCGCGCAGCCGGTCGCGCCGTCGGCGTCGAAATCGCCGACGACCAGGATCCGCTCGTCGCCGCAGATGGCGGCGGCCAGCCGCTCGGCCGCGACGTCGAGCGAGCCGAGCATGGTGTAGGGTGCGAGCCCGGCGAGGCCGTAGTCGACCTCGCCCCGATCACGCACCGCGCGAGCGGCGTAGACGCGGGCCACCACCGGGTGCAGCTCGCTCGCCAGCGCACCGTCCGCGACCACCGCGCGGCGCTCGAAACGCGGCACCGGGGCCCCCACCGTGCCGCCGCTCATCGCCCCAACCACCGGACGAACCCCGGGCCGCGCCGCCAGAAGCGCCGGAGCCCGGCGCGCGAGAGCGACGCCACGCGGCGGTCACCGGTGAGCAGCCGGAGCGCGTCGAGCCGTCGGTCGCGGAGCGCGGTGACGGCATCGCGAATCCAGGCATGGGACAGCGTGGCGACGAAGTCGCGCCAGGCACCTGCATCGTTACCACGGGCGGCGGCGGCTCCCGCGGTCAGCACCACCAGGTGGTCGCCCTGGTCCGCGGTCGTGAGCCATTCGCGCCCGTCGGCCGGCACCGGCTCGAGGCGAGCCCCGGCCGCACGTGCGAGCGCGGCAGCCAGAGGGTCGTCGGTCCAGACCACGTCCCATCGCGAGCGGACCGAGGCCGGCATCGCACCGCCCCCCCAGGCCCAGAGGCTGTTGACCGTCGGGCGGCCGTCGCGCTCCCGCACCTGGTTCGCCGCGGCCGTGTGCAACACCATCTGCAGCGCATTGAGGCGCCGGTGCCACACCCGCGCATCCGGCCCGTCGGGCAGCGCGTCGCCCACCGGCCGGCCGTCGACCAGCGACGGCGCGGTGGTGCGCATCCTCGGCGATGCGTCGAGACCGACGTACCAGCGCGTCGGCACCGGCGCCTCCACCGTCAACCCCTCGGGCGCGAGGTACGCGTCGATCTCGCCGACCAGACTCGCCGCCTCGGCCGCGTCCAGGCCGAGGTGGGCGGCGTCGAACAACACCAGCCCGCTGAGATCGGGGCGCAGATGGACCGGGTCGAGCCGCAACCAGTCACGGTCCCCGGGGTCGCCCCCGTCGAGGGCGTAGGTGAGCGCCGCCACCGGAACGTCACCGCCCGGCGATCGGCCGACCCCGAAGCAGGCAGCGAGGTAGGCCTCGAGCCCGTCCCCGTCGTCGGGACCGTCGTCGGCGTGCTCGGCGCGGGCGACGAGCAGGTCGAGCGCGGCGAGATCGAGACCGGCGAGGACGGCGGAAAGCGCCTGCGTCCGATCCTGCGACCGTCCCTCGCGTGGCCCCTCGAGCCCCGGTGCCAGCAACGTGAGTCCGCGCACCCGCCCTCTCGCGCCACGCGCCGGCGTCAGCGGATGCGATCGAGAATCACGGCGCGCACCGCATCCTCGCTCGCCTCGACCGCGATCGGTTCCGGGCACTGGCGAACCGCGCTCTCCGGATCCTTGAGACCGTGCCCGGTCACCGTGCACACCACGATGCTGCCTTCCGGGATCCGCCCCGAGCGGACGTCGCGCATCGCCCCGGCCACCGAGATCGCCGAAGCCGGCTCGCAGAAGATCCCCTCCCGCGTGGCCAGCAGGCGCTGCGTCGCCAGCAGGTCCTCGTCGGTCAGCTCCTCGAACCAGCCGCCCGACTCCTTGACCGCGCTCCAGGCGAAGTCCCACGACTGCGGGTCGCCGATCCGTATCGCGGAGGCGACGGTCTCCGGCTGCTTCACCGGATGGCCACGCAGGAACGGCGCGGCGCCGGCGGCCTGGTAGCCGACCATCACCGGGCGCTCGTCGGTGAGGCGCGTGGCGTAAGGGCAGCGGCCCTGGCAGAAGGCACAGGCACCGGTCACCCGCGACCGCCGCCCCGGGCAGCACTCGCTGTAGCCGATCCAGTGGGCGGCGATGTTCCCCGCGTTGCCGACCGGCACGCAGTGATAGTCCGGCGTGCGCCCGAGCTCCTCGATGACCTCGAACGCCACCGTCTTCTGCCCCTGCAGGCGGAACGGGCTGATCGAGTTCACCACCGTCACCGTGCCGTCCTCGCCGAGCGTCTTCACCACTGCCATCGCGTCGTCGAAACTACCCGCGACCGCGAGCACCACCGCGCCGTGGACCATCGCCTGGGCGAGCTTTCCGGGTGCGACCTTGTCGGCGGGCACCAGCACGAAGGCGGTGAGACCGGCGCGTGCGGCATAGGCCGCGGCCGACGCCGCGGTGTTGCCGGTCGACGCACACACCACCGCCCGGGCGCCCTCCTCCACCGCCCGCGTGACCGCCACCGTCATGCCGCGATCCTTGAACGACCCGGTGGGGTTCTGCCCTTCGAGCTTGGCGTAGAGCTTGACGTCGCGACCGAGCTCGCGCTCGACCCGGTCGAGCCGCACCAGCGGCGTGTCGCCCTCGCACAGCGTCACCGCAGCGGTGTCCTGACCGATGGGCAGACGGTCGCGATACTTGTCGACGAGACCCGTGTAGCGATTGGCAGCTCGAGCCTTCATGTCTGAGACCTCGATGCGCCTGGCGCGTGACCGGAGCCCGACGCGGACGCCGGGCGGCCCGGGCTCAACGCTCGGCGGGTGGACCGTGGTCGCTGGCCGCCGCGAGCACCACGAGACGGCCAGGGGGAGGGTGCCCGAACGGTAGCCGCAGGCGCCGGTCGCGACCGGCACCGCATGACCGCCGGGCGGACATCACGCGCCCTCTAGGTGCTCGACGCGAATGCGCGTCACCGAGCCGCGGATGCTGGACAGGGCCTCCACCGCCGCGATGGCCTCGTCCATCTGCCGCTCGAGCACCCGATGGGTGAGCATCACGAGCTGCGCGAACTCCGCGCCTTGCGGCGGCTCCTTCTGGACCACCGCCTCGATGCTGATGCCGGCGCGCCCGAGCACGGTCGCGATGTCGGCCAGCACGCCAGGTCGGTCGAGCGCGGTCATGCGCAGATAGTAGGCGGTTCGCGCCTGGGCCACCGGCAGGATCGGCGCATCACTGATGGCGTCCGGCTGGAAGGCGAGGTGTGGCACCCGGTTCTCGGGGTCGGTGGTGAGCGCGCGGACCACGTCCACGAGGTCAGCCACCACCGCCGAGGCGGTGGGCTCGGCGCCGGCCCCGGCGCCGTAGAAGAGCGTCGGGCCGATCGCGTCACCGCGCACCATCACCGCGTTCATCACGCCGTCGACGTTGGCGAGAATCGCCGACGCCGGCACCAGCGCCGGGTGCACGCGCAGCTCGATGCCCTCGTCGCGCCGGCGCGCGATGCCGAGGTGCTTGATGCGGTAGCCGAGCTGCTCGGCGTAGCCGACGTCCTCCGGTGCGATGCGGCTGATGCCCTCGGTGTAGGCGCGATCGAAGGCGAGCGGCACACCGAACGCGATGGCGGCGAGGATGGTGAGCTTGTGGGCGGCGTCGATGCCCTCGACGTCGAAGGTCGGGTCGGCCTCCGCGTACCCGAGGCGCTGCGCCTCGGCGAGGACGTCGTCGAAGGCGCGGCCGGCCGAGCGCATCTCGGTGAGGATGAAGTTCGAGGTGCCGTTGATGATCCCGGCCAACCACTCGATACGATTGCCGGCCAGGCCTTCGCGGATCGCCTTGATGATCGGGATGCCGCCAGCGACCGCGGCCTCGAACGCGACGGTGACCCCGGCGCGGTGCGCGGCCTCGAAGATGGTGTTGCCATGGTGCGCGATCAGCGCCTTGTTGGCGGTCACCACGTGCTTGCCGGCGGCGACCGCGCGCTCGACCAGCTCACGCGCGAGGTCGGTGCCGCCGATCAGCTCGACCACCACCTCGACCGCGGGGTTGTCGACCACTGCGAACGGATCGGTGGTGAGCTCGATGCCGGTGGTGTCGCAGATGCGCGCCTTGCCGAGGTCGCGGGCGCTCGCCTGCACCACCTCGATCGCGCGTCCGGCGCGGCGCGCGATCTCCTCTCGGTTGCGGGCGAGCACGTTCACCGTGCCGCCACCAACGGTGCCGAGGCCGAGCAGGCCGACGCGTATCGGTTTCATCGCGGTCCCTCCGCCACGGCGGCGCCGGCTCGTCAGGTCGTGACGGGCGTCGGGCCGGGCGCCGACGGCGGCGCCCACCAGCGGGCGCGAGCCGTGAGCCGGGCCCGCGCGGAAGGCGCGGCCGCAGGCGAAAAAAGTGCGTGAAGCTAACGGGTCGCCGGGGCGGGTGTCAACGTGAGCCGGCCGCTTCGGCGGGGGTCGGACGGCGCCGGCGTCGTCGCCTCCTGAGGTACCATCCCGGCCTCAGTCGCACCGGACCGCCAGACTCATGTCGAATCCCCTCGAGATCGCGAAGCACCAGATCCTCGATCCCGCCGGCCTCGAGAGCCGTCATCTCGAGAGCACCCTCGGCGCCCTGATGCAGCACTCCGTCGACCTCGCCGACCTCTACTTCCAGGCCACCCGCTTCGAGTCCTGGGTGCTCGAGGACGGCATCGTCAAGGAGGCGAGCCACAACATCGAGCAGGGAGTCGGGGTACGCGCGGTGAGCGGCGAGAAGACCGGCTTCGCCTACTCCGACGAGCTCGCGCTGCCGGCCCTGGAGCAGGCGGCCGGCGCGGCGCGGGCAATCGCGCGAAGCGGTGGTGACGGCCGGGTGCAGGCGTTCGCCCATTGCGGCGCCCACACGCTCTATCAGCCGCTCGACCCGCTCGCGAGCTTCGACGAGCGCACCCGGATCGAGCTGCTGGAGGCGGCCGACGCGGCCGCGCGGCGCGAGGATCCCCGGGTGCAGCAGGTGATCGTGAGCCTCGCCGGGGAGTACACGCGGGTGCTGGTCGCGGCGAGCGACGGCACGCTCGCCGCCGACGTCCGCCCGCTGGTACGGATGAACGTCACCGTGATCGTCGAGCACGAGGGTCGCCGCGAGCAGGGCAGCGCCGGCGGCGGCGGGCGGCGCGACTACCGCTACTTCCTAGAGGACGGCCGCGGCATCGCCTATGCACGCGACGCGGTCCGCCAGGCCCTGGTCGCGCTGGAGTCGGTGCCCGCGCCGGCCGGCACGATGACCGTGGTGCTCGGACCGGGCTGGCCGGGGGTGCTCCTCCACGAGGCGATCGGTCACGGGCTCGAGGGCGACTTCAACCGCAAGGGGAGCTCTGCGTTCTCGGGCCGGATCGGCGAGCGCGTGGCGTCGGAGCAGTGCACGGTGGTCGACGACGGCACCCTGGCCGACCGCCGAGGCTCGCTCAACATCGACGACGAGGGAACGCCCACGCGCTGCACCACCCTCATCGAGGACGGCATCCTTCGCGGCTACATGCAGGACAAGATGAATGCGCGGCTGATGGGTGTGGCCTCGACCGGCAACGGCCGGCGTGAGTCCTACGCGCACCTGCCGATGCCGCGAATGACCAACACCTACATGCTGCCGGGCAAGCACGCTCGCGAGGAGATCATCGCCTCGGTCGACCGCGGGCTCTACGCGGTCAACTTCGGCGGTGGCCAGGTCGACATCACCTCGGGCAAGTTCGTGTTCTCGGCCAGCGAGGCCTACCTGATCGAGAAGGGCAAGGTCACCCGCCCGGTGAAGGGCGCGACGCTGATCGGCAACGGACCCGAGGTGCTCACCCGGGTGAGCATGGTCGGCGACGACCTGGAGCTCGACTGGGGCGTCGGCACCTGCGGCAAGGAAGGCCAGAGCGTACCGGTCGGCGTCGGCCAGCCGACGCTGCGGGTCGACGGCCTCACCGTCGGCGGCACCAACGTCGGCTGATCGATCGCCTGGGGTCGGACCAAGTTATCCGATTGATTCAATTGGATTTTTTCTCGGGCACAGTGGTTCTCGGGCACAGTGGCGGTCGCCCGGGCGCCCGGCCCGAGCCGCGCCGCCCGGGCGAAGCGACAGGCCAACCGGGAACCCCTGGCGTACAGGCGAGCTCGCGTCACGCGAGAGTGCCTCGCCCGGCGCGAGGCCACCCCGGCGCCGGACTTTTCTACAAGGAATTCAGTGACCTGAGTTGGTCCGACCCCGGGGATCAGAGGTCCCGGACGTCCACGAAGTGGCCCGTGACGCCGGCCGCCGCGGCCATCGCCGGGCTCACCAGATGGGTCCGCGAGCCAGCGCCCTGGCGACCCTCGAAGTTGCGGTTCGAGGTCGATGCGCAACGCTCACCCGGCTCCAGGCGATCGTCGTTCATGGCCAGACACATCGAGCAGCCCGGCTCGCGCCACTCGAAGCCGGCCTCGCGGAAGACGGCGTCGAGCCCTTCCTTCTCGGCCTGCTGCTTCACCAGCCCCGACCCCGGCACCACCATCGCCAGCTTGACACCGGCGGCGCGCTTGCGACCACGCACCACCTCGGCCGCCGCACGCAGATCCTCGATCCGGCTGTTGGTGCACGAGCCGATGAAGACCTTGTCGATCTTGATGTCACGGATCGGCATCGAGGCCGAGAGCCCCATGTAGGCGAGCGCCCGCTCCATGTTCTCGCGGCGCACCGGGTCGGCCTCCACCGCCGGGTCGGGCACTTGGCCGTCGACCGGCGCCACCATCTCCGGCGAGGTCCCCCAGGTGACCTGCGGCACGATGGTCGCGGCGTCGAGCTCGACCTCGCGGTCGAAGACCGCATCGTCGTCGCTGCGAAGCTCACGCCACGCCTCCACCGCGCGGTCCCACAACTCGCCCCTGGGCGAGAAGGGCCGGCCGCGGAGATAGGCGATGGTCTTGTCGTCGACCGCCACCATCCCGCAGCGCGCACCGGCCTCGATGGTCATGTTGCAGAGCGTCATCCGGCCCTCGATCGTCAACGCCTCGACCGCCTCGCCGGCGTACTCGATGGCGTGGCCGGTGCCGCCCGCGGTACCGATGTGGCCGATGATGGCGAGCGCGATGTCCTTCGCGGTGACTCCGGGCCCGACGTGCCCGCGCACCGTGATGCGCATGCTCTTCATCTTGCGCTGGATGAGGCACTGGGTGGCCAGCACGTGCTCGACCTCGGTGGTGCCGATGCCGTGCGCGATGCAGGCGAAGGCGCCGTGGGTCGAGGTGTGGGAGTCGCCGCACACCACCGTCATCCCCGGCAGCGTCGCCCCCTGCTCGGGGCCGATGACGTGGACGATGCCCTGGCGCGGATCGTCCATCTTGAACTGCACGATGCCGTGCTCGTCGCAGTTGCGGTCGAGCGTGTCGACCTGCAGCTTCGCGATCGGATCCTTGATGCCGCCACTGCGCCCGGTGGTCGGGACGTTGTGATCGGACACCGCCAGATTGGCGTCGATTCGCCACGGCAGCCGGCCGGCGAGCTTCAACCCATCGAAAGCCTGTGGCGAGGTCACCTCGTGCAACAGGTGGCGGTCGATGTACAGGAGCGAGGAGCCGTCGTCGTTACGGCGCACCTCGTGCGCCTCCCACAGCTTGTCGTAGAGGGTCTTGCCGGCCATCGGAGATCGCTTCCGTCTTGAGTCTGTGAAACGGGTGACCGGCGATTGTAGCCGAAAGCGCACCCGGTCAGGCCAACGCTGCGCGACGCGCTCACCTCGTCGGCGCGGGCATCGCCCGCGCGAGGACGACCGCCCCGAGCGCGGCGGCGACCGCGGCGCCCAGCCAAGCCGCGGTCGCGCCACCGGCGCTCGACCACGACGCCCCCGCGCCCCACGCCCCGACCGCGCCGCCCACCCCGAAGCCGAGGCTCGAGTACAGCGCCTGCCCGCGCGCAGCGCGCGACGGCCCGAACAGGGCTTGCACGCGCTGCACCGCGGCGGCGTGATAGGCACCGAACGTCGCCGCGTGGAGCACCTGCGCGAGCACCAACGCCACCAGCCACTCCCCGGCGAGCCCGGTGATCAGCCATCGTCCGGCGGCGAGCCACAGGCTCGCGAGCAGCATCGTGCGCAGCCCGACACGGGCGAGCAGGCGAGGCAGACAGGCGAACAGCACGATCTCGGCGATCACCCCCACCGCCCACAGCGCACCGACCATGACCGGTCGATGACCGAGCTCGCCGAGGTAGATCGAGAAGAACACGTAGAACGGCCCGTGCGACGCCTGCATCAGCGCGCTGGCGACGAGCAGACCGACCACCTCGGGTCGCCGCAGCGCGGCGCCGAGGCCGGGCGTCGTGTCCGAGGCCGGCGGACGAGGCGCCGGCTCCGGGATGCGAAGCCCGGCCAGCACCACCACCGCCAGCAACGCCATCACCAGTAACGGGGTGGCCCCCGCGCCGAGCCGCTCGAGCGCCCACCCACCGCCCGCAGCGGTGACCACGAATCCGATCGAGCCCCACAGCCGGATCGGACCGTAGCGCTCACCCCTCCCCTCGAGATGGGCGAGGGTGAGCGCGTCGGCCTGGTGGCTGGTGCCGTTCCACGCCAGGGCGAACACCACCAGCCCGAGCAGCATCGACCAGAAGCCGTCGGCGACGGCGACCACCACGAAGGCGAGCGCCCCGGCAGCGGCGCTCGCCCGCAGCACCGGCGCGCGGCGCTCGGCCCGGTCGGCGGCCAGGCCCCACAGGTTGGCGGCGACGATCTTGGCGATGGTGGAGGCGGCGAGCAGCGTCCCGATCTCGGTCGGGCTGAAGCCACCGCTCGCGAGCCACGGGGACAGATAGGGCGCGATGATGCCGACGGCCCCGAACAGCGTGGCGTAGAACCCCGCCAGTGGGACCTCGACGCCACTCGGGAGCGCGCGGCGCAACGCGCCGCCGCCAGCCGCGTCGCGCTCAGGAATGGTCGGGCGCCCGCGCCGGTAGCGCCGGGAGCTGGTGCACCACGTCGGCGTTCTGGCCACGATGGCGCAGCAGGTGGTCGACCAGCACCAGCGCGAGCATGGCCTCGGCGATCGGCGTCGCCCGAATGCCGACACACGGGTCGTGACGGCCATGGGTGACGACCTCGATCGCCTCGCCGTGCCGGTTCACGCTGCGCGCCGGCAGGCGCAGGCTCGAGGTCGGCTTGAGCACGATGCTGGCGAGCACGTCCTGGCCGGTGGAGATGCCGCCGAGAATGCCGCCGGCGTGGTTGCTGAGGAAGCCCTCGGGCGTCATCTCGTCGCGGTGCTCGGTCCCTCTCTGCTCGACCGCCGCGAAGCCGTCGCCGATCTCGACGCCGCGCACCGCGTTGATGCTCATCAGCGCCTTGGCGATGTCGGCGTCGAGGCGGTCGAATACCGGCTCACCGAGCCCGGGTGGCACGCCGGTGGCGACCACGTTGACCCGCGCCCCGATCGAGTTCCCCTCCTTGCGCAGAGCGTCCATGAAGGCCTCGAGCTCGGGGACCAGGCCGGCGTCGGGGCAGAAGAACGCATTGCGGTCCACCTCGTCCCAGTCGAGGCCGCGCGGGCGCAGCGGGCCGAGCTGCGCGAGGTAGCCCCGGATCTCGACCCCGGCCCGCTCGCGCAGGAGCTTGCGCGCCACCGCGCCGGCGGCGACCCGCACCGCGGTCTCGCGCGCCGACGAGCGCCCGCCGCCGCGGTAATCGCGGTGGCCGTACTTGCGGTCGTAGGTGTAGTCGGCGTGCGCGGGGCGGTACTGGTCGGCGATCTTGGAGTAGTCGCGCGAGCGCTGGTCGACGTTCTCGATCATGAGGTGGATCGGCGCGCCGGTGGTACGGCCGTCGAACACCCCGGAGAGGATGCGCACCGCGTCCGGCTCGCGGCGCTGGGTCACGTGCCGACTCTGACCGGGGCGACGGCGGTCGAGATCGCGCTGGATGTCCGCCTCGTCGATGGCGAGCCCGGGTGGGCATCCGTCGACCACGCAGCCGATCGCCGGTCCGTGGCTCTCGCCGTACGAGGTGACGCAGAAGGCGCGTCCGAAGGTGTTACCGGACATGGTGTCACTCCGTCGTGGCGTGCGCACATCGCGCGGCGAGGGCCGCGGAGCCTACCACGGCGACGGCGGGGCCGCGTCAGGCGCCGGGGAGGTCCTCGCGCGCGATCGCGAACACGCCGTCGCCGCCGCGCTCGAACTCGAGCCAGGTGAGCGGGAGGTCGGGCCAGCGCTCGACCACCGCGACGTGCGCCTCGCCGACCTCGCAGACCAGCACCCCACTCGGGCAGAGGTGCGCCGCGGCGCCGGCGAGAATGCGCTCGACCACCGCCAGCCCGTCCTCGCCGGCCACCAGCCCGCCTGCCGGCTCGTGGTGGTACTCCGGCGGCGCCGCCGCGTGGGAGGCGCGTGGCACGTACGGGGGGTTGCTCACGATCAGGTCGTACCGGCCGTCGATGGCGGAGAAGACATCGGACCGCGTCAGGTGCACCCGGTCCTCCAGCCCGTGGGCGCGCACGTTCCGCGCCGCCACCGCCAGCGCATCGTCGGAGACGTCGACCGCGTCGACCGACGCCTGGGGAAAGGCATGCGCGCAGGCGATGGCGATGCAGCCGCTGCCGGTACCGAGGTCCAGCACCCGGTGCACGGACTCCGGCTCGACCAGCGGCTCGAATCCGCGCTCGATCCACTCCGCCAGCGGCGAGCGCGGGACGAGGACCCGCTCGTCCACCTCGAAGCGAAGGCCGGCGAACCACGCGCGCCCGATCAGGTAGGCGGCCGGGATTCGCTCCACCACCCGGCGGCGCAGCAGCGCGAGCACGCGCCGGCGCTCACTCGCCAGCAGCCGGGCCGACCACAGCTCGTCGGCGAGGCCGGGCTCCAGCGAGACCGCTCCGAGCACGATCCACACGGCCTCGTCGACCGGATCGTCGGTGCCGTGACCGAGGTGCACGCCCTCGCGAGTGATGACCGTGGTCGCGAATCGCACCAGGTCGGCGATCGTCTCGAGCGCGTCCTGGGCCTCCGCGAGCAGGGCGTCCAGATCGCGATGCTGCGCCTCGCCGGATGCGCCCGCACGACCGCCGCCGACACTCATCGCGGCCCCTCGCGCGAGGCATCCACGCCACGGTGGTCGAAGCCCGGGATTCGAGCGGGATCGACGTCGTCGATCTGCTCCGGTGGCAGGAAGCGCTCGGCGTAGCGCAGATAGACCTTCTCGCGCACGAACACGTCGAAGAGGTCGGGATCGACGTGATGGTCGGTCTTCATCCGTCCGAGGATCGCCAGCGCCTGTGAGAGCGGCATCGGATCCTTGTACGGGCGGTCGGCGGCGGTCAGCGCCTCGAAGATGTCGGCGATCCCCATGACCCGCGCCTGCACCGACATCTGCTCGCGGGTCAGCCCCCTGGGGTACCCGCGCCCGTCCATGCGCTCGTGATGACCGCCGGCGAACTCGGGCACCCGCCGCAGGTGCTTGGGATAGGGCAGCGCCTCGAGCATCTTGATGGTGGCGACGATGTGGTGGTTGATGACCTCGCGCTCCTCGGGGCGCAGCGTGCCACGGGCGATGGTGAGGTTCGCCACCTCCTCCTCGCTCAGGAAGTCGCGCTCCTCGCCATCCGGCCCGCTCCAGCGCCAGCGCCCGATCTCGCGCACCCGCGCCTGGTCGTCGGCGGACATCGACTCGCCGCCCTTGTTGGCGCGATGCAGGAATGCACGCGCCTCGTCGAGCGCGCGCAGCTCCTCGCGCAGTGCCCGCTCGGCCGCGGCGGCGTCGTGCGGCCGACCGGACTCGAGCGCCGCCACCCGTGCGCGCAGACAGCGCAGCTCGGCATCGCGCCGCATGACCTCGAAGCGGGTGTCGACCAGGGCGATGCGATCGAAGATGGTCTCGAGCTTGGTCGCCTTGTCGACGACGTACTCGGGCGTCGTGACCTTGCCGCAGTCGTGCAGCCAGCCGGCGATCCTGAGCTCGTAGCGATCGGCCTCGGTCATCGCGAACTCGCGCAAGGGGCCGTAGTCGACCGCGGCCGCGGCCTCGGCGAGCATCATCGTCAGCTCCGGCACGCGCCGGCAGTGACCACCGGTGTACGGCGACTTGTCGTCGATGGCCGCCGCGATGAGCTCGATGAAGGCCTCGAACAACTCGCGCTGCTCGTCGATCAGGCGCTTCTTGGTCAGCGCGATCGCCGCCTGCGACGCCAGCGACTCGACGATGAGCTGATCCTGGGCGCCGAATGCCCGCACCGCCCCCGCGTCGTCGAGCGCGTTGATGAGCTGCAGCACGCCGATGACCTCGTCCTCGTGGTTGCGCATCGGCACGGTGAGGAAGGACTTCGAGCGGTATCCGGTGCGCTCGTCGAATGCGCGCGTGCCGGAGAAGTCGAAGCCCGGGGCATCGTACGCGTCCGGCACGTTCACGGTCTCGCCGGTGACCGCCGCGCGCGCCGCAACCATGTGATCGTTCGGCGCCCCGTCGCGGCCATAGAGTGGAAGCGCCGGCAGGCGGATGGGGGTCCCGCTGCTGCCGCCGAGGCGCAGACCGAGCGAGTCGGTGTGCATGATCTCGAAGCGCAGCTCGTCGTCGTCGGTCCGCGTGTAGAGGGTGCCGCCGTCGGCGCTCGTGAGCTCGCGGGCGCTGCCCAGGATCAACTCCATCAAGCGCGAGTTGTCCTTCTCCGACGACAGTGCGATACCCACCGCCGAGAAGTTGCGGATCAGGTCGAGCGCGGATCGGCTCGGGTTGGCCATCGCCGGGAACGCGGCTCCGCGTGAGGGGAGGCGGCAGTGTATCAGTGCCCCCGTCGAGTGGCGACGGCCACGGCACGACGCAACCGTGACCGGCGCCCGGTTTTCGCCGTCCCGGATGCCTACGGGGCAGCCACCAGCAAGCGATTCACACGGCGCACGAAGTCCGCGGGATCGTCGAGCCGACCGCCCTCGCTCAGCGTCGCCTGGTCGAGCAGGATGCTGGCGAGATCCTCACGGCGCGACGCGTCGCTCTCGGCGTCGAGCCTCGCCACCAGCGGATGGTCGGCGTTGACCTCCAAGATCGGGCGGAAGCCCTCGACCTTCTGCCCGCTCGCCTCGAGCAAGCGCTGCAGATGGCCACCGGGATCGTGCTCGTCGGCCACCAGGCACGCCGGCGAGTCGGTCAACCGGTCACTGGCGCGGACGTCCTTCACACGCTCACCGAGCAACGCCTTGATCGCCTCGACGGTGCTCTGGTGGCGGGCCTCCTCGGCCTTACGCTCCTCCGCGCTCGGCTTCTCGTCGTCGCCACCGAGATCGTCGAGATCGAGCTTGCCGCGCGCCACCGACTGCAGGTGCTTGCCCTCGAACTCCGTGAGATGGTGGACCACCCACTCGTCGACCTCGTCGACGAGCAGCAGCACCTCGACGTCCTTCTTGCGAAATACCTCGAGATGCGGGCTGCTGGCCGCGGTCGCGTAGCTGTCCGCAGTCAGGTAGTAGATCTTCTCCTGGCCTTCCTTCATCCGACCGACATAATCGGCGAGCGACACCCGCTGCGCCGAGCCGTCGCCCTTGGTGCTCGCGAAGCGCAGCAGCTTGGCGATGGCGTCGCGGTTCCTCGCGTCCTCGAACACACCTTCCTTGAGCACGCGGCCGAACTGATCCCAGAACGTCACGTAGCGGTCGGGCTCGTCGCTCGCGATGCCGGCGAGGAGATCGAGCACGCGCTTCACGCAACCGGCCCGCATCGAGTCGATGTGGCGATTGTGCTGGAGGATCTCGCGCGAGATGTTGAGCGGCAGGTCGGCCGAGTCGACGATGCCGCGCACGAAGCGCAGGTACGCCGGCATGAGCTGCTCGGCATCGTCCATGATGAACACCCGGCGCACGTACAGCTTGACGCCACGGCGCACCGTCCGGTCCCAGAGGTCGAACGGTGGACGCGTCGGCACGTAGAGCAGCAGGGTGTACTCGAGATTGCCCTCGACGCGGCTGTGCACGCGCGCGAATGGCGCCTCGAAGTCGTGCGAGACGTGCTTGTAGAACGTCTCGTACTCGTCGTCGGTGATCTCGTTGCGCGGACGCGCCCACAGCGCGGTGGCGGCGTTGACGCGCTCCCACTCGGGCTCGGCGTCGGCAGCCTTCTCCGCGTCGCCGGGCGGCGTCTCCTTGCGCATCCGGATCGGCAGCAGGATGTGATCGGAGTACTTGCGGACCACGGCCCGGAGTCGGTATGCGTCCAGGAACTCGTCGGCGTCCTCGCGGACGTGCAGGACGACCTCGGTTCCGCGCCGCGGCACCTCGAGATGCTCGATGGTGTACTCGCCGTCGCCGGTCGACTCCCAGCGCACCCCGGCGTCGGCGCCGAGGCCGGCGCGCCGGGTGGTGACCGTCACGCGGTCGGCGACGATGAAGCTGGAGTAGAACCCGACGCCGAACTGTCCGATGAGCTGCGCGTCGCGGGCCTTGTCGCCTGACAGCGCGTCGAGGAACTCGCGGGTGCCGGAACGGGCGATGGTGCCGAGATTGTCCTTGACCTCCTGCTCGCTCATGCCCACGCCGTTGTCACGCACGGTGATGGTACGCGCATCGCGATCGACCTCGATGTCGATCGCGAGATCCGCGTCACCGGCGAGCAGCGACTCGTCGGCGAGGGCCTCGAAGCGGAGCTTGTCGGCCGCGTCGGACGCGTTCGACACCAGCTCGCGAAGGAAGATCTCCGCGTTGCTGTAGAGCGAATGCACCATGAGGTCCAGCAGGCGCTTGACCTCGGTCTGAAAACCGTGCTTTTCCTTGACCGCCTCCGCAGCCATCGCGTGTCACCCCCGTTGCCTGGTCGTTCGCAGCGCCGCCCGGCGCGTGCCGTGGCTCGCGCACCCGGCGCAGCGCCCCACGCGCCTGTCGGCAGTGACCCGATATGGGGACCGGCCGAGGCGGATTCAAGGGAGCCCATCCCCGGCGCCGGCCGGCCGCCGGGACATGACCGGCCCCCCGACGGCCCGATACACTCACCCGATGCCATCGCGCCCAGCCGCCAAGCCAACCGACGCCGCCACCGGCGGTCGCCCCGGCGTCGATCCGGGCGAGGGGCACACGCCGGTGATGCAGCAGTACCTGCGCATCAAGGCGCAGCACCCGGACACCCTGCTCTTCTACCGCATGGGGGACTTCTACGAGCTGTTCTTCGACGACGCGCGCAAGGCGGCGCGATTGCTCGACATCGCGCTCACCCAGCGCGGGCAGTCGAATGGTGAGCCGATCCCGATGGCCGGGGTTCCGGTGCACGCGGCCGAGGGCTACCTGGCGCGGCTGCTACGGCTCGGCGAGGCGGTCGCGGTGTGCGAGCAGATCGGCGACCCCGCGACCTCGCGTGGGCCGGTCGAGCGGGAAGTGGCTCGCATCGTCACCCCCGGCACGGTCACCGACGAGGTACTGCTCGAGGACCGCCGCGAGAGCCTGTTGCTCGCGCTGACCTCCGAAGGGCCCCGGCACGGACTCGCCTGGCTCGATCTCGCCGGCGGACGGCTCGCCTGCATGGAGATCGCGGGCGCCGAGCCGCTCGCCGGTGAGCTCGAGCGGCTGGCGCCGGCCGAGGTGCTGGTCGCCGAGGGGGCGGCGCTGCCGGGCATCCTCGCGGACCACCCGGGGGTGCGCCGGATGGCGCCCTGGCACTTCGACCCCGAGGCCGCGGAGCGCGCGCTCACCGAGCAGCTCGGCACCCGGGACCTGGCCGGATTCGGCTGCGACGACGCCCCGCTCGCGGTGGCGGCGGCGGGCTGCCTCCTGTTCTACGCCCGCGACACCCAGCGCGCGGCCCTGCCGCACATCCGGTCGCTGGCCCGCGAGCGCCGCGAGGAGAGCCTGATCCTCGATGCCGCGAGCCGGCGGAACCTGGAGGTCACCGAGAGCCTGGTCGGGCAGGACCGACACACCCTGCTCGGGGTGATGGACCGCACCGTCACCGCGATGGGCGGGCGCATGCTGCGGCGCTGGCTCGGACGCCCGCTGCGCGATCGCGAGGCGATCGCTCGCCGGCACCACGCCGTCGACGCGCTGGTGAGCGGCGGGCAGCACGAGCCGCTGCGCGAGCGGCTACGCGCGGTCGGCGACGTCGAGCGGATTCTGTCGCGCATCGCGCTGCGCTCGGCGCGCCCACGCGACCTGTCTCAGCTCGGGCGCGCGCTCGCGGCGCTGCCGGGGATCATCGAGGAGACCGAGCGCGTCGACTCGCCCCTGGTCGACGCCATCCGCCCGGCGCTCGGCCCGTTCACCGAGACCGAGGGGTTGCTCGCCCGCGCCATCGTCGAGGCACCACCGATCACGATCCGCGACGGTGGGGTGATCGCGACCGGCCACGACGCGGAGCTCGACGAGCTGCGCGCGATTGCCGACGACGCTGACGGGTTCCTGCGCGAGTATGAGGCGCGCGAGCGCGCGCGCACCGGAATCAGCGGGCTGCGCGTCGGCTACAACCGCGTGCACGGCTACTACATCGAGCTCGGTCGCGCGCAGGCCGAGCGGGCGCCCACGGAGTACGTGCGGCGTCAGACCTTGAAGGGCGCTGAGCGCTACATCACACCGGAGCTCAAGTCGTTCGAGGACAAGATCCTCGGCTCGCGCGAGCGGGCGCTGGCCCGCGAGCGGCGGCTCTACGAGGCACTGCTCGAGCAGCTCAACGAGGTGCTCGCGCCGCTTCAGGCGGCGGCCACCGCACTCGCCGAGATCGACGTGCTGGCCGCGTTCGCCGAGCGTGCCCTCGCGCTCGGCTACGCCCGGCCGGAGCTCACCGATCGACCCGGGATCGTGATCGAGGGCGGGCGCCACCCGGTCGTCGAGCGGGTCATCGACGACCCGTTCACCGCCAACGACCTCGAGCTCGACCCGCGCCAGCGGATGCTCGTCATCACCGGGCCGAACATGGGCGGCAAGTCGACCTACATGCGCCAGGTCGCACTCATCGTGCTGATGGCTCATGTCGGCAGCTTCGTCCCCGCCGAGCGCGCGGTGGTCGGCCCGATCGATCGCATCTTCACCCGCATCGGCGCCTCGGACGACCTCGCCGGCGGTCGCTCGACGTTCATGGTCGAGATGACCGAGGCCGCGAACATCCTCCACAACGCGACCGACCAGAGCCTCGTGCTGCTCGACGAGATCGGCCGCGGCACCAGCACCTACGACGGGCTCGCGCTCGCCTGGGCGTGCGCCGCGCACCTCGCGCGCAGGGTGCGGGCGTTCACCTTGTTCGCGACGCACTATTTCGAGCTCACCGCGCTCGACTCGCGCTTCGAGGGAATTCGCAACGTCCACCTCGATGCGGTCGAGCACGGCCACCGCATCGTGTTCATGCACCGGGTCCGCCCGGGCCCGGCGAGCCGCAGCTACGGTCTGCAAGTGGCGGCGCTCGCGGGAGTCCCACCGGCGGTGCTGAGCCAGGCACGGGCGGTGCTCGAGGAGCTCGAGAGTGGGGCCGGCCCGACCGCGCCCGGCGGGCGCAGCCCCCAGCTCGGTCTGTTCGACCCGGCGCCCGCCCACTCGCCGCTCCCGGCGCCCACACCCGTGCACCCGGCGCTCGATGCCCTCGACGAGGTGGACCCGGACACGCTCAGCCCACGCGACGCCCTCGACCTCGTCTACCGCCTCAAGGCACTCGTCGATCGGGGTCGGACCAACTCAGGTGATTGTCCAGACTGAGATTTTTGCCTCGAGGGAGGGTACCCCTTCGGCCGTGACGCTGCCGGCCGAGCCTTGGGGCGCGACCGACCGAGCGAACCGGGGGCGCGGAGAAACCCCAGTGAAACCAGCAACCTAGGTTGGTCCGACCCCGGGTGTCCCGGCTCTGGCCTCGGCGCGCAGGATGTGCTTCTGGATCTTGCCGACGGAGGTTCGTGGCAGCGTGTCGCGTAGCTCGATGCGGCTCGGCACCCGGAAGGTGGCGAGACGCTCCCGGCACCACTCGATGAGTGTCGCCGCGCTCGGTGTCGCCCCGGCGTGCGGCACCACGAAGGCGACGATCGCCTCGTCGCGCATCGCGTCGGGGACCCCCACCACCGCACAGTCGAAGACGTCGGGGTGGGCGCCGAGGACCGCCTCGACCTCCCCGGCCGCCACGTTCTCGCCGGCGCGCTTGATCATGTCCTTGAGCCGGTCGACGAAGTGGAAGCGCCCGTCGGCGTCCTGTCGGGCGTTGTCGCCGGTCCACAGCCAACCGTCACGCAGGGTCTCGTCGGTCGCCTCCGGGTTCTTGAAATACCCGAGCATCAGGGTCTGTCCCGGCGTTCCCTCGACCACGATCTGCCCGATGTCGCCAGGCGGCGTCGGGCGCCCATCGTCGCCGACCAAGGCGACGCGATAGCCGAGTGACGGCAGGCCGATCGACATCGGGTCGCGCGGGCCGGCCAGCGGGTTCATCAGGGGCGGCCCCATGGTCTCGGTCATGCCCCAAATCTGGAGCAGCGGGGCGCCGAACCGAGACGACCACTCCGCCACCTGCGCCTCGGAGATCGACTGCGCGAACATCACCACCCGCAGCCGGTTCGAGCGATGGCGTGGGTCGACCGGCTGTGCGAGGAGCATGCGCATGGGTGCCGCGAACAGGCTCGCGACGGTGCAGCGGTGCCGGATGCCGACGTCGAGGTAGCGGCTCGCACTGAAGCGCGGCATCAGCACCACCGTCGCGCCGGCGACCAGCGCGCCCATCGTCGAGTAGTACTGAGCGTTGCCGTGGAACAGGGGCAGCGCGGTGAGGAATCGGTCGTCGGACCGCAGCGCGAGCCCCTTCGCCACCGTCTCGCCGGCGTAGAGATAGTTGGCGTGGGTGACGAGCACCCCCTTCGGCCGCGACGTGGTTCCCGAGGTGTAGAGGATGCCGGCCACGTCCTCCGACGCGGGGCGCGCGACGGGCGCGACGTCGCGGGTGTCGGCCAGCAGCGCCTCCAGCCCGCGGACGTCCGCGTCGACCTTCACCACCTGGCGGACGAGCGGGCAGCGCGCGCGAACGGTCTCCGCCACCTCCGCCAGTGGTGGGGTGGTGAAGATCAGCCGCGACTCCGAGTGCTGGACCAGGTACTCGAGCTCGGCCGCCGGGGAGGCGACGTTGGTGGGCATCGTCACCACACCGAGCTTGGCCGCGCCGAGCCAGAGGATCAGGAACTCGGGGCAATTCGGCAGGTGGAGGTTGATCGCCTCGCCCGGTTCGACGCCGAGTCGGGTCAACAGGTCGGCCGCGCGGTTGGTGAGGCGGTCGAGGCCGGCGTAGTCGATCCTCAGCACGCCGCCGGCGAGATCGTCGAAGACCAGGAACTCACGGCTCGGGTCGCTTCGGGCGCGGTGCTCGAGGAGATCGCGAATCGTGCGTCGACCGACGATGGTGCTCACCCTGGTCCCCGTGGTCCGTGGCGGGGTCGCCTGCCCCCGACCGCACAGAGGCTAAGTGCGCGCTCGCCGTGAGTCCACCTCCGGACGACGCGGGCGCGCGCGGCGACCCGGACCGTCTGCGGCGTCGTTGGATCGAGGACATGGCTGCCAGTCAGGCACGCCACACACGGTTCCAACCGGGTCGCCCTTGCGGCTACGCTTGACCGCGAATGGACGGGTCCCGACCGAGCGACGAGGCGCTGATGCTGCGCTATGCGAGCGGCGAGGCGGCCGCGTTCGAGATGCTCTACCGGCGCCACCGCGGACCGGTGCTGCGCTTCATCGCCCGCCAGGTGCCCGATCGCGCGGTGGCCGAGGAGCTGTTCCAGGACGTGTGGACCAGCGTCGTGCGCAGCCGGGACCGCTACACGGTGAAGGCGCGCTTCACCACCTTCGTCTACCGCATCGCGCACAACCGGGTGGTCGATCACTGGCGGGTCGCCGGTCGCGCCGCGGCGGTGTTCGAGTCGGGGGCGCCCGAGGCCGACCCACCACCCGACAGCGGCGCGCCGTCGATCGAGCGCGCCGTGCACGCCGACCGCCAGGTGGCGCGGCTCGTCGCCCTCGTCGAGGCCCTTCCTCCGGAGCAGAAGGAGGCGTTCCTCCTCAGCCAGGAAGGCGGGCTCGGGGTCGAGGCCATCGCCGAGGTGACCGGAGTCGGGGTCGAGACCGCGAAGAGTCGCCTGCGCTACGCGATCGCCAAGTTGCGTCAGGGGCTGGCGGAAGAGGAGGAGGCGCGTTGAGCGGCCACCGTGACGACGTCGCCGAGCCGCGCGTGCCGCCGGACATCGCACGGCTGTACCGCGCGGGCGCGAGTGAGGAGCCGGACACCGCCACCGACCGGGGGATCCTCTCGCTCGCACGCGCCGAGGTACTACCGCGCCCCGTCCCGAGCCCGTTTCGTCGTCGATGGACCGTGTCGCTCTCGCTGGCCGCGGTGGTGGTGGTGGCGATCACCCTGGTCGCGCTGCGGCCCGAGCCGGCCCCGCTCGATCGCGAATCCGCCTGGCGCGAGCTGCCACCGGCGCCACCGCCGTCCGCGGGTGCAGCCGCCTCGTCGCCCGCACGCGATGCGCGCTCGGCGCCCGGCGCCGCCGAGGCGAGCAAGGCACGGCCGACCGAGGCCGTCGGTGCTCCGTCGAGCGCACCGGCCGCCGCGCTGCCCGCGCCGCGGCGGGAGCAACCGCCCGCCGGGGCGCTCCGCCAGGACCGGGCCGAGCCGGCAGCCGAGGCGCTCGCCGCGCCGCCGATCACCTCGGCCGAGGCGTGGGTCGCCGCGCTCGAGGCGCTGGTGGCGGCAGGAGACCTGGAGGCTGCGCGGCAGCTCTACCGCGCGCATCGCGATCGCTTTCCCGATGCCGTCCTTCCGGCGCGCATTCGCGAGATCGTCGCGCCCTGAGCCCCTCGAATCGTGCGCGCCGTCGCGCCGCCGGCGGTATCGATAACGCCACGGCCGGGTTACCATAGCGCTCTTTGCTGCGGTGGCGGCTGCGCTCGCGCGACGACCACGCTCCGCACGACCCCGAAACCGATTGCCAAGCACCGAGGGATGCTCGACCGATGACCTTCGTCGTGACCGAGAGCTGCATCAAGTGCAAGTACACCGACTGCGTCGAGGTGTGCCCCGTGGACTGCTTCCACGAGGGCCCGAACTTCCTCGTCATCGATCCCGACGAGTGCATCGACTGCACCCTGTGCGAGCCCGAGTGTCCGGTGGAGGCCATCCTCTCCGAGGACGATCTCCCGGACGACCAGCGGCACTATCTGGAGCTCAACGCCGAGCTCTCCCGGTCCTGGCCGGTGATCACCGAGAAGAAGGACGCGCCGGCGGACGCCGACGAGTGGGCCGAGGTCAAGGACAAGCTCGGACTGCTGGAGCGGTAGCACCGCCCCGCGACCGGCGAGCCACTGGCGGGCGCCGGTGGGGCTCCGCCCGTGGCGAATCAGCCTCGGCCGCGCACGATGACGCCGTGTCCACCCAGCGCGCGGGCGACCGCCGCGTCCGCCGCGCAGACTCCGCCTTGCGCGTATACCGGGCCGTGCAGGTGCGCGACCATCGCCGCGAACCGGGCCCAGCCAATCCCTCGCTCACCACGAATCGGGCCGACCACCGCGAAGCCGCCCGTCGCGCTGCGCGCGACCGAGGGCCCCGTCGGATCAACGGTGCGTGACACGAGGTCCGGCGCGGCCTCCCCGTCCGCGTCGCACAGCACCGGCGGCAGCCGGAGCGCCGTGATCACCGGCCCGTCCGCCGGCGGCATCGGCCAGCGCGTGAGCTCCTGGGCCGGGACCCAGCGCAGCGGCTGCCCCTCGCGTCCGACCGGCGAGCCCCGGTAGGCCAGAATCTCCCACACGTCGAGCAGGACCCGGCGCGCCGACGTGTCGTGGCCGACGCGAACCAGCGGGCGCGCGAGCTCGACCCCCACACCGAGCTCCTCCTCGAGCTCGCGCGCGAGCGCGTCGCGCGGACGCTCACCCGACTCGGCCTTGCCCCCGGGGAACTCCCACAGCCCGCCGAGCTCGGCGCCCGGCGGCCGACGCGCGACGAGCACCCGGCCCTGGTGGTCGCGGAGCACGCCCGCCACCACCCACAGGGAAGGCCGGGGATCGGTGTCGGTGGGTCCCAGGGCTCAGGTTCGATAGTCGGCGTTGATGCTCACGTACTCGTGGGACAGATCGCAGGTCCACACCGTGCACGAGGCGTCACCGCGCCCGAGGTCGACCCGGATCCGCACCTCCTCGCCAGCGAGGACCGACGCCCCGAGCTCCTCGCGATAGGAGTCGGCCCGGCCGCCACGGTCGACCACCAGGACGTCGCCGAGCCACACCGAGACCGTGCCCTGGTCCAGATCGACCGGCGCGGAGCGACCGATCGCCATCACGATGCGGCCCCAGTTCGCGTCCGAGGCCGAGAGCGCGGTCTTCACCAGCGGGGACTCGGCCACCGCGTAGGCGACGTCCCGGCACTCGCGCTCGGTCCGTCCACCGCCGACCTCGACGGTGACGAACTTGGTGGCGCCCTCGCCGTCACGCACCAGGGCGTGGGCGAGCCAGCGACAGACCTCGTCGACCGCGCCCTCGAACGCGTCGTAGTCGGCGTGCTCGGCGGCGTCGATCACCGGATTCCCGGCTCGCCCGGTCGCGGCGAGAACGCACGAGTCGTTGGTCGAGGTGTCGCCGTCCACCGTCACCCGGTTGAAGGTGCGCCCGACGACCTTCTCCAGGCATTCGCGCAGCAGCTCCGGTGCCACCGCCGCATCGGTCGCGACGAAGGCGAGCATCGTCGCCATGTCGGGCTTGATCATCCCCACGCCCTTGGCGATTCCGGTCACCGTGCACCGCTTCCCGCCCGCGGTGAAGGTCGCGCTACGCCCCTTGGGCACCGTATCCGTGGTCATGATGGCATGCGCCCCGGCGGTCCAGCCGTCGGTCGCGAGGCTCTGCAGCGCGACCGGGATCGCGCGCTCGAACCGCTCGAGCACGAGGCGCTCGCCGATGACCCCGGTGGAGAACGGCAATACCGCCTCCTCCCCGCAACCGGCGGCGGCAGCCAGCATCCCGCAGCAGGCCACGGCGTCGGCGATGCCACCCTCACCGGTCGCGGCGTTGGCGTTGCCGGCATTGACCATGAGGTAGCGCGGCGCCGCGGCGGCGAGGTGGCGGCGCGCCACGGTCACCGGCGCGGCGCAGAAGCGGTTGCGCGTGAACGTCGCGGCCGTCTGTGTGCCCTCCGCGAGCTCGATGATCGCGAGGTCGGTACGCGGCTTCTTGCGCCCACCGAGCTCCGCGCCACCCACCCGCACGCCGGCGACCGGCGCGAGATCGAGGCTACCGTCAAGTCCCACCGCCATGGCTCGTCCTCCGGGCAAAGAGAGTGGATTGGTCAGGATCGACTCGCCCACGCTACCGCGCGTCGAGCGCATCGAGCCGTCGATTCTCGTCGCGCGGGCGCCTCACCGCCGCCGCGGGCGCACATTCTTCCCGCGCGCGACGCTCAGCTCAAGCGTCCGTGGCATTGCTTGAACTTCTTGCCCGAGCCGCAGGGGCACGGCTCGTTGCGACCGACCTTGCGACCACCGCGCACGAAGGGCTCCGGCGCGGTGCGCGCGGGCGGCATCGGCCGGCCACCACCGGGCGTCGGCGCCGCGGGCATCGGCTGCCCGGCGGCCGCTGCCATCGCCGCTTCCTCGGCCTGCGCCGCGGTCGGCGCCTCGTCGTGGATCGCCTGGGCACCCTCGACGGGGCGACGCTGGGCCTCGACCGCCTCGACGTCCTCCGGCGCACGCACCTGGACCTTCGACAGGATGCCCACGACGTCGTGCTTGATGCGCACGGTGAACGCCTGGAACATCTCGAACGCCTCGCGCTTGTACTCCTGCTTCGGGTTCTTCTGCGCGTAGCCGCGCAGGTGAATCCCCTGGCGCAGGTAGTCCATCGCCGCGAGGTGCTCCTTCCAGGCGGTATCGAGGATGCTGAGCATCACTTCCTTCTCGAAGCGGCGCATCAGCTCGGCACCGACCATCGTCTCCTTCGCCTGGTAGGCCTCGACCACCGCCTCGAGGACACGCGCGCGCAGCGGCTCCTCGTGCAGCGCGTCCTCGGACTCGAGCCACTTGGCGATCGGCAGCGCGAGGCCGAACTCGCGCTCGACCGCCTCCTCGAGCCCGGGCACGTCCCACTGCTCCTCGAGGCTCTGTGGCGGGATGTGGGTGTCGATCACCTCACCGACGACCGTCGCGCGCATCGCCTCGATGCGCTCGGAGACGTCGTCCGCGCTCTGCAGCTCGTTGCGCAGGGCGTAGACCTCCTTGCGCTGGTCGTTGGCAACGTCGTCGTACTCCAGCAGCTGCTTGCGGATATCGAAGTTGCGCTGCTCGACCTTGCGTTGCGCGTTCTCGATCGCCTTGGTGACCCACGGGTGCTCGATCGCCTCGCCGCGCTCCATGCCGAGCTTCTGCATGATGGTGCCGACGCGCTCCGAGGCGAAGATGCGCATCAGGTCGTCCTGCAACGACAGGTAGAAACGGCTCGAGCCCGGATCGCCCTGTCGACCGGAACGGCCACGGAGCTGGTTGTCGATACGACGCGACTCGTGACGCTCGGTGCCGACGATGTGCAGGCCCCCCGCGGCGACCACCGTGTCGTGGCGCTGCTGCCACTCGGCCCGCGCGCGGTCGACGACCTCGGCCGCGGTGTCGGCACCGAGCTGCTCGAGCTCGGCCTGGAGATTGCCGCCGAGGACGATGTCGGTACCGCGCCCGGCCATGTTGGTGGCGATGGTGACGCTGCCCGGCCGGCCGGCCTGGGCCACGATCTCGGCCTCGCGCTCGTGCTGCTTGGCGTTGAGCACGTTGTGCTCGATCCGGTCCTTGCGCAGCAGGCCCGACAGGTACTCCGAGGTCTCGATCGACGTGGTGCCGACGAGCACCGGCTGCCCGCGCTCGCGGCAGTCCTTGATGTCCTCGATGATGGCCTCGAACTTCTCCTCCTTGGTCAGGAAGACGAGGTCGGCCATGTCGTCGCGAACCATGTCGCGATGGGTCGGGATCACCACCACCTCGAGCCCGTAGATCTCGTGGAACTCCGCGGCCTCGGTGTCGGCGGTGCCGGTCATGCCGGACAGCTTGTGGTAGAGGCGGAAGTAGTTCTGGAACGTGATCGATGCGAGCGTCTGGTTCTCGTTCTGGATCCGCACCCCCTCCTTGGCCTCGATCGCCTGGTGCAGCCCCTCCGACCAGCGTCGCCCGGGCATGGTGCGGCCAGTGAACTCGTCGACGATCACCACGTCGCCGTCGCGCACGATGTACTCGACGTCGCGATGGAACAGCGCGTGGGCACGCAGGGCCGCATTGAGATGGTGCATCAACACCAGGGTGGTGGCGTCGTAGAGACTCTCGCCCTCGCGAAGCAGCCCCTCCTTGACCAGCAGCTCCTCGACGTGCTGATGGCCGTCCTCGGTGAGGAAGACCTGCTTCTGCTTCTCGTCGACGCTGAAATCGCCGGGACCGTCCTCCTCCGCCTGGCGCGTGAGCTGCGGGATCAGCCGATTGATGCGGATGTAGAGCTCGGAGTTCTCGTCCGTCGGCCCGGAGATGATGAGCGGCGTGCGCGCCTCGTCGATCAGGATCGAGTCGACCTCGTCGACCACCGCGAAGGCGAGCTCACGCTGTGCCTTGTCCTCGGCGCGGAACGCCATGTTGTCGCGCAGGTAGTCGAAGCCGAACTCGTTGTTCGTCCCGTAGACGATGTCGCAGGCGTAGGCCTCGCGTCGGGTCACCGGGCGTAGGTGTCGATAGCTCTCGGCACCACCGGCGAAATCGGGGTCGAAACGATAGGACGAGAAGTCCGCACCCCGCCCGCCGGACGAGTTGATGACGCCGACGGTGAGCCCCAGCGCGTGATAGATCGGCCCCATCCAGCCGGCGTCGCGACGCGCGAGGTAGTCGTTGACGGTGACGATGTGCACACCGTGGCCGGTCAGGGCGTTCAGGTAGGCCGGCAGCGTCGCAACGAGGGTCTTGCCCTCACCGGTGCGCATCTCGGCGATGTTGCCCTCGTGCAGTGCCAGGCCACCGATGAGCTGGACGTCGAAGTGACGCAGGCCGAGGGTTCGGCGAGCCGCCTCGCGAACCGTCGCGAAGGCGTCGGGCATCAGCGCGTCCAGGGTCTCGCCGCCCGCGAGGCGGGCACGGAGCGCATCGGTGCGGGCCAGGAGCTCGGCGTCGCCGAGCTTCTCGACCTCCGGCTCGAGTGTGTTCACGCGCTCGACGGACTTGCGCATGCGGCGAACCAGCCGATCGTTACGGCTGCCGACGAGCTTTCTCAGGAGCTTGGCGACCATCAGGTCCTCGCGGGAAGAGAGTGCGGTTGGGCGGGAGATCCAGATCCTACGGCGGCAGATCCTACGGTGCTGGGGCTCGCGGCGCGCGCGGGACCGTCGACGGGGCGCGATGCGGAGCGAGCATCGAGGTCCTCGCGCCATGACCTGCCGCAGTGCCCGATGCCACCGCGCCCATCGCAGGTGAGCCGACGCCGTCGAGCGGCGCCGGCTGGCCAGCCGGTCATGTTGACCGATCGAGAGGTCATGTCAAGGCAAGTCCCCGCATCCAGGCTCACCGCCGGTCGCCGACGAATGCCACCGGGTCGACGGGCTCGCCGTCGCGTAGTACCTCGAAATGGACATGGGGGCCGGTCGCGTGCCCGGTGGCACCGACCTTGGCGATGGTCTGACCCTTGCGGACCCGCTCGCCTTCCTCGACCAGGTTCAGGCTGTTGTGTGCATACCGAGTCACCAGGCCGCGACCGTGCCCGACCTCGACCACCTTGCCGAAGCCGGAGCGGGTGCCGACGAACTGCACCACCCCGCCGGCGACCGCCAGCACCGGGGCGCCGTGTCGGCTCGCGAAGTCGAGGCCCTCGTGGAAGCTACGCCGGCCGCTGATCGGGTCGCTGCGCCAGCCGAACAGCGACGAGACCCACCCCTTCTCGACCGGTCGGCCGGAGGGCGAGACCTCGCGGCTCACCCGCTCGGTCATCAACGCACTCTCGATCGCCGCGAGCTTCGGGCCACGGTCGTCCAGCAGTGCCTCGAGGATCTCGAGCTCGGCCACCAGGTCGGGCAGACGATAGGCGGCCGGCGCCGCGGCGTCCGCGGGCTCCAACCCGCCCAGAGCCGGCGGCGCGGCGAAGTCGAGCTCCTCGGGGTCGAGGTCGGCCATCCGTGTCAGACGTTTGCCGAGCGCCTCGAGTCGGAGCAACCGCGCCTTCTGCTCGCCGAGCTGGCGGGCCAGCGCGTCGATGCCGTCCTCCGCGCGGGCGATCGCCTCGCCGACGCGGTCGCGCTGCGCGTGGACCGCCCGACTCAGCGCCAGCGCGTGGCGATCGTCGCCCGGGCCCGCGTCGCGGCGCCCGATCGCGTGGCCACCCCAGAACGCGAGCGCGACCGCGGCGACCACCGCGAGCACGAGCCCGCGGGTGGCCAGCCAGCCGAGATCGCGGCGCCGGCGGCGGTTTCCCGCCTTTGATAGGATGATCACCTGCATCAGCACTCCGGCACGTCCGCCGTACCGGCCTCCCCTTCGAGCATCCGCGAGGACGCGTGGTTCCCCAACGGCCACACCGCATCGACGAGATCGTGCAGACGCAGTCGAGCCTCGCCGCGCTGCTCGCGACCGCGCGCCACCTCGAACGGCTGCGACGAGTCCTGGGTGAACGCCTGGGCTCCCCGATCGCCGAGCACTTCGCGGTCGCCCGGGTGGACGCCGAGGCGCTGGTGCTGGTCACCGATTCCGCAGCCTGGGGCAGTCGGCTGCGCTATCTCGAACGAGAGATTCTAGACCAAACCCGCCAGGTGCTGGAGGGCGACGGCGCCGAGGTGCCGCGCGGAGGCCGCGCTCGCGCCACGGCGCGCGGGGCCAGGCGGGCCGGCGGGCGGCGACTGCAGATCCTGGTCAGGCCCCCGGAGCGCGCCGGTGTCGGGCGGCTCGAGGGAACCGACCCGCAGCACGGCGGCGGCTGGCAGCCACAACCATCCCCCAGTGGGGCGACCGTGCTCGAGCAGGTTGCGGGCTCGCTGGCCGACAGCAATCCGGCCCTCGCCGCGGTGATGCGCCGGGCGGCGACCCGGCTGAGGAAGTAAGTCGGGCCCGCCCCGGTCGCCGGGTCGGGCCGAGCCGAGCATCAGCTCACGGTCACCGGTTGCATGAAGACGATCGGCACCTCGACCGGATCCTCGAAGACCACCGTCTCCCAGGCACTCTCGGTCGCCAGCAGCTTGCGCAGCAGCCGATTGTTCAGCCCGTGTCCCGACTTGTACCCGTGGAACGCCCCGATCAGGGGATAGCCGAGCAGGTAGAGGTCGCCGATCGCGTCGAGCACCTTGTGCTTGACGAACTCGTCCTCGTACCGCAGCCCATCCTCGTTCAGCACCCGGTAGTCGTCGATGACCAGCGCGTTGTCGAGCGTGGCGCCCAGCGCGAGCCGGTTGTCGCGCAGCCACTCGAGGTCACGCACGAAGCCGAAGGTCCGGGCCCGGCTGACCTCCTTGACGAACGACGTGGTGGAGAAGTCGACCGAGGTCCTGCTGGTACAGGCGCGGAACACCGGGTGGTCGAACTGGATCTCGAACGTCACCTTGAAGCCGTCGAACGGCTCGAAGCGGGCCCACTTGTCGCCCTCCTCGACCTCCACCGGCTCGGTGATGCGGATGAAGCGCTTGGGCGCGCTCTGCTCCTCGATTCCCGCCGACTGGATCAGGAACACGAAGGGGCCCGCGCTGCCGTCCATGATCGGCACCTCGGGGGCGCTGAGGTCGACGTAGGCGTTGTCGACGCCCAGGCCGGCCATTGCCGAGAGGAGGTGCTCGACGGTGGACACGCGGACGTCACCGCGCGCGAGCGTGGTCGACAGCGTCGTGTCGCACACGTTCTCCGGGCGCGCGGGGATCTCGACCGGGTCGTCGAGGTCGATGCGTCGGAACACGATGCCGGTGTTGGGCGCCGCGGGCCGCAACGTCAGGTAGACCTTGCGCCCGGTATGCAGACCGACGCCGGTCGCCCGGATGACGTTCTTCAGTGTTCTCTGTCTGATCAAGTCCCTATTTCCCCATACCGGCGGGACCGCGCCACGCAATCGCGTGGGTACGCTCCGCGTCCCGCTCGGGCTCCCGAGTTCCGCCCTCTCGCTCTTCGCCACCAGCGGCTGCACACGGCGCGCCTCGAGCTCCGCGGTCTCCTCCGCGGCGCCCGGCGCCTCGCAGCCAACTCCATCGGTGCGGCGCCTTCCGGCGCTTTGTTCTTGGGCGACTGAATCGCGGCAGTCTAACACGGCATGCCGCTCTGCGGCAGTGCGCAAATCCACCGTGCCCACCCCGCCGGCCCCCCCGCCATCCAGGCCGGGGGGAAGACGGGGTCGCCGCGCTCCGGCGGAGGATCGGCGTCGCCGCGACCCCGACACACCCGAGCCCTCAGTCGGCCTGCCGGCGCAGGAACGCCGGGATGTCGAGGTAGTCGGTGTCGTCGGGCAGCACCGAGCGCACCGGCTCCTCACGACGCGGCTTGTTGCGCATCACCGTCGGCACGTCGAATCCACGGTAGCTGCCCTCGCCGGTCGCGGCCATGGGGGCCGCGGCGGGAGCCTGGGCGGCGGCGACCGCCGGCGTGCTGCTCACCACGCGAATGTCGCGCTCCACCTTCGCCACCTCGCGCTCGCCGAGCCCGGTGGCGACCACGGTCACCCGCAGCTCGTCGGCCAGGCTCTCGTCGAGGGCCGTGCCGATGACCACCAGCGCGTTGTCCGACGCGAACTCGCCGATCGCCTCGCCCACGGTCGCGAACTCGTCCATCCGCAGATCGGGTCCCGCGGTGACGTTGACGAGGATGCCGCGGGCACCCTTGAGGTTCACGTCCTCGAGCAGCGGGCAGTGGATGGCGCGCTCGGCGGCCTCGCGAGCCCGGTCCTCGCCGGTCGCCCGGCCCGAGCCCATCATCGCCCGACCACGCTCCGACATCACCGTGCGCACGTCGGCGAAGTCGACGTTGATCATGCCCGGACGGGTGATCAGCTCGGCGATGCCCTGGACCGCCCCGAGCAGCACGTCGTTGGCGGCGCGGAAAGCGTCCTTCAGCGTGATCTGCTTGCCGAGCACGCTCAGCAGCTTCTCGTTGGGCACCGTGATCAGCGAATCGACGTGCTCGGCGAGCTGCTCGATCCCCTCCTCGGCGATCGTCATGCGACGCTTGAGCTCGAAGGGGAACGGCTTGGTCACCACCGCCACCGTCAGGATCCCGAGCTCCTTGGCGAGCTGCGCCACCACCGGCGAGGCGCCGGTGCCGGTGCCACCGCCCATGCCGGCGGTGAGGAACACCATGTCCGCACCGTCGAGCAGATCCATGATGCGGTCACGGTCCTCGAGCGCCGACTGTCGCCCCACCTCGGGGTTGGCACCGGCGCCGAGGCCCTTGGTCACGGTGCCACCGAGCTGGAGCACGGTGCGCGCCGAGGAGTTCTTCAGCGCCTGCGCGTCGGTGTTCGCGCACACGAACTCCACGCCCTCGACGTTGGCCTGGATCATGTGCTCGACAGCATTACCACCGCCGCCGCCGATGCCGACGACACGGATCACCGCACTGCTATGACTGCAGGTATCCATCAACTCGAACATGGTCTTCCCTCCGCACGGGTCTTTACCGGTGCTGCCCTGGCAGCCCGGATGGTCAGAAATTGCCCTGGAACCAGCTCTTCATCCGATCCCACACCGCCCTGAATCCTCCAGCCGTGAGCGTGGGCGATCCGCGCTCTCCGAGGCTCTTGTTACCGAACATGATCAGCCCCACCCCGGTCGCGTAGATGGGGTTGCGGACCACGTCGGACAGGCCCTTCACCGTCTGCGGCACGCCGAGCCGCACCGGCATGTGGAGGATCTCCTCCGCCAGCTCCACGAGACCTTCCATCTTCGAGGAGCCACCGGTGAGCACCATCCCCGCCGCCACCAGATCCTCGAATCCGGAGCGACGGAGCTCCGCCTGGATGAGCGTCAGCAGCTCCTCGTAACGCGGCTCGACCACCTCGGCGAGTGTCTGGCGCGCCAGCCGTCGCGGCGGGCGGTCGCCGACACTCGGCACCTCGATGGTCTCGTCGGGCGACGCGAGCTGCGCGAGCGCGCAGGCGTACTTGATCTTCAATTCCTCGGCGTTCTGCGTCGGTGTGCGCAGTGCCACCGCGATGTCGTTGGTGACCTGATCGCCGGCGATCGGGATCACCGCGGTGTGGCGAATCGCGCCCTCGGTGAACACCGCGATGTCGGTGGTGCCGCCACCGATGTCCACCAGGCAGACGCCGAGATCCTTCTCGTCGTCGAGCAGCACCGACTCGCTGGAGGCGAGCTGCTCGAGGATGATGTCGTCGACCTCGAGGCCGCAGCGCCGGACGCACTTGACGATGTTCTGCGCCGCGCTCACCGCACCGGTCACCATGTGCACCTTGGCCTCGAGGCGCACCCCGGACATCCCCACCGGCTCGCGGATGCCTTCCTGGCTGTCGATGATGAATTCCTGCGGCAGGATGTGGAGGATCTTCTGATCCGCCGGTATCGCCACTGCGCGCGCGGCGTCGATCACCCGGTCGACGTCCCCCGGCGTCACCTCCTTGTCGCGAATGGCCACGATGCCGTGGCTGTTCAGGCTGCGGATGTGACTGCCGGCGATCCCCGCGTAGACGGAGTTGATCTGGCAGCCGGCCATCAGCTCGGCCTCCTCGACCGCACGCTGGATCGACTGCACCGTCGACTCGATGTTGACCACCACGCCCTTCTTCAGGCCGCGCGACGGATGGAAGCCGATCCCGATCACCTCGATGCTGCCGTCGGGCGAGACCTCACCGACGATCGCGCAGACCTTCGAGGTCCCGATGTCGAGGCCAACCACCAGGTTCTTGTCGGTCTTCTTCACGAGGTGCTTCCGTCGCCGGGCGTCGTCACCGCCTCGCGCCAGCGCACCGCGAAGCCGTTGGAATGTCGGAGATCGATGCGCTCGGCGAGCGCGGCGCGCTCGCCGAGCACGCGGGGAAAGATCTGCGCGTAGCGGCTGACCGCCGCCTCGTCGAGCGCGTTGTCGAGAACCACGGTGGTGCCGTTGGCGAGCCGCGCCCACTCGGTGCCACGCGCACTCACACGCAGCTCGACCACCGCGCCGAGCCCGGCCGGCGCGAGTGCTCGGTCGAGCGCGCGGTGGCGAGCGAGCACGGCGGCCGCACGATCCTCGGGGCCGTGCAATTGCGGCAAGCCGTCGACGCCGTCGAGCGACCGCGGCCGGAACACCGCCGCATCGTCCTCGATCAGTGCGTCGTCGTTCCATCGCGCGACCGGAGCACGCTCGACCACCGCGACGTGGACCGCGCCCGGCCATACCCGACGCACGGTCACGTCCCGCACCCACGGCAGTGACATCGCCGCCTCACGCACCGCCATCAGGTCGATGCGGAAGAAGCCGACGCCGAGACTGTGGGCAATCGCGCGCTCGAGCTCGTCCCGCGTGACGTGGGAGAACCCGCCGGCGACCCGCACCGCCTGCACCGGTCGCCCGATCAGATCGCCGACCATCGGGATCGCCAGCGCGAGCGCGACGACCAGCGCGAGCGCCGCCGCCACCATCCGACCGAGACGAGGCCGGTGCGGCAACGGCTCGACGGTCGGCTCTCGAGTCAGCACCGCGCTCATCGGAAGCTGGTCTCCAGGATGCGCCAGACCAGAGTGTCGAAGTCGATGCCCGCCGCGCGCGCCGCCATCGGCACCAGGCTGTGGTCGGTCATGCCCGGCGCGGTGTTGGCATCGATGAACCACGGACGACCATCGGCGTCGCAGAGCAGATCCAGTCGTCCCCAGCCGCTCGCGCCGAGCGCGTCGAAGGCCAGCAGGGCGAGGCGCTGCAGCTCGCGCTCGACGTTCTCGTCGAGCCCGCTCGGGCAGAGGTAACGCGTGCCCGAGCCGTCGGCGTACTTGGCGTCGTAGTCGTAGAAGCCGCGGCTCGGCGCCAGCCGAATCACCGGCAGCGCCTCGCCGTCGAGGAGTCCGATGGTGTACTCCGGTCCCTCGATCCACGGCTCGACCAGCACCTCGCTGTCGTAGCCGGAGGCGACCCACCACGCCGAGAGCAACGTCTCGTCGTCCTCGGCGCGACCGACTCCGATGCTCGACCCCTCGCGCACCGGCTTCACCGCGACCGGGAACCCGAGCGCCCGTGCCGCCGCCTCGAGTCCGGTCTCGTCCACCACGACACGGGATTCCGGCGTCGGCACCCCACAGCCGCGCCAGACCATCTTCGTGCGGTGCTTGTCCATGGCCAGCGCCGAGCCGAGGACGCCGCTGCCGGTGTAGGGCATCCCCAACAGCTCGAGTGCGCCCTGTAGCGTGCCGTCCTCGCCGCCACGGCCGTGCAGGCTCACGAACACGCGGTCGAACCCGCCCTCGTCGAGCTGGTCCAGCACGTCGGGGCCCTTGTCGACGCCGTGGGCGTCGACACCGCCACGCAGCAGCGCCGCGAGCACCGCCCGACCGCTCGCGAGCGACACCTCGCGCTCGGCGGACTCGCCTCCGTAGAGCACGGCGACCTTGCCGAACTCCTCGGCACCGGCGACGCAACGCCCCGCCTGTCGCCCCGCGCTCATCGTCCGCGCTCCGACGGCGCGCCGGCACGACCGACGACCAGGACCTCGGGCACCAGCTCCACGCCGTGCCGGCGCGCCACCTCGTCGACCACCCGCGACATCAGTGCCTCGACGTCGGCCGCGGTCGCGCCGCCGGTGTTGATGATGAAGTTGGCGTGCTTGGCCGACACCTCGGCGCCACCGACCCGCGCGCCCTTCAGGCCACAGGCCTCGATGAGACGCGCCGCGTAGTCGCCCGGAGGGTTGCGGAAGACCGAGCCGCAGCTGCGGGCGCGCAACGGCTGGGTTTCCTCGCGCCGACGCAACAGCTCGCGCACACGGTCGGCCGCCTCGCCCTGAGGGTCCGCGACGAGCTCGAGCTCGCAGGCGACGAACCATTCCCCGGGCGGCCCGGTCACGGTCCGATAGCCGATGCGGTACTCGTGCGGCCGGCGGCGGTGTCGGCATCCGCGGCGGTCGAGCGTCTCCACCGCCACCACCACGCTCCAGGTCTCGCCACCGAAGGCGCCGGCGTTCATGGCCAGGGCGCCGCCCATCGTCCCCGGAATGCCGGCGAGGAACTCGCAGCCGCCGAGTCCGTGACGGGTCGCGAAGCGGGCGACCTTCGGGCACGGCGCGCCGACCTCGGCGCGAATCCCGGTCTCCCCGACGCGCTCGATTCGCCCCAACCCGCGCGCGGTGGCGATGACCGTGCCCTCGAGCCCGCCATCACGCACCAGCAGGTTGCTTCCGAGCCCGACCCAGGTGAGCGGCTCGTCGGCCGCCATGGTGCGCAGGTACGTCGCGAGGTCGTCGACGTCGGCCGGCTCGTAGAAGCGGTCGGCCGGTCCGCCGATCGCCCACGAGGTGTGCCGCGACATCGGCTCCCTTCGGCGCAGTCGACCACGTAGGCCGACGTCCGCCCGGCACACGGTGCTCATGTGCGGCCTCCCTCGCTGGCGCCACGCCAGCGCGCGGCGAGCTCGGGCGCGGCGGTGCCGATGTCACCCGCACCGAGGGTGAGCACGACGTCGCCGTCGGCGACGATGTCGGGAAGCAGATCGGCGAGGTTGTCCACGCGCGGGCAGAACACCGGGTCGACCCGACCGCGAGCACGCACCGCGCGGCACAGCGCGCGCGCGTCGGCGCCGGCAATCGGGGACTCGCCGGCCGGGTAGACCTCGAGCACCACCAGCGCCTCGACCTCCGCCAGGACCTGCGCGAAGTCCTCGAACAGGTCGCGGGTGCGCGAGTACCGGTGCGGCTGGAACACCACCAGCAGCCGCCGATCGGGCCACGCCGCCCGCGCCGCCTGCAGCGTGGCCGCGAGCTCGCGCGGGTGGTGGGCATAGTCGTCGACCAGGGTGATGCGTGCGCCGCCGAGGTCGATGTCACCGTGGAGCTGGAGCCGGCGGCCGATGCCCTCGAAGCCCGCGAGCGCGGAGAGAATCGCCTCCTCCGGCACCTCCAGCTCCATCGCGATGCCGATGGCGGCAAGCGCGTTCTGGACGTTGTGCCGGCCGGGCAGGTTGAGCTGCACGTCGAGCCAGCGCGGCTCCCCGGGGCGGGCGACGCGGAACCGCGTGCGCAACCCGGACTGCCGGACGTGGGTGGCACGCAGATCGGCGCGACGGTCGAAGCCATAGGTGAGGACCGGCTTCGCCACCTCCGGCAGGAGATCGCGGATGGTCGCGTCGTCGTGACACAGCACCGCCAGCCCGTAGAACGGGAGGTGATGAAGGAACTCGAGGAACGCCGCGCGCAGGCGGGTGAACTCGCCGCCATAGGTGCTCATGTGGTCGGCGTCGACGTTGGTCACCACCGCCATCATCGGCTGCAGGAACAGGAACGAGGCGTCGCTCTCGTCGGCCTCGGCGACCAGGTAGCTGCCGGCGCCGAGCCGCGCGTTGGTGCCACCGCGGTTCAGGCGCCCGCCGATCACGTAGGTCGGGTCGAGCCCGCCCTCGCTCAGCACGCTGGCGACCAGGCTGGTGGTGGTGGTCTTGCCGTGGGTGCCGGCGACCGCGATGCCATAGCGAAAGCGCATCAGCTCGGCCAGCATCTGCGCGCGCGGCACCACCGGGATGTGCCGCGCCCGCGCCGCCTCGAGCTCCGGGTTGTCCTCGGCCACCGCGCTCGAGACCACCAACACGTCACAGCCGTCGACGTGCTCGGCGGCGTGGCCCACCCAGACCGTGACCCCGAGCGCGCGCAGGCGGCGGGTCATGTTGCTGTCGCGCAAGTCCGAGCCCGACACCGCGAAACCCAGGGTGTGCAGGACCTCGGCGATGCCGCCGACGCCGGCACCACCGATCCCGACCAGGTGCACACGCCGGACGCGGCGCATCCAGTCGTCGGTCACCCGACGGCCGCCGGCCACCGGACCGGCCTTGGCGCACGGGTCGGCGCAGCGACGCGGCCGCTCAACCATCGGCCACCTCCAGGCATTGCCGGGCCACGTGCTCGGTGGCGTCGGGGCGCGCCAGGGCGCGCGCCGCACGCGCCATGGCCGACAGACGGTCGCGGTCGTCGAGCAGCTCGCTCAGCGTCGTCGCCAACGCCTCGGGCGCGAGCGCCGACTCCGGCATCAGCACCGCCGCACCGGCGTCGGCGAGGAAGCGCGCATTGCGCGTCTGATGGTCGTCGACGGCGTGGGGGAAGGGCACCAGCACCGAGGCGACGCCGGCGGCCGCGAGCTCCGACACGGTCATCGCGCCGGCGCGGCAGACCACGACGTCGGCCCAGCCGTAGGCGGCGGCCATGTCCTCGACGAAGGCGATCGGGCTCACGTCGAGACCGGCGTCGCGATAGGCGGCGCGGGTGGTCTCGAGGTGGCGCTCGCCGCACTGATGTCGGATCTCGAGTCGGCGACCACCGATGCGTCCGAGCGCCGCGGGGACGGTACGATTGAGCGCGAGCGCACCCTGACTGCCGCCGAGCACCAGCACGTGATCGACCGTCCGCTCGACCGGGCGCGCTGCCGGCGGCGGCAGGGCCGCGATCTCCGGGCGCAGCGGATTGCCGACGACGCGCGCGCCGACGGCGGGAGCGAAGCTGCCGGGGAACGCCTCCAGCACCCGCGTCGCGAGACGGGCGAGGACCCGGTTCGCCATCCCCGGCACCGCGTTCTGCTCGTGAATCAGCAGCGGGAGCCCGAGCAGGCGGCCCGCGAGCGCGCCCGGCAGGCTCGCGTATCCACCCATGCCGAGCACCAGCCGGGCGCGCGCGCGGCGCACCAGGCGTAGCGCCTCGAGCACCGCGCCGAGCACCACGAACGGTGCCTTCAACCAACGCGCGACGCCCTTGCCGCGGACACCGGCGACGCGCAGCGTGTGCAGCTCGATGCCGCGCGCCGGGACCACCCGCGCCTCGAGTCCGGCCGCGGTTCCGAGCCACACCACGCGCGCACCGAGCGCCCGCAGTCGCTCGGCCACCGCGAGCGCGGGATAGACGTGCCCACCGGTCCCACCGGTGGCGATGAGCACCGTGGGGCCGCGAGCGTCGGCGGAGAGCGTCGCGGCACTCATCCGCGCATCCTCGCCTCGTGGTCGATCCGCACCAGCAGCCCGACCGCGATGCAGTTGGTGATGAGGCTCGAGCCGCCGTAGCTCATGAGCGGAAGCGTCAGACCCTTGGTCGGCAGGATGCCGAGGTTGACGCCGATGTTCACGAAGGCCTGCAGCCCGAACAGCAGGGCGAGGCCATAGGCGAGGTACGCGGAGTAGTGCTGGCCGACCGACTCCGCGTGGCGGCCGATGCCCATCGCGCGTACGACCAGGAACGTGAACAGCCCGATCACACCGACCGCACCGACCAGCCCGAGCTCCTCGGCCAGCACCGCGAACAGGAAATCGGTGTGCGCCTCGGGCAGATAGAAGAGCTTCTGGACGCTCTCCCCGAGCCCGACCCCGAGCCACTCGCCACGGCCGATCGCGATCAGAGCCTGGGTCAGCTGGAAGCCGCTGCCGAACGGGTCGGCCCACGGGTCGAGGAAGCTCAACAAGCGCTCGACGCGATAGGGCGCCGCGACCACCACCACCGCCAGCGCACCGGCGATGATCCCGGCCCAGGCAGCGAAGGTCAGGAACGGAACGCCACCGAGGAACAGCATCCCCAGCGCGGTGACGAACAGGACCACGGTGGCGCCGTAATCGGGCTCCAGCAGCAGCAGCACGGAGATGATCACGAGCAGCGTCACCGGCTTGAGGAAGCCGCTGAACGAGCGCCGCACCTCCTCCGCTCGGCGCACCAGATAGCCGGCGAGATAGGCCGCCACCGCCAGCTTGACCAGCTCTGACGGCTGCACGCTGATCGGCCCGACCCGGAACCAGCGCATGCTGCCGTTGACCTCGCGTCCGACGCCGGGGACCAGCACCGCGGCCAGCAGCACCGCGGAGGCGACGAGGAGCAGCGGCCCGGCGCGGTGCCAGACGGCGACCGGCACGCGCGTCGTCGCCCACCCGGCGAGCCCGCCGACGGCGAGGAAGGCACCCTGACGCCACAGGTAGTAGAGCGGGTCGCCATGGGTGCGGGCCGCGATGGAGGTCGAGGCCGAGACGACCATGACCAGCCCGAGCGCGAGGAGCGCCACCGCGCAGGCGATGAACGCGAGGTCGTATCGCTCGCCGAGCGACTCGGTGCCCTGCACTCGCGTGAGCGGCATCGCCTGCCTGACCCGCACGTCGGTCATCGCCCGAGGACCTCGCGCACCGTGGCCCGAAACGCATCACCGCGCGCCTCGTAGCTCGCGAACATGTCGAAGCTCGCGCAAGCCGGGGAGAACAGCACCCGGTCGCCGGCGTGAGCGACGGCGCGCGCGCGGCGGACGGCATCGTCGAGGTCGGTCGCCATCTCCACCGCCGTCGCATCGCCGATGGCAGCCGCGATTCGCGCCGCGTCGCGCCCGAGCAGAATCGCGGCGCGGACGTGGGCGCGGACCGCCGGGGCGAGCGGCGAGAAGTCGGCGCCCTTTCCGAGTCCGCCGGCGATGAGCACCAGCGGTGCCCCGGCTCCGAGCCCCTCGATCGCGGCCAGGGTCGCGCCGACGTTGGTCCCCTTGGAGTCGTTGAACCATTCGACGCCGTCGCGGGTGGCGACCGGCTCGCACCGATGCGGCAGGCCACGGAAGTCGCGTAGCGCGGCCAGCATGCCCCCGATTCCGAGGCCGAGGGCGTCGCCCATCGCGAGCGCCGCGAGGGCATTGGCGACGTTGTGCCGGCCAGCCATTCCGATCTCGCGGGTGGGGATCAGGAGCGTCGCGCCGTGGGCGAGCCAGTCCTCACCGTGGCGACGCGCGACACCGAACTCCCCTGGCCCCGGTACCGACAGCGTGAACCCGATGCCGGGGACGCCGGCAGGCACCATCGCGCGCACCACGGCGTCGTCGAGATTGATCACCGCGCGCGCCGCGTGGCGGAAGATGCGGGCCTTGGCGCGCGCGTAGGCGTCGACGTCGGGGTAGCGGTCGAGGTGGTCGGGGCTCAGGTTGAGCACCGCGGCAACCACCGGCGCCAGTGATTCGGTGGTCTCGAGCTGGAAGCTCGACAGCTCCAGCACGTAGAGGTCCGCCGCCGGGTCGTCGAGCAGGTCGAGCGCCGGAGGCATCAGGTTGCCCCCGACCGCCGGGTGTCGGCCGGCGCAGCGCGCCATCTCGCCGAGCAAGGTGGTCACCGTGCTCTTGCCGTTGGACCCGGTCACCGCGGCCACCGGTCCACGCACCAGCCGCGCGAACAGCTCGATGTCACCGTGCACGGGAACGCCGCGCGCCCGCGCCGCGGCAACCGCCGGATGGACGAGCGGCACGCCGGGGCTCAGCACGATTTGCGCCGCACCGTCGAGCACCTGCGCGTCGAGGCGCCCGAGGTGCACCGGCACGTCGGGCAGCTCGGCGCGAAGCGTGCCGAGCGCGGGCGGATCGTCGCGCGTGTCCACCACCTCGACCGCATGACCGCGGGCGCGCAGGAACCGCGCGCAGGACAGGCCGGTCCGCCCGAGACCGACGATCACCACCCGCCCCTCCGGGACCAGTCGGGTCGCGCGCTGCATGAGATCCACCGCTGGATTACCCATCACCGACCCTCACCGAATCTTCAGCGTGGCAAGGCCGATGAGGACCAGGATCACCGTCACCACCCAGAAGCGCACGATGACCCGCGGCTCCGGCCAACCCTTGAGCTCGAAGTGATGGTGCAACGGCGCCATGCGGAAGATGCGCCGCCCGGTCAGCTTGAACGACGCCACCTGCAAGATGACCGAGATGGTCTCCATCACGAACACGCCGCCCATCACCAGCAGCACCAGCTCCTGACGCACCAGCACCGCAATGACGCCGAGCGCCGCACCGAGGGCGAGCGCGCCGATGTCGCCCATGAACACCTGGGCCGGATAGGTGTTGAACCAGAGGAAGCCGAGCCCGGCGCCCACGATCGCACCGCAGAACACGACCAGCTCACCGACGCCGTGGATGAACGGGAAGCCGAGGTACTTGGCGAAGTTCGCGTGCCCGGTGACGTAGGCGAAGATGCCGAGCGCGCCGGCGACCAGCACCGTCGGCATGATGGCCAGACCGTCGAGCCCGTCGGTGAGGTTGACCGCGTTGCTGCTGCCCACGATCACGAAGTACGCGAGCACGATGAACACCCAGCCGAGGTCGATCGCCACCGTCTTGAAGAACGGGACGATGAGCTGGGTTTCCGCCGGCGAGCTCGCGGTGAAGAACAGGAACACCGCGGCGCCGAGCCCGATCAGCGATTGCCAGAGGTACTTGTAGCGCGCCGCGAGACCACGCGGATCACGCCGCACCAGCTTGCGGTAGTCGTCGGCCCAGCCGACCGCGCCGAACAGCAGCGTGACCAGCAGCACCACCCACACGAATCGATTGCCGAGATCCGACCACGACAGGGTCGCGGTCGCGATCGCCACCAGGATCAGTGCGCCGCCCATGGTCGGCGTGCCGGCCTTGGACAGGTGCGAGCGCGGTCCGTCGTCGCGCACCGTCTGGCCGATCTGGAAGCTCGAGAGGTGGCGAATCATGTAGGGCCCGACCACCAACGAGATGACGAGCGCGGTCAGCACGCCGAGGATTGCGCGCAGCGTCAGGTACTGGAACACGCTGAAGCCGCTGTCGTACTGCGCCAGGTAATTGGTCAGCTCCAGCAACACCTCACCGCCCCCCGGTCAGCGCGTCGACGACGCGCTCCATACGCGCCGAGCGCGAGCCCTTCACCAGCACGGTCACCTCACCGGGCGCCGAGCGAGCGAGGGTCGTGTCGAGTGCATCGACCAGCGCGTCCACCGCGTCGAAGTGGCTGGCGGTGGCCCCGAAGCCGGACGCGCTGGCGACGGCCAGCCCCCCCAACGTGAACAGGCGGCTCACCCCGGCCTCGCGCGCGCGCTCCCCCACCCGTCGATGCAGCCGCTCGGCGTCCTCACCCAGCTCCGCCATGTCACCGAGAACCATCCAGTGATCCCCCGGCAGCGCGGCGAGCACCTCGATCGCCGCCTCCACCGAGCGCGGATTGGCGTTGTAGGTGTCGTCGACGATGGTCGAGCCGCGCGGTCCGGCGAGCGGCCGCAGGCGCCGCGCCACCGGCTGCATGCGCTCCAACCCGGCGACGATCTGACGAAGATCGGCGCCGGCCACCATCGCCGCGGCCGCCGCCGCCGCCGCGTTCGCCGCGCTGTGACGTCCGAGCAGCGGCAGACGGAGCTCGGCGCGACCGATCGGCGTCTCCAGCTCGACATCCCCACCGTCGACGCGCGCCACCCACCGCACCCGGACGTCGGCGGCGGCGCCGAAGCCGAACGAGACCACCGGATGCCCACCGGCCATCCGCGTCCACAGATCGAAGTACGGGTCGTCCACGTTCAACACGGCGGTGGCGCCGGGCGGCAGTCGCTCGACCAGCTCGCCCTTCGCGCGCGCCACGCCCTCGACCGAGCCGAAACCCTCGAGGTGCGCCGGCGCACACTGGGTGATGACGCCGACCGCGGGCTGGGCGATCTCGGTCAGCCGCGCAATCTCCCCCGGATGGTTCGCGCCGAGCTCGAGCACCGCGGCATGGTGCTCGGGACCCAGTCGCGCCAGCGTCAGGGGCAGACCGATCTCGTTGTTGAAGTTGCCCCTGGTGGACAGGGTCGGCACCCGTGCGCCGAGGATGGTCGCGACCATCTCCTTGACGGTCGTCTTGCCGTTGCTGCCGGTCACCGCGACCACCGGCAACGCAAAGCCCTGGCGCCACGCGCTCGCCAGCGCGCCGAGTGCGCGCAGGGTGTCGGCGACCACCAGGGCCGGAATCCCGGCCTGCGGATCGTGATCGACGAGGCAGGCGACGGCGCCCGCGCGCGCGGCGTCGGCGACGAAGGCGTGACCGTCGAAGCGCTCGCCGCGCAGGGCGACGAAGAGCGAGCCCGCCTCGACCGCGCGCGAGTCGGTGCCGAGGCCTCGGAAGGCCACCGAGGACTGTGGCGCATCGATGCCGAGCACCTCGGCCGCGCTGACCAGCGACATCTCGATCATCGCCGCCACTCCATCAGCGCGCGCCGCACCTCGGCCGCATCGTCGAACGGCGTGCGCCGGCCGCGGATCTCCTGGTAGGTCTCGTGCCCCTTGCCGGCGACCAGCACCACGTCGTCGGGCCCGGCCGCCGCGATCGCCTCACGGATCGCAGCGCGGCGGTCTCGAACCACATCGAGCTCGGTGCCGGCGGCGATACCGGTCAGGATCTCGGCCACGATCGCGTCGCCGTCCTCGTCGCGCGGGTTGTCGTCGGTGACCACCACGCGGTCGGCGAGGCGCGCCGCCACCGCGCCCATCTCCGGGCGCTTGCCACGATCGCGATCGCCGCCACAACCGAACACGCAGACCAGCCGACCACGCACGTGGGGCCGCAACACCTCGAGGGCCGCGGCGAGCGCGGCCGGCTTGTGCGAGTAGTCGACGAGCACCATCGGCAGCGAGCCACCACCGAGACGCTCCATCCGCCCGCGCGGCGGGCGCACCGCCGCCAGGGCGCTGCAGGCAGCGTCGAGATCGGCGCCGAGACCGAGGAGCACCGCCACCGCGGCGAGCAGGTTCTCGGCGTTGAACCAGCCGATGACCGGCGCACCGAGCCGCGCGCGCGCCGGACCGCACGCCACGTCGATCGTCAGCGACTCGAGATCGGTGGCGACGACCGTGCCCTCGACCAGTCGTGCTCCGGGCACGTCGTGGGCTCGCGGCGCGGCCTCGCTCGCGAGGTGATAGCCGATGCGCGTCGGCACCCGGTGAGATGCCACCAGCAGCCGCGCACCGACCACGTCACCGACGTTGGCGACCGCGATCTCGACCTCCGGGCGCGCGAACAGCCGCGCCTTGGCGGCGGCGTAGTCGTCCATGTCGCGGTGGTAGTCGAGGTGGTCGCGCGTGAGGTTGGTGAACACTGCCACCGGACACCGCACCCCGGCGAGACGGCGCTGGTCGAGCGCGTGCGACGACGCCTCCATCGCCACCATCCGCGCCCCCGCGGCGTCGAGCGACGCCAGCACGCGATGGGTGGTCAGGAGGTCGGGCGTGGTCAGCGCACCACCCTCGAGCCGGCCGGGGAAGCCGTGACCGAGGGTCCCGACCACCGCCGCCGGACCGAGCCCGAGGCGGTCGAGCCCTTCGGCGACGAAGTGAGTGGTGGTGCTCTTGCCGTTGGTGCCGGTGACGGCGACGACCCGGAGCCGGTCGGTGACCCGACCGAGGAAGCGATGGGCGGCCTCCCCGGCGACGGCGACGACGTCGTCGACGGTCACCACCGACGCGGCCTGCGCGCGGTCCAGCCCCGGCACCGGCCGGTCGACGACCACGCACGCGGCGCCGGCGGCCAGCGCCGCGGCGGCGAAGGCGTGGCCGTCGACACGAGTGCCCGGCAACGCGAAGAACACGTCACCGGCGCGCACCGTGCGGCTGTCGATGGCGAGATCACGCACCGCGCGCGTGGCCAGCGCCTCGGTCAGCGCGACGCCGGGCAGCAAGTCGCCGAGCCTCGGTCCGGCGTTGGATTCACGCAGGGCCATCATTGCACGGCCTCGCCGATGCGATCGCCGCGCCCGATTCCACGGCGCGCCGGCACGTCACCCGCGAGCAGCGACTCGAGCGCCGGCCCGAGCGCGATGCGCCGGGTCGCGACCGTCTCGTCGTCCGGTGCGACGCCGAGGATGCGTAGCGCCGCGCTCATGACCTCGGCGAAGACCGGCGCCGCCACCTCGCCGCCGTAGTAGTGGTCGGTGCTCGGCTCGTCGATCATCACCACCATGGCGAGGCGGGGTGCACTGGCCGGCGCGAAGCCCGCGAAGAGCGCGCGGTAGTGCGCGTCGGAGTAGCCGCCCGGCATCACCTTGCGCGTGGTCCCGGTCTTGCCGGCGACACGGTAGCCGGCGACGCGCGCACGGCTCCCGGTGCCACCTTGGTCGAGCACCGACTCGAGCATCCGCGAGACCTCGGCGGCGGAACGCGCCGACATCACCCGCACCCAGGGCTCGGGGCGATCCACGCGTGCGAAGCTCACCCGCGGCAGCAGACCGCCGGTTGCCAGCACCGCGTACGCCTGCGCGAGCTGCAACGTGGTCACCGACAGCCCGTAGCCGAACGACAACGTCACCCGCTCGAGCTCGTTCCAGTCGTTGAAGTGCCCGAGCACGCCGTTCGACTCGCCGGGGAACCCCGAGGCGGTGGTCTGGCCGAAGCCGAGACGCGCGAACGCCTGCCAGAGATCGCGTGCCTCGATCGCGAGCGCCACCTTCCCGGCGCCGACATTGCTCGACTTCTTGAGCAGGGTCCCGAGGTCGATGACGCCGTAGTTGCGATGATCGACGATGGTGTGACCGCCGACCCGCATGCGCCCGGGGCGGGTGTCGATGGTCGACGTCGGCACGAACAGCCCGGTCTCGAGCCCGGCGGCGATGGTGAACGGCTTGATCGTCGATCCCGGCTCGAAGAGGTCGGTGATCGCACGGTTGCGCATGCGCGCGCTCACGCGCTCGGTACGGTTGTTCGGGTTGTAGGAGGGCTGGTTCACCATCGCCAGCACCTCGCCGGTGCGCACGTCGAGCACCACCACGCTGCCGCCGCGCGCACGGTGGTGGGTGACCCCCGCGAGCAGCGCCCGATAGGCGACGTACTGCAGGCGGCTGTCGATGCTGATGGTGACGTCACCGCCCGGGTGCGGCGCTCGGATGAGCTCCACGTCGTCGACCGCCCGCCCCAACCGGTCGCGGATCACCCGCTTCGATCCGGGGATTCCGCGCAAGGACTCCTCGAGCGCGAACTCGAGCCCCTCGCGGCCACGGTGGTCGATGTCGGCAAAGCCGACGACGTGCGCTGCGACCTCGCCGAGCGGGTAGTAGCGCCGGTACTCGCTCTGCAGATAGACGCCCGCGAGCTCGAGCTCGCGAACGCGCGCAGCGAGCTCGGGCTCGATGTGACGTCGGACGTAGACGAACTCGCGCTCGGCCCGACCGTCGAGCAGCTGCGCGATGCGCCCCGGCTCGAGCCCCAGCACCTCGGCCAGACGGGCCCTGCCGCGAGGGTCGGGATCGAGCTCCGACGGATTCACCCACACCGACTCCACCGGCGTGCTGACCGCCAGCACCTCGCCGTTGCGATCCAGCACGCGCCCGCGATGCGCCGCGATCTCCACCGTGCGCAGATGCCGCGCCTGGGCCTGGTCGCGCAGGAACGCCTGGTGGCTGAGGTGCAGGTCGAGCGCGCGCCAGCCGAGCCCCGCGGCGACGGCGACGAAGCCCCAGCACACCAGGCGCTGACGCAACCGCAAGCCGCGCTCGCTCACGCTCATCGCCAGACCTCGCTCGGCGCTCGCGTGCTCATCGGGTCAACAGCACCATCGCGCCGGCGTCGGGCTGCTCCATGTCGAGCTCGCGGGAAGCGAGCCGCCGAATCCGGTCGTGGTGAATCCAGGTGCTGCGCTCGAGCAGGAGCTGGCTCCACTCGGTGTGCATCGCGTCGCGCGCGCGCTCGAGGCCCTGCAGCTCGACGAACAGGGTACGGCGGGTGTGTTGCACCCACACCGTGCCCACTGCGCTCGCGACGACCGCGACCGCGAGCAGGACCGCGACGACGATCTGGGCCTTCATGCCGACCCCGGAGGCGACGGCTGGCGTTCCCCGGCTCTGAGAACGGCACTGCGCGCGCGCGGATTGCGTGCGACCTCTTCCGCGCCCGGCCGCTGTGCGCGGCCCAACGGCACCATCCGCGGCTGGAACGCGTCGGTGGTGATCGGCAATCCACGCGGCACCAGCGGCCCGCGCGACTGCGCGCGCAGAAAGCGCTTCACGATTCTGTCCTCGAGCGAGTGAAAGCTGATGACGACCAGGCGACCGCCCGGTCGCAGCAGCTCGAGCGACTGCGCGAGGGCGCGCTCGAGGGCCTCCAGCTCGCCGTTGACGTGAATGCGAACGGCCTGGAAGGTGCGGGTCGCCGGGTGGATGCGCTGACCGCCACCACCTCCGGGCACCGCGCCCGCGACGATCTCGGCCAGGCGCCGCGTGCCGACGATCGGCGCCTCGGCGCGCGCGGCGACGATGGCGCGAGCGATGCGGCGCGCGTGGCGCTCCTCACCGAGCTCGAACAGGACCCGAGCGATGTCACCGACCTCGGCGCGCGCGAGCCACTCGGCCGCGCTCTCGCCGTGCTCGGGGTCCATGCGCATGTCGAGCGGGCCGTCGAGTCGGAAGCTGAAGCCACGCGCCGCGGTGTCGAGCTGCGCCGACGAGACCCCGAGGTCGAGCAAGACACCGTCGACCCCGTCATCGAGGCCGGCACCACGCGCGAGCGCGAGCAAGTCGCCGAACGAGCCGTACGCCACGAGCAGCCGCGGCTCGTCGAGCGCGAGCGCGCGCGCCACCGCGACGGCATCCGGGTCCCGATCGATGGCGAGGACGCGGCCCTCGGGTCCGACATGCCTCAGCAACTCCCTCGTATGCCCACCGCGACCGAAGGTGCAGTCGACGAGCAGGTGCCCGGGACGCGGGGCGAGCGCCGCCACCGCCTCGGCGAGCATCACTGGCTCGTGCAACCGACCTCCTCGGCTCCGGGCCGTGTCCCGCGCCGCTCGGACCGGGCAACCCGGCCGATCGCGCCACTGCCGCGTGGTGCGCGGCTCGTCTCCTCGCCCCGTACCCGGGCCGCGGCCTGCCTCACGGCGGCCACCGTCAGAGCACGAGGTTGCGCAGCGCCTCGCTCGGCTGCGCCTGGAGTTGCCCGATCTGCCCGAGCAGCTCCTCGCGCCGCCGCGTCCATGCCTCGTCGTCCCAGATCTCGAACTTCCTCACCTGGCCGACGACCTTGATTCGCTTGTCCAACCCCGCGAAGTCCCGAAGCGGCGGTGGCACCAGCACCCGTCCGTGGCTGTCGAGATCGCAGTCGTTGGCATGCCCGATGAGCAGGTGACTGATCGCCTGCGCCTGCGGATCGAGACCCGGCAGGTTCTCGAGCGACGACTCGATTCGCTGCCACTCCGGGAACGGGTAGGCCACCAGGCATCGCTCGAGCAGGCTGATGGTCAGCACCAGCCTCCCCGCCGAAACCTCCGCCAGGCGCTCGCGATAGCGCGTGGGAACGGCAACCCGTCCCTTGGGGTCCATGCTCATCGCGAACTCACCGCGGAACACTGGATGCCACCGTGGACCCCTCGGGATCCACTTTCTCCCACTTTCTCCCACCTGGGGCGGAATTATGGACTCCGGCCGTTCGATGTCAAGAAATTCGGCGCTCGAGCCGGCGAGATCTTGCTTTCAGGTCAGTGACTTACGGGCGAAAGGGGGCAGAACGCGGGCAATCGACGAGACGACGAAAAAAATTAATCCCTGTCAATCATCGGGTTGTCTTCAGATATTGAACCTGAGTGTCAGGATTGCCCGCCCGATTGTGACAAGTCGTTGCCTTTGCGCGACGAGAGAACGAGACTGGCGACGCGAGAGTCGACCGGGCAGCCGCCGGCCGGCCACCCTCGCGGTGGTCTGCGGGAGGAAAGTCCGGGCTCCACAGGGCAGGGTGCCAGGTAACGCCTGGGGGGCGTGAGCCCACGGAAAGTGCCACAGAAAATATACCGCCACCCCGGCCGAGCGCCGGTGCGGTAAGGGTGAAATGGTGCGGTAAGAGCGCACCGCGCCGCTGGTAACAGCGGTGGCAGGGCAAACCCCACCCGGAGCAAGACCGAATAGGGGGGCAATGGCGTTGCCCGCGTCGCCCCCGGGTAGGTCGCTAGAGGCGTACGGTGACGTGCGCCGTAGATGAATGGCTGTCCTCGACAGAACCCGGCTTACAGGTCGACTCTCGCACCTCTCCCCGGCGGCGCGGCTCAGCTCTCCTGCGGCCCCTCGACCCGTCCGGTGAGCTCGAGCGCGCGACGATAGATGGCCTTGCGGGCGGCACCGGTGAGGCGTGCCGCGACTCGCGCCGCCTCCGCCGGTGGCAAGGCGTCGAGCAGGACCGACAGCGTCCGATCGTCGACCTCGGCCTCGACCGCCGGGGCGCCGCCGACCACCACCACCAGCTCACCGCGTCGCATGTCGGCGTCGGCCGCGGCCAGAGCGGCGAGCTGACCGAGGGTGGCGGTGACCACGGTCTCGTGGACCTTGGTGAGCTCGCGAGCGATACAGGCGGGCCGCTCGGGTCCGAGATGCTCGCACATGGCCGCCAGGGTCGTGGTGATCCGGTGCGGCGCCTCGTAGAAGACCATCGTCCGCGGCTCGCGGGCGAGCTCGGCCAGCCGCGACCCACGGGCGCCGTCGCGCGCCGGCAGGAAGCCCTCGAAGACGAAGCGGGCGCTGGGCAGCCCGGCCACGCTCAGCGCCGCGAGGATCGCGCTCGGCCCCGGAAGTGGGCTCACGCGGAAGCCCGCCTCGCGGGCCGCTCGCACGAGGAGATAGCCCGGGTCGCTGACCAGCGGCGTGCCTGCATCGCTGACCAGGGCCACCGTCTCGCCGGCGGCGAGCCGGGCGAGCACCGCGTCGACGCGACGCGCCTCGTTGTGGTCGTGGAAGGACTGCGTCGGCGTGGTCACGCCCAGGTGGGCCAGCAGCCGCGCGGTGTGGCGGGTGTCCTCGGCGAGGACCAGATCGGCGTCGGCCAGTGCTCGCGCGGCGCGCGGCGAGATGTCACCGAGATTGCCGATCGGCGTCGCGACCACCAGCAAGACCCCCCCATCGGGGCGGGTGGCATCGGTGCTACTCGGGTCGTCCATCGAGGATCGCTCCTGCCGGGGCTGGCGTCGACGCGCACGGGGGCACCGGCCGTCGCGCCCGATTCTGCCCGAGACCGGTCCTCGGGCGACATGGGGCGCGAGCCCGGCGCCGCGCCGCATGGAGTACCATCGCGCCTTTCGGACTGAACGGACTCGAGCCATGCCAAGCATCGCGCGGCGCAGCGCCCCTCTCGCCCTCGCCTGCCTGCTCCTCGCCGCCTGTGCGACCGGCCCTTCCCCGCAGGAGGTCGAGCGCCGGCAGGCCGCCGCGAGCGCCGCCGCGTCCCTGATTGCAGAGGGCCGCGCGGTGGAGGGCGGCGAGGCCTACATGCGGCTGGTGGAGTCGCTGCCGGAGGCGGCGGCGGCCCCGTATCGGCTCGCCGCGGCCGAGGCGTACCTCGGTGCGGACCGGCTCGACCTCGCCCGCCTCGCCGCCGGCAACCTGCCCCCGACTCTCGGCGACCCGACGCTGGATGCCCGCGCCGGCCTGGTCCGCGGGCGCATCGCGCTGGCCGAGGACCGCCCGGCAGAGGTGCTGGCGGCGCTTCCGGCGAGCGCGCTCGGCGCGTTGCCGGCCACCTCGTTGGCGACTGCCAGGGAGGTGCGTGCCCGCGCCTACGCCGCGGTCGGCAACCCTCTGGAGGCGGCGCGCGAGCGCGTCGAGCTGGAGCTGCTGTTGACCGACGAGGCGGCGCTGGCGAGCAATCGCCAGGCGCTTTGGGAGGGACTTCGTCAGCTCTCGCCGCTGGCGCTCGGCGCCGCCCGCACGCCACCACCCGACACGCTCGGGGGGTGGGTGGCGCTGGCGGAGATCGCGGTCACCGGCGCCGAGGATCGGTCGCGGATGCCCGAGCGCCTGGCGCAGTGGCGGCTCGCCTATGCCGGTCATCCGGCCAGTACCGAGATCCTTCCCGCGCTGCTCGGCGAGAGCCGCCTGTCGGCGGGGCCACCGGAGCGCATCGCCCTCCTGCTTCCGCTCACCGGGCGCTTCGAGGCGGCGGCGCGCGCGGTGCGGGACGGCTTCATGGCGGCGCGACTCGTCGACTCGAGCAGCGGTCGCACGCCGGCGGTCGACGTCGTCGACACCGGCAGCGGCGACGCCGCGGTGCTGTACCGACGTGCGGTCGAGGCCGGCGCCGGAATGGTGATCGGCCCACTCGAGAAGTCGGCGGTCGCGGCAGTGGCGGCGCTGGGAGAGCTGCCGGTCCCCACCATCGCACTCAATCAGCTCGGCGGGGACGGCGAGGCGTCGGTCGAGGCGCCGACCTGGATGTTCCAGTTCGCGCTCTCACCCGAGGGCGAGGCCAGCGCGGTGGCCGACCGGGCGTTCGCCGAGGGCTATCGCCACGCCGGGGTGATCGCGCCCGAGGGCGAGTGGGGCTCGCGCGTCGACTCCGCCTTCGCCGAGCATTGGAGCGCGCTCGGTGGCCGCACGGTCGCGCGTGCCCGCTACGACGCCGATGCCCGCGACCTCTCGGGACCGGTGAAGGCGCTGCTCGGGATCGACGCCAGCGAGCGGCGCGCCAAGGAGCTGGTCGCCGCCCTGGGTCGCCGGGTCGAGCACCAGCCGCGACACCGTCAGGACCTCGATTTCGTGTTCATGGCGGCGTTTCCGCGCCAGGCGCGCCAGATCCAACCGCACATGCGTTTCTTCGGCGCCGAGGAGATCCCGATCTGGGCCACCTCGCACATCTACATCGGCCAGCCCGATCCGCAGTCCGACCTGGACGTCGAGGGGGTGGTGATCGGGGACATGCCATGGGTACTGGCGCCGGACCAGGTCCCGGACGATCTGGCGCGCCGCGTGAACGAGTCGTTCCCCGAATCGCTGTCGCCCCTCGGGCGGCTGTATGCATTCGGTGTCGATGCCTACCGTCTGGTCACCCGCCTCGGTCAGCTCTACGGCGATCCGGCGGCGGAGGTGCCGGGCGCGACCGGCTGGCTGCGCCTGGCGCCGGGCCGCATCGTGATGCGGCGGCTCGCCTTCGCGCGCTTCGCCGAGGGGCAGCTCCGACCACTCGGGGACGCGCCGCCGCGCTGACCACCGCGGCTACGGCGTGCCGCCCTCCGGCCCCACCACCACCGCGCGCGGCGCGCTCGTCGAGCGGGCCGCGCGGAGGCATCTGTGCGCCCACGGCCTGCGGGTCCTGCACGCGAACTACCGCTGCCGCGCCGGTGAGATCGACCTGGTCGCGATGGACGGCGCCACGCTGGTCTTCGTCGAGGTCCGCTACCGCGCGCGCCGCGACTATGGCGGTGCGCTCGAGAGCGTGACCCGCGGCAAGCAACGTCGCATCGTGGCCGCGGCCGAGCATTTTCTCGCCGCACACGCGGACCGGGAGTTGCCGCCCTGCCGCTTCGACGTGGTCACCGTGGAGCCACCGGCGAGCGGTGGGCCTGCCCGGATCACCTGGATACGTGATGCCTTTGATGCATAATGCCGGCGGTTCGAGGCGCCGAATCGGGCGAGCACCATGACAGACGTCGAGCGCGTACGCGCGCTGTTCCGGGCGAGCATCGCGACCAAGGAAGGCGCCGCTGCGCCCCTCGCGCCGGTGGTCGCACGTGCCGCCGCGGTAATGCTGAGCGCGCTTCGCGCGGGTGCCAAGGTGCTCGCCTGTGGAAACGGCGGGTCCGCTGGCGACGCTCAGCACCTCGCCTCCGAGCTGGTCAACCGATTCGAGCGCGAGCGACGTGCGCTCGCCGCGCTGGCCCTGACCACCGACCCCTCGGTGGTCACCTCGATCGGCAACGACCGCGGCTACGACGCGGTGTTCTCACGCCAGGTCGAGGCTCTGGGCAGGCCGGGAGACGTGCTGGTCGCGATTACCACCAGCGGCCGCTCCCCCAACGTCTGCGCGGCCATCGAGGCGGCCCATCGCGGGGGGCTGCGCGTGGTGCTACTGGACGGGCGTGACGGTGGGCCGGCGGCCGGCCTGCTCGGTGCCGACGACGTCGAGATCCGGGTGCCGGCCGAGAGCACGGCTCGAATCCAGGAGGTCCACTTGCTGGTGGTGCACTGCCTCTGCGACCTCATCGACAACCACCTCATCGACGAGGAGGAACCCAAGTGAATCGACTGCGCAGGCTGCTGCTCGTTGCCGGAGTGCTCGGCGTGCCGGTGCTCCTGCAGGGCTGCGTCGCGGCGGTCGGAGCGGGCGCGGCCGGCGCCGCGGCCATCGCGTACGACCGGCGCACTGCCGGCACCTTCATCGACGACACCCTGATCGAGCTGAAGGTCTACGAGGCGCTGCGCTCGGATCCCGAGATGCAGGATCAGACGCACATCAACGTGACCAGCTACAACAACGTGGTGCTACTCACTGGTGAGGCGCCGAACGAGGCGTTGCGCAGTCGCGCCGGGGAGCGCGCACGCGAGGTCCCGAAGGTCCGTCTGGTCCACAACGAGTTGGCCATTGCCGCCCCGAGCTCGCTGCTCGCGCGCTCGAGCGATTCGGTGATCACCGGGAAAGTGAAGAGCCAGCTCCTCAACCTCGACGTGAACCTCGCCGCTCGGACCAAGGTGGTCACCGAGAGCGGCGTGGTGTTCCTGATGGGCATCAGCACCCGCGAGGAATCCGACGCCGCCACCAACGTCGCGCGGCAGGTCGGTGGGGTTCAGCGCGTGGTCAAGGTGTTCGAGTACCTCGACTGAGGTATCTCTGTAGACACCCGCCTGCATCGGGCGTGCCCGCTGGCCCTCGCAGGCGACACGCCCGCCCGGCCGTGCGGAAGGTGAATCTGGCCCATGGGCACCGCGTTGTTCGGACTGCTCGCGCTCGCCGTCGTGGTGATCGCCTGGCGCGACTCGATGCGCGCCAGGGAGCATGCGATGCGAGCCTGCCGGGCCGGATGTCGTAGCTACGATGCCCAGCTACTCGACGACACCGTGGCCTTGATGCGTGTCCGGCCGAAGCTCCGCCCGGCACCGTGTCTACAGCGGGTCTACGGCTTCGAGATCACCTGGGATGGCCGACAACGACACGCCGCGACGGTGACCCTGGAGGGTCAGCACGTGGTCTCGATCTACATCCCCGAGCGGGCCGACGGCGAGCGCTGGCCGGAGCGCACGGCACGAGTCGTGCCGATACACGGCGACCATCGCCACTGAGCGGATTCGCCCGCTCGGCTACTTCACGACCTTGAGAGTGGGTCGGGGACGGTCGCTCGGACCGGGCTCGGCCGACGTCGTGCCGTCCTCCGTGCCGGATGGAGGCCTTGGCGGCTCCGGCGGAGGCTCCTCGAGTGGAAACGACATCCCGACTCCGTTCTCGCGCGCGAGGATCGCGACGACCGCGTGCAACGGGACACGGACGCGGAACGGACGCCCGCCGAAGCGAGCCTCGAACTGGATCTGATCGTTGCCGAGCACCAGACCGCGGACCGCACGGTCGGCGATGTTCAGCACGATGCGACCGTCCTGGACCGAATCGGCCGGCACCTCGACTCCCGGGCGCTGCGCGTCGACGAGGAGTTGCGGCGTGAGCCCGTTGTCCACCAGCCACTCGCGCACCGCGCGCAGCAGATAGGGACGCGAGGACGACATCGTGGTCGATTCTTCAGTCATCCCTCACTCGCGGAATGATGCGCACGCGGCGCTGACCGTGCTCCCGACCCGGAAAGCGGAGCACCATCACCGGACGAGGCGGCGTGGCCCCGCGCCGACTACTGGATTCAGCCGTCGCGCAGCTCGCGCTCGGCGTCGCTGAGGCTCTCCTCGAACGCCTCACGCTCGAACATCCGGTCGGCATAGGCGCGCAGCGGCTTCGCTTGCGGCGGCAGCTTGATCTGGTAACGATTGAGGCGCCAGAGAATCGGCGCGAAGAAGCAGTCCACCAGGGAGTAGTCGTCGGACATGAAGAACTTGCGCTGCGCGAACGCCGGCGCGATGGCGGTCAGCTGATCGCGCAAGCTCTTTCTCGCCGCGTTCGCCGCTGCCGTGGCATCCCCCTCGAGGTCACCGACCATGTCGTAGATGTCGCGCTGCAGCCGGTACCGGTACAGGCGGTTGTTGGCGCGCGCCACCGGATCGACGGGCATCAGCGGTGGATGCGGGAAGCGCTCGTCCAGGTACTCCATGATCACCTGAGGCTCATACAGCACCAGGTCGCGGTCGACCAGGGTCAGCACGCTCGGATAGGGATTGAGGTCGCTGAGATCCTCCGGCCGCTCGGTGGCGGTCGCGTTCTGAATCTCGACGTTGATCGCCTTCTCCGCCAGCACGAATCGAACCGCGTGGCAGGCGGGGTCGAGGGGATCGGAGTACAACCGCATCGTAATCGCCTTCTTGGGGCCCCGAGGCCCTTGGGGAACTCCGCAGGGCTCCATCGTGGAGTCGTGCAGAGACGGCAGGCACAAAGTGCGGCATGCGCCTGCCTCGCATTCTCGAGTGCACATGCACTCGAGAATGGCGGTGCGTCCTTGTCACCGCGGGAAGGCCTGCCGCTCTGCGGACCTTGCCTCACGCGTCCCGACGGCTTCGCGGCACGTGCACCGAGCTCGCCGGACCATCGGCGGCCGTCCCGGGCGGGACCGGCATCACATCGGTCCCTCTCCCCCGCCCCGGAACCAGGCGGCGAGGGCTCGTAGGGTGCCGTCGAGCCCTCCGCAGGCTGGCGGGCAGGCGAGGCCACGTGGACCCCGCCGATTCGACATCAGTGGACGTCTCGCCAGTACTCCTTGTACAACGCGCGCGACAACACGAAGAGCACGATCAGGAACAGGATGACCCACATGCCGAGGCGGTATCGATCGAGCTGCGCCGGCTCACCGATGTAGGTGAGGAAGTTCACCAGGTCACGCGTGGCCTTTCGATACTGGCCAGGAGAGAGCTCGCCCTCGCTCTCCAGCACCAGGCGATCGGCAAAGCGCTCGTGGCTGCCGTCGGGCATGACTGCTTGCTTCACCACCAGCAGGTCCGCCCCGTCGAACTCGAGGCCGACCGGCGCCACCGACTTCGCTCCCTCGGGAACGACACCGGCCTCACGACGCTGCACGCCCTGCAGTGCGTGGAGGGCATGTGGCATGGCGACATCCGGGAACACGACGTTGTTGACGCCGAACGGCCGGGCCGGGTTCGGGTCGTGATAGAAGGTGAGCAGGTACGAGTAGAGCCAGTCCGGTCCACGCGATCGCGCCACCACCGACAGGTCCGGCGGCTGCACACCGAACCAGCGCTTGGCATCGTCGGCGCGAAGCGAGTTGCGGATCTCGTCGACCACCTTGGCCCCGGTGAGGACGAGGTTGTCCTTCACCTGGTCGTCGTTCAGCCCGATGTCCTTGCCGACACGCGTGTAGCGCATGTAGGACAACGCATGGCATCCGAGGCAGTAGTTCATGTACACCTTCGCCCCATTCTGGAGCGAGGGCTGGTCGTGAACATCGGGCCGCGCGGGCACCAGCGCCATCGCGCCGCCGGCCGCCTGAGCCAGCGCGGGCAGCGCCAGCATCACCGCCCCCAACAAGTAGCTTCGCATCGACCCGCTCATCACGTCACTCTCTCCGGCACGGGCTTCGATGCGTTGAGGCCCGGGGCGATCATGGGAAGGAACACGAACACGAAGTAGAAGCCGATGGGCAGCAGCGCGCTCTTCATCATCAGCCCGGCCTTCGCCTCGTCGTAACGGATTCCATCACCGATGAGCATGATGACCGCGACGAACACGAGCACTGTCCAGGTGCAGGCTGCAGACCGCTCGCGGCTGTAGTACCAGAGCACCAGGAAGAAGGAGAAGTAGATCTCCCCGAGGCGCAGGCCGATCTCCGAGAACACCGGCGTCGGCGGTTGCGTGCCGAGGTAGCCGAGGACGACGAAGGTCACCGCGAAGACCGCCAGCAGCAGCTTGAACAGCGAGCTGCGATAGCGCACCGAGCGCACCGGGTGCCGGTCCAGCCACGGGATGACGAACAGGATCACCACCGCAGCCCCCATCGCGACCACGCCCAGGATCTTGTCCGGGATGGCACGGAGGATTGCGTAGTAGGGTGTGAAGTACCACACCGGCAGGATGTGCTCCGGCGTCTTCAGCGGGTCGGCCGGCACGAAGTTCGCGCTCTCGAGGAACCAACCGCCGAACTCCGGCACGAAGAACACCACCGCCGCGAACAGGATCAGGAAGCCGACCGCCCCCATGATGTCCTTCACGGTGTAGTAGGGATGGAACGGGATGCCGTCCAGAGGGATGCCGTCGGCGTTCTTCTTCTTCTTGATCTCGACCCCGTCCGGGTTGTTCGAGCCGACCTCGTGCAACGCGATGATGTGCGCCGCGACCAGGCCGAGGAGGAGCATCGGAATCGCCACCACGTGGAGGGAGAAGAAGCGATTCAAGGTGGCATCGGAGACGACGTAGTCACCGCGAATCCAGACCGCGAGCGGCTCGTAGATCGCGCCGAACAGCGAGATGATGACCTGTGCGCCCCAGAAGGACATCTGCCCCCACGGGAGCAGATAGCCGAAGAAGGCCTCGGCCATCAACGCGCCGTAGATCAGCATGCCGACGACCCAGATCAGCTCGCGCGGTTGCTTGTACGAGCCGTACATCAGCCCGCGGAACATGTGCAGGTAGACGACGATGAAGAACGCCGACGCGCCGGTCGAGTGCATGTAGCGGATGAGCCAGCCCCACTCCACCTCGCGCATGATGTACTCGACGGAGCGGAAGGCGCCCTCCGCGTCCGGCTTGTAGTACATCGTGAGCCAGATCCCGGTGAGGATCTGCATCACCAGGACCAGCAACGCCAGCGAGCCGAAGAAGTACCAGAGGTTGAAGTTCTTGGGCGCGTAGTACTTCGCGAGGTGCTCGTCCCACATCTTGGTCAGTGGGAAGCGGGCATCCGTCCATTCCAGCAGCCCGGTCAGCATCGACTTCATCAGGCCGCCCCCCCGGAATCCTCGCCGATCAGAATGCGCGTATCGCTGAGGTACTTGTGCGGCGGCACGACCAGGTTGGTCGGTGCCGGCACGCCCGCGAACACGCGCCCGGCGAGGTCGAACCGCGAGCCGTGGCAGGGGCAGAAGAAACCGCCCTTCCATTCGGCCCCGAGCTGCGGATCGCCCGCCTTGAGGTAGGTCGGCGAGCAACCGAGGTGGGTGCACAGTCCGACCAGGACCAGGACCTCGGGCTTGATCGAGCGATACTCGTTCGTGGCGTAGGACGGCTGCTGGTCCTCCTCGGACTTCGGATCACGCAGCTCGCCGTCGAGACCCGGAAGCTGGGTCAGCACGTCCTCGGTGCGGCGCATGATCCACACCGGCTTGCCCTGCCACTTGTCGGTGAGCAGGCGACCCGGCTCGAGCTTGCTGATATCGACCTCGATCGGCGCGCCGATGGCTCGGGCACGCTCACTTGGCTGCCAGGCGGAGGCGAACGGCCAGGCGGCAAATGCCGCGCCGACGCCACCGACCACTGTCACCGCGCCGGTCAGGAAACGGCGGCGACGCAGATCGGCACCATCTGCACTCATGGCGATGGAGACTCCTTGTTCGGGGGCTCGCCGCGGGAACCGCGGCGGGACGAGACCGAGCGGCTACGGACGAGCGGACGAGATTTGTGCACGAAACCGCGCAAGGATCCTACACCGACGCCGCCAAGGTCAAGGCCAAATGCCCGTCAGGGACGAGGGTCCGCGTCGATTCGTGCCGTCGCCGGCAATACCGACGATGCGCCGGTCGCCGCCAGGGAGCGGCCACGCGGCGTATCGCCCCACCTCGGGGACGCCCGGTGGTCAGAGCACCGCAGCCAGAGCAGCGAGGAAGGCCTCGTTCTCCTCCGGGGTCCCGACGGAGACCCGGATGCAGTCCTCCAGCAGCGGACTCGAGCCGTGGAGCCGACGGACCAGGACGCCCTCGGCCTTGAGCGCGTCGACCAGCCCCGCGCCCCGCCCGGGCACCCGGACCAGCAGGAAGTTCGCCGCGCTCGGCCACACATCGACCGCGTTCATCGCCTGCAGCCGACCGAGCAGCTGCTCGCGGTCCTCGAGAATCCGTGCCACCTGGCGGTCGAAGACGCGGTGGTGCTCCAGCGCGAACTCGGCGCTCGCCCGAGTGAGGATGTTGATGTTGTACGGAAGGCGTACCTTCTCGAGCTCCGTCGCCCATTCCGTCTGCCCGCACAGCAGCCCGAGCCGCAGGCCCGCCAGGCCGAGCTTCGACACCGTCCGCACCACCACCACGTTCGGCCGGGAGAGCGCGGCGTCGACCATCGTCACCCCGGCGAAAGGGGCGTACGCCTCGTCGATGACCACCAGACCGGGACTCGCCTCGATCACCGCCTCGACGTCCGCCCGCTCGAACAGGTTGCCGGTCGGGTTGTTGGGGTAGGCGATGAAGACCAGCCCCGGGCGGTGGGCCTCGATGGCCTCCAGCATCGCCGCGCGACGCAGCGCGAACGTCTGCGGGTCGAGCGCGACGGGAACATAGGGTCGCCCGAGCACCCGGGCACACACCGCGTACATGCTGAAGCTCGGCTCCGGTGCGAGCACGGGCGTGCCGGGCGCCACCGCGAGCATCAGGAGCTGGATCAGCTCGTCCGAGCCGTTGCCGAGAACGAGCTCGAGCCCGTCGGGGATTGCCATCACCTGGCGCAGGAGTCGGTTCAGTGATGGCGCGCTCGACTCCGGATACCGGTTCGGTTGCTCGCCCCGCAGCCGCGCGAGCCAGGCGTCGCGCAAATCCTCGGGCCAGGGATACGGGTTCTCCATCGCATCCAGCTTCACGTAGCCACGAGAGTCGGCCACGTGATAGGCGGACAGGCCACGGATCCCCTCGGGAACGAGCCGTTGCACGCGCGCCGCGGCGGAATCGGTCATCGGCTGTCTCCGTCGGCCCTCGCCGGGCCGTTGCCAGCCTCGATGCGCAGCTCGGCCGAGCGCGCATGGGCGGTGAGCGCCTCGCGGCGGGCGAGCACCGAGGCCACCCGCGCCAGGGGGATTGCCCCGCCAGGACTACAGCCGATGAGGCTGGTTCGCTTCTGGAAATCGTAGACCCCGAGCGGCGACGAGAAGCGCGCGGTACGTGCGGTCGGCAGCACGTGGTTCGGACCGGCACAGTAGTCGCCGAGGGCCTCCGGAGTATGACGCCCGAGGAATACCGCACCCGCGTGCCGGAGGCGCGGCAACAGCGCATCGGGCGCCTCGACCGATAGCTCGAGGTGCTCCGGCGCGAGCTGGTTGACGAGCTCGACCGCCTCCTCGAGATCCCGCACCCGCACCAGGGCGCCCCGCTCGGAGAGCGAGGTGGCGATGATCTGCGAGCGCTCCATCGTCGGCAGCAGGCGCTCGACCTCTGCCTGGACCGCGTCGAGGTAGGCGTCGTCGGGACAGAGCAGGATGGCTCGGGCATCCTCGTCGTGCTCGGCCTGCGAGAACAGGTCGACGGCGATCCATTCCGCCGGGGTGTGCCCATCGCACACCACCACGATCTCCGACGGCCCTGCGATCATGTCGATCCCCACCGTCCCGAAGACCAGGCGCTTGGCCATCGCCACCCAGGCATTGCCCGGGCCCACGATCTTGTCGACCGCCGGCACCACACCGGTCCCGTAGGCCAGAGCACCGACCGCCTGCGCGCCACCGACGGTGATGATCCGCCCGACCCCGGCCACCCGCGCCGCGCCCAGCACCGCGTCGTTCAACGCGCCACCGGGAGCCGGCACCGTCATCACCACCTCGGCCACGCCCGCGACCTTGGCCGGAATCGCATTCATCAAGACCGACGACGGATAGGCGGCCTTCCCGCCCGGCACGTACATGCCGACGCGGTCGAGCGCCGTGACGTGCTGCCCGAGCACGTTGCCGTGCTCGTCGGTGGCCTGCCACGACTCGATTCTCTGGCGCTCGTGATAGTCACGGATACGCCGGGCCGCCGCCTCGAGCGCGTCACGCTCGGCCACCGGCAGTCGCGCCCACGCGGCCTCGACCCGGTCCGGCCCGACCACCAGCTCCTGCGCGCTCTCGACGACGTGGCGGTCCAGTCGCGCGGTCAACTCCACCAGCGCCGCGTCACCCTCGGCACGCACGCGCGCGAGAATCGCGCGGACGTCGCGCTCCATGTCGAGGTCCCACTCGACCTCGCTCGCCGCCAACTCGCGGAATCGGGCCGCGAAGTCGGGCGCCCGGCTGTCGAAGCGCCGCATGCGCATCACACGCTCCCCACCGCGGCGCGCCGCGGTCGCCCGTGCTCGGCGCCGACCGCCCCGGCCAGGCGCGAGATCAGGTCGCGCACGGCCGCGTGCTTCATCTTCATCGACGCCTTGTTGACCACCAGCCGAGAGCTGATGTCGGCGATGTGCTCGACCTCGACCAGCCCGTTGGCCTCCAGCGTCTTGCCGGTGTCCACCAGGTCCACGATGCGGTCGGCCAGCCCGACCAGTGGCGCCAGCTCCATCGATCCGTAGAGCTTGATCACCTCGACCTGCACCCCCTTCGCTGCGAAGTGGCGGCGCGCGATCATCGGGTACTTGGTGGCGACACGTGGGCGGCCGACGATCGGTGGGGCGTCGGCCCGCGCGGCCACCATGATGCGGCAACGTGCGATACCGAGGTCGAGCGGCTCGTAGAGCCCGGCCGCGCCGTGCTCCATCAGCACGTCCTTGCCCGCGACACCGAGGTCGGCAGCACCGTGCTCGACGAAAGTCGGGACGTCCTGCGCCCGCAGCACCAGCAATCTCAAGTCCGGATGGTTGGTGCCCAGGACCAGCTTGCGACTGGATTCCGGATCGACCTCCGGAACGATCCCGAGCCCGGCGAGCAGCGGCAGGGTGTCGTCGAGGATTCGCCCCTTCGACAGCGCCAGAGTCAACACCACCACGTCTCCCGTCGTCGCGCCGCCACCACCCGCGCGACCGCGTCAGCCGGGAACACGACGGATCCGCGCACCGAGCTTCGCGAGCTTCTCCTCGATGCTCTCGTAGCCCCGATCGATGTGATAGATGCGATCGACCACGGTGTCACCTTCGGCCACCAGCCCGGCCAGGACGAGGCTTGCCGAGGCGCGGAGATCGGTCGCCATCACCGGCGCCCCGGTGAGCCGCCCGACCCCGCGTGTGAATGCAGTATTTCCTTGCAGACGGATGTCCGCCCCCATGCGCTGCAGCTCGTGCACGTGCATGAAGCGATTCTCGAACACCGTCTCCGAGATCATCGCGGTGCCCTCGGAGACCGCGTTGAGCGCGGTGAACTGGGCCTGCATGTCGGTCGGGAACGCCGGATAGGGCGAGGTGGTGATGTTCACCGCCTGCGGGCGCCGCTCGTGCATGTCGAGCGAGATCCAGGTGTCGCCCACCTCCATGTCGGCGCCGGTCTCGCGCAGCTTCTCGGTCACCGCATCGAGCATCCAGGGACGGGTGTCCTTGATCTTGATCTTGCCGCCGGTGATCGCGGCCGCCACCAGGTAGGTCCCGCTCTCGATGCGGTCGGGGAGCACGTCGTAGTGGGTGCCGCGCAGATTGTCCACGCCCTCGACGACGATCGTCGCCGAGCCGGCGCCGGTGACGTTGCCGCCCATCGCGTTCAGGCAATTGGCGAGATCGACCACCTCGGGCTCGCGCGCGGCGTTCTCGATGATGGTGGTGCCCTTGGCGAGGGTCGCGGCCATCATCAGGTTCTCGGTCCCGGTGACCGTCACCAGGTCCATCACCAGGCGCGCGCCGTGCAGCCGTTTGGCCCGGGCGTGGATGTAGCCGCCCTCGACGCGGATGTCGGCCCCCATCTTCGAGAGACCCTCGATGTGGAGGTTCACCGGCCGCGAGCCGATGGCGCATCCGCCGGGCAGCGACACCACCGCCTCACCGAACCGCGACAGCAGCGGGCCGAGCACGAGGATGGACGCGCGCATCGTCTTGACGAGGTCGTAGGGCGCGAACAGCTCGCGGATGGTGGTCGGGTCGACCTCGATGTTCATCCGCTCGTCGACGATGAGACTGACCCCCATTCGTCCGAGGAGCTCCATCGTGGTGGTGATGTCATGGAGGTGCGGGATGTTGCCGACGGTCACCGGTCCGTCCGCGAGCAGTGTCGCGGCGAGGATCGGCAAGGCGGCGTTCTTCGCTCCCGAGATGCGGATCTCCCCGGAAAGCGGGTATCCGCCACTGATGATGAGCTTGTCCAAGGGTGTGGGCTGATTGATGGAACCGACTCCCAGGGCCGAGCGGCGCGCGCGGGGCGCTCAGCCGCGCCCCGTACGCGCCCACTGCTCGGGCGTGAATGTCTTGATGGACAGCGCGTGCAGCTCGTCGCGGTCGAAGCGGTCGCCGAGCGTCGCGTAGACCATGCGGTGCTGAGCGAGCACGGCCTTACCGGCGAATGCCGAGCTGACCACGATGGCCTCGAAGTGCCGACCGTCTCCGCTCACCGCGACGTGGTCGGTCTCGAGCCCCGCCGCGATGAGCCGCTCGATCTCCGCCGGATTCACCCCGCTGCCCTCCCCCGCTGCCGCGATGGCGCGCTCGCGCCGTTTCGTCTCAGTTTCCCGACCCGCTGACCGGTGCCGCGGTGGCGAGCACGTCACCACCCGACGAGCGACCGAGCAGGACCGCATCCAGTCCACTGGTGCCAGCGATGGCGAGGAGCTGGTCGGGAGGGTTCTCGAAGGTCACCTCACCGCCCTGGCGCCGCGCCACCCGCAGAATCTCGACCAGCAACGCGACGCCCGCGCTGTCGGTCGTCGACACCGCGTCCAGGTCCACCCGCAGGCGGGGCACCCCGGCTGCGGCACGGACCGTCGCCAGCAGCTCGTCTACCGTGGCGAACGTCAGCGGGCCACGCAGGACCAGCCGCCCGTCCGCCTCACGGGTCGCCTGCGCCGCGCTCACGCGCCACGCTTCTCGCGATTGTGCGCCTGCAGCCGCTCGATCAGCCCGTCGATCCCCTTTTGGCGGATCTCGTTGGCGAACGTCGAGCGATAGTTGATCACCAGGCTCACGCCATCGATGGCGACGTCGAAGACCTTCCAGGCCTCGCCGACCCGCGTCATCTCATAGCTGATCGGGATCGGCGGGCCGCCGGGCTGCTCGACCTCGGTGCGCACGCTCACCTCGTCGCCGCCGGGCCGCTCACGCGATGGCAGGAAGCGAATGGTCTGGTCGCGGTACTCCTGCAACGCGGTCGCATAGGTCCGAACCAGCAACGCCTGGAACTCGCGCGCGAAGCGCTGCTGCTGCTCGTCACTCGCGTCGCGCCAGTACTTTCCGAGCACGCGCTGCGACATGCGCACGAAGTCGAAGTGGGGCAGCACGATCTCGTCCACCAGCGTGTAGAGCCGCTCCGGGTCGGCCTCGATCGCATCGCGCTCGCGCTTCAACGCCGACACCACCTTGTCGGTGGTGTCGCGCACCAGGGTCTGTGCCGGCGGCTCGTCGGCCCACGCCGCCGCCCCCCAACCGAGGACGATGGCGAGCATGGCGATGATGGGCATTCGAAGCTGCATGGTGCTCATCCCTTCTCACTTGCTCCCTTCGGACGCCTTGCTGAACAGGAACTGGCCGACCACCTGCTCCAGCACCAACGCCGACTGGGTGAACTTGATCTCGTCCCCGTCCTTGAGGCTGGTCTCGTCGCCGCCCGGCTCCAACCCGATGTACTGCTCGCCGAGCAGACCGGCGGTGAGGACCGACGCGCTGCTGTCGGCCGGAATGCGGTCGAATTGGGGCTCGATGGACATCGTCACCGCCGCGACGTAGTGCTCACTGTCGTAGCGGATGTCGGACACCCGCCCGACACGAACGCCCGCGATGGTCACCGGCGACCGGACCTTGAGGCCACCGACATTGTCGAAGTGGGCGACGACCGAGTAGCCGTGCCCGCCTCCGGACTCCGCCAGATTGCTCACCCGCATCGCCAACATCAGCAGCGCGGCGAACCCGAGCGCGACGAACACTCCCACCCCGATCTCGACCGTTCGCGTGTTCAAGCCGTCCGCCTCGTTGCATTCATCGCCGGACCAATCATCGGCCTTGCCGCATCACTGATTGAACATCAGCGCCGTCAGCACGAAGTCCAATCCCAGCACCGCGAGTGACGAATGCACCACGGTGCGGGTCGTGGCCTTGCCGACCCCCTCGGAGGTCGGCACGCAGTCGTATCCCTCGAAGACCGCGATCCAGGTGACCACCCATCCGAACACCAGGCTCTTGACCACGACGCCGTTCACGACGTCGTCCATGAGCTCCACCTTGGCCTGCATCTGCGACCAGAAGGCGCCATCGTCGACCCCGAGCAACCCGACGCCGACGAAGTAGCCGCCGAGCACGCCGATGGCGGTGAAGATCGCGGCGAGCAGCGGCATCGCGATCAGCCCGGCCAGGAACCGCGGCGCGACCACCCGCCGCAGCGGGTCGACCGCCATCATCTCCATGCCCTCGAGCTGCTCGGTCGCCTTCATCAAGCCGATCTCGGCGGTCAGCGCCGAGCCGGCCCGGCCCGCGAACAGCAGCGCCGCGATCACCGGTCCGAGCTCTCGAGTCAAGGACTTGGCGACGGCGACGCCGAGCGACTCCTCGGCCCCGAAGTCAACGAGCGTATTATACCCCTGCAGTCCGAGGACCATTCCGACGAACGTCCCGGCGACGATGATAATCAGCAGGGAGAGCACTCCGACCGACCAGATCTGGGCGACGACCAGACCGAAACGCGGCAAGAGGGTGGCGCTCGCGCCGAGCACCTGGAGCAGGAACAGATGCCCCCGTCCGAGACGGCCGAACACCCCGATTGCCCAACGCCCGAGCGCGGCGAGGGAACCGGTCATCGCGGCGGCCCCGCCAGCAGGTCATCGAGATAGGGCACGGCCGGATGGTGGAACGGCACCGGCCCGTCCGGGAGCCCGCCGATGAATTGCCGCACCCACGGCGACTCGCTCGCCTGGAGCTCGGCCGGCGCGCCGCGCCCGACCACCTTGCCGCCGGCCAGGACATAGACCTGGTCGGCGATCGAGCAGGTCTCGGGCACGTCGTGGGAAACCACGATGCTGGTCAGCCCGAGCGCGTCGTTGAGGCGGCGAATCAGGCGCACCAGGATGCCCATGGTGATCGGGTCCTGGCCGGAGAACGGCTCGTCGTAGAGCACCATCATCGGATCGAGCGCGATCGCACGGGCGAGGGCGGCTCGGCGGGCCATCCCACCCGAGAGCTCGCGCGGGTACAGGTGCCGGGCACCACGTAACCCGACCGCCTCCAGCTTCGACAGCACTAGGGTCCGGATCAGCGCCTCGTCCAGCCGGGTGTGCTCACGCAGCGGGAAGGCGACGTTCTCGAACACCGTGAGATCGGTGAGCAGGGCGCCGCTCTGGAACAGCATGCCGACTCGTTTTCGCAGCTCGAACAGACGGTCCCGCGGAATTGCATGCACGTCGAGACCGTCGACCCGCACCACACCGGCATCGGGTCGGAGCTGACCACCGATCAGCTTGAGCAAGGTGGTCTTGCCGGTCCCACTCGGACCCATGATGGCGGTGACCTTGCCGCGCGGGATGTCGAGGTCGACCTCGTCGAATATCGCCTTCCCGCCGCGCCGGAACGACAGTCCCCGCACCTCGACGATGGGGGCGCCAGTCGGCACGTGCGGGCTCGATGGACTCGACATCTCGGGTGTACGTCCGGTGAGCGGGTTTCGGCTCCGGTGCGCGAGGCATCGGCAATGCGGCGTGGCATCCAGGTCGCCGCCGGCTCCGCGCGCCCCCGTACGCCTTCGGCTCGACGCGCCGCGGACGATGGCCGTGGCGCCCGTCGTCGCCCCTCAGGGACGCGCGTCGCTCTCCTCGCCTTCCTTCTTGACCGGCATGAGGTCGGCCTTCGACACGCCGAGCGCCAGCGCAATGGCGCTCGCGACGTAGACCGACGAGTAGGTGCCGACGACGATGCCGAGAATGAGGGCGATCGAGAAGCCACGGATCAGCTCACCGCCGAACCACAGCAACGCCACCAGCACGATCAGCGTGGTGACGCCGGTCATGATGGTCCGCGACAGGGTCTCGTTGATCGACCGGTTGATCACCTCCGTCGGCGTGCCGCGACGCAGCTTGCGGAAGTTCTCACGAATCCGGTCGAAGACGACGATGGTGTCGTTCAGGGAGTAGCCGATGACCGCGAGCACCGCCGCCAGCACCGTCAGGTCGAACTCCAACCCGAACACCGAGAAGAACCCGACGGTGATCACCGCATCGTGCACCAGGGCCGCCACCGAGCCCACCGCGAATCGCCACTCGAACCGCAGCGAGACGTAGATGAGGATTCCGACCAGCGCCACCAGCAGCGCGAGCGCGCCGTCCTCGGCCAGCTCCTTGCCGACCTGTGGCCCCACGAACTCGACCCGGCGCAGCTCGACGTCGGCACCGCCCGGGCTCGCGCGCACCACCCTCAGCACCTCGGTGCTGAGCTCGGCCTCCTGCACGCCCTCGCGGGGCGCGATCCGGATGAGCACGTCCTTGCTGGTGCCGAAGTGCTGCACCACGGCCTCGGGGAAACCGCCGTCGGCGAGAGTCGAGCGCACCACGGTGACGTCGGCCGAATCCGGATAGCCGAGCTCGATCAACGTGCCACCGGTGAAATCGAGGCCGAAGTTCAGCCCACGGACGGCGAGCGATAGCAGCGACACCAGGATCAGGGCGCCGGACAGGATGAAGGCCAGCCGTCGCTGCCCGAGGAAGTCGATGCTGGTCGGCTTGACCAGGAACTGGATGCCCGAGGTCTGGACCGGGCCCTGCGGACTGCGCGCCATGGGTATCGACCTCAGATGGACAGGCGGGTCAGTCGCTTCCCGCCGTAGATCAGGTTGACGATGGCACGCGTGCCCATGATCGCCGTGAACATCGAGGTCGCGATCCCGATCGACAGGGTCACCGCGAATCCCTTGATCGGCCCGGTGCCGAATCCGAACAGCACGATGGCCGCGATCAACGTGGTGATGTTGGCGTCGGCGATGGTCGAGAACGCCTTCTCGTAGCCAGCGTGAATACTCGCCTGTGGCGTGTTGCCGCTGCGCAGCTCCTCGCGGATGCGCTCGAAGATGAGCACGTTCGCGTCGACCGCCATGCCGACGGTCAGCACGATTCCGGCGATGCCGGGCAGGGTCAACGTCGCCTGCAGCATCGAGAGCACGGCGACCATCATCACCAGGTTCGCGAGCAGGGCGACGTTCGCGATCATCCCGAACGCCCGGTAGTAGGCGATCATGAACACCATCACGAGCACGAATGCGATCTGGACCGAGAGCAGCCCGAGGTCGATGTTCTCCTGGCCGAGACTCGGCCCCACCGTCCGCTCCTCGACGATCTCGATCGGAGCCGCCAGCGCCCCCGAGCGGATGAGCAGCGCGAGGTCGCGCGCCTCCTCGGTGCTGTCGAGACCGGTGATCTGGAACCGCGCGCCGAGCTGGTCACGGATGGTGGCGACGTTGATCACCTCCTCCACCGTCCACCGGCGCTTGACCTCCTTGCCGTCGACGATTCGGGTCTCGGACTTGTTCTCGGTCAGCACCGTCGCCATCGGCCGACCGATCTCCTCGCGCGTCCGCGCCGAGAACAGCCGCGCGCCCTTGCCGTCGAGATTGATGAACACCGCCGGCGAGCCGGTCTGGTTGTCGATCCCCGAGGCGGCGCCCACGATGTACTCGCCGGTCAGCATGACGTTGCGCTTGAGCACCACCGGGCGACCGGCCCGGTCGCGGTAGAGCTTGGAGGTGACGGGAACGCGACCCGCGAGCGCGTCGACCGGCGAGACCTGGTCGTCGACCATGCGGAACTCGAGAGTCGCGGTCGCGCCGAGGATCTCCTTGGCGCGGGCGGTGTCCTGCACACCGGGAAGCTGCACCACGATGCGGCTGTCACCCTGCTGCTGGATCACCGGCTCGGCGACCCCGAGCTCGTTCACGCGGTTGCGCAGCGTGGTGATGTTCTGCGCCACCGCGGTCCGCTTCAGATCGCGCTCGGCGGTCTCGCTGACGCGGGCGCGGAATCCCGGCTCGCCCTCGTCCTGGGTGGTGACCTCGAGCTCGGGGATCTGCCGGCGCACCAGCTCGTAAGCCTGGTCGCGGGTCTCGGCATCGCGGAATCGCACCAGCACCCCGCCCTCGTCGAGGCGGGTGACGGTGCGGTAGCGCAGCTTCTCGTCACGCATCAGGATGCGGATGTCCGAAGCGTAACGCTCCTCCTGCTGGCGCATGGCGCCGACCATGTCCACCTCCATCAGGAAGTGGACACCGCCGCGCAGATCGAGGCCGAGGTACATCGGCAGCAAGCCGAGATCGAGCAGCCAGCGCGGGGTGGCCGAGGCGAGGTTCAGTGCGACCACGTAGCTGCGGTCGAGCTCGTCGCGGATCACGTCGCGGGCGCGGAGCTGGGTCTCCTCGTCCCCGAGCCGGACGAGGATCTGACGGTCGGTGCTCTCGACCGCGGTCGGCGCGATGCCGTCGCGCTCGAGGCGCTCGTTGACCCGCCGCAGCACGCCCTCGTCGAGCTGTGCGCCGCGACTCGCCGAGACCTGGACCGCCGGATCCTCGCCGTAGATGTTCGGCAGCGCGTAGACCGCCGCCGCCAGGATGACGGCCGCGACCAGCAGGTACTTCCAGAGGGGGTACTGGTTGATCATCGACGGAGCGCGCCCGCGAGGAGGGAAATCAGACGGACTTCATGGTCCCCTTGGGCATCAACGCGGCGACCGCCATGCGCTGCACCCGGACCTCCGTGCCATCGGCGATCTCTATGGTCACGAAAGCGTCTCCGACCTTACTGACCTTGCCGAGCAGCCCGCCGTTCGTCACCACCTCGTCGCCCTTCGACAGGGCCTCGACCATCTTCCGGTGCTCCTTCACCTTCTTCTGCTGCGGGCGGATGAGCAGAAACCAGAACACCGCGAACAGCACCAGGAACGGCAGCATGGCCTCGATGAGCCCGGGGCCACCGGGGCCTCCCTGGGCGTACGCGTTCGGAATCAGCAGGTCCATGTCGGTCTCGGCTCCGGGGACGAGCCGGGCATTATGACAGCACGCCGGAGGATTCGCGAGGGGCGCCCCGGCCGACGGGTCCCGTGGCCCTCGTCAACCACCCTCGCCCGCCGGCCCGGGCGCCCACGCCGCCTCGAGCTGCGCCACGTGGTCTGCCAGCCGCCCGGCTGCGATCGCCTCGCGCAACCCGCGCACCAGCGACTGATAGTAATGCAGGTTGTGAATCGTGTTCAGGCGTGCGCCGAGGATCTCACCGCAGCGGTCGAGATGGTGCAGATAGGCCCGGCAGTAGTTGCGGCAGGTGTAGCAGTCGCAGGCCGGGTCGAGCGGCCCGGGGTCGTCGCGGTGGCGGCGATTGCGGATCCGAACCGTGCCCTCGCTGGTGAACAGGTGACCGTTGCGGGCGTTGCGGGTCGGCAGCACGCAGTCGAAGAGGTCGATACCGCGAACCACCGCGGCGACGATGTCCTCGGGCCGCCCGACGCCCATGAGGTAACGCGGTCGGTCGGCCGGCATCCGCGACGCCACATGGTCGAGCACCGCCAGGCGCTCCGCCTCGGGCTCGCCCACCGCCAGCCCGCCGAGCGCGTAGCCCTCGAACCCGATTCCGACCAGCCCGGCCAGCGACGCGTCGCGCAGCTCGAGATGGACCCCGCCCTGGACGATGCCGAACAGCGCCCCGGGCGCGTCGTCGCCGTGGGCCTGGCGCGAGCGCTCGGCCCAGCGGCGGGTCAGCTCCCAGGACTTGCGCGCCTCGGCCTCGGTGGCCGGGTAGGGCGTGCATTCGTCGAACGCCATGACGATGTCGGAGCCGAGCAGACGCTGGACGCGCATCGAGGTCTCGGGGTCGAGGAACACCCGCGCCCCGTCCACCGGCGAGGCGAAGGTGACGCCGGCCTCGGTGATCTTGCGGCGCGCGCCGAGGCTGAAGACCTGGAAGCCCCCGGAATCGGTGAGGATGCCGCCGTCCCAGTGCATCAGGCGATGCAACCCGCCGAGCGCCGCCACGCGCTCCGCCCCGGGGCGAAGCATGAGGTGGAAGGTGTTGGCGACGACGAGCTGCGCGCCGATGGCCTCGAGCTCCTCCGGGGTCATCGCCTTGACGGTGCCGTAAGTTCCGACCGGCATGAACCCGGGCAGGTCGACGCTCACCTCGCGGGCCAGCGTCATGCGCGATCGACGGGCCTCGCCGTCGCGCGCGAGCAGCTCGAATCCGATGCGGCTCATGTCGGCGCCCGGGTGACGAGCATCGCGTCGCCGTAGCTGAAGAACCGATAGCCCGCGTCCACCGCGTGACGATAGGCGGCCAGCGTGCGCTCGACGCCGGCGAAGGCACAGACCAGCCCGAGCAGGGTCGAGCCAGGGAGGTGGAAGTTCGTGATCATCGCGTCCACACAGCGGAATCGGTATCCGGGGGTGATGAAGAGCCGCGTCTCGCCGCTGAGCTCGGCGATGGCCCCCGCGTCGCCGGCCGCGCTCTCCAGTGCGCGTACCGTCGTCGTGCCGACGGCTACCACTCTCCCGCCGCGAGCGCGCGCCGCGGCCACCGCCGCGACCGTCGCCTCGCCGACCTCGACCAGCTCGCCGTGGATCACGTGATCCTCCAGGCGCTCGGTACGCACCGGCTGGAACGTGCCGGCGCCGACGTGCAGGGTCACGCGGGCGGTCTCGACGCCGCGGGCCGCCACCGCGGCCAGCAAGTCGGTGTCGAAGTGGAGCCCGGCGGTGGGCGCGGCGACGGCGCCGGGCCGGGCGGCGTAGACGGTCTGGTAGCGCTCGCTGTCGTCGGCATCGGGCGCCCGACGAATGTACGGAGGCAGAGGAACGTCACCCTCGGCGAGCAGCAGCTCGACGAGGGGACGATCGCCCTCGACCTCGAGCTCGAAGAACGCCTCGTCGCGTCCCACCACCGCCAGCGTGGTCGTCCCCAGCACGATCCGCGAGCCGACCCGCGGCGCCTTGCTCGCGCGCACCAGGGCCCGAAATCGGCGGGCGGTGTGTATCCGCTCGACGAGGACCTCGACCGCACCACCGGAATCCTTGCGACCGTGGAGCCGGGCCGGCACCACTCGGGTGTCGTTCACCACCAGCAGGTCGCCCGGGCGCAACAGCTCGACGACGTCGACGAATCGCCGGTCCTCGAGCGGCAGACCGGCTGCCGCGTCGAGGACCAGCAGCCGACTCGCCCGGCGCTCGGCGAGGGGGACCTGGGCAATCAGCGCCTCGGGGAGGTCGAAGTGGAGGTCGCGGGTCAGCATGGGGGCGGGATGTTGCCCGATCCCACCGCTCGGCGAAACGCCACGCTGCCCTCTGGGCGCGCCGGGGGTCGTGACCTTATACTCTGGCGCGCCCCAACGCGTGCCGGGATGGCGGAACTGGTAGACGCGCCGGACTCAAAATCCGGTTCCCGCGAGGGAGTGCGAGTTCGATTCTCGCTCCCGGCACCACCCAACCTTCGACGACGGCGCCAGCCGGGACCTCACTGACGGTCCCTCGGAGCCCGGCGTCCGGGCCCGACGACGTCGCGATTGCGTCGAGGTGACTTCCTGCGCAGCGATGTGGCGGCGCCCCCGGCCTGCGGCGGTCTGCTCGCGCCGATCGCCGCGCGGCGACGCGGGAACGCCTGGCGAGGGTGGGAACGCGGGATCAGCGCCGGCGAGACGCCGAGATGCGCCTCACCGGCGCCGTCGCTCAGCCGAACGCCTCTCAGCTGAACGGGGCGAGGATGTCGTTGCCCTCGAACAGCACGTCGTCGCCGGCCCCGAAAGTCTTGTTCTTCTGCAGCGTGAGCGCCTCGACGGTGCCGTGCACGGTGAGCTGCGGCGTCTCCCACGCCTGGCGTTGCAGCCTTGCGCCTTCGTCGTGCGACTGAGACATGGTTCGACCCTCCTGGCGATTGCCGAGCAGCCGGGCGGTCGCCCCGGCGGTTCCGGGCGGAAGTCCACGCTTCACGGGCCGAGCCTGGAACGATCGAGCCACAGCCCGAGAACGACCGCGAGGAATACTGTGAGCGCGTCCGCGTCGCGGCGCAAGGGGGCGGCGCGGAAGCGCGCGTACGCCTGGCGCAGGAGCCCGACGTCGACGTAGGCGGCGACCGGCGACGCCTCACCGAGCACGTAGTGGTCCATCTCCGCCCGCGATCGGGCGAGCAGCCCGCGCTTGAAGCTCGCGCTGAGGTTGCCCTTGGTCGTACGCCCACCCACCACATCGGGAATCGTGCCCGCCATCGCGCGCCTCAAGATGGAGCGCGTCCAGCCGCCGCGGAGCTTCTGCTCGGCGGGCAGGGCGACGCAGAGATCGACCAGCCGGCGGTCGAAGAACGGGAAACGGCATTCCACGCCATGGGCTCGGGCGGTGTCGGTCAGCAGCTCGAGCGCGTAGCCGAGGAGCCCCGAGTCGAGGTTGGCGCAGTGCGCCTCGCGTGCGGTGCGCGGATACGCCCGGGCGCGCGCGGCGGCGCGCAGGCGCGCTGCGAGATGGACTCGAGCGGCCAGCCCCGGGTCGACCGCCCGCGCGACCGGCCACGGCTGCGTTCCCACCGTCTCGCTCCAGATCGCGCCCCAGGCCGGCGGCACGAGCGGCCGGATCCCCAGGCGCCACAGCACCCGGGCGCGGGTGGTGCCGAGGCGAGCGGCGAGGGCCACGGACTCCCGGTGCAACGTGTCCCAACGACCTCGGCGCGCGAGCTCGGCCAGACGCTCGTAGCCGTAGGAGACCGTGGTGTCACCATCGGTGCCGCTGAGGAATACCCGGTCGTCGTGCTCGGCAGCGGCGCGAAACAGCGCGTCGTCCATGTACAGGTTCGGCGCGGGCACCGGCTCGGCGCCGGACCAGAGCCGATCGATCAATGGGCCGATGCGGTCCGCTTCCACGAAATGCGGCCGAAACCCGCCCATCGCCAGGACTGCATCGATGTACGGCCGTTCGGCGATGCGGCGGTCGAGCGTCACCAGCCCGGGGAAGACCGCCGAGTAAGTCGCCAGTGGCGCACTGGCCGCGCCACCGACGATCGAGCGTGCGGTGCAGGCGATCGAGGACGAGTCGAGCCCACCGCTCAGCGCGAGCGCCACCCGGGGCGCCCGTTCCAGTCGACAGGCGACCGCGGCGGTGAACGTGTCGCGAAACGCCGCCTCGTACTCGGCGTCGGAGGCCAACTCGAGCGTCCGCGTCGGGTCCGGCGCCCAGTAGCGGTGCAGGCGGACGCGCCCCGCCTCGTAGACGAGGCAGTGACCGGGCGTCAGCCGCCGGACGCCACGGTAGAAGGTCGCCTCGCGGTCCTCGAAGTGCTGCGCCAGGTACTCTGCCACCCGCCCCTCGTCCAACCGCCGCTCGATTCCCGGCCAGCGCAGCAGGTCGTCGAGGCCGGAGGCGAAGGCGAGCGCATTCGGCGTCTGGCAGTAGAACAGCGGGCGCACCCCGATCGGATCGCGGCCGCAGATCAGCCGCTCGCGCGCCACCTCCCAGACCGCGAAGGCGAAGTCTCCGAGCAGGTGCCGCGGCGCGTCCTTACCCCACTGGCCGCAGGCCGCGACGACCAGCGCGGCGTCGTCGGCCTCGTCGAGGACCCAGCCACGGCCACGCAGTGCGCGGGCCAGGGTCTCCCGGTCGTCGAGGCGAGCATCGACGACGCCCGCCACCGAGCCGCCCCTGGGCGACTCGAGCCACGCGGTGCTCCCGACCGGTGTGGCCCGGCCGGTCAGCACACCCGCGGCGCCGAGCCAGATCTGCGCCGAGGGCCGGCGAGAGTCCGCGATTGCCCGCGCCGCTCGACGCACCCGGTCGCGGTCCAGGGTGCCGGGACCACTGTGGCAGATGCCCGCGATCAGGCTCATGCGATCCTCACCATCAGCCGACGCTCGCCCGCCCGCCGCAAGTCCCTGCCGCGCGTGCCCTTTCGTGACCGCGTCGGAATAAGTGCGACGTCCGGTGCGTTATCTTAGTCGCCGTATCAGCGAGGCGACGGCGCGCCCGCGAACGCTGGCCGACGCACCGAAACGCAGCGGGCTCCCGGGTGCCCGGCCGGTCACCGGACACGAGGCGGCGGGGCAGGCGTTCCTGCACCGCGGCGTGGCGCGGGAGCGCCGCCGGCCGGTCGCTGACGCGGTGAGTGCGTGCCACGCCGTTTGCGCGCCCGGGGGCATTCGGCCAGCCGGTGCCGAGTCGGCTCGACGGTGCGAGCGACGTCCCGGGACGGGACCGAGGGTTGCCGTGTCAGCCATCGATTCTGGGTTTCGCTACCACGCCTACGGCCTGCGGGTTCACGCGTCGCGAGCGCTGGAGGGCCTGGTCGAGGCCACCGGCCGGTGCCAGCTCGAGATCCGATTCGAGCCGTCACCCCCGAGCACGGCCGCGGCGGACTTCGGCGACCACCACCCATCGGCGTCGGCAACCTCGTGGTATCGGCACGACGGCGTGGCGTGGTTTCGTGTGCGGGACGGCCGCGAGATCGTGGTCTGGGCCGAGCCGGGGGCGGACCCGAGCCTGGTCTGGCTCTCGCTCCTCGGGCCGGCGATGGGCCTGGCGCTCCACCAACGCGGGCGATTCCTGCTGCACGCGAGCGCGGTGGCGATCGACGGTGAGGCGGTCGTCTTCGTCGGCCCGAACGGCGCCGGCAAGTCCAGCGTCGCCGCCGGCCTGCTCGCGCGCGGACACCGCCTGCTCAGCGACGACCTCACCGTCGTCGACACCGACGACGCCCGGCCCGCGGTGGTGCCGAGCTTCCCCTTCGCGAAGCTCTGGCCGGACAGCGCACGGATGGCCGCCATCGACCCGGCCTCGCTCCCGCGGTTGCATCCCGAGATCGAGAAGCGCGGTTACCGCCCACGAGGGCGATTCGCCCGCACTCCGTGCCGCCTGGCCCGCATCTACCTGCTGCGTCGGGGCGACGAGGTGGCGCAGGTGGCCACGATGCCCACGACCGCCGGATTTCGGACCCTGCTGCGCCATTTCTACGGGGCCCGTTACGGCGTGGAGTTCCTGCGCTCGCTCGACGGTCGCGCGCACTTCGAGCGTGTCGCCCGGCTCACCGCGGCGGTCCCCGTGCGCGAGCTGGCCCGACCGGACTGGCACCGTTGCGGCAAGAGCTTCGCGGCGAGCATCGAGCGCGCGGTCATCGCCGATCTGAGCGCGGAGCCGAGGCCCGGCGCGGCTCCGGCCGAGACCACCACCCACGGTGGCCGGCCCGCGGTGTCGACCGGGCCGTCCGCGCCGGCCACCGCGATGGTACCGAGGCAGCCCTCGTGAGCCCGGCCGGCGGTCGGAAGATGCCTGGAGACGACCTCACCATGGAAGTGAACGCGGACACGGTCGTGGAAGCGGGTGGCGACCATGTCGCCGCCGATCTCGCCGAGGGGTTGGTCATTCTCCACCTGGCGGACGGCATCTACTACGAGCTGAACCGCGTCGGCAGCCGGGTCTGGGCACTCGTCCAGTCGCCGCGCCGGGTCGGTGCGGTGGTGGCGACGCTGCTCGAGGAGTACGAGGTCGATGCAGAGGTTTGCGAATCCGAGGTGGTCGCACTCATCACCGATCTCGCGCGGCACGATCTGGTCCGGATCGCGAATCGCCCGCCCGACTGAACGCCATCGGCAGGCTGCGGGCACCGTCGACCGGGAATGCCACGAAGCGATCGAGGTCACCGGTCGCCCCGATGACCACTCGCTCTCCGCACTCCACCCACGCGTGGGCCTCCAGCCCGCCCTCGGTCCCGCGTGCGACACCGATCCGGATCTGCGACGGGTGGCCGTGACGCGCGAGAAGCAGACTGCCCGCCACCGCGTGGACGAGGCAAGTGGCGCCAATCGGAACGTGGCGTGCGGCGGCGTGCACCGCCCAGAGCACCTGGTCGAGCTCGACGTGGGGCACGCTCGCGTCGACCGCCGGCGCCCGAATCCGCCGCTGGACACGCGGATACCATCGGCCGAACGGCACGACCGCCACCACCACGCGGGTGACCACGAGACGGACGACGGCGCGAGCCAGGAGTCTGCGCCGGAACGAGGAAAGTGCGAGCAATCGGCGACCACGCGCCAGCCACACCGAGGCGGCGGGACGCGGCGGGGCCGGTCCGGCCGGCTGCTCGGCACGGCGCGAGGCAGATTCGTCCACACCACCTCTCCGCGCCCGGACGGGGAGAGCCCTCGTGCGGGGACCGCCTCGGCCGGGGCGAGACGGCACGGCTCGTGATGGCCGATTTCCCGAGATCGCCAGAGGGTCGACTGCTCGCGTCGTGCGCACGCGTGCGCGTCGACCCACGGCAGTTGCGGGCCATCATACGTGAAGGCCCGCGCTGGGACCGCCTGCTCGAGGCCGCGAGCCACCACGGCATGGAGCCGATGGTCTACGACCGGCTCGCACCCGCACGCGACGCGGTGCCACCGCGGGTCCTCGGCCGGCTACAGCGCGCGTTCGAGCGCAACGGGCTTCGCAACCTCGAGCGGTACGCGAGGCTCCGCGTTCTGGTCGCGTCGCTGCACGCGCAAGGCATTCGCGTCGCGGCGTTGAAGGGCGCTGCCCTGGCCGCACTCGTGTATCGCAATCCCGGCCTGCGCCCGATGATCGACGTCGACCTGCTGGTGCCTCGCGAATCCCTCGCCCGCGCCGAGGACGTGGTGCGCGCGCTCGACTACCGCGAGCTCGAGACCCCGCACGACCGCGACTGGTACCTGGCTCGCCACCACCATGCCCGACCCTACGGTGCTGCCGACGGCGCCCTCACCGTCGAGCTCCACCATCATCTGCTGAGCGGCGAGGCCCGGCGTTGGCTGCCGATCGACGAGCTGTGGGAACGCACCGTCAGCACGCGGATCGGACCGATCGAGGTGGACGTGCTCTGCCCCACCGACACCGTGCTCCACGTCGCGGTGCACCTCGCGCACACGAACCGGTTCATGTCGGAGCTGCGCGCGGTGCGAGATCTCGCGGAGTGCGTCGACCGCCACGGCGCCGCCATCGACTGGGACGCGCTCGTCGAGCGAGCTGGTCGTTATCGACTGACGCGTGCGGTGCGCCTGGCGCTGTGGGCGGCGCACGAGATCGGCGGCGCGCCGATACCCGCGAGCGTGCTCGGACCGCGGCGTCGGCCGCCGCTCGACGCACTCGGCCACGCGCTCGTCCGCCGCGCGCTACAGGACGACGAGGTGAGCCCGGTGATCTCGCCGTGGATGATTCGCGAGAGCCTGGCGGCGCTGACCAGTGAGGAACCGATGCCGCGGGTGGTCGGCGCGCTGGCCCGCGTCGCGGCCCGGACCTACGGGGAATCGGTGCGCGAGGCCGGCCCGAGCAGCCCACTCCCGCGCTGGCTCTATGCGACGCTCGTCCATCCGGTATGGCTGGTCGGGCGTGCGCTGGCGCGCCTCGTCGGCGCGCGGCAGTGAGCCGGCTCCGGCGAGGACACGCACCGCAGCGACCCGGCGACCCCGAGCCCCGGCGCTCAACCGAGCAACGCGACCGATCCCGTGACCACCACCAGCGCAATCGCCAGCCGGCGGAACAACACGTCGGAGACCTTGCGGAACCACCGTGTGCCGAGCCAGATGCCGAGCAGATACGGGCCTGCCAGGATCGCGGCGAGGCGAAGCGACGGCAAGGCGTACATGGCGAGCGCGAGGTAGACCGCGATTCGGTACAGGGTCGAGAACGAGAAGTACGCCATGATGGTGGCGCGCACACCGAGCGCACCGGCGCGGGTGGCGAACAGGAACAGCACCACGATCGGCCCGCCGATGTTCGCGAGCCCGCTCACCACGCCGCTCGCCAGCCCCACCACGACCTCGAGCACGCGATCGATGCGCCCGCGATAGCGCCAGCCGGAGGCGAGGGTGAGCCCCATCACCACCACCAGCGCGCCGATGGCGCGACGCGTGACGTCGGCGTCGACCACCGCGAGCAACCAGGCGCCGAGCGGGATGGTGAGCAGCGAGGCGAGCGCGAGCGGGGTGATGCCCCGCCAGTCGGCGTGGCGAATGGTGGTCGGCAACAGGTAGGCGACCGCGGGCACCTCGATCAGGCTCATCACCAGCGCGGCCTCGACCGGCCCGTAGAGCACCACCAGCGTCGGCACGATGATCAGCGCGGCACCGAAGCCGAGCATTCCACGCGACACCCCCGCGACCAGCGTGGCCGCGACCGCAAGGAGGAGACTCGTGCTCGACAACGTTCTGCTCTCGCCTCGAGTGGCCGGACACCGCGCCACCGCCGCTCACTCGCCGACGGCGACCGCGCGGCGGCGGCGCGCGATTGTCGCACCGTCCCACGCATCCAGGTACCGTGGCTCGGTGGTCGGCGCTCACCCTTCCCGGACGCCCGTCGCCTCGCCACCGCGCCGCCCACCGCAAGGAGACCAGCATGGACACGTCGCACTCTCGGACCGGTTCACGAAACCGGCGCGGACTGACCGCGATGGCGTTGATCGTCACCCTCACGGTGCTCGCGGGGACCGCCCAGAGCGCGCAACCGATCGGGCTCGAGCAGGTGGTGTCGGGCCTGTCGCGCCCGGTCGGTGTGCGTAACGCCGGTGACGGCAGCAACCGGCTGTTCGTCGTTCAGCAAGGCGGTCAGATCCGCATCGTCGCCGACGGCCAGCTCCTGCCCTCCCCGTTCCTGGACATCTCGGCGCTGGTGAGCTGCTGTGGCGAGCGCGGGCTGCTCGGCCTCGCGTTCCACCCGGACTACGCCGCCAACGGCCGCTTCCTCGTCGACTACACCGACACCACCGGCGCGACCGTGGTTGCCGAGTACCGCGTGTCGTCGACCGATCCCGATGCCGCCGACCCGGGCTCGGCGCGCGTGCTGTTGACGTTCGCCCAGCCGTTCACCAACCACAACGGCGGCGACATCGCATTCGGCCCCGATGGCTACCTCTACATCGCCACCGGCGACGGCGGGTCCGGGGGCGATCCACTCGGTGCCGGGCAGGATCTCACGACCCTGCTCGGGAAGATCCTGCGTATCGACGTCGATGGTGCACTGCCCTACGCAATCCCGCCCGGCAACCCGTTCGTGGGCCAGCCATCGGCACGCGCGGAGATCTGGGCCTACGGGCTGCGCAATCCCTGGCGCATCGCCTTCGACCGCCTGACCGGCGACCTCTGGATCGCCGACGTCGGCCAGAACCAGTGGGAGGAGGTGAACCTCGAGCCGCGCGGCATCGCCGGCGGCCGCAACTACGGCTGGAACGTGATGGAGGGCACGCACTGCTTCGCGCCGTCGAGCGGCTGCGATCAGAGCGGCCTCGTGCTGCCGGTGATCGAGTACGACCACTCTCTCGGCTGCTCGGTCACCGGCGGATATCGCTATCGCGGCTCCGCGCTGCCGCAGCGTGCCGGCACGTATCTGTTCGCCGATTACTGCTCCGGTCGCATCTGGGGCGCGACCCCCGGGCCGGCCGGTAGCTGGCTCACGGAGCAACTCCTCGACACTGCGCTCGGCATCACGTCGTTCGGCGAGGACGAGGCGGGCGAGCTGTATCTCACGCACTCCGCCGGAGGCACCGGAGCGGTGTACCGGGTGGCCAACACCGCGCACTGCGATGTCGACCTCGACGCCGAGGTCTACACCGACGGTCAGGTGGTGACCGCGACGCGCCTTCGCATCGCGAACCTCGGCCCGGCGGTGGCGGCGGTCGAGCTCAAGATCAAGCTCGACGGTGCCGCCGGCGCCATCGGCGCGGTCAATGTCGGTGCCGACGGCTCGCTCCTCCTGCCGTCGGGATTCGATCAGGAGGGCGGACCGAGCCCGCTGTTCCAGGTCACCCCGGCACTACCGCGCGGGGCCTATTCGCTGCATTGCCGCATGGTCGATCCGACCGGCGGCGAGATCGTGGTCGAGGACGTGGCGGCGTTCCGCCTCGAGTAGACGGCGCTAGGCATCGCCACCTCGGCTCAGTAGAGTACGGGTCGAAGCGGGTCCGCGAGGCGGGCGTCCGGTTCGTCGATAGCGCCGCGCGCTCGTGCCCGAGCGGCACGGGGGTCGGTTATCGACCGATAAGAAGAGGGGCTCCGACGGAGACCCGTCAATACCGAGTAGGAGGACATCCGAGCATGACATTCACCAGAGGTACGGTCCTGGCAGCTTCTCTGGCAGTCGCCCTGGGTGCGAGCGTCGCCGCGCGTGCCCAGGACAGCTGCCCGCAGTCGAGCTGGGAGCCGAAGAAGCCCGTCGACTTCGTGATCATGGCGGGCCAGGGGGGCGGTGCCGACAAGATGGCCCGCCTGATGCAGGTGATCATCGAGAAGCACAATTTCTCCCCGAAACCGTTCGTGCCCGTGAACAAGGCCGGCGGCTCGGGCGCCGAGGCCCTCGTCTACATGAAGGGCAAGCAAGGCGACGATCACACCGTGATGGTGACCCTTAACAGCTTCTACACCACGCCGCTGCGCCAGAAGGGCCTCGGTGTCGACATCACGACGTTCTCTCCCATCGCGCGCATGGCCGAGGACACCTTCGTGCTCTGGGTCCACAAGGACAGCGGCATCAAGTCGGTCGAGGACTTCGTCGCCGCCGCCAAGGCCAAGGGCAACGACTGGATCATGGCCGGTACCGGCAAGGCCCAGGAAGATCAGCTCCTCACCGACTTCCTCAACCGCACCTACGGCCTGAACATGAAGTACGTGCCGTTCAAGGGTGGCGGCGCGGTGGCGAAGCAGCTCGCCGGCAAGCATGCGGACTCGACCGTCAACAACCCGTCCGAGGCGCTCGGCTTCTACCAGAACGGCGACGTCGTGCCGATCGCCGCCTTCACGCCGCAACGTCTGGAGATGTTCAAGGAAGCGCCGACGATGCGTGAGCTCGGCAAGGAGATGGTCTATTACATGCAGCGTAGCGTCGTCGGCGCACCGAAGATGAGCGACGACGCCCAGGCTTTCTACTGCAACGTCTTCAAGAAGGTCTACGCCTCCGAGGAGTGGCAGGCCTACATGAAGAAGCAGAGCCTGGCCGGGGAATTCCTCACCGGCAAGCCGCTGTCGGACTACTGGGTCCGCGAGCGCGACAACCACGCGAAGATGCTGAAGGAGATCGGCGAGCTCTGATCGCCGTCGAGACACCGGCGCCATGCTGGCGCCGGTGTCTCCCTGCCTCCCGGGCGACACCGCCCCCGCCGCTCGGCGCCGCCGCGATCATCCGTCACCGAACACCGCGTGCAGACGCTCGAGGAATACCCCGAGCGCGCTCGTCATGTAGGCGAAGTTCGCGTCGAAGCGCGCGATCTCGTCCGGTTGATCCTGCTCGTCGAGCACCTCGACGTTCTCGAACCGCAGCCGGCGGATGGAGAGATCCGCGCCGAGCAGGAACGAGAGATGCTCCCCGAAGCCGAGTGCGAGGCGATGCACCTGCTTTCGCGCACGAAGGTGCGCGCGGATCTCGTCCCCACCGAGATCTTGCTTCTGACAACGCACGAGTGCGCCGACGTCGGCGGGATCGCGAAGCTCGCAGTCCTCGAGGATGGCGAAACCGTCGGGCGCGCGCCCATGCTCCAGCCAGCGCGTCATCTCGACCTGCGGTGACAGCGAAGGCAGCCACGGCTCGACCGCGAGCGTGGTCAACGAGTCGCCCAGCAACACGACGAGGTCCTCCGCCTTGCGCGGACTCGAGGCGTCGACCACCAGCCAGCCGCTGGCGGGCGCGAGATAGGCGAACGTGCGGGCGCTGCGGGTGAACGCGCGCGGCAGGAGGTCGAAGATCACCTCGTCGCGCAGACGCTGCTTCTCGCGCCGGCGCACGGTGCGCCCGTCCTGCCCCTCGATGCGCGCAATGCGCTCCTCGAGCGCGTCGTTGATCACCGCCGGTGGCATCAGCTTCTCCTCGCGGCGGGCGCAGACGAGGATGCAGCCGTTCGCCGCGTGGACCAACGCCTCACCAGCCGGCCCGAGCGGACTCTCCCAGCCATAGGTGAATGCGTCGAGGCCCGCGCAGGGGCGAAACGCGTGGCGCGCGATGGCCTCGCCCACTTGCTCCGGGGTGAGGGTGAACGGCTCGGTGAGGCGATACAGAGTGAGGTTCTTGAACCAGGTCAACGGGGCTTGCTCCGCTGTTGCATTCGGCGGCCGTCGGCGGCGAGGACATCGACGGCCGGGCGAGGGTTGCGCTTCTCGAGACGGCGCGTCAGCCCGCGGCCAGGATGGCCTCGACGCGCTCCTGCACCGACAGCGCCTGCGCGAACCCGGGCATCGAGTGCTCGGCGCCGGCGAACGCCGCCGCCGCATTGTCGAGCTGCAGGACGTAGCCGGTCCGTCTCGGGTCGGCGAGGTGGGTCAGCGCGTCGACCCACTCCGGGCCGGTCGCGGTTCGCAACCGATTCCAGTCGTGGATGCGCCACGATCGGCGAGTGCCGCGAATGGTGTACTCGACCCGGTCGGGGCCGACCCCGCCGACGCCGCCGGCGATCGACACCGGGATGCCACCGGCATCGAGGTCGGCCACCACCTGCAGCTCCGAGCCGTCACCCTCGGGCCATCGCACCGATGCCGCACGCAGCCGGGTCGGCCCGAACAGGCGCTCGGTGAGGTAGACCCAGTGCGACACCACCTCGCGGGTGAACCCGCCCTGGGCACGACGGGACAGCCAGCCGACGGCCCCCATCTGCCAGTCCCGCGGCCACTGCGAGAACTGGATGCGGACGTCGATTCCCGCCACGTCGCCCACCTCGCCGGCGGCCAGCGACCGCTCGACCTCGCGCGTCGCGGCGGCGGAGGCGAGGGAGAAGTTGACGATGGCGGCCATCGGGCTGCGCTCGGCCCGCTCCACCAGCGCGCGCCCCTCGGCGAGGTCGACCGCGAGGGGCTTCTCGCAATAGACCGCCTTGCCGGCGTCGAGCGCGGCGATGGCGTGCGCGGCATGCCAGGCCGGCGGGCTGGCGACGTAGACCACCCCGGTGTCCGGGTCGGCAATCGCGGCCTCGGCGCTGGCCGCGATCCGGGTCTGCGGATGGCGCTGGACGGTGAAGGCGCGGGCATCGGCGTCCGGATCCCAGGCCACCGCGACCTCGAACTGCGGGTGCGCGGACATGTTGGCGAGCATGCGCTGGCCCATGACCCCGAGGCCGATCACCGTGACGCGGTGCGGCATTGAGAACCTCCTGGTGAGTGGCTCGTCGGACGGACGGTCGGGGGGCGATGGCCCCCGCGCCGAGGGGCGGCATGGTAGCGGAAGCGCAGGCCAGGATCTCGCGACGCGGCACCGCGTCGCTCGGGAATCCCATCGGGGTCTGGGGTCAGAGGCGGTCCGGCGAAGCCGAGGAGCCGCATCCCGCGGCCCTCGGCCGTCGACTCAGTGCACGCCGCGGCGATTGCGCGCGCGCAGCGCGTTCAGCTCGTCGCGCCGTTCCTGCAGCACCTGGCGCAGGAAGGACACCGCGCAACGCGCACGCCGATCACCGCCCTCGGCAGCCCGCGCGAGGCGGTCGCCCAGGTTTGCGATCTCCGATTCGAGCTCGCGCTCCGTCCAGCGATTCAGCCGGTCGTACATCCGCATTGCTCCCTTGTCGTCGAATTCTCGTCTTCGTCATCGTTGGTGCCGGCCCCGAACCGGGCACGGCACGATTCATTCCTACCAGTCTTTTGTTTCAGTTCTGTAGCAGGACGCATCCAGGGGTTGACACGGAGTGGGAATATCCATCCTGGAACGCGATCGCGAAGTGAAGATCCGCACCTCCGGCGTCGATAACCCGAATCCGGGGCTCGCATCTCCCGGGGCTTCCATCGCAACACGCGGCACCGAATCACCATGTCAGACTCCAATCGTTCCGTTCTCCCCGCTCCACTCCTGGCCGCCGCCATCGGCGGCGACGTTGCCCTCGGGGGCGGACTGGTCGTCGCCAGCTTCGTGCTCGAGCTCGGGGATCTCGCCCGCATCGCCGGCTACGGCCTGCTGGTGGCGGGATTGCTGACCGGAAGCTACGCGCTGTTCTCACGCGGGCAGCGCAGCACCTGATCGAGCGCCGCGCGCGGCGCGGCGGGCCAGGGCGAACGGTCGGCTTGAGCCTCCATCGCGGCCCCCGTATGCTCGTCGGCGCCCTGGGTGCCAGCCCCTCGAGCCCGCGTGAGCACATCCTCCCCGACCGATCTGCCGTCCGCGCTTCCGCCCGAGGTCGAGCGGTCCCTGATCGCGATGGGACTGGTCGACCACGACGAGCACCCGAGCGCGACCGCGCTCGCCGGCGGGGTCTCCTCGGAGATCTGGCGAGTCGACACGCGACGCGGCCCGATCTGCGTCAAGCGCGCCCTGGCCAGGCTCCGGGTGGCACAGGACTGGCGGGCACCGGTCGAGCGCAATGCCTACGAGGCGGCCTGGCTGCGGGTGGCGCGCGAGGTGCTCGGCGAGAGCGCGCCGCCGGTGCTCGGCGAGGACCGGCGCGCCGGTCTGTTCGCGATGCCCTACCTCGACCCGGCCGACCATCCGGTGTGGAAAGCACGGCTGCGCGACGGCGACGCCCGGCCCGAGTTCGCCGGCGCGGTGGGTCAGCAGCTGGCACGGATCCACGCCGCGACCGCCGGCGACGGCGAGGTCGCCCGCGCGTTCGCCACCGATCGGTTGTTCACCGCGCTGCGCCTCGACCCCTACCTGGTGGCGACCGCAGCGGTGCACCGCGAGCTCGAGATCGCGCTGCTCGACCTGGTTCGGGTCACCGCGACCACCCGGCGCTGCCTCGTCCACGGCGACGTGAGCCCGAAGAACATCCTGGTCGGACCGCCGCGTCCGGCATCCGACCCGGCGACCGCCTCGGGCACACCGGTGCTCCTCGACGCCGAGTGCGCCTGGTACGGCGATCCGGCATTCGACCTCGCCTTCTGTCTCAACCACCTGCTCCTCAAGTGCCTGTGGGTGCCGGCGGCTCGCACCGGTCTCCTCGCCTGTTTCGATGCGCTGGCCGCTCGATACCTCGCTCGGGTGGACTGGGAGCCGCCGGCGGAGCTGGAGCTCCGCGCCGCCCGGCTACTGCCCGGCCTCGCGCTGGCACGGGTGGACGGCAAGTCGCCGGTCGAGTACCTGGTCGACGAGGGTGAACGCAATCGCGTGCGGGCCGCCGCGGTGCATCTGCTGCGCACGCCGTCGGCAACGCTCGCGGGCGTGCGGCGAATCTGGCAACGGGAGATCGAGCGATGAGCGCGACAGGAATCAGTGCGGTCCGCGGCCGCCGGGTCTGGGACTCGCGGGGGCGGCCGACGGTCGAGGCGGAGGTCCGACTCGCGGGCGGGGCGCTCGGCCGGGCGATCGCACCGGCCGGGGCGTCGACGGGCAGCGGCGAGGCGGTCGACCGCCGCGACGGCGACTCGGCCGTCGGCGGGTACGGGGTCGACGGCGCGGTGGCGAGCGTCAACGGCGAGATCGCGCGGGCGCTCGGCGGGCTCGATGCGTCCGACCAGGCCGCGGTCGATCATCGGCTGATCGCGCTGGACGGGACGCCGAGCAAGGGTCGCCTCGGCGGCAACGCACTGATCGCGGTGTCCATGGCCTGCGCCCACGCCGCCGCCGCGGCGGCCGGACTTCCACTGTGGCAGCACCTCCTCGGCGATCGCACGGCGGTCCTGCCGCTGCCCGAGATCCAGATCCTCGGCGGTGGCGCCCATGCCGGGCGGCGGGTGGACATCCAGGACTTCATGGTCACCGCGGTCGGCGCCGAGAGCTTCGACCAGGCGATCGCATGGACCGCCGAGGTCTACCTGCAGGCGGGGCGCCTGATGGCCGACCGCGGCCTGCTGCGCGGCGTCGCCGACGAGGGCGGATTCTGGCCCGAGTTCGCCCGCAACGAGGACGCCCTCGACGTCGTGCTGCGCGCGATCGAGGCGGCGGGCCTGCGACCCGGGGAGCAGATGGCGATCACGCTCGACGTCGCCGCCTCGGAGTTCGGTCGTGGCGGGCGCTACCGCCTCGCGCTCGAGGACCGCGACCTCGACGCCGGGGAGATGATCGAGCTCGTCGGCGGCTGGCTGCAGCGCTACCCGATCGTCTCGGTGGAGGATCCACTGGCCGAGGACGACGCGGAGGGGATGGCGGCGTTCACGCGGGCGTACGGCACCCGCGTGCAGGTCATCGGCGACGACTTCCTGGTGACCAATGCGGCTCGGGTCGAGTCCGCGCACGCTGCCGGCGCCTGCAATGCGTTGCTGGTCAAGCCGAACCAGGCGGGGACGCTCACCGAGACCGAGGCCGCGCTGCGCGCGGCCCAGGACCGCGGCTGGGGCACCATCGTCTCGGCGCGCTCCGGCGAGACCGAGGACGTGACCATCGTCCACCTCGCGGTCGGTTGGGGCGCGCCCCAACTCAAGGTCGGCTCGTTCGCGCGCTCCGAGCGCATGGCGAAGTGGAACGAGGGGATCCGAATCGAGGAGGCGCTCGGCGCGCGCGCGCGCTTCGCCGGTCGCTCGGGGCTGCCGTCTGGCACGGTCGATGGGACACCGGGCTGAAGTGACCGGCGATCTGGACCGATAAGGTCGGAGGCACGCCCGCAACTCCACGACGGACGACATGGACGACCCGCATGGCGCCGCGCTCGGCGCCGGACTCGCGTCGACGCCGCTGCGCGAGCGGCTGAACCGCGCGCTGTTCGACCTCTCGACCCCGCTCGGGCGGCGCACCAACGTCGCCATCATGGGCCTCATCGTCGTCAGCGTCGGCCTGGCGATGGTGGCCACCGTCAGCACCTTGCCGCCTCCCTTGCGCGCTGCCATCGAGGATCTCGAGCGCGCGGTGAGCGTGGTCTTCGCCGTCGAGTACGTGCTGCGGCTCTACGCGGCACGGCGCCCGCTGCGTTATGCGCTCGGCTTCTACGGCATCGTGGATCTGCTGACCTGGCTGCCCCTGCTCCTCGGTCAGGGCAACGTGGCGCTGCGACTCCTGCGCATCGTGCGCCTGCTGAAGCTCCTGCGTTACATGGGCGCGCTGCGGCTGTTCCTGGCCTCGATGCGTGACGCGGGCGAGCTGGTGGCGGTGGTGGTCGGGGCGATCTCGGTGATCGCGGTGATCGCCGGCAATCTCATCCACTTGCTGGAGCCGGCGACCTTCTCCGATGCTTTCGTCGGCGCGTGGTGGGCGCTCGTCACCATGACCACGGTCGGCTACGGCGACCTGGTGCCGGCGAGTGGAGTCGGCAAGGTCATGGCGGCGGCCCTGATGCTCACCGGGATCACGATGTTCGCGGTGCTGACCGGAACCATCTCGGTGAAGGTCGCGCGCATGCTCGGTCGACCCGGGCCCGACGCCCCCGAGCCCGGCGAAGGCGTCTGCCCACACTGCGGCGGGCGACTCGACTCGCGCCCCGGCGGCGCCGCTGCGGGCCGTGACGGGGACCGCGAGCCGGTCAGACCATCACGTTGTCGATGAGCCGCGCGGCGCCGAGCCAGGCCGCACCGAGCACGATCAGCGGCTCCCCGTCGCCGGTCGGTGACCCGAGGTCGCGTGCGCGACGCACCTCGACGTACTCGGGCCGGAAGCCGGCCTTGCCGAGGCGATCGACGGCGACCCGAGTCAGCCCGGGGACGTCGCGGTCGCCGGCGCGCAGGGCATCACGGAGCTCCGACAGCACCCGGTTCAACAGCGACGCGCGAGCGCGCTCGTCCGTGCTCAGGTAGCCGTTGCGCGAGCTCATGGCGAGACCGTCGGCCTCGCGCACCGTCGGCACGCCCACGACCTCGATCGGCATCGCGAGGTCCTCGACCATGCGCCGAATCACCAGCAGTTGCTGATAGTCCTTCTCGCCGAATGCCGCGACATCGGGCTGCACGATGTTGAACAGGATGTTCACCACCGTCGCCACGCCGCGAAAGAAGCCCGGGCGCACCCCGCCGCAGAGGATGTCGCCGAGGCCGGGGACCTCGACGCGCGTGTTCTCGCCCAGCCCGCGCGGGTAGACGTCCGCGACCGTCGGGTTGTAGACGAAATCGGTGCCGAGCCCGCCGAGCAGGGCGCAGTCGGCGTCGAAGGTGCGCGGATAGGTGTCGAAGTCCTCGTTCTGCCCGAACTGGAACGGGTTGACGAAGATGGTCACCACCACCACGTCGCAGCGCGCACGCACGACCCGGACCAGCTCCGCGTGCCCGGCGTGGAGGTTACCCATGGTGGGGACCAGGCCGATCGACCGTCCAGCGCGCCGCGCGGCGTCGAGCCGTGCACGGATCTCCACTTGCCCCCGGACTACTTCCATCTTGGTCGGTCTCAGAGGGTGTCTACAGAAGGCTTGCCGTCGCGAGAGGGCTGCCGAGAGTGCCTGGCAAGGCGTGGGGGTGCACATTGCCCGGGAGCACGGCCGGGCCCTGTGACCGGGCGATGGGGGCCCCGCGACGCAGCCAGGCGCCCTCGGCGGGCCTCGCAGCAGGGGAACATGTCGTAGGCACCCTCTCAGAACGGCAGCGGGTTCAAGTAGTGGCGACCCTTACGGATCGACGACAGCTTGTCGAGCAGGGTCTCGAAGTCGGCGTCCCCGTGGGCGAAGTCCACCTCGGCCGCGTTGACGATCACCAGTGGTGCGGCCTCGAAATGGTAGAAGAACCGCGTGTAGGCCGCCACGAGGCGCTCGAGGTAGTCGGCGTCGATCCCGAGCTCGTAGTCGATGCCGCGGGTGGCGACGCGCTGGAGCAGCACGTCGACCGGCGCCTGGAGGTAGATGACGAGGTCGGGCTGGACGCTGGTGGCGACGAGCTGGACGAAGAGCTGCTCGTAGAGCGCCAGCTCGTCGGCATCCAGGGTGAGACCGGCGAACAGACGATCCTTCTCGATCAGATAGTCGGCGACCACCAGGGAACGAAAGAGATCGCGCTGCTCCAGCTCGCGCACCTGGCGCACGCGCTGGAGCAGGAAGAAGAGCTGGGTCGAGAGCGCGCCCGCGCGCTGATTCTCGTAGAACCGCGGAAGGAACGGGTTGTCCTGCGGCGCCTCGAGCAGCGTGTCGGCGCCCCACGCCGCCGCGAGCCGGCGGGCGAGCGTGGTCTTGCCGACCCCGATCGGGCCCTCGACCACGACGTAGCTGAAGCCGGTCGACTCCATCGGACGGTTCAGAGCGCGACCATCGGCGAATCGGGGAGCGCCGCCAGCGCGTCCGCAATCGCCCCGATTCCCGGGATGTCGAGCTCGGGGGCGAGCTCGTGCATCGGTTGGAGCACGAAGCGGCGCGACGCGATGCCGGGATGCGGCAGCGTCAGCCGCGCCGAGCGCAGCTCGATCGACCCGTAGAGGAGCATGTCGAGGTCGAGGGTGCGCGGGCCCCAGCGCTCCCCGTCCCGAATCCGGCCCTGCGCGCGCTCGATCGCCTGCAGGGCGTCGAGCAGCGGCTCGGGGTCGAGCATGGTATCCAGCGCGACCACCGCGTTCACGTAGTCGGGCTGCGGTGGTCCGAGCGGGGCGTTGCGGTAGAGACGCGAGCGCGACACCACCCGCGTCGAGGGAATGCGGTCGATGGCACGCATCGCGGCGCGCACGATGCCGGGCGGGTCGACCAGGTTGCTGCCGAGGCCGACGTAGGCGCGGACCGGGCCTGGCACCCGCTCCGCGGCCACGACCGCGCTCACGGTGCCGGCGGCGCCGAAGCCGCCTTCGACCGCCCGCCGCCACGACGGCGGCGCTTGCGGCGCTTGCGGCGCGTCGCTGGCTGCGCCGACTGCGGCGGCTGCTGTTGCTGCGGCGCCTCGAGCAGCTTCTCGCGATCCTCGCCCTGGTGCTGCTGGACCTTCGTCCACCACTCGGCGATGTCACCGACCGGCTCACCCGCCTGCGCGCGCAGGAGCATGAAGTCGTACGCAGCACGAAATCGAGGATGACCGAGGAGCCCCAGCGCACGCTTGCCACGCTGGCGAACGAGTTGCGGCTGGGTGTTCCAGATTTCCCGGGTCAGCACCGAGAACCGCTTCGGCAGAGCCACGTGGCCCGCCTGCCGCGCGATGATGTCGCTACCGGCAGTCTCGTAGGCCTGCATCTCCGACATGCCCTGCGCCAGCAAGGCCTCGGCGTCGCGCTGCATGGGTGGCCACAACAGGGCCGCGAACAGGAACGCCGGCGTGACCGGCTTGTCCTCCGCGACCCGCTTGTCGGTGTTCTCGAGCGCCAGGCGGACCATCGCGGCCCCGGGTCCGAAATCGTCGTCCTCGAAGCAGATGGCGGTCTCGGGAAACAGGAACTCGAGCAGGCGATACCGCTGCAGCAGCTCCAGGGTGTCGACCGCGGAGCCTGCCATGAACAACTTCAGCACCTCGTCGTAGAGGCGTGCCGGCGGGATCTCGGCCAGCAGGTCGGCATATTGCGGAATGGCCGTGCTGATCGCCGGATCGAGACGAAAGCCGAGCTTCGCCGCGAACCGGATCGCGCGCAGCATCCGCACCGGATCCTCGCGCAGCCGAACATCCGGATCACCGATCAACCGAAGCGTGCGCGTCTTGATGTCCTCCATGCCCCCGGTGTAGTCCAGCAGTGAGAAGTCCCGAATGTCGTAGTAGAGGCTGTTGACCGAGAAGTCGCGCCGCCAGGCGTCCTCCTCGAGCGTCCCGTAGACGTTGTCCCGTACGATGCGCCCGTTGACCGTGACCCGGTCGTCGTTGCCGTCGTCGTCCTCCGCGGCGGTGCCCCGGAACGTGGCGACCTCGACGATGTCGCGGCCGAACCTCACGTGGGCCAGGCGGAACCGCCGCCCGATGAGCCGACAATTCCGGAACAGGGCCTTGACCTGCTCCGGGTGGGCATCGGTCGCGACGTCGAAGTCCTTCGGGCTCTGCTCGAGGAGCAGATCGCGGACTCCCCCCCCCACGAGGAAGGCCTGGAACCCCGCATCGCGCAGGGTGTACAGAACCTTCAGCGCTGCGGCGCTGATGTTGGCCCGAGAAACATTGTGCTCGGGCCTCGGAATGATCAACGGATCGCTGATGGCGCGAGGATCCTAAAGCTACGCGGCCAGGAGCGCCATGCCCTCGAGGGCATGGCCGCGGGACGACGCCGGGGGCCGGCCGCCGAGCGCACCGGGGCGATCTCGGGGGGCCTCGCCAGGTTGTCTACCGCAACGAGATGCGTATAATACCAGCGCTTTCCGGGCCGTCCAGCATTGTCGGCCCGGAGCTGTCCAACGCTCCCTTCGTCTAGCGGTCTAGGATACCGCCCTCTCACGGCGGGGACAGGGGTTCGAACCCCCTAGGGAGCGCCAATTCCTGCATCGCATCCGCGCTCACGGTCAGCCCCGTCGGGGGCTGGCCGGGGGCGAGCGGGCAGGCTCCCCCTCGGTCATCCCCACGCCAGCCCGCTGCCGCGGGGCTCGCCGTCAGCCCGGCCACGGCAATGAGTAGGTCTTCACGTTGGTGAACGACTTCATCGCCTCCAGCACGCCTTCCTTGTACCCGAGCCCCGAGTCCTTGATGCCGCCGAACGGCGACATCTCGATGCGATATCCCGGGACCTCCCAGATATTCACCGTGCCGACGTCGAGACCGTTGATGTAGGCGATGGCGCGGTCCATGCGATTGGTGCAGACACCGGACGACAGACCGAACGCGGTGGAGTTCGAGATCCGCATCACCGCCGCGTCGTCGGACGGCACCGGCACGATCGGCACCACCGGCCCGAACGTCTCCTCCATCACCAACTCGGATTCGTGCGGGACCTTGTCGACCACGATCGGCGGCAGCAACGCGCCCTTGCGACCCGGATCGTAGAGCACCTCGGCCCCGCGCTCGGCGGCATCGTAGACCCGACGCTCGAAGGTCTCCGCCGCGCGCGCGTGGATCACGGTACCGAGGTCGGTGTCGCGATCCATCGGGTCACCGAACTTGATGCGCCTCGCCTTCGCGAGTGCGAGCTCCACGAATGCCTCGTGGACCTTCTCCTGGACGAGGATTCGCTTCACCGCGGTGCAACGCTGGCCGGAGTTCTTGGTCGCCCCGGCGACCGCGAGCTCCGCTGCCTTGTCCAGATCCTCCGGAGTCAGGTCGTCACACACGATCAGGGGATCGTTGCCCCCGAGCTCGAGCACCGTGCGCCGGTAACCTGCCTTCTCCGCGATCATCTTGCCGACCGGCACACCACCGGTGAACGTGATCAGCTCGACGTGTGGATTGGTGATCATCTCGTCGCCGATGTCCTTCGGCCAGCCGGTCACCACCGAGTACATCTCCGGCGGCAGGCCGGCCTCGTACAGGATGTCGGCGAGCAGCAGCGCGGTCATCGGCGTGAGCTCGGTCGGCTTGCAGACCATGCAGTTCCCGGTCGCGATCGCGGGCGCCACCTTGTGCGCCACCATGTTGAGCGGGTGGTTGAACGGGGTGATGGCCGAGATCGCGGTCAGCGGCTCGCGCTTGGTGAAGATCTTTCGGGGCTTGCCCTGCGGCGTCACGTCGCAGGAGAAGATCTGCCCGTCGTCGAGAATCGCGAGCTGGCCGGCCAGGGTGAGCACGTCGTAGCAGCGTCCCACCTCGTAGAACGAGTCCTTCTTCGAGATGCCGAGCTCGAGGGTGATGACGTCGGAGATCGCGTCCTTGCGTGCCTCGAGCAGCTCCGCGGCGCGAAAGAGGATCGCTTGGCGGTCGTATCGACTGAGCTTGCAGCGGTAGCGCGCGGCGATGTCGAACGCCTCGCGCGCGTGCGCGGCACTGCCGGCCGGCACGGTTCCGATCACCTCGTCGGTGTACGGATAGCGGACCTCGATGACGTCGTCGGCGTCGACCTTGCGGCCGGCGATTCGCATCGGCTCGTGGCGCGGCGCACCGGTCAGGGACTCGGCAGTGCTCATGGTGCTCGTCTCCGGTTTACTCGGCCGCGGCCACGTCAGCCGCGACGACGTGATTGAGGGCGATGTCGAACGCGTCGAAGTTGCGCAGATGTCGTCCCTCCACCCCACTCAGTCGCCGATTGACGACCAGGGGTACGCGCTGCTCGGACACGCCGCCGTGCGAACGCAACGGGACGTCGAGCCCGGACAGGTCGTGACGATCCGCGCGGGTGCCGATGACGTGATGCCGCTCGCTCACCACCACGAGATCGCCGATGCGATCGGGGGGCAGCTCGAACGTCCTGGCCGCCTCGTCGCGAGTCAGCACCCGCTCCACCCCGGGCAACGCGCGCACCCGACTCGACAGCGCGCTCGCATCGGCGTCGGCCGGCAGGTAGACCGTCGCGTACGAGCCGAGGGCGCCATGGTGGACCACGTAGGGGTCGGTGATCGGCAAGATCGTGCGCGCGCGTCCCTCGCCCAGCCAGGCGTCGAGCTCGGTCTGCAGGAACAGCACCGCCGGTGACCCGTCGGCGCGGTGCTTCGCGTTCATGCCATGGTCCGCGGTCAGCACCACGATCGCACCGGCGGCGTCGAGCTCGGCGAGATATCGGTCCATCATCGCGTAGAAGTCGTTGGCGCCGTCCGACCCGGGCGCGTGCTTGTGCTGGATGTAATCGGTGGTGGACAGGTAGGTCACGTCCGGTCGCATCTCGCGCATCAGCATCACGCCGGCCGCGAGCACGAACTCCGACAGCTCCGCAGAGTACACGCTCGGTACCGGCATGCCGACGCGCTCGACCACGCGCTCGATGCCGTTGGCCGCCACCGTCGCCTGGTCGGCCTTCTCCGAGGAGAAGCACACCACCTCGCGGTCGTGCATCGCGAGGCCGTGGCCGAGAAGCGCACGCAGCTTGTCCTTGGCGGTGACGATGGCGACGCGCGCGCCCGCCTCGCGCAGCGCCGGGAAGATCGTCGGCGCACGCAGGTAGGCGGGGTCGTTCATCATCACCTCGGCATCGATCGCCGGGTCGTAGAAGAAGTTCCCGCAGATGCCGTGCACCGACGGCGGACGGCCGGTCACGATCGACAGGTTGTTCGGGTTGGTGAAGGTCGGCACCACGCAGTCGGCGCGCAGATCGGCCCCCCGGGGAAGCATCGACGCGAGCCAGGGCATTCGCCCCGCGGCGACCGCGCGCTCCATGTAATCGGGCTCGGAGCCGTCGATGCACACCACCACCACCGGCTCGCGCGGAAACGCGTAGCGGCGGCCGTTGACGGTCACGGATCTGGTCATCTCGGCCTCCGATGATGTCGTCAGGCGGCGCAGTCGGTCACGCCCATCTCGGCCAGCGTGCACTCGATGGCAGCCAGTGCGCCGCGCATCTGCTCCGCGCCCAGCCGCCCGATGCAGCCGATGCGAAACGAGGGCGCCACGGTGAGCTTGCCGGGGTAGATGACGTAGCCCTGCTCGGAGAGGCGGTCGTAGAAGCGCTGGAAGTCGAAGCGCGGGCTCGCCGGCATCTTGAAGGTGACGATGATCGGCGCCTGGTGCGCGTCGGGAAGCAACGTCTCGAAACCGAGCCGGCGCATGCCGTCGATCAGGATCCGGCAGTTCTCCCGGTAGCGGCGACCGCGCCCGGGTTGCCCTCCCTCGGCGTCGAACTCGTCCAGCGCGCGCGAGAACGCGAGGATGACGTGGGTCGGAGGCGTGAACCGCCACTGGCCATTGGCCTCCATGGCCTGCCACTGGTCGTGGAGATCGAGCGTCAGCGCGTGGGCGTTGCCGGCCGCCGCCTCCAGGACCGCCCGACGCACCAGGCAGAACCCCATTCCCGGCACCCCTTCGAGGCACTTGTTCGACGACGCGACCACCGCGTCGAAGCGGGTGGTCGCGGCATCGAGAGGCAGCGCGCCGAACGCGCTCATGGCATCGATCAGCAATCGGCGCCCGGCCGCCGCCACCACCTCCGCGATCGCCTCGACCGGATTACGCACCCCCGAGGTGGTCTCACACTGCACCACCGCGACGTGGGTGACGGCGGGCGAGGCCGCCAGCCGCTCGGCCACCGCCGCCGGATCCACCGGCTGGTCCTCCGGCCATTCCATCACCTCGGCGGCGCGGCCGACCACGCGCATGATCCGCGCCATGCGATGCCCGTAGGCACCGTTGACGAGAATGAGCAACCGACCGTCGCGGGGGACGAGCGTGCCGAGCATCGCCTCGACCACGAAGGTGCCACTGCCCTGCAGCGGCACGCACACGAAGTCCTCGCCGCCACCGATGATCGCGAGCAGCCGCTCGCGGACCCCGCCGTTCACGGCCACGAAGCGACGGTCGCGCGAGCCCAGGTCGTGCAGCATGGCCGCCTTGACGGTGGGCGAGGTGGTCAGGGGACCCGGGGTCAGGAGCCAGGGATCGCCGTCGGGCGAGGCGGACACGTCATTGGCACCACGCATGGTGTGAATCCGGTTGGACGAAAGCCGCATCGTATCAGGAGCGCGCCGCTTCGGCGTGCTCGCTGCCGCCCGCCTCGTCGCCGCCACCCGCTGCGTGCCGCCCGGCCAGCCGGCCGGAGACGAAGGCCCAGCCGAGGTGGTGGCCGTGACCTTCGAGCAGCAGCCCGCCCTGCCCGTTCGAGCCCGCCGCGAGCAGCCCGGGGATCGGGCGCCCGCCGGCGTCGAGCACCTGGAGACGCTCGTTCACCACCAACCCACCTTCGGTGAACGCGACGTAGGCGCGCACCGGCCCCAACAGGTGGAACGGCGCGCGCTCGAGCCGCGGCCGACCGAGGGTATCCGCATCACCGGCGTTGTAGCGGGCGACGGTGCGTGCGAGGGCGACCCCGGGAAGGCCGGCGGCACTGCCGAGGGCTGCCACGTCGCGTCCCCGTCGACAGACGTCGGGGCGCGCGCGGCGATAGTCGGCGAGGTAGGCGTAGGCGATGCCCGGAGCGGTCGACACGAACCCCGGCCAGGCCTCGAACCGGCCAGCGAGCGCGTCGTCGAGGAGCACCCACGCGAGCCCGCCCGGCTGCCGCGCGGTGGCCGCTGCGGGTCGCGCGCGCTCGTCGGCGAAGCGCTCACCCTCGGCGTTGACCAGGATCGCGCCGGCCTCGAGCAGCCCGCCCGAGAGCCCGAGCGCGGTGGTGAGGAAGCGCATCACGAACGGGCGCAGCACGCGCGGCGGCAGGTGCTCGAACCCGGCGCGGACGGCTCGGGCGAGCAGCGGATGGACCGGAACCCGGTCGAGTAGCGCGCGCCGCGGCGGCGGCACGAAGCGCATCACCGGGCCGCGGACGAGATCGCCGTTGCGCACCGTCGCCCCGACCGTGCGCCCGAGCGCCAGCCCGTCCCCGGTTGCGTCGGGGTTCACCGGCGCGAGGCGCGCCGCCTCCTCGCCGGCGAGCTCGGCGAGGAGCGCAGGCGCCGCGCTGTAGTCCCCGCCGGCGAGCACCACGCCGCGCTCGGCACGAAGCGTCTTCGCGACCGACCCCGGCGCCTCGACCCGCACGCCGACCACCCGTCCATCGTCGACCACGAGCGCGTTGGCCCGCGTGCGCAGACGGATCTCGACCCCCGCCGCGCGCGCCGCCCGACCCAGGCGCTCGGGGAAAGCGCGTGATCCGGGAACCACGTTGTGCATTCGCGGCACGCGGTGCGGTGGCTCGTCGAACGGTCCCACGAACACCAGCCCGTGCCGCTCGAGCCACTCGAAGGTCTCGGTGACGTGCTCGACCAGGAGCCGCCTCAGGACCAGGTTGTCGCGGTCCACGAGCGGCCCGGCGAGACGGCCCAGATCCTCGAAATGCGCCTGCGGATCGTCGTCGATGCCGATCAGACGCTGGTGCGCGCTGCGGTTGACGGAGATGGAGCCGACCGACCAGGCGGTGCTGCCGCCGAGCCGCGGCGCCTTCTCGACCAGACAGACCCGGGCCCCGCCGCCGGCAGCCTCGATGGCGGCCGCGAGACCGGCACCGCCACCGCCGACCACCACCACGTCGAAGGTCATCGGCGTGGGACGCGCGGGGAGGTCAGACCCGCGCGCCGGCGCGCGCGGGCGCCACCTCCCCCTCCCCGAGGTACGCCTCGAGCAGTCGGCCGTACCCGCTGATCGGCGCGGTGTACCCGAGCCGCCGCAGACAGGCCCAGATACTGGCCTGGGTGGTGGAGATCACCGGCTTGCCCAGCGCCGCCTCGAGCGGCGCGATGGCCGCCATCGACAGCCAGTTGGTGCAGGCGAGGACGATGCACTCGGCATCCGGGTGGTCGACCTCCCGGCCGAGGTCGAACGCGGTCTCCACCGGCAGCCGGCCGACCGCCAGATTGTCGACATAGCCGAGCCCGCGGGCACAGGCGACCGGGTGCCCGTTGGCCTCGAGAAACGCGGCCGCGATGGCATTGACCTCGTCGTCGTAGGCCGCCCCCAGGCTCACCCGGCGCGCGCCGAGCGCGGCCAGCGCCTCGAGCATCGCGGTCGAGGTGGTGGTGGCGGGCTTGCCGGTCGCGGCCTCGATTCGCGCGCTCACCTCACGGTCGTAGCCGACGCCCTTGAGGAAGCTGGGCGCGGTGGCGCCGAGCAGGATGAGATCGACGCCGGCGGTGGCGAGCTTGCGTGACTCGGACTCGAGCTCCGACAGGATGCGCGCGATCGACGACTCCGCGATGCGGGTGAGCGGCAGGCGCCCGACGTGGACCGAGACGGCACGCGGAACGACCTCGCGTAGCTCGGCCTCGACACTGGTATTCGACGAGGGCACGAGCACGCCCAGGCGCCCGAGCGTGTCCGTGCCCGATGGTGCACTCCATTCCATGCGCGTCTCCTCCGCGAGAGCGCCGCCGATGCGGCGAGGGCGCCATTCTCCCACGACCACGGCAACGGGTGGCAGCGCGGTGGCGGCCGATTTCGCGCACACTGTCGGCGTCACGCCGCGCCGCACGGTCGCGCATCGGGCCGAAGGCGGGCACCGCCGGGCGTGCAGGCAGAGCGAATCGACGTCGATGGCCATTCCGCGGCTGATTCACCAGACCTGGCGCCACCCGGACATTCCGCTCGCGTGGCAGGGCTTCGTCGCATCGTGGCGCCGGCATCACCCGCAGTGGACGTGGCGACTGTGGACCGACGCCGACAATCGCGCCTTCGTCGCCGCGCACGATCCCTGGTTCCTCGGCATCTACGACGCCTACCCCGAGCCGATCATGCGCGCGGATGCGGTGCGGTATTTTCTGATGGCACGTCTCGGCGGGCTGTACGTCGACATGGATTTCGAGTGCTTGCGCCCGCTCGACCCGTTACTCGCGGAGCGGCGCGCGGTGGTCGGCCTGGAGCCTGCCGCCCACGCGGCACGACTGCAGGCGCGCGCCCGCGGCCTCGACCACGTCGTCGGCAATGCCCTCCTCGCATCGGAGCCAGGCCATCCGCTGTGGGAGCACGTCATCCGCGAGCTGGTGGCGAGCCATCGCGAGCCCGGGGTGCTCGACGCCACCGGGCCGTTCATGCTCACGCGCGCCCTCGCCCGATTCGCCGGCCGCGATGCAGTCACCGTGTTGCCGGCATCGGCGGTCTACCCGCTCGCAGCCGACGACGCGGCGGCCACCAGGGTCGACGACGGCGCCTACGCGGTGCACCACTGGAGCGGGTCGTGGGTGACTCGCGCGGGCGTTGCGCCGGCGGACGACGCGTCGCGCGTCGCGCTGCGAGTCGTCGAGCGCCTGCACCCGGTGTCGGAGGGTACCCTCGACGTCGCCGCCGCACGGGCCCTGTGGGGGGACACACCGCCCCTGGTCTCCTGTCTGATGGTCACCGCCCGACGGGTGGAGCTCGCTCTACGCGCGGTCGAGTGCTTCCGCCGCCAGACCTACCCCACGCGCGAGCTGGTGGTGGTCGACGACGACCCGGACCCGACGCTCGGTACCGCGCTCGCCCGGCTCAGAGACCCGAGCATCCGCCACCTCCGGCTCGCGCCCGGCGAGGCCTCGCTCGGCGCGCTTCGCAACCATGCCGTGCAACAGGCGCGCGGTGCGCTGATCGCGCAGTGGGACGACGACGATCTGAGCGACCCGGCCCGCCTCGAGATCCAGGTCTCGGCGCTCCTCGCCGCGCGCGCCGATGCCTGCCTGCTGTCACGAGAGCGCCTGTGGTGGCCGGCACGACACTGCATCGCGATCTCCGGCCCACGCGCATGGGAGGGCTCGATGCTCGCACGGCGCGACGCGCTGGCACCGTATCCCGACCGCGACCGCGGTGAGGACACCCCGGTGGTGGCACGGCTGGCCCGCCACCACCGGCTCGCGGTGCTCGATGCGCCGTGGCTCTACACCTACGTCTTCCATGGACGAAACACGTTCGACACCGCCCACTTCGAGGCGCTCGTCGAGTCGGCGGAATGGGTGGCCGATGGTCCGAGCCACGCGCAGACGTTGATCGCGATGGCCGACCGTCTGCCGATCGACCTCGCCGCACACCTCGATGCCGCAGCGCGCGCCGACGCGGCGGCGACCAGGCCCGCCGCGACCGCACCGGCGGGGCTCGTGACGGCGCCGCTACTCCCACCCGGTGACCTGTCGCAGCGCCACCCCAAGGTGCTGATCCTCACCCCGGTCAAGGATGCATCCGCATTCGTCGAGCGCTTCGTCGCCAACGTCCTCGCGCTCGACCACGACCCGAGGCGGCTCTCGGTCGGCGTGCTCGGGAGCGACTGCGCCGACGACACGCGGACGCGTCTGGACGCCGCCCTGCCCCGGCTGCGCCGCGCGCTCTCGCGGGTCACCCTCGCCTGGCGCGACTTCGGCCTCCGCCTCCCCGGGCCGAGACACGAGGCGGGGACGCAGCGCGCGAGACGCGCGGTGCTCGCGCGCGCCCGCAACGCGCTACTCGCAAGCGCGTTGTCCGACGAGGATTGGGTGCTGTGGCTCGACGTCGACGTCACCGAGCTCCCCCCCGACCTCATCGCGCGGCTGCTCGCTGCCGGCCGCGACGTGGTCGCGCCGTCGTGCGTCACCCACCCGGGTGGGCCGAGCTACGACCTCAACACGTTCGTGGTCGACCCTGCCGGGCCGGCACTCGACCCGGAGCGACACCTGATCGACGGGCTGTGGCAGCCGCCGCGCGGATACGGCCGCATCTATCTCGACGCGTTGCGCGACCACGACCTGGTCCGGGTCGACGCCGTCGGCGGTACCGCCTTGCTGGTACGCGCGGACCTGCATCGGGAAGGTCTCGTCTTCCCCGCCTACCCGGTGGACGGCCACATCGAGACCGAGGGCCTCGCTCGCGTGGCCTCCGCGCTCGGCATCGACTGCTGGGGCATGCCGCGCGTCGAGATCGTGCATCCGCCGCATGACTGAGGCGATGGGACCACTGCTGATCACCGGCTGCGGCACGCTCGGTGACCACCTGCCACTGGTGGCGCTCGCCCGCGGGCTGCGCGAGCGGGGCATGCGCGCGGTGCTCGCCTTCAACCCCGCGATGATCGCGCTGGCGCGCGATGCCGGGCTCGAGGCGCGGGCCCACGGCGACGCCTACGGCGAGGATGCGGCGCGGGCCGCCGCCGCGACCTACGACCACTGGCAACGTCCGTTCGCGCAGGCCCCGACCGACCCGGAGCTCGCACCGGTCATCGCCGACGACGCCCGCGCCCTCGCCGGCGTGCTCCGCGAGAGCGGCGCGGTTGCGCTCCTCGCCCCGGCGCAGGATCCGTCGGGACGGATGGCGGCCGAGCTCGCCGGGGTGCCGTGGCTGGGGGCGGTGCTGATGGCGGCCCAGCTCTGCACCGACGACGACGCGCCGCGTGACGCGCCCTCGCGCGCGGTCGATGCCCGCACTGCGCGTGTGTTCGACCACGCCCGACGCTCGCTCGGCCTGCCGGCACTCGGCACCGACGACGTGCTCGCCCACCTGGTCGCGCCGCAGGCGATGCTCGCCGTGAGCCCGGCGTTCCATCGCCCCGACCCGGTGCGGTTCCCCGGCATCGAGGCCACCGGCCCGTGGCTCGCACCGCCGCCCGGTGCAGGTTCCTGGCGTCCCCCGCCCGCACTCTCGGCGTTCATGCGCCGCGACCCTGCTCCGCTGGTGCTCACCTTCAGCAGCCTGCCGCTGGCGTCGCCGGCGGCGGTCCTGGAGCGTTACGCGCGGGCCGCGCGCCGGGCCGGGCGGTCCCTGCTGGTGGTGGCCGGCTGGGCCGGGTTCGAGCCCGGCATGCTCGCCGGTGCCGGGGACGACTCGGTGATGGTCGAGCCCTTCGCGCCCCACGACTGGCTCTTCGAGCGCGCGGGCGCGGTGATCACCCACGGCGGAATGGGCACCCTCACACGCGCGCTGCGCGCGGGACGACCCGTACTCGTCGAGCCCTATGGCAACGACCAGATCTTCAACGCCCTGCGCGTGGTCCAGCTGGGGGTCGGTGCCGCCGTCCACCCGCACCGCGCCACCGCCGAGGGCTGTGCCCGGGTGCTGACCGAGCGCGTGCTACGCCCCGAGTGCACCGCCGCCGCGAAGGCCATGGCGGCAGCGATGCGCGAGGAGGACGGGGTGGCACGGGCCACCGAATGGCTCAGTCGTCGGGTTTCAACGTGTAGTGCTGGCGGCTGAACGTCGGCTTCTGGGCCACCGCGAGGTTGTAGCGGACCCCGGCGCCGGCGACCGCACGCAGCTCCGCCTCGGTGAGCTCGGTGTCGTCGGCCGGCGCGGCCTGCGGTGCGCTGCCCTTGCCCTTCGACTGATCGTGGGGGTCGGTCATCTCCGGTCCTCCTGGGCTGGCGAGTATCGGAATCCCTTCGTCACACGCTCGCACGTGCAGCGGTCCCCCGGCAGTGAACGAGTTCACATCTCCTCGGCCGGGTCCGGCGGCGGGATGCGTGCCCGGTAGGCCGCGCGCATCGCCTCGGGAACCCGGTCGAGGCGCAGATACAGCCCCTCGGCGGACCCGGGTCGACCGAGCCTCGCGCAGTCCTCGGGCGGCAGCAGGGTCGTCTTCATGAAGCCATCCGTATTGAATGCCACGACATCGTCGCGCGCACGTGCCGCGGCGGCGAGGCGGGGCACGTCACGCCCCCCGTTGGCGACGTCACCACCCGGGGAATCGATCCCGGGGACGAACTCGAATCCGGCGACGCCGTCCGGCTCGGGACTGTGCAGCACACCGGCGAGGGTGCCGACCCACGAGTTGCTCCAGTGGTGGATGCCGTAGGCGCCGCGGGCGACGAGACGGGCCCGGATCTTCTCCGCCGACGGGCCCCCGGCGGCGACGAGCGCCAGGCCGCGGCTGCCCGCCGGGAGGTGATGGAATGCCTCTGCACCGACGACCACCGCGTCGTCGAGCCCGCGCCGGTCGCAGACCCGCTGCACCATGCGCGGTCCGGTGGTCTCCAGGACGTCGACGTGGGTGACCGCCGACGCCGCACCCGCCCGCACCTCGTCGAGCAGCGCTCGGAGCAGCGGATGACCGGCGACGCTCGCCATCCACGCATTGCTGAGCAGGTGCTCGCGCCCATGGGCGCGCGCCTGCTCGGGCGGCTCCACCGTCAGCACGAGGCGACGACCGGTCACCAGCGCATCCACCGGCCGCAGGCACTCGAGGTCGAGGTCGGCGTAGACGCCGCCGTGGCACCAGAGCACGGCGTAACGGATCACGTCGGCGCGCTGGATGCCGTACGGCAGGGCGTCGAAGAGGTCGACCAGCTCGGGCAGGCGGCGGGCGATCAGCGCTCGTCCGTCGGCATCGCTCCAGAGGCGGTACGCCCACCCCGGGTGGTGTCGCCGCCAGCTCTCGGCGAAGCCGGACCAGCGCGCCGGCACCGCGTCGTCCCGCCAGGTCTGGTGGACGACGCGGGGAATCATGGCGATTCGATCAGCGGTACGTGCCGTCCCAGGCCTCGGCCTGCGCGTTGACGACGCTACCGTCCTCGGCGACCTCGGGGCGATTGATGGTGACCACGGTCTCCGGCGTCACCACCGCGTAGTCCATGTAGCCGAGGCGGGCGAGCGGGCGCATGGCGCCGGTGTCGACGATGCCGTCGCGAACGTAGCGGTCGTCGATGTAGATGCCGACCACCTGGCCGAACACGACGTAGTGCCCACGCTCGCTCCCCGGGACGACGTCGGGCAGCTCCACCGTCTTCCAGTGCCGGCACTCGAACGCGGCCGGCGCCTCCTTCACCCGCGGCGGCTTCACGAACCGCGACGGCGCGGCGGTGAGGCCGGCGAGCGGGTACTCGTCGACGCCGGGCGGCACCGCAGCCGACGAGGTGTTCATCGCGAAACGGGTGTCCCAGGTCGACAGCGAGCAGGTGAACTCCCCGGTCTCGTGGATGTTGCGAATGCTGTCCTTGATGCCCGAGGAGGAGAACATCACGTAGTGCGGACGATCGCTCACCGCGTTGAAGAAGCTGTACGGGGCGAGGTTGACGACGCCGTCCCCGCTCACCGAGGAGATCCATCCGATCGGGCGCGGGACGATCAGCGCCTTGAACGGGTCGTGCTTCAGTCCGTGCCTGTTCTCGATGGTGTCGTAGTGCATCGCGATGGGATCCTCGCGCCGTGCGGCGCTTGCTGATGACTTCAGGTCACGACCGGGGTGTCGCCACGCGCACCCCACTCGCTCCACGAGCCGTCGTAGACCGCCACGTCGTCTCGTCCGAGCGCGAACAGGCCGAGCGCGAGCGTGGACGCGGTGACGCCCGAGCCGCAAGTGGTGACGATCGGGCGCGACAGATCCACCCCGGCGGCGACGAACGCCTCGCGGATCTCGTCGACCGGCCGCAGCGTGCCGTCCTTGCTCAGGACGTCGCTGAACGGAACGTTGAGACTTCCCGGGATGTGTCCGCCGCGCATCCCGGGACGCGGCTCGGGCTCGGTGGCGGTGAAGCGCCCACGACTGCGAGCGTCGACCACCTGCTCGACGTTCGCGTCGATGTTGGCGAGCACCTGCGCGAGGGAGCGGACCAGCGCCGGATTCTTGCGTGCGCGCAGCGTCCGCGCCACCGGAGTCGGCACCTCGGCGGTCAACGCCCGCCCCTCTGACCGCCAGCGCCGCAGACCACCGTCGAGCACCCGCACGTTGTCGAAACCGAAGATCCTGAAGGTCCACCACACGCGGGCGGCACCGGTCGCGCTCACCGTGTCGTAGACGACCACCGCATCGCCGTCACCGACGCCGAGCGCGCCGACGTCGCGCGCGAACTGCTCGGCCGACGGCAGCATGTGCGGGAGATCGGTCCCGTGGTCGGAGATGGCGTCGATGTCGAACAGGACCGCCCCGGGGATGTGCTCCGCCAGGTACTCCTCGCGCGCGCTGCGCCCGGTCGTCGGCAGGTGGTGGCTCGCATCGAGCACCCGGAGATCGGTGGCCCCGAGGTGCTCGGCGAGCCACTCGGTGCTGACGGTCGGCGCGGACGGGAAACGGGTCATGGTGTCTCGACTCGGGCAGGGAAACCGGGGCGATTGTGCGTCGCGGCGCGCCGCGGCATCAAGCGGCGGCGGCCGCCGCCCGCGCGGCGCGGGTGAATCGCGCGAGCAACAGTGCCGCGATCGCCATGTTCAGCACGTTGAACGCGATGGCGTTGACGAAGGGCACGGTGTACGAGCCGGTGAGGTCGAACAGCGCACCGGCCATCCAGCCTCCGAGCGCCATCCCGCCGATGGTGAACAGCAGCGCCGCGCCGATGCGCCAGCCAGCCTCTCCCGGCGGGAAGAACGTGCGCACGATGATCGCGTAGGACGGCACGATACCGCCCTGCGAGAGCCCGAACGCGATCGAGACCGCGTAGAGCGAGACCAGCGTGTCGGCGCCGAGGAATGCCACCAGGACCAGCGCCTGCAGGCTCGACCCCACCAGCAGTGCCCGCAGCCCGCCGATGCGGTCGGAGAGCCAACCGGACACCACGCGGCTCACCACCCCGAAGCCGAGCATCAGCGAGAGCATCTCCGCGCCACGGGCGGCCGGGTGACCGAGATCGAGGACGTAGGGGACGATGTGGACCTGGGGCACCGCCATCGCCACGCAGCAACCGATGCCCGCCACGCAGACCAGGCATTGCAGCATGTTCGGGGTGAAGCCGAGCGGACGCGCACCGACCACCACCGGCCGCCCGCCGCCGCCGACCGCGTGACTGGTCGGCGGACGCGGGGCGAGCGCGAGCGACAACGGCAGCAGAGAGCAGCCAGTGACCCAGGCGAGGTCGGCGAAGGTCTCCCGCCACCCCTGCAGGTCGAACCAGTGCTGGAGGATCGGGGGCCACAGCGCGCCGGCCATGTAGCTGCCGCTGATCACGATCCCGACCGCCAGCCCGCGCCGGGCGTGGAACCAGTGCGAGATGTCGGACACCAGCGGCGCGAACACGAACGAGGCACCGAGGAACCCGCTGAACGCCCCGAGGATCAGGCAGAACTCGAGCATCGACCCCGCCCCCGAGGCGAGCGCGAAGCCGAGCGGGAGCGCGGCGCTGCCGATGAACGCGGGCACCAGGATCCCGAACCGGTCGGCGAGCCGGCCCATGAACACCCCGCCGAGCCCGAAGCCGACCATGAAGAATGCGTACGGCATCGAGCCGAGGCCGCGGCCGGTACCGAACTCCACCGCCGCCGGCTCCAGCACCAGCACCGACGAGTACATGCCCGCGCCACCGATCGTCATCAGCACCAGCGCGACGATCAGGCGCGTGACGGGATACCAGGCGGGCATGGTGGGACGTCCTGCGATCGACCCGACGACGGGCGGTGGATTATCGACGGACGCCGCGTCGGCGCGTCAAGGCATCTGCGCCGGAGCGCATCGTTCAGCCCAGCCGGTCGAGCACGAGCACCGCCACCACGCCGACCGGGACGAGCAGTGCCGCCACCTCGGACGGGTCGTGGAGGTAGTCGCGCGCGGGCGGCGCCAGCCACCTCGACGCCGCCCGCGCGATGGCGAAGGCGAGCGCCCAGTAGCCCGCGACGGCGAGCGCGCCGGCGCCGAGGCCTTCGGCGACCGCACGCACCGCGCCGTGGCCACTGGCGGTCACGCTCTCGGCGCGCGCGACCGCCACCGCGGCGAGCAACCCGACCGAGGCGAGCCCCGGGACGAGACCCGGACGGAGCATCGCGACGGGGGCGGTCTCAGCCGCTCACCTCGCCGTGCCGATCGTGGACGACCCGACCGCCGACCACGGTGACGTCGGCGACGGCGTCGAGGACCGCCTCGGGCTCGACCGCGAACAGATCGCGGTCGAACACCGCGATGTCCGCGAGCATCCCGGGCGCGAGCGTGCCCTTCTCGTGCTCGGAGAAGCTGCCGTAGGCGCCGTTGAAGGTCATCGCCGAGACCGCCTGCTCGGCGCTCAGCGCCTCACCGGCGCCGAGCACGGTGCCGCGGTCGCTCTTGCGGGTGAGCATGGTGTAGAGGTTCTTCATCGGGTTGGAGTCGCAGACCGGGGCGTCACTGCTGGCGATCGGGTGCATGCCCTCGGCCATCCAGGTGCGCATCGGATACGAGGTGCTCGGCCGGCCCTCGCCGAGCACGTCGATGTAGAGGTCGCCGAACTCGTAGATGAAGATCGGCTGCGGCGCGGGGATCACGCCGAGTCGCTTCATCCTCGCGATCTGATCCGGGGTGGTGAACCCGCAGTGCTCGATACGGTGACGCCGCGCGGCGACCGGGGCGTGGTGATCGGCGCGCTCGATGGCATCGAGGGCCTGGTCGATGGCCGCATCACCGATGGCGTGGATGCTGACCTGCCAACCGGCGCGGTTGTAACGGTCGACGAAGGCGTCGAGGTCTGCGTCCTCGTAGAGCAGCATGCCGGTGTTGCCGCACGAGCAACGGTACGGGTCGCGCATCGCGGCGGTGCGCCCACCGGCGCTGCCGTCGGTGAAGAGCTTGACCGAGCCTGCCTTCAGCATCTCGTCGCCGGCGCCGGTGACCAGCCCGTTGGCGAGCGCGGTCTCCTCGATCCCGGCCGGGCCACCGGTGAACGAGAGGTAGACCCGCACCCCCATGCGGCCCTCGCGCCGCGCCTGGGAGAAGGCGAGATAGTGGTCGAAGCCCTGGCGCATGCCGACCGCGGCATCCATGACGCTGGTGATCCCCTGCGACAGGAACAGCTTGCCGGCCGCCTCGATACCGCCGACCAGGGTGTCGACCGGCAGCGCCGGCATCACCTTCGAGACCAGCTCCTGCGCGCGCTCCTGGAGCAGCCCGGTGAGGCGTCCGTTCTGGCGCTCGATGTTGCCACCCGGTGGGTTCGCGGCGTGCTCGTCGATCCCGGCCGCGGCGAGCGCGCGCGTGTTGGCCACCCCCATGTGGCCGCAGGTGCGCTTGATGAACACCGGGTTGTCCGGCGAGACCCGGTCGAGCTCCTCGCGAAAGGGGTGACGGCCGATGTCGAGATGGAAGTGGTCGTAGCGCCCGCCGAAGATCCACGCCCCCGGCGGCGACGCCGCGATCTTGGCCGCGATGGCGGCCAGCACGTCGTCGAGGGTGCGCACCCTGGCCGGGCGCAGATCGACCTCCTCCAGCGCCATCCCGACCGACAGCATGTGCTGGTGCCCGTCGTTGATGCCCGGGGTCGCGGCGCGCCCGTCCAGGTCGATCAGCCGCGTGGCCGGGCCGACCAGGGTGGCGATCTCGGCGTCGTCACCCACCGCCAGCACCCGATCGCGGAACACCGCCAGCGCGCTCGCGTGGCCGTGGTCGAGACCGAGGAAGATCCGGCCGTTGCGTAGCACGAGGTCCGCCTTCACCGTCGCCATCGTCTGCTCTCTCTGCATTGCGTGCCGGTCGAGTCGCCGCCGCACCACACGGGCTCAGCCCTGGTCGATCGGCACCACCATGAGCTGCGAGACCACCACGTGCGGCGGCCGCGAGACCGCGAACACCACCATCTCGGCGACGTCCTCGGGGTCGAGCGTGCGGCCGAAGCCGTCGTAGAACGCGTCTGCCGCCTGCGCGTCGTCGAGCCGGGTGGCGGCGAAGTCGGTGCGCACCATCCCCGGCAGGATCTCGGTGACCCGGATCCCGGTGCCGCGATAGTCGAGCCGCAGCGCCTCGCTGAAGCCGTGCACCGCGTGCTTGGTGGCCGAGTAGATGCTACCGGTCGCGTACGGCTTCACCCCGGAGGTCGACCCGAGATTCACCACGTGTCCGCGGTCGCGCGCGATCATCGGCTCGATGAGGGCGCGCGTGACCCGGATGAGGCCGGTGACGTTGGTCTCCACGATGCTCGCCCACTGCTCCGCGCTGCCGGCGTGGAACGGCCGGCGACCGCCGACATCGTGGCCCGCGTTGTTGACCAGGATCTCCACCTCGCGAAACGGCTCGGGAATGCGCGCGAGGAGTGAGTCCACCGAGGACGGGTCGGTCACGTCCAGGGCGACCGCGACCGCCGCCTCTCCGATCTCCGCCGCCAGGCGCTCGATCGGCGCGAGTCGGCGCCCGGTGCACACCACGCGACAGCCGGCGCGGGCCAGCGCGCGCGCGGTGGCCGCCCCGATCCCGCTCCCGGCACCGGTCACCAGCGCGACGCTGCCGGCCCGTGGTCTCGTCTGCTCGCTCATGCGCTCCCACCAATTGCTCGTGGAGGGTAGAGTCTCGTCCGTGCAGGTGGTGCTGATCAATCCGTACGAGCTCGGCCGGCAGCCCTTCGGGCTCGCCGAGCCGGCGGCGTGGCTCGCGCGCGACGGCCACCAGGTGGTCTGCGTCGACCTCGCGCTCGAGCGCCTGGAGCGGTCGGTGCTGGAGCGCGCCGACCTCGTCGGCCTGCACCTCGCGATGCACACCGCGACCCGGATCGCGGTCGAGGCGATGCCGCGGATCCGCGCCGCCGCCCCGCACGCGCGCGTCTTCGCCTACGGGCTCTACGCCCCGGTCAACGCGGCGATGCTGCGCGACATCGGGATCGACGTGGTCCTCGGCGGCGAGGCCGAGCCGGACATCGCCGAGCTCGCCCGGCGACTCGCCGCGGGCGACCGGGACTGGCAGCCGGCGGCGGCGGTGAACCTGTCGAGGATTCCGTTCGTCGTCCCCGACCGCACCGGCCTGCCCGCGCTCACCCGCTACGCCCGCCTGCTGATGCCGGACGGGTCCGAGCGCGTGGTCGGCTTCCTGGAGGCGACGCGGGGGTGCAAGCACCTGTGCCGACACTGCCCGGTGGTGCCGGTGTACCAGGGGCGGTTTCGCACCGTGCCGGTGGAGGTGGTGGTTGCCGACGCCCGCGCCCAGGTGGCGGCAGGAGCCGAGCATCTGTCGTTCGGCGATCCGGACTTCCTGAACGGCCCGACCCACGCGCTGCGGGTGTTGCGCGCGATCGGGCGCGAGCTGCCGGGGCTCACCTTCGACGCCACGGTGAAGGTCGAGCACTTGCTCCGCCACCGCGAGCATCTGGCCGAGCTCGCCGCGCACGGCTGCCTGTTCCTCACCACCGCGGTGGAGTCGGTCGACGACGCGGTGCTCGAGCGCCTCGACAAGGGTCATACCCGGGCCGACTTCGTGACCGCGGTGGCGCTCGCCCGCGAGGCCGGCATCGCGCTCGCCCCGACCTTCGTCGCCTTCACCCCGTGGACCACGCTCGGCGGCTATCTCGCCCTTCTCGAGCACCTCGTCCACCTCGCGCTGGTGGAGGCGGTGCCACCGGTGCAGCTCGCCATCCGGCTGCTGGTGCCGGCCGGCTCGCGGCTGCTCGAGCTCGACGACTTCGCGGCGATGGTGGAGCCGTTCGACCCGGCCCTCCTCGGCCACCCCTGGAGCCATCCGGATCCGCGGGTCGACGCGCTCGCGCGCGAGGTCCAGGCCATCGCGGAGCGCGCCGAGACCGAGGGCCTCGGTCGGCGCGAGGCGTTCACCGCCGTCTGGCAGGCCGCCCACCGCGCCGCCGGGCGCGACGCACCGGCCCTGCCGCCGGCCCTCGGCGCGCCGATCCCGCACCACTCCGAGCCCTGGTACTGCTGCGCCGAGCCGACCAGCCAACAGCTCGCGAGCTTCTGACCGGTTGCCGAGGAACCGAGCGCTTCGACAGCCTTCCGACCGACCGCGGCGGGCAGCCGCCCGCGGCAGCGGCGCCAGGCGTCAACGACGCCCGATGAGGTGCTCGTAGATGTCCACGGTCTCCGGCGAGGGCACCGACCCCGCATTGCTCGCGAGCGTCGCACGGCAGCGATCGAAGACGTCCATGACATCGGTGCGCCGGCCGAGCTCGGCGTGGCAGAGCATGAGCCGACGGTAGAACGCCTCCGCCGTCGGCACGCGGTCGAGGCCACGCTCGTGACAGGCGGCGGCGCGCTCCCACTCGCCGCGCGCCTCCCACAGCCGACCGATCCCGGTGGTGGCACGCACCAGGCGCGCCTGGACACGTACCCGCGGCGAGTGCAGATAGGGTGCCTCGTCGGAGGCGAGCAGTGGTCCGCGGTAGAGCCCGTGCAGCCGCACCAGCAGGCTCTCGATGGCCTCGTCGTGGGGCTCCTCGGGGCCGCCCCTGACCAGAGCGTCGACCGCGTCGGCGACCTGGTCGAACGCGCAGACGTCGACCCAGCACAGCCTCGGGTCGAGCGAGAGATGTCCCTGGCGAACCGACACCACCCGCTCGTCGCCGAGGAGTCGGCGCAGTCGATGCAACGTGGTCGCCAGCGAGCGCGAGGCATAGTCACCGTCGATGCGCGGCCACAGGATGCCGGTGACGGTGGCCTCCGGAACGTCCGTCGGACCGAGCGCGACGAGGATCTTCAGCAACTCGACCGGACGCTGACGCGGCTTGGCGCCGAGACCGACGGGCTGCTCGTCGTGCCGGACCTCCAGCGGGCCGAGCGCGAGCACGCGGAACCGCCAGGGCCAGTCGCCGACGTCGTAGGGCGGCTGCTCGGGGAACAGGTCGCGGCCACGGACCAGGCGCTGCACGTACTCGACCTCGATGCCCGCCGCGAGCGCCCGGCGTGCCAGCCGCGCCATCATGTCGGCGCGCCATCCCGGGCAGTGGCGGAAGTCCATCTCGCGCCCGATGCGAAGCGCAGCGCGCAACGCGTTCATGCCGACACGTGGCCAGCCGCGCGCCAGGGTGATGTCGGCGAGCACGAGCAGCGCATTGAACCGCAACAGACGGTTGTCCCCGTCACGGGTGAGCTTGTGGACCACGCGCAGATGTCCGGCGGCGCGATGCACCTCGCCGAGCGCGGCGAGCACCTGCGCCATCGCCACGCGGCACAGCACCTCGTAGAACGGGCTGCCGCATTCGATGGCGAAGCGCAGCGCCTGCTTCTGCTCCTGGTAGGCGCCGAGGACGTCGCCCTCGAGCATCGCCAGCCACGCACGGTAGTAGTGGTCGGTGCACCGGTCGAGGCGCCGCGCGCCGTGACGGAGATCGTGCATGCGCGCCAGCAGCTCGCGCGCCGTCTCCACGTCCCCGGCCCCGAGCGCCGCTGCCGCGCCGTTGGCGAGGAGCTGGTAGCTCCAGCGTCGCAGCCCGTGGGCGCGACCGATCTCGAGCCCGCCGTGCACTGCCTCCAGGCAACGCCGGTCGTCACCGGTGAGCATGTAGTACATCGACTCCACGCCCTTCAGCGCCTTGCGCGCGAGCGGCGACACCGAGGACGCCTCGGTGGTGGCGCGCATGCTGGCGATGAAGTCGAGCGCCCAGCCGAATCGCCCCTCGTGGATCAGCGCGGTGGCGAGCAGGAGCTGCGCGCCGACGCGCGTATGGGGATCCTCGATCGCCGGCAGCGCGCGATGGGCGCGCCGTGCCCAGGCGGCGACCTGGGGGTGGCGCGGTTGGCGCAGCGCGAGCGCGAGGTAGACGCTGACGCTCACACGCGCCTCGACGTCGGGCCAGGGCAACGTCTCGCGTCCGGCCACCAGCATCAGCACTCGGGGCACCCACACGTCGAGCAGGGACAGATCGTCCAGCTCGTCCACCAGCGCCTGCACCACGCCGGCGGCGCTCGACAGGCAACCGCGGTCGTCGGGCACGGGCTGTGAGCTGAACCCCTCGAGCGCCTGCTCGTGCAGCCGCCGGCTCTCGCGCGGCGCCGAGTGCTGGCGACAGACCGCGCGCCAGTAGACGAACCACGGATCCGTCGCCGGCGGCTCGTGCTCGAGCTCGTCCAGCAGCGCCTCCAACGTTTCCACCCGGCCCTGGGCGAGCAGCGCCGGAGCGAGGCGCAGCACCAGGCTCGCCAGCGCCGCGGGCTCGTGCGCCTCGCGCAGCACCGCGAGTGCATCGTCGAAGGCGCCGGCAGCCTCGAGGGCGGCCGCGCTGTCGCGGACCAGGCGAACACGCTCGCGCGCCGGCAGCTCGGTGCTCGCTCGCGCGCGCAGGAATGCCGCCAGTAACGGGTGGTACTGGAACACCGCATCGCCCTCGCTCGCGGTGCGGGTCACCAGTCGATGGGTGCGGTAGAGATCCTCGAGCCGCGCGCCGGCGCCAGGCTCGCGCGCGACGGTCTCGGCCATCGGCACCGTCATCCGCGGAAGATAGGCGGTGCGCACCAGCATCGCCCGCGTCCCGGCGTCGAAGCGCTGATAGACCTCGCCGGCCAGGTAATCGAACAGCGCCTGCGGCGCGTCGAGATCGACCGCGCTCACCGCGCCGCCGTCGCGCTCGACCTGATCGAGCATCAGCACCAGGCCAGCGGCCCAACCCTGGGTGCGGTCGTACAACCGTGCGAGCGCATCCGGCTGCAGGCGCGGCGCACGCGCGCGTGCGATGGCATCCGACTCCTCACGGCTGAGCCGCAGGTCGTCGAAGCCGATCAGCCTCAGCTCGCGATTCGCGCGCAACCGTGCCATCGCCGCCGGGGGCTCGCTGCGGCTCGCGATCACCACCCCGCTCTCCGGCGGGATCTCACGAACCGCATCGGCGATCAGCCCGTGCAAGGTCGAGTGGGAGGGCACTTCCTGGTAGTTGTCGAGCACCAGCACCCGAGCCGCGCCGATGCTCGCGAACAGGACACGGAAGAATCGCCGCGCGAAGCTCGCGGGATCGTCGTGATACTCGGCGGTGTAGAGCGGGAGATGGAGTCCGTCGGCGACCAGCCCCGGGCTGCGTGCAGCCGCGTGGTGCAACACCCAGAAGAACGTCGCCACGTCGCCGTCGGCGGCATCGAGCTGATACCACAGCGACGTCTGCCCGCGCGACTCGAGGTAGCTCGCGACCAGCGAGGTCTTGCCGCAGCCCGGTGGGCCGTGCACCCACACCACCGGCGCGGCACGTTCCCGGTCCAGTCGGGCGAGCAATCGCTCGCGCGCGACGATGCCTGCAGAGATCGGTCGAGCCGTCTTGGCTCTCGATGGAGCACGGTCCACGTTCGCTCCCCTCCCGGGAGCCGATTCTTGTCGATCGCAGACGCGTTGTCTTGCGAAGTTGGTTCCCTTCCAGACGTCGCGCGCAGGGGGCTCCGATGCGGCCCGTGAGGCGCGGGATGTAGAATCCCCTGCCCGCCGTGTGACACGTCGGGAACGTGGTTCCGCAGCGCGTCCAGGAGACGTCATCGATGGCGAAGGTCGAGGTCTACAGCTCCGCGTTCTGTCCCTACTGCGTGGCCGCCAAGCGGCTGCTCGCGAGCAAGGGGGTCGAGTACGAGCACCACGCGGTGGACGGTGATCCGGCGTTGCGCCGCGAGATGGAGACGCGCTCCGGACGACGCACCGTTCCCCAGATCTTCATCGACGGGGTGCACGTCGGCGGATTCGACGATCTGGCGGCGCTCGACGCCGAGCGGCGACTCGACCCGATGCTCGGGCTCGGCGCCGCGGGCTGAGCCCGAGCTCCGCCCCCACCGGCGCGCGACGAATCGATGAGCACCGACGACGCCGAGCGCGACGGCCAGCGCATCGACAAGTGGCTGTGGTGCGCGCGTTTCTTCAAGACCCGCGGCCTGGCGGCCGAGGCGGTGAGCGGCGGTAAGGTGCAGGTCGACGACGCGCGGGTGAAGCCCGCGCGCAAGATCCGCCCGGGCGACCGCCTCAGCATCCGCCGCGAGCCGACGCAGTGGGACGTGGTGGTCCGTGGCCTCTCGGCACAACGCCTGCCGGCGCGCGACGCGGTCGCGCTCTACGAGGAGACCGCGGAGAGCCTCGCCCGGCGCACCAGCGAGGAGGAGCGCGCGCGGCGCGCGCGCATGCGCGACGAGCACGTGCTCGGCCGCCCGAGCAAGCGCGATCGGCGCACGCTCGAGCGCTACAAGCGCATGGACGGTGCGGACCCGCCGGACAGCTGAGCGCGGCGCCGGATCAGCCGACGACGTAGGTGCTGGTCCCGGCGGCGATGTGGTCGCCGCGATCGTTGTGGAGATCGGTCCGCACGACGCAGATCCGCCGCCCGGTGCGCAATGCCTGCCCGCTCGCCACGAAGCGTTGTCCGGCGCCCGGACGGAGGTAGTCGACGCGCAGATCGATCGTCGCCAGCCGGGCGAAGCGGGCGAGCTTGGTGTCGAAGTCGGCGTTCTCGGCCTCCAGCCGCTGCAGCACGCCCAGGAACGCGACCATCCCACCGAGCGCGTCGAGCACCGCCGAGATGACACCGCCGTGCAGGATGCGGGTCATGAAATTGCCCACCAGCTCGTCGCGCATGGAGAACCCGAAGCGCGCGCGATCGGGGTGGACCTCGAGGACCTCGAGGCCCAGCAGGTGGTTGAACGGCACCTTCTCCGAGAAGATCACCCGCGCGATGGCGGTGACGTCGGTCTCGATCGGCTCCAACTTCGCGCCTTCCGTCTGTGGAGCGCGGAATCTACACTGACCGCCAGAGGCGTGTAACCCATCGCCGCGCCAGGCGCGGGCCGACGAAGGAACCGACACATTGATCGACAATCGCGCCACCGCGCTCGGCCCGCAGCAGGCCTGGGATCTGCTGCAGAAGGATCCCCGCGCCGTGCTCATCGACATCCGCTCGACGATGGAGTATCTGTTCGTCGGTCATCCCAAGGGGTCGATTCACATCGCCTGGATCGACGAGCCCGACTGGACGGTGAACCCGCACTTCGTCACCGACGTGCGCAAGGTGATGCTCGGCGGGGCGACCGCGCACGGCGACATCGGCAGCGCGCCGGTGATCCTCATCTGCCGGAGCGGCAAGCGCTCGATCGACGCCGCCCGCGCCCTGCTCGATGCCGGCTTCGGTGCGGTGTCCTACGTGAGCGAGGGCTTCGAGGGCGACCTCGACGAGGACCACCATCGCGGCACCCTCGGTGGGTGGCGCTTCCGCGGCCTGCCCTGGGAGCAGTGCTGAACCGCTCGCGACCGCCGCGTCATCCGGGCCCGCCCCACAACCACGCCGCGCCGCGCACGCCGCTCGCATCGCCGTGCACCGGCGCGCGCAGCGCCGTGTCGACACGGTCGGAGAAGATCCAACGGCCCCATCTCGCGGGCACCTCGCGATAGAGCGCGTCGACCCGACTCAGGCCCCCGCCGAGGACGATCACGTCGGGGTCGAGCAGGTTGACGACGTGGGCGAGTCCGCGCGCGAGACGGTCGAGGTAGCGATCCAGGGTGGCGGTGGCGACCCGGTCGCCGGCGCGCGCCAACGCCACCACCGCCGCCGCATCCAGCTCCCCGCCACCCGCCGCGCGATGGTCGGCGGCGAGCCCCGGGCCAGACAGGAAGGTCTCGATGCAGCCGCGCCGTCCGCAGTAGCAGGCGGGGCCGGGGCGCTCGTCGTCGCCTGGCCAGGGCAGCGGATTGTGGCCCCACTCGCCGGCGACCGCGTTGCGCCCGTCGAGCACCCGGCCGTCGACCACGATGCCGCCGCCGACCCCGGTGCCGAGAATCACGCCGAGCACGATCGGCGCCCCCCGGCCGGCGCCGTCCACCGCCTCGGACAGCGCGAAGCAGTTGGCGTCGTTCGCGATACGCACCTCACGTCCGAGCGCACGCGCGAGGTCGTCCCCGAGCGGGCGGCCGTTGAGCTCGGTCGAGTTGGCGTTCTTCATGCGGCCGGTCGCCGGCGAGCGCGCACCGGGCGTGCCGACGCCGACGGTGCCGCGCGCCCCGGCGCGGCGCTCGATGGCGTGGACGACGTCCGCCACCGCGTCCACGATCGCGGCGTAAGACCCGCGCGGGGTCTCCTGGCGCACGCGCTCGACGATGCACCCGCGCCGGTCCATCGCCACCGCCTCGATCTTGGTGCCACCGAGATCGACGCCGATCCGCAGGTCGCCCGACGCGGGCTGGTCGCCGGACATGCTCAATCGCCCCGCCGAGCCGTCGGAGTCACGCGCGCGCGATAACGCCGCGCCGTCGCAGATCCGAGCCCGGACCGGCGCCCCGCCATGGCTTCGGCTATCATTCGACCTCGTTCCACCCTTCGCACCGCGGCCTGCCGGATCGGGCCCTGAGCTTCCCGTGCATCCACTGGTCGAGCCATTCCTGCGCATCTCGTTGCTGCGAATGCGCCCGCAGGATCTGCCCGCCTCGGGGCTCCTGCTCGCGATCGCGCTGCTCGCGCACACCGTCACCGGCATCGCGGTGTCGATGATGAGCCTGCCACTCGGGCAGTCAATAGCCGCCGCGCTGACCGACACCGCGCTGCTGGTGGTGCTGACCGCGACCCTGCTCCTCGCCCACGGTCACCGCGCACGTATGGCGCAGACCCTGACCGCGCTCGCCGGCGCCGGGGCGGTGGTCGGCCTGGTGGCGCTGCCGGTGACGGCATGGCTACATGCGACCACCCCGGTCGGCGGCCCGCCCGGTGCGGCGGCGGTCGCCCTGCTCGCACTCATCGGCTGGAGCATCGCGGTCGTCGGCCATGTGCTGCGGCACGCGCTCTCCGCGCCTCTCTTCGTCGGCCTGGCGGTGGCGGTGATCTTCTACTGGATCTCGCTCTCGGTCCTGAACCACCTGTTCCCGGTCGGGTCCTGATGCGGGTTCACATGCTCGGCATCTGTGGCACCTTCATGGGCGGCCTCGCACTGCTCGCGCGCGCGCTCGGCCACGCGGTGAGCGGCGCCGACGCCAACGTCTATCCGCCGATGAGCGAGCAGCTCGCGGCGGCGGGCATCGCCCTCACCGACGGCTACGCCGAGCCGCTACCGGTGCCGACCCCGGACGTGGTGGTGGTGGGCAACGCCCTGACCCGCGGCGTGCCCGTGGTCGAGCAGCTACTCGAGTCCACGGTGCCGTTCACCTCCGGCCCGGCGTGGCTCGCCGAGCACGTGCTGCGCGGGCGGCACGTGCTCGCGGTCTCCGGCACCCACGGCAAGACCACCACCGCCAGCATGCTCGCGTTCGTGCTCGACCGCGCCGGCCTCGAGCCGGGCTTCCTGATCGGCGGCGTCCCGCACGACTTCGGCGTGTCGGCACGGCTCGGCGGTGATCGGCGCGGCCCGTTCGTGGTGGAGGCCGACGAGTACGACAGCGCGTTCTTCGACAAGCGCTCGAAGTTCGTCCACTACCACCCGCGGACGCTGGTCATCAACGGCATCGAGTTCGATCACGCCGACATCTTCGACGACGTGTCCCAGATCCGACGCCAGTTCCACCACCTGGTGCGCACGCTTCCCGCCACCGCGCGCATCGTGGTGCCGGCGGCCGACCCGGAGGTCGACGCGACGCTCGCCCTCGGCTGCTGGAGCGCGCTGGAGCGGCTCGACGGCCCGACATCGCGCTTTCGGCTCGACGACGTGGCGGCGGACGGCGGCTCGTTCTGCGTGGTCGCCGACGGCGAGCGGCACGCGGTCTCGTGGGGTCTCATCGGCCACCACAACGTGCGCAACGCCCTCGCCACCGTGGTCGCGGCCGAGCACGTCGGCGTCGACCCGGCCGCGGCCTGTCGCGCGCTGGCGTCGTTCGGCGGGGTGCGCCGACGACTCGAGGTGCGGGCGCGCACCGCCGGCATCACCGTGTACGACGATTTCGCCCATCACCCCACCGCGATTCGCGAGACCCTGGGCGGGCTGCGGGCGCGTGTGGGCGCGGCGCGGATCCTGGCGGTGCTCGACCCGGCATCGAACACCATGCGCCGCGGCGTGCACCGCGCGACCCTCGGCCCGGCGCTCGACGCCGCCGACCGCGCCTGGGTCCATCGCCCACCCTCGCTCGGCTTCGACCCCGAGGAGATCGCGCGCACCAGTGCCGTCCCGGTCGCCTTCGAGGCCGACATCGACCGGCTGGTCGCGGCGGTGGTCGAGGCGGCCCGGCCCGGCGACCACGTGCTGGTGATGAGCAACGGCGGCTTCGGCGGCTTCCACCACCGGCTGGCGCGGGCACTGGAGGCGCGCTCGGGCACGGGTTGAACGTCCCGGCTCGCGCGCGGCGGGCGGGCGCGGCGGCCCGCCCCTACTTTGTTCCGTAGAGGCGGTCGCCGGCGTCGCCGAGGCCGGGGACGATGTAGCCGTGCTCGTTCAGGCGCTCGTCGATCGCGGCGGTGACGATCTGCACGTCCGGGTGCGCCTCGTGGAAGGCCGCGATTCCCTCCGGCGCGGCCAGCAGGCACACGAACTTGATGTGCCGCCCGCCGGCTTCCTTCACGCGTTGCACCGCGGCCACGGCGGAGTTCGCGGTCGCGAGCATCGGATCGACCACCACGATCGGGCGGTCGGCGAGCTCGTCGGGCACCTTGAAGTAGTACTCCACCGCGATCAGCGTGCGCGGATCCCGGTACAGCCCGATGTGACCGACGCGGGCCGACGGCACGAGGTCGAGCATGCCCTCGAGTAGCCCGTTGCCGGCGCGCAGGATGGAGATGAAGACGAGCTTCTTGCCCTCGAGCAAGGGTGCGTCCATCTCCGCCAGCGGGGTCTCGATGCGCTGGGTACCGAGCGGGAGATCGCGCGTCACCTCGTAGCCGAGGAGCAGCGAGGTCTCGCGGAGCAACTGCCGGAACTTGCCGGTCGGGGTCTCCTTGCGCCGCATGATGGTCAGCTTGTGCTGCACCAGCGGATGGTCGACCACGGTCACCTCGGGCATGGGTACGGACTCCTGTGCGGCTCGGCGCCGGCGGCGCGAAGCCACGATCCTCGCACAAGCGGGTCAGAACACGGTGCCGTCGCTGGTGATCCGCACGGGTGGCTCGCCGCCCCGTCGGCGCGCCGCCTGCTCGCGGCCGGCGAGCCAGGTGCCACCTTCCAGCACCGCGCCGAGCGGCAGGCGCCGCGCGTCGACCCCGAGGACGGCGCGCACCCGCTCGGCGACGCGGTCGAGCAGGGCCACGGTGAGGGCGCGCCATTCGACCACCGGCTCGGCGTCGACGGTGAGCTCGGCAGCGGTCAGGGCGGGGTCGCGCGGTACCAGCACGCCGAGGTCCAGCAAGAGCCCGCCATTGCGGTACTCGGCCAGCCCGGTCAGGCGATCGAGGTCGCGCACCGCGATCCCGGCGGCGGTGAGCGGCTCGACCAGGGACCAGGCGAGCCACTGCGAGAGCTTGTGCAGCGGACACAGCCCGTCGCCGGGCCGCGGCCCGGCGAGCGCGGCGTGATACCAGGTATCACCGAGATCGACACCGCCGAGTCGGGTGCGGCCAGGCCAGATCGGGCCGAGCGCGTCGAGAACCGCGGCGAGAATCGCGTCGGCGCGGACCTCGCGTCCACCGGCGGCGATGCGGTCGACCAGCATGCCGGGGCGGGCCGCGTCGGAGCCCGCGCGGCGCGCCTGCTCGCGCAGCACCGCGCCGAGGCGGCGCAGCAGTGCCGCCCGCCCCTCGAGCCCGACCAGCGGGTTCTCCGCGTCGACCTGGAATGCACCGGCGAGTGTGGCGGCGTCGAGCCGCTCGAGCGCCGCCGCGTCGACCCGCAGCGGGTCCCCCTCACGGTCGGAGAGTGTGCCCGCGGCGAACAGATCGAGACTCGCGAGCGCGAGCCCCTCGGAGCGGGCGAAGACCATGCCGGAGGCAGCGTCGCGGTAGCGCCAACGCGGCCCCGCTCCGGCATCGAGGAGCACGCTCACCACCACCAGGTCGACCGCCCGGCGCGCGCGCTCCACGCGATCCGCCTCCGCCATGCGGGCCGCGATCGGCGCGAACCGGTCGCGACCACCGAGCACGAAGTGGCGCCAGCGGCTGTGCAGCGGGACCTGCAGGTCAGGGAAGCGCGAGCGAGTGAGGCCGGCGACGACGTGCGCGACGAGATCGACGCGGGTCGCATCGACCCGGAAATGCGCCAGGCGGCCGGCGAGCCCGAGCGCCAACAGCCGATGACAGGCATCGCGCACCGCATCCGCGCCGAGCAGCGCGCGCGCCGCCCGCGCCTCGGCGCCGGCCGACATCAGTCGTCGAGCCGGCGGCCCTTCGCCCGCGCCAGCTCCTCGGCCTCGGGCACGCACTCGGCGTAGTAACCGGCGGCCTTCTTGGCGTCGATCTCGACGCTCGCGTCGTCGGGAACCAGCGCGTCCGGAATCGGCACCCGCTCACCGATGGCGATGCCGGCGCCGACCAGGGCGTCGTGCTTCATGTTGCTCATCGACACCAGGCGGTCGATACGCGTGACGCCGAGCCAGTGGAGCACGTCCGGCATCAGCTCCTGGAAGCGCATGTCCTGCACCCCGGCCACGCACTCGGTGCGAGCGAAGTAGGTCTCGGCGCGATCGCCGCCTGCCTGGCGCTTGCGCGCGTTGTAGACGAGGAACTTGGTCACCTCGCCGAGCGCGCGGCCTTCCTTGCGGTTGTAGACGATGAGCCCGACTCCACCGCCCTGGGCGGTGCGGATGCACTCCTCGACGCCGTGCGCGAGGTAGGGCCGGCAGGTGCAGATGTCGGAGCCGAACACGTCGGAGCCGTTGCACTCGTCGTGAATGCGGCAGGCGAGCGGCCGGCCGGGATCGGTGATCGCCTCGACGTCGCCGAACACGTACACCGTGATGCCGCCGATCGGCGGCAGGAACACCTCCAGGTCGCTGCGGGTCACCAGCTCGGTGAACATGCCGCCGGAGTGCTCGAACAAGGTGCGGCGCAGGCTCGACTCGTCGATGCCGAGACGCGCCGCGATGCCGGGCAGGTGCCACACCGGCTCGATCGCCGCCTTCGTCACCCGCACGTCACCGCGCCCTGCGAGCACCTCGCCGTCGATCGCGAGCCGTCCAGCGGCGATCGCCTCCTTCACCTCCGGCATGCTGACCCGCGCCCGGGTGACGGCAATGGTCGGGCGCACGTCGAGCCCGCCACGAAGGTCGTCGGCGAACGCCTCGCTGACCAGGTGCCCCCACGGGTCGAGCGAGACGATGCGCGCCGGATCGAACCATTGCGGATGGGGGCCGATGCGCGCCGCCGGCGCGGTGTCGGTGAGGTCGGGGACGTGGGTCGGGTCGAGCTGGCGAGCCGCCACCGCGAGCGCCCGGTACAGCGCATAGGAGCCGGCGTGGGCGCCGATGGCGTTACGCCGCGCCGCGGCGCCGATGCTGCCGACCACCGGTCCCCGCTCCGCCGCGCTCGGCGCCCCCCATCGCAGCCGCACCGCCTCGGCGCGTCGGCTGGGGTGGGAGGTGAGCACGATGTGTCGGCTCGCCGGCTTCGAGGCATCGCCTGGATTGGCACGCATCCGCTTGTCGCTCCGTGGGTCGGCGCTCCGGTCTCTGGCCGAGGGAAAGCCTGAAAGTGTAGGCCACGGATCGGGATCCCGTGGTCACGGAGGTATCGACGCCGCCGGCGAGGGGCTTGAGGCCGCCCCGCCGCCACCAGCGCGTCAGGGCTGGGAGTCCGGCACGCCGAGCGCCTCGCGGACCTCCCGGCGCGACACCTCCAGCAGAATGGCATCGAGCCAGCGCGTCGGGAGCACGCGACGCAGGAAGCCGAACGCGTGCGTCGGCACCGTCACGTAGTACCGGGGACGCGGGCGCGCGCTCTCGAGGGCATGCACCACCCTGGCGAGCACCGCCTCCGGCGGCAGCGAGAACGGCGTGTCGGAGTCGTCCGAGGCGAGCCGCGCCTCGACCCGCTCGTAGACCCGTCGGTGGGCGCTGCGCGCGGGATCGATGTTGGCCTTGAACGCCGCGTACGCGTTCTCCCGGAACCGACTGGCGACCGGGCCGGGCTCGATCAGGCTCACGTGCACTCCGCTGCCCGCGAGCTCCAGGCGCATGGCGTCGGTGAGCCCTTCCAGCGCGAACTTGCTGGCGACGTAGGCGCCGCGAAAGCGCAGCGCGATGAGGCCGAGCACGGAGCTGTTCTGCACGATGCGACCGGCGCCGGCGCGGCGCATCGCCGGCAACACCGCGCAGGTGAGCTGATGGGTGCCGAACAGATTGGTCTCGAACTGCGCGCGCAGGACGTCACGCGTGAGATCCTCGACCGCGCCCGGCTGCCCGTAGGCGCCGTTGTTGAACAGCCCGTAGAGCTTGCCGTCGGTGCGCTCGAGCACCGCCTCGGCCGCCTCGCGCACGCTCTCGGCGTCGGCGAGATCGAGGCGCAGCGCCTCCAGCCCCTCGCCGGCGAGACGGGCGACGTCCGCCTCGCCACGGGCGCTCGCGATCACCCGGTAGCCGCGCGCGGCGAGACCGCGGGCGACGCACTCGCCGATCCCGCTCGAGCACCCGGTCACCAGCACCGCCCGCCGCTCGCTCATCGCACCGCTCCCCCGGCGAGCATCGCGGCGTACCCCTCGCGATAACTCGGATAACGCATTCGGTAGCCGGTCGCGCGCAGCCGCGCATTGCGCACCCGTCGATTCCCGCCCCGGCGCGGCTCGTCGTCACCCGCGCCGCGTGGCGGACGCGCGACGCCGAGCCGATCCGCCAGCCAGTCCATCACCGCGCACATCGGCGCCGGCTCGTCGTCGACCGCCACGTAGACGGGCTGCACCGTCGCGAGTCGGGCCAGATGGCGCAACACCCCGGCGCAGTCGTCGCGATGAATGCGATTGGTCCACTGCGGTGGCGTCTCCACGCACGGGTGACCATCGCGCACCCGAGTCACCAGGCGCTCGCGGCCCGGCCCGTAGATCCCACCGAACCGCACCGACACCCCCTCGCACGGCATCGCCGCGACCGACGCCTCGCCCTCGAGCAGACGCCGCCCACTGAATCCGCGTGGCTCGGTGGGCGAGTCCTCGTCCACCCATTCGCCGCCGCGTTGCGCGTAGACGCTGGTGCTCGACGCGAACAGCCATCGCCGCGGCGGGCGGTTCAACGCCGCGAGCAGGTTGCGCTGGCCCTCGACGTAGGCGCGCGCATAGGCCGCGTCGTCGAATCCGTCGGCGGCGGCGGTGTAGACGACGAGATCGACGTCCGACGGCACCGCACCGAGTCCGTCCGCGCGACCGAGATCGCCGGCCACGCCGCGGATCGGCGACGGCAGCCGGGCGGGGTTGCGCCGCAGGCCGAACACGGTGTCGCCGTCCGCCGCGAGGGCGAGCCCGAGCTCGGTGCCGACGTCGCCGCACCCCGCGATCAGCACCCTTGCCAAGGCCATCCCCCGCGGTCAGAGTCAGCCCGTGAGCATACCCCCGCGAGCTCGATAGCGTGACCCCGCAGCGCCTCGCCCGGCTGCAGGCGGTGCTGGACCGTCGTCAGCCGGACCTCACCCTGCTGCTCGACAACGTCCACAAGCCGCACAACCTGGCCGCAGTGGTGCGCACCGCCGACGCGGTCGGCATCCAGGACGTGCACGCGGTCTGGCCGGTGGCCCGGCTACGGCCGCGGCACGACGCCTCGGGCGGGGTGGGGAAGTGGATCACCACGCATCCGCACGCGAGCATCGGCGATGCGGTGGCGGCGCTGCGTGCCGGCGGCCACAGCCTCGTCGCCGCCGACCTCACGCCGGCGGCGGTCGACTTCCGAAGCGTCGACTACACCCGCCCCACGGCGCTGGTGCTCGGCGCCGAGCGCGACGGGGTGAGCCCGGCGGCGCGCGCCGCGGTCGACACCTTCGTGACCATTCCGATGATGGGAATGGTGGAATCGTTCAACGTCTCGGTAGCGGCGGCGATCATCCTCGGCGAGGCACAGCGCCAGCGCGCCGCGGCCGGGCTCTACGACCGGCCGCGGCTCGATGCCGAGCGACGCCGCGTGCTGCTGTTCGAATGGGCGCACCCGGCGGTCGCCGCGTACTGCCGCAAGCATGGCCTGCCCTACCCGCCGCTCGATGCCGACGGCGAGATCGCCGACCCGGAGTGGCGCGACCGCGCCTGATCCCCGCCTGGGCCGAGCGCCGCGAGCCGCCGGCCACGTTCGCCGGCGTCGAGCGCGGCCAGGGCCGCGCACTCGCGGTGGAAGGCGCTGATGTCGCCGCCGACCCGCGCGAGCAGCCGCTCGAGCGCGGGCAGGTGACCGTGATAGGTCGATACCAGGGCGAGCCGCGCGTTGTTGACCGGCTCGTCGAACCACGCTGCGAACGGATTCGGCCCGTCGCCCTCGCCCACCAGCGCCGCGGCCCGCGCTGGCAAGCCGTCGAGCAGCGCCCACTTGGCAGTGCGCTTGTCACCGTCGTCGCGCTCCGATGCGTAGACCTTGCGCAGCCGCTCGCGGGTCTCCTCGAGCAGGGCGAGAAACGCGTCGCCGAGCCGCAGCCGCGCCTCGTAACGCGCGACGGCCGCCTCGCCGCGCTGCGCCGCGAGCCAGCGGCGTACGCCGGCACGCTCCACCGTGGTGGCGTAGGCCTCGTTGAAGGCGCTGTCGTCGGGAGCGTAGAGCCGACGGTGGGCGAGCTCGTGGAACAGCACTCCCGCCAGCCGATGCTCGGGCAGCTCGACCATGGTGCTGAGCAGCGGGTCGGGCAGCCAGCCGAGTGTGGAGTACGCCGATGCCGAGCCGACGTGGACGTCGAGGCCACGCCCCGCCAGCGCGTCGGCGAATGCTCGCGCGTCGGCGTCGTCGAAGTAGCCCCGGTAGGCCACGCAGCCGACCACCGGGAAGCACCAGGTCAGCGGCTCGACCGCGAGCTCCGGGGTCGCCACCACGGTGCGGGTGACCCAGGGGCGTCCGACGTCGACGTAGCCGAGATAGCTGCCCCCGGCCGGGAGGTCGAGCTCGCGCTCGGCGAAGGCTCTCAGCTCGAGCGCGAGCTCGAGGCGGCGGCGCAAGTCCGTCGCGGTGCCCGGCGCCGCGATCACCGCACGCGCATCGCGCTCGCGCAGCATGAGGTCGAGGTGGCCCCCCACCGCCTGGGCGTAGTAGCCGACGGTGGTGCAGCCGGAGACGGCGAGCGACGCCACCAGTAGCGCGCCCACCGTCAGCCGGCGCCACGGTCTCATCGGCGGGCGAGCTGCTCGGCGAGGGCGCGCTGGAAGGTGGCGACACGCCCGGCGTTGGCCCCGAGGTCGCCACGTCCGACACGGGAGCGCGAGCGCACCAGCACCTGCACCCCCTCGCTCCCGAGCGGCACGATGCGCACCTCGACGTCGTCGCGGAACCGTAGCCAGCCAGTGATCGCCACCGCGCGGACGGTGGCCCCGCGGTCGGGACCGGAATCGACCTCGACCTCGGCCCACCCGAGCGCCGCGGCCACCGCCCGCGTCGCGGCGAGGGCAGCATCCGGCGACACCGCGTGCTCGGCCGGGCGAAGCTCCGGTCGCGGCGAGCCCTGCGTGCTCTCGGCGACATTGGTGGTGAGGTAGAGGGCGAGTCGCGCCGCCGGACCCGGCGGCGCCGCGAGCGGCGCCCCGGCGCGCACGATGGAGACCACCACCGCCAGTGCGCCGGCAGCGAGCGCGGCCACCACCCAGCCGAGCACCGTGGTCATCGCAGGGTCTGGATCACGACGCCTCGCGCAACAACGGCTCGAGGTGCGGCCACACGTTGTCGAGCAGCCGCGGCTGGGCCTCGGCGGTCGGATGCAGCCCGTCGTCCTGCATCAGCTCGGCGTGACCGCCGACCCCGTCGAGGAAGAACGGTACCAGCGCGAGGCCCTGCTGCTCTGCCAGCGCGGGGTAGATGGCGGCGAAGGCCCGCGTGTAGCGCGGCCCCAGGTTGGGGGGGATCTGCATCCCGACCAGCAGTACCCGGGCACCGGCCTCGCGTACCGCGGCGACGATGCTCTCGAGATTCGAGCGCGTCTCGTCGACCGAGATCCCGCGCAGCCCGTCGTTGCCTCCGAGCTCAACCACCACCACCGACGGCCGATGGCGCTCCAGCGCGGCGCCGACCCGGCTCGCGCCGCCCTTGGTGGTATCACCGCTGATGCTCGCGTTGACCACCGCCTGCGGATAGCCGGCCGCCCGCAGACGTTGCTCGAGCAGCGCCACCCAGCCCTCCTCGAGACGCAGGCCATAGCCCGCGCTCAGGCTGTCGCCGAGAACCAGGACCGGGCCGCCGCTGGCTCGCGCGCCGGCGACGAGGAGGGTGAGCAACAGCAGCGCGCCGAGCACGCGGGCCGCGACGCCGAGCACACGGCACCGGGTGGTGATGTGGTTCATCGCGCTGGTCCCTCCGCTCGCGTGCCCGCCGCGACCGGTTGGCCCGCGCCGACGCCCGCCAGCGAACATACCTCGGCCGCCCGCGCCGGGTGGAGCCGGCGCGGGCGTCGCCGGCACCGCGATCAGAGCGCGGCGGTCACCGCGATCTCGACGGTGAACCTGGTCGCCGCCAGGCGCGACTCGACGCAGGCCCGGGTCGGCGGATTCTGGGGGTCGATCCATGCGTCCCACACCGCATTCATCTCGTCGAAGGTGCGGATGTCGACCAGCCAGATGTTCGCGGTCAGGAGCTTCGACTTGTCGGTCCCGGCCTCCGCCAGCAACCCGTCGATGCGCGACAGGATGTCACGGGTCTGCTCGGTGACCGAGCCACCCGGCGCGCCCTGTGCCACCTGGCCCGACAGATAGACCATGCCGCCGTGGACCACCGCCTGGCTCATGCGCGGGCCCTTCTGGATTCTCTTCGTGCTCATCTGCCTCCTCCTCGCGGTGTGCTCGCGCCGCCGGTCGCGGCGCGCCGAGCCCCGGGATGCCGCGGGCATCGCATCGGGGATGCGGATTGTGACCGCATCGACGCGAACCGCAAGTCGTCGCCGGACGACGTCCGGTCGCCACGTCAGGACGGCGAGCGGCGGGCGGCTCAGGCGCTCGCGCGCAGGGCGGGCTCGGCGCTCGGGGTCGGGGTCGGGGTCGGGGTCGGGGTCGGCACGACCCGGACCAGCAGCGCGCGCAGGGCGTCGAGATCGATCGGCTTGGTGAGGTAGTCGTCCATGCCGGCGGCGATGCACGTCTCGCGGTCGCCGGCCAGGGCGTTGGCGGTGAGCGCGACGATCGGGACGCGCCGGCCGCGATGGCGCGCCTCGTGCTCGCGAATCGCCCGCGTCGCGGCGGCACCGTCGAGCGCCGGCATGTGCCAGTCCATCAGCACCAGGTCGTGGTCGCCGTCCCGGGTGGCGCGCACCGCGGCCTCGCCGTCGGCCACGGTCTCCACCTCGCACCCGAGCAGCTCGAGCATGTCCCGCACCAGGATCGCGTTCACCGGGTTGTCCTCGGCGACCAGCACCCGGCGCCCATGGAGGCTCGCCGGCGCGACGGCAGCACCCACCGACCCCGTGCTCGGCGCCGCAACCTCCGCCAGCTCGAGCCGGAAGCCGAAGCAGCTCCCGACCTCCGGCATGCTGCGCACCGTGATCTCGCCGCCCATCGCGCGCACCAGATGCTGGCAGATTGCGAGCCCGAGCCCGGTGCCGCCGAATCGGCGGCTGGTGCTGCCATCGGCCTGCACGAAGCGGTCGAAGATCCGCCCGAGCACCTCCGGTGTCATCCCGATGCCGCTGTCGTGCACCTCGATCGACACCACCACCTGCCCCTCGCGCTCGTCTGGCAGGCGTCGACAGGCGACGCGCACCCGCCCCTTCTCGGTGAACTTGATGGCGTTGCCGACGAGATTCGACATCACCTGACGCAGCCGCATCGCGTCACCCATCACCGCTGGCGGAAGCTGCGGGTCGATGTCCGCGGTGAGCGCGATCCCCTTGCCCTCGGCGTTCGCCCGGAACAGCTCGCAGACCGCCTCGGTCTCGGCGCGGAGGTCGAACGGTTGCATCGTCAGCGCGAGGTGGCCGGCCTCCATCTTCGCGAGCTCGAGGATGTCGTCGATCAGGGCCAGCAGATTGCGACCCGAGGTCTCCACCACCTCCACCATCCGCGACTGGCGCTGGTCGAGCGGCGTCGCCCGCAGCAGCGACGCGGTGCCGAGCACGCCGTTCAGCGGGGTGCGCAGCTCGTGACTCATGATGGCGCAGAACTCGTCGCGTGCACGCAGCGAGGCGAGCGCCTGGTCGCGTGCCTGACGCAGCTCGTCGTTGAGCGCCTCGGCCTCCTCGCGGGCGCGGCGCAGGCGCTCGACGAGGCCAGCATTCGCATGGGCCATGGCGATCGACGAGGCAAGGGTGTCGCGGCTCTGCGCGGCGAGCCGCACCAGCAACGCGGTGTAGACCACGACCGCGGCGGCAACCACCGCCCCGGTGTCGCCCCCGTGCGCCAGCAGTTGCAGGCACAGCGGCGGGGTCAGCGCCACGGCGTAGATGCGGACACAGACACGATCGGGGGCGAGCGCGCTCACACCGCCAGCCATGACTCCGCAGATCACGACCAGCAACGTCGCTCGCAAGGCATCCGACGCGACGGGGAAAGCGAGCAGGGGAACCGCCGCCCAGCCGAGGCCGTTCAGCGCCACGGTGACGACGAAGGCGCGATGCCACCCGCTGCCCACCGCCGAGCCGCCACCGAGAGCCCCGAAGCGGCCGGTGAGGCGCGCCCGCAGCAGTGGCACCACCCACATCCAGGCCAGCCACACGAGTAGCGTGCCCCTGGCCAGGACCGGAGACAGCACCCACGCGACCACCGTCGCCAGCAGCGCCGAGGCGACCGCCGACGAGACCCCGCGATCGAGGAGAATCTCCAACAGCGCCGACCGGACGCGGGGGTCGTCGGCCCGGAGCGCGGGCGGGCCCGGGACGGCGTGCTCGGAAACGGCGTTCTCGGTCATCTGGTGGCGCTCGACTACCCGCCGGCTGCCCGGTCCCGGCAGGAGGCGTAGCGACCGCCGCGTCGACTTCTGAACGCCTTTCGGTTCCTCCCGAGCGGGCGGCCGATCAGGCTGCGGCGGCGGAGGCCGGCGAGGGTCGCCGCAGGCGCTCGACCCGCTCGCGCAGATGCTCGCGGTAGCGGGTCACCGCCCGCTCCTTGACCGGTCCGAAGCCACGGATCTCCGACGGTAGACCGGCAATCTCCACCGCCAGCGCATGGCTCTCGGGGGCGAGTCGCGCGATCAGCTCCTCGACCACGACCTCGTACTCACCGATCAGAGCACGCTCGGTGCGACGCTCGGCGGTCCAGCCGAACGGATCCAGCACGGTGCCGCGCAGGCGTTTGAGCCGGGCGAGGCCGCGCAGCACGGGGAAGATCCACTGGCCGAAGGCGCGCTTGCGCGGCTCTCCGGTGCGCGGGTCGACGCGCGCGAGCAACGGCGGCGCGAGATGGAGCTCGAGCCGGTACTCGCCCTCGAACTGCGCCTCCAGGGCAGCACGAAAGGCCGGCTCGCAATGCAACCGGGCAACCTCGTACTCGTCCTTGTACGCGAGCAGCTTCGCATACGACTCGGCCACCGCGCGCGCCAGCGACTCCCCACCCGGAGTGCGCTCGCGCTCGGCGGCGCGCACCCGCTCGACGAGGTGCCGGTACCGGGTGGCGTAGGCGTCGTCCTGGTAGGCGCGCAGATGGCTCGCGCGATGGGCGACCAGGTCGTCGAGGGTCTGCCGCGAGGGCACCTCCAGAGCGACCGCGACCGCCGGCGTCGCCGCGCGCTCGACGGCGGCGGGCTCCGTCGCCGCGCGCCGGCCCCACTCGAACGCCGCCCGGTTCATCTCCACCGCCACCCCGTTGAGCACGATGGCGCGCTCGATCGACTCCGCCGCGACCGGCACCAACCCGCGTTGGAAGGCGAAACCGAGCATGAACAGGTTGGTGGCGATGGAGTCGCCGAGCAGGCGGGTGGCGATGCGCGTCGCGTCCACCGCCTCGACCGCGCCGGCACCGGCGCGACGCTCGATCGCGGCACGCAGCGCGCCACCCGGAAACACCAGATCCGGCTGGCGGGTGAAGTCGCCGGTCATCGTCTCGTGGGTGTTGACGACGCAGCGGGTCCGTCCGGCGCCGACGGTGGCCAGCGCATCGCGACCCGCCGCGACCATCAGGTCGCACCCGAGGAGCGCGTCGGCGGCGCCGCCGGCGATGCGGGTGGCGGAGATCCCGGCCGGATCGGACGCGATGCGCAGATGGCTGGTCACCGCCCCGCCCTTCTGCGCCAGCCCGGTCATGTCGAGCACCGAGCAACCCTTGCCCTCGAGGTGCGCCGCCATCCCGATCAGCGCACCGATGGTGATCACCCCGGTACCCCCGACCCCGGTGACGACGATGCCCCAGGGGCGGTCGAGCGACGGCAGGGTCGGCGCGGGAAGCGGGGTGCCGGGCAGCTCGGGGGTCGCGGGCGTCGCTCGCGCCGGTCGGCGCAAGCCGCCGCCGTGGACGGTGACGAAGCTCGGGCAGAACCCGCGCACGCAGGAGAGATCCTTGTTGCAGGCCGACTGGTCGATCGCGCGCTTGCGCCCGAAGGCGGTCTCCTTCGGTACCACCGCGACGCAGTTCGACTTCTCGCCGCAGTCGCCGCAGCCCTCGCACACCGCCTCGTTGATGAAGGCGCGCACCGCCGGATCCGGGAAGGTGCCGCGCTTGCGCCGACGGCGCTTCTCCGCCGCGCAGGTCTGGTCGTACACCAGCGCGGTGGTGCCCTCGAGCTCGCGCAGCTCGCGCTGCACGGCGTCGAGGTCGTCGCGGTGGTGCACCGTGACCCCCGGCGCGAAGCCGGCGTCCGACGGGTACTTGTCCGGCTCGTCGGTGACCACCACCACCCGACGCGCGCCCTCGGCCTGGACCTGGCGGGTGATGGCGGCGACGTCGAGGTTACCGTCGACACGCTGCCCCCCGGTCATCGCGACCGCATCGTTGTAGAGGATCTTGAACGTGATGTTCACCCCCGAGGCGACCGCGGCGCGAATCGCGAGCAGCCCGGAGTGGTAGTAGGTTCCGTCGCCGATGTTCTGGAACACGTGCCCGCGGCGCGTGAACGGCGCCTCGCCGACCCAGCTCGCCCCCTCGCCGCCCATCTGGGTGAAGCGCGCGGTGCTGCGGTCCATCCACTGCGCCATGTAGTGGCAGCCGATGCCGGCGAGGGCATGGCTGCCGACCGGAACACGCGTCGAGCTGTTGTGCGGGCAGCCGGGGCAGAAGTACGGCCGGCGCTCGATCACCGGCGCCGGCCCGAGTGGCGCGCCGATGCGCGCCTCCACCTCCGCCACGCGGGCGGCGAGGGTCTGGTCGTCGGTCACCTCGAGCAGCGCCCGACCGATCACCAGCGCGATGCGGTTGGTGTCGAGCCGCCCGGTCGACGGGAGCTGAGCGGCACCGCTCGCGTCGCGTTTGCCGGTGACTCGCGGCGCGTCGTCGCGCCCGTAGAGCAGCTCCTTCACCTGCCCCTCGATGAGCGGGCGCTTCTCCTCGACCACCACCACGTGCTCGAGACCGGCGGCGAAACGCGCGAGTCCGACCGGCTCCAGCGGCCACGTCATCCCGACCTTGTACAGCCGCAGGCCGAGGCGCGCCGCGGCGGCGTCGTCGATGCCCAGGTCCTCGAGCGCCTGGCGCACGTCGAGATAGGACTTGCCGGCGGTGACCACCCCGACCCGCGCCTGCGCGCTGTCGGCGACCACCGCGTCGATGGCGTTCGCACGGCAGAACGCGCGCGCCGCGTCGAGCTTGTGGTCGTGCAGCCGCGCCTCCTGATCGAGCGGGGTGTCGGGCCAACGAATGTTGAGCCCGTCCGCCGGCAGGAGGTGGTCGGTCGGGATTCGGATCTGCGGCCGCGTGGGGTCGACGTCGACCGAGGCCGCGGCCTCGACGGTATCGTGCACGCACTTCATCGCGACCCAGCACCCGGCGTACCGCGACATGGCGATGCCGAGCAGACCGTAGTCGAGGATCTCCTGCACCCCGGCGGGATTCAGCACCGGAATCATCGCGTCGACCATCGCGAACTCGCTCTGGTGCGCGGTGGTCGAGGACTCGCAGGTGTGGTCGTCGCCGAGCAGCGCGAGCACGCCGCCGCGCGGCGCGGTCCCGGCGAGATTGGCGTGCTTGAACGGATCGCCCGAGCGGTCGACCCCCGGCCCCTTCCCGTACCAGATCGCGAACACCCCGTCGTAGCGCGGCTCGTCGTCGAGGCCGACCTGCTGCGTGCCCCAGCAGGCAGTGGCGGCGAGGTCCTCGTTCACCCCCGGCTGGAAGCGGACGTGGTGCGCGTCGAGGTGGGGGCGGGCACGCCAGAACTGCTGGTCGAGCCCGCCGACCGGCGAGCCGCGATAGCCGGTGACGTAGCCGGCAGTGTCGAGGCCGGCGGCGAGGTCGCGCCGACGCTGGGCCAGGGTCAGCCGGACCAGGGCCTGGATGCCGGTCATGAAGACGCGGCCGGACTCCAGCGTGTACTTGTCGTCCAGCGACACCTCGTCTTGCGGGGCGACGAGCACGGTGGGATTGGCGGGACCGGTCATCGGGTCGGCTCCATCGGGTTTGGAGGAGATCCTGGGCGGCGGCCGCCGATCATCCCTCGTCGAGCCCGCTCGCGCGCAGGTGACGCGGATTGCTCACCGCGAGCCGGCGTCGTACCTGCTCGAGCAGCAGCGCGCGCACGCCGGGCGCGCAGGCACCGTCGAGCACCCCGTCGCGGATGTCGCGCGCGAGCCTGCGCTGCATCGCGCTCGCGCGCTCGGCCGGAGTCCGCCCCGCCGCCTCGACCACGTCGGCGCCGTAGAGATCGCCGAGCAGCGCGAGGTGGCGCTCGACGTCGGCGTCGCCGGCCCGCACCTCGCGCGCCGCGATCGCCATCGCGTTGGCGGCCATGCGCAACCGGTAGCGGACGGCGTCCGGAACCGCGGCCAGGGTCTCCTCGTCGAGCAGGGTCTCGCGGGCGACGTCGAGCAGCGCGGGGGCATCGGGACGCGGGTGCATCAGCGGGCTCCGGTACGGATGGCGTCGAGCTCGAGCAGCACGTCGAGCTCCATCTCGGGGACCATGCGCCCGGTCAGCGCCAGCTCGAGCGACGACTGCTCGCCGCGCAGGTGCCGGTCGGCCTGCATCAGCGCGATCACCGCCCACCGCACCGCCGCCAACACCTCGAAATAGGCCACGCGGTGGCGGTCGACCGGCCGGCCCGCCACCGCCTCGTAGCCGCGGTAGAAGGGCTCGCGGTCGCCCATGCCGCCGGCCTCTCGATCGAGTCGACCGAAGCGCCAGCAGCGGGCGCAGAGCCAGCCGAGATCCTCGTAGGCGTCACCGAAGCGCGCGAACTCCCAGTCGAGCACGCCCGACAGCGTGCCGTCGTGGACCAGGTAGTTGCCGGTGCGGTAGTCGCCGTGGGTGAGCACGATCTCCTCGATCGGTGGCGGATGGCGCTCCAGCCAGCGCAGCCCCCACTCGAGCACCGGCTGCGCGGTGCCCATGCGGTCGAGGTGGGCGCGGAGCTCCTCCACGCGCGCGAGCGCGGGCACCGGCGGCGATTCCTCGAGCTCCTCGAGTCCCGGCCACGGCGGGCGGATGCGGTGGATGCGCGCGAGCTCGGCGCCCACCGACGAGAGCAACGCGTCGCGCCGCGGGTCCAGCGCGCGATCGCGCACCAGGCGATGCCCGGCGGCGACCCCCGGCAGCCGGCGCATCAGATAGAAGGGCCGACCGATCAGCGCGCGATCGTCGCACGACCACAGCGGCTCGGGCACCTTCACCCCGGCCTCGAAGGCAGCCTGCAGGACCGCGAACTCGGTGGCCCGCGGCAGGCTGGTCGCCACCGCCGAGGGCGCGTCGGTACGCAGCACGAGCTGGTGCTCGCCGTGGTGCCCGCCACCCACGATCCGCGCGTCCAGCGCGTAGTTCTCCTGCACCGCGCCGCCGGCGAGGCGGCTGATGGCGCCAATCTCGACCTCGTCGGCGCCGGCGGCCTCGGCGATGAACGCACCGACCGCGCGCGCGGTGACCTCGTCGTCGCCCACCGGGACGGTCGATCCGCTCATCCCCAGGCCCAGAAGTCCTTGCCTTCCTTCAGCAGGTTGCGCGAGAGCACCATCTTGTGGACCTCCGACGCGCCGTCGACCAGCCGCGCCTGGCGTGCGTAGCGGTACATCCACTCGAGCGGCGTGTCGCGCGAGTACCCGAGCCCACCGCAGAGCTGGATCGCGGTGTCGACCGCCTGGTGCAGCACATCGGCCACCGCCACCTTCGCCATCGACACCTCCTTGCGTGCGAAGTCACCCTGGTCGAGCTTCCACGCCGCGTGCATGGTGAGCAGGCGCCCGACGTGGATCTGCATCGCCGCCTCGCCGAGCATCCACTGCACGCCCTCGTGCTCGGCCAGCGTGGTGCCGAACGAGCGGCGCTTCGCGACGTAATCCGACGCGATCTCGAGCGCTCGGCGCGCGAGTCCCAGCCAGCGCATGCAGTGGGTGAGGCGCGCGGTGCCGAGCCGGATCTGGGTCGCCTTCAACCCGTCGCCGACGTTCATCAGCACGTTCTCGTCCGCGATCTCGAGGCCGTCGAAGCGCAGCTCGCAGTGCCCGCCGTGCTCCTCCGGCCCCATGATCGGGATCCGACGCACGATCTCCCAGCCCGGGTCGTCGCGGTGGAACAGGAAGCACGAGAGCCCCTTGCGCGGGTCGTCGGAGGTGCGCGCGACGAGGATGAAGTGCTCGGCGGTCTCGGCACCGGTGATGTACCACTTGGTGCCGTGCACCACCCAGCGGTCACCGCGCCGCTCGGCCCGGGTCAGCATCATCCCGGCCGGGTCGGAGCCCGAGCCCGGGTGCGGCTCGGTCATCACGAACGAGGAGCGCACCTTGCCGTCGACGATCGGTTGCAGCCAACGTGCCTTCTGCGCGTCGGTGCCGACCTTCTCGAGCAGCATCATGTTGCCGTCGTCGGGCGCGGCGCAGTTGAAGACCACCGGCCCGAACAGCGAGCGGTTCATCTCCTCGTAGCAGGCGGCCATGCCGACGGTGCCGACCCCGAGACCACCGCGCTCGACCGGCATCTGGAAGCACCACAGGCCCTCGGCCCGCGCCATCGCGCGCAGGCGGGCGAGCGGCTCGGGCGCGATGTTCTCGCCGTGGTCGTAGCTCGCGGGGTCGGCCTCGAGCGGCATCACGTGGGTCTCGACGAATGCGCGCACCCGACGGCGGTAGTCCTCGATCTCGGGCGAGAGCGTGAAGTCCATGCGGCAGGCTCCAGGAGGTGGGACGGAATCTGTTTTCACCCGGCGGCGGTGTCAAGCGCGCGGCGGGGCTCGGCGGTGCCGGCGCCCGATGGTCACAGTGGCGACTGCAGGTGCCCCCCGTCGACCACGATCACGCTGCCGGTCATGTAGGACGAAGCGTCGCTCGCGAGCAGCAGCAACGCGCCGTCGAGATCCTCGGGGCGCCCGATGCGCCGCTGCGGGATGCGTCGGATCATCGCCTCGCCGGCCGGCGTCTCGAAGAACGCGCGGTTGATGTCGGTGAGGATGTAGCCCGGCGCGAGCGCGTTGACGCGGATCCCGTGGCGGGCGAGCTCGAGCGACATGGTGCGCGTCAGCTGCACCAGCGCGGCCTTCGACGCGGCGTAGGCAGCGAGCCCCCCGGCCACGCGCAGTGCGGTGATCGAGGCGATGTTGACGATCGCTCCGCCGGTCCGGGCCTCGATCATGCGCCGCGCGCAGGCGCGAGCGACCAGCCAGGCCCCCTTGAGGTTGGTGTCGACCACCTGGTCCCACTCGTCCTCCTCGAGGTCGATGGCCGCACGGGTGACGGCGACGCCGGAGTTGTTGATCAGCACGCCGACCGGACCGAGCTCGCTCTCGATCCGGGTCAGCGCGTCCTCGATGCTCGTGGCGTCGGTGACGTCCATCGGCACCGCCACCGCGCGGGCCCCGGCTTGCGAGATGTCCGCCGCCACCGCCTGCAAGCGGTCCAGACGGCGAGCCGCGATCGCGACGTTGGCGCCGGCGATTGCGAGGGTGCGGGCGAAGTGCGCGCCGAGCCCGCTCGAAGCGCCGGTGACGAGGGCGACGCGCCCTCGGAGATTGAACGTGTCGTACAGGGTCGCCTCCTCGCTCGCGGTCGGACTGTGATGATGGCTCGGCGGAGCGGCCCGGGTATGGCGTCGGCCGGCCGGTGCGCCAGCGCCCTGGCGCCCGTGGGGGGCCAAACATAACATAGCGGGCCGTTCACCCCGGCCGCTCGATGTCTGCTCGCCCCGTTTCCTCGACCCTCGCGCACCGTCACCGGACGCCGTCCCGGTCGGGCGCGCGGCGGCCCGTGAGCGCCACGCCAGCGGCGCCGGTGCGCCGCTTACGCCGCGCCGGCCGGCCGATCGCGCGAGGCGCGAGCGGTGCGTGACCACCAGGAGCCGCTGGCGTCGGACGCCGACCCGGCGTCACCGATGGCCGTGGTCCCGGCCTCGCCGGCGCCGGTGATCGAGGCCATCGGCCTCGGCAAGCGAGTGCCGAGCCCGGAGGGCGAGCTGGTCATTCTCGCCGACGTCGATCTGGCGATCGCGCCGGGCGAGACGGTGGCGGTGGTCGGCGCCTCGGGGTCGGGGAAGTCGACCCTGCTCGGCCTGCTCGCCGGACTCGACCTGCCGAGCGACGGCCGTGTCCGGCTCGACGGCCACGATCTCACCGCCCTCGACGAGGACGGGCGAGCCCGCGTCCGGGCGCACTGCGTGGGCTTCGTGTTCCAGTCGTTCCAGCTGTTGCCGAGCCTCACCGCGCTCGAGAACGTGATGCTCCCGCTGGAGCTCGCGGCCGTCCCCGGCGCCCGTGAGCGCGCTCGCGAGGAGCTAGCCCGGGTCGGGCTCGCGCACCGCCTCGGCCACTATCCGCGCCAGCTCTCCGGCGGCGAGCAGCAACGCGTCGCCATCGCACGCGCCTTCGCCACCTCGCCGCGGGTGCTGCTCGCCGACGAGCCGACCGGCAATCTCGACCGCGCCACCGGCGAGCGCATCGGCGAGCTGCTGTTCGAGATGAACCGGGAGCGGCACACCACGCTGGTGCTGGTGACCCACGACCCGGCCCTCGCCGCCCATTGCACGCGTCGCATTGAGCTCGACGGCGGGCGCGTGCGCGCGGCGAGCGAGCCGGCCGCGTGAACGTGCCGCAAGCCGCCGGGCACCGCGCTCGCCCGTCGCTCGCGCACGTGGCGCAGGCGCTCGTCCTCTCCGCGCGGCTCCTGGCGCGGGAGTGGCGTGCCGGCGAGCTCCGGGTGCTGGCGGTCGCCCTGGTGGTCGCGGTGGCGGCGGTGGTGGCAGTCAGCGGCTTCACCGATCGGATGGACCGGGCGATGGCATCCGGGGCCGCCGAGCTGCTCGGCGCGGATCTGGTGGTGAGCAGCACCGAGCCGCAGCCGACCAGCCGCATCGAGGCAGCCACCGCCGCCGGCCTCGCCGCGACCCGAACCCTCACCACCCGCAGCGTGGTCGCCGCCGGGGACGCGCTCCAGCTCGTCGAGCTGAAGGCGGTCGAGCCCGGGTATCCACTGCGCGGACAGGTGCGTACCGCACTGCGGCCGTTCGACGCCGGCACCCCCGCCGACGCGCCTCCGGCACCGGGGGAGGCATGGGTGGACGCGCGGCTCGCCGGCGCCCTCGGTCTCGCGGTGGGCGACGGGGTCGACGTCGGGGCGACCCGCCTCACCGTCGCGCGCATCCTGGTCGACGAGCCGGACCGCGGCGGGGACGTGTTCCAGATCGCACCGCGGCTGATGATGCGGCTGGAGGACATTCCCGCCACCGAGCTGGTGCAACCGGGCAGCCGGGTCCGCCATCGATTGCTGGTGGCCGGTCCCGCGGCGGCGGTGGAGCGGTTCCGACTGCGTATCGAGCCGACGCTCGGACCGAGCGAGGAGGTCCAGGGCGTGCGCGACGCCCGACCGGAGATGCGCGCCGCCCTCGACCGCGCGCAGCGCTTCCTCGGCCTCGCCTCGCTGGTGAGCGTGGTGCTCGCCGGCGCCGGGGTCGCGGTCGCGGCTCGCCGCCACGCCACCCGCCACTACGACGCGGCGGCGCTGCTGCGCTGCTTCGGAGCCAGCCGGCGCCGCGTGCTCGCGCTGTTCGTCACCTCGCTCGCCGGGCTCGGCACGCTGGCGAGCCTGGTCGGAGTCGGGCTCGGCTATCTCGCCCAGAGCGCGCTGGCCGGCGCCCTCGGCGCGCTGGTGATGAGCGAGCTGCCCCCGCCCGGGCCGGAGCCGGCGCTGCAGGGCCTCGCGGTCGGGCTGCTGGTGCTGATCGGATTCGCCCTGGCGCCCATGGTCGGCCTGGCTCGGGTGCCGCCGGCGCGGGTACTGCGCCGCGACCTCGGCCCGACCGACGCGCGCGCGGTCCTGGCCTACGGCGCCGCGCTCGCGGTGCTGGTCGTGCTGGTGGCCTGGAACGCCCGTGACGCGAGCCTCGCCGGATGGACGCTTGCCGGCGCCGCCGGCGCGGTCGCGGTCCTCGCCCTCGGGGCGCGAGTGCTGATCGCACTCGCGTCGCGGCTGCGTGGCCGGGTCGGCGTCGCGTGGCGGTTCGGCATCGCCAACATCGCCCGGCGAGCCGACTCGAGCCTGGTGCAGATGGTCGCGCTCGGCCTGGGCCTCACGCTCCTGCTGCTGCTCACGCTGGTGCGGCGCGACCTCCTCGCCCAGTGGCAGGGCAGCCTCCCCGCGCAGACGCCGAACTACTTCCTGATCAACGTCCAGCCCGACGACGTGCCCGCCCTCGGTGACTTCCTCTCCGCTCGCGGCCTCGAGCGCGCCGCCCTGCACCCGATGGTGCGCGGGCGACTGACCGCGGTGAACGGCGACGCGGTCGACCCCGACGCCTTCGGCAATCCCCGGGCGCAGCGACTCGCGGCGCGCGAGTTCAACCTGTCGTGGGCCAGCACGCTGCAGGCAGACAACCGCATCGTCGGCGGGCGGTGGTGGAGCAGCGAGACGACGGGCGCGGCGGAGATCTCCATCGAGGAGGGCATCGCGCGCACGCTCGGCATCGCGCTGGGTGACGAGATGACCTTCACCGTGGCCGGCACGCCGGTCAGCGGGCGCGTCACCAGTGTGCGGTCCGTGCAGTGGGACTCGTTTCGCGCCAACTTCTTCGTGCTGTTCCCGCCCGGCGTGCTGGACGACTTTCCCGCCACCTGGATGACCAGCTTCCACCTGCCCGCCGCGCAGCGCGACGTTCTGGTCGACCTGGTGCGCGCGCATCCGAGCGTGACCGTGATCGACATCGACGCATTGCTGGTGAAGGTTCGCGAGATCATGGACCGCGCGAGCCTCGGGGTGCAGTACGTCTTCCTGTTCACCCTCGCCGCCGGGATGACCGTGCTCTTCGCGGCGATGCAATCGACGCTCGACGAGCGCCGCTACGAGACCGCGCTGATGCGCACGCTGGGCGCGGCGCGTGCCCAGGTCACCAAGGGGTTGGTGGCGGAGTTCGCCGCGCTCGGACTGCTCGCCGGGCTGCTCGCGGCGGGGGCCGCGGCGCTGGCCGGGATGGTGGTGGCCGAGCAGGTGTTCGCGATGACCTATCGCCCCGGCGGAGCGCTCTGGGTGAGCGGCCTGGCCGCGGGTGGGCTCGGGGTCGCGCTCGCGGGCTGGCTGGGGACTCGGGCCGTCCTCGAGCAGCCGCCGCTGGTCACGCTGCGGGGACTCTGACCCGGTCGCTGGCGGCGACCGTCAGAGAATTGACGCGAAACGCCAATTCTCTGACGACCAGACGGGGGAAATCGCTCGATGGCGCGGGTCGTCGATTGCTGCGGCCGCACCACCGAGAACGCTGAAATCCCCAGAAAATCATGGAGTTCCGAGAACTCGAAAACCATGCCGCAAATGTTGGCACGGGGGTTGCTTATTTATTGGTACCCCTCCTCCCTGTCGTGGGGCACCTCACAAGGTGCCCCTTTTTTTTTGCCCCCTCGGCCAGTCCTCCAGCATCTCTGGCGACCACCCGAATCGGTGCTCCTCACCGGGCGCGTATTGATACCCCGCGGGTCGCCGGCCGTCAATCGGCCCCGCTGCCGGTGACCGCGCGCACCACCCGGCCGAGGGTGAGTCCCTGGACCAGGATCGAGAACACCACCACCAGGTAGGTGACGGGCAAGATGACGTCACGCTCCGGACCCGCCGGGATCGACAACGCCAGCGCGATGGAGATGCCGCCGCGAAGACCACCCCAGGTGAGGATTCTGACCGCGCCGGGGCTGAACGCGCGTCTCAGCCCCATGATGCGCACCGGCACGCCGACGCAGACGAAGCGTGCGGCGAGCACCAGCGGAATCGCGATGACGCCTGCGACGGCCGGGCCGAGATCGAACGGCAGCACCAGCAGCTCGAGTCCGATGAGGACGAACAGCACGGTGTTCAGGATCTCGTCGATCAGCTCCCAGAAGGTGTCGAGGTGGCCGCGGGTTCGCTCCGACATCGCCAGGCGCCGCCCGTGATTGCCGATCAACAGCCCGGCCACCACCATCGCGATGGGTCCCGACGTGTGCAGGGCCATGGCGAGTGAGTAGCCGCCGGTGACCACCGCCAGCGTGATCAGGATCTCGACCGAGTAATTGTCGAGCCGACGCAGCATCCAGAACGCCACCAGGCCGATGCCGAGTCCGAACAGCGCGCCGCCGATCGCCTCCTTGACGAACAGCACGATCACATCGCCGACCCCGGGCGGCGTCGGCAACGTCGCGATCGAGAGCAGCACCACGAACACCACCACCCCGACACCGTCGTTGAACAGCGACTCGCCGGTGATCTTGGTCTCCAGCGAGCGCGGCGCGCCGGCCGACTTGAGGATACCGAGCACCGCGATCGGGTCGGTGGGCGAGATCAGTGCCCCGAACAGCAGGCAGTAGACGAAGGGCAGGTCGAGCGAGAGCAGCTGGCAGACCAGCCAGAACAGTCCGCCGACCAGGAAGGTCGAGGCGAGTGTCCCGACCGTGGCCAGCACCGACACCACTGCGCGCTGGGAGGAGAGGTCGTTCAGATTGACGTGCAACGCGCCCGCGAACAGCAGGAAGCTGAGCATCCCGTGCATCAACGCGACGTTGAAGTCCACCGCACCGACCAACGCCTCGGCGTGCCGCTCCAGGCTGCCGAGACCGAGCGAGCCGAGAGCGACGATGCCGAGCGAGATCACCAGCGCGCTCAGCATCAGGCCAATGGCCGACGGAAGGCGAACGTGGCGTGCGTTCACGTAGCTGAGGAGCGCAGTCAGGGTGACCAGCGTCGCGATGACGTCCAGGACGTGCATGGCGGTCCTTCCGGAGCGAGGGCGAGGGGGAGTGTACGGGCGAGGTGGCCGGGCGGCGAGCGGCGACGGCGCGGCCGGTCGCCCTCAGCGAGCCTCGCAGCCGGTCATCATCTCGGATCCGCCCTTTCAGCCGGCCGCGCGGCCGCCCGGCACATCGAAGCGCACGGTATCCAGATCGTCGAAGTCGAGGTCGAGCCGGTCGGCGCCGAGATCGGGCATGGCGCCGTGAGCGCGCTGCTCGGCGAGCCGGGAATGGTGGACCTCGTCGAACAGGGGATGACCGGGGAGCAGGCCGCGGCCGATGTCGCGCACCCGGTTCAGCGTGTCCGAGAGCGGCCCGTCCATCATCGCCGCGAGCAGGCGCTCGTCCTCGGCCGAGGCGTCGGCGTTACCGAGCTCGCGCTCCACGTGCAGCCGACGCAACCGGTACTCGGGATTGTCGGGGTTCGTGGCGACGAGCTCCTCGAGCAGACGCGCGGCCTCCTCGTAGCTCTCGAACGCAATCAGGGTATCCACCTCTCGCAGCGCATTGGCCGTCGACACCGGCGCCGGGGGCGACGGCGGTGGCTCTGCGCGCGGCGGCACCAACCGCGGTGCCTGGGCGATCTGCACGCGACGCCCGAGGTCCAGCGCCCGCGGCTCGGTGGGTGGGCCGTCGCCACTGCCCATGCCGGCTCTCGCCTCTGGCGGCGGCACCGGACTGGTCCCGGCCACCGGACCGTCCCGCACGCGTGGCGGCTCCGCCACCGAGTCGACCTCGCGAGGCACCACGCTCGCCCGCGCTGCCGGTGGCAACGGCCGCCCCCGACGTCGTAGCCGGACGATCCAGAACGCGAGCGCGAGCACCGTCACCCCGAGCGCGGCCTCCACCGCGAGGCGGGGGTCGGCGACGATCGACGGAAGCCCACCGCGCGCCTGCGGTGCGTGCATCACGGGGACCGCGGGCGCGGAGACGCGCGACGCCGCCGATGCGTCCTCCGGCGGCGGTGCGGTCGCGGCTGGCGCCTGGGCCGGCGGCGCGGGCCGCGCCGCCGCCTCGCGCAGCACGCCGATCGCCTCGTCCTGGGTCAGCAGGATCCCCTGCAGATCGGCGATGAGCCGCTCGCGGGCCTCGAGCTCGCCGGTCTGCATCCGGCCCTGCTCGAGCAGCATCAGCAGCTCGGTCTGCGCCCGCGCCAGCCGCCGCTCGAGATCGCTCACCCCGAATCGCACCACCGGCGAGCCGGCGGCGCCGTCCGCCGGGGGGGACGCCGGCGTCAGGTTCCATTCGAGGCGCAACGGCAATCGCTCGATGCCGGTCCCCGCCGCCAATGACGGTCCGGCCGCGGCGACGAGCAGGGCGGCCGCGAGGCGCACGCCCACCGCCCGGCGCGCGCGCGCGGATCGGCGGTTTCCTGGACTGCTCGGAGGCTGGTTCATGGTGTCGACGGCAGGCCGCATCACTCCCTTCCCGCGTTCGGAGCGCGGCTCGTAGAGTAACGGCGCGCTGCGGGCGACCTTGAGACGCCGGCCCCGCCGAGACGAGCGGCTCGACCGGTGGAACCGTCTATATTAGTCCGCATCGAGCGCGGCCATGGCCTCGGGGTCCGATCATCGACGTCGGCCTCGCCCTCGGCGCGCCATCACTGCCGAGGACCCACCGATGCCCATCGACCTCGACACCAGCCCGCTGCGCAATCGCCGCACCCGAATCGTGGCCACGCTCGGGCCCGCATCGGACGACGAGACGAGCATCGCCGCGCTGGTCGAGGCCGGCGTCGACGTGTTCCGCCTGAACATGTCGCACGGCGACCACGCGAGCCACGGCGCCACCCTGGCCCGCATCCGCGAGGCCGCGGCGCGGGCGGACCGGGTGGTCGGGGTGCTGGCCGACCTCGCCGGCCCGAAGATCCGGGTCGGCCGCTTCAGGGACGGCGGCATCGAGCTGGTCGAAGGCGAGGCGGTGCGCGTCACCACCCGCGATGTCGAGGGCGAGCCGGGGCTCATCCCGTCGCAGTATCCGGAGCTCGCCCGCGACGTCCGCAGCGGCGACCGCATGCTGCTCGCCGATGGCGCCATGGAGCTGGTGGTGCTCGACAGCGACGGCGTGGAGGCGCGCTGCGAGGTCCGGCGGGGCGGCTTCCTCACCGACCGCAAGGGCATCAACTTGCCCGGCGTCGACGTCTCCGCACCGAGCCTCGGGCCGAAGGATCGCGCCGATGCCCGCTTCATGCTCGAGCGTGGCATCGACTACCTCGGCCTGTCCTTCGTGCGCTCCGCCGCCGACGTGGTGTCGCTGCGCGCGCTGGTGGCCGAATGCGCGAGCCACGCCGGAATCATCGCCAAGGTCGAGCGCGCCGAGGCGCTCCACCACGCCGACGCGGTGGTGAGCGAGTCGGATGCGGTCATGGTCGCGCGTGGTGACCTCGGGGTCGAGTTGCCGGCGGAGCGGGTGCCGACCATCCAGCACCAGCTCATCGACCTCGCGCGCCGTCACAATCGCCCGGTCATCGTCGCCACGCAGATGCTCGAATCCATGATCGAGAGCGAGCGGCCGACCCGCGCCGAGGTCTCCGACGTCGCCCACGCGGTGATGGCCGGGGCCGACGCGGTCATGTTGTCGGGAGAGACCGCGTCGGGCGAGCACCCGGTGGAGGCGGCGCGCACCATGGATCGAATCGCGCGCGAGGCGGAGCGCTACCTGTGGTCGACCGGCGCGTTCGGACGACTCGAGCGATTGCGCGGCGAGCCGCCGATCCCGTTCGGTGACGCGGTGGCACGCTCGATGGCCCAGCTCTCCCGTGACCTCAAGGTGCGCGCGGTGGTGGCGGTGTCACGCAGCGGCATGTCCGCGGTGACGTTGAGCGCCGCCCGCCCGGCCGCACCCCTGGTCGCGGTGTCGCCGGACATCGCAGCCTGCCGGCGAATGGCGCTGATGTGGGGCGTCATTCCCATCCCCTGCGAGGAGGAGGCATTGGGAGACCCGGTGACCCTCGCTCGACGGCTGGTCCACGAGCGAGGCCTCGCCACGCCGGGCGAGTTCTTCCTGCTGGTGCGTGGCTTTCACGCCGATCCGTACCGGAACGCGCCGACGATCACGCTACTGACCGCGTACTGAGCGGGGGACCGACGCCACCGCGGCGGCGGCCGCGCGGGCGGGGGTCAGTCGGAGGGCAGGGGCGGCAGCGAGACGAGGTACTCGACGATGGCGTCGATGTCCTCGATGCGCAGGTGCGCGAGACTCTCGTCGACCACCTCGGCCATCAGCCCACCGGCGAAGTCGCCGTCCGGATCCATGCCGACGTGGAGGTACTCTCGCAACTCGCGCTTGCTCCAGCGCCCGACACCGTCGGCCTCGTGCGGGGTGATGTTCGGCGTCGCCTTGCCCTCTGCGCCATCGGCGCTGCCGGCCAGCTCGCGCGAGCCGATCGACACGCCGAAGCCGTCACGTGGCGTGTGGCACTCGCCGCAGTGCGAGAGTGCCCGCACCAGATAGGCGCCACGATTCCACTCGCCACTGCGGGCCGGGTCGGGTGTGAACTCCCCCGGCTCGAAGAACAGCAGCTTCCATCCCCAGGCAGCCACGCGAATGCGCAGGTACCAAGGAATCTCGTGGGGCTCGTTCTCGCGCGCGACCGGCTCCACGGTCCGCAGGTACGCCCACAGGGCCCTCACGTCCTCACCGCTCATGCGCGTATAGGACGGGTACGGGAAGACCGGGTAGTAGTGGTCGAACCAGCCGGGTCCCTCACCGTGGCGCAGCGCACGCTCGAGGTCGGCCTCCGACCAGGCGCCGATGCCATGGGTCGGGTCGGGAGTGATGTTGGGCGACACGAAGGTGCCGAACGGGGTCGGCAGGCGTCGACCACCGGCGAGCGGCGCGCCGTCGTTCTCGACGTCGGTGTGGCAGCCGGCGCAGCTCGCGGCGTGGAACACGTACTCGCCGCGCTCGGCCAACGTGGTCTCGGCGGCGCGCGCGGCGCCGCCGAGACCCAGGAGGGCGATGGTCAGGGTGGCGAGCCAGGCCCTCGCGGCACAGGCCGTCCGGGGTGCGCTCGCCGACACCATCAGCCCTTCTTCTCGGCCCGGAAGTCCTTGTGGCAACCCTTGCAGGAGTCGAAGGTCGCCTTCAGCGCGGTGCCCACGTCCTCGCCCTTGGCGGCGGCGGCGGCCAGCGCCGCGGTCGCCTCCTTCATGGCGCCGGCGGCCTTCGCGAAGCCGTCCCAGTCCTCCCAGATCTTGCCGAGCGAGCGGCTCTTCTCCTCGTTGACGACCTTGTCCTTGAACGCCGCCTCGACCATGGTCGCGAGGTCGGCCAGGGCCGCGGTGTGCGCCTTCATGTGGTCGGCCGAGCCACCCTCGCCCTTGGCGATCGAGCCGATGGCGCCGACGTGACCGCCGACCGCCTTCATCACCGACTGGCGGTACTTGATGGTGCCCTCGTCATCGGCACCGGCAATCCCCGGAAGCGCGATCATCGAGCCCACGAACGCCGCCAGAGCAAGCTTGCGCAGTTTCATCTCGAACCTCTCCTCGTTGTTTGCAGTTCCCTGTCCCGCGGTGGATCCGCCGACCCGCGGACGGTGACCACCATGTCGTGAACACCCGTGGTGGTCCCGGTATTCCCTCGCGCCGCTGGAGGAGGGTGTGTCCCGGTCGACGGGCGCGCCATCTTCCGCGACCGGACCGCGTTCGCGCAATCGCGCAATCGGAGACGGGCGACGGCCGGTGACCGCAGCGTCGCCCTTCGTCGCCGAGCTCGCCCCTCAGTCCTCGTCACCGCCCGGCTGGTAGTCGCCGACCAGCCGGTCCTGGATCTGGGACGGGACCGGGTCGTAGTGGCTGAAGGCCATCGTGTAGCTGCCGACGCCACCGGTCACCGACTTCAGCTCCGACTGGTAGCTCGCGAGCTCGGCGAGCGGCGCCTGCGCGCTCACGACCACCATGCCGCCAGGCAACGACTCGGTGCCACTGATGCGCCCACGCTTCGACGAGAGGTCGCCGGTGATGTCGCCCATCTTGTCCTGCGGGATGGTGACGTGGATGTCGACGATCGGCTCGAGCACGATCGGGCTCGCCTTCGACACCGCGTCGATGAAGGCCCGCCGCCCGGCGGTGATGAACGCGACCTCCTTGGAGTCGACGGTGTGGTACTTGCCGTCGTACACGGTGACCCGCACGTCCTGCATGCGGTAGCCCGCGACCGCCCCCTCGTCGAGCACCCGACGCACGCCCTTCTCCACCGCCGGGATGAACTGCTGCGGGATGACGCCACCGACCACCGCATCGACGAACTCGAATCCGCCTCCGCGCTCGAGCGGCTCGACGCGCAGGTAGACCTCACCGAACTGCCCCGCGCCGCCGGTCTGCTTCTTGTGGCGGTGGTGACCCTCGGCCGGCTTGCGGATGGTCTCGCGGTACTCGACCCGCGGCACGCGGGTCTCGACCTCGACGTTGTAGCGACCCTTCATCTTCTCCAGCGTCATGCGCAGATGGAGGTCACCGAGACCGCGAATCACGGTCTCGTTCAGGGCCGCGTTGTGCTCGACGCGGAAGCACGGATCCTCGGCCGCCAGTCGCGTCAGCGCCTCGGACGTCTTCTGCTCGTCACCGCGCGTCTTGGACGCGATCGCCAGCCCGAACATCGGCTCCGGCAAGGTGACCGGGACGAGGTGCAGATGGGCCTCGTCCGGCGAGTCGTGGAGCACCGCGTCGTAGTGCACGTCGTCGACCTTCGCGACCGCGCAGATGTCGCCCGGGATACCCGCGTCGACCTCGAGGTGGTCCTTGCCGTGGACGCGAAACAGATGCCCCACCTTGAACGGCTTGCGCGCGTCGCCGACGTAGAGCTGGCTGTCCTTGGTCACCGTACCCTGGTGGATGCGGAAGATCCCGAGGCGCCCGACGAAGGTGTCGATGGTGACCTTGAACACGTGCGCGACCACGTGCCGCGTCGGGTCGGCGGCGACCGCCACCGGCTTCGCGTCGTCCCCCTCGCCCTCCAGGAACTGTGGTGGATTGCCCTCGAGCGGACTCGGCATCACCCGGGCGACGACGTCGAGCAGCTCGCGCACGCCGGCGCCAGTGGTCGCGGAGACGAAGCACACCGGCACCAGGTGCCCCTCGCGTAGCGCCTCCTCGAATGCGTCGTGGAGCTTCTCCGCCTCCAGCTCCTCGCCCTGCTCGAGATAGAGCTCCATCAGCTCCTCGTCGACCTCGACGACCTGGTCGACGATGCGCGTATGGGCCTCGTCGACGGACGAGATCGCGGTGGCGCCATTGCCCGGCTCGAAGAAGCAGTCGACCACCCCGCCGTCGGCACCCGGGAGGTTGATCGGCAGGCATTCGCTGCCCAGGGCCTCGACGAGCTGCCCCAGCACGCCCTCGAGATCGACGTCGTCGCCGTCGATCTTGTTGACCACCACCAGCCGCGCGAGCCCGCGCTCGCCGGCCGCCTCGAACAGCCGTCGCCCGTTCATCTCCAGGCCGGTGCGGGCATCGACCACCAGTGCCGCGGTCTCGACCGCCGGCAACACCGACAGGGTGCGTCCGAGGAAGTCCGGATAGCCCGGAGTGTCGATGACGTTGACGTGCCGACCGGCGTGGGAGAAGCCGACGATCGCGCTCGACAAGGAATGCTGGTGCGCCTTCTCCTCGGGCTCGAAGTCGCAGACCATGGTGCCGCGGGCCTGCTCGCCCATGGCGCCGATGACGCCCGCCTGCAGGAGCATCGCCTCGGCCAGCGTGGACTTTCCGGTGGCGCCGTTCCCGATCAGGGCCACGTTGCGGATGGCATCGGTGGTGTAGTCCGGCATTGGGTCGCGCGCCTCCCCTCGTCGATGTGATTCTCGGCATCACCGACATGACCGGCGCGAGGACCCGGCCGCTGTGCGCGGCGGGCGCGGCGGCACGTCAGCACGATGCGAGAGCGGAGCATCGCGCTCGTGATGGCTCGCCGCAGTATAAGAGGGCGGAGGGCGGACGCAAGCGAGCGCGACGCGACGGTGGCAACACGCCACGCTCGGGCGGCGGGCGGGGCTCAGTCGTCGGCGTGGCGCGCGAGCAACGCGCGCCCGGCAGCGGTCAGGTAACCGTCGTCACTGATCAGCCCGAGCCGGACCGCGCGCGCCAGCACCGGACGCTCGTCCGGGCCAGCGAGGTAGACCAGCCCGTCGCCGAAGTGGTGCGCCAGCAGCCCGATGAGATCGGGATCGACCTCCACGGCGCGAAAGCGTGGCAAGTGGTTCTCGGCTGCACTCATCGCATCGTCTGCCCTGTCCGCCGTGACGAGAGGTGTCGTGCACCGGCCTGCGAGGGGGCCGATGCACACCCGCCGAGTCGATCGAGACGACTGCGCGGGGGGCCTTGGTAACAGGCGCCGATCGGCGGATCAACGCTCGGTCACGACGCGATCACAGTTCGCGTCGATGCCGGTCGCGAACTGCGATACGGCGCACATTCGCCGCCGACCATCCGCCTCCTCTGCGCGCCGGCTCACGGCAGGTGCTCGCGCGCCAGGTACTCGCGCGAGCGCATCTCCTCCAGGCGGCTGCGGGTGCGCGCGAAGCGGTCCGCGAGGCGCCGTCCGGCATAGAGCTCGGCCGGGGCGGCGGCGGCCGAGACGATCAGGTTCACGTTGTGGTCGTAGAACGTGTCGACCAGGTGGATGAAGCGCAGGGTGCGATCGACGGCCTGGTCGTCGAGCCGCGGCACCGCGGAGACCAGCACGGTGTGGAACCGGCGCGCGATCTCCAGATAGTCCGCGGTGCCCCGGGGTCCGTCGCAGAGCGCGGTGAAGGCGAACCAGGCGACGCCGTCGGCCAGCGCGCGCGCCGCGATCTCGCGCCCGCTCACCTCGAGGGCCGCATCCCGGACGACGTGCTCCGGCGCGAGGGCGTCGAAGGCCTCGCGCAGACTCACCTCGGCGTCGTCGTCGAGCGGACAGTGGTAGATCTCGGCCCGCTCCAGGGCGCGTAGCCGATAGTCGATGCCGCCACCGAGGTGCAGCACGTCGGTGTGGCGCTCGAGTAGCTCGATGGCGGGGATGAAGCGCTGGCGCTGCAGCCCCCCGCGGTAGAGGTCGCGCGGCGCGCTGTTGGAGGTCGCGACCAGGGTCACGCCACGCTCGAAGAGCGCGTCGAGAAGGCGCCCGAGCAGCATCGCGTCGGCGATGTCGGCGACATGGAACTCGTCGAAGCACAACACCCTGATGCGTGCCGCGAGACCGTCGGCGACCGGCGAGAGCGGATCCTCGTGGTGCCCGACCGCCTTCAGGTCGCCGTGCACGCGCTGCATGAAGGCGTGGAAGTGGATGCGCAGCTTCTGGGGGAACGGCAGGGCGTCGTGGAACAGGTTCATGATGACGCTCTTGCCACGGCCGACGTCGCCCCACAGATACAACCCACGGACCGGCTCCGGCCGCTGGCGACCGAGCCAGCCGCGCAGACGCGCGAGCGCCCCGGTACGCTCGCGCTCGCGCTCGAGCAGCTCGTCGTAGACCCGCTGCACCGCACGCACCGCGAGCTCCTGCGACGGATCGGGCCGGAGCTGGCCGCGCTCGACCTCGGCGCGATAACGATCCAACGGCCCGGCGGCGGTGCCGGACCCACCCCTCGACACGTCGTTCACCGGTGCGCGAGCAGGCCGCGGGGGCGCAAGGGCGTGCAAGAATGAGGGCTGATCGTCACGTGCCGGGCGCACGCGAGACCATGGCAAGACTGCATCAGCTGAGGCTCCAGTACGTCGCCGCCGAGGACCGGGCGTTGCTCCTCGTCAGCACCACCGCGCGACAAGAGTACAGGTTCTGGCTCACGCGTCGCCTCGTCAAGGCGCTGTGGCCAGTGCTCGAGCGCGCGCTCGCGAACGACGAGGCGGTGCGCCGGCACGGCGATGCGGGCACGCGCGACGCGGTCCTCGCATTCCGCCACGAGCAGGCGGTGCGAGCCGCCGACTTCGCCACCGAGTACCAGGGCGAGGGACTCGAGCATCCCCTCGGAGAGACCCCGTTGCTGGTGGCGCGAGCGCGGATCAGCGCCGATGGCGCCGGCAACCACCGGGTCGCGCTCGCACCGCGCCAGGGTCAGGGGATCGAGTTCCACATCGCCTCGAGCGCGCTGCACTCGCTGAGCCGGCTGGTTGCCGATACGGCACGGATGGCGGAGTGGGACCTCGCGATCGGTCTGGAGGTGACACCGGTGCCACGCTCGCCGGACACACGGCCCAACTGACCGGGCACGCCGCGGCGTGCGTGCGCCCAGAGCCCACGGTGGCGACGCGTCAGCTCCTCCCACAGCGACGTCGGGTCGTCGAGGAAGACCTTGTCGGCATCACCGGGCTCGAGGTGCCAGTCACCGCGGGCGAGCTCCGCCTCGAGCTGCCCCGGGGCCCACCCGGCGTAGCCGGCATAGGCGCGGAACACCCGCGACGGCGCCTCACCCGTCGCCAGGCGACGCAACGTGCTCAGGCTGGCGGTCAGGTAGACGTCGTCGAGCACCGCGCCTGCGTCGGCCGGACGCTCGGCGGCCCGCAGCAGCACCAGCACCTGCTCCGGGCGCACCGGACCGCCGGCGAACACCGGGTCGTGGCGGTCCGCCAGCTCGGAGACGTCGGGCAGCAGAGTGGCGAGGTCGATGCGGGTCGGGCGGTTGACGATCACCCCGAGGGCACCGCTCGCGTCGTGCTCGAGCAGCAGCACCACGCTACGGGCGAAGCTCGCATGCCGCAGGCGGGCGCTCGCCACCAGGAAGCGGCCCCGCGCGGGCACCGCCGACTCGGAGTCCGGCGCCGTGCTCGGCGGTGCGGCCGCGACCTCCGCCGCGCGGGCGACCGGTCGGGCCCCGACACTCGCCGTCAGTAGCAACAGCCCGGCCATGATCGCGCCGAGCAGCGCGGACATCGGCATCGGTCACCGTCGCCAGTTCAGGAACCGCGGGTCAACGTAGCAGGTTGGCGCGGGGACCGCACCCCGGGCGGCCACGGTGACACCGTCCGCCCGGCCTCGACCGCCGCGCGCCCACATTCGATTCCATCACGGGCGTTCAGCCGGACGTCCCGTGACGGGCGATCCACTGCGCCGCGAGTGTCCGCAATCGGGTGCGCTCGGCATCGTCGAGACCGCCCGGATCGTGCCGGTAGCGTCGGTGGAGCGGCAGCAGGACGTCGAGCACCAATGACGCCTCCGGAAGCGCTCCGGCAGCACTGAGGCGACCGAGCCAGCCACCGAGCGGCTCGCCCGGCTCGCGCGCGAGCCCACGCGCCTGCAGCGCGGCCACCACCGCCAGCAGCTCGGAATCCGCTCCCGCCACGCGCGCGGGCGCGGCGGCTCGTCCCGGCGCGGCGTCGCGGCGGACTCGGCGCCGGCGCGACAGCCGCCAGGCCAGAGCCAGCACCAGGGGGACCAGCGCCAGCAACAGCAGCGCGTTGGCACCCTCGGCGGTCTCCGTCCAGCGCCAGCGCACCCAGCCGTGGCGCAGCCACGACAGCAGGTCGTAGCCGGACAGCCACCACGGCGTGCCCGCGGACTCGAGATCGAGCCACACCGCCGGCGTGGTGTCGACGTCGCGCCACTGCCCGTCGATCCAGGCGAGCGCCCAGGCGTGGGCATGGCGGCGACGGACGACGAATGCCTGCTCGAGCTCACTCCACTCCTGCACCGAGTAGCCCGTGGCGTACCGCGCCGGAATCCCCGCGGCCCGCAACAGCAGCACGGTGGCGGTCGCGAAGTACTCGCAGTGGCCGGCGCGGCTGCGGAGCAGGAAGTCCTCCAGCGGCGAGGTGTCGTCGTCGGGTCCGGTGAGCTCGAGCGTGTAGCGGAACTCGCGGTCGAAGTACGACTGCAGTCGTGCCGCGGAATCCGACGCGCGAGCGGCATCGAGGCCGAGCGAGGTGGAGAGGTCCGCCAGCAGTCCGCGCAGACGCTCGGGGATCTGGCGGTCGGAGTCGACCGGCGGCGGGTCGTAGGATGCATCGGGGTGATAGCGGGCCCGGTACTCGACCACCTCCGGGCCTTGCAGCACCTTGAGCACGCCGAGGCGATTGCGCAGCAGGTCCTCGACCGGCAGCTCCTCGACCTGGAAGGTGCCGTTCGGCACCGCGAGCAGGCCACGCCCGCGCGGCAGATAGGCCGCGATCATGGCGTGGCGCTGCGACGGCGGGGTGGCGCCGATTCGCCACGCGGTGCCCTCGGCGTTCGGCTCCAGCGCCGCGAACTCGGTCTGGGTCGCGAGCCAGAGACGCGTGTTGAAGTTGTGGAACGTCGCCTCGCGGAGCAGGCCGGGCGGCGGCACCCCGATGGCGGGCGTCACCCTGAGCACGATCCGCTCCGACAGCTTCAGACGCCCGATCTGCCCCATCGCGGTGTAGGCGCGGTAAGGGTCGCGATAGTTCCAGATCCGGTCCTGGACCAGCTCCATGATGAACGGCTCGATCGCGCGGCGTGCCGCCATCACGCCCTGGATCCCGGCGAAGCCGAGCGCGATGGCGACGGCCAGGGCCGCCGCGGTGGTCCAGCCACCGGCACGGCGCGGCCGCGCCGACCACACGACGTAGGCGACGATCAGCGCCACCGCCGGAAGATAGAGGGCGCGGTCGTCCATCGACCCCGACCCGGCCGACACCAGGCAGACGAGGAGGAAGGGCTTGCGCATGTCGACGGTGCCAGGGTCGGGAACCGCGCCGCGCGCGACGGCACGACGCACCGAGAGGAAGAGCGCGGTGTAGGGCACACGGTCCGCGGTGCTGTAGACCTGCACCGCGGTGATCAGCACCAGCACCGCCGGCAGCCAACGCAAGACCTCGTAGATGCCGCGCACCGAATGGGCGTCGAACTGGTAGACGACGAGCGCGACGAAGCCGAGCCCGGTGAGGTCCGCGACACGGTTGAAGTCGCGCGCTCCGAGATCCCAGCGCCACGGCACCAGCCGGGCGAGCTCGACGACCACCGCGAACACCACCCCGGGCACCAGCGCGTCGGCCCGCACGGCCCACAGCAGCAGCGCTGCGCCGAGCGCGAGCGGGGGCACACCGAATGCGCCGGCCTCGCTCGCCGGCAGGGCGCCGTCGCCGCGCGGCAGGCCGCTCGCGGACGGCGCGCTCATCCGCGCACCGGCTCGGGCGCCGGCCCCGCCCCGTCGAGGCGACGCAGGAGCTCGGGCAGGTCCGCCATCGGGCCGGGGTCGAGCGGCGCACCGGCTCGCTCGCCCTCGCCGACCACCAGCACCAGCGGCGTGATGCCTTGCGCCCGCAACCGCGCGACCAGCCTTCGTCGCGGCGCATCCCAGTCGAGCAAGACACAGGTGCAGCGGGTGACGCCGTCGAGCACCTTCCCGAGAGCGGTATCGGTCGGGACCGCGGGGGCGGCGAGCTCGGGAGTGGTGAAGGCGAGGGCCTCGAGCGGACGCACCATGGACAGCGGCTCGGACTGGACACGCTCCAGCGTCCCGCCGGCGAGAATCAGCGCGATCGGCCCGGCACGCGACGTGGTGGCACCGACGGTGGACGCCGCCACGCGGACCGCCGCCTCGAAGCGATCGAGACCCGCGGTGGCGGGAAGCACGCGGTCGAGCAGGACCGCCTCGCGCGCGCTCGTCTCCTCGTGGAACTCCCGCACTACCGGCGCGCCGTGCCGGGCCCAGCCCTTCCAGTCGAGATTGCGCAACGGATCCCCTGGGCGGTACTCGCGCAACGACGCAAACTCGTCGGCCCCGCCGACCGCCTGCCCGACGGACGCATCGAACGTGCGAGTGTGCTCACCCGCTCCGGCCTCGACCGCGGGCACGCGATGACGCGCCGGGAGCACGACCAGTGCGCCGGGCGCGAGCACGCGATGGCGGGCGAGGAAGATACCGAGCGGGTCCGGGCGCAGAAGGTCGATGGCGGCGAGTCTGACCGCACCACGGCGCGTCGGCGTCAGGCGCAAGCGCACGGTCACGCTCGCACCGACCGCGAGATCCGGCAGCACGGCGGGGACCACGTCGACCCCGCGACGACCGCGCACCAGGGCGGCGAACCGCGGATAGCCGACGCGGCGGTCGAACCAGCCTCGCCGCGCGTCGGCGCCCCGGGCACCACGCAGGATCTCGAGGTCCGTCGGCAGCGCGCTCGGCACGTGCTCGAGCAGCAGGGCACCGCGCAGGCTCCGCCGACCACGGTTGGTCACGGTGACGTGGTAGTCGACCGGAATGCCCACCGTGGCGTGGCGCGGGAGGTCACGGGCGACCACCACGCGTGGGCGGAACCAAGGCGCCCAGACGAGGCCCACCAGCACGAATGCGAAGCCGAGCACGGCGATCTGGTAGGCGAGGCTCACGCGCGTGTTCACGCCGAACACGACACCGAGGAGCATCATGCCGAGCATCATCACCCCGGCGCCGGTGAAACGCCGCCGCAGCCACTCGTCGAGCCGCCACGCGGCGTGGAACAGGCGCAGCAGCCGGCGCCGCACCGCCGACACCCGCGGCGGCCGCGTGGCGGTCGTCTGCCGAGTGGTGTCAGGGACCGACGCGGACATCACCTGCTAATCGTGGGCCTCGATCCGCCCGGCGAGCGCCTCGCGCACCACGCTCACACCAGTACGGCCCGAGAACCGAGCCTCGGGCTCGAGGACGATGCGGTGGGCCAGCACCGGGACCGCGACCTCGGCCAGGTGCTCCGGGGTGACGAAGTCGGTGCCCTCGAGCAACGCGAGCGCCTGCCCGCACTTCATCAACGCCAGCGAGGCACGCGGGCTCGCCCCGGTACGGACCCCGGAGGCGCCCCGGGTGGCACCGACCACGTCCACGATCAGCCGCTTCATCTCGTCCGACAGGCGCACCGCCTCGGCCGCCACTCGCAGCGCGGCCACCACGTCACGCGAGACGCACGGCGCGATGCGCTCGAGCGGGTGCCCGCTCGACTGTGCACCGAGAATCTCCACCTCCTCCTCCGGCGTCACGTAGCCGAGCGAGAGCCGCATCGCGAACCGATCCATCTGCGCCTCCGGCAACGGGTAGGTGCCCTGGGACTCGATCGGGTTCTGGGTCGCAATCACGAAGAACAGCTCGTCGAGCGGACGGCGCACGCCGTCGAGGCTGACCTGGCGCTCGCCCATCGCCTCGAGCAACGCCGCCTGCGTGCGCGGCGAGGCCCGGTTGATCTCGTCGGCCAGCAAGATGTCGGTGAACACCGGCCCGGGATGGAACTCGAAGGACTGATCGCGCTGGTTGAACACCGAGGTGCCGAGGATGTCGGCGGGCATGAGATCGGGCGTGAACTGGATGCGCTGGAAGTCGGCGTGGAGGCTGCGCGCCAGCGCCTTGGCGAGGGTGGTCTTGCCGGTCCCCGGCACGTCCTCGAGCAGCACGTGGCCGCCACTCACCAGCGCGCAGAGGAGCAGCCGTACGGCGCGGGCCTGGCCGCGCACCACTTGCTCGATGTTGTCCGCGATCCGGTGCAGCGCCACCGAGGCCTCGCCGCGATCCGGCTGCACGGTGACCGCCGGACGACTCATCGCCCCGAGCCCGCCTGGCCTCGGACCCGTGCGTGGCACCCGGCGGCGGTCGCGGCTAACATCGGCCGCGCCGCCTCGGTCGGGCGGCGCCCCGCGAGCCGAGGCCGATGCGCGAGCGAATCCTCCCCACCCTGCTGCCATTGCCCGGAGCGGCCGCCGCCACCGCACCGCAGGCCCCGACCAGCGACTACGACCTGACCGGCGGCCGTCCGGGCGCCGAGCGCGTGCTGCGCCCGGCGGCGGTGCTGGTGCCCCTGGTCGAGCACCCCGACGGCCTCACCGTGCTCCTCACCCAGCGCACCGACCATCTCCAGCATCATCCCGGCCAGGTGAGCTTCCCCGGCGGCCGCATCGAGCCCGAGGACGACGGCCCGGTCGGCGCGGCGCTGCGTGAGACCGAGGAGGAGATCGGGCTCGACGCGAGCTACGTGGAGGTCGTCGGCTGCCTCGACGACTACGAGACGGTCACCGCCTACCGCGTGACCCCGGTGGTCGGCTTCGTCACCCCGGGCTTCGACCTCACTCTCGATCCGTTCGAGGTCGCGGACGCCTTCGAGGTGCCGCTCGCCTTCATCCTCGATCCGCGCAATCACCAGACCCATTTCCGGATCCGCGACGGGGTGCGCCGCCACTACTACGTGTTCGAGTACGGGCCGCACTACATCTGGGGTGCGACCGCGGGGATGCTGATGAACCTTTCGCGCCGCTTCCATGCGGAGCTCCCGGCGGCACGGTAGCCGCACCGCCGGGCCGGCGCCGATCACCAGCCGACCGCCGCACCGTCGGTCCGCGGCTCGCTGCCCGCCGCGTACACGCCGTTGTCGAGCCGGACGATGATCTGCCCGCGCCCGAAGCTGAGATCGTCGGGCGCGACCGTCACCTCGTGGCCGAGGGCGCGCAGCGCGTCGGCCCGCGCCGCCGGCGTGCCCGGCTCGAGATGGATCGCCTTGCCGCCGGCGAAGTACCAGCGCGGCGCGTCGAGCGCGCTCTGCGGGTTGAGATCCCAGTCGAGCATCGAGGTCATCACCTGCAGGTGGCCGGGGGGCTGCATCTCCCCGCCCATGACCCCGAACGGACCGATCGCCTCGTCGCCGCGGGTGAGGAAGCCGGGAATGATGGTGTGCCGCGGGCGCTTGCGCGGCGCGACCACGTTGGGGTGGTCCGGATCGAGCACGAAGCCGGCACCGCGGTTCTGGAACGAGACCCCGAGCTCCGGCACCACCACGCCGCTGCCGAACCCCATGTAGTTGGACTGGATGAAGCTCACCATCATGCCGTCGCGGTCGGCGGTGCAGAGATACACCGTGCCACCACGCGGTGGCTCGCCGGGGCCCGGATCGGCGGCGCGGTCACCGATGCTCGCGGCGCGCGCGGCCAGATAGTCGCGCGACAGCATCCCGGCCACCGGGACCTCTGCGTGCTCCTGATCGGCGACGTATCGGTAAGCGTCGGCGAAGGCGAGCTTCATCGCCTCGATCTGGCGGTGCCAGGCCTCGTTCGAGCCGTGGGGGTGGCTCGCCATGTCCGTGTGCTCGACCATGCCGAGCGCCATCAGCGCCGCGATGCCCTGCCCGTTGGGTGGGATTTCCCACACCGTGTGGCCACGGTAGTCGACCCCGATCGGCTCGACCCACTCGTTCGCGTGCGCGGCGAGGTCGTCGAGGGTGAGGATGCCGCCGCTGCGTGCCGCGAAGGCGGCGATGCCCTCGGCCACGCTGCCCTCGTAGAAATCCCGCACCCCGCGCTCGGCGAGCGCGGTGAGGCATGCGGCGTGGCCGCGGCTCGACCAGCGCTCGCCGGCCTCCGGCGGTCGGCCGCTCGGGGTGAACACGTCACGCCAGGGCGCGACGCCGGCCTCGGCGATGGCGTGGAACTGCGGCGTGGCGCGGGCCCACAGCCGCGAGATCACCGGGGACACCGGAAAGCCGTCGCGCGCGTAGGTGATCGCCGGCTCGAGCAGCGTGGCGAGCTCCAGCCTTCCGAAGCGCGCCTGGAGGTCGCCCCATGCCGCCGGCGCGCCGGGGACGGTGACCGACCCCCAACCGCGCTGGGGCATCGCCTTCGCCCCGCCCGCGCGCAGCCGCTCCGGATCGGTCGCCGCCGGCGAGCGCCCGGACGCGTTCAGCCCGTGCAGCTTCTTGCCGTCCCAGACCAGGGCGAAGGCATCGGAGCCGATGCCGTTGGAGGTCGGCTCGAGCACCGTGAGCGCGGCGGCGGTGGCGATGGCGGCGTCGACCGCGTTGCCACCGCGCTGCAGCACCGCGAGCCCGGCCTGGGCGGCGAGCGGCTGGCTGGTCGCGACCACGCCATTGGCGGCGAGCAGCGCGCTGCGCCGGGAGGGATAGGGGTAGTTGACCAGGCTCATTCGGCGGCTCTCCAGGGGCTCCAGGGTTTCGACACCGGCTACGTGAACGGGCGCGCCGCCGAGCGGGCCGGGCGACGGACGCACGTAGGACCGGCGCGAGCACCCACGCCCGGCGTCGATCCGAGGCGGCAACGGTACCGTCACCGGCGAGATTTCGGAAGCGCGTCGGCCGGCGCTATCAACACCACGCGCCGAATGTGCGACAGTGCGCGCATCACCGAGAGGCCGGGGGGACGGGCATGGCGGACACGCCGAAGGGCATGCGCAAGGGGCTCACGCGGTACGGGGACGAGGGCTTCTCCCTCTACCTGCGCAAGGCCTTCATCAAGGCGATGGGCTACACCGACGAGGCTCTGGAGCGGCCGATCATCGGCGTCGTCAACACCTTCAGCGGCTACAACGCCTGCCACCGCACGGTGCCCGATCTGGTGGCCGCGATCGAGCGCGGGGTGATGCTCGCCGGCGGGCTGCCGGTGCAGTTCCCGACCATCTCGCTCCACGAGTCGTTCGCCCACCCGACCAGCATGTTCCTGCGCAACCTGATGTCGATGGACGTCGAGGAGATGATCCGCGCCCAGCCGATGGACGCGGTGGTGCTGGTCGGCGGCTGCGACAAGACGGTGCCGGCGCTGCTGATGGGCGCGGCGAGCGCCGACGTCCCGGCGATCACCGTGGTCACCGGCCCGATGAGCACCGGCTCGCACCGTGGCGAGCGCCTCGGCGCGTGCACCGACTGCCGACGGCTGTGGGGCAAGCACCGCGCCGGGGAGATCGACGCCGAGGAGATCGACGCCATCACCGACCAGCTCGTGCCCTCGGCCGGCACCTGCTGCGTGATGGGCACCGCGAGCACGATGGCCCTGGTGACCGAGGCGATGGGCATGATGCTGCCGGGCGGCGCCGCCATCCCGGCGACGCTGGCCGACCGCATGCGCCACGCCGAGCGCTCCGGGACGCGCGCGGTCGAGCTCGCGCGCGAGGGATTGCGGCCGTCGCAGGTCATCAACCCCGCCTCGCTCGGCAACGCGCTGACCGTGCTGCAGGCGGTCGGAGGCTCCACCAACGGCCTCGTGCACCTCGCCGCGGTCGCCGGTCGGCTCGGCATCCCACTCGACCTCGAGGCGTTCGACGCCATCGGTCGCGAGACCCCGGTGCTGGTCGACCTGAAGCCCTCCGGCGAGCACTACATGGAGGATCTGTACAAGGCCGGCGGGCTGGCCCCGATCCTGCGCGAGATCCGAGACCTCCTGGATCTCTCCTGCATCACCGTCACCGGCCGCACCCTCGGCGAGGACCTCGACCGAGCACCACCGCCGTTCGAGCAGCACGTCGTGCGCCCGCGCAATCGGCCGCTGCGGCCCCACGGTGGGATGGCCATCCTGCGCGGGAACCTCGTCCCCGGCGGTGCGGTGATCAAGCACGCGGCGGCGACCGAGGCGTTGCTGGTCCATACGGGCCGCGCGGTGGTCTTCGACTCGATGGAGGACCTCACCAACCGCGTCGACGACCCGGACCTCGACGTCACCGCCGAGGACGTGCTGGTGTTGCGCAACGCCGGCCCGCGGGGCGCGCCGGGCATGCCCGAGTCCGGCTACATTCCGATCCCGCGCAAGCTCGCGGCGGCGGGCGTGAAGGACATGGTGCGCATCTCCGACGCCCGCATGAGCGGCACCGCCTTCGGCACCATCGTGCTCCACGCCTGCCCCGAGTCGGCCGCCGGCGGCCCGCTCGCGCTGGTGCGCACCGGCGACCGAATCCGCCTCGACGTCCCGCAGCGGACGCTGGAGCTCCTGGTCTCCGAGGACGAGCTCGCGGCGCGGCGCGCCGCGTGGCAGCCGCCACCCCGACCTCCCGGTGCGCACCGCGGCTACCTGAAGCTGTTCCTCGACCACGTCGAGCAGGCCGACCGCGGGTGCGACTTCGACTTCCTGCGCGACGGCGACCGTCCGCGCTGAGCCGACGCGGCCTCGATCCCGCTCAGGGCTCGAGCCGGCGGGAGAAGAGCACGCAGCGCTCGGTCTCGACGAAGCCGGCGGCGCGGTGGAAGTCGTGGCTCGCCGCGTTGTCGGGAGCGGCGTCCGAGACGAGCTCGCGACAGCCGCGGGCGACGGCCCAGTCCTCGACCGCCGCCACCAGCCGGCGCGCCACCCCGCGCCGGCGCCAACCCGGCGCGACGTGGATGCCCTCGAGAAAGCCGACCGGGGTGGTGGTGGCGCCGATGACCGGCTCGTGGCGGACCGACGCCTCGGCGAAGCCGATGGCCACCCCGTCGTCGCCCGGCGCGACCAGGGCGATGCGACGCTCGGGGTCGTCGAGCCACGCCGCCATCTCCGCCAGGTGCTGGTCGCGCGAGCACTCGGGCCACAGCGCCGTCCGCTGCTCGAGCCACCCGGGTGTGTCGGTCGAGGTGCAGCGACGAATGGCCGCCCGCGTCACCGGGCCACCGGCCACGGCGGTGACGGGCACCAGCCGCGCCATCATGTGCAGCTCGTCGTGGAGCTCGCCGTCGACCAGCATGCAGCCCGGCTCGCGCCCGAACACCTCGAAGCCGAGGCCACGATAGAGCGCGAGCGCGGGCACGTTGCTGGCATTGACCCCGAGGTAGACCTGACGCAGGCCGGGCATCGAGCGCGCGTGCGCGAGCGCGGCGGTCATCAACGCCCTCGCCGCGCCACGACCGCGGGCCTCCGGCGCCACGTACATGCCCCAGAGGAAGGCCTTGTGGGCGAGCTTGTGGTGATGCTCGCGGACCAGGCCGAGCTGTCCGACCAGCGCCCCGCGCTCGAACGCCCCGAGCACCAACCGCCCGGCCTCGGGGACCAGACGGCGGGCGACGAGGTCGAGGCCGAGGTCGCGCTCCTCCGCCTCGCTCGAGGCGAAGGCGCTCGGGCACTCCCGCAGGCCACGCAGCCGCAGCGCCTGGAAGGCACCGGCATCGGCGGCATCGAGGGGGCGAATCAGCACCCGAGGCTCACCGTTCTCGCGGCGGGATCGCTCGCACCTCGGCCACCAGCCTGGCGATGTCGTCCGCGGGGTACTTGAGCGAGACGCGTCGCGTCGAGGCCGGGTGGTGGGCCAGCGACACCCCGGCGCGGCGGGCGGTGCGTGGGCGGACCGGCCGTGGCGCGAAACCGCCGCCGCAGTTCGGGCAGACGTCGTGGAGCACGTCGGCGACGCAGTCGGCGCAGAACGTGCATTCGTAGCTGCAGATCCGCGCCGCCTCCGAGTCCGGTGGCAGGTCGCGGTCGCAGCATTCGCAGTTGGGCCGCAGCTCGAGCATGGGTTCCTCCGGGGACACGGCCTTCGACCACGCGGCGAGGTCACTGGTGACGACCCGAGGACCGCGCCGCAACAGCCTACTCCAACCACCGCGCTCGGCCGAGCACGTCGAATCGCACGGCGGAGGGACTAGAATCGACGCTGTCGGCGGGTGGCCGAGCGCGGCCGCGCCAACGGCGGCTCGGCCGCAGTGGCGTGGCGGGCCCGATGACGAGAGCGCGCACGGGCAGAGCGAGGAGCATTCGTTGTCAGTGAAACCGCCGAGCGATGGCCCGAACGGGACCGGACGCGACGCCGAGGGGCCGGACGGCGGCTCGCACGCGCAGGCGTTCCACGATCTCGTCGAGGGCATGATCCACGGCGTCGTGATCCACCGCGACTGGCGCGCGCTCTACTGCAACCAGGCCTACGCCGCCCTGCTCGGATTCGACGGACCGCACGAGGTGGTCGCGCTACCGAGCATCGCCGGATTGATCGCCGCCCACGATCGCACCCGTCTGCGCAACTACCGTGATGCACGGATGCGCGGTGCCGAGGCCCCCACCCTCTACCAGTTCGACGTGGTACGCCGTGACGGGCGTGTGGTGACCGTCGACGGCGCCAGCGCGCGTATCGACTGGGAAGGCGCCCCGGCGATCTACACCACCATCACCGACGCCACCGAGCGTTCCCGAGTCGAGGCGGCGCTGCGCGAGAGCGAGCTGCGATTCCGCGATTTCACCCGCTCCGCCGGCGACTGGTTCTGGGAGCTGGACGAGCAGCTGCGCTTCACCTACATCTCCGAGCGATTCGAGGAGGTCACCGGCATCCCCTGCGTCAGCGCCTACGGCAAGACCCGGTTCGAGCTGGCGCTGATGGGCGTCGAGCACACGACGCGCGAGATGCGCCTGATGTGGATCCGCCACGTCGAGGATCTGCGCAACCGGCGCCCGTTCCGCGACTTCGTCTACCGCCTACACGACCCGTCCGGCACGCCCCGCCACGTCAAGATCAACGGCCTGCCGATCTACGACGCCGCGGGGCGTTTTCGCGGCTATCGCGGGACCGGCGCCGACGTCACGCGCGAGATCGCCGCCGCCGAGCGCGCGCGAGCGGCCGAGCAACGCTTCGTGCAGGCGCTGGAGCACATCTCGGACGGCTACGCCCTGTTCGACGCGAGCGATCGCCTGGTCACCTGCAACAGCACGTATCGGTACCAGATCAACCCGGCGGTCGCCCACCTGCTCGAGCCAGGGGTGGGCTTCGAGACCCTGCTGCGCGCAATGCTCGCGCGCGGCGAGATCGTCGAGGCTCGCGGGCGCGAGGACGAATGGCTGGTCGAGCGCCTCGCCCGTCGCGCGCAGCCGACCGAGCCGTTCGAGCTTCGTCGGTCGGGCGGGATCTGGCAGCAGGTCCGTGAGCACCGGGCGGCCGACGGATCGACGGTGATGGTGGTGAGCGACATCACGATGCTCAAGCTGCGCGAGCAGGCGCTCGCCCACAGCGAGTCGCGCTTCCGGGATTTCGCGGAGACCGCGGCCGACTGGTTCTGGGAGCTCGACGAGGGTCTGCGCTTCACCTACCTGTCGGAGCGCTACGAGCAGGTGACCGGTGTGCCGCGCTCGAAGCTGATGGGGCTGGAAGCACACGAGGCGTTGCGGATCTTCGGGGTCGAGCCGGAGCAGCACGAGGAGTTCATGCGCTCGCTGCGCGAGCGACAGCCGTTCGAGAACATGGAGGTCGAGCACACCCGGCACGACAGCAGCCTGCGGGTGTTCAGCCTGAGCGGGCGCCCCTTCCACAGCGACGATGGTCGCTTCCTGGGCTACCGGGGCACCGGGCGCGACGTGACCCGGGCGCGCCTCGATGCGCGACGCATGGCGTGGGAGGCGCGCCACGACGCGCTGACCGGGCTGGTCAACCGACGCGAGTTCCAGGCGCGCCTGGCGCGGGCACTCGACGCCAGCCGCAAGGGCGCGGGCGAGCACGTGCTGTGCTACCTCGACCTCGACCACTTCAAGCAGGTCAACGACCGCTTCGGGCACGCCGCCGGCGACCGATTGCTCGAGGAGCTGGCCGCGATGCTGCGCGAGCGCGTGCGCGGCCGAGACACGGTGGGACGACTGGGCGGCGACGAGTTCGGGTTGTTGATGGAGCACTGCCCGCTCGAGCACGCGGTGCGCTCCGCGCGGGGTCTGTGCGAGGCGGTTCAGGCGTTCCGTTTCCGCTGGCACGACCACGAGATCCAGATCGGCGTGAGCATCGGCGTGGTCTCACTCACCGGCCACGCCGAGAACGTCCAGGACCTGCTGGCGAAGGCCGATCGCGCGTGCTACGCGGCCAAGCACGCGGGCCGCGGCGCGGTACGCGTGGCGTCGTAGGGGCGGGGTCCCATCCCCGCCCGTGGGCACGGGGTCCGATCCCCACCCGTGGGGTGCCAGTCCCCTCGGTACGCGGCCTCGGCCGCCGCTACCCGAAATCCCGTGATCGGGTCTCGAGCGCGCCGAGGAGGTGGGTCAAGTCGTCGAGACGACCGGCCACCAGGTGCACCACCTCGCCCTCGCGCTGCACGGTGCCGTGCACCGCGAGCAGTCGCGCGCCGAGCACCTCGCGACGCTGGCGCTCGACCACCCACGGCCACAGCACCAGGTTCACGTGGCCGGTCTCGTCCTCCAACGTCATGAAGATCACCCCGCTCGCGCTCTCCGGGCGCTGGCGGTTGATCACCACCCCGGCGGTCCGGGCGAAGCTGCCATGCCCGCGCGCATTCAGCTCGCGCGCGGGTATCAGGCGGCGCCGCGCCAGCGCCGAGCGCAGCAGCGCGAGCGGATGGCGACCGAGGGAGAGTCCCAACGCGCGGTAGTCGGCGACCAGATCCTGCCCCTCCGTCGGTCGGCGCAGCAGCGGATCGCCCTCGGCGAAGCGTGGCGCCTCGAGCAACGGGCTCGGCGCCTCCACCCCGGCGACGCTCCACCACGCACGATGCCGGTGCCCGGCGAGGGCGGCCAGCGCGCCGGCATCGGCGAGACGCGCCAGATCGCCGCGGTCGAGGCCGGCGCGACGCGCGAGATCCTGCACGTCGACGAGCGTCGACCCGCCCTCACTCGATGCCACCCGTGCCGCCACGATTCGCGTCCCACTCGCCTGCGCCAGCCCCTTCACCATGCGCAGCCCGAGACGCAGCGCCAGCGCGCCACCGTCGACCGGCTCGAGCGTGCAGTCCCAGTCGCTCGAGGTCACGTCCACCGGGCGCACCTCGACCCCGTGCTCGCGCGCATCGCGCACCAGCTGTGCCGGTGCGTAGAACCCGAGCGGCTGGCTGTTCAGCATCGCGCAGACGAACACCGCCGGCTCGTGGCACTTGAGCCAGGCCGACACGTAGACCAGCAAGGCGAAGCTCGCGGCGTGCGACTCCGGAAACCCGTACTCGCCGAAGCCCTTGATCTGCTCGAAGATGCGGCGCGCGAAGTCCTCGCCGTAGCCACGGTCACGCATGCCGCCGATGAGGCGCTCCTCGAACGGCCCGAGACTGCCACGGCGCCGCCACGCCGCCATCGCCCGGCGCAGCCCGTCTGCCTCGCCCGGGGTGAAGCCGGCCGCCACCACCGCGAGCTGCATCACCTGCTCCTGGAAGATCGGCACCCCGAGGGTGCGCTCGAGCACCCCGCGCACCGCCTCCGACGGATAGGTGACCGGCTCGGTGCCGGCACGCCGGCGCAGGTACGGGTGGACCATGCCGCCCTGGATCGGACCCGGGCGCACGATGGCCACCTCGATCACCAGGTCGTAGAAGGTGCGCGGTCGCATCCGTGGCAGCATCGCCATCTGCGCCCGTGACTCGATCTGGAACACGCCGACGGTGTCCGCGCGCTGGATCATCCGATAGACGTCGGGATCCTCGGCCGGCACCTCGGCCATGGTCAGACGCCGGCCGCGGTGCTCGGCGACCAGGTCGAGCGCCTTGCGGATCGCGGTGAGCATGCCGAGCGCCAGCACGTCGACCTTGAGCAGACCGAGCGCGTCGAGATCGTCCTTGTCCCACTGGATGACGGTGCGCTCGGCCATCGCCGCGTTCTCGATCGGCACCAGCGCGTGCAGCGCGTCGCGGGCGATGACGAAGCCGCCGGTGTGCTGGGAGAGGTGCCGCGGGAAACCGACCAGGGTCTCGACCAGCACCACCAACCGGCGCATCACCGGGTTGCGCGGGTCGAAGCCGAGCTCGCGCAGCCGCTCGTCCAGCACCTGCCCGCGATCCCACCACGCCATCGACCTCGCCAGGCGGTCGACCTGGGCCAGCGAGAGCCCGAGCGCCTTGCCGACGTCGCGCACCGCCGAGCGCGGGCGGTAGGTGATCACGGTGGCGGCCAGCGCCGCGCGGTCGCGACCGTACTTGCGGTAGATGTACTGGATCACCTCCTCGCGACGCTCGTGCTCGAAGTCGACGTCGATGTCCGGCGGCTCGTTGCGCTCGCGCGAGATGAAACGCTCGAACAGCATCTCCATCCGCGCCGGGTCGACCTCGGTGATGCCGAGGCAGAAGCACACCGCGGAGTTCGCGGCCGAGCCGCGGCCCTGGCAGAGGATCCCGCGCTCGCGCGCGAAGCGCACGAGGTCGTGCACGGTGAGGAAGTACGCCTCGTAGCCGAGCTCTGCGATCAGGGCGAGCTCGTGCTCGATCAGCGTGCGGACGCGGCTCGGGGCACCATCCGGCCAGCGCGCGCGCATCCCGGCCTCGGTCAGCGCGCGCAGGTGCTCCGTGGCGGTCGTCCCCGCGGGCACCAGCTCGCGCGGGTACTCGTAGCGCAGGGCATCGAGCGAGAAGCGACAACGCTCGGCGACCACCAGGGTCTCCGCGAGCAGGGTGGCGGGGTAGAGATGCGCCAGCGCCGCCCGCGAGCGCAGGTGCCGCTCGCCGCTCGGCGCGAGTCGGCGCCCCGCCTCGGCCACCGTGCAGCCGATGCGGATGGCGCCGAGCAGGTCGTGCAGCGCGCGACGCCCGCGGGCGTGCATCCTCGCCCCACCGACCGCCACCCGCGGCAGGCCGGCGCGATCGCCCGCGTGCTCCAGCATCGCCAACCACCCCGCGTCGTCGGCGCCGCGCAGCAGCTCGACCCCGAGCCAGCCACGGCCGGGGAAGCGCTCGGCCAGCCAGCGCGCCTGGTGCTCGCGGGTCTTGGACGCGGCGTCCTCGGCCGGCACCAGCAGGGCGAGGCAGTGGTCGAGCGCGGCGGCGTCGAGATCCGCGTGGGTCAGGCGATACGTGCCCTTCTCCGCCGCCCGACGTCCCCTGGTCACCAGCGCGCTCACCTGCCCCCAGCCGACTCGGTCGGTGGCGAGCAACACCAGACGCGATGCGCCACCGCCGGGGGACGGGCCGGCGCCGCCAGTCTCGAGGGCGACGGTGGTCCCGTGGATCAGCGCGAGCCCGGCTTCTCGCGCCGCCAGGTGAGCACGCACCGCGCCGGCGAGCGAGCACTCGTCGGTGAGCGCGAGGGCGGTGTAGCCGAGCGCGCGCGCGCGCGCCACCAGCTCCTCGGGATGCGAGGCACCCTGCAGGAAGGTGAAGCACGAGAAGGTGTGCAGCTCGGCGTAGCCGGGGGGCGTCGACTGATCCACCACTGGCAAGTGCCCGGGATACTGTATCGACATACAGTATCCCGATACCGCGCCGCTGGCGAGCCACGGATCCGGTCACGGACCCCCGGCGCGCGTGACGCGAGGCTCAGCGGCTCAGGACGCCTCGCCCTCGCCGGAATCGTCGGCGCCACCCGCCTTCGCCTTCAGCCGCCGGCGAATGGACTCGACCTGATCGGGCTTGAGCACCCGGTCGTCCTCGGAGGTCAACCAGCGGCGGGTCGACGACCAGGGGAGATCGACCTGCGGACCCACCTGCCCACGAAGCGACGGCAACACGTCGATCTCGAGTTTCGCGTCACCACCCCCACCGGCGAGCTGCTCCACCGCGCGCTCGACCAGCGGCCGGCGGCGCTCCCTCTCGTCGACCGGCAGCAGCCCCGCGCGCGGGTCGGAACGGAACTGGTGGATGTCGTCGAGCATCGACTGCACCCGCTCCGCCTCGCTCTCGAGGTGCTCCCGCTCGGAGCGCAGCCGCAGCTTCTCCTCTGCCAGCGCATCCTTGAGTGCCGTCCGGTAGCGACTGTAGACCTGCTCGGCCTCGCTCTCGGCCACCTCGCGCGCCTCGTCGGCGGCCTGGCGCTCGAGCTGCGCGACGCGCAGCGCCTCGCGCTCCTTGGCATAGCTCGCCTCGAGCTGCTGCCGCTCGGCCTCGCTCACCGCCTTGGCACGCTCGGCGATCCGCACCTGCATCGCGCGCAGCGCCTCGAACCGTCGCCGGGTCTCCTCCGCCGCCTCGCGGCGCATGGTCTCCGCCGCCTGCTGCATGCGGCGCGCCTCCTCCAGACGCGCGTGCGCCGCCTCGGACTCGGACTTGAGCTGCTCCCGCTCCTCGCGCACCCGCGCCTCCGCCGCCTCCTTGGCGCGACGCACACGACCGAGCTCCTCCTCGTGGCGCCGGTACTCCTCCTGCAGCCTGGCCTCCTCCTGACGCAACCGCTCCTCGGTGCGACGCTTGAACTCGTCGAGCTCCTTCTCTCGCGCGCGCTTGCGCTCCGCCTCGTCACGGGCCGCCGCCCGCGCCTCCTCGACGTGGGAACGCAGGCGCTCGACCTCGCGCAGCGCCATCTCCGCACGCGCCCCCTCGGCCTCGAGCTGCTCGCGGCTGCTGCGCAGCGAGTCCTCCATCGCCTCGACCATCGCGCGGCGCGCCGCCTCGGCCTCGGCCTTCAGCCGCAATGCCTCCTCCAGCCGGCGCTCGGTCTCCCGTGAGCGCCGCTCGAGCGCCGACTGCTCGTCGCGCAGCCGCTGCTCGGTCGACTCCCGCAGCCGGTGGACCTTGGCCAGCTCCTCGGCGGTGCGCGCGAAATCGGCCTCGAGCCGCGCCTTCTCCTCGCGCAGCTTCTGCTCGACCTCGGCCCGGCTGCGCACCAGGGTCTCGCGATCGCGCAGCTTCTGCTGCTCCTCCGCCGCCGCCTTCTGGCGCGCCGCGTCCACCTCCTGGCGCAGGCGCTCCGCCTCGCGCAGCGCGCCCTTGAGCTCGTCGCGCGTCCGCTCGAGCTCCGCGCGCAGGCTGGCGGCCTGCGCCTCGGCGGCGGCGAGCTGGGTGTTGCGGGCCGCGGCACGCTTACGCGCCGGCGCCGGCGCCGGGTCGGGGTCGGGGTCGCGGCCGGCGCGCGCCGCGAGCGGGCGCGGCAGGCGCGGGGACCGGGACCGTGGCGCCCGCCCCGCTGCCGCGACGTCGGACTCTACCGCGGTCGGCGACGCCGGCACCGAGGCGGCGACGACCGCGGTCGCCCCGGCCGGCGCCGGCGACGTGGCGACCGCCGGCGGCAGCGCGGGCTCGCCGGTGGGCCTCGCCGGCGCAGCGGGCGGCGGTTCCCCGACGGCGGATGCCTCGGCGACGGGCGGGGCATCGCTCCCGTTGTCGCCTGCCCGGCTCGGCGCGCTCGCGGGAGCCGCGGTTGCCTGCTCGAGCGGGTCCTCGAGATCCTGGGGCCCGACCGACTCGGCCGCCCCGTAGGCGGTCTCGGCGACCGCGACCGAGAGCAGGCCGCCGGCCAGGTGGTAGGCCTCGATACCGTGCTGCACCAGTAAGAACGTGCCGATCGCGCTGCGATCCCCGTTGTCGCAGTACACGATGTAGGGCTTGCCGCGGCCGAGCCGCGGCGCGCGCATCCGCAGCGCGCCGACCGGCACGTTGACGCTCGCCGGCAGCGCGCGCTCGCGGTGCTCCTCCGGGAAGCGCACGTCGAGCCACAGCGCGCCCGCCTCGACCAGGGCGCCGGCCCCGGCGAAGTCCACGGACTGGATGATCGGACGCGCGACGAGGTCGAGGAACGGCGCCTTGGCCAGCCGCATCAAGACGCCGTCGGACTCCATCGTGACGGTGGCGTTACGGGGGGCGTCGGACAGCAACGCCTCCTCGCCGAAGGTGTCGCCCTCGCCCAGCTCGCTCAGGCGGATCGGCTTGCCGAACCCCGACGGGGTGCGGGTCACCACGCAGCGGCCGGACTGGATGATGTAGTAGGCGTCACCCGGCCCGCCCTGCTCGATGACCACCTCCCCGCGCTTGAGGTGGAGGTGCTCGAGAAGAGCGAAGACCCGCTGGATGTTGGCCGCCGGCAGCCGGGCGAAGAGCTGAGACTTCAGCATCCGGGTCATCCAGTCGACGGCGTCGTCGTCGTCGATGTGGCTGACCTCGAGGCGCTCGCCCGGCCCGACCAGCGCCTCGAGCTCGCGACCGACGGTCCGCCCGTCGATCCGCAGCACCACACACGCGGTGCGGGTTCGCGCCGAGAGCTGGCGCGGCGTGAGCCGCGCGAGAGGGGTGCGCGCCTGCTCGGTGCCGCCGGCCACCACCCCCATCTGGCGTCCCTGGCAGCTCAGCTCGAGCTCGCCGTCGAGCAGGTAGATCCAGTCGCCGTCGGTCTCGCCCTCGCGAAAGACCCACTCCCCGGGCTCGAGCCCGAGCACCTGCGAGTCGGCGAGCAACGCCTCTCGGCGTTGCGACCCGAGCGCCGCGAGGGGCTCCAGGTCGGCGACCAGGGAGAGCTGAGGAAGTGCAAGCCGTGACATCGATCCGACCTCAGGTTCGGCGGCCGACGGCCGGCGCGCCGCGCGACGCACCAGCGCGTTCATCCACGCGCCACGGTGCGGGCGAGACGGCGGTGGCAGCGCCACGCGGCGACGCCGCGAGCGAGCCTCGGTCGCATGCCTTTCGGCCGTCCCTTGTCTCGAGCGGACGGGTCATTGCCTCGTCCTTTCTTTCCGCGGCACGTCACCCCGGGGGCATGCGCACCGTCACGTCGCATAGCGGCCCCGCAGCTCGGAGGCTGAGCGCGAGTCACGCATCTTGTCGACCGCGTCGCTCCAGCGGAGCAACCGGCACCGGGAACGGAGACGAGCCCCAGCTCGTGCCCCGACGCACCCTCGCCCTTGACACCAGGCATCGAATTCTACTCTCAACCGACGACGTTGCCGTGAATCCCATCACGGCGGAATCTCCACCGCGCGTGAGCGCGGTCACGGCCCCGGATCCGGGCCACCACGCGGCCATCGACGCCGCTCGCGCCGGCGCCCCCGTGCTGCTCCACAACGGGACGCCTCGGCGTTCTATTCCAGCGCCGCGCACCGGACGCCGGCCGCCACCCCGCGCCACGGCCCTTGCCCGACCTCGGTCGCGGCGGCCATAGTGGACGGGCCGTTCGAGGAGCACCCATGCCCGCGCCGAGCCCCGCCATCGTCCTCGCCCCGCACGCCTACACGACCGCCGACGCCAAGACCGCCCACGGGCTCGTCCGCGGTACCGAGCGCTTCGAGATCGTCGCCGTCGTCGACCCGGACTGCGCCGGGCGCGATGCCGGCGAGCTGCTCGACGGCCGCCACCGCGCCATCCCGGTGGTCGGCGACCTCGAGCAGGGGGTGGCGATCGCCGCCGGGCGCGTGCGGCACTGCATCGTCGGCGTCGCGACCCACGGCGGACGCCTCACGCCGCTCCTGCGGCGCGCGCTGGCAGACGCCGCGCGCCGGGGCCTCGCGATCGTCAACGGCCTGCACGACCCGGCGGCGGAGGACCCCGACATCGCCGCCGCGGCGGCGGCGAGCGGGGTCGAGATCATCGATCTTCGTCGCGTGCGCCCGACACGCGAGCTCCACCACTGGGAGGGGCACGTGCGCGAGGTCCGGGCCGCGCGCGTCGCGGTGCTCGGCACCGACTGCGCGCTCGGCAAGCGCACCACCGCGCGCATGCTGGTGCAGGCGTTGCGCGGCGCGGGCATCTCGGCGGAGATGATCTACACCGGTCAGACCGGGTGGATGCAGGGAGCGCGCTATGGTTTCGTGCTCGACGCCACCCCGAACGACTACGTGTGCGGCGAGCTCGAGCACGCGCTGGTGGCCTGTGACCGCGAGGTCGCCCCGGACGTGATGGTCATCGAGGGGCAGTCGTCTCTGCGCAACCCGAGCGGGCCCTGCGGCTCGGAGCTGATCCTCGCCGGCGGTGCCCGCGCGGTGGTCCTCCAGCACGCCCCCGGACGCCGTTTCCTCGACGGCTTCGAGGCGCTCGGGCTGCCTCTGCCGGACGTCGCCGACGAGATCGCGCTCGTCCGCCACCTCGGCGCCGAGACCCTGGCGGTCACCCTGAACGGCGAGGGCCTCACACCCGAGGCGCTGGAACGCCATCGCGCGGCGCTCGAGGCGCGCATCGGCATCCCGGTGGTGTCGGTGCTGGAGCAAGGGCTCGACCGTGTCGTCGGCCCGATCCGTGCTCACCTCGGACGCACTCGGGGCCAGTCGCCGGCCCCCGGCCCGCGCGCCTCCGACGAGGATTGAGTCGTTGCGAATCACCCGAATCGAATCGCGCTTCGAGCACCTCGCCCTCGCCCGGCCCTACACCATCGCCTCACACACCGTGAGCGACGTGGCTCTCGGGTTCGTCGAGATCCACGGGGAACACGGCGCGGTCGGCCGCGGCTCGGCCGCGCCGGACGAGTGGGTGACCGCAGAGACCGACGCCGACTGCCGCGGCGCGCTGACATCGGATGCGCTCGACTGGCTGGTCGGCCGTGACGTGCGCACCCTCCCCGCCCTCGCCCGCGAGCTCGCACGCACCATGGGCTCGACCCCCGCGGCCCGCGCCGCCGTCGACGGTGCGCTCCACGACCTGCTCGGACAGTGCCTCGGCCTGCCGACGGTCGAGCTCCTCGGTCGCGCCCACGCGAGCCTGCCGACATCGATCACCATCGGCATCATGTCGGTCGAGGACGCGCTGACGGAGACCGACGAGCACCTCGGTCGCGGCTTTCGCGCGCTGAAGGTCAAGCTCGGGCGCTCGGTCGAGGAGGACATCGAGCGCGTCGCGCGCATCCGTGAGCGTGTCGGCGGCGCGGCCACCATCCGCGTCGATCCCAATCAGGGCTATGCAGTCGACGATCTGCGTCGATTCGTCGCAACCACCGCCGACCTCGACATCGAGCTGATCGAGCAGCCGCTGCCGGCCGATGCGTCGGCCGCGATGCGCGGGCTGCCGCCGGAGATCCGCCACCGCCTGGCGGCCGACGAGAGCGTGCTCGGCGAGGCCGACGCCTTCGCCCTCGCGGTGCCGCCCGCCGCCTGCGGGATCCTGAACGTCAAGCTGATGAAGTGCGGCGGAGTATGGGCCGGGCGTCGCATCGCGGACCTGGCCGAGATCGCGGGTCTCGACCTGATGTGGGGCTGCATGGACGAGAGCGTCGTCAGCATCGCGGCGGCGCTACACGCGGCACTCGCCTCGCCGGCCACCCGCTACCTCGACCTCGACGGCAGCTTCGACCTCGGCCGCGACGTGGCCGATGGCGGCTTCGTGCTCGAGGACGGTTGCATGCGCACGGTCGATGCACCCGGGCTGGGGCTGAGCGCCCTGGACTGACCACGGGCGGGCCCGGCGGCCCGCGCCCACGGAACACCCAGCCGGCTCGGCCTCAACCTCGGATCGCGCGGATCGCCGCCTCGAGGCTCGGCGGGTCGGCGTCCTTGAACCCGGCCAGGCGCCGATAGAGGTCGGCGGCGCCGCGGTGGAATCCGTCGGGCAGGCCGGCGTTGGCGAAGGTGTCGGCGATCTCCTCCATCTCGCCCACGAACCGCCACGCCTTGGGTGACTGGCTCGCCGCCGCGCGCTCGACCTTGGCCGGCAGCGCGGTCTGCGAGAGATTCCATTCCTCGACCAGCGCGTCCTCGATGCCCTCGGCCGCGGCCAGGGCGCGGATGGCGAGAATCAGGGCATCCGAGCCCTTGGTCCACGCGGCGTAGGTCATCTTCAGTGCCGAGGCCGCGCCCGGCCCGCCCTCGATCACCCGCGCGTCCATCGGCGAGCCGGCGAACAGCGCCGCCACCCGCGGCGCGTCGGCGCCACAGAGATAGAGCCGCGTGGTCCCGGGACGATGCGCCGGCGGACCGATGATGCCGCCGTCGACGAAGCTGGCCCCGGCCGCCGTCACCACCTCTCCCACCGCCCGCGCGGTCTGCGGCGAGACGGCATTGGCGTCGACATAGACCCCGCGGGGCCCGGCTGCCGCCACCTCGCGCGCGAGCGCGAGCGCGGCCTCCGGCGGGCATACCGAGACCACCACCTCGCTGCGTGCGACCAGCTCCGCCAGGGTGCCGGCGTCCTCGAGGCCAGCGTCGCGTGCACGGGATACGGTGCGCTCACCGCGCCCCGCCGACGCCCACAACACGGTGGCGTTGGCGCGCATCGCGGCCCCCACCGAGCTGCCCATCGCGCCGGGATTCAGCAGTCCGACCACCGGGCGCGTGCCCGTCTCCCCAGCCTTCGCCATCTCGTCTCCCTCATTCGAGCCCGGAGGAGGGCCTATGATACGCAGCCCGGCGAGGTGACCCGTCGCCAGGCGGCGGCAGCGAGGTTCGAGGAGGAACGGTGAGCACGCGGAACCTGCGAGTGGACGGCGATCGCCTGTGGGCGAGCCTGATGGAGATGGCCCGCATCGGGGCCACCGAGAAGGGGGGCGTGTGCCGCGTCGCCCTGACCGATCTCGACCGCCAGGGACGGGATCTGTTCCGGCGCTGGTGCGAGGAGGCCGGCTGCACCGTGCGCGTGGATCCGATGGGCAACATGTTCGCGCGCCGCCCCGGCCGCGACCCGTCGCGCGACCCGGTCGGCACCGGCAGCCACCTCGACAGCCAACCGACCGGCGGCAAGTTCGACGGCGTGTACGGCGTCCTCGCCGGGCTCGAGGTGGTGCGCACGCTGAACGACCGAGGGATCGAGACCGAGGCCCCGGTGGAGCTCTGCGTGTGGACCAACGAGGAAGGGGCCCGCTTTCCGCCGGCGATGGTCGGCTCCGGCGTGTTCGCCGGCGTCTTCTCGCTCGACTACGGCCACTCCCGGGCCGACCACGACGGCAAGACCCAGGGCGAGGAGCTCGCGCGTATCGGCTATCTCGGCGACGCCCCGCTCGGCCATGCCTTCGGCGCCTACTTCGAGGCGCACATCGAGCAGGGGCCGATCCTCGAGAACGCCGGCAAGACCATCGGCATCGTGACCGGCGCCCAGGGCACGCGCTGGTACGACGTGATCCTCACCGGCGCGGAGTCCCACGCCGGACCGACGCCGATGGAGCTGCGCCGCGACGCCATGGCGGGTGCCGGGGAGATCCTGGCCGCGCTGTACCGCATCGCGCTCGACCGGCCGCCCCACGGTCGGGCCACGGTGGGCGAGTTCAGGCTCCACCCCGGCTCGCGCAACACGGTGCCCGGACGCATCGAGTTCTCGGTCGACCTCCGCCATCCGGATGGCCCGACGCTCGAGTCCATGGACGCCGACCTCAAGGCGCTGGTGGCGCGGGTGGCCGCGGCGCGCGGACTCGAGCACGAGGTCGTCGACATCTGGCTCTCGCCACCGGTCGCCTTCGACGCCGGCTGCGTCGACGCGGTGCGCAAGGGCGCCGCGGCGCTCGGCCACGAGGCGATGGAGGTGGTGAGCGGGGCGGGCCACGACTCGGTGTATCTGTCACGGGTCGCGCCGACCGGGATGGTGTTCATTCCCTGTGAGGGCGGTATCAGCCACAACGAGGTCGAGAACGCGACACCCGCCGACGTCACCGCCGGCTGCGACGTCCTGCTGCACGCCATGCTCGACCGCGCCGGCGTGGTCGCCTGAGGCCGTCGGTGGCGCCTTCACCGGACGACGCGGTCGCGCGCGCGGCGCGGGAACGCGTGACCATCGTCGACATGGACAACCGGGTGATCGGCGAGGCGCCGCGCGCGCGGATGCGCGCCGAGTGCCTCGTCCACCGTGCGACCTACGTGTTCGTGCTCGACGGCGCCGGCCGGGTGCTGGTGCAGCGGCGCACCGCAACCAAGGACATCTGGCCCGCGTTCCACGACCTGGCGGCGGGCGGTGTGGTGGCCGCCGGCGAGAGCTACGACGAGGGCGCCGCGCGCGAGGCGGCCGAGGAGCTCGGGCTCGAGGGAGTGCCCCTCGAGCCACGCTTCGAGTTCTACTACGAGGACCCCATGAACCGCTGTTTCGGGCGCGTCTACACCTGCGTGCACACCGGCCCGTTCCGGCTCCAGCCCGAGGAGGTCGAGTGGGTCCGCTTCGAGCCGATCGACGCGGTGCTCGACGGTCGCATCACGCCGGTGACCCCCGACAGCCTGATGGCGCTCCGGCGCCTGGTCGCGGAGGGGCTCGTCTGCACCTCGCCATCGTGACGCGTCGCGGGCAGAATCGCCGCCGGGCGCTTCGACCGCGACCGCACCCGATCACTGGAGGAGTCCGATGCTCGATCTTCAGCTCGAAGGCAAGGTGGCGATCGTCACCGGCGGCAGCGACGGCCTCGGACGAGCCACCGCCCACCGCCTGGCGGCGTCGGGCGCGCGGGTGGCGATCTGCGCGCGCCGCGCCGACCACCTCGAGGCCGCCGCGGAAGCGGTCCGCCGCGCCACCGGCGGGGAGGTCCTCGCGGTTCCGACCGACGTCGCCGATGCGCGCCAGATCGACGCCTTCGTCGAGGCCGTCAGCGCGCGCTTCGGCGGCCTGGACATCCTCGTGAACAACGCCGGCACCTCGGCCGCCAACCCGTTCGAGTCACTCGACGATGCGGCCTGGATCGCCGACATCGATCTCAAGCTCATGTCGGCGGTGCGCATGTGCCGGCACGCGATTCCGCTGATGCGCGCGCGCGGCGGCGGCAGCATCCTCAACGTCACCATCGTCGGTGGCAAGGCCCCGGCCGCGCGCTCGGTGCCGACCAGTGTCACCCGCGCGGCGGGCATCAACCTCACCAAGGCGCTGGCCAACGAGTTCGCGCCGGAAGGTATCCGTGTCAACACCATCTGCCTGGGCCTGGTGCAGAGCGCCCAGTGGGAGCGGCGCGCGGCGGCGCAGGGCAAGTCGCTCGCGGAGCTGACCGAGGAGATGGCGAAGCGCATCCCGCTCGGGCGGATGGGCACCGCCGAGGAGTTCGCGGATCTCGCCGCGTTCCTGGTCTCTCCGCTCGCCGGCTTCATCACCGGCACCGCCATCAACTTCGACGGCGGCGCGAGCGCGGTGGTGTAGACGGCGCCGCGAGGAGAGCATCCATGCGCTGGAGACGAACGGTCACGGTGGTCGGTGCCCACGCCGAAGGCGAGGTCGGAGACGTCATCACCGGCGGGGTCGGAGACGTTCCCGGCTCGACGGTGTGGGAGAAGGCGCGCTGGCTCGAGCGCGAGGGCGACTGGCTGCGTCGCGTGCTGATCAACGAGCCGCGGGGCTCGGTCGCCCGGCACGTGAACCTGGTCGTGCCCGCCTGCGATCCGCGGGCCGCCATGGGCTACGTGATCATGGAGCCCGAGGAGTACGTCCCGATGTCGGGCTCGAACACCATCTGCGTGGCGACGGTGCTGCTCGAGACCGGCATGGTACCGATGCGCGAGCCGGTCACCGAGCTGGTGCTGGAAGCTCCCGGGGGCCTGATCGCCCTCGAGTGCGCATGCCGCGACGGCAAGGTGCGCGAGGTCCGATTCACCAACGTCCCGGCGTTCGCGCTGCATCTCGCGCGACCGATCGAGGTCCCTGGGGTCGGCACCGTCACCGTGGACGTCGCCTACGGCGGAATGCTCTTCGTGCTCTTCGATGCGGCGCCTCTCGGGTTTCGGATCACCCCGGACGAGGCACGTGACATCTGCGAGCTGGGCGAGCGGGTGAAGGCCGCCACCAATGCGCAGCTCGAGTGCGTGCACCCGGAGAACCCCGAGATTCGGGGCGTGAGCATCGCCGAGGTGCGCGGCCCACTGCGCCGGCGCGGCGACCGGGTCAGCGCCCGCAACACGGTGATCGTGAGTCCGGGCCGGCTCGACCGCTCACCCTGCGGCACCGGCACCTCCGCCAGGCTCGCGGTGATGCACGCGCGGCGCGAGATCGCGAAGGGCGAGGTGTTCGAGCACCGCTCGATCATCGGCACTCGCTTCCGCGGGCGGATCGAGCGCACCACTCGGGTCGCGGGTCGGCCGGCGGTGGTCACCTCGATCGCCGGTCAGGCCTGGATCACCGGCATCCACCAGTACGGGATCGACCCCACCGACCCGTTCCCCGAGGGCTACCGCATCGCCGACACCTGGGGCGTGCCCGGGCCGCGGTGAGGACCGGGGCGGGACTCAACGGCAGATGAGCTCGCCGCCGTCGACCACGGTGGTGCCGGGCTTGTAGATCGCCCGGAAGCGCGCGCTGCAATCACCGTTGTCGAAGTCGACCTCGACCGCCGAGTTGAGGCCGCCGCTCTTGCGGATGCGGTAGCTCCAGCCCGGCTGGGTGAACACGTACTCGATGCTGTTGTCGAGCTTGGTGCGCCCGCTGGCGAACACCTGCTCGATGCGAAGCGCGACCGCGCCGGCGATGGCGCCCTCGCCGGCGGCGACGTCGAACCCCGCCTCGTACTCGATCACGTGGTAGGTGTCGCCGAGCTCGATGATCGTCGCGGCCTCGATCGGCAGAGCACCGAGCGAGAGTGCGGCGGAGATGGCGATGGCCGGGCGGCGCAGTCGTCGGAACATGGGCGGGCTCCCTGGTCGAGCGAATGGATGTCCACCGCCTTCGAGCACACACCGTGCCAACAGCGACCGGACGCCTCACATCACCGGATTTCAGGCAGTTGCGGCGCCCGGAGCGCGAACAGGGCGGTGCGTGGCGCGACCGCCGGGGCAGATCCCCCGGTCCGGCGGGGGAAATGGCGCATCACTGGACGCCCGCCGTGCGACCACCGGCTGCCGACGGGTCGCCCGCGCAGCACATCCCGCGCTGAATCGAGGCGGCGCTGCGGATACAATCGGGCGCCGTGACCGACCGCCCCCGAGCAACCTCGAGGTAGACGACGATCCATGGCTGCGAATCCCCGCCCCACCCCACCCCCTGACTCCGACGCCACCCTCGACTTCGACGTCATCGTGATCGGTGCCGGCATCTCGGGGATGTACCAGCTCCTCCGACTGCGCGAGCAGGGGTTTCGGGTGCGTGTCTTCGAGGCCGGAACCGGGGTCGGTGGGACCTGGTACTGGAATCGCTATCCGGGCGCGCGCTTCGACTCCGAGAGCTACTCCTACGGCTACTCGTTCTCCGACGAGCTGCTGGCGGAGTGGGATTGGACCGAGCACTTCGCGCCGCAGCCGGAGACCGAGCGCTACCTCAACCACTTCGCCGACAAGTTCGATCTTCGCCGCGACATCCAGTTCCGCAGTCGGGTGACCGCGGCGGTGTTCGACGACGACCGGCGGTGCTGGACGGTCACCCTGGAAAGCGGCGAGTGCCGTCGCGCGCGCTTTCTGGTCACCGCGGTCGGCCCGCTGTCGGCCCCGACCATGCCGCGCGTCCCCGGCATCGAGGACTTCCAGGGCCAGTGGTTCCACACCGGGCTGTGGCCGAAGGAGCCGGTGGACTTCACCGGCAAGCGGGTGGCGGTGATCGGCACCGGCGCGACCGGGGTGCAGGTGATCCAGGAGGTCGCCAAGACCGCTGGCCACCTCACGGTGTTCCAACGCCGCCCCAACTGGTGCACGCCGCTGCACAACCGCAAGATCGACAAGGCCGAGATGGAGCGCATCCGTGCCGGTTACCCGGCGCTGTTCCAGCGCTGCAAGGAGACCGCGGCGTGCTTCGTGCACACGCCCGACCCGCGTGGCACCTTCGAGGTGACCGCCGAGGAGCGCGAGGCATTCTGGGAGAAGCTCTACGCCTCACCCGGCTTCGGCATCTGGCAGGGCAACTTCCGCGACATCCTGATCGACCGCGAGGCGAATCGTCTGCTGTCTGAGTTCGTCGCACGAAAGATTCGCGGTCGGGTGAACGATCGACGAGTGGCCGAGATGCTGGTGCCGAAGGACCACGGATTCGGCACCCGTCGAGTCCCGCAGGAGACGTTCTACTACGAGGTCTACAACCAGCCGAACGTCGAGCTGGTGAGCATTCTCGACACGCCGCTCGAGCGCATCACCGCAGCCGGGGTGAAGACCACGGCTGCGGAGTACGCGTTCGACATCATCATCTACGCCACTGGCTTCGATGCCATCACCGGCAGCTTCGATCGCATCGACATTCGCGGCGCCGGCGGCGAGACGTTGAAGAACCGCTGGAAGGGCGGACCGGAGACCTTCGTCGGCGTGATGGTCCGTGGCTTCCCCAACATGTTCATGCTGGTCGGGCCGCACACCGCGCTCGGCAACATCCCTCGCAGCATCGAGTACAACGTCGAGTGGGTGACCGGTCTCGTCGCGCACCTGCGCACCAGCGGCGTCACCCGCGCCGACGCGCGCCAGGAGGCGGTGGACGAATGGACCGACATCGTCCGCCACAAGGCCGAGGGACTGCTCACCAACGAGGTCGACTCGTGGATGACCGGCGTCAACCAGAACGTCGAGGGCAAGCAGGTTCGGATCCTCGCCCGCTACAGCGGAACCGCCCCCGAGTACCGGCAGCGCTGCGACGCCATCGCCGCCGCCGGCTACCGCGAGATCGAGATGCGCTGACCGGCGGCTCGGCCGGCGCGAGCACACCGCCGACGTCACCCCATTGACGGCGGCGGCGACTGGCGTAGCATGAGCGGCGCCGTCGCGGCACCGCTGCCCGGTTCGCGGCCGAATTCGGCTGCGGGCATCGGCATCAGAGGTCCACATGCCCACCCGGTCCTCCCGCCCGCGGGAGGAGAACGCAGCCCCCGCATCGCGACCGGCCACGACCCCTTCCCCGTCGTCCAGCGCGCTCCGGTCCCGTGGCCGGCGCACGACCGGGCGTGTGGTCGGGTCGGGCCGCCCCTCCACCCGAGCCCCGTTCACGTGCAGCCGAGCGCTGCCGAGGAGTGCGTCGATGTCCGTCGCCGTCGCGTCCGTACTGTCGTTGCCGGTCGCCGCTGTCACCCTGGCGGGCGGATCGGTGCTGCTGTTCATGATCCTGCTCCGCGCCACTCGCCTCGCCCGAGCGCCCTGGTACGCGCGGGGATTGATGATGGAGCTGATGTGCCCGACCCTCGTCGGCCTGGGTGCCTTCGGGATCGCGCTGCTCGTGCGGCTCGGGTACCAGCTCGTGCTCGGTGTGGTCCCGACGCTCGGTCAGGCGCTCGCGGCGATCACGGTCGCACTCGCGATCGCTGCTCTCGTCGTCCGCCTGGCTCGCGCGATGGTGCCCCCCGCCACGCTCGCTCCGGTGGTGCCGATGCCGACTCCGACCAGCGGCCCGTCCGACCCTCGCCCGGAGCTACCCCGCGCCGCGTAATCCACACGACCTGGGGTCGGACCAACCTATCTTGTTGGTTTTGCAGGAAAATCGACGAAGGCTTCGCCGTCAGTGTCGCAACCCCGCCGCGGGCGGCCGGCCGGCGTCAGGTGAGAAACGATGCCTGCCCGATTCCGGCGGACATCCCTCGAGGGCTCGAAGCGCGAGAAAAACTTTGCGAAATCAAGGACCTTAGTTGGTCCGACCCCGAGCTCGACCCCGAGCTCGGGCGGCTCGCACCGCGCGGCGGAGGTCGTCGGGGGCGAAGGGCTTCTCCAGCAGCACGCAGCCGAGGTCGCCGATCGCCGCCTCCAGCTCGACACCGAGCACGTCGCCGGTGACCAGCACCAGACGGGCGGCCTGGTCGGGGTCGCGCTCGGCGAGGTGGCGGAGCACGGCCGGGCCATCGAGGCCGGGCATGCGCACGTCGCAGACCACCGCGTCGTAGCGACGGCGCTCCAGCCGTCGCAGCGCCTCGCGACCGTCGCCGACGCGCTCGACCTCGAAGCCGTCGAGCTCGAGGCAGTCGGCCATCAGGTCCGCGACATCGTGCTCGTCGTCGACCACGAGGACCATGGAGCCGACCCCGGCGCCCCGGCCCGCCGGGCTCGTCGGCATCGACTCGTCGACCGCGCCAGAGACCGGCAGCGAGACCACGAACTCCGCGCCGTGGCCCGGGGCGCTGTCGACGCGCAGCGTGCCGCCGTGCGCCTCGACCATGGCGTGACTCACCGCCAGACCGACCCCGGTCCCGGCGCCGACGGGTTTGGTGGTGAAGAAGGGCTCGAACACCCGCGTGCGCACGTGGGCAGGTATCCCGGGTCCGTTGTCGCGCACCGCGAGGTGGACCATGCCCTGAGGCCGGTCGTGCCAGGCACGGACCTCGAGGCGGCGCGAGCCATCGATCTCGCCGAGGGCCTGTTGCGCGTTGACCAGCAGGTTGACCACCACCTGCACCAACTGGTCGGCGTCCACCATGACGGTGGGGAGGTCGTCGGGCAGGTCGAGCACGACCTCGATGCCCGCGGTCCGCGCGCCGTACGCGGTGAGCTCGACCGCGTTGCGCGCGAGCGCCGCGAGATCCGTCGGGGCGCGCTCGGGCTCGCTCCGCCGGGCCATCGCGAGGAAAGTGCGCACGATGCGAGCGCAACGCTCGGCGGCCATGCGAAGGCGCTGCACGGATTCCCGCTCCCGCGGATCGGTCAGCTTCTCCTCCAGCGTGATCGCCCGCCCGACCACCACCGACAGCGGATTGTTCAGCTCGTGCGAGACGCCGGCGAGCAGTCCGCCGAGCGCCGCCATCTTCTCGCTCTGGTAGAGCATGTCGCGCTGGCGCGCGATCTCGCGCTGCGCCTCGTGCTCCGCCGTCAGGTCTCGGAGGTAGGCGGTGAACAGGCGCCGCGAACCGAGCACCACCTCGGCCACCGCGAGCTCGACCGGAAACACGGTGCCGTCGCGGCGCATGCCCTCGGTGCGCACCTGGCGGCCGATCATCCTGCGCTCGCCGGTACGCAGATGGCGCTCGAGCCCGTCGCGATGCCGCTCACGCGCCCCCGGCGGGATCATGCGCTCGGCGAAGGAGCGCCCGAGCACCTCGTCGCGTCGATAGCCGAAGACCGCTTCCGCCGCGGGGTTGAACTCGACCACGTCCCCGGCCGCGTCGAGCACCACGATGCAGTCCAGTGCCTTCTCGACCAGGGACGACTGCAGCCGCTCGTTCTCGGCCAGCCGGCGCTCCATCTCGCGGCGCGCGGTGATGTCGAGGCCGAAGGTGAGGACGTGGGTGACCACGCCGTCGGCATCCAACAACGGCACCTTCGACGCCCACAGCGTGACCAGGCCGCCTTCCCCGGACGGGTACTCGACCTCGTAGAACGGTAGCGTGCGGCCGGTCTCGAGCACCTCGCGGTCGCGCGCCTCGACCGCGTTGTCGTGCTCGTCGCCGAACACCTGATGGTGGGAGCGGCCGATGACCTGGTCGCGCGTGAGCCCCCACTGCTCCAGGAAGAACCGGTTGACCATGCAGTAGCGCAAGTCCCGGTCCTTGACGTGCAGCGTCCCGGGCACGAGGTCGATCACCGTTTGCAGCAGCAGCGGGCTGGCCGAGAACGCCTCGGCGCCGCGGGCAGGTTGATCCGAGCCGGTCACCGCGCCTCGCTCATCGGCCGCCGGTCACGTCGCCCGGCCCTCGCTGACCTCGATGGTGAAATCGAGGATACCCTCGGCCAGCTTGCGGAAGCCGGCGAAGCGCTCGTCCCGCACCAGCCCCCGACGGTAACGGCCGTGGAGCTGGAGGAAGACCACCCCGAGCCGGAACAGACCGAGCACGCGGTGGAAGACGAAGTCCGACAGATCGCGCCCGGTGCGCGAGGCGTAGCGGTCGAGCGCCTGCGCGCGGGTCAGCATTCCCGAGTCCGGCCCCGGCATCTGGCCGAGCCGATGCATCACCGGCGGATCCGCGGCGTCGGGCCAGTAGGCGAGCAGGGTGGCCAGGTCGAGGAGCGGGTCGCCGCGGGTGCACATGTCCCAGTCGATCACGGCAATCGGCTCGGTGGGAGAGCTCGGGTCGAGGATGACGTTGTCCAGCTTGTAGTCGTTGTGGACGAGGCTGACCTCGCCCTCGTCGGGGAGGTTGTCACGCAGCCAGTCGGCGATCTCGCCGACCGCGGCCGGCGGCACGCCGCCGGTGGCGACGCCCGCGCGCTTGTACCACCCCTCGACGGTGCGACCGAGAAACCCCTCGGGGCGGCCGAGCGTGTCGAGCCCGACCGCTGCGGGGTCGACCGCGTGCAGGTCGGCGAGGACGTCGACCAGGGTGCGGCTGATTCCGGGCCCGGCCGCCCGCAGTGCCGGTGGCAGCTCGCCGCGCACCACGAGACCGGGCCGGTACTCGATGAGCAGAAACGGTGCGCCGAGCACCTCGGCGTCCTCGCACAGGGCGAGCGCACGGGGCGCGAGCGGGAAGGCCTCCCACAGGCGCGCCAGCACGCGGTGCTCGCGGGCCATGTCGTTACCCCCCGGAGGCAGTGGCCCCGGCGGCGGGCGGCGCAGCACCGTGGCCACGCCGTCGATCTCGACCAGGTAGTTGAGATTGCCGTAGCCGCCGGCGAACTGGCGCGGCGGGGTGTCGTCGAGATGCTGGCCGCGCGCCTCGAGCCAGGCGGCCAGCCGCTCCCAGGGCTGATCGGCCGCGTCACGCGGGGGACGGAACACGTCCTCGGCGGTCAGGCTACGGTCACCGGCTTCGCTCACGGCACTGCTCCCGTCGGCTGGGCGGTGGCCGTCGATCGGGCGCTCGACGCGACCGCGCGACCCCACGGTGTCGATGTCGCGACCCACCTCGCGGTCGGCGAGGCTGGCGTCCAGTTACCGAAGCGGCGGACGCACCGCGCGCAGTCTATCGCCTCTGACCGAGTTCTGGCACCGCGAGCGCGACCGGCTGCCGGGCGCCGTCGCGCCCGTGTAGCATCCGCGCGGGGCATGCGACGACGAGGTGACGCCGATGAATGGCTACGGGGCTCACGTGGCGGAGCGCCAACGACGGGTCGAGGCCGCGCTGTCGAGCACCGGTCACGGCGCGCTGGTGCTGCACGCCGGCCACGAGGTGTGCTACTTCCGTGACGACCAGCACGTGCCCTTTCGCACCTCGGCGCACTTCGCACACTGGACGCCGCTCTCCGGCCCCGAGCACCTGCTGATCGTTCGTCCGGGTGAGCGCCCGCTACTGCTGCACCACGCACCTCGGGACTACTGGTACGAGCACGCCCCGCTCGGCGCGCCGGCCTGGGCCGAGCATTTCGACATTCGCGAGGGCGCCTCACGGGCCGAGCTCGCGGCGCTGGTCCCGCCGCTCACGCGGGCGGTCCTGGTCGGTCCCGATCCGTCCCTAGCCGGCCCCCTCGGCCTGCCGCCAGCGGCAGTCAACGACCCGGGCCTGCTGGCGCGGCTGGACTGGGATCGCAGCTTCAAGACCGAGTACGAGGTCGGACGCATCGAGGCCGCGGCGCGACGCGCCGGCCGCGCTCACCACGCAGCCCGCGCCGCCTTCGCCGGCGGAGCCGACGAGCTGCGGATCCACCAGGCCTATCTCGGCGCGCTCGAGGGCACCGACGACGAGCTGCCCTACCCCGGAATCGTCGCCCTCGACGAGAAGGGTGCCTTTCTCCACTACCGGGCCCGTCGACGCGGCGTGCGCGGGCGCGTGCTCCTCATCGACTCCGGCGCGACCGAGGCCGGATACGCCTGCGACATCACCCGCACCTGGACCACCGACGACGCCGATCCACGCTTCGTCGCGCTGGCCGAGGGCCTGGACCGGGCGCAGCGCGCGCTGGTCGCCATGGTCGCGCCGGGCGTCGAGTTCGCCGAGCTGCACCACGCCGCCCATCGCGCGGTCGCGGATCTGCTGGTGGAGGCCGGGATCCTCCTGGTCTCGGTGGAGGCGGCGATCGACCGCGGACTGACCCGCCCCTTTCTCCCACACGGGCTCGGGCACCTCCTCGGCCTGCAGGTCCACGACGTGGCGGGGCGCCAGGGCGCGAGCCAGGGTGGCGAGGTCGCGCCGCCGGACGGCCACCCGCACCTGCGCACCACTCGCACCCTGGAACCCGGGATGGTCACCACCATCGAGCCCGGGCTCTACTTCATCGAGATGCTGCTCGCACCGCTGCGGTCGGGCCCCGATCGCGACGCCATCGACTGGGGCCTGATCGACGCGCTGGCCCCGCACGGCGGGATCCGCATCGAGGACGACGTCCTCGTCACCACCGACGGTGGGCGCGACCTCACGCGCCACACCATCGACGCGCCGATTCGCTGCGGGCGATGATGCGCCGGCCCCGACGCCGCTCAGTGGCAGAAGAAGATCGGCAGGTTGCGCACGGTGAACGACACGAAGGATTGCGCCTCCAGCGCATCGAGCGCGGTCCCGACCGGCACGCGCACGCCGACGCGCACCGTGCGTGGGTAGATGCTGTCGCCGACGAAGCGCAGGTCCGGATGCGCCTCGATCCAGGTGATGCCGACCGCGACCTGGTCGTCGGCGGTGAAGCGCACGAGGTACTCGGACCAGCCGGGGGTCTCGGACTGACCAGCGGCGGACGCGAGACCGGCCGCGGCGCGATCGGCGGCACCACGGTCGAGCCAGCCCACCGCCAGACCGCCGATCACGCCGGCGGCGAGAAACAACGCGACCACCACCACCAGCACGGTGTCGTGCCGCGTCGACGACGCGTCCTCCGTCCGATCGCCCTCGCCGGGTCGTGCCGACCCGGGCGCCGCGCCCACCGGCTCACCCATGGTCAGCCCTCGATGAATGCGCGGATGCCGCGCACCTGACGCGCGATCTCCGCTGCCTCGTGCGGCGGCGAGAACAACCCCACCAACCGCGCCTGGGGGTCGACCAGCAGGATCCCCGCCGAGTGGTCGACCAGATAACCGCCGGACGCCTCGGGCTGGTGGTGGACGTAGAGGATCCCGAGCTGTCGGGTGAGGACATCGACGTCCGGCAACGGCCCGGTCACGCCGATGAAGTCCTTGCCGAAGAACCGCACGTACTGGCCCAGCCGCTCGGGCGTGTCACGCGCCGGATCGACACTGACCATGATGACCGCCAGACGCTCGGCGTCACCGCCGGACGCCAGCGCGTCGTGGACCGCGGCGAGGGTCGACAACGTCGTCGGGCAGACGTCCGGGCAGTGGGTGTAGCCGAAGAACATCACCGTCCACTGCCCGCGCAGTCGCTCGACGTCGAACGGCTTGCCGTCCTGGTCGACGAGCGAGAACGGTGCGATCGCCTTCGGCGACGGCCACAGCAGCGCGGTGAGATCGGGCGGCGGTGCGGCCGGCCGCGACAGCGCCCGCGCGATGGCCAGGCCGGCGACGAACGCGGCCACGGCGACGACGGCATAGACGGCGATGCGGCGAGCGGTCACGAGAAGCCTCGTCGGGGAAGGAACGCGGGAACGAGCTCGGCGAGTATACCGCCCTCAATTGACGCTCGCCGGCACCAGGATCGACTCGCCGGCGGTCAGACCGGACAGCACCTCGAGCCGCTCCGGCGCCCCCTCGGCGGCAGCGCCGATGCGCACGAAGCGACGCCGTGGGCCGGTGTCGGTGGGGATCTCGACGTACTCGAGCTGGCCGACCCGGGCCACTGCCGCGCGCGGGAGGTACAACGCCTCGCGCTCACCGAGCGGGATGAGCAGGCGGGCGAACATCCCGGGATAGAGCGATGCGTCGTCGGGCAGCCGCGCCTTGACCACGAAGGTGCGCGACGCCGGATCCGCGCTCGGCACGATCTCCTCCACATCGACCGCGACGGTGCGGTCGAGCGCGTCGATGCGCGCCTGGAGCGCGTCGCCGCGCGCCAACCGCGTGGCGATCGACTCGCGCACCGCTGCCTCGAGACGCAGCCGCGCGGGATCGTAGAGCCGCACCAGCGGCGCACCGACGATCACGGTGTCACCGGGCTCGACGTAGCGCTCGATGACCCGGCCGGCGAACGGCGCCGCGAGCTCGGTGTGCCCGAGCGCGATCTCCGCCTCGTCGACCGCGCGCTCGGCTCGCGCCAGCTCGGCTCGCGCCGAGCGGACGGCGGCGTCGGAGCGCTCGAGATCCGCGCGCGACACCGCGCCGCGGTCGAACAGGGCTCGCAGACGCTGGTAGTCCGGCTCGGCCGCGCCGAGCGCGGCGCGCGCCGCGACCACCGCCTCGCGCGCCTGCGCGAGCCGCGCCTCGAGCTCACGTGCATCGAGCCGCACCAGCGGCTCGCCGGTCGACACCGCGTCGCCGGCGCGCACCGAGACGCTCGCCACCGTCGCGCTGATGCGGGTCGCTATCAGCGCCTCGTCACGCGCGCGCACCGTACCGACCGCCTGCTCGACCACCGGCACCCGCACCGGCTCGAGGACCACCGCAGTCGCGCCGCGGGCGACGGTGGCGGCGGGAGTGACCGTCCCCGGCGGGATCTTCTCCGCGAACATCCCGGCGAGCCATGCGAGGCCGACGGCGAGCACCGCCAACGCGCCCAGTGCCCCGAGCAGACGCTTCACGCCACGCCCTCCGAATCGCTGCGAGCTTCACGATAGACCAGCCAGTACGCGACCGGGATCACGCCCAGAGTGAACGCGGTCGACGCGCTGACGCCGAAGATGATCGCCCACGCCAGCCCGCTGAAGATGGGATCGAGGGTGATCACGAGATTGCCGAGCAAGGTCGTGCCGGCGGTGAGCAGCACCGGTCGCATGCGAATGGTGCCGGCCTCGGCCAGGGCGTCGACCAGCTCGCTACCGCGCGCGCGGGCGTTGCCCACGAACTCGACCAGGATCAGTGAGCCACGGACCACGATGCCGGCCAACGCGATCATCCCGATCATCGCGGTCGCGGTGAACAGCACCGGGTCCGCCCCGCCGGCCGCGGTCGGATCTCGCAGCACGTTCAGCACCCAGAACCCGGGCATGATGCCGATCATCCCGAGCGGGATGGCGAGCATGATGATTCCCGTCAACCCGGCGAGCCCCGTCTGCATCCACAGCACGAAGAAGATGCCGGCCAGCGCGGCGGCGAAGGCGATCCCCAGGTCGCGGAACACGCGCACCGTGAGGTCCCACTCCCCCTCGCCGGTCCACACCGCCCGCACCCCCGCGGGCAGCGCCCATGCGTCACCGCCGCCAGGGGCGAGGAAGGTCCGCCCCTCGAGCGCGCGCGGCGACGGTGACACCGCGTCGGCGCCGCCATCGACGAACACGTCCTGGATGATCTCCGCCGGGGCGCGACCGGCGGTCTCGGCGTAGACGTAGACCACCGGCGCGAGATCCTTGTGGAGGATCGGGTGGTCGGCCTCGACCTCACGCGCGGTGGCCAGCTCCGCCAGCTCGACCAGTGGCTGCGGGGCGTCGCGCAACCCCCCGGCGTCGAGGGTCTTCGCGATCCCCGGCCGCCCCTTCACCCGCAGCCCGGCGAGCACCGCCGGGTCGGCGCGACGGGCGAGCGGAAACCGCAGCTCGACCGGCAGCGGACTCGCCTCACGTGGGGCCTCGAGATGGGTCGCCACCACACCGTCGAGCGCGAGAGCAACGGTCGCGGCGACGTCCTCGGCCGCGATCCCCGAGAGCGCCGCCTTCTCGCGGTCGACCACGAGCTCCAGTCGTGAGTGGGGATCCGGCACCGAGGTGTCGACCTCGACCACCAGCGGCTCACGGCGCAACCGCTCGGCCAGGCGCACGGCACCGGCCTCGAGCGCGGCGTAGGGGGTGGTCGGCTCGCCGCGGACCTCGGCCACCACGGTGGCGAGCACCGGGGGGCCGGGCGGCACCTCGACCACTCGGACCACGCCCCCCGCCTCGCGCGCGATCGCCTCGATGCCCGGTCGCAGCCGCAACGCCATGCGATGCGACTGCTCGGCGCGGTGGCGCTTCGGCGCGAGCACGATGCGCACGTCGGCCAGGTGCGGGGCGACGCGCAGCGCGTACTGGCGCACCAGACCGTTGAAGTCGATCGGCGACGGCACGCCCACGAAGGCGGCGACGGTGTCGACCTCGGCGACGGTGGTGAGGTGGCGCACGATGCGCGCGGTCACCGCGCGGGTGCGCTCGAGGCTGGTGCCCTCGGGCATGTCGAGCACCACCTGCAGCTCGTCCTTGTCGTCGTGGGGCAGGAGCTTCAGCGGCACCAACCGAAACGCCGGCAGCGACACCGCCACCACGAACAGCACCGCCACCACCGCCATGAACCCCCACGCTCGCGCCGGGCTCGCGAGCACCGCGCGCAGCGCCCGCGCGTACGGTCCGTCCGCGGCGCGCGGCGCGGCGGCGTCGTCCACCACGCCGACGTCGCCCTGGATTCGCAACAGCTTCAGCGCGAGCCAGGGCGTCACGTAGAAGGCGACGATGGTGCTGACCACCACCGTGACCGGGACGTTGAACGCCATCGGTGCCATGTACGGGCCCATCATCCCGGTGATGAAGGACAGCGGCACGAACACCAGGACGATGGCCACCGTCGACATCACCAACGGTTGACGGACCTCGCCGATGGCAGCCGCGATGGCGTCGCGCGCGGAGCCGCCTCCACGGCGCAGGTAGCGCTCGATGTTGTCGACGCCGGTGATCGGATCGTCGACCAGCAGACCGAGGGCGAGGATCAGCGCGAACAGGGTGACCCGATTGATGGTGTAGCCGAAGAGCAGATCGAGACCGAGGGTGATGCCGTAGCTGACCGGAACCGCCAACGCCACCACCAGCGCCGCGCGCCAACCGAGGAAGACACCGATGAACAGCACCACGGTGAACACCGCCGCGCCGAGGCTGGTCACCAGATCGTCCACCTTCGCCTGGGCGGTGGCGCCGTGGTCGCGGATGACGCGGTGGTGCACCTCGGGTGGGAACAGCTCGGCCGCCAGCCGGTCCATCGCCGCACGCACGTCGGCCGCGACCCGTACCGCGTTCGCGCCGCGCTGCTTGGCCACCGCCACGAAGACCGCCGGAGCCCGTCCATCGGCGGCCACCGACACCCCGTCCGGCAGCGATGCCGCCGGCCCGAGCTCGATCCAGGTGTAGCTGGCGGGCTCCGCCGGGCCGTCGAGAACGGTGGCGACGTCGCCGAGGTACACGGGGACGCCCTCGACGACGTTCACCACCAGGGTGGCGAGGTCGCGCGCGTCGGCCACCGTCGCCCCGGCCTCGACCGCGAGGCCGCGGTCGGCGCGAAGCACCACGCCGGCAGGCAGACGCCGATTCGAGACCTGGAGCGCCCACAGCACGTCGAGCGGGGAGGTGCGACGGGCCGCCAGCGCCTCCGGGTCGAGCTCGACCCGGACCCGACGCGGGCGTCCGCCGGTGACCGTGACGCGGTTGGTGTCGGGTAGCGCCTGGAGGCGCTGCTCGACCTCCTCGGCGATGCGGCGCAGGCCGTGATCGTCGGTGCGCGTCTCGTCGTCGCTCCACAGCCCGACCACCACCGTGGCGACGTCGTCGATCTCGACCGGCCGCACGATCCAGTCGGTGACCGCGGCCGGGACCTGATCGAGATTGGCCTGGACCTTGGTGAACACCTCGACCAGCGCGTCCTCGCGGTCCTCGCCGACGTGGAATCGCACCGTGACCACCGCCCGCCCGCGCTCCGAGCGCGAGTAGACGTGCTCGACGCCGCGGATCTGGTGCAGCAGCTTCTCCAGCGGCGTCGCGATCTGGCGCTCGACCTGGACCGCGCCGAGTCCCGGCGCCAGCACCGAGACCTCGGTCACCGGCACCACGATCTGCGGCTCCTCCTCGCGCGGCGTGACGAGCAACGCCACCGCGCCCAGCACCAGCGCCAGCGCCAGCAAGAACGGCGGGAGGGGCGAGCCGAGCACCCGGGCGACGGTGCGCGCGCGATGGTCCGAAGGGCGGGGCTCGGGGCTGGACACGCCAATGTCTCGTCTGGGCTCGACCACGGCCGGCCCGTTCCGCGTCGATGAGCGACGCGGCGCGCGAGCCGACTGGAGACCATCGTCGAAGGACGATCCCCGAATGGCGGTCAGTGAGCCCCATCGGCGTCATCACGACCATGATCCGCATCAACGGCCGAAGATTTGACGACTCCACAGTCACACAGTGATGAAATAATCACCGTCGAACCCGATCGGGCGTTGACGACGATCAACACTGTGCGGACGACCGGCCGCTATCGTCGGCTACCGTCGACCAGCCCACCAAGGCCCGTGAACGCCCCGGACGCCCACACCGCGACCGCCAACGACGAGAAGGCCTGCTTCCACTGCGGCGAGCCGGTCCCGCGCGCGGCACCGGCCTCCGTCACCATCGACGGCACGCCGCGGCCGATGTGTTGTGTCGGCTGCGCGGCGGTGGCCGAGGCAATCGTCGCCAGCGGCCTCGGCGACTACTACCGACACCGCGAGCGTCCCGCCGCGCGCGGCGAGGGCCTCGTCCCGGAGTTCCTGCGCGACGCCCGCACCTTCGACCACCCCGAGGTCGAGCGACGCTTCGTGGAGACCAGCGGCGACGCCAAGGAGACCTCGCTCCTGCTCGACGACGTCACCTGCGCCGCCTGCGTCTGGCTGGTCGAGCGCCGGTTGCTGGCACTGCCGGGGGTGCGCTCGGCAGAGGTCAACTACGCCACCCATCGGGCACGGGTGCGTTGGGATCCGGCGCGTACCGCGCTCAGCGACATCCTCGCGGCGCTGAAGCACATCGGCTATCGCGCGCGCCCCTACGATCGCGCCGAGCGCGAGGCCCGGCTCGATGCCGAGGTCCGCGATCGGCTGCAGCGCATCGGCGTCGCCGCGCTGCTCGGAATGCAGGTGATGATGCTGGCCCTCGCCCTCTACATGGGCGCCGGCGAGGACAGTGAGCCGGGGCTCGCCGGGCTGATGCGGGTGGTGAGCCTCGCCCTCGCGACGCCGATCGTCGTCTACGCCGCGCGGCCGTTCTTCGCCGGTGCGCTTCGTGGCATCCGCGCCCGTGCTCCGGGCATGGACGTGCCGGTCGCGCTCGGCATCGCCATCGCCTATGTCGCCAGCACGGTGGCGGTGGTGCGCGGCGGGGAGATCTACTTCGACTCGGTGGCGATGTTCACCCTCGCACTGCTGGTCGCCCGTCAGCTCGAGCTGCTGGCGCGGCGCCGACACGCCCGCGTCGCGCAGTCGCTGCTCTGCCCGACGCCGGCCCGCGCCTGTCGACTCGAGGCGCACGGGAGCGGCGGCCGGCGCGAGTCGTCGGTGGCGGTCGCGGACCTCGCGGTCGGCGACCTGGTGGTGGTGCGCCCGGGGGAGATCGTGCCGGCCGACGGTCGCGTGGAGGCGGGGCGCTCCAGCGTCGACGAGGCGTTGCTCACCGGTGAGTCGCGGCCGGTGGCGAAGGGTCTGGGCGACCCCGTGGTGGGCGGCTCGACCAACTACGAGAGCCCGCTCGAGGTGCGGGTCGAGCGTGTCGGCGAGGAGACGGTGCTGGCCCGCATGCAGGGGCTGGTCGACGGCGCGCGGGCGTCGAAGCCACGACTCGCCCGCATCGCCGACCGGGTGGCCGGCTGGTTCGTGGGGGTCGCCCTGGTCGGGGCGGCGGTGGTGGCCGCGGTCTGGTACCACCTCGACGCGTCACGCGCGGTCGAGGTCACCATCGCGGTGCTGGTCGTGATGTGCCCGTGTGCGCTCTCGCTCGCCACCCCGGCGGCACTCACCGCGGCGAGCGCGGCGCTCGCCCGGCTCGGCCTGGTGTGCTCGGGCGGCGACGCGGTGGAGTCCCTGGCCCGCGCCGAGCACTGGGTGTTCGACAAGACCGGAACGCTGACCACCGGGCGGTTCGAGCTGGCCGGGGTGGCGGTGACCTCCGGCGTCGCGGCCGCACGCTGCCTGACGGTGGCCGCAGCGCTCGAGCGCCACGCGAGCCATCCCATCGCCCGCGCGGTGCGCGATGCCGCCCGCGGCGTGGTTCCGCAGGCGGTCGAGGTGCAGACGACCCCCGGCGGGGGGGTGTCCGGCGTGGTCGAGGGGGTCCGCTACTGGCTGGGCAACCCCCCGTTCGTCGCCCGCGCCACCGGGCTCGAGATCCCACGCGACCTGCTGGCGACGGTGGCCACCCCCGGGGCCACCGAGCTGGTGCTGGCGCGTGCCGACGCGGTCCTCGCGGCGCTGGCACTCGGCGATTCCCCGCGTGCCGGCGCCGAGGCGATGGTGCAGCGCCTGCATGCCGACGGCGCCACGACCTCGGTGCTCTCGGGCGACGGTCCGGGGGCGGTCGACGCGCTCGCGGCCCGCCTCGGCATCGCCGACGCGCGCTCTGCCCTCGACCCCCTGGGCAAGCGGGGGGCGCTGGACGCGCTCCGCCGCGACCACCGGGGCGTGGTGATGGTCGGCGACGGCGTGAACGACGCCCCCGTCCTCGCCGCCGCCGACGTGTCGGTGGCCATGGGCACCGGCGCCGACGTCGCCCGCGCCAGCGCCGACCTCCTGCTTCTCGGCGACGACCTGCCGGCGCTCGCCGAGGCACGTCGCGTGGCCCGGCGCACGACCCGGATCATTCGCCAGAACCTGGCCTGGGCGTTCGCCTACAACGTGATCGCGCTGCCCGCGGCGGCGACCGGCCTGCTCGCGCCCTGGATGGCCGCCATCGGGATGTCGTTGAGCTCCCTGGTGGTGGTCGCCAACAGCCTGCGCGCAGGACGGGTGACCGCTGCGCGCCGGCAGCCGAAGATCGCGCCCGGCATGGCCCGCTGAGCCCATCGCGCGTGGAGATCCTCTATCTCCTGTTGCCGTTGTCGGTGGTGCTGGTCGCCGTCGTCGCCGTCGCCCTGGTGTGGGCGGTGCGCTCCGGTCAGTTCGAGGATCTCGAGGGCCCGGCGCACCGCATCCTGATGGACGACGATGACCCCGGCGAGGCACCCCGGGCGAAGGAGAGCCACCCGCCGGATGCCCGCGTCGCGGACCCGAGCGTTGATCGCGATCAAGCCGGGCGATGAGGCCCATCCCTAGCATGCAATCGACGCGACGCGGGAGTGAGCGCGATGCCTGAGATTCTCGACGACCTGCGGACGGACCACCGCAACATCGCCCACTTGCTCGACCTGCTCGAGCGCGAGATCGACGCCGTCGAGCGCATTCGCGACGCCGACTTCGAGCTGATGCGCGACATCATGCACTACATGACGCATTACCCCGACCACACCCACCACCCCAAGGAAGACCTGATGTTCGAGCGCCTGCGTGCGCGCTCGGCCCGGGCGCCCGCGGTGGTCGAGCAGCTCCGCCGCGAGCACCAGGGCCTCGCCACCAAGGGGCGGGCGCTGCTCGAGGTGCTGTCACGCGTGGTCGACGGCGGCATCGTCGAGCGCACCGAGCTCGCCGGCGCGGCCCGCGACTACGCCGGCTTCCTGCGCCATCACATGCGAGTCGAGGACGGCGAGGCCTTCCCGCTGGCCGAGAGCACGCTGCACGACGAGGACTGGGCCGCCGTGGCTCGTGCCTTCGAGCGTCGTGGGGATCCGGTGTTCGGGCCGGTCGTGGCCGAGGAGTATCGAGACCTGCTCGCGCACATCGACCGCGCGGCGAGCTGAACGCGGGCGTGCGGGTGCACGACCTCACCCGACGCCGGCGCGCAGCCCGAGCGCGACACCGGCCAGCACCAGGGCGGCGCCGACCAGTCGCCTGAGCCACGGCCGGCGCCCGCGTCGCGCGATGGTCGCGCTGCCGACACCGATGGCGACCATCATCGGCACGGTGCCAGCCCCGAACGTCGCCATGACCAGCCCGCCGCCCGCCGCCCCGCCGGCACCGAGCGCGACCCCGAGAGCGGCGTAGACCAGGCCGCAGGGAAGCCAACCCCACACCATCCCGGCGAGCACCGCCCCGACCGGTCCCTGCACCCGACGACCGAGGTCGACGAGAGGCGCGAGTCGCCGCCAGAGCACACCGCCGAGGCGCTCCAGTGGCGCCAGCACACGGGTCAGACCGATGAGGTAGAGACCGACGGCGAGCATGCTCACCGCCTGCACCACGGTGGCGAACGTCCGCGCGCCGTCGAGCGGCGCCAGGGTCGCGACCCGCGCCCCGATCGCCCCGACCACCACGCCGGCCAGCGAGTAGGAGAGGATTCGCCCGGCGTTGTAGCCGAGCACCCGCCCGAGCAGGGCGCCGGGCGGCAGCGCGCCCGTGCCTCCGACGCAGACTGCACCCGCGATCCCACCGCACATACCGGCACAGTGGGCGGAGCCGAGCAGCCCCATCAGAAAGGCGGCGGCAAGGCCGACCTGGGCGTCGTCGATCATGGCCGGGAGCGCCGGTGGTCGAGGTCGAGCCGCGAACTGCCGGCGCGCCGCGCCGTCCTCGCGGAGGCGGGCGCGCTCACCGGGGCAGGCGAGCGATCATCCAGGCTCCGGCAGGAGACGCGCCACCCGCGCGCTCGCGTCGGGGAGGGCGCCGTCCACACGCCACGCATCGGTCTCCAACCGCAGGTACCAGCGCCCACTCGGCAGCCCGCCGTCGAGCTCCGGCAACCGCTGGACGTAGCGCCCACCACCACCGTGCGTGAGGTCGACGACGATGTCGCGTGCCGCACGCGTCGCGTGTGACAACCGCAGCGCGACGGTGTCCGGCGGCTGGAACCGGGGGTCGGTCGCGGTCAGTGTCGCGCGTACCGTGGCGCTGCCGGGGTCGATCTCGACCCGGGCCTCGAGACCCAGCGTCGCGGCGGCCCGAGCGCGCTCGACGGCGCGGTTGATCTCGAGGCCACGGCGGTAGTAGTCGTCGGCCACCAGCCCGTCGTAGCTCTCGACCGAGAGCACGAGCATCACCACCCCCATCACCACCGCCGACGCCGGAATGCCCAGCACCAGCCACACCAGTGGCTCGCGATACCAGGGCCGACCCGGCCCTTGCGAACGCGGTGACATCGCCCATGCTCCCATTCGACTGCTCTCCTCGGCGAGGACGGAACGCGCGGGCGGGGACGCCCGGACGAGTCTCGTCGCGCCGGCTCCAGGACTCTACCTCGCGCTCGGCGTCGGACCGAGGAAACGCGCCACCGCGTCCGCCCCGAGCTCTTCCTCGTCCAGCGAGTCGATACGGAACCGAATCTCGGTGCTGCGCTGCGAGAGCCGCGCCGGATCGATCCGCGCCGAGGCCACCACCACACGGACCGACGCCGCGTCGACCGCGATCTCGGGCTCCTCGGTGATCAGCGCCAGGCTCTCGGGACCTTCGAGCGACAGCCTGAACCGATGCGCCCGCTCGTCCATGTTCACGATCTTGAGCTCGTACACGTTCTCCACCAGGCCTTCACTGGTCTCCCGGTACAGCGCATTGCGATCCCGTATCACGTCGAGCTCGAGCGGGCTGCGCAGCATCACGGAGACCACCAGGGCCACCATCAGCAGCGCGAGAATCGCGCTGTAGACCAGGATGCGCGGGCGAACGACGTGGGTCTGCTTGCCGGAGACCGCGTTCTCGGTCGTGTAGCGAACGAGCCCGCGCGGATAACCCATCTTGTCCATCACCTCGTCGCACACGTCGATGCACGAGGCGCAGGCGATGCACTGGTACTGCAGCCCGTTGCGGATGTCGATCCCGGTGGGGCAGACCTGGACGCAGAGCGTGCAGTCGATGCAGTCACCGAGCCCCGCCGCCTTCGGGTCGCTACCGCGACGCCTGGCTCCGCGCGGCTCACCGCGCTCGCTGTCGTAGGAGATGATCAGCGTGTCCCGGTCGAACATCGCGCTCTGGAAGCGCGCGTACGGACACATGTAGATGCAGACCTGCTCGCGCATCCACCCCGCGTTGCCGTAGGTCGCGAAGCCGTAGAAGAAGATCCAGAACGTCTCCCACGGCCCGAGGGAGAACTCGAGCGCGCGCGCGCCGAGCTCGGTGATCGGCGTGAAGTAGCCGACGAAGGTGAAACCGGTCCACAGCGAGAACAGCACCCAGACCAGGTGCTTGGCGCCCTTGATGGCGAACTTCCGCGCCCCGAGCGGCGACTTGTCGAGCTTCATCTGGCGCGGCCGGTCGCCCTCGATCTTGCGCTCGATCCAGAGGAAGACCTCGGTCCACACGGTCTGCGGACAGGCGTAGCCACACCACAGCCGCCCCGCCAACGCCGTGAAGAAGAACAGCGTCAGCGCGGCGATGATCAACATGAACGTGAGGTACAGGAAGTCCTGCGGGAAGAACAGCATCCCGAAGACGTGGAACTGCCGGGCAGGGAGGTCGAACAGCAGGAGTTGCTGGCCGTCCCAGCTCAGCCAGGCCACACCGTAGAACAGGCCGAGCAGCACCAGCACCGCGGTCACCCGCAGCGTGGCGAACACCCCGTGCACCTCGCGCGGGTAGATCTTCTGACGGCGCGCGTAGAGGGACTTCTCGACGTCGTCGACCAGCTCGACCTTGACGCCACGGCGCGAACGCGCCCCCGCCCCGGCGCTCTCGGGGCGGGGGTCCTGCTCGGGAGAACTCACGAAAGCTCCTCGGTCCTCGGACGCGGTGGCCGCGGTGGGACCTCCGGGCGCAAGAAATAGGCGGTGCCTGCGCCCGTCGCGATGCACAGCGCCCAGAACATGAAGAAGCCGAGACTGTAGGCGGCGGTGCGCCCGAGCGGGGCTTCACCGGTGCATTCGAGCACGTGCACCGGGTCCAGAAAGGTGAAGAAGACCGCGGTCGCCACCCCCGCCATGACGAAGGCGGGCCACACCACGGCGCTCACGAGCTGGACGCGGGGGATACGCTCCCCCGCGCCCTGCACGTCGTCGGGACGGCCGGTCGTCACTTCGACAGACTGTAGACGTACGCCGCCAGCAGGTGCACCTTCGCCGGCCCGAGGAACTCGCCGTGGGCCGGCATGCGCCCCTGGCGCCCGAGGGCGATGGTCTGCTCGATCGTGCCCGCCGAGCCACCGTACAGCCAGACGTCGTCGGTGAGGTTGGGTGCGCCGAGCATGGGATTGCCCTTGCCTTCGGCGCCATGGCACGCGGCGCAGAACTGGCCGAACTTGGTCTTGCCCTGCTCGGCCGCCGCGGCGTCGGCGTCTCGCCCGGCGAGAGTGAGAACGAACTGGGTCACCTGGCGCACGCCCTCGTCACCACCCAGCGCGTCCTTCCAGGCCGGCATCATGCCGTTGCGGCCGGCACTGATCGAGGTCTCGATCGCCTCCGGCGTGCCACCCCACAGCCAGTCACCGTCGCGCAGGTTGGGGAACCCACGCACGCCACCGGCATCGGAGCCGTGGCAGCCGGTGCAGTAGGTGGCGTACAGCCGGCGACCGATCTTCAGCGCTTCCTGGTCCGCCGCGACCTTCTCGATCGGCTGCTCGCGGTAGCGCTCGAAGATCGGGCCGTAAGTCGCCTCGGCCGCGGCCATCTCCTCCTCGTACTGCGTGAGCTGCGTCCAACCGAGGAACATCGAGTTCGAGCCGAGACCCGGATAGAGCAGCAGGTAGACCACCGCGAAGACGATGGTCAGGTAGAACATGTTCACCCACCACCGCGGTAGCGGGTTGTTGTACTCCTGCAGATCACCGTCCCAGGTGTGACCCACCGTCTCTCCGGCCTTGGTCTTGCCGGAGGTGTTCTTCATCGTCAGCAGCCAGCACGCGGCGAGGCCGCCGAGCGTGACCACGATGATGATGATGTTCCAGATTCCGCTGCTGAAGTTACCCATCTCGGTTCCCCGGATTCCGGTTGCGGCTCGCGGTCGCGCGGCGCGTGCCGCGAACCTCCTCGTCATCGTCCTCGAACGGAATGCGCGCGGCCGACTCGAAGGCATCGCGCCGTGTGCGCCCGAAGGCCCACACCACGATCCCGGCGAAGACGACGAGCAAGACCACCGTCCAAATCCCGTGTATGGCTCCCAGATCCATCGCCGTCACCTCCGAATCTTGACGTGGGTGCCGAGCGACTGGAGGTAGGCGACCATCGCGTCCATCTCCGTCTTGCCCTCGAGCAGTCCCGGCGCCTGCTGGATCTGCTCGTCGGTGTACGGGTGCCCGAGCGTGCGCAAGGTGCGCATCTTGCCCTCGACGCCCGCCGGGTCGAGGGCGTTGACCTCGAGCCACGGATATCCCGGCATGATCGACTCGGGCACGACGTCGCGCGGGTTCACCAGATGCACCCGATGCCACTCGTCGCTGTAGCGCCCGCCGACTCGCTGCAGATCGGGCCCGGTGCGCTTCGAGCCCCACTGGAACGGCCGGTCGTAGATGTACTCGCCCGCCACCGAGTAGTGGCCGTAACGCTCGGTCTCGGCACGGAAGGGACGGACCATCTGCGAGTGGCACGTGTAGCAGCCCTCACGGATGTAGATGTCCCTTCCCTCCAGCTCGAGCGCGCCGTAGGGCTCGAGCCCGTCGACCGGCTTCAGGAGGTTGGTCTGGAAGAACAGCGGGGTGATGGTGATCAAGCCTCCGAAGCTGATCACGATCAGCACCAGCACCAGCATGAGCCCGAGATTGGTCTCGATTCTCTCGTGTCCGCCTGCCATCTCGAGCGCTCCTCAGTGCGACGGCGCCAGCACCGGCGCGTCGTACGCGCGGGCTCCGGCCACCGACTTCCAAAGGTTGTAGGCCATGACCAGGGTACCGAGGAGGAACAACGCCCCGCCCAGGAACCGGATGACGTAGAAGGGGTGCATCGCCTCGACCGACTCGACGAAGCTGTAGGTCAGCGTGCCGTCGTCGTTGACCGCCCGCCACATCAGCCCCTGCATGATTCCCGCGACCCACATCGCGGTGATGTAGAGCACGATGCCGATGGTGGAGACCCAGAAGTGCACCTCCACCAGACGCAGGCTGTACAGCTCGCGGCCGAACAGCCGCGGGATCATGTAGTACATGGCGCCGAGCGAGACCAGGGCCACCCAACCGAGGGCGCCGGAGTGCACGTGGCCGATCGTCCAGTCGGTGTAGTGCGACAGCGCGTTCACCGTCTTGATGGACATCATCGGCCCCTCGAAGGTCGACATGCCGTAGAACGACACCGACACGATGAGGAAGCGCAGCACCGGGTCCGTACGCAGCTTCTCCCACGCTCCCGACAGGGTCATGATGCCGTTGATCATGCCACCCCAGGACGGGGCGAGGAGGACGAGGGAGAACACCATGCCGAGCGACTGTGCCCAGTCCGGCAGCGCGGTGTAGTGGAGATGGTGGGGACCGGCCCACATGTAGGTGAAGATGAGCGCCCAGAAGTGCACCACCGACAACCGGTACGAGTACACCGGCCGGCCGGCCTGCTTGGGCACGAAGTAGTACATGATGCCGAGGAAGCCCGCGGTGAGGAAGAACCCGACCGCGTTGTGCCCGTACCACCACTGCACCATCGCGTCCTGGACGCCCGAGTACGCGGAGTACGACTTCCACATGCTGACCGGCAGCGCGGCGCTGTTGACGATGTGCAGCAGGGCGACCGCCAGGATGAAGCCGGCGAAGAACCAGTTCGCCACGTAGATGTGGCGGACCCGCCGCTTCACGATGGTGCCGAGGAAGACGATCGCGTACGACACCCACACCACCGCGATGAGGATGTCGATCGGCCACTCGAGCTCGGCGTACTCCTTGCTGGTGGTGATGCCGAGCGGAAGGGTGATGGCCGCGCTCAGGATGACGAGTTGCCAGCCCCAGAAGGTGAAGGCCGCGAGCTTGTCGCAGAACAGCCGCACGTGGCAGGTGCGCTGGACCACGTAGTACGAGGTGGCGAACAGCGCGCAGCCTCCGAACGCGAAGATCACCGCGTTGGTGTGCAGTGGCCGCAGTCGCCCATAGGTCAGCCACGGCAGATCGAAGTTCAACGCCGGCCACGCGAGCTGAGCGGCGATGAGCACGCCTACGAGCATCCCGACGATGCCCCAGACGATCGTCATCACCGCGAACTGGCGGACGACCTTGTAGTTGTAGGTGTCCTGAGCGGTTGAATCGGCCATCACAGTCTCCGAGGAGGTCATTCGAAACGGACGTCGGTGCGGGGTGAGCGTTCTCGCGTCACCCCTGCACGAATGCGGGCGCGATACCGGACCCCCACAGCAGCACGGTCACCGCCAGCATCGCCACGAAGGCGACGAGGCCGAACGCGAGCACCGCGGAGGAGAACAGGAATGCGCGTTCCGGCGGTATCTCCATGATGATCGGCACACCGGTGTAGAAGAGGAAGATGGTGTAGCCGAGCGCGGGCAGACCGACCACGAGGTTCAGCCACAGCACCGGGTAGGCCTGCATCAGCCCGACCAGGAACAACGGCGTGGCGGTGTAGGTGGCGAGCGCGATGCAGTGTCCGAGCGGCTGGTCGGCGCCGTAGGTCTGCGACATCCAGCGGATCATGCCGCCGACCGACGCCACGACCACGATCATCGCGAGGTAGTAGAGGACGCAGATCTGCAGGGCACTGCCGGGTGCCAACCTGGTCACCGCGCCGCCGCCGACCTGCCATCCCACCACCGTGGTGCCGTAGTAGCCCGCCACCGCCGGAATCAGGGCGAAGATGGCGGTGTGGGCGACGAGCACGCCCTGGAACGACTGCTCCTTCGACTTGATGCTGGTCCAGGCCCCTTTCGGGTCCACGAACATGCGCAATGCAGTTCCGATCGACATATCTCACGTCCCCCAGTAGCGCTCGGGCGCGAGCGCCCACCCACGCGCGAGCTCGCGCGGCACGTCCGTGCCGGCGAATCCCCACGACCCCCTTAGGAACTGGCGACCGCCGCATCTTCGGCGTGGCTGGTCACCGACTGTGCCGCGAGTGTCACCCGGCCGCGCCGATCGGAACTTGATCCCGATCAACGCGGCGGGCGACTGGCCACCGCTCAGAACTTGCGGCCGATGCCGATGCCGACGACCCACGGGTTGATGTCGACGTCGACCTTGACCGGCGCGTTCAGTGCGGTCGAGCGCGCGGTGGCCTCGGTCTCGATGTTGATGTACTTCACGTCGAAGTTGAGGAACCAGTTCTTGTCGATCTCGATGTCGGCGCCGGCCTGCAGCGCGTAGCCGAAGGACGAGTCGAGGTCGACGTTGGTCAGGCCGAGCACGCTCCGGCCGGTCCCGGTCGCGCCCTCGTCGAAGAACATGGTGTAGTTCAGGCCCGCACCGACGTAGGGACGGAATTTCGCATCGGGCATGAAGTGGTACTGGACCAGCAGACTCGGCGGCAGCACCCGCGCGTCGAGGATCTTGCCCGGGGCGATCGCGGCGAGGGTGCCCTTCGAGGAGGCGCGGTGCTGCGAGCTCAGGTCGAGCAACAGCTCGGCCCCGATGTTCTTGGTGAACATGTAGGTGAAGTCGAGGTCGAGTGTGAACTCGTCGTCCACCTTGACGCCGGATCCGGCGATGGGGGCGCCGGCGACGAACACGTTCCCGCTGTCGTCGTTCGGCATGACATTGATGATTCGACCGCGCACCAACCAGTCCCCGGCCTCCAGTGCGGTGGCAATACCCGGTGCGGTGAGCGCCACCGCCATCACGGCGGCCGCGAGCTGCTTGCTCTTCATCTCGTTCTCCTCGTGTTCGAGAGCACTTCCGTCCCGGCCGTCCCGTGACCAAGCTGCGTTCGGGGTCGGCCTGCGGGAGATGCTAAAACGGTGATGGAAGTCACAATTGATCGGCGTCAATTGCCCGTGAACGAGCTGTTGCGGCGCAATATCACCCCCCGGCGAGCATTGATCCGGATCAAGCCAATGCCGCCTGGGATTGACTTAGCATGCGCTCCCGCTGCGGGCTCGACATGCCCGGTGCCGTGAGACGAGGACGCGCGATGCCGCCTCCTCGACGCCCTGCCAGAGGACCATCGATGCGCTCCACTCTCTCCATCGCCCTCACCGGCTCGGGCGGCGCTGGCGTCGTCACCGCCGGGCGTGTGCTGCTCGACGCAGCCACCCGCGCCGGCTGGTACGGCCTTCTCCGGCGCTCGTCCGGCCCACAGATTCGCGGTGGCGAGTCGGCGGCCCTGCTGCGCCTGGGCGCCCACCCCGTGGACTGTCTCGACGATCACTTCGACGTGCTGGTCGCCCTCGACTGGGGCAACATCGAGCGCTTCGCCGACGAGATCCCGCTGGTCGCCACCAGCCTGGTCCTGTCCGACCCGTCGGCCGGAGCGGTCCCGGCCGCGATCGCCGCCAAGGGTGCGCAGCACGTGGCCCTGCCACTGCGCGAGCTGGCGACGGCGGCGGAGCGCGCACCCGAGAACATGGTCGCCGCAGGCGCGCTCTGCGCCGCGCTCGGGGTCGACGCCGAGCACGTGGAGGCCTGTATCGAGGCGTTGCTCGGGCGCAAGGGCGGCGACGCCCTCACCGCGGCGGTGCGCGGAGCCCGCGCGGGCGCGGCCGGCGTCCCTGCCGCGTGCGCCGACCTCGCCCTGCCGGCGATGGCCACCCGGCCCGCTCATCGGTGGGCGCTGAGTGGCAACGAGGCGGCCGGGCTCGGCGCGCTGCGCGGCGGCGTCCGTTTCGTCGCCGCCTACCCGATCACGCCGGCGAGCGAGCTGCTCGAGTGGCTCGCGCCGCGACTCACCGGCCTCGGCGGCGCCCTGGTCCAGGCCGAGGACGAGCTCGCGTCGATCAACATGTGCCTCGGCGCCTCGTACGGCGGCGTGCCGTCGCTGACCGCGACATCCGGACCGGGGCTCGCGCTGATGACCGAGGGGCTCGGGCTGGCGGTCGCCGGTGAGATTCCGGTGGTCGTGGTCGACGTGATGCGTGGCGGTCCGTCGACCGGAATCCCCACCAAGTCCGAGCAGACCGACCTCGACATCGCTCTCAACGGCCTGCACGGCGACGCACCGCATCTGGTCCTCGCCCCGGTGTCGGTGGCCGATTGCGCCTTCACCACGCAGTGGGCGGTCCACCTCGCCGAGACGCTCCAGGCGCCGGCCATCGTCCTCTCCGACCAGGCTCTGGGCCAGACGCGGGTGGTCACCGAGCGCCCCGCCGACGTCGCCTTCCTCACCCGCCGCCGGGTGGCGAGCCCGGACCAGGCCGAGTATCGCCGCTACGCCGCCGGTGGCGACGGGATCGCTGCGATGGCGGTCCCTGGCACCCCGGGCACCACCTACACCGCCGAAGGCCTCGAGCACGACGAGCGCGGCACGCCGTCCAGCTCGAGCGGGCATCACGCGCGCCAGCTCGCGCGCCGCACCGACAAGCTCGACCGCCACGACTACGGCCCCTGGGCGACGCTGGTCGAGGGCGACGGCGACACCGCGATCGTCACCTGGGGCTCGACCTGCGGCGCGGTGCGCGAGGCGGCGGCCCGGGAGCGTGCGCGCGGGCGTGCGGTGCGGGTCGTCGCGCCGCGACTGCTCGCCCCGGCTCGCCACGGCGAGGTCGACGGCGCGAGCGCCCTCGAGCGAGCGCTCGACGGGGTCGAGCGGGTGCTGGTCGTCGAGCAGAGCCACTCGCGCCAGTTCCACCGCTATCTGCGCGCCTGGCACGACCTGCCCCGCCAGGTCCGCTGCCTCGCCCGCCCGGGCCCCCTGCCAATCGCGCCCGAGGAGGTCCGCGCGGCCCTCGGCGACTGGAGCCAGCGATGAGCACCGTGGAGACGGCGATCACCCTCGCCCCGAAGCAGTACAAGTCGGACGTGAAGCCGGTGTGGTGCCCCGGCTGCGGGCACTTCGCGGTGCTCAACGCGATGACCAAGGCGTTCTCCGCGCTGGGCCTTCCCCCGGAGCAGGTGGCAGTGGTCTCGGGCATCGGCTGCTCGTCGCGGGTTCCCGCCTACACCTCCGTGTACGGCTTCCACGGCCTGCACGGGCGGGCGCTCGCGGTCGGCACCGGACTCAAGGTCGCCCGCCCCGACCTCACGGTGGTGGTCGCCGGCGGCGATGGCGACGGCTTCTCCATCGGCGGCAACCACTTCCTGCATGCGTGCCGGCGCAACCTCGACATGACCTACGTGGTCATGGACAACGAGGTGTACGGCATGACCAAGGGCCAGGCGTCGCCGACCACCGCCGCCGACTGGTCGGCCAGCAAGCTGACCCCGGGCGGCCCCGGGATGCGCCCGTTCCAGCCGGCGAGCATCGCGGTGGCGGCCGGTGCGACGTTCGTCGCCCGCTGCTTCTCCGGGCAGCCGAACGAGATCGCGCGGGTTCTGGTCGAGGCGGTGCGCCATCCCGGCTTCTCCTTCGTGCAGGCACTGAGCCCCTGCCCGACGTTCTGCCCCGAGCAGAAGGAGTGGAAGCACGTGGTGCGGCCGTTCGACGCCGAGCCGACGGACGACCCGGCCGAGGCGTCACGACGCCTGCAGGCGGACGACGGCATGTCGACGGGCATCGTGCTCGCCGCCCGGCGGCCGTCGTGGGCGCCGTCATCGGGCGGTGCATCCGCGAGCGCGACCACCATCGAGGCAATCGAGGCGGAGATCGAGGCGTGAGCGACAACGACCCGGGCCGCTCCCTCCCCGCCTTCCTCGCCCACGCCGTGGCGCTCGAGCGCGAGTCCGCCGAGCGCTATCGCGAGCTGGCCGACGTGATGTCGGTGCACCACAACCCGGGCGCGGCGGCCCTGTTCGCCCGACTCGCCGAGCTCGGCGAGCTGCACGCGGGCCAGGTGGAGGCGCGAGCGCGCGGCCTCACCCTGCCGTCGATCCCGCCCTGGCTCTACCAGTGGCCTGCCGCCGAGGCCCCGGAGACCGGTCCCCACGAGGAGACGCACTACCTCATGACCCGTCTCGAGGTCCTGCGCTACGCGCTGGCCAACGAGCAGCGGGGCCTCGACTTCTACGCCGGCCTCGCCCGCGGGGCGAGCGAGGCCGAGGTGCGCACGCTGGCGGCGGAGTTCGAGCGCGAGGAGACCCACCACGTGGAGGTGCTCCGCGCCTGGATCGACCGCGCCCTCACCGACGGCGGCGACGGACCGACGCCAGAGGACCCCGACCCTCCGAACCTCCCCGAGTAGGCGACCCACGCCGACGCCGACCGATACGGTACACTGCGGGGTCGTTGTCACGGATCGGACCAGGTGCCCCGCGAGCCTGTACCAGACCGACAGTCGGCCGTAAGCGGCCTGCCCGCGAGCTCCCGACCCTGGTTCGCCGCGGAGTCGAATCGTGACGACCTGGCGCGCGCGGTGCTCGCCGCGGCCGGGGTCGCCAATTGCTGCCAGCTCCTCATCCTCTCGCCACTCGGCGAGGTGCTGCACACGAACGACCGCGCGCGCGATGCCCTCGCCATCGCCCGGCCGGGGCAACGGGACTTCCTGGAACGGGACGACTGGGAGGACCCGCGGGCGCTCCGCCAGGCGTTCGACGCGGTCGTCGACGGTGCCCTCCGCGCGCAGGCGGAAACCCGGCGCGCCTGCTGCCAGGGCGAGGCCGAGTGGGTCAGGTGGTCCCTGGTCGGGCACCACGAGCTCCCCGGGTACCCGTTGGTGGTGGTCGCCATCGGCATCGAGCTCACCGACCTGCAGCAGGCCAGGGCCGAGAATGCCGAGCGGGCCGCGCTGCTGCGCAGCGTCCTCGATACCGCCGTCGACGCGGTGGTCATCATCGACGAGACCGGGCTCGTCGAGCGGGTGAATCCCGCCACCGAGGCGTTGTTCCAGTACACCCCGGAGGAGTTGCTGGGACGCAACGTCAGCATGCTGATGACCGCCGAGCACGCGGAGCGCCACGACCACTACATCGCCAGGTATCGGGCCGGCGGCGCGCCGCGGATCATCGGCGTCGGGCGCGAGGTCGAGGCCCGACGCAAGGACGGCTCGGTCTTCCCGGCCGAGCTCGCGGTGTCGGAGCTGGTGCACGCCGGACGTCGCCGATTCACCGGCATGATTCGGGACATCTCGGACCGGCGCCGCACCGAGCAGCAGGCACGGCTGCGCCTGGACGAGCTCGCCCATGCCACCCGGCTGCTGGAGCTGGGCGAGATGACCTCCGGCATCGCGCACGAGGTCAATCAGCCGCTCACCGCCATCGTCGGCTTCGCCCGGGCCTGCGAGCGGCTGATGAAGATGCCGGACCCCGATCCCGAGCTGCTCGCCGACGCGCTGCGCCAGATCGGCTCCCAGGCCGAGCGCGCCGGCGGGATCATCCACCGCCTGCGCGCCTTCGCCCGCAAGGAGCACGCGAGACACGCCCCGACCGACGTCAACGTCTGCATTCGGGAGGTGCTGTCCCTGATCGACCACGAGATCCGGCGCAGTCAGATTCGGGTCCAGCTCGAGCTGGACCCGGCGCTGCCGGCGGCCATCGCCGACAAGGTCCAGGTGGAGCAGGTGATCCTCAACCTCGCGCGCAACGCGGTGGAGGCGATGGCCGAGCGCCCACCGGGTGACCGCCAGCTCACCATCCGCAGCGCCGCCACGCGCCGTGGGCCGATCGAGGTGACCGTCGCCGACACCGGACCAGGACTGCCGGCCGACGATCCCGGCCGGGTCTTCGAGCGCTTCTACACCACCAAGCCGAGCGGCATGGGGGTCGGGCTGGCGATCAGTCGATCGATCATCGATGCGCACCACGGCAAGCTGGTGGCGGAGTCGGCGTCGCCGTGCGGCGCCACGTTCCGCTTCCAGCTTCCGCGCGCCGACGCCACCGGGGTCGACGGCGAGTGACGGCGAGCCCGGTGGTGTTCGTCGTCGACGACGACGAGGCGGTGCGCCGGAGCCTCGAGCTCCTGCTGTCCGCCGCGGGCCTCCAGTCCCGCGCATTCGCCACCGCCGAGGCGTTTCTCGCCGAGCACGACCCCGACAGCTCCGGCTGCCTCATCGTCGACCTGCAGATGCCCGGGCTCTCCGGTCTCGAGCTGCAACAACGCCTGATCGAGGAGGCGGTGAGCCTGCCGACGATCTTCCTGACCGGCCACGGTGACGTGCCGGCGGCGGTGCAGGCGTTGAAGTCGGGGGCGGTCGATTTCGTTCAGAAGCCCTACGACCCGGAGACGCTCCTGGCCCAGGTCGAGGCGGCGTTGGCGCGGGCCGCCGAGGCCCGCGAGCGCGCCGAGCGCGAGGCGAGCGTCCGCGAGCGGCTGGCCCTGCTGACGCCGCGCGAGCGCGAGGTGCTGGAGCGGGTGGCGGCGGGCAGTGCGAACAAGGTCATCGCCATCGACCTCGACATCAGCGAGCGCACGGTGGAGCTCCATCGCTCACGCGGGATGCGCAAGATGGAGGTCCGCTCGGCGGCGGCGTTGGCGAGACTGCTCGCGCAGGAATGAATCTCCCCTCGCTCGTGACCCGAATCACCGCGCCGTGACCGCGGTCCGATATCGGGGCGCTCGGGCTCGATTCCAACCGACCCCAATTGACGCAGGTCAACAGGGCTCGCTCGCGTGTGCGGTCTACTCCCACTCGACGCGCATTCGAGGCGCGCCTCGGGGTCGGCGGAGCAACCTGCCAGAGCGGGCGAGATGGACATGCACACCCATTTGTGTCGTGCCGCCGTGGATCGGCCGCGGGCGGTGCGACCGACGGTCTTCGTCGTCGACGACGACGCCGCGGTCCGGGCGGCGCTCGACATGCTGTTGCGGGTCTGCGGCTGGCAGACGCGGTGCTGCGGGTCCGCCCAGGAGTTTCTCCAGGTGTTCGACGCGAGCCAGACGGGTTGTCTCGTGCTCGATCTGCAGATGCCGGGGATGACCGGGGTCGAGCTGCAGGAGATGCTGAGCGACCTCGACATCCAGCTACCGGTCATCATCATCACCGCCTACACCGATCACGCCCTGACCGAGCGCGCCCGCGCGGCCGGAGCCGTGGCGGTGCTGCGCAAGCCCTTCCACGACGAGGAGCTGGTGTCCACGGTGCAGTCCGTGCTGGGGAACGTCCCCACCGGCTGAGCCCCCGACCCCTCTGCGGCTCGCCCGCGCCGGCCCCGGTCGCCCCCATACGGGGAATCCCGTATGGAGCGGGCCGCCTCGTCTGTCCAGAATCCTCCTCGACGTCGGGGTGAACCATCGCCCCGGTCCGAAACCGAACAGCCGGAAAGGCGAGAGGAGGACCACCATGAGCCCGACTGCCCAGGTCATCTCCATCGGCGGCCGCCAAGCGCGCTGCGAGAACTGCGGCCACATCGGAAGCTGCATGGCCCGCGACGCGGACAACCCCGAGGCGAGCGGCAGACACGACATCCCGGTGGTGCCGCGAATCGTCCACCGCGGAGAGCACCTGTTCCGAGCCGGCGAGAGTTTCGAGAACGTCTACGTGGTCCGCTCCGGCGCGGTGAAGACCTACGTCATCTCCTCGCAGGGAGACGTGCACGTGACCGGATTCCACCTGCCCGGGGATCTGGTCGGAGCCGACGCGATCGCGAGCGGCCAGCACGTGTGCAGCGCCGAGGCGCTCGACACCTGCTCCATCTGCGTGCTGCCGTTCGACCGGCTGACCGCGCTCTGCATGCGCTCGCCGACGGTTCAGCTCCGGCTGCTGAAGCATCTGAGCAGCACCATCGTGCGCGACGAGGCGCTGCTGCTGCGCCTCGGCCAGCGAACCGCCGAGCAACGCCTGGCGGCGTTCCTGCTCGAGCAGGCCGAGCGGCGGCGGGTGCAGGGTTACTCCCCGTACGAGGTGAACCTCGCGATGTCGCGCGCCGACATCGGTAGCTATCTCGCGCTGGCGGTGGAGACGGTGAGCCGCATCCTGACCCGACTCCAGGAGCACGACATCATCACCGTGCAGCGCAACCGAATTCGCATCCGTGACCTCGCGGCGCTGGAGGCCCTGGCCGAGGAGGCTCCCCCCTCCCGGCGCGCGGCAGCGCACTGAGGCAGGATTGCATCGCGTTCGGACGGGGGTGCGCGAGCGCCCTCGCCCTTCCGACTCTCCTCCATGCACCGTCGTTCCGGTGCTTCGAGGCGGCCGAGGTGCCGCCTCTTTCTTTTCTGGCCTGGTGGCGCCCGAGGACGGGTCAGCGCGCCGCCTCGCGCCGTCCTTGACAGCCGACGCAGCGCGCGGCGGCGGGATGGGCGAGTAGTCGCTCGTAGCCGATCACCTCGCCACAATCGACGCATTCGCCGTACGAGCCGTCCTCCATCCGCTCGATGGCCGCACGCAGATCGGCCGCCTCGCCGACGTGCATTCCGAGCAGCGCGCCGGCGACGTCGCGCAGCCCTTCCACGACCGACTCTGCCGAGCTCTCCCGTGGCTCGTCGGTCCGGCTGCCGAGCATCTCGGGCGATGCGTCGTGGCGCTCCTCCTCGATCTCGGCGCGCAAGCGAGCGTACTCGGCACGCAGCCGCTCTCCCAGCTCCTGGCGCTGCGCCTCGCTCAACCGCGCACGGTCCGATCCGGCCATCGACACATCTCCACTGGACGTGCTGTCGCACCCGAGCGCTCATGCTACACGTCATGCACCGTTCGAGGCGATCGAAGCCGTTGACGGGGATCAGGGCGGCTCCGCCGGCGACGACGGAGCATGAGCACGTCGACGTGGCAATGACACCACGAGGTCGAGGAGGCACCGACATGGCCGACAAGTCGAAGAAGCGCAACGAGAAGGAAGCAGCGCGCGCGCAGGAGAAGGCAGCGGTCGCAGCACCCGCCGCCGCGCTGCCGCTCGCGAGTCTTCGCAACGAGATCGACCGGTTGTTCGAGCGCGTGGCGGGTGGATGGCCGGCCGCCGGCGGCACGCTCGGCGCCTGGGATCCGTTCACTCAGGAGCCGTTCAAGAGCTGGGCGTCGTCGTTCGGCGCCGGCGCCACGGGCATCGGCGGCCCACGCGCCGATCTCGGCGAGACCGAAGACCACTTCGAGCTGAGCGTCGAGCTCCCGGGGATGGATCAGAAGGACGTCGAGGTGACGCTCACCGACTCCGCGATCACGCTTCGCGGCGAGAAGCGTCAGGACCACGAGAGCAAGGAGAAGAGCTACCACATCACCGAGCGCAGCTACGGCGCGTTCCGGCGCGTCTTCCCGCTGCCGGCGGGAATCGACGCGGCCAAGGTCGAGGCATCGTTCGACAGCGGCGTGCTGAAGGTGAAGATGCCGAAGACGAAGGAAGCGAAGGCGAAGTCACGCCGCATCGAGGTCAAGACCAGCTCTTAGCACGTCGCCGAGCCGGCATGCGATACCGCGACGTGGGCGATCCGATCGACGGGCCGGGCCGGGAGCGACGCTCCCGGCGCACGGCAGGGAGGAACCGATGAAGTACGACACACCGCTCGAGATCTGCCCCAAGTGCAACGAGCTGGTGGCGCTCGACCAGACCCAGAAGGAATGCGCCAACGAGCATGGCTGCAAGCATGCGCGCTGCCCGCTCGACGGTGCGTTCAGCGGCCACACATTCCACGAGGGCGCACCTGCCAGTGGCGCCCCTGCGGGCAAGCCGCGGACCAGGGACTGAGGACTGCGGCTGCTCTCTTACCGGGCGACGCCCACGCTCGCCGCCGCGACGCGGCGACGACGGAGAGGATGAGATGCGAATCGGCGAAATCTGCAACGCGCGACCGGTCACCGTGGCCCGCGGGGCGAGCGTGATCGACGCGGCGCGACTGATGCGAGAGCACCACGTCGGCGACGTGGTGGTGGTCGAGGAAACGGGCGACGGCGCCAGACCGGTCGGCATCCTCACCGACCGCGACATCGTGATCGAGGTCGTGGCCCGCGAGGTTCCGCTCACCGAGGTGAGCGTCGGCGACGTGATGAGCTTCGACCTGCTGCGTCTGGATGCGATGGACCCGGTGTCGATCGCACTCGAGCAGATGCGCGAGCGTGCGGTGCGCCGTGCCCCGGTGATCGACACCGAGGGGCTACTCGTCGGCGTCGTCTCGATCGACGACCTCCTCGGGTTCCTGGCGCGCGAGATCACGGAGCTCTACGCGCTGGTGGTGCGCGCCCGCGAGCAGGAGCGCGCACTGCGCGACTGAGCCCGTGCGAGGGCTCCCGCACTCGTTCACCGCATGATTCTGCCGGCGGGGCGCCGGCCAGGCGCCCTGCCCGGCCGGCGCTGTCCCGCTCAGCGCACGCTCACCACCGAGCACGGCGCGAGATGTGCCACCTTGTGCGCCACGCTGCCGATGACCAGGCCCTCGAGCTTGCTCAGCCCGCGCGTGCCCATCACCACCATGCTGAACTTCTCCCGACGCGCGAGATCGACGATGTGCTCGGCAGCATCCCCGCGCTCGGTATAGGTCTGACTCACATCCGCACCGCGATCGCGCACGCGGTCGGTGGCCGCATCGAGCAGCGCGTCGGCCACCCCTTGCTCGTAGAGCCACTGCGGCGGGCTGTTGACATGCTCGGCCTGCGCCCACTGCTCGAGACCGCGCGGCAGAGAGCCACTCGGCACGACGTGGAGCAAGCTCAGCGTTCCGCCACGTGACCGCACCAGGTCGACCGCCACGTCGAGTGCCTTGAAGGCACCGTCGGAGCCATCGATCGGAACCAGGATCTTCTCCGTCATGACCGCCTCCTTCGAATCCGCGCCGGGCCGGGTGCCGGCGGATGGACGATGTCGACGCGCACCCACGGTGCCGCCTTCTCGATTGCATGTTGCTTGCCGGCGGCGCGTCGCGCTTGACGACAGTCAAGGGAAGGTCGCACCCGACATCGTCGCAGCCGACGCGGTGCGAGCTGCTAAGCTTCGTGCCCCGTTCGATCCGAGCATGCTCCTTCACGCGGACAACCAGGTGCAGGCCAGTGCGAGTCGTCCAGCTCAGTGATCCCCATCTGCTCGCCGATGCGCGAGCCCGCCTCGCCGACGTGCCGACCGACACCACCCTGGCGGCGGTCGTCGACGCGGTGCTGGCCGAGCCGTTGCCCGACCGCGTGGTGCTCACGGGTGACATCGCGCAGGACGAGCGCGCGCCGACCTACCGCCGCCTGCAGGGATTGCTCGGCCCACTGTGGCCCCGGACCCGGGTGCTGCCGGGGAATCACGACTCGCGCGCCGCCATGCGCTCGGAGCTACCGGGCCACTTCGACCCGCTCGCGGAACGGCTCGACTTCGTCGAGCACGTCGGCGGGTGGCGGCTCGTCGGCCTCGACACCCAGGTTCCGGGCGCGGTCCACGGGCACATCGATCCGGCCCAGGTCAGGTGGCTCGCGACGGTGCTCGCGCGTGATTGCACGACCCCGACCGTGGTGTTCATGCACCACCCGCCGGTCGCGCTCGGCATCGGACTCGACGACACCGCGGTCGACGACCCGGCGCCGCTGCTCACGTTGCTGACCGGCAACCGCTGCGTGCATGCAATCTGCTGCGGCCACGTCCACATGGCCGAGGAACGGCGCATCGAGCACGTTCGAGTGCTCACCACGCCGTCGACCGCATTTCAGTTCGCGCCAGCACCGGAGCTCGCCTACGACGCCGTGCCTCCCGGCTGGCGCGAGCTGCGCCTCGACGCCGGCGGACTCACGACCGAGGTCCACCGCCTGCCCCGCCTCGACCACCCACCGCGCCGGACCGAGGGCTGAGAGGCTCACACCGCGAGGTGGGAGAGCAACCCGACACTCACCACCAGGCCCACCCACGGCACCCAGGTCGGCAACCGCCGTACTCCCGGTGGCGCCGGCACCGTGCGGTGCACGCGAATGAGCGCGGCGTCGATGAGCGCGAACACCACCAGCACGATCGCGCTGGTGGCGCGCGCGAGCTCACCGAGCGGCAGACCCACTGCGAGCACCGCCACCACCGCCCCGACCGCCGCGGTGGCGGCGACTGGCGTCGCGGTGCGCGGATGGACCCGCGCGAGCCAGCTCGGGAGCCAGCCCTCGCACGCCATGCCGTAGGCGACCCGGCTGGCCATGATGGTCTGCACCAGGGCGCCGTTGAGGACCGCCACCAACCCGAGCGCGCCGAGCCAGAGCGGCGACGACCCGGTCGCCCGGGCATGGACCAGGGCGAGCGGCGCCTGCGCCTGCGCGAGCTCCGCCGGTGGCACCGCGGCCACGCACACCGCCACCACCAGCAGGTAGAGAACGGTGGCAGCGACCATCGCGAGCACGATCCCGAGCGGGAGATCGCGCTCCGGACGGCGCACCTCCTCGGCCACGTTGACCATGTCCTCGAAGCCGAGGAAGGCGTAGAAGGCGAGGAACGCACCGGCACCCAGGGCCGCGGCCACATCGACACCGGGCGGCGTCGGCGACGCCGCGACCAGCCCGGGCAGGTCGGCGAGGCCGTGCACGCCACCGCCGATCACGACCAGGAGCCCGGCGACCTCGACGAAGGTGAGGGCGGCCGCGAGCCCCGCCGCGACCCCGATCCCGATGGCGGCCAGCACCGAGAGCCCGACCACCGGCACCAGGGCCGCGAGCCAGTCCGGCACCTCGACGAAGACGGTGAGGTAGCTGGCGAACCCCCTCGCGAGCGTCGCGGTCGAGACCATCCCCGCCGTCGCCACCAGGCAACCGACCGCGAACGACAGCCAGCGCCGTCCGAATGCCTGCTGGAGGTAGACCGCCTCGCCGGCGCTGCGCGGATAACGCGCCGCCAGCTCGCCGTAGCTGAGCGCGGTCGGCGCCGCGACCAGTGCCGAGACCAGGAAGGCGAGCGGCGCGAGGTAACCGGAAGCACCGGCGACCTCGCCGACGAGGACGTAGATGCCGGCGCCCAGGATGTTGCCGAGCCCGTAGAGCGTGACCATCCACAGCCCGAGCGACCGCCGTAGCACCGGCGCCGATGCCGCCGCCGGGGGCTCGCTGCTCAAGGCACGTGCTGGTCGAGGAAGCGGTCGAGCTCGCGCTTGGGCCTGGCGCCGTCGAGACTGGCGACCACCTGCCCGCCGCGCATCAGCTTCAGTGACGGCACGGCGCGGATCTGGAAGCGGCGGGCGAGCGCCGCGTTGCGGTCGACGTCGACCTTGACCACCTGGAGACGACCTGCACGCTCGCGGGCCACCGTCTCCAGCACCGGCTCCATCCCTCGACACGGGCCGCACCAGGTCGCCCAGAAGTCGACCAGACAGGGCAACGCGCTGGCCTCGACCACCTCGGCGAAATCATCGTCGGTCGCGGGGATCGGCGTGCCGGGGAAGAGCTTGCCCTTGCAGCGTCCACAGACCGGGTCCTCGGCCACCCGCGCGCGTGGCACACGGTTGCGCGCACCGCAGGTCGGGCAGCGTTGGAGGATCACCTCGGTCACGAGTCCTGCACCGGCTCTCAGTCCCGCGCCACCATGGCGACGAAGTCACTCTCGGTGAGGATGCCCACCAGCCGCTCGCCGTCGACCACCGGGAGGCATCCGACCTTGCGCTCGAGCATCAGCCGCGCGGCCTCGTGCAGTGGCATCTCGGGCGTCGCGGTCAGCGGGTCCTCGGTCATCGCGTCCTTGACGACCATCGTCTCCAGGAGCCGCTCCTCGGCGCGCGAGCCGAAGCCGAGCGAGCGCAGTAGCGCGCCGCGGAACAGGTCGCGCTGGGTGAGGATTCCGCACAGGACGCCGTCGGAGTCGAGCACCGGTAGATGGCGGATGCGCTCGTCGCGCATCAGGTCGTCCGGCAAGGAGAGGGCGTCGTTTCGCCCCACCGCGCGAACCTCCGTCGTCATCACGTCACCGACCCGCAGATTTCCGAGGTCCATGGTCCGCGCTCGCCTCGCTTCGTCCCCATCGGACGGCCGGATGCTAGGGCCGGATCGGCGCACGCGCGTTGATGAGGATCAACTCCCGCGATGCGACGACGGCGCCGCCACTCATCCCCCGAGGCGATTCAGCACGCCGGGGGCGAGGCCCAGGTAGGCGGTGAGCACGACGATGGCGACGAGGTTCAGCGCCAGGCCCGCGCGTGCCATGTCCGCCACCGCGACCTGGCCCGATGCGAACACCACCGCGTTCGGCGGTGTCGCCACCGGAAGCATGAAGGCGCAGCTCGCCGACAGCGCCACCGCGCCGAGCAGCGGCGCCGGCGGCACCCCGAGCCCCGCTGCGGCGGCCGCGACCACCGGCAACAGCGTGGTGGTGACCGCGGTGTTGCTGGTGACCTCGGTGAGGAACACCACCAGGGTGCAGACCCCGGCCATGATCACCAACGCCGGCAGCCCGGCCAGCACCTGCAACGCGGCGCCGAGCCAGCCGTCGACCCCGTGCGCCGCGATGGCGGCGGCGAGGCTGAGACCACCACCGAACAGGATCAGCACCTCCCACGGCAGGCGAGTCATCGTCGACCAGTCGATCACGAAGTGCCGCGCGCGAGCATCGAGCGGAATCGCGAACAGGGCGAGCGCCGCGAGCAGCGCGATCGATGCGTCGTCCAGACCGCGGAGCCCGGTCGCCGCGACGATCCAGGGGCGGCTCATCCAACCGACGACCGCCAGCGTGAACACCAGCAGCACCCGCCGCTCGCCGGCGCGCATCGGCCCGAGCGCGCGCAGCTCGCTCGCGATCATGGTTCCCGCACCGGGGGCGGCTCCTCCCGGGAGCCGGAACGCGACCCGTGTGAGCCACAGCCATGCCACCGGCAGCATCACGACCATCACCGGCAACCCCACCTGCAGCCACTCGACCATGCCGAGGTCGACGCCGTAGCGCGCACGCAGGAAGCTCGCGAGCACCAGGTTCGGCGGCGAGCCGAGTAGCGTGCCGAGGCCGCCGATGGTCGCCCCGTACGCGATCCCGAGCATCATCGCGCGACCGAGATCGTCGAGCCGCGGCGGCGGCTCCTCGGTCATGTGCTCGCGCATCGAGACCAGGACGCTGGTGCCGATCGGAAGCATCATGATCGCGGTGGCGGTGTTGGAGATCCACATGCTCAGCCCCGCGCTCACCAGCATCACCCCGCCCACCAGCCGTGACGGTGCGGTACCGACGCGCGCCAGCACGTGCAGGGCGATGCGCCGGTGCAGGCCGACCTTCTCCATCGCCAGGCCGATCACGAACCCGCCGAGGAACAGGAACACGATCGGGCTGGCGTAGGGTGCCGCGGCGCCGGCGGCATCGGCGATGCCGAGCACGGGGAAGAGCGTCGCCGGCAACAGCGCGGTGACCGCGAGCGGGACCGCCTCGGTCAGCCACCAGGTCGCCATCAACACCGCCACCGAGACGGTGACGCGGCCGGGTCCGGTGAGCACCGGGTCGTCGGCGAGGGCGAGCCATGCTGCGAGCGCGAGCGCCGGACCCAGCGCGAGACCCACGGCGCGCGCGCGCGGCCGCGACGCGACGGGCACCGGCCGAACGGTGTCGGGCCCGGCCACGCGACCGGGCTCAGCCGAGGGCCCCGGGGCCCTCGGCGGCGCCCGGCGCGTGCGCCCGCAACCGGCGCAGCTCGCTCAGCAGCTCCAGGACGAGGGCGACACCGGCGAGGTTGACGCCGAGATCGCGCTGGAGATTGCGCGCGGTCCGTACCCGCCACACCGCCTCGTCGCCGAACTCCCACTCACGGGGATCGCGACCTCGCGGGGCCAACACGCCCTCCTCGACCAGGTCGATCACGTACTCGGCGTGGACGCGGGTGATGCGGGCGAGCTCGCCGAGTCGAATCGCGTGACCGATCTCGACCTCCACCAACTCGGTCGCCCTGGTACGACGGGTCATCGCAGCCCCTCCTCTCGAGCGCGGGCGTCGAAGGGAATCGCCTCGGCGAGCTTGCGATACGCCGCCCGCGCCGCCTCGTCACGCGCCGGCGGAGCGATGACCGACAGCTCGACGTAGAGGTCGCCCGGCGGCTCCCCGGGCAGACCGCGACCGCGCAGTCGAAGGCGCCGGCCGGTCTGCGAGCCGGCCGGCACCTCGAGGGCGATCCGGCCGTCCAGTGTCGCCACCTCGACGCGAGCTCCGAGGGCCGCCTCCCATGGCGCCACCGGCAGGCGGGTGTGCAGGTCTCGTCCCTCGACTCGGAACCGCGGGTGGGGCCGCAGCGCGACCTCGAGGAGCAGGTCGCCGGCGCGGCCCGATGGCGACATCGCCCCCTGACCACGCAGGCGGATCACGCGCCCGTCGGTGGCGCCGGGCGGAATGCGCACGCGCATCCGGTGCGGCTCGACGACCAGTCGCCCCTCGCGGTCGACGCGTGAGCGCTGCAGCTCGATCTCACGCACCGTGCCGCGGATCGCGTCCTCGAGGTCGATCTCGATGCGCGCCATGTGGTCGGCGCCACGCGCGCTGCCATGCGCGTGGCCGTGGGCACTGCCGCGTCCGAACAGGGACTCGAAGAAATCGCTGAAATCGAAGCCGCCGCCGGTGAATCCGCCACCGCTGAACTCGAAGCCGGAGTCCCATCCGGGAGGTGGGCGAAACTCCTCACCCGAGCGCCAGTCGCGGCCGAGGCGGTCGTACGCGGCCCGCTTCTCCGGATCCTTGAGAACCTCGTGGGCCTCCTGGAGCTCCTTGAACCGCGCCTCGGCGTCCGGCTCCTTGCTGACGTCGGGATGGTACTTGCGCGCAAGGCGCCGGTACGCGCGCTTGACGTCGTCCTGGGTCGCATCGCGAGCGAGCCCCATCGTCTGGTAGTAGTCCTTGAACTCCACGGCAGACCTCTGCTTGTGCCAGCCCGCCCCGTGCCCCGCCAGCCGTCGCCGTGGCGCACGTCGCGTGACGACACGGATCGTCGGCGCTCACCGCGACGCGACCGGCTCGGAGTCGGACCGTAGGGGAAACCTGCCGAGGAGATTGCGGCGCACGAGGCGGTTCTCAAGCGCCGGGCGACGCCGACGCACGCACCGTTCGCGTCCGCCGTACGCCTCCGCCGGACGCGCTCAACCGCCGAGCAGTGCGTCCAGCGCCTCGGGCTCGAGCACGCCGATGCGACGCCCCTCGGTCTCCACCCAACCCTTGCGACGGAACTCGCTGATGGTGCGCGAGAGCGTCTCGGGCGTGATGCAGAGCAGGCTCGCCAGATCGCGGCGGCTGCGTGGGCCCTGGAACCAGGTCGCCTCGCCGACCCGGGCGCGCTGCGTGAGGAGGTACGCGGCCACCCGTTGCTCGGCCGAGAAAGTACCGACGATCTCGATGGTGTCGAGCGCCGACTCGTAGGCCTCGGCGAGATGAGCGATGAGACGCCACGCGAGCATCGGGCGTTCCTGGATCAGGGCGAGCAACGGCGCCGCCTCGATGGCGAGCAGATGCGAGTCCTCGAGCGCGATCGCGCGATACGGGTAGCCGCGACCGCAGAGCAGCGCCGTCTCGCCGAAGACCGCGTTCGGGCCGAGCAGCTCGAGCACCTTCTCGGGTCGCCCGTCGTGCTGGCGCAGCAGCTTCACCGCACCCTGCTCGACCACGTACAGCGCGTCGCACGCCTCACCGCGGCGCACGATGGTCTGCTTTCCCGAGAACGCGCGCGGCGCGGTCACTCGCGCCACCGCCTCGATGTCCTGACGCGGGCATCCGGCGAGCAGCGTGGTCGCCTCGAGCGTGCGCTCGACCCGCGTCTGTGGGCTCTGGCGCGTGTCGAGTTGCTGCCGTCCTCCGACCTCCAACCTCGCACTCACGTCGTTACCCTCCTCGTCGACGGTGGCACATGCTGGCCCGTCGGGAACCGCCGAGGGTTGACAAAGATCAAAGGGGGTCGAGATCGGCGCGCGCCGTGACGCCAGCGCGCCATCGCTCGCGCGCCGCGTCAGATCGCCTGGCTGAAGGTCGGCGCGGTGGGAGCACGCGCGCGCAGGCGCGCGTCGAAGGCCATGCACACGTTGCGCAGGAACGGCCGCCCGCGAGCGGTCACCCGCACCCGATTCGAGCCGAGCTCGACGATGCCGTCCTCGGCCAGCGGTGCGAGCTCGGCCACCGCGTCACGCAGCGCCGGCATCGCGCCCTCGGCCTCGTCCCAGCTCGTCTCGAAGCGGCACATCACCTCGTGGATGTGGCGCCGGAGCACCAGATCCTCGGCATTCAGGCGGTGCCCACGCAGCAACGGCAGCTCGCCGCGGCCGACGCGCTCGAGATAGGTCGCGACCTTCTTCTCGTTCTGGGCGAACGCGCCCCACGCGTCGCCGATCGCGGACATGCCGAGGCCGACGCAGATCCGCGTGCGCGACTCGGTGTAGCCCATGAAGCTCCGCGCGAGCCGGCCCTCGCGCCAGGCACGGGCGAGCCCGTCGTCCGGCAACGCGAAGTGGTCCAGCCCGACCTCCTCGTACCCCGCATCCTCGAGCATCGTGCGCCCCGCCTCGTACAGCGCGCGCTTGTCCGCGCCACGCGGGATGTCGGCGTCGACGAATCCGCGCTGGCCCACGCCCTTCACCCACGGCACGTGGGCGTAGCCGTAGTAGGCGATGCGGTCCGGACGCAGGGCGAGCACGTCGCGCACCGTCGAGCGCACGCCCTCGATGCGTTGCTTGGGCAGGCCGTAGACCAGGTCGTAGTTGACCGACGCGTAGCCGAGGGCGCGCGCCTGCTCGGTCACCTCCCGCACCCGCTCGAGGGGCTGATGGCGGTGGATCGCGGTCTGCACCACCGGATCGAAGTCCTGCACCCCGAGGCTCAACCGACGGAAGCCGAGCTCGTGCAGGCGCTCGAGGTGCTCACGCGAGGTGCTGTTGGGGTGCGCCTCGAACCCGAACTCGTGATCGTCGGCCGGCCGGGTGCCCGCGAGCAGGCCGTCGACCAGCCGTGCGAGGCTCGCCGGGGAGAAGAACGTCGGCGTGCCGCCACCGAGGTGGATCTCGCGCACCGCGAGGTCGGCATCGAACAGCCGCCGATACTGGGCCCACTCCGCCAACAGGCCGTCGACGTACGGCCCCTCGACGGCGTGGCTGCGGCTGATGTGCTTGGTGCAGCCGCAGAACGTGCACAGGCTCTCGCAGTACGGCAGGTGGACGTAGACGGCGATGCCGGTGCGCCGGCCCTCGGCGGCATAGGTCTCGGCCAGTGCGTCGCGCCAGGCCTCGACGCCGAACCCCTCGCTCTCCCAGTACGGGACGGTGGGGTAGCTGGTGTACCGCGGGCCGGGGACGTCGTACTTGGCGACCAGTTGGCTGTGCATGCGAACCTCCGATGGACGCAGTGTCGCCGCGGCACCGCTGGCGGGCGTTGATCGAGATCAACCGCGCTCCGGTGCCGCCGCGCGCCCGGGACGCCACCGCCGAGCCCGCCCGCACGGCCGGGCGCGGACCGACGACGCGTTGATCGTGATCAATTCCCACCCACGCGACAACGGGGAGCATGGCACCCGGAGTCGCGCCCGGAGATTCACGTGACCAACGCGTCCACCATGTCGGCGAGCCACCCGTCGCGGCGCGCGCGCCGCGCGCTGCTCGCCCCGACCGTGCTCGCCACGGTGCTCGTCACGCTCGCCGGGCCGGCGGCGGCCGGGGATCCGGCCCGCGGCCGGCTGCTCTACGAGAACCACTGCCAGGCCTGTCACACCAGCACCGTGCACGTGCGCGAGCGGCACAAGGCGCAGTCGCTCGGCGACATCGCGCAGTGGGTGGCGCGCTGGCAGGCCTATCTCGAGCTCGGCTGGGGCCCGGAGGAGGTCGAGGACGTGACGACCTGGCTCGCGGAGTCCCAGTACGGCATCAGCGGACTGCGCTGATCGCAGCGCCGCCACGGTGCGGAGGCACGAGTGCCCGGACCAGTCGAGCCCACTCTCCCGACCGGTGTCGACGGCCCTTGGTCACGCTGAAGTCGATCCACGTCGCGCTGGCCGCGGTGAGTGTCGGCTGGTTCGCGCTGCGCGCGCTCGGCCGCCTGCTCGGACGCGGGCCGGCGGCTCGCCTCGGGCGCATCGCCCCGCACATCGTGGACACCGCCCTCCTCGCGAGCGGCGTGGTGATGGCGGTCCGGCTCGGCATCTCGCCGCTCGCGGTGCCCTGGCTCGGCGTGAAGTTGCTGGCGGTGGTCGTCTACATCGCTCTGGGGATGATCGCGGTGTCGCCGCGCACACCGGTCCGCGCAAGGGTGCTCGCGACGCTGGCCGCGCTGGGCGTGGCCGCCTACGTCGCGCTGGTCGCGGTGCGCCACGACCCGACGCCTTGGGCGGGCCTGTCCGAGGCCACGGGTGCCGCCGGCGCGGCCTGAGTCTCGTCGGCGCCCACCGAGCGCGGCGGTGAGCGCACCGGAGGAGGCCGTGTCCCGCATCGGCTCGACGGAAACGATCGACGAGACCACGCTGGCGGCGGCGCTACGTGACCCCCGCGCCTATCCGCATCCGGTCGACCCGGTGCGGATGATCGAGACCCACATCAGTCGCGTCTTCCTCACCGGCGCGCTCGCCTACAAGATCAAGCGTCCGGTCACCCTGCCGTTCCTGGATTTCGGCTCGCTCGAGCGCCGCCGCGCCGCCTGCGAGGACGAGGTGCGTCTGAACCGGCGGCTGGCACCCGAGCTCTACCTCGGGGTGGTGGCGGTGAACGTCGACGACGGTGGCGCACCCGGGCTGCGGATCGACGGTGAGGGCCGACCGGTGGAGTACGCGGTGCAGATGCGCCAGTTCCCCGACGACGCCCGGCTCGACCGGGTGCTGGCCCGGGGCGAGCTCACCGCCGAGCACCTGCGGACGTTCGCCACCCGTCTCGCCGAGTTCCACCAGCAGGCGGACCCGGTCGTGGACGACGAGTCGCTCGGCACGCCGGAGCAGATACGGGCCGAGGCACTGGCCAATCTCGACGCCCTCGAGGACCATCCGGCGATCGCCGCTGCCACGCTCGCCGCGCTGCGCGAACACACCGAGCGGGAGCTCGCGCGGCTGCGGCCGGTGCTCGCCGCCCGGCGCGGCGCCGGGCGGGTGCGCGAGTGCCACGGCGACCTCCACCTCGAGAACCTGGTGCTGCGCGAGGACCGCGTCGTCGCCTTCGACTGCATCGAGTTCAGCCGCGCCCTGCGCGTCGGCGACGTGATGTCCGAGGTCGCGTTCACACTGATGGACCTCGAGCATCGCGGGCGACCCGACCTCGGCGTCCACTTCCTCGACGCCTGGCTGGCGGCGAGCGGTGACTATCTCGGGATGTCGGTGCTGCGCCTGTACCTGCTCTACCGGGCCCTGGTGCGGGCCAAGGTCGCGCGCATCCGCGCCGACCAGCGACCGGGGGACCCGGAGCCTGCCACGGATCTGGTCACACGCATCGCCGACGCCCGCGCCTACGCGGCGCCGCCGCCGCGCGCGCCGCTCGTCATCACCCACGGGCTGTCGGGGTCGGGCAAGTCGTTCCAGGCCGCGCGCCTCACCGGCGTCGGTCGCGCGGTGCGCATCCGCTCCGACGTCGAGCGCAAGCGATTGCTCGGTGACCACCCCGCGCTCTACGGCGCCGAGGCGACGTCGCGCACCTACGAGCACCTGGCCGCGCTCGCCGTCCCGGTGCTCGAGTCGGGCCACGCGGCGATCGTCGACGCGACGTTCATCGACCGGCGATGGCGCGACCGTTTCCACGCCCTCGCCGACTCGCTCGGCGTGCCGCTGCGCATCCTGTGGGCGGACGCCGACGAGGCGACGCTTCGCGCGCGCATCGCGGCGCGAGCCCGGCGTGGCGACGACCCGTCGGATGCCGACCTCGCGGTGCTCGAGTGGCAGCGCACGCGTCTCGAGCCGCTGGCCGCCGAGGAGCGCGCGCTGTCGATTCGGGTCGAGCCCGGCACCGAGCCGGATGCGACCGCGCTCGCGCACGCGCTGTTGATCCCCGTCATTCCTTGCATCCACCACCCCGAGGAGACTCTGTGACCGTGGTCGACCGAGCGTGGGCGAGCAGCCGACGTGGATCCCCGCTCGCCGGACGTGCCACAGTCCGCCTCGCCGATCACGCCGAGACCGTGAGTCATTGCATCGGAGGACGCCGTAGATGAGCTCGTCGAGAGATGATCCGCTTCGCCGCTGGCCCTTCGACGACATGGAGCGCGTGCTGCGCGGATTCGGCAGCGCGGGTGTCGGCCGCGACGAGGAGAGCAACGTGGTGACCAGCCACTGGATGCCGCCGGTCGACATCCGCGAGGAGGCCGCCGGCTTCGTCATCGAGGCCGACGTGCCCGGCGTGGACCCGGCCGCGATCGAGGTGTCGATGGCGGACGGGGTCCTGAGCATTCGTGGCGAGCGGCCGGCCCCGGGAGATGCCGAGCGCACCACCATGCGCCGGGCCGAGCGCGCGCGCGGCACCTTCTACCGCCGCTTCAGCCTGCCGGATACCGCCGATGCCCAGCGCATCACCGCGCGCTGCACGAGCGGTGTGCTCCGCGTCGACATCCCGAAGCGGGCGGCGGCGACGCCGCGCAAGATCGAGGTGCGGGGTTGACGAATCGAGCCGAGCCGTCCGCCTGACGAGTGGCGCTCGGAGGAAGACGCGACCCCGTCCACTGGCGGCCGGGGCCAACACAACCGGGAGAGCAGTCATGTCGAGCTATCGCGATCTTGTCGTGCACGTCGACGACGGGAAGTCCTGTGCCGGCCGCCTCGAGGCAGCCATCGAGCTTGCCAATCGGTTCGAGGCCCACCTCACCACGGTCTGTGTCGACCCGGGGCTCAACGTGCCGGTCTTCGTCGAGGCTCCGGTGATGCCGACCCTGCTCGAGCAGCTCGAGGCGGACCGTGCCAAGCGCATCGAGTCGGTGCGCGAGCAGGTGGCGCAGATCTGCGATCGCGCCGGTATCGCGGCGGAGTGGCGGCTGGCCGAGGGTGAGCTGGTCAGCACGCTGAACCTGCACGGCCGGTACTCGGATCTCGTGATCCTCGGCCAGGAAGGCGGCGGCGACGAGGAGGAGGCAGTGGTCGGTGGCCTGCCCGACTCCCTGACCCTCGAGCTCGGCCGCCCGGTGCTCGTCATCCCCTACATCGGGGTCAGACGCCCACCCGGGAAGCGCGTTCTGGTGGCCTGGAACGGCAGCCGTGAGGCGGCCCGCGCGGTCCACGACGCGATGCCCTTCCTGGTCGCGGCGGAGCACGTCGAGGTGGTCTACGCGAACCCACGGGAAGGCCAGGCCGGCGACCTCCCGGGTGCCGACATCTCGCTGCACCTCGCGCGTCATGGGGTGAAGGCGAGCGCCGAGCAGGTGGTGGCCGGTGACGTCGACATCGGCGATCTGTTGCTGTCGCGCGCCGCCGACGCCGATGCCGATCTGATCGTGATGGGCGCCTACGGCCACTCGCGTTTCCGCGAGGTGGTGCTCGGTGGCGTGACCCGGCATCTGCTGCGCCACATGACGGTGCCGGTGCTGATGTCGCACTGAGGCACCGCGCGCCGCATCCGGTCCTCCACCGGCGACCGGATGCGGCCCGGGCCCCACCCCGCCTCGGACCCGGAAGGTCCCCCGGGCCCGAGTCCCCGGGCCCTCCGAGAAAGCGCTTCGATCGCTTGCACCGAAGCCCCGGATCGAAGTAGCTTGCCGCTTTCTATCTCCCGGGTACCGGCCCTGGCGAGCGACGCCCGCGCGCGCCGCTCACGCTCCGGTCGCCCGCGACCAGGAAAGGACCCGAATGACCACCATCTCCGACCACGCCGGGCTCGGCACTCCCGACATCAAGGTGTCCGTCCGCGAGACGTTCGGCATCGACTCCGACATGGAGTGCCCGGCGTACAGCCGGCGCACCGAGCACGTGCCGCCGCTCGACGAGTCCTATCGTTTCGACCGCGATACCACGCTCGCCATCCTCGCCGGCTTCGCCTACAACCGCCGCGTGCTGATCCAGGGCTACCACGGCACGGGCAAGTCGACGCACATCGAGCAGGTCGCGGCGCGGCTCAACTGGCCGTGCATCCGCATCAATCTCGACAGCCACGTCAGCCGCATCGACCTCGTCGGCAAGGACGCCATCGTGCTGCGCGACGGGGCGCAGGTCACCGAGTTCCGCGAGGGCATCCTGCCCTGGGCCTACCAGACCCCGACCGCCCTGGTGTTCGACGAGTACGACGCCGGTCGCCCGGACGTGATGTTCGTGATCCAGCGCGTGCTCGAGGCCGAGGGCCGGCTCACCATCCTCGACCAGTCCCGCGTGCTGCATCCGCACCCGGCGTTTCGTCTGTTCGCCACCGCCAACACCGTCGGTCTCGGTGACGCGACCGGTCTCTACCACGGCACCCAGCAGATCAACCAGGGCCAGATGGACCGCTGGAGCATCGTGGCCACCCTGAACTACCTCGAGCACGACGCCGAGGCGGAGATCGTGCTGTCCAAGGCCAAGGCCTACGACACGCCGGAGGGGCGGCAGACCATCAGCAAGATGGTGTCGCTGGCCGATCTGACCCGCGCCGGGTTCATCGCCGGCGACGTCTCGACCGTGATGAGCCCGCGCACCGTGATCACCTGGGCCGAGAACGCGCAGCTCTTCGGCGACCTCGGGTTCGCGTTCCGTCTGACCTTCCTCAACAAGTGTGACGAGGTCGAGCGGCCCCTGATCGCCGAGTACTACCAGCGCTGCTTCGGCACCGAGCTTCCGGAGACCGGGGTGCAGGCATCGCTCGCCTGAGCACGGTCGGGCCGATGCTCGGACCAGAACCGACCGCGAGCGCGGCATCCGTCCAACGCGCGCCGTTGGCCGCCCGGCACCGAGGCTGAACGAGCAGTGACACGCCACCACTCCCAGGGCAACGACCCGACGACCGCGGTCGAGCACTTTCGACAGGCGACCGCGGCCACCACCCGTGCCATCTCACGCGACGGAGAGGTCGAGGTCGAGTTCGTCACCGACTCGCCGTCGATGAGCGGCAAGACGCTGAAGCTGCGTCGTCCCGCGGTGCCGTTGCGCAGCGCCGACGTGGCCAGCGCACGCGGCCAGTGCGATGCGCTCGCGCTCCGGCTGCGACATCACAGCGCGAAGGTCCATGGCCGCCTCGCCCCCCGCGACCCGGCCGCACGCTCGGTGTTCAACGCCGTCGAGCAGGCGCGCTGCGAGGCCATCGGCGCCAGCCGGATGACCGGGGTGGCCGACAACCTCGACGCCGCGCTCGAGGAGCGCTATCGGGCCCAGGGCTACGGCTCGATGCGTAGCGCCGAGCAGGCCCCGCTCGCCGAGATCGTGCGCCTGCTCGCGCGTGAGGCGATGACCGGGAGCCCACCACCGCCGTCTGCGCGCGAGGTCGTCGACCTCTGGCGGCCACAGCTCGAGGACTCGATCGGCGAGCAGCTCCGCGCGCTCGCCGACAGCATGCGCGACCAGCGCGCGTTCGCCGACACCCTGAAGGGGATGCTGCACAACCTCGGGTTCCCCGACGAGGCCCCCGAGATCGAGCAGGAGCCCGAGGACGCCGACGGCGGCGAGGACGAGGCGAGCTCGAGCGCGTTGAACGAGGGCGAGGCGGGCGACGCCGATGCCGGTGAGGCCGAGTCGGTCGAGGGCCTGGAGATGCGCGACGGCGCGGACCAGGACGCGTCCGACGCCTCGGACGCGATGGACGCGATGGATCCCGGCTCGCTGGAGTTCGGCGCAGAGGATCCGGACGCCTCGGGCGAGGCGATGTACCCGCCGCAGTCCGGCCGCAACGACCCGAACCGATTCCAGTACCACGCCTTCACCACCGAGTTCGACGAGGTGGTCGGGGCCGAGGAGCTGTGCGAGCCGGACGAGCTGACGCGCCTGCGCCAGAGCCTCGACCAACAGCTCCAGCCACTGCAGAGCGTGATCGGCAAGCTGGCCAACCGTCTGCAGCGTCGCCTGATGGCGCGCCAGACTCGAAGCTGGGACTTCGACCTCGAGGAGGGGCTGCTCGACACCGGCCGCCTCGCGCGCGTGGTGGCGAACCCGCTGCATCCGCTGTCGTTCAAGATGGAGAAGCAGACCACGTTCCGCGACACCGCGGTCAGCCTGCTCATCGACAACTCGGGGTCCATGCGGGGGCGACCGATCGTGGTCGCCGCGACCAGCGCCGACATCCTGGCGCGGACCCTCGAGCGCTGCGGGGTCAAGGTCGAGATCCTCGGCTTCACCACCCGCGCCTGGAAGGGCGGGCAGTCGCGCGAGCGCTGGCTCGCCGGGGGCAAGAAGCCGAACGCGGGGCGCCTCAACGATCTCCGCCACATCGTCTACAAGTCCGCCGACGCCCCGTGGCGCCGCGCCCGCAAGAACCTCGGCATCATGCTCCGGGAGGGAATCCTCAAGGAGAACATCGACGGCGAGGCGCTGCTGTGGGCCCACGAGCGCCTGCTCGCGAGGCCCGAGCAGCGACGGATCCTGATGGTCATCAGCGACGGCGCGCCGGTCGACGACTCGACGCTGTCGGTGAACCAGAGCAACTACCTCGAGCAGCACCTGCGCCAGGTGATCGAGTACATCGAGCGGGACAGCCCGGTCGAGCTGTTGGCCATCGGCATCGGTCACGACGTCACCCGCTACTACCGTCGTGCGGTGACCCTGGTCGACGCCGAGCAGCTCGGCGGCGCGGTGATGGAGCAGCTCGCGGAGCTGTTCGACACCGAGTCCACCGGTGACGGGCAACGGTCCGGGCGCCGCCGGCGCGCGTCGGCCGGACGTTAGGCGCGGCCGGGTCGCTGCACCGAGGCCCAGCACCGAGGCCCACCGGCGAGCCGGTCGCTCGCGTCGTCGAGCGCGCGCGATTCGCTCGCCGGCTCACGGCCGAGATCGAACCGGGGTGACGAGCCCCGAATTGCAGGTGACCGATGACCGACCACGCCACGCTGTTTGCGCCGATCACCGAGCTGGCCCGCCGGATGCGCGAGGACGACCTCTCGCCGGTCGAGCTGACCGAGACCTACCTCGAGCGCATCGGCGCGCTCGACCCGACCCTGCATGCCTTCGTGAAGGTCTGCCCGGAGCGCGCCCGCGCCGAGGCCCGGGCCGCCGAGGGGCGGCTACGCGCCGGCTGCCCGCTCGGACCGCTCGACGGTATCCCCTACGTCGCCAAGGACCTGTTCGACGTCCGCGGTGAGGCGACGCGTGCCGGGACCCACCTGCTGGCCGACAACGTCAAGAGCGAGGACTGCACCGTGGTCCGCCGCCTGGCGCAGTCCGGCATGGTGCTCCTCGGCAAGACCCACACGGTGCAGTTCGCCTATGGCGGGGCCGGCATCAATCACGACGAGGGCACCCCCCACAACCCGTGGGACCGGGTCGCGCGCCTGCCGGGAGGCTCGAGCAGCGGCACCGGGGTGGCGGTGGCGGCGGGGCTCGCCCCGGCGGGTCTCGGCAGTGACACCGGAGGCTCGGTGCGCATCCCGGCCTCGTTCTGCGGCGTCACCGGGCTCAAGACCACGGTCGGCGAGGTGAGCCGCGCCGGCGTCTACCCGCTCAGCGCGAGCCTCGACTCGGTCGGTCCGCTGACCCGCGACGCTCGGGATGCGGCACTGCTGTTCGAGGCGATGCGCGGCGCCGATCCGGCCGATCCGTCGACGCTCGGCCACGGCGACCGCCGGCCGCTCGGCGACGTCGGCGGCCCGCTCGACGGCCTGCGCGTGGCCTTCGCCGAGACCGTGTTCTTCGACGATGTCGAGCCCGCGGTCGAGCAGGCGGTGCGTGCCGCCGGCGACGTGTTCCGCTCCCTCGGCGCCACGGTGGGCAGCCTGCGCTTCCCGGAGGCGGAGGAGACCCGGCGGCTCAACCCGCGCGGACTGGTGATCGCGGCCGAGGCCTACGCCTTCAACCGCCGCCTGGTCGACGAGCACTTCGATGCGCTCGACCCGGTGGTCGGTGCGCGGATCGTGCTCGGCAAGGACATCCCGGCGCACGAGTACTTCGAGACCACGCTCGCCTGGCAGCGCCTGCGGGCCCGGGCGCGGGCGGCGCTGCGCGACGTCGACGTGCTGCTCTGCCCCACGGTGCCGATGGTCGCCCCGCCGGTCGCCGAGACCGACCGCGACTCGAGCACCTACGGCAAGGTCAACATCCTGACGCTGCGCAACACGTCGGTCGGCAACATCCTCGGGCTGTGCGGGCTCAGCGTGCCCTGCGGGTTCGACGCCGGTGGGCTGCCGATCGGGTTGATGCTCTACGGCAAGGCGTTCGACGAGTCGACCGTCCTGCGCGCGGGGATTGCCTACCAGTCGCGGACCGACTGGCATCGCCGCATGCCCGATCTCCGCTGGGCCCACGCCGCAGCCTGACCACCCCCGATGACGCGGGCCGGCCCGGGCCCGCGCACTCCGGCGTGCCCCGACCCGCCGCGGGCATCGCCGCCTCGCCAGCGGCACACGATCGCACTCGAAAACGAGACCCACGTCTCAAGACTCGCGCTCCACGGCCGATGATTGCGGGCAGTCGCCGCACGCGCTCACCCGCGCCCCTTCTCGTGGAGCCCACCTGCGATGCCCGATGCCGACCTCTCCGCCGCGACCCGCCCCCGCGTCCAGCACGCGGCCGGGCGCCGACGCTAGGGCATCGGGCCATGCTCGAGCAGACCGTCGAGCCTGCCGGTAGCGCCGTTCAGCGCCTCGACGGGCAACGTGCACGCGTCGCGTTGCTCAAGCACGAGCTGCGCACCCCGGTGGCCGCGATCCTGGGGTTCTGCCGGCTGCTGGCAGAGAACGGCGAGATCCCGACCGAGCTGCGCCGGCATCTGGAGCAGGCCCACGCCGCCGCGAGCCAGCTCGATCATCTGGTCGAGCGCGTCGTCCGCCAGGCCGAGGAGACCCGCCACGGCGTCGAGCCCGACGCGACCACGCGCAAGCTCCGACACGACATCAACGCCAAGCTCAACCTCGTCGGCGGCTTCGTCGAGCTCGCCCTCGAGGCGGCTCCCGAGGCGCCCTGGACACCCGAGCTCCGCCACGTGCTGAGCGGCGTCTGGACCACCGAGCGCAGCCTTCGCTACCTGCTCGGCAGCGAGGGCGAGCCACCGGTGACCGCGCAGTCCGCGACCACGCAGGACATGGTGGCGTCCGCCATGCGCAGCGTGACCAGCCCCGCCACGCGCGCGGTCAATGCACGGCGGGAGTGCGGCCGGGTGCTGGTCGTCGACGACGATCCGGCCAACCGGATGCTGCTCGCGCGGCGTCTCGAGAAGCTCGGCCATCGGGTGCGCAGTGTCGCCTCTGCCGCCGAGGGCAAACGATTGCTCGACGAGGCGACGTTCGACCTGGTGGTGCTCGACCTCATCATGCCGGAGGTCAACGGGTTCGAGATGCTGGAGTGGATCCGCGAGCAGCCGTCGCTCGCCGGCCTGCCGGTGGTCATGGTCTCGGCCTATGACGACGTGGCCAGCGTGGCCCGCGGGATCGAGCTCGGCGCCGACGAGTTCCTGCCGAAATCAGTCCATCCCACCCTGCTGCGCGTGCGCGTGGCCACCTGCCTGGAGCGCAAGCGACTGCGCGACCGCGAGCGGCTCTACCTCGAGCAGCTCCGAGGGGAGCGTGAACGTAGCGACCGGGTGCTGCTCAGCATGCTCCCGAAGTCGGTCGCGGAGCGGCTGAAGACCGGCGAGCGCAGCGTCGCCCAGGACGTCGACGACGTCACGGTGCTGTTCGCCGACCTGGTGCAGTTCACCGAGTTCGCGGCCCGCACCGACGCCCGCACCGCGGTGAATCGGCTCAACGAGGTCTTCGGCGCCTTCGACACCCTCGTCGAGCGCCACGGTCTGGAGAAGATCAAGACCATCGGCGACGCCTACATGCTGGTCGGCGGCGTACCCGGCTCGCGGGCCGACCATACGCGCGCCGCCGCCAATGCCGCGCTCGAGATGCGCCGCGCGATCGCGGAGCTGTCCTCGGTCTACGCCGACCCGATGTCGCTGCGCATCGGCATCCACTGTGGCCCGGTGGTCGCCGGGGTCATCGGCCGCACGCGATTCACCTACGACATCTGGGGCGACACCGTGAACGTCGCCAGCCGCATGGAGTCCCAGGGACTTCCCGGCGAGATCCAGGTCTCGCTCGCGGTCGAGGCGCGGCTTCGCGCCGAGTACGTCCTGACACCACGTGGGTCGATCGAGATCAAGGGTCGCGGCCAGATGCAGACGTTCCTGCTCGAGGGTCCCCGCGGCGCGCACTGAGCCCCGCCCGCCGGGACCACGCTCAAGCGCCGGCGCCCGCCGCCGATACCGGGACGGTACTGGCGCAAGACGCCATCGAGCCCTCACGGAGACGACGAGATGCCCCGAGAGAAACACTACCGGCTGGTCACCCGGAGCGACTTCGACGGCCTGGTCTGCGCCGTGCTGCTGAAGGAGCTCGACCTGATCGACGACATCCTCTTCGTCCACCCCAAGGACATGCAGGACGGCAAGGTGTCGGTCACCGACCGCGACATCACCACCAACCTGCCGTACGTGCCGGGCTGCCACCTCGCGTTCGACCACCACGAGAGCGAGACCCGGCGACTCGGCGACGACGCCCCCGACAACCACGTCATCAACGCGCATGCCCCGTCGGCGGCGCGCGTGGTCTACGACCACTTCGGTGGCCCGGCCACCTTCCCGCGCGTCTCGCGCGAGATGATGGAGGCGGTCGACAAGGCCGACTCGGCGCAGTTCGCAGTCGACGAGATCCTGTTCCCGAAGGGATGGGTGCTCCTCAACTACCTCATGGACGCGCGCACCGGGCTCGGCCGCTTCCGCGATTTCCGCATCTCGAACTACCAACTCATGATGGAGCTGATCGAGGCCTGCCGGCACATGGAGGTGGACGAGATCCTGCAGCTCCCAGACGTCAAGGAGCGCGTGGATCTCTACCTGAGCCACCAGGACGCGTTCCGCGAGCAGCTCCGGCGCTGCTCGACCGTCCACGGCCCGTTGGTGGTCCTCGATCTGCGCGACGAGGAGACCATCTTCGCCGGCAATCGCTTCGTGCTCTACGCGCTGTTCCCGGAATGCAACGTGTCGATCCACGTGCTGTGGGGCCTGAAACGTCAGAACACGGTGTTCGCCATCGGCAAGTCGATCGTCAACCGCAACTCGACGGTCAACATCGGCGATCTGTGCCTCGGCTACGGCGGCGGCGGCCATCGCAACGCCGGCACCTGCCAGGTGCCGAACGACGAGGCCGAGCGGGTCTGCGACGAGATCGTGTCGCGCATCCTCGCCGAGAGCCTGGTGGCGCACGGCGCCGAGCCGGCGGCTCGCCTGCGCGTGAACTGAGCCCCCGGCACCCGGCAACCCACGCCTCGGCGCCGACCCGATGCCAGGGCCGGCGCGCGCTCAGTCGTCCGGCGGCTCGGACTCCTCGATCTCGATCAGCACCCCGTGGGCGCGCTGCGGCCAGATGCGCAGGCTGCCGTCGCGGGCCTGATGCGGGATGCCCTCACCGTCGAGAATGGCGCGGGCACGCGCGAGATCCTCGACCCGCACCCGAAAGCCCGCGAAGCAGCCCGACGCAGCCCCCGCCGCGAGCCGGGCCCCCGGGTAGAGCGCCTCGAAACGCCCCGGGGTCATCACCACCACGTCGCCCCGTGCGGTCGCCACGACCAGCTCGTCGTCGTCGACCCGCACGCTGTCGCGGTCCTGCAGCCCGGCGAAGAGGTCGGCGAGGGCCGGCGGGTCCTCCGCCACCATGTACACCCGGTCGACGACCTGGGCGCCGTTGGCATGGGTCTGGTACTCGGCCTTCCAGAAGTGTTGCGGGGCGTGCTGCTGGCAGACGAAGAACGCGACCCGCGGCAGCCGTGGGTCGGTGACGAAGGCGAGCGAGAAGCCGACCGTGACCTCGCTGCCGTCGGGTAGCCGTGCCAGGCGCTGGAAGTCCATGGGTGGGTGTGTGCGCAGGCCCCGCGACGTGAACGCCGCGTGGTCGGCGCGCGCGTCGCGACTCTCGAGCACCAGCATGCACATCCCCTCGGCCTCGCGCAGGCGGTCGCGACAGAATGCGGCGAAGCTGAAGCCGCCGGGCTCCGCGGTGGCGATCGCCCCCGGATCGACGATGCCGACGAGCTCGATGAAGTTGCCCTGCAGCTGGACCAGGGCGTTGCCGGTTCCGAACGGATGCACGGCCCTCGGCGTGGTGGTGAACCCGAGCGTGCGGTAGAACGCCGACGCCTCGTCCAGATCCTCGGTGACGAGCACCAGGTGATCGATACCGCGCCCCTCGACCATCGCCGTCCTCCTCCTCCCACCGCCATGCGACGGCGGCGGGAAACATAACGCTCGCCCCGACGCGCGCCAAGGGCGGGAACCCCCGCGCACCCCGGCCGCCCACGCGCGGGTGCACTGCCGCGGCCGCACCATGATCCGTACACTGTGCGCGGGCGCGGTGGTGCGACGGCTCGGTCCGAGCACCGTCGCGGCGCCTGGTCACCCGGTACGGGGGAGTGAGGACATGTCGGAGCGCGGTACCCTGGTGGTCACCGGCGGCGCCCGAGGCATCGGCGCGGCCACCGCGCGGCACGCCGCGCGGCAGGGCTGGCGGGTCTGCGTCGGGTATCGTCGCGACGCCGACGCCGCGCGCGCGGTGGTCGACGCGATTCGCGACGCCGGGGGGAGCGCGGTGGCGGTCGACGGTGACGTCGCGGTCGAGGCCGACGTGGTCCGCCTGTTCGACCGCGCCGCGGCCGACCTCGGACCGGTGACGGGCCTGGTCAACAACGCCGGTATCGTGGCCAGGCAGAGCCGCCTGGAGGACATGGAGCTCGGCCGCATCGAGCGGATGCTGGCGGTCAACGTCCTCGGCACGCTGCTCTGCGCGCGCGAGGCGGTGCGGCGGATGTCCCGGCGCCGCGGCGGCGACGGCGGCGCCATCGTCAACGTGTCCTCGGTGGCGGCGCGCGCCGGCAGCGCGGGTGAGTACGTCGACTACGCGGCGAGCAAGGGCGCGGTGGACAGCTTCACCGTGGGCCTCGCCCGCGAGGTCGCGGCGGATGGCATTCGCGTCAACGCGGTCCGTCCGGGGATGATCCACACCACCATCCACGCCGATGGCGGAGAGCCGGGGCGCGTCGACCGGCTGGCCCCCGGCATCCCGCTCGGGCGCGGCGGGATGCCCGAGGAGATCGCGGCGGCCATCGTCTGGCTGCTCGGCGACGAGGCCTCGTACTGCACGGGCACGATCATGGACGTGGCAGGAGGACGCTGACTTGAAGACGATCGACCCGGCGGCCCTGGTGGGCGCGCTGACCGAGCTGGCGGAGCGCGCCGGACGCGAGATCCTGGCGATCTACAGCCGTGACATCGAGGTCCGCGACAAGGCGGACCACTCCCCCGTGACCGACGCCGACGAGCGCGCCGAGCGCATCATCCTGCAGGGGCTCGCGGCGCTGGCGCCGGACGTCCCGGTGGTCGCCGAGGAGGCGGTCGCCGCCGGCGTGGTGCCCGACGTGAGTGGTGGCCGGTTCTTCCTCGTCGACCCGCTCGACGGTACCCGGGAGTTCATCAGCCGCAACGGCGAGTTCACCGTCAACATCGCCCTCGTCGAGAACGGGCGGCCGAGCATCGGCGTCGTCCACCTCCCAGCCCTCGACGCGACCTACTGGACCGACGGTCGCGACGGCGCGTGGCGCCGGCTGGGCCCGGAGCCGGGCAAGCGCATCGCCTGTCGGGCGCCGGGCGACGGCCTGGTGGTGGTGGCCAGCCGCTCGCACCGCGACGCGCAGACCGACGCCTACCTGGCGGACTTCGAGGTCGCCGAGCTGATTTCCGCCGGCTCGTCGCTCAAGCTCTGCCGGGTGGCCGAGGGCAGCGCGGACATGTATCCGCGCCTGGGGCGCACCATGGAGTGGGACATCGCCGCCGGGCAGGCGGTGCTGCAGGCCGCCGGCGGCAGCGTCACCACCCTCGCCGGCGAGCCGCTGACCTACGGCAAGCCGGGTTTCGACAACCCCCATTTCGTGGCCCGTGGCCTGCCCCGGGCGACCGCGCGGGCCGAAGCCGGCCCGCGCTGAACCGGAAGGAGACCACCGTGGTGAGCAACGCACCGACGAGCATGACCGCGATCGAGATCAGCGCCCCGGGCGGGCCGCAGGTGCTGGTCCCGACCACACGCCCGACACCGGTGCCGGGCCCCGGGGAGGTGCTGGTGCGAGTCGAGGCGGCGGGCATCAATCGCCCGGACGTCATGCAGCGCGAGGGCGCCTACCCACCGCCACCCGGCGCGTCCGACATCCCCGGCCTCGAGATCGCCGGGGAGGTGGTGGCGGTGGGCGACGGGGTGACCACGCCCGCGGTGGGCGACCGCATCTGCGCGCTGGTGACCGGCGGCGGCTACGCCGAGTACTGCGTCGCCGCCGCACCGCTGTGCCTGCCGATTCCGGCCTCGCTCGACGCGGTCGCCGCCGCCGGCGTGCCGGAGACGTTCTTCACCGTGTGGACCAACGTCTTCGACCGCGGCCGACTCCGGCCGGGTGAGTCGCTGCTGGTCCACGGCGGCTCGAGCGGCATCGGCACCACCGCGATCCAGCTCGCGACGGCGCTCGGCTCGACGGTCCATGCCACTGCCGGTAGCGCCGAGAAGTGTGCCGCCTGCATCGCGCTGGGCGCGGCCAGCGCCATCGACTACCGCAACGAGGACTTCGTCGAGCGCATCCAGAGCGCCACCGACGGGCGCGGGGTGGACGTCGTGCTCGACATGGTGGGCGGGGACTATTTCGCCCGCAATCTGGCCTGTCTCGCGGTCGAGGGTCGACTGATCCAGATCGCGCTGCAGCATGGATCGCACGTCGAGCTCGAGCTGCAGACCATCATGGCGCGCCGGCTGACGGTGACCGGCTCGACGCTGAGACCGCGGACGGTCGAGCAGAAGGCGGTGATCGCGCGCGCCCTGGCCGAGCGGGTTTGGCCGTTGCTCGAGCAAGGCACGGTTCGCCCCCTCGTCCACGCGACGTTCCCGCTCGCCGATGCCGCCGGCGCCCACGCGCTGATGGACAGCAGCCGCCACATCGGCAAGATCGTGCTCACCACGCGGTGAGGGCCTGCTACCGGGGTCGCGGCCGGGCCGGCGCCGAGGGTATCGCGAGCGCCGCGCGCTCGGCCAGGCGGCTCGTCCAACCACGCCCGATGCGCTCGAGCGCCGCCCCGTCGCCCTCGATCCAGACCGACTGCACGTCGAGCCTCGCGCGCACCGGCGCCACCGCGCATCGACGGGCGGCATCGTGGCGCCGGGCACGTACGCGCACGGCCACCCGCGTGTCGCCGCTCGCGGCGTCGTCGTCGATGTCCTCGACGCCGCCCGGATGCTCGGGCGCCGAGCGCAGCACCAGGCACAGGGGACCCGCCTCGCCCTCCGCCCACAGGCACGGCCCACCCTCGGTGTCGACCCAGGCCGCGTCGAGGACCGCCTCGTCCGCGATCGCTCGCGCGCCCAACCGCCGTGCGCCCGCCCACGACATCCGCAGCCGACCGAGTATGAGCACCGAGCCGCCCATGTCCGTCCCCTCGCGCGTCCGCTCGACCATGGCCGCGAGACTAGGCACACGCCGGACCGAGCGCAGTGACAAAGCACACCGCGGCACCGCTGCGGCGTCGTCCCCCGCAGCGGGGAATAAGCGCGAGCCGGTGGTGTTTACCGACACGAGGGCACCCTCACCGGCATTCAGGACGCGGTGAGGCACGGCGAGGAGCTGGCGTTGCGCGGTCTCATCGACGATTCGTTCCACCGCGAGCCGGGTGCCACCGGGCACCGGCCACGGACGCCCGGGCGATGACCCCGGTCCGCGGTCTCATCGTCGAGCAGATCCCGCGCCTGCGCCGTTATGCGCGAGCCTTGACCGGAGACCAGTCACGCGCCGACGACCTGGTGCAGGATTGCCTGGAGCGCGCACTGGGGCGGACCCGGCTGTGGAAGCCGGGCACGAACATCCGGGCATGGCTGTTCACCATCATGCACAACCTGTTCGTCAACGATCTGCGCCGCAACAAGGGAGGACTGCGGTCACTCGACGACGCCACGCTGGCGCAACAGGAATCGGCCGACGGCGACGGGCTGGCGGCGATGGAGCTGCGTGACATCGACCGCGCCCTCGCCCAGCTCACCCCCGAGCACCGCGAGGTCCTGCTGCTGGTCGCGGTCGAGCAACTCACCTATCAAGAGGCCGCCGATGCCCTCGGCATCCCGGTCGGCACCGTGATGTCGCGTCTGGCGCGGGGACGCGCACGGCTCGCCGAGGTGCTCGAGGACGGGCCCGGTCGCGGGCTGCGGAGAGTCAAGTGAGCAGTCGGATGCAACCCGGCCCGATCCGCGACGCCGACCTCCAGGCCTGGGTGGACGATCGGCTGGAGCCCGAGCGGCGCGCGGTGGTCGAGGCGTGGCTCGCCGAGCAGCCGGAGCGGGCTGCGGCGCTCGCCCGCCAGCGACGCGCGAACGAGCGGCTGCGGGCGGCGTACGCGCACGTGTTGCGCGAGCCCGTCCCGGATCGCCTCACTCAGGCCCGTCCGCGGGGCGCGGTCTCGCCCGGGCTGCGGCGGATCGCCGCCGCGGTGGCGCTGCTGCTGGTCGGTGGCGTCGCCGGCTGGGTGGTGCGCGATCACGTCGCCACCCGGCCGACGCTCGAGAGCGAGCTGGTGCGCCCGGCGGCGTTCGCCCACACCGTGTACCTCCCCGAGGTCCGCCACCCGGTGGAGGTCACCGCGGATCAGGAGCAACACCTGGTGGCGTGGCTGTCGAAGCGCCTCGGCTCGCCGCTGCGCGCGCCGAGCCTGGCGGCCTCCGGCTGGCAGCTCGTCGGTGGGCGACTCCTGCCGGCCGGCCCCGGGCCGGCGGCCCAGTTCATGTACGAGGAGCGGGGCGGTAACCGGCTGACGCTGTTCATTCGCCACAACCCCGGTTCGCGGGAGGCGACGGCCTTCCGCTTCGCCGAGGAAGGCGAGTTCAGCGTCTTCTACTGGGTCGATGGTCCGCTCGCCTACGCCCTGACGGGGAAGATGTCGCGCGAGGCGCTGCTCCCCATCGCGGAGCTGGTCTACGCCGGCCTGAATCCCTGAGCGACCGAGCTCAGGGCTCGGGGAACACCCGCCGCTCGCGATCGGCGTTGTCGACGCCACGGACGCGGAGATCGCGCCCCAGCATCTCGAGCTCCTCGAACAGCGCCCGCCCCTGCGGGGTCATCTGCGCGCGGCGCGCCTCGACCCACGAGACCAGGCCACCGATGTCCGCCGACGCGAGCACCAGCGCGGGCGCCGGCTTGCCCCCGACCTCCAGCCGATCACCCGCCACCCCGACCCCGCGCGCGGCCTCCACGACGTAGAGCGCCGTCAGCTCCGGCTCCTCCAACACGCCGTTCGCGTTCGCATCGTAGAGCGGAAACACTCGCTGGAGCTGCTGCTGCACGACCTGGGGAATATCGACCTTGCGCAACGGCAACGAACGATTGAGCACCCCGTCACCGACATGCAGACCGGCCAACGCCTCCTCCGCGCGCAGGCGGCGCCCGTCCTCGGTGACGACGCTGACCTCGCTGAGGCGCGCCATGGCGAACGGACCCTCGTAACAGCAGGGCGGCACGAGCGCGGTCGACGTCGCGCAGCCACCGAGGACGAGACCGAGGCCCGCCAATGTCGCCGACCGCCAGCCGAGCTTGACTGTTCTCATGCCCATTCCTCGCCGTGACCGTGGTGCCGGCCGCTCGTCCGAGCGCCGAATCGAGAGATTGGAGTCCGACACCGGCCGGAGGTTCCAGTCTCCGATCGTGCAAGCGTCCATGCGCTGATCCAGCACAACTGCGACGCCCGACGACGGCGGCGCGATCGGCTCGCGCGGCGGATTCGACGCCGGCACGTGGTTTGCAGTGCATTTTTCGATGGGCTATGGTGCCCCGACCAGAAGGGAGGCAATCGCTCGAGTCCGAGGGGTCGAGCCCCTGACATCCCTGCAATGCGCATCTCGCGCCTTGCCCCTGGCGAGCCGGAACGTCGCGCCACGCGGTCGACCGGTGCGCTGCGAGTGCACGCTCGCCCGGCGAGCCCGGCACCCGCGTTTCGCAAGTCTCACGAGGAGGACGGGCATGTCTTCGAAGAAGACCCGATTCCACTTCGTGCGCCGCGCCCGTGCGCACGACCATCCCCACCCCTACGTCCCGGAGCTCGCCGAGGAGCTACGCAAGGGCAACGTCACCCGCCGCGAGTTCCTGCGCACCGCGACCCTGCTCGGGGTCTCCGCGACCACCGCCTACGCACTGGCCGGTCGCATCATCGGACAGCCCCTGATCCCGCAAGCGCGGGCGGCCGGGATGCGCGGCGGCACGCTGAAGTGCTCGATGCGGGTACAGGAGATGACGGATCCGTCGACCTTCGACTGGATCCCCAAGTCCAACGTCTCGCGTCAAATCGTCGAGTACCTGACGATCACCGGTCCCGACAACATCACCCGCCCCTACCTCGCCGAGCGATGGGAGGCTTCCGAGGATCTCAAGACCTGGACCTTCCACCTGCGCAAGGGCATCAAGTGGTCGAACGGTGACGAGTTCGGCGCCGACGACGTGGTGTTCAACCTCGAGCGCTGGCTCGACCCGTCGACCGGCTCGTCGAACATCGGCCTGTTCTCGTCGATGGTCACCGAGTCCGACGGCAAGAAGTCGATGACCCCCGGCGCGGTGGAGAAGATCGACGCGCACACGGTGCGGTTGAACCTGAACCGTGCCGAGCTCGCGATCCCGGAGAACTTCTACAATTACCCGACCGCGATCGTGCACCGCAGCTTCGCCGAGACCGGCGCCAACCTGTCGAAGAATCCGATCGGCACCGGGCCTTACGAGCTCGTCAGCTTCGGCGTCGGCGAGAAGGCCGTGCTGCGCAAGCGTCAGGGTTACTGGCGCGGCGACGTGAGCCTCGACGAGATCCAGTACATCGACCACGGCGACGAGCGCGCCGCCGCGGTCGGTGCATTGGCGTCCGGTCAGGTCGATCTCATCTACGAGATCTACGTCGACCAGCTCGACGTCATCGCGGCCCTGCCGAACGCGCAGCTCTTCGAGGCGGTGACGGCGCAGACCGGCGTCGCGCGGATGCGGGTGACCGAGAAGCCGTTCGACAACAAGCTGGTTCGCCAGGCGCTGCAGGCGGCCGTCGACCATCAGCGCGTGCTCGAGCTCGCCTACCGCGGCAAGGGCGCGGTGGCCGAGGACCACCATGTCGCCCCGATCCACCCCGAGTACTTCGCGCTGCCGAGGATGAAGCAGGACATCGACAAGGCGAAGGCACTGCTGGCCGAGGCCGGGCACCCGAACGGGATCCAGCTCTCGATCGACACCAACAACGACGCCAGATGGGAGGTCGACGCGGTCCAGGCCATGGTCGAGATGTGGAAGGCAGCGGGGATCGACGTGAAGATCAACGTCATGCCAGGCAGTCAGTACTGGGAGGTGTGGGACAAGACTCCCTTCGGGATGACCGGTTGGACCCACCGCCCGCTCGGCACCATGGTGCTCAACCTCGGCTATCGCTCGGGCGTGCCGTGGAACGAGAGCAACTACTCGAACCCGGAGTTCGACGCGGCGCTCGACGATGCCGGGGCCACGCTCGAGGTCGCCGAGCGCAAGAAGAAGATGGAGAAGGTCGAGAAGATCCTGCAGGACGACGCGGTCATCGTGCAGCCACTCTGGCGCTCGGTGTTCGCGGCCGGCAGCAACCGACTCCACAACTTCAAGATGCATCCGACCATCTACCACCAGCTCGACGACGTCGCGGTCGGCTGAGCAGTCCGCGCCGCGGTGGCGGCGACCACCAAGATCGTCGCCACCGCGGTGCCCGCGCGGCGCCCCCGTGCCCGCCGGTCAGCCGGGTCCACCTCGGCCACGAGGCGACCTGTCCCCTGACCCTCCGGCTGCCGAGCACGCGCGCTCGCCACGCCCTCCGGGAGTCTGAACGTGCTCGTGTTCCTCACCAAACGGCTGGCGTTCATGGTGATCACGATGATCGTCGTGTCGGCGTTGCTGTTCGTGCTGCTCGAGATCGACGTCGACGGCGTCGCCACCAAGGTCCTCGGTCCCTACTCCTCGGCCGAGCAACGCGAGCTCTGGCTGGAGCGCAACGGCTACCGCGACCCACTCGGCGAGCGCTACCTGCGCTGGCTCGCCAACGCGGCACGCGGTGACTTCGGGGATTCCATCCGGTTCAAGACGCCGGTCGGCGAGGTGCTCTGGCCGCGGCTGTGGAACACCGCGATCCTCGGATTCTGGGTCTTCGCGGTGATGATTCCCCTGTCTCTGGTGCTGGGGGTTCTGGCCGGGATGCGGGAGGGGTCGCTTCTCGACCGCAGCATATCGATCACCGGCATCGTCACCACCTCGGTGCCCGAGTTCGCGAGCGCGGTATTCCTGTCCGCGATCTTCGTCTTCTGGCTCAAGCTGTTTCCGGGCACCAGCTCGATGTCGGACGGCTTCTCCTTCCGCGAGCTGGCGCTGCCGGTGATGGTTCTGGTGCTCTACGACTTCGGATACGTGGCGCGAATGACGCGCGCCTCCATGGCCGAGGTGATGACCACCCCGTACATCCGCACCGCGATCCTCAAGGGACTCCCCTACCGCACGGTGATCCTCAAGCACGCCCTGCGCAACGCGCTGATCGCCCCGTTCACCGTGATCATGCTGCAGGTCAACTGGCTGCTGTCCGGTGTCATCGTGGTGGAGTTCTTCTTCGCCTACAAGGGATTCGGGGCGTTGCTGCTGGAGGCCTCGCTCAACCAGGACATCTTCCTGATCGAGGCCTGCGCCATGGTCGCGGTGTTCGTGGCCGTCGCCACCCAGACCATTGCCGACGTCGGCTACACCTATCTCAATCCGCGCATCCGCTTCACTTGAGGCATTCGACATGAGTGACGCGACCACTCGCGACGAGACGATCCCGGCTGGCTCCGGCGCGTTGCTCCGCGCGCTACGGGCAATCGCGCTGTTGCGCGAGAGTTGGATCGGGATGATCGGGGCGGCCCTGGTCCTGTTCTGGATGGTCACCGCCATCCTCGCACCGGTCATTGCGCCGTTCGAGCCGAATGCGACGCTGATGCCGTTCCAGAAGCCGGGCGCGGTGTTCCCGGGCAACGCCGACGTTGCCGCCGGGACGTTCTTGCTCGGCACCGACCACATCGGGCGCGACATCGCGTCGCGTCTCATCTGGGGCTCGCGAACGGTCCTCGTCCATGCACCGTTCGCCACCGTCTGCGCGTACCTCGTCGGCATCTTGATGGGTCTCGCGGCCGGCTACTACCGCGGATGGGTGGACGACCTCCTGTCGCGGCTCGCGGACATCATCCTGTCGTTCCCGGTGCTCGTCCTCTACGTCATCATCATCGCGCACTTCGGCGCGTCGGCCGCCAACATCGTGTTCGCCATCATCTTCGCCAGCAGTCCCGGGATCATGCGCATCGTGCGCGGGCTGGTCCTGGACTTGAGGAATCGCGACTACGTGGCCGCCGCGCAGACCCGCGGCGAGCCTGCGTGGTGGATCATGGTGGTCGAGATCCTGCCGAACGCACGCGGCCCGCTCATCGTCGACGCCTGTCTTCGCCTCGGCTACGTGACCATCACCATCGGTGTGCTCGGCTTCCTCGGACTCGGGCTCCCACCACCGGATCCGGACTGGGGCGGGATGATCAACGAGACACGCTCGATGGCACTCGCCTTCCCGCACATGGTCGTCTTTCCCTGCATCGCCATCTCGTCCTTGATCCTCGGGTTCAACCTGCTGGCCGACGGGCTGCGCGAGATCTCGCTACGGGACTGACGCTGGCCGCGCCCTCGGCCCAGGAGACCACGCATGCAGCTCGACGAATCGGCGCCGGTCCTCGAGATCCGCGATCTCAATCTCTCCTACTACACCCGGGCCGGGGAGATCCCCGCCGTCATCGACTTCTCCCTCACCGTGGAGAAGGGCGAGAGCATCGGCCTGGTCGGCGAGTCCGGATGCGGCAAGTCGACCGTCGCCATGGCGATCATGCAATACATGGGTCACAACGGCGCGATCAAGAGCGGGAGCATCAAGTTCAAGGGCGTGGAGCTGACCACGCTCGGACCTGACGCGCTGCGCCGGTTGCGCGGCTCGGAGATCGCGATGATCTACCAGGAGCCGTTCGCCGCCCTCAACCCGAGCCTCACCCTCGGCGCGCAGCTCGTCGAGGTGCCGATGACCCACGAGGGTATCGGGCTCGGCGAGGCCCGGGAGCGCGCGCTCTCGGTCCTCACCGACGTGCGCCTGCCGGATCCCGAGCGGGTGATGGATGCGTATCCACACCAGATCTCGGGCGGGCAGCAGCAGCGCGTCGTGATCGCGATGGCGTTGCTCTCCAACCCCGCGCTGCTGCTGCTCGACGAGCCCACCACCGCGCTCGACGTCACCGTGGAGGCGGGGATCACCAAGCTCATCGCCGAGCTGAGCGAGAAGTACGGCACCTCGCAGATCTACATCTCGCACAATCTCGGATTGATCCTCGAGGTGTGCTCGCGGGTGTTCGTCATGTACTCGGGCGAGGTGGTGGAGGAAGGCTCGATCGCCGCGCTGTTCGACCGTCCGCGCCACCCCTACACCCACGGCTTGTTCGGGTGCATCGCGCTTCCAACCGCGGACAAGAACGCGGCGCCGCTCAGACCCATTCCCGGTCAGCTTCCGCTGCCACACCTGCGTCCGGCCGGATGCAACTTCGGGCCGCGCTGCGACCACTTCGTATCCGGTCAGTGTGACCAGGGGGTGCTGTCGATGCAGGGTGTCGGCGACGAGGCTAGCCATCGGGTGCGCTGCGTGCGCTGGCAATCGGTCGTGCACGACCCGGAATCGAGTCACGGCGCGCCACAGGCGCCGATCGACATCGGCGACACGGTGCTCGAGGTCGAGCACATGCAGAAGTACTACGAGGTGCGCGATCGCTCCCTGGCCGCGCTCGTCTCGGGGCAGGGCGTGCGTTGGGTCAAGGCCAACGAGGCGCTCGACTTCGACGCGCGACGCGGGGAGACGGTCGCCATCGTCGGCGAGTCGGGCTGCGGCAAGTCCACCTTCGCCAAGGTGCTCATGGGCCTGGAGACGGCCACCGGCGGCGCGGTTCGCCACGAGGGTCGTGACATCGGCTCGATTCCGGTTCGCGAGCGCTCGGCACGCCAGATCGGGGCGTTGCAGATGGTGTTCCAGAACCCCTTCGACACCCTGAATCCGAGCCACACCGTCGGTGCCCAGATCGCGCGGGTGATCCGCAAGTTCGGGGTCGAGACCGACCCCGCGCTGGTGCGTCAGCGGGTCTTCCAGCTCCTGGACACGGTGAAGCTCCCGCGGGACTTCTTCTATCGCCGCCCGCGCCAGCTCTCCGGTGGTCAGAAGCAGCGCATCGGGATCGCCCGGGCCTTCGCCGGCAACCCGTCGATGGTGATCGCCGACGAGCCGGTCTCCGCACTCGACGTGTCGGTCGCGGCCGCGGTCACCGAGCTGCTCACCGAGATCCAGCGCGAGAACGAGACCACGCTGTTGTTCATCAGTCACGACCTGAGCGTGGTGCGCTATCTCGCGGACCGGATCGTGGTCATGTACCTCGGCCAGATCATGGAGCGGGGTCGCACACGCGAGATCTTCGAGCCGCCATACCACCCCTACACCGAGGCGTTGTTGTCGGCGGTCCCGATCGCGGACCCGGACGTACGCAAGCGCGAGATCGTGCTGGAGGGCAATCTCCCGAGCGTTCTCGATCCGCCCTCGGGTTGCCCGTTCAGCACCCGTTGCCCGCGCAAGGTCGGCACCATCTGCGACGACGAGCGCCCCGCGGTGCAGCTGACCGACCACGGGCACGCGATCGCCTGCCACATCCCGCTCCGAGAGCTGCAAGAGGTGCCACCGGTCATCGAGATCCCCGAGGCGGCCGAGTAGAGTCGGCGAGGACGACGACTGCCGCCATCCGCCGCGCGCTGCCTGCGCACCGCTCATCTGACGGAGGGCGTGCCGATGTACGAGAGAATCCTGGTCGGGCTCGACGGCTCGGTCCACGGTCTGGAGGCGACCCGGCAGGCCGCCGCCATCGCCGCACGGTTCGGCTCCGAGCTCCACCTGGTCACGGTCACCCGCCCGTATCGGGTGAATGCGCAGCTCCGGCGCTTCCTCGAGGCGGAGAACCTCCTCGGGGAGCCGAAGTACGTGATGGATCAGATGACCACCAAGATCGTCCACGAGGCCCGCGTGCTGGCAGCCGAGGCGGGCATCACCGCGCTGCGAACGGCGGTCCGCGAGGGCAAGCCGGCACGGACCCTGGTCGACTACGCACACGCCAACCACATCGATCTGATGGTGGTCGGGTCGCGCGGGGTGGGCGAGGTGGGGTCGGCGCTGCTCGGTAGCGTGTCGCAGAAGGTGAGCATGCTCGCCGACTGCTCGGTGCTCGTCGTACGGGAGTGAATTCGTGACCGGGATCGCCGTGTGCTCACCTGCCCCCTTGTCGCCCCGCGCCAGAGGAGCCAGAGTTGATCCCCCGGCGCTGGCACCTGCACGATCGGCGCCCGTCGTTGCTCGGAGAATCACATGATCGCGATTCGGACTGCCCTCGTCCTCACGTGCGCGTTGGCGCTTCCCGGCGTCGGGCACGCGGCGGACTCACAGGGACGTTATGCGGTGAAGGGCGCCGGCATCGGCACCTGCAAGCAGTTCCTCGAGGAGCGCGAGAAGCGCTCGCAAGCCTACTACGTGTTCGCCGGTTGGGTGGACGGTTTCCTGAGCGCCAACAACCGCTTCAACGAGGATACCTACGACCTGGCCTCGTGGGAGACCAACGACGTCCTCACCGCGTACCTGGCGCACCACTGCGGGCGCAACTCGGATCAGCGCTTCGGCGCCGCGGTGATCGCGATGATCGAGGCGCTGAAGAAGGAGCGGCTCACCGAGGCGAGCCCGCCGGTACAGACGACATCGGGCGAGACCACGGTCACCGTCTACGCCGAGGCGTTGCGCCGTGCCCAGGAGGCGCTCGCCGCGCTCGGCCACTACAAGGCGACGCCGGATGGTCAGTACGGTCCGGCGACGCGCAAGGCGCTGGAGGCGTTCCAGACCGAGAAGTCGCTGACCGTGAACGGGCTGCCGGACCAGCAGACGCTGTTCACGTTGTTCCGCAAGCCGCCGCAGGGACAGTGACGCTCGCCGGGGACGGCTCCACCGCGTGAGCGGAGGAGCCTGCCCCCCAGGCGAGGCCGAGATGGGCGCGGGCATTGCTCGCGCGCCCCGTGCCCGGAGCCGGTGCCGGATTCGCCTGCCCGGCCCCCTGGCCGGCCTGCCGGCTCACGCCATCCGACACACACCACCGCGGCGGGCGTCGCCCGCGCCGTCGAGGCCTCTGGGCCCACCCTCGACGGTGTGTGCTCCGCCGAAGAAGAGGTTGCGGTCCGGCCACACGTGGTGGCTGGGCCAGCGCTCGAGCAAAGGCGCGAGCTGCTCGACGTCGTGCCCACCCTCGATGCTCAGGTGCTCGCCCTCGACGTGCAGGCGTGGCGCGTGCACCGCGGCCTCGCAGCCGAGCCGGTGATGCAGCACGTTCGCCACCACCTGCAGCACCGCGCTGCGGATGCGGTTGGAGCCACCCGAGCCGGTGGCGATTCGTCTGCCGTCCGGCCACAGCACGGCGCTCGGCGCCATCATCGAGACCAGACGCGTGTCGGTGCTCCAGCGCTGGAAGCCCCCCGGGTTGAGATCGTCCTCACCCAGCATGTTGTTCATGACGACACCGGTGCCGGGCACGACGTACCCGGAGCCCTCGCCGTTGGACAGGGTCAGGCTCGCCAGGTTGCCGGCCGCGTCGATCACGCTCACCTGGGTGGTGCCGCGGCTGGCGCGGGCGCGGTCCAGGACCGTCTCTCGGTAGCGGGCGACCAGCGCCGCGTCGAGGACGGTCTCGCGGTGCAGCCGATGACTCGGGTCGCGGGCTTGCGCCTCGATGCGGGCCTCCACGGTGGCGGCGAGGACCTCGGCGATCAGGCTCACCGCCGCGAGGGAGCCGGGGGCATGGTCGGCCAGATCACTGCCCTCGAGCAGCGCGAGGCCGAACGCCACCAGCAGACCGCCCGACGATGGCGGCGGGTTGGTGAGGAGCCGTGCGCCACCGTGGTCGCGCAGCAGGGGCGCCCGTCGCTCGACGGTATAGGCTCGCAGGTCCTCCATCGCGACCTGCCCGCCGCTCGCGAGGTCGCGCGCCATGGCCGCCGCGATCTCGCCGCGGTAGAAGAGATCGGGCCCCTCGAAGGCCAGGGTCTCGAGGGTGTCGGCGAGCTCGGGCTGCACCAGGCGCTCACCCGCGCCCAGCAGGCGGCCGGACGGCCGGTCGCGGTCGGCCGGCGAGGCGTCGGCGCCGTGTCCGAAGATCGCCCGCGAGGCGGGAGTGGCGGCGAAGGTCGCCTCGACGACCCGGAACAGGTAGGCCTGGAAGTCACTGACGGCGACACCACGCTTGGCGTTCTCGACCGCCGGCGCGAGGAGGTCGCGCATCGACATGGTGGCCAGGTCGCGGTGGATCTCGAAGGCTCCGCGCACCACCCCCGGCACCGCGACGGTGCCGCGACCGATGTGGAAGGCCTGGGTGACGGGCCCGAAATCGGCGGTGATCTCGTAGAAGTCGAGCTCGTCGACGGCCGCGCGCCGCCGCGGCGTCTGGACGAAGAAATCGTAGACCCGAGGCGGGGTGGCCACCGGGTGAGCGAGCAGGAAGCCACCGCCGCCGAGGGAGGCCAGCACCGGCTCGACCACGCAGGCGGCGGCCATCGCCGCGATCACCGCGTCGAACGCGTTGCCGCCCTCACGCAGCACGTGCTCGGCCGCCTCGGCGGTGAGCGGGTGTCCGGCGGCGACGATTCCACGTTGGCTCGGCATGGGACGCGATGGAGCCTCAAGCGACGCGCGACGTCAAGGCGGGCTCACCCGAACACCCCGTGCAGGTACCAGCCGCGCTCGCCGTCACGCTCGCGGTAGATCCAGAACCGCTCGCCGCGTGGATTCCCGGCCAGATAGTAGTCACGCCGCACATCCTCACCGTCCCACCAACCGGTCTCGATCCGCTCCGGGCCCTCGATGAGCGCGAGCGGCCCACGGTGGCGCGGCACCCCGGCCGTCACCACCAGCGGGCGCGGGATCTCGAGCAGCCACAGGGGGCGACGCGGTGGCGCCGGAACCGATGGATGGGGGCGGGCTGGCTCGGCGTCGCCGCGTGCCCGCCAGGCCCGCTCCGGCCGATGGTCGGCGGTGATCGCGAGACCGTGCACCGCGCGCGCCTCGAGCCGGGCCCGCAGCCGCTCCACCAGGCGCGGCCAGCCGTCGGCAGCGCCACCATCCGGCCGCACACTCCCTCCCGGTGCGGCGAAGAGGTCGGTCGCGGTCGGCGCCAGTGGCGCGAGGTCGACCACCCGCATGCCGAGCTGCTCCACCGGGTGCACCAGCTCGACCCGCTCGAGCCGGGCCGCGAGCAGGCCGAGCAGGTGCACCGGATCGCGGCTGGGCGCGGTGAGGCCGAGAACCACACGAGTCGCCGGCAAGCCGCGGTGCGCGAGCAACACCTCGACCGCTCTCGCCCCGGCGTCACGTCCCCGCAGGAAACCCGCCAGCTCCTCGAGCAGGCATCGGGCGCCGTGCAGCACGCGCTCCAGGTCCGAGATCGCATCGGGCCAGGTGAGCGCACGCTCGAATACCTCGGGAGCGCGGTGGGGCTCGCGCGGGTCGGGATGCCGGCCGAGTGCCCGGTCGAGCAGCGCGAGCACGGCCGGACCGACCCGGCGTGCGAGCCCGTCGCGTGGCAGGCGCAGGCAGTCCGCGAGCCGATCGGCGCCCACCGCGCGCAGCATCTGCACCGCGTCCGCGGGAAGCCCGAGGCATTCCACCGGCACTGGCGCCAACCGTGCCGCGAGGGCGTTCGGATCCGTCACCGGCTCGCGAATGCCGGCGCGTGCGAGCAGCACCGCCGACGACGGCGTCGGCGCGACCGCGGTACGCGCGGTCAGACCCAAGCCCTCGACACCCGCCTCCACCGCGCGCCGCAGCGGTCCGAGCCCCCCGAGCAGGCGCAGGCTCGCACCGATCTCGACCAGCACCACGTCGGGCGGCTCCAGGCTCACCAGCGACGAGAACTGCTCGCACCAGGCACCGAGATCGGCGAGCGCCGCCGACTCCACCGCACTGTCGCGCCCGAGCATCCGCAATGCCGGCACCAGGGCACTGGCGGTGGCGAGTGCCATGCCGGGCTCGACCCCAGCGGCCAGCGCCTGGTCGTTGGCGGCGACCACGCGCGGCCGCCGGCCACGCCCGTCGCCCACCGCCATCGGCGGGGCGGTCGGGTCGCGCCGATGGTGCGCCTCGAGCGCGAGCCGCGGGAGCTCGATCGCGAGCCAGAGCCGGGCCGGGAGCGGACGCTCTCGATGTCGAGCCCGCCGCGCCGGCGCCACCACCTCGACCGACCCCGAGCCGTCGCGCGCCACCTCCGGGAGGGCGAGGGCGAGCGAGCGCGCACGACGGGCGCTCACGACGCCGTCTCCGCCCGCGCCGCGAGCGCGACCGATCGCACATCGTCCAGCCGCACGGCGCGGGGCGGCGGTCGTCCACCACGGCACTTCAACACCTCGACCGACACCCCTTGCGGCGACGACCCGAGCCGCAGCCGCAGCGCCGCCGGCGAGGGCCGGCGCGCCATGCTGGCAGGGCGGTACACCACCCCCCAGGTGTCACCACGCTCGGCCGCGAGCTGCAGCCGGCGCAGCACCCGCCCCTCGGGCTCGGCCAGCCACGCCAGCACCGCCGCGCAGTCCCCGCTACCCAGTGCGAGCTCCGCCGCCCAGGCATGGTCGGCGGGCTCGCCACCACGCACCACCACCAGCCGCTCGAGATCGATGCCCCGCGCGGCGAGTGCCGGGGCGTAGGGCAGATAGGGCGACGCGATCATCACCAGCCGACGCCCGCCCGCCCCGAGCCGGGCCAGCGCCGGCAGCACCAACGACAGCTCACCGATACCCTCGGCGTCGGTCAGGATCTCGGTCAGCGCTCCGCATGGCCAGCCGCCACCGGGGAGGCTCGCATCGAGCGCTGCCCACCCACTCGCGATGGCACCGCCTTGCGCCGTGCGGGGTGTCTGCCGATCACCGGAACGCCAGAGCCCCGGGTGGCGCAGCAGCGCCTCGAGCCCGCCGGGGGAGGTCGTCCGGACCGAGTCGAGCCGCGATTGCGCGACCGCGCTCGAGGCCCGCGCGTCAGCGTGCTCGACGGGCTCCTCGTCCGTTCCTGAATCGCCCTTGCGCACGGACAATCACCACCACATCGGCTCAGAGCGGGTGGTTGCGCAGCACTCCGACCCCGATCCCCTCGATGACCAGCGACTGGCGGCGCAGGTCGACCACAATCGGCTCGAAATCGGGGTTCTCCGGCAACAGCCGCACCACGTTGCCGCGTTGGCGGAACCGCTTCACCGTCACCTCGTCGTCGACCCGCGCGACCACGATCTGGCCGTTCTCGGCCTCGCGGCGCCGATGCACCGCGAGCAGGTCACCGTCGAGGATGCCGGCGTCACGCATGCTCGCGCCGCGCACCTGCAGCAGGTAGTGGGCGCGAGGGCGAAACAGCTCGGGGTCGATGCGGTAGTGGCCGAGACGGTGCTCCAGCGCGAGGATCGGACTGCCCGCGGCGACCCGCCCGACCACCGGCAGCCCTTCTTCGCCCTCGACGCCGTCCGCCAGCGCCCCGGCGAGCGCCTGCTCGATCACCCGCAACCCGCGCGAGAGACCGGGCCGGACCTCGAGCGCCCCCTTGCGCACGAGAGCCCGAATGTGGTCCTCGGCGGCGTTGACGGAACGAAAACCGAGCGCGCTCGCGATCTCGGCGCGGGTGGGCGGCAAGCCCTCGGCCGCGGTGAAGCGGCGGATGAACTCGAGGACCTCGCGCTGACGTTCGGTGAGATTCGACATGGGGCTGAATTTATATACAGTCTCTCGACGAGGCAAGCCCCCGCTTCGACTCGGGCCCCGCTTGCGCGGGCCCCGGCTCAGCGACCGGTCGGTCGTTCCGACGATTCATTCGCTTCGACTCGGGCTCCGCTTGCGCGGAACCCGGCTCAGCGACCGGTCGGCCTCCCCCGGTCCCTGAGCCACGCTGAGCACGACGCGCCAGCGCCGTGGTCGCAGCGGGAGCCTGCCCTGAGCCCGTCGAAGGGTCGAAGGGTCGAAGGGTCGAAGGGCGCCCCCTACGCCTGGCGTTTCACCATCGATCCCAGAGGGCGGCCGCCGATCAAGTGCAGGTGGAGGTGGGGCACCTCCTGGCCACCGTCGGCCTTGCAGTTGACGATGAGCCGGTAGCCGCGGTCCGCGATCCCCTGCTCGCGCGCGATCCGCCGTGCAGTGAGCAGCAGGTGCCCGGCGAGAGCCTCGTCCTCGTCGGCGAGGTCGTCGGCGGTCGCAATCTCCTTGTTCGGGACGACGAGAATGTGCACCGGAGCGGCCGGGTTGATGTCGCGGAATGCGGTCACCAGGTCGTCCTGGTAGACGATGTCCGCCGGGATCTCGCCCTTGACGATCTTGGAGAAGATGCTCGACACGGTTTCCTCCTGCTCTGCGTGACGCTCGCGGCGCAGTGTAGCAACGCGCCCGGCCGTCGCGGGGCTCCGCTCAAGCCTCGCCGAGACTCAGCCGATACAACGAGTTGGCCACGTTCCCGGGCAGCAGGGATGGCGCGAACATCGACCACCGCGACGCCGCTCGCCAGGCGACTGCGCCGCGCCGTCGCGTGCCTCGTCCCGATGCTCGCAATGCTGACCTGGGGCGTGCGCGCGCCGGCGCAGACGTACAACCTCACCACCGAGCCCGGAACCGCGTTCGAGACCGTCACCACCGACGTCGTCTGGGAGCTCACCGAGACCGACTACCCGGTCGACGACGACCGCCAGCTCGTCCCCATCGGCTTCCCCTTCCTGTTCGGCGGCGTCATCTACACCCAGGTCCGGGTGATGAGCAACGCGGTGCTGCACTTCGGTGCCAACCAGGGCTTCCACAAGGACTACACCAACACGGCGCTCCCGATCAGGGACCACACCAGCGGCCCCGGCCCCGAGGAATCGGCCGACCGCGTGATCGCCGGCTACTGGGACGATCTCGAGCCCTCGAGGGGCGGGTCGGTGCGCTACGACACGCTGGGCACCGCGCCCAACCGGCGCTTCGTCGCCTCGTGGCAGAACGTGCCCCACTACAACTTCCGCGGCAGCTACTCGATTCAGATCGTGCTCTACGAGGACGGCACCATTCGCTTCCGCTACGGCGCCGGCAACGCCACCGGGGCGAGCGCCACCATCGGCGTCGAGGTCGACGACGACGACTACACCCAGTTCTCCCACAACACCACCGGCGCGGTCGGCCCGGGCACGGATCTCGTCTTCTCGCCGTACACGTTCGCCGGCGGCTGCCCGGCGGTCTTTCGCGACGAGTTCTCGACCGCCGCCTACTCCAACCAGAACGGCAACGCCGCCTGGGCCACCCCCTGGCTCGAGGACGACGACGACGACGACCCGACCAGCGGCCGGGCTCGCGTGCAGGGCGGGCGACTCGCGCTCGACGATGCCCCGAACTCGGGCGGCGAGCCGAGCTGGGCCCGCGAGGTCGACCTCGCCGGCTACACCAAGGCCGCCCTCACCTTCGACTTCACCCTGAACGACGAGATCGAGGCGGCTGACGCCATCGTGGTCGAGATGTCGTCGAACGGTGGCAAGAGCTACACCGTCATCGACAAGATCGCCGGCTACGACCGCGCCGCGGCAGAGTCGCGCCGCCACGACATCTCGACCTACATCTCCGCCGCCACCCGAGTGCGCTTCCGGGTCGCGGCCGAGTACCACGGCGCGCTCGAGAGCATCCTCCTCGACAACGTCCAGATCGAGGCCTCCGGCGGCCCCGCCTGCGCCTGCGTCGGTATCGTCGAGACCTTCGCCGATCGCTTCTCGAACGACTCGTTCTCGAACAACGACGGCGACCAACGCTGGTCAGGCCCGTGGCTCGAGGTCGACCGCGACGGCGTCGGGCCCGACGACGGCAACGTCGAGGTCGACCACGGCGAGCTGATCCTCGACGACAACCCCGACACCGGTGGCACACCTGGGGTCCAGCGCGAGGCCGACCTGTCGGCCTACGCCTCGGCGACACTCGAGTTCGACTGGGCCACCACCGACGACGTGGACTCGAGCGACGCCGCGGTGGCGGAGATCTCGGCCGACGGCGGCGCGAGTTGGACCACGCTCGAGACCTTCACCGGCATCACCGGCGAGAACGGCGGCTCGCGCAGCTTCGACATCACCTCCTACATCGCGCGCAACACCCGCGTCCGGTTCCGAATCACGAACCTCTACGGTGGCAGCGGCGAGGAGTTCCACGTCGACGACGTGGTCATCCGCGCCGTCGTGCCTTGCCCGAGCGTCGACCACTTCGCGATCGCTCACGACGCAGAGGCGATCACCTGTCTCGCCGAGCCCATCAAGATCCTGGCGCACGCCGCGGACCACACCGACGAGACCAGCTACGAGGGCACGATCGCGCTCTCGACCTCGACCGGCCTGGGCGACTGGGCGCTGGTGTCGGGCAATGGAACCCTCGTGAACTCCGGTGGCGGAAATGCAACCTACACCTTCGTCGCGGCCGATGCCGGCGGCGTGGCGGTCTCGCTGCTACACACCGCGACCGGCGCGGTCGACATCGACGTCACCGACGGCACGGTGTCGGAGAGCCCGGGCGAGGATCCGGTGCTGAAGTTCGCCGAGACCGGCTTCCGCTTCCTCGCCAACGGCGTCGCGAACGCGATCCCCACCCAGGTCGCCGGCCGCACCGCGCCGCAGACCGTCGAGCTCGAGGCGATTCGCACCGACACCGCCACCGGCGCCTGCCAGGCGGCGCTCACCGGCGCGGTCGCGGTCGAGCTCGCCTTCGTCTGCGACGACCCCGGCGGCTGCGTCGCCGGGCGCGACGTCGCGGTGAACGGCACCGACATCGCCGCCAATCCGGCCGGCGCGCCGTCGAGCTACACCGCGGTCGCGCTGGACTTCGGCGACGCCACCGACACCACCGCCGCCTTCTCGCTGCGCTACCCCGAGGCCGGGCGCATCCGCCTGCACGCCCGGTACGCACTACCCGACGCCGGCGGCACCCCGACGGCGAATCTCATGCTCGGCGCGAGCAACGCCTTCGTGGTGCGGCCCTTCGGCTTCGACGTCGACCTCGCCGGCGACCGCGCCGCCAACGGCACCGCCGGCGCGTCCTTCGCCGCCGACGCCGCCGGGTCGCGGTTCCGCATGGCCGGGGAGTCGTTCTCGACCACGGTGCGCGCGGTCGCGTGGAGCGCGGCCGACGACGCCGACGCCGACGGGGTCCCCGACACCGGCGCCGATCTCACCGACAACATCGCCACCGAGAATTTCGGCCAGGAATCGGCGCCGGCCACCGCGTCGATCACCCACGCGCTGGCCGCGCCACTCGGGGGTAGCGCGGGGACACTGTCGGGAACCACCACGCTCGGCGGATTCTCGGCCGGCGCCGCGACCACCTCGCTCACCTGGGACGAGGTCGGCATCGTCCACCTCCTCGCCAACCACGCCGACTACCTCGGCGGCGGCGCGGCGGTGACCGGCGCGGCGCGCAACGTGGGGCGCTTCTACCCGGCGCGGCTCACCGTCACCGACAGCGGCCCGAGCTTGCGCGACGGACCGGACGGCACCTGGACCTGCGGCTTCACCTACATGGACCAGCCGTTCGCGTTCGACGCCGACCCGGTCTTCACGCTCACCGCTCGTGGGCTCGCCGGCAACGTCACCGCCAATTACGGCGGCGCGTTCTTCAAGCTCGCGGGGCCCTACCTCGCCAACCGCGGCTATGCGAGCAGCGCGACGTCGTCCGGGACGCTGGACGCGCCGGCGCTCGGCACGGTGACGCTCGCCGGCGAATCGGATCTGGACGGCATCGCGACCCTGACCCTCGCCGGGGAAACCTTCGCCTACCTGCGTGGCGCGAGCCCGGAGGCGGCGTTCGCAGGCTCCGTCGACCTCACCATCCCGGCCGGCGATCTCACCGACTCCGACGGCGTCTGCCACCACGCGAGCGTCGCCTCCTGCAACACCGGAGCCGGCGACACCGGCCAAGGCTACGCCGTCACCGCCATCACCGGCACCGAGCTGCGCTTCGGGCGGCTGCTCGTCGCCAATGCCATCGGCTCGGAGCTGTTGCCGCTCGTGGTCCCTGCGCGGGCCGAGGTGTGGAACGGCGCGGGCTTCGTCGTCCACACGGACGACGGCTGCTCCGTCGTCGCCACCGCGCACCTGGATCTCGTCAACGCAGACGCCGACCCGGCCCTCGGGGTGGCCACGATCGCCATCGGAGCCGGCACCACCACCGCGAGCTTCGCGACCTCGACGCTCGCCGCCGGCGACGCCGGTCTCGCCTTCACCGCCCCGCTCGCCGGAAACACCGGCTACACCGATCTGCGGCTCGACCTCTCCACCGCCTCCGGCGCCGACCTGCCGTGGCTGCGCTTCGACTGGGACGGCGACGGCGCCCACGACGACGACCCCACCGCGCGTGCGACCTTCGGGGTCTACCCGGGCTCGAGCCGGGTGATCATCGTCCGCGAGCCGTGGTGAGCCGAACCGGGCTCGCGCGACCCATCGCCCGGGCTCACGCGCGACTGAGCCGACCGATTGGCGGTATCCTTCGCGGTCTGCACCGAGTCAAGAACCACCCGCGGAGGACGACATCGATGGCGAGCACCGGTTCCGGCGTGCGCACCCTGCACCACTTCATCGACGGCAAGCACGTCGCGGGCGAGAGCGGCCGCTTCGGTGAGGTCTACGATCCCTCGACCGGCCAGGTCACTGCGAAGGTGCCGTTCGCGAGCACGCAGGAGACCCGCCGCGCCATCGAGTCCGCGGCCCGGGCCTTCCCCGGCTGGGCGGCAACGCCACCGGCGCAGCGCGCGCGGGTCATGTTCCGGTTCCGCGATCTGCTCGACGCGCACAAGAGCGAGCTCGCACGCATCGTCTCCGCCGAGCACGGCAAGACGCTGGAGGACGCGGCCGGCTCGGTGCAGCGTGGCGCCGAGGTGGTGGAGTTCGCCTGCGGCATTCCGCAACTCTTGAAGGGCGAGTTCAACGAGCAGGTGGCGTCGAGCATCGACAGCTACAACATGCGCCAGCCACTCGGGGTGTGCGCCGGCATCACGCCGTTCAACTTCCCGGCCATGGTGCCCATGTGGATGTTCCCGGTCGCGCTCGCGTGTGGGAACACCTTCATCCTGAAGCCCTCGGAGAAGGATCCCTCGTGCGGGCTGCGGCTCGCCGAGCTGCTGATCGAGGCCGGGCTGCCGCCCGGCGTGCTGAACGTGGTGAACGGGGACAAGGAGGCGGTCGACACCCTGCTCTCCGACCCGGGCGTCGCGGCGGTGAGCTTCGTCGGCTCGACGCCGATCGCGGAGTACGTGTACCGCACCGCCACCGCCAACGGGAAGCGCGTGCAGGCGCTCGGCGGCGCGAAGAACCACCTGGTGGTGATGCCCGACGCCGACATGGCCCAGGTCACCGACGCACTGATGGGCTCGGCCTACGGCTCGGCCGGCGAGCGCTGCATGGCGGTGTCGGTGGCCGTCGCGGTCGGCGACCAGACGGCCGACACGCTGATCGGTCGCCTCAAGCCGCGCATCGAGTCGCTGAAGATCGGCGCCTACGACGAGGACGGCGTCGAGATGGGGCCGCTGGTCACGCGCCAGCACCTCGACAAGGTGCGCGCCTACGTCGATGCCGGGGTGAGCGAGGGCGCCGAGCTGGTGGTCGACGGTCGTGGCCACGCGGTGGCCGGTCGCAACGACGGCTTCTTCCTCGGCGGCTGCCTGTTCGATCGCGTGACCCCCGAGATGTCGATTTACAAGGAGGAGATCTTCGGCCCGGTGCTGAGCGTGGTGCGTGCGAAGGACTACGAGGCGGCGCTCGGGCTCGTCAACGACCACGAGTTCGGTAACGGCGCGGCGATCTTCACCCGCGACGGCGACGCCGCACGCGACTTCACCAGCCGATGCCAGATCGGCATGGTGGGTGTGAACGTCCCGATCCCGGTGCCGACGGCCTATCACAGCTTCGGCGGCTGGAAGCGGTCGCTGTTCGGCGACCATCACATGCACGGGCCGGAGGGCGTGCGGTTCTTCACCCGCCTGAAGACCATCACCGCACGCTGGCCGTCCGGTATCCGCGCCGGCGCCGACTTCGTGATTCCGCAGTTGCGCTGATCGCTGGGGACGGGCGCCGATTCCGACAGGAATCGGTGCCTGTCCCGCCCTCCGATTCGATTGCGCTGCAAGGGGACATGCACGCGCGGTGCGCGAGCCAGTCCCCGTCGGGCATGTGTGATCCCGCACAGGTCGTGCTCGCCGCGGCGTGCTAGCGTGCCCCTCGTCGGTCGGCCGCGGTGAACGAGCGGGCCGTGTCGGCCCCGCCCCACCCTCGACCTTCCGACCGGAGGGCTCTGAGATGGCCAAGCTCCTGAAGATGGGTGCGCAGGGGCCGGAGGTGCGGCGGCTCACCAAGCTGCTGCAAGACCACGGCTTCCACAACCACGTCGGCGACGTCTTCGACCGCGAGGTCCGGCGCGCGGTCGAGGCGTTCCAGGCCCGCAACCTCGACTCCCGTGGTCGCCCGCTGGTGGTGGACGGCAAGGTCGGGGAGCTGACCTGGTGGGCGCTCGAGCGCGTCGACGGCGAGCATCCCCCGCTGCCGGAGGTGGCGACGGCGGCGAGCGAGGTCCCGTCCGGCGGCAGCGCGCCGGGGAGGGCCGCCCTCGCCGCCGCGCTGGCGGAGATGCGCGACGGCGCGCGCGAGATCGGCACCAACAACGACGGTCCCTTCGTCGAGAAATACCTGCGCGGAATCGTGCCGCCACCCGCCAACTGGTGCGCCGGCTTCGTGAGCTGGTGCTTCAGTCAGGCGCCCGGAGGCATCCCGTTTCGCTACAGCCTCGGCGCACGCGACATTCGCAACCAGTTCCAACGCGAGGGCTGGCTCTACGATCCCGAGCAACAGCAGCCCCAGCCGGGTGACGTCATCTTCTGGTGGCGCGGTCAGCCCGAGGGCTGGATGGGTCATATCGGCCTGGTCCACCACGCCGAGCACGGCATCGTGTTCACCGTCGAGGGCAACAAGGGTGGCTTTCCCGCCCCCGTGCGCCAGTTCGACTACGTGCTCGGGCGCATCGACAAGCTACTGGGATTCGGCCGGGTGCCCTGACCGGTCTCCTCGGGCACACGCCGTGCGTCGGACCGGGTGCGCTCGCGGGCGCGCCCGGCCTGATAGCCGCGCGCCGCGCAGACCAGCAGCGCACCGAGCCGGTCGCGATCCGGCTGTAGGAGAATCATCGGCCGTTCCTCGGGGACGGGCGTCGGCGCTGGGGCGGGCCGGCACGGCGTGCCGGCGGTGTGCCTCGGCGAGGTGGCTCGAGGCCAATCGGGTCTCGGTTTCGCATCGCGCGGGACCGCAGAGGTGCGACGGGCCGAACGCTAACGCAGCCGGCCCCATAACGCAAATGATTGTCATTTGCGTTATTGGGCCTCTACCCACGATGTGGAGCAGGCGGCCCGGTAGGGGCCCGCCCCTACGCGGTCGTCACCGCCATCTCGACCTCGTACCCGGCGAAGCGGCGCACGTTCAGCACCCCCACGTCGAGGATCAGATACTGCCCCTTGATCCCGAGAAGCGTGCCCTCGATGTGCCGCACCTTGGTCGGATCGAGCGACCGAACGCGGATTGGATACTCGAGCACCGGATAGGTGAACCGCCGGACCTCGGCATCGGAGAGCTCGACCGGCTCGGCCCGGGGCTCGGCGGCCGCGGCAGCCGCCGCGACCGCGTCGAGCCGATCGCGCAGTGACGCACGCGCCGCCTCGAGATCGACCGCCTCGGGATCACCACGCAGCATCGCTCGCCAGTCGGTGCGGTCGGAGAGGCCGTCCTTGAGCGCCGCCTCCACCAATCCCGACGCGCGGCGCGATCCGACCCGCAGTACCGGCACCGCCGCCACCGCGCCCTGGTCGATCCACCGCGTCGGAATCTGGGTCTCGCGGGTGATGCCGACCTTGAGCCCGGAGGAGTTGGCGAGGTAGACGACGTGCGGACGCATGCAGTGGTCGAGCCCCCAATCGGGCTCGCGACAGGTGCCGGCGTCGAAATGGCAGAGCTCGGGGCGCACGATGCAGGTGTCGCAGGCGGCGAGCCGGGTGAAGCAGGGGTAGCAGTGCCCCTGGCCGAAGCTGCGCCGGGTGGCGCGGCCGCAGGCGACACAATGGATGGCCCCGGTGAACGCGAGCGAGAGGGTGGCACCGAGGTGCTGGTCGAGACGCACCTCGTCACTGCCCAGGCGCAGCGCGTAGCTCACCGGCTCGGCCGCCTCGACCCGCATCTTGCGGAGATTGCCGGCGAGGCTCACCGCCATGCCGCACACCCGGCCGGCGGCCCCACCGCTCGGCGCCGCCGCCGGCCCGCGCTCACGACTCGCGCGGGGGCTCGTGCAGGCTCGCCGCCAGGCCCGGCGCGAGCCCGGCCGGGCTCGGGTAGATCGCCATCACCTTCGGGTCGTGCCCCGGCACCACGTGCGCGGGCGAGTCCGCCAGGCGATGCACCGTGCGGTGCCCTTCCAGCATCGCGCTGACGCTGTCGACGATCGGGAACGGGTTCGAGCGCTCCATGTTGGCGTAGTAGTGCGCGGCGTCGGAGGCGAGCACCACCACCCCGCGTCGGGTCTCGACCCGGACCACCTGCAGCCCGCGGGTGTGGCCACCCACGTGATGCACGCTCACCCCCGGCGCGATGGTCTGGGCCCCGTCGTGGAACTCGACGCGGTCGTCGTGCACCAGGCGCACCATCTGCACCACGTGCTCGACCGCGAACGGGTAGCGGAGCACACGGTGGCGCATCGAGCGCCCGGTCACGTAGGCCATCTCCTGGTCCTGGAGATGGAAGCGCGCGTTCGGGAAGCGGTCGAGCGTGCCCGCGTGGTCGTAGTGCATGTGGGTGACGACCACGTTCTCGACCTTCGCCGCGTCGACCCCGACGTTCGCCAGCGCGTCGGCCGGATGGCGCAGGAGCTGGCGCTGGCGGGACCTCGCCTCCGCCTCGTCGAAGCCGGTGTCGACGACGATGACACGCGGGCCGTTCACCAGCGCCCACACGAAATAGTCCATCGGCAGCGGCGCGTCGTGCAGGTCGTCGAAGATGAACGCCTGACCGGTGCTACCGACACGCTCGGCGTAGCGCAGCGCGTAGACCTCCCAGCCGTCGGAACGCACCCCGGCGCTCATGCGCGCAGCCACTCGGCCGTCCCGTCGCGCGCGATCTGCTCGACGAGGTTCACTTCCCAGGTCAGATAGCTCTGCATCGCCTTCTCCACGTCGCCTCCACTCTCGTACGGCCGCAGCCACACGTCACCCGGATCGACCCAGGGCGCGCCCTCGGCGCCGAGCATGCGCCCGTCGCCGGCCTCGAGCGGCCGCCCCTCGGCCCGCCAGTCGGCGGTGCCACCGATCAGGACCTCGACCGGACCATCCACCAACGCCTCCACCTCGGGTCGCGCGAGGCGTGCGGTCCGACCATCCTCCGACACCAGCACCACGGTCCCACGCACCCTCGCGCGCGCCAAGGTCTCCGGCAATCGCGCGCGCACCGCATGCCACGCACCGGGAACATGGCCGGCACGGTAGGCGCGGCTGAGCGAGAGGTCGATGACGGTGACGTCGCCGGCCTCGAGCCGCCGCGCCAGCTCGTGCGCGCGCATGCTCGCCGGCGGCACGGCGTCGAGGCCCAGCACCGGGCGGGACTCCGCGCCCCGCAACAGCGTCGAGCCACCGATGCCGCCCTCCAGGACCGCAACGTGCTTCCATCCCATCTGCACCAGCCACGAGGCGGTCATCGTCGCGCGCACGCCGGTATCGTCGACGAGCACGATGCGGGCGCGCAGCGTCGGCACGAACATGTCGGTCTCCTGCACCAGCTGCCCCCCAGGCGCGGAGCGCGTCCCCGGAAGATGCCCGGCCGCGTACTCCTCGGGACTGCGCACGTCGAGCAGGTAGAGACTGCGCGACTCGCCCTCGGCCTGCCACTGCTCGAGGGTGGCACGGTCGATGGTGCGCACCCCGAAGCGACTTGCCACGCGCTCGGCCGCCTCCTTCGCCGCGGCGAGGCCGCGCTCGGTCGGCTCGCGGTAGTGCCGCTCCATTCCGGCCTCGAGCGTGTAGCCGGCCAGGTGCCAGCCCATGGTGCCGTTTCGCAACGCGAGCACCCGGTTGGGGATACCGGCGTTGCGCAGCGACTGCGCGCCGATGATGCTTCGCGTCCGGCCGGCGCAATTCACCACCACCGTCGTCGCCGGCGATGGCGCGAGGTCGTGCACCCGGTAGGCGAGCTCGGCACCGGGGCAGCAGATGCCGGTAGGGATGTTGCGCGCGTGGTACTCGGGCCACGGTCGACTGTCCAGAACCACCAGATCATCACCGGCGTCGATCATCGCCTTGAGCTCGTCGGCGGACAGCGAGGGCGTGCCCTCCTGGTGCTCGACCAGCTCGCCGAACGCCTTGCTCGGCACGTTGACGCCACTGAAGAGCTCGAAGCCGGCCGCCGCCCAGGCGCGGATCCCGCCGTCGAGCACCGCGACGTCGGTGAACCCGAGTGCGAGCAGCCGCCGCGCCGCGCGCTCGGCCAACCCCTCGCCGTCGTCGCAGGTGACGATGGGTACCGCCCGTCGCGCCAGCATCGCGGGGGCCATCATCTCCAGCCGACTGAGCGCCAGGCAGCTCGCGTAGAGGATGTGCGACTGGCTGAACACGCCCTCCTCGCGCGCATCGAGCAGCGCGATCTCCTCGTCGCCGACGATCCGGGCGCGCAGCGCCTCGGCGTCGACTCGGCGCAGCGCGCCGTCGGTGTCCGTCATCGGTCGAATCCTCTCGGCGAGCTCGCCAGCCCGAACGGGCCGCTACCTTGCGAATCCACCACGCGGCTGTCAATCACGCCGCGTCGTCGCTTGGACCGGGCTCGCGCCACGTGCGACGATTCCGACCCCGGCGCCGCCGCGCCGTGACCGCGCGAACCCGACCGCATGCCCGTCTCGCCCGCGACCCGCCGTGCCGTGACCATGCCATCGGTCGTCGTCTCGGAGACGGCGTGATGAGCGGCGACCAGCTCACCGTGCTCGGGATCCTCGCCACCACGGTGGGGCTGTTCCTGTGGGGGCGGTGGCGGCACGACGTGGTCGCCCTCGGTGCGTTGCTCGCCAGCGTGCTGGCCGGGCTGGTGCCCGGCGCGGAGGCGTTCGCGGGCTTCGGTCACCCGGCGGTGATCACCGTCGCCGCGGTGCTGGTGCTGAGCGAGGGGCTGCAGCGCACCGGCGCGGTCGACGCACTGGCCCAGCGCACCGTTCCTGCCCGCGCCGGGCCCACGCTCACCATCGCCACGCTCACCGCGCTCGGCGCCGTGCTCTCGGCGTTCATGAACAACGTCGGCGCGATGGCGCTGTTGATGCCGGTGGCGCTGCAGGTCGCGGCCAAGCACGAGATCACGCCAGGCAAGGTGCTGATGCCGCTCGCCTTCGGCACCATCCTCGGCGGGATGACCACACTCATCGGGACGCCGCCGAACCTCATCGTGTCCGGCTTTCGCGCCGAGGCCGGGCTCGGCGGCTTTCGCATGTTCGACTTCTCGCCGGTCGGGCTCGCGGTGGCGGTCGCCGGGGTCGCGTTCGTGGCCCTGGTCGGCTGGCGCATCGTGCCGCGGCGCGAGCGCGGAGGAGCCGGTGGCTTCGATACCGGCAAGTACCTCACCGAGGCCCGCGTGATGGACGACGGCAAGGCCGTCGGCCGCGCCCTGCACGAGGTCGAGGAGGCGCTGGAGGACGCGGACGCGCAGGTGGTCGGCCTCGTGCGAAGCGCCTTCCGTGTGTCGGCGCCGTACGCGAGTCGACGGCTGCGGGCCGGCGACATCCTGGTCATCGAGGCGGAGCCGGAATCACTCGCGGCAGTGCTGTCCGGGCTCGGGCTCGCGCTGGAGGAAAACGTCCCGCCGAAACCGGAACCACAGGCGTCGACGGGGGAGGCGGACGTCGGCGCGGTCGCCGACGCGGAGGAGGATGCCGGGCGCGAGCGCGGCGCCGAGCGCCGCGAGGCCGACGATATCGTGCTCCAGGAGGTGGCGGTGCTGCCGACCTCCGCGCTGCTCGGACGCTCGGCGCGGGACCTGCATCTGCGCACTCGATTCGGGCTGAACCTGCTCGCGATCTCGCGCCAGGGCCGGCAGTCGATCCAACGCCTGCGCTCGACGCCGGTACGCGCCGGTGATCTGCTCCTGCTACAGGGTGCGCCGGACTCCTTGGCCGGCTTCGCCGCGGCCTTCGGCTGCGTCCCGCTCGCAGCGCGGCAGATCCACCTGCCCGACACCCGCCAGGCCGCCATCGCCGCCGGCGTGATGGCGCTCGCCATCCTGGTCGCCGCGCTGGGGCTGCTCCCGGCCGCGGTCTCGTTCGCGGTCGGCGTGCTGGTGTTCATGGTGCTGCGGGTGGTCCCACCGCGGCGTGCCTACGAGGCGGTCGACTGGCCGGTGGTGGTGCTGCTGGCGGGCCTCATCCCGGTCGCCGGCGCGATGGCCTCGACCGGGGCCGCCGACGTGCTCGCGCAGACCCTGCTGCAGGGCATCGCCCAGGGCAATCCGGTGGTCGCGCTCACGTTGCTCCTGGTGGTGACGATGACGCTGTCCGACTTCATGAACAACGCCGCCACCGCCGCGGTCATGTGCCCGATCGCGCTCAGCTCGGCCCAGCAGCTCGGCGCGAGCCCCGACGCGTTCCTGATGGCAGTCGCGATCGGCGCATCGTGCGCCTTCCTGACTCCGATCGGCCACCAGAACAACACCCTGATCCTCGGCCCCGGTGGCCTGCGCTTCGGAGACTTCTGGCGCCTCGGTCTGCCGATGGAGGTGCTGGTGGTGCTGGTGGCGGTGCCGATGCTGCTGTGGGTGTGGCCGCTGTAGCAGCCCGGGCGGGCGACGCGACCCGCCCCCACAGGGACTGGCTCGCGGAGCGTGCCTGTCCCCACCGCGCCGCGCGCCGGGGTCCGGAAAACACCCTCCGACCACCGGGAGGGGATAGGCACCGCCTGCCGCCGGAGCCCGTCCCCGGCACCGCGACCGCTACGAGGCCGTGAGGTCCGCCCACAGAGCTTCGGCGCCGGCGGCGGCGACGAGTCGGCCGAGGCGGATGGCCCAGGTGGTCTCGGGCCCGTGGTCGTCGCGCCAGCTCCACAACCGTCGAGTGAGCTGGTGCAGCCGATGCTCGTGGGTGAATCCCATCGCGCCGTGGACTTGATGCGCGATGGCAGCGCCCGCGCTCGCCGCCTCACCGACCCTGATCTTCGCGCCCGCGACCGCGCGCTCGGTCGCCACCGCGTCGGGTCCGTGGTCGGTCCAGGCGATCATCGCCGCGTTGGCGGCGGCGGTGGCCGCCGCCACCTCCCCGGCCAGCATCGCGAGCGCATGCTGCACCGCCTGGAACTTGCCGATCGGGCGTCCGAACGCCTCGCGCTCGCCCGCGTAGTGGACCGACATCGCGAGGATCCGCTCGAGCGCACCGGTCATCTGCTCCGCGCGCAGCATCGCCCCGGCGAGAAGCGGTGCATCGCCGCTCCACGGCGCCAGCAGCGCCGCCGTCGCGAGCGGCTCGACGTGATCGAGCACGAGGTCGTCGCGGGGCTCGCCGGCGAGGGTGGCTCCGGGATCGACGGTGACGCGGGCCGGGTCGATCAGCGCGAGGCGCAGCCCGTCCTCGGCGCGCGCAGTCAACACCACCCGCGCGGCGTGGCGCGCGAACGCAACCCGGCGGCAGCGACCGTGGAGGCGCCCGCCGCGCATCTCGACCATCGCCTGCGGGCTCGACCACGCGGCGAGTGCATGCGGCGTGTCGTCGAGCACCAGGCCGTGCGCCGCCGCGAGATGACCCGCGAGCATCGTGTCCACGAGGGGAACCGGAAGGACGTGGCGCCCGGCCAGCCGCGCCAGCATGCACACGTCGGCGACCGACGACTCGCCGCCCCCGGCGCTCGCCGGCATCCACGCCCGGTTCAGCCCGGCCCGCGCGATCGCGTCCCACAGCGCGCGCGCGGGCTCCCCGCGCTCGACGGCGTCCACCGTCGACGCGTCGCACGCGGCCTCGAGCAGGCGATCGACGGTGTCGACGAGAACCGGATCCGCGGTATGTGACATGGGGTCGGCACCGATACACTAGGCAGCACGCGATGATAGCAACATCGCTCGGCGTCGGAGCCGGCCGACGCCGCTGCTCCCAGCTCGAGGCCAGACCCGATGTCCGCCGCGATTCAGCTCGACCCCGCGACCCTCCCCGACGCCGCCCGCGCGCTGCGCGCCGAGGTGCGCGCGTTCCTCGCCGAGGAGGCGCGCGCCGGGCGGTTCGACCCCAGCGACCCGTCGTCCGGCGGCCGTTTCTCACCCGAGTTCTCGCGCCGCTGCGGCGAGGCGGGGTACATCGGGATGACCTGGCCGAGGCGCTTCGGCGGCGGCGAGCGCAGCTTTCTCGAGCGCTATGTGGTCACCGAGGAGCTGGTGGCGGCGAACGCGCCGGTGTGGGCGCACTGGGTCGCCGATCGCCAGAGCGGACCGGTGCTGATGCGCTACGCGTCGGAGGCGATCTGCGCCGACATCCTGCCGCGCATCGTGCGTGGCGAGTGCTACTTCTGTATCGGCATGAGCGAGCCGGACTCGGGCTCCGACCTGTTCGCCGCGCGCGCGCGCGCCGAGCGCGTTCCCGGCGGCTACCGGGTCAACGGCCGCAAGGTGTGGACCTCCTACGCCCACCGCGCGCACTACATGATCGCGCTGCTGCGCACCTCGCCGCCGACGAAGGAGGACCGCCGCCACGGGCTGACCTCGTTCCTCGTCGACATGTCGAGCGACGGCATCGAGGTGAACCCGATCATCAACCTCGCCGGGCGGCACGACTTCAACGAGGTGGTGCTCGAGGACGTCTTCGTGCCGGACTCGCACCTGCTGGGCGAGCCGGACCTCGCGTGGAAGCAGGCGACGAGCGAGCTCGCCTACGAGCGCGCCGGACCCGAGCGGTTCCTGGAGACGATCTACATGCTACAGGCGCTGGTCGAGCAGGCAGGCCCCGAGCCCGACGACCGCCTGGCCGAGGGCATCGGCCGGTTGGTCGCCCAGCTCTCGGCGTTGCGCCAGATGTCGGTCTCGGTGGCGAGCATGCTGGAGGCGGGCAAGGTGCCGGTCACCGAGGCGGCGCTGGTGAAGGATCTGGGCACCAACTGGGAGCAGGCGCTGCCGGCGCGGGTCCGCGACCTGGTGCCGGCGCCGTCGGTCGCGCCCGGAAACCTGCGCGACTTCGAGACCCTGCTCGGCTACTCGACGCTGATCGCGCCGAAGCTGACCATCCAGGGCGGCACCCGCGAGATCCTGCGTGGCATCATCGCGCGCGGCCTCGGGTTGCGCTGAGTCACGCCGCACCCCCACGACAGAGGAGTCGATCGACCAATGCCCCACCCGCTCAGCACCGAGGAGGTCAGCGTCAGCGTCGACGACCGGGTCGCCACCGTCGAGATCCGCCGCCCGCCGCACAACTTCTTCGACCACGCGCTGATCCGCCAGCTCGCGGACATCTACGAAGTCCTCGCCGCGAGCCCGGATTGCCGCGCCGTCGTGTTGTGCTCGGAGGGCAAGAATTTCTGCGCCGGGGCCGACTTCCAGTCGCGCAGCCAGTGGGGCACCGACCGACTCGACGAGCAGGCGGGGCAGATCTACATCGAGGCCGTGCGCCTGTTCGCGGCCGACATCCCGGTGGTGGCGGCGGTGCAGGGGGCGGCGATCGGCGGCGGGCTCGGGCTCGCGATGTCGGCCGACTTCCGCGTCACCTGCCCGGAGGGGCGTTTCAGCGCGAACTTCGTGCGCCTCGCCTTCCACCACGGCTTCGGCCTCACCGTCACCCTGCCGCGGGTGCTCGGGCGCCAGAAGGCGGAGCTGATGCTGATGACCGGGCGGCGATTGCGGGGCGACGAGGCGCATGCCTTCGGCCTCGCCGACGTCCTGGTGCCGCTCGCCGAGGTGCGTGCCGCGGCGCGCGACCTCGCGGCCGAGATCGCCGAGGGCGGCCCGCTGGCGCTCACCGAGATCCGAAGGACCATGCGCGGCGATCTCGCCGACGCGATCCGCGCCGCCACCGACCACGAGCTCGCGGTGCAGAGCCGACTGCGCGCGACCGAGGACTTCGGCGAAGGTGTGCGCGCCACCGCCGAGCGCCGTGCACCGCGGTTCCAGGGACGCTGAGCGACGACAGGATTCCGGTGACGACCGAACCACCCATCGACCTCGACGTCTTCGGCCGCCGCGTGCGCGTCGAGCGCGACGGCGATCGCTGCGCGCTCTACCTGGGGAACGACGGCAAGCGGCGCCCGGCGCCAGAAATCGTGGTCCCGCCGGACCTGCCGGCGGCGGAGGTCGAGCGCCACGTCGCGGATCTCTGCCACGAATGGGCCACCCCCCGCCACCCGGAGGTGCGGCGACGGTGAGCGCGGTAGCGCTACGCCCGGCGGTCCCCCCTTCGCCCGCGACACCCGAAAATCCCGAGCGCGGCGAGCGAAAGAGTCGCGGGAACCGGAACGGCGTTGGGCGCGCTCGATGTGTCGCGGACGAGCCAGTTGCCGAGCTTGGAGAAATTGGGTCCGAACTGCGAGTAGTCGGCCGAGAACTCCACCCCGATGAAGCCAGCGAGTAGATAGACCGTCACCCGGGCGCGCAGGAATTGCGCCCCGTCGTCGGTCAGCAGATACCCCACGATCGAGCGACTGGTCGGCGTGCGCGCGTCACTGACTCCGACCAGGTCCTGCAAGGCGAGACCCGGCGCCAACCACGCGATGGTGGTGGCACCCGGCGCGTCGCGGGGAACCGGAACCCCGAAGGCCCGCAACAATCCGTTGAACTCCGAGACCGTGGCATGCCGAAATCCCTCGTCGTGAGCGATGCCCGGCCCGGTTGCGTTCCCGATCACCTCGTCGAAAGTGCTCCCACCCGTCACCCCCGGATCCAGCCAGTCCAGTCCGGTGTCGAGGTCACGGCTGATCAGAGCGTCACCCGGCGCACTCAGATCGACCGGGACCACAATTGCGGCGGCGGGCGCGGACAAGCTGGCGAGGCCAGCTGCGAACAGCAGCATGGTAAGGGAAACGGAAAGCAGGCGAGCGCGGCAACGCGCCGTGGATATCCCTATCACGATGTAACTCCGAAGTCCGTTGTCGAATCGGCACGGGGGAGCGGCTCGCGGACCGCCTCGCCAGCATGCCATTGCCGTATCGAGCCGCAATTTGGGCCGCATTGCGAATTCCTGTCAAGCCCGATGGACCGACTCGTCGAAAACAATGCGAGACAGTCATGGTCCGCTTGTCGCGCAGTTTCCGGCACGCCAACATGGCGCTCCAGGGTGGTTGCACATGGTTCGCTCGGGGAGTTCGATGGTGTCATCGACCGGCGTGACGACACGCACCGACATCGCCTTCGACGCCGAGGGCACGATCCTGCGCGGTTGGCTGGTGCTGCCGGCGGCCGGTGACGGCCCCTGGCCGGCGGTGGTGATGGCGCACGGCTTCTCCGCCGTCAAGGAGCAGTACCTCGACCGCTTCGCCGCGGCCTTCGCCGCCGCCGGGCTCGCCGCGGTGGTGTTCGATCACGCGGGATTCGGCGCGAGCGACGGCACCTCGCGCGATGAGATCGACCCCTGGCGCCAGATCCGCGATTACCGCCACGCCATCACCTACGCCCGCACCGTCGACCGGATCGACCCGGCGCGGATCGGCATCTGGGGCACGAGCTACAGCGGTGGCCACGTGCTCGTGGTCGGCGCCATCGACCGCCGCGTGCGCTGCGTGGTGTCGCAGGTGCCCACCATCAGCGGCTCGGCCGCGTCACAGCGCCGGATTCGGGCCGACCAGCTCCCGGCGGTGCTCGCGCGCTTCGACGCCGACCGCGTGGCACGCTTTCGCGGCGAGCCGCCAGAGACGGTCGCGGTGGTCAGCGACGACCCGACGACACCGTGCGCGCTCGCCGGCGCCGATGCCTTCGCGTTCTTCGACGGCAGCCGGGCATTCGCACCGGCCTGGCGCAATGCGGTCACCCTGCGCACCCTGGAGATGGCGCGCGAGTACGAGCCGGGGGTCTACGTGTCACGGATCAGCCCGACCCCGCTGCTGATGATCGTCGCCGACCACGACACCATCACCCCCACCGATCTCGCCCTCGCAGCGTACGCGCAGGCACTCGAGCCGAAGCGGCTGGTGCTCGTCCCCGGCGGCCACTTCGAGCCCTACGTCGAGCATTTCGCGACCGCGAGCGGGGCGGCCGCCGAGTGGCTGTCGATACATCTCGGGGCCGCGCGTTGACCGCGGCACGCCAGTCCCGGCGCCGATGACCGCTCCCGAGATCACGGTCCGCCCCCACCGCGACACCGACGTGCCGGTGCTGGTCGACGTCATCCGCGCCGCGTTCGCGGAGTACCGAGGTCGACTCGACCCGCCGTCGAGCGCCGAGCGCAAGTCGCCCGAGGGTGGTGCGCGCGGAGCTCGCCGACGGCGGTGCCCTCGTCGCCGAGCACGGGGCGACCGTGGTCGGCTGCGTGTTCTGGCACCCGCGCGACGACGGGATCTATCTCGACCGCCTGGCGGTGCTCCCGCCGTGGCGCGGGCACGGTGTCGGGCGGCGCCTGGTCGACGCGGTGGAGGCCCTCGCCCGCGACGCCGGCGCGCACCACGTCTCGCTCTCGGTGCGCCTCGCGCTCGAGCGCCAGCGCGCCTGGTACGCATCCCTCGGGTACGGTTTCCTCTCCGAGGGCACCCACCCGGGATACGATCGCCCGACCAACGTCACCCTGCGCAAGCCGCTCGCGCCATCGACATGACACCGCCCCGGCTCCCGTGCTCGCGCTGAAGCTCGTGCTGGTGCCGACGATCCTCGCCCTGGTGTCCATGGCCGGGCGTCGTTGGGGGCCCGCGGTCGGCGGGTGGTTGGGAGGCTTCCCGCTGGTCGCCTGCCCGATCTTCGTCCTGCTGTCGATCGAGCAGGGGCCGCGGTTCGCCGCCGACACCGCCGCCGCGACGCTGTCGGCGGTGGGTGGCACGGTGGTCTACGTGACCGCCTACGCGCGGCTGTGCGTGCGCGCACCGTGGCTCGCGACGGTGACCGCGGCGCTCGCCGCCTGGCTGGCGAGCGCGATCCCACTGGTGCTCCTCGCCCTGCCACCGGTGCCGGCGCTCGCGTTCACCGCGCTCACCCTCGCCCTCGGCAAGAAGGTCGTGCCCGAGGTCACCTTCCCGCCGGGCGCGACCGGCCTGCCTCGCAGCGAGCTCGTGCTGCGGATGCTCGCCGGCGCCGCGGTGACGGTCCTGATCACGGGGCTGTCCGATGCCGTGGGCTCGACCTGGACCGGCCTCATGGCGGTGTTCCCCACCATGGGCCTGGTGCTCGCGGTCTGCTCGCACCGGGCGCAGGGCGGGCAGTACGCGCAGGTGCTGCTGCGAGGGATGTTGAACGGGCTGTTCGCCTTCACCACCTTCTGCTTCGCGCTCACCGTCGCGCTGCCGCGGCTCGGTATCGTCGGCGGGTTCGCCGCGGCGCTCGGCGCCGCCGGCGCGGTGCACTGGTACTCGCTCGGACGCATCCGTCGCGCCGCCATGACCCGGGCCATGGTGCCCGAGCGAGCGGGCTGAGCATGCGGCGAGTGGTCATCGACCGGCCCGGCGGGCACGACCGGCTCCGGGTGGTCACCGCCCCGGATCTCGTCCCGGCGCCTGACAGGGTCCTGATCGACGTCGACGCGGTGGGCGTGAACTACGCCGACTGCGTGGTGCGCATGGGGCTCTACGCGTCGGCAAACCGCATGGTCGGCTTCCCCATCACCCCGGGATTCGAGGTCGCCGGCAGGGTGCGAGCGGTCGAGCCGGGACCACACGGGCTCGTCCCGGGTGACCGGGTGATGGGGCTCACGCTGTTCGATGCCTACGCCTCGCAGATCCTGCTCCCGCCAGAGCGGGTGATGGCGATCCCGCCCGGGATGTCGACCATCGAGGCGGCCACCTTTCCCGCGGTGTGGGTGACCGCGTGGTTCGCGTTGGAGCTCGCCGCGCCACCGCCCGGCAGCGACGTCCTGGTCCATTCCGCCGCCGGCGGCGTCGGCAGTGCCCTGGTCCACCTCGCCCGCCTCGCCGGGTGTCGGGTGGTCGGGGTGGTTGGTGCGCCGCACAAGGTCGAGGCGGCGCGCGCCGCCGGCGCGGAGGTGGTGATCGACAAGTCGAGCGAGGCGCTGTGGCCCGCTGCCGAGGCCGCGGCACCGGGGCGCTTCCACGCCGTGCTCGACGCCAATGGCGTGAGCACGCTGATGCAGAGCTATCGTCACCTCGCGCCGACCGGACGGCTGGTGGTCTACGGTTTCCACGGCATGCTGCCGCGCCGCGGAGGCCGTCCCAATCGGCTTCGACTGCTGTGGGACTGGCTGCGCACGCCGCGGTTCGATCCACTACGGATGACGACGTCGAACCGCAGCGTGATGGCGTTCAACCTGAGCTTCCTGGCCCACGAGGGTGACCGCCTCCGCATCGGTCTCGAGCACGTGGTCGGGCTCTACCGCGACGGCCGCATCCCGGCGCTCCCGGTCACGACCTACCCGTTCGAGTCGGTCGCCCGCGCCCACGCCGACCTGGAATCGGGCCGCACCGTGGGCAAGCTCGCCCTGGTCCTGGACCGAGAATGACGCGGGTACCGTTGCTACCATCGCCACCGACGCCCAACTGCGTGGAGACCGACATGAAGACCGACCTGCCCATGTTCGAGCAGCGCCGCATCGAGGCGAACGTCATCAAGCCCATCTACGAGGAGATGAAGGCGCGTCTCGGGGTGGATATGGCCTCGGAGATCGTCGGCGCGGCGATTCGCAAGGCGGCGATCGCACAGGGCGAGGCCTATGCCGCGGCCCAGGGCGGCGAGACCAGCCTCGCCGGGTTCCACGGCTTGATGCCGCAGTGGACCGCCAATGGCGCGCTGGAGATCGAGATGCTGTCGCAGGACGACGACGAGGTCGCCTACAACGTGGTGCGCTGCCGCTACGCGGAGATGTACCGCGAGATGGGCCTGGCCGAGATCGGCCACCTGCTGTCCTGTGGTCGCGACGGGACGTTCTGCAAGGGCTACGACCGCCGCATCGATCTCACCCGTACCCAGACCATCATGGAGGGCGCGAGCCACTGCGACTTCCGGTACCGGTGGAACGCCGACAGCTGAGCGTCGCCCAGGCGGCGATTCGACTCCTGCTCCGCGCTTCGACCCTTCGACATGGCTCAGGACAGGCTCGGGTCCCGCTGACGCGGGCCCCGGCCAAGCGACCGGAGCCGGGAGTGTCACCGCTCCCCGAGCCACGCCGAGGGCGGCGCGTCAGCGCCGCGGTCGAGGCGTGTGTCGACGGGTCAGACCTGGGTCTCGGGCAATGCCACGCGCAGGCCGTCCAGATCCGCGCGCACCAGGAGCTGGCAGCTCAGGCGGCTGTTGGCGCGGCGCGGCGCGGCGACCGCCTCCAGCATTCCGAGCTCGTCGTCGCGCGGCGCGGGCAGCCGCCCGGCGAACGCCTCGTCGACATACACATGGCAGGTGGCGCACGAGCACGAGCCGCCGCACTCGGCCTCGATACCGGAGACGTTGCCGTGGATTGCGGCCTCCATCACGCTCGCGCCCTCATCGAGCTCGACCACCGTCTCGTCGCCGTCGACGTCGACGAAAATCACCTTCGGCATCGTCTGGTTCCCACTGGCCGCGCCGTCTCGCGCGGCCCGGGAGGATAGCGGCTGGTCGGGGGAATGCAAGGGAGCGCCACCCCTCGCCGTGGGTGGACCCGCCCGACTTGCTAGACTTGTGACCCGCTCCCCAGCTCTACACCGACCACGTGCCCATCGACATCCGCCCCGCACGCGCCGCCGACGCCCCCGAGATCGCGCATCTGCACGCCGAGAGCTGGCGGCATGCCTACGCCGGCATCCTCGACGACGCCTATCTCGCCGAGCCGGTCGAGCGCGACCATCGTCGTCACTGGCGTCACCTGCTCGCCGATCCGGACCCGTCGCTGGTGGTGCTGGTGCTGGAGGAGCACGGCCGCCTGCGCGGGTTCGTGAGCGTGGAGCTCGAGGCCGACGCACGCTGGGGTGCGCTGATCGAGAACCTCCACGTGTCGCGCCGCGCACATCGCCGGGGATTCGCGAGCCACCTCCTGGCGCGGGCGGCGCGCCGGGTGGCCGCCCACGATCCGATGGCCCCGGTGCACCTCTGGGTCTACGAGGAGAACCGCCCCGCCATCGCCTTCTACGAGCGCATCCACGGGCGGTGCACCGGCCGGCAGACCGAGGACGCCCCGGGCGGGGGACGGGTCGAGGCACTGCGCTACGCGTGGTCGACGCCGGCCCGCCTGCTGCACGCGGTCGGGGTGAGGGCGAGCCACGAGCGCGCCGAGCCGCGCGCGCGGTGACGGGACCGGCAAGGTAGGGGCGGGCCCCCGTGCCCGCCCGCCTCGCCGCAGAGACCCGTCCCCAGAGACCCCGCGCCTAGCGCACGACCGAGCGCGACGTGGGAACGATGCGGGTGACCTGAATCGCGGACCGGTCCATCAGCTCCGGGATGCGCGGCGCGATGGCGTTCTTCCAGTGGTCGCTCTCGTAGACCGCAGCGTAGAGCGCCTTGCGCTCGTCCTCGCTCTCGAAGCGACGCGTCCAGATGTAGACGGAGTCGTCGGTCTCGCCGCGGTAGCTGCCGGTGATCACCATCCCCTTCGCGACCTGGAACGGAATGATCTCCTTCTCCATCAGCTCCAACCACTGGTCCATCTTGCCGGGGAGGATCTTGTACTGACGCAGCTCGTAGAACGCCATCGGGCGACTCCTTCGAATGAGATTCGGTGAAATTGGCGAGACGGCGAGACGAGCGCCGCCCGCCGGGCGCGCAGTATCGCGCATCCTGACCGCGCCGGCAGCGACCGGCACCGCGGAGGGGGCGCGCCACGGGGCACCCGTGCAATCATTGGCGCCCCGACGACACGACCGACCCAGTACCTGGAGGAGACCGCGATGAAGGCGGAACGGAACCACGTGATCCGCTTCCACTACACGCTTCACGACGAGGCGGGCGACGAGATCGAGACCTCGCGTGGTGGCGAGCCGATGGCGGCGTTGCTCGGCCACGAGAACGTTCTGCCCGGCGTCGAGGCCGGCCTGCTCGGGCGCGAGGCGGGGGAGGCGTTCACCGTCACCGTGCCACCCGAGGAGGGCTACGGTCCGCGCCGCGAGGGCTGGACCCAGCGGGTCTCGAAGAAGCACTTCCGCGAGCCGAAGCGTCTGCGCGTCGGGTCGAGCGCCGTGGTCGAGACCTCACAGGGCCCGCGGCCGGTCACGGTGATCAAGGTCGGCGGCTCGGTGGCCGACGTCGACCTCAACCACCCGCTCGCAGGCCGCACACTCCGCTTCGACATCGAGGTGGTCGACGTGCGCGCGGCCGAGACCGAGGAGATCGCACACGGCCACGTCCACCACGGTGGCCATCATCACTGACCGCAGACCGGCGTGCGCGACCTCGGCGGTGCTGCGCCGCGCGCGCCCCGGCGAGGCCGGCGTGCTGGCCGCGCTCGCGATGCGGTCGAAGGCGGTATGGGGCTACTCCGACGCGTTCATGGCGGCTTGCCGCGACGAGCTGTCCTATACCGCGGCAGCCGTGGCGGCCGGCGACTTCACGGTGGCGGAGGTCCGCACCGCGGTGGCCGGCTTCTATGCCCTCGGTGTCGAGGACCGGACCACGAGGAGCCTCGACGCGATGTTCGTCGCGCCGGAATGGATCGGGCACGGGCTCGGTCGCCGGTTACTCGCCGACGCCGTCTCCCGAGCCCGAGCGGCGGCGGCCTCGCGCCTGCTGATCGAGGCCGACCCGCATGCGGAGGGCTTCTACCTCGCCGCCGGTGCGCGACGCATCGGTACCCGCCCGTCGGGTAGCATCGCAGGGCGCGAGCTTCCGCTGCTGGAGCTGACGCTCACCGCTCGGCCCTGACCCGCGATACGACCGCGTAGCGGCGGCCGCCGTGGCCGCGCGGGGGACTGGCCCGCGCGCCAGCGCGTGTCCCCGTGCGGCGGCTCAGAGCTTCGCCACCAGGTTCCCGATGCGCTCGATGGCCGCGACCGCCTCGGCCTGGTCGGTGCCGAGCCACTGCGTACGGACCAGCACGTGGTCGGTGCCGGTGACCTCGACCAGTCGCTGCAGGTCGTCGCGGACCTTGGCCGCATCACCGACCAGGAAGCGGTCGGCGCTGAAGGCGTCGAAGTCGTCGGCGAGATTGGTGCCCGCGGTGTCGCTCTGGCCCCAGGCGGCGTAGGCCTGGTACTTCGCGAGCAACGGTCCACGACTCACCCGCCGCGCGTGCTCGGCGTTGGTGCCGACGAAGCACTCGCGGATGATCGGGCACCTGGTGTCGGTCGGCAGGCCGTGCTTCGCCCGCTCCGCGCGGTACACCGCGAGCAGCGCCTGGAGGCGATCGAGGCTCGCCGCCGGCGCGGCGAGCCAGGCGTCGGCGATGCGGGCGGCACGCCGCACCGCCGGCTCGACGTCACCACCGAGCCAGATCGGCGGATGCGGGCGCTGCTTCGGAAGCACGCTGGCGCCGACGCCGGTCACCCGATAGTGCGTGCCGTGGTGCGTCACCCGGTCCTCGGTCCACAGCCGGCGGATCACCTCCACCGCCTCCACCAGCCGCGGCACCCGGTCCGCCCTGCGGGTGCCCATCGCCTCGAACTCCTCGTCCCGGTACCCCAGCCCACCGGCGAGCACGTAGTTGCCGTCGGACATCCAGTCGATGGTTGCACCCTCCTCGGCCGCCATCACCGGATTGACCATCGGCAGCAGCAGGACCCCCGGCCCGATCTGCATGCCCTCGATCTCGGGCAGCAACCGCGCCATCAGCGGCACGGTCTGGAACATCTGCATCTCGGGACCGGTGAGCATGTGCTGGCCCACCAGGAACGACGCGAAGCCGCTCGCGCGTGCGACGCGCCCCTGCTCCAGCAAGTCCCGAAAACCCTGTGCGAGGTCCGCACCGGGATGCCACTGCGCGGCGGTGAACAGTCCGACCTTCATTCGACGTGTCTCCTCGGTTGCGGGACCGCGCCCGACCGCGATGTGGCTCAGAACGCCGGCACCGTCTCGGCCAGCGCCGGGCGCTTCATGATGGCGGCGAACCATGACGCGAGCGCGGCGCGACCGTCGCGCCAGCCGTCGTCCGGGTGGCGGCCGTCGGCGTAACCGAGGGCGGCGGCGGTGGTGAGCGATGCCATGTCCGGCGCATCGGCCGAGAGCACCGCGACGCGCGCGGCGAGCGCGTCGTAGAGGCGCACCGCGCGCTCGGCCTCGAGCTCGATCACCCCCGGCGACTGCTCGGCCTGCGGCCGGCGCTTCTCGCGCGAGCGCACGAACAGCGAGTCCATCAGGGCCGAGGCGAGGCCCTCGACCTCCAGCGCACGCTCGCGCGCCGCCGGGTCGCGGGGATAGAGCTTGCCGCCGCTCACGTCGTCGAGGTGATGCGCGATCACCAACGACTCGCAGAGCGCCGCGCCACCATCGGTCACCAGCACCGGCACCTTGCCGGCCGGGGCGACCGCCAGCAGGCGGGCGAGATTCTCCTCTCGGGGATGGAGGTCGATCTCCTCGACCCGGCCGAGCAGGCCGGCCTCGCGGACCGCCAGACGGGCGCGACGAGCATAGGGGGAGTTGGGCGTGTGGTAGAGCTGCATGGCTGTGTTCTCTTCGGTCGATCGATCGGGACGTCGCGGGCGCGGGGTGGAACCCCGCACCGGCGGTGTCGGGCGGCGCTCAGCCCGCGAGGCGGCCGAGCCCGGCCGCGAGGTCGGCGATGATGTCCTCCGGATCCTCGAGGCCGAGGTGCAGGCGGAGCATGAACGGCTTCTCGGTCCACGGCACCACGTCGCGTGGGACCGGCATGTGGTTGAAGGCGATCAGGCACTCGTAGCCGCCCCAGGACGAGCCGATGCGAAAGAGCTCCAACCCGTCGACCATGCGTGCGACCGCAGCCTCGTCGGTGGTCGCGAGCGCCAGACCGAAGAGACTCGACGCGCCACCGAAATCCCGCTTCCACAGCGCGTGCCCCGGATCCGACTCGAGCGCCGGGTAGAGCACGCGATGGACCTCCGGCCTCGACGCCAGCCAGCGCGTGACCTCCAGCGCGGTCGCCTGCTGGCGGCGCAGGCGCACGCCCATCGTGCGCAGGCCGCGCAGGGCGAGCCAGCAGTCGTCGGGGCTCGCGACGTCGCCATAGGCGTTGGCGGTGTCCGCCACGCGCTGGAACTGCTCGTCGGTGGCGCACGTGATCAGTCCGATGACGAGATCAGAGTGGCCGGCGATGTACTTCGTGCCGGCCTGGATCGAGATGTCCACCCCGTGGTCCAGCGGCCGGAAGAAGAGCGGGGTGGCCCAGGTATTGTCCATCGCGACGATCGCCCCGCGTGCCCGCGCGACGGCGGCGATCGCCGGCACGTCCTGCATCTCGAAGGTGAGCGAGCCGGGCGCCTCGAGGAAGACCATGCGCGTGTTGTCGCGCATCAGCGCCTCGATGCCGGCCCCGATGGCCGGGTCGTAGTACGTGGTCTCCACCCCGTACCGACCGAGCACCTCGGAGCAGAACCGGCGCGTCGGCCCGTAGACCGAGTCGGTCACCAGAACGTGGTCGCCGGCCGCGACGAAGGCCGCGATCGCCATCGTCACCGCCGACAGCCCGGTGCCGGTGACGACGGCTCCCGCCCCGCCCTCCAGATCGGCGATGGCATGCCCGAGCTCGCGCGAGTTGCGGGTGCCGCTCGCACCGTAGCTCACCCGGTCCTGCCGCCGACCACCCTGGTTGCGGTGGATGTAGCTGTCGACGTCGGGCGAGACGATGGTCGAGGCGCGATGGACGGGGTGGTTGATGGTCGATTCACGCTCGGGTCTCGGACGACCGAGCGTGATCAACTTCGTGTCGGGCTTCATGCGGGATCTCCGAGGGAATGCCATGGTCGGCGCGGACGAGCCCGGCGGCTCGACCGGGACACGCCTGACGAGGCGGCGAGGCTAACGGATCCGACCGCCGGAGAGAACCGGTGGCGGCGACCGGCGTCGCGCCGGCGGTCCGGCGGCAACCCCGAAAACGAGAAAGGGCGCCCGCAGGCGCCCTTCCCGGTCGAGTGAGACCGCAACCGGTCTCACCCGCGTCGACTCGTCGTGCTCAGTCCTTCGACCGACGCCGGCGCGCGAGGCCCACCAGGCCCAGCCCGAGCAGGCCGAGGCTCAGCGGCTCCGGAACGCTGTTGTTCGGCGGCGGCGGAGGCGGCGGCGTGACCCCGGACAGCGACAGGATCTTCACGTAGTCCTTGGCGCCGGTCAGGCCGGTGGGCGACACCTGGTCGTTGGCCGCGCCGACCAGCCAGTAGCTCGAGCTCACCTGCCCGGTGTTGATCGTGGCGGTGCCGGAGGTCTGCGCGAGGTTGGCGTAGTGGCCGATGAACGACCACCCGTCGCTGGTCAGGTCGCCATAGGTCTCGGTGGTGAGGTCGAACGAGCCGGCGCCGGTGTAGGCGAGGACGCTGATGTCGGAGTCGTAACCGGAGCTCGCCGACGGCCAGCCGATGGTGACCTCGTTCAGGGTCACCGCCTCGCTGAACGCGAACAGCACGAACTCATCCGCGCCGTCGTTGTCGACCGCGTGATTGGGCGAGCTCTCGCTGTTGAACAGGTTGACGCCGAGGCCGCCCGACCACGGCACAACGGTGTGCTGGCGGAGCGTGCCGCCAGTGCCGGTGTCCGCCCAGCCCGAGGTGCCCACGCTGATGCCACCCGAGCTCGTGCTGGTGCCGCTGGCGAAGCTCCAGGTGATGTCGGCGAGCGCGGTGACCGGCGCGAGCAGCGCGCCACCGAGGGCCGCCGCCAGGAGTCGCTTGTGAAGAGTTGGTGCTTTCAATGTTCTGTCGTCCCGTGCTCTGGTTCTTGCTGCGGTGCGGCTCGGCTCCGGCCGTCGTGCCCGAGTGCCCGGTGCCGCGGGCTGCCTGCAGAGATGCAATCCATGGGCCAAGAAGTCGGTGCCCTTTTGGATTCAATCTCTTGCGAGACATCGTGTCCGACTCGCCCGCGCCCGCCCCCTGCTCGTGTAAATGATTCCGACACTCGACCATCGACATTGGGGCATGCGGTTCCCATCGCGGCTGCGAAATGGCGATGTCGACGTCACTACCGGCGCCACCGCGGCGCCGAAGCCCCGCCCTGGCCGCCCGGAGGCCGGTGCGGACCACCCGGGCTGTAAAGTTCTCCGACCGCCGCCGCGGATCAGCGTACCAGCGTCGCCCGCAGCGCCCGCGCCGCCGGTGCGTCGGGGAAGTCACCGAGAGCGAGCGCCTGGTCGAGCTCCGCCAGTGCCTCCTTGGTGCGGCCGAGCGCCTGGAGGGCGACCGCCAGATGGTAGCGAATCGACCCGCTGCTGGCACGGCGGCTCTGCGCCTCGCGCAGATAGGGCAGGGCGCGGGCCGCGTCGCCGGCCTGCACCATGACCCATCCCAGGGTGTCGTTCACCGAAGGGTCGCCGGGGGCGAGCTCGTGCGCGCGCTCGGCGTGGGCGCGGGCTCGGCTCGGGTCCTTCTCGGCGAGCAGGTAGGCCAGGTTGTTGAGGACGTCGATGCGCGCGGGCGCGGCGGCGAGCACCCGCTCGTACTGGGCGATCGCGCGGTCCGTCATTCCGGCTCGGAGCCAGGCCTCGGCCAACGCCTGCTGCAACGCCGCATCGTCCGGGTGCTCGGCCAGCCAGGCCTCGATGTGGGCAATGCCGGCTGCGTCGTTACCGCAGGCGGCCTCGGCCCGATACAAGCCGACGACCAGCCGCGGGTCGGGCGCGAGCTGCATCGCGCGGTCATAGCTCGAGCGCGCGCTCTCGCAGCGCCCGCGCTTGAGCTGGATGTCACCGAGCAGCCGGTGCGCGTCGGCCACCTCCGGATGGCGCTGGCGGAGGTCCAGCGCCGCGGTCTCCGCCTCCACCATCTGCCCCGTCCCCTGCAAGGCCTCCACGCGCGCCAGTCGGGCGGGCAGGAAGTCGGGGGCCGCCGCGAGGGCGCGGTCGAGGCTCGCCAAAGCGTCGGCCCAGGCCCCCGCCCGCGACTGCTCCACCGCGATCGACTGCAGCGCCACCGGGCTGTGCTGCGCGAGGTCGGACATCGCCCGATACACGGTGAGAGCGCGTTCACGGTCACCGCCCGCATTCGCGGCCCGAGCCAGCGCGTTGAGCACCTGGAGGTTCTCGGGCTCGATCTTCTCCGCTTCCTCGGCCACCGCGAGCGCGGCCGCCGCATCGTCCCGGCGCAGGTGGAACTCGACCAGGCGCAGCCGTGGGCCGATGGCCCGCAGGCCGGCACCGCGCGCCTTCTCCAGCCAGCGCAGGCCCTCGTCGTCGCGGCCGGCCTCGATGTCCAGAGAGGCCAGCTCGAGCATCGGCTGGATCTCGTCGGGCGACCCCTCGAGGATGGCGAGGAACCGCCGGCGGGCGGCGGCCTCGTCGCCCTCGAGCCGCTCGAGCCGGCCGAGATTGATGCGTGCCGAGAGCAGCGTGCCATCGAGCGCCAGCGACTTCTCCAGTGCCTCACGGGCGCCGACGCGATCACCGGTGCGAACCAGGGCCGATGCCAGCAGGTTCAGCGCCTGCGCATTGCGCGGCTGGCGCTCCACCAGGGCCCGCGCGACCTCGGCCGCGCGCTCGAACTCACCCTGCTTCATGTGCAGCACGGTGAGCGCGACGCCGGCTCCGGCGTGGCCGTCGGGGCGAAAGAATGCCTTGCCGAGCCCCTCGATGGCCGGCTCCCACTCGCCGGCCTGGATCTGCGACATCGCGAGCTTGGTGCGCAGACTGGCCGAGTCCCCGGAGACCGCGAGCGCGCGCTCGAGCATGGCGGCCGACGCCGCGTGGTCGCCCTTGTTCGCGTGCGCGTCGGCGAGCATGGTGAGCAGATCCGGGTCGTTCGGGGCGCGGGCGACGAGCGGCCGCAGCAGGCGGATGGCGAGATCCGCCTCGCCGCTGCGAACCATGATGTTCCCGAGGACCTTGGACGCACCCACCGCCCCCGGATGGAGCTCGATGTACTTCTCGAGCCAGGGCCGCGCCTGGTCGAACCGCTCCAGGCTGTAGTTCGAGAGCCCCGCCACGAGCAGCAGGGCGGTGTTGGCGACGACCATCTCGCGCGGCATGGCCGCCGCGATCTCCGCCGCCGCGGTGAGATGCTTGCGCGCTTCCTCGCGATTGCCCGCCCGGCTGTACGAGAGCGCCTTCAGATAGGAGGCCCGGGGGTCGAACGGGACCTGCTTGGTCAGCGCATCGAGATCGGGGAGCGCGGACGCATCGCGCCCGAGGTCGATCAGGATCCCCGCGCGGGCGAGCCGGGCCTCGACGTGGGTCTCGTCGCGCGCGATGGCCTCCGCATAGTCGGCCAGCGCGCCTTCCAGATCGCCCTGGGCGTGGCGAACCGAGGCGCGTGCGTTCCACGCCCCGGCCGACTCCGGCCCGAGTGCGAGTGCCCGCTCAGCGGTCGCCGCGGCCTCGGTCAGGTCACCCTGACGCAGGGCGACGGTGTTGAGACCGGTCCACGGTCCGACCGCGGTCGGATCCTCGGCGATGGCAGCACGAAACTCCTCGATCGCCTCACGATATCGGAACAAGGCGACATAGGCCCGACCCCGTAGGGTCACGATTGCGGCGCGCGTGGCCGGCGACTGGCGCACGTCCGGCCCGATGGCGGCCAGCAGGTCCTCCGGGCGCCCCTGCGCCAGCAGCGCCTCACCGAGCGGCTCGTCGGTGATCGCCGGGTCGGCGCCCATCGTCTTCGCCTCGCGCAGCACCGCCTCGGCCTCGACCGGCTGACCCTGGCGCAGATGAGTGAGCCCCATCAGCACCTGAGCAGGGAGATAGCTACGCTCCTGCTGCAACGCGTTCTTGAGCTCGATCATCGCCTCGGCATACTGACCACCGTGGTAGCGCTCGAGCGCGCTCTCGTAGAACTCGGCCGCGGTGCGCGCGTGCGCCGCGAGCGGTCCGAGCGTCAGGCAACCGATCAGGGCCGCCAGGCGGATGGCCCGGCGGCGAGGACGTGGGGACTTGGGTCTGCGAGTCATGAAATCGTGATGTCCGTGCTGACCCCGAGGGCGAAGGTCGGGCGCGCCGTGCGCGACGAGGCGGCGCCTCCCGGGGCATTCGAATGGTCGATGCCACCGCGCGCCCGCGCCGACCCACCCCGAGGCAGTCGGCACGCGCGGATGCTCGACCGAGCGTCGGTCAGGGAACGAGACGAGTCAAGCCGACTCGGTCACGGATCGGGGTCCCCGGCCGCCGGGGCGGATGCGCGAACCGGTGCGCCGTGATCGCGGTGGAGGGGCGCGGCGGATGACCTGCTACATTCGCGGCCTTCGCGCCGTCGCCATGTCGCCGGCGCGCCCGACCGACCACACGGAGACCTCCACGATGCGCATCCGCGACATCACCGCCTACCCGGTGTCCTTTCCGATCCCCGCCGACAAGACCGTCAGCCTCGGCATCGGCCGTGCGGTCAAGCGCGACGCGGTGATCGTCCGGGTGCAGACCGAGGGTGGCCTGGTCGGCTGGGGCGAGTCGCACGCCGGGCGCGCGCCCGGGGCGGTCGCCCAGCTCGTGAACACCACCCTTCGCCAGCTCGCGCTGGGCATGGAGGCGACCGACGTGGTCGGCATCTGGGACCGTATCTACCGCATGCAGCTCGCCAGCCACGGCATGGGCGCGGCCTGTGCGATCGCGATGAGCGGGCTCGACATGGCGCTGTGGGACATCCGTGGCAAGGCGGTCGACTGGCCGGTGTGGCGGCTGCTCGGCGGACACGACCGGCCGATCCGCGCGTACGCCGGAGGGGTCTCGCTCGGCCATCAGCCGCCGGCCGAGCTGGTGGAGGAGGCACAGGGCGTGCTGGCTCGAGGCTATCGCGCGCTCAAGCTCCGGCTCGGCGACAACTGGAATGCCGACGCCACCCGCGTCGCCGCGGTGCGCGCGGCGGTGGGCGACGGCGTCGACATCCTCACCGACGCCAACGCCGCCTACACCCTCGACGATGCGCGCCGGGTGATGCCGACCCTCGACGACAACGGCGTCGGCTGGCTGGAGGAGCCGTTCCCGCCCCACGACCACCGCCGCTACGCCGAGACCCGCACCTTCGGTCGCACCCCGCTCGCCGCCGGCGAGAACCACTACACGCGCTTCGAGTTCCACCGCCTGCTCGAGGACGGGGTCGTCACCGTGGTGCAACCGGATCTCTCGAAGACCGGCGGCATCACCGAGGGCATGCGCATCGCGGCGATGGCCTCGGCGTGGAAGCTGCGCATCAATCCGCACACCTCGCTCACCGGGCTCAACGTCGCGGCGAGCATCCACATGCTGTGCAGCATCGACAACCCGGGCTACTTCGAGGCGGACGTGTCGCGCCACAACCCGTTCCGCGACCAGCTCACCGACTGGCAGGCCGAGGTCGACGCCGACGGCAACGTGCGGCCCCCGTCCGGGCCCGGCCTCGGCGTGGAGATCGACGAGGCGGCGCTCGCCGCCTTCCCGGTCATCGACGGCCCGGGGTATGTCTGATGGCCGCGATGCCGCCAGCCGCGCCCTCGCCGAGCGACTCCGACGCTCGGCCGTCCTGCGCTGGGCCGCTGCCGTCCTGGTGACCGCATCGGCGACGCTCGCCGGTGCCCTGGCGGGCACGGCGGCGGCGTTCATCGTGCTGGTGGCGGTCGGCGGCGAGGCGGCGCGGCTGCCGGCGGGAATCGTGCTCGGGGTCTGCGCCCTGCTCGGCCTCGCCGCCGGCGGCAAGCTCGCGCTCGAGATCTTGCGCGCCCGACCGGATCCCACGAGCCGACTCGAAGGGCCGTTCTGACCTCGCCCGGCCGCGCCTTGCGCGGCTTCCCGGACTGCGCTGGCGCGCCATTCAGGCTACGGCCCGCGTAGCCCGGGCGGAGCGCGAGCGAAACCCGAGGAATCACGCCTCGATCGCGCCGCCCTATTCGTCCCGCGGCAGCCGCCGCAGGGTTCCGTCGGGGTCGAATGCCATCGGTCCGTCGTCGCCGACGATCTCGAGATCGTCCCGCGTGGCGATCTCGTCACGGTAGGCCGCCGACACCGCGACCACCTCCAGCCGCGCCGTGTTGCGGATGTGCACCACGCGCATCGCGGTCGGTGGCGCGGTGCCGACGGTGGCGAGACCCGCCTCGACCGCCTCGCGATCGGTGTCCATGGTCATCGGGATGCGAGCGTGCTCCGGCTCCGAGCCGGCCAGCGCGTTCACGTAGAGCGCACGCCGATCGATCTTGTCCACCAGTCGGCGGGTGACGAAGTCCGCGATGCCGATGCCGTCGGCGTTGCCGCGCGTGCGCTCGGTGAGATCGAGGACCACGATGCGCTTGACGCGCGGGCTCTCGGGCTCGGGCGTCACCAGCGGCATCAGGATGCGCCCCACCACCTTGGTGTCGACGCCGGTGCCACTGACCTCCTTGCCCATCTCCTCGACCACCAACACGTCGACGTCCTCGAACGGGAGCCGCGGAGCCATGCGACGTGCCTCGGCGAGCAGTGCCCGCTCCACCGCGTAGAGGCGCTCGGGCCCGGCCACCTCCACCCGCGCCGTCTCCCCGTGGCCGTTCTCGACGATGCCGACACCGAACAGGAACTTGCCGGTGCCGATGACCACCTCGGCGATGTCCCGGATGACCGCACCGTAGCCGCGCTCGAGGAAGGCGCGGTGGTAGGCGCTCGCGCCGACCTCCTTGCCCATGCCGATGGCCATCATCTTCTGCAACCCACTCTCGAACTCGTGGGTGAACTCGGTGTGGGAGCGCACACGGTTGACCAGCACGACGTGGTCGGCCGACCACGCGTTGCGGTCGACCACCACGTCGACCCCGTGCGCGGTGCGCCCGATTCCCACCACCTCGAGCGAGGAACGCACCGGGCACCCCATCGACGCCTCGGTGATGCCGGCATCGGCGAGCACCTGCACCTGGCCCTCGGCGGTGGCGGCACCGTGGCTCCCCATGGCCGGGAACAGGAAGGGCTCGAGGCCGAGCCGACGCGCCGCGCGCACGGTGGCGCCGACGATCTCGGCGTAACGACTGATGCCGCGGCTCGAGCAGCCGATGGCGACCGTCTGACCGCGGCGGACTCTCGCACCGAGGTCGAGCTCCGCCACCCCGCGAGCCACCGCCGCCTCGACGTCGTCCAGGCGACGGGTGTCGAAGTGCTGGCGCAAACGGATCATGTCCGGAAACTCCATGGTCTCCTCCAGCGCGCGCGGGCGGCCGGATCGCCGCGGCGCGAACCATCTGACACATCACCGGCCGGTGCAAGGGGCGGGCCTCCGTGCCCGGCGGGCCACCCGGCGGCCGCCACTCCTGCGGGCGCTTGCGAGCAATCGAGCGCAAACGATTGTGACGTCTACGAATCGGTCGTTCCTGATGATGTGACTCCGGGGTCAGGATGTGACGATGGCCACCGAATGCACCAACCGAGGCCCACGCCCCGTCTGGCACGGGGCTACAATCTCGGGGGCGCGACCTGGCTGCGAGGGCCTCGTTCGGTCTCGGGCGCGCACCGGCGCGGCCCGAGCGGCAGCCGGGACCGGATGCATTGGATGCGTGCCCGAGCTCGACGGCGCTGCGGGCAACGGAGGAACGGCGTGATTCGCATCGTGGTGGTCGATGGTCACCGGGAGCGCCGAGCCTACGCGCTCGAGCAGCCGGTGATCCGCATCGGGCGCCATTCCTCGAACGACGTGGTGCTGCGCGAGGCCTACGTCTCGGCCCACCACGCCCTGGTGCTGTGCGACGGCGCGCGGTGCACCTTCCGCGCCCTGGTGACCACCAACGGCTCGCGCATCCGCCGCGACGGCAAGCTGGTCGACGTCGACACCCTGCCCGGCTCGCGCCTCGCGCTCGAGCACGGCGACGAGCTGGTCTTCGGCGACGGGTCACGGGGAATCCATCTCCGCATCGAGATCCCGATTCCGACCGGCGCCACGGCGCGGCCGGAGAAGCCCGACCAGGTCGAGTTCGGCGCCGCGGTCGACGTCACCGCGAGTGGCGCCATCGAGCAGCTCTCACGCGGCTTCGACCGTGACGCGCTGCTCGCGCTGCACGCGCACGCCACCGGCATCACCGGGCTCGAGGACGAGCACGCGCTGCTCGCCGGCTTCGCCGGCGTGGTCCACGGCCTGTTCAAGGACGCGGACCGGGTGACCCTCTACACCGCCACCGCGGATGCCGCGCAGTTCCAACCGACGCTGTCCCGTGACCGCGCCGGCGAGGTCGAGCCGCAGCCGCTGTCGCGGACGCTGCGCGACCACGTGCTGGAGCGTCGCCAGGCGCTCAGCTTCACCGTCGCCGATCCGGGATTCGACCTCTCCGAGAGCCTCAACAGCTCGGGTGTGCGCAGCGGCATGTGCGCGCCGATGTGGAACGGCGAGCGCGTGATCGGGCTGGTCCAGGTCGACCGCCGCGGCTCACTCAAGCGTCTGTTCGGTCGCCACGACCTCGAGGTCCTCGCGGTCCTCACCAAGCAGCTCGTGCTCGCCATCGAGAACACCCGACTACAGACCGGCCTGCGCTCCACCGTCGCGCATCTGGAGCGCATGCACTCGGAGATGGAGCGCCTCGCCTTCTACGATCCGCTGACCGGGCTCAGCAATCGTCGCCTGCTGCGCGAGCGCCTGCAGCAGGCGGTCAAGGCGGCGCGGCGCGGCGGGCACCGGGTCGGCCTGCTCTACATGGACCTCGACCAGTTCAAGCGCATCAACGACTCCTACGGGCACGAGGCCGGCGACGCCCTGCTGCGCGCGGTCTCCTCGCGCCTGCGCACCTGCGTCCGCGAGCTGGACACCGTCTCGCGCATCGGCGGTGACGAGTTCGCGCTGCTGCTCGCCGACGTCAACGGCCCCGCCGGCACGCGCACGGTGGCGCAGAAGGTGCTGGAGGCGCTGCGCCAACCGATCGACCTCGCCGCCGGCTCGGTGGTGGTCACCGCGAGCATCGGCGCGACCCTCGCGCCCGACGACGGCGACGACGAGCAGACCCTGTTCCGCAACGCCGATCTCGCGATGTATCGCGCGAAGAAGCGCGGCCGCGACACCCTGCAGTTCTTCACCGAGGGAATGAACCAGGAGGCGACACTGCGTCTGCAGCTCGAGAACGAGTTGCGCGCCGCGCTTACCGACCACCAGTTCGCGCTCCACTACCAGCCCATCCTCGGGGTGCAGTCCGGCGACATGGTGGCGGTGGAGGCGTTGCTGCGCTGGCGCCATCCCGACCGCGGGCTGGTGATGCCCGAGCACTTCATGGGCGTCGCCGAGGACACCGGGATCATCGTCGGCCTCGGCGAGTGGGTGGTGGCGAGCGCCTGCGCCACCGCCGGTATCATCCACGCCGCGGGCTTGCCGGACTTGCGCATCGCGGTGAACCTGTCGGCCCGCCAGCTCCTCGACCGCAACATCAGCCGTCACGTGGAGCAGGTGCTGCGCGAGACCGGGCTCGATCCGGGGCGGTTGGAGTTCGAGCTGACCGAGAGCGTGCTGCTCGAGGAGCACGGCGACGCGGCGGCCCAGCTGCGCCATCTCAAGTCGCTCGGCGTGACCCTGACCCTCGACGACTTCGGCACCGGCTACTCCTCGCTCGGCTATCTCAAACGCCTGCCGGTCGACAAGCTGAAGCTCGACCGCTCGTTCGTGAGCCACATCCCGGTCGACCAGAGCGACGTGGAGATCGCGGCCGCCATCATCGCCATGGCGCACAAGCTCAAGATGGCGGTGGTCGCCGAGGGTGTCGAGACGCCACAGCAGCTCGCCTTCCTGCGCGACAACGGCTGCGATCTCGCGCAGGGGTTCATGATCGGTCGGCCGCAGTCGTGCGCCGATCTGATGTCGGCGTTTCGCGCCGGCCAGATCGGGGGCGGGAGTTGGGGGCCGGAGGAGAACGAGCGGACTCAGAAGTTCATCCTCAGCTCGAGCGAGACGCGAAACGAGGGATCGGCGTCGGACGAGAACGCCGGGCCGGGCAGGAACGCGCCGGCCACACCCTCGACGGTGACGTCGCGCCCCACCCGGTAGCCGACCACCAGATCGAGGCCCTGGCCGAGGAAGCGGTGATCGCCGTCGGGATCGACGTCGAGATTGGAGTCGCGGAGGTCGTCGTCCGCGTAGTGCTGGCGATAGGCGTGGTAGACGAGCTCCACCGAGCTGTCGGGCGTCGGTCGAATCCCGGCCCCGGCGGTGAGGATGGCGAGGTTGCTGAGCTCGGGCTCCAACACCTCGCCGTAGTACTTGAAGCTCGCGATGCCGCCGAGGCGCGCGTTGTTGTCCTGGAGGCCGGTCTGACGAAACGCGCGGTCGACGCGGTCGCGCCCGGTGTCGTCGCCCGAGCCGAACGCGAATCCGAGCGACAGACTCGGCCGCCAGCCCTCGCGTGAGCCCGCGGTGAAGCCGACGTCGAAGCCCTGGCCCTTGATCGGACGACCGCGCCGCGTGCCCCAGACACGCGCCGCCTCGACCCAGTAGTCCACGTTGCGCCCGATCTCGCCGATGCCCTGGATGCCGACGAAGCGCAGGGTCTCCTCGCGTTGCTCGCGGGCGTCGCGCACCAGCAGATAGGGCGTGAGCCGGGTGTCCTTCCACGGCTCGAGGTGCCCGAGCAGGAAGAAGTTGTTCACCCGCGGATTGCGTTCCCAGTCGAGAAGGTTCTTGTCGACGATGCGCTCGCGGCTCACCGAGGCCTCGATGCCGACCCCCTGCCCCGCCCAGTAGAGCCGCACCCCGTCGAGCTCCTCGTCGTAGAGCCACTCGCGCGGATCCTCGAAGTCCTGGCGGCCGATCTGCAGGGCAAAGGCGTCGTCGGGACTGCGCAGCATCAGCCAGGCCTCGTCGACCGCGAGCCGGGTCGCCGGGCGGCTCGCACCGGCCGGCGCCACCACGAGCTGGCGTCGGGTCGCCTCGAGCCCGAGGTAGCCCTGGACCTGCGGGCTCGGCTCCCAGACCACGTCGGCCTCGATGGTCGGGGTCACGGTCACGGTGTCGTCGTCGACCCGTCGGTCGAGGTCGAGGTCCGTGGTCAGCACCGGCTCCATCGTGAGCTGGGCGCCGAGGCGCAGATTCGGTCCGATGGGGTGCTCCGCCCGTGGCGGGCGCTCGATGTCGAGCTCGATGCGATCGTCGTCGGTCGGCGTCGACCCGCAGCCGGCGAGCGCGAGTGCGAGTGCGAGTGCGAGTGCGAGGCCCGGGAGCGCGGAGCGGGCGGCCGCGGACCGGAGCGAGTGGCGGTGGGTCACCGCTCGAGCAGCCCGCGCGCGAGCGCGTCACCGCCGACGGCCAGCCCGTGCACGCAGGCGAGGCGAAGGCACGACACCGACCGGTAGGTGCTCACCCGGCGCGCAAGGGCGCGATCGGGGACGCCGTAACCGTCGAGAAACGCTGCGGCGACCGCCGCCTCGTCGATCGGATGGCGCAACGCCGCCAGCGTCACGTGGGCAAGGAAGTTGCCGAGGTCGAGCGCCGGGTCGGCCATGCACACGGTGTCGAAGTCGTAGATCACGGCGCCCTCGGCATCGTTGGTGATCTGCTTCTCGTGGTAGTCGCGATGGGCGAGACGTACCTCGCCCGGCGCCAGTGCGGCGAGGGCGAGCCGCGCCTGCACCAGGCTGCGGCCGACCCGCAGGGCGAGTTCCGGCCGTGCCGTCGCGAGCAGGGCGGCGAAGCGGTCGACGACGGTGCGCTCCGCGTCCGGTCCGTGCCAGGCCTCGACCTGCACCGGGCTCGCGTGCAGCGCGGCCAGCGCACGCCCGGCGGCATGGGCGACGCTCTCGTCACCGCGTGCGAGCCAGGCTCCACCGTCGTCGGGCAGGTCCTCCATGACCGCCGCCTCCATGTCCTCCACCACCCCGAGCGGGCGTGGGACCCGCACCCCGCCGCGGCCGTCGAGGCCACCGTCTCGCAGCCGTCGGGCTAGCCCGTCGGCGACCGTCGCGCGGCCCGACCCGGTCCGATACCCCTTGACCACCACCGAGCGCGGACCGCCGGCGCCATCGCCGCGCACGCGCACCACACAGCGCTTGCCGAGACGATGGGCGAGCAGGCTCGCACGCACCGACTCCGCGTCCGCGGCGGGCACCAGGGCGGCTCCGGCGGAGGGCGTCGCGGCGAGACGCAGTGCGTCCAGGCGCTCGTCGAGACCACGCTCGCGCACCACCAGGCCGAGCTCGGGCAGCGCGAACAACCGCCCCTCGAGCTCGCGTCGCGAGACCTGACCACGGCGCGACTTGCCGAGTCGCGCCCGGCAGGCGGCGAGATGATGCGCGACGTCCTCGGGAACCAGCTCGCCGATGAGCGACTCCCTCGCCACCGGGGAGATCTTCCGCCCGGGCTCGCCGGCGACCAACCCGACGTGGATCTCGACACCGAGGCCGCGCGCGCCGCGAGGGTGGACCCGCGTCACCTCGCAAGCGAGCACGCGCCCGGCGCGGGCGGCGTGCCAGGGGCTGCGCGCCACCGCCTCGGTGAGCACCGCCGAGTCGAGTAGTGGCCCGAGCCGATCCAGCGCCACGCGCTCGGCCGAGTGCAGTGGATCGCCCATCGACGACATCGAGCCCACCTCACCCCACACCACGAGCCGCTCCCGGAGGCATGTCGCGCACCGCCGACGATCGCTCGCGGTGCTCGCGCAGCCGACCGTCCTCGACCATCAGCACGCGGTCGGCGCGGGCCGCGGCGCGCCAGTCGTGGGTGATCAGCACGCAGGTGCGGCCCGCGACGAGCCTCGCGAGCGCGGCCTCGACCTTCGCCGCGCTGTCGGCGTCGAGGCCCGCCATCGGCTCGTCGAGCACGACGATGCTCGCGTCGCGCACCATCGCCCGCGCGATCGCGATGCGTTGGCGTTGCCCGCCGGAGAGCGTCGCGCCGCGCTCGCCGACCTTGGTGTCGTAGCCGTCGGGCAGCGCGGTCACGAACTCGTGGGCGCCGGCGGCGCGCGCCGCGGCCTCGATCTCCTCGCGGGTGGCGTCGAGCCGGCCGTAGGCGATGTTCTCGGCCAGCGTGCCACGGAACAGCACCGCTTCCTGGAGCAACAGCGCGATGTTGGTGCGCAGCGACTCGAGCGTGTAGTCGCGCACGTCCACCCCGTCGATCCGCACCGCGCCGGCCTGTGGGTCGTAGAAGCGCAGCAGCAGCTTGGCGATGGTCGACTTGCCGCTGCCGCTCGGGCCGAGCAGCGCCACCGTCTCCCCCGGCGCGATGCGAAGGCTCGCGTGCTCGAGCACCGGCCGCCCCGGGCCGTAGGCGAAGCTCACGTCGTCGAGCACGATCTCGCCGGCCAGGCGCGGCGCGGGCCGAGCGCCGGGGCGGTCGCGGATCTCGGGCTCGATGTCGAGGATCGCGAGGATGCGCTCACCGCAGACCGTCGCCTTGGCAATACGCCCGGTCAGCGCGGCGAGGCGGCGCACCGGCTTGTAGAGCCCCGACAGGTAGGCGGTGAACACCAACAGGTCACCGGGCGTGATCGCGCCGGCCTGCGTGCGTACCACGCCGTACCACAGGACCGCCGCGGTGCCGGCGGCGAGGATCACCTGCACCAGCCGGTCGAGGTGGGCCTCGAGGCGGGTGGCGACGAGCCCGGCCTGGGTACTACGCGCGTTCTCGCGCGCCAGCCGCTCGTCCTCGAGCGCCTCGCGCGCGTACGCCTGGACCACGCTGATGGCGGAGATGCGCTCGGTCAGCACCTCGTGGATACGGCTCTCCTTGCGACGCTGGCGCCGCGCCGCGCCACGGATCTCGCCACCGAGGCGCCGCACCGCGACCAGCAGCGGCCCGAGCACCACGAGCGCGACCAGCGTGAGGCGCCAGTCCATGAGCGCCATCACCGCGACGGTACCGACGATCGAGAGCATCCGTGCGGTCACGAAGTTCGAGGCGTTGACCAGCAGCTCGCGCAGCATGCCGACGTCGCCGCCGAGGCGGGCGAGGAGGTCGCCACTCGAGTGCTCGTCGTGGAACGAGTGCGACAGGCGCTGGATGTGTGACCAGAGGTCCAGTCGAATCCCCGCCACCATCCGCTGCCCGGCGAACGCCAGCAGGTAGGACTGCGCGAACCCGAGCAGGCTGCCGACGAGCGCGATGGCCAGCACCGAGAGCGCGATCGCGGCCAGCAGCGCGTTGCCCTCGCCGAGCCAGTCGATCACCCAGGCGATCGAGGGGTCGACCGGATCGGTCGGCATCAGCAGGCCGTCGAAGACGATCTTGATCGGCCACGGCCGGGCGAGCTCGGCCAGCGTCACCCCGACGGTGCACAGCGCCGCCACCAACAGCCGCCCGCGATGCGGCCGCAGGTGCGGGGAGAAGCGCCGGTACAGTCGCCCGACGGTGCGAAGCTGCTCGCGGCCCAGCCGGTGGCGCTCGGTGCGAGTCGACATCGCCGCCGTCCGCCGCTCAGGCCGCACGACGCGACGCGACCGCGTCGATCACCGCGCGCGCGTTGCGGCTCCACGGGAAGTCGAGGGCGCGACGGCGGGCCAGCTCGCCGAGGCGACGGCGGCGCGCCGGGTCGTCCGCGAGCGCATGCAGCGCGGCCGCCAACGCCGCCTCGTCCCCGGGCGCGACCAGCTGGCCGCATTCGCCGCCACGCAACACCCTCGGAATCTGGCCGAGGTCGCTGGCGACGATGGCGCGGCCGGCGGCGAGGTACTCGAAGACCTTGAGCGGCGAGAAGTAGAAGCCACCGTCGGCAGGATAGGGCGCGACCGCGACGTCGACGCGCCCGAGCGTCGCGGGCAGCGCGCCGTGGGCCACCCAGCCGGTGACCTCGATTCGGTCGGCGAGCTCGGCGCCGTGGGCGAAGCCCTCGACGTACTGGCGCAACGGCCCGTCACCGACGATCAGCAGCCGGGCGTCCACGCCTTCGGCGATCAGACGGCGAAAGCTTCCGAGCAGCACCTCGAGCCCGTGCCACGGCTTGAGGCTGCCGACGAAGCCGATGGTGAGTGGCTGGCCCTCGTCCGCCGGCAACCCGCGAGCCGCGACGCCGGCGAAGCGCTCGACGTCGACGCCGTTCGGCAGCACCACCACGCGACTCGCCTCGGCGCCGCGCGAGCGGACGTAGGCGGCGACCTCGTCGGAGACCGTCACCACCAGTGACGCGCCACCGAGCACCTCGGCCTCGATGGCACGCGCCCCGGCCTCGTCGGCGAGCCGTCGATAGGCGCGCTGCTCCTCGACCAGGGGCGCGTTGACCTCGAGCACCGTCGGCACGCCGAGCGCGGCACCGGCACGCACCGCGGCCGCGCTCCACAGCGAGTAGCGCTCGTAGACGAAGTCGAGCCCGGCCTCGCGATGCAGCGTGACCAGACGCGACTCGATCGCCGCCGCGATGGCGCGGTAGCGGTGCTCCTTGAGCGCCCGGTCCTCGTCTCCGGCCATGGCGCTCGACGGCTCGGTGGGCATCGGCGACACCTTCTCCACCGTCGCCGGGAAACCCGACTGCGCGCCGCCGAGGCGCGCCGCGAGCAGGTGCACCCGATGGCCGAGGCCGACCATCGCCCGCACCAGCTCCTGGATGTGGACGGCGCCGCCCTTCTCGCCGAAGACCGGGATGCCGTGGTCAGCCGACACGTAGGCGATGCGCATGCGCGATCTCCTCGGTCGAGGTCGGCTCCGCCACCGGCTCGCTCGCGCGACACGCCCGCGCGAACATCGCGCGCAAGGTGCCGACGTTGGTGCGCAGATCGAAGCGCTCGCGCGCGCGATGCAGGCCCTCGCGAGCGAGGCGCGCGGCCAACGCGTCGTCGCAGAGCACGCGGGCGATGGCGTCGGCGAGCCCGGCAGCGTCGCCCGGCTCGGCGAGCAGCCCGGTGCGACCGTCCTCGATGATCTCGGGGATGCCGGCCACCCGCGTGGAGATCGCCGGGACACCGAGCGCCAGCGCCTCGAGCAGCACCGTGGGCAGCCCGTCGCGGTCGCCGCTCGCGCTGACCACCGCCGGCAGCGCGAGCACCGATGCCTCGCGCATCTGCCGCACCAGGCGCTCCTGCGGCATCGGCGGATCGATCCGCACCGAGCCCTCGAGACCGAGCTCGCGGATCATCGCCGACAGTTGGTCGCGCTCCGGTCCGTCGCCGACGATCACGCAGGGTGCGTCGATGCCGCGCGCGCGCAGCAGCGCGCAGGCCTCGACCAGGTGGCGCAGACCCTTCTTCTCCACCAGCCGCCCTACCGCGAGCACCAGGGGCTCGCGCACCGGTGCGTCTCGCGGCTCGAACAGGCCGAGGTCGATGCCGTTGTAGAGGCGCCGGACCTTGGGCGCGTGCTGCGCTCCCGCCAGCTCCGCCAGGTACCGCCGGTTGTACTCCGAGACGGTGACCAGGAACGCCGACTCCGCGATCTTGCGCCGCCGGACCGCGTCGTCGGTCTCGGCGTCGACGTAGGTGTGATAGATGTCGCGCGCGTGTGCGGTGAACGAGTAGGTGATGCCGGAGAGCCGGCTCGCCAGCAGCGCGACCGCGGTCGCGTTCGACGCGAAGTGGGCGTGGAGGTGCTCGACCCCGCGCGACCGCGCGAGCAGCGCGAGTGCCGTCGCCTGGGCCACCAGATGGGCGACCTCGTGCGGCGCCCGGCCCGGGAACAGCTCGGCCCCGAGGCCGGCGTCACCGGCGACGAGATCGGCGAGCGCCGCCTTGCGTGGCGCCAACGCGCCGTCGGCACCCTGCTCTGCCGGCCACAGCTCGCCGACCCGCCACTCGGCGAGCGCGCGCGAGCTGGGGAGGTAGGTGACCCGCGCGCGCAGCGAGGCGAGCGCCGCGTGACGCGCCTCCTCCGGCGGCCGCAACAGGGAGAACACCTCCACCTCGACGCCCTGGCGCTCGAGCTCGAGCAGCTCGTTGAGCACGAAGGTCTCGGACAGGCGCGGAAAGCGCTTCAGCACGTAGGCGACGCGCAGTGGGCGTTCGCCGGGAGTCGCGATCGGGGTAGCTCGCATGGTTGACCTGCTAGCGGTGACGGCGGGCACGCGGCCCGCGGACGAATGGGAGTCGGCGACGACCGGCCCGCCGGAGCGCGAGCGGCGCGCTCACGCCTGGCGCTCCAGGAGAGCGGGCCCTGCGGGGGCCTCGCGATGGAGCAACTCGCGCAGCCGGGCGGCCGCGTTCTCCGTGCCGTCCAGCCCCTCCCAGCCAGCCGCGGGGGGCGGCCCGGCGAGGGCGGCGATCACCCGCTCCGCAACCTGCTCGGGAGCGAGGTCGTCGGGCTCGACGAGGTGCACGTGCCCCGAGGCGGCGAGGCGCGTGGCGCGCATCCGCTGCTCGGCGCTCGGGCCGGAGCGCGGCACGACCACCACCCGGGTCCGTTGCGAGAGGGCCTCGACGATGGTGTTGTAGCCGGCCATGGTCACCACCACGTCGGCGGCGCCGACCAGGCTCGGGAGGTCGGGCTCGGTGGTGTTGATGCGCACCGGCAGACCCTCGGCCCGCCGCACGAGCGCGTTGCGCACGAAGGGAGGCATGAGGGGACCGGTGACGAACACGAAGGTGGCGTCGGTGCGCGCAACGATCGCCGGCACCGCGCCGAGGGTCGCCTCCATCATCGGCCCGGCGTCGTGCCCGCCGCCGGCGGTGACCACCACCAACGGCCCGTCGCCGATGCCGAGCGAGGTGCGGACCTGGCGCGCGGGACGGCCGCCGCACGGGGCGCAGACGTACCCGCAGTAGTGCACGCGCTCCGGCGGCAGCAGGTCGAGGCCGTAGGCGGCGGCGGTGTCGAAGATCTCGGGGCGCCCGTAGACGAGCACCGCGTCGTAGAGGTCGCGCAGCGTGTCGTAGACGCCGGCGCGCCGCCACCCGTCGCGCACCACCTCCGGCGCGTCGAGGATGTCGCGCAGGCCGAGCACGGTGCGCGGTCGATGGCGCATCCCGCGGAGCAGCCGCAGCGTCGGCAACAGCTCGTCGGCCACGCCGTGGGGCACGTGGTCGACGAGGAACAGGTCCGGCTGGACCAGCTCCACCGTGCGCTGCACCAGCCGAGCCCGGATGTCGGCGGCGGCTCCGGCGGTCATCCGCAGATTGCGCGGCTCCCAGCGATCGGTCCCGACCTTGATCACCGAGGGCAACTTCACCGTGTCGACCCCCTTCGGCAGCGCGAACACGCTGGCCGAGGGGCTGCCGACCAGCAGCAGCACGTCGACCGGCGGGTCGCCGTCGACCAGCCGGCTGGCGATGTTCACGTTACGGCGCAGGTGACCGAGGCCGTAGCCGTCGTGCGAGTACATGACGACGGTGAACCCACCGCGGCCGCCGCGGCCACGCGGCGCCGGCGCGCTCGGCTCGACCCCGGCCATGTCGCGCAGCGCGTCGGCGAGCGTCCGCAGCGAGAACGGCTTGGGCAGGAAGCCGACCGCGCCGAGGCGCTCGGCGCGCTGGCGATGCGCCGCGGAGTCCTCCGCGCTCATCACCAGCACCGGCAGCCGTGGGTCGACCATGCGGACCTCCTCCAGCAGGTCGAGCCCGTCGCCGTCGGTGAGACGCACGTCCAGACACAGCGCGGAGAAGGTGCGCTCGGCCATCGCGCGCCGCGCGCCGCAGAGGTCGCTCGCAACCTCGGTCGGCAACCCGATGGCGTCGAGGAAGCGGGCCGCGTTGCGTGCGAAGGTCGGCTGGTCGTCGACCAGCAAGACCCGGGGCGCGTTCGGCGTCGATGTCGAGGGAGCATCCATGCCAGGTCTGGAAGCGACTTTCGTGCCAGCCAAGACTCCCATTTCGAATCAATGGGTTGACCGCTCTCCAGATGCGGTCGACGCGGGAGGCGGGGGATATGCCCCGCACCCGTCGGGCGATCTGCCCCGCCCCGGCACGGATGCCTACGGCGTCGCCCCGGCCACCGAGGTGGCAGCGTCGACCACCTCGGCCAGGCGATCGGGCTGGCCCCCGTGCTCGTCGAGCTTGAGCCCGCGACGGAGCAGGGCCAGTGCGCCGTGGCCCGCCAGCGACGATGGCCGCGGCGCACGCCCGCCGTGGCGTCGGTACGCCGCGACGAGCAGGTCGAGCGCCGCCTCGTAGCGCGCGTGGATCGCGACGCGCGCCGCCTCGCCCGGGTGCAGATCGTCGCGGGTGGCGAGATGTGCGGCGCAGTTCGCGAGATCGCTCTCGAGTGGGCCGAGCGCCGCGTCCTCGAGATCGAGGAGCCATGGACGACCGGTGTCCGACGCGATCAGCACCTGGCCGAGGTGGAAGTCGCCGTGCACCGGGACCGGGACGTCGGCGGTGGTTCCGAGCGAGGCCTCCAGCCGCCGCACCAGGGGCTCGATGCGCGCACGCCGCTCGGGCGCCAGCCGCGCCAGGCGCGGACGGACCCGCCGCCAGGGATCGAGCTCCGGGAGTGCGAGCGCGGTGGGCGCCACCGCGTGCAGGGCGACCAGGGGCGCGACCACCGTGTCGGCGATCTCGGGCCAGGCGGCGTCGCCGGCGGTGAGCGCCGCGCGCAACCACGCGCGTCCGTCGATGCCGTCGAGCCACGCGAGCTCGAGCTCGTGGGCCCGGGCGTCCCATCGCATGGGCGGCGTCGGCACCCCGGCCGCGGCCAGCACGCACGACAGCCGCGCCTGCGCCGGTCCGTCGAGCCCACCGGCGCGCGGACGCTTGCGAGCCAGCCGGCCGACCCGGCGCAGGCGAGCACTCACCCGCCGGCCCCGGCCACCTCGGCGATGATCTCGGCGGCGCGCGTGGCGCCGGACGGCCCGAGCTCGAACCGCGGGCGGCGCGCGCGCGCGGCGAGGGTCGTCGCCAGCCAGTGCGTCACCCCGTCGGCGTCGTCGCCGTCGAGGCAGCGTCCGAGGCGCGGGCCCCACAGCCTGGCCCGGGCCGACTGGTCGTCGTGTCGACGATGGATCGAGACCAGCACCGTCGGGGTGTCGGTGCACGCGAGCTCGAGCACCGAGTTGTATCCCGCGGTGCTGACGACGGCGTCGGCGTGCGCGAACAGCGTGTCGAGGTCGGGGCCGGGCTGGATGGCGGCGTCGACATCAGGCAGGCGAGACGATGCCGGCGCGCGCGGCCCCAGGGCCTGGACCACCTCGACCTCGGCGCCGAGTCGCTGGCGCACACCGGCGACCAGCACCGCCACCCGGTCGCGGAACGCGGCCGCGGTGTCGGGATTCCCCCCGCCGCCGGAGGCGACGAGGAGGCGCGGTCGCGGGGTGGCCGGCCTCGCGGCCGAGCGGTGGCGATAGATCCAACCGACGGCATCGAGGCGACGCGCCGACGGCGTGCCGGCGGGCGGCAACCAGTGCGCGGCCGGGTTGGGCACCACCACCCGATCCCAGGGACGTCCGCCGTCGAGAGCGAAGCGCCCGACGGCCGCATCCGGGCACTCGCGCAGCACCAGCACCAGGGGCGCCGGCAACGCCGCCAGACCGGGAACCACCGCGGTGTCGACCACCACCACGCGCGGACCGGCGTCGGCGAGCGTCGCCGCGAGCGCGTCGCGCCCGGCGCAGGGCGTCCACGGCAGCAGCGCGCGCGCGGCCGGCTCGAGACCGTCGGGCGGCGCGTTGGCGAGCAGCGCGAGCGGCAGTCCCGGGGCGAGTCGGGCGAGCTCGGTCGCGACATTGGCGAGCCGGCGCAGATGCCCGAGGCCGGTGCGCCCGGTGGCGCAGAAGGCGACGGCGCCGGCGCTCACGGCTCGCGACCGGCGTCGCCGCCGTCGCCACCGCGCAGACCGTGCTTCTCCAGCCGGTAACGCAGCGTGTCGCGGCTGAGTGAAAGCAGCCGGGCGGCGCGGGTGACGTTGCCGCGGGTCTGGTCGAGCGCGTCGGCGAGCAGGCGGCGCTCGAGCGCGTCGAGGTCGATGCCCTGCGCCGGAACACGCACCGTCTGCACGTCGAGCACCGCCTCGACCGGCGCCGCCACCGCAACGGCACCACCGCGGGCGAGCCCGAGGTCCGCGGCCCGGATCTCCGGACCCGCGGCGAGCAGGACGGTGTGCTCGATGGCGTTGCGCAGCTCGCGCACGTTGCCCGGCCAGCGGTGGGTGCCAATCGCCGCCTCCGCGTCGGGACCGAGACGCAGCTCCGGTTTGCCGTAGCGCCGCGACTCCCCGGCGAGGAAGTGGTGGGCGAGGCGGAGCGCGTCGTCGCCGCGCTCGCGCAGCGGCGGCACCGGCACCTCGACCACGCGCAGCCGGTAGTAGAGGTCGGAACGAAAACGCCCTTCCGCCACCATCTGCTCCAGCGGCTGATTGGTGGCGGCGACGATGCGGACATCGACCGGGATGTCGCGCAGGCCACCGAGCCGGCGCACGGTGCGACTCTCGAGCAAGCGCAGCAGCTTGGTCTGCACCGCCGGCTCGGTGTCGCCGATCTCGTCGAGGAACAGCGTGCCGCCGTCGGCCGCCTCGGCCAGGCCGGTCTTGCGCGTGCGCGCATCGGTGAACGCCCCGCGCTCGTGGCCGAACAGCTCGGACTCGAGCAGGTTCGCCGGCAGTGCCGCGCAGTTCACCGCCACGAACGGCTTCTCGTGACGCGGTCCCTCGAAGTGCAGCGCGCGAGCGACCAGCTCCTTTCCGGTGCCGGTCTCCCCGATCACCAGCACCGAGGGCGGCGGCCCGTCGCGCAGCCGTGCCTCGCTCTGCGCGAGCTGGCGCACCGTCTCGCGCAGGACCACCATCGCGCGCGACTCCCCCACCAGGCGGTCGAGCCCGGCGCTGTCGGCATCGCGGCGGCGGTAGTAGCTGAGGGCGCCCTCCATGCGGTCCTGGCCGGTCGCCTTCTCCACCAGCAGGCGGAGCTCGCCGAGCACCACCGGCTTCTGGATGTAGTGGTAGGCGCCGCGCTTCATGGCCTCGACCGCCACCTCCACGCTGCCGGCGCCGGACATCATGATCACGCGCACGCTGGGGTCGAGCTGGCGCAGGTCATCGAGCAGGTCGAGCCCGTCGGCGTCGGGAAGCCTGAAGTCGAGCACCACGAGGTCGGGGTGGAAGCGGTCGAAGGCCTCGCGCCCCTCGCGCGCGGTCGCGGCGACACGGGCGTCGTAGCCGAGCCGGCCCAGGTAGCGCTCGATGTTGCGTGCGAGCGCCGCCTCGTCCTCGATGACCAGGACACCGAGGGCCATCAGGGTGACGCCACCGGCAGGCGGACCACCACCGTGGTGCCGCGACCCGTGGCGCTGTCGAGCATCAGGTCGCCGCCGTAGCGCTCGGCCACGCGCTGCGCGAGCGGAAGCCCGAGACCGAGACCGTTCACCTTGTTGGTGAAGAACGGCTTGAACACCGCTTCCTGGCGCTCGGGTGGGATTCCGGGCCCGGTATCGGTGACCCGCAACTCCACGGCCCGCCCGCGCGCGATCGGCGCCAGGCTGACCTCGAGTCGACCACCATCGGGCATCGCCTCCACCGCGTTGGACAGGAAGCTGTTCACCATCTGCGCCAGCAGCATCGCGTCACCGGTCACCCGCGGCCGGCCGGTGCTCACGTCGAGCTTCACCTCCACGCCCTGGCGGCGCGCGGTGCGCGCGTAGCCCTCGACGCAGTCGGTCACCACCTGACCGAGGTCGACGGCGCGCGCCGGCTGCTGCTCGTCGCGGGAGAAGGCGAGCATCCCCCGAATCCACTCGCCGAGACGGTCGACCTCCGCGATCACGTCACGCGCGGCCTCGTGGGTGTCCTCCACCGCGCGCGACTCCAGTGCCAGCTCCGCGCTCGAGCGGATGGCGGCCAGCGGATTGCGGATGCTGTGGGCGACGCTCGACGCCATCTCACCGACCGCTGCCATGGTCTCGATCCGCACCAGTCGCTCCTGTTGGCTGCGGATGATGGCGGCGCCGCGGCGCACCACCCAGTACAGGCTCAGAAACAGCACCAGCGCGCTCACCAGCGCCGTGGTCCAGACCAGGAACCTGCCCTCCATCATCGCGGCGTCGATCGCGCTCGGCCGCTTGTAGAGCTCGATCACGCCGACCACGTCACCCTCGCGGTCGAGCACCGGGACATAGCTCTCGATGAACTCGTGCACCCCCTCGGGGAGGTACACGTGCTCGACCTTGCTCTCGTCGTGAAGGTCCTCGCGCTTGAAGACCACCTGCCCGGCGAGCGCCTGCTCGAGCTCCGGATTGCCCGCGAGGCGCCGTCCGACCAACGATGCGTCGCTCGACCAGATGATCCCCTGGTCGCGGCCGTAGACATTCGCGCGCACCACGTTCGGCATGCGCGTGATGTGCTCCATGAACTCCTGGAGCTGACCGCGATCGGTGTCGCGCGTGCTGCCGGTGAAGTACGGCGCCGGGTCGTTGATGCGCGCGACGCTCTGGATGAACTCCATGCTCACGATGGCATCGCGCTCGAGCAGGTGCTCGCCCAGGAAGCGCACCAGCACCGAGGCGGTCACCGCCGTCATCAGCGCGATCGAGCAGAACCCGAGCACCGCGAACGAGCGTCGGAGATCGAATCGCGCGCTCGCTCCGATCGCCGCCCGCCAGCGCCCGGTCATCCCCTGGAGCCGCAACACCGCGCTTCCCATACGCCCCCGCACCACCATCGCATCTCCCTCGTCCAGCCCCACCATGCCGGCTCCCCCTGCCTTGTGCTCGTGGGGTCACAACGCACCCGGCCGGCGTTTATTCCACCGCGCTCCGACCGCGGCCACCACTCGTGCGCGACGTAGTACCCTCGCGCCGGTCTCGAGCGGGAGCCGCGTGGGTGGATCGACTGTGGGTCGCGGGGTGGCCGGCCATCGGCGGCGGGACCGGCCGGTGACCGACGTGGTCCTCGCCATCGGCGCCCTCCTCGCCGGCCTGACGGTCGGGCTCGCCGGCTTCGGCGATGCGCTGGTGCTCACCGCCGTCGGGCTACAGGTGCTCGCCCCGCAAGCCCTCACCCCGCTGGTGGTGGCGCTCGGGGTCCCGCTCTACCTGATGTCGTCGTGGCGACTGCGCGGCGCGCTGCGAGCGCGACGACTCGCCCCCCTCACCGTCGCCGGCATCGCCGGCATCCCGGCCGGGCTGTGGCTCCTGGAACGTGCCGACCCCGAGCCGGTGCGCCTCGCGGTCGGCCTCCTCCTCACCGTGCACGCGACGCGCGGCCTCGCGCGCCTTCGCGCCCACCGCGCGAGCGAGGCGACCACCGGCGGCACGGTCGCGGTCGGGGCCGCCGGCGGCGTGCTCGGCGGTCTCGCCGGGCTGTCGGGGGTGTTGGTCGCCGCCTGGTGCGCCCAACGGCCATGGTCACCCGACGAGCAACGGGCCGTCTATCAGCCCTACGTCCTGGTGATGCACGCGGCGGCGCTCGCCGGCTGCGCGACCGCCGGCTTGCTCGACTCCGACGTCGGGCGTCGAGTGGTGCTGGCCCTACCCGCCGCCGGCGCCGGGCTCTGGCTCGGGCTCCGGCTCTACGACCGCGTCGACGCCGTCGGCTTCCGCCGCGTGGTGCTGTCGCTGCTGCTCGCGAGCGGCCTCGTGCTCCTCGCTCGCACCATGGTCTGAACGCTGTATCCGAGCCGGCCGCGGCGCGGAGCGGCGGCCCGGGCATCGGCGTCAACGGACCCGAGGTGCGGGTAGAATCGTGCCCGCGGCGTTGGGTCGAGACGACGATGGGACGGGCCGGTGGAGGAAGGCGAGTCGACGGCGCGACCAGCCCGAGCGCGGCCACCGCGCCGGGTCGGGCGCTGGCTGCGACGGGCGGCCACACTGTTGCTGGTCCTCGCTGCCGGCCCACTGCTGGTCGCGGCGTGCGGTGACGTGCGCCTCGACGGCGATTGGCGCACCGCCAGCCGAGACGTGACCGGGCTGGCGCCGGACCCCGCCACCACACCGGAAGCCGTGGTCCAGGTCTACGCCGCCCGCGCCTTCAAGTGGCGCGGGGTGTTCGCGGTGCACACCTGGCTGGCCACCAAGGCCGAAGGCGCCCGGCACTACGCGGTCCACCAGGTCGTCGGCTGGCGCAAGTACGGCAACCTGCCGGTCGTGGTCAGCCGCCTCGATGCGCCGGACCGCGCCTGGTACGGCGCCGCACCGACATTGCTCGCGGAGCTACGCGGCCCCGCCGCGGCGCGCGCAATCCCGAGAATCGAGACTGCCATCGCCGACTATCCCTACGCCCGCGACTACACCGTCTGGCCCGGCCCGAACAGCAACACCTTCACCGCCTTCGTCGCCCGCGCCGTCCCGGAGCTCGCGCTCGACCTGCCGGTCACCGCCATCGGCAAGGACTACCTGCCGCCGACCCGTCCGCTGGCGATGGCGCCGAGCGGCACCGGGGTCCAGGTCTCGCTCGGCGGCCTGCTCGGGGCGACGGTCGCGCTGCGGGAAGGCCTCGAGCTCAACCTGCTCGGCCTGGTGCTGGGCATCGACCCGCTGCGCCCGGCGATCAAGCTCCCCGGGATCGGACGGCTCGGCATGGCGCGCGAGGTCCGCCGGGAGGCACCGATCTGATGCGGGTGCTGGTGGTCGAGGACAACGCCGATCTCGCGAGCAACGTCGGCGACTACCTGACGCTACGCGGCCACCGGGTGGACTATGCCGCCAACGGGCGCACCGGGCTCCAGCTCGCGGCGAGCAACGCCTACGACGCGGTGGTGCTCGACGTGATGTTGCCCGGGCTCGACGGCGTCACGGTATGCCGCCGGCTGCGCTCGGAGAGCCAGAGCAACTGCGCGGTGCTGATGCTGACCGCGCGCGACACGCTCGACGACCGCGTCGAGGGGCTCGACGCCGGGGCCGACGACTACCTCGTCAAGCCGTTCGCGTTGCGTGAGCTCGAGGCGCGGCTGCGCGCGGTGGTGCGCCGCGGTCCGCGCATCGGGGCCGGTCGCACGCTGCGGGTCGCGGATCTGGTGCTCGATCTCGACACGCTGCTGGTCGAGCGCGGCGGCCGTCGTATCGACCTGACCCCGACCGAGCTCACGTTGCTGGAGACGCTGATGCGGGCGGCGCCGGCGGTGGTCGGCCGCGACGCGCTCGAGCACGCCATCTGGGGCGACTCACCGCCGGCCAGCGACGCGCTGCGACTGCACGTGCACGGTCTGCGCGAGGCCATCGACCGCGACTTCGCGACGCCGTTGCTGCGCACCGCGCGGGGCCGCGGCTGGGCCCTCGACGGCGCGGTCGTGCCCCGAGACGTCGGTGCGCCATAGCCTGCGGCGTCGCATCTTCCTCGCCTGCTTCGGCATCGGAGCGGCGGTGAGCATGCTGGTCGGCGGGCTCTCGGTGGGGCTCGTCGAGCTGATGGAGGTCGGCCCCTACGACGTGCTGGTCGACGACGAGCTGGCGCGCTTCGTGAGCGCGCGCGCCGAGAACCCCGACCATCCTGCGCCACACACCGCGTCGCTGGTCGGGTGGGCGGCACCGCTCGGCGCACTCGACGCCCTGCCGGCGCCGCTGCGGGTGGCGGCGCCGGGGCGGCACGTCGCCGACGTCGACGGTCGCGAGCTGCGGGTGAAGGTAGCCGACCACGACGGCTGGCGTTACGCGGTCGGCTTCGACCTGACGCCGGGAGAGATCTGGGAGGACCGCGCCTTCGGCATCCTGGTGGTGGTCGTCGTGCTGTGCATGCTCACCTCGGCGCTGCTCGGTCGATGGCTCTCGCGCCAGGTGGTCGAGCCGGTGGCCCGCCTTGCCGGTCGGGTCGCCGCGAGCGGCGAGACGGCGCCGGATCCACCCTTCGCCGCGGCCTTCGCCGACGACGAGATCGGGCTCCTCGCGCGGACCATCGACCACCACGCCCGGCGCCTCGCCGCGTTCGCCGAGCGGGAGCGGCGGTTCGCCGGCTTCGCCAGCCACGAGCTGCGCACCGAGGTCGCGGTCGGCCTCGGTGCGGTCGAGCTCGCGCTCGCCGGCGAGAGCGACCTCGCCCCCGCCACCCGCCATCGTCTGCAGCGCGCCGAGCGCGCCCTGCAGGCGATGGGCGAGACCGTCGAGGGCCTGCTCGAGCTCTCGCGCGCGCAGTCCGGCGTCGCCGACTCGGGTGCACCGCCGGGTGACTGCGACCTGGCGCGGGTGCTGGGGGAGGTGGTGGCGGACCTGCGCGCGATCCACGCGGCGTCGATCGAGGTCGAGGTGTCGACGCCGAGCACGGTGCGCACCCGGCGCGGTGCGGTGCGTGTCGCGCTGCGCAACCTGCTGGACAACGCGTGCGTCCACGGTGCACCCGGCGCGGTCACGGTGCGGCTCGACGGGGCTCGATTCGAGGTCGTCGATCGCGGCCCGGGCATCGAGGGCGCCGATGCCGAGCGCCTCACCGAGCCGGGGTTTCGCGGGCGCGCGTCGAACGTGCCCGGCGAGGGTCTGGGGCTCGCCATCGTCGAGCGCCTCGCGGAGCATCACGGCTGGCGGCTCCGAATCGACAGCGCCCCAGGGCGCGGAACGCGCGCGGTGCTCGACCTCGGGCAAACGATTTCCTAACGCACGCCTGACCGACCGCTAACGCACGGCGGCGGATGATGGTGGTCCCGAGCCCCGCTCGCCATCGCATTCGCCCGAGGAGCGCCCCGCCGTGCAAGCCGCCCCGCGCCGGGACCCGTTCGGTCCCCTGCCGCCGAGACACCCCCTGCTCGCCCTCGCCTGGCCGCTGATGGCCCTCTCCCTCGTCAGCGCGACGCTGGTCAGGCTCGTGCTCGCGATCCGACTGGAGACGGTCGGCTGGGCCCGTGACCCGCTCGGAATACTCGCCGCGCTCGCCCGCGGCGCGATCGCCGACACCGCGACCGCGCTGGTGCTCACCGCCGTCGCCGTGGCGGTGGCCGCGCTCTGCGCGCGCCGCGGGCTGCGCACGGTGGGTCATCTCGCCCTGGCGCTGGGATTGATGCTCGTCGCCTTCGGGGCGCTGGCGGAGGTGGTGTTCTGGGAAGAGTTCGCCGCCCGGCTGAACGGCGTCGCGGTCTTCTACCTGATGTATCCACGCGAGGTCATCGGCAATCTCCGTGAGTCCTTCGACCTCCGCCTCTACCTGCCGCCAGTGGTGGCGGCGGGGGCGCTGGCGTGGTGGTCCTTGCGCCATCGGATCGGCGCCGTGCTCGCGTCGAGCCCCGGCCTCCCCACCATGCGCCGACTCGGGCTCGCGGTCGTCGCGGCATCGGTCGGCATCGGTCTGGCGCAGGCGTTGCCGGCGCCGGCGTCGGGCAACCGGGAGCTCGACGAGCTGGCGCGCAACGGGCCGGCGAGCATGCTGCGCGCGGCTCTCACCAACGACACCCTCTACGACGGCGTCTACCCCGGCATCGACGAGGGACTCGCGCTCGCGCTCCTGCGCGACACCGTGGCGCAGGACAACACGCGCTTCCTCGATCCGCCGCAGCGCCGGAGCATCCGGCGCTGGGTCGAGAACCGCGGTCGCGACCGCCGCCTGAACGTGGTGGTGGTGATCGACGAGTCGTTCGGCTCGCGGTTCGTGGACGTGCTCGACGACCCACTTCCCCAGACCCTGACGCCCAACCTGGACCGGCTCGCCGACGAGAGCCTGTTCTTCACCAACGTCTACGCCTCGGGCCAGCGCAGCGTGCGCGGCCTGGAGGCGGTGCTGACCTCCTTCACGCCGATTCCGGGGATCTCCACCGCGCGCCGACCCGGTGCCGAGGGCATGCACTCGTTGCCAGCGACCCTCGGCCGCCTCGGCTATCGCACCGCGATGCTCTATGCCGGCCGGGCGCTGTTCGACAACATGGGTGAGTTCTGGCGTGGCATCGGCTTCGACCATGTCTGGGAGCAGTCCGACATCCGCCGCCAGACCTTCACCACCGCCTGGGGCGTCTGCGACGAGGATCTGTTCACCGAGGCGCTCGAGCGCATGGACCGGCTGACCGCGGACGGTCGGCCGGCACTGCTGTCGCTGTTCACGGTCTCGAACCACCGCCCGTATCTCTTCCCGGAGGATCACGTACCGCGTGACCCCGCCCTCGGCAGCCGCGAGAACACCGCGCGCTACGCCGACTGGGCCTTCGGGGATTTCCTCGAGCGCGCGCGCCGTCATCGCTGGTTCGACGACACCGTCTTCGTCTTCGTCGCCGATCACGGCCACAAGGTGAACGGCGCGGCCGACGTGCCCCTGCACCGGTACCGCATCCCGATGCTGATGTACGCGCCGAAGCACATCGCCCCGCGTCGGGTGGACACCCTGGCGGCCCAGATCGACCTCGTCCCGACCCTGCTCGGCCAGCTCGGGCTGAGCTACGAGAGCAGCTTCTTCGGCCTCGACCTGTTGCGCGTGCCGCCCGGCGGCGGGCGCATCGCGGTGGCCCACAACTTCTCGGTCGCCTTCGCCCGGCCAGGCCACGCGGTGGTGCTCGAGCCCGATGGCTCCGAGCGTGGCTATCGCTTCACGCCCGGCTCCGAGGCGCTGCCACCGGAGGCGCCCGACCCGGCGGTCAGCGCCGAGGCACGCGCGGTGACGCAGACCGCGCACCGGATGTTCTACGCGCACGAGTATCACGAGACCGCGCCTCGGCTCCCGTCCGAGGCGAGGTCGGTGCACGCCTCGACCGGCGCACGGCCCGAGGGGCCGGGGCTCGCCCGGGCGCCGTTGTGACCGGGCCGGCCGCACATCGGGTGGCGGTGGTGGCGCCGGTCGCCTGCCTCGGCGCGCTCGCGGTCGCGCTCGCGCTGTCCGGCGCCGACCGCGCCGTGCTCGACTCGATGTGGGACGCGGCCGAGAGCCGCTGGTGGTTGCGCGACGGGCTGTGGACCGACGCGGTCCTGCACGACGGTGGGCGTCGCGTGATCCAGGCCTTCGCGCTCGGGCTGGCGGGGTGGCTCGTGCTCGCCTGGACCCGACCCTCGCTTCGCGCCGGTCGCCCGGTCGCCGGGTACTTGCTGCTGTCGCTCGCTCTGGCCGTCGGCATCGTCAATCTCGGCAAGCGGGCGACGACCACCGACTGCCCCTGGAGCCTCGTCCGGTACGGCGGCACGCGCCCCGAGGTCGGCCTCCTGGAGCCGCGACCGCCGGCGCTACCGCCCGGGCACTGCTTCCCCGGCGGCCATTCCTCCGGCGGCTTCGCGCTGCTCGGGCTCTACGTCGCCGCCCGTGCCCGTGGCTGGCGTCGCGCACCGCTCTGGCTCGTCCCGGGCGCCGGGCTCGGCGTGGTGTTCGCCGCCGTGCAATGGGTACGCGGTGCCCACTTCCCGTCGCACGACGCGACCTCGGCCGCGATCTGCTGGCTGGTGGCGGCGGGGCTGGGCCGCCTCATGCTGAGCCCGCCGGCGCCATCCAGTGCGCCCGTGCATGGCGCGCGAAGTCCTCGAATCGCGCGGGCGGGCGACCGAGCACCGCCTCCACCGCCGCGGTGACGCGAGCCGCGCCGCCGTCGGCGCTCAACGCGTAGAGATCGAGGATGACCGCGCGCAACCACGCCGGGAGGCCGATGTCGGCGAGCGCCCGTGCCGCCGCGGCCATCGAGGTCGGCTGGTAGCGCACCGCTCGACCGCTCACCCGGGAGATGCACGCCGCGACCGCAGCCTCGTCGAGCGCCACGGGGCCGGTGAGATCGTCTACCGGGGCCGGTGCCCCGGTGAGGCATGCCGCGGCCACCGCGGCGACGTCGCGCGCATCCACCAGGCTGACCGCCCCACTCCCCTGGGGGCTCGTGATCAGACCGTGGGCGCGGATACCGTGGCCGAGCTGGGTCACGTAGTTCTGCATGAATCCGTTGGGGCGCAGCGCGACCATCTCCAACCCCGCCGCCAGCACCGCCTGCTCCGCCTCCCGGTGCACCCGCCCGAGGAGGGTCTGCGCCGTGCCGGCACCGTAGGCCGAGAGCCGTACCACGCGATCGATGCCTGCGGCTCGCGCCCGCGCCGCCACCGCCGCCACCCGCTCGGGCATCGCCTCCTCGAGCGGCGTGAGCAGGAACAACGCGCCGGCGCCGGCGAGCGCCCGGTCGAGCGAGCTCGGCACCGCGAGGTCGGCGACGAGCCAGCCGACCGTCGTCGCCTCGCGCCCGGCGGCACCGGGCACCCGGCGGGCGACGGCGCGAATCTCGACCCCGCACCGCGACAGGGCGTCCAGCACCGCGCCGCCCACGGTCCCGGTGGCGCCGAGCACCACGATGGGGCGATCGCACTGCGCTTTCGCATCAATTTTGTTGCGTTGCAACATGGGGTCCGTATAATCTCGTTCCGGTCGGCCGGCACTGTGGCGCTACCATGCCATTCCGGGTGTCCCGGCCCGCCGGGCAGGAGTTCCGCCCGAGCATCACAATCACCACGAGGAGAGGCTCATGACTGACGTGGTCATCGCGAGCGCGGCACGCACCCCCATCGGCGCCTTCAACGGGGGGCTCAGCACCGTCGCGGCATCGTATCTCGGACAGGTGGCGATCCAGGAGGTGCTCGGGCGCGCGAAGGTCGAGCCGGGCGAGGTCTCCGAGGTCATCCTCGGCCAGATCCTCACCGCCGGCACCGGCCAGAACCCCGCCCGCCAGGCGGCGGTGAACTCGGGCATCCCGGTCGAGCGCACCGCCTACCAGATCAACCAGCTCTGCGGCTCGGGTCTGCGCGCGGTGGCGCTCGGCATGCAGGCCATCCGCCTCGGTGACAGCGACATCGTGGTCGCCGGCGGTCAGGAGAGCATGAGCCAGGCCCCGCACTGCATCCATCTGCGCAACGGTCAGAAGCTCGGCGATACCCAGCTCGTCGACACCATGCTCAAGGACGGTCTGCTCGACGTGTTCAACGGCTACCACATGGGCAACACCGCCGAGAACGTCGCCGAGCGCTGGCAGATCACGCGCGAGGAGCAGGACGCGTTCGCCGCGGCCTCCCAGCAGAAGGCGGAGGCGGCGATGAAGGCCGGCCGCTTCAAGGACGAGATCGTCCCGGTGACCATCAAGACCCGCAAGGGCGACGTGGTGGTCGACACCGACGAGCATCCGAAGCACGGCACGACCGCCGAGGTGCTGGCGAAGCTGCGCGCGGCGTTCGCCAAGGACGGCACGGTGACCGCCGGCAACGCCTCGGGCATCAACGACGGCGCCGCGGTGACGGTGCTGATGCGCGCGGCCGAGGCCGAGCGCCGCGGCATCACGCCGCTCGCGCGCATCGTGTCGTGGGCCACCGCCGGCGTCGACCCGTCGATCATGGGCACCGGGCCGATCCCGGCGAGCCGCATGGCGCTGGAGAAGGCCGGCTGGAGCGTCGACGACCTCGACCTCATCGAGGCCAACGAGGCGTTCGCGGCGCAGGCCTGCGCGGTGAACAAGGACCTCGGGTGGGACGTCTCCAAGGTGAATGTCAACGGCGGCGCCATCGCGCTCGGCCACCCGGTCGGCGCCTCCGGTGCGCGCGTGCTCACCACCTTGCTCTACGAGATGCAGCGCCGCGACGCCAAGAAGGGCCTGGCGACGCTGTGCATCGGCGGCGGCATGGGCATCGCCATGTGCGTCGCGCGCGACTGACCGAGTGGACGACCCGCCCGACCACCCGGTCGGGCGGCGAGCCGGCGGAAGGGCGCGCCGCGACGAGAACGCGCCCCACGACGACGGGCTCGGGCGTCCGGGCCTGCCCACAACTCGAAGAGGGGACCAGAGCACCATGCAACGCGTCGCTATCGTCACCGGCGGCACTCGCGGAATCGGCGAGGCCATCTCCATCGCGCTCAAGAACGCCGGCCACAAGGTCGCGGCCAGCTACCACGGCAACGACGAGGCCGCCGAGCGCTTTCGCCAGCGCACCGGAATCTCCACCTACCGTTTCGACGTCTCGGACTTCGACGCCTGCAAGGCGGCGGTCGAGCGGGTGGCGGCGGACCTCGGTCCGGTCGACATCCTGGTCAACAACGCCGGCATCACCAAGGACGGCACCCTGCACCGGATGTCGTTCGACCAGTGGAACGCGGTGCTGCAGACCAACCTGTCCTCGTGCTTCAACATGTGCCGCTGCGTGATCGAGGGGATGCGCGAGCGCGGCTTCGGCCGCATCGTGAACATCGGCTCGGTCAACGGCCAGGCCGGCCAGTACGGCCAGGTCAACTACGCCTCGGCGAAGTCGGGCATCCACGGCTTCACCAAGGCCCTGGCGCTCGAGGGCGCGGGCAAGGGGATCACCGTGAACGCCATCGCGCCGGGCTATGTCGACACCGACATGGTGCGCGCGGTGCCGGAGCGGGTGCTGGAGAAGATCATCTCGACCATTCCCGTCGGACGGCTCGGCAAGGTCGAGGACATCGCCCGCGCGGTGATGTTCCTGGTCGACGACGACGCCGGCTTCGTCACCGGCTCGACGCTCAGCATCAACGGTGGCCAGCACATGTACTGAGGCCGCCGGGCGCGCGAGGCGCCTGCGGTAGGGACGGGCACCGCCGGCGGTGGGGCAGGCTCCACGCCACGGCGCGGTGCCTGTCCCTCTGGAATGCTTTCTCGGTGAGCGGGGGACGGGCACCGCCTGCGGCGGAGCCAGTCCCCGACCCACCTCCGGCGTCAGGCGCGCTCGACCTGCTCGAGGATCTGGCTCGGCTGATCGCCGCGCCGGTAGTAGACGACGCGGCGCTGCATCTCGGCGAGCGCGTGGTCGCGCGCCTCGGCGCTGTCGTACCAGCGAAACGATTCCCAGCCCGGGCCGAGCAGGTGCGGCGCCGCCATTGGGTCACCCGCTGGCAGGGTCACCCGAATTCCGAACTTCTTCTCCACTTCGCAGGGACTCCTCTGGAGCGGTCGATTCGACGCCGCCGCCGGTCGCCCTCGGGCTGGCGGGGACGAGCGTCGGCCCGTCGGTGCGGGCCGATGAGGATCCGGGAGCAGAGGGTCGAATTGCAAGTGCCGCGGAAGGGTCGGGCGAGACGGTGCCGGCGTCCGCTCGGACGCCGGCACCGGGGGTCGGCAGCGGAGATCGGGAGCGGGTCAGGCGGCCTTGCGGACCGTCTTCGCGGGCGCCTTCTCGGTGGCGCCGTCGATTCCGGGCACCGCCTTCATGCCCTCCTCGACCATCGTGGTCAGCTCCTCGCGCGCCTGGCTCTGGATGTCGAACGACTCCTGGGCCACTGCCATCATCTTCTCGCCGAGCTCGACCGCGACCTCGGCCTGCTTGCTGACGAGGTCCTTCGGGTCCTTGATCTCACCGACCAGGCGCAGCTGCTTGCTGCCGGCCGCGACCAGGCTCTCGAACGCCGCGAGCTGCTGGCGGGCGAGCAGGCCCTGCATGCGCAGCATCATCTTGTTGAAACGAAGCGCCGCGTCGAGGGCCTGGCGGTTGGCATTGCCGAAGGTCTCGACGTACTGGTTGAAGTTGTGCTCCATGTCCCTGTCCTCTGTCTGGCTCGGGCTGCTGTTGACCGCGCACCGCACCTTCACTGTCGCCTGGAACGGCAATCTTTGTGCGATGCACCATTGGTGCGACGCAACATAGCGAAGGCGCCCCCCCGTGTCAACAGGTGAGCGCCCCATGAGAGGGCACCTCCAGGGCGGTCGGCGGTGGCGCGCGCCACGCCGGGGCGCGGCGGGCCGGAGTGGGGTCAGTCGGGCGGCTGCCAACGCCGGGCGGCGTCGTCGTCACTCGCACGCGCCTCGACCCAGCGCTCACCCTCGGGCGTGCGCTCCTTCTTCCAGAACGGCGCACGGGTCTTGAGGAAGTCCATCACGAACGCGCACGAGTCGAAGGCGTCCTGGCGATGGCCACTGGCGGTGATCACGAGCACGATGGGGTCGGTCGGACGTAGGGTTCCGACGCGGTGGACGACCGTCACGTCGAGGAGCCGCCAGCGCTCGCGCGCCTCGGCCACGATCCCCGCGAGCGCGCGCTCGGTCATCCCGGGGTAGTGCTCCAGCGTCATCTCGCTCACGCTGCGCGCATCGTTCACGTCGCGCACCACCCCCACGAAGGTCGCCAACGCGCCGATGGCCGGGTTCGCCGCGCGCATGCGGTCCATCTCGGCCCCGGCGTCGAACGGCTCGCTCTGCACTCGCACCGTGGTCATCGAAAGCTCTCCGCATCCACTCGCCGCGTCAGCCGAGCAGCTCGGCGAACGGGTAATACGATACGACGTCGCCGGGCGCCACCACGGTGCGCTCCGGAATCTCGACCAGCCCGTCGGCCCACACCGTGGAGGTCAGCACGTCCGAGCTCTGATTGGGGTAGATGGTGACGACTGCCGGCCCTTCCGCGCGCGGCTCGAGGCGCGCGCGCACGAACTCCCGGCGCCCGCCGGGGCGCGGCCAGTGGAAGTCGGCGGCCACCGCGACCGGCGTCGGCAACACCGAGGCGACACCCTGGCGTCGCAGCAGGAACGGGCGCACGAACAGGCAGAAGGTGACCAGTGCGGAGACCGGGTTCCCCGGCAGGCCGATGAAGTCGGCGTCGCCGATTCGCCCGTAGGCCACCGGCTTGCCCGGCTTCACCGCCACGTTCCACATCTCCAGCGACCCGAGCGCCTCGACCGCCGCCTTGAGGTGATCCTCCTCGCCGACCGACATCCCGCCGGTGGTCACCACCACGTCGCAGCGCGCGGCGGCGTCGGCCAGCGCCTCGCGGGTGGCGTCGGCGCGGTCGACCACGGTGCCGAGGTCCGTCAGCTCGCAGCCGAGCCCGGCGAGGAGACCGTGGAGGATGTACCGGTTGGAGTTGTAGATCGCCCCCGGAGGTAGGGGCTCGCCCGGAGCGACCAGCTCGTCGCCGGTGGAGAACAACCCGACCCGCAGGCGCCGCGCCACCCGCAGTCGCGCCACCCCGACGCTGGCGGCGAGGCCGAGCGCCTGCGGCCGCAATCGGGTGCCGACCGCGAGCACCTCGGTCCCGGCGCGGATGTCGTTGCCACGCGGACGGACGTTCTCGCCCACCGCCACCGGCACCGAGAACCGGACGTCGTCGCCGTCGCGGACGCAGTCCTCCTGGATCACCACCGCGTCGGCCCCGGGCGGTAGTGGCGCACCGGTGAAGATGCGTGCCGCCTCGCCAGCGCCGAGCGCATGCCCGACCCTGCCGGCGGGGATGCGCTGGACGACCCGCAGGCGCGTCTCCCCGTCGGCCCGGGTGTCGGCGGTGCGCACCGCGTATCCGTCCATGGCGCTGTTGTCGTGACCCGGGACGTCGATGGTGGCCGCGACCGGCTCGGCGAGCACACGCCCGTGCGCATGCTCCACCCCGACCGTCTCGCCACCGGAGATGGGGCGGGCGCGGGCGATCACGAAGTCGCGCGCCTCGGCGAAGGCGAGCATGGGGCGGCGCGTGGCGCTGGCGGCGGCGGTCGACGGCGATGGATCGGACATGACGACGGTGTGCTCGGCAAAACGACAACATGCCGCCGCCCCGCACCGGATTCAAGCGCGGCGGCTGGCGATCGGCGCGACGCGCCGGCGAGCGCCGGACGCGGGTAGACTGCGCCGCCATGAGCGACGCGACACCTTCCCCTGGCGGACGCTACGTCGGCACCCCCGAGTTCGCCCACGATGCCGCCCGACCCGACGGCATCCTCCTCGCCAACCTCGGCACGCCGGACGCACCCGGGGTGGCCGCGGTGCGCCGCTACCTGGCGGAGTTCCTGTGGGACCCGCGGGTGGTCGAGATGGCGCGCCCGCTGTGGTGGCTGATCCTCCACGGCGTGATCCTGCGCGTGCGGCCGCGGCGCACCGCCGAGGCCTACGCCAAGGTGTGGACCGACGAGGGCTCGCCACTGCTGGTGCACTCGCGGCGCCAGGCCGCGGGGGTCGCCGAGCGCTTGGCGGCCGCCTGGCCGGACGCCGCGGTGCGCGTCGAGCTCGGCATGCGCTACGGCAATCCCTCGATTCCCGACGCGCTGGAGCGGCTGCGCCAGGCGGGCGTGGGGCGGCTGCTGGTGCTGCCGCTCTATCCCCAGTACTCCGGTAGCACCACCGGCTCGGTGTTCGACGCCGTCGCGACCACCGTCGGCCGCTGGCGATGGCTACCGGAGCTGCGCTTCGTCACCCACTACCACGACGACGAGGCCCACGTCGCGGCGCTGGCGGCGAGCATCGCCGAGGCCCGCGCCACCTCCGGGGCGGGCGAGCGGCTGCTGTTCTCGTTCCACGGCCTGCCGCGGCGCTACCTCGACGCCGGCGACCCCTACCACTGCCAGTGCCACGCCACCGCGCGCCGGGTGACCGAGGCGCTCGGCCTCGGCCCCGAGGCGTGGGGCCTGTCGTTCCAGTCGCGCGTCGGGCGCGAGGAGTGGTTGCGGCCCTACACCGACGATCTGTTGCGCGAGTGGGCCGCAGCCGGCGTGCGCTCGGTCGACGTCGTCTGCCCGGGCTTCGCCGCCGACTGCCTGGAGACGCTCGAGGAGGTGGCGATGGGGTACGGCGAGCTGTTCGAGTCCGCCGGTGGGGAGCGGTTGCGGTACATCCCGGCGCTGAACGACCGCGCCGACCACCTCGACGCCCTCACCGCGCTGGTGCTCGCCCGCACCGCCGACTGGCGCACGGCGGCCGGGGCGCCGCCCGACGCCGCGCGCCGCGCTGCCACCAGACGGCGCGCGCTGGCGCTCGGCGCGCGGCAGTGACTCGAATGCACGGGCGGCCGGTGCCGCGTTGAAGGCCCTGGCGAGGTGTGCGATGTTAGCGCCCTTGCGCGCCGTTCCCGGATGCCCGTGTTGACGATCCCTCGCCCCCACCACCTGCTGCTCGGCGCGCTGGCGCTGGCCGGCGCCTCGGCCGTGCACGCCGCCGACGACTGGGGCATGTGCGGCCCGGCGTTCGTGACCCCGCCGCGCCCGGTCTTCGAGTCCACCACCGACGATCCGCGCTCGATTCAGATCGCGGCCGACGAGGTCGAGTTCGCCGAGGGCGGCAAGTCGGTCCTGCGCGGCAAGGTCCAGGTCATGCGCGGCCCGCTGCAGGCCGAGGCCGACCGCGCCATCTACGACCGGGAGCAGGAGCGGATCGAGACCGACGGCCGGGTCCAGTTCTGGGACGACGGCGGCTGGCTCTCGGGCGAGAACGCGGTGATCGAGGTCGAGCGTCAGGAGGCCTCGCTCGGCAATGCGGAGTTCGTCATCGTCGAATCCCACGCCCGCGGCACCGCCGAGCGCATCGTGCTCTCGGGCGAGGACGTGATGCGGGTGCGGCGCGGCACCTACACCACCTGCAACCCCGACGACGAGATGTGGGTCCTGGAGGCCCGGGATCTGGACCTCGACCGCGGCGACGACGAGGGTGTCGCGCGCGACGTCTGGGTGCGATTCGGCGGCGTGCCGATCTTCTGGAGCCCCTACCTCACCTTCCCGCTGAGCGACGCGCGCAAGTCCGGATTCCTGATCCCGAGCTTCCGGCTGTCCGGCTCCTCGGGCGCCGAGCTGACGGTGCCGTACTACTTCAACCTCGCGCCGGAGTTCGACGCCACCGTGGCGCTGCGCGGGATGACCGACCGCGGCGTGCAGGCGCAGGGCGAGTTCCGCTACCTGACCCGCAAGGGCACCGGACAGATCGGTCTCGAGCTGCTGCCGAACGACAGTGAGTACGACGGCTCGCGCGCCGCGCTTCGCTTCCGCCACACCGGCGAGCTCGACGCCGCCGAGCGCTGGTACGCCGAGGCCGACGTCGGCTGGGTGTCGGACAACGACTACTTCGAGGATCTCGGCACCAACCTCGGCATCGCGGCGCAGAGCCACCTCGAGCGACGCGCCGACCTCACCTACCGCGGCGACGGCTGGTACGCGCGCGCCCGGGTGCAGGACTACCAGACCCTCGACGACACCATCCCGGTCCTCGACCGCCCCTACGAGCGGCTGCCCCAGCTCCTCGTCACCACCAACGGCCGCGAGCGCAACCTGCGCCTCAACGTCGGCGGCTACGCCGAGTTCGTGAGCTTCGACCGCAGCGCGAGCCTCACCGGCACCCGGCTCGATCTGCGCCCGACGGTCAGCTTCCCGATGCGCTCGGCCGCCGCGTTCCTGGTGCCGAGGGCCTCGTTGCGCCACACCCGCTACGACCTGCAGGACACCGCGCCAGGGGCCGCCGACTCGCCGAACCGCACCGTGCCGACCTTCAGCGTCGACTCCGGCCTGTTCTTCGAGCGCGCGCTCAAGCTCGGCAGCCGCAGCTTCACCCAGACGCTGGAGCCGCGCATCTTCTACCTCTACACGCCGTTCGAGGACCAGTCGAAGCTGCCGGTGTTCGACACCGGCCAGAACACCTTCAGCTTCTCCCAGCTCTTTCGCGAGGACCGATTCAACGGTGCCGACCGCGTCGGCGACGCCCACCAGGTCTCGCTCGCGCTGACCACGCGGCTGCTCGCGCCATCCAGCGGCGAGGAGCTGGTGCGGGCGAGCGTCGGCCAGATCCGGTACCTGCGCGACCGCGAGGTGACGCTGCCAGGGCGCCCGCGCGAGAAGGAATCGGACTCGGCCCTGGTGGCCGAGCTCGCTGCCTCGCCGACGCGCGAGTGGCGCTTCCTCGGCGGCATCCAGTGGGATCCGGGCGACGGGCGCACCGACCGCAACACGGTGGCGTTGCGCTACCAGCCGGACGCACGACGGGTGGTCAACCTCGCCTACCGCTTCCTGCGCGAGGTACCGTTCGCCTCCAGCGAGTCGGTCGAGCAGACCGACTTCTCCGTCGCCTGGCCGGTCGCCCGCGACTGGCGCGCGGTGGGGCGGTTCAACTACGCGCTCGATCGCAGTACCACGCTGGAGTCGTTCGCGGGCCTGGAGTACGAGAGCTGCTGCTGGGCGCTGCGCACGGTGTTCCGCCGCCATCTGACGAGCGAGGGTGGCGAGCACACCAACTCGTTCTTCGTGCAGCTCGAGCTCAAGGGGCTCACCGGCGTCGGCCGCAGCACCGTCGACTTCCTCGAGCGCAGCATCCCCGGCTACGAGAACGAGTTCTGACAGGGTGTCCACGAAATCCAGGCCCGCCACGAGACCCGCTGAGGACCGCGTGACCCACCGCATCCGCCGCATCGTGCCCCGCCTACCGACGGCGCTCGTCGCGCTGGCCGGTATCGCCCTCGTGCTCATCAGCGGACCGACGCTCGCGCAGCGCCCGGTCTCGCCCACGGTGGAGATCGACCGCATCGTGGCGGTGGTCAACGGTGACGTCATCGTGTGGAGCGAGCTCGCGGCGCGGGTGCGGGCGGTGCGCGCGCAGCTCGCGCAGAGCGGCACCGCGGTCCCTTCCGACGCCGACCTCGTGCGGCAGGTCCTCGAGCGACTCATCATGGACCGACTCCAGCTCCAGCTCGCGGAGACCAACGGCATCCGTGTCGACGACGAGACGCTCAATCGCGCGGTCGCCTCCATCGCCGAGCGCAATCGCCTCAGCTTGCGCGAGTTCCGCGAGGTTCTGGAGCGCGACGGCTACGACTTCGGCAAGTTCCGCGAGGAGATCCGCAACGAGCTGTTGATCGGCCAGGTGCGCCAGCGCTTCGTCAACAACCGGGTGACGGTCTCCCAGCGCGACATCGACAACTTCCTGGCCATGGTCGACAAGCAGGGCCGCAGTGACACCGAGTACCGCCTCGCGCACATCCTGGTGGCGCTGCCGGAGGCGGCGTCGCCGGAGGCCATCGCCGAGGCGCGTACCAAGGCCGAGCGGATCCTCGCCGACATCGACGCCGGCGCCGACTTCGCGCGCACCGCGGTTGCGACGTCCGACGGCCAGCAGGCGTTGCAGGGCGGCGACCTCGGCTGGCGGCGTCCGACCGAGCTCCCGACCTTCCTCGGCGAGGTCGTGCCGACGCTGAAGCCCGGCGAGGTCAGCCGACTGATTCGCAGCCCGTCCGGCTTCCACATCGTCAAGCTCATCGACCAGCGCGGCAGCGAGCGGCACGTGGTCACGCGCACACGCGCGAGCCACATTCTGATCCGCCCCAACGAGGCGGTCAGCGCCGAGGAGGCTCGCATCCGCCTCGAGCAGATCCGCGAGCGGGTGGTCAACGGCGAGCCCTTCGCGGACCTGGCGCGCGCCCATTCCGACGACGCAGGCAGCGCCGCCAACGGTGGCGAGCTCGGCTGGGTGAGCCCCGGCGACCTGCTGCCGGACTTCCAGAAGGTCATGGACGCGCTGCCGCCGGGCCAGGTCAGTCAGCCGTTCCAGACCCAGTTCGGCTGGCACATCGTCCAGGTGAACGAGCGCAAGGATTTCGACGATACCGAGCAGGCACGCCGCTCGGCCGCGACCCAGGCCATCCGCGACCGCAAGATCGAGGAGGAGTTGCAGAACTGGCTGCGCCAGATCCGCGACGAGGCCTTCGTCGAGTACCGTCTGGAGCAGTGAGCGTTCGCGCCGGTCCCGGCGACGCCCTGGAGGGCGATCTCGATGAGCACCGCGAGCCCGCTGCCGATAGCCCTCACCCCGGGAGAGCCGGCCGGCATCGGCCCGGAGCTGGTGCTCGCGGCGGCCACCCGACCCTGGGCCGCGCCGCTGGTCGCGGTGGGAGACGTCGAGATGCTGCGCGCCCGTGCACGTGACCTCGGGCTCGAGGTCGACGTCGAGCCGGTCGCGGCAGCGGCGCTGACGGGTCCGCATCGGCCGGGCCGACTACCGGTGGTGCCGGTCGCGGCGCCGGCGCCGATTGCCCCCGGGCGCCTCGACCCGCGAAACGGCCCCTACGTGCTCGAGACCCTGCGCATCGCGGCCGAGGGCTGCATCGGCGGGCGCTTCGCCGCCATGGTCACCGCCCCGGTCCACAAGGGCGTGATCAACGACGCCGGCGTGCCGTTCACCGGTCATACCGAGTACCTCGCGGAGTTGGCCGGCGCACCGCAGCCGGTGATGCTGCTGGTCGCGCCGACGCTGCGGGTCGCCCTCGTCACCACCCATCTGCCACTGGCGGCGGTGCCCGCCGCCATCACCGCGCCGGTGCTGGAGTCCGTGATTCGTGTCCTCGACGCGGATCTCCGGCGGTGGCTGGGCATCGCCCGGCCGCGCATCCTGGTGTGTGGCCTGAATCCCCATGCCGGCGAGGGCGGGCATCTCGGGAGCGAGGAGATCACGGTGATCACCCCGACGCTCGAGCGCCTGCGGGCTGCGGGATTGACGCTCGAGGGGCCGATTCCGGCCGACACCGCGTTCACCCCGGCTCGCCTGCGTGGCGCCGACGTGGTGCTCGCGATGTACCACGACCAGGGGCTGCCAGTGCTCAAGCACGCCGGCTTCGGGCACGGCGTGAACGTCACCCTCGGGCTGCCGTTCCTGCGTACCTCGGTCGACCACGGCACCGCGCTCGACCTCGCCGGCACCGGGCGCGCGGACGCTTCCAGCCTGATCGAGGCGATCGAGCTCGCGGTGGACAGTGCCGTGGCGCGACGCGGTGGCTGAGCAGAGTCCCGACCAACCGCCCCGTCACCGTCCGCGGCGGCGTTTCGGCCAACACTTCCTCCACGACCCGACGACGGTACGGCGCATCGTCGACGCCATCGCGCCCGTGCCCGGCGAGCCCCTGGTCGAGATCGGGCCGGGTGAAGGCGTGCTCACCGGCCCGTTGCTCGCAGCTGCCGGCGCCCTCGACGTGGTGGAGATCGACCGCGACCTCGCCGCCGCGCTCCCGGCGCGTCTCGGTCACCCGCCGGGCCTGCGCATCCACGGCGGCGACGCGCTCGACTTCGACTTCCGCGGCCTGGCACCGGCCGGCGGGCTGCGGGTCGTCGGCAATCTCCCCTACAACGTCTCCACCCCGCTGCTGTTCCATCTCCTCGACCAGGCGGACGTGATCCGCGACATGCACTTCATGCTGCAGAGCGAGGTGGTCGACCGCCTGGTGGCCCGCCCGGGTGACGACGCCTACGGCAGGCTCGGCGTCATGGTCTCGCTGACCTGTAGCGCCGAGCGGCTGTTCACGGTCCGCGCCGGCGCCTTCCGGCCGCCGCCGCGAGTCGTCTCGGCGGTGGTCCGGCTGCGGGTCCGACGGCAACCGCCGGTCGCGCTGGACGACCCCGCGGTGTTCGCGGCGGTGGTCGCGCAGCTGTTCTCGCAGCGACGAAAGACGGTTCGCAACGGGCTGCGGGGACGACTCGACGCAGACGCGATCGCGGCCACCGGCGTCGATCCGGGCGCGCGACCGGAGACGCTCGACCTGGCAGCCTTCGCCGCGCTGGCGAATGCCGTCGCGCGGGACGGCTCAGTTACTCACAGAAGGTGTGGATAACTCTGTGGAGAAGGTGGGGCCAACGCCCGCCGGAGCGCGCCCCGTCTAGCGCCGAGACGGATTGGCGAGATCTTGCCCATCGCGCGCAACTCGTTGGAAGCACGAAAAAATATCCAAAGTCAAGCGCGCGCCAGAGGCACATTCGGAGGCGCGGCGCAAGCACTTCGTCGTGCCCCGACTTATGTGAATAACCTGAGACGGCTCGTGAGGAGACAAGACCTATCTCTCTGTCGCGCCGAGGCTTTCTGTTCTTTCTGACCAGCCCACGTGCGCCCTCAGCGCACCCCTTCACGGAGTGCCGCGAGCACCGGAGCGGTGTCGGGGCGGACGCCGCGCCAGCGCTCGAAGGCCTCGGCCGCCTGCTCGACCAGCATTCCCAGACCGTCGGCGATGTGACGTGCACCGGCGGCCTCGGCCCAGCGCAGGAACGCGGTCGGCGTGCTCGCGTAGACCATGTCGTAGCAGCAGGCATCGGCGGCGAGGATGTCCGCCGACACCGCCGGTACCGCATCACGCAGACTGGCCGAGGTGGCATTGACGACGAGGTCGAAGCCGCGAGCCGGCAACGCGTCGAGCGCGACCGCCTCGACCGCACCGAGGCGAGCGAAGTGCGCGGCGAGATTGCGGGCGCGAGCCTCGGTGCGGTTGGCGATCACCAGCGATGCGACCCCGGCGTCGAGCAGCGGCGCGATCGCGCCCCGTGCCGCGCCACCAGCGCCCAGCAACAACGCTCGCCGACCGCCCAGCCCGCGGCCGAGGACGCGCTCGAGATCGCGTACCAGCCCCGAGCCGTCGGTGTTGTCGCCCGAGATGCCGCCATCGGGCTCGAAGCGCACCGTGTTCACGGCGCCCGCGAGCTCCGCCCGCGGCGTGCGCTCGGTCACCAGCGCGAACGCCTCCTCCTTGAACGGCAGGGTCACGTTGAAGCCCCGGCCGCCGTTGGCGCCGAACTCGCGCACCGTCGCCGGGAAGGTGCCGGGCTCGACGTCGATCGCCTCGTAGACGAGGTCCTCGCCGGTCTGCTCGGCAAAGCGGGTGTGGATGAACGGCGACTTGCTGTGCGCGATGGGGTGGCCCATCACCGCGTAGCGATCGGTCATCGATCGAGCTCCTCGGGTGGTGCGGATGGCCGCCGCGGCGCTCGGTGACGGCCGTGGGGGTGTCGATTCGCCGCGACCCGAGGCGGTCGGCGGCCCGGCTCTCCACGATCGCGGGCGGCGCGACCGCGGGCTGCCTCAACCCTGGGGTGTGGCGCCCGCGCCCTGGGACACGGCCTGGAGACCGCCCTTCAGGGTGTAGCTCTCGAAGCCCGCCTCGCTCAGCAGATAGGCGGCGGCCTGGCTGCGGCGGCCGGTCTCGCAGTAGCAGATGTAGCGCTTGCGCGGGTCGAGCGACTCGGCCTTCAGCCGCAACATGAACAGCGGGATGTTCACGCTGCCCTTGATGGCGCCCGCCTTGTGCTCGCTCTCCATGCGCACGTCCATCAGGACCGCGCCGTCGCGCACCATCAGCTTCGCCCGCTCGATGTCCACCTCGTTGAGCATCGGAGCCTTCAACAGCTCGTTGAAGTCCTCCTTCGACAGGCGCATCAGCAGCCCGTCGCTGTCGGCGGTGATGGTCGCGTTGCGCTTGGCGTCGGAGATGAGCGCCTCCTCGCCGAACGCGTCGCCGTCGGCGAGGGTCGCCAGCGTCACGCTCGAGCCCGACGACGACTCCCGCGTCACCCGGAACTTGCCGCGGCTGATGATGTAGTAGTAGTCGCCCTCGTCGCCCTGGCGCAGGATGACCTGGCCCTTCTTGACCGGCATCTCCTGCAGGCGCATGAACATGTGCTGGATGTTCGCCGGCGGGATGCGCAGGAAGGCCTTGGACTGGAGGATGCGGGTCATCCAGTCGCCGCCGTCCTCGCTCTCGCTCTCCTCGGTCGAGATGTCGCTCACCTCGATGCCCGAGAGCTGGTCCCAGGTGAGCAGGATGTCGAGGAGATCGCTGTCGAAACGGGTCAGCGTGACCGCGGTGCGCGCACGTGCGGTGACCTGGCGCGGCTGGTGGTTGGCGACCGGGTGGCGGGCCTCCTGGGAGCCGCCGCGGATGACGGCGTCGATGCCGTTCTCACCGACCAGCTCGACCTCGCCGGAGAGCACGTAGAGCGTCTTGCGGTCGACGTCGCCCTTCTTGAAGACGATCCGGCCGGCGGGCACCTCCTCCACCGTCGCCTTACGCGCAAGCTCCTGAAAGTTCTCGGCGTTCAGGGACGACGGCGGCACCAGCGTCTTCAGTAGCGCCTTGTCGACCAGCTTGGAAGCTTGGGCCATTTGGACCTCGGGGCAGAACGCGTCGACCCGGACGGCGGGCCAAACCCTGGCTCTCGCACTCGGATGAGCGCCGTATTCTAGGCGCACGCATCGACCTTGCACAGACCCGACTGAAGCCGCCAGCGGACGAGCCCCGAGCCAATTCCCGACATTGCGACGCGCGCCACACCCCTTGTCGGCAGCGAGCGCCGATGGCTAAGGTTCGACCGCGTGACAGGAGATTCCGATGCTAGACCCGAAGTCCCTCGACGACGTCGCCCGGCGGGTGACCGAGTCCCTCCCGGCCGGCCTCGGCCCGTTCGCCGAGGACGTCCGCCGTAACCTGCGCGCCGCGGTGGCGGCGGCGCTCGCGCGGATGGATCTCGTCACCCGCGAGGAGTTCGAGGTGCAGGCCGCGCTGCTGGCGCGTACCCGCGAGAAGCTGGACCGGCTGGAGGCGGAGGTCGCCCGCATCGAGGCCGGGCGCCTGGCCGCCGCCGCCCCGCCGGAGACCGGCTCCGGGCCCTGATCGCCCCCATCTCCGTCGCACCGGCGACGGCCCGGCCAAGGACGGCCATGCATGTCACTCGCCATCGTCCATGCGCGCGCCGAGCTCGGCGTCGAGGCTCCACTGGTCACCGTCGAGGTCCATCTCACCGGTGGCCTGCCGAAGCTGGTAATCGTCGGATTGCCGGAGACCACCGTGCGCGAGAGCGGCGACCGCGTCCGCAGCGCGATCCTCAACTCCGGGCACGAGTTCCCGCGCCAGCGCATCACCGTCAACCTCGCCCCCGCCGATCTACCCAAGCACGGCGGGCGCTTCGACCTCGCGATCGCGGTCGGCATCCTGCGCGCATCGGGCCAGCTTCCGGCGGAGGCCGACCCACCCTGCGAGCTGGTCGGCGAGCTCGCCCTCGGAGGCATGCTGCGGCGGGTCGGCGGTACCCTGCCCGCCGCGCTCCGCGCGCGCGACGCGGGGCGAGCGCTGGTGGTCTCGGCCGAGGACGCGGCGGAGGCGGCGCTGGTGCCGGAGGCGGTGGTGTTCCCCGCCGGCGACCTGCGCGCGGTGGTCGCGCACCTCGCCGGCGCACGCCCGCTCGCGCCGCACGGCGTCGCCCCCGAGCCCGGCATCGTCATCGGCCCGGACCTGGCCGACGTCCGCGGCCAGCACCGTGCTCGCCGCGCGCTGGAGATCGCGGCCGCCGGTGGGCACAACCTCCTGCTGATCGGACCGCCGGGCACCGGCAAGACCATGCTCGCCTCCAGGCTCCCCGGCCTGCTACCACCGATGAGCGAGCGCGAGGCGTTGGAGACCGCCGCCGTGATGTCGGTGAGCGGCGAGCGCCTCGATCCGCGTCGGTGGGCGGTGCGCCCGTTTCGCGCGCCCCACCACACCGCCTCGGCGCCGGCCCTGGTCGGCGGCGGCTCCAGACCCCGTCCGGGTGAGATCTCGCTCGCCCACCACGGGGTGTTGTTCCTCGACGAGTTGCCGGAGTACGACCGTCGCGTCCTCGAGGCGCTGCGCGAGCCGCTGGAGTCGGGGAGCGTGACCGTCGCCCGCGCCGGGCGCCGGGCGAGCTTCCCGGCGCGCTTCCAGCTCGTGGCGGCGATGAACCCGTGCCCGTGCGGTCATCTCGGGGACGGCAGCGGGCGCTGTGGCTGCTCGTCGGAGGCGGTACGCCGTTATCGGTCGCGGGTGTCGGGGCCACTGCTCGACCGCATCGACCTCCAGGTCGAGACCCCACCCTACCGTGAGCAGCTCGGCGACACCGCGCCACCAGAGCCGAGCGCCGTGGTCCGCGCCCGGGTGGAGGCGGCTCGGCGGCGCCAGCTCGAGCGCGGGGTCCACCCCAACGCCCGGCTCGATGCGGCCGAGCGCGCTCGGTGGTGCACTCTCGACCCCGAGGGCGAGGCATTGCTCGATGCCGCGACCGATCGCCTCGGGTTGTCGGCTCGCGGCCGGGCGCGCGCATTGCAGGTGGCGCGCACCGTCGCCGACCTCGCGGGCGATGCGGATATCACTGGCCACCACCTCGCCGAGGCCGTCTCGTACCGCCAGCGCACGCGCTACGAGCCACGTTGAGGCAAGCCGCGATCCGCGGCCCGGAGGCGCTGCGCGCCGCACCAGGTATCCTTGCGCCCCCTGGGAGATTTCGATTGAATGCGCCGATGCCCGAGCCCTACCAGATCGCAGTCTCGGTCGAGACGACGTATCTCGACGACCAGTCCGAGCCAGACGAGCAACGCTTCGTGTTCGCCTACACGGTGACGATTCGCAACGTCGGCACCATCGGTGCGAAGCTTCTCACCCGCCACTGGCTGATCAACGACGCGCGTGGCCAGGTCCGTGAGGTGCGCGGCGATGGGGTGGTCGGCGAGCAGCCCCACCTGCGCCCCGGCGAGGGCTTCCGCTACACCAGCGCCGCGCTGATCGAGACGCCGGTCGGCACCATGCACGGTAGCTACCAGATGCTGGGCGACGACGGCGCGCAGTTCGACGCCGAGATCCCGATGTTCCGTCTCGCGGTACCCGGGGCGCTGCATTGAGCGCTCCCGCACCCTGACCCGCGCAACCATGCCCACTTACGCAATCGGCGACGTCCAGGGGTGTCGCGCCGAGCTCGACCACTTGCTCGACACCGTCGGGTTCGCGCCGGCCCGCGACCGACTCTGGCTGGTCGGCGACCTCGTCAACCGCGGTCCGGACTCGCTCGGGACGTTGCGCTTCGTGCGTGGCCTCGGCACCCGCGCGGTGTGCGTGCTGGGCAACCACGACCTCCACCTGCTCGCGGCTGCCGCCGGCATCCGTGAGCTACTGGCCAAGGACACCTTCGGCCCGATCCTCGCCGCACCCGACCGCGGCGAGATCGTGGAATGGCTGCGCACGCGCCCGCTCCTGCACCGCGACCGCAACCTCGGCTACGCGATGGTCCACGCCGGGATCCCACCCGGCTGGACGCTCGACGCGGCCGAGGCCCGGGCACGCGAGGTCGAGGCCTGCCTCGCCGGTCCCGACTGGCGGGATCTCCTGCGCAACATGTACGGCAACAAGCCCGACCGCTGGTCCGACACCCTGTCCGGCTTCGATCGCATGCGTTTCGTGGTCAATGCGTTCACCCGCATGCGCTACGTGCAGAACGACGGCCGGCTCGATCTCCGCAACGCCGGACCACCCGGAACCCAGCCGAAGGGACTGGTCCCGTGGTTCGTCGCGCGTCGGCCGGCACCCACCGAGGAGCGCGTCCTGTTCGGCCACTGGGCCTCGCTGCCGGTGGCGGCGGCCGCCGACCCCGCCTACCGCGTGGAGGCGCTCGACACCGGCTGCGTCTGGGGTCGCCAGCTCACGGCGCTCCGACTGGACGACGGTCGTCGCTTCGCGGTTTCCAGCCAGCAACCGCCGGCCAGCGAGGGCTAGCGAGGGTCTGGCTCAGCCCGCGTCGGGCGCGCAGCGCTCCAGCGTCACGAAGCTGTAGCGGAGCCCGCTCTCCGGATCGGGGGGACGGTCGTCGCGCGCCGTCTCGCGCCACACCCCCGTGTCGTAAGCGGGGAAGTGGGTGTCGCCGGCGATCTCGGCGTCGATCAGGGTGAGCTCCATGCGGTCGGCGCGCGGCAGGGCGAGCGCGTAGATCTCCGCCCCGCCGATCACCATCAGCTCGCGGTGGCCGGCGCGCGCGGCGGCCGCGATTGCGGCATCCAGATCCGGCACCACCTCGCAGCCCGCGATCAGCAGATCGCGCCGGCGACTGAGCACCAGGTTGAGTCGGCGGTCGAGGGCGCGGCCGATCGAGTCGTGGGTGCGCCGCCCCATCACCACCGCGCGGTCGAGGGTGAGCCGGCGGAAGTGGCGGAGATCCTCGCGCAGGTGCCAGGGCATGGTGCCGTCGCTGCCGATCACCCCGTTGGCGGCCAGCGCCGCCACCAGGCACAGCCGCGTCGCGCCTGGCGCGGGCGTCGCGCTCAAACCGCCACCGGGGCGCGGATCGCGGGATGGTGACGGTAGTCGACCAGCTCGAAGTCCTCGTAGACGAACTCGTCGAGCGCGCGGCGCTCGGGATTGAGGCGCATGCGCGGCAACGGGTGTGGCTCGCGCGCGAGCTGGGTGTCCGCCTGCTCGAGGTGGTTGAGATACAGATGCGCGTCACCGAGGGTGTGGACGAACTCGCCCGGCCGTAACCCCGTCACCTGCGCCACCATCAGCGTCAGCAACGCGTAGGAGGCGATGTTGAAGGGCACGCCGAGGAAGATGTCCCCGCTGCGCTGATAGAGCTGGCAGGACAACCGCCCGTCGCCGACCCAGAACTGGAACAGCGCGTGGCACGGCGGAAGCGCCATGCGGTCGACATCGGCGACGTTCCACGCCGACACCAGGTGCCGACGAGAGTCCGGGTTGGTGCGAATCCCCTCCACGACCCTGGCGATCTGGTCGACCTTGCCGCCGTCGGGTGTCGGCCACGACCGCCACTGGTGGCCGTAGACCGGGCCGAGCTCACCACGCTCGTCGGCCCACTCGTCCCAGATCGACACCCCGTGGCGTTGCAGATAGGCGACGTTGGTGTCCCCCCGCAGGAACCACAGCAGCTCGTGGATCACCGACTTCATGTGCACCGACTTGGTGGTGACCACCGGGAAGCCGGCCGCGAGGTCGAAGCGCATCTGGTAACCGAACACGCTGAGCGTCCCGGTCCCGGTGCGGTCGGTCTTGCGAGCACCGTGGTCGCGCACGTGCCGTAGCAGCTCCAGGTACTGTCTCACGAGCGTCTCCTCGAGCGCCGGCGCCCGCCACGCCCGGTCGGCGCCGGGCGCGGCGCAGCGCCCTGGGGCGCGGCGGCGGGAACCGCGGGGCGGGGGCGGTGCCGCGACATCAGCAGCAGCGTGACTCCGGCGACCAGCATCGGCACCGTGAGGAGCTGGCCCATGGTCAGCCAGCCGAAGGCGAGGTAACCGAGCTGCGCGTCGGGAACCCGCACGAACTCCACCGCCCCGCGCGCGGCGGCGTAGCCGATCAGGAACAGCCCGGAGACCGCCATCGCCGGCCGCGGTCGGCGGGAGAACCACCACAGCACGACGAACAGGGCCACGCCTTCCAGCAGCGCCTGGTAGAGCTGCGACGGATGGCGCGGGAGGTCGCCCGCGCGAGGGTCGGGGAAGACCATGCCCCAGGGGAGGTCGGTCACCTTGCCCCAGAGATTGCCGTTGATGAAGTTGCCGATGCGCCCGGCCGCGAGCCCCAGCGGCACGAGCGGGGCGACGAAGTCCGCCACCTCGAAGAAGGTGCGCCCGCGCCGGCGTGCGAACAGCGCCATCGCGAGCAGCACGCCGACGAGCCCACCGTGGAACGACATCCCGCCCTGCCACACCGCGAGCAGGTGCATCGGATCGTGGAGGACGCGGCCGCCGTCGTAGAACAGCACGTAGCCGAGTCGGCCGCCGACGATGACCCCGACCGCCACGAAGAACAGCACGTCGTCCACGTCCTGCCCGCGCCAGCCACGCCATGGGTCGCGCGCGCGCAGGCGGCCGAGCCACCAGCCGAGCCCGAAGGCGACCAGGTACATGAGCCCGTACCAGTGCACCTTGAGCGGTCCGAGGCGGAACGCGATGGGATCGATGTCGGGATAGGAAAGCACGGCGCGCTATGGTACTACCGCACGCACTGCCCCACACGACCGCGGAGGGCGTCATGGGTGGAACAGCTGCACATCTCCTGACCGCTGCGCTCCTGCTCGGCGTCAGCGGGGCGTCGCTCGCGGCGGCGCGCGTCGAGGCGATGCAGGCCCCCGCGTGGGTCGAGCGCGGGGCGGCGCGCATACCGATCGGCCCCGGCGGGGCCGTCGCCGACGGCGACACCCTGCGCACCGCCGACGGCGGCCGCGTCCGGCTGCGGCTGGAGTCGGGCGCGGTGGTGAAGCTCGGCGAGCGCGCGGCGCTGCGCATCGAGGCCCCGGCGGAGCGCCAGAGTGGGTTCGGGCGGCTGCTCGACGTGCTGCGCGGCGCGTTTCGTTACACCACCGCCACCCTCACACGCGGTCGCGAGACGGCGCCCACGTTGCGCGTCGCGGCGATGACCATCGGCATCCGCGGCACCGACGTCTGGGGCAAGGCAGCCAGCGACCGCGACATCGTGTGCCTGATCGAGGGCGACATCGAGGTGCAGCGCGGGGGCGATCCCGCGGTGCGCATGCGCGACCCGCTGAGCTTCTACATCGCCCCCAAGGACGCCCCGGCGCTGCCGGTCGCCGCCGTCGCCCCGGCCCAGCTCGCAGCCTGGGCGGCGGAGACCGAGATCGCGCCCGGGGCCGGCGAGCTCCGGGTCGACGGCCGGTGGGCACTCGCGCTCGACGCCGGTGACGACGCGGCGCGCCGCACGGCGACCCTGGATGCGCTGCGGGGCGCGGGGTTCCCGCTCGAGGAGGCGGAGGTCGGCATCGGCGGCATCGTTCGCCCGCGTCTGCTGCTGCCGGGAATCGCCACCGTCGGCGATGCCACCGACCTCGCCACCCGTCTCGCCGGACGACCCGGGGTCGTCGGCATCGCGGTCATTCGACGGTGACGACGCGCGCCCCGCCGACGACGCCGCGGCCGGCCGCGGCTAGGCCAGCCAGCACAACGCCGCCTTGAGGTAGGCGCTCTCGGGCATGCCGAGGCGGACCGGATGGTCGAGCGCCTGCCCGCCGTCCTCCAGCAGTTGCACCGAGCGTCCGCCGCGCACGGCGGCGGCGCGCACGACCTCGTGCAGTCGCTCACGTGCGAGGTGTGACGAGCACGAGGCCGAGAGCAGCAGGGCCTCGGGCGCGAGCACCGAGACCGCCAACCGATTGAGGCGTCGATAGGCCTCGACACCGGCGGCGAGATCCTTGCGCCGGCGCACGAAGGCCGGTGGGTCGGCGACCACGAGGTCGAACCGCCGCCCGTCCTCGGCCATCGCGCGCAGCGCGTCGAACACGTCGGCCTGCACGAACGACATGCGCGCCTCCACGCCGTTGCGCCGTGCCGCCGCTCGAGCGAGGTCGAGCGCCGCCTCGGAGCTGTCGACGCAGACCACCTCGGTGGCTCCGGCGGCGGCGGCAGTCACCCCGAACCCACCGCTGTAGCAGAAGAGGTCGAGCACCCGACGGCCCGCGGCGTGCTGCGCCACGCGGCGCCGATTGTCGCGCTGGTCGAAGAACCAGCCGGTCTTCTGCCCGCTCATCGGCGCGGCGAGGAAGACCAGGTCGTTCTCGCGGACCTCGATCGTGCCCGGCGCATCGCCGTGCAGGACCTCGACCGTCTGCTCGAGCCCCTCCAGCGCGCGGGTGGCGACGTCGTTGCGGGCGACGATGGCCGCCGGGGCGAGCGTGCGACGCAGGGCGTCGACGATGTCACCCTGGTGCCGCTCCATGCCGGCGGTGCCGATCTGGACCACCGCGATGTCGCCATAGCGGTCGACGATCAGACCCGGGAGGTCGTCGCTCTCGGCGTAGGCGAGCCGGTACCACGGCTGACCGATCAGGCGGTCGCGCATGCGTTGCGCACGGACCAGACGGGACTCGAGCGCCGCTGCGTCGAGCCACTCCCCCGGTCGGGTCCCGATCACCCGCGCGCAGATCAGCGAGCGCGGATTGACGTAGGCGGTGGCGAGGAAGCGCTCACCGTGGGTGAGCACCTCGACCTGGTCCCCCGGCTCGAAGGCGGTCAGCGGGCTACGCGTGGTGTCGACCTCGTTGCTGAACACCCAGGGATGCCCGTTGCGCAGGCGGTGCTCCTCGCGACGCGCGAGATAGATTACGGGTTGCTCGGCGGATTCGGTCTCGGCCACGGATGCGGGCTCCGGCTGGTGGGGTCCGCAGAATGCCCGGAAACCTCCGCGCCCGGTAGGGGAACCGCATGCCGCCTGGTCACCGCGGCGTGACTTGCGCGCACCGGCGCGGCGCGTCAAGTATTCCGATTCCCCGCCGCTACTTCCGGCAGGGCTCGTGCCGGTCGCGCGGACGGGCCGGCGTCGCGCCCCGGGGCGACGGCGATGTGCCGTCGCCTCGCGACGAGACAGATCCGAGCGTGGATGAGGACCGCTGAGAACATGGCTAGCGTCGAGACCGAGATCGAGGTGCGCTGCGCACTGCGCGCGCTGCAGGAGCTTCCGCCACCGCCGGCGGGTACCCGGCGCCTGCTGGACGTCCTGCGCGACGAGTCGGTCGATCTCCGTGACGTCGCCGAGGCGGTCGAGGAGGTCCCACCGGTGGCCGCGCGGCTGGTCGGGCTCGCCGGCTCGGCCTATTTCGGGTCGCGTTCCCCGGTGCGCTCGGTCGAGGACGCCATCGTGCGCGTGCTGGGGCTGAAGTTCACCCGCAGCGTCGCGCTGGGCATCGCCCTGAGCGGGCTGTTCGACGCCCGCGGCTGTTCCGCCTTCGACATGGGTCGCTACTGGGGGAGCGCGCTCGGAACCGCGGCGGTGGCCAGAGCGCTGTCGGGACGTGGAGGCGTCCAGGACATCGACGCCGAGGCGGCCTATCTTTGTGGTTTGTTGCACAACCTCGGACTGCTGGCGCTCGTGCACGTCGCCGCCAGCGAGGTCGACGGTGCCCTGCGCCAGGCGGACGGCGCACCGCCGCCGGCTCTGGCCGTCGCGATGCGTGAGCGGCTCGGCACCGACCACTGGGCCGCCGGCGCCTGGGTGGCGCGGCGATGGCAGCTACCGCCCGCGGTTGCATGGGTGATGGAGCACTACCACGATGCGGACTATTGTGGCGAGGACTGGCAGATGGTCGTGCTGGTAGGCGAGAGCGCGCGCTGGTGGCGGTGGCGCGGCGCGAGTGGCGACACCGTGCCCTGCCTCGATCGGCTCGGCATGGACGCGGCGGCGGTGGCGCGCTTGATCGAGCGCGCGGAGCCGGCGCTCGACGCTGTGGGCGAGCTCACCCGGATGATGAGTGCGGGCCCCTGAGACATGGACGCCGGGCCGTTCATCGAGGCCGCCAACGAGCTGCGAGGTCGGTTCTTCTCGCTGATCGACTCGTTGTCGGCGCTGCGCGATCTGTCGGGGATCGAGGTCGAGCGCCGCTCCGAGTCCGATCTGCTGCGCGACGCGCTCTCCATTCTTCTGCGCTACCAGGACTTCGAGCGCTGCTCGGTATTCGTGAGCGCCGACGGCGCGCTCACCTGCGCCGCCGGGCTCGACTGGGAGCAGATGCTCTCGACGCCCGTCCGCTCCCCCTCCCCGGGCCGCAGCGCGGCCCTGTTCGCGCTCGGCGAGGGGATCATGGGTGAGGCGGCGCGCACCGGCGAGCCGGTGGTGTGCGCCGACTGTGCCCGCGACCGCCGCTTCGCGCCCCGCCACGACGCCGGCATCGAGGTCATCGGCGGCTCCCTGGTCGCGACCCCGGTGATCTGCCGCGGCGAGGTCATCGGTGTCGTCAACGTCTACCACCCGCAGTCGCACCATTTCGACGAATGGCACCTGCGGGTGCTGCACCTGTTCTGCGACGTCCTCGCCCACCTCATCGACAACGCGCGCCTGCTGCGGCGGATGGAGCTTGCGGTCGACAGCCGCACCCGCCAGCTCGAGACCGCACTGCGCGAGGCGGAGCAGCTCAAGCGTCGCTACGAGCAGCTCTCCAACGTCGACGAGCTGACCGGGCTGCACAATCGTCGGTTCTTCTTCCCCGAGGCCGAGGCGGCGGTCTCGCGCGCGGTCCGCCACGGCTACGACTTCGCGGTGCTGATCGTCGACGTCGACCATTTCAAGCAGGTCAACGACCAGTACGGTCACGGCATGGGTGACCGAGTCCTGATCGACGTCGCGGCGGAGATCCGTCGCCAGGTCCGTGCCGGCGACATCCTCGCGCGGTTCGGCGGCGAGGAGTTCGCGATCGCGCTTCCGAGCACCCCGCAGACCGGGGCGCGCCTGCTCGCCGAGCGTGTTCGCGAGAGCGTGCGCGCGATGTCCTGGCAGCTGTCGGAGACGACGTTGCAGGTCACCGTCAGCATCGGCGTGTCGTGCCTCGAGGGCCGCCGTGGCGGCGCCGGCCCGGTGCTCGAGCAGATGCTGCGCGAGGCCGACCGCGCGATGTACGCGGCAAAGCACGGCGGACGAGACCAGGTGTCGGTGGAGCCACCCGGAACCCCCGAGACGCCCGCCGACGAGCGGGGACCGGCGACCGACGCGTCCTGACGGTCCGGGCCGACACGCGCACCGGCGACCGCGCGGCGGCCGAGCCGGGCGAGGGGCTCGGGTATACTCGCGGGCCATTCGAGCCGGCCCGAATCGATGTCGACCGAGCGACCCCACCGCAACGCGCTGGCCGACGAGACCAGCCCGTACCTGCGCCAGCACGCCGACAATCCCGTCGACTGGCTTCCCTGGAACGAGGCCGCGCTCGCGCGGGCCCGCCGCGAGAACCGCCCGATCCTGCTCTCGATCGGCTACTCGGCCTGTCACTGGTGCCACGTGATGGCACACGAGTCCTTCGAGCACGAGCCGACCGCACGGCTGATGAACGAGCTGTTCGTCAACATCAAGGTCGATCGTGAGGAGCGTCCGGACCTCGACAAGATCTACCAGCTCGCCCACCAGCTCCTCGCCCGGCGCGCCGGCGGCTGGCCGCTCACCGTCTTCCTCACCCCGGACGATCACGCGCCGTTCTTCGCCGGCACGTACTTCCCGCGCGAGCCGCGCCACGGGATGCCCGCCTTTCGCGACGTGCTGACCGGGGTCGCCCGCGCGTTCGCCGAGCAGCGCGACGCGATATCGCAACAGAACGCGTCCCTGATCCAGGCCCTGCGTGACATCGACGGCGCCACCCGCCCCGGCTCCGGAAGCCTCGACGCGCGCCCACTCGACCTCGCGCGCGCCGCGCTCGTGAGCGCCTACGACGCGCGCAACGGCGGCTTCGGCGGTGCGCCGAAGTTCCCTCATCCGACGAACCTCGAGCGGCTGCTGCGCGAGCACGCGCGCCTCGGTGGCACGCAGCAGGGCGAGACGCCGCCGCTCGCCATCGTCCATCACACGCTGCGGCGCATGGCCGAGAGCGGGATCTACGATCAGCTCGGCGGCGGGTTCTGTCGTTACGCGGTCGATGCGCAGTGGATGATCCCGCACTTCGAGAAGATGCTCTACGACAACGGGCCGCTGCTCGTGCTCGCCTGCGAGACCTGGCAGGTGACCGGTGACCCACTGCTCGAGCGCGTCGCACGGGAGACCGCCGACTGGGTGATGCGCGAGATGCAGTCACCCGAGGGGGGTTACTGGTCGACGCTCGACGCCGACTCCGAGGGCGAGGAGGGCAAGTTCTACGTCTGGGATCGCGAGGCGGTCGAGGCGCTGCTCGAGCCGGCGGAGATGGCCGTGGTCGGCGGCTGCTTCGGCCTCGATCGGACGCCGAACTTCGAAGGTCGACACTGGCACCTCCACACCTTCCGCGCGCTCGACGAGGTGGCGGCGAGCGCGGGCATGGACCTCGGCACCGCCCGTGCCCACCTCGATGCCGGCCGCGCCAAGCTCCTCGCGCACCGCGCGACCCGCGTGTGGCCGGGGCGCGACGAGAAGGTGTTGACGGCGTGGAACGGGCTGATGATTCGCGCCATGGCGAGCGCCGGTCGTGTGCTCGGCGAGCCGGCACTGGTGGCATCGGCCGAGCGCGCGTTCGACTTCGTGCGCGACAACCTGCTCACCGCCGGCGGTCTACAGGCGGTGCACAAGGACGGGCGTGCCCGCTTCCCGGCCTATCTCGACGATCACGCCTTCCTGATCGACGCCGCGCTCGCCCTGCTGCAATGCCGCTGGCGGTCGCGTGACCTCGCCATGGCACGCCAGCTCGCCGACACCCTGATTGCGCGTTTCGAGGATCCGCACGCGGGCGGCTTCTACTTCACCGCGCACGACCACGAGCGCCTCGTGCACCGCCCGAGGTCGTTCATGGACGACGCGCTCCCGGCCGGCAACGGCATCGCCGCCTGGGCTCTCGGACGGCTCGGCCACCTCCTCGGCGAGACCCGCTATCTCGAGGCTGCCGAGCGCGCGGTGCGCGCGGCGTGGACCGAGCTCGGACGCGTTCCCCACGCGCACAACGCGATGCTGCTCGCGTTGGAGGAGCTACTCGATCCGCCGCAGACCGTCGTCATTCGCGGCAGCGAGCAGGCGATGGCGCGCTGGCACGCCCGCGCCACTCGCGCCTACGCGCCTCGCCGCCTCACCATCGCGATTCCCGCCGACGCCGTCGACCTCCCCGATCTGCTCGCGGCGCGTGCGCCCGTCGGCGAGGTCGTGGCCTACGTCTGCCACGGCCAGCACTGCGACGCGCCGATCGTCGAGGAGGTGGCGTTCGATGCGGCGATGGCGGCGACCGAGGTGCCCCGCGGCGCGGCGTGAGCGCGCGCCGCCGCCGGCCGCATCACCAGCCGATCGAGCGTCCGAACGCCTCCGCGAAGCGATCCGCGAACTCGTCGCGATCGAAGCGGTGGTTCTGGGTGCCGGAGCGCGCGACCTTGATCGCACCCAGCAACGACGCCATGCGCCCGGTGGTCTCCCAATCCATGCCGTGCTCGAGTCCGTACAGCAGCCCCGCGCGGTAGGCGTCCCCGCAACCGGTGGGGTCGGCGACCTCCGACGGCTTGGCCGGCGGGATCTCGATGCGACGACCGCGGGTGTGCACCTCCGAGCCACGGGCGCCGTGGGTGATCACCAGCGCCTTCACCTGCGCCGCGACCTCCGCGATGCCGAGCCCGGTGCGCTCCGACAGCATCTCCCACTCGTAGGCGTTCACCGTCACCCAGCTCGCCTGGTCGATGAACCGCACCAGGTCGTCGCCGTCGAACATCGGCAGCCCCTGACCGGGGTCGAAGACGAACGGGATACCGGCCTCGGCGAACTGCGCCGCGTGCTGGACCATGCCGTCGCGACCGTCGGGAGAGACCATGCCGATGCGCACGCCGTCCGCGTCCCCGACCCCGTTCAGGTGCGCGTAGCTCATCGCACCGGGGTGGAACGCGGTGATCTGGTTGTCGTCCAGATCGGTGGTGATGAAGGCCTGGGCGGTGAACTCCGCCTCGATCATGGAGATGTGACGGCGCGCGATGCCGTGCCGGTCCATCCAGTCGCCGTACGGACCGAAGTCCTTGCCCACCGTCGCCATCGGCAGCGGATCGCCACCGAGGAGCTTCAGGTTGTAGGCGATGTTGCCGGCGCAGCCGCCGAACTCACGACGCATGTCGGGCACCAGGAAGGACACGCTCAGCATGTGCACCTTGTCCGGCAGAATGTGGTTCTTGAAGCGGTCCTTGAACACCATGATGGTGTCGTAGGCGACCGAGCCGCAGATGAGTGCCGACATCGCGTTCTCCTTTGTGTGCGTCGTTGTTCGCGCAGCGCCCCGCGATCAGGCGGTCTGCGTGCGTGCGGCGCGCGCGCGCCCCGGATGGCGACCGAGCACGTCGGCCAGGTAGCGCCCGGTATGGGAGCCCGGGGTGGCGGCGATGGTCTCCGGGGTTCCGAGGGCGATGACCCTGCCACCGCCGCTGCCGCCCTCCGGACCCATGTCGACAACCCAGTCCGCGCACTTGATGACGTCGAGGTTGTGCTCGATCACCACCAGCGTGTTGCCATGGTCACGCAAGCGTAGCAGCACGCCGAGCAGCTGCTCGACGTCGTGGAAGTGCAGTCCGGTGGTGGGCTCGTCGAGGATGTAGAGCGTGCTTCCGGTATCACGCTTGCCGAGCTCGCGTGAGAGCTTCACCCGCTGCGCCTCGCCACCGGACAGCGTCGTCGCCCGTTGCCCGAGGGTGACGTAGGCGAGCCCGACGTCCATCAGGGTCTGCAGCTTGCGGGCGATCGCGGGCACCGGGTCGAAGAACGCGCGCGCATCCTCGATGGTCATCCCGAGCACCTCGTGGATGTTGCGCCCCTTGTAGCGGATGTCGAGCGTCTCGCGGTTGTAGCGCATGCCGCGGCAGGCGTCGCAGGGCACGTAGACGTCGGGCAGGAAGTGCATCTCGACGCGGATGACCCCGTCACCACCGCAGGCCTCGCAGCGCCCACCCTTGACGTTGAAGCTGAAGCGCCCGGGGCCGTAGCCGCGCGAGCGCGCCTCGGCGGTGCCGGCGAAGAGCTCGCGAATCGGGGTGAAGATGCCGGTGTAGGTGGCGGGATTCGAGCGCGGGGTCCGCCCGATCGGGCTCTGATCGATGTCGACCACGCGATCGAGGTGGTCGAGCCCCGACACCCCTCGATACGGCGCCGGCTCCGCCGCCGCATCGTTCAGATGCCGCGCGGCGAGGCGATAGAGCGTGTCGTTGACGAGCGTCGACTTGCCCGACCCCGATACACCGGTGACGCAGGTGAGGAGCCCGACCGGGATCTCGAGGTCGACCGCCTGGAGGTTGTTGCCGCCCGCACCCTCGAGCCGCAGCACCCGCTCGGGGTCGGCCACCACCCGCTCGGCCGGGACCTCGATGCGACGCCGACCACCGAGAAACGCGCCGGTGATCGAGGCCGGCGTGTCGACGATGTCCTGCGGCGTGCCCTGGGCGATGATCTCGCCGCCGTGGACACCGGCGCCCGGCCCCATGTCGACGACGTGATCGGCGGTGCGAATCGCGTCCTCGTCGTGCTCGACCACGATCACCGTGTTGCCGAGGTCGCGCAGCCCGACCAGGGTGTCGAGGAGGCGCCGGTTGTCGCGCTGATGCAGGCCGATCGACGGCTCGTCGAGGATGTACATGACGCCGACCAGGCCGGCCCCGATCTGACTGGCGAGGCGGATGCGTTGCGCCTCGCCGCCGGAGAGGCTCTCCGCCGGCCGGTCGAGGCTCAGGTAGTCGAGCCCGACGTCCTCGAGGAAGCGCAGCCGATTGTGGACCTCGCGCACGATCTTGGCCGCGACCTCGCCACGGTAGCCGGGCAGCTCCAATCCGGCGAAGAAGGCCGCCGCCTCCGCGATCGGCAAGGCCGCGACCTCGGGCAGGGTGCGCCCGGCCACCCACACGTTGCGCGCGAACCGGTTGAGGCGGGTACCGCCACACTCGTCGCAGGCGCGGGTGCCGAGATAGCGTGCGAGCTCCTCGCGGACCAGGGCCGAGTCGGTCTCCCGGTAGCGCCGCTCCATGTTGGGGATGACGCCCTCGAAGGGATGCCGACGAACCTTTCCGCCCCGCCCGGTGGACGCGTCTCCCCCGTAGCGGAAGGCGATCGCCTCGTCCCCACTGCCGTAGAGGATCGCCTGGCGCACGGCCTCGGGGAGATCCTCGAACGCGCTGTCGAGCTCGAAGTCGTAGTGCGCCGCCAACGCCTTCACGATCTGGAAATAGTGGGTGTTGCGCCGGTCCCAGCCGCGCACCGCGCCGCCGGGCAGCGAGAGCTCCGGGTGCGCCACCACCCGCGCAGGGTCGAAGAAGCTACGCACCCCGAGCCCGTCACAGGCGTCGCAGGCCCCGGCCGGATTGTTGAACGAGAACAGCCGCGGCTCGAGCTCGGGCAGGGTGTAGTCGCAGATCGGGCAAGCGAAACGCTCCGAGAACAGCAACGGCTCGCGCTCCGGCGCGTCGATCCAGGCCACCAGCGCCCGCCCGTCGCCGAGCCCGAGCGCCGTCTCCAGCGACTCCGCGAGTCGGAGCGCGAGGTCGGGGCGGACCCGGAAGCGGTCGACCACCGCCTCGACGCTGTGGCGCCGCTGGCGGTCGAGCGCCGGCAGCGCGTCGAGCTCGTGCACCTGGCCGTCGATGCGCACCCGCGCGAAACCCTGGCCCCGCAGCGCCTCGATGATCGCGACGTGCTCCCCCTTGCGCTCGTCGACCACCGGCGCGAGCAGCATCAACCGGTCGCCCTCCGGCAGCTCGAGCACCTGGTCCACCATCTGCGTGACCGTCTGTGCCTGCAAGGTCACACCATGATCAGGGCAGCGCGGCTCACCGGCGCGAGCGAACAGCAGGCGGAGGTAGTCGTGGACCTCGGTGATGGTGCCGACGGTCGAGCGCGGGTTGTGTGAGGTCGAGCGCTGCTCGATGGCGATGGCCGGCGACAACCCCTCGATGTGGTCGATGTCCGGCTTCTCCATCAGCTCGAGGAATTGCCGGGCGTAGGCCGAGAGCGACTCGACGTAGCGGCGCTGACCCTCGGCGTAGATGGTGTCGAAGGCGAGCGAGGACTTCCCGGAGCCGGACAGCCCGGTGAGCACCACGAGTCGGTTGCGCGGGATGGCGAGGTCGAGGTTCTTCAGATTGTGGGTACGGGCCCCACGGATGACGATCTGCTCGATCACGCGACCTGCTTTCGAAGAACGACGTCGAATCGGTAATATTACGCGCTCGGATTGGCAGATGGTCGAAAAGCCGCTCCCCACGGCGGACCGGGTCGCGCCGCGCGACGCGCGGTCACGCCACCACGACTCGAGCCGGGCGATCTGCCGTGCGGCGCGGGTCGGGCGGGGGTCCGGCGGCCGGTCTCGGGCCCGCTCGGCGGCCAGCCACGAGACAGGGACCGCGCCCGCGCAGGACTCGCCCACGGCGACGGTTCCGTGGCCCAGGAGCAGCACCTCTCGATGAATCCCAGCGCCCCCCCGACCGAGGCTGCGACCTCGAGCGCGACCAGCCCCGAGCGCATGAGCGGCGGCGAGCGGCGTGCCGCCGTGTCGATGTCGGCCATCTTCACGCTACGGCTGCTCGGCCTGTTCCTGATCATGCCGGTGTTCAGCATCTACGCCCACGAGTACGCCGGCCACACCGCGATGCTCACCGGTGTCGCCATCGGCATCTACGGCCTCACCCAGGCCGCCTTCCAGATCCCCTTCGGCATGCTGTCGGACCGCATCGGGCGCAAGCGGGTGATCACCATCGGGCTCCTGATCTTCGCCGGCGGCAGCGTGGTCGCCGCGCTCGCCGACACCATGACCGGCGTGATCGTCGGGCGTGCGCTGCAGGGCCTCGGCGCGATTGCCGCCGCCGGTTATGCCCTGATTGCGGACCTCACGCGCGAGGAGCATCGCACCAAGTCGATGGCGATGATCGGCATCAGCATCGGCTTCGCGTTCTGGCTGGCGATGGCGCTGGGCCCCTACCTCGCCGACGGCATCGGCGTGTCGGGCATCTTCTGGCTCACCTCGGTGCTGGCCCTGGTCGGCATCGCGGTGCTGCACCTGCTGGTCCCGGATCCTCGCCAGAGCCGGCTCCACCGCGACGCCATGACCGTGCCCTCCAGCCTGCGTCAGGTGGTCGCCGACCGGCAGCTCCTGGTGCTCGACTTCGGGATCATGGTGTTGCATCTGGTGATGACCGCGAGCTTCATCGCCATCCCGATCGCGCTGCGCGATGCCGCCGGCCTCGACCCGGCGCGGATCAGCTCGGTGTATCTCACCGTGCTGCTCGGCTCGGTGGCGCTCATGATGCCGGTGCTGATGATCGCCAGCCGACGCGATGCGCTGAAGCCGCTGCTGGTCGGGGCCATCGCGGTGCTCGCCCTCTCGCAGGCCGCGCTGGCGACGCTCGGCGGCGGCCTGTGGGTCGCCGGCATGTGCCTGATCGCGTATTTCGCGGCGTTCAATCTCCTGGAGGCCACCCTCCCCTCCCTGGTGTCGCGCATCGCGCCGTCGGACAAGAAGGGTACGGCGCTCGGTGCCTACTCGACCGCCCAGTATTTCGGCGCCTTCGTCGGCGGTGTGTGCGGCGGCTGGGTCCTCGGGCGTTTCGGGGTCACCGCGGTGTTCGGCTTCTGCGCGGCGTTGGCGGGGCTGTGGCTGGTGCTCGCCCTCGGCCTGCGGCCACCACCGGCGGTGACGCTGCGGCTGCTGCGCGTGGGCACCGTGTCCGAGGCGCAGGCCGGCGAGCTCGCGGCGCGATTGCTGGCGGTCGCCGGCGTGGTCGAGGCGGTGGTGGTGGCGAGCGAGGGCGTCGCCTATCTCAAGGTCGACCGACACCGTCTGGACGCCGGGGCGTTGCGTGCATTTTCGGAGTCCGGCGCGTAACATCGCGCGCCGTGGACGCCCCGGGAGGCGGGGTGTCCGAGCCATGCGTCCCCGCGGGACAAGGAGGTCCCGGTGTCGACATGCAGGTCGTCGCGCGCGGGCACTCGCCCGGATCACCCTCACGGACCACCGAGCCGGTCGCTCCGCGCGGTCGCTCGATTCGTCACGCGCGAGACGCGCGCCGACGTGGCCCTCGGCCCGCATCCCACCGCGGTACGACGCGACAAGCAGGAGCACCAGACATGGCAAGAGGTATCAACAAGGTGATCCTCGTCGGCAACCTCGGTGCCGACCCGGAGAGCCGCACCACCCCGAGCGGCACCACGGTGACCAACGCGCGCCTCGCGACCTCGGAGTCGTGGCGTGACCGGCAGTCCGGCGAGCAGCAGGAGCGCACCGAGTGGCACACCGTCGTCTTCTTCGGGCGGCTGGGTGAGATCGCGGCGCAGTACCTTCGCAAGGGCCGCCAGGTCTACGTCGAGGGCTCGCTGCGCACCCGCAAGTGGCAGGATCGGGACGGCAACGACCGCTGGTCGACGGAGATCATCGCCAGCGAGATGCAGATGCTCGGCGGCCGTGACGGCGGCGGGATGTCCGGGGGACCCTCCGGTGGCCCGTCGGACGGGCCGCCCGACGATTGGGGTGACGGCGGTGGCCCGTCCCGCGGTGGCGGTGGTGGCGGTGGTGGTGGCGGCCGCGGCGGCTCCCGGCCACCGAGCGGCCCCGAGCCCGAGTTCGACGACGACATCCCGTTTTGAGAGTCGGTGATGGAATCGAGCCCCTACCGCGCATGCCGGGCGGCGGGGCTCGCCTCCTTCACAGGACCCTGAGTCGGAGGTAGCGGGTGGAGATTCGGCGGCTGTCGCCGGCCCTCGGGTCCGAGGTGGTGGGTGTCGACGTCACCCGCGTCGACGATGCCGGCTTCGCGGCGCTACGCGCCGCCTGGCTCGATGCCGGGGGGCTGCTGGTGCTTCGCGACCAGCGCCTCTCGCCCGAGCAGCACCTCGCATTCAGTCGGCGTTTCGGACCGCTGTTCGGCGAGGCCGAGCAGTTGCAGCGCTCGGTCGAGCCCTATCTGCTACCCGGTCATCCCGGGGTCTACCGGGTGTCGAACAAGGTCCGCGACGGGGTGCCACAGGGCCGTGCGCGGGCCGGCGCCTACTGGCACTCGGACGTCTCGTTCCGGGAACGCCCGGCGATGGCCTCGCTGCTCCACGCCATCGAGCTCCCGCCGCGCGGGGGTGACACGCTGTTCAACAGCATGCACACCGCGTACGAGGCGTTGTCACCGGCGCTCCAAGCCCTGCTCCGGGGGCTCCATGCGGTGCACGACTTCGCGGTGGCGGACCGCTCGAGCTGGGGGCAGGTGCGCATCTCGGACGGGGACCTCGACGGCGAGAACCGCTGCCTGCATCCGGTGGTCATCACCCATCCGGAAACCGGTCGCAAGGCGCTGTTCGTCAACCCGGGCTTCACCTCGCACCTCGATGGGTTCTCGGCCGAGGAGAGCAAGGGCCTGCTCCAGTTGCTCTACCGGCTCGCGATCCGCGAGGAGTTCCAGTACCGACACGTGTGGTCCCCCCGCGACCTGCTGGTATGGGACAACCGCAGCGTGATGCATCACGCGGTGGTCGACTACGAGGGTGTCGGCGAGCGCTACCTGCACCGGACCACCACGATCGCCGCGCGACCCGCGGCCTGACCGGCACATCGGCCGACCGCCGCGGATCGAGCCCGCAACGGCGCGTTGCGGGAACGGGCGCGGGACCCCGTGGTGATTCTCCACCGGGGCGCCCCGGCTCGGGCCGAGACACGGACAAAAAAAGGCCGGGAGGGAATCCCGGCCGAGTACCACCAAAGGAGGGTTTGGAGGAGAAACATCCGAGGAGGATGTTGCGTTGCAAAATACTTGTGATGCTGCGGCGCGTCAAGGATGAGACGAAGCCACGCCCCGGAATCGTGATGCGGGTCACTTTCGCGGCGGCGGGTGGGGGCGGTCGCACCGAGCGCACTGGCGGCCGACCATCGCAATCAGTCAGTCAGGCCCCCGCGCGGTGAGGTCGACGGGCTGGTGAGCCCGATGGGCTCAGGCAGTCAACCGGCGCGCGTGCAACCAGCGGTAGGACGGCTCGCACGCGGCCGCAAGCGGCGCCAACTCGGGTGGCAGGGTGTCCACCTTCGGCACGTAGGGGGCGAATCCACTCGATGCGCGCACCGATGCGTACCAGTGGGCGGCCCACACGCCGTCACTCGCGCGCGGCCCCGGAGGCCACGACAGCATCCGCTCGGTGAACGGCACCCCGAGCGCACCGCACAACGCCGAGAGCATGCCTCGCGGATTCTCGAGCACGTCGCGCGCGTCGACCACGAGCGGCGCCCGACCGGTGGTGCGCTCGACGTGGCGATAGATGTCCGCCTGCTGCGGGATACCCACGTCCTCGGCGGTCACCGACGCCCGCGCCCGCCAGTACGACGCGATGACCTCGCGCGGGTCACGAATCAGAAAGCAATTGGTGACCTCCGCGAGCCAGGCGCGGTCCACCTCGTCCAGCAGGTGGTGCGTCATGTGCTTCTGGAAGAACACCGGCTGCCCGTCCGGCACCGGCCCGACGAGGCGCTCGACCACGCGGCGCCAATCCGTCTCGCCGGCGGCGACGACCTCGGCCGCCATCGGGTGGTCGATGCCGGTGCGGGCGAGGTAGTACGCGTACAGCGGCTCGTCCCACACCGCGGTGTCACCACGGTTCTCCCACGAGCGCATCATCGCGGTCGAGATGTTGCGCGGCCCCGACCACATCGCGACGCGGACCGGCGACGGCATCAGGCCGTGCACTCCCGCTCGATCAGGGCACGATAGAGCCCTTGCAGACGCTCGGTGAGCGGCCCGCGCTCCCCGCTGCCGATGACTCGGCCGTCGATCTCCGACACCGGTGCGACGCCGGCGAAGGTCCCGGTGACGAACGACTCGTCGGCGCCGTACACGTCGGTCAGGCTGAAGTCGCGCTCGAAGACCGGGATGTCGTTCTCGCGGCACAGGCGAATGACGTTGCCGCGGGTGATGCCGCCGAGGCAGTAGCCCCCACCGGAGGTCCACACCTCGCCACGACGCACGATGAAGAAGTGGGTCGAGTTGCAGGTCGCGACGAAGCCACGCTGGTCGAGCATCAGCGCCTCGTCGGCGCCGGCCTTCGTCGCCTGGATGCAGGCGAGGATGCAGTTGAGCTTGGAGTGGCTGTTGATCTTCTGGTCCTGGATGTCCGGCGCAGGCCGGCGCACGTGCACCGTGAACAGCCGAACACCGCGCCGCGCCACCTCGGGGCTCGCCGTCTTGTGCTCCGGGATGATGACGATGGTGGCCGGACCGATGGTCACCCGCGGGTCCTGGTACGGCGTCGCCTTCACCCCGCGCGAGATCATCAGCCGGATGTGCACCCCGTCGCGCATGCCGTTGGCCGCGACCACCTCGTCGATTCGCGCCGTCAGCGCCGCACGGTCGAGGCCGATGTCGAGGTCGAGCGCCTTCGCGCCCTCGTAGAGGCGGTCGAGATGGGCGTCGAGGAACGCGACCTTCCCGTTGTGCAGACGCAGCCCCTCCCACACCCCGTCGCCGAGCACGAAGCCACTGTCGAAGACCGAGACCACCGCGCGCGCGCGCGGCACGAGCTCGCCGTTCACCGAGATCAGGATCTCGGCGTTGCGCGGATCGTCGACGTACTCGTGCGTACCCTTGGCCATCGGGGATCTCCGTGGTGGTTGTCGGTGGTGTCCGGTCCGGCCCGCTCGCGCGGCAGGTACCGGTGGTCCTCGGGTCCGGCGCCGATCAGCGCCAGGACGGACGCGAATCGCGTCGAGGCGGGCGCGAGAGCACCAGCCACAACGCGAGCAGGGTCAGGCCGCAGAAGATGACCAGCGTCCAGCCCGGGATGGTCAGCCCCAGGAACGACCATTGCTTCTCGGCGCACTCGCCCGAGCCCTCGAACACGATGCGCAGCGCCTCCCACATCGGGAAGCTCTTCATCAGGTACTCGATTCCGGGACCGCAGGCAGGCACCTGGTCCGGCGGCAGGCTCTGCAACCACACATGGCGCCCGGCCACGCCGACGCCGGCCACCGCCAACACGGCGAGCACCAGCCCGTAGACGCGGCGCCCGAAGCCGCGCGGATCGTGAATGGCGGCGACCAGCATCACCACCCCGACCGCGATCACCAGCACCCGCTGGATGATGCAGAGCGGGCACGGCTCGAGACGCTCGACGTACTGGAAGTACAGCGCCGTCGCCATCAGCGCGACGCAGAACAGGAAACCGGCGACGAACAGGGCGCGTTGGGACACGGTCAGGACTCTCTTCGCGGACCCGCCGAACCGACCGGCGGCTCGCTACTCTAGCAGCTCCCGGATGCGTCCGGGCTGCCTCGGCAGCTCGCCGGGCGGTCCTCTATACTCCCCGGCCCGCACACTTCGTCGGTCGACCGCCGGCGTCGACGAGGATCCGCCGATGACCGCCGAGAGCGCCGCCACCCTCGCCGCCCGAGTCCCCGACGGCGCCTGCATCGCGCTCGCGCCGGACTACTCGGGCTGCTCCATCGCCACCATCCTCGCGCTCGCCGCCCGCGGTGCCCGCGAGCTGCATCTGGTCGCGGTACCCCAGCTCGGGTTCCAGGGCGACGTGCTGATCGGCGCCGGCTGCGTGGGCATCGTCGAGGCCGCCGCGGTCAGTCTCGGCGAGCAGGGCGCCGCGCCCCGGTTCCAGGCGGCGCTGCGCGCCGGGACGATCGAGATGCGCGACGCCACCTGCCCGGCGATTCACGCGGCGCTGCAGGCGGCAGAGAAGGGCGCGCCGTTCATGCCGCTGCGCGGAGTGATCGGCAGCGATCTGGTGCCCAATCGCCCCGACTGGAAGGTGATCGACAACCCCTTCGGCGTCGACGACCCGGTGCTCGTGGTCCCGGCCCTGGCGCCGGACGTGGCGCTGCTCCACGCGCCGATGGCGGACCGCGAGGGCAACGTGTGGATCGGCATTCGCCGCGAGCTGATGCTGATGGCCCACGCCGCCCGCCGCACCCTGGTCACGGTGGAGGAGATCGTCGACGGACGCCTCCTCGACGACCCGGCGCTGGCCGCCGGCACCATTCCCGCGCTCTATGTCGAGGCGGTGGCGTGCGTGCCCGCAGGCGCCCGCCCCAACGGGCTGTTCGGGCGCTACCCGCCGGATCGCGCCGCGCTCGCCGCGTACGCGGAGATGGCGCGCACCGAGGAAGGCTTCGCCGCCTGGCTCGGCCGGCAACTCGCGACCCCGGAGGCGGTCGGCGCATGAGCGCGCGGCTCGAGGAGCTGTTGGTCGTCGCCATCGCCGGCATGCTCGACGGGCTCGGCCACGTCGCGGTCGGCGCCGCCTCCCCGATCCCCGGCGCCGCCGCCCTGCTCGCGCGCGAGCGCTCCGGCGGCCGGCTGCGCGTCTCGCTGCTCGGCAGTGAGCGCCACAGCGCGTTCACCGACGGCGGGCGCGAGCTGTTCGACTGCGCCGGTCAGGGCCGCATCGACGCCTTCTTCCTCGGTGGCGCGCAGATCGACGGCGAGGCCAACATCAACCTCGTCGGCGTCGGCGATTACCCGCGGTCGAAGGTCCGCTTCCCGGGCTCGTTCGGCTCCGCCTACATGTACTTCGTGGTGCCACGGGTAATCCTGTTCGCGCTCGAGCACAGCCGTCGCAACCTGGTTCCCCGGGTCGACTTCGTGAGCGCCCCCGGCTCCAGCCCGCCCAACGTCTACCGCCCCGGCGGCCCCCACGCCCTGGTCACCGGCAAGGCGATCTTCGAGTTCGACCGTGCGCGCCGCCGCTTCCGCTTGTGCAGCGTCCATCCGGGGCACGATGTCGACGAGGTGCGGGCCGAGACCGGGTTCGACTTCGACCTGGCGCCGGAGGTGCCGTCGACGCCGGAGCCGGACGCGGTGAGCCTCGCGCTGGTACGCGGGTCGGTCGGCGCCGCAATCGCGGAGACCTATCCCGGCTTCGCCCGCCGGGTGCTGGGCATCGGCGGCTGATCGCTGCCCGCGGCCACCACGAGCCACCACCGGAGCGGCGCCGGGTCGGCGCCCGATAGCGAGTCCGATGACCCTCACCCGCCATCTCCGCGAGACCGTCGCGCTCGCCGCGCCGGTCATGGTCGGACGCATGAGCATCCTCGCGCTGGTGGTCGAGGACACGCTGATGACCGGCCGTCACGGGGTCCAGGACCTCGCCTGGTACGGCCTCGCCGCCTCACCCCAGGTCCCGCTGTTCCTGCTCGGTCTCGGGCTGCTGATGGGCACCGTGGTGCTGACCGCCCAGGCCTACGGGGCCGGCCGCACCGAGGAGTGTGGGGCGGTCCTGCGCAGCGGTCTGGTCCATGCGCTTGCCGCCGGCGTGGTCCTCGCCCTGGTATGCCAGGTCGGCGAGCCACTGCTGCTCGCCCTCGGGCAGACGCCGGTGCTCGCGGCCGGCGCAGGCCGGGTCCTCGGCGTGCTCGGCCTCGGCATCCCCGGCGCGCTGCTGTTCGCCACCTGCACGTTCTTCCTGGAGGGCATCGGTCGCCCGTTGCCGGCGACGGTCATCATGCTCGGCGCCAACGTGCTCAACATCGGGCTCAACTGGGTGCTCGTCTACGGCAATCTCGGCGCGCCCGCGATGGGTGCCGAGGGCGCTGCGGCGGCGACGACCATCGTGCGTTGGTGCACCTTCGCCGCGGTCGGCGCCTACATCGCGCTGCGGGTCGACGCGACGCGCTTCGGGCTGCGGCGCGCGCCCGGCGCTCCGCCCTCGGGGCTCGGCGCGCGGCTGCGTCGCATCGGGCTGCCGACCAGCCTCGCCCATGGCCTCGAGTCCGGGGCCTTCGCGGCGATGACCATCATCGCCGGCTGGCTCGGCACCCGGCACGTCGCCGCCTATCAGGTCGCGGTGAACCTGCTGTCGACCGGTTTCATGATCGCGGTCGGTTGCGGCACCGCGGCCAGCGTACGGGTGGGTCACGCGGTCGGCCGGGGCGAGGCGCGCGGCGCGCGGGTGGCCGGATGGGTCGCGCTCGGCCTCGGGCTCGGGACCATGGCCCTGGTCGCCCTCGGCTTCGCGCTGCTCCCGCGCGAGCTCGCGGGGCTGTATGTCGACGATCCGGTGGTGCTGGCGCTCACCGCGGCGACGCTGGTGGTGGCGAGCATGGCGCTGGTCGCCGACGGCGCGCACGGCGTGCTGATCGGGGCGTTGCGCGGAATGGCCGACGTCTGGCCCGCCACCCTCGTCTACATGGTCTCGTTCTGGGCGGTCATGGTGCCGCTCGGCTACTGGCTGTCGGTGCGCGCCGACATGGGTGCGCCGGGGCTGATGGGGGGTGTGCTCGGCGGGGCGCTGGTCGCCGCGCTGGCGCTCGCGGTGCGCTTCGACCGTGTCGCCCGACGGATCGCTCCGACCACCTGAGGACTGCGCGCCGGCGGGTGTTTACCGCGCCGAGGCGATGTGCGACCTTGCCTGCCCCGCAGCGCGAGGCGTTCCCATGCAGCTCCAGCTCTCCACCTGGGCCGAGGTCGAGGCGTATCTGCGCCGCTCCACCGGCGTCATCATCCCCATCGGCTCGACCGAGCAGCACGGCCCGAACGGCATGATCGGCACCGACGCCATCTGCCCCGAGGTCATCGCCCGCGGGGTCGGCGAGGCGGCCGACGCCCTGGTCGCGCCGACGGTGAGCATCGGCATGGCACAGCACCATCTCGCCTTCCCGGGCTCGGTCACGCTGCGCCCCTCGACCCTCATCGCGCTGCTGAACGACGTCGTGCTCTCGCTCGCGCGGCACGGGTTCGACCGCTTCTACTTCCTCAACGGCCATGGCGGCAACGTCGCCACCGTGACCGCGGCGTTCTCCGAGATCTACGCCCAGACCAGCATGGTCCGCGAGGGCGCGAACCACGGCGGCATCCGCTGCAAGCTCTCGAACTGGTACATGGCACCCGGGGTGCAGCAGCTCTCGAAGGAGCTGTTCGCGGGCGTCGAGGGCAGCCACGCCACGCCGTCGGAGGTGTCGCTCACCTTCTTCGCCTACCCCGACCACGTGAAGCAGGCGGAGATGTCGCCCAGGGTCGCGCCGACCGGCACCTTCTACGACGCCGAGGACTACCGCCGTCGCTTCCCGGACGGGCGCATCGGGTCCGATCCGTCGCTCGCGACGGTGGAGGCGGGCCGACGGCTCTACGAGGCGGCGGTGGCGGACGTGGCCCGCGACTATCGCGAGTTCCTGGCCGCGGCGTGAGGACGGCACGGGCCTGAGGTAGATTTCGATGCTCGACGGATCGCGGGCCGAGCCGCCGCCACGAGACCACCGATGACCACCGAGCGAGTCACCGACACCCGAGGCCGAGCGCTCCGTGATCTCCGCATCTCGGTGACGGACCGCTGCAACTTCCGCTGCAGCTACTGCATGCCGAAGGAGGTCTTCGGGGCGCGGCATCGGTTCATGAGCCGGCGAGATCTGCTCTCGTTCGAGGAGATCACGCGCCTGGCGCGGCTGTTCGTCGACGCCGGCGTGCGCAAGCTCCGGCTCACCGGCGGTGAGCCGCTGCTACGCCGCGACCTCGAGCGGCTGGTCGAGATGCTGGCCCGGATCGACGGCGTCGAGGACATCAGCCTCACCACCAACGGCTCGCTCCTCACCGTGGCGAAGGCGCGCGCCCTGCGCGATGCGGGACTCGAGCGGATCACGGTGAGCCTGGACTCGGTCGACGACACCACGTTCCAGTCGATGAACGACGTCGGCTTCCCGGTGGAGCCGGTGCTCGTCGCGATCGACAACGCCGACGCCGCGGGTCTGCGCCCGGTGAAGATCAACATGGTGGTCAAGCGCGGGCTGAACGACGACGGCATCGTCGACATGGCGGCGCGGTTCCGCGGCACCGGCCACATCGTGCGCTTCATCGAGTTCATGGACGTCGGCGCCAGCAACGGCTGGCGGCTCGACGACGTGGTGCCGGCGCGCGAGATCATCGCCCGGATCGACGCCGTCTACCCGCTCGAGCCCGCCAACCCGAACTACCGCGGCGAGGTGGCGCGCCGTTGGCGATATCGCGACGGCGCGGGCGAGGTCGGTGTCATCACCTCCGTCACCCAGGCCTTCTGCGGCACCTGCACCCGCGCCCGCCTGTCCGCCGAGGGCAAGATCTACACCTGCCTGTTCGCCACCGAGGGCACCGACTTCCGCCGCCTGCTGCGCGAGGGCGCATCCGACGCGCAGCTCGCGACCGCCATCGCCGGGCTGTGGTCACGCCGGGCTGACCGTTACTCCGAGCTGCGCCACCAGGCGACCGTCGCCCTGCCGAAGATCGAGATGTCGTACATCGGCGGATGACCCCTCGGTCGTTCCCGCGTGGCGCCGCCACCATCGCCCGAGTACCATCCCGGCCCCGCGCGCAGTCCCGAAGGCCCAGGCAATGAGCGACTCCCCCTCCCCTCGCCCCGGACGGACGGTCCTCCACGCCTGGCACGTCGCGGCCGGCGGCCGCATGGTCGAGTTCGGCGGCTACGAGATGCCGGTGCAGTACAAGACCGGCATCATCGCCGAGCACCTCGCGACGCGGCGCCACGCGGGGCTGTTCGACGTGTCGCACATGGGGCGGTTGCGATTCAGCGGTCCGCGCGCCGAGGCGGTGCTGCTCCATCTACTGACCAACGACGCCGCGGCGCTGCGCCCGGGCGAGGCGCAGTACACCTTTCTCGCCGACGAGCACGGCGGCGCGGTCGACGACGCCTACCTCTATCGCCTCGCCGACGAGGCATTCCTGCTGGTCGTCAACGCCTCGAATCGCGCCAGGGATCTGGCCTGGATCGCCGAGCACACCCCGCCCGGCGACGGCTGCGAGATGGTCGACGAGAGCGAGCGAGTGGCGATGATCTCGCTCCAGGGCCCTCACTCGGCGGGCATCCTGACCGAGGTGCTCGGTGCCTCGGCCCTGCCCGAGCCGAAGCGCAACCGTCTCACCACCGTGCGCATCGACGACGCCGAGGTGGTGGTCGCGCGCACCGGCTACACCGGCGAGTCGATCTGCTTCGAGCTCTTTCCCCCGGCCGAGCGGGCGGTGGCGCTCTGGGAGCGGCTGGTGGCGGCGGGCGCGGTCCCGGTCGGGCTCGGGGCCCGCGACTCGCTGCGCCTCGAGGCCGGGCTGCCCCTCTACGGCCACGAGCTCGGCACCGACCCCGACGGAGACCCCATCCCGGTCTTCGCCAACGGGCTCGCACGCTTCGCGGTACGCGCGAACGGCACCGTCCCCTTCGTCGGGCAGGCCGCGCTCGAGCACCAGCGCGAGGAGGCGGTGGCGCTACGCCGTGGCGAGGACGATCTGCTGCCGAGCGCGCGCGCCCTGCCACGCCTGGTCCAGCCGATTGCCGCGTTCACCGGCCGCCGACCGTTGCGCGCGGGGTATCGGGTCGAGCACGAGGGGCGCGACGTAGGATTCGTGACCTCGGGCACGACCGTGCCGGCGACGCGCTTCTACGGCGAGGGCATCACCGCGGTGCCCGCCGACGAGCACGACCTCCGCCCGATCGGGCTGGCGCTGATCGACGCATCGCTGCGTTATCGCTCCGACCGCCCGGTGGTGCTCGAGGTGGTCGACGCCCGCGGCGCACGAATGGACGTCGAGCTGGTCGAGCGCAACCTCTGGCCGGCCGCACCCTACGCTCGAGCCTACCGCGGCTTCGAGCCCGCGCCGACGCCCGCGAGAGTCGACGGCGACCCACGCTGGCTCGCCGCCGCGCTCGCCGCCAGCGCCGAGGACAACCACCGCTGGCGTCGCACCCAGTGCATCAACCTGATCCCGTCCGAGCAGTGCGTCTCGCCCTTCGTCGAGCGCCTGTGCGCCACCGATCCCGCCGGGCGTTACAACGAGCACAACCGCGTGCGCGCCCTCGGCCCGAGCGCGCCCGAGGTGCGCTACTACAAGGGCACGGCCTGGATCATGGAGCAGGAGGAGGCGCTCGTCGCGAGCCTGCGCGAGCACTTCCAGTGCACCCGGGCGGAGGTGCGGGTGATCTCCGGGCAGATGGCGAACGACGTCGTCTACGACGCGCTCAAGCAGTTCCGCAACCGCCACCGCCCGGGCCGCCCGTCGGAGCCCATCGCGCGGGTGCTGGTGCACGACCTCAACAAGGGCGGGCACCTGAGCGCCCAGGTCGCGGGGGCGCTCAAGAACTACGTCGCGGCCGATCCGCGAACCGGTCGGCCAGCGGTCGAGCACTTCCCCTTCGAGCCCGGTTGTCCGCAGCGCATCGACGTCGCGGCCACCAAGGCCCTGATCGCGCAGACCCGGCCCGAGCTCGTCGTGTTCGGCCGCAGCGTCATCGTCCACCGTGAGCCGGTGGCCGAGATCGTCGACTTCGTGCACGAGCACTTCGGTCGCGACGACCCGCGTCGCCCGTTCGTCATGTACGACGGTGCCCACGTGCTCGGCCTGCTCGGGCCGGCATTCCAGGATCCGCTGGCCGAGGGCGCGGACATCGTCACCGGCTCGACCCACAAGACGTACCTCGGGCCGCAGCGCGGCGTCATCCTCAGCAACATCGGGCCGGGGTCTTGCTTCGAGGAGTTGTGGCGACACATCGAGAGCCGTGCCTTCCCGGGCCACGTGAGCAACCACCATCTCGGCACATTGCTCGGGCTGCTGGGAGCGACCTACGAGATGCTGGCGTTCCGCGACACCTACCCACACCAGGTGGTGGCCAACGCGCGCGCGTTCGCCGCCGGCCTCGCCGCGCAGGGGCTGGTGCTCGAGGGCGATCCGGCGCTCGGTTACACCGAGACCCACCAGGTGCTGCTGCGCGGCGCGCGCGCCCGCGGCGACCTGCTGGCCTCGCTGCTCGAGGCCAACAACGTCATCACCAACCCGCAGGCGTTCCACGACGATCCGAGCTTCGCCGCCGCCAGCGGGGTCCGCATGGGCACCCAGGAGATGACGCGCTTCGGCATGGAGCCGGCCGACTTCACCGCGCTGGCCGACCTCGTCGCCGAGATCGTTCGCGAGGGCGAGCACCGCCCGGCCGGACACTGGCGCGAGCGGGTCGCGGCCCTGCGTGGTCGTTTCCTCGAGATGCGCTACTGCCTGGAGTGACGCGCCATCGGCATCGTCGACCCATGAGCTACATCGACCGCGTGGTCGAGGCCAACCGGCGCGACCTCTCGCGCTTCGTGCCACTGCAGGTGGCCGGCGAGCGAGTCGGGCACGTGCGCCGAGAGACCCTCGGCATGCTCGCGGACTGGCCCGAGGTGTTCCGAGTCGAGGACCGGGCGGTCACCCTCGCGGCCGAGCTCGACCGCCCGGATGCGCCGATGGAGCTTCGCACCATCGCGGTCGACGGCGTGATGCGCGCGCTCCACGCCCGCGGCGTCCTGTCCGGCTGGCGCGAGGAGCGCTATCCGGTCGCGGCGTCGCGGCGCGGCGAGCCGCTGATGCTGCTCGAGCGCGCCGCGCTGCCGTTGCTCGGGGTGAGCGGCCAGGGTGTGCATCTCAACGGCTTCGTGCGCGACGGCGACGCGCTGCAGATGTGGGTCGGGCGTCGAGCCAACGACAAGCCGACCTGGCCAGGCCTCCTCGACCAGCTCGTCGCCGGTGGCCAGCCGGCGGGCGCGGGATTGCGCGAGAACCTGATCAAGGAGTGCGACGAGGAGGCCGGTATCCCGCCCGAGGTGGCCGGGCGCGCGACCGCCACCGGCGCGATCACCTACACCTACGAGACCCCCGGAGGTCTGCGCCCGGACGTGGTCTACACTTTCGATCTCGAGCTTCCGCCCGACTTCGTGCCGGTGAATCGGGACGGCGAGGTCGACGCCTTCTTCCTCTGGCCGGTCGAGCAGGTCATGGAACGCGTGCGCGAGACGCGAGAGTTCAAGTTCAACTGCGCCCTGGTCGTCATCGACTTCGCGATTCGGCACGGGCTGATCTCGCCAGAGCACCCGGAGTACCTCGCTCTGGTCGCCGGCCTCAGGGCGGGCGGACCGGAGCTCGCGACGTGAGCATCCGACGGTCGGGGTGGCGTCTCACCGCCGGCGCGGCGTTGCTGGTCGCCGCCTCCGCCGCCGGCGCCGACGCCTTCGAGGACGGCCTTGCCGCCTGGCGGGCCGGCGAGCACGACAAGGCATTCCCGATCATGGACGCGCTCGCCCTCGACGGGCATCCACGCGCGCTCGCGATTGCCGGCGAGATGCACGAGCGCGGGCTCGGAACCGAGCCGAATCCGGCCGAGGCGATGCGCCTGTACCGTGCCGGAGCCGAGCGCGACGACCCGCGCGCCCGCGTGCTGCTGGCGCGTGCCCTGGTCGAGGGGCTCGTCGGTCCGCCCGACCCGGGCGCGGCGGCGCGCTGGCTCGCACCGGCGGTCGCCCTCGGCGACCCGGACGCGACCCTCGCGCTGGCCCGCCTGTATCTCGAGGGACGCGGCGTTCCGCGGATCCTCGACCGCGGGCTCGAGCTGCTGGCGCGCGCGGCCGAGGCGGGCTCGGTGCCGGCGGCGCTCGCGCTCGACGAGCAGATCGCAGGCGCGCTCGACTCGTCGCCGGACGCGCCGGTCGCGGTGGCCTGGCTCGAGCGCCTGGCCGACGCCGGCGACGCCTCGGCCCAGGCGCGGCTGGGGCAGCTCTACGTGGTCGGCCGCGGCGTCACCGCCGACGCCGCCAAGGCGCGCGAGTGGTATCTGCAGGCAGCGCTCCAGGGCCACGGCCGTGCCCAGGCGGTGCTCGGGCACATGCTCGAGACCGGCGTCGGTGGCCCGCGCGACCCGGCGGCCGCAGCGGCCTGGTACGAGCAGGCGATCGAGGCCGGGATTCCGAGCGCCGCCAACAACCTCGGACGAATGCTCGCCGAGGGGGACGGCGTGCCGCGCGACCCCGAGCGCGCGGTGCGGCTGTTCCGCGCCGCCACCGAGGCCGGCCTCGCCGAGGGCGAGAGCAACCTCGGTCGGGCACTCCTCGACGGCCATGGGGTGGAGGCGGACTCCGCGGACGCGCTGCGGCTGCTGCGCTCGGCCGCCGAGCAGGGCGTCGCCGCCGCCCGCACCGCCCTCGGCCACGCCTACCGTACCGGTCGCATCGGCGGCGCGCCGAATCCGGAGGAAGCGGTGCGCTGGTACCGCCTCGCAGCCGGGCAGGGCGACCCGGCGGCGCAGGGCGCGCTCGGCTACCTCTACCAGATCGGCGTCGGGGTCGAGCAGGACATCGCGGAGTCGTTGCGCTGGCTGCACCTCGGCGCTGCCGCCGGCGACCGCTACGCGCAGCGCGCGCTCGGCCACGTCTACCAGCACGGGATCGGCGTGCCTCCGGATCCCGCCGAGTCCGAGCGCTGGTACCGGCTGGCCGCGGCGCAGGGTGACGAGGTCGCCCAGGCCGCGCTCGGTCGCCCCGGCAGCTGACGCCGGCCGCCGCGAGCCCGGAGCCGACCAGCCGCTCTCAGTCGACCACCAGGAACAGCGTCGCACCGCCGCGGCGAACCGCGAGAGCGAGCGCGCGGCCGGCGCGCCCGAGCGCATCGCGCAGCTCGTCGAGCCGGCGGATGCGGGTGCGGTTGACCGCGACCACGCGGTCCCCCGCCCGCAAGCCCACGTGCCAGGCCGGGCTGCCACGGGCGACCTGACTCACCAGCACGCCTTCCTCCTCGCCCTCGACCGGCTCGGCGAGCGTCGCTCCCGCGAGTGGGGCGAGGAGGTCGCTCGCCTCGACCGCCTGCACCGCCCGGTCGACGAGCTGCGCCTCCACCGTCAGCGGCTCGCCGTCGCGCACCACCGTCAGCTCCACTGGCTGACCCACCGGTGCGAGGCCGATGGCGTTGCCCAGATCCTCGGTGGTGGCGACGTCGCGTCCGGCGAAGCGCACGATCACGTCGCCCGGCTCGAGCCCGGCGGCGACGGCCGGACTGCCGGGCTTGAGTCGCAGCACCAACGCGCCGCGGTCGACGGTGGTGCCGAGCGCGGCGGCGATGCGCGCATCGAGGCTTCGCGTCGCGACCCCCAGCAGGCCGCGCCGGACCGAGCCGTTGTCGACGAGCTGACGCATCACGTCCATCGCGAGCGCGGTCGGGATCGCGAATCCGATACCGACATTGCCGCCAGCGGGGCCGATGATCGCGGTATTGATGCCGACCAGCCGACCGCGGAGATCGACCAGCGCGCCGCCGGAGTTGCCGGGATTGATCGAGGCGTCGGTCTGGATGAAGTCCTCGTAGCCCTCGATGCCGAGCCCACTGCGTCCGAGCGCGCTGACGATCCCCGAGGTGACCGTCTGGCCGAGGCCGAACGGATTCCCGATCGCGACCACGAAGTCCCCCACCCGCGCCTGGCGCGAGTCCGCCAACGGCACCGCGACCAGCTTCTCCGGAGGAATCCGGATCACCGCGACGTCGGTGTCGGGGTCGGTGCCCACCAGCTCGGCGGTGAATCGCCGCCCGTCGTGCAGTGTCACGGCGATCTCGGCCGCATCTGCCACCACGTGGTTGTTGGTGACGATGAAGCCGGCCTCCGCATCCACGATGACCCCCGAGCCCAGACTCTGGAACGGGCGCTGGCGGCGCGGAACTGGCAGATCGAAGAAGCGGCGGAAGAACGGATCGGCGAGCAGCGGACTCGCCGGCGCGCTCGCCGCGCCCCGCGTGGCGATGTTCACCACTCCCGGCATGACGCGCTCGAGCATCGGCGCGAGGCTCGGAAGTGCCTGGCCGTCGACCGCGGCCGGGAGCGCCGCCCGTGCCGACGACGGCGAGCCGAGCACCGCGAGCAAGGCCACCAGCAAGGCCGCGAGCGCGAGCACGAAGCGGCGCGCGGCGTGGCGGGCTCGGCGCCCCGATCGTCGGGTGGTGGCTCGACGTGGGAGGGATCCCCGGGGGCGCCCGGCACCCGGGGGGGTGAGGCCGCGGGCAGGCGCTCGCGGCGTCATCGGTGGCGAATCATCGGCCAGCTCGCACTCCGGCTGAGCGGTGAGGGCGACGCGGCGGGTCGGGATGTCCCGGCCCGCCGCGCGAGAGGCCCTTAGGATACCGTGATTCGGCGCGGTTGCAGCTTCTCGTGCTTCGGGATCGCCACCTCGAGCACCCCGTCCTTGCAGCTCGCGCTGATTCGCTCGGCGTCGGCCGTGTCGGGCAGGCTGAAGCGACGGTGGAAGGTCCCGTAGGCCCGCTCCACGCGACGGTAGCCGCTGCGGTCCTCGCCCTCGGCGCGCTTGCGCTCGCCCTTGATGGTCAGCACGCCGGCCTCCATCGTGATGTCGATGTCCTGCGGCTCGACGCCGGGGACGTCGGCGAGCAGCACGTAGCGGTTGGCCTCCTCGCGGATGTCCACCGCCGGCGCCCACTGACTGGTCACCACGCGCGACCCGTCGGCCTCGGCGCCGGCGTCGTAGCCACCCATCACGCGATTCATCTCCTGCTGGAAGCGGTCGAGCAGGCCCCAAGGCTCGTAACGTACGACGGTCATGACTGTTGCCTCCTGATTCGGACCCCGAGCTCGCTCGGGTCATTCGCTGCACGGGGACGATCTGGGGCCGTGGCGCTCCGATTCAAGGGTGGCGCGCCGGCACCGAGAATCGTGCCCGCGCGTGCTGCCGCCGACGGGCGCGCGGGTATACTGCGCGCAGTTTCGAACGAGGCCGGAGTGATGGCGCGAGCCAAGCGCGTCTACCGCGTGGTGTTCCACAACCAGGGCAAGGTGTACGAGCTGTACGCACGCCAGGTGTCGCACAGCGAGATGTACGGGTTCGTCGAGATCGGTGATCTCATCTTCGGCGAGCGCACCGCGATCCTGGTCGACCCCTCGGAGGAGAAGCTCAAGGGCGAGTTCGCCGGCGTGAAGCGGACGTTCGTCCCGATCCACGCGGTGATGCGAATCGACGAGGTCGAGAAGGAAGGCACGAACAAGGTGGTCGCGCTCGGCGGCAACGCGAGCAACGTCACCCCGCTGCCGTTCCCGGTCTACACCCCGGGCGGAGACTCCCCTGGAGGCGGCGCGCCGAGCTGACGGCGCGCGCTCATCCGCCCGCTCGCGGGTCGCGCGCGAGCGAGTCCACCACCTTGCGGGTGTACGCGTCGTCGAGGCCGATGGTCTCGGCTCCGCGACGGGTGGCCGACAATCGCGCGCGCAGCAAGTCGAGCTTGCGCATCGCGCGCACGCGGTCGCCACCTTCCTCGAGCGCGCTCACCAGTGCGCCGAGCTCCGCGAGCTCGCGTCGAATGCGCACCTCCTCGGGCACGAAGCCGGCGTTGCGCAACACGCGATAGGCGGCACGGAGCTCGGCCGGAACCTGGCTGTCGTCATCGAGCTCGAGCGGCCGCCCCATTCCCGGCAGGTCGTCGAGCTCGCCGCGGGCGATGGCCTCCGCGATGCGTTCCTCGGCGATTCGATCGAGACAGAGCACACCTGCTCCTGCGCGGTGATGACGGCCAGCGGTATGTCAACTTCCGCGCCGCGCGCGCGGGTGTCAAGACCCCTCGCGCGCGGGCCAGCTCCGATACGGATGCTCGACGAGATTCGCGTTGTAGTAGCGATGGTCGTCGGAGACCTCCGTGCCGAGCCAGGCCGGGCGCTCGAAAGGCTCGGACTCGTCGCCGAGCTCGATCTCGGCCAACACCAGCCCCGCGTTGTCACCGTCGAAGACGTCCACCTCCCAACGCTGGCCGGCGTGCTCGACGATGTGACGCGTCTTCTCGATCAGCGGACGTAGACAGAGCTCGTCGAGCATTCGCGCGGCGTCGGCGGGCGGGAGCGGGTACTCGAACTCGGTCCGAGTGAGTCCTGGATTCGCGCTCTTGATCGACAGCATCGCGCGGTCTCCGCTCACGCGGACCCGTATCGAGCACCGCTCGGCATTGGCGAGGTATCCCTGGCGCAGGCGCTCGCGCGATGTCACCGCCGCCTGCCAGCGGTCGTCTCGAACCAGGAACTTGCGCTCGATCTCGGTCGCCATCGATGTCTCCTCGGCGCATCGTCCACGGGCCGGCCTGCATTGTGCGGCACAATCGCGAGCCATGAGCCGAGTGAGGTGTAAACCGTTGATCGAGGTCGTGCTGCTGGCGGTGGCGGTCTATGCGATTGTCTGTGGCGCCGCGTGGTGGCTCCAGGATCGGCTGGTGTACTTCCCCTCCCGGACCGTGGCGTGGACGCCGGCCGCCGCCGGCCTCGATTATCGCGACGTCTGGCTCGACGCCGACGGCGAGCGGCTGCACGGCTGGTTCGTGCCCGGCCCGATCGGCGACCACGGTCCGACGCCGGTGGTGCTCTTCCTGCACGGCAACGCCGGCAACCTGGGTGATCGCATCGAGACCCTGGCCGTGCTCCACCGGACGGGCGCGGCGGTGCTCGCGATCGACTACCGCGGCTACGGGCAGAGCGAGGGCGAGCCGGGCGAGGCCGCGACCTACGCCGACGCCCACGCCGCCTGGCGCTGGCTGCTCGCCGCCGGGCACCCACCGCAGCGCATCGTGGTGATGGGTCGCTCGCTCGGCGGTGGCGTCGCGAGCTGGCTCGCGGCCCACGAGCCGGTCGGCGGGCTGGTGCTGGAGAACACCTTCACCTCGGTGGCCGCGCTCGGGGCCGAGGTCTATCCGTGGCTACCCGTGCGCTGGCTCGCCCGGATTCGCTACGACTCGCTGGCGCGGATGCCCGCCGTCAGTGCTCCGGTCCTGATCGCCCACGCACGCGCGGACATGGTGGTGCCGTTTCGCCACGGCCGCGCGCTGCTCGACGCGACCACCGCGCCGAAGCGATTTCTCGAGCTCGACGGTGGTCACGACGACGCCTTCCTCGCGACCGGCGAGCGCTACGTCGAGGCGCTGCGCGCGTTCCTGAGCGAGGTGGCCGAGACCAGCGTGGCATCGGACGTCAGTCGCCCGCCCGACGTGCCGCCGCCACGATAGCGAGCGCGTCGTCCCGCGAGAGGGTGCGAGCGCGCGCGAATCCGCCCACCAGGTGGCCGCGCAGAGGCTCGAGGCGCAGCAGGCGGAAGTCGCCGAGACCGAACCGCATCTCCGCCGCCGGAAACCGCCGCACGTAGGCAGCACGGGCGATGTCGTGGGCCGCGGAGCCCGGCTCCAGCAGGACCACGCCGCCGGACAGAGAGACGCGGGCGAGCGTCTGCGGGTCACCGTCGCCGGAATCGGGCTCGGCGACGACGATCGACGCGCGCGGCCGGGCATCGAGGTTTCGCGCATGCTCGGCGAGCAGACTGAGGTGCAACAGGAGCGCCTCACCGTCCGGCGCCATCGCGTAGGCCACCTGGGTGGCCAGCGGCGCACCGTCGTCGGCGATCGTCGCCAGGCTGGCCCACCGCGTCGCTGCCAGCAGCGCGGCGGCGGCGCGCCGCTCGTTGGCGCCGGGAGCGGGCGCCACCTCCCGCGGGCGAGCCATCTGCGGTGGCTACACGCGGTAGGCGGTGGTCGTCATCACCTTGGCCACCATGCGCATCAGTCCGCGCACGGGAGCCGGCAGGCGCACGCCGCCGGCATCGAGCGCGCCGTGGGCATGCTCGGCCTCCTCGGTGTGCATCTGCTCGATCACCGCGCGGCTCGGCGTGTCTGCCGCGGGCAACGACGCCAGATGCCCCTCGAGATGACGCATCACCTGGCGCTCGGTCTCGGCCACGAAGCCGAGGCTCACGCGGTCGCCGCCGAGCGCGGCCAGCGCGCCGATGGTGAACGAGCCGGCATACCAGAACGGGTCGAGTCGGCTCGGCGCGCCCCCCAGACGGTCGAGGCGCGCGCGACACCAGGCGAGGTGGTCACGCTCCTCGTCGGCGGCGCGCTCGAGCCGATCGCGGACGCCCGGATCGCGCGCGAGCAGGAGTTGCCCGTGGTAGAGGCCCTGTGCCGCCACCTCGCCGGCATGGTCCACCCGCACCAGGCCGATGCTGTGACGTTGCTCGGCGGGTGTCAGCACCGGCTCCTCACGCCCCTCGGCGGGGCTCGGACGGGGCGTCGAGCGGGGGATGTCGAACGCGATGCGCAGGCCCTCGTCGAGACCGACGACGAGGCGATCGAGGAAGCCACTGGCGGCCATGGAACGACCTCGGAAGCGTTGTGGGGCACCCGGAAGTCTAGCAGCCCATCGGACGCGGGCGGTCGTCGGCCGCGACCCCGAGGCCCGTCGCACGTAACATGCGCGCCGATGAATGCCCGCCCCGCTCCCGACTCACTGCCGCCCGCGGCCGACGCCGCCAACCCGGTCCCGGCGCTCGAGGCGCGGGGGTTGCGCAAGCGATACGGCGAGCAGACCGTCGTCGACGGTGTGGACATGCAGGTCGCGCGCGGCGAGTGCTGGGGTCTCCTCGGGCCGAACGGGGCCGGCAAGACGACCTTCCTGCGCATGGTGCTCGGGCGCACTCCGCCGACGGAGGGATCGCTGCGGGTGCTGGGGCTGCCGGTTCCCGAGGCGTCCGCCGCCACCCGGGCACGGATCGGGCTGGTGCCCCAGCTCGACACCCTCGACCCGGACTTCACGGTGGTCGAGAACCTGCGGGTGTACGCCGGCTACTTCGGAATTCGGGCCCGCGAGGCACACGCTCTGATTGCCGACCTGCTCGCCTTCGCGAATCTGGAGGCGAAGGCCGACGCGCCGATCTCCACCCTGTCCGGCGGCATGAAGCGCCGTCTCTCGCTCGCCCGCGCCCTGGTCAACACCCCGGATCTGCTGGTCCTGGACGAGCCCACCACCGGCCTCGATCCGCAGGCCCGCCAGCTCCTGTGGCAGCGGCTGCGGATGCTGAAGAGCCGTGGCATGAGCCTGGTGCTCACCACGCACTACATGGAGGAGGCGGCGCGCCTCTGCGATCGCGTGACGGTGATGGACCGCGGGCGGTTCCTCGACACCGACACCCCGGCGCGGCTGGTCGCCCGTCACGTCGAGCCCCAGGTGGTGGAGGTCCACGGCATCGACGCGCTCGAATGGCACGGCGCCGGTGGCGCCGACGCCGCCGACCGCGTCGAGGTGGTCGGCGACACCGTGCTCTGCTACCTGCGCGACGAGCGACCGATCCTCGACGCGCTCCGCGACCGGCCCGGGCTCGAGTACCTGCATCGACCGGCCAATCTCGAGGACGTGTTCCTCCGCCTCACCGGCCGCGATCTCCGCGACGCATGAGCACCACCCCGGCCACCTCGGCACCGCATGTGCGCAGCTACCCGGCGGGGCTCGGTTGGGTACCGGTCTGGCGCCGCAACCTGCTGTTCTGGCGCAAGCTCGCGCCGGCGTCGATGCTCGCGAACCTCGGGGAGCCGATCCTCTATCTCCTGGCGCTCGGCTACGGCCTCGGCGCGCTGGTCGGCGGGGTCGGCGGGATTCCCTACCAGGTGTTCCTGGCGTCGGGCTTCATCTGCTCCAGCGCGATGATGACCGCGACCTTCGAGGCGACCTACTCGGCCTATACCCGAATGGCCGCCCAGCACACGTGGGACGCCATGATCAGCACCCCGCTCGGCGTCGGCGACGTGGTGCGCGGCGAGATCGCGTGGGCCACCACCAAGAGTCTGATGAGCGCCACCGGGGTGATGGTGGTCGGTGCCGCGATCGGGGCAGTCCGGGGCTGGCAGGCGCTGCTCGCGATCCCGGCGGCGGCGCTCACTGGCCTGTGCTTCTCGGCCATCGCGCTGGTGGTCACCACGATCGCGCGCTCCTACGACTCCTTCCTCTACTACACGACCCTGGTGATGACGCCGATGTTCCTGTTGAGCGGGGTGTTCTTCCCGCTCGCGCAGATGCCGGAGGCGATTCAGCGGCTGGCCACCGTCCTTCCCCTCACCCACGCCGTGGCACTGGTGCGTCCGCTGGTGATCGGCGGCTCGGTCGAGGCGCCTCTGCTCCACGTGGCGGTCCTGCTCGGGTATGCCGCGACCGCAAGCGCACTGGCCGCCCGGCTGGCCCGCCGGCGCATGCTGGTGTGAGCCCCCGGGGAGGGAGCCCGGCACGCGCAGGTTCGTTTGACACCGACGCCCGCCATTCGTACCATTCGCCTCTTTTCCGGGCCAACCGGCCGTTTCGGACGGCGCGAACTCGCGCGCCCGTCCCCGACCGGAAGCCGTGCATCACGAGGCTCAAGGGCAAAGACATGGGAACCTACACCGCCAAGCCCCAGACGGTGGAGCGCGAATGGCTGGTCGTCGACGCGACGGACAAGCCGCTCGGGCGCCTCGCGTCCGAGGTCGCTCGGCGTCTGCGCGGCAAGCACAAGCCGGTCTACACCCCGCACGTCGACACCGGTGACTACGTGGTGGTCATCAACGCGTCGAAGGTCGGGATCACCGGTCGCAAGCTGGACCAGAAGTTCTACTTCCGGCACTCGGGCTACCCGAGCGGCATGCGCGCGACGTCGCTCAAGGAGATGCTGGCCAAGCATCCCGACCGGGTGATCGAGCACGCGGTGAAGGGCATGCTGCCGAAGGGCCCGCTCGGTCGGGACATGTATCGCAAGCTCCGCGTCTACGCCGGAGCGGAGCACCGTCACGAGGCCCAGCAGCCACGGACGGTGGAGGTCTGAGGCGCGGCTCGCGCCGGAGACCGGACCGAGTCGACAATCGAGGCCGCCGCGCCGCGGCGCCCTGACCAAGAGAAGAGCACACGATGGCCGCAACGAACTACGGGACCGGGCGCCGCAAGTCCGCCGCTGCGCGGGTCTTCATCAAGCCCGGCTCGGGCCGAATCCTGATCAACCGTCGCCCGCTCGACGAGTACTTCGGCCGCGAGACCGCCCGCATGGTCGTGCGCCAGCCGCTCGAGCTCGTCGACATGGTCACCCGGCTCGACGTGAACGTCACCGTGAGCGGTGGCGGGAGCAGCGGCCAGGCCGGCGCCATCCGCCACGGCATCACCCGCGCGCTGATGGACTACGACGAGTCGCTGCGCGGCTCGCTGCGCCGCGCCGGGTTCGTGACCCGTGACGCGCGCGAGGTCGAGCGCAAGAAGGTCGGCCTGCACAAGGCCCGCAAGCGCCCGCAGTACTCGAAGCGCTAATCGTCGGCTGGTGCTCCCGCACCGCGCGGAGCCCGCTGGCGAGACGATCAACTGGGGGATCGTCTAATGGTAGGACAGCGGACTCTGACTCCGCTAGTCTAGGTTCGAATCCTAGTCCCCCAGCCAACTCCGAGCCCCGCATTCGCGGGGCTTCTCGTTGTTTGCGCCGGACCATCGCCTACCGTGATCGGACCTCACTCGGTGGTCTGGTCGCGCCCGGCCGGCCCTCGCCACTTCGCCGTCGCTCGGAAGTCGGCCCCAGTGCCCAAGGCGCTGGCTGCTGACCGGTAACCGGCCGAATGGCCCCGTTCTCGTCTGGCGCGATCGGACCGCCGAGACTCCTGCCTACGGTCAACTGGACGGGAGCTTGCAGCGATGGCGGGAGCGCGCAGGGGAGTTCGGGTTCGACGCATCTTCGAGCCGGACGCGGATCTCCCAGACCTCGCGCAGCTTCAGCGGCAGCTCCTGACCGACCAGCCGGCCCTCGTTTCAGGGCGCCTTCGATTTGGTGCGGGCGGGCTGTTCCCCGTTCCAATCCTTGTTGTTGACGAGGCTCGAACGGTTGCATCGGTGCCCGGGCCGAATCAGCATTGACGGGGGACGTTCGCTTCGACTTCCGAGCCTGCTGCGCCGTGGTGAGCGCAGGGCTTCGCTCGGGTCGCTGGAGCTGGCCTGGCCCGATCGCGCCCGACCGGGCACGCGCAATCCGAGGGTGAAGCTGCCTGCTTGTAGGTCACCAGGCCGCGATTCCTTATACGATTGCTTTCGACGTTCTCTGAGTACACGGGCCATGGCAAACCGCTCCAAGCTCGCGGTCATCTTGCACGCCGACGTTGTCGGGTCCACGGTGCTCGTACAAAAGGATGAGCGGATAGCGCATGATCGGCTCCAGAGTGCCTTCCGACGCCTATCTGACACGATCGGGTCCTATGGCGGGACGACGCATGAGCTGCGCGGTGACGCCCTGGTAGGCGAGTTCGATCGCGCGTCGGACGCCGTTTCCGCCGCACTGAGCTTTCAGGCCGCCAATCGTGCGCACAACGAGCGATACGGCGACGACATCCGCCCTGAAGTCCGCATCGGCATTTCGCTCGGCGAGGTGGTCATCGCCGACCGGACGGTCACGGGCGCCGGCGTCGTGCTCGCACAGCGTCTGGAGCAACTGGCAGAGCCGGGTGGTCTTTGTATCTCGGCCGCCATTCGCGAGGCGCTGCCAACTCGACTTCCGTTTCAATACGGCCCCTTGGGAGAACAGACGCTCAAGGGATTCGATGAGCCGGTTCGCGTCTTTTTCGTGGCGCTCGACAAGGAGGCGAGCATACCCGCACCCGAGCCCGTGGTGGCGCCCGCTGTCGTCGAAGGGGGGGCGCGTCGGGGCCGTCGTGGACTCATCGCGACAGTGCTCGCGCTACTGCTCATTGCCAGCGGAGTGACGTTCTGGCTGCAGCCCTGGGATTCGAGAGTTGAACCGGCCCGGCCGGACAAGATGGCCTACGCGCTCCCGGACAAGCCTTCCATCGCCGTGCTGCCGCTTGCGAACCTGTCGAATGACCCCGAGCAGGCCTACTTCGTGGACGGCATGACGGAAGACCTGATCACCGACCTCTCCAAGCTCTCCGGTCTATTCGTGATCGCCCGCCACTCCGTGTTCGCGTACAAGGGCAAGGTCATTGGGATCGCGCAGGTCGCCGAGGAGCTCGGCGTACGTTACGTTCTCGAAGGTAGCGTGCGGCGCGCGGGCGGCCAGCTGCGAATCAACGCGCAACTCGTCGATGCGATGAGCGGCGGGCATCTGTGGGCGGAGCGCTATGACGGCAGTGCGGCCGACGTGTTCGCCCTACAGGATCGAGTGACTGGCGCGATCGTGGCCGCCTTGTCGGTCACGCTGCTGCCCAGCGAGGCCCAAGCGCTCGCCGAGCCAGACACCGAGATCCCCGAGGCTCACGATGCCTTCCTCGTCGGGCTCGCCCACCATCAATCGAAGACGCTCGAATCTCTTACCAAGGCGAAGATCGCCCTCGAGCGAGCGGTCGCACTGGACCCGGGCTTTGCGCGGGCCTGGGCCGTGCTCACGGAGCTTTATTTCCACGCCAGCTATCGAGACCTCGTTACAGAGCTTGGGCTCGACATGAACGACATACCCGTACTGCTCGAGAAGTCGCTTACGCGTCCGACCGTGGAGGGCTACGAGGCCCAACTGCACTGGCTTGGTAGTCAGAGCAGGTACGACGAGATGGCTCCGGTCATCCAGCGCATGGTGGCGCTCGACTCGAACTACCCGGATACCTATGGTTGGCGCGGTCTGTTGGCGGCGCGCAGGGGCGACACCGCCAGCGCCATCGTCGACTTTCGGCGCGCCGTGCGTCTTGATCCGCACAAGTTGGATAATGTCGGGCCCTTGGGGAAAGTCGAGCTGCAAGCCGGCCATGTCTCCGAGGCAATTCCCCTGCTCGAGAAAGCGGCAGCAGGCGACCCGCACCGCACGGACTTCGGAGCCGCCCTGACTGCCGCCTATGCGCTCTCGGGGCGCATGGACGAAGCGAAGGCGAGCGCCGAACGGCTGGTTGCGCTGCGCAGGAGCCAGGGACATCTGGTGACGTTGACAGGCAGCTTCGGCCGCGAACGACTCGCGCATCCGGATTACCGGCAACGGCTGCTCGAGGGGCTGCGCCTGGCTGGAATCCCGGACACGGTTCGCGCGGAAGACCTCAACCTCTCACCAGCGCACCGTGTGATGGGCCCCGAGCTGGAGGAAGAGGCTCGGAAAGCGCACAAGGCTGTCGGAAACATCCCGGGCGGCCAGTGGATGAGCGAGTCGTTCCCTGACGGCACGCGGGTGCACTACTGGCTTGGCAAGGAATACGCGCGGTCCGATTGGAGCATCGAAGGGGACGAAAGTGTCGCCCGCTATCGCGCACCCTCGACACGAGCTGACAATCGTTGTGCCGTTTACCGCAATCCGGGTGGGACGAAAGAATCGCTGGACGAGTACATCAGCGTCTGTGACTCCGGGGTGTATACCTACTCGACTTTTCCCCTACAACGACAGGTCGACTAGGCCACACGAAGGTCCTGAATCGATTCGAGCACGGACTGCGCCTCGCGCGTCGGCGCCACGCACAGAGTTCGGTACGCGTCCAGGATCTCCCGCCAACTCCGAGCCCCGCATTCGCGGGGCTTCTCGTTCTCGGTGTCGACCCCCGCCATCCGGCGCGCGGATCTCACACCCCGTCGGGATCGGCCCGGGTTGGCTCGCGCGCGGAGGCCACGCTGCGCACCGGCTGCGGAGTGACCACGTGCATCCCGTCGGCGTCGATCGCATGCACGAAGTAGCAGCGCTGCTCGGCCGACGGGCGGATCGGCCCGTCGCCATAGGGATGCTCGGCGGTGAACGGCAGCACGGCACTGCCGGCGACGAAGCAGTTGGCGCCGTTCCAGCGCGCCTGGTACGCGCGGTGGACATGGCCACTGAGCACGATCGGCGCCCGCGCCGCTCCCGCGACGAGCCGCGCGAGCTCGGCCGCACCCTCGAGCCTGACGATCTCGTCGAACTGCCGAAGCCCTGGAGCGAACGGCGGATGGTGCATCACGATGATCAGCTGCGACAGGTCATTCGAGTCGAGCTCGCGGGCGACGAGGTCGAGCGCCTGCGCGGACAGAGCGCCGGTCGCCTCGTTCTCGACGCAGGTATCGAGACCGAGTAGTCGAACGGCCCCCAAGTCGACGACGCGGCCCGTCAGATCACCCTCGGCGAGGCGTCCACTCGCGACCTCGCGAAAATAGGCCGCGGGACCGTCGTGGTTTCCCGGAACGGTGAAGATCGGCAGCGCCAGCGGCGCGAACAGCTCCTCCAACTTGCGGAAGGACTCCGGCCTGGCATCGTCGGTCATGTCGCCGGACAGGACGATGAAATCGAGGCATCCGGCGATTCTGGCCAGATCCCCGGCGAGCGCCTCGACCGTCGCAATGATGTCCTCGCGCGCCGTCGCACCCGCGGCGGGACCGCTGCAGACATGAAGGTCGGAGATGTGAGCAAAACGCACGTCTGTCGCTCCTGTTGAGGTACGGCGGCGCGACTACTTGATGCCAGCGCGCATGAAGTTCGCCACGAACTGACGTTGGAAGACGAGAAAGGTCACGATCAACGGCGCCGTGGTCATCAGGGTTGCGGCGTTCACGAGTGACCACTCCACTCCGCTCTCCACGGTCGCGAAGACACTCAGCCCCACCGTCACCGGGCGCACCTCCGGCGAGTTCGTGACGATGAGCGGCCAGAGGAAATTGTTCCAATGGAAGCTGATCGAGACGAGCCCGTAGGCGAGATACACCGGGCGCGCCAGTGGCACGTAGACGGTCCAGAGCACGCGCCATGCCCCGGCGCCCTCGATCTGCGCGGCCTCGTCGAGCGACCTCGGCACGACCTTGAAGGTTTGCCGGAGGAGGAAGATGCCGAAGGCGGAGGTCAGATAGGGAAGCGCGATCCCGAGAATGGTATCGGTCAGGCCGGCCCGAGAAAGCGTCAGATAGTTCTCGACGATCAGGATCTCGGGGGAAATCAGGAGCTGCACCATCACCAGGCCGAAGAGGAAGCCCGCCCACCGAAAGCGGTAGCGCACGAATGCGTAGGCCACCAACGTGCACAGAACGAGGTTGGCGACCAGGATCGTGACGATGAGGATGATCGTGTTCACGAAGTAGACGCCGAAGGGCGCGGCCTGCCAGGCCTCGACGAAGTTCATCAGGGTGATCGGTGCATCCCACTGAAAGGTGGCCGAGTACTTCTCGGGGTGGAATGCCGTCCAGACCGAGTACAGGAACGGCAGTCCCCAGACACCGGCGAGCACGAAGGCCAACGTGCCCAGGGCGATGCGGTTGAGTCCCTGGCTCATTGGTAGTGCGTCCTGCGGTCGAGGACCCGGTACTGGAACGCAGCAAGGGCGCCCAAGATCACGACCATCAGCACCGTCAGTGTCGCACCGTAGGCGAAATCCCGGTGACCGAAGGTGACCTCGTAGATGTAGTAGAGCAGCAGCGCGCTGGAGTTGTTCGGGCCGCCGCGCGTCATGACGATGATATGGTCGACCAATCTGAATGCGTTGATCAGGGCATTCACGGCAACGAAGATGGTCGTCGGGCGGAGCAACGGCAACACCACGTCGAGAAAGACTCGCACCGAGCCCGCGCCCTCGAGTCGTGCTGCTTCCTTCAGGTGAACCGGAACGGTCTGCAGCGCGGCCAGGTAGAAGATCATGAAAAGCCCCGCTTCCTTCCAGACCGCCACCACCATCATCGAGACCAGCGAGGTCTCCGTGCTGCCGAGGAAATTGACGGACGGCAGGCCCATCGACGACAGAATCTGCGAGGCGAGCCCGATCCCCGGGGCGTAGAAGAAGAGCCAGATGTTGGCCACGGCCACCATCGGCAACATCGTCGGCATGAAGAAGGACAGCCGCATCAGGCTCGTGGCTGGCAGCCTCGAGTTCACCAGCAGCGCCATGCCGATGGCCAGCACGATGGCCAGCGGGATCGTTCCCAACGCGTAGAGCCCGCTATTGATCAACACCTGCAGGAGCTTCTCGTCCTCGAGAAGCGCGGCGTAGTTGTCGAGCCCCACGAAGCGCGACGGGCGGCGCGAGGTGGCGTTGTTCCACAGCGAGTTGGCGAGCGCTCGAACCGCAGGGTAGTGCGTGAACGCAACCAGCAGGGAGGACGGCAGGACGAGCAGGACGAACGCCATGCCGAGACTCAGCCGCTTGTTCATGTGCCGCCGCCTCGTCGCCGCGGGAGACCACGGGGTCGCTACCGGTGCGCGCGCCCGAGGACGAACCCCGGGCGCGCCGGATACTTGCCTCAGCGGTACTCTTTCAGGACCTCGTCCGCCTTCTTCTGCGCGGCAGCCAGCGCGGCAGCCGGCTCGGCGCTACCGGCGAGGACGCTCTCGATCGCGTCGACCAGGTACTGGGTGACCTTGGCTCGCTGGAACACGGCGAACTCACGCTCGGCGTGGGGTAGCTGCTCCAGCGCCACCAACGCCTGCGGAAGCCGCTGCACATAGGCCTTCATCTCTGGCATCTCCCAGGCGTCGGGACGCGGTGCGACGTAGCCGGTCGCGATCGCCCACACGGCGGCGTTCTCGGGCGAGGTCATGAACTTGATGAAGTCCAGCGCCGCCGCGCGTTCCTCGTCGGTGGTGCCCTTGAAGATGTAGAAGTTGCCGCCGCCGATCGGGGCGCCTGGCCCGTCGCCGCCGGGCAGGAAGCCGACGCCCCAGTCGAACTCGGCGTTCTCGCTGACGAAGGCAAGGTTTCCGGTCGAGGTCCACATCGAGGCTGTCTGCCGCTCCAGGAACGCCTTGGGCGTGTCTCCCCAGGAGATACCACCGGGCTGCATCACGCCTTCGGCGGCGAGCTGGAGCAAGAAGTCGAGCGACGCTTTCGCGGCCGGCGTGTCGAACCGCGCCTCGGTGCCGGTGTCGGTCGACAGCACGTCGCCCTTCGAGACCACGAGCCCACCGAAGAGCCAGGCGCCGCCGAGGCCCAGAGTCGGGATCCGCGTGCCCCACCGCGTCACGTTGCCGTTGGCGTCCTTCACCACGAGCTTCTTGCCCACCTCGATCATCTCGGCCCAGCTCTTGGGCGGCGAGTCGGGATCGAGACCGGCTTCCCGGAAGGCATCCTTGTTGTAATAGAACACCGGCGTCGAGCGCTGGAACGGAATCGCGTAGGTCTTCCCCTCGAAGGTCGCATCCTTCATGAAGCTCGGGTAGAAGCTGCTCATCCACGCCTTGTCTTCGGCCGACGTGGCAATGTCCGAGATGGGGACGATCACGTCCTCCTCGACCAGCGTGAAGATGTCGATGGCCAGGAGCACCGCGACCTGCGGCGGGTCTCCCGCCTGCGCCGCGGTCAATGCCTTGGTCGTCGTCTCCTCGTAGTTCCCCGCGTACACCGCCTTCACGGTGTGTTGCGGATTCTTGGCCGCCCAGGCATTGGTCAACGCCTCGATCGTCGCCACCGCCGGGGCGTTCACGCCCACTGGAAAGTAGAACTCGAGATCGGCGGCCTGAACGCTGGCAACGCCCGCCCCGAGCATCGCCCCCATCACCGCTTGCAGTGTCGATGTCCGATTGAGCTTCATGACCTCTCCTCTCCTGTTTGCACGTTGCCGACGCGGCATGCGCCGGCTCTTCATTCGTCGAGCGCGATCGCGCCTCCGTGGGCCTTCGAGAACAGGTGGGTGGCCTCGCGGTCCCATCCCACCGTCACCTGCTCGCCCTCGACCAGCGTCTCGGCTGCAGGGTGCGCCATCACCACCCGCGCACCCGAGGGTGCGACCAGACGAACCAGGGAGATACTGCCCTCGTACTCGATGGCCTCGATTCGGGCGGTGAGCGAGAACGTCTCATCGCCGGTGGCGAAGCGAAGTGCCTCGGGCCTCACCCCGACCAGCCAGCCGTCGCCGTCGTGGCCGCGGCCCGGTCGCAGATTCTCCGGCAGACGCACGTCCGCCGCGTCGAGTAGGTTGGTCGGCGGTGTGCCGATGAAGCTCGCCGCGAACGTGTTCGCCGGCCGCTCGTAGAGCGCCTTGGGCGTTCCACGCTGCACCACCCGGCCAGAGTTCATCAGGACGACCTGGTCCGACATCGACAGCGCCTCGCTCTGGTCGTGAGTCACGTAGACGACGGTGATCCCGAGGCGCTTGTTCAAGGACCGGATCTCGCTGCGGATCTCGGCCCGCAGCTTCGCATCGAGATTCGACAGCGGCTCGTCCATCAACACCAGGGGACGGTTCGACACCAGAACGCGCGCCAGTGCCACCCGCTGTTGCTGCCCGCCCGAGAGCTGGGCCGGCTTGCGGTCCATCAGCTCGCCGAGCGCCATCAGCTCCGCGACGCGGGCCAGCGCTTCTTGGCGCACCGCCTTCGCAACCTTGCGGATGCTCAGCCCGTAAGCGATGTTCTCGGCCACGGTCATGTGCGGGAACAGCGCGTAGTTCTGGAATACCATCCCGAGATTGCGGCTCGCAGCCGGGACTCCCGAGACGTCCCTTCCGCCGATGAGGACCTGCCCGCCGCTCGCCTCGTCGAGGCCTGACACCAGTCGGAGGACCGTGCTCTTGCCACAGCCCGATGGCCCGAGCAGGGTCAGGAATCCTCCCGCCTCGATGCTGAAGTTGACGTCGTGGAGGACGTCGACTGGCCCCCAGCTCTTTCTGAGGTCCCGCACCTCGAGGGAGACACCGTTGCCACTCACGCCAGGACGACTTCCAGCCCTGCGTCCCGGATCCGCGCGGCAGTGGCTCCGTTCAGATCCCGGTCGGTGACGATCGTGTCCAGGTCCTCGAACCGTACCGTCCGGATGAAGGCGTTGGCAGCGAACTTGTCGCTGTGGGCAACCACGATATTGCGTCGCGTGACCGCCGCCACCTCGCGCTGAACCTGGCTGTAGGGCTCGTCGCCAATCGCGATCGAGCGCCGTGCGACGTCCACCGCCGAGCAACAGAGGAACGAGACGTCGAAGGACAGCGAGCGCAGCGCCGAGATTGCGAGCGTGCCCGCAAAGGCGTCGTTCACGCGCTGATACGAGCCGCCGATCATGAAGAACCCCGGGATCTCCTGCTCCCGGAGAAGTCGCGCCACGCCGAGGCAAGTGGTGACATATCGGCAGCCGGGCTTTCGACTCGCGTTCTCGGCCACCGCAAGGGCCGTGGTACCGGCGTCGAGGAAGACCACCTCGTCGCCGGACAGCAACTCGATGGCGGCGAGGCCGATGCGGCGCTTTTCCTCGCAACCGACCTGCTTGCGCTGCTCGTTCGGCAGGTCCGGCACCACCGGACCGTTCTTCATGACGCCGCCGCGCGTCCGGGTCACGACCCCCAGCTCGTCCAGCTCGCGCAGGTCGCGGCGAATCGTCGCCTCGGACATGCCGAACTGCCGGCACAGATCGCGCACCGCAGCCGACCCCCTCTGCTGGACGATCTGCGCGATCTTGCGCCGGCGGACCCCGGACAGATGTGGCTCTTCTCGCATGTGTTCCCTGGCTCGCTCGTCACGGCGCAACGGAGCCATTCCCGCTCGAACCGGTCAAATTCGATCACGAATGGTCAGAACAGTCAACCGAAGTCGCTCGTGATTGCTCGAAACCTTTTCGGTTCAATCGGGTAGGCGCGCGCCAGGGCTGACGGCAGCACCGGATGCGCGGTGGTGCCGAGCGGGAAATCGTCCGCCACTCAAGGGGCGTGCCCGCTCCCCACGTCGAGCAGTGCCACCAACGCACTCCGTCGCTCGGTGATGTCGGCGAGGGTGTAGCCGTCCAATACGGCGAGAAAGGCATTGGTCGCGTCGACGACGGCGCCGGCCAGACCGCACGCCGGCGCAATTCGACAGCGTCTGCCGCCAGGTTCAGCCAGGCATTCGACCAGCGACCGATGGTCCTCGAAGCCACGCACCACCTCGCCCACGGTGATGGCCTCGGGCCGCCGTGCGAGGCCGAATCCCCCGCCCCTGCCACGCGCGGTGCGCACGAAACCGAGGGTGCCGAGGCGGTGCACCACCTTCACCAGGTGGTTTCGCGAGATCGCGTACGCCTCGGCAACGCTGGCGACGGTGGTGGTAGGTACGCCGGTAGACGCCAGGTAGACGAGCACTCGGAGCGCGTAGTCGGTGTGGGTGCTCAGTCGCATGTCGATGCCTCCTGGATGGCGTCGCGCCGCCCCGAGTCGAGGTCCTCGGCCGCGCACGGATCGCTGTTTTAAGCTGTATATCGCATACAGCTTAATGACTTACGTCAAGTACACGCCGACGGCACGAGCGTCTACTGCCTTCCACGCCGCTCCGAGGTCGTCGAGGCAGACATGGTCACCGCGCAGCTCCGCCCGACAGGCTCCACTGGAGGGATGCCGAGACGCGTGGCGCGGTGGGTCGCCACATTCCTGCTCGGTCTCTCGGCCCTGTTGCTCGGCGCGGCCGCGCACGCCTCGGACCTCGCACGCTTCCTCGCCGAGACACCCGCCGCCACGCTGGTTCCCGGCGCCGACGGTTACGGCGAACCCGCCGGTGATCCGCCGGTCGCGCCGGTGCTCGACGATGGCAAGGTCGTCGCCCACGTCTTCCTGAACTCCGACCACGCGGGCGCGGTCGGCTACTCCGGCCGCCCCATCCATATCCTCGTCGCGATAGACGACGACGCAGTGGTGCGCGGCGCCCGCCTCGTCGAGCACCACGAGCCCATCGTGCTGGTCGGCATCCCGGAGTCGACCATGCGTGAGGTGATCACCGGCTACATCGGCGTGGACGCCACCGCGCTCGTCGGCGCCGGTGCGGGTGAGCGGACCGTCGACATCGTGAGCGGAGCGACGGTGACCGTGATGGTGATCGACGACTCCATCCTCCGCGCCTCTCTCGCGGTCGCGCGACGGCTGGGTCTCGGCGGCCTGGCGCCGACGACGAGGGGCGCCACCCCGCCGCCGACCCTGCGCTCGGTCGAGGCGACACCGATGGACTGGACCGCGCTGGTCGCCGAGGGCGCGGTGCGCCGGCTCGCCATCACCGTCGCCGACATCAATCGCGCCTACGAGGCATCCGGGGACCGGGCGGCTGCGGCTCGCCCGGAACGCGGTGACCCTGGCGCGTTCTTCATCGACATGTACGCCGCTCAGGTGTCGGTGCCTGCGATCGGCGTCAACATCCTCGGCGAGGCGCAGCTCCGCAATCTCGAGTCCACCCTCGAGCCGGGTCAGCAGGCGATCGTGCTCGCGGCCCGCGGCCACTACTCGTTCAAGGGCTCCGGCTACGTGCGAGGCGGCATCTTCGACCGCTTCCAGCTCATCCAGGGCGACCGATCGATCCGGTTTCGCGATCTCAACCACGAGCGACTGCGCCGCGTCGCCGCTGCGGAAGCCCCGGACCTCGACGAGGTCGATCTCTTCCGCATCCCGCCAGATGCCGGCTTCGAGCCAGCGATCCCCTGGCGCATCGAGCTGCTGGTCGCCCGCGAGACTGCCCCGCGAGAGAAGGCCTTCCTCACCTTCGACCTCGCCTACCAGCTCCCCGAGCGCTACGTCGAGCCTCCGCCCCCTCCCGCTCCGACGACCACCACGCCCACGACCCCGATCGAGCCGGCGCCACCACTGTGGCCCCAGATGTGGATGCGCAAGCGAGGCGAGGTGGCCGTGCTGCTGGTCGCGCTCGCCGTGCTGTCGGCGATCTTCTTCTTCCAGACCTCGCTGGTCCGTCGCCCACGGCTCACCCGGTGGGTGCGGTACGGCTTTCTCCTGTTCACGCTCCTCGGTGTCGGCCTCTACGCCAACGCGCAACTCTCGGTGGTCAACATCCTCGCGGTCTTCAATGCACTGGTCACCGGCTTCGACTGGAGCTACTTCCTGATGGAGCCCCTCGTGTTCGTGCTATGGGGCGCTGCCGCCATCGCCCTCGTGCTGTGGGGGCGCGGAGCGTACTGCGGTTGGCTCTGTCCGTTCGGAGCGCTCCAGGAGCTCACCAACCATGTTGCACGCGCGCTGAAGGTCCCGCAGTGGCGCGTTCCGTGGGGCCTCCACGAGCGCGCCTGGGCCTTGAAGTACCTCGTCTTCCTCGCCCTGTTCGGGGTGTCGCTGCACTCACTGGCACTCGCCGAGCAACTGGCGGAGGTCGAGCCGTTCAAGACCGCCATCGTGCTCAAGTTCGCGCGCGAGTGGCCATTCGTCGCCTTCGCCCTCGCCCTCGTGCTCGTCGGGCTCTTCGTCGAGCGCTTCTACTGTCGTTATCTCTGCGCGCTCGGCGCGGCCCTCGCCATCCCGGGCCGAATGCGCATCTTCGACTGGCTCAAGCGCTACCGGCAGTGCGGCAATCCGTGCCAACGCTGCGCGAACGACTGCATGGTCCAGGCCATCCATCCCGAGGGTCCAATCAACCCCAACGAGTGCCTGTACTGCCTCAACTGCCAGCAGCTCTACGTCGACGAGCACCGCTGCCCGGTGATGATCGCCAAGCGCGAGAAGCGCGAGCGACGCGCCGCGCAGGTGACGCCACGCACCTCGGAGCGCATCGAGGCGTTGTTGACGGAGATCCGGGAAGGGCGCGCGCAGAGCGAGCGAGCAGAGGAGCGACGATGACCCATCGATTCGACCGGGACGGCGAGCGTCGCCGCCCCGCAGTGGCAGCCGATGACGGAGGCAGAAGCGAAATGAACGACAGCACGAAGCGACAGGACAAGCTATCACGACGCGAGCTCATTGGCCGCTCCGCGGCGGCAGCCGTGGCCGGCGCCGCAGGCGTCACTGTCGGCGGAACGCTCACCCCTCGCGCGGCGCGCGCCGCCGCGGACAGCAGCGCAAACGTCGGCCCGGGCGATCTCGACGAGTACTACGGCTTCTGGAGCAGCGGCCAGACCGGCGAGGTCCGCATTCTCGGCCTCCCGTCGATGCGCGAGCTGATGCGCATTCCGGTGTTCAACCGCTGCAGTGCCACCGGCTGGGGGATGACCAACGAGAGCCGCAAGATCCTCACCGAGGGCCTGCTGCCCGAGACACGCGAGTACCTGGCGAGCAACGGTGGGGTGTGGATGAACGGTGACGCCCACCATCCGCACATGTCGTTCACCGACGGCACCTACGACGGACGCTATCTCTGGATCAACGACAAGGCGAACACCCGCGTCGCGCGCATCCGTTGCGACGTGATGAAGGTCGACAAGATCATCGAGATCCCGAACGCGGCCGACATCCACGGCATGCGTCCTCAGAAGTACCCGCGCACCGGCTACGTCTTCGCCAACGGCGAGCACCGGGTGCCGATCCCGAACGACGGACGCGACCTCGACGACCCGACCAAGTACCACTCGGTGTTCACCGCCATCGACGGCGACACGATGAAGATCGCCTGGCAAGTTCTGGTCAGCGGAAACCTCGACAACTGCGATGCCGACTACCAGGGCCTGTACGCCTTCTCCACCTGCTACAACTCCGAGGAAGGCGTGACTCTGGCGGAGATGACCAGGGCCGAGCAGGATCATTGCGTCATCTTCGACATCAAGGCCATCGAGGGCGCCGTCGCCGCCGGAGACTTCAAAGAGATGTCCGGGGTCCCCGTCGTCGACGGCCGCAAGGGCTCGAGGTACACCCGTTACGTGCCCATCTCCAACAGCCCTCACGGGTGCAACACCGCGCCGGACGGCAAGTACGTGGTGATCAACGGCAAGCTGTCGCCGACGGTGTCGGTGATCGACGTGCGCAAGGTGCCCGACGTCTTCGCCGACCGGATCGAGCCGCGCGGGTGCATCGTGGCCGAGCCGGAGCTCGGCCTCGGTCCGCTGCACACCGCATTCGACGGCAAGGGAAACGCGTTCACCACGCTGTTCCTCGACAGCCAGGTCGCGAAGTGGAACGTCGACGCCGCCATCCGCAAGTTCAACGGCGAGAATGTCGACCCGGTGCTCGAGAAGGTCGACGTGCAGTACCAGCCCGGGCACAACCACACCTCGATGGGCGAGACCAAGGAGGCGGACGGGCGCTGGCTGGTGTCGCTCAACAAGTTCTCCAAGGACCGCTTCATCAACGTGGGGCCGCTGAAACCGGAGAACGAGCAGCTCATCGACATCACTGGCGAGCGGATGAAGGTGGTGCACGACGGACCGACCTTCGCCGAGCCCCACGACTGCATCATCGTGCGTGCCGACAAGGTGAATCCGAGCAAGGTCTGGAGGCGTGACGACCCCATCTTCGCCGACGCGGTGGCCCAGGCGAAGGCCGACGGGGTGACCCTGGAGAAGGACGCCAAGGTGGTCCGCGACGGCGACAAGGTCCGCGTCTACATGTGGTCGCTCGCCCCCAATTTCGGGCTCACCGACTTCCGGGTGAAGCAGGGTGACGAGGTGACCGTCTACGTCACCAACCTCGATCAGGTCGACGATCTCACCCACGGCCTGACCATCGCCAACTACGGCGTCGCCATGGAGATCGGACCGCAGGCCACCGCCTCGGTGACCTTCAAGGCCGATCGACCCGGCGTGCACTGGTACTACTGCCAGTGGTTCTGCCACGCCCTGCACATGGAGATGCGCGGGCGCATGTTGGTCGAGCCGAAGTCGGCATGAGGGGCGCGTGATGGGCGTGGTGGCACGAGCGGGTCGGTCGCTGTTGCTGACCCTCTCGCTCGTGTCGGCCACGGCCGGGGGCGCGGAGCGCGAGGTGGCGCCTGGCGACGACGCCCTGGTCCGCGCCCTCGCCGCGGCCGCGCCCGGCGATACCCTGGTGCTCCTCCCGGGTGACCACGCCGGACCGGTCGTCATCGACCGGCCCCTCACCATCGAGGGTCGTGCCGGGGCGCGCATCGTCGGCCCCGGCCACGGCCGGGTGGTCACCGTCGACGCCCCGGACGTCAGACTTTCCGGCGTCACCGTCACCGGCTCCGGGCTCACGCTCGCCAGTGAGGACAGCGGGGTCTTCGTCACCGCCCGCGGCGAGCGCGCTCGCATCGAGGCCAACCGGCTCCTCGGCAACCTCATCGGCGTCAATCTCAAGGGTCCCCGTGATGCGCGGGTGAGCGACAACCGCATCGAGGGCAGACGCGATCTCCGCATGAACGAGCGTGGCAACGGCGTGCAGGTGTGGAATGCGCCCGGCTCGGTCGTCGCCGACAACGACATCCGCTTCGGTCGCGACGGGATCTTCGTCACCACCAGTCGCGGCAACGTGTTTCGCGGCAATCGGCTGAGCGAGCTGCGCTTCGCGGTGCACTACATGTACACCGACGACAGTGAGGTGAGCGCCAACGTCTCGCGCGGAAACCACATCGGCTACGCCATCATGTTCTCGCACCGCATCGAGGTTCTGGGCAACGTGAGCGACGGCGATCGCGATCGCGGTCTGCTGTTCAACTACGCCAACGACTCGCACATTCGCGGCAACCGCGTTCTTCCCGCGGCCGAGAAGTGCGTGTTCCTCTACAACGCCAACGGCAACGTGCTCTCCGGCAACCGCTTCGAGGGCTGCGAGACAGGCATCCACTTCACCGCCGGCTCGGAGGGCAACACCATCGCCGGCAACGCGTTCGTCGCCAACCGGAACCAGGTCAAGTACGTCGGCACCCGGGTGGTGGAGTGGTCCGCCGACGGGCGCGGCAACTACTGGAGCGACAACACCGACTTCGACCTGAACGGCGACGGTATCGCCGAGCGACCGTATCGGCCGAACGACCTCGTCGACCACCTGGTCTGGCGACACCCGCTGGCGAGGCTGTTGCTCGCCAGCCCGGCCATGCACCTGCTCGCCGCCGCCCAGTCGCAATTTCCCGGACTGCACCCAGGGGGCGTTCGGGACAGCGCGCCGCTGATGAGCCCGCCACCGGAGACCCGCCGATGAGCCGGGGCAACGACATCGTGCTCGGCGGTGCCGGCAAGCGCTATGGCGCCCGCGCCGCACTCGAAGGGGTGGACCTGCGCGTCGAGCCGGGCGAGCGGGTGGCCCTCATCGGCCACAACGGCGCCGGCAAGACGACACTCATGAAGCTCGTGCTCGGGCTCACCCGTCCGGATTCCGGTAGCGTGCGGGTCTGCGGCGTCGACCCCGGAGCTCGCGGCAGTCGCGAGCTGCGCCGACGGCTCGGGTACCTTCCGGAGAACGTTGCCTTCCAGGGTGGCATCAGCGGGCGCGCGAGCTTGCGCTTCTACGCGCGGCTCAAGCGCGCGGACGTCTCCCGTTGCGACGCCTTGCTCGAGGAGGTGGGGCTCGCCGACGCGATGCATCGCCCCGTGCGGACCTACTCGAAGGGCATGCGCCAGCGCCTCGGGCTCGCGCAGGCGCTGCTCGGCTCGCCGGCGGTGCTGGTGCTCGACGAGCCGACCACCGGGCTCGACCCGGTGCTCCGACACGAGTTCTACACCCGGCTGGACGGGCTGCACACGAGCGGTGCGACCATGCTGCTGTCCTCGCACTCACTGGCCGAGATCGAGACCCGGTCGGACCGCATCGCGGTGTTGCGTGGAGGCCGACTGGTGGCCCTCGGTACCCTCGACGAGCTGCGCGCACGCGCGGGCGTGCCGGTGCGCATCCGGTTGCGGGTCGAGCGCGGGGCAGCACCTCGGATCGCCGAGATGCTCGACTCGCCCACCGCGCTCGCGCACGTGAACGGATGCGAGATCGACCTCGCCTGCCCGACCGGGCAGAAGATGCCATTGCTGCGCCGCGTCGCCGATGCCGGGCTCGCGGTGCACGACGTGGAGGTCATTGCGCCACCGCTGGACGAGGTGTATCGGTTCTTCAGCGAAGGAGAGGAACAGCGATGAGGGAGGTGCTGATTCTCGCCGGCCGCGAGATCGCGGAGGCACTGCGCAATCGCTGGTTCCTCGCCGCCGCGCTCTCGCTCGGTGGGCTCGCGGTGGCGCTCGCATTCGTCGGCGCCACGCCCGGCGGCGAGACCCGAACCGCCGCGCTGGCCATCGCGGTGGCCAACCTGTCGAGCCTGAGCGTCTACCTCGTGCCCTTGCTGGCGTTGCTGCTGTCCTTCGACGGCCTGGTCGGAGAGGCAGAGCGCGGCACGCTCAACCTGCTCCTCACCTACCCGGTGTCGCGCTGGCAAGTCGTGATCGGCAAGTTCGTCGGCTATCTGGTGGTGCTCGGACTGGCGCTCGCGCTCGGCTATGGCGGCGCGGGCGTCCTGGTCGGCTACCGCGGCGGGAGCGCGGAGGGATGGCAGCTCTACGCCGCAATGACCGGCGCCTCGCTTGCGCTCGGCGCCGCGTTCCTCGCCGTCGGTTGCCTGGTGAGCGCGCTCGCACGCGAGCGCGCCACGGCCATCGGCATCTGCATCGCGGTCTGGCTCGGGCTGGTCGTGCTCTACGACCTCGCACTGCTCGGCCTGCTGGTGCTCGACGAGAGTCACCGCATCGATCAGGCGATGCTCGGCGCTGCTCTGGTCGTGAACCCGACGGACGCCTATCGGCTGCTCACGCTCGCGAGCGTGGACGCGGTGGCGGCGGTGTCGGGAATGACCGGTCTCGCGGCCGAGGCCGGACTCGGCCGTCCGTTGCTGGTGGCCTCGATTGGCTGTTGGATCCTGGCGCCGCTCGGGCTGGCGGTCGCCCTCTTTCATCGGCGGGAGGTCTGAGGATGACGTGGCGAGCGATCGTCCTCGTCGCCATGCTCGGCCTCTCGGGCTGCGGCGACGACTCCGGCGCCGCGGTGCCACCTGCGCCACTCGAGCCGGGCGCCGACGCCAGCGGTCACTTCTGCGGCATGTCCTTGCTCGAGCACGCGGGACCGAAGGGCCAGGTGCACCTGCGCGGACGAGCCGAGCCGCTGTGGTTCACCTCGGTCCGCGACACCCTGGCCTTTGCGCTTCTTCCCGACGAGCCGTGGCCCATCGACGCCATCTTCGTGAACGACATGGGTCGCGCGAGCTGGGCGAGGCCGGAGCCCGGGACCTGGATCGAGGCACGCCGGGCCTGGTACGTGGTCGGTAGCACACGTGCTGGTGGCATGGGCGCAGCGGAGACGATCCCCTTCGCCGAGCGCGATGCCGCACGACGCTTCGCCGACGAGCACGGCGGCGTCGTCCTCGGCTTCGACGACATCCCGCGCGATGCGGTGCTCGGCCGCACCGAGACCTCAGGAGCCAACCGATGACCCATGGGCATGGCTGGTCACGTCGGCGATTCGTGGTCGCGGCGACGCTCGCGGCGTCGGCTGCCGTGGCGCCGTGGAGGGCGGCGTGCGCCACCCCGCGCTGGACCTGGCGGGGTGTGGCGATGGGCGCGCGCGCGAGCCTCGTCGTGGAGCATCCCGAGCGCGCCGTGGCGCGGAGCGTGGTCGAGCGATGTGTCGACGAGATACGCCGGCTCGAGCGCGTGTTCAGCCTGTTCGACCCGAGCTCGGCGTTGTCGCGGCTGAACCGCCACCGGGTGCTCGACCAGCCGCCACCGGAGCTGGTGGAGGTGCTCGCGCTCGCCCGCCGTGTGGGCGACGCGAGCGACGGCGCCTTCGACGTCAGCGTGCAGCCGCTGTGGACGCTGTACCAGCGGCACTTCTCGCGCGCCGATGCGGACCCTCGCGGCCCCACCGCGAGCGCGGTCGAGGCGACCCTCGCACACGTCGGCTACCGCGACATCGAGAGCGACACCGACCGCGTGCGCCTCGGCGGCGCGCTTCGCGCCATCACCCTCAACGGCATCGCGCAGGGCTTCGTCACCGACCGCGTGGTGCGAGTGATGAGTGAGCACGGCCTCGACCGCGTGCTCGTCGACGCGGGCGAGGTTCGTGCCGGCAGCGGCGGCTGGCGCGTCGGCGTGAAGGGGGCGAGCGGCATCGAGCAGGTCATCGCCCTCGACCGCCCCCGCGCGGTCGCGACCTCCGCGCCGACCGGTTTCGTGTTCGAGCCGAGCGGTCGCCACCACCACCTGCTCGATCCCTTGCGCGGCGCGAGCGCGAACCGCTACGCCTCGGTTACCGTCCAGGCCCCGACCGCGGCGCTGGCCGACGCGCTCTCGACGGCCTGCGCCTCTCTTGCGCGCGAGCGAATCGCGGCGCTCGCGCGCGCATTCGACGATGTCGAGGTGTTGTTGGTCGACGGTCCGGTCAGAAGGATCTGAGTGCCGACGCACTCAAGACTGCGATGCAATCGGGGGTCGGCGCTCGCCCGCGCACACCCCGCCGTCGATCAGCAGCTCGCTGCCGGTGACGTAGCTCGCGTCGTCGCTCAGCAAGAACAGGACGCCGGCGGCGATCTCTCGCGGCTCGCCCCAGCGCGCGAGCGGTACGCGGGCGCTGCGGTAGTCGCGCTGCACCGGATCGGCGTGGAGCGCCTCGGTGAACGGCGTGCGGACCCAGCCCGGGGAGACCACGTTGACCCGGATGGCTCGATCCGCGAGCTGCAGCGCGGCCGAGCGCGCGAAGTTGAGCATGCCGCTGCGCGAGAACGCATAGGCGCTGCCGTAGCCGGCCGCGCCGCGGTGGGCAGCCATCGACGCGAGGTAGACGATGGCGCCGCCTCCCCCGCTCGACATCGGCTCGGCGACCGCACGGGTACCGAGAAAGACCCCGAGCGTGCTCACCTCCATGGTGTGCCGCCAGTGATCCGGGCTCACGTCGAGCAGACCTTCACGGTCGATGATGCCGGCGATGTTGACGAGATAGTCGAGCCGCCCGAAGCGCTCCAGCGTCGCCCCCACCACGGCCGACCACTGTCGCTCGTCGGTGACGTCGAGGTGGTGGTAGAGGGCCGCGTGACCGGCATCACGCATCTGCTCGGCACTCGCCTCGCCCGGCTCGTCGGCAACGTCGGTCAACACGACACCCGCGCCGCCCTCGGCGAGAAACCGCCAGGCGGTCGCACCGGCAAACCCCATCTGCCGATCGCGGCGAGACGCGGCGGCGCCGGTGAGTAGCAGCACGCGGCCGGCGAATCGATGCTCCATCTCGTGACGCCTCTCGGTGAGCGCTGCTCCGCCGGATGTCCGTCCACCTCGCCACCCGGCATGCATCGGTGCCAGATTACACCGCCGGACGAGGCGGTCGCGCGTATGCTTCTCGGCCGCGGGCAGGACGCCCGAGCGGAGACGACGATGCGAGTCCGGCCCTGGACCTCCTCCACCAGCGAGCGACGCGAGCGATACGTCGCGAGGTTTCGAGACGCCGAGCGGATGCGCACGGTATCGCCCCACCGATACTGGATGCGGCTCGGAATCCTCACCCTACTCGGAGAGTTGCTCGCCTACTGGGTGGTGCCGGTGCACGCGGTGGTGGTCGATCACGGTGTGCGGGTCGCATGGTTGTGCGCCGCGCTGCTGGTGCTGTCGTGGTGGAGTCCCGTCATCGTCGCCTTCGTGGTGGCGGCTCTGCTGATCGCGTTACGGCTGTGGATGCGCGCCCGGCGCCCGAAGAGTCTCTCGATCACCGCGGCCGATGCGCCGGTGCTGTTCGCCGAGATCGCGTCCCTGCGCGCCGACCTCGGTCTGCCGCGCATTCACGAGGTCCTCGTCGACGACGAGTTCAACGCCTCGATGACCCGGTTCGGCATCCCCGGATGGACCCGAAACACGCTGACCCTCGGTCTGCCGCTGATGATGGCGGTGACCCCGCAGGAGATGCGCGCGGTCGTCGCCCACGAGGCCGCGCACCTCGTGGGGCTGCGGTGTGGATTCTCGCGATGGGTCTCCCGCGTGCTCTCGATCACGCGGCGACAGGCGGCGGATTACGACACCGACGATGCGCTCGGAGCGGGCATCCTCGATCGGTGCTTCAAGTGGTACATGGGGTCGTTCGACGCTTTCGCACTGCCGCTGATGCGCGCGGTCGAGCTCGAGGCGGATGCAATGGCGGTCGCGGCCACCTCGCCCGAGGTCGCCGCCTCGAGCCTCGCAGCCGCCGTGCGCGACGATGTGGCAGGCGAGCTGTACTGGCGCCCGCTGATCGCGCGCGCGCACCACGAGCCCAGGCCCGCTCCCTACGCCGGGCTGGCTCGCTTCCATCGCAGCCACACGCCGGCGCCGGGCGTGCTCGACCATCACCTCGAGCGCGCCCTGGCCGTGCGCGCCGGAGCCCTCGACACGCACCCGTCGATGCGTGATCGGCTGGCCGCCATCGGCGCCACGCCCTGCCGGCGCTTCAACGTCGACCCGAGCGCCGCCGATGCCTGGCTGGGTGGGGCTCTGGATCGCCTGATCGCAGCCCTCGATGCACGGTGGGTCGAGCAGAACGCCGACTTCTGGCGGGAGCAGTGCGAGCAGGGCCGCGACGACGAGGACTTCCTGGACGCGATCCGCGACGTTCCGCGGGCGGGTCTCGACGTGTACGACCTGCTCCGGCTGGCCGCGCTGACCGCTCGGCGCGGCGACATCGCCGAGGCGCTGGCGTTGTATCGGGAGCTCGCGGGTCGGGAGCCGGGCGACCCGGACGTGCGGTTCGAGCTCGGCCGCTTCCTCCTCGACCGCGACGACCCGGCGGGCATCGCACACCTCGAGCACGCCGCGTCGACCTTCCGACTGGCGTTCCCGGCGAGCGAGCTCATCCACGCGTACTGGTCGCGGATGGGCGACGAGCAGGCGTCGCGAGGGTGGCAGCAGCGCCTCGACGAGGAGCGCGACCGGCTGCGGGAAGCAACCGTCGAGCGTACGGGGGTGACGGCCGGCGACGCGTTCGAGCCGAGCGAGCTGTCCTCGGCGAAGCTGGACTACCTGCGCCAGACGCTCGCGGCAGACGGTGGCGTCCACCGCGCGTGGGTCGCCCGAAAGCGGATAAGGGTCGCGCCGGAGCACACCGTCGTCGTGATCGCCTTCACCACCAGGCGATGGCCCGGCCACGCCGCCCGAGTCAGGGCGCGCCTCGACGAGGAGATCTTGTGGCGCGGTGACCTGCTGCTCGTCCCGCGCGCCGGCCGTACTCGGGCCGCGGCCGACAGGGTGGCGGCCGCCGGGGACACCCTGCTCTGACCGAGCGGGCAGATCCGAAGCGACGACCTGCCGCGACGCCCGCGGGGCGGTCCCCCAAGGCTGCCGTTCAGCGCTCGTACGCACCCATGTCGACGACTGGGGGCGGTCCCACCCCGGTGTCGGCCACCGCCGGATCATCCTTGCGACGGGGGCCTCCGGCGAGATCGCGTCCGTCGAGATCGAGGAGATCGAGCCCGTTGTGTCCGGCATCGACCGCCGGTGACCCCGCGTCGAGGCGCAGGTCGTCGTCCGCCGTTCCGATCATCCCATCCACCCCGGCAGCGAGGACGAAGCGCGGGTCGGCGTCGATCGAGCCCGGCACGTCGGCCGGATCGACCGGGTCCTCCCCTGGAATCGGTGCGAACAGGCCCTCGACGAGGCTGAACGCAATCTGCGACTGCGCGCCGGTCGCGTGGTGGATCTGCATCCGCAGCGTCGGCTCCTCGACCGCCGCGGTGTTGCCGAACAGGATACTGTTGGCGATGGTCGCCTCACCGAGCACGTAGATCCCGCCGGCGGTGTCGGTCGCGCGGTTGTGACCCACGGTGTTGCCGATCAGCAGCGCGGTGCCGGCCGCCATCACCGCGCCACCGGCCCCGGCCGGCGCGAGACCCGACACGCGCTCCTCGTGGGCCTCGTTGCCGCTGAAGGCGCTGCCGCGGACGATGCCGAGCCCGGCGATGTCGAGCGCCCCGCCGAGGTGCGCGCGATTGCCGACGAAGCGCGAGCTGAATACGAGGTTGGTGTCGCCCAGTGCCGAGACGGCGCCGCCCCGGGTCGGTTGCTGCCCGAGCAAGTTGGTCCTGAAGCCGGCGAAGTTGGCGACGAACGCCGAGCGGTCGACCAACAGCGTGCTGCCGGGCTCGGTGGCAATCGCGCCACCACGACCCGCCGTGAAGTCACTGCCGATGGACGCGTTCTCTCGGAAGCTCGAGGTGACGACGAGGACGCGACTGGTCGCGTCACCGTAGATCGCCCCCCCGGCCCCGATGTCGACGTAGTTGTGCACCAGCTCGCACCCGACGAGCAGCACCGAGCCGTCGAGGACGCCGACGGCGGCCCCGAACTGCCCGCCGTTACCGTCGAATCTCACGCCGAGCAGGAGCGGCGCCGCACCGCGAACCAGCAGCCCGGCCCCCACCACGTCGGAGAAGTCGACCGCCGGGCCGTAGCCCGCACCGTGGCTGATCACCACGCCGGAGAGCACCCCCGAGCCCTCCGGCCCTTCCGCGGTGACCACGTGCCACGAGTTGTCGAGCACGTTGGCCCAGGCGAAGTGGCCGTTGGCCCAACGCTCGAAGTCGTCGCCGAGCAGGTCGCCGCTCAGGATCGTCGGGTTGGCGACCGGATCCCGCTGCTCGACCGCGGTCTCCGTGCCGGCGAATCCGCCGAGGATGGCCACGCCGCGCCGCAACCGGAACGTCGCCCGCCGCTCCCCGGGGCCGCCAGGCCGATAGGTTCCGGCCGCCACCCAGATCTGACCGCTGGCGGTCGCGGCCAGCGCGTCGCCCAGCCGGGTATAGGCATTCGCCCAGCTGCTCCCGTCGTCCGCTCCGGTGGCATCGGCGTCGACGAAGGTCACCCCCCATGCGACGGGTTGGACGAGCGTCCCCAGCAGCAGCACGGCGGCGAGCGTGCGCAGGCGGTCGGACATGGTCAGGCACTCCGCGAAACGGACGACCGGCAGGCCGTCCCGAGACCGACAAGATGCCAGCTCGGCGCGGTCGGCCGCTTGCGGCAGATCAGAAACCGGCCACGTGGCTCACGAGGACGGCCGCCCCCGGTCGCCACGTCGACGGCGGACGCGCGCTCCGGTGCCGCCTCACCCGACGCAGGACGGTGGCGGCACGAAACCGCCGATCTCGGCCTCGATCATGCGCGCGGCGGCGAGCGCGGTGCGGTCCTCGAGGTAGTCGGCGACCACCTGCACCCCGACCGGCAACCCCTGTGGCGACAGGCCGGCCGGAATCGCGGTGCTCGGCAGATACGACATGATCGGCACCCCGGACCAGAGCAGCTGGTCGAAGTAGCCGATCCCGACCCCGTCGACATCGATGATGCGGTCGTAGCGGTCGCGCGGGTCGTGCGGCCAGGCCGGAGTGGGTGCGACCGGGCAGAGCAGCACGTCGTACGCCTGGAAGAACGACGACCACGCGCGGCGGATCGTCAGTCGCTCGGCATCGGCGCGCAGCCAGTCCCGGTGTGACTGCACGAAGGCACGCGCGACCAGGCCCCGGTATCCGCTCGGGTCGTCGCCGGCCGACGCAGCGAGACCGGTCTCGATCGCGAGCTGCTCGTCCGAGAGCGCGGCGGCGCCCGCACCGCGCAGGAGCCGAATGAACGTGCGGTGGGCCGAGCGCGAGTCGAACGGCAGGGTCGCGGCACGATCGACTCGCGCCCCGGCGTTCTCGCAGGCGGCCGCCACCCGCTCCACGGCGTCCTTCACCGCCTGCCCGACGCGACATACCGGTTCCTCGGCCACCACCGCGATCCGCAGGTCGGCGAGTCGGCGCCGACGCGCTGGCGGAAGCTCGAGTCGCCACGCCGGCGCATCGCGCGGCTCGGGCCCGGCCATCACCTCCATCCCGAGCTCGAGATCCTCCACGTGACGCGCCATCGGGCCGCAGACCAGGAGGTCGATCGCCTCCTCGGGATCCCCGATCCGGTGACCCGAGTCGGGCACCACCCCGAAGCTCGGCTTGTGCGCGCAGACGCCGCAGAAATGGGCCGGATTGCGGAGCGAGCCCCCGATGTCGCTGCCCGCCTCCAGGAACGCATAGCCGGCCGCGAGCGCCACCGCCGATCCCCCGGAGGAGCCGCCCGGGGTACGTGCCACGTCCCACGGATTGCAGGTGCGGCCGTAGAGCGGATTGTCCGACTGCCAGTCCATCACGTTGGGCGGCACGTTGGTCTTGCCGAGGATCACCGCCCCGGCCGCGCGCAGCCGCCGCACCACCTCCGAGTCAGCCACGGCGACATGGTCGCGACGCTCGACCAGACCCCACGTCGTCGCGGTCCCCGCCACGTCGTAGGCCTCCTTCACCGTCACCGGGACACCGTGCAGCGGACCGAGACGCTCGCCACGCGCCCTCGCGGCATCGGCAGCCCGGGCCGCGCCGCGGGCCTCGTCGAACATCCGTACGCACACCGCGTTGAAGGCGCCGTCGAGGCGCTCGATGCGGTCGATGCAGCCCTCGAGTGCGTCGGCGGCGGTGGTCTCCCCGGCGCGAATGGCGGCCGCGAGACGGGACGCGGAGCGGTAGATGGCTTCGGACATGTGCGTCGGTGCCTCGAGGTCGGATCGAATCCCCGGCAACGGTAGCCCGTTTCGCGGTGCGAGACGAGACTCGGACTCCGCGCCCGGCGCGAGGCCTCACGACGCCGGACGCGAACAGGCGGGCATCGTGTCCCTCTTTCAACGCGGCGATCGGTCGGGTACAAGGAACGCACCCGCGCCCGGATCCGGACCGGTACGCGTCGCGGGAAGCCGTCATCCGAGGGGAGAACGCAATCATGCAGCGACTGACCGCGAGGCAACGCGAGCAATGGGCCGTCGACGGTTTTCTCCATGTCGAGGGCGCGTTGTCGGCCGACGAGGTGGCCTTCCTCGGCGACGAGCTGGATCGGGTTCGCCGGCAACCAGGCTACGAGCCCTCCGACCTGCCCCGCGGGCACTACGGCTGGCTGCCGCACGCGGCGTCGCTCGACGACCACGGCTTCATGGATCGGCGCGACCTGCTCGGCTACCACCAGGCCTTCGTCGATCTCGTCGACCGGCCGAACGTGTTCGATCTGATCGTCGACATCATGGGCCCCTACCTGCTGTTCAGCATGAGCCAGGCGATCGTCCGCCCGTCGAACACCACCTTTCCCGGATACACCCACACCGACGGCGGCGAGGCGCTGCGCCACGTGCGGGTGACCGAGACCAGCCGCCCGATTGCGATGAAGGCGATGTACCTGCTCTCCGACGTCGAGGGCACCGACGCCGGCAACCTCACGGTGTTCCCGGGCAGCCACATGCGCCCCTTCCCCGACAGCCCCGAGCGCTGGCCGAACCCACACTCACCGGGGGCTGCTCAGCTCCAGGGCAAGGCCGGGGACTGCTACCTGTTCCCCCACTCGCTGTGGCATGGACCGGCGCCGAACCGTTCCGGCCGTGCCCGCAAGACGTTGCTGTACAACTACTGCCAGATGTTCGTGCGCTGCTACGACTTCGAGGTCCCGCCGGAGATCGCGAGTCGCTGCACGCCGAGGCAGCGCCGGCTGCTCGGAGATCTCGGTCACGCGTTTCGGCCCGGCTCGTACTTCTATGCCCCGCGCGACCAGCTCGAGGTGATCACCGGCGAGACCGGCGAGAGCGTCCTCGCCGACACCCGCCCTGACGACTTGCTGCGCGCCTGAGCGGCGCGCGGCGTGAGCGAGCACGGGCGCGGAGGCCCGCGAGGAGACGCGGTGAGGATCGAGCCCTTTCCCCTGGTCGAGATGCACGCCATCGCCGAAGGGGCCGAGAGCGACTTCCTGGACGCGACGCTGATCAGCCGTCGCACCGAGATGCTCCAACTCGCCGCCGACGCGAGCCGACTCGAGGACCCCGATGGCTGCACCGGGGTGGTGGTGATGCCCGAGGCATCGGCCGACGCCTCGCTCGTCCGTGCGCAGAGCTGGGACTGGCGCGCCGAGTGCGTGCCTCGAGTCGGCACCCCGGAGTGACCTTGCACCAGCCCACCGCCATGAGAAGGACGCGACTCGGAATCCTGACGCCGTCGTCGAACACGGTGCTCGAGCCGCTGAGCAGCGCCATGGTGGCGAGCCTGCCCGACGTCACCGCGCACTTCGGTCGGTTCGCGGTGACCGAGATCGCGTTGAGCCCGGCCTCACGCGCGCAGTTCGAGCTCGACCACCAGCTCGCCGCCGCGCGCCTGCTCGCCGATGCCCGCGTCGGGTCGATCGTGTGGAGTGGCACGTCGGCGAGCTGGCTCGGCTTCGACCGTGACCACGCGCTGTGCCGGGCGATCACGTCGGCGACCGGCATCCCCGCCGGCTCGTCGGTGCTGGCGATCAACGAGCTGCTCGCGCTCGTGGGGGCGCGTCGCTTCGCCCTGGTGAGCCCGTACACGGGCGACGTCCAGAGCCGAATCGTCGACACCTATGCACGCCACGGCCTGCAGTGCGTGGCCGAGCGGCATCTGGGCGAGCATCGCAACTACGCGTTCGCGACCTTCGAGGAACCGCAGATCGCCGATCTGGTGCGGCAGTGCGCGGCGGCAGGGCCGGACGCCATCACCATCATGTGCACCAACATGCGCGGCGCCCGTATCGCCCCCGAGCTCGAGCGCGAGCTCGGGGTGCCGGTGCTCGACTCGACCGCGGCTGCGGTGTGGACGGCGATGCGGCTCGCCGGGGACGACCCGCGTCGCATCGAGGGCTGGGGGCAGATGTTCGCTCTCGGCTGAGCATCCCCCGACTACGCGTTCGCCCTTCGCCTGGCCTCGATACGGGCCCGCATCCTGGCGTGAGCCTCGTCGGTGCCGTCGTGGAAGGTGCCGAAGACCTGATCCAGGGGAACCAGGCTGCCTCCGTAGTTGCACTCGAAATGCTTGTGGTGCAGGTCGTGGAAGTAGCTCCCACCGTCGAGATCACAACCCGCGCCGAGCCTCAGCTTCTCGAATCCACTGTGCCCGAGCGCCGGATAGAACGCCGCGAGATGGAGCTGGAGCAGGGCGTTGACCGGATGCAGCGCGAGCACCCACTGCACGACGATGGTCGAGAAGTAGAGCGCGTGCTCGACCGGGTGCATCGACAGGCCCGACCACGGTCCGACGTCGATGTTGCGATGATGCAGGGCGTGGAATCGCCGGAACATGAACCGGGCGTGCAGCAGCCGGTGCGCGAAGTAGAAGTGGAGAGCGTGGATCACCGGGGCGAGGAGCACCAGCACGGCGAACCACCCCCAGAACAGCACCGGGCTGGCGGCGAGGTCGAGCCCGGGATAGCCGAGGTAACCGTTGGCGAAGGCCCAGTAGGTGATCGCCTCGTATGCGGTGATCGTCGGCACGCCGTAGACCACGGTGTGGAAGACGTTGTCGCGTACCTGGCTGCGAAACTTGAATCGCGGGCTGTCCTCGGCGAACGGCCGCGCCGAGAACCGGAGCTCGTCACCCTGCCCGCGCCGGACGTGGAGGTAGTAGTGGAGAGCGCCGTAGAGCACGGCGACGAACAACAGGTTGCGCGCGAGCAGCCAGCCGATCCAACCGAGCTCGAGCTGCGCCATCGCGTCCAGCTCGGGCGTCAGGTAGGCCCAGGTGACGACACTCACGAGCAACCAGAACGCGTTGTAGGGCCAGAGGTAGCCGGGGAACCCGAAGAGCCAGCGCGCCGTCGCCGCCGGCCTCGGCGGCCAGGTATTGATGGGCGCCAGCGCGATCGCTCCCGGCGGCCGCCAACCACCACCCCCGCTGCGAACCCCTGCCGTCGCGTCGCTCATCTCGCAGTGCTCCACCGAAGGTCGAGGGCGAGGATTATGCCACCTGGCGACCAGCGGCACAGTGACGAGCCGGCGCCGCCGGCCGCGGCCCATTCGGGTGCGGGCACGCCCGGTGACCGCGAGCGAGCAAGGTTGCCCGAGGCACCGCGCGCTGTGTCATGCTCACGCCGCGCTCGCCTCGGCCGACGCGCGCCACTCGGATCCGTCCATCTGGACCAGAGGCCACCCCATGCGTCCGCTCGACTCCGGCGACCTGGAGGCGCTCGCCCTGCTCGCGGGTGCGAGCATCCTCGCCGGCTTCGTCCGCGGCTTCGCGGGCTTCGGAGGACCGGCCACGCTGACTCTGATGCTCGCCAACCTCTTCACCCCGGCGACGTTGCTGCCGAAGGTCGCGGTGGTCGACTTCTGCTCGTATCCGTCGCTGCTGCTGAACGTGCGCCGCGACGTGCACTGGCGGTTCGTCGTCGCGCTGTCGGTTCCGGTGATGGCGATGGTGCCGGTCGGAGTGCTCGCGCTCCCCGTGCTCGACCCGGCGCTGCTCAAGCGCGCCATCGGCGTCGTCTCGATCGCGAGTGTGGCGGTGCTGATGGCGGGCTGGCGCCTGTCACGACCGACGCCGGCGCCGGTCGTCTTTCCGATCGGCCTCGCCCTCGGCTTCGTGCTCGGCACCACCTACATCGCGCTACCGGCGATGGCGTTCATCCTGATGCAGCCCTTCGACGCCACGCGTTGCCGCGCCACCATCATCGTCTTCAGCGTCTTTCTCGGACCGATCTATCTCGGCGCAGTGCTCGTCGAGGGGCTGTTGCGATGGGGCGACGTGCTGCCGCTCGCCGCCGTCGGTCTCGTCTACCTCGGAACCGCCAACATCGGTGCGCGGGTCTTCCGCCGCGCCGGCGAGCGAGGCTACCGCCACGCCGCCCACTGGCTGCTGCTGGTGCTGGCGGCCACCGCGCTGCTCTGAGGGTGTCGCGCCCGCAAGTCACCGGCGGCGAGCGGGCAAACGGGCACCGAGTCTCCCGTCCACCATCAGCAGCCCGAGCGCGATGATGCCCATGCCAGCGAGCTGGTGTGGCTCCAGTAACTCGTCGAGGAACAGCCAGCCGAGCGCGACCGCGCTCGGTGGGATCAACAGCGTCACCAGAGCAGTGTCGACGGCTCCGACCGACGCCAGGAGACGAAAGAACACCACGTACGCGAGCGCCGTCGACACGGTGGCCAGCGCGATTACGGCCGCCACCGCCGGCATCCCCGGCGGGGCCAGCCGCCAGGGCGCGTCGACCATGCCGACGACCGGGAGCATGATCACCGTCGACGCCAGGAGCTGCCCGCACGCCACCTGAATCGGTTGCAGACGCATGGCGCGAAAGCGACGACCGTAGACGCTGGCCATGCCGTAGGACGCCGCCGCCAACAGGCAGGCGACCATCGCGAGATCACCGACGTCCGCCCCGGAGCGCAGGCTGAAGCCGAGCAGCATCGCGACGCCGACGATACCGAGCAAGACGCCCCCGACCCGATTCCAGGCCATGGGCTCGTCCTTCAGCAGGACGTGGGCGAGCAACATCGCGAACAGGGGAGTGGTGGCGTTGAGTATGGCGGCCAGCCCACTGGTGATCGCGGTCTGTGCCCAGAACAGCAGGCTGAAAGGGACGACGTTGTTCAGCAAGCCCATCGCCGCATACGGACCCAAGGTGTCCATGGCCAGTCGCGGCGTCCGCCCTCCGGCGCGCAGGACGACCGCCAGCACCGCGGCGGCGATGCCGGTGCGCAGCACCACGACCGTGAGCGGCGGGAGGTCGCGGACCGCCACCGCCACGAAGAAGAACGCGCCGCCCCACAGCATCGAGAGCAGCAGCAGCAATGTCCAGTCACCGCGACGCAGGGCCATGATGTCGAAGACCGATGGGCACGCGAGGCGATCTGACCCCGAGCCGACGCCGGAGACTGGCCGTTTTCGGACCTCGTCAGTCGGTGCGGCGCGCTCGCACCCGGTGGACTCCGCTATAGTCGGCGCATGCTCGACTTCGAGACCTGCGACGCCGCGCGGCTACGCCGCGATCCCGCCTACGACGGGCTGTTCTTCACCGCGGTGAAGACCACCGGCATCTACTGCCGCCCGGTGTGCCCGGTGAAGCAGCCACTGTCGGCCAACGTGTGCTACTACCCCAGCGCGGCCGCGGCCGAGCGCGACGGCTTCCGGCCGTGCCTGCGTTGCCGGCCGGAGACCGCGCCGTTCTGTCCCGCCTGGAACGGAACCCGGACCACCGTCGACCGCGCGCTGCGCCTGATCGGCGAGGGTGCGCTCGACGACGCGAGCGTGGAGGCGCTGGCCACCCGACTCGGGGTGGGTCCGCGCCACCTCTCGCGGCTGTTCGAGCGCCATCTCGGCGCGTCGCCCACCCAGACCGCCAGGACGATGCGCGTGCAGCGGGCGAAGCGTCTCCTGGACGACGGCGACCTGCCCATCACCGAGATCGCGTACCGCGCCGGCTTCGGGAGCGTGCGGCGCTTCAACGCGGTGTTCCGCGAGCTGTACGGGAGGCCACCGTCGGCGCTCCGCCGGAGGCACCGGTGAAGGATCTCGCCCTGCGTTACACGTATGTCGACAGCCCGATCGGACGGCTGTTGCTGGCCGGAGACACCAGGGGCCTCCACTACCTGGGATTCCCGAGCGGGCGCGGCTCGCTCGCCCCGCCGCCGACATGGACCCCCGATCCGTCGCCGTTCGCGAACGTGACCGCGCAGCTCGGCGACTACTTCGACGGGCGACTTCGGGTCTTCGACGTCGCGCTGGTGATGCACGGCACCGAGTTCCAGCGCCGGGTGTGGACGCTCCTGCGCGACATCCCGTTCGGTGAGACGCGGAGCTACGGCTGGCTCGCCGCCGCGCTCGGGACGCCGCGCGCCAGCCGGGCGGTCGGCGCCGCCAACGGCGCCAACCCGCTGCCGATCATCGTGCCCTGCCACCGCGTCATCGGCGCCGACGGCTCCCTCACCGGGTTCGGCGGCGGACTGCCCACCAAGCGCTTCCTGCTCGAGCTCGAGGGTGCGCTCGCTCCGGCCGACGACGAGCAGTTGACCCTGATCTGAGCGCGTGGCGCCCGGTCAGGGTGAGATTGGTTCCCGGTCGTCGCCGTCGTCGTCCGAGGCGCCGGTGATGGCACCGATCACCACCGCGCCGACGGCAGCGGGTGGCCACCACGCGCCGATGCCGGGAATGCGTGCCACCGCAGCGGCGGGTGGCCGCGCGGCCCCACCCACGATGCCGGTCAGCGCCTCGTCGCTCAGCTCGGCCTCGCGCTCGTCGAGCCACTGCTCGAGCTCCTCCAGGCTGAACGCGTGCCCGTGCCGTGCCGCCACCTCGGTGATGGCAGGCCACACTGCCGCACGTATCGCGCCGCGAACTGCGGCGCGATACTCCTCGGCGAGCGCCGCATCGTCACCCACCCGTCGAAAGAACCGGGACACCGTCGACTCGCGCATGAGAACTCTCCCCCAGGATCCGAGAAGGCCGGCGCGTTCGCGATTCGCGTCTCGCAGCCCTGGCAATCAGGGTATGCGCGTCGGCGCCGGTGGATCCGGTCCCGGATCAAGGGTCGGCGCGACCGGCCGCGAGACGCGCACCGATGGCCGGTGAACGAGAGCACGCCGGCTCCGCGAGCGCCACCGACCGCCACCAGGTCGTCCTCGCACCGTGTGCCATGCACGCCCTCGCCGACGGCGCGGTGCTGGTGGTGCGCGAGCGCACCGGCACCCGCGCGCGGATGCCGGCACACCATGCCCGCGCGCTGGCGCTCTGCGTCACCATGCAGCCCCTCGAGGACCACGCTGCCGCCATCGTGGCGCACGATCCCGTCCACTTCTCCGACGTCACCGAGGCCCGCTCGGTCGTCGCCGCCGCCGACGACGCCGGGCTCCTCGTCTCGTCGCTCGACGTCGGGCGCGCGCTGGCGCCGCGCGGTTCGGCGCCCGCCCCGCCCACCGACCCGATGGTGTGCACGATCACCTGCGATCGCCCCGCGATGCTGCGGCGGGCGCTGGTGTCGATCCTCGGTACGGTCGCCGCCCCCGATGTCGCGGCCCGTGGCCACGTCGTGGTCGACGACTCGCGCTCGGCCACGAGCGTGCGGCGAAACCGCGCCGTGTGCGCGGAGACAGCGGATCGATACGGCATCCCCATCGCCTACCTCGGGCCGCCGGAGCAGCGCGCCATCGTCGCATCCCTGTGCCACGCCGCCCCCGCGCACCGGGCGGAGATCGCGTTCCTGCTCGCAGCCGACGCCGACGGTGACCGCGTCTCACCCGGCCGCGCCCTCGATTTCGCCCTGCTCCTCGCGCACGGCCGGACGCTGGTGTGCGTGGACGACGACGTGGTGTGCCACGCGCTCGCACCGCCGCTGCCGGTCGTCGACGAGATCCACCTCGGCTCCCACCCGCGGCAAGCGGCCTTTCACGCCGGCGACCGGCAGCGCGCCGGCGCACGACCCACGTCGGACCCGATCGCCCGCCTCGCCGGGTCGCTCGGACACGACCTCGCCACGGCGGCCGACCATCTGCGACGCGGTACAGGGGCGACGGTGCGCCTCGACGGCATGGCCAGCGCGGCCGCGCAGGCGCTGGTCGACGGCACGGGACGCGTCGCGGTGGCGACCTGCGGGCTCGACGGCGATCCGGGAACGGCATCGGCGGCCTGGATGTTCGAGCTCGACGACGCGTCACGGCGGCGACTGGTCGACGACGAGGCGCGGTACCGGGCGGCGCTGCGCCGGCGCGACGTCTGGCTCGGCACCCTCGCCCACCGCCTCTCGCGACGCCACGGCATGCTGTCGCCGTTGAAGGCGCTGGACCATCGCCGAGCCCTTCCACCGTTCTTTCCCCGGCTGCGCGGGGAGGACTACCTGCTCGGCCGCCTGCTCCCACTCGCCGACCCCGACGCGTGGGTGCTCGAGCACCCATGGGCGGTGGTGCACCGCCCCGCCCCCCCGCGACGGTGGCCGGCGGACCTGCTCGACAGGCCGGTCGGGCTGAGCTTCGCACGCTTCACCGCCTGGCTCTGGGAGCGTCGACTGGCCCTGCCCCCCGCCACGCCGGCGCAGCCACGGCTCGCGCTGCTCGGAGCCGGGATTCGCGACCTCGGCGACACCGACGCGGCCGGCATCCACGAGGCTCTGGAGATCTGTCTGCTCGAGGAGCGGACGCGCACTGTCCGGCGGTTGGAGGCGCAGCTCGACGAGGCGACCGAGCTGCCCACGTGGTACCGCCGCGACCTCGACCGCCTGATCGTCGCGACCGTTGGCGCCATCGACGCGGGCCTGCCGGCCCGGCTCGCCGACGTCGACGCGCACTCCGGTCGCGACGACGCCACGGATTGGGTCCGTCGCGCATGGCGACACTACGGCGCGGCAGTCATGGCGTGGCCGGACATTCTGGCCGCGGCCGATGCATGCGCGGTGCATGCCGCTGTGACGCGACGCGCCGGGCGCTGCTAGCATCGCCGGGCATCGACCCGACGCCGCCGAGCCCACGGCGCCGTCCGCACCGCGGGAGGACGCGATGAGCAGTGACCGAGATGCCCAGGTGATCTGTGTGACCGGCGCCGGCACCGGCATCGGCCGCGCCATCTCACACGCGCTGGCCAGATCGGGTGCGCGGGTGGCGGTGGCGGACCTCGACCCGACGGCGGCCGAGACGGTGGCGGCCGAGATCGAGGCTGCGGGAAGGCAGGCCACTGCATTCGAGATCGATGTCACCGACCGGGCCTCGGTCGCGCGCTGCCTGAGCGAGGTGGTCGGGCGTCATGGGCGCATCGACGCCTGGTGCAACAACGCCGGGGTGAGCACCATGGCTCCGTTCCTCGACCTCACGGACGAGGACTGGGAGCACAACATGGGGGTCAACGCTCGCGGCACCTTCGTGTGCTCGCAGGCCGCGGTGCGTCAGATGCTGGCCCAGCCGAGGCCGCCGGGCGATGGTCCACGCGGGCGCATCGTCAACATCGCGAGCATGGCCGGCAAGCGCGGCAATGCCCCGTTCCTCGCCCACTACGTGGCCTCGAAGTTCGCGGTGGTCGGACTGACCCAGGCGATGGCGGGGGAGCTCGCGAGCGCGCGCATCACCGTCAACGCGGTGTGCCCCGGCTACGTGCGCACCGGGATGCAGGCGCGCGAGGTCCAGTGGGAGGCGAGGCTGCGCGGGGTGGACGCCGAGCGGGTCGTCGACGACTACGTCCGCGACACCCCGCTCGGGCGTTTGCAGACGCCCGAGGACGTGGCCGGCGTCGTCGCGTTCCTCTGCTCACCCGCGGCCGACTTCCTGACCGGCGAGGCGATCAACGTCAACGGCGGCGCGTTCATGGACTGACGCGCCGCGTTGGTTGCCGATCAGCGGCGCGGCGCGAGCAACCGGTCGAGCGAGACCGTGCCGGCGCCACGGAGCACGAGCACCAGCAGCGGCACGACCCACAGCAGCCGCTGATCCGCGAGCCCGCCGGGCTTGCCGTCGAACAGCACGCCGAGCGCCGCGCCGTGGAAGCTCACGTCCACGAACGTCTGCACCAGCACGAATCCGATCATCGCCAGCGCCGCCCAGCGCGTGAGCAGCCCGACGGTCACCATTACCGGCAGGACGAGCTCGGCGATGGTGCCCGCGATCACCACCAGGTGCCAGGGGAAGAACGGTATCGCGGCAGTGTCGTAGACGTAGTGCTCGGCAATCGGCGGCAGGATCTGCGCGAAGGCGCCAGGGGCCGGGGCGAGAAGACCGAGCCATCCCTCGCCGGGCTTGGTCAGGGCACTGGCGAGGTAGTAGGGAAGCAGGGTGGCAGCGAACGCGAAACGCGCGACGAGCCCGAGCAGCCAGCGATCGCCGACCGCCTGCACGGCGGTGACGAGGCGCCGATGGGCGCGGTCGAGGCGGCGCGGTGCCGTGGCGGTGGTGTGGTCGGCGGTCGATGCGGGGACATGAGACATCGTCTGGATCTCCGTGGAGGATCTGCGGGTACCGACGTCAGCGCGGGGCGATGTCGGTGAATGCGCCGGCATCGAGCAGGGTCGCGAAGGTGGCCGCGAGGTCGAGCGGGCCGGCGCCGTCCGCGACCCGGCAGGCCTCGGTCGGCGTCGCCCCGCCGAGCAGGGCCGCGGCCAGCGTCGCAGCCACGGGCTCGAGCGATGCGATGCGCACCACGTCACCGGGGCGGGTCACCAGCGCCGACTCCGGCGCCGCCATGACCTCGATCGGCCCCGACGACGCGGACGCATGGGCGCCATGGAGCGCCACGATGGGATGGAGCGAGCGCACGAGGCGAGCCGCCGGATGCGGGACGAGGCGCGCGTCGGGCAACTGCGCCTCGCCGATCGCGGCGAGGCGCGTGGGGGCGAGCGCCGGCGCATCGGCCGCGAGCGAGGCCTCCAGGCGCGCCCGCTCGAGGCGCGCGAGGTCGGCCAGCCACGGCACGCTCGCCGCCGGCGCGAAGCGCTCCAGGAAGTCCGCGAAGCCGGCGCCGTAGAGCGCGAGCGACGGCGCACGGACCGACTCGGCGCGCCTGAACTCGTGTGCCGCGGCGCGGAAGAACGCGTCGCCGACCACGCGACGGACGACCGGATAGGCGTCGGCCAGCGCGTCACCGAGGGCACGGTGGACGTTGTTGCGATGAACTGCGAAGCGACGCGCGTCACCTCCACGCAGGAAGTCCGGCACCGCGCCGGCCCCGGCACGCAGTGCCGTCGCCAGCTCGCGGTACATGGTCTCCTCGTCGAGGCGGCTCACGCGCGCATCCTCGCCGTCGCGGCCGACGCCTCGGCGGCCACCGCGTCGGCCCGCCGCGCCTCGGCTTCGAGTGTCTCCCACGCCGGGACGTCGGTGTCCCACTCGACGAGAGTGGGCCTCGGCCCGACGCGCGCGACGAGCCGTGCGTAGAGGGCCCAAACCGCCTCCGCGACCGGCGCGCCATGGGTGTCGACGAGCAGCACCTCCGTGCCGTCGTGCTCGACGTGGTGGCCGGCGAGGTGGATCTCCTCGATCGACGTCGCGGGGAGCGCGTCGACATAGGCGGCGGGGTCGAAGCCGAGGTTGCAGGCGCTCACGTACACGTTGTTCACGTCGACGAGTAACCCGCAGCCGCTGCGCCGCGCCACCTCGGCCAGCAACACGGGCTCCGACATCTCACCGCCCGGCAGCTCGAGGTAGCTCGACGGGTTCTCGATCAGGATCCGCCGGCCGAGCGCGTCCTGGGTGCGCTCGACTCCCTCCACCAGCCGGGCCAGCGCGGTGCGCGTCCTCGGCACCGGCAGCAGGTCGGCGAGATAGACGCCCTGGTCGGACGACCACGCGAGGTGCTCGGAGACCAGGCCGGGCTCGATGCGGTCGGCGAGTGATCGCAGCGCCGCGAGATGCCCGTGGTCCGGCGGCTCGATGCCGCCGAGCGACAGACCCACTCCGTGGAGCGACAGTGGAAAGCGCTCGCGCAAAGCCTCGAGCTGACGCAGCCGGGGGCCGCCGGCGACCATGTAGTTCTCGGCGTGGACCTCGAACCAGTGGACCGCCGGCGCCACCCCGGCAGCGGGGCCGGCGTCGATCGCCGCGGCGTGCGCGGGCTTGAAGCCGACGCCCGCGCGTGGCGGAATCGCGACGCCGACGCCCATCACGACGTCGGCAGGTCGCGCTCGAGAGCACTCAGGCTGCCCGCGAGCTCGCGGCCGTCGGCCGCCTTGATGACCGTGCTCTCACAGGTGCCGGCGGGCACCAGCTTCCAGGCATTGCCCTGGTAGTCGACGGTCGAGGTGCCGGCGCAGGTCGTACCCGGCCCGGCGGCGCAGTCGTTCTTGCCGGCGAGCGCGATCCCGAAGCACTTCTCCTGTTTACCCTGGGCGAGAACCGGCCCGGTCGCGCTGACGGCAATGGCCGCGCCGAGCGCGGCGGCGATGGTGAGCTTGCTGTTCATGCTCGATTCCTCCTCGTGTCCGATGGACGGATGGTGTGGCCCCGGGGTCGGGCGATCCGACACGGGGCGGTAGCCGGACATCCACTCGAGACCGACCCGAGTGGATGCCGCGGATTCGACGGTCCGAGCGGTCCGTGCATACCCTCACTGCGCACCGGCGGTGAGACCGGACGGTGGGCTCTTCTCGAGCACCGCGTCCTCGATGCCTCGGATGATCGGCCAGTTGTTGTCGGCGCCACGGATGAAGCCGGGGATGTTCTCCTTCCACCGCGCCTGCACCTTCGCGTTCAGGTTCAGGTAGAGCTTGCCGTCGACGATCGACCACGCGTTCGGATCGCCGTCGAATTTCCGACCCATGGCGGTGCCGAACGCGCAGTAGCCGCCGTACTGCGGCACGTAGCGCGTCGGGTCGGTGCGGAACGCATCCCGATTCGCCGCACTCGCGAAGTGGTAGGTCACGCCTTCGTGCTGGGCGCCGAGGGCGGCGTCGCCCTCGACCGGCCGTCCCTCGGTGAAGTACGCCACCACGTCGTACCCGTGCACCGCAGCGCCGTCGGTGACGTTCACCTCGGAGGACGCCGACACCGCGCCCGGCGAGATGGAAAGCGCCGCCGCGAACAGCGAGAATCCCAGCGTGAGCCTGCGCACGATGCTGCATGGCCAGATGTTTCGGTTCATCACGTTTTGCTCCCGGCGGACCGCGGTCCGCCCGTGGTCAATGGACTCGGTCGGGCCTTGCCGCGCCACCCGCATGGGGCGGACTGGCCGGCCGACGACGCACAGGCTCGCCCAGGCAGCGATGACATGTCGTCCAGCGATCCAGCCAATTCGTCCAACCCGCACGCCGACGGCGACGCGCTCTCGCGGCTCATCGATCAGGTGGGTCTGCGGGCGCGGACGTTCTTCACCGGCACCGCCTGCGACACCACGACCTATGCCGCGCGCGATGACGGCGTCGGCCACCTGCACTTGCTGCGTCATGGCACGATGTCGCTCTGGCTCGAGGACGGGCGGCGCATCGAGCTGGGCGAGCCGACGCTGGTGGTCCTCGGCCGCTCGTCGACCCACACGATGGACACCAGCCGCGAGCCGGGCGCGGATCTCGTCTGCGCCGAGATCGAGCTCGGGCTGACGGGTGGCTCGCCGCTGCTGGTCGGGTTTCCCGAGATCCTGGCCGTGCCCCTCGCCGCGGTGCCGGGCCTCGGCAAGACCCTCGACCTGTTGTTCCAGGAGGCGTTCGGCGAGCAGTTCGGGCGTCAGGCGGCGCTCGACCGGCTGATCGAGCTGCTGCTGGTGCTGCTGCTCCGCCACTGCGTGGCCACCGGACGCTTCGACGTCGGGCTGCTGGCCGGCCTCGCCGACCCCCGCCTCGCACGCGCGCTCGAGCGCATGCACGCAGCGCCGGATCGCCACTGGACGCTGGAGCGCCTGGCCGAGGCAGCGGGCATGTCGCGGGCGAGCTTTGCCGCCACCTTCAAGGCACGGGTCTCGGTCCCGCCGGGCGACTACCTGACGATGCTGCGACTGGCGGCCGCGGCGCGCGGGCTCCGCGACGGACTCCCGCTGAAGACGATCGCCGCGCGCACCGGCTACGGCAGCGCCACCGCGCTCGCGCGCGCGTTCCGCCAGCGCTACGGCGAATCGCCCGGCGCATGGGGTGCGCGGGCGCGGGGCGCGTAACAGCCCCCACGACCGGCGGTCGCGCGCTCGGGACGCGAACGGGAGGAACCGTGCGCTGAGCCTGTCGAAGCGTATCTTCAATCCTCGCCGGCCGTGCCACTCCTGGCTCGGCGCCACGGCTCGACGGTGGTGCTCGGGGATACGCTTCGACCCTTCGACAAGCTCAGGGCAGGCAGGCTCAGCGAGCTAGCAAAGCCGCAGCCACTGAAATCAGGTCGTTACGTGTAGTTCGATGAAAGGTTGTTGAAAAAGTGCATCCTGCACGTTTTCGACTCGCTGCGCCGAAGACGCGGTCTCCGGCTTGGCGGCTGGCTGCCGAAGAACCAAGCTCTTCAACAGCCTGCGACCGAACCCTCGGTAGCGAGACTACCTCGGTGCCGACTCGTCGGAACCGCCGGCGGCCGGGGCCGGCTGTCGCGTCGCGAGCACCTTGTCGATGCGTCGTCCGTCGAGGTCGAGGACCTCGAACCGCCACCCTTCCCACACCGTGACGTCGCCGGTGTGGGGGATCCGCCCGAGCAACCACATCAACATGCCGCTCAAGGTGTGGTATCGGCCCGAGGCCTCGTCGGGCCCGGACCGCAATCCGAGCAGGTCCTTGAGCTCGGGCATCGGCGCCAGCCCGTCGAGCAGCCACGAGCCGTCCTCACGCTGCACCGCCCAGCTCTCGGCCATGTGGTGACGGGTGAACTCGCCGGTGACTGCCTCGAGCACGTCCTGCAGGGTCACCAGCCCCTCGACCTCGCCGTACTCGTCGAGCACGAGGGTGAGCTGGGTCGCGCTGGCGCGGAAGTGCTGCAGCAGCTCGAGCCCGGTCAGGGTCTCGGGCACGAAGGCCTGGGTCTGCGCCAGAGCGGCGAGGTCGACGGGCTCGACGGCCGCGCACAGGCGCAGCAGGTCCTTGGCATGGACGGTTCCGACCACGTCGCGCAGCCCGCCACGGCACAGCGGGAATCGCGAGTGATTCGACTCCACCGCGATACGCACGTTGTCGGCCAGGGGCTGCTCGAGGTCGAGGTAGACGATGTCACCCCGCGGCACCATCAGCGACCCGAGCAGACGCTCGTCGAGGCGAAAGAGATTGCGCACCATCGCGTGCTCCTGGTGCTCGATCACGCCCGCCTCGGAGCCCTCGGCGAGGATCGCGTGGATCTCCTCCTCGGTCACCACCGGCACCGCGGTCGGGTCACGACCGAGCACACGCAGCACGCCATCGGTCGACACCGACAGCAGCCACACGAACGGGCGTGCCACGGCGGACAGGGCCTGGATGGGCCGCGCGACCCGCCGCGCGATCGCCTCCGGCTGGTACTGCGCCAGCCGCTTCGGCACCAGCTCGCCGACCACGATCGCGACGTAGGTCACCAGCGCCACCACCAGTCCGGTCGCGAGCACGTCGGCCTGCTCCGCGCCGATTCCGACCTGCTCGGCCCAGCCCGCGATCGTCCCGGCCATCGCCGCCTCGCCGACGATTCCGCTCAACACACCGATCGCGGTGATGCCGATCTGCACCGTGGACAGGAAGCGTGTCCGGTCCGCACCGAGAGCGAGGGCGCGGGCGGCGGCGACGTCGCCGGCCTCGGCGAGTCGTGTGAGATGGCCGCGCCGCGCCGTCGTCAGCGCGAACTCCGACATGGCGAACAATCCGTTGAGGAGGATCAGACCAAGGAGGAGCGCGATGTCCATGGGGTCGTCTCGAGATGCCGGATCACACCCGACCTCGCCGACCACTCCGGCACGCAGGGCACCACCGGTCGCGGCGAGCACGGGAACACGGCCGCGGTCACCGCGGGCCGACCCGATGTATACCAGCATCCGCGCCGGGCTGCCGAGCCGCCGGCCACCTGTACGCCTCCCGCGCCAGGCGTATACGATTCGAGCGTCTCCCCATAACCACCGGAGCCCGCCGTGCGCATCCTCATCACCGACCGGAACTTCGAAGGCGACATCGACGTCGAGCGCGAGGCAGCGCCGCCCGGCACCCAGATCGAGCTGTTTCCCGATGGCAACGCAGTGACCGAGGAAGCCTGGCGCGAGGCCGAGGCGGTGATCACGTTCCGCTTCACCCCGGCGGTGACCGCGCGGATGGCGGACATGAAGCGCTGCCGGATCATCGTGCGCGGCGGCGTCGGATTCGACGGGCTGGATCTCGCCGGCTTCGGTGCGCGCGGGATCCCGATCTGCAACGTGCCGGACTACGGCACCACGGAGGTCGCGGACCACGCCATCGCGCTCATGCTCGCGCTGCGCCGTGGGATCACCAGCTACCACGACCGCATGCGCGAGGACCCGCGCACGCACTGGCACCACCGCCACGGGCGGGTGGTCGAGCGACTACGCGGGGCGCGCTTCGGCGTGGTGGGGCTGGGGCGCATCGGCCTGGCCGCCGCGCGCCGGGCCGCGGCATTCGACCAGGAGGTCGTGTTCTACGATCCCCACGTCCCGCCCGGCACCGAGCTGGCGACCGGCCTCGCCCGCGCCGCGACACTGGCCGAGCTGCTCGGGAGCTGCGACGCGGTGAGCCTGCACACGCCACTCAGCGACGAGACCCGCAATCTCATCAACCGCGAGACCCTGGCGCAGATGAAGCCGGGCGCTGTGCTCGTCAACACCTCACGCGGTCCGGTAGTCGACATCGACGCGGTCCACCATGCGCTGCGCGAGGGTCACCTCGCCGGCGCCGCCCTCGACGTGCTTCCGACCGAGCCGCCACCCACCGATCACCCGCTGATCAAGGCCTACATGGCGCGCGAGGACTGGATCGACGGGCGCCTGATCATCACCCCGCATTCGGCGTTCTTCAGTGTTCCCGGGCAGCGTGACCTGCGACGCAAGGCGGTCGAGACCATCGTCGCCTACTTGCAGGACGGCACTCTGCGCAACTGCGTGAACGCCGACGTCCTGCGACGAAACGCGGCCCCCTGACCCACGCCGTCGGCGGTCGGCCCCGAGCGCGGGCCGGCCGCCGCGACCGAGCTCGCCCGAGCAGCCCGACGGCAGCGCATGACCGCCACCACCACCGACCGAGCCGAGCTCTCGGCACTGCGCAAGGTGCTGGTCCTGGTCGTCGTCATCATGTCGTCGACCCTCTACGGCACCACGCTGCTGGTGGTCTCGACCATCCTCCCGCAGATGCAGGGGACGATGTCGGCGACCGCCGACGAGATCGCGTGGGTGATGACCTTCAACATCCTGGCGACGGCCATCGCGACGCCGACCACCGGCTGGCTCGCCACCCGCTTCGGGCGGCGACAGGTCATGGTGTGGAGTCTCGGTGGATTCACGGTGTCGACGTTCATGTGCGGCGCCGCCGGATCGCTCGAGTCGTTGATCGTGTGGCGCATCCTGCAGGGCGCGTTCGGCGCGCCCTCGACGCCACTCACGCAATCGATCCTGCTCGACACCTTTCCCCGCCACCAGCACGGGCTCGTGATCGGCATCTTCGGCTTCGGCGTGGTCATCGGCCCGGTCATCGGGCCGGTGCTCGGCGGCATCATGGCCGAGCTCTACTCGTGGCGCTGGGCGTTCTACGTGCTGGTACCGGTCGGGGTCATCAGCGTCTTCGGGCTACGCCTGTGCCTGCCGCCGGACCCGCCGAGCCAACAGGCACGACTCGACTGGACCGGCTTCCTGACCCTGTCCATCGCGCTCGGGGCGGTGCAGCTCGTGCTGTCGCGCGGGCAGCGGCTCGACTGGTTCGAGTCCGGCGAGATCCTGCTGGAGGCGGCGGTCGCCGCGGTGGCGCTCTGGATCTTCGTCGCCCACAGCCTGACCGCGGCGCGACCGTTCCTCGACCCCCGGCACTTCCTCAACCGCAACTACGCGATCGGGCTGCTGCTGGTCACCGTCTACGGAATGCTGAACTTCACCCCGATGGTGCTGCTGCCGCCGCTGCTGCGCGAGCACGCCGGCTTTCCCGACGCGCTGGTCGGCGTGGTGGTCGCCGGGCGTGGCGTCGGCGGTGCAGTCGGGTTCCTGATCGCCGGATTCACCAGCCGCCTCGACCCGAGGATCGGGATGACCGTCGGGTTCGCGATGCTGCTCACGGCCGGGTTCTGGCTGATGCACGTGAACCTCGAGGTCACGGTCCACGCGCTGGCCGCCAACGCGCTGCTGCAGGGACTCGCCATCGGCGCGATCTGGGTCCCGCTCACGGTGGTCACCTTCTCGACCGTCGCGCCGCCACACCTGCCGGAGACCTCGGCGGTATTCCACCTGTTGCGCAACCTCGGGTCGAGCTTCTTCATCTCGATCTGCGTGGCCGAGATCGTGCGCTCGACGGGGATGAACTACAGCCGTCTGGTGGAGGTGATCACGCCCTTCAACGAGCTGTTGTCGATGCCGTGGACACATGGCGCCTGGGAGACCGACTCGGTCGGCGGGCTGGCGCGGCTCGCACGCGAGATCCGGCGCCAGTCGGCGATGATCGGCTACCTGAACGCGTTCGGCCTCTACACCGCCGCCTGCGCCGCCGCCCTACCGCTGATCATGCTGCTCCGGCGCAAGCGTTAGCGGGCTGTTGAAGCCCGCGGCAGACCCCGCAGTCAGTCGAGATCCAACGGAAAGATCGGCCGGCGCACTCGCGCGTAGGGGAACACCTTCAAGTCTCCGGTGGTCAGCCCCTCGGTGCTGTCGACCACCAGCACCTCGCAGGCGAGCGGCTGGTAGGCGGCGCGGAAGTGCTGAGCCGACTTCACCATCACCACCCGCTGGGCGCCGAGATCGATGCCGGCGTGCTCGAAGAACATGCGGTCGTAGCACTGGAAACGCTTGCTGGCGACGACGATGCGCAGGCCGTTCACCTCGAGCACCGCGGACGGCCCCATGTCCACCGGCTGGCCGCGGAGCATCGGACCGGAGAAGCGGAACCGGCCGTCGGTGAGCGCCTCGACCCGGGCCCGCAACGGCAGCGCCGGGCTGAGCTCGGGATCCACCTTGCCACCGAGGCAGACGTCGATGGTGGCGCCGAGACCGGCCGCATGCGCCTGGCTCGCCACCGCGGCATCGTGGAACACCCCGGCCACCGCCGGCGCGATGCCGGCCTCGACCAGCGCCCGCAGCATTCCCGTCGACTCGGCATAACCACCGCCACCGGGATTGTCGGCGAAGTCGGCGATCACCACCGGAGCCGACGCCGACGCCAGCGCGCCGAGGCGCGACATCGCCGCGGCCACCGAGACGGTCTCCACCGTCTCGCGGTGCCGACTCTCCCAGATCGCGTCCATCATGCCGCTCAGCGCGGCCCCGATGCCCGCGTGCGCGCCATCGGTGACCGCGACCACGCTCGGCCCGGTGTCGAAGGTGTCGGCGTGGGAGAAGCCCGCGTTGACACTCGTCGAGAGCACTTTCGGGTCGTCTCGCATCAGCGCCGCGGCGCGGTCGAGCATCTCGGTCATCGGCCCGGGGGCAGTGGTGCGTCCGTGGTCGATACCGGCCATCAGCGCGCCGCGCGCGACGCTCACCCGAGGGCGGATCTCACCGGCGAGCGTGCGGCGCAGTAGCTCCGCCGCCTCGCCCGCGACCACGTGCTGGTCGACGTGGGGATAGGTTCGGTAGGAGACGAGGATGTCGACCAGGCCGGCGAAGGCGTCGGTCACGTTGGCGTGCAGGTCGTGAGTGGCCGCGATCGGCAGGGCGCGGCCGAGCTCCGCGCGCAACGCACGTAGCAGCGCCCCCTCGCCGTCGTCGTCGTGCTCGCACACCATCGCGCCGTGGAGACAGAGCAGCATCCCGTCGACCCCGCCGGCGGCGCGCACCGCACCGAGAATCGCATCGAGCACATGGTCGAAGGCCTCGCGGGTGACCTTGCCACCGGGGGTGGCATCGGCGAACACGGCCGGCACCGCGGTCCAGCCGTTGGCGTCGCAGGCCTCGAGGAAGCCAGCGATCTCGCTCGCGGTGCCGCGCATCGCCTCGACCATCTCCTGGCCGGCGTAGAGCGCGCGGGCCCGATAGGCGGCGAGATCGGTCGGCACCCTGCTGAAGGTGTGGGTCTCGTGCTTGAAGCCGGCGACGAGGATGCGATGGCTCATCGAGGTGGACCTCAGTGTGGACCGGTGGTCGCCGCGGCGCTGGTGTCGATTCGGTAGAAGCGCGCGGCGTTGTCGTGGAACAGGGCGAGCTGCTCGGCCGGGGCGAGGTCGGCGACCATCCGCTTGTACGCGTCGTAGAGCTCGCGGTAGGTGATTCGAAGCCCCGACACCGGGAAGTTGCTCGCGAACATGCAGCGGTCGACGCCGAAGAGGTCGATCGCCTCGAGCACGATGCGACGATTCTCCTCGTAGTCCCAGGGTCGGTCACGAAGACCGAGCTCCGACAACTTGAGGCACACGTTCGGCCGCTCGGCGAGGGTGCGCATGCCCCGGCGCCAGGCCTCGAGGCCCGCGGCCGACCGGTCCCAGGGGAAACCGGTGTGGTTGAGCACCACCGCGATGTCGGGATGGGCGCCGACCAGCTCGGCCGCCTCGGCGAGCTGCGCGAGCGGCACGCGCAGGTCCCAGGACAGGCCGTGGCGGGCGAGCAGCGCGAAGCCTCGCCGCCAGGCCGGATCGCGCATCGAGCCCCGTGCCTCGTCCTCGTCGCCCGGCGCCTGACCGGGGCGGGCGGGTTTGGAGCGGATGCCGCGCATGCGTGGGTACGCGGCGTGCGCCTCCAGCACCGCCTCCACGCGCGGGTCGTCGAACCAGGCATGGCCGACCAGCGCCGTCGGCATCCCGGCGACGTCGGCGACCGCGCTCAGCCAGCGCGTCTCGCCGACCTGGTCGGCCCGGTCCCACTCGGCCTCGACGTGCACCGTGGCGACCACGTTGTGGCCGGCGGCGTCGCGACGGTAGTCCTGCGGCAGGTAGTTCCGGCGCAAGGCCGAGTAGTCACCGAGGAAGAAATGCGGATTCATCCGGTCGCCGAGCCACGGGTAGTGGTGGCGGTCGAGATCCCACAGGTGATGGTGGGCATCGACGATCGGGATGTCCCGCAAGAAGTTGCTGATTTCCGTCATGCCCTCACTCACCGGCTTCGGCTCGGTGCGAGATAGTGCCACCACCGCCAGCCGCGCTCCACGGCCGGGACATCAGACCTGCGCCCGGCTTCGCCGCACCACCAGCACCAGCGGCAGGGCGATGATCGATGCCGCGGTGTAGAGGAAGAACGCATTCGTGTAGCCGATGATCGCGGCCTGACGGTTGATCTCGCGGGCGATGCCGGCGAGCCCCTGTGCCGACTCGAGCGACCAGTCGCCCACCACCCAGGGCATTCCCAGCAGCTTGTTGAACGGCGTGGCGAACTCGACCATGCGGCTGTAGTTCGCGCCGGTGCTGCGCACGACCTCGGCCACCGACCAGGAGATGAAGAAGGTCGAGCCGATGTTGCGCATGAGGTGGAACACCGCCACCGCCTCGGCGCGGTGCTCCGCCGGAAGGGTCCAGAAGCTCGAGGTCGCGATCGGCGTCCAGATGAGGCCGACCGCGAGCCCCTGCAGGAAGGCGTTGGCCGACAGCACCTGCCAGCCGACCTCGAGGTTGATCCCCATCAGCCACAGCCCCGAGACCACCTGCACCGCGAACCCGATGCTCATGCCGACCCGCGGGTCGAGCCGCCCGGTCAGCATCGACACCAGGAAGCCGCAGAGCACCCCGATACCGCGCCAGCTGATCACCACGCCGACGATGTAGTCCGGCTGGCCGAGCTGGCTCTTCAGCAGCGGCGGCAGCAACACCATCGGCGTGAAGTTCAGCATCCCGAACAACGTGATCAGGAACAGCCCGACCGCGTAGTTGCGGTCGAGCAGCAGGCGGGGATTGAGAAACGGGCGCGGGCTGGTGAGGCTGTGGACCACGAACACCCACATCGCCACCAGTGCGATGGCGGTCTCGACGATGATCTCGGTCGACTCGAACCAGTCGAGCCGCTGGCCACGCGAGAGCGCGAGCTGGGCCGACGCGATCGCGGTGGCCATCGACAGGAACCCCACCCAGTCGAGGCGGATCTCGCTCGCGCGCCGGTCGCGTGGCAGCGCGAGGAAGGTGGCGACGGTGGAGATCACCCCGAACGGCACGATCATGTGATACCCCCACCGCCAGCTCATGTACTCGGCGAGGTAGCCGGCGGCGGCGGGACCGAGCACCGGACCCAGGGTGTTGGCCATGCCGTAGATCGACATCATGGTCGGGTGCTGTCGACGCGGAAACACGTCGAGCAGGATGGTCTGCCCGAGCGGGATCAGCGGCGCGCCGGTGGCACCCTGCACCATGCGCCAGAACACCAGGCTCTCGAGCGACTGCGAGAGCCCGCACATGAAGGTCGCGAAGGTGAATCCGGCGAGACTCGTGTACTGGACCTGGCGGCGGCCGAAGGTGGTCACGAACCATCCGGTCATCGGCGTCGCCACCGCGGTGGCGAGAATGTTGAAGGTGACGGTCCAGGAGATCTCGTCCTGTGTCGCCGCCATCGCGCCCTGCATCTGCGGCAGGATGGCGGTGGCCGAGAACGTCGCCGCGATGTAGGCGCTGGAGCTCACCACCACCACGGTGAGGACGACGAAACGGCGGACGACCGACAGCTCGAGCGCCGGCTTGTCGGGATCCACCGCGGCGGTCATCGAGCGGCTCGGGCCTCGGATGCGAAGGAGGTTCGAAGGGTGGTGGCCGCTGCTCCGGCGATCGGAGCGAGGCGCGCCAATACTAGCAGCCCGTCGGACCCGGGCGGTCGTCGCGGGCGCAAGCGGGGCGACCGGCGCTCGCGTCGCGGCCCGGCGCGCGCGCGGCGGCGGATCCCGGTGGTCGGACGGCGCCGTCGGCGCGGGCGGTCAGCTCCGGATCGAGCGCCCGCAGCGCGTCGTGCTGGCTCAGATACACCTCGCCCGAGAGCTGGTCCAGGAAGTGCGACCGCTCGAGGCGATCCATCACCGGTCCCTTGACCTCCGAGAGGTGGAACCGCACGCCGGCGTTGCCGAGGCGCTGGTTCAGCGCCTCCAGGCTCTCCAGCGCGCTGGCGTCGATGTCGTTCACCGCCGAGCAGATCAGCACCACGTCGCGCACCTCGCGCGAGACCACCGCCAGGTCGTAGAGGCGGTCCTCGAGAAAGCGGGCGTTGGCGAAGTAGAGGCTCTCGTCGACCCGCACCGACAGCACCCGCGGGCTCACCAGCACCGCGTGGCGGAGCACGTTGCGGAAATGCTGGGTGCCGGGGACCTGCCCGACGACCGCGATGTGTGGCCGCGTGGAGCGGGCGAGGAAGAGCGCGACCGAGAGCCCGACCCCGGCCACGATGCCGCGCTCGACACCGGCCAGCAGCACCGTCGCGATGGTGAGCGCCATGGCCGCGAAGTCGGCGCGCGAGTAGATCCAGGTGCGACGCAGCGCGCCGAGGTCGACCAGCGACAGCACGGCGACCACGATGGTGGCGGCGAGCGTCGCCGTCGGCAACGCGCGCAGCACCGGGGTCAGGTAGAGCGCGGTCAGCGCGATTCCGACCGCGGCGAGGACCCCGGCCAGCGGCGTGCGCGCCCCGGCGTCGAAGTTGACCACCGAGCGGGCGAAGCCGCCGGTCACCGGGAAGCCGCCGCTCACGCTGGCGGCGAGGTTCGCCGCGCCGAGCCCGAGCAGCTCGCGGTTCGGCTCGATGCGCTCACGACGCTTGGCGGCGAGCGTCTGCGCCACCGAGACCGACTCGACGAAACCCACCACCGAGATGAGGACTGCCGACGGCAACAGCGCCGCCCAAAGTGCCGGATCGAGCGACGGGAGGGCGATCGGCGGTAGCCCGCCGGGGATCTCGCCCACCACCCGCACGCCCGCCGCCTCCAGTCCCAGCACGCGTACCAGCGCGATGGTCGCCACCACCGCCATCACCGGAGCCGCCTTGGCGACCGCGTCGGCGAGGCGGCGACCGAGCCCGAGGCGCATCAGCAAGGATCGCGACCGCGAGCGCGACCAGAGCAGGAACGCGATCGCCCCGGCTCCGATGGCCGCCGTCGGCCAGTGGACCTCGGTGGCATCGGTCACCAACGCCGCCCCGATCGCGAGCAGGGTGTCACCGCGCGCGGGGATGCCGAGCAGGTGGCCGAGCTGACTGGTGGCGATCAGGACCCCGGAGGCGGTGATGAACCCCGAGATCACCGGGTGGCTGAGCAAGCTGGCGAGGAAGCCGAGGCGGAGCAATCCGAGCGCGAGCAGGAAGATGCCCGAGAGCGCCGCGAGCACCACCGCCGCGCCGCGGTACTCCGGCGTGCCGACGGCGGCGAGATCACCGACCGCGGCGGCAGTCATCAGCGACACCACCGCCACCGGGCCGACCGCCAGCGCGCCGGAGCTGCCGAGCAACGCGTAGGCGGCGAGCGGCGCGATGCTCGCGTAGAGCCCGACCTCCGGCGGAAGGCCGGCGAGCATGGCGTAGGCCAGGCTCTGGGGAATGAGCATGATGGTGACGATGACCGCCGCCATCGCGTCGCCACGCAGCAGCTCGGCGTGGTATCGGCGCAGCCAGCCGACGCACGGTAGCCAGCGTTCGATCGTCACCAGCGCATCCTCGACCGCGCCCGACGACATGGCCCATCCACCGGGCTCGCGCCTCGCGCCGCTGCGGCGGCCGTCGGGCTCAGAGCGCGTCGACCGGAATCTTCAGGTAGGAGATGCCGTTGGACTCCGGCGGCGGCATCGCGCCGGCGCGCATGTTGACCTGCACCGACGGCAGGATGAGCACCGGCATGTCGAGCTGGGCGTCGCGCGCGGTGCGCAGGGCCACGAAATCGGCCTCGCTCACGCCGTCTCGGACGTGGATGTTCTCCGCCTGCTCCGCCGCCACCGTGGTCTCCCATCGATACTCACGGCCGCCGGGCGCGTAGTCGTGACACAGGAACAGGCGGGTCTGCGGCGGGAGGGCGAGGATCTTCTGAATCGACCGATAGAGCGTGCGCGCATCGCCGCCCGGGAAGTCGCACCGCGCAGTGCCGTAGTCCGGCATGAACAGGGTGTCACCGACGAACGCCGCGTCGCCGATGACGTAGGTCGCGCAGGCCGGGGTATGGCCAGGGGTGTGCAGGACGCGAGCCTCGAGGTCGCCGAGGCGGAAGGACTCGCCGTCGGCGAAGAGGTGGTCGAACTGCCGCCCGTCGGTCGCGAACGACGGCTCGACGTTGAACAGGCGCTTGAACACGGTCTGCACCGCCGTGATCGCGGTGCCGATTGCGATCTTCCCGCCGAGGACCGACTTCAGATAGGGCGCGGCGCTGAGGTGATCGGCGTGGACGTGGGTCTCCAGGATCCAACGCACCGTCAGGCCGAGCTCACCGACGGCGTCGATCAGGCGCGCGGCCGACTCGGTGCGGGTGCGCCCGGACTTCGGGTCGTAGTCGCGCACGGAATCGACGATCGCCGCCTCGCGGCTCGACGGGTCCCACACCAGGTGGGTGGCGGTGTAGGTGGCCTCGTCGAAGAAGGTCCGCACACTCGGCGTCATGTCGCTCTCCCGGCGCCGATCGGAGCTCCCCGCGCCGGCGCCACGCTGCTCTTGCTGCCCAATCCGGCGAGCGCACGATGCTAGCGGCGGCGCCGGGGTCGTTCTGTGACCGCGTCACCCCCGGCGCCGGCCGCCGCGCGTGCTCAGCGCGAGAGGGTGATTCCGCACCACTCCTCCCACAGCCTCGCGAGCGCGGCGTAGTCCAGATTGCCCATGCCGCGGGCGGTCGCGATCTCGTAGGGAGTATGCGCGGCGAGCGTCGCGAACAGCGGGACGCCGAGATCCTGCGCCGTCTCCAGCGCGAGGAGGGAGTCCTTGCGCGCGTTGGCCATCGACATCCCGCCCTCGTAGTTTCCGGCGAGCACCCGGTCCCTGAGACGGTGCTCGAGCGGACGCATGATGCCGTCGGGTCGGCCGAGGATCTCGACCAGCTTCTCGGGGGCGATGGCGAGCTTCTCGCCCATCGCCGCCGCCTCCACCAGCACCACCATCAGTGCGTGCATGACGGCGTTGTTGACCACCTTGGCGCCGCTGCCGGCACCGACCGGGCCGAGGTGGTGCACACGTTCTGCCAACGCCTCCAGCACCGGCGCGGCCGCCGCCATGTCGGCGTCGGAGCCACCGGCGAGGAAGGTCACCTGCCCGGCCGCCATCGACTGCACGCCACCGGCGATGGCGGCATCGACGAATCCGATGCCGGCCGCCGCGCACGTCGCGCCGAGCGCGCGGGCGACCCCGGGGGTGACCGTGCTGGTCTCGATCACCACCCGCGGTGCCGGCCGCTCGCCGGCGATGGCGGCGACCACCGCGGTCGAGATCTCCGGTCGCGGAAGCGACAGGATCACCGCCGGCGCCGACCGCGCGACCGCCTCCACGGAGTCGACCAGGGTGAGGCCGAGGTCGGCCACCGCCGCGCGGCGAGCCGGATCGACGTCGAACCCCACCACCGGCATCTGCCGGCACAGCGCGCTCGCGAGCGCACCGCCGGCATTGCCGAGCCCCACGATTCCGACCGCCTCGGCCATCGACACTCCCTCCCCCTCGGACGGACCGGGGGGCGAGGGTAGCAGCCCGAGTGGCGGTTGCCGAGCGACCGGCCGGGCCCGTCGGCGCCTCGCTCCGCACCTTCCGGCGCCGCGGATCGGCCTGTGACCGTGGCGTTACGCACCACGCCGCACTCCGAAACGTGACGAAGTTCACTGCGCATGGGCCGAAAGAGGGTCGTTGAGGAACCACTTTCCGACCGGACTGGTAGACTACGCGCTCGATTCTCGGCCACCGGCACGGTGGGTCCACTGGTGCACCAGGTGCAGCGAAGTCCACCGCGAGCGACGTCTGGCGTTCGGTCACCGCCGCAGGTCGACGAGCCCGTCGCCCGCGCGGTCTGCTGGTGACCGGCGTTTGGACGCACTGAACTCCTCGGCGGGACGACCCGTGATGGGTGACGACCGCGACGACGACCGCACCGCCGATGCCGCCCTGATGCGGGTTCCCGGCTTTCGCATCAAGCGCACCATCGGGCGCGGCGGGATGGCCGTCGCCTACCTCGCGGTGCAGGAATCCCTCGCCCGCAACGTCGTGCTGAAGGTCATGAACTCGACCCAGGCCGACGGCGAGGACTTCCTCGAGCGCTTCGTGAACGAGGGCCGCATCGTCGCGGCGCTGCGCCACCCCCACATCATCACGATCTACGACATCGGCCGCGCCGCCGACCTGGTCTACATCGCGATGGAGTACGTCGAGGGCGGCGATCTGAAGTCGCTCATCGGCCGCACGGTCACTCCCGAGCGCGCGCTGGACATCCTGGAGAAGGTGGCCCAGGCACTCGGCTACGCCCACCAGCAGGGCATCATCCACCGCGACGTGAAGCCGGCGAACATCCTGTTCCGTCAGGACGGGACGGTGCTCCTCAGCGACTTCGGAATCGCCAAGCAGGTCACCGTCGACAGCGAGCTGACCTCCACCGGGACCATTCTCGGCAGCCCCTTCTACATGAGCCCGGAGCAGGCGGAGGGGCAGCAGGTCGACGCCCGCACCGACATCTACAGCCTCGGCGTCATCTTCTACGAGATGCTGACCGGCGAGCGGCCCTACCAGGGCGACTCGGCGATCAAGGTCATCATGCAGCACATCCAGTCGCCGCTGCCCGAGCTGCCCCCCGAGCTGGCCGCGATGCAGCCGCTGCTCGACTCGATGATGGCCAAGGAGCGCGGCCAGCGGGTGGCCGACGCGCAGAGCCTGATCGCCCAGATCCGCGCGCTGCGGGTGAAGCTGCAGAACGCGGGCGCCACCGCCGCCCCGCCCGATGCGACCCAGATCAGCACCCGCAGCGACCGCGCGGTCGCGGCCAGCCGGGGCGGACTGCGCGATCCGAAGGTCCTCGCCTTGCTGGCGGTGATCGTCGCCGCCACTGGTGCGTACGGGATGCACATCTTCCAGAGCCTGACCCGCCCACCGGCGTTCCTGAAGCGGCCCACCGAGCCGGTGGACAATCTCGCGGTGCAGGGCACCCTGCAGTCGCAGGCGGCGAGCGGTGCGGTCGCCGCGGCCCCCCCCGCGACCGCGCCGGGCGCGGTCGACCGCGAGAGCGTGCTACAGGCGATCGAGTGGCTGGCCCGCAACAGCCTGCGCGAGGACCGGCTGACCCAGCCGGCCGCGGACAACGCGTACTACTACTACAGCCGTCTGCTCGCGCTCGACCCCGGCAATGCGACCGCGCGCGACGGCCTGCACGAGATCGCCGAGCGCTTCGTGGTGCTGGCCGAGGAGGCGTTCTCGCGTCGGGACTATGCGAAGGCCCAGGCCTACATCGCGCTCGGGCACCAGGTCGACCCGGAGAACCGCGGCCTGAACGAGCTGCAGTCGTTCATCGACAACCGCAAGAAGACCTTCATGGAGACGGTGGTCGACCTCATCCGCGGCGACGGCGGCTGAGCGGCGCCCGCGTACGGACCTGACCCGCTGGCGGCGCGGCACCTCGTGCCGGCACCGCGGCCCGGTCGCCGGGCTCAGCGCGACGCCTGCTCCGTCCCCTGCTGGTCCCAGGTCTGGATGATCGACTTCAGGCGGTCGATCATCCCCTGGTCGAGCTGCTCGGGGAGCAGCGACGGCTGACCGCCGGCACCGGCGGTCTGCGGCTCACCCCCGCCGGGCGCGGCCGCCACCGTGCTCTCGTCCTGACGCATCGCCTCGCGGCGCGCGGCACGCTCGAGCCGTTTCACCGCCTCGGCCTCTGCCTGCCGCTCGGCCTCGTCGAAGGCGGCCTCGCGAAGCTCCTCGCTGTGCTTCGGCGACAGGGCGATCACCGTGTCGTCGACCAACATCCCGTTCTCGAAGACCCGCACCCGCGGGCCGCCCTGCACCGACCGATACCACGCCGGCGGCGTTCCGGACAGCACCGGGGTTCCGGTGAGCGGGTTGACCCACTGGTACATGCGCGCCGCCGGGGCGGCGGTGGTCACGGCCAGCAAGACGATGGCGAGCAGGCTGCGCAATTCGCTGGTTCTCCGCGCCCCGGGGCGGTGGGGCGATGCGGCGAATTATAGCAACTCGTCGGCGCCCGCCCGGCGCGCCGGCTCGGCGACCGCGGCCGACGGCGGGTCGGCGAGGAACAGCGACTGGAGGTCGTTCAGGAGCTCCAGCCCGCGCGCGGTCGGCCGCACCGTGCGCCCGGTGCGTCGAGCCAGACCGAGGGCCAGCGCCCGCCCCAGCGCCGGCTCGAGGCTGTCGTCGTCGAGCAGGGTCACCGCGCGATACCAGTCCAGATCGAAGCCCTCGACCAGTCGCAGCGCGTTCAGCACGAACTCGAACGGACGCTCGGAGGCAGGCACCAGCCGACGCTCGGCGATGCGCGCGGGCGCACCGGCGGCGGCGACGTAGGCGCGCGGATGACGCACCTTGACCCGGCGCTCGATGCGGTCACGCAACACGTCGGTGACCTTGCCGTGAGCGCCGGCACCGACGCCGAGGTAGTCCCCGAAACGCCAGTAGTTCAGGTTGTGCCGGGCGCGATGTCCCGGTCGCGCGAAGGCCGAGATCTCGTAGCGCGCGAGGCCGGCGGCGGCGAGCGCGGCTCGGCACTGCGCCTCGGTCTCGAGGATGGCGTCCTCGTCCGGTAGCTCCGGGGGAGCGCGCGCGAACGCGGTGTTCGGCTCGATGGTGAGCTGGTAGTGCGACAGGTGCGCGACCCCGAGCTCGAGCGCGGTGGCGACGTCGGCCCGGGCGGCCTCCGGGCTCTGCCCCGGGAGGCCGTACATCAGGTCCACGTTCACCCGCTCGAAGCCGGCCGCCCGAGCCCGCGCCACCGCATCGCGCGCCGCCGCCGCGTCGTGCACGCGACCGAGCGCCGCGAGCGCGGCATCGTCGAAGCTCTGCACCCCGATCGACAGCCGGCTCACCCCCGCGGCCCGGAAGGCCTCGAAGCGGGCCGCGTCGACCGCGCCGGGATTGGCCTCCAGCGTGACCTCCAGATCGGGGGCGGTGGCCACCGCATCACGGACTCGGGCGAGGATCGTCGCGACCCCGGCCGCGGGCATCAGGCTCGGGGTGCCCCCGCCGAGGAAGACCGACTCGACGGTGCGCCCGGCGACGGTGGCCAGCTCGTCCGCGAGGTCGTCCAGCAGACGAGCGAGATAGTCCGCGTCGGGCGTCTCACCGCGCGCCGGGTGAGAGTTGAAGTCGCAGTACGGGCACTTGCGCACACACCAGGGCCAGTGGACGTAGAGCCCGAGTGGCGGGGGCCCGGCCGCCCTCACCGCCCGAGCAGCCGGGCCCGCAGCGCGCCGAGGGCGCGTGCGCGGTGGCTGAGGGTGTTCTTCTCCGCCGGCGCGAGCTCGGCCACCGAGCGCCCGAGACTCGGCACGAGGAACAACGGGTCGTACCCGAAGCCGCCCTCGCCCCGCGGCGCCTCGAGCACCGCGCCGCGCCAGAGCCCCTCGCAGAGGATCGGCAGCGGGTCGTCGGCGGCACGAAGCATCGCCAGCACGCAGACGAAGGCCCCGCCTCGCTCGGACGCCGGCACCCCCGCGAGCCGCGCCAGCAGCAGGGCGTTGTTGTCGGCGTCGGTCGCCGCGTCCCCGGCGAACCGGGCCGAGCGCACGCCGGGAGCGCCGCCGAGAGCGTCGACGGTGAGGCCGGAGTCGTCGGCGATCGCCGGCAGCCCGGAGCCGAGCGCCGCCGCGCGCGCCTTGATGAGCGCATTCTCGGCAAACGTCTCCCCGGTCTCCTCGACCGGCGGCACGTCGAACGCCGACTGCGATACCACCTCGACCCCCCAGCGCCCGAGCAGGGCCGAGAGCTCGCGCACCTTGCCCTGGTTGCCGGTGGCGAGCACCACCCTCGGGGGCAACGTCCGCCGGCCGCTCCCCACCACCGCCCTCGGCACCTGCCGGCTCACCCGGCCAGCGCCGCGCGCTGGGCGGCGAGGATCTCCGCGATCCCCTTCTCCGCCAGCCGCAGCAACGCGTCCAGCTCGTCGCGGCGGAAGGCGTGGCCCTCGGCCGTACCCTGCACCTCGATGAACGCCGGCGCCTCGTTCATCACCACGTTCATGTCGGTCTCGGCGTCGGCGTCCTCCGCGTAGTCGAGATCCAGCACCGGCTGACCGCGGTAGATGCCGACCGAGACCGCCCCGATCTGCCCCACCACCGGGTCACGCGGGAGCCGGCTCTGGCGCGCGATCCAGCGCACCGCGTCGACCAGCGCCACGTAGCCACCGGTGATGGAGGCGGTGCGGGTGCCGCCGTCGGCCTGCAGCACGTCGCAGTCGATGGTGATGGTGCGCTCGCCCAGCGCCTCGAAGTCGACCGCTGCGCGCAGCGACCGCCCGATCAGGCGTTGGATCTCGAGGGTGCGCCCACCCTGACGCCCGCGCGCCGCCTCGCGCGGTGATCGCTCGGTGGTCGCCCGCGGCAGCATGCCGTACTCGGCGGTCACCCAGCCTCGGCCCTTGCCGCGCAGGAACGGTGGCACGCGGTCCTCGACCGAGGCGGTGCACAAGACCCGGGTGTCCCCGAACTCGACCAGCACCGCGCCCTCGGCATGGCGGGTGAAGTTGCGGGTCAATCGGAGCTCACGGAGCTGATCGGGGGCGCGGCCACTCGGTCGCAACGACATGGGAAACCTCGGCAGCGGAAACGGCCGGCCATTATACGGGCTGACCGACGCGGCCTCCGGGCGCGTGGGACGCCTCGGGGCCCCGGCCCCGCCTTCGTCCGGGTGCGGGATTTCACGTACCATCACCGGTTTGCCGGGCCGCCCAGGAGGACCTCGACCGTGCTGAGCAGCATGACCGCATTCGCCCGGCGCGAGCACGAGGCGGAGTGGGGAAGCGCGCAGTGGGAGCTGCGCTCGGTGAACAACCGCTTCCTGGATGCGAGCCCGCGCCTGCCCGACGAGCTCCGCCCCCTCGAGATCGCGGTGCGCGACCGGATCCGGGCGCGCCTCGCCCGCGGCAAGGTGGAGGGGACCCTCCGGCTCTCGAATCGGACCGGCGCGAGTGGCGGCCTCTCGCTCGACCTCGACCTGGTGCGCCAGATCGCGGACGCGAGCCGCGAGATCGACGGCATCGTCCACGATCCGGCGCGCGTCAGCTCGCTCGACATCCTGCGCTGGCCCGGGGTGATCCGGGCGACCTCCCTCGACCTCGACGTGGTGGGCCCGGCGGTGCTCGAGCTCCTCGACGCGACCCTCGACGACCTGGTGGCGACGCGCCGGCGCGAGGGCGCACGGATCGCCGAGCTGCTGCGCGAGCGTTGCGCCGCCATCGAGGCCCTGGTGGCGGAGGTGCGCGAGCGGATCCCCGAGGTGATCGCCGCCATTCGCGAGAAGATCGAGTCCCGGGTCAGGGAGTTGGTCGAGCAACCGGACCGCGACCGGCTCGAGCAGGAGCTGGTGCTGCTGGCCCAGCGCCTCGACGTCACCGAGGAGCTCGACCGCCTGCAGACCCACGTCGCCGAGGTGCTGCGCGTGCTCGACGCGGACGAGCCGGCCGGACGGCGGCTCGACTTCCTGATGCAGGAGCTCAATCGCGAGGCCAACACGCTCGGCTCGAAGTCGCAGGACGCCCGCGCCACCCGCGCCGCGGTCGATCTGAAGGTCCTCATCGAGCAGATGCGCGAGCAGGTGCAGAACGTCGAATGACCGACTCGAGCGAGAGCCCGCGCCCGGCGCGCGCCCCGGGGAGCCTGCTCGTGGTCAGCGCGCCCTCGGGAGCGGGCAAGACCAGCCTCGTGCGCGCGCTGGTGGATCGCGAGCCGGCGCTGGTGGTCTCGGTCTCCCACACCACCCGCGCCCCGCGCCCGGGCGAGCGGGACGGCGAGCACTACTGCTTCGTCGACGAGACGGAGTTCCTGCGCCTGGTCGACGCCGATGCCTTCCTGGAGCACGCCGAGGTGTTCGGGCATCGCTATGGCACCACCAGCGCGAGCGTCGACGCCTCGCTGTCGTCCGGGCGCGACGTGATCCTCGAGATCGACTGGCAGGGCGCGCGGCAGGTGCGCTCGCGTCACCCCGAGGCGGTCGGCGTGTTCATCCTGCCGCCCTCGCTCCCGGCGCTGGAGAGCAGGCTCGGCGGCCGGCGGCAGGACAGCGCCGAGGTGGTCGCCCGGCGGATGCAGGCCGCGGTGTCCGAGATCTCGCACTACGACGAGTTCGACTACGTGGTGGTCAACGACGTCTTCGAGGACGCGGTGCGCGACATGCAGTACATCGTCCGCGCCACCCGGCTTCGCACCGCGCGCCAGCAGGCCCGACACGGCGCCCTGATTCGATCCCTGGTCAACGGCTGACGGGGCCACTCGGCAGGCGCCGGATCTGTGGCCCACGCCCTGGCAGGGCCAGGATCCATCCAGTAGACTTCGGGAATTCCTGAACCCCGAGCAAGTCAACGCCATGGCCCGCATCACCGTCGAGGATTGCGTCGAGAGAATCGAGAACCGCTTCCAGCTCGTGCTGGTCGCGACCCGCCGTGCCCGCCAGATCGAGCGCGGCGCGACCCCCTACCTGCCGGCGGAGAACGACAAGGCGACGGTCATCGCGTTGCGCGAGATCGCCGAGGGCAAGATCGACCGGGGCATCCTCGACGAGGAGCCCGAGAGCCCGATCGAGGAAGCCGAGGCCGCGCTGGGGGTGCCGACCCCGCCAGCGGCCGCGCCGGAGGAGGTCTGAAGCGGGTTCTCCCGCCCGCCTCCTCACCGGTCGCCGCGGCACCACCGAGCCCGACGGGCCGCGGGATGGGAGCCGGTGAGTCATGAGCTTCCACATCGACGACCTGTGTAACCTCACCGACGCCTATCTCGAGCCCGATCAGGTTCGCGACATCCATCGCGCCTACGAGTTCGGCGCCGAGGCCCACCAGGGCCAGATGCGCGCCTCGGGCGAGCCCTACATCGAGCACCCGGTCCAGGTCGCGCGCATCCTCGCCGACATGCGCATGGATGCGCAGACCATCGTCGCCGCCATCCTCCACGACGTGATGGAGGACACGCCGACGGCGAAGGGTCAGATCGCCAGCCTGTTCGGCGACGAGGTCGCGGATCTCGTCGACGGGGTGAGCAAGCTCACCCAGATCAGCTTCGAGAGCAAGGCGCAGGCCCAGGCCGAGTACTACCGCAAGATGATGCTGGCGATGGCGCGGGACTTGCGCGTCATCCTGGTCAAGCTCGCCGACCGGCTCCACAACATGCGCACGCTCGACGCGCTGCGCATCGAGAAGCGGCGCCAGATCGCGCGCGAGACGCTGGAGATCTACGCACCGATCGCCAACCGCCTCGGCCTGAACAGCATCCGCCTGGAGCTCGAGGATCTCGGCTTCGCCGCGCTGTACCCGATGCGTTACCGCGTGCTCGCCGCCGAGCTGAAGAAGGTCCGCGGCCACCGCAAGCACGTGGTGAAGAAGATCGAGCAGGGCATCAAGCGTCGCCTGCGCCAGGAAGGGTTACAGGCGACGGTCGTCGGCCGCGAGAAGCACCTCTACAGCCTGTTTCGCAAGATGCGCGAGAAGCGGGTGAGCTTCCGCGAGGTGCTCGACGTCCACGCCTTTCGCGTCATCGTCGACACGCCCGACACCTGCTACCGCGTGCTCGGCGTGGTCCACAACCTCTACAAGCCGATGCCGGGCAAGTTCAAGGACTACATCGCGCTGCCCAAGGCCAACGGCTACCAGTCGCTGCACACGGTGCTGTTCGGGCCGTACGGGGCGCCGATCGAGATCCAGGTCCGCTCCGCGGACATGCACGCGGTGGCCGAGTCCGGCATCGCCGCCCACTGGATGTACAAGAACGGGTCCGGCCAGTCCGCAGACAAGGGCGATGGCAACGCCGCACACCAGCGCGCACGGCGCTGGGTGAAGGAGTTGCTGGAGATGCAGAAGCAGGCCGGCGACTCGATCGAGTTCCTCGAGAACCTCAAGGTCGACCTGTTCCCGAAGGACGTCTACGTGTTCACCCCGCGCGGCGACATCATGGAGCTGCCGCGAGGGGCCACCGGCGTGGATCTCGCCTACGCGGTCCACACCGACATCGGCAACGCCTGCATCGCAGTGAAGATCGACGGCCGCTACGCACCCCTGCGAACCCAGCTCGCGACCAGCCAGACGGTCGAGGTGGTCACCGCGCCATGGGGTCGACCCAACGCCAACTGGCTCGACTTCGTGGTCACCGGCAAGGCGCGGGCCGGCATCCGCAACTACCTCAAGCATCTGCGCGCCGGCGAGGCGATCGAGCTCGGGCGCCGCCTCCTCACGCAGTCGCTCGCGCAGGACGACGTCACCCTCGACGACATCCCCGGCGAGCGGCTCGACGAGCTCCTCGGCGGCCTCAATCTGCCGACGCTCGACGCGTTGCTCGAGGAGATCGGCCTCGGCAAGCGCATCGCGCCGCTGGTCGCGCGTCGGCTCGCGCGCGGGGCCGAGGACGAGACGGGTAGCCGTGACGAGAGCTCGCGCAGCGGACCGCTGCTCATCCGCGGCGCCGAGGGCATGGTCATCAACTTCGGCAAGTGCTGCCACCCGATCCCCGGTGACTCGATCGTCGGCTACGTGAGTGCCGGTCGCGGCCTGGTGATCCACACCTCGAACTGCCGCAACATCGCGGAGAACGCCGACCATCCGGAGAACTGGGTCGAGGTCGGCTGGGAGCCGGACGTGAGCGGGGAGTTCCCGGTCGAGATCCGGGTCGACACCGCCAACCAGAAGGGGGTCCTGGCGACGGTCGCCAGCAGCATCGCCGACACCGGTGCGAACATCGAGAACGTCTCGATGGACAGCCGCGACGGCGCCCACGCCTCACTCGTCTTCCTCGTCAGCGTGCGCGGACGGCGCCATCTGGCCACCATCATGCGCCGCATCCGCGGCATCCCCGCGGTAGGCCGGATCGCGCGCGTCGGCGGCTGACCGCCAGCGCCGCGGGCTGTCCAAGCGACCGCCATCTGCGGCATCCTGTCGTCCTCGAAGCGAGGAGATCCCGATGGGCAAGCAGCCAGTCGCCACCACCGATGCGCCGAGCGCGATCGGCACTTACTCCCAGGCCATCAAGGCCGGCCAGACCGTCTACCTCTCCGGCCAGATCCCACTCGACCCCGCCACCATGGAGATGGTCGAGGGGACCCGGGAGCAGATCACACGGGTGTTCGAGAATCTCCGTGCGGTCGCGCGCGCGGCGGGCGGCGATCTCGACCGACTGGTCAAGCTCACCGTGTTCCTCACCGACCTCGGCGATTTCCCGGTGGTGAACGAGGTCATGACCTCGATGTTCGAGTCGCCCTACCCCGCCCGCTCCGCGGTGCAGGTGTCGGCCCTACCGCGCGGGGCACGGGTCGAGGTCGAGGCGATCATGGTGCTCTAGGAGCGCCGGCCGTGGCCCCCGCTCCCTCGCCACCGGCGCGCGTCACTGGCGCCGCGCCGACCGCGCCGCCCGGTCCGGAGGCTCGTGGCGTCGAGACGCTGCCCGGTGTCGGCCCGCGGCAGGCGGCGCGGCTGGCGAGCCTCGGTCTGCGCACGGTGCAGGACCTGCTGTTCCACCTGCCGCTGCGCTATCAGGACCGCACCCACATCACCCCCATCGGAGCCACCGAGCCAGGGCACGAGGCGGTGATCTGTGGTCAGGTGGAGCTGGCCCAGGTGCGGATGGGCCGGCGCCGCTCGTTGCTGGTGGCAGTCGCCGACGGCAGCGGCACGCTGCTGCTGCGCTTCTTCCACTTCAACCGCACGCAACAGGAGGGCTTTCGTCGGGGTGAGCGGATCTTCTGCTACGGCGAGATCCGCCGCGGACCGTCGGGCCCGGAGATGGTCCATCCCGAGTACAAGCTCCTCGGCCCGGTGGCGGAGCCACCCCTCAGCGCACGCCTGACGCCGATCTACCCGACCACCGAGGGCGTCAGCCAGGCGGCGCTGCGGCGTCTGACCGGGGAGGCCCTGGACACCCTGCGCCACGGTCGCGGCCCGACCGAGCACCTGCCGGCGTCGGTCCGCGCCCGACTCGACCTGCCGGCACTCACCGACGCGCTGTGGGCGGTTCACCGGCCGGCGGCGACGGGTGGCGACGGCGGCGCCGCGAGCGTCCGCGCCGCGGTGCGGCGCCTCGCGTTCGAGGAGCTGCTGGCCCAGCACCTCAGCCTGCGTCGCCTGCGCGCGCGCTACGAGCACGAGCGCGCACCGGAGCTCGTCACCGGCGGCCAGCTTCGCGCGCGCTTCGAGGCGAGCCTTCCCTTCCGCCTCACCGCGGCCCAACGCCGGGTGAGCGAGGAGATCGGCGCCGATCTCGGCCACCATCGCCCGATGCACCGGCTGGCGCAGGGCGATGTCGGCGCCGGCAAGACGGTGGTGGCCGCACTCGCCGCGTTACAGGCCATCGAGGCCGGCTTCCAGGTCGCGCTCATGGCTCCCACCGAGCTGCTCGCCGAGCAACACCTCACCACCTTCCGGGGCTGGTTGGAGCCGCTCGAGGTCGAGGTCGGCTGGCTGTCCGGGAAGCTCGGTGCCCGCGAGCGGCGCGCCGCGCTCGCCCGCATCGCGTCCGGCGACACCGCGCTGGTGGTGGGTACCCACGCGCTGTTCCAGGACGACGTGACCTTCCGCGCGCTCGGTCTCGTGGTCATCGACGAGCAGCACCGATTCGGTGTCCACCAGCGCCTCGCGCTGCGCGGCAAGGGCGTCGCCGACGGCCGGCACCCGCACCAGCTCATCATGACCGCGACGCCGATCCCGCGGACACTGGCGATGACCGCCTATGCCGACCTCGACACCTCGGTCATCGACGAGCTCCCGCCCGGACGCAGCCCGGTGGAGACCGCGGTGGTGCCATCGACCCGCCGCGACGAGGTGGTCGAGCGCGTGCACGCGGCGTGCCGGGAAGGCCAGCAGGCCTACTGGGTGTGCACGCTGATCGAGGAGTCCGATGCCCTCGAGGCGCAGGCGGCGGAGGACACCGCCAATCACCTCGCCGAGGCCCTGCCCGATCTCGCGGTCGGCCTCGTCCACGGCCGCATGAAGCTCGCCGAGCGCGACACCGTGATGCAGCGCTTCAAGGCCGGGGACCTGCATCTGCTGGTCGCCACCACGGTCATCGAGGTGGGCGTCGACGTCCCCAACGCGAGCCTGATGATCATCGAGAACGCCGAGCGCCTCGGGCTCTCGCAACTCCACCAGCTGCGCGGCCGGGTCGGCCGCGGCGCACGCAAGAGCGTCTGCGTGATGCTCTTCCACGGCCCGTTGTCGCGCAACGCGCGTGCCCGGCTCGACGTGCTGCGCGAGACCACCGACGGATTCCTGATCGCGGAGCGTGACCTCGAGCTGCGCGGCCCCGGCGAGGTCCTGGGGACCCGACAGACCGGCGTCCTGCAGCTTCGAATCGCCGACCTGGCCCGCGACCGCGAGCTGTTGGCGATGGTCGAGCGCGCCGGACGCGAGATCCTCGAGCAGCATCCGTCGTCGGTCGAGCCACTGATCCGCCGGTGGCTCGGCGAGGCCGTCGAGTACGCCCGGGCCTGATAGGATCCGGCCCATGACCGCCTCCATCCCCGGCGCGCGACCGCTGCGCGAGAGACTCCGCGACTACTTCCTGCTGATGCGGCTCGACCGCCCCATCGGCAGCTTGCTCCTGCTGTGGCCGGCGCTGTGGGCGTTGTGGCTCGCCGCCGAGGGCACGCCGCGCCTGCTGCACATCGTGGTCTTCGTCGTCGGCGTGCTGGTGATGCGCTCGGCCGGCTGCGTCATCAACGATTTCGCCGACCGCGACTTCGACCCCCACGTCGAGCGCACCCGCGACCGACCGCTGGCGGCGAGGCGGGTCACCTCGCGCGAGGCGCTGGCGGTGTTCGTGGCGCTGGCCGCGCTCGCATTCGGTCTGGTCTGCCTGCTCGACCCGCTGGCCATCGCGCTGTCGTTCGTGGGCATCGCCCTGGCGATGACCTACCCGTTCAACAAGCGCTTCACCCATCTGCCCCAGCTCCATCTCGGGCTCGCCTTCGGCTGGGCGGTGCCGATGGCCTTCGCGGCGGAGGTCGGCGGCCTGCCGCCGCTCGCGTGGCTGACCTACGGCGTCGCGATCGTGTGGGCGCTGGTCTACGACACGATGTATGCGATGGTCGACCGCGACGACGACCTGCGGATCGGGGTGAAGTCGAGCGCGATCCTGTTCGGCGCGCGCGACCGCGCCTGGGTGGCGGGCTTCCAGGTGGTGGTGATGGCGGGCCTGGTCGCGATCGGGCTGGTCGCCGGCCTCGGCGCGGCCTATTTCGCAGCACTGGTGGCGGGCGCGGCGCTGTTCGTCTACCAGCAGCACCTCATCCGCCAGCGTGACCGCGCCGGCTGCTTCCGGGCCTTCCTCAACAACAACTGGTTCGGGCTGGCGATCTTCGCCGGCATCGTGCTCGGGCTTCCGGGCGGCTGAACCGCGCCGAGGGAAGACTCCCTCGCGCACGGCGGACCTCCACGCCGACGGCGGCGAGCGCGCTCGCTCAGCGGCTAAGGGCGCTCATCTCCGAGCGCGCGGAGTAGGGAATTCCGCGCAGGTGCTCGGGGCGCAACGTGGCGGCGTCCTCGTGCAGGATCGTCGCCTCGCCACGCGGCCCGGCGCGCCAGTACATGCGCTTGCGGGCCCGCTCGCTGAAGTTGTCACTGCGATAGGACTGCTCGAAGGTCACCACCACCAGGCCGTCCTCGCCCGGGTACTCGAAGGCGCTGAGGTCGTCGAGCGCGACGCGGATGAACCGCTTGCCGGCGTTGACTCTGCGCTTGTGCTCGAGCCACTGCTGGCGCCCGAGGCCGGCGCCGGTGAAGTCGCTGGCGTAGAACCGCGCGTACTCGCCGTCCGCACGCGACTCCCACGACCGCCGCCAGCCATCGATGGCCGCCTCCAGGGCGAGCGCCCTCGCCTCGACCTCCGCCCGCGGCAACCAGGTGATGCGCTCGGCGATGATCACCGGGGTGTTGTCGGCGTCGAGGCTGGTCCACAGCGCGCTCATGTCCTCGTTGGGAAGCGCCATGCAGCCATCGCTCGCACGCGGCGGGCGACTGTAGGTATCGGCCGGAACACCGTGCAGCCAGATCCCGTACCCCGTCCTTCCCTGGCGGACGTCCCACTCGTTCGGGTAGTTGACCGGAAACGCGCCCGCGCCGTAGAAGTCGGGCAGGCTCGCCGGCGCGATGCGCCCGGTGAGGAAGTAGACCCCGAGCGGGGTGCGCTGATCGCCCTCGCGCACCTTGTGTGCGCCATTCTTGCCGGTCGAGACGTAGACACTGCGTTCCAGCCGCGGACCGCTCGCGGTGTTCAGGAACACGTAGAGGCGCGACTCCGAGACGTCGATGACCAGCGCCCGCCGCTGGCTGGCCGACATCCGCAGTAGCGGCGCCGGTAGCCAGTCCGGATCGAGGCTGCGCAGGCGGTTGCGCCAGCGCACCCGCGCCTCGTCGCGGAGATCGGCCAACGCACCCGGGCGGTCCGCGAGCTGCGCGCCGAAGCCGCCGATCGGCCGCGTCTTGGCCAACAGCAAGTCACCGTAGACGAGCTGGGCGAGGCGAAACTTCGGGTTGCGAGCGACCAGCGTCTCGATGTCACGCAGGGCGCGATCGAGGTCGCCGCGGCGCACCTGCTCGAGCGCCTCGACCAGCAACGCCTCGTCGTCCGGACCGGTCGAGATCGCCGGCAGCGCCGGCCCGCCGGCGGCGATGGTCGGCGCCGCCGAGCCGCGCGCGGGCCACGCGACCTGCAACGCCGAGACGACCAGCACCGTGACGACGAGCAGGAGGTGCTGACGGTCGCCGCGACGCGCGCCGTCCCGCTCAGGGATCGGACTGCTCACGGAGAATCCTCCAGTCACCCCGTTCGCGGGTCATCGTCAGGCGCTTTCGAACCCGGTCGCCGTAGGTGTCCGAGCGATACGTTTGCACGAACGTCACCGTGGCCTCGGCGTCGCCGCTCGTCGCGACCCGCACGTCGTCGAGCGACACCCGGATGAACGCCGGCGCGGAAAGCCGCTGGCGACGCTGGCGCTCCCACGCCTCGCGGCTCATCCCATTCGGCGGGCGGAAGCCCGACGCATAGCGTGCCAGATAGGCCTCGACGTTCTTGCCGCTCCAGGCCTCGGCCCAGTCACGTACCGCGAGCGTCACCGCCTCGGCCGCGGCGCCGGGCGCCAGCGCGGCGGTGGGCGGCGCCGGCACGGCCACCGCACTGCCGGCCGCGGCGGCGGCCGACGATGCCGAGATCGGCGGCGGAGTCGGAGTCGGAGTCGGGGTCGCGGCGACCGGTGGCGCCGGCGACGCCGGCGCGGGCGCTGGCGGCGCCGTCGCGGATGAGGCCGGGCTCGCGGCGGGAGCCGCCGCCACCATGGTCGCCTCACCGGCCACCGCACGGGTCGAGAACAGCTCGGAGATCAGCGCGAGCTTGGACTTCGCGGTCGCGTTCGCGGTGTCGAGCGAGAGCGCGCGGTCATAGGCGAGCCCGGCCATCTTGGCGTAGATGTCGCCGAGGTTCTCGTGGGCGGTGGCATAGCTCGGATGGGTGTTGATGGCGACGAGCAGGGCATCGCGCGCCTTGTCGTACTCACCCTCGGCGGCATAGAGGACCGCCAGGTTGTTGTGCGGCTCGGGCAGCTCGGGATAGTCCCGCGTGAGGCCGGTGAAGACCGCGATCGCCTCGTCGACCCGGCGCGTCTCGGCGAGCACCACGCCGCGGAGGAACCGCGCCTGAGGATCGTTCGGCTCCGCTGCGAGGACCTGGTCGAGCGCCGTCAACGCACCGTCGAAGTCGCCCCGGCGCGCCAGGGTCCGCGCCTCGTCGAGGTCGGCCGCTCCGGCAGCCGGAGCGAGACCGAGGCCGAGAGCGAGCAGGGAGGTGAGGAGGAGAAGGGACCTGACCATGTTCCGCGACGAGCCGAGCGTGCCCACCGGTCGGGCACGGGAGCGCGGGAGTTTACTCCGAACGCCCGGGCGTGGCATCCGCGCCGGCCGCGCGCTCGGGCTCGGCCTCGAACGGCAGCTCGGCCTCGTGGGCGACGGTCTGGGCGCGGATCGCGTCGAGCAGGTCGATGACCTTGGCGAAGCCGAACAGCAAGATGGCGCCGAGCAGCCCGGAGAAGAAGGCGCCGAGGCAGAACGCGCGTGCGAGGTCGTCGCCCATGTAGAACGAGCCACCGAGAAACAGCACCGCGAACAGCACCGAGGCGCCGCCGAAGGCGTTGAGCGCAATCGAGATGCGGGGTGGATCACGCTCGCGGCGGGCCTTGCTCGTTGCCGGGCTCGCCGTCGGGCTCATCTCCTGGCTCCGGTGCGAAGCGCCGATGCCAGCGGGTCGATGGCGCGGCCGAGCACCTCGCCCACCGCCTCGCCGAGGGCGATGGCGGCGCTCGACGGGGCCAGATCGCTCACCGGGCGTGTCGCCTCCAGCGTGTCGACCCAGAGCAGCTCACCATCGACCGCTCGTGTCAGCACCAGCTCGACCCGCGCGACCACCCCCGGCGGCTCGGTGCGCACCTGCTCCAGGCGCTGGATCTTTCCCGCGAGCAGGTAATCCGCGGACACCCGCAGCTCCGGGGTCGTCACCTGCTCGACCACCGCCGCCGCACGCAGCACCTCGACCGTCAGGTCCTGCAGCATGCGGGTCGGCGGGTCGGCCCAGAGGTGGTAGTCGAGCTGCACCAGCTCGGTGGTGCCGTTGCCGGAGGCCGATACCAGGTTGCGCTCGCCGACGACGCCATCGGCGCTGAAGCGTTGGACCTCGAGCACGCCCGACGCCGGCGCCTCGCGCGATGCGGCAACCGTCCCGACGTCGAGCCGGTAGAAGCGCTCGACCGGCGGTCGCGGCGCCTGGCCACAGCCGGCCACCAACAGCGCGGTCACCATCACCACCGCCGAGCGACGCGTCCAGCGCACGATCACGGGCTCCCCGACGCTGGCTGTCCGGCCGTCCCACGCAGCAGCACGCTCGGGTCGTTCCGAATCTGTCGACTGAACTCGACCATGTTGCGGCTGGTGCCCTCGAGGTTCTGGCTCAGCGCCGAAATATGCTGCGACACGGTCTGCAGAGTAAAGCGAAGGCTGGACACGGAGCGGCGGATGTCGGCGCGATTGTCGGTCACCATCGCGTCGAGCGCGACCAGCACGCGGTCGACGGCGTCGCGCGTCGCCCCCAGATCGCGGGTGAGGGTGGCGATGTTCGACGCGGCGCGGGCGATGTTGTCGAGCGCACCCTGGATCTTGCGCGTCGTCTGCGGCGTCAGCACCTCGGACAGTCGTGCGTCGAGCGCCCGACTCAGGTTCGCCACGTCGCGTGAGGCCTGGGTCACGTTGTCGAGCGCTGCCTCGACCCGTCCGCGGGTATCCGGCCCGAGCAGACCGGAGAGGTTGCCGCGCGTCTCCTCGACCACGCTCCTCGCGCCCTCGGCGCTCTCGCGCAGGCGCGTGATCGTGGTCTCGACCTGGGCCACGTTCCCCTCGGAGAGCACCCGGGCGAGCGCTTCGCGAGCCTGCACGCCGGTGTCACGCAGATTCGTCGCCGCGCCCTCGAGCGCGCCGAGGGTGCGGTCGATGCGGGCGAGGTTCGGCTCGCCGAGCATCGCCGTGACGCCTCGCCGGCCCTCGGCCAGCATCGCCTGCAGGTCCTCACCGGCGGCGCCGAGACGTGCGTTCAGTCCCTGCGCGAGCTCCGCCGCGGCGTTCGCCGCGCGCTCCGCCGCGCCCACCGTGGCGGCGATTCGCGCCGCGGTGTCGGCGCCGAGGACGACGCCGAGGCGGTCGCGGAGCTCGCTGATGGTGTCGGGAGCGAGCTCCGCCGCGCGGCGCGCGCCCTCCAGCCCCGCCTCCACCCGCTCGAGGTTGGCGTCGGAGAGCAGGCGCTTCAACTGACGATCGCCGGTCGTGGCGGCGGCGCTCAAATTGGCGGCGGTGGCCCGCAGGTCCGCCAACGTGGCGTCGAGGCGCGCGAGATTCTCCTCCGAGAGCAGGGTCTCGACCCGGCTCCTCGCCAGTGCGGTGGTACCGCGGACGTCACCGGCGGCGGCCTCGAGGCGGTCGACCAGCCCGTGCACCCGCTCCACCACCGGCGGCCCGACCAGGCTCTGGAGCTGGGTGCGTGCATCGGCCGCGAGTCCGGCGAGTTGCACCGAGGCCTCCAGCACGTTGTCGACGATGCCGCCGACCTTGCCGGTGTTCTCCTCGCTGAGCAGCGTGCGCAGCGAGGCGCTCGTCCCGCGCAGCTCCACCGCGGTGGCGAGGAACTGCTCGATGATCTCCGGGCCGCGCACCGCCAGCTCGCCGGCCACCCGGTTGAGATTCGCGAGCAGCGGCGCACCGTCGCGCTCGACCGCATCGCCAATCGTCTGCACCGACTCGTTCAGACGCCCGAGCAGCGGCCGCACCGTCTGGTCCGTCACCTCGCGGATCGCGTTGGCGGTGTCGGAGACGGCGGCGAACACGTCGACCCGCTCACGACCGGCGATCACGTCGCCCGGACGCAGGCTCTGCGCACTGTCGCCGGCGCGGATGTCGATGGTCATCGCCGCGAGCAGGCCGGCAGCGCGGATCTCGGCCACGCTGTCGTTCGGAATCCGCCAATCCCGGAAGTCCTCGCGTATCGACAGCGTGAGCGCGAAGCGCAGCCGGCCGTCGACCACCTCCGGGCGAATCTCCTCGACCTGCCCGACCGGGAATCCCATGTAGAGGACCTGGCTGCCGAACTTGAGCCCGGTCGCATCGTGGTAGGTCGTGTAGTAGGTGTCGGTGGGGCCGGTGCGGCCGCTGAGCACCGACACGCTGACCACCACGCCCGCCACCATGGCGAGCACGAACACCCCGACCACGAGGTAGTTGATTCGCTTGCTTCGCATCGTTGCCCCGGACTGGCGAGCCGCGCCGCGCGCCTACCGTCCGACACCCTCCCCCATGAGTCGGCGCAGGTATGCGTCCGGGTCGAGCTCCTCGGCCTCGACCTTGCGATTGAGAAGATTCTGCACCCGCACGTTGTCGCTCGCCCGCACCTCGGCCACGCTGCCGATGGTGAGGATGTTCCCCTTGTCCAGGACCACGATCCGGTCCGCGATCTTGAACGCGCTGTCGAGCTCGTGGGTGACCACCACCACCGTCATCCCCAGCGCCGCCCGCAGGCGCAGGATGAGGTCGTCGAGCGCCGCCGCCACCACCGGGTCGAGCCCGGCGCTCGGCTCGTCGCAGAACAGCAGCTTCGGGTCCATGACCACCGCGCGGGCGAGCGCCGCGCGCTTGATCATGCCGCCGGAGAGCTCGGCCGGCATCAGATGCTCGAAGCCCGCGAGGTCGACCACCTCGAGCTTCAGCCGGGCCATGATCTGAATCGTCCGCTCGTCGAGGTCGGTGTGCTCGCGCAGCGGCAGCATGATGTTCTCGCCGACCGACATCGAGCTGAACAGCGCGCCGCCCTGGAACGCCACCCCCATGCGCTTGCGCAGCTCGTAGAGCTGGCGCGGCGCCGCCCGCGCGACGTCGACGCCCAGGATTCGGACGCTGCCCGAGGTCGGCTGCTCGAGCGCGAGCAGATAGCGCAGCAACGTGCTCTTGCCCGAGCCGCTGCCGCCCATGATCACCAGGATCTCGCCCTCGCGCACACTGAGCGAGACGCCGTTGAGGATTCGACGCTCACCGTAGTGGGTGACCAGCTCGTCGACCTCGATCACCACCGGAGCGTCGCCACGGGCGTCGCGCAGCGCATACGACGCGCGCGCGCTCACCGCGTCACCACGAACACGAACAGCATGTCGGTGACGACGATCGCGGTGATCGCCTGCACCACCGCGCGCGTCGTCGCCCGTCCGAGGCCTTCGGCACCGCCGGTCACGCTGACGCCGTTGACCACCGCCACCAGCGTGATCAGCGCGGCGAAGATGACGCTCTTGCCGAGGCCGTGCATCAGATCGTCGACCTTGAGCACCTCGATGACGCGATCGCTGTAGGCGTTCAGCGTCATGCCGAGATCGAGCGAGACGTAGATCCCCGCGCCGAGCAGGCCCACGAAGTCGGACCAGAAGGTCAGGGCCGGCACCATCACCACCATCGCCAACAACGCCGGCGCGACCAGGAAGCGCACCGGGTTGATGCCCATCACCCGCAGCGCGTCGATCTCCTGGTTGATGTTCATGGTGCCGAGGCGCGCGGCGAGCGCCGACCCCGAGCGACCGGCGACCAGGATGCCGGTGATCAGCGGCGCGAACTCGCGGGTGATGGACAACGCGATGCCGACGGTCACCCGCGACTCTGCACCGAACAACTTCAGGGTGTAGATGCCCTGGATCGCGAGCATCACCCCGATGGTCGCCGACAGCACCGACACGATGGGCAGCGCGCGGATGCCGATCTCCATCATCTCGGAGACCACCGCGCCGAGGCGTACCGGTTGGCGGCGATGGCGTCCGACGACGACCCAGAACAGGCTCTCCAGCAGCAACGCGGCGCCGTAGCCGACCTCCTCGATACCGCGAACGGTGAGGCGCCCGAGCTGCTCGATCTGGCGGACCGGACCCGTCCGGCGATCAGCCGCCGACATCCTTGAGCCCGTCGGCGAGCGTCGAGTGGATGGCGAACACGCGGTCGAGGCGGGCAAGCTCGAGCACCCGCATCGCCGCCTCGCTCACCTGCACCAGACCGAACTTGGTGTTGCTCTTGCGCGCGGTCTGGTAGGCCTCGACCAGACTGGCGACCCCGGAGCTGTCGATGTAGGAGACGCCCGACATGTCGACCAGGACGCTGCGCTTGGCACCGACGCAGTCGAGCAGGGCCCCGCGCACCCGCGGCGACGTCTCGAGGTCCACGTCGCCCGTCAGAGCCACGATGGCCACCCCGCCTTCATCCCGGATCTCACAGTCCATGGGTTGGGTCTCACTCGATGCGCTTGGTCATCCAGAGCCGGTTCCCGGCTCCGGCCGGTGGCGGGCGGAACACCGCCTCGTCCATGCACTCGTTGATGAAATGCGTGCCCAGCCCGCCCGGACGGACCTCGGTCACGTCGCGCGGACGAATCACCGACGCATCCACCGGTGCGGCGAAGTCGACGAGATCGAAGATCAGCCGATCGTCGAGCCGACTGATCTGCAAGATGATCTCGCCGTCGGGACGGCCCCCGTAGGCGTGCCGGATGACATTCTGGCACGCTTCGTCGACCGCGATCACCATGTCGCGGACACACGGTGCCGAGGCTCCCGCCGATCGCGCCGCCTCCGCCACCACCGCCCGCACCACGCGCAGGCGGTCGGCGCGCGACTGCACCCGCAGCTCGACGATGCGCTCGCCCACCTCCGGCGCGGTCAAACGCCCTGCCCCCGCGCGAGCGGTCCCTCGACCAGGAGCATCGTGAGATCGTCGTGCAACGGGTGGCCCGGGCGCACGATCTCGGCCACCACCGCCGACAGGCGCTCGGTCGGGCGCAGCGTACGATGCCGCTCGAGGAGCCGGCGCACCCCGATGGCCCCGACCGGCGAGCCGTCGCCGAGGCGACCCTCGGTCACGCCGTCGGTGAACACCACCAGGGTCTCCGCGCCGAGGCGCAGCTCGGTGACCGGGCAACCCTCGGGCGGGAACAGATCGGCCGCGATCCCGACCGGTGGCGCCTGGGCCGGATAGGCCCGGTACTCGCCGAGACGATCACGAAGCAGCGGCGGCTCGTGCCCCGCGTTCGCGAAGCACAGGCGTCCGGTGGTCGGCTCGAACACGCCACCGACCATGGTCACGAACATGCCACGGGTGCCGGTCTCGCAGAGCTCCGCGTTGACCAGGGCGAGCAGGCGGCCCGGGTCGTCGATGGTGCGGCCGAGGCAGCGGTAGATGCTCGCGGTCTTCGCCATCAGAAGGGCGGCGTTGATGCCCTTGCCCGAGACGTCGCCGATGCTGAACCCGATCCGCCCGTCGGGCAGGTCGAACACGTCGTAGAAGTCCCCCGAGACCCCGCGCGCCGGCACGTTGACCCCCACCACCGGAAAGTCCTCGGCGCGGCGACGCGGCAGGAGGTTGCGCTGGATCTCGGCCGCGAGCTCGAGCTCGCGTCGGACCTTCTCCTGCTCGATCACCGCGGCGGTGAGACGGGCGTTGATGATGGCGAGCGCGGCGGAGCTCGCGAGCACCTGCAGCACGCGCCGGTCCTGGTCCGAGAACAGCCCGTCGGACTCGTCGTCGGTCGAGCGCCGCTTGTTGACGAGCTCGATCGCCCCGACCCGCCGGTCCTTGACGCTCAGGGGCGCGCACAGGATGGAGCGGGTGACGAAGCCGGTGTTCTCGTCCACCGACTTCGCGAAGTCCGGGTCCAGACGCACGTCGCGCACCATCTGGCAGGTGTTGTCCTGCACCGTGCGCCCGACCACGCCGCGCCGCGCATCGATCCGCAAGCCGGTGATGTTCACCGGCCCGAAGCACGCGCGGCACACGAGCTGTCGGTCGTGCTCGTCGAGGAGGAACAGGGAGGCGGCCTCGGCATCGAGGTAACGCGCGATCCGGGCCAGCGCCTTCGACAGCGTCTCGCCGATGTCCAGCGACGACGCGAAATCCTGCCCCATCTCCGCCAGCAGCTCGAGCTGCTCGCCGAGGTCGCCGTTGGTCGCGAGAGGGACCGACATGGAAGGCATCGCGGCAATATGCATGCAATCGAGGCCCCCGGCAAACGTCGCCGACCACGCGCTCAACCGAGGATCGACCCCGCCACCAGCACCGCGACGAGGGCGTGGAGCAGCCGCGGCAACCAGTCGGCGAGCACCGTCGCGCGGCTGTCGAGATCCGCGGCGAGAGCGGCGCAGCCGCGCTCCAGGGCGTCGTCGAGTCGGCCGGCAACCTCGGCGCTCGCGAGCAACGCCGCGTGGTGGCGGTCGGGGGTGAGTTCGGTGGCGTCGAGCGCCTGAGCGAGGCTGCCACCGCCGGCGACCCTGGCCACCGCGGCGCGCCCGGCCCCGCCGCCGGCGGCCGGTCCGAGGGCGCGCTCGAGAGCCATGCTCGCCGGCACCCCGGCCACCAGCAGCCCGTGCACCGCTTCCAGCGCCGCCAGCCGGCGCTCGTCGGCAAGCATCCGACCGACCAGCGGCAGCCGGGTCATCGCCCGCTCGAGCACGCCCGCCGCCGGCTGGTCGAGAGCCGCGGCGAGGCGACGGAGCAACCACCGCCCGCCGAGGGCGACGATCCCCACCACGAGCACGGTGCGCACCACCCACCACGTCGGGTCGAGCCGGCCGGCGACCAACGCCGGTAGCGGCAGCAGAACCAGCGCCAGCAGGGCGACCAGCAACGGCAGGGCCGAGCGGGCCCGGACCCGCGCGCGGCGGGCAGCGCGCGCGGTGTGCCGGGCGCCGAGGCGGGAGAGCGCCGCTGCCAGGCACCCGGCGGTCTCGGCCGCCTCGATCTGGGCTCGGTCGCGGGCCGGCGCGAGGCCGGCCCCGGCCAGGGCGCTGGCGATGGTCCCTCCACTGTCGCGCGAGGCGGCGCGGAGCCGCTCTCGAAGGTGAGGCGACGCATCGGGCGCGAGCGCGGCCAGCGCGCGCCGCGCCGTCAGGCCGGCCTGCAACGACCGCCCGAGCGCGGTCAGCACGTCGGCCCGCTCGCGCAGCGGCGCCGTGGCGGACCCCGCCCTCAAGTGAACCCCCCGGGCAGGCCGATACCCCGGAGTCGGCCCGCCGGTCGCGGTGGGGCCGGTCGGCCCGCCGGACGCCGCGAGCCTCTACACTCCTGGACTCGCGCTACCGCGAGTCCAGGGAAGCACCACGGAGAGTGACCTTGCGCGCACTGCGCCTCTGGCTGCTGCCCTGGCTCGGACTCCTCGCCGGCTGCGCGCTGACGCCGCGCACCGAGGTCGCCGACGGGGTCTGGGACCGGCCGGGCGACTGGGATCCGATACCCCTGCCCGGCCCCTGCCAGGCCGACCGCGCGACGCCGCTGCTCGACCGTGCGCTCGGCTCCACCGAGGTGGTGATCGGTCTCGACGAGGCCGACCGACAGTCGTCGCCCTATGCCCGGGCCGGGGCGCTCGAGGATCCGTTTCGCCTGTCGTGGCTGCGTCTCGCGCAGTCCGATGCCACGCGCCTCGGCTGCGTCGAGGGCGAGATCGCGGGCATCACCGACCGCCACCTCGCGAGCCCACATCCGGTGGCCGGGCTGATTCGCCACGCCGCGCGCGTGCTCGACCTCGGCCCGGACGACGCGCCGCCACCCGCACCGGCACACGACGCCCGGGCCTTCGATCAGGCGCTGGCCGCCCTCTGCGCGCTCGACCCCGCCGGCACCGGTTGTCCACCGGGCTCCGGTGTGCTCCCCGCGGATCTCGCGCGCGCCCTCGCGCCGGTGCTGGCGGCGGTCGCGGAGGCCGCGGCGGCGCGCGACGCCGCCCACGCCGCGGTCGAGCTGCCCCCGGGGCCCGCCCTCGAGATGTGGGACTACGGCGGCAATCACCTCACCTTCGACCCGGGCTCGCCCTGGATCGACCCGCGCCTGCCGGGGGTGGGCCGGTATCTGCTCGGCGGTGCACCCCGCGCACGCCTCTATCGCGCCGCCAGCCAGCTCGCGTGGGCCATCGAGTCCGCCGGGCTGGAGCGGTTCGCGGGGCGCCGCGGCGTCGGTTACCGGCAGCCGACACCGCTCGGCGAGATCGTGATCGCCGACGCCGCGGACCAGGTGCACGACCTCCAGCCGGCGCCGCTGCTGCTGGTCGACCTCGGCGGCGACGACGCCTACTACGGAGCGGCGGGGAGCAACGCGCGCGGCTACCCGGTCGGCCTGCTGATCGACGTCGCGGGCGACGACCGCTACCGCTACCCCGAGCACGGCGGCACGCCGGACGCGCGGCTGCTGCCGGCCGACGGCGCCGGCCGGGCGCCGCATTCGGCGGAGGCCGGCCCGTTCAGCCTGTCGACCGAGGCGCGCCAGGGGGCGGGCCGCGACGGCATCGGCATGCTCTTCGACCTCGGCGACGGCGACGACCACTACCAGTCGCTCAACATGAGCCAGGGCTACGCCCACCTCGGCGTCGGCGTGCTCTTCGACGGGGGTGGCGACGACCGCTACCTGGCCGAGACGCGAGCCCAGGGCGCGGCGGTATTCGGCATCGCCATCGCGGTCGACGCGGGCAACGGCCGTGACCTGCGACGCGCGGTCCACGCCGCGCAGGGATTCGGCTACTCGGGCGGCTTCGGGTTGCTCCTCGACGGCGGCGGCGACGACGTCTACACCTGCGAGCCGGGGCGACTCGAGCGGGGAGGGCTGCTGCTGTTCCCCGGCAGCCAGACCGCGCGGCGGAGCAACGTCTCGTTCTGCCAGGGCGCGGGATTCGGGCGGCGCCACGACGCGCACGGGGTGTATCTCTCCGGCGGCGTCGGCGTGCTCCGCGACGCCGGCGGCGACGACCGCTACGATGCCGCGCTCTTCGCCCAGGGCACCGGCTACTGGCAGGGCGCCGGCTTCCTCTCCGACGCCGACGGCGCCGACACCTACGAGGCGATGTATTACGCGCAGGGCGGTGGCGCGCACTTCGCGCTCGCGGTGCTCGCCGACGGCGGTGACGGTGACGACCGTTTCAACACCCACGCGCCACCGAGCTACATGCACCTCGGCGCCGGCCACGACCTCAGTGTCGGAGCGCTGCTCAACGAGCGCGGCGACGACGTCTACGTCATCGCCGGGCTCGGCGCCGGGGCCTCGCACTGCAACGGCGTCGGGCTGCTCGTCGACAACGCCGGCGACGACGCCTATCGGGCGCTGAACGATTACGGCAGCGGGCTGGGCGAGGTCGGCGCCGAGTGCGTGGAGAAGCGGCCCCTCGGCGCGAGCATCGGGGTCATGATCGACGCCGGCGGCACCGACCGCTACCAGTACCCCGCGAGCCCCCATCTCGCGCCGGGCGACGACAGCCGCTGGGGGCAGCGCCGGCGCGGACTGCCGTCGGAGCTCGGGATCGGGCTGGACGCGGCCGGCGAGAGCGGGATCCACGTCGGCGGATGAGCGATTGCGAGCCGGGGACACGGCCCGGGTCGGTGATCAGAGGCGCGGCGCCTGGCGCGTCTTGAACGCGCGTGGCGGCAGCCACTCGCCCTCGAGCTCGTACTCGATGGCCACGCAGCCGTGGCTTCGGCCGTAGTCGTCGAGCGGCTCGTTGCCCGCGTACTCGCCGAGGATGTAGCCGAGGAACTGGGTCTCGCCGGACTCGTTGAGCAACCGGAAGTGAGCGCCCTGGATGATCACGGTGTCGAAGCGCGCACGCTCCTTGGCACCGGACGGCCCGATTCGCCCGACCGCGTCGCTGCTGTCGCCGAGGACGGTGTCGCGGGTGACGATCCAGGTGTAGCCGGTCATCTTCGGCATCCCTCGGGGAGTTGGGGGCGACTGACTCGGCGCCCGGTCGGCACCGCGGGCGGGCTCTCTCGGGTCACGCTCAGCTCTCGATCCACATGCGGTACAGGTTCTCCCGCACCTTGGCCAGCAACTGCCGCGCCTCGGCGTCCTGCGGTGCGGCACGCCCCATCCAGTTCCCGAGGTGGGCCAGGTCGAGCAGCACCGAGCGACGATTGGGGTCGCGCACCATGCTCTCCAGCCACAGCACGCAGGCGGCCCGTTGGCCGCGGGTCACCGGACGCACCTCGTGCAGGAAGAGCGTCGGATAGAACACCGCGTCGCCGGCACCGAGCTTGAACGACTGCGTGCCGTACTCGGAATCGATCACCAGCTCACCGCCGTCGTAGGTGGCGGGGTCGCTGAGGAAGATGGTCACCGAGATGTCGCTACGAAAGGTACGCCCCTCGCTCTCGCCGATCGCGGAGTCGACATGCTGGCCGTAGAACATCCCGGGGTCGTAGAGGCTCAGGATCGGGGTGCTCACGGTGCGCGGCAGCAGCGCGTAGCCGAGCACCGGCACGCGGTTGAAGGCCTCGACCACGGTGGAGCGCACGCGCGCGGTGTGCTCACCGAGATCGAGCTCGCGATTGTTCTTGCGGCCCTGGATCGCGCCACCGGCGGTCGCCGAGCCGGGCCGCGAGTCCACGAGCAGCGCGAGCTCGAGCAAGGCGGTGACCTCGCTCGGGTTCAGCAGGCCTTTCCAGGGAATGATCACGTGCTACATGCCTCGCGCTCGCCCGGCCCGTCGCCGGCAACGGCTCGTCGAATATAACGCACCGCGCCCCGGCCAATTGATGAAATCTGTCACAGCGTGCCGCCCCGCGAGCTCGCTCGCGGCGAGCCCGGCCGCAGACGCGCATGGCGTGAGCTCGCGCTCAATCCAGCTCGATCACGATGTTCGACGCGTCGTCGAGCACCGCCCGCGCGCCGGGCGGCACCAGGCAGGTGGCGTCGTACTCCTCGACGATACATGGCCCGGGATGAACGGTCGTGAGCGCCGCGCGACCGACCACCGTCGTCTCCAGCCAGCCGAGCTCGGGACCGAAGTAGGCGCTGCGCGCCGCACGCGGCCGCGAGCCGTCCGCCCCCGCGGCGAGCATGCCGGCCGGGGTACGCGGGCGCTCGGCGCGCCCGCGCGCGAGCAGGCCGAGGTGGACCAGCTCGACCGGCTCCTCACGCCCGGCCCGGTGACCGTAGGTCCGCTCGTGCTCGCGCCCGAAGGCGTCCTCGATGGCGGCGAGCGCGGCGGCGTCGATGGTCCCCGAGGGCGCCGGCACCTCGAGCTCGTACGACTGTCCCTTGTAGTGGAGGTGGGCCGAGCGCAACAGCTCCTGGCGCTCGGGCGGAAAGCCCTCCGCGGTGAGCTGCGCGTGCGCGCGGCGCTCGAGCTCGGCCCACGCGGCCTCCAGCTCGCTCGGGTCGCAGGTCGCGACCAGCCGTAGGAGGCTGCGCGAGTAGTGGTGCTCGACCTCGGCGTAGAGCAGGCCGAAGGCCGAGAACAGCCCGGGGCCGGGCGGCACCACGATCCGCCGCATGCCGAGGCCGCGGGCCATGGTCGCGGCGAACAACGGGCCGTTGCCGCCGAACGCGAACAGCGCGTAACGGCGGGGGTCTCGACCGCGCTCGCTCGACACCGCGCGAATCGCGCGCATCATCGTCGCCGCCGCCACCTGGTGGGCGCCGTAGGCGGCGTGGGCGACGTCGATGCCGAGCGGCTCGGCCACCTGGGCGGCGATGGCGCGCGCACTGGCGTCGGCGTCGAGAGTGAGCTCGCCGCCGACCAGGAACTCGGGGTTGAGATAGCCGAGGACGACGTTGGCGTCGGTGACCGTGGCGCGGTCGCCGCCGCGGCCGTAACAGACCGGGCCGGGCACCGCGCCGGCGCTCTCCGGACCGACCTGCAGCGAGCCGCCGGCGTCGACCGACACGATCGAGCCGCCGCCGGCCCCGACCTCGGCGAGGTCGATCGCCGGCACCCGTAGCAGATAGCCCGAGCCGGTGAGCAGGCGCGAGCCACGCATGATGCCGCCGCCGACCTGGTAGTCCTGGCTGCGGGTGAACGCGCCACCCTCGACCAGCGACGCCTTCGCGGTGGTGCCGCCCATGTCGAAGGTGACGACGTCGGGGAGTCCGAGCCGGGCGGCCAGCACCTGCGCCCCCACCACCCCCGCGGCCGGCCCCGACTCGATGATGTGCGCCGGGTGGCGTGCCGCCTCCTCCGCCGGCAGCAGCCCGCCGTTCGACTGCATCAGGAGCAGCGGCACCCCGAGCCCACCGCGGTCGAGCTCACGGCGCAGGCTCGCGAGGTAGTGGGCGACCACCGGCATCACATAGGCGTTGATCACCGTGGTCGAGGTCCGCTCGTACTCCTTGATCTCGGGCAGCACGTCGTGGCTGGTGGTGCACGGGATGCCGGGCGCACGCTCGCGCGCCACCGCCTCGATCAGACGCTCGTGCTCGGGATTCGCGAACGCGTTGATGAGGCACACCGCGATCACGTCGACACCCTCGGCGACGAGGCGGTCGATCGCGCGCTCGGCATCGGCGCGCTCGAGCGCGCGGCGCACGTTGCCGCGGGCGTCGATGCGCTCGTCCACGGTGACGCGAAGCCGGCGCTCGACCAGGGGCGGCGGCTTCTCCCACGCGATGTCGTAGAGCCGCGGCATGCGCAGGCTGCGGATCTCGAGCACGTCGCGGAAGCCCTCGGTGCCCACCAACCCGACCCGCGCGCCCTTGCGCTCGAGGATCGCATTGGAGGCGACGGTGGTGGCGTGCAGAACTTCCTCGACCTCGCCAGGGCCGACGCCGCTGGCGGCGAACAGCGCCGCCAGGCCGTCGACGATGCCGCGCGCGTAATCGTCCGGGGTCGACGGCACCTTGCGGGTGAGCACTCGCCCGTCGTCGTCGAGGAGGACGATGTCGGTGAAGGTGCCGCCGATGTCGACGCCGATGCGTAGTCCTTTCATGTCACTCCGCCGCCTGTGGCGCGTCGTCCCAGGCGACGGCCGGTGCCTGGCCGGCGCGCGCGGCCCGCATCCGGGCGCGCAGACCGGCGGTCCCGGTGGCGTCGACCGCGGTCTCGTCCGCGGTCAGGACCACCCCGTAGTCCGCGCGCGCGAGCGCCGCGCTCAGCAGATCGTTGCGGACGTCGGCGAGCACCCGCTCGGGCTCGCGCTCGAGCGGGTCACCCCACCCGCCGCCGCCGGCCAGCTCGTGGCGGAAGACGTCGCCGTGGCGAATGTCGTGGATGAACTTCGTCGGCATCGGCCGCGGCTCGCCGTCGCGCACCAGGTAGTTGGCCGACGGCCGTCCCGGGCCTCCGCCGTAGAGCCCGTAGGGCCGGAAACGGCGGCGGTCGGACCGCACCTGCAACACGCCCTCGTGCTCCAGGAAGCGGTACTCGCGCACGTAGGGCGCGCCGCCGCGGAATCGCCCGGCGCCGGCGCGGTCGGGGAGGAACTCGTAGCGAAGGATCTCGAGCGGATGCTCCGACTCCGTCACCTCGATCGACTGCGAGGCCATGTTCGCGAACAGGTTGGCGTTGCCCTCGAGACCGTCCGCCCACGGCCGACCACCCCAGGTGCCACACGCGAAGTCGACATAGATGAAGGGCTTGCGCTCGCGGGTCCAGCCACCGATCGAGACACCGGTATTACCGCCGTCGGACGCGGCGCAGACCCGCTCGGGCACCATCATCGCCAGCGCGCCGAGCGCACAGTCGCCCATGCGAAAGCCGGTGAGGCCGCGCGCGGCGCAGGCCCCGGGCAGCACCATGTTGGTGATGGTGCCGGGCGGCGCGATCACCTCGATGGCCCGGAACACGCCCTCGTTGCTCGGGATGTCGCCGGGGAGCACGCAGCGCACCGCGGCGTAGGAGTGCGACTTGGTGAACGACAGCGTGCTGTTGATCGCGCCCTTGACCTGCTCGGAGCTACCGGTCCAGTCGACCTGGAGCCGATCACCGCGCTTCCTGATGGTGCACACCAGCGGGATCGGCCGGTCGACGTCGATGCCGTCGTCGTCGATCCAGTCGTCGAAGCGGAACTCGCCGTCGGGGAGCTCGGCGATCGCGGCGCGGGTGAGGCGCTCCGCGTAGTCGATGATCTCGGTCATGTAGCGGCGGAGCTTGGCCGGTCCGTGGCGGTCGACGAGCTCGGCGAGCTGGGTCTCGCAGATGTGGCAGGCGGCGAGCTGCGCGCGCAGATCGCCCATCAGCTGCACCGGGATGCGCACGTTGCGCTCGAGCAGCGCGATCAGGGTCTCGTTGCGGCGCCCGCGATCGTGGAGCTTGAGCGGCGGGATGCGGACCCCTTCCTGGTAGATCTCGGTGGAATCACTCGCGTTGGAGCCCGGGACCCGGCCGCCCACGTCGCCGTGATGGCACACCGTGCACGCGAAGGCGACTCGCTCGTCACCGGCGAAGACGGGCTTGAAGACGAAGATGTCGGGCAGGTGCATCCCACCCTCGAACGGGTCGTTCATGATGAACACGTCGCCGGGCGCGATGTCGCCGGCGAAGCGCTCCACCACCACGTCGAGCGCGGTCGGCACCGAGCCGAGATGGCCCGGCAGGGTCAGGCCCTGGGCCACCATCTTGCCGTCGGCGTCGGCGATCGCGGTCGAGAAGTCCATGTTGTCGCGCAACACCCCGGAGTAGGTGGTGCGGCAGATGGTCAGCGCCATCTCGTCGGCGATGCCGAACAGCGCGTTCTTCAGCAACTCGAACTCGACCGGGTCGAAGGCGTCTGACATCGCGGTCTCCAGGGGCGGGGACGGGGGCGCGCCAAGAATGGCATCGAGGGCGAGGCGAGGGAAGCGTGCCGCCTCGGGCCGGACGGCGAGGCGTTCACCTCCGCCGCCCGCGGCGCCATACTGCGTCCCCGTCGACGGCGCCGCAGGCGCGATCGGCCCACCACGCAGCGGAGATCTCGAGCGAGCCGATGAGCACCATTGGGACGGCGGACGCATTGCGAGTGCAGGTCGACGGCGACGGGCCCGACCTGGTGATGATCCACGGCTGGACCTTCCACGGCGGCGCGTTCGACGAGCTGGCCGCCGCGCTCGGTCGCCACTTCCGCACCTGGCGTGTCGACCTGCCCGGCCACGGGTCGAGCCCGATGCCGCCGGGCGGCTTCGACCTCGACCAGGCCGCGACCATGGTGGCCGCGGTGGTGCCGCGGCGCGCGCTCTGGCTCGGCTGGTCGATCGGCGGGATGGTCGCGCTGCGCGCGGCGCTCGCCGACCCCGGCAACGTCCGTGCCCTGATCCTGGTCGCCTCGTCACCGTGCTTCGTGCGCACCGACGGCTGGAACGGGGCGATGCGCCGCGAGGTCCTCGCCGACTACGGGGCGCGCCTGCACCGCGACTACCCGAGCACGCTACGGGAGTTCCTCGCCATGCAGGCGACCGGCGACGAGGCCGGCCGCACCCGCGTCACCGGCCTCGCGCCCCGGCTGCTCGCGAGCCCGCCGCACCCCGACGCGGTGCTCGCGGGGCTCGCGATCCTCGAGCAGACCGATCTGCGCGCGGCGAGCGCCACCCTCGCCTGCCCGACCCTGCTCGTCAACGGCGATCGCGACTCGCTGGCCCCGGCCTCGCTCGGGGCGGACTGGCGCCGACACTGCCCGCGGCTGGAGACGGTGACCGTCGCCGGTGCCGCGCACGTCCCGTTCGCCTCGCATCCACGCCCGTTCATCGACGCGGTGCTGCCGTTCCTGCGCCGCCACGCCGCGGCCACCGGTCGCAGCGCGACCGCCCCAGCGCGAACCACCACCAGGAGAGAAGAGATGGCCGTCGACGCCACCGCCGCCACCAACCTCACGCTGCCGACCGAGGAGCTCGAGCGGCTGTATCGCACCATGGTGCGCATCCGTCGCTTCGACGAGCTGGTCACCGAGCTGTTCAACGCGGGTGAGGTGAAGGGCACCGCGCACAGCTACGTCGGCGAGGAGGCGATCGCGGCCGCGGTCGGCGCCAACCTCGGCGAGCGCGACTACATGGCGAGCAACCATCGCGGTCACGGCCACTGCATCGCCAAGGGCGCCGACCCGAAGCGGATGATGGCCGAGCTGATGGGCCGCGAGAGCGGCTACTGCGGCGGCCTGGGTGGGTCGATGCACATCGCCGACCTCGATCTGAGCATCCTCGGCGCCAACGGCATCGTCGGCGCGGCGATGCCGCTGTCGTGCGGCGCCGCGCTGGCCGAGAAGCTCAAGGGCACCGGCAACGTGGTGGTGGCCTTCTTCGGCGACGGCGCCAACAACCAGGGCATCTTCCACGAGTCGATGAACCTCGCCTCGGTGTGGAAGCTGCCCATGATCTTCGTGTGCGAGAACAACCAGTACGCGCTCACCACGTCGTACCGCCAGACCACCGCGATCGACGAGGTTTGGAAGCGCGCCGCCGCCTACTCGATGCCCGGGATCCGGGTCGACGGCAACGACGTCGCCGAGGTGTACCACGTCGCCGCCGACGCCATCGCGCGGGCCCGGGCCGGCGAGGGACCGACGCTGATCGAGGCACTCACCTACCGCTGGGGACAGCACTCGATGCGCGCGAACTTGCGCGATCCGCGCCCGGACGAGGAGTTCCAGGCGTGGATGGCGCGCGACCCGGTGGTGCGGGTGGTCGACCGACTGCACGCCACCGGCGAGGTCGACGAGGCACGCACCTCGGCCATCGCCGAGGAGGTCGAGCGCGAGCTGCAGGCGGCGATCACGTTCGCGCGCGGCGGCACCGACCCGAAGGTCGAGCAGATGATGCAGGCGGTGTACGCCCCGCACGTGACGCCGGAGCCCGCGCCCCCGCCGGGCGACCGCGAGATCGAGTTCACCACCGCGCTCAACGAGGCGCTGCATCAGGAGATGGCGCGCGACGAGCGCGTGATCCTGATGGGCGAGGACGTGGCCGAGACCGGCGGCATCTTCAAGGTGAGCGCCGGGCTGGTGGGCAAGTTCGGGCCGGAACGGGTCCGCGACACGCCGATCTCCGAGGCGACGTTCGTGGGCTGCGGGGTGGGCGCGGCGATCGCGGGGCTGCGCCCGGTGGTCGAGATCCAGATCTTCGACTTCATCACCCTGACCATGGACATGCTGGTCAACCAGGCGGCGAAGTTCCGCTTCATGCTCGGCGGCAAGAACACCGTGCCGCTGGTGGTGCGCGGTCCACAGGGCGGCGGCGTGCGCCTCGCTGCGCAACACAGTCAGAGCCTCGAGGCGTGGTTCACCCACGTCCCCGGGCTGGTGGTGGTGGCCCCGTCCACGCCCTACGACGCCAAGGGCCTGCTGGTGTCGGCCATCCGCGACGACAACCCGGTGATCTTCCTGGAGACCAAGCTCTCCTACATGACCTCGCGCGGGCCGGTGCCGGAGGCGCTCTACGCGCTGCCGATCGGCAAGGCCGACATCAAGCGCGCTGGCACCGACGTCACCGTCATCGCCACGCTCGCGATGGTGCCGCGCGCGCTGGCCGCGGCCGAGCAGCTCGAGCGCGAGGGCCTGAGCGTCGAGGTGGTCGACCCGCGCACGCTGCGCCCGCTCGACGAGGAGACCATCCTCGCCTCGGTGCGCAAGACCGGTCGCGTGCTCATCTGCCACGAGGCGTGGACCACCGGCGGCTTCGGCGCCGAGGTCGCGGCGATCATCTCCGACAAGGCGTTCATGGATCTCGATGCGCCGATCCGCCGGGTGTGCGGGCTCGACGTGCCGATGCCGTTCCACGAGAACCTGGAGCGCGCCGTGATCCCGTCGCAGGAGCGCATCGTCGCCGCCATCCGCGAGCTGGCCGAGTTCTGACGGAGCACGCGATCGTGGCCCGCGGGCGAGATCCGGGTGAGTTCGACTTCGGCTCGGGCCACCCGGCGACCTACCTGGGGCGCCGCCGACGGCGGCGGTGGCCCCTGGTGCTGGTGGTGGTGTTGCTCTCGGCGTGCGCCGCGCTCGGCGTCCTCTGGCTCTACGCCCCGGCGACCGTCGCACCGGTGCTGCGCGAGATGGCGCCGGTGCTCCGTGAGGTCGGAATCACCCCTCCAGGTGCGCCCGTCACCCGCCTCTACAAGTGGCGCGGCGCGAACGGCTCCTGGCAGGTCACCGACACCCCGCCTCCCGATGGCACACCACACGAGGTGCTCGAGTACCGCGGCGACGTGAACATCGTGCCGTCCGTCCCCCCGCGCTGAATTTCTCGCCCACCCGGCCGACACAGTCACGACATCCCGCCGGCGGGAACCGCGCCGCCGGCAGACGAGTTGCGTGCAGGTGTGGTGATGGCGCGAGAACGGGCGAGCGCGGACGGCAGCCGGAACGAGAAGGACTGGCGCGAGCGCTATCTGAGCTGCCTCGACGAGATCGAGGAGAAGGAGCGGCGCTGGGCGGAGGCGGAGAAGACCCTCCTCGGCTGCGTGTCGCGCCTCGCGCTGACCGGATACGGTGACGACGCGGAGGTCGACGCCAGACTCGACGCCCTGCGGGCCGCGGTCCGCTCCGGCGCGCAGCCGAACCGCCTCGCGGACCTGATCGAGGACGTGCAGAGCGCGGTCGACACCGCCGAGCGACGCGAAGAGACCCCGCCGCCGTCCGTGGTCGAGGCGCCGCCGGCCGCAGTCGCCGCGACACCGGAGCCGACCACGACCCCGGAGCCGGCCGCCCGGCGGGTGCCCGAGCGCGCGCCGGCGGCCGAGGTCGTCGCCGCGGAGGAGCCCGAGCCGCCACCGCGCCGCGCCGGCCGCTCGTTCCTGTCGCGGCTGCTGCCGCGGGCCGGACACACCGACGACGACCGGGTGGTCAACCTGGTGCTGCGCGAGATGCTCGACCGGATCGAGTTCCCGGACGGGCTCGCGGGCGAGGTCGACGCCATCGTCCAGGCGCTCGAGCGCCCGCTGCAGGGCAAGGCCGCGCTCGCCATGGCCCAGCGGGTCGCCGACTTGATGGTCGCGGTGCGCCGCGCGCTGGCGAAGGAGCGCGACGCCATCGAGGCGTTCCTCGGCCAGGTCACCGAGCGCCTCGGCGAGCTCGACGAGTTCATCGGCCGGGTGCGCGAGGGCCACCAGGACTCGCGCTGCGCCGGCGACGCGCTTCGCGAGTCGGTGGCCGGCGACATCGTCGGGTTGACCGCCGCGATGGACAGCTCCGACAGCTTCGAGGCGCTGAAGGCGACGGTCACCGAGCGCCTCTCGCACATCGAGTCGCGGCTCACGCAGTTCCTGCAGGCCGAGGCGGAACGCAATGCCGAGAGCAGCCGTGAGCTCGAGCGACTCTCGCAGCGGCTGCGCGACTCCGAGACGGTCGCCGCCAAGCTCCGCCAGCACCTCGACGTGCAGCGTCAGCGCGCGATGCACGACGCGTTGACCGGGCTCTACAACCGTCGGGCGCTCGACGAGCGACTGGCCGAGGAGCACGCGCGTCACCTGCGCCACGGCGGTGGGCTGGCGGTGCTGGTCCTCGATGTCGACCACTTCAAGCGCATCAACGACCAGTTCGGCCATGCCGCCGGTGACCGGGTGCTGAAGGCGGTCGGACAGGTGCTCGCGCGCTGCACCCGGGCGAGTGACGTGGTGGGCCGGTTCGGAGGCGAGGAGTTCCTCTGCCTCCTCCCCGGTACCAATGCCGAGCAGGCGCTGGTGCTGGCCGACAAGCTACGCGTGCGACTCGCCGAGACCCGGTTCCGCCATCGCGACGACACGGTGCAGGTGACGGTCTCGATCGGGGTCGCCGCGTTCACCGCCGGCGAGGCCCCCGATGCGGTCATCGAGCGCGCCGACGTGGCGCTCTACGCCGCCAAGCGCGGGGGCCGCAACCGATGCGTGGCGGCCGGCCCTCCCGGCGCGCCGGCCGACGTCGCCCCGTCGGAGCCGCGCGCGACCGTGCACTGAGCGCCGCCACGCCCGAGCCCGGCGGCGAGCGGACGCCTCGGCTATAGTCGGCCGGCGCAACGCGGGCGAGCACGCTCGACGTCGCTCCGGGACCGCGTCTGGCGCCACGCGGTCCGCGCCGGGGGATCCCGGTCGGACGGTCCACCGCGTCGCCGAGCACGCCCGCGATGATCCAACCGCTCGATCCCGTCGCCGTCCGCGTCCTCGGGGCCCTGGTCGAGAAGTCGCTCGCCACCCCGGACTACTACCCGATGTCGCTGGCCGCGGTGACCACCGCCTGCAACCAGCGCACCGGCCGCGAGCCGGTCACCGATTTCAGCGAGGCCGAGGTCCAGGACGCGTTGGACCGCATGGTCGCGTCGAGCCTCGTGCGCAGCCGCAGCCCCGCCGGCAGCCGGGTGCCGAAGTACGGGCATCGGCTCGCAGACGAGCTCGGGCTCGCATTCGGATTCGGCCCCGACGCGCTGGCGGTGCTGTGCTTGCTGATGCTTCGCGGGCCACAGACCCCGGGCGAGCTGCGCACGCGCAGCGCCCGGCTGCACGCATTCGGGGACGTCGGCGAGGTCGAGGCGGTGCTCGACGCGCTGGCGAGCGCCGAGCGCGGACCCTACGTCGTCGAGCTCGGGCGCCGGCCCGGGCAGCGCGAGCGACGCCACGCCCACCTGCTCGGGGGTCCACCGTCAGAGGAGCCGTCGTCGCTCGAGTCGCAGGCAGGGGCGGACGACGAGGCGGGCGGTGGCCACCGCGGCGCGCTCGCGGCACGCGTGGAGACCCTGGAGTCCGAGGTGCAGTCGCTGCGCGACGAGCTGGACCGCTTGCGGGCCCTGCTCGCGCCGACGGGTCAGGGCTGAGACCGCGACCGCGGGGCGTCAGCCGCTCCAGGCGCGCGCGGCGGTGCCGGCGCCCACCCACTCCACGCACTGCCGCGCGCAGCGGCGACCGGGCTCGTGCATCGCCGGACAGTCCGCGACCTCCACCTCGCGCCGCAACAGCGTGCCCTTGACCGCGAAGGTCACCGCCACCTCCATCGCCCGATCCCGACACCAGATGACCCGGGTCTTGAACTCACCCTGCTTCACGTCTCGTTGCTCCTCGAGCTACCCGCGATGGATATCGGTATGAGACGCCCGTGACGAGAGCCGCCAGATGATCCAGATCAATCACCGCGTCGTCGCAGCGCGGTGACGCTCACAGTCGGCGCGGGAGGTAGCGCGCGTAGTGGACCAGGCCCAGCATCCACGCCGCGACGACGATGAACACCGACGACAACGGCATGACGTGGAGCAGGGCCGAGAACGTCGCCGGGGGCACGAGTTGGGACGCGTCGCGATAAGTCATGAACACCGACAGCATCTCCGCCCGCTCGTATGGCCGCACCGCGCGCAGGAACGGGACGTTGCCGGCGCCGTCGATGACCGAGGCGCCGATTGCGCTCGCCACCAGCAGCACCGCGAGGAGCCAGACCACCGCCGGCGCGAGCCCGACCACCAGGGTCAATGCGCCGGTGACACCGTAGCCCCACAACAACACCTTGCGCACACCGTGGCGCGCCGCCAGCCGTCCCCAGACCCGCGCGAGGAACACCGCGGCGTTCCCCGCCGACACGATCGCGGCGCAGGTCTCCTCCGGCGCGCCCTGGCGCACGAGCAGGATCGGGGCGTACACGTAGAAGACCGTCCACCAGCTCGATCGCCCGATAGCGAGGATCCACGCGAGTGCGAGCCGTGGCTGCGAGAAGAAGCGTCGAAGGTGCCGCAGCGGGCTTGCCGGCGGCGACGCCCGCGGCGCGACCGCGGCACGCGGACCCAGCCGCAGCGCGCGGAAGTACGCGAACATGACCAGCGCTCCCAACGCCGAGACGGCGAAGGGCATCACCCCGGCGAGGTTCTGCTGCAGCCAGACCCCGAGCCAGGGCCCGCCGGCCCAGCCGGCGCCGGCGTAGAACACGCGCAAGGGCTCGAACCGCACCAGCTCGCGGCGTGGGATGTGGTCGAGCAGATAGAGATTCAGGGTGATCTCGGCGCAGGCGATGCCGAGCACCTGCGACACCATCGCGCACACGAACAACACCGGCTGCCCCGTGGCCATCAGGCTCACGCAGCCGAGCTGCAGCACCACGCCGAGCGCGTAGACCGCGCGCCGCGGGAGCCAGCGCAGCAGCAACGGCACGCCGAGATTGCCGGCGACCGCGATCAAGGACACGCAGAGGTAGAGCACGCTCACCCGTTGCGCGCTGCCGAGGTAGGCGAGCGCCTGCAGCGGGACCACGGTGAGCAACACCGAGCGGGTGAAGGTGGCGATCGCGAACAACAGGGCGATGCTCGGACCGCTCGGGCGCCGATAGGCGTCCGGGATCCGCAGCCACCGGGGTGCCCGCGGCGGTGATGCGGTCGATGCCATGGACGGGGCGCCACCTCGGGACGTCGACGCCCCGTTCCGCACGCCCGGCGTGCGGGCAATGAGGTCGCGATTATCGTCGCAACCGATACGAGCCGGCCATGCTCGATTGCGGAATCTTGCGTTTCCTTTCCGGGGCGCGTAGTCTCCTCCGCACGATCTACGTTCTGGCCTGCCTTTCGCTACCGCACCCGGTCCCGGGTCGGCGCTTCAAGACATCCCAAGACCGATAGGTTGTGCTAACCGCGCGCAGGTTGCGCGCGGCTTCGATAAATCCGAAATACCGGAGGCCAGAATGGCTATCGGCACCGTGAAGTGGTTCAACCCGACCAAGGGTTTTGGTTTCATCCAGCCGGACGACGGCTCGCGCGACGTGTTCGTTCACATCAGCGCCGTCGAGCGTTCGGGCATGGGCTCGCTGACCGAGGGTCAGCGGGTCAGCTTCGAGGTCATCACCGAGCGCGGCCGCCAGGCTGCCGGTAACCTCAAGGCAGCCTGATCCCGACCGGGGCGGGCCGTCGCTCGACGGCCCGCCCCACCCTCCCCCGTCTCCCATCCCTCCTGCGCACGCCGGCGGCAGGATCCTCGTCCCGAGCGTCATCGCGCCCCCGCGCGGCCCGCACCGTGACGCGGAAGACCGTCGAGCCGACACCCCATCTCCAGCGCCGACGGCGCTCGTCCCACCGTGCACGCCAGTCACCCATCGGGGTGGTCAGCCGCCAGACCGAGGAATAGACTTCGGCCGCACGGCATCCACCGCTCACGAGGACCACGCAAGGGGTGCGCGGGTCGTTCGCATGGGCAACGACGTCACGGACGGGAGCGTCGTCGACCCGGGAGCGAGATCGCGGGATGGCACAGAAGCAGAGCAAGGCACGACTCGGTCTCGGGATCTTCCACAAGACGCTGATCACGTTGCTGCTGGTGGCCCTGGTGCCGCTGGCAGGCATCTGGTCCGTCAATTACCGCAGCACGATCGCGGAGCTCGCGCGACAGGCCGACGACCAGCTCGAGTCGGTCACCACCGAGCTCGTCGGCTACGTCGACTCCTGGGTCGACATGAATCACCGCATGCTGCGGCAGAACGCGATGCTGGCGGGAATGCGCTCGATGCGCGCGGATCTGCAGGATCCGATCCTCGCCCAGATCGTCGACGTCTACGACTGGACGTATCTCGCCTTCACCGTCGACCCGAAGGGCAACAACATCGGGCGGAGCGACGGCAAGGAGCTCAAGTTCTACGGCGACCGTGAGTATGTCCAGCAGGTGCTGGCAGGACAGGCGCTCGGACAGCAGGTGCTGGTGAGCCGCACCACCGGCAAGCCGGCCTTCATCCTCTCGGTGCCGATCCGCGACGACGCCGGCGGCCTGGCCGGCGTTCTCGCCGCCGGCACCAGCATCGCCGACATCTCGGACCGCGTGGCGCGGACCCGCATCGGGGACACCGGCTCGGCCTTTCTCGTCGACCCCGCCGGGCGAGTGATCGCGCACCAGGACGAGGCGTACACGCGCGAGCGCAAGGATCTGGCGAATCATCCGGCGTTCCAGGCCGCACGGCAGATCGGCCAGACGCGCGCCACCTTCGTCGACGAGACCGGCGAGCGGATGATCGCGGCGATGGCGACCACCCGGCAGGGCTGGATCCTCGTCGCCCAGCAGCCGTACTCGGAAGCGTTCGCAGCCGTCTCCGAGGCCAATCGTCAGGCGATCGTGCTGCTCGGGGCGACGGTGCTGGTGGTGGCGCTCGTCGCCTGGCTGGTCACCGCGCGCCTGACCAGACCGATTCGCAACCTCACCCGGATCGCCGATGCGATCAGCCGTGGCGGGCTCGATCAGACCATCTCCGAGACCGCGCGCGCCGACGAGATCGGTGCGCTGGCGCGCGCCATCGACCGCCTCGGCACCAGCGTGCGCTACGCGATGGAGCGGCTGCGCCGCGCGACGCCGGCGGCCGAGGCGCGATAGCCCGCATGACACGGACGCCGATCGATGGATGCGCGCGAGCAGCGCGGCACCGCTCGGTGACCGACGCGCGCGCGACGCGGCGATGAGCGACTCGGGCGAGGCGCTTCCGTTCGCGTCGCTGATGCAGGCGCTGCGGGCACTCACCGAGCAGTCCGCGACCGGCACGCTGATGATCGCGACCGACGACAACCACTCGGCGCGGTTCGTGCTGGACCGGGGTGGCATCGTCGCGGTCGCGTTCGGTCGGCTGCGAGGGATGGAGGCGGTCGCGGCGATGCGCGGAATCCGCGCCGGCCGGCATCGCTTCGCCCGTGGGGTGCAGGTCGGCGCCAGCGAGTCGCAGTCGCTGCCGCCGACGCCCGAGCTCGTCGCCACCCTGCTCGGAGATGGCGGGCCCGCGCAGCCGTCGGCCGAGCCCGGTGATACCCTCGCCACCGCACCCGACCGCATTCGCGCCGTCGTGGTCGAGGAGGTGGCCGAGCTGCTCGGACCGATCGCGACGCTCATCTGCGACGAGCACTTCGCCAGTCGAGGCGTGCCCACCGGCCGCCGCGCCCTCGAGGGCCTGCTCGAGGCGCTGGCAGCGGAGCTGCCCGACCCGACCCGCGCCCGCGCGCTTCGCGAACGGGTGCTCGCCCGTATCGACTGACCACCGCGAGCGTCCGCGCGCAGCACGCCGACGCGGACCCGCGCCAACACCCATATCGAATCATCCGAGGACCGATCGATGAGCCGTCAGTTCTTCACCGCCGGGCTGAGCACCACCGATCCGCTCGTTGCCGACGCGCTCGCGGCGGAGGATCGCCGCCAGCGCTCGAGCCTCGAGCTCATCGCGTCGGAGAACATCGTCAGTCGCGCGGTGCTGGAAGCCCTCGGTCACGCGATGACCAACAAGACACTGGAGGGCTATCCGGGCAGCCGTTTTCACGGTGGCGGCGAGCACGTGGACACGGTGGAGACGGCGGCGATCGAGCGCGCGCGCACGCTCTTCGGCGCCCGCTACGTGAACGTCCAGCCCCATTCCGGCACGCAGGCGAACCAGGCTGTCTTCTTCACCCTCGTGCGGCCGGGTGACCGCATACTCAGCCTGGATCTCGCGGCTGGCGGCCACCTCAGCCACGGCGCGCGCCCCAATCTCTCGGGTCGGTGGTTCGAGGCCCACCACTACACCGTTCGGCGCGACACCGGGCGCATCGACTACGACCAGGTCGAGGCACAGGCACAGGAGGTGAGGCCGCGGCTGTTGATCGCCGGTGGCTCGGCCTACCCGCGTGAGATCGACTTCGCGCGCATGCGTGCCATTGCCGACGCGGTCGGTGCGTACTTCCTCGTCGACATGGCCCACATCGCGGGTCTGGTGGCCGGGGGCGTCCACCCTAGCCCGGTGCCACACGCCGACATCGTCACCGGCACCACCACCAAGACGCTGCGCGGTCCGCGCGGTGGCCTGATCCTCTCGCGCGACGACACCTGGGCGCGCAAGCTGCAGTCGGCGGTCTTCCCCGGAGTGCAGGGAAGCCTCCACAGCCAGATCCTCGCCGCCAAGGCGGTGTGCCTCGGCGAGGCCCTGCAGCCTGCCTTCCGTGACTACGCGAGCGCGGTGTGCGCCAACGCGCGGGCGCTGGCGGCGACCCTCGCCGAGCGCGGCATCACCATCGTGAGCGGGGGCACCGACACCCACATCGTGCTGCTCGACTTCAGCGGCCGGGGGGTCACCGGGCAGCAGGTGCAGGACACCCTCGCCGCGGCGGGAATCACCTCGAACAAGAACCCGGTCCCGTTCGACGCACCGCGGCCATCGGAATGGGTCGGCGTCCGCCTGGGCACCGGGGCCATCACCACCCGCGGACTCGGCGAGGCCGAGACCACCCGGCTCGGCACGATGATCGCCGACCTCGTGGACGCGCTGATCGCCGGCGACACCGCCGACGCGGTGGCCAGCGCCCGGGCCGAGGTGGACACGCTCTGCGAGCGCTTCCCGCTCTACGGCTGAGCGCTCGGCCTCAGCCTCGGCATCGGCACTGCGATCGGCCCACTGCATTAGGCCTTTATTCGCAACAATTCTTCTCGCGATCTCCTATTTATTGCGATATGGGCAGCGCCTAAGGTTCTCCTGACACGCGGGATTCGCCGCGCAACCGAATCAGGAGAGCAACATGTCCACCGGCCGACACCCCGACGTCCCGCTCGCGGGCCGCTACCCGTACATCGACGCGCAGACCGCGATGCGACTCGGCCGTCAGGCCCAGGCCCGCGAGATCGGCCGACTCTTGCACCGCCTACGCGCTGCGGCCAGGACCTGGCCACGTCGCTGGCGCACGGCGACCCGAGCGGGGTCGGACCAACTCAGGTCTCTGACTTGAAAGCGCTTTTTCAACATCTCGCCGGCTGCAAGCGGGGCCGCGGCCCGCGGAGCGTGCTCGGTCGCGGCGCAGCCGAGAGGCCGAGCCAAGGAAACGCTGCACGACGCCATCGTGGAGTTACGCAGAGACGGAAGGACAGAGCGAGGTTTGCACCTCCCTCGCTCCTTCTATCGCTTGCGCGGTCGAGAATGGCGGTGCATCCCTTCGGCCCTTCGGCAGGCTCAGGGCAGGCGACTTCAGGGCGGGCGAGCTGAGGACGAGCCCTGCCCCCCGGGAAGGTCTGCGGTCTTGCAGACCTTCTCTAACCACCAGCGCATCGCTCGACCGCCGGCGACGGAGCGGCTGGCGTGGACCCCGAAGGCCTCCGAAAACCGGAAAAGCCAATCAAAATCATATGGATAAGTTGGTCCGACCCCGGGCAGCTTCCAGCAGATCCGACAGATCGACCCCGCGAGCCGCCGCGGTGCTCGCGAGGTCGGACAATGTCTCGTCGTTGAGGGGGATGCCGTCGCGGCGGTAGGCGAGCGCGGTCTCGTGCTCGAGCTCCCCGGCGCAGTAGATGCGCTCGGTGCCCGGTGCGCGCCGTGAACGATGGATCTCGTCGATCACCGCGTCCATCTCGCGCTTGAACTCGGCCAGATCGGTAAGCGCGCCGATGTCGAGGGCCATCACGAACTGGCCGTCTCGACCCGCGTGCGGGCCGTCGTCGAGGTTGCCGAGCCGGGTCCCGTAACCGGCGCCGGAGAGCATCGTCGACATGATTCCGAGCGCCATCGCGACATTGACCCCCTTGTAGTCACCGATCGGGCGGAGCAGCCCGTCGAGTGCGGCCGCGGGGTCGGTGGTCGGCAGGCCGTCGCGGTCGAGTGCCCAGCCCGGCGGCAACGCGTGGCCCTTCTGGTTGTAGACCACGACCTTGCCGCGAGCGCAGGCAGCGAAGGCGGAATCCATCACGAACGGCGCCTCGCTTCCCGCCGGAATTCCGACGCCAAGCGGATTCATACCGACGATGCGGTCGGCCCCGCCCCACGGCGCCATGGTCGGGAGTGCGTTGGTCGAGGCGAGGCCGATCATGTCGGCGGCGACCGCCTTGCGCACGTACCAGGCCATCGCCCCGCAATGGTTGGAGTTGCCGATGGCGGCGAACGCGACGCCGGTCCGACGCGCCCTCTCGATGACCGTGTCCATCGCGAAGTCGCAAGCGATCTGGCCCATCGCGTTGTCACCGTCGATCACCAGCGCGGCACCGGCGTCACGCACGACCCGTGGGCGACCCTCGGGATTCACGCCGCCGCGCACGCCGGCGATCTTCGTCGCCACCGCGCTCAACCCCTCCGGCGGCGTCAGGCGCCCGGCATAGTCGGGCACCCGCATCACGCCGTGCGAGTGCACGCCGTGCAGGTCGGCATCGGCGAGCGTCGCCGCGAGCAGGCGCGCGCAAGCATCGGGCATGCCGCACGCGGCGAAGATTCTGGCCACCGCGCTCTCGAGGGTCTCGTGAGGCACGCGGCGCTCGGTCTCGGTTCCGGGATAGGCAGCCATCGACATCAAGTCCCATCGGTTGCGTCGAGCGCGGATTATAGGGTTGCGCCATCGGGACGCGTGGGCACGCCGACGCCCGCGTCCACGCCCGGAATACGACGGGCGCCCGGACTGTTCTCGATGGCACGGTGTCGCCGATCGAGGTGATGCCCCCACGGAGGAGAGAACAGCAATGAAAAAGCGAACGCTCGTCGCGCTCGCGCTCGGTCTCGCCGTCGCCACCGGTGCTCAGGCCGACCGCGCGCTCAAATTCCGCGCCCATCTCGACGGCTTCAACGCCGCGGGCCAGCCAGTTGCCACCAATGCCACCGGGCAGGCCCGCTTCGAGGTCATCGACGGCGGTACCGCGGTCCGGTACTCGGTCAAGGTCGCCGGCATCGAGAACATGTTCATGGCGCACATCCACGTCGCTCCGGCTCCGGTCGCGGTCACCGACCCGGCAGGCCCGATCGCGTACTGGTTCGCGCCCTCGACCCCACCAGCCGCGCCAGGCGCGGGGGTGAGCGTGGCGGAGCGCATCGACGGTGATCTCGCCTCCGGGCTCATCTACTCCGACCAGCAGCTCGTCGGCGTGCTCGCGCCGGACCCGGAGAACCCCGACGGAACCGGCATCCGCGGCCTCATCAACGCGATGATGGAGGGCCGCGCGTCGGTGGTGGTGCACACCAACGACTTCGACCCCACCACCCCACCCGGGGTCGCTGGTGACTCGCCCCCCGGCGAGATCCGCGGGACCATCGAGTAGGCGCGCGCCAGACGGTCATCGGGGCCAGATGCATGCCCCGATGACCGGGGTCCGCTCGCTTTCGGCGTCGCCTTGACACGGGCGGCGCCTCATCTCGCACAATCGCGTTCCGACCGTGGTCGCCGGGCTCACCCGGGGCCCCACCCGCCACCGGTGCACCAGGAACGCCCGTGACCACGCCAACCGAACGACCGATCGCGGTCGCCCGCGCCGTGACCTGCGCCCTCGCCGGCTACGGCGTGTTCGCGCTCCACGATGCGCTGATCAAGAGTCTGGTCGGCTACTCGGTGTTCCAGATCGTGTTCTTCGCGGTGCTGTTCAGCTATGTCCCGTTCTCGTTCTCGCTGGCCGCGGATCCACAGCAACGCAACCTGCGCCCGGTGCACCCGGGGTGGGTGATGCTACGCACCGGCTGCATGGTGGCGTCGATCGCGCTCGCGTTCTTCGCCTTTCGCTCGCTCCCGCTCAGCGAGACCTATGCCCTGCTGTTCGCCACCCCCCTGCTGATCACGGTGCTCGCGATCCCGATCCTCGGCGAGAAGGTGCGGTTGTTTCGATGGCTGGTGATCGGCCTCGGCACCATCGGGGTACTGATCGTGTTGCGTCCGGGGGTCGAGGCGCTGAAGCCGGGCCATGTCGCGGCGCTGCTGGCGGTGTGCTGCAGCGCGTTGAGCTCGGTCACCACCCGACGCATCGGCAGCGTCGAGCGCGCCGCCACGCTGATGATCTACCCGCTGCTCGCCAACATCGTGTTCTCGGGCTCGTTGCTGTGGTTCGTGTACGTGCCGATGCCGTTTCTCGACCTCGCCAAGACGGCGGCCATCGGCGCCCTGGCGATGGCGGGACAGTGGCTCATCATCTCCGCCTATCGCGCTGCACCAGCGGCGTTCGTCGCGCCCTTCCAGTACAGCCAGATGATCTGGGCGGTGATCTACGGGACGCTCTGGTTCGGCGAGACCCCCGACCGACACGTCTACCTCGGGGCGGCAGTGATCATCCTGTCCGGCCTGCTGATCGTGTGGCGGGAGTCCCGCAGCGGCGTCTCGATCAACCGGCCGTTCCTTCGCACTCGCAACGTGCGTGCCCTGTCCGCGGCGCCGATGCGCCCTTCGGAGAGCGACGAGCCCAGGATGTCGGGTGACGACGCGCCCCCCGACTCCCGCACTCCGAGTCGCCGACGCTCGACCGGCCGTTCGACCGCGCCACCCCCCGGTTGAGCGCCCCGCGACGGCGCCGACGCGGTGCCGCCGCGATCCGACTCAGCCCGACGGCGTCATCCCCCGCGCGACCACGTGCGGCTCCAGCGCGTCCCAGTCCGGAAGGAAGCCGAGCCCCGGCTGGTCCGGTAGCGTGAGGCTCGCGCTCGCGGGCTCGAAACAGGGGTGCGGCGGGCGCTCGAGGTCGATGAATGCGGTCTCGACCAGGGTCGGACGCGGCGTCGACGCGGCGACATGGGCGGTCGCGAGGTACCCCGGCCCCCAGTAGAAGCAGTGCGGCACGACCCGCACCGGGTAGACGCGGGCGACCTCGAGGATGCGCCGCATGGCGGAGATGCCACCGACCTTGGTGACGCTCGGCTGCGCGACGTCGACCGCGCCGGCCTCGAACAGCCGCTGGAACTCGTGCGCGGTGCCGACGTTCTCGCCCGCCGCCACCGTCACGCCCTCGTCGCGCACGCGTGCGATCCCGCGGAAGTCCTCCGGCGGCCACACCGGCTCCTCGAGCCAGTAGAAGTGGTCGTCGCGAATCTCGCGGGCGATGGCCCGCGCCTCGTCCACCGACCACGGGCAGTTGACGTCGAGCGCGATGCCGGCGCGGCCCTCCACCGCGTCGCGCGCGGCCCGGAACGCAGGCACGGTGGTCTCGTGGAGCTTGATGACCCGATATCCGCAGTCGACGGCGCGCCGGCAGTTGCGGGCCACCGCGTCCACGTCGCCACCGTAGCGCATCAGGCTCGCGTAGCGCTCGAGCGGGGCGCCGTCGCCGCCGAGCAACCGGAACAACGGCTGGCCGGCGCGTTGCGCCGCGAGATCCCAGAGTGCGATGTCGATCCCGGAAAGCGCGTGTAGCACCGGGCCGTTGCGCCCCAGGCCGTGGAAGGCGTGCTGGGCCTGCTCCATCAGGCGCGTGATCGCGCCTGCGTCGCGACCGATGAACCATGGTCCGAGGAGGCGGTCCAGGATCGCCTGGGTGGCGGGCCCGACGAAGTGCGCGAAGGCCTCGCCCCAGCCGGAGCGCCCGTCGGCGGTCTCCACCCGGACCATCAGGCAGTCCATCGCCATCCACGGGCGCGTGTTCAGCCCGGGCCGCATGCCGAGGCGGGGACCACCGGTCTCGAACGGCAGCGAGACCGCGATGGTCTCGATGCGAACGATCTCGGTGCTCACAGCGGGAGGCGCACGGTCTCGCCGCTGCGCATCGACCGGCTGACCGCCTCGGTCCACTCCATGTAACGCACGCCGGTCGCGAAATCGGTGTGGGTGACCGGCTCCAGACCGCGAATCGCGTTCACGAATTCCTCCTCGACGCGCCAACCACCGCGCTTCGCGGGGTCGACCGCGACCGGCGCGAGGGCGGCGTCGCCCCGCCGTCCGGCGGTCAGCGTCAGTCCGGAGCCCTCGTCGGCGAGGCGCAGCGTCCCCTCGGTCCCGTAGATGTCGACGCGAATGCCGCTGCCGAGCCCGAGGACGGTCGAGACCAACAGCCGCATCTGACCACCCTGGGCCATTCGGCAGGCGACCTCGACGTGGTCCGGAATCTCCATCGCCACCCGGCGCCCGTCACCGTCGCGACGGTGGCGGACCACCGACTGGCCGAGCGCATGCACGGTGGCGGCGGGACCGATCCAGCGCATGATGGCCTCGTACCAGATGCCCATCGACATGATGTTGAAACCCGAGAGCGTGCGGTCGTGGCGCCAGTGCACCGGCGTGTCCCACTGCGGAAAGTCGCTGGGGCTCACCACCCGCGCGTCGAGCGCGATGAGCTCACCGATGTAGCCGTCGCCGATCATGTCGACGATGGTTCGGTCGAAGGCGAGGGTGTGGGGCGCGGGGACGATCTGCGCCACGCGCTCGGGATGGCGGCGCGCGCAGGCGAGCATCGCGTGCGCCTCGGACGCGTTCATCGCCATCCGCGCCTCGCACAGCACGTGCTTTCCGGCCTCGAGCGCGGCGATGGTGACCGGCGCGTGCAGGTAGGGCCAGGTTCCGATGCAGATGGCGTCGAGCCGGTCGTCCTCGATCACCGCGCGCCAGTGGTCGGCGACCTCGGGTACCCCGAACTCCCGCGCGACCTTCTCGCCCGAGGCCCGCGTGCGGTTGGCCAGAGTGAGCACCTCCACCCCGGCCTGCTTCTGGAGATTCGGGATGTGGAACTTCCGCGTATTGCCGCCCGCGCCGACGACACCAACTCGAATCGGATTCATGCCGGGTATTCCCCTCGCTGGACCGTGAAGACGCCGGGCGGCGCCTCTGACCGATGCAGTGTATCGCCGCCGCCCGAGCCGTGCCGAGTGCCCCCGGCAGCGCGATCGCGTTATCGTCTCGCGATGCGACGCCCGAACGACTGGCTGCCCGACGTCCGCGACGGCCTGAACCGTGTCCAGCGCATCGTGCTGCACGAGCTGTACCGGGCTCAACGCGAGCTCGGGCGGGAGTACGTGCCGACGGTGATGCTCTACGGACGGGTGGTCGAGCTCGTCGACCTCGGAGAGGACGAGTTCCAGGCGGTGCTGCGCTCGCTCGGGGTCACCGGCGAGGCGGCCGGGGTGCGCCCACCACCCACCCGGTGAGGCGCGCTGCAACGCAGCATCGCACGACGCGTCGGCGCGAGCTGGTAAGCTCGGCGGCCACGCGCCGCCGTTGTCGCGCGACGCCCGTCGATGGAGGGTTCACACCGTGTCCACGCGATTGAACGAACCGCGCACCCTCACCCGGTACCTCGATCCGGACTCCGCCACCGCGCGCCTGCACGCACAGGCGAGCGAGCTGATTCCACGCGGGACCTCGCGGCTCCACTACCTGTTCGCGCCCTACCCGATCTACGCCAGCCATGGCGCCGGCTGCCGGCTCACCGACGTCGACGGCGACGAGCGGATCGACTGCCTGAACAACATGACCGCGCTGATCCACGGCCACTGCGATGCCGACGTGAACGCGGCGGTGATCGCCCAGCTCGAGCGCGGGATGAGCTTCTCCGAGCCCTCACCGCCGGAGGTGGCCCTCGCCTCGGCGATCATCGATCGGGTGCCGTCGATCGAGCGCATCCACTTCCGCAGCTCGGGCACCGAGGCGGTGATGATGGCGATCAAGCTCGCGCGCGCCTTCACCGGTCGCCGCGCAATCGCCAAGTTCGAGGGCGCCTACCACGGCTACTACGATTACGTGCAGATGGGGGTCGGCTCGACACCGGCCGACTGGGGTCCGTCGGACGCGCCCCGCACCGTCCCCAGCTCCGGCGGCATCTCGACCACCGTCCCCGGCGAGGTGGTGGTATTGCCGTTCAACGACCCGCACGGCGTCGAGCGCCTGCTCGAGCAGCACGGGCACGAGATCGCGGCGCTCCTGGTCGAGCCGCTCTCCAACCGCTCTGGAATGGTGCTGCCGGCGAGCGGCTTCTACGACTTCCTCCGCGACGTGACGCGCCGCCACGGCATCGTGCTCGTGTTCGACGAGGTGATCGCGTTCCGAGTCGGCCCCGACGGCGCGCAGGGACGCTACGGCGGTCTCCCTGATCTCACGACCTTCGGAAAGATCATCGGCGGCGGCATCCCGATCGGGGCAGTCGGCGGCCGCGCCGAGATCCTGGAGATGCTCGACGCGTCGGCGAAGGGCGGCAAGGTCATCTCCGGTGGCACCTACAGCGGCAACCCGCTGTCGGCGAGCGCCGGCATCGCGACACTCGCCAAGCTGACCCCCGAGGCGTTCGCTCGCCTGGAGCATCTCGGCGACCGTTTGCGGTCCGGCGTCAACGCGATCTTCGCGCGCGCTGGCGTGCGCGCGCGAGCGACCGGAGACGCATCCCTGTTCCAGATCGTGCCCACCGATCGTCCAATCGAGAACTACCGCAGCGTGCCCACCGACGCCGCATCGAACGACTGGCTGGCACGCTTCCATCGCGAGCTGATTGCATCCGGGGTGATCGTGTCGCAGCGCGGGCTCGGGTGCCTGTCGACGCCGATGGACGAGACCACGATCGAGGAATGCCTCGGCGCGTTCGAGCGAGCGTGCGCGCGCATGCGCGACTAGGGAAGGTCTGCGAGGCTGCAGATCTTCCCGCGGTGCAGGACGCGACCCGCGCCTGCCTGCCCCGAGCCGGCCGCAGGGTCGTGGGGATGCACCGTCATTCTCGGTCGCGTGAGCAATCGGAGATGGGCAGGCGCACACCGCGCCTTGCGCCCGCCGTCTCTGCGCAACTCCACCATGGAGTCGTGCAGAGTTTCCCCAAGGCGCACGGCCCGAGCTTCCCGCCCGACGGAATAACGGCCGGCGCAGATGTGTTGTGCCGAGATTGGATGCCGAACAGTCGAGCAGGCCCGACGACGATGACAGAGAAGACGAGGAGGACGAGACAGATGAGGCTGAACAACGCATGCCTGACCGCAGGCGCCGCCCTCGTGGCGAGCGCCCTGACCACCGCACCGGCGCTCGCCGCGAACGTGAAGGTCACCCCGCTCGGCAGCCACGACGGCGAGTTCTGCCGGTTCGACCGGGCGATGGTCTTCGAGGATCCCGATGGCACGCGGATCCTCTACGACGCCGGCCGTACCGTCGCCGGAGCCGACGATCCACGGCTCGGCAAGATCGACGCCGCGCTCGTCAGCCACATGCACGGCGATCACGCAGGCGATCGACGCATCTCGGCCGTCAACGCCGGCGAGTGTGGCAAGCCGGACGTCTCGGTGAGCACCAGCCCCAACACCAACACGGTCGAGATCGCGGCGGCGAAGAAATCCCTGATCGTCACCGGCAGCGAGATGCCACGCTTCTTCTCCGAGCGCCTCAAGGGTGTCGGTGGCGACCCGGAGTCGTCGAAGCTCGTGCGCTTCGGCGCGTCGATGAAGGTCGGCGGCGTCGAGGTGACCACCGTCCCGGCCGCACACTCCAACGGCGTCAGCGGCAGCTTCATCCCCGGCACCCTCGGTGAGCTCCTGAACCAGGCCGGGCTCACCGCCTACGTCGGACCACCGACCGGCTACGTGCTGACGTTCTCGAATGGCCTGGTCGCCTATCTGTCGGGTGACACCGGGATCACCGCCGAGCAGGAGAAGGTGGTGCGCGACCACTACGGTGCGGAGCTCGCGGTGATCAACATCGGCAACACCTTCACCACCGGCCCCAAGGAGGCCGCGTTCGTGGTGAACGACCTCATCAAGGCGAGGTCGGTCATTCCGTCGCACGCCAACGAGGTCGCGACCAAGGACGGAAAGGTGATCGCCGGCACCAAGACCGAGACCTTCATGAAGGCGGCGAAGATGCCGTCGCACCTGCCGATCAGCGGCCGGACCATGGAGTTCGACGGCGACGGCAAGTGCATGGCGGGCTGCTGAGGCCTGCTCTCTAGAACGGAGCCCCGCGCCTCGGCGTGGGGCTCCGCCGCGTCGCCTGCCGACCGGGGGTCTCGGTCCTCGCAGCGATCGCCCCCCTCGACCGCGATCACCCGCTTGCGCCTCGCGGTCGACGATGCGAGGGTAGGCGTCGAGCACATCACCGTCTGGCTCGCGCCGCGCCCCGCACCGGTGCTCTCGTGGCCACGCGAGCCCGTCCGAGGGAGGTTCGCAAGATGTCGAGCTCGACCCCACACACGCACCGCGTGCGCCATCGCGCCCGTTCCGCTGCTCTTGCCGTAGCTGCACTCCTGTTGGGCTCGGCGGGGTTCACGTCCGAGACCCACGCCGACACGCACGCCGACGCCCAGGCGCTCGTCGACCGCGCGCGCGACACCTATCGCAACTTCGTCGGCGACCCCAACATGTCGTGGTTCCGCAACCACGTGCACGAGGCTCGCGCCCTGATGATCGTGCCCGAGCTCGTCAAGGGTGGCTTCATCATCGGCGGCTCCGGGGGCGGAGGCGTGCTGCTGTCGCGAGACGCGAGCGGCCGCTTCAGCCCGCCGGCCTTCTACAACATGGGCTCGGTCACCTTCGGCCTCCAGATCGGCGCCGAGGTGGCCGAGGTGGTGCTGATGATCATGACCGACCGGGGTCTGGACTCGATGTACTCGACCGAGTTCAAGCTCGGCGCCGACGCGAGCGTCGCCGCCGGGCCGGTCGGAGGCGGGGCGCACGCGGCAACCGCAGACGTGCTCGCCTTCTCGCGCACCAAGGGCGTATTCGGCGGGCTCACCGTGGAAGGGGCGGTGATCGCGGCCAACGTGGAATGGAACGCGGCCTACTACGGTCAGCCGGTACGGCCGGTCGAGATCTTGCGCGAGCGACGGGTCGACAACCCGGGCGCCAGCGCGCTGCGCGCGTCCCTCGCGGGAGCCCGCGCCCCGGCGCCGAACCCACCGGTCCGTGCCCCCACCACCAGCGCCGCTTACGACCTGCTCACCATCCAGCAGTTGCTGGCAGCGAAGGGCTTCGACCCCGGCCCTGCCGACGGCAAGCTCGGACCGGCCACACGGCGCGCAATCCGCGCGTATCAGACCGACGCTGGCCTCGCCGCGACCGGCGAGCCGTCGATCGAGCTCCAGCGCCACCTGTCGACACGGTAGAGATCCGAGGCCCGGCGGCAGGGTGCGCCAGTGCACCCGCCGCGCACGGTCACACGAACTTCGGCATCAACCACCGCGGCAGGGCGAGGATCAGCTCCGGCAGCAGGATCACCAGCAGCAGCACCGCCAACATCGGTAGCAGCACGATCGCAACGTCGCGCAGCGCCTGGTGGATCTTGATGTCACCGATCGAGCAGGCGATGAGCAGGCACAGCCCGTAGGGCGGGGTCACCAGGCCGAACGCGAGCGAGATGACGCCGATGATCGCGAAATGGATCGGATGCATCTGGGCGACGTCGGCGAGCGGCCACAGCACGGTGCCGAGGATGATGATGGCCGGAATGGCATCGATGAACATCCCGATGAACAGGAACGCCCCGGCGACGATGAACCCGACGCTGACCGGGCCGACCCCGTAGGGCTTGAGGAACTCGACGATCTCCTGCGGTATCTTGAAGTACGCCAGGATCCAGCCGAACGCCGAGGCGGTGCCGATGCAGAACAGCGAGATCGCAGCGAAACGAGCCGAGTCGTAGAGGACGCGTGGAATCTCGCGAAGCCCGACGGTCTTGTACACCAGCCCACCGAGGGCCAACGAGTACAGCACCGCGATGGCCGACGCCTCGGTCGGCGTGAAGAAGCCGCCGACGATCCCACCGACGATGAGCACCGGGGTCATCAACGGCGGCACCGCCTGCAGGATGGCGATGCCGAGCTCACGCAGGCGGCTTCGCTCGAAGACGGGATAGCCGTAGATCTTCGCGTAGACGTAGACGGTTCCCATCATCGACAGCGCGATGAGCACGCCCGGTACCACGCCAGCGAGAAACAGCCCGCCGATCGACACGCTCATCAGGCCACCCCACACCACCATCAGGATGCTCGGTGGGATGATGACCCCCATCACCGACGAGCACGCGGTGATCGCCACCGTGAAGCTCGAGCTGTAGCCCTGCTTCTTCATCTGCGGGATCAGCAGCGACCCGATGCCAGCGGCATCGGCGGTCGAGGAGCCCGAGATCCCCGCGAACAGCATGCTCACCAGGACGTTGATGTGGCCGAGCCCACCGGGCAGGTGCCCGACCAGCGCTCGCGAGAGCCGGATCAACCGATCGGTGATGCCGGCGGCGTTCATCAGGTTCGCCGCCAGCAGGAAGAACGGGACCGCCAGCAGCACGAACGCGTTGTAGGACTTGAACATCTCGTTCATGAGGAGCTGCGGCGCGAGCCGCTCCTCCACCATGAACACCGGCACGCAGGCGAGTCCGAGCGCGAACGCGACTGGCACCCGCAGCACCACCAGGACGATGAACAGTGGGAACAGAATCGCCGCGACCTCGCCGGCGCTCATGTCGCGCTCCCTCTGAACAGCCGAACGTGATCGACGAAGCGCTCGCCGAGGAACAGAATCCAACTCAGCCCGGCGATCGGCCAGGCAGCATAGATGTAGACCATCGGCAACTCGGCCATCTCCGATTCCTGAATCAGCCCGAACTGCACCAGTGGCCAGCCCCACAGCACGAAGATCAGCGCGACGAGGAAGATCGCGAAATCACTGACGATGCGAATCACCGCCTCGAGCCGACGGGACTTCGGATGGGGCAGGAAGTCGGCGGTGAAGTGGGTGCCGTCGCGCACCGCGATGGTGGCCCCGAGCAAGATGATCCAGATGAAGCAGAAGCGGGCCAGCTCCTCGGTCCAGATGTAGCGCGGGATGAAGCCGACGTAGCGCGAGAAGATCTGCATCGACACCGGGACGAGCAGGAGCGTCATCATGATTCCGAGCATCAGCTTGAGGAATCGGTGATAGAGATCGATCAACGTTCTCATCGACAACAGATCCGTGGAGGCGGCGCTGGTGCGGGCGCGTCATGGCGGCCCACGGAAGGTTCCGTGGGCCGCCATGCCATGCCGTCGATCGGGCGGAGGCAGGCCCCGCCGGCGCGGATTACTCGACCGCCTGAATCGCCTTGTAGAGATCCAGCGCGTCGAGCTTCTGGAAGTAATCCTCGAGGACCGGACGTGCGGCCGAGATCAGCTGCGCGCGCTCGGTGAACTGGATGGTCTTGAGCTTTCCCTCGCTCTGCATCTTGGCCATCTTCTGGTCACCCTCGGTGATCTCGACGACCCGACCGAACGTGCCCGCGTCCTTGCCGGCCTGCCGAATGGCCGCCTGCAGATCCTCCGGCAGACGACGCATCGTCTTGCCACTGATGGCGAGCGGTCGCACCGTGATCGCATGCCCGGTGAGCGAGATGTTCGGTCCCACCTCGTAGAACTTCATCTGCTCGATGCCGGCGGCCTCGTTCTCGGCCGCGTCGATGACGCCGGTCTGGATCGCGTTGTAGACCTCGGAGTACGCGATGACGGTGGGCGCCATGCCGAAGGCGTTGAACATCTGGGTCTGGATCGGTGCGCCCATGACCCGGATCGGCACCTTGCTGATCTCGGCCATGTTGGTGACCGGCTTGTTGACGATGAGGTGGCGGACACCACCGCCGCCGTAACCGATGATCTCGATGTCGGCACGCTTGTAGATGTCGTCGACGATCGGCTTGAGCACGTCGCTGTCGAGCACGCGGCTCCAGTGGCCGGCGTCGCGATAGAGCATCGGCGGATCGATCAGGGTGGCGAGCTTCGAGAACGTGGACATGTGCGAGGGCGAGGCCACGGCGTAGTCCACCGAGATGCCCTGGTTCATGTAGGCCACGTAGTCCTTCTCGAGACCGAGCTCGCTGTTCAGGTGCATCACGAACTCGAGCTCGTGGGGACCCGTGTAGTAGAGCTTGGTCAGCGCCTCGAACTTGCGCATGAGGCGGGTGAAGGCGTGGCTCTCGTCGAACTGGCTGGCGCCATGGAGCGTGATCTTGTCGGCCTGCGCGGTGGGAATCAGCACCGCGCCGGCGAGCACGCCGACGCCTGCCAGGCGGGCAAGCTTCTTCAGGTACATCTGGGTCGATCTCCTGTGGTGGGAATCGGCAGGCCGACGGCCCCCTCGGGAACGGCCCCCACGCGGGTGGCGGCGCAGCCCGGGAACGATGGGGCCCGGCGGCTCCTCGGGCGGGTATGCTAGCGGGATTCAGGCCATGTGGCGACCGCGCGCGAGTGACCGCGATGCCCGAGCTCCGGGTCCCAGATCTGCTCCTGTCCTATCGCCGAGAGGGTGCCGGGCCGCCCCTGGTCCTCCTCCACGGCTGGCCCGAGTGGTCGACGGTGTGGCGCCACAACGTGCCCGCTCTCGCCGAGCGCTTCGACGTGGTCGCGCCCGACTTGCGCAACTTCGGCGACAGCGTCGGCGCCGAGGCGCGCAACGTCGAGCACTACGTCGACGATCTCGAGGCGCTGGTCGACGCACTCGGACTCGAGCGCTTCGGGTTGGTGAGCCACGACGTCGGTGCGTTCGTGGCCCAGCTCTATGCCCGGCGACATCCCGGCCGGTTGGCCGGCCTGTTCTTCCTCGACTGCCCGCATTTCGGTCTCGGCCCGCGGTGGGTCGAGGGCGCGCAGGTGCGCGAGATCTGGTACCAGTCCTTTCATCAGCTCCCGCTGGCCGAGTCCCTGGTCGGGGCCTCGCGCGAGAGCTGCCGCGCCTACCTCGCGCACTTCCTGTCGCACTGGTCGCACCGCCCGACTGCGTTCGACGACGCCCTCGACGAGTGGACCGACATGTTCCTGCGCCCCGGCCGTCTCGCCGGTGGCTTTCGCTGGTATGCGGTCGCGAGCGCGCGACGCCTGGCGGCGCTGCGCGGCGAGCCGGTGGAGAGCCCACCACCGATCGCGGTGCCCACCTACACACTGTGGGGGGCGAGCGATCCGATCCTTCCGGCGCGTTGGGCGCCCACCCTGCACGAGGTCTTCAGCGACCTCCGTATCGAGATTGCGCCGGAGGCCGGCCACTTCGTGCACTGGGAGCAGCCCGCTCTTGCCAACGCCCGCATCGTGTCGTTCTTCGCCGAGCGCTTCGCACCGGCCGGCTGACGACGGAGCGCGCGGCCCCGGTCGTCGCAACTCTCAGCTCTCGCGCCGCTCGGCGGCGTCATAGGCGACATGCCGGGCGTGCTCGACGGGCGAGGCGAGGAGCACCGCGCTTGCGAGCTCGCCGCGGCGGGCGAGCTCGAACGCCGCCGCCATCGACGTGTGCTCGCTGGGATTCGGGCCGGTGTCGGCGAACAGGCGGGCGCTACCACGCCGGGTCAGGAGGTGCGGCCAGTTCGAGTAGTGCACATCGCCCACGGCATAGGCGAGCCCGTCGTGCACCCCGATGCGCGAGATGGTCGTCGGTGGCGGGACCTCGTCCTCCGTGAGCTCCGCCGCGGCCGCGAAGTGCGCCCGACGGCGCTCCGCCGATAGCCCGTACCAGGCCCACTGTCGATCGTGCGCGCCGAAGAACTCGGTGAACGAGAGCTTCAGCAGGTCGATGCCCTCGCGCGTCGCGATCTCGACGACGCGGCGCAACAGGTCGGGAACGTGGCGGGGCAAGCCGTTACGGCACAACGCCCCTGCGCGCTCGCGCCCGCAGATCAGCATGTCGTCCTCGAACCACAACATCGCGCGCCCGCCGGAGCGCTCGAGCTCTTGGGCCGCTCGCACGCGGGCGCCGGTGATGCCGAGGTTGCCCTCGCGGATGCACTCGAGCTCGAACCGCGCACAGAGCGCATCGTATGCGGCGCGGGTCGATGCATCGGTCGAGTTGTCGATGAGGACGCGACGCCCGCATTCGAGGAACGCGGGATCGGCGCTCGCGAGCGAGCCGAGCAAGGTCGCGAGCTGCGCCGGGGCATTGAACGAGAGCAGCCAGAGCTCGAGGTCGTCGAGGGCGTCCACGCCCTGCCCGAGCGCAACGGGCGTGGACGGGTCGCGTAGTCGCGCGAAGAACGGCGCGACCAGCCCGTCGGCGGCGATCGGGTACACGCGGAACAGCCGCGGATGACGGTGACAGAGGATGGTGAGCAACGACTCCTCGGTGCCGAGAAAACCGGCATCCAGGGTCGCGGCAAGGATCTCGGCGTAGCGCGCGTTGACCTCGAGGACGTGCTCGGGCCGCCCGCCGAAGAACCCGCCGCGAGTGACCCGCGCGACATGCGCTCCGTCACAGAATGCGCGCATGCCGTCACGCGCGAAGCCGTGGATCTCGCCCGCCCCGGGATACGGATAGGCGAGCGCGACGAAGCGGTCGGCGAGTGCGGGCAGCCGATTCAGCACCTGGTCGTCGACGAGGAGGCGCAGATCGACGGTGTGACCGATCCCGGCGTCGAGCCAGACCAGGCAGTCGCTCGCGAACGGGTTCTCCTCCGCCTGCTCGGCCAGCCACGGCAGCTTCGACATCACCATCGGCACGTAGCCCGGCAGCGCGGCCTGCGGCGAGCGGTCGAGCCAACCCGCCTGCCCCCGCCACGCCGGGTCGGTGCGAATCGACTCGATTCGCTCGAAGCCCGGAAAGGTCGAGAAGAGACCCGGATCGACTACGATGACCCGCGTGTCTGCCGGGTCGCGGTGCGCCCACACCAGTGACTCGTAGCGCGGCTCGGTATAGACGCAGAGCGGGTGGGGCAAGGCGAGCAGCCGCGTGAAGTGCTGCACGTAGTGCGACTCCTCGCGCCGGAACGGGGCGTCGAGCGCATCTCGCCCGAGATGGAACAGGCCGGTGACGACGGTCGTCGTGCTCATCGATTCGCTTCGGAACGTGCCAGACATGCGAGACCGCATCTTCGTCCAGATCGCCGCCTATCGCGATCCCCAGCTCGAGCCGACCGTGCGCCACCTGCTCGCGAACGCGAGCGGGGACTTCGACCTCACCTTCGGCATCTGCTGGCAGCACGCCGAGGACGAGCCGCGCCCATCGTTCACCGGCCCGGCGTTCCGCATTCTCGACGTCCCCCACGAGGAGAGCCGCGGCGCGTGCTGGGCACGCCATCGACTGCAGGCCCTCTACGACGGAGAGCGCTGGACGCTGCAGCTCGACTCACACCATCGCTTCGCACCGGGCTGGGATCGAACCATCGTCGAGATGCTGGAGTCACTGGAGGCGGAGCGCCCGTTGCTGACCACCTATCTGCCGGCGTTCGACCCCGCCGACGAGACGCTGGCGCCACTGCCGTGCAGCTTGCGCTTCGACGGCTTCTCGTCGCTCGGCGCGCTCCTGGTCGCCGCCACGCCACTCGACGACGCCGCCCGCGGCCGCGGTCCCGTCCCGGCGCGATTCTTCTCCGGGCACTTCGCATTCGCGCACGGGCGATTCTGCCAGGAGGTTCCCTACGACCCCCATCTCTATTTCCACGGCGAGGAGATCTCGATGGCCGTCCGGGCCTTCACCCACGGCTACGATCTCTTTCACCCGCACGTCTCGGTAGCCTGGCACGAGTACAGCCGACGGCTGCGTCCGAAGCACTGGGACGACCACCGCGAGACCGCCAGTGACCATCGGCGCAGGCGCTCGGACTGGGGCGCCCTGGATCGCGCCAGCCAGCGACGCATGCGCATCCTGCTCGGGATGGAGGCTCCCGGCGCGGGCGAGTCGATTCCGCCACCCTACGGCCTCGGAACCGCCCGCAGCCTTCGGGACTACGAGCGCTTCGCCGGCGTGCACTTCGCCAGCCGCGGCGTCCATCCCAGCACCCTCGCGAACGACGTGCCACCGAGCCCGGTCGACCCGGACGATGCCACGTGGCTGGCCGGACTGCACGTCGAGCGTCTGGTGGAGATCCACGTCCTCGCGGCCCGGCTCGACCCCGCTCGCGACTACCGCCACTGGTGGGTGACCTTCCACGACGCCGGCGGCGAGGAGCTGTATCGCATCGCAATCGCACGGGAACGCATCGACGCGATGCGCCTCGACGACGGCTACATCATCCAGCTTGCGTGCTACTCGCCCGAGCCACCGGACCACTGCGTGATTCACCCCTACCACGCGAGCGGGAGCTGGGACGACGCGCTGCGTGTGGAGGTCGCGAGCATCGAGACCGCCACCTAGGCGTCGCCGGTCAGTCCAGGAGCTGGTCCAGTATCGGTCCGAGGCGAGCCGGAATCGGCGGCGGCGAGGGCCGCGGCCCTGGCGACGGGCTCGGTGACGGTAACGGCTCCGGTGACGGCGAGGGACTCGGTGACGGCAACGGCTCCGGCGACGGCGAGGGACTCGGCGAGGGCAACGGCTCCGGTGATGGCGAGGGACTCGGCGACGGCAGCGGCTCCGGCGACGGCGACGGGCTCGGCGAAGGCAGCGGCTCCGGCGACGGCGAGGGACTCGGCGACGGCAACGGCTCCGGTGATGGCGACGGGCTCGGTGACGGCAGCGGCTCCGGTGACGGCGACGGGCTCGGCGAAGGCAAGGGCTCCGACGAGGGCGATGGAGACGGCGGCGGCTGCGACGAGGCCGACGGCGACGGTGGTGGCTCCTGTGCGATGGTGGAGCGTGATGCGCTGGCGAGCAGCAACGCCACTGCCGGCGCCGACACCGACAGCTTTCCCGCCTTGATCAGGAACGCTCGCCGCTCGCTCGCGGTTCGCAGCCCGGGCCGGTCCTCGTCGTCCGTCACCTCGCGCCCTCGTCCTCGGGGGAGAATCGCGCCGCTGCCTCCTCAGCCCGGCAAGGTGTAGGGCTTCGCCTGCGCCTCGTAGTCACCGTAGCCGAGCGTCTCGCGCAGCTCTGCCGGCGCGATCGCGCTCGCCGCCTCCGACTGTCCGGCCGCGAGGGCCGCGAGCCCGGCCTTGATGCCGCCCACCACCGGGGACAGCATCGCCGTCGGAAAGGTGCCGATCTTCATGCCGAGCTCGGCCGCCCGCGCGGTGGTCGGCGTCGCGCGCGGTGCACCCGGCGACAGCACGATGAACGACGGCCGTCCCGCCGCTGCCGCCACCGCGCGCCGGACCTCGTCCTCGTCCGCCGGGGAGTCGAGGAAGAGGATGTCGGCTCCCTCCTCCACGTACATCTCGATCCGCGCCACCGCCTCGTCGATGCCGAGTGTGGGGCGACAGTCGGTGCGCCCCATCACCAGCAAGCCGGACTCCTTCGCCGCTGCCACCGCGGCGCGCATCTTCATCCGCGCCTCCTCGCGCGGCAGCGTCGGCTTGCCCGCCGCGGTCAGCGCACGGGGCGTGATCTTGTCCTCGATCAGCACCGCGGCGGCGCCGGCGCGCCCGTAGGCCCGCACCGTGCGCTGCACGTTCATCGCGTTGCCGTAACCGTGGTCACCGTCGGCGAGGATCAACAGGTCTGGTGCTGCGGCGCGCACCTGGTGCAGCGCATCGAGCATCTCGGTGGCGGTGATGAGGTCGAGATCCGGGCCGCCGAGACGGCTGGCGGCGACGCACGAGCCGGACAGGAAGGCAGCCGGAAACCCGGCCTGATAGGTGAGCTTCGACGTCAGCCCGTCCCAGATCGCGGGCATGACCACGAACTCGGGTCTCGCGAGCAGAGCGCGCAGTCTCTCGGGCGGGGTCATGGCGTCACCTCGGTGGTGGATTCGAGAATGCGGATACTAACGCAAGCGCGCCCGGAGCACGCCGCCCTCGACGCGACCGCACGGAGCGCGAGCTCAGCGCCAGCCGCGCGCGTCGTGCTCGGCCTCGAAGCCGAGGATCTCGCGGGCGCGCCGCAAGTCGTAGAGCGGCGCATGCGGATTGGCCTCCCACACGCCCGGGTCGCGGATCGGCGGCAACGGCCCCTTCAGCCAGGCCGCGAGACGCTCGAGCGTCGGCTCGGGTGAGAGCGTCACATCGGCGCTGAGGAAGAAGCGCTCGAAGCGCTGCGTACCGAGATCGAGCTCCAGCGCGAGCCGGAAGGCGCGCGCGACGTCGCGTGGATCGACGTGATGCCACACCGCCCCGCCCGCCGCCGGCTGTGCGCCGCCGGCCTGTCCCGGCCGGTAGCCCTTCGGATCGCGAGCACGCGCCTCGATCTCCACCCGCGACTGCGGATGGGCGATGAACACCGGACGCAGCGCCACCGCCTCCATCCCGCGCAGCGTGAAGCTCTCGGCCACCTCCTCGCCGAGCTTCTTGCTGAGCGCGTACGGATCCGTCGGGCGCATCGGGTGCGCCTCGTCGATCGGCAGGTAGTCGGGCGGCACCATGCGTCCCTGCAGCACCGTGAACCCGACCACCGAGTCGCTCGAGCAGAGCACGACGCGGCGCGCGCCGGCCGCCTCGGCGGCATCGAAGACGTTCCAGGTACCGACCACGTTGACCCGCACGATGTCGGCGCCGGTGCCCGAGACCACGTTCGGAATCGCCGCGACGTGTGCCACCGCGTCACACCCCTCGACCGCACGACCGACCAGCGCGCGGTCGGTGACGTCACCGACGTGCCAGGCGATGTCGGCGTCGCCGCGGCGGACATCGAGCCCCACCACCTCGCAGCGCCCGGTGAGCGCCCGCACCACCTCGCTCCCGAGCAGACCGGCCGCGCCGGTGACCAGCACCCTGTGAAATGCCATCGCCAGACCTCACCATCCGAGCCACCCCCGATTCTCGCGCCGACCGGGTCGTCACCGCCAGCCGATCGCGCATCGACGGCGTTCGGCGGAGCTCGGTGCCCGTCCCCGGGGCGAGCTCCGCCCATCGCTCCCGTACAATGCGCGGGCCGCGGCGGTGTCACCCACCGGCATCCGAGCTCACGGAGGAAGGTCACTTGGGCACTGCAGTCAAGGTCGTGCGCACCGACGCCGAGATCCCCTGCCCGATGCTCGATGCCGCGTTGCGCGAGCGTGGCTGCGAGGTCGCGCTGGTCGACGGCGACGCCGACGAGGCGAGCCTCGCCGAGCAGGTGCGAGACGCCCGTCTGTTGCTCACCTGTTACGCGCCGATCACCGCAGCGGTGATCGATGCCGCGCCGCACCTCGCCGGAATCGTCAAGTACGGCGTCGGCATCGACGCCATCGACATCTCCGCCGCCATCCGGCGTCGCGTGCCGGTGGTGAACGTGCCCGAGTACGCGGAGGAGACGGTGGCCGAGGGGGCGTTCACGCTGATGCTCGCGCTGTTGAAGCGACTGATCCCGGTCGACCGGGAGATGCACGCGCGGGGCTGGCTGTGGCCCGACCGGCAGTGGCTGGGCCGGGATCTCGCCGGCGCGACCGTCGGCCTGGTCGGCCTCGGGCGTATCGGGCGGTGCTTCGCGCGCATGGCCGGAGCCGGGTTCCGCGCGCGGGTGCTCGGTTTCGATCCGCACGTCGATGCGGCGACGATGCGCGCCGCCGGTGTCGACAAGCGAGACGATCTTCTCGCCATGCTGGGCGAATGCGACGTGGTGTCCCTGCACTGCGTGCTGAACGACGAGACGCGTCACCTGATCGGGCACCGCGAGCTGGCGGCCATGCGGCGCGACGCATTTCTGGTCAACGTCTCGCGCGGGCGGCTGGTGGACGAGGCGGCGCTGGTCGACGCGCTCGTTGCCGGGCGCATCGCCGGCGCCGGGCTCGACGTCTTCGGTCAGGAGCCACTCGCGCTCGCCGGGCACCCGCTCTCGCCCCTGTTCACGCTCCCGAACGTGATCCTGTCGCCGCATCTCACCTTCTATACGCACGAGGCGATGGAGCGGTTGGAGCGCGACACGCTCGAGCGCTGCGTCGAGATCCTCGAGGGGCGACCGGTGCAGGTGCGATCGCGCGATCCGCGCCTGCGGGCGCAGACCCACGGCGTCACGTTCGAGCGCTGAGCAGCGGGCTCAGCCGAGCAGCGGGCGCACCGCCTCGGCGAAGCGAGCGATCTGCGCGGCCTCCTCCTCGGGTGTGGCGATGAAGTCGAGGATGAAGTGGCGCACGCCGGCCGAACGAAAGGCGAGGATGCGCTCGGCGATCGCTGCCGGCGGTCCGAGTGCGGGATAGCGCGCGGCCGGGCGCGAGAAGTCCATCCCGTAACGGTGGCTCAGCATCGCGGTGGCGTCGGCCAGCGCGCGCTCGCGCGAGTCGTCGATGCGCACGAAGAGCAGGTGCGCGGTGGCGAAGCGGTCGAGCCGACGCCCGGCGCGGTCGGCCGCCTCGCCGATGACCTCGAGCCCGGCCGCGTACTGCTCGGGCGTGACCACGTAGCTCATCCACCCGTCGGCCTTGCGGCCGATGCGCCGCAATGCCGCGGGTTGGCGCCCGCCCAGCCAGATCGGCGGCCCGCCGGGCTGCAGCGGCGGCGGGTCGAGCCGCACATCGGTGAACGACCAGAAGCGCCCCGCGTGCGACACCGACTCGCCACTCCACAGCGCGCGCAGGACCTCGATACCCTCGCCGAGCCGCGCACCACGCTCGCCGTGCGGGACGCCGCAGACCTCGAACTCCTTGGGGAACTCACCGCCGACGCCGGCCCCGAACACCAGGCGGCCGCCGGTGAGGTGGTCGAGCGTGATCACCTGCTTCGCGACCGCCGCCGGCGGGCGCAAGGGGAGGAGGTAGACCGCGGTGCCGAAGGAGAGCCGCTCGCTGTAGGCAGCGGCCTGGGCGAGGCGCAGCAGCGGGTCGTGGATGGGGCCGGTGAACACGATGTGCTCGCCGACCCAGAGCGACTCGAGCCCCGCGTCCTCGGCGCGGCGCACGGTGGCGCGGATGTCGTCGCGCGAATCGAGCCGCGCCTGCAGCCCGAAGTGGAGCGTGTCGGTCAGCGCGATGGACATGCTGTGCTCCGCGATGTGTCTGGAAGTGCGCAGGATACGGCAGCCCATCGCGCGCCGACGCGCGCCACCGCTCAGCCTCCGACCTTCTGCAGCAGAAGCTCCACCGGCGCGATCGCACCGCTCGCGATTCCGGCGACCATGTTGCGCAGCTTCTCCGGCGCGCGCGCGCCGAGGATCACGTGCAGCCCGAGCGGCGGCGGGCCGCCCGCGGCCTCGATGCGCTCGCGCATGCGCGCGAAGAACTCGAGCGCGAAGGCGCGGCGGTCGCGTTCCTCCAGCACGCGGAACCCGGCCGCCTCCGCCGCCTGGCGATACTCGTGCGCGGTGGCGAGCGCACTGCCCGCCGCGGCCGACGCCCACGGCACCGGGTATTCCAGCTCGCCGGGGCCGACGCGCATCACGTCGTAGATGCCGAGAATCGCGCCCGGGCGCAGCACGCGGTACACGTCCGCGGCCAGCGCGCGCTTGTCGGGGATGTTCATCCCCACGTGGAGCATGTAGGCGCGGTCGAAGCTCTCGGGCGCGAACGACATCGCGGTCGCGTCCTCGTGGTGCAGCCGGACACGGTCGGCGAGACCCACCCACTCGCAGAGCACCCGACCGGTGTCGACGAACTCCGCCGTGAGGTCGATGCCGGTGACGCGACAGCCGAAGCGCTCGGCGACGAAACGACTCGCACCGCCGAGCCCACAGCCGACGTCGAGCACGTGGTGATCGGCATCGAGCCCGACGCGGTCGAGGAGCTCCGCGGTGGCGGCGCGGCCGCCGATGTGGAACTCGTCGACCGCCCCGAGATCATCGACGGTGACCGTACCCGGGGTCTTGCCGAGACCGGTCACGCCGGCGGTGATGCGATCGAGCAGATCACCGTGGGTGTAGTGGCTGGCAACGAGCCTGGCGTCATGCATGAGCGACCCTCCTTCCGTCCGCGGTGGCACCACCGTCTCCCATCGCCCGAGCGATGGTGGTCCGCGATGTTGAATACACTACCCGCTCGACTGCGCGCGTCGAGACGACCGCAGCCGCATCCACACGAGACGAGGCGACATCGATGACACACGGCGACAACTGGGGCTGGAAGGCGCGGATCGGGATGTTCATCGTCGCCAGCGAGGCGGTGCCCGAGGCGGAATGGTGGGCGATGGCGCCGCCCCACGTGTCGATACACGCCGCGCGGGTCTCGGCCTCGACCCCGTGGGCCGGCTGGACCGGTGACCGCACCGAGGTCGAGCTCGCCGACGACCTCGAGCGCGGCGCCCGCCAGTTCGCCCAGATGCGCCTCGCCGCGGTGGTGATCGGGCACAGCTCGAGCAGCATCGTCGGCGGCGCCGGCTGGGACGACGCGGTGGTGCGGCGGCTCGCGGGCATGCTGCCGCCGGAGATCGCGGTGACCACCAACGGTCTCGACTGCCAGGCGGCGCTGCGCGCGAGCGATGTCTCACATCCGTTCCTCGTGTTCCCGGCCTGGTTCGGCGACGCGGTGCTGCCGAAGGGTCACGCCTACTTCGCCGAGCGCGGGTTCGAGCCGGCCGGCAGCATGCGCTTCGACCCCGGCCGCAACTGGCGCGACCTGCCGCCGGCGCGGCTCTACCCCGAGGGGATGGGGTTCGAGCAGGACGTCGAGTCGCTCTACCGCCAGATCCGCGCGCAGTGCCCGAGAGACGCCGACGGCGTGTTGATCGCCGGCACCGGCTTTCGCTGCGTCGGCATCGTCCAGGCCCTGGAGGACGATCTGGGACGACCCGTGATCTCGGCCAACCAGGCGAGCCTGTGGCACTGCCTGCGACTCGCCGGGGTACGAACCGCGGTGGCCGGCTACGGCAGCCTGTTCCAGCGCGAGCCACGCTGAGCCCGCGCGCCGGGGACTGGCTCGCGCGACAGCGCGTGCCTGTCCCCTCCCTCATCGGCGCCCCCAAAGGGGACCGGCACCGGCTGCGGCGGAGCCAGTCCCCGGTGGCGGTCAGAGCGGGCACCCGATCTGGCAGTCGACGATCACCTCTGGTTCAATGGCCGCATGCCCGACTCCAGCCTCACCCGAGCCATCCTCGACGCGGTCGACGACGCCTTCGAGCGCCAGGTCGCATTCACCGCCGACCTCGTCCGCCACCCCTCGCAGCGCGGGCAGGAGCACACCGCCCAGGAGCTGATGTTCCAGGCGATGCGCGCCCGCGGCCTGGCGATGGACCGCTTCCGCATCGACGTCGACGCCATCCGCGACCACCCCGGCTTCTCGCCGGTGGCGGTCTCGTACGACAACGCGATCAACGTCGTCGGCACCCACCACCCGCGCGAGGTGAAGGGCCGCTCGCTGATCCTGAACGGCCACGTCGACGTGGTCCCGGTCGGCCCGCTCGACATGTGGACCTACCCGCCCTACGAGCCGCGCGTGGTCGACGGCTGGCTGCACGGACGCGGAGCGGGCGACATGAAGGCGGGCCTGGTCGCCAACCTGTTCGCCCTCGACGCGCTGCGCGCGGCCGGCGTGCAACCGGCAGCGACGGTCTACGTGCAATCGGTGACCGAGGAGGAATGCACCGGCAACGGCGCGCTCGCCTGCCTCACGCGCGGCTACCGCGCCGACGCGGCGCTGATCAGCGAGCCGGGCGGGGACAGGCTGGTGCGCGCCAATGTCGGCGTGGTGTGGTTCCAGATCGAGGTCCGCGGACGCCCCGCACACGTCGCGCGCTCGACCACCGGAACCAACGCCATCGTCGCCGCGACGCGCGTCATCGCGGCGCTCGGCGAGCTCGAATCACGCTGGAACGCAGAGAAGGCGAATCACCCGCTCTTCGCCGACGTCGAGAAACCGATCACCATCAACGTCGGCAAGATCGAGGGCGGCGATTGGGCGTCGTCGGTGCCGGCGTGGTGTCGCATCGACTGCCGCGCCGCGCTCTACCCGGGAACACCGGTGCGCGAGGCGCAGGCAGCGATCGAGCAGGTGGTGCGCGGCGTCGCGCTCGCGGATCCCTACCTCTCCAATCACCCGCCGACGGTGACCTACAACGGATTCACCGCCGAGGGCTACGTGCTCCCGGAAGGCACCGACGCCGAGGCCTGCCTGCGCGCCGCCCACGCCCGCGTCTTCGAGTCCGAGCTCGAGACCCGCATCGCGCCGGCCTATCTCGATGCCCGCGTGTTCATGCTCTACGCCGATACCCCGGCGTTGGTCTACGGCCCCCTGAGCGACGGCGTGCACGGCTTCGACGAGCGCGTCGAGCTGGCCTCGCTGCGCCGGGTGACGAAGTCGATCGCGTTGTTCGTGGCCGACTGGTGCGGGGTGGAGGCGGTGGAGGCGGGAGTCGCACGCGGTTGAGCCGGCGGAGGCTCGCCACCAGGGAGCTGTCGCGCCTCGCCGCCCGATACCTCGGCGGCGCCGTCCGCACGTGCCTGACAGCCGGGCCCGGTGTCTGGCAGACCGCCGAAGCGCTCGGTTCCTCGACGAGCTGCTAGACGGCGCGCGCCCTGACGGCCCAGGCGCGAGCCGGGAGCGCGACCGGGCCGCCGCCGACGTCGAGGTCTGCCTCGAGCCGGCGGCGGAGCGCGAGCCGGGCGTCGTCGGTCAGACTCGCGCAATAGCCCGGGGCGGGCCCGGCGCCGAGTGTGAACGGGTGCCAGAATGCCGCGAAGTCGGGGAAGTGAGTCGTCACCTCGATGCACTCCGCGACCGGGTCCGCGAGGCCCGCGTCGGCGACCTCGGCGAGCAACGCCTCGCCGGTGCAGAACGGGAACCGCCGATCCTCGGCCAGTGCCGCGGCCGCGGGATCGAGGGCGGCGGCGGCCCGCCAGAAGGCGCTGATGAAGCCCATGCCGCCTCCGGGGTAGTCCCAGACGTAGAGCGACACCGTGCCTCCGGGCCGGGTCACCCGCCGCATCTCGGCGAGGGCGCGCGCCCGGTCGGGCACGAAGTTCAGGGCGAGCGCCGAGGCCACGACGTCGACGGCGCGGTCGGCGCAGGGCAGCGCCTCGGCTCCGGCCACCTCGAATCGCGCCCGCGGATCGGAGCGGTCTGCTCGCGCGTGCGCGACGAAGCCCTCGGACGGGTCGACGCCGAGCACCGAGCGCGGGCTGCAGCGGTCGAGAATCGTCGCTGCGAGCGCGCCGGTGCCACATCCGACGTCGAGCCAGTCGAGCTCCGCCGGCTGGTCGAGCCAGGTGACGAACTCCGCCGCAATGGCGCGGCTCCACCGGCCCATGTAGTACTCGTAGCTGTCACCCGCGCTCCACGCGTCGTGCCGGGAGGTGCTCGCCATCGGACGTCTCCCATTCTGTGACCCCGAGAGCGTACTCCCACCGCACCGCCGGTCAAAGGTAGGCGGGACCTGAGCCCGACCGAGTCCCCGGGCGGCGGCGCGGCGAGCACCTCTGCGGGCGTCGTCGGGTCTCGGCGCCGGGATCGCGAAGGCCGGGCCCTCAGGCGGACGCGAAAGGTGACGATTGCGCGCCGAGCTTCCGAGCGAGGCAGCGGACGATCGCCCCGGCGAGATCGACGCCCGTCTCCGCCTGCTGATCGGCGAAGTAGCAGGGGAAGTTCGCCTCCGTGAGGAGGAGCGTGCCGTCGGTCGACTCCATCAGGTCGACACCCGCGACGTCGACCGCGAGCGCGGCGGCCGCCTGCACCGCGATGTGCTCGGCGCCATGCGGCGCGACGGCGGCGCCGAGGCTGCGTGACGACGGGGCGTTGGTGCGGAAGTCCCCAGGCCCGGGCGTCGCCGCGGTGGTGGCGAGGACACGGCCGCCGGCCACGAACAGACGGTAGCTTCTCGCATGCGGCACGAAGGCCTCGATCGCGACCCCGGGCGGCGCGGCGAGCACCTCGCGCACCAGCGCGTCGATGCTCCCGACGAGGGAGACCCCTCGGCCACCCTCGGCGCCGGGTCGCTTCACGACCACCGGAAACCCGCCGAGCCACGCAGCCTGCGCCTCGAGCCGCTCGTGGTCGCGCGCCGGAACGAACACCCGGCGGGGCATCGGCAGACCGGCCCGAAAGAGCCGCGCGGCCGGATCGGCACAGGGGAAGTGCGGGTCGTGGAGGCAGGCCACATCGGGCCCGACCAGCAACCGCTCGAGGCAAAGCGAGCCCTCGTCGGTGGCCGCGCGGTAGAGCAATCGACCGTCGCGCCACGTCGAGAAGTCGCCGCTGGTCGCCTGACCCGCCACCACCGTGGCGAAGCCGACCCCCAGTCGGTCGCAGGCCTCCGCGAGGAGCCGATTCGTCGTCTCGAGCTCGGGGCGCGTGATGCAGAGCAGGCTCGGGCCGTCCACCGGCCGCCGGGTCATTCGAGCCCGCGCTTCTTCTTCTCTTCCTGCGCCGACAGCAGCGTCGAGGTGCTGCGCTTGCTCCTCTCCTCCTGCACACCCGCCTTGGTGCCCAGGAGGTCGGCGCCAGCGCCTCCGACCACGTGGTCCAGGTCGTCGGGCGTCAACTCCGGCGCGGTCTCGGTCGGTCGAGTCGGCCTGGTCATCGAGAATCCCCCGCCCGCGTTCGGGCTAACACACGTCCCACCCTTCGCCCGGCGTGCGCGCACACCGACGCGATCCCTGCCCGGTTCGCGCACCGGGCGACCTGCCCGATGGTACGACCGTGCGCCGCGCCCGGGCCACCGCGCAGCCGGTGATCCGGGCGGGCGAAGGCGAAACCCGGGAACGGCGTCACAGCTTGCCGTGGCGTCCCGGGCTGCGCTGACGCTCCGCCCGGGCTACGGGTGACGGCGGCGCCGCGACGCATCGGGCAACGCGCGACCCGGCTGCAGCGCGAGCGAAACCCGGAACCGGCGTGTGGCTGAGCGATGGGGGGTGGAGCCGGCTGGGGGACTCGAACCCCCGACCTGATGATTACAAATCAACTGCTCTACCAACTGAGCTAAGCCGGCGTGGTGGTGGCGAGACGAGGTGCTGGTCGTTGATGGCGACGCGATCGGCCCGGGTGTCGGTCACCGTGGGTGGTTGACGTCGGGCCGGGCGGGTCGCGGGGGTAGTGTAGGAATCGGCGGTGGGGCCGGCAACGCCTTCGGCGCCGCAGGCGGCCGGCGCGAGCTCGGTGCCGGGAAAGCGCTCGGCGACCTCGGCTTCCGAGAGCGTGGTGGCGGCGGGAAAGCGGGCGTCGAACCACGACGAGCGCACGGTGCGGAAGCGGGTCGAGACCTGGGCCTCGAAGCCGGCGGCGCGGAGTTGACCGAGGCGGCGGTCGCGCGAGGCGTCCTGGGTGTAGACGCCGAGCGAGATGGCGTTGGCCATGTCGCCGCGCGGGATGATGTAGATGTCGGCGAGACCCGCCGCGCGCATGCGCTCGACGCGCTCGTCGGCGGCGGCGCGCGATGGCAGCGGCGGCATGAACACCCAGTGCTGGGCGGTCTCGCGCCGCTCGTCGACGCGGAGCGTCGCCTCGCCGTCGTGTCCCTCGATGTAGCGACGGACCTCGGCGATGCGCGCCTCGGACTCGAGCGGTCCGATGCGGTAGCAGGTCCCGGCCGGCATGGCCGCGGCGGCGGCACCCGGCGCTGGAGCCGGGGCTGGTGCAGCGCCGCGCAGGCGCAGCGTGTCGGGGTCGACCTCGGACAGCAGCAGCAGTCGGTTGACCGTCCCGTCGGGCACCGCGGGCGAGGCCGCCGGCTCGGCCGGGGGCTCCATCGTGCGCACCGAATGCGCGAGGAGCGCGATGTTCGCCAGCGCCAGCAAGATCACCACCCAGCGCATCACGGCGCCTCACGAGCCATGCGTGCGACGCCGCGCAGCACCAGATCCGGACAGAGCTCGGGCACCGGGTCCAGGAGCTCGCACATCGCCGCTGCGCCGCCGCCGGTCACCAGGTAGGCGACGCCGGCTCCGGTCTGCTCGACGACCGCTCGATACAGGCGGTCGACGGCCCCGACCGCGGCCTGGGTGGTGCCGGCCAGCACCGCGTCACGGGTGCTCCGGCCGAGCGGCTCGACCGGTTGCCCGTCCCACTGCCCGATGCGGGCGGTGCTGGTCGCGAGCGAGCGACGCATGAGATCGACACCCGGCAAGATGGCGCCGCCGAGGTGGCGGCCGTCCGCGGCCAGGGCATCGACCGTGATCGCGGTCCCGCAGTCGACGATGCACGCGCCGGCGGGCGCCAGCGCGCGCGCGGCGACCAGCTTGGCCCAGCGGTCGGCGCCGAGCGTGGTCGGCTCGGCGTAGGCGCTCGACACCCCCCACCCGCTCGCCCGCGACGGCATCCACTCGACCTCGACCGCGCAGTGCACGCGCACCCACGCCGCGATCTCGGCCTCGACCTCGACCCGCCGCACGCAGCAGCCGACCACTCGCGTCGGGCACTCGCGGGTGGCGATGGTGTCGCGCAACGTGTCGGCGAGCGATGGCGCATCGCGCGCGGAGGCGCCGTGGTCGACAGGGTCGCCGCCCGGATCGAGCCACGCCCACTTCAGCCGCGTGTTGCCGACGTCGAGCAGCAGCGTCGACATCCCCACCGCCGCGCTCACGGAACCGCCCGCACCGAGACGTCGCCGGCGAGACAGCGCGCGACCTCGCCACCGGTGTCGACGAGCAACGCGCCGTCGGCGTCGACCCCCACCGCGCGGCCATCCAGCACGTCGCCCTCGCGCAGCACCCGGACGCGCCGCCCGCTGACGGTGCTCCGCGCCTCGAAGGCGGGGCGAAACGGCTCGAAGCCGCCGGCCTCGAATCGCGGCACGGCGTCGAGCACGTGATCGATCACCCGCGCGGCCAGCGCGTCACGCCCCGGCGCCGCGCCGCGCCCGGCGAAGGCGGTGCGCAGATCGGTCCAGGGCTGGTCGATGTGGCGGCCGTCATCGGGCGGAAGGGCGACGTTGAGGCCGATCCCGGCGACCGCCGCGCACTCCTCTCCGCGCCAGCTCGCCTCCGCCAGCAGGCCGCCCAGCTTTGCCCCACCCCAGACGATGTCGTTCGGCCACTTGAGCCCGACGTCGGGCAGACCGAGCGTCTCCAGGGCCTCGGCGACCGCGAGCGACATCACCAGCGCGAACGCCTGCGGCCCACCGGGCGGGCGGCGGAGACGGACCAGCACCGACAGCGCGAGCCCACTCGCGATCGGGGTGCGCCAGCGTCGTCCGCGACGGCCACGCCCGGCGGTCTGCACCTCGGCCAGCACCGCCCACGGCGCCGGCAGGGTGGGCGCGCGGTCGAGCAGGTCGCGGTTGGTCGAGTCGATGGCGAGATGGACGTCGAGCCCGCGCAACGCCGCCCGCGAGCGCGGGGCGAGGGCAGCGCGGATCCGTTCCGCGTCGAGGAGCTCGAGCGGCCCTGGCAGACCCAGGCCGCCAGCGCCGTCCTCGTTCAGCTCGACGCCCAGGCCACGGAGCACCTGCACCGCGTCGCCGAGCGCGGGACGGTCGATTCCGAGCCGGGCGCAGATCGCATCGCCGGGCAGCGCGCGACCCGATGCGAGCAGGGCGAGCAACGGACGCGTCGGCGACATGCGCGCAGTCTAACAGAGGCCCGAGTCGCGCCGACGCGACGGCAGGCCGGTGTGCCGCGCGTGCCTCATTGGCCACAACCGGTGAGCGGGCAGGCACCCGGCGCGTCGCGAAGTCGCTCCAGCGTCACCCGCCGCCCGTGCGTGGCGGCGTAATCGCGGGCGGTGTGGCCGGCGTCGTCCCTCGCCGCCAGGTCGGCGCCACGCCCGAGCAGGCGCTCGAGCGCCGTGAGGTTGCCGACCCCCGCCGCCACCATCAGTGCCGTCGGTCGATCACCCCAACCGGCGCGGGCGTCGACCGGGGCGCCGCGCGCGGCGAGCGGGTCGATGGCATCGGGCAGGTCGTAGATGGCCGCCAGGTGCAGCAGCGGGGTGTCGTCGTGACTGGTGGTGGGATCGGCGCCGGCCGCGAGGAGGATCTCCACACTGTCGAGCGAGCCGCCGACGATGCCCGCGCCGAGCGCCGTCTCCGACGCCGCGTCCGACGACCGTCGAGCCTGGAAGCGCGGGTCGGCCCCGGCCGCGATGAGCAACTCGACCAGGTCCGGGAGGTCGGCGAAGGCACTCTCCATCAACGGGGTGTAGCCGCGCGCGTTGGTGACGTCGACCGCAACGCCGGCGGCGATCAGCGCCTGGAGCGCGTCGGCGTTGCCGCGCCGGGTGGCGAGGAAGGCGAGGCGCCGGCGCGCCGCCTCCGACTCGACTCCCGCGAGCAGCGCGACGAAGCGGTCGTGGCAGAAATGATCGAGCGCCGCGACGACGCCCTGCAGGCGCTGGCAGGCCGCCGGATCGCCCGGACTGCGATCGAGGCCGACCCAGTGCGCGGCGCCGCCGAAGCGGGTGCCGAGGGTGGTCTCGCGGTCGTCGCTCTCGATCACCAGGAGCAGCGCCGCACGGCGCGGATCCTCGACGCGCGCGAGTCGCATGGCGAAGCGATGTGCCGGCAGCTCGACCGCCTCGCCGTCGACCGGCGCCACATCGAGCTCGAGCGGGTCGCTCCGCGCGAGCACCACGCCGTGCTGGGTCTCGGTGTCGTCCTCCGACCAGCGCATGAGCTCGACGCGCGCTGCGCGGATGGGCGGGCAGGCGCCGTCACAGCCGGCGCGCACCGCGGTGAACGCCTCGATCGCCACCTCGACCCGGCGCCCCGACCACTCGACGACCCCGGTGGCCTCGCCGACCAGCGGCTCGTCGGCGATACGACGCAGGCGACCGAGCCGCACCGGCACGGAGAGGTCGACCTCGACCGCGAACGGCTCGTCGCCGCGATCGAGTGCGGCCTCGCCGTCCGCCTCTGACAGCGCCACCGGGGCATCGAGCACGAGCTCGACCTCCGGCGTGGCGACCGACTCGCTCTCGCGCCACTCCCCCACCAGCCACCACCCGATGGCGGCGAGCGCGAGCACGCAAAGCGCGCCGAAGAACGCGACCAGTGCGTTGAACAGACGGTCCGGACCGCTCGGCCGGCGACGCCGGGTGACCGCGGTCGCGGCCGGCGCGAGGCGCTCGTCGGCCGCGTCCAGCAGGCGGAATCGGCGTCGGAAGCGCTGGCTGCCGCCACCGCGCACCGCGAGCCACCAGTGCACCGAGTGAGCGAAATGCCCGCCGGTGGGGATCGCGGCCGGCAAGTCGAAACGGAACTCCAGCGTACCCGGGACCGGCGGCCTGGCCTCACCCCGCCACCGCACCTCACGCCGCTCGGTGCGCTTCTTGCCGTGACCCTCGGTCCAGGTCTCGACGCAGGTGAGCTCGGCGCGCGCGTCGCCGATGCGGGCGGGCGCGCGCTCGAACCGAACGCGGGCGACCAGCGTCTCGCCGAGCGTCGGTCGACGGGGACCGACCACCAGCCGCGCCTCGCCCAACGCGCGCCACTCGACGGTACGCCGCACCGCGTGGACGACCAGCGCGAGCCAGGCGGCGCCGAGCACCGCCATCGCCACGACGTCGGCGGAATCCACCGGCTCGCCCACACCGTCGGGGGCGTCGGTCACCAGGGCGGCGACCATCGCCGCCAGCAGGCCGAGGAAGACCGCGCCGGCGACGGCGGTCCAGAACCACAGCGCTCGCAGCTCCTCGCGCGTGCGGCAGGCGATGCCGTCGGGGTTGGTCATGGCTCGGCGCATTGTGCGCCGGGACGGTCACCGCCGGAAGACGGAACGCGCCGCGGTGCGCGACGATCAGCCGCCCGCGGGGAACGCGCGCGCGAGTCGGGCGACCACGACGAGACCGAGCCCCGCGACCACCCCGAAGATCTCCGCCGGGCCGAGCCCCGCGCGCAACAGGGCGAGTGTCATCAGGGCCGAGACCACCATCAGCGCGGCATTGAGCACGTTGTTCGCGGCGACGATGCGAGCCCGCTGCGCGACCGGCGCCAACGCCTGCATGCGCGCGTAGAGCGGAACCACGAACAGGCCGCCGGAGACCGCGAGCGCGAGGAAGCCCCCGAGCACCGGCCACGCCGCCGGGTCGCCGGCGACCTCGAGCAGCCCGCGCTCCTGCCCCGGCGGGAGCACCTCGAGCGGCGGACCGACCACGAGCGGCGCCAGCCCGAGGAGCGAGAGCCCGACGCCGCCGACCACCACCAGCGCGCGCGCGCCGAGACGGCGGCCGAGCGCGTCGCAGGCGAGCGAGCCGGCGCCGATGCCGACCGAGAACGCGGTCAGCAGCAACGTGACCACGCGTGGGCCGCCGGCCAGTGCGTCGCGGGCGTAGGTCGGCAGGAGCTGGAAGTAAGTGGCCCCGACGAACCAGAACCACGAGATGCCGAGCACGCAGACGAAGACCGCCCGGTCCTCACGCGCGTGCGCCATGCTGTCGCGGGTGGTGGCAATCGGGTCGAGGCGGAGCGCGAGATCGGGGTCGGCCGGCGGCGCCGGCGGGATGGCGCGACTGGCGACGAAGCCGAGCACCGCCACCGCCAGCACCGTCGCCGAGATCCAGGCCGGGCCGTGCTCGGGCAGTCCCATCGCGAAGCCGCCGAGCATGGTGCCGACGAGGATCGCGACGTAGGTCGCCATCTGCACCAGGCCATTGCCCGCGGTGAGCTCCTCGGTGCGCAGGTGCTGCGGGAGAATCGCGTACTTCAGCGGCCCGAATGCGGTCGACTGCGCCCCCATCAGGAACAGGACGACCAGCAGCAGCCACAAGCTCTCGGTGACGAAGCCGATCGCACCGAGGGTCATGATCACGATCTCGGCGAGCTTCACCCGACGAATCAACCAGGCCTTCTCGAAGTGGTCGGCGAACCGTCCGGCGATGCCCGAGAGCAGGAAGAACGGCGCGATGAAGACCCCTGCGCACAGGGTCACGTAGAAGGCGCTGTCGGCGCGCGCGACCCCGGCGCCGCCGAAGGTCACCAGGATCACGATCCCCTGCTTGAACACGTTGTCGTTGAACGCGCCGAGGAACTGGGTCGCGAACAGGGGCGCGAAGCGGCGGGCGGCGAGCAGCTCTCTCACGGGTCGACTCCGCCGCTCGACGCCGGATTCGGGCATCGCGCGATCACAGACTCTCGATCAACCCTTCCAAGCGCGCGAGATCCGCCGGGCGCGACATGCGGTGCTCGCCGTCCTTGACCAGGCACAACTCGACGTCGTCGCCGGCCAGCCGCCCGGCCAGGTCCAACGACACCTGCCACGGCACGTCCGGGTCGCGCATGCCGTGGAGCAGACGCACCGGAACGCGGACCGGGATCTCCCCGGCGGGTAGCAGGTGCGACGAGGCCTCGGCGAGAAAGCGGCTGGTGATCGGCAGGGCGTCTCCGTACCGAGAAGGCCGCCAGACGATGCCGTCGCGCGCGAGCGTCGCGCGCTCGGCGGCATCGAGGCGCCGCTCGGCGTAGTCGACGGTGAAGTCGGGCGCGGCGGCGACGCCGACCAGCGCCGCCACCCGCTCGGGCATCGCCATCGCCAGGCGCAACATGATCCAGCCGCCCATGCTCGAGCCGACGAGCACCAACCGGCCGGCGGTGACGGTCTCGATCACCGCGCGCGCATCGGCGATCCACTCACCGAGAGTGCCGTCCTCGAAGCGCCCGCCGGAGTCCCCGTGCCCCCGATAGTCGCAGCTCAGGAAGGCGCGGCCGCGGGCGGCACACCAGTGCGCGAGGCGCACGGCCTTGGTACCCGACATGTTGGAGGCGTAGCCGGGCAAGAACACCACGGCCGGTCCGTCGCCGTCCAACCAGCGATAGGCGATGCGCAGTCCGTCGCGGTCGAGCCGACCGACCGTCCCAGGGGCGGGGCGCTCGTCGGCTTCAGCCACCGCTCATCCGGGCGACCAGCGCCTCGAGGGTCATGCCCTCGGCCGGCCAGGCCTCGATCCCGCCGACGTAGTCGTCGAGGGCACCGAGGGTCCGCGGCCCCAGGATGCCGTCCGGCCGGCCCGCCTTGTGACCGGCGGCGTTCAACCCGCGCTGCACCTCGCGGATCAAGGCCTCGACCGGGCGTCCGACCTGGGCCGCCTCGCGCGCGGAATTCTCGGCCGACTCCGCGGCCTCCCTGGCCCGGCCCGCGACCTCGCGACCGCGCTGGGCGGCGTCGATCGCGGCACGCGCGGCGCCGTCGGCACGCTCGGCGATCGCCCGCGCCTCCGCCGCCTGCGGCGCTGCCGCGGCGGCCTGCTCGCGGGCCTGCTCGGCGGTACGCGCCGCGACCTCGGCCGCGGCCCGGGCGTTGTCGGTCTCGCCCGCCTGCGCCTGATCGCCGGAGAAGCGCCCGGCGATCTCCTTGCCGTCGGCCCAGGTGCTGACCCCCAGCCCGGAGCGCTGGTCGTCCGCCCACTCGCCGGCGTACCGCGTGCCGTTACCCCACTCGCGCACGCCGTGGCCGGAGAATCGTCCCCGCGCGAGCTGGCCCTCGTAGCGCCCGTCGGCGGCCCAGTCGTAGACACCGAGACCGTGCATCGCGTCGGCCGACCACTGGCCGGCGTAGGCGTCGCCGCTCTTCCACCGGCGCTCACCGAGCCCTTCGATGCGCCCACTCTCGTACTGGCCGGCGTAGACCGTGCCGTCGGCCGACTGGTGGACGCCGTGGCCGTCCTGGACGTCCTTGGCGAGCCCACCGGCGTAGCGCGCGCCGTCGGACCAGGTGTGGACCCCGACGCCCTGGCGCTTGCCGTCGACGAACTCGCCCTCGAAGCGGCTGCCGCTCCCGGCGGTGTAGACCCCGCTACCGGCGAACTGCCCCATGCTCCACTCGCCCCGATAGCTGAAGCCACCGCGGATCTCGAGCAAGCCGAGGCCGTGCGGCCGGCCGTCGAGCACCAGACCCTCGTAGCGCGAGCGGTCGGCGTAGACCACGCGCCCGTGGCCGGTGGCGGCGCCGGATGCCCATTCACCGGCGTAGCGATCGCCGGACTTCCAGTCGAGCACGCCGAGGCCCGCGAACACCCCCGCACTCCACTGACCGGCGTACTCGTCGCCGTTGTCGAACCCGAATCGCACCAGACCCTCGCCGGCCCAGGCGCGGTACTCGCCCTCCACCCGCTCGCCGTTCTCACGCAGCGAGACGACCACGCCGTCGGCGAGCCCCTGGCGGAAGCGCCCGACGTCGACGGCCACCGTGCGGCCCTCACGCAGCCACTGGGCGATGCCCTCGCCCTCGGCGCGGCCGTCACGGCACGGCCCCAGCCAACGTACCGCCTCGATCGCGTCGTCACCCGGGTTGTAGACCTCGCAGGCGTTGCGCGTATCCGCGAGCCAGCCCGCGGCGTGCACCGCGGGCATCCCCGCCAGACCGGCGAGGACGGCGATGGCGGCGATGCGGGCGGCGGTCGCGGATGGCGCCGCCGGCACGCTGGATGGCTTCGGCAGGTGCTTGGGCATGCTTGGCTCGAGCGGGTATCGGAGCGTGGCCGAGGTCCGCGGCGGCGACTTCTCGACCGCGAGGTCTCGGGCGGCCCCGTTCTGAGAACCGGCCGGCAGGTTGCAGCCCCCCCTGCGCGACGTCAAGCTCTCGGCCATGCGCGGGCATCGGTCGGACGTTGATGGGCGCTTCGGCACCACCGGGGTCCGAGCCGGCCGGTCGTGGCCCGCGAGGAGGGCCGGCACGGGGGCCGCGCCGACGGTCGCCGCGCCCCCCGCCTGGATGCGGGAGGTGCTCGGGCCGGCCCTCATCGGGGCACCGTGCTCGCCGCCGGCGCCGGAGGCACTGGGGCAGGTGGCCGCCGCCGCGCGCGCCCACGACATGGACCTCGCGCTGCACGCCGCCCTCGGACCCGGTCCGTGGTGGCCACCGGCGGTGGGCCGCGACCTGGCGGCCCGCGCCCGGGCCGCCGCGGCGGCGAGCGAGTGGCGCGACGACGCCGCGCGCCGCGCCATCGACACCCTGGCCGCGGCGGGCATCGACTGCCTGGTGCTCAAGGGCGGCGCGCTCGCCCACCAGCTGTATCCCGAGCCCTGGACTCGGGTGCGCCACGACACCGATCTGCTGGTCCGCCCGCAGGATGCGCAGTCGGCCCGTCGGGCCCTCGCCGCGGCCGGCTTCGCGCCCGCCGCGGGAATCACCGGCGAGCTGGTGTCGCACCAGACGCTGTGCCTGCATCGCGACCGGCGCGGCATGCGGCACGCCATCGACCTGCACTGGCGGATCTCCAATCGGGCGCGATACGCCGGAGTGGCCGATCTCGATGGGCTGCTCGCCGCCGCGGTCCCGGTGCCGGCTCTCGGTCCACACGCGCGCGCCCCCGGTCTCGCCGACGCGTTGGTGCTCGCCTGCGTGCATCGCCTCGGGCACCACCCCGGCGAGCCGAGCCTCGGCTGGTTGCTCGACGTCCACCTCCTCGCCCACCGGCTGGGTCCGCTCGGGATCGCCAGCGCCCTCGTCACCGCAGCCGCGGCCGATGTCGAGGCCCCTTGCCTGGCCGGGCTGGAGGCGGCACGCCGCGCCCTCGGCACGCCGCTCGAGCACTTGCCCGATCGACCCTGGCCGGTCGCGCGCGCGACCGCCGCCCTCGACCGCCTCGACCGTGGCGGCAGCCAGATCGAGACCGTGCTCGACGATCTCCGCGCCCTGCCCGGCTGGCGCGACCGCTTGCGTCTGCTGCGCGAGCACCTCGCGCCATCGGCCGGCTATCTCCGCGCGAGCATGCCCGCACACGCCCACCGCTCGGTGCTCGCGCTGGCGCTGCGGCGCGTTGCTCGGGGACTCGGCCGAGCCGTCAGCAGCCACCTCCACCGAGGTCGGTGACCGCGGCCACCCTTTCCCGTCGCCGCCCGATCGGCGATCCTGTGCGCCCGACGAGGCCCGGCCACATCGCTGCCGGGCCTCGTCGTTTCGTCCGGGGCTCGCGCGGCGGTGCGCCCGGGCACCGCATTCGAGCCGATCGACCGGGGAGGAAGTGAGCGCGATGGCGAAGGGCGCGAAGAAACGGGGGAAGCGCGACAAGGACGGCAAGACCATGGCGGAGCGAGCGGATCGCCACCACCTGTACCAGGAAGCGGTGCAGTGCGTGGAGGCCGAGATCGACTTCGTCGACGAGACGTTCACGACACTGCGCGGCCGCAAGGCGAGCCGCCTGCGCGAGGATTTTTGCGGCACCGCCAACACGTCGTGCGAGTGGGTGCGGCGACGCGCATCGAATCAGGCGGTCGGCATCGACCTCGACCCCGACGTCCAGGCCTGGGGCCGTGAGCACAACGTCGCCAAGCTCGGTCGGGCCGCGGGACGCGTGGAGCTGGTGACCGCCGACGTGATGAAGGTTCGCATCGACCCGGTCGACATCGCGGTCGCGCACAACTTCAGCTACTGGATATTCAAGGAGCGCGCGCAGATGCGCCGCTACTTCCGGCGCGTGCGCGACGCGCTGGTCGACGACGGGATCTTCTTCCTCGACGCCTACGGCGGCTCCGACGCCTACCGTGAGATGCGCGAGCGCACCGAGCTCGACGATTTCACCTACATCTGGGATCAGGCGACGTTCAACCCGATCAACGGCGACATGAGCTGCCACATCCACTTCTCGTTTCCCGACGGGTCGCGGTTGCGCAACGCATTCAGCTACCACTGGCGGCTTTGGACCCTGCCCGAGATCCGCGAGATCCTCGCCGAGGCCGGCTTTCGCCGGAACACCGTCTACTGGCAGGGCACGGACGAGGACAGCGGCGAGGGCAACGGCGAGTTCGAGCCGTCGGAGGTCGGTGAGGCGGATCCGGCCTGGATCGTCTACATCGTGGCCGAGAAGTAACGCCGCTGCCGGCAGCGAGCCAAGTTGGCGGGTGCCGGCGCCCTTGTTATGTTACCGGCATCGATCGCCGGAGCCGGGCGCCGCGCGCCCGCGCGCGTCGGTGTGAGCGAACGACGACGAGATTGTGGAAGGAGGAGCGAGCATGTCCGAGTCCAAGGTCTACGACGTCCCGGCCGAGGTCGCGGCGCGGGCCCATCTCACGGATGCGCAGTACAAGGCGATGTACGAGCGCTCCATCGCGGACCCCGAGGGCTTCTGGGCGGAGCAGGCCGAGACCTACGTGACCTGGTTCGAGAAGTGGACCAGGGTCTGGGAGTGGGAGTACGACACCCCAACCATCAAGTGGTTCGTCGGCGCCAAGCTCAACGTCTCCTACAACTGCCTCGACCGGCATCTCGATGCGCGCGGTGACCAGGCCGCAATCATCTGGGAGGGTGACGACCCGAGCGTCGACAAGACCATCACCTACCGCGAGCTGCATGCCGAGGTCTGCAAGTTCGCCAACGTGCTCAAGTCGCGCGGGGTGAAGAAGGGAGACCGGGTATCGATCTACATGCCGATGGTGCCCGAGGCGGCGGTGGCGATGCTCGCCTGCACGCGCATCGGCGCGGTGCACTCGGTGGTCTTCGGCGGCTTCTCGCCAGAGGCGTTGAAGGACCGCATCCTCGACTCCGATTGCAAGGTCGTCATCACCGCGGACGAGGGCCTGCGCGGCGGACGAGCGGTTCCGCTCAAGGCCAACACCGACCAGGCGCTCACCCAGTGCCCGCACGTGCACACGGTGGTCGTGCTGCGCCGAACCGGCGGCAAGGTGCAATGGCACGCCGAGCGCGACGTCTGGTACCACGAGGCGATGGCGGGTGCCTCGGCCGACTGCCCGGCCGAGCCGATGGACGCCGAGGACCCGCTGTTCATCCTCTACACCTCGGGCTCGACCGGCAAGCCGAAGGGCGTGCTGCACACCACCGGCGGCTACCAGCTCTACACCGCGATGACCCACAAGCTGGTGTTCGACTACCACGACGGCGACATCTACTGGTGCACCGCCGACGTCGGTTGGGTCACCGGGCACTCCTACATCGTGTACGGCCCACTCGCCAACGGCGCCACCACGCTGATGTTCGAGGGCGTACCGACCTACCCCGACGCCGGACGCTGCTGGCAGGTGTGCGACAAGCACAAGGTCAACATCTTCTACACCGCGCCGACCGCGCTGCGCGCCCTGATGGGCCAGGGCGACGACTTCGTGAAGCGTGCGAGCCGGTCCTCGCTGCGACTGCTCGGCACCGTCGGCGAGCCGATCAACCCGGAAGCCTGGGAGTGGTACTACCACGTGGTGGGCGAGGACCGGTGCCCCATCGTCGACACCTGGTGGCAGACCGAGACCGGCGGAATCCTGATCACGCCGCTGCCCGGCGCGACGGCGCTGAAGCCGGGCTCGGCGACCCGCCCGTTCTTCGGGGTGGTACCGGAGATCGTCGACAACGAGGGCAAGCCGCTCTCCGGGGCCGCGGAGGGGAACCTCTGCATCACCCGTCCCTGGCCGGGCCAGATGCGCACCGTCTACGGTGACCACGAGCGCTTCAAGCAGACCTACTTCTCGACCTATCCCGGGAAGTACTTCACCGGCGACGGCGCGCGGCGCGACGCCGACGGGTATTACTGGATCACCGGGCGCGTCGACGACGTGATCAACGTCTCCGGGCATCGCATGGGCACCGCCGAGGTCGAGAGTGCGTTGGTCCTGCATCCGATGGTGGCGGAAGCGGCGGTCGTCGGTTACCCGCACGACATCAAGGGTCAGGGCATCTACGCCTACGTCACCCTGATGGCCGGCGAGAAGGGCACCGAGGCACTGCGCAAGGAGCTGGTGGCCCTGGTGCGCAAGGAGATCGGCGCCATCGCGAGCCCGGACGTCATCCAGTGGGCACCGGGTCTGCCGAAGACCCGCTCGGGCAAGATCATGCGCCGCATCCTGCGCAAGGTGGCGGCGAACGAGATCGACACCCTGGGCGACACCTCGACGCTCGCCGAGCCGGCTGTCGTCGACGATCTCGTCGCCAATCGCGCGAACCGCTGACCGCGCGTCGCCCCGGGCGCCGCGACGGCGACCCGGGGCGACACCGGCCGCCTCACCCGCGAGGAGCCGATGCGCAACTCATCCCAGCCCGAGCGCGAGCCGACGACCGCGCGCGACCACGCCGCGGTGGATCCGCTCCCACCACTCGCCCAGACCGTGCTTGCCCGGGTCGAGGCGCAGATCCTCTGCCTGGAATGGTTGGCCACGAACCTGCGCGAAGACACGCAGGCTCCCGCGCTCACGCCCGGCGCCGACGACGACCTGGAGGTGACATCGCCCTGGGCGGGCGCGTGCGCGGCGCTCGCGGCACTGACCGCCGCCGCCGGCTCCGGACCACCGCGCGATGCCATCGAGCGCGCCGCCGCCGAGTGTGGCGCGCTCCTCGGTCGCATCGCGCGCGGCTCGGCCGACGCGGCGCTTCGCGCAGGTGGTGACGAGCCGCAGACGCTGCGCACCGTCTACGACCGCTACGTCGAGGCCGGGGAGGCCCTCTATGCCGAGGCGATCCGCAGCGGCGAGGTGGGCGCCGCCCTCCGCCCGCTCGTCGACGTCCTCGCCCGGCGCTGATCGGGCCGCGGAGGGTGGACGCCGATTCGCGATCCGCGCGTCACCACCACGAGCTCGCCGAGCTGCGCGCCGCACTCGCGCGAGCACGGCGAGCCCTCACCGGATGGGCGGAGCCCACGACCTGGGCGACGCCGCACCGGGAGACCGATCGCCTGGGCTCGACGCGGCTGCTTCGCTTCGACGAGATCGACCACGGTGGCGCGACGCCACTGATCATCGTCTACGCGATGGTCAATCGGCCCTACGTGCTCGACCTCGCCGAGGATCGGTCGTTCGTGCGCGGCCTGCTGGACGGCCGGCGGCCGGTGTACGTGATGGACTGGGGCGATCCGGAGCCGGAGGACCACGCGCGACCGCTCGCCGACTACGTCGGCCGTCTCGCATCGCTGGTCGACCGGGTGCGCGAGCGCCACGGGGTCGACGCGGTGGACCTGCTAGGCGTCTGTCAGGGCGGCACGCTGTCGCTGTGTCACGCCGGGCTGTCGCCGGCGAGCGTAAGGCGGCTGGTGACGATGGTGACGCCGGTCGACTTCGGCACCACGGACAACCTGCTCGGCGCGCTGGTGCGGTCGATCGATGTCGACGGCCTCGTCGCCGGTCTCGGCGCCGCGCCGGGTGCCCTGCTGAACGCCGGATTCCTCGCGCTCAGGCCGCTGCGGCTCGGCGGGCAGAAGTACCTCGACGCGCTGGTGGACCTGCAAGACGCCGGGCGCGCGGGGCTGGTGCTGCGAATGGAGCGATGGATCCAGGACAGTCCCGACCAACCGCTACAGGCGTTCCGGGAGTTCGTGCGCCTGTTCTTCGTCGAGAACCGCCTCGCCCGCGGACGCCTCGAGCTCGACGGCCGAGAGGTCTCCCTGACCCGCCTGCAGGCGCCGGTGCTCAACGTGTACGCGACACGCGATCACATCGTCCCGCCCGCGTCGGCGCGGGCACTGGGAACCAGACTCCGCGAGGTCCGGTATCAGGAGTTGCCCTTCGACGGCGGCCACATCGGCATCTACGTCAGCCGACGGGCCGGAGCAACCGTTCCCGGGGCGATCGCGCGCTGGCTCGACGCCTGAGCGGTGTGCTCACTTGGTGCCGGCTGGCTTCCTGGAGTCACCGGTCGAGCCCGCCGCGCCGGCGCTGAAGGCCTGCCAGAACGCGCGCTGCATGGCCTCCATGGCCCCCACGTTCGGGGTCAGGAAGGGCTGCATCATGCGCACCGGGTCCAGATCCTCGCTGCCCGCGAGCAGGCGCTCGCGGAGCGCGGCCAGCATCTCGTCCTGGATGGGTTTGACGTCGGGGAGGCCCAGGAAGGTCCGGAGCTCCTCGGGCGTGACGTCGAGCTCGATGTCGATCTTCATGGCAATTCTCGATTCCAGCCTGGAGCACGCCGGCGCGAGGCCCGTGCCTCGCGCGGTGGCGGGCCGCCATGGTCGCACACCCGCGAGCGACTGCGCTCGACCGTCGCCGGACGGCCGCGAGGGGCCGCCCGGACGAGGGTCGGAGAGCGGAGCGCGGAATCGAGGCGGCGGCCTCAGGCGGCGCGCTTGCCCTCGGGCTTCGCGGCCACGCCGGCGGACTTCATCCCGTCCTGCCACCAGGCGGTCAGCTCGGTGCGCGCCTCGGTCAGGATCTCGGTGGTCCGCTTGCCGTGCTCGGTGAGCTGGTCGCGCATCTCGTTCATGAGGCGCATCTGCTCCTCCATCATCGCCGGCACGTCCTTCACCTTGCCGAAGCTCGACATCTGACGGACGCCCGAGTCGACGCAGGTGCCGACCAGACCGATCTGGGCCTCGGCCATCCGCTCGAAGGCACGGAGGTTGATGTCGCCGAGCTTCTTCATCGACTCGATGCCGGCCTGGGCGAACGTCTCGACGTTCGAGAACATGTCCTTCTTCATGGTCATCGCTCCACGTTGGCTGCGTCGACACCCGATTGTGCGCTGCAGCATTGTTGCAGTGCATCATATTGGGTCGAGGCAGCGGAAGTCAAGGGCACCGGCTCGAGGCCGAAACGGAGCGGACTCCCGGCCGGGGGAGGCCGGAGACAGGCACGGCCGGGGCGCCGGCGAGAGGCAGGTCGAGGAGGGAAGCGGCGGGGGTGAGGACGCGCTGGATCGATGGCTCGGGAGCCGGGCGGGGACGCCTGCCGAGCGACCCCCGCCCAGACAGCGTCAGTGCATGTGCTGACCGCCGTTGACGCTCATGTTCGCGCCGGTGACGTAGGCGCCGTCGTCAGAGGCGAGAAAGGCGACCATCGCCGCGATCTCGTCGGTCTTCGCCAGCCGCCCGATCGGGATCTGGGCGATGATCCCCGCGAGCACGTCCTCGCGAACCGCACGCACCATGCGCGTGTCCATGTAGCCGGGCGACACGGTGTTGACGGTGACCCCGCGGCGCGCGACCTCCTGGGCCAACGCCATCGTGAAGCCGTGCATGCCGGCCTTGGCCGCGGAGTAGTTCGTCTGCCCGAACTGTCCTTTCTCGCCGTTCAACGACGAGATGTTGACGACCCGCCCCCAACCGCGCTCGGTCATGCCGTCGATGACCTGCCGGGTCATGTTGAAGACACTGTCGAGGTTGGTGGTCAGCACGGCATCCCACTTCGCCTTGTCCATCTTGCGCAGGGTGGCGTCACGCGTGATGCCAGCGCAGTTGACGAGAATGTCGACCGGCCCGATGCCGCGCTCGATATCGCGCACCACGGCCTCGCAGGAGTCGAAGTCGGTCACGTCACCCTGGACCAGGGTCACCTCGAGGCCCGCGGTCGCCATCTCGCGCTGCCACGAGGCCGACTCGTCGCCCTCGCGGCCGACATTGATGTCCACCGCGACCACCCGGCAGCCGTTCCTCGCCAGCCGCCGGCAGATCGAGCGGCCGAGCTCGCCGACACCGCCGGTGACCAAAGCTACACGTCGCGTCATTCAGCACCTCATCTCGATCGCATCGCCGGGAAGAGCAGGCGCGACCGATCAGCCCTGTCGCTCTCCCCGCGCATCGCCGGGCGGGCGCGCACCGCAGTCGCGGAATGGCACGGCCGGCGCCATGAGCCGATGCTGCGGCGCAGCATCGGCGCCGGCATGGTAGGAGCGCACGAGGGATGTGTCAACAGAGGATCCGACCGAGCCGCCCGCCGGCCCCGTCCAGTGGCCGGGTGGCGTCGTCAGCCGGTGATGTCCGCGGCGGCGGCGCGCCGCCACGAACGCGCGCCGGGTGGGATGGCGCGCCGGCGAGCCGGCGAGCTCCGGTGGCGCCGAGCGCCCCTGGTCGGTGGCCGGTGGCTCAGGACTTCGGCTCGGACGAGCCCGGTCGCTTGCCCGTGCCACGGCCGCCCGACGCGGCGCGGAAGAAGCCGTCCTGCATCTCCTTCCACAGCGCCAGGTTCTTCTCGGTCATGTCCCGCATCACCGAGAGTGGGTCCGTGGTCATCACGTTCTGGACCTGCTCCTGCATTCGGCGCTGCTGCTCGACGAAGAGCGACATGCTCTTCTCGAGATAGCTGGTGATCATCCCCTGCAGCGAATCGCCGTAGAAACGGATGATCTGCTCCAGAATCTGCTCGCTGAAGATGGGCTCCCCGTCTTCCTCGCGCTCGAGAATGATCTGCAGCAGGATGCTACGCGTGATGTCCTCGCCCGACTTGGCGTCCCGAACCGAGAACGGCACCTGATCGAGGACGAGGCGGCGCACATCCTCCAGCGTGATGTAGCTGCTTATCGCGGTGTCGTATAGGCGACGATTCGGATACTTCTTGATGATCCGCGGCTCTGTCACGGCCCGACCCCGCTCTCGAGTGTGCGCTGCATCATAGCGCGCCGACCAGGCTGGCTCCAAGGCGCGTCACGAGTCGGGCCATCGACACCGGCGCCGGATCACCGCGTCGCGCCGGTGCTCGCGCCCTGCTCGGCCACCCCTTCCCGGGTCAGCCCGTCGACTCCACCGAGGACGCCTCGGTTGCGCATTCCCTCGGCGATGTCGTCGGCCGCCGGCACCTCGGCGCGGCCGCGGTCCCGGATGCGGGGATCGAGCCGCGCCTCGCCCACCGGCACGATCCGCACCGTACCGTCCTGCCCGCGGATCACCTCCATCCGGGGTCGATCGCCGGAGTCGCCCTGCGGCGCTGGCGCGGGATCGGGGGCATCGAGCAGACGCGACACCACACCGGGCTGGCCCGGGCGCGGTGAAGCAGATGCGCCGGGGGCGGCACGAGCGGCCGCCGCCGGCGGCGGTGCCGCAGCTGGGCTCGGCGGCGCCTGCTCCTGCCCGCCACCGAACAGGCGCCGCAGCCGGGTAGCAAGGCCCGGCTGCACGTCCGACCGCTCCCCCGCGGCCCCGGGAGGCGATTCAGGAAGCAGTCGGGTGGCAGGAATCGGCGCGCGCGGGGTCTCCCCACGCAAGTTCGCGATCCGGCTGCCCGCCGCACTCAGCACCCCTGGCTCCTCGTAGCTCTGGCCGAGCCAGCCCCCGGGACGGGAGTCGGGCGCGCCCGGGACCGCGGGAGCCCGATTCGCGGGAGTCACCACCACCGTCTCCGGGACGATCGGGCCGGGGGCCGACGATGGCGCCGGCGCGGCCGGAACGCTACCCGGCACGAGGCCCAGCAGTGGTGTGGCACCGATGTGACGGAAGGCGACCCGCGCGCTCGCCGGGTGGGCGCCGCGCAGCACCCGGGTGACCGCCTGCACATCGAGACCCTCGCCCTCCATACGGGTGAGCAACCGACGGAGGTCCTCGATCGGGCGCTCGGTGACGACGGCGAACAGCGCTTCCGTGCCCACCTGATCGTCGAGCGGAATGAAGGCGTCGCCGGGCGGGATGACTCGTTCCTCACCAGCCCGCATCAACGCGTCGCGGGGGTTGCCGGAGAACGGCTGCACCACCGCGGCCCGGCCGCTGCTGCCGTAGGCGATGACGTAGACGTAGCCGTCGCGGCGCGCCCTGACCCGAATCTTGATGGCGTCGGCGCTGCGCAACACACCACCGTCCTCGATCGGCAGTCGCGCCGGCGCGCCGTCGTCACGGCCGACACGAGCGAGGACCGCGAGATCCGCGTCCGGCGCCGGCGGCGGCTGGGCGACGGCGGGCGACACGCCGACCAGCGACAGTACGGCCGCACACAGGGCAGCGATCTCGAGGAGGAGGCGGAACGGACGCTGCATCGAGGCATTCCGGACGGCACCACACGCCGTCGCCGCCGACTCGACGGTGGTTGCGGACCACGCGAGTCGGGATGATCATTCGGCCCGAACCGAGCCAGCGGACAGCAGACAGCGGCGCGGGAGACGGCCGGCATTGTGCGTGGACCATCGGAGGCCCGCAAGGGAACGCGAGCACCGCGCGGGCCTGACTCCTCGCCCGCCGGCGTGGTCGATGGTGGGCATGGCGCACGTGTGATGCGCATCACACCTTTCGAGCACTGGATGCCACCCGCGCACCTGGTTCTCTAGAATCGCGTCGAGTATCGGCGTTCCTGGGAGAAGGTGGGCGGAAGGCGATGTTGCGCGAGGACGCGGTGGCACCACTGCAGCTCAGGGTCGACGGCGAGATGCTGGTGTTCGAGACGCCGGCGGCCCTCGATTTCGCGTTGCGCGGCCGTGTCGGCGTGCCGCCACGCAAGCTCCGAGTGCTCTCGTCGCTCAGCGACAGCGCGCTGATCGACGAGATCGAGGCGATCGCGCTCACCGCCAATCGCTTCGAGCAGGTATTGGCGTCGCCGCTCGGGCGCGAGGACGCCGTGGTCCACTTCCTCGAGATCCTCGACCTGGCGGCGATCTCCCAGGATCACGGTTGGCGCACGATCATCACCGCTCTGCGCGACCACGGGAGCCTCGATGCGCGATTCGGGCTGATCGCCCTGGAGTGCTACGCGGAGTACCTGGCGGCACGCAGAGACTGCCTCGCGTTGATCCACCAGTGCCGAATCGAGCAACGGGTCGAGGACTTCGCCGACGGTCCGGGCATCACCGACGAGTCCCCACGCCGGGCCACGCTGCAGGTCGCCCCGCTCGCGAGTGGTCAGGTACCGGGATTCAGCCGCCTTCCGAAGGGGGAGACGGTCGAGTACCACCTGGAGCGCGGCCAGATTCTCGCGCTCCTGCTCGCCGGGCACCGCGTTCGGATCGAGCATCGCGGCCGGCTGGTTCTGGTCGACGAGCGCCAGGCGGCGCACCCACTGCGCAATGGCCGGAACCTGGTCGGCCGCGAGCCGGCCTGCGACGTCGTGCTGCCGGCGGAGTTTCGCGACATCTCGCGCAAGCACCTGATCATCGAGACCGACGGTCAATCGATGGTGCAGCTCACCGACATCTCGTCCCAGGGCAGCGCGATTCCGTGCGAGCTGCTCGAGGACACCGGCGTCTGACCTCGAGCCACACCGGGATTCCGCCGACACCTTCGGCCATACTTCGGCCTGGCTCGGCGGACCCTCGGCATGCAACGGTTTCTGGTTGGCGGCGCTGTCCGCGACGCGTTGCTCGGCCTCCCGGTCGTGGAGCGCGACTGGGTCGTGGTGGGGGCCGACGAGCAGACGATGCTCGCCGCCGGATACCTGCCCCTTTCCGGCACCTTCCCCGTCTACGCGCACCCCGAGACCGGGGAGGAGCATGCGCTGGCGCGACGCGAGGTGAAGTGCGGCACCGGGCACCGGGGGTTTCGCATCGAGTGCGGACCCGACGTCACCCTGCCCGAGGACTTGCGCCGGCGGGATTTCCGCATCAACGCCATCGCCGAGGATCCCACCGGCCGGCTACACGATCCGTACCGCGGCCTCGACGATCTCCGCCAACGCCGTATCCGGCACGTCTCGCCGGCCTTCGTCGAGGATCCGCTGCGGGTGCTCAGATGCGCGCGGTTCGCCGCGCGGCTGGCACCTCTGGGGTTCGAGATCGACGCGACCACCCGGCGGCTCCTCACCCACATGTCGTCCGAGCCCGAGCTGGTGGAGCTGTCGCGTGAGCGTGTGTGGCGAGAGACCGCTCGGGCATTCGCCGCAGGCGACGGCGGCCACTATCTCGCGGTGCTGTGGCGGATCGGGGCGTTGGCGGCGCTGACCGGGGGCACCTTGCTCGGAGCCGCCCTCACCCGGCTCGCCCCGCCACGCTCGCTCGAGCTGGACCGCGCCCCTCCGGGCTCGGAGCTGGGGGTCACCGAGCTGGGTCTGGTCTGGGTCGAGCGCTTGCTCGCCGCCGCCGGCGTCGCCGACCGGGTCCGGCCCGAGGAGGCATGCGCGGTCGCCCGACGTCTCGGACTGCCGGATGCCGATGCTCGACAGGCAGGGCTGGTGCGAACGGTCGCGCGGAGCCTGGATGTGTCGCCGACCCCATCGGCCGACGAGGTCATGGTGATCCTGGAGGCCATCGATGCGCTCCGTCGCCCGGAGCGGCTGCAGCGCGTGAAGTCGGTGCTCGAGCGCGCCGGCGGCCGGGAACCCGCGATACGCGGCGCTCTGGCCCGGCTGATGGCCGGCTGGGGTGCAGCGCGCGCAGTGGCTGCCGGCCCCCTCGCGGCCCGCGGCATCCGCGGCGCCGCTCTCGGTCAGGCGCTCCGCGCCGAGCGTGTGCGCGCGGTCGGGCACGCGCTCCAGAACCTGGTAGGCGAGGCCACCCCCTCGGCCGAGTAAGGCGCTGGCCCCCTGGCCAGGGGTGCCGAGGTCGAGTCTACGAAGTCGCCGGCGGCAGCGCGACGACTCCACGGGCCCGCGGCCTCGACGCACCAGGGCCCGAAAAGGCGAAGGCCGGGACAGTGCCCGGCCTCCGCTTCACTCACCGCATGCGGTGCGAGGCGAGTCGATTACTCGACGACCTCGAACTCGACGCGACGGTTGACGGCGCGACCTGCGCGGGTGTTGTTGGACACCAGCGGCTCGGCCTCACCCTTGCCCATCACGCTCATGCGGGCCATCGACACACCCTTGCCGGCCAGGTACTGCCGGACGGAGACCGCACGACGCTCGGACAGCTTCATGTTGTAAGCGTCCGGGCCCGTGCTGTCGGTGTGACCGACGATGCGGACGTTGACATCCGGGTTGTCGGCGAGGATCTGGGCGACGCGGTCGAGCTTCTCGGCTGCATCGGACCGGATCTTCGCGCTGTCGAAGTCGAAGTTGACGTTGGTGACGATCGCCAGCTTCTCACCCGACATCGGGCAACCCTGATCATCGACCTTGGTGCCAGCCGGGGTACCGGGGCACTTGTCCATGTGGTCGGGCACGCCGTCACCGTCGGAGTCGAGCGGGCAGCCCCAGCTGTCCACCTTCACACCGGCCGGCGTCTGCGGGCAGCGATCCAGGTAGTCGGGCACGTCGTCCGCGTCGCTGTACAGCGGGCAGCCGTCCGCGTCGATCGCGTGGTGGGCGATCTTCGGCGTGTCGGGGCACTTGTCCTTGTCGTCCGGGACACCGTCACCGTCGGAGTCGGACATCATCGGGCCGTCGCCGGAGCACAGAACCTGCCCGAGCACGGCACCACTGGCGGCGCCGATCAGGCCACCACCCACGCCGCCGTCCACGGCGACACCCGACGCAGCGCCGGCAACCGCGCCGCCGATCACGCACCAGTCCCAGCTAGACTGACTGCCGCCGGACCCGGAGGTCGCGCACCCGGCCAGTGCCACCGGCACCAGCAGACAGGCGGTCAGAAGTCTCAGATACCTCATCACCATGCTCCTTACGTTTGTCGACGACTGGTCTATTCGACGCTGTGCCCCGTAACAGCCAAGTATGTCCGCCCGGGCGCACGCGCCTCGTTTCGACCCTCTGGTCGCGGATGGCGGCGACAAGCGTCTGGCTGTGGAGTCCAGTCCCCCCGACGACGGCGCCTGTCGGATCTCGGTGTCCGAGCCCCAACGAGCTGCGGACGTACCACTCCCCAACTGGTCCCGCGTCGATGAGTAATGTTAATCCGCAAACCGCCGGGATTCAAACTGAATTCCTCGGTCTCACGCGAGGTTCCGAGGCTAACTCCCGAATATTCAATTCTTCTTGCGCCGGGTCAAAGCGAGTCGAGCAGACGCGTTCCGGCTAGACGCGACCGAGGATGCGGCGGTTGTCCAGGGCGCGCCGGGCATCGGGATCGGCAACCACCGGGCAAGCCTCGATGAAGGCGACGTAGGCCGCGGGGAAGTCGTTCTCGAGCGCCCCATGAAGCACGAAATCGCGATACCAGTCGAATGGCGTCAGCCGCGGGTCGACCGCTCGTGGGAACGCGAGGTAGGTGAATGCCTCCACCGGTCGGCCGTCGCCGACGCGTACCGGCAGGCGGCGGACGGCGTAGTCGGGCCCCTCGTAGAGGTCGAGCCGGCGACGCTGGGCGAACGTCAGGGTGTAGACGGCACCGAGGACGTGGTCACCGGGAGCAGCCGAGGCAGCCACGTCGCACTTCCCCGACCCGTCACGGCCTCGCTTGTGAAACCGAAGCGCGTGGCCGTCGAGCCGACCGGTCCCGACCCGGCCGACCGCCCCGACCCTGGCCTCGAGTCTCGCCCGCGCCAGATTCGATCCGTAGGCGAAGTAATACAGGTCCACGACTGCCCCCGACCCCGCGCTCGCCTCGCGCGCTCAACTGGCGGCGTTGAAGGAGCGCGCGCTCGCCAGCGCGCTGATGTTGAGCAGGCCGCGCACGGTGGTCGACTGAGTCACGACGTGCACCGGCCGCGACACCCCGATCAGGATCGGCCCCACGGACACGCCGCCACCGAGGACCTTCAGCAGGTTGTAGGCGATGTTCGCGGCCTCGACGTTCGGCATCACCAACAGATTCGCCGGGCCCGAGAGGCGCGAGCCGGGCAACGCTGCCTGACGGATCGATTCCGACAGGGCGGCGTCCGCGTGCATCTCCCCGTCGACCTCGAGATCGGGGTGGTCACGCCAGAGGATTCGCGCCGCCTCGCGCATCTTGAGCGACCCCGGGGTGTCGTCGCTACCGAAGTTCGACCGCGACAGAAGCGCGACCTTGGGCACGATGCCGAAGCTTCGGACCTCCTCCGCGGCAAGCAGCGTCATCTCGACGATCTCCTCCGCGGTCGGATCCGGCGTGACGTGAGTGTCGCAAATGAAATACGTTCCGCTCGGCAGGATGAGGCCGGTCATCGTCGAGAGCTCACGGATGCCGTCGCGCCGGCCCACCACATCGGCGATGTGTCGCACGTGCTCGCTGAAGCGACCGACCACGCCGCACACCATCGCGTCTGCCTCGTTGCGATGCACCATCAGCGCCGCGACCACCGTCGGCTGCGAGCGGACCAGCATCTTCGCGATCTCCGGCGTCACCCCCTTTCGCCCCATCAGCTCGTGATAGGTGCTCCAGTAGGCATTGAATCGCGAGTCGCTGAGGATGTTGCAGAGGTCGTAGTCGACCTTGCGGCGCATGCGCAGTCCCAGCTGCTGGATGCGCTGGGTGATGACGTTGGCGCGGCCGACGAGAATCGGCCGAGCGATTCCGGCGTCGATCACCTGCTGCGCTGCCTGCAGCACCCGTCGCTCCTCGCCCTCGGCGTAGACGAGGCGGCACTTGCTGGTCTTCGCGATGTCGAAGATCGGCTTCATCAGGAAGCCGGACCGAAACACGAAGTCGGAGAGCCGTTGACGGTAGAGCTCGAAGTCCTCGATCGGACGCGTGGCGACGCCGCTGTCCATGGCCGCACGCGCGACCGCGAGCGGCACGTCGATGATCAACCGCGGATCGAAGGGCTTGGGAATGATCTTCTGTGGGCCGAAGGGGACCGGGTCACCACCGTATGCGCGGAGCACCTCCTCGGAGGCGTCGGCGGTCGCCAGGTCCGCGATCGCACGGACGCACGCACGCTTCATCTCCTCGTTGATGTCGGTGGCGCCCACATCCAGCGCGCCGCGAAAGATGAACGGAAAGCACAGGACGTTGTTGACCTGGTTCGGGTAGTCGGAGCGCCCGGTCGCGATGATCGCGTCGGGGCGGGCGGCGCGCGCCTCCTCGGGCTGGATCTCCGGCTCGGGGTTGGCGAGCGCGAGGATCAGCGGATCGGGGGCCATCCGCTTGGCCATCTCACCCGTCAGCACGCCGCGAGCCGAGAGCCCGAGGAACACGTCGGCGCCGTCGATGACCTCTGCGAGGGTGCGCTCCGGGATGTCCCTGGCGTACCGCGCCTTCCACTGGTCCATCACCTCCTCGCGCCCCTGGTAGACGACGCCGGCGATGTCGGTGACCACGATGTTCTCGCGCGACAGGCCGAGTGAGACCAACAGATCCAGACAGGCCAGGGCCGCCGCGCCGGCGCCCGAGGTCACGAGCTTGATGTCCTCGATGCGTTTGCCGACGAGGCGCAGCCCGTTGGTGACCGCCGCGCCGACGATGATCGCGGTGCCGTGCTGGTCGTCGTGGAACACCGGGATGTTCATGCGCTCGCGCAGCTTGCGCTCGATCTCGAAGCATTCGGGGGCGCGGATGTCCTCGAGATTGATGCCACCGAAGGTCGGCTCGAGACTCGCCACGATGTCGACGAACTTGTCCGGGTCGCGCTCGTCGATCTCGATGTCGAAGACGTCGATGCCCGAGAACTTCTTGAACAGGACCGCCTTTCCCTCCATCACCGGCTTGGCCGCGAGGGGGCCTATCGCGCCGAGGCCGAGCACCGCCGTGCCGTTGGTGATGACGGCCACCAGATTCGACCGGGCGGTGAGATTGGATACCTCGGCGGGATCCGCGGCGATGGCGTCACACGCGTGGGCGACACCAGGCGAGTAGGCGAGCGCCAGATCGTGCTGGGTGGCGAGCGGCTTGGTGGCGCTGACCGCGAGCTTTCCGGGCACCGGAAGGCGGTGATAGTTCAGTGCGGACTCGCGCAACTTGTCGGCCATGCGACTCTCCTACCCGGACTCCGGCCTCGGTGGGCGGGCGACGATCCTATCGACGCCCCGGAGCGCGCGCCACTGGCGCGAGCTGCGACCGCCGCGCCGACCTGGTGTCTCGCGGGACGGGGTCGGGCGGGGATGCAGTAGAATCGGGCGACGGAGGGACTTGCGGATGAGCCGAGACGACAGCCACTTGCCCGCGCGGTCGTCGCGCGCCGAGGTCGACGCGTTTCTCGCGACGGTGTCGTCGATGGCACCCCGTCCGTCGGGGTCGACCGCGACCGGCCGGGGCCAAGGCCGCCTGATTTTCGCGATGGATGCCACCGCGAGCCGCGAGCCGACGTGGGATCGTGCATGCCACATCCAGGGTGAGATGTTCACCGAGGCGGCGACGCTCGGGGGCCTTCAGGTCCAGCTCTGTCACTTCCGGGGATTTCGCGAGTTCGAGGCGAGCCCCTGGCTCGCCCAGCCGGCGCAGCTCGCCGCGACGATGACGACCGTTCGTTGCCGCGCCGGCCAGACCCAGATCGGTCGCGTGCTGTCGCACGCGGCGAGCGAGTGCCGGCAACGTCGGGTGGACGCATTGGTGCTGGTGGGCGACTGCATGGAGGAAGACATCGACGCGGTGTGCCACCTGGCCGGCGAGCTCGGTCTGCTCGGCGTGCCCTGTTTCGTCTTTCACGAGGGCGGCGAGCCGGTGGCTGCGCGCGCGTTCCGGGAGATCGCCCGGCTGACGCGTGGAGCGTACTGCCGATTCGACGCGAGCAGCGCGACGGAGCTTCGAGACCTGCTTCGAGCGGTCGCGGTGTACGCGGCCGGCGGCCGCGCCGCCCTCGCGCAGTTCGAGCAGCGGCAGGTCGCCACCAATCTGCGGCTGACGCATCAACTCGGGACGGGGTGAGGCGCGGTGCATCCCTTACTCCTTCTCGCCCTGTTGATCGGCGCGATGTTGCTGGTCAGCTGGTACAAGCGCGCGCCGGGGAACCAACGCCAGCGAGTCCGCAACCAGGCGCTGCTCTGGGGTGGGCTCGGCCTGGTCCTGGTGCTGCTGCTCACCGGTCGTTTGAACCCGGTGTTCGCGGCGCTGGCAGGTCTCCTCGCGGCTGCGCCCCGGCTGATCGGTCTGCTGCAGACCGTCCAGGCGGTGCAGGGGCTGCGCAACTCATTCAAGTCCGCGCGCGGCCCGACGCCGGGTCAGACCTCGCAGGTCGAGACGGCCTTCCTGCGGATGGAGCTCGACCATGGCACCGGTGAGATGTCCGGGCTGGTGCTACGCGGCCGTCATGGCGGCAGGAGCCTGTCCGAGCTCTCGATCGCCGAGCTGCTCGATCTGCTGGAGGAATGCCGCGGAGCGGGAGATCAGAGCGCGGCGGTCCTCGAGGCCTATCTGGACCGAGTCCATGGCGACGAATGGCGTGAGCGCGCGGGTCCGCAGGGCTCTACCCCACGAGAAGGCCCGATGTCGGCCGAGCAGGCGCGGGAAATCCTGGGCGTCGGTGCCGCCGCGACCGTCGAGGAGATCGTCGCGGCCCATCGTCGGCTGATGCAAAAGCTGCATCCCGACCGTGGAGGCTCGACCTATCTGGCAGCGCAGGTCAACCGCGCCAAGGACGTGCTGTTGGGGGAGCGAGGGAGTCGCTGATCCAATCGGGCTCGTCAGGGAGTCAACAACCGCACGTTCACGCGGCGGTTGTGCTTGCCCTTCTTCTCGATCTTGTCGACCGCGACCTCCCCGATCTCGGACGTTCGCGAGACGTGGGTGCCACCGCATGGTTGCAGGTCGACGTCGGAGATCTCGAGCACCCGGATTCGGCCCTGCCCTCGTGGCGGCGCGACCGACATCGTCCTCACCAGCTCGGGATTCCGGTCGAGCTCCTCCTCGGATATCCACCGCGGGACGACCGGATGGTCCTCGCGCACGAGGCGATTGAGGGCGTCGGTGATCTCGGTCTTGTCCAGGGTGCTCTCGGGAAGGTCGAAGTCGAGTCGGCCTGTCCCGTCGTCACGAATGGCCCCGCCGGTGACCCCCGCGGGGACGACCGCGCACAGCAGGTGCAGCAAGGTGTGGACCCGCATCAAACGGTGGCGCCGCTCCCATTCGATCGACGCATCGACCGTCGTGCCGACCCAGTCTGGTGAGGCCTGCCCGTCGATGACGTGAATCACCGCTGAGGCTCCGTCCCCCTTCCTGGTGTCGGTGACGGTGATACGGGTTCCGTCGCGCAGCGCCAGCACTCCGCGATCGCCGGGCTGGCCACCTCCGGTCGGATAGAACACCGTACGGTCGAGCTCGATTGTGTTGCCGTCGACCGCGGTAATCGTCGCCTCACAAGACTTGAGATAGGCATCCGCGCGGAATAGCTCGTCAGCCATGCCGTCTCTGCTCCGAAAGGAAGGTTCAAGCGGGAACGCGGGAGCGCCTCGACCGGCGCGGACGTGCGCACCGGGAGCGCGCGCCCATCAGGCCCGACAGCGCGCGCCGGGTCCGACGGGTGGCCGCGATCTGTTGGGCCGGTCAGGCGTGCTCGCGGCGATAACTCTCGATCATCACCGCCATTCGGTCCTTGGTGATGAGCTTTCGGCGCTTCATGGTGTTCAGTACGGCATCGTCCACCGGGTGCACTCCGAGCTCCGCATCACGCACTTTTTCCTTGAGCTCGTCGTGCTCTCGGTACAGTTCCCGGAACTCGTCGTTTCCTTCCAAGAGGATATTCACGATGTCCTGGTCGTACTCGAACATTTCGGTTCCGCCTGCAATGGTCGTGGTTGTTCCCACACGGGATCGCCCGGGGGCGACGAAGGAAACACTAGCGGAATTGGCGCGAGGCGACAACACGGTTTTGCACCAGGCGGAATGACGCCGTGGGTAGGCGCGGCCACTCATAACGTGCTGATTTCTGGTGCAGTGGCAACCATCTCGTGGCGGGCTCACGTTCACCCGGAGGCCGCCGCCGAGGAGCCGAACACGTGCCCGTCGGGTACGATTCGAGCAAGTGCCGGGAGCTCGTGTCGTGAAGGACAACTACTATTTCGACAATGCCGCGACGACGTGGCCGAAGCCAGAATGCGTTTACACGTCGATCGACCGGGTGTACCGCGCCCTGGGCGTGAATCCCGGTCGCGCCGGACATGCGATGTCGGTCGAGGCCGAGTCGCACGTGGCGAGAGCCAGAAGGTTGCTTTCTGAGTTCTTCGGCCATCGAGGTTCCCCGGAGCGGGTGGTGTTCGCCGCCAATGCCACGGATGCGCTGAACACCGCGTTGCTCGGTGTGCTGCAGCCCGGTGACCATGTAATCACCACTCGACTGGAGCACAACTCGGTGCTGCGTCCACTCCATCACCTCCGGGAACGCATCGGCCTGGAGGTGAGCCACATCCCCGCCGATGGGAAGGGCTATGTGGACCCGGACGACATCGCCGCGGCCTTCAATCGCCGGACCCGATTGATTGTGGCGACGCATGCATCGAATGTCCTCGGGTCCGTCCAACCGATCGCCGCGTTCGGGGCGGTAGCGCGCGAGCGCGGGGCGTTGCTACTCGTCGATGCCTGTCAGACCGCCGGCGTCGTCCCCATCGATATGGACCGTATGCACATCGACCTGCTCGCGTTCACTGGCCACAAGGGCATGTTCGGACCGATGGGTAGCGGAGGCCTCGTGGTCGGGGAAGGCGTCGACGTGAAGGCGAGCCGATTCGGCGGCACTGGCGTGAACTCCGCGGCGCCGAGCCAGCCGACGGATTATCCTCACCGCCTGGAGGCCGGCACGCTCAACCTGGTCGGAATACTCGGTTTGGAGGCAGCGCAGGACTGGTTCGCAGATCTCGGGAGGACCAGTGGATCGCAGGACGCGGATCCCGACGAGGCCGGCGCATCGAGTGCCGACAGCCATGGTGTCCTTACGAGGCGTGCGCTTCGAGTGGTCGAGGCGAGAGAACTCGGCATCACCGGCCGGATGCTCGATGCGCTGGAACAGATTCCGGGGGTTACGATTCACGGTCCAGGTATCGCTACCCCGCGTGTCTCGACCTTCTCCATGAACGTTGCCGGTCTCGATGCCGCCCAGGTCGGTGACATGCTCGACGGTGACGGAAACGTGTGTGTCCGCGCCGGTCTGCACTGCGCGCCGATGCTCCACCAGGACATGGGGACGCTGGAGACCGGAGGCACGGTCCGTTTCTCGCCGGGTTTCTTCACGGACGAAGAGGACGTGAGTGCGGCACTGGACGCGATTCTGGAAATCGCTCGATTCGCGCAGCGCTGATCGTTCCGAGAAGTCAGAGCCGGCGATCCTGCACCCGCCAACGATTGGGCGTCGGCGACCCCAGCGCAAAAAGAAAAACCCCGGCTCGCTTACGCGGGCCGGGGTTTGCGATAAATGCCTGGCAGTGACCTACTTTCACATGGGAAATCCCACACTATCATCGGCGCTGAGCGTTTTCACTACCGAGTTCGGGATGGGGTCGGGTGGTTCCCGCTCGCTATTGCCGCCAGGCAAACCGGTATAGAGACAAGCGATTTCTCTGCTCATCTCCGGAGAGTCGTAGCGCCTACTGGATACGCTGCACCGTACACACCCAGCGGACTGCTTGGGTGTTATATGGTCAAGCCGCACGGTCAATTAGTACTGGTTAGCTTCACACGTTACCGCGCTTCCACACCCAGCCTATCAACGTCGTAGTCTTCGACGGACCTTTAGGGACCTCAAGGGTCCGGGAGACCTCATCTTGGGGTGGGCTTCCCGCTTAGATGCTTTCAGCGGTTATCCCTTCCGTACTTAGCTACCCGGCAGTGCCACTGGCGTGACAACCGGAACACCAGAGGTTCGTCCACTCCGGTCCTCTCGTACTAGGAGCAGCTTCCCTCAAATCTCAAACGCCCACGGCAGATAGGGACCGAACTGTCTCACGACGTTCTAAACCCAGCTCGCGTACCACTTTAAATGGCGAACAGCCATACCCTTGGGACCGACTTCAGCCCCAGGATGTGATGAGCCGACATCGAGGTGCCAAACACCGCCGTCGATATGAACTCTTGGGCGGTATCAGCCTGTTATCCCCGGAGTACCTTTTATCCGTTGAGCGATGGCCCTTCCATACAGAACCACCGGATCACTAAGACCTACTTTCGTACCTGCTCGACTTGTCTGTCTCGCAGTCAAGCACCCTTATGCCTTTGCACTCATTGCGCGATTTCCGACCGCGCTGAGGGTACCTTCGTGCTCCTCCGTTACTCTTTGGGAGGAGACCGCCCCAGTCAAACTACCCACCATACACTGTCCCCGACGTTGTAGCGCCTGGGTTAGAACTTCAAACATACCAGGGTGGTATTTCAAGGTTGGCTCCACCGAATCTGGCGATCCGGCTTCAAAGCCTCCCACCTATCCTACACAAATAGGTTCAAAGTCCAGTGTAAAGCTATAGTAAAGGTTCACGGGGTCTTTCCGTCTTGCCGCGGGTACGCTGCATCTTCACAGCGATTTCAATTTCACTGAGTCTCGGGTGGAGACAGTGTGGCCATCGTTACGCCATTCGTGCAGGTCGGAACTTACCCGACAAGGAATTTCGCTACCTTAGGACCGTTATAGTTACGGCCGCCGTTTACCGGGGCTTCGATCAAGAGCTTCGCCGAGGGCTAACCCCATCACTTAACCTTCCGGCACCGGGCAGGCGTCACACCCTATACTTCCTCTTACGAGTTCGCAGAGTGCTGTGTTTTTAGTAAACAGTCGCAGCCACCTGGTCACTGCAACCCCCTTCGGCTCCGGACGCGAGGTCCTTCACGTACAAGGGGCACACCTTCTCCCGAAGTTACGGTGCTATTTTGCCTAGTTCCTTCACCCGAGTTCTCTCAAGCGCCTTGGGATTCTCGCCCTGTCCACCTGTGTCGGTTTCGGGTACGGTCTCTGGTTACCTGAAGCTTAGAGGCTTTTCCTGGAAGCATGGCATCAATCACTTCGGCTCCTCGAGGGAGCCTCGTCATCACGCCTTGGAATTGCGACCCCGGATTTACCTAGAGCCACTTCCTACACGCTTGAACCGGGACAACCAACGCCCGGCCGACCTAGCCTTCTTCGTCCCCCCATCGCAGTAACCACAGGTACAGGAATGTTGACCTGTTTCCCATCGACTACGCCTTTCGGCCTCGCCTTAGGGACCGACTCACCCTGCGCCGATTAACGTTGCGCAGGAACCCTTGGACTTTCGGCGAGCGGGTTTTTCACCCGCTTTATCGTTACTCATGTCAGCATTCGCACTTCCGATACCTCCAGCATGCCTTACGACACACCTTCACAGGCTTACGGAACGCTCCCCTACCGCGCACGACGAATCGTGCACCCGCAGCTTCGGTACATGGCTTAAGCCCCGTTGAATCTTCCGCGCAGGCCGACTCGACCAGTGAGCTATTACGCTTTCTTTAAAGGATGGCTGCTTCTAAGCCAACCTCCTGGCTGTCTGTGCCTTCCCACATCGTTTCCCACTGAGTTGTGATTTGGGGACCTTAGCTGGCGGTCTGGGTTGTTTCCCTCTTGACGACGAACGTTATCACCCGCCGTCTGTCTCCCGTGATTGCACTTCCCGGTATTCGGAGTTTGCATCGGTTTGGTAAGCCGGGATGGCCCCCTAGCCGAAACAGTGCTCTACCCCCAGGAGTGAGACACGAGGCTCTCCCTAAATAGCTTTCGGGGAGAACCAGCTATCTCCGAGCTTGATTAGCCTTTCACTCCGATCCACAGCTCATCCGATAATTTTTTCAACATTACCCGGTTCGGTCCTCCAGTGGGTGTTACCCCACCTTCAACCTGGCCATGGCTAGATCGCCCGGTTTCGGGTCTACTCCCAGCGACTCAACGCCCTATTCAGACTCGGTTTCCCTATGCCTCCCCTACACGGTTAAGCTTGCCACTGAGAAGTAAGTCGCTGACCCATTATACAAAAGGTACGCAGTCACCCGGCCGAAGCCAGGCTCCCACTGCTTGTACGCACACGGTTTCAGGTTCTATTTCACTCCCCTAACAGGGGTTCTTTTCACCTTTCCCTCACGGTACTGGTTCGCTATCGGTCGGCAACGAGTATTTAGCCTTGGAGGATGGTCCCCCCATCTTCAGACAGGATTCCACGTGTCCCGCCCTACTTGTCGCACACCTAGTTCCACAACCCACTTTTCGCGTACGGGGCTATCACCCACTATGGCCGGACTTTCCAGACCGTTCCGCTAAGTCGATTGCTAAAGAGTGCTGGCTGGTCCCCGTTCGCTCGCCACTACTAGGGGAATCTCGGTTGATTTCTTTTCCTCCGGGTACTTAGATGGTTCAGTTCCCCGGGTTAGCCTCACTGCCCTATGTATTCAGACAGAGATGACCTGCTTGTGCAGGCCGGGTTTCCCCATTCGGAAATCCTCGGATCAAAGCTTGCTTGCCAGCTCCCCGAGGCTTATCGCAGGCTGCTACGCCCTTCATCGCCTGTTGCCGCCTAGGCATCCACCGTATGCGCTTAGTCGCTTGACCATATAACCCCAAGCAGTCCGAATCTTTCGGACATTGGAGCCACATGGGCTGGTTCGAATGCAGCATACCCAGTGAACGGATCCTGACGGATCCATTCTGAATGAGCTCGAGGCTCAT
>JACKNM010000003.1:0-237500 GCA_024234875.1 Ectothiorhodospiraceae bacterium | reverse complement strand
AAGAATGAGGCGCTGGGCCTCGGAGCTGCTGGCGACCAACCCCGCCTCGCGCAGTACCCAGGCGATGGGTGCGGACGGCTCCGCGACCGCGATGGCCCGCTCTGGAATGTCCGCCGGGAGCTCGCCCCCGCGGAATCGACGCTCGAACTCCGCTTCCGCCGCCGCAGCTGCCCCGGAGCCGTGGAAGCGCCCGACGATCTCGCGCGCCAGGCGGGCCTTGCAATCCCGCGGGTGCTCGGTGCCCGCGCTCACTCCCGCTTGCAGCCGTCCCAACTCGTCGAGCGACGTGTCGAGCGACAGCAGCTCGTAATACCGCCACATGAGAGTGTCGGAGATCGACATGAGCTTTCCGAACATCTCGTTCGGCGGCTCGGAGATCCCGACGTAGTTGCCGAGGGACTTCGACATCTTCTGGTGGCCGTCGAGCCCCTCCAGGATCGGCACGGTGAGCACGACCTGGGGCGGCTGGCCGGCGGTTTCCTGGAGCTGACGGCCGACCAGGAGGTTGAACTTCTGGTCGGTGCCGCCGAGCTCGACGTCGGCGCGCATGGCCACCGAGTCGTAGCCCTGGCAGAGCGGGTACAGCAGCTCGTGGATCGCGATCGGCTGCCCACTGCGGAACCGGTTCTGGAAGTCCTCCCGCTCGAGCATGCGCGCGACCGTGTATTGCGCCGCGAGCCGAACCATTCCCGCCGCGCCGAGCTCGCGCATCCACGTCGAGTTGAAGCAGATCTCGGTTCGCTCGGGGTCCAGGATCTTGAAGACCTGCTCCCGGTAGGTCGCGGCGTTGCGCTCGATCTCCTCCGGCGTCAACGGCGGCCGGGTCGCATTGCGCCCGCTCGGATCGCCGATCAGACCCGTGAAGTCGCCGATCAGGAACATCACGTGGTGGCCGAGATCCTGGAACTGCCGCAGCTTGTTGATGAGCACGGTGTGTCCGAGATGCAGGTCCGGAGCCGTCGGGTCGAAGCCCGCCTTGACCCGGAGCGGTCGCCCGCTGCGCAGCAGCGACACCATCTGCTCCTCAGGAATGAGCTCCTGCGCGCCGCGCTTGATGACCCGCAGCGCCTCTTCCACCTCGTGCATTACCCGGTTCCGCGTTGAAAAGGGCCCGAGCGTAGCACACGCAGATGCCACCCAAGGCGTACGGCGTACCCGTCCGGCGTTGACCGAGGAACGCCCACGCGCTATCGTTCCTGCGCCGCTTCGCGTTCTACTTTCAACCCTTTAGGGTTGCAACGTAAGAAACGAGTCGAATTGCCGGGGGAGTCTTCCGGGGAATGCTGTCGAGAACCGTGGTGTCCGCGCTCCTCCGCGGGCGGGCCGAGTCGTGGCGGTGGCCGCTCGCGTTCGCCGCCTTCGCCTGTGCCGCCTCGACGATTGCACTGTCACCGATCGCGAGTTCCACCTCGCCCGCCGCAGCGTCGACGCCGGCAGTCCAGCGCGCCGCAAGGCAGCGCCCACCGGTCGAGGAGCGCACCATCCCGCCGTTGCCCGCGGCGACGGTAACGGACGGCGCTAAGGCGAGTGAGCAGGTCGATGTGCAGCCGACCTCCGGCGGCGTCGGCTCCACGCCGAATCAGGCGGCCGACGCCGGCCCGCAACCGAGCAGCGATCTGCCGGCTGAAGTCCAGACCCGCCACATCGAAGTCGGTCCGGGCGACTCGCTCTACGCACTATTCGAGCGGCATGGGCTGGCGGCTCGCGACCTCGTCCAGATCGTCGCCGTCGACAAGTCGGTCGAGGTGCGGCTCGCCCGGCTGGCTCCCGGCCACCGGTTCGACGTCGACGCGACGCCCGAAGGTCGCGTCTGGCGTCTGCGGCACATCGACCCGAGCCAGCCGCCGCTGACGGTCACGCGACGGGACGACGAGTTCGTGGTGGCACGGGATCAGGACCTCGCGCGCGTCGAGGTGCCGACCCGCGAGCCCACGAGGGCGCCGGCGGTGGTTGCGAGCCCGGTCACGGAGGCACGTCCGGTGGACGAGGCCTCGACGCCCGCGGCCGCCGGTGCGCCGACCGCGCCCGGTGTCATCGACCTCGGCCGGCCGCTCGCCGCGACCGCGGACACCCTGCTACCCGGCCGTGACGACGTCTCGGCCGCTCCCCCGAGCCTCCAGCTTCCCGGGCCGCTGCAGCGTCCAACCCCCGTGCCCAGGGTGGCGGAGGTCGCGCCACCCGAGTACGTCGATCCGGCGCAGGGCCCGAGGGCACGCACGCTCGAGGTCGGACGTGGCGAGTCGCTGTACGCCATCTTCCAGCGCGAGAGGCTCTCCACCGCAGACCTCTCTCGGATGCTCGCGAGCGGCTCCGCCGGCGCGCTGCTGCGCACCGTTCACCCGGGCGAGCGCATCGAGGTCGCCGCCGACGCCGACGGTGCGGTCGCGTGGCTCGAGTACCACCCGTCCATCGAGCGTTACGCACGCTTCCAACGCAAGGGCGACGGCTTCGACGGCAGCGTCGTCGACGTGCCGCTGGAACGTCGTCTGAGCACGGTCGCCGGAACCGTCGAGTCGTCGCTGTTCGAGGCCGGTCTCAGCGCCGGGCTCACCGATCGGCTGGTGATGGAGCTGGTCGAGATCTTCGCTTGGGACGTCGACTTCGCGCTCGACATTCGCGTCGGTGACAGCTTCACGGTGGTGCACGAGGAGTTGCTGAAGGACGGCGAGAAGGTCCGCGACGGCGCCGTGCTCGCGGCGGAGTTCGTCAACCGAGGGCGCGCGCTACGCGCAGTCCGTTACGAGGACCCTTCGGGTCTGGTGCGTTACTACACACCCGAGGGCGAGAGCCTGCGCAAGGCATTTCTGCGCACGCCGGTGAAGTTCTCGCGGATCAGCTCGCGCTTCACCCTGGCACGGATGCACCCGGTGCTCCACCGGTTTCGTGCTCACAAGGGCGTGGACTATGCCGCTCCTCGCGGTACTCCGGTGAAGGCGACCGGCGACGGCAAGGTGGCCTTCGTCGGGCGCAAGGGTGGATACGGCAAGACGGTCGTGCTGCAGCACGGCTCCGCGTACACGACGCTCTACGGCCATCTGTCGCGCTTCGCACGCGGCCTGCGCCAGGGGGATCGGGTGACGCAGGGCGACCTGATCGGCTACGTCGGCAGCACTGGTCTCGCCACCGGGCCGCATCTTCACTACGAGTTCCGGGTGCGCGGGGTTCATCGCGATCCGCTGACGGTGAAACTCCCGCGGTCGCTACCGATTCCGGCCGAGCACAAGCGCGATTTCGGGACCAAGACACGCCAATTGATCGCCACCCTCGAGGCGGCCAGTCAGACGCGGCTTGCATCGACCTCCGCCGCGCGCTGAGATTCTCGACGCCACGGCGAAATCTCCACCGACCACCGCCCGCGCGTGCGGTGGGCTGACTGATTCGCCGGCAGCGACTGCCTCGCGAAGGCCACGAGGTCAAGTTCGTCATGAGCCTGTTCGTCGGACTCATCTCCGGCACGAGCATGGACGCGGTCGATGCCGCCATGGTCGAGTTCCCGGACTCCGGCCGCCCCGTGCTCGTGGCGACGCATTCCCACCGCATGCCCGCCGAGCTCGTCGATACCCTGGCGCGGCTCGCACGCGACCCGTTGCGACCGGCGATCGAAGCCTGGCGCGCGGACGTCGAGGTGGGCGAGTGCTTTGCGCGGGCCGTCGATGCGCTGCTCGAGAAGTCCGGCGTCGGCCCCGAGCGCATCACCGCCATCGGCAGTCACGGGCAGACGGTCTACCACGGACCGCTCGACGCCCCACGCACCACGGTGCAGATCGGCGATCCGAACATCATCGCCGAGCGTTGCGGCATCACCACCGTCGCCGATTTCCGGCGGCGCGACCTGGCGGCCGGCGGCCAGGCCGCCCCGCTGGTCCCGGCCTTTCACCGAACCGTGTTCGCCGCCGCGGGGGTCGACCGTGCGGTGCTCAACCTCGGCGGAATCGCGAACCTGACTCTTCTACCGGGAAGCCCGCCCTTCACCGTCACCGGCTTCGACACCGGGCCGGCCAACGGGCTGCTCGATGCCTGGGCCCGCTCGCGCTACCGAAGCGCGTTCGACCGCGACGGGGCGGTGGCGTCGTCGGGGCGACTGGACGAGCCGCTCCTGCGGTTGCTCCTCGACGAGCCGTACTTCCGGGCTGCACCACCGAAGAGCACCGGGCCGGAGCTGTTCAACCTCGGCTGGCTCGAGTCGCGGCTCGCTGCACGCGGCTCGGGGCTCGAGCCCGAGGACGTGATGCGCACGCTGTGCGACCTCACCGCCGCGACCGTGGCCTCGGCGCTCGAGGCGCATGCGCCGGCCACCGCACAGGTATTCGCCTGCGGTGGCGGGGTGCACAATCCGGCGCTGATGGCGGCAATCGCGGCGAGGCTCGGTGCGCGCAGGCTCGCGTCGACCCTCGAGCTCGGCGTCGATCCGGACTGGGTCGAAGCGATGGCCTTCGCATGGCTGGCGAGAGAGACGCTGGCCGCTCGAGCCGGCAACCTGCCGGCGGTCACCGGGGCATCCGGCGAGCGGATTCTCGGCGGGATCTACCAGGCCTGAGCGATCGGCGTGCTGGCCGGGCGCAAGTGGCCCGGCCTCGGACGGGCCGGCCGGGAAACGAGCCGCACGCCACGAGAAGGCCTGCGCTCTTGCGGACCTTTCCTAGATCCCGAACGACTGACCGCACCCGCAAGTGGTCGAGGCGTTGGGATTGTTGATGACGAATCGCGCCCCTTGGAGGTCTTCCTTGTAGTCGACCTCCGCCCCCGCCAGGTACTGATAGCTCATCGGGTCGACGAGCAACTCCACCCCGTCGCGGGCGATGACGATATCGTCGTCGGCGGCGCCGTCCTCGAAGGTGAAGCCGTACTGGAAGCCGGAGCAACCACCGCCCTCGATGTAGACGCGCAGCGTGGCCCGCGTGAGCCCACGCTGGCTCACGAGTTGACCGACCTTGCGCGCGGCACGCTCGGTGAAGTTGAGCGCCTGCTCTGCGCTCGCGCCGAATGCACTCTCACTGACCTCGTTCATCACCCGTCTCCCGCCGCGTCCCGACGCATGGGTGGATACTACCTCGGTGAGCCGCCGGCAGCCGCGCCGCCTGGCCGACTCACGAGCCAGAGCCGAAGCGAAGCTCGGGGTCGCCTGCCGCGAGTCCCGGCTCCGGCTCGCCGTCCTCACTCCAGCGCACGAGATTTCCGTTGACCTCGGCGCCCATCGCCATCTCGATCAGCGCGTAGTAGACGTTCCCGGAGACACGCGCGTTCGATGCCAACTCGATGTGGGACCGCGCGTAGACGTCACCGATGACGGTGCCGTCGAGAATCACGTTCGGCACCCGAACCTCGCCCTCGATCGTCCCGTGCTCGCTCAGGTTGAGGAACGATTCCGTGCCCTCGTCGGCCACCACGTTTCCCTTGACCGTGCCGTCGACATGGAGCCCGCCGGTGAACCGCAGATCGCCGAACAGCTCGCTGCGGCGACCGACCAGGGTGTCGACGGTCGTGCTCCTTACTCGCTTGCGCCTTCCGAACATGCAGGCCTCCCTTGTTCGAGGCTGGTCACGCCGGCCAGTCGAACGACCGCTCCACCTCCTCCGGCGCGTCCCCGGGCGAGGAGATGGTGACCAGCACCTGCCGCGGCACGAAGTCCTCGGGCAGCGTGATCCGACCATCGAGCCGCTGGAAGTGCTGGAGCTGGAACGCGATCGGCGTTTCGCGGCCGGGTGAGACGTCGGACAGAGCGAGGCGCCGGACCTCGCCGTCCTGCTCACCCGTGATCGACAGGGTCAACGTGCCGCTGGCGACGGTATCACTTTTGCGGTTCCTGGTTAACACGACCTGGAATCGATAGACGTTGGTCGCGCCTTCGGGCTCGATGCGCAGGGTCTGGATGGTCGTCCCCGAGCTCTGCCGCGACGACACGATCCCGCGATAGAAGGTCACTTCCTCGCGCAAGGCGAGGACGCGCGCCTGGAGCTCCTCGACGTGAGCGGCGAGTCTCGCCGATGCCTCCTGCTCGACCTGACGCGCCCGCTCGAGCTGGACGACCTGCCGACGCAATGCCTCGTTGGCCTCGCGCAGGCGCTCGCGCTCCACCGTCGGCGGCGCCGGCCCGCGCGGTACCGCACCCGACATGCCAGTGGCAGATTCGAGCCACCGCGACAGGGTCCCCGGTGGCCCCTGCAGAACCAACATCCCGATCCCGCCAGCGGCCACCAACCCGCCGACGACCAGTACCCACGGCCAGCGCACACCGCGCCGCGCTCGCACCACGTATCTCGGATGCCGCCTCGTCGCCACCTGGTGCCTCTCCGTTTCGCGCCCGCCGTCCGACGGCGCACCGCCGTGGGGCGAGGGGAATCATATGCCGATGCGGGGGACGGCGGCGGACGAGGGCACCGAGGAAGCCGCGAGCGGCCGGCGAGCGCGCGCCGCTGCTACACTCGCTTTTTTTGCTCGCACGCGCCGTGAATCGATCACCGAGCCGACCACCGCCCCGGGCGCGCCGGCCGTTCGCCCGGTGGCCCGACCTGCCATGAACGCCTTCGACACCTTTCGCGAGCGACTCGCGCGCGCCGACGCGCTGTTGCCGCTCACCGTGCTCGGCGCCGTCAGCGGACTCATCACCGGCGGCGTGATCATCGCCTTCCGATGGATCACGGAGGGCATCCTGCCAGGGCTCGGCCTCGTCACCCACGCCGAGGCCTTCGAGACGCTCGATTGGCCGTTGCGGCTGTTGCTCCCGGTGCTCGGCGCGCTCGCGGTCGGTGCGCTGTTCCAGGCCGCCTCGGTGCGCGGACGCCAGGTCGGGGTGGTGCACGTGATGGAGCGCCTCGCCTACCACGCCGGCCGCATGCCGCTTCGCAACGCGGTGCTGCAGTTCGTCGGCGGTGCGGTGTCGATCGTGTGCGGCCATTCGGTCGGCCGCGAGGGCCCGGTGATCCACGTCGGCGCGGCGAGCGCGAGCTTGATGGGCCAGTGGCTGCGCTTCCCGAACAACAGCATCCGCACCCTCGTCGCCTGCGGCATCGCGGCTGGAATCGCGGCCTCGTTCAACACCCCGGTGGCCGGCGTCATCTTCGCGATGGAGGTGGTGATGCTGGAGTACAGCGCGGTCGGGTTCACCCCGGTGATCCTCGCCGCGGTCTGCGCCACCTCGCTCAGCCGTGCGGTCTACGGCGCGGAGCCCGCCTTCGCGGTGCCGGCGCTCCAGCTCGTGTCGCTGTGGGAGCTGCCGTTCCTGATTCTGGTCGGTACCGTCATCGGCTGCCTCGCGTCGGCGCTGGTCGCGCTGGTGCCGGCGGTCGACGCGCGCCTGCGCCACCTCGCTCTTTGGCTCCGCGCCAGCGCGGCCGGTGCGGCGGTGGGGCTGCTCGCACTGGCCGTGCCGGAGGTCATGGGGGTCGGTTACGACACCGTGAACGCCACCCTGCTCGGGCTCCTCGGGCTTCAGACACTGCTCGCCATCGCGGCGGCCAAGCTCCTGGCCTCGGCGCTGTGCATCGGCCTCGGCCTTCCCGGCGGCGTCATCGGCCCGACCCTGGTCGTCGGGGCCACCGCCGGTGGCGCACTCGGCGTGATCGGGCACGGGCTGGTCCCCGGACTCAGCGCCGACTCCGGCCTCTACGCGATGCTCGGCATGGGCGCGATGATGGGGGCGACGCTGCAGGCCCCGCTCGCCGCCCTGATGGCAATCCTCGAGCTGACGGCGAACCCGAACATCATCCTGCCGGGCATGCTGGTCATCGTCTCGGCGTCGATGACCGCGCGGCTGGTGTTCGGCCGCGACTCCCTCTTCGTCGCGATGCTGCGCGGCCGTGGGCTCGACTACCGGTACGATCCGGTCGCGGTGTCGCTGGAGCGCACCGGGGTGAGCGCGGTGATGAGCCGGCGTCTGACGCCCACACCCGCGACGGTCCCGATCGACCGGTGCGCCGCGCTCCTCGCCCGCTCGCCGGACTGGCTGCTGGTGGTCGACGACCGCGCGGTGGTGGGGGTCGTGCCGGCGGAACGCGCGGCACGGCTCGTCGCCGAGCACGACGCTGATGGCGGCGAGGTCGACCTCGCCGCGGCCTCGGTCGCCGACGGCCGCCTGGCGGTCATCGCACCGCTGGCCACCCTGCGCGAGGCGCTCGACCGCCTCGACGCCGAGGGGGCGGATTTCGCGCTGGTCTCGCGGTCGGGCAGGATCGCGCCGGAAGCGGTCACCGGCGTGGTGACGCGCGAGCAGATCGAGTCGAGCGTGCGTTATCGCGGCGGCTGAGCGACCCCGCGGTCACGGCACCGGTGGGACTGGAGGCGATCGATGCTATGGGTGAAGTCGTTCCACGTCGTGTTCGTGGTGTCCTGGTACGCGGGGTTGCTGTACCTGCCACGGCTGTTCGTCTACCACGCGATGACCGAGGACGAGAGCGGCCACCAGCGCTTCGTGGTGATGGAGCGGAAGCTGCTCGGCTTGATGGCCATCGCCGGGATCGGGACCGCGGTGCTCGGCTTCTGGTTGGTGCTCGACTACGCCTGGCAGGCCTACTCGGGCAGCGGCTGGCTGCACGCGAAGCTCGCCCTGGTCGCGGGGCTCTACGCCTACCACGGTTGGTGCGTTAAGCTGGCTCGGGATTTTCGTGAGCATCGCAACCACCGCAGTCACCGCTTCTACCGTGTGATCAACGAGATTCCGGCGCTGATCCTGATTGCGGTGGTGGTCCTGGTGATCGTGAAACCGTTCTGAGAGGGTGTATCCGAGATGAAGACCTGCTGCGAGGCTCGCTGAGCGCCCCTGGCTCCGTTATGGGGCCCCCATCGCCCGGTCACATGGCTCGGCCATGCTCCCGCGCGATGTGCACCCCCCACGCGTTGCCAGTCACCCCCAGCAATCCTCTCGCGACAGCCATCATCTCGGAGACACCCTGAGAGCACATCGCCGACGTACGATCGGCCGCCTGGCGCCGGCGCCCGTGGGCGACGAGCCGAGCAATTCGGAGAGCATGTCGATGATCCGCACCGTCCGATGCGTCGTCCTGCAACGCGAGGCCGAGGGGCTGGAGGCCCCGCCGCATCCTGGCGAGCTGGGACGACGGATCTACGAGAACGTCTCGCGCGAAGGGTGGTCGCAGTGGCTGCGCCGCCTGCAGATGATCATCAACGAGAATCAGCTCAACACCGCCGACCCACGCAGCATCGAGCTCATCGAGCAGCACATGCTCGGGTTCTTCTTCGACGAGGGCGACCAGGGCGGGCTACCGCAGGGGTTCCGCGCCTCCGGCGGCAAGAAGTGACGGGCTGACCGCCGCCGGCTCGATCCGCCACAACGGCGCGACCACGACTCGCATCGCCGCGTGCGCCGCGCGCAGCGCGGCCTCGGCGTCGGCCGCACTCGCTGCGCGCGCGAACACGAAGCCGAGGTAGCTCGCCCCCTCCGGCAGCGGCACCAGCTCGTAGCCCTCGCGCACGGTGATCGACACCTCCTCGATGCCGGGGATCCGACTCGCGTCCAGGACGCCCTCCACGCGCCGCAGCGTGCCGGCCGCCGGGGTGGGGATCATCAGGACGCCGGCGCCCCCGTGCTCGCTGCTCGTCTCCAGGGGCAGGCCCACCGCCTGAGCGAGCACGAGCGCCTCGAGGGAATGTCCGGTGCCGAACCGGAGCAGCCGCGCGCAGTCACCACCGATGGTCCTGGCCGCGACCTCGATCACCCATGGCCCGCCAGCGCCGACCCGCAACTCGGCGTGCACCGGCCCGGTTCGCAGCCCGAGCGCCCGACACGCGCGCGCGGTCTCCTCGACCACCGCCTCGATGCAGGCGGCGGGCAGGCGCGACGGCGTGACGTAGTAGGTCTCCTCGAAGAAGGGGCCGTCGAGCGGGTCCGGCTTGTCGAAGACCGCGAGCACGCGCAACCCGCCCCGCTCGAGCATGCCCTCGAGGGCGACCTCGGGCCCCGGCACGAAACCCTCGACGAGGACTCGCCGACGCTCCTCGTGCTCGCGCTCACCGGCGATGATCCGCTCGACGCGACGGCACGCGGTCAGCAACGCCGCCGGGTCGTCGGCGCGAATCACCCCGCGGCTCGCGGACATCGCCAGCGGCTTCACCACGCAGGGATAGATCAACCGCCGCGTCTGGTCCTCGAGCGGTGCATCGAGGGAGAGGATCGCAGACCACGGGACGCGTACCCCCGCCTCGCGCAGGCGTGCGCGGGCGAGGTCCTTCCTGCGTGTGGCGCGCGCGGCGTCGGGAGGATTGTGCTCGAGACCGAATCGGGCTCCGATCTCGGCCGCGATCTCGACGGTCCGGTCGTCGGTGGCCACCACCGCGTCGACCGGCCGGTGGCCGATGCGCCCGACAATCTCACTCGCGGCCTGACGCGGCGCGGAGAGATCGACGGCGATTCCACTGGCGATGGCTGGAGTGAGCGAGTGCTCACCCTCGGACACCACGGTGACCGCGATACCGAGGCCGGCTGCGGCTTCGAGATAGGCCGCGATGCGGTAGCTGCCGGGAGGCGCAACCAGGACGGCGTGCCTCCCACCCGACCCTCCCGGGTCGGCCGCTCGCGGCGCGGAGCGCTTCAGCCGCCGCAACCCCCGGCCGCACCACAGGCGCCGCAGGTTCCGGTACCACCGGTGGCCTGGAAGACGTTGTTGAAGACGAACGTGGCACCGGTGTCGCGAGTCACGTAATCGATCTCGACGCCACCCACGTACTGCATGGCGACGGCGTCGATGTAGATCTCGAGATCGTCGGTCTCGTAGACCTTGTCGTGCTCATGGCGGCGGTCGGTGAAGGTCATCCCATAGGTCATCCCGCTGCAACCGCCGCCGGCGACGAAGATCCGAACCGCCTTGATCTCCTCGTCGTCGGAGCGCGCGCTGGCGAACAGGCCGGCGAGCTGGGTGCGCGCCGCATCGGTCAGCGTCATCTCACTGGACTGAATCCGGTTCTGGAACGGAACGATGCTCTGGACGCTCATCGAACTGCCTCCTCGCAGGCGGGGCCGCCGAAGCGGTCCCCGACTCACGGGTCGTCGGGGTCGGATGCTTGCGATGCTACGAGCCACCTGCCGGGTGGGCAAGGGCGCGACACCTGACCGGGTCAGATCTCCACCATCTCGAAGTCTTCCTTGCGAGCCCCACAGTCGGGACATACCCAATTGGGAGGGACGTCCTCCCACTTGGTACCGGCGGCGATCCCCTCCTCCGGCAGACCGTCGGCCTCGTTGTACACGAAGCCACAGATGACGCACATGTAGGACTTCATCCCACCCCCCGGCAGGTAGCCGAAAGCTCGGTAGTGTCTCACGTCGGGCCGATGCAGGGAATCCGAGCGGTGATAGAATTCGGCAATGCCGAACCGACCACCCGAGCCGCTGCCACCGACCTCCCGCGCGGGGCTCGGACTGGTCCCCACGGTGCTCGTGGTCGGGGGGCTCGACCCCACCGGCGGCGCCGGCCTGCAGGCGGACATCGAGTCCATCGCCAGCATGGGGGCCCACGCGCTACCGGTCATCACCGCGGTCACCGCGCAAGACACCCATGACGTGCGCATGGTCGCCCCACTGCCGGCGACCCGGGTGGTCGAGCAGGCGCGCGCGGTCCTGGCCGACATCCCGGCCGCCGCGATCAAGGTCGGCCTGTTGGGCTCGGCCGAGATTGCGCAGGCGCTGCAGACCATCATCAAGGAGCACCCGGGCATCCCGGTGGTGGTCGATCCGATCTGCCGCGCCGGCGGCGGCACGCCCCTCGCCGACGAGGAGCTGCTCGACGCCATGGTGTCGCTGCTCTTTCCGCTGACGACGGTGCTCACCCCGAACACCAACGAGGCACGCACGCTCGCCCCCGAGGCGGATTCGACGGCGGCCGCCGCGCAACAGCTCCAGTCGTACGGTTGCGCGAGCATCCTCGTCACCGGCACCCACGACCAGACCACCGACGCGGTCGTCAATCGCCTGTACTCGGAGCACCGGCTGATGGCGCAGTGGGAATGGGAACGCCTGCCCGGTGAGCACCACGGCTCGGGATGCACCCTCGCGAGCGCGCTGGCGGCGATGCTCGCACACGGCGTCGACCTGGTCTCGGCGTGCGCCGACGCACAGGCCTACACCTGGCGAAGCCTGGCCAGTGGGCGCGCGCTCGGCGCCGGTCAGCTCATCCCCAACCGACTTCACTGGACCAATCGTGGACACCAACGCTGACCGCGCGCTCGGCCGCGGCCTGTACGCGGTCACCTTGGAGAACGACTCGCCGCCCGGAACGCGGGTTCGAGCGGTTCGGGCGGCGCTGCGAGGCGGCGCACGGGTCGTGCAGTACCGCGACAAGTCGACCGACGCCGCGCGCCGGCGGGCGGAAGCGTCGGCGCTGCTGGCGGCGTGCAGGGACGCGGGCGCGCGCCTCATCGTCAACGACGACATCGCGCTCGCGGCGGAGATCGGTGCCGACGGCGTGCACGTCGGTCGTGACGACGCCAGCCCGCGCGCCGCCCGCGCCGCGCTCGGGCCGGCCGCGATCATCGGCGTGTCGTGTTACGACTCGCTCGAGCTGGCGGAAGCCGCGATGGCGAACGGCGCCGACTACGTCGCGTTCGGGAGCTTCTTCCCGTCGCCCACCAAGCCCCACGCGGTCCGCCCGGACATCGCCCTCCTCACCCGCGCACGGGCCCGGCTGGGGCGGGTGCCGCTGGTCGCGATCGGCGGGATCACGCCGGAGAACGGCGCCGACCTGGTCGCCGCCGGCGCGGACATGCTCGCCGTCGTCACCGGGGTCTTCGCGACGCCGGATCCGGAGGCCGCCGCGAGGACCTACGCGGCACTGTTCGCGGCGAGCTCCGCCGCGGCACGGTGAGCCTGCTGGCGCCATGGCGCCGGGCGCGCCCGGTCGACCCGGAGATCTGGGCCGAGGTGGTCGCCGACTCGCCACTGCTCGGCGCGTTCGACATCGGCGCCCGCGAGCGGCTACGCGAGCTCGCCGGTCGTTTCCTCGGAGCCAAGTCGATCGAGGGTGCGGGCGGGCTCGAGCTCGACCAGCGCATCCGCACCACCATCGCCGGGCTCGCCTGCGTGCCGATCCTCGAGCTCGGCCTCGACTGGTACGCGGGCTGGCGCTCGGTGATCGTCTATCCCGCCGACTTCGTGGCCACCCACACCTACGTCGACGAGGCCGGGGTGGTGCACGAGGAGGTGCGGGAGCTGAGCGGCGAGGCGTGGCCGCGCGGGCCGATGGTGCTGTCCTGGGAAGGGGTCGAGGAGAGCGCTCGCGGCGAGGTCTGGGGCAACGTGGTGCTCCACGAATGCGCCCACAAGCTCGATCTCCTCGACGGCGATGCCAATGGCATGCCGCCGCTGCACGCGGGCATGGACGAGCGGGCCTGGACCGACGCCTTCACCGCGGCCTATCACGACTTCGCCGCCCTCGTCGACGCCGGCGAGGACATCCCGTTCGACGAGTACGCCGCCGACGACCCGGGCGAGTTCTTCGCCGTGGTGTGCGAGAGCTTCTTCTGCGACCCGGACATCGTCGAGAGCTGGTATCCGGAGGTCTACGATCGTCTGCGCGAGTTCTTTCGCCAGGATCCGCTGACGCGCCTCTCGGCGTCGCCCTGATCCCGAGGGGGCACGGCGTGCAGGGCCCGTCGCGGGCCGACCCGATACTTGTCGCCCCGGGTCCACACCGTATACTGCGGTGCTTTTCCACATCAGCAGCGAATGCTCGGCGGTTCGACCATGTACAAGACCGAAGACCTCCGTATCCAGTCGATCGAGGACGTCATCACTCCGAGTGCCCTGCACGAGGAGTATCCCGTGAGCGACGCGGCCTCGAAGACCGTGTACGAGGCCCGTGAGGGCATTCACCGGCTGCTGACCGGGGAGGACGACCGGCTCCTGGTCATCGTCGGCCCCTGCTCCATCCACGATCCGAAGGCGGCCCGCGAGTACGCCGGGCGACTGGCCGAGCTGCGCCAGCGGCTGTCGCGCGAGCTCCTGGTGGTGATGCGGGTCTACTTCGAGAAGCCGCGCACCACCGTCGGCTGGAAGGGGCTCATCAACGACCCGGGGCTCGACGAGAGCTACGACATCAATCGTGGCCTGCGTCTCGGCCGCGAGCTGCTGCTCGACCTCAACCATTCGGGGATGCCGGCGGGCGTCGAGTTCCTCGACGTGGTGACCCCGCAATACCTGACCGACCTGGTGAGCTGGGGCGCGATTGGCGCCCGCACCACCGAGAGCCAGATCCACCGCGAGCTGGCATCGGGCCTGTCGTGCCCGGTCGGGTTCAAGAACGGAACCGATGGGAACCTGAAGATCGCGGTCGACGCGGTCGGCGCCGCACGCCATCCACACTGCTTCCTCTCCTACACCCAGGCGGCGCACTCGGCCATCTTCCGCACCACCGGCAATGCCGACACCCATATCATCCTGCGCGGCGGTCGCGAGCCGAACTACGATGCGGCGAGCGTCCAGCAGGCGGCCGACATGCTGCGCGCGGCCGGGCTCGAGGAGCGGGTGATGGTCGACTTCAGCCACGCCAACAGTCGCAAGAAGCCGGAGCTCCAGGTCGAGGTGTGCAAGGACGTGGCGGACCGGATCGCCGCGGGCGAGGCCCGGATCATGGGCGTGATGATCGAGAGCCACCTCGTTGCCGGTCGCCAGGACGTGAAGCCTGGCCAGCCGCTGGTCTACGGCAAGAGCATCACCGATGGCTGTGTCGGCTGGGACGAGACGGTGGGGATGCTCGAGTCTCTGGCACGGGCGGTGGCGGCGCGCCGCGATGCTGCCGGCGGGCGCCGCGCGACCGGCGCCTGAGCCGAGCGCCGAGGCTCCGGGTCAGGCCGGCCCGGGGCCTCGTGCACCGCCGCACGCTACCAACCGGCGACCTGGCTGGCCGCGATGCCGCGGTCCTCGAGCATCACCGGAATGCCGTCCACCACGGTGTAGATGGTCCGCCCATCGGCAGTCATCAACGCCTCGTCGAACCCCGACTCCACCACCGTCCCGTCGCGGTAGCTGATCCTGCCGGCCTCGATCTCGCGGTTGAGGGTGGCCAGTCGGTCCCCCGACAGCGGGTGCACCGGCACCTTGGTCACCGGACAGACGAGGATCTCGAGGAGGCGCTTGTCGAGGCTCATGCGAGGCTCCGCTGGCGGTACCGGGGTCAGGTCGGCGGGTCGCTACCCTAGGAGATCGCCCCGCGCCCCACAAGCCCGGGCCGGCGACCCCGGGCTCGCCGGCCGTGGGCTGGTCACACCACCGTCCCCGATCGCTCGCGCTCCTCGCGCAGCATGGTGGCGACCCGGAACGCGAGCTCGAGGCTCTGACTGGCGTTCAGGCGCGGGTCGCAGTGGGTGTGATAGCGATCCGCCAGGTCGGCGTCGGTGATGGCCTGATCACCTCCGATGCACTCGGTGACGTCGCGCCCCGTCATCTCGACGTGCACGCCACCGGCGTGCGTGCCGAGTGCGCGATGCACGTCGAAGAACGCGCGCACCTCGTCGAGGATTCTCGAGAAGTCCCGGGTCTTGTAGCCCGATGGGGCGCGGGTGATGTTGGCGTGCATCGGGTCGCACGACCACACCACATGCCGCCCCTCGTCGCGGATGCGCTCGACCAGCGGCGGCAACGCATCTCGAATCCGGTCCGCACCCATGCGGGTGATGACGGTGAGCCGCCCCGGCTCGTTGCCGGGGTCGAGGCGGTCGACGAGCGCGAGCAGCTCGTCCGGGGTCATGGTCGGGCCGGCCTTGAGACCGAGCGGGTTCCCGATACCGCGCAGGAACTCCACGTGCGCACCATCGAGCTGCCGCGTGCGCTCACCCACCCACAGCATGTGGGCCGACGTGTCGTACCAGCCGCCGGTGGTCGAATCGACACGCGTCATCGCCCGCTCGTAGCCGAGGAGCAAGGCCTCGTGCGAGGTGTAGAACTCGGTCTGCCGAACCTGAGGCGTGTTCTCGCTCGAGATCCCGCACGCCTCCATGAAGCGCAGCGACTCCGCGATGCGGTCGGCGAGCTCGCGGTAACGAGCGGCCTGTGGGCTGTCGTCGACGAAGCCGATGTTCCAGCCGTGGACGCGGTGCAGGTCCGCGTACCCGCCCTGGGAGAACGCGCGCAGCAGGTTGAGGGTGGCGGCGGCCTGCGAGTACGCCTGCAGCAGCCGGTCCGGATCGGGGATACGGGCCTCGGGAGTGAACTCGATGCCGTTGACGATGTCGCCGCGGTAGGACGGCAACGTGACGCCGTCGCGCGACTCCGTCGCGTCCGAGCGCGGCTTCGCGAATTGCCCCGCCAGTCGCCCGACCTTCACCACCGGACAGCCGCTACCGAAGGTGAGGACGACTGCCATCTGCAGCAGCACCCGGAACGTGTCGCGGATGTTGTCGGGATGGAACTCGGCGAAGCTTTCCGCGCAGTCGCCCCCCTGGAGCAGGAACGCCTTGCCGGCTGCGACGTCGGCGAGCCGACGTCGCAGCAACCGCGCCTCCCCGGCGAAGACGAGCGGCGGAAAGGTCCGCAGGCGCGCTTCCACCGCCGCGAGTCGGCTCGGATCCGGATACTCCGGCATCTGTCTGGCCGGCAGGTCGCGCCAGCCGTCCGGGTTCCACTGAGTCGTCGTCACCATGTCGTGTCCTCGGATACGAAGTCGTTGCTGGCCAGCGTCGGGGGCACGCCGCGCGAGCGGCTCGCCGCGGCGGCGAGCTCGCCGTCGGGATCGAAGCGCACCAGCACCATGCCGGCGAACCGGGCGCCGCGGTAGAGCTCGACCCGATAGCTGGTGCCGCCGCGGTCGACGGAGTACCGCTCGAGGAGGTCCGCGTGCCGAACCTCGCGACCGGCCTCGTCGCGGCGCCCGGCGCCCGGCAGGCCGATCACGTTGACTCGATAGCCGTCCATCGGGCGTACCGTGAACACCTCACGCACGGTGACCGCCTGCCCCAAGGCGACCTCTCGGAGCATGCCGTCGACCGACATCGCCAGCGTGGTGCGGCTCCAATCGTAGTCGAAGGGCTCGACGTGCAGCTCGGTCATGCGCCGGTTGCCGTAGCTGACGCGGTAGCGCCCCTGGGCATCGGGAAGGATCGCGACCAGGGGGCTGCTCGCCTGGAAGCGCACCTCCGCTCCTTTCTGCAGCGGCACGTAACGCAACGTGCGGCGCGCGTCGGCGAGATCCAGGTAGATGCGATCGCCGTAGAACCGAACCTGGACGTTGTTGTCGACGATCGCCCGCACCGCCGTCGGCTCGAGCGGGAAACGTCGCTCGACCTCGATCCCGAGCCGGGCGAGATAGCCCTCGATCGCGAGCAGGTGGTAGTACACGCGCAGGTGCGTCGGTAGCGACTTGCTCGCCTCGAGCCCCACCGCGGCCTTGGCCCGATTGATCGCGAAGTAGGTCAGGGTCTTCGCCATCTCCCGATCACCCTCGCGGGTGCGCGTGTTCTTGAGATGCAGTCGATGCTCGGGCTCGACCACGCGTGCGTTCACCGCGTCGAGGATCTCCCGCGCCAGCCCGCCGAGGTCCCGGTGACGGCCGCCGTCCATCCGCTCCTGGTCGATGATGATCGACTGCCCCCAACGATGGGGCCCACGTGTGCCGTCGATGTGGCGTGGCCGGTAGAAGCCACTTCCGTCGTGCAGGTTGAGGACGTAGTCGACGGTCGGGTCGATGATGATCGACTTGATCCGCTCGAGCCGCTCGAAATCCGGGTCCGATGCCGCCACCTCCGGGAACTTGCGGTTGAGATCGCCGTGCACCCCGCGGGTACGACGCACGATGCTCTCGAAGTTGAGGTTCGGCACCACCCACAGCGCACCACGTCGCACGCGGTAATGCGTGACCAGGAGCGAGGCGGCATTGAACCCACCGGGCTCGTCGCCCTGGATGCCACCGATGACGAGCACGGTGGGGCCGGCGGCCGAGCCGGAATGCCGGTGGAACGAGAACTCGAGCGCCGGCGCAGAGGCGGTCATCGTCGCCGCCAGCACGGCGCCGAGCCAGCGGCGCCGACGGCGGGCGCATCGTGCGCGCCGCGTGACCGGGCTCGACGGTCGGGCGTCAGAGCCCGCGCCGCCCGCACCCGAGTCCGCTGCGCGCGCCGGGATCACTGCGTCGGGACGCTCCCCATCCGCCGCGCCTCCTCCGCGAGCTGCTCGACCGCCGCGTCGAGCGCGAGCACTTCCTGAGCGCGCGAGCCGAGTCGGCGCATGGCGACGGTCCGCTCCTCGACCTCGCGCTTGCCGAGGGCGAGGATGACCGGCACCTTGGCGACGCTGTGCTCGCGCACCTTGTACGAGATCTTCTCGTTGCGCAGATCCACGTCCGCCCGCAGCCCGGCCGCGCGCAGGCGACTCACCACCTCGCGCGCGTAATCGTCGCCGTCGGAGGTGATGGTCGCGACCTGGACCTGGAGGGGCGCGAGCCACAACGGCAGGTTGCCCGCGTAGTGCTCGATCAGGATGCCGGTGAAGCGCTCCATCGAGCCGAGCATCGCGCGGTGGAGCATCACCGGCACGTGGCGCTCGCCGTCCTCCCCGACGTAGCTGGCGCCGAGGCGCACCGGCAGATTGAAGTCGACCTGAACCGTGCCGCACTGCCAGTCGCGCCCGATCGCGTCGCGAAGCACGAACTCGAGCTTCGGCCCGTAGAACGCGCCCTCCCCGGGGTTGATGGTGTACTCGAGCCCGGTGGAGCCGATGGCGGCACGCAGTGCCGCCTCCGCCTTGTCCCACACCGCATCGGAGCCCACCCGCCGCTCGGGCCGATCCGCGAACTTGATGTACACGTCGTGGAAGCCGCAGTCGCGGTAGATGCCGAGGATCAGATCGCACATCGCGTTCGCTTCCGCGGTGATCTGATCCTCGGTGCAGAACACGTGCGCGTCGTCCTGGCAGAACGCGCGCACTCGCATCAGACCGTGCAGTGCGCCGGACGGCTCGTAGCGGTGGCACTTGCCGAACTCGGCGAACCGCATCGGCAGATCGCGATAGCTCTTCACCGCGCCGTGGCGGAAGAGCTGCACGTGCCCCGGGCAGTTCATCGGCTTGAGCGCGTAGAGCCGACCATCCTCGGTCTGGGTCGTGTACATGTGCTCGGCGTAGGCCTCCCAGTGCCCGGACGCCTCCCACAGCGAGCGATCCATCACCTCCGGGGTGTTGACCTCCATGTAGCCCGCGGCGGCCTGGCGCCGGCGGACGAACTCCGTGAGCACCTGCACCATGGTCCAGCCACGCGGATGCCAGAACACCGCGCCCGGCGCCTCCTCCTGGTGGTGGAAGAGGTCCATCTCTCGTCCCAGCCGCCGATGGTCACGGCGCTCGGCCTCCTCGAGCTGGTGGAGGTACCTGTCGAGCTGCTCCTGCGTCGCCCAGCAGGTGCCGTACACCCGCTGCAGCATCGCGTTGCGCGCATCGCCGCGCCAGTAGGCGCCCGAGACCCGCAATAGCTTGAAGGCCTTGCCGAGGCGCCCGGTGCTCGGGAGATGTGGCCCCCGGCAGAGATCGACGAACGCGCCCTGGGTGTAGATGCTGATGGTCTCGCCTTGCGGGATGGCCGCGATCAGCTCGGCCTTGTAGTGCTCGCCCTGCTCGCGGAAGAATCGCACCGCCGCGTCGCGGTCCCACACCTCACGTCGCACCGGCTCGTCGCGATCGACGATCTCGCGCATGCGCGCCTCCATGCGCTCGAGATCCTCGGGGGTGAACGGCTCCTCGCGCGCGAAGTCGTAGTAGAAGCCGTTCTCGATCGCGGGGCCGATGGTCACCTGGGTCTCGGGCCACAGCTCCTTCACCGCCTCGGCCAGCGCGTGCGCGGCGTCGTGCCGCAACAGCTCGAGCATCTCCGGCGCGTCGCGGGTCACGATGGCGACGGCGGCGTCTTGCTCGATCGGGCGGGTGAGGTCCCACAGCTCGCCGTCGACCCGGATGACCGCCGCGTCGCGTGCGAGGCGGCGGCCGATGCTCTCGGCGATCGCCAGGCCGGTCACCGGTCCGTCGAAGGCGCGGACACTACCGTCGGGGAGGGTGATCTCAGGCATGGGAGTCCTCTGGGTCTTCAGGGTGCGCGCACGCGGGCGAAGGAACCGGATCATAGCCGCTGCCCCCCCAGGGGTGGCAGCGCGCGACCCTCCGCATCGCGAGCCAGGTACCACGCAGTGCGCCATGTCGGGCGAGCGCTTCCAGCGCGTACTCCGAGCAGGTGGGGAGATAGCGACACGACGCCGGCAACACCGGTGACAGCAGGAGTCGATAGCCACGCACACCGGCGGCGAGCATCCGCGCCACCGGCGACGACGCCGCGCTCAGACCTTGCGCCACGTGGTGCCCTCCGGACCGTCCTCGAGCGCGATGCCACGCGCGAGCAGGTCATCGCGGATGGCATCGGCGCGGGCGAAATCGCGCGCGACTCGCGCCGCGGCCCGGTCGGCGATCGCCGCCTCGATCGCCTGGACGTCGTCGACATCGGCGTGCCGCGCCGCCTGCCACTCGGCCGGCGTCTGGTCGAGCAGCCCGAGCAACCGGCCGGCGGCGAGCAGCTCACCCTTCATTCGCGGTCGGTCCGCGTCCGCGGCGACCGCGGCGCGCGCGATGGCGCCGAGCTCCGACAGCGCCTGCGGCGTGTTGAGGTCGTCGTCGAGCGCGGCCATGAATGCGGGCGGCACCGGCACCTCGGCGGCGTCGACGTCCTCGAGCTCGGCGAGCGTCGCGTAGAGGCGGTCGAGGCGGCGCACCGCCTGCTCCAACGTGTCGTCGCTCCAGTCGAGCGGACTGCGGTAGTGCGCGTTGAGCAGCGCGAGCCGAATCGCCTCGCCCGGCGCCTGCGCGAGCAGGTCACGTACCAGCAGCACGTTGCCGAGCGACTTCGACATCTTCTCGTGGTCGACGTTCACGAAGCCGTTGTGCATCCAGTACCGCGCGTAGACCGCACCACCGTGGGCGCACGTGCTCTGCGCGATCTCGTTCTCGTGGTGCGGAAATACGAGATCGCTGCCTCCGGCATGGATGTCGATGGTGCGTCCGAGGTGCGCCTCGGTCATGCTCGAGCATTCGAGATGCCAGCCCGGACGACCACGCCCCCAAGGGCTGTCCCATCCTGGCTGGTCGGCCGACGACGGTTTCCACAACACGAAATCGGCAGGGTCGCGCTTGTAAGGAGCGACCTCGACCCGCGCGCCGGCAATCATGTCGTCGCGATTCCGCCGCGACAGGGCCCCGTACTCGGCGTAGCTCGGGACGCTGAACAGCACGTGCCCCTCGGCGACGTAGGCATGATCGGACGCGATCAACGCCTCGATCATCTCGATCATCTCGGCGATGTGCTCGGTGGCGCGCGGCTCGACCGTCGGCTCCAAGGTCCCGAGCGCGGTCATGTCGGCATGATAGGCCTCGATGTAGCGCTCGGTGATGACGGAGATGTCGACGCCTTCCGCCCTCGCGGCGGCGTTGATCTTGTCGTCGACGTCGGTGAAGTTGCGGGCGTAGACCACCGTCGGGTAGTGGGCGCGCAGAACCCGGAACAACACGTCGAACACCACCGCCGGGCGCGCGTTGCCGATATGCGGATGGCTGTAGACCGTCGGCCCGCACGCGTACAGCGTGACTCGCGCGCGATCGAGCGGTACGAACGGCTCCTTGCGCCGCGTGAGCGTGTTGTAGACTGTCAGGCTCATCAGCGCTGCCGGGCCTTGTTCGGGTGGAACCAAGCATTCTAGCCGCTCAGTCGGGCCCTCAAGAAGAGGGCAGCGCCACGGCACGCCGCCCGACCCGAGGCGATCACTGCGGAATCGAGGAACGGCTCGCCGCGTGGGTGCGCCAGACCTGGCCGACCGACCTGCCCCACGCCACTCGCGTCGACCTGCTCGAGGGTATCCGCCGTCTCGCCGCCGGCACCCCGATCACCGTGCCCGACCCGGCGGCGGACGGCGGGCTGCCCGTGGATCTCGCGAGTGGCTGGATCGAGCGCGACGAGGCGGGACGCATCGTCGGGCTCGCCGGGCTGTGTCTGGCGCCGACACCGCATCGGCTCCAGGTCGGCGCCACGACCGTGCACGCGTGGTGCGCCTGGGACACGCTGTTCTTGCCCGAGCTCCTCGGCGCCACGGTGGCGGTGGCGTCGACGTGCCCGGTGACCGGCGAGGCGGTCGCCCTCACCCTGGTGGGGTCGGAGATCCGAGCGACGAGCTCGCCCCGCCTCCGCCTCGCCTTCACCACCCCCAGCGCGCGGGAGTTCCGGGCCGGGCCGCGGCGGGTCTTCTGCCGCCACGTGCACTTCCTGCGCGACGCCGACGCCGCCGCCACCTGGACGGCCGAGCGCCCGGGGGTGTTCGCGATCGATCTCGCGCTGGGGCTCCGACTCGCCTTGCTCCGCAACACGGTCGTGTTCGGCGCCCTACTCGGCGAGCGGGCCATCGCGTCGCGCGCATGAGTCGCGGCCGGCACGAGACGCGTTGAGATGGCCACCAATCTCGTCATCCTCGACCGCGACGGCGTGATCAACGAGGACTCCGACGCCTACATCAAGTCACCGGCGGAATGGCACCCGATCCCGGGGAGCCTGCATGCCATCGCGCGCCTGCGACACGCCGGCTATCGGGTGGCGGTGGCCACCAATCAGTCGGGGATCCGGCGCGGGCTGTTCGACCCCGAGGTGCTGAACCAGATCCACGACCGCATGCACCGGATGCTGGCCGAGGTCGGCGGGCAGATCGAGGCGGTGGTCTACTGCCCGTGCCTGCCGCGGGACCGTTGCGACTGTCGCAAGCCGAAGCCCGGGATGCTGCTGGAGATCGCGCGGCGGATGCGCGTGTCGCTCGACGGCGTGCCGGTCGTCGGTGATGCCATGCGCGACATCGACGCGGCGCGCGCGGCCGGTGCGACCCCGGTGCTGGTGCGGACCGGCAAGGGACGTCGAACGGAGTCGAGCGCCCCGCCCGGGGCCCTCGACGGGGTCGCGGTCCACGACGACCTCGCGAGCTACGTCGAGTCCCTGCTCGCCACGCCCCCCGCCTGAGCGGCGGTCAGACGCCGAGTACCCCGAGCCCTCGCGGGCGCATGTTCGAGTCGTCGAACCACGCCACCGGCGCCCCGCCCCAGTCGCCGCGCCGGCGCAACCGGTAACGGGTCATGCTGTGCTCGAAGTCCCGCGAGCCGACCAGGAACGCACAGGGGCTCGGGCCATACTGGGCGAGCCGCTTCGCGAGCCAGGGCGAACGCGCGCCAGGCGCCGCCAGCGCAATCGGCTCACCCGGGAAGTCGAGTAGCTGCCCGGCGAAGGGCTCGTAGGTGATCGCGCTCGGCGCGGGAAGATCCCAGGCATCACGGAGCTCGCGCGCCCAGCGCTCGACGTCGTCCACCCCGATCACCACCTTGGCGATGCCGGTGAACTCGGTCGACCTCACGCTCGCCGACGGGCTCGCCCGCAGGTCTCGCGCGGTGCGGTCCTGGATGACGAACGGGTGGACCGCGCCGGGAGGGTGCTCGCCCACGAAAGCCATGTCGGACTCGACGAGCACCTGGTCGGGCCGCCGACGGGCGGAGTGATGCGGGCCGTTGACCGGCACCGCGGCGCGCCGCAGCCGCTCGACCTCGGTCGCCACGTCGGGCACCCTGACCGCCCACGAGCATGGCCCACCGTCGGTCACGATCTGCGCCTGCCAGTTCGGCGCGCGCTCCTGCGGGCGGTTGAGCGACACGAGCTCGACATAGGAGCCGTCGTCGAAGCCGAGCAGCGACATGTGGGTGATGCCGTTGGAGTGCATCCCGCCGTACTCGGTGGCCAGTCCGGCGGCCGCGAACGCGGTGGCCAGCGCCTCGAGCCGGGAGCCAGCGATCGTCACGTGGTCGATGCGCAGCGGCATTCGCGGGGATCTCCGACAAACCGGCGGTTGCGGCGGCGCAGCAAGTCTTTCGCGGAAGATGGCGCCGGTCAAGTCTTGACTTTCGGTGCCACGGGCTCGAGCGACTCCAGCACCCGCTCGGCGAATCCGACGCCGGCCTGGTCGAAATAGTTGAAGGTGACGGTGGCGCCCGCATCGAGCACCTGCTCGGCCTCCTCCGCCCACACGTTGGTCGCGCACACCATGCCGGGGTACCCCCGCTGGCGGAGCGACGCCACCGCCGCGACCTTTGCCTCCAGGTCGGGCACCGCGAGCATGACCGCGCGCACGCCGTCGAGATTCAGGCGGTGCCACAACCCCGGGTCCTCGGCGTCGGCGTAGACCACGCGACGACTCTGGTGGAGGTGGCGCTCGACCTTTCCCGGGTCGGAATCGAGCCCGACCACGCGCAGGCCCCGTGCGCGCAGGAACTCGTAGGCTCCGGTGCCGACGCGTCCCATGCCGACGATCACGATCTCGGCGCTTCCCACCGAGAGCGGCTCGTCGTCCTCGTGCCGACGCCGGGTCTCGAAGCGGCACAGGCGCGACTCGTACCGCTGGTACAGCAGGTGCGCGGCGCGATTGAGCGGCGCCGCCAGCGCGAACGACACTGCCACCGCGAGAGCGAGCACCAGCAACCAGTGCGCGTCGAGGAGGCCGTCGTCGACCGCGACCTTGGCCACGATGAGTGCGAACTCGCTGTAGCTCGCCAGCGCGACCGCGGCCAGGAAGCTCGTGCGAGCACGCAGCCGAAAGGCGATCAGCAGGAAGAAGAACAGCACCGCCTTGACCGGCAACAACGCCACCAACGCGAGCGCCGCGAGCACCGTGGGCAGGTCGGGAAGGCCCGACATGCCGATCTGGAGGAAGAAGGCGACCAGGAAGGCCTCCTTCAACCCCCACAGCGCGGTGGCGAGCTCGTGGGCGCGGGGATGGTTCGCGAGCAACGCCCCCATGAGCAGGGCGCCGAGCTCGGGGCTGAGGCCCGCGTGCTCGAACACCAGGCCCCCGGCGGCGAGCGCGAGGAGCATGCCGAACAGGAGCAGCAGCTCGTCGTGACCGGTGCGCGCCAGCAGCCAGTCGAATGCCGGGCGCAGCAGGGGCAACGCCAGCAAGGCCAGCGCCCACCAGGCCATCGTGCCGTGCCCGCCAATCGTCAGCAGCGCCACCGCGACCAGGTCCTGGATGACGAGGACGCCGATTGCCACCCGGCCGTGGAAGGCCCGCAGCTCGCGTTTCTCGTCCAACGCCTTCGCCGCCACCACGGTGCTCGAGAACCCGAGGCCGATGGCGAGCAGCAGTCCGGCGCTGGAGCCGATGCCGACCAGCCCGAGCAGCACCGGGAGCAGGAGGCCCGCCACCAGCGCCAGATGCACCATGGTGGTGCCCCACACCTCGGGGCGCAGCACGTTTCGCAACCGGACCTTGAGGCCGACCGAGAACAGGAGCAGGAGCACCCCGAGATGCGCGATCGCGTCGAGCCCCTCGGTCTCTCGGTGACCGAGCCCGTTGAGGACGAAGCCGGCGACGAGGAACCCGACCAGCGGCGGCAGGCCGAGCTGACGGGCGGCGAGGCCGAAGCAGAAGGCGACAGCGACCCAGAGTGGCAGCATCGGCGGTCTCGAATCTCCGCTGGCCAGGTGACCTCGACCGCGCGGGAATCCCGCCACCGGTCGGGCGTTCGCGCCGCGGACGCTCCGGCGCGAGCGTCGCGACATGGAGCAGGTTACCGGAATGCGCGAGCAGCCACCGACCCCGACCACGGCCTCGCGTGGTCGGGGCGGAGGATGGGCGTGGTTACTCGACCGTCACCGACTTCGCCAGATTGCGCGGCTGGTCGACGTCGGTGCCCTTGAGCACCGCGACGTGGTAGGCGAGGAGTTGCAGTGGGATGGTGTAGACGATCGGGGTGACGTGCTCGCCCACCTCTGGCAGCTCCATGACGTGGATGCCCGACGCGGGGCGCATGCCCGCACCACGGTCCGCGAACACGTAGAGCTCGCCGCCGCGCGCACGGACCTCCTCGAGATTCGACTTCAGCTTCTCCAACAGCGAGTCGTTCGGCGCCACCACGATCACCGGCATGTCCGCGTCCACCAGCGCGAGCGGACCGTGCTTGAGCTCGCCGGCCGGATACGCCTCGGCGTGGATGTAGGAGATCTCCTTCAGCTTCAGCGCCCCCTCCATCGCCACCGGGTACTGCACGCCGCGCCCGAGGAACAGCGCGTGGTGCTTGTCGGCGAAGCGTCCGGACAGCAGGTTGATGTGGTCGTCGAGCTCGAGCACCTCCTCGACCAGCCGCGGCACCGAGCGGAGCTGCTCGACGATTCGCGCCTCGCGCGCGGCGTCGAGCTTGTGCCGCCGGCCGAGGACGGTCACCAGCATGAGCAGCGCGACGAGCTGGGTGGTGAAGGCCTTGGTCGAGGCGACGCCGATCTCGGGGCCGGCACGGGTCATCAGGACCAGGTCCGCCTCGCGCACGATCGAGCTCTCGGGAGCGTTGACGATTCCCAGCGACGGTCCGTAGCCGAGCTCACGCGTGTTGCGCAGCGCGGCCAGGGTGTCCGCCGTCTCGCCCGACTGCGAGATGACGACGATGAGGGTGTCGGGGTTGGGTACCGGATGGCGGTAGCGGAACTCGCTCGCCACCTCGACGTTGCACGGGATCCCCGCGAGACCCTCGAACCAGTTCCGGGCGACGAGGCCGGCGTGATAGCTGGTGCCGCAGGCGATGATCTGGACCGCCTTCACGCGGTCGAAGATCGCGGCCGCGTTCGGGCCGAAGGCGGCCTCGAGCACGCGCCCCTCGGCGAGGCGACCCTCCAGGGTGTTGGCGATTGCCGAGGGCTGCTCGAAGATCTCCTTCTGCATGTAGTGGCGGTACTCGCCGCGCTCGACCGCATCGGCGGTGAGCTCACTGGTGACCAGCCGCCGGTTGGCGCGTTGGCCAGCGCGGTCGATGATGGTCACGTCGTCGCGCGTGACGTCGGCGACGTCGCCGTCCTCGAGGAAGAGGAAACGCTGGGTCACCGGCACCAGGGCCGCGACGTCCGAGGCGATGAAGCGCTCGCCGACCCCGATGCCGATCACCAGTGGGCTGCCGAGACGCGCGGCGACGATGCGCTGCGGCTCGTGCTTGCTGAGCACACCGATGGCGTAGGCGCCCTCGAGCTCCGCCACCGCGCCGGTCACCGCGGCCCGGAGATCGTTGCCGTCGCGCATGTGGTGGAGCACGAGGTTGGCGATGACCTCGGTGTCGGTATCCGACTCGAAGACGTAACCCTGCGCGCTGAGTCGCTCGCGCAGCTCGGCGTGGTTCTCGATGATGCCGTTGTGCACCACCGCCACCTCGTCACCGGCGACGTGCGGGTGGGCATTGGCCTCGTTCGGTGGCCCGTGGGTCGCCCAGCGCGTGTGGGCGATGCCGGTACCGCCGGTCAGCGCATGACCGTTGTCGAGCATTCCGGCCAGGGTCGCGACCTTGCCGGGCGTGCGCACCCGGCCGATTCGACTGCCACCGTCGATGACCGCCACCCCGGCGGAGTCGTAGCCGCGATACTCGAGGCGCCGCAGGCCCTCGACGAGAATCGGCACCACGTTGCGCTCGGCGACTGCTCCCACGATCCCACACATGCTCAGATGACTCCCGACGAGTTGTTGGCCGCCCGCGAGGCGATGCCGCGGCCGGGTTCGTTCGTTGACGCGCGCGACTCGGCGTGCCCTGGCGGCGCGACTCGGCGCCCTCGGCGCGCGCGTGCCGACCGCCCGCTCACTTCTTTGGGACCTTCACGGGCCGCTGCCATCCGGACCGGGTGACCTGCGGCGCACGGGTCAGGGTGAGCTGCCCGGCAGGCGCATCGCGACCGATGGTCGAGCCGGCGCCGATGGTCGCGCCCTCGCCGACCGTGACCGGTGCCACCAGCTCCACCCCGGAGCCGATGAACGCACCGTCGCCGATCACGGTGCGATGCTTGTTGGCGCCGTCGTAATTGCAGGTGATGGTCCCCGCTCCCACGTTGACGCCGGCCCCGACCTCGCTGTCGCCCAGGTACGTCAGATGGTTGGCCTTCGAGCCGACACCGATGTTGCTGTTCTTGACCTCGACGAAGTTCCCGATGTGCACCTCGGCCGCGAGCACCGCTCCCGGGCGCAGCCGCGCGAACGGCCCGACCCGGCAGCCGGCCCCCACCTGCGCCTCCTCGACCAGCGAGTTGGCGAGGATGCAGGCGCCGGCATCGATTCGCGAGTCGCGGACGACGACGTTGGGCCCGATCTGGACACCATCGCCGATGCTCACGTTTCCCTCCAAAACGACATTGACGTCGATCACGACGTCCTGACCGACCTCGACCTCGCCGCGCACGTCCACCCGCGCCGGGTCCATGAGGGTGGCACCGGCTGCCATCAGGCGGCGCGCCTCGCCGGCCTGGAAGTGGCGCTCGAGCTCGGCGAGCTGGCTGCGGTCGTTCACTCCGAGCACCTCCGCCGGTCCCGTCGGCGCCGCGGTTCGAACCGTGACACCGGCATCGACCGCCATGGCGATGATGTCGGTCAGATAGAACTCGCCTTGAGCGTTGCGGTTGTCGAGGCGGTCGAGCCAGCCGCGAAGGCGGGTGGCATCCACCGCGAGGATGCCGGTGTTGATCTCGCGCACCGCTCTGGTCGTCGCATCGGCGTCGCGCTCCTCGACGATGGCACGCACCGTGGCATCCTCGGCGCGGAGGATGCGGCCGTACCCGGTGGGGTCCTCGAGCTCCACCGTGAGCAGTGCGAGACCACTCTCGCGTGCGCGCTCGACCACCGCGGCCAGCGTCTCGGTGCGGACCAGGGGCACGTCGCCGAACAGGACCAGCACCATCGCCTCGTCGGCGACCGCCGGCATCGCCTGCGCCACCGCGTGCCCGGTGCCCAGTCGCTCCGCCTGCTCGATCCAGCTCACGTCGCGGCCGATCTCGGTCGCACCGAGGGCGTCGCGAACCTGGTCACCCCCGTGCCCGTAGACCACGTGCACCCGCTCCGGGCCGAGCGCGCGCGCGGCGGAGATGACGTGCTCGAGGAGCGGACGACCACCGATTCGATGCAGGACCTTCGGCAGGGCCGAGCGCATGCGCTTGCCCTGGCCAGCGGCGAGGATGACGACGTGCAGGGGTGACATCAGGGCCCTCGAGCGACTTGGAATCCAGGTATCGCGGCCGAGCGAGCTCTCGCCAGCATGCGACCCCCTAAATTCCTACCAGGCCGTCGGAGTGGGATCCGTCGAGCCGGTCACGGATCCCGGGGGATCAGCTCCGTCGACCGCAGCGAAGTGCGACGTCGATCCGCCTCTCGCCGCGCCGAGGGCGAGGCGAGCGAGGCCGAGCTCGTGTACCGACGAGGGCGTGACGTGGTGACGGCGGCAGCGAGATCTCGGCGCCGCAGAGGGTGCCCACGCCCGGCGGCGGATGCCGCCGGCGTGGGAACGACGGGTCGTCGGCCGCCCGCGTGCGAGGCCCGCGGTGACTACCGGGGAAGCTTTCTGCGCAGGCGTTGGAGCGCCTGGAGCTGCGCGACTGCCTGGGCGAGCTGGGCCCGCGCCGCCGCCTCGTCGATGTCCGCCTGACGATCGGCCAGCGCCCGCTCGGCGCTCTCCTTGGCCGCCATCGCCGCGGCCTCGTCGAGGTCGTGCGCACGCAAGGCGGTGTCCGAGAGCACGGTGACGACGTGAGGCTGCACCTCGATCATCCCGCCGGAGACGTAGAACGCCTCCTCCTCGCCGCCGGGATGGGTCACGCGCACCTCTCCCGGCCGCAGCTTGGTCACCAGCGGAGCGTGACGCGGCATGATGCCGATGTCGCCGAGCTCCGCCGGCGCCACCACCATCTCGGCGAGGCCGGAGAAGATCTCCGACTCCGCGCTGACGATGTCGACATGGACTGTCATGGCCATTGGAGCGGCTCCCGTCTCAGATCTTCTTGGCCTTCTCGACGACCTCGTCGATCGAGCCGACCATGTAGAACGCCTGCTCCGGGTACTGGTCCATCTCACCGTTCACGATCGACTTGAAGCCGGCGATCGTGTCCTTCAGCGAGACGTACTTGCCGGGCGAGCCGGTGAACACCTCGGCCACGAAGAACGGCTGCGACAGGAAGCGCTGGATCTTGCGCGCCCGGGAGACGGTGAGCTTGTCCTCGTCGGACAGCTCGTCCATGCCCAGGATGGCGATGATGTCTCGCAGCTCCTTGTAGCGCTGGAGGATGCCCTGCACCTGACGCGCGGTGTCGTAGTGGTCCTGGCCGACGACCAGCGGGTCGAGCTGGCGGCTGGTCGAGTCGAGCGGGTCCACGGCCGGGTAGATGCCGAGCTCGGCGATCTGCCGCGACAGCACCAGCGTCGCGTCCAGATGCGCGAAGGTGGTGGCAGGCGACGGGTCGGTGAGGTCGTCGGCAGGGACGTACACCGCCTGAATCGAGGTGATGGAGCCCGTCTTGGTGGAGGTGATGCGCTCCTGGAGCACACCCATCTCCTCGGCCAGCGTCGGCTGGTAGCCCACCGCCGAGGGCATGCGCCCGAGCAGCGCCGAGCACTCCACGCCGGCGAGCGTGTAGCGGTAGATGTTGTCGACGAAGAGCAGCACGTCACGGCCCTCGTCGCGGAAGAACTCGGCCATCGTCAGGCCGGTCAGCGCCACGCGCAGGCGGTTGCCGGGCGGCTCGTTCATCTGACCGTAGACCAGCGCCACCTTGTCGATGACCCCGGAGTCGGTCATCTCGTGGTAGAAGTCGTTGCCCTCACGGGTACGCTCCCCCACGCCGGCGAACACCGAGTAGCCACTGTGCTCGATGGCGATGTTGCGGATGAGCTCCATCAGGGTGACGGTCTTGCCGACACCGGCACCGCCGAACAGCCCGACCTTGCCACCCTTGTTGAACGGGCAGATGAGGTCGATGACCTTGATGCCGGTCTCGAGGATCTCGATGCTGGCGGCCTGGTCGGTATAGCTCGGCGCCTTGCGGTGAATCGGCCACCGCTCCTCGGACTGGACGTCGCCCTTGCCGTCCACCGGAGTGCCGAGCACGTCCATGATGCGGCCCAGCGTCGAGATGCCGACCGGCACCGACACTGGCGCGCCGGTGTTCTCGACCTCCGCGCCGCGACGCAGTCCGTCGGTGGAGCCCATGGCGATGGTGCGCACCACCCCGTCGCCGATCTGCTGCTGGGTCTCGAGAACGAGCCCGTTGTCGACCTTGAGCGCGTCGTAGACCTTTGGCACCTCACCGCGTGCGAACTGCACGTCGACGACGGCGCCGATGATCTGGACGATGTTTCCGGTGCTCATTCGCCTGAATCCCCCGGTTCTCGATTTCTGCCATGCGCCCGCCGTCGCCGGTCGGGCCCTAAGAATTCTCGTACCCGACGCTCTAGCCGAGCGCGGCCGCGCCGCCGACGATCTCCGACAGCTCTTGCGTGATCGCGGCCTGTCGGGCCTTGTTGTATGCGAGCTCGAGCTGGTCGATCAGGTTGCCGGCATTGTCCGAGGCAGCCTTCATCGCCACCATCCGCGCCGCCTGCTCGCTGGCGCCGTTCTCGACCACCGCCTGGTACACCAGCGACTCGATGTAGCGCACCAGCAGGTCGTCGAGGACGCTCTTCGCCTCGGGCTCGTAGATGTAATCCCAGTGGTGCTTCACCTCTTCCTCGGCCGAGGCCGGGGTGGGCACGACCTGCTCGATGACCGGGCGCTGGGTCATCGAGTTCACGAAGTCGTTGTACACCAGGTAGAGGCGGTCGATTCGTCCTTCCGAGAAGGCGTCGAGCATGACCTTGACGGTGCCGATCAGCCCCTCCACCGACGGCGTGTCGCCGAGATGGGTGGCGTGACCGACGACCTTCGCGCCGAACCGGCGCAGGAAACCGAGGCCCTTGCTGCCGATGACGCAGAAGTCCTGCTCGATACCCTCGCGCCGCCACTTGTCGATGTCCTGCACCAGGGCCCGAAACAGGTTCGAGTTCAGCCCCCCGCACAGTCCGCGGTCGGTCGAGACCACGATGTAGCCGACCCGGCGGACCTCGCGGTCCACCAGGAACGGATGACGATACTCCGCCTGCGCCGCGGCCAGATGTGCGATGACGTTGCGGATCTTGACCGCGTACGGGCGCGCGGCCTGCATCCGCTCCTGCGCCTTGCGCATCTTGCTCGCAGCCACCATCTCCATCGCACGCGTGATCTTCTGCGTGTTCTGGACGCTGCGGATCTTGGTCTTGATTTCCTTGCCGCCGGCCATCGCTCAACTCGCTCCGGTGCTATGCGGGGAACCCGGGCTCACCAGGAGTGGTTCGCCTTGAAGTCGTCCAGCGCGCTCTTGAGCTTGGACTCGACGTCGTCGTTCCACTTCGGGTCGGCATTGATGGCACTCATCAGGGCCGACTGGCTCGAGGCCATGTACGACTGCAACGCGTCCTCGAAGGCGCCGATGCGGGTCAGCTCGACGTCGTCGAGGTAGCCGCGGTCGACCGCGAACAGGGTCACTGCCTGCTGGGCGACACTGAGCGGCTGGTACTGTCGCTGCTTCAGCACCTCGGTCACGCGCTGGCCGCGCTCGAGCTGGCGGCGGGTCGCCTCGTCGAGGTCGGACGCGAACTGCGCGAATGCCGCCAGCTCACGGTACTGAGCGAGCGCCAGACGAATACCACCACCGAGCTTCTTGACGATGCCGGTCTGGGCCGCGCCGCCGACCCGCGACACCGACAGACCGGCGTTGATGGCCGGGCGGATGTTCGCGTTGAAGAGGTCGCTCTCGAGGTAGATCTGACCGTCGGTGATCGAGATGACGTTGGTGGGCACGAACGCCGAGACGTCACCGGCCTGGGTCTCGATGATCGGCAGCGCGGTCAGCGACCCGGTCTGGCCCTTGACCTCGCCGTTGGTCATCTCCTCGACGTAGGCGGTGTTCACGCGCGCCGCGCGCTCGAGCAGGCGCGAGTGCAGGTAGAACACGTCACCCGGATATGCCTCGCGGCCTGGCGGACGACGCAGCAGCAGCGACACCTGGCGATACGCCCAGGCCTGCTTGGTGAGGTCGTCGTACACGATGAGCGCGTCCTCACCGCGGTCGCGGAAGTACTCGCCCATGGTGCAGCCGGAGTACGGCGCGATGAACTGCAGGGCGGCCGACTCGGCCGCGCTCGCGGCGACGACGATGGTGTGATCCATCGCGCCGTGCTCCTCGAGCTTGCGCACCACGTTCGCGATCGACGACGCCTTCTGGCCGATGGCGACGTAGATGCACTTCACGCCGGTATCGCGCTGATTGATGATGGCGTCGATGGCCACCGCGGTCTTGCCGGTCTGGCGGTCACCGATGATCAGCTCGCGCTGGCCGCGACCGACCGGGACCATCGAGTCGATGGCCTTGAGGCCCGTCTGCACCGGCTGACTGACCGACTGGCGGGTGATGACACCCGGCGCCACCTTCTCGATCGGAGAGGTGCCGTCGGCCTCGACCGGGCCCTTGCCGTCGATCGGCTCACCGAGCGAGTTGACCACCCGCCCGAGCAGCCCACGTCCGACCGGCACCTCGAGGATACGGCCGGTGCAACGCACCGTGTCGCCCTCGCTGATGTGGCCGTAGTCGCCCATGATGACCGCGCCGACCGAGTCGCGCTCGAGGTTCAGCGCCAGGCCGTAGGTGTTGCCGGGGAACTCGATCATCTCCCCCTGCATCACGTTGCTCAGCCCGTGGATCCGAGCGATACCGTCGGTCAGGGTGACGATCGTGCCCTCGGTGCGGGCTTCCACACCGAGGTCGAACTTCGCGATCCGCTGCTTGATGAGATCGCTGACTTCCGTCGCGGTCAGTTGCATGTTCGACCCTCTGAGTTCAATTCGTCTCGCCGGTGGCCCGGGCGCAGCGGCGGGGGCGGTCCGCCCGCGCGCGCCCGCGGCCCGTTGGGGGCTACCGCGTCAGGCCAACGCCCTCTCCAGCCCCGCCAGCTGACCGCGCACGGATGCGTCGATGACGGTGTCTCCGGCCCGGATTACCGCGCCGCCGATCAACGACTCGTCCACATCCACCGTCACGTCGACCTCGCGTCCGAGCCGCTCGCGCATGCCCTTGGCGAGCGCGTCGCGTTGGGCGTCGGACACGGTGTGGGCGGAGGTCAGGTGCACCGCGACTCGATTCTCCATCTTGTCGCGCTCGGCCTGGAACTGGCGCCCGATCTCCGGCAGGAACTGCAGCCGCCGGTACTCCGCCAGCAACCGCACGAAGTTGCGTCCGGTCTCGGTCAGGCGGTCGCCGCAGATGTCGATGATCAGGTCCGCCAGCTCGTCGCGGCGCACGTGCGGGCTCGCGACGAGCCCGGTGACCGTGCGATCGCTGGCGACCACGGACAGAGTCGCCAGCATCTCGCTCCAGCGGTCGAGCGCCTTCTCCTCGCGCGCCTGTTGGAACGCCGCCACCGCATAGGGACGTGCGAACTTGGCTTCGCCTTCCATCGTGTGCCCCCGCGGTCAGAGCTGGCTGGCGAGGCGGTCGAGCGCCTCCGCGTGGGCCCTGGCGTCGACCTCGCGGCGAAGGATCTGCTCGGCTCCCGCGACGGCAAGCGCGGAAACCTCCTTGCGCAGCCGCTCGCGCGCCTCGATGCGCTCCTGGTCGATCTGGGCCCGGGCCGACGCCAGCACCTTGTCGGCCTCTCCGCGCGCGGCGGTCTTGGCCTCCTCGATGACCTGGTTGGCCCGCTGGTTGGCCTGGTTCAGGAGCTCCTGCGCCTTGTCCTTGCCCTCGCGGATCACATCCGCGGCCCGCTTCTCGGCGAGCTCGAGATCGTGCTTGCCCTTCTCGGCCGCCGCGAGCCCGTCCGCGATCCGTGTCTCGCGTTCGTCCATCGCTTGCTTGAGCAGCGGCCAGACGTACTTCATGGTGAACCACACCAGGATGGCGAAGACCACCATCTGCGCGAGGAGCGTCGCGTTGATGCTCACTGTGCTCTACCTCTCTCGAACGAGTTCTTCATCGCGCCGTGGCGTGACCGATCAGCCTCCGGACAGCGCGGCGAGGAACGGGTTCGCGAAGGTGAAGAACAGCGCGATACCGACGCCGATCATGGTCACCGCGTCGAGCAGGCCGGCGACGATGAACATCTTGATCTGGAGCATCGGCACCATCTCGGGCTGGCGGGCGGCGCCCTCGAGGAACTTGCCCCCGAGCAGACCGAAGCCGATGGCGGTGCCGAGCGCACCCATGCCGATGAGGATGGCGACGGCAACGGCGGTCATGCCCTGCACGTTCGCGATGTGCGCAACCATCTGGTCCATGTTTCCTCCTCTCAGAAGCGGAAGTTTGTCGAAGAATCCAGGATGCAGTTCCCGAGGCGCGTCTCGTCAGTGCGCCTCGTGGGCCATGCTCAGGTACACGATTGTCAACATCATGAAGATGAAGGCCTGCAGGGTGATGATCAGGATGTGGAAGATGGCCCACATCAGCCCGAGGATCACCTGCGCGACGAAGATCGTGAACGGGGCCGGATCGAGCAACGTGTCCATTGCCTGGCCGAGGCTGAACAGTGCGATCAGGATGAAGATCAGCTCACCGGCGTAGAGGTTGCCGAAGAGACGAAGAGCGAGCGAGATCGGCTTCGCGATCTCCTCGATGAGGCGGAAGATGAGATTCACCGGCGCGAGCATCGGCCCGAACGGCACGGTGAACACTTCCTTGAGGAACGGGCCGGTGCCCTTGATCTTGAAGCTGTAATAGAAGATGAGCGCGAACACCGTCAGCGACATCGCGAAGGTCGCGTTGGGATCGGTGCTGGGGACCACCTTGAGGTACGGCACCCCGATACCCATGGCCAGCTCCGGCAAGAGATCCACCGGCATCAGGTCCATGAAGTTCATCAGGAAGACCCAGCAGAAGATGGTCAGCGCGAGGGGGGCGATGAGCTCGCTCTTGCCGTGGAAAGTCTCGCGGACCTGGGTGTCGACGAAGTCGACGAGCAGCTCCACGAAGCTCTGTAGACCGCGCGGCACACCGCTGTCCACGCGCTTGGCGACCGAGTAGAAGACCCACGCGAACAAGCCGCCGAGGACGATCGAGAAGAAGAGCGTGTCGAGGTGCAGCGTCCAGAAGCCCTCGCCCACCTTGAGGTTGGTCAGGTGGTGGACGATGTAATCGGTCACCGTTGCCGGACCGTGGCCTTGCGCGCTCACGTCTCACGCCTCCCGAGGTTCGCGACCAGAGCGAACCAGTAAACCGCCGAGGTCACCATGTAGGCGACCAACATCGCGAGCACGTCGACTCGCAAGAACACGATCGCCGCGGCGAACATGCTCGCGGTGAGCAGGATCTTCATCGCCTCGCCGGCGTAGAACCCACGCACCATCGTTCGGGGAGACCGCCCGGCGCGACGACCGAGGACGCGCATCGCGAGATACGCGCTGCCGGCCACGCAGATGAGGCCCCCGACCAGTACCGAGCGCGCGACGCCAAACCCGAGCCAGGGCCACGCGACACCGGCCAGGGACGACGCCACCAGGAGCTGCGCGCCGACGATCCGGTAGGCGACCCGGTGGAACGTCTCGGGAGACTCCTTCGAGGCCTCCTCCGTCGTCACCCTGGCGTCACCTTGATCCCGGATTGCCCCCCGGCTCGCATCGGTCCTGCGCCACGCGCCGGACCATCGCTCCTCGACCGCCCCCATCGACCAGAAGGACGCTTTCGCGCCGTGCCGGTCAAAACACGAGGATGGTATCGAACGGCCCCGAATGGTGCAAGGCAAGATCGCATGTGTCGAGCGCGATGTGCGCCTCGTCACGGCCCGGGTCGGTCAATCGCCGCCCGCGACCAGGAGCCGAGCGACTCACCGCAGGCGCTCGAGGATGCCGTCGAGCTCTTCCAGCGAGCCGTAGCGGATCTCGATGCTGCCGCGTCCGGTACGCCCACCTCGGATGCGGACCGCCGCGCCGAGGCGCTCGGAGAGGTCGGTCTCGAGACGCCGCACGTCCGGATCGGTCTCGGTCCGACCGCGCGACGGCGTCTGCCCCGGCGGGCGAGTCATCTGCCGGACCAGGGCCTCGGTCTGGCGCACGCTCAGGCCGCGCGCGGTCACCGCCGCCGCGGCCTCGCGTTGCATCGCCGGTGCCAGGGTCAGGAGGGCCCGCCCGTGCCCCATCTCCAGGGCGCCGCCCTCGAGCTGCTCGAGCACCTCCGGCGCCAGGTCCAGGAGACGAATCAGGTTGCTCACCGCCGCGCGCGAGCGCCCCACGGCCTCCGCGGCCTGCTGGTGGGTGAGGCCGAACTCGTCGTGCAGCCGCTTCAGCGCCCGCGCCTCCTCGACCGGGTTCAGGTTCTCGCGCTGGACGTTCTCGACCAGCGCCACCGCCAGCGCGGCCTCGTCGGGGATGTCGCGCACCACCGCCGGGATCTCGGCGAGACCGGCGCGTTGCGCTGCCCGCCACCGGCGCTCGCCGGCGACGATCTCGAAGCCGCCGTCGGGCAGTGGCCGCACCACGATCGGCTGCACCACCCCGCGGGCGCGGATCGACTGCGCCAGCTCGTCGAGCGCCTCGGTATCGAAGGCGACGCGCGGCTGGTAGCGCCCGCGACGGATGCGCTCGACCGGCAGCGCGCGCAACTCGCCGTCCTCGGGGCTCGCCGCGGGAGCCTTGCGCCCCGCATCGGATCCGGGGGCGCTACCCGCCAGCAGCGCCTCCAACCCTCGCCCGAGTCCCTTACGCTTGGCCACGCGGCACGCTCCTCACTGCCATGGGTGTCACGTGGCGGCCCGCAGATGGGCGCCATCGCGACGCAGGATCTCGCCGGCGAGCGCCAGGTAGGCGAGCGCGCCGCTCGAGTTCTTGTCGTAGAGGAGCACCGGCAGCCCGTGGCTCGGCGCCTCGGCGAGGCGCACGTTGCGCGGAATCACGGTGCTGTAGACCTTGGCCCCGAAGTGCTTGACGAGCTGCTGCGAGACCTGGCTCGAGAGCTTGTTGCGGGGGTCGTACATGGTGCGCAGCAAACCATCTACCCGCAGCGCCGGATTGAGGATGCGCCGGATCTTCTCGATGGTGTCGAGCAGCGCGGACAGCCCCTCGAGGGCGTAGTACTCGCACTGCATCGGGATCATGACGCTGTCGGCAGCGGTGAGCGCGTTCACCGTGAGCATGTTCAGCGCCGGCGGACAGTCGACGACGATGTAGTCGAAGTCGGCTCGCACCGGGTCGAGCGCGTTGCGCAGCCGCAGCTCCCGACCGAGCTCGTCGAGCAGCCCGACCTCGGCCGCGGTGAGGTCACCGTTGGCCGGGGCGAGGCGAAAATTGCTGTGCTCGACCGGCACCATCACCTCGCTCAGCGACGCCTCGGCCATCAGCACGTCGTAGGTCGAATGCTCCAGCGCGTTCTTGTCGACCCCACACCCCATGGTGGCGTTGCCCTGAGGGTCGAGGTCGACCAGCAGCACGCGGCGCTTGGCGGCCGCCAGCGAGGCCACGAGATTGACGCTGGTGGTGGTCTTGCCGACACCTCCCTTCTGGTTGGCGACGGCGACGATCTTGCCCATTGCGATTCCTCTGACCCACCGGCGGGGCCACCGCCACGGGCGCGAGAGTGGACCGACAGGATAGCGGGTTTCCGCCGTGGTCGGATCCCGGGTCCGACTCGAGCCCCGGCGGCGACGGGTCGCGCCACCCGGCCCCGCGACGGCCGCGCTCAGGTGGGACCGCGCGCGTCGTCGTGCCGCTCCACCACCACCAGTCGGCGCTCCTCGAGACCGGGCACGACCACCTCGATCGAGGTCCAGGCGACGTCGTCGAGCTCGGCGGTCTCCGCAGCGTCGAGGCGTGCCTTCATCGCCACCAGTCGTCCCCCCGGCACCAGCAGCCCGCGCGCGGCCCGCCACAACGGGCCGAGGGCCAGCGCCGCCCGGCTGACCACGGTCTGGAACGGCGCCGGGGGTCGGTAGGCCTCGACACGGGCCTGCACCGGGGTCACGTTGTCGAGTCGGAGCTCGAGCCGGGCCTGCTCCAGGAACCGGACCTTCTTGCCCACCGAGTCGAGCAGGGTGACCGCGAGCGCCGGGCGCGCGACGGCGAGCACGATGCCCGGCAGCCCCGCGCCGCTGCCGACGTCGAGGACCCGCGGCCCACGCACCTGGTCGAGCACGGTGAGGCTGTCGAGCAGGTGGCGCGACACCATCTCCACCGGGTCACGCACCGCGGTCAGGTTGTAGGCGGCGTTCCAGCGCTCGAGCAATCGGACGTAGGCCACGAGCCGGTCCCGGGCGAGGGCGTCGAGCGCGATGCCCATGCTCTCGGCCCCTGCCTCGAGCAGGGCATCGAGCGCCTCGACGTCGGCGGCGCGCCGTCGGGCGTCGTCGTGCTCAGCCACCGCCCGCGGCCGCCCGCGGCCCGCGCGACCCGGCCAGCACGCGCAGATGCACCAGCAGCAACGAGATCGCGGCCGGCGTGACCCCGGGGACTCGTCCCGCCGCGCCGAGCGTCGGCGGACGCGCCAGCGCGAGCTTCTCGCGCACCTCGGCGGAGAGGCCCGGAATCGCCCGGTAGTCGAGGTCGTCCGGCAACGCCGTCTCCTCGTGGTGGCGAGCACGCTCGACCTCCGCCTGCTGGCGCTCGAGGTAGCCGTGATAGCGCGCCTCGACCTCGAGCGCCTCCGCCACCACCGGGTCGGTGACCGCGCCCTCGACGCCCAGCGCGTCGAGCAGCTGCCGGTAGCCGACCCCGGGCCGACGCAACAGCTCCCAGGCCGACGCGTCGCGGGTGAGCGGGGTGCCGAGCACCGCCGTCGCCGCCTCCGGGCCGAGCGCGCGTGGCGTGACGCGACAGGCTCGTAGCCGCATCGTCTCGCGCTCGATCGCCTCGCGCTTGGCCTCGAAGGCGCGCCAGCGCCTGTCGCCGACCAGGCCGAGCGCTCGCCCGCGCTCGGTGAGTCGGCGGTCGGCGTTGTCCTCGCGCAACATCAGCCGATACTCGGCCCGGCTGGTGAACATGCGGTAGGGCTCGGCGGTGCCCCGCGTGACCAGGTCGTCGACCATCACCCCGAGATAGGCCTCGTCACGCCGCGGCCACCACGACGCCTCGCCGCGCGCCTGCCGCGCCGCGTTGAGCCCCGCGAGCAGCCCCTGTGCCGCCGCCTCCTCGTAGCCGGTGGTGCCGTTGATCTGGCCGGCGAGAAAGAGCCCCGCGACGGCGCGCGACTCCAACGAGTGACGCAGACCCCGCGGATCGAAGTAGTCGTACTCGATGGCGTAGCCAGGACGGGTGATCACCGCCTGCTCGAAGCCGGCGATGGTGTGAACCAGCGCGATCTGGGCGTCGAACGGCAGGCTGGTCGAGATGCCGTTGGGATAGACCTCGGTGGTGTCGAGGCCCTCGGGCTCGACGAAGATCTGGTGCGAGTCGCGCTCGGCGAAGCGCACCACCTTGTCCTCGACCGACGGGCAGTAGCGCGGTCCCGGACCGGCGATCGCGCCGGCGTAGATCGGGGAGCGATCGAGGGCGCCGCGAATCACCTCGTGGGTCCGCGAGTTGGTGCGGGTGATGTGGCAGTGAACCTGGCGCGGATGGTCGGCCGCCGAGCCGAGGAACGAGAACACCGGGGGCGGGTCGTCGCCCGGCTGCGGCTCGAGACTCACCCAGTCGATGGTGCGCCCGTCGAGCCGTGGCGGGGTTCCGGTCTTGAGGCGTCCCACCGGCAGCGCGCGCTCGCGCAGCGCCCGCGCCAGCGCGTTCGACGGCGGGTCACCGGCCCTTCCTGCCTCGTGGCTCGCGGTGCCGACGTGCACGCGCCCGCCGAGGAAGGTGCCGACGGTCAGGACCACCGCGCTCGCCTCGAAGCGAACCCCGATCGCGCCGACCACGCCCGCCACCCGGTCGCCGTCGAGGATCAGGTCCTCGACCGGCTGCTGGAAGATGCGCAGACCCCGCTGGTGCTCGAGCGTCTCGCGGATGGCCGCGCGATATCGGCTGCGGTCGATCTGGGCGCGGGTGGCGCGCACCGCCGGGCCCTTGCTCGCGTTCAGGGTGCGGAAGTGGATCCCGCAGCGGTCGGCGGCGCGCGCCATCGCGCCGCCGAGGGCATCGATCTCGCGCACCAGGTGCCCCTTGCCGATGCCCCCGATGGCGGGGTTGCAGCTCATCTGGCCCAGCGTGTCGATGCTCTGGGTGAGCAGCAGCGTGCGTGCGCCGGCCCGGGCCGCGGCGAGCGCCGCCTCGGTGCCGGCGTGACCGCCGCCGACCACGATGACGTCGAACCGATCCGGATAGCGCATCGAGACGAGACCTCCGAGTGCCGGGCGCGGTCGCCCCAGCGCGGCTGCCGCGCGGTACCGGACCCGCCGGCCGGGAACGGCTCGGGGCGCCGGAGCCGGCGGAGATTAGCCCCGCCCGGCCGGGTCGACAACCGGGAAACGTATACCCCATCTCACGCAGGCACTATACTTTTCGTCTTTTTGTCCGACCCCACCTCTCGTCGCCCGGGTGCCCCGCCACGCGCCCGATGCCGACACGTGGCGGGGCGCACCGGCGCAGGCGGGATCCGGCGGGGAGCCGAGACGATGGACGAGAGATACGACGTGTCGACCTTCCAGGGCTTGCTGCTCGCGTTGCAGCGGTTCTGGTCGGGCCAGGGTTGCGTGCTGTTGCAGCCGTACGACATGGAGGTCGGGGCGGGCACCTTCCATCCCGGCACCTTCCTGCGCGCCATCGGGCCGGAGCCGTGGAGCGCGGCGCATCCGCAGCCCTCGCGCCGGCCGACCGACGGTCGCTACGGCGAGAACCCCAACCGGCTCCAGCACTACTACCAGTACCAGGTGGTGATGAAGCCGTCGCCACTCAACATCCAGGACATCTACCTCGACTCCCTCGCCGCGCTCGGCATCGACCCGCTCGAGCACGACGTGCGCTTCGTCGAGGACAACTGGGAGAGCCCGACGCTCGGCGCCTGGGGCCTCGGCTGGGAGGTGTGGCTGAACGGGATGGAGATCACCCAGTTCACCTATTTCCAGCAGGTCGGTGGGCTCGAGTGCCGGCCGGTCACCGCCGAGATCGCCTATGGGGTCGAGCGCATCGCGATGTACCTGCAGGGCGTCGACAGCATCTACGACCTGGTATGGACCGACGGGCCGACCGGGCGCGTGACCTATGGGGACGTGTTCCACCAGAACGAGGTCGAGATGTCGGCGTACAACTTCGAGCGCGCCGACACCAGTGCCCTGTTCGCGCAATTCGAGGCCTACGAGCGCCAGTGCCAGGCGCTGGTCGAGGCCGAGTTGCCGCTACCGGCCTACGACATGGTTCTCAAGGCCTCGCACAGCTTCAATCTGCTCGACGCCCGTAACGCCATCTCGGTCACCGAGCGCCAGCGCTACATCCTGCGGGTGCGCGGGCTCGCGCGCGCCGTGGCCCAGTGCTACCACGCCCGGCGCGAGGCGCTCGGCTTCCCGCTCCTGGGGCGCGCGGCATGAGCGCCGAGATCGTCGAGAGCCGCGATTTCCTGGTCGAGATCGGCACCGAGGAGCTGCCGCCGAAGGCGCTGCCGACGCTGTCGGCCGCGTTCGGGCGCGAGCTGTCGGCGGCGCTCACCGCCCGCAATCTCACCCACGGCGCGGTGGAGCTGCTCGCCACCCCACGCCGCCTGGCGGTCATCGTGCGGGGATTGGCGACGGCGCAGCCGGACCGTGAGATCGAGCGGCGCGGCCCCGCGCTCGCGGTCGCGTTCGACGCCGACGGCGGCCCGACCAAGGCGGCACTCGGCTTCGCGCGCTCGTGCCGGGTCGAGGTCGACCATCTCGAGCGGCTGGAGAACGACCAGGGCGCGTGGCTGGTATTCCGCTCCACCGAGGTCGGCGAGCCGACCACCTCCCTGCTGCCGTCGGTGGTCGGCGAGGCGTTGGCGAAGCTCCCGATTCCGCGGCGCATGCGCTGGGCCGACCTCGATGCGGAGTTCGTGCGCCCGGTGCACTGGGTGGTGATGCTGCTGGGCGGCGAGGTGGTGCCGGCCGAGATCCTCGGAGTCGGCGCCGGGCGCACCACCCGCGGTCACCGCTTCCACCATCCGGACCCGCTGCCGCTCGAGACGCCCGACGACTACGTGACGAAGCTCCATGGCCAGGGATGGGTGGTGCCGGACTTCGCCGCTCGCCGCGAGCTCATCCGCACCCAGATCGGCGAGGCAGCCGCGACCGTCGGCGGGCACGCGCTGGTCGACGACGGGCTGCTCGACGAGGTGACCGCCCTGGTCGAGTGGCCGGTGGCGGTGGTCGCCGGGTTCGACCACGAGTACCTGGAGCTGCCGGCCGCGGTGGTGCGCGCCACCATGGAAGGCCACCAGCGGTACTTCCCGCTGGTCGACGACGCGGGCGCGCTGCTCCCGCACTTCGTCACCATCAGCAACATCCAGAGCCGCAATCCGGCCGCGGTGCGCGACGGCAACGAGCGCGTCATCCGCCCGCGGCTGGCCGACGCCGCGTTCTTCTTCCGCACCGACGTCGCGACCTCGCTCGGCGAGCTGCAGACCGGGCTCGAGAACGTGGTCTATCAGGACCGCCTGGGCTCGCTGGCGGACAAGTCGCGGCGCGTGGCCCGGCTCGCCGGCCACGTCGCGATCGCGATGGGGCTGGACCCGGAGGCGGTCCGCCAGGCCCGGCGCGCCGCCAGCCTCGGGCGCTGCGACCTGCTCACCCGAATGGTCGGCGAGTTCCCCGAGCTGCAGGGGACGATGGGCGCGGAGTACGCGCGACGCGCCGGAGAGCCGGAGCAGGTCGCGGCGGCGATCGGCGAGCTCTACCACCCGCGTTTCGCCGGCGACGCCATCCCGGACACCGCGCTCGGGCAGGCGCTCGCCATCGCGGACCGCCTCGACACCCTGGTCGGCATCTTCGGCATCGGTCAGGCCCCGACCGGCGACCGCGATCCGTTCGCGCTACGTCGGGCGGCGCTGGGCGCCCTGCGCATCATGATCGAGGGCGCGCTCGACCTCGACCTGCCGAAGCTGCTGCGGGCAGCGGCGGAGGGGCACGACGCGGGCTTCGACGCCGAGGGCACCGCGCGCGACGTCGGTGCCTTCATGGTCGAGCGCCTGCGCGGCTACTTCGTCGACGCCGGCATCCCGGTCCAGGTCTTCCTCGCGGTCCAGGCGCGCGAGCCGAGCCGGCCGTACGACTTCGCCCAGCGCGTGCACGCGGTCGACGAGTTCCACCGACTGCCGGAGGCCGCGAGCCTGGCGGCCGCCAACAAGCGCATCCAGAACATCCTGCGCCAGGCCGGCGACGCCGCGATTCCCGACGCCCCCGACGAGTCGATGTACGCCGAGGACGCCGAGTGGAACCTCGCAGCGAAGCTCGTCGGGCTGGGGCCACGGGCGCGAGACCTGCTCCGCGCCCGCGACTACAAGGGCGCCATGGGCCTGCTGGCCGGCCTGCGCGACGCGGTCGACGCCTTCTTCGACTCGGTCAAGGTGATGGACGACGATCCGGCGGTGCGCGCCAATCGCCTCGCACTACTGGCCACCATCAGCGGCCTGTTCATGGAGACGGCAGACATCTCCAAGCTGCAGGACTGACGATGTCCCCGCGCGCGGTCGACGGCGACGAGGCGGCGGGCAAGGGCGGTCACCGACCCGGCCGACGACCGGTGACTGCCGGCCTGATCCTGCGCTCGGCTCTGTTCGGGGTCGGACAGGTCGTGCTCACCGTGGTGTTCGCCACCGTCGCGGTGCTCGCAATCCCGCTCCCCTACCGGCTGCGCTTCCACGCCATCACCCGCTGGAACGCCATCAACCTGTGGTGGCTGGGTGTCACCTGTGGTCTCCGGCACGAGGTCAGCGGCCTCGAGAACGCTCCGGACCGCCCGTGCATCGTGCTCTGCAAGCACCAGTCGGCCTGGGAGACGCTCGCGCTGGCCGGCTACTTCGTCCCGCAGGCGTGGGTGGTCAAGCGCGAGCTGCTGCGAATCCCGTTCTTCGGCTGGGGTCTGGCGGCGCTGCGCCCGATCGCGATCGATCGCGCCGCCGGCAAGGACGCGCTGGCGCAGGTGCTCGAGCAGGGGCGCCAGCGGCTCGACGACGGCCTGTGGGTGGTGATCTTTCCCGAGGGCACCCGCACCGCTCCGGGCGTGCGCCGTCGCTACCGCATCGGCGGGGCACGCCTCGCCGCCGAGACCGGGGTGCCGGTACTGCCGATTGCACACAACTCCGGTGACTACTGGCCGCGCCACAGCTTCCTCAAGCGCCCCGGCACGATTCGCATGATCGTCGGCAAGCCGATCGACCCCGCGGGCCGCTCCGCCACCGAGATCAACTGCGAGGTCGAGGAGTGGATCGAGGCGACCGTCGCGCGGCTGCGGGCCGAGGCGGGATTCGCTCCCTACGACGCCCCACCACCCCCTGCACCCGAGGACGCCACCTGAGCCGATCGGCCACGCTGGCGTGACACACCCCACGATTCCGACGATCGGTCGGCCCTCGCCCTAAAGCCCTCCACCATGACGCCGACAACCCCGCGCAGGTGGACTGCGTGGGGGGTCGATGAGCAATCGCGCGGATCTCGACTGGCGATTCGGCGACGCCTGGGTCGGACAACTCGACCAGTCCCTGCGACGCACCCCGCCCGCGGCGTCGATGCCGGTTCGCATCGGGCTCGGGAACTCCGGTGATCCGGCGCCCCGCGTGGTCATCCGCCTCGGCCAGGATCCCGGCGCCGGTCCACCGGATCCGGCACGACCGCCCGAGTGGGATCTCCGCGCCCGTCCCGAGGATTGGGATCGGCTCGGTCGCGGCGGCTTCGACCATCTCGCGCTGTCCGTCGGCCTGCTGACCCGGCGCCTCGAGATCGAGGTCGGCAGCCCCGGCGCCCTCAGCGAGGACCAGCGCGTGCGCGCCGCCCTCGTCGCGGCCCTCGACGCCGCCGCCCGCATTCCACCCCCACCCCCGACCGAGGAGGAGTCCCCGCGGTGACCACTTGCGTGAACCCAGCCGTTCCCCCCGTCGCGCGCGCGCTCGCGCTGCTCGCCTCCGCCGTGCTCTGCGCATCGGTCTCGGCCGCCGAGCCGACACCGTCGGCTGCGAACCTGACCGGTATCGCCATCCACCTGCAACCGAGCAACCCGACCTATACCGCCATCGCGCCGGGGGGCACCCACCCGGTGGCGTTGCCGGCGCCGACCTCGCCGCCGGCTTCCGCCGCCGACGGCGCCTCGAGATCGAGCCGGGTCCTCGCCGCGACCGAGTGACCGCCCTCGCGGTCGGGGTTTACCGTCGCCGGCCGGCGCGCTTACAGTCCTCGCATCCGTCGCGGCCATCCCTCCGGGCCGCCCTCCGCGAGGTGCCAAGTGAGCGATTCGACCAGCCGGCGGGGCTTTCCCGTCACCCGCATGCGGCGCATGCGCCACGACGACTTCTCGCGCCGGATGATGCGCGAGGCGACGCTGACCGCCGACGATTTGATCTATCCGGTGTTCGTTCGCGAGGGCAGCGGCCAGCGCGAGCCGGTGCCGTCGATGCCGGACGTGTGCCGGCTGTCGATCGACCTCCTGGTCGAGGAGGCGATGGAGGTGGCGGCGCTCGGGGTGCCGGCCATTGCCCTGTTCCCGGTCACTCCGCTCGACGCCAAGTCGCTCGGCGCCGAGGAAGCATGGAACCCGGACGGGCTCGCGCAGCGGGCGGTGCGGGCGCTGAAGAAGGCGGTGCCCGACCTCGGCGTGATCACCGACGTCGCCCTCGACCCGTTCACCAGCCACGGGCAGGACGGGCTCATCGACGACGACGGCTACGTCATGAACGAGCCGACGGTGGAGGCCCTGGTCCGCCAGGCGCTGTCCCACGCCGAGGCCGGCGTCGACATCGTCGCGCCATCGGACATGATGGACGGGCGCATCGGCGCCATCCGCGCCGCACTGGAGGACGCCGGGCACATCCACACCCGCATCCTCGCCTACTCCGCCAAGTACGCGTCCGCCTTCTACGGCCCGTTCCGCGACGCGGTCGGCTCCTCCGGAAACCTCGGCAAGGGCGACAAGAAGACGTACCAGATGGACCCCGGCAACGGCGCCGAGGCGCTGCACGAGGTGGCTATCGACCTCGCCGAGGGCGCGGACATGGTGATGGTCAAGCCGGGCATGCCCTATCTGGACGTGGTGCGCCGGGTGAAGGACCGCTTCGGCGTCCCGACCTTCGTCTACCAGGTGAGCGGCGAGTACTCGATGCTGATGGCCGCGGCGCGCAACGGCTGGCTCGACGAGCGAGCGGTGATCATGGAGTCGTTGCTCGGCATGAAGCGCGCCGGCGCCGACGGCATCCTCACCTATTTCTCGAAGCGCGTCGCCGGCTGGCTGAGAAACGGATGAGGTCTCGGGGACGGGCTCCCCTCGGGTGCCTGTCCCCACCGCCACCCGGCGAGCAGCCGCGCGAGCGCGGCCGACGGCGCCCCGGGAACCCGGCCTACGCGGCGCTCGCCTTCGCCCACGGCGACATCACGTACGCGCAACCGGTCGCCACCCCTCGAGCCGGGTCGTAGCCGACGACGTTGGGGCGTGCGAACAGCGACGGGAACACCGCGTGGGTCACCCGGTCGCAGTCGAACCGCGCCGCGAGTGCGTCGGCGACCGGCAGTGGCAACGCGCCGTCGACGCCGACGCGCGGCCCGCCGCTGACGTCGATCCGGGGCTGGTGGCAGGCCTCCTCGATCGACATCCCGTGGTCGAGCACGAAGGACAGCACCTGCATCACCGCCGGCATGATCCGTCGCCCACCCGAGGCCCCGAGCCCGAACCAGCCGCCGTCGGCGCGGGTCACCACCGTCGGGCACATGTTGGACAGCGGGCGCTTGCCCGGCGCCATCGAGTTCGGCCGTCCGGGGCGCGGGTCGAACCACATCACCCCGTTGTTCATCATCACCCCGGTGCGCGGGAGCATCACCTTCGAGCCGAACAGCGAGAGCAGGGTCTGGGTCAGCGAGACCACGTTGCCGTGGCGGTCCGCCACCGTGATGTGGGTGGTGCAGGTGGGTGCGCGCCCCGACTCCCCGATGTCGCCCATCGTCTCCAGGCGATGCGCGTACGCGGTCCGCAGCGCCTCGACATAGGTCGCGTAGGCGGCGGCATCGAGCGGCGCCCCGGCCGCGAGGCGCGACTCGACCAGTGACAACGCGTGCACGAGTGTCGGGCCCGCGGTGAGCCCCGGCGCCGGATGGATTCGGTGCCCGCGATAGGCGACCGCCTCGACCGGCACCACCCGCGCCGAGTATTGCGCCAGATCCGCGGCCGCGACGCGGGCCCCGGCCTCGTCGAGGTCGGCCACCAGGTCACGCGCGACGTCGCCGCGGTAGAAGTCCTCCGGCCCCGCCGCCGCCAGCCGCTCGAGGGTGTCGGCGAGTCGGCCGAGTCGGATCCGCGGCGGCTGCCCGGACCACGAGCCGGCCGGCACGAAGCCGTCCGGGAGATAGGTTCGCGCGCTCTCCGGATAGCGCGCGAGCGTGCGCGCCTCGCTCGCGATCTCCACCGTCGCGTACCAGTCGGCCACCATGCCCTCGCGGGCCAATGCCACCGCCGGCGCAATCGACTCGGCGAACGAGCGGGTGCCGAATCGCGACAGCGCGAGCGCGTGCCCGGCGACGAAGCCAGGGGTCGCGATCGACAGCGGCCCGAACACGTTGCGGTCCTCGACCACCGCCGGCCACCCGAACAGATCCGCGTCCGGCGCCGCGCCGGCGAGCGGGTAGTCGGCGGGGTCCAACGCGCGCGCCGCCCGCATGCCGAAGTCGACGGCGTGGGTCCGGCCCTCCTCGGCGAGGTAGATCATCATGAACCCACCGCCGCCGAGCCCGCTCATCCATGGCTCGACGGCGCCGATCGCGAGGCCGGTGGCGACCGCGGCATCGACCGCATTACCACCGTCGGCGAGCACCCGCGCGCCCACGTCCGAGGCCAGATAGCTCTGCGACGCGACGACGCCTCCGGCGGACTCCACCGCCGACTTGCGCACGGACCAGGTCTCGACCGGCAATGGCTGGGCGTCGAGCGACATCGTGGGGGCTCCGGCTGAGGACAGGGCGGCAAACATAATCGACCCGCCCGGCGCTGGCCAGGCGACCGGCGCCGACGTGCTAGGGTTCGCCCGACTGCCGTCACGGCTCGATCCCGTTCGGGGAGGCGAAGGCGCATGAACGACGACCAACCCCCCGCCGCCGGACCGGCCGATGCGCCGATCCCGCCCGAGGACGTCGAGCTCATCGAGCGCGAGGTGTGCTATCAGGGCTACTTTCGGGTCGACCGCTTGCGGCTGCGGCATCGCCAGCATGCCGGCGGCCACGGCGCCGTGCTCGACCGCGAGGTGTTCGAGCGCGGGCAGGTCTGCGCCGTGCTGCCGATCGACCCCCGCCGCGACCAGGTGGTGCTCATCGAGCAGTTTCGCCCCGGCGCCTATGCCGCGGGCTGGCACCCCTGGCTCATCGAGTGCGTGGCGGGGGTCATCGAGCCCGGTGAGACGCCGGAATCGGTGGCGCGTCGCGAGGCGCTGGAGGAGGCCGGGTGCGTGATCGACACCCTCGAGCTCGTCTCGCGCTATCTCTCGAGCCCCGGCGCGACGACCGAGACGGTGCACCTCTACGCCGGGCGCGCGGACCTGACCCGGGTCGGCGGGGTGCACGGCCTGGCCCACGAGGGCGAGGACATCCGCGTCGACGTGGTCTCGGTCGAGGCCGCGCTCGCCCTGCTCGACCGCGGCGCAATCGTCAACGCAAAGACGGTCATCGCGCTGCAGTGGCTGCGCTTCGGCTATCCGGCGCTCAAGGCGCGCTGGCTCCGAGCCTGAGCGCGGTACCGCGCCCGGTGGGCGCGACACGGGCGTAGAATGACCATTCGCCCGCCGCCGAAGGAGAGAGCCCGTGCTCGTCGAGCAGATCTGGACTGCCAACGCCTACCGCAACTTCAACTACCTCATCGCCTGCCCCGAGACCGGCGAGGCGCTCGCGATCGACCCGCTCGACCACAAGAAGTGCCTGGCGGCGGCGAAGGCACGCGGCTGGACCGTCCGCCAGGTCCTCAACACCCACGAGCACGGCGACCACATCGGCGGCAACGGCCCGATGATCGCGGCGACCGGCGCGAAGCTCCTCGCCCACGCCAACGCAAGGGGCAAGATCCCGGACATCGACCGCGGGCTCGCTGCCGGTGACGTGGTGAAGATCGGCAAGACCGTCGAGCTCGAGGCGCTGGACACCCCGGGCCACACCATGAGCCACGTCTGCCTGCTGTCGCACACCGACACCCCGGCCCTGTTCTGTGGCGACACCCTGTTCAACGCCGGTGCCGGCAACTGCCACAACGGCGGCCACCCGGCGGAGCTCTACCACACCTTCGCCGAGCAGCTCGCGAAGCTCCCGGATGCGACCCGGGTCTACCCGGGTCACGACTACATCGCCAACAACCTCGCCTTCACCCTCGACCGCGAGCCCGCGAACGGCCGCGCGAGGACGCTCCTCGAGGAGGTCGGCGACCAGGATCCCGGCCACGCCATGGTCACCACGCTGGGACTCGAGAAGGAGGTCAACACGTTCTTCCGCCTCACCAGCCCCGGCGTCGTCGCGCGCCTGCGCGAGACGTTCCCCGATCTGCCGGAGAATCCCGACCCGCGCACGGTGTTCCTCAAGCTGCGCGAGTTGCGCAACGACTGGTGACGCGCGCCCGCGGCTCGCGACGCGAGATCGTCACCTTCATGCCTCACACTGGCGCGGTCGGGCGACATCGAGAGAGGAGGCGGCGATGAGACGTGCGGTGCTGATGATCGTCGACGGGCTGCGTGCCGACATGGTGACGCCGGCGCTCACCCCGACGCTGGCGCGGATTGCCGCCGGCGCACGCGTGTTCACCCGCCAACGCAGCGTCTTCCCATCGGCGACGCGGGTGAACTCGGCCTCCATCGCCACCGGCTGCCACCCGGCGAGTCACGGGCTCGCGGGCAACGCGATCGCGCTGGACGAGGGCGAGGGACTGCGGCCGGTCTCGGTCGGCCCCCCCGGCTTCCGCGAGCGGCTGCGCCGGGCGACCGGGCGCACCCTGCACCGCCCCACGCTCACCCAGCGCCTCGCGCAGCGCGGCGGAGCCGTGATCTACTCCAACTCCTCCGCCGGCGCGGCACACATGCAAGACCCCGACGGCCACGGCACCCTGTACCACCGTGACGGCTCGCACGCGCCGGGCTTCCAGCCGATCACCGGCGAGGCCCACCTCGCGGTCACCTACGACGCCACCGGCGACACGACGACCACCGAGCGCTTCGCCGCGGCCCTCGCCGCACCCGATGAGACCGAGCTTTTCGTCACCTGGATCTGCGAGCCCGACCACAGCCAGCACGCGCTCGAGCTCGGCTCCCCGGAGCACCGCACCGTGCTCGCCGGCGCCGATGCCTGCATCGCCCGCGTCGCCGAGGCAGTCGGCGCGATGCGCGCGCGTGGCGACGACGTGCTGTTCGTGCTCGGCTCGGACCACGGCCACGAGACGGTCGACGAGGTCGTCCCGGTGACCGAGCTGCTGGTCGACGCCGGGCTCAAGGCGAGCATGGAGTCGAGCGATGTGGTGCTCGCGTCGAGCGGGATGGGCGCGCTGGTGTACTTCGCGCCGGAGGCCGCGGACCGGCGCCAGGCGGTCGGTGCCTGGCTGCGCGCCCAACCGTGGGCGGCGGAGGTCTTCGTGGGTCCCGAGCTCGCGGCGGTCGGCCAGGCGACCGACACCGCGCTCGGCGTCGCCTTCGCGATGGCCAAGCGCGACGCGCCGAACCGCTTCGGGGTGCGCGGCCTCGGCCACGTCGCGGCCGACCCCTTCATGTCGAGCGACGCGCGCGGGCTGGGCCAGCATGGTGGCCTCGGCCCCTACGAGACCAATCCGTTCCTCGTCCTCGACGGCGGCGGGCACGCCCCCGGGCGCTCGGATGCGCCGAGCGCGACGGTGGACATCGCACCCACCATCGCCGCGTGGCTCGGCATCCCGACCGACGGCATGGACGGCCGCCCGCTGCGCTGAGGGCTGGTGCTGCCGCGGCTCGCGGCGACGACCGCCCAAGTCCGACAGGCTGCTAGCCCAGCGCCTGCTCGATGTCGGCGACCAGGTCGGCCGGGTCCTCGATCCCGATCGACATCCGGAGCAGGTTCGGCGGAACCGGGCTGCCCGGCCCCTCGATGCTCGCCCGGTGCTCGACCAGGCTCTCGACGCCGCCGAGGCTGGTGGCGCGGACGAAGACCTGCATCTTCCCGGCCACCGCGCGCGCACGCGCCGCGTCACCGCGCACCAGCAGCGAGAGCATGCCGCCGAATCCTCCCGACATCTGACGCGCGGCGACGGCGTGACCGGGGTGCTCCTGGAGCCCCGGGTAGAGCACCGCCTCGACCTCGGGGTGCGCGGCGAAATGTCGCGCGACGGTCATCGCGTTGTCGCACGCCCGGCGCAGTCGGACATCGAGCGTGCGCATCCCGCGCAGCAACAGCCAGGCCTCGAACGGCCCGAGGATGGCGCCACCGTTGGCGCGCTGATCGGCGATGGCCCGCCAGTGCGCGTCCGCATCACGAGTGACCAGCGCCCCGGCCACCACGTCGCTGTGCCCGTTCAGGTACTTGGTCGCGGAATGGAACACCAGGTCGGCACCGAGCTCGAGCGGGCGGGTGAGCAGGGGCGTGGCGACGGTGCTGTCGACCGCCAGGCGCGCGCCGGCGGCGTGGGCCACCGCCGCCGCCGCCGCGATGTCGGTGACCTCCCAGGTCGGGTTGCAGGGCGTCTCCACCCACACCAGTCGCGTGCGCCCCGGCCGCACGCGGCGCGCGAGATCCGCATCGTCGCCGGTCGCGTAGAGGTCGAGCTCGAGCCCCCATTGGGCACAGAACCGCTGCAGCCAGTCGCGCAACGCCCAGTACATGACCCTCGGCGCGACGACGTGATCACCCGGAGCGAGGCAGCGAAAGACCGCGGTCGCAGCCGCCATTCCCGAGGCGAAGAGCAGGGCCTGCGCGCCGCCCTCCAGCCGTGCGAGCACGTGCTCCGCCGGCAGGAAGGTCGGGCTGCGATCGCGCGCGTAGCTCACGCCGTCGAGCCGCAGCGCGTAGTCACGGTCCCGGGCGAAGGTCACCGAGGGCTGGATCGGAGGCGTCACGCCGCCGGTCGCCGCGTCCTCGTAGTGGCCGGCCTGGGCGAGCAGGGTCGCGGGACGAGACGAGCTCTCTTCGGTCATGACGGCGCTCACTGACGCTGTAGGAATGGAGGCGGGCGACGGATGTTCCGCCAACTTTCTCGTATAATCCAGCCGCCGAGCGCGACCGGGCGCGGTTCGTCCGAGCCGGCGGCGCTCCTCGTCGACCCGAGCCGGAGCAGTCCGCCCCATGCAGCCCCGACCACGCGCCCGTCTCACCTGTCTCGACCCGGCCGACCTGCGCACACCCGACGGCGCGGAGATCGCGCTGGAGGAAGACACCATCAGCTTCGGGCGTGGCAAGGACAACGACGTGGTGCTGCGTTCCGACGGGGTGTCACGGCACCACGCCAGGGTCGTCCCCGACGAATCGCACTGGGTGCTCGAGGACCTCGACAGCACCAACGGCGTCACCGTGAATGACGAGAAGACCAAGCGCGCGGTGCTCGCCGACGGCGACGTGCTCGCGATCGGAAAGGTGCGCTACCGGTTCTCTCTTCCGGTGACCCGAGAGCCCTCGCGTCGCCCACAGATCTCGCTCTCCGACACCGAGAAGACGATGATTCTCAATCCCGGCGAGCAGATCGACCTCGGTCAGCCGCCCGCGGCCAGCCGCCCGGCCGAGGCCCCGGCGGCGCGACCGACCCCACCGGGGCCCGACCCCGACGGCACCACGGATCTCAGAGCGCGGGCCACCACCCGGCGCGCACCACCGCCGGCGCCGACCAGGGCCGGCGGCTCGGATCGCGTGATCATGGTGGCGGGGCTGGTGATCGCGCTCGTGATCGCCGCCGCGACCTTCCTGCTGACACGCTGAGAGGGTGCATCCGAAATGATGGCCGTCGCGAGAGGGGTGCTGAGGGTGAGTGGCAAGGCGTGGGGGTGCACGTCGCGCGGGAGCATGGCCGGGCCATGTGACCGGGCGATGGGGGCCCCACAACGCAGCCACGCGCACTCGGCGGACCTCGCAGCAGGTCGTCATCTCGGAGACACCCTCTGAGCCGCGGCGCGCCGCCGACGCTCAGTGCCGCGTCCCGCCGGCGCCGCAGTGCGGCCCGTCGCCGAGCGACATCTCCAGAATCGCCTTGATCACACTGGCACGCTGCCCACAGTCCGGCGCCTCGAGAAGTGCCTGCTTCTCCTCGCACGAGAACGGCAGACTGACCGACAGGAAATCCACCAACACCGACGGGCGCAGCTCGCGCAAGGCGTTCCAGTCGACCTCGAGCCCCTCCGACGCGAAGTAGCGCTCGAGTAGCGGATCGAGACTCGCGATGTCGATCGGCGCTGCACCCTCGACGAGATCGGCCGCGAAGTCGCTCCAGCTCGGCACCACCCGGCGATAGCCGCGGATGGTCGGGATCTCCTCGCCCACCCGGAACCGACACACACCCTTCAGGCTGATCAGTAACCGGCCGTCCTCGGTCTCGTTGAAGGCGGTGATCCGCCCCGCGCAGCCCACCGCGTAGAGCGCGTCCGGCCCTTCGGCGGCGCCGGCGGGGTCGGGCTGGATCATGCCGATGTGGCGGTCGGCGGCGAGCGCGTCGAGGACCATGGCGAGGTAGCGCGGCTCGAAGATGTTGAGCGGCAGGCGCTGACCCGGGAGCAGGAGCGCGCCGGGCAGAGGGAAAACGGGCAGGCTGGCTGGCAGCTCGCCGAACGTCAGCTCGAAGCTCCGTCGGGTGCGCATCGTCAGCACGTCCCTCCTGCGCCAGTGCGGCGAATCTTACCTCGCGACGACACCCGCGCCGGGCCGCGGAGGCCTCAGTCGTCGACCACCTCGACCCGGATCGGCGCCCCGGACGGAACCCCGGCCAGCGCGCCCACGTCGTCCACGGCGTGCCCCCAGATGTTGGTGGGCGATGCGAGGCGGATCTCGTCCCCGCGCGACACCGGCGTCGGACCGTAGCCGATGGCGATCGCGTCGCCCTCGACCCAGAACGCGAGCTCGCCGGCCTCGACCACGTCGCGCGCGTCGGGCTCACGGGGCACGTGCACGGGGGTCGAGAAATAGACCTCGTCGCCCCAGGTCCGCGCCGTCGACTCGAATGGAGCAGCCGCGATCAGGGCGGTGGCGGTGGGGGTGTCGAGGGTGCGTGCGTCGATGCGCACGTCGCCGATGGTCATCCGGATACGCGGCATGTCGGCGCCCTCCATCTGCTCGGGCATGAGCTTATGCGAAATCGAGCTTTGTGGGTCACGCCGACACGTCCAGACTCCCGCGCCCGACACCGCCGCGCCCGAGTGGCGGAGACGCCCCGATACCACACGAGGACCAACCCATGGCACTGCAACTTGGCGACATCGCCCCCGACTTCACCGCCGAGACGACGCAGGGAACGATCCGATTCCACGAGTGGATCGGCGACGGCTGGGCCATCCTGTTCAGTCACCCGAAGGACTTCACCCCGGTTTGCACCACCGAGCTCGGCTACATGGCGAGCCTCGCCCCCGAGTTCGCGAGGCGCAACTGCAAGGTGCTCGGTCTCAGCGTCGACCCGCTCACCGACCACGAGCGCTGGCTCGACGACATCGAGGAGACCCAGGGCCACCGCCCCGGCTACCCGCTGATCGCCGACCCCGAACGCACCGTCGCCAATCTCTACGGCATGGTCCATCCCAAGGCGCTGGACACGCTGACGGTGCGCTCGGTGTTCGTGATCGGGCCCGACAAGACGATCAAGCTGATGATCACCTACCCCGCCAGCACCGGGCGGGATTTCGACGAGATCCTGCGCGTGCTCGACTCGCTACAGCTCACCGCGCGGCACAAGGTCGCCACACCGGTGAACTGGCGGCGCGGGAACGACGTGATCATCGTTCCCGCCCTCGGCGACGACGAGGCGCGAGCCCTGTTCCCGAACGGTTGGAGCACCGTCAAGCCTTACCTGCGGGTGGTGCCCGACCCGTCCGCCTGAGCGAGCGGACCCCGGGGTGGCGCCCCCGCCGCCGTCCCGGGGTCGCGACCACGCGTCTCCCCGCGCCGCGCGTGCTCTCGCGCTGGCAGCCCCGGGGCACGGCCGGTATCCTTCCGGCCGTGCACGCTCCGGAGCAAAGGGTGACATGAACGACCTCGATCTCGTGATCCGTGGAGGAACGGTTGCGACCGCAGCGGACGTGGTGAAGTGCGACGTCGGCATCGCCGGCGCGAGCGTGGTCGCCCTCGGCCGCGACCTGCCCCGCGGCAAGCGCGAGATCGACGCCACCGGCAAGCTGGTCCTGCCGGGCGGCATCGACAGCCACTGCCACATCGAGCAGCGCTCGGCCGCCGGCATCATGTGCGCCGACGACTTCTACTCCGCCACCGTCTCCGCCGCCCACGGCGGGACCACCACCGTGATTCCCTTCGCCGCCCAGCACCGCGGCCAGTCCCTGCGCCAGGTGGTCAAGGAGTACCACGAGTGCGCCGGACCGAAGGCGGTGGTCGACTACGCATTCCACCTCATCATCTCCGACCCCAGCGAGCAGGTGATGGGGCAGGAGCTGCCGGCGCTGATTGCCGACGGCTACACCTCGTTCAAGGTCTATCTCACCTACGACCTGCTGAAGATCGACGACTACCAGATGCTCGACGTGCTCGCGCTGGCGCGGCGCGAGGGCGCGATGGTGATGGTCCACGCCGAGAACCACGACGTCATCCGCTGGGTGTCGGAACGCCTGCTCCAGGGTGGGCATCAGGCGCCGAAGTTCCACGCCATCAGCCATCCGCGGATCGCCGAGGGCGAGGCGACCCATCGCGCCATCCGGCTCTCCGAGCTGCTCGACGTGCCGTTGCTGGTGGTGCACGTCTCGGCCGAGGAGGCGATCGCCGAGATTCGCCGGGCTCAGGATCGCGGCCTTCGCATCTACGGCGAGACCTGCCCGCAGTACCTGTTCCTGACCGCGCAGGACCTCGATCGCGACGGCATGGAGGGGGCGAAGTACTGCTGCAGCCCGCCACCGCGCGACACGCGCGCACAGGAGGTGGTGTGGCAGGGCCTCGCCAACGGCACCTTCCAGGTGATGTCGTCCGACCATGCGCCCTACCGCTTCGACGAGACCGGCAAGCTCGCGGCCGGCCCGAACGCGTCGTTCAAGAAGATCGCCAACGGCGTCCCCGGCCTCTGCGCGCGGCTGCCGCTGCTCTTCTCCGAGGGGGTGCGCAAGGGCCGCATCGACCTCAATCAGTTCGTCGCCCTGACCGCGACCAATGCCGCCAAGCTCTACGGCCTCTATCCGCGCAAGGGCACCATCGCGGTCGGCGCCGACGCCGACATCGCCGTCTGGGATCCGGAGCGCGAGGTGACGCTGACCGCGGAGGTGATGCACGACAACGTCGGCTACACCCCGTACGAGGGGCGGACGGTCACCGGCTGGCCGGAGACGGTGCTCTCGCGCGGGCGGGTGGTCATCGACCAGGGCGAGCTGCGGGCGGAGCGCGGCAGCGGTGAGTTCCTGCCGTGCGAGAAGCCTTCGATGGCGGTGCCACGCGGCGAGTCGGTCCCCGAGCTCGACCCGGCCCGGAACTTCGGCGCCCACATCGCGCCGTGAGCACGCCGTCGAGCGGGGCGACCGGGGGCGATCAGCCAGAGCTCGAGCGGGTCTTCGCCGAGATCCGAGCGTTGCGGGCGGCCAAACGCCTGCACAAGGCGCATCGTCGCGCCTGCAGCCTGCTCGCGACCCACCCCGACAGCACCGAGATTCGCTGGCTGGTGGCGACGCTGGAGATCGAGCGGGGGCAGCCGGCGGCGGCGGTGGAGCACCTTCGCCGCATCACGACCTCCGCACCGGACAACCCCGCCGCCCACGCGACGCTCGGCGACGCGCTCCTCGGTGCGGGTCGGCCGCTCGAGGCTGCCGACGCCTACCGGCATGCGCTCGCGCTGCGGGCCGATCTGTCGCCGGTGCGTGCCCGGCTCGCCTTGGCGTTGCAGGAAGGCGGCGAGCTCGAGGCCGCGATCACCGAGTATCGAGCCGCGGCCGAGGCACTGCCTCGCGACCCGACGGTCCGCTACAACCTCGGCACCGCGCTCAAGCGGCTGCACCGCTTCGACGACGCGCTCACCGCCTATCGCGCGGCGCTCGCGCTCGCGCCCCGCGACCGCCAGCTCCTCCTGCGGATCGCGGTGCTGCTGGTCGAGACCGATCACCTGGACGAGGCGGTGACCCACCTCGAGACGCTCTGCGCGGCGGGCTCGCCGCCGGCGGCGGTCTGGGATCTGCTGACCTATGCGCACAAGAAGCTCCGCCACGGTCCGCAGGCGGTGCAGGCGGCGGAGCGGCTCACCGAGTTGACCAACGGCTCGGTGCCGTCGTTGCAGCACCTGAGCGCGGCGCGACTGTGCGCGGGCGATCCCGCCGGCGCGCTCGAGGCCTGCGAGCGCGGGCTCGCGCGGGTGCCGGCGAGCCGACAGCTCCTCTCCGACAAGGCGATCGCGCTCGCGGGCCTCGGGCGCCGTGACGAGGCCGCCCGGGTCGTCGACCTCGACCGCGACCTGTTCACGATGCCGATCGAGGCACCGCCGGGCTACGCGAGCGTGGCGGAGTTCAACGCCGACCTGGTACGCCACATCGACGGCCACCCGCGACTACGCTTCGACGGCATCAGCCTGTCGTGTCACCAGGGCGCGACGAGCGACGAGCTGCTGGTCGAGCCCAAGGGGCCGGTCGCGGCGCTCGAGTCCGCTCTCGAGCAGGCCGCGCGCCGCTATCGCGCCCAACTCCCTCCCGGCGCCGAGCATCCGTGGATCGCCCACCTGCCGGCCGAGCTCGAGCTGAGCGCATGGGTGACCATGCTGCGCGATCAGGGCTACCAGCACGGGCACATCCACCCGACCGCCTGGATCTCCGGGGTCTATTACGTGCGACTCCCCGAGGCGGTACGCGACGGGAGCGACGACGAGCACGCGGGCTGGATCGAGTTCGGCCGCTCGCCGCCGTTCTACGCCGTGCCCGACCAGGGTCGGATCCTGCCGCTACGCCCGAGCGAGGGGCTGATCGTCCTCTTCCCGCCCTTCTTCTACCACCGCACGATCCCGTTTCGCAGCGACGAGCGGCGCATCACCATCGCGTTCGACTTCCGCGAGCCTCGCCCGTAGCCCGGACTCGACCCGGGCTACGCGACCAGCAGCGCCCCCACCGCCATCGCCACCGCCGCCTGCGCGGGATCGATCACCGGGACGCCGAGGTCGGCCTCGAGCGCCGCGCGCATCGGCGCCATCCCGGCGCAGCCGAGGACCACCGCGCCGGCGCCGTGCTCGCCGACCAGGCGTCGGCCGACGTCGACGAGGCGCGGAAAGGTGCGGGCCTGGTCGACCAGCTCGGTCACCCCGAGCCCGACCGGGAGATCGGCGGCGAGCCGCGTGCGAATCCCGAGGCGGTCGATGTAGCGCAGGTGGCGGGGAATCGACTGCTCGAGAATCGCGATCACCCCGAAACGCTCGGCCCGGGTCATCGCGGTGAGCATCCCGCACTCCGCCATGCCGTAGACCGGGCGGCCGATGCGCTTGCGCGCCTCCACCAGCCCCGGGTCACTGAAGCAGGCGATGACGAAGGCATCGGTCTGCGGCTCCTCGGCCGCGAAGTGACGGCACAGCGGCTCCACCACGCCGGCGACGTGCGCGTCCGACTCGATGCCCGGCGGCCCCTCGGTCAGGGTATGACAGTCGACCACCGGCCCGCCGGGAATCCGCAGCGGGTCGAGCGCCGCCGACAGACCGTCGGTCACCGCCTGGGTCGAGTTGGGATTGAGGACCACGATGCGCCTGCTCATCCGAACCTCCGGGACACGCCGCCGTTGCGATGAATGGACCGACCGACGCGCACGTCGGCCGCGCCGGCACGGCATAATGCCGCACTCGACGGCCGGGGATCGACCATACGCGCGTCGTCCCGGCGACCCCCGACATCCACCACCGACGGCGAGGAGACAGACGATGGACGAGAAGCTGGCCAAGAAGGGTATCGAGATGCGCAAGGCAGTGCTCGGCGCCGAGTACGTCGAGCGCTCGATGCAGTCCGCCGACGATTTCAACCAGGACTTCCAGGGCCTGCTGAACGAGTACTGCTGGGGCTTCTGCTGGGGCGACGACACGCTCTCCCGGCGCGAGCGCAGCATCCTCAACCTCGGCATGATCGCCGCGCTCGGTCGCACCCACGAGTTCGAGCTCCACTTCCGCGGCGCCATCAACAACGGGCTCACCCGCGAGGAGCTGAAGCAGGTGCTGCACCAGATCGCGGTCTACTGCGGGATGCCGGCCGGCGTCGAGTCGTTCCGGATCGCGCGCAAGGTGCTGGCCGAGCTCGACGCCAAGAAGGAGGGCTGAGCCCATGTCCGAGATCGGCTTCATCGGGCTCGGCAACATGGGACTGCCGATGGCGACCAATCTCGCCAGGGCCGGCACCCGCCTCGTCACCTTCGACGCCGCCGGCCCCGAGCGTGCGCCACCCGGCGCGCGCGCCCTCGGCTCCACCGCCGAGGTCGCGGCCGCGGTGGAGACCGTCTTGCTGTGCCTCCCGGACGGGAAGATCGTCCACTCGGTGGCGCGTGAGCTGATTGCCGCCTCACCGCGCAAGGTGAAGCTGGTGGTCGACCACTCGACCATCGGCATCGAGGCGGCGCGCGAGGCGAGCGCGATGCTCGCCGAGGCCGGCATCGAGTACGTCGACGCCCCGGTCTCCGGCGGCGTGGCCGGGGCGCGCAACGCCACCATCGCGGTCATGTGCGCCGGCAATGCCGCCACCGTGGAGGGGCTCCGCCCCCTGCTCGGCGGATTGGCGAGGAACATCTTCCACGTCGGCGACGACCCCGGTCAGGGACAGGCGTTGAAGGTGTTGAACAACTTCCTCTCCGCGACCGCCATGGCGGCGACCAGCGAGGCGGTCGCGTTCGGGGTCTCGGTGGGCCTCGACATGAAGACCATCCTCGACGTGGTCAACGTCTCCAGCGGCCAGAACACCGCCACCGCGGAGAAGTTCCCCAACCGCGTCCTCACCGAGAAGTACGACGCCGGGTTCACCTCGCGGCTGATGCTGAAGGACGTGCGGCTGTACCGCGAGGCCCTGGCGAAGGCCGGCGGCCAGGGGCCGGTGAGCCGGACGGTGGAGGCGATGTGGGCGGCGATCGAGGCGGCCGAGCCGGGCACCGACATCACCCGGCTCTACCCCTTCGTGCGCGACGGTCGCATCGAGGAAGGCTCGAGTTGAGCGCGCGGTCCGGCTCCGACAAGGAGAACGCTCCGCGAATCGATGCCGACGAGATCCTCGCCGGCATCCTCGAGTGGGTCGACATCGAGTCGCCCTCGCACGACGCCGCCGCGGTGAACCGCATGGTCGACCGCGTGGAGTCCCAGGCCCGCGCGCTCGGCGGTCGCATCGAGCGCGTCCCCGGTCGCGACGGCTTCGGCGACGTGCTGACGGTGCGCACGCCCTGGGGTGGTGACGGCCCGGGGGTGCTGGTCCTCTCGCACCTCGACACCGTGCATGCGATCGGCACCAAGGAGGCGGAGAACCGGATCCGCCGCGAGGGCGACCGGGTCTACGGACCCGGCATCTACGACATGAAGGGCGGCGCGTTCCTCGCCCACTACGCGTGGCGGCACCTGGTGCGGCTCGGGCAGGAGACGCCGCTGCCCATCACCTTCATGTTCGTCCCCGAGGAAGAGGTCGGCAGCCCGACGTCGCGGGCGCTGATCGAGTCCGCGGCGCTGCGCAACAAGTACGTGCTGGTGACCGAGCCGGCGCGCGACGGGGGCCGGATCGTCACCGCGCGCAAGGGGGTGGCGCGCTTCGTGGTGGAGATCGCGGGCAAGCCCGCCCACTCCGGCGCCCGCCACGAGGACGGCCGCAGCGCAATCCGCGAGATGGCCCACCAGATCCTGGAGCTCGAGTCGATGACCGACTACGAGCGCGGTGTGACCGTCAACGTCGGCCTCGTCGAGGGTGGCACCGGGGTCAACGTGGTGCCGGCGCGCTGCCGCGCGGAGGTCGACGTGCGGGTGCCGAACCCCGCTCTCGCCGAGGAGATGGTGAGGCGCGTCGAGGGGCTGACCCCGGTCAACCCGGACACCACGATCGCGGTCACCGGCGGCATGAACCGCCCCCCCTACGAGAAGGACGCCGGCATCACCGCGCTGTTCGAGCACGCCCGCGGGCTCGCCCGCGAGATCGGGTTCGAGCTCGGCGACGTGAAGACCGGCGGCGGCAGCGACGGCAACTTCACCGCCGCGCTGGGAATCCCGACCCTCGACGGGCTCGGCGTCGACGGCTACGGCGCCCACACCGACTACGAGCACATGCTCTACTCGAGCCTCGAGGAGCGAGCGACGCTGATGCTCAGGCTGTTCCAGACACTGGAATGAGGTTCCCGGAGGCGGCGGCTCAGCGCGCCGCCGCCTCCTCCTGCACCGCGAAGAACGAGGCGCGCACCGGCTGCTCCGGGATCTCGACCGCCACCGCGCTCATCCGCGCCACCCGCGTCGCCTCGCCGCGCACCACCGTGCCCTCGTGGCGGCTCGGCATCGGGTTACGCGCGATCGGCAGCGCGTCGGCGGCGCTGTACACGCAGATATAGAGACCGCGCGGGCGATCGGACCGGTTGGGGTCGGAGCCATGCGCGAGCCGGGTGTGCATCAGGCAGACGCTACCGGCAGCGCCGAGCACCGGGATCTCGCGCGCGACCAGCTCCCGCGTGACTTCCGGTGCGATGAAGCCGGTGAAACGCGGTCCGTCGAACAACGAGTAGACCGGGCCGCGATGACTCCCCGGCGCGACCTTTAGGCATCCGTTCGACTCGGTCATGTCGTCGAGCATCAGCAGCGCGGTGACGACGTCGTCGTTGGTGTGCGGTGTGTAGGCGAAGTCCTGGTGCCACGCGACCTCGGTGCGCGAGCCGGGCAGCTTCAGGTTGATCTTGCAGTGGTGGTGCTTGACGTTCGGACCGATCAGGTCGGCGACCGCATCGGTCATCCTCGAGTCGGCCATCACGGCATGATAGTCGGCGTCGATCTCCGAGGGGTTGTTCACCCGCCGCAACGCCGGGCGATCCGATCGGTGCTCGGCGCCGACGTCGAATCGCGGCTTGCCGTCGAGCGTCGGCGCTCCGAACGGTCCGTCATGAGCCCGGCTCGCGTCGACCCACGCGTCGAGCCGGCGCCGGATGCGGTCGAGCTGATCCGCGGTGACCGCGTCGGCCACCACCAGATAGCCGTCGCGCCAGAACCGCGCGGTCTGTTCTCGGTCGAGCATTCGTCGTCCCCCTCGGGCCGTCGGACGATTCCGCCGGGCCCGCCGTCAGCGCGTGTCGAGCCACTCCAGCAACGCGTCCTGGACCCGGGTGCCGCGGAAGATGTGGACATCCTCCTCGTTGTGGAGCACCACCACCGCCCACACTCGCCCGCCGGCGCCGTGCAGGTAGCCGGCCAGCGCGCGAACGTCGTTCAACAGACCGGTCTTCATGTGCAGGCGGCCGGCCAACGCCTCGTCCTTGAAGCGCCGACGCATGGTGCCGTCGACCGCCGAGAGCGGCAGCGAGGAGACGAATTCCGGCATCAACGGTGAGCCCCACGAGCCGACCAGCAAGTGTCCCAGCACGCGCGCGGTGATGCGCGCGGCGCGCGAGAGCCCGGAGCCGTTGTCGACCTCCACCTGCCCCGGCGCCACACCGGTGCCGAGCAGCCACCCGTCGACGGCGCGGCGCCCCTTGGCCTCGGTTCCCGGCGGCCCCTCGCGCTCGACCCCCATCGTCAGCAGGAGCTGACGGGTCATCAGATTGTTGCTGTGCTTGTTCATGCCCCGGATGACGTCGCCCAACGGCTCCGACTCCCAGGCCAGCAGCAGGGTCGCGTCGCGCGGCACGGCGGCGTTGCGCAATCGTCCGTCGATGCGCCCACCGAGCTCCGACCACAGCGCCTTGAACACGCCGAACGCGTGGACGTCGGCCGAGCCGAGCGAGCGCACCAGCTCGTAGCTGCCACAGCTCGCCGGGTACTCGCCGGCGAAGGCGACGTGGTCGCCGCGCGTGTCCGAGAGCACCTCGAGCGCCATCCGGCGGTGGCGCCCGCGACAGGCGCCGCCGACCAGGCGCAATCCGTTGTCGACACGCATCATCGCGTTCGGGGGATCGAGCGTGATGCGCACCGACTTGGCGCCCTCGTCGGGCCAGAACGAGAAGCGCGTGGCGTTGAAGTTGACCGCGAGCGCGACCGGGAGCGTGTTGTAGGCGTGATATCGACGCCCGTCGAAGTCACCCGGATCCTCCGGCAGGCCGGCGAAGAATCCCTGGTCGATGACCAGATCGCCGGTGATACGCTGGATACCCTGGTCGCGCAGGCGCCGCAACATGAGCCAGAAGCGCTCGGTGACGAGGAGCGGGTCGCCACCGCCTCGCAGGTGCAGATCCCCGTGCAGCACGCCGTCGCGAACCGGACCGCCAGCGTAGATGCGCGTCTGCCAGCGGTAGCCCGGCCCCAGCACGTCGAGCGCTGCGAGCGTCGTCACCAGCTTCATCACCGATGCGGGATTTCGCGGCTCGTCGGGGTTGTGGGCGAGCAACGGCCGCGGCGAGTCGACCGCCTGCACCCACACGCTGAGGTGGTTGGCGGAGAGCTTCTCGGCCGCGAGGGTGGTCAGCACCGCGGGCGGAAGACCCGACACCTCCGGCGCGAGGGTCGACGCGGCGGCGGCCCGGGCGGTGCCGGTGCCGAGCGACGCGACGAGGGCGACGACCAGCACCGCGCTTCGCAAGACCGTCCTCGCGCGACCAGGCATGGGTGAGGCTCCAGATCGAGGCCGCCGCCGACGCCGCGCGCACCCCGGCGCGGCTGTGGACGGCGGCGCCGATTCTATCCCGCCGGCACCTCTACACGGAGATCTCGATGGACCCCGGGGCGCCGAGCCGATCGAAATCGCCGCCCCGAGGGACTAGGATGCAGCCGTGCGCCACCTACTTGCCGTCGTGATGCTGCTCGCCGCCCTCCCCGCCACCGGCGAGCACGAGGCGCGGGTGCGCGGCTTCGTCTCCGGTCGTCTTCTCGCCGCCTGGTGCGAGCGCGACGGTCCGCGCGACGTCGAGGCGTGCCTCACCTACCTGCGGGCGGTCTACGACACCGTCGCCGCGCTCGATTTCGACCATCGCCTGCTCGCCGAGCGCGCCGAGGACGTGTTCGGGTGCATCCCGCCGATGGTCCCGGTCACCGAGCTCGTCATCGTCTACCGCCGTCACGCGAGTCAGTACCCCGACGGTCTCGAGCGCCAGGCCGCCAGCGTCGTGCTCGAGGCGCTGCGCGCGAACTACGCATGCGAATGAGGCCAAGGAAGGTCTGCAAGACCGCAGACCTTCCTGCGGTGCAGGGCTTGTCCTGAGCACCGTCGAAGGGATCCACCGCCATTTTCGATCGCGTCAGCGAGTGAAGATGTAAGGCAGGTGCAAACCGCGCTTTGCGCCCGCCGTCTCTGCGCAACTCCACGATGGAGTCGTGCAGAGTCCCCTGACGGTGCGTCGCGATCGTCGGCGCACCCGGCGATAATCGGCGCCCACCTGGCTGCCGGCGTCCGCCGTGCCAGCCGTCGAATCGCCACCTCCGGAGGAGACACATGAGCCTCGAAGGACGAGCCGCCCTGGTCACGGGCGCAGGACGAAACATCGGTCGAGCCGTGGTCCGTGAGCTCGCGCGCCGCGGCTGCAACATCGCCGTCAACGCGCGGGGAAACCACGACGAGGCCGAGGAGACCGCCGCCGCCGCCCGCGAGCTCGGGGTCGACGCCATCGTGGTCCTCGGCAACGTCGGGGACGCGCAAGCCGTACGGGCGGTCTGCGCTCGCGCCATCGAGCACTTCGGCACGGTCGAGGTGGTGATCAACAACGCCGCCATCCGCCCGTCACGCCCCTTCCTCGAGATCACGGCCGCGGAATGGGACCAGGTGCTCGCGGTGGATCTGGACGCCGCCTTCCACACCGCCCAGGCATGCCTGCCCGGGATGATCGAGCGTGGCTTCGGCCGTATCGTCAACTTCACCGGGATGAACGCGATCATGGGCTACGGCGGGCGCGCTCATGTCTCGGTCGCCAAGCACGGTGTCTGGGGCCTCACCAAGGCGCTCGCCAAGGAGTTCGGCCGCCACGGTGTCACCGTGAACGCGATCTCGCCTGGGCCGATCCAGACCGTCCATCGGCAGGATCCGGAGATGGCGGCGCACATCGAGTCACAGCGCGGGATGATTCCGGTCGGGCGGCTCGGCGAGCCCGCCGAGGTCGCCGCGCTCTGCGGCTTCCTCGCGTCGCCCGAGGGCGCCTTCGTCAACGGCCAGATGATCGCGGCAAACGGCGGGGCGCAGACCTGAGGGGGATTCACCCGAGTCGGCTACTGCCCGTGGTGCGCGCCGGGAAGCGCCTTCCCGCCACGCTCGCGTCATTGCGCCACCGCGGACGCCGGATCGTCACCACGGACGGCCAATCGCCCGGATTCGACGCGCAATCGGAGACGGCGAAAAAAGAATCCGGCCGCGGTCGTTCCGTCGACACGCCAGCCGGCCAAGGGAGCACCATGAAGCGCGCGGTCCACCATGCCCGTGCAGACCGCGTCTCCGCAAATCGCGTGCCCGGTATTCCCATATCGCCCGCACGAGTTCGTGCAAGCGCTCCGGGACACGCGTACAGAGCCGGAGGAGGTCGGTCCTGACAGCGTGCTCGCCACCGAGGGCTGCCGCGCGGCAACCGTGGGTCGAGCACGTCGTCATTCCCAGAGCCGAGACGCACGGTACGGCAAGCCACCTTGGGTCGGCAAACGATCGTTTCTCAGTTGATTCATGAAATTTCTTCAACTAACTTCTCAGACATGCGCCACCTACCTCCCCTCAGCGCGGTGCGGGCCTTCGAGGCGGCGGCGCGCCATCTGAGCTTCAACCTGGCCGCCCGCGAGCTGCACGTGACCAGCTCCGCGATCAGTCACCAGGTCCGCGCGCTCGAGACGTTCCTCGGGGTGCGGCTATTCCAGCGCAGCACGCGTCGGGTCTCGCTCACCGACCAGGGGCGCAGCTACCTCGGCTCGGTCAGCGCGGCGCTCGACCAGATCGATCGGGCGACCGAGCGGGTCTCGCGCCGGGGGAGCTCCACCCTGCACCTCTCGGTGTCGGCGACCTTCGCCACCGAGTGGCTGGTGCCACGTCTGCTCGGCTTCCAGTCCAGTCACCCCGACATCGACGTGCGGCTGATGACGACGGTCGGCATGCCGGACTTCGCCGGTAGCGACACCGACCTCGGGATCTGCTTCGGGCACGGTGAGTGGCGAGACCTCGAGGCACACCTGCTGGTGCAGGAGGAGCTGGTCGTGGTGTGCAGCCCACAGCTCGCCCGCGACGAGCCGGGGGTTCGGGCGCCGGCGGACCTCGCCCGGGTCCCACTGATTCACGTGCTGCCACGAGTCGCCCAGTGGCGGGACTGGCTGGCGGCGATGGGCCTCGGTGGGGTCGATGCCGAGCGCGGCCCGCGCTTCCACACCACGTCGCTCGCGCTGGAGGCGGCGGAGGCGGGGCTCGGCGTCGCGGTGGCGTCGCGCGCCCTGGCCCAGCCTCACCTCACGGCCGGTCGGCTCGTGATTCCGTTCGAGTCGAAGGTGCCGTCGCGCGGCGGCTATTACCTGGTCCACCCAAGCGGGGCGGCCGAGCGCCAGCCGCTGGTGGCGTTCAAGGAATGGATTCTCGAGGTGGTCCGCGGGGAGGCCGCGGCATCGGGTGCAGTCGGGTAGTCAGATCCCCATGTTGGCGAGGGTGACCATGACGTGGTTGAGCAGGCCGGTGGCGCGCGGATGCTCGACCTCGAACTGGTCGATCGCCTCGCGCAACCCGTCGATGAGGTTCTCGTGATGCTCGACGTCGTCGGGCTCGGCGATTCGGCGCTCGATGTCCTCGACCAGTGCCTCGAGCCGACCGCGCGCGCGCGGATCGCGTCCCTCGAGTCGCGCGATCTCGGCCCGCAGCGCCTCGAGTGTCTCGTGCAGCTTCTCGTCCATCATCCGACTCCCCACGAGCAGATCGCGTGCGCAATCGCTCGCGACGGACCCCCGACCGACACCCGCACGAGCCGGGCGCCACCGCGACCGTGCGGTCCTCCTGCCGCCATGCCGGGCAGCCGCGCCGTCGCGCGCCGCCGACGTCCCGCCTCCGCGTTGCGAGGTCGCTACTGTAGACGGCGGCTCCCGGGCGTGCCAGCACGGCGCCGGCACGGGCGCCACGACGCTGACCGAGATCACGGCCGGGGCCGATCCGCGGGCCGACCGGCAAGGTGGTGGGCCGGATGAGCCGCCGCCTCGGGCTCGGCGTGGCCGCCGGTACCGCGATGCTGGTGGCCCTGGTCGTCACCCTCACCATGCAGGAGCGACAGCGCGACGCCGAGGAACGCATGTCGGCGCTGCTCGCGGCACCTCTCGACGCACCCGCCGCCATCGCCGCGCTCGACGCGGTGGATGCCACCCTCGCCGAGCGTGCCCTGACCAGTCTCGCCCTCGACCAGGCGCTCGCGCGCGCGCTCGCCGGCGCCGACGCGGGCGGTGTCGACCGCCTGCTCGCCGGCCTCGAGGCCCTCGGCGCGGAGCGCGGCCACCGCCTCGTCGCCGGACCGGCGGTCACCGCGGCGCTCGAGGTCGCGCTCGACCGCGCCGGCAATGTCGCGCCCGGCTCGGATCCGAGCGCCGGGGTGGAGTCGGCCGCACGGCGGCTCGCGCGGGCTTCGCCCTACCTTCCGGCCGCGGTCCGACAACGGCTCGCGACCGGGCTCGAGCGGCAACGTGCCGAGTGGCTGGACGCGGTGGCGAGGCCGCTTCGCGACCACCTCGGCACCGAGTCGCCGGCGCGCGGGAGCTGGGCGACCCTGGTCGAGGCGGTGCAAGCCGTGCGCGACGCCGACCCGTTGCATCCGCTGCTCACCGATCGACGCCTGCATCGGCACCTCGACGCCGCGCTCGAGGCGGCGACGGACGACGGTGACGTCGCGGCGGCACGGGCGATCGCGAGGGCCGTCGGCGACCTGCCGTCGCCGCCGACCGAGCTCGCGGCACGTGCGAATGTGGCGGCGCAGGTCGCCGCGGAGCGAGCCGAGGCGCGGCGCACCGAGGCCGCGGTGCAGGCGGTCGAGGCCCTGGTGGCCGGGGCCAGCAGCCTCGACGCCTACCGCGCGGCGCGCGATGCGCTGGTGGTGGTGGCCCTCGGCGCCCCGCGCACGCCGGCGCTCGCGCGGGCGCGCTTCGAGATCGGCCAGTTCCTGGGCGCCGCCGTCGCCGCGGCGCTGCACGCCCGCCAGCCGCGGGCAGCCCGTGCCGCGATCCTGGAGTTCGCGGCCGTCCTCGATGCCGAGCCGCTGCTCGCCTGGCGTCGCCAGCTCGTCGACGCCGATCCCGACTACTCGGCCGTCGCCGACCCGGCCCATGCGCCACGCATCACCGCCGCGGCCAAGGCGGTCAACCGACTCCTCGCACGCCCCACGCTCGACGCACGGTGGCGAGCGGAGCTCGCGCAGGCGTTCGGCGAGTACGTGGTCCTCGCCCCCGGCGACGCGGACGGGGCGATCGAGACGGTGCGTGGCGCGGTGGCGACGTTGCACGAGGATCGCGCGGAGGCCGCCATCGGCTCCGGCGACCGCGCGACCGCGCTGGAGGCGCTCGCGGAGTCGCGCCGCTACGTGCGCGACCGCACCCGCGCGATGGCATTGGAGCAGCGTGCCGCCGCGCTCTCGCGATGAGCCCCGGTCAGCGGACGCGCCTGTTACACTTCGCGCCCCGATTCGCCGGCGCGCGCGGTGTCGCCAGCGAGAATCGACATCGTTCCCAGCCGTCGGAGGTGACATGCAGCGCGGCGTGATCGTCGGCGTGATCGCGATGACCGTGATCGTGGCGGCCTCCAACTACCTGGTCCGCTTCCCGCTCGGTGAGTGGCTCACCTGGGCCGCGTTCACCTATCCGATCGCGTTCCTGGTGACTGACCTCACGAACCGCGCCCTCGGCCCCGGCGCGGCGCGGCGGGTGGTCCTGGTCGGATTCGCCATCGGCGTGATCGCGTCGGCAATCGTCGCCACGCCCCGCATCGCAGTGGCGTCGGGAACCGCCTTTCTCGTCGCCCAGCTCCTCGACGTCCAGCTCTTCGACCGCTTGCGCCGAGCGCGGGCCTGGTGGCGCGCCCCGCTGGTGTCGTCGACCGTCGCCTCGGCGGTCGACACCGCGCTGTTCTTCGGCCTCGCGTTCGCCGGCACCGAGGTGCCCTGGCCAACGCTCGCCGCCGGCGACTTCGGGGTCAAGCTGCTGGCGGCAGGGCTGATGCTGGTCCCGTTCCGCCTGCTCATGAACGCCACCGCACCCGACTCCGTGGCCGAGTCGCGCTGACCGGGCGCGGACGGTCACACCTCGGCGTCAGCCGCGGAGGCCGCCCGCACGTGGCGGCGCACGGTCCGTCGATCGACGCCGAGGTGGCGCGCGACCGCGTCGTACGACCCGAGCGCACGGTGCAGCCGCGAGCAGTAGCCTGCGAGGAGCTCGGCCAGGTCGAGTCGCCCGGCTGCCACCGCGTCGAGGAAGACGTCCTCGGACACCGGCGCCGCCGCGTGGTAGCGACCGCTCAGCAGCACCCGCCGCACGGCCTGCTCGAGCTCGCGCACGTTACCCGGCCAGGGGTAGTCCGGCGGCACCCCGTCGCGGATGCTGGCAGCGACGTCGGCTGCGAGCGCCTCGTCGGCGCGGCCGATGGCGCGCTCGACCAACAGCGTCACCAGACGGTCGAGCTCTCCCGGTGACTCGGCGATGCGCCGGCGCAGCGGGGGCACCTCGATGACATCGGAGCACAGGCGATAGTAGAAGTCCTCGCGCAAGCCGGCGCGCGCGCCCGGGCCACCGAGGGCGCGATTGGTGGCGGCGACGACGCGACCGGCGAATCGAAGCCGCCGGTGGTCGCCCACGGGTGAGAACTCGCGTTCCTGGAGCACGCCGAGCAGCTTGATCTGAACGGGTACCGAGACCTCCCCGATCTCGTCGAGGAACAGCGTTCCATGTGACGTGCATCGCTCGAGCAACCCACGGTGCTCGTCGATGGCCCCCGTGAACGCGCCCTTGCGGTGACCGAACAGCTCCGACTCGATGAGCGACTCCGGGAACTGCGAGAGATTGCTGGCGGTGAATGTAGCGGTGAAGCTGACCCGGAAGCGGCCACGCCGAGGGTCGTACGGGATGTGGCCGGAACGTCCGATCGCCGCCGCTGCCGTTCCCTTGCCGGTTCCGGTCTCGCCGAGCAGTAGCGTGGAGAAGTCCTCCATGCGGTCGCGCAGGTGCTCGGCGTAGAGCCGAATGTCGCGGGTGAGCACGTTGTTCCACAGCGCGTGGCGCAGCGCGTGCATGCTCGGGCTGTCGCCGACCAGCGCATCGGCGATGAAGTGGTAGGCGCGGCGGAGCTGGAAGAACAACGCGAGCAGGTCGTGCGCCCGCGCCGTGTCGAAGCCGTGCGCGACCAGCGCGGACAGCACGTCTCGCGCGAACGGCACGGGGATCGGCTCGTCACCATGCACGATCTGCTCGCGGATGTGGGCATCGAGGTCGGCGACATGGCGGTCGTAGACCAGGAACAACACCGCGTGCTCGAACAGGCGACGGTCCTCGCCGGTGAGCTGGTCGACCCGGGACACCCCCTCGCGCCGGAGCTCGTCGAGAATCGTTCCGAGCGGTCCGGCCAGGGTCGCGAGGGCGTGCTCGTCCGGGCCAGCGGGGGTCATTCCCGGCAGCGCGACGTCGATCGCCCCTCGCTCTGTGAACGGGTTGGCAAAGATGATGTCGGAGATCAGCGAAAGGCTCTGGCGCCGGCTGAGGTCGAGCCGATACGCTTGGGCGGTCACGGGCGCAGCTCCTCGACGAGGGCAGCGTGGCCTGGCAACCATCGGTCTGGGAGACGCCGGGCATGGTCGGCGGCCAGCGACGCTCCGGCCATTCGCCGCGCAGCCGACGGCGTGGATACTGGTACGGTCTTCACATGCTGGACCGTGGAGCAACTATCGGGGACAGATTCCAGTGACAATCGCGACTGGGCTGTGCCACCATCGAAATCACCCTCGACCAGCGGAGTCTGGAGTCGGAAAGGGCATGGAACGTGCAGCCACGTAACTTTATTGGAAATGGCCGGAGGATCGCCATGAACCTGAATCGTATCGCCGCCTTCACCGCGGCTGCTGTCCTGGGGGTTGCGTCGCTGAGCGCTTCCGCGGCCACGAGCATCAACACCCGCACAATCACCCGAATAGCGGTGTCCGACAACTGGGCCGTCATCGAGTACACGCCAGGGCTGGCGGCACCGGTGGAGGGCTGCACCGGTACGCTGAACCCGGAGAAGAAGGTCACCATCGACTGGGAGAGCTTCGCCAACCGCAAGACCATGCTCGCCACCGCGATGTTGGCCTTCGCGACCGGCAGCAACGTCAACTTCTCGGTGTCGGGCTGCAAGGCGGGGTATCCGTCCGTGCGCCGCGTGGACGTGGACGCCGCACAGTAAGACGTTCTTCCGCCATGAGCGCCCGTCGAATCCCGACTCGGCGCAAGCGCGGGATTGCGCTGGGGGTGTCGCTGATCCTCCTCGGGCCGGCGACGCATGCGGCCGAGCAGCTTCGGTTCCAGGGCGAGCCACTCGACCGGGCGGTCGCCGCCGCGGCTCGGTGGCTCGACGTCCCCTGGGAGCTCGTCGCCACGCCCGAGATGCGCGATGTGGAGGTGTCGGCGACGATCTCCCGCTCCGATCCCGACATCGCACTCGCGAGCATCCTCCGAGGTTTCGACTACTACGTGGTCGTGAACGCGTCCACGGAGCGCATCCACCTCGTCGGGCGCCCGGCCACCCATGCCGCCGCGCCGGGCGGGACGAGCTCGTCTCCCATCCGGCCCACCGCGAGCCCGAGGCCCAGCCAGCAGAAAGTCGAGATCACGGGCTCGGGGCTCGAGGGCGTGCCCGGCCCGGGCCCGCACTCGGTGGTCACCCGTGACGATGGGGTGGTCGAGGTCTACGGTCCGAAGATCGTGGCCGATGACGGATCGGTGTGGGAGTACGGTGTCGAGGCCGACGGCAGCGTGGAGCTGGTGCGAGTCTCGGGCCCTACGGACGCGACCTCGACTCGGTAGCCCGGCGCGCCGGGCCACGTGCTCCGGGGAACCGCACTCTCCGAGCCTGCCCCCTCAGGCCACGGCCCGCGCCACCTCCTGCGGCGCTGGCTCGAGCCATGCGCCCTGGACCTCGACCATCCGCTCGAGCTGCCGCACCAGGTCGCGCGCGAGGCGCGGGCAGCCCTCGCAGTCGATCTGGAGCTCCGATGGTCGATCCGCGTCGAGCTCGACGAACTGCATCGAGCGCACGCGCATGCGGCGGCGCGAGAACGCCAGCAGCACGCGCTGCAGCGCCGTGTGCTCGTTCCACAGGCTGAGATGGATGGTCGTGGTCTGGGGCTGCATGGACGCACTCCTGGTTGCGGGATTCTCGTTCGTGGAGCGGTGAGCGGCGGACGGCGCGGCGCTCACGACAGGCGGATCTCGTCGACCGACGCGCCCGCCGGGATCATCGGGAAGACGTTGTCGGTGCGCCCGACGCGGACCTCGAGCAACATCGGTCCGGGACTCGCGAGCAGACGACGGAGCGCGTCGTCGAGTTCGCACGGGTCGTCGACCCGCTCGCCCGGGATGCCGTAGGCGGCGGCCAGCGCGACGAAGTCCGGGTTGCGCATCGTGACCTCGCTCAGGCGGCCGTCGAAGAACAGCTCCTGCCATTGACGGACCATTCCGAGGTGCTCGTTGTTGAGCACCACGATCTTCACCGCCAGGCCTTCCTGGGCGACCGTCGCCAGCTCCTGCACGCTCATCTGGAAGCCGCCGTCGCCGATCACTGCGACCACCTCGCGCCCGGCACGGCCGAGCTTCGCCCCGACCGCGGCCGGCAGCGCGAAGCCCATGGTGCCGAGACCACCGGAGGTGATGTGGCTGTCCGCCTCTCGGAAGCGGTAGTAGCGCGCGGCAGCCATCTGGTGCTGCCCGACGTCGCTCACCACGATCGCGCGCCCGTCGGTCAGCGCCGACAGCCGGTCGACCACCTGGCCCATTCGCAGCGGACCGCCGACGGGTCGCGTCTCGTCGTCGATCACCTGCGCCCGCTCGGCACGCTCGAGCGCGCGGAAGCGCCCGAGCCAGGCCGGGTGCTCGGCGGGAGCCAGCCGCGGCAGCAGCTCCGCCACCACCCGACGCGCATCGCCGACCAGGGCGACCTCCGCCGGGACGTGTCGATTGACCTCCGCCGGGTCGATCTCGACGTGGATCACCTTCGCGCCGCGGGCGTAGTCCTCCAAGCGGCCGGTGACCCGGTCGTCGAATCGCATGCCGATGGCGACGATCACGTCGGCCGCGTTGGTGAGCTTGTTCGGTGCGTAGTTGCCGTGCATCCCGACCATGCCCACGTACTGCGGATGGTCGGTCGGGAAGGCAGAGAGCCCGAGCAGGGTGCAGGCGACCGGCATTCCGGTGCGCTCGGCGAGGGCGCGCACCTCGTCGACCGCGCCGGAGATGAGGACCCCGTGCCCGAGCACCAGCAGCGGGCGCTCGGCGCGGTCGATGAGCGCCGCGGCGGCGGCGAGCCCGGACAGATCCTCGCGCGGCGCGCAGCCCGCGGGCCGACCGCCTCTCGCTCGCGGCGCCTGCACCGAGCCGGCCTGCGCGTCGCGGGTGAGCTCCAACAGGACGGGCCCCGGCCGACCGGTCCGCGCGACCTCGAAAGCCTCCGCCACCGCGTCGGCGACCTCGTCCGCGCTCGTGACCTGGCGGCTCCACTTGGTTGCCGCGAGGCTCATTCCCACGACATCCGCCTCCTGGAACGCGTCACGCCCCAGCAGGTCGCTGCGCACCTGGCCGGTGATGCAGAGCAGCGGCGTCGAGTCCATCAGCGCGTCGGCGAGACCGGTGATGAAATTCGTCGCCCCCGGACCCGACGTCGCGATGCACACCCCGACCCGGCCGGTGGCCCGCGCGTAGCCCTGCGCGGCGTGGGCAGCGCCTTGCTCGTGCCGAACCAGGACGTGGCGCAGTCGACCACGCACGTCGTAGAGCGCGTCGTACACCGGCATGATCGCCCCACCGGGGTAGCCGAACAGCACCTCGGTCCCCTGCGCCAGGAGCCCTCGCACGAGCGCGCCCGCCCCGGTCTGGTTCATCGTCTGCACCTCTCGTCACTCTCGTCGGGCCGGGCTCGGACGCCGCGGCCTCGGCATTCTCGGGGCCCATAAACGCCGAAGGCCCGCTCCCTTTCGGGTAGCGGGCCTTCGCTGTTCGAGTTCTTCTCGTTCGCTCAGGTCATGGAGATCCCGCCACCCTCGTTGGACTGGATACGAGAAGTACGAGGGCGAGGACGGGCGCGAACATGGGCGGTAACGTAGCCAGCCGACGGCGGCACTGTCAAGCGGCACGATCGCGCCGGAGTCGATCCCACCGCGGGTAATGGTGGAGACTCCAGGATTCGACGCCGAGGCCGCCACCGCATGTCCCTCGCCCTGACCTATGCCCTGTCCTGCCTGGCGTTCACCGGCCTCATCGACATCCTGTTCAAGCGATACGCGCGCAAGGCCCGCTCGCGCGGGCTCTACCTGGCGGGAATGGGCGTCGTATGGGCCGGACTGCAGACCGTGACCGGGGGGCTGGCGATGCCCGATCAGGCGACGCTGCTGTTCGGCATCGCCGCCGGAGTGCTGGTCACCGCGTCCAACCTGATGCTCATCGAGAGCATGACCCATCTCGACGCGAGCCTCGGCTCGACCATCTACCGACTGAACAGCGTCGGCGTGGTGGTCCTCTCCGCGCTGCTGCTCGACGAGCCGCTCGGTGGGCTGAAGCTCGGCGGCATCGCGCTGGCGGTGGCGGCGGTGCTCTGTCTGCACCAGCCGGGCGGGGCATCGGAACGGCGGCGGCTACTGCGGACCTACATCGGGGTCGCCATCGCGGCATCGGCCCTGCGCGCCGGATACGGCGTGGCCACGAAGATGGGGCTTCTGGCCGGGGCCGACGCGAACCAGATGATGCTGGTGGCGGCCCTGTGCTGGACGGTGGGAGGTCTCGGCTACGCGCTGACGCGAGAGCGACGACCACGGCTCGCGCCGGTGACGCTCGCCTACGCGGCCGCCTCCGGGGTCGTGGTGTTCACCATCGTCACCCTGCTCGTGCTCGCGCTCGCCCACGGCGAGGCGAGCGTGGTCATCCCCATCACCAATCTCGGCTTCGTGGTCGCGTTGCTGCTGGCACGCGCGACCGGCATGGAGCGCCTCACCCCCCGCAAGCTACTGGCGATGGGGCTGGCCGCCACCGCCATCGTGGTCCTGTCGCGAGTCGGCTGAGCCCGCGGTGGGCGGCGGTCGGTACCTACAATGGCCTGCCCCGTCCCAGGATCTGCTGCATTGGCGTCTCAGGCATCGAAAGCGCGATCGGCGCGCTCCGGCGTGAATCCACGACGCCGGCGCGCGGCCTGGCGGTGAGGCGGCCGGTGCGCCGCCAGAGCGATCCCCTGGCCGGATTCGGCGCCGCCACCCGCGCCTGGGTGGATGACGCGTTCGCCGCCCCGACCGCCGTCCAGGCCTGCGGCTGGCCGGTCATCGCGTCCGGTCGGCACGCGCTCCTGGTGGCTCCGACCGGCAGCGGCAAGACGCTGGCCGCCTTCCTGTGGGCGATCGACCGCACGCTGGCCGAGCCGGCGCGGACCGCGCCCGGTGTCCGCGTCCTCTACGTCTCGCCGCTCAAGGCGCTGGTCCACGACGTCGAGCGCAATCTCCGCGCACCGCTCGCCGGCATCGCCCACGCCGGGGCGCGCGTCGGCACGCCGGTGCGGGAGGTGTCGGTGGCCATGCGCACGGGCGACACCCCGCAGCGCGAGCGGGCCGCCTTCGCGCGCCGGCCGACCGAGATCCTCGTCACCACCCCGGAGTCGCTGTACCTGATGCTCGGCTCGCGCGCCCGAGCCGCGCTCGCCACCGTCCACACGGTGATCGTCGACGAGGTCCACGCGCTCGCCTCGACCAAGCGCGGCGTGCACCTCGCGCTTTCCCTGGAGCGGCTCTGCGAGCTGACGCGCGCCGTCCAGGGCACGGCCGAGCCGCAGCGGATCGGGCTCTCGGCGACGGTGCGCCCGACCGCGACGGTCGCGGAGTATCTCGGCGGCGACCGCCCGGTCGAGGTCGTGGACTGCGCCGAGCGTCCACGGCTCGACCTGCTGGTGACCGTGCCGGTGCCGGACATGGAGCGGCCGGCGACGCCGCCGCCGGGCGCGAGCCCTCCCCCGCGCTCACCAGTGCCGGAGCGCGGGGGCTCGATCCTCGCCGAGCTGCACGCCCGGGACGCGACCCCACCGCCCGAGCGCGGCATCTGGCCCGCGGTCTACCCACGCCTGCTCGAGATGATTCTCGAGCGCCGCTCCACCATCGTGTTCGTCAACAGCCGCGGCCTCGCCGAGCGCCTCGCCCAGCGCCTGAACGAGCTGGCGGGCGAGGATCTGGTGCGCGCCCACCATGGCAGCGTGTCGCACGCGAAACGGACCGAGATCGAGGAGGCGCTGAAGGCGGGTGCCTTGCGCGCCATCGTCGCCACCAGCTCGCTCGAGCTCGGCATCGACATGGGCGCCGTCGATCAGGTGCTGCTGGTGGAGTCCCCCGGCTCGGTCGCGCGCGGCTTGCAGCGGGTGGGTCGGTCGGGGCATGCGGTCGGCGAGCGCAGCCTCGGGCGCATCTTCCCCAAGTTCCGCGGTGATCTGCTGGAGAGCGCGGTGATCGCGAGGCGGATGCTCGATGGCGACATCGAGGCGCTGTCGATGCCGCACAACGCGCTCGACGTGCTCGCGCAGCAAGTGGTGGCGATGGTCTGCGACCGGCCGCGGGAGGTCAGTGAGGTCGCGGCCCTGGTCCGGCGCTCGGCGCCCTACCGGACGCTCTCCGACGACGCGCTCACCGCCACCCTGGACATGCTGAGTGGCGTCTATCCGTCGACCGATCTCGCCGATCTGCGTCCGCGACTCACGTGGGACCGCACCACCGACCGGCTCCAGGCCCGGCGCGGCACCGAGCTGGTCGCGCGCACCAACGCCGGCACCATCCCCGACCGCGGGCACTACGCGGTGGTGCTCGGCGCCGACGGGCCGCGGGTCGGAGAGCTCGACGAGGAGATGGTGTTCGAGACCAGGCTCGGGGACTGCTTCGCGCTCGGCGCGAGCACCTGGCGGGTCGAGGCGATCGAGCGCGACCGGGTGGTGGTCTCGCCCGCCCCGGGCGAGCCCGGCCGACTCCCGTTCTGGCGCGGCGACGGGCCCGGGCGGCCGGTGGAGCTCGGGCGGGCCATCGGCGCGCTCACCCGGCGCATCGGCGCCATGGACGAGGCCGGAGCCGCCGAATGGCTCGTCGCCGACACCCCGCTGGACGCGTTCGCCGCCCGCAATCTCGCCGCCTACGTCCACGATCAGAAGCGCCACACCGGACACCTGCCGACCGATCGCGCGGTGACGGTCGAGCGTTTCCGGGACGAGCTCGGCGACTGGCGGGTGTGCATCCTCTCGCCCTTCGGCGCGCGGGTGCACGCGCCGTGGGCGATGGCGCTCGAGCGCCTCCTCGGCACCCGCGCCGGGTACGAGGTGCAACTCATGTACACCGACGACGGCATCGTGCTGCGGCTGGCCGACGTCGAGGAGCTCCCGCCGCTCGACGCCCTGCTTCCCGACCCGGACGAGGTCGAGGAGCTGGTCACCGAGCAGCTCGGTGACACCGCGCTGTTCGCCGGCCTGTTCCGCGAGAACGCGGTGCGCGCGCTGTTGATGCCCCGGCGCCGCCCCGGCGAGCGCAACCCGCTGTGGGCGCAGCGCCAGAAGGCGCGCCACCTGCTGGCGAGCGCGCGGCGCCACGCGAGCTTCCCGGTGGTGGTCGAGACCTATCGCCAGGCCCTCGGCGACGTGCTCGACGTGCCCGCCCTGGTCGCGCTGCTGCGCGCCGCGCGCAGTCGCGAGATCGACGTGCACGAGGTCGAGACGCCCTCGGCGTCGCCGTTCGCGCGCTCGCTGGTCTTCGCCTACGTGGCGGCCTACATCTACGAGCAGGACTCACCGATCGCCGAGCGCCGCGCGCAGGCGCTCACCCTCGATCGCGGTCTGCTCGCCGAGCTGCTCGGGCAGGCGGAGCTCCGCGAGCTGCTCGACGGTGACGTCGTGGTCGAGGTCGAGGCGGAGCTCACCGGGACCGCGCCCGAACGCCGAGCTGAGGATGCCGACGCATTGCACGACCTGCTGCGGCGCGTGGGGGACCTGCGTGCGGACGAATGCGTGCAGCGCGCCGCCGGCGATGCGGCGGCATGGTTGCAGACCCTGGCCGACGCGCGGCGCGCGGTCGAGGTTCGGGTCGGCGGTGAGCGCCGCTGGGTAGCGGCGCAGGACGCCGGGCTCTATCGCGATGCGCTCGGCGTGGTTCCCCCCGGTGGCCTGCCCGACGGGTTCCTCGCGCCGGTCCCCGACGCGTTCGCCGCGCTCGTGCGGCGGTACGCGCGCAGCCACGGACCCTTCACCAGCGCGGAGCTCGCCGCGCGTTACCGTCTGCAGCCGTCGCAGGTGACACCGGTGCTGTCTGCACTGGAGGCGAGTGGCGCGTTGACGCGTGGCGAGCTCCGTCCGGGCGGCAGCACGCCGGAGTGGTGCGACGTCGCGATCCTGCGTCGGATCAAGCGCCGCACCGTGGCGCGGTTGCGCAACGCGGCGGCGCCGGTCGAGGCCTCCGTGCTCGGCACCTTTCTGCCCGAGTGGCACGCGGTCGACGCCCCGACTCGGGGATCGGCCGGGGCCCATCTCGAGGCCGCGCTCGCACGCCTCGAGGGACTCCCACTGCCGTGGAGTGCTCTCGCCGGAGAGATCCTCCCACGACGGGCCGCCGAGGCGTCGCACGATGCGCTGGACCTGCTCGCTGCGAGCGGTCGCGTGGTGTGGCTGGGCTGCGGCGCGCTCGGCACGTCGGACGGCCGCATCGCGGTCTATCGGCGCGAGCATGTCGCGCTGCTCGCCCCGCCCCCGGCGCCGTGGGAGCCGCCCTCGGCGGTGCACGTCGCGATCCTCGACCATCTCGCCCGTCGCGGCGCATCGTTCCTGTTCGAGCTCGAGGACGCTGCGGCTCGCGCCCTCCCTGGACTCGAGCGGGCGGAGTTCGAGCGCTGCCTGTGGGATCTGGTGTGGGCCGGGCGGATCACCAACGACACCTTCGCGCCCTTGCGCGGTTTGGGACGGGCGGCGAGGCGTCGGTCGGGGCGTTACGCTGCCGGCATCGCGGGGGGGCGCTGGTCGTCGGTGGACGACCTCCTCGGCCGGAGCTCCGCCAGCGAGACCGAGCGCGCCCATGCGCGCGCGCGGATGCTGCTCGAGCGCTACGCGGTGGTGAGTCGCGAGGCGGCCCTGGCGGAGGAGCTGCCGGGCGGCTGGTCGGCGCTGCAGCCGGTGCTCGCGGCGATGGACGATGCCGGTCAGGTGCGTCGAGGGTACTGGGTCGCGGGCTTGTCTGGCGCCCAGTACGCGCAGCCGGGGACCATCGACCGCATGCGCGGTCATCGCGGCGACGACGACCGCGGCGACGCGCCGTCGCTGTTGGTCCTCACCGCGATCGATCCCGCCAACCCGTGGGGCAGCCTGCTGCCGTGGCCGGAGACCACGCAGGCCGACTCCCGGCCGCGCCGGGTGGCCGGCGCCTGGGTCGCCCTCGTCGACGGCACGCCCCTGCTGTGGCTCGGTGCTGGCGGGCGTCAGCTCGTGACCTTCCGTGAATCCGACGAGCGACGAGTCGCGCTGGTGCCGGCGGCGCTGCGCGCGCTCGTCGCCGCGAGGCGGCGACGTGGGCGCTCGGCGGTGGTGATCGAGCGCATCGACGGCGAGCCGGCCGACGCATCGGCGCTCACCGCGAGCCTGCTGGCCGCAGGCTGGGTGCGTGACTACCGCGGACTCGGTCTGGCGAGCTGAGCCGCCCCGGCCGGCAGCCGCACACCCCTGCCGACGCGCGCATTTGTCACGATGGCCGCAGCAGCCGCTCGCTATAATGCGCGCGCCCTGGTCCAGGGCCGTAGGGAGGTTCGCAGATGCTGCAGGAGTTCAAGAAATTCGCCATGCGCGGCAACGTCGTGGACATGGCGGTCGGCATCATCATCGGTGCGGCATTCGGGAAGATCGTCACGTCACTGGTCAACGACGTCATCATGCCGCCGATCGGATTGCTGCTCGGCAAGGTCGACTTCAGCAACCTGTTCATCAATCTGTCGGGGCAGGACTTTGCGAGCGTCGCCGCGGCGGAAGCGGCCGGTGCTCCAATCATGAAGGTCGGCATCTTCATCAACACCGTGCTCGACTTCGTGATCGTCGCATTCGCGATCTTCTTGCTGATCCGGGCGATCAACCGGCTGCAGGAGAAGGAGGAAGCCGCACCGCCGCCGGCGCCACCGGAGCCGAGCGACGAGGTGAAGCTGCTCACCGAGATCCGCGACTCGCTGAAGTCGCGCTGACCGCGCGCATCCGACGGCTCGACCTCGCCGTGACCACCGGCGAGGTCGCGCCACCTCAGGCCTTGCTCACCGGCCCACCGGCGGCAACCCAGGCACGAAAGCCGCCGGCCATGCTGCTCACCTGCGAGATCCCCATCTCCTGCGCGCGATGCGCGGCGAGGGCCGACCGGCCGCCAGTGCCGCAGTAGAAGATGAACCGCTTCTTGGCGGCGAACACCGGATCGTGCATCGGGGACTCCGGATCGATCTTGAACTCGAGCAGTCCGCGTGACGCGTGCACTGCGCCCGGAATCGCACCCTCGCTGGCGATCTCGGTACCGTCGCGGACATCGACGAAGACCGTGCTCGCCTGCCCGACCAGCACCAACGCGTCTTGCACCGAGCAGGTGCGGATGGAGGCATTGGCCTCCGCCAGGTAGTCCTTGAAGCTCTTTCGCATCGACCTCGTCTCCACGCACGCGGGCCGTGACGTCGGCCTCGAGCGCGGATTCTACCGACGGAGCGTGCATCGGGGCTGACCCGGATCGCGAAGGCCGGCGACGCAGGAGTTGTGGGCGCGAGGGGAGTCGTGAGGGGAGGCGGGGGAAGAGGGGTTCAAGCGCCCCGGACCGGCGACGTCACTGCCGGCCCGAGGCCATTCCGGCAGCGGACGAGGTCACCGGACGGTGACCTCGCCCACCACCGTGCCGCGGCGCCTCAGAGCACGCCGAGCGAACGCAGGGTCTGAATGGTGAGCTGGCCGCTCGGCTGGCCCTTCTCACGCTGATAGGCGGTGACCGCGCGCATGGTGTCCGGGCCGATCACCCCGTCGATGCGACCGGGGTTGTGCCCGGCGGAGAGCAACGCGCTCTGGATCTTGCGCACGATGTCCGGCGAGGTGTTGGTCTCGCAGAGGATCGGGCGCCACTCCAGATGGCCTTCCGACACCAGCTTGCGCTCGGTGACCGTCTGGTAGGTCGGATCGATCTTGATCCGGCGCTCGCCGGCGGGGCGCACCAGCTTCTTCACCCGGACGGTCTTGTACTCGGCCGGGATCTCGATCGTGCGGGTCTTCGGCGCCTCCACCATCACGCGCTTGCGCACGTTGGTGTACTCGGCCGGGATGGCGACCTTGCGGGTGCTCGGCGGGCTCACCATGACCTGCTTGCGCACGGTCTTGTACTCGGCCGGCACCTCGACCAGACACATGATCTCGCCGGTGGCGTTGTCGATGCGCTCGATCGGGCCGCGGCCCTTCTTCCAGGTGGTGTACGCGGCGCGCACCAGCACCTGCTCCTCGGTCCACTCGTACTTGGCCGGAACCGTCTGCAGCTCCTCCGAGGCCTGGCGGACCATCACCCGCTCCTCGGCCCAGTCGTACGTCGCCGGCACCACCTCGAGACGCTGGGAAGCTTCCTTCACCAGCACGCGCTCCTCGACCCACTCGTACTCGGGCGGCGTGGTCTCGATTCGCTCACCACCTTCCTGACGCAGCACCTGGCGCGTCTCCTCGGTGTAGGCCGGCGGGATGAAGACGCGCGCGTAGCATTCACCGGGCTTTGCCTGGGGTGGCAGCAGCGGATCGCCGGTGGCGCCGGTCTGCAGTCGCGATTGCAGCGACTGGATCTCCGCGTCCTTGCGCTGCACCGTGCCCTCGAGGCCGCTCACCGAGCTCTGCAGCTGCTCGGCCCGCGCCTTCGCATCGGCGAGCTCGCGCTGCACCTCGTCCATCTCCGGGGTCGTCGTCGCACAACCGCCGAGAGCCAGGACGAGCATCGGTGTCGCCAATGCCATGACCTTCGTCGTCTTCATCGTGACCGTCCTCAATCTTGTTCTTTCGTGGTCCTCGCCACCGCGGCGAATCCCACACCCCTGTGGAGCACCCGGTACTGCTCGTGCAATCGGCCGCCGCCGCGAGGCGGACGAGGACTGCATCTCGACGCCGAGCCCGGGTCATCTTGCCTCGCCGACAGGGCGCGAACTGTCAAAGATTGTTTCGAGCAGCCTGTCGCAGGGCTCCGCGTCACGGCAGCGCCCGCGGCTCGGCGCGGGCGATGATCGGGCTCGTCGTGCCGGCGCTATACTGCGCCGCGCCCGCTCGAATTCAGGCTCGAGACGGTGCACGACGCGCAATGACGGTGCCCGGCGCGAGCCGACCGGGTCGCAGAGGAGGACCAGACCGATGGCGTACAAGATCCAGGAGATCGAGGGAATCGGCCCGACGTTCGGCGCCAAGCTCGAGACCGCCGGCATCCAGACCACCGACGACCTGTTGAAGCTCTGCTGCGAGGCCAAGGGACGCAAGGAGGTCGCGGCCAAGACGGGCCTGAAGGAGGCGCAGCTCCTCAAGTGGGCCAACATGGCCGACCTGATGCGCATCTCGGGCGTGGGCTCGGAGTACTCGGAGCTGCTCGAGGCGGCGGGGGTCGACACGGTGAAGGAGCTGCGCAACCGCAACGCCGAGAACCTCGCCGCGAAGATGAAGGAAGTGAACGAGCAGAAGAAGCTCACGCGCGCGACGCCGTCGGTGAGCGCGGTGACGAAGTGGGTCGAGCAGGCGAAGGCGCTGCCGCCACTCATCACGCACTGACACCGGCGCGGCGGCTCGCACCGCCGTCGCCCTCGGCCGTGCCACGTCGCGCGAGGCGGTCGATGCCGGCCGCGCCGACGGCGTGGCACGGCCAGCCCGCCCGGCTCGGAGGTCACCGATGCAACCGAATCGTATGAAGGCGAAGCTGCTCGCCGATCAGCCGGCGCTCGGCGTGTCGGTGATGATCCCCTCGGTCCAGATCGTCGAGATGCTCGGTCGGCTCGGCTTCGACTGGGTACTCATCGACTGCGAGCACGGCAGCATCGGAATCGAGAGCGTCGAGCTGATGGTGATGGCGGCGGAGGCGGCCGGCATCACCCCCATCGTGCGGCCTGCCAGCAACTCGGCTCGCGACATCCTGCAGGTGATGGACCGCGGTGCGGCGGGCGTGCAGGTGCCGCACGTGTGCACCGCCGACGACGCGCGACGCGCGGTGGCGAGTGTGCGTTACGACCCCGACGGTCGGCGCGGCCTCGCGGTCGGTACCCGGTCGGCCGACTACGGCTACCTCGAGTCGATGTCTGAGTACGTCGCGCGCGCCAATCGGGAGGCGCTGGTGTGCGTGCAGATCGAGGACGCCGAGGCGCTCGACAACCTCGACGCGATCCTCGCCGTACCCGGCATCGACGTGTTCTTCGTGGGCCCCTCCGATCTCTCGCAGTCGATGGGCCACGCGGGCAACGCCGGCGCGGCGCCGGTGCGCGCGGCCATCGAGCGCACCTTCGACGCCATCCTCGCCGCCGGCGGCGTGGCAGGGACACCGTGCACGAGCGCCAACATCGAGGCCCTGAAGGCGCGCGGCGTCCGCTACCTGTACACCCACCTCACCCGACTACTCGAGCAGTCGAGCCGCACCATCCTCGACAAGCGCTGACCCCCGACCAGGAAGAACCGAGCTCTTCAACAGCCTGCTACCCGGCGAGCGCGCACGCCACCGACGCCATCGCCCGCGCCACCCGCGCGGTGCGGTCGAGGTCGACGACCTCGAGACCGCGGTCGTGCGGATGGTGGAACAGCGCGTTGTCGCCGACCAGGGAGACGAACCGCCCACCCTCGGCCACCAGGTTGGCGGCCTCGCCGCGCGGCGCGGCGTCGCCGGCGCGCACCCCGTCCGGCACCACACCGACGCCGGCGAGCGCATCCACCGCGCGCGTCGCCCACGCATCGTCCGACCCCTGCACCTCGAGGCGCGCACCCACCGCGCCGCCGAAGTTCGCGCCGAGGTGGATCCACGCGTGCGCCCCGGCGACGAGGCCGGGATTGGCGTGCAGGAAATGGTCGAGACCCAGGTGACCGAGCTCGTGGCCGGAGGTCGCGACCATGCGCACCTCGCGGCGAGGACGCGCCGCGGCCAGCGCACGCGCGATGGCGAGCCAGCACGCGATGCCCGGGCCACGCTCCGATGCGCAGTGCCACCATCCGCTGCGTGGCGTCATCACCACCAGCGGCGGGAGATCGGGCTCACGCCCGGCCAGCCGCGCCTCGACGTTGCGCGCGGTGGCGCGCGAGCGCGTCGCACGCACCGTCACCGTCAACGCCCGCCCCTCGCCGGTCGCCGCGAGCAGCCATGGCGCGTGCTCGCTCGCCACCTGGAGCACCGGGGTCGGCAACGGGCGCAGGAAGCGCTCGGCGTTGAGCAGCGTGAGCCCGGCCCGCAGCCCGAAAGGCTCGCCCCCGCTCACCACCACCATCGCCCGATGGCAGCCGTCCTCGCGAGCCCGCATCGCGTCGAGGGTGCCCGGGCGGCCCCAGAAGCACGGCGCCTGCGCCACACCGATCGGTGCGCTGCTGCCCGCTGGACCGGCGCTCCCGGTGACGCCCCCATCCGGCGTGACGCCGCCGTCGAACAGCGTGAGCCCTTCGGCCACCCGGTCACCGGCCCGCACCGAGCCGGCGATCGGGTCGACGCGCTCGAGATCGAACGCGACCAGACGCGTCTCGAGCCCGGCCGTCGAGGCCGCCTCCGCCAGCCAGCGCGCGCACGACTCGTCGCCGGCAGTGCCGGTGCGGTGATGGCCGTGGCCGTCGTAGCCAGCCAGATCGGCGGCGACGCTCGCGGTGTCGATGGTCACGCCGGCGGACTCAGGTACCGATGCCGAACAGCGAGGTGACGCGACGGGCGTCGAGCATCGCCTGCATCGCGGCGTCGTCCGGTCGACGCTCGAAGCGACCGGCGGCGTCCAGCACTCGCGGCAGGATGTCGATGTCGCCGACGGTGTTGAGGAAGATCCCGGGCCGCCCCAGCACCCAGTGCACCGCGAGGTCGATGTCGGCCTGCTCCTCGAGCGGCTGATACCAGGTGTTGCGGCTCTGCTCGGTGGTGGCCCATGGGCCGCGGGCGATGGACTTGATGGTCTGCACGGCGACGTTACGCGCCTCGCAGGTCGCGACCACCGCGTCGAAGTCGCCGCGATAGCGCTCGTTCGCGTGCATGAAGAAGTTGTACGGCATCAGCACCGAGTCGAAGTCGAAGCGCTCGAGGCTGCGCTTGTGCATCGCCGGGATGGTCCAGCCGTGACCGGTGACCCCGATGAAGCGCGCGAGCCCCTCGTCGCGGGCCGCGATCAGCGCCTCCAGCGCGCCACCCGGTCCCATCGCGACCTCCCACTCGTCGGGGTGACCGAGGGCGTGGAGCTGGATCAGGTCGACGTGGTCGGTGCGCAGCCGCTCGAGCGAGCGCTCCAGCCCCTCGCGCGCGGCCTTGCCGGTGCGCTCCCCGGTCTTGGTGGCGAGGAAGAAATCCTTGCGGTGGCGCGGCATCCAGGCACCGATGCGCAGCTCGGAGTCGCCATAGCGGGCCGCGGTGTCGATGTGGTTCACGCCGTGCTCGAGCAGCAGGTCGAGAGTGCGGTCGGCGTCGGCCTGGCTACGCCGGCCGAGCGCCGCGGCCCCGAACAGCGTGACCGTGCTCATGTGTCCGGTGCGTCCGAACGGTCGCTTCTCGATCATGGTCGGTGGCCTCCTGTGGCGGGTCGATGGCGCGATCCTGACCGCAGGGGGCAGCAGCGGCAAGCGCTACCGGGCCCTGCGCCGGACGAGCACCGCGGCTATGATCACCCGGTCGCGACGCCGTCCACGCCCATCACCCCCGGACGCCGAGCCCATGCCGACCGTGACCTTCACCCGCAACCTCGCCCGCCACGTCGACTGCCCGCGCGCCGAGGCGCCCGGTGCGACGGTGGCCGAGGTGCTGGACGCGATCTTCGCCGAGAACCCGCGGCTGCGCGGCTACGTCGTCGACGAGCACGGCTGCCTGCGCAAGCACATGGTGGTGTTCCTCGACGGCACCGCGGTGCGCGACCGTGCCGCGTTGAGCGATCCGATCCCGGATGCCTCGTCGCAGATCTTCGTGATGCAGGCGCTGTCCGGCGGCTGAGCCCCCACCAGGAGCACCACCATGACCAGCCGGGTCCGAGTTGCCACCCGCAAGGGTTTGTTCACCGTGGAGCGCCGCGCTGACGGCTGGTCGGTGGAGGGACCGAGCTTCCTCGGTGACAACTGCTCGGCGGTGCTGCGACATCCGAGCGACGGCACGCTGCACGTCGCGCTCGACCACGGACACTTCGGCGTGAAGATGCATCGCAGCCGCGACGACGGTGTCACCTGGGAGGAGCTCGCCTGCCCCGCCTACCCGGCGCCAGACCCCGCTGCGCCGCCGTGGGAGGACATGTTCGGTCGCACCATTCCGGCCAGCCTCCAGCTCACCTGGTGCATCGAGGCCGGCCATCCGAGCCAATCCGGCCGACTGTGGTGCGGCACGGTGCCCGGCGGGCTGTTCCGCTCCGACGACGGCGGCGAGTCGTGGACGCTGATGGACGGGCTGTGGTCGCACCCGGGCCGACGGCGCTGGATGGGTGGCGGCATGGACTTCCCGGGCATCCACACCATCCTGGTCCACCCGCGAGACCCGCTCGACGTCACCGTGGCGGTCTCCTGCGGGGGCCTGTGGCGCAGCCGCGACGACGGCGCGACCTGGAACTCGATCGGCACCGGCATGGTCGCGCCCTACACGCCACCGGAGCTCGCGGGCGATCCCGGGATCCAGGACGTGCACCGGGTCGCGCGCTGCCGGGCGCGCCCCGAGATGCAGTGGCTCCAGCACCACGACGGGATCTACCGCTCGACCGACGACGGCGCGTCGTGGGTGCGCTGCCAGGACGTCGCGCCGTCCGACTTCGGCTTCGCGGTCGCGGCCCATCCGTCCGATCCGGACACCGCCTGGTTCGTCCCGCAGATCAAGGACGAGCGACGGATCCCGGTCGGCGGCCGGGTGGTGGTTTCGCGCACCCGCGACGGTGGGCGCAGCTTCGAGACCCTGCACCGCGGGCTGCCCGCCACCCAGGCCTGGGACATCGTCTACCGCCATGCGCTGGACGTCGACGCGGACGGTCGCTGCCTCGCGATGGGGAGCACGACCGGGTCGCTGTGGGTGTCGGAGGACGGCGGCGAGAGCTGGCAGGGGCTCAATCATCACCTGCCGCCGATCTACGCCCTGCGCTTCGACCCATGAGCGCCGGTCGCCGAGCGTGGGTCAGCGCAGTCGGACCCGCTCCTCGATGGCGACGATCGAGGCGAGCGGGATCCAGGCGTCGAAGAACTCCTTGCCGGCGAGCTCGGTGAGCACGACCGCGTGCGCGCTGACCGCCTTCACCTTGCCGGTGTAGCTGAGCCCGCCACCGAGCTGGAGGATCAGCGCCTTGCCCTTGGCGCGAGCGGCCTCGAGGATGGCGGTCACCGGGTGGTCGGCATCGAACACCGGCACCGCGCGCGGATCCTCCTGCTGCGCGGCGCTCGGCGTGACGGACCCGGCCAGCACGGCGGCGAGAACGAGGGCGAAGAACGGATGACGCATGGCAGCCTCCTGGTCGGGGAGTGCGCGCGACGGTCGGTCCGTCGCGAGTCGCCCGCGCATTCAAGCACCCGCGTCGCGCACGGTCCATCGCCGTTTCGCGGCCGCCCGCCGCCCCACGGATAGGTCTCCGCCACGGCCATGCCCGAAGGCGACACCATCCACAAGCTGGCCGGCGCGCTCGACCCGTTGTTGCGCGGAAAGGTGCTCCGTCGCGCGGTGCTCCGCCGCTCGGGGCCGCACGCGCTCGACGGGCGACGGGTCGAGAGCGTCGTCGCGCTCGGCAAGCACCTGCTGATTCACCTCGACGACGCGCGCACCCTGCGCACGCATCTCGGGATGCACGGGTCGTGGCACCGCTATCGGCCGGGCGAGACCTGGCGCAAGCCGGCGCGCCAGGCCTCGCTGGTGCTCGAGACCGACGACGTGGTCGCGGTGTGCTTCAACGCGCGCGAGGTCGAGGTGGAGGCACGTGGCGGATTCACCGCACGGGAGCGCGAGCAGCGGCTCGGGCCCGACCTTGCCGACCCCACATTCGACGCCGCGGCGGCGGTCGGGCGCGCGCGCGAGCGGCTCGCCGCCGAGACACCCTTGCTCGACGTGCTGCTCGACCAGCGCGTCGCCTGCGGTCTGGGCAACGTGTACAAGAACGAGCTGCTGTTCCTGGCGCGAATCGCCCCACAGACGCCGCTCGGTGCGGTCGAGGACACGGCTCTCGAGGTCCTGTACGATCGCGCCGCCGCGCTGCTCGGGCGCAACACGGGCGGCGGCCCGCGCACGACGCGGTTCGTCGACGACGGCCGCGGGCGCCTCTGGGTCTACCGGCGTGCGGGTCAGCCGTGCCTCGTCTGCGCTGCCACCGTGCGCCGCGCCCGACTCGGCCGCGGCCTGCGCTCGACCTACTGGTGCCCCAGGTGCCAACCGGAGCTCCGGCCCACGCGACCGCGGCCGGAGCGATGAGGAACGATGCTCGCGTCCCAGCTCATGCTCGCCCCGATCGCCTGGTTCTGCGTCTGGCTCTACCTGCGAACCGCGCCGTCGGCGGCGCCCGAGGGGCCGCGCAGGCGCTTCGACATGCTGGTGGTCACCACTGCCTTCGTGGTCTGCGCGCTGGCGCTGGCGTGGGTTGCGCAGGTCGACTCCGGGGCCAACGATCGCATCTGGCGGCCGGTGCTCTCGACCCTGACGAGCTTCTTCCTGTTTCCGGCGGTGATCGCGCTCGGCGCGTGGGTTCGCGCCCGCCGATTCGGGCGCCGCTGACCGCCACCTGGGCGCCCGCAGTCGGGCGCGCCCCGCGTCGGGCTGCTCAGCCCTCGCTCGACTCGTAGAAGAGGTGCCGACCGACGCGGCGCACCAGCCGTTTGGCGGACGCCCATGCCGGGCGAACCGACGACGCGTGGAAGTGGGTCGCCCGGCCGACGGTGCTGAACTGGGCGGTGCGATAGACGGTTCGCGCCATGCGCAGCGCGGCCTCCCACGAGCGGCGATCGCGCGGAACGTCCGAGCGGCCGTCGTGAGTCCAGCTGAACTGACCGCGCTGCCAGACCACGTCGCAGACCCGGTCGGGATAACGCTCGCTGCGAACCCGGTTGAGCGTCACCGAGGCCACCGCGAGCTTGCCCTCCAGCGGCTCGCCGCGCGCCTCGTGGTAGATGTTGAGCGCGAGGCAGTGCACCTCCGCCCGCTCGGTCAAGACCTGCCCGCGCAGCCGCTCGTAGCCGATGGCGACCGGGTCGGCGAATGCCATCGCCCCGGAGGCGGAGAGCGCGAGAACCACTCCAACGACCGCCGGGGTGAGGGACCGGCGCCGAGTCGGCGAGCCGGTGCCCACGACGGTGCCGAAATCTCCCACGGCGGGTCGTCCGTGGGCGGCGTGACGATCGAGCACGCCGGGCGCATTGCTTCGTGCGCTCATCTAAACCCCTCTCTCGCCTGGTCTTTTTTATTGCGTGGCCGCTCCGGCGTCGATCCGGCCACGTCGTCGGATTCGGAGTTTCCCCATCGGCCCGAGCTCAGTCAACCCGCCATCGATTCCCAAGGGGGGACTGGCGAGCCCGCGCGGGACCCCGATCGAGCCGCCGCCGGCGGGGCCGCGCAGGCTCGCTGACAGCGGTGCCGGAGCCCGCCGACCGGACCGCCTGCGTGGTGCCCCGAGGCGGTCGCGGTCACCCGTCGGCGGGCAGGATCTGCAGGACCACCACGCCGAGCGTCACCAGCAGCGCGGCACCGATCCGACGCGCACCGAATCCCTCGCCGAGGATGCGGGTCCCGATCAGCGCGGCGATCAGCACGCTCGTCTCACGCAGCGCCGAGACCATGGTCATCGGTGCACGCGTCATCGCCCAGATGGCGATGCCGTAGCCGGCGAAGGCGAGCACGCCCGCGACCACGCCGCCGCGCCAGTCACGCGCGAGTGCGCGCGCCAGCGCGCGACGTCGCAGCACCAGCGCGAGGATCACGTAGGGCGGCGCGTTGAGCACGAACAGCATGGCGACGTACGCGCGCACGTCACCCGCGAGGCGGCCGCCGATCCCGTCCGCCACCGAGTAGGCGGCGATGGTGAGCGAGGTCCCGAGGGCCCAGGCGACCGAGCGCACGGCGCCGGCGCGACGCCCGCCACCGAATGCGAGGGCGAGGATCCCGGCGCAGACCATCGCCACCGCCGCACTCTGTGCCAGGGTGAGTCGCTCACCGGCCACCACCCAGGCGCCGAGCGCGACCAACAGCGGAGCGGCGCCACGCGCGACCGGGTAGACCAGGGACAGATCGCCGCCACGGTAGGCGAGCGTGAGGGTGGCGAAATAGGCCAGGTGCACCACCGCCGAGGTCGCCACCCAAGGCCAGGACGCCGGCGCCGGCAGCCCGAGCCAGACCAGGATCGGCAGCGCGCAGAGCCCCGCCACGCCATTGACCACCGCCACCCGGACGACGGCGTCACCGCCGGTCTTCAGCAACGCGTTCCACGTCGCGTGACAGACCGCCGCGCCGAGGACGGCCAGGGTGACGTGGAGCTCCATCGCCATCGACGGATGTTAGGGCCTGGCGCCCGGTATGGGCAGCCCCGCGCGCGCCCTATTGATCTCCGGCCGCCGACCGGCTGTGATAGGCGCCCGTTCAACGAGGCCCGTGACCGATGAGCACAGCGACCGCCACCGCCGCCCGAGCGCCCGCCCCACCCACGGCGCCGTTCGGTACCGTATTCGCCCGGCGGATGGCCATCACCTGGCATCGCGGGGGGTCCTGGGGACCGTCCGAGCTGCGCGACACCGGGCCGATCCCGATGCACCCCGGCGCCCACGTGCTCCACTACTCGAGCGCCTGCTTCGAGGGGTTGAAGGCCTTCCGTCACCCGGACGGCAAGGCGCGGGTGTTCCGGCTCGACCGACACGTCGCCCGCATGTGCCAGAGCGCCAGGCTGCTGTGCCTGCCGCCGCCCGACCCGGCGCAGCTCGAGGCCATGGTCCTCGACGTGGTGCGCGAGTGTCGCGACGAGATCCCGGCCTTCCCCGGAGCGCTGTATCTGCGCCCGACCCTGATCGGCACCGAGGTCAACATCGGCGCCGCCGGCACGCCGCCCTCCGAGGTCTGCCTGTACGTGCTCGCGTCCCCGGTCGGCGACTATTTCGGTGCCGGCCTGCAGCCCGTGCGGGTCGCGGTCGAGGACGAGCACCCGCGGACCACCGCGGACTTCGGTATGGCCAAGGCCGGCGCGAACTACGCCTCGGCCCTGCGCCACGTGATGCAGGCACGGGCCGAGCACGAGGCGGCGACGGTGTTGTTCTGCCCGGGCGGCGACGTGCAGGAGACCGGCGCGTCGAACTTCATGCTGCTCGACGACCAGCGGCTGGTGACCAAGCCGCTGTCCGGCGCGTTCCTACACGGCGTCACGCGCGACTCCGTGCTCCGGCTGGCGGCCCACCTCGGCTACACCGTCGAGGAGCGCGATTTCACCGTCGACGAGATGCTCGACTGGTGTGGACGTGGCGAGGCGGCGCTCTCCGGCACCGCGGCGGTGCTGGCCGGCGTCGGCACGCTGATCCACCACGGGCGCGAGGTGCAGGTCGGCGGCGGTCAGGTCGGGCCGAACACCCGCCGGCTGCGCGAGGCGCTCACCGCGATTCAGAGCGGCGAGGCCGAGGACCCGTTCGGCTGGCTGCGGGAAGTCTGAGAGGCCGTAGCGCTCAACGCAGGAAGAACCGCACCGCCATCCGCATCGGCGGGCTCTGCGGCCGGTCGCGCTCGACCTCGAGCGCGGCCTCGTCCCCGGGCACCGTGTCGAGCAGCGCGAGGCGCACGTCCGCGAAGCGCGACACCGGACGACCCTGCACCGAGACCAGTCGGTCGCCGGGCAGCAGACCGGCGTCGCGCGCCGCGCTGTCGTCGGAGAACGCGTCGACCAGCACGCGCGACCCGTCCACCCGGACCATCACCCCCAGCAGGCCCCCACGGGGCGCCTCGAGCGGCTCCACCTCGAACACGTAGTCTGCCGACGCCTGGTGCTCGAGCGCGTCGGCGGAGATGACCGTCGCCACCGAGGGCTGGCCGCGACGACGAATGCGGTCCGGGATCGCGCCCTCGTAGCCGACGTGGCCGACGCCGGCGATGACCACCAGGGTGCTCCGCGGATTGTCGGCCAGGTGGCGGACCGCGCGCTCCGCCATGCCCTCGTCCCACAGCGACTGCACCTGCACGAAGCGGTCGGGGTCGCGACCGCCGGGGTCCGGGTGCAGATCGAGAATCGCGGCCAGGCGTGCCCGGTACGCCTCCGAGGGCGCCGGGATGTGCACCGGAATGGCCGCGCGCTCGCGAGCGTCGAGCGACTCGATGCCGCCGCGCCCGACCTTGCGTGTGATCTCCACCGGCACGTTGAGCGCCACCAGCGGCAGCCGCTGCGATCGCGCGTACTCCAGAATGGGCGCGTACAGGCGGTGGTCGAAGCGCCATCGCTCGTAGTACTCGCTCCGCGCGAGCGCGGTGCGCAGGTCGATCCGGCCGGCGACGTAGTCGTCGAGCACTGCCTGGAACGGCTGCTGGAATGCCTCCAGCCCGACCGCCACGTCGAGCCCGCGCTCGCGCAGGCCGCAGATCACCGCGAGCTGGACCAGGTGTTGCTCGTAGCGGTCGTGCGCCTCGCCGATGACGACGACCCGGCGCGCGGCGAGCGCATCGAGCCAGCGGTCGCGATCGACGCCGGCATCCCCCGCGGTCACCACCATCGCCGCCACCGGCGGCGGCGGGCACGGCGTCGCGGAGGTGCCGGTTGCTGCCGCCGCGAGGACCAGGAACGCGACCACCCGCCGGGTCGCGCGCGCCAGCGGCCTGGTAGCATTGCGCCGTGCCTTCATCGCCCACCCTCGTCGGTCGGCGCCGCGCCCGGCGCCTGCTCGCTCTGCTCGCGCTGGCGACCGCCGTCGCCGTGCGTGCCCAGCCGCCGATCCGCCACGCGCTCGAGGTCGAGATCGAGCCGCGGGCGAGCCTGGTCCGAATCGGCGACACCCTCGAGCTGCCGCGTGATCATCCCGCCGAGTCCCGCTTCGTGCTCGGCGCGGCCTTCACCACGCCGCGCGCCAGCGCCGGTTGGGAGGTGCGACCGGACGGCGAGCGCGCCGGCGGCGCCGCCACATACCGACTCGTCCGCGGCACACCCCACGCCCCGCCACCGCGGCTCGAGTACGAGGGCCGCTGGGCGGCCGCGGCGGACTCTACCACGACCCCCGTGGGGCCAGACGGCGCCTTCCTCTCGGGGTCGGCCGGCTGGTATCCGCGCTTCGCCGACGAGCTGGTCGAGGGCGAGATCACCGTCCGGCTGCCGGCCGGCTGGCGAGCGGTGGCCCAGGGGACCGGACCGGCGCAGCCGCGGCCCGACGTCGACCTGTGGCGGACCACCCGGCCACAGGACGAGCTCACCCTCGTCGCCGGTCCCTATCATCTGACCGAGCGCACCGACGGCGCACACCGGCTCCAGGTCTGGCTACGGGCCCCCGATCCGCGCCTCGCGCAGACCTATCTCGACGCCTCGGCCGACGCCATCGCGCGCTACGAGCGCCTGCTCGGCCCCTATCCCGACGCCAAGTTCGCGGTCGTCGAGAGCTTCTTCGAGAGCGGGTACGGGATGCCGTCGTACACCCTGCTCGGGCCGCGCGTCATGCGCCTGCCCTTCGTGCCCCGGGTCTCGCTCCCCCACGAGGTGGTTCACTGCTGGTTCGGCAACGGCGTGTTCATCGATCCCAGCGCCGGCAACTGGGCCGAGGGCCTCACCGCCTATCTCGCCGATCACCTCGCAGCCGAGGTCGCGGGCAACGGCGCCCGGCACCGCCGCGAGGCGTTACAGAAATACCGCAGCTTCGTCGATGCGGGTCGCGACTTCCCGCTCACCGCCTTTCGCGCCCGCCACGATCAGGCGTCGATGGCGGTCGGGTACGGCAAGGCGATGTTGCTCTTCCACATGCTGCGTACGAGGCTCGGCGACGCCACGTTCGTGGCCGGTCTGCGCGCCCTCTATCGCGACCACCTCGGCGCGCGCGCGAGCTTCGACGACGTTCGCCGCGCCTTCGAGGGTGCCGCCGGGATCGCACTGTCCGACTTCTTCACCCAGTGGACGAGCCGCTCCGGCGCGCCAGCGCTGGCGCTGGAGGACGTCCGGGTGACTCCCACGGCCACCGGGAGCGAGGTCACCGGAACCCTGGTGCAGCGTCAGGCCGGTGATCCGTGGTCCCTCAGCATTCCGATCGCGCTCTCCACCACCGAGAGCGCGGTGGCGGCGATGCGCGTGGTGGAATCGAGCACCCATCGCCAGGGGTTCGCCTGGGCGGTGGCCGGCCGGGTGACTCGCGTCGACGTCGACCCGGCGTTCGACCTCTTCCGGCAGCTCGAGCCGGAGGAGGTTCCGCGCTCACTCGGAGACCTCTTCGGGGCACGGCGCACCACGGTGGTGCTCCCCGCGCTCGCCGAGCCGGCAGCGCTGGAACGCTACCGGGCGCTGGCGGGCATGCTGGCGCGCGGCGGCACGGTGCGCCTCGACAGCGAGCTGGCGAGCCTGCCCGCCGGCGAGCCGGCGTGGGTGCTGGGATGGGAAAATCGCCATCGTCCGCCCTTCGTCGACGACCGGGGCGCCAGTTTTGGTGATTCGAAGATCACTCGCGATGCGAGCTGCGCCGCGGCCACCACCCCCGAAGGCGCGATGCCACAGGCCTGGATCGGCTGCGACGACGACGCGCTGACCCCGGCCCTCGGCCGCCGCCTGGGTCACTACGCGCGGCGGAGCTTCGTGACCTTCGCACGCGCCGACGGCCGACGCGAGCTCGAGGGCGAATGGCCGACCGGTCGGTCTGCGCTGACCTCGACCGCCGTCGAGTCCTCCGCGACGCAGGCACCTCGTCTCCCCGAGCGCCCCCACCTCATCCACTGACCGCGCCTCCCCGAACCTCGCCGGAGAACCCCGTCGCCGCCCGCGACGACGGCCCGATTCGGCCATCGACCCGAACTTATCCGGACCGGCCGGCATCTAAAGGCGTGTGACGGGCGCGAGATTGCCGCATGACGGTGACACGGCGCCGCTGTCCGGCAACCACCGACAGTGGCGCGCCGCCGCAAGAATCGGGGGATGGCCGCGCGCCCACGAGCCTCGCTCCGGGAGACCGGCCCGACCCCGAATGCGCTGGCGCTCGGCCGCTGGCCGGCGCGCGCGGGCGGTCGCCCCGATGTCGTGCGCGGCGCCCGCTACCGTGACCCACCACGCACTCACGGGACCGGCGCGGCCCCCGGACCGGCCGTCGTGCGGCGCGGTTGGAACGGGAATTGCTGTGGAGGGAGACGAGACTTGTTGCAGGCGGTCGCGCCCTGATGTCCTCCAGCGAGAGGTGACGGGCCCGACGCCGCGCTCGCACCGCGAGAGCCGCCCGGAACGGTCGACGCGCCGACCGGGCGGCGTCAGTCAGATGGCCCGAGAGAGGTCGCAGAACCGATGAGCATCTTCGAGCACTATCAGAACCGATTCTCCGATGCCCGCGAGGAGGAACTCTCGATCGAGGACTTCCTCAAGCTCTGTCGCGACGATCCATCCGTCTACGCGAGCCCCGCCGAGCGCATGCTCGCAGCGATCGGCGAGCCCCAGCTCGTCGATACCCGACACGACCCGCGGCTCAGCCGCCTGTTCTCGAACAAGCTCATCAAGGTCTACCCGGCCTTCCGTGAGTTCTATGGCATGGAGGAGACGATCGAGCAGATCGTCTCCTTCTTCCGTCACGCCGCTCAGGGTCTGGAGGAGAAGAAGCAGATCCTCTACCTGCTGGGGCCGGTCGGCGGTGGCAAGTCCTCGCTCGCAGAGCGGCTGAAGTGGCTGATGGAGCAGCACCCGTTCTACGCCATCAAGGGCTCGCCGGTGAACGAGTCGCCACTGGGGTTGTTCTCGGTGGTCGAGGATGCGCCGATCCTCGAGCAGGAGTACGGCATCCCGCGCCGTTACCTCACCGGCCTGATGTCGCCGTGGGCGGTAAAGCGACTGCACGAGCACCATGGCGACATCACCAAGTTCCGCGTCGTCCGGCTGACGCCGTCCACGCTGCGGCAGATCGCGGTCGCCAAGACCGAGCCCGGCGACGAGAACAACCAGGACATCTCCTCCCTGGTCGGCAAGGTCGACATCCGCAAGCTCGAGCGATTCGCGCAGGAGGACCCGGACGCGTACTCGTACTCGGGCGGGCTGTGCCTCGCGAACCGCGGCCTCCTCGAGTTCGTCGAGATGTTCAAGGCGCCGATCAAGGTCCTCCACCCGCTACTGACCGCGACCCAGGAAGGCAACTACAAGGGCACCGAGGGGCTCGCGGCGATCCCCTTCGAGGGCGTCATCCTGGCGCATTCGAACGAGGCCGAGTGGCAGGCGTTCAAGAACAACCGCAACAACGAGGCCTTCCTCGACCGCATCTACATCGTCAAGGTCCCTTACTGCCTGCGCGCCTCCGACGAGGTCAAGATCTACCAGAAGCTGCTGCGCAACAGCTCGTTGTCGACCGCCCCGTGCGCCCCCGGCACGCTGGAGATGATGGCCCGGTTCGCCGTCTTCACCCGACTGAAGGAGCCGGAGAACTCCTCGGTCGACTCCAAGATCCGGGTCTACGACGGCGAGAACCTGAAGGACGTCGACCCGAAGGCGAAGTCGCTGCAGGAGTATCGCGACTACGCCGGCGTCGACGAGGGCATGACGGGCCTGTCGACGCGCTTCTCCTACAAGATCCTGTCGCGCGTGTTCAACTACGACCACAGCGAGGTCGCGGCGAATCCGGTGCACCTGCTGTACGTGCTCGAGCAGCAGATCATGCAGGAGCAGTACGCGCCGGAGGTGCAGGAGCGCTTTCTATCCTTCCTCAAGGGAAACCTGGCGGCACGCTACGCCGAGTTCATCGGCAAGGAGATCCAGACCGCCTACCTCGAGTCGTACAGGGAGTACGGCCAGAACATCTTCGACCGTTACGTCACCTACGCCGACTACTGGATCCAGGACGAGGAGTACCGGGACCCCGACACCGGGGAGATCCTCGACCGCGCGGCGCTCAACCAGGAGCTCGAGAAGATCGAGAAGCCGGCGGGCATCAGCAACCCGAAGGACTTCCGCAACGAGATCGTGAACTTCGTGCTGCGCGCCCGTGCTCAGAACGAGGGACGTAATCCGGACTGGACCAGCTACGAGAAGCTGCGCGAGGTCATCGAGAAGAAGATGTTCTCCAGCACCGAGGACTTGCTGCCGGTGATCTCGTTCAACGCCAAGGCATCCGCCGACGACCAGAGCAAGCACGACGACTTCGTCGAGCGGATGGTCGAGAAGGGCTACACGGAGAAGCAGGTTCGCCTGCTCTGCGAGTGGTATCTGCGCGTGCGCAAGGCGTCGTGAGGACGCCTCGCGCCGCTCGACCCGCGGAGGGCGAGGCGTGAGTCAGATCATCGATCGGCGGCTGAACGGAAAGAACAAGAGCGCGGTCAACCGTCAGCGCTTCCTGCGCCGGTACAAGGCCCAGATCCGCAAGGCGGCGTCGGCGGCGGTCTCGGGGCGCAGCATCACCGACGCCACCAGCGGCGAGAAGGTGAACATCCCGACCCGGGACATCGCCGAGCCGACGTTCCACCACGGCGCCGGTGGGCGACGCGAGACCGTGCATCCCGGCAACACCGACTTCGTCGCCGGTGACCGCATCGCGCGGCCCAAGGGTGGGGGCGGCGGCGGGAGCGGTCGCGGCGACCCGAGCCGCGACGGCACCGGCGAGGACGAGTTCGTCTTCGAGCTGACACGCGACGAGTTCCTGGACTGCTTCTTCGAGGACCTCGAGCTGCCGAACCTGGTGCAGCGCGAGATCAAGGAGATGCTGTCGCATCGCACCGTGCGCGCCGGGTACTCACGCCAGGGCGTACCCGCCAACATCAACGTCGTGCGAACCCTGCGCGGGGCGCTCGGCCGACGCATCGCGCTGCGGGGCCCGTATCGCGAGCGCCTGCGCGAGGTCGAGCGCGAGCTCGAGGAGCTCGAGGATCAGGGTCTCGGGTCGAGCGCCCGCGCCATCGAGCTCCGCGAGGAGATTCGACGCCTTCGAACCCACATCGAGGCGATCCCGTTCATCGACGACTTCGACCTCCGCTACAACCACCGCATCCGCGTGCCCCAACCGAGCACGCAGGCGGTGATGTTCTGCCTGATGGACGTCTCGGGCTCGATGGACGAGGCACGCAAGGACATCGCCAAGCGGTTCTTCATCCTGCTGTACCTGTTCCTGCTGCGCTCCTACGAGCGGATCGACGTGGTCTTCGTGCGCCACCACGTCACCGCGAAGGAGGTCGACGAGCACGAGTTCTTCTACGCCCGAGAGACCGGCGGCACGGTGGTCTCGAGCGCGTTGAAGCTGATGGACGAGATCGTTCGCGATCGCTACCCGCTGTCGTCATGGAACATCTACGCCGCGCAGGCGTCCGACGGCGAGAACTGGGGTGACGACTCGACGACCTGCCGCGAGCTGCTCACCGAGCGGATCCTTCCCCTCGTCCAGTACTACGCCTACGTCGAGATCACGCCCGACCGCCACCAGTCGCTGTGGGCCGAGTACGAGGCGGTCGCGGCCGAGCACGAGCACTTCGCGATGCAGGAGATCGCGAGTCCGGCCGACATCTTCCCGGTGTTCCGCCGTCTGCTGGCGAGGAAGCCGGCGTGAGCCGCGTCATCTCCACCGGCTCGGAGTGGACCTTCGAGCTCATCGAGCGCTACGACCGGGAGATTGCCCGCGTCGCGGCGGACTATCGGCTCGACACCTACCGTAACCAGCTCGAGATCATCAGCGCCGAGCAGATGATGGACGCGTACTCCTCCGTCGGCATGCCCGTCGGCTACGCCCACTGGTCGTTCGGCAAGCAGTTCCTGGCGGTCGAGAATCGCTACCGGCGTGGGCAGATGGGGCTCGCCTACGAGATCGTCATCAACTCCGACCCCTGCATCGCGTATCTCATGGAGGAGAACACGATGACGATGCAGGCGCTGGTGATCGCCCACGCGGCCTACGGGCACAACTCATTCTTCAAGGGCAACTACCTGTTCCGGACCTGGACCAACGCCGACGCGATCATCGACTATCTGCTGTTCGCGCGCCGCTACGTCCAGGAGTGCGAGCGACGCCACGGCGAGGAGGCGGTCGAGCTGGTGCTCGACTCCTGCCACGCGCTGATGAACCATGGCGTGGACGCGTACCGCCGTCCGCCACGGCTCTCGGCCGAGCGCGAGGCCGCGCGCCAACGCGAGCGCGAGGACTACCTCCAGCGCCAGCTGAACGAGATCTGGCGCACGGTCCCGCGCCGCACCGACACCCGTCGCGCCGACGCCCCGGAGCGATTCCCTGCCGAGCCGCAGGAGAACCTGCTCTACTTCGTCGAGAAGCACGCCCCGCTGCTCGAGCCGTGGCAGCGCGAGCTCGTCCGCATCGTGCGCAAGATCGCCCAGTACTTCTACCCGCAACGCCAGACCCAGGTGATGAACGAGGGCTGGGCCACGTTCTGGCACTACACGCTCCTGAACACCCTCTACGATCAGGGCTACCTGAGCGACGGCTTCATGATCGAGTTCCTGCAGTCGCACACCAACGTGGTGGCCCAGCCGTCGTTCCAGAGCCCCTACTACCGCGGCATCAATCCGTATGCGCTCGGCTTCGCGATGATGCGCGACATTCGCCGCATCTGCGAGGCGCCGGACGACGAGGACCGGCACTGGTTCCCCGAGATCGCGGGGCGCGACTGGGTCGGAGTGGTCGACTTCGCGATGCGCAATTTCAAGGACGAGAGCTTCGTCTCGCAGTATCTCTCGCCGCGGCTCATCCGCGAGCTGAAGCTCTTCGCGATCCTCGACGACGAGGCTCGCGCCGAGCTCGAGGTGACCGCCATTCACGACGAGCGTGGATACCGCCAGGTCCGCCGGGCCCTCGCCGACCAGTACAACCTCGGCAGCCAGCAGCCGGACATCCAGGTCTGGTCGGTCGACCGCCGAGGGGACCGCTCGCTCACCCTGCGCCACAATCGCTACCGCAACCGCCCGCTCGACGATTCTGCCGAGGAGGTGGTTCGCCACCTCGCTCGACTGTGGGGCTTCGAGGTCCGGCTGGAGGAGGTCGACGACGAGGGTCGGGTGCGCAAGGTCAGGCAGTGCGACCCACCCAGATGACGGCCGCCGGACGCGGCGGCTGCGCAGGCTCGACGGCGACGGCATAATCGGCAGCTCCTCCAGTCGAGCGGAGCCACCCGGTGAGACCTCGCAACCTCCTCGTCATCATGTCCGACGAGCACAGCGTGCGGACTGTCGGCTGCCACGGCAATCGGGTCGTGCGCACGCCGAACATCGACCGGCTGGCCGCCCGGGGCACACGGTTCTCCTCGGCGTACTGCACCAGCCCGGTGTGCATCCCGGCCCGCGCGGGGTTCGCGCTCGGGCGTTACCAGCACCAGATCGGGTTCTGGGACAACGCCGACCCGTACGATGGCTCGATCCCGTCCTGGCACCACGTGCTGCGGGACCGCGGCCACGAGGTGACGGCGATCGGCAAGCTGCACTTCCGCTCGAGCGACGACGACAACGGGTTCAGCCGGGAACTGCTCGCGATGCACGTCATCGAGGGCAAGGGCGACCTGATGGGCCTGGTCCGTGAGGACCTTCCGGTGCGCAAGGGCGCGTGGAAGATGGCCGGGATGACCGGACCCGGCGAGTCGATGTACACCCGCTACGACCGCGACATCGCCTCCAGGGCCCAGGTCTGGCTGCAGGAGGAGGCGCCGCGCGACCCGGCACGACCGTGGGTGCTGTTCGTCTCCTTCGTCTCGCCGCACTTCCCGCTGACCGCGCCGGCGGAGCACTTCTACCACTACTACCGGCACCCCGAGTTGCCGTTGCCGAAGCAGTACGCGCCAGACGATCGTCCCCGACACCCCTTCCTGGAGGACTACGCGCGCTCGTTCTGCTACGACGACCACTTCGACACCGAGGACAAGGTGCGCCGCTCGGTCGCCGGCTACTACGGGCTCTGCACCTTCATGGACGAGCAGGTCGGAAAAGTGCTCGACGCCCTGGAGTCGACCGGGCTCGGGGCATCGACTCGCGTCGTCTACACCAGCGACCATGGTGACAACCTCGGCGCGCGCGGCCTGTGGGGCAAGTCGACGATGTACGAGGAGGCGGCGGCAGTGCCGCTGATCGTTGCCGGTGAGGGGATCCCCGCCGGGCGGGTGGTCGATACCACTGCGAGCCACGTCGACGTCTGGCCGTTCGTGATGGATTGCGTCGGGGCGGCGGACGCCGAGACGGTCCCCGCGAGCCTCGCCGGCACGTCGCTCGCGGCGCTCGCCGAAGGCGCTCGCCCCGATCGCACCGTGGTCTGCGAGTACCACGGGATGGGCTCGACCACCGCCGCGTTCATGATTCGCCACGGCCGCTACAAGTACGTCCACTACGTCGGGTATCCGGCGCAGCTCTTCGACCTCGAGGCGGACCCCGAGGAGCTCACCGACCTCGGCGCCGATCCGGCCCACGCCGGAACCCTGGCCTCGGCGCGTGCGCGGCTCGAGGCGCTGCTCGACCCGGTGGCGGTCGACGCTGCCGCGAAGGCACGGCAGTCCATCCTGCTCGCCGAGAACGGCGGTCGCGAGGCGGTGATCGCGCGTGGCGACCTCGGCTTCTCGGTGCCTCCCGGTGTGAGCCCGATGTTCGACTGATCCCGCGGGTCGACCCGACGCCGCCACGGTGTCGGGATTCCTTACACCGCGGAGATCGGCCCGGAGGCGCTGGCAAACGCGCCCACGCACCAAGTTGCGCTTGGTATTTCAACAGGTTGCGAATCTCGGATCCGGGTCGAGGGCTCCGTCGTGCCGGCGCGCGTGCGGCGAGCTCGGGGGACGGGAGCCCCGCGCGACTCGGAATTCTTTACACCGCCATCGCGGACAGCGTGGTGGCTTGTATGCAATCCATTGAAAGCACGACGAAATACCTCCAGCACCCAGATCGGGCCCGCCGCTTGCATCGGCGCGGGAGGATGCCCATCGGCCCACGGCCGCTGCGGCACCCCTGGTAACGACCGGGGCCGCCACCGAGCGGCCCGCGACTGGAGGAAGGAACTGTGCTCTCTCACTCTGCATCCCGCGCGCGGGGGCATTTTGCAGCGAGGCTCCCGGCCGCCGCCATCGCGGCGACGCTGCTCGCCGCATCGGGCGTCGCCCATGCCGGCGCCGTGATCTTCGACACCGGTACCGAGGCGACCGCCAACGTGGCGCTGGGCGTGAACGACCTCGGGCATCTGAACTTCCTGGATTCGACGTTCTTCACCGCAAACACTGACGGCGGTGGCGAGTTCGGACTCGCGTTTCGGGATCCGACCGACGGCCTGTGGTACGACGCCACCTCGCCGGGCTGCCTGTGCGAGGGATGGGGCGTGGCCGTGACCACCGCGAGTGGCGCACGGGTTTCCGGCTTCGCGAGCGTCGACAACGGTGGCCCGGACGGCTTCACCACCGACGATTCGGGCGGCATCGTCGCCGAGTTCGGCGCCACCTCGAGCACCGCCACCTCGCGCGTCTTTCTCTCCGGCGCTCCGGTCACCGTCGAGCACGCCTACGGCCCGTCGCTCGCCGCCGGCGTGTTCCAGGGTCAGGTGACGATCACCAACACCGGCACCGAGACCCTCACCGACCTCGTGTACCGGCGTGCGATGGACTGGGACATCCCGCCGACCGAGTTCGACGAGTACGTCACCCACGGCGGCGTCGAGGCCAACCTCGAGTCGGCGGGCGGCAACGTGCGCTTCGCGGGTGACGACGGCTTCTACTCGGTGAATCCGCTCGACGTCCCGGACCCGACACCCGGCTCGTTCAACGGGACGATCATCGACGGCACCGCCAACGTCGACTTCGAGGACGCCGGCCCGGAGGACCACGGCTCGCTGTTCGACTTCGCGTTCGGTGATCTGGCGCCGGGCGAGAGCCGGGTCTTCAACATCTTCTACGGTGTCCGCCCGAGCGAGGAGGCGGCGATGACCGCCATCGGCGTCCTCGGCGCCAACGTCTACTCCCTCGGCCAGTCCAATCCCGATCCGTTCGTCGGAGAAGAGTGCGGAGCCGAGTGCGGCGACGGCCCACCCGTCCTCGCGTCGGTGGCGGCGACGACCGGGACCTTCGGCCCCGGCCCCGGCAACCCGGACGGCACCCCGGCGACCTTCCTGTTCGCATTCGGCGGCGTCGGCGGCTGCGAGCCGGGCAGCGACCCGGCGCTGTGCCCGGTCCTGCCGTTCGTTCCCGCCGAGGGCGAGTTCGTGTTCGTGAACCCGCAGCCCCAGCGCTGGTTCGACCCGCCGTTCACCGACGCCTTCACCTACGAGCTGGTCGGCGGAGGGGAGTTCGTCGAGGTCCGGGTGCCCCCGGATTCCTTCGGCTTCGGTCCGATCGACGTGGTCGTCGGCGGCACGGTGGTGGCCACGCTGCTCGGCGAGCAGTCCTACTTCTTCGACCCGGGCGTCACCGAGTTCGTGCTGTCGGGAATCGCGCCGCTGGTCGACGCTGGTGACTCCACCGCGTTCCCGACCTTCCTCGACTTCACCGGCTCGCCGACCGCCCTGTTGATGACCGCCACCCCGACGGCTCCGCCGAGCGGAGTGCCGGAGCCGGCCACCTTGCTCGCGCTGGGTGTCGGGCTCGGCGGGATGTGGGCCGCCGGCCGTCGACGCCGCAAGCCGCGCCTGCACTGAGGCTCGCGCCGCCTCCCGCGGTGGTTCCGGTGTAACCTCGGACACCGCGTCGCGCCGCCCCGGCCATCGCCGGGGCGGCGCACCTCTCCGCGCAGCCCGAGGTCAGGTGCCGAGATGTCTCGCCGATCGCCCTTCGCGACCCTCCGAATCCTTCTCACCGTCGCCATCTTCACCACTGCCAGCCTGTTCTCACCACCGACACCGGCGGCCGATCCCCAGGGCCGCTTCGGCATCAAGGGCCCCGGAGCCACCACCTGCTCGACCTTCGTCGACGCGATTCGACGTCGGACCGAGAACGCCTACCTCTATGGCGGATGGGTGTACGGCTACCTGACGAGCTTCAACCAGTTCGCGCCTGACACCTTCGACGTCGCGCCGTGGGAGGATCTCGAGACCCTGGTCGACTACCTCGTCGCGCACTGTGAGCGACAGCCCGACCAGAGCTTCGCCCAGGCCGTGTTCCAGCTCGCCGAGGCGCTCAAGGTGTCCCGGCTCACGGTGCCGTCGACAGTCATCGAGGCGACCAGCGGCGGGAACCGCGTCCGCATCTACGAGGCGGTGCTTCGTCGCGCCCAGGAAGCCCTGGTCGCGCGCGGCCACCTCGCCGCCGATGGCGTCACCGGCATGTACGACGAGCCGACGCGGGCAGCGCTGACCGCGTTCCAGACCGCGGCGCGGCTCACGGTCACCGGGCTCCCGGACCGCTTCACCCTGCACCAGCTGCTGCGCCGCTGAGGCGCGAGGCGCGCGCGCCCTCGTACCGACGGCGCCGGGTCGCGGCGGCGCGCTTGTCGTTCCGCGCGCCGACGTGCTATCACCGGTCATCGCCATCCACCACGGAGGCTCGAGGCCATGGCGCGCATCGCAATCGGCGGGTTCCTTCACGAGACCCACTGCTTCGTGCCGATGCGCACGGACTACGCCTACTACGCCCGTGGCGGGGAGATGCCGCCGCTCGCGCGCGGCCACGAGATCATCGAGCGCACCGCCGGCTCGAGCTTCGGGATGTCGGGCTTTCTCGGGGTGATGGGCGACCGCCACGACCTGGTCCCGCTCATCTGGGGTCACGCCGGCGCCGGCGGCTACGTCACCGACGAGGCGTTCGAGCGCATCGTCGGTGAGCTGGTCGGGGGGCTGTCGGCCGCGATGCCAGTCGACGCGGTCTACCTCGATCTCCACGGCGCGATGTGCAGCGAGACCTTCGAGGACGCCGAGAGCGAGATCCTGCGGCGGGTGCGGGCCTGTGTGGGTCCGGACGTGCCGGTGGTGATCAGCCTCGACTACCACGCGAACATCGGGCCCGAGACCGCGGCCCTCACCGACGGCATGGCGATCTATCTGACCTATCCGCACATCGACCGCCAACACACCGGCGCCCGCTCGGCGCGCATCCTGCAGCGCGTCCTCGACCGCGGACAGCCCACCCATCGCGCATTCCACAAGCTGCCGTTCCTGCTGCCGCTCAACTTCCAGTGCACCCTGGTCGAGCCGACGAAGGGCGTGGTCGAGGCATCGGTCGCGGGCGAGACCGGCGACGTGCTCGATCTGTGCTACGCGGCCGGCTTCCCGCCGTCCGACCTCCACTGGTGCGGGCCGGCGGTGGTCGCCCACGGCTACGACGCCGACGCGGTCGACCGCGCCGCCTTGCGGCTGCGCGACATGCTGCTCGAGCGCGAGCCGCGCTTCGCCGAGGAGTTGCTCGACCCCGACGAGGCAGTCACCCGTGCCATGACCATCGCCACCTCCGCCAGCCGGCCGGTGGTGATCGCGGACACCCAGGACAACCCGGGCTGCGGCGGCACCTGCGACACCACCGGGATGCTCGCCGCACTGGTGCGCCAGGACGCACGCGACGCCGCGATGTGCGTGATGTGCGACCCGGAGGCTGCCGCTGCAGCGCACGCGGCCGGGGTCGGCGCGCGCATCACCATCGACCTCGGCGGTAAGCACCCACTTCCCGGTGTGGAGCCGTTTCACGGGGAGTTCGAGGTCGTCCGCCTCACCGACGGGCGGTTCACCACCAGCGGCAAGTCGATTCCCGGCCGACGAATCGACCTCGGTCCGACGGCGCTGCTTCGCATCGGCGGGATCGAGGTGGTGACCGCCAGCCATCGGATGCAGGCCTTCGACCAGGACATCTTCCGCCACATCGGCGTCGAGCCGTCGACGCGAAAGATCCTGGTGCTGAAGAGCACCTGCCACTTCCGAGCCGACTTCGAGCCGATCGCCGAGGCGGTCCTGATCGCGGTCGCCCCCGGTGCCCACATCGTCGATGCCGCCGCCTATCCGTTTCGGCATCTGCGCGAGGGGGTGCGTCTGGCGCCGATGGGCCCGCCCTTTCGACGCACCGGCTGAGGCCGAGGCGAGGTGGTCGGGACACCGGCCTCGGTGAGGTGGCGGTCGGCGCCGCGCTCGAAATGTTATAGCATTACATTCATGCGCTGGATTCTGACGCCATCATCGTACGGCCGCCGCCCCCGTGAGGCGCCGCGGCGCGTCGGCGCGAGGCTCGCCTCGGTGGTGTTGCTCGCGCTGCTCCTGATCGGTAGCCGCCTCGCGCTCGCCGCCCACGCCCACCAGCACGCGCTCGACTCGGGGAATCCAGACTGCGAGCTCTGCGAGCATGCCCACGGCGCCACCGCGGCACCGGCGCCCGACGAGCCGGCACTCGGCGCCGCCATTGCGCGGAACGCCGACGTGCACGTCGCGCCGGTCGACGCGCCGACGCGACCGGCGTCGGCCTACCACTCCCGAGCCCCTCCCGGCCACGCGCGGAGACGTGCGACGTGAACGGAGGAACACGGGAGAGAGACGATGAATCGGACGAACGTACGAACGCGCCGGCTCGTGGCGGCCGCGATCGGTACCGTGCTGGCACTCGGGGCGGGTGGCGCCCATGCCGGCAAGGACCATGGTAAGGAGCACACGGAGCGCGAGCACGCGGCCCACGCGCACGGGCATGGCACGCTGAACCTGGTCGCCGAGGGTAACGAGCTGCTGGTGGAGCTCATCATGCCGGCGGTCAACGTGGTGGGCTTCGAGCACGCCCCCGAGGACGACACCCAGCGTGCCGCGGTCGCCACCGCGCTCGCCACCCTGCGCGACGCGAGCGCGGTGATCGGCCTCCCGGCGGATGCGGGATGCACCCTGGAGGAGGCTCACGTCGAGCTCGAGGGCATGGAGGACGACCACGCGCGCAAGGTCGGCGACCACGCCCACGGCGGCGCCCGGAAGGATGAGGCCCACACCGAGCTCCACGCCGAGTACCACTTCCACTGCGACCATCCGCAGCGTCTCGACCACGCCGAGCTGCGCGCCTTCGATCACCTCCACGATGCCGAGGAGATCGAGGCGCGCGCGGTCATCGGCGGTGCCCAGCGCGCACAGACGCTGCGTCCGTCGGCGCGGGTGCTGGAGCTGGGCGGCTGAGCCGGCGCGGTTCCCCGGAGGGCTCGGGAGCGATGGGCACGAACGCCACGGCGCGAGCACCCTCCGGGGAGGCCGCGGCCCGACTCGTCGACAGCCCCTCGGCCGCGCCCGAGGTCGCGGTCGAGGATCTGCGCTTCGCCTGGCGACGAGGCGCGCCAGACGTGCTCGTCATCGACCGGTTCACGGTACGGCGCGGCGAGCGCGTGTTCCTCGCCGGCCCGAGCGGCAGCGGGAAGAGCACCTTGCTCGGTCTGCTCGGCGGCGTGCTGGTGCCGCGCGCCGGCGCCGTGCGCATCCACGGGGTCGAGCTCTCGGCGCTGCCCGGCGCCCGTCGCGACCGATTCCGCGCCGACCACATCGGCTTCGTGTTCCAGATGTTCAATCTCGTCCCCTATCTGTCGATGGGCGACAACGTGACGCTGCCGTGCGCGTTCTCGGCCCGTCGGCGTGACCGTGCCACCGCCCGGTCGGGCAGCGTGCGCGACGACGCCGCGCGCCTGCTCGACCACCTCGAGCTCGACCGCGCGACCCTCGCCGCACGGCCGGTGACCGAGCTCAGCATCGGGCAGCAGCAGCGCGTCGCGGTGGCGCGAGCGCTGATCGGCTCGCCCGAGGTGCTGATCGCCGACGAGCCCACGTCCGCCCTGGACGCAGGCACCCGCGAGCGCTTCCTCGACCTGCTGTTCACGGAGTGCACAGCCACCGGCACCACCGTGATCTTCGTCAGCCACGAGGCGGCGCTCGGCACCGCCTTCGACCGCGTGGTGGCACTCGCCGAGCTCCAATCGCCGAGCGGCCCGCGATGAGCGTGCTCGTCACGGTCGCCCGCCTCGCCCTGCGTAGTCTCTGGAACCGCCGGCTGACCGCCGGTCTGACGGTGCTCGCCATCGCGCTCAGCGCGGCGATGCTGCTCGGGGTGGAGAAGGTGCGCCGCGACGCCCGCCAGGCCTTCGCCGACACCATCTCGGGCACCGACCTCATCGTCGGCGCCCGCGGCGGTGCGGTGCAGCTCCTCCTCTACTCGGTGTTCCGCATCGGCAACGCCACCAACAACATCTCCTGGGAAACCTACCGCGAGCTCGCCGCCCACCGCAGCGTCGCCTGGACGGTGCCCCTCTCGCTCGGGGACTCCCACCGCGGCTATCGCGTGCTGGGCACCAACACCGAGTACTTCGCGCGCTACAAGTACGCTGGCGACCGTCCGCTCACCCTCGCCGCCGGGAAGCCCTTCGACGACGTCTTCGACGCCGTGCTGGGCGCCGAGGTGGCTCGGCGACTCGGCTACGCACTCGGTGATCCGATCGTCGTGACCCACGGCGCCGGTGAGGCCGGACTGAGAAACCACGACGACAAGCCGTTTCGCGTCTCCGGCATCCTCGCGCCCACCGGCACGCCGGTCGACCGCACCGTGCACGTGAGCCTCGAGGGGATCGAGGCGATGCACATCGACTGGAAGGGCGGTGCCCCGATCCCCGGTCGGCGCACCGATGCCGAGGCCGCGCGCAAGATGGATCTCGAGCCGAGAACCATTACCGCGTTCCTGGTCGGGCTCGACTCCAAGCTCGCGCTGTTTCGCCTCCAACGTACGATCTCCACCTACCGTGCGGAGCCGCTGCAGGCGATCATTCCGGGTGTTGCCCTGCAGGAGCTGTGGGATCTGATGGGCGTGGCGGAGAATGCGCTGCGCGTGATCTCGGTGATGGTCGCGGTCACCGGCCTGCTGGGCATGGCGGCGGTGATCCTCGCGAGCCTGGAGTCGCGCCGCCGCGAGATGGCGGTCCTGCGATCGGTGGGCGCCCGACCGGCTCACGTGTTCGGGCTGCTGATGAGCGAGTCGGCCACGCTCGGCCTCGCGGGCGTCGCCACCGGTCTCGGCCTGCTCCACGCGCTGGTGCTCGCGGCGCGGCCGGTCGTCTCGCGCCTGTTCGGCCTGCACCTGCCGCTCGCACCGCCCACCACACTCGACCTCGCCCTGCTCGGCGCGGTGGTCCTGGCGGCGCTCGCCGCAGGTGCGCTTCCCGCATGGCGCGCGTACCGTATGTCCCTTGCTGACGGGCTGTCGCCCAGGGTGTGAGTCAATGCGCAGGAACAGTCGCTCGCGAACCGTGACCAGGCTCGGCGCCACCTCGGTTCTTCTGGGGTCGCTGGCGCTCTCGGCGGCGTGGAGCGCCGAGGCCGCGACCGAGGGTCCACGCGTGCTGTCGTGGGACGACCTGATGCCCAAGGACTGGAGTCCGCCGGACCCCTTCGCCTCGATGTCGCCGGGCCAGCTACAGGCGCTGGAGGACGGTACCGAGGAGGCGGAGAAGCTGATGCGCGAGATGCAGGAAGCCTCGCGCTCGGCGCCGGTGGTGGAGTCGCTGAACGCGACCGAGGTCCGCATCCCCGGCTACGTCGTGCCGCTCGACTTCTCCGGTCAGGCGGTCTCGGAGTTCCTGCTGGTACCGTACTTCGGCGCCTGCATCCACGTCCCGCCGCCGCCGTCGAACCAGATCGTCTACGTGCGCACCGCCACGCCGTACAAGCTCGAGCAGGTCTTCGACGTGGTCTGGGTCACTGGCACCATGAGCACCAAGGCGTTCACCAACGAGCTCGGCGACGCCGGCTACTCGATCGAGGCGACGCAGGTCGACCCTTACACCGACTGAAGGCAGCGCAAGCGGGGCGACCCGTGGACGCCCCGTTGCACCGACGCCCGCTACCTCGCGGAGCTGAGCTTCTGCTCCTCGTAGGTTCCGGCGGGCAGCTCGTGGGCGATGCCCTTGTGGCAATCGATGCAGGTCTGCCCCTCGCGAATGGCGACCTCGTGGCGAGCCGAGGAGCGGTTCTCCTGCTTGGTGAAGTCCATCGATCCGAAGTCGTGGCAGTTTCGGCACTCACGAGAGTCGTTGGCCTTCATGCGGTCCCACTCGTGTTGCGCGAGCGTGAGCCGCTTGGCCTCGAACTTCTCGGGGGTGTCGATGGTACCGAGCATGTGATGCCAGAGCTCGTTCGACGCCTTGATCTTGCGGGCGATCTTGTAGACCCATTCGCGCGGCACGTGGCAGTCGGGGCATGTCGCGCGGACGCCGGTGCGGTTGGTGTAGTGGACCGTGGTGCGCAGCTCGCGAAAGACGTTGCGCTCCATCTCGTGGCAGGAGATGCAGAACTGCTCGGTGTTGGTCAGCTCGAGCGCCCAGTTGAATCCACCCCAGAACACCACGCCGAGCACCATTCCGGTGATCAGGAGCCCGCCGAGGCTCGCACCGCTCGGACGACGTAGCGCCCGCCACAGGCCCCGGACAATCCCGCGGCGCCCACCCGCGTCGTCGTTGGCATCGCTCATCTGCTCGCTCCCGTTCCGACCCGCGTCAGAGGCCACGGCTGTGGCCCGATGTCACTTGACTTCCGTCGCGGACTTGAACTGGTTCTCGACCAGCGGCTGCGCCGCGACCTGCGGCACGTGGCACTGGTTACAGAACCACCGCGTCCGCGCCACATGGTCGAGAGCGACGCCGTCGCGATCGATGTAGTGCGTCTCGCTGATCTTCGGCGCGCCCTCGCGCACGTTGTTCGGCCAGTCGTGACAGGCCATGCACTGATTGACCTTGAGACTGATCTGATACTTCTCGATGTTGTGCGGAATCAGCGGCGGCTGCTGACGGTAGGCGCGGCCGAGCTGGGTGCGGTCGGTGTTCTGCTTCATCACCGGCGACGCGGCGTTCGCATCCGGGATGGCGATGGCGCCACGCATCGGTGACGACACCTGCGCGAACGCCGGCGGCGTGGCGAGCCACTGCGCGAGCGTGAGCACCAGGGCGAGGACGAGGGTCGCGTTCACGGTTCGGCCAGCGTCTCGTTGCATCATGGACGGATTCCTCCAGCATCTCGGTGCGTTCCACGCGGGACGGTGTTCGCGGCCCGTGTTCGGTCGGCCGGGGCGCGCGGCACGAGTCGCGTCCCCAGGTGAAAGACGTGCTTGGCGCAGACGTCGACGCAGCGCCCGCAGGCGGTGCAGTCGGCGTCGACGATCACCGGCGGCACTCCACGCGCCTCGCCCTTGAGCACCGGCATGATCACCTGCGGCTCCGGGCAGACCGCCACACAGTCCAGGCAGTCGTCGCAGGCGGCGCGCGCATCGGCGCGAATGCGGACCAGGGCTCGCTGCCCGACTGCGGCGTAGGTGGCGCCGACCGGGCACAGACGCCCACACCAACCATGCCGACTGACCAGCAGATCGAACAGGAACACCGCGGCCACCACCGCCCAGGTCAGACCGATTCCGAATACCAGACCCCGATGAACCAGGGTCACCGGGTTCACGAGCTCCCAGACGACGGTGCCGGTGAGGGCGCTGAGCACCAACGCCACCACCACGAGCCAGCGCCGGGTCGCGCGCGGTGGCTGCCAGCCGGGCGGCAATCCGAGTCGCGCGTGGAGCCAGGCGGCGGCGTCGGTCGCGACGTTCACCGGGCAGACCCAGGCGCAGTACGCGCGGCCACCGAGCAGCGCGTAGAAACCGAGGACGATGGCGGCCCCGACCAGCGCGGTCGACGCCGGCCAGTGCCCGGCGGCCAGAGTCTGCGCCAGCACCAGCGGGTCGCTGAGCGGAACCACACCGAGGATGCGGCTCGCCGCGAGGCTACCGTCGAGCACCGCGACGCCGAGCAATGGCGCGGTCATGAACAACGCCACCACCAGCAGCTGGCTCAGCCGCCGGAGCACCAGGAAGCGGTGCGCGCGCAGCCAGCCCTTGGTGGCGGTCGCCTCCACCCCGGGGACGCGGGCGCGGCTCACGACCCGCCTCCGCTGCCCGGCATCCGGTCCGGGAGATCCATGATCCCCGGCACCAGCGCCTCGCCCTGGTTGCGCGCCTTCTCCTCCCAGCCGAGTCGGTAGTGGCGTCCCAGCTCGCCCTTGGCGAGGCTACGCGGCAGGACCTTGATCGCCGCTTCCTCGAGCACGCAGGCCTGCTCGCACTTGCCGCATCCGGTGCAGGCGTCGGCATGCACCGTCGGCAGGAAGCGCGCGTGCTTGCCGGTGCGCGTGTTGTGGGTGCGCTCGAGGGTAATCGCCTCGTCGATCAGCGGGCAGACGCGGTGGCAGACATCGCACCGAAGTCCCAGGAAGTTGAGGCAGGTCTCCTGATCGACGAGGACCGCGACCCCCATGCGCGCATCGTTCACGTCGGTGAGCGACGGCGAGAGCGCACCGCTCGGGCATGCAGCCACGCACGGCAGGTCGTCACACATCTCGCAGGGGGCGCTACGCGCCACGAAGTACGGTGTGCCCGGAGTGACGTCCTCGTCGAGCCCGGCGAGACGCAGCGTCGGATAGGGGCAGTCGCGCACGCACAGCCCGCAGCGAAGGCACGCCGCCTGGAATGCCTCCTCGGCCAGCGCGCCCGGCGGTCGCAACGCCGTCGGCGCGAGCGCCGCGCTGCGCCGAGCGTGCAGCCCGAGGCCGGCGCCGAGAAGCACCGCCGCGCCGGCACCGCGCGCGACGTCACCGAGAAAACGGCGACGCGACGCGGCCGAGCGGGGGCGGCGGTCGGTGCTCATCGTGCCCGCCCCCCTCGCGCCGCCGGACATCGGATGTGCGAGACGCCCATCACCTCGTACCTCGGCCCGTCGTCCCTCAGGCCGCCGTGACCTTGACGGCGCACTTCTTGAAGTCGGTCTCCTTCGAGATCGGACAGGTCGCATCCAGGGTCAGCTTGTTGACGAGCTGGCTGGCATCGAACCAGGGAATGAACACCACACCGGCCGGCGGTCGGTTGCGGCCCCGCGTCTCGACCCGAGTCTCGATCTCGCCGCGACGCGTGGTCAGCTTGCAGACCTGGCCACGGCGCAGTCCGCGCTTCTCGGCGTCGTCCGGATGCATGAACACCACTGCGTTGGGGAACGCGCGGTAGAGCTCGGGCACACGCCGCGTCATGCTGCCGGAGTGCCAGTGCTCGAGCACCCGCCCGGTGACCAGCCACAGGTCGTACTCGGCGTCCGGGCTCTCGGCCGCCGGCTCGTAGGGCAGCGCGAAGACGATCGCGCGACCGTCCGGCTTGCCGTAGAACTTCACGCCCTCGCCGGCCTTCACGTAGGGGTCGAAGCCCTCGCGGAACCGCCACAGGGTCTCCTTCTCGTCGACCACCGGCCAACGCAGCCCGCGCGCCTTGTGATAGACGTCGAACGGGGCGAGGTCGTGCGCATGCCCGCGGCCGAACTCCGCGTACTCCTCGAACAGCCCCTTCTGCACGTAGTACCCGAAGTGGGCCGACTCGTGATTGCCGAAGCCCTCGGCGATCTCCGCCACCGGGTAGCGGTCGACCTGCCCGTTCGCGAACAGGACCTCGTAGAGCGTCTTGCCGCGATGCTCCGGCGCCTTCGCGAGCAGCTCCTCGGGCCACACCTCCTCGACCTTGAAGCGCTTGGAGAACTCCATGAGCTGCCACACGTCCGAGCGCGCCTCACCGGGGGGTGCCACCTGCTCGCGCCAGAACTGGGTCCGGCGCTCGGCATTGCCGTAAGCACCTTCCTTCTCGACCCACATCGCGGTCGGCAACACCAGATCGGCGGCGAGCGCGGTGACGGTGGGGTACGGATCGGAGACCACGATGAAGTTGTCCGGGTTGCGATAGCCCGGATAGGTCTCCTCGTTCATGTTGGGCGCGGCCTGCATGTTGTTGTTGCACATCACCCAGTAGGCGTTGAGCTTGCCGTCGCGCAACATCCGGTTCTGCAGCACCGCGTGGAAACCGGGCTTCTCCGGGATCGTGCCGGCGGGGATCTTCCACGCCTTCTCGACGATCTCGCGGTGCTTCGGATTCATCACCACCATGTCCGCGGGCAGGCGATGCGCGAACGTCCCGACCTCACGGGCAGTACCGCAAGCCGACGGCTGACCGGTGAGGGAGAACGGTCCGTTGCCGGGCTCGGAGATCTTCCCGGTGAGGAGGTGGATGTTGTAGACGAGGTTGTTGACCCAGGTCCCGCGCGAGTGCTGGTTGAAGCCCATGGTCCAGTACGAGACGACCTTGCGGCCCGGCTCGGCGTAGAGCTCGGCCAGCGCCTCGAGCTGCGCCGCCGGCACGCCGGACAGTGCGCTCACCTTGTCGACGGTGTAGTCGGCGACGAAGGCAGCGTAGCGGTCGAGGTCGATCTCCGAGGAGCCGCCGGCCTTCTCGGCGTTCTTCGCCGCCTTCTCGAGCGGATGATCGGGGCGCAACCCGTAGCCGATGTCGGCGTTGCCGAGTCGGAAGTTGACGTGCTTGCCGACGAAGTCCTGGTTCACTCGCCCGGTCGAGATGATGTGGTGGGCGATGTAGTTCAGGATCGCGAGGTCGGTCTGCGGCGCGAACACGATCGGGAGATCGGCGAGCTCGAAGTTTCGGTTCTCGAAGGTCGAGAGCACCGCCACCTTGACGTGCTCGGCGGTGAGGCGCCGATCGGTGAGGCGCGACCACAGAATCGGGTGCATCTCGGCCATGTTCGCGCCCCACAGCACGAACGCGTCGGCATGCTCCAGATCGTCGTAGCAGCCCATCGGCTCGTCGATGCCGAAGGTGCGGATGAATCCGGCGACCGCGGACGCCATGCAGTGACGCGCGTTGGGGTCGATGTTGTTCGAGCGGAACCCCGCCTTCATCAGCTTCGCCGCGGCGTAGCCTTCCCACACCGTCCACTGCCCGGAGCCGAACATGCCGACGGCGGTCGGGCCCTTCTCGCGCAGCGCCTTCTTGAACTGCTCGGCCATCACGTCGAAGGCCTCGTCCCACGACACCGGCTCGAGCTCGCCGGACTTGTCGTAACTGCCGTTGCGCTTGCGCAGCAGCGGCTGCGTGAGGCGATCGGCGCCGTACATGATCTTCGACAGGAAGTAGCCCTTGATGCAGTTGAGGCCGCGATTGACGGGGGCATCGGGATCCCCCTGCGTCGCCACCACTCGGCCCGCCTTGACCCCGACGAGGACCGAGCAGCCGGTACCGCAGAAGCGGCAAGGCGCCTTGTCCCAGCGAATGCCGTCGGGCGCCGCTGCTTGCGCTGCGGGGCTCGCCAGCTCGATCCCGGCTGCCGCCGCGGTGGCGGCCAGGGCGTTGCTCTTCAGGAAATCGCGTCGGCTCAGGCTCATGAGGGGTCCTCCCCGCGCTCGCAGTCGGGATCACAGACGTGGTAGACGAGGCTGGCGGCGAGCACGCCGCGCACCGAGTGCATCGCAGACAGACTGTCGGCCGCGCGTGGCGCGTCTGGAGTCTCCTCCACCGTCACCACCAGCCGGCCGCCCTCGCGCGCGTGCACCTCGACACCGGGCATCAGCGCGAGGTCGCGCGCGACCTCCGCCGCCTGCTCGGCTCGGGCATGCACCAGCACACCGCAGATGTTCATCGCTTCACCTCTTCGGCGGTATCCGGCTCACCGGCCACCACCCGCTCCAGTGCTCCGACCGGGCAGACCGACTCGCAGGCGCCACAGCCGGTGCACAGTCGTGGGTCGACCTCGATTCGCGCGCGCCCGCCTGGTTGCAGGCGTGGGCGCAGCGCACGGACGTCGCAGGCATCGACGCAGGCCCGGCAGGTGACGCCCTCGACCTCGAGGCATCGCACACTCGGCGCCAGCACGAACGGAAACGGACGACGACCGGATGCTCGATCGAATATCGGCTCCGGGCACGCATCGGCACAGCGTCCACACAGCGTGCATCCGCCGGCGCGGGTGTCGAGTATCGGCAGCCCACCGCGACCGGCGAGCAGCACGCGCTCGGGACAGACCCGGATGCAGTCTCCGCATCCGGTGCAGCGCTCACCGAGCACCGCCTCCGAGCGGGTCCACGGTGGCCGCGGCGGTGACGCCCCGCGCTCCGGCGAGACCGCCCGCCCGAGGAGCCGGCGGCGAGTCGGATCGTGTGGCGTCGGGGCGTGCATCGGAGCACCAGCTCGGCATCGGCCGTGTGATTGGTCGTCACATTAGAGGAACGACGTGCCTGCCCGCCTTGACCGAAATCAAGTCGGACCGATGGTCGGATGGGTGCAGTCGGGGCGTGGATCGAGGCTGGAGGACGACTGGAGAGGGACCCGCGCGGCGTGGTCGCGGTGCCCGCGCCCGGCGTTCGCCCGGCGCGGTGGGGTGCGGTCAGGTGGTGGCGACGCCGGTCAGCGGGGGCGGTCGGCGACGGACGCGGCGTCCACCGACCTCGCCGCCGGAGCGGCTACCGAAGCGCCGGCCCAGGCCTCGGTGACGAAGGTGGCGACCAGGATGATGAGGAGCGCGGCGCCGATGGGGGCGATGATCCAGCCGGCACCCGGGTCGTTCGATGGCTGCGCTTGCACGTGTCGTCTCCTCGAGTCGGCGGCCCTGCCCTTCGTTCACCCGGAAGAGCCGGGTGACGACGCCGATGGGGCATTTATAGGCCGCGACACGGGCGCCTGAAGTGATCGATCCAACACTTCCGGCGAGACGCGCGTTAAGTGCGTCACAAGACCGAGAGATTGCCGACGATTCAGAAGATTCCGCAGGCGACACGCGCCCCGCCCCCACCGAGGGGAGCCGGACGGTCGGCGTGGTTGTCGCCGCCACCGTGGATGACCAGCGAGCGCCCCGCGAGGTCGGCGACGCGCAGGCGTGGCGCGAGCACGGGCTGGGCGGCGTGGCCGTTCGAGTCGACGAACAGTGGCGGCAAGTCTCCGCGGTGCCCGTCGCCCCAAGGCGTGCCGTGGCGACCGGCACCGTCGGGGTCGAAGTGTCCGCCGGCGGCCAGCGCCGGAACCATCGTGCCGCTGCGCTCGGCCGGCTCGCAGGACGGATTCTGGTGGACATGGAATCCGTGCAGGCCCGGGGTGAGACCGGCGAGCGCTGGCTCGAGCACCAGCCCATGCGCGGTGTCGCGGACGATGACGTGACCGATCGGCCGGCCGGTCCCGGAGGCGTCGACGAGGTGGACGAGCACCGTGCGGGTGGCGGGCTCGGCGGAGGCGGCCAGCGCCACCGCGCCGAGCACCATCGCCAGAGCCCGCAGCGCGCCCGCGCGTGAGCGCCCGACCGAGCCCGCGACCCGCGTGCGGGGGATCCGGGCTCGCCCGATCATGCCTGGCGCACCAGCGACAGGATCTCGCTCGGGTGCTCGAGCAGGTAGTCCGGTGCCAGGTCGCGCAGCGTCTGGCGATCGCGAGTGCCCCACAGCGCCCCCGCGCCGCGCGTTCCGGCGGCGCGGGCACCGAGGACGTCGGCCGAGGTGTCTCCCACCATCAGGGTGCGCTCGGGAAGGACGCCGAGCGCCGTCATCGCCCGGCGCAGAGGCTCCGCATCGGGCTTCGGGCGCTCGACGTCCTCGGCCCCGACCAGGTGCTCGACGTAGCGAGCGAGGCCGGTCGACTCGAGCTCGCCGCGCGCTCCGAGGCCGTGCTTGGAGGTGACCACCGCGATGCGGACGCGCTGCCGGGCGAGCGCATCGAGCAGCTCGGCGATCCCCGGGTACGGGACCAGCCCGCGCCGGTTCTCGACGTAGTAGTGCTCGCGGTACACCGTCACCAGCCGCGCCGCGAGGTCGGCGTCACCGTCGGTGAGGTCCCCGGACATCTGCTCCAGGCTCCGCCCGTGCGCCTGACCGAGGAATGCGGCGCCGTCGAGGTCGCGGCCGAGCACCTCGCGCGCCGCCACCTCCAACACCCTCGCACGTAGCGCGAAGGTCGGCAGCAGGGTGTCGTCGTGGTCGAACAGGACGCAGTCGAAGCGCATGGTGCCCTCGGATCGGATGTCGACGGCGGAGCATACCGCGGATGACCACACGGCGCCGGGCGGCACGAACGCGCGAAATTCACGCACAGACGCGTGCGTGCCACGCGCCCGCCGGGTTATCGTCCCGCATGCCCGATGGCTCGGGAGACGCGATGCGATAACCCGGCCAGGGGCATACGTCGGCCGGGGCCGTCTGGCACGTCGGTTGCATCGCAAGCTCCGGAGCATGCCACGGGCATGCCCGGTCCATCCCGTCGACGGGACGGGCCCGAGAGGGGAGCGCGAGCTGGGAGGAGAGAGATGAAGAGACGCATCACGGCAATCGCGATGGCAGCGGTGCTCGGTGGCACCGCGTTCGGCGTCGGAGCGGCGGAGCTGAGGGTCGGATTCACCGCCGACGCCCTGACGCTCGACCCGGCCAACCATCGCAAGCGCGAGACCGAGACCATCATCCGCAACATGTACGACGGGCTGGTCACCCGCAACGCGAGCATGGAGGTCGTATCGGAGCTGGCCGAGTCCTGGCGGGCGGTCGACGCCACCACCTACGAGTTCGAGCTGCGCGAGGGCGTCACCTTCCATGACGGCACCCCGCTCACCGCCGAGGACGTGCGTTTCACCTTCGAGCGCTTGACCCGGGAAGGGGCGATGGGTGGCCAGACCAGCCCCCGCAAGAGCCTGCTCGGTCCGCTCACCGGGGTCGAGGTGGTGGGCACGCGCACGGTGCGCCTGAAGCTCGACTCACCCTGGCCCATCCTGCCGGCGATGCTGCCGTTCCAGGAAATCGTCTCCGAGCGGTTCGTGAAGGCGGTCGGCGACGCCGCGCTCGCCGACCAGGTCAACGGCACCGGTCCGTTCAAGCTGGTCGAGTGGCGCAAGGGCGACTCCGTGATCATGGAGCGCTTCGATGGCTACTACGGTGGCGCTGCAGACATCGCGCCGGTCGGCAAGGCCTGTGTCGACCGCGTGATCTTCAAGATCATCCCGGAGAACGCGTCGCGAGTGGCGGCGCTGCTGTCCGGCGACGTGCACATCATCAACGAGCTGCCGGCGCACAGCATCAAGCAGGTCGAGAGCAACCCGGGCACCCGGGTGATGGCGGTGAACGGCACGCGGAGCTCCTACATCGCGCTCAACAACCAGCGCAAGCCGTTCGACGACGTTCGTGTGCGCAAGGCACTCGCCCACGCGCTGGACCGCCAGCTCATCGTCGACAAGATCCTGAGCGGCAAGGCGACGCTGATCGACGGCATCCTGAGCCCCGATGCCTTCGGCAAGAACCGGGATCTCCCCGCCCACGCCCACGACCCGGCGAAGGCGAAGGCGCTGCTCGCCGAGGCCGGTTACCCGGACGGGGTCGAGGCGACGCTCGACGTCGACGGCGCCGGCAAGGACATCGCCGAGGCAATCGCCGCGGTGGCCTCCAAGGGTGGGTTCCGCATCAAGGTGGTGGTCGGCGAGGGCTCGACCCTGACCAAGCGCTACCGCACCAAGGGTGAGCCGATCGACGGCGACATGTGGCTCACCTCGTGGGGCAACGGCTCGCTCGATCCGGTCGGCATCTTCGAGCCGACGCACAAGACGGCGGCGCGCGGAAACGCATCCGGCTACTCCAACGCGGAGGTCGACCGCCTGCTCGACGCGGCCAACATCGACACCGACCGCGCGGCGCGAGCGCGGATGTACGCCGAGGCCGAGGCGATCGTCAACCGCGACCTGCCGTACGTGTATCTGTGGGTGGCGCAGGACCTCTACGGGGTCTCGACGAAGGTGAGCGGCTGGCAGCCGAGCGCGGACAGCCGGATCAACCTGCACGACGCCTGCGTGAAGTGACGGCACCGAGCACGGGCATCGGGCGCGTCGCGCGATGAGTCTCGGACGCCTGATCGAGCGCCTCGCGCAGCTCGTGCCCGTGCTGCTCGGGGTGAGCGCCATCGTGTTCCTCATGATGGCGCTCACCCCCGGCGATCCGGTCGAGATCATGCTCGGCGACCAGCACGTGACCGAGGAGCAGGAACGGGCGCTCCGCCACGACATGGGCCTCGACCTGCCGCCCCACGAGCGCTTCGTCAAGTTCCTCGCCAACGCCGCCCAGGGCAACTTCGGCCAGAGCTTCTTCCACCGCCAGCCGGTGATGGACGTCATCGCCTCGCGGCTACCGGCAACCATCGAGCTGAGCCTGGTGGCGCTGGTGCTCGCGCTCGCCACCGCGATCCCGCTCGGTGTGCTGGCGGCGGTCAAGAAGGACTCCTGGCTCGACCGCGCCGCCACCGTCACCTCCCTGTTCGGCGTCTCGCTGCCGGGGTTCTGGTTCGGGATCCTGCTGCTGATGTTGTTCGCGGTGCACCTGCAGGTGCTGCCGGTGGCCGGGCGCGCCGGCTACGAGTCGGAGGTGGCACCGATCACCCATCTGCTGCTGATCGACACCTTGCTGCGCGGTCGGCTCGATGCGTTCCTCGACGCGCTCTCGCACATCATCCTGCCGGCGGTGACCCTCGGGCTGCCGATGGCCGCCATTCTCACCCGCGTCACCCGCACCTCGATGCTCGAGGTGCTCGACCAGGACTACGTGACCTTCGCCCGCGCCAAGGGGTTGCGCCGCCGCGCGGTGCTCGCCAAGCACGCGCTGAAGAACGCCCTCATCCCGACGGTGACGGTGGCCGCGATCGAGACCGGCTCGCTGCTCGGCGGCAACATGGTGGTGGAGACCGTGTTCGGCTGGCCGGGTCTCGGACGGCTGGTGGTCGAGAGCATCTTCGTGCGCAACTACCCGCTGGTTCAGGCGGCGGTGCTCATCTACGCCATCACCTACGTGATGCTGAACTTCCTCGCCGACGTGCTCTACACGGTCCTCAACCCACGGGTGCGGCTGTGAGCGCGGTGCCCGCCGCCGCCCGCCCGGCGCGCTCTCCGGTGCTGGAGAACCTCGCCGCCTTCGCCGCCAGCAAGCTCTCGCTCACCTGCGCGGTGCTGGTCCTCGGCTGCGTGGTGCTGGCCATCGCGGCGCCACTGGTCGCCCCGCACGACCCGAACGAGGCCGACCTGTTCCGGCGGCTGCAGCCTCCGGCCTGGATGGAGGGCGGCGAGATCGCCTACCTCCTCGGCTGCGACGCGCTCGGTCGCGACATCGCGTCGCGGATCATCTACGGCGCGCGCATCTCGATCTTCATCGGCGCCGCGGTGATCCTGGTCGCCACCACCATCGGCGTGCTCGCGGGACTCGCTGCCGGCTACCTTCGCGGATGGGTCGACGTCGCCATCTCGCGCCTGGTCGACATCTTGCTCGGCTTTCCCTACCTCATCTTCGCCATCGCGTTGATCGCGATGACCGGACCGGGGCTTCAGAACATCATCCTCGCGCTCGCCTACAAGGAATGGGTGATCCCCTGCCGAGTGGTGCGCGGGGAGACGCTCGCCGCGCGCGAGCTCGAGTACGTGGAAGCCGCGCGCGCGCTCGGCGGATCGTCGCGATACATCATGTGGCGCGAGATCCTGCCGAACATCCTGTCGCCGGTGATCGTGGTCTCCACCGTGCGTATGGCGCACGTCATCATCCTCGAGGCGAGCCTCTCCTTCCTCGGTCTCGGGGTGCAGCCACCCACCGCGTCATGGGGCTCGATGGTCGCCGACGGACGCGCCTTCATGCTCGACGCCTGGTGGGTGAGCACCTTTCCCGGCCTCGCGATCCTGGTGCTGGTGCTCTCGATCAACGTCGTGAGCCAGGGCCTGCGCGACGCCTTCGATCCGCGCATGCGTCGATGAGCGCGCCGCCGATCCTCTCGGTGCGCGGGCTGCGCACCACCTTCGCGACCCGTCACGGGATGGTGACGGCAGTGGACGGTGTCGACCTCGAGGTGCTGCCGGGGGAGTGCCTCGGCGTGGTCGGAGAGTCCGGCTGCGGCAAGAGCGTCACCTTCGCGAGCGTGATGGGGCTGGTGAAGCCGCCGGGTCGCATCGCCGGCGGCTCGATTCGATTCCTCGACCAGGAGCTCACCACCCTCGACGAGGCGCGCTTCCGTGCGCTGCGCGGTCGCGACATGGCGATGACCATGCAGGACGCGCTGACCGCGCTGAACCCGGCCTACACCGTCGCCGACCAGATCATGGAGGTGGTCCTCGAGCACGACGCGAGCCTCGACGGGAGCGCGCGGCAGCGCCGGGCCCAGGCCCGGGCGCGCGCCTTGGAGATGATGGATCTGGTCGGGATCCCCTCGGCGGCGAAGCGGCTCGACGACTACCCGCACCAGTTCTCCGGCGGCATGCGCCAACGCATCATGATCGCCATCGCGCTCGCCTGCCGGCCGAGGCTCCTGATCGCCGACGAGCCGACCACCGCGCTCGACGTGACGATCCAGGCCCAGGTGCTGGACCTCATCTCCACGCTGCGGACCGAGCTCGGCATGAGCGTGGTGCTGATCACCCACGATCTGGCGGTGGTCGCCGAGCACTGCGACCGGGTGGTGGTGATGTACGCGGGCCAGGTGGTCGAGACCGCGCCGACCCGCGCGCTCATCGACGCCCCCGAGCATCCCTACACGCGAGGCCTGCTCGCATCCATCCCCCGGCTGTCCGCGCTCGACGCACCGCTCGACCCGATCGACGGCCGGGTGCCGGACCTGGTCGACCTGCCACCGGGCTGTCGGTTTCGCGAGCGCTGCACCGTGGCCGAGGCGCGCTGCACGAGCGAGGTGCCGATGGTCCCGCTGGCTGGGGAGCGGGCGGTGCGCTGCGTCCTCGCCGAGGGTGGGCGATGAGCACGAGCGCGATCACGGCGGCGCCGGCGCTGGTCGAGATGCGAGGCCTGACCAGGCACTACGACTCGCGCCGCGGGCTGTGGGGACGACTGACCGGGAACCCCGGCGTGCTGGTGCAGGCGGTGAACGGTGTCGATCTGGACATCCGGCGCGGCGAGACCGTCGGTCTGATCGGCGAGAGCGGCTGCGGCAAGAGCACGCTCGGTCGGGTCGCGATTCGACTCCACGAGCCGACCGCCGGCAGCGTCCGCTTCGACGGGACCGACCTCGCCACGCTCTCCCCGCTCGAGCTGAAGCGCCTGCGCCGACGGCTGCAGATCATCTTCCAGGACCCCTACGCCTCGCTGAACCCGAGGAAGAGCGTGCTCGAGCTGCTGGCGACGCCGCTACGCCTGCACGCGCTGGCGAGCGGTCCCGAGCTCGCCGACCGCGTGGGCGCGATGCTGCAGGCGGTGGGGCTCGGCCCGGAGCACCTGCGCCGCTATCCACACCAGTTCTCCGGCGGGCAGCGCCAGCGCATCGGCATCGCGCGAGCCCTGATGCTCGAGCCCGACTTCGTGGTCTGCGACGAGCCGGTCTCTGCCCTCGACGTATCGGTGCAGGCGCAGATCATCGGTCTGCTCGGCCGGCTCAAGCGCGAGCTCGGCCTCACCTATCTGTTCATCTCGCACGACATCGCGGTGATCGGGCACGTGAGCGACCGCATCGCGGTGATGTATCTCGGCGAGATCGTCGAGGAAGGGCCGCGCGACGCGGTGCTCGGCGATCCGCGCCACCCCTACACACAGTCGCTGCTCGCCTCGGTGCCGCGCATCGAGGGCACACCCGGCGGCGCTCGACGCCAGCGTCTGCAGGGCGATCTACCCTCGCCGGTGGCACCGCCACCCGGCTGCAAGTTCCATCCACGTTGCCCGGTTGCGGTCGCGCGTTGCGCGCGCGAGGCCCCGGCGACCACCGCCGTGCGCCCCGGTCATCGGGTGCGCTGTCATCTGGTGACATGAACGCCCTCGCCCACACCCCGATCCGACTCGACGGCGACCCCGCGACCCGTGGCCACATGCACGCGCTCGCCGCCGGCACCCTGCAAGCGGCGGTGGTCGACGCGGTCCACCACCGACTCGCGCTCGCGGCAGCAATCCGCGAGCGTGCCGCGGCGCGCACCCTGCTCGATGCCCAGTGGGCGTTCGGCCACGAGACCTGCGCGCCGGAGATGGCCGAGATCGCCGGTATCGCGACCGGCCTCGGCATCGAGCCGCGCGCGCTGCATGACTATCTCCATCTCGGTGTGATCGCCGACCTGGCGACCGCCGACGGTTGCAGCGCGTGGGCGGTGACGCTGGACGACGGCGGCGCGGCCGTCGGCAAGAACCGGGACTTCCGTGGTGAGCACGGCGCGTTGCAGCGCGTGCTCAGACAATGCGACCCCGCCTGGGGCGGACGGACGATGCTGTGTGTCGGCAGCCTCGGCAGCCCCGGCGCCTACTCGAGCGGGATGAACTCCGACGGCCTCGCCGTCGCCGACACGCAGATCGGTTGCGCCGACCACGGACGAGGCTGGCTGCGCTACCTGCTGATGACCCGTCTGCTCGCCACCTGCGCAGACGTCGCCGAGGCGCTGGAGCTGCTCCACGCGGTACCCCACGTCGGCGGCGGCTCGCTGGTCCTCGCCGACGCCGGCGGCGCCCTGGCCGCGGTCGACCTCGGGCACCCCGCGGCCGTGAGCACCGGAGTGACTCGTGGTAGCGTCGCGCGCACCAACCACTTCCGACTCCCCGGACCGGGGCGGCGCGAGCCGGACGAGCGCGCCGCGGCGAACTCGCGCGCGCGCCTCGAGACCGTGGAGTCCGCGCTCGCCGCCGCGCCGGGGCGCGCCGACCACATGCCCGCGGTGATGGCCTCACACGACAGCGAAGCGGGCGCCGGGCTGTGTCGGCATCAGGAGGCGCTCGGCTTCCGCACCCTCTCGGCGGTGATCTTCGACTGCGCACGCCGAACCATGCGCTACACCCCCGACATCCCGTGCTCGACGCCCTGGGTCGAGATCGGGTTCGACTGAGCCCATGACCGCGGCCCGCCCGGCGCTCGAGCTCATCGGCACCTCCGCTCCCATCGAGGCGGTGCGCCGGCTGGTGCGCCGCATCGGCGAGAGCCCGACACGCGCGGTCCTGGTCTACGGCGAGACCGGGACCGGCAAGGGTCTGGTGGCGCGGATGATCCACGCCCAGTCACCGCGAAGCCAGCGCGAGTTCATCGACATCAACTGCGGCGCGATCCCCGGTGGACTGGTCGAGTCCGAGCTCTTCGGGCACGAGAAGGGCGCGTTCACCGGCGCCGCCACGCGCAAGACCGGGCTCATCGAGGCGGCGAACGGTGGCACCGTCTTCCTCGACGAGATCCGCGAGCTCGACCACGTGGTGCAGGCCAAGCTCCTGACCCTGCTCGACACCCAGCGCTTTCGCCGCATCGGCTCGGTGCGCTCGATCGAGGTCGACGTGCGCTTCATCGCCGCCACCAACCGCATCCTCTTCACCGAGGTGCGCGAGGGTCGCTTTCGCGACGACCTCTACTACCGGCTCCAGGTGGTGGCGGTGAACCTGCCGCCGCTGCGCGACCGCGGCGAGGACTGCATGGTGCTCACCGAGCACTTCCTGCGCGAGCTGGGCGAGCGTTATCGGCGGCGGATCAACGGCTGGGCGCCGGCGGTGGAGGAGGTCTTCCGTGCCTACCACTGGCCCGGCAACGTGCGTGAGCTCGAGAACCTGCTCGAGCGCATCGTCGCGTTGGAGGACGACGCGCGAATCGACGTCCGTCACATCCCGCCGCGGATCATGCGCGAGGTCGAGCGCGGTCCATCCCCCACCGCGAGCAGCGCCGACCCGACGCCGGCGCGCGTCGGCGCGGAGGACTTCCACCAGGCGACGGCGCGTTTCCAGCGCGAGCTGGTGCGCGAGGCGCTGGTGCGGAGCGACGGCAGCGTCGGCCGCGCCGCGCGACGCCTCGGCCTCAGCCGCCACGCGCTGCGCCATCAGATGAGCAAGCTCGGCGTGACCCGCGAGTGAGCGGCCGGCCGACCATCGACATCAGCGTGACGCGCGCCCTCGCGCGCGTCGCCCGGTATCCGAATGCCAGCGAGGACGCGGCGGAGTGACAGCCATGAAATCCCTGAAGATCATCTGCCCCAACGGGCACCTCGGCTTCGCGCCGCTGAAGGTCGAGAGCTTTCGGCTCGGCGTCGCGGCGCGGCCGGACTACATCGCCGCCGACTCCGGCAGCGACGACGTCGGCCCGGTGCCGCTCGGGTCCGATACCTCGACCAGCCCCGAGGCCTGGCAGCGCCACGATCTCGAGCAGATGCTGCTCGCGGCGCGCGAGATCGGCGTGCCGATGATCATCGGCAGCTCCGGCGACACCGGCTCGAACAGCCGCGTCGACCGCTACGTCGAGATGATCCGCGACATCGCTCGTGAGCATCGCCTCGCGCCGTTCACCCTCGGCACCTTCTACTCGGAGGTCTCGCACGACACCGTGCGCGACCGCATCCGCACCGGCGACACCGTCGAGGGACTCGACGGGCGCGGGCCGCTCACCGAGGCGGAGCTCGACGCCACCGACCACATCGTGGCGATGGCCGGCGTGCACCCGTTCCGCCACCTGCTCGAGCGCGGCGCCGACGTGATCATCGGCGGGCGCAGCAGCGACAGTGCGATCTTCGCCGCCGCCGCGCTCCATCACGGCTTTCCGGAGTCCCAGGCCTACTACCTCGGCAAGGTGCTCGAGTGTGCCTCGTTCTGCGCCGAGCCGTATGGCGCCAAGGAGACGGTCCTCGGCGAGGTGTCACACGACGCGGTCGAGGTCACCGCGATGCACCCCGGGCAACGCTGCACCATCGCCTCGGTCGCCGGTCATGCGATGTACGAGCGCTCCAATCCGTTCCACGAGTTCGTCGCCGGCGGCATGCTCGACATGAGCCACTGCCACTACGCGCAGGTGGCCGAGAAGACCACCCGCGTCACCGGCGCGCGCTTCGTGCCGGCGCCACAGATCCGGGTCAAGCTCGAGGGCGCGGGCAAGGTGGGCGAGCGCTTCGTCGGCATCGCCGGCATTCGCGATCCCTACACCATCGCGCACGTCGACGAGGTCATCGCCTGGGCGCGCGCCCAGGTCCGCGAGCGCTTCGGCGACACCGGCTACGAGCTGCACTACAACGTGTTCGGCCGCGACGGGATCATGGGCGCGATGGAACCGCTGCGCGACCGACCGGGACACGAGCTCTGCATCGTGGTGCAAGGTGTCGCGCCGACCGCGGAGATGGCCGAGGAGGTGGCGATGACCGGCACGCGGCAGCTGTTCTACGCGCGGCTCCCGGCAGTGAAGGGGACCGCCGGCGGGGTCTCGTTCCTGCTCGACGAGGTGATGCGAGCGAGCCCTGCCTACACCTGGACCGTCAACCACACGATGCGCGTCGACGACGGACTCACGCCGTTCCCGACCCACATCGAGCGCGTGGGTGAGTGAGAGAGATGGCAACCAAGAAGCTCGTCGAGATCGCGAAGACCATTCGCAGCAAGAACGCCGGCGTCGACAAGATCACGTTCGACATCATCTTCCCGGACCTGGCGTCCTATCACCTGGTGCGCGAGAGCGGCGCCATCACGCGCGAGACGATGGCGAAGCTGCTCGGCATCTCGCAGAACCGGATCACCGATTTCGTCGCCTTCGATCCGGCCTGCGCGATCAAGTTCACCATCCTGCGCGAGCGCCCGAGCGGCAGCGCCGGCGACCCCGACATCTTCGGTGCCCAGCAGTACGGGCCACTGCTCGACCTCGAGGTGCCGGTCTGACGAGCCGCCACCAGCCAGCGCTCAGAGCACCGCCGCCACCGCGCTCGCCGCCAGGCACCACGCCACCACCGCCAGCGCCGGCGCGCGCCACGCGGTGAGGGCGACGAGGCCGGCGAGCGCGATGGCGACGTCGACCGGACCACGCACCGCGCTGGTCCACACCGGGTCGTAGAGCGCGGCGCCGAGCAGTCCGACCACCGCCGCGTTGACGCCCGCCACCGCGCGCGCCGCGCCCGGGCGACTCGCCAGCGCGCTCCACAGCGGTAGCGCGCCGGCAAGGAGCAGGAACCCGGGCAGGAAGATCGCCCCGGTCGCGAGCAGCGCGCCGCCGATGCCGCCGGCGCCACCGTCGAGACGCGCGCCGAGAAAGGCGGCGAGGGTGAACATCGGCCCCGGAACCGCCTGCGCCGCCCCGTAGCCGGCGAGGAAGTCGTCGGCGCTCACCCAACCCGGTGCGACCACCGCCTCCTCGAGCAGGGGCAGCACGACGTGGCCGCCGCCGAACACCAGGGCCCCGGCGCGGTAGAAGGCATCGACGACGGCGACCGTCGCGCCGCCATCGGTGGCCGCCAGCATCGGCAACCCGACCAGCAGCACCGCGAAGGCCACCAGCAGCACGCGTCCGAGCCCCGCCCCGTGCGGCAGCCGAAGCGGTGTCCCGCGCACCGGCTCGATCGCGCCGAGCCAGCGCGCGCCGGCCACACCACCGAGCACCACGGCGACGATCTGGGCCCAGGCGGAGCCGGCGAGGAGCACCCCGGCGGCAGTCAGCGCGGCGATGGTGGCGCGCGGCGGGTCCGGGCAGAGCTGGCGGCTCATCCCGAGAACGCCTTGCGCCACCACGCACAGCGCCACCAGCTTGAGCCCGTGCAGCGCCCCGGAGGTGAGGGTGCCGGGCTCGCCGGGCAACAGCATCGCGAGCACCAGCAGGGCGACCACCGAGGGCGTGGTGAAGGCGAGGAAGGCGGCGAGGGCCCCGGCCCACCCCGCACGTACGAGCCCGATCGCGAAACCGAGCTGACTGCTCGCCGGGCCCGGCAGGAACTGGCACAGCGCGAGGAGCTGGGCGAAGGTGTGCTCGTCGAGCCATCCGCGGCGCTCCACGAGCTCGGCGCGGAAGTACCCGACGTGCGCGACCGGCCCGCCGAACGAGGTGAGGCCGAGGCGGGTGAACACCCGCAGCACCTCCAGCGCGCTGCCGGCCGCGGGCGGTCCGTCCTGCTGCTGCATGTCGATTCTCCTGGGAGGGGCGCCCGACACACGACGCGTCACTCGCGCGGGCACCGAGCCTCGTCGAGCGTCGGGTCGGCGGCGACCATACAATCTGGCGCATCGCATGTGGAGCCTCGACATGACATCGCCGAGCCGATCGCCCAGCGCCTTCTCCCACCTCGAGTGCTCGCGAACCGGGGAAACGGTCGACGCCGACGGGCTGCGCAACCTGAGCGCCGCCGGCGCACCGTTGCTCGCGCGTTACGACCTCGAGCGCGCGCGGGCCACGCTACGTCCGGGTCAGCGCGACGCTCGGGCGCGGTCGCTCTGGCGCTACGCCGAGGTGTTGCCCGACCCGGGCGCCGCCGGCCCGGTCACCCTCGACGAGGGCCTGACCCCGCTGGTCGCCACGCCCCGACTCGGGCGGCGGCTCGGCGTCCCGGGGCTCCTGATCAAGGACGAGTCACGCAACCCGCTCGGAAGCTTCAAGGACCGCGGGATGTCGGTCGCGGTGAGCATGGCGCGGGCCCTGGGTGCGCGGGCACTGGCGATTCCGACGGCCGGCAACGCGGGCGGCTCGGCCGCCGCCTACGCCGCGCGCGCCGGGCTTGCGGCCCACGTCTTCATGCCGGCCGACGCCGAGCACGCCAACGTACGCGAGGTCGAGCGCGCGGGCGCCGCGCTCACCCTGGTCGACGGCTTCCTCCACGACTGCGCCCGCATCGTCGCCCGCCGCGCGCCGACCGAGGGCTGGTTCGACGTCTCCACGTTCAAGGAGCCGTACCGCGTCGAGGGCAAGAAGACCATGGGCTACGAGCTGGTGGAGGCGCTGGGCGACGTCCCCGACGTCATCCTCTATCCGACCGGCGGCGGCACCGGGCTGGTCGGGATGTGGAAGGCGTTCGAGGAGATGGAGGCGCTCGGCTGGCTCGGCCGCCGCCGCCCGCGAATGGTGTGCGTGCAGGCGACCGGTTGCGCGCCGCTCGCGCGCGCGTTCGAGGCCGGCGCCGAGACCGCCGAGGTCTGGGAGTCACCGACCACCCACGTGCACGGGCTGCGCGCGCCGCGGGTGCTCGCCGACTTCCTCTGCCTGAATGCGATTCGGGCCAGCGAGGGCACCGCGATCGCGGTGAGCGACGAGGCGATGCACGCGATGCAGACGACCGCGGCCTCGGCCGAGGGCCTGTCGATCTGCCCCGAGGGGGCGGCCTGCCTGGTGGCGCTCGAGCGCCTGCGCGAGGCGGGATGGCTCGGCGCGGACGAGCGTGTGGTCGCCTTCAACACCGCGAGCGCGCTGAAGTACGCGTGAGCCGCCCCGCACCCCGCGACGGGCCGATCCGCGACTCGATCACAGTTCCGCTCGGCCGCGCTGGACGGCGCGGCCGAGCGGGCGCAATCTCCCGCACCGTCACCGTGTGCTCCGGGGCTGCAAGCGAGGACGTATATCGCCTCCACGCGCACGGGCCACGGTGACTTCTCTCTTGCGTCGACTCAGCGCGCGCGTGGAAGAATCGTGGCGCGCTCCGAGTCGAGAGCGGTCACCACGTGTGACGGGCAGGGCTTCACCCACTCCACCGCCGCGGTGGAGGACGGTGGCGGCTCGGGCTGCGGGTTGAATCCGCCGCTGACCTGGTCGAGCGCATTCAGATCGAGTGCGTCCGAATCATCGAGGCCAGAGCGGGGCGCGGTCTTCTCGTTCATCTCGGTCGTCCCTCCGTCTCACTTCGAATCGCCGGACCAGCCGGGGTGGCACACGCACTGGCCGACCACCGCGTCGCGGTAGCGCGCGCGTGCATCGGCGCTCGCCGTCACGCTCTGGGCGCCGGCAACGGCGGTGCCGCCACTCGCCGCCTCCAACGTCTCCAGGTCGAGCTCGTCGACACCAGGCTCGGGCGTCAGGTCGTGGGTGTCCATGTCCGATCCTCCTCGCGCCACCACGGCTGGCGCACGCCGGTCGGTCGCGACGCGCGACCTGATTGCCATTCTCGCGACCACCCCCGGACCATCGGTGACGTTCTCGACAGTTCGCGCATCGCCGGCGTGACCTGGCTCGCAGAATCGGCGCGCGCCCGGCCCGTGGCGGCTGTCGCGCGACGGGGCTTCCCCCCACCCGGTCGCTCGCAACACAATGGCCCGTCCGCTCCCGGACGTGACCGCGAGGCGCTCCCGTGACGCAACCAGGTCCCGCCCACCACGTCTTCCGCTACGGCAGCGGGGACTTCGCCGACACCGTGATCGCGCGCGCGAGCGGCTCCTACGTCTACGACCGCGACGGGCGCGCGATCCTCGACTTCACGTCGGGCCAGATGAGCAGCATCCTCGGCCACTCCCACCCCGAGATCGTGGCCGCGGCGCGCGAGGCGGTGGGGCGACTCGACCACGTGCACAGCAGCTTCCTCACCGACGACGTCCTCGCCTTCTCCGAGGCGCTGGCCGCCATCGTCCCGGACCCGCTGACCAAGGTGTTGCCGCTGAGCACCGGCGGCGAGTCGAACGAGGCGGCGCTGCGCATGGCGAAGACGGTCACCGGCGGATTCGAGATCGTCGCCTTCGATCGCGCCTGGCACGGGGTGACCGGCGGCGCGGCATCGGCCACCTACTCCGGCGGGCGGCGCGGCCACGGCCCGGGGCTTCCCGGGGCGCTGGTGCTGCCGACCCCCGACCCCTACCGCTCGCCGTTCGTGACCGACGGTCACCACGACTGGCGCGCCGAGCTCGACTTCGGCTTCGATCTGATCGACCGCCAGTCGGTCGGCCAGCTCGCGGCGGTGATCGCCGAGCCGGTGCTGAGCTCCGGCGGCATCGTCGAGCTGCCGGAGGGCTATCTGGCGGCGCTGCAGGCGAAGTGCCGCGAGCGCGGCATGCTGCTCATCCTCGACGAGGCCCAGACCGGCATGGGCCGCACCGGCACCTTGTTCGCGTGCGAGCGCGACGGCGTGGTGCCGGACATCCTCAATCTGTCGAAGACCCTCGGCGCGGGGCTGCCGCTCTCGGCGAGCATCACCTCGGCCGAGATCGAGGAGGCTTGCGTCGAGCGCGGCTATCTCTTCTACACCACCCACGCCGCCGACCCGGTGCCGGCCGCGGTCGGGCGCAAGGTGGTCGAGATCGTGGTGCGCGACCGGCTGCACGAGCGCGCACGCGAGCTCGGCGCGTACATGAAGGACCGCTTGCGCGATCTCCAGCAACGCCACGAGTGCATCGGCGACGTCCGCGGGCGCGGGCTCCTGCTCGGCGTCGAGCTGGTCGAGGACCGTCAGAGCAAGCGCCCCGCCCGCGAGCTCGGCCTCGCCGTCGCCCAGCGCTCGCTCGAGCTCGGCGCGAGCCTCAACATCAGCCGGCGGCAGGTCGCGAACATCTTCCGCATCGCGCCTCCGCTCACCGTCACTCGGGACGAGATCGACACCGCGATCGCGATCCTCGACCAGGCAATCACCGAGTGCGTGGCGCGCGGCCCGGCGACCTAGTACCCATCCGGGGCCGCGCCGGCGCCCTTCTGCTACGCTACGTCGCCCGCCGGTGACCGCTCGCCGGCGTCCCGACAGAGGGTGCTCACATGAAGCTCAGCGACGACCAGATCCGGCAGTTCCAGGACGAGGGCTACCTGTTCCTGCCCGGCTGCTTCTCACCCGCGGAGGTCGGGGTGCTGCAGGAGGCGGCGGGCACCGTCTACGCGATGGACCGTCCCGAGGTCTGGCGCGAGTCGAGCGGCGCCCCGCGCACCGCCTTCGCCGCCCACCTCTACAACGAGGCCTTTCGCCGCCTGGGTGCCCATCCGCGCCTCGTCGAGCCGGTGATGCAGCTCCTCGACGGCCCGGTCTACATGCACCAGTACAAGGTCAACGCCAAGGCCGCCTTCGACGGTGAGGTCTGGCAGTGGCACCAGGACTACGGCACCTGGCAGCGCGACGACGACATGCCGGAGCCGCGGGCGATGAACATCGCGGTCTTCGTCGACGAGGTCAGCGCCGCCAACGGCCCGCTCATCTTCATTCCCAAGAGCCACAAGGCCGGCGTGCAGAAGGCCGGGCACGACCTGGAGACCACCAGCTACCCGCTGTGGACCCTCGACCGCGAGACGGTCACCCGGCTGGCCGAGGAAGGCGGTCTCGTCGCGCCCACCGGCGTGGCCGGCGGGGTGCTGATGTTCCACGGCAATCTGGTCCACGCGAGCCCGCCGAACATCAGCCCGTTCGGACGCACCATCGTGTACCTGAGCCTGTGTCACGTGGACAACCACATCCGGCGCTTCAAGCGCGCGGAGTGGATCGCACACCGTGACTTCACCCCGATCACCCCGCTTGCCGACGACTGTCTGCTCGAGCTCGCGCGCGAGCGGGCGGCCTAGGGTCATGTCGCTGCAGAAGCTGTTGGCCGAGCGCGTCGAGCGCGCCGGCCCCATCCGTGTCGGACTCGTCGGCGCCGGCAAGTTCGGGTCGATGTTCCTGTCGCAGATCCCGACCACCCCCGGCGTCGAGGTGGCGATGATCGCCGACCTCGACCCCGACCGCGCGCGCGCCGCGTGCCGCAACGTCGGCTGGAGCGAGGAACGCATCGCCGCCACCCGCTTCGTGGACGACGGCGAGCGGCTCGCCGCCGACGATGCGGTGGAGGTCGTGCTCGAGGTCACCGGGCACCCGGCGGCCGGCATTCGTCACGCCCGCGCGTCCTTCGCCCACGGCAAGCACGTGGTGATGGTGAACGTGGAGGCCGACGTGCTGGTCGGGCCGCTGCTCGCGCGCGAGGCGGCGAGCGCCGGGGTCGTCTACTCGATGGCCTACGGCGACCAGCCAGCGCTCACCTGCGAGCTGGTCGACTGGGCGCGGAGCTGCGGCTTCGACGTGGTCGCCGCCGGCAAGGGCACCAAGTACCGGCCCCACTTCCACGCCTCGACCCCCGACACGGTGTGGGACCACTACGGGCTCACCGCCGAGCAGGCCCGCGCCGCGGGCATGAACTCGCAGATGTTCAACTCGTTCCTGGACGGCACCAAGAGCGGGATCGAGATGGCGGCCATCGCCAATGCCACCGGCCTCACCCCGGCACCCGACGGCCTCGCCTTCCCACCCTGCGGCACCGACGATCTGCCGCGCGTGCTGCGCCCGCGCGAGGTCGGCGGCCAGCTCCACCACAAGGGCCAGGTCGAGGTGGTGTCCTCCGACGAGCGCGACGGGCGTGCGGTGTTCAAGGATCTGCGCTGGGGCGTTTACGTGGTGCTGGAGGCGCCGAACGACTACGCCGCCCAGTGCTTCCGCCAGTACGGGCTGGTGACCGACGCCAGCGGGCGCTACGCGGCGATGTTCAAGCCCTACCACCTGATCGGCCTCGAGCTGAACGTGTCGGTGCTGAACGCGGTGCTGCGCGGCGAGGCGACCGGCGCCACCGAGAGCTTCCGCGCCGACGTGGTCGCCACCGCGAAGCGCGATCTCGCCGTCGGCGAGACCCTCGACGGCGAGGGCGGCTTCACCGTGTGGGGCAAGCTCGCACCGGCCAGCGCGAGCCTGGCCATGGGCGGCGTGCCCATCGGCCTCGCCCACGGCATCAAGCTCAACCGCCCGGTGGCGGCGGGTCAGCCGGTGCGCTGGGCCGACGTCGACGCCGGCGCGGAGTCCGAGGCGCTGCGCGCGCGCCGCGACATGGAGGCGCTGTTCCGAGCCGAGCTCGAGAACGCGGCCTGAGCCCGGGCGAGGTCATCGTCCAACGCGAGCCAAGGGGCGACAACATGAGCAATCTCGACGCCACCACCCCGACCACCGCCGGCTGGCGCGAGCACCCGCGCTACCCCGATCCGGCGATCGAGGCGCTCGATCCGCGCTTCGAGAAGTACTGGATCAAGCTCGCGGCGGTGGAGCGTCTGTTCACCGGCTGCCGTTGGGCCGAGGGCCCGGTGTGGTTCGGTGACGGCCGCTATCTGCTGTGGAGCGACATCCCCAACAACCGCATCCTGCGCTGGGACGAGGAGACCGGGCGCACCAGTGTCTACCGGCGGCCCTCGGACTTCGCCAACGGGCACACCCGTGACCGCCAGGGCCGGTTGGTGACCTGCGAGCACGGCGCGCGACGGGTCACCCGCACCGAGTACGACGGCTCGATCACGGTCCTGATGGACGGCTGGCAGGGCAAGCGGCTCAACTCCCCGAACGACGTGGTGGTGAAGTCCGACGGCTCGATCTGGTTCACCGACCCGATTTTCGGCCTCCTCGGCTACTACGAGGGCTACAAGGCGGAGCCCGAGCTCGAGCAGAACGTCTACCGCGTGGACGGCGAGACCGGCGAGGTGTCGGTGGTGGCCGAAGGGGTGCTCGGCCCGAACGGGTTGTGCTTCTCTCCCGACGAGCGCACTTTCTATCTGGTCGAGTCGCGCGGCGTGCCCCACCGCAAGATCCTCGCCTACGACGTCGAGCCGGACGGGCGCACGCTGTCGGCGAAGCGGGTCCTGATCGACGCCGGCCCGCACGGCACGCCGGACGGCATGCGCTGCGACGTCGACGGCAATCTGTGGTGCGGCTGGGGAATGGGTGACGCCGCGCTCGACGGCGTGTTCGTGTTCGCGCCCGACGGCACCCACATCGGACGCATCTCGCTGCCCGAGCGCTGCGCGAATCTCTGCTTCGGCGGCCGCCAGCGCAACCGGCTGTTCATGGCTGCGAGCCAGTCGCTCTACGCGCTGTACGTGAACACCCAGGGCGTACCCGGCGGCTGAACGCGGCACGCCCCGGGGACTGGCTCCGGCTGCGTCGCGCGCAGACGGTGCCTGTCCCCTCGTACACCACGTCACCCACGGGGAACCCACACCATGATCACCGTCGGCGTCATCGGCCTCGGCAACATGGGCGGCGCGATGGCGCGTTGTCTCGCACGCAAGGGATTCAGGGTGCTCGGCACCGACGTCGTGCCGCAGGCGCTGGCCCGCTCGGCCGCCGCCGGCGTCGAGACCGGAGCGGACATCCCCACCATCGCCGCCACCGCCGACGTGCTGCTCTCGGTGCTCCCCGACTCACCGGAGGTCGAGGCCTGCCTGCTCGGCGCCGGCGGTGCCATCGCCGCCGCACGTGCGGGCACCGTGCTCGTCGAGTGCAGCACGGTCGCCCCCGCCACCACCGACCGCGCCGCCGCGGCGGCGGCCGCGCGTGGTCTCGGATTCCTCGACGCCGCGATGGGCCGCAGCCCCATCCAGGCCGAGACCGGGAACCTCCTGTTCATGGTCGGCGGCTCCGACGCCGACCTCGCACGCGCCCGCCCGGTGCTCGAGGCGACCGGCGACACCATCCAGCACTGCGGCCCGGTCGGCACCGGCATCCGCACCAAGCTGGTGATGAACCTGCTCTCGCAGTCGACCTGCCAGCTGAGCGCGGAGGTCGTCGCGCTCGGGCTGAAGATGGGGCTCGACCGCGAGGCGTTGCTCGCCGTCCTCGGCAGCGGGCTGGGCGCCAACGGCTTCATCACCCAGTACTGGCCGGCCAAGGTCCTCGCCGGCGACACCAGCCCGGGCTTCGCGATCCGGCTGTCGGCCAAGGATCTCCGTCACGCGGTGAGCATGGCTGCTCAGGCCGGTGTCGACATCCCGACCGGGGCCGCCGCCGCGGCCGCGGTCAACGCCGCCGCCCGCACCCACGGCGACCTCGACGTCTCCGGCATGCTCACCGTCGCCTGCGAGCACGCCGGCGTGCCGGCGAGTGCCATCACGAGGAAGGACGGATGAAGATCACCGGGCTGCGCACGCTACGCCTCGCCGCCTACCCGCGCTGGTGCGTGGTCGAGATCGCGACCGACGAGGGCGTGATCGGCATCGGCGAGACCTACGACACCGCCGAGGCGGTCGAGGCGCACCTGCACAACACCATCGCGCCGATGCTGCTCGGACGCGACCCACGCGACATCGAGGGTCACTGGAACCGCATCCACCGCGCCTCGCGCCTCACGCTCGGCAAGTCGATGGAGGTCCGTGCGCTGTCGATGGTCGATGTGGCGCTGTGGGACGTCACCGCGCGCTCGCGCGACGAGCCGGTGTGGCGGGCGCTCGGCGGCGGCTGTCGCGACCGCATCCGCGTCTACAACACCTGCGCCGGCTACGCCTACTCCGGCAGCCACGGCGGCGGCTACCACGCCACCGCGCGCGGCGCGTCGAACGAGCGTCCCTACGAGGACCTGCACGCCTTCCTGAACGACGCCGGCGCGCTCGCGCGCAGCCTGCTCGCGGAGGGCTATACGCAGATGAAGATCTGGCCCTTCGATCGTTTCGCCGAGGGCGGCGGCGGGCAGTACATCAGCCTCGCCCAGCTCGACGAGGGCCTCGGCCCGTTTCGCGCCATCCGCGACGCGGTCGGCGACGCGATGGAGATCGCGTGCGAGTTGCACAATCTCTGGAGCCTGCCGGCGGCGGTGCGAATCGCCAAGGGGCTCGAGGAGATCCGCCCGGTGTGGATCGAGGATCCGGTGCCGATGGACAACATCGACACCCTCGCGCGCTTCCGCGCCGAGTCACCGGCACCGGTCTGCGCCAGCGAGACGGTGTCCACCCGCTGGGGCTTCCGCGAGATGTTCGACAAGGGTGCGACCGACATCGCGATGCTCGACGTCACCTGGACCGGCGGGCTCTCCGAGGCGCGCAAGATCGGCTACATGGCCGAGGCCTACCATCTCCCGGCGACGCCGCACGACTGCGTCGGCCCGATCACGCTGATGGCGAGCGTGCACCTGTGCATGCACCTGCCGAACGCACTGGTCCAGGAGGCGGTCCGCGCCTACGTCCACGGCTGGTACCCGGAGGTGGTGACCGGCCTGCCCCGGATCGAGAACGGCGTGGTGCACGCACCGCAGGAGCCCGGCCTCGGCATCGCGCTGCGCCCGGAGCTGTGGACGCGGCCCGACGCGACGGTGCGCGAGAGCGCGGCCTGATCCGGGGACTGGCTCCGCGCGCCAGCGCGGTGCCTGTCCCCCCGCCGCCGGCGCGATCCCTGCGCCCTCTCGCACCCGGGCGGCGACGAGCGCCGCCCCGACCCACTCAGACGATCCGCGTCTCCGCCCATTCGGCGACCGAGAGGAGTCGCTCGTCGGCGCCCGGCCGGCCGACGAGCTGGACCCCGATCGGCAACCCCTTCGGCCCGGTGTGCCCGGGAAGAGTGATGCACGGCGCGCCGATGGTCGTCCAGGCGCGATTGAACAGCGCGTCACCGGTGGTCTGGAAGCCGACCGGCGCCTCGCCGACCGCGCTCGGGACCAGCAACGCGTCGAGGTCCGACATCACCTCGCTCTCGAAGCGCTGGCGGCAGCTCCGCGCGAGCGCGACGGCCCCCGCGTAGTGGGCGAAGGGCATGTCGAGCGCGCGCGCCAGGACCTCGCGCAGTCGCGGGCTCAGCTTCTTCTCTCGATGTGCGAACTCCCAGGCCAGCGAGCGCCGCCCCTCGAACACCATGATGTCCTGATTGGCCTCGGTCAGTCCGGCGAGCTCGCGCGGCAGGTCGACGTCGGTGACACGCGCGCCGGCGGCGGCCAGCGCCCGCCCCGCGGCCTCCACCGCGGCCTGACTGGAGGCGTCGGCCCGATCCCACCACGGCGTGCGGCAGAGCCCGATGCGCGGCGGCCCGTCGACCAGCGCCACCGTCGCCGGCGCCCCGAGCAGCGCGGCACGCAACAACGCGTGGTCGGCCACCCGGCGACCGTAGGTGCCGAGGGTGTCGAGGGAGGCCGCGAGCACCTTGACCCCGGTATAGCTGAGCTGCCCGAAGGTCGGCTTGTAGGCGACCACGCCGCAGAACGAGCCGGGGCGAATCACCGAGCCGCCGGTCTGGGTCCCGAACGCGAGCGCGACCATGTGGTCGGCCACCGCCGCCGCCGAGCCGCTCGACGAGCCGCCCGGCGTGTGCTCGCGATTGAGCGGATTCCGGGTCTTGCCGGGGTTCACGAACGCGAACTCGGTGGTGACGGTCTTGCCCATCACCACCCCGCCCGCGGCGCGCACCAGGGCGACACACGCCGCGTCGCCGACCGGGCGGTGACCCGGGTAGATCTCGGATCCGTAGGCGGTGGGCATGTCGGCGGTGTCGATGATGTCCTTGAAGCCGACCGGCAGCCCGTGCAGCGGCCCCGGCCGCCCGGCACGGTCGCGGGCCCGGGCCTCGGCGATCGCCGCGCCGGCGTCGAAGTGCGCCCAGGCCTCGACGTCCGGCTCGCGGGCCTCGATCCGCTCGACGCAGGCGCGCACCAGCGCCTCGCTGGTCAGCTTCCCGCGTTGCAGGGCGCGGACCGCCTCCGATGCCGGGAGCTCGTTCACCGCGGCCATCGATTCAGGCCCCCGCCATCGCGGCGCGGATGGTCGGTGCCACCTCGCGCATGGACGCACCGAGGATGTCGAGGATCTCCTCGACGTCGGACTCGTTCAGGATGAGCGGCGGGGACACCAGGAAGTTGTCGCCACGACGCCCGTTCATCACCCGTCGGCTGTAGACGATGAGTCCGCGCTCGTAGGCGGCCTGTCCGAGCAGCAGGTGCGCATTGAGATCCGGCGGCAGCGGGCGCCCGCTACGCCGATCGGCGACCAGGTCGAAGCCGAGGAGAAGCCCCTTGCCGCGGACCTCGCCGATGAACTCGTACGTCTCCCACAGCTGCTCCAGCCCGGCACGCATCAGCGCCCCCATGCGCGCGGCATTGCCGATGAGGTCCCGCTCCACGTGCTCGGCGAGCACCGCGCGTGCGATGGCGCAGGCGAGCGGGCTCGCCGAGTAGGTATGGCCGTGGTTGTACCCGCCGGATGCGTTCACCACGTCGACGATGCGCCGTGGCGCCATGATCGCGCCGAACGGGACGTAGCCGGAGGCGAGCCCCTTGGCCAGCACCACGATGTCCGGCAGCACGCCGAAGTGCTCCGCCGCGAGGTACTTGCCGGTGCGCCCGGCCCCGCTCATCACCTCGTCGAAGATGAGGAGCACGCCGTATCGATCGCAGATCTCGCGCACCCGACGGTAGTAGACGTCGGGCGCGGTGAGCGCGCCGGTGGCGGCGCCGCCGACCGGCTCCATGATGAAGGCGAGCACGGTCTGCGGACCCTGGGCGACGATCTGCGCCTCGAGCGCGTCGGCGAACTCGAGCGCGGCCTCGTCGAGACTCTGCCCCTCGCGTCGATAGGCGCAGAACGGGGCCGGAATCTTCGGCATCGACTGCATCATCGGCGCGAATGGCGCCGACATCGCGGGATCACCGGTGAGCGACAGCGCACCGAGCGTGCAACCGTGATAGGAGGGCAGCCGCGAGATGATGCGATAGCGCTCGGCCTCGCCTCGCGCCAGCGCATGCTGACGCGCGAGCTTGATCGCCGCCTCCACCGCCTCCGACCCACCGGAGCAGAAGAAGGCCATGTCGAGATCACCCGGCGCCATCCGCGCCAGCTCGTCCGCGAGCTGCTCCGCCGGCTCGCTACGGAAGTGCGAGCGAAAGGCGTAGGCGATCTTCGCCATCTGCGCCTGGGCCGCCTCGGCGACCCGCCGGTTGCCGTGCCCGATGTTGACGGTCTGCGGACCGGACGAGCCGTCGATGTAGCGCTTGCCGCTCTCGTCCCAGACGTGGATGCCCTCGCCGCGCGCGATCACCGGGCGCTCGGGGGTTGGCCAGAAGAACATGGACGACGGCCGGTTGCGGCGAAGATCGACGACGCTCATTGAGAGCTCCTGATTGGGGCCGGGTCGGCGCGAAACGGACCGAATCGGCATGCGCAGGACGAGGGCGGCGGCCGAGCGTCGCACTGCCGACCGATGGCGTCAATGGCACTCTCGGAGCCGCACCGGAGCGACGCCACGAGGGTCCGGTGGGCGCGCCGGCGGGACATCGACGGCGGAGTCGGGCGCCGCCCGTCAGACGGCCTCGCCGTACTTGTCGGCGTGCAGGCGCCGCGCCTGCCCGATCCAGTCGTCTCGCTCGATGCGGCCATGGAACCGGAGCTCGGCGTCGACGCGCTCGACGTCGTCGGGCGTGAACGCGGCGATCTGCCGGTAGGCGGTGATCCCCATCTCGTTCAGCAGCGCTTCCAGCCGCGGCCCGACGCCCTTGATGGCCTTGAGATCGTCCCGAGTGGCGGCGGCAGACGGCGCGGCGGCCGGTGCGGGCGGCGGCGCACGCTCGGCTCGCGCGGCCGCGACCGGTGCGGCTCGGGTCTCGGCCGACGGTGTCGCCGCGGTGGACGAGGGTGCGTAGTGACTGGCCGGATGCCCGGACAGCGTCCGATACTCCTTCGACCCCTGGGTGGCGAAGTCGCGCCACATCCGGCCGAAGATGACGCCGAGCACGACGCCGCCGATGAAGATGACGATCTGTGTCATCGAGGTCTCCTCCCGTCTGCCTCGTCGGCCCGTGGCTCCTGCGGCTCGCCACGGCAGCCGTCGGGCGCAGGCCGAAGGATAGCAGAGGCACCCCGGAGCACCGCCGAGCCGCCCTGGTGAGGGCCGGCGGCGTGAGATAGCCTTGCCCACCGCCAATCGGAGCAACCCCGGATGTCCGCGCCCCGCATCTCCCGGTCCGCCCCGCCCGCGCCGGTCGCGCGTCGCGTCGAGCGCACCGTCACCCAACACGGCGAGACGCGGGTCGACGAGTACGCGTGGCTGCGCGCCGCGGACTGGCGGCGGGTGATGGACGAGCCGCAGAGCCTCGAGCCCGAGATACGCGCGCATCTGGAGGCCGAGAACGCGCACGCCGAGGCCGTGCTCGCGCCGCTGGCGGAGCTCCGCGAGGCGTTGGTGGCGGAGATGCGCGCTCGCATCAAGGAGGACGACGCATCGGTCCCGGCGGCGGACGGCGCGTGGCTGTACTACACCCGCTACGCCGCCGGGGGACAGCATCCGGTCTTTTGTCGGCGGGCCGATGCCGAGGATGCGACCGAGGAGGTGCTCCTCGACGGCGACGCACGCGCCGAGGGACTCCCGTACTTCCGCGTCCGGCAGTGCGCGCACTCCCCCGACCATCGGCTCCTCGCCTGGACCGAGGACACCACCGGCGGCGAGGCGTATCGACTCCGGGTCCGCGACCTCGTGGCCGGGCGCGACCTCCCCGACGTGGTCGAGCGCTGCCACGGCGACCTCGCCTGGGCCGCCGACTCGTGCCACCTGTACTTCACCGTGCTCGACGAGGACCACCACCCGTACCGCGTCTACCGTCACCGCCTCGGCGCGCCGGTGGAGCAGGCGGCGCTGCTCTACGAGGAAGGCGACCCCGGGTTCTTCCTCGGCGTCAGCGAGACCGAGAGCCGGCGCTTCGTGCTGCTCGAGTCCCATGACCACCAGACCAGCGAGGTGCGTCTGGTCGAGGCGGATGCCCCCGAGAGCACGCCTCGGCTGGTGCTCCTGCGCGAGCGCGATCTGGAGTACCACGTCAGCCACCACGGCGACCGGCTGCTCGTGCGCACCAACGCCGACGGCGCCGAGGACTTCAAGATCGTCGAGGCGCCGCTGCCGGGGGCCGACGACCCGGAGCCCGGCCGCGAGCAGTGGCGTGATCTCGTCGCCCACCGTCCCGGCGTGCTGCTGCTCGACATGGTGGTGTTCCGCCACTGGCTGGTCCGGCTCGAGCGCGAGAACGCGCTCCCACGAATCGTGGTGCGCGCGATCGAGACCGGTGAGGAGCATCGCATCGCGTTCGAGGAGGAGGCGTACAGCCTGCACATCCTCGACGGCTACGAGTTCGACACCGCGTGGCTGCGCTTCGTGTACAGCTCGCCCACCACCCCGTCCCGGACCTACGACTACCACATGGGCGAGCGCCGGCGCGTGCTCCGCAAGGAGCAGGTGGTGCCGAGCGGTCACGACCCGGCCGACTACGTCACGCGGCGACTGCATGCACCGGCACACGACGGCGAGACGATTCCCGTCACCCTGCTCCACCACGCGAGCACCCCGCTCGACGGCAGCGCCCCGTTGCTCCTCTACGGCTACGGTGCCTACGGCATCAGCATGCCGGCGGACTTCCGCACCGAGCGCCTCAGCCTGGTCGATCGCGGCGTGGTGTACGCGATCGCCCACGTGCGCGGTGGCATGGAGCGCGGCTATCGCTGGTACCGCAATGGCCGCCGCGAGCACAAGCGCAACACCTTCCTCGACTTCGTCTCGGTCACCGAGCACCTGCTCGCGTCGGGCATCGCCCGCAGCGGTGGCGTCGCCGCCCAGGGTGGCAGCGCCGGCGGGATGCTGATGGGCGCGGTGGCGAACATGCGCCCGGACCTGTACGCGGCCATCGTCGCCGAGGTGCCCTTCGTCGACGTGCTGAACACGATGAGCGATCCGAGTCTGCCGCTCACGCCGCCGGAGTGGCCGGAGTGGGGCAACCCGATCGACGACCCGGACGCCTACCGCCTGATCCGCCGGTACTCGCCGTACGAGAACGTGCGCGAGCAGCGCTACCCCCACCTGTTGGTGGTCGCCGGGCTCACCGACCCACGCGTGACCTACTGGGAGCCGGCGAAGTGGGTGGCGCGATTGCGCGCGCGCCGCGTCGACGACAACCTGCTCCTCTTTCGCACCAACATGTCGGCCGGGCACGGCGGCGCGTCGGGGCGCTTCGAGCGGCTGGAGGAGGTCGCGCTGATCCAGGCATTCCTGCTCGAGGTGTTCGGGCTGGCGCGCCGGGCGACGGGCGGATGAGCCCCCGGCGCCGGCTGGTGGCCGGAGTGCTGGCGGTGCTCGCGCTGCTCGGCGGGTCGCCAGCCGGTCTCGCCTACCACGCGGCCACCGAGCCGAGCGACGGCACGGTGGCGAGCTTCCAGCCGGTCGACCCGCCGCGGGAGCTCGGCGACCTGCGCTTCGGGCGACCGGAGGGCACGGCGCTTCGCCTGTCCGATCTCCGTGGCCGGGTTGTATTGCTGAACGTGTGGGCGACCTGGTGCCCGCCGTGCATCCGCGAGCTGCCGGGCCTCGACACCCTCGCCGGCCGCGTCGCCGGGGCCGAGGGCATCGCGGTGGTCGCGCTCTCGGTCGATCGCGACGGCGCCCCGGTAGCGCGGCCGTTCTTCGAGCGGCTGCGAGTTCGCCATCTCGAGCTGCTGGTCGATCCCGAGCAGTCGATCGGCTGGGCGCTTCCGGTCGACGTGCTACCGGCGAGCTATCTGCTCGACCGCGACGGTCGCCTCATCGGCTACCTGCGAAGCTATGTCGACTGGGCCGCCCCCGCGGCCGAGGCGCTGCTGCGCGAGCTCGCGGCCTCGCCGCAGCCACGACTGCACGCGCACTGAGGCGTCCATCGATCGTCAACCGTCGCTCGTGCGCGGCGCCTCGACCCGGTAGACCATCACCCGCTCGGACTTCCCACGAACCTCGAGCGCACCGACGGCGACGAACCGCAGCCCGGTACGGCATGCATCGACCACGCTCTGGGAAACCAGCAGATCCGAGCCGAGCGCCTTGTTCATCTGCTCGAGCCGCGCCGCGAGGTTCACCGCGTCGCCGTTCACGGTGTAGCTGCAGCGGTCCTTCGAGCCGACGTTGCCGGCCACCACCGGCCCGGTGTTGATGCCGATGCGCGTGCGGAGCCGAACGCCCGCGAACCGGCTTCGCCGCACCGTCTCGCGCATGGCGAGGGCGGCGCGCACCGCAGCGTCGGCGTGGTCGGGGGCCTCGACCGGCACGTTGAAGGTGGCGAGCACGGCGTCGCCCTGGAACTGGTTGACGACGCCGCCGGCGGCCTGAATCGGCTCGATCACCGCGCTGAAGTACTCGTTCAGCATGCGCATCACCCGCTCCGGCTCGAGCCGCTCGGCGATGGCGGTGAAGTCGGCGAGATCGGCGAACAGGATGGTGGCGGTGCGCACCTCGGGCTCCAGCGGCGCCGCGCGGCGCACGATCGCCTCGGCCACGCTCGGCGGCACGTACTTGCCGAAGGTCTCGCGGATGAAGGCCCGCTCGCGCAGATCGTCCACCATCCGGTTGAAGCGCTCGGTGAGCCGGCCGATCTCGTCGTCGGCGACCACCGGCAGACGGGTGTCGAGCGCCCCCGCCGCCACCTGCTCCATGCCCGCGAGCAGGGCGCTGACCGGCCGCAGCAGCACCCGGGCGACGAAGAACGTCGCCACACCGACCACCAGCGCGATGGCCGTCAGGTCCAACAGCACCGTCTCCTCGACGGTGAGCCCCTGGGCCTCGCGGATCGGCCGCAGCCAGGTGAGGTCGAGCAGCAGGTGCAGCGCCGGTACCGCGGCGAGGATGAGGAACACCACCGCCAGCTTGCGCCCGAGCCGCCCGCCCCGGGGCGGCACCACCACACCATCGCGGACGAACACCGCCTCGCGCAACCGGCTCGCGTAATCGAGGACCAGGAAATGGACGTAGAAGCCGAAGTAGCAGGCGTAGACCGCGCTGTACCAGAAGAGACCCGCGGCCCGCACCTCGAGCGGCACGCGGCCGAGCGCCTCCAGGTGGGGCGTGAAGGTGCCCGAGCCGAATACCGCCGCACAGTAGGCGAACGACAACGCTGCGGCCCAGAGCGCACTTCGCCGGGGCAGGCTCTCGATGTGCGCCGCCGCGGCGGTCCCCACCGGGCCCGCGGCCAGCGCGCGCCCGATCGGCGCGAACAGCCAGGCCGCGACGACGACGTTCACGACCCCGAGCACCAGCGCGCTGAGCCCGAGCACGCCGAGCACCACCGCGGCCGGCTCGGCGATCAGCACGTACAGCCCGGTCATGCCGACGTCGAGCAGACACAGGCTGCCCATCGCGAGCAGGTAGCGCCGCCGTGCGGTCCGCGCGAGCCGCGCCGTGCTCGGAGCCTCCCGCGCGTCCACCGGTGGCGCGCGTGTCGCCGGCCTCAGTCGCCCGCGCCCTCGGCGGCACCCTCCACCGTTCCACTCACCTTCAGTCGCTCGTGCATCACCGGGCTGGTGGTCGTGTACTGGAGGAATTGACGCGCATTCGGGTCGAGGTGCTTCTGGATGCCGAACGCGGCCAGCGCCGCCTCGTGGAAGCCGCTCAGGATCAGCTTCTTCTTGCCCGGATAGGTGTTGATGTCACCGACCGCGAAGATCCCGGGGATGCTGGTCTGGAACTTCTCGGTGTCGACCGGGATCTGACGGCGCTCGATCTCCAGGCCCCACTCGGCGATGGGACCGAGATTCGGAGAGAGGCCGTAGAACACCAGCAGCGCGTCGAGCGGCAGCTCGTCGACCGGGCCGTCGTCGTCGCCGAAGGCGCCGACCTTGATCCCGACCAGCGCCTCGCCGTCCTCGACCAGGCCCGCGATGCGCCCCACGCGCCACGCCATGCGCTCGGGATCGCTCTCGGCCAGCGCCTGTAGCCGCGCCACCGACGCCGGCTGGGCGCGGAACTCCTCGCGACGATGGACGAGGGTCACCGCGGCGCCCACCGCGTGCAGCTCCAACGCCCAGTCGAGCGCGGAGTCGCCACCGCCGAGGATCACCACCCGCTTGCCGCGATAGCGCTCCTTGTCGGTGACCTTGTAGTCGAGCGCACCACCCTCGTGCTTCTTCGCTCCGGGCACGCGCAGCGGCCGCGGCTGGAACGAGCCGAGGCCCCCGGCGATGACCACCGTGCGCGTGTCGAGCTCGAGCCCCTTGGCGGTGCGCAGACGGAACGTGCCGTCCTCGCGCCGCTCGAGCTCGGTGACCTCGTGACCGAGGTGGAACTCCGCACCGAAGGGCTCGATCTGCTTCGCCAGTCGATCGACCAGCTCCTGCGCGCCCACCACCGGCAGCGCCGGGATGTCGTAGATCGGCTTCTCGGGGTAGAGGAAGGCGCACTGCCCACCAATCTCGGGCAGCGAGTCGACGACGTGGGCCTTGATGTCGAGCAGCCCGAGCTCGAACACCTGGAACAGGCCACAGGGGCCGGCGCCCACGATCACGACGTCGGTCTTGATGGTCATGGATACGAATCTCCGATAGCCGGCTGGCGCGAGACGAACCGCGGAGTCTACGTCAACGCACTGGCCCGGATCGACGCGCGCGCCGTGCCGGCGCGTCCACCGGCGGCGGCCTCCGCGCGGTGGGGGAACTCACCTTTCGCCAGCCGCGAATCGCGTCGACGGTGCCGTGTCGCGTTGACAAGCTCGGGCGGCGAGAACCACTCTTGCGCGACGCACTTCTCGCGCACCATCGACGCCCGACGTCGCGGCGGCGATCCCGGACAGGAGGAACGACGATGAGCGAGCTGGTCGAGTTCAAGCTGGACGACGGCTCGACGGTGTACGTCGAGGTCGACGAGCCACGACAGCCCGGCCTGCGGCCGGTGTCGCGCAGCGCCGACGAGACGGTGGCGTTCCAGAGCGCGATCGCCCGCATCAAGCCGATGGCCAACCAGCTCGTCGCCTCGCTACGCGAGATGGCCTCGAAGCCGGACTCGGTCGAGGTCAGCTTCGGGATCAAGCTGAGCGGCAAGGTCGGCGCCTTCATCGCCTCGACCGGCACCGAGGCGAGCTTCAACGTGAAGCTCACGTGGAAGAGCGACTGACGGCCGTGACACCCCGGGCGCCCGCCGAGGGGCGACCGGCGGGCGTGCCGACGGCGCGGGGCGGATCGTGAACGCGGTCGTCGGCAGCGGCATACCTGGTCAGTCCGCGGTGCGATTCCGCCACGCCGGGGGCGATCTCGTCGGCGTCGGTTTCCTGGTCGGGCCACGCCACGTGATGACCTGCGCGCACGTGGTGGCCGATGCGCTCGGGCTCCCGCGCGAGCAAGTGGAGCCGCCGCGCGAGCCGGTGGAGTTCGACTTCCCGGCGCGCGCCCCCGGGGAGTGGCGCACCGCGGAGGTGGAGGTCGACGGCTGGCGACCGATGCGGCGCGTGGCATCGTTCGCCGCCCACGACGTCGCGGTCCTGCGTTTCCGCGGCGAGCCCCCGGCCGGTACCCCCGTCGTCCCGATCACCCTGGAGGCGACGTACAACCACGGGTTCACCACCTACGGCGTGCCGAAACATTTCGACAACGGCACCTTCGCCGACGGGCGTTTCAAGGGTCAGATCCTCGGCGGGCGCATCGAGGTCCAGGCCTCGAATCCGGTGGTCCCGTTCGTGGCCGCGGGCTTCAGCGGCGGGGCGGCCTGGGACGACGTGCTCGGCGCGGTGGCCGGAATGGTGACGGAGGCCGACGACGCGACGGGAAAGGCGGTGGTGATCCCGATGTCGCAGCTGGTCGAGGTGTGGCCCGCGCTCGGCCAGGCCGCGTCCGCGCCGACCCGCGTGGCCGACGCCGACGACGACTCCGCCGCCGAGGCGCTCGAGCGCGCCATCGCCTGCATCGACCGCGAGCCCTGGGCCGACCGGCTGGCGCTGTCGGTGGTCGACGTCGCGCGGGGCGAGTCGCGACGACCGATCGTCTACGTCGTCAGCGGCCCGCCGGAGGAGGCGCCCCACGTGCTGGTACGCCGCTTCGACTGGTTCACCCTGCGCGACGAGCTGCGCGACGTCCTCGAGGGCCAGGGCCTGCACCCGGAGGCGGTGATCTTCGCCGAGATGGCCTACTTGCGCTGGCCCGACTCGGGCCGGCTCGACGGACTCCTCGACTCGCTGCGCGCGCGCATCGACGCCTGCGCCGGAGTCAGCCCGGAGGCAGTGCGCTCCGCTCTCGACCGGCCGGGCCCGGCGCGCGCGTTCTACTGCGATCCGGTGCTCGCCTCGCGTTTCGACGCGACCCAGCTCCGGCTGCTCGACGGCTGGCTCGAGTTCTGGAGTCAGGTCGGGCGTGGCGGCCTGCGCCAGTCCACGGTGGTGGTGGTCAGCGTGGCGATGGACGGCGCGCCGCCGACGACGCGCGGTGGGTGGCTCGGTCGTCTGCTCGGTCGCGGCGAGGAGGCGCCGGATCTCGCGAGCTACATCGCCGGGCTCGACGCGCGGCGCGCGACCCTCGACGGCATCCACCTGGTGCTGCCCGAGCGGCTCGGCCCCATCCGCCTCGACGACGTCCGGCGCTGGCGCGCCGACTGGAGCAGCCGTCGCCCGCAGCTCCGCGACCGGCTGCGCACGATTCAGACCCTGGCCGAGCGCGAGCTCCGCAACGGGCCGGACTTCCCGATGCAGCGCTTCCTCGACCTCGTCGACACCATGGAACCCGACCGATGAGCCCGACCGACCGCAGCGGATACTTCTACGACGGCAATCCCGTGAAGGCCCCCGAGGCGCCCGTCGATCTGCCCCCGCCCCTGGTCGACGATCTCAAGGACCCGCTCGGCTATATCGCCGGCGACGACCTGGTCGACGCGGTGCACGTCGCGATCACGCTCGGCCAGCCGTTGCTGCTCACCGGCGAGCCCGGCACCGGCAAGACGCGGCTCGCCTACGCGCTCGCCGCCGCGCTCGGACTCGAGCCGGTGCTGGAGTGCTTCGTGAAGTCGACCACCGCGGCGGGCGACCTCTTCTACACCTTCGACGAGGTCGGTCGCTTCCGTGACGCGCAGGACGTCGACGCGCGCGGGGCGCCGCTGACGCGCTACATCGCCTACAACGGGCTGGGCAAGGCGATCCTGTTCGCCGGCGGGCCGGACGCGAAGCTCGACCTGCTCCCCGGAGGTCGCCGCGACAAGTCGACGCCTACCCGGTTCGTCGACCTGCTGCCGCGCGAGCAGTTTCCCGCCCGCGAGCGGCAACGCAGCGTGGTCCTCGTCGACGAGATCGACAAGGCACCACGCGACGTGCCGAACGACATGCTGAACGAGATCGACGACATGGCGTTCGACGTGACCGAGCTCGGGGTGCGGGTGAAGGCCCCGCGCGACCACCGGCCGATCGTCATCATGACCAGCAACTCGGAGAAGAATCTCCCCGACGCGTTCCTGCGCCGCTGCGCGTTCTTCGACATCCCGTTCCCGGACGACGACACGCTCCGCAAGATCATCGATCACCGCATTCAGGCGCTGCGCGGGGGCGGACCGCTGCTCGACGACGCGCTGGCGCTGTTCGCGCGGCTGCGCGCACGCGAGGCGGCGCTGCGCAAGCGGCCGGGGACGGCCGAGCTGCTCGGCTGGCTGTTGCTGCTGGTGCGCGACGCCGGTCTCGGCGCGAGCGATCGACTGCCGCCGGGCGGCGACGTGACGCTGCGTTATCTGTCGGCCCTGGTGAAGACCCGCGAGGACCTCGCCCGCGCCCGCGACCTCGCCCGCGGTCGCGCCTGATCCGACATGGCCGACGCCCCGGCCGGACCGGAGGTTGCCGCCGCCGAGCTGCCGGCGCATCTCGCGAGCCTGACCGCGTTCCTGGAACGGATGCGAGTCGAGGACGGTCTGCGCATCGGCACCCGCGAGCACGCCCGCGCACAGACCCTCGTCGCCGCGATGATCGCCCAGGGCCGCGTCGATGCGCCGCCCGAGCGCTGGGCGGGCTGGCTCGCGCCGCTGGTGTGCAAGACGCCGCGCGAGCAGCACCTGTTCCACCAGCGCTACGTCGCCCATGCCGAGCGCGAGCGCCTGGCGGCGATGGCCGCGCAGCGAAGCCGCGCCGAGCGTGCGGTGGAGCGGCGCACCGCGCGCGGGCGACGCTGGACGCTCCTGCTCGGGCTGCTGGCGCTCCCGCTCCTCGTCGGCCTGGTGTGGCTCGTACGCGACGCCGGGCTCGGCATCAGCCTGCCGACTGTCGCGCCGGGCACGGAACCCGTCGCGCAGGCGCCGTGGTACGACGCCTTCGGCCTCCTGCAGCGCGCGGTCGCCCTGCTCGCCAGGGCCGACCGCTGGCTGGTCGCCCTGCTCCCGCTCGCGATCCTCGGTGCCGCGCTCTCGTTCCGACGCCGGCGCCGGCGCGCGCTGACCCAGGCGTTCGCACCGCAGGCGCCGGAGGGCGAGCGGCTCGGCTTCGAGCCCGCCAGCCACACCCTGTTCGAGCAGGGCCGATTCCGCCACCGGCTGCAGGGTCTGAAGAGCTACCGGGAATCTCCGGGGCGCCGCCTCGACGCCGGGCGCACGGTGCGCGCCACCGCGCGCGCGGCCGGGCGACTGGTGCGGGTCACCCGCCGCCGGCGGCGCCAGCCCGAGTACACCCTGATCGTGGAGCGCGCGACGCCGCGCGATCTACTCGGCGCCCTGGCCGAGGTGCTCGGCCAGCGCCTCGAGACCGAGCAGGTGGTGCATGCCCGTTACACCTTCAGCGCCGACCCGCGGGTGCTCGTCGCCCACCATCGCCCCGACGACGAGCCACTGCACCTCACCGACCTCTCGACCCGGCATCCCGAGCTGCCACTGGTCATCCTGAGCGACGGGAGCTGCTTCCTCGATCCACGCACCGGCGATCTCTGGCCGTGGGCGCATTCGTTGCGCGACTTCGACGAGGCCATCCTCCTCACCCCGGTCGCTCCGGCCGCCTGGGGCGAGCGCGAGCGGGTGCTCGCCGAGGCCGGCCTGGTGGTGCTGCCCGCGACCTCCGGTGGCCTCGAGGCGTACGTCGACCTGGTGAGCCGGGGGCCCGATGCCGAGGGCGCGGACCTGCCACCGCCCGGACGCGCCGTCCGCCCCTACCCGGCGTCGCTGCGCAGCGCCAGCCGGCAGTGGGTGGGGGGCGGCGCACCGCCGCCGGAGCAGGTCGAGCGCCTGCTCCACGATCTGCGCGCCTACCTCGGACCGACCGGCTTCGAGCTACTCTCGGCCTGCGCGATCTTTCCTGGCGTCCACCCCGCGGTGACCATCGCGCTCGGCGAGCACCTGCGCCGACCGGACGGCCATCCGCTGCTGGACGAGGCGGGTCTGCTGCGACTGGCGCGCCTGCCCTGGTTCCGACAGGCGGCAATGCCGGCGTGGCTGCGCCTGCCGTTGGTGCGCCTGCTGCCGCCGGCGCGGGCCGCCGAGGCCCGTGACGTGCTGCAGGCACTCCTGCTCGGCGCCGGGCCGCGCCCCGACGACCCCACCGCGCTCGACATCGCGCGGCGCAGCGGGCAGGGCTGGGTCGACACCCTGCTCGACCGCGTCCGCGGCAATCCCGACTCGCCACTGCGCGACCAGATCTTCCTCGCCGTCATGCGTGGCGAGGCACTCGACGCGTTGTCGATCGAGGCCCCGCGCGCGCTCGATCACCTGCTCCGGCCGCGCCGCGATCCGGTGGAGATGACGGCAGCTGCGGTCGCCCTGCTCGCCGCCGCGGCGTTGTGGGTCGCGCATCCGATGGCCCCGGACATCGCCTCCGGCATCGGCCAGACCTATGACCAGTACCAGCGCCTGCTGGACACCTTCTGGCAGACCATCGACACCCCCGCGCGTCTGCTCGGCGTCGCCCTCGTCCTCGCCGGGCTCGCCATCCGGGTGGCGCAGGCGACGGACGTCCGCGCCGGGGGTGAGTCGCTCGCCCGCCTCGCGCTCGGCCTGCCGGTCGCGGGCGGCGCCATCGGCGCCGGGCTGGTGATCCAGATCGACACCGGACCCGGTGGCGCGCTCGCCCTGGCCGGTCTCCTCGCCGCCGGGCTGGTGGCGGCCACTCGCGGCCAGCCCCCGGGAACCGGCGACGCCGAGTTGCCGCGGCGCCTCGTCGGCTGGCGACGGCCGTGGGTCGCGCTGCCGCTCACCTTCGTGGCCGCCCTCGCGTTCGTCGGTGGGCACGACCTCCTCGCCTCGCCGGCGATGGCGTGGGCGGCGATCGGGCGGCCAGAGAGCGTGAACGGCTACGGGTACGTCGGACGCGGCCTGGTGCTGATGGCGCTGCTGGCCGCGATCACGGTCCCGGCAGCGACACTGCTGCTCTCCCGGCTCGGGCTCGACCGCGGCGAGGCGGCTCGCGTCTTCGCCGCACTCGTCGGCGGCCAGGCGATGGTGCTGTTCGCGCTCGATGCCGGCCTGCGCTCGGCCGTCGATGCCGGGCTGCGGCTCGCCGGCGGCTTGCCGCCCGGCGAGAGCTACCTCACCGGCCCGGCCAGCACCGGGTGCGCCGTCGGCGGGTTGCTCGCCGCGAGCCTGGTGCTGCAGCGCGCGGGACGGCTGCGAGTGGACGGGGTCACCCTGGTGACCGCTCTCACAATGGCGATCGCGGTCGCGATCCTGGGCGACGTGCTGGTGGGGCTCGCGCCCGCCGAGCCCGCCCTCGGGCTCCGCGCGCTGGCCCTGATGGTGCTCGCGGTGTGGCTGGTCGGAACCGGTCAGGGCTGGCGACCCCGGCTCGGCGCGGTGGCCGCCTTCGCCGGCGCGATGGGCGCGCTGTGGGCGTTCGCGCTCGTGCTTCGCGCCGCCGCCGGAACCGAGCTGCCGCCGCTGGTGGTCGGCGCGCTCTACGTGACGTTCGCCATCGGCGCTCTGCGCATCGCGATGCCGGCGCCCGCCGGCGCCCGCGCGCCCTCCCCGGCCTGGGGAGAGTCGGCCCCGCCGCCGCGCTGGGCGGTGCCCCTGCTGTGGCTCGTCGGCCTCACGGTGAGCGTCCGTATCGGCGTGTCCGCCGAGCTCTATCCGGCGCTCGCCTACCTCCCCGCCGCGGCCTGGCTCGGCGCCCGCCACGGGATGCGGGCGCGACGCGCCCTGATCGTCGGCCTGATACCGGCCTTCGTCTGGTTCCACTTCGCGCTCGCCGACTCGCTGCGCATCGGGCTCGCCGGAAACATCGGCATCGCGATCGCGGCGCTGCTGGTGCTCCGGGTCGCCGCCGACGAGCAATACCGGCAGCGCATCCTGGAGGCCGACACCCTCGGCGCGCGGGCGATGGTGTTCCTGCTGCTGGTGCTCGGCACCCGGGTGAGCCTGTCCGAGGCCATCGGTCCGTTCCAGGCCGGTTTCTACTACGACCCCACCTACCTGATGGCGACGGTGCTGTTCCTGCTGGGCCTCACGCGAGTCCGACTGCGACCGATCGTGGTGGCGCTCGCGGTCGCCACCCTCGCCGGGCTGGTGATCACGTCGCTCGATCTCCGTCCGCCGGATCTCGGACCGCTACGGGTGCGCTACGACCTCTACCGACTGGACCACCTCGCGAGCCAGGCCATGGTGCTGGGCTGCGGGCGGTTGCTGCGCGAGGTGGCGGCGCGGGTCGTCGTCGATCCTGCGACCCTGCGCCAGCACGCGATGGGCCTCACCGCCGGCGTCGGGCTGGTGACGCTGCTCGCGCCGTTCTCGTTCGAGCTGCTCGTCGGCCCGGTGTCGGTGAGGTCGGGGCTCGTCGACCCCTATCCGCTCGCCGCGCTGCTGGTGTGTCTCGGCGCGACTCGGGGTCGCGGCGGGGCCGTCTCGGGGCTCGCGCTCGTGCTCGTGCTGTCGCTCGCGCAGGCGGCGGTCGGCTTGATCGTCGGTGGCGACATCGCGGCCCAGCTGGGCAGCCAGGTGAGTCTCATGGGGACCGATGTCCTGGTCGCCTACGACGCGCGCCCGGTCGAGAGCGCGCTGGAGCTCGTATGGCTGCTCGCCTTCGCCGCGCTCGGCTGGAGCCTGGCCCGCGACGACGCACCGACCACCAAGCGCGGCCGGGGCGAGGAGGCGCTGGCATGAGCAGCGAGCCGGGCTGGGAGGGAGCGACCACCACCATGGGATCGGCGTCGGCGGAGCCGCCGGCCGAGGGCGCCACGACCACCGGCGCCCGGTTCCCGCCGCTCGACTTCCGCGGACGCCGCTTCGACCTGGTGCTCGACGTGGTGGTGGGGCTGATGCTCGTCGGCACGCTGGGCGGGGGCTACCTGACGATCGTGCTGCAGGCCCCGACGCTGCCGCGGGAGTCGAGCACGCCCGCCGTCCAGGTCGACGGCGGCAGCGGCACGCCCAATGCCCCCTACCCGCCGGCGGTGACCCGCGACGCCCCGATCCAGCAGGTCCCCGTGACCCCGAGGACCCGCGACGTCGTGCCCCCGCCCGAGAAGAACACGGCTAACTGAGCCCCTCCACCGGCCCCGCCGGCAACGGCGGTCGCCCGCGGATGCGGTCGGCGACCTTCTCCGCCGCCATCACCTCGCAGGCGGCGAGGGTCCCGGTCGGCGCGAACGGGAAGATCGACGCGTCGACCACCCGCAAGCCCTCCACCGCCGGCACCCGCCCGTCGGGATCGACCACCGCCTCGGGGCCGCTCCCCATGCGGCAGGTGCCGGCCGGGAACCAGCCGCTGCGGGTGGTGGCCCGCACCCAGGCGTCGACCGCATCGTCACCGCGCACGTCGGGGCCGGGGGCGAGCTCGCGACCGAGCAGGTCGGCGAGCTCGGCGCGACCGGCGACCTCACGCACCAGCGCCACCGCCTCGCGCAGCGCCGCCCGGTCCGCATCCGCGCCGAGATAGCCGAAGCCGACCGCCGGCGCGAGGTCGGCGCCCGCGCCCCGCAGCCGCACGCTGCCCCGGCTCTGGAGGCCGCTCACGGTGGCGGTGATCTGGACCGCCTCCGGATCGATGCGCAGCAACCCGTCCGCCGCCGGCGCGAGGGGTGAGACCCGCAAGGTGACGTCGGGACGAGCCGCGCCCGGCAGCGCGAGGCAGGCGCCGGCGCCGACATGGGCTTGCGCCGCCGGGCCGCTGCCATGGCGCAGCCACTGCCAACCGGCGGCGAGCTGGGGCCGGACGCCGCGCAGGCCCTCGATGCGGGCGCGCGGCGCTGCCGCGAGCAGGACGGAGACCGCGAGATGATCGGCGAGGCCGGCGCCGACGCCAGGAAGATCCGCCACCACCTCGACATCGTGCGCGCGGAGATGATCCGCCGGCCCGAGACCCGAGCGCAGCAGCACGTGCGGCGAGCCGATCGCCCCACCACACAGGATCACCTCGCGGTCCGCCAGCACGTGCTGGGTGACGTCGAGCCGTCGATAGACGACCCCACGGATCTTGCCGCCCTCGATCTTCAGCCGCTCGACGTGGGAGCCGACCTCGAGCACGCAGTTGCCGCGCTTGCGCACGCCGTGGAGGTAGGCGCGCGCCGCGCTCAGCCGCCGGCCGGCCACCACCGCGGTGTCGAGCGCGCCGAACCCGGTCTCGGCGGCGCCGTTGAGGTCGTCGGCAGTGGGATGCCCGAGCGCCGCGCCGGCGGCGACGAAGGCGGCGTCGAGCGGCTGGTCGAGGCGTCCCCGCGCGAGCACCACCGGTCCCTGGTCGCCGCGCCATGCGGGGTCACCGCCCGGGCAACGCTCGGCGTGACGGAAGTAGCCGAGGCAGCGCTCCGCCGACCATTCGGGAAGGTCGGCATCGGCCCAGGTATCGAGGTCGGCGCGGCGCGCGCGCAGGTGCACCATGTCGTCGAGCGCGGACGACCCGCCGAGCACCCGCGCGCGCGGCCACGGCGGGGTACGTCCGTCGAGCCCGGGCTCCGGCTCCCCGGCGCCGCCCCACAGGTGACGCGGCGACTGCACCGCCCGGTGGCGCGCGGCCGGCATCTCGGTCCACAGGCTGCCGTCCATCGGGCCGGCCTCCAGCACCAGCACCCGCGTCGTCGGATCCTCCGACAGCCGTGAGGCGAGCACGCATCCGGCGGGACCCGCGCCGACGATGATGTAGTCGTAGAAATAGAGCGCCATGATGCCGTGTCAGTGGGTGCGCAGCCGCGCCGCGAGCAGGAGCGCGAGGCCGAGACAGACGGTGGTGATGGTCGCGAACACCGGCGCCGAGGCATTCCAGCCGCCGGCCTTCGAGACCTCCGCGATCAGCACCGGCCCGATCAGCACGCCGAGATTGCGGGCGGTCATGATGTACCCGAAGCCGGGCGCCGGATTGCGCCCTGGCCCGAGGATCGCGCTCGGCGTCCCGAACAGGGACGACGGCACGATTCCAGCACCGGCGCCGTAGACGACCACCAGCGCGATGCCGAGCATCCCGGCGTCGACGTGCGGGATCAGCCACCACACCAGCGCCTGGGTGACCATCGCGCTCACCAGCAGGGTGCCGAGACGGATGCCGGCGCGCATCAGGATGCCGTTGATGACGCTGAAGCTCGCCACCAGCACCACCGGCACCACGTAGCCGATCTGTGCGCCGCGCAAGTCGAGCCCGTGCACCTCGACCAGATAGAGCGGCATCCAGGTCATGAACGCGAAATACTGCCCCGACCAGAGCATGAACACGGCGCCGCTGACGACCAGGCTCACTCGCTCGCCGGCGGTCAGCGGGGCCGAGCGCAGGCCCCCGCCACCACGGCGCGCCGGGAAGAGCAGGCTCGGGTCGTGGCGCTCGAGCCCGAGCGCGGCCAGCGCCACCAGTACCCCCACCACCACCGCGAGCCACCAAAGCCCCTGCCAACCGACGGTGGCGAGCGAGACCGGCGCGAGCAGGGTGGCCGAGAGCTGGCCGATCGGGATCCACGTCGCGATGAGACCGAACACGAAGGGGAGCTGGCTCGCGCTCGCGTTCGAGCTCGCCAGCACCGGGCCGCACACCGCGAGGATGGCGAACGCCGCGCCCTCGAGCGCGCGCCCGACGAGCACCACCGTCGCCGACTCCGGCGCGCCGAGGGTGACCACGTTGCCGAGGATTCCCAGCCCGAGTGCGAGCAGGACCGGCCCGAAAGCCCCCTGGCGCTCGATCAGCCGACTCGCCCACACCGAGAGCGCGAGGCCGGCCAGGGCATAGATCGACATGAAGCCGCCAGCGAGCGTGCGGTCGTAGTCGTAGCTGTCCAGCATCACCGGCAGCACCACCGGCAGCTTGAACTGCTGGTAGGCGGCGAAGGTCGCGATGCCGAGACCGAACGCGATCCCGGCGATGCGCGCAGCGCCGCCGGTCACCGCGTGGAGCTCCGGGAGGGGACGAGTCGTTGCGATCTCACCACGGCTTGCGCCGGCGCCTGGGCCCGGGCGAGCGGGCGGGGTGCGCACTCTATCACCACCGCCCGTCCCGGCCCGAGCAGACCGCCTCGATGCCGGCTAGACTCTCCGTCGTCGAGCTCCAGGATCGAGGTGAGATGGCGAGCAGGTCGTGGTCCGGACTGCTGGGGATGGTGGTGGCGGCGGCGGTCGCGTGGCCGTGCGCGGCACAGCAGTCGAGCAGCGGGATCGACCTGATTCAGCGTTCGCTCGGCGCACCGACCGCGGCGGCCGCCGACACCCCCAGACCGGCGGTGGGCGTGCCGATCCCGGACGACGCACGCACCGGCGTGATGACGCCTCCGAACGGACGGCTGGTCACCATCGACGGCAAGGCACTGCGCCTGTCGCCCGGCTGCCGCATCCACGATCGCGCCAACCGCACCGTCGTGCCCGGCTCGATTCGCGAGCGCACGCGGGTGCGCTACCTGCTCGACGCGCGCGGCGACGTGCACCGCGTCTGGCTGCTACCCGCCGGCTGAGCCCGACGGCTCACCCTCCGAGCTCGGCCAGCAACGCCTCCAGCTTCCGGGTCCGGCGGTGGTCGGCGCCGAAGTGCGCCCGTGACGCTGCCACCGCCTCGCCATAGTCGCTGAGGGCGCGCGAGCGCTGCCCGAGGTCGTTCTGGATCCCGGCCGCGTCGGTCAGCGCGAAGACCAGGGTCGACGCCGCGCCGTCTCCGCCCTCGCGCGCGTGACCGACCGCGGCGTACAGGTGCTCGAGCGCGGCGGCGGTGTCGCCCAGGCCGCGCAGCGTGAGGCCGTAACCGCGCTCCACGCGTGCCATTCGCGCCGGATCGCCGCCGAGCGCCTGGTAGGCGGGGATCACCTGCGCGTAGAGGGCGCGGGCCTCCTCGTGCCGTCGCTGGCGGAGATAGAAGCTCGCGAGGTGCTCGCGCACCAGGACCGGGACCACCGGCCCGACATCACCGGACTCGGCGGCATGGAGCGCGTTGAGGTAGAGCGCCTCGGCCGCATCGTGATCGCGGGCGCGGCTCGCCTCCCGCGCCTGATCGAGCAGAACGCGCCAGCGCGGCGGTGACTGCGATCTCGCCGAGGCTGCTCCGCCGTCGCCGGCAGCGACGCGCTCGGCCCCCTGGGACCGCCGCGGCGGCGGCGCGGGGCGTGGACCGTCGCTCGACTCACCGGAGTCGAGCAGCGCCTCGACCGCGGCGCGGCCCTCCGCGAGCAGCGCGCGCGCGTCGTCCCCGAGCGACCCGCCGGCCTCCTCGAGCAGCCGCTCGAGTGGCAGGCGACTGACACCGATGATCGCCAACACCATCACCACTGCGGCGACCACTGGCCGCAGGTTGGTGCGCTCCCGCCCGCTGTGGCTGGCACGCGGCGGCACCGTCGGTCGGTGGGGGAACTCGGAACGTTTTGCCTGCATCGAGAAATCCCGTCGCCAATCCGTGAAGGTAGACCATCGGCCCGGGGCGATCGACCGTGCGGTGATCGCGGTCACCGGCGGGGGCGCCAGTTCGGCTACCATCGCTCGCCCCCACGCCGGAATCCATCGCGATGACCGCCGACAGAGCTCCGAGCCACGCCCCGGCCCGTCGTCCGACCACCTGCGAGGGCGACTCGTGAAGCCGTCCCTCCGGCCGGGGCTCGAGCGCCGCGAGCGAGTGGTCGTCGACGCCGGTCGCGTGATCGAGTTTCTCGGCCGCGACGGCCGCGTCTACAGCACCCCGTCGATGGTGAACGACGTCGAGTACGCCTGCTTCCGGCTTCTGGCCGAGCACCTCGAGCCCGGCGAGAGCTCGGTCGGGGTCCATGTCGCGGTCGACCACGTGGCGGCGACCCCGATCGGCGCCGAGGTCGAGATCATGACCCGCATCGCCTTCGTCCAGGACCGCGGGGTGCAGTTCGAGGCCGAGGTCCGCGACGGCGAGGAGGTGGTCGGCCGTGGCCGCCACCGCCGGGTGGTGGTGGCGGTGGAGCGCTACGTCGAGCGCGTCCAGGCCAAGGCGCAGCGGCTGCGCCGCGAGACCTGAGTCCCACCAGCGCCTAGTCCAGCGAGAACCCCTGGTCGCGCGCGAAGGCCCCGAAGTCGCCGCGCTCGCGCACCGCGACCTGGCGCGCCTTGTCCTCGGACCAGCCGTAGAACGCGGCGACCCCGAACTGATCCGGCCGGCGCTGCTTGTCCGGCGCCAGCGGCAGCACCGCGTCTCGCCGGCGGTCGTACTCGTCGAGCAGCTCGGGCAGGCGCGAGTCGTCGTAGCGGTCGCGGTGGACGGAGGCGGCGAGGCCGAGCCGGGGCGTGATCTTCCGCGCCTGCCCGGGGTAGCCGAGCGCGAGTCCGGCGACCGGGAATACGTGCGCCGGTAGCCCCATCGCGTCGGAGAGCCGCCGGGCGTGGATTCGCACCGCGCTCACCGGGCAACAGCCGAGCCCGGCAGCCTCGGCGGCGTGGATGAAGCTCATCATCACCAGCGCGGCGTCGACGCTCGCGTTGAAGAAGCTGTCGAGGTGGTCGTTGGCGAAGGCCGGGCCGCGCATCTCGCAGATGCGCCGGATCCGCCGATTCTCGCCGCAGAAGACGAGGAATACCGGCGCCTCGCCGATCCAGGCCATCGACGGGATGAGCTCGACGAAGAGCGCGCGCAGGCTCGGCTCGCGGACGTCGATCACGCACGACTGCTGCAGGTCGGACTTCGACGGCGCCGCGAAGGCGCAGGCGAGCAACGTGTCGAGCAAGGCATCGGGCACCGGGCGGTCGGCGAATCGCCGGTGGCTGCGATGGGCCGCGATGGCGCGGAGCTCGGGTGAGCTCTCGAGTCCTTCGGGCACCGACGGCGAGCGGCCATAGCGCTCGCGAAGCAGCTCGGAGAGGGTCTCGGCCATGGGTCCTCCCGGTGGCGGTGGGCTGGGCAGGGGTCGGCTGCGATTTGTCGATGATGCGCCCGCCGAATGCAAGCCCCGACGGCGGCGCCGCTGATGGCTGCTAACATCCGCCGAGGCGGCGAGAAGGAGCGCGACCGATGCCACTCAGCGAGATGATCGAGTACGAGCAGGCGGGCCCGGAGGTGCGAGCGGTCTACGACGACATCATGGCCACCCGCGGCACCGACTGGATCAACAACTTCTGGAAGGTGCTGGCCAATCACCCGCCGACGCTGCGTCGGACCTGGGAGAGCGTCAAGGAGGTGATGGCACCGGGCGAGCTCGACCCGTTGACCAAGGAGCTGCTCTACGTCGCGGTCAGCGTCACCAACGGCTGCAGCTACTGCATCAGCAGCCATACCGCGTCGGCGCGGGCCCGCGGCATGACCGAGGGCATGCTCGGCGAGCTGGTGGCCATCGTGGGCATGGCCAACGAGACCAACCGGCTGGCCGAGGCGTACCAGGTCGAGGTCGACGAGCGGTTCCGGGGACCGCCGGCTGGCTGATAGCATTGGGCGTTTGCGAGATCGCGGAGGCGCAGCGTGGCGCACACCATCGTGATGCCGGACATCGCGCCGGGCACCGCCTCTGCGCTGGTCGCCTGGTTGGTGGAGGTCGGTGAGCGAGTCGCGGCGGGCTCACCGATCGCCGAGGTCGAGAGCGACAAGGCGGTGGTCGAGGTGGTGGCCGACGCCTCCGGGGTGGTGAGCGAGCTACTGGTTGCCGCCGGCACCGAGGGCATCGGCGCCGGCACGCCGCTGGTCAGGCTGTCGTCCGACGACGCGGTCGACGCCGCACCGGCAACCGAGAAGGCCTCGGCGACCGAGTCGAGCGCCGCGCCAGCTCTGCCGGAGCCTGCCGCGCCGCCTTCGGCGCCCGCCCCGCGCCGCCGGGTGGTCTCCGCCGGGCCTGCGGCTGGCGGCGGTCAGACCCGGGTCGAGGCCTCCGCGCTCGCCCGGCGGGTCGCGGCGCTGGCCGGCCTGCGCCTCGATACCCTCGTCGGCGCGTCGCACGAGACCGTGGGCCTCGCCGCCATCGAGGCGGTGCTCGGCCGCAACGGCGCGGGCCCGGTCGTGAGCGCCCGCCCCACCCCGGCCGCCCCGACCCCTGCGCGCACGCCCGAGTTGCCGACCGAGGCGCCAGCCGCCCCCGCGAGCCCCGACCTCGTGCCCCACTCGCGGATGCGCCGGGTGATCGCCGAGCGCATGCAGGCCGCGAAGCGCGAGGCGCCGCACTTCTACCTGACCATGGACTGCCGCGCCGACGGCCTGCTGTCGATGCGCCACGCCGTCGAGGGCGCGACCGGTGACGTGCGCGTGACGCTCAACGACATCGTGATCCGGGCCACCGCACAGGCGATGCGGGCGGTGCCGGAAGCCAATGCGTCGTGGCACCCCGACGGCATGCTGGTCCACGACTCGGTCGACGTGGCGGTCGCGGTCGCGATTCCCGACGGCCTGGTGACGCCGGTGATTCGAGCCGCCGACACCAAGGGCATCGTCGACATCTCGCGCGAGATGCGCGACCTCGCCGCGCGCGCGAGGACACGCGACCTCGCGCCGCACGAGTACCGCGGCGGCACCGTCAGCATCTCCAACCTCGGGATGCTCGGCGTGCGCGAGTTCGCCGCCATCCTCAACCCGCCACAGAGCGCGATCCTGGCGGTCGGCGCGGTGGAGGATCGCGTCGTCGCCGTCGACGGATCACCCGCGGTCCGCGCGATGCTGACCTGCACGCTGTCGGTCGATCACCGCGTCATCGACGGCGCCACCGCCGCCCGCCTCCTCGGCGCGATTCGCGCCAACATCGAGCAGCCGGCGCGCATGCTGCTGTAGGCTCACTTCGTCTGCATGCTCCACACGCCGTCCCAGTCCCCGGCCGGGGGCTGGGTCAGGTAGTGCTCGCAGCGCCCTAGATACAGCCGCGACGGCGAGTCGTCGGGTTTCACGTCGAGGGCGCGGGCGAAGTGGCGCGCGGCGTTGCGCCAGTCGGCGCGGAAGTAGCGCTCGATCCCTTCCTCGAACGCGTCGAGGAGTCGGTCGAGGTCGGCGCGCCCCGCCTCGTCGTGGTGGTCGAGGCTCTCGTAGACGAGCACCGGCTCGTGCCGCCCCTTGACGCGGATTCGATCGAGCCTGCGGCGAAGCGTCGCGTTGCGCAGGCTGGCGGCGGTGAACTCGCTGTAGAGGATCTTCACGCCGTAGTACTTCGTCGCGCTCTCCAGCCGCGCGGCGAGGTTCACGGTGTCGCCGATCACCGTGTAGTCCATCCGCTTCGGCGAGCCGATGTTCCCCGCCACCAGATCGCCGGTGCTGATACCGATTCCGACGTCGATGGTGTGCTTGCCGGCCGCCTGGCGGCGGGCGTTGAAGGTGCGCAGCACCCGAATCATCTCGTTGGCGACCAGCACCGCGTTGTCGGCGTCGTCCGCGGACGGGAACGGGGCGCCGAACAGCGCCATGATGGCGTCACCGATGTACTTGTCGAGGATCCCGCGGTGGCTGAATATCACCTCGATCATGTCGGTGAAGTAGTCGTTGAGCATCGCGACCGTCTCGCGCGGCCCGAGCTCCTCGGCGATGCTGGTGAAGCCGCGGATGTCGGAGAACAGCACCGTCGCGACCTGTGACTGCCCCCCCAGCACGTCCTCGCCGGCCTCGAGCAACCGGTCCGCCACCTCCTTGGTCATGTAGCGCGCGAGGGTTCCCTTGGCGCGTTTCTCCGCGGTGATGTCCTCGAGCACCAGCATGTAGCCGATCGGGCCGTTGTTGATGTGGCGCAGTGGCACGGTGGTGAGGTTGACCGACGCCGACGATCCCGCCCCGAGCGCGAGCTCGGCGTCCATCGCGATGTCGACCTCGCCGCTCGCCACCACCTTGGCCAGGCTGTCGCGGACCCAGTGGTTACCCGCGCCCGGCAACAGCGACTCGAGGGTGTGGTCGAGCACGTCGTCGAGCCCCTGCCCCAGGATGTCGAGCACCGCCCGGTTGGCCTTGCGCACCCGGCCGTCGACGTCGAGCGTCAGCACGCCGTTCGACAGCGAGCGCAGGATGCTCTCGTTGTAGTTGCGCTCGTTGAGCACGTCGTCGAAGAGCTGCGCGTTCTCCAGTGCGATGGCCACCTGGGCCGAGAACGCGCGCAGCCGCTTCTCGTCGACGACGCGAAATGGCCCGCCGCGCCGATTGAGAACCTGGATGACCGCGAGCTTGCGCCCCTCCTTGTTCACCACCGGCATGCACAGCACGCTGCGCGTGCGATAGCCGGTGCGACGGTCGACCTCGCGGTTGAATCTCGAATCCTCGTAGGCGTCGGCGATGTTCACCACCTCGCCGCTCGCGAAGCAGGCGCCCGCGATACCGGCGTCGGCAGGAAAGCGAATCTCCTTGTAGCCGATACCCTCGGCCACCCGCGACCACAGCTCGCCGGTCTTCGGGTCGTGCATGAACAGCGTGCTGCGGTCGGCCTCCAGCATCTCGGTGGTGGCGGAGATGACGCGCTCGAGCAAGGTATCGAGCTGGAGCTCCGAGGCGATCGCGCTCGTCACCTCCAGCAGTTGCGCCTCCTCGCGCCGCGCCTTCTCCACCCGCTCGTAGAGTTGGGCGTTCTCGAGCGCCGAGGCCGCCTGCGCCGTCAACGCCTCGAGCAGGCGCAAGTCCTCGCCGTCGAACGCGCCGTCGTGCTTGTTCAGCACCTGGGTCACGCCGATCGCTCGGCCCTTGTAGCGGACCGGGAGGCAGAGGATGTTGCGCGTGCGGTAGCCGGTGCGCCGGTCGACCTCGGGATTGAAGCGGGGATCGGCGTAGGCGTCGGCGATGATGCAGCCCTCGCCGGTGGAGAACACCGAGCCGGCGATGCCGGCGCCGGCAGGGATGCGGATCTCGCCCACCTGCTCCCCCTGGGCGACCCGCGAGAACAGCTCGTCGGTCTCCTCGTCGTACAGGAACAGCGTGCTGCGGTCGGCGCCGAGGGTCTCGGTGACGATGGTCATCAGGCGGGGCAGCAGGATGTCGAGCGACAGCGTGTCGCTCATCTTGCTCGACACCTCGACCAGCGCCGAGATGTGTCGCAGCAAGTCACCGACCTTGTGCAGCAGCTCCGAGCGATCGCGCTCCGACAGCGCGTGCAGGATTCGCTCGAGGTCGGCCTGGCGCAGCCGATGCTCGAGCACCGTGCGCACCAGGTCCAACTCGTCCAGCAACTGCTCGGTCATGATCGTGCTCGCATGGCGGGCGGCCCCCGCCGTCTCCGACGGTGGGCGCCGCTCCTCGTCCGGCTCGTCGACCGCAACCCTCACGGCGACGCGGTGGCGGGGCCACGGCGCTCGAACCCGACGCTCAGTGTACGAGTCTCTCCGCAAAAGCCCATCCCTTCCCGTTCCTACCGCGCGGGCATCCGCCCTGGTGCACACCGCGCGAGAACGGACCGGCGCAGGATAGTGGTGGAGCGCGCCCGCTTTCGGTGCGTTCTCCCACTCGCGCGCGCACGCCGCCGACTTGCCGAGCCCGCGACCGGCGGTCAGGATCACGCTCTCGCCGCACGTCGCCCCCCGGAGCCACCTTGTCCCAGCCGAGCCCGAGCCACGCCGCCCATCATCACGTGGGACGCGGCATCGCGTTCATGTGCACCGCCGCGCTCGTGCTGCCGTTCCTGAACGCCGGCGCGAAGCTGCTCGGCGGCGAGTACCCGATCGTCGAGATCGTTTGGGCGCGCTACGCCGGCCATCTGCTGTGCATGATGCTGGTGTTCATGCCGCGCCGAGGCCTGCGGCTGTTCGCGACCCGCCGGCCAGGACTGCACGTGGTGCGCTCGGCGCTGTTGCTGGCGTCGACGCTCTGCTACTTCACCGCGCTGCGCTACATCTCGCTGCCGACCGCCGCCGCGATCAACTTCACCTCGCCGATCATCGTCACCCTGCTCGCGATTCCGATGCTCGGCGAGCAGGTCGGCTGGCGACGCATGACCGCGGTCGGATTCGGCTTCCTCGGCGCGCTGGTGATCATCCGCCCGGGCACCGATGCGGTGCATCCGGCGGCGGTGCTGGTGCTGGGCAGCGCGAGCGCCTACGCCCTGTACCAGGTGCTGACCCGGCGCGCCGCCGCAACCGACCCGGCCGACACCTCGGTCACCTGGACCGCGGTGGTCGGCACCCTCGGCGCGTCGCTGGTCCTGCCGTGGCATTGGGAGACCCCGCACACCGCCACCCACGCCGCGATCCTCGCCTCGCTCGGCGCGGTCGCCGGCCTCGGCCACTACTTCGTGGTCAAGGCGTTCCAGCACGCCCCGGCGTCGATCGTGTCTCCGTTCAGCTACGCCCAGCTCCTCGGCGCGGCGGTGCTCGGATTCGCGATCTTCGGGCAGCTGCCCGACGTCTGGGTGTGGGTCGGGGCGGCGATGATCGTGGCTGCGGGGCTCTACATCACCTATCGGGAACGGGTGCGGGCGAGCGAGCGGGTCAGGTCGTGAGACCGCTCACTCGGGGCGGAAATAGGCGTCGACGATAGCGATCGCCTCCTCGCCGCCACGCTCGGTGAGCTCGAGGACGAGCCGACGCGCGAGATCGTGCATCTCCCGGATGAACTGCGGCTCCGGCTCGTGGACGTTCACCCCGGCGGCGGTCAGCGCCTCGACCACCGCCGCGGCCTGCTCCCGACTCGCCCGCCACCCGCGTTGCTCGGCCCGTTTGGCGGACTCGACCAGCGCCATCTGCGCCCCGCGCTCGAGCCCCGCGAGCGCGCGCGACGACACCACCACCGCGCGCTTCGGCATGCGCGCCTCGATGCGATAGAAGTGCGGCGCGGCCCTGGCGAGAGCGGCGGAGATCACCGCCGGCGGGCTGGCGAGCGCGGCGTCCACCGCGCCGTCTGCAAAGGCGCGGGTGAGGTCACCGGGGCCGATGCGAACCGCGGTGGCCCCGAGGAGCGCGGCGAGGCGCTCGCCGGCGGCATCGGCGACGCCGAGGCGCCGCCCTCGCAGCGCCGACGGCACCGGCACCGGCTGGCGCGAGAACAGGCCCTCGGGCGGGGCGGGGACTGCGAACAGGATCCGATAGCCACCGCTCGCGACGATGCGCTCGACGGCCGGCCGTGACACCCGCCACAGCTTCTCCGCCTTGACGTAGCCGCTCACCAGGAAGGGCAGGCCGTCGATGCCGAGCAACGGGTGCTCGCCGGCCGACGCGGCCAGCTCGATCTCGGCGATCGGCACCTGCCCGCGCGCCAACCCGGCGAGTGTCTGTGCGCTCGCACCCGGCGGCGCGAGCGCCACCCGCACCTTGCCGCCGCTGAACGCCTGGACGTCCTGCACGTACTTCGCGACGTTGTCGGCCAGCGCGCCGCCGGCGGGGGATGCCGTCGGCATCTTCCAGGCGTCCTCGGCCGACGCACCCATTGCGAAGCCGATAGTCAGTGTCGCGGCGGCGAGGGCCGCCCGAAGCCTGGAGCTGCGATCCACGGGACATCCTCCGCGCTCGTCCGAGCGTCCTGGGCGTGCCAGGGGCGAGAGCTTAGCCGATGTGCCGGCGTGAGGCCGGCGAGCAGAACGGCGCCCGCGGCGCTCCGGGCGCGGGGCTCAGGCCGCTCGCCCGGTCCCCGCATGGACCGACACCGCGTCGGTCATCCAGCACCGCTCGAACGGCGCCGCGCGCTGGCGCGAGAGCTGGAACACGTAGCCGATGCTCTCGTCGGCCCCGATCAGGGTCACCCGCACCAGCGCGACGTCACCGTCGACCGCCTCGGCATCCACGGTGAACCGGAGGTACCGCAGCATCAGGGCGTAGGGGCCGGCCTTGATCATTCGCGCGAAGCGTGGGAGCGGCCCCGTCATGTCGCGGTTCGCCGGCGAGGCGAAGCGGAAAGCGACCTCGATGCCGCGATCCGCCTCGTCGTTGGCGCGCAAGGCCTCGAGCTGGATTCGCACCACCTCGGTCGGCGTGAGACTCGGGTCGGGCATCGTCGCCGCGGCTGACGCCCAAGATCCGAGAAGGCCGAGCAGCGCGGCGAGCACGATCGCGGACAGACGCATGGCGGACACCTCGCGTACGACTGACGTCCTCATCCTACCCGCACCCTCCTCGCGAGCCGGCCGGCGGTCACTCAGTCGCGGAAGTGCGGCTCGATCACCCGGTCCATCCACAGCTCGAGCTGCTCCATCTCCGCCGACGCGGGATGGATGGTGACGTGCTCCACCCCGGCCGCCTCCAGCGCCCTCAACTTGGCGACGATGTCGTCGACGCTGCCGAGGAGATAGCAGTCCTGCAGATGCTCCCAGCTCCGGTTCTGCCCCATCATCGCCTGCATCGGCCGGCGCTGGCGGGCGAGCGCGGCCTCGCGGTCGTCGGTGTCGACGATGTAGCCGGCCTGGACGTGGGCGATGCCGAGGGTTGCCGGATCCCGACCGGCGGTACGCAGGTGCTCGCGCACCGCGGCGATGTCGCGCGCGACCCACTCGTGCTTGCCGGATGCCCGTACCGTGAACACGTCGGCGTGGCGGGCGATCCGGTCCATCACCGAGCGCACCATGAACGGCTTGTCCGGAGACATCGGGTCGGGAACGCGCGACCCGCCGGCGACCCAGACCGTGATCGGCCGCTCCGGTCGCGGCACGATGGTCACGTCGTCGAACTGCCAGAACCGCCCCTGGAACGAGACCTTCTCCTCACGAAGCAGGCGCGAGAGCGCATCCAGGCTCTCGTCGGTACGCCGGCCGCGCTCGCGCATGGAGATGCCCATGGCGGTGAACTCGGGCTCGTTCCACCCCGGACCGACCCCCATGAACAGCCGCCCCTCGGAGATGCACGACAGCGTGCCCAGCTCCTTGGCGAGCAGCACCGGATGGCGCAGCGGCAACACCAGGATGTGGGTGCCGATGGGGATCGCGTCGGTCGCCCCGGCGACGCACGACAGCACCGTCAGCGGGTCGAGCCAGGAGCCGCCGTAGAGGCCGGGGGCGTCGAGCAGGTGATCCCAGACGGTGATCGAGTCGTAGCCGAGCGCTTCCGCGCGTCGCGCCATGTCCTTCACGATGCGCCGCCCCATCGCCTGGTCCAGGTCCGGCCAGGTGTAGGTCGGCAGGGTGAATCCGATCTTCATGCGTGGCGTCATGGGCTGACTGCTCCGATTGGCGGGGTGCCGGCTGCGCACCGGCGCGACGGTCGCGAATTGTGCACCATCGCACCCGCTTCGCACCGGCGCTCGCCACCGCACCACACCGCGGGTATGGTACCGGCGCCGACGGCCGCCACCTCCGGCGCCGCGCCGAGCCAGGGGCACCACCGATGTCGATCTCTCTCGCGCTACACGTGATCGCGGCCGTGGTCTGGGTCGGAGGCCTGTTCTTCGCCTACACCGCGCTGCGTCCGAGCGCCGCCTCGGTGCTCGAGCCGCCGCAACGGCTCGCGCTCTGGCGCGCGGTGTTCGACCGCTTCTTTCGCTGGGTCTGGGTGGCGGTGGTGGTGCTGCTCGTGACCGGCTACGGGATGGTGTTCGGCTTCTACGGCGGCATGGGTGCGGTCGGCGTGCACGTCCACGTCATGCAGGCGACGGGCATCGCGATGATGCTCCTGTTCCTGCACGTGTGGTTCGCCCCCTACCGCCGCCTCGGGCGTGCGCTCGACGCCGGCGACGTCCCCGCGGCCGCCGGCGAGCTCGACCGCATCCGGCGCATCGTGCGCATCAACGTCGCCCTCGGACTGATCACCATCGCCGCGGGCTCCGGGGGGCGTTTCCTCGCGCTCGGGTGACCCTCCTCAGCACCGCAGTGCCGGAATGACCTCCTCGGCGAAGCGGCGCTGCGCCTCGTCCGCCTCGGCGCCGAACTGATCGGCACGCGGGCCGATGACGAAGATGCGGTCGATTCCCAGGTCGCGCAGCGCGGCCAGGCGCGCGTGGCAGTGCTCGGCCGACCCGACCACCGCGAAACGCTCGATGAAGTCCGGTGGCATGGCCCGCGCGTGGGCGGCGTCACCCCGGCCGTGGCGGGGTGCGTCGTACTGGCCCAGGCGGTCGAAGACGGTCTGATCCTCGTCGCGCACCCGCTCGCGAGTGGCCCCGGGCATGGCGGTGAAGTGCGCGAAGATGCCCACGCCCGGGCGCACCAGCTCCGCCGCGCGCGCCGGGTCGTCGTGCACGCAGACGTTCAGGTAGAGGCCGAGCGACGGCATCGGCCGGTCGGCGCCGCACGCCTGGCGTACGTGCGCGATCGCCCAGGCGACGCGCTCGGGGTCGGAGCCGACAGCGAAGCTCACGCGGTCGGCGAGCCGCGCGCCGAGCGAGAGCACCTTCGGCCCGGTGCCCGCGACGTCGACCGGCACCTTCGCCGTCGCCGAGTCGGCGAGCCAGCGGAGCCGGCTGTCGTACCCGTTGGTGTCGATCGCGTCACCACGCAAGTACGTCTGCAAGTCGGCGACATAACGCTCCAGCACGGTCGGCGACACCGGCTTGTGGCCGATGTTGAACAGCGAGGAATCACCGCGGCCGATGCCGAGCATCATCCGACCGCCGGACAGCGCCTGCAGGCTCGCGATGGCACCGGCGGTGATCGCGGCATGGCGGGTGAGCGGATTGGTGACCCCGGTGCCGAGCGCGAGCCGGGTGGTGGCGCGCGCTGCCAGGGTGAGCGCGACGTAGGTGTCGGGCGCGAGGTTCTGCGAGTCGGTGAGCGTCATGCCGTCGAAGCCGAGCGCCTCGCACCGCGCCGCGATCTCCTCCATCCCTGCCACCGCCGGGCGACCGAAGTGCCAGATCTCGAAGGGTTTGCGGCGCATGTGGGTCACTCCGTCGAGGTGAGACGCCCGGCCGAGGAGCGCGATTCGAGCGGCTCGACGCGCCCCGCAGCGAGCGCTCCACACCCTGACCGCGTGCTCGTCACCGGTCAAGCACGCAGCGAGAATCCGTTTCTTGCACCCTCTGGCCGGCTCCCTTACGCTCGCCGCGGGTAGGTGAGCGATACAGACTCTCCACCCCGGAGGCCAACAGAGGAGATTCGGCATGAGCGATCTGACGCGGAAGTCGGAAGGTGCGGGTGCGGGCGCGGAGAAGAAGCGAAAGGTCTCTCGGCGCGATTACCTGAAGACCGGAGCCGCCGGGGTCGGCGGGGCGGCGCTCGGCTTTCCCGCCATCGTGCGCGCGCAGCCCAAGGTCTGGAACCTGAAGCTGCAGAGCAACTGGACCGGCATCGGCATCCAGTCCCAGGACCAGGCCGCCAAGCAGTTCGTCGAGCGCGTGAACAAGATGTCGGGCGGGCGCATCAAGGTGACGAACTTCGACGCCGAGGTGCTGCTCGGTATCGGCGAGACGTTTCGCGGCGTGGGCTCCGGGGTCGCGGACATCGCGATCACCTCGTCGGTCTACCACCGCGGCATCGTGCCGGTCGGCGAGTACCTGTGGGCGGTGCCGTTCTTCCCGTTTCAGAACGTCGAGTTCTACGAGCACATCTACCAGAACATGGGGATCAAGGAGATCTGGCGGGAGGCGTACGCCAAGCACGGCGTGATGCACCTGACCTACGAGTGCTCCGACGAGTGGGGCAGCATGGTGTCCACCCGCTCCATCAGCAAGTACGCCGACTTCAAGGGCATGAAAGTCCGCGCCTTCGGCATCTGGGCCGACTGGCTGGTGCACAACGGCGCATCCATCGTCACCCTGCCCGGCGGCGAGATCTACACCGCGATCCAGACCAAGATCCTCGACGCCGCCGCCTTCGGCGCGCCGGACGCCTGGGCCGGCATGAAGCTCAACGAGGTCTGCAAGTACTACATCAATCCCTCGGTCGTCCCCTACGACGTCTGCGAGATGATCATGAACAAGCGCACCTTCGACGAGATGCCCGAGGATCTCCAAGAGGTGATGCTCTCGGCGGCGCGAGTCCACAACCTCGACATCGCGTCCCTGACCATCCCGGTCGACGCCCGCGGCCGCAACGCGCTGGCGAAGGGCGGGATGGAGACCATCATCATGCCGGACGACGAGCTGCGCGCAGCCGCCGACTGGTGCTGGGAGCGGTTCCTCAGCCTGCGCGGCAAGATGCCGTACATCGATCAGGTGATCGACATCTACACCGAGGCGAAGCAGCTCTACAAGGACTACTACGGTCCGAAGCGGCTGCCGGTCTGACGCCTCCGCCACGGCCACCGGCCCGCACCGCTCGCGGGTCGGTGACCGGACCGACGGCCGGACCGAGCGCCGGCCACATCCCGCCCGCAAGCTGTCACCGACCGCCGGCCACGCCGGCGGTCACGAGGAGGGACCGTGAAGGCGATCGAGTACTTCCTGCGTTACACGGACTGGGTGAACGCCAGGATCGGCTGGCTGGTCGCGTTCCTGATGTGCCCGATGATCTTCATCATGATCTGGGAGATCGTGATGAGATACTTCTTCAATCGGCCGTCGCTGTGGGCGTACGAGATCTCGCTCTTCCTCTACGGTGGCTACATCGTCCTGGCCGGGGCCTACACCCATCTCGCCGGTGGCCATGTGAACGTGGACATCATCTGGGGCAGGCTGCCGCCTCGCGGCCGCGCGGTCCTCGACGTCATCACCTCCGGCTTCGTGTTCCTGTTCCTCGGCGTCCTGTTCTGGGAATCCCTGAAGATCACCATCAACTCCTGGGAGATCGGCGAGACCACGATGTCCCATTGGGCGCCCGCGTACTACCCGCTGCGGACCACGGTCCCGGTCGGCTGCTTCCTGTTCATCCTGCAGGCCGTGGCCAAGCTCATCCGTGACGTGTCGATCGTGATCAAGGGCGAGGACGTGTTCCCGGTGCGGGAACCGCTCCACTAGCCAGCGTCTCCGTCCACCCACACCCCAGACCGCAGCGCCACGCACGAGGAGTAGGCACATGATGGAACTCGGCCCCGGCTGGCTGACGCTGATCCTCTTCGGCAGCCTCATCATCCTGCTGCTGTGCGGCCTGCCGCTGCTGTTCGCACTCGGTGGCGTGGCCACCCTGTTCATCATCCTGATCTGGGGGCCGCACGCGCTCCCCATTCTCGCGAACCGCACGTACATGGCGATGGACATGTTCCTGCTGGTCGCGGTACCGATGTTCATATTCATGGGGGCGATGCTGCAACGATGCGGCATCGCCGAGGATCTGTACGAGCTGATGTACCACTGGATGGGCGGTCTGCGCGGTGGGCTCGCCGCCGGTACCGTGCTCATCTGCACCCTGTTCGCGGCCATGGTCGGCATCAGCGGCGCCGCCACCACGTCGATGGGCCTGCTGGCGCTGCCGTCGATGCTCAATCGCGGTTACAAGAAGGACATCGCGATCGGCTGCATCTGTGCCGGCGGCGCGCTCGGCATCCTGATTCCGCCGAGCGTGCTGATGATCATCCTCGCGCTCTTCGCACGGCTCTCGGTCGGCCAGATGTTCATCGCCGGCATCCTGCCCGGCCTGCTGTTGAGTGGGCTGTTCATCGCCTACATCCTGATCCGTTGCCACTTCCAGAAGGATCTGGGTCCCGGGGTGCCGGCAGAGGAGCGGCTGCCGCTCCGACAGCGGCTGCGCCTGCTCGGCAGCCTGCTGCTACCGATCGCCCTCATCATCGCGGTCATGGGCTCGATGTTCATGGGTCTCGCGACACCGAGCGAGGCCTCCGCGATCGGTGCCTTCGGGGCCATCGTGAGCGCGGCGGTGAAGCGCAAGCTGACGTGGCAGAACTTCCGCTCGGCGCTGTTCGTGTGCATGCGCCTGAGCGCGATGGTGATCTGGATCGTGTTCGCCGCGTCGGTGTTCACCGCGCTCTACGCGGTGACCGGGGCCCAGGGGCTCATCTCGGGGATGATCGCGGGGGTCGGCGAGGGCTGGTGGCCGATCATCGTGATGCAGCTCATCTTCTTCGTGCTCGGGATGTTCTTCGACCCGACCGGAATCGTGTTGCTGACCACCCCGATCTTCTTCCCGGTGGTGATCTCGCTCGGGTTCGATCCGTTGTGGTTCGCGCTGCTGTTCGTCATCAACATGGAGATGGCGTTCCTCACGCCGCCGTTCGGCTTCAATCTCTTCTACATGAAGGCGGTCACGCCACCGGACGTGACGATGATGGACATCTACAAGTCGGCGATGCCGTTCGTCATGCTGCAGATGGTGGGGCTCGCGTTGTGCATGGTCTTCCCCGGGATCATCCTCTGGCTCCCGAGCATGATGAGCGGCTGAGGCTCCGCCCCCCGCGCAATCCCGGGCCGGCAGCCCTACAATGCCGCGCGTTCGGGTGCCGGGGCGCGCAGTGAGGGTCGAGCCATGATCGTGATGAAGTTCGGGGGGACGTCGGTGGGGACGCCGGCGGCCATTCGAAAGACCGCCGAGGTCGTGGCCGCGGCGCGAGACCGCAAGCCCGTGGTGGTGGTCTCGGCGCTGTCCGGGGTCACCAACCAGCTCCTCGCCGCCGCGCAGGACGCCCGTGCCCGCACCGCGCCGGCGCGTGAGCTGGTGCGCCCCCTGCGTGACCGCCATCGCCGCGTGCTCGGCGAGCTCGGGCTGCCGCGCCGCCTGGTCGATCCGGACCTCGCCTGGCTCGAGGAGGCGCTGCACGGAATCTATCTGCTGCGCGAGCTCACCCCGCGCTCGCTCGACTACGTCGCCTCGTTCGGCGAGGTGATGTCGTCGAAGGTGGTTGCCGCACACCTCTCCAAGCGCAAGGTCCCGGCCAAGGCATGGAACGCGTGGGACGCCGGCGTCGTGACCGACGACGGTTATACCGAGGCAGCGGTGCTCCCCGAGACCTACCCGGCGATCAAGAAGGCGCTCGCGCCGGTGCTCGGCGAGGAGGTTCCCGTGGTCACCGGCTTTCTCGGCCGGACCCGAACCGGGGAGCGCACCACCCTCGGGCGTGGCGGCAGCGACTACACCGCCGCCATCTTCGGTCGCGCGCTCGGCGCGGAGGAGATCCAGATCTGGACCGACGTGAGCGGCATCATGAGCTGCGACCCGCGCATCGTGCGCAACGCCTACACACTGCGCCACGTCACCTTCGCCGAGGCTGCCGAGCTCGCCTACTTCGGCGCCAAGGTGCTGCATCCGAAGACGGTCGAGCCGGCGGTCGAGGTCGGCATCCCGGTCCGCATCCTGAACACGTTCTCACCGCAGGACGAGGGCACCCTGGTGCTGCGCGAGGTACCGGACGCCGGCACCCGAGCGGCCGTGCAAGGGCTCGCGGTCAAGCGCGGCAACATGCTGGTCAATCTCACCTCGACGCGGATGCTCGACGCCGAGGGCTACCTCTCACAGGTGTTCGAGGTGCTGGCGCGCCACGGGGTCAGCGTCGACTGTCTGGCCACCTCGGAGGTCAGCGTCAGCATGACCGTGGATGCGCGCTACGCCGAGGCACTGAAAGGCGCGACCCGGGAGCTGCGGCGCATCGCCCGCACCACGGTCTCGCGTGGACGGGCGGTCATCTGTGTGGTCGGTGAGGGCATCAGCACCGTGCCCGGCGTCGCCGGTCGCATCTTCGGGGTGATGGGCAACGAGGGCATCAACATCGAGCTCATCTCCCAGGGCGCGTCGGAGCTCAACGTCACCTTCGTGGTCAGGGACGCGGAAGCCGACCGCGCCCTGCACGCCCTGCACGCGACCTTCATGGGCCAGGCCTCGGCTTGAGCGCGGCGCCCGCGCCGGGACCGGATGGCGCCGCCGGGTGGCGCGGTGTCTATCTGTCCTACGGCGTGCTCTCGATCGTCCTGCTCGGCGACGCGCTGCTCTACGTGGTGCTGCCGGTGCACGCGGCGGCCTTCGGCGTGTCGCTGGCCTGGGTCGGCGTGCTTCTGGCGGCCAACCGGGTGGTCCGGATCTTCCTCTACGGGCTGGTCGCCGACCTCGCCGAGCGCATCGGACTGCGCGCGCTGGCGATCGCGGCGGTGCTCACCGCCTGCCTGTCGACGCTCGGCTACGCGGTGCTCACCGGCGGCCCGGCGTTGCTCGCGGCGCGGCTCACCTGGGGCCTCTCCTATGCCGCCCTGGTGCTGGTGGGGCTCGGCTACGCGGTGGCGGACCGCAGCCGCACCGGCACCCGGGTGGGCATCGGCTACGGCATCCAGCAGGGTGGACCGATCTTCGCGCTCACGGTCGGCACCTGGCTCGCGGGCATGCTCGCGCCGGACCGCGTGTTCCTGCTCTTCGCCGGGCTCGGGCTGCTCGCACTGCCGCTGGCCATGGCGCTACCGAACGTGCCCGCGGGCGCGGCGCGCCAGGGGCGGCGTGGCCTGCCCTGGCCGGGCCCCGTCGACCGGCTCTTCTTCCTCTCGGGGCTGGCCATCGACGGCGTGTTCACGATGACCATCACCCTGCTCCTCGCGCGCGAGGTGTCGCTCGCCACCGCGGTGGCGTCGGCCGGGGGAATCCTCGCCCTACGGCGGGTCGCCGACGCCGGCGCCTCGTCGCTGTTCGGCAGCGTCGGCGACCACGTCGGGCCGGAGCGCATGCTGGTGGCGGTGGTGGCGATGCTGTGCGCGGGCCTGTGGGCGGTGGCGGCGGGCGCGGCGTTCTGGGGCTCGTTGGCGGTGGTCGCCGCCGGCGGAGCGCTGCGCTCGGTCGGCCCGGCAGTGGTCGCGCGCTCGACCGCGCAAGGCGTGGTGCGGCGGCTCGCGAGCCTGCAGGCGTGGCGTGACGTCGGCGCCGCGGTCGGCCCCTTGCTCACCGGCTTCGCCCTGTCCTGGATGTCGATCGAGACGCTCTACCACCTGACCGCGGTCGGCGTCGGCGTCGCCGCGGCGGCGCTGTTGCTGGCCCACCGCCGCCAAAGCGCACGAGCGCCCGGGCGGTGAGCGGCGCTCAGGGAACGGACTCCAGACCTCCGTCGACCGCCAACACCTGCCCGTTCACGAAGCCATTGGTCATCAGATAGAGGGCGGCGGCGGCGCATTCCTGCGGCCTGCCGATACGCCCGACCGGCAGGCGGGACGCGTGATGCTCGACCCAGGCGCGATACTGCCCCTCGGTGCGGCCGCGGCGGGTGACGTCGGTGTCGACGATGCCGGGGGAGATGCAGTTCACCCGCACCCGACGCTCGGCCATGGTGGCAGCAAGCGACCGCGTCAGCGCATCGATCGCACCGTCGATGGCCGCGCCGACCACGTAGCCGGTCAGCGGGCGCCGATTCGCGGCCCCGGAGTAGAGGACGACGCTGCCCCCCGGCCGGAGGCGGTCGCGCGCGCCGTGCACGGCCCAGAACGGCCCCCAGAACTTCGCGTCGAAGAAGGCGCGGGCCGCCGACTCGTCGAGTCCCTCGTAGGGCAGCGGCATCGCCTGCGAACCCGGCAGGCAGAGATGGTCGATCGGCGAGAACTCCGCCAGCAGGCGGTCGACCTCGGCCCGCGCGGTGACGTCCACCACCGCGCCGCGCACCGCACCCAGGGCACCGAGCTCGGCGACCGCCGCCGCGACCCGTGTCGCGTCCCGGGACGCGACCAGGACCTCGGCCCCGTGCTCGAGCGCGAGCGCCGCGGTCGCATGGCCGATCCCGCGGGTACCGCCGATGATGGCGACGCGTTGCCCGGCGAGCTCAGCGCGCGGCACCGGCGATCCTCCGGCGGCCGCGGTGGCCGGTCGAGACCTGACCTGCTACCTGGTCGTGCATGGCGAGTCCGCGCTCTGATCGGAGCGGCGCAGTGTAGACGCGCCGACCGGCCGCGTCGTCATGAGGATCCGGGTCGGCGTTCGCTCGTACTCGCTGAATCCGAGGCGCGTGTACAGGCGCCGCGCGGGATTGGTCGGCAGCACCCGCAGCCGGACCGGCTTGCCGGCGGCGTGGGCCCGAGCCACCACCTCGCGCACCAACCGCGCGCCGATGCCGCGACCGCGATGGGCGGCATCGAGGTAGACGCCCTCGATCTGGACGTGACCCGGGTGCTCGACCACGTGCAGATAGCCGACGTCCCGACCGCCGACCTGAACCGCGCGCGTGTTGGGCGGATCGAAGGCGCGCCGGAAGGCCGCGACGTGTCGCGGCGCATCCCACGTGCCCTCCAGCGCCTCGACGTGAGGGCGGATCGCGGCGTGCCCGATCGCCATCAGCGCGTCCAGATCGGCCGCGGTGACCTGGCGCAGGACGTACGGCGGGTCCAACGGCCTGCGGTCAGCCGAGCTGCTCGGCCAACGCCTCGACGCAGAGCCGCGGGCTCGCCAGCACCGGCACCGCGAGCTCGGCATCGAGCTCGGGCTGGAGGTGGGCCATCGAGGCCTGGGCGAGCACCACCACGTCGCAGCGACCGGCGAGATCGCGCACCGTGTCCCGCAGGATTGCGTCGTGGCGGTCGCGGTCGCCCGCGTTGACCGCGGCGAACGCATCCGCGCGCAGCTCGGTGACCAGCTCGATCGCCCGCCCCTGGTCGGCAGCGTGCTGACGCAGCAGGCCGCTGCTCGCCTCGACGGTGCTGGACGCGGTGCACACCAGCCCGATCCGGCCACCGGCGCGCACCGCGGTGGCGGCCATCGCATCGTCGATCTTCACGATCGGCACGTCGACCAGGCGCCGCGCCACGTCGACCGCCGGCGAGGTGGACGAGCAGGTGAAGAGGATGACCTCGGCGCCGGCGTCGCGGACCAGGCACGCCTGCTGGGCGGTGCGGCGAATCACCGATGGCGTGAGCCCACCGTGGCGCAGTGCGTCCTTGAGCAGGCTCTCGTCGATGACGTGAAAGCTGTCGAGCCCCGGATAGCGCTCGGCCAGCATCGACTTGAAGCGATCGGCGAGGAAGACGAGGGTGTGCAGGACGCCGAGGCGTTTCATCGGACTTCTCCCGAGCAGGATTGCACCATGGCGCATAGGGTATCGGCGGATGCCGGCGGCGCACAGCAGTGCGTGCGCGGTCTCGTCGCCCGACCCCGAGCGCGCCGGGGCGCGTCCAGGCAAAATGGCGACCCCGCAACACCATGGCAACGCGATGTCCGCTCTCCGGCGCCTCGTCGAGCACCCCCGATTCCAGCAGGCGATCATCGCCCTCATCGTCGTCAACGCGGTCATTCTCGGCCTCGAGACCTCGCCGACGGTGATGGCGGCGATCGGCCCGACCCTGATCGCGGTGGACCACGCCATCCTGGCGGTGTTCGTGCTCGAGCTGGGGCTTCGCATCGCCGCGCATCGCGGCGCCTTCTTCCGTGACGCCTGGAGCCTGTTCGACCTCGTGGTGGTGGTGGTCGCGCTCGTCCCGGACACCGAGACCTTCTCGGTGCTGCGCGCGATGCGGGTGCTGCGGGTCCTGCGCATGGTCTCCGCGGTGCCGCGGATGCGGCGCATCGTGCAGGCGCTGCTCTCGGCGCTACCCGGACTGTCGGCGGTCATCGCCCTGCTCGGGCTCATCTTCTACGTCGCCGGGGTGATGGCGACCAAGCTCTTCGGCGCCGCGTTTCCCGACTGGTTCGGGACCCTGCCGCGCAGCGTCTACTCCCTGTTCCAGGTCATGACGCTCGAGAGCTGGTCGATGGGCATCGTGCGCCCGGTGATGGAGACCTACCCCTACGCCTGGGCCTTCTTCGTGCCGTTCATCCTCATCGCCACCTTCACCATGCTGAACCTGTTCATCGGCGTGGTGGTCAACGCGATGCAGGCGCGCTACCACGAGGAGCAGGGCAAGGTCGAGGAGGAGCACGCCCGTCAGGCGCACGAGGAGCGCGAGATGATGCTGGCCGAGCTGCGAGGGCTGCGCACCGAGGTCCAGGCGTTGCGCGCCGCGCTCGGCGAGACCAGCGGACGCCTCGGACGCGCGCCGGAGGGCTGATACATTACGGGTTCCCGCCGCCACGGAGCCCTCTCGATGCCGCTTCGCCGTTTTCGTGTGCTCGATCTCACCCGGGCCCGCGCCGGCCCGACCGCCGCCAAGCAGCTCGCCGACTGGGGCGCGAACGTCGTCAAGATCGAGCCCCCGCGGGGCGACGACCTGAGCGGCCCGCGCGACGGCCCGGACTTCCAGAACCTGCACCGCAACAAGCGCGGCCTGGTGCTGGATCTGAAGGATCCGCGCGGCGTCGACGCGCTGAAGCGCCTCGCCGTCGGCGCCGACGTGCTGATCGAGAACTACCGCCCGGACGTCAAGCACCGCCTCGGCATCGACTACGAGACCATGCGCGCGGTGAACCCGCGCCTGGTCTACGCCAGCATCTCCGGCTTCGGCCAGGACGGCCCCTACGCCAGGCGGCCCGGTGTCGACCAGATCGCGCAGGGGATGGGCGGCCTGATGTCGGTCACCGGCCCCGACGGCGGCGGGCCGTTGCGGGTGGGAATCCCCATCGTCGACCTCACCACCGGGCTCTACTGCGCGCTCGCGATCAGCATGGCGCTGCTCCACCGCGAGGTGAGCGGCGAGGGCCAGTGGGTGCAGGCGGCGCTGCTGCAGTCGCAGGTCGCGCTGATGGATCTGCAGGCGATGCAGTGGCTGATGGGCGGGGTGGTGCCGCGCCCGGTCGGCAACGACCACCCGACCTCGATCCCCACCGGTACCTTCGAGACCGCCGACGGGCACATCAACATCGGCGCGAGCGGTGGCGACATGTTCGAGCGACTCGCACGCGCCATCGACGCGCCGGAGCTGCCGCGCGATCCGCGCTTCGCCACCGAGGCCGACTGCCGCGAGAACCGTCATGCGCTCAATGCCGCGATCAACGCGCGGCTGCGCACCGCGAGCAGCGCGCACTGGGTCGAGGTACTGAACGCGGCCGGCGTGCCGTGTGGGCCGATCAACGACATGCGCCAGGTGTTCGAGGACCCGCAGGTGCGCCATCTGGGCATGGCGGCGCCGGTCGAGCACCCACGCCTCGGGACCATCTCGCTGGTCGGTCCGGCGTTCCGGATGAGCGCGACGCCGCCGGGGATGCGCCGCCCGACCCCCGACCTCGGGGAGCACTCGGCCGAGGTGCTGGCCGAGGCGGGCTTCAGCGACGAGGAGATCGCCGCGCTCGACGCGGCCGGTGTGACCCGCCCGCTCGGGGCGGCTGGACAGGAGACGTGAGCATGACCGCGAGCGAGCGGCTGATCGTCGAGCGCGAGGGCGCGGTCGGCTGGATCACCTTCAACAACCCGGCGCGTCACAACGCGATGTCGATGGCGATGTGGGAGGGCCTGGAGGCCGCCGTCACCCGCTACACCGAGGATCCGGAGGTGCGCGTGATCGCGCTGCGCGGCGCCGGCGGCAAGGCGTTCGTCGCCGGCGCCGACATCTCGGAGTTCGAGTCGCTCGGCGACCGCGGGCACTCGATGGTCGACTACGAGCGCCTCGCCGAGCGCGCGAGCAGCGCGCTCGAGCGCACACCCAAGCCGACCATCGCGATGATCCGCGGCTACTGCATCGGCGGCGGGCTCGAGATCGCCCTCGGGTGCGACTTGCGCATCGCCACCGACGGCTCGCGCTTCGCGATCCCGGCGGCCAAGCTCGGGGTCGGTTACGGTGCGCCCGGATTGCGCAAGGTGATCCAGACCGTCGGCGCCGCCTATACGAAGGAGATCTTCTTCACCGCGCGCCAGCTCGGCGCCGACGAGGCGCTGCGCATCGGGCTGGTCAACCACGTGGTGCCGGACGCGGAGCTGGAGACCGTGGTCGGCGAGTACTGCGAGCGGATCGCGGCCAACGCGCCACTCACCATCCACGCGGTCAAGCGCATGGTGAGCGAGCTCGAGAGCGCGGCGCCGGATCTGGAGCTCTGCGCGCGTCTGGTCGAGGCGTGCTACGAGAGCGAGGACTACGTCGAGGGTTACCGCGCCTTCCTCGAGAAGCGAAAGCCGCAGTTCCGCGGGCGCTGATCGCGCTTCCCCAACCAGCCATCGGAGACCGATTCATGGGCGTCATCAGCGAGCACGAGTATCGCTACAACATGACGATGAAGATCTTCCACTCGCACCCCGAGCCCGCGTTCGAGACGCCCGGGCAGCAAGAGGCGGTGTGGGGGCGACAGTGGGGATGCGACAACGACGTCGGCACCCTGCGCATGGTGCTGATGCACCGCCCGGGCGAGGAGCTCTCGATCGTCGACCCGTCGAAACGGCTCGAGCACATCGGCTCGTTCGGCGACCCGGAGTCTGGCTGGTACTGGCGCGGCGATCGGGTGCCGGACCTCGGCGCGCTGCAGGCCGAGCACGACGCGCTGGTGCAGGTGCTGCGCGACCACGGCGTCGAGGTGGTCTTCCTCGACCGCTGCGCGCCGACGCGGATGAAGTCCTGCTACACCAGGGACAGCGCGATCGCGGTCAAGGGCGGCGCCATCGTCACCCGCCTCGGGCCGCTGGTGCGCCGTGGCGAGGAGGCACCGGTCACCGAGACCATCGCCCGGCTCGGCATGCCGATTCTGCGCACCGTGCACGGCACGGGGATCATGGAGGGCGGGAGCTTCGTGTGGCTCGACCAGACCACCGCGGTGATCGGGCGCTCGAACCGCGTCAACGAGGCCGGCGCGCGCCAGGTCGAGGACGTGCTGCGCGAGCAGGGGGTGGAGCTGCTGCGGGTCGACCTCACCGGCTATCGCCTGCACATCGACGGCGCGCTGGTGATGGTCGACGTCGCCACCGCCATCATCAACCCGGCCCAGCTCCCGTTCTGGTTCCTGCAGACGCTTGCCGAGCGCGGCATCCGCACCGTCGAGATCTGCCCCGACGACCCGGTCTCCGCCGTCAACTGCCTCGCCATCGCGCCGGGCAAGGTGGTGATGTCGAGCGGGATCTCGACCCGCACCCGCGACGCGCTCGACCGGCTCGGGGTCGAGATCATCGAGACCCCCTACGAGACCATGTACCTCGGCGGCGGCGGCATCCACTGCTCGACCTGCCCGCTGATCCGGGACTCGGTTTACTGAGCCCCGCCCTCGTCGCCCCCGGCACAGGAGACCCGCGATGCCGATCGAAGCCCGTGCGATGACCGCCGCCAAGCAGACCGCGCTCGACTGGATCGAGGCCAACCGCGCCGCGATCTCGGCCGACCACCAGACGCTGTGGGAGTTCGCCGAGCCGGCGTGGCGCGAGTACCGCTCCGCCGCCTGGTACGTCGACCGGCTACGCGCCGAGGGCTTCGAGGTGGAGGCGGGCTCGGCCGGCATGCCGACCGCGTTCTGCGCGCGCTGGGGGGACGAGGGGCCGGTGCTCGGCGGCTACGCGGAGTACGACGCGGTGCCCGGGCGAACCCAGGCGCAGACGCCGTATCGCAAGCCGCGCGAGGGCTACTCGGCTTACGCCGCCGGCCACACCGACCCGCACTCCGCGCTCGGCATCGGCGCGTTCGCGGGCTTCATCGCCGCCAAGCGCGCGTTCGAGCGCCACGGCATCAAGGCGCGGCTGAAGTTCTTCGGCGAGCCGGCGGAGAAGATGTGCGGCTCCAAGCCCGTGCACGCCGCCCACGGCTACTACGACGATCTGGACGCCGCCATCAGCTTCCACCCCGCATCCTTCGAGGGCTTTCGCAACAGCTGCTACTGGGACACCGCGTGTCTCGCCTACTGGTCGAAGATCTACACCTTCCGCTGCGACTCGCCGCAGACCTGGACGGCGGAGGTCGCGGCCACCGGGCACGGCCACTCGTCGAACCGCGCCCCGGGCTCGCTCGACGCGGTGTGCATGATGTACACGCTCGCCAAGCAGCTGAAGGAGTCGATGCTGCCGCGAAGTGGCGGCTGGACGTTGAACGAGCACGTGCTGGTCGCGGGCCAGGCGACGTCCGACAACCTCGCGCCCAACATCGGCCAGATTCAGTACTCGTGTCGCGCGCCGACGCTCGCGATGCACGAGCCGGTGTTCGCGGTGCTCGACCGCACCGCGCGCCAGGTGGCGGAGATGACGCACTGCACCCTGGAGGAGACCTGGGTCACCAAGACCCGGGTGGGACTGCCCAACCGTGCGCTGGCGGCCCTCACTTTCGGCAACTTCGCGCTCGTCGGCCCGCCCGCGTGGGACCAGGCGGCGCGTGATTTCGGCCGCGAGATCCAGCGTGGCCTGGGCCTCACGCCGATGGACGACCCCTTCCCCGCCAGCATGAGCCGGCTCACCCAGCCCGAGGACGGCGAGGCGTGGATGCGCTCCATGCTGCCGCCGTGGCAGATGCACTACGGCGCCGACGACTACGTCGACTACACCTGGCACGCGCCGACGGTGCGCCTCTACGTCGCGCGCCCGGTGCTCGCCGAGCCGTCCCCCGGCTACCGCTACCCGGAGTGGACCCGCTACGCGATGGGCGGCCTTGCCGCGACCATCGACCCGATGTGGCACGCGGCGGGCCGCACCATCGCCACCACCCTCGTCGATCTCGCCACCGACCCGGCGGCGCTCGCCGCCGCGCAACAAGAGTTCCGCGAGCGCACCGGCGGCGGCATCGGCGGCGAGCGCTGGGTGGCGCCGCTACTGCCGGGTGACTTCAAGGCCCCGGTCGACTTCGCGTGGCCGGAGTACGTGGACACCCCCCGCGGGCGGGAGTGGACACTGCGCTCGCCGTAACCCGAGGGCGGGCACGGCGACCCGCCCCTACGGGGCACGCGGTCAGTTGCGCGGGGTGCCACGTCGGTCGACGCCATCGCCGCGTGGGCGCAGAATGGCGTTCGTCCGTCGCGAAGGAGGGACGTCCGTGCACGCACCCCGACGACTCGCGCCCTGGCTCCTCACCCCGGCCCTGCTGCTCGCTGGCTGCGCCTCCCCCGACCGCGTGGTGTTCGTCACCGACACCGAGCTCGGAGTCGGCTACGACGCCACCGTGGGCAACGTGAATCTCGGCTACGACAGGAACGAGCTGGTCATCGGCCCGGCCTATCCGGAGACCGGCGGCGTGCCGCCGGTGTTCGCGCGGCTGCAGTCGAACGCGAGCATCACCAATCCGAGGGTGAAGCAGCTCTACGCGACGGGTGATGCCGCACGCCTGGTCACCGACCACGCCGCGCAGGCGGCCGACACGAAGCCGCTCTCGGGCACCCGCCGGGTCATGGTGTTCGGAACCTCGACCAGCGTCGGCCTCAAGGCCAACTTCGCGAGCAGCGCCGGCCCGCTCCCGAGCGCGGTCAACTTCGGCTACAAGCGCCAGGAGTACTCGCTGATCCCGCTGCGCGCGGATCCGGCCAGCGGCGAGGACGTCTACGGCTCGGCGATCGCGGCGATCGAGATCGACGCCACCGCCGGCACCCCGACCGACACCGGGTTCGAGATCGGGCAGTTCTTCGCTACCGGCCCCGCGGCCGAGGCCCTCGCCCGCAATCCTGGCGTGCGCGCATTGTTCGCGCGCGAGGCCGAGGCGGCGGTGGCGGCGGTGAAATCGATCCCCGAGGTACCGCCGGGCGGCTCGGAGGGCGCGGTCCGCATCTGCCGCCCGTACCAGGCCCGCCGCGGCACCGACCCCGCGCTCGACGCCAAGCTCCGAACGGTCGAATCCGATCTCACGCTCGACCTCGCCACGTTCTGCAGCTCCCCGGATCAGTGGACCCAGGAGCAGATCGTGCGCGTGTGCAACGCGCTCGACGGCCAGGGCCTTCCCTGCTGAGCCGGACACCCCGACGAGGAGGACGACATGGTCAACACCAAGGTCCTGCGCATCGATCTCGCCAAGACGACCGACCTGCAGCGCGAGATCGTGGACTTGAGCGACAGCATGCTCGCCGGCGGATTCCGCCTGGCGACGTCGTTCGTGGTCCAGGACCAGCTCGTGCTCGTGTACCAGCGAATCGCCTGATTCCGAGCAGCGAGGAGAGCGCGTTCGATGGAGATCGTCGCCAAGCTCATTCTCGGTGCCGCGTTCGGGTTCCTGGCGGCCGGGCTCTGGTGCCTGCTGCGCGGGTTGCGGCACGAGGGCGTCGACCTCGGTGACCTGCTGCGCGGCCGACGCGGCGGCCCCGGCCAGCTCCATCGGCTCTCGTTCGGTCTCGGTCAGATCGTCTTGATGATCCTGTTCCTTCACGCCGTGATCACCGGCAAGGATCTGAACCTCGACGGGCTGCTCGACGGAGACACGCTGTCGCTCGCGACCGGCGGGCTCTCCGCGTTGTATCTCGGCATGAAGAACTTCAACCCGACCGGTCGGCGCGACTGAGCCCGGACCACGTAGAGGAGGACCGACATGATGGCGACGGTCAACGAGGTGGTGAGCACGTTGTTCCTGCTCGCGGCGTCCGCGGTGCTGGTGCTGATCGCGGCGGGGCTGTTCAAGGGGCTGGTGAGCGGCGGTGGCGGGACCCAGTTCGTCAGCTTCCTGCTCGAGTCGCCGAAGCCGGGCGAGGACAAGGGCAAGCCGAGCATCTCGCGGCTGCAGATGCTGATCTGGAACTTCGTGATCGCCTTCGCGTTCCTGTACGTGCTGGCACGCCACGGCGACAGCGCGACCGGCCTGAAGGGCGCGCTCGAGGCGGTGTTCACCGACCCGATCCTGGTCCTCCTCGGAATCAGCAACGGCACCTACGTCGTCGGCAAGCTCAGCAAGCAGGCGGGTACCGAGCCCGCCCCCGGGCAGCCAGGGGCCGCGCCCGCAGCCGCCACAACCCCGGCCGGGAACCTCGGTGCCATCCCCACCCGCGCCGACGTTCCGCCGCCGGCCGGCTGACCGCCCGACGACCCGAGGACATCGCCATGAGAGTCGCGTCGCACCGCCTCGTCGATCACGAGTTCCGCGCTCTGGAGCACTTCGGCGGCGTCATCGAGCCGCGCTTCGTCGTCGTCCACTACACCGCGGGGGGCAGCCTCGACGGCTCGTTCGCGGCGCTGGACCGGGTGGGACTCTCGGCCCACGTGCTCCTCGACCGTGACGGCACGGTGGTCCAGCTCGTCGAGTTCAATCGCCGCGCCTTCCACGCCGGTCAGAGCCGATGGAAGGGGTTCACGGGGCTCAACCACCACAGCATCGGCATCGAGGTGTGCAACTACGGCTGGCTGCTCCGGCGCGGCGACGGCCGCTTCCAGCGCCCCGGCGAGACCCCCGTCTTCGAGCCCGAGCAGGTGGTGGTGGCGAGCCATCGCAACGGCTGGCCGCGCGACGTCGGCTGGGAAATCTACCCGCCGAAGCAACTCGCGGCGCTGCGTGAGCTGTGCGCCGCCCTGCTCGACGCCTATCCGAGCATCGGCGAGATCGTCGGCCACGACGACATCGCCCCCGAGCGCAAGCAGGACCCGGGCCCGGCGATGCCGATGGCGAGTCTCCAGCACCTCACCGAGCGTGGCGGCGCCGGCGACGCCGGGCGCACCTACGAGGTGATCGCGCGCAACGGCCTGCGACTGCGCGCCGGCCCGGGAACCGAGCACGCGGTGGTCGCGGTGATGCGCGCCGGCCAGCGGGTGACCGTCACCGACGACCAGGGGGTGTGGTACCCGGTCGACCTCGAGGGCGACGGCGCCATCGACGGCTTCGCCCACGGAGACTTCCTGCGCGCGGTGTGATCAGGCGCGCATCCGCCGCGCCGCCCCGAGGATGGCGTTCAGCCGCACCGCGATCTGCTCCGGATGCTCGTCGCGCAGACAGGTGGCGTCGAGCACGATCGCGCCGGCCTCGACGCGCGACGGGTCGACGTGGATCGACGGCGTCCCGTCCTGCAGGCGCAGCACGAGGTCGAAGGCGTCGAGCCCGGCGGCATGCCGGTCGACGGTGACCGTCAGCAGCGGCACCCCGGACACCCGATGCGGCGCCACCTCGACCCGCGCCGGGAGGTCGGAGTCGAGCCCGGCGACGATGCGCTCGAGCATCGTCTGACAGCGCGCGATGCGGGCCTCCACCCCGCCGCTCGTGAAGCGCTGCAGCGCCACCAGCAGCGCCACGATCTGCTCCTTGCCGACCTTGCTCGAGCGCCCGATGCCGTGGTGCGGCAGCCCGGGCAGGGTGCGGTTGCCGAACAGGCTCGGCGGCGGACGCCACTGCTCGATGAACAGGTCGAGATCGAGGTTCTGCAGCAACGCGGCGGCGACGAGATCGCGCCGCCCGCACAGGATTCCCGAGCCCTGCGGACCGTTGATCGCCTTGCCGCCGCTGAAGGCGACGAGGTCGGCGCCCTCGGCCACGAAGCGCCGCAGATTCTCGACCGGCGGAAGCTGGGCCGCGGCGTCGACCAGCACCGGGATGCCGGCGTCGTGCGCCGCCGCCGCGACCGCCGGCAGCGCCGGGCGCGAGTGCGGCTGGGCCACGTAGAGCACGCAGGCGGTGTGGGCGTCGATGGCGCCGGCGATCTCCCACGCCTCGGCGTCGCGCACCCCGGCGCCGCTGAATCGATCCGGCAGCCCGACCTCGACGATCTCGACCCCCGCCGCGCGCACCGCATGGTCGTAGAAGTTGCGCTGACTGCGCACCATCACGACACGATTGCGCATCCCGCGGGTGTCGGGCAGGCGATTCATCTTCGCCGGGTCGAGCCCGGTGATGCAGGCGGCGGTGCCGAGCAGGAGCGCGGCGGCGGCGCCGGAGGTGACGATGCCGGCCTCGGCCCCGGTCGCCTCGGCGATGATCTCGCTGGCCCGACCCTGCAGTGTCGCCATGTCGACGCAGTGCTCGGTCGCCTCGCGCATCGCGGCTGCGACCTCCGGCTCCATCAGCCCGCCGCTCACCCGCGTCGAGGTGCCCTTGGCGTTGACGATGGTCGGGATGCCGAGAGACTCGTAGATGCTCGTCATGACGTCGCGCTCCACGCCGAGGAGGGGATCGGCGTCGGCGGATGGTAGCAGGGGGCGCCGCCAGCGTGACCGATCCGACGGTGACCCCGCGCGCGGGCCGTCTACAATGCGCTGTCACATCGGGGACACACCATTGATCGCCCACATCGAACGTCTCTCCGGCGTCCCGTTTCGCGAGCAGGGCCCGGCCTTCCTGGTCGGCGCCGGCCACGGCATGACCCACTGGGTCGCCGCCTTCTTCTACCTGCTGATCCCCTACTTCACCGTCGATCTCGGGCTGTCCTACGCCGAGGCGGGCATGGTGGTGGCGGTGCTGCACGCATCGAGCTTCGCCGCCAACTTCGGCAGTGGTATGGCGGTCGACATCACCGGGCGGCGGGTGCCGTTCCAGATCCTGTCGCTCGCCGCCGGCGGGCTCGCGTTGCTCGCCTTCGGGGTGACCGAGAGCTACCTGGTGCTGTGCGCGATGGTCGCCGTCATCGGCGCCTCGAACAATCTGTGGCACCCGCCGGCGATCGCGTTCCTGTCCGCGCGCTACCCGAGGAATCGCGGCTACGCGCTCTCGGTCCACGCGCTGGGGGCGAACCTCGGCGACACGCTCGCCCCGCTCGCCGCCGGCGCCCTGCTACTCGCGCTGTCGTGGCAGGGCACGGCGTCGATCGGCTCGGTGGCCCCACTCCTCGCCGCGGTGCTGGTGGCGATGGTGCTGCTCCCGCACGAGCGCCCCGCCGCCGGCGCCAATCCCGGGCGCGCGATGAGCGTCGGCGACTACTTCCGAGGGCTGAAGGGCATCGCCAGCGACCGCCCGGTTCTCGGGCTCTGTCTGATGGCGGGTTTCCGCTCGATGACCCAGAACGGGCTCTACGTGTTCCTGCCCCTCTATCTGGTCAACGTCGTCGGCGCGAACCCGCTCGTCGCCGGCGCGGCGATGACCGCGATGCAGGTCGGCGGCGTGCTCGCGGCGCCGATCGCGGGCGCGTGGTCCGACCGGGTCGGGCGGCGGCGGATCGTGCTCAGCGGCCTCACCGTCACCACCGCGGTGCTGTTCGTGCTCACCGTGGTCAGCAACGAGGCGCTGTTCATCGGCGGGGTATCGGTGCTCGGCTTCGCCCTGTTCGCGATTCGCCCGGTCATCCACTCGTGGATGATGGACCTCACCCCGCGCGAGATGGCCGGCAGCGCCACCAGCCTGATGTTCGGCACCCAGTCGCTGCTGAGCGCGGCGGTACCGGCGGTCGGCGGGCTGCTGGCCGACCGCTACGGTCTACCGTCGGTGTTCTATCTGCTCGCCGCGACCATCGTGATCGCCAACCTGCTGGTGGTGGTGCTCCCGGACCGCGACCCGGGTCACGAGGGCAAGGCGGCCTGAGAGTCTGCGGGCCGCTCCGGCACCAACCAGCGCACCTGCCAACCGCCCTCGCCGGGCTCGGCGAGGGCGCGCCACAGCCACTCGACCCAGGACGGCGCCTCGTCGGCGAGACCGTAGGGCGGGTTGACGACCAGCATCCCGCAGCCGGGCATCCCTCGCGCGGTGGCCGGCTCGCGCACCGTCAGGGTCACCTGTAGCACCCGCGGGATCGCGCGCTCGATCACCGCCTGCTCCATCTCGCGCACGGTGCCGGCGTCCATCTGCGGGTACCACACCACGAGCACACCGGTCGCGAACCGGCGCCACGCCGCGTGCAGGCCGTCCACCATCCGCGCGAAATCGCCACCGCGGTCGTACGGCGGGTCGATCAGGACCAGCCCGCGCCGCTCACGCGGCGGCAGGATGGCGCGCAGCACCTGCTGCCAGTCCTCGCCACGGATCTCCACCCGTCGATCGCGACCGAGCTGCGCGGTGAGCGTCGCGCGGTCGTCGGCGCCGAGGTCGTTCAGCACCAGGCGGTCCATCGGGCGCAGGAGGTGGGCCGCGAGGCGGGCCGAACCGGGGTAGTGCCGGCGACCGCCGTCGGGATTGACCGCACGTACCGCGTCGAGCCAGGGCGCCAGCGCCTCCGGTGCATCGTCACGCCCGAGCACCCGCCACACCCCGGCCGCGTGCTCGGCGTTCTTGCGCGCCCACGGATGCTCGAGGTCGTAGTCCCCGATTCCGGCATGGGTGTCGAGGTAGAGCAGCGGCCGGTCCTTGCGGGTCATCGCCACCAACGCCCGCGCGAGCAGCGCGTGCTTGAGCACGTCGGCGAAGTTGCCGGCGTGGAACTGATGACGGTAGGAGAGCACGGCAGATGCTCAGAGGCGGTCGTGCTTGGTCGCGCGGCCGCGGGCGAGCTCGACCGGGTAGCGTGTCTCGTTGCGCGCCATCTTCGCGCGCACCGCGTCGGCCAGATCGACATCGAGTCGATCCGCCAGGCGCACCAGGAAGATCAGCACATCGGCCATCTCCTCGCGCACCGCCTCGAGGGTCCGCGCATCGGGGGCGGCGCTCTCGGTCTCGGTGAGCCAGCGAAACGGCTCGACCAGCTCGCCGACCTCGGCCGCCAGCGCCATGGCGAGGTTCTTCGGGGAGTGGAACTGCTCCCAGTCGCGCGCGGCGGCGAAGGCGCGCAGTGCGTCGCGGAGCTCGGTCAGCTCGGAGCGAGTCGTCGGGTCGGTGTCCATCGTCGAGGCCGGGCGCGGGCGGTCGCGCCGCGTGGGGGGTGTGGGGCGATTGTAGCCGACGCATCTCGACCGCCCTCGGCCGCGTGCGAGAATCGCCCGCGACGCCCCGCCCGAGGACCGTCCAGATGTCACACGAGCTCCCGCGCACCGCCGACGTCGCCATCGCCGGCGGCGGCATCATGGGCAGCGCCATCGCCTACTTCCTGCTCGCCGACCCCGCGTTCGACGGTCGCGTGGTGGTGGTCGAGCAGGATCCGAGCTACGAGCACTGCGCCGCGGTGCGCTCGACCGGCGGCATCCGACAGCAATGGTCGACCCCGGAGAACGTCGACATGTGCCAGTTCGGCGCGTGGTTCTTCAAGCACGTGGGGGAGCTGCTCGCGGTCGGCGACGATGTCCCGGACATCGGATTCAAGGAGCGCGGCTACCTGTTCCTCCTCGACGAGACCAACGCGCCGGCGCTCGAGCGCAACCTCGAGATGCAGCGCGCTCGTGGTGCGGCGACGCTCGCGCTCGACCCCGGCGAGCTCGCGCGCCGCTTCCCGTGGCTGCGGGTCGACGACCTCGTCGGCGGTCATCTCGGTCCACGCGACGAGGGCTGGTACGACCCGTGGGCGCTGCTGCGCGCATTCCGGGCCAAGGCCATCGCACTCGGCGCGAGCTACCGACACGACACGGTGGTGCGCATCGCGCGCTCGGGGGCGCGCGTGACGGGGCTCACCCTGGCCAGCGGTGCGAGGGTCGACGCCGACATCGTGGTGTGCGCCGCGGGCGCGCTCGGCGCCGCGCGGCTGATGGCGACCGCCGGCCTCGAGCTCCCGGTCGAGCCCCGCAAGCGCCACGTGTACGTGGTGGACGTGCGGGGCGAGTTCCCGGGCTTTCCGGTCACCCTCGACACCTCCGAGGTGTTCTGCCGCCCCGAGGGGACGAGCTTCCTGGTCGCGCTCGCCCCGCGCGCCGACGAGCCGGACCCCGCCTGCACCGATCGCGAGGTCGACCACGAGCGTTTCGAGCGGCTCGTCTGGCCGCGCATCGCCCACCGCATCCCGGCGTTCGAGGCGCTGCGCATGCGGGGCGCGTGGGCGTGCCACTACGACTACAACGTGGTCGATCAGAACGCGATCATCGGTGCCCATCCCACGGTTGCGAACCTGCTGGTGGCCTCGGGGTTCTCCGGCCACGGGGTGATGCAGTCGCCGGCCACCGGGCGGGCGGTCGCCGAGTTGGTGACGACCGGCGGTTACCGCTCGCTCGACCTGCGACGCTTCGACTACGCCCGCTTCGCCCGCGGCGAGGCGGTGGTCGAGGGCCGCGTCTACTGAGCCCTCTTGCGACCACGGTCGCACCGGGAGTGTACTGTTGCTCCGCGCCACCACGGAGGCCTTCGAGATGCCGGCCGCGATCACCACCATCGACGCCCACCAGAACCGTTACCGCCGCATCCGCGCCGAGCCGGTGAGCGGGGTGGTCGGCGCGCGGGTCGACGACGTCGACCTCGCCGCGCTCGACGCCGAGACGGTCGGTGAGCTGCGCCACGCGTTCGCCCACCACGGCGTGCTGGTCTTCCCCGCCCAGCACCTCACCCCGGCGCAGCAGGTCGCCTTCACGCGCCACTTCGGCGAGGTCGAGCAACACCCCCTCTACCGCACCGCGACGCTGCCCGAGCAACCCGAGATCCTGGTCCTCGAGCACAAGACCGGGCAGTTCATCAACGGCCGCAACGACGTCTGGCACGCCGACATCACCTTCGCCGAGCGCCCGCCGCTCGGCAGCGTGCTGTACTGCAAGGACACGCGCTCGGGCTTCGGCGACACCCTGTTCTGTAGCATGGGCGCCGCCTACGAGGCCCTCTCGCCGGGGCTGCGCAAGCTGCTCGACGGGCTGCGGGCGGTGCACGGTGCGGCGCGCATGGTCGCGCGCAACAACGCCCAGACCTACAACCTGCGCATCGACGACGTCCCCGACGAGGTGGTGCACCCGGTGGTTCGGACCCACCCCGAGACCGGTCGGCGGATGCTGTTCGTGAATCCCATCTACACGCTGCGCTTCGAGGGCTGGACCGAGGCCGAGAGCCAGCCGCTGCTCGACCACCTCTACGCCGTCGCCACCCGACCGGAGAACGTCTATCGCCACCGCTGGGCCGTCGGCGACGTGGTGATGTTCGACAATCGCGCGCTGATGCACTACGTGGCGGTCGACTACGCGCCGAGCGTGCACCGGCTGATGCATCGGACCACTGCCGCCGGCGACCGTCCGCGATGAGGGAGGCGACATCCGGCCGCGGCTTCCTGATCGGGCTCATCGGCTCCGGGATCGGGGCGTCGCGGACGCCGGCGATGCACGAGCGAGAGGGCGATGCACTGGGGGTGCGCTACCTCTATCGTCGGATCGATCTGGACCAGCTCGGCCTCGGCGCCGACGCCCTGCCGGAGCTCCTGATCGCGGCCGAGCGCATGGGCTTCGACGGGCTCAACGTCACCCACCCCTGCAAGCAGTCGGTGCTGCCGCTGCTCGACTCGGTGTCCGAGCACGCGCGCGCCCTCGGCGCGGTGAACACCGTGGTGCTGCGCGACGGTCGACGCGTCGGCCACAACACCGACTGCCCCGGCTTCGTGCGCGGCTTCCGCCGCACCATGGGCGACGCGCCGCGGCGTCGGGTGGTGCAGCTCGGGGCCGGCGGCGCAGGCTCGGCGGTCGCCCACGCGCTGCTCGAGCTCGGCACCGAGACACTGGTGGTGATCGACACCGACGCCGGCCGCGCGGCCCGCCTCGCCGACGACCTCGGCGCGCGATTCGGCGCCGGCCGCGCCCACGCCGCGAGCGACGTCGCGACCGCGCTCGACGGTGCCGACGGCCTGGTCAACGCCACCCCCGTCGGCATGGCCAGCCATCCGGGCCTGCCGCTGCCGGAGTCGCTGCTCGGCCCGGCGCTGTGGGTCGCCGACATCGTCTACTTCCCGTTGGAGACCGCGCTGCTCGCTGCCGCCCGCGCGCGCGGCTGTCGCACCCTCGACGGCAGCGGCATGGCGGTGTTCCAGGCGGTCGAGGCCTTCGAGCTCTTCACCGGTCTGCGCCCGGATCCGGAGCGGATGCTCGCGACGTTCGCCGCGCTCGGGCGCCCGGGCGGCTGAGCACCCGTCGCGGATACCCCGTCTCAGCCCCTGGCCACGAACTGCATCGCCTGATGGACGGTGCGGCGCACGTGCTTGAGCCGCAGCGGTGAGTGCAGGAAGCGGTTCACCGCGGCGAGCACGAGCTCGGCGGTCGCGGGCGTCGTGCCCGCCGCCACCAGATCGCGGGCGGCACGCAACGTCTTCAGGCGGTGCACCGCGACGATGAACTCGTCGACGTCGTGGTCGAGCATGCGCTCGGTCTCGTCGGCGAAGAAGGACGCCGGCGCATCCACGCGCCAGCGCTCGAGCGCCGGGGTGTCGACCGTGTAGCGGGCGTTGCGACCGGCAAAGCAGGCCATCTGTAGCAGCGCCGCCGGCCACAGCGCCGGGTCGCGCCGGCAGAGCTCGCGCACCGCGGCGGCGAAGGTGATGCCGTGGGTGAAGTCGAGCCAGCCGATGTTGTCGTCGACCGGGATGCGCACCTTGCCCTGCTGCTCGATGTCGTAGGCGAGGAGCTGGCGCGCGTTGACCGCCAGCAGCGCGTCGAACACCGCCTCCGGCGGATTGCCGCTCCAGTCCACCGCGCGCGCGAGCGCCCGGTTCACGCCGAGACGCCCCCAGCCGGCGACGTCCGGCGGCTCGCAGCGCGAGCCCCACGCCGCCAGCGCCTCGCGGTAGCGCCGAAACTCGGGCACCAGGTCCTCGCGCCGCGCGAGCACGATCTGGCGCACCAGCGCGAGCAGCAGCGGCTCGGCGACCGCATCGCCGAGCTGCCCGATCAGTTGCCGCGCCTTGGTGACGTAGATGGCGCAGTGCCCGAACGCCGCGTAGTGCGCCAGCGCGGCTCGGGCGAGCGCACGCTCGACCCGTGCCGCACCGCCGTCGGCGCCGAGGGCGCCGCGCACCAGCGCCAGCGCGCGGGCCTCGTCCTCGGCCTCGATGGCCGCGACCAGCGCGTCCTCGTCGTAGCCGGCGATGCCGTCGGGGTACGGATGCACCGGCTCGCGTAGCACGTCGTCGGCGACGTGCGCGATCCCCTCGAGGATGCAGGCGACGTCGACCTCGGCATCCCCGTCGTGCTCGGCGCGCACGCCGAGCCACTCGGCGAGCCCGGCGTAGGCATGTGTCCAGCCGAACTCCAGGCGGTCGTGCGACCAGGCGATGGCGGCGCGCGCGGCCTCGACGAGGTCGGTGCCGAGCAGGCGCAGCCGGCCGAGCTCGCGCGCCATGCGGGTGTAGTCCTCGTCGTCGAAGGCGTCGCGGAGGCTCGCCATGACCTCGGCCCGGCGGACCGCGACCGGCGGATCGGCGAGGTCGAGCCAGATCTCGCCGTCACGCACCTCGACCGGGTACACCCGCAGGCGATCGCCGCCATAGAGGTTCGAGCCGTCGTCGAGACGGAACTTCCAGTTGTGCCAGTTGCAGGTCAGCACGCAGGACTCGTCGAGCGTGCCCTCGCTGAGCGGGTAGCCCTCGTGGGGGCAGCGGTTGTCGCAGGCGCGCAGCCCCCGCGCCGTGCGCAGCACCGCGATCTGTCGGCCGCCAGGGCGGACCACGAGCTTGCCGGAGGGGTCGAGGTCGGCCGCCATGGCGACCCGCGTCCACTGTGCGTCCATCGCATCCTCGCTCTCGAGTCGGCGCCCGCGCCGGGCGCCGGCCCGGGGCGCTCAGACCTTACCCGAGTCCGGGCCGCCGGGAGCGGGGGCGGTCCGCGAGTCGGCCGTGGGCGGTAGAATTCGGCACCGGGCGCCCGCCGCCCCCGGGGGCCGACCCCACCGAGGAATCCGACATGAAGCGGGCCATCGCCACCACCACCATTCCCGGCGATCTCGGCGAGAAGCTGCGCGCCGCGGCGGCCGCCGGCTTCGACGGGGTGGAGATCTTCGAGAACGACCTCCTCTACTTCGACCGCCAGCCACGCGAGGTGGCGGCGATGGCGGCGGATCTCGGACTGGAGATCGTCGCCTGGCAGCCGTTTCGCGATTTCGAGGCGCTGCCGGCGGCCGAGCGCCAGAAGGCGTTCGACCGCGCCGAGCACAAGTTCGACGTGATGGGTGAGCTCGGCGCGCCGCTGATGCTGGTGTGCAGCAACGTCTCCCCTCACGCGCTCGACGATCCGGCGCGTGCCGCCGCGGATCTGGCGGCGCTCGCCGAGCGTGGCGCGCGACGCGGGATCCGCATCGGCTACGAGGCGCTCGCCTGGGGCCGGCACGTGCGCGACTACACCGCGGCGTGGAGCATCGTCGAGCAGGCCGACCACCCGGGGCTCGGCATCGTGCTCGACTCGTTCCACATCTTCGCCCGCGGCAACAGCCTCGCCGGCATCGCCACGATCCCGTCCGCGCGCATCGCCATGGTCCAGCTCGCCGACGCGCCGGACATCACCATGGACCTGCTGCAACTGAGCCGGCACTTCCGGTGCTTCCCCGGCCAGGGCGCCTACCCGGTGCGTGACTTCGTCCGCGCGCTCGCCAGACAGGGCTACGACGGCGTGATCTCGCACGAGATCTTCAGCGACGACTTCCGCTCCGGCACCCCACAGCAGGTCGCCGTCGACGGCATGCGCTCGATGGTCTGGCTCGAGGAGGCGGTCGACACGCCGCCCCGGACCTCGTCCCGGTCCGCGCGTGCACCGGCGCCCGCGCCGCTGGTCGACGGCATCGAGTTCATCGAGTTCACCGCCGACGAGGACGAGGCGAAGTGGTTGGCACAGGCGCTCGGCTCGCTCGGGTTCCGTCATACCCATCGGCACCGGTCGAAGCACGTCTCGCTGTACCGCCAGGGCGACGTCAATCTGGTGGTGAACTGCGAGCGCGGGACCTTCGCGCAGTCCTATCACGAGCGACACGGTATCTCGGTGTGCGCCATCGGGCTCGCCACCAGCGACCTCGCTCGTCTGAGCGCGCGCACCGGTCGCTATCTCTGCCCCGCATTCGAGAGCCGCGTCGCCCCGGGCGAGCTCCGGATCCCCGCGGTCCGCGGGCCCGACGACGGGTTGCTCTACCTGGTCGAGCGGGGACCGGGAACGCCTCGCTTCTTCGAGGTCGACTTCGAGCCACTCGACGGCGCGGAGCAACAGGGCCTCGGGCTCACCCGCATCGACCACGTCTCGCGCGCGGTCGCACCGAGCGAGTTCCTGTCGACCATCCTGTTCTACCGCAGCGTGCTCGGATTCGAGGTGAGCGCGCCGACCGACATCGTCGATCCGCACGGCATGGTGCTGAGCCGCGCGCTCACCGCCGCGGAAGGCGCGATTCGGTTCCCGCTCAACACCTCGCACGCGAGCCAGAGCATCACCGAGCGCTTCCGCGCCCGATACGCCGGCTCCGGCGTGCAGCACATCGCGCTCGCGTGCGACGACATCCTCGCCGTCGCGCCTCGGCTCAATCCGCTGCACGTGCTACCGGTGCCGGCGAACTACTACGCCGATCTCGAGGCCCGCTGGGGACTCGACGCCGAGCTGATCGAGAGTCTGGAGCGACATCACGTCCTCTACGACGAGCGCGAGGACGGCCGGTACTTCCAGATCTACACGCGCTCGATCAACGGTCTGTTCTTCGAGATCGTGCAGCGCGATCGCTACCAGGGCTACGGCGAGTCGAACGCGGCGGTGCGCGTCGCCGCGCAGCAGCGCGAGTTCGAGAAGCTGCAGGCGGCGGTGAGCGTGGGGACGTCGGAGAGCTGGTGACGCGCGAGCTCAGCGCCCCGAGAGCGAGCGCGCGAAGTCGAGTGTCTCCCGAGCCAGGCGGCGCCGATCGTCGAGATCGCGCATCAGGGTGCGGGTCACCAGGGTCGGAACCGCGAGCTCCGCGGCGAGTGCGGCATCCGCCTCGTCGATCACCAGCCCGTCGACGAGCCCGGCGTAGTGGCGCGCGACCTCGCCCACCGAGCTCTCCAGCCCCAGCTCGCGGAACATCTTCGCCGTCGGCCCCTTGACCGCATCGCCGCCGATCACCGGTGAGACCACCACCAGCGGCGCGCGGCGGCGCTCGAGCGCGGCGCGGACGTCGTCGACGGCGAGGATGGGATCGATGCTGATGAAGGGGTTCGAGGGGCAGACCACGATGGCGTCGGCGCCGTCGATGGCCTCGACCACCCCCGGCGCGGCGCGCGCGCGCTCCGCGCCCTCGAAGCGGAAGCCGGTCACCACCGGCGCGCAACGAAGGCGCACGAAGTAGTGCTGGAAGGCGAGCGCGCCGTCGGTGGTCTCGACGATGGTGCGCAGCCGCTGCTCGGTCGCCGGCAGGATCCGGCTCGCGATGCCGAGCCGTGACGCCAGCCCGGCGGTGATCGCCGCCAGACCCTCGCCGGCGGCGAGGCGACGGGTGCGCTCGACGTGCATCGCGAGATCGCCGTCGCCGAGGCGGAACCAGGTCTCGCCACCCAACCGCTCCAGAACCTCCATGAAGGTCCAGGTCTCGCCGCGGCGCCCCCAGCCGAGCTCGGGGTTGGCGAGCTCGGCGAGGGTGTAGACCAGGGTGTCGACGTCGGGACAGATGGTGAGGCCGAGATGCTCGAAGTCGTCGCCGGGGTTCGCGACCACGGTGAGCGCGCCGGGGGCGAGCTCGCGATCGAGCCCGAGGGCGAGCTTGGCGCCACCGATGCCGCCGGAGAGCGCCACCACCGCGGTCATCGGAAGAGATCCCCGCCGCGCTCACGCACCAGCGCCGACGCCGGGACCGCCGGCTCCGTCCACTCGAGGCCGCGCACCAGCACCAGCGGCGTGCCCTCGTTCGCCTCACCGAGCAGGAGCGAGGCGGCCGAGGCGATCTGATCGGCGAACCCGGTGAGCGTGACCTCGAGCAGGCGGCCGTCGAGGTCGGGGCGACCGCGCTGGTCGCGCAGCGCCGGCAGCCCGGCGGCACCCAGCGCGGTGCCGACGATGCCGTTGCGAAACGGCCGCCCCACGCTGTCGGCCACGATCACCGCGACCTCGACCCCGTGGCGCGCGGCGAAGGCCGCGGCCAGGGCGGCGGCGCTGGCGTCGGGGTCGACCGGCAGCAGCAGCACCCGCTCGTCGTCGTGGCCATCGAGGTTCGAGCGATCGGCGCCGGCGTTGGCCATCACCCAGCCGCGGCGGTGGGCCATGATCATCAGCCCCGGCCGCTGGCGCACCACCCCCACCGACTCGCGCAGGATCACCTCCACCAGCCGCGGATCCTTGCCGACGTCGCGCGCGATGGCGCAGGCGCGGGCGCCCGGCTCCACCGCGGCCAGGGTCACGTACCGTCCCTCGGCCTTGGACACGATCTTCTGCGCCACCACCAACACGTCGCGCTCGGCCAGCACGATTCCGGCCGCGTCGAGCGCATCGCCGAGGATCGACGCCAGATCGTCCCCCGGGCGGATACGGGGGATGCCGGGAACGGCGAGCAGGGAGAGTGACTTCATCGCGATGGGTGAACGGTGACTGCGACGCGCGCGTGCTCAGGGCGACGAACGGGGGGCGCGGCGGCCGCTCATGACGTCGGCGCGAGCCCGGGACGCACCAGCGGCTCGCTGCGGCGGCGCTCGTAACGACGCGCCGGCGTCTCCACCACCGGCTCGAGCGGGGCGGCCTGGAACGAGGCGCGCTGGCGCTCGAGCGGCACCTCGCCGTAGAGCGTGGTGCGTTGGCGCGCGACCCGGCCGAGATCGCCGACCAGGGCCTCGATCGCGTGCGGCGGAAGCTCCTGGCCGTGCGCGGCGCCGGCGGCGCGGGTGATGCTCTCGTTCATCAACGTGCCGCCGATGTCGTTGGCGCCACCGGCGAGTGCCATCGCCGCCCCCTCCGGCCCGAGCTTCACCCACGATGCCTGCACGTTCTGGAAGTGCGGGTGCAGCGCGAGCCGCGCCACCGCGTGGATCAGCAGCGCCTCGCGCAGCGTCGGCCCGTGACGCGCACCGCCGCGCAGGAAGATCGGCGCCTCCTCGGCGACGAATGCGAGCGGCACCACCTCGGTGAAACCACCGGTGCGCGCCTGTAGCGCGCGCAGCCGCAGCAGGTGGCGCGCCACGTGCCGCGGCGACTCGACATGGCCGAACATGATGGTCGCGGTGCTGCGCAGCCCGACGCGGTGCGCGGTCTCCATCACCTCCAGCCACTGCGCGGTGTTGACCTTGTCGGGGCAGATCACCGCGCGCACCTCGTCGTCCAGGATCTCGGCCGCGGTACCGGGCAGCGTGCCGAGCCCGGCGTCACGCAGCAGCCCGAGATAGGTCTCGAGACTGACGCCCAGCGTGCGCGCCCCCTGCCAGATCTCGAGCGGCGAGAAGGCATGGACGTGCATCCCCGGCGCCGCCTCCCGCACCACGCGCAGGATGTCGAGGTAGGTCTCGCCGGTGTACTCGGGATGGATGCCACCCTGCAGGCAGACCTCGGTGGCACCACGCGACCACGCCTCGGCCACCCGGCGTGCGACCTCGTCGAGCGCCAGATCGTAGGGGCGACCGCGCAGGTTCTCCGACAGCTTGCCCTTGGAGAACGCGCAGAAGCGGCACTTGAAGTAGCAGACGTTGGTGTAGTTGATGTTGCGATTGACGACGTAGCTCACGCGGTCGCCGCAGACCTCGGCGCGCACCCGATCGGCGGCGTCGAGCACCGCGTCGAGCGCCGGCCCTCGCGCCTCGAGCAGCGCCACCACCGCGGTCTCGTCGAGGGACTCTCCGGCGGTGGCGCGGGCGAGCACGGCATCGAGCCCGCGCGCGGCACGGTCGCCACCGCGCGACGGGCGCAGCGCCGGCAGCGGCGACAGCGCACCCGCGGTCCAGCGGTCCTCGCGCGCGAAGCCGCTGGCGTCGCGAGCCCGCAGCACCGCGGTGCGCAGGCCCGCGTCGAGCCAGCGCTCGGGCTCGAGGGCGAAGCGGGGGTAGATCGGCAGGCGTGGAGCCAGGGCCTTGCCGGCCGCCTCGGTCTCGAGCCGCAACCGATCGAGATGCGGCCAGGGCGCCTCGGGATTGACGTGGTCCGGGGTCACCGGAGACACGCCGCCCCAGTCGTCGATACCGGCGTCGACCAGCGCGCCGAGCCCGCCCGGGCTGAGGTTGGGCGGCGCCTGGATGCTCATCTCGGCGCCGAGAATCAGGCGCGCGACCGCAATGGTCCAGCGCAGATCGTCGAGATCCGGCTCCGGGGCGTTGGCCATCGGCGTGTCGTGCTTGGCCCGGAAGTTCTGGACGATGACCTCCTGGACGTGCCCGTGGCGCGCGTGCAGGCGCCGGATCTCGAGCAGCGACTCGATGCGCTCGCGCCGCGTCTCGCCGATGCCGATGAGGATTCCGGTGGTGAACGGGATCGCCAGCGCGCCGGCGTGGTCGATGCACTCGAGCCGCACCCGCGGATCCTTGTCCGGTGAGCCGAAGTGCGGTCCACCGCGCTCGCACAGGCGTGCCGATGCCGACTCGAGCATGATCCCCGCCGAGACCGAGACCTCGCGCACACGCGCGAGCTCGTCGCGGGTCATCACCCCGGGGTTGAGGTGTGGCAGCAGCCCGGTCTCGTCGAGCACCGCGCGCGCGGCGGCGACCAGGTAGTCGATGGTGGTCGCATACCCCATCGACGCCAACGCCTCGCGCGCCGCCCGGTAGCGCAGCTCCGGCTTGTCACCGAGCGTGAACAACGCCTCCTGACAGCCGGCGCGGGCCCCGGCGCGCGCGATGTCGAGCACCTGCTCGATCGACAGATAGGCCGGCTCGCCGGGCCGCGGGACGTGGGCGAAGGTGCAGTAGCGGCACACGTCCCGACACAGATGGGTGAGCGGGACGAAGACCTTGCGCGAGAACGACACGACGTCGCCGTGCCCGGCGTCGCGAAGCGTCGCGGCGCCGGCGAGCAGTCGGTCGAGCGGCGCGCCTTCCAGGGCGAGCGCCTGCGCGTCGCTGAGCGCAGCACCCGCCACCGCGCGGTCGATGAGCGTCTCGGTGTCGGCTTTCATCGCTGGGTGAGGAGGAGAACCTGGAGCGGCGCTCGAGCGCTATCGCCGCGACGCGTAACGCTAGCCGTCGCGGTGTCCACCCGTCAACGCCGCCTTGCCCACGCGGCATGCCGCGCCCCCGTGCGCGGGGCTCGCGCGTATACTCGCCGGCTCCACCGCCCGACCGGGAGCGTCAAGCCTTGCACCTGACCATCCTGCCCGACGCCGAGTCCGTCGCGCGCGAGGGGGCCCGCCTCATCGCCGCTCGTGCCCGCGCCGCGGTGGCCGAGCGTGGCACGTTCAGCCTCGCGCTGAGCGGGGGACGCACGCCGCTGCGGATGCTCGCGCTGTTGCGGGACATGGATCTGCCGTGGGCCGCGGTGGACGTGCTGCAGGTCGACGAGCGGGTGGCGCCGGCCGGAGACGCCGACCGCAACCTGACCGCACTGCACGCGGCGCTGGTGGCCAACGGCCCGCTGCCGGCCGAGCGACTGCACCCGATGCCGGTGGAATCGACGGCACTGGCTCGCGCCTGCCGCGAGTACGCGCGGAGCTTGCGCCAGATCGCGCCCGACGGGCTCGACCTCGTCCACCTCGGCCTCGGGTCCGATGGGCACACCGCCTCCCTGGTACCGGAGGACCGGGCGCTCGGCGAGCATCGCGCCCTGGTCGCCACCACCGATCCGTACCAGGGTCGGGTGCGGATGACGCTCACCTATCCCGCGCTGGATGCCGCACGCGAGCGGCTGTGGCTGGTGACCGGCGCCGACAAGCGCCCGGCGCTGGCGCGGCTCCTCGCCGGCGACCGCACCATCCCGGCGGGCGCGGTCGACGCCGCTGCCTCGCTGGTCGTCGCCGATGCCGAGGCGGCACCCGCCCCGCGCTGAGCCGGCCGTCGCCCCGCGCGGTTCAGACCACTGTCAGGAGGAACTCACCTTGCTCAAGCTCGGATACAAGGCCTCGGCCGAGCAGTTCGGCCCGCGTGATCTGCTCGAGTTCTCGGTGCTGGCCGAGGATCTCGGCTTCGACTCGGTGTGGGTGAGCGACCACTTTCAGCCCTGGCGCCACACCGGCGGCCACGCGCCGTTCTCGCTGTCGTGGCTGGCGGCGCTCGGCGAGCGCACGAAGCGCATCAGCATGGGGACCAGCGTCGCCACCCCGACCTTTCGCTACCACCCGTCGATCATGGCGCAGGCGTTCGGCACCCTCGGCTGCCTCTACCCCGGTCGCATGATTCTCGGGGTCGGCACCGGCGAGTCGCTGAACGAGGTGCCGGCGACCGGCGGCGCATGGCCGGAGTACAAGGAGCGCTTCGCGCGCCTGCGCGAGTCGGTTCGCCTGATGCGCGAGCTGTGGACGTCGGAGCGCGTGAGCTTCGAGGGCGAGTACTACCGGACCGAGAGCGCGACCATCTACGACCGTCCGGACCAGCCGGTGCCGATCTACGTCGCGGCCGCCGGGCCGATGGTCGCCCGTTACGCCGGGCGCAACGCCGACGGCTTCATCTGCACCAGCGGCAAGAAGCCCTCGCTGTACTCCGAGGAGCTGCTACCGGGGCTCGCCGAGGGCCTGGAGAAGGCCGGCCGCGCCCCCGACGCGGTGGAGAAGATGATCGAGATGAAGGTCTCCTTCGACACCGACCGTGCGCGCGCCATGGACGACACCCGCCACTGGGCCGCGCTCGCGCTCTCGCCGCAGGAGAAGGTCGGGGTCGAGGACCCGATGGAGATGGAGCGCCTGGCCGACGCGCTGCCGGTGGAGCGCGCGGCGAGCCGCTGGATCGTCTCCGACGACCCCGAGGAGCAGGTCGACCGTATCGCGCCCTACGTCGAGCTCGGCTTCACCCACCTCGTGTTCCACGCGCCGGGCCCGGATCAGGCACGGTTCCTGAAGCTCTACGCCGAGCAGGTGGTACCGCTGTTGCGCAAGCGCTTCGGCTGACTCAGGCCCACGCGGCCAGCCGCGCCAGGATGCCCTGCTCGCGCAGGTAGGCGTATGCCCGCGTCGGCGACGGGCGGGCGGCGAACGCGGCCAGGTCGCGGGGGTGGTCGACGTCGAGACCGAGGCCAGGGAGCGGGACCAGGGTCGGCTCGATGCCGAGCGCCCGTGCCTGCGCGACGTGCGGCTCGAAGCTCGCGTCGCCGAACCTGAGCTCCAGGATCGTCGGCGGCGAGCAGAGCATCGCGTTCGAGCCGAGTCGGTCGTGGGCGGGGGCGATGGTCACGCTCGGGGCCGGGCGGTGGGCCGCGACCACCGCCGCGACCTCGTCGGCGGTGATCAACGGCACGTCGGCGGGAATCGAGATCGTCGCCGCCACGCCACGCGACGCCAACAGCCGGATGGCGTCCATCACCGCCGGGGTCTGGCCGCGGTTGGCCGGCTCGCGCCACACCTCGGCGCCGTGGCGCGCGGCCAGCGCGGCGGCGGCCGGGTCTCGCGTCACCACCAACACCCCGGCGAGCACGGGTGCGCCGGCGAGCGCCGCCAGCACGTCCTCGGCCATCGCCGCGAACAGCCCACGACGCTCCTCGGGCGAGAGCGCCGCCGACAGGCGCTGCTTGGCGTCGACCATGTCCTTGATCGGAAGCACCGCGACCGGACGGATGTCGCCACTCAACCTTCGCCCTCCGATGCCAGCGCGCCCCAACCGCGGGCGACCGCGATCCGCAGCGCGATGACCGGCAGCGCGTCGATGGCCATCTCGCGGTACTGGGGGTAGCGCGCGCGCAGCGACGCCTGCGCCCGATCGTGCTCCGCGCCCGAGTCGAGAATGTCCACCGGGCCTCGCACCATCACCCAGGCGAGCCGCGTCCAGTCGTCGTCGTAACGATCCGCGACCAGACTCGCCACCGGCCGCGCCTCGAGGTTGCGCAGCCGGCGCAGCGCCCGCGGGTCACCGCGCTTCGGCTTGGCATCGATGGTGACGTACAGGCTCGCACCCTCGACCGCGAAGCACACCGGCACCACGTGCGGCACCGCCGCCGCGTCCGCGGTGGCCAGATGCGCCACCCGCCGCGAATCGAGAAACCGCCGCTGCACCGCACTGAGCATGCGCGCATTCTGAAGCAACCGGCGCGCGATGCCATCCGCGCCGCGACCGATGGGCAGGGCGGAGGATGAAAGCGCTTTCGTCCGTTCCTGGACACCCACCTTCGCGCCGGCCTCTGGCCGCTCCACGACAAGGGGCGACCCGACCGATCGGTTGCGAGCGCTTTCAGGCTTCTTCATCATCCCCCGAGGATCCGGAGCGAGCGAGGCACCGCCGACGTGGCGATCCACTATCTGAAGCGCGCCAGCCACACCGCCACCACCACCGACGACGACACCCGTGACACGGTCACCCGCATGCTGGCCGAGATCGAGCGCGACGGCGAGGCGGCGAGCCGTGAGCTCGCGCGCCGCCTGGACGGCTGGGAGGGTGACATCGTCCTGCCGGCGTCCGCGCTGGCCGACGCCGGACGTCGACTGCCGGAATCGGTGCGCTCCGACCTCGCCTACGCCCACGCCCGGGTCAGCGACTTCGCCCGGCGACAGCGCGACTCGATGCAGGAGTTCGAGACCACCCTGGTCGACGGGCTCGTCGTCGGTCAGCGGCTGATACCGGTCACCACCGCCGGCTGTTACGTGCCCGGGGGGCGCTATGCGCACGCGGCGTCGGCCATCATGAGCTGCGCGACCGCCCGCGTCGCGGGGGTCGAGAACGTCGTCGCGGCGTCGCCAGCGAGCCCCGAGCGCGGTGGAATCCACCCCGCCATCCTGTACGCGATGTCCCTCTGCGGCGTCGACCACGTGCTCTGTCTCGGCGGCGTCCAGGGCGTCGCCGCGCTCGCCTTCGGGCATTTCACCGGTCTTCCCGCCGACGTGGTGGTCGGCCCCGGCAACCGCTTCGTGGCCGAGGCGAAGCGCGCGCTGTTCGGACGCATCGGCATCGACGTCGTGGCCGGACCGACCGAGTCGATGGTGGCCGCCGACGACGGCGCCGACCCGGCCATCGTCGCCGCCGACCTCGCCGGCCAGGCCGAGCACGGTCCGGACTCCCCGGTCTGGCTGGTCACCACCAGCCGCCGCGTGGCGGAGCAGGTGCGCGAGGCGATGCCCGGGGTCATCGCGAGCCTCCCGGGTCCGGCCCGGGCGGCGGCGGAGGCGGCGTGGCGCGACTACGGCGAGATCATCGTCGCCGACACGCGAGAGGAGGCGGCGGCGGTCTGCGACCAGTACGCACCGGAGCATCTCCAGGTGCAGGCGGCAGACCTCGACTGGTGGCTGCGTACCTTGCGTTGCTACGGCTCGTTGTTCCTCGGCGAGGAGACCACCGTCGCCTTCGGGGACAAGTGCGCCGGCCCGAACCACATCCTGCCGACCCGAGGCGCCGGCAAGTACTCCGGCGGCCTGAACGTCGCCAAGTTCATCAAGGTGCTGACCTGGCAGCGCATGGACCGTCGCGCGACCCGCGAGGTCGGCCAGGTGGCGGCACGCATCTCGCGGCTGGAGGGCATGGAGGGCCACGCGATGACCGCCGACGTCCGACTCGCGAAGTACTTCCCCGACGAGGACCTCGACCTCCACCCGGAGGGCAGCCGATGAGCACGCCCGAGCGCCACGGCTCCGGCAACCGCGCCGTGTTCACCAAGGATCTCAGCGCGCCGGATCCGATCCCGGAGGCCGGCATCGAGGCCGCGGTGCGGCTGATGCGCGACGGCCGGCTGTTTCGCTACGGCGAGGACCGCAGCGGGCTGCCGGAGGCGGCGCTGCTCGAGGAGGAGTTCGCGGCGTTGCTCGGCAAGCGCTACTGCGTGGCGGTCAACTCCGGCGGCGCCGCGCTCTACGTGGCGCTGAAGAGTGTCGGGGTCGAGGCGGGCGACCCGGTGCTGGTCAACGCCTTCACCCTCGCCCCGGTGCCCGGCGCGATCGAGCATGCCGGCGCCCGCGCGGTGATGGTCGACATCGATGCGCGCTACGTGATCGACGTCGACGACCTGGAGACCAAGGCCCGCGCGAGCGGTGCGCGGGTGCTGCTGCTCTCCTACATGCGCGGGCACATACCCGACATGGACCGCGTGATGGCAGTGTGCGACGAGCTCGGGATCACCGTGGTCGAGGACTGCGCGCACACCCTCGGCGCGACCTGGCGCGATCGACAGACCGGGACCTTCGGCACCGTCGGCTGCTTCAGCGCGCAGACGTTCAAGCACGTCAACGCCGGCGAGGGTGGGCTGGTGGTGACCGACGACGAGGACGTCGCCGCGCGCGCCATCCTGCGCAGCGGCAGCTACATGCTCTACGCCCAGCATCGCGCCCGTCCCCCGGAGGCGGTCTTCGAGCGCCACCGTTACACCACCCCGAACTGCTCGATGCGGATGTCGGCGCTGGCCGCCGCGGTGCTACGCCCGCAGCTCGCCCTGCTGCCCGAGCGCATCGCGCGCTGGCGCGCGGTCCACGCAGGCCTGGTGCGGGCACTCGCGGACGTACCCAATGTCGAGGTTCCCGCGCGCCCGAGCGAGGAGGGATTCGTGCCGAGCTCGCTGCAGTTCTCGGTGGTCGGGGTGGATCCGGCGGGCATCGCGCGCTTCGCGTCCGAGTGCGACGCCCACGGTGTGCACGTGAAGTGGTTCGGGTCGGAGCAGCCGGTCGGTTTCACCTCGCGTCACGACCACTGGCGCTATCTCGACGCGCCGTCGGCGGTGCCGACCGCCGACCGCGTGCTGGCGGGGCTCTGCGACATCCGCCTCCCCGCCGCGCTCGACGAGGCCGACTGCAGCACCATCGCCGCGGTGTTGCGCGAGGCGATGCAGGCGGCGACCCGTCCGCCCGCGGCCTGAGGTCGCGGCTCGGGCGCCGCCTGGCGCCCGGGCACGTCTGGTATCGTCACCTTTTCCACCCGCGAGAGACGCGGCCCCGGTGCCGCGCGGAGGGCGACCATGGAGTACGGACTGGGCATTCCGAGCCGGGGGCCGATGGCGAGCGCGGAGGCGATCGCGACCATCGCCCGCCGCGCCGAGGCGCTCGGCTTCACCCACCTCGCGGTGTCGGACCACATCATCGTGCCGCGCAGCATCGCGTCCCGTTATCCGTACTCCGGCGATGGCCAGTGGCCCGGCAAGACCGGCGGTGAGTGCCTGGAGCAGCTCACGTTGCTGGCGTGGCTCGCGGCGGTGACCGAGAAGGCGCGGCTGCTGCCGTCGGTGATGGTGGTGCCGCATCGCGCGCCGGTGCACACGGCGAAGATCCTCGCCACCATCGACCAGCTCTCCGCCGGACGGGTCACCCTCGGGGTCGGCGCGGGTTGGATGGAGGAGGAGTTCAAGGCCCTCGGCGCGCCGCCGTTCCCCGCCCGCGGCAAGGTCACCGACGAGTACCTGGAGGCGTTCCGGGTGCTGTGGACGGAGCCCCACCCGGCCTACTCCGGCGAGTTCGTCCAGTTCGACGACGTGAGCTTCTACCCCAAGCCGGTGCAGCAGCCGGGGCCGCCGATCTGGGTCGGTGGCGAGAGCAAGGCGGCGATGCGCCGAACCGTGCGCCTCGGCGACGCCTGGTATCCGATCGGCTCCAACCCGCGGCACCCTCTGAACACCGTGGCGCGGCTCCGCGCGGGCATCGAGACGCTTCACCGCCTGTCCGAGGAGCACGGTCGCGATCCGTCGACCATCACCCTCACCTACTGGGCGAACTGGTTCGACGAGAGCGCGGGCGAGATCCGAGACGACGGCGAGCGGCGCCTGTTCACCGGCGACGCGGCCCGCATCGCGGCCGACATCGCGGCGCTCGGCGAGCTCGGCGTCACCCACCAGCTCTTCAACTTCCAGCGCAAGGATCTGGCGAGCACCATCGCCGCGATGGAGCACTTCGTGGCGGAGATCCTGCCCAGGGTGGGATGAGCGCAGGGGCTCAGCCGGCGAGGCGCTCGAGGAACGGCATGAAGCGCGGGAACACCTCCTTCGCGACCCGCGCGCCCATGAACGGATCCTGGTGGCCATAGCCGTCGAGCAGCAACAGCTCGTGCGGGTTGCCCGGCACGCGCTCCTGCAGGCGGCGGATGCACTCGACATTGGAGTCGGTGAACACGCGGTTGCTGGTGCCGGTGACGAACAGGATCGGCGTCGTCACCTCGCCTGCGTGGTCGAGGTAACTCATCGGCAGTGCCGCGTGCTCCGGCTTGTCGGGGTACATGCGCACCGCGGTGTTTCCCGCGCGCACCATCTTCAGCGCGTGCCGGTGGTAGTTGAGACTGGTTCCCCCGTAGAGATCCCCACCGCGCCGGTGCGTCACCTCGGCGAGGTTCGCGTGCTCGTAGAGTGCCGGCCATCCGCTGCCCCACATCAGGCTCAGCATGTGGCAGGCAGGGACGTCGCACTCACGGTGGAACAGCGACACCGCCTTGGAGAGCACCTTGCCGATGGTGAGGTGTGGGTCGTCCGACCAGCGCGGGCTCACGTAGGGAACGCTCATCACGCGCTCGAGCACGAACGGGAAGACGGTGCCCTTGATGCGTGACCAGGTCGGGATGCGCGGCGTCAATGCGACCGAGTTGGCGATCACGCTGGTCACCTCGACCTGGCGTGCGAACACGCTCATCACGAACGACATCGCGCCCAGGCAGTGACAGATGACGTGCAGACGCTTGCCGTTGCCCGCGATCCGCCGCACCTCGCGCACCGCGGCCGGGTGGTCGTAGAGCGCGCAGTCGTCCATCGAGTAACGGTGCGGCGCGAGGTTGTAGGGAAAGCGGTTGCTCATCCGGAAGTCGAGGGTGAAGACATCGGTGAAGCCGCGACCGTGCAGCCAGGTCACCAGGTTCTCGTGCTCCGGCATGATGAACATGTCGGACGAGGTGGTGAGGCCGTGCACGATCATCACCACGTCGTCGCACTCGGCGGTGAGGAACCGCAGCAGCGACAGCCCGAGCCCGTCCTCGGTCGGGAACGGGTGAACGGTCACTGCGGCATTCGGAACACCCTCGAGGGTGTAGAGGGGGATCTCGCGTTTCATCGGCCAGGCCTCCGTGGTTGGAGCAATGCTCCGCGCGACGCGGCTCAGGCGACCATTCGCGCCGCGATGTGCTCGGCGAGCGCCGCGATGGTTCGCGACGGGTTGAGACCGATCGACCGCGGCACGATGGCGCCGTCGGCGACGTGGAGCCCCGGATGGCCGAAGACCTCGCCGGCGGCGTCGACCACGCCGTGCGCCGGGTCGTCGGCCATCGCGCAGCCGCCGAGCGGATGCGGGGTGACGAGGTCCTTGCCCCACTTCCAGTAGGCGGGCTCGACGGCATCACCGCCAGTCGCGCGGCTGAGCTCGAGGTGGGCGTCGACCAGCGCCTGCACCGTCGGCAGCGAGCGTGCGACGTCCCAGTCGAGCCGCAGCTCGGGCGCGCCGAACGGCCACCACCAGCGCTGGCCCAGGCGCAATCGTCCGTCGGACTCGTCGGCCGCCTGACCGAACCACGGCATGACGCAGTCGAGTGGATCGTCTGCACGCGCGTGCCGGGCGAGACCGTCGAGGAGCGCGGCCAGCATCCCGCCGACACCGGACGCGCGGCGCGCCAGGGCCTCGATCCCGTTACCGAACAGGTTCGGGAATCCACCGTCCTCGACGAAGAACCGGTGGCCGCCGCGCGCGCCGTCGAGGAAGTCGATGGCGGCCGAGATGGTCGGCCCGCGGGTGGGGGAGAGGGTGCGGTCGCGGTAGATGGCAGGCGTGAGGAAATCCCCGTTCGAGCACCACCGATGACCGAGCCGCGGGCTCAGCCGGGTCAGCGTCCGGTGCTCGTCGCGCGCGCGGAGCAGCAGCTCGGTGGAGCCGAGCGAGCCGGCAGCGAGAACGACACGGTCCGCCTCCACCGCGCCCGGCACCGCGCGCGTCTCCTCGGGGACGATGCGGTCGAAGTCGAGCCGGTAGCCGCGATCCAGTGGCGTCAGCCGGCGCACCATGTGCAGTGGACGGATCTCTGCGCCGTGGCGCCGGGCGAGCGCGAGGTAGTTGAGATCGAGCGTGTTCTTCGCCTGCACGCGGCAGCCGATGTCGCAGTTGCCGCAGTGCACGCAGGTACCCTGCCGGGCGCCATGCGCGTTGACGAAGGGCTGAGAATGGTGCTCGCCCGTCGGGTCGTCGAGGCCCGCGTGCCAGCCCGGATCGAAGGTCACCGCCAGCGGCAACAGGCGGAACCGGTCGGCGGCTCCGATCGCCGCCGCCCCCTCGCGCATCAACTCGGTGCGTGGGGTGAGCTGCCCCGCGGGCAGCGTCTGCGCCGCCAGCATCCGACCGGTGGTCTCGTAGTGCGGCGCCAGGGTCTCGTGGGTGATCGACCGTGGCCATCCGCGCTCGAAGACCCAGGGCTCGGCCTCGACGAAGACGTTGGCGTAGATGAGCGACCCGCCACCGACCCCGGCGCCCTGCACCACCGTCATGCCCCGGAACACCCGCAGGTCGACCCAGCCCGAGCACCGATGCGGCGCGCGCTGGTCCCACACCCAGGCATCTGCGGCATCGCGCGGGTAGCTGTCCGGGTGCCATTCACGACCACGCTCGAGCACCAGCACCCGACGGCCTGCCTCGGCCAGACGACAGGCCAGCACCGCACCGCCGAAGCCCGAGCCCACGACCACCACGTCGTAGCGCCGCGGCACTGGCGTCAGCCCCGGTCGCGTCCGGCCATCGCTCGCAGCACGCGGGGCGCGTAGGTCTGCCACAGCTCGCCCATGAAGAAGTTCCCGAAGCGGGCGAGGGTCACTGCGATGTCGAGCGGGCTGGAGGCGCCGGTGACCCGTACCGTCGCCAGCAGCTCCATCAGATCCTGGACGCCGAGCGAGAGGACGCCGGCTCCGGCCACCGGCGCGGTGGCATCGTCACCTCGGTGCAGGGTGGTGAGCAGGGTGGTGGTGTCCGCCCACATGTCGAAGCCGGTGTCGTCGCGGACCTCCTTGCGGCCGGCGAGGTACCACCGCTCGCCGGCGACCGCGAAGCCGAGCTCGTAGATCATGTGCTTGGTGTCGGGGCGGTCGGCCGGCGCGAACAGGTTGAACACCCCGCGGTCAGCGACGATGTCGCGCCCCAGGGGCGCGAAGTCGATGCGGCCCGCGAGACCGCCCGGGTGGTCTGGGCTGTCGATGAACGCATCGAGATTCGGGATCGAGACGTCGGCGTGCATGGTGAGGCGGGTGCGACCCGACTCCCCCGCACGCGCACCCGCCTCCGGTTCACTGACTCCCAGGGCGAATGGCCCCGCCATCACCTCACTGAACCGGATTCCGGTCGCCATCGTCTCGCTCCTGTCCTTCGGCGGCACTCGCCAGGACGGCCAGTCGCGGCGGGCGTCCGACCGCGCCAGACCTGACCGGCGGTCATCGTGACGCGAGCGCGGTCGCCAATAGTGTGATCCTTCGCACATCCCGCGCCGCCGGGCGATGCTAACGGCGGACCGACCGACGGTGGTCGCGGCCGATGGCATACTCGCCACCGCCGGCGCACGACGCCGCTCTCGAACCGATGGAGCTTCCATGATCAGCACCAAGCGCGCCTACCGCGGGATGGTCGTCGCCCCCCACCACCTGGCGGCCCAGGCCGGGCTGCGGGTGCTCACCGACGGTGGCAACGCCATCGAGGCGATGGTCGCGGCGGCCGCGACGGTCGCCGTCGTCTACCCCCACATGAACGGGCTCGGTGGCGACTGCTTCTGGCTGATCCGCACACCTGGCGGCGAGATGATCGGGATCGACGCCTGCGGTGCCGCGGCCGGGCTCGCGAGCGTCGATCACTATCTCGAGCAGGGGCACGGCGCGATCCCCTCGCGCGGACCGCTCGCCGCGTGCACCGTCGCCGGTGCGGTCTCGGGCTGGGCCGAGGCGCTCGCGGTGGCGGGCGCGCACGGCGCGCGGCTGCCGCTCGGTCGACTGCTGGAGGACGCGCTCTGGCATGCGCGCAACGGCATCGCGACGAGCGCGAGCCAGGTCGAGAATACCCTCGCGAAGCTCGGCGAGCTGGGAGGCGTGCCCGGCTTCGCCGAGACCTACGCTCCCGAGGGCATCGGTGCGGTTCGAGTCGGTGGACGGCTGCGCCAGGCGCGGCTCGCCGACACCCTCGGACGCCTCGCCGAGGCCGGGCTCGACGACTTCTACCGCGGCGACCTGGCGGCCACCATCGGGCGCGAGCTCGAGGGCGCGGGCAGCCCGCTGCGCACCGCCGATCTCGAGCGCCACACCGCGCGCCGGGTGACACCGCTCTCGGTCCGCGTGGGGCCGGGCACGGTCCACAACCTGCCGCCGCCGACGCAGGGGCTCGCATCGCTGCTGATTCTCGGGATCGTCGATCGGCTCGGGCTGGCGCAGGACGACCGCTGCTTCGACTACGTCCATCGCCTCGTCGAGGCCACCAAGGTCGCCTTCGCCATCCGCGACCGCCACGTCACGGACCCGGGTCGGATGCGCGTCGACCCGGCGTCGTTCCTGACCGACGACGCGATCGCCGAGCTGGCCGCGAAGGTCGATCGACACGTGGCGGCACCGTGGGGCACCCCGGCGGCCGGCGGCGACACGGTATGGCTCGGTGCCATCGACCGCGACGGGATGGCGGTGAGCTTCATCCAGAGCCTGTACTGGGAGTTCGGCTCCGGGCTGGTGCTGCCCTCGACCGGCATCGTGTGGCAGAACCGCGGCACGAGCTTCGGCCTGCGCGACGACGCGGTGAACCGACTGGAGCCGGGCGCCAAGCCGTTCCATACCATCCAGCCGCCGATGGCCGTGCTCGACGACGGACGCGTGGTGGTCTACGGCACGATGGGCGGAGACGGCCAACCCCAGACCCAGGCCATGCTGCTCACGCGACACGCCTACCTCGGCCTCCCGCCGCAGGCCGCGGTGAGCGCGCCACGCTGGCTGCTCGGCCGCACCTGGGGCGACTCCGCGACGAGCCTGCGCGTCGAGCGCCGGATGCCGGAGAAGACGATGGCGGCCCTGCGTGCCGCGGGCCACCCGGTCGAGGTCATCGACGAGTACGACTCGCTGACCGGCCATGCCGGGATGCTCGTCCGCCACCCCGACGGCCTGCTCGAGGGCGGCGCCGACCCGAGGAGCGACGGGACGGTCGCCGCGTGGTGACCACGGCCTGGCTGCGCTCACCCCGGGCGAGCCTCGTCTCGGCCAGCGTGGTGCTCGGAGCCGCCGCGCTCGGCCTGCCACTGCAGACGCTGCCGCTCGCAGCCCTGCTCGTCGTGGTGTGGTTCCTCGCGCTGCTGCCGGCACTCGTCATGCGCCGCTGGCCCCGGGTGCGCACGCGGCTCGCGCGGATCGGAATCTGGCTCGCGTGCACCGTCGCCATCGGCGCCACCGCCATCGCCCAGGACCGTGCGGCCCGCGACACCGGCGACACCGTGGTCACCGCCTGCGAGGCCTACCGCAAGCGAACCGCCGCATACCCACGGACGCTCGCCGACCTGGTGCCGACCGAGCTACCAGCAGTACCCGACGCCCTCGCCCTTCCCCTGGTACGCCGCGCCTTCCGCTACCGCACCACCACCGACGGCTTCGAGCTCGACTACCCCTCGCCGCTGATGACCCTGCACCTCTACACGTCCGCCGCCGGGCGATGGCAGGCACTGGACTGAGGGACTGAAGGCGAACCTACTCCGCCGCACCCGCCAACTGGTGCCCCACGAGCCTTGCGTAGAGTCCATTGCGGGCGAGCAGGCTGCCGTGGTCGCCCACCTCCGCCACGCGTCCGGCGTCGAGGACGACGATGCGGTCGGCGTTGCGGACGGTGGACAGGCGATGGGCGATGACCACGGTGGTGCGATCGCTCATCAGATCCTCGAGGGCGCGGTGCACGGCCTGCTCGCTCACGGCGTCGAGATGGGAGGTCGCCTCGTCGAGCACCAGGACGGGTGCGTCCTTCAAGAACGCGCGGGCGATGGCGACGCGCTGGCGCTGGCCGCCGGAGAGTCTGACGCCGCGCTCTCCGACCGGGGTGTCCAGGCCCTGGGGGAGGGCGCGCACGAAGTCGCCGAGGGCGGCGCGCTCGATCGCCTCGCCGAGGGCCTCCTCGGTCGCCTCGGGTCGCGCCAGCGCGATGTTCGCGCGCAGGGTCTCGTTGAACAGATAGGTGTCCTGGGTGACGAGGGCGACGTGCTGACGCACGTCGTCGATACGCAGTCCGCGAAGGTCGCGCCCGGCCATCGTCACTCGCCCCTGGCCTGGATCGAAGAAGCGCAGCAAGAGGTGGGCGACGGTGGTCTTGCCTGCGCCCGACGGCCCGACGATGGCCAGCGTCGCTCCCGGGGGGACCTCGAAGGTGGCGTCGCTGATCGCCGGGCGGGTGGTCGCCGGATAGGTGAAGGTGACGTCCTCGAGGGCGAGGCCGACGCCGCCTGGTGGGAGGTCGGGGAGGGGCACCGCGTCGGGGCGGTCGGCCACCGCCGGCACCTCGGTGTGCACCGCGTGCAGGCGCCGGGTGGCACCGAGGGTGTCGGCGAGCTGGCGGCTCACCTGGGCGATCTCGGACACCGGCAGGAACGCGGCCATGGCGAGCAGGGTGAGCAAGGGCAGCATCCCGGCGGCCACGCTGCCCTCGACTACCAGCGCGGCGCCGGCGACCACCACCGCCAGCCCGCCGAGGCCGGTCGCGGTCTCCAACACCGCGGCCTGGCGGGTGAGATCGGCGTGGAACGGCAGGCGCAGGTCGAGCGCGCGGTCGGTGCGTGCCGCGAGCTGGGCACGGCGCTCGGCGACGTTCTCGAACGCGATGACCTCGGGCAGGCCCTGGATGGTGTCGACGACGTGCGCGTTCAGGTCGGCCACCGCCTCGCGTGATCGCGACGCCAGGCTGTCGACGCGCCGGCGCAGCGCGAACGGGCTCACCGCCACCACCGCGAGGAACGGCAGCAACGCCACCGCCATCGGCCAGCCGGCACTCGCCAGCACCGCGAGCACCAGTGCCGGCACCAGCACCGCCACGAAGGCCGGCGCGATGGTGTGGGCGAAGAAGTACTCGACCAGCTCGACGTCGTGCGTCGCCATCGCCACCAGGTCGCCGCTTCGGCGGCGCAGCAGGTAGGCCGGCGCCAGCGCGTCGAGCTTTCTGAACAGCGCGATGCGCATCTCCGAGAGCATGCGAAACGCCATGTCGTGCGCCACCCACGACTCGCACCAGTGGAGAATCCCGGCCACCGGCGCCACCACCGCCAATCCCCACAGAAAACCGGTGTACGGCTCGCCGGCCTTGACCGCGGCGACCGCCAGCGCGCCGAGCACGCCGACGCCGATCAGGGCCAGCACCCGCACCACGCCGAACACGAAGGTCATCACCAGACGCCCCTTCCAGGGCATCACCTCGCGCATCAGCACGCGCAGCACCCCACCCCAGCCGAGCCCCTCGGCACGCAGGATGGCGTCGTCGGGCTCGCTCTCGATGGCCCGATCCTCGGTGGTGAGTGACGCCTGGTCGTCGGCACGCTCCTCGGCCCCGATGCGGACGACCGCGCCACCGGCCGCGGCCTCCGCCGCCTGCCCGCCCATCAGCGCGTGGTACGCCCCGCGGCGGGCCATCAGCTGCGCATGCGCGCCGCTCTCGACGACCTTGCCCTCGCCGAGGACCAGGATGCGGTCGGCCCCGATGACGCTCGACAGCCGGTGGGCGAAGATGAGTGTCGTCCGCCCCTGCATCAGGCGGTCGAGCGCCTGCTGGATCACCGCCTCGTTCTCCGCGTCGACCGCCGACAGCGCCTCGTCGAGCACCAGGATCGGCGCGTCGCGCAGAATCGCCCGGGCGATGGCGATGCGTTGCCGCTGACCACCGGAGAGCCGCACCCCACGCTCGCCGACCACGGTGCGGTAACCGTCCGGGAGCCGCGCGATGAAGCCGTGGGCGTTGGCCGCCCGCGCCGCCGCCTCGAGCTCGCCGCGCGTCGCATCCGGCTTGCCCAGCCGCAAGTTCTCCTCGACGGTGCCGTGGAAGAGGTAGGTGTCCTGGTTCACCACCGCGATCTGGCGGTGCAGGTCGGCGGGATGGAGCGCGCGGAGATCGTGCCCGCCCACGCGCACCACCCCCGCGTCGGGATCGTAGAAGCGCAGCAGCAGGCGCACGATCGACGACTTGCCGGCGCCGCTCGGCCCGACGAATGCCACCCGCTCGCCGGCGGCGACCCGAAACGAGAGCCCGTGGTGCGCGGCGCGACGGCCACCGGGGTAGGCGAAGTCCACCGCATCGAACTCCACCGTCGCCGCGAGCGGCTCACCGCTCGGCGGCGAGGTCGGCTCCGGCACCGCGGGCCGCGCCGCGAGCACCGCCAGGATCCCCTCGGCCGCCGACTGCCCCACCATCCCCTGGTGCAGCAGCGAGCGCAGGTCGCGCTGGGGGCGGTAGACCTCGATACCCATCATCAGCACCATGAGCAGGATCTCGAGGCTCAGGGTGCCGGCGCTCACCCGGTAGGCGCCGTAGGCGAGGGTGGCCGCGGTGCCGACGGCGAGACCGGTGTCGACGATTCCGCGCGACAGCGAGTTCGTCGCCAACACCCACATCGTGCTCTCGAACAGAGCGTGGGCGCGATCGGCGAGCGCCCGGGCCCGCGCCCCGCTCTGGCCGAACGCCTTCAGGGTCGCCAGGCCCTGGATGGCATCGAGGAACTCGGCCCCGAAGGCGGCGTAGGCGCGTTGCCGACGGCGGCTGTTGGCGCTGTCCCAGCGATGGAACACGACCGGGGCGACCAGGGTGAGGACGGCGAACGCGAGCATCAGCGTGGCGATCGGGAGGTCGAGCCACGCGACCAGGGCGAACACCACCACCGGCGCGAGCACCGCGACGACGAGCTGGGGGAGGTACTGGCCGAAGTAGGTCTCGAGCTGCTCGACGCCCTCGACCACCGACAGCAGCACCTCGCCGGTGCGCTCCAGCCCGAAATGGGCCGGACCGAGGCTCACGATCTTGTCGAACAACCGCGCGCGAAGGCGCCGTTGGACGAGCCCGGCGGTCCGGTGCGCGAGCATGTTGCGCCAGTACTCGAGCACGCCGCGCAGCAGCATGACCCCGGCAACGACCGCGATCGCGGGCGCGAGACTGGCCACCGGGACCCCGGCGAACACCTGCGCCAGCAGCCAGCCGAGCAACGCGAGGCGCACCAGGCCGACCACCGTCGCCAGCAGACCGATGACCACGGCACCGGCGACGCGCTGCCGTACCCCGGCGGTGAACTCCCACAAGCGGCGGTCGAGGAACACTGGCTCCCTAGCCGCCCTGGAGCATCCGCATCGCCTTCTCGAGGCTTCGTCGCATGCGATTGAACGACGCGGCGAGCACGCCGATCTCGTCCTTGGCGTCGGTGGCGAAGGGCTCGGCGTCCATGTTGCCCTTGCTCACGTCGTCGGCGATGGCGGCCATCCTGGTGACCGGGGTGATGACGATGCGCCGGAGCATCACGTTCAGCACCAGCACGATGACCACGAAGACCGCCAGCAGCGTCCCCATGAAGCCGATGAACGCCTTGCGAGCCTGCTCGATCGGCACCGTCATCGGCACCGAGACGATCTGCGCGCCGACGGTCTCTCCGAGCTTCCACCCGTAACCGTTGTTGTCCCCGTACTGCGCACGCATGGCGGCCGGGGCGGCGGCCGGCACGCTGTGACAGACCAGGCATCCCCCGTCGTTCACCGTGATCGGCCGCGCGAGGTAGAGCGAGCGCCCGGTGGGCGTGTCGCGGACGCCGATCACCTGGCTGCCGTCGATGGCCTTGTTGCGAAATCCCTCGACGATGTCCGCCTCCCACGACACCGCGCGATCGCGCGGGTTGGTGGGGTTGAGCGTCGCTTCCTTGTAGGCGTACTCGGGGTGGTTCTCACGCAGCTTCTCGAACGCCTGGGTCGCGGCGTAGGCGGGGACCGTCTGCGGCAGGAACTTGTCGCTCATGTGCGGGGCGAGCAGCGGGCGGATCTCGGCGACGGTATAGCCGCGCATGGCGAGCGCCGCCTCCATCATCAACGCGGCGCGCTCCACCACCTCGTTGCGCGCGTTGCGCTGAAGCAACCAGTACGCGGTCACGCCGGTCACCACGAAGCCGACCGCGAGCACTGTCACCAGCACGGCGTTGAACTTGCCGCTGAGGGTCATCCCACCTCCCGTCACCGACCACCCGGCACCGACCACTCGGCGGCGTCACGGTACCACGTTTCGGGCCGAGGGCGACCCGGCGCGAGAGCGCGTCAGACCCGGTCGAGCTCGCGCAGCCGGGAGAGGAACTCGCGGCGCTCGGACTCGTCGTCGAGCTCGTCGACCAGCGCGTCGAGGAACGCCCGGCGGTCGGGAGCCGAGCTGGCGATGCGATCGACCAACACGCGCGCGATGGGGCCGACGTACTCCGCCATCAGCCGCTCCGCCGCCTCGCACAGGGTGGGGGTGACCTGCTCGCGGCTGCGCCCGCCGGTGCTGGTGCCGCCGGCCGAGTCGCGCGCACCGGTTCGGATCCCCCCCGACGGCCGCCCGCCGGTGCCCGGTCGGGGATCGCGCACGACGTCACGCGGCGGGGGGCCGCCACGGCCCGTTCCACGCGGCGTGGGCGACGCGAACCGGGTCGGCTCGTCCGACGGCACGCCGTACCAGGTCGCCGCGCCCGCGCCGCGGGTGCGCGACCCGCCGAGCCGGCCGTCGACCACGCGCGCGAGCACGTCCTCGGCGCACTGTGCGCGATCGGCGGCCTGCGCCTCGAGCATCCAGGCGACGGTGTCGAGGAAGGCATCGCTGTACTGGCCGCGGAGGTCGTTCAGGCGGCGGTTCACCGGATCGTCGGTGCCGTCGTACATGGCCGCGGCTCGCTGGGTCGCGGTGGCCGGGATCTCGCCGGCCACGCAGTGGAACAGGGTCGCGCCGAGGCCGTAGAGGTCGGTCCAGGGCCCGAGCTCGCCGTCCGTGGTGTACTGCTCGAGCGGCGCGTAGCCGGGTGTGAGGAGCACGGTCACCGCACCGCGCTGCTGCTCCAGCGCGAGCCGGGCGGCGCCGAAGTCGAGCAGCACCGGCGGCCCGGAGCGCCGCACCAGGATGTTCGCGGGCTTGATGTCGCGATGCAGGAACCGCTTGTCGTGGACCGAGACGAGCCCCCGGCAGATGTGCACCAGCACCGCCGTCGCCTGGCGCTCGGAGAGCCGCCCGATCCGCGCGAGCACCCGCCCGAGCGGCTGGCCTTCCTCGTAGTCCATCACCAGATAGGCGGTGCCATTGGCTTCCAGGTAACGGCTGACACGGACGATGCTCGGCTCCTGGAACTGCGCGAGCACCCGCGCCTCGGCCAGGAACCGCGACAGCCCGTACTCGAAGGCATCGCTCGAGTCGTCGGTGCGCGGGGCGATGGTGGTGCGGTCGGAGCCCCGCTCGGCGAGCCCGGACGGGAAATACTCCTTGAGCGCGACCGCCCGCTCCAGGCTGTAGTCGTGCGCCTTGTAGGTGATGCCGAAGCCCCCGGTGCCGAGCACCGACTGGATCTCGAACGAGTCCACCCGAGTGCCGGGACGCAGGGCGAATGCCTGTCCTGCCGCTTCCACGCGCGTGCCACTCGCAGGTTGGGGGCCAGCCTCGGCACTGTAGCTGGGCGCGCAGGCGCGATCCACCACCGCACCGTCGCCGCCCGACCCACGGCCGTCCCGAGCCGACGAGCGCGCCGTCGACCGCGCGAGGCGGCGCGCCTTGACACTGCGCGCGAGCCGGTGCGACATTCGCCGCCATGCTGACGAGCGGCTCATCGCCGGGTTATCGCTGGTGGCGCCCCCACTGAGGGGGTGGTCGCTCGCGCAAGCATTCGACATCGAACGCGAGACCGCCACCGGTGATGGCGGTCGCTCGCGGCAGCCTTCCCCCGGTCGCTTCCCGCGTGCGCATCCAGGCACGGTGCCGGCATCGCATGCCGGTCACGGAGGAACCTCGACCATGGGCATCCGGCAATGAGCAACCCGAAGACGGCGCCGACCCGGCCGACCATCACCCGCGCCGACGTCCACCGCGAGTGGACCACCCCCGCCGGGGTGCGCATCGAGCGCACCGCGAGCTCGATGCCCTACGCCGGCGCCATCGAGCCCCTCGTCGACGCCCTCGACGGGCAGCGTGGGGTGCTGCTCACGTCCTCGTTCGAGTACCCCGGCCGGTACACGCGTTGGGACATCGGCTTCGTCAATCCGCCGCTCGCGGTCGTCGCCAGTGGCCGACGCATCGCGGTGCGTGCACTGAACGACCGCGGCATGGTGCTGGTCGAGGCGCTGGTGCCGGTGCTCACCGGCCTCGACGCGCTGGCCGCGGTCGAGACCGGCCCGGCCGGCCTGCAGGCGGTGGTACGCGAGCCGCAGGGCCGGTTTCCGGAGGAGTTGCGTAGCAAGCAGCCGAGCGTGTTCTCGATCTTGCGCGCGATGATCGACGCGCTGCGCCACGGTGACGAGCCCTACCTGGGGCTCTACGGCGCATTCGGCTACGAGCTCGCGTTCCAGTTCGAGCCGGTGAGCATGCGGTTACCACGCGATGCCGATCAGCGCGACCTCGTGCTCTACATGCCCGACGAGATCCTGATCGTCGACCATCGGCGCGAGGACGCGACGCGCTACCGCTACGAGTTCGCCCTCGGCGAGGGGAGTGGCCAGCGCTCCACCCACGGCAAGCCGCGCGGCGGGGCGTGGGAGCCGTACTGTGGCCCGGGCGCACCGGCGGCGCGTTGCGACCACGGCCCCGGCGAGTACGCGGCGACGGTCGAGCTCGCGCGCGAGGCCTTCGCCCGCGGCGACCTGTTCGAGGTGGTCCCCGGTCAGACCTTCTTCGAGCCGTGCACCGCTGCGCCATCGGAGGTGTTCCGGCGGCTTCGGCGGCGCAATCCGGCGCCCTACGGCGCGCTGATCAATCTCGGCGAGCAGGAGTACCTGGTCGCCGCCTCGCCCGAGATGTACGTGCGGGTGGAGGGTCGGCGCATCGAGACCTGCCCGATCTCCGGCACCATCGCCCGCGGCGGCAGCGCCATCGCCGACGCGCGCCAGATCCGCACCCTGCTCAACTCGGCCAAGGAGGAGTCCGAGCTCACGATGTGCACCGACGTCGACCGCAACGACAAGTCCCGGGTGTGCGAGCCGGGCAGCGTGCGGGTCATCGGCCGGCGGCAGATCGAGATGTACTCGCGACTCATCCACACCGTCGACCACGTCGAGGGCCGCCTTCGCGAGGGCTACGACGCACTCGACGGCTTCCTCGCCCACACCTGGGCGGTGACGGTGACCGGGGCGCCGAAGCAGCACGCCATCCAGTTCATCGAGGACCACGAGCGCTCCCCTCGGCGGTGGTACGGCGGGGCGCTCGGCATGGTCGGCTTCGACGGCGGCATGAACACCGGGCTCACGCTGCGCACGGTGCGCGTGAAGGACGGCGTGGCCGAGGTCCGCGCCGGGGCGACGCTGCTGTTCGAGTCGGATCCCGAGGCGGAGGAGGCGGAGACGCGGCTCAAGGCCTCGGCGCTGCTCGACGCCATCCTGCGCGAGGAGACACCGACCACCGGGTCGACCGCGAGCGACGCGCGCCCGGGCGCCGGCAAGCGCGTGCTGCTGGTGGACCACGAGGATTCCTTCGTCCACACCCTCGCCGGCTACCTGCGCAGCACCGGCGCGGAGGTCATCACCTATCGAAGTGAGGCGGCGATCGAGGCGATCGACCAATGGCAGCCGGATCTCGTGCTGCTCTCGCCGGGTCCGGGGCGACCGGCCGATTTCGATCTCTCGCGCACCATCACCGCCGCCCTCGAGCGCGCGATCCCGATGTTCGGGGTCTGCCTCGGGCTGCAGGGGCTGGTCGAGCACTTCGGCGGCCGGCTCGAGGTGCTCGCCACCCCGATGCACGGCAAACCGTCACCGATCGCCGTCACCGGCGGACGGCTGCTCGAGGGTCTGCCGCCGCGCTTCGAGGCCGGACGCTACCACTCGCTGCACGCTCCGCCCGACGCGGTGCCCGCCGTGTTCGAGGTCACCGCGTGCGCCGACGACGGCGTGGTGATGGCCATCGAGCACCGCGAGCTGCCGGTCGCGGCGGTGCAGTTCCACCCCGAGTCGATCATGAGCCTCGACCGCGACTGCGGGCAGCGGCTGATCGACAACGTGGTACGGCTGCTCGCGCGCGGCTGAGCGGGTCACCTCCAGAAACGTGGGGCGAGCCGTCCGCCGTCGTCGGACGGGCTCGCCCCAAGGTGCGCATGCGCTATCCGCGGCGCCGCCGCGAGAGCCCGAGCAGACCGATGCCGAGCAGCACCGCGCTCGCTGGCGCCGGCACCGCCGAGGCGTCGGCGACGTCCAGCGCGCTGTTGTCGATGGCGAGGGTGGAGAACTCGTTGCGGGCGATCCACCCGTACCGATTCCCGCCAGTGCTCGCGATCGGGTCGTTGTTATCGCCGCCGAGCGTCCACGTGTGGACCAGGCCGCCCCCGGCGTCGAGGATGCTGAGATCGGCGGCGAGGACGCCGGCGTTGTCGAAGAAGTGGTGCTCGAACGTGTACCACCCCGACATGTCGATCGCGATCGGGTCGCGGCCAGGGTTCTTCGGGAACGAGTTCCCGCGACCGGCATTGTGGCTCGCGCTGAGCACGAAGCGGTTCGTTCCGGCGCCGGGCCCGGTGCCGTCGGCGGCATCGTAGAAACCGGCATTGAAGACGAAGTCGCGCAGGAAGCCGCCGCTGCTGTTGTTGATCGCGGAGCTGTAGTCGAACCGGGTGTCGTTGGCCCAGCCTCCATCGACGTCGAGGTAGATATCGAGCGACGTGGTGTACTCCTGGAAAGCCGCCGCGACACCACCACCGGCACCGAACTGATAGCCGCCGAAATTCGTCGCCGAGCCACTGGCATTGGTAGCGCCGCCCGAGCTCTCCGCGTGCCAGGCACCGTCGGCGGAGGTGATGCCGTTGGTACCGGACGCGACGCGCGTTGCGTTGAACGAGCCGCCGAATGCGTCCCAGCCAGCGATGTCGGTCTCGAAACCGTTGGAGTAGAGCTGGGCGGCAGTCGCGCTGCCTCCGAGCGCGAGGCCACTGACGAGCGTGAGGGCGGAGCCGAGCTGTCTCAGTCGCAATCTCATGGCTGCTTCCTTCTTGCTGAATCATGGGCCGGCGATCCCCACCGGTCGTACTGACGTCCTGACTGCAGCGGGCGACCCTTCGGCCATCGCCCGGGGACCTTCACGTCTGCAGGCACGAATCGTGCCACCGACTCGTTTTTCCAACGAATCCAGCAAGTTGTCGGAATCGCCACCGCTCCACATTTACCGACTGTAAGGCACGCCGACACGATCCCGTCCTATTCGACACCGCCTGGGCGGCGCCCGTGCGATGCATCACCGCTCAACGCGCCGTCTTGCGCCAGAGAAAGACGATGGGGATGACCCCGAAGCAGGTGACGGCGTAGAGCAGGAAGGCGTTGTTGAAGGCGATCATCTGTGCCTGGCGGTTGATCTCGCCGCGCAGCGCGCGCAGCCCGGCCAGGGTGTCGGTCGACCACAGGCCGGTGACCGTCTCGTAGCCGAGCAGCTCGTTGAACGGATTCACGTAGGTCACCAGGTCGGCGTAGTTCACCTGCGTCGTGCGCACCACGACGATGAAGCTGAGCGCGATGTAGACGCTCTGGCCGAGATTGCGCAGCAGGTGGAAGATGGCGGCGCCATCGGGGAGCAGACGCGGCGGCAGCGACCAGAACGCGGCGGTGGTGACCGGCACCCAGAGCACGCCGCTGCCGACGCCTTGCAGCAGGCCGGCCCATGCCACGTGCTGGGGCGAGACGTTGAGCTCGATGAAGGCGAGCGCGAGACCCGACATCCCGATCAGCGCGAAGCCGATGGTCATGCTGATGCGGGGGTCGACCTTGCCCATGCGTCCGGCGAGGAAGAAGCCGACCACCATCCCGGTGCCGCGCATCGCGAGCAGCAGGCCGATGAGCGAGTCGGGGTACCCCTTCAACCCCTGCAGCACCGCCGGCAGGAGCGTGATCGGGGTGAAGTTCAGCATCCCGTAGCAGCACACCAGCACCAGCCCGACCGCGTAGTTGCGATCCCGCAGCAGCGCGCGCTCGAAGAACGGCCGGTCACAGCTCAGGGTGTGGACGACGAAGATCCAGAAGCCGAGCACCGCGCCGGCACAGTAGACGACGATCTCGGTCGACTCGAGCCAACCGAACCGCTCACCGCGGTCGAGGATGAGCTGCATGCAGCCGATGGCGACGGACAGCGAGACGAAGCCGGTCCAGTCGAGTCGCACGCCGTCGGCGCGCCCGCCCTGGCGAATGAGCGCGGCGGCGAGCAGCAGGGCGAACAGCGAGCAGGGAACCAGCAGCAAGAAGATCGCGCGCCAGTCGTACTGCTCCGCGACGTAGCCACCGAGCACCGGCGCGAGCCCCATGCCGGCGACCACCGCCATCCCGAACACACCCTGCGCCATCGCCCGTTTCTCGCCCGGGAAGGCCGCCAGCAGGATCGCCTGCGACAGCGGGACGATCGGCGCGCCGAACGCACCCTGCCCCACGCGATAGAGCAGCATCGGGGCCAGCGAGGTCGCGGTGGCGCACAGGAACGAGGCGAAGGCGAAGCCCGAGACCGCGCCGAGCATCAGGGTGCGGCGGCCGAGCTTCGCGGTGAGCCAGCCGGTGAGCGGCGTCACCACCGCGGTGCCGAGCACGTTCAGGGTCACGATCCACGACACCTGATCCGGCGTCGCGGACAACGCGCCCTGGAGCTGCGGCAGCGTGACGTTCACCACGGTGACCGTCATCGAGTAGAGCATGGTGCAGAACGACACCGCGATCAGCACCAGGTATGGGCTGGGCGCGGTGCGGTCGACGGTCTGCTCGCGGCTCGCGGTCACGGGGGACGGTGGGGGAACGGTGGCGGAGCCGCATCGTACACGTCACGGTCGGACCGCGACCGACGCGGCGTCAATCGACGATGAACAGTCGCGCGCCGTGGGTGGTCGACGAGAGATGCGGCTCGGCGCCGTCGGCCACCTGATAGCTCACCCCGGGGGTGAGGACGAAGGTGCGGCCGTCGGCGAGCTCGGTGTGGAGCTCACCCTCGACGCAGAGCAGGATGTGGCCCTTCGAGCACCAGTGATCGGCGCGATAGCCGGGGCTGTACTCGACCATGCGCACCCGCAGCGGGCCGAACTGCCGGGTGCGCCAACGCGCGACGCCGGTCTCGCCCGGGTGCTCGGTCGGCGCGACGGTGGTCCAGTCGGTGAGACCGAAGGGGATGTCGTCGATGCGCACGTGATGGCTCTCCGCAGGCGCGACGCGGATGCGTCCGGGCCGAGGATAGCCCAGTCGCGCGCGGAGATTCAGCCCGCGAGGATCGCCCGCAGCTCGCGGATCTGATCGTCGGCCTCGGCAACCAGGGCCATCACCGCCTCGGGGTCGAGGGCGTCACCCCCGACACGGCGAAACGCCGGGATGCGCGGCAACGGCGGTGCCTGGAGCGTCCCCGGTCGACCGAGCAGGCTCAGGCGCTGCGCCACCAGCACCAGGTCGGCGAGATCCGGCCCCGCCTCGGTCGACTCGCGCTGCCAGCTCTCGGCGTCGCGCGCCGCCGCCACCATCGCCTCGGAGAAGTTCCATTCGCGCAGCACGCGCTCGCCGAGCCGCGCCCGCATGCCAGCCACCAGCGCGTGCACCGCGTCGAGGTCGCCGTGCAGCTCGGGGCAGGTCGCGGCATAGCCGAGCACCGGTACCGCCCCGATGTCGTGCAACAGCCCGGCGAGCTGCGCCTCGTCGGGGTCGGCGATGCGAAGGCGTCGGGCGAGCACGTAGGCGATCGCCGCGACCTCCGCGCTGTGCTCCCACAGCTCGACCATCTCGGCTTGCAGCTCGGGCACGTCGCACTTGAACAGCTCGCGCATCGCGAAGCCGACCACGAGCTGACGCGTGGTCTTGAGCCCGAGCCGGGTGATCGCCCGCTCACAGCTCTCGATCGTGCCCTTGCCATGGAACACCGCGCTGTTGGCGACGCGGATGAGCTTCGCGGCGATCGCCGGGTCGTTGAGCACGACCTTGGCGAGGGTGCGGACCCCGGTGTCGTCGCGGTCGATGATCCGCCGCGCCTCCATGGCGATGCTCGGCAGGCTCGGCAGGTCGATGGCGCCGCTCTCCAGATGCGCCACGTGGCCGAGGTGGGCGGGGGTGGCGGCCTCCGCCACCACCTCCGGGATCTCCTCGATCTCGAACCCCGGCGCGCCCTGCCCGGGCCACGGCTCGTCGACCTCCTCGACGAGGACGCTGTCGGGCGACAGCCCGTCGCTCGCGCCGGCCCAATCGCCGAGCTGGCTGGCATCGATGCGCACCACCCGCGACGGCGTCAGCGTGCGCGCGGTGTAGCGCCGGGGCTTGAGCCGCGCGATTGGCCGCGCCGCCTGTGCCGAGCCGGCGGTGATCTCGTGAACGCGCCCGTCGGCCGCGGTCAGGACCAGGCTCCCCTCGACCAGGCAGAACATCCAGGGGTCGGTCTCGCCCTCGTGGAAGAGCACGGTCTTCGGTGGCACCCACTCCATCCGCGCGCGGTCGGCGAGGACCAGGAGGTCGTCGTCGGTCAGGTCGGCGAAGGCATCGAGCCCCCGCAGCATGGTGACGGTGGTGGCAGCTCTCATGGCGTTCCCCGCTGGTCGGCCGGCACCGACGCCTGCCGGCGCCCACACCGGCGGTCGACGGGGTTATCGGCAGCGCGCGAGGAAACGTTTGCCCGCGAGAGCGCTCACACGTCCATGTCGTGCTCCTGGATCTTGCGCGTGAGGGTGTTCCGTCCCCAACCGAGGAGCTTGGCGGCGTCCTGTCGCCGGCCGCCGGTGAACGCGAGCGCGGCCCGGATCATCGTCTGCTCGAAGCGTGGCACCGCGTCGTCGCAGATCGCGACCGCTCCCTCGACGAGCTGACGGTCGGCCCAGCGCCGTAGCTCGCCCTCCCAGGGTGCCGCGCTGCTCGTCGGCGAATCGGCATGGCGTAGCTCCGGCGGGAGATCCTCGAGATGGATCTCCTTGCCGGACGCCATCACCGTCAGCCAGCGGCAGGTGTTCTCGAGCTGGCGGACGTTGCCCGGCCAGTCCTGGTGCGCGAGGTAGGACTCGACCTCGGGGCGCAGGGTCTTGGCCTCGGTCTGCAGCTCCTCCGCCGCCTGCTCGAGGAAATGGCGGAGCAACGGCACGACGTCCTCACGCCGGTCGCGCAGTGCGGGCGTGTGCACCCGGATGACGTTGAGGCGGTGGAACAGGTCCTCGCGGAAGGTGCCCTCGCGCACCCGCGCCTCGAGGTCCTGATGGGTGGCGGCGATGATGCGCACGTCGACCTTCACCGGCACGTGCCCGCCGACGCGGTAGAACTCGCCGTCGGCCAGGACCCGCAGCAGCCGGGTCTGCAGCTCGGCCGGCATGTCGCCGATCTCGTCGAGGAACAGCGTGCCACCATCGGCCTGCTCGAAGCGCCCGATGCGCTGCGTCTGGGCCCCGGTGAAGGCACCGCGCTCGTGCCCGAACAGCTCCGACTCGAGCAGATCCCGCGGGATCGCGGCGGTGTTCAACGCGATGAAGGTGCGCCCGGCGCGGGGGCTGTGGCGGTGCAGCGCGCGCGCCACCAGCTCCTTGCCGGTGCCGGACTCGCCGGTGATGAGCACGGTGATGTTCGAGCGCGACAGCCGCCCGATGGCGCGGAACACCTCCTGCATCGCCGGCGAGGTGCCGACGATCTCCTTCACCGGCGATTCCTCGGTCCGCGTGCGCACCTCGCTCTCGGGCGTGGCCTCGCCATGACTGACCGCCCGGCGCACGATCTCCACCGCCTCGTCGATGTCGAAGGGTTTGGGCAGGTACTCGAACGCGCCGCCGTGGAAGGCGGCGACCGTGCTGTCGAGGTCGGAGAACGCGGTCATCACGATGACCGGCAGCGATGGATGCCGGGACGAGATCGCCTGCAGCAGCGACAGTCCGTCGACCTCGGGCATGCGGATGTCCGACACGATGACGTCCGGTCGCGCGCGCTCGAGTCGACCGAGCACCTCGCTCCCGCGCTCGAAGCCGGTGACCCGCATGCCGGCGCGACCCAGCGCCTTCTCCAGCACCCAGCGGATCGAGCGGTCGTCGTCGACCACCCAGATCTCGGGTTGCCTCATGGGCCCGACTCCGCGCCTTCGCAGGTGGTCGGGAGCAGGATCGAGAACACCGTGTTCCCAGGCTCGCTCGTGCACTCGATGAGCCCTCCGTGTTGATTGACGAGGGATTGGGCAATCGACAGCCCGAGGCCGGTCCCGTCGGGCCGCCCGGTCACCATCGGATAAAAGATGTGCTCGCGCAGCTCCGGCGGCACCCCCGGGCCGTCGTCGACGACGTCGATCCGCACCACCCGCCGGTAGCGGCGCTGGCCGATGGTCGGGTGATCGTGCAGGCGCGTGCGCAGCACCAGCCGGCCTCGACCGCCCATCGCCTCGACGGCGTTTCGGGCGACGTTGAGGACCGCCTGGATCAGGAGGTCGGGGTCGGCCTGGATCTCGGGGATGCTCGGGTCGTAATCGCGCTCGGCGCGCAAGCCCTCCCCGGCCTCGGCCTCGAGCAGCGCGCAGACGCGCTCGGTGACCTCATGGAGATTGACCTCGCGTTTGCGAGGCGGGGTGCGCGGTCCGAGCATGCGGTCGACCAGCGCCTGCAGGCGATCGGCCTCGCCGACGATGACGGTGGTGTACTCGCGCAGCTCCGGATCGCGCAGCTCCAGCGCGAGGAGCTGGGCCGCGCCGCGCAGGCCCCCCAGAGGGTTCTTGATCTCGTGGGCGAGCCCGCGCAGCAGGACGCGGGCGGACTCGCTCTGGATCACCAGACGCTCCTCGCGGGTGATCTGCTGATAGCGGTCGACCCGCACCAGCTCGACCAGAAGGTGGCCGGGGTGTCGCGCATCCGCCATCGGCGTCACCACGACGTCGGCGGCCACGGTCCCGGTGGCCGCCGGGTGCAATGCGAGATCGTGCTCGACCACCGGCTCGCCGGTGGCGACGACACGGTCCAGCAGCTCGACCAGCCGTGGGCATCGCCACAACAGCTCGGCCGCCGGCGCGCGGTGGGCCTGGCGAGCACTCAGCTCGAGCAGGGCCTCGGCGGCCGGGTTCATCCAGGCGAGCCGCCGCTCGGGATCGAGCACCAGCACGCCGGTGGACAGCGCGTCGACCACCGTCGCGGGGTTGAAATCGATTCCGGATCTGGACACCGCGTTCCTCGTCGTCGCCCACGCGCCCGGGACCCGTGCGGTCCGTCCGCACCGGCCGGTCCCGCTCGCTCGTGAGCGCGCCGACTCGGCGCGGAGCACACCGCCTGCCCCGACTCCGACGTGTCGAAGCAAGAACCGGACCATCGCAAGGGGACGGATGTGTGGGGCGAAGACCCGGTCCGACGGCACCAGTATGCACCATCATGGTGCGCTGCGCCGGAGGGGTGGGCCGGGGTGGCGCGTGGCGAGCCACCACGCGCCGGGGGTCGAGGCTAGCCGCCGCGCGCGACGCGCAGCAGGTGGAAGGTGACGGCGTTGCTGCGCCCGAGCTCCTTGCCCTCGGCATCGACCACCACCGCCTGCACGCTGTGGGAGCCTCGGTCGACGTTGCCGAGAGTGATGCTCGTCGCCTGACCCTCGCCGAGCGGCTTGCCGTCCATCAGGATGCGGACCTTGTCGCCCGGCCGTAGCGCCGGCTCCAACGCGAGTTGCACCGAGACGGCGCCGCTGTTGTTGCGCACCGCCTCGTCCGGCTTCGGCGCGGTGATCTCGATGGACTCGTAGCCGGCGAAGCTCGGCGGTGGCGGCTCGTCGTCGGTGGCGTCACCGGCCTCGCGGGTTCGTGGCGCGGTGTAGAGCTGGATCGCGGGCAGGTCGATGCGCTGGGCACCCGGCTCGGGTGGGCGGTCGGAGTACTGAATCGAACCGTCGGGCAGGCGCCACTTGAACACCGACGCCTTCGGCGCACCGCTCGAGCGCGTCGGCGCCGGCCGCGGCGCATTCGCCCCGGCGGTGGGGGTGTCCTGCTGAGCGAGGGCGGCGGTGAGGAAGAGACCGCCACCGACCAGTGTCGTCGCGAGAAGGCGTGCGTGCATGCGAAGGAGCATAGTCACGCCTCGGGCGACCGACAAGAAGACCCCCGCCTGAGCGGGGGTCGGAGCGACCGGGCTCGGGGTGACCGAGCCCGGGAAGGAGGACGCACGCCTCGATCAGAGGCTGTAGTACATGTCGAACTCGACCGGATGGGTGGTCATGCGGAAGCGCGTGACCTCGGCCATCTTGAGCTCGATGTAGGCGTCGATCGCCTCGTCGGTGAAGACGTCGCCAGCGCGCAGGAACTCGCGGTCGGCGTCGAGCGCCGCCAGCGCCTGGTCGAGCGACGAGCACACCGTCGGGATCCCCTTCTCCTCCTCCGGCGGGAGGTCGTAGAGATCCTTGTCGAGCGGGACACCCGGCTCGATCTTGTTCCGGATGCCGTCGAGCCCCGCCATCATCAGCGCCGCGAACATGAAGTACGGGTTGCCGTTGGAGTCGGGGAAACGCACCTCGATGCGCCGCGCCTTCGGGCTCGGCACGTGCGGGATGCGGATCGAGGCCGAGCGGTTGCGCGCGGAGTACGCGAGCATGGTCGGAGCCTCGAACCCGGGCACCAGACGCTTGTAGCTGTTGGTGCCGGAGTTGCAGAAGGCATTCAGCGCACGGGCGTGCTTGAAGATGCCGCCGATGTACCACAGCGCCTCCTGGGAGAGGCCCGCGTACTTCTCACCGGCGAACAGGTTCACCCCTTCGCGCGAGAGCGACTGGTGCACGTGCATGCCGTTGCCGTTGTCACCGACCAGCGGCTTCGGCATGAAGGTCGCGGTCTTGCCATAGGCGTGGGCGACGTTGTGCACGCAGTACTTCTGGATCTGGAGCTCGTCGGCCTTGCGCACCAGGGTGTTGAACTTGGTGCCGATCTCGCACTGGCCGGCGGTCGCCACCTCGTGGTGGTGCACCTCGACGGTCAGCCCCATCTCCTCCATCGCCAGGCACATCGCGGAGCGGAGATCGTGGAGCGAGTCGACCGGGGGCACCGGGAAGTAGCCGCCCTTCACGCCGGGGCGATGACCGATGTTGCCGTTCTCGAACTCGCGGCCCTGGCTCCAGTCACCCTCCTCCGACTCGATGCGGTAGAAGGCGCCGCTCATGTCGTCGTGCCAGGTGACGCTGTCGAACACGAAGAACTCGGGCTCGGGGCCGAAGTACGCGGTGTCGGCGAGGCCGGTGGACTTCAGGAAGGCCTCGGCGCGCTTCGCGACCGAGCGCGGGCAGCGGCTGTAACCTTCCATCGTCGCCGGCTCGAGCACGTCGCAGCGCACGTTGACCGTCACCTCGTCGACGAAGGGGTCGATGATCGCGGTCTCGGCGTCGGGCATGAGGACCATGTCGGACTCGTTGATCCCCTTCCAGCCGGAGATCGACGAGCCGTCGAACATCTTGCCGTTCTCGAACATGTCGGCGTCGACCTGACCGGTCGGAATGGTCAGGTGCTGCTCCTTGCCGCGGAAGTCGGTGAAGCGCAAGTCGACGAACTTCACCTCCTTGTCCTTGATCAGCTTCATCACGTCGTCAGCAGACATCTATCGGTCCTCCACATTCTTCGCTCCGGACTCAGAGGGTGTATCCGAACTGACGACCTGCTGCGAGGTCCGCTGAGTGCGCGTGGCTGCGTTGTGGGGCCCCCATCGCCCGGTCACATGGCCCGGCCATGCTCCCGCGCGACGTGCACCCCCACGCCTTGCCACTCACCCTCAGCACCCCTCTCGCGACGGCCATCATTTCGGATACACCCTCTCAAACACCGGCGGGGCCGCACGAGTGGGCGGCTCCCACCGGAGATGTGATCGAGAAAGCATGAAGCGTGCCACCCCGCCGACGGCACCCGGCCCGTCCGCCATGGGGCGCCCGATGGGTGCGACGCACCGGGCAGGGCCGACCATCCACGGCACCTCGTCGCGCAGGCCGAGCCGCACCTCACCGGGCCCGGAGCACCGGATCGCATCGCTGGCACCGATGCCACCGCCACCGGATCAGGGACTTGGCCACCTCCCCGGGACGCGGAGAGGTGACCGGGCTCGGTGCCCACGGATCGTGCATCACGCCAGCACCGGGCATCGGCCGAGCGGCACGACGCGCCGGGATCGGGATCGCTCTCGGTGCAGGTCGGCGCTCCGACGAGCGATGACGCACCAGTATAGTGCGCATCTGCGCGGGAGCGCACCGTTCCAGTGCGCATCGGATCCACCCTCTACGAGAAGAGAACCCGTAGACCGCCGAAGTCGCGGTCGGCGCCGATAGCGCGAGCGAACCGAGCCTCGATGGCCGCGGCATCGCCCTCCTCGCGGGCGAGCTCGATCGGGAGCTCGACCTCGACGTGGACGCGCCCGTTGAGGTAGTGAAGGTTCACGCGCTTGATGCGGTCGGCGCCGTCGACCGACTGCCACATGGCCTGCAGGCGCTCGAGCAGCTCACGGCGCAGCGCCAGGTGCCGGCCGGGAGCGACGTGCTCGTCGTCCTCCGGGTCGATGTGGACGGTCACGTCCTCGACGTCCTCGATGCGGCGAATCAGGCGGCCGCGCACCGTCTCGCTGATCTGGTGCCCCTCGGAGACGCTCAGCCTCGGGTCGGAGAGGATGATGTGCACGTCGACGAGCGCCCGACCGGCCATCTGCCGGGTGCGCAGGAGGTGCAGGTCGCGAACGCCGTCGACGGACATGATGACCCGGCGGATCTCCTCGACCTGCTCGGGGTCGAGCGCGGTGTCGATGAGCTCCGCGATGCTCTGACGCGCGAGGTCGTAGCCGATCTTCGCGATCATCCAGGCCACCACGATGGCGGCGACCGCATCGAGGTAGTCGACGCCGAGCATGGTGCCGCCGACGCCGATGATCACCACCACCGAGGAGGCGGCATCGCTGCGGCTGTGCCACGCGTTGGCTCGCAGCAGCTTCGACCGCAGTGCCCGCGCGTAATGCATCGTGTAGTGGTAGATGCCCTCCTTGACCACCACCGACGCCAGCGCGAGCCAGATCGCCCACGGATCCGGAACCCAATGCGTGCTCGGGTCGAGCAGCTCGCGTACGCCGTCGAATGCGACCGCGAGCGCGACCGCCACCAGCGCGAGCCCGAGTGCCACCGTCGCCACCGTCTCGATCCGACCGTGGCCGTAGGGATGGGCCTCGTCGGCCTCGACGTGCGCGTGCTTGGCGGCCACCAGCACCATCACGTCGGTGGCCAGATCGGACAGCGAGTGGATGCCGTCGGCGATCAGGGCGTGCGACTGGTAGGCGAGACCGCCCAGGATCTTCAGCACCCCGAGGCCCAGATCGGCCACCGAGCCGATCAGGGTCACGCGGCGCACGACCGCGTAGCGATCGGGACCGCTCACCACCGCGGCCGGCTCGCCGATGGGCTCAGGCGGTGCCATCGACACGCACCCGGATCGTGATCTCGCCGGCGACCTCTGCGGTCTCGAGCACGACGTGGCCGTGGACCCGGCACCAGGCCGGGACATCGTGGAGCGCACCGGGGTCGGAGCAGACCATGTCCACCAACTCGCCCGGGGTGAGAGTGGCCACGAGCTGCTGCAGCCGAATCACGGGCATCGGGCACAGCAGACGGCGCGCATCGAGAATGTGCACCGGTCCGACCATCTCGTCGCTCGCCCCCGTGCTCATACGTACCACTCGCCCGGGATGCCGTCGGCGGCGAGCGGCTCGACCTCCAACACCCGCGCCGGCTGCCCGGGCACCGCGACCTCGATCGGCACCCGCGGCGCCTCGCGCCACGGGCCGAAGCGCGCGACCACCCGCGCCGCGAGCGTGAGGTCGTCGTCGGTCACCACCCCGTCGACGAGGGCGAGCGGCCCGCGACCGTCGCTCACCTGGAGACTCGTGAACTGCCGCCGGTAGCCCTGCAGAAAGCGATTCTCGCCGTCCTCGCGACCGACCACGAGCTTGAAGCCCGGACGCGGGCGGATGTGCCGCCCGACCTTGAGCAGCATGATGTCGTCGAGCTCGTAGTCACGCTGGCCACGGTGCGCCCAGAGGTCGCGCAGCTTCGCGGCGTAGTGCTCGTTGGTGAGGAAGCAGCACCCGCCCGCCGGCTGGGCGTACTCGTCGAGCCCCAGTTCCTCGGCGAGCGCGATCTGGGGCTTGCGCGAGCGTCCGTGGAAGGCCAGCAGGCGGTCGCGGTCGACCCATCCCTCGCGCTCCGGCAGCGTGGGCTCGAGGTGGTGCGCGCACAGCGGCCGCAGCAGGCGGTCACCCGCCCCGGACTCGCGCGCGACCACCGGCAGGGTCGCGCGTCGCTGCGACTTCGGCCGTTGGCCGACCACCTCGCCGGTGACGATGAAGTCGAACTCGTGCTCGCACAGCCACTCGTAGGCGCGCCCCACCATGAACGACTTGCAGTCGAGACACGGGTTGAGATGCTTGCCGTAGCCGTGGCGCGGGTTGAGCACCACCTGCTTGTAGGCGTCGACCACGTCGACGATGTGGAGCTTGATCCCGAGGCGCTCTGCCACCCACAGCGCGTTGTTGCGGCGTGGGCGCGCGCGGTCACGATCGCGTATGGCGTGGGTGTGGCCCTCGACGCAGAATCCGGTGAAGAAATTGAGCCCCTCGACCTCGATGCCCTGATCGAGCATCAGCTTCGCGGCGAGCATCGAGTCGAGCCCACCGGAGATCAGAGCGACGGCTCGCCGCGCCGGGCGGGGCAATGGAGCGGTGCGCGCGTGCATGAGCGGATTCTATCCCGGTCGACGGCCGGACGGAGCCGGCGGTTGCGCCAGATCAACGATTGACGGGGGACGCGCGAAGGACGGTCAGCCGGGAAGCCGACGCTCCAACCGAAACAGGTCGGCGACGGTCTCGCGGCGCCTCGCCACCAGCGTGCCCGTGCCGTCGACCAGCAGCTCTGGCGGGCGGGGGCGCGCGTTGTAGTTCGAGCCCATCACCGCGCCGTAGGCGCCGGCGGTGCACACCGCGAGCAGGTCGCCGGCCGCCAGCGCGAGTCGGCGACCCTTGCCGAGGAAGTCGGACGACTCGCACACCGGGCCGACCACGTCGTACTCCGCCTCCGCCCGCACCACCCCGGTCGGTGCCGCCAGCGAGACCGGCACGATGTCGTGCCAGGCGCTGTAGAGCGCCGGACGCAGCAGATCGTTCATCGCCGCGTCGACCACCGCGAAATGGCGGTCCCCGTTGCGTTTGAGGTACTCGACCCGGGTGAGCAGCACGCCGGCGCCGGCCACCACTGCGCGCCCGGGCTCGAGCAGCAGCTCGAGGTCACGCGACGCCACCCGGTCGAGGATCTCGCGCGCATAGCGCCGCGGCTCGGGGGGTGACTCGTCGCGGTAGCGCACCCCCATGCCGCCACCGAGATTGACGTGGTGGAGGCGGATGCCGGCGGCGGCGACGGTGTCGACGAGAGCGAGGACGCGGTCCATCGCCGCCAGCAGCGGGGCGATGTCGGTGAGCTGGGAGCCGATGTGGCAGTCGACGCCGGCGACCTCGAGACCGCCCATCCGGCTCGCCACCTCGTAGAGCGCCGGCGCCTCGTCGATGGGAATGCCGAACTTGTTGTCGCGCAGCCCGGTGGAGATGTAGGGGTGGGTGCGCGCGTCGACATCGGGATTCACGCGCAGCGAGACCCGCGCCGTGGTGCCGGTCGCAGTGGCCACTGCGGCGAGTCGCTCGAGCTCGGCCGGCGACTCGACGTTGAA
>JACKNM010000002.1 GCA_024234875.1 Ectothiorhodospiraceae bacterium | reverse complement strand
CTCGCGTTGCCAGGGCAGGTCGTGCCGGCCCGAGCGATCGTGCCAGGCGATCAGCCGGCTCGCGAAGCTCGCGGGCGCCACGCCTACTTGAACAGTCCCTTGAGGCCTTCCTTGAGGATCTGCTTCACGGCATCCTCGGGCTTCTGCGGGGTTGGCGCCGGCGCCTGGGCCGGTGCCGGTGCCTGGGTGGGCGGTGCCGGAGCGGCCGCCGGGGCGCCGGCGGTGGGCGCAGTGCCCGAGCGTGACCGCGAGCCACCGAGCGCCGCCAGCACGCCACGGAAGTCCGGCTCGTACTTGAGCTTCTGGAACGGCCCGGAGACCTTCACCGGGATCGGGATCTTCGAGAGCTGGTCGGCATCGAGGCCGCCCTGTCCCTTGCAGCTCGCGACCAGGGCGACCTGGGCGAGATAGTCGGCCTGCTCGCGCACCAGGTCGAAGGTGCCGCTGCCGCCGACGCGGACGAGAGGCGACTTGAGCGCCAGATCGTCGTTGCGTGCGACCCCGTCCTTCACGTCGAGATTGGCGACCAGCTCGGCGAACTTCGTCTCCTGCCCGCTGCCCGTCGCCTGGCCGCCGTCGCGCTGGCGCTTGTCGGCGATCGCCTGCCCGATGACCCCGGTGATGAGGTTTCCGAGACTGCGCTTGTCGAGATTCTTGAAGTCCAGCGCCGAGAGCCCGGTGCACAGCAGCGCGATGAGATCGACGCCGACGATCGCCCCGTCGCGGAAGTGGGCGGCGACGGTGCCGTCGAGATTGCGTCGCAGCGTCGCCTCGTCGACGCCCCTGGTGCCCAGCTTGGCGCTGAAGTTCGCCGTGCCGCGCAGCGTCTGGCTGCCGGTCATGTCCTTGAGCAGGGGGCCGGCCTGCACCCCCTGGAGGTTCTCGTCGACCGACAGCACCGGCACCTTCGGTCGCCCGTCGATGCGGATGTTGCCGCTGTAGGTGCCGCCGTAGAGGGCGGCGTCGACCGGATGCAGCGCGAGCTGCTTGTCCTTGCCCTTGGCCACCAGCTTCACGTTGGAGACCTTGAGCTTGGCGATTCGCAGCGAGCCGATGGTGAGCTTGCCGTCGAGGTCGAGTGAGCGCACGAGGTCGATGGGGATGAGCGGCGCCGCCGCCGCCGGCGTGGCGGCACGCGCGCTGCCGCCGCCGGCACCGCCAGCGGCTCCGCCACCGCCGCCGCCGGACGGGGGCAGGTAGCGGTCGGCGTCGATGTCGTCGACCGCGAGGTCGAACGCGGCCGCGAGCGGCGCGAATCGCTTCACCTCCACGAAGCCCTTCAACGTCGTCTGGTCGAGCCGCACCGCGAGATCGTCGAGCCTGACCGAGGTGGTCGAGCCCTTGACCGTGGCCGAGAGCTCCGCCGCGGCCAGCGCCTTCGGATCCGCCGTCTTGACCGGCGGCTGGCCGAGTGCGGCCAGCACGTTGCGCGGGTTGAAGGTCGGCATCGAGACCTTCGCCTGGTACTGCGGCGCGGACAGCAGCGAGGTCACGTTGATGTTGCCGAGCACCTGCGAGCCGCCGAAGGCGAGTGCGATGCTCGGCGACGCCAGCGTCTGCTTGCCGAGGTCGAGGTCGACGTCGCCCTTGACCGAGCCGGCGAGCTTGCCGCCAGGGAAGTCCTTGCCGGCGAGGTCCACGGTCGCGGCGAGGCCGTCGACGCGGTAGGTCTGCTTCGCCGGGTCGCCGACCGCCGCGCCCTTGATCCGTAGCGAGCTCGCGCCACTCAGGTCGACGCCCGGCTTGATCCCGAGATCGGCGAGCAGCGCACCGGCACGCACCCCCTCGATCGCCTCGTCGAGATTGACCCGCACCTGCTCGCCGGTCGCGTCGAGGACGATGTTCCCGGCGTAGCTCCCGCCGTAGAGCCCCGCCTTGAGCGGACTCAGCCCGATTCGCCCGTTCTTCGCCTTCAGCGTCACGTCGACGCCCGCGAGCTTCAACCCCGACACGCCGAGCTTGGTGGCGCGGAACCGGCCGTCGAGGTCGAGCGCGCGCAGCGTCGCCATCGGCAGACCGGCCGCCCCGGCCGCCGCCGCGCCGGGTGTGGCCGGTGCGCTCGCTGCCGCGGTGGCGCCACCGGCTGGCCTGGCCGCCGGCGGTGGCAGGTAGCGGTCGACGTCGAGATCGTCGACCGAGAGGTCGAACGCCAGTGCCTGCCGTGCCAGATCCGGCACCGCGACCGAGCCCTTGATGGTCGCGCCGTCGAGCGTGAGGACGAGATCCTCGAGTGACGCGCTCCTCGCGTCGGCCTTGATGCCGGTGCGAATCGAGAGTTTCGACAGCGCCTTCGGATCCGCGGTCGCCGGTGCCGTCTGTCCCGCCAGCGCGAGCAGTGCACGTGGATTCGCATCGGCGATGGCGATGCGCCCGGCGACCGCCGGTGCGCCGCTGGACAGCGCGCTCACCGTCATCTCGCCGGTTCCGGTCAGCTTCGCCGCCTCGATGGTGAGCCCGCTGAGCGTCAGCGTGTCCTTGCCCTGGTCGACCGCGGCGTCGGCTCGCAGCCGGAGCGGGAGCTTGCCGCCGGGCAGGGCGTCGCCGCTGAAGTCCCCGTCGATCGCGAGGCCGCTCGCGGTGAATCGCCGCTCACCCAGATTGGCCGCCAGATCGGTGCTGAGCGCGATGCTGCCGGTGACCTTGTCCAGTGCGAGCCTTGGCACCGTGACCTTGAGCCCGGGTGCCGCGACCAGCCCGGTCGCCAGATCGGCGCGCGCGCTGCCCTCGGCCGTGAACTCCACCGCACCGCCGGGAATCCCGTCGCCCGCGACCTTGCCGTCCGCCCGCAGCGAGCGCAGGTCGAAGACCTGTTTCGCGAGATCGCCGGTGAGCCCGGCGCTCGCCTTCAGATCGAGGGCCGGTCCGCCGAGCGCGAGCCCGGTGGTCGCGACCTCGAGGCCCTCGACCTCGAGCCGCTGCGTGGAGCTGACGAGATTCGCGGTGCGGGCGCCGGCGGTGACGCTCGCCTTGCCCCCCGGCAGCGCCGGCCCGGTCAGGTCGGCCTGAGCGGACAGGCCCTGAATCGAGACGCTGTCCCCGGTCATGTCCGGAGAGACCGCGCCGGAAATCTTCACCGTGCCCTTGGTGTCGGGCATGAAGCCCTCGACGTCGAACTCGAGCGAGAGATCGACCGGTCGCCCGAGGGCCACCGGCCCGGTCTCGGCGTTGAGGTTCTGGACCTTGATGGTCGAGCCCGCGCCGGCGTCGGCGAAGGTGAGCGAGGCGTCGCGCAGGGCGACACCACCGATGGCCAGCGCGGCAATGGCCGGTGGCTCGCTCGCGCCGGCGCTCGAGCTACTGCCGGTGGTGGTGCTCTCGGCGCCGGAGCGGGCGAGGTCGTCCCAGTTGCTCTTGCCGTCGGGGGCGCGCGCGAGGTTCACGTCGAGCCCGCGCACCATCACCGTGTCCATCTCGACCTGCTTGCCGAGCAGCGGCAGCAGCTTGACCCGCACCGTCGCCTCGTCGACCTTCGCGAAGTACGGCTGGGCGAAGCCGGCGGCATTGCCGAGTTGGACCTCGCCGAGGCGCACGCCGAGCCAGGGGAAGACGCTGAGCTTGATGTCGCCGTTGATGATCAGCTCGCGGCCGGTCTGCTCGCGCACCTTCTGCGCGATCTCGGTCTTGTAGTCGTTCGGATCGACCACCATCGGCACGATGATCACGGCGGCGACGATGAGCACCACCACCACGCCGACGATGCCGGCGACGATCTTGAGCAGGGTCTTCACGGCTGGCTCCTCCGTTGCACCGGCGGCTCAGTGGGCTCCGCCGGTGGGCTGGTCCGGTCCCGGCGGGGCAACCTGGTCGAGATGCTCGCGGGCGGCACGGACCGCCTCGCGAACGCGCTCGGGCGCCGTTCCTCCGCGGTGCGCCCGCGAGGCGACCGAGCCCTCCAGGGTCAGCACCTCGAACACGTCCTCGTCGATGGCGGCGGAGAACGTGCGCAGCTCGTCGAGCGAGAGCTCGGAGAGGTCACGCTCGGACTCGATGGCATGGCGCACCGCGCGCCCGACCACCGCGTGGGCGTCACGGAACGGCACCGCCCGGCGCACCAGGTAGTCGGCCAGGTCGGTGGCGGTGGCGTAGCCGCGGCGCGCCGCCTCGCGCATGCGGTCGCGGCGCACGCGAGTCGCCGGCAGCATTCGCGCGTAGACCAGGAGGCTGCTCTTCAACGTGTCGACGATGTCGAACAGCGGCTCCTTGTCCTCCTGGTTGTCACGGTTGTAGGCGAGCGGCTGGCCCTTCATCAGCACCAGCAGGGCGCTGAGATTGCCGATCACCCGCGCGCTCTTGCCGCGCACGAGCTCGGCGATGTCCGGGTTCTTCTTCTGCGGCATGATCGACGACCCGGTGCAGAAGGCGTCACCGATGTCGACGAACTCGAACTGCGCCGACGACCACAGCACCAGCTCCTCGGACATCCGCGACAGGTGCACCATCGCCAGCGACGCCGCGGCCGCGAACTCGATCAGGAAGTCGCGATCGCTCACCGAGTCGATCGAGTTCGCGCTCACGGTGTCGAAGCCGAGCAGTCGGGCGGTCATGTCGCGGTCGATGGGGAAGCTGGTGCCGGCGAGCGCGGCCGAGCCGAGCGGCATGCGGTTGACCCGCTTGCGCGCGTCGACGAAGCGTTCCGCGTCGCGCTCGAGCATCTCGTACCAGGCGAGCAGGTGGTGCCCGAAGGTCACCGGTTGCGCGGTCTGCAGGTGAGTGAAGCCGGGCATGATGGTGTCGTGCTCGCGGTCCGCGAGGTCGACGATCGACCGCTGCAGGGCGCGCACCGCGGCCACCACCTCGTCGATCTCGGCTCGCACCAGCAGGCGCACGTCGGTCGCCACCTGGTCGTTGCGCGAGCGTCCGGTGTGGAGCTTCTTCCCGGCCTCGCCGATGCGCTGGGTGAGCACCGACTCGATGTTCATGTGCACGTCCTCGAGGGACGTGGACCACTCGAAGCGACCGGCGTCGATGTCGGTGCGGATCGCCTCCAGGCCGCGCACGATGGCGTCGCGCTCGCCGGTGGTCAGCACGCCGACCGACGCCAGCATCGTGGCATGGGCGATCGAGCCCGCAATGTCGTGGCGGTAGAGGCGGCGGTCGAAGCTCACGGACTCGGTGAATGCCTCGACCAGGGCGTCCGTGGCCTCGGTGAATCGTCCGTCCCAGAGCTTCGCGCTGTTCTTCATGTCTCGACGCCGTGATGCAGGGGGCTTCGCAGTGACCGGCGCTGTCTCGGTGGACGGCGCGAGCCGCGGGGGCGAGCGCGGTCCGTCGCTGGTGGGCGCTCACGACCATGGTGTCGGGCTCGGAGCCACACGGCCGGCGCGAAGCGTGGGACGAGTATATCTTTAATCCCGGCGGCGGCGCCGGCGCAATTGTGTCGAGGTGTTGCCGGCGGAGCGCGCCGAGGGCGCTGCGAATGGGGGCAAGGTGCTGATTCGAAACGCGGTCCGGGCGATGCCGGTGCACACGCGACCCGCGGGCCGGCGATGGTAGCGGCGGGTGACGACGAGGCCGCGCCGGTGGCATCGACGCCGGCGGTCTTCCTGCCCGATTTCTGCGCCATCCGCATGGTGTTCGTGGTGGTGGTGGTCGGCCAGCTCCTCGCCTTCGTGCTCACGCTCAGCGCGCGCGGCGAGGCCAGCCCCTGGGCGGCGCTGGCGCTGGTCTCCCTGTTCGTGCAGTGGGTCGCACTGTCGAGCGCGATGGTGCTGTGCGTCGCGCGCCGCCACCTCGCCCGCCTCGGCGACGCCCGCGCCGGCGCGGTCGCCTATGTGCTGGTGCTGCTGATGACCGCGGCCCTGAGCGAGGCGGCGTTCCGCCTCCTCGCCGAGCGTGTCTGGCTCGATGCCGGCGCGATGCTCGCGTTGCTGGAGGGCCGCGAGCCGGTGGCGCCGAGCCCGCTGGTGATCGCGACCGGCCATGCCGAGTTCGTGTTGCGCAACGTGGCCATCGCGGCCATCGTCACCGCCGTCGCGTTCCGCTACTTCTACGTCCAGCACCAGTGGAGGATGCGCGTGGAATCCGAGGCCCGCGCGCGAATTCAGGCGCTGCAGTCGCGTATCCGCCCCCACTTCCTGTTCAACAGCATGAACACCATCGCGAGCCTCGCCCGCAGCCGTCCGGAGGTCGCCGAGCAGGTGACCGAGGATCTCGCGGATCTGTTCCGGGCGAGCCTCGCCGACGCGCGCATCCCGGTCGCCCTCGGCGACGAGATCGCGCTCTGCCACCAGTACCTTCGCATCGAGCGTCAGCGGCTCGGGCCGCGGCTCGAGGCGCGCTGGGACGTCGATGCGTTGCCGGCCGACGCGCGCCTGCCGCGCCTCATCATCCAGCCGTTGCTGGAGAATGCCGTCTACCACGGTGTCGAGCCGGTGCGCACGGGTGGCCGCATCGACGTGGAGGGCACCTGCGACGGGGACCTCCTGCGCATCGTCGTCAGCAATCCGTTGCCGGACGACGCCCCGTCGGTGGCCGGCGCCGCCGCGCCGGCTCGCCGGCGCCCGGGCAACCGAATCGCGATGGACAACGTGCGTGAGCGGCTGCGCGTGTTCTTCGGGCCCCGCGGCACGGTGCGGGTCGAGGCGCGCGCGGGGCGGTTCTGCGTCGAGCTGACATTCCCCTACGTCAAGGAGGCGCCGATGTCATGAAGATCCTGTTGGTCGACGACGAGGCTCTGGCGCGGGAGCGATTGCGGGCGCTGGTCGACGAGATCGGTGGGCACGAGGTGGTCGGCGAGGCGGGCGACGGCGAGGAAGCCTTGGCGCGCGTGGCGAACCTCGAGCCGGACGTGGTGCTGCTCGACATCCGGATGCCGGGCATGGACGGGTTGGAGGCAGCGCGCCATCTCGCCGCACTCGCTCAGCCGCCGGCGGTCGTGTTCTGCACCGCCTTCGACGATCACGCGCTCAAGGCATTCGAATCCAGTGCGGTCGGCTACCTGTTGAAGCCGGTGCGGCGCGAGCGACTCGAGCAAGCGCTGCTGCGCGCCGGGCGTCCGACCCGCGCGCAGCTCGCCGCCATCGGGACCGGGGAGGCGGAGCACGGCGCGGTGGGACCGCGCACGCATCTGAGCGCCACGCTGCACGGCAACCTGCACCTGGTACCGGTCTCGGAGGTGCGCTACCTGCGCGCCGAGCACAAGTACGTCACCGTCCGCCACCCTGGCGGTGAGCTCATCGTCGAGGACTCGTTGACCGCCCTCGAGCGCGAGTTCGGGGAGCGCTTCGTGCGCGTGCATCGCAACGCCCTGGTGGCACGCGAGCACGTGCGCGCCCTCGACCGTGACGGGCTCGGACGCTACCTGGTGCGTCTCGACGGCATCGACGACCGGGTCGAGGTGAGTCGTCGACTGGCGGGGCAGGTTCGCCGCATCCTGCGCGCTTGAGGCGCGCGCCGGAGTCGAAATCACCGGGCAGAGGTACTAGGCTTCAGCGTCATGAGCAGCGTCAGTCCGAGCCATCGCGCCACGCCCGCGCCACGCCCCGGCACGCCGATGGTGGTCGCGCGCGTCGGCCGGTGGTGGCTGGCGATCCCGGCCAGCCAGTTGCGCGCGGTGGCTCGGGTCGGTGCATTGACCGCGCTGCCGGGGGCGGCCGGCTGGATGCGGGGGCTGGCTCGCGCCGACGATACGGCGGTGGCGGTGACCGATCTGGTGGCGCTGGCGACCGGTCGTCCGGCCGAGATGGAGGATACCGCCCGGTTGCTGGTCGTCGGCGACGGGACGGCGCTGCTGGTGGAGGAGGTCGACGGGCCGGCGCCCAGCCACGCGCCCGAGTCGGATCTCGCCGAGCCGCCTCCGGGTTTGCCTGATGGCCTGCGTGGGCGCGTGCGCTGCGCCGCGCGCGAGGCCTGGTGGCTCGAGCCCGGCACCTTGCTGGCGACGCCCGAGCTCGACGACGCCTTCGCCGCCGAGGGCGGCGTCAGGAGGCCGCCGACTCCCACGATGTCGGGGTCGCCGCGAGTGGACCTGCCTTGAGCCCGGCGGCCGCGCGACTGGGCGTCGGTCGCGTGCTGCGGCAGCTCGGCATCGCCCTCGCCCTCGCCGCGCTGGGCGCGACGGCGTGGGTCGAGCGAGCGCGACTCGCCGACGCCGACGCCGCGCTCGACGCCGGGTTGGCGGCAGTCGGGGCGTGGGCGGAGGCGTCGCGGGTCGGTGCGTCCGGCGGCGCGACCGTGACCGCGACCGTGACCGGGTATCCGGTCGCCGTCCCGGCGGCCGGCGAGACCCTGTTGCCGGTGCTGTGGGCGACCGAGCGCGCGGTGACCGCGGCCGCCATCGAGCAGGTCGAGATCGCGGCCCGCGAGCTCGACGCGCGAACCCTGGCGGCGGCCGACGCCGCCGGCTCGGTGGAGGCGCTCCACGCGCACGTCGAGGCGCTGCAGTCGGTCGCCACCGGGCTGGTGGTCGTGGCCGACGAGCTCATCGACACCCTGGTCCGGCGCGATGCGTCGCTGCGCACCGTGCAGGTCGCGGGCCGCCAGCTCCTGCTCATCCAGCGCATCGGCACCAACGCGCGGCGGCTCCTCGAGCTCGGGCCGGTCGCGCTCGCCGCAGCCGATCGCCTGGGCCGCGACGCGCTGGTCTTCGGCGAGATCAACAACGCGTTGCTCACCGGCAACCGGGGGCTCGGCATCGAGCGTGTCGACGACGAGGAGGCGCGCGCGGTGCTGGAGCAGATCGGGCGCGAGTTCCGCGCCGGCACCGAGGTGGTCGGTCAGGCGATTGCCGCGGCCTCGGCCTCCACCACGTTCGCGCTCCGGCGCGAGGCAGTGGTCGACGCCGCCACCGCGCTCGCCCGAGTCGCGCTGTCGGCTCGAGCCACCGCTCGCGACCTGGCGGCTGCGCGCCCCGATCTGGGGCGGCTCGGCGCGCTCTCGGGGGCGCTCGCCGCGGCGGTGGTGGTGCTCGCGGGGTGGTCGCTGCTCGTGCTGCGCCGCCGCGTGGAGCGCGCGACGCGCGACGACGAGGACATTCGGCGTGGGCTGCGAGAGCGGGTGGATGGCCTGGACCTCACGGCGCGTCAGACCCGCGCGAGCCTGGTGCGAGTCGCCGATCGCCTGGAATCACTCGCCGACGGCCAGCTCGCGGCGGAGGCCGGCGCCGGTGGGATGCCGCCGGTGGATGCGGACGAGGCGAGGGCGGTGGCGGCGATCCGGCGCGTCGACATCGAGCGTGCCGAGCTCGCCCGCAAGCTGCGTGAGGGGCATGCGGCGGTACGCGATGCCGCTGCCTCGCTGGCCTCCCAGGTCGAGGACCTGGCGCGCGCCCTGCGTGAGCAGGCCGAGCCGGTGGCGCGGGCCAGCGCCGCGGCCGATGCGGTGGTCGCGAGTCTCGACGCCGCGGTCGAGACCGCGAGCGCGCTCGCCGAGCATCGTGGGACGCCGGCCGCAGCTGCCGTGGGGAACGGCCGCCGCGAGGCCGAGGCTGCCGCCGCCGCGGTGCGGGACCTCGGCGCCTGCCTGCGTCGGCTCGGTGACGCGGTGGAGGACGGCCGCACGGTGGCCGAGCTGCTCGAGGACGTGAGCGAGCAGGCCAAGCTGTTGGCGCTCAACGTGTCGATCCAGGCCGGCTCGTCGACCGCGCCGCGCGCCCTGAGCGGCCTCGGCGAGCAGCTCCACGGCCTGGTCGAGCGCTCGCGTACCGCCCGCCGGCGTTTCGACGCGCTTGCGCGCGCGGAGCGCGCGGCAGGCGAGGAGGCGGCGGACACGCTGAAGCGTGCGCAGTGGGCGAGCGCCGAGGCGTTGCGCTCGATGGGCGCCCCGCCCACGTCGACGAGGCCGGTCGATCCCGACGTCGAGCGACTGCGCGAGCGCCTCGGTGAGATCGAGCGCGCGCGGGTGGGACGCGTCGCGGGCGCGCGCGACGCACTGGGCGAGCTCGCGCGCATCGTCGCCCGACTGGAGCGGCTGTCCATGCAGCTCGACGTCCAGGCCCTCACCGCGGCGGTGCGCGAGGTGGAGCGACTGGTGCCGGCGCCGGCAGCGGATGGTGCCGAAACGTCACGGTTGGTGGTCGAGTTCCCGCTCGAGCCGGTGCGGGCGGGCCCCGCCGACGGCGCAGCCTCCACGCCGGTGGGGATGCCGACCGAGCGCGTGTCGAGCTCCCGGTAGCGGGCGCGCGCCGCCGCCGGGCCACCGCTGGCGGTGCCGCTGGCCGCTCGGCGGGACACCCGTCGGATCCGCCGAATGCGTGGTAATCTCCGCCGCCTTCGAGCGGTCACGATCGGCCCGGTGCTGGTCGGCCGTTGCGCCGCACGTCGTCCCGAGGTCGCCGAAACCACGTGAGCATCCCGTCGCGGCCCGTTCCGCGCGCCCCACAGCCGACGTCCGAGAGTGGCGCGCCGCCGGCCCCGCCCGCATCGCACCCCCCCGCCCCCGAGCCGCCGGAGCTGGCGTCGATCGCGGTCGACGCCACCGCGGCCGGTGACCACGCGGTCGCCCTGCTCGCCCACGAGATCGCCGCCCACCGCGGAACCGGGGCCCCATCCGACGCGGCTCGGCGCTCGCTGGCGCTGGCGACTGCCCACGTCGTCGATTGGGTCGACGGTGAACGCGGTGACACGTCGGTCGAGCCAGTGCTCCTGGTCGACGACCTGCGCGCGCTGCGCAAGGCTCCGCTGTGCTCGACGTGCCCGCTGTTCGCGCTCCCCGAGGTGGGCGCTGCCGGCGCCGAGTCGACGACCGACGTCTCGACCCTGCGCCGAATGCGGGCCGCGTTCCAGGCCGGCCTGGTGGACTGGTTGCGGGGCCGGGACGGCGGGCGCGCCGCGGCGGAGATGGCACGGGCGCTCGACGGGCTGGCCCGCCAGGCGAGTGTCGCGCCGGCGAGCCGGGCGGCGTTCGCGCTGGCCGCCGGGCTCTGCGAGGCCCTGGCCGACGGTGGCCTCGCGTACCGCCCGGGCACCCGCGCGCTGGTGGTGCGCGTCGACGCCCTGGTCCGCGACGTCTGCGCGGCCCCGGCGAGCGTGCATCCGGAGACCGAGGGGCTGCGCGCCGCGCTGTGGCTGCGGGTTGCCTCGGCGCGGTCGCGTGGCCCGCTGGTCGAGGCGGCGCGCGCCCGGCACGGCGCCAGTGCGGCGCGACCGCCCGGCCGCGCCGTCCTCGAGCGATGCGCGCGCGAGATCCTGCGCTGTGGGGCACGGCTCGCGGCCGACGGCGGTGAGGCCGCCGCGCTGGTCACGCTGTGGCGGACGGCCGACGCGCTCGCGCTCGTCGGTGAGCCCCGGCTGGCGGAACGGCTGCGCGATGTGCTCGCGCGGGTCGAGGCATCGGAAACGCGCCCGACCGAGGTGCCGGCCGAGCTCCGCGCGCTGGCCTCGGCGGTCGGCGGTCTGGCACGTGGCGTCGCCGGGGCACCGACGCCCGCGCCGCGCGCCGTCGCCGAGGTGGCTCCCGTCCCCGCGCCGCCGGCGCAGACGGCGACCGCGCCCGACGACCTGGCGGGGATGGCGCGCGCGGCCCGGCTGCTCGCCGATCGGCGAGGCGTGTCGGCCAGCGATCCGTCGGCGCCGACCGAGGGTCTGCCCGACCGGGACGACTCGGCGGCCGACGCGCTCGCCGACCAGGCCCTGCTGGACCAGGCGCTGGTCGACAATCTCGCCCTCATCGCCCGCGAGATGGGGGACGTCGGCCATCGTGGGCGACGCCGGCTCGACAGCCTGCGCGATGGGCTCGACGAGATGCGCGAGGTCATCCGGGGCCTGCGCGGCGAGGTCGAGCACGCGCGAGCCCAGACCCCGGAGACCGCGGGGGCCGGCTCGCGCGCCGAGGCCGCGCTCGACGCGGCGGGCATCGCGGCGCTCGCCCGGCGCATCGAGCGCCTCACCTGCGGGCTCTCCGATCTGGCCGGGCTCCACGCCTCGGTGTCGAGCCTTGCCGACGAGGCCGGATCGCTGGTGGCGCGCCAGGCGCGCCAGGGCGACGCGCTGGCGCAGCGCATCGAGGGTGTGGTCGCCGACGAGACCCGCCCCACGCGTGCGGTGCTCGCGGTGTGGATCGACGGCGTACCGATCGCCATCCCGGTCGAGCATGTCGAGTCGGTGCGAGCCGACGGCCCACGCGCCGGCGAGCGGGTGGTGCGCCTCGCGCTCGGCACCGGCAGCACCGAGCGCCGCGCGCACGGCGACCTCCACGTGGCTCTGACCGGGCGCGGTGGTGGGGTCTTGCTCGCGGTCGACGCGGTCGGCGAGCAGCTCCAGGCGCGGCTGATGCCGCTGCCGCACCAGGTGCGCAACGCCCCGGGCATCGCCGGCGTGGCGGTGGCGGCGGACGACGCCCCACGGCTGGTTCCGGACCTGGCGGCGCTCCTCGCCGCGACCGCCGATACCTGAGCCGCGATTCCTTCAGGTCGCGCCGAGGTCTCCCCAGAGGAGCTGCAGCGCGGCCAGCGCGGTGACCGCGGCGGTCTCCGTGCGCAGCACGCGGGGCCCGAGTCGGATCCCGGTGAAGCCGCGCTCGAGCGCCGCGGTGCGCTCCGCCGGGGCGAGGCCGCCCTCGGGCCCGACCAGCAGCGTGAGGACACCCTGCGGCGCCGGCAGGTCGCGTGGCCCGAGCTCGGCCGCGGGATCCAGCAATACCCCCGTGCCCGGGACGCCGGCGTCGAGCCAGGCGCCGAATCCGACCGGTGCCTCCACCACCGGCACGCGCACGCGTCCGCTCTGCTCGCAGGCGCCGCTGGCCAGGGCCTGCCAGTGGTCGGTTCGCCGCTCGGCCCGCTCGGCCTCGAGACGGACCACGCTGCGCTCGGTCACCAGGGGCGTGATGCGGTGGACGCCGAGCTCGGTGGCCTTCTGCACCGTGTAGTCCATGCGCGGTCCGCGCGAGATCCCTTGCGCGAGGTGGAGCGTGAGCGGTGACTCACAGGTTCGTGGGGCGAGCGGATCGCCGATGCGGGCGAGCATTGCCTTGCGCGGGCCGTGCTCGAGTCGCGCCTCGAACTCCGGGCCGCTGCCGTCGAACACGACCAGCGGGTCGCCATCGCGCAGGCGCAGCACCGTGCGTACGTGCCGGGCGCTCGCCTCCGGTAGTGTGACGCTGTCGCCGGGGGCGAAGCGCAGGGGGAGGTGGAGGCGCACGGTGCGCACGGGACGACCTCCGGCATGGCGGGACGAGCGCGAGATGCTAGCAGGTCAGAACCGCCGCCGGCGTGGTGACCTGCTGGCGGGGTTGGGTGGGGTATGGGAAAATCCGCGCTCACGCCGTTCGCGGGCCGCCGTGCCCCCTGCCGCCGTCCGTCTCGGGCGGTGTGCCAACCCTCCCAACCCGAGCAGGAACCCCATGAAGAACGTCTGGCTCTCCATCGCGCTCTGTGCGCTCGCGCTACCGCTGGGCGCCCGTGCGCAGACCGACCCCGCGCTCGAGACCAATCTCGCGAAGTTCAGCTACGCCCTCGGCTTGCAGATCGCCCGCAATCTCACCCAGCAAGGCCTCGACCGGGTCGACGCCGGCGCGCTCGCGCTGGCGGTGGGGGACGTGCTCGCCGGCAAGCCACCGCGCATCGCGCCGGAGGCGATGCAGGCCGCCGCTGCGGCCATTCGCGAGGAGGTGATGGCGCAGCGCAACGCCGAGTCCGAGCGCAACCGTAGCGCCGGCGAGGCGTTCCTCGCCAAGAATCGCGAGGCCGACGGCGTGAAGGTGCTCGAGAGTGGGGTGCAGTACCGGGAGATCAAGGCCGGCACCGGCGACCAGCCGGGCGCCGACGACACCGTGGTCGTGCACTACCGTGGCAAGCTGCTCGACGGCACGGAGTTCGACAGCTCCTTCGGCCGTGGCGAGCCGACCGAGTTCAAGGTCGGGCAGGTGATCCAGGGCTGGCAGGAGGCGCTGAAGCAGATGCGCCCCGGCGCGGAGTGGGAGGTGTGGATTCCCTCCGATCTCGCCTACGGCGAGCGCGGCGCCGGCGGCAAGATCGGGCCCCACTCGACGCTGCACTTCAGCATCCAGCTGATCGAGGTGAAGGCCGGGACCTGAGCGCGTCTCGCGCGCTCGGGCCGCGGGCGCGGGCTCAGAACTCGGGCAACGAGCCGTCCAGGTACCAGGCCCCGCTCGCCTCGTCCCAGTACCACATCGCCCGCTGCGTGACCGTGCGCACGCGGGCGGAGGATGGCGCGCTGTACTCGAAGCGCGCGGTCATCCAGGCCTCCGAGGCCTCCGCATCCGGCGCCTCGATGCGGTAGTCGTGCGACATCACCCGCACCCCCTCGAGCCTGGCTCCGTCGACCGGCGCGGCAGCGGCGTCGCGCGGCTTGACCAGGCTCGCCGCGGTCCCGAAGTCGCCCCAGCGCACGGCCGAGGTGTAGACCTTCACCGTCTCCTCCAGCCGGACCATCTTCTCCTTCGATTCCATCGACGCGCAGGCGCCGAGGGTGGCGAGGGCGAGGACGACGAGCAGACGGGCGGTGCGCGAGTGCGTGCGGATCATGGAGACCCTCGGCGACGACGGGATTGCCGCAGGATAGGCAACGCGGCCCGGGGTGTACAGGCTCGGCCCCTCGGCGAGAACCGACGCGCCTCGCGCCCGCGCGAGGCGTCCGCGATCAGTGCTCGCGCGTCGCCCGGAACCGCACCTCCGGAAACCGCTCCATCGCCAGCCGTAGATTGACCATGCTCGGGGCGAGGTAGGTGAGGTTGCCGGCACCGTCGTAGGCGAGGCGCTCCTGGTTGCGGCGGCGGAACTCGTCGAGGCGCTTGGAGTCGTCGCAGTCCACCCAGCGGGCGGTGGTGACGTCGATGGCGTCGTAGCTGCTCTCGACCCCGTACTCGTGGCGTAGCCGCCAGGCCACGACGTCGAACTGCAGCACACCGACCGCGCCGAGCACCAGGTCGTTGCTGATCAGCGGGCGGAACACCTGCGTCGCGCCTTCCTCGCTCAACTGGTCGAGGCCCTTCTGCAGCGCCTTCATGCGCAGTGGGTCGCGCAGCACCACGCGGCGGAACAGCTCGGGCGCGAAGTTCGGGATGCCGGTGAACTTCAGCGCCTCGCCCTGAGTGAAGGTGTCGCCGATCTGGATGGTGCCGTGGTTGTGCAGGCCGATGATGTCACCGGCGACCGCGTCCTCGGCCTGCTCGCGCTCGCGCGCCATGAAGGTCGCGGCGTTGGCGATCTGGACGTCGCGGCCGATGCGCACGTGGCGGATGCGCATGCCGCGCTGATAGGCCCCCGAGGTGATGCGCAGGAACGCGATCCGGTCGTGGTGCTGGGGGTCCATGTTCGCCTGGATCTTGAACACGAAGCCGCTGAACTTCTCCTCGTCCGGCTCCACCACGCGGGTGTCGGTCGCGCGCGGGCGCGGCGGCGGCGCGTGCTCGACGAACAGATCGAGCATCTCCTCGACCCCGAAGTTGTTGAGCGCCGAGCCGAACAGCACCGGCGTCTGGCGACCGGCGAGGTACTCCGCGGGGTCGAAGGGATGGCTCGCGCCCTCCAGCAGCTCGACGCTCTCGCGCAGCTCCGCCGCCTGGTGGCCGAGCACCTCGTCGAGCCGTGGGTTGTCGATGCCCTCGATCACCTCGCCGCGCTGGATGCGCCCGCCGTGACTCGGGCTGAACAGGTGCACGCGGTCGCGCAGCAGGTGGTACACCCCCTTGAAGTGGCGGCCGCTGCCGATCGGCCAGGTGACCGGCGCACAGGTGATCTGCAGCTCCTTCTCGACCTCGTCGAGCAGCTCCAGGGTGTCGCGGCTGTCGCGATCGAGCTTGTTGACGAAGGTCATCACCGGCGTGTCGCGCAGCCGGCAGACCTCCATCAGCTTGCGGGTCCGGTCCTCCACGCCGCGCGCGCCGTCGATCACCATCAGCGCCGAGTCCACCGCGGTCAGGGTGCGGTAGGTGTCCTCGGAGAAGTCCTGGTGTCCGGGGGTGTCGAGGAGATTGACCACGCAATCGCCGTACTCGAACTGCATCACCGACGAGGTGACCGAGATCCCGCGCTGGCGCTCGAGCTCCATCCAGTCCGAGGTCGCGTGGCGCGCTGCCTTGCGCGACTTCACGCTACCGGCGAGCGCGATCGCGCCCCCGTAGAGCAGGAGCTTCTCGGTGAGGGTGGTCTTGCCGGCATCGGGGTGCGAGATGATCGCGAAGGTCCGGCGCCGGGCGATCTCGTCGTGGAGGGTGCTCATGAGGGCGGCGGATTATACAGGGGCGCCCGCTCGTGCGCTCGATGCACCCGGCGCGTGAGCCGGCGGTGGGTATAATCGCGCGCCCCTCGAGCCCGAGCACGAGTCGCGGGCGCCCGAATGCGCCCACCACAACGCCAGATGTCGTCCATCGAGCCACTCCATCGGTCTCCTCCGCAAAGCTCTCGACCGCCTCCCGCCCTCGCCGTCGAGGGTCTGTGCAAGACCTACGCGAGCGGCCTCGAGGCGCTGGCGGGCGTCAGTCTCGAGGTCGAGGAAGGCGAGTTCTTCGCCCTGCTCGGGCCCAACGGGGCCGGCAAGTCGACCCTCATCGGCATCGTGTGCGGGCTGGTCGAGAAGTCCGCCGGCGCCATCCGGGTCTTCGGCGTCGACGCCGCGGCGAGCCCGCGGGCGGTGCGCGCGATGCTCGGGGTGGTGCCGCAGGAGGTCAACTTCAACGTCTGGGAGTCGCCCCTCGACATCGTGGTCAACCAGGCCGGGTACTACGGAATCGAGCGCCCGACCGCGCTCGCGCGTGCCGAGCGTTACCTGGGGCAGCTCGGGCTGTGGGACCGTCGCCACTCGCGGGCGCGCGACCTCTCGGGAGGCATGAAGCGCCGACTGATGATCGCCCGGGCGCTGGTGCACGAGCCGAGGTTGTTGATCCTCGACGAGCCGACCGCCGGGGTCGACATCGAGCTCCGGCGCTCGACCTGGCGTTTTCTCACCGAGATCAACGCGTCGGGTACGACGATCATCCTCACCACCCACTACCTCGAGGAGGCGGAGTCGTTGTGCGAGAGCATCGCGATCATCGACCACGGTCGAATCGTCGAGGACTCGGACATGAAGAGTCTGCTGAACAAGCTCCACGTGGAGACCTTCGTGCTGGATCTCGCGACGCCGCTCGGGTCGCCGCCGGACATCTCCGGCTATGCGGTGCGGCGCATCGACGCCACCACCCTGGAGGTCGACGTCGAGCGTGACCAGGGGGTGAACCGGCTGTTCGAGTCACTCGGCCGGCTCGGCGTCTCGGTGCTGTCGATGCGCAACAAGACCAATCGCCTCGAGGAGCTGTTCGTGCGGCTCGTCGGCGAGGGACGCGCGCAGCAAGGGGGGCGCGATGCCGGCCCTCGCTAGACCGGAGCTGGTGGCGTTGCGCACCATCGTGCGCAAGGAGATCCGTCGCTTCCTTCGCATCTGGGTGCAGACCCTGCTGCCGCCGGCGATCACGATGACCCTCTACCTGGTCATCTTCGGCCGGCTCATCGGCTCGCGCATCGGTGAGATGGGCGGCCATGACTACATCGACTACATCGCGCCCGGGGTGATCATGATGGCGGTGATCACCAACTCGTACTCGAACGTCGTGTCGTCGTTCTACGGCGCCCGATTCCAGCGCTACGTCGAGGAGATGCTGGTGTCGCCGACGCCGATCGGGGTGGTGCTGCTCGGCTATGTCGCCGGTGGCGTCACTCGCGGCCTGCTGGTGGGGCTACTGGTCACGCTGGTGGCGATGGTGTTCGCGGATCTGCGGGTGGAGAGTCCGCTCTACACCGTCGCGGTGGTGGTGCTCACCTCGACCCTGTTCTCGACCGCAGGATTCATCAACGCGCTCTTCGCCCGGACCTTCGACGACGTCTCCATCGTCCCGACCTTCGTCCTCACCCCGCTCACCTATCTCGGCGGGGTGTTCTTCTCGGTCGAGCTGCTGGCCGAGCCGTGGCAGTCCCTGGCGCGCGCCAACCCGGTGCTCTACATGGTCAACGGATTCCGCCACGGCATGCTCGGGGTGAGCGACATCGGACCCGGCGTGGCGTTGGCGCTGACCGGTGGCGCCGCAGTCGCGTTGCTCGTGCTGGCGCTCCTGTTACTGCACCGCGGCGTCGGCATCCGCAGCTGACGCCTCCGCCTCGGTGGCGAGCATCGCGAGCTTGCGGCCGGCGCCGTAGCGGTAACCGCCGAGCGCGCCGGTCGACCGGATCACGCGGTGGCAGGGCACCAGCCAGGCGACCGGGTTGTCGGCCACCGCGCGGGCCACCGCGCGCGCGCCGCCGGCGTGGCCCACCAGTCGCGCGAGATCGCCATAGCCCACCAGGTGCCCGGGCGGGACGGCGACCAGCGCCTGCCACACCTTGACCTGAAAGCGCGTGCCGGCAACGAGCAGCCGCAACGGGCTCGGCGACGGCGCCTTCCCGGGCGCGAATACGGTCCGGGCGAGCGCCTCGGCCCCGGCCGGATCCGGGATTCGTCGGGCGCGGGCGAGGCCGCGCGTGATGCGCGTGAGCAGGGCATCGGGTGGCTCGCCGTCGATGAATCCGAGCCCGCAGAGCCCGCGCTCGGTCCATGCCAGCAGGCAGGGGCCGAACGGGCTCTCGCCGATGCCGTGGCGGAGGTCGAGGCCGTCCCCGCGCCGCCGATACTCGCCGGGGGTGAGCGCGTCGACCCGCACGAAGAGGTCGTGCAGTCGACCGGGCCCGGACAATCCCGACTCGAGCGCCGCCTCGAGCACCGGGCGCGAGCGGTCCAGCACCGCCTTGGCGCGCTCCAGGCTGAGCAGTCCCCAGACCTGGCTCGGGCTGAGGCCGACGTGACGAGTGAACACACGCTGGAAGTGGAACTCGCTCAGCCCGACCGTGCGTGCCGCGTCGGCGAGCGAGGGGCGACGGTCGGTGCGTGCCGCCATCCACTCCAGCGCGAGCCGGACACGCTCGACGTCGGCGGTGCGTGCCGGGCGCGCGCCGGGGGGCGGTGGCTTCGTCGGTGGCATGGCCTGGCGGGCCTCGATGAGACTCTGCATGGGGCGCTCCCGTTGTCCGTTGACGACGGACCGTAGCCTGCGCCCGGGTGTGCGCCGAAGCGACCCGGAACTTGCGATCCCGGGCCGCGTCGAGCGACCTCAGCGGTCGAGGAGTTGCCCCGCCTCGACGCCGAAGCCGAGGGCCGCCAGTTGCTCCCGTGCCTGTTGGGTCACCGCACCGAGCACCAGCACCTCGCGCCGTGGGTAGCCGCGGTCGCTCGCATGGCGGGCGATCGCGTCGAAGACCCGCGCCGAGCTCGCGTCCCAGTACAGGACGTCGAAACCGAGGGCCACCACCAGGGCGCCGTCGCGCGACACCGCGACCGGCAGGTGCCCGCTGGAGACCAGCTCGACCACCGGCGACACCGCCTCGTGGTAGCGCGCCAACATGCGGGTGAGCGCCACCGCGGTCAGCGCCTCGATCTCGCTGCGAGCGGCGAGCGCGGTCTCGACCACCGCCCCCGGGTTGCGCGCGCCGTCGAGCTCGCGAAGGTGTAGCGCGATGGCCGCCTTGTGCCGGGGTGACAGCGTGGGGGCGCGCGCGAACTCCGCGGCCAGAGCGGGTTCGACCCCGGTCGCCTCGAGCACCGCCTGCACCTCACGCAGCAGCTCGCCCGGAGGGCGCTGCGCCACCGCCGCCTCGATCGTCGCCTGCACGCGTCCGCCCGCGACCGCGCGCTCCGCCCGTTGCGGAAGCGCGACGGTGATGGCACCGGCGCCGGCCTGACCGCTGCTGCGCGCCGTCGCCACCGCATCGAGGAAGTCCTGGACGCGCGGATTGCTGGAATAGACGTCGAGGCCGAGCTGGCGAGCGGCGTTGCGCTTGTGCCCGGCGAGGATGGGGTCGTCCGGCATCAGGGACTCGTAGCGCAGGCCGGCGCCGGCGGCACCGGCCGGGGAGTCCGCGCCGAGGGTGTTGATCTCGCGAAGGGTCTGGTTGACGTTGCTCGTCGCCTGATCGACCAGCTTGGCGGTGGTGCGAAGCGGCGAGGCCAGGATGTCCACGAAGCTGTCGGCACCGACTCGGAGCTGGCCACGGAGCTCGGCCGCGAGGCGCTGGTTCTCGCGCTCGAAGTGGGTGACCGCCTGCGCCAGCGTCTCCACCTCGTGGACGCGGAGCAGGATCATGGGCAGGCCGCGGGTGCGGTAGGTCCCGAAATCGGACTCGATGTCGACCTCCGCCAGGTAGCCCTCGACGCGCACGTCGTCGAGCACCCGGTGGTGCCCGGAGCGGACGACGCTCGCCGGGAGGAGCTGGTCGGGGGTCAGCGCCGGTGCACTCTCCGTCTGGGCGTGGGCGCTGGTGGCCGAGAGCAGGACGATGGCCGCGGCGGCGGCGCGTACGGTGACCACGGGGCGATCTCCAGGGCTGCGAGGTTGCCGGGGCGCCGGCACTCGGGCGCCGGCGGTGCCGATCATACGCAGTTGTGCCGCCAGTACGTCGTCCGGCGCATTCAGCGGCACTCGCAGCAGGTCGTCACCGCCGGATACGACCTCAGCCGGGGAAGCGCTCCCGACCCTCCTGGAACGCGCCCTGTGGCGCGGCTGCCGGCCCGCCGCCGTCGGCGGCCGAGGCCTGGGCGTGGCTCGAGCCGGTGACGTGGACCGCGAGCCGGCGGGCGTCGGCGCCCGCGACCAGGGACTCGAAGGCAGCGGTGAGGTCCGCCAGGTCGATCGCGCGTACCGCCGCGGCGAGCTGCTCGCGACTGTCGAAGGCGTAGTGCTCGCGGTCGATCTCGCGCCAGTAGCGCTCCGACCGCTCGCGCAGCCGATTCTCCTGCTCGAGGACCCGCGACAGCACCGAGGTCTTCGCCCGCTCGAGGGCGGGGGCGTCGAGTCCGGCGACCGCGGCGCGCTGGCGGTCGACGAAGGCGTCGATCTCGCTCGCGATTCCGGTCGGGTCGGTGCTCGGGGACTGCACCACGAAGGCGAGGCCGGGAACCTCGACCAGCGGCATCGAGGTGGCGTAGACCACGTATCCGAGCTTGCGCTCGGTGCGTAGCTCCTCGAAGAACGGCGAGCCGAGGAGCTGCGCCAGCACCGCGAACCTGGCGCGCTCGGCGAAGCTGCGCTCACGACCCTGGAGATAGACCACCGCGGCGGAGTCCGGGTGGGGGACGGCGAGATGGCGCACGTGGCGCTCTCCGGCCTCGAGGCGCATCACCGCGAGGCTCGGAACGTCGGTCGCGGCGGCCCCGGCGGCGAGTCGCTCGCGCACCGTCGCGCCGAGGGCGCCTGCCTGCTCGGGGCTCAGGTTGCCGTGCGCGAGCGCCACCACCTGCACGCGTGCGAGCAACTCGGGGACGAACGCGCGTACCGCGTCGGCGCTCGCCGCCTCGGCCGCGGCGATGCGCTCGGCGAGGGTCCAGCGCGGGGCGAGCAGGAGGTCACGGGCCTCGCCGAAGGCGCGTCGCACCGGGTCGTCACGGAGGCGGTTGCGAAGCCGGCGCACCATGTCCTCGCGAATCTGCTCGAATCGGCTCGGGTCGATGCGCGGCGAGACCAGGGCGCGGGTGAGCCGCTGGAGCAGGACCTCCTGCTTGTCGCTGTACCCCGACAGGCGCAGCGAGAAGCCACGCGCGTGGCCGTAGACCTCGTAGGAGAGCCCGGCCTGGGCGGCCGGGTAGGCGAAGGTCTGCACCTCGTCGCGAACGCTCGCGACGTAGAGCGCGGTGAGCATCGCCTCGCGTGCGCCCTGGCGCGTGAGTGGCGAGCGCACCGAGACGAACAGGTCCGCGCGCGGCTGCCGGTAGGTCGTGTCCTGCTGGTGCCAGAGGGTGAAACCGGGGGCCTCGATCAGCCGCACCGGGGTCGCCGACGCGCCCTCGGCCGGTTGCAGGGCGAAGCGCTCGGGGATGAAGTCGTTGCGCTCGGGCAGGGCCAGCGCGATCGACGGCGCCGCCGGGCGCCAGGCGGCGATCGCTTCCGGCTGCAGTCGGGTGATGCGATGCCCGACACGGTAGAAGCGGGTGAGGGCATCGGTCTCGAGGCCCTTGGCCACCAGCGTCACCAGCATGTTGTCGGGCCGGAGCCGATCCAGGAACTGCCGCGTCAGCGCCGCGTCGTGGCCGGACATCACGAACCCCGCGTGCAGGACCTCCTCCGGCGGATAATCGTGCAGGTTGCCCGCAGCCGCACGCACCAGCACCACCGGATCGGGCGGCTCCATGAAGCGAAAGCGCATGGCGGAGATCCGCGCCAGCTCGTCGTAGCGCCAGGCCTCCAGGCCGCGCTCGCGAACCAGGGCGATCGCATCGAGCGCCATCCCCACGACCTCGCGATAGACGCCCAATCCCTTCTCGGTGAGCTGGATGCTGATCTCGAAGGTGGCGGCGTCGCGGGAGTCGAAGCCGGGCCCCGCGCTCAGTGCCTCGGCCAATCCGGCTGCCTTGAGCTCGGCCAGCAGGCTGCCCGGCCCCTCGTGTCCGAGCAGGTCGGCGATCAGGTGCAGGGGCTTCGAGCGCCAGTGCGCGGTGAGGGCGGGAATCGGAAACGTCATGCGTAGCGAGCGCCGATCCTTGATCGGGACCACCTCCAGCAGCGCCGGCAGATCACCCGGGCGGAACAGTGGGGTGTCGACCCGCGCCACCGTCGCCCCGGTGTCGGGGATCGCGGCGAAGCGCGCGGTCACCCACTCGCGTAGCTCCGCCAGCGGCTCGCGCCCGAGCACCGAGAGCGCCATCAGTCCGGCCGAGTAGTGCGCGCGGTAGAACGCGATCAGCTCGTCGCGCAGCGCGCTGTCGGGCAGATCGGCCAGGGTCTCCCGGCTGCCGACCGCGAAGCGCGCGGCCGGGTGGTCCGGGTTCATGGCGTGGGTGCGGGCGTGGTAGAGGCGCCGGCCGTCGGACTCGAGCTTCGACGTGTACTCCGAATGCACCACCTGGCGCTCGCGGTCGACGTAGCGCGGGTCGAAACGTGGCGCCACGAAGAACTGCGCGAAGCGGTCCAGCGCCGGCTCGAGGTGGGCGGCGTCGATCTCGAAGAAGTAGTTCGTGTGGTCGTAGCTGGTGAAGGCGTTGTCGCTTCCACCGTGGTCCTCGATGAACGACTTGTACTCGCCCGGCTCCGGGTACTTCTCGGTGCCGAGGAAGAGCATGTGCTCGAGCAGGTGCGCGAGCCCCTCGCGTCCTCGCGGGTCGGAGCCGCTGCCGACGTTGACGTCGAGCGAGGCAGCGGCCCGGTCGGTGGTGGGGTCCGAGACGAGCAGCACCGAGAGCCCGTTGGGAAGCTGGAGGTGCTCGTAGGCGCGCGGGTCGCCGGGGCTCTTCACCACCTCGGCGGTCGCCGCCGGGGCGGTGACGTGGAGCAGGACCAGCGTGAACGCGGCCAGGGCCGGCGCCTTGGAACGATGGGTCTTGGCCATGCGCATCTCAACCTCGTTGCTCGACGCACCGCAGTGCCGAATGTGGACCGTCAGTTCGACCGCGCCGCCACGGCGCATGTTCCCTGCTCACCCGCCTCGTCGTCCAATGCCGCCACCAGCGCGGCGGCGATTCCGAGCACCGTGCCGGGGGCGCATCCCTCGGCCTTGTTGTTCACGATCACGAGGCTCTCGCCGCCGGCCGCGGTCTGCGCGAGACAGGCGCGGGCGATGGCGGCGCGGGTCGCGGGGTCCGGGTCCACCACGCGCGAGAACGGCGCGTAGTGCTGGCGCATCGCCTCGTAGCCCGCGGTCCCACCGAGGCTCCATCGCACCATTAGCGGCAGGCCGGGTCGTGGGCTCCAGCGCTCGAGCTGGGCGGCGAGCGGGGGCATCGTGGGGTGCCCGTTGAGGCAGTGGACCGCCGCGCAGGCGCGCAGCGCGCGCGCGTAGTGCCCACCGAGGATGCCGCGATTCCGGGGCTCGACCGCGTACACCGGGCCGGCCGGCAGTGCGGTCACGAAGTCGACCAGCGCTGCCGCGAAGCCGGCAGGATCGGCGACGATCGAGTCCGGAAGTGGTGGGAACTGGACCAGGACGACGCCCAGTCGCGCGCCGAGCCCGGCCATCGCGGGCTCGACCACGCTGTCGCGGGCGAAGGCGGGGTCGAGGAACAGCGGGTTGGGGCCGCGGTCGGCGCTCGGCGGGCCGGGAGCGCGTGGGCTGGTCGATGCCGCATGCAGCTTGACCACGAAACGGAAGTCGTCCGGCACCTGGGCTGCGAGGTGAGCGAAGGCGTCGGCGGGCATCGGCTGATGCCAGGTGCGGTCGAGCCCGACCGCGCGCAGAGCCGGGTGGGCGCCGTAGGCCGCGAGGCCGTGGCTCGCCAGCGCCCGCGCGGGGGCGTCCTCGCGGTACACCTGTCCGCGCCAGCCCGGGAAGGTCCAGGACGACGTCCCCATCCGAATCGCCGCCGGGATCCGCGCGGCGAGGTCGGCCACCGCCGGTGGAATCGCAGCCGGCGCCACGCGGTCGGGCGTGCTCGGCGGCTCGGGCGCGCCGAAGAGGTCGGCCTGGTCGGGTCCGGATGGGCGCATCGGGCGATTGTACGCAGGCGGTCGACATGGGCGACCCGCGGGGTTATGCGCCGCCGGCATGTCGATATGGCCGATTCGTCTCAGCGCGCGCCACTCGCTCACCTATATTCCAGCGCCCTTGCGAGCCGCCCGGGCTCGCTCCCCGACGGAGTCCGCCGATGCACATCCACGTCATCCACGAGAACGACGAGTGGACCGCGCCCTTGCTCGCCGAGCTCGAGGCAGCCCACCTGCCGCACGTCGGTTGGCACCTGGCGGAAGGCCGCCTCGCCCTCGACGAGCCGCCGCCGCCGGGGGTCTTCTACAGCCGCATGAGCGCGTCGTCGCACACCCGCGGGCATCGGTACGCGCCCGAGCTCACCGCCTGCGTGCTGGCGTGGCTGGAGGCCGCGGGTGCCCGCGTGCTGAACGGGACGCGCGCGCTCGCGCTGGAGGTCAGCAAGGCCGCGCAGTACGCGGCGCTGGCGCGCGCCGGCATCCCCACCCCGCGCACCGTCGCGGCAGTCGGCCGGGCGGCGGTGCTCGAGGCGGCCGAGGGTTTCGACGGCGCCTTCATCACCAAGCACAATCGGGCCGGAAAGGGGCTCGGGGTGCATCTGTTCCAACGCACCTCGGAGCTCGCGCGCGCGCTCGACGACGGGGCGCTCGAGCCCCCGGTCGACGGCGTCTGGCTGCTCCAGGCCTATGTGCGGGCCCCGACCCCGCACATCACCCGCGTCGAGCTGGTGGGGCAGGAGCTCCTGTACGCGGTGCGCGTCGACACCTCCGAGGGCTTCGAGCTGTGTCCCGCGGACGCCTGCGCCGTCGGCGACGCATTCTGCCCGGCGGGCGCGGACGCCGGCGTGGGGGAGAAGTTCGCCATCATCGACGGCTTCGACCATCCCCTGGTCCCGCGCTACCGGCGCTTCATGCGCGACAACGCGATCGCAGTGGCGGCGTTCGAGTTCATCGAGGACGGCGCCGGTAACGCCTACACCTACGACGTCAACACCAACACCAATTACAACTCCGCGGCCGAGGCGCGCGCCGGCGTGAGTGGGATGCGCCGCCTCGCCGCGTACCTCGGTGAGGAGCTGGCGCGCGCGGCCGAAGGCGAGCGGCGGGTGGCGTGAGGGCGCGGCGACGGGCTCCGCCAGCACCGGAGCCCGTCGCCGAGCGATCAGCGCTTGCTGCCGCCGCGGCAGCTCGGTGAGTCGGGGGCGACGCCGTTGGCACGCGCCCAGTCGCCAGCGGTGTAGGTGTGCAGGGCGAGCGCGTGCACGCCACCGGCGAGCTCGTCACGGACCAGCCCGTAGACCATGCGGTGGCGCTGGACCAGGTTGCGGCCCTCGAAGCCGTCCGCCACCACCACCACCTTGAAGTGGGTCTCCGACCCGGGCGGCACGTTGTGCGAGCCGCTCTCGTTGACCACCTCGAGGTGCACCGGCGCCAGGCCGTCACGGATCTTCGTCTCGAGACTCGCGAGGACACTCATCGGCCATTCGCTCCCTTGCGCGACATCAGCGTCGGCGGGGCTCGACGCGCCCGCGACCGGCCGATGCTACCTCGTCCTGCCGCGCCGCCCTCAAATCAGTGGCTCGCCCGGCTGCGCCCGACCGTGCAGGGCGGAGCGCGCACGGTCCACGGCGCCGGAGAGCGCTCCGCCGATCCGCTCGACCAGGCCGCCGCGGGCCACCCAGCGCAGCTCCAACAGCTCCGCGTCCGCTCGCGCCTCGAGCAGGTAGTCGTCACTCGTGCCGAGCGCGTCGCACAGCCCGAGCTCGAGGGCCTGGCGGCCGTACCAGTGCTCGCCGGTCGCCACCTCGTCGAGGACCAGCCGCGGGCGGTGCTCGTGCACGAAGTCCTTGAACAGCCCGTGGATCTGCGTCACGTGGTCGCGCGCCCGCTCGCGCTCTTCCTCGGTGTTGCGCCCGAACAGGGTCAGGGTTCGCTTGTATTCCCCGCCCTTGATCTGCTCGAAGTCGACACCGTTGGCGTCGAGCAGGCGGTTGAAGTTCGGAAGCTGGAGCAGCACGCCGATCGAGCCGAGGACCGCGAACGGCGCGGCGACGACGTGATCGGCGACGCAGGCCATCATGTAGCCGCCGCTCGCCGCGATCTTGTCGACCGCCACCGTGAGCCGGATCCCGCGGCGTTTCAGCCGCAGGAGCTGCGACGCCGCCAGCCCGTGCTCGTGGACGGTGCCACCGCCGTTCTCGAGCCGGAGCAGCACCTCGTCACCGTCTTGCGCGCTGGCGAGGACCGCGCTCACCTCCTCGCGCAGTGCCGCCACCGCGGAGGCGCGGAGATCGCCCTTGAACGAGAGCACGAACACGCGGCGCCGTGGCGTCTCGGCTCCGTGCGCCTTGCGCTCGCGCCGGTCCTGTCGAGCCGCCCGCCGCAGCTCGCGGCGCGACAGCGTGGCGTTGCGGATCTGGCGCTGCATCCGGTCGTAGCGCTCGCCGAGACGGCGCACCTCCAGGTGCTCGGTGCCCTCGCGCTCGCGCCGTGCCGCGCCGGCGACCGCCACCGCCGCGACCACCAGCAGCGCCAGCACGGTGACCAGCTTGGCGACGAACAGACCGTAGTCGGCCAGCAGCCCGAGCATCATTCCACTCCGTTGACGGTGTTGCGCCGGCGCGCGGCCGGGCCGATCATGCCATGCACGACACCCGGCCGACACGCCACCACGGCGCCGGCATGCGCGGTGGAGCGGCGGAGGCGATGAAGGGGCTATCCGGGACTTCGGTCGGCCGTTACGAGCTCGTGCGCGAGCTCGGTTACGGCAACATGGGGACGGTGTATCTCGCCCGGGACCCGTTCACGGTGCGCGATGTGGCGGTGAAGGTCGCGACGCTGCGCGGCCCCGGCAACGCGCGGCTCGCGCGCCGCCGCGAGAAGCTGTTCATCAACGAGGCGCAGGCGGCGCAACTCCTGCGCCACCCGAACATCGTGACGACCATGGATGCCGGCGTCGACGGCGACATCCACTACATCGTCATGGAGTACATACCGCACGCGCAGACGCTGGAGCGCTACTGTCGTCCCGACAACCTGCTGCCGGTCGAGCGCGTGGCCGCCATCCTCCTGCAGTGCGCGCTGGCCCTGCACTACGCGCATTCCCGCGGCGTGGTGCATCGCGACGTCAAGCCCTCGAACATCCTGCTGACCCAGGACGGCCAGGTGAAGATCGTCGACTTCGGCGTCGCCTTCATCGAGCGCGACGACATCGACTCGACCCAGGTCGTGGGCGCGCTGGGCTCGCCGCGCTACATGTCGCCGGAGCAGATCGTGGAGGGCGTCACCACCACCCGCTCCGATCTGTTCTCGCTCGGGTCCGTGGCCTACGAGCTGCTGACCGGCACCCACCCGTTCGCCGCGAACACCGTGCCGGCGGTGGCGCGCCGCATCGTGCGCGAGCCGGTGACCCCGCTGCTGCAGGTCCGGGCCGACCTGCCGGAGGCGCTCGGGCGGATCGTCGACCGCACGCTGCGCAAGCTGCCCGACGAGCGCTACCGCACCGCCATGGACCTGGCCGGGGACATCGGCCTGGTCCACGACGAGGTGCGTGCGGCGTTGCGCGACGTGTCCGACGCGCGCGGGCTCGGGCAGCTCTCGGGGCTGCGCTTCTTCGCCGGATTCGAGACCTCGGAGCTTCTCGACGTGCTCGAGGCCAGCACCTGGGAGCGCTTCGCCCCGGGACAGGAGATCCTGGCCGAGGGACGGCGCGGCGACTGCTTCTACGTCGTCGCCTCGGGCAAGGTCTCGGTCCGTCGCGGCATGGTCGAGGTCGAGGTGCTCGGGCCGGGCGACAGCTTCGGCGAGGTCGGCCTGGTGCGGCCGGGACACGAGGTCGCGCGGGTGGTGGCGGCCGAGGAGGCAACGGTGCTCCGGGTCGGCGCGGGGCTCATCGAGCGCGCCTCGGTCGGCTGTCAGTTGCGGTTCCACAAGGCGTTCCTGCGCGCGATGGCGCGTCGGGTCGCCGGCGCCCTGGGCAAGGTCGACGTCCGGGGTTGACCGTCGTGTGCGCTCGTCGTCGGCGTGTGCACGGCCGGCGGTCGGCGCACTCCCTCTCGCGACCGCGCTCGTCGACGGCGGGAAGTGCGCTTGCTCACGTTCGGCTGCCTCTGGTCGGGTGCCAGGTCCCCGCCGGCCCGCCCGGGTGCGTGCTAGAATTCCGCCGCGCCCGGGCGAGATAGGGACGACCGGAGCCGGGCGGTCAAGGCAGGGGTGCCGAATGCCAGTCGAACGCGCGATGCCGCCCACGTCCCGACCGCTCGGCGAGTACCTCGCGTGTTCCCGGGACTACATCGAGGAAGCCCTCGGCCGTCAGGGCGCGGTCTCCGACTTCGACCTGCGCCGCCGCATCGGGGAGATCCTGCTCGAGGCGGGCGCGGTCGGTCTGGAGGACCTCCTCGGCGCGGTCGAGCGGCAACGCACCGTGCGGCTGCGCGCGTGCTCCCTGTTCTCCGGCCTCGGTGACCGCGAGCTGGCGCGTCTGGCGGCGGTGTTCCAGGAGGTGACCATCCCCGCCGGGGAGTCGTTCATCCGCCAGGACGAGCGCGATCCCTGCCTCTACGTCATCGCCGCCGGCACCTGCAAGGTGTTTCGCACCGACGAGGCGGGTCACGAGATCCCGCTCGCCCGGGTGTTCCCCGGTGAGCCGGTCGGTGAGATGGGCTATTTCGACGATGGCGTGCGCTCCGCCTCGGTGCGCGCGGTCGACGTCGTGCAGTGCCTGCGCGCGACCTACGACGACCTCACCGACGTGTTCGAGAGCTTGCCGGCGGTGGCTGCCGCCTTCATGGAGGTGATCACCCGGCGACTGCGCTCGACCAACCTCCTGTACCAGCAGAACCAGTACCAGCTCGGCGTCGGCGACGCGCGGCCGGCCGCGATCGCGGGTCTGCTCGATCTCGCCCGGGTGCGCGACCTCGAGGGCGGCATCGATCGCCTCCTGGTGCGCATGGTGCACTCGGCCAGCCGCCTGATGGATGCCGAGCGCGCGAGCCTGTTCCTGGTCGATCCGGCAAGCGGCGAGCTGTGGTCGAAGGTGGCGCAGGGCGAGGACGTCCACGAGATCCGGGTGCCGGTCGGCTCTGGCGTGGTCGGCTGGTGCGTCGAGCACAACGACCTCGCCAACGTCGAGGAGGCGTACGGCGATGCGCGCTTCAACGCCGACGTCGATCGGCGTACCGGCTACCGAACGCGGACGGTGCTCTGCGCCCCGGTGCGTGGCAGTGCCGGGCGGGTTCTCGGCGCGGTCCAGGTGATCAACAAGCACGTCGGTGTCTTCACCGAGGACGACGAGAGTCTGCTGCGCGCATTCGCCGCGCAGGCCGCGATCGCGGTCGAGAACGTCAATCTCTTCCGCGACGTCGTGCGCGGTTATCGGCGCATGGCCGGGCTGCTCGAGGTCGCCACCGAGGTCGGCCGTTCCCGTGACGTCCTCGGTCTGGTGGTGCGCCTCGGTCGGCTCCTGCCGGCACTGTTCGAGTGCGAGCGCGGGCGGCTGCTGGTGCTCGATGCGGACGGCGAGACGCTGTGGTGCGCCGGGCCGGTGCTCGACGACGACCCGCCGATTACCCGCTACTCCCGGGCGCGGCTCGTCGCCGGCGAGGTCGCGCGCTCGCGCGAGACGGTGAACCTCCCCGACGTCTACGAGGACGAGCGGTTCGACCCGGAGCTCGATCGCGAGGAGGACTGGCGCACCCGCTCGTTGCTGCTCGCCCCGGTGATCGACGAGTCCGACCGGGTGTTCGGCATCGTCGAGCTCGCCAATCGTGTCGAGGGGGTGTTCGAGGACGAGGACGTGGCCCTGCTGAAGGCGATTGTCGCCCACCTGCGCGCCACGGTGCTGGTCAACGGCTGGCAGACGCCGGCGGGGACGAGCGCGCCGGGGCGCGGGCGGTGACCGGGGAGCGCAATCGAGGCGGCGCGCCTGCGCCGCACACGGTCTCGGACGGGCGCCGCCTGACCGTGCACGTCGCGCCGGCGCTCGATGCGCTGGCGGGAGACGACGCGCCGCGGTGCTTCTTCATCGGCGCCCGGCGGGTCGAGGCCGAGGACGTCGTCGACCGGTGGCTCGCCGCCGACCACCGCTACTACAAGCTGCTGGCGAGCGACGGCACGTACATCCTGCGCCACGACCTGCCCAGCGGGCGGTGGGAGCTCACGGTGTACGACAGCGGTCGCGGGGACGGTCGGTCGCTGCGCGCCTGTCAGACCGCCGGCGGCGCCCAGTAGGGAAGTCCTGCGATACCGCGGGCCTTCCCGCGGTGCAGGGCTCGTTCGGATCTCGCCTGCCCCGACCCCGCCCGCCCCGAGCGTGCAGCTCAGTTCCGCACGGATCGGCACAGGCGCACGTGCAGCGCCTGGCGAAAGGTCTGGATGGCTCCCGGGCGCACCGTCCGCACCGCGGTGATGGCCGCGCGCGGTGGCATCCCCAGCTCGACCAGGAGGCGCGCCGCCACCGTGCCGGTGCGCCCGAGGCCGGCGAAGCAGTGCAGGACGACGTGCCCGCCGGCGCGCAGTCGCTCGCGGACCAGCGCCCCGTGCTCGCGCCACCCCCGCTCGAACGGGGCGCCCGGCGGCTGCATGTCCCGAATCGGCAGATGGATCCACCAGAGCCCCGCCTCGCGCACCGCGACCGGGAGGGCGTCGAGCTCGAGTCGGCGCAGCTCGACCTCCTCCATCAGCGAGATCAGCCCCTCGGCGCCCGCGCGCACGATGTCCGCCACGTCCTCGCGCACCGTGACCTCGGGGTCGAGCCCGTCGTGTCGGATCCAGCGCGCGCCCGGGCAGGCGCACATCCCGATGCGTCCTCCGCTCGGCGTGACGATGCTGTCCACCCGCAATCGCGCGGCCGGAGCGGTGGCATCGTCATTCATCCTCGAATCATCAGTATTCACTGTAAGAAAATCTGCTAACCTCCCGTTCTCGCTCGATCATGGCGAGGCGGGGCCGGACCGGGCCGCCGGGCCCGAATGCGCGCCCGACGTGTCGGTCTTCGGTGGTCGGGCACACGGAGACTGACATGGGGCGGAGGTTGCTGCCAGCGTTGCTGGCGGGTTCTGTGGCGCTCGTCCACGTCATCGGCGTCGACGCCGCGGGTGGGACCCGGGTCGCGGGCCACGTCGCGGCATCGCTCGGCTACGACTCGCAGGTCAACGTGACTCCCGACGACGCGGCCGAGGTCGTCCCATCGTTCGGCACGGTGCCGTTGCCGCTGTCGCGAGTCCGCCGCCGACCCGGTGCCGCATTCGCCGGTGCCGAGGCCCGAGTGGATGTCGTGCACGCGGTCGCGCCGCGTCTCGCGGTGGTCGCACGCGCCGGGGTCCAGGAGCGCGAGAACCTGGCCGAGGCGTACGACGTGCACACGGTGGATGCGTCGGTGGGCCTGCGCCTGGGCGCCTCCGACCGGGACGACGTGTCGGTCTCCGTCCAGGGTCGGCGCGAGTCGAACGACGACGAGCTCTCACGTGGGCTCCTCGGGCTCGCGCTCGACTGGCGCCGCCGAATCGTTCCGGGTACCGAAGGGCTCGTCTTCGCTCGGTTTACCCGGGTCGCGCACTTTCCGTCGGCGCGCGCCCTTCGCGACACCCAGCTCACCCTCGGTGGCATCGCGATCGAGCATGCCTTCGGCGAGGCGAGATCGGGTCCTCGGGGCGTGACCCTCAGCGCCAGCTTGCATGCCGGCCACGAGGATCCCCGTGAGGCGCTGCGCAAGGACATCGGCCGGCACTTCTTCGGTCTGCGCGTCAAGCTCGAGTACCCGGTCGACGGGCGTGTCGACGGCCACGCGACGGTTGCCTGGGAGACCAGTAGCTACGCCGGTGTCGAGCCCGGGATCGGGCGCAAACGGCAGGACGACCACGCCGAGGTCCGGCTCGGGCTGCGCTGGCCGACGGATGCGCGCTGGTCGGTCCGGCCCGAGCTGCGTTGGGCCCGTAACGGCTCCACCGTGCCCCAGGACGACTACGACCGCCTCGGCGCCTGGACCACCGTTCGCTACGACTTCTGACCGGCCGCCAGCGCGCGCGGCGCGAGCGCGGTGTCACCGCTGCTCGACGGCTGCCGTGCCAGGCGCTCGAGCTCGCCGTCGCCATTGACCCGATAGGCGCGATCGAGGATCCGAACCTCGATCTCCTCGACCCCGCTCGCGGTGCGACGGGTGGTCATCGCGCAGTGCTCCGCCATGCCCTCGACGAACAGCCCGCGCACGAAGTCGCGCAGGCGCTCGGGGGTTGCGTCGGGGCGCGCCGCCGCGAGCCCCTCGAGCAAGGGGGCGAACACGGCGCCCCGCGCCAGGCGGTCCGCCCAGCGCCAGAGCCGGACCCTTCGCAGCACCTCGTCGTCCACCACGCCGGAGACGGTGTTGGTGGCCGGTGCGCTCTCGCCGACCGCGACGAAGTGATCGGTCAGCGGCGTGCGCGCGCGCAACGATGGTAGCGACCCGTCGGTGGCGTCGGCGGCTGTCGGAACCGTCGCCGCCAGTCGGGTGCGCTCCCGGGATGGTTGCGGCGGCTCCGCGCCGCGCACCGCCCCGAGCATCAGGCTCTGGAGCTCCTCGAGCTCGGCCGCCGCCAGCGCGAGGTGCGTCTCGTAGAGCGCGCGGTGGGCCTGGCGCTGCGCATCGTGCTCGGCCCGCATCGCCTCGACCCGCTCGCGCCAGGCTGCGATGTCCTGCTCGTGGGCCTGTCGTCGCTCGAGCTGGCGGGCCTCGAGGTCGGCGATGCGCGCCAGGGTCTCGTTGCGCGCTGCCTCCAGCGCCGCGTAACGCTCGGCCATTGCTTTGTCCGCACCCTCCAGCGCGGCTCGGGTCTCCTCCACGCGCGCCACGATCGCGAGCACCTCGCGCTCGTGGGTCTCCACGGTCTCGACCGTGGCGTACACCGTCGCCACCTCGGCAAGGGTGGTGTCGAAGCGCGGCTGGCCTTCCTCGAGCAGTCCTTGCCGCGAGCGACTGGTCAGCCAGTCGCCGAGCGCCGCGTCGAGGGCGTCGGCCCGCGCTCCGTAGTCGAGGACGATGCGCGCGCGCGTGGCATCGAATCGATCGCGCAGACTCAGCAGTGCCTCGCGCACCACCGTCTCCAGGGCCTGCACCGATTGCTGCGCGCGCGCTCGCCGCTCGGCGATGGCGGCCTGCGTCGTGGCCTGCAAGGTCTCGATCCGTGCCCGCTCGCCGGCCAGGGCGCGCTGACGCTGACCGCGCTCGGCCTCGAATCGGGTGCGTTGTCGCTCGAGCGTCGCACTCGTCTCCTGCATCGCATCGGCGAGCTCGAGCGCTCTGGCGCGGAGCTCACCGAGCTCGGCCTCGTCGCGCGCGATGCGCGCCGCCAGCTCGGCGACGGACGGGTCGACGGCGGTCATCGGCGATTCCCGCGCGTCGTCGCCCGAGCTGTCCTGGCGCTGCGCGAGGGTGGCGTTGTAGCGGTCGACGAGCTCCGCCAGCGACTCGGCGAGGGCGTCGTGGCGGGCGCGGATCTCGTCGTAGTCGCGGTAGTGCTGCTCCAGGCCGTTCTCGAGCAATCCCAGCGCGCGCCGCTCCGCCTGACGCCAGGCGGTGAACCCCTGGCGCTCGCGCTCGTAGGCGCGGACCTCGCGCTCGAGCTCGGCGCCGCGTGCCCTCGACCACGTCCGGTAGATCGCGTCGACGCGAGCAATCTGACGGGCCAGCGGATGGGTTCCGGAGCGGAAGGCGTCGCCGAGCGCATTCAGCTCGGCGCGGGTGGCGTCGACCTCGCCGATGCGACCGCGCAGCGTCGACCTCCAGCCACGCAGCGTCTCCAGGGCGGTGGAGATCGCCTGCTCGTGTGCCATCAGCTCGTCGCCGCGCTCGAACGCGGCCTCGTGCTGCGCCACCAGCCGTCGACGCGCGCTGGCCTGGGCGTCGAGCGCGCGCACGCGCTCGTTGAGGGCGGCGACCTGGGCGTCCAGATGTGCTCGCCGGGCATCGAGGTCACCGCGGGAGTGGGCGAGGGCCTCCTCCAGCGCCTCGCGCTCGGATTCGAGCGCGGCCAGGCGGCTCGCACGCCTGGCCGCTGCCTGCTCGAGCCAGGTCTCGAGCTCGCGCTCGCGGGCCGCGGCGTGGCGCTCGAACTGGGACTCGAGCCCACGCAGCATCGTGTAGAAGATTGGGCGGTTGTCGGTGCTCGCCGCCGAGGTCGGGGCGGCGGTGACCACCAGGGCAACGGACACGACGGCCACGCGTCCACGCGACAGCGCGCCGCTGGGGCGGGTCCGGTGGGAGAGCGGCGCTCGGGGCATCCGGCGACTTGCCGCGTGGACAAGACGCCGAGTCTAGTCCCTCGGCCCGGTGATTTCGATGGTCTCCGCGGCTGCCGAGGATGCGGCGGCGCGTGCGTCGCGGGCCGACCTCTGGCAACCTCCGCCGGCGCCGTGCAACACGAGAGGCAGATGGCGATGGACTTCCGACGCGATGATCCGCCCGAGTACGGCACCCTCCACCGGGTGGAGCCACTGGTGCGCCGCGTGATGGCGCGCAACCCGGGTCCGTTCACGCTGCACGGCACCGGAACCTTCATCGTCGGTGACCGCCGAGTCGCGGTGATCGATCCGGGCCCCGACCTGCCCGAGCATCTGACGGCCCTCGAGGCCGCGCTCGACGGCCTCGAGGTCACCCACATCGTCGTCACCCACACCCACCGTGACCACTCTCCGGCCGCCCGCCACCTGCACGACCTCACCGGTGCGCCGCGCTACGCCTACGGGCCACACGGCGCCGGGCGAATCGAGCGCGGCGTCCAGGTCGAGGAGGGGGCGGACCACGACTTCGCGCCGGACGTGGCGGTGCGCGACGGGGACGTGATCACCGGCGACGGCTGGTCGCTGGAGGCGGTGCACACGCCCGGCCATACCGCCAACCACGTCTGCTACCAGATTCGCGAGACCGGGACGCTGCTCTGCGGCGACCACGTGATGGGCTGGAACACCACCATCATCTCGCCCCCGGACGGCGACATGGGGCAGTACCTCGCGAGCCTGGCCAGGCTGCTGGAGCGCGACGACCGCCGGTACCTGCCGACGCACGGGCCGGCCATCGAGTCTCCGAAGCCCTTCGTGCGCGGCTACATCACGCACCGCAAGCTCCGCGAGCGACAGGTCCTCGGCTGCCTGGCGGACGGCGTGCGTCGGGTGTCGGACATGGTCGGCCGAATCTACCGCGACCTCCCCGAGCGCATGCACGGCGCCGCTGCGCGCCAGTTGCTCGCCACCATCATCCACCTCGTCGATCGCGGCGAGGTGGTGTGCGAGGGTGTGCTCGGGCTGGACGCCGAGTACCGCCTGCCCTGACCGCGGCTCCGGTCGCGAAGGAGGAGAGCATGGACTTCGGGATCGCGCTGCCCACCGCGGCCGATTCGTGGAAGGTGGTCGAGCGAGCCGAGGCACTCGGTTTCTCCCACGCCTGGTTCTACGACACCCAGATGCTCAGCGCCGACTGCTTCGTCGCCATGGGCGCGGCGGCGGTGAAGACGCGGCGAATCCGCCTCGGGACCGGGGTGCTGGTGCCGAGCAACCGCATCGCGGCGGTGACCGCCAACGCACTGGCGACGCTCAACCACCTCGCCCCCGGGCGCATCGACTTCGGTGTCGGCACCGGCTTCACCGCGCGGCGCGCGATGGGGCTCGGCGCGATGCGACTCGCCGACATGGAGGAGCACATCCGGGTGGTCACGGCGCTGCTCGCGCGCGAGACCGTCGAGACCGAGATCGAGGGCAAGCGGCGCAAGCTGCGCTTCCTCGACCCCGAGCTCGGGCTGATCAACACCGACGACGCGGTGCGGCTCCACGTCTCGGCCTACGGGCCCCGGGCGCGCGCCCTGGCGGCGAGGCTCGGCGCCGGCTGGCTGTTCTTCTGTGGCGACGTCGACGGCGGGGTCGCGGCGCTGGGGGCGATGCGGGCCGCCTGGGGCGAGGCCGGTCGAGCGCCGGAGGCCCTCGAGGCGACCGGCTTCTTCCTCGGTTGCGTGCTCGAGCCAGGCGAGCCCCTCGACTCGCCGCGTGCGATGGCGCAGGCCGGGCCGCGCGCCGCGGTGTTGCTGCATCGGGCGGCCGACGAGGCGCTGGCGGGGCTGCCCAACACCAGCCCGGTGCCCGCCCCGGTCGCCGAGGCGGTGGCCGGCTACGTCGCGCTGGCTCGCCGCTTCGAGCCGGCCGACGCACCGTGGCTCGAGAACCACCGCGGCCACCTGATGGTGGTGAAGGAGGTCGAGCGGCCGTTCGTCACTGCCGACATGATTCGGCTCACCACCTTCACCGGCACCGAGCAGAGCATCCTCGAGCGTCTGGCGAGCCTGCGCGACGCCGGGTATCGGCAACTCACGGTGCAGCTCGTGCCGGGCCAGGAGCACGCCATCGAGGACTGGGCACGTATCCGTCGCGCGCTGGGCTGAGCGCCCCTACCACCGATCACCGGAGGTCGCGGCCTCAAGGCTCCTCGATGCGCAGGCTGCGGCCGCTGTTGCGGTAAGTGAACGCCCACACCGGATCGCGGTGATCGAGGCGGTCGGCGAGCTCGGCCAGGCGGTCGAGGATGAAGCGTGTGACGCCCGCCATCGGCAGGCCCGCGGTGCTCGCCGCGGGAATCCAGTCGATCTCGTGCAGCTCGCCGTTGCCGCGGACGTCGCCATGGGCGTGCTCGGCGTCGGCGATGAAGAACCGCGCGTGGAACCGGATCGGGCTGCGGGTCGGGGTGATCGCGCGGCCGAGGTAGCGCAAGCGCGAGAGGGCGGGCGCGAGCCCGAGAGCGCGCATCGCGTCCCAGGTCGGCTCGGCGACCGGGCCCGGATCACCGGGTGCGCCGAGCACGAGGCCGGTTTCCTCGAACGTCTCGCGGACCGCCGCCATCGCCAGCGCGCGGGCACGGGTCGACCTGCCGCCGACCGCGAGTGACGGCTCGATGCTCGGGTCGAGTGGCGACGCAGGGGTCGCGCGCGCGTCGGTGCGGTCGACACCGCCACCGGGGAACACGTAGTAGCCGGGCATGAAGCGGGCTGCCGGGTCGCGCCGCCCGAGCAGCACCTCGGTGTCGGGCCCGCGTCCACGCACGAGCACCAGGCTGGCGGCGTCCCGGGGGCGGGCCGGCTTCTTCTTCGGTTCCATTGGCGCGGGGTCTCCTCGTTCGGTGCAGGCGGCAGGTGCGAACTCTAACGGAATCCGCTCGACTCTCCGGCGTCATCGGCGGATGCGCCGGCGGCCTTCACTGCGGGTCGAGCCGGGGCGAGCGCGCCGGCGTGCCCGGGAGTCGCGCGCGCACCAGTGCACCACCGAGCGCGCCGCGCGTCAGGAGCAGACTGCCGTCGTAGAGGTCGCGCACGATCTCGTCGACCACCGCGAGGCCGATGCCCTGGCCGTCGGCCCGCTCGTCGGCGCGGCCGCCCCGGCGTAGCAGCACCGCGGGCGCGGCTCCGAAGCCGGGGCCGTCGTCCTCGACCTCGATCACCAGGTCGGGGGGCACGGCGGCGTCCTCACCCGTCGTCGCCTGCGGTGGCACGAGCGCGATCCGCACGCGCACCGCTCGACGGGCCCACTTGCAGGCGTTGTCCAGCAGGTTCCCGACCAGCTCGGTGAGGTCGCCCTCGTCGGCCCGGAAACGGCAGTCGCCGGGGGCGGCGAGCGCGATGTCGAGCCCGCGTGTGGCGTGGACCTTGCGCATGGCGTCGCAGAGTCTCGCCGCCACGCGGGCGACGTCGACTGGTGGCGACAGCGCCTGGCGGCCGGACGCGGCAGCGCGCTGGAGCTGATAGTCGACCGCGCGGTCGATGCGGTCGACCTGCTCGTCCAGGGTCGACGCGAGGCTCCGGTCAGCCACCGAGGCGGCGCTCGAGCGCAACACCGCCAACGGCGTCTTGAGGCTGTGCGCGAGGTCGGCCAGCGCATTGCGCGAGCGCTCGATGCGGCGTCGGCCGGCATCGATGAGCGCGTTCATCGCATCCGCCAGCGGGGTGAGCTCTCGCGGCAGGTCGGTCGACAGGGCCTGGCGCTCCCCGGCCTCGATCGCGGCGACCTCACGGGTGACCCGTCGCAGCGGGGCGAGCGCCCAACGCAGAGTGAGCGTCTGCACCAACAGCGCGATCACGGCCAGGCCCGCGAGCCAGTACCAGAGATGGCGCCGGAACCGCGCGCTGCGGGCGTCGAAGCCGCCGGCCTCCTCCTGCACCTCGAACACGTAGTCCGTGTCACGCCCGTCGCTGCCTTCCCAGCGAACCAGCAACGCCGAGGCGATTCGGTCGTCGCCGGGCGCGAAGACGATCGTCCCCGCCACCGCCGGGCGTGGGACCGGCGCGGCGTCGGCACCGAGGGTCGAGCGCGACCGCCACACCGGGTCGCCGGCGCCGTCGGTGACCATCGCATAGAGGCCAGACCCCGGGATCGACAGCCGCGGCTCGGGAAGGTCGTCGGGAAGCCGAAGGCGCCCGGTCTCGTCCGGCTCGGCCGGAGCCAGCAGCATGTAGAGCAACGCCTCGTGGCGCTCACGCACCAGGGCGAGGCTCTCCTCCTCGAACGCGCGCTCGAGCGCCAGCGCGACGACCGCCAGAAACAACGCGAGGGTGATGCCCAGCGCGACCGCCAGGCGCGTGCCGATCGACGGGCGGCGCGAGCTCGCGGTCGGCGTCACCCGCCGTCGCGTCCCGACTCGCCGGTCAACTTCCCGCTCTCGCGAGCCGGAACCGATAGCCGCGGCCGCGCAGGGTCTCGATCGGATCCAACGTGCGCTCGGGATCGAGCTTCCGGCGCACGCGACCGATCAGCACCTCCAGCACGTTGCTGTCGCGATCGGCGTCCTCGGCGTAGACGTGCTCGGTGAGCTCGGTCTTCGACACCACCTCGCCGGCGTGCAGCATCAGGTAATGCAGGACGCGGTACTCGTACGAGGTGAGGTCGACCGCCGCGCCGTCACGGCTGACGCGCTGCTCGCGCGGATCGAGCACGACCGGGCCGCAGATCATCTGCCCGCCGCCCCAGCCGGCCGACCTGCGCACCAGGGCCCGCAGGCGGGCGAGCAGCTCCTCGACGTGGAACGGCTTGACCAGATAGTCGTCCCCGCCCGCCTCGAGGCCCTCGACCTTGTCCTGCCACCGCCCGCGCGCGGTGAGCACCAGCACCGGGAAGGCGCGACCGGCACCGCGCCAGCGTCGAATCACCTCCAGCCCGTCCAGCCGCGGCAGGCCGAGGTCGACCACCGCGACGTCGACCGGGTACTCGCGACCGAGGTAGAGGCCTTCCTCGCCGTCGGCCGCCAGGTCGACGTTGTAGCCCGCCGCCGCCAGGTGCGTGTGCAACTCCTGGCGCAGTGTCGCCTCGTCCTCGATCACCAGCACGCGCATGGGCGAGTCAGCGTCGTCGCCGGCCGTTGTCGGGGCCGCGTTGGGCGCGGTCCTCGGCACGAGCCTCGGGAACGTCGATGGTCCGCACCCGGCCGTCCCGAGTGAGGATCTTCACCTGGTACCCGCCGTCGCCGTTGCCGGGCTTGGGGCGTACGTCGATCACCCGCCCGCCGGTGCGCTGGCGCGCCTGCTCGGCCGCGTGGTCGGCATCGCCGCTCCACCGCCCCTGGGCGACGACCCCCTCGGCCACCGAGGCCGTGAGGAGTGCGGCCAGAAGGAGCGCGCAACGGCGGCGAGGCGTCATCGTCGGTCGCCCACGGGTCACCGTCGCGCGAGGTCTCAGCCGGCGCGAGCGGGCCGCGGCGGGGTGCAATCGGCGGCCCGGGCGGGGGCGCTGGTGTCGAGCCCATCGCCGTGACAGCGCGGGCGGGCCGGCAGCGCCTCGAGCCGCGGAGCGCCCCTGGGCCAGGGAGCGGTCAGCGCTCCGCCCTCGACCCCGAGCGAGTGCAGGAACAGATAATCGTCGAGTACTCGTGCGTCGCGCGGGCAGGTGTCCGGAGCTGGCTCCGCCCGCGCCGCCATCGCGCCGAGGGCGAGCGCCCCGGCAAGGGCGAGCGCCGCCACGACGGCGGCCCCGTCGCGGCGTGGGGGGCTGCGAAAGCGCTGGGCTGGCGCCTGCGACGACTCGTCGAGCGTTCGGGCCATCTCGTCCTCCTCGACCGCGCCCGGTGCGTCGCGCCGTGCGCCGCCCCCGGGGTGACTGCTGGCGGGCATCGCCACCCGCCTCGATGGCAGGCATCATGCCCCGGCCAGCCTGAACGGTTCCTGAACGCCGCATCATAGCGCGCCGCGGCGGGTCGATGGTGAGTAATTGCGTCTGGTTCTTGTTCGCATCCTGGCCCGGATCACGCCTGACCGCTGTCGATCGGATCACATCCGCGGTGTCGGGCCCGCGGTCTGCATAATCTCGCGGCACCCGATCGCGACCGCTGCGTGGCCCGCGGACGCGTCGAGGGGCGCCCGCTCAACTGGGGATCTCCGATGTCAGCGACGATCGTGCGGCCGCCGAAGGGCAGCTTGCAGACCCTCGGCGCGCTGCTGCGCTACGTCTGGCCAGCCGACGACTGGACGATGCGCGCGCGGGTGGTGCTGGCGATGGTGCTGCTCGGCACCGCCAAGCTCGCGCTGGTCTACGTGCCTGTCCTCTACGGTCGGGCGGTCGACGCCCTGTCCGGCACCGGCGGTGCGGCGGTGGTCCTGCCGCTCGGGCTGGTCCTCGGCTATGGCCTCGCCCGCGTGCTCTCGCTCGCGTTCTCCGAGCTGCGTGACGCGGTATTCGCGCGCGCCGGTCAGCGTGCGATCCGCGTGCTCGCCCTCGAGGTCTTCCGCCATCTGCACGCGCTGTCGTTGCGCTACCACCTGGAGCGCCAGACCGGCGGCCTGACCCGGGCCATCGAGCGTGGCAACCGGGCCATCGAGCTGTTGCTGCGGTTCAGTCTGTTCAACGTCATCCCGACCCTGCTCGAGCTCGCGCTGGTGTTCGTCATCTTGTGGCGGACGCTCGATCTCGCGGTGGCGGCGCTCACCCTCGCCACCGTCGCGGTGTACATCGCCTACACCATCTGGGTGACCGAGTGGCGGCTCAAGTTCCGCCGCGAGATGAACGAGCAGGACAGCCGGGCCAACACCAAGGCCATCGACTCGCTGCTCAACTTCGAGACCGTGAAGTACTTCGGCAACGAGGCGCACGAGGCGAGCCGCTACGACGAGGCCCTGGCGGCCTACGAGAGCGCATCGGTCAAGAGTCAGCAGTCCCTCGCCGCGCTCAACATCGGTCAGGCGACCATCGTCTCCGCCGGCCTCACCGCGGTCATGTACCTCACCGGGCGCGGCATCGTCGACGGCACCAACTCGGTCGGCGACTTCGTGATGGCCAACACCTTCCTCATGCAGCTCTACCAGCCGCTCAACTTCTTCGGCTTCGTGTATCGCGAGATCAAGCAGGCCCTGATCGACATCGAGCGCATGATCGGGCTGCTCGCCGAGCCGGCGGAGATCGCCGACCCACCGGGTGCGCCAGCGCTCGCGCTCGCCGGCGGCACGGTGCGTTTCGAGTCGGTGTCGTTCGGCTACGATCCGCGGCGCTCGATCCTGCGCGACGTCTCCTTCGAGGTGCCGGCCGGCAGCACGCTGGCGGTCGTCGGCGCCTCCGGCGCCGGCAAGTCGACCCTGTCGCGGCTGCTGTTCCGGTTCTACGACGTGAGCGGCGGGCGCATCACCATCGACGGGCAGGACATCCGCGAGGTCACCCAGGCCTCGCTGCGCGCCGCCATCGGGGTGGTGCCGCAGGACACCGTGCTGTTCAACGACACGGTCTACTACAACATCGCCTACGGTCGACCGAGCGCGTCGCCTTCCGAGGTCGAGGAGGCGGCGCGCCTTGCGCACATCCACGACTTCGTGATGGGACTGCCGGACGGCTACCAGACGCGGGTCGGCGAGCGCGGGCTCAAGCTCTCCGGCGGCGAGAAGCAGCGCGTCGCGATCGCGCGCACCATCGTCAAGGCGCCCACCATCCTGGTGTTCGACGAGGCGACCTCCGCACTCGACTCCAACACCGAGCGCGAGATCCAGCGCAACCTGCGCGAGCTGGCGGCCGGACGCACCACGCTGGTGATCGCACACCGGCTGTCGACGGTGGTCGACGCCGACCAGATCCTGGTCCTCGACGCCGGGCAGGTGGTCGAGCGTGGTCGCCACCGCGAGCTCCTCGCGCACGGTGGGCGCTACGCGGCGCTGTGGCAGCGCCAGCAACGCTCGGCGGAGGACGCGACGGGCGAGTCGCCATCGGGAACGCCGGCGCTCGAGGGTTGAGCCCGGGAGCCGACGTTGCCACCGCTGCTTCACACTTCTTCATGCTCGCGACGCAATCGAGCAAACGAGAGGCCGTAGTCTGGGCTCCGACGGTCGGCGCACAACGCGCCGGCACCGCGAGGTCCAGACACGGAGAGACGAAGATGAACGACCACACCGAGAACCAGGATCAGGGTCAAGAGCGCCGCGGGCGTTGCGGCGGCAGTCGGCGTGCGCGGCTCGGCATCGCGGCGGCCGTGCTGTTCGGCGCCGGCGCCCTCACCGGCGCGCTTGCGACGCACGCCGGCGACGCATTCGCCCACGGGCGCGGTGGTGACGGCATGTGGAGCGAGCACGGCAAGCGCCATGGCGAGCGCGGTCACGGCGGTGCCGATTTCATGCGCAAGCGCATCGAGCGGATGCTCGACGCGGTGGAGGCGACGCCCGATCAGCGGGCCGCGGTCGACGCGGCGCTCGACGAGCTGCAGACCACCCTCGGCCCGATGCGTGAGCGTGGGATGGAGCAGCGCGAGAAGCTGATGACCGCGCTGGCGGCTCCTCAGGTCGACCGCGAGGCGATCGAGGCGCTGCGCCGCGAGCACCTCGCCCTGTCCGAGGGGCGCAGCCGGGCGATCACCGACGCCATCGTCGAGGTCGCCGAGGCGCTCACGCCGGAGCAGCGCGCGCAGGCGCTCGAGCGGATGCGCGAGCGGATGGAGCGGCATCGGCGCTGAGGGCCGCGCCGAGCGGTCGGAGCCGCCGCGCGCGATGGCGGCTCCGACCCGGCTACCATGCGTCTCCGGCCCCACGCCGCGCTCGTGAGTCACGATGACCCAGCACGTGTTGATGATCGAGGACGATGCCCGCCTGGCGGCGATGGTGGCCGAGTACCTCGCCGGCGCCGGCTTCGAGACCGCCATCGCCGGTGCCGGTGAGGCCGGGCTCGCCCGCCTCGCGCGCGACGACTTCGATGCCGTGCTCCTCGACGTGATGCTTCCCGACCTCGACGGGTTCGAGGTCTGCCGGCGGATCCGCGCGACCTCCGACGTGCCGGTGGTGATGCTCACCGCGCGCGGGGAGGAGACCGACCGCATCGTCGGGCTCGAGCTCGGGGCCGACGACTACCTGCCGAAGCCGTTCAACCCACGCGAGCTGCTCGCCCGGCTCCGCGCCGTGCTCCGGCGCCGCGGGCCGGCCCGCGAGCGCGGCAACGTGCTCCGCTACGGCCGCCTCGCGATCGACCTCGACCGCCGCGCGGTGACCGTCGACGACGAGCCCCGGCCCCTCACCGGCTACCAGTTCGACCTGCTCTGCGTGCTCGCCGAGCACGCCGGGCGCGTGTTGTCGCGGGACTTCCTGATGGAGCGTGTCCGCGGCGACAACCTCGAGTCGTTCGATCGCAGCATCGACGTCCATGTCTCGCGCATTCGCGCCGCCATCGAGGACGACCCGCGGCATCCGCGCCGGGTGCTCACGGTGCGCGGCGCAGGGTACGTGTTCGCCCGACGCCAGGACGAGGACGATGGCTGAGGGTCCGGCGCGCGTCGTGGCCTCCCCGGGCGCCTGAATCGGTGCGCCGCCTCTACGTCCAGATCTACGTGTCGCTGCTCGCCGCGCTCGCGATCTGTGTGGTGCTCGGCTCGCTCGCCTGGGTGGCCCTCGGTCGATCCGCGGTCGAGCGCGCCCGGCTCGACGGGCTGGCCGAGCTGGTCGACCAGGTGCTGCCTTCCGCCGACGCGCCACCGGCGCGCCTCGCGGCGCAGGTCGAGCGTCTACATCGCAGGCTTCGGCTCGACGTCACCGTGCTCGACGCCGACGGCACTCCGCTGGCGGCCGCCGGCCGGCCGATCCGCCCCCCGCGATGGCTCGCCCCCGGGGCGGCGAGTCGGGTCGAGCGCCGCGGCCGTGCCTTCGTCGCCGCGCTCGCGTTGGACGACGGACGCTGGGTGCTGGCGCGAACCGGACCCCGCCTGCACGGACCGGGGTGGCTGTGGGCACTCGGCCTTCTGGCGGTGGCGGCGGCAGCAGCGGCCTATCCGGTTGCGCGTCGGCTCACCCGTCGTCTGGAGCGGCTCGAGGCGCAGGCTGCCGCGCTCGCCGCGGGCGACCTCTCGGCGCGGGTGGTGGTCGACGGTCGCGACGAGGTCGCGCGACTCGCCGCCAGCTTCAACCGGGCGGCCGAGCGTATCGAGCGTCTGGTCGCGGCCAAGCGCGACACCCTGGCCGCGGCGTCGCACGAGCTGCGCACGCCGCTCGCGCGGCTACGGGTCGCGGTGGAGCTCGCCACCACCGACCCGTCGGTGCGCGAGAGCGTGGCCCGGGACATCGCCGAGCTGGACTCCTTGATCGACGAGCTATTGCTCGCGAGTCGACTCGACGCCGGGCCGGATCTGGACCGCAAGGAGCCGGTGGACCTGCTGGCGCTGGCGGCGGAGGAGGCGGCACGCCGCGAGGCCGAGGTCGCGGGCGAGCCGGTGGAGGTGTCCGGTGACCCGCGTCTGCTGCGCCGGCTGGTGCGCAACCTGGTGGAGAACGCCCATCGTCACGGGGCGCCACCGGTCACCGTCGAGGTCCGGGCGTCGTCCGCGAAGCAGGTTCGGCTGACCGTGACCGACGCCGGACCGGGTATCCCCGCCGAGGCGCGCGAGCGCATCTTCGAGCCGTTCTACCGCGCGCCGGGCGCGCGGGCGGAGACCGGTCGCGGCGTCGGTCTGGGCCTCGCCCTGGTGCGCCAGATCGCGCGTCACCACGGTGGGGAGGCGCGCTGCGGGGACGGTCCCGGCACGGTGATCGAGGTCACCTTGCCGCGCTCGCGGCCCGCCTGAGTCCGATCCGCCCTCGTGGCGAGCCACCGCCGCGTCCCAACCTGCTACCCTCGCAACTCCTCAGGGGAGTGGACGCGTTGCAGGTGATCGAGGACACGACCGATGCACATCTCGCCGCCGGGCCGGCGCCCGACGTCGCCGCGGCGTTGCGCTCGCGCCACAGCGTGCGGCGTTACCTGCCGCGCCCGGTCGAGCGTGAGACCGTGCGGCGAATCCTGGACCTCGCGCGGTGGGCGCCGTCGGGCAGCAACACGCAACCGTGGAAGGTCTACGTGCTGGGTGGGGCGGTACGAGACGCGGTCTGCGCCGCGGCGCTGGCCGATGCCGAGGCCAATGGTGAGCGGCAGGAACGCGAGTACGAGTATTACCCGACCGACTGGTACGAGCCCTATCTCCGCCGGCGCCGCGCCTGCGGCTGGGGGCTCTACGGCTCGCTCGGGATCACGCGCGGGGAAGCCGAGCGGATGGCGGCGCAGCGCAACCGCAACTTCACCTTCTTCGAGGCGCCGGTCGGGCTCGTGCTCACCATCGAGCGGCGGTTGAACCGTGGGAGCTGGATGGATCTCGGGATGTTCATCCAGTCGGTGATGCTGGCCGCGCGCGGCGAGGGGCTGCACACCTGCGCGCAGGCGGCGTTCGCCAACTACCATCGTCTGTTGCGAGAGCATCTCTCGATTCCGGACGGAGAGGTCGTGGTGTGCGGCATGGCGCTCGGCTACCGTGACCCAGAGGCCCCGGAGAACGTCTGGCGAGCCGGGCGCGACCCGGTCGAGAGCTTCACCACCTGGTGTGGCCTGTGACGCGCGCATGCGTGCCAGAGCCGGCGCGAAGGAGAATCCATGTCCGATGAACCGTTGATCGCCGTCTTCGTCGACTTCGAGAACCTCGCGCTCGGCGTGCGCGACATGAAGGGTGGCGACCTCCAGATCGAGCTCGTGCTCAAGCGCCTGCTGGAGAAGGGGCGGCTGGTGTTCAAGCGCGCCTACTGCGACTGGAGCAACTACCGCAAGTACGTGCGGGAGTTCCATCGCCACGGCATCGAGATGATCGACATCCCGCAGAGCAAGGCGAGCGGCAAGAACAGCGCCGACATCCACATGGTGGTCGACGCCATGGACCTCTGCTACTCGAAGAGCCACATCGACATCTTCGCCCTGCTGTCGGGAGACAGTGACTTCTCGCCCCTGGTGTCGAAGCTCAAGGAGAACAACAAGCGGGTCATCGGATGTGGGGTGAAGAGCTCGACCTCGGATCTGCTGATCGCGGGGTGCGACGAGTTCATCTACTACGACGATCTGGCGCGCGACGCCGCCAAGCCTCGGCGCCGCCGAGCCAAGAAGGCCGAGACCGGCGCCGAGAAGGAGTCGCCGACCGAGGTCGACCGCAAGCAGGACGCGATCGACAAGCTGGTGGACGTGGTGCAGGGGCTCGAGCGCGAGTACGACCCCCTGTGGGGATCACTGGTCAAGCAGACCATTCGGCGCGTCCACCCCGGCTTCAACGAGAGCTACTACGGGTTCCGCAGTTTCGGTGATCTGCTCAAGGCAGCCGAGGCGCACGGCGCGATCCACCTCGAGAAGGACGAGGAGCGCGGGAACTACAAGGTCACGCTGAGTGAGGAATGAGCCGGTGCGGCGGGTGACGCCAGCCGGGCGACCGATGGGCGAGAAGGGCGACACATGGCAGAGCGACTGACCGAGGCCGCACGCGGCGTCTACGTGATCTCCGCCACCCCGTTCACCGACAGGGGCGAGATCGACTATCCGAGCACCGACCGCATGGTCGATTTCTATCTCGCCGAGGGCGTGCACGGGATGACGGTGCTCGGCGTGATGGGCGAGGCGCCGAAGCTCTCCGACACCGAGCAGACGGCCTTCATGCGGCACGTGCTCGCGCGCGTCGACGGCCGGATCCCGGTCATCGTCGGCGTCAGCAACCCCGGCACCGACAACCTGGTCGCACTGTCGCGCGCGGCGATGGACGCCGGCGCCGCCGGGGTGATGATCGCGGGCATCCGGGGCCTGGAGACCGAGGAGCAGATCCACGGCTACTTCTCGCGGGTGATCGATCGCCTCGGCCCGGAGATTCCGGTCTGCCTCCAGGACTACCCGCCGACCACCGGCGTCAACATGTCGGTCGCGGTGGTCGAGCGACTGATCGACGAGCAGCCGAGCCTGGTGATGTTCAAGCACGAGGAATGCCCCGGGCACCGCAAGTTGTCACGGCTGCGCCGCTCGCCCGAGCGCGGGCACCGTCGCGTCAGCATCCTCACCGGCAATGGCGGGCTCTACGTGCCGCAGGAGCTGGCGCGCGGTGCCGACGGGATCATGACCGGCTTCGCCTTCCCCGGGATGCTGGTCGAGGTCTGGGAGCGCTTCGCGGCCGGAAACGCCGAGGCCGCCGAGGACCTGTTCGACCTCTACCTGCCGCTGGTGCGCCACGAGCAGCAGATCGGCTTCGGCCTCGCGCTGCGCAAGGAGACCCTACGCCGGCGTGGCGTGCTCACCTGTCCGGCGGCGCGCGACCCGGGTCCGAGGATGGACGCGGATGACCACGCGGAGCTCGACCGGCTCGTCGCCAGGCTGTTGTCGAAGCTCGAGGCGGCCGGGGAGACGCGTCCGAGCGGGCTCTAGCAACCTGCGCCGCGGCAGGGCGCGCGCGCAACGCGTGCCTCTCCCCGGGTCGGAGAGTGTGGCCACGGGCACCGATTCTTCGGACCCGGAGCCCGTACCCGATGGGACCGCGGCGTCGGGGCCGGTCGCGTTCCCGGCCGCGCTCAGGTCGCCGCGGCGCGCTTCGCCGGCTGGTCGAAATAGCGGTGGCCGAGGGTGCGCTGGTTCTCGTAGATCGATCCCTGGTTCAGCGCCGCCGGGTAGGGCAGACGCACCGGGACCGGGGTCACCCGCGGCTCGAACGTCTCCTCGCCGGACAGCAGCGCCGCGGTCCAGGCGTCCCACTTCGGTAGCTCGGTGAGCGGCCAGGCGTCGGCGGCGCGGTACTGGTGCAGTAGCAGCCGGCGCGGGCGGTTCGACAGGTTCGGCGCCGAGCCGTGCACCACGCGCACGTGGTGGATGGTGATCGCACCAGCCGGGCCGGTCAGTGGGATGGCGCTCGAGACGTCCAGCCCCGCGGCCTCGACGTCGATGGCGCCGCAGAAGAAGCCGTCGGCATGGTGGTCGATGACCGGCCCGCGATGGCTGCCGGGCAGGATCATCAGCGGCCCGTTGCTGAGCTCCATGTCGTCGAGCATGAATCCGACCGCGGCGAGGTCGTCGTTGGTGTGGGGGTAGAAGGCCCAGTCCTGATGCCACTCGACCGCGGCGCCGCCGCCCTCCGACTTCATGTTCAGCTTCGACTTGTCGTAGCGCACGCCGACGCCCCACAACTCGCCGAGGGCCTCGACGACCTTGGGCAGGCCGATCATTCGCCGGAACACGTCATGGTGGAGGTCGGGCGCCTTGAACCGGCGCACTCGCGGCCGGGCGGCGCTGTGGTCGTCCTCGAGATCGTGGAGCTCGTCGTTGGCCTTCACCGTCCGCGAGCGCTCGACCCATTCGTCGATCACCGTGCGGACCTCTGCGAGCAGGGCCTTCGGGACCACGTCCTCCACCACCAGGCAACCGTCCTCGTGGTACCGCTTCACCTGCGCGTCGCTGAGCATTGCCGTCGCTCCTCGTCGGGGATCGAGACCGGCCGGCATCTTCGCGCCGCCGCCGGTACGGATTCAAGTGCCGCTCGAGCGCGACCGCCGGGTCAGGGCATGATCTCCCCGCCGTTCGGATGCAGGAGCTGGCCGCAGTAGTACGCCGCCTCGTCGCTGGCCAGGAACACGAAGGCCGAGACCATGTCGTCGGGCGTGCCGAGGCGGCCGAGCGGCAGGCTCGCGGCGTGGGCGCGCTTGACCTCGTCGGACAGCGGATCGAAGCCGGTGTCGACGAGGCCGGGGGAGACGCCGTTGACGAGGATGCCCCGCGGCGCGAGCTCGCGCGCCAACGCGCGGGTGAACGCGATCAATCCGCCCTTCGCAGCCGAGTACGCGGTGTAGTTGCCGCGCCCGATGTAACCGAGCTGCGAGCAGACGTTGATGATGCGCCCGCCCCCGCGCCGCGCCATCTGCGCCACCACCGCGCGCGAGCACAGGAACGCGCCGCGAAGGTGGACCGCCAGCATGCGGTCGAAGTCGTCGACGCTGCATTCCTCGATCGGCTGGGCCTTCTGGATCCCGGCGTTGTTGACCAGGACGTCGATCCGTCCGAGCGCGCCGGTGGCCGACTCGACCATGGCCTGCACCGACTGCTCGTCGGTCACGTCGACCTGGACCCCGGTGGCGCGGCGCCCCAGCGCCTCGATCGACGCCACCACGCTCGCGGTGGCCGACTCGTCGTCGAGGTAGCCGACCGCCACGTCGGCGCCCTCGCGGGCGAAGGCGAGGCATACCGCCCGGCCGATGCCGGTGTTGCCGCCGGTCACCAGTGCCACCTTGTCGCGCAGCCTGCCCATGCCGACCTCCCGTCTGGATACGTCGCGGCATGGTAACGGCATGTCGGGTGGCTGTCCGAACCGCGAAAGGGCCCGGCGCGAGAGCCGGGCACCGGCACGTGGAGGTGCCGATGCCCGGAGGACCACCGACCCGCGAAGGCGAGTCGGTGGGCGCGCGATCAGCCGCCGGTGGCGGCCTTGTACTCGTCGGCGTCGAGGCCGCCGTCACCGTTGGCGTCGGCGGTCTTGAAGTCCAGGCCCTCGACCGTCGAGGCCTCTTCCATCGACACCTTGCCGTCGCCGTTGACATCGGCTTCCTGGAAGGTCGGCGCGGCGAGGACGGCAGAGCTGGCGACGGCCAGGGCGGCCGCGATCATGGTCTTCTTGAACATCGTTCGGTACTCCGCAGCGGTTGCGCGGGTGGCCCGGAGCCATCCCGTGGGTCAGCCGGTGGCTGCCTGCCATGCATGGAGCAAGCCCGATGCCAGGTCTCGATGGCTCGTGAAAACAAGGAGTTACGGGGCTCTCGCTCCCGGCTCGGGCGCAAGGTGACGCCAGGCGACGACACCGCGTGACGGCCGATCGCGTAACTCGTTGATCTCCGTGGCTCGCACCTGTCGTCAGCCGACGACACCGCTCTCCGAGTCCGCCGCCTCGCCGCTCTTGTACACCGCGGGGTCGAGGCCGTGACGGCGCAGGAGCTTGTAGAACTCGGTGCGGTTGCGCCCGGCGAGGCGTGCGGCCCGGGTGACGTTTCCGGCCGCGAGACCGAGCACCCGGCCGAGATAGTCGCGCTCGAAGCGGCTGCGCGCCTCCTCCAGCGAGGGCATCTCCGTCGGCTCCTCGCGCAGCGCGCGACGAACCGCGGCCGGTGTCAGCACCGGGCCCTGGCTGAGCGCCGCCGCGTGCTCCAGAACGTTGAAGAGCTGGCGGACGTTGCCGGGCCAGCGCGCCCCCATCAGCAGCTCGAGCGCCTGCGGCGCGATGTTGCGGATCGGATTGCGCGCGCGGCTCGACTGGCCCGCGATCCAGCGTGCCACCAGCGGCGGGATGTCCTCGCGGCGGCGCTCGAGCGGTGGCACCACGAGCGTCACCACCGCCAGGCGGTAGAGCAGGTCCTCCCGAAACCGCCCGGCCACAACCTCCGCCGCCAGGTCGCGGTGGGTGGCCGAGACCACCCGCACCTCCGCCGGGACCGCGCGGGTCGAGCCGAGTGGGCGCACCTCGTGCTCCTCCAGCGCACGCAGGAGCTTGGCCTGCAGCGCGAGCGGCATGTCCCCGACCTCGTCCAGGAACAGGGTCCCGCGGTGGGCGCTCGCGAGCAGTCCGCGGTGGTCGGTGGCGGCGCCGGTGAAGGCGCCTCGCGCGTGCCCGAACAGCTCCGATTCCGCCAGTGCCTCCGGGATCGCGGCGCAGTTGAAGGCGACGAAGGCGGCGTCCGCTCGCGGGCTCGCTCGATGCACCGCCCGGGCCAGGAGCTCCTTGCCACTTCCACTCGGTCCGTGCAAGTGAACGCTCACATCTCGGTCCGCGACCATGCGGATCTGGGCCAGCACCTCCTCCATCGCCGGGCTGCGGGTGACGATGTCGGCCCGCCAGTCGTCGCCGTGTCTGACCGCGGTGGGTGTCACCGAGAGCCCGCGCGCGATGGCTGCGACCAGCTCCGCACCGTCGAACGGCTTGGAGAGAAAGGCGATCGCGCCGCGGTGGGTGGCGGCGACCGCGTCCGGGATCGAGCCGTGGGCGGTGAGCACGATGACCGGCATCGCCGGGAAGCGGTGGGCGATGGCGTCGCAGAGCGCCAGCCCGTCCATGCCGTCCATCCGCAGATCCGTGATCACGAGGTCCGGGCGCTCCCGCTCGATCGACACCAGCGCCTCGCGGGCGCTGGCCGCGACGCGGGCCCGGTATCCGGCGACTCGGAGGCGGATGCGCAGCAGCTCCAACAGATCGCGGTCGTCGTCGACCACGAGCACGGTGGGGCCAGTGCGGTTGGTGGTCATGCCGACGTCGCTGCCGGCGGGCCCGAGGCCGGTCGGATGGCCGCAATCACGCTCGGTCGGTCGCCGGCGGCGAGTGGGATGTGAGCGCGGAAGCACGCGCCCTCGGCATCGGTGTCGACGAGCCCGATGTCGCCACCGTGCAGCCGCGCGCACTCGCGCGCGATCGAGAGCCCGAGACCGGTGCCGCGGAGGGTGCCCGCTGGCTGCACCGCACCCTGGTAGAACGCCTCGAAGACCAGGGCACGTTCCGGCTCCGGCACGCCCGGGCCGGCATCACGGACCTCGAGCACCGCGTCCCCGCCGCGACGGTGGAGTGTGACGTCGATGCGCCCGCCGGGCGGGCTGTACTTGATGGCGTTCGACAGCAGGTTGTCGACCAGGGTGCGCAGCATCGACGGGTCGCCGTCCACCACCAGCGCGCTGGTGTCCAGCGCCAGCGTGAGGCCGCGAGCCCGCAGGGTGAGCGCGTGGGCCTGCGCCGCCTGGCGCACCGCCTCGTCCAGCCGCACGCGCTCGCGCCCCGGTGCGTTGCCGCGGGCCGCCGGCAGGCGGCTGAAGGCGAGCAAGTCCTCGATCAGCCGGGCGAGCTCGCGCGTGCCACGTCGCACGATGTCGAGGATTGCGCGCTGCTCGTCCGCGAGCGGTCCGGCATGGCCGTCGGCGAGCAGCTCGGTGCCCTCGCGAATCGCGGTCAGCGGCGTCTTCAGCTCGTGGCTGATGTGGCGGAGGAAGCGCTGCTTGTGTTGTTGCGCCTCCCGCAACCGTAGCCGCAACCAGTCGAGCCGGGCGCCGAAGGCCTGGAAGTCCTCCGGCCCGTCGATGCGCACCGCCGGTTCCAGATCGCCCTGACCGAGCCGATGGACCGCCGCCTCGAGCTGGCGCACCGGGCGGGCGACCAGGCGTGAGAACAGGAGGCTGAGCGCGGCGAGGACCGGCACTGCGGCAATGCCCTGCCACAGCAGGAGCCGCCGCGCGGTGACCGCCATCTGGCGCAGGACCTCCACCTCGGCGTCGACCGCGGCATTGCGCGCGGCGAGCAGCTCGCGCACGTCGCGGCCCAACGTCGCGGCGCGGTCGACCACGCGCAGACTCTCCGCGCTGCCGGGCCGGGTACCGCGCAGCAGGTGCCACAGCTCCTGCTCGCGCAGCGCCAGGGTCGAGGCGAGCGAGCCGCTCCCGGCCGGCTCGGCACGATCGGTGCGCAGCAGATCACGTAGCTCGACCCGGAGCTCCTCGTAGGTGGTGAGCCGGCGCGGATCGTTGAGCAGCAGGTACTGGCGTGCCGCGCGCTCCATCGAGCGGACCTTCTCGAGCAGCGCGCGACCCTGCTGAGTGGCTTGCACCGAACGGTAGACGGCGTCCTCGCCCTGGACGATCAGCCGGTCGATGGTGATGACGCTGGTCGCGAGCGCCAGCACCAGGGGAATGGCGACCACCAGCAGACCGAGGAGGATCAGTCCGAGGAGCCCTCTCGGCACCATCGGCGCGCGACCCATCGGAGCCTCCTCCACGCGCGGGCGGCGGCGCCGCCCCATGCCGTGCAGGTCGGGGCGGCGAATGCGCGCGGCAAGGTCGAGACGCCCGGTGGTCCGGTGGCATGGCCGACGGTGCTAACCTTTGCGCCGCGGACGGGGCCGCCGGTCATGGCTCCGAACCGTCCCCACGCCATCCCGCGCGGACCGGAGGAGCCCATGTCGCAGCCCGAATCCCCATCCCAGCCGGCGTCCACCCCGTCGAGCGAGCCCCCCGACGTCGAGGCCCAGCTCGCACGGAAGGTGGAGATGCTCGGGGTCGATCGCATCCAGCGTCACATCTTCCTCTGCTGCGACCAGACCAACCCCAAGTGCTGTGACAAGGACCAGAGCCTGGAGTCCTGGGACTTCCTGAAGCGGCGTCTGGTGCAGCTCCGCCTGGTCCGCGATGGCGGGGTGTTCCGCACCAAGGCGAACTGCCTCCAGGTGTGCATGGAGGGGCCGGTGGCGGTGGTCTATCCCGACGGCACCTGGTACCGCGGCTGTACTCCCGAGGTGCTCGAGCGGATCATCCAGGAGCACCTGATCGGCGGGCGACCGGTCGCCGAGCACGTGATCACCGAGCACCCTCTGCCGGCGTCGTAACCGGCGTTCACCCCAATCCGTCGAAGTCCGGCGGGCGGCGTTGCAGGAAGGCGCTGAACGCCTCGCGCGCGTGCGGGCTGTCGAGGTGGCGGTCGAACTCGGCGAGCTCGATGTCGATGCGCGCCGCGACCGGCTCGGGCTCGCGGCGCAGCAGCGCCTTGGTGGCGCGTAGCGCGGCCCGCGGCTTGGCGGCGAGCTTGCGCGCCGCGGCCAGCGCCGTCGCCTCCACCGCGTCGGGCTCGCAGACCGCGTTCACCAGGCCGATCTCCGCCCCGCGCGCGGCGTCGAACGGCTCGCCGAGCATCAGCAGCTCGCTCGCCCGTTGCAGCCCCGCGAGCCGCGGCAGCAGCAACGACGAGCCCGCCTCCGGCACCAACGCGAGATTCACGAACGGGAGGACGAACCGGGTGCGGGTGGAGGCATAGACCAGGTCGCAGTGAAGCAGCATGGTGGTGCCGATGCCGGCGGCGGGGCCGTCCACCGCGGCCACCACCGGCACCGGGCAGGCCGGCAATGCGTCGATGAATCGAAACACCGGCGCGGCCCGGTCCCGTGGTGGCCGGTGCAGGAAGTCGGCCAGGTCGTTGCCGGCGGTGAAGGCCCCCGGGGCGCCGGCGATGACCACCACCCGGACCTCGTCGCTCGCCGACGCGGCCTCCAGCGCATCGGCGAGCGCGGCGTACATGTCCGCCGTCAGCGCGTTCTTCTTCTCGGGCCGCCACATGCGGACCACCGTGATCGCTCCGTCGCGCTCGATCCGAACCTCGCCGTCCACTGTCCGCCTCCTCCCGCGTGATGCAGCCGTCCCGATGTCGCAGAGCTTAGCGGGTGTATCCGAGATGACGACCTGCTGCGAGGTCCGCTGAGTGCGCGTGGCTGCGTTGTGGGGCCCCCATCGCCCGGTCACATGGCCCGGCCATGCTCCCGCGCGACGTGCACCCCCACGCCTTGCCACTCACCCTCAGCACCCCTCTCGCGACGGCCATCATTTCAGATACACCCTCTTGGCGCCTGCGCGCCGGACGACCAGCGCGACGCCCGTCATCGGTTGGCATAGACTCGCGCGACATCGTCGGCAGCGCGCGGCCATCTGGCCGCGGGCGCGTCGATTCCACGACAGAGGGGGCGAGCGATGATCGAGATCGAATGGCACAACCTCAAGGCGTACGAGCTCCGGGAGCGGGCCGCGCAGGACGCGATCCTGATCGTGCCCTGCGGCTCGACCGAGCAGCACGGCCCGCACCTCCCGGTCCAGGTCGACGCATTGCTCGCCACCGAGGTGTCGAAGCGGGCGGCACGGCTGGTCGCCGAGGAGGCGCCGGTGGTGGTCGCACCCACCGTCTGGTGCGGGCTCGCCGAGCACCACATGGCTCTCGGCGGCACCATCACCCTCGACCACGCCACCTACCACGCGCTGCTGCGCTGCGTGTGCCGCTCGGCGGTGCGACACGGCTTCCGTCGCATCCTGCTCATGAACGGTCACGGCGGGAACATCAATGCGCTGAACGTGATCGCGGGGGAGCTCTCGGTCGAGCTCGGTGCCCCGATCGCGACCGGCACCTACTGGACCATCACCGGCATCGCCAAGGCGTTCCGGGAGATCCTCGAGAAGCAGGAGAACGTCCGCCACGCGGGTGAGGCCGAGACGTCGATGCTGCTGGCGCTACGCCCCGATCTGGTCGACCAGGAGGCGATGCGCACGGTGGAGGCCGATCAGGTCGCCCTCGTCGGGCCGACCGGGATCTACCGCTATCGGTCGTTCGCCGACATCACCCCGGCCGGGGTGATCGGCGTGCCCTCGGCGGCGAGCGCGAAGAAGGGCGAGCGACTCCTGGAGGCGGCCGGCCGCGAGCTCGCCCGAGCCATCCTCTCCGGTGGCGTGTGGGGCTGATGCGGGCGCGGGCGCGGGCGCCGCGACCGCGCGGGCCGCGCGGTCGGTGAACGCCGCCGCCGGGTCGCGTCGCGCCACGCTGCACTGGACGGCTCGGCTCGCACGCCCGGCGCTGTGGGCGATGGTGGGCGTGGTGGCGTGGTTGTCGATGTCGTCGGTCGAGTCCCTGCCGCCGATTCGGATCTGGGACAAGGCGGCGCACCTGATCGCCTACGCGGCCATCGGTGGCGCGGCGGTTCTGGCCTATCCGGCCGTACGCGGTGGGGTGGTGACCTGCTTCGCCGCGACCTTCGGCTACGGCGCGTCGATCGAGCTGGCGCAGGCGTTCACCGCCGAGCGCACCGCGAGCCTGCTCGACGTCCTCGCCAACGGTATCGGTGCCATCGTCGGCGTGGCCGCGGCGTGGCTCGTCGCGCGCTGGCTGGTGCCGCAGGCCGCGAGGCCGGAGCCCGGCGACTGAGCAAGTCAAACGAGGATGGCCATGCGTTATCGATTCGTCACCACCGACGTGTTCACCGACCGCCGCTTCGGCGGCAACCCGCTCGCGGTGCTGCCCGATGCGCGTGGTCTCGACACCGCCGCGATGCAGGCCATCGCCCGCGAGTTCAACCTGTCCGAGACCACCTTCGTGTTGCCCGCGGACGACCCCTCCCACACCTGCCGGGTACGGATCTTCACCCCGGCGCGGGAGATGGCGTTCGCCGGTCACCCCACCGTCGGCACCGCCTACGTGCTGGTGCGCACCGGCATCGTGCCGTTGCCGGCAGCGGGGACCGCGTTGGTTCTCGAGGAGGGGGTCGGCCCGGTTCCGGTCACCATCACCACACGCGATGGCGCGGCCGTCGGCGCATGCCTCACCGCCGCCCGACTGCCCGAGCGCGGCCCGACTCCGCCGCCGGTGGCGGAGCTCGCCGCCGCCCTGTCGCTCGAGGTCGCCGACATCGTCGTCGACGGGCGTGACGCGCCACAGGGTGCGTCGTGCGGCGCGCCCTACCTGATCGTCCCGGTGACCGGGCGCGGTGCGCTCGCGCGGGCGGCGGTCGAGCCGGCCACCTGGAGGCGGGTGATCCAGGGTTGGTGGGCCGATGCGGTCTACGTGGTGTGCCGTGACCCGGAGACCGATCAGGCCGACCTCCGAGCGCGCATGTTCGCGCCCGATCACGGCGTGGTCGAGGATCCGGCGACCGGTTCCGCCGCCGCGGCGCTGGCCGGCTATCTCGCGGCGCGCGACGGGCGAGGGGACGGCACGCACCGCTGGATCGTCGAGCAGGGGTTCGAGATGGGGCGGCCGAGCGTCATCACCATCGAGGTCGACACCGAAGGTGGTGCCGTCCGGGCGGTGCGGGTGGCGGGCGAATGCGTGATGGTGTCGGAGGGCTCGATCGAGGTCTGATTCGGACCCGCGCGCGGCGTTTGACCACGACGAGGCCGTATGCGAGCTTTCCGCTCCGCGCCAGCTACTGCGGAGGTTCCCCGATGGCCCAGCAACGTCCCGCTCCCGCCACCGTCAGCGCCGAGGGCCTGACTGCGCGCCTCGCCGGCCAGGCCGCGGGCCTGCGCTACGACGCGTTGCCGGCGGCGGTTCGCACCGTCGCCCGCCAGTGTCTGCTCGACTGGTTCGGCGTCACCATCGCGGGTGCCACCGAGGGGACCGGCACATTGCTCCTCGCCGAGCTCGAGGAGGCGGGTGGCAAGCCACAGGCGAGCGTGGTCGGGCACCGGTTGCGGACCTCGGCCTATCAGGCGGCGATGATCAACGGCACGTTCTCGCACGCGCTCGATTACGACGACGTCCACCCGGCGATGATCGGGCACCCCAGCGTGCCGGTGGCGCCGGTGGTGCTCGCGCTGTCGGAGCGCGATGGGCACGACGGTCGCGCCATGCTGGCGGCGTTCGTCGCCGGCCTGGAGACCGAATGCCGCTCCGGGCGATTCCTCACCCGGGAGCACTACGAGCGTGGCTTCCACAGCACCGGCATCTCGGGGACCGTCGGCGCCGCCGCCGCGGCCTCGAACCTGCTCGGGCTCGACACCGACCGCACCGCGGTCGCCCTCGGCATCGCGGCCACCCAGGCGGCGGGGTTGAAGTCGATGTTCGGCACCATGTGCAAGCCGCTCCACGCCGGCAAGGCCGCCGCCAATGGCCTGCTCGCAGCGCAGCTCGCGCGGCGCGGCTATACCGCCCGTCCCGATGCGCTGGAGTGCGCCCAGGGGCTCGCCGACACCCATGTCGAGGCTCCAGACGCCGCCGCCGCGCTGGAGGGATTCGGTGAGACGTTCCTCACCCCCGGCGTCCTGTTCAAGTACCACGCCGCCTGCTACGGAACGCATGCGAGCATCGAGGCGATGCGCCAGGCGGTCGAGGCCGGGCTCGACCCCGGCCGGGTGGAGCGGGTCGAGATCCACGTCCCCACCGCGAACCTGCGGATGTGCGACATCCAGGAGCCGAGCACCGGCCTCGAGGCCAAGTTCAGCCTCCGTCATACCGCGGCGATGGCCCTCGCCGGGCGCGACACGGCGTCGATCGACGCCTACACCGCCGAGTCGTGCGCGGAGCCGGATCTGGTCGCACTGCGGCGGCGGATGCGGGTCGTCGGCGAGGCCGACCTCGAGTTCGCGACCAGCGACGTGGTGGTGACGCTGGGTGACGGGGTGACGCATCGCCTGCGCGGTGACGCCAGCAAGCCGGACGTCGATCTCGAGCGACAGGGCCGGCGGCTGGCGGAGAAGTTCCTCGCCCTCACGACACCGGTCATCGGCGAGGCGCGTGCGCGCTCGCTGCTCGACCGGCTTCAGCACGTCGAGGACGTGGCCAACGCCGGCGAGCTGATGTCGCTCTGCCGTCCCGAGGGTTGAGGCGCGAGTCGAGCGCACGGCGCCGCGATGGTCGCACCGCCGTGGCGTATGGCCACGGCGGGTGGCCGCGGTGCGCGTCGTCGAGCACCTGAAGGCTACCCTTGGACGTCGTCCTCTCCGCTCTGGAACCCCTGCTGCCGCCGGAGATGTCGGCATCGGTGGCGCTCGGCCTCGTCGGCCTGAGCTTTCTCACCGCGACCTTCACCGCCGCGGTCGGGCTCGGCGGCGGCATCGTGATGATCGCGGTGCTCGCCTCGATCATGCCGCCGGCGGTGGCGATTCCGGTGCACGGCGCGGTGCAGCTCGGGGCGAACTGCGGGCGGGTGGCGATCATGCGCCGCAACGTCGACTGGGGTCTGGTCGGGCTGTTCACCGCCGGCGGGCTGGTCGGCGTCACCATCGCGGCGTCGCTGTTCGTGGCCCTGTCGCGCTCGACGTTGCAGGCCGTGCTCGGCGTCTTCGTGCTGTACTCGGTCTGGTCGCCGCGGCTGCGGCCGGCGAACGTGCCGCGCTGGAGCTATCCCCTGGTCGGTGCCGCGGCCAGCTTCGTCACCATGTTCGTCGGCGGGACCGGCCCATTCGTCGCCGCCTTTCTCTCGCCGGAGCGGCTGGGCCGTCACGGGCTGGTGGCGACTCAGGCCGCGTGCACCGCGCTCCAGCACGGTCTGAAGGTGGTCGCCTTCGGCGCCATCGGCTTCCTGTACCTGCCGTGGTTCCCGCTCCTCGCGGTGATGATCGCGGTCGGGCTCGTCGGCACCTTCGTCGGCCGCAACCTGCTCAATCGGCTCTCCGATCGGGTCTTCCTTCACGTCTTCCGCGCGGTGCTCACCGTGCTCGGGCTACGCCTGCTCTGGGCCGCGTTCCTCGACGGCTGAGTCACCGCGGGTGGTCCCGCGTCGCTCCAGAATCGCGGCCAGCAGCGCATCGAAGCGCGCAGCACGCTCGAACATCACCCAATGCCCGGCCTCGCTGACGTGGTGGACGGTCGCCTCGGGGTGAGCCGTGCGCAGTGCGCGTGCCGAGGCCGAAGGGTCGGGCTGGAGGTACACGTCGTGCTCGCCCCAGATGGCGTCGATCGGTGCGCGCACCGACGGCAGCGCGCGCGCGAGCACGTCGCTCGCTCCGAGCGCGTGGGTGCGGATGCGGGCGCGCTCGAGGTTGCGAAGCTGGATCCATTCGCCGAGCGGGCTCGCGGCCTCTGGATCGCGCAACATCAGCACCCCGAGGTTGTGTCGCTGCGCGTCGAGACGCTTCGCCAGCGGCATCCCCGGCGTGGTCGCGCGCAACCGACCGGGCAATCCGCTCCAGCCGACACCGAGCGCGGCGCCGCCGACCAGGGTGAAGGCGCGCACGCGCTCCGGCGCCATCGCCGCGAGATGCCCACCGACCACGCCGCCCATCGAGAAGCCGACGAGATGCACCGGCCGCTCGCCCACGAGCGCGTCGAGACCGAGGGCGAGCGCGCGCGCGAGTCGCCGCACCGAGCCCAGCAGGTCCTCGGGGTCGAAGCCGCCGAGCGGCGGATCGGAATCACCCAGGCCCGGGGTGTCGGGGGCGAGCACGTCGTGGTCGCGCGCGAGCGTCTCCACGTTGCGGATCCAGTGCAGCCAGGAGCCCGAGCCGCCGTGGAGGAGGACCACCGGTGTGGTGCGGGCAGGGCCGAAACGCCGCCACGCGATTCGGGCGCCGGGCGGCCCGGTCCACGCCGGTCGTCCGAGTCGCTCGACCCGCCGTAGCTCGTCCTCGGCGACGTACGCGGTGGTGCTCACGAGTGTGCCGGATCGGCACCGAGCACCTCGCGCAGCGCATCGGCGAGGCGCTCGAGCGACGACTCGAGCCGCGCATCGTCGATGCCGGCATAGCCGAGGAAGAGGCCGCTGCGAGTGACCGGACCGAGGTGAAGCCCCGACAGCGGCGGTGCGACGAGACCGCGCCGCGCCGCCGCCGCGCTGACCGCGCGGTCGTCACCGGCGACGCGCAGCGTGGCGGCGATCTGCATGCCGGCATCGGTCGGGCGGATGTCGAGCCAGTCGCCGACACGGGCGGATGCGAGCTCGACGAAGCGGCGCTGGCGGCTCGCGTAGAGCGCGCGCATCCGACGCACGTGGGCGGCGAAGTGGCCCTCGCCGATGAATGCCGCGAGTGCGGCCTGCACCGGCACCGACGCGTCCTGACCGGTGATTCGCAGCGCGTTGCGGAACGCGTCGGCCAACGGCTCGGGAACCACCAGGTACGCGACGCGCAGCGCGGGGAACAAGGTCTTGGAGAAAGTTCCGAGGTAGACCACGCGCTCGCCGTCGTCGAGCCCCTGGAGTGCGTTCAGTGGTCGGCCGCGATATCGGTACTCGCTGTCGTAGTCGTCCTCGATCACCCACGCCCCGGCGCGTTCCGCCCAGTCGATGAGGCTCAGGCGACGCTCGAGACTCATCGTGACGCCACAGGGGAATTGATAAGACGGCGTCACGTACGCGAGTCGGGCGCGCGGAAAATGTGCGGCCGCGTGCTCGACGTCGAGGCCCTCGTCGTCCACCGGCACCGGACGGAGCCTGGCACCGGCGGCGAGCAGCGCCCCGCGGGCGCCCGAGTAGCCAGGCTCCTCCAGCCAGGCCTCGTCGCCCGGGTCGAGCAGCATGCGGGTCGCGAGATCGAGGGCCGCTTGCGCGCCACCGGTCACCACCACCTGGCTCGGCCGACATCGCACCCCGCGCGACGCGGTCAGGTACTCGGCCACCGTCTCGCGCAATGCGGGCAGGCCACCGCTCGCACCGTACCCGAGCTCGGCACGGTCGAGCTGGCGGGCGGCGCGCGTGAGCAGGCGATTCCAGATCGCGAAGGGGAACTGGTCGAGCGCCGGCAGGCCCGGCTGGAACGCAGTGGCGGTGGCGGGCGACGTCGGGCGCAGGGTCGCTCCGATCAGCGCACCGCGCCGCGACACCGTGGGTGGTGGCGTGGTCCTCGCGCGGACGAGTGCTCGCGTCGGCGTGCCACTCGGGCGCTCGGGAAAGACCGCGCAGACCCGCGTGCCGGCACCGGCGCGTGACTCGAGAAAGCCCTCCGAGGTCAATTGCTCGTAGGCGCTGATCACCGTATTGCGCGAGACACCGAGTTGGCTCGCGAGCGAGCGAGTCGACGGCAGGCGCGTGCCCGGGCGAACGCGCCCCGCGAGCACGGCGTCGCGCAGTGCCTCGTAGACCTGGCGATGAAGAGGATGGCGTCCCGCGCGCTCGACGCACAACGCATCGAGCAGCAGACCACGGGCGCCGCCTCGGGACTCCTGTCTGGACTGGGTCACTTGGTCGGTACGGGCACGGGGCGCGTCGTCGCAGCGAAGGTGAGCACTTTGGCCGCTCGATCGTGCGGTGGTCAACGTCGAGCACCGACGCATGGCGAGACTCGCGTCGATCGGCAACGGCACGAGACTGGCGAGAGCGCTTTCATCGTCGACGCATTCTCGTCGCATTCCGGTTGCATCCTCGGTGCCTCCAGGACGGCCTGAAGCGCGTGGTCGACGAGTCTGTCTGCATACAATCCGAGCAGGATTGCGTTTCCGAGCGGGCAGGTTCACTATCGGTCAGCGCCGCGACAGGCGGCGATGTCGGTCTCCGAGCCCGGTGCCATGGGATGGGGCCCGATTCGCGCTCAACATGGCACGAGTTTCGAGAGTCGAATGCGATGAGGATCTATGTGGGCAATCTGCCCTACCAGCTGAGTGACGACGAGCTCCGGCAAGCGTTTCAGCCGTACGGTGACGTGTCGTCGGCCACCGTCGTGATGGATCGCGAGACCGGGCGTTCCAAGGGGTTCGGATTCGTCGAGATGCCGGATCGGGCACAGGCCGAGCAAGCGATCCGAGATCTCGATGGTCGCGCTTTGAAGGGCCGCACCATGCGGGTCAACGAGGCGCGTCCGCGTCCGGAGAGAAGGGATTTCCAGGGGCCACGCCACCGGCCGTTCTGACCCGTTCGAACTGATTCGCGGTCCCGGCTCTCCTCCCGAGCCGGGGCCGCACGTCCGGGAAGCGCCGCTCGGTTTCCGCGGCGCACACGAGGACCGGTTCCTTCACGGTCCGGCACCAGCTTCCGAGCCACCTTCGTCGGCTCGTTCGATCTCTTCCCTCGATCAGGTCCGACCGATGCGACCCATCGGCAATCTCCGCGCATGGGCGTTCACCCGGTGGTCGCGATGGCGGGACGCCGTTTCCAGAATTCCGTCGCGCGCTCGAACGCATGCCCGAGTCGGAGCACATCGAGATCGCGGTTGTGACGGCCGGTGATCTGCAGTCCCGTCGGCAATCCGTCGGCGGTGAATCCGCACGGTACCGACAGCGACGGCAGTCCGACCACCGAGACGACGTGTCGTAGCGCACCCCAGTCGACGTAGGTGTCCATCCTCGTGCCACCGATCTCGGTGAGGGTCTCCTGGTCGGCAGAGAACGGTGGCACCGGGTTCACCGGCCAGACCATGAACTCGTGGTCGTCCATGAACTCGCGCACCGCGTGCCACAGGCGAGCGCGTGCGGCCTCCGCGTGCCAGGTATCGAGGCCACCGAGGCGCTCGCCGGCGAGCGCGTTCTCGACCACCGTGCGCTTGAGGAGCTGGCGGTGGTGTGTCATCTCGTGTTGGCGGTCGATGGCGAACTTCGCGGCGCGCAACGTCTTGAAGATCGCGCTGGCGCCACGCATGTCGGGCTCGGTCTCGACCACCTCGCATCCGAGGTCGGCGAAGACGTGACGCGATGCCTCGCACACCGCGGTCACGGCGGGGTCGACCGGCAGGAATCCGAGGTCGCGACTCCAGGCAATACGTGTTCCGCGGAAGTCCCGCGACAGTGATCCCGCGAACATCTCGGCTGGTTGCTCGATCGCGATCGGCACGCGCGGGTCCGGCCCGGCGATCGCCTGCATGAGCAACGCGACGTCGGCGACCGTTCGCCCCATCGGACCGTGGACGCTGAGCGTGCTCCAGGGCAGGCGAGTCGGGTGCGACGGCACGCGACCCGGTGACGGGCGAAAGCCGGCGACGTTGCACCATGCTGCCGGCGCCCGCAGCGAGCCGCCGAAATCGCTGCCGTCGGCGAGACTCACCATCGCGCAGGCGAGCGCGACCGCGCTACCGCCGCTCGAGCCGCCGCAGGTGCGAGTCAGGTCGTAGGGATTGCGGGTCACGCCGAACAGCGCGTTGAACGTCTGCGCACCGGCGCCGAACTCGGGCGTGTTGGTCTTGCCGAGCATCACCAGTCCGGCTGCGCGCTCGCGCTCGACGATGAGGTGGTCCTGCTCCGGGACGTTGTCGGCGTAGATGGTCGAGCCGTAGGTCGTACGCACCCCGCGGGTCATGAACAGGTCCTTCACGCCGATCGTCAGCCCGTCGAGCGGCCCCAGAGACTCGCCTCTCGCGCGGCGGCGATCGGAGGCGCGGGCGGCCTCGAGCGCGGTGTCGGCGGCCAGCGTCACGACGGCGTTGACCTTGGGGTTCACGCGCTCGATCTGGGCGAGCTGAGCCTCGGCCAACTCCACCGCGCCCAGCTCGCCGCGCGCGAGGAGGGCGGCCTGCTCGGTTGCGGACGCGAAGATGACGGAATCGAATGTCGACATCGGGAGGGGGCTCCGCGCAGCGTGGATCGAAGGCGCAGTTTGCCACGCCACGAAGTCACCCCCGGCCGTCGCGTCGTTGCGACCGGGCGAGGGAGGTCGGAAAATGCACCGTTCCGAGCACGAGGAAGAGCAGATGCCCTTCGAGCTGACCCCCGAGCAATGCGCCCTGGCCGCTCGCGCACGCGAGGTCGCGGAGGCGGAGATCGCGCCGACCGCGGCGGAGACCGATCGCACCGAGCGCTACCCGTGGTCCACGGTCGAGGTGTTGCGTCGCGAGGGATTCATGGGGATGACCATCCCCCGCGCGCTCGGTGGACCGGGGCTCGGGTTCCTCGAGGCATCGCTGGTGGTCGAGGAGATGGCGCGGGTTTGCGGGGTCAGTGGGCGGATCGCGGTGGAGGCGAACATGGGCGCCATCTCCGCCGTCATGCATTACGGCACCGAGGCGCAGAAACGTCGCGCGGCGGACCTCGTGCTCGCCGGTGACAAGCCGGCCATCTGCATCACCGAGCCGGAGGCGGGGAGCGCCGCGACCGAGATGACCACTCGCGCCGACCGGCGCGGCGACACCTACGTCGTCAACGGCAAGAAGCACTGGATTACCGGCGGTGGGGTCTCGCGCCTACACCTCGTGTTCGCCCGCGTCTTCGACGAGGCGGGCGAGGAGCAGGGGATCGGCGGATTCATCGCGGTGCGCGACGAGACGCCCGGTCTGCGAGTCGGGCGACGCGAGCCCACGATGGGTTTGCGCGGCATCCCGGAGACCGAGATCCTGTTCGAGGACATGGAGGTCCCGGCGTCGATGGCGCTGCTGCCGCCGGGGGCCTTGGGCCGTGGCTTCGGCAAGCTGATGACCGCGTACAACAGTCAGCGCGTCGGGGCCGCGACGGTGGCGCTCGGCATCGCGCAGGGTGCTTACGAGCAGGCGCTGGCGTTCAGTCAGAGCCGCGAGCAGTTCGGCCGTCCGATCTGCGAGTTCCAGGGGCTGCAGTGGATGCTCGCCGACATGAGCATTCAACTCGAGGCCGCCCGGTTGATGATCCATCGCGCGGCGGACCGTGCGGATCCGTTTCCCGACGCGACGCAGGCGGCGCAGGCGAAGGTGCTCGCCTCCGAGGCCGCCATCCGTATCACCAACGACGCGTTGCAGGTCTTCGGCGCGCGAGGTTACTCGCGCGACCTGCCGCTGGAGCGGATGGTGCGCGATGCGCGCATGTTCACCATCGGCGGCGGCACGGCGCAGATCCTGCGCACCGTGATCGCCTCGCGCCTGCTCGGGCGCAAGCTCCCGCAGTCTCGCGACGGGTATCTCGAGACGGACGTGAGGCGCTCTGCCGCGGCGGATTGAGCACCGCCCGGGCAGTGCTGCCTCCTTCCCTGTCAGTAGTGGATCAGCGCGTGCACCGGGTGCGGTGCCAGGCGCGCGCGACCGCCGAGCTCGTCCAGCTCGATGACGAAGGCGCAGCCGGCGATCTCGGCGCCGAGGCGCTCGATGAGACGGCAGCTCGCGGCCGCGGTGCCGCCGGTCGCCAGGAGATCGTCCACCAGCAAGACCCGCGCGCCGGCTCGCACCGCGTCCCGATGCATCTCGAGCGCGGCGGAGCCGTACTCGAGGTCGTAGGCCTCGCGGTGAACCTCGTGCGGCAGTTTTCCCGGCTTTCGCAGCGGGACGAAGCCGACCCCGAGCTCCCACGCCGCGAGCGAGCCGAAGATGAAGCCGCGAGCCTCCATCCCGGCCACCGCGTCGATCCGCTGCCCGATGAACGGGTGCAGGAGCTGGTGGACGGCGAGCTTCAGCGCCGCCGGATCGCCGACCAGGGGCGTGATGTCACGGAACACGATTCCCGGCTGGGGAAAGTTCGGAATGGGGCGGATCTTGGCGCGCAGTCGTTCCACGTGGGTCTCCCGAGCGGTGACGGAGTGACGCGTCGCATCGACCGCCCATACCGGGCAGGCGGCGCTGGTCGCAGGCGGCCCGGCCCTGGTCCGTGGCCTCGCTCGCGCCGGCGCCTAAGGCGCCCGCATCTCGTCGAGCGCGGCCTTCAGGTGGCTGAGTGACGGCAGGCAACGCATCCCCGCCTCGTCGATGCAGCGATGATAGGCGGAGTGGGCGGAGCCGCCGACCAGCACCGAGGTGCCGGGTGCGATCCGATCCGCCAGGCGCCGTAGCTCGCTCGGCAGCCCCGGGTCGTCGGCCGGGTGACAGATGCTGAGGACCACGCAGACGGCGCCACGCTCGCGAGCCGCGAACGCGATCTCCTCGGCCGGGACGTCCGCTCCGAGATAGAGGGTGCTCCAGCCGCCCGATGCCGCGACCACCGCGGCCATCAGCGCGCCCAGCTCGTGGCGCTGCCCACTGGGAGTCGCCACCACGCAGCCGGGCCCGTCGGCGCGGGGCGCGGCACATACCAGCGTGCAGCCGAGAAAGGAGCGCAGATGCGCGCTGGCGAAGTGCTCGTGCGCCACCCGCAGCGGCCCCTCCCGCCAGCGCTGGCCGACCACGCCGAGCAGCGGCGCGATCAGCTCCTCGAGCAGGACGGGCAGGCTGAGCTGGACGCTCGCCTCCGCCAGCGCGCGCTCGAACGCGACGCCGTCGAGCGAGCGTACTGCGCGCAGACAGGCATCGAGCAGTGGGGACGACGAGCTCGGTGCCGGAGGCGGGCCGGGCTCGCGCACGGTGCTCGCCGGCTGCGAGACGGCGCCGTCTGCAAGCGCCGCCAACGCGTCGGTGCCGAGGCAGGCGAGATCCCCGATGCGGTGACCGGACTCGGTGAGGCGCCGGAGGAGGAGGAGCCGGCGGGCGTCGGCGTCGGAGTAGAGGCGACGCTGGGTGGCGGTGCGCTGCGGGCAGACGGCGCTGTAGCGGCGTTCCCACGCGCGGATCACGTCTGCGCTCAGTCCGGTGTGGCGGGCGACCACCTGGATCGGGTGGCGTGGCTCCAGCGCGGGATCCTCGGGCGGCATCGCGCTCATCGATGCACTGGCCGATGGGTGACCGTCCGCTGTCGGGTCGGTCGAGGACCGCCGCAGCCGGCGCCGGGTGACATCGACCGCGCACGATTCTGTCTAGCCAATGTCCAGCCCAGTTCCAGAAACAATGAACAAATACTAGACGATCGCTCCATCGGGCGCCAGGCCTCGGGGAGGCGGCAGCGCCGGGGTCGCGCTCGCCGCCGCGGTGGGTTGAAGCCGGTGCGTCGCGGACCCATCTAGGGTCCGTTGCGGCCGGGCCGTGGACGCGATGGGTCGCTCTGCCCGAGGTGCGCGTCAGGACTGCCACGATACCCGTGTGGTGTTGGTTCCGTGGGCGGCCGTGGCCGCCGTGGACGTCGGCATGGAGCCGCGTCTCGTCCCGGGCACCGGAGGAAGGGGGCGGGCTGCGCGGCGGTCGGTCGCCACGGCTTCCCGCCGACGCGGGGACGAGAAATTTGATTGCGCTTGCAGGGGAACGCGCCGGCCGGAGCGCGGTCTGATTGCTGAGAACCGGCGAACGACCACGCCTCGGCGCGGTCGAGGACCGGTATCGGACAGGGATTCGGGACGCGGTGTGTCCAGATGATGTCCAGAACGAAAATTTGACGAAGAGCCCATTTGGCTCTAGATTGCTGAACAGATTTTGGACGCCGGGTCACCGATTCGAGCCGACCCGGGCTGACGGGAGAGGGGCCATGCTCGATACCAGTCTCGACGACCTGCTGTCCGCCGACCTGAGCGAGAGCGATGCGCCGACTCCCGCGGCGAGCCCGCGGGGTGACGCCAAGGCCCGTCGCGTGCGGGTGGCCGCCGCGCTGGCCAAGGACGATACGCCGGAGCTCGACGACGCGGAGTCCGACGAGCCCCTGGCAGTCGCGACCGAGACCCCCGAGGATCTGTCGGTCATCGACAGCTACTACTCGGTCGCGCGCGAGGTGCCGCTGCTGACCAAGGAGCAGGAGGTCGAGCTGGGTCGCGAGATCCGGGACTCGCGCTCCGAGCTCGCTGCCGCCGTGGCGCGCATTCCGCTCGCGGCACGCTGGTTCCTGGCCGCCCTCGACGAGGCCGAGACCGGTGACCGGCTGCTCGCCGACGTGGTGCTCGCGCCGTTCGGCAGCACCGAGGTCGAGCCGGTGGACGACGCGCAGCGCCGCGGTGCGAGCTGGCGCAAGGCTGCGGCCGACATGCGTGCGCACCTCGACGACTGGCACAAGACGACGTCTCGCGGGAGCGCGAAGGGGCGGCGGGCACGCGCCATCGCCAAGGAAATCGAGTCCGCCTTCCTGCGCGCCGAGCCCGGCTCGCCGCTGCTGGCGGAGATGCTGGAGCAGGCACGAGCGGTGGAGCGCGCCGCGCGCGTGGCCGAGGATGCGGATGCGGTGACCATCGCCGGGACCGGGTGCACCGCGGCGCAGCTTCGTGACGCCTGCAAGGACGCGTCGCGGGCGCTGCACCGCTACCGGCGCGCGCGCCAGCACATGGTCGAGGCCAACTTCCGGCTGGCGTTCCACATGGCGCGCAAGCTCGCGGGCAACGGTGTGGCGCTCGAGGACCTGATCCAGGAGGCGCTGCTCGGACTGATGCGCGCGGCGGAGAAGTTCGATTACCGCCTGGGCTACAAGTTCTCGACCTATGCCAGCCAGTGGATCTGGCAGGGCATCACGCGTGCGATTGCCGATGGCAGCCGAACCATCCGAGTGGCGGCGCACATGCACGACACCATCGTGCGCTTGAAGAAGATCAGCCGCGGACTGCAGCAGACCCTCGGTCGGGACCCGACGTTGCAGGAGCTCTCCGCTGCTGCCGATCTGCCGATCGACAAGGTTCGCAAGGCGCTGGAGTCGGGTCGGCAGCCGTTGTCGTTGGATGCCCCGATCGCGGACGTCGACGACTCCTCGCTGCACAACTGCATCGAGGACTCGGCAGTGGCCGACCCGATCGTCGACGCCGACGCGGCGCAGGTGAGCTCGGAGGTGGCGGATCTGCTCGCCGGCCTGCCGACCCGCGAGGCGATGATCCTGCGCCTGCGGCACGGCATCGGGGTGCCGGAGCCCCTCACCCTCGAGGAGATCGGTCGGGTGCTCGGCATCACCCGGGAACGCACGCGCCAGCTCGAGGCGCGGGCCATCAACCGCTTGCGCCACGAGGCTGACCCCGGGCTGGTCGCATCCTTGATGGATTGAGACCGCAGGCGGACGGCACGTCTCACCGGCGTGCCGTCCGCCCGTCCCGTACCTTTCCTACTCGCCGCTGATCGAGGCCAGCGCCTCCAACGCCCGTCCCCGCGCGAACGCGTGGTCGACCAACGGTCGCGGATAGTCGGTCCCGAGCCGGATGCCCGCTGTCTCGAGCACCTCCGCCGGAGCAGCCCAGGGCTGGTGGATCCATCGCGCCGGCAGAACGCCGAGCTCGGGCACCCATCGACGCACGTAGTCGCCGCTCGGATCGAACCGCTCGCCCTGCAACACCGGGTTGAATACCCGGAAGTACGGGGCGGCGTCGGCGCCGCATCCCGCCGTCCACTGCCACCCGAGCGTGTTGTTCGCCAGATCGGCATCGACCAACGTGTCCCAGAACCAGCGCGCCCCGTCCGTCCAGGGAAGCAGCAGGTGCTTGACGAGGAAGGACGCCACGTTCATCCGCACGCGGTTGTGCATCCACCCCGTTGCCCACAGCTCGCGCATGCCAGCGTCGACCAGGGGGTAGCCGGTACGCCCGCGTTGCCAGGCGACGCGGCCCTCGGGGTCGCCACGCCATGGGAAGTCTCGGAAACGGCTCTGCAGCGGCTCGTCCGTCGTGTGGGGCGCGTGGAACAGGAGGTGGTGGGCGAACTCACGCCACCAGAGTTGGCGGAGGTAGGGCGCCCCGGCCGTGCCCAGCGCGTCGTGCACCGCGTGCCAGACTTGTCGCGGGCTGATCTCGCCGAAATGCAGATGGGGTGACAGCCGCGAGCAGCCGTCGAGGTCCGGGCGGTCACGATCGTCGCCGTACCCAGCCGCCGCGCCGGTGACGAAGCGCGCCAGCCGAGCGAGCGCGCCGGCCTCGCCGATGGTCCAGTGGGCCGCCAGGGTGTGGCACCAGTCGTGGCGAGGGAGCAGGCCCAGCGCCGGTGGCGCCACACCGTCGGGCCAGTGCGACGGCGGCGGCAGCCGTGATGGCACCGGCAGCGGTGTCGGCGGCGGAGGTGCGCTCTGGCACGTCTTCCAAAACGGGGTGAAGACCCGGAACGCGGTGCCGGTTCGGGTCTTCACTGCCTGCGGCTCGTGGAGGAGGGCACCGTCGAAGCTGCGCGCGTCGATGCCACGCTCGCGCAGCGATGACCGGATCTCGGTGTCGCGGGCGATGGTGGTCGGGGCGTGGAGGCGGTTCCAGAGCACACTGCCCGCCCCGGTCTCACGTACCAGGGCGTCCAGGGTCTCCCGACTCGGGCCCTGGCGGATCAGCAGCCGAGATCCGGCTCGCCGCAACGCCGCATCGAGCGCGCCGAGACTGTGGTGCAGCCAGACGCGCGATGCCGCGCCCGGCTGCCACGGCGCCTCCTCCTCCGGCGCGTGGACGTACACCGGGAGGACCGCTCCGCCACGTCGCGCCGCCGCCGCCAGCGCGGGGTTGTCCGCGAGTCGCAGGTCGCGGCGCAGCCAGACGATGGTCGGCGCGGTCACCGTCGGTCAGCCGGCGCCGTGGGCGCGAAGTGCCGAGCCCGCCGCGACCAGGCTGGCGACCACCACTGCGGTGAGCGGCCGACGCAGGCGCGGATACCAGGCCGGAAGGCGCCCGGCGGCGGCCTCACGACGGTCGAGCAGATAGAGCGCGCCGAAGGCCACCGCGAACTGCCAGGTGCCGGTCACCGGCGGCTGCATCATCATCAGCCACCCCGCAATCGCCGGGAGCACGCTGATGGTCATCGCCCGCGCGCGACCGTCCTCGCGGTCGAGGCGTGCGCCCCAATGGACCGCGCCCATGAAGGCGAGGATGACCGCGCTCCAGCCGGAGAGCGCGCTCGCGATGCGCGCATGGAGCTCCGGGGCCGCGAGCCAGAGACCTGCGGCGCCCAGCACGAACGGGATCAGGCCGCCCGCGCCGAGCAGCGCGGCGACCGTCGGCACGCGGCCGTCGGTCTCGGCGGCGGTACCAGAGGCGTCAGATGACATTGCGCAGACGGAGCGATTCAGGGTGTGGCTCGAGATACACCTGAGCCTCGACGTACGCGTCGCGGTGGCGCCGCAAGTGGTGGCGGAGCAACGTCAGCGGCACCACCAACGGAATCTCGCCGCGACGATAGTCGTCGACCAGAGCGCCGAGCTCGGCACGGTCGTCGCCATCGATGGCGCGCTTCAGGTATCCGGCGAGGTGCTGCAGGACGTTGGCGTGGCGCTTGGGCGTGGCGCGAAGCGTGAGCGCCGCCATCAGCTCGGCGAGATAGCGATCGGCGAGCGCATCGACGTCACCACGTCCGGCATCCGCGACCATTCGCCCGAGACGGCGGTAGTAGAGCTCGCTGTGGGCGAGCACCAGCATCTTGTGCCGGGTGTGGAACTCGACCAGCTTGCGCGGGGTGACGCCATCGGCCATCTGCAGGTGCCAGCGGTCGTAGGTGAATACCCGCTCCAGGAAGTTCTCACGCAGGATGGGGTCGTTCAGCCGGCCCTCCTCCTCGCACGGTAGCAGCGGCAATGCGGCCATCAGGTTGGCCGCGAAGCGTCCCGGGCTGCTGGCGACCGGCATTCCACTCGTTGCGTCGTAGACCTTGGCGCGCTCCATCGCACAGCTCGGCGAGCCGCGCTTGAGGACGAAGCCGCGCAGGTCTCGGCACCGCTCCAGCGCCCGAGCGCTGTAGTCGTCCAACGCCTCGGTGACGTCGACCGAGCGGTCGCGGACCCCGAGCACGCGGTGCCCGTCGGCGCCTCCCACCAGCCGGATCGGCTGGCGCGGAACACCGAGTCCGATCTCCGCCTCGGGGCAGAACGGGCGAAGCTCGAGGTGCCGGGACAGCACGTCCGTCAGGTATCGGTACCGCTTGTGCCCACCGTCCCAACGCACCTCCTGCCCGAGCAGGCAGGCGCTCACACCGACGGGGACGAGCCGGCGCTCGCCAGCGGGCCGGGCGGGGGGGTGGTCGGGCTGGCCTGGTGACTCTGACATCGATTCGCCTCGGGCCGCCGTCCGTCACGGCGCGCCGGCCTGTCTCGAACGCCGCCCACTCGTGCGCGGGGAGGTGTGGGAGCGCGCCATCTCGGAGTCTCGTCGAGCTGCGCGAACGAGCCGGAACTGTACAACAGTTGTACAAGTTCTGTCTCGCTCCTAAACTCTAGCGCAGGCCTTACGCCACCCTGGCGTACAGGTTTCGTACAACTAGCCGCCGGCGTGGGCCGGGCGGGAGGGCACCATGAACCCACAGCGCATCGCCGTCGTCGGTGCCGGCGTTGCCGGACTCGGGGCTGCCTGGCTCCTCGCCCGCACCCATCGCGTCACCGTCTTCGAGCGCCTCGAGCGGCTCGGTGGTCACAGTAACACGGTGGTCGTGGACGACCCGGCGGGCCCGGTCCCGGTCGACACCGGCTTCATCGTCTACAACGAGCGCAACTACCCGCACCTCACGGGTCTGTTTCGCCACCTCGCGGTTCCCACCCGGGACAGCGACATGTCGTTCTCGGTGTCGGTGGACCATGGTCGCTTCGAGTACTCCGGGAGCGACATGCGAGGTCTCTTCGCACAGGCGGCGAACCTCGTCAATCCGCGCTTTCATCGCATGCTGTTCGACATCGCACGCTTCAATGCCGCCGCGACGCGGATGGTGCGCGCCGGCCGGGACGAGCGATCGAGCCTCGGCGCGATGCTGCAGCGCCTGCGTATGGGCGACGACATGCGCGAGCGCTACCTGTTGCCGATGGCGGCGGCAATCTGGTCGTGTCCTCCGGGCCGGATGCTCGAGTTCCCGGCGCTCGCGCTCGCCCGGTTCTTCCACAACCACGGCTTGCTAGCACTGCGCGGGCGACCACAGTGGCGAACGGTGAACGGAGGCAGCCGCGAGTACGTGGCCCGGATCCGCGACAGCCTGCCGGCAACGGTGCGGCGCAGTGCACCGGTGGTCGCGGTCAGGTGCGGCGCCGACGGCGCCGTCGTGCGCACCGTCGACGGGTCCGAGGAGCGCTTCGATCACGTCGTCCTCGCCACCCACGGCGACGAGACGCTGCGCCTGCTCGCCGACGCCGGGCCTCGTGAGCGCGAGGTGCTCGGCGCGTTCCGCTACCAGCCGAACGTCGCCGTGCTGCATCGCGATCTGCGGGCGATGCCGCGGCGCCGGGCGGCGTGGACGTCGTGGAACTATCTGGCGCGTACCGGCGGCGACGGTGCGAGCGTGGACCGCGTGTCCGTCACCTACTGGATGAATCGCCTGCAGTCGCTGCCGGCAGTGCACGACTACATGGTCACGCTCAATCCGGTCGACGACATCGCGCCCGCCCTCGAGGTGGCGCGATTCGATTACGACCACCCGATCTTCGATGCTCGGGCGATGGCCGCCCAGCGCGAGCTCCCGGCGCTGCAGGGCCGAGGTGGCCTCTGGTTCTGCGGTAGCTACCACGGCTACGGATTTCACGAGGACGCCCTGCGCAGCGCGGTCGAGGTCGCTCGGGCCCTCGGGGTGCACACGCCCTGGGAGCACGCGCCGACGGGCGCGGCACGCGATGCACGCGAGCGCCATCGCCTCGCGGTGCCGGCGGTGGCGCGGGCCGCCGCGGGGACGACGTCGCCATGATCTACCGGGCGAGCGTGGTGCATCGTCGGCTCGCGTCGCCGTCCACGCGATTCGTCTACCGGGTGTTCAGCATCCTGGTGGACGTCGACCGGCTAGACGTCGACGTTCGCCGCACCCGACTGTTGTCTCACAACCGCTTCAACCTGCTCTCGATCCACGACCGTGACCACGGCCCGCGCGACGGTACTGCGCTGCGTCCATGGGCGGAGCGCCTGCTCGCCCGCCACGGCATCGAGCTCGAGGGCGGGCGTATCCGGCTGCTGTGCTTCCCGCGGGTGCTCGGCTACACCTTCGATCCGCTGAGCGTGTGGTTCTGTGAGCACCGCGACGGCACGCTTCGCGCGGTGCTGTGCGAGGTCCGCAACACGTTCGGCGAGTCGCACGTGTACCTGCTCGCCGAGGGCGGACGACCGTTGCGTGCGCCGGTGCGCTCGAGCGCGACCAAGGTGTTCCACGTCTCGCCCTTCCTCGACGTCGCGGGCGAGTACACCTTCCGCATCTCCGCCCCCGGCGACCGGCTCGACATCGGAATCCGCCTCGCGCGTGGCGGGGAACCACTGCTGGTCGCCGCCTATCGCGGCAACGCAGAGCCGCTTCGCGACGCCGCGCTGGTGCGGGCGCTCGCACGCATGCCCCTGATGACGCTCAAGGTGATGGCGATGATCCACTGGGAGGCGCTCAAGCTCTGGCTGCGCGGAGCCCGGGTTCGCCGCAAGCCGTCACCACCGGTGGACGAGGTGACCACATGACCGCAGAGCGCGCGCTCCGACGCTCCCCTTCGAACGCATCCCGACGATCGCACACGCCGCTGTCGCTGCGTGTGGCGCTTCGGCTGCTCGATCGCATCCGCATCGGGACGCTCGAGCTGCATTTGCCCGACGGCACCGTACGGCGCTTCGAAGGCGCCGAGCCCGGCCCGTCCGGCGTCCTGCGACTGCACGAGCCGTCGGCCCTCGCGGCGCTACTGCGCGACGGCGACCTCGGGCTCGCCGAGGCGTACATGGACGGCCTCTGGTCGAGCCCCGATCTTGCGACCTTGCTCGAGCTCGGCGCCCGCAACCACGACGCGCTGCGTGGCGTCTTGCGCAGTGGATTCCTGCGCCGGTGCCTGGAGCGCCTGCGGCACCGGCTGCGCGACAACTCGCGCTCGGGGAGTCGTCGCAACATCGCCTACCACTACGACCTCGGCAACGACTTCTATCGACTGTGGCTCGACCCCGGCATGACCTACTCGTGCGCGCTTTTCGCGCGCCCGGACACCACGCTGGAAGCTGCCCAGGACGCAAAGTACGCACGTCTCCTCGACCTCGTCGCGCCGCGGCCCGGAGACCACATCCTGGAGATCGGGTGCGGTTGGGGTGGGCTCGCCATCGCCGCTGCGACGCGTTATGGCTGCCGCGTCACCGGCCTCACCCTGTCACGCGAGCAGCTCGACCACGCGCGCCGTCGCGTACGCAGCCTCGGGCTCGAGGACCGGATCGAGCTCAGACTCCAGGACTATCGCGATCTGCGCGAGCGCTTCGACCACGTGGTGTCGATCGAGATGTTGGAGGCCGTGGGCGAGCGCTGGTGGCCGACCTATTTCGGTACCGTCGCCCGCTGCCTGGAACCGCGCGGTCGTGCCGCGATTCAGGTGATCACCATCGCCGACCATGCGTTCGACGACTATCGCCGCAATCCGGACTTCATCCAGCGCCACGTCTTCCCGGGCGGCATGCTGCCGTCGCCGAGACGTCTGGAGGCGGAGTCGAGCGCGGCGGGCCTGCGCACCGTGCACCGGGACTTCCACGGTCGCGACTACGCGCGGACACTCGCGCTGTGGGACGAGCGGTTCGTCGCCGCGCTACCGGCGATCCGGGCGCTCGGTCACGACGAGCGCTTCGTGCGCATGTGGCGCTACTACCTGGCGTATTGCGAGGCGGGCTTTCGCACCGATCGCGTCGATCTCGCCCAGGTGGTGCTCGAGCACCGCGGCGACTGAGCACGGCTACGGGCTGTGACCGCCACGAGCCGCATTCTCGTCTACGGCCTTCCCGGGCTGCCGCTCGCGGCGCTCGGGCTGCCGATGTACGTCTATCTCCCGGCGGTCTACGCCGAATGGCTGCCGCTGGCGACCGTCGGCGTGGTGCTGTTGGTCGCGCGCGCGGTGGATCTCCTCACCGACCCCCTGATCGGGATCCTGGGCGACCGGTTGCACACGCCGCTCGGCCGGCGTCGTGGGCTGATGGTGCTCGGGTTACCGGTGCTGATGGTCGGTGTGCTCGGCCTGTTCCTGCCGCCGTCCACTCCGACCGTCGCCCATCTCCTCGGCTTCAGCCTCGTCGCCTACCTCGGATGGTCGATGGTGATGTTGCCCTATCTCGCCTGGGGCGCGGAGCTGAGCGAGGAGTACCACCAGCGGACCCGCGTCACCGCGTCGCGCGAGGCGTGGGTCATCCTGGGCACGTTGCTCGCAGTGATCGTGCCGGCGCTCGTCGACGACGGGGCGGTCGGTGTCCGCGGCCTGGGGGCGCTCGGCATCGCGCTCGCGGTCGCGTTGCCCTGCGCCGTCGCGGTCGCCGTGATCTGGGTCTCGGAGCCGCCGGCCGAGCCACCGCCGGTGCTCGTGCGCGGAGCGCTCCTGCGCGAGGTCGCTGCCAACGCGCCGTTTCGGCGCCTGCTGCTCGCCTACCTCCTCAATGGCACCGCCAATGCGCTGCCGGCGAGCCTGTTCCTGCTCTACGTCGAGCACGTGCTCGGCCGACCGGACTGGACCGGTCCGCTGCTGGTGGTCTATCTGCTCGCGGGAATTGCGGCGCTTCCGTTGTGGATGCGACTGGCACGGCGACACGACAAGCACCGCGTGTGGGCATGGTCGATGCTCTGGGCCGCGGCGGCATTCGCCGGCGTCCCCTTCGTCGACCCCGATCAGGCCTGGGTGTTCGCGGTGATCTGCGCGCTGTCGGGGGCGAGCCTCGCCGTCGACATGGCGCTGCCCGCGTCGATCCAGGCCGACGTGCTTGACGTCGACCGCGCCAACGGCGGCGCGCGCAAGGCAGGCCTCTACTACGGCCTGTGGAGCATGGCGACCAAGCTCGCCCTCGCGCTCTCGGTGGGGCTGGCGTTTCCGGCCCTCGACCTCGCCGGCTTCGACCCCGGCTCGCCTTCACCGGTCGGGGTGCAGGCGCTGGCGTTGCTCTACGGGATGGCCCCGGTCGCGATCAAGCTCGTGGTGGTCGCCCTGATCTGGCGTTTTCCGTTGGATCGCGCCGCCCAGCGCGCGCTCGGCGAGCGAATCGCGCAGGCCGAGGACGCGCGCACCGCGCGGGCATCGCCGATGACGTGACGGTACGCGCGGTGTGACGTCGAGGGCGGAGCCGGCGCCCCGGTTCACCAGTGATGGACACATGATCTGCCGAGAGGGAGGAGCGATTCGATGACGAGGCATGTGACGATGACGAGAGGTCTGCCGCGCGGCATGGCCACCGCGATGTTGATGCTGCTGCTCGCGACGAGCACCGTCGACGCGACCCCGCGTGTGCACGACGGCGCGCGCTTCAGCGCCGCGCACGAGGTCGCGGCGCGTCGCCTGGCGTTCAGGGCCGCCGCGACTTACGTCTACGGTCTCGTGGTGAAGGTCTACGTCGCGGGCCTGTACATCGAGGAGGGGCGCCGCCCGGCCGAGGCGCTCGACGATGGTGTCGCGCGTCGTCTCGAGATCGAGTACCTGCGGGCGATCGACCGCGACGTCCTGGTGCGCGCTGCCGGGGCGGTGCTCGAGCGCAACCTCACCGCGTCGGAGATCCTCGAGCTCGACGCGCGCATCGCCCGCGTCAACGCGCTCTATCGCGACGTCAGGCCCGGAGATCGGTATGCGCTCACCTATGTACCCGGCGAGGGCACCGCGCTCAGCCTGAATGGGGAGACGCTCGGGGTCGTCGAGGGCGCGGACTTCGCGCGCGCGTACTTCGCCATCTGGCTCGGCCCGCGCCCGCTCAGCGAGGATCTCCGCGACCGGCTGCTGTCGGGCGAGTCGGTCGTCGAGGGCCAGGGTCCGTCCTGAGCCGCTGCGGTTCGAGACCCCCACCTCCTCGCCGGACGGAGACCGCCCGCGCCCGACGCTCGGCCCTCGTCAGGCGCCCCGGCGCCCCTCGATCCCGGGCACCACGAACGCGCGCCGCGCCAGGCGCAGCGCCGCACCGAGCAGCGGCAGGTGGGCGTAGACCTGGGTCGCGGCATCCCAGTGGTCGACGTGCTCGGTGACCCTGCCGTCGGCGGCGAAGGCGATACGCGTCGCGCCGACGATGGTCCACTCGTGATCCGGCCGCACGCGCCGCAGCCGCAGCGTGCACCGCCATTCGGCGAGTCCGAGCGCCTCCGTCCCGGCCGCGCACAACACCTCGAAGCGAACCTCGGAGGTGGTCGCGAACATGTGCTCGAGCATCGCGCGGATCTCGTCCCTGCCGCGAAGGTCGTTGAACGGGTCGCAAAAGCGCGCGTCGGCGGTGAAGAGCCGGTCGACGTCGGCCACGCTGTCCGGCGTCAGCGCCTCGTACCAGGCGAGGTAGCGATCGAGCGGCCGGCTCATCGGCTGCCCGTCCCGAACCGCACCAGGGGGAAGTAGAGCGCGTAGGGAAGCGAGCGCAGCAGCTTCAGGACGGCGACGAGGCGTCGCGGGAAGGCGATCTCGAAGCCGCGGTGCTCGAGGCGGGCGAGGATCGTGGCCGCCGCGTCCTCCGGCTCGAGCAGGAACGGCATCGTGAAGCGGTTCTTGGCCGTCAGTGGGGTGCGCACGAAACCGGGATTGACGATCTGGATCTCGACGCCGCTGCCGTGCAGCTCGCAGCGCAACGATTCCGCCAGGTTGACCAGCGCGGCCTTCGTCGCCCCATAGGGCGCGGCCAGCGGCAGCCCCCGGTAGGCGGCGACGCTCGCGGTGATCATGATGCGACCGTGGCCACGCGCGAGCATCGCGGGTAGCAGCGCGCCGATACAGTGGACGACGCCCATGTAGTTCACGTCGACCAGGTGACGACAGAGCGCGACATCGAACTCGCGCGCCGGCATCGGGGTGTAGTCGCCGGCGTTCAGGATCGCAAGGTCGGGCAGGCCCGGGTCGTCGCGCAGCGCGGCCACGGTCCGCGCGACGGCCTCGGCGTCGGTCACGTCGAGAGGACGGGGGTCGACACCGGGGCACTCGCTCGCGAGCGCCTGCAGCCGCTCGACGCTTCGCGCCGAGGCCGCGACTCGCCAGCCGCGCTCGACGAGGCCGCGCGCGAGGGCCGCTCCGATTCCGGAGCTGGCTCCGGTGATCCATGCACCGCGCATCGAACGGACTCCCGCTGTATCAGTCTTGTCCAAGTTTTCTGTACGATACCTCGCCACACGTCACCCGCCTGGTGGCGTGACGGATGTCGAGTGGGGGGAGGCGATGCAGTCGGGGCCGAGTCCGCGCGAGGAGGGGCATCTCTACCCGATTCGCACGGTGGCGACGCTCACCGGGGTCAATCCGGTGACCCTGCGGGCGTGGGAGCGTCGCTACGGGCTGGTGCGCCCGAGACGCACCGGCAAGGGTCATCGGTTGTACAGCGCGGACGACATCGAGCGGGTGCGGCGAATCGTCGACATGCTCGGCGAGGGCATCCCGGTGAGTCGGGTCGCCACTGCGCTGGCGGCACCGCCGGGGATGGAGCGCGAGGAGCGCCCGTCCGAGGTGCCGGCGGAGATCGCCGATGTCTGGGAGGGCTATCGGGCGCGGATGCTGGACGCCGTCGCACGCTTCGCGGAGGCGCCGCTCGACGCGGTCTACAGTGAGGCGCTCTCGCTCTACCCGGTGGACGTGGTGACCACCCGCCTGATCTGCCCGGTGCTCGCAGCGCTCGGCGCGCGATGGTCGGAGCGTGAGGCGGGCATCGCGGAGGAGCACTTCTTCGGCGTCTACCTCCGCAACAAGGTCGGCGCACGCTTTCATCACCTGTCGACCCAGGCGAGCGGACCGCGACTGGTCGCGGCATGCCTCCCGGGAGAGCGCCACGAGACCGGGCTGCTGCTGTTCAGTCTGTCGGCGGCGGCCCGGGGCTATCGGCCGATCCTGCTCGGAGCCGACCTCCCGCTGGAGCAGGTGGCGATGGTCGCGGCACGCACCGGTGCGCGCGCGGTGGTGCTCTCGGGGTCGGTCGAGCCGGCACCGGAGGTGTTGGCCACGGCGTTGCCCGCACTGACTGCCGGGGTGCGCGTTCCGGTCCTCGTCGGCGGGCCGGTCTCGGTGCGCCATCGCGCCCGCATCGAGGCGGCGGGCGCGATGGCGCTCGGTCAGGCGATCCAGACCGCGCTCGCCCGGATCGATCAGGCCGTCACTGGATGACGACGAAGAGCTGGGTGTCCCCGCGCAGGATGTTCATCGCCAGCACCGGGGGCTTGCTCGCCAGCACCGCCGCCAGCTCCTCGGTGCTGCGCACCCGCTGCCGATTGACCGCGAGCATCACGTCCCCCGGCTGCAGGCCGGCGCGCGCGGCGGGGCTGCCCTGGGCGACCTCGGCCACCAGCACCCCGGCGACCTCCCCGTAGCGGGGATCGCCCTGTCGGAGGTCACGAAACGTCGCCCCGGCGAGCTGCGGGGTGTCGACCTCGCCCACGCTCGCCCGCCCTCCGGTGCCGTCCGCGCGGCCGATCGCAACTCGCATCCGCCGGCGCTCGCCGCCGCGCAGGATGTCGAGCTCGACCTCCTCGCCCACCCGCGCCAGCCCGACGCGGTTGCGCAGGTCGGACGAGCTCTCGACCGGACGACCGTTCGCCCCGACCACCACGTCGCCGGCCTCGATCCCGGCCTTCTCCGCCGTCGATCCGGGCTGCACCCGGCTCACCACCGCGCCGCGGTCGACGTCGAGCCCCATCGCCTTGGCGAGCTCCGGCGAGAGGTCCTGGATCAGGACCCCGAGCTGGCCGCGCTGCACCTCGCCGTAACGCACGAGCTGGGCCATCACCGACTGCGCCATGTTCGAGGGCACGGCGAAGCCGATCCCCACGTTGCCGCCGGCCGGCCCGATGATCGCGGTGTTGATGCCGACGACCCGACCCTCGAGATCGACGAGGGCACCGCCGGAGTTGCCCGGATTGATCGAGGCGTCGGTCTGGATGAAGTCCTCGTAGCCCTCGATGTTCAGCCCGCTGCGCCCGAGCGCGCTGACGATGCCGGAGGTCACGGTCTGGCCCAGCCCGAACGGGTTCCCGATCGCGACCACCAGGTCGCCGACCTCGAGTCGGTCGGAATCCCCGAGTGGCAGTGCGGTCAGCCCGTCGGCCTCGATCTGCAGCAGCGCGATGTCGGTGCCGGCGTCGCTGCCGATGAGCTTGGCGGTGAACCGGCGCCGGTCCTTCAGCGTCACCTCCACCTCGTCGGCATTCTCGACCACGTGGTGATTGGTGAGGACGTAGCCGTTCTCCGCGTCGACGATGACCCCGGAGCCCGCGCTCTGACGCCGCTGCTCCGGCATCTGCTCCGGAAGATCGAAGAAGCGACGGAAGAACGGGTCGCGGAAGAGCGGGTTTTGCTGCACCGCAACGCGGGTGCTCACGCTGATGTTCACGACCGCCGGGGTGACCTCGCGCAGCAGTGGCGCGAGGGTCGGCGCGCCGTTCGAGCGCTCGAGCAGGGCGAGATTCGCCTGGGCGGCGGGTGCCGCCACCGCGAGGCCGATCGCGAGCGCGGCCGAGCCGAGGAGACGAGAGGGGTTTGCCATCGGTTGACCTCCGGAACGTCGTTGCATCGGACCGCGTGCGGTCGCGCGGACTGCTGGGACAGTTGGGGTCGAGCCGACTCGGTTCAACCGCGACGGCCACGGAACCTCGGGCCCGGGCTCCGGTCGAAGCAGGCGACGTCGTCGTCGACAGGTCGGGCCCGTGGCCTGGAACGGGCGAGCGGCGGCATCCGGACCGGTCTGCTGACCGGCCCGGGGTTGAAATTCGAGTCGCCGCCCCCATGTGCGCCAATCGCGGTGCGCGTGAGGTGCCCTGGCCGGCATTCGTCGGCCTCGTGGAGCCGCGCCGAGCAACCGAGAACAGCCAGACGCGCGAGCGTGCTCGCGCAGTCGATGGCAATGCGGGTGGACGACGGAGGAGGGGAGTACGTCGTGCCAATGATTGAGATCCGAGACCTCACGAAGCGCTTCGGGCCGGTCGTGGCGGTCGACGGGGTGTCGTTCGAGGTCGAGCGCGGCGAGGTGCTCGGCTTCCTCGGTCCGAACGGCGCGGGCAAGTCCACGACCATGAAGATGGTCACCGGCTTCCTGGCGCCGGACGCCGGCAGCGTCACGGTGGGCGGGGACGACATCGCCTCGTCACCGATCGCGGTGAAGCGCCGCATCGGCTACCTGCCCGAAGGGGCTCCGCTCTACGGTGACATGACGCCGCGCGCCTTCCTCGGGTTCATCGCGGAGATCCGCGGCCTCGCCGGCGCGCGCCGCCGCGAGCGCATCGACACCGTGGTCGAGCAGGTCAGCATCGGGCCGGTGCTCGACCGCCCCATCGAGACCCTCTCGAAGGGCTTCAAGCGCCGCGTCGGCCTCGCGCAGGCAATCCTCCACGATCCCGAGGTGCTGGTCCTCGACGAGCCGACGGACGGGCTCGATCCGAACCAGAAGCACGAGGTGCGCAACCTCATCCGCGGGATGTCGAGCGACAAGGTCATCGTCCTCTCCACGCACATCCTCGAGGAGGTCGAGGCGGTGTGCTCGCGCGCCATCATCATCGCGTCCGGACGCCTGGTGAGCGACGGGACGCCCGAGGCGCTGGTGTCTCGCGCACCGAACCACAACGTCGTCTGCTGCGGGCTGCGCGGCGTCGAGGCGAGCGGCGCGGTCGAGGCGCTCGGCGCGGTCGATGGGGTGCAACGCATCGACGTGGTGGCGGCGAGCGCGGAGCGTGTCAGCCTGCAGATCCACCCGGTGAACGGCGCCTCGCTGCTCGCACCGGTGGCGGAGTTCGCGCGCACCAGGGGCTGGGAGGTCGACGAGCTCTACGCCGAGCGCGGGCGGCTGGACGACGTCTTCCGAGCCATCACCAGGCCGCACGGCTCGAGCGCCGGGAATGCCGGCGCAGCGAGCGGGGAGGGCTGAGCATGTCGACCATCTGGGTCATCTTCAAGCGCGAGCTCTCGGGGTACTTCACCACCCCGATTGCATACGTATTCCTCGCGCTGTTCGTGTTCCTGAGTGGCATCTTCGCCTTCTACATCGGGAACTTCTTCGATCGCGGGCAGGCCGACCTGCAGGCCTTCTTCATGTTCCACCCCTGGCTCTACCTGTTCTTCATCCCCGCGCTGGCGATGCGACTGTGGGCCGAGGAGCGCAAGGTCGGCACCATCGAGCTGCTGTTCACCCTGCCGGTGACCATGACCCAGGCGGTGCTCGGCAAGTTCCTCGCCGCCTGGGTATTCAGCGGCATCGCGCTCGCGTTCACCTTCCCGATGTGGATCACCGTCAATTACCTCGGCACCCCGGACAACGGCGTGATCGCGGCCTCCTACATCGGGAGTTTCCTGATGGCCGGCGCCTTCCTCGCCATCGGCTCGTGCATCTCGGCGGTGACCAAGAACCAGGTGATCGCCTTCGTCGTCAGCGCGGCGGTGTGTCTCGGCTTCGTGATGAGCGGCTTTCCGCTGGTGCTCGACGTGGTCAGTGGCTGGGCGCCGCCGGCGATCGTCGACGCGGTCAGCTCGTTCAGCTTCCTGACCCACTTCGAGGCCATCACCAAGGGGGTCATCGATCTCCGAGACCTGATCTTCTTCGTGTCGCTCGGCGCGTTCTGGTTGTTCGCCAACGCGGTCGTCATCGACGCCAAGAAGGCGCAGTGAGGAGGGCGAGCCGATGAAGTCCAGAATCCTGAGTGGCGGCGCCCTGGTCCTCGCCGTGGTGCTGCTGTTCGCGGTCAACATGCTGGCCGGGACCACCCTGAACGCCAAGCGACTCGACCTCACCGAGAACCGTCTGTACACGCTCTCCGACGGGACCCGCTCGGTGCTGTCCAAGCTCGCCGAGCCGATAACGCTGCGGTTCTATCTGTCGCGTCGCATCGCGACCCAGGTGCCGGCGGTGAACACCTACGCCGCGCGCGTGGAGGAGCTGCTCGAGCAGTACGAGCGCGAGTCTGGCGGCAAGATCACGCTGATTCCGGTCGACCCCGAGCCGTTCTCGGACGAGGAGGACCGCGCCGTCGGCTACGGTCTGCAAGGTGTGCCGCTACGCGACGGCGAGGACACCCTCTACTTCGGTCTGGTCGGAACCAGCTCGACCGACGACGAGCAGGTGATCTCGTTCTTCAGCACCGCCCGCGAGGAGCTCCTCGAGTACGATCTCACGCGGCTGATTCACGACCTCGCGAACCCGAAGGAGCCGGTCGTGGGCGTGGTGTCGACGCTGGCGATGGACGGGGTGCCCGACATGCGCATGCCGATGCCGCCGCAGAGCATGCCGCCGCCGTGGGTGGTGTACGAGCAGCTCTCGCAACTGTTCGATGTTCGCCGGCTCGGCACCGACTTCGATCGCATCGACGACGACGTGGACGTCCTGTTCATCGTCCACCCGCGCGATCTCTCCGATCGCACGCTCTATGCCATCGACCAGTTCGTCATGCGTGGCGGCCGCGCACTGGTCATGGTCGACTCCCACTCCGATGCGCAGACGGTGCAGTCGGCCGGGATGATCCCCGCGGCCGGCTCCCGTGCGGCGTACTTCGAGAAGCTGTTGTCGGCGTGGGGGCTCGAGGTCGAGAAGGACAAGGCGGTCGGTGACATGGCCTACGCGCTGCCGGTGCGCATGGACCGTGACGGGCGCACCGTCGCATTCGACTACCCGGTGTGGCTGAACCTGCGGCCGGAGGCGTTCGATGCCAACGACCCGGTGACCGCCCAGCTCGCGAACGTCACGCTCGGCACGCCTGGCAGCCTGAAGCCGCTCGCCGGCGCGACCACCCAGTTCCACCCGCTGATCCACACCACGGATCAGGCCTCGGAGTTCACCCTCGACATGGTGAACCTCGGCGCGGATCCGCAGGACATGCTGCGCAAGTACAAGCCCTCGGGTAAGCCCTACACCTTGATGGCGCGGGTCACCGGCAAGGCACGGTCTGCGTTCCCCGACGGCCCGCCCGCGCCGAAGGCGGAGGAAGGCGCGGCGAAGGCCGGGGACACGGCGGCCGAGAAGCCCGAGCACCTGGCGGAGTCGAAGGAGGACATCAACATCCTGGTCATCGCCGACACCGACATGCTGATGGACCGGTTCTGGGTCAACGTCCAGGACTTCCTCGGCCAGCGCCTGGTGATTCCGACCGCGGCCAACGGCCCGCTGGTGTTCAACGCCATCGACAACCTGCTCGGCTCGTCCGACCTGATCGCGGTGCGAAGCCGCGGCAGCTACCTGCGTCCGTTCGAGCGTATCGACACCATGCGGCGCGAGGCGGAGTTGCGGTTCCGGGAGAAGGAGCAGGAGCTGGTCGCCAAGCTGGAGGAGACGGAGAAGGCGCTGGTCGCGCTCGAGCAGCGCAAGCAGGGTGACCAGCAGGCGATCCTGTCGGAGGAGCAGCAGCAGGAGCTGGTCAAGTTCCGACAGGAGCGCATCCGGGTGCGCAAGGAGCTGCGTGACGTGCGCCGCGGGTTGCGGTCGAGCATCGAGAGCCTGGAGGGCAGCGTGAAGTTCGCCAACATCGGGCTCGTGCCGCTGCTGATCGCGGCCGGTGGAATCGGAGCCGGACTGTGGCGTGTGCGCCGGCGCCGTGGTGGTGCGTCGCGGGCCGACTGAGCCGGCGCCGACGGGGAGGAGGTTCGAGCAATGCGAAACGTGAAGGCGTTCCTCGTGCTCGCGGTGGTGACGGCCGCGGTGGCGGCGGGAGCCTACGTGGCGCGTGACGAGGCGCCGTCGATTCCGCAGTCCGGGGAGCGGCTGTTTCCCTCCCTGCTGGCCGCGGTCAACGACGTGACCCGCATCGAGGTCAAGGCAGACGAGGAGACGGTGCTGCTCGAGCGCGGGACCGCTGGCTGGGTGGTCCCGGCCAAGTCCGGCTATCCCGCCGACCCCGACAAGGTGCACCAGCTCGTGGTCGGGACCGCCGAGCTGCGAGTCCTCGAGCCGAAGACCAGCAGCGCCGAGCTCTATCCGCGAATCGGCGTCCAGGGGCCCGGGGTCGACGGTGCGGAGTCGATGCTGGTGGCCCTGCGTGGTGCCGGTGGTGACGCGTTGGCGGAGCTGATCGTCGGCGCTCGGAAATCCGCGCGTGGCAATGCCGGGGCGTCGGAGATCTACGTTCGCCGGCCGAGCGAGTCGCAGTCGTGGCTGGTCGAGGGTCGCCTGCCGCTCGGCGGCAAGGTCTCGGACTGGGTCGACGACTCGGTCGCTCGCATCTCGCGCGAGCGGACCCGCGACGTGCGGGTCATCCACCCCGACGGTGAGACCGTGGCGGTGCGCCAAAAGGAGCCGGCGGGTTGGGACTACGTGCTGCGCGACGTCCCCGAGGGGATGGCGGTCCCGGAGGGCGACGAGTGGCGGGTGAGCGACATCGGCCGCGGGATGGCGGATCTCGATTTCGACGATGTTCGCGCCGCCAGCGACCCACCCGATGGCGCGGTCCCGGGCTTCACCGTGGAGGCCGAGACCTACGACGGCCTGCGAGTCCGCATGGAGACGGTGCGCGCGGGTGAGGTGACCTACGGCAAGCTCAGCGCGGAGTTCGACGAGTCACTGGTCGACCCCACGCTCGCCGCGGACGAGCGGCTGAAGGACAAGCTCGCGTCGGCCGACGCGGTCCGCGCCGAGGCCGAGCGCCTGAACGCGAAGTGGAGCGGCTGGTTGTACGCGATCAAGAAGTTCAAGTCCGACTACTTCAACCGCCGCATGGCCGACCTGGTGAAGGCGCCGGAGCCACCGAAGGCCGAGTCGAATACCGATACGGCGAAGCCGCCGACGTCGTGACGCCGCTGGGCCTGCCGGTCGCCGAGCCGGGGCCCGCGTGGCGGGCCCCGTAGTCGAGGCGCGGTCTACACGACGCGCTCGCCGAACTTGGCCACCGCCTTCTCCGACAGCGTGAGGCCGAGCCCCGGGGCGTCGTTCAGGTAGAGCACGCCGCCCTCGATCCGCGGCGGGTTCTCGAACAGCTCCGCCTGCAGCGGGTCACGCTCCGGGTCGGTGAAGGATTCCACGATCAGGCCCGCCGGCGAGCCGGCGACGATGTGCGCGTGGAGGAAGCAGTCGTGGTGCGGCGCCACCTCCACGTGGTTCAGCTCCGCCAGGGCGGCGAGCTTGCGGCCCATCGTGAAGCCGCCCATGCGGGTGCAGTCGAACTGCAGGATGCGGATTGCCTGCTCCTCGAGCAGGGCGCGGCAGCCCCACGGGGTCGGCTCGCTCTCGCCGGCGGAGAGCGGGATGGCGGTCGACCTCGCGAGCATCGCCAGCTCGCGGCGGTCGTCCATCCAACGCACCGGCTCCTCCAACCAGCGTGGTCGGAACTCGGCCAGGCGCCGCGCCCCCTCGATCGCGGTGGGCAGATCCCAGCCACCATTGACGTCGACCATCAGCTCGGTGTCCATCCCGATCACGTCGCGGATGACCCGCAGGCGCTCCATGTCCTCGTCGAGCGAGACCCCGCCGATCTTGGCCTTGAACGCCCGGTGCCCCTGCGCCTTGAGCATCTCCATCTCGTCGCGCAGCTCGCCGAGCCCCTTGCCCTCGATGTAGTAGGCGCAGGTCACGTAGGCGGGCACGGCGTCGCGATGGCCGCCGAAGAGCCGATAGAGCGGCTGTGCGCAGGCCTTGCCCATGATGTCCCACATCGCGATGTCGACCGCGGCCGCGGCCAGCACCAGGGCCCCTTTCGGCCAGCCCTTCTCGTAGGCGATCCGCTGGTGGGTGAGACTGAACAGGGTCTCGTGAAGGCGCTCGGGCGCCAGCGCGTCGGCGCCGACGATGTAGTCCGCGAGGCCGTCGCGGAACATCTGGGCGGTGGCGCGCAGGGACGCGTTGCTGCTACCGAGGCCGAAGCCCTCGATTCCGGTGTCGGTGCGCAGGCGAACCAGCAGGTCGGTTCCGACCGGGACCGGGTAGTGGCTGACCCAGTGCTGGCGGGCCTCGGCCGGTCCGGTCAGCAGGTGGACCTCGATCTCGGCGATCTTCAACGGCGTCTCCCAGGTTTCGTTCCGGCTCGGGCCGGGGATGGCGATCGAACCAGCCGGCTCCGGCCGGTGTCAACGTGGCGTGGGGTCGGGCAGCGTGTCGCGCTCGAAGCAGGTGCGGCAGTGCGTCACGAAGCGGCGTGCGGCGCTGGACAACGGGCGCTGCGCCGCGTGGGCGACGACCACCCGTCCGGGGCGGACCGGGTCGGCGATCGGCCGGCTGACCAGGGCCTGGCCGTCGTAGGACATGCTGTTGGCGGGCTTGGTGACGAGCAAGGAGTAGCCGAATCCGTGGGCCACCATCCCGCGCACCATCTCGAACGACGGCGACAGGAAACGGATCGTCGGCTCGAGGCCCGCGTCTCGAAACAGCCCGCGCACATAGTCCCGGCTCGGGGCAATGTCGAGCAGGACCATCGGCTCGGAGGCCAGGGCGGCGAGCGTGAGCGCCGGCTCGCGCGCGAGCGGGTGGCCCTCGGGCAGGAGCACGTGGGGCGCGACGTCGGCCAGGGGCTCGACCTCGACCGACGCACCGAGCCCCACGTCGTAGAGGAGCGCGAGCTCGAAGCGCCGCTCGACCAGGCCCTTGACCAGGGCGTCCTGGGTCCCCTCGTGCAGATGCACGTCGATCTCGGGGGCAAGGTGCAGGAAGCCCGCCAGCAACCGAGGCATCAGGAAGGGGCCGAGGGTCACGAAGCAGCCGACGTCCAGCCCGCCCCGCCCGCCCACCGGCGCCGGAGCGCAGGGGGCGAATCCGCGCAGGGCCAGGGCGGTGCCGTAGGCGCGGTTGGCGTAGATCAGGGGGAGCCCGGTGTCGTGGATGGCGAGGTCGCGGACCTCGGCCACGAAGATGAGGTGCGAGCCCCACTGGAACACGTGCCGCACCGAGCAGTCGAACGCGACCAGCGCGTCGACGAGCACCGGCGCGCCGGTGGCGAGCGTTGCCCACTCGGCGCACCCGAAGCGGTCGCCCCCGGGCCCGTCGAGCCGGCCGGCGAAGGTGTCGGAGACCCTGACCTGCTCGTCCCGAAGCAAGTTCACGCACAGGACCCCGTTGGCGCGAATCGTCTCCGCCGCGCGGCTGCGATGGTGCACGCATACCAGCAACGAGGGCGGATCCGCCGACACCGAGCACATCGCGCTCACCGTGACCCCGGAGCGTCCGTGCGGGCCGTCGGTGGTGACCACCGAGACGGTCGAGGCGGCGTGGCTCATCCCCTCGATGAAGGCTGCCCGATTGCCGTCGCGGCCGTGAGCGGCGCCGGTGGCGCTGGTCGGATGCTCGGTCATGGGGCAATTGTGCACGTCGCCTCGGGGGGACGAAACCGCCCCCCGGAGCAGCCCGGCGCCGCGGGCGGCGAGCCACCCGGCGGGCGCCCACCACGCTCCCGGGTGGTCGCGGTACTCATGCCGTTCCTCCCGGCGTAAACTCGGCGCCACAACAGGCGCGTACAAACCGCCATCCAGGGGCGCGGCCGGCACGGTGGCGCCTCACGCAACGTGAGCAAACGGAGGGGAGCACATGCTGAGGAAGATCCTGGCCGCCGCGGTGATCGCGGGCGCATCGACGGGCAGCGCGTTCGCGGTGACCGAGGTGCAGTGGTGGCATGCCATGGGCGGTGAGCTCGGTGAGAAGCTCGCCAGCATCGCCGAGGGGTTCAACGCGTCGCAGTCGGACTACAAGGTCGTCCCGGTCTACAAGGGCAACTACACCGAGACCATGACCGCGGCGATCGCCGCCTTCCGCGCCAAGCAGCAGCCGCACATCGTGCAGGTGTTCGAGGTCGGCACCGCGACCATGATGGCGGCCAAGGGCGCGGTGTATCCGGTCTACGAGCTGATGAAGAACGCGGGCGAGTCGTTCGACCCCGCCGACTACCTTGCGGCGGTGACCGGCTACTACACCGACACCGCGGGGAACATGCTGTCGATGCCCTTCAACAGCTCGACGCCGGTCCTGTACTACAACAAGGACGCGTTCTCCAAGGCCGGCCTCGATCCGGAGAAGCCCCCGGTGACCTGGCCCGACCTGGAGGCGGCGGCGAAGAAGCTCCAGGCCGCCGGTGTCGCCTGCGGCTTCACCACCGGCTGGCAGTCCTGGGTCCAGATCGAGAACTTCAGCGCCTGGCACGATCTCCCGATCGGCACCAAGGAGAACGGGTTCGCGGGGCTCGACACCGAGCTGACGATCAACAGCGCCGCCCACGTCACCCACATCGGGAAGATGGCCGAGTGGCAGAAGACCAAGATCTTCGACTACGGCGGCCGCCGCTCCGACAGCGCGCCGAAGTTCTACAACGGCGAGTGCGCCATGTACATGAACTCGTCGGCGGCGTACGCGGGGGTGACGAAGAACGTCAAGTTCGCTTTCGGCGTGGGGCAGCTCCCGTACTGGCCGGGTGTGGGCAACCCGCCGCAGAACAGCATCATCGGCGGCGCGACGCTGTGGGTCCTGCGTGGGCGCAACGACGAGGAGTACAAGGGGGTCGCGAAGTTCTTCACCTACCTCTCCTCGGCCGAGGTGCAGGCCGACTGGCATCAGTTCACCGGCTATCTGCCGATCACCACCGCGGCCTACGAGCTGACGCGCGCCCAGGGCTTCTATGACAAGAATCCGGGCACCGACACCGCGATCAAGCAGATCAACAACAAGCCGCCGACCGCCAACTCGAAGGGGCTGCGCTTCGGTAACTTCGTGCAGATCCGCGATGTGATCAACGAGGAGCTGGAGGCGATCTGGGCCGGAAAGAAGACCGCCCAGGAAGGTCTCGACGACGCGGTCAAGCGTGGCAACGACCTGCTGCGGAAGTTCGAGAAGCAAAACGGCTGAGCCGTGCGTCGGTCGAGCGGGCGGGCGGCCGCCCGCCTCGATCGACGTGCCGAGACTGCGGTGGCCGGCTCCTCTCCGGGGCCGGCCGCGAGCTCGGCGTCGCGGAGGGGACGCGGTGCAGCACAAGCGGGTCGGGTTCGAACGAAGGCTACTGCCCTGGCTGCTGGTCGCGCCACAGCTCGTCATCACCCTCGTCTTCTTCATCTGGCCGGCGGCGCAGGCCCTCTATCAGTCGGTGCTGATCGAGGACGCCTTCGGCCTGTCACGGGAGTTCGTCTGGCTCGAGAACTTCGAGGCGCTGTTCGCCGACGACGGCTATCGCAACTCCCTCGAGGTCACCGTGGTGTTCAGCATCGGCACCACGCTGCTGGCGATGTCCGCCTCGCTCGCGCTCGCGGTCATGGCCGACCGGGTGTTGCGCGGTGCGATGGCGTACCGGACGCTCCTCATCTGGCCGTACGCCATCGCACCGGCGGTTGCAGGCGTGCTGTGGTTCTTCCTGTTCAATCCGAGCATCGGCATCGCCGCCTACGGCCTGCGCGCCATCGGCTACGACTGGAACCACTATCTCGACGGTGACGATGCGATGATCCTCGTGGTGGTCGCCGCCGCATGGAAACAGGTGAGCTACAACTTCCTGTTCTTTCTGGCTGGCTTGCAGTCGATTCCACGGTCGCTGATCGAGGCCGCCGCCATCGACGGCGCCGGGCCCGGCCGACGATTCTGGACCATCGTGTTTCCGCTCATCTCTCCCACCACGTTCTTCTTGCTGGTGGTCAACGTGGTCTACGCGTTCTTCGACACCTTCGGAATCATCCATGCCACCACCAGCGGTGGCCCGGCGCAGGCGACGAACATCCTGGTGTACAAGGTCTACAACGACGGGTTCATCGGACTCGATCTGGGCGGATCGGCGGCACAGTCGGCAGTGCTGATGGCGATCGTCATCGCCCTCACGGTGGTGCAGTTCCGCTACGTCGAGCGACGAGTCGAGTACTGATGGTCGAGAATCGCCCGCTCCTGAACCTCATGACCCACGTCGTGCTGATGCTCGGCGTGGTCGTGGTCTTCTTCCCGGTGTGGATCGCGTTCGTCGCCTCCACCTACCCACCGGAGTCCCTGATGCAGGGCGTGGTGCCGCTTTGGCCCGGCGACCGCATGGTGGAGAACTACGCGAGCATCCTCGGCGAGGGCGTCCAGGCGGCGGGCTCCCCGCCGGTCGGAATGATGATGCTCAACAGTCTGGTGATGGCGCTCGCGATCGCCATCGGCAAGATCGTCATCTCGCTCGCCTCGGCCTACGCCATCGTCTACTTCCGCTTCCCGTTTCGCGGGCTGGTGTTCTGGACCATCTTCGTGACCCTGATGCTGCCGGTCGAGGTGCGGATCCTGCCGACGTTCGAGGTGGTGGCGGGCCTCGGCCTGCTCAACAGCTACGCGGGACTGTCGCTACCGTTGATCGCATCGGCCACCGCGACTTTCCTGTTCCGGCAGTTCTTCCTCACCGTGCCGGACGAGCTGCTCGAGGCGGCGCGCATCGACGGTGCCGGGCCGATTCGTTTCTTCTTCGACGTGCTGTTGCCGCTGTCGCGCACCAACATCGCGGCGCTGTTCGTAATCCTGTTCATCTACGGCTGGAACCAGTACCTCTGGCCACTCCTGGTGACCACCGAGGAGTCCTACTACACGGTGGTCATGGGCATCCAGCGAATGGTCTCGGTGCCGGATTCCGAGCCGCTGTGGCATCTGGTCATGGGCACTTCGATCCTCGCCATGCTGCCGCCGGTGATCGTGGTCGTGGTGATGCAGCGACTGTTCGTGAAGGGGCTGGTCGAGGTGGAGAAGTGAGGTCGCGCGCGGCGGCGTCGCGCCGGGCGGACGACGCGCAGAGGAGTCGATAGGTGGCCGAGATCAGCATTCGCGGGGTGACCAAGCGGTTCGGCGATACCGCGGTGATACACGGCGTCGACCTCGAGATCGCCGACGGCGAGCTGATCGTCGTGGTCGGACCCTCGGGCTGTGGCAAGTCGACGTTGTTGCGCATGGTGGCCGGGCTGGAGCGCATCAGCGGCGGCGAGATCGCGATCGGCGGCCGGGTGGTGAACGACCTGGAGCCGATGCACCGCGACATCGCGATGGTGTTCCAGAACTACGCGCTCTACCCTCACATGAGCGTCTTCGACAACATGGCATACGGCCTTCGCAACCGCCGGGTGCCGGGCGACGAGATCGCGCGTCGGGTGGCTCGCGCGGCGGAGATCCTGCACCTCGAGCCGTTCCTGCGGCGCCGTCCTCGCGAGCTCTCCGGTGGGCAGCGCCAGCGGGTCGCCATGGGGCGGGCGATCGTGCGTGAGCCGGCGGTGTTCCTGTTCGACGAGCCGTTGTCGAATCTCGATGCGAAGCTTCGCGTGCAGATGCGTCTCGAGATCAAGAAGCTGCAGCGGGATCTCGCGATCACGTCGATCTACGTCACCCACGACCAGGTGGAGGCGATGACCCTGGCCGACCGTCTGGTGGTGATGAACGCGGGGCGCGCCGAGCAGGTGGGCACGCCGCTCGAGGTCTATCGCGATCCGGCCAGCGCCTTCGTGGCCGGCTTCATCGGCTCGCCGGCGATGAACTTCGTCCCCGGGACCGCGAGCCCGGACGGGCGCGCGGTGGTGGTCCCCGGGGGGCAGTCGCTCGCGCTGCCGGGGGTGATGCCCGGTGGCGCGCCGCTCACCGTCGGCATCCGACCCGAGCACCTGGAGACGGACGAGGCGCCGGGCCGCGATCCGGTCGACCTCACCATCGATCTCGTCGAGCCGCTCGGGGCCGACACCCTCGTCCACGGCGCGCTCGACGGTGCCGAGCTCACCGCCCGGCTCCCGGGGGGCGCCGTGCACACTGCCGGTGAGCGGCTGCGGTTGTGGATCGAGCCGGAGCGAATCCATCTGTTCGATCCGGCAGACGGCAGCCGGCTGCGACCCGGGGCGGGCTGATGGCTGGTCCCGAATCGCGGCGCTCGTGCCGGCGCGCGGGGAGTGCGCTCGCGGTGATGCTGGTCGCGTCGTCGGCCGGCGCGTTCGACATCCAGGGTCATCGTGGCGCGCGCGGGCTCGCGCCCGAGAACACCCTCGCCGGCTTCCGGGTCGCGCTCGGAATCGGCGTCAGCACGCTGGAGCTGGACACCGGCATCACGCGCGACGGCGTGGTGGTGGTGGCGCACGACCGGGCCCTGAATCCGGCGACCACACGGGACGCCGCCGGGCGCTGGCTCGCGACCGCCGGCCCGACATTGCGCTCGCTCAGCCATGCCGAGCTCCTCGGCTTCGACGTCGGTCGCCTCGACCCGGCCTCGAAGTACGCCGCCCGCTATCCCGAGCAGCGTGCGGTGGACGGCGAGGTCATCCCCCGCCTCGCCGACGTGCTCGCGCTCGGTCGGCTGCCGGGGGCGGAGCACCTGCGATTCAACATCGAGACCAAGCTCGACCCGCGCGCCCCCGACGAGACCGCGCCCGCGGAGGCGTTCGCCGACCGGGTGGTCGAGGTGATTCGCGCCAGCGGGCTCGCGACCCGGGCGACGGTGCAGTCGTTCGACTGGCGTACGCTGCGCCGGGTCGACGCGGTGGCGCCCGAGATCGAGACCGCCTGTCTGACGGTGGAGCAGCGCTGGTTGGACAACGTCGAGCGCGGCCGACCCGGGGCCTCGGCGTGGACCGCGGGACTCGATGTCGACGACCACGGTGGGTCGGTGCCGGCGCTGGTCGCTGCCGCGGGGTGCGAGGTGTGGTCACCCCATCATCAGATGGTCGACGCAGCCTCCCTGGCCGATGCCCATGCACGCGGCCTGCGCGTCGTTCCCTGGACGGTGAACGAGGCGGAGCGCATGCGCGCCCTGATCGAGCTCGGCGTCGACGGCCTGATCTCGGACTACCCGGACCGACTCCGGGAGGTGGTCGCCGCGGCCGGCCTGGCGTTGCCGCCCGCGGTGTCCGCGCGCTGACACGCCACCGCGGAGGACGCGCTCGATGCAGAAGACCGAAGGCCCTCGCAACGTCCTGGGGACCGCGCTCGAGCCCTGCTCGCGCGACCCGTTGACCGGGTTCTTCCGCGACGGCTGCTGTCGCGTCGACGAGACCGATGTCGGGATCCACGCAGTTTGCGCGCGTGTCACCGCGGAGTTCCTCGAGTTCTCGCGCCGCCGCGGCAACGACCTCGTCACGCCGCGCCCGGAGCTCGGGTTTCCGGGACTGCTCCCGGGCGACCAGTGGTGTCTCTGCGCGGCGCGCTGGCGGGAAGCGCTCGCTGCCGGCGTCGCGCCGCCGATTCTCCTCGCCGGCACCGACGAGGCCGCGCTCGAGGTGGTCGACCTGGCGACGCTCAAGCGCCACGCACTCGACCTCGCCTGAAGGCGCCGCGGCCGACCGCGACGCTGTGAACTTCTCCCGCGATCACTTTCACATTCACCGCTAAACTCGCCGACTTGCACGAAGCGACCCGGGATTGGATGACAGGGCAGGGTACGAGTTCGCGCCCGGCGGCTGACCGACGGCGTACCGGTGGGTGGCGGCCCTCGCCCTGGCGCCGGAGCGGTCCGCGATGACGGCGGCGGATGCGCATCCGCAGGCGCGTGGCTCGCGGGTGGCGGTGTTCTTCGCGCTCGCCTTCGTCGGGCTCGGGCTGCCGCGGCTGTTCACCAACACCGCCGCGCTGACGCTGTTCCTCGAGACCTACGACGCGGATCTTCTGCCGCTCACCTACGTCGGAGCGGGCATCGTGATCCCGCTGGTCGGCGCGTTCTACGCCCGGCTCGAGCGCCTGGTCTCGTTCCGTGGTCTCCTCGTCGGCGCGCTCGCGGTCAACGCCCTCACCCTGGTGATGCTGCGCTTCGCCCTGGACGGCTCGGCCGGCGGTCTTGCGGTGGTGGCCGCCGCGATCTGGGTCGAGGTCGAATGGACCGTGCTCAGCCTCGTGTTCTGGGGTCTGGCCGAGCGGTGCTTCGACCTCGGCCAGGCCAAGCGCAACTTCGGCCTCATCGCCGCCGGTGAGGCGGTGGCGGCGCTGGTCGGCGGGCTCGCGATGCAGCTGGTGCTCGGCGTGCTGGCGGTGGCCGACCTGCTCTGGATCTCGGTGCTGAGCGAGGGGATCGCCATCGCGCTGATCCTGCGCATCACCGCGACCGAGGCCGGCCATCTCGCCCGCCAGCATCATGAGGTCGCCCCCGAGGCGCACGCCGCGCGTGGCGCGGAGACGCCGGTGCGGCGCTATCTCCGACTGCTGTTCGCCCTGGTGGTGGTGGCCAACGCGGTGCACTTCACGGTGTCGAACGCGTTCTTCGGCCTCGTGGAGCTGAATCTCGACGACTCCCAGGCGGTCGCCGGATTCCTCGGTCTGTTCTTCGCCGCGACCGCGGTGGCGACACTCGTCGGCAACCTGCTGGTGACCGAGCGGGTGCTGCGCCGGCGTGGCGTGCGCGTCGGGCTCATGCTGTTGCCCGTGCTCACCGGCCTCGGGGCGTTGACCGTCGTCGGCGCGCAATGGCTGTTGGCGCCGATGGCGCTGATCTTCGCCTTCGGCTGCCTCACCAAGCTGCTCAACGAGTCGTGCTATCAGGGGGTGTTCTGGCCGTCGCTGATGCTGCTCTACCAGCCGCTGATCCCGCGGCAGCGCACCCGCGCCCAGGCGCTGGTCGAGGGCGTCTTCGAGCCGCTGGCCGCGGCCGCGACCGGGGCGCTCCTGCTGCTCGCGGTTCCCGCGCTCGGGCTGGGGCCGCAGGACCTGCTCACCGCCGTCGTGCCCCTGGTCCTGGCCTGGATCGCACTGGTTCTGGCGACCCACCGCCGCTACGTGACCATGCTGGGGCGGGCGGTATCGGCACGGCGAATCAGCGGGCGCGGATTGTCGCTCGACGACCCGGACACGCTGGCGGTGCTTCGTCGAGCCCTCGCGAGCACTTACCCGGCCGAGCGCATCCATGGAGCGAGATTGCTGCTCGAGGCGCGCGCGACCTCGGCGTCGCGCGAGGTCCTCGCCCTGCTGTCGGACCCGGAGTCTCTCGTGCGCCGGGCGGTTGCCCGCGAGATCGAGCGTCTGCCCTCGGCCGCATTCGCGATCCCGCTGGTCGAGCATCTCGACGCCGAGCCGGATCCGGCGGTCCAGTCCGCGCTCCTGCGCGCGCTGCTCGCCTGCGACCGTGGCCACGGGCTCGAGCGCGCTCGTCGGGCCCTGGACGCGGACGACCGCGCGCTTCGTGGGGCCGCGGTGGTTGCACTGTTGCGGCACGGTGGCATCAGCGGCGTCGCGACCGGGGCCGACGCACTACTCGAGCTGGCCAGCTCGCGCCGTCCGGCCAACCGCATGCTGGCGGCGCGCGTGCTGGCCGAGGTCGGGGTGGCGGAGTACCAGGATCCGCTCGCGTCGTTGTTGGCCGACCCGGTGCGCGCGGTTCGCCGCGAGGCGTTGCACGCCGCGACCCGGCTTCGTGCTCCGAGTCTCGCGCCGGCGCTGGTGCGCCTGCTCGGCCGCGACGACCAGTCGCAGGTGGCGGGGGACGCCCTGATCGCGATCGGACCCGACGTGCTGCCGGCCCTGCGCCAGGCGTTCGCCGGGTCGCTCTCGAACCCGCGACGGGTGGAGATCGTTCGCGTCGCCGCCGTTCTCGGTGACCGGGAAGGCGTGGCCGAGATGCTCGGGGAGCTGCCGCGGCTCGACGATCGCCTCGAGCACCGCCTGGCGTCCGTGCTCTGCGAGGGCATCGAGGCGCGACCGGGTCTCGGGGCCGAGGGGCTCGGTGAGCCTGCCCTCGCGCGCCTGGACGAGACGGTGACCGAGACCATGCGGCTGCTCGCAGGCCTGCGCGATCTCGAAGGCGTGGACGAGGCGGGCCTGGTGCGCAGCGCCCTCGAGCACGAGCTCGCGCAGGCTCAGGACCGGATCGTGCGCCTGGTCGCGGTGGCGCGCGGGCTGCGGGCGCTGGCGCCGGGCTGGACGGTGCTCGCCGGCGGCCCGCCGGAGCGCATCGCCTACGCGCTCGAGCTGGTCCACTCGGTGCTCGACCCGCCGAGGCGATGGCGGACGATGCCGCTTCTGGAGCCGCTGCCCGCCTCGGCGCGGTTGGAGATGCTGGCGCCCGAGGACGTCGAGGCCGCGCGTTCGCCGGCGCAGCGCCTGCGCGGCCTCGCCGGCGACCCGCACGGCCGGCGTACGCGCTGGCTTCGTGCCTGTGCTGCTCGCGCGCTCGGCGAGCTGCGCGACCACGGTTCGGGCGCCACGCTCGCCAGCCTGGTGCGCGACCCCAGTCCGCTGCTCCGCGAGACCGCGTTGACCGCGCTGCAGGGCGTCTCCGCCGGCGCTGCTCGCGAGCAGGCACGCCGCATGCGCCACGACCCCGCGCCGCGCGTCGCCGCGCTGGCCCTTTCCATGCTCGGCTCCGCCACCGACGGGGCATCGCCGGAGAGCCCGGGAATGATGACGATCGAGAAGGTCCTGGTGTTGAAGTCGGTCGGCATCTTCCGCGAGATGCCGGACGAGCACATCGCCGAGGTGGCCGAGACGATGGACGAGCGCGAGGTGGCCCAGGGCGAGTCGGTGATCCGCGAAGGGGACGTCGGCAACACCCTGTACGTGATCGTCTCCGGGGCGGTCGAGGTCGAGCGCGCCGGCCGCCGCATCGCGACACTCGGGCCGCGCGACGTCTTCGGCGAGCTCGCCGCGCTCGACCCGGAGCCGCGATCCGCCACCGTGCGCGCGACCGAGGACACCCTCCTGCTCGAGCTCGCCCACCGCCACCTCGAGGCGACCATGGAGGACAACCCCGAGGTGCTGCGCGCCATCATCCGCATGCTGTGCCAACGGCTGCGCGCCGCCAGCGGCGACGTGGTGTAACGAAATCGAGAGCCGTCGGCGGTCCAGCCGGCGCCGCATTGCGCTTCGTCGAATCGCCTATCCCGACGAGCATGCCGGGCGCCCCTCGGTAGCTCGTTCGCGCGCTCGCAGGAGGAGCCGAGCGGGTAGGCCACCCCCACAGATGTCCGCGCATGGCCAGGAATCTGGCGACAACTGGGGCTCTCAGTCGCGGCGTGTTCGAGCGACCAAGGATTCAAGTCGACGGACGGCCTCTGGATTCGCGGAGCGCCATGCAAGTCGCCCCGCCTCGATTCCCGCCAAGCGCGACGCCAGGGACGCCGAGGACAGTTCCTGGCCCAACACCTCTCCGTATTCGATCTCCTCACCCCTCATGCGACGTAGCATGACGGTTCCCAGCTCAGCCTTGAAATGACCGGGCTCCCAGTACCAGCGCATGTTTGTGCGGGTGTCGCCGCGCGGTGGAAAAGGCTCCGTGGTGTAGGGCGAGTAGCCGGCAAAATCCCACAGCGCCACGTCGAGCGAAGGCCAAGTCTTGCGGGCTCTGGAGACCGTTTCGACGAGTAGCCCCTTCCAAAGGGTGAAAGCAGTCCACAACTCCGCGAGGGCCATTGTCTCGAGCATCTCCGCGTGGTACGGAAACGTGAAAAGCACAACGCGAATGCCGTGTCTCGCGGCATGTTCCAACTGAGTCCGCAGTGCAGCCAGGGATCGGGCCGACCAACGGTCCGGACTCAACCGAGCCATACTCTCGATGTTGCTCGCATTTTTCTGTGCCGCAAGTGCCGCGTGACCTTCACGGGCAACATGACCGAGGTACTCGCGGAACGGATTGTAGCCCAGCGGTGTCATGTCGGCGGTGCGTGGATCGTCTTGCACGAGAACGGTGTAGAGGCTGTCACCGAGCGCGCCGAGTGACGCCGCAGTTTGTGTGATCAGGCGCGGTGTGAGGCGCATCGGTGGCGCCGGCCAGGCGTTGGAGATCTCGCCCGTCTGCGTCCCACGTCGCGGCAGGAAGTCCAGGAACTCGAGGCCGATATAGAGGACCGCGAGTGGAATGTGGCCCTCGAGCTCGGTGAGCGCGCCTGGCTGCGAGTCGATGCCGCTGCCGGGCACACCCATGTTGAAGACGGGTCTCGGTGCGTCGGCCCAGGCCGACGACTCGGGATCGAAACCAATATCTACCCGCGAATTACCGAGTAGCAGCGTACGTGGTAGCACGCGCTCCGCGCGCGCTGCCTTCGCAACCCACGCGTGTTGCTGCGCCGCGGGCTTGCGTGCATTGAGTCCGGGAACCTCTGGCGCGCCATAGACGCCGTACGGGTCGACGGCCAGATTGGCCATGACTGCCATGCATAGCACACACGCGGCACTCGCAAGTGCTTGAGCTGCGAAGCGAACGACGGTCAACCTAGAGCGCCTTCTAGAACTGGAAATACAGGAACTCGCTCACTTGTGGCAGCGCGAGTGTACCGGCAGCCAGCAGTAAGCCAGTGGCAATCGCCCAGGATGGGTGCCGCACGAATCGTGTCCTGGCAGTTAGCCAAGGCACGGCAGCCTCGTCTTCTTGCTTCCGTTTACCGTGAATACCAGCGATCTCTTGGCTGTTCGGCGCGAGCAGGGCGATGAGCAGCAGACCTCCGACCCACGCCCACGTCTCGAGGAAGACCTGACCGCCGCCAGAGTGGAAGCGCACCCCGAGTTCCGCTAGCAGCTGCGAGAATGGCCCGACCCGCAACGCGATCGCCTCCGGCAATGAGACGCCGTTCAGCCCCGCCATTCCTTCAAGCATGGCCAATGCGCCGTCGAAGCTCGAGGCACGGAAGAAGACCCACCCGACGACGACCGCCGAAAAGGTCAATCCATGGGCAGCGACGCGCCCTGGAAGGTCAAGAAATCGAGGCGGGCACGGCAGCCAGCGGTGTCTAAGGTGCGACCAGGCATGGTTCACCACCAAGAATGATCCGTGGAGTCCGCCCCATACGATGAAGGTCCAACCCGCCCCGTGCCACAGCCCGCCGAGTAGCATGGTCACCAGGAGGTTCGCGTACCGACGCTTTCGGCCCACCCGGCCTCCGCCAAGAGGTATGTACAAGTAGTCGCGAAGGAAGCGCGATAGTGTCATGTGCCAGCGGCGCCAGAAATCGACGATGCTTCGCGCTTTGTATGGCGAGTCGAAATTGAGTGGTAGTCTCACTCCAAATAGCCGTGCGGCGCCGACCGCCATGTCAGAGTAGCCAGAGAAGTCGAAATAGAGCTGGAGCGTGTAGGCGAGCGCGCCGCCCCACGCAGCGATCAGGTCCAGAGACGTGCCCATCTCCGCCACGCTGAATATGGGCGTCGCGTAGCGAGCGACACCGTCCGCCAGAACCGCCTTCTTGAACAGCCCAACCGCGAACACGAACAAACCGATGGCGATGTCCTCCGAGAATTCGCATGGCTGCCTGCGGCGCGCGAACTGCGGCATCATCTCCGAATGGTGGACTATGGGTCCGGCAATGAGCTGGGGAAAGAATGTGACGAACAGGCAATAGGAGACGAAGTCGTACTCGGCTGTCTCGCCGCGCCACGCGTCCACCAGGTAGGTGATCTGTTGAAAGGTGAAAAATGAGATTGCGAGCGGCAGAACGATATAGTCGATGCTCCAGCTCACCCCGGTGAGCGCGGCAACGTTGGACACCATGAATCCCGCGTACTTGAAGTACGCGATGGACGCGAGATTGAGGGCCACGCCTAGCACGAGCAGGGAGCGGCCGCTGGCTCCCCGAATGCGTCTTAGGCGCAATAGGCGCCGACCCAACAGGAAGTTGAACGCAATTGATGCGCCGATTAGTAGCAGGTAGCGCGGATTCCACCAGCCATAGAAAAATAGAGAGGTGACTACCAGCCAGCCGAGCGTGATTCGCCACGGCGCGCGCGGAGCGAGCAGATAGAAGCCCGCCAAGACCAGAGGGAGGAAGGCGAACAGGAACTCATAGGAGTTGAACAACATGCTTGCAATCGCGATGTGCGGCGACCAACGGGGTTTCCCGAGCACCGATGTCCCGACGCGACATCGAGACCGCGCAACCCGCGCCTTCTCCACCAGCCACGTCGAAAACGCTGTCTCTGGCTCGCTTCTCGATGATTCGGCGAAACTCTTGTTGACCCGTCCCTTCCGTGATGGCTCGACGCTGAGCCACCGCATCGACTCCTCGACATGTGTCTGCGTATCCGCCCCTCGTGCCAGGTGCCACGCGCAACCTTTCGGAGGTCAGGCTCTCCGGCAGGCTGCGCGTAGACCGTGCGCGGGCGTGCGGCTACCAGCTCTCGTCGCCGTGCCGACGGCGTCGCGACGGCGTCCAGCTATTGTCGGTATCGCGCCACGCAAACTGAAGCGACTCCGCCTCGGAACACCCTTGCCCGGGCGTCCTGCCAGTCGTAGGCACATCCCTGAGGGGCTCGCGCGGGGTGCCAGGTGGGTGGCACCGGCCCCCTAGTGCCCCAGGACGTACGAGAAGACCAGGGGCGCGACGATGGTCGCGTCGGACTCGACGATGAAGCGCGGGGTGTCCGAGGACAGCTTGCCCCACGTGATCTTCTCGTTCGGGACCGCGCCGGAGTACGAGCCGTAGCTGGTGGTCGAGTCGCTGATCTGGCAGAAGTAGCTCCACTTCGGCACGGTCTTCCCGAGGTCCTGCTCGAGCATCGGCACCACGCAGATCGGGAAGTCGCCGGCGATGCCGCCGCCGACCTGGAAGAACCCGATGCCCTCGTCGCCGCACGCCGCCTGGTACCACCTGGCCAGCGAGAGCATGTAGTCGATGCCGCCCTTCATCACCGAGCGGGCGACCGCGCCCTCGATCACCCGGCCGGCGAAGATGTTGCCGGTGGTCGAGTCCTCCCACCCCGGGACGAAGAGCGGGAGGTCGCGCTCGGCCGCCGCCATCAGCCACGAGTCCTTGGGGTCGATCTGGTAGTGGTGGGCGAGGGTGCCCTCGCGAAGGAGGTCGTAGAAGAACTCGTGCGGCAGACGACCCTCGTTGAGTCCCTCCGCCTCCTTCCACTTGCTGATGATCGCGTGCTCGATGCGCCGAATCGCCTCCTGCTCCGGGATCGCGGTGTCGGTGACCCGATTGAGGTGGCGGGCCAGCAACGCCTCCTCCTCGGCGTCGGAGAGGTTGCGGTAGTTGGGGATGCGCTCGTAGTGATCGTGCGCGACCAGGTTGTAGACGTCCTCCTCGAGGTTCGCTCCGGTGCAGGTGATGGCGTGCACCTTGCCCGCTCGGATCATCTCCGCCAGCGTGAGCCCCAACTCACCGCTGCTCATCGCACCGGCCAACGTCACCATCATCTTCTTGCCACTGTCGATGTGGGCGACGTACGCGCGTGCGGCATCGCGCAGCGCGGCGGCGTTGAAGTGGCGGTAGTGGTGCTCGACGAATCGGCCGATCGGGCCGAGTGCGTGGGTCGTCATCGGTCAGGATCCTCTGTGTGCCGTCATCCGGCGGGCGCGCGCGAGCGCAGCGCCCACCCGATGAGCTTGTAGAGCATGCGGGCGCCGACATTGGCGTCCCACTCGTCGCCGTCCGGCCCCGGCGCGACCTCCACCAGCTCGAAGCCGACGATCCGTCGCCCCGAGCGCGCCACCGCGCCGATGAGATGGCTCGCCTCGTTGAAGCCGAGCCCCCCTGGCACCGGTGTGCCGGTGTGCGGGCACAGATCCGGTGACAGGCCGTCGATGTCGAACGATACGTAGACCTCGCGCGGTAGCGCGTCGACGATCGCCGTCACCTGTGCGCCCCAGGTCGCGCCCTCGAACCGCTCGCGGGCCAGATCGGCGTCGAACCAGGTGCGGATCCGCCCGCCCGACGCCTCGATGCGCTCGACCTCCTCGGTGCAGAAGTCGCGCACCCCGACCTGGACCAGCCGACCCACCTCGGGCACGCGCCGCACCACGTTCTCCATGATGGAGGCGTGGGACCAGGCGAAGCCCTGATAGGCCGCGCGCAGATCGGCGTGGGCGTCGATGTGGAGGACGCCGAGCCCGGGATGGCGTCTGGCGTGGGCAGCGATGGCGCCGAAGGTCGTGCCGTGGTCGCCGCCGACGGTGCCGACGACCTTGCCGGCCTCGAGCCAGCGCGAGACCTCGGTCTCGAGGTGCCGGTTCAGACGCTCGCAGATTGCGTCGACCTCGGCGATCCGCTGCGCCGCGTCCCCGCAATCGGGGTCGTGCATCACCGGCTCCGCCGCGGCCCGCGCCGCCACGCTCCAGGCGCGGACCTCGGTCGGCTCGGCGAGCATCGCGATGCCGCTCGACCACGGCTCGCCGGTCTCGTGGTCGTGCAGGTCGATCTGGTGGCTGGCGGCGAGGATCGCGCGCGGGCCGTCCGCGGTGCCCGGTCGGTACGACGTGGTGGCGTCGAAGGGGACCGGGACCAGCACCACCGCAGCGTCCTCCGGGCGATCGGGAAGCCCGAAGATCCCGCTGTCGGTGCCGGCCGCGGCTCCCGGATCGAAGGTGTGGTCGATGGTGGACATGATGGCGACGAGGGTAGCACGGCGAACACCTGGCCGACGCCGGGCGAGGCGGCACTGGCGAGGCCCGTCGCTGGCGTTATCATCCGCGCCACGCGGCCATCGCGATGCACGGGCCGCACCGGCGCCAGGAGGATCTCCATGCTCCCGATCACCGGCTACGCGGACCGACTCTCCGTCCAGCCCGGCCATCCAATCGCGTTCAAGGTGAGCAGCGATCGCACCGGGCACTACCGCGCCCGCCTCGTCCGCGTGGTGAGCGGCGATCCGAATCCCGAGGGCCAGGGCATCGTGGAGCGGCCGGTGCCCAGCGCCCTGGAAGGGACCTACCCGGCGCGTTTCCAGCCGGTGCACCTCGGCTCGTACGGACGCGTCGACGACACCGCGCCACTGCGCGCGCTCGAGAGCTTCACCGTGATGGCGACGGTGTGGCCGACCACGCCGGGGCGCGGCGAGCAGGGCATCGTGTCTCGGCGCGTCGGGCTCGACGGCCCCGGCTTCTCGCTCCTGCTCGGCGCCGACGGCGGGGTCGCGGCGGTGGTGCGGGACGCCGCGGGGGTGGAGGCACGCGCGGGCACCGGCCGCCCGCTTCGCCAGCGCGCCTGGTATCGGGTGTGGATGAGTTGGGATGCCGGGCGCGGGCGACTGGTGGTGGGGCAGGCGCCGCTCGCCCCGGTCGTCGGCGACGCCGAGCCGGTGACCGCCAGCGCGCGGGCGCCGGTGGCGGGGCCGCTCGACGTCGATGCGCCACTGTCGATCGCGGCGCTCGGTGGGGACCCGGTGGGTGGCCACTACAACGGCAAGATCGAGCGACCCATGATCATCGCGCGCGCGCTCGCGCCCGCCGCGGTGCAGCGTGCGCTCGACGCCCGGCGTCGTCCGCGCGGGCTCGCGGCGTGTTGGGATTTCTCGCGCGAGATCGGGTCGACCCGAATCGTCGATGTCGGACCGAGTCGCCTCGACGGCCAGCTGGTCAACCTGCCGGCGCGCGCGATGGTCGGCTCCAACTGGACCGGCCGCGAGATGTGCTGGCGCCACGCGCCCGAGGAGTACGGCGCGATCCACTTCCACGACGACGACATCCACGACTGCGGCTGGGAGACCGACTTCACGTTCCAGGTCCCGGACGACCTCCCGAGCGGGGTCTATGCCGTGCGGCTGGAGCGCGACGACGGCGCCGGCGACATGATCCCCTTCTACGTTCGCCCGCGCCGCGGCCGACCGACCGCTCGCCACTGCGTGCTGATCCCGACCTTCACCTACATCGTCTACACCAACTACCAGCGCCACAACGCCGACGCCGCGTATCGCGCGCGCGTCGCGGCCTGGGGGGCGCGGCCGTGGAATCCCGACGACCATCCGGACTACGGGTTGTCGACCTACGACTTCCACTCCGACGGCTCCGGGATCTGCTACTCGTCGCGTCTGCGCCCCGCGATCAACATGCGCTCGGGGTTCCTCGCCTACGTCGACCCTCGCGGGTCCGGTCTGCGCCACTTCCCGGCCGACACCCATCTCCTCGCCTGGCTGGACCGCATGGGCCACCAGTACGACGTCATCACCGACGAGGACCTCGACGAGGAGGGCGTGGACCTCATCCGTCCCTACAAGGTCGTCCAGACCTGCTCGCACCCCGAGTACCACACCCCCGGTACCCTGCAGGCGCTGGAGAGCTACACCGCCGAGGGCGGCCGCCTGATGTACATGGGCGGCAACGGTTTCTACTGGAAAGTGGCGCGCAATCCGGACCTGCCGGGTGTGGTCGAGGTCCGTCGTGGCGAGGGCGGCATCCGTGCGTGGGCAGCGGAGCCGGGCGAGTACTACAACGCGCTCGACGGTGAGTACGGTGGCTTGTGGCGGCGCAACGGCCGCCCGCCACAGCGTCTGGCCGGCATCGGGTTCTCGTCGCAAGGGCTGTTCGAGGGCAACCACTACTCGCGCACCGCGGTCGCCGACGACCCCCGGGTCGCGTGGGCGTTCGAGGGCGTCGAGGCCCGCGACTTCGGGGGCTACGGGTTCTCCGGTGGCGGCGCCGCCGGTTTCGAGCTCGATCGCCACGATGCCCGCCTCGGCTCCGACCCCAACGCGCTCGTCGTCGCGACCTCGCGCGGCAACCACCGGCGCGAGGCGTTCGTGCTGGTGCCCGAGGATCTCCTGACCAACGTCTACAACTGGACCGGCGAGCCCGACGACGACCTGATTCGGGCGGACATGGTCTACTTCGAGCGGCCGAACGGTGGCGCCGTGTTCTCGGTCGGATCGATCACGTTCTGTGGCAGTCTGCCCTGGAACGGCTGCGACAACGACGTCTCACGACTCATCGACAACGTGCTGCGTCGGTTTCGTGATACCTGAGGAGGAAGGCGTGTTCGACCAGGATCGATTCATCGAGGCTTGCCGGTCGGCGGTGCGCGAGACCGATGCGCGGGCGGCGGTCATGGAGCTGGTCCGCGAGGCGGTCGCGGATCCAGCGGCGGTGGTGCGCGGTCTCGGGGAGCCGACGCGTGCCGGGGTGCAGACCCTCTATCGTGGCGACGATCTCACGGTGCTGAACCTCATGTGGGGGCCGGGGATGGACTTCCAGCCCCACGATCATCGGATGTGGGCGGTCATCGGAATCTACGGCGGGCAGGAGGACAACAGCTTCTTTCGCCGCCAGGGCGCGGGGCTCGCGCGCTACGGTGTTCGCCCGCTGCGCACCGGCGACGTTGCGCCGCTCGGCGCGGACGTCATCCATGCGGTGCGCAACCCACTCGACCGCATCACCGCCGCGATCCACGTCTACGGCGGCGACTTCTTCGGCACGCCGAGGAGCGAATGGGATCCGGTCAGCCACGTCGAGCGCCCCTACGACGTGGAGGGCACCCTGCGCGCCTTCGAGGCCTCCAACCGGGCGTTGGAGGCTCGAGGCGGCTGACCGGTCACGCCGCGGGCTCAGGCCGCGAGGCGCTCGACCTCGCTGCGGGCCTTCTCGGCCGCGGCCATCGGCGCGGCGTGGGGCAGCACCGGCGCCCGCCGGCCGACGCTTCCCGCCACCGCGGCTCCGATCTGACCACGGTCGAGGCCGATGTCACGCAGCAGGTGGTCGTCGAGGCGTGCGAGATGGCGCGCTGCCGCGCGCTCGGCTCGCCACCGACGCCAGCCGCCGACCAGGCGGTGCACGGCGCGGCCGATGCCGTCGATCAGATGGTAGATGGCGGTGCTCAGGGCCAGTGTGCCGCCACCCGAGCCGGCCGCGCCGGCACTCGAGCCCTGATCCCGACCGGTAGCCCCGGTCACCAACAGGTAGAACGCGTACGGCGTCCTCATCGTCTTGTCTCCAGTCGAGCCGGTGCGCTCATGTCATCCACGGTGCGAATCGGCGTCGCCGGGTTTCGGCGCTCGCGCTCGATCGCACTGATGGCGTGAGGTTTCCGGATAGAATTTCTTTCACTTACGAGATACTGTCATCCCGCCACGGTGCGTAATCTATGGGCGATGCTGCACCGCGACAAGCGATCTTTTCTCTCGGCACGGAATAGATTTTCTTTAGAATTCGCCGCATGTGGGATCGCCTGCCACCGCTCAATGCCCTGCGCGCCCTCGAGGCCGCCGCGCGCCACCTGAGCTTCACCCGCGCCGCCGAGGAGCTCGGGGTCACCGCCGCGGCGGTCGGCCAGCAAGTGCGCTCTCTGGAGACGCACCTCGGGATCGCGTTGTTCCGCCGACGTGGTCGGGCGCTGATGCTCACGGAGTCGGCGCAGGCCGCGCTCCCCGAGCTGCGCGAGGGTTTCGAGAAGCTCGCGAGCGCGGTGGAACGGCTGCGCGGCCACGACGCGCGCGGCTCGCTGGTGGTGAGCGTCGAGCCGTCGTTCGCGGCGAAGTGGCTGGTGCGGCGACTGGACGGGTTTCGCGATGCGCACCCCGACATCGGGGTCCGCCTCGATGCCTCGAGCCGGGTGGTGGACCTCGCACGCGAGGACGTCGACATCGGCATCCGTTACGGCAACGGCGCCTGGCCGGGGCTCCGGGTGGACAAGCTCTTCGACGAGTCGGTGTTCCCGGTCTGTGCGCCGGCGCTGATCCGCGGCGAGAATGCGCTGCGTCACCCGCGGGATCTGCGTGGTCACGTGTTGCTCCACGACACCGGCGACCCGACCGACGAGGGCTGGCCGGACTGGGAGACCTGGCTCCGCGCCGCGGGTGTGGAGGGGGTGGACGCCTCACGCGGGCCGCGGTTCTCGGAGACCAGCATGGTGGTCCAGGCCGCCATCGACGGGCAGGGGGTCGCGCTCGCCGGCGCGGTGCTGGTGGCCGACGACATCGCCGCCGGGCGGCTGGTGCGCCCATTCGGCCCGCGGGTCCAGACGCGGTTGGCGCTGGCGTACTACCTGGTATGCCTCGAGGCCGCCGCCGACACGCCGAAGATCACGGCATTTCGGCACTGGATTCTCGAGCAGGCACGTGGGCGCGACGAGGATCATGGCGGCGAGCGACCCGAGCCGCCCGAGGAGGACGCGAGTCGATGACCATTCGCCGTCTGACCACTGCGCAGGCCATCGTGCAGTGGATGTGCGCTCAGCAGGTGGAGACCGAGGCCGGGCCGGCGCCGGTGTTCGCGGGTGTGTTCGCGATCTTCGGCCACGGGAACGTCACCGGGCTCGGCGAGGCGTTGGCCGGCGCCGGTGATCGCCTGCCGACGTTGCGCGCGCACAACGAGCAGGCGATGGCGCTCGCCGCCACCGCCTTCGCCAAGGCGTGGCGTCGTCGCCGGTTGCTGGCGTGCACCACCTCCATCGGGCCGGGGGCGACCAACATGGTGACCGCCGCCGCGGTCGCTCACGTCAATCGTCTGCCGCTCCTGCTGTTGCCGGGCGACGTCTTCGCCAGCCGCCGACCCGACCCGGTGCTCCAGCAGGTCGAGCGCTTCGGCGAGCCGGAGGTGACCGCGAACGACTGCTTCCGACCGGTGTCGCGCTACTTCGACCGCGTGACGCGGCCGGAGCAGATCCTCGCGTCGTTGCCGGCGGCGTTACGCGTTCTGCTCGACCCGGCGGAGTGTGGCCCGGCGACCATCGCCCTGCCGCAGGACGTGCAGGCCGAGGCCTGGGACTTCCCGGAGGCGTTCTTCGCCACCCGCGTCCACCACCGGCGTCGCCCGCCGCCGGACCCGGCCGAGCTCGATGTCGCGGTCCGCGCGCTGCGCTCGGCGCGTCGTCCGCTGATCGTGGCCGGCGGCGGTGTCCACTACGCCTTGGCTTGCGACGCGCTCGCAAGCCTCGCCGCGGCCACCGGGGTGCCGGTCGCGGAGACCCAGGCCGGCAAGGGCGCCCTGCCCCACGACCACGTCGCGGCGGTCGGCGCCATCGGCGTGACCGGCTCCGCCGCCGCCAACGCGCTGGCGCGCGAGGCGGATCTGGTGCTCGCGATCGGCACCCGCCTCGCGGACTTCACCACCGGATCGCGGGCGCTGCTTCCCGCCGACGCGCGACTGGTCACCCTCAACGTCGCGAGCTTCGACGCCGCCAAGCACGATGCGATGCCGGTGGTGGCCGATGCCGGCGCCGGCATCGACGCCCTGGCCGCCGCGCTCGACGGTTGGCGTGCGCCACCGTCGTGGACCACGCGTGCGACCGAGCTCGCCCGTGACTGGGACGCGGTGGTCGAGCGCGTGACTGCGCCCGGCGCGGGGCTCGCCACCGACGCGCAGGTGCTCGGGGCGGTGTGGCGCGCGTCGGACGCGGACGACGTGGTGGTCTGCGCCGCGGGGGGGCTGCCGGGTGAGCTCCATCGCCTGTGGCGGGCTCGGCGACCCGGCTCGTACCACCTCGAGTACGGCTACTCCTGCATGGGCTACGAGATCGCCGGCGGTCTCGGGGTGCGGCTCGCGCGTGAGGATGGCGAGGTGTTCGTCCTGGTCGGCGACGGCAGCTACCTGATGCTCAACTCCGAGCTCGCCACCTCGGTCATGCTCGGCGCCAAGCTCGTCGTCGTGGTGCTCGACAACGGCGGCTTCGGCTGTATCGACCGGCTACAGCGCGCCTGTGGTGCCGAGTCGTTCAACAACCTGTTCGCGCGTGGGGTGCGCCACGGTCAGGCGGCACCGAAGGTCGACTTCGCGGCGCACGCCGCAGCGCTCGGCGCGATGTCCGAGCGCGTCGACTCGATCGCGGCCCTGGAGGCGGCGCTCGTCCGTGCGCGCGCTGCCGAGCGCACCTACGTGATCGCGATCGACACCGACCCGCGCGTGGCGACCGCCGAGGGTGGCGCCTGGTGGGACGTGCCGGTCGCCGAGGTGTCCGACCACGAGGCGGTACGCGAGGCATCGCGTGCCTATCGTGATGCGCGCCGGCGCCGCGACCTGTGAGCCCCCGGGGCCGGGTCGCAGCGCCGTCTGCTCTCGACGAGGAGACGACATGAGCGTTCGCATCGGGATCAACCCGCTGACCTGGAGCAACGACGATCTGCCGTCGCTCGGCGGGGACACGCCACTCGAGGTCTGTCTGCGCGAGGCGTGCGAGGCCGGCTACGCCGGGATCGAGCTCGGGAACAAGTTCCCGCGCGAGGCGGGCGTCCTGCGACCTCTGCTCGAGCGGCACCACCTCGCCCTGGTGTCGGGCTGGTACGGCTCGCGGCTCCTCGAGCGCTCGGTCGAGGACGAGATCGCCGCGCTCGCTGCCCACCGCGACTTGCTGCGGGCGATGGGCTGCGCCGTCATGGTGTTCGCCGAGGTGAGCGGGTGCGTGCACGGTCGGCGCGACGTCGCGCTCTCGCGCCGCCCGGTGCTCGACGCCGCTGCGTTGCGGCGGCTCGCCACCGGCCTCACCGCGGTCGCCCGCCACCTCGGCGACCACGGCATCCGGCTCGCCTACCACCACCACGTGGGGACCGTGATCGAGACCGCCGAGGAGGTCGACCGGCTGATGGCGGCGACCGGCGACGAGGTCGGGCTCCTCCTCGACACCGGCCACCTGCGTCTGGGGGGTGGGGAGCCGGCGGCGACCGCCGAGCGCCATGCCGCTCGGGTAGTCCACGTCCACTGCAAGGACGTGCGCACACCGGTGATGGCGGCGATGCGTGCGCGCGACGCGAGCTTCCTCGACGGCGTTCTCGACGGGGTGTTCGCGGTGCCGGGAGACGGCGACATCGACTTCGCCGCGGTGCTCCGCCCGCTGGCCCGCGCCGGCTATGCCGGCTGGTTGGTGGTCGAGGCGGAGCAGGACCCGGCCCGCGCCCATCCCCTCACCCACGCCCGCATGGGCTTTCGACACCTGAGCTCGGTGGCCACCGCGGTCGGGCTCGCGCCTGCCGGGGTCTTCGGGCCGCCGGAGGACGCACGATGAGCACCCTGCGTTTCGCCCTGTTCGGAGCCGGTCGCATCGGGACACTGCACGCGGCGAATCTGGCCATCGGGCGCGGGACCGCGCTCGCCTGCGTCCACGACCCGGACGCGAGCCGCGCCGCCGCGCTCGCCGCCACCCACGGAGCCCGCGTCGCCGGCTCCGTCGAGGACGCCCTGGACGCCTGCGACGCGGTGCTGGTGGCGTCCTCGACCGACACCCACGTCGCCCTCGTCGAGGCCGCGGCGCGGGCCGGCAAGCCGGTGCTCTGCGAGAAGCCGATCGATCTCGACATCGCGCGTGTGGAGGCCTGCCGAGCGGTGCTCGATGCACACCCGGTTCCGGTCCAGATCGGATTCAATCGTCGCTACGACCCGGACCACGGGGCGCTGCGCACCGCGGTGGCGGCGGGGGAAATCGGGCGGCTGGAGATGCTGCTGATCACCAGCCGCGATCCCGCACCGCCGCCGCCCGAGTACGTGCGCGTCTCCGGCGGGTTGTTTCGTGACATGGCGATCCATGACCTCGACATGGCGCGCTTCGTCCTCGGCGAGGAGCCGGTGAGCGTCTACGCCGCGGCGAGCAACCTCGTCGACCCGGCGATCGGTGCCGCCGGCGACGTGGACACCGCCATGGTGGTGCTGCGCACCGCGAGCGGCGCGCTCTGCCACATCGACAACTCGCGCCGCGCGGTCTACGGCTACGACCAGCGTATCGAGGCCTTCGGCGCGACCGGGATGCTGCGCTCGGAGAACCACGCCGGCGGCACGGTCAGCCGCTTCGACGCCGCCCGCACCGCGTCGCGCCCGCCGCTGCCGCGCTTCTTCCTCGAGCGCTATCGCGAGAGCTACCGCCTGGAGCTCGAGGACTTCGTGGCTGCGCTACGCGACGGTCGACCGCCGGCGGTGGGGTTCGACGACGGCTACCGGGCGTTGCTGCTGGCCCGGGCGGCCGAGCGGTCATCGGCCGAGGGTCGCGCCGTCGCGCCGTGGTAGGGGCGGGGCCCCGTCCCCGCCCGTCGACGCGACCGTGGCGCCGCTACCGCTCCAGCACCGGCTGCCCGTTGAGCATCACCGACACCGAGCAGCCGCTGGTCCCGCACACGCGCTCGGTGACCAGCACGTCGTCACCGTTCACCATCGCGGTGGTCTCGCCACGGAACGCGCTGCCGGCGTCGAAGCTGTAGCTCACCACGTTCGAGTACGGCGCGAAGCTCACGTTGTAGGACATGAACTCGCCGAAGAAGAGGCCGTCCTGGCGCTGGAAGACGAGCTCCGACAGCACCGTGACCGGCTGTCCGCTCTCCGGGTGTGGTGCGTGATGGCGGCGTGCCCGATCGCTGGCGCGGAAGTTGGGGTCGACGCGGGCCACGGCCGCCAGCAGGCTGCGCTCCTCGGGGGTGAGCGGCGAGACCTCCGGGGCGGCCAGCACGTTGGCGCCGGATAGCGAGAGGGCGACGAGCAACACGATGCGGGGCGACGACATCGACTGACCTCCGGGCTCGAGCGGGCGACGAGGTGCTGCCCGCGGGCGATGCTCGGTTATCGCCCGGTCACGGTCCGGTCTTGAGCCGGTGGTCGCGATCCGCCGTGCGCGGGGTCAGGCAGTGTCGCGGACCAGCGTCACCCCGTGCGCCGCGAGCTCGATGGCGACGTCGGTGCCACGTGCGATCGGCGCCTCGACACGCGGGTCGACCACGAACAGATCGCCGAGCGGGCTCTCGACCGTGTACTCGAGGTGCGACCCAAGGTACGTGGCCTTGACGACGCGTCCACGCAGCCCGTCGTCGCCCGACACCGGGCGCAGGCGGACCGACTCCGGTCGAAGCGCGACCAGGGTCGGGCCGGGCTCGAGCCCCCGATGCGGCAGCGACCGTCGGGTGCCACCGATGTCGACCACCGCGGTCTCGCCGTCCAGGCGCTCGATTCGGCCCTCGACCAGGTTCGCGTCGCCGATGAAGTCGGCGACGAAGCGGTCCGCCGGCTGCTCGTAGAGCTCGCGCGGCGAGCCGTCCTGCGCGATCACCGCCTGGTTCATGACGATGATGCGGTCGGACACCGCGAGCGCCTCTTGCTGGTCGTGGGTGACGTAGACCGCGGTGAGCCCGAGGCTGTGCTGGAGCTCACGGATGTCCTCGCGCACCTGGCGCCGGAGCTTGGCGTCGAGATTCGACAGCGGCTCGTCGAACAGCAGCACCGCCGGCTCCAGCACCAGCGCCCGCGCGACCGCCACGCGCTGCTGCTGCCCACCGGAGAGCTCGCTCGGCAGCCGCTTGCCGTAGCCGGCGAGGCCCACCATCTCCAGACCTCGCTCGGCGCGCGCCAGGCTCTCCGCCTTCGGCACCCGGCTCACCGCGAGGCCGTAGCGCACGTTCTCGAGCACCGTCATGTGGGGGAACAGGGCGTAGGACTGGAACACCATGCTGACGTCGCGCGCGGTCACCGGCAGTGCGGTCACCTCCTCGTCGCCGATGAAGATGCGCCCCTCGCTCGCCATCTCCAGCCCGGCGATGAGGCGTAGCGTGGTGGTCTTCCCGCAGCCGCTCGGCCCGAGCAAGGTGACCAGTGTTCCCGCCTCGATGGTGAACGAGACGTCGCGCACCGCGGTCACCGGACCGTAGCGCTTGTAGACGCCCTCGAAGCGTACCGATGCCGCGCGTGCGCTCATGCTCCCCCCGCCATCGCCGGACCCGCCTCCGTCCTTCCCTGCCGCCGGCCGAGCTCGCGCTGGCCGACCAGGAGCTGCACCAGGCCGATGGCCGCGACCATCACCACGATCAGGACCGCGCAGTAGGCGTTCGCGAGCCCATAGTCACCGTTCTCGACGCGGCCGATGATGTACGACGTCGCCATGTCGTAGTCGGCGCTGACCAGGAACACGACCGCGCTGATCGCGGTCATCGCGCGCACGAAGCTGAACACCAGCGAGGCGACGATGGCCGGGCGCAGCAGCGGGAGCACCACGCGGCGAATCGTGGTCAGGGTGCCGGCGCGTAAGGTGAGCGAGGCCTCGTCGAGGCTGCGATCGAGCTGGGTCATCGCCGCGACCCCGGCACGCACCCCCACCGGCATGTTGCGGAACACGAAGCTGATCACGAGGATCACGCCGGTGCCGGTCAGCTCGAGCGGCGGCACGTTGAAGGCGAGGATGTAGCTCACGCCGATGACCGTGCCCGGCACCGCGAACGAGAGCATGGTCCCGAACTCGAACGCCCGCCGCCCGGCGAAGCGTTGTCGCACCAGCAGCCAGGCGGTGAGCAACCCCACCGCGGCGGTGAGTGGGGCGGCGACGGCGGAGATGGTGAGGGTGGTGAAGAACGACGGCCAGGCGACGCCGCTCCACTCCAGCCCGCCGTCGCCGAGTCGAACCGCGAATGCCTCCACGTAGTGGCGCACGGTCATGGTGTGGTCGAGCCCCCAGACCTCGACGAATCCGCCGAAGAGCACCATCACGTAGATGATCCCGGTGAACACCGCCCACGGGATCGCGGTCCAGTGCGCGGCCAACGACACGCCGCGCGGCAGCGGCGGCGGCAGCCCCGCGTCGCCCTTGCCGGTGACGGTGGCGTAGGAGCGATTGCCGAGCCACAGATGCTGGGCGAGGAAGGCGGCGAGGGTGAACACGAGCAGCACGATCGCGAGCACCGCGGCCCGCCCCTGGTCGTGCTGGGCGCCGACGATGGCGAAGAACACCGCGGTCGAGAGCACGTCGAACTCGCCGCCCAGCACCAGTGGATTGCCGAAGTCGGCCAGGCTCTCGACGAAGCCGAGCAGGAACGCATTGGCGATGCCGGGGCGCATCAGTGGCAGCGAGACGGTGGTGAAGGTCTTCCAGCGCCCGGCGCGCAGCGTCTGCGCCGCCTCCTCCATCGACGGGCTCACCCCCTCGACCACCCCGATCAGCACCAGGAACGCGATCGGGGTGAAGGCGAGGGTCTGCGCGAGCCACACCCCGAACGGACCGTAGACGTAACGAGTCGGTGGGATGTCGAACGCCCATTCGAGGAACTGGGTGAAGCTCCCGGACACCCCGAACAGCAGGATGAGCGCGAGGCCGATGACGAACGGTGGCGTGATCAGCGGGAGCACCGTCATCGTTCGCAGCAGGCGCTTGGCCGGGAAGGCGGTACGGGTCGCGAGCAGGGCGAACGCGAGCCCGAGCGCGGTGGTGGAGGCGCCGGTCATCACCCCCAACCCGAGCGAGTTCCAGGCGATGCCACAGGCCACGTTCTCGGACAGGCAGCCGAGCCCCCAGATGTCGTGGGAGGTGATGCGCGCGACGAACTGCGCCGGCGCGTACTCGTAGTCGTCGTTCTGGAACGCGCTGGCCAGGATGCGGCTCACCGGGAAGACGATGAAGGTGACGACCAGCGCGACCACCAGTCCGATGCCGCCGACCACGAAGCCGTCGCCCTTGACCGCGCCGCGCGCGGCGAGCCCCTCGGTGAACAGGAACAGGAACGCGGCGGCGGTGAGCAGCGCGCCGTAGCCCATCCCGTACTGGCGCTGCCCGAGTGGCCCGAGGAGCTGCTCGAGCCAGGCGAGCTCGAACCCACCGATGCCGATCGCGAAGCCCTGGGCGACGAGGTACGCGAGGCCGACCAGCCCGGACGCGAGCAGCACCGTACCCCGGCGCGCGTCGCCGCGCGGGCGACCGATCACCGTCAACGGGACCGCGAGCAGGAACGCGATCGGAGCCAGCCAGGCTCGGCCGTGGCCGAGCACCTGCCACACCGCCGGAGCGTGGTCCGGATCCGCCGGATAGCCGTCGAGCCAGGCGAAGGACCAGAACCCGTCGCCGATTCCGTACCACGGCAGAACCAGGAACCCGGCCCAGCCGACCGCGTTCCAGAGCACGGCGGCGGGCACCCGCCCGCCGCCACCCGGGGCTCTCATGCGTGACGTCTCTGCCGCCGCGGCGCGGTCAACGCGCCATCGCCTTCACCTCGTTGTCCCACTTCGAGAGCAGGCGCTTGCGCTCGTCGGACGAGCCGTACTTGGCGAAGTCGTAGTCGATCAGCTTGATCTTGGAGAGGTCCGGCGCCTGCGGCGGCGGCTCCGCCTTCATGTTCGACGGCACCTGGTACGCCTTGACCTGCTCGGCCATGCGTTGGATGTCGGCACGCAGCGCGAAGTCGTAGAACTTGCGCGCGCTGTCCGGGTTGCGCGCGCCCTTGACGATGCTCATCGAGCCGATCTCGTAGCCGGTGCCCTCGCAGGGCGCCACGATCTCGAGCGGGAAGCCGCTGACCTTCTGCGCCACCATGTCGTGCATGAAGGCGATGGCGAGCGTGGTCTCCCCGCGGCCCGCGGCCTTGGTCGGCGCCGACCCGGACTTGGTGTACTGGTTGATGTTCACGTGCAACGCCTTGATCAGGTCGAAGCCCGGGTCCTCACCGAAGATCTGCACGATGGTGGCGAGCGTGGTGTAGGCGGTGCCCGAGGAGTTCGGGTTCGCCATCTGCACGTGGCCCTTGTACTCGGGCTTGGTGAGGTCCTTCCAGCACGCGGGCGCGGCGAGACCGTTCTTCGTCAACAGGTCCGGGTTGTAGGCGATGCCGAGCGCGCCGGCGTAGATGCCGACCGTCCGGTAGCCGGACTGCTCGGCCTGTCGGCGCGCCCAGTCGTGCAGCTCGGGGAGCATGGGCGATCTGTACTCCTCGGTCAGGCCCTCCTCGGCCGCCTGCAGGTGCGGGTCGCCGGTGCCACCCCACCACACGTCGCCCTTGGGGTTGCGGGCCTCGGCCTTGAGCTGCGCGAAGGTCTCGCCCGAGCTCTTGCGGGTCATCGAGACCGCGATGCCGGTCTCCTTCTGGAACGCGTCGACCATCAGGTTGCACCACTCGATCTGCGGGCTGCAGTAGAGGGTGAGCTTGTCGGCGGCAAGCGCCGCGGGCGCCGCGGCGATCAGGCCGGCCAGCAGGACGAACGAACCGGTGCGTTGCATCTTCGACCCCTCCCAGGGTGGTGGTCCTCGCTCGTGCGGGGTGAGCCAGCGGTGCGCGCGGTCTGCCCCGTCCGCGGCGCGGACTGTAACATCTTCGCAATCGCCACTCAGGTGCCGCCAGCCGATGGACAGTCGCCCGATCTCGCCCGCCCTCGACGCTCGATTCCACGCCGCGGTGGCGCTGGCACGCGACGCCGGCCATCTCGCGCACAGGATGTTCCGAGACCGTGATCGCCTGGTGGTGGAGTCGAAGGGGCTCCAGGATCGCGTGAGCGCCGCCGACCGGGCGGTGGAGGCGCTGATCCGCGATCGCCTGACCGGCCTGTTCCCCGACGACGGCTTCCTCGGTGAGGAGAGCGGCGCGCGGCTGTCGGACGCCGCGCATCCGGTGTGGGTGGTCGACCCCATCGACGGCACCGACTGCTTCGTCGCGGGGATTCCGGTGTGGTGCGTGTCGATCGCGCTGGTGCGGGGGACGCAGGTCGAGCTCGGGGCCATCTACGACCCGAACGCCGACGAGCTGTTCGCCTTCCGGCGCGGGGCCGGCGCGACGCTGGACGGCCGACCGCTGCGGGTCGCGCCCGCCACCGCACTCACCGATGGCGTCGCCGGGCTCGGAACCTCGCAGCGGGTGACGCCGGAGCGCACGCTGGCGGTGGCGCGGCGATTGCTCGAGGCGGGCGGAATGTTCCAGCGCAACGGCTCCGGCGCGCTGATGATCGCCTACGTCGCCGCCGGCCGGCTCATCGGCTACTTCGAGGAGCACATCAACGCCTGGGACGCCGCCGCCGCCATCGGGCTGGTCCGTGAGGCGGGCGGTTGGACCAACGATTTCCTTGCCGGCGACGGCCTCACCCGCGGCAACGAGGTGCTCGCCGCCGCGCCAGGGGTGGCTGCCGCCTGGCGCGCGATCTGCGCCGCGTGAGTCGCGCGGGGTGCCCGAGCCATCGCCGGCGCCGCGGCTGGCATGGGCGCAACTCGAAGCGTGTAGCCCGGGTGGAGCGAAGCGCAACCCGGGAACGGGTGGCGAGATCCCCCTCCCGCGACCCCACGGCGGGTCAGACGCAACCCCGTGTCACGGCGGCTTCTCACAGCCCTCGGCGTCGGCCCGAAGCGCGCGCGCGTAGCGCAGTCGGCGCTCGCAGGCGGCGAATCTCGCATTCGTGCACTCGCCCAGTGAGCCGCAGTCCGGACAGGCGTCCAGCTCAGGGGGGATCTCTGGTGCAACGGCCGCGCCGAGGCGGCGGAGCGTGCGTCGCAGCCAGCTTCGTGACTCCATCCACGACACGGAGCACCTCCGTGGAACCGCTCTTCGTCGGAAGCCGGCTCTCCGAGGAGAGCGGGCGACTTTCCTGCAACCAACGCGTGGCCCGGGCCGAGGAAGCGTAACCCGGCAACGTCTACGGCTTGAAGCCCCGCGTCTGGGCCACCGCCTGCGCCCAGCCGGCGAGCATTCGCTCGCGGTCGCCGGCCGGGAGCCGGGGCTCGAAGCGGGCCTCGCGCTGCCAGCGTGCGCCGAGGGTGTCGAGCGAGTCGTAGACGCCGCTCTGCAGGCCGGCGAGCCCGGCGGCGCCGAGTGCGGTGGTCTCGTTCACCACCGGGCGTTCCACCGGGGTGTCGAGGACGTCGGCCAGGCACTGGGCGAGCCAGTCGTTGACCACCATGCCGCCGTCGACGCGGAGCGTCGGCGGCGGTGTGGCCCCGTCGCGGACCATGGCGTCGACGAGGTCGCGGGTCTGGAAGCAGACCGATTCGAGCGCCGCCCGTGCGAGCTCTGCCGGCCCGGTGTCGCGACTGAGCCCGAACAGCGCCCCGCGCGCGTCCGGGTCCCACCACGGCGCGCCGAGGCCGGTGAATGCGGGCACCAGGTACACGCCTCGATTGCTGTCGAGTCCGCCGGCCAGCGCCTCGGTCTCGGTGGCCGAGCGAATGATCCCGAGGCCGTCGCGGAGCCACTGCACCGCCGCCCCGGCGACGAAGATCGAGCCTTCCAGGGCGTAGGTCGTTCGGCCGTCGAGACGATAGGCGATCGTCGACAACAGGCGATTGGTCGAGCGCATGGCCTGCTCGCCGGTGTTGATCAGCGCGAAGCACCCGGTGCCGTAGGTGCTCTTCATCGATCCGGGCTCGAAGCAGGCCTGCCCCACCGTCGCCGCCTGCTGGTCGCCGGCCATTCCGCGCACCGGGATCGGATGGCCGAGCAGTGCCGGGTCACAGGTGCCGAACTCCGACGCGCAGTCACGGACCTCCGGCAGCACCGCCTCCGGGATCCCGAACAGGGCGAGCAGGTCCGGATCCCAACGGCCGGTGGCGATGTCGAGCAGCAGGGTGCGGGCGGCGTTGGTGGCGTCGGTGGCGTGGACGCGGCCGCCGGTCAGACGCCACAGGAGGAAGGCGTCCACCGTTCCGAACGCCAGCTCCCCGGCCTCGGCCCGCGCGCGGGCGCCCTCGACGTGCTCCAGCATCCAGGCGAGCTTGGTGGCGGAGAAGTACGGATCGAGCAGGAGGCCGGTGCGCTCGGTGATCAGCGGCTCGTGGCCGGCGTCGCGCAGGTGCTGGCAACTCGCGGCGGTGCGCCGGTCCTGCCACACGATGGCGTTGTGGACGGGCCGCCCGGTCTTGCGATCCCAGAGCAGCGTGGTCTCGCGCTGGTTGGTGATGCCGATGGCCACCACCGGTCCGCCACGCGCCAGCGCCTCGCGCGTGACGGCGAGGGTCGTCTCCCAGATCTCCTCGGGGTCGTGCTCCACCCAGCCGGGCCGCGGATAGTGCTGGGTGAACTCCCGTTGCGCGCTGGCGAGCGCCCGACCGCCGGCATCGAACACGATGGCGCGCGAGCTCGTCGTCCCCTGGTCGATGGCGAGCAGACGTGGCTCGGTGCTCATGGTGCTTCTCCCTGATGGCTCGGTGCGCCGATTGTCGCGGATCGGATCGCGGGCAGCCACCGGCCGACGTGTCGCCGTCGCGCGGCGTTGTCGGCGTCGGGCCGGGCACGCACAATGGGTGCCGGCGCGCCGGCTACGGGAGCGGAGTCTCGGACATGGTGACACGACGAGCGCGTGGCGCGGCCTGGCTGCTCGCGGTGCTGGTGACGGTGCTGGTCACGCCTGCACCGGCCGACGACCGCATCACCCCCTTCCTCGGCGAGTTCGCCGGCACCGCGGTGGTGCCCGGGGGCGAGGAGCTGTCGCCGCGCGACACGCGGGTGCGCATCAGCGCGGGCGAGAAGGGCTTCCGGGTGGCGTGGACGGTCCTGATCCACCGCGGCGACGGCGAGACCCGTCGTCGGGACTTCGAGGCGGAGTTTCGGCCCTCTCCACGTGAGGGTATCTACCGCTCGGCGATGCGCCGCAACCTCTTCGGGCAGGCAGTGCCGTTCGACCCGCTGGCCGGGGACCCCTACGTCTGGGCGCGCATCGAGGGCGACACGCTGTCGGTATTCGCGCTGCTGATCACCGAGACCGGTGGCTACGAGATGCAGGTCTACGACCGTACCCTGGTGCCCGAGGGCCTGCGGCTACGCTACAGCCGCGTGCGCGACGGTGAGATCCTGCGCACCGCCACCGGGCTGCTGCGCCGAATCGGCTGACCGCGCCCGACCCATCACCATCTTTCGAGGAGTCGATCCCGATGCCGTTGAAGACCCGTTACCTGCTCCAGGTCAGCATGGATGTCGAGCCGCACAAGGAGGACCTCTTCAACGAGGTGTACGAGGAGCACGTCGCCTTCCTGATGAAGGTCCCCGGTGTCGTCGCGGTTACTCGCCTCGTGCGCGAGCCGTTGATCCTCGCCATCGCCGGGGAGCGCAAGGAGATGGTGGCCGAGGGCGAGCCGAGGTACACCGCGATCTACGAGATCGAGAGCCCGGACGTGGTGGTGACCGACGCCTGGAGCGAGGCGGTGGAGAAGGGACGCTGGGGTGCGGAGGTGCGGCCCTACACGCACAATCGGCGGCACGTGCTGCGGAAAGTCATCGAGCCGGCCTGAGACTCGACCCCCGTGGCCGCGGCGTCGGGCGTGCGGCCCGACGTCGTAGCGTGGGGCCGCAGCGCGTTTGGGGAGGGCGCTCCGCGCGGTGCGCGTCAGCGAGGCGGTGTGGCGGCGCCGGGCCCGTTACCCGCGGTCGCGTCGCGCATCATGCCCTGGACCACGCCGGATAGCTGGGTCTCCTCGAGCACTTTCTGCGCGATCTTCGGCATCTCCCGCTCGCGCTCGGTGTCGATCGACACCGAGACGGTCATCCCGGCGCGCAGTGGCGGCGCGTCCTGCGGCTGGTCGATCGCGAGGATCACCGGGATCCGCTGCACCACCTTGACCCAGTTGCCGCTCGCGTTCTGCGGCGGCAGCAGGGCGAACTCCGCTCCGGTTGCCGGGGCGATGGTCGACACCCGCGCGCTCCATTTCAGGTCCGGATAGGCGTCGACCTCGATCGAGGCCGCCTGGCCCTCACGGACCCAGGTGAGCTGGGTCTCCTTGAGGTTCGCCTCGACCCACATCGGAGCGGTCTCGATCAGGCTGAAGATGGGTTTCCCTTCCTCGACGTACTCACCCGGCTGCAGCCGCATGTTGCTCACGATCCCGGCCGATGGCGCAGCGATTCGCGTCTTCCCGAGGTCGACCGCCGCCCGATCGCGGGCTGCCTTCGCCTCCAGGAAGCGCGGATGGCTCTCCACCGCGATCTCCGGATCACCCGCGAGGCTGGCGAGGACTCGCCGCGACTTCTCCTCGATCACACGCACCCGCTGGCGTGCGGTGGCGAGCTCGTAGGCGGCCGAGTCGTAGTCCTCCTCGCGCCCGAGCTTGCGGTCGCGCAGCCGCTTCTGGCGCTCGAGCTGCAACTCGTTGAAGTGCACACGCTCGCGTGCCTCGGCGGCCTCGACCAGCGACTCGCGGTAGTCGGCGCGCATCGACTCGATCTCCGAGCGCACGACCTCCATCTGGGCCTCGGCCTGCTCGACGGCGATCCGAAACGGCGTCGGATCGATGCGGAACAGCGGCTGACCGGACTCGACCCAGTCGTTGTCGTTCACGCCGACCCATTCCACGCGGCCGTCGACGTCGGTGCTGACGGCGATGATGTTGGCCTTGACGTAGGCGTTCTCGGTGGTGACGTACCGCCCGCTGTGCATCCAGAACCAGAGCCCCGCGAGCACCGCGGCCACCGGGACCACCAGCAACAGGACCAGGCGCACCACAGTACGACCGATACGCAGGCGGCGACGGGCGGGAAGGGAGGGTGTGGACGGGGACGACTGCGCGGCGTCGCTCACGGGGGGCTCTCCGGGACTTGGGTGGCCTCGGCGGCGCTGCGGCGAGCGCCAGCACGGCGGCTGCCGTTGCGGGCCGGCACGTCACGCGCCGCCCCGTTGCTCTCCGAGCCGCCGAGACCGGTCAGATTCGACTTCACCTTCAACAGCAACTCCACGAACTGATCGCGCTCCGGGTCGTCGAGCCCGGCCATGGCATCGGCCCGCAGCTCGGCGGCAACCTGGCGCATCACCTTCATCGCCGGCGCGACCTCCTCGGTCAGGAAGACGCGCTTGGCGCGGCGGTCCTGCGGATCGGGCTCGCGCCGGACCCAACCGTTGGATTCCAGACGGTCGAGGAGCCGGCACAGCGATGCCTGCTCGAGCTCGAGCGTGTCCGCCAGGGCCCGCTGGGTGATGCCGTCACTGCGATAGAGGTGGGTGAGGACCCACCACTGGGAGCGCGTGAGCCCGAGCGTCCTCACGCGGCGATCGAACGTGGTGCGCAGCAACCGCGCCACGTCGTTCACCAGGAAACCGAAGTTTCGCTCGAGGTTCTCGCGAAGCATGTCGCGATAATAGTTGTCTTGCTAACAATCAGCAAGGACATATTCAGCTACCAACGGGTCACGGTGCAGTCACCGGGGACGGGCGGCCACGGGGGGCCGCCCCGACGGGAGTCCGTCCCCAGGGTGGGCGGCGACTGGCTCCGCCGGCGGGCGGTGTCTGTCATCTCGGGAACCGTGGAGGGATGGAAACGGGCACGCGCTGGCGCAAGAGCCCGTACCCGGACCCGCGACCGGTTGCGGCGCGCGGGCGACGGCGCTGCGGGAGGGGCCCGTGGAGCCGGGGCCCGGTGCCCGCCCGCGTCCGCCGCGCCGGCGGTCAGCCCAGCGCGTTGGGGCAGGGGCGTCCGGCGAAGAAGGCGTCGAGGTTGTCGAGGCAGCAGTACCCCATCGCGTCCCGTGTCTCGTGGGTCGCGCTGCCGATGTGGGGCAGGAGCATCGCGTTCTCGAGCTCGAGGTATCCCGGGTCGAGCCGCGGCTCGCCGTCGAAGACGTCCAGGCCGGCGGCGGCCACCTTTCCGGAGCGCAGCGCCGCGATCAGCGCCGTGTCGTCGACGATGTCGCCGCGGGCGGTGTTGACCACCACCGCGCCGTCGGGCAACAGCGCGATTCGGCGCGCGTCGAGGAACTTCCTGGTCTGCGGGGTCGAGGGAGAGTTGATCGACAGGAAGTCGCTCACCGGCAGCAGCGCCTCGGGATCGGCGTGGTAGGTCGCGCCGAGCTCCTCGTCGGCCGGCAGGCGGCTGCGGTTGTGGTAGTGGATCTCCATCGAGAAGCCGCGCGCGCGTTGCGCCACCGCGCGCCCGATGCGGCCCATGCCGAAGATGCCGAGGCGCTTCCCGGTCACGTGCACGCCGAGCAGCATGGTGGTCGCCCAACGGTCCCACCGACCCTCGCGCAGCAGTCGCTCGCCCTCCCACGCGCGTCGCGCGGCGCCGAGCATGCACAACATCGCGATGTCCGCGGTGGCGTCGGTGAGCACGTCGGGCGTGTTGGTGACGACGATCCCTCGCCGCGCCGCCGCCGCCACGTCGATGTGCTCGTACCCGACCGAGAAGGTGGCGATGATGCGCACGCTCTCCGGTAGCCGGCCGATGACCTCCGCGGTCATCTTCTCCGAGCTCGCCACCACCATCCCGTCGTGCCCCGCGGCGCGGGCGACCAGCTCGTCGGCGGACCAGATGACGTCGTCCGGATTCGAGGTGGCGGCGAAGTCGCGCGCCAGCCGGGCCTCGACGTTCGGCGGCAGCAGGCGGGCGGCAAGGATCTTCGGGCGACGGTTGGCGGCGGTCATTCGGATCGAGCCTCGGGCGATGACATGGATGTGATCAGGGAACGAGCAGGTTGCGGCCGTCGGGGCCGTGCGGATCGATCGGAAGCCGTGGCGCGATCCCGAGCACGTCCTCCAGGCACGCGGCGGCGGCCAGCAGCCTCGCCTCACCGCGTGGCGGCCCGACGAGCTGGATACCCACCGGCAGGCCGTCGGCGGTGAACCCGGCCGGGATCGAGACCGACGGGCAACCGGTCAGAGTGACCGCGAAGGTGATCCCGATCCAGTGCACGTAGTTGTCGAAACGGTGGCCCTCGACCTCCTCGACGTAGCGCACGTCGACGTCGAAGGGCGCGACGATGGCGGTCGGGCAGGCGAGAACGTCGTGGTCGGCGAAGAACGCGGCGGTCGAGTGGTAGAGCCGCGAGCGGGCGGCCTCGGCGGCTCCGATCTCCGCCGCGGTGAGCGCGAGCCCCTTCTCGATGTTCCAGATCACCTCGGGCTTGAGCTTGTCGCGATGATCGCGCAGGTGGCCGGCGTGACCGGCGGCGAAGAGCGAGGCGCGGAGCACCTGGAAGGCGTCGATCGCCTCCGAGAAGTCCGGGCAGGCGTCGTCGACGCTGGCACCGGTGTCGGCGAACCGCGCCGCCGCGGCGGCGCAGATGCTCCGCACCTCGGACGCCACCGGAAGAATCCCGAGGTCGGGGCTGAAGCCGACGCGCAGCGGCGCGCGACGCTCGCGCACCGCGTCGAGGAACGACGTCGCCGGTCGGTCGAAGCTCAGCGGATCCTCGCGGTCGAGCCCGCAGATGGCGTCGAGGAACAGCGCGACATCGGCCACGTTGCGCGCGATCGGCCCTTCCACCGGGAGGCCGGTGAAGGCCTGTGGACGCGGCCCGTGAGGCACCCGGCCGGGGCTCGGCCGCAAGCCGACCACCGCGTTGAACGAGGCCGGGGTGCGCAGGCTGCCGCCGAGGTCGGAGCCGTGGGCGAGCCAGACCTCGCCGCTCGCCACCGAGGCGGCGGCGCCGCCGGAGGAGCCGGCCACCGACTTCGCGGTGTTCCACGGATTGCGGGTCTTGCCGAAGACCTCGTTGAACGTGCTCGCCCCGGCGCCGAACTCCGGGGTGTTCGACTTCGCGACCACGATGCCGCCGTGGCGCTCGAGGCGCTCGACCAGGATGTCGGAGCGGGCCGGCACGTTGTCGGCGTAGATCGGCGAGCCGAAGGTGGTGCGCACCCCGGCCACCGGGTTGAGATCCTTGATCGACACCGGTAGCCCGCCGAGCCACGGTCCCTCGGTCGGCCGTGCCTGCGAGGCGAGTCGCCGGGCGTGGTCGCGGGCGCGCTCGAGACAGCGCGTCGGCAGCGCGTTGATGTGGGGCTCGACCGCCTCGATGCGGGCGGCGGCGGCGTCGATCAGCTCGACCGGGCTCACCTCGCCGCGCTCGAGCGCGGCGACGGCGTCGACCGCGGTCAGCCGGCAGAGCTCCGGCACCATGGTGGAAGTGCTCACTGGACGGACTCCTCGGTGGGCGCCGGCGGCGCCCGGTGTGCTGGCCTGCGCACCACTCCGAGTGGGGGAGCGGCGATGGCCGGATGCCAAATCGGGGTCCGCCGCGACGTGGACCCCTCGCCCGACGCTCGGCTCGCGCCCGCGCTCAGCCGCCGAGCGGCCACGCGATGCCGGCGGTGATGCCTCCGTCGACGCGGATGGTCTGCCCGCTCATGAACGACGAGGCGGGCGAGGCGAGGAAGACCGCAGCGCCCACCATGTCGGCTGGTGCTCCGAGCCGCCCGAGCGGTGTGTTGCGGCGCATCCATGCCTGCATGTCCTCGCGCTCCCACACCGCGCGGGTGAGATCGGTGAGCACGAAGCCGGGGGCGATGCTGTTCACGCGCACCCCGCGCGAGCCCCACTCGCTGGCGAGCCCGCGCACCATCATCAGCAGGCCGGCCTTGCTCATCGCATAGGGCGTGACGTGCTCGAGCGGGGCATAGGTGTTCAGCGAGTCGATGTTGACCTGGGCGCCGGCGCCACGGGCGAGCATGTGCTTGCCGACCTCGATCGACATCAGGTAGGCGCCACGCATGTTGATGTCGACGATGTGGTCGTACTGCTCGACGGTGTAGCTCTCGACCGGCATGCGCTGGTTCACGCCAGCCACGTTGACCAGGGTATCGACGTGGCCGAGCTCGTCGACCACGGTCTTCACGCAGGCAGCGATGGACGACGGGTCGGCCACGTCGCAGGCGACCGCGCGCACCGGATGGTCGGCGCTGATCGACCGCGCTGCCTTCTCGAGGGTCGCCGGGTCGCGCCCGGTGACGACCACCCGCGCGCCGCGCTCGGCGAAGCCGGCGGCGATGGCGTGGCCGATGCCGCGGCTCGCCCCGGAGACGAGGACGACCTGGCCGCGGACGGAGAACAGTGGATCGGTCACGGTGAGGGCTCTCCTGGTCTGCTCGTCGAATGCCGGCCGGGAGCACCTGGAGGCCCTGGTGCTCGCGCCTCGCGGCCGGGGGCGGAAGGGTAGCAGACCAGAGGACGTCCGGTCCCCGGTGCGGCCACCCTCGGGCGGTCTCGCGCGACGCCTCTCAGTCGCGCCGCAACCCCACGTGCCGGCGCAGGGGCTCGGGGTCGGCCGCGAGCTCGGCCGGCGTCGACCAGTGCACGGTGCGCCCGTTCTCGACGAACACGACCCGATCGGCGACGCCGAGCACCGCATCGACCTTCTGCTCCACCAGCACCACCGCGACGCCCCGGTCGCGCAATCGCGCCACGGTCTCGACGACCCGCGCGACCAGGCTCGGCTGCAGTCCCTCGCCGGGCTCGTCGAGGAGCAGCAGCGCGGGCTCGATGCACAGTGCACGCGCCATCGCCAGCATCTGCTGCTCGCCGCCGGAGAGGGTGCCCGCGGCCTGACGCAGGCGCTCGCGCAGCACCGGGAACAGCTCGAGCACCCGCTCGTGCACCGCGGGCGCGCTCGCCCGCACCAGCATGCCCATGCGCAGGTTGTCCGCGACCGAGAGCTCGCGAAACAGCCCGCGACCCTGCGGGACGTAGCCGACCCCGAGGCCCGGAATCCGGTGCGCCGGCATCGAGGTGAGCTCGATGTCGCCGAGCCAGATTCGCCCTCCCGTCGCCGGGAGCAGGCCCATCACCGTCTTCAGCGTGGTGGTCTTGCCGGCGCCGTTTCGCCCCAGCACACCCAGCACCTCGCCGGCCCGCACCTCGAGGTCGATTCCCTGCAGCACGCGCACCGCGCCGTACCCGCCGCGCAGTGCCTCGACGCGCAGGATCGGCGGGGCCTGTGGGCGGGTGCTCGTCATCCGCCGAGGTAGGCGCGCTGGACCTCGGGGTCGTGCGCGATGGCTCGAGGTGTCCCCTCGGCGAGCACGCGACCCTGGTCGAGGACGGTGATGTGGTCGGCGACGGCGAGCACGACCTCCACGTTGTGCTCGATCAGCAGCACCGAGACGGTGCCCGCGAGCTCGCGCACCAGGGTGCGAAAGTGCGCAATCTCGCCTTCGGCGAGACCCTGGGTCGGCTCGTCGAGGATCAGCACGCGTGGCGCGAGGGCGAGGCCCATCGCCAGCTCGAGGAGTCGCTGGTGGCCGTAGGCGAGCGCGCTCGCCGGTTGCTCCGGATCGACCTCGAGCCCGGCGCGGGCGAGCGCACCGCGCACGCGGGCGTCGAGCACGCGCCGGTCCACCGCGAGACGCCCCATCACGCCGCGCATCAGCCCGCGCTGGGCCGCGAGCGCCACGTTGTCGCGCACGCTGAGGGTCGGGAAGATGCTCGTCACCTGGAACGTGTAGACGATTCCGCGGCGCGCGCGTGCGTGCGCCGGCAGGCGGCTGATGTCCGCCCCCCCGAGCACGATTCGGCCCGAGTCGGCGCGGACGCGACCGCAGATCGCGCCGACCAGGGTGGTCTTGCCGGCCCCGTTCGGCCCGATGATCGCCCGCACCTCGCCCGCTGGCACCGCGATCGAGACCGCGTCGACCGCGGTGAGGCCACCGAAACGCACCGACACCGCGTCGACCTCGAGCAGCGCGCTCACGGCAGCCACCGTGCCTTGCGATCGCGCAGGGTCCCGAGTATCCCCCGCGGCGCCCAGAGCACCAGCACCAACAGCACCGCGCCCACCACCACCAGGTAGGCGGTGGTGAGGTCGCGCGCGTAGATCTCGAGGTAGAACATGAGACCGGTGCCGAGCAGCGGGCCGAGCGTGGTGCCCGCTCCCCCCAACAGCGTCCACAGCAGCGGATAGATGGAGTGCAGGATCGACGCGAAGCTCGCGCCGACGTAGGAGAAGAGCAGCGCGTATGTCGCGCCCGCCGCCCCGGCGATGGTACCCGACACGGTGAGTGCCAGCAGCCGCGCGAGGTAGGTGTTGTAACCGAGCAGGCGAGTGCGGTCCTCGTTCTCGCGGATGGCGACCAGGACGCGACCGACCGGCGAGCGAACGAGCAGCAGCGACGCCAGCAGGCAGACCGAGAACACGCCCAGTGCCGCGTTGTACTTGACCCTCGAGTCGGCGAGATCGAAGGCCGCCCCGGCGACGTCGAGCGTGCGGATCGTCTCCGACAGGATGAAGCCCTGGTCGCCGAGGGTGTAGACGTTGAAGTGGAGCAACGTGAGATGGAACGCCTGCCCGAACATCATGGTGACGATCAGGAAGGCGACGCCGCGGGTGCGCAGCGCGATCAGGCCGAAGAGGGCGGCGCCGAGCGCGCTCGCGGCGACACCCAGGGCGAGCGCCGGGAGCGCCCCGACGCCGTGGTAGTACACGGGAAGCCCCGCGCCGTACATGCCGAGCGCGAAGAACATCGCGTGGCCGAGGCTCATCAGGCCGGTGTAGCCGAGCAGCACGTTGTAGCCGACGGCGTAGCAGGCGAGCACCAGGATGCGGGCGACGTTGACGTAGTGATACTCGGGGAGCAGCGGTTGTGCGAGCAGCAGCGCGAGCAGGACCGCGGCATGTAGCAGCCAGATCCGCGCGCTGCTCGTGCTCATGCCTCGCTGGTCCCGAACAGCCCGCGTGGTCGCACCACCAACACCATGGCCACCAGCAGGGTGGCCAGGATCTTGGCGAGCGTCGGGGAGAACAGCACCGACACGAAGCCGTCGCTCACGCCGATCACGAACGCTGCGATCACGGCGCCCTTGAGGCTGCCGAGGCCGCCGACGATCACCACGATGAACGACAGCAACAGCGGGTCGAGCCCCATCAGGTAGTGCGCCTGTTGGATCGGCACCACGAGCACGCCGGCCACCGCCGCGAGGGCCGCGCCCAACGCGAACACGGTGGCGTAGACGCGGCGCACCGGAACGCCGAGCGCGGTCGCCATCTCTCGATCCTGCTGGGTGGCGCGCATGTAGAGGCCGAGGCGCGTGCGGCCGAGGCCGAGCCAGACCGCGAGCAGCAACGTCACCGCGGCGCCCGCGACCATCAGCTTGTAGCCGTTGTAGCCGAACCAGCCGAGGTCGAGCCGGACGTAGAACGGCGCCGGCACCGCGCGCGCGTCGGGCCCGTGCAGGACCAGCACCGACTGCTGCACGATGTAGAGCAGTCCGATGGTGGCGACGATGGTGCTCTCGGGGTCGTAACGCACGCGCCGCAGCACCGCCCAGTCGGCGGCGGTGGCGACGGCGGCGACGGCGAGCGGCGCCACCAGCAGGGCGCAGCCGAAGGCGAGCCACGGCGGGTCACCGACGAGCCCGGCGCAGGCGGCCGCGATGACCGCCCCGAGCATGAAGAACTCGCCGTGCGCGACGTTGACGATGCGCATCACGCCGAACACGAGCGCGAGGCCGAGCGCGGTGAGCGCGAGCACGCACGCACCGACCAGGCCCTCCAACAGGGCGAGCAGCAGATGGGGACCGAGGCTCATGCGTCGTCGGCGTCGCGCGGGGCCACCGTCCGGTAGCCGCCGCGCGCGGGGTGCTCGCTACAACGCCATCTTGGTGTAGTCGGCGGCCGGCTCGTAGCGCGAGTCCTCGATCGCGGTGCGGTGCACCACCTCGAGCTTGCCGGCGTTCACCTTCGACACGAACTGCTGCCCGAAGCACTGGTGGAGTCGACCGTCGAACACCTTCGGTCCCTGTGGGTGGCTGCGACCTTCGTTGAAGCCGTGGAAGCCCTCCAGCGTCTCGATCAACGCCTTGCGGTCGGCCGGTGTCGGATCCCGGTATCCACTCTGCTCCACCGCCTCCTTGATCGCGAACAGGGTCTCCCAGCACCCGAACATGTGTGAATAGGTCGAGACGTCCTTGGGATCCCTGATGCTCGCCCCGTCCGGGCCGACCCCGACGCGCTCACGGTAGAACCGCTCGTGGGGCGTGTCGTACTGGCCCGCCTGGCGCGGCATCGCCTCCCAGAGGTAGGTGCCGTCGAGGAACTCGAGCCCCGGACTGGTCATCGGCACCCCCTCGAGCGAGTCGACGAAGCCGAAGACCGCGGGACGCCGCGAGCCGAAGTGCTCACCCATCTCGCGCACGAAGGTGAGCACTCCCGGTCCGACCATGACGTGATAGAGCACCTCGGTGTCGGCCGGTATGCGAGGGAAGTACTTGCTGTACGCGGTCTCGGTCGGCGGGATGGCGATGCGCGCGGTCACCGTGCCGCCACCGGCCTCCACCGCCGCGGAGAGGAAGTCGCGGTGGTCGTATCCGAAGGCGTAGTCGGGGAAGATCATCGCGACCTTCTTACCGAGATTCCCCATCATCCATCCGGCGACGGCGGTGATCTGGGAGCGCACGTCGGTGATCCCGGGTTGGAACACGTAGCGGTTGAGCTTTCCGGAGGCGACGTGGTATCCCTCGCTGACCACGAAATACGGGATCTTGAGCTCACCCGCGCGCGGCGCGGAGCCGATCACGACGTGCGAGAACAGCGTGCCGTATACGAAGTCGACCTGCTCGCGGGTGGCGAGCTTCTCGACCACCTCGGCGCCACGGCGGGGGTCGGTCCCGTCGTCCTCGGCGACCAGCTCGACCGGTCGTCCGGCGATGCCACCGAGCTCGTTGATGTACGCGGCCGCGGCATTCGCGGTGCGCTCGTACCAGCGGCCGTAGACCGCGCCGATGCCGGTCCGGTGCACCTGGAATCCGATGCGGATGGGGCGGTCGCTGCCCGCGGCGCGTGCCGCGGGGATACCGCCGACGGTGAGCAACCCGGCTCCGGCAGCGGCGCCGGCAAGCCCGGTCTTCAGCGCGCCGCGGCGGCTGATCCTTCGCGCCTGCGAGCTCGAGGACGTGGATTCGTCGCCGCCGCGGCTGGCGCCCATGTGGTCTCCCCCTGGAATCTGAGTCGAAGCGCAGTGTCGGGCCGCCGCGCGCGAGCGCAAACCCCGAGGGCGGCACGGGCCTTGATAGCACAGCGTTTCTCGGCCGGGCAAGGCGAGCAGGCGCCACACCGAGCGAGCCCGAGCAATCGCCGAGCCCGACATCGTACCTGGCCGACGGTGATGGTCGCGCTCGGCTCGGTGGTGCTCGCCGCCGTGGCCGAGGCACACACCGGGGAGCGGGCGTATCTCCGTCTGCTGCCGACCGAGCACTATCTGTGGGGTGGTGCCCTGGTGGTCGCGCTCTCGTTCGCGCTCGTCGGATGGCTGCCGCGCGGACTCGGCGCGCGCCTCCGGTCCAGCGCCCGGGCACTGGTGACGCTGCACCCGCCCCGATGGCCGAGCGCGATCACCCTGGCGCTGTTGGTGATGTTGGTGGCGAGCGGGCTCGTCGGTCGACGCGACCCACTCGACAACCCGCTGCCGACCGTCGTGTGGTCGGTGTGGTGGGCGGGCTTCACCGCGGCCCACGCCCTGCTCGGCAATCTCTGGGGCGTGCTCAGCCCATGGCCGGCGCTGTATCGCCTGGTTCGCCCCGGCGCGTCGCGCGCGCGGGCCCGACGACTGCGCTACCCGAGCGCGCTCGGCACGTGGCCGGCGGTCGGGGTGCTGGCGGTCTTCGCCTGGACCGAGCTGGTCTATCCGGCGCCCCAGGATCCGGCCCGGCTCGCGGTGGCGGTCGCCGCCTACGCCGCCTTCACCGCGCTCGGCATGGCGATCTTCGGGCCACGCGCCTGGCTCGCGCGCGCCGAGGCGTTCACCGTCTACTTCCGCATGGTGGCGCGCAACGCGCCGCTGGCGACGCGTGCAGCCGGCGACGGGCGCCGTACCGTGGTGGCGCGCTGGCCCGCGAGCGGGTTGCTCGCGGTGCGGCGTTGGAGCCCCAGCCAGACCGCGTTCGTGCTGCTCGCCCTGTCGGCGGTCTCGTTCGACGGCCTGTCACGCACGTTCTGGTGGGTGTCGACGATCGGACACAACCCACTCGAGTACCCCGGTCGAACCGTGCTGATGGCGTGGAACACGCTCGGCCTGCTCGGCACCTTCACCGCGCTCGCGGCCGGCTACCTGCTCGCGGTGGCGCTCGGACGTCGGCTCGGCGGCCCGCCCACCCACCACCGGCGCTGGTCGGTCCTGGTCGGCTCGATCGTCCCCATCGCCTTCGGCTACCACCTCGCCCACTACCTTCCCTACCTGATCGTCGACGCGCAGTACGCGTTGCGCGCGATGGGCGACCCGTTCGACCTCGACTGGAACCTCCTCGGCCTGCGCGACCTCCACGTCCACGCTGCGTTCCTGTCGGACCACGTCGCGGTCGTGCACGTCTGGCGGTTCCAGGTGGCGGCCATCGTCGGCGCCCACGTTCTCGCCGTCCTGGTCGCGCACGCGGCACTGCTCGACGCTCGCCCGCCGGCATGCGGGGCCGCGGAGGCTCCGCCGAGGGGCGTCTGGATGAGCCTGACGCCACTCACCGTGCTCATGGTGGGCTACACGGTCCTCGGCTTGTGGTTGCTGTCGACACCATCAGTGGGGTGACGGTCAGAGCTTTGCGATAGAGAAAAACTATTGAATTCGTAAGAACGTTCGATTTCATCTTTCAATAGGGGTTGCCTACTATTCGGCCCGTGCAGCGAGTTTCGAGCAATCGAGGCACGCGACGACACCAGCCACGAATCGGAGGCAACGCTCATGTACGCGACTCGTAACGACCTCTCGCACAACGTCCGCCGTGAGATGGGTGATCTGCTCAACGCCCGGCTCGCCGACGCCGTGGTCCTCGCCTCCCACGCCAAGCAGGCGCACTGGAACGTGCGTGGCCCGGGCTTCACCGGCCTGCACGCGCTGTTCGATCAGGTCCACGCCGAGGTCGGCACCTATGTCGACGACATCGCCGAGCGCGCGGTGGCCCTCGGGGTGCCGGCGGTCGGGACCGTCGAGGCGGCGGCCGAGGCGAGCGTCATCGCGCCCTACCCGCGGGATGCGAACGGCGGCGAGGCCCACGTCGACGCGCTGGCCGGCTCGCTCGCGACCTTCGCGCGCGAGAGCCGCGCCGCGATCGAGACCGCTGATCGCGCCGGTGACGCGGTGACCGCCGACCTCTTCACCGGGGTCGTCAAGGGCGCCGACAAGCTGCTGTGGATGGTGGAGGCCCATCAGGGCTGACGTCGGGGCGGGCCCCTCGACCCCTCGACGGTTGCTCAGGGCAGGCTCCGGCCTCGAGCGCGTCGCTGGCGCGACGCGCTCGGCCTGGCTCAGGGACCGGGGCGGCCGCACCGGTCGCTGAGCCGGGGCCCGCGTGAGCGGGCCGCGTGTCGAGGCGTCAGCTGTACTCCCCGCTCGCGATGGTCGTGCCGCCGTCGACCACCAACGTCTGGCCGGTGATCCAGGCGCCGGCCGGGGCGGCCAGGAACAGGACGGCTCCGGCCACGTCCTCGGGCTCGCCGAGGCGTCCGATGGGGTATGCGCGCACCGCCCGCGCGTGTTGTGCCTCGTCCTCCCAGAGCGCACGCGCGAAGTCGGTGCGGACCAGACCCGGCGCGACGCAATTCACGCGCACGCCCTTGCGGCCCCATTCGAGCGCCAGGTTGCGGGCGAGCTGCATCAGCGCCGCCTTCGACACCGCATAGGTACCGATTCGCGCGGTGCCCTTGAGCCCGGCGATGCTGGCGACGACCACGAAGCTCCCGCCGCCGTGCTCGGCCATGCTCGGGATGGTGAGTTGCGCGAGGTGCAGCGTCGCGCGGACGTTGGTGTCCATGATCTTGGTGTAGGCGGCGTCGTCGACGTCGAGCATCGGTCCGAAGTGGACGTTGACCGCCGCGTTCGCCACCACCACGTCGGGTACCCCGTAGACGACCTCGACGTCGGCCACCAGCGCGCGCAACTCGTCGTCCCGCGACACGTTGCAGGCGATGGCGGTCGCCTCGCCGCCGGCGGCGCGAATCGACTCCGCCACCGCCTCGCACGCCGCGGGCTTGCGGCTCGACACCACCACCCGCGCTCCGGCCGCGGCCAGCGCCTCGGCCACCGCGCGGCCGATGCCGCGTGACGAGCCGGTGACCAGGGCGACCTTGCCGGTGAGGTCGAAGAGGCGGCGGTAGCGGTCGAGGTCGTCGGTCATGCGATGGCTCCTGGCGGGCGGCGAGGCGCGATGTCAGGCGGGAGCGGCGAGACCCGCGATCGCGCAGCCCTTGCGCACGAACGACCGCGCCCGCTCGTCGTAGTGGGCGAAGCGCTCGTCGCGGGTCTGGCCGCGGTGATAGCGGATGAAGATCTGCTGGATGATGACCGCGAACTTCATCGCCGCGAAGGCGTGGTACCAGTCGATGGCTCCGACCTCGATGCCGGTCGCGTCGGCGTAGCGCGCGATCGCCTCGGCCCGGCTCGGGAACCCGGGGGTGGCGGTGGGGGTGGCCGAGTCCTCGATCCAGCGTGGCGGGTCGCCCGGCTCGACCCACTGGTTGAGCAGGTAGCCGACGTCCATCAGCGGGTCGCCGGTGGTGCACATGTCCCAGTCGAGGATCGCGACCGCGCGGCCCGGGTCATCGGCCGCGACCATGACGTTGTCGAGCTTGTAGTCGTTGTGGAGCAGCGCCACCCGTGTCGAGTCCGGTGTGCCGCGCTCGAGCCAGGTGACCAGTGCCAGCATCTCCCGGTTCTCCTCGTGCGCGGCGCCATGCCAGCGCCTGGTCCAGCCGGCGAGCTGGCGGGCGACGAATCCCTCGGGGCGACCGAGATCCTCGAGCCCGGCCGCCACGCGGTCGACCCGATGCAGCGCGGCCAGCGCGTCGACCAGCATCTCGCCGACGCGCCGGCAGATCTCCGGGCGGGTGGCGACGTCGGCCGGCAGCGGCTTGCGCAACACCCGGCCGTGCCGGCGCTCCATCACCTGGAACGGGGCACCGATCAACGACTCGTCGTCGCAGTGGAGGTGGCAGTGCGGCGCCAGCGCGAAGTGCGGGGCGAGGCGCGACAGCACCCGGTGCTCGCGCCCCATGTCGTGCGCTCCGGGCGCGACCGGCCCGAGCGGCGGGCGTCGCAGCACGTACTCGTGGACGCCGAAACGCAGCAGGTAGGTGAGGTTCGCCCGCCCACCGGCGAATTGCGCCACCTCGAGCGGCCCGTCGGTCGCCGGCAGCCGCGCACGCAGCCACGGCTCGAGCCTGGTGACTTCGAGCTGCTCGTCCGCTCGTGGCGGGATCAGCTCCGGCTCGCGTATCGGCTCGCTCATCGAATCAGCGCAGCCCTTCCTCGGCCCCGGTATGCCAACCGAGGCGCTCGCCGTGCCGGAGCTCGGTGCGGGCGACGGTGCGGCGGTGGACCTCGTCCGGGCCGTCGGCGATGCGCAGCGCCCGGGTGTGGGCGAACGCGGCCGCCAGGCCGAAGTCCTGCGACACGCCGGCCGCGCCGTGGACCTGGATCGCACGGTCGAGCACGCGTTGGGCCATCGGGGGCACCACCGCCTTGATCATCGCCACCTCGGCGCGCGCACCCTTGTTGCCGACGGTGTCGATCAGCCACGCGGTCTTCAGCACCAGCAGCCGCGCCTGCTCGATCTCCATCCGCGAGTGGGCGATGGCCTCCATCACCGCGCCGTGCTCGGCCAGCTTGCGCCCGAAGGCGGTGCGCTCGGTCGCGCGATTGCACATCGCCTCGACCGCCCGCTCGGCGACCCCGATGAGACGCATGCAGTGGTGGATGCGTCCCGGGCCGAGTCGCGCCTGCGCGATCTCGAAGCCGCGACCCTCGCCGAGCAGCACGTTGTCGATCGGTACCCGCACGTTCTCGAACGCCACCTCCATGTGCCCCTTCGGCGCGTCGTCGTATCCGAACACCGTGAGCGGGCGGACGACTCGCACCCCGGGCGCGTCGGTCGGCACCAGCACCATCGATTGTTGGCGGTACTTCTCGGCCGCGGTGTCGGTCTTGCCCATGAAGATGAGCAGCCGGCAGCGTCGGTCGCCGGCGCCGGAGGTCCACCATTTCCGCGCGTTGATGACGTACTCGTCGCCGTCGCGCTCGATGGTGCCCTCGATGTTGGTCGCGTCGGACGAGGCCACCGCCGGCTCGGTCATCGCGAAGCCCGAGCGGATCTCGCCGGCGAGCAGTGGCTCGAGCCAGCGCGCCTTCTGCGCCTCGGTGCCGAAGCGCCAGAGGATCTCCATGTTGCCGGTGTCGGGCGCCGAGCAGTTGAAGCACTCGGGCCCGATCGTCGACCGGCCCATGATCTCGGCGAGCGGTGCGTATTCGACGTTGGTGAGCCCGGCGCCGCGCTCCGCGTCGGGCAGGAACAGGTTCCACAATCCCGCCGCGCGGGCGCGCGCCTTCAGTGTCTCGACGATCGGGGGCGCCGCGAAGCGGTCGGCGGCATGGGCGTGCTGGTGGTGGTACTCGGCCTCGGCCGGGTAGACGTGGTCGGCCATGAAGGCCGACACCTTCTCGATCAGCGCGCGGGCGCGCGGCGTGTGCTCGAAGTGCATCTGAACCCCTGAATCGCTATATCCGCCGCCGCGCGTCGCGCCAGTACGGCTCGCGCAGCCCGGTCTTGTAGATCTTGCCGTTGTCGAGTCGCGGCAGCGCGTCGTGGAAGGCGACGACGCGCGGCACCTTGTAACTCGCGAGCCGGCCACGCAGCCAGTCGCGCACGGTGTCGGCGTCGAGTGTCGAGCCTGGCTCGCGCTCGATGGCGCAGGCGAGCGACTCGCCATACTCCTCGTCGGGGATGCCGAACACCGCGCAATCGCGCACCTCGGGGTGACCGGCGAGCACTGCCTCGACCTCGGCCGGGTAGATGTTGACCCCGCCCGAGATCACCATGTCCTTCTTTCGGTCCTGGACGTAGATGTAGCCGTCGGAATCGAGGCTGCCGAGGTCGCCGGTGGCGAGCAGCCCGTCGTGCTCCATCTCCCGCCTGGCATCGTCCCGATTGTGGTAGGTGAAGTCCGGGGCCTGGGCGAGGCGGACCCAGATCTCGCCGAGCGTTCCGGCCGACACCGGTCGGCCGTCCTCGTCACGGACCTCCACCCGCGCGCCGGGCGAGGGCAGGCCGACGGTCCCCGGGCGGGCCAGCCACTCGGCGCTCGACGCCGACGCGATCAGCGAGCACTCGGTGGAGCCGTAGTACTCGCGCAGGATCGGTCCCCACCATTCGATGATCGCCCGCTTGACCTCCGGCGGGCACGGCGCGGCGCCGTGGGTCACCGACTCGAGCGACGACACGTCGTATCGGTCTCGCACCTCCAACGGCAGGCGCAGCAGGCGCACCAGCATGGTCGGCACCAGATGGCAGTGGGTGATGCGCTCGCGCTCGACCAGGGCGAGGAAACCCTCGGCGTCGAAGCGCGGCATCAGCAGCATGTCGCAGCCGAGACGCAGGCCGACCTGGGCGTAGGCGAGCGGCGCGCTGTGGTAGAGCGGGCCGGTCATCACCGTGCGCATCCCGGCACGGATGCCGAACACGCCCGACAGGTGGTGGTAGAAGTCGAGCAGGGGGGCGTCGTCCATCGGCTCGCGCCGCACGCCCTTCGGGCGCCCGGTGGTGCCGGAGGTGTAGAGCATGGTGCTGCCGGGGGGCACGACGGGGTCGGCGAGCGGCGTCTGCGCGTCGACCCAGGTGGCCCAGTCGGTCGCTCCGGGCGGGAGAGCCGCCTGGTCGGACGACACGCCGTAGGCCGCCGCGATCTCCGGCGGCGTCGGCACCCCGAGCAGTGTCGTGCCCTGCGGGATGCCGTCGCAGGCGAGGCAGCGAGCGAGCAGGTCGCCGTGGCCGAGCAAGATGCGCGCCCCGGAATCCTCCAGCACGTAGCGCACCTCCTCGGGGTGGAAGTGCCAGTTGATGGGAACCATCCAGGTGCCGCTGAGGCGCGTGGCGGACGCGATCTCGAACGAGGCGATGTCGTTTCGCATCAGCACCGCGACCCGGTCGCCGGGCCTCGCCCCCAGCGCCACGATCCCGCCGGCGGCGCGCAAGGCGCGGGCACGAACGTCGGACATCTCGGCCACCCGGTCGCCGCTGCGGATCCGGGTGGTGCCGGTCGCCGTCGGCCGGCTCATGGCGCGCCGTCTCCCGGAGCGCGCAGCCGGGGCGCGGCCCCGTGGTGTCCGCTCTCGGGGTCGTCGAGGTCCCGTCGACGGTGACGGGGGTCGACCTCAGGCGTGGTGCGCATCGCGACTGACTCCGTTCGAGACGTCCAACGATACGCAATTTCGGGCCGCGGACCCACCGCGGCCATGTGCCGCATTGCCCCCGCGTGCGGGCGAATTGTCGGCGCGGTGGCGACCTCGGTATCGTGCTGGCCGAGCTGACGAGCCCGGAGTGCACCGATGAAGATCGCCCGAGTCGAGTCCATCCCCCTCAGCGTGCCGTTCGATGCCGGGGCGAGCACCCCGGGCTTCGAGGGCTCGGACTGGCGCAAGCTCAACGTGCTGCTGGTGCGCGTGGAGACCGAGGACGGTCTGGTCGGCTGGGGCGATGCCTTCAGCTACAACTGCATGCGCGCGGTGCGGGCGGCCGTCGACGACATGGTCGCGCCCGGCGTCATCGGCCAGGACGCCGGGGACATCGCGGGCATCGCGCGCCGGCTCCAGCAGGCGCTGCACCTGTTCGGCCGCTACGGGATCACGATGTTCGCGCTCTCCGGGCTCGACATCGCGCTGTGGGATCTCGCCGGCAAGGCCGCGGGCATGCCCCTGCACCGATTGCTCGGCGGCGCGGTGCGCAACCGGATCCCCGCCTACGCGAGCCTGTTCCGCTACCGGGTTCCGGAGGTGGTGGCCGAGCGCTGCGCCGCCGCGCTCGCGGACGGCTTCCGCCACGTGAAGCTCCACGAGACCCGTGAGCCGGAGATCGAGGCGGCGCGCGACGCGCTTGGACCGGGGGTGCCGATGATGATCGACACCAACTGCCCATGGACCCCGACCGAGGCGCTGGCGCACGCCCGGCTATTCGAGGACTACGACCCCTACTGGCTCGAGGAGCCGATCTTCCCGCCGGAGGACTTCGCGGCGCTGGCACGGCTGCGGGCCGAGAGTGGTCTGCCGATCGCGGCCGGTGAGAACGCCTGCACCGCCTACGAGTTCGAGAAGATGCTCGCGGCCGAGGCGGTGACCTTCGCCCAGCCGAGCGTGACCAAGGTCGGTGGGATCACCGAGATGATGCGCATCGCCGCGCTCGTCCGCGCCCGCGGGGTGAGTCTGATGCCGCACTCGCCTTACTTCGGCCCCGGCTTCCTGGCGACCCTCCAGGTGGCAGCGGCATTGCCGGAGGAGAGCCTGATCGAGCGCTTCTACCTGCAGCCCGAAGGGTCGCTCTACGGCGACTGGATCGACGCCGTCGACGGCCACTTCCGCGTCCCGGACGGACCGGGCCTCGGGGTCGAGCCGGATCCGGACGTGATTCGCGCGTATCGGGTCGAGGGCTCGTAGGGGCGGCCCCCGGTGGCCGGCCCGGGGCGTGGCATGGGCGTCACACCCGCTGGCACCACAGCACGTACATCCCGGTGAAGGCGCGAGGATTCGCCACCTCGAAGCGCTCCCAGGCGTCGAGATCGTTGCCGGTCGCATCGTCCGGCGCGAAGGCGCGGTAGGCGGTCCGCACGCTCGGGTCGGCGACCTCGAGGCCGAGCGGGCGCAGGCCGATCTCGACCGCCATCCGGCAGAGCTCGCCGAGGTCGTACTCGTGCTCGCGGGGATGGAACAGCAGATCGCGGCAACCGCTCGCGCTCCACAGGTCCGGGCTCGCCAGCAGCTCGGCGAGCGGCCCGTCGGCGCCCTCGCGCAGCAGCCGCGCTCGCAATGTGCGCACACCCTCGATGCTCGCGGGGAGACCGAGCTCCGAGACCAGGGCGCGCGCGCGCCGCACCGGGTCGCGCGCACGCCGACTGTAGAACGCGGTCTTGACGACGCCGCCCGGGTGCAGGCAGCGCGCGAGCACGCCCCAGCCGGCGGTCGGGTCGTCCATGTGGTGCAGCACACCGCTCGACTCGATCACGTCGAAGCGTCGCCCGAGCGCCTCGAGGTGCATGATGTCGGCCTGTGCGAGCTCGAGGTTGTCGACGCCGAGACGCTGCGCCATGCGCGCCGCGTAGCCGAGGCTCGCCCGGCTCAGGTCGACGCCGAGGATGCGCGCGGTGCGCCGCGCGCGAGCGATGGCGATGGCCTCGTTGCCGGTGCCGCAGCCGGCAACCAGCACGTCGACCGGTCCGCCGAGGCGCTCCGGAAGCTCGGCCCCGGGGAAGCGTGCGCCGAGCCAGGCGCGGTAGTCCTCGTCGGCCACCATCGGTGGGTCGAGCCAGCGCGGATACGGGCTCTCCTCGTACTGGTCGCGCACCACGCCGGAGCGGGCCTCGTCGACCTCCGTGAGTGACGGCAGCGCGGCGCCCCGCGCGCGTTCCTCGGCCGGCTCGTGGAGGGTGACGCGGACGAGATCGCGAAGCGCCGGGCTCCACTGCTCTGGATCGATGGCGCGCAGGCGCTCGGCGCAGTCGAGGCGGTCGGGCGGGGTGAGCATCGCGGCGCGTACGAAGGCTGCCTCGAGCGACGGTGTCATCGCGCCCGCGCTCGCGGCCGCGAGTCGGCCGAGTCGCTCCGCCAGCCGCCCGGCGAACGCGGCGTCGCGCTCGTCGAGACGCCACACGTGCTCGTTGTGGTGACACTGGCGGGCAATCGCCACCGCCAGCGCGAGGTGCGCGTCCGTGAGCGCCGAGTCGCCGCTCGGGGGGCACGCGAGCCAGCCGCGGATCTCGACCAGCCAGGCCTCGAGGGTCGCGTGCTCGTTGACCGTCCGCGCGAGCAGCGCGAGGGCCAGGCGGTCGGCGGCCAGCGCCTCGACCGCTGCCGCCAGCCGGTCCGCCGGCGGGGGATCGGCGGGCTCGAGTCGGTGCCTCAGCACGACGGTGGCGGCGGCGACGCGGGCGACGTGCTGGGCGGTGCCGTGGTCGTCGGCGAGCACCCGCTCGACGAAGCGCGCGAGGCGTGGCTCGTAGGTCGCAGGCTCGGCTCGGCGCAGTAGATCCTCGAGCGCGCGGTGCACCGCGTGGGTGCGCGGTGCGAGCTCCACCGCGTCGAGCCAGGCGGCGAGCGCGAGGTCCGGTCGTCCCGCCTCCAACGCGGCGGCGCCCAGGCTGTGGAGGGGCTCCACCGCGCCCGGCTGCAGGGTGGCGGCGCGCCGGTAGGCGGTCATGGCGTCGTCGTGCGCACCGGCCGCACGCAGCGCGTTGCCGAGGTTCTGCTGCACGCGGCCGTCGCTCGGGCTGGCCGCGACCGCGTCGCGCAAGATCCGCACCGCCTCGGGGTGGCGACCGAGCGTCGTCAGCGCGATGCCGAGCCCGTTCAGCGCGCCGGGGGCGTTCGGGCGCACTGCCAGCGCCCCGCGGAAGGCCGGCTCGGCCTCCGTCGCGCGGCCGGCGTGGCGAAGCAGGTTTCCGAGCTTGACCAGGACCTCGGCGTCACCCGGCGCGAGGGTGCTCGCGCGGCGGCACGATGCGATCGCCTCGTCCGCCCGCCCGAGCCGCTCGAGCACGATGGCGACGTTGAATGCACGGTCTGCGACGCCGGGCTCGAGGCCCTCCGCGCGCGCGTAGCAGGCGAGCGCCGCCTCGAGCTCGCCCCTCGCCTCCAGCAACGCGCCGAGATTGTCGTGGTTCGCCGCCTCGCTCGGGCGCAGCGCCACCGCGCGGCGCAGGTGACGTTCCGCGCCGGCGAGGTCGCCGCTCTGATGGGCGAGGATTCCGAGGTAGCCGGTCGCCTCGGCGTGGCGTGGATCGCGCGCCAGCACGCCCTCGTAGGCGATTCGGGCCGGCTCCAGTCGCCCCGCGCGGTGGTGTGCGAGGCCCTCCTCGAGCAGCGCCCGGGCGCGCTCGGCGGCAGCCGCGGCGCGGCGCTCCTTGCCGCGGCTCATGCGGTGAGCGCCGCGATCGCGCGCGAGGCCGCGGTCATGCCACCGGCGGCTCGGCCGCGGCGTCGCCACTCTGGGCCAGCGCCTCCCAGGCGGCGTAGTCGACCGCCGGCTCGGCGATGGCCCGCTGCCGCGCCAGCTCGCGTCCCTTGAGCAGGGCGACCACCGCCTCGTTGTACGGCGTCGGCACCCCGAGCGCCCGACCCTCGCGCACCAGGGCACCGTTGATGGCGTCGATCTCGGTGCGCTTGGCGGCCTCGATGTGCTGCAGCATCGAGGGCTTGCTGAACTTGAGCCGGCACTGGGCCTTGATGGTGGCGCGGATGTCCGGCTCCGAGACCCGAATGCCCTTCGCGCGGGTGACCGCCATCGCCTCGTCCATCACCCGATCCTGCAGTGCGTCGAGCTCCGGCAGCCTTGCGATCTCGCCGAGGCGCAGACCGGTGGCGGCGCACAGCGCGTTGATCGCCGCGTTCAGCAGGAACTTCTGCCAGATGGTGGTCATGATCGACGCGTCGACCTTGGACTCGAGCCCGGCGTCACGCAGCGCGCGGGCCAGCGCCTCGACCCGGTCGGAGGCGCCGCCGTCGGGCTCACCGATCGAGGTCGGCGCGAGATGAGTCAGGATCACGTCGCCGGGGCCGAGGACCGCGGCGCTGCACATGCTCGAGCCGCCGACCACCCGCGCCCGCCCGAGCCCCGCCTGCAACGTCTCCACGTTGCCGACGCCGTTCTGGAACGTCACCGCGAAGCCGTCCGGCGCGAGCGCGCTCGCCACGGTCGGGATGACATCGCGGGTCGCGTTGCTGTCGACGAACACGATTGCGACGTCGGCACCGCCCGGTGGCTCGGTCGAGATCGGGATCCGCAACCGGTGCTCGCCGAGCGCGCCTCGCAGGCGCAGCCCGTCATCGCGTATCGCCGCGACGTGCGGCTCCCAGACGTCGACCAGGCTCACCTCGTGGCCGTTCAGGGCCAGCGCGGCGCCGAAGCTGCCGCCCATCGCGCCGGCTCCGATCACGGTAATCCGCATCCCGCACACCTCTACTTTTCGACGCTTGCCTGGCCGACGGTCCGATCCGGGTGCAGGGCGAGCCGCGCCGGCACCTCGACCTCGAGGGTGAGGAGCAGGAACGAGAGGCTCTTGCCGTGCCCGTCGAGATTCAGGCTGCCGTTGACGCCGCCCTCGAGGACGTCGTCGATGACGAAGTTGAAGCCGGGCAGACGCGGCAGGTCGTGGCGGCGCACCGCGCTCGCGCCGCGGTGGCGGTACCGCTCGAGCACCCGAGCCTCGGTGACCTGCTCGGCGAGCAGCGGCCACGCCTGCGGGTCGTACGGGAAGAGGCTCACGTTCAGGCGGTTGCCCTTGTCGCCGGTACGGGCGTGCGCGACCTCGTGCAGACGCACGCGCACCATCTCCTCGCCGGACGCGGGTGACGCGCTCATGCCAGCGCCACCCGTGGTCGCACCCGGTCGCGGTCGACGAGCACCGACGCGGTCTGGATCTGGCTGGTGATCGACTGGCGCTGACCGCCACCGCCGGCCGGTCCGCAGCAGTAGAGGGCCAGCACCTCGTTGGTCACCCGCTCGGCGACCTTGCGGTCGAGCGAGCGCACCGCGACGCGGACTCGATAGTCGCCGTCGGGCGACGGCGCCGCCGCCTTGCGCAACGGCGCGCCGTCGCCGTCGAAGGTGCTCATCACCCCGATGATGTCGTAGCGCACGGGACTGTTGACGCCGAGGGTGGCGAACCGCTCGCGCAGCACCTCGACCGCCAGCTCGGCGCGGGCCAGCGCGTTGGGGCCGGCGTAGGACATCTCGGCCTCGCCGAGCCAGCCGCCGTCGAGTGACACCGTGGCCTTCAACGTCGGTGGTCGCGGGTGGCCGGCGGCCCCGATCACCGCGACGCGGTCGGGGCCGACCTGGCGGACCTCGACCCCGGTGAGGTCGAGCACCACGTCGGGGGTGAGGTAGGCGCTCGGGTCGTGGACCTCGTAGAGGATCTGCTCCTTCACGGTCCGCTCCGACACCATGCCGCCAGTGTCCTCGGCCTTGGTGATGACGACCGAGCCGTCGCGCCCGATCTCGCCGATCGGGAAGCCCACCCGCGCCAGCGCCGGGACGTCCTTGTAGCCCGGATCGGCGAAGTACGAGCCGGTGACCTGGGCACCGCACTCGAGGAGGTGCCCGGCGACGGTGCCGGCGGCGAGACGATCCCAGTCGTCCTCGGCCCAGCCGAACTCGTGGATTAGCGGGCCGAGGGTGAGGGCGACGTCGGTGCAGCGCCCGACCGCGACCACGTCGGCGCCGAGCGCCAGGGCCGCCGCGACCGGGCGTGCGCCGAGGTAGGCGTTGGCGGCGACGAGGTCGACGCCGGCGAGCGGCAGACCCTCGACCGTCGGCAGCGCGCGCACCTCGTCCGCGCTCATGATTCCGAGCAGATCGTCGCCCTCGACCACGCCGACCTTCAGGTTCTCGATTCCCAGCTCGGCGGCGATCGCCTGGATGCGCCGCGCGGCACCCAGGGGGTTCGCGGCGCCGAAGTTCGACACGATGCGGATGCGGTTGGCGACGCAGTCGGCCAGCACCGGCCGCACGTAGTCGTCGAGGAAGGGCGAGTAGCCGGCTTCCGGGTCCTCGCGGCGCAGGCGCTGGGCGATGGCGAGGGTCCGCTCGGCCAGCACCTCGAAGATGAGATAGCGCGGCCCGTCGCGCCGGGCGAGCGTGCGCACCACCGGCCCCGCCGCGTCGAATCGGTCACCGGCGAAGCCGGCGCCGCAGCCGATGTACACCGTGTCGCCACTCATCTTCCTCACCTCCTCGTCGCCACCGCGCGGCCGGTCGCGCGCACCGCGGGCGACGTCGGGCGCGATGTTACAGTTTCGCGCCGCGGGCTGACCACGCGAGGGTGACGCAATTGAACCGGATGGATCTCGAGAACCGGGTGGTGGTGGTGACCGGCGGCGCGCGGGGCATCGGCCTCGCGGTCGCCCGGCGTTGTCTCGCCAGCGGTGCGACGGTGGATCTCTGGGACCGGGACGCTGCGGCCATCACCGCCTTGCTGCGCGCCCAGGACGGTGCCCGGGGGCTTACCGGGCGGGTGGTCGACGTCACCGATCTGGCCGCCGTCGAGCGTGCCGCCGACGACACCCGAGCCCAGCACGGGCGCATCGACGTGCTGGTCAACAACGCCGGCTTCGCCGGCTCGACGGTGCCGCTCGAGCGCTACGACCCCGAGGAGTGGCGCCGGATCGTCGAGGTGAACCTGATCGGCGTCTTCCACTGCTGCCGGGCGGTGGTCGGGGACATGAAGGCCCACGGTTACGGCCGGGTGGTCAACGTCGCCTCGCTGGCCGGGAAGGAGGGCACGCCCAACGCGTCGGCCTACAGCGCCGCCAAGGCCGGGGTGATCGCGCTCACGAAGTCACTGGGCAAGGAGCTCGCGCGCACCGGCGTGCTGGTCAACTGCATCGCGCCGGCGGCGGTCGACACCGAGATCCTCGCCCAGATGAGCGACCAGCACGTGGCGACCATGATCGCGAAGAGCCCGATGCAACGCCTCGGCCGGGTCGAGGAGGTGGCGGCATTGGTGGCGTGGCTCGCCTCGGCCGAGTGCTCGTTCAACACCGGGGCGGTCTTCGACCTCTCGGGTGGGCGGGCGACCTACTGAGTCGCGCCTGGTGCCTGCCGCCCCCGGGCGGCGCCATGATGGAGAGCATCCGGGGCACGGCTCGTCGGCGATGCGGCGTGCTAACCTCGCCGCTTCGCTTGCTCGGCACCAGTGAGGAGAAAACCGAGGCCATGCCCACCCAGGTCCAGCTCGAGCGCGGTCCACTCGACCCGGCGGTGATCGACCGCCTGCGCACCGTCAGCACCGCGACCCTCAACATGGTGATGCTCAAGCGCGGCGTGCGCAGCACCTGGATGCAGGGGGTGCGGCCGCTGCATCCCGACGCGCCGCGCGTGGCCGGCGAGGCATTCACCGTTCGCTTCGTCCCCGGTCGGGAGGACCTGGCGACACCCGAGAGCTATGCCGCCTCACCCTCGTTCCGTGACGCCATCGACGGCTGCCCGAGCGGGCAGGCGATGGTGATCGACGCCTGCGGGTGCACCGCCGCGGCCACCTTGGGTGACATCCTGGTCGCACGGCTGGCGTACAAGGGCGTGGTGGCGGCGGTCAGCGATGCGCCGGTTCGCGACGTGACCGAGGTGCGGCGTGTCGGTCTCCCGGTGTTCTGCTCCGGCGCGGCCGCGCCCCCGAGCATCACCGGATTGGTCTTCGCGGGATACGGCGAGCTCATCGGCTGCGGCGGGATCCTGGTGGCACCGGGGGACGTGGTGGTCGGCGACGCGGACGGCGTCGTCGTGGTGCCGCGAGCGATGGCGGCCGAGGTCGCCGAGGCCGGCGTCGAGCAGGAGCGATTCGAGCGCTTCGTGCAGCTCGAGGTGAAGCGCGGGGCGGAGGTCGTGGGTCTCTATCCGCCCGCGGAGCCGGCGCTCGCGGCATACCGCCGCTGGGTCGAGGCCGGCGAGCCGGGCTGACGCCGCGGGCAGGGACGGGGTCCCGCCGCTACCGGCTGGCGCGGCATCGTCGCCAGCGGCGTCAGGGCCCCTCGTCCAGCGCGCGCATCATCGCCGCCACCGCGCGGGCACCCTCGCCCGGCTCGTTCGACAACGCCGCGGCGGCGCCGGCGCGGTCGGCATCGGCGCGGTTCTGGCTCAGCTTCGCCTTGCCCTCGATGCGCTCGACCTGCATCTCGAAGGCCACGATGCCGCGCAGCATCGCGCGCATCCTCGCGTCCGGCACCTTGTCCATGGTCCACGGCGCCTTGTCGAGCCCGCCCTCCGCGAAGGCGCTGAGGTCGGCCAGCAGGGCGAGCACCGCTTCCGGGTCGGATACCGGCGTCGGCCGGCCGTAGGCGTGGACCGCGGCGTAGTTCCAGGTCGGCACCTGCTCCGGTGTGACGTACCAGTCGGGTGAGACGTACGCGTTCGGCCCGGTGAACACCACCAGCGCCTCGACCGTCCCGTCGAGGGCACGGGCGGCCGGGTTCGCCGCCGCGAGGTGGAAGCGCAGCACGCCGTGCGCCCCACGTGCGTGGTCGGCCAGCACCGGCAGGTGGGTCGCGTCGAGCCGGCCGTCGAGCGTGGTCACCAACACCGCGAACGGATGGGCAGTGGTGATTCGTCCGAGCATCGCAGCGTCGGTGCAGTCGAAGTGCTTGGGGCGGTACATCGGCGCGACGCCATGGGGTGAGACGACGCGAGTATATCGGTGCGAGCCGAGCACGCGCGCGCCGCGAGCGATGTGGCACACTGCGTCACCCACGCCACCGGGCATCGCGACCGCCGTTCCGGCGCCGACCACGGTGACGTCGAACGAGAAACGTCATCGCCGCGTGCGCGGCGACGAACGCGACGAACACCCCGAGGAGGAACCCTGGAAATGGCAGCGAAAGGCAAGGTCATCATCACCTGCGCGGCGACCGGATCGATTCACACCCCGACGATGTCGCCACATCTCCCGCTGACCCCGACCGAGATCGCGGAGCAATCGATCGCGGCAGCCGAGGCCGGAGCCGCCATCATCCACCTGCACGCGCGAAATCCCGAGGACGGTAGCCCGACGCCGTCGCCCGACGTGTTCATGGAGTTCCTGCCGCGGATCAAGCAGGCCTGCAACGCGGTGGTCAACATCACCACCGGCGGCGGCCACGGCATGACGCTGGAGGAGCGTCTCGCGGCACCATTGCGCGCCTCGCCGGAGATGTGCTCGCTCAACATGGGCTCGATGAACTTCGGGCTGTACCCGATGCTCGATCGCTATCCGTCGTTCAAGTACGAGTGGGAGCGCACGCACCTCGAGAACAGCCGCGACTTCATCTTCCGCAACACGTTCAAGGACATCGAGCGCGTGCTGAAAGAGCTCGGCGAGACTTGCGGGACGCGGTTCGAGTTCGAGTGCTACGACATCGGTCATCTCTACACGCTCGCGCACTTCCTCGACCGCGGCCTGGTCAAGCCGCCGCTGTTCGTGCAGACGATCTTCGGCATCCTCGGCGGTATCGGTGCGGACCCGGAGAACCTGATGCACGCCAAGCGCATCGCCGACAAGCTGTTCGGTGACGACTACTACTGGAGCGTGCTGGCGGCCGGACGTCATCAGCTCAGCTTCGTCACCCAGAGCGCGATCATGGGCGGCAACGTGCGCGTCGGCCTCGAGGACAGCCTGTACGCCGGCAAGGGTCGTCTCGCGAAGTCCAACGCGGAGCAGGTGTCGATCATCCGCTCGGTGCTGGAGAACCTCTCGCTCGAGATCGCGACGGCGGACGAGGCCCGCGCGATGCTCGCGCTGAAGGGCGGAGACCAGGTCAACTTCTGAGCGAGTCTCGTCGTGGGAGAGAGGCGCGATTCGTGCTGCGTTGCAGCACGAATCGCGGTGCGTTGCTCCTCGGGGGTTGCAAGTTTATGATGCCGCCGCCTGTATGTGGCCCGTGCGTCGGGGCGTGCAGGCTCGAAACGACATTAGATCGAGACGTTCGAGGGTTTCGGAGGGTTGCGCGGCGCAGTGCCCGTCGCCTGGCTCGCATGCGCGGACCGAGCCGGTCGCGCGGCGGGCGCATCGGATCGGGCCCGTTCCCGCTAACACCGGTGCGAGGCGAGCGACGCCATACCCGAGTTCCCCTCGATCTCGTCGAGACCAGGCAACCGGTGGCTGCCCGAGCACGTTCGGGTGACGCCGAGGGCGCGTCGAGACGATATCGCCGATTCGCCGACCGACCTGGCGGAGCGGCGGGCTGGCGCGGCGGGGCACCGGACGCTCCGCTGGCGCGGGGGCGCGCGGTGCGACGAGTCGCCCGGCGCGCGCAGAGCGGTCGGGTGGGCGTGATGCGCCCGCAGCGACCGATCCACTGACAAGACGGGTTTGGAGCGATGGAGCAGATTCTGAAGATCGCCCGCAGCGGCAAGGTCATGGTCCCGCTGGTGATCCTCGTGATCGCCGGCATCGCATTCGCATCCATTCTCGGTATGAGCCCCGAGGAGCAGGAGGAGCTGCTCTACACCATTCAGGACTTCCTCCCGATCCTGATGTTCTCGACCCTCGCGCTCCTGCTCTTCACCGGTTTCCCGGTCGCCTTCATCCTCGGTGGTCTGGCAATGCTCTACGGCTTGCTCGGCTACCTGCTCGGAATGTTCTCGCTGATCGAGTTCTTCAACTTCCTGCCACGTATCTGGGGTCAGGCGGCGGAGAACCTCGTGCTGGTCGCGGTGCCCGCGTTCGTGTTCATGGGCGTCATGATGGAGCGCAGCGGCGTCGCCAACGACCTGCTCTACTGTGTCCAGATTCTGCTCAAGCGGGTCCCGGGCGCGCTGGCGCTCGCGGTCACCGTGATGGGAACCATCCTCGCGGCGATGACCGGCATCATCGGCGCGTCGGTGACCATGATGACCGCGCTGGCGCTGCCGACGATGATCCGGCAGGGGTACAGCCACGGCTTGGCGTGCGGCGTCATCGCCGCATCCGGCACACTCGGAATCCTGATCCCGCCGAGCATCATGCTCATCATCATGGCCGACCTGTTGTCGGTGTCGGTGGGCAACGTGTTCATGGCGGCGCTGATGCCGGGCCTGACCCTGGCGGCGCTGTACATCATCTTCGTCGCCACCTTCGCCGCTCTGAAGCCCTCGGTCGCGCCGCCGCTGCCGCCGGATCTGCTGACGGTGCCGAAGGGGCAGATGCTCCCGCTGCTGGTGCGGAGCTTCTTCCCGCCAGTGTTCCTGATCTCCCTGATCAAGGGCTCGATCCTGCTGGGCTGGGCGACCCCGAGCGAGGCCGGCGCGGTCGGTGCGTTCGGCGCCACGGTCCTCGCGCTGATGGCGCGGCGGCTCACCTTCGGCGTGCTCGAGGGTGTGTGCCACACCTCGGCGCGAACGGTGGCGATGATCTTCTTCATCATCATCAGCGCCACCTGCTTCGCCTACGTCTACCGCTCACTTGGTGGTGACGACATCGTCGAGCATCTGATCCTCGAGGCCGGCCTGACCGATTGGGGCTTCCTGTTCCTGATCATGGCGATCACCTTCGCCCTCGGCTTCTTCCTCGACTGGATCGAGATCACGCTGATCGTGTTGCCGGTGTTCGCGCCGATGGTCGCCGGTCTCGACTTCGGCGACCATCTGCCGAAGGAGCACATCACGTTCTGGTTCATCGTGCTGATGTCGGTGAACCTGCAGACGTCGTTCCTCACCCCGCCGTTCGGGTTCGCGCTCTTCTACCTCAAGGGGATCGCGCCGAAGGAGGTGAAGATCGAGAGCATCTACAAGGGCATCATTCCGTTCGTGATGTTGCAGGTGGTCGGGCTCATCCTGGTCATCTGGCAGCCCGGGATCGCACTTTCGCTGATGTCTGCGGTCTACGCGGAATAGGTACCCACGCTCGGGGCGTGCACAGCACGCCCGGCGGCCCCGGCCGGCGAGGAATCGCCGCCGAGGGGAATGACCGGACGGAACCGGCGTAACAGCATCGAAGCCGACCGGGCCTCGGCCCGGCCTGGCGGAGCACCGAGGAGACAGGACCATGGCCGTCGACACCATGACCACCGGGCGCCGCGAGCTGGCCGCGCACGAGATGCCGGCGCTGCTGCGGCTCAGTGAGGCGCTGCGCCGCCTCGTCGACTGGGTCGGTCGCACCGGCTCCTGGTTGTTCCTACCGATGATCGTGATCACCGTGTGGGACGTGGTGGCGCGGAAGCTCGTGTGGATCCAGATCTTCATGGTCGAGCACTTCGGGCGGGTGTTCGAGTCCACGCTGCTGCAGGAGCTGGAGTGGCACTTCCACACTGGCCTGTTCGCGCTGGTGCTCGGCTACGGCTACATCTGGAACACCCACGTCCGGGTCGACCTGGTTCGTGAGCACCTCTCGTTTCGCAAGAAGGCGTGGCTCGAGTTCATCGGGCTCACATTCTTCCTGATTCCGTACACCCTCTGCGTCATCTACTTCGCCTCGATCTACGCGTTCGACTCCTGGTCGATCAACGAGATCTCGGCCTCGACGGTCGGATTGACCCATCGCTGGATCATCAAGACCGTGCTCGCCGCCGGGCTCGTCATGGCTCTGATCGCCGGGATCTCGGTGTGGCTCCAGGTGGTGATTCTGCTCTGGGGACCCCAGGACATCCGGTTCCCGCTGATGACCATCGAGTGGCCCGAGGAAGAGGGCTCGAAGATCGAGGGCAAGGAGCGCATCGACCTCACGCGCGCGGAGGACCAGCTCGTGGTCAGGGCGCGCCAGATGGGGCACCTGAGCGACGAGACCATGTCCGACACCGCGACCCAGTCGCCGGACCGCAAGGACTGACGGTGCCGCCGCCGCCGCGCCGGCTTGTAACGGCGCGGCGGCGGCGACTCCCAATCCGCCCCCTGCCGGCATGGACTGGGACCGCTTTCTCAAGAGGTACGTCTGGGACGACGAGACCACGCCCTACCTGGTGCCGGTCGCGAGGCTGACCCGGCGCCAGGCCGACTACGAGCTCTACGCCTACGCCATCTTCCTCGGCACCCTGTTCGCGGTGGTCAGTGTCGCCGCGCTCACCGGCAAGCTTCCGGGCGGTCGTCTCCCCGGGGTCGCGTTCTACGCGTTCGCCATGGTCTGTGCCGCAGTCCTGCTCGGCTTCGGACGCAGCCACCTCGCGGCCCTCTACACCGCGACCGGGCCGGTCGCCGCCCTCGCCTACTTCTACCTGTTCGGATTCCACCCCAAGTTGAGCGGCATCGATCACGTCGCGATCGTGCTGTTCGTGGTGCTGTGGCTACGCTACTCGGTACGCGTGATCGCGATCGCGCGGCGCTACGGGGAGATGCCGGAGGGAGAAGGCAAGCCGCGCGGGCGGCGGGGCCGTTGGCATGACTGAGCCGGCTCGCCTCGCGCCGTGGCGCCGGCTCGTATCGCCGCGTGCGTTGCGGATACATGGCTACGTCTTCGGCCTCGGCATGGGCTTGCTGGCGGCGTCGAACTTCATGATCGGTGGAGGCTGGTGGACGTTCTGGCCGATGTATGGGTGGGCAATGTTGCTCGCGATGCACTTCATGGTCTGTCGCTCGCTCAATGTCGACCACGCCTGGGTCGAGGAACGCGCCGACGACCTGCGTCTGCGCAGCTACGACCTCGGCCACATCCGGGACATCCAGGACCGAGTCGCCGACGGGGACCCCAGCGTGCGGGCGGCCGACGAGCGTGACCGCTGATGCGGGGGGAGACAGCGTGATCGATTTTCCGGTCGTGGACGCGCATCACCATTTCTGGGATCCCGTCGCAAACCCGATTCCGTGGTTGCGCGAGGAGCCCATGATCGCGTTTCGCTACGGTGACTACAGTGCGATTCGCCGGCCGTACCTTCCGGACGATTACCTGCGCGACAGCGCCGGGATCGCGATCGCGAAGAGCGTCTATGTCGAGACCGAATGGGATCCGACCGACCCGCTCGGCGAGACGCGATGGGTGACCTCGGTGGCCGAGACCTCGGGCTATCCCCACGCGGTGGTCGCCCAGGCCTGGCTCGACCGCGCGGATGTCGAGGAGGTGCTCGCGGGGCAGGCCGCCTTCCCCCTGGTTCGCAGCATTCGGCACAAGCCGCGGGCCGCGCCGAGGCCGGACGGCGTGCGCGAGGGTACGCCTGGCTCGATGAGCGATCCGGCATGGCGTCGGGGATTCGCGCACCTGGCGACGAACGGATTGTCGTTCGACCTGCAGGTGGTGTGGTGGCATCTGGAGGAGGCGGCGCGCCTGGCCGCGGACTTCCCCGATACCACCATCATCCTCAACCACACCGGCCTGCCTTCGGACCGCACGGAGGCCGGGCTGCGCGGTTGGCACCAGGCGATGGCGCGGCTCGCGCGCGAGCCGAACGTCGCCGTGAAGATCTCGGGTATCGGCCAGCCCGGCGTGCCCTGGACCGCCGACGGCAACCGCCGCGTGGTGCTCGAGACCATCGAGCTGTTCGGCATCGAGCGGTGCATGCTCGCGAGCAACTTCCCCGTCGACAGCCTGTGCGCGGACTTCCGCACCATCTACGACGGGTTCGATCGCATCACCGCCGAGTTGTCGCGAGACGAGCGTCGCCGCCTGTTCCACGACAATGCGGTCGCGTACTACCGCCTGTAGAGCGCATCATGGCGGTCGCCGTCGGTAACGACCGCAGGTAGTAGGAGGTTCCGAGGTCATGAGCACGCCCGCGACCGCTTCCCGACGCGACTGGCCGTTCGAGGCGCGCCCGCTGTCTCCGGCGCTCGGCGCCGAGCTGGTCGGCATCGATTTCACGCGCGACATCGACGAGCGCCTCTTCGCCTCGATCTACGAGGCCTTCCTCGACTACCAGCTGCTCCTGTTCCGCGGCCAGGAGGTGACTCCCGCACGACAGGTGCAGTTCGCCCGCCACTTCGGCGAGGTTCAGGTGCATGTGCTGAACCAGTACCACGCCGACGGCCATCCGGAGCTCTACCGGCTCTCGAACCTCGACGCCGAGGGGCGCCCGAAGGGCCAGCACCCGGACCGTGGAACCATGGCCTGGCACACCGACGGCTCATGGCGGGAGGTTACCGGTCAGGCGACCATCCTCTACGCCGAGGTGGTGCCCGCGCGCGGGGGCGGCACCGCATGGTGTGACACCTACGGCGCGTACGAGGGACTCGACGACGCCTTGAAGGCGCGCCTCGACGGCATGCACGCGATCCACAATCTCGACTTCTCGCGCAATCGCCGCCACGGCGAGGACCCGATGACCGCGGCGCAGCGCGCCACCGTGCCGCCGGTCGAGCACCCGGTGGTCACCGTCCACCCCGACACCGGGCGCCGCGCGATCCTCCTCGGCGACCATGCCGAGACCATCGTCGGCATGCCCTACGACGAGGGGCGTGCGCTGGTCGAGCAGCTCAACGCGATGATCGTCCGCCCCGAGCTGGTCTACGAGCACCGCTGGCAGCCGATGGACCTGATGGTCTGGGACAACCGTTGCACCCTGCACAAGGCCGGAAGCTACGACGTCGCCGGCGACCGCCGGGTCATCCGCCGCTGCACCGTGCTCGGGGGGCGACCGCGCGGCATCGCGCGCTGAGAGGGTGTCTCCGAACTGACGACCTGCTGCGAGGTCCGCTGAGTGCGCGTGGCTGCGTTGTGGGGCCCCCATCGCCCGGTCACATGGCCCGGCCATGCTCCCGCGCGACGTGCACCCCCACGCCTTGCCACTCACCCTCAGCACCCCTCTCGCGACGGCCATCATTTCGGATGCACCCTCTGAGCCCCGCGCGGGGGCTCATCGGGTCTCGGCGAGTCTCGCCGCCGCGCGCCGCGCGATGTCGGCACGACTGCGCTGACGGGCGCTCGAGCGTTCTCGCATGCGCGCGACCAACGTCTCGTCTGCGACCCGCGGACTCCCGGAGTCGAACGGTGGCAGTGGGTCGTACTCGATCGCGAGCTGGACCTCGCGCGCCACCGCCTCCCCCGCCACCTCGGCCACGATCCGCAGCGCGAAGTCGATGCCCGCGGTGACGCCGCCCCCGGTGATCACCGCGCCATCGACGACCACCCGCTCGGTCACTGGAATCGCGCCGAACTGCGAGAGCAGGTCGTGGGACATCCAGTGGGTCGTCGCGCGCTTACCGGTGAGCAGGCCGGCCGCGCCGAGCACCAGGGCTCCCGTGCACACCGAGGTCAGGTACCGCACCGACGCCGCCGCGCGACGGAGGAAGGCGAGCGTCTCCTCGTCCTCCATCAGCGGCCCGACGCCCGGCCCACCCGGAACGCACAGCATGTCCAGGTGCCCACAGGTGTCGAAGGTGGTGGTGGCCTCGATCGTCAGGCCCTTCTCCGAGCGGACGGGACCGGTCGACTTCCAGATCAAGTCGACCGCCGCGCCGGGCATCCGAGTCATCACCTCGTACGGCCCGGTGAGGTCGAGCTGGGTGAGATCGGGGAACAGCACGAAGCCGACGCGAAAGGCCGTCTGCGCCATCAGGGCACCCTCGGGGAAGGCCGATATCGGGGCTGCAGGATAGCCCACAATCGGGGCCTTGACCCGCTGCCGAGCACCACCGAGCATCCCCGGGCTCAGCGGCGGAACGAGGATGGCGCCATGTTCGAGACCGAGACGCGCGACGACATCGCGGTGGTCGTCATGAGGCATGGGCGGGCGAATGCGATGGATCTCGAGCTCTGCACCGGCCTCGCCGAGGAGCTCGCGCGGCTCGACGGCACTGCCGCGCGCGCGGTGGTGCTGACCGGCGCGGGCAGGATCTTCAGCGCCGGCGTGGACCTGGTGCGCCTGCTCGACGGCGGGCCCGCCTACGCCGAGTCCTTCGTGCCCGCGCTCGAGCGCCTGTTCGAGGTCGCGTTCGGCATGTCGAGGCCGCTGGTCGCCGCGGTGAACGGTCACGCCGTCGCCGGTGGCTGCGTGCTGGCGGCCTGCGCCGACGTGCGGGTGATGGTCGACGGCGGCGCCACCATCGGCATCCCCGAGCTCCGTGTCGGCGTGCCCTTTCCGCCGCTCGCGGTCGAGGTGGTCCGCCGCCTCGTGACCCCGTCGCATCTCGAGCGGCTGGTGCTCGAGGGGCGGACGATCGACCCGGTGCAGGCGCAGCACGTCGGGCTGGTCGACGAGCTCGCGGCACCGGACGCGGTCCTCCAGCGTGCGATGGCGCTGGCCGCCGACCTCGGTTCCATCGAGCCGCGTGCGTTCGGCATCACCAAGCGCCAGCTGCACGCGCCGGTGCTCGAGCGCGCCGCCGCGCCCGGCGGACAGCGCGAGGCGGTGGGCGAGCGGTGGCGCGATCCCGACACCCTGAGCGCGGTCCGCGCCTACGTCGAGCGCACGCTTCGGCGCTGAGGGGGCGTATCTGAAATGATGGCCGTCGCGAGAGGGGTGCTGAGGGTGAGTGGCAAGGCGTGGGGGTGCACGTCGCGCGGGAGCATGGCCGGGCCATGTGACCGGGCGATGGGGGCCCCACAACGCAGCCACGCGCACTCAGCGGACCTCGCAGCAGGTCGTCAGTTCGGAGACACCCTCTGAGGGGGCGAGCGGGACTGGCGCCGGCCACGGCGGACCCAGTCCACGGGATCAGCGCCGGCGGCGCACGAAGTCGCCGGCGCGCGTCATCGCCGCGCTCGCCTCGGGCAGATAGGGCGCGAACATCTGGAACACGTGCGGCATCCGCGGCCAGAGGTCGAGCACCACCTCGACCCCGGCGGCCTCGGCGCGCTCGGCCAGGCGACGCGTGTCGTCGAGCAGGATCTCGGCCTCGCCCGTCTGCAGCAGCAGTGGCGGGAGTCCGGTGAGGTCGCCGTGTAGCGGCGAGACGTGCGGATGGCTCGGCTCCGCGGCGCCTTGCAGGTAGGCGCGCGTCGCCGCGGGCAGGCGGTCCGGGCGCAGGATCGGGTCGACGTCCGCCCTGGTCTCGATCGTCGCGCTCGACCAGGTGAGGTCGGTGGCCGGGGAGAACGCGACCGCCGCGCTCGGCAGGGCGCGGGCGTGGTCGCGGCGGCGCAACAGGAGCGCCAGGGCGAGGTTGCCGCCGGCCGAGTCACCGGCGATCACCGTCAGCGCCGCCGTCGAGCGGTCGTGCGGACCGTTGGCGCGCATCCAGTCGAAGGCCGCGTCCGCGTCGTCGAGGCCTGCTGGCCAGGGATTCTCCGGCGCGAGTCGATAGTCGAGCGACAACACCGCACAGCCGGTCGCGGCCGAGAGGCGTGCCGCATGCGCCCGGTAGCCGGCCAGCGAGCCGAACATCCACGAGCCGCCGTGCAGGTACAGCAGGCGACGGTCACCCACCGCGCCCGGTGCCAGCAGCCACTCCGCCGGACGACCACCCGCCTCGCAAGGCACCACGCGCGCATCGCCGAGCTCGGCAGTCGACGGATGCACGTCGTCGTAACGGTCGATCAGCGCGCGTAGCCGCGCGAGGTCGCGGCCCGCGGCGGCTGCCTCGCTCGCGATCCAACGCAGGTGGCGCTCCACCACCGCCAGCGGCTCGTCGGTCATGCGCGAAGATTCCAGGGTCCCGAACGGCCCGCACTATACGCCGCCCCGCCTCGCGCGCCGTTGCGCGAGAACCCTCGCGGGTCCTCGTCGCTCAGCCTCGTCGGCCTCGTCCGAGCCGCTGCACGGACGGGCGCGGTCGGACCGCGGGGTTGCCTTGGCGTGCTCACGGTGCCACCCTGATCGGCCTTCCGGTCCGACGATCGCACACGAGGGTCACCGCCACCCAGTCGAAACCAAACCTCGAAACGCCGATTCGAAGGCCCAGGCTACGCCCCCGGACCCGGGTACCGATCGTCCGTCGACACACCGCGATGGTTGTCTGACGGCGCATGTCGGTGCGCGACACCCACATCGGATGTGGACATCAACCCCAACCGGGCTCGCCCGGGTCGTCCATCACGCGAGCGAGTGATCCCCCACGTCCTTCGGGTGCTCGGAGGGAACGCCGTGCGTCGCGTCGCGAAGCTCGACTTCGCGTGTCGTACCTCGCCTCGATGGCCGCCCCGGCCAGCCACCGCATCGACTCGTGCGCGCCCCGTGCGACGCATGATGCCTCCCGGCCTCCCGCTCACACCGAGGTCGTAGCCGCAACACACGGGCCGTCCACCGTCGGACGGTCGCAGCCTGCGCCGTTCCTGCTCGGACCGGGCAGGGCACCGGCGCCCCATGCCGAGACGGCAGTCACATTCGCCGGCGCGAGGCCGGCCGACCCCAACCCTGCACAGGAGGAGACGACATGACCAAGACCACGAACCACAGCGGGCAGCTCGGTGGGATCTCCCGGCGAAGGCTGCTCCAGGGCGCCTCCGCGCTCGGGGCGGCGGCGGTCGTCGGTCCGCTCGGCGCTCGCGTCGCGCACGCGGCGCCGAAGCGTGGCGGAACCTTCCGCCTGGCGATGGGGCACGGCAACACCTCCGACAGCTACGACCCGGCCACCTGGGACAACGCCTACGTGCAGGTGTTCGCCACCGCGCGCCACGGCTATCTCACCGAGATCGCGGCCGATGGTTCCCTGGTCGGCGAGCTGGCCGAGAGCTGGGAAGCGTCGAAGGACGCCAGGACCTGGACGCTGAAGCTGCGCTCCGGGGTCCGGTACCACAGCGGGAAGGCGGTGACCGCCGAGGACGTCATCGCGTCGCTGAACTACCACCGCGGCGAGGACAGCAAGTCGGCGGCGAAGCCGATCGTGAAGGGCATCACCGAGATGCGCGCCGACGGGCCCGGGGTCGTGGTGGTGACACTGGAGGCGGGTAACGCCGATTTCCCGTTCGTGCTCTCCGACTACCATCTGCCGGTCATGCCGTCGAGCGGCGGCAAGATCGATCCGACCAGTCGCGACGGTTGCGGCGCCTACGTCGTCGACTCCTACGAGCCAGGGGTCCGCGCGACCATGAAGCGCAATCCGGAATACTGGAAGTCGGGCCGCGCACACTTCGACGCGGTGGAGATGCTGGCCATCGTCGACCCGGCAGCGCGCCAGAACGCACTCGTGACCGGTGAGGTCGATGCCATCGATCGCGTCGACCTCAACACCGTTCACTTGCTGAAGCGAGCCCGCAACGTGGAGGTCGTGACCACCACCGGCACCCAGCACTACACCTTCGCGATGGATACCCGCGCGGCGCCGTTCGACGACAACAACGTGCGCATGGCACTGAAGTACGCGCTCGACCGCGAGGAGCTGGTGGAGAAGATCCTGAACGGCTACGGCGAGGTCGGTAACGACCATCCGATCGGTCGCTCCAACCGCTACCACGCCGCCTCGCTCGAGCAGCGGACCTACGATCCCGACAAGGCGCGCCATTACCTGAAGAAGGCCGGGCTCGACAAGCTCGAGGTGTCGTTGTCGGCCGCAGACGCTGCGTTCACCGGCGCCGTCGATGCCGCCGTGCTGTACTCCGAGCGCGCCGCCGTGGCGGGGATCACCGTCAACGTCGTGCGCGAGCCGAACGACGGCTACTGGTCGAACGTGTGGATGAAGAAGCCGTGGTCCGCGGTGTACTGGGGCGGGCGTCCCACCGAGGACTGGATGTTCACCACCGCGTACGCGGAAGGCGCGGCCTGGAACGACACGTTCTGGAGCCACCAGCGCTTCAACGCGCTGCTCGCCGAGGCACGCTCGGAGCTCGACGACGCCAGGCGCCGCGCCATGTACGAGGAGATGCAGGCCCTGGTCAGCAACGAGGGTGGGGTGGTCGTGCCGATGTTCGCGAGCTACGTGATGGGGCTCTCGAGCAAGGTGGCGCACCCCGAGCAGGTGGGCGCGAACTGGACGCTCGATGGTTTTCGGGCCATCGAGCGCTGGTGGTTCGCGTAATCGCGCGCGTCGCCCCGGCGCCTCGGCGTCGGGGCGCTGCCCCACCTCGGGCCCGGTCCGTCGAGATGCCCGGTGACGTCGCTCGCGGTGGCGCCCGGCATCTCGGGACCGCACTGAAGGTGTACCCATGCTGCAGATGATTGCCCAGCGCCTGGCGCTCGGCGTGCTCACCCTGTTCCTCATCTCGGTGCTGATCTTCGGCGCCATCGAGCTGCTTCCGGGTGACATCGCCGAGGAGATCCTCGGTCAGTCGGCAACCCCCGAGACGGTCGAGGCGTTTCGCCGCGAGCTCGGGCTCGATCGACCCGCTCACCTGCGCTATCTCGACTGGCTCGGTGGCGTGGCGCAGGGCGATCTCGGCCACTCGCTGGCCAACCGTCGCCCGATCGCGGATCTGATCGCGGGGCGACTCGCGAACACGCTGTTTCTCGCGCTCTACGCCGCGGTGATCGCGGTGCCGCTGTCGCTCGCGCTCGGCATCCTGGCCGCGCTCTATCGCAACTCGCTCTACGATCGCGCGGTCAACGTCTTCACCCTGAGCTCGATCTCCTTTCCGGAGTTCTTCGTCGCCTACATCCTCATCTTCTTCCTGGCGCAGTCGGGTCTGTTCCCGTCGATCGCGCGCGTCACCCCGGGGGCGGATCTGGCCGACAAGCTACACCGCACCTTCCTGCCCGCGCTGACCCTCACGCTGGTGGTCACCGCGCACATGATGCGGATGACCCGCGCCGCGATCATCAATCTGCTCGCGTCGCCCTACATCGAGATGGCGCGTCTGAAAGGTGTCGGGCCGGCGCGCATCGTGCTGCGCCACGCGCTGCCGAACGCGCTCGCGCCGATCATCAACGTGATCGCGCTCAACCTCGCCTACCTGATCACCGGCGTGGTGGTGGTCGAGGTGGTGTTCGTCTATCCCGGGCTCGGTCAGCTCATGGTCGACTCGGTCTCGAAGCGCGACGTCACCGTGGTGCAGGCGGCGGCCCTCATCTTCGCCTGCGCCTACGTGCTCCTGAACCTCGTGGCCGACGTGCTCTCGACGCTGTCGAACCCACGACTCGTGCACAGGCGATAGCCGTCATGGAATCACCGATCACCGTCTGGCAAGCCATCGCGGCGCTGCTCGCCTTCGCGGCCGGCGCGGCCGTGGTGGCGTGGTCGTTCCGTGCCGGCGCGCTGGCGCTCGCGCCCCACGCGGTGGCGCGGGTCCTTCGCACCGCGCCGCTCACCGCGAGCTTCGGTCTGGTGGTGATCCTCGCCTACGTCGTGGTGGCGCTGCTCGCGCCAGTGCTCGCGCCGTTCGGTGAGCGCGAGGTGGTCGGCGGGGAGTACCTGCCGTGGGACGAGGTGCACCTGCTCGGCACCGACAACCTCGGCCGCGACATGCTGAGCCGCCTGATCTACGGCGCCCGCAACACGGTGGGCATCGCCTTCGCCACCACCACCGTCGCGTTCGTGGTCGGCTCGGTGCTCGGATTACTGGCGGCGACGGTCGGCGGCTGGCTGGACCAGGTGCTGAGTCGGGCGGTCGACGTGCTGATGGCAATCCCGGCGCTCATCTTCGCGCTCCTGCTGCTCACGATTCTCGGCACGTCGATCCCGAACATGATCCTGGTCATCGCGCTCATCGACTCCACGCGGGTGTTCCGCCTCGCGCGCGCGGTGGCGATGAACGTCGTGGTCATGGACTACATCGAGGCCGCGCGGCTGCGCGGCGAGGGCCTGGGCCGACTGATCTTGCGTGAGATCCTGCCCAACGCCTCGGCGCCGCTGGTGGCGGAGTTCGGGTTGCGCTTCTGTTTCGTCTTCCTCGCCATCTCCGCGCTCTCCTTCCTCGGGCTCGGTATCCAGCCACCGACCGCGGACTGGGGATCGATGGTGCGCGACAACGCGACCCTCATCACCTTCGGCGACATCACGCCGCTATTGCCCGCCGGCGCGATCGCCTTGCTCACGGTCGCGGTGAACTTCGTCGTCGACTGGATGCTGCACCGCGCGAGTGGGCTGAAGGAGTGATGTGATGACCACCGAGGCTGTTGCGCCCCTGCTCGTCATCCGCGGGCTCCGCATCGAGGGACGTGCCGAGGAGAGCTGGCACGAGATCGTGTGCGGCGTCGACCTCACGTTGCATCGCGGCGAGGTTCTCGGTCTCATCGGTGAATCGGGGGCCGGCAAGTCGACGGTCGGGCTGGCGGCGATGGGTTTCGCCCGCGATGGCTGCCGGATCAGCGGTGGCAGCATCGAGTTCGACGGTATCGATCTGCGCGCCGCGTCGCGCAGCGTCCGGCGCGGGCTGCGCGGCAAGCGAATCGCCTATGTGGCGCAGTCGGCCGCCGCGAGCTTCAACCCTGCGCACCGGCTGCTCGACCAGTACTGCGAGGCGCCCTTGATCCACGGCGTGATGGGGCGCGCGGAGGCGGAGCACGACGCCGTCGATCTCTACCGTCGAATGCAGCTCCCGGACCCCGACGAGATCGGGTTCCGTTATCCGCACCAGGTCTCGGGTGGGCAGCTCCAGCGGGCGATGACCGCGATGGCGATGGCCTGCCGGCCGGATCTCATCGTGTTCGACGAGCCGACCACCGCGCTCGACGTCACCACCCAGATCGAGGTGCTGTCGGCGATTCGCGACATCGTCGATCAGTTCGGCACCGCCGCCATCTACATCACCCACGACCTCGCGGTGGTCGCGCAGATGGCCGATCGGATCAAGGTCCTGCTGCGCGGGGAGGAGGTCGAGGAGGCGGACACGCGGACCATGCTCGCTGCGCCGCGCGAGGCGTACACCAAGTCGTTGTGGGCAGTGCGAAGCTACCAACGCGACGAGCGACCGCCACCGCCGGACGCGGAGACTCCGGTGGTCGAGATGCGCGGGGTGACCGCCGGCTACGGGTCGCTCGACGTGCTGCACGACGTCGGCTTCAGGGTGCACCGAGGACGCACGGTGGCGGTGGTCGGGGAGTCCGGGTCGGGCAAGTCGACCGCGGCGCGGGTGATTACCGGTTTGCTGCCCCCGAGCGCCGGCGAGGTGCTGCTCGATGGGGTCGCGCTCCCGCCCGATTACCGCCGGCGCGCCAGGACTCAGTTGCGCGAGATCCAGATGATCTATCAGATGGCCGACACGGCGCTGAATCCGAAGCACCGAATCCGGGAGATCGTCGGCCGTCCGATGGCGTTCTATCTGGGTCTTCGCGGCCGCGCGCTGGAGGCGCGAGTTCGCGACCTGCTCGCCCTCATCGAGCTGGAGCCGGACGAGTTCATCGACCGGCTACCGTCGGAGCTCTCGGGCGGGCAGAAGCAGCGCATCGGCATCGCGCGGGCGCTGGCCGCCGAGCCGCGCCTGGTGATCTGCGACGAGGTCACGTCCGCGCTCGACCAGCTCGTCGCCGAGGGCATCCTGCGCCTGCTCGACCGCCTGCAGACCGAGCTCGATCTGGCGTACATGTTCATCACCCACGATCTCGCGACGGTCCGCGCCATCGCCGACGAGGTGGTGGTGATGAAGGAGGGGCGGGTGGTCGAGCAGGGGCCGAAGAGTGCGATGTTCAGGCCGCCGCACGACCCCTACACCGAGCTGCTGCTGTCGTCGGTGCCGGAGATGGACCCCGACTGGCTCGACCGGCTCCTGAGCGAGCGTGCCTCCGGTGTCGGTGGAGCCACCGACGCGCCCGCGGCGCGGCCCTGACGCGTCAGGCGGGTGGCGGCGCGAACTTGGTCGTGCTCCACCCGCCGTCGACGGCGAGGGTCTGGCCGGTGACGAAGGCGGCGTCGTCGGAGCACAGGAACGCGACCGCTGCGGCGATGTCCTCGGGACGCCCGCTTCGTCCGAGCGGGGTGCCGCCGATCATGGTGTCGCGGAACCAGGCGTTGGTGCGCAGGCGCTCCGACGTCATCCCGGTGACGATGAGCCCGGGGGCGACCGCGTTGACGCGGATACCGCGCGGTCCGTAGTCGGCCGCCATGTTCTGCGTGAGACCGATCAGCGCCGCCTTGGTGGCGGAGTAGACCGAGCTGGTCGGAAAGCCGCGCATCCCGAAGATCGAGCTCACGTGCACGATCGACCCCGCGACGCGCGCGGCGAGCATGTCGCGCAGGACCTCGCGCGAGAGCCGCAGCACGCTGCGGAGGTTGACGTCGAGGAAGCGGTCGATGGCGTCGTCCTCGCTCTCGTCGAGCGGGCGCGAGCCGCCGATCCCGGCGTTGTTCATCAGGATGTGCGCGACGCCGAATGCGTCGCGGCAGGCTGCCACGATGGCTGCCGGTGCGGTGGTGGCGCTGACGTCGGCCTCGAGCACGGCGAGCCCGGGGATGGCCTCGGCCGCGGCGGCGAGCCCTTCGCGATTGAGGTCGACGCCGAGCACCTGGGCGCCCTCCGCGCGCAGGCGCGCGGCGGTGGCGAGGCCGATTCCCGAGGCGGCGCCGGTGACGATCGCGGTACGACCTTCGAAGCGGGCTTGCATGGCGAGAGGCTCCCCCTGGACTGCCGACGAGTGTGCGCGCGCGGCGTCGCCGCGTCGACCGATCAGAGGTGATCGCCCGGCCCGAGCCAGGCGAGCACCATGAATCCGATCAGCGCCGCGAGCGCGATGCCCATGACCGCGAAATAACCGATTCGCGACCAGGCGACCCAGAGCAGCAACGGCGTGAACAGAACCACCAGCCCGCAGAACGTCATCCCCGGATTGGCGTAGCGCTCCGGGAGAATGCCCTTGACTCGATAGGCGAGGGCGCGCAGCAGGGCGAGCGTCAGCGCGACGAGCCCGTCGTCGGCCGCTCCGGGACGCCCCACGCCGCCGGCCGGGCCGGAGGCGCTGGAGGTGGAACCAGCGGTGGTGCGTCGCGCCAAGGTCGACCCCTGTCGGTGTTCCAGGGGCGGCATCCTACTGCTGTCGTGGCGGGTCGTGCATCTCAGGCCGGCTCGGCGGTCGGTGCGAGCGCCTCGCGGAGCTCGCGGTCGCGGTCCTCGACCGTCGCCTCGAGGAAGGCGTTGGCGCGGGCGAGCAGCCGGTTCGACTGGTCGAGCTGCTGCAGACGCAGCGCGAGCTCTCCTTGCTGAGCCGACAGCATCTCCTGCGCACGCCGGACGATGAGCCAGAGGAAGCCGTAGAGCACCACCAGGGCGGCGAGGGTGCTGCCGACGACCGTCCACTGGGTGCGGTCGATCTGGTCGACGAAATCGGTGACGTCGCTGTACACCTCGAGCACCGCGACCACCGGCCCCCCCTGGACCGCGCGCACCGGGATGTAGGGCGAGAGTAGATTGCGGTTGACGATGACCTGCTCGAAGGCGGAGAACGATCGCCGGAAGGTGAGCTCGCTCCGCGGCTCGCCGGCGAGCGCGCCGAGGAAGCCCGGGCTGTCGCGACGGCTCTCGCCGATCTGCGCCGGATCGGTCGAGAACACGGTTCTTCCCTCGAGGTCGTAGAGCTTGACCTTGACCACGTTGGTGCTCCGCATCAGCCCGACGACGTCGCGCCGCAGGGCGGCGGTCGCGCTCGCCAGGCGCAGCGCCTCGGGACTCAGCGCCCCCGCCTGACGCACATGCGCCTCGTAGCGCTGCCACAGCGTGTTGGCGAAGACGTTGGCGAGGGCGAGACTCGAGCGGGTCTCGTGCTCGACCATGCGCCCGACCGCGGCCCGGTACTGGTACGCGCTCAGGAACGCCACCACCACCACGATGCCGACCAGGCTGGCGAGGGAATAGAAGCGCAACAGTCGGAAGTCGTGGCGGCTCGCTCCGAGCCAGGTGAGCAATCGTGCCATTTTCCCCCTCCCGGGTTGCCAACCGACGCCTCGAGCGTCGCGGTCATGGGGTGCGCTCTGGTGTCGCCGCCCGGTCTCAGCCCGCCGCCGCGCGCGGCCCCGCCGCTCCCGGTGTCTCGACGTCGGCCTCGCGCGTCGCCGTCGACGACGCGCTGGCCGTCCCACCGCCCTCGCTCGCGTCGTCCACCACCGGCATCGGTAGCGGGATCTCGAACGAGAAGATGGATCCCCGCCCCGGCCAGGACTGAACCTCCAGGCGCCCACCCATCAGCTCGACCAGATCGCGCGATATGGTGAGGCCCAGGCCCGAGCCGCCGAATCGCCGGCTCGACGAGCCGTCGCCCTGGACGAAGGCGTCGAAGATGCGGTCGAGGACGCTGGCGTTCATGCCGATCCCCGTATCGCGCACCTCGATGACGACCCGACCGGCGGCGCTGCCGTCGCGCGCTCGCACCGTCACCCCGCCGTGCTCGGTGAACTTGATGGCGTTCCCGACCAGGTTGGCGATGACCTGGCGCAGGCGCGCCGCGTCGCCGAGCGCCGGCCTGGCGACCTCCGGGCGGACCAGCAGGTCGAGGCTGAGGCCCTTGTCCCGTGCGCGCGAGGCGAGCGGCACGCAGGCCTCGTGCAGCAGCTCGCCGAGGTCGAACTCGACGGCGTCGAGCGCGAGCCCTCCGGCGTCGATCTGCGCCTTGTCGAGCACGTCGTCGACGAGGTGCAGGAGCTGCTCGCCGGAGTGCTGGATCATCGCCACCAGGCGGCGTTGGCGGGCGTCGACCGCGGTCTCCGCGAGCAGGCTGGCGATGCCGATCACCCCGTTCAGCGGGGTCCGCATCTCGTGGCCGATGTTGGCGAGGAAGCTCGTCTTCGACTGGTGCGCCGCCTCCGCTGCCCGGCGTGCCGCCTGCAAGACCTCGTGGTCCTCGCGGATTCGGCTGGCGAGGCGCCGGCCGTAGAGCGAGGCGCCGATCAGCGTGACCAGGACCATCACCCCGATCACCGGCTCCCACCGACCCAGACGCCGGGCGTCCTCGGCCTGCCCGACGAGCAGCGCCTGCTGGATGTCCCCGATCCGCCACATCAGCGTCGCGATGTCCCGGGTCACCGCGTAGTAGCGGTTGTCCATCCGCGCCATCTCGAGCCCCGCGCCGGCGCGGTCCCCGGCCTCGAACCGCTCGAGCAGCGCCCTCGCCGAGGCGACCATCGATGCCACGTCACGCTCGAGGTTGTCCAGGTCGCGAACCAGATTCGGTTTCAGCGCATCGGGGACCGCGTCCTCGATCTCGAGCCGGGCGGCATCGATCCGCCCCGTCATCCTGCGCAGGGCGTCGGTCAGCTCGGCGGTCGCGGACTCGACGTCGTGGGTCTCGAAGACCCGGTTGCCAGGGGCGTTGACGGCGGAGGCCAGGTCAGAGAGCTCCAGATAGCCGCGCAAGCGCGTGGTCCAGGCCTGGTTGACCTGGACCGAGTCGGCCTGGATGTCGAGGAGCTGATGAGTGAGCCACAGGCACAGCAGCACGGTGGCGCAGTCGAACGCCGCGAGAAGGTAGTAGGCGAGCTGCCAGCGCAGGCGCCCGGCGGGGTCGGGTGGCGCTGCGGTGCCGCCCGCGCTGGCCGCCGGGACCTCAACCGTCGTGGTGTCGCCTTGCTGGCTGTCGGTGGTGGCGACCAATGGAGGCTCTGGTGATCGAGAGTTCACACCGATGTAGCGGCGCGAGACGCCACCGGTTGAGGGCCGACCGCCGCCGGCGGGGCTCCGGCGCCGCCTGCGGCGCGCTTCGCCTCGGCCGCGCCCCGGTATAGACTCGCCGCCTTCGTCGAGCGTGGAGGAGCGCGGTAAATGAGCGAGATCACGGCGGCCGACCTGAAGGCACTCTGCCAGTGGGACACTCCGACCATCTGCAACGCGCTCGAGGTGGTGGTGCCCGAGCGGCGGGCGACCGGCTTCACGGTCGAGCACATGCAAGTCCTCGATCCGACCCTCGCGCCGATTTGTGGCTACGCCCGGACCGCGACCTGTCGCGCCGCGACGCCGTCGCCGCTGCCGGCGGCGGAGGCCCGCGAGCTACGCGCGCGGTACTACGAGTACGTGGCATCGGCTCCGGGACCGACGGTGACCGTGATCCAGGACCTCGACCCGATTCCCGGATTCGGCGCGTTCTGGGGCGAGGTGAACACCGCGATCCACAAGGGCCTCGGCTGCCTCGGCGCCGTCACCAACGGCTCGATTCGCGACCTCGACGCATGCGCCAAGGGCTTCCAGCTCCTCGCCGGCAAGGTCGGCCCGAGCCACGCCCACGTGCACGTCGTCGACTTCGGGTGCGAGGTGAACGTGCTCGGCATGGCGGTGCTGAGCGGGGACATCATCCATGCCGACCGTCACGGCGCGGTGGTCGTCCCGGCGTCCGCGGTGAAGGCGCTGCCGGCGGCGGTCGACCTGCTCACCCGGCGCGAGGCGGTGATCCTGGAGGCGGCGCGGGCGCCGGGCTTCGATGCCGCGAAGCTGCGCAAGGCGATGTCCGAGTCGGCCGACATCCACTGAGGAACTTTCGGGTGAAGCGCGCGCGATGCGGCGCCACGGGCGCCGCCGAGGAGAACCGGCGATGAATCAGCCAGTGCGTCGCCAGGGCGACATGGTCCACGTCGCGCCGGACGCGATGCAGCGTCTGGTGACCGAGATCTTTGCGTGTGCCGGTTGCTCCCGGACCGAGGCGGAGCGGGTCGCGACCCGGCTCACCGGGGCGAACCTGCGGGGGCACGACAGCCACGGCATCATTCGCACGCCGCGCTACGTGCAGTGGATCGAGGACGGGCGAGTCGTTCCCGACCAGTCGGTGCGCATCGAGAGCGACACCGACACCATCGCCATCGTCGACGGCCGCTACGGCTTCGGTCAGACCGTCGGTGAGCAGACCGTGGACATCGGAATCGAGAAGGCGAAGCGCCACGGGGTCGCGGTGACCGCGCTGCGCAACGCCGGACATCTCGGCCGCATCGGTGACTGGGCGGAGCGCGCCGCCGCCGCCGGGGTCGCCTCCATCCACATGGTGAACGTGCGCGGCAGCCTGATCGTCGCGCCGTTCGGCGGCGTCGATCGTCGCGGCAGCACCTCGCCGTTCTGCTGCGGCATCCCGCTCGCGGGCGAGGAGCCGGTGATCCTCGACTTCGCCACCTCGCTGGTCGCCGAGGGCAAGGCGCTGGTCGCGTTGCGTGGCGGCAAGCCCTTGCCCGACGGTGCGCTGGTCACTCCCGATGGACAGCTCACGAGCGATCCGTCGCCGCTCTACGGCGAGGTCGCGCCAGGGCGCTATCCGGATCCGAACAACGGCCCGGGCGCGCTCACCTGCTTCGGCATGCACAAGGGCTCCGGGCTCAACTTCTTCATGGAGATGTTCGCCGGAGCGCTGACCGGCTCGGGTACCTCGGCGGGTGCGAGCGACACCGAGCGTCGACGGTTCTGCAACGGCATGCTCTCGATCTACATGGCCCTCGAGTTCTTCCACTCCGACGACTGGTTCGCGCGCGAGGTGAAGGACTACATCGCGTTCTGGAAGAGCGCGCGGCCGACCGAGCCGGGGGGCGAGGTGCTGGTCCCGGGAGAGAAGGAGCGCCGGACGATGGCGGCGCGTCGCCGCGACGGGCTTCCACTGGCGCCGATGACCTGGGACGACATCGTCGCCACCGCACGTCGCGTCGGCATGGACGAGGCGGCGATCGAGCAGGCGCTCGGCGGGCGTCCCTGAGCCGCGTGCCGACCTCGGCGCGATCGGGTGGCGAGTGCGGCGCTCTCCCGGTCGCTGCCGACTGGTACGAGCGTCTCCCCCTGGCCGACGGCGTGACGCTCCTGCGCGAGCGGCACGTGCTGCCCGGGGTGCGCTGCAACATCTGGCACGTCCGCGGCCGTGACCGCGACCTGCTGGTCGACTCCGGCATGGGCATCGTCGCGCTGCGCCCGGAGATCGCGCGGCTCGGCGGCCGCGACGAGATCCTCGCCGTCGCCACCCATGCGCACTTCGACCACGTCGGCGGGCACCACGAGTTCGCGCACCGACTCGCGCATCCGGCGGAGGCGGACGTCCTCGCATCCCCGACCGATCGCGGCACGGTGTGGGACCTGTACCGCGACGCGCAGTACCTGGACGCCCTTCCGGTGGCCGGTTACCGCCCCGAGGCGTGGTCGCTGAACCCGGCGCCGGTCACGCGGCTCATCGACGAGGGCGACGTGGTCGACCTCGGAGACCGCCACTTCACGGTCTTCCACATGCCCGGGCACTCGCCCGGCAGCATCTGTCTGCTCGAGGCCGCCACCGCGACGCTGTTCACCGGCGACGTCGTCTACGACGGCGAGTTGTTCGATCAGCTCTGGCACTCCGACCGCGAGGCGTATCGCGAGACCATGCGCCGCCTGAAGGAGATCCCGGCGCGGACGTTCCATTGCGGGCACAACGCGAGCTTCGGCCGCGAGCGGCTGGTGGCGATCGTCGACGCCTACCTGGCTCGGAGCTGAGCGCCCCCGCGACTGGTGGCCACGCGCCCGGCGCTCCGAACGGTCCCGTCTCTGGTGCGTCGCGGCCGTTCGACGCCCAGTGGTGGTGCGCGACGGGACGGCAGTGGCGGGCTCGCATCGTGCCCACCGCAAGGCCCTGCCCGGCGCGACGGCCGTCCCTGAAAATTGCGACAAAGCAATGGGTTGCGTTCCTGTTGGGCGCGGCGGCGGCTGTCTCGGGGCGGTCCGATTCCATGATCCAGGTCGTGGACACCCACCTTTCGGCGCGAGAGCATCGCACTGGCACGAAACTTTCATTCTCCCGAGGTAGTCTCCTCGGGAACGGGCACGGTGCCCGGGCTGTCGAAGAGACGAGGGCACCGAAGACCCGGCAACGACGAGGAGGGATTCGTCATGCAGTGTTTCGAAGGTGAAGTGCTCCGCCAGACCCTGTTCCGCGAGATCCAGGCGGTCGACGCAGGCGCCGTCTACGACCCACTGGCGCTTGCCGACGTACTGAGCGACGAGGGCATCGAGGACCTGGCGACGATGGCGGCGTTGGGCGCCGAGGGGCTGCGTCGGGTGGCGGTCCGCGCCGTCCGCGTGTTGCCGCTCGCCGCCTGAGCCACGACGGGGTCGGGAGGCGCGCCGGTAGCGCGCCTTCCGGCACCCCGCGGCGGCGGCGTTCTCCGCTCAGCCGCCGGGCGCCGACTGTCGAGCCAGCTCGCGGACCACCGCGCGGACCTCGCTCGGGGAGAAGGGCTTGTCGATGCAGGGACGGCCGCTGTCGGCGAGGAAGCGGTCGAGGCGCTCGCTCATGGTGTCACCGGTGATGAACGCGGTTCGCGCCGCGAGCGCCGGTCTCTCGTCGGCCAGCCGGCGATAGAGTGCGGGCCCGTCGAGGCCCGGCATTCGCAGATCGCTCAGGACGACGTCGAACTCGCGCGCCGCGAGGGCGTCGAGTGCCTCGCCGCCATCGCTGGCGACGAGCACCTCGTGGCCCTCCTCGCGCAGGATCTCACCCAGCATCTCGGAGACGTCGTGCTCGTCGTCGACCACCAGCACGCGTAGTCCCGGTGGAGTCCCGGCCGCGTCACGTCCGTCCGCGCCCAGGGCAGCGTCTGCCATCGGCGGCAGGCGGATCACGAATGCAGCGCCGCCGTCGGCGACGTCCTCCACCTCCAGCACCCCGCCGTGCCCGTCGATGATCCGATGGCAGAGCGCGAGGCCGATGCCGGTCCCCGCCGCCACGTCCTTGGTGGTGAAGAACGGCTCGAAGATGCGCGACCGGATCTCGCGTGGAACGCCGGGTCCGTTGTCGCGAACCTCGATCACCACCTCGTCACTCGGGCGGTAGGCCGAGACCACGACCAGCTCACGCCCCTCGGCACGCTGGGCGAGTGCATCCTCGGCATTCATCACCAGGTTGGCGACCACCTGCCCGAGCTGATCGGCGTCGGCCCACACTCGGGGCAGGTCGGCGGCGAGGTGTCGCCGCAGCGTGATCCCGCTCGCGCGCAATGCATCGGCGGTGGCCCCGAGAGCCGACTCGATGACCGCGTTGACGTCGACCGGGCCACCCTGTGAGGGGCGCTGGCGCGCCATGGCGAGAAACGTCCGCACGATCCGGGCACACCGCTCGGCGGCGTTGCCGATCTTGGTCGCGCGCCCCGCCACCTCCGGATCGGCGGCGGACTCGCGCAGCAGCAGTGCCTGCCCGACCAGCACCGACAGCGGGTTGTTGAGCTCGTGGGAGACGCTCGCCAGCAGCTCGCCGAGCGCACTCATCTTCTCACTCTGGTGCAGGGCCTCGCGGCTTCGCGCCATCTCCGCCTCGACCTGCATGCGCTCGGTGAGGTCGAAGGTGCTGGAGACGATCACCTCCTCACCCTGGTACTCGACCAGCCGCGCGGAGATTGCGGCCCAGAACCGTGTGCCGTCACTGCGCCTCAGTCGCACCTCGTGACCGTCGACGGTGCCACGGCGGCGAAGCCGGGCGAGGTAGCGGTCGCGGTCGCTCGGATCGGCGAAGAAGTCGCGCGTGTGCACCGGTCCGCTCGCGGCGTCGCGTCCGAACAGTGCCCGCGAGGCGGGGCTCTCGTAGATGACCAGCCCGTCGTCGGCGCGGGTCATCCCGATCGGCACCGGACAGGCCTCGAGGATCCGACGTACCAGTGCCTCGCTGGCGCGCAGCGCGCGCTCCATCGTCTTGCGACGGGTGACCTCGGTGCGCACCACCACGGTGCCGCCCTGGCGCGTGCGCCGGTGCAACGACTCGAACCAGCGTCCGTCGCTCTGCTGGAACTCCAGCCCGGCGGACGGGTCGCCGCGGTCGATGCAGGCCGCCAGCCACTGCTCGACCCGCCCGACCGCGTCGACGTACTGTCCGCGCTCGGCGCCGGCGCGAATGAAGTCGATCCACCGTGTGCCCGGCTCGAGCTTGTCGGCGCTGGCGGTGTTCATGTCCCGGAACTGGCGATTGCACATGATCAGTCGATGGTCCGCGCCGAACAGCGCGAAGCCCTCCGACAGGGACTCGATGGCGTCCTCCAAGGTCTCGTTCGCACGCCGCAGATCGGTCTCGCGGAGCCGGCGGTCGGTGACCTCGATGGTGATCCCGAGCAGTCGTCGCACCGAGCCGGTGGCGTCGGTGAGGGGGGTCTTGATGGTGAGGAACCAGCGCGGCTCCGGGTCCGCGGCGCGGAACTCGAGCTGTACCCGCTCGCCGGCGCGCGCGCGGGCGATGGCGGCGCGCGCCCGCGGCCGGTCCTCCGCGGCCACGAAATCCAGGTAGTCGGCGCCGCGGATGCGGGCGATGTCGTCGACGCCGACCAGCCGCAGCCCGGCGGGGTTCATCGACTCGACGCGCCCCTCGAGGTCGAGCTCGTGGATGCACGCCGGGGTGATCTCCACGATGCCGCGAAACCGGGTCTCGCTGTCGCGGAGCGCCGCGAGGCTCGCGGTCTCGCGCTCGGCGCTCTCGACCTCCGCCGTCACGTCGGTCATCGACGCCGCGAAGCGGGGCTCGTCGGTCGGGCTCTCGGCATCGATCAGGCGGAGCTGGTCGCGATACCAGCGCCAGCTGCCGTCGGCCCGGCGGAAGCGATAGCAGCGGGTCGCCTCGCCGTCCCGGCGCAGCGTCGCGAGCGCATGGTCGCAGGCGTCGACGTCGTCGGGGTGGACCAGCGCGCGGCCGTAGCCCGGATCGTCGAGGAAGGCCCGCTGCGGGTGTCCGGTGATGGTCTCGACGTTGGCGCTGATGTAGCGCAGCGGCTGGCCGTCGGCGAGGCTCGCCACGTAGAAGACGACTGCCGAGTGCGAGACTGCGAAGTCGAGCAGGGCGCGCTGGTGGGACAGGGCGGGGTCTTGGTCCAAGGCACGCTCCGCGGCGTCGGGGACGAGCGCGCCGGCCTCGGGCGCTCGGGGGCACCGTAGCGTCGCAGCGGGGCGTTTCCGTTCGATGTCCGGTGGTGGGGGCGGGTGTTTCAGTCGTTTCCGGTGCGGCTTGCCGCTGTCGGCCGGACCGTTATAGCCTTCCGTCCCACCACGTTTTCGAGGAGCGAGCGATGACCCGGCTCGAGGTTCTCGACCCGACCGGTGCCACCGAGGTCACCCGGCTGCACGCGCCGCGCGCCGCGTCGCTCGCCGGCAAGACCGTGGCCATGCTGTCGGTCGACATGTGGCAGTCCCATCGGATGCTGCCGATGGTGCGCGAGCACCTCGCGGCGCGCCATCCCGGGATTCGACTGATCGAGGAGGACGCGCTGCCGAAGGGGCTGGCGCTGATCGACCGCGAGGAGACCGCCGACGCGATCGTCGGGCTCGGCGTCGACGCCGTCGTCATCGGCAACGCCGCCTGAGGCGCCTGCGCGACAGCTTGCGGCCGTGCTGCCGCTCGCATCGAGGCACGAGGCGTCCCCACCGTCCTGCTGACCCGCGAGGAATTCGTGGGTGTGACCCGTAACGCGCTGGCGGGGCTCGGCTTCGACCAGGACGCGCCGATGGTCGTCTTTCCGATCGCGCCGTTCCTGGTCGACAGCGACCTCGAGCCGGTGCGCGCTCGGCTCGACGAGGTCGAGGCCGGGCTCACCGCCTGGAAGCCCGCGAGCGATCGGCTCGGGGTGCAGACGCCACCGCCGGTCACGGTGGAGGCGAATGGCTACGAGGCCGCCTACGACCGCGTCAACACGCTCTTCCTCGCCAACGCATGGGGTGACGGCCTGCCGCTCGTCGCGCCCACCGCCGAGCGGGTGGCGCGCACGCTGCGTGGCAGCGATCGCCCCGCCGACGCGGTGGTCGGCAAGGTGATGCCCCGTGGTGGCATCGCCACCGTCGAGACGCTGGCGGTCGCGCTGACCATGGCCGGTGGCCGCCCCGAGCACTTGCCGCTGCTACTGGCGGCGGTGGAGGCCATCCTCGACCCGGCGCTCGACCACGACAAGTTCCAGGCGACGTCGGGCAGCACCTTCCCGGTGGTGGTGGTGAACGGTCCGGTGGCCGAGGAGGCAAGGCTCAACTCGGGCTTCGGGCTGCTCGGCCCCGACCCGCGACACCCGGCCGGCGCCACCGTCGGGCGGGCGCTGCGGCTGGTGCTGCAGAACGTCGGTGGCGCGCTGCCGGGCACCGGCTCGATGGCCATCTTCGGCGGCATGCGCTACACCAATGCGGTGTTCGCCGAGGACGAGGCCGGCCTGCCCCCGGGCTGGGAGCCGGTGAGCGTGGAGCACGGCGGCATGGCACGCGGCGCGAACGCGGTGACCGTCTTCGTCGCCACCTCGGCCAGCAACGTCATGCGTCGCGGGATCGGCAAGGAGACCCTGATCGACGAGGCCGAGCAGAGCCTGGAGCGCGTGGCCCGCTACCTCTGCGCGCCGAACGGGCACTACGGGCGTAATCACGCCGACGGCACCCCGGGCGCGCTGCTGATGCCGAGCGTGGTCGCGCGTCAGCTCACCGAGCTCGGCTGGACCTCCAAGCAGGCGGTGCGCGAGCGACTGTGGGCAAGCAGTCACATCCCGCGCCAGGTGCTGCGCGAGACCGGGATCTGGCAGTGGATCGAGGCCGAGCCGACGGCCGAGGCGAAGGCGTCGCTCGCGCTCGACCCGTGGCCGATCTGTGCGCGCCCCGAGCAGATCTTGCTGGTGGTGGCAGGCGGGGCGCATCCGACGCACAACTTCTGGATGCAGTCGTGGGGCTCACGGGTGGTGTCGCGCCCGATCGAGCTCCCGGCCTGCTGGAATCTGCTGATCGCCGAGGCGGATGCCGAGCTCGGGCCGCGCGGCGACGTGTGTCGAATCTGAGGAACGCTGCGAGGACGTCGCCATGGCACTCGAGACCCCGGCCCTGAAGCATCTCGGGCTCGACGCCCTGGCGTCGCGCTACGTCCATGCCGACGACGTCCCCTGGGAGCAGATGTGCCAGGGGGTGGAGATGAAGGTGTTGGTGCGAGACGAGGAGACGGGGCTCTTCACCGGCCTGTTCCGTCTCGCGCCCGGCGCGGTGGTGCCCGACCACGTGCACAACGAGATCGAGCAGACCTACGTGTTGGAGGGCACCTTCGCCGACCAGGACGGCGTCGCCAAGGCCGGCGACTTCATCTGGCGGCCGAAGGGCAACCGCCACGAGGCGTACTCACCCGACGGCTGCGTGATCCTCGGCTTCTTCCTCAAGCCGAACACGTTCTTCAAGCCGTTGCCGTGAGTCGAGTGCCGCCCGCTCCCGGGCGCACGACGCCGCGGCCGTCATCGGTCGACACGGGGCCCGAGCGGTAGTAACAGGTCCTCGAGGAAGAAGGCCGCCAGCGCTGCCCGGCCGCTCAGGTTGGCCTTGGCGTAGATGGCGCGCGCCTGCTCGCGAACGGTCCGCTCGCTCGTGCTCCTGATGCTCGCGATTTCCTTGTGGCTCAAGCCCTTCAGCATCAGCAGGGCCACCTCGCGCTCGGCCTCGCTCAGGTCCCAGCGCGCGAACTGGGCGTCGATCGCCTTGCCGAGACCTTGCAGCAGCTCGCGCATGTCGGCGCGCCACTGCGCGCCTTCGCTGCGCGCCACCTCCAGGTCGCGCAACAGCGCAATCTGCTCCTGGTGCTGGCGCCGCATGCGCCCCATGAGGTGCACGACCGCCGCCACGGTGAGCACGAGGAGGGCGGGCTCGATGAGCTCGTAGAGGATCTGCGGGAGCGTCATCTGAGGCTCCTCGTGGATCTCGAGCCCGATGAGCAGTCCGATCCCGAGCGTGATGGCCAGTATCGCGCGAGCTGGTGTCCAGAACATCGATTGCTCACCTCGCCAGGTGACCAGCGCCCCTGGAGCCGCCGCCCTCGGCGGCTCCAGGTTGGCGGACTCAGCGGCCGAAGTCCACGAGCTCGAGCCGTTCCCCCGAGCCGGGCTTGGTCTCCAGCACCAGCCCGACGCCGGGCACGTAGAACTTGAGCTCGAGCGCGCCTGGCTCCAATGGTGTGAAGTTCGCGGTCTGCAGGACCGCCTGCCCGTTCGCGAACGGGACGCCGGTCGGGTCGGCGTCGGTGCTGACCACGACCGTCACGTCCTCGGCGTTGCCGGGATCCCATTCCTGGCGATACGACAGGGCCACGCTCGGCCGACCCGGCATCCAGATCCCGGGCAGTGCGCCGTCGCGACCCGTCTCCCACGAGCCGTCGAGGTCACGAAGCAGGCCGTCCTCGAAGTTCTGGGCGATCTCGCCGAGATACCAGACGTTGCCGTCGATGTCCTGCGCCAACCAGTCGGTCGTGTCCTCGACCAGCACCCCGTCGAGCCACACCCGATCGCGCACCACGGTGGCGGCGATCCCCACGATCTCACGCGTCTCGTCGAGCACCTCGACCAGAATGGTCTCCAGGCCGTCGTCGGTCTCCTTCTGATACCGCCACCAGGCACCCGAGTGAAACGGCGCTCGTGGATTGTCGATCCCGGCGACGAAGCGAGCCGGGTCGAGGTCCGGTCGGTAGGTGGCGGGGCCGAGCAGGTCGCAGACGTCGTCCCGCGCCTCGTCGATCGCGGCGCACTCGGCGATGGCCTCGTGGTGGGCCGCGAGCACGCCTTCGGCGCAGGCTTCACGCGCCTCGGGGTCGGCGTCGTTGGTGCAGACTGCCAGCGCGCTGTAGGTGTCGGCCGCGACATCGGTGATGCAGGCGCCGAACGCGGCGCGGGCCGACACCGCGCAGGCGGGATAGCTGCCGATGGTGCCGGGTCCGGCGGCGGTGCTCGGAGCCGGCGCGGCGGCCAGGAGCAGGGCCGCGGCGATCGTCGCGATCGGAAGCGCGTGTCGTGATCCGTCAGCGCCGGCAACGAGCCGACGTCGATCCATCGTGTCTCTCATGGCGGATGCCCTCCGGCGGTCCCGGCCTGCCGACCACTGTGGGCAGCATGCGAGCCGGGCCGTCGGCCGACAGAGTTCCGCCAACCCACGCCCCGGTCATCGGCGGAACGTCCTACGACGAACCGCCGGCCAGTCGATGGCTCGGGGCGCAAGGGTGATCACATCGCCATGAACCCCCCGTCGATCACCAGCTCCGAGCCCGTCACCCAGCGCGCCTCGTCGCTCGCGAGGTAGACGCAGCCCATGGCGATGTCGTAGGGCTGTCCGAACACACCGAGCGGGGTTGCGGCCAGGCGGGCGGTTCGCTCGGCGTTGTTGGCGTGGCCGGCGCGGGTCATCGGAGTGTCGACGAAGCCGGGATGGATGGAGTTCGCGCGGATGCGATCGGCCGCGTGCTGCGCGGCGGTGGCCTTGGTGAGCAGGCGGACCGCGCCCTTCGATGCGTGGTACGCCGCGTTGGCGAAGGAGCCGGCCAGGCCACAGATCGACGAGATGTTGATGATCGACCCGCCGCCGGCGCGGCGCATCGCGGGGATCACCTCGCGCGTGCCGAGGAACACGCCGGTGGAGTTGACGTCCATCACTCGATTCCAGGCCGCGAGCGAGAGATCACCGACCTCGAACCCCACCCGGGCGCCCGAGTGCCCGCCGCGGGCGGCGATGGCCGCCATGTCCATCTCGCCCCGGCCCGACACGCCGGCGACGTTGGCGAGCACGTCGAGGCGCCCGTGACGCGCCTCGGCTGCCGCGACCACCGCACGCCAACCGGCCTCGTCGACCACGTCGAGCCGCGTCGCCCAGGCGTCGCCACCAGCGGCGGTGATCGCCTCCGCCACCGCCGTGGCGCCCGCCTCGTCGACATCGGCGAGCACCACCGCGGCGCCATGGCGCGCGAATTGCCTGGCGGTCTCGGCCCCGATACCCGAGGCTGCGCCACTCACCAGGGCCACCTTGCCGGGCAACCGGGGCCCGGGTCGATCCTCGCTCATCGTGTCGTTCCTCCAGGTGTGGTCATGGATCGTCGGCGCGGGTGCCATCGGGCAGCGCTTCCGCGTGCAGCACGCCATCGGCGATCATCGCCTCGATCTGCGCTGCGTCGTAGCCGAGGCTGGCGGCGACGTCCCGGTTGTGCTGGCCGAGCAATGGCGCCGGCATCGTCTGCGTGGTGTCGCACTCGGAGAAGTGAAACGGCAGGTTCGGCAGGCGAACCGGTCCGAGGACCGGATGCTGCTGCTCGACCACCATGCCGCGCGCGAGGATCTGCGGATCGGCCAGCACCTCGTCGATGCGCTGCACCTTGGCGCACGGGACGTCGATCGCCTCCAGCGCCTGCAGGCACTCGGTGACGGTGCGCGCGCCCACCCAGTCACGAACCACCGGCAGGATCTCCTCGCGGTGCGCGTTGCGCCCGGCTGCGTGGTGGAAGCGAGCGTCGGCGGCGAACGCGGCATCGCCGACGAGGGCGGCGAGCCGCTTCCAGGCGGCGTCGACCTGGGCCGCGATCACGAGGTGACCATCGCGCGCGCTGAACACCCCGTAGAGGGTCGAGTCCGGCAGGTCGTGCCCGGTCTGGCGCGGGATCTCGGTGCCGCCGGAGAGTGTGTAGCACTGCACCGCGTACTCGTGCATCGACACCAGGCAGTCGTAGAGCGCGAGGTCGATGTGCTGCCCCCGGCCGCTGCCGACGCGCGCGAGCAACGCCGCGCACACCGAGGCGACGCCGTGGATGCCGGTGTACATGTCACCGAGCGCGATCCGCAGCAGCGGCGGCGTCTCGCCCGGTGAGCCGACCATCGCCATGATCCCGCTCTTCGCCTCCGCGATCAGGCCGAAGCCCGCGCGGTGCGAGTCCGGGCCGGTGTGGCCGTAGGCCGACACCGAGCAGTACACGAGGCGCGGGTTGCGCGCCGACAGCGCCTCGTAGCCGAAACCGAGCTTGTCCAGAGCGCCGGGGCGGTAGTTCTCGACGAACACGTCGGCGGAGTCGACGAGGCGTTGCAGCAGCGCCTTGCCGCGCGGGTCCTTCACGTCCACCGCCAGCCCGCGCTTGCCCATGTTCTGCTGCAGGAAGTAGCCGCTCTGCCCGCCGACGAAGTACGGGTGGCGCCGACCGGCGTCGCCGTCGGGCGGCCGCTCGACCTTGATCACGTCCGCCCCCAGCGCGGCGAGGCAGCGCGACAGGTACGGGCCGGCGAGGAAGTGGGTGTAGTCGACCACCCGGATGCCGGCCAGTGGCGGTGGTTGACGGGGTGGCGCGTCGGCTCCGTCGCTGCCGGCGGCGCGCGCCGATGGCTCGGTCATGCTCGTCTCCTCGACCACGACACCGGTTCGTGGTGGTATCCGCCATTCGCCCCCGGGTCGCCGTCGGGCGAGGTCCGCGCCTCGGTCGAGCCGCGCACCGCGCATGCTACCGAGCCGCTCGCCTCGGCGCAGCGTCGGGGCACGGGCTCGCCCGGCGGCATGCCGGTCGCCGGGTCCGGATGTCGGAAATCTTGACACGACGGCTCCCCCGCCCACCTGCCTGCCCGCGAACGTCTTGAGCACCGGGCGCTTTTTCGATTCGGCGTGGCTCTTGCATGGTGTCGAGCGATCGCCGCCCTCGGGACGGACGATTGCCGCCGTGGCGCGACGCGCGGCGGGTTGGATGTGCACATGACTGGGAGAAGGGACGTGATTCGCGCGGACAAGTATCTGGGACGGACGTCGGCTCTGGCGGCGTGCGTCGGCCTGGCGCTCTGCTTTCCCGCCTCGGCGGCGACGGTTGGGCTCGGAACGGAGACGATTACCTTCGATGACCTGATCGTGGGGCTGCCGTTCTTCAACTACGACAGTGACGACCCCGACACCGCGACCGACGTGGTGTTCAGCACCACCGACCCGTTCGGCTTCAACTCCAACGGCCCGGGGCCCGAGCAGCTCTACATCGACGAGCCGGGCCTGGAGGGCACCACCGCGCTCGCGCCGGATCTGCGGGTCGACTTCCTGCAGGGCGCGACCGGCACGGTCTCGTTCGGCTTCGCCCTCATCGACGAGGGCCAGGCGACGTTCACCGCCTACAACGCGGCAGGCGTCGCCATCGGCAGCCAGACCGTGGTCGGCGGTCGATTCGTGATCCCTGGTCTCGATCCGGGTGACGGCGGCGGATTCGAAGGGCCGATCGAGGTCACCGCCGGCGAGGTTCTCTCCGCCTTCCCCGAGGGCGAGGTGGTCGTCGCCCTGTCGGGCACCGCGGTCTATGGCGAGTTCGACTTCCAGCTCGCCTCCGGCGACGGCGATGGCGGACGCTACATCATCGACAACTTCACCTTCACCCCGGCCGGTGAGGACGTGATCGCCACTTTCGAGGGAGCGCTACCGGAGAATCCGCTGCTGCCCGGCGGCATCAGCTTCGACGAGAACGGCGTGCCGACCTTCGAGTTCGAGATCGACGTCGACGAGAACGGCCTCGGCGGCCTGTTCCCGATCTTCATCGATCCGGTGGTCGCGGTCGGCTATGCCTACGACGCGAACGGTGGGCCGAACTTCGCCAGCGTGGTGATCCCCGCGCCGCTCGCCAACGGTGACGGTGAGTTCGTGCTGTCGATCCCGGGCCAGGGGCCGATCAACCTGCTCGCCGGCGACACCTTCGACTTCACCACCATCGATCCGAACGGTGTCTCCACCTTCGAGATCCTCGGAATCGACACCAGCGAGCTCCTGGATCCGAACGATCCACAGGCCTTCGTGACCGGTCTGACCTTCGTCGGCGGTGGCGTGTCGAACGCCACCATGACCCCGATCACGGAGAACGTGCCCGGAAACGCGGTGCCCGAGCCCTCGGCGCTGCTGCTCGCCGGGTTGGGCCTGGCGATGCTGGGTGGGCGCCGTCGCCGCGCCTCGCGGCAGCTCACGGTCGACGCCTGACGCCGTCTCCGTCGTTCCCGTCCGCCGCGGTCGTGGCCGCGGCGGACGGGCGTCGTCGAGCGAGTTTCCCTCGCGCCGCGCACCGCGGCGCGTTGCCGCACCTCTCACCATCGCGTCCGTTCACCCCTTGACCCGGCGGGCATTCGCCTCGATGTGCCGTCGTGCCCGCGCCGCCCGCCGCCGCGGGCATCCCTCCACCACCGCGGTGAGCTCCGTGGCGCTGCGTCTGCCCGCTTCCTCCTCCGAGGTCGCCTCGACGACCTGGTCTGCTCGCCTCAATCGCAGCTTCTGCGCGCTGTCCCCTCAGCGTCGGCGAGAGCTCGCCGAGAGCGTGGCACGGGGCGCCTTCGAGGGTGGGGTGTGGACCGAGGTCGCCGGCGCGCGGACCGCAATCGAGGTCGCTCTGCGCCCGCGCCTGATGGACCTTGCGGGCCGTGGTTACGTCCACCACGCGGCGTGGCAGATCCGGACCGCGCTGCGCCGCGTGGTGCGCCTGGCAGCGCTCGACCCGCGGGTCGCTGCGGTGCTCCCGCTCGCCGACGACGAGGCGGACTGGCTCGCGCGCTACCGCCGCCTCGACCCGAGCTATGGCAGCGCGCGCAGCGAGCGGATCTTCTGTCGGCTCGACGCGCTCGGCCGCCTCGACGGCCCGGGTTGGCGCGAGGGGCTCAGATTCATCGAGGTCAACGTCGTCGGCATCGGTGGCATGAGCTACTCGCCACCGGCGGAGCAGGCGCTGATGGAGGCGGTGATCCCGGCGCTCGCGGAGCTCGACCCGGATCTCGAGTTCGACTCCAACCACGACCCACGCTGGCTGTTGCTCGACGAGCTCCACCACCAGGCGCGCGCGGTGGGGGTGCGCGGCACCCCGACGGTCGCCCTGGTCGACGACCGCACGCTCTACACCCTCGGTGGCGAGCTCGGACGCCTGCTCGACTTCTTTACCGCCCACGGGGTGCCGGCGGTGTATTGCGATCCGCGCGAGCTCGAGGTCGGGCGCGACGGCGCGTTGGTGGCGGCGGGTCGGCCGGTGGACGTGATCTATCGCTTCCTCGAGCTACGAGACCTGGTGGCGATGGAGGCTGGTGGTGCGCGGCTCGACGCATTGCGTGTCGCGTTCGCCCGCAACTGCGTGGTGCCGAGCGTGGGTGGCGACCTGGAGCACAAGAGTGTGTTGGAGCTGCTGTCGGACCCGCTGTGGGCGGACGCGTTCGAGCCGGAGACTCGCCAGGTGATGGCCGAGCACGTGCTGTGGACGCGACTGCTGCGCGAGCGCCGGACCACCGCGCCGGACCGCACCGAGATCGACCTCGTGCCGTGGGTGGACCGCAATCGCGAGCGCCTGGTGATCAAGCCGAACCGTGCCTGCGGTGGCGAGGGTGTCGTGATCGGGCGGGTGGTCGACGCCGGCGTCTGGCGCGACGCGCTGCAGGTGGCGCTGTCGACGCCCGACACGCACGTGGTCCAGGAGGCGGCGGCGACCGACGTCGAGCCGTTCCCGGTGCTCGATGCGGACGGCGGTTGCGAGCTGGTGCCGATGTGCTGCGCGGTCGGGCTGTTCCCCGGTCGGCGTGGGCTCGGGGTATTCGGTCGTTACGCGCCGGGGCCGGTGGTGAACATCCAGGCCGGTGGTGGCATCGCACCCTTCCTGGTCGGTGTGCGATGAGTCTCGACGCGCTCGCCGCCGAGTACGTCGACGCCTTCTTCCGGTTCCGACCGGAGCACGCGGTCGCGCGCGGGTACGAGCCGCACGCCGACCGTGACCCGAGCTTCGCCCCTCCCGCGGTGGCCGCATTCAGGGCCGCGGTGGAGCACGCGCGGCGCGCGGTCGCGGCGACACCGCGACGCCCGCCGGACAGCGAGGCCGCGCTCGATCGCGAGGCACTGCGGGCCGATCTCGCCGGCGCCACGTTCTTCATCGACGAGCTCGGATGGCTCGACGTCAACCCGCTGCTCTATCTGCAGGCGGGGATCGACGCGTTCGAGGGACTCGAGTTGCTCGATCATCTCGCGCCGGAGCGCCGCCGCGCCCTCATGGTGCATCGTCTGCGCGGGCTCGGCCCGCTGCTGGCCGAGATGGAGGGGCGGGTCCACGAGCCGGTCGCGCCGTTCGCGGAGGCGGCGTTGGAGATGGCGGCAGCGGCGATCGACACCATGGCCGCGCACGCGGTGTCCTGGCGGCGTGACCGCACGCTCGCGGGCGCTGCTGCGGAAGCCGCGCGCGCGCTCGAGCGGACCTGCCACCATCTCACTCGGGCGCTGCGCGACGCGCGACCCTTCGAGCCGATGGGGGAGGCGCGCTACCGTCGGCTGCTCGCCGACGTGCACTGTCTAGAGCACGAGCCGGCCGCGCTGGTCGCGCTCGCCGAGCGGACCCTCGGCGAGGTCGAGGCGGTGTTGCCCGCGATCATGCGCGCCGAGGCGGCACTGCCGTCGGTCGAGCCGCCACCAGGGTTCGGGCGCGACACCGTTCTCGCCTACGTGAACGACGAGGTGCGGGCGCTGCGCGAGGCGGTCCGCGAGCGGGGGCTGCTCACCATCCCGGAGGGGCGCCTCGAGGTGCTGGAGACCCCGCCCTACCTGCAGGCGCTCCTGCCCGGCGCGTCGTACATGCCGCCGCCGCCCTTCGCGCCGTCGTCGACCGGACGCTTCTACGTGCCGCCGGTGCCGGAGGAGATGGACGACGATCTCCGCCGGTACTACGCGGACATGATCGCGCATCGCCGGATGCGCAACCTCGTCGCCCACGAGGTCTACCCCGGCCATCACGTGCAGCTCCTGCGCGCGGCCGAGCACCCGAGCATCATCCGCAAGGTGCGCGACAACGACGTGCTGGTCGAGGGCTGGGCGCTCTATTGCGAGCAGCTCATGGTCGACGAGGGGTTGTTCGAGGCGTTGCCCTCGGCGCGACCTTGGCGCGCGTTGCGGCTGCGGGCGTTGCGGGTGGTGGTCGACGTCGGGCTGCACACCGGCCGGCTCGGGTATCAGGAGGCGATCGAGCTGATGTGTCGCCGGCTCGGTCACGGCGCGCGGGGCTTCGTGGAGGCCGAGATCCGTCGCTACGTCGCCGAGCCGACGCAGGCGATGTCCTATCTCGTCGGCAAGCAGCTCGTGCTCGAGCTGCGCGCCGCATGGCGCGACGCGGTGGGCTCGCGGCACTTCGACTTGCGCGACTTCCACGACCGCCTGCTCGCCGAGGGCAGTGTGCCGCTGCCGCTGATCGCGGCGAAGATGCTCGCCGATGCGCGCCTGCTGCGTCCGACGGTGGCGATGGCGCCACGCACGCGGCGTCGCGCGTCACCGCGCCCGGCCGGGAATTGACATCGCGACCCGGGGTCACGAGACTCCGCGCATCGAGGAGACGATGAAGAGCCGGCATCGAGCCGGCCGCGGGGTGGTCGTCGCGTTCGCGGCCGCTCCCGTCACCCACCATCCGAGGAGACGTCCATGCGCAAGATGCACTCAGCGTTCGCCGCGCTCGCCGCATTCGCCGGCCTCGCGCTCGGCTCGACCGCCGCGCTCGCCGCCGATCCGATCAAGATCGGCGTCATCTACGACTACACCGGTGCGTTTGCCGGCGGCGGCTCCAAGGCCGCGGCGGTCGCCACCAAGATCGCCATCGACATGATCAACGAGAAGGGCGGCGTCGAGGGCCACATGATCGAGGCCATCTACGCCGACGCGCAGTCGAAGGCCGAGGTCGCGATCAACGAGGCGACGCGGCTGCTCGATCAGGAGAACGTCGACCTGATCATGGGTGTGTACTCCTCGGGTCACTGCGTGCCGATGGCGCAGAAGGTCGACGCAGCGAAGCGCTTCATGTGGGCGAACGTGTGCGTGTCCTCCGCGGTGTTCAAGGGCAAGAACCTGCGCTACGTGTTTCGTGCCCAGGTCCATTCGGATCAGTTCGGCTGGGCGTCGTGCACGTTCTTGAACGAGCGCAGCAAGGAGAAGCTCGGCATCGAGCCCAAGGATCTGCGCGTCGCGATCATCCACGAGGACGGCCCGTACGGCTCGGGCGTCGCCTCCGGGAACGAGGAGACGTGCAAGGGCTACGGCATGGACGTGGTGCTCAAGGAGGGCTACTCCGCCAAGGCGCCCGATCTCTCGAGCATGGTGACGAAGCTGCGCCGCGCGCGGCCGGACGTCATCCTCCACACCGGCTACAACCCCGACATCACGCTGTTCCTGCGTCAGTCGAAGGAGCAGGGGCTGCGCTGGAAGGCGCTCATCGGGCACGGTGCGGGCTACGGTCAGATCGACAAGCTGAGCGAGGCGTTCGGGGCGGACGCGAACTACATCTTCAACGTCGATCCGGTCGCGGCGCAGCTTCTCGACCCGGCGACCCTCGCGCCAGGGCTCGGGGATCTCACCGCCGAGATGGTGAAGCGCTACAAGGCCGAGACTGGCGCGCAGGAGGTGCCACCGCACACCTCGATGGGTTTCAATCAGTCGTGGATCTTCTTCACCGACGTGTTGCCGCGCGCGATCAAGACCTACGGTGGCTACGACCCCGAGGCGCTGCGCAAGGCGGCGCTCGACACCGACATCCCGGTGGGCGGGACGATCCAGGGCTACGGCGTGAAGTTCTTCCCCGAGGGCCACGAGATGTCGGGTCAGAACGAGCGCTCCTCGCCGGTGGTGATGCAGTACATCGACGGCAAGACCAATATCGTGTGGCCGACCGCGATCAAGACCATCGAGCCGGTGTTGCCGCTGCCCGAGGGGCACGCCTACGCCAAGTAGCGCGCGCGGGCGGGGCGGTGGGTGGGTCCGTGGCGGGCCCGCTCGCCGCCGACGAGGCGCCGTCCCCGAGATGGCGCCGAGCCCACACTCCAGCCGGCCTCGTCGATGGCCGTGCTCGGTGGCGGACGACGAGCCAGACCCATCGCACGGGGACACGTGACCATGCTGTCGGTCGACGGCCTGACCAAGCGCTTCGGCGGCTTCACCGCCGTCAACCAGGTGAGCTTCGAGGTCGGTGAGGGCGAGATCCTGGGGCTGATCGGTCCCAACGGCTCGGGCAAGAGCACGACCTTCAACCTGATTGCAGGCACCCTCACGCCCACCGCCGGGTCGGTCCGTTTCCAGGGCCGCGAGATCGGCGGGCTGAAGCCGAATCTCGTGTGCCGCGCCGGTATCGCACGCACGTTCCAGATTCCGCGCCCGTTCACGCGTCTCAAGCTGCTCGAGAACGTCGCCCTCGCCGCCTACTACGGTGCCGGCGAGCGCATCGGTCGGTCCGAGGCGTGGTCGCGCGCCGAGGACGCGCTGGCGCTGGTGCAACTCCCGGTGGACGGTGAGACGACCATCGACGGTCTCGGTGCAGCCGGCCTCAAGAAGCTGGAGCTGGCGCGCGCATTGGCGACCCGGCCGCGGGTGCTGCTCGCCGACGAGAGCCTCGGCGGGCTCGACGAGTCGGAGATGGACCAGGCCGCCGACATGCTCGAGCACATTCGTCGCCAGCGCGGCATCACCATCGTCTGGGTCGAGCACATCATGGGGGTGCTGATGCGTGTGGTCGATCGCTGCGTGGTGTTGGACCACGGCGAGGTGATCGCCGAGGGATTGCCGCAGGTCGTCGCCTCCGATCGCAAGGTGGTGGAGGTGTATCTCGGCGGCGACGCCGGTGAGGTGCAGGCGCAGGTCGCGGCGCGGGCGCGGAGCGAGACCGGCGCTGGAGGCACGAGCTGATGCTGCGCGTGGAGGGTGTGTCCGCCGGCTATGGCTCGTTCCAGGCGCTGTTCGACGTTGCGCTGGCGGTGGAGGCCGGTGAGGCGGTGGCGGTGATCGGTCCGAACGGGGCCGGCAAGACGTCGTTGCTGCGGGTGGTCTCCAAGCTGATCGAGCCGCGCACCGGGACCATCGACTTCGATGGCCACGACCTCGCCGGACTCGGTGCCGACGAGGTCACCGCGCTCGGGATGGCGCACGTGCCGGAGCACCGGCGACTGTTCGCCGGGCTGACGGTGGAGGAGAACCTGCGCATGGGGGCGTTCCTGCCCGCTGCGCGCAAGCAGTTCTCGACTCGTCTCGAGCACGTGTACGAGCTCTTTCCGCGCCTCGCCGAGCGCCGCGACCAGATTGCCGGAACCCTGTCCGGCGGCGAGCAGCAGATGTGTGCCATCGGTCGCGGCCTGATGTCCGGCCCGAAGCTGCTGCTGCTCGACGAGCCGTCCGCCGGTCTGGCGCCGGTGATCGTGCAGCAGGTGTTCGACATGGTGCAGCGCATCCGCTCGGAAGGGTTCACGGTGCTCATCGTCGAGCAGAACATCCAGCAGGTGTTGCGCGTGGTCGACCGCGCCTACCTCCTGGAGGTGGGGCGAATCAAGGCGAGCGGTGCGGCGAGCGAGCTCCTCGCGAGCGACGACATCCGCCGCGCGTACATCGGGCTGTGAGCGGCGTCGGCCCGGCCACCGGCGCCGGGACACGCGAGTCGCGGTGAGGGCGGTGAACATGGAAAGCCAACGATGATCGACATCTTCCTGCTCGAGGCGATCCTCAACGGAATCCTGCTCGGCGGCGTGCTGGCGCTACTCGCGCTCGGGCTCAACATCGTCTTCGGTGTCATCGACGTGGTCTGGATCTGCTATGCGGAGCTGATCATGTTCGGGATGTACGGCAACTACGTGTTGCACAAGGATCTCGGCTGGCCGTTGCTGCTCGCCTTCGCGGTCTGTGTGGTGGTGGTGGCGGTGCTGGGAGTGTTGTTGCACTGGCTCGTGATCCGCCCCGTCCTCGGTGGTGCGCCGATCAATCAGCTCCTGGTCACCGGTGGTGTCCTCACGTTCATGCAGGCGCTGGCGACGCTGGTGTTCGGCATCGAGTTCCGCAATCTCGGGATCAGCATGCCGAGCCTGGAGCTCGGCGAGATCTTCCTGTCGCAGTCGCGGATCTGGGCGTGCGGGGTCTCGCTGGTGGCGGTCGCCCTGTTGTGGTTGTTCTTGAAGAAGACGTACCTCGGCACCGCGATCCGCGCCATCAGTCAGGACCGCGAGATCATGCCGCTGATGGGGGTCAAGCCGGGTCGGATCTATCTCATCACCTCGGCCATCGGCGGTGGGCTGGCCGGGCTCGCGGCCTGCTTGCTGGTGCTGCAGTACGACGTCCACCCCGCCATCGGCCTCACCTTCGGTCCCATCACCTTCATGGTCTGCGTCATGGGCGGGCTCGGGAACCTGCTCGGTGGATTCCTCGCCGCGTTCATCTTCGCGCAGTTCATCCAGGTCGGCGGTTTCTACTTCGAGCTCGAATGGGGCTATGTGTTCGCGTTCTGCTTCTTCATCGCGATGATGTTCTGGCGCCCGCAAGGGCTGCTCGGCAAGCGTGCCTGAGGTCGGTCGGATGGGACGTCTCGCGAATCTGATCGGTCTCGTCGCGTTGCTCGCGGTGCCGATGCTCGGCGTGAGCGACTACGTGCTCCACCTCGGAATCACGATTCTGATCTGGGGCTTCGTGTACACCGCCTGGTCGTTGATGGGACGATTCGGACTGGTGTCTCTCGGCCACGGCGCCTTTCTCGGCATCGGCGCCTACACCGTCACCATGCTGTGGAACCACGCCGGCATCTCGCCCTGGCTCGGAATCCCGGTGGCGGTCGCGCTGGCGGTGCTGGTCGCGGTCCTGATCGGCTATCCGTGCTTTCGCTTCCGCATCACCGGGCACTACTTCGCGCTGGTCACCCTCGCGCTCGGTGAGATCGTGTTGATGCTGATCGTGGCGCTGCGCGACTGGACCGGTGGCTCGCTCGGTGTGACGCCGGCGAGTGCGTTGTCGGCCGACGTCTCGTTCAGCCTGGTCGCGTTACAGGTATCGAGCAAGGGCGTGTTCTTCTACGTCGCGGTCGGGTTGTGGCTACTCGGGCTGTGGGTGTGGAAGCGCGTCGACTCGAGCATGGCCCGCTACGCGCTGGAGGCAGCGAACGAGCAGGAGGACGCGGCGGCCTCGGTCGGCGTCGACGTCACCCGCACCAAGCTCACCATCACCGTGCTCAGCGCGGCGCTCACCGCGCTCGGTGGGATCGCGTACGGTCAGTACCAGCTCTACATCAACCCGGAGACCGTGTCCGGGATCGCCAAGTCGCTCGAGATCGTCTTCGCGGTGATCGCGGGGGGAATGTACGTGCGCCTCGGCCCCACCTTCGGTGCGGCATTCACGCTACTGCTGGCAGAGGGGCTGCGGGTGGCGTTCGGCCACGATGTCCATGGCCTCGACGGGACGATCTACGGCCTGATGCTGGTGATCTTCATCATCTTCATGCCCGAGGGCATCCTGGGCCGGTTGGCGAGGCTGTGGGAGACGCGGCGCGCGCCTACCAGCCCGCGCACCGCCAGCGCCTGATCGCCTCGGCGACGGGGGCGATCCGGAGTCGCGTCAGCGCGCCGCGAAGGTCGTGTTGCCGGCCTCGTCGAGCAGGCGCAGCCGCCCGCGGCCGCTCTCGTCGATGTCGAGCAGCACCCGGCTCTCGCCGCGCGCGTTCGAGATGTCGATGAACGGCGCGCCGTCGAAGCGCTGACCGAAGGTGATGGCGGCGACGCCGGTCGGCGAGAAGAGCTGCACCACCGGCACGTTGTCGTGAAGTCCGGCGGCGACACGCAGGCGTCCGTCGGCATCGCGTAGCCGCAACTCCCCGGTGGCATCGCCGACGGTCGAGGTGACCACCGGCTGGTGTCCGACGACGCGGTCGACCAGGAGCCCGGTGCCGATGAGCAGGGCCGCGCCGGCCATCACCGCGGTGACGCGGTCCAGCGTGGTACGAGCCCGGGGCCCGCGCGTGGCCGAGGGCGCCAATCGCGGTCGCGGTTGCGCCGGCGGCGCCTCCGCGCTGGCCGCCGCCGCGCACTCGGCCTGGAACAGCCGCGACAACAGACGCGCGTCGACGGCGTCGAGCGACAGCCCGATCGTGTCCTGGCTCTCCTCGGGACTGACCCAGCGCACCGTGGCGCGGAGCCGCGCCTCGCCGCGCGAGCCATCCGGGGGGAGGATGACCTCGACCGGCGTGCCGATCGCCGGCGCCGGAGGGACGTCGGGCGTACGGTCGACCTGGAGGCCGACGCCGAGCCCGTCCGGCCCGCGGTCGAAGACCGTGCACATGCGCGGCTCGCCGTAGCCGCCGACGATGACGGCGTGGAGCAGGCATGGCCGGCGCGGCGCGCTGCGGCGCTCGGCCTCCTGGGGACGTCCGTTGAGGGGGTGCCAGTCCCCCGCGACAGTCGCTGCCATCGTCTGGTCCTCCTGCCGGGTGGCCGGGTGCTCGACGGTCGGGTCGCGCCCGCCCGTGCCGCCCGCACGCCGGCGAATCCCGGCCCGCGAAGCGCCGCTCTGGTGGTGGTTCCGTTCCCGATGCCGGCCCGGAACCGGGCCACGACGGCTACATTCAACGATGACGGAAACGATGCCACCGCCCGGTCCCAGCGTCTGTGACCGAACGCACGCACATCAGTTCCAGTTGCGGCTCTCGCTGCGGATCCAGCGTGAATTCTGATCCCGGTCAAACGCCCGCCGAGGTAGACGGGCGCTCCGGTGGGAGATGCGTCATGCGGGCACCGCGCCCACACTCGCCACCGCGCGGCGACCCCGGCCGCGCACCCGCCGTGGCACGCGTTCGCTCGCAGAGGCGAGGATTCGCTCGATCAACGCGAGGAACGGGATGCCCAGCAGGCCGCAGAGAATGGGCAGGTCGGAGTGCCCCGGATGCAGACCCGGCAGCGGGTTGACCTCGATCAGGCTCGCCCGTCCCTGCTCGTCGAGGCGCACGTCGATGCGTCCGACGTCGCGTCCGCCGATGCGCCGCCAGCACTCGAGCGCGAGCCGCGATGCGGCGCGCCCGGCGCTGTCGGTGGCGAGCCGGTACACCACCCGCTCCTCGCAGAGCTCCTTGTTCTCGTAGGAGTAGACCTCGAGATCGGCCCCGGCGAGCGCCACCACCTCCATCGCCCCGAGGGCTCGCGCGCGGGCGCCGGAGCCGAGAATGCCGACGGTGAACTCGCGCCCCGGGAGGAAGCGCTCGACCAGCACCGGCTGCCGGTAGCGCGCGAGGAGCCGCTCGCAGGCGGCGACCAACGCCTCGCGCGACCGAATGACCGACTCACGATCCACGCCCTTGCTGGTGCCCTCGGCGACCGGCTTGGCGAACAGCGGAAGCGGCAGGTCGACCTCGCGCGCCTCGGCCACGGTGTGCACCAGTCGAAACGCCGGGGTGGCGAGGCCGTGGGCCGCCATCACCTGCTTGGTCACCGCCTTGTGCAGGCACACGCTCATCACCAGCGGATCGGAGAATGTGTAGGGGATGCCGTAGGCGTCGAGGAGCGCCGGCACCTGCGCCTCGCGTCCGAAACCGTGCATGCCCTCGGCGATGTTGAACACGAGGTCCCAGCGCCGTCCTGCGGCCAACGCATCGACCAGGGCGCCGACGCTGCCGATGCGCTCGGGCTGGTGACCGAGGGCCTCCAGCGCCTGCTCCAGCGCCTCGACGGTGTCGTCGCGGTCGAACTCCGCGGTCTCCTCCAGGCCATAGCCGCGCGCCAGGTACTCCGAGCGCAGGTCGTAGGTGATGCCGATGCGCATGACTCGCGTCTCCACTGCGTGGCCGGGTCGAATCAACCGGCCAGGGATTTCTCGAAGATGACCTTGGCGTCGCCGGCGCGATAGAAGTCCGGCAGCTCCGCCGCCTTGCGGTAGCCCATGGCGCGATAGAACCGTCTGGCCGGCGCGTAGGCGTCCGAGCCGGAGGTGTCGACGTAGAACCGCACCGCGCCCTGGGCGCGCGCGGCGTGCTCGGTGGCGGTGAGGAGCCGGCGGCCGAGGCCGGCGCGGCGGGCGCGGGGATGGACGGCGATCCAGTAGAGATCGTGCCGACCCTCGGCGCCGGAGATCGGGCCGTAGCAGGTGAAGCCGAGCAGGGTGCCGCGGCTCTCGGCGAGCACGAAGTGGTAGCCGCTCGCCGGGCCGCGGGCGACGCGCTCCTCGACCAGCTCGGCCGCCATCGTCACCTCCTCGGGGCTGAACACGCCGGTCGCCGCGACCAGCGATCGAACCGGCTCGGCGTCGGCGGCGGTCACCGCCTCGCGCCAGTCGATCGCCTCCGGATCGGGTGCGGCGGGGCGACGGGTGACGCGTCGTGTCGGCGGCTGCGGGACGTCCGCGGCGCCGTCGGCCAGGCCCTGGAAGAAGGCGCGGACGTTCTCGCCGAGGGTGCGGACCCGGTATCCCCCCTCCTGGACCACCAGCGTCGGATACCCGGTGTGGCCGACCATCTGCCCGATACGGGTGAAGTCGTCGCGGCGATTGGCCCAGCTCCCCGTCGGGTCTCCGGCCGCGGTGTCGAAGCCGGCCGCGAGCACGAGGTAGGTGGGCGCGAAGCGCTCGATGCGGGTGAGCGCGGTGGCGAGCGCGGTGCGATACGCCTCCGGGGTCACCGTCTCCGGCAACGGGATGTTCACGTTGTAGCCGGCGCCCCGCCCGGAGCCGGTCTCGTTGCGGAAGCCACTGAAGTACGGGTAGGCGAAGCTCGGGTCGCCGTGGATCGACACCGTGAGCACGTCGTCGCGCTCGTAGAAGACGTCCTGGGTGCCGTTGCCGTGGTGGTAGTCGATGTCGAGCACCGCCACCCGGCCGTAGCGGCTCAGGTAGTGGGCGGCGACGGCGTTGTTGTTGAAGTAGCAGAAGCCACCGAAGGCGCGGCGCTCGGCGTGGTGGCCTGGCGGGCGCACCAGGGCGTAGGCGAGGCGCTGGCCCTCGAGCACCCGCTCCGCCGCGGTCAGGGTGCAGTCGACCGCGCGCCGGGCGGCTGGATAGGCGTTGCCGTTGATCGGGGTGAAGGTGTCGATGCAGAAGTAGCCCGCGCGCAGCGCCATCTCGCGCGGCGGGCGCAGGGCGTTGCGGATCGGAAACACGTAGGGGTAGACGCTGCGCTTCGGCCCGACCGCGGCGCAGGCGCGGCGCAGGTACTCGACCAGCCGCCCGTCGTGCACCGCCTGGACGTGCTGGTCGGCGAAATGCCGCGGCTCGAGGCGCTCGAACAGGCCGCTCGACTCCAGCTCGCGCAGGATCGCGCCGACCCGAATGGGGGCCTCGACGTAGCCCCGCTCGCGCACGTGGTGGATGTCGTGGCGGTCGTTCACCACCAGCGGGATGCGCGCGGCCAGTCGGCGTCGTGGCACCACGGTGGGCGATGCGCGCCGGCGGTGACGCGGCGCGCGTAGTCGTATCGGGCCGTCGCCGAGTGAGGCGACGACATGGTCGACGTAGCCCGGCGGGCAGAGCGTCGGGTACTTGCGCTCGAGAATCGCGCGCACGATGGGGCGCATCTCGGCGCCGGTCGGCAGCGTCTCGCGCCCGAGCGGGTCGAGCACCAGGTATGGCGGGTCGGAGCCGCCCGGCTCGAGCGGGGTCTCGTAGGCCGTGCCCTCGACGGGGCGGGCGCCGAAGCGCTCGTAGAAGGCGAGGCGCGCGGCGTTGGCGGCGCGCGTGGCCGGGTTCGGCGACAGCGCGGGATCGTCGGGCAGGCACTCGTAGAACAGCCCGACGACGTCGAGCGCCAGCGCTTCCTCGCGCACCCGCTCGTAGAGCGCGCCGCCCACCCCGCCGCCGGCCTTGCCCGGCGCACTGGCGATCCAGTCGAGGAAGCAGAACCGGAGGTCCGGCGCGTGGAGCAGCAGGGCGAAGCCACGCACGCGGTCCGCCGCGTCCTCGGCCACCAGCAGGATCGGTCGGAAGCGCAACTTCAGCGGGTCGCGCAGCTTCGCCGGCAGCTCGGCGACCTCGCGCGCCTCGATCTCGGGGAACTGGGCGCGCAGGATCGCCTGCACCTGGCCGATGGTCGCGGCGTTGGCCGGCGTGCCGTCGTCGAGCACGGGTCGGATGCGGAACACGGTCTCTCGTCCTCAGGCGGCGGCGCGCCCGCCCTGGGCGGTGCCGAGTGCGAGCACCCGCGCCACCAGCGCCGGGTAGTCGAGGCCGGCCCGCTCGGCCGCCGCCGCGAGCCCCGCGTCGGGCGCGATGCAGGGGTTGGCGTTGACCTCCAGCACCATTGGCAGGCCGTCGGTGCCGACGCGGAAGTCGACCCGCGCATAGCCGGCGAGCCCGAACAGCCGCCAGCAGGCGCGGCTCGCCGCGGCGAGGCGCTCGAGCAGGGCGGTATCGCTCGCCGGGAGGTCGAAGCGCCGCGGGGTGTGGGAGTAGCCGTAGCTCTCCGGCACCCACTTCGCGTCCCAGTCGACGATGCGTGGCATGTCGTCGGGGTAGTCGACGAACTCGATCTCGGGGATCGGGAGCACCTCGGGGACGTCACGTGCGCCGATGACCGAGGCGTTGAACTCGCGTCCGTCGACGAACGCCTCGGCGAACCAGGTGCCGCCGTGGCGCGCGGCGCGCGAGGCCATCACCTGGCGTGCCCGCGCCGCGCCGTCGACGATCGACGTCGCGTCGATGCCGAGCGAGGCGTCCTCGTGCACCGACTTGACGATGAACCGCGCGCCGGGCTCGGCGCCGACCAGGGTCCCGTCCGGCTCGAGCCAGCCCGGGGTCGCCACGCCGGCGCCGCGCAGCATGCGCTTGGCGACCAGCTTGTCGCCGGTCACCAGCAGCGCCGAGGCGTCGCACCCGGTGTACGGGATTCCGAGCGCGTCGAGAATCCCGGGCGCGAGATGGGTGAGGCGCAGCGTCCCCGCCACGCACTCGACGAGGTTGAAGACCAGGGCCGGGGCGAGCTCGGCGAGGCGCGCGGTCTCCGCCGCGAGGTCCGCGCCGAACGCGACCGGCAACGCGCGGTGGCCGAGCGCCGAGAGCGCCGCGCACACCGCCTCGACCTGGGCCAGGCCGTCCTGGTCGTCGGCGGCGGCGTCGGCCGCCACCGCGCTGTGCAGCACCACGATGGGACGGCCGCCCCGCGCGCCCTTCGGCGCACGGGGCGTGGGCTGGCGCGCGCTCATCGGCCGCCGAGCGCTCGGCCGAGCGTGCCCTCCGGGTCCGGGTAGCGGTGCACTGCACCCTCGAAGTTGCGAAGGAGCAGATCGTCGCCGTCGCGCCCGACCACCGGGTCGGGGATCAACGGGATCTTGCCGCCGCCGCCGGGGGCGTCGACCACATAGGTCGGCACTGCGTACCCGGTGGTGTGACCACGCAAGCCCCGGATGATCTCCAACCCCTTGTCGACGCTGGTACGGAAGTGCGCCGAGCCCTTGATGGGATCGCACTGATACAGGTAGTAAGGCCGCACCCGATTGCGTAGCAGCCCGTGGACCAGACGGCGCATCGTCTCGACGTCGTCGTTGATGCCCTTGAGCAGCACCGTCTGGCTGCCGAGCGGCAGCCCGGCGTCGGCCAGCCGCGCGCAGGCGGTGGCCACCTCCGGCGTGATCTCGTCGGGGTGGGTGAAGTGGATGCTGATCCAGGGCTGGTAGCGGGCGAGCATCCGCGCCAGATCGCGCGTCACCCGCATCGGTAGCACCGCTGGCATCTTGGTGCCGATGCGCACGAACTCGACGTGCGGGATCGCGCGCAGTCGGCGCAGCAGGTGCTCGAGCTTGTCGTCGTGCAACGCCAGCGGATCGCCGCCCGAGAGCAGCACGTCGCGCACCTCGGTGTGCGACTCGATGTAGCCGAGCGCGCGCTCCCAGGCACTCACCCCGAAGGTGTACTCCCCGGTCTCGCCCACCATCCGCGCGCGGGTGCAGTAGCGGCAGTAGGTCGAGCAGAACGGGGTGGTGAGGAACAGCACCCGATCCGGGTAACGGTGCACCAGCCCCGGCACCACGGTGTCGTGGTCCTCGCCGAGGGGGTCGTCCTCCTCGCCGGGCGAGCGCAAGTGCTCGCCGCTCACCGGGATGTGGGTGCGGCGCAGCGCCTCGGTCGGGTCGTCCAGGCCCATCAGGCTCGCGTAGTACGGCGTGATGCCGACCGGCAGCGGGCCGTCGTGGGCGAGCACCGCGGCGCGCTCGTCGGCCGACAGCGCGAAGATGCGCTCGAGGCCGGCGAGGTCGCGGATGCGGTTGCGGACCTGCCAGCGCCAGTCGTTCCACTCGGCCACGGTGGCCTCGGGGAAGAATCGGCGGCGGAAGGCGTCGGTGCGCGGGTTGACCGGGGTGCGGTTACCGGCCCGGGGGCGTGAGCCCCGTGCGGGCTGGGGCCGCGAGGACTGGCCCCGAGTCGCCTGGGGGGCAGGCGACGGGCGACGGGTGAGGGCACGTCGCGGGGGAGGTTTTGCCTCCTCCGCCGTGTCGGCAGGGCTCGAGCCCAGACCGGCCTCGGCGTGGCCGACCGGGGTGGCGACGACTTGGTCCATCGACGGCGATCCTCGGTACGCGCGCCACGACCATTCGTGGTCCGCGCACGGGAAGTCGTGCCGACGGATCGAAAGTCAAGGGCCGCTCGTCAGCGATGTCGCTCGACCACCGCGCGCAGGTACTCGACGTCGAGCGGCAGGGCCGGGCCGAGCCACATCGCGTGCTCGGTGTGGTCTGCCACCTCGTCCCCGCTCTCCGGATGCACCAGCACCGAGAGCCCCTCGCGGTTCAGCGCGAGCCACGGCACCAGGGTGGCGAAGGCGGCGGGCGCAAATGCCACCTGGTAACTCGGCATCGGATGGGGGCCGACCGGGCCGTCGTGCCAGCGCCCGAGGGTGACGTCGAAGGCGGCGCCGATGGCGTCGCGCACGCGCGCCGCACGCTCGCGGGTCTGCGGCAGGTAGTAGACGTGAGCGTGATATCCGGTGATGGTGTCGACCTCGGCCATGGTGGGTGCTCCCTCGATGGATTTCTCGTCGGCGTGGGCCGCGCGCGGCCCGGCTGCCCTCGCGGCCGTGCAGGCTCTATGATCGGCGCCTCGAATCTTCGCCCAGGTCGTGCTCGGGATCGACCTCGGCGTCGCGCCGGCGTGAGTCGGTGCTCGCAAGTCGGGAGGAACGCATGAGCCTCAAGCTCGCCATCGTGTCGACCGGGCGAATCGCGGACGGGCAGCTCGCGCCGGCGCTCAAGCACCAGGAGGACGCGGTGCTGTGGAGCGTGCTCAGTCGCAACCGCCAGCGCGCGACGGAGTTCGCCAAGCGTCACGGCGCCCGGTCCCCGAATCCGGCCTACGACGATCTCGACGCGCTGCTGGCCGACCCCAAGCTCGACGGCGTCATCATCGCCAGCCCCGACCGCCTCCACGCCGAGCACGCGCTCGCCGCGGTGCGCGCCGGCAAGCACGTGCTGTGCGAGAAGCCGATGGTGACCGAGATGGACGAGGGGCGCGAGCTGGTCGACGCCGCGCGCGCGGCCGGCGTACGGCTCGGCGTCGCCTACCACATGCGCCATCACGCCGGGCACCGGCGCCTCCACGGCCTGGTGCAGGCAGGCAAGCTCGGCACGCTGCGCCACGCCCGCGTGCAGTGGACCTGGCAGGCGCCGGACGACGGCAACTGGCGCGCGCATTCCGACGTCGGGCGTTGGTGGGCGCTCGCCGGCGTCGGCACCCACCTGCTCGACCAGCTGCGCTGGATCATGGGGCCGACCTGCGGCGAGGTCGTCCGCCTCGAGAGCGTCATCGCGCACTCGGTGTTCAACGGGCCGCACGACGAGACCGCGGTGCTCGCGCTCCAGTTCGAGACCGGCGCCACCGCCGAGCTCTGTGCCTCGGTGTTGTTCGATGCACCCAAGCGGCTCGAGGTCTACGGCTCGCGCGGCTACGGGATCTGCGAGGACACCTTCGGGCCGCACGGTGAGGGCGACATCTGGACCGACCGCGGCAAGCTCCCGTTCACACCCACCAACCCGTTCGCCGGCGAGATCGCCGACTTCGCGGCCGCCATTCGCGAGGAGCGCGACCCGGAGGTCAACGGCGAGGAAGGCCTGCGCAATGTCGAGCTGCTGTTGCGCGCGGTGGGCGCGGCGGCCTGACCCCAGAACCACGACCACGGGAGATCCCGCATGACCGCGCCCGACTCCGTCTTCGCTTCGGACTTCAAGGAAGAGCCCTACTGGTGGGAGGCCGCCCGGCCGGAGCCGGACGACACGCCGCTGCCGGAGCACGCCGACGTGGTGGTGGTCGGTGGTGGCTACGCCGGGCTCTCCACCGGTCTGGAGCTCGCGCGTGGCGGGGTCGACGCCCTGGTGCTCGACGCCGAGCCGGCCGGTTGGGGCGCAAGCAGCCGCAACGGCGGCATGGTCTCCGGCGGGGTGAACGTCGGCAAGGGGGTGGCGCTCGAGCCGGCGGAGCGAAATGCGATGCTCGAGGAGGCGGCGGCCTCGTTCGACCATTTCGAGTCGGTGGTCGAGCGCGAGGGCATCGAGTGTCACTTCCAGCGCACCGGGCGGTTCGTCGGCGCGCACTCGCGCACCGCCTACCGCGCGCTGGCCGAGCGGGTGCGGATCCTCAACGAGTCGGCCCGGTCCGAGGCGCACCTGGTGCCGCCGGAGCGCCAGCGCGAGGAGATCGGCTCGGACTACTACCGTGGGGGAATGGTGGTCGGGCGCTCGGGTGGGGTGCACCCCGCGCTGTACCATCGCGGTCTGCTCGCTGCCGCCCGGCGCCACGGGGCGACGGTGTGTGGTGGCACGCGGGTCGAGGGCATCTCCGGAGGCCCCGGGACCTTCGAGGTGAAGACCTCGCGAGGCATGGTGCGCGCGCGCGAGGTGGTGATCGCGACCAACGGCTACACCGGTCCCCTGACGCCGTGGCAACGGCGTCGCCTGGTGCCGGTCGGCAGCTACATCATCGCCACCGAGGTGATCGGCGAGGAGCGGGTGCGGGCGCTCTTCCCGACCCTGCGCATGGTCGCCGAGACCAAGCGTGTCCTGTGCTACTACCGGCCCTCGCCGGATCGCACCCGGGTGCTGTTCGGTGGTCGGGCGAGCTTCGCGCCGGTCGACGCGGTGACCGCGGCGCCGGTGCTCCACCGCTTCATGTGCCAGATCTTCCCCGAGCTCCGCGGCGTGAAGATCACGCACTCGTGGACCGGCAACGTCGCCTTCACCCTCGACCACCTGCCCCACATGGGCGTGCAGGACGGCATGCACTACGCGGTCGGCTGCAACGGCAGCGGGGTGGTGATGATGAGCTATCTCGGGCACCAGGTGGCGCTGCGCATCCTCGGCCGAACCAACCGTCGCTGTGCCTTCGACCGCGCGGAGTTCCGGGCGATCCCGCTCTACGACGGACGACCCTGGTTCCTGCCGATGGTCGGCGCGAGCTATCGCCTGCGCGACAAGATCGATCGCGCGATGGACTGAGCCCGGCCGTGGACCCGGAGCGCCGCCGACGGTGGGGCCGGCTGCCGGCGTGAGGCGGACGTTCAGGCGATGGCGGCCTGCCTCGCGGTGGGTGCGAGCGCCTCCGCCGGTCCTGGGCGTCCGAGCAGGTAGCCCTGGGCGAGATCGCAGCCGAGCTCGGTGAGCAGCTCGCGCTGCTCCGGGGTCTCGAGTCCCTCCGCCACGGTCTCGAACCCGATGCGGCCACCCATCGCGAGCACCGCTTCCATCACCGCGAGATCGCCGACGCCCTCGGTGATGTTGGCGATGAATCCGCGGTCGACCTTCACCGCGTCGAACGGCAGGTCGCGCAAGTAGCACAGCGACGAGTAGCCGGTGCCGAAATCGTCGATCGCGAGCCGCACCCCGGTGGCGTGAATCGCCTCCAGCGCGTTGCGGCGGGTTCCGGGACCGACCAGCCCGGACTCGGTGACCTCGAGCTCGAGCGCCGACGGCTCGAGGTGATGGCGAAGCAGCGCCTCCTCGACCTGGGCCGGGAAGGTCGGGTCGTCGAGCTGGCGCGGGCTCACGTTGACCGCGACCCGGGGTGGGCCGGAGTCCTGAGCACGCCAGTGCGAGACCTGCCGGCAGGCGGTGTCGAGCACCCAGGCCCCGATCGGGACGATCAATCCGCTGTGCTCGGCGGCCGGGATGAACTCCATCGGGCTCACCATGCCGAGGTCGGGATGGTTCCAGCGCGCCAGCGCCTCCGCTGCCACCACCCGCCCACTCGAGAGGTCGACCTGCGGCTGGTAGAGCAGGCTCAGCTCGCGTGCCGGGAGCGCCTGGCGCAGCGCGGTGGTGACCAGCATCCGGCGCAGGGCCGCCTTGCCCATCTCCTCGCTGTAGAACACCGGGCAGCCGCCGCCGGAGGACTTCGCGCGATAGAGCGCGGTGTCCGCGGCTCGGGTCAGGGTGCCGATGTCGGTGCCGTTGGCAGGGCTCATCGCGATGCCGACGCTCGCGGTGAGCGCGAGCTCGCGCCCCTCGACCCGGATCGGCTCGGCGATGGCGTCGAGAATGCGCCGCGCCACCATCGCCGCCTGCCCGGAGTCCGCGACCTCGTCGAGCAGCACCGCGAACTCGTCGCCGCCGAGGCGGGCCACGGTGTCGGACTCGCGCACCGAGCGTGACAGGCGCTCGGAGACGGTGCGCAGCAGCTCGTCCCCGGCCGAATGGCCCAGGGAGTCGTTGACGACCTTGAAGTCGTCGAGATCGATGAGGAGCAGTGCGAGCGCGCTCGCCACGCCCCCGGTGCTCGGGCCGAGGCGGCGGATTCGAGACAGCGCGGTGCCGAAACGGTCCGCGAACAGGGCCCGGTTGGGCAGGCCGGTGAGCGCGTCGTGATAGGCGAGGCGCACGAGGTCGACCTCGGCCCTGCGCGCCGCGATCAGGCGCCGCACGCGCTGCCGCAACACCGGGGGTCGGAACGGCTTGCCGACGAAGTCGGCCGCCCCGGCGGCGAATGCGCGCTCGACGACGTCGTCGTCGCGCAGGCCCGTGACCATCAGCACCGCCGGCGCGCGGCCAGGCCCGGGAGCGGTCAGCCGGCGGCAGACCTCGAAGCCGTCGAGGCCCGGCATCATCGCGTCGAGCAGGATCAGATCCGGCTCGAGGGCGGCCGTCGCCGCCAGCCCCGCCTCGCCGTCGGCGGCCTCCTCGATCCGGTAGCCGTCCCACTCGAGGGCGGCGCGCAGGATGAGGCGGGTGGCCTCGTCGTCGTCGATGACGAGGACGGTGATGGACTCAGGTGACACGTGCTCCCCCGTTCGGCCCGCGTCGCGCCGACCCGGGACGGGCGACGGCGACTCGCAATGTCGAGGGACTATCGGCGGGCGGGGCGCCGCGCTTGAGCCGGACCGGGGCCCCGCGGGCACGGACCGGGCAGGCGCCGCATCAGCGCGCGGCGCGGATCATGTTGCGGGCGATGACGAGCTGCTGGATCTGGCTCGTGCCCTCGTAGATCCGGAACAGGCGCACGTCGCGGTAGAAGCGCTCGACCCCGTACTCGGCCATGTACCCGGCGCCACCGTGGATCTGGACCGCGCGATCGGCGACCCGTCCGACCATCTCGGTGCAGTAGAGCTTGCAGCAGCTCGCCTCGGTGCGCACGTCGGCGCCGGTGTCGCGCCGCCGCGCCGTCTCCTCGACCATGCAGCGCGCGGCGTAGGCCTCGGTGCGGCTGTCGGCGAGCATCGCCTGGACGAGCTGGAACTCCGCGATCGGCTGGCCGAACTGCTCGCGCTGCATCGCGTAGGCGAGGGCGTCGTCGATGAGGCGCTCGGCGAGCGCGACGCACACCGCCGAGATGTGGATGCGGCCGCGGTCGAGCACCCGCATCGCGGTCTTGAACCCGACGCCCTCGCGACCGCCGAGCAGCGCGCTGGCCGGCACCCGGCAGCCCTCGAGGATCACGTCGCAGGTGTGCGCCCCGCGCTGGCCCATCTTGCGGTCGACCGGCCCGAGGCTGAGACCCGGCGTGCCCGGCTCGAGCAGGAAGGCGGAGATGCCGTCGGCCGGCCGGGCGTCGGGGTCGGTGCGCGCGAACAGCGTGAACACCCCGGCCTGGGGCGCATTGGTGATGTAGCGCTTGGTGCCGTCGATGACGTAGTGGTCGCCGTCGCGCCGCGCGGTGGTGCGGATGGAGGCGGCATCGGAGCCCGAGCCCGGCTCGGTGAGGGCGAACGAGCCGATGATCTCACCGCTCGCGAGCCGTGGGAGATAGCGCCGCTTCTGCTCGTCGGTGCCGTCCATGACGATGCCCTGCGAGCCGATGCCGTTGTTGGTGCCGATCATGGACCGGAATGCCGGCGAGGTGCGCCCGAGGGCGAGCAGGATCTGGGTCTCCTCGGTCATCGACAGGCCGAGGCCGCCGTGCTCCTCCGGGATCGACATCCCGAACAGCCCGAGCGCGCGCATCTCCTCGACGATCTCGGGTGGCACCCGGTCGTCGTCGGCGACCTTCGCCTCCAGCGGAATCAGGCGCTCGTCGACGAAACGCCGCACCGTTCGCACCATCTGGTCCAGGGAATCGGCGTCCATCGCAGGTCTCCGTCAGTCGTCGGTCGCGGCCGACTCGAGCGTCACCACGCCGTGGTCGAGGACCACCGCGTTGCGATCGGTCACCCGGGCGCGGAACGCCAGCGTACCGGTCTCCACCTCCCAGACCTCGGTGCGCACGGTCTCACCGGGGAACACCGGCGCGGTGAAGCGCGCCGCCATGCGCTCGACGCGTCGGCCGTCGAGCTTGCACGCGGTTCGCAGCACCGCGTGGCCGGCGTATCCGAAGGTGCAGAGCCCGTGCAGGATCGGGCGCGGGAAGCCGGCCGCGCGCGCGACCTCGGGGTCCGCGTGCAATGGGTTGTAGTCCCCGTTGAGCCGGTAGAGGAGTGCGGCGCCCTCGGGGATCGCGAGATCGCAGACCAGGTCCGGATCCCGCTCCGGAACCGGCTGCGGGGGAAACGGCGCCGGGTCGCCGCCGCCGCAGCCGCCGTCGCCGCGGCAGAAGTTCGTCTGGTCGATGGTGAAGATCGGCTCCCCGTCCGGGTCGCAGACCTCGCGACGGATGTAGACGATGGCACCCTTGTCGCGCCCCTTGTCGTTGATCCCGACCACTCGCGAGCGACCCGTCAGCGGCACGTCGATCGGGATCGGCCGGTGAATGGTGATCGACTGCTCGCCGTGGAGCACGCGGCGCCAGTCGATTCCGGTGTCCTCGCGCCGCATCCAGAAGCCCGGACCGGCGATGACGCTGGCCATCATCGGCAGCACCGCGAGGTCTTGCTCGTAGACGTACCGTAGCTCGCGAGGGTCGGTCGGCTCGTTGCCGAGGCCGACGCTGAGCGCATAGAGGATGCAGTCGCGGCTGGTCACCGTCTGCACCGCTTCCGGAATCGCGTAGCTCTTGAGCTGGGCGTAGGTGAAGGCCACGGCGAGGCTCCTGCGTCAGAGGGTGTCTCCGAGACAACGACCTGCTGCGAGGCTTGCCGAGCGCGCCTGGCTGCGTTGTAGGGCCCCCATCGCCCGGTCACATGGCTCGGCCATGTTCCCGGACGATGTGCACCCCCACGCCTTGCCAGCCACCCCCAGCAAGCCTCTCACGACGGCCATTGTCTTGGAGACACCCTCTCAGATCGGATCCCAGGTGAAGACGTCGGCGGAGACGTCGAGCGGGTAGAAGCTCGCCGCCAGCGCCGGTAACGCGTGCTCGACCACCGCCTCGGGCGTCCACCCGTCACCGCCGCGGTGCACCGAGCGCACCGGCCGCGGCTGGCTCATCAGCATGATCTCGTTGGCGCGCACCGCGAAGATCTGACCGCTGACGTGGGCCGCGGCGTCGCTCGCGAGCGCGGCGACCAGCGGCGCGATCTTCTCCGGCGTCATGCGCTTGAGCTTCTCGACCCGCGCCTGCTGCTCCGGCGTGTCGGTGGGGATCGACCCGATCATGCGGCTCCAGGCGAACGGCGCGATGCAGTTCGAGCGCACGTTGAAGCGCGCCATGTCCAGCGCGATGGCCTTGGACAGGCCGACGATGCCCATCTTCGCCGCGGCGTAGTTGGCCTGGCCGAAGTTGCCGACGAGGCCACTGGTCGACGTGAAGTGCACGAAGCACCCGCTCTCGCGTTTGCGGAAGTGCCCGGCGGCGGCGCTGCTCATGTAGAACGAGCCCATCAGGTGCACGCCGATCACCGACTCCCAGTCCGGCGCCTCCATGCGGTGGAAGATGCGGTCGCGCAGGATTCCGGCGTTGTTCACCACCACGTCGAGCTGGCCGAAGCTGTCGAGCGCCTGCTCCACGATGCGCGCCGCGCTCGCGCGCTCGGCCACGCTGTCGGTGTTGGCGACCGCCTCGCCGCCGGCGGCGCGGATTGCCTCCACTGCCCGGGCAGCGGGGCCTGCGTCGTCACCGGTGCCGTCGAGCGCGGCACCGACGTCGTTGACGACCACTCGAGCGCCGCGGCTCGCCAGCAAGCGCGCGATCCCCTCGCCGATTCCGCGACCGGCTCCGGTGACGATGGCGACCTTTCCTTCCAGCATCGGCTTGGTGTTCTCCGTCGAGTTACGAGCGAGCGCCCGACCGCGGGGTGCCGGGTCGTGGGGCGGGCGGGCAAGGTAGCACGAGTTCAGCCCCCGACGGCGCCGCCGGCACCGGGTGTCCCCTCCGCGCCGCGGGTCGCCCCGCTCGCCGCGAGCTCGGCGATCTCGGCCTCGGAGTATCCGATCTCGGCCAGGACCTCGGCGCTGTGCTCGCCGAGCGTCGGTGGACGACGCCGGATCGCGCCCGGGCTCGCCGACATCGCCACCGCAATGCCGGGCAGGCGCAGCGTTCCGAGGGCACCGCCGTCGAGGTCCGACCAGAATCCGGTCGCCGCGAGGTGGGGATCGTCGAGCAGCGCGTCGGGGCTCGCCACCGCCATCGCCGGCACGTTGGCGGCGTCGAGGGCGTCGAGCCAGGCCGCGGTGGTGCGGGTCGCCAGCATCGCGGCGAGCTCGGCGTAGAGCACGTCGACGTTGGCGAGCCGCGCCGCCATGGTGGCGAACCGAGGGTCGGCGGCGAGGTCGGGTCGGTCGGCGACCTCGAACAACGCCTGCCACTGGCGGTCGCTGTAGGGCATCACCCCGACATGGCCGTCGACGGTGCGGTGCGGGCGCCGGTGCGCCGACAGTGTGCGCGGATAGCCGGCGCCGCCGCGGGCCGGCGCGTAGGCGCGGCCGTAGAGGTGCTCGACCATGTTGAACGCGACCAGGGTCTCGTACATCGGCACCTCGACCCGCTGGCCGACGCCGGCGCGCTCGCGGTGCAGCAACGCCATCGACACCGCGTAGACCACGGTGAGGGCGGTGATCTTGTCGGCGATGGCCGAGGTCACGTAGCGCGGCTCGCCGCCCGCGCCCTGCAGCGCGGCGAGGCCAGACGCGGCCTGGATCATGTCGTCATAGGCCGGCTTGTCGCCGTAGGGGCCCGCGGCGCGGAACCCGTGCGTCGCGCAATAGACGATGCGCGGGTTGCGGGCGGCCACCGCGTCGTGGTCGATGCCGAGCCGGGCCGCGGCGCGCGGGCGCATGTTGTGCACCACCACGTCGGCGGACTCGCAAAGACGCAGGAAGGCCTCGCGCGCCGGTGCCCGCTTCAGATCGAGGACCAGGCTGCGCTTGTTGCGGTTGCAGGCGAGAAAGACCGCGCCCATGCCTGCCGCCGGCGGCGGGCCGACGTCGCGAGTGGCGTCGCCCTCGGGCGCCTCGACCTTGATCACGTCGGCGCCCATGTCGCCGAGGATCTGGGTGGCCAGGGGCCCGAGCAGGATGGTCGTCGCGTCGACGACGCGCAGACCCTGTAACGGACCGGACATCAGGTCGACTCCGGGGTGCTCGCGACCGCCCTGGGGACTGCGCCGCACCCGACTCGGTGCATCACCCGCGCCGGCCGGCGACCGGCACGGGTGGTGCCGTCCGTGCTCAGGGGTGCCCGAGCAGGTTCTCGCGGAAGCGCACCCGACAGGCCGCCGGGTCCATGATCCGCCGAATCGCGGGCGGGTCGGTCGGCTTCACGCGCAGCAGCACGAAGGAGGTGCCGTTGCCCTCGCGGAGCAGGCGGCTGGCGTCCTCGATCTGGTCGGCGGTCTCCACCGTGCGGGTCGCCGCGATCCCGGAGCCGGCGGCGATGCGCTCGAGATCCACACCGAGGCTGGTGTGGCTCTGCTGGTAGCCGGTCTCGCCGTAGTAGCCGTTGTCGACGCAGACGATCGACAGGTTCGGCGGGTTGAGCACCGCGGCGGTGGCGAGCGAGCCGACGTTCATCAGCAGCTCGCCGTCGCCGGTGATCACCAGCACCCTTCGGTCGGGCCGGGCCAGCGCGAGCCCCAGGCCCATCGCGGTCGCGGCCCCCATCGCGCCGGCCATGGCGTAGGTGTGACGCCCGTCGTCGGTCAGCGCGGCGATGTCGCGCGCGGTTCCCGCGAGCCCGGCGACGATCAGGAAATCGCGATGATCCCCGACCAGCGCGGGGACCGCGTCGAGGCGGTCGAGCTCGAAGCGCGGACCCGCGCTTGGCGCGCGCGTCGGCTTGGTCTTCGTCTTCGTCTTGGCCTTGGCCTTTGGCATCACCGGGTCCTCAGAACTTCTTCGCGCCGATCAGCTTCTGGGTGAGCAGGATCGCCACCGGCTGACCGGACTTGAACGCCATCGTGATGCCCGCGGTCGCGCTGGGGATCACGTCCTCCGGGCGCTCGACCCGGATGCACACCACGCCCATCGCCTCGAGCACCGGCTGGGTCGCCTGGCCCATCGGCATCTGCCACGGGTTCCCCTCGCCGAAGTCGCCGCGCATGCTCACCAGGGTGAGGAACGGGAACTGCGCCCCCTTCACGAGGCTGAGGAAATTGATGCAGTTGCCGACGCCGCTCGACTGCATCAGCAGCACCGCCCGCCCGCCGCCGAGGTCGGCTCCGGCGCACAGCGCGACGCCTTCCTCCTCCGTGGTCAGGCGCACCGAGTGGGCGTCGGGGTCGTCGAGCGAGCGGTTGATCAGGACCTTGTGCCCGGCGTCCGGGACGTAGGCGAACTGGGTGACGCCGTTCTCTCGCAGCAGGTCGTACAGTTCGTGCGCCCACCTCGGGCCGTCGGCCTGCGCGTTCTTCGCCTTCTTCGCCGCCATCTCGGCTGTGCTCCTCGGTAGTTTGGGGCTCCGCGCCGGACGACGCGGAGCGCGCGAGTCCGCCGATTCTATGGGTCGCACGCCGCGGAGGCTACCGGCGACAGGGTCCCGACGCTCAGCGCCTGCGGCCGGCGACTCCGACCAGGCACAGCCAGCCGGCGATGAACGCGAGCCCGCCGAGCGGGGTGACCGCGCCCAGCCAACGTGCGCCGCTGAGGGTGAGCAGGTAGAGCGAGCCGCTGAACACGAGCACGCCGGCGGTGAAGCAGACCGCCGCGCGGCGCGCCCAGGCGCCCTGCCACCACTGGTCGCCTGCGAGCGCGAGGGCGAGCAGTGCCAGCGTGTGCAACGCGTGGTAGAGGACCGCGGTGCGCCACACCTCGAGCGCCGCGGGGTCGAGCACCGCGCGCAGGCCGTGCGCGCCGAAGGCGCCGAGCCCGACCGCGAGTGCGCCGAGCACCGCCGCGACGCGGATCCAGGGCCGTCGGTGGTCGGGCATCGGGTCGGCTCCACGGGCAGGAACCGCGCCATTGTGGTGGCTCACGCCGGCGGTGCAAGCGCGGGCTTTGCCGGAAGCTCGCGGCTCTGCTAGCGTCGCTCGCCCCGGGGTGACGACGACGCCGACCGCCGCGGTCTCCGGCGCGTGTCAGTGCGCCTCGCCCAGCGGTCGGCCGCGCCCGAGCGGGCGGCTCACGCGGTCCGCGCGCTCCGGGGTCTTTTTCACCGTTGCCCGTCGCCCTCCGGCGCGGGTGTCCACCCCCGAGGGAGGAGAGAACCCATGCTCGAAGTCCGCAACGTCGCCCGCGAGCGCCTCGAGGCCGGTGAGCTCGCGCTCGGCATCGGGCTGCGCCAGGCGCGCACCGCCGACATCGGCAAGATCATGAAGACCTGTGGCTTCGACTGGCTGTTCATCGACATGGAGCACAGCACGATGTCGGTCGACACCGCGGTGCAGATGAGCGTCGCGGCCCAGGACGCCGGCATCACCCCGATCGTCCGCGTGCCGGGCTTCGAGCACCACCACGCGACGCGCGTTCTCGACGGTGGGGCACAGGGCGTGGTGGTGCCCCATGTCGACACCCCCGAGGTGGCGGCGCGCATGGTGAGCAACGTGCGCTACCCGCCGATCGGCCATCGCTCGGTGACCGGCTCGTTGCCGCAGATCGACTTCGAGACCCACCCCATCGGTGAGGCCGCTGCAGCAATCAACCGCTCGACCCTGCTGGTGACCATGATCGAGACCCCGACGGCGGTCGAGAACGTGGAGAAGATGGCCGCCATCGACGGCATCGACGTGCTCCTGGTCGGCACCAACGATCTCTGCATGGAGATGGGGATCCCGGGCCAGTTCGCCGATCCGAAGGTCGCGGCGGTGATGGAGCGGGTGGTGGCGGCGTGCCGGGCGAACGGCAAGCATCCCGGGCTCGGTGGCGTGTACGAGCCGAAGCTGATGCAGCGCTACATCGAGATGGGCATGCGCTTCATCCTCAGCGGCAGCGACCTGTCGATGATGATGGCGGGCTCGAGGGAGCGCACCCGCTTCCTTCGTGGCATCGGGCTCGGCTGAGGGCCGGGCCACACGGCGACCCGCGCGACCGGTCCCGGACCACGGACCGTCGCGCGGGTGCCGGGGCGTCGCGCGGCGGCGGTGCCGAGCCCCGCGCCCGGCGCATTCGTGGTCGCGGTCCGACTGAAGCCGCGAGGTCCCGGGGTCGTCCCGCCTCGCCTCCCGAGGCGACATCCATGCTCTCGATTCCGCTCCGCGCGGTGGCGCTCGCCCTGCTGATTCACACCCTCTGGGGTGGCAACCCGGTGGCGGTCAAGCTCAGCATCGAGGCGTTTCCGCCGATGTGGACCGCGTTCTACCGGTTCCTGATCGGGGTGCTGTGCGTCGGCGCCTTCGCCGTCGCCACCGGCGTGAGGGTGTGGCCGGAACGCGGGGAATGGCCGGCGCTGGTGGCCATCGCACTGCTGTTCACCGTCCAGATCGGTCTGATGAACGTCGGTTTCGGGATGACCACGGGCGCGGTCGGCGCGGTGGTGATCGCCACCAATCCGCTGTTCGGTGCCCTGTTCTCGCACTTCCTGGTCCCCGACGACCGCCTCCGGCCGCTACGCGCGCTCGGCCTGGCGGTGGCCTTCGTCGGCACCGCCACCGCGATCCTCGCCGGGCGTGCGCCCGGCGGTGACGGGGTCGTCGCGGGGCTCGGGCTGGTCGAGGCGGGGAGCATGATCCTGCTGGTGAGCGCCGCGCTGCTCGGGCTGCGGCTGGCCATCAGCGGGCGGGTGCTGCGCCGGATCCACGAGACGCGGGTGGCGGTGTGGCAGATGCTGCTGTCGCTGCCGCTGTTCTGGGTCGCCGGAATGCTCGGCGAGCCGGTGCGCTGGGAGCGGGCGACCGCGGGCCCGGTCCTCGGTCTCCTGTTCCAGGGGGTGGTGATCGCGGGCATCGCCTTCGTCATCAACTTCGCGCTGATGCGCCGGCATCCGCCGAGCATCATCGTCAGCTTCAACTTCGTCTCGCCGGTGGCCGGCGTGCTGCTCGCAGCATGGATCCTGGGGGAGTCGCCGTCGGCGGGGCTGCTGCTCGGCATGATCCTGGTGGCGGTCGGGTTGGTGCTGGTGACCTGGCGCGGGACGCGCGCGATCGGCTCAAGCCCGGGTGGCCCGGGCCGATAGCCTGAGCAGGTTCTCCGCCCGGGCGCCGCCAGTGGTGTCCGGAGGTCTCTCCTCCGTCATGGTGAAGCTGCTCTCCACGGTCCTCCTCCTCTGGGCGACGATGTCGCTGCCCGCGCGCGCCGACGTCGAGCTTCGTATCGGGGTCTATGCCTACGACGCCGCGACCCACGCGGTGTGGTCGTGTAGCTCGGTGGTCCAGGCCATGGAGCGCAAGGTCGAGCACCTGCTCGGCGAGCCGTTCACCATGCGCGTCAGCCTCGAGGCCGACTACGACGTCGGGGTGCAGGACATCGTGACCGGGCGGGTGATGCTCGCGCGGTTTCCCAACATGCAGGATTACTGGGTGATCCACCCGGCGCTGGACCGCACCGTGTTCGAGGCCTGGCGCGACGCGCTGGCCAATCTGCGGGTCGAGGACCTCGTGTTCCAGGTCGCCGACGCCAACATCCTGGCGCGGCAGGCGGGGCGTGGTGAGCCGGACTTCACGCCGATGGTCGAGGAGCGCTTCGGCTCCTGCGTCGATCTCGAGCAGCGCCTCGCCACCGGCCAGGTGCGCGTCGACGATCACGTGTTCGACGTCTTCCCCCTGGCGGTGCCGATGGACCGCCTGATGGTCGCCGGCGGGCGCCTGGTGCCGACCGCGGGCACCCTCGACGACCTGCTGTCCGACCTCCCCGCAACCGCCGCCGGCCCACCATCGGGGTCGGACCAACTTAGGTAATTGAAATTTCGTCGCTTTCTCCCTCCGGAGAAAGTGGTTGGCAGCCTTCCGTGCGGCGACGCGGAACCGACCGCCCGGCCCTGTACGGCGCCCGCTCCTCTCTCAACACGTAGGTCTCTCCAGCCCGCACCCTCATCCGCTGCAGCCGCGACAGGCCCAGGCGGGCCCGCACAGCATTCGTGTACTCCTCACTCCCGATCGCGATGGCCTCGGTCCAGTCCGGCTGCCGCCCGGGCGGTCCATGCGCAAGCGAGTCCTCGATGTGCGCTCGGTGGTCGGAGCGCAACTGCGCGGCCGAGACACACCCGGTCAGCGCTGCCAGGCGCTCGAGGTCGACCGACACGGCGGGCTTCGACCCCTGAATCTGGTGATAACCGGCGTGGGGCCAATCCCGCGGATGGTCGACGACGCCAGCCCGCACCATGTTGAGGTCGATGTAGACCAGGCAGCGCCAGAGGTGCTCGCCGCTCTCGATCGCTGCCGCATGGTAGCGATCTTCCCAGTACGCGCCACGACGCCCGTGCCGGCGGTTGTAGGACTGTGCCGTGTGACCCTGGACCAGCTGCATGAGTCGCCCGACACCACCGGTTCCCGTCGGGTCGAAGACGAGCACGTGGACGTGGTTGGAGGTGACGACGAAGTCCAGGACGCTGACATCGACACGCGACTGCGCGGTCTGTAGCCAGCGCTCCCAGCGATCGCGGTGGCCATGCTCGCGCAGCAGGAACGCTCGGTCGTGACAGCGGTGGGTCACGTGCCACACGTGACCAGGCAGATAGCAACGGTGCGCTCTCGGCATCGGGGTTCCCTCCATGGAATCGCCAAGCCCGTGATCGACGCCAGTCTATTTCCTGCCGGCGCGACGGCAACCCCCCGCCCCCATCCGCCATCCACCCAGGCAGGTGCCCGCATCGAGATGGCGGCGAGGTTCGGGCGCCGCCAGGTCCGGCGCCAGTGACCTCCTTCGCCCGACGGAGCGGAAAAAAACCTGGATTGTCAAAGACCTGAGTTGGTCCGACCCCGGTGTTTCAGGCGAGGGCGCGGGCCAGGAAGTCGAGGCGGTCCTGGCCCCAGAACGGCTCGTCGCGGTAGACGTAGGTCGGCGCGCCGAAGACCCCGCGCTCGATGGCGGCGCGGGAGCGCTCGGCGCGGAGCGCCGCCGGGCGGCCGCTGTCGGCCTCGGCGAGCAGGGCCTGGGCGTCGAGCCCGCGTGCCGCCGCGATCTCGGCCATGGTGTCGCGATTCGCGATGTCGCGCTGCTCCGCCCACACCGCGCGCATGAAGTCCCCGGCGAGCGCGAACGCCGCGTCGCCGTGTCCCATCTCCCGCAAGGCGATGACCATCGAGGCCGCCGTGACCTCGTCCACCGGCCAGTGCGCGGGCTGGATCTCGAGCGCGATGCCGAGATGGTCGCGCCAGCGGCGTAGCTCGACCAGGCGGTACGCCTGCCGGGCCGGTGCCCGCTTCGGCAGGGGGAGCCCGCCGGTCACCGGGAACACGATCGAGTAGTCGGTGGGCCAGATCACGACTTGCTTGTCGTGGCGCGCGGCGAGCGCGGCCAGACGGTCGTGGCCGAGGTAGCTCCACGGCGAGTTGAGCGAGCAGTAGTAGTCGATGTGATCGGACACGATGGGCCTCTCGGGGCTGCCGGGACGAGCGCGCAGTGTGCCCGGCCGGAGCCCGCCGCGCCCAGCCCCGCCGCCGTCGTCGCCGCGCGCTATGATTGCGCGTCCGCCTGGCCGCGCGGTGATGCCGGGAGCGCGCGATGCGTCTGTATCGGAACCAGCTCGCGATCCGAATCGGAGGCACCCTGATCGGGCTCGGCTTCCTCGCCGTCGCCGGCTACGCGCTGCTCGGTGGTGCGGGCATCGACGCCGCGCTGCGCCAGCGGGCCGACGGCTTCGGGCTCGCTGCCCTCGTCGCCGGGCTGTGGGCGGTCGCGGTGTCGTGGCTCGACCCGGACTTGAGCGGCGTCTGGTGCCGGCAGCCGAGGCGCCGGCGAAAGTCATCGACCACCGAGGAGGAGACATGAGCCACGTCACGACCGACGACGGCGTCGCGCTCTACTACGAGAGCGCCGGGAGCGGCACGCCAATCGTGTTCGTCCACGAGTTCGCCGGCGATCTCCGCAGCTACGAGCCGCAGATGCGCCACTTCGCCCATCGCTACCGCTGCATCGCGTACAACGCGCGCGGCTATCCGCCCTCGGACGTCCCGCCGACGGTCGACAGCTACTCGCAGGACCGTGCGCGCGACGACATCCTGGCGGTGCTCGACGGGCTGGGGATCGAGCGTGCCCACATCGTCGGCATCTCGATGGGTGGCTTCGCGACGTTGCACTTCGGGCTCCAGTATCCGCAGCGCGCGCTGTCCCTGGTGGTCGCCGGCTGCGGCTATGGCGCGGAGCCGGACAAGCGCGATCAGTTCCGGCGCGAGGTCGAGGCCACCGCCGACAAGATTGCGCGCGAGGGGATGGTCGCGGCGGCCCAGGACTACGCGCTCGGACCGACCCGGGTCCAATACCAGAACAAGGACCCGCGCGGCTGGGCCGAGTTCAAGGCACAGCTCGAGGAGCACGACGCGGTCGGCTCGGCCAACACCATGCGTGGGGTGCAGGCGCGACGGCCGTCGCTCTACGACCTGCGCGATCGCCTGGAGCAGCTCGAGGTGCCGACGCTGGTGATCAACGGCGACGAGGACGAGCCCTGCCTCGACCCGACCCTCTACCTCAAGCGCACCGTCCGCTCGTCGGTGGCGGTGTTGCTGCCGCGGACCGGGCACGCGCTGAACCTGGAGGAGCCGGGGATGTTCAACGCGGCGCTCGACGACTTCTTCCACCAGGTCGAGTCGGGGCGCTTCGCGCTGCGCGATCCGCGCTCGCAGTCGCGGTCGATTCTGTCGACGCGTTGACCCGCGCGCGGCGCGTGCGCCGCGCATCGGCGTCGCGCCGCGGTCAGGCGGCGACGCCCGCCACACCACGGAGCGAGCGACCACCCCGGCCGCTCGGAGCCATCGCCGGCTGGCGTGCCGCGGTCAGCGGGCGGCGAAGATGCGCTCGCCCTGCTCGTCGACGATGCGCTGGCCCTTGGCCAGCGTCATCTGCACCACCGCATCCTTGTCCGGGCTCACGTCCGCGCGAACGAACGTGTGCTCGCGCACCTCGCCGTCGATCTCCTTGCGCACCGCCCCGGCGACCCGCCAGCCGCCCGCGTCCTGTTGCGGCGCGGCGACGATGGTGAAGCCCTCGTACTCCATGCTCGCCTCTTCCCTGGGCGGCGGCGGCTCGCCGCTCCCACCGGAGAAGAGCCTCTTCAGAAATCCGACCACGCCACTCTCCCGTGCTTCTCGGCCCGCGCGTGGGCCCGGACGACGCCGGCGATTATCTCACGAAGCGCCGCGGCGCCGCCCCGGTCGGGCGGACTGCTACCATCGCCAGCCCGGTGGACGGTCGTCGGAGTCGGTCGATGTCGGAAAGCGTCGAGCACTGGCCGCAGCGGGCGCGCGTCGCGCTGTCGCTGGTGGTCAATGTCGAGGAGGGGTCGGAGCTGTCCCCGCGCGACGGTGACCCGTCGCCGGAGCCGGTCGACGAGCTGGGCGTGGTGCTCAAGCGCGCAGCGCGCAACCACGCCAACGAGAGCAACTACCAGTACGGAATCAAGGCCGGCGCACCGCGTGTGCTGGCCCTGCTCGCGAGATATCGGGCGCGCGCGACCTTCACCGCCGCCGCGCTCAGCCTGGAGCGCGCACCGGCGCTCGCCCGCGCCATCGTCGCCGCCGACCACGAGGTGTGCAGCCACGGCTGGCGTTGGACCCACCAGTTCCGCCTCGACGAGCCGGCGGAGCGCGACTTCATCGCCCGCGCGGTCAGCTCGATCGCGTCCACCACCGGCCAACGCCCGCTCGGCTGGTTGTCCCGCTACCTGACGACCGACGCCACCCGGCGGCTGCTCGCCGAGGCCGGATTCGAGTACCACATGGACGACTACTCCGACGACGTCCCGTTCTGGGACGTGGCCGGCGGCCGCCCGATCCTGGTGATGCCCTACGCCATCGACACCAACGACATGAAGATGTGGACCAGCCCGGCCTACACCCCGGCCGACTGGCTGCAGTACGCGGTCGACAGCTTCGACTGGCTGTGGCGCGAGGGTGCCCACGCGCCGCGGATGATGTCGCTCGGCGTGCACTTGCGGATCATCGGCCGCCCGGGTCGGATCGGCTACCTCGAGCGTTTCCTCGACCACGTACGCCGCCGCGGTGACACCTGGGTGGCGACCCGGCTGGAGATCGCGCGCTGGTGGGCGGCGCGGCACCCGGCGCCGTGAGCGGCTACTTCGAGGAGGCGGATCCGGCGCGCATCGCGCGCGAGTACCCGATCGGAGAGGCGTTCCTGCGCGGGCCGGCCAGGCTCGACCCGGAGCGGCTCCGCGCGTTGCAGCAGGCGCGTCTCGAGGCGGTGCTCGCGCGCGCCTGGCGCATCCCCTTCTACGCCCGGCGCTGGCGAGCGGCCGGGCTCGAGCCCGGTGACGTGCGCACCATCGAGGACCTGCCGCGGCTGCCCGCGTTCTCGAAGTCCGACCTGATGCGCAACGTCGAGGAGCACCCGCCACTCGGTGACTTCCACGGCCGCGATCTGCCCGACGCGCCGCGCCACGTCGTGCTCCACACCACCAGCGGCACGACCGGCGCGCCGCAACCGCTGGTCTACGGCCCGCGCGACCGCGAGATCCAGAACTGCCTGCTCGCCCGCGCCTACCGCCTGCAGGGTCTTCGCGACGACGACGTCGTCCACTCGGTGTACGGCTTCGGCATGGTCAACGGCGGGCACTACATCCGCGAGACCCTGCTCCACTACACCGGTTGCCTCGCGCTCACCGCCGGCACCGGGGTCGAGACGCCCTCGGTGCAGCAGGTGCGCCTGATGCAGCACTTCGGGGTCACCGCTCTGGTCGGCTTCGGGGATTACATGACGCGCCTGGCGGAGGTCGCGCGCACCGAGGGCATCGAGCCCGGGCGGGACATCCGACTGCGCCTGATCTCGGGCCACGTCGACCACGCGACGCGAGACGCCCTGTCCGCGGCCTGGGGTGGCGCGCCGGTGCGCGACTGGTACGGGGTCGGCGACACCGGCATCCTCGCCGCGGAAGGCCCGGAGCCGGGCGCGCTGTTCCTGTGGGAGGACGCGCACCTGGTCGAGGTGGTGGACCCGGACAGCGGGCGACCGCTGCCCGATGGCGAGACCGGCAATCTCTGCGTCACCGTCCTGTTCAAGGACGGCATCTACCCCATCGTGCGCTTCGACACCAAGGATCTCTCGCGCGTCCTGCCCGGGCGCGCCGAGCCGGTGCCCGCATTTCGCCGCATCGCGGGCTTTCTCGGGCGTAGCGACAACATGGTCAAGCTCCGCGGGGTCAACGTCTATCCGACCGCGGTCGCCGGCTGGTTGCGGGACCTCGCGCCGGCGACCGGCGAGTACATCTGCCGCGTCGAGCGCGTCGACGGCGTGGACCGGATGACGGTCGAGGTGGAGTGGCAGGGCGCGCGCGACGCCCGCACCGCGGCCGCGGTGGCGGCGCACCTGCGGGCCCGGGCCGGGGTGGAGCTGGTGATCGAGCTGGTGGCGCCGGGGGCGACGGCTGCGCGCACCGGAGTGGAGCGGCGGCAGAAGCCGGTGCGGCTGGTCGACGCGCGGTGACCGCGCCACTGGCAACCTGTCGGGCTCGGAGCACCGGGTCCCTCGAGACGGCCTCTCGAGCCCGACAGGCTTGCTAGGATCGCCCCGGGGCCACGGGTCGGGGTATCGGTCGTGCGCCAGCGACGGGGCGAGCAGATGGTCGACCAGCGTCACGACTCCGCGGCGATGACCACTCTGATCACCGACGCGCGGGGCGCCGTCGGTGCGGTGGGGGCGCGGTCGGAGCGCGTGGCGCGCGAGACCGAGCCGGTCGAGTCGGCGCTCGCCCGCCTCGCCGCGGATCCGACCGCGGTCGACCAGCTGCTGCGCGAGCTGGGGACGGACTTCTTCCCCGTCGAGGGCGGATGGCGCCGGCTGTTCGCCGCGCTCACCCTGCGCCGCGACGAGCGCACCGATGTCGTGCGCCTCGCGCTCGAGGACTACCTGGCGTGGCTGCGGCGTCGCGCCGCTCGCGGTCGGCCGGAGGCGGCGCCGGCGCCGAGCGACGAGGCGGCGGGCGAGAGCGCGTCGTTGGAGATGGTGCGGCTGCGCCGCGGCGAGACGGTGCCGATCACGCTCGGTCCCGGGGACTTCTTCGTCTGCCTCCTCGCCACCGTGCCGGCGCGCCTTCGCGCCGGTGACGCAGCCGTGATGATCGTGCCCGGCGGGCGGGTCTATCCGCTGGCCCCGGGTCGAACCCACGTCGGGCGCGCGCACGACAACCAGATCGCGATCGACGCCCGCTACAGCGACGTCTCCCGCCGTCACCTCGCCGTCGACCGGACGCCGGGTGGTCGCCTGCGCCTGACCGATCTCTCGTCGCGAGGAACGTGGGTCGAGCTCCGGGCGGTGGGCCGGGGCTGAGCCGCTCTCGGCCGGTCCGACTGCCGATGCGGTGTCAGGCGTCGGGGGCGCGGGGGAAGGTGAGCACGAAGGTCGCGCCGCCTCCGGGGGTGGTCTCGAGGCTCGCTCGACCACCGTGGCGCTCCGCCACCGCCTTGACGATCGCGAGCCCGAGCCCGGCGCCGGCATGGTCGGTGTCCTGCGCCGACCCGCGCCGGTAGCGCTCGAAGACGTGCGGCGCGAGCTCCGGTGCGACCCCCCGGCCGTGGTCGACCACCGCGACCCGAGCCCAGTGGTCGCTGGCCGAGACCACCAGCTCGACCACCGCGCTGCGCGCCGAGTGGCGCACCGCGTTGACCAGCAGGTTCACCACCGCCCGCTCGACGAGCTGAGGGTCGCCCTCCATCCATGCCTCGTCGGTCTCGATCCGGCTCTCGATGCGCACGCCCTGTTGCTCGGCCTGCGGCCAGACCTCGTCGGCCGCCTGCAGCGCCACCGTGACCACGTCCATCTCACCGAGTGCCCCGCTGCCCGAGCTGCTCGCCTCGGAGAAGGTGAGGAACTGCTCGGCGAGCTCCAGGGTCCGTCGCGCGAGCTGGCCGGTGCGCTCGAGGGCGGCCCTGAGCGCTGCCGTCTCCTCGGCGTGGTGGCTCATCTCCACCACCGAGAGACTCGAGACCAGGGGCGCGCGAAGGTCGTGCGACAGGAATGCGAGCAGCTCGGCCCGAGCCCGCTCACTGGCGCGCAGCGCGCTGACGTCGGCGAGGCTGACGACCAGACCGCGCAGCCGCTGTCCCTCACCGACCAGGGCCGAGATCTGCGCCACCAGGTCGCGGTCCCCGGCGCCGCGGGCATCGACCACCGGCGACTGCCCGCTGCCGAGCACCTCGCCGATCGTCGCACCCCACGCCGTCGGCACCTCGGGGCTCAGGCGGTCGAGCAAGTCCAGCAGTCCGAGCCCCCCGAGCCTCGCGCCGGGGTCGCCGGTCAGGTATTGGGCCGCGCGCCGATTGGCCAGCACGACCCGGCCGTCGATGCCCGCGACCAGCACCCCGGTCGGCATCTGGGCCACGCTCTCCTCGATCACCCGCTGGGCGTCTCGGAGCCGTTGCGTCGCTTCCTGGACCTGCTCGATGCGCTGCTGCACCAGCTCCAGCGATCCGACGGCGGCCCGGCGGCGCGCCGCGCCCGCGCCGTGCACGGCGGAGCGGATGGCGTCCTCGGAGCCGGCCGGCGCATCGGCGGCCAGCCAGATGGTGAGGCTCGCGCCCTCGGCCCCGGCGTGGCGGACCCGCTCCTTCACGCGCCGGATCCCTGGCGGCGGACGGTCGGGGTCGACCCCCCGGGGCGCCTCGTGGCCGACCGCCACCAGCTGCCCGGCCGCGTCGCGGAGCCACCAGCCCCGGAACGGCAGCACGCGGGCGAGGAAGGCCGCCGGGGCGGTGACCCGGTCCGACGCGACGGCGACGTCGAGGGCCCGGCGCTGGGCGTCCAGGCGTGCCACCTCGGCGTCCATGTGGTGCACGGCGGCCTCCAGGCGCGCCCAGGTCCACAGCGGATAGGTGGCGGCGAGGGCCAGGGCCAGCGCGACCGGCGGCATCCAGACGCCCGCCACGAGTAGCACGGCGCTCAGCCCGAGGCTGCCGACGGACAGGCCGATCGACGCGACCAGGCTCGCCATCGGGCTCAGACGCGGGTAGGCGATGAGCGGCACCAGCAGCAGCACCGTCGCCAGCGTGAGGCGCGCCGGCAACGATGCGGCCTCGATGCGGATCTCGTTGCGCAGCGTGTCGAGCACGTTTGCGTGCAGCTCGACGCCGGCCATCGGCTCGCGCTGGGCCGAGACCGGTGTCGGCAGCGTGTCTCCGAGCCCGGCCGTCGTGGCACCGACGAGGATTGTCCGGCCGACCAGCTCCGATGCGGGCACCCGGCCGCCGAGCACGTCGACATAGGACACCCGGCGAAAGTGCCCCGGTGGGCCGGCGAACGGCACCAGGATCTCGTGGGCGCGCACCCAGTCCAGCCCGGTGCCGGACTCCGAGGGTGGGGACGGCCAGTGCCCCGCGGCCCGCGGGTCCGAGACCTCCAGTAGCGCCAACGCGAAGGCGCGCCAGTGCGGCGCTCCGACCCCGGCGGCGAGGAACAGGCGGCGGCTCAGCCCGTCGCCGTCGATCTCCACGTCCACATGGCCGAAGGCGCGCGCCGCGCCGGCGATGGTCTCGATCGGCAAGGTCTCGATGATCTGCCCACCGAGGCGGCGCTGCTCCGGGACCACCGGCATCACCACGCGTCCGTGGGCGGAGATTGCGCGCGCCAGCGCGGCATCGGCGCCGGGGTCGTCGCGCTGCGGCTCGGCGAGCACGAGATCGAGGCCGATCGCGCCGGCTCCCGCCGCGGCCAGCCGGTCGACGAGGGCGGCGTGGATCCGCCGCGACCACGGCCACCGCCCGAGCGCCTCGAGGCTCGGCTCGTCGATGGCCACGATGACGACGTCAGCCGGCGCCGGCCGACTCCACAGGCGCAGCGCGACGTCGTAGAGCGCGAGGTCGTAGCGCCAGAGCCAGTTCCAGGCGATCGCGACCAGCGCCACCGCGAGCAGCGCGAGCGACTGCACGATGTGGCGCCGAGGTAGCCCGAGCCCCTCGCGGCGCCCGTTCTCGTCCGGGTCTGCGCGGCTCACGCCACCTGGCCGTCCGCGGCTCGGCACCGCGGCTCCGACGGCGGCGATGCCCCGAGCTCGCCGCCAGCCCGCCGCGGTCCGACTCGCCGCGACATCGCCCGCCCGGTCGCTACAGCAGGATCAGCAGCAGACCGCCGATCGGAAGCAGCCACCACGGGAAGTTCGACGGCACCTCCAACCGGCTCGGCGGCCCGTAGGTGCCGGGGACGTTCTCGGCGCTCACACCGCGCGCGCGGAAGTAGTAGACGCCGGCGGACGGTGTCGGGAGCTGCACCCGCGGGGAGTCGACCTCGAGGTGCTCGACGATGTCGGTGAACCCCTCGTCGCGCGCGAGATCGAACTCGTAGCGCACCGCGCCGAGCGCCTCGCTCCAGGAGAACTCGACCGTCTCCTCACCGACCGCGGGCGGTGCCGCCTCGACGCCGGGCGGGACGAGTTGCAGGCGGAACGCGCGCGTGTCGCCGAAGGGGCCGACGTCGCCGCTCGCGGTCCTGGTCGACAGGCGCCAGTAATAGGTTCCGGGCGGGAGCTCGCCGGGCGGCGTGAAACGGTCTCCGTCGAGCTCGGTATCGACCAGCAACGGTGGCGAGAACGCCGGGTTGTCGGCGATCTGGAGCCGGAATGCGGCTGCATCTTGCGGCACCGACCACCAGAGCTCGGGCACGTTGGTCGCCGGCATCGCCGCCTCGTGCGGCGGGCGCAGCGGCGGCGGCGGCAGCGGCAGCGCGTCGACGACGATCGGAAGTCGCGCGTCGAGCCCTTCCAGGGACTCGGCGTCGATGGCGCGGACACTGAGGAGGTAGTCGCCGTCGGGCGGCGCCTCGAGCGCGGTCGCCGGTGCGTCCACCACGGTGTCGAGGAGCAGGCGCTCGGCCGACTCACCGGCGAAGATCTGGGCGCGATAGCGCACCGCGTCGGCCACCGCGGGCCACGCCAGCCGCACGATGGGCCGTTCCTGCCGCGCCGGCAGAGCGGAGAGATCGGGAGCCGGCAGCAGTGGGCGAGGCCTGGCCAGCCGCTCACCCGGCCGGGCGACGACACCGAATCCGGCCGAGAGCGTCCGCGTCTGGCGCTCGTCGCTGACGCCGACGGTACCCTCGGTGACCTCGGTGCGCGCCGCGCCGTCGTCGGCCGAGTAGCCGACACGGAAGCCGGTGCCGCGGGCGGCGGCGACGGCGGCCGGGGTGCCGATTCGAAACCGCGAGCCGGGTCCCACCGCCGGTCGTACCGTCGATTCCACGCGCCCACCGCGTAGCCGCGACAGCGAGTCGACCATGCCGGTGTCCCCGTACATGCTCAGGCTGTCCATCTCGACGTCGGATTCCGGCAGCACCACCATGCGCGAGCCGTCGGCGAACTCGATGGTGGTGCTGGCACCGGTCGGCGTGCGCACCCGGTCCCCGGTCGCGAGCTGCTGACCGGCCGTCAGGGGCGCGGTGGCGCCGCCGGCGTCCACCATCTCGGCCGCACCGACCACCTCGATCACCCGCGCCGGCGCCGGCTGGACGCGCAGCCAGCGAATCGGCACACGGATACGTCGCCCGGGCGGTAGCGCGGTGGGCTCGGCGATGTCGTTGTACGCCCGCAGCCGCTCGACGTAGGCGAGGCTCACGAGGTAGCGCTCGGTGAGATCCCACAGCGTGTCGCCGGGACGGGCGGTGTAGATCCAGTCCTGAGCGCGGGCGCCGGCGTTCGGGAGCGCGGCGAGCGCCGCGAGCGCCACCGCCGCCAGCGTGCGCAGGCCGCTCAGGCCTGATCCGCGCCGTTGCCGAGGCCGGTGCGCTCCAGCCGGTATCCGTGCTGGTAGACCGCTCGCAACCGCCAGCCGCTGGCGGGGTCGATACCGAGCTTGCGGCGAATCCGCGACACGTGGGTGTCCACCGTGCGCGTGTTCAGATCCGGCCGCGTCGACCATACCGCCTCCAGGATGTGGCCGCGCGACAGCAGCCGCCCGGAGTTCTTGAACAGATAGACAGCAAGATCGAACTCCTTGTCCGTCAGAGCGACCGCCTCGCCGTCACGCGTCGCCTGCCTCGCCGCGGCGTCGAACCCGAACGGCTCGAACGTGTGCGCGCGCACCGTCTCGTGGGCGGATGCGCGACGCAGCGCCGCCGCGATACGCGCCAATGTCTCGCCGCGCTTGACCGGCTTCGACATGTAGTCGTCGGCGCCCGCTCCGAGCGCCTCCACCACGTCCTGCTCGCGGTCGCGGGCGGTCACGAAGATCACCGGGCCTTGCCAGCCGACGCTCTGGCGTAGCTCGGTCACCACCCGGTCCCCGGAGATGTCCGGAAGCCCCCAGTCGAGCAAGACCAGCTCGAAAGGCTCGCCGCGGATGGCGCGCAAGAAGTGGCTTGCGCTGGTGAACAGTTTCGTCGGATGGCCAGCTTCCGTCAGCCACGAGAGCAGCAACCTCGCCTGCTCCGGATCGTCCTCTACCAGTGCGATGCTCAAGACCGTGTACCCCGTGAGGGCGGGCTGTCCCGCCGAATCCCCCGCCAGGCGACACGCGACAATCTCGCGAGTCCGTCGCGCGCCATACCCCTCGCCCGGCTCCGTTCAGTCGTTCCGTTCGACCAGCGCCATGCGGCGCGATCGGTTCGCAGCTCTCCATGATCCATGCGACGGATCGATAGCACGAAGCCACGCTCGAGCACCCCATCGAGCACGACCAAGTTGACAATTGTTGGCAATTTTTCAGTAGGAGTCCAATCCGCGATTCCCTAGGCTTTCGTCATCGGCCGCGCGGCGTCGCCGGCACCTCGACCCACACCCAGGAGAACTCGCGATGTTCCGAGCGCCCATGCAATCCGCAGAGCGGATGCCTCCGGGCGGTGGAGGACCGCAGGCCGGCGCCGACGCGAGGAGCCAGCCGAGCACCGATGGTCCGGACCTCGAGCGCCTGGCCCAGCGACTGCTGCGGCTCGAGCGCGGAATGGACGCGATGGCTGCCGGCCTGATCACCGCGGACGAGCTCCTGCGCTCCCTCGGTGCGCGCTTCTTCCCGGTCGAGGGTGGCTGGCGGCGCCTGGCGACGACCTACATCGACCATCCCGACACCCAGGTCGACCTCAAGCGCCAGATGCTCGAGGAGTTCCTGCGCCGCGCCCGGGCCATGCTCGCCGGCAACCTTTCCGGTCGCGAGTTCGACGCCACCAGCACCATGCTCGCGCCGAGCACGGGTGCCGAGGTCGCGCATCAGCTCGAGCGGCTGCCCATCGGCGTCTCGGTGCGGGTGCGGGCCACGGCGGGGGAGACCATCGTCCTGCGTCTCGCCACGCTCACCGTGCGGCTGCGTATGGCGGAGTTCCCGATGCTCGTCCTCGAGGACGGTCGCACCCATGTTCTCGGTCAGGGGCGGACCTACCTCGGGCGCTCGCCGACCAACGACATCGTCATCGACGCGCGTCACGCCGACGTGTCGCGGCATCACCTCATCATCGAGCGCAGCGGCGAGCGGATGGTGCTCACCGACCTCTCGAGCCAGGGGACATTCGTCTCCGACGGGGTGATCCTCGCGAGCTGAGCCACCGCATCCACCGCCGGCCGCGACCACGCGCGGTGGCCGGACCGACGGGCTCGACCCGAGTTCCCCTACAATGCGCGGCCAGGGCCGGACCCGCCGGACCCCGTCGTACCACCGCCCGCGCAACAGGAGTGAACCCATGTCGATCGACGCCCGTCTCCGAGAGCTCGGTATCACCCTCCCCGACGTCCCGGCACCCGCCGGCAACTACGTCCACGCCGTGCGCACCGGGAACCTGCTCTTCCTCGCCGGAAAGGGGCCCGGCAAGGTCAGCGGCAAGGTCGGCGCCGAGATCTCGCAGGAGCAGGCCTACCAGGCCGCCCGCGAGACCGGTCTGGTGTTGATCGCGGTGATGAAGCAGGAGCTCGGCAGCCTCGACCGCGTCAGCCGCGTGGTGAAGGTGCTGGGGATGGTCAACGCGGTGCCCGAGTTCACCGCGCAGCCGGCGGTGATCAACGGCTGCTCCGACCTCTTCGTCGAGGTGTTCGGCGACCGCGGTCGGCACGCTCGCTCCGCGGTCGGGATGGGGTCGTTGCCGAACAACATCCCGGTGGAGGTCGAGGCCATCGTCGAGGTCGCCGACTGACCGCGCCGAGGTCGGCGCGCCGCTCCTTCGCAGTGGCGCGTCGGCCTCGGATCAGCGCCGGGCTGGCGTCAGCACCAGGAACACCGCGCCCGCCACCGCGGTCAGCGCGAGGAAGTCGGCCGTGGTCGGCGGCGCGGCGAACACCAGCGCGCTCGAGAACACCCCGATGACCGGCACCATCAGCGTGCCGACCGTCGACGCCACCACCGGCAGCAGCGAGACCACCTTGAAGTACGCCCAGTAGCAGCCGATGGCGGTCACCGTCATGTTGTAGAGCACGCACAGCGTCGCCGCGAGGCTCGGCGAGTCGACGTTGCGCCAGTCCCAGGCGAGCGCGCCGACCACGATCGGCGCGGTGCCGACCAGATGCTGCCAGGCGACGAACACGGTCACCGGCACCGTGAACCGATGGCGCTTCACCACCACCGTGCCCGCACCCCAGCTCACCGCCGCCCCGATCACCAGCGCCGGTCCGAGCAGCCCACCCTCGAGCACGTCGACGTTGCCGCCGAGCAGCAACGCCATGCCGACGAGCCCGAGCGCGAGCCCGAGCAACGCGCGGCGAGTGAGATGCTCGCCGAGCGCGACCACCCCGATCACGCTCGCCCACAGTGGCATGGTGTAGGCGAGGATCGACGCGCGCCCGGAGTTCATCATGGTGATGCCGTACATCACCAGCACGTTCCACAGCGTGATGTTGAGAAACGCGGCGAGCGCGAGACCGCGCCACTCGGCCCGCGGCACCGCAAGCGGCTGGCCGCCGGCTCGCGCGATGGCGAGCAGGCCGAGCCCACCGGTGATGCCGGAGAGCGAGCGGAACACCCAGGGTGGGTACTCGGCCAGCCCGATCTTGAGGATCGGCCAGTTGATCCCCCAGAACACGGCCAGCAGGGCGAGCAGAGCGACCGCTCCGGCGCGCTTGCTCAAGGTCTGGCTCCCGTGGCGGCTCCCCTCGCCCGGTGGGCGGCGCGCGCCCGAGGGCGAGGGCGAGCCGTCGCGCTCAGGCGATGTCGCGGGGCATGGTGGCCCGCATCGACGGGCGCTCCGCGAAGCGTGCATACCACTGCGCGAGACGGTCGTGGCCGCGTCGCCAGCCGCTGTCGGCATAGCGGAAGTCGAGATAGCCGAGGGCGCAGCCGATGGTGATGGTGCCGATGTCGACGGTGTCGCCGAGGCTTCCGGCCTCGGCCTCGAGCGCGTCGACGCCGCGCACGAACTTCGCGACCAGCCCGTCGATCCACTCTCGCCAGCGCAGCGACTCCGGGCGCAGCGCGCTCTCGTAGCGTGCGCCGACCGCGGCGTCGAGCATGCCGTCGCCGAGCGCCTGTCGCCTGAGCGCGGTCCATCGCGCGGCGCCCGCGGCGGGGAACAGCCCCGCTCCGGCGCGCGTGTCGAGGTACTCGCACACCACGCGCGAGTCGTAGAGCGCGCCCGCGTCGGCGGTGATCAGGCAGGGAATCTTGCCCAGCGGGTTGTCGCTGTTCAGCTCGCTGTCCGGGGTGACCGGGGTCATCCTCGCCGGTCGCAGCTCGAGCTGGTCGACGAGCCCGGTCTCGTGGGCCACGACGAGCACCTTGCGGACATAGGGCGATGCGGTGCTGGCGTAGAGCTTCATTGGTGGCTCCGCGGTGGTTGATCGAGGGGTGGGGTCCGCGGGGTCGCGCTCCCGCGCCAGGCGATCATAGGCGACGCACCGGCGGTCGTCGTGGGCGCAGCAGCCGGATCTCGCGCCGCTTGAAGATCGGGATCAGCGCCATCCCCGCCAGGAAGCCGCCGATGTGGGCGGCGAACGCGACGCCGCTGCCGCCGGCCGGCGCCAGCACCGACTGCACGAACTGCAGCACGAACCACAGCCCGAGCACGACGACCGCGGGCAGCGTCACGACCTGTGAGAAAAGCCCGAGCGGGACCAGCACCAGCACCCGCGCGTGCGGAAACAGCAAGACGTAGGCCCCGAGAACGCCGGAGATCGCCCCGCTCGCGCCGATCATCGGCACCCGCGAGTGGGTGTCCGGCAACGATTGCGCGAGCACTGCTGCCACCCCGCAGAGCAGATAGAACATCGCGAAGCGCCCGTGACCGGTGCTGTCCTCGACGTTGTCGCCGAAGATCCACAGGAACAGCATGTTGCCGATGAGGTGCATCCAGCCGCCGTGGAGGAACATCGAGGTCAGCACGCTCGCCCACGGGGGCACGAGCTCCAGTCCGGGTGCGAGTCGGGCGTGCTCGAACAGCACCGCCGGGATGGTGCCGAGCGCGAGCACCACGGCATCGGCGCGCGCGGCGTCGAGCGAGGCCTGCCACAGGAAGACGACCACGCAGGCGACCAGCACCGCGCGGCTCACCAGCGGCGTCGCGCGCGTGGGGTTGTCGTCGCGGAGCGGGATCACCACGGCGCGCGGTCCGCGCCACGTCGGCGGTCGGCCGGCCCGGTGACGCCGCGCCGTCGGCGGTCGAGCGCCGGCGGCGTCACCGGGTCGCCACCGGATGGCGTGTCAGGCCGACACCTCGCTCGACATCAGCTCACCGATGCGGTCGAGCGCGCGACGGATGTTCTCCACGCTGTTGGCATAGGAGAAGCGGATGTAGCCCTCGCCGAAGCTGCCGAAGCTCGTTCCGGCGACGGTGGCCACACCGGCCTCCTCCAGCATCCGGTTCTGCAACTTGCGTGCGTTCATCCCGGTGCCGGTGATGTTGGGGAAGGCGTAGAACGCACCCCCGGGAGTGCGGCAGGAGAAGCCCGGGATGGCGTTCAGCCCGTCGACGATGACCTTACGGCGCTCGTCGAACGCGGCGACCATGGTGTCGACCGCGTCCTGCGGCCCCTCGAGCGCCGCGATCCCCGCGAACTGCGCCGCGGCGTTGACGCACGAGTGGCAGTTGACCGCCAGTCGCGTCGCATGCTCGACGAGGGCCTCGGGCCACACCGCGTACCCCATCCGCCAGCCGGTCATGGCGTAGGTCTTGCTCCAGCCGTCGAGCAGGATCAGGCGGTCGGCGAGCTCGGGGTAGCCGAGCAGGCTCACGTGCTCACGGCCGTCGTAGACCATGCGCGCGTAGATCTCGTCGCTCATCACCGCGACGTGCGGGTGCTCGGCGAGACCGGCGACGAGGCGGTCGAACGCCTCGCGTGAGACCGCGCCGCCGGTGGGGTTGGCGGGCGAGTTCACGATCAACAGCCGGGTGTCGGGGGTGATCGAGTCGAGCACCGCGTCGGGGTCGAACGAGAAGTCCTTTTCCTCGAGCAACGGAATCGGCACTGCCTTCGCGCCGGTGAAGTTGATCATCGACTCGTAGATCGGGAACCCCGGGTTGGGATAGAGGATCTCCGCGCCGGGCTCGCCGAACATCAGGATGGCGAAGAACATCGTCACCTTGCCGCCGGGAACCACCACGATGCGGCCCGGGTCGACCTCGACGCCGCGCCGTGCCGCCAGATCCGCCGCCACCGCCTCGCGCACCCGCGGGATTCCGGGAGAGGGGGTGTAGCCGTGGTGGCCGTCGCGCAGCGCCTTGATCGCGGCCTCGACCACGTGCGGTGGGGTCTTGAAGTCCGGCTGGCCGATGCCGAGGTTGATCACGTCCTTGCCGGTGCGGGCAAGCGCCTCGGCGCGGGCGAGCACCTCGAACGCGGTCTCGGTTCCGAGGCGCGACATCTTCTGCGACAGCCTGAGCATGCGGGTGACTCCAGCGAGCGTTGAGCCGTGATCATGAACGCAGCGCCGCCCGCGCGCAAAGCGCCTCTGCCACCGCGTACCGCGGGGGCCGAGCGCCATGGGGGCGGTGCCACGCGTTGGGATAGAATCGCCACCATGGCTTCGGCCCGACGCGGTGCGTGTGCGTGGCGGTCTCGAGGCGCCGCGCGTCGGCTCCGGCGGGCACAACGAGGAGGAGCGGATGACCCTGACCTCGAGCGTCGTCTCGCGAGAGCTCGTGGTGCTCTATGCCGACGTCGCCGGCAGCACCCAGCTCTACGAGACCCATGGCGACGAGGTGGCGCGCGATGCGGTCGGCGCATGCGTCGCGCTGATGATCGAGACCGTCCAGCGCTTCGGTGGGTCGGTGGTGAAGACCATCGGCGACGAGGTGATGAGCACCTTCGCGACGCCGGTGAAGGCGGTGCTCGCCAGCACCGAGATCCAGGGCGCGGTGCGCTCGGCCGGGGCGAGCGGTCGCTTCGCCACCGGCGCCCTGCGGGTCAAGATCGGCCTGCACTTCGGTCCCGCACTGGTCGACGCGGTCGACGTCTACGGCGAGGCGCAACGCGTCGCCGCGGTGCTGGTCAAGGAGGCCAAGGCCGATCAGATCCTGGTCTCCGGCGCCACCCTCGACGCGGTGCCGCCGGAGGTGCGCGCCGGTGCGCGGTTCGTCGACCGCGTCCTCGTCGAGGGGCAGGCGCGGCCGGTCGAGGCGTGGGAGTTGATCTGGGAGGTGGGCGGGCTGACGCAGATGGCCGGCGGTGCGCGACCGGCCGGCCCGGGGCGGGTCGCGAGCTTGCGCATCAGATACGGCGAGCACGCGGTCGAGGTCGACGCCAGCCGTCCGGTGCTCACCATCGGGCGCACCGCGGCGAACGACCTGGTGGTGCAGAGCGATCTCACCTCGCGGTCGCACGCCGAGATCGCGCAGCGCGGCGGACGCTTCCACCTCCGGGACATCAGCTCCAACGGAACCCTGGTGCTGACCGCGGCGGGGGAGGTGCTGCGCCTGCGTCGCGAGGACCATGTGCTCGAGGGCCGTGGTCGCATCTGTCTCGGCGGCACGTTCGAGGACAATCCCGACGCCGTCCTCGAGTACGAGGTCGGCTGAGCGGCGCCGACCGGCCGCGCCGGGGTCAACTCGTGCGGGCGCCTTCGAAGCCCCCGATCACCGCCGCCGCGTTCGCGCCGAGCTCGGGCGACACGTAGCCGCCCTCCTGAATCAACACCGTCGGCAGGTCGAGCTCCGCGAGGCGCGCCCCGATGCGGTGGAAACCAGCGGTGGAGACGGCGAGGAAGGCGAGTGGGTCGGCGTGCGAGGCGTCGAGCCCGAGCGCGACCACCAGTGCCTGCGGTCGGAAGCGGGCCACTGCCTCCAGCGCGTGCTCCAGGGTGTCCAGATAGCGGTCGTCGCCGGTGCCGCGCGGGAGCGGCAGATTGACGTTGCAGCCGGCGCCACGCCCGGCCCCGGTCTCGTCCGCGTACCCGGCGTAGAAGGGGTAGAACTCCGCCGGGTCGCCGTGCAGGGAGACGGTGAGGACGTCGCCGCGCTCGTAGAAGACGCCCTGCGTGCCGTTGCCGTGATGCACGTCGACGTCGACGATCGCCACCCGATCCGCCCCCCCGGCGCGCAGGCGCTCGGCTGCGAGCGCCGAGTTGTTCAGGTAGCAGAAGCCACCGGCCATGTCGGCGTAGGCGTGGTGACCCGGGGGGCGGCACAGCGCGTAGGTCGCTCGAGCGACGCCGCCGGCGACCGCATCGGCAGCCGCCACCGCGAGACCGGCGCTCGCGAGCACCGCCTCCCAGGTGCCGGCGCCGATGGGGCAGGCGCAGTCGGCCTGGAACCAGCCGGCGCGGCCCACGAGCCCGCGCGGAGGGCGCGACGGGTGCATGCGGCGTCCGGGGTGGACGTTCGGGAGCACCTCCTCCGAGGCCGGGCCGAGCGCCTGCCATTCGGCGTGCGCGTGCTCGAGGTAGCGCAGGTAGTCACCGTCGTGCACCGCGCGCACCGCCTCGGGTGGGCACGGTGGCGCGGTCTCGAACCGGTGTCCGCCGTCTCGCAGCGACGCGGCGATGAGGTCGGCGCGGCGCGGCGTCTCCGGGCAGTCGATGATGCGCCCGCGGTTGAGGAAGCTGCGTGGCGCGTGGAGTCGGTGCTGGTCGGTGTGAAAGATTCTCACGACGGTCTCCTCGACCCACCCGCGCCAGCCGCCAGGCGGGCGGCGCGCGGGGTCACTGCGCGGTCCAGCCGCCGTCGACCGCGAGGCTGGTGCCGGTGATCAGGCTGGCGGCGGGGGAGGCGAGGAAGAGCACCGCACCCACCACCTCGTCGGCGCTGGCGATTCGGCCCTGGGGGATGCGCGCGAGCACCCACTGGCGGAACGCGTCGTCGGCGAAGAAGGTGCGGGTGAGCGGGGTCTCGACGAAGGTCGGGGCCACCGCGTTGACGCGCACCCCCTGCGGCGCGAGCTCCACCGCCATCGCTCGGGTCAGGCCTTCCAGCGCGTGCTTGGTCGCGCAGTAGACGGTTCGAAGCGGTGCCCCGACCCGCCCCATCTGCGACGTCATGTTGACGATGGCCCCGCCGCCGCCGCGCACCATCACCCGCGCCGCGCTCTGCGCGACGACGAAGGCGGCGCGCACGTTGAGGTCGAGCATCAGGTCGAGGGCGTCGTCGGTGACCTCGAGAAAGGGCTGCGGGCGGTTGATGCCGGCGTTGTTGACGAGGATGTCGAGCCGGTCGAGACCCTCGATCGCGGTGCGCACCGCGGCGCGGTCGGTCACGTCACAGGGCAGGGCGGTGGCGCGTCCGCCCTCACGCTCGATCTCCGCCACCAGCTGGTCGAGCTCTGCCGCGGTCCGGCTCATCGCCACCACCTCGGCGCCGCAGGCGGCGAGCCCGCGGGCGCAGGCGCGCCCGATGCCGCGACCGGCACCGGTGACGAGCGCGACGCGATCGGTGAGATCGACCTCGAGTGCGGCGCGAGGGCGGGGTGTGCTCATGGGGTGGCGAGACTACGCGAGCGCGCCGGGCGCTGGCAAAGTGTGTCTCAGCCGCCCGCCGCGCCGGCGCGGCGGGAGCGGCTCTCCGACCGCTGCATCAGCCAGATGCCCGCCAGCACCATCGCGCCGCCGGTGAGCTGGACGACGCCGAGCACCTCGGAGTACAGGAGATACGCGGCGACGATGCTCGCCACCGGCTGGGTGTTGGCGATCACCGCGCAGTCGAGGGCGCCGATGCGCTTGATGGCCATGAGGTAGAGCGGCAGGCCGGTCGACTGCAGGAGCACCACGCCGGCGAAGCCGCTCCACCCGAGCGGCGTCTCCGGCCAGCGCAGACCGCCGCTGACCAGCGCGACCGTGCACAGGACGGCCGCCGCCACCGCGCCCATGTAGAGGCTCGCGACCATGGCATCGACGTGGGCGACCTTGCGTCCGAACCAGACCGAATGGGTCGCGGCGCCGAGGGCAGCGGCCATCGCGAGACCGATGCCGCGCGGATCCGCGGCGTCGAACGAGACCCCGAGCATCACCGCCAGGCCGGCGAAGGCGGTGCCGACGGCGACGAGCTTGCCCGCCGCCGGCAGGCGGCGCGAGACCACGGCCTCGATGGCGGCGATCATCGGCGGGAAGGTATAGAAGAGCAGGGCCGCGAGGCCGACCGAGATGAACTGCACCGAGGCGATGTTGCCGTAGAACATCAGCGCGACCAGCAGCCCGAGTCCGAGCAGGTGCGCGCGGTCGGATGCGGCGACGCGCAGCGTGCGACGACTCAACAGGCACAGCAGCCCGATTCCGGTCACGAACACGAGCGAGCGCGTGAGCGCCACCGTGAGGCCGTTGCTCCCACCCTCGTAGGCGAGCCGAGACAGCGCGACCGCGAGACCGAGCCCGGTCGCCGACGCCGCGGCGAGCGCGATGCCGACCCCGCGGGCGCCGGCTGGTGGCGGCACCGGCGCGGACGTCGTCTCCGCGGGCGGAGCGGAGTCGGCGGTCATGCGTCGCGCCGCGTGGTCGCGCGATGAGTCGCGAGCCATCCGGCGGCCGCGATCACCGCCAGTGCGAGCTGGATGAGATACGGGCGAGGCGGCAGCCAGGCCCCAACCGCCTCCTCGGCGAGGGATCGGCTCCGCGCCGTCGCCGGCCGGAGGTCGCCGAGCGACGTCACCTGCACCACCTGCGGCGCCTGGACGCGGCCGGTGGCGGGCGTGCTCGGGACCGCGATCAGGCCGTCGACGCCGTCCGCGGTGCGCAGGTGAACGGCGTCGACCGCTCCCGGTCGGGCGTCGTAGGCGAAGACGAGGGTGGAGCCGGGGGTGACCTCGAGGCCAGCCCGACTCCAGGCGATGTGCGGAACCGGCCAACGCTCGAAGCCGTGGGCCAGACGGGGCTCGTCGGCGACGACGCCGTGCATCGGCGTCGCCGCGATCGTGACGTCGGTGAGGTTGCGCAGACGAAGCTCGGTGAGCGGCACCGCCATCGCCCCGACCACCATCACGCCGGTCCACAGCACCAGCGCGGTGGTCGCGATCAGCGCCAGGGGGCGCGCGAGCCGGCTCATCGGCCGATCGGCCCGGCGGCTCGCGATCGTGACCCGGTCACGCGACCGCCCGCAGCGCGAACACCTCGTGCCGGCCCTCGACCCCGCGCATCGGGAACCGACCGGCGGGCTCGAACTGGGCCGGGAACCGCGACGCGAACTCGGCCGAGGCGAGCACCGGACGGTCGACCTCGCGGCACAGGCCCTCGATGCGGGCGGTGCGGTTGGCGGCGTCGCCGATCACGGTGAACTCCAGCCGCTGCTCGGTGCCGATGTTGCCGTAGGTCACCTCACCGAGGTGAAGCCCGATGCCGAACCCGAGCGCCGGCTCGCCGCGCTCGCGCCGCGCGTCGTTGAGGGCGGCGATGCGCCGGCAGGCTTCCTGGGCCGCGGCCAGGGCGTTGGCACAAATGCTGTCCGCGGCAGCCTCGTCCCCGCCCGGGAAGGGAAAGATCGCGAGCGCGGCATCACCGATGTAGCGCAACACCTCGCCGCCGTGGTCGAGCACCGCGCCGGCCATGCAGTCGAAGAAGGTGTCGAGGGTGCGCAGGAAGTCGCCGCGCGACATCGAGCCCGCGAGTCGCGTCGACTCGCGGAGATCGCAGAACCAGATGACGGCGTTGATGTCGTCGCCGTCGCCACGACGGATCTGGCCGGCCAGCACCCGGGCGCCGGACTGGCGGCCGAGGTAGGTGTCGAGCAGGGTGAGCGAGGTGTAGCGCAGCGCATGCACCTCGTAGAGCCGGGCGAGCACGCCGAGCACCTCGTAGAGCTCGCCGAGCTCACGCGTGCTGAATCCGCCGGGGCGGTCGGTGGCGAGGCTGATGACGTGGGTCTGACCGTCGGAGAACACCAGCGGCAGCGCCACGTAGTCGGTTCCGCCCTCGGCCTTGATGTCGACCAGGATGCCGAAATCGAGCGGCGCGTCGGGGGTGTCGAGCCGGCGGCGGATGCCGCCCGCGCCCTGGTAGATGGCAGCCACCGGGCTGTTGAGATATTGCGGGCTGTGGAGCGTGCTGTAGGGCACGCGGCGCTCCTCGACGGTGTCGCGGTCCCGGAACCAGCGGAACGAGAGCCCCAGGAGCTGTGGGTGCAGGGTGCGCAGCAGCACCGAGAGGCGCAGCAGCGGCGTCCCGGTGGCACGCATCTGCCGCGCCAGCGCCAGCGTCAGCGCCGCCGGGTCGGCGATTCGCGGCGCCTCCTCGAGCAGCCAGCCGAGCAGCGGGTTCGCATATGGGCTCTCGCTCGCCGTGGGCAGCACCGCGAGCTCATGGTCGTCCTCCAGCCAGCGGTCGAGGCGATCGGCGTAGAAGGCCATCATGCCGCGCAGCGGCGCCGCCTCCGGATAGGGCTGCTCGTAGCTCCAGACGACGTTGTCGAGCCGGGTCGCGCCGACGGTCAGCGACCAGTAGCTCGCATAGCCCTTGAACGGGCAGAAGGTGCGGTGGGTGGTGGGCCGGAGCAGATCGAGGCGGACGTCCTCGCGCGGGAAGTAGTGCACCGGTGGCAGGCGCGCCTCGTGCAGCACCAGGGTGCGGTGGCTGTCGGCGACGACCTCGCCGGCGACCTCCGCGCGTACCCGGCGCTCCGGGCTCTCGAACAGCAGCGGGTAGTCGTCGACTCGTGCGCCCGCCGGCTCAGCCATCCCCACGCCTGCTCCCTCGCTCGCCGTTGCGGCGGCGAGGATGTTACCCCGGACTCATCTCGAGAGCGCCGACCCGGTTAGCATGGGCGCCCAGCGCGGGCCGTGCCCGCGGCGTGACCGTCCAAAGGACACCTCGATGCCGAACGAGAGAGACGACCCGGTGCTGTCCAGGCGCCGACGCGACTTGCGGCCGCTCGCCGGGCTACTGCCGTTCCTGCGCCCGTACCGTGGCCCGATCGCGCTGGCGATGTCGGCGCTGGTCCTCGCCGCGAGCGCGACCCTGGTGATGCCGGTCGGCGTCCGGCTGGTGATCGACCGCGGCATCGGGGGTGACCCGGCCGAGGTCGACCGTAGCTTCGCGCTGCTGTTCGTGGTCGCCATCCTGCTCGGGGTGTTCTCCGCCGCGCGCTTCCTGCTGGTGAGCTGGATCGGTGAGCGGGTGGTCGCCGACGTGCGCAAGGCCCTGCACGAGCGGGTGTTGCGGCTCGATACGGAGTTCTTCGAGCGCACCCGCTCCGGCGAGGTGCTGTCCCGGCTCACCACCGACACCACCCTGGTGCAGGCGATCTCCGGCAGCATGCTGTCGGTCGCGCTGCGCAGCATGGTGCTGGTCACCGGCGCGCTGGTGATGCTCACCCTGACCAGCCCGCGACTCACCGCGTTGGTGGTGGTGCTGGTGCCGCTGGTGCTCATCCCGCTGTTCGCGTTCGGGCGCAAGGTGCGGGTGCTGTCGCGCGAGAGCCAGGACCGCGTGGCCGATACCAGCGCGGTCGCCGGCGAGACGCTGGAGGCGATCGCGACGGTGCAGACGTTCAACCTCGAGCCCCTGCGCGACCAGCGCTTCCGCGAGGTGGTGGCGGCCGCATTCACCGCCGCGGTGCGACGGATTCGGGTGCGCGCGATGCTCAGCCTGATCGCCGGCATCGTGGTCTTCGGGGCGGTGGTGTTCACGCTCCGCGTCGGCGCGCACGACGTCCTCGCCGGCCGAATGTCGCCCGGGGAGCTCGGGCAGTTCCTGCTCTACGCGCTGCTCACCGCCAGCTCGACCGCGGCCCTGGGCGAGATGTGGGGCGAGATCCAGCGTGCCGCCGGCGCCATGGAGCGAATCCTGGAGCTCCTCCACTCCACCCCACACCTGGTCGACCCGCCCCGCCCGCGTCACCTTCCGGCCGACGCCGCCGGGGCGATCCGCTTCGAGGACGTCGGCTTTCACTATCCGTCGCGGCCCGGCGATCGGGCCCTCGACGGCTTCGATCTCGAGGTGCGGGCGGGGGAGACGGTCGCTCTCGTCGGGCCCTCGGGGGCGGGCAAGAGCACGGTGTTCCAGCTCCTGCTGCGCTTCCACGACCCCCAGGCCGGACGCATCCTGGTCGACGGCGTGGACATTCGCGAGCTCAACCGTACCGCGCTCCGCGACCACCTCGGCATCGTCCCGCAGGACACCGTGCTGTTCTCGGCCAGCGCGCTGGAGAACATCCGCGTCGGTCGTCCCGGCGCCGACGACGCGGCGGTGCGCGCGGCGGCGGCCGCCGCCCATGCCGATGTCTTCATCGAGGCTCTGCCCCAGGGCTACGACACCTTCCTCGGCGAGCGTGGGGTCCGGCTGTCCGGGGGACAGCGCAGCCGCATCGCGCTGGCGCGGGCGATCCTGCGGGATCCGAGGATCCTGCTGCTCGACGAGGCGACGAGCGCGCTCGACGCCGAGAGCGAGCACCTGGTCCAGGAGGCTCTGGAGGCGATCGCGCGCGGCCGGACCACCCTGGTCATCGCGCACCGCCTGTCCACCGTGCGCCGCGCCGACCGCATCGTGGTGCTCGACCGCGGCCGGGTGGTGGCGATGGGCACCCACGACGAGCTGGTCCGCGACAATCCGCTCTACGCGCGGCTCGCCGCCCTGCAGCTCCTCACCTGACGACCTGCCCGGGCACTGGCAGCCGCGTCGTGGCCGCGGTCGCGGCGCGTAGAATGGCGGACCTTCGCCCCAGCACACGGGATGCGCACCCATGAACATCCGTGACGGCTTCGTCGACACCATCGGCAACACTCCGCTCATCCGGCTGCGCAAGGCGTCGGAGGAGACCGGCTGCACGATCCTCGGCAAGGCCGAGTTCCTCAATCCCGGCGGCTCGGTGAAGGATCGGGCCGCGCTCTACATGATTCTCGACGCCGAGGCGCGTGGCGTGCTGCAACCCGGCGGGGTGGTGGTCGAGGGTACCGCCGGCAACACCGGCATCGGGCTCGCGCTGGTCGGCAACGCGCGCGGGTATCGCACCGTCATCGTCATCCCCGAGACCCAGAGCCAGGAGAAGAAGGACATGCTGCGCCTGTGCGGGGCGGAGCTGCGCGAGGTGCCGGCGGTCCCCTACCGTGACCCGAGCAACTACGTCCACGTCTCCGAGCGTCTGGCGGCGGAGCTCGCCGCGAGCGAGCCGAACGGCGCGTTCTGGGCCAACCAGTGGGACAACGTCGCGAACCGCGAAGGGCACGTGAAGAGCACCGGGCCCGAGATCTGGGCCCAGACCGACGGCACCGTCGACGGCTTCATCTGCGCCATCGGCACCGGCGGCACCCTCTCCGGTACCGCGACGTACTTGAAGCAGAAGAAGCCCGGCATCGTCATCGGCTGCGCGGATCCCGACGGCGCGGCGATGTACAGCTGGTTCACCGCCGGCAAGCTCGAGTCCTCGGGCAGCTCGATCAGCGAGGGGATCGGTCAGGGGCGGGTGACCAGGAACGTCGAGGGCGCGCCGGTCGACCAGGCGTTTCGCATCTCCGATGCCGAGGCCCTGCCGGTGCTCTTCGATCTGCTCCGCCACGAGGGGCTGTGCCTCGGCGGGTCGAGCGCCATCAACGTCGCCGGCGCGATCCGGCTCGCGCGCGAGCTCGGTCCCGGCAAGACCATCGTCACCGTGCTCTGCGACAGTGGGACCCGCTATCTCTCCAAGCTCTGGAACCCCGCCTTCCTGCGGGAGAAGGGGCTGCCGACGCCCGACTGGCTGTGAGGTCGGAACGAAGGAGGTCACGGTGAGCGCCGAGCCGAGCCTGGCCAACCTGCCGGCGGTGGATCGCGTGCTCGCGGTGCCCGAGGTCGCGGCGTTGTGCGCCGAGCACGGGCGCGCGCTGGTGACCGATGCCGCGCGCGAGGCGGTCGCAAGGCTTCGCGCCGGCATCCTCGCCGGCACCGCCACTGCGCAGCCCGAGCACGCGTTGGGCGCCGCCGCCCGTTCGACCGTCGCGCTCGTCGGTCAGTGGGTCGAGCCGGTGCCGCGGCGGGTGATCAATCTCACCGGCACCGTGTTGCACACCAACCTCGGCCGCGCGCCGATGCCGCCGGAGGCGATCGAGGCGATGGTGCGGGCAGCCCAGGGCGCGGCTGCGGTCGAGCTCGACCTCGAGACCGGGCGCCGCGGCGACCGCGACCGGGTGGTCGAGGACTGGTTGGTTCGCCTCACCGGCGCCGAGGCGGCGACGGTGGTGAACAACAACGCGGCCGCGGTGCTGCTCACCCTTGCCTCGCTCGCCGCGCGCAAGGAGGTGCCGGTCTCGCGTGGCGAGCTGGTGGAGATCGGCGGCGCGTTCCGCATCCCCGACGTGATGACCCGTGCCGGCTGCCGCCTGGTCGAGGTCGGCACCACCAACCGCACGCACCTGCGCGACTTCGAGGCCGCGATCGGTCCCCGCACCGCCCTGCTGATGAAGGTGCACACCAGCAACTACGTGGTGCAGGGGTTCACCGCCGAGGTCTCGTCGAGGGCGCTGGCCGAGCTCGCGCACCGCCACGATCTCCCCTGTGTGCACGACCTCGGCAGCGGCACCCTGGTCGACCTCACCCGCTACGGTCTGCCGGCCGAGCCGACGCCGCGCGCCGCGATCGCCGACGGCATGGACCTCGTCACCTTCAGTGGCGACAAGCTGCTCGGCGGTCCGCAGTGCGGGATAGTGGTCGGGCGGCGGGCGCTGGTCGACCGCCTCAAGCGCAACCCGCTCAAGCGCGCCCTGCGGGTCGACAAGGTGACGCTGGCCGCGCTCGCGGCCGTCTTGCGCCTGTATGCCGATCCGGACCGTCTGGCCGAGCGCCTGCCGTCGCTGCGCCTGCTGACCCGGGACCCGGAGTCGATGCGCGCGAGCGCCACACGGCTCACGGCGCTGGTCGAGCGCCGCCTGCACGGGGTGGGCACGGTGGAGGTCGTGGCCTGCGACAGCCAGGTCGGCAGTGGCGCCTTGCCGATGGCGCGGCTGCCGAGCGTCGGCATCGCGATCCGCCCCGCAGGCGCGCGCCGCGCTCGCGCGAAGGCGCTGCGCGACCTCGCGGCCACCTTCCGCGCGCTGCCGGTGCCGGTGATCGGCCGCGTCACCGAGGACGCGTTCCTGCTCGATCTGCGCTGTCTCGAGGACGAGGGCGAGCTCGTCGGTCTGCTCGAGCGGCTCGGCGCCGGGTAGCCCCGCGATGCTGGTCGCCACCGCCGGGCACGTCGATCACGGCAAGACCTCCCTGGTGCGCGCCCTGACCGGGGTCGACACCGATCGCCTGCCGGAGGAGAAGAAGCGCGGGCTCACCATCGATCTGGGCTTCGCCTACCGCGATCTCGGTGACGGCGCGACGCTCGGCTTCGTCGACGTCCCCGGCCACGAGCGCTTCGTGCGCAACATGCTGGCCGGCGTCGGTGCCATCGATCTCGGGCTGCTGGTGGTGGCGGCCGACGACGGGGTGATGCCGCAGACCCGCGAGCATCTGGCGATCCTCGACCTGCTCGGGATTCGCGAGGCGCTGGTCGCGATCACCAAGGTCGACCTCGTCGAGCCCGGGCGGGTGGCCGAGGTGGGGGCCGCGGTCGAGGCGCTGCTCGGTGCGACCGGGATCGCCGGGGCTGGCGTGTTCGCGGTGTCCAATACGAGCGGAGCGGGCGTTCCCGAGCTCGAGGCGCGACTGCTCGCACACGCTCGCCGCCACGCGCCGCGGGCCGATGCGGGGCGGTTCCGCCTCGCCGTCGACCGCGTGTTCTCGGTCCAGGGTGCGGGGCTGGTGGTCACCGGCACCGCGTTCTCCGGGCGGGTGGAGGAGGGCGAGCGGCTGGTCTGCGCGCGTGCCGGTCGCGAGGCGCGGGTGCGCGCGATCCACGCCCAGGGCCGCGCGGTGACCTCCGGGCGGGCCGGCGAGCGCCTCGCGCTCAATCTCTCCGGGCCGGGGATCGACACCGACGCGATCGCCCGTGGTGAGTGGGTGGTGGCGGCACCGGTGGTCGAGGTGATGTCCGACCGCGTGGACGTCCGCCTGCGGTTGTTGCCGGGGGACCAGCGCGCGCTGACGCACTGGGCGCCGGTACACGTCCATCACGGTGCCGGCTCGACCACCGCGCGGGTGGCGTTGCTCGAGGGATCGACGCTGGAGGCGGGGGGCGACGCCCTCGCGCAGGTGGTCTGCGACGAGCCGCTCTGCGCGGTGGCCGGTGACCGGCTGGTGCTTCGCGACCAGTCGGCGCGGCACACCCTCGGCGGCGCGACCGTCATCGACCCGCACGGTCCGCGACGCGGCCGCACTCGCACGCCGCGGCTCGACTTCCTGCGCCTCGCCGAGGCCGAGTCCGACGCGGACGCGCTCGACGGCCTGCTCGCGCACGCGGTCGACGGTGTGGACATGCGCTGGTTCGCACGCACCCGGAATCTGCGTGACGAGGAGCTGGCGGCGCTCGTCGCGCCGCGCGACGTGGTGCGCATCGAGCACCGAGACGGCGATCGCGCCTTCTCGCCCGACGCCTGGCGACGTCTGGAAACCGGACTGGCGGAGGCGCTGCGTCGTTGGCACGAGGCGCACGCCGATCGCATCGGCCCCGGGGAGGCCGAGCTTCGCCAGGCGATGGCGTCCAGGCCGCCCCTGGCGGCGGTGGCGGCGGCATTGCGCCGGCTGATCGACGAGGGGCGGATCGAGCGCCAGGGCGCCCGCCTGCGCCTTCCCGGCCACCGGCCGACCTTGCCGGACGCCGACGCCCGACTGTGGGCGAAGATCGGCGGCCTCCTCGGCCCCGAGGAGACGCGACCGCCGGTGGTGGCCGAGCTCGCCGGCCTGGTGGGCATGGAGCGCCCGGCGCTGGAGGCGTTCCTGCGCCGCCAGCTCGGCCGTGGGCTGCTGGCGCGGCTGGCGCCGAATCGCTACTTCCACCCGGAGGCGGTGCGCCGGCTCGCGGCGGTCGCGGTCGAGCTCGGGGCGGAGAGCCCGGACGGGCTGTTCGACGCCAAGGCCTACCGGGACCGCTCCGGCATCGGCCGCAATCTGACCATCCAGGTGCTCGAGTCTTTCGACCAGACCGGGTTCACCCGGCGCATGGGCGACGCACGGCGCGTGGTGGCGCCGGTGGAGCGCGCGGTCGGCGGGGGCTGAGCGGCGACGCGAGGCACGCCGCCGAGTCGGTGCGGGCGGTGCTCAGCCCGGAGGTCGCTCCCCGCCGGTCGGCGTGGCCGCGACGAGGTCGGCCGCGGCGCGCTCGGCCTCGTGCCGGCGCAGCGCCGCGAGCAACGCCTCGATGTCGTCGTCGGTCACGCGCAACATCGCCGGCCCGCCTTCGCTGAGCAGCCACGGATCCTCGGCGTTGTTGTAGCAGTCCTCCACCCCATCGGCGCCGGCGGCGCCAGCGGTGAGGCTCGAGGCGAGCAGCAGGCCCGCACTCCAAGCTCGAGTTCGTCGTTCCATCGGCCCGGATCCTCCACTGTGCCCGCGAACGGTACCATGCAGGGCACCTTCGGCTCGACGTCTCTTGCGCCTCGTCGACCGGTGTCGTGCCCGTACCGCGCCGCGCGGTGGTGCTGCGGTCACCGGGTCCGGTACCATCCGCCGCCTGGAAGAGGATCGGGGCCCGGTGGCCCGCACGGACTTCAAATCCGCTGAGACGGGTCCACAAGCTCGTCTGGTGAGTTCGACTCTCACCCTCTTCCGCCAAACAAGACAGGCAGTTGCGGGTCGCCAGGTCGCCCCGGCGACGCTGCCGGCGAGGTGGCATGGGCCCGCCGCGTACGCCAACTGATCATCGAGCGCGCAGCCTCAGTCGGACAGCAGCAGATCCAGAATCGGCCCGAGCGTGCCGATGCCGGCGCCAGCTCGGGTATCGCACGCGTCGCCGATGCCGTCCCCGTCGCCGTCGGCCTGATCCGGATTCGCGCTGAGCGGGCAATTGTCGGCGCTGTCGGGCACGCCGTCGCCGTCGCTGTCGGGGCCCGACGGGGTGAACGTCAGCGCCAGTGCAATCGCGCCCTCGGCGGTCGAGTAACCGTCCACCGCGATGGCATAAGCGGTGCCGCGGGTGACTGCCAGCGATACCCGGCTCTGCAGGCCGATCGCGTCGTCGTTGCTGGCGCGCGGGACCAGGGAGCCCAGCGTCGAGCCGGTATACACCGCGAGCGTGGTGTCGAAGTTGCTACCGGCAGTCGAGAACGTCGCCTGACCATCGTACGGCGCGCGCCACGACCACCATGCGGAGGCGAGCGGCGCGGAGGCGCCGGCATGGTTGGGCTCGCCGACCTCGCCGCTGGCGCCGACATTGAAGCCGGTCGCGCTGGAGCCGGTGAGCTCGGTGCGATTGGCGAAGTGGTCGTTGGGGACCGTTACCCCGCCAGTCGGGACGAAGAGCGCGTTGAGGACGACCTGTCCCTCGGCGCCGGAGTAGCCGTCGACCGCGATGCGGTAGGTGACGCCGCTGGAGACGCTCGCCAGCTCGACTCGACTCTGTAGCCCGCCGGTATCGTCGTTGCTGCCCCGCGGCACCAGGCTGCCGAGCGTGGCGCCGGTGTACACGGCGAGCGTGGTGTCGAAGTCGCTGCCGAAGGTGTCGAGCACCAATCGACCGTCGGCCGCCGCGGTCCACGTGTACCAGACCGACGCCAGCGGGGTGGAGACGCCGGCATGGTTCGGCTCGCCCGCCTCGCCGGTGGCGCGGATGTTGCTCCCCTCGACCCGCCCGCTGCCGCCCGGCAACGGCTCCGCGTCCTCGAGCTGGTCGTTCGGCGGGAGGAGTCCGACCTTGTCGACGGTCACGAAGGCCGGGTTGCTGAGCACCGATCCGACGGTGTTGGACACCAGCACCGTGTAGCTGCCCTCGTCGCTCTCGGCCGCCGCCGACACCGTGTAGCTGGCGCCGGTCGCGCCCGGGATCGCCACCCCACCGAGCCGCCACTGGTAGGCGAGGGTTCCGGCCCCGTTGGCGACCACCGACAGGGTGAACGGCTCGCCCGACAACACCGTGCGCCCGATCGGCTGGGTCACGATGCTCGGCGCGCCGTCGCCGCCGGGCGGTGGGTAGTTCAACTGAACCGTGCCGGTGGCGCCGGCGAAGCCGTCGACCTGGATCTGGTAGGCGGTGCTGGCCAGGGGCGTGAAGGTCACCGCGCTCTGCAGGCCCGATGCGTCGTCGTTCGCGCCCACCAGCACCAGGCCACCGAGCGAGGTGCCGCGGTAGATCGCGAGCGTGGTGTCGAAGTTGCTGCCGGTGGTGGAGATGGTGACCGGGGCCGGTGCCGCAGGGGCCGTCCACTGCCACCACACGGTCTTGCCGCCGGCGACGGAAGGATTGGTCGGCTCGCCAGCCTCCGTGGACGCGAACCGGTTCGTCCCGTTGGTGCTGGTGGTGTCGGCGGCGAGGACGATGCGATCGGCGAAGTCGTCGTTCGCGGGCGGCGACAGGATCTCGAACGTGAACGACCGCGAGGCGGGGCTCTTGCCCGGCGCCGTCGCCTGCACGCCGAGGGTCGCGCTGGTGCCGCTCGCCGGCGCCACCAGGCTCGCGGTGTAGACGCCGTCGCCGGCGGCCACGTCCGGCGTCAGGCCGTCGTCGAGGAACGACTGCGCGGCCTGGCCGGTGAAGCTCCCGGTCACCGTCGCTCCGGTGACCGGCGTCAGATCGGTCACCCGCACCTGGATCACGGCCGGTTGACCGGCCTCGAGCGCGGCGGCGGCGTTGGCGTTGAGCTCGAGCTGACCGTCGGCGCTGAGCGCGAGCGCGGCGGCGGCGTCGACCATGCCCGCGGTGGCCACGCGGCCGGTCAGCGAGCCGAGCGGCTGCACGCTGAGCAGCAACCGATTGCGCAGCTCGTCGATGCCCGCGCTCGGGCGGTGGCTCGCGAGCAGCGCGGCGACGCCTGCGACGTGCGGGGTCGCCATGCTCGTGCCGTTGAAGCTGTCGTAGCTCGAGTCGGTCGTCGAGGTGCTGGAGAGGATGGCGACCCCGGGCGCGGCGAGGTCGACACTGGTCGCGCCGTAGCTCGAGAAGCTGGCGAGGCTGCCGTTGCGATCGATGGCGGCGACCGCGACGACGTTGGGAAACTCGTAGCTCGACGGATAGTGCGGTGTGCGGTCGTTGTCCGATGCCGAGTTGCCGGCGGCGGCGACGAACAGCACGCCGGCGTCGTTGGCGGCGGAGATGGCATCGGCGAGGGCCTGGCTGTAGCCCCCACCACCCCAGCTGTTGTTGAGGATGTCGACACCCTTCGACAGCGCGTACTCGATGCAGGTGATGGCATCGGAGGTCGAGCCGCTGCCCGTCGCGCTCAGGAACTTCAGCGCCATGACGCGCGAGCCGAAGGCGACCCCGACGTGGCGGCCGGCGTCGAAGGCGGATGCCGCGATCGTCCCGGCGACGTGCGTTCCGTGGTCGTTGTCGTCCATCGGGTTGCCGGAGCCGGTGATGGCATTGATGCCGTGGACGTCGTCGACATAGCCATTGCCGTCGTCGTCGATCCCGTTGCCGGCAATCTCCCCCGGATTCACCCACATGCGCGACGCGAGGTCCTGATGGGTGTAGCGGATGCCGGTGTCGACGACCCCGACCACCACGTCGGCCGCGCCGGTGGTGACCGACCAGGCCCCCACCGCGTCGATGTCGATGCCGGGCGTGCCGCCGCTCTGGCCGGTGTTGCGAAGGCCCCACAGGGTGCCGTCGGCGAACGCGGCGTCGGTCGGGTCGACCAGCAGGCTGACCTGCCAATCCGGCTCCACGTACTCGAACAGGCCGGTCGCCATCAGCCGCTCGATGAGGCGCTGCAGCCCGCCGGCGTCGAGTGCCGCGGCCTCGACCCCGGTCGGCACCAGTCGCCGCAGCCCGGGGACCAGCGCGTACTGGCGCTCGACCGCGACGCCTGCGCCGGCCAGCGTGGCGGCCGCCACCGCGACGTCGGATCTCATCCGGGCCAGGACGCCGACTGCGGAGGCCTTGCCCGCGGCGAGCTCGACCATCGGGCGTTTCGCGGCGAGCGCATCCGGCGCGGCCGAGGCATCCCGGGCTCCGCCGGAGACGGGCACCTTCGCGCCCACCGCCGCACCGGCCACCGCATTCGACGGCGACAGCGCGGCGATCGTGACCCCGACGGCGAGGGCGCGGAGCCACTTGTTGGTCGAGACGGCGGGCGAGCGGGTCATCGTGCGGTGCTTCCCCTGGTCGGCTCGGACCCCAGGCTACCCGACGGGCCCTGGCCGGGAATCGGTGCCTGGTCCCGGTCGTCGGTGCCCGGTGGCGCAATCCCGACCACCCGGTCGGGCTCGGCGTACGCGAGCAGACCGCTCGCCATCAGCCGCTCGATGGTGGCGGTCAGCTCCCGCCCGTCCAGGGCTTCGGCCCGGTCGACCGCGACCAGTCTCATCAGGCCCGGCACGACCCGGTAGGTACGCTCGACCGCGAGTCCCTCGGCGGCCAGCACCCGCGCCAGGGTCGCCCGGTCGACGTTCGGGTCGCGGGTCCGGGCGAGGATTGCGACCGCGCCGGCGGGCCGTCGCGCTGCCGGGCCGTCCGCCTGCGCGCGGGGTGTGGCCTCCTCCGCCGGTCCCGGGGCGGTCCGACTCGCCTGCGCCTGCGCGCCGCAGCCGGCGAGCACGGCCTGCAGTGCGAGCGCGACCGCGGTCGTGCCGGCGATGTGCAACCCCGAGAGGCGGTGGTCTCCCCGCGTGCCTCTGGTCGACCCGCGTTGAGCCGGCAGCGGCGCCTCGGGCTGGCGGCGGGCGCGTCGTCGAGGCGCCTCGCGCCCCGCATCGTCGAGCCCGCTGTCGGTGCCCTGGTGCATTCTCTGGCCTCCAGCTCGGGACCGGCGCCGCTACCGCCGGGCGTGGCGCGCGTCCTCGATGATCAGGTCGGCCGCCTTCTCGGCGACACTCAGCACCGTCGCGTTGATGTTGCAGATCGGCATGTCCGGGAACACCGCGGCGTCGGCGACGCGCAGGCCCTCGATGCCGCGGACCCGCAGGCGGGGGTCGAGCGGCGCGGCCGGGTCGCCGCCCATGCGCACGGTGCAACTCGGGTGATACACGGTGCCGCCGGTACGCCGGGCGTAGTCGAGGAGCGTGTCGTCGTCGTCCCCATCGGGGCCGGGGCGAACCTCGTGGGCGACGATGCCCCGCAGCGGCTCCGCCGCCATCCAACGTCGCGCGAGCCGCAGACCACGCACGACGCAGGCCTGGTCCGCGCGCTCGGTCAGATAGCGCGGGGCGATGGCCGGCGCGTCCTCCGCCCGCGGCGACTTCAGTGTCACCGTGCCGCGGCTGTGGGGACGACACTGCCAGACGCCGAGCGTGAACCCCGGCTCGCGCTCGGGGACGCCGATCCGACCGTCGGCCCAGGAGACGGGGCCGCCGTTGATCTGGACGTCGGGCACCTCGAGCCCCGGCTCGGTGCGCGCGAACAGCGACATCATGCCGGGCGACCAGGTCAGCACGCCCTTGCCGGAGACCATCCAGCGCACCACCTCCAGCGCCAGCCGCGGCCACACGATGCGTCGGTTGGCGCTCCAGCGGTGGTCGGTCAGCCGGTAGATCATGCGGACGATGAAGTGGTCCTGGAGATTGCGTCCGACATCGGGCGCGTCGCGCACCGGAGCGATCCCGTGCTCGGCGAGATGCGCGCCCGGCCCGATGCCGGAGAGCATCAGGAGGTGTGGAGAGCCGATGGCGCCGGCCGCCAGCACCACCCCGAAGCGCGCGCGGATGGTGCGCGTCTCGCCGCCGCGTCGAATCGTGACGCCCTCCGCCCGTCCGTCGCGAATCACGACCCGCTCGGCCATCGCGTCGTCGACGACGGTGAGGTTCGGGCGTGAGAGGGCCGGCACCAGGAAGGCGCGCGCGGCCGAGATCCGGCGCTGCCCGCGACGCGTCTGCTGGAAGGTGGCGAATCCCTCGCGCCGGGGCCCGTTCATGTCGGCGTTGACCGGCAGGCCGATGGCCTCGGCGGCGGCGGCGAAGTGGTCGAGGAGCTCCGGGCGCTCGGCGAGATGGGACACGACCTGCGGTCCGTCGCGACCGCGGCCCTCGCCGCCGTCCGCGAACGACTCGTGCCGCATGAAGTAGGGGAGCAGGTCGTCCCAGCCCCAGCCGGTGCAACCCTTCTGCGCCCACAGGTCGTAGTCCGAGGGGTCGCCCCGCACGTGTCCGAGGCCGTTGATCGACGAGCATCCACCCCACACGCGGCCCCGCGGATAGGCGATGGAGCCGATGCCGGTGGTCGGGTCCGCCTCGGTTCGGAAACCCCAGGTGAGCTGCGGATGGTCGAGGATGCGGGCGTAGCCGGCGGGGATGTGGATGTAGGGGTGTCGGTCGCGGCCGCCGGCCTCGATGACCGCGACGCTCGCGCCGGTGGCGGAAAGCCGGTTGGCGAGCACGCAGCCGGCGCTGCCGGCGCCGACGATGACGTGGTCGAAGCTGTCGGTCATGGCGTCCCAGAGCGGTTGACGAGAGGTTCGCCCGCCCATTCTCGGCCCGATTCCGACGCCGAACAACGAGTGGGGTCGGACCAACTCAGGTCGTTGTCTCAGCAGGAGTTTTCTCGGTCGGCGGTGGCCGGACGTCGGCCTGGAGCACCGCCACCGGCCCGCCTGGGGGTGGGCGGAGTGGGCCTCGCGACCACCGGCGGGGGCAGCGAGCGGGCGGTGCGCCGGCATCCGCGCCGCGGTCAGTGCCGCCAGGCCAGCCTCGCCGTGGAGAGAAAACATCTCTGTTTCAACCACATAGGTTGGTCCGACCCCATGCCCACGCGGGCCTCGGTGTGGCCGCCTGGTTCCGGGCGCGGCCATCGTATAGGGTCCGGACTGGTCGGGGTCCTGCGGAGCGCGCGGCGTGAGACGCATTCCTTTCGTCTGTAGCAGTTGTTTCGCGCTGGTGCTCCTCGCCGTCGGCGTGGCCGGTCAGGCGGCCGAGCTCGCGAGCGTCCACGTGCAGATGGACCGCCAGCTCGAGACATTCACCCATCGCGTGGATTGTTTGGCGCAGGAGTCCGACCCGACGCGGTGCCGGGTCGAGCTCGCGGACCAGATCGAGACCGTCGGTTTCGCGTTGAACGAGGTGCTGCCCGAGTTCGACACCACGCGTGGAACGCTGGTCCGCACCTGGGTGCGCTCGAGGATCGGGGGCGGCGTGCGCTACACCTTCTCGGGATCGTCGTCGACGGACCCCGAGGCGTGCACCGTCGGCGTGCTGGACGTGCTGCATGCGGGCACACCGACGGTCTTCGTGTGCGCCGTGTCCGCGCTCCACTCGGGCTGTGTGAGCACCCCGGGCTGTCCGCCCGGGCGCTTGCCCGGCAGCGGAGACGTCATCGAGCAACGGTTTCGGGCGGACGTCGTCGAGGAGCAGCCGGTCGAGGTGGTGATCGAGGCCGGCGAGCCGCTCGTCCACCCTGGCCTCACCCTCACGAGTGACATCGACCTCTACCAATTCGTGCCCTCGGCCGGTGTGGTCGCGACCTACGACCTCGAGATCGACACCAGCGTCGAGCACGTCTACGTGCCGTTCGACGCCGATCTCGAGCTCGGCAAGTCCGGTCCGAACGGAAGCGTCGCGCCCGGGGCGAGCGTCGAGTACGTCCTCACCGTCGTCAACCACGGCCCGGGAACGGCGCGTGAGGTGGTGGTGACGGACTTCCTTCCCGAGCAGGCGACGTACTTCGGTGCATCGGGCTCGGGATGGGATTGCACGCACGACGCGGGGGCGGTGACCTGTGTCCGGCCGACGCTCACTGCCGATGCAGTCGGCTCGACCATCGCCATCGTCGTCAGCGCGCCGACCGAGCCGGGCACGATGGTCAATTTCGCCCAGGTCTCGGCGGCGACCCCGGATCCGGCGCCGGGCAACGATGCCGACTCCGAGACGACTGGCGTGGTGGCGACGAGCGGTGCTGCGGCCGACCTCGCGATCACCATCGACGACTCGAACGACCCGGTCCGCAGCGGCGAGCTCTTCGAGTATCAGGTCTCGGTTGCCAACGCCGGCTTGCATCCCGCATCCGATATCCTGGTGCACGTCGAGCTGTCGCCGGGCGTGCGCGCTCGCGGGTTCAGTGGCGACGGCTGGACCTGCGCCAACGTCGGCCAGCTGGTGACCTGCGAGCGCGACTTCCTGGACATCCTGGAGACCCTCGAGCCCGGGGTCGCGCCGCTGATCCGCATCAGCGCGACGGCACCGGACGCACCGGGCGCGATCCTGGCGACGGCGAGGGTCTCGTCGGCGGAGCTCGACCTCTCACTCGACGACAACGTGGACGACGAGGTCACCGAGGTCGGCGCGGCAACCTCGCTCGAGCGTCTGCTTCCGGTGATTCTCGAGGTGCTCGGCGATGGATGACCATCCGTGGCCGACCCGAAAGCGGGCGCACCACTGGACAGCGCGCCTGGACTCGCCAAGGATCGCGAATCTCCATCGGCACCGCGAGGCTCGAGCATGACCGTGCGCCACGGCCGCGAGTTCCTGACCATCCCAGGCCCGACCACGGTGCCCGACGAGGTGCTCGGCGCGATGCACCGGCCGGCGGTCGACATCTACGCGAGCGACCTGCCGGCGCTGACCGATTCGTGCCTCGCCGACCTCGCGCGGGTGTTCCGAACCGGCGGGCACGTCTACATCTATATCGCCAACGGCCACGGGGTGTGGGAGGCGGCGCTCTCGAACGTGCTCTCGCGCGGTGATCGCGTGCTCGCGGTCGGCGGCGGTCTGTTCACCCACGCCTGGGCCGAGATGGCGCGGATGAACGGGATCGAGGTCGAGCTGATGGCGGGCGATTCGCGTCGCGCCGTCGAGCCCGGCGCGGTCGAGGCGCGTCTGCGCGCGGACACTGCTGGCGCGCTGAAGGCGGTGTTGTTGGTGCAGGTCGACACCGCTACGGGGGTCGTCAACGACGTGCGCGGCGTGCGCGCCGCGATCGATGCCGCCGGTCACGGCGCACTGCTGATGGTCGACGGCATCGCCTCCATCGGCGTGGTGCCGTTCGAGATGGACGCCTGGGGTGTCGACGTCGCCATCACCGCCTCGCAGAAGGGTCTGATGATGACGCCCGGGCTCGGCTTCGTGGCCGCCGGCCCCAAGGCGCGCGCGGTGCACCAGCACGCGAATCTCCGCACCCAGTACTGGGACTGGACCTTCCGCGAGGGTCCGCTGCACTACCAGAAGTACTGCGGCACCCCGCCCGAGCACATGCTCTTCGGGCTGCGGAGGTCACTCGACATGCTGCTCGAGGAGGGGCTCGAAGCGGCCTGGCATCGTCAAGCCCTGCTCGCGCGCGCGGTGCGTGCCGCGGTGACGGTGTGGGCCGAGGGCGGGGCGATCGAGTTCAACGCCAGCGAGCCGGCGGAGCGCGCCGACAGCGTCACCACGGTGCGTACCGCGGCCGGCGCCAGCCCGGCGGCGCTGCTGGACTACTGTCGGACCCGCTGCGGTGTCGTGCTCGGAATCGGCATCGGGCCCCTCGACGGCAAGGCGTTTCGTATCGCGCACATGGGGCACGTCAACGCGCCGATGATCCTCGGCGCGCTCGGCGTGGTGGAGATGGGGCTGCGCGCACTCGGCATCGCGCACGGTCGCGGCGGGATCCAGGCCGCGGTCGAGCTCCTTGCCGACGCGGTGCCGCCATGACGGGCCGAGCGCGGACGATGGGCACGCTCGCTTAGCCGCTGGCGGTCCTCGATCCGTCGGCCACACCGACCGGCAGGCGAAACTCCACACAGCGGAGGCCGTATGGCGATTCCAAAGCGTATCGGGGTCATGGTTCCGTCGACCAACACCACCTGCGAGGCGGATTTCCAGCGCGTCGTCCCGCCTGGGGTGACGATTCACGGCCAGCGCATGTGGCTCACGAACGAGTTCTCGGGCGAGGCGGGCATGAACACCATGAACGCCGAGATCGAGTCCGGCGCGCGTTACCTCGGCACCGCCGCGGTCGACGTCATCGCCTATGGATGCACCACCGGCAGCTTCTTCAAGGGCCCGGGCTGGGACCGGGACATGCAGGCGCTCATCGAGCGCACCGCCGGCTGTCCGGCGGTGGCCACCAGCCCGTCGGTGGTGGAGGCGCTGCGGTCTTTCGGTGCGCGGCGGCTCTCGGTGGCGACGCCCTACCCGGAGTGGAACAACCAGAAGCTGCTCGCGTACCTGCAAGCGCAGGGCTTCGAGGTGGTGAACCTCGAGGCGGAGCCGGTCGCCAGCAAGGCGGGGAACCAGGGCATCAACGATCAGGACCCGGAGGTCATCGCCGACTTCGCGGCGCGGGTGTTCGACTCGCGTGCCGACGCGATGCTCTGCTCGTGCACCGCGTGGCGCTCGGTCGAGGCGGTGGAGGCGATCGAGCAACGCATCGGCAAGCCGGTCGTGACCTCGAATCAGGCCACGATCTGGGCGACTCTGGGCGTGCTCGGCCTCACCGCGCCGGTCGAGGGCCACGGGCGGTTGCTCCGGCGCATCGAGGCGGCGCGCCGGGCGGCCTAGGCCGCGGACTCAGAGCATTCGCTCGGCGATCGCCTCGAGCTGGGCCTCCATCTCGGCCTCGGTCTCCACGTGCTGGGGCCGCACCACGACACGGTCGGCCCCGGCGTCGAGGAACGCGCGCGCGAGCGCCGGATCCGGCTCCTGGCCGAACACGGAGATGGAGATCGTGCTCGGATCGCGGCCGGCGTCGCGCGCTCGGCGGTCGAGCTCGGCACGCGCCTTCTCGATCTCGGCCGGTGTGATGCGGTTGGGTAACCAGCCGTCGGCGCATTCGACCACCCGCTCGAGCACCCTCGGCGCCATCCCGCCGAGGATCACCGGCGGATGCGGTCGCTGCGCGGGCTTGGGGTAGACCCGCGACGGCGGGAAATCGACGAACCGACCGTGGTACTCGGCGGCGTCGCTGGCCCACAGCGCCTTCATGGCCTCGATGTGCTCGCGGGTCTGGGTCCAGCGCATTCGGAAGTTGCCGCCCATCATCTCGACCTCTTCCTTGAGCCACCCGGTGCCGACCCCGAACAGGAAGCGCCCGCCGCTGTGGTGATCCAGCGAGGCGATGACCTTCGCCAGCACCAGCGGATGGCGCTGCGGCACGAGGGTGATGCCGGTGCCGAGGAGCAGCGTGCTGGTCACCGCCGAGGCGCGGGCGAGGGCCACGTACGGCTCGTCGAAGTGCGAGTACTGCCACGGGATCTCGCCGCCGGTCGACGGAAACGGGCTTGCGCTCTCCACCGGCACCGCCGGGTGCTCGGCATACCACAGCGAGTCGAAGCCGAGCCGCTCGGCCTGTCGCGCCATGAACGCCGGGTCGATGGTGTAGGCGGGGAGCGGGGTGCCGAGACCGATGCGCATGTGCTGTCCTCCTTCGAGTCGACCGCGGTGCCGGCGGGCTGCCCCGGCACCGTGCTGGCGCGAGCGGCGCCCGATTCCTTCACCGGCGATCAGTACACCTCGACGACGACCTTCCCGTCGAGCCCGACCACCCCGCGCTTCATGCCACCGCTGTTGAACGGCATGGCCACGTTCCCCTCGCAATCGACCGCGATCAGGCCACCGTTGCCGCCGAGCGTGCCGACCGCGTCGATCACCTGGCGTGCCGCGTCGTCGAGCGGCAGCTGGGCGTACGCCATCCGCGCCGCGACGTCGTGCGCGGCGGCTGCGCGCACGAAGTACTCCCCCTGGCCGGTGCAGGAGACCGCGACGCGCGCATCGGCCCAGGTCGCCGCGCCCACCAGCGGTGTGTCGCCGACGCGGCCGGGCAGCTTGCTCAACGTGCCGCCGGTGGAGGTGGCGGCGGCCAGTCGACCCGCGCGGTCGAGGGCCACCGCGCCGACGGTGCCGTGGGTGAGCGGCCCCGTCGCGCCGACGGCGCCCGGCCGCGCCGTCCGCGCCACCGCGGGTGCGTAGTAGCGCGCCGGGTCCGAGATCCTGGGCAGGCCCACCTGGTCCGCGAACGCCTCGGCGCCGCGGCCCGCGAGCATGACGTGGGGCGTTCGCTCACGCACCGCGAGGGCGAGTCGGATCGGGCTCTCGACGTTGCGCACCGCCGCCACCGCACCCGCCATCCGGTCGTGCCCGGTCATCACCGAGGCATCGAGCTCCACCTCCCCGGCCTGGTTCGCGGCACTGCCCTTGCCGGCGGTGAACAGGCCCGAGGCCTCCATCGCCACCACCATCTCCACCACCAGATCCAACGCCTCGCCACCGGCGCGCAATGCTCGCCCGCCGCGCTCGAGGATCTCGGCCATGAAGGCCGCCGGCTCGGCGTAGTCGTGGTCGGGCATCACGCCCGCTCCGCCGTGGATGACGAGTACTGCTCTCTCGCTCGGGGGCATCGGTCTGTTTCCTCGGCTGGGTGCCGCGGTCGGCACGGTGAGCATCGTAACGGGGTTGGTCGGTGGGTAGCGATCGCGGCGCGTCGGGGCCCTGCCAGTGAACGCTCGCTTGGCAGCGTGAGAAGGAGATGCCTATATTGCGGTCCTTCGGTCACACAGCGCGGGCGGATGTCGACACCCTGCCCCCGCGCCGACGAGTTTGCGTGACTGAAGGATCACCGGTCGCCCGGCGCGACCGTCGATCGCACGCGGTCGGATGGACGTCGGTGTCTCTGCAGCAGACGGGGTACGGTCACATGGACGCGAGGAGCCTTCCGACCGACGGCGGTGCGTCGTACGTCGTCGGCATCGGCGCATCCGCGGGGGGCCTCGAGGCGCTGGAAGCGTTCTTCGCCACGGTGCCGGTCGACACCGGCATGGCGTTCGTGGTCGTCCAGCACCTCACGCCGGACTTCAAGAGCCTCATGGACGAGCTCCTCGCGCGCCACACCGAGATGGCGATTCGCAAGGTCGAGCAGGGCATGCAGGTGCATGCCAACACCGTGTACCTGATTCCGTCTCGCAAGATGATGACCGTTCAGGCCGGCCGGTTCGATCTCACCGAGCGTGAGCCGGGCGCGGGGCTGAACCTCCCGATCGACCACTTCCTGCTCTCGCTCGCAGGTGAGTGGAAGGAGCGCTCCATCGCGATCGTGCTCTCGGGGACCGGGAGCGACGGCGCCCGGGGGATCCGCGCGATCCACGAGGTCGGCGGGCTGGTGTTGTGCCAGTCGCCGGAGACCGCGCGCTTCGATGGCATGCCGAACAGCGCCACCGCCACCGGGGTGGTCGATCTCATCCTGCCACCGAGCTCGATGCCGGGCGTTCTGGTCGACTACATCAATCACGATCGAACCATCGCTGGGCGCACCCTCGCCGAATGGCAGGACCGTGGCGGCGACGAGCCTTTCGCCGCGATCTATCAGCTCCTGTGCGAGCGCTATGGCGTCGACTTCAAGCACTACAAGCCAGGAACGGTGTCGCGTCGAATCGACCGACGCATGGCGCTGCACGGCGTCTCCGCCATCGACGACTACCTGAACCTGCTCCGCGTCCTGCCCAGCGAGCCGCTCAACCTGTACCGTGATCTGCTGATCGGCGTGACCGAGTTCTTCCGCGACCGCGGGGCGTGGGAGGTGATCGAGCAGCGAGTGGTCCCGGACGTCTGCTCGCGGGTGAACAGCGGCCGTGAGCTGCGGTGCTGGGTGCCGGGCACCGCCACCGGTGAGGAGGCCTACAGCTTCGCGATCCTGATGCACGAGTATCTGACCCGCAACAGCCTGCCGGTCAACTTGCGCATCTTCGCCACCGACGTGCACACCGAATCCCTGGAGACCGCCGGCGCAGGCATCTATCCGACGTCCGCGGTGAGTGCCATCTCGCCGAGTCGTCTCGCGCGCTACTTCAAGCGCCTGGACGACGATCGCTTCCAGGTGATGCCCGAGATCCGCGCCCTGGTCGTGTTCGCGAAGCAGAATCTCATCACCGACCCACCGTTCACCAAGCTCGATCTCATCTCCTGTCGCAACGCGATCATCTATTTCGAGCCCGAGATCCAGCACAAGGTCCTGTCGGTGTTCCATTTCGCACTGGCAGTGAATGGCTACCTGTTCCTCGGACCGAGCGAGTCGCTCGGTGAGCTGCAGGAGGAGTTCGAGACCGTCGACCGTCACTGGAAGCTCTTCCTGAAGCGACGCGACGTGCGTCTCGCCGCGTCGTTCCGGACCTCGGTGCAGGCGGACCCACCACCGCCGCGAACGGTGGCGAACTGGGTGAGTCGCACACCGCCGCGCCAGGTGGGTGGGCGGGACATCTCGTTGCTGCGCACCTACGACACGTTGCTCGATCGCTTCGTGCCCGCGAGCATCCTCATCGAGGGCAGCGGACGTCTCGCCCACGTGTTCAACGACGGCGCCGACTACCTGCGCGTCCCGCACGGCGTCGCCACCATCAACGTCCTCGACGTGATTCATCCCGATCTCCGGATGGCGCTGTCGACCGGTCTGCAGCGCGCGGTCCGAGAGGTCAATCCCATTCGCTACGGCGGCATCCGCGTGCGCCTGGCGGACGACGACGAGCGCATCGTGCGGGTCACCATCGAGGTGCTGGGTGAGCACAGCCCGGCGGACTTCTTTCTGGTGATGTTCGAGGAGGCGCATCGGCTCACGCGGAGCGAGGCGTCGCCGGACGCCTCCGAGCGGGTCGAGATCGCGGTTCCCGACGACGCGCCACCGTTCGACGAGTCCGCGGCCCACAGCCAGCACCTGGCGCAGCTCGAGCAGGAGCTGCGTTACACCAAGGAGTACCTGCAGGCGACGGTGGAGGAGCTGGAGACCAGCAACGAGGAGCTGCAGGCCACCAACGAGGAGCTCATGGCAGCCAACGAGGAGCTGCAAAGCACCAACGAGGAGCTGCATTCCGTCAACGAGGAGCTCTACACCGTCAACCGCGAGCACGAGTCCAAGATCACCGAGCTGACGCTGCTCAACGACGACATGGACAACCTCCTCGCGAGCACCGAGATCGGCACCGTATTCCTCGACGACGGGCTGTGCATCCGGCGGTTCACGCCGGCCGTCGCGCGCCAGTTCAGCTTGCTGAACCAGGACATCGGTCGGCCCATCGCCCATCTGAACCGCAAGATCAACTTTCCCCTGTTCATGCGCGAGCTGGAGACGGTGCTCGACTCCGGCGACGAGCAGGAGCACGAGGTCCAGGACGCCGAGGGCAACTGGTTCCTGATGCGTATTCACCCCTATCGCCGCGAGTCCGGCGACATCGGGGGAATCGTCGTGACGTTCGTCGACATCAACCGCATCAAGCACGCCGCCGACCAACTCGCGCAGCGCAACGAGGACCTGCAGGGCTTCGCCTATGCGGTGTCGCACGACATGAGCGAGCCGCTGCGGATGGTGAGTGGATTCGCGCGTCTGCTCTCGGACCGTATCGGTGAGGAGCTCGACGAGAAGTCGCAAGGCTACGTGCAGCAGATCACGTCCGGCGCCGAGCGGCTACACGCGATGATCCGGGGTTTGCTCGAGTACTCGCGCGTGGTCACGCAGGCCGAGCCGAAGAACAACGTGGACCTCTACGACGTGCTGGCCGAGGCGCGGGATCGGGTCCGGGTGCTGATTCAGACGCGCGACGCCAGGATCGAGACGCGCGTCCTGCCGCACCGCCTCAAGGCCGACCGGCGCCAGCTCGTGCGGCTGATGACGGAGCTGCTCGAGAACGCGATCAAGTTCAACGATCAGCCCCATCCCGAGATCCGCATCGACTCCGAGCTGCGTGACGGGATGTGGAGCGTCGCGGTCACCGACAACGGCCCCGGCATCCCTCCAGCCGAGCGAGAGCGGGTGTTCGAGATCTTCCGCAGGCTCCCGACCCCGCAGCCGGTCGACGGTCACGGCGTCGGGCTCGCCATCGTGCGTCGGATCGCCGAGCAGCACGGTGGCTCCATCGTGTGCACGAGCAGCCCCCAGCGCGGCGCGCGATTCGTCCTGCGGACACCCGCGACTGAGGACGAGGTGGTCACCTGTTAGCCACGCATCGTGCTCCGCCCCCCGCCGGAGCCCCGCGCGCTCACGAGGATGGCGGATCGGAGCGGCCGGCGAACGAGGCGAAGCCCTCGGCGTTGAGGGGACGGGCGAAGAGAAACCCCTGGAAGGCGCCCACGCCGACCTCGTGGAGGTATCGGCGCTGCGCTTCCGTCTCGACTCCCTCGGCGATGATGTCGATTCCGAGATTCGACGCCATCGACACCATCGCGCCGACGATCGCCCTCGTCTCGGTGTTGCCGGGCAGATCGGCGACGAACGACTGGTCGATCTTGATGCGATCGAACGGGTAGTCGTTCAGGCAGCGCAGAGACGAGTAGCCGGTGCCGAAGTCGTCGAGAGCCACCGACACCCCGAGCGCCGCCACGCTCGAGAGCACGCGCTTGGCGGTGTCGGGATGGGACATGACGCTGGTCTCGGTCACCTCGATCTCGAGCATCGAAGGCGGCAGCCCGGAGATCTCCAGGGCACGCCTCACCAGCTCCACCAGATCCTCGCTGGAGACGTCGTGCGGCGACACGTTGACCGACATCCGCGTGAACTGAAAACCGAGATCCATCCAGGCGCGGGCCTGACGGCAGGCCCGGTCGAGGACCCAGGCGCTGATCTCCGCGGTGCGCCCCGCACTCTCTGCGATCTCGATGAACTCGGACGGGGCGACGAAGCCGAACGTCGGGTGGTTCCAGCGCAGCAGCGCCTCGCAGCCGCTCACGGCCGAGCTCTCGACGCGTGACTGGGGTTGGAACACCAGGCTGAACTGCTCACCGGCCAGTGCCGCTTGCAAGTCCGCCTCGAGCGATCGCCGGCGCGCCGCGGTGGCATCGACCTGTGCCGAGTAGAAGGCGAAGGCGTTGCGCCGGGTGCGCTTGACGTTGTACATCGCGAGGTCGGCCTGCTTGAGCAGAACCTCCGGGTCGCGGGTCGCCTTGTCGAACATCGTGGCCCCGAACGACGCCGACAGACCCAACGGAAGATCGATCAGGCCGTAGACCGGCCGCGTGAACTCCTCGTGGAGCTTGGCCAGGATCGCGTCGACGTCGGCGCGGCTGGTGACGTTCTCCAGTATCAGCAGGAACTCGTCGCCGCTGAACCTGCAGACGGTGTCCTGCTCGCGAACGCTCATCGTCAGCCGGGTCGCCGCCTCGACCAGGATGCTGTCCCCGACCTGGTGACCGTAGGTGTCGTTGTAGTACTTGAAGCGGTCGATGTCGGCGAAGACCAGGGCGCCCAGCCAGCCGTGGCGGCGGCAGCGCGCGAGCGCCTGCGCCAACCGGTCCTCGAACAAGTATCGGTTCGGAAGACCGGTCAGCGCGTCGTGGTGAGCGAGATGGTCGAGGCGCTCCTTGGCCTGGTGGAGCGTGCGCTCGATGTGCTTGCGGTGGCTGACGTCGATGAGCGCGACCTGGGAGTGGCGCAGCCCGTCGCCGGCGTCCTGGAGCGCGGTGCTGATGACCAGCACCGAGACCTCGGTGCCGTGCGGCATGGCCATCGTCAGCTCGAACTCGCAGGAGTCGCCACTGGACATGTGCGCGAGCTGTGAGACCAGGCGACGTCTCTCGCTCTTGGATACGAAGGTGATGAGCGGCCGGCCGCGCAGGCGGTCCGCCGAGCGTCCCAGCAGCCGCGCGGCGGCGTGATTGGCGGCGAGGATGCAGCCCGGCTCGTCGAGGCAGAGCAGGGGCACGGGTGCTTGGAGAAAGAGCTTGGACTGCTCGCCCACGAGCCTTGCGCCGACGGCCTCGATCGCGTGCATGTCCCGGCAGCTCCTTCTTCGCTGGCGCCTTCCGAGGTGGGCAGCCGATCGCGCGACACGGTCTGCGACGCCCGCCAGCTCGGACCAAGCAACGATTATGCCCGGACCCGCCGGCTTTTTGGATCAACGCATTGCGACACTCGGCTCGAGTCGTGCGTCAAGACTCCGACGCCGGCGTCAAGAAGCCGGCGCGGAAAGAGAATTCTAAAGTCCCGGGTCACATCGCCCGATAGGACATGCAGCGCCGACCGAGAGGGACCAGGCCGTTGGACAATACGCACGCCGCTTGCCAGGTGTTGGTCGTAGACGACAACCTCGGCGACTACCTCCTGTTCGAGCACTACCTCGAGGCCGAGGCGCCGGGGCATTACGAGCTCGCGCACGTCTCCAGCTACGCCGAGCTCGAGCAGCGATTACGGGCCGGCGCCCTGTGCCCGGACGTCTTGCTGATCGACTGCGACTCGGGAAGCGCGGCCGGGCTCGGCTACCTCGGCGACGCGGTCCAGAGGCTCCCCACGGCGTCCGTGGTGGGCCTGGCCGAGCGGCTCGACGGGGTCGTGGCCAGGCAGTGCCTGCAGGCGGGGGCGGTGGATCTGATTGCCAAGGACGAGACCACCCCGGCCCATTTCGCGCACGTGCTCGCCTACGCCGCCGCCAATCACCGCCGCATCCAGGCGCTGTTCGATCGCGCCCACTTCGACACCCTGACCGGCCTCGCCAACCGCAACCTGCTCAACGACCGCATCGACCACGCCCTCGAGCGCAGCAAGCGCAGCGGGGAATACGTGGCGCTGCTCATGATCGACCTCGACGACTTCAAGCAAGTCAACGACGGGCTCGGCCACGACATCGGTGATGGCTATCTGCGCGCGGTGGCGGGCGCGATCCGCGCCTCGGTGCGCGAGAGCGATACCGTTGCGCGAATCGGCGGGGACGAGTTCGCGGTTCTGCTCGAGGGGCTCCGTCAGGCCGAGTCGGCGATGCAGATCGCGACCAAGATCCTCGGGCTCACCGCGAATCGGATGGAGGTCGACGGCAAGCGCATCCAGCCGTCGATGAGCATCGGCATCTCGCTGTTCGCCTCCACGAACACCCGATTCTCGGCCCAGTGGTTGCTCAAGGCGGCCGACACCGCGCTCTACCGCGCCAAGGGCCGTGGCAAGAACTGCTACCACGTGTTCACCGAGGAGCTCGACCAGGAGCTCGTCCACAACATCGGTCTCGACCGTCAGCTCCGGGAAGCGCTCGCCCGCGACCAGCTCCGCGTGCACTATCAGCCGATCGTCGCCGGCGATCGCCGGGGCGTGGTCGCGGTGGAGGCACTTCTGCGCTGGGCGCATCCGAAGCAAGGGCTGCTCGAGCCGCGGGCGTTCCTGCCGGCGCTCGAGAAGCTCGGGCTGATGCCCGAGGTCGGCGAGTTCGTCGTCCACGAGGCGGTGGAGCGCCTGGCGTCGCTGCGCGCGCAGGGATTGCGTGAGCTCTCGATGCACGTCAACGTGTCGGCCGCGCAGCTCGCCACGCCGGGCTTCGCGGCCTTCGTCGTCGGCGTGCTCGCCGAGCATGGCGTTCCGGCGAGCCATCTCTGCATCGAGCTCACCGAGGCGGTCCTGTTCGAGCGCGCCGCGAGCGCCGAGCGTGAGCTGCGGGCGCTGCGCAAGGAAGGCGTCAAGGTCGCCATCGACGATTTCGGGACCGGCTTCGGCTCCTACAGCTATCTGAAGGAGCTCGCCGTGGACGAGGTGAAGATCGACGGCTCCTACGTTCGCGGGCTCGGGGAAGGTCGTGCCAACCGAGCCATCGTGCGCTCGATCCTCACGCTCGCGCGCGAGCTCGACGTCGGGGTGACGGCCGAGGGTGTCGAGAACCTCGAGCAGTATCGCCAGCTCGGCGAGCTCGGCCGGGCCGACCTGCAGGGCTTCCTCTTCTATCCCGCGCTGCCCGGGGACGAGATCGCACCGGTGGTGGGGGCCTACGTCCCCGGCGCGCCGCCGATACCGCGGCGGCCAGCGCCCGGGCTATGACGGGGGCAGCTTCACCAGCACCAGCCAGAACTCCTCCAGGAGTCTGATCGCGCGCATGAAGCTCTGGAACTCGACCGGCTTCGTCAGGTAGCAGTTGGCGTGCAGGCCGTAGCTCTGCAGGACGTCGTGCTCGTCGTCCGACGTGGTCAGCACCACGACCGGGATGGTGCGCAGCGCCGGATCGGACTTGACCTCGGCCAGCACCTCGCGCCCGTCGCGCCGTGGCAGATTCAGGTCGAGGAGCACGATGTCCGGGCGGGGTGCCGAGGCGTAGCGGCCGGCACGGCGGAGGAAGTCCAACGCCGCGTCCCCGTCCTCCACGATGTGCACCTCGTTCACCACGCGCGCCATCGCGAACACCTCGCACGTCAGCTCCTGGTCGCTCTTGCTGTCCTCGACCAGCAGGATCTGAATCGGCCTCGCGCGCTCTAGCGTGTCAATCGCTGCGTGCTCCGTCGTTGGTGCCCTCGACCGGGGGTGCCGTCACCTCGGCGCGTGGGAAGAAGGCGTGGAAGGTCGAGCCGGCGCCGGGTGACGACTCGACCCAGAGCCGGCCACCGTGACGCTCGACGATGTTCCTGCACAGTGCCAGCCCGATCCCGCTGCCCTCGACCTCGCTCGCCCGGTGCAGTCGCTTGAACGGGGCGAAGATGCGGTCGAAGTGCCGCGGCTCGATGCCGACCCCGTTGTCCTGCACCGAGAAAGTCCAGCCCGCGTCGTCGGTCTCGCAGGCGACGTGGATCCGCGGGGGGGCGTCGGCCCGATATCGAATCGCGTTGACCAGCAGGTTCTGCAGGAGCTGCTGGAGCTGACGCCGGTCGGCGACGACGCGCGGCAGCGGCCCGGCGGTGATCACCGCGCCACTGTCGCCGACGAGAACCTGCAGCGACCGCTCGACCTCGGACAGGAGCTCGGCAGCGTCGAGCTCCGAGCGTACGACCGGGCGGGTGCGCGAGCGCGAGTAGGCCAGGAGATCCTGCACCAGGGCGCTGAGCCGCTCGCCACCGTCGACGATGTAGCGCAGCCATTGTCGGGCCTGCGGCGTCAGGTCGCCCTCGCACTCGTCGCGCAGGCGGCCGCCGAAGGCCCGAATGGAGCGAAGCGGCTCCTGGATCTCGTGCGAGGCGACGAACGCGTACTGCTCGAGGTCCCGATTCGACCGCTCGAGCGCCCGGGTGCGATCGGCCAGGAGCCGTTGCTGAGCCACGAAATCCGTCGCGTCGACCACCGACGCCAGGGTGACGGCGCCGCGGCCGAGGTCGAGGCGATCGAGCCCGATGGTGGCCGGGAACACCGTGCCGTCGAGACGCCGCGCCTCCAGGAATCGTCCGGCGGCCATCTTCCGGCGGGCGGGCGCGTCAGGCCCACCGCGGCGAAGCATCGCGTGCTGCTCTCGCGCCGAGGGCATCACCAGGTCCTCGACCGACCGTCCGACCAGCTCGCGTGCGCTGGCCGCGAACAGCTCGTGGGCATGGTGGTTGGCGTGGACGATGCGGCCTTCGTCGTCGACCAGCAACACCGCGCTCGGCACCGCATCGAGGACCGTCGCGATGGGGGCAAGGCCCGCGACCTCGGGGTTTGCCGCCGCGCGGCCGGAGGCGTCGTCACCGAGTTGGCTCGCCATCTCCCTGACCGCTCCCTGCCGGTGTCCCGCGGACCCGGGTCTTGCTCCGCGCGGGACACCTCGTCGACGTGCCGTTCGCGGTCGCGATGTGGACGATGGCCGGGCCGCGTCTGAGTATAGCCACGAACCGTCCGCCGCGGCTGTCCGGCCCGGCTTCGGCGGGCCCGGCGGGCCCGGCGGACACGGCGGTGGCGGAACGGATAGACTGCCGGCGTCCAACGCACCGGAGCTTCGAGATGTCGGGTCGTGCCTTCGATTTCGGTTCCCTGTTCGCGCCTGGTCCGGCTCCGGCGGCGGGCCGGTTCTCCGGCTTTCCGCGTTACAACTTCGTCGGCGGCCACAACGACCCCGACGCGGTGCCGGTCGACGACCTGATCGCGGCGGCGTCCTCGGTGCTCGCGCGCGAGGGACGCACCCTCGCCACCTATGGGCTGCAGAGCGGCCCACAGGGGTATCGGCCGCTGCGCGAGTTCATCTGCCGCAAGGTCGCCGCGCGGGGCGAGATCCAGTGCGGTCCCGACGACATCCTCGTCACCTCCGGCTCCCTGCAGGGCCTGGACCTGGTGAACGAGGTCCTGCTGCAGCCGGGCGACACCGTGCTCACCGAGCAACTCACCTACGGCGGCGCGCTCACCCGGCTCGCGCGCAAGGGGGTCGAGGTGGTCGGTATTCCGCTCGACGAGGAGGGGCTGCGGGTCGACGCGCTGCGGGCCACCCTCGAGGAGCTGCGCCGCCGCGGCGTGCGGCCGAAGTTCCTCTACACCATTCCCACGGTGCAGAACCCGACCGGCGCGATCATGGGACTCGAGCGCCGGCGGGCCGTGCTCGCCGCTGCCGCCGAGTACGACATCGCGATCTTCGAGGACGAGTGCTACGCGGATCTGGTGTGGAGCGGCGAGCGGCCGCCGGCGCTGCGCGCCCTCGACACCGACGGTCGGGTGGTGCACATCGGCTCGTTCTCGAAGTCGATCGCGCCGGCGCTACGCACCGGTTACGTGGTGGCGGACTGGCCGGTGATGTCGCGGCTCCTCGCCTGCAAGTCGGACGGCGGCAGCGCCGCCCTGGAGCAGATGGTGCTGGCCGAGTTCTGCGCTCGCCACTTCGATGCCCACGTCGAGACGCTGAACCAGGGCCTCCAGGTCAAGCTGCAGGCGCTGGTCGACGCGCTCGGCGAGCAGTTCGGCACCGCGGCGGAGTTCACGGTGCCGCCGGGCGGCATCTTCCTCTGGCTGACCCTGCCTGCGGAGGTGGATACCGCGGCCCTGGCACCGAAGGCACTGGCCGAGGGTATCGCCTACAACCCGGGCCCCGAGTGGTCGACGGACGCGGCGCCTGCGCGCCACTCGCTGCGGCTGTGCTTCGCTCACCCGAGCGTGGAGGCGATTCGCGACGGCGTGGCCCGGCTGGCGGAGGTCTGCCGCCGCGAGACCGGGGTCCCCGAGCGCATCGCGAACGTCGACCGGAGCTGAGCCGGCCGTTGCCCGGGCCTTCCTTGACGCGCGTCGCGGCGGCTCCGCACGATCGCGGCGCTCGGACCCCGAGACAGGAGACGGCAATGGCGTCAGCCAGCGGGAGCGTGGTGCGAATCCACCCCGACGACAACGTGGTGGTGCTCGCGCGCACCGTTCGGGCCGGTGAGCAGGTGGAGGTCGACGGCCGGACAGTCACCTTGCCGTCCGATCTCACCCTCGGTCACAAGCTCGCGGCGCGTGACATCGCGGCGGGCGAGAAGATCCTCAAGTACGGATTGCCGATCGGCACCGCGGTCGCGGCGATCGCTGCCGGCGAGCACGTGCACGTGCACAATCTGCGCAGCGACTATCTGCCGACCTACACCCACGACGCGGGGCGCCAGTACGTCCGAGGAGAGCGGTGATGGCGATCTCGGCCTATCTCCGAGACGACGGTCGCAAGGGCATCCGCAACCTGGTGGCGGTGGTCTACGTCATCGAGTGTGCTCGCCACGTGGCCCAGCGCATCACGTTGCGGTTCGACGACTCCACCGTGCACTGCTTCGGCTGGAGTGGCTGCTACCCGAACGTGCACGGCGCGCTGATGATGGAGCGGCTGTGCACCCACCCGAACGTCGGCGCGGTGCTGATCGTCTCGCTCGGTTGTGAGGGCTTCGACCGCTCGGCGCTGCGGCGCCGGGTCGAGGCTTCCGGGCGACCCTGCGAGCTGCTGGTGATCCAGCGCGACGGTGGTACCGCGGCCACCATCGAGCGCGGGGTGGCGGCGGTCGAGCGGATGCGGGCGGCCATCGCCGACGTCCCGCGCGTGCCGATGGCGCCGGGCGAGCTGGTCGTCGGCACGATCTGCGGCGGCTCCGACGCGACCAGCGGCATCACCGCCAATCCGGCGATGGGGGCGGCGTTCGACTTGCTGATCGCGGACGGCGGGATCGGCATCTTCGAGGAGACCGGCGAGCTGATCGGTTGCGAGCACATCATGGAAGGTCGAGCGGCCAACCCCGCGCTCGGCGAGGAGCTCGTCCGCGCGGTGGTGAAGGCGCGTCGGTTCTACGAGACCCTCGGGCACGGTAGCTTCTCGCCCGGCAACGCCGAAGGCGGTCTCACCACCCAGGAGGAGAAGTCCCTCGGCGCCTATGCCAAGAGCGGTGACTCGCCGATCGTCGGCATCCTCAAGCCCGGCGTGATTCCGACCCGGACCGGGCTCTACCTGCTCGACATGATCCCGGACGGCGAGGTGCGCCACGGGTTTCCCAACATCAACGACACCGCCGAGATCATGGAGCTGATCGCCTGTGGCGCACACATGATCCTGTTCTCCACCGGACGGGGCTCGGTGGTCGGCTCGGTGATCTCACCCGTGATCAAGGTGTGCGGGAATCCCGAGACCCATGCCCGGCTCAGTGCGGACATGGACGTGAACGCGGGCCGCATCCTCCTCGGCGAGGCGACGGTGCGCGACGTGGGGGCGGAGATCTACGCCTTGATGCAGGAGGTCGCGACCGAGACCCCGACCCTGTCGGAAGCGCTCGGGCACCAGGAGGCGGTGCTCGCCTACAAGACCTTCGAGCCGCTCGGCCCGGCGTGCTTCCCGGCCTGACCCGCGGCTCGGCCGGCAGCCGGCGCGAGCGGGTCCGACATCGCCAACGGCATCTTCATCGAGACCCATGATTACGTCGAAGGGTCGGCCGAGCCGGGGCACGGCCACGGCCTCGCTGCTGCCCCTGGGGGTTCGCCTACTACTCGATGAAGGACGGCGATCCACGCGTGTGGTTGGTGCCGCGCTATCACATCGCGTTGCTGCTGCAGGTGATGGTGGGAGCGGACCTGGCGCCGACCGTCGCGCCGCGGACGAACTGACGGCTCGCCTGGTTGCTCGGCGCAACGAGCGGAGAGTGCCCCACATCCCTGTGGGGCGGAGAAACCCTTCGTCGTGGTCCGGCAGGCCGTCCTTACTGCTGGGTCGCCGGGTCCACGCCATCGTCGGTCGCCGCGCTCGCGACGGCCGCATTGCACAGGCGCAACGTGCAGGTGCCGGTGAAGAACTCGACCGGCCCAGGGCTCGAGAAGTCCGCGATACGCTGCATCATGCCGCTGCCGCTGGCGGGCAAGCCGTTCGCGACGTCGATCTGGCACGCGTGGTGTAGCGTCCCGTGTGTCGCGCCGGAGAAGGCGCCGTTCCAGTTGATCCCCCAGACCGTGCCGTTGACGCTGAGTCCGCCGGTCGCCGGGATCGGGATGGTGGGGAACACGGTCCGGTCGAGCTCGAGAATGCAGTCCGCTCCGCTGCAGCTGATGATGTTGATCTCCCAGGCCTGACCGAAGCTCGCGTCGACGACGCAGAGCCCCGTTCCCGCCTGCGCCGGCGCGCCGGTCAGCACGCCGATTGCCAGAGCGCCTGTCAGGGCCACGTTCCGTGAGGTCTTGGTGCGCATGTTCCGCTCCTTGGCGTCGATGCGACGCCGCTGGTGGCCGTGTGGCCAGGTGTCGGAGTCGCCGCCGGCAGCTCTGCCATGACCGCCGCGCGACGACGACCTCACCGTACGCGGCGCGTCATCAAGCGCTCAAGCTGAGACGCGGAACGAATGTGCGGAAGCGCACCACCGAGGTCGTGGCGCGGGAGATGGATGGATACGGCGGGCTCAGCGCCCGGTCAGCGGATCGGAAGTCGGCGTGACGACCGGTGGGCAGAGCTGGAGGGTGCACTGGCCGGTGTGGAGCTCGCCGACGACGTAACGCATCGAGCCGGCGTACCGTTCGCCGGGCGTGAAACGCTGGAGCATGCCGAGCCCCGATGCGGGGAGGCCGCCCGCCACGTCAACCGCGCAGGCAACGTGAATCGTGCCGCCCGTTTCACCGGTGTAGGCGCCGGTCCAATTCACGTGCCAGACGCTGCCGTCCACCGTCAGTGCTCCGGTCGAGCCGATCGGAGTAGCGGGGTATGTGGGGCGGTCGAGCTGCAACAGGCAATCGCCATCCTGGCAGGCCAGGATGTTGATCTCGAAGTCGCTGCCAAATGCCGGGTCCGAAATGCACAATCCGGTCCCGGCTGTCGCGGGTCCGGCGAGAGCGACCGAGACTGCGACCCAGATTGGTGCCGACTGGCGAGTCCACTTTGCCTTCATCGTCTCATCCTCCGTGCTTATCCCATCTGGTCAGGGTTCGTTCGGCGTCCGTGCACTGGCCGGCTCGCCCGCCGTGGTAGCGCACAGGTCGAGCGTGCACCAGTAGGGGGCGACGTCGCCGAACCGGTCCGGTAGGTCGTGAGACCTCGTGGAGAGCCGCTGGTAAATGCCCTGACCTGTGGCCGGGAAGCCGTCCACCAGATCCAAGCGGCACAGCGTGTGGGTCGAGTATCCGGTGCTGTTGCCGGTGAAGCCGGAGAACGCTGCCATCCATCCAATCTCCCACCGTGTACCATCGGCTTGAAGGGTGCCGAGCGCCGGGACGACTGATGGAGAGTTCGAGTCCGCGCCACGCAACTGAAGCACGCAGCTGTCACCGCGGCAGGAGAGAAACCGAAGCTCGTATGAGTACCACGGCTGAGCGCTCACGCACAGGCTCGCCCCGTGGACCGCGCCTCCGACGACGAGTGCAAGCGCGGTACTTACGCCCACCGCAGGTCCGATCGCGCTCCATTGCGACATGGCAGGCTCCCTCCTTCCGGGCATCGAGACTCGGCTCAGGTGACACTTGTAGACCGCGACGCTAGCGCGGCGGCGCCGGCGTGGCAAGCGAGCGCGCTAGGTGCTGGCCTGGACCGGGGTCGGACCAATCTAGGTCGTTGAATTCTCAGAGAAAACGAGCCGGTCTTCCCCGCCCGGCGCCCATCGGGGGTTGTGGGTGATGTGGAGCTCGAGGCAGCCGATTCGAACAAATAGCGAATAAAATCAGCCAGATGAGTCGGTCCGACCCCGAAGGGCCGCGGACCCGCAGGGCTTGTCAGTGACCAAGTCACCGAGGGGCCGCCGCCTCCCTGCCTAGACTTCGCGCTCCATTGATTTATCTCAATAAGGACTTGGCAGTGCGACAGAACCCCATCACTCGCAGCGCGCTCGTCGGCCTGATGGCGCTCGGCTGCGCCGTGTCGTCCGAAATGGTGTCGGCGGGTGTCGTCGACGCCTCCGCGCGGATCACGGTGCCGACCATCCCGGGCCCGTTCGACCAGACCTATTCGCCCACGGTCAGCGGCATCAGCCACACCATCGACGAGGTGGTCACCGTCGGGGGTGGGCCGACCGGTACCATCGCCGGGCGTGTCGAGGTCGAGGGAACGACCGAGGGGGAGTTCTCGCTTCTCGGCTTCGGTCAGCAATCGATCTGGGATGTCGAGTCGAGCTTCGGATTCACCGAGACCATCGACAACACCAGTCCCGAGGCACAGGCCTTCGCGATGGATTTCCGAATCAGCGCCGGTGCGCTCGATCTGCGCGCATTCGAGTTGCTGCCCGGGCCTGGTCAGTCGATGACCGCGGGGTACGAGGCACGCATTCGAGTGAACGGTGTCGAGGTGTTCGTCAGTACCGCGACGCTGCGCTTCGGAAGCTCGCCGACGCTGGTGACCGGCGGCACCGATCTCGGTGGCTCGCTCGCGACGACCACCCAGCGGCGCACCTACTCCTGGGGCGACTTCCTGGGCACGCTCGACCTCGGGGTTCTGGATGCCGGTGAGAGCCTGACTCTCGACTACACCATGCGCACGTTCACCAGCGCGGACTTCCGTTGCGGGTCCTCGGAGTTCTCGACCTGTGGCCAGGGCACTGCCCGCATCGGCGATCCGCTGAGCTTCAGTCAGGTCGGCGTGCCGGGCAGCATCACCACCTCCCCGGTGGTCGCCGGCGTGCCGGAGCCCGGCGCCCTGTCGCTGGTGGCGCTCGGCCTGGTCGGCGGCCTTGCGGCTCGCCGGAAGGGGAGCGCGTCGAGCTGAGCCGTCACTGGCGGTCCGGCGGTCTGACCGGCTCGAGCATCTGGACGCGCGCGTGAGAGCGGAGCAGGCCCCACCGCCCCTGCCGGCGAGGTCACGCGGGGCTGCGCGGCCCGCGGCGCAGCCCCGCGAGCGGAAAAGCCCGAAAATTCAGCTAGATGAGTTGGTCCGACCCCGCAGCACCGCCACCTCGCCGCGCGGTCCGGTGTTCAGTCGGTCGGCGAACTCCGGTGCGAGGGGGCGGCTCTCCGGGATGTTGATCCACATCCGCAGCAGCAGGCGGCGGCGCTCGGGGTCCGGGCCGTCGTCGTAGGCGCCGCGGGCGTGGAGGAGGGCGTGGTTGTTCAGTAGCTGGATGTCGCCACGGCGGAAGTCCATGTCGAGGCGGACGTCGTCGCGCATCGCGATGTCGCCGACCGCGGCGATCGCCGCCTGCTCGAGTGGACTCAACGTGTGACCGAGGATGCGCGCCGCATCCTCGATCTGCTTCTTGTTGTAGCGGCAGCTCAGCCGCCCGGCGAAGTGACTGAACACCGGGATGACGTGGTTGCTGCACTCCTCGGGGTCGCCGCTCGGGCCCTTGCCTGCGAGGTTGATCCGGAAACCTCGGTGCAGCACCGGAAGGTACTCGGGGTGACGCGCCGCGATCTCGTTGTAGACGGTGACCGCGCTCGCCACCTTGCTCTCGCCGCCGCGCATGGCCGGGTGCACGCAGAGCAGCCCCACCACGTCGGCGGTGTCGCAGTGCGGGAGGATCTCGCCGTTGCTGGTGTGCCCGCGCTGCGCCGCCTGCGAGTAGTCGGTGCCGCGGTCGGTGACGCGGCCGATGCGGTCGCCGCGGGTGTTCTGGGTGATCACGTGCCCGAGGTGGCAACCGATGCCCGCGTAGAGGCGGTCGATGTCGTCGGTCGAGAGCCCATCGAGGTCGAGGCCGCGGAGGTGGACCAGGCCGAGGCCGCTCTCGAGGTCGCGCGCGATCGCGCGCAGTGCGGGGCCGAGCGTCGGCAGCGGGAAGTCGACCGCGCCGAACTCGAACGGCCGCGCGCCTCGCACTGCATCGACCGCCCGCGCGAGCTCCGCGAGCTCGGCATCGTCGAAGCGCCGCATCCAGCGCGAGTCGCCCCGAATCTCGGGGCCACGCCAGGCACAGGAATCCTCGATCGCGACCGGGAGCGCACTGGACATCGCCTGCAATCTCGACACTCGGAGTCAGGGGCGAGAGTGTAGCGCCTCGGGCGGCCAGAGAGCGCCGGCGGTCCGGCGTGGCCGACTCACCAGGCGCTGGAGACGTCGGGTAGCTGGCGGCGCCGGTTGAACGCCTGCAGCTGGAGCTTGCGACGCCAGAGACCGAGCCGATCCTCGCTCACCTCGGCCAGCACCTGCTCGAGGCGCTCGAGCTCCGAGGGCGTGAGCCCGGCGCGCGCGCGCGCCTCGCCGCGCGGCGGTGGCTCGGGTTCTGGCTCGCCCACCGGATCCGGGCGCGGGCTCGCGCCCTCACGACGTTCGGACCCGCGCGCGTCGTCGGGCTCGGTCGGTCGAGGGCCGGCGTCGTCGGCGCCGTCACCCTGCTCCCCGCGTGGGCGGGCGTCCGCAGCGGACCTCGCATTCGGATCCGCCTCGCCGTCCACCTCGACGTCCGCGGTCTCCGCGCCGGAACCGCTGTCGGTGGGATCCTCGTCGAGCATCGCCGCCACGAGCGCGTGGTTGAAGCGCGCGTCCTCGTGCGACGGTTCCGCCACGAGGGCCTCGGCATAGGCCGCCAGCGCGGCGCGAAGCAGCCCGGCACGAGCCAGCGCATTGCCGCGGTTGTAGTGATCGAGCGCGGTGTCGCCGCGCCCGAAGTGCTCGGCGGCCTCGAGATAGCGACCGTCGCGATAGAGCCACACCCCGTCCCACTGCGGGCTCGCGCCCTCGGTGTGCTCGCGGGAGAGGCGCTCGGGCGGTGTCTCGGTCTCTGCCATCGCCGGGGGCGGGGCCGCGCCGACCACCGCGAGCCCGGCCATTCCGAGCAGCCAGCCGCGCCGGAACCCGAGCGCCGCCAGCGGTACCAGGGCGAGCGCGAGCCACGGTCCGCGGTCGAGCCAGATTCGGGCACCGTCGTCCTCGGTCGCGCCGTCGGGTGCGTCACGCGGGATGTGCGGATCGGCGGCGAGGAGGGCGACGACGTCCGCGGTGTCGCCCGGGGTGGCGACCGCAAAGCGCCCACCCCCGGCCTCGGCGACCGCTTGCAGCAGCGCGAACGGGACCGGAGCCAGCACTGGCGTGCCGTCGGGGTTCTGCAGATGGCGACCGGCGCCGAGCGGGACTCGTCCCCCGGCCTCGGTCCCGACCGCCAGCACCGACGTGCGCACACCGCCGGCGGCGAGACGTCGCGCGGTCTGGACCGCGAGGTCGCCCTTGGCACCGTCGCTGACCAGGATGACCTCGCCGCCTATCGATCCGCCCTCGCGCAGGAGCGTGGCCGATTCCTCCAGCGCCCGGTCCGGTCGGCTGCCCTGTGTCGGCACCACATGCACGTCGAACGCTGGGAGCAGACCCGCGAGCGCGCGGGCGTCGGTGGTCATCGGCGCGACCGCGAAGGCATCGCCGGCAAACACCACCAGCCCGACCTGGCCGTCGCGCGCGCCACGCAGCAGCGCGTCGACCTTCGCGCGCGCGAGGTCCAGGCGCGACGGCACCACGTCCACCGCGAGCATCGAGCGCGACAGATCGAGCGCGACGACCCGCCCGTGCAGGGTGGTCCCCACCGGCACGTCCAACGTGCTCCAGGTCGGTCCGGCGAGGGCGAGTGCACCGCCGATGCCGACCAGGGCGGCCAGCCCGAGCGCCGCCGCGCGTGCCCGGCGTGGTGTCCGCTCGACGAGGTGCGCGAGCAGGGCCGGGTCGCAGGCTCGCCGCCACGGCTCGGCCGCGCCCATCCCGCGCCACGCGAGCCACAGCAAGGCCGGCACCGCGGCCACGCCAAGAAGCCACAGCGGGCGCAGGAAGTGGAACTCGCTCATCGAGTCGCCTCGCGCGCGCCGAGCCAGCGCCGGTCCGGGTGCCGCCGCGCCGAGCGTGCCAGCACGTGCTCGAGGACGAGGGCTGCGGCCAGCAGCCAGGCGAGCCCCAATGGCCAGTGGAAGATCTCGCGCGCCGGGCGAAGCGTGGCGTCCTCCTCCACCGTCGGCTCCAGCGAGTCGATGATGTTGTGCACGCGCGCGAGCCCGGCGCCGTCCGCGGCGTGGAAGCTGCGCCCGCCGGTGGTCTCGGAGATCATGCGCAGCATCCGGTCGTCGAATGCCACCGCCGATGGCGCCGACGCCGACCCGCGCGGCGCACCCGCCTCCGCGCCCGAGCCGATGCCCACGGTGTGCACCCGCACGCCGTGGAATGCGGCGAGTCGGGCCGCGTCGAGCGGGCTCATCCGCCCGGCGGTGTTCTCGCCGTCGGTCAGCAGCACCACCACTCGGCTCTCGACCGGGCGCTCGCGCAGCATCTGCACCGCGAGAGCGAGCGCATCGCCGATCGCGGTCTCCGAGCCGGCGAGGCCGACCACCGCCTCGCCGAGCAGCCGGCGCGCCATCGCGCGGTCGTAGGTCAGCGGGACCTGGATGTAGGGCCGATTGCCGAACAGCACCAGGCCGACCCGGTCGCCGACCCGTCGCTCGAGGAATCCGCCGACGATGTGCTTGACCGCGTCCAGGCGGTCGACGGTGCCGTCGTCGATGAGCTGGTCGTGCTCGGACATGCTCTGCGAGAGATCGACGGCGAGCACCAGGTCGCGGCCACTCATGGGTGGCGCGAGCGGCCCCCCGATCCACTGCGGGCGTGCCGCCGCCAGCACCAGGGCGACCCAGGCGAGCACCGCCGCCGCGATGCGCAGGCGGTCACGTGGCGTGGGCCGACGCGCCGCCGGCAGCGCCACCACCTCGCGGTAGTACGGCACGCGCACGGCAGCTTCCGCGTCGACCGCGTGTTGGGGGAGGAGGCGTCGCAGCGCGAGTGGCAGCGCCAGCAGTGCGAGCACCCAGGGCCAGGCGAGCTGCAGCATCGGATCTCGAAGCCCGGTCGGGATGACGGGCGCGCGGCACGAACATACCCCGCGTGGGCCCCGGCGTGCATCTCGCGGCCGCGGCCGAAGGGCATCAGGGCGCGGGAGGCGGGCCGCGGTCGCTCGTCGGCGGGGCACGAATGGTGTCGACGACCATGCGGCACGCGATCCCCACCGCGGCCGCGACCTCGGTCGAGAGACTGGCCTCGGGCGTCGCCCGACCGCCCGCGATGCCGATCCCGACCAGCCAGATCGACGGCCCGTCCGGGTCCAGCGCTGCCGCCAGCCGCAACGCCTCGGCGACGCCGAAGCCGTGGGTCGACGCGCCCGCGGCGGCGCTCGCGGCCGCCACCTCGGTGGCGGTGAGGCGGCGCACGCGGCCGGCCGGACCACCGTCGACCAGTGCGTCGACCAACACCACCAGATCGGCGTCGGCGAGATGGCGGCCGAGGTCGGCGCCCGGGCGGTCCAGGGCGAGGACCTCGATCTCGATCCCCGGCGGTGCGGCGCCCGGGCCGAGATGCGGGAGCAGCCCGTCGACCACCTCCCAGCCGACCCGGTCGTCACCGAGCGGTGAGCCGAGCCCGATGACCCGCACCCTGCGCACCCCGGAGCGCGGCGGTGTGGGGGCTCGGGTCACGAGCGTTCCGTGGTCAGGCGCAGGAAGTGCGTCGCGCAGGAGATGCAGGGATCGTAGTTGCGGATGACCTGCTCGCAGCGCAGTCGCAGTGCGTCGTCGTCGTGGTCGAGGCCGAACGCGGCGAGCGAGGCGTGCAGGTCCTGCTCGATGCGGGCCTGGTTCTGGCTGGTGGGGGGCACGATGCGGGCATGGCGGACGAGGCCGGCGGCATCGGTCTCGTAGCGGTGCCAGAGCAGTCCGCGCGGGGCCTCCGAGGCGCCGATGCCGACTGCCTCGCGCGGGGTCACCGCGACCGCGGGGGCATCGGGGCGGCGGTAGCGGCCGAGCAGACGTGCCGCCTCCCCGATCGCGAACGCGGTCTCGATCGCCCGGGCGACGATGCTGTCGAACATGTTGGTGCTCGGGAACGACGGCCGCGCCGGCAGACGGGCACGCAGCGGCTCGGGCAACTGGTCGCGGGCGAGGTTCAACCGCGCCAACGGACCGACGAGGTAGGGCGCGCCGTCGAGCAGACTGAACAGCGCCGTCGACTGCTCGCGATGCTCCTCGACGAAGTGCCGCTCGTAGTCGTGCACGTCGAGGTCGAGGCCGCGGTCGGAGACGATGCGCCCGGCGTGCATCGGGTACTCGTCGCGGTGGCGCAACGCGACCGAGTCGAAGTCCTGGCGATCGTCCGGCAGCGGAAGCGTGGCGGTCCACTCGACGAGCGCGAGCGCGTCGGCGCGTGCCGCCTCCAGGCGCTCGAGCATCGCATCGACCTCGGCCACCTCGGGGGCGCGGTGGAATCCGCCGACCCGCACCCCGACCGGGTGCACCGAGCGTCCGCCGAGCATGCGCATGAGGTCGTTGCCGAGCGCCTGCAGCGCGAGCCCACGACGCACCACCTCACCGTGATCGCGCGCCATCGCGATGCCGTCGGCGTAGCCGAGGAAGTCGGGCGCGGCCAGCAGGTGGATGTGCAGGCAGTGGCTCTGGATCCACTCCCCGCAGTAGAGGACGCGGCGCATGTCGCGCACCCACGGGCCGGGATCGACCTCGAACGCGTCCTCGAGCGCGTTGACCGCGCTGATCTGGTAGGCAACCGGGCAGATGCCGCAGATCCGCGCCACCATGTCCGGCACCTCGGTGAACGAGCGCCCGACGAGGAAGCGCTCGAACAGTCTCGGCGGCTCGTAGATCCGAAGCTGCAACGTCTCGATCGCTCCGGCGCGGATGGCGAGGTGGAGCGCGCCCTCGCCCTCGACGCGGGCGAGGATCGGCACCCGGATGTCGACGGTGCGCTCAGTCATCTCCGGTCACCGTGCGCGCCGCCTCGCGGAACGCGGGCGCGGCGTTGTTGATGAATCGAAGGCGCCGGGCCACGTCCTCCGGCGCGAGCCCCAGACCCTCGAAGCGCGTGGTCAGCGCGCGGGTGTTCACGCCCTCGGCGGGTCCGTAGCAGGCGTAGCAGTCGCGGCCGAAGCGCGGGCAGATGGCGCCACAGCCGGTGCGGGTCACCGGGCCCATGCAGGCGACGCCGCGGGTGACCATCACGCAGACCGCGCCCGCGCGCTTGCACGCGAGGCAGACCTTCTCCGCCTCGTCGCTCGGGGTGACCCCGAGCAATAGCGCGTTGGTCACCGCCAGCACCTGGCGGGCGTTGATCGGGCAGCCCCACAGCTCGAAGTCGACCTTCACGTGCTCGGCGATCGGCGTCGACTCGGGCAGCGCGGCGACGAAGTCGCGGTGGGCGTAGACGTGCCCGAGCCAGGCCTCGAGATCCTCGCCGTTCCTGAGCGCTTGCAGCCCACCGGCGGTGGCGCAGGCGCCGATGGTGACCAGGTGGTGGCTGCGGGCGCGCACCGTCTGGATGCGGTGTGCGTCCTCCGGCGTGGTGATGCTGCCCTCGACGAAGGCGATGTCGACCTCGGCCTCGGGGTCGACCGGACCGGCCTCGGCGAAGTGCACGATGTCGACCGCCGCGGCGAGATCGAGAAGTGCCGGGCCGAGGTTCAGGAACGCGAGCTGGCAGCCGTCGCAGGAGCTGAACTTGTGGACGGCGACACGGGCGCGAGCGGTCATCTCAGAACCCCCGCACCTGGAGCAGCCGCTCGACCGTCGGGTAGCGGAAGATCGGCCCGTCGGCGCAGACGAAGTCGGCGCCGAACTGGCAGTGGCCGCAGTGACGCACCGCGCAGTGCATGTTGCGCTCCATGCTCAGCCACAGGTGCTCGGCGGGAAACCCGCGGGTGAGCAGCGCGCGCGCGGCGGCGTGCATCATCGCCTCCGGCCCGCACATCATCGCCGTCGCGGCGGCCGGATCGACGTCGACGTCCTGCAGCAGCTCGGTCACCAGACCGACGTGCCAGCGCCAGCCCGGCGTCGCCTGGTCGGCGGCGAGCAGCACGCGGGTGTCGGGCAGGCGTGCCCAGGCCTCGTAGCGGTCGCGCCAGATGAGGTCGGCGGAGTGCTTCACGCCCTGCACGATCACCAGCCGACCGAAGCGCTCGCGGCGCCGGACCACGTAGTTGATCACCGCCACCAGCGGCGCGCAGCCGAGGCCGCCGGTGACCAGCAGCACGTCGCGTCCCTCGGTCGCGTCGAGTGGCCATCCACTGCCATACGGGCCGCGCAGGCCCAGCCGGTCACCCGGGCGCAGCTTCGCCAGGCCCTTCGTCACCCGCCCGACGGCACGGATGGTGTGGTCGATGGTGCCGCCTTCCTCGGGGTCGGAGACGATCGAGATCGCCACCTCGCCCACGCCGTGCAGGTAGAGCATGTTGAACTGCCCGGGCGCGAAGTCGTAGCCGGCGTGGCGCCTCGGATCGGTGAGCCGCAGCCGCAGGGTGAAGATGTCGCGGGTCTCGTCCAGTCGCTCGACCACCGCCGCCTCGCATGGCAGATACGGGCTCGCGGGCAGCGCCGGCGCGCTCACGGCGACCCCTCGTCGGTGCAGATGGCGGTCGCCTCGACCGTGATGTCGATGCCGACGGGACACCACGTGATGCAGCGCCCGCAGCCGGTGCAGCCACTGCGCCCGTACTGGTCGTGCCAGGTGCCGAGCTTGTGCACCAGCCACTGGCGATAGCGTTGGCGGATGTGGGGTCGCACCTTGTAGCCGTGCATCTGCGAGTGGCGCTGAGTGAAGCAGGAGTCCCACTCGCGCGTGTGCTCGCTGCTCGCATGGTCGAGGGACACGGTGTCGGCCTCGGCGTGGCAGAAGCAACTCGGGCACACGCTGGTGCAGTTGCCGCAGGCGAGGCAGCGCGCGGCGACGTCGTCCCATCGTGGGTGCTCGAGGTTGTCGAGCAGGGCGTCGCGGAGGTTGCGGGCGGGAAGGGCGCGGGACTGCCGCTCGCAGGCCCGATGGTGCTGATCGTCGGCGGCGGCGCGGTGAGCTGCGGTCACCGGCTCGAGCGACAGGTCGGCCAACACCTCGCGTCCGGCGGCGGTCGCGGCGCGGACGAGATAGCCGTCGTCGAGCTCGGTGAGCGCGATGTCGAAGCCGGCGCTCACGCTCGGCCCGTCGCCGGTGGAGACGCAGAAGCAGGTGTCCGCGGGGTGCGAGCAGTCGACCGCGACCACCAGCACCTGGCCGCGCCGCGCGGCGTAGTGGGGATCCACGAACGGGCCGTCGAGGAAGTGCCGGTCCTGCAGCGCGAGCGCCGCCACGTCGCAGGCCCGGGCGCCGAGGACGGCCACTGCCGGTGCATCGGGCGCCACCGCCTCGAAGCGCAGGCTCCCCGACTCGTCGCGCACCGACCGCCACAGCGGCTCCTGGGGCGCGAACAGCAGGGGCTTGAGCCCCTGGGGGCCGTTGGCCCAGGCGAACAGACGCTCGGCGGCAGGGCTCGCGGGATCGTGCCGGCCGAGCCGGTAGGCACCGGGTGCCTGCGTGTCGGCGGTTCCGCGTGGGAGCTCGGCGGCGCGGTGCACCGTATCCATCACCACCGCCCCGTCGCGCGCGACCGGGCCGACGACGCGCCGCCCGCCCGCGGCGAGGCGCTCGATCAGCGCATCCAGACGTTCCCGCGGCAAGAAGCCTGCGTGGTCGAGTTCCATGACTTCGCCCGGCATCCGTCGGCGCGTGCCGGCGGGCACCGGGAATCGCTGATGGGTGGCGTGAATCTAGCAACCGGCACGTCCGGCGCGCCAGTGCGGAAACCCCGTAGCCAGGCGGGGCGTCAGCAATCCAGGGCGGTGAGCCAGCGCGCGGCGTCGTGGGCGACATGGAGCGCGGCCGCGGTCGCCGCCGCGATGATCACCCGCTGCAGATCGCCGGGACCCATGGTGTGGCGTGCCTGCGCGGCGTTGACGATCTGCCCGAGGTACCGACCCTGCCACAGCAGCGGCGCGTAGGCCGCCGACCCCATGCGCGCGGTCTTCAGGATCTGGCGGAAATCGGCGTGCTCGTCGGTGTTCGCCAGCAGCAAGGGCGCGCGCTCGCGCCGCACCTGACCCGGGTGGCCGAGATCGGCCGGGATCCGCAGCCGGTGCTGCTCGGGCGGAAAACCCTGCTCGGCGACCAGCAGGTGGTGCTCGCCGTCGGTGGTGAGCAGGAAGATGCCGCAGACCGCGAACTGGCGCTCGCCCGGGCGCAGGGCGCCGGGGCGAAGATGGGCCTCGCGGTCGCCGTTGGCCGCGAGCAGGCCGGCGGTGATGGCGGAGAACGCCGACTCCACGTCGGCTCGCGCCGTCGCCTCGCCGAGCGCGGCGGCGAGTCCCGCGAGCCGCGTGGTGTCGTCGTCGCCGGTGCTCATCGCGTGTCTCCCGGCGCCCGACCCTCGGCCGTCGGCAGGTAGGCGCGTCGCACCCGCGGACTGATTCCGGTCAGCACCTCGTAGGGGATGGTCCCGGCGCAGCCGGCCATGGTCTCGATTGGCACCGCGGGGCCGATCAGCTCGACCATCGCCCCGGGGACCGCGACGGTGGTGGGAACGGCGCCGAGGTCGAGCGTGATCATGTCCATCGAGACCCGGCCGAGGATCGGGGCGGGGTGACCGCCGACGGCAGCGACATAGCGCGGGCCCGCGCCCGGCCAGGACAGACTGCGACGCACGCCGTCGGCGTAGCCGGCGAGCACCACGCCGATGCGCGTCGGCGCGGCGCAGACATGTGTCGCCCCGTAGCCGATGCCCTCGCCGGCGGCGACCGTCTTCACCTGCGCGAGCGTCGCGTGGAGGTGGGCCACCGGGCGGACCCGCGGGTCGCGCAGGTGGACGTGCGGGTCGTGGCCGTAGAGGCAGATCCCGGGTCGGACCAGCTGGTAGTGGTAGTCCGCGCCGAGGAACACGCCGGCGGAGTTGGCGAGGCTCGCGGCGACGCCCGGCAGCATCGCCCGCACCGCGTCGAAACGCTCGCGTTGACGGTGGCTCGCCGGATCCGCGGGTGCATCCGCGCTCGCGAGATGGCTCATCACCAGCACCAGCTCGAGGTGGGCTCGCCGCGAGGGATCGGTGGCGACCGCGTGCACCGCGTCGGCAGCCATCCCGAGGCGGTTGATGCCGGTCTCGGCGTGGAGCGCCGCCGGCAGGGGGCGGCCGCGGTCGCGGGCGCGGGCGACCCAGGCGTCGACCTCCTCGATGCTCGGCAGGCAGGGGACGAGCGCCGCGCGCTCGAGCACCTCTGCGTCGAGCGCGACCACCGGCGACAGCACCAGGATGCGGGCGTGCGGGCACGCGCGGCGCAGCGCCTCGCCCTCGCTCGCCAGCGCGGTGAAGAACGTCCGACAGCCCTCGGCCGCGAGTCGGCGTGCCACCGGCGCGAGGCCGAGGCCGTAGGCGTCGGCCTTGAGCACCGCGGCGGCCTCGGCGGTGATGGCGGTGTCGCGGACCGTCCGCCAGTTGGCGGCGATGGCGTCCAGATCCACGGTGAGGCGCGCGCCGGCGCCGCGGTCGCTGTCCAACGGTGCTGCTCCTCGGCCGCGCTCGGTTCGCCGGCTCGGCGTGAGAGCATAGCGGCTCACGACCCGCCGCGGGCGGGCGCGGCGTGCACCAGCATGGCGCCCGCGCACGCCTCATTTCTCAGTCAACGCCCGGGCGCGAACCGGCTACAATCGGCGCCACGCCGCGAGCGCGGAGACACCGCGCGCGTGCGACCCGTCGTCGGGGCCGTTCCCGGCAGCGGGATCATCCTGCACCTGCAACCGTTACCCCGAATCCTTCGTGGGCGAGGAGAGCGACGCGACCATGAGCATCAAGGACCCCTACCTGCTGTTTCTCGGAGACGCCCACGACGCGCTGGCGGCGAAGGTCGCGATCGGTATCAAGCAGTGGCGGCCCGAGAAGTGCGTCGGTCAGCTCCGCCTTCCCGGCTGCAGCCCGGAGGCCGATTGCGGGTTGCCGGACATGACCATCGCCGAGGCGCGCGCCGCCGGCGCGCAGACGGTGGTGGTCGGTGTCGCCAACCGCGGCGGGGTGATCGCCCAGAGCTGGATCCAGGTGCTGACCGAGGCGCTCGAGAGCGGCATGGACGTCGCTGCCGGGCTGCACAACAAGCTCGCAGACGTGCCGGCACTGCGTGACACCGCGGCGAGGCTCGGGCGCAAGCTCTTCGACGTGCGTCATCCGACGCAGACGTTCCACGTCGCCAACGGCAAGAAGCGTACCGGCAAGCGCCTGCTGCCGGTCGGCACCGACTGCTCTTGCGGCAAGATGTATACCGCGCTCGCGCTGGAGAAGGAGCTGCAGGCGCGGGGCGTCCCGGCGGACTTCCGGGCCACCGGCCAGACCGGAATCCTCATCGCCGGCTCCGGGGTCTCGGTCGACGCGGTGGTCGCGGACTTCATCTCGGGTGCGGTGGAGTGGCTGGCGCCCGACAACAGCCCCGACCACTGGGACCTGATCGAGGGCCAGGGCTCGCTCTACCACGCCTCCTACGCCGGGGTCACGATGGGGCTCATCCACGGCGCGCAGGCCGACGCGCTGGTGCTCTGCCACGAGCCGACCCGCAAGCACATGCGTGGCCTGCCCGAGTACCCGATCCCCGATCTCGCCGAGTGCCTCGACGCGAACCTGCGCGCGGCGAAGCTCACCAACCCCGATGCGCGTTTCGTCGCGGTGTCGATCAACACCTCGCGGCTCTCGCAGGCCGATGCCGACGCCTATCTGGCGGAGACCGAGAAGCGCCTGGGGCTGCCGACCGTCGACCCGGTGCGTCAGGGCGTCGCGCGCATCGTGGACGCCATCCTCTGATGCCCCGTCTCACCGCGCGCCGCGAGGTCTGGCCGATCCGCGGCGCATTCACCATCTCCAGAGGCTCGAAGACGACCTCCGAGGTGGTGGTGGCCGAGGTCGCCGACGGCGCGCACGTGGGGCGTGGCGAGTGCACGCCGTATGCGCGCTACGGCGAGTCGGTGGAGAGCGTGCTGGCGCTGATCGAGGGTCAGCGCGAGGCGATCGCCGCGGGCATGGATCGCGCGGCGCTGCAGTCGGCGCTGCCCCCGGGGGCAGCGCGCAACGCGCTCGACTGCGCGTTGTGGGACCTCGAGGCCAAGCGGGCCGGCAAGCGCGTCTGGGAGCTCGCCGGGTTGCCGGAGCCGGGGCCGCTGACCACCGCCTACACCCTCTCGCTCGACACGCCGGAGAAGATGCGGGCAGCGGCGGCGGCCAACGCCTCCCGCCCGCTGCTCAAGCTCAAGCTCGGCGGGCCGGGTGACCTCGACCGCGTGGAGGCGGTGCGCGCCGGCGCGCCCGAGGCGACCATCATCGTCGATGCCAACGAGGGTTGGACGCCCGAGATCTACACCCGGCTCGCGCCCGAGCTGACCCGGCTGGGGGTGGCGATGATCGAGCAGCCGCTGCCGGCGAGCGACGATGCCGGGCTGGCGACGGTGGAGCGCAGCGTCGCGGTCTGCGCCGACGAGTCGTGTCACGACCGCGCATCGCTCGCGCACATTCGCGGGCGCTACGACGTGGTGAACATCAAGCTCGACAAGACCGGTGGGCTGACCGAGGCGCTGGCGCTGCGGGCGCAGGCCGAGGCGGCCGGGCTGCGGATCATGGTCGGGTGCATGATCGCGACCTCGCTGTCGATGGCGCCGGCGACGGTGGTCGCCGCCGGAGCGGCGTTCGTCGACCTCGATGGTCCGCTGCTGCTCGCCGAGGATCGCCCCGAGGGCCTGCGTTACGACGGCAGCCTCGTGCATCCGCCGCAGCCCGCGCTCTGGGGCTGAGCAACCCCTTCGCCGCGGGTGGCGTTGCGTCCGCGGCTCCGAACGCAGATCAGGAGAACCCGATGAGCCGCATCGTCTACGTCAACGGAGAGTACCTGCCCGAGGAGCAGGCCAAGATCTCGGTCTTCGACCGCGGGTTCCTGTTCGCCGACGGCATCTACGAGGTGACCTCGGTGCTCAACGGCAAGCTCGTCGACAACGCGGCCCACCTCGCACGTATGCGGCGCTCGATCGCGGCCATCGGTCTGCCGTCGCCGGGCAGCGACGAGGAGGTCGAGGCGATCCAGAAACAGATGATCGTCCGTAACAATCTCGACGAGGGCACCGTCTACCTGCAGGTGACCCGCGGGGTGGCAGACCGCGACTTCGCCTACCCGAAGAACCCGAAGGCCGGGCTGGTGATGTTCACCCAGGCGCGCTCGCTGATCGCGAGCCCGATGGCCGAGCGCGGAATCAAGGTGAAGTCGATCGACGAGATTCGCTGGCTCAAGCGCGACATCAAGACCGTCGGGCTCCTGCCGGCGTCGATGATGAAGCAAGAGGCGATCGATGCCGGTTTCGACGACGCGTGGATGGTGGAGAACGGCACCGTCACCGAGGGCAGCTCGAACAACGCCTGCATCGTCACCCACGGCGGCGTGCTGGTCACCCGCCAGCTCGGCTCCGAGATCCTGCCGGGCTGCACCCGCGCGGCGGTGCTCCGGCTCTCGCGCGAGGACGGGCTGACCGTCGAGGAGCGGCCGTTCACGCTCGCGGAGGCGTACGACTCGGCCGAGGCGTTCAGCACCAGCGCGTCGACGTTCGTGATGCCGGTGATCCAGATCGACGATCGGGTCATCGGTGACGGCAAGCCGGGTCCGGTCGCCCGCAAGCTGCGTCGCCTCTACATCGAGGCGGCCCTCGCAGCCGCCGGCTGATGCACCGGCGGCCGCTGCTGGACCTCCTCGAGCGCTACGAGCGGCGCCATCCCGGCGAGCCGGCGACGGCCAGGATCCGCGCGCTCGTCGAGCGCCATGCCGACTGCCTCGAGCGGCACTGCCTGCCCGGTCACGTGACCGGGTCGGCGTGGATCGTGTCGCCGTGCGGCCACCGTGTGCTGCTCACCCACCACCGAAAGCTCGGCCGCTGGCTCCAGCTCGGCGGCCACGTCGACGGCGATCCGGACGTGGCCGCGGCGGCGCTGCGCGAGGCGCGTGAGGAGAGCGGCTCCGACGACCTCGAGCTCGCGCGCGAGCCCGACGGGAGCGTCGTCCCCCTCGACCTCGACGTGCACCGCATCCCCGCTCGCGGGGCCGAGCCCGCCCACGAGCACCACGACCTCCGATTCCTGGTGTGGGCGCGGAGCACCGACATCCGCGCCAGCGCCGAATCCCTCGATCTGCGCTGGGTCGCGGTCGACGAGCTACACCGGTTCACCGATGAGGAGAGCGTGCTGCGGCTCACCCGCAAGGCGGCGCTGCGCGCCGAGGAGCCGCGCTCCTCGACCGCCTGCTAAAGCCCCCGTCGCTGCCGCCGATACCTCCGAGACCCTGGCCCGCGCGTGCGAGTCGGGGGCAGCGCGCGCGTGCGTACGGTGGGAGGTCGAGGGCCCGATGATCCGTCAGATTCCAGTCTCCGAGCTCCGCGTCGGCATGTACGTGCACGAGCTGGACTGCGACTGGATGAACCACCCGTTCCTGCGCAAGCGCTTCCCGGTCTCGGACGAGAAGGTGATCGAGAAGATCGCCAGGGCCGGCATCAAGCGCCTGTTCATCGACAGCACCCGCGGCCGCGACGTCGACGCCTACCCGACGGCGGCGGAGGTTCTGTCCGAGGCGCAGGCGAGGCTCGACGCACTCGAGGTCGAGCCCGACGAGCTGCCGGCGCAACTCTCGGTTGCCGAGGAGATGAAGCACGCGCGCGGGATCCTCAACGAGGCGAATCGGGTCGTGACCGACCTCCTCGGCCAGGCGCGGATGGGAAAGGCCGTCGAGGTCGAGCAGGTGATGCCGGTCTCCAAGCAGATGGTCGACTCCGTGTTCCGCAACAAGGACGCGATGATCAGCCTCGGTCGGATCAAGACCGCCGACGCCTACACCTTCCAGCACTCGGTGAACGTCGCGGCGCTGATGATCACGTTCTCGCGCGCGGTCGGGCTGCCGCGCGAGACCATCGAGGAGATCGCGATCGGGGGTCTGCTGCACGACATCGGGAAGATGTGCGTGCCGAACGAGATCCTCAACAAGCCCGGCAAGCTCGAGCCGCACGAGTTCGAGATCATGAAGTCGCACGTGGTCCACAGCCGCGAGATCTTGAAGGTCACGCCGGGCATCACCAAGAACGCGCTCGACGTGGCCGCGATGCACCACGAGCGCTACGACGGCACGGGTTATCCGGACGGGTTGAAGGGCGACCAGATCACGCAGGTCGGGCAGATGTCGGCAGTGGTCGACGTGTACGACGCGCTGACCTCGGTGCGCTGCTACAAGGATGCGTGGGAGCCGACGTTTGCGTTGAAGAAGATGCTGCAGTGGAGCCCGGACCACTTCGAGCCGGCCCTGATTCAGCGCTTCATCCGCTGCCTCGGCATCTACCCGGTGGGCACGCTGGTGGAGCTCAAGTCGGGGCTGGTCGGCATCGTCTCCGAGCAGGCCGAGCGCAGTCTGCTCAAGCCGCGCGTGCGCGTCATCGCAGGCCGAGCGCAGTCTGCTCAAGCCGCGCGTGCGCGTCATCTTCGACGCCAGGCGATGCCGCTATCTGGAGCCCCGCGAGGTGGACCTCGAGCGCTCGGAGGCCGACGAGATCGCCGAGGCGGTCAACCCGTCGCAGTACCGGATCGACCTCGGCGCGTATCTCTGACCGCGGCGTGGGGCGCGGGCACCACCGCCGTCCGGCTCTCAGGAGATGGCGCCGGCCTCCGCCAGCGGCTTGCCGTCGACGACGCGCTGATACCCCAGCCGCGTGAGGTCGAGCGTCTCGTAGCGTCCGCCCAGCATCCACTCGGTCAGCGCGCGACCGATCGCCGGCGCGTGCATCAGGCCGTGACCGGACAGGCCGCAGGCGACCAGGAAGTTGTCGAGCCGACCTGGCCACGGGCCGATGATCAGGTTCGCGTCGAGGTCGTTCTGGTCGTAGTGACAGGCCCAGGCGCGCCGGACCTTCACCGCCTCGAAGGCGCGCACCCGCTGGGCCAGGGCCGGCCAGATGAAGGTGTCGAACAGGTCGTGCTCGACCTCCCAATTGAATCCGCGTGGCTCGTCGAGCCGGGTGTAGCCGGAGAGGTAGCCGGTGCCCTCGGGGCGAAAGCCACCGGCCTTTCCGGTGTGGCGGACCAGCGGCAACGGCTCGAGCGGAGTCCGACACTCGAACCAGAAGTTCATGCGTCGCATCGGGGCGACCGGCACCCGCATTCCCACCATGGCGCAGACCTCCGGCGCCCAGCAGTTGGCGGCGTTGACCACCCAATCGGCGTCCAGCGTCCCACCGGACTCGAGGCGGACCGTGCGCACGCGTCGCCCCGTCGTCTCGATGCCGACCACGCGGTCCTGGACGTAGGTGACGCCGAGGCTCGCCGCCTTGCGACGGAAGCCCATGAGCACGCCGTGGGGATCCAGGTAGCCGTCGTCGGGGGACCATGCCGCGACCTCGACATCGTCGACCACCAGCGACGGGAAGCGGTCGCGCAGGCCGGCGCGGTCCAGCAGCAGCACCCGAGCGCCCTCAGCGGTCTGGACCCGCTGGCAGGCCTCCAGCACCTCGGCGTCCGCCCCCGGGCCGGCCATGAACAGGTAGCCGGCGCGACGGAAGTCGACGTGGGCCGGCTCGTTGCCGACCGCCATCCGCGAATCGAAATCGGCGTAGAAGTCGCGCCCGTAGAGACTCATGCGGATGTTCTCGGGGACCGAGAACAGCACGCGTACCCCGCCGGTCGCCTTCGGCGACGCCGCCAGCGCGTAGGTCGGGTCGGGCTCGACCACGCTCACCCGGTCCGCGTGACCGGCGAGCGCGAGGTGGTAGGCGGTGCTCGAGCCGGTGACCCCGCCGCCGACGATGACGATCCGGCCCATACGCGAACGCTCCAGCGACCACCACGAGCCGCGCCGCAGGCGGCGTTGCGAAATGTGGCACCCGCCGGGCGAGTCGGCAAGCCGGCGTCGCCCGTGCGGCGAGCTCCACGTCGGCGCTTCGCGTCAGGTCGCCAGCAATGCCTCGTCGATGAACCGGTCCAGCCAGCGGTCGGTGGTCGGGGCGTGACGGTGGTAGTCCGCGACCTGGTCCTGGTGCGGGCGGGCACCGCGCAGCACGAGCTTCTTCGAGCCGCGCTCGGAGGTGCACCAGCGGTCGATCATCTCCAGCGTCATCTCGGGGTGGAACTCGATCCCCCAGGCGCGCGCGCCGTACCGGAATGCCTGCCCGGCGAACGACGCGTTCTCCGCCAGGTGCACCGCGCCGGCCGGGATCTCGAAGGTCTCCGAGTGCCACTGGTAGAACATCGTCGGCGCGTCCAGGAAGCCGGCGGCCTGCGCCGTCGGCCGGATTTCCCAGTAGCCGATCTCGACCAGCCCCTCGGGATGAGGGCCGACGCGAGCGCCGAGGACCCGCGCCATCTGCTGCGCGCCGAGGCAGATCCCGAGCAGCGGGCGATCGCTCGGCAGCACGCGGTCCTCGAGCCAGCGCAGCTCGGAGCGGATCCCCGGCAGGTGGCAGTCGTTCGCGCTCTGCGGCCCGCCGAAGACGACGATCGCGGCATAGGCGGAGACGTCGCGGGGCAGCGGATCGCCGAAGCTCGGACAGCGCCGCTCGACGGTGTAGCCGCGCGCCGCGAAGGCGGCGCCGACCTTGCCGGCGGTGGAGTGGGCCTGGTGGAGGATGGCGAGGACTCGTCGGCTCATGCTCGATGTCGGGCGGTGCGATTCGGGTGCGCCATGGTAGCAGGCCGGCGTCCGGGGCTGTCGCGCCGGCGCGCCACCGGCAGCGCGCGTCGGCGCCGGCGGTGCGGATCGCGTTCGCCGAGCCCGGTGTCGAGTACCATGCCGGCGCCCGCGGCCGAGGCGGCCCGGTGCAAGGCTTCCGATTCCGGTGGGCACGGGCGTCGATGGCCCCGCCGCGCCGGGATCCAACACTTCGTCGAGGGAGAGCCCGATGGGTTACGTGATCGATGCCCCCGCCATTCCGACCCTGCCGGTGCGCGGGAGCGCTGATGTGTTTCCGGTTCACCGCGTCTACTGCGTCGGGCGCAACTACGCGGCGCACGCGATCGAGATGGGCCACGACCCGAATCGCGAGCCGCCGTTCTTCTTCCAGAAGAACCCGGACAACCTGCTGGTCGGGGCCGACTTCCCCTATCCGGACAAGAGCCAGGACGTCCACCACGAGATCGAGATGGTGGTTGCGCTGGCCCGGGGCGGGAAGGACATCCCGGTCGAGCGCGCGCTCGACCACGTCTACGGCTACGGCGTCGGCATCGACATGACCCGGCGCGACCTCCAGGGCGAGGCCAAGAAGATGGGGCGGCCGTGGGAGATCGGAAAGGCGTTCGAGCACTCCGCGCCGTGCACCGCGTTGGTGCCGGCGAGCGTCGTCGGCCACCCCGACCAGGGGCGGGTCTGGCTCGAGGTCAATGGCGAGGTCCGCCAGGAGGGCGATCTCAACCAGCTGATCTGGAAGGTGCCGGAGATGATCGCGTACCTCTCCGGCCTGTTCGAGCTGGCGCCGGGCGACGTCATCTTCTCCGGGACGCCGTCGGGGGTCGGGCCGGTGGTGCGTGGCGACCGCATGCGCGGCGGGGTCGACGGTGTGGGGGAGATCGACCTGAAGGTGGTCTGAGCGCAAGGCTCGGGACGGGCTCGGGCTCGGGCTCGGGCTCGGAGCGGAGCCCGTGCCCAGGGCGCGCGGTCAGAGCCGAGTCGTCCGCCGCCAGGCGAGGTAATCGTCGAGCGCCGACTCGAGATCGAAGCGCGGCGTGAATCCGGTCTCGGCACGCAGGCGATCGATCGCGAGCGGCGAGCGCCGCCCCGCCGCGAGCCGCGGGTCGCCGGTCTCGCCGGGCTCCGCCATGCGGTAGCGGAACGCGGGGAAGCGCTCGGCCAGCCGGGCACACCAGGCGTCGAGCGGGAACGCGGTTCCCGGGCCGACGTTGTAGACCGGGTGGGTGAGGGCCGGGGCGTCGAGAAGCGCGAGAATGCCGCGCGCCACGTCCGGCCCGTAGATCCAGTCGCGCGGCCCCTCGTCGGGGAGCACCGCCTCGGCGCCGGCCTCCGCCATCCCGACCAGCCGGTACGGTGCGCTCAGCGTGTCGCGCAAGCCGGTGTCGTGCTCCCAACGCCCGAACACCGCGGTGAGGCGGGCGGCCACCACCTCGATGCCATGGAGCGTGCGGTAGCGCAGCGCCGTGCACTCCGCCGCGTGCTTGGTGACGGCATAGAGCGACTCGGGCCGCGGTGGCGGGTCGTCCTCGGCCAGGCGAGGCGTGGCGGTGGCACTCGCCCCGTAGACCGACGCCGAGCTCAGGAACACCAGGCGCTCGATCCCGTGTCGCACCGCGGCGTCCAGCACGTTGACGGTGCCGCCGACGTTGACCGCGACGATGCCGGCGGCGTCGCGACGCTCGCGCTCGGGGCCGGCGGTGATGACCGCGCCGTGCACGATCCGGCGCACCCCGTGCTCGGCGACCAGGCCGGTGACGGCAGCGGCGTCGCGCACGTCGGCGCGCGCCTCGACCAGGCGGCCGGGCAGCGGGTCGAGCACCACGTGGGCCGCGGCGGGGATTGCGTCGATACCGGCGCTCACCACGGTGTCGCCGCGCGCGAGCAGCTGCTCGATCAGATTCAGCCCGACGAATCCCGGGCCGCCGGTCACCAGTGTGGTCATGGGGCTCGCTCCGTGGTGTGGGTCGTCTCCGGTAGCGCGCTCACCCGACCTGGCGTCGCCCGGCGAGGAGGTCCAGCAAGATCCCCATGTCCCCGAAGCGGACCACGCCTGGCTCGGGCGCCTCCGGCTCCGGGTGGCCCGGCACGTAGTGGAACACCGACATCCCCGCCGCGACGCCTGCGCGCACCCCCGGCTCACTGTCCTCGACCACCGCGCAGCGCTCGGGCGCCGCGCCGAGGGCACGCGCGGCGTGGAGGAACAGATCCGGTGCCGGTTTCCAGGTCTGCAGCGCGTAGCCGCTGAAGATCCGGCCGCGAAAGCGCTCCAGCATCCCGGTCACGCCGAGGGTGACCTCGATCTTCTCGATCGGCCCGCTCGACGCGACGCAGGTCGGCACGGTGATCGCGTCCAGCACGCGGTCGATGCCGGGAACCGGCTGCAGACGGTCACGGAACACGTCGGCCATTCGCGCGCGGGCGTCGGCGACGAAGGTCTCCGGGAACCGCACGCCGAGCATCTCCTCGACCATGGCGACGTTGTCGTGGAGCTTGCGGCCGCGGAATCGGTCCTCCGCGTTCTCGATGTGGATGGTGTGCCCGAGCTCGCGGGTCATCTCGAGCACCACCTGGGTGGCGATGCCCTCGCTTTCCACCAGGACTCCGTCACAGTCGAAGATGATCGCGTCGAATCGCATTCGGCCCTCCCGGGGCGCGGTGTGGCGGTGAGGGTGCCGCGGCGGGGGCATTCCGGGGCCGACTGCGGTCTCGTCGGTCCCGTGGTGCTGCCGGCCCGGATCACGAAACCGTCGCGTCAGCCGAGGCCGGTGTTTCCCTCCGCGGTCACGCAGTGTACAAGGGCGCCTGCCCGTCGTGCCCCCGATCGCCGAGGATCCCAGATGCGCTCGCGCCACCCCGTCGAACGAGACCTGGTCCTCGTCGGGGGTGGGCATGCGCACGTCGCGGTGCTCTACATGTTGGCGATGCGCCCGGTCCGGGGGCTGCGGCTGTCGGTGGTCGCGCGCGACGTGGTGACGCCGTACTCCGGCATGCTGCCGGGGCTCATCGCCGGCCACTACGGCCACGCGCAGGCGCACATCGACCTCGCGCCGCTGGCGCGCCTCGCCGGCGCGCGGCTCTACCACGTGCCGGCCATCGGCATCGACCCGGAGGCGCGGCTGGTCCGGCTCGACGGCCGACCGTCCCTGCCCTACGACCTGCTGTCGGTCGACGTCGGGTCGGTGCCGAGCCGTACCGCCATCGTCGGCGCCGACCACGCGATCGCGGTGAAGCCGGTGGACCGCTTCCTGCTCCGGCTGGATGCACTCGAGCGCGAGGTGCTCGCGCGCGACGGCGCGATGCAGGTGGTGGTGGTCGGTGGCGGCGCGGGCGGCGTCGAGCTCGCGCTCTCGCTCGAGCATCGGCTGCGCGCGGTGCTGGCCGAGCGCGGCGTGGGGCATGACGCGCTGGGGGTGACCATCGTCTCGCGTGACCGACGGATCGTCGCCAGCCACGCGGACGGGGTGCGCCGGCGGCTGGAGGGGGCGATCGCGCGCCGCGGGCTCGGTCTGGTCACCGGCGACGCGGTGGTCGCGATCGAGCCCGAGCGGGTGCGTCTGGCGTCCGGGCGTGAGCTCGCGGCCGACGCGACCATCCTCACCACCGAGGCGGCGGCCGCGCCGTGGCTGGCCGCGAGCGGTCTGGCAGTCGACGAGCGCGGCTTCATGCGGGTCGACGCCTGCCTGCGATCGGTGTCGCACCCGGAGGTCCACGGGGCCGGGGACTGTATCGCCTTCGAGCCACGGCCGCTGCCGAAGTCCGGGGTATTCGCGGTGCGCGAGGGGCCGGTGCTGGCCGAGAACCTGCGCCGGGCGGCCGAGGGTCGGGCGCCCGCGCGCTATCGGCCGCAGCATCGCAGTCTCGCGCTGATCTCGATGGGAACGCCGCACGCGGTCGCCTCCTACGGTGGCCTCGCCGTCGGCGGGGCGGCGATGTGGCGGCTGAAGGACTGGATCGACCGCCGCTGGATGCGGCGCTACCAGGTGTTGCCGCCGATGGCGGCGGGGCCGGACGACGCACCGATGCGCTGCGCCGGGTGTGGCTCGAAGGTCTCGGCCGAGGTGCTGCGCCGGGCGATTGCGCGCGTGCCGCGCGCACGCGGCGAGGGGGTGCGGGTCGGCCTCGATGCACCGGACGACGCCGCGGTCATCGACGTGCCCGCGGGCCAGGTGCTGGTGCAGTCGGTCGACCACTTCCGCGCCTTCGTCGAGGACCCGTGGCTCCTCGGGCGCATCACCGCCAACCACTGTCTGGGGGACATCCACGCGATGGGTGCGCGGCCGCACTCCGCGCTCGCGAGCGTGACGCTCGGCTTCGCGAGCCCGCAGAAGCTCGGAGAGGATCTCGAGGCGGTGCTCGCCGGCGTGGTCGCCACGCTGTCCGACGCCGGCGCGGTGCTGGTCGGCGGTCACACCGCCGAGGGGCCGGAGACCGCGCTCGGGCTCACCGTCAACGGTTTCGGCGACCCCGGTGAGCTGCTCACCAAGTCCGGCCTGCGCCCCGGGGACGCGCTGGTCCTGACCAAGCCGATCGGCTCCGGGGTGGTGCTGGCGGCCGACATGCGGGCCCGGGCGCCCGGGCCGGTCGTCGGCGCCGCGCTCGACGCGATGCAGATCTCGAACGGGCCGGCGGCCGCGGTGCTGCGCGAGCACGGGGCACGGGCCTGCACCGACGTCACCGGCTTCGGCCTGCTCGGGCACCTCGGCGAGATGCTCGATGCATCCGGATGCGCGGCGCGCCTCGACCCGGCGGCGGTGCCGCTCCTGCCCGGCGCGGCGGCGCTGGCCGAGGCCGGTTTCGAGAGCACGCTCGCCCCTGCCAATCGCGCCGCGGCGGCCCGGGTCGGGGGCGCTGTCCCGCCCGGTCCGGCGGCCGCCCTTCTGTTCGACCCGCAGACCGCCGGCGGCTTGCTGGCGGGCATTCCCGCGGAGCGATCGCTCGATTGCCTTGCCGCGCTGCGCGATCTCGGATACGAGTCCGCGGCGGTGGTCGGTGAGGTGGTCGACGCCGCTCCGCCCTCTCGTGGCACGGTGCGGCTCGCCGCCGCCTGATGCCAGACCTCAACCCGAGGAGCAACCATGGTCAGACTCGCATCCCTGTCCGAGGAGGAGCGACAGCACCTTCTCGAGCTCGAATGCCACCCGTTCGCGGGTGAGCCCTGGACCGCGCCACCGCCCCCGGCCGAGCGCCGGGTCGCGATCGTGTCGTCCGCCGGCCTCATCGTCCGCGGCGAGCGCCCGGTGCCGCCGAACGACCGGCGCTACCGTGCGATCCCCGATACCACCGCGGACACCGACGTGCTGATGAGCCACGTCTCGGTCAACTTCGACCGCACCGGCTATCAGCAGGCGCTGTCGACGGTATTCCCGCGGACCCAGCTCCACGCGCTCCGCGAGGAAGGCGTGGTCGGCTCGGTGGCGGGCACCCACTACTCGTTCATGGGCGCGACCCCGCCCGACGCGATGGAGCAGGCGGCACGCGAGCTGGCGCCGCGGCTGCGCGCCGACGGGGTGAACACCGTCCTCCTGGCCCCCGTTTGACCGAACTGCACGCGCGCCGTGAGCGGGCTTGCACACTTCCTGGAGGACGAGGGGCTGTCGACGGTGCTGGTGGCGCTGGTGCGTGAGCACGCGGAGAAGGTCCGTCCGCCGCGAGCGCTGGCGGTGCCCTTCGCGCTCGGCCGGCCGTTCGGCAATCCGTACGACGCGGGTTTCCAGCTCGACGTCGCGCGGGCGGCCCTCGGCCTCCTCGACCACGCGGGCGAGCGACCGCTGCTGGTCGAGTATCCGCACGACGACGCCAGCGAGTCCGGCGATCCTCACTGGGTGCCGCCCGCCCTGGTCGCGGCCGGCATCGCCGAGGAGGTCGCGGCACTCGCCGAGTTGCACGCCGAGGCCATCGCGGCGCGCGGCGGGCGGTCCACCGTCGGCGTGAGCGGCATCTCGGTGGAGTCGGCGGCGGCGTATCTCGACGCGTTCGCCACGCCCGGTCAGGGTGAGCCGCCGCGGCGCGATCTGGCGCCGGTGTCTCTCGCCCGATTCGCGGCGGACGACGTCAAGGCGTTCGTCACCGAGGCGGCGGCCTGCGGCGGCACGCCGTCGGCGCGTCAGCTCACCGAGTGGTTGTGGCAGCGCTCGGCCACCGGACGTGGTCTGCGCGCGTTGCGCGAGCGCCTGCTCGCGTCGGACGACAAGGACCACGCGCTGCTTGCGCGCTGGCTGATCCCGCGGGTCTGGATCTGACCGAGGCCGGGGACAGGCTCGCGCGAGAGCGCGTGCCTGTCCCCTCGCGGTCGCCTCAACCCTGGCTCGTCGTGATCGCCGCCAGCACCGGCTCGAGCGCCTCGTCGGCGAGGCTGCGTAGCTCGGCGTCGGTCCGATCCTGGATCGGGTGTGGCACCCAGACGATCGCCGGCTCGAAGCCGAGCGACGCGCTCTGGGCTCGCGCCGCCTCCTCGAAGGCGACGGTGGCGATCATCGCGCCAGGGATACCTCGTCCGTCGAGGTCGAGCATGTCATGCAAACTGCACGACGTGCACGACCCTCAGTCGGACAGCGCCTCGACCACGAGGTCGCATTCCTCGGCGATCTGCTGCGCCAGGGCCACCGGGGCGACCTTGGTGTTGGTCGGCTTCGCGTAGTGGCGGACGGCGATGCCGCGCTCACCGAGGCGCAGCCCGAGCTGTTGCAGGAAGACGTCGCCGCGTGCCTTGCCGATGTCGAGCAGCGCCACCGTCAGGCCGTCGAGCGCGGCCGGCGGGGTCCGGCGTTCGCGGCGTGCCGGTGACTGCTCCGACGTGGGATCGAGCAGGATGGTCTCGTTCACGTGCGGATCTCCTTGGTGACGGGCTCGCTTCCGCGTTCCCCGGTCGCGGCCCAGCCGCCGATGATAGCGGACATCAGTCCGGCGATACCGCCGGCGCGCACGAGCCCCAGTCCTGCGGGGCGGAACTTGGTGATGCGCTGCCCGGCGACCGACGCCGGCATGCCCTCCGCGACGCCGCCGGCCCCACGCACCAGTTCCTCTCCGGGTCGCTCGCAAGCCGCGATCAGGGCGTCGAGGATTCGTCCGCGCGACCAGCCGGCCTCGCGGTAGATGCGGTAGTGCTCGGGCGACAGCACGAGGAAGGCGTCGTGGGCCTGGAACTTCTTCGGGTGACCGATGGCGACCAGCGACATCGCGAGCGACGCGGTGAGCGACTCCGGGGTGCGGGAGAGCTGGTCGAAGTTGCCGAGCACACCGTCGCCGCCGAACAGGGTGACCGCGGACTTCCCGGGCTCGATGCCGCGTGAGACCGCGAGCGGCTCCCATGACGGGTCGCTCTCGTCCTCGGCGAAGCAGAACGTGTACTTCCCCGGCGTGCCGAGCGTCGCGCGGTCGATGCCCCCCGGAATCCCGCCGCCGACGTTGCGCACGACCAGCTGCAGCGCGCGGCCGATGGTGGCGTTGGCGCGATTGCCCTGCCCCAGCGCGTTGGTGCCGCAGTTCATGCCGATGCGCCGGGCCACCGGCCCGTTGACGATCACCACCGGGGCCGAGAAATAGGTGGTGCAGAGCAGCCCGTGCATGCAGAAGGCGGGCTCGAGGGCCGCCTCCACCGCCGCCAGCACCACCGGCAGGTACTCCGGCTTGCAGCCGGCCATCACCGCGTTGATCGCGACCTTCTCGACCGTGCATTCGGCGAGATTCGGCGGCACCCGCCCGAGCACCTCGGCCGGGTCCCGGGTGGTGCCGCCGAGCATCCGCAGGACGCGGAGCTCGGTCGGGGGCACCACCGGCAGCCCGTCGCTCCAGCCGCGCTCGAATGCCGCCTCGACCGCGTCGTCGCTCGCCGTCAACTCGATGCGCCGCGCCCGCATCGGCAACTCCCCGAAGCGCACCGCGAGACGCTCGGCCATCCCCGGCTCCACGCTGCGCGAGCCGCAGCCGGGCCGGAACGGCGGCAGCGACTCGCCGAGCGTGTCGAGGCCGGTGAGTCGGCGCCATTCGTCACGGTCCCAGCCGACCGTGCGCTCCATCTCGGTCTCGCCATCGAGCCGGATCAGCGTCGGCACGGTCTCGATGCGGTTGCGGAACGATTGCTCGAGATCGCGGTCGTCGCGCACCCGGTCCGCCAGGCGGTCGGGGAACGTCGGGTCGTCCTGGCTCAGGACGTCGAGCTCTGCGCCGGCGGCGAGCAGGTCGGCGTAGACGGGCTCGAGCAGGGTGCAGGTCGGGCAGTCGCGCTTCACGAACAGGCGGTAGCGTCCGCGGCGAGCGGCAGTCTCGGGGCTCGGCATGTCGGCGGTCCTCGGCGTCGAACCGCGTCATTGTCGCGGTGTCCGCGGCGCGCCGGCAAACGCCACCGAGACGCGCCCTTGACTCGCCGCGCCACCGCACCGATCTGCTCCTCGGCCGCGCTTGCGGTCCCGAACAGATCCCGAGAGGTCGACAGAGATGAACATGCGTCACCTGGCCGCTGCGCTGGTGCTCGCGCTGCCGATGGCGGCGATCGCCGATCAGTGCTCGCCCGAGATCGCGAAGATCGACGAGCTCCTGGCCAATCCTCCGGCCAAGGTTCCGGCGGAGGACGTGGCGTCCGCGAAGCTGCTGCGCGAGGAGGCGGTGTCCTTGCGCACCGCCGGCAAGGACGTGGAGTGCGTGGCGACGACCGGCCTCGCGCTCGAGCTCCTCGGCGACGGCGAGAGCGGCTGAGCGCGGCCGTGCCCTGACGGCACGGGGCAGGCGCCGCCGATGTGGCGCCTGCCCCCGACGGGGGCGTCGCCAGTCACGCTCCCTCCGCGGACTCTCGCGCCGCCCGGCCGGCGTCGCGCTACGGCACGAGCAGGATCTTCCCGGTGTGGGACGCGGCCTCCATGCGGGCGTGGGCGGTCTGCACCTGCTCGAGCGGGTAGCGCGAGCGCACCACCGGACGCAGCACACCGGTCGCGAGCAGCGGCCACACCTGCGCGCGCAGCTCGTCGGCGACGCGGGTCTTGAATGCATCGGGCCGGCTGCGCAGCGTCGAGCCGGTGTAGGTGAGCCGCTTGAGCATGATCGGCATCAAGCTCGTGTCGACGCGGGCGCCGGCGTTGAAGGCGAGTTGGACGATGGTGGCGTCGTGGCGGCAGGCCTTGATGTTCCGCTCGAAGTACGGGCCACCGATGATGTCGAGCACCACGTCGACCCCGCCCTCGGCGCGCGCCACCTCGACGAAGTCCTCGTGCTGGTAGTCGATCGCGCGGTCCGCGCCCATCTCCACGCAGAAGGCGCAGCGCTCGGGGCTGCCCTCGGTCGCCAGCACCTTCGCCCCGAATGCCTTGCCGAGTTGAATCGCGGTGGAGCCGATGCCCCCGGCGCCACCGTGCACGAGCAACGTCTGGCCGGCCGACAGGCGACCAGGCAGGAAGATGTTGCTCCAGACCGTGAAGTAGGTCTCCGGCAGGCTCGCCGCCTCGTCGACGGCGACGCCATCCGGGATCGGCAGGCAGTGTCCGGCGTGAACGGTGCAGAACTCGGCGTAGCCGCCGCCGTTGGTCAGGGCACAGATCGTGTCCCCGACCTCCCACGCGCTCACCGCCTCGCCCCTGGCGACCACCTCGCCGGAGATCTCGAGCCCGAGCAGATCGGAGGCCCCCTTCGGCGGCGGGTACTGGCCCTTGCGCTGGACGATGTCCGGGCCGTTGACGGCAGTCGCGGCAACCCGGACCAGCACCTCGTGGGGTGCTGGCACCGGCAGCGGTCGGCGGGCGATTCGCATCACCTCCGGCCCCCCCGGCTCGGTCACCTCGACCACTCGCATCTCGCTCGGCAGGCTCATCGTGCGCTTCTCCTCGTCAGTTCCTCGCCGATTGGTGGTCACCGCGCCGCGCAGGCTCCGGTCGCTCAGTCGCCCGCCATGTCGAGCATCTGCCGCACCATCTTCTCGGTGACGTTGCCGCCGCTGAGGATGGCAACGGTCCGCTTGCTCGCGTCGACCACGCCGGACAGGAAGGCCGCCGAGGCCACGGCACCGGCCGGCTCCGCGAGCAGCTTGCCGCGGAGAAGCAGCGTCCGGAACGCCCGCGCGATGTCCTTCTCCGTGATCAGCACGATGTCGTCGAGGAAGCGCTGCAGATGGGCGAACGGGCGCTCGCCGGGGCGCACCGCGGACAGGCCGTCGGCGATGCTGTCCCAGTAGTCGATGGTGGTCGGGCGCCCGGCGCGCCGCGAGACGTAGGCGGCGTTGGCCTTCTCCGGCTGGACACCGATGACCTCGACGTCCGGTCGCGAGAGCTTGATGGCGGCGGCGATGCCCGCTGCCATGCCACCGCTGCTCACTGGCACCAGGACCCGCTCGACGTCGGGGCACTGCTCCAGGATCTCGAGCCCGATGGTGCCGTGGCCGGGAGGGATCGGCGCCTCCTCCCAGGTGTCGATCGCGGTCATGCCGCGCTCGGCGGCGACCCGCTCGACCGTCGGCTGGCGCTCGGCGGCGTCGGTGCCGCTGAAATACACCTCGGCGCCATAGCCGCGGGTGGCGTCGACCTTGTAGGGGCTGGTGCGGTCGAGCATCACCACCACGATCGGCACGCCCATCTGCGCGCCGGCGTACGCGAACCCCTGGGCGAAGTTGCCCGACGAGGTCATCACCACCCCCTTTCGGCGCTGCTCCGGGGTGAGGGTGTGCAGCATGTTGAAGGCGGCGCGGATCTTGTACGCGCCGGTCACCTGCAAGTTCTCGCACTTCACCCACAGGCGCTCGCGCCCGACCTCCGAGGAGTCTCGGGCGATCGGTAGCACCGGGGTGAGTCGGATGTAATCGGGGAGGGCGGCGCGGGCAGTGAGAATGTCGTCCAGGGTGGTCAGGTTCATCGCCTCGATCTCTGGTTGGGCGGGGCCGGTGCCGGGCGCGTGCGCACGCTCACGAGCGACGCCGCCAGCCACCGGAGTGGGGCCGGTCGATGCCGTGGGGGCGATGCTCGGGCGCGGCCGAGGAGCCGGCGACGGCGCGCAAGCGTACCGCATGCGTGCGATCGATGTGCGCCGAGCGTGACGCGAGGGTGGGGTGGGCGGCGGCCGGGCAACCATCAGGCGCGAGGGCGGGGGCGCCCGCGGCGCGCCCCCGCCCTCGGAGCGACCGGCTCAGTGCCGGTAGTCGATCGAGTCACCGATGATGAAGCCGAGCACCGCGCCACCGGCGGTCGCCGCCAGCCGGCCGTCGCCGCGCCCGACCTGCGACCCGACCAGCCCACCCACCGCTGCGCCGACCAGTGGCGCGAGACCGTCACGGTGAATCACCGGACCCGCTCGGTACCCGTGCCGCGGCGGCTCGTGAATCACCACCGTGCGCTCGCGATGTCGCGGCTGGTAGTGGTGGTGCTCGACCACCACCCGGCGCGGCGGGCGGTGGTCATGCCGCCACTCGTGGCGGCCACGGTCGTGGTAGTGGTGGTGCTCGATGACCCGCACCTTGCGGTCGTGACCCCAACCTCGGTCGTGACCCCGCCCGCGGTCGTGAGCCTCGGCCGGGGAGACGAGGGTGAGCGAGAGCGCGGCCACCGTCCCGAAGGCCGCGAGCGGCCTGGCGAGTCGCGCGAGCCAGTTGCGTCGCTTGCCGGTGTGCATCGTGTATCTCCTGTTCATCGCGTCGTTGCCTTGGAGCGAGGCCGGTCGGCCAGGCTCGGGAGACACGCTAGCAACGCGATCGTGAACCGAAGCTGAATCGACCTCGGCCACGTCGACTCTTCCTGGTGAGCGCCATCGTGGCGTCCGAGCCGGCGACCGCGGCGCGACCTCCCTCCCCGGCGGCCGGCGACCCTCCGTGTCGCGGCTGGTCCGTCACGGTGCACCGCGTCGTCGGCACTGCCCTGCAATCGTGCGCTCTCGCGCCCGCGTCTCGGCGCGACCGGCCGATTCTCTGCCGCGCGGAGGGTTGGCATCCATGTTGCAGAGCACCAACGGCCGGGCTCGCACGGCGCGGGCCCCGGGTTCCGACGACAGTCGAGGGAAGCATCCGACGATGAAGAGAACGCTCGCGCGCGCACGCAGCATGCCAGTCATCCGCAACGCGCTCCGGCACGCCGCCGCAATCGCGCTCGTCACCGGTGCGGGCGTGGCCGGTGCCAATGCCCAGGAGACGATCAAGGTGGGTGTCCTCCACAGCCTGAGCGGCACGATGGCGATCAGCGAGACCACGCTGAAAGACACCGTGTTGATGCTGGTCGAGGAGCAGAACAAGCGCGGCGGCCTGCTCGGCAAGAAGCTCGAGGCCGTGGTCGTCGACCCGGCGTCGAACTGGCCGTTGTTCGCCGAGAAGGCACGAGAGCTGCTCGAGGCGCGGAAGGTGGCGGTGGTCTTCGGCTGCTGGACCTCGGTATCGCGCAAGTCCGTGCTCCCGGTCTTCGAGGAGCTGAACGGACTGCTCTTCTATCCCGTCCAGTACGAGGGAGAGGAATCGTCGAAGAACGTCTTCTACACCGGCGCGGCGCCGAATCAGCAGGCAATCCCCGCCGTCGACTATCTGATGAGCGAGGAAGGTGGCGCGGTGAAGCGATGGGTGCTCGCCGGAACGGACTACGTGTACCCGCGAACCACCAACAAGATCCTCGAGAACTACCTCGCGGCGAAGGGGGTGGCCGAGGCGGACATCATGATCAACTACACACCGTTCGGGCACTCCGACTGGCAGACCATCGTCGCCGAGATCAAGAAGTTCGGCAGCGAGGGGAAGAAGACCGCGGTGGTGTCGACCATCAACGGCGATGCCAACGTGCCCTTCTACAAGGAGCTGGGTAACCAGGGCATCGCAGCGCAGGACATCCCGGTGGTGGCGTTCTCCGTCGGCGAGGAGGAGCTCTCGGGGATCGACACCGGTCCCCTGGTCGGTCACCTCGCGGCCTGGAACTACTTCATGAGCGTCGACTCGCAGGAGAACGCGTCGTTCATCGAGGCCTGGCATGCCTTCATCAAGGACGAGAAGCGGGTCAGCAACGACCCGATGGAGGCGCACTACATCGGCTTCAACATGTGGGTGAAGGCGGTCGAGAAGGCCGGCACCACCGACGTCGATGCGGTGCGCTCGGCGATGTACGGCGTCAGCGTTCCGAATCTCACCGGTGGTATCGCGACCATGTTCACGAACCATCATCTGTCGAAGCCGGTGTTGATCGGCGAGATCCAGGCCGATGGTCAGTTCGACGTGGTCTGGGAGACCCCGGGGACCGTGATCGGCGACGCCTGGACCGACTACCTGCCGGAGAGCAGCCAGATCCTCGCCGACTGGATGCCGCCGGTGAGCTGCGGGAACTTCAACGTGAAGACCGCGCAGTGCTCGGGGCAGAACTACTGAGGTGGTGGCCGGTGACGTCGAGAGGTCTCGCTCTCGACGTCACCTCGACCGACCGGAGCGCACGTGAACCACATCATCCGCCACCGCCATCGTCGATGGCTCGTGCGAGGCCTGCTCGGCTGCGTGTTGGCACTGGTCGGTCCGATCCTCGGCGCGACCGAGACGCGCGCCGACTTCGAGGCGGCTCTGGCCGGCCTCGACGCTCGCGACTTCGCCGACAAGCTGCGCGCCATCGCCGAGGTCGCCCGATCCGGGGACCCGCGGAGCGAGACCGTCCTCGCCGCGATGCTCGACGGGCGTCTCGCGGTGACCAGGGCGGGGGGGCGCCTCGTCGTCCTGCCGGCGGAGCACGGTGACGCCGTCGACGTGCGCAGCGGTGCCCCTGTTCCCGGGCTCGGCGCTCGGCAGACGAGCCGGGTGCGCATCAACAATCGATTGCGCGGGGTGCTGCGCGATGCCATCGCGAGCCTTCGCCTCGCGAGCCCGGACCGGGTCGTCAGGCTCGACGCGGCCCGTGCGCTCGTCGGTGGCGTCGACGCGAGCTCGCTCGGGACACTTCGCGACGCGCTCGAGGCCGAGGGCGACGCGGAGGTCCGCGGGGTTCTCGAGGTGGCGCTCGCGATGGCCGAGGCCCGCTCGGACGACGTGGACACTCGACTCGCCGCGGTACGGGCCATGGCCGGCTCACTGCGTCCCGAGGTGCGTGGGCTGTTGCGCGAGATGGGTGACGAGGAGCGGGAGTCGGACCCCAGGGTGCGCAGCGCCGCGCGCGACGCGCTCGACGCGATCGAGGCCGAGGTGGCGCTCTACGGTCATCTCTCGAGTCTCTACTTCGGCGTGAGCCTCGGCTCCGTCCTGCTGCTGGCGGCGGTGGGACTGGCGATCACCTTCGGGGTGATGGGCGTCATCAACATGGCGCACGGTGAGATGGTGATGCTCGGTGCCTACACCACCTACGTCGTGCAGACGCTGTTGCCGGATGCGCTCGAGATCTCCCTGCTCGTCGCGCTGCCGCTCGCGTTCCTGGTCGCGGGTCTGGTGGGGGTGCTGATGGAGCGTGGGATCATCCGCCATCTCTACGGTCGACCACTGGAGACCTTGCTCGCGACGTTCGGGGTGAGTCTCGTCCTGCAGCAAACGGTGCGCACGGTGTTCTCGCCGCTCAATCGATCGGTCTCGACACCGCAATGGATGAGCGGTGCATTGGAGATCAACCCGGTGCTCGCCTTCACCTACAACCGGCTGTACATCATCGCCTTCTCGATCATGGTGCTGCTCGCTCTCGTCGTGCTCCTGCGACGCACGCGTTTCGGACTCGAGATGCGCGCGGTCACGCAGAATCGGGCGATGGCGAGCGCGATGGGGATCCGGACCTCGCGTGTCGACGCGATGACGTTCGGGCTCGGGTGCGGCATCGCCGGGCTCGCGGGCGTCGCGCTCAGTCAGCTCACCAATGTCGGCCCCAACATGGGTCAGGCCTACATCGTCGACTCGTTCATGGTCGTGGTGTTCGGAGGTGTCGGAAACCTGCTCGGGACCTTCGTCGGTGCAATGACGCTCGGCATCGTGAGCAAGCTACTCGAGCCGGCGACCGGAACCGTGCTCGCCAAGATCCTCGTGCTGGTCAGCATCATCGTCTTCATCCAGCGCCGACCCCGCGGGTTGTTCGCCCTGTCTGGGCGGGCGGCCGAGGCATGAGCGAGTCACCGGTCCACGGGTCGGGCGGGCCGGGTCGATCGCCCACCGCAGCGGTCCTCGGTGTCGCGCTCGTGGTGGTGAGCGTGGTGGGGGTGCTGAACCAGGCGGTCGGCGAGTCGTCGGCGCTTCACGTGCCGACCTACGTCGTGACACTGCTCGGCAAGTACGCCTGCTACGCCCTGCTCGCGGTGGCGCTCGATCTGGTCTGGGGTTATCTCGGCATCCTGAGTCTCGGCCACGGTGCGTTCTTCGCGCTCGGTGGCTACGCGATGGGGATGCACCTGATGCGCGAGATCGGCCCGCGCGGGGTGTACGGTCATCCGGTGCTTCCGGACTTCATGGTCTTTCTCGACTGGAAGACCCTGCCATGGTACTGGCACGGTTTCGACAGCTTCGCCTTCGCGCTGGTCATGGTGGTCCTGGTCCCCGCCGCGCTCGCGTTCGTGTTCGGTTGGCTCGCGTTTCGGTCGCGAGTGACCGGGGTCTACCTCTCGATCATGACCCAGGCCCTGACCTACGCCCTCATGCTCGCGTTCTTTCGCAACGAGATGGGCTTCGGCGGCAACAACGGCCTGACCGACTTCAAGGACGTGCTCGGCCTCGATCTGCAGTCGGACGCCACCCGTGTCGGCCTGTTCGTCTGCTCGACGATGGCGCTCGCCGCCGGCTACCTGCTCGCGCGGGGCATCGTGCGATCGCGGCTGGGCCGGGTGGTGACCGCGATTCGCGACGGCGAGGGGCGAGTGCGGTCGCTGGGCTACCGGCCCGAGCGGTACAAGCTCTTCGTGTTCACCGTGTCCGCGGCGATGGCCGGGGTGGCGGGGGCGTTGTACGTACCCCAGGTCGGAATCATCAACCCGGGCGAGTTCGCGCCCCTGAGCTCGATCGAGCTGGTGGTGTGGGTGGCGGTCGGTGGCCGCGGCACCTTGCACGGGGCGGCCCTCGGGGCGGTGCTCGTCAATTACGCGAAGACCTGGCTGACGGGGACCTATCCCGAGGTCTGGCTGTTCGCGCTCGGGGCGATGTTCGTGGTGGTGACCCTCGTGTTGCCGCGCGGGATCGTCGGCCTCGCCGCCACCACGCGTGCGGCGTGGGCTCGGCGCGTGACCGGCGCGAGCCGCGCGCCGGGGGAGGTCGTGCCGTGAGCCTGGTGGGACCGGAGGTGCATACACCGACGCTGCTCTACCTCGACGGTGTGAGCGTGAGCTTCGATGGGTTCAAGGCGATCGACGGTCTGAGCCTCGTCGTCGACGAGACGGAGCTGCGCTGCGTCATCGGCCCCAACGGGGCCGGCAAGACGACCATGATGGACATCATCACCGGGCGCACCCGACCGGACACCGGAAGGGTGGAGTACGCCGACGGAGTCGACCTCACACGGTGTGACGAGTCGGAGATCGCGAATCTCGGAATCGGGCGCAAGTTCCAGAAACCGACGGTGTTCGAGCACCACACGGTCGACGACAATCTCGAGCTCGCCCTGGCCGGGCGACGATCGGTCGCCGCCTCGCTGCGCTTCGCGCTCGGGCCGGAGGACCGCGACCGGATCGACGAGTTGTTGGCGACCGTCAATCTCCGAGGTCTTCGTCACCGGCTTGCCGGCACGCTCTCGCACGGGCAGAAGCAATGGCTGGAGATCGGGATGCTACTCGCGCAGCGCCCCCGGTTGCTGTTGGTCGACGAGCCGGTGGCCGGCATGACCGCGCAGGAGACCGAGCGAACCGCCGAGCTGCTGGTGGGTCTCGCCACCGACCATGCGGTGGTGGTGGTCGAGCACGACATGGAGTTCGTGCGCTCGATTGCGCGCAAGGTCACCGTGCTCCATCAGGGCCGGGTCCTGGCCGAGGGACCGATGTCGGTGATTCAGGACGATCCCCTCGTCAACGCGGTCTACCTCGGGGAGTGAGGCGTGCTTCAGGTCGATGGACTCGAGCACCATTACGGCGGGAGCCAGACCCTCTGGGGCGCCACTGTCGAGGTGACGCGGGGCTCATGCACCTGCCTGATGGGGCGCAACGGCGTCGGCAAGACCACGTTGCTGAAATGCGTGATGGGCCTGGAGCCCGTGAGCGCAGGACGGATCGTGCTCGACGAGGTGCCGATCGAGCGCGCGCCGATCGCGGTGCGGGCGCGTTCCGGCGTCGGCTACGTTCCTCAGGGGCGCGAGATCTTTCCCCGCCTCACGGTGGAGGAGAACCTGCTGGTCGGGCTCGGCGCCCGTGGCCGTGGCGCCGTCATTCCTCCGCGCGTGCTCGACCTGTTCCCGGTGCTGCGCCAGATGCTCGGCCGGCGCGGCGGCGATCTCTCCGGCGGTCAGCAGCAACAGCTCGCCATCGGGCGCGCGCTGGTGCTGGAGCCGCGGTTGTTGATCCTCGACGAGCCGACCGAGGGTATCCAGCCGAGCATCGTGCGCGAGATCGCCGACGTGATCGTCGCGCTCAACCGTGATCTCGGACTCACGGTGCTGCTGGTGGAGCAGAAGCTGCCCTTCGTCCGCCGGGTGGCCGACCGATTCGTGATCATGGACAAGGGGCGTGACGTCGCCGCCGGGCCCATCGACGCGCTCGACGATGCGCTGGTGCGCCGCCACCTGACGGTATGAGCTGACCTGCCAGGAAGGGGTTGCGCCGAGTTTCCCTCAAGCCCGCCCGCACGCGGCCGATACCATCCCGAGGGCCCGTGTCGGGCCGCCGTCGGCGATGCTCTCGATGCACATGCGCGCGTGTTGGCCCGCCGCCGTGGCGGCGGTGGTCCTGCTACTCGGGACCGTCGCGAGTCGGGCCGAGGTGTACACCTTCGGCGTGGTTCCGCAGCAGGCGGCGAGCAAGCTCGCCCGGTTGTGGACACCCATCCTCCAACGTCTCGGGCGGGAGGTCGGGCACGAGATCGCCTTCGCGACGGCGCCCGACATCCCGACGTTCGAGGCGCGACTCGCTGCCGGCGAGTACGACATCGCCTACATGAACCCCTACCACTACACCGTGTTCCACGCGACGACCGGCTACGAGGCGCTGGCCAGGGCCCGTGACAAGCGCATCCGCGGCATCGTGGTGGTACGCGCAGACAGCCCCATCACCACCATCTCCGAGCTCGATGGCGCGACGGTCGCGTTCCCGGCTCCGGCCGCCTTCGCGGCCTCGGTGCTACCGCGGGCGGAGTTCGCGGCGCGTGGCATCGGGATCGTGCCGCGCTATGTGTCGTCCCACGACTCGGTCTACCGCGCGGTCGCCAAGGGGCTCTTTCCCGCGGGCGGCGGGGTGGTGCGCACGCTGGACGGCGTCGACCCCGATGTCCGCGGAGAGTTGCGAATCCTTTGGACCACGGCCGGCTACACGCCACACGCGATCGCGACGCACCCGCGGCTCGCGTCCGCGGTTCGCGACCGCGTGCGCGATGCGCTGACCGGCCTCGACGCAGACGACGCGGGGCGTGCGCTGGTGACGGCGCTCAGCATCGTCGGCTTCGACGCCGCGAGCGACTCGGACTGGGACGACGTCCGCGCGCTGGGAATCACCGAGCTGCAGGCGCTCGTCGCGTCGCCATGAAGGACGCGCCGTCGCCGTGTCGTTTCGACTGAAGACGGTTCTCGGTGTCGCCGCCATCGAGGCGGTGCTGCTGCTGGTGCTCATCTGGACCAGCATGGACTACCTGTCCGGGTCCAACGCCGAGCAACTCGCCGAGCGGGCGCACACCACCGCTCGCCTCTTCGCGACCACCACCAAGGACGCGGTGCTGTCGACCGATCTCGCCTCGCTCGAGGCCTTCGTCGAGGAGACGCTGAAGAACCCCGACATCGCCTACGCCCGCGTGATCAGCTCGACCGATGGCGAGCTGGCCGCGGGTGGCGACGCCGCGGCCCTGGCTCGAGCGTTCTCACCCGACGTGGACGCCACGGCAGCGCACGATGGCACCTACGACGCGTTCGCCGAGATTCGCGAGGCGGGTCATGTCTTCGGTCGTGTCGAGGTCGGGCTGTCGACGGGCGATCTCGGCCAGCTACTCGGCAGCGCGCGTGAGCGGATGGTGGTGATCGCCCTGGTCGAGCTGGTCCTGGTGGCGGTGTTCTCGCTCCTGCTCGGCAGCTTCCTGACCCGTCAGCTCAGCGCGCTCGAGCGCGCCGCGGCACGGGTCGCCGACGGCGATCTGGAGACCATGGTCGCGGTGCGGTCGTCGGACGAGGTCGGGCGCGTCGCCGAGGCGTTCAATGCCATGATGGCCCACCTCCGCCACGCCGAGGCCGCGGGCTCGGCGCACCAACGCGAGCTCGCCGAGCTCAACGCCGACCTCGAGGCGCGAGTGGCGCGGCGTACCGCACGGCTCGACGCCGCCAATGCGGATCTGCGGGCCGCGAATCGTGAGCTGGAGCAGGCCCAGGCACAGCTCCTGCAGTCGGAGAAGATGGCCTCGGTAGGGCAGCTCGCGGCCGGGGTCGCGCACGAGATCAACAACCCGGTCGGCTTCGTCAGCTCCAACATCGACACCCTCGCGCGTTACACGCACGAGCTCGTCGGGCTGGTGCATGTCTATCGCGAGCACGAGCAGGCGCTGGCGCGCGACGACGCCGTCGCAGCGCGGTTGCGGACCGCCCGCGAGCAGGTCGATCTCGACTACCTCGAGGAAGATCTGCAGACCCTGCTCGGCGAGACTCGTGAGGGCATCGATCGCGTGCGCGGGATCGTCTCCGACCTGCGAGACTTCTCGCACGCGGATTCTGGTGTGTGGCAGGAGACCGACCTGCACGCCGGGCTCGACTCCACCCTCAACGTCGCGCGCAACGAGATCAAGTACCGCGCCACGGTGGTGCGCGAGTACGGCGAGTTGCCACTGGTGGAGTGCATCCAGTCGCAGCTCAATCAGGTGTTCATGAACATGCTGGTGAACGCTGCTCAGGCGATGGAGGTGCCGGGCACGATCACGGTTCGCACGTCGGCCCACGCGGAGGAGGTCTGCGTCGAGATCGAGGACGATGGCCCGGGCATCTCACCGGAGGTCCAGCGCCGTATCTTCGATCCGTTCTTCACCACCAAGCCGGTCGGCAAGGGCACCGGGCTGGGGCTCTCGGTGTCGTTCGGAATCGTCGCGCGCCACGGGGGGCGCATCGAGGTCGACAGTCGACTCGGTCGCGGGACCCGGTTCTCGATCTGGCTGCCGATTCGCAAGCCCGTCGACGGCGACACCGAGCGCAGCGCGGCCTGACGGGCCCGCCCTCTCAGCCGCCGGCGCTCGCCGTGGCCGGCTTCGGGGCCATCGCCTTCTCCAGCAGACCCTCGAGGGTCGGATCGCCGAAGCGGTCGAAGATCGCGCGCGACAGCTTGTCGGCCTCGGCGAGCTGGGCCGGCTCGAGGCGCGGACTGATGAGGTTCATGTAGTCGAGGGCGTCGTTGCGGCCGTTGGTCGCGGCGACGTTGAACCAGGCATAGGCGAGCGGCAGGTTGCGCTCGACGCCCTCGCCGTGGAAGTACAGCGAGCCGACGGTCACCTGCGCCGCCGCGCTCCCGCCCTCCGCCGCCTTCAGGAACCAGCGTGCCGCCTGCGCCATGTCGGCGTCGACGCCCTCGCCGAGCGCGTGCATGTATCCGAGGTTCGTATAGGCGATGATCACGCCCTTGTCGGCGAGGGCGCGAAACTCGCGCAGCGCGGTGGCATAGTCCTTCGCGTTGTAGGCATCCACGCCGGCCTGGAAGTCGGCCCGCGCCCCGGCGGCGACGACCGCGAGGGCGAGCAGGAGGCTACGGGGGAGCAGCGTGGTGCGCTGACGCATGCGGCGATCTCCGGGGTCTGCGACTCGTCACCATGCATCGGCGCGGCGGCGGCAGGCTTGAGAGGCCCGGGGTTGCCCGCGCGCGGCGCGGGCGGTGGAATGGGGCCGCGGGCCGGGCTGACGCCCGAGCGGCCGGAGGAGTGCGCGATGACCTTTTCGCTCGTGGGCTGGTGCCGGCGGACCGGCATGATCGGAGCCGCGGTGACGACCTCGGGTATCGGCGTCGGCAGCCGCTGCCCGTTCGCGCGGGCCGGAGTCGGCGCCGTGCTCACCCAGCACCGGACCGACCCGCGAATCGGTCCGCGCGCGCTGGATCTGCTGGCGAGCGGGTTGGGCGCGGCCGATGCGGTCGCGCAACTGGTGGAGACCGACCCCGACATCGAGTGGCGGCAGGTGGCGGTGATCGACGCGACCGGCGCGACCGCGTTCCACCACGGTGCGCGAATCGCCTCCGTCCACGGCGCCGGCGAGGGCGAGGGCTGCTGCGCCATCGGCAACATCCTGCGCGACCCCGGCGTGCCGCGGGCGATGGCCGATGCGTTCGAGACCGCCCCCGGCTCCCACCTCGCCGACCGCCTGCTGCACGCCCTGCAGGCGGGGCTCGCGGCCGGCGGCGAGGTCCGTCCACTGGCCTCGGCGGCGTTGCTGGTGGTCCACCGTGAGTCGTTCCCGCTGGTCGATCTCAGGGTCGAGCTCGACCCGAGACCGATCGACCAACTCGCCTTTCTCTGGGAGCTCTACCGCCCACAGGCCGAGCTCTACGTGCGCCGCGCGGTCGATCCACAGAGCATTCCCTACCCGGAGGTGACGTAGCGCAACGCCCTCGCGGCGGTGCTGCTCGACAGTGTGAGGAGGCTGGCTTCGTGGTGCGGGGACGATGAGAGTGATGGCTCGACACATTCGGACGGCGGCCGCCGTGGCCTCGGCCCTGGTCGTCGTCGCGACCGGTGCGCAGGAGACCGAGCCGAACGGCACCCCCGGCACCGCGACCGTGCTGCTCGCCGGGTCGGAGCTCACCGCGGCGATCGACCCGGTCGGCGACGTCGACCTCTTCTCGATCGACGGCGTGAACGAGACCTGGGGATTCGTCGCGTTGCTCGACACCTCGGCGTCGTCGTCGAGCCAGACCGCGACCCTCTCCGCGCTGCGCAACGACGGGGTGACCGTGTTGCAGACCGACACCGGGTCGTGGATCCGAGGCTCGGGCGTCGGTCCCCAGCCCTACGTCGATGGCGGTCTCACCCACTACCTGCGGGTGAACGAGGCGGGTGACGACGCAACCGTCAGCAGCTACGGGCTCCGCGTGTTCCAGACCGTCGTCTCGAGCCTGCCCGAGGTCGAGCCGAATGCGACGGCCGCGACCGGCACGCCGTCGAGCTTCACCATGAACGGTGTGACCGACATCGACGGCGACGTGGACTGCTTCGCGTTCCACGGCCGCGCGGACCACACGCCGCTACTCGCTCTCGACGGCGACCCGGAGGGCGACGGCAGCCCGGTCGACCTCGTGCTCGAGCTTCGCGACGCGAGCAACGCGGTCATCGCGTCCACCGACCGCGCCGGCGCCGGCGGGCGGGAGTACATCGAGTCCGCGCCGCTTCCGAGCGACGGGGTCTACGCGTACTGCGTGCGTCCGGACGGTCCCGGCTCGGGCGCGACCGCCACCTACCGGGTGGCGCTCCTCGACCGGGGCGGGCTCTACTTCCCCGAGATGTCGATCGTCACCACCTGGGTCGGCGGCGACACCGAGGCGACCGCCCGCGTCGGTGACCGTGTCACGCTGCGGGTCGGCCTCGGCAACGACAGCCCGGTCCGGATCCCGGGCGAGGTGCGCTTCTCCGCGACCTACCCGTCGAGCTGCCTGCGGGTCGTCGGCACCGAGCCGCCGGCGACCGGCGAGTTCGGCGAGACGGTGAGCTGGTCCGGCGTGAAGCTCGACGGCCTCGATCCCGGTGAGGTCTTCACCGTCGACGTCACCTTCATGGCGGTGGGCGAATGCGACGACCGCGTCCGCACCTCGATCTCGGTGGACTACTTCCTGTCCGGGTTCGGCGGTCAGGCCACGATCACCGTGGCCGGCGTGAACCCCGCGCTGCTGGTGCCGATCCTCGACCTGATCACCCAGTAGGGGCGGGCCCCCGCACCCGCCCGTCGTCGGCGCCGGGCAGCGCCTCCGCGGTCAGATCTGCGGCCGGCGTTGGGCCCAGGGCCTCACCTGCTCGAACGCCGCCGCGGCCTGCAGCACGCCGAGATCGTCGAAACGACGCCCGACGATCTGCAATCCGACCGGGAGCCCGGCCTCGGTGAAGCCGCACGGCACGCTCGCCGCCGGGTTGCCACTGAAGTTGAACGGCCACGAGAACTCGGCCCAGGAGATCCAGTCCCAATCGTGCTGTGGCCAGTGCTCGGGAATCAGCCGCTCGGCCGGGAAGGCCGCCACCGAGACCGCGGGGGTGAGCAGCAGGTCCCACTGGTCCATGAACCGGTGCACCTTCTCGACGAAGGCGAGTTTCGCGAGCCGGCTGCTCAGGTAGTCGTCCGTGGTCTTGCCCTCTCCGTAGCGGATGCAGGCGACCAGCCCGGGGTCCATCCGCGACTCGAACTCCGGCAGGTACCTCGCATACTGCTGCTCGTGCGCCGACCACATGTCACGGACCACCTGCGCGCCATCCGCGCCGAACGGTGTCTTCACCTCCTCGACCGTGCACCCGAGCGTCTCGAAGGCCTCCGCCGCGGATCTCACCAGCGCCGCCACCTCGGGATCGACTCGCGCGTGGCCGAGATCGGGGCTGAATGCGATGCGAAGCCCCCGCGCTCCCTCGCCGAGGCGGCCGGGATAGTCGGCGGGCGGGCTCTCGAGCGACGTGTGGTCCCAGGGATGCGGCCCGGCCGCGACCTTGAGCATCAGCGCGGCGTCGCCGACGGTGCGGCACATCGGACCCATGTGCGACGAGAGATCGTTGTTCGGAACCGGCCAGTTCGGGATCCGCCCGAACGTCGGCTTCAGCCCGAAGATGCCGCAGAAATGCGACGGCATCCGGATCGAGCCCGCACCGTCCGAGCCCTGGTGCAGCGGACCGTACCCCGCCGCCGCGGCGGCGCCGGCACCGGCCGACGAGGCGCCGGCGTTGTAGCCGAGCTTCCAGGGATTGGACGTGATGCCGGTGAGCGGGCTGCGACTCACCCCGGTCCAGCCGAACTCCGACGTCGTGGTCTTGCCGAGCACGATGGCGCCGGCCTGCTTCATGCGGGTGACGAACGGCGCGTCGGTATCCGGAATCTGGCCCTTGGTGATGTGCGACCCGCGCTCCGTCGGGATGCCGGCGGTGACCGTGAGGTCCTTGATGGTGACCGGCAGCCCGTGCAGGGGGCCGACCGGCGCCCGCTTCGCGAGCGCGGCCTCCGCCGCCTTCGCGGCGTCCCGCGCGGCATCGGCGGTGAGGGTGGCGAACGCGTTGACCTTGGGCTCGAGCGCCTCGATCCGGGCGAGCACCGCGTCCATCAGCTCCACCGGCGAGAGCTGCCGGGCTCGAATCATCGGCGCGAGCTGCGTGGCGGGCGCGAAACAGAGGTCGTCGGCGTTCATCGTCTCCCCTCGAGTTGATCCAGTGGCGAGCCGGATCATGCGCCCGAAGTGCCTCCTCGATGCAAGCCCCAGAACGCCTCCGCCACCCCCCTGCGCAGCGCCACCGGAATCGAGTACGCTTGCGGCCACGCGCCCGTAGCTCAGTTGGATAGAGTCCCTGGCTTCGAACCAGGTGGTCGGCGGTTCGAGTCCGTCCGGGCGCGCCATGATTTCAAGCACTTACGCCGGCCTTCGCGCTGGCGTCCCTTCGCTTGCCGACAATGCGCCGACGCTGGTCGGCGCGCGGGGCTGGGGCGGACAAGCTCAGACCGATGTCTCGCCGCTGACATCGCCGCCTGGTTCACCCGACGTCACCCGATCGCCCAGTCCCCGCGCCGGCCGCGCGCGTTCACCGCGCGTCGGAAGGCGCGGTCAATCAATGCGCTAGGTTGGTCCGAGCCCGGGCTCGGCGGCGACATCTTCTCGCATGGCCCAGGCCCAGAAGCCCTAGGATCACGAGAAGATGGCTAGGAGGCTCGAAGACGGGCGATCTGGATTCGGACACGACCATGGCAAGTCCGCGAAACGAGACATTTCCCTGTCCGTGCGGCCCGATAGGCTCCGCCGTACCGCTGCGGGGATCGATGGAAAGGAGACTACGGAACGGCTGATTGGTTGCCGATGCAAGGAATCTCTCACCATCAGGGTCGTATGTGAGAGCCGCTACCAGGCCGAAGCCTTGTGATCGGAGCTCTGAGATCCGTGTCTTGGCGTTGAGATTCGACAGGTCGTCGAACCGGACGAAGTCGTCACCTACGCCTATCCCATAAAGGGCGCGTTCGTCAGTGTCGAATCCCAATGCATTGATGAAACCGATCGACGGGTTTCCGAGGTTCCGAATGTCGAGCGTCGCTGCATCGACTGCGAGAATCTCGAATACTCCACGTGGGCTGTCGTTCGCGGCCGCGTACAACGTGTCGGTGAACGCGTCATACGCCAACGCACCGAAGTTGAACCCACCGACGAGTCGCGTCGCGCCGTACGTTACAGGGTCGATGGCATACAGAATATCCAACGCCGGATCAGACGCGTAGTAGATCCGCCGACCTGGATCGTAGGCGAGGCCGCTGCCGAAGAAGGGGATAGGCGCCAGGGTGGTGGCCGCCCCGGTACTGGCGTCGATGTCGTAAAGCGAGGTGGGCGCGACGGTGAACTCGATGCCAATCAGCTGGGACGAATGCACCAGCGGAGCCAAAGAAGCCAGGAGGCCAGCGCAGAAAACGCGAAAGATTGATTGCTTGATCATGGACTCCCCTCGCGCGACCCGACTCGAGCCAGGCATCACCGCTCGGGCATCGCGCGCGAGAACCGTGCCATGACTCGGCCTCAAGGTGGACGTTGACTCCGCCAGCAGCCCGATTCCAAGGACCAGTCGGCGTGTCGCCCGAGCTTTCGCGCGAGGTCGCAGTATCGCCCCGCCGCCCCCGGGCCTTCCACTATGGCCTACCCGGTCGCCCCCTGATCACGACACCACCGTGGTCGCCCGTCGGCTGGCCGGCCTCGAGGGTGACCACGCCGTTGACGATGGTCTTCTCGATGCCTTCGGCCTCGAGCTTCAGGCGCCGGGCGCCGCCCGGGAGGTCGTGCTCGATTCTCGGCATGGAGGGCTTCACGCCCTTCTCGTCGAACAGCACCACGTCGGCGTGGTAGCCCTCCTTGAGCACGCCGCGTCCCTCGAAGCCGCCTGCGCGCGCGTTGTCGTGGGCGAGCTTCTTCACCGCCTGCTCCATGGTGAACGCACCGCGCAGGTTCACCCAGTAGCGGAGGAAGTGGGTCTGCAACAGCGAGCCGATCTCCTGCGCGACGTGGGCGCCGGAATCGGAGAACGTCGGCAGGCAGAAGTCGTGGGTGAGGATGCCGAGGATGTCGTCGGGATTCTCGTTGTTGATCGGCTGGATGAAGATCTGGTCCTCGTTCTCGAGCATGAGATCGATCATCACCTCGACCGGATGCGCGCCACGCTCGGCGGCGAGCTGCGCGATGGTCGGGTCGTTCCAGTCGACGCCGACCAGCGCGAAGAGGTTGCCGTAGTCGGGCTTTCGTGGATCGGTGGTGGCGGCCCCGCCGCCCTGCATGACGTTGTCCCGCGGCTTCATGTTGGCCTCGGCGGCCACCAGCTTGCGGCGCGTCTCCGGGTCACGCATGCGCGCCTTCTGCGCCTCGATCGGTAGCCCGCGGATCGCCTTCCACTCGGCAAGGTTGTCGAAGGGCAGGTACGACTTCATCGAGAAGGTGGCGTTGATGGACCGCGTCGAGCTCTGCCCGTACATCCGCCCGCCGGCGTCGTTCACGTCCTTGATGAGCTTCGCCTGGATCTGCCACGAGGCGGGCTCGGCGCCCTGGCGGGTCCCGATGATTCCGAACATCACGGGACGACCGTGGTCGAGCGCGAAGTGACGCATCTTGCCCAGGAACTCCACGTTCCCGCGGTAGCTGCTGAGATCCGGTCCCGACTGGACGATGCCGGCGTCGATCTCCGCCATCGCGGCGACGATGCGCTCGATCTCGTCCCAGGTCGCGATTCGGCTGGCCACCGGGCTGCCGTCGGGTGTCAGGTGGGTGTGGGTGCGCGAGGTCGAGAACCCGATCGCGCCGGCGCGTAGCGCGTCCTGGACGATCGCGGCCATGCGCGCGACCTCCTCCGGCGTCGCCTCGTCGGTCAACGAACGGCGACCCATGACGTACATGCGTAGCGCCGAGTGGCCGATGTACATCGCGTGGTTCAGCGCCATCGGTCGGCGCTCGACCGCGGCCATGTACTCGGGGAAGGTCTCCCAGGTCCATTCGATCCCCGCCGCCATCGCCTCGACCGAGATGTCCTCCACGTACGACAGGCTGTCGGCGTACCACTGGCGGTCGGCCGGCTTGCACGGCGCGAGGGTGAATCCGCAGTTGCTCATGGCGACACTGGTGACGCCGTGGTAGCACGAGCAGGTGCCGAGCGGATCCCACATCACCTGGGCGTCCATGTGGGTGTGCAGATCCACGAACCCCGGCGACACGATCAGGCCGTCGGCGTCGATGACACGTTTGGCGCGCGAGCTCGTCCGCCCGATCTCGGCGATGCGCCCGTCGGCGATGCCGACGTCGGCGGTGAACCGCGGAGCGCCGGTGCCGTCGATGACGGTCCCGCCCCGAATCAGCAGATCGAGAGCCATGGTCGGCCTCCTGGTCGTGGTGGTGCGTGGAGAATCAGTGGCTGGCTACGATATCGGACCGGGTCCGTGCCGGACAATCGGCCGTGCGTGGCCGCCCCGGGGCGAGGCAGGACTGGTCTCGTCCGACTGGGGGCTCAGCCGCCTCGGTAGGGAGCCAGCGCGGCGCCACCGAGCAGCGACGCGCCGTAACGGAACGTGCCCAGCTCCGCGATCTCGCGCGCCGCCGCGAGGAATCCGCTCGCCGCCGCCCGTGCCAGTGCACCGCCAACGCTGATTCGGCGCACGCCGGCGGCGCGCGCGTCGGCCACCGTCAGCTGGGCGTTGCCCGAGCCGATCAGCAAGTTGAAGGGCTTGGTGATCTCGGCGAGCACCGTGCGCAGCATCTCGACGTCGGCGATGCCTGGCGCGTAGAGCACGTCGGCGCCGGCCGCCTCGTAGGCCTTGAGCCTGCGGATGGTGTCGTCCAGGTCCTTCACGTTGCGGATCAGGTTCTCCGCACGCGCGGTCAGCACGAAGGGAAACGGCAGTGCTCGGGCCGCCTCCACCGCTGCCTGGACGCGTTCCACCGAATGCTCGAATCCGTAGATGCCGACCGACGGGTTGCAGGAGTAGTCCTCGATCGAGCACCCGACGAGACCTGCCTCCGCCGCGAGTGGGATCGTGGTCGCCGCCTCCCGCGGGTCGTCGGCGTAGCAGTTCTCCAGATCGCCGTTCACCGGCAGCGGCGTCGCGGCGCAGATCTCGCGGCAGTTCTCGAGCATCGTCGCGCGGTCCACCGCCCGCGCGCCGTCCGCGGCGCCGAGCTGGAGCGCGAACCCGGAGCTCGTGGTCGCCAACGCCTCGAAGCCGAGGTGGGTCAGCACCCGCGCGCTCGCGGCGTCCCAGGGGTTGGGGATGACGAAGACGTCGTCGCGCCGGTGCAGCTCGACGAATCGGGCAGCCTTCTCGGCCTGTGTGGGCATTCGGGCATCCTCCTTCACCGGCCGGGCGCCTCGCGCACCGCCGGCAGTGTATTGGGAACCGGGCGACGGTGACCAGTCGGTCGCCGGGACCGCGGCACGGGCGGGTGGTCGAGACCGAGGAGGTGCCGTGCCGTCGCACGGTCGGTACTGGTGCGCTGGTGGGCGGCTTCGGCGCCGGTCGAGGGTGAGCTACCATCGCGGCTGCGCGCCGATGCGCCCGATGGGGTCGAGCGAAATGAACCGAAGGCGTCTGGTCGTCACCATGCTCCTGGCTGCCGGCACCGCGGGGCTCGGGCTCGCGCGGGCGGCGCGGGCCGCGGCCGAGACGCGTGGCCTGGACGCGATTCGCAGCGACTGGCGCGAGCTCGCCCCGGCGGGCGCCGAGCTGTCGCTGTCGACCGAGCCGATCACCCGCTCGGCGCAGGCGTGGCGGGCGCAGCTCGAGGCGAGTGCCTACCACGTGTTGTTCGAGGAAGGCACGGAGGCTCCGTTCAGCAGCGCGCTCAACGCCGAGAAGCGCGTCGGGCTCTACCTCTGCGCCGCGTGCGAGCTGCCACTGTTCACCTCCGAGATGAAGTTCGACAGTGGCACCGGCTGGCCGAGCTTCTTCACCCATATTCCGGGACACCTGGCGACGAAGACGGACTACAAGCTGGTGTGGCCGCGCACCGAGTATCACTGCATTCGCTGTGGTGGACACCAGGGCCATGTGTTCCCGGATGGTCCGCCCCCGACCGGAGAGCGATGGTGCAACAACGGCGTGGCGCTGCGGTTCCTCGCGCGATGAGGATCCGGTGCAGGTCGCGTCGTCATCGCCTGCCCGGCCGGGCGGGGGCCGTCGCGACGTCGTGGATCGGGTTGTTGGTGCTCGTGCTCGCGATGCCGAGCCTCGCCGCCGACAAGCCCGCGCGTCCCCCGGCGCCCGAGTTCACCGTCGGGGTGGACTGGGTCAACGTCCAGCGGCCGTTGACCTTCGCCGACCTGCGCGGCCGGGTCGTGATCCTGGACTTCTGGACCTACGGCTGCGTCAACTGCATGCACGTGAACGACGAGCTCGCCGCGCTGGAGAGGAAGCACGGCGATCGGCTCGTGGTGGTGGGCGTCCACTCACCGAAGTTCGACAACGAGAAGAATCTCGGCACGCTGCGCCGCACCGTGGTCCGCTATGGCCGCGAGCACCCGATCGTCAACGATGTCGACTGGTCGATGATGATGTCGTACGGGGTTCGTGCGTGGCCGACCCTGGTGGTCGTCGACCCCGCGGGTGGCGTGGTCGGCTACGTCGCCGGTGAGGGCCACCAGGAGGTGCTCGACCGGGCGGTCACGACCCTGCTCGAGGAGCAGTCGGGAACGACCGAGCTGGCGCCGTTGCCGCTCGCCCTCGAGAAGGACCGCATCCAGGGCGCCTTCCTCGCCGCGCCGGGGAAGCTGGCGGTGTCCGCTACCCTGGTCGCGGTCAGCGACACGCTGCACAACCGGGTGCTGATCGTCGATCACCAGGGACGGGTGGTGCGCGTGGTCGGCGGCGGCGACCCGGGTCTCACCGACGGCGCGCCGGAGGTCGCCCGCTTCACCCGACCGCAGGGGCTCGCCTTCGGCGCCGGTCGGCTGTTCGTCGCCGACACCGGCAACCACACCATTCGGGCGATCGACCTCGCGACCGGTGAGGTCACCACGGTCGCGGGCAACGGCACGATGGAGCTGCGTCTGAGCGGCGAGTTCGACGCGCGCTCGGTCGGCATGCGTTCGCCCTGGGCGCTGGCGCTCGACCCGCCGTGGCTCTACGTGGCGATGGCCGGGAACCATCAGATCTGGCGGCTGAACGTGGACACCGGGCGGCTCGCGCTGTTCGCCGGCAGCGGAATCGAGGGAATCGCCGACGGCGAGCTGCTGGCGGCGGAGTTCAGTCAGCCGAGCGGGCTCGCCCTGAGCGGTCGCTCACTGCTGGTCGCCGACGCGGAGGATTCGGCGGTGCGCCGCATCGATCTCGACGCCGGTCGAGTGGAGACCCTGATCGGCAAGGGCCTCTTCGTCTTCGGTGACCGCGACGGTTCGTTCGACGATGCCCTGCTCCAGCACGTGCTCGGTGTCGTCGCGGTGAGCGCCGACGAGGTGATCGTCGCCGATACCTACAACCACAAGCTCAAGCGCCTCGATCTGAAGGCACGCACCATCGAGACGCTGGCCGGCACCGGTCAGCCGGGTCGTGGCGAGGGACCGGGCGCCGGCGCGCAGTTGAACGAGCCAGGCGGCGTCGCGTTGCTCGGCGAGCGCGTGCTGGTGGCGGATACCAACAACGACCGGATCGTGTGGTTCGATCTCGGCAGTCGCCAGGTCGGAGAGTGGCCGCTCGCGCAATGAGCGCGCTGGCTGCGGGGTCGACCGTTTGCTGCCGATCGAGCGCCGAGTCCGTCCGGCCCCGAGCGGTGCGCGCTCCGCGGTGGCCGGTTCCGAGTCGTGACCGACGCGAGAGGCAATGGAGAGTGAACCGATGAGCGGCATCTCACGGCTGCGGCGCTTCGTCACTTCGATGACGGATCTCGTCGAGCGGCATCCCGACGACGAGGCGAGGCTGCTCGACGAGGGCAGTCGGGCCCTGCGCGCGCTGATCGCCCACGACGACTGGCTGCCGGAGCCGTTCGCCCGGCCGTCCGAGGAGAGCTACCGCCAGTATCTGCTCCACTGCGACCCGCAGGAGCGCTTCTCGGTGGTGAGCTTCGTCTGGGGGCCAGGCCAGCGCACGCCGATCCACGACCACACCGTGTGGGGGATGGTCGGTGTGATGCGTGGTGAGGAGCGCTGCGAGGAGTTCGGGGACCCGTCGCGTGGCGAGCCGCTGGAGAAGACGGGCGAGCACCTCGTCCGACCGGGCGGCATCGACCTCGTCTCGCCGCGCATCGGCGACGTGCACGTCGTCTCCAACGCGCTCGCGGACCGCCCGTCGATCAGCATCCATGTCTACGGCGCGAACATCGGCACGGTGCGACGGCACGTCTACGACGCACGCAGCGGTGAGTCGCGCGAGTTCGTGTCCGGCTACCACAACTGGGACCGGGGTCGGACCAACTCAGGTTATTGAATCGTCGAGCAATTCATCCTTGTCAGGCCTGGCCGGGGGCCGGGTTGCCACCCCGGTCCGGACCGTTCGCCTTGCTCGAGATGGCGTTTCGGATGAATGAGGTACGTCGGCCGGATCCCGGGGTGTGGGCCTCGGGGTATTGGTCCGGAAAGTCTTCAAATTCCAAGACCTAAGTTGGTCCGACCCCATTACTTGGCGAGGAAGGCGCGGATTCGGTCGGCGAGCCCGGGGGTTGCGACCGAAGCCACCAGGGCGGCCATGTCGGTGTCGCGGGTGTCGGGGACGGTGCGTGCGAGCAGGGTGCGATGAGCCTCCGGTGGCAGGCTCGTGGCGGCGGCTGCCGCGGCGTCGATCAGGGCCGGCCAGGCTTGCTCGTCGGCGACGCCGGTGAGGAAACCGAGCTCGAGCGCCTCGTCGGTGTCGAAGACCCGAGTGCTCTCGAGCAGACCGCGTGCTGCATCGGTGCCAATGAGATCCGCCAGGCGTCGGGTGCCGAGCACCACGCCGAACCGCAGGCCCGGCATCCGCAGCCGTGTGCCGGGGGCGGCGACACGATGCATGCACGCGGCGACGATGTCCGCACCGGCACCGAACGCCGCGCCGTGGGCGAGCGCCATGGTCGCGAACGGCGCGTGCCGCAGCGCCTGCAGGAGCTGCTCGACGCGGACGAAGCGCAGCACCAGGTCGCCGTCGGATTGGTCGTCGATGCCGGTGAAGTCGAAGCCGGCGCAGAACGCCTTGCCGTCGCCGCGGATCACCAGCAAACGGGTGCCGTCGCCGCCGGCCGCCTCGAGCGCCTCGAGCATCGCCTCGACGAGGGCCGCCGAGAGGGCGTTGCGGCGCTCCGGGGCGTCGAGGGTGAGACGGGTGATCGCCCCCTCGCGCTCGACGCGGAGCACGGGCCGCGCGGTCATCGGGCGCGCCACTCGCAGCGACGTCGGAGGCTCACAGCCAGTCCTCCAGCACGTCGTCGGTGTGCGCACCGAGCGGCGGCGGTGGGCGGTGGATCTGGAAGTCGTACCCGCTCATCAGCACCGGGAAGCCGGTGGTGCGGGTCTGCACACCGTTCGGTAGATCGAGCGGTCTCACCAGCCCGAGGTGCGCCACCTGCGGGTCGCCGAGGACCTGCGGATAGTCGTTGATCGGGGCGCACGGCACTCCGCGCGCGTCCATCTCCTGCAGCCACTCGGCGGCGGTGCGGGTCAGGAACTCCGGCTGCAGTAGCGCCACCAGCTCCGCCTGGTTGCGTGCGCGCAGGAGCTGCGAGGCGAAGCGCGGATCGGCTGCGAGCTCCGGGCGGCCGACCGCGTTGCACACCTCGTGGTAGAGCCGATCGTTGCCGGCAGCGATGACGAAGTAGTCGTCGCTGGCCCGGAACGCCTGGTAGGGGGCGTTGCGGGGATGGGCGGAGCCGAGCGCCTTCGGAGCGATACCGGTGCCGAAGTACTCGCTCGTCTGCAGTGCCGCGATGCCGATCAGGCTGCCGAGCATCGAGCAGTCGATGCGCGTGCCGCGTCCGGTCGCGCGCGCCTGCATCACCGCGACGGCGATGGTGTAGGCGGCATACAGCCCGGCGCAGAAGTCACCGACCGGCACCCCGCACTTCACCGGTGGCGCGCCGTCCTCACCGGTGACGCTCATGATGCCGCTCATCCCCTGCACGGTGACGTCGAACGCGCCCTTCGCGGCGTAGGGGCCGGTCTGCCCGTAGCCGGAGATCGAGCAGTACACGAGCTTGGGGTTGTCGGCGCTCAGTGCGTCGTAGCCGAGGCCGAGCCGATCGAGCACGCCGGCGCGGAAGTTCTCGACCACGACGTCGGCCACCGCGGCGAGTCGCCTCAGCCGCGCGAGGTCGTCGGGATCCTTGAGATCGAATGCGGCGCTGCGCTTGTTGCGGTTGAGCGACGCGAAGTTCTCGCTGAACGCCTCGCCGGCATCGTTCGCCGAGAGTGGCGGCCAGGCGCGCATGCCGTCGCCGCCGTCGGGGCGCTCGATCTTGACCACGTCGGCTCCGAGGTCGGCGAGGAGCGAGCCCGCGAACGGGCCGGCGGCGATCTGCCCGAACTCGAGCACACGCAGGCCTGCGAGCGGCCCGCTCGGGTTGGCTGAATCGGTCATCGGTCGGTTCCAGGGTCGGATCGTGTCGGGCGCGCCACCCCGAGGGCGCCCGGGGGCGCGATCTTGGAGCATTGCGGTGCGAGAATCGAGGCCGGGTCGGGCTCGGCGGGTGGTGGGCTCTCGAATCGCACCGACCCCGCGTGGTCCCAGGTGGTGCAGCACGGAGGGTCTCGAGTGACACCGGATCAGATTGCGCAGCGCATGCACGGTCGGTTGGAGCCGGCGGGAGACGGGCGGGTCGAGGCCTTCCTGCCGTCACCGGTGGTCCACAACCACGCGCCGTTCCTGTACCGGCTCGCCGACGGGACACTCGCGTGTGCGTGGTTCGGTGGGACGTTGGAAGGCAAGTCGGACATCTTCGTCCACCTCTCGACCCTCGAGCCGGGCGCGCCTGCCTGGAGCACGGCGGCGCGGGTATCGAGTGACGAGGAGCGCTCGGAGCAGAACCCCGTCCTCTTCGTCGACCCCGCCGACGGCCGCCTGAGTCTGTTCAACACCGCACAACCGGGCGGGCGCCAGGAGGCCTGCGAGGCGCGATGGTCGGTGCTCGAGCGCGCCGCGTCGGGGTTTCGACCCACGGCGGTGCGGGCTCTCGATCTCCCGCTCGGCAGCTTCCTGCGCGCGCCGTTGGTGGTGCGCGACGACGGTGCCTGGATGCTGCCGCTGTTCCGCTGCCAGGTGCGCCCGGGCGAGAGGTGGACCGGGCGTCACGACACCGCGGCGGTCGCCGTCAGCACCGATCGCGGCGAGCACTGGTCGCTGGTGCAGGTGCCGGACTCGGAGGGCTGCGTCCACATGACCGTGGTGCGCCTCGACGGCGCGCGCATGGTGGCGTTCTTCCGGCGGCGTCAGGCCGATCTGGTGCATCGCAGCGAGAGCAATGACGGCGGTCGGAGCTGGTCGCGGCCGGCGCCGACCGACGTGCCGAGCAACAACGCGTCGATTGCCGCCATCCGACTCCGCGACGGACGGATCGCGCTCGCCTGCAATCCGGTCTCGGCCGCGCAGTCGGCGGACCGACGGGTATCGCTCTACGACGAGCTCGGCGAGGGGGACGACGGTCGCGCCGATCCGCAAGGCGGCGTCGAGGCGGTCTGGGGCGTGCCCCGAGCCCCGCTCGCGATCTGTGTCTCCGACGACGAGGGGCTGCGCTTCCCCTGGCGCCGGGTGGTCGAGGACGGGCCGGGGACCTGCCTGTCGAACAACGCCCTCGACGGCCGCAACTTGGAGCTGTCCTATCCCTCGCTCATCGAGGACCAGAGCGGGGACATCCATCTCGCGCTCACGTTCCATCGACGCGCGATCAAGTACGTTCGGCTCCCCCGCGGTTGGCTCGGTGGCAGTGGAGACGGCACCCGCCTGGCTTGACGACTGTCATGGGCGAGAGGCCGGCGCGCGGGGCATTCTGCACGCTCGCCGCTCGTGGTGACGTCACATGGCCGCCAGCCGACCCGCTCACAAGCCCGGCCTCGACCGCGCGCTCCATGCCGCCCAGGCGCGGGCGACCGGGGGACTGTCGCCGATTGCCCTGGCCATGGCCTACCTCGACTGGGTCGGGCATCTCCTGAACTCCCCCGGGAAGCTCGCCGAGCTCGGCGAGAACGCGGTGGTGAAGGGGATGGAGTACGCCGCGTGGTGCACGCGCCGCGCCGCCGGTGAGCCGGTCGGGAACCTGATCGAGCCGCTGGCCCAGGACCGACGTTTCGGGGCGCGCGGCTGGGACGAGTGGCCCTATCACGCGCTGTGGCAGGGCTTCCTGCTCGCCGAGCAGTGGTGGCACTACGCCACCACCGAGGTGCCCGGCGTGACGTTGCACCACCACGATCTGGTCTCGTTCGCGGCGCGGCAGTGGCTGGACGTGTTCTCGCCCTCGAACTTCGCGTGGACCAACCCCGAGGTCGCCGCGGCGACGGTGCGCGAGCGCGGGGCGAACCTCGCGCGCGGTGCGCGATTCCTGGCCGAGGACGTGCAGCGGTCGCTCGGTGGTGCGGCGGGACCGCCCGACGACGCGTTCGTGGTCGGCCGCGATGTCGCGGTCACGCCGGGCAAGGTGGTGTATCGAAACCGCCTGATCGAGGTCTTGCAGTACACGCCGACCACCGCGACCGTCCACCGCCAGCCGGTGCTGATCGTTCCCGCGTGGATCATGAAGTACTACATCCTCGATCTGTCGCCGGGGAACTCCCTGGTGCGGTGGCTGGTCGAGCAGGGCCACACGGTGTTCATGATCTCGTGGAAGAACCCGCAGCCGGAGGACCGCGAGCTCGGCATGGACGACTATCTCGCCGACGGCGTCATGGCCGCGCTCGACGTGGTGACACGAGTCGTGCCCGGTGAGCGCGTCCACGCCACCGGCTACTGCCTGGGTGGCACCTTGCTCGCAATCGCCGCCGCCGCGATGGCGCGCGACGGCGACGATCGGCTCGCGTCGATGAGCCTGTTCGCGTCACAGGTCGATTTCACCGAGGCCGGTGAGCTCAAGCTCTTCATCGACGAGAGCCAGGTGTCGTTCCTCGAGGACGTGATGTGGGACCGCGGCTATCTCGCCGCCGACGAGATGGCGGGGGCGTTTCGACTGCTGCGCTCGAACGACCTCGTCTGGTCGCGGCTGGTCAGCGAGTACCTCCTCGGCGAGCGCGCGCACCCCAACGACCTCATGGCCTGGAATCTGGACGCGACGCGGATGCCCTACCGCATGCACGCCGAGTACCTGCGCAGCCTCTACCTCCGCAACGACCTGGCCGGAGGGCGATATCGCGTCGGTGGGCGGCCGGTCGCGATCTCCGACATCCACGTTCCCGTGTTCATGGTCGGCACCGAGACCGACCACGTCGCGCCGTGGCGCAGCGTCTACAAGGCGCACATGTTGATGGACACCGAGATCACGTTCGTCCTGACCTCAGGCGGTCACAATGCCGGCATCGTCAGTGAGCCGGGCCATCCGCGGCGTCACTACCGCATCATGCACCGGCGCGACGAGGATCTGCTGATCGCCGCCGACGAGTGGCTGGACAAGGCCACCCGACGCGAGGGCTCGTGGTGGCCGGCATGGAGCGAGTGGCTGGCGGCGCGCGGCGGCGAGCGCGTCGCGCCGCCGTCGATGGGTGCGCCCGAGCGCGGTCTTTCCCCGCTCGCCGACGCGCCCGGAGACCACGTGCGGATGCGCTGACGGCGGGCTCAGCGCGTGCCCGCTCGCGGCGCGCGCCAGGTCAGTAGGGTGAAGAGCAGGGCGCCCACCGCGGCGATGACGACCGACAGGGCGCCGAGCGGGAGCAGGCCCCGCGCCAACGCGTCGCCGATCAGGGCCACGCCGAGCGCCTCCTCGAGGCCGACCAGCGCGGCCAGCGCGCCGAGGAAGGCGAGCGCGGGGGTGAGCGACCAGCCGACGAATCGCGCGAGGCCGGCGAGGCGTGAGCGCTCGCCACGCCGAACCCGCCCGAGCTGAAGCGCGAACGCGGTGACCGGCACCACCAGGGCCGCGAGGCCGATCGACCCGGCGACGAGCTCCTCGATCACCTGCGATTCCCTCGCCGCATCATCGCCGGGCAATCCTCACCCGGCGCCGCTCCCCAGCCCGAGTGCGGGATTGCGAGTGTCGATCGCCGCCCGGTGCAGGCGCGCGGCCGCGGCCAGGTCTCCGGACTCGAAGTGCGCCGTCGCCAGATCCGACAGTGCGTCGGCGACGGCGGTGGTGTCGCCCGGCGACAGCTCGCGCCGCAACGCGAGCGCGCGCGTGAGCAAGGGGATCGCGGCCGGTGCCGATGCGCGCCGGACGTGGAACAGGCCGGCGTCGCGCAGGAAGGCGGCGTGCTCGCCGCGGGCTCGCTCGCGCTCCGGGCCTTGCAGCGCGTCGAACAGCCGCACGCACTCGGCGTAGGCCTCGGTGGCGGCCGTCTCCTCACCCAGCGCGTCGAGGATGGCGGCGAGCTGGCCGTGCCCACCGGCGTACTCCGCGCTCGCCGTCCGGCCGTTGTGCCGCACGATGCCGAGCGACCGCGTCATCAAGTCACGGGCCTCGGCCAGCTCGTCCGCGGCGCCCCGGCGCAGGTAGTGACCGGCGAGGTTGTGGTAGAGGATGCCGGCCAGGTCGCTGTCGGCGTGGACCGAGTCGAGCGCGACGTCTCGGCCGCGGCGGAGCGCATCGACGGCGGTGGCGGCGTCGCCGGCACGGTCGGCCGCGGTGGCGCACTCGAGCAACAGGCGCAGGCGCCAGCGCGCGGTCGCACTCGCATCGAGCGCGACGGCCTCGAGGGCGGTCCCGATCGCGTCCGCCGCGTCGGCGAATCGTCCGGCCGCGGTCAGCGCCTGGATGTACTTCCCGGTGGTCGCGAGGCGCACGTTCGGATCGATGCTCACGAGCGACAGCACGTAGGGATGCACCGCGCGATAGACGCCGACCAGTCGCTCGCGGTCACCGGCTCGCTCGAAATGCCCGACGAGCGCGAGCAGCGCGTGCGCGGTGGGGCCGTCCAGCGGCTCGGTCAGACCCGCGGCATGCGCCACCGCCGCGTTGGCGGCCCGGTCGCGTGGCTCTGCGTGACCGGCCGCATCGTAGACGAGCGCGAGGTTGACCATCGGCACGATCGGCTCGCGCTCGGTCGCCAGAGGGTGGCGGAGCAGGACGTTCAGGCCCTTGAGCAGGAGCCGCTCGGCATGAGCGAAGGCGCCGATCTGAGCTGCCCCGGCCGCGGCGTCGAGGATGTGTCGCGCGTGCACGGGGTCGGCGGCGATCAGCGCGTCGTCGTCGATGGTGAGCAGCGCGCCGACCGGACGGTCCAGCCCGCCGCCGAGCTCGGCCGATGCCGGATCCGCGGTGACGGCGAGCACCTGCGACTTGAGCTCTGCGGTGTGCTCCACGCCGGGGGAGGTCGGGCCGCGGCTGGGATCGTCAGTGCGCATCGTCTCCTCCTTCCTCTCGGTCGGCGCCTGGCGCGCCGCCAGTGTCGAGCGACATCGGTCCCCACGCCCCGGAGGTCACGAACGCGCCCCAGTAGAAGGGGCGTGCCCACTGCGGATGCTCCGCGTCGTCGCGAATCGCCCGCCGCGCGCGGCGAAGCGACTCCGCTCGCCCGCGACCCTCGCGCAGCGCGCGGTAGAAGGCGGACATCAACGCGCAGGTCGCATCGTCGTCGACCTTCCACAGACTGGTCACCTGCGTCTGCGCCCCGGCGATGGCGAGTGCCCGCCGCAGCCCGCTGAACTCCTCGCCCTGTCGCACCGTCCCGAGCCCGGTCTCGCAGGCGGAGAGCACCACGAGTCGTGTGCCGTGGAGATCGAGCCCCGCGATCTGTTGCGCGGTCAGGATACCCGCGGCGCCATCTCGGTTCGCCCCCGCGAGCGCGAGGCCAGAGTAGTGCATCGGGCTCGCGATCGCGGTCCTGCCCCTGCGCTCGACGAGGACCACGGCGTCGGTCAGTCGGAGGAGGTCGCGCGTCGGTTCCTCCGGCACGTCCTCCATCGGAGTGAAGATGCCGTGGGTCGCCACGTGGAGCACCGACGGCCCGCGCAGGGTGCGGAGCGCATCGGTGTCGGCGGCGTCGCCGGTCAACACGGTGGCGCCGCCGAGGAGAGCGGCGACGATCTCGGCCTCGACGCGACTGCCGGGAAGTGGGCCGAGTCCGCCGCGCTCGACCACCGGCTCGGTCGCGGTCGGCGCGGTCGCGACCGGGCTCGGCGCGGCGTCGAACGACGGGTCGGCGATCACCACCGCGGCGCCGGTGCCGCTGCGATCGTCCTGGCGCAGGCCGACCAGCTCCCGCGACGAGGTCAGGTACGACAGCGCGATGCGCTCGTCGAGGCGGACACCGGTCGCGTCCAGCAGCAACCCCAGCGGGGCGGTGGTGAGGCCTCGGTCCGGCGAGACGAGCCAGGTCGACGCGTCGCCGATGGCCTCGAGCAGCGGCGCGACGACCGCGTCGTGAAGCTCGCGCGCGGTGGTGGTCTCGCGGTCGGACGCCGAGATGCGGGTGATGACGAGGCGTCGTCGCCAGCGCTCGGCCTGCGCGTCGATCGCCTCGACCGGGCCGAGGTCGTGCCAGGCCGGGTCCCCGTCGGGTTTGAGGACCATGGCCGCGTAGCGCTCCTCGTGCCACGACTCGGCACCACCGTCACGTACCGGGTCGAAGCGGCGATGGGCGAGGATGTCGACGAGCACCGCATCCGCCGGCAGTGCCGCCTGCACGTCGTCGAGCGCGACGGTGCCGATCGCCGCTCCGTGCAACGCGCCGCGGTAGCTGACCGCCGCCTCGAGGCGCTCCTCCTCCTCGCGCAGTCGGCGCAGCCTGTCGATCTGACTCGGAGCGGTGCCGCGGGTGAGGCTCGGCGCCAGCAGGGCGACGATCTCGGTGCGCACCGCGCGCAGGCGCTCGAGTGCCGCGACATCGGCCGCATCCGCCTCGCCGCGCATCTGATCGAAGGTGTGGGCGACCGCGTCGAGGACGCGGCCCTTGCGCCGGACCAGCATCTGCGCCGCGAATCGCTCGACCTCGGGGTTGCCGCGGCCCGCGCCGAGGGCGAAGCCGACCACCTTGCCGAGATCGCTCTGCAGGCCGCGCGCGTAGAGCATCCGCTGCCGCTCGCTGCCGACCGCGAGCACGCGCCGCATGTCGTGATCGCGCCGCGTCTCGGCGCGGCGAAACGCATCGAGCGCTGCCGCCACGTCGCCGCGCGCCCAGTGCACCAGGGCGAGGTTGGCGTCGGTGGTGGCGACGAAGGGATGGTCGTCACCCCGTGCACGCACCCACGACGCCCGCGCCTCGGTGTAGTCCCGGACTGCCGCGTCGTGGTCGCCGAGGTGGTAGGCGAGCATCGCCCGGTTGTGCAGCAGCCACGGCCGGTCGCCGAGCGCGCGCTCGCCGAGCACCGCGAGCGCCTCGTCGTAGGTGCGTGCAGCGAGTGCGTGGCGGCCGTCCTCGACCAGCACGTCGGCGAGGTTGCCGAGCGCGCTGGCGAGCTGTGCCGCATCGAGTGAGGGTGCGGCGCGCAGCCGGGTGATGGCATCGCGCAGCAACGTCTCGGCGAGCGGGAGGCTCCTTGCCTCGCGAAAGACCTTGGCGAGGTCGATCATGGCGATGACCGACCGCGTCGAGCGTCCGATCCGGTCGTAGCCGTCGATGGCCCGGCGGTACCCACGCCCGGCCGCGTCGTCGTCGCCGAGCGCGCGTCGCACGTTGGCGAGCAGGTAGACGGCATCGATGGTCGCCGGCGCCGCGGGGCCTTCCAGCGCCTCCATCAGCTCGAGGGCGCGCGCCGCGAGCCGCTCGGCGAGCCCGAGCTGGAAGCGCTCGAGTGCCGCGCCCGCGAGGTTCGCGAGCGCCTCGGCGACCTGGCGGTGTGAGGCGCGTGGGGTATCGCCTCCGATTCGAAGCACCGCGTTCACCAGGCGGTCGGCGTGCTCGGCATCGCCGCTGCGCCGCAGCAGATCGGCCAGCGAGGTGACGTCACGGACATGGGCGGGCGATTCCCGGTCTCCGGCGCGATCGAGTATGTCGAGACTCCGCAGCCGGTAGGCGAGCGCGGCATCGAGTGCGCCGCGCCGGGCGAGCACGTTGCTCAGATTCCCGAGCGTGGTGGCGACATGACGGCCGAACGGCCCGCCCGCCGGCCATGGCGCCGGCGCGAGCATCGTGAGCGCGCCGCGGTGGGCCGCCTCGGCCGCATCGAGCTCGCCGAGCTGGGCGAGGACCGTGCCGAGGTTGTCCAGCGCGAAGGCATGAGCGAGCCCGCCGGGATCGATCGCCGCGTGGAGTCGAACCGCGGTCTCGAGCTCCACGCGCGCCGCCTGCGGCTCGCCGTGGGCCTGTAACGCCTGCCCGATGTTGTTGGCCAGGCTCGCCGCGAGCTCGGACCGGTCCGCGGCATCGAGCGCGGCGCGCGCGGCGCGGTACGCAACCAGGGCGTCACTCGCGTATGCGTTCTCGAACAGGACGATGCCGAGCGTGTTCAGGTCGTGCGCCGGCGCACGGCGCTCGGGGGCCGCGCCGGTCGGCGAGAGTCGGGCGAGGGCCGACCGTGCGCATCGCACCGCCTCGTCGCGGGATCCGGACGAATGCAGCCTCGCGGCGCGGGCGATCGCGGCGGTGAGGTCCTCGTCCACGCAGGGAGCGCCGGTGCTCGAGGGGCGGGAAGCGGCGGGCTCACTCGTCATCGGAGACCTCCGCCGGGCGCGGGGCCCGGGGTCCGATCGGCTCGGTCGGCCGGCTACTCCTCGACCGAGACCTGGTAGCGGAACGACAGATCGTTCACCCGGAACGCGTGACGCGGCGGCCGCGGGTGGGCGCCGATCCCGAAGCGATCGCGGTGCTCGAGATGCGCGCCGCGATAGAGCCCGATGGTGGCACCGGTGGCGGTGCGCAGCAGCCGATATGCGAGATCACCGAGTCGGGCCGCGCCGGCGATGGCCGCGGTGACCGCACCGACCGGCTGCACCAGGCGGGTGAGCCCGAGCAAGGCATCGATCGCCGAGCGGCCCTCGTCGGAGGCGAGCCCGTCGGCGAGCAGACCCGAGAGATCCTCGGTGCCGTCCCGATCGCGCGACACGGTGAGCTGCAGGTCGAGGAAGTGACGAGCCGGCCCGTGGAAGACGAGGAGGCCGCCGTCACCGAGCGGCAATGTCGCGCCGTCGGCGACGCGCGGGAAGCGCGCCGTCTGCGAGCGGTAGGCGGTGTCCGCCTCCCCGCTCGGCGCGGGTGCGGTCACCACCAAGGCGTCGACCCGGATGTCGGCCTCACCGAACCACTTGCGGTTGTCGTGGACGGTGAGGTCGTGGAGTGAGATCGCCAGCGTCGGCGTGTGCCCACCGCGAAGCGTCGGACCGCTCTCGGCCAGCTTCCACTCGATCGTCTCGACGTCCGCCTCCGACAGCGGAGGCCGCTCGTCGATCAGCCATCGCTCGTCCATCGCACAGCACCTCCGTTGCGTGCCGCTCCCTCCCGGCCGGCACCGAGCGGGAACGGCCCGACCATAGCCCGTCGAATCGCCGGCGACTGTGGCCGAGTTCACTGCTGGCCCGATCGGTCCGGCCGCGCGCTCGGACAGGGCGGCGGCGAACGGTGCAGGAGGATGGTTCCCTTCGGCGGCGATTGTATGCATGATTGCGCCGGTCCGTGCCCAAGCCGACACGCCAAGATGTCGCAGCGCGGACTCGTGGCGACACGAAGGAGGGAGCATGGGGCTACGCTTCGGCCTGATCGGGTACGGGGCGTGGGGACGATTCCACGCCGATGCCATCGCGCGCACGCCGTCGGGCGAGCTGGTCGCGGTCGCCACCGCGAGCGCCGACAGCGTCGCTGCGGCGCGACATGACCATCCGCACGCCGCGGTCACCTCCGACTACCGCGAGTTGCTGGCGCGTGGCGACGTCGACGTCGTGTCCGTCGTCGCTCCGAACGCGCTCCACGAGGCGATCGCGGTCGCCGCGCTCGACGCCGGCAAGCACCTCGTGCTCGAGAAACCGATGGCGACCACCGTCGCGGGCTGCGATCGGATCCTCGCCGCCGCCGCCCGCGCCGGGCGAACCGTCAACGTCGTCCACGAGCTCCGTGCCTCCAGCCAGTGGGGGCGGATCAAGGAGTGGGTCGACGACGGCACCTTCGGCGAGCCGCTCTCGTTCCTGTTCACGCTGTGGCGCCGACCCTTTCGCAGCGGCGCGGCCGACTGGCGCTACGACGCCGCCAGTGTCGGGTCGTGGCTGCTCGAGGAGCCGGTGCACTTCGTCGATCTAGCCGCCTGGTACTTCGAGCGCCTGGGCCCGCCGGCATCGGTCTACGCCGCCGGCAACGGCAAGGGCCGCGCCGGCGCGATGTACGACAACCTCGCGATGACGTTGCGCTGGCCGGAGGGTCAGTACGCGGTGCTCACGCAGTCGGTCGCCGGCTTCGAGGACCACAAGGTGATGGAGATCGTCGGCACCGCGGGCGCGGCCCGCGCGCTCTGGTCGGGTGCGATGGACAGAACCGATCGCCCGACGGCGTCGCTGCGGCTGCTCGACGGGTTGACCGGCGAGGAGCGCTTCGACATCGGTCAGCCGCGCGACATCGATCTCCACGAGGCATCGGGCGAGATCTTCGAGCTCCTCACCTTCTACCAGCATGTGGCGGAAGGGGTCGAGACCGGGCGCAGCTACGTGTCCGCGGAGGCGGGAAGGCGGGCGGTCGCGATCTGTGTCGCGGCCGAGCAGTCGGTGCGTGAGCGCCGCGAGATCGACCTCGCGGAGCTGTTGGAGGGGCGAGGATGAGGTTCCTGGAGGGGCTGGAGCGCTGGTTGGAGCGCTTCAACGGCGGACTGCTCAAGGGCCTGTGGTGGCTCTCGATCGCGACCATCGCGGTGATGACGGTGATCGTCCTGGCGGCGGTGTTCTTCCGCTACGTCCTCGCCGAGGCGCTGCCGTGGTCGGAGGAGATCGCCAAGTTCCTGATGGTGTGGATGACCTTCCTCGCCGCGCCGATCGCCTACCGCGAAGGCGCGTTGGTGGCGGTGGGCGCGTTACCCGATCGGCTCTCGGGCCGGCTCGCGCAACTCCTGGTGATCATCGTCCAGCTCGTGGTGATCTCGGTGATGGTGGTGTTCTTGAAGGAAGGAAGCTTCCTCACCTGGAACGCCCGAATCCAGACCGCGTCCACCATCGAGCTCTCGATCAGCTGGGTCTACGTGTCGATGCCGCTCGGCGCGGTGGCCCTGCTCAGCGTCTCGCTCGGGTTGCTGGTGACGGCCATCCGCGAGCTGATCCGCCCGTCGCCGCCGCGAGAGCGGGAGGCCGGACCGTTGCACATTCCCGGGGCCATGTAGGGCGGAGGACATCGTGAGCGTCACCTTCTTCTGGGTCTTCCTGATCTGCATGGCGATCGGCGTCCCGATCGTGTTCGCGCTCGCCTTCGCCCCGGTCGCCGGTTTCGTCCTCGCCGACAAGCCGATGTTCCTGAAGATGGTCGTCCAGCGGACGTTCGCGGGCATCAACCAGTTCCCCCTCCTCGCGATTCCCTTCTTCATCCTCGCTGGCGAGATCATGAATCGCAGCGGAATCACGTTGAGCCTGGTGCGATTCGCCAACACGCTGGTCGGTCACCTGCGGGGCGGGCTCGCGCACGTCAACATCGTCAGCAGCATTCTCTTCGCCGGCATCAGCGGCTCGGCGGTCGCCGACACCTCCGCCATCGGCTCGCTGCTCATTCCGGCCATGGAGAAGGACGGCTACAGCCGCAAGTTCGCCGCCGCGATCACCGCCGCGTCGTCGGTGATCGGACCGATCATCCCACCGAGCATCATCATGGTGGTGTACGCGTTCATCATGAACGTCTCGGTCGCCGGGCTGTTCGCGGCCGGGGTGGTGCCCGGGGTGCTGGTCGGCATCGGGCTGATGGTGGTGACCGCGATCATCGCCAAGCGCCGCAACTACCCCAAGGCGCACCAGCGGGCGAGTCTCGGTGAGGTCGCGACCGCTGGCCGCGAGGCGTTCCTCGCCCTGCTCACCCCGGTGATCATCATCGGCGGCATCCTCGGTGGGGTGTTCACGCCGACCGAGGCGGCGTCGATCGCGGCCGGTTACGCGCTCATCCTCTCGCTCTTCATCCAACGCACCCTGAAGCTCGGCGACTTGCCGGTGCTGTTCGGGCGGGCCGCGGTGTCGTCGGCGGCCATCTTGCTGGTGGTCGGTGCCGCCACCGCGTTCGCGTGGATCGCGACGCTGTCGCAGGTGCCCATGAAGCTGAGCGGACTGCTGTTCGGGATCTCCGAGGATCCGTACACGCTGCTGTTCCTGATCAACATCTTCTTGTTGATCGTCGGCATGTTCCTCGATGCCGGGCCGGCGATCCTGATTCTCGGCCCCATTCTCGCGCCGACGATGGTTCAGCTCGGGGTCGAGCCGCTGCATTTCGCGATCATCATGTGCGTCAACCTGACCGTCGGTCTGGCGACACCGCCCATGGGGCTCATCCTGTTCGTGGCATCGAGTCTGACGAACTTACGGATCGAGGTGATCGCCCGCGAGATGATCCCGTTCCTCGCCATCGAGATCGCGATCATCTTCCTCATCACGTATTTCCCGGCGCTGTCGATGACCGTGCCGCGGCTGCTCGGTTTCGCCTGAGCGGTGCGGTGGGGCCCGACGGCCGGCCGGGGACGGGCACCATGGTGCGGCCGCGGGATGCGGCGGCGACTCGGCTCGGATCGTCCGAGCCACCGAGAGAGCGGGGTCGGGTCGCGGAGCGACGCGGGTCCGAGCATCGGGACCGGCCTCGACCATGACTCGGGCCGATTCTTGAGACCACCGAACGCGGAGGGAGAAAGATGAACAGTCCGGTGTTGCGAGCAACCATCGCGGGAGCCCTGCTCACGCTCGGGGCGACGGGAGCCGCCGTCGCCCAGGACTTCACGATCAAGATCGGTCACATCGCGTCGACCGACGACGAGGACCACAAGGGCGCCCTGGTCTTCAAGGACTTCGTCGAGGCGCAGACCAACGGCCGGGTGGCGGTGGAGATCTACCCGGGCGGGCAGCTCTGCAGCAACTTCCGCCAGTGCATGGAGGCGGTGCAGCTCGGGACCATCGAGATCACCGGCACCACCGTCGGCGGCGCGGCGAACATCTTTCCGGAGATCCAGGTCACCGACATTCCGTACATGTTCCCCAACGACCGTGTCGCCGAGAAGGTGATGCGGAGCAAGTTCATGGAGGAGCTGCGCGCCGAGGTGCTGAAGAAGACCGGCTCGCTGCGTCTGATGGGGCTCAACAACACCGGCGGATGGCGCGACTTCTTCACCATCGAGAAGCCCATTCGCACCCCCGCGGATCTGGCCGGGGTGAAGGTCCGGACCATCGAGTCGCCGCTGCAGGTCGAGATGGTGAAGCTGCTCGGCGGCAGCCCGACGCCGATTCCGTGGCAGGAGCTCTACACCTCGTTCGCCACCGGCGTCGTCGTCGGGACCAAGAACGGCATCACCGACATCGTGAACATGAAGTTCCACGACTTCCTGCGTTACGTGACGCTGGACCACCACGCCTACATGTTCCTGTTCTGGTGGATGAACAACGACTTCTTGAAGTCGATGCCGGCAGACCTCCAGAAGGTGGTCCTCGATGGCTTCCATCACATGACGTCGGTGGCCAACAACGATCCGAAGTTCACCCAGCTCAGCGCCTACGAGGCGTTCAAGAAGCGCGGTGGCAAGGTCTACGTGCCGACGCCGGAGGAGAAGGCGATGTTCGTCTCCAAGGTCAACCAGCCGCTCAAGAAGTGGTTCACCGACAAGTACGGTGACCACTGGCTGACGTTGCTCGAGGACTCGATCAAGCAGGCCGAGGCCGAGATCGCAGCCGAGGACGCGGCGATCCTGAAGTAGGCGCTCGTGCGCCACCCCGGCTCCGCGCCGGGGTGGCGCCTTTCCGTTGCACCCGTCCCCGCCTCCATCCCCGTTCCCTCCGCGCCCGCGGCCACGCCTCACCTCGCCGACCGGCGAGCAGAAACGTGCGCTGGTTCCCGGAATGCGCGCGCCGGCCCGTGTTACCCAGCGTCGATACGGTCGGCGACCGATCCGGCGCCCGATCGCCGGCGCGTGGAGCACACGGAGGAGAGCATGATGGGACGCCGCACCAGCCACCCCGAATCCTGCAACAGGGAACCGCGTAGTCGGTGGCACGTGGTGGCGATGCTCGTGCTCGCGGTGCTCGTCGGGCAGGCGGTCGCGGCAGTCGACTACGACATCGTCTACGTTCGTGCTCCCCGCCACGGCGACGAGGTCAACACCCGGTGGCCGGAGGTCAAGGATCCCATCCGCGCCGAGCCCGGGACCGACCTGATGCTGCTCCATCCCGACGGCACCGAGGAGGTGCTGGTGCCGGGCGGGGACGGTGCGGTGGTCGACCCGTGCGTCTCCTTCGACGGCAAGTCGGTCTACTACGCGAGGTTCCACGACCTGCGCCCGGGGGCGTTGAACACGCAGCGTCGTGACGCGCCGCGCGGCGGCTCCGACATCTATCGCATCGACGTCGAGACCCGCGAGGTGGTGCAGCTCACGTTCGGCGAGTGGACGCCGAACACCGGCGCGGCGCCGTGGTCGTCGGACCCGTTACGGGCGGAGCCGCCCGGTACCTTCTATCTCGGGTACGGCATCTTCAACCTCGGACCCTGCCCCCTCCCCGGCGGCAAGGTGGTCTTCACGTCGAGCCGCAACGGCTTCGCCCCGAACAAGAGCTTCACCTTCCCCAATCTCCAGCTCTTCGTGATGAACGACGACGGTCGTGACGCCGAGCTCGTCGGTCATCTCAATCTCGGTAGCGCGCTCCACCCCACCGTGCTCATGGACGGACGCGTGATGTTCTCGAGCTACGAGGCGCAGGGGCTCCGCGATCAGAGGCTGTGGGGGCTGTGGGCGATCTGGCCCGACGGGCGCCGCTTCGAGCCGCTGATGAGTGCGCTCACCGCGCCACAGGCCTTCCACTTCCAGACCCAGCTCGGCAACGGCGACATCGCGGTCGTCGACTACTACAACCAGAACAACAACGGTTTCGGCACCGTGCTCCGGTTCCCGGTCGACCCGCCGTCGACCGCACCGCGGTTCGGTGCAGCGAATCCGTCGGACCCGTCCAACCCGGAGGTCAGGCGCGGGATCTGGTGGTTCGACGAGTCCCACCCGTCGCATCGACAGCCGCGTTTCACCCGCTATCCCTTCTCTCCGGCCGGGCTCGAGGCGGTCACCGCCTTCACCCACGGTGCGGACAATGCCGCCTCGCGGTCGCTCGACGGAGACTGGGCCGGCAAGGCGACGCACCCGAGCGCCGCCCCCGGCAACGACCTGCTGCTGGTGTGGACGCCGGGCCCCGCCAACGATCTGAATCGCCCGACCCCGATTCCCTACTACGACGGCGGCATCTACCTGGTCCCCGGCGGCGAGCCTCTGGACGACCACCGGGCCCTCGTGCTGGTGAAGAACGACCCTGCCTACAACGAGATGCAGCCGCGGGCGCTCGTCCCCTACGCCGCGGTCTACGGCATCGCCGAGCCGGCGACGCTGCCATGGTTGCCGAACGACGGCACCGTGCACGCCGCACTCGAGCCGGGCACGCCGTTCGGGCTGGTCGGGACCTCGAGCTTCTACCATCGCGATTCCGCTCCGGGGCGCGGGCGGGCGTCGTTCGACGGGCTCGACCCGTTCAACACGTCGGAGAATGGGGCGAGCACGAACTGGGAGAGCCAGGGCGCCGACGCCGGGCGTTACGACGATGCGGACATCCACGCCGTGCGCATCCTGGCGATGGAGCCGTCGAGTCACCTGAGCTACGGCCCGGCGGAAGGTCGATCTTTCTTCAACCACGCGAACGAGCGGCTGCGAATCCTCGGCGAGATCCCGCTGCGCAAGGGCGCGCCCGGTGGCGGCCCGTTGCTCGACTCGCGCGGCGATCCCGACACCAGCTTCCTCGCGCGAATACCGGCCGACGTGCCCTTCACCTTCCAGACGCTGGACCGCGACGGCCTGGTCCTCAACATGGCGCAAACCTGGCATCAGGTCCGCCCGGGCGAGCAGCGCACCGACTGCGGCGGGTGTCACGCACACTCGAAGCTGCCGCTCGCGTTCGAGCAGACGGCGGCGGGCGCACCGGGCTACGTGCCGGCCGATCTCACCCGGAGCACGCCGCTGGTGGTGCCGGGCGAGGGTGGTGAGCCGACGCTGGTGGAGATCCCGGCGGGCGCCGTCGATGTCGAGTACCACCGCGACGTGAAGCCGATCCTCGAGCGCTCCTGCGTGATGTGCCACTCCGTCGACGGTCCGGCCGAGGCCGGCCTGGTGCTCGACGACGAGACGGTGGTCGACGGTTACGAGAACACCTACAACCGTCTGGCCCGAGACGCCGGAGCCGACCATGGAATTCCGCCGGTGATCACCAACGGCACCTGGCGGCAGACCAACGCATCGCGCTACGTGCGCAAGTTCCAGTCGCGCCGCAGCCTGTTGGTATGGAAGGTGTTCGGGCGTCGACTCGATGGCTGGACCAACGCGGACCACCCGACGGAGGCGGTTCCCGGCGACCCGAGCACGTTGCCACCCGGCGCCAACCGTAACGACGCGGACATCGACTTCACCGGCACCATCATGCCGCCTCCGGGGTCCGGCGTGCCGCCGCTCACTGCGGCCGAGAAGGCGACCATCGCACGCTGGATCGACCTCGGCGCGCCGATCGACTCCCAGGCACCCGCGCGCGCCGGCCTCGGCTGGTTTGCAGACGATCTGCGCCCGACGCTCAGCGTCACGCTCGAGCCGGTGTGGCCGCCGCTCGGACTGTGGCAGGTGCGCGTCGGCGCCTTCGACTACTACTCCGGGCTCGCCGCCGATGCGCTCTCGGTGCGCGCGGACTTCCCGGTGCTCGGTGGCGCCGCCGGCGAGCTCGGCGCGACCTTCACCCCGAGCGGCGACCACGTGTGGACCGGCTACGTCTTCGCGGGTTGGACCGACCTCGCTCGTGGCACGGTCACCGTGCAGGTCGAGGACCGCGCCGGCAACCGCACCGAGGTGACCCGCACCGTCCCGATACCGGCCGACCACCGGTTCTGGCTCCTGGCCATCGCGCTCGGCTGGATCTGAGCCGGGACTCCAGTATCGTTGCGCCCGGGACAAGCGTGAGGCGAGAGCAGCGATGAGCGAGTTCGACGGCAGGGTGGTTCTGGTGACCGGGGCAGCCGGAGCACTGGGTGCGGCGGTGAGCGATCACTTCGCCGCTCTCGGCGCCACCGTCGCCCAGCTCGACGTGCAGGTCATCGACAACCGCCGCTACTCGGCGGTGTGCGATCTGACCGACGCATCGGCCTGTCGCGCCGCGGTCGAGGCGGTGACTGCCGCGCTCGGCCCGGTGCGCGTGCTCGCCAACATCGCCGGTGGCTTCACCATGGGCGAGGCGGTGCACGAGACCAGCGACGAGACCTGGGACTTCATGATGGGCCTCAACGCCCGCTCGGTGCTCAACATGGCGCGCGCGGTGGTGCCCGGGATGCTGGGTGCCGGTGGCGGGAAGATCGTGAACGTCGGTGCCGGCGCCGCCCTGCACGCGCCGGCGAGGATGGGCGCCTACAGCGCCTCGAAGGCGGTGGTGATCCGGCTCACCGAGGCGATGTCGGCCGAGCTCAAGGGCAAGGGCATCAACGTGAACTGCGTCCTGCCGAGCATCATCGACACCGAGCGCAACCGCCAGGACATGCCGAAGGCGGACTTCGGCCGCTGGGTTCGGCCAGAGGCGATGGCGAGGGTGATCGCGTTCCTCGCCTCCGGCGATGCCGACCCGATCCACGGCGCCGCGCTGCCGGTGAGCGGGCTGAGCTGAGTACCCGCTCGCGGAGCCTTCATGGGGTTTCAGAGGGTGTATCTGAAATGATGGCCGTCGCGAGAGGGGTGCTGAGGGTGAGTGGCAAGGCGTGGGGGTGCACGTCGCGCGGGAGCATGGCCGGGCCATGCGACCGGGCGATGGGGGCCCCACAACGCAGCGACGCGCACTCAGCCGACCTCGCAGCAGGTCGTCATTTCGGATACACCCTCTCAGTCCTCTGGCGGGCGATGCTCGGCCCACGGCTGTAGCGCCTCGAAGCAGGCCGCGGCGCGCAGGACCGTCGTGTCGTCGTGCCAGCGCCCGACGATCTGCAAGCCGACCGGCAGTCGCTCGGCAGTGAAGCCGCACGGCACGCTCGCGGCCGGCTGGCCGGTGAGGTTGAACGGGAAGGTGAAGGCGAGGCGGTGGTGCATGGTCGGGGTCGGCCGGCCACCGATCTCGGTCGGGCCCTGATCGCGCTCGACCTGGAGCGCCGGATCGGCCGGCCACGCGGTGACCGGCATCTGCGGCGTCAGCAGGAGGTCGACGTCGTCGAAGAACGCGCGTACCGCATCGTAGAAGGCGCTGCGCGCCATCAGCGCCTTCGAGTGGTCGACGGCCGATGTGGCGCGAGCGGTCTCGATCATGCGCATCATGCTCGGCTCGATCCACTCCGGCCGCTCGCGCGCCCGATCGTCCTGGCGCGCGCCGACGCCCACCTCGTAGATGACGCGGTGGAAGTCGATCGGGTCCGACCACGGGGTGGCGCGTTCCTCGACCCTGCAGCCTGCATCCTCCAGGCGCCTCGCCGCCGCCTCGGTGAGCGCGCGCACCTGCGGGTCGACCGCGGCGTAGCCGAAATCCGGGCTCCAGGCGACGCGCAGCCCCGCGAGATCACCGTCGCAGGCGGCCAGGTAGTCGTCGGGCTCGCGGTCGATCGAGAGCGGGTCGCGCGGATCCGGCCCGGCGAGGACCTGTAGCATCAGGGCCGCGTCGCGGACGGTGCGCGTCATCGGCCCGGAGTGGGAGCGCGCGGCCCAGTAGTCGGCGCTGGGATGCTGCGCGACGCGGCCGAACGACGGCTTGAGACCGAACACGCCGCACAGCGCCGACGGGATACGGATCGAGCCCGCGCCGTCGGAGCCGTGGGCCAGCGGCCCCAGACCCGCCGCCGCCGCCGCCCCGGCGCCGCCCGACGATGCGCCCGAGGTGCGCTCGGTGTTCCACGGATTCACGCACGGTGCCCCGAGCAGGTTGTCGCAGCTGTCCTTGTGCCCGAACGACGAGGTGTTGGTCTTGCCGAGGAGCACCGCGCCACTCGCCCGCAGTCGGCCGGCGACCGCGCCGTCGACGGTGGGGACGTGGTTCTCGAACCACCTCGAGCCGAACGTGGTGCGCACCCCCGCGGTCGACTCGAGATCCTTGATGGAGTAGGGAATGCCGTCCAACGGGCCGAGCAGGGCGCCACGCCGGGCGCGCGCCTCCGCCGCCCGGGCCTCGCGCAGCGCGCGCTCCGCGGTGACCGTCAGGAATGCATTGAGCCGCGGGTTCAGGCGCTCGATGCGGGCGAGCACCGCGCGCGCGAGCTCGACCGGTGAGAGCTCGCCGGCACGGATCAGGCGGCCGAGCTCGGTGGCCGGAGTGAAGCAGAGATCTCGGTCGTCCACGGTGTGCCCTCCGATGACGCGACGCGCGGTCGCCGCGAGTGTAGTGCACGCCGCCAGTGGGCGGCGACCGCGCCCCGAGCGGGCGATGGCGCGGGTCGCGGGCAGGCTCGTGGCCGACTCGGCGGGGCGGTCCGCAGACGACGATGCTCGGCACCTGTGACACCCGACGCGGGGTCCCGCTCTGGCGCGCCGCGGTGGCGATCGCCGTCACCATCGCGGTGCTGCTCCTCGGCGTCCTCGGCTGAGCGCTGTCGGCGCCGTCGGCGATGGCGGGGCCGGCCGGCTATCCTACGCCCCCTGTCGCCAGACCCACCGGAGCAGTCGATGACCGACCATCCCGATGCCGCCCGCCGGAGCCGAGACGGTTCCGCCGACCCCGTCCACGTTCCGGCCGAGGCGAGCAGCCGCTTCGTCGAGGTCGCGGGGCTGCGGCTGCATCTCCTCGACTACGGCACCGCCGGGCGACGCCCGATGCTCTGCCTGCACGGGGGCGCGGCCAACGCCCACTGGTACGACTTCGTGGCGGGGGCGCTGGTCGGCGACCATCACGTGGTGTCGCTGGACATGCGTGGCCACGGCGAGAGCGACTGGGCGGTGCCGCCCGACTACGCGTACGCGCGCTTCGCCGACGACGTGGAGGCGGTGGCCGAGCTGCTCGATCTCCGTGACTTCGTGCTCATCGGCCACTCCATGGGCGGCATGGTGGCCCTCACCTACGCGGCGCGGCGCCCGCAGCGACTCGGGCGGCTGGTGGTGGTGGACTCGACCATGCGCATGACCGAGGAGCGGGTCTCGGGTCTGCAGCAGATCGGCGCGCGCCCGGGGCGGCGGACCGAGACCCTGGACGGCTTCGTGGAGCGCTATCGATTGCGCCCGCCCGGCAGCGGCACCCCACCGGAGATCCTGCGCCGGATGGCCGAGCACAGTGCCCGGCACTACGAGGACGGCTGGGGACACCAGTTCGATCGCAACGTCTACTCGATGCGCGGGACCGCCGACGCGTTCCCGCTGTGGGCGCGGCTCGAGGTGCCGGTGCTGCTGGTCAAGGGCGCGCAGAGCGACCGCATCACGGTGCCGGTGGAGTCCGAGATCCGAGCCTCGTGCGCGCACGTCGAGGTGGCGGAGGTGGCACCGAGCGGTCATCACGTGACGCTCGACAACCCCGAAGGCTTCGTGCGCGCGGTGACGCCCTTCCTGCGCGCCGAGAGCCGGTGAGGGAATCGCGCGCGCCCCTTCTGCCCGCCTTCGCGGATGGCCGATAATCGCGGCCTCGCCATCCGAGAGCCCGTCCAGTGAGTCACGACTACGTCATCATCGGTGCCGGCTCGGCCGGCTGTGTGCTGGCCAACCGGCTGAGCGCCGACCCCTCGGTGTCGGTCCTGCTGCTCGAGGCCGGCGGCGAGGACCGCAGCATCTGGATCAAGGTGCCGGTCGGGTTCCAGAAGCTGCTCTACCACCCGACGCTCAACTGGCAGTTCGAGACCGAGCCGGAGGACAACGTCGCCGGGCGGCGGATCCCGATCCCGCGTGGTCGCGTGCTCGGCGGATCGAGCTCGATCAACGGCATGCTCTACGTGCGCGGCCAGCCGCTCGACTACGACACCTGGGCGCAGCTCGGCAACCGCGGCTGGTCGTTCTCCGACGTGCTGCCCTACTTCAAGCGCGCCGAGCGCTTCGAGCGCGGCGGCGACGCGATCCGCGGCGGTGACGGGCCGCTGAACGTCGCCGACATGCGAGAGCGCCACCCGATGATCGACGCCTTCGTCGACGCCGGAGTGGAGTGCGGCTACGAGCGCAATGCCGACTACAACGGCGCGCGCCAGGACGGGTTCGGCTACTACCAGGTGACTCAGAAGGACGGCCGGCGCGAGAGCGCGGCCACCGCGTTCCTCGCGCCGGTGCGCGGCCGCCCCAACCTCGAGATCCGTACCGGCGCGCGGGTGCGCCGGCTGCTGCTCGAGGGCAAGCGGGTGGTGGGCGTCGAGTACGAGCGCGACGGCCGGCGCGAGGAGGTGCGGGCCGGCGCCGAGGTGCTGGTCTGCGCCGGCGCGGTGCAGTCGCCGCAGGTGCTGGAGCTCTCGGGGATCGGCCAGCCGGAGCTGCTGCGCGCGCACGGCATCGAGGTCCGCCACGCGCTGCCCGGGGTCGGCGAGAACTACCGCGATCACTTCGCGGCCCGGATCACCTGGCGGGTGAAGCAGCGCGTCACGCTGAACGACGACACCCGCGGGTGGCGCATGGCACGCGAGATCCTGCGCTACGCCATCGGGCGTCGCGGCGTGCTCACCTACACCGCGGGGATCGGCCACGGCTTCGTGCGCAGTCGCCCCGAGCTGGAGACACCGGACTGCCAGCTCTTCTTCGCCCACGCGAGCTTCGACCACATCACCCGCAAGCTCGACCCGGAGCCCGGGATGACCATCGGCGTCTACCAGTGCCGACCCGAGAGCAAGGGCAGCATCCACATCGGCGGCCCGGACCCGATGGCGGCGCCGAAGATCCGGCCGAACTTCCTGGGCGATGCGCTCGACCGCGACACCCTGGTGGCCGGCCTCAAGCTGACCCGCAAGATCGGCGAGGCGAGCGCCTTCGCACCCTACCGCGACCACGAGATGAAGCCGGGTCCCGACTGTCGTGACGACGCCGACTGGCTCGACTATGCGCGACGCACCGGCGCCACCACCTACCACGTGATGGGCACCTGCAAGATGGGGCCGGACGGCGATCCGATGGCGGTGGTGGACGACCGGCTGCGGGTGCGCGGCGTGGAAGGCCTGCGGGTGGTCGACGCCTCGGTGATGCCGACCATGCCGTCGGGCAATATCAACGCGCCGGTGATCATGGTGGCGGAGAAGGCAGCCGACATGATCCGCGAGGCCGCCCGCCGCGGCTGAGCGCGGCCACGCCCGGCGCGGTCGGGCGGGCGGTTTTGAACCGATTCCGGCCGGGCGCTAGAGTTGCAGCCCGGCCCGGTGGTGAAGGGAGACGAGACGATGTCAGCAGTGGTCGCCCCGAAGGTCGCGGCGTCACCGATGCCCGATGGGCCGCTGGGAGGACCCGCCGCCTGGCGCGCGGACGAGCTGCGTCGGTCCGACGAATGGATGCACGTCCTGTCGCCGGCGGAGATCGCCGAGGTCGACGCGGCGGTGCGGGCGGTCGACGTCGATGGCCGGGCGATCGCGGGTATCGGCCGCGCGGAGTTCCGCCTGCCGATGCTCGGCCCGGTGTTGGACCGCATCCGCGAGGACGTGCTCTGGGGGCGCGGCTTCGTGCTGCTGCGCGGCCTGCCGGTCGAGCGCTACTCGCCCCGCCAGCGGGCCATCGCCTACTGGGGCATCGGCCTGCACTTCGGGCGCGCGGTGTCCCAGAACGCGATGGGGCACCTGCTCGGTCACGTCATCGATCTGGGCCGTAGCAACGACGACTACACCGCCCGTACCTACCAGACCAACGCCCGCCAGTTCTTCCACGCCGACTCCTGCGACATCGTCGGCCTGCTCTGCGTGCGCCGGGCGCGGTCCGGCGGCGCCAGCGCCATCGTGAGCTCGGTGACGGTCTACAACGAGATGCTCGCGCGCTCGCCCGAGCTCACCGCCGAGCTGTTCCAGCCGATGTTCTTCGACCGCCGCGGTGAGGTGCCCGAGGGGAGCGACCCGTGGTACGAGATGCCGGTGTTCAACTGGCATGCGGGCAATCTGAGCACCCACTACGTGCGCCGGTACATCACCTCGATTCGGCGCCTGCCGCAGGTGCCGCCGCTGACCGAGGCGCAGGTCGCGGCCCTGGATCTGCTCGACACGGTGGTCGAGGAGCCCCACGTCCAGCTGCGGATGGAGCTCGAGCCCGGCGACATGCAGTTCCTGCACAACCCGCAGATCCTCCACGACCGCACCGCGTTCGAGGACTTCGACGATCCGGCGTTGCGCCGGCACCTGCTCCGGCTGTGGCTCTGTGCCGAGAACGCTCGCCCACTGCCGGCCTGCTACGCGCAACGCTGGGGCAGCAACACCATCGGTGCGCGCGGGGGCATCGTCGTCAGGGACGCGATCGCCCACGTTCCGCTGGAGCCCTGAGCGCGGCTCCCCTCACACCGCCGGTATCGTCCCCGGCGGCAGGCGCTCGAGCAGCCACCACGTCGCCACGCCGGCGACCACCACCGACGCCGCGCGCAACACCAGCGGTCGATAGAGCGCGCGGGCGCGTAGCGCGTAGAGCAGCGGGAAGACCAGCGCGACCACCGCGAGCTGCCCGGCCTCGACGCCGAGATTGAACCCCACCAGTGCCTCGAGGTGGCGTCCGGCGGGCAGACCGAGCTCCGCCAACGCCCCGGCGAAGCCGAGGCCGTGGAGCAGGCCGAGCCCGAAGCCCATCGCCGCGCGCGCTCGCGTGACCACCGGCCAGAGATTGTTCAGCGCGGCCAGCACCACGGTCAGCGCGATGGCCGGCTCGACCACTGCCGCCGGCAGGGCCAGGTGACCGAGCGCGGCGAGGCAGAGCGTGGTCGCGTGCGCCACCGTGAACGCGGTGACGACGGTGACCGTCGTCCCCAGCGCGCGGTGCAGGCTCGGAACCGGTGACCAGCGCCCACCCTCGCGCACCAGCACCGCCGGCAGCAGGAGCGTGAGCAGGAACAGCAGGTGGTCGACTCCGGCCAGGATGTGATGGACGCCTTCGCGCAGGTACTGCCGGAAGCTCGCGAGCCGCGGCGAGTCCGCGGGTGACGCGTCGAGCCGAATCGTCGCCTCCGGCTGGCGCTCCGAGAGCACGGCGTCGAGCGTGACGCGATCCGCGGTGACCGCGAGCAGGGCACGGTGGTCGGCGTCGACGTCGTGCAACACCCGGTAGGTGACGGTCAGCGCCCGCGCGCGGCCGGCGCACGCGACCTCGGCTTCTGCCACCGCATGGGCGATGCCGGCGTGCTCGGCCACCGCGTGGCGCCATGCTCGCAGCGGACAGCCGACGCCGTCGGCGGCGAGCGTGACACGCTCGGCGAGGTAGCGCGCGATCGCATCGTGGCGCTGGCGCAGCTCGCCCCAGGTGATGGCGCCGTCGCCGTCGTGGTCGAGGCCGAGCACCGGCTCGAGGTCACGGAGCGCGAGGTCGATGCGTACCCACCAGGTCGCCGATCGCTCGCGAACCTGGACGTAGCCGACGCTGCCGGTGTGGGCGAGTGCACTCGACGTGACGACCAGCAGCAGCGCCAGCGCGAGCACCGCGCGGTGACAGACGGCGCTCATTGGCGGATTCCCCCGAGCTCCGGCTCGATCCGCGCGTCGCGCAGACCGGTCGCCGCCAGCCAGGCGCGCACCTCGGCCGGTGGCTCGACGCCGGCGGCTCGCGCCGCGCGCAGCAACAGCGCCACCGACTCCGGCGTTCGCTCGACCCCGAAGGCTTCCCGCGCGCGGGTGAGGGCGACGGCAGGAAGGCCCTCGAGGTCGAGCAGATAACGCGCCTCGACCGCGGGCTGTGGTCGACCGATGCGCCGCGCGACGTCCAGCCGCTGGCCCAGCTCGGCACGGTCGCTCGCGGCCTCGGTGTGCTGACCGAGGGCGCGGTGCGCGAGCGCGAGGCGCAGCAGCAGGTGATCGCGCTCGCGGTACGGCGCGAGCAGGGCCGCCACCTGTCCGTGCGCCCCGAGCGCGAGCCATGCGTCGGCGAGCCGGGTGAGGGTGGCGTCGTCGCCGGGGGTGAGCGCGAGGGCGCTCCGGTGGGTGCGCGCCGCCGCTTCGAGATCCCCGCTCGTCGCGAGTGCGTCGCCCAGCTCGCCGAGCGCGAACGCGACCGTCGTCGCATCGGCGCGCGTCCGTCGCAGGGCGGCGCGAATCCGTCGGACGCCGCGGGCCGGTGCCCCGGACAGTGCCTCGACGGCGCCACGACACGTCTCGGCGACGAGCCCGGGGACGCGCTCGGCCAGCCGCTCGCAGCCGGCTCGGGCGCCGTCGATGTCGCCGCGGGCACGGCGCACGAGCGCCAGATCGAGCCACGCCGACGCGTCGCCCGGTGTCGCCTCCACCAGCGCCTCGAGATCGCGCTCGGCGCCGCTGAAGTCGTGCTCTCGTGCGCGTACCCGGGCTCGCAGCCGGCGCACCTCGGGCGGTGGGTCGGCGAGATTCCACCAGCGCTTCAATGCCGCCCGCGCGTATCCGAGGTGGCGCAGATCGCCGAGCCGGCGGCCGGTCTCCAGGTGGGCGGCGGCGACCTCGACCGCGGCCGCCAGCTCGGTCGACCCTGGTGGGTGTCCAAGAGACGCGGCCGACCCTGGTGGGTGTCCAGAGGACGAGGTGGCGATGCGGGCGAGCACGACGGCGTCGGAGCTCGGCACGAACGGCTGCGGGCTCGACGCCGGCACCGTGAGCGGCACCAGCAACGCGAACGCCGCGATGCCGCCCACGGTGCCCCACCTCACGGCCGCATCCCTCGCGCCCGGCCGACGCCGACCAGGCCCATCCCGGCGAGGGCGAGGGCGAGGGTGCCCGGGGCGGGAACCACCGCATCGGCTCGCTCGATGGACAGGGTGGCGCGGGCGCTCACCGCGTCGACCGAGCCGGGCCCGAAGCCGAACAGGGCGGTTCCGAGGAACACGCTCACCCCACCGACGCCACCCGCGGGCATGGTGAAGTCGCGCACGATGGTGGTCACCAGCGCATCGGTACCGAGGACCAGCGCGTCGATCACCACCGGGGAGCCGTTCACCGACACCGCGAGCAGCAGGTCGCCGGCGACGTCGACCAGGGCGCCCGCCGCGCCGAGCCCGCTGTAGTCGAGGTCGAGCACCACCGAGAGCACGGTGTCGGCGGCGAGGCCGTCGAACGCCGCCTCCAGCAGGCCAGAAGCGTCGGCAGCGGCGAAGCCGTCGACCGCGGTGGACACCTCGATCGACCCCGAGTCGACGGTGGCCGACGCGGTGGTGGCGCCGGTCGCGGCCGAGCCGGTGAGCGGCAGGGCCGCCGGCGGGCTCTCGGCGAGGAAATCGTCGAGCCCTAGCAGGTCGGAGGCGCCGCCGAGAATCAGGCCGGACAGGTCCCGAAGGGGGATCGGCGCCGCCTCGACCGAGGTGGCGAGTAGGGTGAGTGCGAGCACGAGGCACGTGGGTCGCATGTCGATTCTCCTCTGGCTCAGTCGATCGGGCAGGGGACGGGCAGGTCGGCGTCGAAGGGTGACGCGCAACCCGGCTCGCCGGGGTCGACGTGCCGCGCGTCGCGGCCGGAGTGGGCCGACGCGACGTAGGGGAACGTCTCCCGGTAGGGGCGATCGTTGGTGTTGACGCCGTCGCCGAGCCGGTTGTGTGGGAACCCGCTGAAGCGGGTGTCACCGGTCAGCACGCCGCCGACGGCGACCCGCAACGCGATGTCGACCACGTCGTCGGACACCCGGCGACCGTTGGGGAACCCGGCCTGGTCTCCGGTGAGCAGGCCGAGCCGGCTCCGCTGACCGACCGGGGTCGGCGGCACGCCGGTGTTCAGCCGCAGCAGGTCCGCGATCGGGCCGGTCGGCGTGCCCGGTGGCGCGATCGGCGCCAGGTACTGCACCAGCGGCAGGAGATCGTTGCGCGGGGGCGGCGGCACCGGCAGCGCATCGGAGCCCAGCGTCTCGAACACCGCGGCGCTCGCGACGCGGGCGATCACCGGGTCGAGCAGGAACGGCGCGAAGGCGGCGTCGTCGCGCGGCTGGCGCATCGAGAAGGCGTCCTTGGAGCCGATGCCGATCAGCAGCTCGTTGATCAGCGGATTGCCCATGCGCTGGATCTGCGCGGTGCTGGTCGACACCCGTGACGGTAGCCCCGGTGCCAGCGGCAGGATCTTCACCCGCGGGCGCGAGGTGGTGGCCCACACGCCGATCACCGCCTCGGGCTCGGTGGCGTCGTGCCGGCGTCCGTCGCGAGTGAGCGCGGCGATCGGCACCTCGACCGCGATGCTGTTCACGTTGTAGCCGGCGACGTCGTCGGCGGCGAAGTTGACGTCGTCGCGAGCGTCCTGCTCGTCGCCGAGCACCCCGGCGATGCCCACCGCCGAGGCGCCGGGGCGGAGGTTCAGGGTGTCGAACGCCGCACCGAGGTCGATCCAGAAGGGGTCGTCGACGGTGCCGGCGAAGACCCGCGTGTCGTCCGCGAGCGAGCGGATCCCCTGCTCGAACAGCGACTCGTAGTCGGGCATGGTGCGGGGGCCGGCGTTCGACGGCACGGTGGGCAAGTCGGTGGCGAGCACGGTGCGGGTGGCGGTCGGGCCGGTGCCGTCGATGCGGGTGATCGAGTAGCGCTGCCGCTGACCGAGGCCGAGAGCCCCGGGGCCGTCGATGGCGATGATGGCCGGGGGCACGATCACCACGCCGGGTGGCACCGGCGGCGCCGACGACGGCGGCGAGGCGAGGCCGCCGCCGGCGCCGACGAACGCGGTGAACACGCCTGGCAGGGTCTGCACGGTGCGGAAGCGGAACTCGTAGGTGACGTCCTCGACCGCGTCCTGGTCGTTGTCGACCTTGATCGCGTAGGTGATCTCGGGGTCGAAGGGGAAGTAGGTGGGGCCGTTGGCCGGCTCGAGCAGCGGGTCGACGTTCATGATCAGCGTCACCCGGGTCGGATCGTCGTAGCTCACGAAGGCGTAGACGTCGGTGATGTCCGCCTTGTGGTCGAGGGCGGTGAGTGGCGCCTCGCGGTGGTTGGCCGCGTGGGCCGCGGCGGCGAGGGACAGGGTGGTGGTCAGCGCGACTGCGAGGTCGCGGCGGCGCGTCGGTCTCGGCATGGGAGCTCCTCCTCGGAACGTCGGTTCTCGGCGGCTGACGGGGTCATCGCCCGCGTCGGCACGCCTCGACATCCCAGGACGAGCGCAATCGCGATTCGGATGCATCGCCGGTGCGGGCCGGTGGGCGGACCGCGGCTGCATCCGAATCGGCCGGCCGCGCGTCATACGTATCGTCAGCGGGTCGCGCGGACACCGAGGGCGCGGCGGCGGTGACCGGCCCGGCACTCGTGCCGGAGGCGGCGTGCTAACCTGGCCGCACCGCGGTGTCCGGACGTCGCAGATGGACGAATCGACCGTTCCCGCGGCCGGTGAGGACGATCTGTCGGCGCTCCTCGGTGCCGTGGCCCTCGGGGACCGTCGTGCCTTCGCCCGGCTCTATGCCGTCACCGGGCCGCGTATGCTGGCGATCGCGCTGCGCATCGTGCGCCGGCGCGACGTGGCCGAGGACGTGCTGCAGGAGGCGTTCCTGGTGGTGTGGACGCGTGCTGCCCAGTGGGACGGGGGCGCGACGTCGGCCTTCGGGTGGCTGGCGACCATCGTCCGCCACCGCGCGATCGACCGGCTACGGGCCGATGCCGTGCACGCGCGGCGTCGGCACGAGCGGACCGAGCTCGAGCAGCTGCCGGAGATGCCGGCCGAGCCAGCGGCGTCGACGGTCGGGCGCGTCGGGCGGCGGATCGACGAGTGCCTGGCGGCGCTCGCACCCGACCGCCGCGAGGCGGTTCTGCTCGCCTACTATTACGGGCTCAGCCACGAGGAGCTGGCGGCGCGCCTGGCGGCGCCGCTCGGAACGGTCAAGAGCCGGGTGCGGCGTGGCCTCGCCCAGCTCCGGGAGTGCCTGCAACGATGACCGACGACCTCCCGCCCGCGACCCGCGCCGGGGAGTACGTGCTGGGAACGCTCGGCGCCGAGGAACGTCGGCGCTTCGAGGCGGCGCTGCGCGACGATGCCGCATTGCGCGCGGAGGTCGCGTGGTGGGAGCGCTCGCTCGCGCCCCTGGCCGACGGCGAGCGCGAGGCCATCGCACCCTCGCCCGGCGTGTGGGCGGCGGTCGAGCGCGCGCTCGACGCCCGGCCCGCCGGCGCCGCGGTCACCGTTCGCACCGACGAGGGCGAGTGGGTCGACCTCGCGCCGGGGGTTTCGGTGAAGACACTCCACGTCGAGGGCGAGGCGGAGTGCTTTCTGCTCCGGCTCGCACCGGGCGCGCGGGTGCCGGCACATCGCCACGCGGTCGCGGAGGAGTGCATGGTGCTGAGCGGCGACGTGCGGATCGGTGCACTCACCCTCGGCGCCGGCGATTTCCACGTCGCCCCGGCGGGTGTCGACCACCCTCCGCTCGAGACCAGCGGCGGCACGCTGCTCTATCTGCGCGGAGCATCCAAGCCGACCTGGATCCGTACTTGACGGCCGCCGTCCGGCCTCGAGCGCGCCGCCGTTGACCGGCGAGCTGCTGACGGCGCTCGATGCCCGCCTCCCCCTGGTCGCAGTCGCCACCCTCGTGGCCGGCTTCATGCGCGGGTTCGTCGGCTTCGGCGCCGCGCTCATCACCATCCCCGTGCTCAGCTATGCCTTCGGCCCCCTGGTGGCGGTCCCGAGCGGGGCGGTGATGGCATTGCCGACCACGCTGCAGCTCCTGCCCGACGCGATTCGCCACGGCGAGCGGGCGGTCGTCGTGCCGATCGCGATCGCCGCCTTCACCGCCGCGCCGCTCGGCGCATGGCTCCTGGTGTCGATCGACCCGGCGTTGATGAAGATCGTCATCTCGTCGCTGGTGATCTCGATGGTGGCGATGCTCGCGCGTGGCTGGACGCTCGCCGGCCCGGCCAGCGTCGGTGTGCTGGTGGCGGCCGGTGGCGCCGGCGGTCTGGTGCAGGGTGCGGCGGGTATCGGCGGGCCGCCGGTGGTGGCGGTGGTGCTGTCACGGCCCGGTCCGGCGGTGCAGCAGCGAGGCAACGTGCTGGCGGTGATGACCGTGATCTCGTTGCCCGCCCTGGTGCCGCTCTGGTACCACGGCCTCTTCACCCGCGAGGCGGTGCTGATCGGCGCCGCACTGGTACCGCTCAGCCTGATCTCGACCTGGGTCGGCAGTCGCTACTTCTCGACCGGCGGGCAGCGGCACTTCCGTCGCGCCGCGCTGGGTGTCCTGGCGGTGGTCGGGGTCGCGACCTTCGTCGAGGCGGTGCACGATTACCTCGCCCGCGACACCGACGCCGCCCCTGTCGCCGTAGCCTGAAGGAGGCATTGCTCGATGGCCCTGATCCGCTTCGAGGAGACTGCGCGAACGCCCTACGCCGAGGGCCGTGTCTTCGGCGACGTCGGCGCCTTTGTGCAGGTGGACGGCGTCGCGCACTTCGCGGTCGACCCCACCCACCCGGCAAACCGGGCGATCGTCGACCTCGCCCTGGCGCCGCGCGACGCCGACGGCCGGGTGCGCTTCGAGGCGGACTTGAGCGTGGTGATGCCGGTCGAGCCCGATCGCGGCGCGGGTCGGTTGCTGGTCGAGTTGCCGAACCGCGGACGGCGCCGGGTGGTGCCGGTGCTCGACCGCGCGCCGGCCGACGCGCCGGTCGCCCGCGAGGCGCATCCGGGTGACGGCTTCCTGTTCCGCCACGGCTGGACCGTCGCTTCCATCGGCTGGCAGTGGGACGTGTACCGCGACCCGTCGATGATGGGGCTCGAGGCGCCGCTCGCGATGGACGGCGCACGTCCCCTCGGTGGCGAGACGGTGGTCGAGATTCGACCGAGCACCCCGGGGCGGACCTACCTCCTCGCCGATCGCATCCACCGCCCGCTGCCGGCGGCGGATGTCGACGAGCCCGGCGCTCGCCTGCTGGTCCGCGACTACGAGGACGGCGAGGACCGGGTGGTGCCGCGCGACGCCTGGCGGTTCGCCGTCGAGCGCGAGGACGGACGTGTCGAGCCGAGCGCCGAGCACGTCCACCTGGCAGGCGGCTTCGAGCCGGGAAGGATCTACCACCTCGTCTACCGAACCGATCGAGCGCCGGTCGCCGGATGCGGGCTGCTCGCGTTGCGCGACGTGGCGCCGTTCCTGCGCACGCCGTCGCAGATCAACCCGACTGCCGGCGGCTTTCGCACCGTGCTCGCCTGGGGGGTGTCGCAGACCGGGCGCATGCTGCGTCACTACCTGAGCCTCGGGCTCAACCTCACCGAGGACGGCGAGGTGGCCTACGACGGCCTGCTCCCCCACGTTGCCGGAGCGCGGCGTGGCGCCTTCAACCATCGGTTCGCGCAGCCCTCGAACCAGACCACCCCCATCTGGGGTCATCTGTTCCCGTTCGCCGACGTGCCGACCCGCGACGCGTCGACCGGGGTCGAGGCCGGGCTGCTCGACCGCCAGCGCGCGCTGGGCGCGGTGCCGAAGGTCATCTCGACCAACAGCGCGGCCGAGTACTGGCGCGGCGACGCGACGCTGGCCCACGTCGACACCGCGGCGGCGCACGACTTGCCAGAGGCGCCCGAGACCCGCAGCTACCTCTTCGCCAGCACCCAACACGGCGCGGGGTATCTCGGCCAGTCGCGGTTCAACCCCGGCGTCAACACCACCGCCCGCTATCCGCTCGACGTGCTCGACTACCGGCCGCTGTTGCGCGCGGCGCTGGTCAACATGACGCGCTGGGTCGAGGACGGCGTCGAGCCGCCGCCGAGCCGCCACCCGCGGCTCGCCGACGGCAGCGCGGTCGACCGGCGTGCGGTGGTCGAGTGGTTCGCGCGGCTACCCGGCTTCGAGCCGCCGGACCCCGACCGGCTGCCCTTCGTGCGCACGGTGGACATGGGGGCACCCGAGTCCGTCGGTGTCGGGCGCTATCCGGCCAGGGAGGGGGCGTTCTACCCGGCCCTGGTGAGCGCGATCGATGCCGACGGCAACGAGGTGGCCGGCATTCGTCTGCCCGACGTGACCGTCCCGGTCGGCACCCACGCCGGTTGGAATCCGCGCGACCCCGAGACCGGCGCGCCGGAGCAGATCGTGCCGATGAACGGCCTCACGCTGTGGTTCCCGGCGACGCGCGCCGCGCGCGCGGCGAGCGGCGATCCGCGGCCGTCGGTCGAGGAGCGTTACCGCGACCGCGCCGACTACGAGGCGCGGGTGCGAGCGGCGACGGCGGTGCTGGTGCGAGACCGTTACGTGCTCGACGAGGACGCCGAGCACGTGGTGGCGGCGGCGCTCGAGCGCTTCGACGCGGCGGTCGGTGCATGAGTGCCGCGTCCCGATCCGCCCCGGTCGCCGGCGCTCAGATCTCCTCGGGAACCATCCGAATGGCGCCGCAGGGGCACTCCGTCGCGCACATCGCGCAGCCCTTGCAGTAGTCGTACTTGACCTCGAAGCGCTGGCCCGGCCCGAGCTTCGTGATCGCGTTGTCGGGGCAGATGCCGTAGCAGTTGTCGCATTCGAAGCAGTTGCCGCACGAGAGGCAGCGCCGTGCCTCGAACAGGGCGTTGCCCTCGTCCAGGCCCTCGTGGACCTCGTCGAAGGTGCTGCGGCGGCGGATGTCGTCGAGGGCCGGCTGGACGGTGGCGTCGGCGTCCGCGTAGTACCAGGGATTCAGCATCTCGAAGGTCGCGACCTCGTGCCGCGCGGGGCGCTCGTGGCGGGTGCCGCGCAGGAAGGCGTCCATGTGGCGCGCGGCCTTCTTGCCGTGGCCGACCGCCACCGTGACCGTGCGCTCGGACGGGACCATGTCGCCGCCGGCGAAGACCCCGGGGTAGCGCGTCATCATGTCGGGACCGACCTCGACCACGCCGTCGTCGTCGAGCTCGACACCCGGTAGGCGGGTGAGGAGCGACTGGTCGACGTTCTGACCCAGCGCGAGCACCAGGCTGTCGGCCTCGATGGTCTCGAGCTCGCCGGTCGGGCGCGGGCGGCCCTGCGCGTCGAGCGTCATCTTCTCGACCGTGAGGGAGTGCTCTCCCGCCGCGGTGATGGTGCGGAGCCAGTTCACCACCACCCCCTCCTGCAGCGCCTCGTCGACCTCGAAGTCGTGCGCCGGCATCTGCGCTCTGGTGCGCCGGTAGACGATCACCGGCTCGGCGCCCAGGCGCTTCACCGTGCGCGCGACGTCCATGGCGGTGTTGCCGCCGCCGTAGACCACCACCCGTCGCCCGAGCTGCGGTGGGGCAGCACCGGTCTCCATGTCGCGCAGCACGCTGACCGCATCGAGGATGCGCATGGCATCCGGCGCCGGGATGTCGACCTTGCGCGCGACGTGGGCGCCGATGGCCACGAAGCAGGCGTCGAAGCCGCCGGCGGCGAGCTCCGCCGGGATGTCCTCGACCCTGGTGTCCAGCTTCAAGATCACGCCGAGGTCGAGGATGCGCCGGATCTCGCCGTCCACCACCTCGCGCGGCAGACGGTAGCGGGGGATGCCGAAGCGCATCATGCCGCCGGCGACCGGTCCCGCCTCGCGGATCTCGACCTGGTGTCCGGCGCGCGCCAGGTGGTAGGCGGCGGAGAGCCCGCTCGGGCCGGCCCCGACCACCATCACCCGCTTGCCGCTCGGTGCGCACTCGCGGCGAAATCCCCAGCCCTCGCGCAGCGCCATGTCGCCCAGGAAGCGCTCCACCGCGTGGATGTTGACCGCCTGATCGAGCTGGCCGCGGTTGCAGGCGTCCTGACACGGGTGGTAGCAGGCGCGGCCCATGATCGCGGGGAGCGGGTTGTCGCGCACCAGCACCTCCCAGGCGGCGCGGTAGTCCCCGGCCTCAGCGTGGTAGAGCCAGGCCTGGATGTTCTCGCCCGCCGGGCACGCGTCGTTGCACGGCGGCAGTCGGTCGACATAGACCGGTCGCTCGGTCCGCCACGAGCCGGTCTTGTTGATCCGGCTGCTGCCGGGGTCGAGGGTGATCGCGAAGGGTCGGCGGTCCTCGCCCGACTGCGCGGTCATGTCGCGCCTCCTGCCGCCGTCTCCAGCAGGTCGAAGCGGGAGATGTTGCGGTCGGCGATTGCCTGCAGCGCATCGAGCTGGCCCTTCCCCTCAGGGGTGAGGACGTGGGCGAAGCGTCGCTGCAGCGCCGCGTAGTCGGCGACGGTGGTGCGGCGGCGGATCTTGGTCACCCCGACCAGATCGCCGTCGACCGCCTCGAGCAGTGGGAACAGCCCACACTCCACCGCCATCCGCGCGAGCTTGACGGTGTCGCCAGGCCGTGAGCCCCAACCCAGGGGGCAGGGGACGAAGACCTCGACGTAACGCGCACCGCGAAAGCCCATCGCGCGCTCGATCTTGTACTCGAGGTCGTGGAGGTCGTGGACCGAGGCGGTGGCGACGTAGGGGATGGCGTGGGCCATCGCGATCAAGGGCACGCTCTTGCCGCTGCCGAAGGCGTTGCCCGGCTCGGCGCCGGCCACCGGGGTGGTCGCGGTGCGCGCAGCCGGCGGGGTCGCGCTCGAGCGTTGCACCCCGGTGTTCATGTAGGCCTGGTTGTTGTAGCAGACGTAGAGCACGTCGTCGTTGCGGTCGAACATCCCCGACAGGCAGCCGAGGCCGATGTCGGTGGTCCCGCCGTCGCCGCCCTGGGCGACGACCCGGATGTCGTCGCGGCCCTTCGCCTTCAGCGCCGCCGCGATGCCGGCGCCCACCGCGGCCGCGTTGCCGAACAGCGAGTGGATCCACGGCAGCGTCCAGGCGGTCTCCGGATAGGGCGTGGTGAACACCTCGAGGCAGCCGGTCGCGTTGGCGGCGACCAGCTTGTTGCCGCTCGCTCGCATCGCCGCGTCGAGCGCATAGCGGGCGCCCAGCGCCTCGCCGCAGCCCTGGCACGCGCGGTGGCCGGAGTCGATCGCGTTCGCGCGCCCGACGCTCGCCTGGACCGTGCGCTGCGCCTCGTCGAGGAGGCGATTGCCGACGGTGAAGGTTCCGGTCTGATAGAAGCGGACCTTCTGCTGGCTCTCCGGAATGCGTGCCATCTCCGCTTCCCTCCGTTCGTGGGCCGCGCCTCGCCTGCTCGCCCGAGGTCAGAATCCGCGGCCGGGGACGCCGAGCCCGACGTCGCGCAGGATGCTCTCCGCGCTCGGACCGGGCCGAGCGGTGGAGCGCAAGCGCTGCATCTCGCGCTCGACCACGTCCATTCGCACGTCGTGGAAGTGCGGCTCCTCGAGCTGATCCCGGACGCCCTTGTCGAGCATCCGCCGCAGGTTCTCGCGCGTGATCGGGCGCCCGCCCAGACCACCGATGACCGAGTGCACACGCACCGGGAGCCCGGAGAGCGCGAGACGCACGTTCTCGGCCAGCATGCCCCCCATTCCGGTGGCGAGGCTCTTCTCGAAGACGATGACCCGTTCGGCCTCGCCCAGCGCGGCCCGCAACGCCTCGCGCGGCAGCGGGCGGAAGGTGCGCAGCGTCAACGCCCCGATCGAGGTCCCCGCCTCGCGCATCTCGCGCAGGACCGGCTTCATGGTCCCGATCACCGAGCCCATGGTCACCACCACGGTCTCCTTGCCCTCGGCCTCGAACGACCTGACGAGCCCGCCGGAGTCGCGCCCGAACGCCTGCGCGAACTCCGCCGCCTGCTGCGGGATGATCTGCAGTGCCTCGAGCTGCTTGAAGTGGGCGAGGAAGCGCACCTCGGTGAAGGCCTCGGGCCCGACCATCGCCCCCATCGTCACCGGTGCGGCAGGGTCGAGGATCTGCCGCGGCTCGAACGGTGGCACGAAGTCGTCGACGAGGGTCTGATCGGGGACGTCGACGCGGGTATAGGCGTGGGTGAGCACGAAGCCGTCCATGCACACCATCACCGGCAGGCTCACCGCCTCGGCGAGGCGGAAGGCCTGGATGTGCACGTCGACTGCCTGCTGGTTGTCCTCGACATAGAGCTGGATCCAGGCCGCGTCGCGCGCGCTCATCGCGTCGCTCCAGTCGTTCCAGATGTTGATGGGCGGTCCGATGGCACGGTTGCCGACGGTCATCACGATCGGCAGGCCCAGCCCCGAGGCGTTGTAGACCGCCTCCATCATGAACAGCATCCCCTGGCTCGACGTCGCGGTGTAGGCGCGGGCGCCGGCGGCGGATGCACCGATGCAGGCGCTCATCGCGCCGAACTCGGACTCGACGTTCAGGAACACGCAGCGCCCGACCTCACCGCGCTTCACCATCTCGCCGAGTCCCTCGACGATGTGCGTCTGCGGCGTGATGGGATAGGCGGCGATCACCTCCGGCCGGCACAGCGCCACCGCGCGTGCCACGGCTGCGGAACCCTCGATCTGCTGCAGCATCTCGACCTCCGGTCGACCCGCTCAGTTGGTTCGGGCGAGCGCGTGGGCGGCTCGGGCCACCGCGACGTTGCGCTCGGCCGTCTCGCCCGAGAACTTGCCCTGAATCGCCTCGACCACCGAGTCGATGTGGATCACGTCGGTGAGCGCGGTGAGCGCTCCGAGCAGGGCGGTGTTCGGGGTCGGCCGTCCGAGGTGGCGCACCGCGAGCTCGGTGGCCGGCACGGTGGCGACGTGGTGCTCGGCGAGCGAGCGCACCGCGTCGTCGATCCCGAGCGACTCGAGCGTTCGCGACGTGTTGACGAGCACGAAACCGTCGGCCGTGAGACCGCTGAACACGTCCACCGCATGGAACAGCGTGGGGTCCTGGACGATCAGCAGCCGGGGCGTCATCACCGGCTCGCAGATCTCGATCGGCTCGTCGTCGATCCGCACGTAGGCCACCACCGGCGCGCCCATGCGCTCCGAGCCGAAGCTCGGAATCGCCTGCGAGTGCCGCCCCTCGGCGAAGGCCGCGACCGACAGCATCTCCGCCGCGGTGACCACACCCTGCCCGCCGCGGCCGTGGATTCGGATCTCGAACATCGGGTTCAAGCCTCCTCGGTCGTGCGGAACCTTGCCCTGCGACGGTCAGGCTGCAATTGACGTGGGTCAATGGGACGGTCTGGGGGCCTCGCCCGCGGCGACCCGTCTCGTTCGCCGCGGATGTCGCCGCAGAGCTGACGACCGCTCGGCGGTCGCCCTCATCGCCCCACGTACAGCCGCGCCCGCGCCTCCGGATCGTCGGGGCGGTAGTCGATGTTTCCGCGCAGCGCCTCGAGGTGGCGCTCGCGGGTGCGGGTGATCTCGGCCACCAGCTCGTCGTAGCCGGGCTCGGTGTCGTGGCGCGGCGCGGGGCGGTGTCGCCAGCGCTCGATCCAACGGCTCGGCACCACCACCTTGCGCACCGCGATCTCGAGCAGAAGGGCCACCAGCGCGGCGACCAGGAACGGCCACCACAGTCGCTGGTGGTGGGTGACGTCGTCCTCGCGCGCGGCGAGGATCGCGGGCAGCGCCGCGCCGCCGAGCGGCAACACCGCGCCGCCGGTGGTCTCGGCGATGTCGCGCAGGGTCTCGCGGTCGACCCCGCGGTCGACGAACTCGGCCGAGTAGGGGACCGCCATCCCGAAGGTGCGCGGTCCGACCTGGATCCCCTCGCCACGGCCGGTCACGTTGACGTAGTAGCGCCCGGCGCGATCGGCGGTGAACTCACCGCGGTAGCGCCCCGGCGCCACCTGCTCGAGCGCGATCGACTCGGTCTCCCGATCCGGGCCGACGACCGCTGCCTGCATGTCGAGACCGTTCATGAAACGGTCCTCGCGGTCGAGCGCGTCGACCACGATCTCGCCGCGCTGGCCATCGCGCCGCAGTCGTGTGGTCAGTGTCTCGTCGCCGCGGTGGCGCATCGTCCAGCGCGCCATCTGCGCTGCGAAGCGGCCGAAGTCGGACCAGCCGACCCACTCCCGCCCCCAACGCCCGGCGAGGTCGGCGGCGAAGGTGACGCTGCGTCCGAGGCCGTAGCGCCAGGTGGCGAGCAGCGGGTCGCCGTCGGGCGACTCGAGCAGTACCTGCGCCGCGGGCTTGGCGAACGTGCGCTGGTAGCCGAGCAGCGTCGGGAAGCCGTTGCCGCCGAGACCGTCGAGCAGCTCGCCCGGATAGGCGAGCGCGGGTGCGGTGGGGCGCTCGACCACCAGCCCGCGCGAGACCACCATCGTCTCGCTGGTGAAGATCCGCGGCACGTTGCGCACGTTGTCGGTGAAGTAGAACCGCCCCTTGCCGACCTCTGCGATCCGCGCCATCAGCTCGCGGTCGGCGTCGTGGCCGAAGGCGACGGTGGAGATCGTGATTCCCTTGCTGGCGACGCGGGTGGCGAGCGCGTCGAAGTCGGCCTTGGTGTCGCTCAGCCCGTCGGAGAGCACGATCAGATGCTTCACCTTCGCCGGCTGCTCGGTGAGCGCGCGCTGCGCCTCGTCGAGCCCGACGTAGAGGTCGGTGCCACCGCCGGCGGCGAGCGCGCGCAGGCGGTCGACGATCGCCCGTCGGCTGCCCGCCTCGGTGATCGGCACCACCCACTCGAAACCGGCGTCGAAGGCGAGCACGCCGACGCGGTCGAGTGGATTCAGCACCTCGACCGCGGCGAGCGCGGCGCTCTTGGCGATCTCGAGCTTCTCCTCGCCCTCGGTCTGCGACGACATGCTGCCCGACTTGTCGAGCACCACCACCACCGCGAGGCTCGGGATCCGCACCTGGGTGCGGACGTCCATGTCGACCGGCAGGACGCGCTCGATGGGGGTGTCGTAGTAGCCGCCGGCGCTGAAGCTGCGGTCACCGCCGAGCATGATCAGGCCACCGCCGCCGTCGCGCACGAAGTCCTCGATCAGCTCCATCTTGGCCAACGAGACGTCGAAGCCGGAGACGTCGTCGAGCACCACCAGGTCGTAGTCGGTGAGCCGGTGCATGGTGGCGGGCAGCGCGCTGCCGGGGATCTCGTCGACCGACAGGCCCTGGGCGCGGAGCGCGGCGGGCACGAATCGCTGCGCGTCGAGCGTGTCGACGGCGTAGAGCACGCGCGGGGCCCCCTGCACCTCGACGAAGGTCTGGTAGCGGTTGTTCTCCTGGATCGAGTCGGCGTCGCTGTTGATCACCGCCTCGTACTCGAGCAGTCCTGCCTCGGTCACCTGCTCGACGAACGAGAACACGTTCGGGCCGGGCTCGAGGTCGACGCGGGCGTCGCGCAGCAAGGTGCCGTTGCGCATCAGCACGAGGTGCGCGCGGGTGCGCTCCGCGCTTTCCAGGCTGATCCGCACCTCGAACGGCTCGTGGACGCGCACGCTCGACGGCGCGCTGAGATCGCGCAGGGATACCTCGTCGCGGTCCGCCGCGTCGTCGAGGGCGATGGTGTGGATCTCGATCCCGAGCGAGCGGGCGACGGTGGCGCTCGCGCGCGCGCGCCCCTGCGTCTCCCGGCCGTCGGACAGCAACACGATGCGGCGCTGGCCCTCCGCCGGGAAGGCGCTGCTCGCCACCTCCAGCGCGCGCGCGATGTCGGTGGCATCGCGCCCGACCTCGGTCGCGATGGTGTCGATCGGCTCGAGCTCGGCTCGTGGCAGGACCTCGACCGCGGCGTCGGCCGCGAATACCACCAGTCCCATCCGCGCCGCCGGATCCTTCTCGGTGAAGGCGCGATTGACCAGGCGCAGCGCCTCGGCCGCGACCGCGGGGTCGACGCTGCGCGAGACGTCGAGCGCGAGCACCACGTCGGTACGCCGAGAACGCTCCCCGGTGAGCGGCCCCGCGAGCGCCACCACCAGCAGCGCCACCGCCAGCGCGCGCAGCGTCGTGCCCGCAATCGAGCGGACGCGTGCCTCGAGCTTCGGCGCGCGCATCCGCAGCGCGACGAGCAGGGGGACGAGGGCGAGCGCGAGAAGCCACCACGGGCTCGCCAGCGTGGTCAGCGCCTCAGCCACGGCGTCGCCCCCAGCACCACAGGGTCCACTCCAGCAGCACGAGCGCGAGCGCGGCCATCGCGAGGTAGGGCCAGATCGCCAACGAGACCTGACTGTCGACACCGCTCGTCCCCGGCGCGCGTGGCGCCGGGGGCGGCATCGCGCGGGGCGTCACGTCGGACTCCCGCTCGTCGTCGAGGTTCACCGCGAACGCCTGCTCGAGCGGGCCGGCGAGCAGGCGGTAGACGCCGGCGCGCGAGGTCCGATCGAAGGTGAAGGGGCCGGCGCTCGCGGCGAAGCGCAGCCGCTCGCCGTCCGGGGTGACGACGGTCGCGCCGTCGACGCGGCTCGGGAGCTGCACCGAGAAGGCCTCACCGGTCGCGAGCTGGGTCGGCAGCGCATCACGCGCGCCAGGGCCGAGCCACGCCATCACCTGGCTCACGAACAGCGGGAACGCAGCCTGCAACGGAAAGCTCGAACGGGCGGGGTCGAACCCGAGGTAGACCAGCCGCCGGCCGTCGTCGATGTGGGCGAGGCCGAGTGTCGTCTCCCGCGACCAGAAGAGGCGTTGGAGCCCGGGCGCGTCGGGGGCGATGCGGATACGGCGCCCCTGCTCGATGCGCAGTGACAGCAGGTCGAGGTCGGCCACCAGTGCGCTCGCGCCGACCGCCTCCACCACCGGCCCGGTAACGATGCCGTCGGCGCTGAAGGGGAGCCCGGGTGGCACGGTGTCGAGGAGCAGGAAGTTGCCGCGCGGCAGGGCCGGGGTCTCGACGCGGTCGAGGACCACCACGTCGTGCCATCTCGCCTCGCCGGCGAGCTCGTGCTCGGCGACGCTCTGCCGGCGATTGACCTCGACCCCGGGCAGCGCGGCGAGGATGCTCTCGAGGTAGAAGCTCCCGGCGCCGACCAGCAGCACCCGGGTCGTGCGCTCGGCCGCGAGGACCGCCTGGGCGGTGTCGTCGACCGCCAGATCGTCGCCGGTGTCGATGCTCGCGCGTGCGACCCCGGAGGCGTTGCCGGTGAACGGCAGCACCAGGGTCTGACCGCCACCGGCGGCGAGCGCGACCGTGCGCTCCAGCACGCTCAGGTCGCCGAGCGTGATGCGGGTCGGCACCTCGACCGGCGCGTCGGTGTAGTTGTGCAGCCGGAGCAGGATCTGGAAGCGGTCCTCGGCCCAGATCTCCGGTCGGACGTCGAAGCGGGTGATGGCGACGTTGCGCGCCGCGGCGCCGACACGGTGCACCTCCAACGGCGCGCCCTCGAGGTCGAGGCGCTGATCGAAGGCGGCGTCGGTCACGAGGTGGACGCGACCGCGCTCGCGATTGCGCAACAGAGACAGCGCCAGCGCCACCGCATCCCGCGGTCGGCCCGCCTCGTCGGTCGGCCGGAGCCCGCCGATCAGCGCGCGCAGCACGTCGCGGTCGGACTCGAAGCCGGAGCGCAGCCGCGGCTCGCGGGCACTGGTCATCACCAGCACCCGGGCGGCCGACGGAAGGCCGTCCACCACCGCGATGGCGGCGGCGCGGGCGCGGTCGAACCGCGTCCCGAGGCCGTCGCGGGTCTGCATGCTGGCGCTGGCGTCGATGACCAGCACCACGTCCTCGTCCTCCGCCACCCGCGTCACCCAGCGCGGGTCGGCCAGCGCCACCGAGAGCACCACCGCGAGCAGCAGCAGCGCGAGCAGGCTCGCGTCGCGCAGCAGCTTGCGCAGCCCGAAGCCGCGGCGGCGCTCCTCGAGCGCCTCGCGCCAGAGCAGGCTCGACGAGATCTCGAGGTTGCGTCGGCTCGGTCGCAGGCTGTGCAGCGCGATCAGCACCGGCACCGACAGCAGACCGAGCAGCGCCCACGGTTGCGCGAGCTCGATCACCGCACGTGCATCCCGCGGCGGAGGTAGCGCAGCACCACGTCCTCGAACGGGATCGCGGTGCTGGCGCGAAGGTACTCGACCGCGTGCTCGCGGCAGAATGCCTCGATGCGCGCGAGATGGGCGTCGAGCCGCCGTCGATAGAGATGCCGAAGCTCGGCGTCGACGGTCACCCGCAGCTCCTCGCCGGTCTCGCTGTCGCGCAGCCTGAGTGGGCCGTCGAGCGGCGGCGCGATCTCTTCCTCGGCGAGGAGCTGGACCACGACCACCTCGTTGCCGCGATGGACCAGCGCCTCGAGCCCGGGACGCGCGTCGTCCCAGTCGAGGAGGTCGGTGATCACCATCACCAGGCCGGGGTGGCGGGCCCGCGCCGCGAAGGCGCGACCGGCGGCGGTGAGGTTGGTCGCGTCGCGCGCCTCGATGGACTCGAGGAAGCGCAGGATCTTGGTCATGGCGTGCTTGGTCCGCAGCCCCGGCATGCCGAGCCCGAGGCCGTCGGCGAACACGCTCACCGACACCCGGTCCAGATTGCAGAGACCCACGTAGGCGATCGCCGCCGCCATGCGCCGGGCCTGGTCGAACTTCGAGGGCGTGCCGAAGCGCATGCTGGCGCTGGCGTCGACCAGCAGGTTCAGGGTGACGTCCTCCTCCGACACGTAGAGCTTGAGGAACAGTCGATCGAGGCGGGAGAAGATGTTCCAGTCGACGTAGCGGAGATCGTCTCCCGGCTGGTAGCTGCGGAAGTCGGCGAGCTCCAGCCCGCGCCCGCGACGCATGGTGGTGTGCTCGCCGCGGAGCTGGCCGCGGAAGATCTTGCGCGCGACGATCTCGATGCGCTCGAGCTTGCGCAGGAACTCGGTGTCGAAGACCAGCGCTTCGGCGGCGACGGTGGCCTCGGGGACGCTCATGCGCGGTGGCGAGACGTCCTGCGGGGCGGGCCTGCCATCGCGCGCGATTGCGTGGTCATGCCGGCGCCTTCGGCGTCTCGCGCACGATTTCCTCGATCAGACTCTCGACGCCGATGCCCTCGGCCTCGCCCTCGAAGTTGAGCAGGATGCGATGGCGAAGCGCCGGCGCTGCGGCCGCGTCGAGGTCCTCGAAGCTCACGTTCAGGCGGCGGTCGAACATCGCGTACGCCTTCGCCGCCATGATCATCGCCAGCAGGCCGCGCGGGCTCGCGCCGTGACGGACGTAACGGCGGGTTCCGCTCGGGCTTCCCGCGTTGTCCGGGTGGGTGGCGAGCACCAGTCGCACCGCGTAGTCCTTGACGTGCCCGGCCACCACCACCGAGCGCACCATCGACTTCACCGTGTCGAGCTCCTCGCCGGTGAGGACCGGGGTCACCGCTGCGGGCGCGGCGCCAGCGGCGCGATCGACGATCTGCGCCAGCTCCGCGGCGCTCGGGTAGCGTGCCTCGAGCTTGAGCATGAAGCGGTCGAGCTGAGCCTCCGGCAGCGGGTAGGTGCCCTCCATCTCGATCGGGTTCTGGGTCGCGAGCACCATGAAGGGTTGCGCCAGCGGATGCTCGGTGCGGCCGACGGTGACGCGCTTCTCCTCCATCGCCTCGAGCAGCGCCGACTGCGTCTTCGGCGTCGCGCGGTTGATCTCGTCGGCAAGCAGCAACTGGGTGAACACCGGACCCGGCTGGAACTGGAAGTGCCTGCGGCCCTCCTCGTCCTGCAGCACCATCTGCGTGCCGAGGATGTCCGCCGGCATCAGGTCCGGGGTGAACTGGATGCGCGCGAACTCGAGGTGCAGCGCGTCACCGAGGGTCTTCACCAACAGCGTCTTGCCGAGCCCCGGGACCCCTTCGAGCAGCACATGGCCGCCGGAGAGGAGGCAGGCGAGGACGCCCTCGATCAGGTCCTGGTGCCCGACGATTCGACGCTCGACCTGGCGGCGCACCGCGGTGAGGCGCTCCTGTGCCCATTCGACGTCGTGCTCCTGGCTCATCGTTGGTCCTCGTCGCGGGCGTCCGTCGGGGGCAGCCCCTGGGACAGGTTCAGGAAATAGCGGCGGATGAGCGCCTTGCGGTGGGGCGGGACGTCCTCGCGCGCGAGCACCGCCTCCAGCTGGGGCTGGAAGCGGGCCGCGATCGCCGTGGTGTCGGTGGTCGCGGGGTTGGCGGTCGGCAGCACCCGAGCCTCCGAGACGAAGACCCGGCCCTCGCCCGGCTGGCCCTCCGGGCGCACCACGGCGGCGCCGGACGCGGTGCGGTCGGAGGGCCGGGGTGCCTCGGCACGGCGCTCGGTCGCGCCCTCGCCGGCGGAGCCGCTGCCCCCGGGCGGGCCACCGAGAGGCGCACCCTCGATGCCCTCCTCGGGCGACATTCCGTCCGCGCTCGCCTCGCCGTCGCCATCGCCCTCGCCACCCGCGCCCTCGGCACGCGCCGGTGCGCGGCCCGACGGGCTCGCGTCGCCGACGGTGTCACCGAGGCTTCGACGTGCCTGGTCGAGCTGGCGTTGGGCGCGGCGGAGCTCGGCCGCGTCGCGCTCGCTCTGCGCGCTGCGGGCGAGGTCGTCGAGGATGCGGCGCACCGCATCGCGGTCGCCGGCGTCGAGCCGGTCGAGCGCGTCCTTCAACGCCTCCGGGTCGATGCCGAGCTGGGCGAGGGTCTGCTCGTCGGCGGTGAATGGAGTGAGCTCCTCGCTCGATGCGCGCCCGTCGAGCAGGTCCTGGAGCAACTGGCGAAGCGCGCTGGCGCCGGGCGCGGGGCGTGACTCGACCGGCTCCACGTCGAGCGGCCCGGTCTGCACCTCGCGACCGTCGGCGAGTGCGGCGCGGCGCTCGGCATCGAGCTCGGAGTCGAGCTGGCGCAATCGGTCGAGCGACTGACTGCGCGAGAGCGCGCCGCTCTCCATGCGCGCCCCGAGCCGCTGCATCGACTGCGCGGCGGCGGCGCTCCGGGTCAACGCCTCGCGGGCGGCCTGCTCGGCCATCTGGCGTGCGAACTCGCGCAGCCGCGCGCCCTCCTCGATCACCGCGCGGTCGCTCACCGGCGGGGCCGACTCGACGATGCGGCGCACGTCGACGGTGCTCACCACCAGCAGCAAGGCCGCCGCCACCGGCACCAGACGGGCACAGATCCCGTAGCGGACGGGGAACACGTGCTCGACCCGCGCCGGCAGCCGGGCGCGGACGGCGTGCTCGGCGAGCCGTGCCACCAGGCCGGCGTCGCCACCGGCGCGCAGCAGCTCCCAGGTGGTGCTGAGGCGCTGCTTGAGGTGGAGCGCGAGGTCCGCGTCGATGGCGACGCGCAGGCTGTCGGGTCGGCTCGCCACCGCGGTCGCCCCGGCGCAGAGCAGCCCCGCGCCGAGCAGCGCCACCACCGTCGGCAGCAGGGGCAGGGCGAGCCACTGCATGCGAATCGCGAGCACCGCCACCACGCTGGCCACCAGTGCGACCAGGAGGCCGACGAGGCAGTGCTCGATCACGCGCTGGAGCAGACGCGCGCGGGTCAGCTCACCGACCAGCTTCTCGACCCGCAGCACGGGCCAGGGCGCGCCCTGATCGCCCGCCCTGCCCGCCGGCACGGCACCGTTCATGCGATGGGTCTCGACCCGGACATCCGATCACCTCCTCCACCGCGCGGGGGGTCGGCCGGCCGAGCGCCACGCCTCGCCCGTGCCAGCAACGCGCGCAACACCACCACCAGCACCACCGTGACCGCGCCGTGGAGCGCCAAGAATACGTGGTGCGCCGCCAGGGTGTCGCCGGCGGTCAGCACTGCGCGCACCAGGGATCCGGCCGTCGACCAGTCCCGGCTCGGGTCGAGCAGGCGAAACGAGACCACGATGTGGCTCGCGCCGGGAAGCACCGCGCCGAGCCCGGCGTAGGCGGCGATCAGAAGGGCGCGCAGCCCGAGGTAGGTCGCGGTTCCGTGATGGCCGACACCGAGGTAGACGACCGCCGCGAGCAGCCGCCACATCGTGAGCTGCACCGCGATCAGAGCGATGCTCCAGCCGAGCGCGTTCCAGTCGGCGGCGCAGATGCCGAATGCCGCCAGCAGCAAAGGCGCTGACAGCACCAGCATCTGCAACGTCTGCAGCAGGTGTCCGGTGAGATAACCGCCGACGATTCGTCCCGGCGCGAGGCCGGTGGACACCGCCCATTCGCGCAGCGACTGCTGACCCTCGGCCATCACCTCCTCGGCGCCGAGGCGCAGCGCATGGTAGGCGGTGGTGATCCCCACCGCGATCACCACCGCGAGCAGCGTGCTCGGCGGGTCGCTGCGCAGCACCATGCGGTAGAGCTCGCTCTTCGGCCACCACACCAGCAGCACCACCGCCTGCACGACCAGGTAGTTCAGGTACGCGAGCTGCACCGGGCCCGGATGGAGGAGGCCGATCACCGACTCGCGAACGAGGGGATTGCGCGGCATCAGTCGTCACCTCGTGCGGGCCGCGAGTCGCTCGCTCCGTGGCGCGGCTCGCCCTCCAGCCGGTCGCCCGGGTCGGTGGGTGCGGCGCTCGGGCGCCGGGTCACCGCGACCGGCATCACCACCACCCCCAGCTCGCGCAGCCGCCAGTCGGGACGATGCCGTGCCAGACGCAGCGGGCTCGCGCTGAACGCGACCAGCATCCCCCGATCGGCGCGCGGTGGATGCTCCGCGCGCCAGGCCTGTACCGCCTGCTCGACGATGGTCTCGTGCGCGCGGCGGTCACGGCGGACCGTCTCGCAACAGCCGGCGACGGTCGCGCTCCAGTCGTCGTCGGGCGTCGCGATGCCGTCGGCCGGGGTGGCGAAGGTGCGCTCGAGGTCGGCCTCGGCGCCGACCCGCCCGAGCGAGTAGGCACGCCCGTCCACCACCAGCCAGGCGTGATCCAGCGTGCGCCCGGAGAGATTGGCCAGCTCGACGGCGAGGCCGGTCGCGGTCTCTCGCGCCACGGCCCGCAGCGAGAAGTCGACGACGTCGTCGGCCACCAGCTCGTGCAGGGTGTAGCTCCTCGGGTCGGTGGTGGCGAGCGCGAGATTACCGCCGACCTCCGAGACCCAGCGCGTCACCGTCGGTGCGTCAGCGGTCGGCACCAGGGCGCGGAACGCGGGCTCCGCGCCCTCGTAGTCCAGGCGCAGGGTACCGGTGCGGTTCGACACCAGGCCGAGCGCGTGGTGCACGCGGGCGGCGTCGATGCCGGGCACGGGCTCGATCCGCGAGACCACGATCGCGGTCGCGCCACCGGGCCACAGCAGCGGGCCGAACACGTACCAGGCGATGGGGATCAGCAGCAGCGGGAGGAGCACAGGGGTCCAGCGTCTGAGCGCGCGCTCGATGGCGTTGGTCTCGCGCAGGTGGTAGGCGGTCGCGAGCAGGCCGAGGTAGAGCGCGAGGAAGCCGATGACCACGCCGTGCCCGGGGAAGCCGGGCACCTCGTCGCGCAGGAGCTCGAGCACCAGATCCACCTCGGCATCGTGGGCCGGGGGAACCAGGCGCCGTGGCTCGGGCTCGGGGAGGCGGAGCACCTCGAGCCAGGTGTCGGCCATGCCGGGCCAGGTGTCGAACGGATAGCGGGTGACGTCGAAGGTGAGGTAGACGACCCGACCGCGGCCCCGTGGCACCTCGAGCGCCAACGGCACCCCGCCGGCCGAGCGCAGCACCCGCGCCGCCCCGGCGAGGCGGTCGCGGCGAACCAGGTTCACGTCGAACGGTCGCGGTGCGTGCACCGGCGCCCCGAGCGCCTCGTCGAGCGCGGCACCGCCGCGCAGCGTCGCCAGGCCCTCCGGCACCGCGGGTAGCAGGTCGGCCATGCGTGGCGTGCGCAGAAGCGCGTAGTCCGGGCCACCGGACACCGCGAGCACACCGCCGGCGCTGACCCAGCGGCCGAGGGCCTCGTGCTCGCGCTCGGACAGTCGGTCGAGTGAGAACCCGTGCATGACCACCGCGTCGACCCCGTCGTAGCCGTGCCAGCGGTCCGGGAGGAGGTCGGGGTGGGGATAGAGGACGCGGCGGGTCTTGTCGGTGGCGTCGTTGAGGTAGTCGAGATCGACGTCACGCCCGAGCACCAGCACCAGGCGGCTGTCGGTGAAGCCGCCGCGGAGATCGATCTCGCGTTGCAGCAGGTCGCGGCCGCCGTCGGTGACGCGCACCGAGAGCGGGTGCCCGAAGCTCTCCAGGCGGATGGTGAATCGCAGCCGTTTGCGCGCATCGCGGGGCAGCTCGAGCGGCTGTCGATAGGTGGTCTCGATGCGTGTGCCACGCAGATCGTCACCGGTCACCGCCGTCAGCTCGAGGGTGCCGGAAACCGCCGCGCCGCGGTTGTGCACGGTGACCGTGACCGGTGCCCAGCGGCCGAAGCGGTAGACGCCGGAGAAGCCGAGCGCGACGTCGAGCGTGAGGTTGCCGCTGCCGGAGCCGGCATCGACTCGCGCGGTCGGTTGCGCCGGTGCCGCGGAGCACAGCGCGCAGGCGAGCAGCAAGGCCAGCAGTCGCGCCATGCGCTGCCTCATGTGGTCGTGCCTGTCCGGCATCGCGGCCGGTCCTGCATCTGCCTGTCCCTCGCCCGACCCGGTCGTCGACGCGGTCCCGCGCGGCGGCAGTATAAGCAGCGCCGGCGCGCGTCGCCGGTCGAGCTCGGTGCGCTCGCGTCGGGACTCGACACCGCGTCGGTGGCCGGTACAGACTCCCGGCCCTGCTCCCGCCACGCCCGGAGATTCCTGCCCATGGCCCGCATCGCGATCGGTGGCTTCCAGCACGAGACCAACACCTTCTCTCCCCACCGCGCCGACCTGGAGGCTTTCCGCACCGTGTCGGCCTTTCCGCGCCTGCCGAGCGGCGACGATCTGCTGACCGAGATGCGCGAGCTCAACATCTCGATCGGCGGTTTCATCAAGGCGTCCGAGGCGCGCGGCCACACGCTGGTGCCGACGCTGTGGGCGATGGCGGTGCCCTCGGCCCATGTCACCGACGAGGCGTTCGAGCACGTGGTCGGGCGCATCGTCGACGGCATCCGTGGCGCCGGCGCGCTGGATGCGGTCTATCTCTGTCTCCACGGCGCGATGGTCACCGAGTCCTACCAGGACGGGGAGGGCGAGATCCTGCGCCGGGTGCGCGAGGTCGTCGGGCCGGACGTGCCGCTCGTCGCCTCCCTGGATCTCCACTCGAACACCACCGCGCAGATGGTCGAGCAGTCCGACGCGCTCGTCGCCTACCGTACCTATCCGCACGTCGACATGGCGCGCACCGGGCAGCGCACCGCCGACCTCCTGCAATGGATGCTCGACACCGGCCGGCGACCGGCGAAGGCCCTGCGTCGGACCGACTTCCTGATCCCGTTGGTGTGGCAGTGCTCGATGATCGAGCCCGCGGCCGGGATCTACGCCGGCCTCGACGCGCTGGAGACCGGCGGCGTGCGCAGCGTGAGCTTCAGCCCCGGCTTTCCGCCCGCCGACATCGCCGAATGCGGCCCCTCGGTCTTCGCTTATGGCGACACCCAGGCCGACGCCGACCGCGCCGCCGACGCGGTGTTCGCGCAGGTCGACGGGGCGCGGGCGCGCTGGAACGGCGAGCTGCTGACGCCCGACGAGGCGGTGCGACGGGCGAGCGCGGGCTATCGTGGCAAGCCTTTCGTGCTCGCGGATACCCAGGACAATCCCGGTGCCGGCGGCGCGTCGGACACCGTCGGTCTGCTCGAGGCGCTGGTGCGTCTCGACGCGCGCGACGCGGTCTTCGCCTGCGTCTACGACCCGCCGGCAGCGGCGGCCGCGCACGCGGCCGGCGTCGGTGCGACCCTCACCCTCGCCATCGGCGCCGGCTCGGGCCAGCCGGGACAGACCCCGTTCTCCGGCACGTTCACCGTCGATGCCGTGAGCGACGGCGAGTTCGTCGGCACCGGACCGATGGCCGGCGGGCGCCGGTTTCGCATGGGGCCGTGCGCGCTGCTGCGCATCGGCGGGGTGCGCGTGCTCGTCGCCAGCGGCCGGGCACAGGTGCTCGACCAGGCGATCCTGCGCCACATCGGCATCGACCCGACCGCCGAGCGGATCCTGGCGATCAAGAGCAGCGTGCACTTCCGGGCCGACTTCCAGCCGATCGCCGAGCAGGTGCTGGTGGTGGTCTCGCCGGGGCCGAACTTCGCCGACCACACCGCGGTGACGTACAGCAATCTCCGACCGGGCATCGCGCTGATGCCCTGAGTGCCGTAGCCCGGGCGAAGCGTCAGCGCAGCCCGGGGCCGGGATGGGGCGGGGCGTCGGCCTCGAGTGTCGCCCGGCAGGGAAGCCTCGCGGCGCGTGATGTGACGGACGACCGCGGCACCGGCCGTCCGCAGAGCCACCTCGCTTCAACCGGCCGCGAACGGATCCTCGACGCGTGGCCAGTACGCGGTGGTGAACTTGGTGTAGGGAATCGCCGCGAAGTCCGGCGGGATGGCGCCGGGGGCCGCGACGTAGATCACCTCGCTCGCGATCGGGGCGAAGCCGTCGTAGAAGTGCTGCGTCGACTTCACCACGATCCCGTGCCGCGCGGCGAGGTCGATGCCGAGCTGCTCGAAGCCGTCGGGGTGGAATACCTGGGTGCGGCGCGTGTTGAGGGTGAGGTCGATGCCGTCGTCGGTGCTCACCCAGACCGCGGTACCCATCGACGACGTCGAGGTGCCGAAGCTCTGACGCGCGTCGGCGACGATGCGGCGCACGGTCACCCGCAGGTCGATCGGCATCCCCGACGCCACCCCGCACTTGCCGCCGATGCGGAGATCGAGGGTGGCGCCCTCTCCCGCCTCCTGGCAGAAGCGAACCGCGATCGGATCCCAGAAGTGGCCGACGAGCACGTTACCGATGCCACGCTCGAGGAGTGCGGCGAGCACGAAGGTCGAGTCCGACGGCGCGCCGCCGCCGGCGTTGTCGGCGACGTCGGCGAGCACCACCGGTCCACGCGGCGCCGCCGCCAGGGCATCGAGCGCGGCGGTGATGTCGACCGTCGGCTGTCGACACTGCTCCCGTAGGTCCCAGATGCGGTCGCCGAAGTTCCGGGCGGTACGCTCGGCGATGCCGACCTCGCCGTCGGCGACCACCAGCACCTTGGCGCTCGCGTCGGCCACGTCACCCCACGGGAAGCCGTGGGCGAAGGACACCGAGAGCACGCCGTCGCGACCCTCGGCGGCCTGCATCTGCGCCACCACGGAGCGGAACGGCTCCACCGGGGTGCGCCACATGTTGATCATCCGGCAGTCGTGGACCGCCATCACCGGGCGCACCGCGCCCTCGCGGGCGCGCACGCAGATGTCGAAGAGCTCGGCCGCCCGCGCCGCGCCGTCGACGTGGGGGTACTCCTTGAAGGTGACGATGACGTCGGCGTTGGCGAGCATGCGCGCGGTGACGCTGCAGTGCAGGTCGAGCTCCGCTCCGACCACCACCTCGGGGCCCACGATCGCGCGGACGCGCGCGAGGAGGTCCCCCTCGCAGTCGTCGTAGCCCTCGGCCACCATGGCCCCGTGCATCGCGAGCAGCACCACGTCCACCGGTCCGGCACGGCGGAGGTCGTCCAGGATCTCGTCGCGCAGCCGCTCGTAGACCGCGCGCACGGTGGTGCCCCCCGGCTGCGCGAAGGCGGCGAGGCTCTCCACCGTCTGGCCCTGGCGTTCCTCAGTCATTCGGCGCCAGACGTGCAGCGGCTCGCTGAAGAGATCGGGCGGGTGGCGGGTGGCGTCGCCGTGGTAGAAGGTGCCCTCCTCGAAGGTCTGCATGCCGGTCGGCATCGGTGAGAAGGTGTTGGTCTCGGTGCCGAGACAGGCGATGAAGGTGCGAAGCAAGGGCGGTCGCTCCCGGTCCGGTGAGGCCACGGACTCTCGCACAAGTCGTCGGCGGCCCGCCAGACCGCCAGACCGCCAGACCGCCAGGCCGCCAGACCGACCGTCCGCTCGGTCCGAGCGCCGACTCGCGCCTCGACCGGCGCCGGCCTCGACTTCGCCGGCCGACCGAGGGAGGATTTCGCCGTCGAGGGGGCACGAGACTCGCTCGCCGTGACGCACGGTGCGGCGAGGGTGCCCGCGCGCAGCAGGGAGGTGCATCGGAGATGCCCACCACGCCCACGAATCTCCTCGGAGCGCTCGTCGCACTGCTCTCGCTGGTGCTCGCCGGGTGCTCCACCGTCGGCACCCGACCGGCACCCGACGCCATCGCCGCCATGCGATGTGGGACGCAGGCGGTCCATGCCGAGTTCTTCGGCGACACTCTCCGCCTGACCGTCGGTGACGCGGTGATCGAGATGCGACGCGTGCGTAGCGGCTCTGGGGCGCGCTACGAGGTCCCGGGCGACCCGACCACCTCGTTCTGGACCAAGGGTGACCACGCGCTGCTCGAGATCCGCGGCGAGGGCTATCCGGAGTGCGCACGCGCCCAGATGCTGGTGCGCGCCGACGGCCCGGGCGGTCACCGCGATGGGCCGAGCGCGGGGCGCGTGACGTGACCGGTCGTGACCCCGCCGCCGGGCGATCCGGGACCGCCGAGGTGACGCCGCTCGGCGCCGACGACATGGACGAGGTCCGCGACATCATCGACATGGCCCGGCAAGTCGGGGGCTACGTGCCGACCAGCCTGCGCATCATGGCGCGCAAGCCGGCCGTGCTGCGGGCCTTCGCGGGGCTGCGCGATGCGGTGATGCGCGCGCCGGGCGAGGTCCCGTTGCCGCTTCGCTGGCTGGCCGCCCACGCCGTCAGCACCAGCGCCGGCTGTCGCTACTGTCAGGCGCACACTGCCGCCAACGGCGCCAAGGCGGGCCTCGCGCCGGAGAAGGTCGAGCAGCTCCTGCGCTACGAGACCAGCTCGCACCTCGACCCGGCCGAGCGCGCGATCGTCGCCATCGGGCTCGCCGCCGGACAGACGCCGAACGCCACCGACGAATCCCACTTCGCGGCCCTGCGCGAGCACTTCAGCGAGGAGGGCATCGTCGAGATCGTCGCCGTGATCGCGCTCTTCGGCTGGCTCAATCGCTGGAACGACACGTTCGCGAGCGACCTCGAGGACGCGCCACGCGCGTTCGCCGAGGCGCATCTCGCGGCCCGGGGATGGTCGGTCGGCAAGCACGGCGACAAGGGTCGACCGCCCGACTGACGCCGCCGTGGCTCGGTTACACCCCGTTCAGGCCGCGGCGCGGCTCTTCCCGTCACCCCCGTAGAGATGACACTCCACCCGATTGCCGGCCTCGACGGTCGTCGTCGGTGCGCTGGCCTTGCACACGTCCATGCAATCGACGCAGCGCGGGTGGAAGGTGCAGCCGGACGGAGGATCGATCGGGTTGGGGAACACCGTGCCGAGGTGGGAGTCCGGAACGCCGAGCCTCGGGTCGGGCGTGAGCACCGATTCCAGCAGCGCGCGGGTGTAGGGGTGGCGCGGGTTGCTGAACAGGGTCTCGGTGTCGGCCTCCTCGACGATGCGCCCGAGGTACATCACCGCCACCCGGTCGGCCATGTGCTCGACCACCGCGAGGTTGTGGCTGATCAGCAGGTAGGTGAGGCCCAGCTCGTCCTTGAGATCCTGCAGCAGGTTCAAGATCTGCGACTGCACCGAGACGTCGAGCGCGGAGGTCGGCTCGTCACAGATCACGACCTCGGGGCGCATGATCAGCGCCCGGGCGACCGCGACCCGCTGGCGCTGACCCCCGGAGAGCTGGCTCGGATAGCTGCCGGCCACTCGTCGCGGGAGTCCCACCATGTCGAGCATCTGCATCACCCGGTCGTCCCACTCGGACGGCTCGCCGACGCGATGGATGCGCAGCGGCAACGAGACGATCGAGCGGATGGTCTTGGTCGGGTTCAGCGACGAGTACGGGTCCTGGAAGATCGGCTGGATGCGACGCGCGACGTCGCGCCGGCCGAAGGTGGACGCGCTGACGCCGTCGTAGCGCACGTCGCCGGCGGTCGGGCGTAGCAGTCCGAGCAGAATCTGCGCGAGCGTCGTCTTGCCGCAGCCGGATTCGCCGACCAGGCCGACCACCTTCCCGCGTGGCACGCGGAGCGACACGCCGTTCACCGCGCGAAGCGGTCGGCGCCCGCGCATGAAGCCCTGGTTGACCTGGAACACGCAGGAGACGTCGACCGTCTCGAGCGCCGGAACGTCCTCGGGTGTGCTCATGCCGGTTGCGGCTCGCTGCTGGATGCCCGGATGGTCTCGACGTCGCGAACGCAGGTGTAGGCGTGGCCCCCGTCGAGGCTGACCGCGGTGTCGCCGAGCTCGAGGCAGGCATCGACCGCGTGCGGGCATCGATTACGGAACATGCATCCGCGGATGTCGCCGACGAGGTTCGGCACCAGCCCCGGGATGGAGCCGAGGTGCTCGCCGCGGCGCGTCTTGCCGGGGACCGGGATGCAACGGAGCAACCCCTGGGTGTAGGGATGCATCGGGTTCTCGAAGACCCGCTCGCACGGGCCCTCCTCGACGATCTTGCCGGCGTACATCACCGCGACCTTGTCCGCGACGCGCGCGACGATGCCGAGGTCGTGGGTGATCAGGATCATTCCCATCTCGAACTCGCGCTGGAGGTCGGCGAGCAGATGGAGGATCTGGGCCTGGATGGTGACATCGAGCGCGGTGGTCGGCTCGTCGGCGATGATCAGCTCGGGACCGCACATCAGCGCCATCGCGATCATCACGCGCTGGCGGAGCCCGCCGGAGAGCTGGTGTGGGTACTGCTTAAGCCGGCTCGCGGCAGCCGAGATCCCCACCTTCTCGAGCAGGTAGATGGCGCGGTCGCGCGCCTCCGCCCGCTTGCCACGGTGGTGGCGGAGATAGGCCTCCTCGAGCTGGTTGCCGATGGTGTACGCCGGGTTCAGCGAGGTCATCGGCTCCTGGAAGATCATCGACATGGAGGCGCCACGGATGTCCGACATCTGGCGCTCACCGAGCCCTCTCAGGTCCCGCCCACGGAACTCCAGGCGGTCGGCGCTACGCACGGCAGCCTTGGGCAGCAGCCCCATCAGCGCGAGCGAGGTCAGTGACTTTCCGCACCCGGACTCGCCGACGATGCACAGCGTCTCGCCCTTGTCGACGCCGAAGGAGATGCCGCGCACCGGCTGCAGCAGACCGGCCGCGACCGGGATCTCGATCCGGAGGTTGTGGACCTCCAGCACCGTCGAGCTCATGGCCTCGGGTTCCTCATGGTGAGCTGGCCGTTCGGCGGGCGCCGCATGCCGGGCCTACCTCCCCTGGTCACGGGTCACGTCGCGCAGGCCGTCACCGAACAGGTTGATGGCCAGCACCAGCACGAACAGGCACGCGCCCGGCAACGCGAGCAGCCAGGGTGAGAAGAACATGTACTCACGCGCCTCGTTGAGCATCAGCCCCCAGGACGGCGTCGGTGCCTGCACCCCGAAACCGAGGAACGAGAGCGCCGCCTCGAGGAGGATGGCGTTGGCCATCTCGACGGTGGCGATGACCGTGAGCGAGCTGAGCACATTGGGAAAGATCTCGCGCACGATGATGTAGGGGGTCGAGCAACCGAGAGCGCGCGCCGCGTTCACGTAGTCGAGGTCTCGCGCCTGCATCGTGATCGAGCGCATCACCACCGCGAACCGATCCCACAGGAACAATCCGAGCACCAGGATGACCACGGTGAGCGACGCACCGAATACCACCACCGCGGACATCGCGACCAGGAACACCGGCATCGCGAGGCGGGTGTTGATGATGAAGTTCACCACCATGTCCACCCTGCCGCCGAAGTACCCAGCGGAGACGCCGAGGGCGGTGCCGATGAAGCCCGAGATCAGCATGCTGGTGAAGCCGATCAGCAGCGAGACCTGCGAGCCGTAGATGAGGCGAGAGAGATAGTCGCGTCCGACCTTGTCGGTTCCGAGGAGGTGCTCCTCGTCGAACTTCTTCTCGTGCCAGAACGGATTGTGGAGCCGGGCCGAGAGATCCTGCTCGTAGGGGTCGTGGGGCGCGAGCAGCGGCGCGGCGAGGGCGACGCCGAGGATCGCCAGGATGATCACGGTTCCGATCAGGAAGCTGTAATTGCGGAAGATTCGGCGCCGCAGCTTCACGAATGGAGACGGCTCGAGCACCTCGTCGAGGATCTCGGAGGCGGAGAGCGGCGGGAGTCGCCCGGCGGTGCCGGCTGGCTGGGACATGTCGGGTCGCTCCGTCACCGCACGCTGATGCGCGGATCGAGATAGGCGTTGAGGAGGTCGGCGACCAGCGTGAGCACCACGTAGAAGCTCGCGAAGATCAGCACGATGGCCTGCACCACCGGAAGGTCGGAGCGCAGCAGGGCGTCATAGCTGAGCCAGCCGATGCCCTTCAAGTTGAAGATCGTCTCGATCACGATCGAGCCACCGAGCATGAAGCCGAACCAGACCGCAGCGAGCGATACCACCGGGATGATGGCGTTGCGCAGCGCGTGCTTGAACAGCACCTTCCACGGGCGCAGGCCCTTGGCGCGGGCGGTACGGATGTAGTCGGAGGCAAGCACCTCGATCATCCCGGCGCGCGTGAGGCGCATCAACGCCGGGGTGGCGTAGTAGCCGAGCGCGATGGTCGGCATCACGAAATGTTGCCAGGAGGTGTTGCCGGAGATCGGGAGCCAACGCCACCACACCCCGAGAACGATGATCATCATCAGGGCGAACCAGAAGGTCGGCAGGGCCTGCCCGATCACCGCGAAGAACAGCGCCACCCGGTCGATGAACGAGTTCGGGCGGATCGCGGCCACCGTGCCCAGCGGAATCGAGATGATCAGGGCGAACAGGATTGCGCTACAGCCGAGCGTCATGGTGGTGCCGATACGACCCGCGATCATGTCCGAGACCGGCTCCCGGTAGTGGTAGGAGACCCCGAAGTCGCCCGCCAGGGCGCGGGTGGCCCAACTGATGTACTGCACGTGCACCGGGCGGTCGAAGCCGTACATCTTACGGATGGCCTCGATGTCCTCCTGGTTCGCGTTCTCGCCTGCGATGGTCAGCGCCGGATCGGTGGCGAGATGGGACAGCGAGAAGGTGAGCGCCGACACCACGATCAGGATCATCAGCGCCACGAGCGACCGCTTCAGGGTGTAGGCGAGCATGTGATCGTCCTAAGGGGACGGGGCCGGTCGCGCGACCGGCCGCGATGGTGATTTCCGCATTCGGGCTCCGCGGGGCAGCCCGCGGAGCCCACCGCCGTGGCGGCGTCGTGGTCATCCCGGGGCCGGTCGGCCCCGGGACGGGCTGGGGCTCACTTCCAGCCGTACTGCCACAGGCGCGGGATCTCGTCCTCGTACGCGGTGAAGTCGAGCGCCTCGGCGAACGCGTAGTTGCGCACGTGGTTGAACATCGGGATCCAGTACACCTGCTCGGTGATCTTCTTGATCGCCTTCGCGTAGTTCTCCTTGCGCACGGCAGGATCGGTGCTGGTGTCCGCGGTCTCCAGCCACGCCGCGACCTCGTCGTCCATCGCGAAGTCGTCGGCGCCCTTCTTGAAGAAGTGGCTGGTGATTGCCGAGGCGTCGTTCATGGAGAACGAGCCCCAGTCCATCAGGAACATCGGCGTCGTGCCCTCGTTACGCTGCTTGTCGCGCAGGGCGAAGTACGGCAGTCGGGTCAGCTTGGCCTTGATGCCGACCTTGGCCAGGTCGCCCATCACGGCCTCTGCCCAGTCGGCCGGGCGATAGGTGTAGAAGTCGATCTCGAAGCCGTTGGGATAGCCGGCCTCGGCGAGCAGCTGCTTCGCCTTCTCGGGATTGAACTCCCACTTCACCGCAGCATTCTGGTCGCAGCCGAACTGGGTGGGGTAACAGGGGGTGTGGATCACCCGCGCGTCACCCTTGATCAGGTTCTTGACCAGGGACTCGCGGTCGATGGCCATCGCCATCGCCTGTCGCACCTTGAGGTTCTTGGTCGGCTCGAAGTTGCCCTTTCCGGCAGCGTCGAGGCCGATGTAGCCGGTGCGCATGGTGCCGGACTGAAGCGCCTTGAAGCCGGGCACGCCGCCGATCTGCTCGACGTGATCGACCGAGATGTCGGCGGTCCAGTCGATGCCGCCGGCGAGGAGCTCGGCGACCTGGGTCTGCACGTCGGCGATTTCACGGACGACGATCTTCTTCGTCTGCGCCTTGCCCTTCGGGCTGCCCCAGGTGTAGTCGTCGTTGCGCGCGAAGACGTACTCCTCGGCCGTCTTCACCGAGACCACCTTCATCGGCCCGGTGCCGACCGGCGCCTTGTGCATCCCTTCCGGACCCACCTTGGCGTAGTACTCGTTGGGGTAGATCGTGATCGGCCCGGAGAGGAACTCGAAAGCCTGCGGGAACGGCTTCTTCATGTGGACGTCGACGGTGTACTGGTCGACCTTCTCGGCCTTGTCGATCCAGTTCACGTTGGTCTGGACCTTGACGCCGTTCTCGGGCTTCGAGATCCAGTTCAGGGTGTACACCACGTCGTCGGCGTCGAACGGCTCGCCGTTGTGGAACTTCACGCCCTCGCGCAGCTTGAAGCGCCAGCTCGTGGGGCTGGTCTGCTCCCAACTGGTGGCGAGGAGGGGCTTGTACTCGAAGGTCGCCGGGTCGCGATAGACGAGCTGGTCCCACACCATGCGCGAGAACCAGATCCCGACGCGGGCGGAGTTGAAGTAGTTGTCGACGTTCTCGAGCGCGCCGGTGGCGCCCCATGCGACGACCAGCGAGTCGTCGCTCTTGCCTGCATAAGCAGGCCCGGTGGCCAGTGCTGCCGCGGTCGCGGCGACCAGCGCGAGCTTCTTCAGGGTCATGCCCATTCCTCCTCTCGACTTGAGCGATGCACCGACGCCGTCCGACCGTTTGCGTGCGGTCGTGCGGTCGCGGTGCACGTCCAGGATGCGCGTCTTGCTGCGCGGCTCGTGTGCTCCGGGCGGAGCGTCTCGCGCACTCCGGTGTCTCCCGGGGGAGGCCGCTTCGCCGGGGTCGGAGACTCGCACCGGCGCCGCCGACGTGTCAACACGACCGACCGGCGCGTGGTCCGGGAAGGCCGGCCGACCGGATGATCGGGTTCTCGCGTATGCTGCGACGCACCAACGAGATGCGTCGGCTCGCCGCGACGCCCCGACCGCGTGCACCGGGCGTCGGTCCCGAGCCGGAGCCGGGCGCCGGCGTCCATCTGCGGTGCGTCGCGGTCGTCAACCGCCCCAGACGCGCTCCAGCACGCGTTGCCAGTTGGTGCCGAGGACGGCGCGGGTCTCGCGCTCGGTGAAACCGCGCTCGAGCAGCCGGGTGGTCAGTGCACCGAGGGTGCGCGGGGTCTCGATTCCTGCAGGGTAATAGTAGGGTGGCGGGGGGTACTCGCCCGCGCGCCAGTGCCCCTGGCGGATCATGGCCTCGTAGCGGGCTCGGGCGCGCTCGTCGTCCTCGACCGGGTGCTGGCCGAGGTAGTAGTCGATCCCGATACCGGTGTGCTCGATGCCGACCAGCTCCGCCTTGTACGCGATGTCGTCGATGAAGCGGTCGAGGCTCGGGCGCGGATCCCAGGTGAGGAAGGCGGGAAAGCCGACCGTGCCGACCAGTCCGCCGCTCTCGGCGATGGCCCGGATCAGCGCGTCGGAGACGTTGCGCGCATTGTCGTGCAGGCCGCGGGCGTTGGCGTGCGAGATGACCACCGGGCCGCGCGCGTGCTCGACCGCGTCGAAGCTCGTCCGCTCGCCGGTGTGGGCACAGTCGACGACGATTCGCGCCGCGTCCAGGCGACGCACCAGCTCGATACCGAGATGGCTCAGACCGCCGTCGCTGCGCTCGGTCGCGCCGTCGCCGAAGAGGTTGCGACGGTTGTAGCAGAGCTGCGCCATGCGCAGGCCAGCGGCCTGGAAGCCGTCGACGAGGTCGAGGTCGTCCTCGAAGATGGCGGTGCCCTGGACGTGGAGCACGAGGCCGAGCCTGCCCTCGCGCTTGGCGCGCTCGATGTCCCCCGGGGCCAACACCAGCATGGTGTCGGGGTGCTCGCGTACGTGGCGATGCCAGCGCCCGATCTCGGCCAGCCCGCTGCGGGCATCGCCGTCGAAGCCGCGCACCGTCGGCGCGATGACGGTGGCACCGCCCTCGCGCCACCAGTCGAGGTACGCAGGCTCGCGGGCGAGGGGGCAGGTGGCGTCGATGACGATGGCGTCGGCGTGCAGGGCGCTGGCGTCCACGGTCTGCGTGCTCCTCGATGGGCTGGAGCATCGAGTGTACGCGGGCCGTGCGCGCATCGGCAGCGACGGTGGCGATGCGCCGAGCGCAACTGCGCTATCTTAGGCGGCCACTTGGAACAGGAGTTGCCGGCCGTGGCCCGCGCCGCGACGCCGGCCGGTGGAGCGCCTGATGCAGAACCGTTCGGCGTCCGACGAGCCATTGCCAGCCGGGCTCGACGGTGCGCGCGTGTTCGTCGCCGGGCACCGTGGCCTGGTCGGCTCCGCCGTGCTCGGTGAGCTCGAGGCGCGCGGCGCCGCGGCGCTGGTCACGCGCACCCACGCCGAGCTCGACCTCACCGACCCCGCGGCCGTCCGATGCTTCCTCGGCCGCGAGCGCCCGACCCACATCGTGGTCTGCGCGGCGCGGGTCGGCGGTATCGCGGCGAACATGCGCTACCCGGCCGAGTTCGCGCGCACCAACCTCGCCATCGCCAGCACCGTCATTCACGAGGCGTGGCGCGCCGGGGTGCGCGACCTCGTCTACCTGGCGTCGTCGTGCATCTACCCGCGGGAGTGCCCGCAGCCGATCGGCGAGGACGCGTTGCTCGCCGGCCCACTGGAGCCGACCAATCGGCCCTACGCGGTGGCCAAGATCGCGGGCATCGAGATGTGCTGGGCGTACAACCGACAGTACGGGACGCGCTACGTCGCGCTCATGCCGTGCAACCTCTTCGGGCCGCGCGACAACTTCGATCTCGAGACCTCGCACGTGCTCCCGGCCCTGTTGCGCAAGGTCCACGAGGCGAGTCGGCAACCAGGGGCGGTGGTGCGTGCCTGGGGCACCGGACGGCCGCGGCGCGAGTTCCTCTACAGCGCCGACATGGCGCGCGCGGTGGTGCACGTGGCCGGTCTCGAGCCGGCGCGGCTCGCCGCGTTGCTCGACGGCGACGGGCCGCCACTGATCAACGTCGGCTCCGGAGAGGACATCACGATTGCCGAGCTACTCGACCTGATCCGCGACGTCGTGGGACACCGCGGGCCGGTCGAATGGGACCCGAGCCGACCCGACGGCACGCCACGCAAGCTGCTCGACGTGACCCGCATCAGGGCGCTCGGGTGGTCGCCGCGGGTGTCGTTACGCGAGGGGATCGAGCGCTGCTACGAGGCGTTCCTGGCCTCGGACTGGGCGCGCTGAGCCCGCCGGAGCGGGCCGCGGCGCGTCGATCAGCGCGCCGGGAGGCCGTTCAGCAGCCCGTCGAACGGTGCGGTGGAGCGCCGCGACGGCACCATCACCACGTCGCCTGGCTCGACCGGGGTGAGCGCGTCGACCTCGATGCGCGTCGAGCCGTCACCGGTCGCCCGAACGATCAGGGGTCGCGTGCCGGAGGCCGCGCCCGATGCCGGCGCCGGGGCGGGAATCGCCACGCGCGCGTCGGCGAGGAACGCCTCGGTTTCCTCGAGGCTCGCGCGCACCACCGCGATCTCGTCCTCGGCCTGCTTGAGACCGGCGAGGATCTCGATGCGACGTCCGTTACGCAGCCGCAGGAGGTTGGTGTCGACCTCGTCCATGCGCTGGCGCGCGCGGGCGATGAACGCCTCGAGCTCGCGCTTGTTGGCCTCGATCTGGGTGGCGAGGCGCTCCAGCGCCAGGATCTGGGTCTTGGGCACCAGGCGCCGGTCGGCGACGCCCCGGAGCTCGTCCTGCTCCTCGCGCACCAGTCGGAGCTGTGTGTTCTCCAACCCGATCTGCTGGCGGTGGGCGCGGATCTCCTCCTCGAACACGCCTTTCGATTTCTCCAGCGACGCGACCTCCGCCTCGAGCGCGCTGCGCCGCTCCGTCATCAGGCCCTGCTCGTGGGTACCGGTCGCGGCGAGACGCTGCGGATCGAGGTACTGCCCGACCTCGGCCGGCAGGACGATCTCGGTCGCGCCGTCGGCCTCCGCGCGCAGCCGCGCGCGCCGTGCGATCGCCACCCCCAGGGATTGCCGAAGCGTGCGCACCTTCTCGAGCGCGCGCGAGGTCTCGACCTGCACCAGGAAGTCGTCGTCCGACGCACCGGTGCCGCCCGCCAACGCGATCGCCTGCACCACCGTCAGACCCGGCTCGTAGGCGTAACGACCGGGTGAGCGGACGCCGCCGAGGATGTAGAACGGCCGATGGGCGAGCACGTCCACGCTGACCCACGCCATCTGACCCTCGCGCTCGCCACCGAGGCGGTCCTGGATCGCGCGCTCGACCTTCGCCAGCGGCAGCCCGGCGACCTCGATCTCCCCGACGATCGGGAGCGACAGGACGCCCGGTGCGCGGACGCGGAACTCGCCCGAGAGATCGGGGCGGTCGTAGACGCGAACGCGGACCTGGTCGCCGGTCCCGAGCCGATACGCCGGGGGCTCGGCAGCCGGCGCCTTCGGCAACGCCGCGACGGCGATGGCGAGCCCGACGAGCACCGCACACCCGGAGACGCGGCGACGCTCCGAGCCGGTGCGCGCCGGGCCGGACGCGAGCCGTCCGGTCACGCCGCGGTCGCGCTCACGGTAGCTTGCCCGCCGCGTGCAGCGCCTCGATGTCCTGCTGGTCCTTGTAGGTGTCCATGGACTTGAAGAACCCGTCGCTGCGGTGCGCGTAGACGAGGCCTTGCGCCGAGAGCGCGGGAAGCACGTCGCGCTCGAGGTTCGAGCCCGACCAGTGGTCGAAGACCGTGCGGTCGAACACGAAGAACCCGGCGTTTATCCAGAACTCGCGCAGCGTCGGCTTCTCCCGGAAGGCGCGAATGCAGCCCGCGGCGTCGATGTCGAGGGTGCCGTACTGCGAGACCAGGGGCACGCTGGTGACGGTGACCAGCCCAGGGTGCGAATGGTGGAACGCGAGCAGCCTGCCGATGTCGATGTCGGCCAGGCCGTCGGAGTAGGTCGCCATGAAGGTCTCGCCGAGCACGTCGCGGCAACCGAGGATACGCCCGGCGGTGTCGGTGTCGTCGCCGGTGTCGACGAGCTCGACGTTCCAGTCCAGGTGCTTGCGGTCGAAGTAGTCGATGATGACTTCCTTGCGATAACCGAGCGAGAGCACGAAGTTGCGGAACCCCTGGGCGGCGTAGATGCGCATCACGTGCATCACGATGGGCTGCCCGTTGACCGGCAACATCGGCTTCGGCATGTGCTCGGTGTAGGGGTAGGCGCGCGTGCCTCGACCCCCACAGAGGATCACGACCTTGATGTCCTCCTTCGCCGGGACGCTGCCTCGATCCGGTCCGGACGCGGTGCTGGGTCGGTCTGTCGCGCTCATTTCGCCTCCGAGGCCGGGTCGAATGCCCCCGGCGCGGACCGAGACCTCCGCCGGGACGAACTGAAAACCGGGGCTATGGTTCCATGCGTGTCGAGGCCACGCAAGCAATCCGCCGGCGTGTCGTGGCCCCGGTCACACATCGCGAGCTGCTCGTCGGGCCGTGGTAGCATCCGGCGCGATCACGCCGGCACAATGGCCCTCGGCTCCTGGTCCGGGGCCGGCCTGCCCGCCGCTCCCACGTGCGCGGTCGAGCCTACCCGATCGATTCCCCAATGCGATGCCGCGCCAGCGACAGACGGAGGTGAGGATGGCAGACCACACGGTCGACTACTGGCGAGGACGAAGGGTGTTCCTCACCGGGTGCACCGGCCTGCTCGGCGCGACCCTGGCCCGGGATCTGCACCAACGCGGGGCGGACATCGTGGGGCTGGTGCGCGACCAGGTCCCACAGTCGTCGCTGGTGACCGACGGCACGATCTCGCGCATCACCACCGTGCGCGGTGACATCGAGGATCTGGCGCTCCTGCAGCGAGTGATCTCGGAGTACGAGGTCGAGGTGGTGTTCCATCTCGCGGCGCAGGCGATCGTGGGGACCGCCAACCGTCATCCCGTGGCCACCTTCCGCACCAACATCGCGGGGAGCTGGAACGTGTTCGAGGCGTGCCGGCACAGCCCGCGCGTGCGCGCGGTGGTCGTCGCCTCGAGTGACAAGGCGTACGGCACCAACGAGAGCCTGCCCTACGTCGAGTCGATGCCGATGGCCGGGGAGCATCCCTACGACGTCTCCAAGAGCTGCACCGATCTGCTCGCCCGTACCTACTACGCGACCTACGGGCTGCCGGTGTGCATCACCCGCTGCGGGAACTTCTTCGGCGGTGGCGACCTGAACTTCAACCGCATCGTCCCGGGCACCATCCGCTCGGTGCTCCACGACGAGCGCCCGATCATCCGCAGCGACGGCACCTTCGTGCGCGACTACATCTACGTGCGCGACGTCGCCGACGCGTATCGCGTGCTGGCCGAGCGCATGCAGGATCCCGCGGTGCACGGCGAGGCCTTCAACTTCAGCAACGAGATTCGGCTCGACGTGCTCGGGTTGACCAATCGGATCCTCGCCCTGATGGGTCGCGAGGATCTCGAGCCGGTGATCCTCAACGAGGCGAGCAGCGAGATCCGCGAGCAGTACCTGTCGGCGACCAGGGCCCGCGAGCGTCTCGGCTGGAAGCCGCGATTCGGACTCGACGACGGCCTGCGCGAGACCATCGACTGGTATCGCGACTTCTTCACCAAGCGTGCCGCCGCGTCCTGAGCCGCCGCCGCGCAGACCGCGGTGCGTGGCGCCCCGCGGCGCACGCGTCACCCACACGCGCTCAATAGGCCTTGTCGTCGCGAAGCAGCCGCGCCAGGGTGAGGGCGATGATCTTGAGGTCGAGGGTGACGGACCAGTTGCGGATGTAGGCGAGGTCGAACTCGACCCGTCGCTCCATGTCCCTGACGGTCTCGCATTCGCCGCGCCAGCCGTTGATCTGCGCCCAGCCGGTGATCCCGGGCTTGACCTTGTGGCGCAGCATGTAGCGGTCGACCAGCTTGCGGTATTCCTCGTTGTGGGCGATCGCGTGCGGCCGCGGCCCCACGATCGACATGGTGCCGGCGAGCACGTTGACGAACTGCGGCAGCTCATCGAGCGAGGTCCGGCGCAGAATGCGTCCGAGCGGTGTCACCCGCGGGTCGTCGCGACGGGCTTGCGGCACCCGCGCACCGTCCTCGGCGACGCGCATGGTGCGGAACTTCCAGACCGTGATCTCGCGGCCGTTGAGGCCGTATCGGCGTTGCTTGAACAGCAGCGGACCGGGCGAGGTGGCCTTGATGGCGAGCGCGATCAGGAGGCACGGCACGGCGATGATGACGCAGATGATGCTCGCGAGAACCAGATCCTCGACGCGCTTGATCCAGCCGTCGACCCCGTAGAACGGGGTCTCGTGGATGCTGACCATCGGGATTCCACCGAGGAGGAACCAACGGCCGTGGGAGAGCTCGAAGGTCGAGAAGTCCTGGACCAGGTACACCGATGCGGTGGTGTCGCCGAGCTCGCGGATGAAGCGTCGGATGCGCAGCTCGGCCTGGAACGGAAGGGCGATGAAGACGACGTCGATGTCGCCGCGCCGGCAGGTCTCGACCAACGCGTCGAGGCCGCCGAGAAGCGGGAACTCGCCGAGCGGGCTGGCCCGTCCGTCGGCCGGTGTGCGGTCGTCGTGAAAGCCGAGCAGCCGCAGGCCGGTCCAGGGCGCCACGTCGATGTGGCGGGCGAGCTCCAACCCGACCTCCGTCGCGCCGACGATGGCGGCGGTGCGCGAGTTCCGGCCCTGACGGCGCAGGGCGCGGAAGAGCACCCGCACCGACACCCGCCACAGCGCGAGCACCACCGGGGTCGCCACCAGCCACGGTACCGTTCCCTTCTGGACGTAGGTGTCGGTGACCCCGACGAGATAGGAGACCAGCAGGAGGGTGCAGGCGGTGCCCATCCACGCCGTGGCCACGCTACCGATCTCGCGCCAGATGCCGGCGATCCGCCACGAGTGGTAGAGATCGTTGGCGGTCGCCGCGACATGGAAGACCCCCGCCGCCAGCAGCACGCAGAGCGTGTCGCGCTCGTGCCAGTGGCCCGAGACCCGCTCGACGATGACCAGGTAGGCGACCGCGATCAGCACCGCATCGAGGAGCTTCTGGATGCGACTGAACGCGAGGCTGTGTGGCCGCACCAGGCCGCTGTAGGCGGGCACGACGCGCCTCAACCGGACCGTGGATGCCGGCCCGCCGCCGTCGGCGCAGCCAGGAACCCGCGATGAACGTCGCCCTCTACCATCCGTGGATCTATCTCAAGGGCGGAATCGAGCGCACGCTGGTCGAGCTGACCGCGCGGAGCCGACATCGATGGTCGATCTTCACCAGCCACCACGACCCGGACGGCACGTTCGCCGAGCTTCGCGAGCGCCACATCGTCGAGCTCGACCGGGTGGCCGTCGACCGCGACATGGTCTCGGTCGCGCGAGCGGCCGCGCGCATCGCCCGGACACGCTTGCCGGCCGGGGACCACGACGCGGTGGTCGTGTGCTGCGACGGTCTGGGCAGTCTGCTCAACTTCGGGCTTCCGGCGGTGCCGGTGGCGTGTCTGTGCTTCACGCCCCTGCGCGCGGTCTACGACCCCGAGTACCGTGACCGGCAGCAGCCGCGCTCGGGCGCGCGCCGAATCGCCTGGGCGCTCGCCGAGCGCGCGTATCGGCTCGTCGACCGCCGCGCCTGGCGGCGTTACGACCACGTCTTCTGCATCAGCGACACGGTGCGGCGGCGCGTCGTCGCCGGTGGGCTCCACCCGGGTGACGACATCGAGCTCGCCCACCCGGGGATCGATGCATCGGCCATCCACCCGAGCCGCGCGCACGAGCCGTTCTTCTTCCTGCCCGGCAGGATCATGTGGACCAAGAACATCGAGCTCGGCGTCCAGGCGTTCCTCCGTCTGTGGCCTGCCGCCCCCGCGCCGATGCGCCTGGTGATCGCCGGCATGGTCGACGGCAAGAGCGCGCCGTATCTGTCGCGCATCCAGTCCATGGTGGAAGGCCGCGACGACGTGAGCTTCGTGATCGACCCGGGCGACGCCGAGATGGCCGACCTCTACGAGCGCTGCCACGCGACCCTGTTCACCGCGTTCAACGAGGACTGGGGGCTGACACCGCTGGAGGCGATGCGCCACGGAAAACCGGTGATCGCGGTCGCGCGCGGGGGGCCGACCGAGGTGGTGCTGGACGGTCGAACCGGATTTCTCGCCGAGCCGGACACTGCCGCCTTCGCGGCCGCCATGCGCCGGGTCGTCGACGACCCCGCCCTGGCGCAGGCGATGGGGACCGCCGGCCTCGAGCGCGCACGGATGTTCACCTGGCAGCGCTTCGTGCACGTCATCGACGACGGGCTCGAGCGAATGGTCACCCGCCGGCCCGCCGACTGACATCGCTACCCGATTAGCTCGCAACCGAGCTACCGCGCGAACGTCAGGCGCACCAACGAATGCGCCGGGAAGGTGTACTCGATCTCGTTCGACGGGCTCAGCGGCACCGTGCTGACGCTGACCGCGTCCGGCGCCGCGGCGGTGTTGACGGCGTCGACGGCCGCGCCGTGCAGCACCGCGGCGGTGACCGCGCTCGGTGCCGAGACGAAGCGATCGAGCGCGATTCGGGTGGTGACGCCCTCGGTCAGGCTGCGATTGACCACGTACACGTGCAGGCGCTGGTCGTCTGCCGAGCGCACCGCGACGGTGTCGAGCACGGGCAGATCCTCGTAGGCCGGAATGACCTCGTAGCCTTGCGTGGAGTGCAGCGGCGGGTCGAGCAGCGCGGCGCTCACACGGGTGCCCTGGGCGCTCTCGGAGTAGAGCTTCAGGACGTGGAAGAAGGCGCTTCGCACCGGTGAGGAGACACCATCGGTGGGGTCGGTGTTGAGCAGCGCCTGCGCACGCGGGTGGAGTAGCGCGACATGGTTGGCGATGGTCACCCGCGGGTCGCGCATGAAGACGTTGTAGCTGAGCGCGCTGAACAGCGCGGAGCCGAGGGTGCGGTTCTCTCGCCACAGCGGGTCGAACGGATTGAAGGGGTCCTCGCAGGGTACGAAGATCGTGCCGTGCTCGGTGACCGCGATGTCCGGGGTCTTGCTCTGGGCGTTGCCGGACTGCTGCATCGTGTCCTTCAGGGTCTGGATCTGCAGCTTCACCAGCTCCTGCGCCGAGAGCAGCGCGCCGTAGATCTGCTCCGCCGAGGCCGGCGCGCAGGTGCTGGTGACGTCACGGGCCGGCTGGTACAGGTGCACCGAGATGAAGTCGGCGCGCTGGGCGGAGGCCGAGGCGACGTTCGCGTTCCACGGCTCACCGTCGATGATCGCGTAGGGGCTCGCGACCAGTCCGATCTTGACCGTGGGGTCGACGGCGCGAAGCGCGGCCGCCTGGGCGTCGAATGCCTGCGCGTACTCACTCGACGACATGTACGTTGCCGCGGTCCAGTACGGCGTGCCGCTCGGGTCGCCCTTCGGCGCACCGGGGATGTAGATCTCGTTACCGATCTCCCAGTACCCGGCGGGGATGCCGCGCGCGCGGTAGTGCTGCAGCCACCCGGCGACCTCCGAGGGGGTCGCGTTCTTCGCCGCGGTGGTGATGAGCATCGGTGCCTCGAGCCGAACCGCGAGGTCGGCGAACTCGTCGGGGCCGAACAGCGGGCACTCGAACTCGATCTCCGCCTCCGACAGCGCCCACGGCACGATCTGCGGCGTCCGGCTCTCGACCGGACCGACCGCGCCGGCCCAGTCGAAGAAGTCCGACGGGATGCCGCCCGGATATCGCAGCATGCGCACGCCGGCCTGCTCGAGCTCGCTGATGTGCGGCTCGCGTGGGGCACCGCCCGCCTGGTTGGCGTCGCAGACCGGCTGCGGGAGGGTGTCCCAGAGGCCGCCGCCGCCGTCGAGGTAGTCGATCTGGCTGCCGAACAGCAGCGGCGATATGACGTGGCTGGTGGCCGCCGCGTCGACGAACAGGCAGTGCCCACTGCAGACTCGCAAGCGCAGTGCCAGCACCCCGAGCACCCGCCGACCCACGAGGTCGATGAGCGCGATGTAGCCGGTGTGCATGCCCGGCCCCAATGCCGTCGGGTCGACCGAGAACTCGAAGTCGGTCGGCGTCGATGTCGCGACGCCGAACTGCGGGCTCATCTGAATCCAGGACGCGGTCGGATACGCGTACCAGAGGACCGACTGACCCGCCTGCGCGGCGAGCGGGATGGTGCGCGTGAGCTGGCTCTCGGGGGTCGATCCGTTCTGGTGCCCGTAGAAGTAGATGTCGACCACCGACGTGGTCTGCGCCATCGTGGTGCGCGGCGTGCCAGCGAGGATTGCGGCGAGCGTCAGCGCGACCGCGAGCCACGCACCCACCCAGCAGCGGGCCAGCGCGCTCGCCGGGTCGAGGCGGGCAGTGTCGGTGTCGGGACCTGTGCTCTTCGGACTCATGAAGCCGTTACCGGGCAGCAGCGCAATTGACGCGAGACAATCGCCGAGCGGCGGTCGGGGCGTCAAGGGAAGCTCCGGTGTGACGGTCCAAACTGTGCGCCGAGTCGCGGCACGAGGCTCGACGCGGTCACCCCGGCCGCCGAGCTACTGCAGCAACAGGCGGTACAGCCAGCCGGGGATCCGGCGCACGTGCTTGTTGAGGACTGCCGCGAGGATCCCGACGTCCTCGCGCTGCAGCGCGGCGCGTACCCGCTCGAGCACCTCGAACCGGGTGCGACCGGCCTCGACCACGACCACCACGCCGTCGGTGAGCCGGGCGAGGGCGACGGTGTCGGGGTCGTCCAGAATCGGTCGCGCGTCGACCAGGATCACGTCGAACTCGTCGCTGCAGGCATCGATGACACGTTTCAGGGCCGGAAGCGGGTCGAGGTCCGGGCTGGCGCCGGCGCGTGAGCCGCCCCACGCCAGCACGCTCACGCCCGCCGGTCCCTCCCGCAGACACTCTGCGACCGGGACATCGTCGGCGCCGATCTCGGTGAGCCCCGGGGCGGTCCCGCGCGTGCTGCGGCGCGCGCCACGCCGGTCGAGGTCGATGACCAGGGTCCGCTGTCGGTAGTGCTCGCGCAGCTCGCGCGCCACCGCCCACACCGCGGTGGTGGTCCCCTCACCGGCCCATGCGCTCGCGAACAGCACCACTCTCGCCGTCGCGCGCCCGCGGGCGCGAGCGACCAGGGCCGCGATCTCGCGCGCACCCTCCAGGGCGTGTCGGCGCGCCGTGTCCCGGTCGTTCGCCACCACCTCAGCCCGTCGCCGGTAGCCGTCGGCGCGAGGTGCGTGGCAGCACCGCCACCGCGTCGACCCCCAGGTGGCGACGCACCTGCTCGCGCGAGTAGGTGCGGTGGTCGAAGAACTCCGCGACAGTGGCCCAGGCGAGGGCGGCGACGATGCCGAGCACGAGGCCGATCACGAGCAGGTAGATCTTTCGGATCCCGGCCGGCGCCAACGGGTCGATCGGGTGCTGGATGATGCTGACGTTTCCGATTCGCGCCTGCTCCATCGCCACCGTCGCCGTCGCCTCGTGCAGTCGGCCCTGGTAGAACTGGTACTCGCCGTCGAGGATGGTGACCTCGCGTTGCAGGTCCCGCCAGCGCGCCTCGTGCTCGTGCAAATCCGTGAGCCTCGACTGGACCGCGGCCCGCGCCTGCTCGCGGGCGGCCAGCTCCGCCTCGCGCTCGGCGAGCGCCGTGCCCAGGTTGGACGCGAGCAGCTCGGCGGTGACCCGGAACTGCTCACGGTTGCGCCGCAGCTTGAGCGCGGCGCCGATCTCGGTTGCCTCGAGCTCGATGCGCTCGCGCTCGATCTCCGCCAGCCGCCGCAACAGCTCGGCCTGGAGGCCCTCGCCGAGGTCGCCGAGGAGTCCGAGGCGCGGGCTGTCCGCGGCCAGTGCGCGGTCCAGGCGGTCGACCCGCTCGCGCAGGGTCGCGACCTCGATCCGGGCCTGCGCGATCGCGCGGTCGAGCTCGGTGGCGCGCTCGAGCAGGAGCTCCTTCTGCGTGGCGAGGTTGACGATGTCGACCTCGCGCTCGAGTGCGGCGAGCGCCCGCTCGGCGTCGCGCAGCGCCTGCAGCGCCTGATCCGACTGCTCGCGGAAGAGATCGACCACGCCCGGGCTCTGGAAGTGCGCGAGGCGGGTGTCGAGATAGAGCGCGACGATCTTGTCGAGGACGCCACTGATGCCCTCGCGCGCCGGGAGCAGCAGCTTGGCGGTGATGACGTTGGAGTCCTCCGAGCTGAGAACGAACAATCCGCTCTCCAGCATCGCCACCGCCTTCTCGCGATCGGTGAGGCGCGTCCTGAGTCCGACCCGGATCAGGATCTCGTCCACCCATTCCCGGACCTCGGCGATCAGGCGCTTGATCTCGAAGCGAATCCGCGCCACCAGCCCGGACGGGACCTCGGGCGTGCTCGGGCGGTCGAGGCCGAGCTCGTCCACCACCCGGCCGATGAGGTCGGTGCTGCGCAGGATCTCGACCTCGGAGTTCACGTCCTGGAACCGGTAGCCGACGATCGGGGTGTTCGGTCGCAGCACCGTGCTCGGCGGCGCCTGCTCGTGCCCGATGCGCACCAGCAGCTTCGCCTCCGTCTCGTAGAGGTTGCCGCGGATGACGAACACCCACACCGTCACCACCAGCATCACCATGACGACGATGGAAACCATCGCCCACAGGCGACGGAAGACGATCTCGACCAGGTCGCGCAGGGAGATCTCGGGGATCTGCAGGTCCATCGGTGCCGTCAGCTCACGCGCGCGGCGGGCGGCGTTCCGCCACCAGCAAGACGTACGGGCAGAGGTCGCGCAGTCCCAGCGCGCGAATGGCGAGCTCGTAGGCGACGCTCAGCAGATACAGCGGGAGGAAGAAGTCGAAGTAGTACGACTGGAACCACCCGAGCCGCGTCTCCACCACCTCGAACCCCGCCCGCTCGAGGTGAGCCCGCATCCGGGAGTACGTGCAGTCCCGGTAATAGGCGTGAAATCCGCAGTTGTCCTTCGGGAAATACGGAGAGTCCTTCTGCAGCATCCGCAACAGGGCGCGCGCCACCGCGTTCGGGATGGCGCGGTTGATGATCGCGAACGGCGCCCAGCGCGTGGGGAAGACGTGCACGCAGCTCCCGCCCGCTCTCAGCACGCGCGCACTGTCGAGCACGAAGCGGCCGGGGTCGTCCAGATGCTCGATCACCGCCCGTGACACGACCAGGTCGACGCTCCCGTCGGCGAACGGGAGTCCCCGCGAGGCGTCGCCGACGACCTGTGCGTCCACCGCCTGGTTGCGGCTCAGCTCCTGGGCACTCACGTCCATCGCGATCAGGAAGTCGCCGGCGTCTCGATTGGGCTCGAATGCCGCCGTCTTGCCGCCGCCGACGTCGAGGATGCGTTGGCCGGGCCTCGCAGCCGCGCGTTGCGCGACGATCCCGCCGAAGCTCGCGATCGGGTGCTCGACCGCGTGCGGCAGAAAGTGCTGCAGCCGATGGCACAGGCGTCGATTCCACGTGAAGAAGCGTGTGCTGACTGACATGGCTCGCGCGGTCGAGTGGTCGCATGGACACGCTTCAGACGACAACGGGTGCGCCGCCATGTCCGGGGTCGGGCTGCTCACGCGGTGCGCATGAGCCACGGAACGCTCGCAGCGCTGCGGACCGGTGGTGCCAGACGCGCCTCGACCGAGCGTGCGGCGAGTGTTGTGGACGGCTGGGCGAGTGTCAAGCAAGGCACCGAGCGACCTGAGACCCTGGTCGCAAGTCGGTGATCGGCCGCGGGGGTCTACTCGCGGTAGATGTCCTCGACCTCGGGTCCGAGCCGGTCCCAGGCATAGCGCTCGGCGTGGGCGCGGCAGCGTGCGCTGGTCTGCGGGTCCGCCGCCAGCTCGAGCCCGCGGTCGATGGCCTCGGTCAGCCCCTCGACATTGGTGGTCTCCATGCCGTCGGTCAGGGGATCGAACATCACGCCGGTCTCGGGCGTGACGAACTCGGGCAGGCCGCCGTGCGCGGTGACCACCGCCGGCAGGCCGCTCGCCCAACCCTCGAACATCGAGTACGCCGAGGCCTCCCACATCGTCGGCAGCACGAACAGCCGGGCCCGCCGGTAGAGCGCCTGCACGTCGGCTACCCGCCCGACCCCGAGCAGCTCGATGCGACTCCGGGCGTGCTCGCCGACCGAGCCGAGCACCTCGGCGCGGGTCGCGTCCGACATCGAGCCGGAGAGCTGGAGGGTGAGCTCGGGGTGCGCCCCGAGGAGCCGCTCGAACGCGCGAGCCAGCACGCGAACCCCCTTGCGGCGCTCGTCGAAATTGGCCACCGAGGCGAGGATCGGCTCACGCTCGCTGCTCGGCGGTCCCGGCAGGAAGTGGTCGACGTCGATGGGGGGCACGCTGACCCGGGCACCGACCCGGTAGTGCTCGTCGAAGACGTCGGCGACGAAGCGGCTGGGGGCGAGCACCACGTCCGCGCTCTCCATCGCGCGTCGGAGGATGCCCTGGTCCGGGGGCAGGAAGCGCCGAAACGCCCAGGGCGCCGCCGGCCCGTTGATCTGGAGGATCGCCTTGAATCGCCGGCGCGGTGCCAGCAGCCCGGCGGCGAAGCCGTCGGTGAAGAAGAAGCTGTGCACGACGTCGGCCTCGGCGCGCGCGAGGCCGAGGAGCGAGGTGAGCAGGAACGGGTGGTAGGCCTGGATCCGGACGCGCGCGAGCAGCGGGTGCCACAACGACGGATACAGCCGTCGCGTGCCGGCCGCAGTGTGCTCGGTGGTCCCCAGCCCGGGGCCGGTGGACAGGGTGAGCACGTCGTGCCCGCGCCCGTCGAGGAACTGGCCGAGGCCGTCGATCAGTCGCTCGCTCCCGCGGCGGACGTGGGGCCAGCAGAAAGGATGGGTGAGGACGATGCGCATCGCTGCTCCGGTAGCCGGTCGAAGCCACACCAGTCGACGCGACCTGCAGGCGGCGCCGCAGCGACCCGGGTCGTGCCGTGCGGCCGTGTCGCCCGACCTCGACGTGGGTGGTGAGAGCGAAGGCGAGGATAGGCCACGCGACCGACGGTGGCCAACGCGCGCGCCACCGCGGCGCGACGGAGGTCGGCCAGAACGGACGGTGTTCGCGCCGTGGCCCGCGCGCCGCTACACTTCGGTGCTCGGCCGGACACCGTACCGAGCGGTGCCGGGACCACCACGCCCATGTCGAGCAGGCATCGATGGCCCGAACCGCGCTCATTACGGGGATCACCGGCCAGGACGGTAGCTACCTGGCCGAGCATCTCCTGGGCCTCGGCTACGAGGTGCACGGTATCGTGCGTCGCGTCGCGCTCGAGAGCCAGCGCCAGCGGTTGGGGCGTATCGCCCACCTGCTCGACCGCGTCGTGCTGCATCCGGGCATGCTCGAGAGCTACCCGTCGATCTACAGCGTGGTCGGCCGCGTCGACCTCGACGAGTGCTACCACCTCGCCGCCCAGTCGTTCGTCGCCGAGAGCTTCGACGACGGCTTCTCGACCATGCAGACCAACGTGATGGGAACGCACTTCGTGCTGGCGGCGCTGAAGGAGCTGCGTCCGCGCTGCCGCTTCTACTTCGCCGGCTCCTCGGAGATGTTCGGGAAGGTGCGCGAGGTGCCGCAGACCGAGGACACGGTCTTCCATCCCCGCAGTCCCTACGCGGTCAGCAAGGTCACCGGATTCCATCTGACGCGAAACTTCCGCGAGAGCTACGGCATGTTCTGCGCGTCGGGCATCCTGTTCAATCACGAGAGCCCGCGCCGTGGTCTGGAGTTCGTGACGCGCAAGATCACCAGCTCGGCGGCGCGCATCAAGGTGGGACGCCAGCAGCGCCTGGCGCTCGGCAATCTCGACGCGCGCCGCGACTGGGGCCACGCCCGGGAATACGTGGCGGCCATGCACGCGATGCTGCAGCAGGACGATCCGGACGACTATGTGGTGGCGACCGGACGCACCAATAGTGTGCGCGATGTGTGCGAGTGCGCGTTCTCGGTACTCGGGCTCGACTACCGGGACTACGTGGACCTCGACCCGAAGTACTATCGCCCGGCCGAGGTCGAGCTGCTGATCGGAGACGCGGCGAAGGCCCGCGAGCAACTCGACTGGGAGCCGCGAATCGGGTTCGAGGCGCTGATCGAGGAGATGGTCCGCTCGGACCTGGAGCTCGCGAGCCGCGGAGAAATCTGAGCCGCCGAGCGGGCGGCGCGTTCCGGTGCGGGGCATCCACCGCACCTCGACCAGGAGATGGGTGGCAGGGATTGGAGCCACATGCAGCCACCGCGCGAGACGGTGGCGCGAGGAGAGGCACCGTGGGCGCATCGACCGAGATCTACCTGGCGGACCTCCGCCACACCTACATGGGGGTGCTGGGCAGTGATGCCATGCCCCTCAACATCGGCTATCTGAAGGCGGTCATGGATCGAGACGTCCCCGACGTCCGGTCGCGTCTGTTCGTCTACCCCGACCGCCTGCTCGGCGCGCTGCGGGAGGCGCCGCCCCAGGTGCTCATGCTGAGCAACTACACCTGGAACGAGCAGCTCTCGTTGCACGCTGCTCGCGTCGCCAAGAGCGTCCGCCCCGACACCCTGGTAGTCATGGGCGGGCCCAACATCCACGACGAGCCGGACCGGCAGATGTCGTGGGTCCGGGACCATCCCGAGGTCGACGTCTATCTGCTCGGCGAGGGCGACTTCCTCGCCGCAGAGCTTGCGCAGGCCTTCGTCGACGCCGGCTGCGATGCCGCTCGACTGAAGGCGCGGGACATCCACTCCGCCGTCTATCAGCGCCCCGACGGGGAGATGGTGCGCAACCCGGTGCAGAAGCGGCGTCGCAATCTCGACGACATCCCCTCCCCCTGGCTCACCGGGGTGATGGACGAGTTCTTCGACGGCAAGCTCGCGCCGCTGTGGGAGACCAACCGCGGTTGTCCCTTCACCTGCAGCTTCTGCGTGCAGGGCACCGAGTACTACAACCGCGTCACCTACTTCGACGAGGCGCGGCTGCGCGAGGAGATCGACTACATCGGGCGCATGATCCACGAGCGCTCGCCGAACATGGGCGTGCTGCGGATCGCCGATCCGAACTACGGCATGTACCGGCGCGACACCTCCCTGTCGGAGGCGATCGGGCAGGCACAACGCAAGTATTCCTGGCCCACCTTCATCGACGCCACCACGGGCAAGAACCGGCCGGACCGCATCATCGAGTCGCTGGAGAAGGTCGGTGGCGCGCTGGTGCTCTACCAGGCGGTGCAGTCCCTCGACGAGGAGGTGCTGCGCAACATCAAGCGCGAGAACATCAAGCTCGATGCCTACGAGGCCCTGCAGGTGCACATGCGAGGTCGTGGGCTGAAGTCGAGCTCCGACCTCATCCTCGGCCTGCCGACGGAGACGCTCGCGTCACACCTCGACGGCCTGAGTCGCATGATCGACCTCGGCGTGACCCGGCTCAACAACTTCCAGTGCATGATGTTGCGCGGGGTCGAGCTCGAGCGCCGGGACTCGCGCGAGCGCTTCGGCCTGGAGACGCGCTACCGGGTGGTGCCGAAGAGCTTCGGCGTCTACGAGGGCCAGGCGGTGTTCGAGGACGAGGAGATCGTCGTCGCCACCGATGCGCTGTCCTTCGACGACTACTTCCGCGCCCGGCTGCACCATTTCGCCTGCGCCTGCTTCCTGAACACCGGCCGTCTGGAGACCCTGCTCTCGCTGGTCGAGTCGTTCGGAGCCAAGCGCTCGGAGCTGTTCCGCAGCGTCGTCGACGCGTTGCAGGCCGACAACGCGACGGTGGGCGCCCTGCTCGCCTCGTTCCTGGCCGAGACCCGCAGCGAGCTGTTCGAGTCGCGGGAGGCGATGCTCGAGTTCTACTCCGACGAGGACAACATCAAGAAGCTGGCGCGCGGCGAGATCGGCGACAACCTCATGTACAAGTACGCCTCTCTCGGTCAGCTCCGCATCTGGTCGGCGGTGAGCGCGATGGCCCTGTCGGTCACGCGGGCGATGCTCGAGTCGCGGGACGCCGAGCGGGCGATGCCCGGCTTCCAGGAGTTCTGGCAGGACTTCTCGGAGTTCCAGACCCTACGCTACGCCAGTGGGCTCACCTTGGAGGAGCTCGTCGAGCCGCGACGCGCCGCGATGCGTTACGACATCGCGCGCTGGATCGCCGACGGCCTGCCGCACGACGTGCGGCCGTACCGTCTGGCCGCCGGCGTCGAGGCCACCTTCGCGCTGACCCCGGACAAGCGAGACGAGATCGAGCGCGCGGTCCGCGTCTACGGTCTGTCCCCGGCGGGGGCGACGATGCTCATCAAGCGGGTTCGAGCGTCGAGCCTCGAGCGCACGGTGACGATGGGCGCGGGCGCCCTTCCGGACGAGGGGCGCACCGCTGCTGCATGAGACGGCGGTCGTGGACGCCGCAACGGAAACGGGAGTGCCCGAGACATGAAACCGACCGTATATCTGGCCGATCTGCGGCACCGCTATATGGGCGTTCTGTCGACCGACACCATGCCCATCAACGTCGGGTACATGAAGGCGGTCATGGATCGTGATCTGCAGGAGGTGCGGTCTCGGCTGTTCGCCTATCCCGAGCCGCTGCTCGCGGCGCTGCGCACCGCGCCGCCCGACGTGCTCATGGTCAGCAACTACATGTGGAACGAGCAACTCTCGCTCCACGTCGCCCGCGTCGCGAAGGCGGTGCGCCCGGAGACCTTCGTGGTCATGGGCGGCCCGAACATCTTCGACGATCCGGAGCGCCAGGCCGAGTTCGTGCGCGCCCACCCCGAGATCGATCTGTACGCGCTCGGCGAGGGGGACTTCCTGGCCACCGATCTGGTGCGCGAGTTCCTCGACGCCGGGGCCTCGGTCGAGCGCGTCCTGCAACGCAGTCTGCCGTCCTCGGTCTACGTGCGCCCCGACGGGACCGTCGAGCGCAACGAGGTCCGCGTGCGCGAGCGCAACCTCGACGACATCCCGTCACCGTGGCTCACCGGGATCATGGACGAGTTCTTCGACGGCAAGCTGTCGCCGTTGTGGGAGACCAACCGCGGCTGTCCGTTCACCTGCAGCTTCTGCGTGCAGGGCACCGGGTACTACAACCGGGTGACGAATTTCGGGCAGGAACGGCTGCACGAGGAGCTGCTCTACATGGGTCGAATGATCCGCGAGCACTCGCCGGCCATCGGCATGCTGCGGATCGCCGATCCGAACTGGGGCATGTACAAGCGCGATCCGGTCCTCTCCGACTACATCGCCGAGACCCAGCGACGCTACCGCTGGCCCACCTACATCGATGCGACCACCGGCAAGAACCGTCCCGACCGGATCATCGAGTCGCTGGAGAAGGTGGGCGGTGCGCTGGTTTTCTGGCAGGCGGTGCAGTCGCTGGACGAGGACGTTCTCGGCAACATCAAGCGCGAGAACATCAAGCTCGAGGCCTACGAGGCGCTGCAGGTGCACATGCGCGGCCGGGGGCTGAAGTCGAGCTCGGACCTGATCCTCGGCCTGCCCGGTGACTCCTTCGACAGCCACCTGCGCAGCATGCTCGGCATGATCGACTCCGGCACCATGAAGCTCAACAACTTCCAGTGCATGATGCTCAAGGGCACCGAGATGGAGCGCCCGGAGTCACGACAGAAGTTCGGCTTCGATACCCGCTATCGGCTGATCTGCAAGAGCTTCGGTGTCTACGAGGATCAGCCCATCTTCGAGCACGACGAGATCATCGTCGCCACCGACGATCTGCCGTTCGAGGACTATCTGCGCGCGCGAACCCGGCATTTCGCCTGCGCGGTGTTCATGAATCACACGCGGCTCGAGCCACTGTTCGACCTTGGCGTGCGGATGGGGGTGAAGCGCTCGGAGTTGTACCTCGCGCTGGTCCAGGCGATGGAACGCGACCAGGGCGAGCTGCGGGCGCTGCTGGACGATTTCCTGCAGGAGACCCGCAGCGAGCTGTTCGAGTCGCCAGAGGCGATGCGCGAGTTCTACGGCCGCCCGGAGATCTTCGAGCGCGTGCGCACCGGCGACATCGGCGACAACCTGATCTCCAAGGTGCTGTCGCACGTCTGCCTGCGCATGTGGGAGCCCGTATGTGGGCTCGCGCTGGCCACCGCTCGCGCCGCATTCGAGGGCCGGGGCGGTCTCGGCGAGTTCGAGGACTTCGACGAGATCTGGCGCGATTTCGAGCAGTACATGCTCCACCGTTACGCGACCGGATCGAGCAAGGAGCGGCTGCTCGCCCCGGTGCACGTGACCGTGTCGCACGATGTCGACCAGTGGGTGCACGACGGTTTCCCCGCCGACGTCAGCGGATACCGTTTTCCCTCCGAGACCCGGGCGGTATTCCAGTTCAGCGACGAGCGGCACGCCGAGATCGCCGCGGCGGTGGATACGTGGGGGCTGTCACAGCAGGGCGGCACCATGTTGATCAAACGTATCCGGGTCGGAGGCCTCGAGCGCGACGTCTCCCTGGTGGCGGCAACCGTCGCCTGACCGGCGCCGCCGATGCCGCCGGAGTGGCCGGCGGCCCCGTCGTGCGTCTCGTGTGATCTCGGCACACGCGTCGTGGTGCGGTCGAAGGAGTGGTGGTGCGGATGCTGGTGACCGGGTCGAGTGGCTTCGTCGGCCAGCATCTTCTGCGCCGCCTGGACCCGTCGGCTCGGGTTCTCGGCGTCGACCTGGTGCCTGCCCCGTCGAGCCATGGGCACCGCTGCGAGCTCGGGGACGTTCGCGATCGTCGGCGGATCGCCGAGCTGACCGGCGCGCTGCCGGCGGGGACGGTGGTGCACCTCGCGGCAGTGGCCGAGGTGGTGATTCCGTTCGCGGGCCATGCCGAGCTGATGTCGATCAACTTCGACGGCACCCTCGGCGTGCTGGAGGCGGCCGAGCCGCGGCATCTCGTGCTCGCCTCGACCAGCTCCGCGTACGGTGACGCGCCGCCGGGGACGAGCTCCGAGCCGCAGACGGTGCCCGCACCGCTCGGCATCTACGCCGCCTCGAAGGTGGCGGCGGAGATGGCCTGCCGGGCGTGGGCACGCGAGCGCGGGGGGCGGGCGGTCGCGTTGCGGCTCGGCAACGTGATCGGAGCCGGGTGCCGCGGCCTGATCCCCTTCCTCGTCCGACACGCCCGACGCCATCCCGACGGCGCGGTTCCGGCGGTGCTGCGGGGCGGCGGGGCGCTGCTGCGCGACTACGTGCCGGTGGAGCACGTGGTCGACGTCGTGCTGGCCGCGGCCGATCGGTGCGCCGGCGCGGGGGAGCTGACGGTGTTGAACGTCGGCACCGGCGTTGCTCGGTCCAATCGCTTCGTCGCCGAGGCGGTGGTTGCGGCGCTGGCCGAGCGCGGACTCCGCCTCGCGGTCGAGTTCACCGCGCCGCCGGAGCCGGGCGAGGCGACGCGCACCGCGATGGACGTCTCCGCTACCAGGCGCCTGCTCGGCGTGACGTTACCGGACGAGGCCGCGGTGCTGGCGTCGATCGACTCCGCGGTCGCGGCCGAGCTGGCGGGGCAGTGAGGGTTCTCCTCACCCACGATCGCTTCCCTCCGGACATTCGCGGCGGCGGGGAGATCGTGGTCCTGCAGACCGCGCGCGGTCTCATGGCCCGCGGCGTCGACGTCGAGGTGCTCACCGCTGGAGATCCCGCCGACACCGAGCACGCAGGCGTCGCGGTGACGCGTCTACCGATTCACCCCTATCGAATGAACCTCTCGCTGGCGGCCATCGCCGGGCGGGCGCGCCACGCCGACATCGTGCAGACCTTCACCTATCACGCCGCGATTCCCAGTCTGGCGGCTGGCTGGCTGGTGCGGCGGCCGGTGGTCTGCTCCGTGCTCGGGCTCTTCGGAGCGGCGTGGCGCGATCTCAAGGGCGACCGGCTCGGGCCGGCGTGTGAGCGGTGGGAGCGCTTCGTCCTGACGCGTCGCTACGACTGGATGGCCTTCCTCAGCGAGTTCTCGCGGCAGGAGGGGATCGCGATGGGGGTCGACGCGACGCGGACCTCGGTGACCAGTCCGGGAGTCGAGCTCGAGCGTTATCGCGCCGACGGACCCAAGGAGCCGGTGGTCCTGTTCGTCGGCAAGTTGGAGACGAGAAAGGGGCTCGACGACCTGCTGGCCGCCGCCCGCGTGCTGCCGGAGATCCCCTTTCGCCTCGTCGGCTGGGGCGAGGGCCAGGCTCGGGTGCGCGGGGCGGCGCTCGCGAACGTCGAGCTGGTGGAGTTCGAGTCCGGAGCGCCGCTACGCGAGCAGCTCGCGCGTGCCTCGATCTTCGTCTTCCCGTCCCACGCCGAGACGTTCGGCATCGCCCTCGTCGAGGCCATGGCATCCGGGTGCGCGGTCGCCTCCAGCGTGCCGCTCGAGTTCGCCGGCGAACGCTTCGCGGTGGGCGACCGCGAGGCGCTGGTGCGGGCGTTGCGCGCGTTGTGGTCGGACCCTGGGCGAGTCACCGAGCTCGGCCGGCGCAATGCGACGCTGGCCCGGCAGTATCACTGGGATGCGTACGTCGATCGTTTGCTCGATGCCTACGGGCACGTGCTGCGCGCCCGCGGTAGCACGGTGCAGATCCCCGAGCACTGAGGCGGGTTTGGTGGTCGTCGGTGGGTGGGCGACCACGGGGGGCCGCCCCTGCCGGATCACCGCCGACGCCGCGTCACCTCGTAGGGGCGGGTCCCCGTGTCCGCCCGCGGCGGCTTCGACCTTTCGACCCTTCGACAAGCTCAGGGCAGGCCAGATCAGGGCGGCGGTAGCGGTAGCCACCGCCCGAGCGTGGTGTCGTAGTAGAAGAAGACGCGTGGGTCGGCCGAGTCGACGATGTAGTAGAGCCACTGCCCGCGCGCGTAGTCGTACATCAACGGATACAGCGTCTCGCTCGTCCAGCGAATGCCGTCGGCCTCCGATTGGGTGACGAACGAGCTCGCGTCGTCGGTCAGGGCGCGGAACCAGCCGTGCTCACGGTGGTTCACCCACGGGTAGAGCTGGTCGTCGAGGTGGCCCATCCACGGTGACACCCGCCACTCGCCCTCGCGCGGATCGTCGCGAAACGGGGAGTGCTCGGAGCGCGGCACCAGGGCCAGCAAGAACCCGCCGCGCGGTGCCATCGTCACGTTCACCACGGTCTCGGAGCCGGCGACGACCGTCGACTCGGTGAGGTCGTCGGGCGTCGTGCCGTCGGCCACGAGATGGGCGTCGTAGACCGCCGCCGGGAACTGCGAGACCGCGACCGACACCGCAACGGCGACGTCGTTGCCGTTGATCCCGCCGATGTACCAACGCCCGCCGGAGCGGCGCGCGAGCACCGCGTGGCTGCTCGGATGGCCCTCGAGCAGGCGTGTCTCGTCCCAGGTGGTGGGTAGCTCGCGCAGCAACTCGCGCAAGTACGGGAAGCGGGCGAAGAGCGCGCGGAACCCCTCGCTCGGGCTCGCGTCGGCGCGGTCGGCGAAGGTCTGCATGGCGGACTCGTAGACCACCGGCAGCGCGATCTGGTGGCCGTAGGTGATGCCGTGGAGCGCCAGCGCTGACTCGAAGGCGAGCGGCGTGTAGTCCATCGCGCCGACCACGTTGCGAATGAACGGCAGGGCGACGTTGTGGATCGCCTTCGGCGCATCCCAGAACTGGCTCTTGTACCACTCGGTCCCGATTACCGACTCGCTGGTGAGCAGGTTCGGGAACTCGCGGCGCCAGCCGCGCGGCGGCGTCGAGCCGTGGAAGACGACCATCAGCCGGTTCTCGGCCGCGGCACGGAGCAGCTCGCGGTACTGGCGGATGTTGGCCTGCTTGTCGCCGCGGAAGAAGTCGACCTTGACCCCCGCCACACCCATCGTACGCAGCCGGGCGAGCTCGGCGCGCATCGCGGCGAGATCGTTCAGGCGGTCGCGCGGCACCTCGGAGATGGCGTTGTTCGGCCCGCCCGAGTTGTACCAGAGGAAGACCCCGATGCCGCGGGTGGCCGCGTACTCGGCGAGAGCCTCGACCTCGGCGTCCGCGTCGGGCCATCCCGCCCATCCGGCGTCGACCACGATGTGTTGCCAGCCGAACTCGTACGCCGAGTCGACGTACTCGCGCTGTAGTGGCGGCAGGCCGGTGTCCTGACTCCACCACGACCACGCGGCCTTGCCGGGGCGGATCCAGCTCGTGTCGCCGCCGAAGGCGGGATGGAGATCGGAGCCGAGGTGGGTGACGAGATCACTCGCGACCAGGGTCGAGAGCGTACCGACCATCACCACGCGCCAGGGCGTGGCCAGTGGCCGCGCGTCGACGACCGTGGTGGGCGCGGCCGGGTCGCCCTCGCCCGGCGAGGGGAAGCGGACCTGGTACACCCGGTCGGTGGCATCGGCGTCGAGGCGGGTGCCCACGTAGTGCTCGTCGAGCCCCGCCTCGTGGAGCAGGACGAAGTTCTGGCCGTCACCGAGCGCGAACAGCGCCGGATAGTAGAAGCCGTCGCCCGGGCCGTTGGTCCCGACCACGCGCGGGACGTAGGGCGCCTCGAAGCTCGGGAAGAAGAGGTCGGGGAACAGCGCGTCGGAGAGATACGCGATGGCGCCGGACGGGATGCGGAACGCGGTGTGCTCGGCGTCGACGGTGACCGGTCCACTGCCGTCGAGTCGGTAGCGGACCGCGAAGCCGTCGTCGAAGACCCGCAGCACCACCTCGAGCCCCGGTCCGCTGGTGGGGGCGAGCGACAGCACGGTCTCGTTGGCGGCGTAGCTCACGGCGCGACGCTTGCCGTGGAGGAGCGTGTAGTCCCCCTCGACCGACTCGGTGGTCTGTCCCACCAGGTCCAGCCCGAGCCGCAGGTCGGCGCCGGCGAGCCGGAGCCCCAGCGGCGACCAGTCGAGCACCGTCGCCCCGTCGCGGGTGGCGCGCATGTACCACGCCTCGCCGGCCGGATAGCGCCCGACGCTGGCACCGAGGTCCTGACGGTCGATCTCGACTTGCAGGCGGCCGTCGGGCGAGCTGGTGGTCACCGCCATGGCGAGCCCGTGCGCGAGCAGCGCCAGGGCGGCGCCCAGCACGCTGCAGACGGCTCGTCGTGCGCGGTGATTGCTCATCAGCGGCGACTCCCGCCGGTGCCCCGACCGGCCTGGCGTTGGCGACTCGGCGCAGGGTAACCCCACGGGCGACGCGACGCGCGGCCGGCGGTGCCGCGCTGAGACCGCCGGCACACCACGCCGCGTCTACTTGGCGCGCCAGCCGCCGTCGACCACCAGGGTGTGGCCGTTGACGTAATCGGCCTCCGCGCCGGCCAGGAAGCACACCGCGTTGGCGATGTCCTCGGCGCGGCCCCGGCGCTGCATCGGCACCAGGGCGCGCACCTGCTCGTCGTTGACCGCGACCCCGCGCTGGCTGATGTCCGGGATGTCGGGGCCCAGCATCGCCTGGCTGTGCTTGCGGATCCCGGTCGGCACCGCGCCGGGGCAGACGCAGTTGACGTTGAGGCCGCGCGCGCCGTAGACCACCGCCATCTGGCGGGTGAGCCCGACCACCCCGTGCTTGGCGGCGATGTAGGCGGCGCCGCCGCCGGTGCCGTTCAGGCCGGCGGTGGAGGAGATGTTGACGATCCGCCCCTGGCCGCGTGGCAGCATCTCGCGCACCGCCCGCTTGCAGCCGAGGAAGACCCCGGTGAGGTCGATGTCGATGACCCGCCGCCAGGTCTTCTCGTCCATCTCGTCGACGTCGAAGTAGCCGTCGAGGATGCCGGCGTTGTTGACCATGATGTCGAGCGGCCCGAGGTCCGCGATCGCGGCGTCGACGGCGGCGTCGATCGCGCTCGCCACGCTCACGTCCGCGCCGTAGGCGCGGGCTCGTCCCCCGGCCGCCTCGGCGTCGGCCGCGGTCTCGCGCGCCGCCGCCAGATCGATGTCGACCGCCGCAACTGCCGCGCCGCGCGCCGCCATCTCGAGCACGATCGCCCGACCGATCCCCGACCCCGCGCCGGTCACCACCGCCATCCGTCCCGCCAGACTCGCCATCGTCTCCGCCTCGTCGAAGGTGAACATCCGCGCACATCCTGAACCGCGGGTCAGCGTGCGGCAATGATTGGCTCACGGATTGGCTCGCGCGGGATCAGCAGGCCGACCTGCATCAGGGCGCGGACGAGCGAGGGCAGACCGTCGGTGAGCGCGCTCACGTCGACACCGGCGCGGTCGGCGACCGCGGCCGCCGCCTCGGCAAGCGTCAGGTGCCCGTCGAGACGGCGGACGATCGCGGCGCCGACGGCGTCGACCCGCACCGCGAGGCGTAGTCCGCGGCGAGCGACCACCTCGAATACCGGGGCGTCCCAGCCGTCGATGCCGGCGCGGCGCCGCTCGCGCAACTCGACCCCTGGTGGCGCCATCAGCCGCAGCGCGAGCAGGCTCGCGTCGTCCGTGCATCGGGCGAGGCAGTCGCGGGCGGCGACGAGGTTGCCGATCGATGCGCCGGCCGCGCCGCTCGTCTCGGGCATTGCGCGGACCTCGCGCCACGGCGCGCGGCCAACCGGCCGATGGACGGTCACCAGCCCCTCGCCCAGCCACCCGATGTCCTGCTCGCGATAGTAGGCGAGCCAGGCATCGAGCTCGTTGGCGAGCACCCGGTCGTCGGCGTGCTCCTGCCGAAGCCAGGTCTCCGCGTACGCGACCGGGTCGAGGCCGTCGCCGGCGAGCACCAGAAGATCGGCGCCGTCATCGGGGAGCCACGCGGCCGGCGTTTCGCGGCAGCCCTGCCCATGGCGGCAAGGCCAGTTTGCGAGCATCTGACCGACGCCTCCGGGAGCGAGGTGTGCCGGCATGTCTCGAGCGATGGTCGCGCAGACGTCGGTGGCGGCGTCGCGATAGGTGTAGGTCCGCGCCGGCGACACCACGTAGGGTGGATTGCAGAGGATGCGGTCGAAGCGGCGGCCGGCCACCGGGGCGAACAGATCGCCGACCAGCAACTCGACGTCGTCGAGCGCGTTCAGAGCGGCGTTGAAGCGGGCGAACGCGATGGCACGCGGGTTGACGTCGACGCCGGTGACCGTCGCGCCGGCGGCGGCCGACAGCAGAGCCAGGGTGCCGGAACCACACCCGAGGTCGAGCACGCGCCCTCGCGGGCAAGGCACCGCGAGGTCCGCCAGGCGCCGGGTCACCGGGCCGGGGCCGAGGACGTAGTCCGCGGTGTGCGCGCGGTGCCGCGAGCGCCGATCGTAGGTGACCAGCAGCCCGCCGATCGGCTCGATGGCGACACACGGGCGCACCCGCCCGCCGGCGACCCGGACCAACCCGCAGGTCCGCAGTGCATCGAGAGTCTCGGCGCCGAGCGCGGTCCGCACCACACCGACCGGGACCGACGTCTCGGCCAGGAACAGCCGCAGCAGGATCGCGCGCGGGTCCTGGCCGCCGAGCCGCCGGCCGAGACCGGCCGGGCCGAGGCCGGCGGGAGCGCGAGCGCCGAGCACGTCGGCGATACCACCCTCGTCGATGCCCGCGGCCCGCAACGCTGCGCGCACCCGCGCCGCCGCCCCCGGCGGCGCGGTCGGAGGCGGCTCGGCCAGGGTCACGGCCGCCACCCGGTCGTGCGGGCTCTCACGGATCCCCGCCGCGAGCGCGAGGCGACGCTCGCGGCCACCGGTCAGAACTTGAAGTAGTAGTCGCCGCTCGAGGGCGACTGGCCCGCGAGGTAGATCTGGACCTTGGGGAACGCACTCCACTTGATGGAGGTGAGCGTCGTTGCCGGCAGGAGACCGCCGGCCACGCTCTCGAGCTGTGACTCGTCGAGCTCGCCCGCGAGCTGCCCGCTCACCTCCTCGGCGGTGAAGTCGTAACCCTTCTTGCGGGCGAGCTCGGTGACCGCGCCGAGCGACGTGCCCTTACCCTTCTCGGCCAGCCCGCGCGCCGCCGCGCGCAGCTCGGCGTCTTCCTCGAGACGTGCCATGAAGGCTTCCAACGACTTCTTGCTCATGTCCGAACCCTCCGCTGCAAGACAGCGTGCCGAATGCGTCGTCGGCGCCCCGGATACACGGTGGGTGCGCCGTCGACATCACGCTAGACCCGAGCGTGGCGCGACTTCGTGATGCCGGTCACTCGCCGAACGGTTCGTTCTCGGTCGATGGCCGCGTGACCGGCATGGCCATCGTGATGCCGTCGGCCTCGCGCGCCTCGAAGCCGGTCCCGCCCGGCGTCACGTCCGCCCTGGTCGCCAACGCGGTGGCGACGGCGACCGGCCACGGCGTGTCGGGATTCCTTACAGAAGCCACCCACGACCGCGGGCAGCCTCGTCCGATGCGGTAAACAATTTTTTCGATTCAATGGGTTGGAGGTTTGTGGCGAGGATCTTGCATCCACCAGCGCGCCGTCGCGGCCGAGTGGTCGCGGAGATCCACCGACCCAGTTCAGGAGGAACCATGCCACGCAACGCCACGCTCACTGCCCGTCGACTCGTCGTCACCATGGCCGCCGCGCTGGCGACCCCCATGGCCCTCGCCGGTGAGATCCCGCTCGGCTTCATCAGCCAGGGCGGCATCTCGGTGGTCTACAACGCCGGCGCCGCCGAGACCCCGGCGAACCAGGCATATCTGGCCGCGCGGCTGGGGCCGGGCGCGAGCGTCGGCGCCGCGTTCCAGTTCCTCGACGACGACCTCGATCCGGGTCCGGGTTTCCTCAGCTGGAACGCCATCTTCTCCGGGCAGCCGTTCGGCGGCAGCCAGTTCGGCTTCGACCTGGTGGTCGAGGCGCCGACCAACGACGGCAGCGTGCCGGCGCCGGTGCTGAATGCGGTCGACAACGTCGACAACACGCTCAGCGTGGCGGTCGCCGGTCCGGTCGACTGGGCCCTGAACGACTACAACGTGACCGGCGTCGGTCCCGCTGGTGGTGGCACCGTGCGCAACTCGAGCATGCGCGGCGGCAACGGGGACGGCAGCTCGATCATCATCGATCTCAACAACCTGCTCCCGACCGCGACCGGCTTCACCGTGGATCTCGCCGGCGCGCTCGAGACCGACGGCTTCATCCACTGGTCGACCCCGGGGGTGCCGGACAGCAGCATCGCCGCGTTCCTCGGGGCGGGCGGAGTGACCGCGACCGGGCGCATCCTGTTCCGCGGCACGCTCGAGTACGTCACCGCCGACGACCAGATCGTCGGCGAGGACTTCTACGGCGGCCGCGTGGACTTCTTCTTCGAGACCGCCGACGTGCCGGAGCCGGCGAGCATCGCGCTGCTCTCGCTCGGCCTGCTCGGCGCCTCGGCGGCCCGGCGCCGGCGACTCGCGGCCCGGGGCTGAGCCGGCGCGGGATCCCGCCCGGCGCCGCCGAGCTGGCGGCTCACCGGGCCGCGGGTCGCGCGTCGGGCGGATCGGTGGCCGGCGACAGCCGCGCCACCGGTAGGAAGGCCGTGGCGCCATCCGCCTCCCGGGGCTCGAAGCCGATGTCGACCGGCGCTCCGATCCCCATCGCGGAGGCCTCGCAGTCGACCACGTTCAGCATCAGGCGCGCGCCCGGTGCGACCTCGACCAGGGCGAGCACGTAGGGCACGTCGTCCCGGAATGCCGGCGTCGGCGCGCGGTGCACGATGGTGAAGCTGTAGACGACGCCGCGCGGGGGCAGGGTCGCCCAGTCGAATGTGTCCGCCCCGCAGGCACGGCATCGCGCTCGGGGCGGTAGCTGGAGCCCGGCGCAGGCGCGGCAGCGCTGCACGCGCAGCTCGCCATGCGCGCATCCGTCCCAGAACGGGCGCGAGTCGGGCGTGATCGGGGGCAGGGGCCGCGTCGTCATCGCCGCGCCAGCACCATCGAGCAGTGGGCCGACAGGATGCCGCCGTCGCCGTGCACGAAGGCGACCTCGGCGCCCGGCACCTGACGTGCCTCGGCCTCGCCGCGAAGCTGCGCCACCGCCTCCACGACGTGGAACATCCCGCCGGCGGCGCCGGAGTGTCCGAACGAGAGCAGCCCGCCGTGGGTGTTGCACGGTAGCCGACCACCGAGATCCAGGGCCCCGGCGGCCGCCGCCGGGCCGGCCTCGCCCTTGGCGAAGAAGCCCATCGACTCGAGCTCGACGAGCAGGGTGATGGTGAAGCTGTCGTAGATCGCGGCGACGTCGACGTCGCCGGGCCCGACCCCCGCTCGCGCGAAGGCCCGCGCCGCCGAGTCGCGGCAGCCGAACTCGGTGAGCGAGGGGGCGGCGACGATGTGCTCGTGGGTGTGGCCCTGGCCGGCGCCGAGCACCGAGATCGGGTGCTTCGCGCAGTCGACGGCTGCCTCCGCCGCGCTCACCAGCACTGCCGCCGCGCCGTCGGAGACCAGGCAGCAGTCGAGGAGGTGCAGCGGCGAGGCGATGACGCGCGACGCGAGCACGTCGTCCACCGTGATCGGCTCGCGCATGTGCGCCTTCGGGTGACGACCGGCGTGACGCCGATGGACGACCGCCAGCGCCGCCAGGTCCTCGGACCGCACGCCGTACTCGTGCATGTAACGGCGTGCGACCAGGGCGTAGGCGGCGTAGATGGCGAGCCCGAAGGGACGCTCGAACTCGGGATGGCCGAACTCCGCCAGCGCCGCGATCGCGCGGTCGCGCGACATCCCGGTCGCCCGATTGTCGCCGGTGACGACCAGGACGTGGCGGCACTGACCGCTGCGCACCAGCGCCGCCGCCTGCACCACCATCGTCGCCGCGCTCGCGCCGCCGGCGTGGATGCCGGCGCTGAACGCGGGCCGCAGGCCGGCGTGCTCGCAGAACGCGGAGGCGAGCATCGGATGTGGCTCGGCCAGCGAGTAGGCGCAGAGCACGCCGTCCACATCGTCGAGCGTGAGGCCGGCGTCGGCCACCGCGCCGCTGGCGGCCTCGTAGTGCAGGCCGAGCGCGGTGGTCCCGGGTCGCGCACCGACGGCGGTGACGTGGGCGCCGGTGATGGCCGCGTGCGCGCTCATCGTGTCGCCAGGTCGCCCTCGGCAAACGACTCGCGCAGGAATCGGCAAAGCGCCTCGAACTCCGCGCGCGCCGCGGCCCCGACGAGCCGCGCGCGCAGGAAGCCGTGGATCATGCCCTTCGCCTCGCGGTAGGTGACCGCGACGCCGGCCGCGGCCAGCCGCGCGGCGTAGGCGCGCCCGTCGTCACGGATCGGATCGAGCTCCGCGGTGTGGACGTGGGCCGGCGGCAGGCCGGTCAGATCGGTCGCCACCAGGGGCATGGCGTAGGGGTCGTCGGTCTCCTCCGCGCCGAGGTAGGCCTGGCGGAACATCACCATGCGCGCGAGGGTGAGGCCCGGCCCCTCGGCATTGTCTCGATACGACGCGCTGGTGAACGGCAGCCCGAGCCACGGGTAGACCAGGGCCTGCGCGCGCAGGCTCGGGCCACCGCGGTCGCGCGCGGCCAGCGCGAGGACCGCGGCCATGTTGCCCCCGGCACTGTCGCCGGCGACGGCCAGGCGCGTCGGGTCGACGCCGAGCGCCGCGCCGTCGCGGGCGAGCCAGGTGAGCACCGCCCAGCAGTCCTCGAAGGCCGCCGGGTAGGGGTGCTCCGGGGCCAGACGGTAGTCGACGCTCAGCACCACCGCGCCGGTCTCCTGGGCGATGCCCCAGGCGTTGGTGTCGGAGCTGTCCAGATCGCCGAGCATGAACCCACCGCCGTGCATGTAGACGATGCCCGGGCGTGGACCGGGCGTGCCGCCGGGGCGGTAGACGCGAACCGGGACGGTACCGACGGTGCGGTCGTGGATGTGCATGTCGCCGGGTGGTGGGGCGCCGGTGGCGGCGGCGTAGGCATTCCAGAATCGGCGATAGCCGGTGACGTCGGTGCCCGGAGTGCCGGCGCGGTCGCGGGCATCGACGAGGAACTGCATGTCGGGGTGCATGGGCATCCGACGATCTCTCGATACTGGAACGTCGGCGGAGCTTACTCCGTCGGCAATACCGGGAGGTACAGGATGTAGAGCGCGACGCCGACGATCGCCGCGCCGCCGAGCAGCGCGCCGGTCGAGAACGGGCCGAGCCAGGTCGCAGTGACCGCATAGGACCCCGCCAGCGTGGTCAGCGCGATGCGCTTGGCGCGCCGCGGCATCGCCCGGTGCTCCTCCCAGCCGCGGATCACCGCGCCGAACCGCGGGTGCTCGCGCAGCCAGCGATGCCAGCGCGGCGACGAGCGCGCGAAGGCCCAGGCCGCCACCAGCAGGAACACGGTGGTGGGCATGACCGGGAGAAAGGCGCCGATCACGCCGAGGGCGACGCAGACCCAGCCGAGAACGAGATAGGAGGCAGTGCGCATCGAGCGTGCCTGGCGCGATCAGTGCGGTGAGTATCGGCGATCCGGGGCCCGGCATGAACTGCATTCGCCGGTCCGGCGGGGTGGCCGCCGACGCTCAGCGTCGCAGTCGGTGGGTGAAGCGGCGGGCGAACAGTGCCGCGGTGAGCGTCGAGCCGGCGCACAGCCCCCACCACAGTCCCTGCGGCCCGTGGCCGAGCGGGAACGCGAGCGCGAGCCCACCCAGCAGCCCGACGCCCCAGAGCCCGAATGCCGAGATCCACATCGGCGCCAGCGTGTCCTGTAGCCCGCGCAGCGCATGCTCGCCGACCGTCTGCAGCCCGCTGACGACGAGGTAGATCGCACCCAGCGTGAGCAGGGCCGAGGCCAGCGGCACGACCGCGCGGTCGGCCTCGTCGAGGGTGCCGAGGAAGACGGCGATGATGGCATCCGGCTGCAACACGGCGACCACCGCGAGCGGCGCGAGACACGCCGCGGTGGCCGCCAGCGCGAGGAAGCCGGCCCGGTGCGCCCGCGCCGGCTCGCCCGCGCCGACGGCGTGGGCGACCCGAATCGCCGCCGCATCGCCGAGGGCGAAGGCGAGCGCCCCGGTCACCTTGACGTAGCCGAAGACGATGCGACTGGCCGCGAGTGCGACCGAGCCGAAGGTCCCCATCGCGATCGCGAACACCGAGAACATGCCATTCTCGGCGAGGGTGATTCCGCCGACCGGAGTGCCGACGCGGAAGACGTCCTTCCAGATCCTGCGCTGCGGTCGAAGGTCGACCGGCCGCAAGAGGCAGGCGAGGTCGGGCGCCACCAGGCAGTAGCCGAGGGCGACGGCGCACATCGCGACGTTGACCAGGCTCGTCGCGTAGCCGGCGCCGGCGACCCCGATGCCGCCGACACCGCCGATCCCGAACACCAGGGCCCAGCTCGTCACCGCGTTCAGCAAGACCGCGCCGAGCGAGACCAGGAAGACCACCCGCGTGCGCCCGAGCGCGAGCAGCACGTCGAACAGCACCGTGTACACCATGGCGGGCACCACGAACCAGACCAGGCCGCGGAGGTAGGCCTCGGCCGCTACCAGCACCTCAGGGCTCTGCCCGGCGTGGGCGAGGAGGCGGGCGAGATGGAGACCGAGCAGCGTCGGGGCTGCCGACAGCACGACGGCGATCGCAACCGACTGCCAGGTGACCGCCGCCACGCGGGCGCGGTCGCCGGCGCCGTGGGCCTCGGCGACGAGCACACCGACCACCGTCACCACGCCCATCAGCACCCCGGTGACGTCCACCAGGATGCCGCCGCCGAGCCCAACCGCCGCCAGCTCCACCGGCCCCAGCCGACCGACGATCGCCATGTCGGTGACGACCATGCCGAGCTCGGCCAGGTTGGCGCCGGCGAGCGGGACGCCGAGCCGCAACAGAGCCGCCAGCTCCCGCCGTCTGGCGCCACGCGCACACCGCCTCATGCCATCCTCCCCTCGTCGCGGCGCCGATGGTACCGTTCCGCGGCCCGGGCACGCCTGGCCTCGAGCTTGCACCCCCCGGACGCATTGGATTGAATGGCGGACCTTCCCGCCCGACACCGCGAGACCGAGCATCATGAGCACCACCACGCCCACCCCATCGGAGCTGCTGTACCGCAAGGTGCGCGCCCACGGCATCGACTTCTTCGTCTCCGTCCCGTGCAGTCTGCTCGGTGGCGTCATCAACCTGTTGGAGGCGGACCGCGACGTCGTCTACACCCCGGTGACGCGCGAGGAGGAGGGCATGGGCATCCTCACCGGCGCCTACCTCGCGGGCCGTCGCCCGGCGATCGTGATGCAGAACTCGGGCTACGGGACGATCGTCAACGCTATCTGCTCTCTCGTCGGCTACTACCGCATCCCGACGGTGATGCTGGTCAGCCACCGCGGCAGCGAGGGCGAGAAGATCGAGGCCCAGGTGCCGATGGGCGAGGCGGTGCAGGCGGTGATGGAGGCTTCGGGGGTGCGCTGTGCGACGGTGCCGCACCCCGACCAGCTCGGACGCGTCGACGAGGGCATCGAGTGGGCGTTGGCCGAGGAGCGCCCGGTCGCCTTCCTGTTCCCGTTCAGCTATTGGAAGGTCGCCGACTACACCCCGGAGCACCGATGACCCGAGCGGAGCGATCGATCCGCGCCGCACCGCCGACGACCACCAGGAGCAATCGAATCATGCGCCGCTTCGAAGCGACCAAGAAGGTGATGGAGACCATCGGTGACGAGCTGGTGGTGTGCAACATCGGCCATCCCAGCCAGGAGCTCTTCCAGATCCGCGACCGGCCGGAGAACTTCTACATGCTCGGCTCGATGGGGCTTGCCTCCTCGATCGGGCTCGGGCTCGCGATGTCGCAGCCGCGCAAGGTGGTGGTCTTCGACGGTGATGGCTCGGTGACCATGAATCTCGGGACCTTCGCCACCATCGGTCGCGTCGCGCCGGCGAACCTGGTGCTGGTGGTGATCGACAACGAGGCCTACGGATCCACCGGCTTCCAGACCTCGTTCACCGCCGGCAAGCTCGACCTCGCGGGGGTGGCGCGCGCCGCCGGCATCGAGAGCGTCACCGTGGTCGACGCCGAGGACGAGATCGTGCCCACCATGCGGCGGGTGCTCGGTGAGCACGGACCGCACGTCGTGCTGGTGAAGTGCGCGGCGGGGATGCCGGACGGCGTCGGCGTCATTCCGATCGACGGGCTCGCGATTCGAGACCGCTTCATGGCCACGGTCCGCGGCTGAGCGCAGTCTCGGGGCTGCGACGCCCCGTGATGGTGCGAAGCGTGTTAACTTGCACCGCCGCGGGGCGCTCGCGCGCATCGGCGGCTCACTCGTCCCGCGTCCGCCGCCGCATGCGGCCTGGCTCGGCGTGAGCAACGCCCGCGCTGCCGGGCCGCGCCGGATCCGGCACGCGGATTGCTTCCCCGCTGCGCACCCGGTCGCGGCCCTCGAGTCGAGCCGGGCGTCCGTGGGCGAGCGCGTCGTCGGGTGCGGCCCCGGTGACCGGCGGTGCGCGAGCCGGGGGTGTGGTTCGGAGAGGGGCGGTCGCGGCATCGCGCGACCGAATGGGGATGAGCACCGGTAGCGAGATCGCGCTCAAGGGTCTGACCAAGCGTTACGGGCAGGTGGTGGCCGTGCGCGCCATCGACCTCGCGATCCCGGCCGGCTCCTATTGCTGCCTGCTCGGCCCGAGCGGCTGCGGCAAGACCTCCACCTTGCGCATGATCGCCGGCCACGAGTCGGTGAGTGACGGTGAGGTGGTGATCGGGTCGGCGGTGGTCAACTCGGCGCCCCCGGCGCGCCGCCCGACGGCGATGATGTTCCAGAGCTACGCGCTCTTCCCCCATCTCAGCTGCGTCGACAACGTCGCCTTCAGTCTCAAGATGCGCGGTGAGCCCAGGGCGTCTCGCCGGGCGCGGGCGATGGAGCTGCTCGATCTGGTGCACATGGCCGACTATGCCGAGCGGTTGCCGACGCAGCTCTCGGGGGGGCAGCAGCAACGGGTGGCGCTCGCTCGCGCGCTGATCACCAATCCCGGGGTGCTGTTGCTGGACGAGCCGCTGTCGGCGCTCGACCCGTTCCTGCGCGTACGCATGCGCGGCGAGCTCAAGCGCCTCCAGCGTGAGCTCGGCATCACGTTCGTCCACGTCACCCACTCGCAGGAGGAGGCGATGGCGTTGGCCGACCTGGTGGTGGTGATGAACGACGGACGTATCGAGCAGGCCGGGCCGGCGCGTGAGATCTACAACCGCCCGGCGACCGAGTTCGTCGCCCGGTTCATCGGTGGTCACAACATCCTGCGCGCGGCGATCGAGCGCGTCGACGAAGGGGTCGCCACGCTCGCGACCGAAGGCGACGCCCGCTACACGCTACGTGGCATAGCGGCGCCGATCGGCGAGACGGTCGACTTCGCGGTGCGCGCCGACCGCATCCGTCTGCGCCCAGAGGGTGACGTCGCCGGCTTCGGCAACGTCATGCCGGCGATGGTACGCGCGGTGGAGTACCAGGGGGCGCTGGTATTGATCGAGCTCGACGCACCGGGAGCCGCCGAGTTCTCGGTGACGCTCGCGGAGCGCGCCTTCGACGAGTCGCCATTTCAGGTCGGCGACTCGGTGATGGCGACCTGGGAGGCCGAGGACGCGCACGTCCTGGCCACCAGCAGATAACAACCGAGGCACTCTGGAAGAGGAGGCAGCAGCCGTGAAGCAGACGAAGCAGCAAGGCAACGCGAAGGGGATCTCGCGGCGAAAGTTCATCAAGGGCGCGGGCGCGGTGGCCGGCGCCGCCGTCGGCAGCAGCGCGATCACGGGATTTCCCTACGTCATCGCGCAGGAGAAGATCGTCCTGCGCTACGCTGGCACCGCGGTCAACCAGCACGCCCAGATCGCGGAGAAGGTCAAGGCGGATCTCGGGTTCGAGCTGCAGTACATCCCGCTGACCTCGGACGACGTGGTGAAGACCGCGGTCACCCAGCCGAATCGCTTCGACATCCTGGACTCCGAGTACTGGATGCTCAAGAAGATCGTGCCCTCGGGGAATCTCCAGGGCATGGACATCAACCGCATCAAGAACTTCGACAAGATCACGACCGTGTTCACCAAGGGCGAGGTGAACGGGAAGAAGATCGGTGACCAGGGCACCGCACCGATCAAGGTGAGCTATCTCCAGGGGCAGAGCAGCGCCGAGTTCGCGTCGAGCCCGACCCGGTGGCTGACCCTGATTCCCACCGTCTACAACGCCGACACGCTGGGCATCCGTCCGGACCTCATCGGCCGACCGATCGAGCACTGGCACGAGCTCCTCAATCCCGAGTTCAAGGGCAAGGCGTCGATCCTCAACATCCCCTCGATCGGCATCATGGACGCGGCGATGGTCGTGGAGTCCATGGGCAAGCACACCTATGCCGACAAGGGGAACATGACCAAGGAGGAGATCGACATCACGATGGCGGTCCTCACCGAGGCGAAGAAGGCGGGCCAGTTCCGCGCCTTCTGGAAGGAGTTCAACGAGTCGGTCAACCTGATGGCCTCGGGCGAGGTGGTGATCCAGTCGATGTGGTCGCCGGCGGTGACCAAGGTGCGCTCGCAGGGGGTGGCCTGCACCTATCAGCCGCTGAAGGAAGGCTATCGGGCGTGGGCCGCCGGATTCGGTCTGCCGAAGACCCTGACCGGCAAGAAGCTGGACGCCGCCTACGACTTCGTCAACTGGTTCCTCGACGGCTGGGCCGGCGCGTTCCTCAACCGCCAGGGCTACTACGCGGCGGTGCTCGACACTGCCAAGAGCAACATGGAGCCCTACGAGTGGGCCTACTGGATGGAGGGCAAGCCGGCGGAGAAGGACATCACCGCACCGGACGGCACGGTGATGGAGAAGGCCGGGCGTGTCCGTGACGGTGGCTCGTTCGAGGACCGCATGGGTGCGGTCGCGTGCTGGAACGCGGTGATGGACGAGAACCGCTACATGGTGCGCAAGTGGAACGAGTTCATCGCCGCTTGATGCGATGAGCCGAGCCGGCCCGGGGCGTGGCTCCGGGCCGGCGACGCGTCGATGATCAACACCCCAGGCATCCGCCCCTACCTGCAGGCCGCGCCGCTCGCGCTGGTCTTCGCGCTCTTCTTTCTGATCCCGCTCGCGCTCACCGTGGTGGTGAGTTTCTGGGACTACAACGAGTACGAGATCATCCCCGACTTCACGGGGCAGAACTACGTCGAGATCTTCGAGGGCTGCGTCGATTCTCTCCCCGATCTCTGCGTCACGCTGAAGACCTATCTGAGCACGCTGAAGTTCTGCTTCCTGGTATGGGCGATCACGTTGCTCACCGGCTTCACCGTCGCCTACTTCCTGGCCTTCCACGTGCGAAGCCTGGGCATGCAGATCGTGCTGTTCTTGATCTGCACCATCCCGTTCTGGACCTCGAACGTCATCCGCATGATCTCCTGGATCCCCCTGCTCGGGCGCAATGGGCTGGTCAACGACGCGCTGCTTGCGCTCGGTCTCGTCGACGAGCCGCAGGAGTGGCTGCTGTTCTCGGATTTCTCGGTGGTGCTCGCCTTCGTGCACCTCTACACCCTGTTCATGATCGTCCCGATCTTCAACTCCATGATGCGCATCGACCGCGCCTTGCTCGAGGCGGCGTACGACGCGGGCGCGAGCGGGTTCCAGACCCTGGTCGAGGTGGTGATCCCGTTGTGCAAGCCCGGAATCGCGATCGGCTCGATCTTCGTGGTCACCATCGTCATGGGCGATTTCGTGACCATCGGCGTGATGGGGGGGCAGCAGATTGCCTCGATCGGCAAGGTGATCCAGGTCGAGATGTCCTACCTCCAATTCCCCGCGGCTGCTGCCAACGCGGTGATCCTGCTGGCGGTGGTGCTGATGATCATCTACGGCCTGACCCGCATCGTCGACATCCGCAAGGAGCTCTGACGATGCTCATCGCGCATCGGGTGGCGCACATCGTGCCGACGTCGCACGCCGGCCTCGGCCGCGGCTCGGTGCTGGTCGGGAGACGCCGGTGAGCCACGATCGCCGCCCGCTCAGCTTCTACCTCCTCGCGGCGTTCTTCGCGCTGTTCGTGCTGTTCCTCTACGGGCCGACGCTCACCGTGCTCCTGCTCTCGTTCCAGGGCCCGGACGGTGGTCTCACCTTCCCCATGCAGGGCGTGTCGACGTTCTGGTTCGCGAAGCTCATGGAGGGCGTCGGGGTGGTCGACATCTGGGCTGCTTTCCGCCGCTCGTTGCGCCTCGGGCTGGTGGTGATGGTGATCACGGTGGTGTTCTCCGTCGCCGCCGGGCTCGCCTACCGGCGGCGGTTCATCGGCGCCTCGGGGCTCTTCTACGTGACGGTGGCGAGTCTGATCGTGCCGTCCATCGTGGTCAGTCTCGGCATCGGTCTCGGCTTCCGCCTGCTCGACGGCTGGCTGGTCGAGGTCGGCGGCTGGCTCGGTCTGGACATGGGGCAGTTCACCACCTCGATGGGGCTCTTCACCTCCGCGCTCGGGGCCCATCTCACCTGGACGCTGCCGTTCGGGCTGCTCATCATGTTCGCGGTGTTCAACCGTTTCGACCCGTCCTACGAGGAGGCGGCCAGGGATCTGGGGGCGAGCAACTGGCAGACGTTTCGGCACGTCGTGTTGCCGATCATCGCGCCGAGCCTGATCGGGGTGGGGTTGTTCGGTTTCACGCTGTCCTACGACGAGCTCGCGCGCTCGAGTCAGGCCGCCGGTGATCTCAACACCCTGCCGCTCGAGCTGCAGGGATTGACCACGACGGTGACCACGCCCGAGATCTACGCGCTCGGCACCGTCACCACTGCGGTCTCGTTCGCGTTCATCTTCTCCGCGCTCGGGATCGCGAGTTGGCTGCGCCGACGCCAGGCGCGGCGGGGCAGTGACGCCGGGCAGGGGATGGTGTGATGCGCATTCTGGTCGTCAACCCCAACACCACCGCGTCGATGACCGAGAAGATCGGGGTCGCAGCGCGCGCCGCGGTCTCGCCAGGAACCGAGGTGGTGGCGGTCAACCCGTCCATGGGACCGGTCAGCATCGAGGGCTATTACGACGAGGCCTTCGCGCTTCCGGGCCTGCTCGAGGAGATTGCGCGGGGTGAGCGCGAGGGATTCGACGCCCACGTCATCGCCTGCTTCGACGACACCGGGCTCGACGCCGCCCGCGCGCTCGCGCGTGGGCCGGTGCTCGGCATCTGCGAGGCCGGACTGCACCTCGCCTCGATGCTCGGTGGGCGGTGCGCGATCGTCACCACGCTGTCGCGCTCGGTGCCCGCGCTCGAGGGGCTGGCGCGACGCTACGGCATGGCCGAGCGCACCCACGTCACCGCAGCAGAGGTGCCGGTGCTCGCGCTCGAGGATCCGAGCTCCGGGGCCGAGGCGAAGGTGCGCGAGACGATCCGCCGGGCGATCGCGACACACGGCGCAGACACCGTGCTGCTCGGCTGCGCCGGGATGGCCGATCTGGCGCGACGCCTGGCCGACGACGTGGGGCTGCCGGTGATCGACGGGGTCTCGGCCGCCGCGCGCCTGGCCGAGTCACTGGTCGCGCTCGGGCTTCGCACCAGCAAGGTCGGCGGCTACGCGAGCCCGCTCGCCAAGCCCTATCTCGGCATGCTCGCGCCCTTCGCGCCGAGCGGCGACGACCACAAGGAGGCAGCGCGATGACTGACACCTATCCACGTGACATGCGCGGCTACGGCCGCGAGCCCCCGCACGCCCGCTGGCCGGGCGAGGCACGGGTCGCGGTGCAGTTCGTGATCAACTACGAGGAGGGCGGTGAGAACTGCATCCTCCACGGCGATGCGGCCTCGGAGGCGTTCCTGTCCGAGATCATCGGCGCGGCGCCGCTGCCCGGTGCGCGCAACATGAACATGGAGTCGATCTACGAGTACGGATCGCGGGCGGGCTTCTGGCGCCTGCACCGCCTGTTCACCGAGCGCGCCATGCCGCTCACGGTCTACGGGGTCGCGATGGCGCTCGCGCGCAATCCGGAGGCGGTCGCCGCCATGGTCGAGGCGGACTGGGAGATCGCGAGCCACGGCTATCGGTGGATCGACTATCAGGACTTCTCCGAGGACGCCGAGCGCGAGCACGTTCGTACCGCGATCGACATCCACACTCGGGTGACCGGCTCGCGCCCGCTCGGCTGGTACACCGGCCGCGTCAGCCCGCACACCCGCAAGCTCGTGGTCGAGGCCGGCGGCTTCCTCTACGACGCCGACTCCTATGCCGACGACCTGCCGTACTGGACGACCGAGCACGGTGCACCGCATCTGATCGTCCCCTACACCCTCGACAACAACGACATGCGCTTCGCGACCAATCAGGGCTTCAACTCCGGGGACCAGTTCTTCTCCTACCTTCGCGACGCTTTCGACGTGCTCTACCAGGAAGGTGAGTCCCGGCCGCGCATGATGTCCATCGGCCTGCACTGTCGGCTGGTCGGTCGCCCCGGCCGCGCGGCCGCCCTCGCCCGATTCCTCGACTACGTGCGCTCGCACGAGCGGGTGTGGGTGTGCCGTCGCGTCGACATCGCGCGCCACTGGCACGCGACGCACCCGTACGCCTCGTGAGCGTCTCCGCGATGCGCATTCGACCGATGCGCAGGTCGGACCTCGACATCGCGATCGACTGGGCTGCGGCGGAGGGGTGGAACCCTGGTCTTCACGACGCCGATGCCTTCCTCGCCGCCGACCCGGGTGGGTACCTCATCGGCGAGATCGACGACGAGCCGGTGGCGAGCATCTCGGTCGTCGCCTATGACACCGCCTTCGGCTTCCTCGGGTTCTACATCGTGGCGCCGAGCCGGCGCGGCGAGGGTCATGGGCTCGCGATCTGGGAAGCGGGGATGCATTACCTCGGCAACCGCAACGTCGGCCTCGACGGCGTGGTCGCGCAGCAGCCGAACTATCGTCGGTCCGGCTTTCGCTATGCCTACGGCAATCAGCGCTTCGGTGGCGTCGCCGAGGGCGACGAGGGACGGGGCACGGTGCCGGTCGGCGAGGTCCTCATCGACGACGTGCTGGCCTACGATCGACGGTGCTTCCCGGCCGCGCGCCGCCCGTTTCTGGAGCGGTGGCTATCGCAGCCGGACGGACATGCGCTCGCGCTTCCCGGCGCGAACGGCTTGCGGGGCTACGGCGTCGTTCGCAAGTGTCGCGCCGGATACAAGATCGGGCCGCTGTTCGCCGATGGGCCGCAGGAGGCCGACCAGCTCTACCGCGCTCTGGCAGGAAAGATCGTGGGGGAGATGGTCTATCTCGACGTCCCGTTGCCGAATGTCGAGGCGGTGGCGCTGGCGCGTCGATACGGTCTCGAGCCATCGTTCGAGACCGCCCGGATGTACACCGGGCCGGAGCCGGACGTCGCGCTCGATTGCACCTTCGGGGTGACCACCTTCGAGCTGGGGTAGGGGCGGCCCCGAGGCGCCGTGGCCCGGCGCCTCGGATGCCGCGAATGGGCGTCGCCTCAGCGAGCAGCCTCGCGCACCTTCTGCACCGCCGGCAGCAACAGGCCGATGGCGCTCGGATCTGACTTGGTCGTCAGGCTGAGCCCCGGCACGCCGCTCGCGCCACCGGTGACCGCCTCGAGCTGGGTCTCGTCGAGCTCGATCTCGCCGTGCTGGGTGGTCTGGTTGTCCTGGTCCTTCATGTCCCTGTCTCCTGTTGCTTCGTGCGCGAGTCCGGCCCGAATCGGTCGGTGCCGGCGTGCGCCCGGCTGGTGGTCCGATGCTCGACCGTCGATGCCGGTCGACGAGGGCTACACTAGGCGCATGCAGACGCGGCAAGTGTGCGGTTTCTCCCACTTCGCGTATCCGACGAACGCGAGAGTGTGCGCTGGTTCGAGGTTTCGCGATCACCGCGTCGCCGCGCCGCGTGTGTGCTGACGTGAGTGCCGAGCGCCTGGACGGCTACGAGACCGGCGTCGAGTACGTCGAGCACTGGCAGCCGGAGCTCGCGCCGCCCTGGCTCGACGCGGTGGTGGTCGAGGGTGGGCTCGCGCCGCCGCGCGCCGACGCATCGTCGGCGTTTCGCTACCTCGACCTCGGTTGCGGTCGCGGGACCTCGGTCAATCTGCTCGCCGCGTCGTGCCCGCAGGGCGAGTTCGTCGGCGTCGACGTCATGCGCGTCCACATCGACGCGGCGACGGCTCTCGCGGCCGAGGCGGGGCTTGCCAATGCATCGTTCGTCGCGGCGTCGTTCGAGTCCTTGCTCGCCGACCCACCGGCGCCGTTCGACTACGTCGTCATGCACGGTGTCTGGACCTGGGTCGACGAGCGCAACCGCGCGCTCCTGGTACGACTGCTCGACCGCGTCCTGCGCCCGGGCGGCGTGCTCTACGTCAGCTACAACACCCTGCCCGGTTGGACGATGGCATTGCCGGCGCAGCGCCTCCTCCTCGCGCTCGCGAGTGGCTCCGGCGAGGCGGATCCCGTGGCGCGACTGCACCACGCCGCGGCGACGATCCGTGCCCTCGACGATGCCGGCGCGCTCGCGGTCACCGCGAACCCCGGTGCGCGCTGGTTGCTCGACGAGATCGCACGGCGCGAGCCCGGATACGTGGTGCACGAGTACCTCCACGCCGGCTGGCGACCGATCTACGTCACCGAGCTGCTCGACGCGCTGGCGCCGCTGGACGTCGCGCTGGCGGGATCGGCGAGCTTTCTCGAGGGTCGGCGGGAGTACGTGCTGCGCCGCGCGCAACGCGCGCTGGTGGATGCGGCCGACGCGACGCCGGAGCGTGAGCTGCTGCTGGACTTCTGCCTCAACCGCAGTCTCAGGCGCGATGTCTTCGTGCGCGCGCCACGGACGGCGCTCGGCGCGGCCGAGGTGGGTCGATGGCTGCTCGCGCAGAACGTGCTGGCGAGGGTGCCGGCCGAGGCCGTCGCCTTCGAGCTCGCGGTGCCCGCCGGCCGGCTTCGCTTCGACAACCGCGCGACGCGTGAGGTGGTCGCCCACCTCGCCGCCGCACCCGGCTCGCTCGGGGTGCTCGCGCGCAACGACCCGGCCGACGGACCGACCGCCGCCGACGTCCTCGCCGCACGCCGCGTGCTGCTCGCCGCCGAGGTGGTGCTACCGGCCGACCCCGCCCACGCACGCAGCCGGCACCGGGTGTTGAACCGGGCGATCCTGCGGCGCTGCGACGGGGCGCGACCGATCCCGATGTTGGCCACGGCGCACGGCGTTCCGCTCGACGTGACCGTCGCCGATCAACGATCCCTGCGTGGCGGCGGTGAGGATGACGGGACGCGCCCGTCGGGCGCCAGGCCGTACCAGGCGATCCACGCTGCACTCGACCTCTTGTGAGGGTTCACGTCGGCGCCGCGCGTCGGCCTCATCCGGGCGCTGCGAGCCCCGCGAGCGTCTGGCGCTGCACCTGGCGGCTACGCCACAGCACCATCTCCTTCCAGTCCGGCGTGTCGGGGTAGAACTGGCGGCGCAGCGCCGACTTGATCTCGCGCGCGTGCGGCGCGTCCCAGTCGAAGGCCCCTTGCGCGTGGAGCCAGTGATCGGCGCGCATCGCGATGCGCCCGTTGTCGGTGGCGTAGGTGCCGTACTCGAGCGCGACGTAGGTGTAGTGCTCGCCGAGCATCCGACTCCACAGCTCGCGCGCGGTGCCGTGCAGCGGAATCGACGACGACGTTCCGAGCTCTGGCACGCCGACCGAGTCCCCGTACATCGCGAGCACGCGGCGCATGGCCTCGCTCTCGAGCGGGTGGTCGCAGATCGGCTCGCCGTAACCGAACGGCCCGAGGCCGGTGTGGTAGTCGACCACGCTCACCCAGCGCCGCGTGGGCAGATCGTGGTCGGCGATGATCGCCTCCAAGGTGCGGCGCGCCCAGGTCGGCGCGAATCCGCCGAAGAACACGCTGTGGGCGTGGCGGTACTGACCCGCCTTGCGCGCGCTCTGGAATGCGGTCTCGCCGTGCTCGGCGCGATAGGCGGCGATGCGCGCCTCGGTGGCGCGAATGGTCTCGTCGTCGAGCGATGCGGGGACGAAGCAGTCGACCAGCGCGTCGTGCCCGGGGTTCTCGGGCAATGGCGCGTCGAAGTCGACGAAGTTGCGGTTGAGATCGCAGCCCTCCTCGGTGACCCGCCGGATCCAGGCGAAGCCGTGGGGGTTGATCGCGTGCACCAGCAGCACTGCCACGTCGTCGGGCAACGCGTGACGCTCGCGCAGCCAATCGAGCTGACAGCCCGATCCGCAGAAGCCCTCCGCGCCGTGCGTGCCCGACACCAGCACCATGACCCGCGAGGCGCTCGCCGTACCCACCCAGGCGACGTCGGTGGCGAGTGGCTCACCGCGTGGTCCGAGATTGGGGTTGTCGTAGGTGCGTGGCGCGACGCCGCGAGCCTTGCAGGCGGCGCGGAATCGGTCGCGCGCCTCGGCGTAGCTCGCGGCGAAGCACGGCTCGATCGCGTCGAGCACGCTCACTTGCGCGACACCTCGCGCCAGGCGTCGTCGAGGGCGAGCCTGGTGCGTCGAATCATCTCGTCGACCTCGGCCTCGTCGATGATCAAGGGCGGCGAGAACACCAGACGGTCGCCGACCACGCGCAGAATCAGGCCGTGACGCTTGGCATGCCGGTCCACGATGCCGCCGACCTTGCGCTCGGCGGGGTACGGACGGCGTGCCGCCTTGTCCTCGACGATCTCCATCCCGCACACCATGCCGACGCCGCGCACGTCGCCGATCAACGGGTGCTCGGCGAGCTCGGTGACCCGCGCGTTCAGATACGGTCCGACCCTTCCGACGTGACCGATGAGGTCCATCTCCTCGTAGAGCCGGATGGTCTCGAGCGCCACCGCGGCGGCGACCGGGTGACCGGAGTGGGTGTAGCCGTGCGCGAACGCGCCGTGCTTCTCGCTCTCGCTCACCATCGCCTCGTAGATGTGCTCGCCGACCAGCAACGCCGAGATCGGCTGGAACGCGGCCGACAGGGCCTTGGCGCTCGACATCATGTCCGGCTTCAAGTCGAAGGTCTGGCTGCCCCACCAGTTGCCGGTGCGCCCGAAGCCGCAGATCACCTCGTCGGCGACGAACAGCACCTCGTGCCGGCGCAGCACCGCCTGCACCTTCTCGAAGTACGTCCGCGGTGGGACGATGGCGCCACCCGCGCCCATCACCGGCTCGGCGAAGAACGCGCCGACCGTCTCCGGTCCTTCCTCGACGATCAGCCGCTCCAGCGCCTCGGCCATGCGGGTCGAGAACTGCTCCTCGGTCTCGCCGTCGCGATGGTGGCGGTAGTAATGCGGGAACTCGGTGTGGCGCATCATCGGCAGCGGCAGGCCGAAGTCGGCGTGCATGTCCGGCTTGCCGGAGACGCTGACCGCGGCCACGGTGTTGCCGTGGTAGCCGTTGCGCCGCCCGATGATCTTCTTCTTCTCCGGCTTGCCGATGGCGTGGTGGTAGTACCACACGAGCTTCACCGCGGTGTCGTTCGCCTCCGAGCCCGAGCACTGGAAGATCACCTTCGACATGTGCGCCGGCGCGATCGAGATGAGCTTCTCGGCCAGATCGATGGCCTTCGGATGCGCGCGCTGGCGGTAGGTGTGGTAGTAGGCGAGCGTGCGCATCTGGTCGTAGGCGGCGCGTGCCAGGCGCTCCGGGGCGTCGAAGCCGAGCGACGCGCACCAAAGCCCCGCCGCCGCCTCGATGTAGTCCTGTCCGGACTCGTCGAAGATCCGGCACCCCTTGCCGTGGGTGATCACCAGCGGCCCTTCCTCGCGGTGGAGCGCGAGGTTCGTCTGCGGGTGGATGTGGTAGGCGATGTCGCGGGCCGCGGGCGAGTTCGGGAGCACTGCGCTCATCGGGGGCTCCTGGAAGGCGTTGTCGGTTCGTGCATGCTAGCAGCCCGCGGGGGCGCGCCGGTACGATGCCGGCTGGCATCGTCGGTGGAGGTCTGTGGTGGAGGACAGTGTCGGCGCCTTCGTCACCAATGGTCGGTTCCGCATCGAGGGCGCTTCCGGCGGGCCGCTCGCCGGGCTCACCTTCGCCGCGAAGGATCTGTTCGACGTCGCCGGGAGACCGACCGGCGGCGGCAACCACGACTGGCCGCGCCACCGCCCGCTGCCGACGCGCCACGCCTGGGCGGTGCAGACGCTGCTCGATGCCGGCGCGACGCTCGTCGGCAAGACGATCACCGACGAGGTATCCCTGGGCATCCTCGGCGAGAACCCCTTCGACGGCACGCCGGTCAACGTGGCTGCACCCGGAAGGGTGCCCGGCGGGTCGTCCTCGGGCTCGGCCGCGGCGGTCGCCGCGGGCCTTTGCGATACCGCGCTCGGGACCGACACCGGCGGCTCGGTGCGCGTTCCGGCGAGCTTCTGCGGGCTCTACGGCATTCGACCCACCCACGGGCGGCTCGACCTCACCGGGATGATGGCGCAGGCGCCGTCGTCCGACACCACCGGCTGGTTCGCCCGCGACGCGGAGACGTTCGCGCGGGTGTCGGCGGTGATGCTCGGCGAGGCCATCGCGGACGCGCTCCCGACGCGACTCGTGGTCGCGGTCGACGCCTTCGGCCTCGCCGATTCCGAGACCGCTCGGGCGCTGCGCCCGGCGGTGGAGGCGTTGTCGCGCCTGATCGGCGAGGTCCGCGAGGAAACGCTCGCGCCGCCTGGGCTCGCCGCCTGGGCGCGCGCCCAGCGCACGCTGCAGCCCGCCGAGGCATGGCAGACGTTTCGCGAGTGGGTGGACCGCGACAACCCACGGCTCGCGTTCGGCGTGGCGCGCGGGCTGTTGCAGGGCTCGATGATTGCGGAGTCGGAGCGTCAGTGGGCGACGCTGGTGCGCCTGGAGGCGCGCGCACGGGTCGCCTCGCTGCTGGCTCCGGGGACCGTCGCCTGCCTGCCGACCACGCCGTTTCCGGCGCCGCCGACCGGGCTCTCGCTGTCCGAGCAGCAACCACTGCGCGACCGAATCACCGCGCTGACCTGTCCGGGCGGGCTCACCGGGCTGGCGCAGGTCAGTGTGCCGGCCGCGACCGTCGGGGGCTTGCCGATCGGGCTCTCGCTCCTCGGTGCGCCGGGCACCGACGCGAGCCTGGTCGCCCTGGCATGCGCGATGTCGAGGAGTGGAAGAGCATGAACGACCTCACCCCCAACCTGCCCGAGGTGGTCGCCGAGGTGGCCGAGCGGTTCGAGCGCTACGAGCAGGCGCTGATCGACAAGGACGTCGAGGTGCTCGACGCCACCTTCTGGAACAGCCCGCACACCGTGCGCCTCGCGATGCACGAGCACGGCTACGGTTTCGACGCGATCCACGCGCACCGTGTCGCGCGTCCGCCCGGGCCGGGCATCAAGGCGCGTCGAATTCGACTCGACATCCTGACCGTCGGCCGTGACCTCGCCACCGTGAACCTCGTGTTCGCGGTTCGTGGCCGCGACGACCTGGTCGGGCGCCAGAGTCAGACCTGGGTGCGCTTTCCGGACGTCGGCTGGAAGGTGGTGAGCGCTCACGTCTCGACCACCGACGGCAAGTCGCTGTGGTGAGTCCGACGCGCGTGGCGCGCGGTTGACCGCCGAGACGGGGACGACGTCGCCCGCCGAGGGCAAGCGCCTGGCGCTCGCCCTGCTCGCCCTGGCGACGCTTGCGGCGATGTCGTTGTGGTTCTCTGCCTCGGCCGCCGCGCCGCAGCTCGCGTTGGCCTGGGGGCTGGACGACGCCGGCAAGGGCTGGTTGACCGCCAGCGTGCAGATCGGGTTCGTGGTCGGCGCGCTCACCAGCGCGCTGCTCAATCTGCCGGACAGGGTACGGTTGCCGCGGCTGATCGCCGCCGGGGCCGCGCTCGGCGCAATCGCAAACGGGCTGATTCCCCTGCTCGACACCGGGCCGAGCGTCGCGTTGGGCTTGCGCGGGCTCACCGGGTTCTCGCTGGCGCTGGTGTATCCACCGGCGATGAAGGTCGTCGCCACCTGGTGTCGTGAGGATCGCGGCGTCGGCATCGGCCTGTTGACCGCGGCGATCACCCTGGGGACGGCGATGCCGCACCTGCTGAATGCAGTCCCACTGGCCGGAGCCGGCGGCATGCCGCCATGGCCGACGGTGCTCTACGGCGCATCGGTGCTCGCGATGGGCGGGGCGGTGGTGGTGCTGATCGGTGTACGGCCGGGGCCGTTCCTCGCGGGCACCGCGCCGTTCGACTGGCGGTTCGTGCTGCGCGCGTTTCGACACCGACCGACCCGCCTCGCGAATCTCGGCTACCTCGGCCACATGTGGGAGCTCTACGCGATGTGGGCGTGGGCGCCGCTTTTCCTGCTGGCGGCCTACGAGGCGGCGGGGCTCGGACCGGTCGCCGGGCGTCTGGCCGGATTCGCGTGCGTCGGGGTCGGGGCGGTCGGCTGCGTGCTGGCCGGCCTGCTGGCCGACCGCCTCGGACGTACCGCGACCACCATCGCCAGCCTCGGGATCTCCGGAACCTGCGCGGTGCTCGCGGGGCTGCTGTTCGACGAGCCGGTGTTGCTCACCGCGGTGTGCCTGGTCTGGGGGTTCGCGGTCATCGCCGACAGCGCGCAGTTCAGCGCCGCGGTGAGTGAGCTCACCGACCCGCGCTACGTCGGCACCGCACTGACGGTGCAGACGAGCGCCGGCTTCCTTCTCACCCTGGTGACCATCCAACTGGTCCCGCCGCTGCTCGACGCGGTCGGTTGGCGCTACACCTTCGCGGTGCTGGCGCTCGGACCGGTGGTCGGCATCTGGGCGATGGCGCGGCTGCGGACGCTGCCGGAGGCGGTGACGATGGCGTCGGGGAACCGGTAGCGACGGTGGCGGCCGTGGACGGTCGTCCGGGGTCCGACCTACACTCGTGCCCAGTCACTTCCCCTGGCCGCCCGCGGGTCAGCGTGCCGGCGAACCGGTTTCGGGAGCTTCCTGGTGCCGCGTCCTCTCACGATCCTCGTGGTCGTCGTCGCCCTCGCCGGCGCGGCGGTCGCGGTCTGGCACTTCGAGCCGTTCGGTCCGCTTCCGTTTCTCGGCGCGAACGCCAGTGCCGCGTCCAGCGGCGCACCGGCGGCGGGCAAGGGCGCTGGACCGGGAGACGGCAAGGCCGCCAAGGGGCCGCGGGCAGTCGCGGTGGAGGTGGCGGAGGTCGCCACGCAGCCGGTCGAGACCCGCCTCACCGCCATCGGCACGCTGGAGTCCAACGAGTCGGTCGTCCTGCGCTCGGAGATCGCGGGCCGGGTCGCCTCGATCGGCTTCCGCGAGGCGGAGCCGGTCAAGGCCGGCGCCCTGGTCCTCGAGATCGACGCCGCGGCGGCGAGGGCGGAGCTGGCCGAGATGGAGGCGCGACTGCAGCTCGGGCGCCAGAACGCCGAGCGCGCGCAGCGGCTGTTCGCGCAGAAGGTCGGCAGCGCGTCGGAGCGCGACGAGGCGGTGGCCGCCTTGCGGGTCGCCGAGGCCGAGCTCAACCTCGCTCGGGTGCGGTTGGCGAAGACCAGAATCGAGGCGCCGTTCGAGGGCATCCTCGGGCTGCGACGGGTCAGCGTCGGCGCCTACGTGAACCCCGGGGACGACCTGGTCACGCTCGATGACATCGACCCGATCAAGGTCGACTTCCGAGTTCCGGAGCGAGCGTTGTCCCAGGTGCGAACCGGACAGCGCATCGAGGTCCGTATCGACGCGCTGCCCGACCGCACCTTCACCGGCGAGGTCTACGCCATCGCGCCGCGTGTCGACGTCGCCGGCCGCGCGCTGTCGCTGCGTGCCCGGCTGCCGAATCCGGACGGCCAGCTTCGTCCCGGGCTCTTCGCGCGCGTGGACCTCGTGGTCGACCGCCGCGAGGCGGCGCTGGTGGTGCCCGAGCAGGCGATCGTGCCGGTCGCCGAGGGCCAGGCGGTCTACGTTGTGATCGACGAGCGCGCACGGCTCACGCCGGTGACGCTCGGCCAACGCGCCGCGGCCCGCGTCGAGATCACCGACGGCCTCGCCGCCGGGGACGTCGTTGTGACCGCGGGTCAGCACAAGATTCGCGACGGAGCGCCGGTGAGGATCGCCGCGCCACCGAGGGGTTGACGATGCGTCTGCCGGCAATCTGTATCGAGCGCCCGGTCTTCGCCACCGTGTTGAGCCTGGTGCTGGTCCTGGTCGGTCTGGTCTCGTTCCAACGGCTCACCGTGCGGGAGTACCCCAAGGTCGACCCGCCGGTGGTGACGGTGACCACCAACTACAAGGGCGCCAGCGCCGAGATCATCGAGACCCAGGTCACCCAGGTGCTGGAGGAGTCGCTCGCGGGCATCGAGGGCATCGACTACATGACGTCGATCAGCCGCTCGGAGCAGAGCCAGATCACGCTGCGATTCCTCCTCGACCGCGAGCCCGACGGTGCCGCGAGCGACGTGCGCGATCGCGTGAGCCGGGTACGCGGTCGCCTGCCCGACGAGATCGACGAGCCGATCATCCAGAAGGTGGAGGCCGACGCGCAGGCGGTGTTCTATCTCTCCTTGCTGAGCGACCGGCACTCACAGCTCGAGGTGAGCGATCTGGCCGACCGCGTGCTCAAGGAGCAGCTCCAGACCCTGCCCGGGGTGGCCGAGGTCCGGATCTTCGGTGAGCGCCGTTACGCCATGCGGCTGTGGCTCGACCCCGAGCGGCTGGCCGCGCACGGGCTCACCCCGCAGCAGGTCGAGGACGCGCTCAGGGCGCAGAACGTCGAGGTGCCGGCGGGGCGCATCGAGAGCGCGCAGCGTGAGTTCACGGTGCTGTCCGAGACCGATCTCCGGACACCGACGGAGTTCGAGGAGCTGATCCTGAGCGACGCCGACGGGCACCTGGTGCGACTGCGCGACGTCGGCGTCGCCGCGCTCGGGGCCCGTGACGAGCGACGGGTGAATCGTTTCAACGGCCAGACCTCGGTCACCGCCGGCGTGGTCAAGCAGGCGACGGCGAACCCGCTCGACGTGTCCAACGCGATTCGCTCCGAGTTGCCTCGCATCCTGGACACGCTGCCCGAGGGCGTCTCGCTCCAGGTGGCCTACGACAAGTCGATCTTCATCGCCAAGTCGATCGAGAACGTCTACCAGACCATCGTCGAGGCGGTGGCCCTGGTGGTTCTCATCATCTTCGTGTTCCTGCGCTCGTGGCGGGCGGTGCTGGTGCCGCTGGTGACCATCCCGGTGTCGTTGATCGGTGCGCTGGGGCTGGTCTACGCCTTCGGGTTCAGCATCAACACGCTCACCCTGCTCGCGCTCGTGCTCGCGATCGGCCTGGTGGTCGACGACGCGATCGTGATGCTCGAGAACATCCACCGCCATGTCGAGAACGGGCTCACGCCGATGGCCGCCGCACACCAGGGCAGCCGGGAGATCGCGTTCGCGGTGTTGAGCATGACCCTCACCCTGACCGCGGTGTACGCGCCGATCGCGTTCGTCGGCGGCACCACCGGGCGGCTGTTCAGCGAGTTCGCGCTCACCCTGGCCGGTGCAGTCCTGATCTCCGGCTTCGTCGCGCTCAGCCTGTCGCCGATGATGTGCTCGCGGTTGCTGCGCGAGCACGAGCGCCATGGTTGGCTGTTCCGAGCCAGCGAGCGTGTGCTGCAGGGCATGGTCAGAGGCTATGGTGCGGTGTTGCGGTTCGCGCTCCGTGGCCGGTACCTGGTGGTGCTGATCGGGCTCGGTGTGGGGCTGAGCTGCATCTGGCTGCACGGGCTGCTGAAGTCCGAGCTCGCGCCGTTCGAGGACCAGGGCACGGTGGTGGTCGTCGGCTCCGGTCCGGAGGGGGCAACCGTCGACTACATGGACGGCTACGCCCGGCGCGTGGAGACCATCTTGCAGGGGACGCCGGAGATCGAGCGATCGCTGATGATCATCGGCTTCCCGACGGTGAATCGCGTCATCAGCTTCAATCGACTGGAGCCGTGGGAGACCCGCGAGCGACGTCAGCAGGACGTGGTGGCCGAGCTGCTGCCCAAGATCGCATCGGTGCCCGGCCTGCGCGCCTTTCCGACCAATCCCCCACCGCTCGGTCAGAGCGTGCGCTCCACACCGGTCGAGCTGGTGTTACAGACCAGCCAGCCCTACGACGCGTTGGCGGAGATGGTCGAGCGCTTCGTCGAGCGGGCATCGCGCAACCAGGGCCTGCTCAATCTCGACTCCGATCTCAAGCTGACGGTGCCGCAGCTCAAGGTGATCATCGACCGCGACAAGGCCGCCGACCTCGGGATCTCGGTGCAACAGATCGGCCGTACGCTCGAGACCATGCTCGGTGGTCGCCAGGTGACCCGCTTCAAGCGAGCCGGGAAGCAATACGACGTGATCGTCCAGGTCGCGGGCATCGACCGTCGCAATCCGGACGATCTCAAGCGCATCCATGTCCGCGGCGCCTCGGGCGAGATGATCCCGCTCGCCAACCTGGTGCGCCTGGAGGAGACCACCGCGCCACGCGAGCTCAACCACTTCAACCAGCGCCGCTCGGCGACGATCACCGCGACGCTCGTACCCGGTTACGCTCTGGGCGAGGCGCTGGTGTTCCTCGAGGACGTCGCGCGTGAGGTGCTGCCCGGCGGGACGACGCTCGACTATGGTGGGCAGTCGCGCGAGTTCAAGACCTCGAGTGCGAGCCTGGGCCTCACCTTCGGTCTCGCGCTGGCGTTCATCTACCTGGTCCTCGCGGCGCAGTTCGAAAGCTTCCGCGACCCGTTCATCATCATGCTCACGGTGCCGCTGTCGATCGCCGGCGCGCTGGGGGCGCTCTATCTCACCGACAACACGCTCAACATCTACAGCCAGGTCGGTCTGGTCACCCTGATCGGCCTCATCACCAAGCACGGGATCCTGATCGTCGACTTCGCCAACCGGCTGCGCGCCGAGGGTCGCGAGGTGGTCGACGCGGTGGTGCAGGCCAGCGCGCTCAGGCTACGCCCGATTCTGATGACCACCGGCGCGATGGTGCTGGGTGCCCTGCCGCTCGCGCTCGCGGTCGGTGCTGGCGCCGAGGGGCGGCGTCAGATCGGGGTGGTGATCGTCGGCGGGCTGCTGGTGGGGACGTTGTTCACGCTGTTCGTCATTCCGGCCGCCTACACCTTCCTGGCCGCACGGCGCGCGCCGGTCGCGGTACCGGGGTCGGCTGCCGCCGGTCTCGCGGGCGGGGTCGCCGACTGACGAGTGACGATCAGCGCGCTCGGCGCTCGCGCTGTAGCACGTAGAGCCCGCTCGCGACGATGATTGCCGCGCCGACGGTCACGTGGGTGCCGGGGATCTCCCCGAACGCGGCGAAGCCGAGCAGAGACGCCCAGACCAGCTTCACGTAGTTGAACGGCGCCAGCAGCGAGGCCTGCGTGAACTCGTAGGCCTTGATCATGCAGAGGTGTGCCGCGACGCCGAGCAGACCGGTCAGCGCGAACACCAGAAGATGTCCTGGCGCGAGCGGCGACCAGAAGAACGGCACCAGCATGCTGCCCCAGACGGCGCCACCGAAGCCGGTGTAGAGCAAGGTGGTGGTCGTCTTCTCGGTGGCGGCGAGCTGCCGGGTCATGATCTGGAACAGCGCGAAGAAGACCGCGCTCACCAACGGCATCGAAACTGCCCAGTGCAGGCCGGCCTCCCCGGGTCGAACGATCACGACCACCCCGACCAGACCCGCCACCACCGCCAGCCAGCGATGCACGCCCACCCGCTCGCCGAGCAGCGGGATGGACAGCACGGTGATGAACAGTGGCGCGGTGAACGAGATCGCCACCGCGTCGGCCAGCGGGAGGTGGGCGATGCCGACGAACAGCGTCGAGATCGTCAGCATCAGCATCGCCGGGCGCGCGAGCTGGAGCGCCGGTCTGCGCGTGGCGAGCGCCTGGCGCAACGGCGTCGGCCGCGCGATCGACCAGGCGAGCAGGGCCACCGCGATGGCGACCGCGTAGCCCCAGGCGATCTGGACGCCGTGGAGATCGCGCGAGAGGTGCTTCGCGACCGAGTCCACGCTCGCGGTGAGGCCGTTCGACGCGACCAGGAACAGCACGCCGCCGAGCGGACCGCGCATCGTGCTCATCACCGCGCCGACCGCGCGCCGGGGGCGCTCACAGTGGCTTCGGGTCGAGGAACCTGCGCACGACGTTCTCGAGCAGCCGCGAGACGTTGTTGTCGTAGTCGCGATGCGAGAGCGCGCCGGCGAACGCGATCGAGCTGGTGGAGAACACCGCCCCGCCGTTCGGGGTCTCGTAGAAGACCATGTCGCAGTGCACGTGGGGGCAGGTCTCGCCGGTGATCGCCGAATGGGTGTGCGTCAGCTCCTCCTTCATCCAGTGGTAGGCGGAGCTGAAGCGAGTAGCGGTGGCGACCACCAGGGCATGTGGTGGGGTGCCGAGCGATGGATCCGCGCGGTCGATCTCCCAGCCCGCGGCGCCGCCGCCGATCAATCCGAAGTCGCCGATGCGCTCGTCCGCGCCGATGCCCTCGAAGATGAACGACGCTCGGGGATCGTGGCTCGCCGCGGTGCGCTCGTAGTAGGTCGAGCGGTCGAAGCCCTGCGCGGTCATTCCGGCGCCGGCGACCGACTGTGGGGCGCGGCCCATCCGACGCCACATCCCGCCGAGCTCGCCGGTGAAGGCGTGGTAGTACTCACCACCCTCGGCGAGCCAGGAGCGGATGCCGTCCTCGGCGCGCCGCATCTCGATCACCCCTGGCAGGTCCGGGTGGTACGACACCCGCCAGTAGAACCCGTTGCCGCCCATGTAGACGAAGCGCCCGCCACCGTTCTGGAAGGCGGCGATCGCGTCGAGCACGTTCCTCGACGGATACTCCGGGTGCGTGCCGGTGAGCACGCAGCGGTACCGGCAGAGCAGCTCGGCGCCCTCGGCGTCGACATCGTCCTCGGTGATGACGTCGAAGGCGAGCCCCTTCGCCTCGAGCCAGTCGATGATGTGGGTGTCGGCCGGGAGCTGCCAGAGCTGCTCGCGCGGGCGCAGGCTCAGCACCGGGCGTAGCCGCGAGGCGAGGCAGACCCCGCTGCCGTCGGCGTGCTCGTCGTACATCGAGACCCCGAGCTCCGGGTGCTCGTGCAGGTACAGCGCGCTCGGGTCGACGCTCACGAAGACCCCGCGCACGTTCTCGCGCTCACGCCACTCGATGTCCGAATGCCGGTTGCCGTAGGCCCAGTAGCTGGCCGTCGGCAGGACCAGGGCGAGGGGGGCGGTCGCGGTCCCGCGCGGGGGACGCACCACGAACGGCACCCAGTCCTCGGTCGCACCCATCGTGAGGTGGGCGCAGTAGAGTCCGCTCGGAAGGTCGGCCGGCACCTGCCAGGTGAAGTCGGTCTCCCAGCCGCAGTCGTAGAGATCGTCGTCGTGGAAGTGGATGGCCCCGTAGTGCTCCGGGCGATGGGTCCAGACGTGGTCGGTGCCGTCCCAGAGTCGCCCCTTCATGGCTCGGGTCGGCAGATTGACGGTGACGCCGTGGCGCTGGTGGCCCGACACGTCGTCGACACGGGTGCCGGAGATCCCGAGGCCGAGGTCGTAGCGCGCGAGGTCCGCGTTGGCGGTGTCCGCCTCCACGGCGTGGTCGACGATCGCGCGGCGCTCGTCGGCCGTGAGCGCGCGACCGGCGACTCGCGGCGCCTCGAGCTTGCCGTTGTAGTGCCCGCCGGCGGCAGGGCTGCCGTAGGGGGTGTCGCCCCGTGCATGCTCCGACCAGGCGGCGAGCCGCAGATGGCCGGCGAGCTCGACCTGCGCGCCGATGCTCGCGGTCGACTCGGCCGTGGTGTCACCGCGCGCGTAACGGACCAGTGGTCGCTGCCCGACCCAGACCTCGCCGGTCTCCGAGTCGAGGCTCGCGGCAATCAGGTACCAGTGTCGCTCGAGCGGAACGATCCCGGTGCCGACGACATGCTCGCGCTCGCCGTCACCGAGCACCAGCGCGACGCCGGCCTCGGGGTCGATGACCAGCGCCCATCCGCGGTGGGTCGTCGGGTCCCAGGTGCCGGCGACGGCCTGACGCCGGCGACCCGCAGTGGTCGGCCACACCCACGCCTGGACCGCCAGCGCCCGCGGCGCGTCGAGGTGTCCGACGTCGACCCACGACCCGGCGTGGATGGCCTGACCACGCGCCGGGTACGAGCCGTCGACCGACGAGCCGATCGGCGTCTGATGCAGCCCCACGCCCAGGTGGTCGGCGCTGCGCAGGCGCACGATGCGTGCGTGGTACGCGTCGCCGCCGATTGCGCTGACCTTGAAGGCGACGGGCTCGCCGGCCACGACGCTGAACTGGTCGGCATAGGCGAGCAAGGGGCGCGAGGCCGCCTCGAGGGTCACCTCTACCTGCCCCGCGGTGGGACTCGTCGCGTCGTCGGGATCGACCACCGGGAGCACGCCGGTGTGCTGCTCGAAGCGCGCCCGGAACACCGCCCACCATGCGCTCGCGAGATCGGCGTACCCGCGAGCGCGGAAGATCTCGAGGGGGTGTCCCTTCGGCCCGGTGGTGCGCGCCAGGTACCAGGGGCCGTCACGCTCCGGCTGCACCACCAGGAAACGACCGGAGATGGGCTCCCACCGCAGTAGCTTCAGGAGCTTCTGCAGATCGGGGCTGTGCGGGCCGAGCGGATTGCGTTTGAACTCTCGAGCGAGGTCGAGGCGAGACGGGTCGATCGCGTCCACGAGCGGGCTCCGGGGCCTGGCGGCGAAGTGCCTTTGTAATCCCTCGCGCGCTCGCCGTCGACCTCAGTCGTGGCTCGAGTGCCGGTCCTCGTCGAGGCGCGGTGCGTCGCGGGCCACCGCGCGATAGGCCTCCGAGCCCGGGAGTCTTCGGTGCAGGCCGGCCTTGGCCAGAAGGTGCGCACTGATCGGCGTGGTCAGCGCGACGAAGACGGTGATCAGGAACTCGTGCAACGACAGTCCACCCTCGAGCACCGAGAAGTGCACCGCCGAGCCGACCAGCAGGCCGCCGATGCCGAGCGTGGTCGCCTTCGACGGCCCGTGTAGACGGGTGAAGAAGTCCGGCAGGCGGGCCAGCCCGATCGAGCCGATGAGCGCGAATGCGCCCCCGGCGAGGATCAGGAAAGCGACCAGGATGTCCAGCAGCTCGGCCACGTCAGCTCACTCGATGATGTCGCCGCGAAGCAGGAACTTCGCGAGCGCCAGGGTGCCGAGGAAACCGAGCATCGCGATCAGCAGCGCCGCCTCGTAGTAGCGCGCGGTGCCGAGCTGGACCCCGTAGAGAATGAGCATCGCCGCGGAGTTGACATACAGCGTGTCGAGGGCGAGTGCGCGGTCGGTGGCATCGGGCCCGCGCGCGAGCCGCCACAGGTTGAGCAGCATCGCGACACCGAGCATCGCGAGGGCTGCGTCGACGGCGAGCGCGGTCATCGGAACACCTCCATGATGCGGCGCTCGTAGCGCGCCTTGACGGTGTGGACGAGCGCGTCCGGATCGTCCTCGCTCAGATAGTGCACGTAGAGTGCGTCGCGGTCGGGGGCGAGCTCGACCGAGACCGTTCCGGGGGTCAGCGAGATGGTGCTGGCGAACACCGTGATCGCGAAGTCGTCGTCGAGGTCGAGAGGCACACGAACGAAGCCCGAGCGCACCCGCCGTCGCGGGCCGAGAACGACCGCGGCCACCTGCACGTTGGCCACCACGATGTCCCACATCACCACGGCCAGGAACCCTGCGAGCCCCAGTGGATTGCCGATGCGCTGGGTGTCGGGCCAGAAGCGCCGTGTGAACAGGGGGATGCCGGCGCCGAGCAGGGCACCGAGCGCGACGTGCCCCGGGTCGAGGGTGTTGTTGAGCCACAGCCAGCACACCACCAGCACGGCGGAGAGCACCGGGTGCGGCAGCCAGCGGGTGACCCGGCTCATCGGTAGTCTCTCCGGTGCGCCGCCGGTGGGGTGTCGGCGAGGACCGCTTCGCGGTAACCGCGGGTGTCGGTGAGCTGGAGCGCCATGTCGCGAGCGTAACCACTCATCGGCCCGCCGAGGACGACCAGGGCCGGACTCGCCGCCAGCAGCGCGACGACGGCAGCCACCGCGAGCCGCGGTGCGGGGTCCGCGGTCGAGGGCTCGCTGCCGCTCTTCCAGAACAGCGCGCTCCCGGCGCGCGCCATGCTCAGCGTCACCACCAACCCGCCGACCAGGAGGGCGAGCCAGCTGGCGGTGACCAGATCGCCGCCCAGCGTGGCCTCGAGGACCATCACCTTGCCGGCGAAGCCGCTGAACGGCGGCAGACTGCAGGCCGAGATCGCCCCGACGAAGAACATCCCGCCGAGCAGCGCGGGTTGGCGGACCTGTCCGGAGGCGTCGAGCCTGGTCCCGACGGCGGCGCGTTGACGGCGGACCAGATCGGCGATCAGGAACAGTGCGGCGCCGACCAACGTCGAGTGGACGGCATAGAACAGCGCCGCTGCCAGACCGTCGACGCTGAACTGGCCGACCGCGATCAGCGCAGTGCCGACCGACGCCATCACCATCCAGCCGATCAGCTTGCGGAGCTCGGTGGCGGCCAGGGCACCGGCGGCGGCCACCGCGATGGTTCCGATGCCGGCAGGAACCACCCACGGCGCGGCGATGCCCGCGAGGGGGCCGGCATCCGCGCCGAAGACCAGCGTGAACAGGCGCGCGATGGCGTAGATCCCGACCTTGGTCATGATTGCGAACAGCGCCGCGACCGGCGCCGCCGCCGCCGCATAGGTGCGGGGCAGCCAGAATCCGACCGGCAGGGCGGCTGCCTTCAGCGCGAAGACCACGAGCAGGAGGAGCGCCGAGGCGCGCGCGATCCCGACATCGCTCTCGGGAAGGGTGGCGACGAGTCGGGCGAGGTCGGCCATGTTGAGCGACCCGGTCACCGAGTACAGCGCGCCGACCGCGATCAGGAACAGCGCCGAGCCGACCAGATTCAGGGCCACCACCTGCACCGCGGCTCGGGTCCTGGCGACACCGTGACCGTGCATCAGCAGCGTGTACGAGGCGATCAGCAGGATCTCGAAGAACACGAACAGGTTGAACAGGTCACCGGTCAGGAATGCGCCGTTCACGCCGAGGAGCTGGAACTGGAACAGGGCGTGGAAATAGGGACCGCGCGCGTCGTCGCCGGCCACCGCGTAGAGCACGCAGGCGAGGGCCACCACCGAGGTGAGGGCCACCATCGCGGCCGAGAGGCGGTCGACGACCAGCACGATCCCGAACGGTGCCGGCCACTCGCCCAGTGCGTAGACCTGGAGCTCGCCGTCCCAGGCCATCGTCAGCAGGACGCCGGAGGTCGCGACCAGGGCGACCGATGCCGCGATGCCGACGACACGGGCCGCTCGGCTCTGCGGGCGGAGCAACAGCGCGAGTGCGCCGGCCAGCAGCGGTAGCAGCAATGGAACGACGGGCCAGTGGCTCATTGCTGCTCACCGTCGACGTGGTCGCTCCCGGTCTCGACGACCGCGCGCAGTGCGAGGACGACCAGCACCGCGGTCATGCCGAAGCCGATGACGATCGCGGTCAGCACCAGGGCCTGGGGTAGCGGGTCCGGATATGTCGCCAGCGGCTGGTCGATGAGCGGTGCCGACGCGACGGTGAGTCGCCCGCTCGCGAAGAGATAGAGATTGACCGCGTACGACAGCAGGGTGACGCCGAGCAGCACCGGGTAGGTACGCGCGCGCAGCACCAGGTAGACCCCACTGGCGACCAGGACGCCGATCGATACGCTGAGCAGGAGCTCCATCAGCCGCCCTCCGTCCGGCGCGCGGGGAGCGGGCCGCGGGGCCCGGCCGACAGCTCACCGAGGCTCGCCAGAATGACCAGCACCGTTCCCACCACGACCAGGAAGACCCCGAGGTCGAAGGCGAGCGCGCTCGCCACCTCGAACTTGCCGACCAGCGGCCAGGTCAGGTAGCCGAAGGTCGAGGTCAGGAACGGCGCGTCGAATGCCCAGCTCGCGACACCGGTGGCGATCGCGATCAGCAGCCCGAGCGCGATCAGCCACTGGAATCCCGAGTTCAGGCGCTCGCGGGTCCAGGCGCTCCCGTGGGCGATGTACTGGACGACGATGGCGGTGCCTGCGACCAGTCCGGCGATGAAGCCACCGCCGGGTGCGTTGTGACCGCGCAGGAACAGGTAGGCGCACACCAGCAGCGCGAGCGGTAGAAGCGGGCGCGCCACCACCGCCAGCATCGCCGGATACCGGTCGGCAGCCCACGGGCGGCCCTCCCAGTCCAGCCCCGGTGCGCGTGGCGCGAGGTTGCGTAGCATGGCGAGGATGCCGACGGCGGCGATGCCGAGCACGGTGATCTCGCCGAGGGTGTCGAAGCCGCGGAAGTCGACGAGGATGACGTTGACCACGTTGTAGCCGCCGCCCTCGGATTTCGCCTTGTCGAGGTAGTAGCCGGACAGACTGGAGAACGGTCGAGTGAGCGAGGCGAAGGTGAGCGCGCAGGCGCCGACACCGGCCACCACCGCGACCGCGACGTCGCGGACGTGCCGGCCGCGCTCCGGCTCGGCCGGGCCCCGCGCCGGGATGAAGTACATCCAGAGCAAGAGCAGGATGATGGTCGCGAGCTCGACCAGGATCTGGGTCAGCGCCAGGTCCGGCGCGGAGAAGCGCACGAAGGCGAGGGTCACGACCAACCCGACGACACCGATGGCGATCACCGCCGTCAGTCGCTCGCGGTGGAGCGCGGCGGTGGCGACGGCAGCGGCGCAGCCGAGGAATGCGACCGTCACCGCGAGCGCATCCGCCGGGAGCTGACGCGCGCCGCCGTCGAGGGGCGTGCCGGCGAGGCCGTGGGCACCGAGGGCCAGGGCGGACACGAGCAGGAGCAGCATGTAGCGCTGCAACGAGCCGCTCTCCAGCCTCGAGACGACCGCGCGGGCGAGGTCGATGGTGCGTGCGATCACCCATTCCGTCGCCATCTTCCCGCCGAACCGGCGGGGCTCGTAGCCGTGGAGGTCGAAGAGGTAGCGTCGCACGCCGTAGACCGCCGCCCCGCCCGCCAGCGCGATCGCCGACATCAGCAGGGGAAGGTTGAAGCCGTGCCAGAGCTTGATGTCGTAGTCGGGGAGGTCGCCGCCGAGGACCGCGCCGGCGGCAGCACGCAGCAGCGGATCGACGGTGAGGCCGGGCAGGAGGCCGACCAGCAAGCACAGCGCGACCAGCATCGCCACCGGCACCTTCATCCACACCGGCGGCTCGTGCGGCGTGCGGTCGAGCCCGAGCGGTGGACGGCCGAAGAACACGTTGTGCACGAACCGCGCCGAGTAGGCGACGGTGAAGATCCCGGCCAGGGTCGCCGCCACCGGCAGTACCCAGTACCAGCTGCCGAGCCACTCCACCTGCAACGTCTCGGCGAAGTACATCTCCTTGCTGAGGAAGCCGTTGAGCAGCGGCACGCCGGCCATCGCGCTGGCCGCCACGGTGGCGAGGATCGCGGTCTGCGGCATGTACCGGAACAGCCCGCTCAGCTGGCGCATGTCGCGCGTTCCGGTCTCGTGGTCGACGATGCCCGCGGCCATGAACAGCGAGGCCTTGAATACCGCGTGATTGATGATGTGGAACACCGCCGCGATCTCGCCGAGCGGTGTGCCGAGGCCGAACAGCATGGTGACCAGGCCGAGGTGGCTCACCGTCGAGTACGCGAGCAGACCCTTGAGGTCGTGCTTGAACAACGCGATGTAGGCGGCGACGAGCTGGGTGGTGAGCCCCACTCCGCTCACCACGAAGAACCAGATCTCGGTGCCGGCGAGCGCCGGGAACAGGCGCCCGATGAGGAACAGGCCCGCCTTTACCATCGTCGCCGAGTGCAGGTAGGCGCTCACCGGCGTCGGCGCCGTCATCGCGTGTGGCAGCCAGAAATGGAACGGGAACTGCGCGGACTTGGTGAAGGCCGCGAGCAAGACCAGGGCGAGCACCAGCTCGTACAGGGCGTGACTCTTGATGCGGTCACCCGCGGCCAGCACGGCGCTCAGCTCGAGACTGCCGACGATGTGGCCGATCAGCACCACCGCGGCGAGCAGGGCGAAGCCGCCCGCGCCGGTGACGAGCAGGGCGAGGCGCGCCCCCTGTCGGGCCTCCGGCTGGTGCCGCCAGAACCCGATCAGCAGAAAGGAGCTGAGGCTGGTCAGCTCCCAGAACATCGCCATCAACAGCAGGTTCTCGGCCATCACCACGCCGAGCATCGAGCCCATGAACAGCAGCAGGAAACCGTAGAACCGCTCCTTCGGCTCCCGCGGTCCGAGGTAGTAGCGGGCGTAGACGATTACCAGCAGCCCGATGAACAGGATGAGCAGCGCAAACAGCAGCGCGAAGCCGTCGAGGCGAAACGAGAACGACAGCCCGATCTGGGGGATCCACGGCATCGACTGGACGAGGGGTGGGCCGTCGATGACCACGCCTGCTCGCGACAGCACGATCGCCAGCGACACCGTCGTGAGCGCGGCGGCGACGCGGGCAGGATCGAGCCGCACCCACCGCGCGAGCAGAGCGGGCAGGGCCGCACCCAGCAGCGGTAGGAGCACCGTTACCGCGAGTAGCATTCGAGCTGTCTCCCCTCGGTTCGACGGCGTCGTGGCGCGCCGCGACCTCCCCCCTCGTCGTTCCGCCACGTTCGCACGGACCAGCCTGGTCCGCGGCGCGGCGCAGCGAGCCGCAAAACTCTACGGTGCCTGCCCGCGAAGCGAAACACTGCGGGATTTCCTGGGTATCGATCAGGGTCAGCCGCTGGACCGATGTGACTCGACGGTGACCATGCCACCGGCGACTCAGCGGGCGCTGCGGTAACCTTGGTGCCGTCCCGAGGGGGTGATGCCGCGCTCGGGTCGTCGGGGTCGCCCGCCGGGGCCGGCCCTCGCGGACGACGGGTCGACGAGGTGTGACGGGTGGAGCGCGAGAGGGCATCGGGAGCGGACGAGACCGGCGGACGCCGCGCGGCGTCGGCGCTGGCGGCCGACGCGGATGTCGCGGCGCAGGCGGTGGACGCGCTGGCGTCGTTTCTCGCGCGCGCGGGCACCGTGCTGGCGCTCACCGGAGCCGGCGTCAGCACCGACTCCGGCATTCCCGACTACCGCGATGCGCTCGGCGAATGGAAGCGGCCCGAGCCGGTCCGTATCGCCGAGTTCCTGGCCACCGAGGGGGCACGCCGACGTTATTGGGCGCGCAGCCTGGTCGGGTGGCCGATCTTCCGCCGAGCGCGCCCCGGCGGCGCGCATCGCGCCCTCGCCCACCTCGAGGCGCTCGGTCGCGTCGGCCACCTCGTGACCCAGAACGTCGACCGGCTCCACCAGGCGGCCGGTCACCGCGACGTCACCGACCTCCATGGCGTCCTCGATACCGTGGTCTGTCTCGGCTGCGGGAGCTCGCGGGGTCGCGATTGGATGCAGCGTGCACTGCTCGCCGCGAACCCGGGTTGGGGCGATGTCGCCGCCACGCCGGCCCCCGACGGCGACGCCGACCTCGGCGCCGTCGACCTCGATCGCTTCCGGGTGCCTCAGTGTGTCGGGTGTGGCGGGGTCTTGAAGCCGGACGTGGTGTTCTTCGGGGAGAACGTGCCCCGCGAGCGGGTGGCTCGGGTGCACGCGGCGCTCGAGCGCGCGGGCGGTCTGCTCGTGGTCGGCTCGTCGCTGATGGTGTGGTCCGGCTATCGCTTCGTCCGCGCCGCGAAGGCGGCCGGAAAGCCGGTGGCGGTGCTCAGTCTCGGGCGAACGCGCGCCGACACCGAGGTCGACCTCAAGCTCGAGGCCTCGTGCGCGCCCGTTCTCGAGCGAGTGGCGACCATGGCCGGACCGGCGCCGCTCTCGGGGCAGCGCGCCCATCCGGTGCGCCCCCCGATCGGTTGAGTCCGCCGGTTGCGGCTGCCGCCGTCAGAGGAACTTCCGCGCCATGGACAGCACGTCGTCGACGACCGAGCCGTCGCCGTCGGCGTCGAGCAGGCTGGTCAGCAAGCCGCCGGCACCGCCCTCGGCGCCGCCGGTGAGGGCCTGCCCACCGTTGGTCTGCTTGCTGAGTGCTCCCATGGCCAGCGTCGCCAGCAGCGGCAGCATCTGCTTGATGATGCCCGGGTCGACGCCGGTTCGCGCGGCCGCGGCACCGGCGAGATCCCGGCTCACGTCCTTGCTACCGAGCAGGTGACCGAGGATCGCGTTGCCGTCGGCCACGGTCTCCGGCTCGTCCAGGCGGTGCGGCTCGTCGAGGTAGCGCTGGTGCTGCCCGCGTTGCAGTGCGCTGGCCAGGGATTCCAGCCCACCGGCGCCGGCCACGTTGCGCCGCAACCCCCCGGCGAGGGCGGGTGCGAGCTGCTCTACCACGCTGCGCGTCGCCTGTCGATCGAGCCCGGCGCGCTGCCCGAGCTGCGCCATCGACTGCGAGCCCGCTGCGTCCATCAACAGTTGCATCAGGTTCATCGTGTGCTCCTCGCCACGTCCACCGGCTTCACCGCCCGAGACTCGTGAGAATCGTCGCAGCGCCGCATGGGCTCGGACAAGTCCCTCGAGCACACACGCGCCAGAGTTCACAATCGGTCGCGATGTCGGCCGACCGCCGGACTGGTGCAATATCGGGGCTGGTCGCTGCGTTACCGGAGACAGAGATGGGGCGGGGGATTCGTGTCGCGCGGGCCGTGGGGCGCGCAGTCGTGCTGTGCTGGCTGGCGCTGCCGTGCCTCGCCACTGTCGTCGATGCCGATCGAGGCCGCGACAGCACGCTTGCCGCGCTCGCGGTCCCCGGGAAGTGGACGGTGCTGATGTTCTGGTCCGTCGACTGCACGATCTGCGAGGCGGAGATGCCTGAATACGCCGAGCTCGCGCGCTCCGATGCCGACATCGCGGTGGTCGGGATCTCGGTCGACGGCGAGGCGCGCGCCGAGGCCGTCCGCTCCGAGCTCGAACGTCACGGTGCGAGCTTCCCCAACCATCTCACCGACCCATTCCGCCTGGAGCCCGAGTATTCCGCGCGCGCCGGAGAACCGTTTCGCGGCACGCCGACGTTCTGGCTGCTCTCGCCCGAGGGCTTGCTGGTCGGAATGAACACCGGCCCGATGCGGGTCTCGGCGTTGCGCGCGTTCATCGCGCGCAAGACACGAGCGCGCTGAGCGCTCGACGCGTGGATTCAGGGTTTTCCTGACGAGTTCGAAAGTATAGAGTGACCCGTGCCCGCTTTCGGGGCACATGCGTCATGTGACGGCGATCGGCGCGATCGAGTGATCGCACCGCCATTCTCGATCGTCCGCGCGATAGGGAATTCGAGGCAGGCGCAGAGCGCGCCTCGACCATTCGTCCCGGCGCGACTCCACGATGGAGTGGCGTGGGTTTTCTCCGACAATCGTTCGCGTTTCCCAGGCATCTGCCGTCATCCGGAGGAGCGAGCCGACACGATACAAGAGGGAGGACAGGCCTTGAGCCAGCCCGAAACCGTCGACTACGAGATCGGACAGGACAACGTCCAGGTCCTGGGTCTCGACATCCACAATCCCGTCTTCGTCATCTCCGGAGCCGTCATCGTCGGCTTCGTCATCCTGACGCTGGTCTTTCCCGAGCCCACGGCCGAGATGTTCGGTGCGCTGCGGCCATGGTTGACCAGCACGTTCGACTGGCTGTTCATGGGGGCGGCCAACATCTTCGTGTTGTTCTGCCTGTTCCTGGTGGTGTCGCCGCTCGGCAAGGTGCGATTGGGTGGCGCCGATGCGAGGCCGGACTTCTCCTATGCCGGCTGGTTCGCGATGTTGTTCGCCGCCGGCATGGGCATCGGGCTCATGTTCTTCGGCGTCCTCGAGCCGGTGTACCACTTCCAGAACCCGCCGCTCGGGGTGAGTGCCGAGGACACCGAGGCCGCGCGCGCGATCGGCATGGCAGCGACGATCTTCCACTGGGGGCTCCATCCCTGGGCGATCTACGCGGTGGTGGCGCTCGCGCTCGCGTTCTTCTCGTTCAACATGGGGTTGCCGCTCACCATCCGCTCGGCGTTCTATCCGATCTTCGGCAACGCGGTGTGGGGTTGGTTCGGGCACGTGATCGATACGCTGGCGGTGTTCGCGACCCTGTTCGGCCTCGCCACCTCGCTGGGGTTCGGGGCGGAGCAGGCGACGGCCGGGCTCAACTACCTGTTCGACGTGCCGGCCACGGACACCACCAAGGTGGTGCTGATCCTGCTCATCACCGGTGCCGCGCTCACCTCGGTGGTGGCCGGCCTGGAGGCAGGGGTGAAGCGGCTCAGCGAGATCAACATGCTTCTCGCGCTGTTGTTGTTGGTGTTCCTGATCGTGGTCGGGCCGACCGGGGAGATCATCTCCGGGTTCTTCGGCGGCTTCGTGAACTACATCAAGGACCTCGTGCCGCTCAGCAACTGGGTCGGCCGTGAGGACACGGACTTCATGCACGGCTGGACGACCTTCTACTGGGCGTGGTGGATCTCGTGGTCACCGTTCGTCGGCATGTTCATCGCCCGTGTCTCGAAGGGGCGCACGGTGCGTGAGTTCGTCGTCTGCGTGCTCATCATCCCCACGCTGGTGTGCGTGCTGTGGATGAACGCGTTCGGCGGGACCGCGGTCAGTCAGTTCCTGAACGAGGGCTATACCGGTGTCACCGAGACGGTGTCGAACTGGACCCCGGAGCTGTCGCTGTTCAAGATGCTCGAGCCGATGCCGCTGTCGGGGATCCTTTCCTTCGTCGGCATCGTGCTGGTCATCGTCTTCTTCGTCACCTCGTCCGACTCGGGCTCGCTCGTCATCGACACCATCACCGCCGGGGGCAAGATCGACGCACCGGTGGCGCAACGCGTGTTCTGGTGCGTGTTCGAGGGCCTGGTGGCCATCGCGCTGCTGCTCGGTGGTGGTCTGGGAAGTCTGCAGGCGGCGGCCATTGCGACCGGATTCCCGTTCGCGATCGTGCTCGTGCTGATGTGCTACAGCACGTTCAAGGGGCTGCGGGCGGAGCGTGCCTGATCACGGGCGCCCGCGCTCTGCGAAGCGGCGCGGGCGCTCGGCAGGCCGACGAGGAGGTGATTCGATGAGCAAGACGATCTTGGTTCCGATCGACGGGTCGGAGCACTCACGCAAGGCCCTCGAGCTCGCGTGCGAGCTGGGCACGAAGCTCGGCGCGTCGCTGCACTTGCTGCACGTCGCGCAGTCACTGCACGAGGGGAAGACGCTGGTGCTCGGAGCCGCAGCGGTGACCGTGCACGCGCCGCTGTCGGAGCTCGAGAAGGCGGGTGAGCAGGTGATTCAGGCGGCGACGCGCTTCGCGCGTGAGCACGGGGTCGACGCGGTGGAGACCGAGATCACGACCGGGGATCCGGCCAAGCGCATCGTCGAGGCAGCGCGCGCCGAGAAGGCGGACATGGTGGTGATGGGAAGTCGCGGACTGAGCGATCTGTCGGGACTGATGCTCGGCAGCGTCTCGCACAAGGTCAGCCACCTCGCGCCCTGCACCTGCGTTACCGTGCGTTGAGATCCCGCGCCTCCTCGCCGCCACCAGTGGGGCGAGGAGGCGTGGGCCGCAGCGGCGGCTCGCGCGTCAGGCCGCCTGGTTGCCTGCAGCGTAGCGGGCGGCGAATCCACCGGCGAGCTTGCCGAACACCGATCCGGCCATCAGTCCGCTGCCACCCGGGTAGTTCTCGTAGAACAGCCCACCGACCAGCTCGCCGGCGGCGTAGAGGCCGGGAATCGACCGCCCGGTGACGTCCTGCACCTCGCTCGTCTCGTTGATTCGCAGCCCGCCGAAGGTGAACGTGATGCCGGTCGTCGTGACGTAGCCCACGTAGGGCGGCGTGTCGAGCGGCAACGCCCAGTTCGACTTCGGCGGGACGATGCCCTCGGTGCGCACGCCGTCGAGGATCGCCGGATTGTAGTCGCCCGGCTGGCAGGCGGCGTTGAACTCGCGAACCGTCGCGGCGAGCGCGGCCGGCGGTAGATCGAGCGCCTCCGCCAGCGCCTCGATGGTGCTCGCCTCGGCCCTCGTCACCTGCTTGATGCGGTACTCGTCGCGCAGCATGCCCACCGTCTTCTGGTCGAAGATCTGAACGCAGGTACGACGAGGCTGACCCATGATCGCACGACCGAATCGCACGTACGTGAGGTTGCGGTAGTCCTCGCCCTCGTCGACGAAGCGCTTGCCCTCGATGTTGACCATGATGCCGAGTGGGTAGGAATGCTTCTGGAAGTTGTCGAGAACCGTTCGATCGCCGAACGGTGGCGCGCTGATGTCCCAGCCGACGGAGTGGCAACCGGACCAGTTGCCGAACGGTACGGCGCCGATGTCCAGCGCCATCCGGATGCCGTCGCCGGTGTTGTGGCGCGTGCCGCGGACGCGGCAGAGATCCCAACCGTGCCCGAGGTATCGGACGCGCATCTCGGGGTTGGCCTCGAATCCACCGCAGGCGAGGACGACCGCGCGTGTCGCGACTTGCTCGTAGCCATTCGGCCCGCGCACCTCGATGGCCTCGATTCGACACTGATCGTCCTGCACCAGGCGGGTCGCGCCGGTGCCGTACCGGATCTCGATCCCCAGCTCGCCGACGCGGCGCAACAAGGCCTCGACCAGCCCGGCGCCGCCACCGACGGCCTCGATGTTGACCCCGCCGTAGAAGCGATGCTTGCCGTCGACCTCGTACGACTGCCGCCCGAACATGGGGATGAAGCGCACGTTGTGCCCACGCAGCCACCCCATCGTCGGCCGCGAGCCGTCGATGAGGCGCCACGCCATCTCCTCGTCGGCCTGGTGGTGGGTGACCTTCATCAACGTGTCGTAGAAATACTGCCGGTCGTGAGCGGGGAGGTCGATGCGCGCCTTCTCCTGATCGGACAGATCGGTCAGGACGTCCTGGCAGACGTCGTCGAGGCCGTCGTGCGCGAAGCGGAATCCACCGGCGGTGAAGTACGAGTTGCCGCCCTTCTCTTCCTCGGTGGCCTTCTCCAGAACCAGCACTCGGGCGCCGCCCTCGTGGGCTGCGATCGCCGCGCACAGTGCCGCGTTGCCGGCACCGACCACTACCACGTCGTACATCGTCTGGGATCCCTCGCTCGAACTTCGGGGGGCACTCGAGTGAGCGCCGTGGGGCCGCGATTCTAACAGAGGGCGTGCAGCCGTCTTGCGAGCCGCGGGGGCAGCTCGGGGGCACCGGATCTGACAAGCCGAGGCCTGCAAGACTGCAGCCCTTCCCGCGGTGCGGGGCGGGTCCTGAGCCCGCCTGCCCTTTCTGCGCCACTCCCCGATCGAGTTGCGCAGAGTCTCCATGACGAGCGGCTCGCGGTGGTGGCGCTCCCGGGTCGAGTCAGATCCCGAAGGCGCGCTCCGTGCGCGCGATCCACGCGCGCAGCGCCGGGCGGGGTGCAAGGTCGAAGCCACCCTCGTGCGCCACGCGGGTGTAGGCCACCAGGGCGAGGTCGGCGAGGGTCGGGCCGGGGTCGACGAGCCACGTCGAGTGCTCGAGGTGGGCCTGCATCCGATCGAGGGCGGCGTTTCCCTTCGCGACCAGGGTCGGATCGAGCGAGGCGATCGGCTGTCCCTGGTAGACGACTCGGAATCTGCAAACGGCGACCGCCGGCTCGTGACTGTACTGCTCCCAGAACAACCACTCGTGCATCTTCGCGCGCCGCCAGCGGTCGTCGGGGATCAGCGTGGTGCCGTCGGCCAGCCACAGCGCGATGGCGTTCGACTGCGCGAGCGTACGCCCGTCCTCGAGCTCGACCACCGGAACCTGTCCCGCCGGATTTCGCGCCAGGAACTCCGCGGTACGTGTCGCTCCCGCCATGATGTCGACCTCGACCAGCCGATGCGGGTGCCCGAGGTGGCGGGCGAGCCAGAGGACCTTGAGGCAGTTCCCCGAGCGGGAGTCGCCGTAGATGGTGAGCATGCGCGCGCCTCGGACGGTGGATGGGAACCCGCGGCAGTCCGGGCGAGCCGGCGGCGCTGGGGCCGGGCGCGATGGTCTCGCCGCGAGGCCGGTGGGATCAAGCGGTGCGTGGCCCCGGCGGTCGATGCGCCGTCCCGTCGCCTGGACACCCAGGTCGCCTGGACACCCAGGTCGCCGCCCGGCGGCGCCCGCTGCGAGTGCCGGGCGCCGATGTTGGACACCCAGGTATGGACGCCGATGCTGGACACCCAGGTACTGGTCGGTGGTCGGTCCGTGGAGGTCGGTTCGTGGACACCCACGCACCGATGTTGGAGGTCGGTTCGTGGACACCCACGCACCGATGTTGGACACCCAGGTCGGTCGGGCCGGGGACCCACCGATGTTGGACACCCAGGTCGCCGCCGCCGGTCGCCAGGGCACATCTCTGCACACCTCTGGACACCCAGCTTGCGGTGCCCGGCGGCCCGAACCCCGACGCACCTTTGGACACCCAACCGGAAACGTCCGGTCGCCTGCGCCCGTACGCCTGGACACCCAGGTCGCTGCCTGCCTGCAGCTTGGCTAACATCGCCAGCGGTGAATCGGAGGTGGGTCGGATGCGAATCGCGGGCCGGGTGGCGCTCGTCACCGGAGGAGGCGGGGGAATCGGGGCGGCTCTCGCACGGCGGCTCGCGGCGGGCGGAGCCGCGGCGGTGGTCATCGCCGACATCGACCGGCCAACGGCCGCGGCGCTGGCGCACGAGGTGGGCGGCGACTTCCACGTCGTGGACGTCGGCGACCGGTGTGCCGTCGAGGCAATGGTCGCAGCGGTGCTCGCACGCCACGGTCGGATCGACCTGCTCTGCGCCAACGCCGGAGTCATCGAAGGCTCCGGCCTACCGGTGGCCGGCGACGAGACGTTCGGCGGGGTGTTCGCGAGCGACGAGGCCTGGCTGCGGAGCTGGTCGGTCAACCTGATGGGGCAGGTGCATGCGATCCGCGCGGTGCTGCCGGCCATGCTCGGGCGTGGCGAGGGCCATCTCCTCGTGACCGCGTCCGCGGCCGGACTCCTGACCGACCTGGGAAGCCTCGCCTACACGGTGACGAAACATGCATCGGTCGGGCTCGCGGAGTGGCTCGCCATCACCTACCGTGGCCGAGGAATAGGGGTTTCTTGCCTGTGTCCGATGGGTGTGCGCACGTCGATGCTCGAAGCGGCGCAGGCGCGCGGCGAGGCAGCGCACCTGACGGCCGACGCGATCGATGCCGAGACCGTCGCCGCGGTCGCGGTGGAGGGCATCGAGTCGAATCGGTTCCTGATCCTCCCGCATCCGCAGGTCAGCGCTTACTTTCGTGGAAAGGCCGATGATCCCGAGCGCTGGATCGAGGCCATGTCCCGCCATCGCGCTCGCCTCTACGGCGAATGGAGCCCGAGCCCGGAGCGGCCCGATGGCGGGGAGGTGCGGTGACCGTCCACGCTCCGATGCGGCGCATGCCGCGCCTCGCGGTGTTGCTGTGGCTGGCCCTGACGCCTTGGACGACGGCGGTCGCGGATTTCGCCGATGGTGTTCGTGCCTACCGCGCCGGACGGGTGGAGGAAGCGATCCGGATTCTGCGCGAGGTTGGTGATCGAGGTGACGTGCGTGCGCAGCTCGTGCTCGGCGCACTGTACGGTGCGGGGGAAGGCGTCGCGCTCGACGAGGCGGAAGCGGTGCGCTGGTATCGCCGTGCAGCGGACGGCGGCTCGGCGGAGGCTCAACTCGAGATGGGGGCACGCCACGCTCTCGGCCAGGGGGTGGCGCGCGACGCGGCCGAGGCGGCACGGTGGTACCTGCGCGCCGCCGATGGCGGACTGGCCGACGCCCAGGCGGAGGTCGCGGCCCGCTACGACCGCGGCGACGGGCTGCCCGTCGACCCCGCGCAGGCCCTGCGCTGGTACCAGGCCGCTGCCGCCAGCGGCCATCCGCAAGCGATGGCGAATCTGGGGGCGAAGTATGCCGACGGTGACGGCGTCGAGCGTGACGACGTGCGTGCGTTGGCCTGGCTCGACCTCGCGGCCGGCGCGGGCGTCACCGTGGCGGCCGAGAACCTGGTGCGTCTGCGCGCGCGGATGGCCCCGACGCAGCTCGAGGCGGCGCGCGCCCTCGCCCTCGAGCTGCGTGGGGCCGCGAGTCCGGACGTCGAGAAGGCGCGGGGGGCCGAGCCGGTCGAACGGATGGTGCCGGTGGCGGGCGAGGCGCTGACCCGCAACGAGGTTCGGGAGCTGCAGCGTCGGCTCGAACGGCTGGGTTTCTCGCCAGGACCCGCCGACGGTGTCGCCGGACGGCGCACACGGGCCGCGATTCGTGCCTACGAGACCCGCGTCGGGCGTCCCCGCACCGGCAAGCCCAGCCGTGACTTGCTCGAGGACCTGCGCGCGCGACCGTGAGTGCCCCGCGCCCGCTGGCGCGTCGGCGCGGCGATTTCGTGGCCGTCGCCCGAGCAGCCTGGGGAGAACGCGTCGTAATCGCCGGGCCGAGGGGCTAGGATTGCCGCGCGGCGCGCCGCGTCTCGATGCGCGGCACGCATGCCGAGGAGGGGCCTTCATGCGCATTCTGGTGATGGGCGCCGGTGTCGTCGGCGTCACGACCGCGTGGCAGCTCGCCAAGGATGGGCACGAGGTGGTCGTCGTCGAGCGCCATGCCGAGGCCGCCGACGACACCAGCTTCGGCAATGCCGGTGCGATCGCACCGGGGCACGCCTATGCCTGGTCCTCGCCGAAGGCTCCGATGACGCTGTTGCGTTCGCTGTGGCGGGACGATCAGGCGTTGCGGTTCCGGTTCAGTCTCGACCCCAAGCTGTGGTCGTGGTCGCTTGCATTCCTGCGCGAATGCAGTGCCGAGCGCTACCGCCGCAACACCCAGACCAAGCATCGGCTGTGCACCTACTCGAAGGCAGTGCTCGGCGAGGTCGTCGACGAGACCGGAATCGAGTACGACCGGGTGCGTGGCGGCATCCTCTACGTCTACCGCGATCGGAGCTCGTTCGAGCAACGAATCCGGGAGATGCAGATTCTGACCTCGCTCGGCGAGGATCTGCGGGAGCTGGATCCCGAGCAGGTGGTCGCGACCGAGCCGGCGCTCGCCGCCGCGCGGCATCGAATCGCCGGGGCCATCCACGCGGCAGGTGACGAGACCGGGGACTGCCGCAAGTTCACCCAGGCGCTGGCTGCGCGCTGCGTCGAGCGCGGGGTCGTGTTCCACTACGAGACCACGGTGCAACGTCTCGAGGTGACGGGCGATCGCGTGGAATGCGTTCGGACCGACCGCGGCGAGATGCGAGCCGACGCCCATGTCGTCGCGCTCGGCTACGAGAGCCCGCGGTTGTGTGGGCCGCTCGGGATCCGTCTCCCCATCTATCCGGTCAAGGGCTACTCGGTCACTCTACCGATCGGCGAACGGCACGCGCCGCCGGCGCTGAACGGCATCGACGAGAACAATCTCTGCGCCTTCACCAGAATGGGTGAGCGGCTTCGCGTGACCGCGACTGCGGAGTTCGCGGGCTACGACAAGAGCTACCGCGCGTCGGACTTCACGCACATGCTAGGAGCGATTCGAGATCTATTGCCCGAGGCCGCGGACTACTCGAGCCCCGAGTACTGGGCAGGTCTGCGGCCGATGACTCCCGACAACTGCCCCTTTATCGGCCGCGGCATCCATCACAACCTGTACCTCAACACCGGGCACGGCCACATCGGCTGGACGATGTCGAACGGCTCGGCGCGAATCGTGGCCGACCTGATCGCGGGCCGCGCGCCGGCAATCGACATGTCCGGCCTGGGCATGCGCTGAATGAGCCCGAGCGAACCAGGAGCAATTCGATGAGCGAGATGATCCACATCGACCCACCCCCCGAGCTCGACATGGCCATCGGTGAGGTGATGTTCACCCAGCGCGCGATCCGCCGCCTGCGACACGACAAGCCGGTGAGCGACGAGAGCCTGCGCGTCATTCTCGAGGCAGCGACCAAGGCGCCGAGCGGCGGCAACTCCCAGCCGGCGCGTTTCCTCGTGATTCGCAGTCGCGACAAGCTGCGCGCGTTCGGCGCGCTCTATCACGAGGCGTGGTGGGCGAAGCGGCGCGACGAGTTCGGCTGGACCGGCAAGTCCGACATTCCGCAAGGCTCGGTATACGAGATGCCCGCGCGCCTCGCCGACGAGATGGCGGATGCCCCGGTGGTGGTCCTCGCGCTGTCGAAGGGCAACGCGAATGCCGCCAGCTCGGTCTTCCCCGGGGTGCAGAATCTGCTGCTCGCAGCCCGCGCGCTCGGCATCGGGTCGGTCCTGACCACGCTGCATCCGCAGGTGATGGAACGCGTGTACGCCCTGCTCGGCATCCCGCAGGAGGTGCACTTCCACTGCTGCATCCCGCTCGGTTATCCGCGCGGGCGATTCGGGCCGACGCGGCGGTTCCCGGCCGCGGCCATCACCTCGTGGGATTCCTGGGATGGCGTGCCCCCCTGGGCATGACCGAGTCCGAGAGCAGTGACAGGTGGAGAGCATCGGGAATGAGTGAGCTTCGGTTACAGGTCAACGGCCGGGAAAGAACGGTCGACGTCGACCCTGCGACGCCACTGGCCTATGTGTTGCGCAATCAGCTCGGACTCACCGGGGTCAAGGTGGGCTGCGGTCTCGAGCAATGCGGTGCGTGTGCAGTGCTCGTCGACGGCGAGAGTGTGCACACGTGTGTGGCGCCGGCCGGTCAGTTCGCCGGGCGCTCGATCGTGACCGTCGAGGGGTTGGTGGAGAACGGTGAGCCGGGGCCGGTCCAGCGTGCTTTCGTCGAGGCCGGTGCTGCGCAGTGCGGCTACTGCACGCCTGGTCTGGTGGTCGCGGTGACCGCCCTGCTCGCGCGCGTCCCCGATCCCGATGACACGGCCATCCGCACCGCACTCTCGCCGCACCTGTGTCGTTGTGGCTCGCATGCCCAGGTCATGGCTGCGGTCCGCGCCCTGGTGTCCGGGACGCGCTCGGGGAGGGTCGGGGGATGAACGATTCGACCAATCCGCGCACGCCGAGCCTGGCCGAGCACCCCGGCGTCGACGACTGGATTTCGATCGACGCCGACGGTCGCGTCACCGTGCACACCGGCAAGGTCGACATCGGCCAACGCATCTCCACCGCGCTCGCCATCATCGCCGCGGAGGAGCTCGACGTCGCACTGGCGAGCGTCCGGGTCGCCAGACCGCGGACGGGCACCGCACCCGACGAGGGTTTCACGTCGGGCAGCAACTCGATGCAGGAATCCGGCGTCGCGGTGCGACTCGCGGCCGCGACCGTGCGCCGGCATCTGGTGACGCGTGCCGCCGCGCGCCTCGGCGTCGGCGCCGAGCAGCTCGAGGTCACCGACGGCCTGGTTCGGGTTCGGGATACGAACCGCTCGGTCAGCTTCGGGGAGCTGACCGGCGGTGCGCCACTCGGGATCGCGGTGGATCCGGACGTGATCACCAAGTCCCCCGATGCTCACCGACTGGTCGGCGCGGTACGTCCGGTGGGGGGGCTGGAGGGGCTCGCAACCGGCGCGACCCGCTTCGTCCACGACCTGGCCGAGCCCGGCACGCTGCACGCGCGGGTGGTGCGCCCGCCGCACTATCACGCTCGCCTCGAGGCGCTGGACGAGTCGTCGCTCGCGTCACTCGGCGACGTTCAGGTGGTACGCGACGGTAGCTTCGTCGCGGTCGCATCGCCGGACGAGTATCGGGCGGTGCGCGCGGTCGAGCGCGTGGCTGCGGCTGCGACCTGGATCACCGCACCGGGGCTCGACACCACCGACGTCTTCCGGCGATTGATCGAGGATCCCCGCGAGAGCTTCCCGGTCGTCGATGGCGTGCCGTTGCGCGAGCCGGTACCGGAGGAGCGTCCGGAGCCGGTCGGTGGCGCCACCTTGCGCGCCCGCTACGAGCGTCCGTACCAGATGCACGCATCGCTTGCCCCATCGGCGGCGCGAGCGCATTTCGACGGCGAGACGATGCGTGTGTGGACGCACAGCCAGGGCATCTATCCGCTGCGCGCCAGCCTCGCCGACGTCCTCGACCTGCCGCGTGAGCGCGTCGTGGTCGAGCATGCGCTCGGCAGCGGCTGCTACGGACACAACGGCGCCGACGATGCCGCGCTCGATGCGGCTCTGGTTGCTCGCGCTCTCCGCGGAAAGACGGTGTTGCTGAAATGGTCGCGGGAGGACGAGCACGCCTGGGAACCCTACAGCTCGGCCATGGTCGTCGACCTCCGCGCCGATCTCGACGACTCGGGCGCCGTCAGCTACTGGTCCCACGAGACCTTCAGTGACACCCATCGCGGCAGACCGCGTGCCGGTCCGAACCGGGCGGGAGCCGGTCGGCTGCTGGCGAGTCGGTACCTGGCCGACGCGGTGATGCCGCCGCGCGCCGAGCCGAACCTGGCGCACCATGCCGGCATTCATCGCAACGCCGACCCGCTCTACGCGTTCGCCAACCGCCGAATCGTGAAGCATCTGGTGCGCGACCTTCCGCTGCGCGTCTCGGCAATGCGAACGCTCGGTGCATACGCCAACGTGTTCGCCGCGGAGTCGTTCATGGACGAGCTGGCCGAGGCTGCGGGGGTCGATCCACTCGCCTTCCGCCTGCGCCATCTGGAGGACCCGCGGGCTCGCGAGGTGCTCGCGGCGGCGGCGCAGCGGATGGGCATGCCGGGACCGGCGCCCCACGGTCGCGGTCGCGGCCTGGCGTTCGCGCAGTACAAGAACTCGAAGGCTTACGCCGCCGTGGCGGTCGAGGCCTCGGTGGACGACACGGCACGCGTACGACTACACCGCGCGGTGATCGCCGCCGATGCCGGAGAGGTCGTGGACCGTGAGGGTTTGCGGGCGCAGCTCGAAGGTGGGTTCGTTCAGGGTGCGAGCTGGACCTTGCACGAGGCGGTGCGTCACGACAGCGGGGGGATCACCTCGCGGGACTGGGAGAGCTATCCGATCCTGCGCTTCGACGAGGTGCCCGAGGTCGAGACGATCATCGTCGACCGGCCGGGAGCGCCGTTCCTCGGTGCCGGCGAGGCCACGAGCGGCCCGGCGGCCGCGGCGATCGCCAACGCGGTGTTCGCTGCAACCGGTTTGCGGCTCCGCCGCCTGCCGCTCGACCCGGATGCGATCCGCCGGGCTGCGATGAGCTGAGCAGCCCGGGTCGAGACGGCACGCGAAGCGTGCTCGGCGCCCGTTCGCTCGGGGACGACGGGCGCCGAGGTGCGCGGCGTCAGTGCGCGTAGTCCGGCTCGCGCGCGTCGAGCACCCGCTTCATGCCTGCGAAGTGTCCCTCGCGCCCGACGTCGCGCGCCCAGTTCCCCATCTTGGTGGCGATACGCTCGGGGATCTGGCCGAGCTCGTGGCCGTCCCCTGCGGCCAGCATCTGGAACTTGCAGGCGCGCTCGAGCAGATACAGGTCCATATAGGCGCGCCCGATGGTCGGAGCCGCCACCAGGGCGCCGTGGTTGCGCATCAAGAGCACGCTCTTGTCACCCAGCGCGGCTGCCATCCGCTCACCTTCGGAGGCATCGCGAAGGTCCCCGTCGTACTCGTCGAAGTAGGCCACGCGGCCGTGGAAGAACGCAGCGGCCTGGCAACAACGGGTGTCCAGCTTCCAGTCCTTGCGCATGCAGAGCGCGGTGCTGTAGGGGGCGTGGATGTGCATCAGGCACTGGGCGTCCGGGCGTGCGCGATGGACGGGATAGTGAATGATCCAGGCTGCCGGGTTCGGCTCACGTCCGGAGACGATCTCGGCCTGTGGGCCCATGACCGTGAGCTCACTGGCGCGGATCTGGCTCCAGTGGGTGTCGCCAGGAGTGATGATCATCAACTCCGGCTGACTCGGCGACATCACGCTGAAGTGGTTCCAGGTGCCCTCGTGGAGGTCGTCCATGACCGCCAGCCGGTGTGCCGCCGCGAGGTCGACACGCACTTGTTGATCGGTGGTCTGAATCGTCGCGTCGTTCATCGCGGGCTCTCCTCGCGTGGTGGCGCCTGTCTGGGCGAATGGGCGCCCGAAATCCTATCAGGAACCGCGAGCGGCGCCATCGTGGCGCGCGACCCGAGCGACCGGGCGGCCGGTAGAATTCCCGACCGGTCATCTCGAGGTGCGCGTGGGTGGAGATTCTCTACCAGGACGACGACCTGGTCGCGGTCATGAAGCCCTCGGGGATGCTGGTGCACCGCGGATGGGGCAACGACCGCGTCGTGCTCATGACCGCGGTGCGCGACCGACTCGGGCAATGGGTGTGGCCGGTCCATCGGCTCGACCGCGGAGCCAGTGGAGTCGTGCTGCTCGCACGCTCGCGAGAGGTCGCAGCACTGCTCGGAGATGCGTTCGCGGCCGGGGCGGTCGACAAGCGTTACCTCGCACTCGTTCGCGGGATCCCGCCCCAGGAGGGGGTGATCGACCACCCGATTCCTCGCACGGAAGGTGGGCCGCGGGTCGCCGCGGTCACCGCGTACCGACGGGTCGGTGAGTTCGGTCGTTACGGGCTGGTCGTCGCCTTTCCGCGCACCGGCCGGATGCACCAGGTCCGACGCCATCTCAAGCACATCGCCTGCCCGATTATCGGCGACGTCCGCTACGGCAAGGGGGAGCACAACCGCCTGTTCAGGGAACGATACGGCCTGCAACGGCTGGCGCTCCACTGCCTCGGCCTCACGTTCCGGCATCCCCGTTCGGGGGCAATGGTACGTGTCGATGCCGAGCCGCCGCCGGACCTTGCGGAGCCACTCGTTCGAATCGGCCTGGGCGACCCCCTCCTCTGGGCCGGGGCGTCCGAGCCCGGTTCTTGCACCGGGGCGCGAGTCGACGACCGGGCGGAGCGCCTCGGCGCTCAGGCGGCGTCGTCGTCGGGGGACGGGTAGGTGGCGCGCAGGTGCTCGGCGAAGGCACGGCACGCGTCGGTCGCGGTGAAGACCCCGGCGAGCTTGCCGTGCCGGGTGACGATGGCGGAGCCGATGTGTCGCTCGGCCATCTCCGACAGCACCACGTCGAGCCGCGTCTCGAGGTCGACCACGTAGGCGTCGGTGGTGCACACGTCGCGGACGAGCCGGCCACCAGCGCCCGCGCCGGCGGCCAAAGCGGCTGCCAGGTCGCGTTGCGACAGCATTCCCACCGGGACGTGCGAGATCGCGACCGGTAGGTGACGGACGGCGTGGTCGGTCATCATCGCCTGCGCCTCGGCGAGCGTCGCATCGGTCTCGATCGAGTATGGAAAGGGGGTCATGGCCGCCTTCAAGCGGGGCGCTCGGTGCATCGTCGGCTCCGGTAGGAGGAACGCCTCGTAGGCGTGCCGGCGAACTGTCCCGGGGGGCGAGGCGCTGGTCAACCCTGGGTGGTCATGAACCTTGATCTCCGTCACGACCCGAGAGGCCGAGACCGTCGCCCGCCTGCGCACCTGGGAGGAGGCAGGCGGCAACTGGTCTAAGCCGGCTCGGTGGCTCGCGCCGACGGATGCTCGCGGAAGTCCGCGTACCACTGGCCGAGCCGTGGCCGACCGTCACCAGGCCGGAACTCCGGGACGTTTCGCGCGCCCCAGTCGAGGGCGCAGAAGAGGATGACATCAGCGAGGTTGAGCGGCCCGAATTGGTCGGCGCCGTGGCCCGCACGGCTTCGGACACCCAGGTCCTGCTCGCTATGGACACCCACGTCGGAAGGGAAATCACCATCGCGGACACCCATTTCGAAGTACGCCAGGCAGCGCTCGGCACGGGCGCGCTCGACTTCGTGCATCCACGGCCACTGGTGGGGCTGCGGACGCCGGTGCTCGCGACCCCAATTGGCAATGCCGTCCATGAACCCGGCCGACATTCCTTCGCGGGCTCGACCGCGAGCGTCTCCAGCGGATGCGCTGAGTCGTCTCGGCTTGGTGAGCTGCTCCAAGTGCTCTACACAAACGCGGGTCTCGGACAGGACGGCGCCCTCGTCCGTCACCAGCGTCGGGACCTTTCCGGTGGGATTTAGAGGTAGCAACACGCTGGCGGGATCACGCACGGTGACGAATTCGACCTCCAGCTTCTGGTCGATACCGAGCTCTAGTGCCGCAATGCGGACGACGCGCGCATAGGGCGACCCTGGGGTGCAGTAGAGACGCATCGAACTCCTCCGTGGGTGCCGCCGGCTCGGCCATCCGCACTCCGAGCCAGGTACTGCCTCCTCGGCGCGACGAATCGCGGGAGCGTACCAGGGCTTGCGCATTCCACACCGTGGGCGCGAGAGGCGAACCAGGTACTGGCAATGTGGGTGTCCATCAGTGAGAGGGCGTCAGCATAGAGCATCGGAGCGCGGATGCGAGGGTGTCCAGGCGACGCCAGGCGCTCGAGCTGATGTGGGGGTGAAGGAAGGGGCGTCGTGTCGAGGTGTGAGCTGAACGCCGAGCTTGGGTCGACCCTTCGGGGGCGATGCGCAGGTCAGGGGCGTGCTTCGCTGGCACGGGACGACGCTGCGGTCAGAGGGCGCCCGAAGATGTGCAGATGGGTCGGCCGAGCCGGATCGATGGGAGGCCGACGCGATGACCGCCGAGGCCGCATTGCCGTCTCACACGGTGGCTCACCGACGGGAGGCAGTGCTCACCGCCTGCTCGCGAGGCCTCGGCGGGACTCCGCCGTCAAGGGGGCCAGGTCACTCGACCCGGACCGCGCGCGGCGATCGCCCTCGCCGTGCCGATACCTCGAAGCCAACGAAGGCCTCGCTCGGCGGCGTGGGCGACCATGGCTTCGAATGCGCCGATAGCGCGCCAGTAGCGCGTCTCCGTCGCGACCACCTGCGCCAGCCACTGCGTCGGCTCGAGTGGCAGCAACCGGAGCGCGGCGGGGAGCGTCGGGAACTCGTGATCAGGTCCCTCAGAGCCGCGTCCGAGCGAGGATGCGGTCCAGAGCACGAGATCGCGATACCCGAGGTGGGAGATTGCGAGCGAATCCGAGTCGACACTCGCCACCAGGGGGGACAAGGGGGCGTTCTGGTCCGCGCACGTCTCGACGCGGCGCCGAATCGAGGTGTGTGGTGAGCTGGTCGCCGATGCCGAGATGCCCGCGCGCGCCGGATTGAGATCCACATACACCATGGCACTGAGCAAGGCCGCTTCGTCGAGCAGGATCTGCGACCGGAATCGGCCCTCCCAGAATCGACCGGAGCAGTCGTCCTCCGCATTCGCCCGCCGCGCGATCGGCTCCTTCAGGGCACGCATGAACCAGCTGAGAGAGCCGAGCCTGTTTCGCAACTCGACGAGGCGCTCCGGTTGGCGGCAGAGCGTTGCCATGCGCGTGCCCCATTCTGGTGCCTTGGCGTCGTCGGCACCCTGCAACTGGAGCCAGCGCCGGGCGACCTCCTCGTCGGACCACCCTTGTGGCGCCGACGGGTCGACTTCGAGCACGATGTGGAAGTGGTTGTCCAGGATTGCGTAGGCGTGAACTGCGACTGCGAAGGTCCGACCGAGTTGCAGGATCCGTGCCTCCATCCATCGCTTTCTGTGGGTGAAGTCGCGCCCGGTGGAAGCGTCGAACCCGCAGAGAAATGCCCGACGAACGCAGCGCGAGACGCAGTGGTACGTGGCGCGCAGGCCTGGTGGTGCAATGACATGTCGTGGATATCCCATGGCTGCAGACACGTTCGCTCGTTGGGTTGCATCCGACCATGGATACGGGGCACCCTCGATGTAGGCGATCGTCCGCCTTATCCTGCGAATGGCGACACCTCAGCCACCTCCAGCGGCGCGGATGGTTCCAGTCGCGACCGCCCAAGCTCGGTCACGGCTCTCGAGGCGTCGGTGCGCGCGCCGTGCAATTTCCTTCAAGACCGGCCGGCCGCGAAGTCGCTAATCTGCGACCATCGGTCAGTGGGTGGACGCCATGGATTCGATTGCGCAGCGCGGTGAGTTCGTGCGCTTGTCTCGAGCGCCCGATCTCGATGGCCTCGAGTGCTTGACGGCGCGTTTCGAACGACATCGATACGCCCCACACATTCACGAGACGTTCGCCATCGGTGTGGTCACGGCGGGCGCGGAAGCCTTTCGTGTCTCGGGCTCGCAGCAGTACGCCACGTGCGGCGATGTGATCGCCGTGAATCCGGAAGAGCTCCACGACGGTCGCGCTGCAGAGGATTCGTTCACGTATCGAATGCTGTATCCATCGACTCGGCTCGTGCGGGAAGTCCTCGCGTCGTCCACCGTCGGCCGCTCCAGTTGTCCCAGGCTCGCCGGGCCGGTGATTCGAGATTCAGTGGTCGCCGATGAGCTGGTCAGAGCGCACTCGTTGCTCGAGCTCGGCGCACCCGATCTGATAGCTCATGCGGCGGTCGGTCGGGCGATCGAACTCCTCTTCTCTCGTCACGGTGAGCGCCGAGCGCCCGGGCCGCGGAGCCGCGTCGTCGCCCCCGAGGTGTACGATGCGCGCGCGTTTCTGGACACCCACAGCGAGAGCGCGGTCACGCTCGCCGCCCTGGCGGGGCGGGTGGGAATGGGGCGATTCCAACTCCTACGCGCCTTTCGCTCCGCTTTCGGGATGACGCCACATGCCTATCTGACGGCCCGTCGAGTGGACCGTGCCAAGCGGTTGATCGCGGCCGGTAATGCGGTGCGGGACGTTGCGGCGGACGCGGGTTTTTCCGACCAGAGCCATCTCACTCGGACCTTCAAGGCATGGACCGGGATGACCCCGGCGCTTTACCGCCAAGCGGTGCGCACGTGAGTCCGCGAGCAACATCGGGACCCGACAGCAAGTCGTCTCGGGGCACCTTGGCCGATGCGGGGGCGGGAGCGGCCGCTGTCCTCCCCATGTTGGTGGCGGTCGCTCCGTTCGGCCTCGCTTTGGGAGCGCTCGGAAGCAGCCGCGGGCTCACGGCGACCGAGATGGCCGCAATGAGCGCGACCGTATTCGCGGGAGCGGCTCAGTTCGCGGTGATCGACGGCTGGTCCGGGGCGGATTCGGCCGTCGTGCTGACGGCAACGGTCACCGCGTTGGTCGTCAATCTCCGCCATCTGATGATGGGTGTCGCTCTTGCTTCCGCCGTTCGCACATGGTCCCCCGTCAGGAGGGCCGCTCTCGCCTTCTTGATGGTGGACGAGACCTGGGCACTGGCCGTGGTCGAAGGCAGCCGGGGCGTTCTCCGGTTCGCGTGGTTCATGGGCGCGGCCATCCCCTTCTACCTGACCTGGGTCGGCTCTGGGACGGTTGGTGCCGTGGTGGCGACGTCTCTCGGTGACCCGGCGCGTCTCGGGCTGGACTTCACATTTCCCGCCGTATTCATCGTATTGCTGGCGACGATGTGGAATCGGACCGACCACGGCAGGCCCTGGCTGGTCGCCGCGGTCGCGTCCGTCGTCGCAGCTCATCTCCTGCCAGGCACCTGGTATGTCGGTTGCGGGGCACTTGCCGGAGCGCTATGCGCGGCGTTCGGCGCACCGGCCGATGCGGAGGCCGGGTGATGTCGCGCGCTGGAAGGGGGGTTGGCGTCGACGACACCATTCAGACCGTGCCTGCGCGCGGCCTTGGGTCGTGGCGGAGGGCCGTCCGTGGCTGAATCCGCGACGGCCCTGGCCATCATGGGGATGGCCTTGGTGACTTATCTCACTCGTGTCGGTGGCCTGTTCCTCGCGGGGCGCCTTCCGACGGGGCGGCGATGGCGAGCCGCTCTCACCGCCATGCCGGGGGTCATTCTCGTCTCTCTGGTCGCGCCCCTCGTGTTGGGAGCCGGCGTCGCGGAGGCCATGGGCGCGATGGTCGTTCTCGCGCTCGCCCGCCGCGTTGCGCTTCCGGTCGTCGTTGTCGCCGGGATCGTCGTCGTCGCGGTTGGTCGGGCCTGGCTGACGGGCTGACGTTTCGGGGCGCTCCAGACTCCACTGGCACGGCATCCTGTACCAGGCCGGAATGGGCGTTGCCGCGGCTGTGGGAGACCTCCCGGTATCGGTCGCATCGGTGACGGCCGAGGACAAGCCCTGCACCCGCCGCGAGGGAGAAGGCACGGTCGGTTTCGAGCCGGCACCTGACCGAACGCCCGAACGTCCGTCTGCGCCTCACTGCCCAAGTCGTGCGGCTGGACCAGCTGGTCGGGTGTTCGGTGGGAGGGGAGGAACGGCTTCGAGTTGCGCACCGTGGGTGTCCAACAAGGGGGCGATCTCCATGGGTGTCCACAGTCCGTCGGTTTCGATGGGTGTCAACACCAAGGGCACATCTCGTGCTCATCTGGTGGGTGTCCACAACCACCTCTTCCACGACCACCCACAACCACCTCGAGGCGCCGCCGCTTCGTGGGTGTCCAACAGTCCCCGCGTGGGTGTCCAACAGCCCCCGCAACAGCCTCCGACAACCCCCCGCCAACCCCGCACCAGCCCCGAAGCGCGTCGCCGCCGGTGCGCCCGCGGTCCCGGCGGGACCGTCCCGGGGACGGGTATACAATGCGGCTTCCCAGGCGGCTCGGGGTGCAGCGATGAGACAGTCGCAGCGTGAGCACATCGACGAGGTGCTGCGGACGGGGGAGGTCGGGGCGCATCCGTTGCGTCGCGACGTGGCGATCCGGGATTCCTGGCTTCGCTGCATGGAGCAGCACAAGCTCGACCCGACGGCGATGAAGGCGGCATACATCCTGCCGTCGGAGCGCCTGCGTGAGCATCGGGACCGCATGGACGAGTTCCTGCACACCGCGCGGTTCGGCGTCGAGACGCTGTATCGCCAGGTTGCCGGGATGGGCTACGTCCTGCTCCTGACCGACGCCTGTGGTGTCACCGTCGATTTCATCGGCGATCCCACCTTCGACAACGCGCTGCAGAAGGCCGGGCTCTACCTCGGAGCCGACTGGCACGAGGCGAACGCCGGTACCTGCGGCGTCGGTACGTGCATCTCGACCGGCGAGGCGTTGGTCGTCCATCAGACCGACCACTTCGATGCCAGTCACATCCCGCTGACCTGCACGGCGGCGCCGGTGTACGACCCGCTGGGCGAGCTGGCAGCGGTGCTCGACATCTCGGCGCTGAAATCCCCGCAGCCGAAGTCGAGCCAGCACCTCGCGCTGCAGCTCGTCCAGATCTACGCGCACCGCATCGAGAACGCGAACCTGATGCAGCGGTTTCGTCGGGAATGGCTGTTGAAGCTCTCGGGTGCCCCGGAGTTCGCCGACGTCGAGGCCGAGCACGTCATCGCCCTCGACCCCAATGGGAGGATCATCGGCTTCAATCACCGCGCGCGTCGACTCCTTGCCGAGGAGGCCGGTATCTCGTGGCGTGAGCCCACGCGGTTGCTGGGGCGCTCGTTCGAGGACTTCTTCGACTGCCCGCTCGACCGACTCACCAGCTACACCCGCTCCCGGCCGGCCGACCAGCGTGCCATCACGCTGCGGCGTAGCCGGTCGCTGTTGTTCGCACATGCCCTCCCTCCGCAGTCGCCGCCCGTGCGCGCGCCCGACGCCAGCGACCAGGCTGTCTTGCCCCCTCCGCTCGACCAGCTCACCGGCGGCGACGAGGCGATGAATCACGTCCTCTCGCGCGCGACTCGGCTCCGAAACAGCAATGTCGGCATCCTCCTACAGGGTGAGACCGGGACTGGAAAGGAGTTCCTGGCCAAGGCGATCCACGCCGCCAGTGTTCGCGCCGACAAGCCCTTCGTCGCCGTCAATTGCGCTGCCCTGCCGGAGGCGCTCGTCGAGTCGGAGCTATTCGGGTACGAGGCCGGGACCTTCACCGGGGCGCGCTCGCGCGGAAAGCGCGGTCTCATTCTGGCGGCGGACGGCGGCACGCTGTTTCTCGACGAGATCGGCGCCATGCCGCTCGCGCTGCAGTCTCGGCTCCTGCGCGTGTTGTCCGAGCGCGAGGTATTGCCGCTGGGGAGCACGCATCCGGTCGCGGTGAGCGCGCGGGTCGTCTCCGCGAGCAACGAGGACTTGTCCGAGCTGGTACGCCAGGGGCGTTTTCGAGATGACCTCTACTACCGGTTGAACGGGGCGGTGCTGACGCTGCCGGCACTGCGCGAGCGCGATGACCTCGACTGGCTGATCGACCGCATACTCTCCCGGTGTCATGCCGTCACCGGTCGCCACGCGGCGCTGTCCGGCGCGGCCCGCGCCGTGCTGCACCAGCACGACTGGCCGGGAAACCTGCGCGAGCTGGGCAATGCGCTCGAGTTCGCGTGCGCGGTGTGCAGCGACGGCCGCATCGAGCCGCCCGACCTGCCGGAGGCGGTGCAATACCGTCGCGTCGTGGTCACCGCAGCCGAGGCCGTGTCGGGCACGTGCGACCTCGGAGCGCAGCCGCGCGATCTGGCGTCGGCACTCGCTGCGAACGCGTGGAACGTCTCCGCTACCGCCCGTGCGCTCGGGCTCAGTCGGTCGACGGTGCACCGCCGCATGAGGCAGGCCGCCATCGTGCCCCCGAACCGCCGCACCTGAGGCCCTCGGCGTGGCCTCTCCGTCGGTAGCACGTCTGCGACAGGTGTCGCGTATTCATGCGACACCTGTCGCACGATCGCCGTTCGACCGGCGGCAGCACCGAAGTGGATAGGGCGGATTCGCCGGGGCGAGACAGGAACTTGGAGCGACGCCAGTGACCTGGCGCCGAGCTGGCCCGATCTTTGCCTGAGGCTTCCAGTCGAGCGGTGCGTGAGACACTGCCGACCGAACCCTGGAGGGATGGGAGGGTGACGAGCATCGAGCCGCGTCCACTCGTCGGCATCATCGCCAATCCGGTGTCGGCGCGTGACATCCGTCGGGTGATCGCCAACGCGACCAGCCTGCAGATCACCGACCGCGCGAACATCGTCCTGCGCGTGCTCGCGTCGCTGCGCGCGTGCGGCGTCGAGCGGGTGGTGATGATGCCGGAGAACGGCGGAATCCGCGGGCATGTCCATCGCGGGCTGCAGCGCGCCGCGAATCGTGGTGAGGCCACCTTCCCCGGGCTCGAGTACCTCGACATGCCCGTGACCGGCACCGTCGGCGACACCCGTCGCGCCGCTCGGATGATGCGCGACGTGGGCGTCCGAGCGCTGATCGTGCTCGGCGGAGACGGCACCCATCGCGCGGTGGTCGCTGCGTGCCGTGAGCTGCCGATCGCCGGCATCTCGACGGGTACGAACAACGCGTTTCCGGAGCATCGTGAGCCGACGGTGACCGGGCTCGCGGTCGGGCTCGCGGTGACCGGTCGAATTCCACCGGCAGTCGCGTTCGCGCCCAACAAGTTGTTGGAGGTGGAGGTCGGCGGCAGCCATCACGACGTGGCCCTGGTCGACGTCGCGATCGTCGCCGAGCGCTACGTCGGGGCGCGCGCGTTGTGGCGGACCGAGAGCTTCCGCGAGCTGTTCGTGACCTTCGCCGATCCGGAGGTCATCGGGATGTCTGCGATCGCGGGCCTGCTCGCGCCGCGCGGTGCCCGCGAGCCGGGGGGCGTGCACGTCGCCCTCGCGCCGCTCGAGCGGGCGCCGCTCTGCATTCATGCGCCGATCGCGCCGGGGATGATTCGCGCGGTCGGGGTCGAACACTACGCGGAGATGCCGGCCGACAGGCCGTTCGGGTTGTCCACGCCGGCCGGATCCATCGCGCTCGACGGGGAGCGCGAGATCGCCTTCGACGACGGCCGCGAGGTATCCATCACGTTACGAGAGAACGCGTTCCGGACCGTGGACGTGTCCGCCTGCATGCGACACGCCGCGCGTCACGGCTCGCTGGTTGGTGCCGACGCGTTGCGCGGAAGCACCGATTCGATCACGAAGGAGGAGGAGTGAACATGGCCGAGAATCCGTTCCCGCTCGGACGCGACCAGTTGCTCGCGGCCTATCGCACGATGCGCACCATCCGCGAGTTCGAGGAGCGGCTGCACGTCGACTTCTCGCGCGGTGACATCCCGGGATTCGTCCACCTCTACGCCGGCGAGGAGGCCTCGGCGGCGGGGATCATGATGCACCTCACCGACAAGGACCGCATCGCATCGACCCATCGCGGCCACGGTCACTGCATCGCCAAGGGCGTCGACGTCAAGGCGATGATGGGTGAGATCTACGGCAAGGTGACGGGGAGCTGCCGCGGAAAGGGCGGGTCGATGCACATCGCCGATCTCGACAAGGGAATGATGGGTGCGAACGGCATCCTCGGCGCCGGTGCGCCTCTCGCCTGCGGAGCCGGTCTGGCCGCGAAGTTCCGCGGCGACGGCGGCGTCGGTGTGAGCTTCGTCGGCGACGGGGCGTCGAACCAGGGGATGTTCCTGGAGAGCCTCAACCTGGCTGCGGTGTGGAATCTTCCGGTGGTCTTCGTGGTGGAGAACAACGGTTACGCCGAGTCGACGTCAGTCGAGTGGGCGGTGGCGGTGGACAGCTACGTCGACCGTGCCGCCGGATTCGGACTGCCCGGAGTGACGGTCGACGGAACGGATTTCTTCGCGGTCCACGAGGCAGCCGGCGAGATCGTCGCGCGCGCACGAGAGGGCGGAGGCCCGGCGTTGCTCGAGTGCAAGATGTGTCGCTTCTACGGGCACTTCGAGGGTGATGCGCAGACCTATCGCGGCGCGGGCGAGGTCGAGGACCTTCGCGCCAATCGGGACTGCATCAAGATCTTCGCCCAGCGTGTGACCGAGACCGGGGTGATCCGGCCCGCCGAGCTCACCGCAATCGACCGCGAGGTGCTCGACCTGATCGAGCAGGCGGTGGCCGAGGCCAAGGCGGCACCGCTGCCGACGGCCGCGGATTTGCTCACCGACGTCTACGTCTCGTACTGAGGGGAACGCGCATGGCACGCAAGATCAGCATGAAGGACGCGATCAACGAGGCGTTGGACCAGGAGATGACGCGCGATCCGTCGGTGATCGTGATGGGCGAGGACATCGTCGGCGGCACCGGGAGTCCGGGTGAGGCCGATGCCTGGGGCGGCGTGCTCGGGGTCACCAAGGGGCTCTACGCGAAGCACGGTGACCGGTTGATGGACACGCCGCTCTCGGAGTCGGCCTACATCGGCGCCGCCGTCGGGGCGGCCGCCTGTGGGATGCGCCCGGTCGCGGAGCTGATGTTCATCGATTTCATGGGCGTTTGTCTGGACGAGATCTTCAATCAGGCGGCCAAGTTCAAGTACATGTTCGGGGGCAAGGCCCAGACGCCGGTGGTGATCCGCGCCATGGTCGGCGCCGGTTTTCGGGCCGCGGCCCAGCACTCGCAGATGCTCACCCCGGTGTTCACGCACATCCCGGGGCTGAAGGTGGTGTGCCCGTCGAATGCCTACGATGCCAAGGGGTTGCTGATCCAGTCGATCCGCGACAACGACCCGGTGATCTTCTGCGAGCACAAGAACCTGTACGCGCACGAGACCGAGGTTCCCGACGAGCCCTACGCCATCCCCTTCGCCGAGGCCAACGTCGTGCGCGAAGGGGGCGACGTGACGATCGTCGCTTACGGTCTGATGGTCCATCGCGCCACCGAGGCCGCGGATCGCCTGGCCAGGGAAGGCGTCGAGTGCGAGGTGGTCGATCTCCGCACGCTCTCGCCGATCGACATGGACGCCGTCCTCGAGAGCGTCGAGGGCACCGGGCGGCTGGTGTGCGTGGACGAGGCGAGCCCGCGCTGCTCGATCGCCGCCGACGTGAGCGCGCAGGTCGCGCAGCACGCGTTCAAGGCGCTCAAGGGGCCGGTGCAGATGGTCACCCCACCGCACACGCCGGTGCCGTTCTCACCCGCGCTCGAGGATCTGTACATCCCGAGCGCCGAGCGGGTGATGGAGGCGGTACGCGCGACGATGGTCGCCTGACGACGCGACGACCCGGTCGGGCGCGGTGAGCGCGGCCGCGCCCGGTCGTGGAGGAGACGAGATGAGCCAGAGCAGCATCGTCGCCATCGTGATGCCCAAGTGGGGTCTGTCGATGGAGGAAGGGCGGGTCAACGAATGGCTGGTCGAGGAGGGCGCACGCATCGCAGTCGGCGACGCCCTCCTCGAGGTCGAGACCGAGAAGATCGCCGGCACCGTGGAAGCGACCGATGCCGGTCTGCTACGGCGTCGAGTGGCCGAGCCGGGCGAGGTCTATCCGGTGAAGGCGCTGCTCGGGGTGATGGCCGAGCCAGAGGTGGGCGACGCGGAGATCGATGCCTTCGTGGCGGCGCAGGCCGCTGCCCTCGAGGCGGCGGCGGAGTCGGAGCCGGAGCCTCGATACCACTTCGTCGAGGTCGGCGGCCGCCGCCTGCGATATGCCGATCGGGGGGAAGGTGCGCCGCCGATGGTCCTGATCCATGGCTTCGGCGGGGATCTCGACAACTGGCTGTTCAATATCGACGCCCTGGCCGCGGGGCGTCGCGTTCTCGCGCTCGACCTGCCAGGCCACGGCCAGTCGAGCAAGGAGGTGGGTGACGGTTCTCTCGCCACGCTCGCCGCGACCGTGGTCGGTTTCCTGGACGCGCTGGGCGTCGAGCGCGCGGTGCTGGTCGGCCACTCGATGGGCGCCGCGGTCGCGATGCAGGTCGCGGCCGACGCGCCCGAGCGGGTCTCCGGGCTCGGGCTCATCGCCGCGGTCGGTCTGGGGCCGGAGATCGACGCCGAGTACATCGCGGGCTTCGTCGCCGCGGCCTCGAGACGTGAGCTCAAGCCGTGGGTCGAGCGGCTGTTCGCCGATCGCGCCCTGGTCACGCGCCAGCTGGTGGAGGACCTCCTGCGCTACAAGCGAATCGACGGCGTGGCCGAGGCACTCGGCGGTCTGTCCCGCGCACTGATCGACGCCGGGCAGCAGCGGATCGGATTGGTCGCGACGGCGCGAGCCTCGCGCGTGCCGGTGGTGGTGATCTGGGGCTCGGCGGATGCGATCATCCCGGCCGCCCATGCCCACGCGCTGGGTGACGCTGCGCGTGTCGTCGTGATCGACGGGGCCGGGCACATGGTGCAGATGGAGGCGGCATCGAAGGTCAACGCCGCGCTCCTCGAGCACCTCGGCTGAGGTCAGCCGAAGCGGGCGGGGGAGAACGGCGTGAGGTCGATCTCGGTGCGGCCACGCGTGATCGACTCGGCGATCACGCGGCCGAGGACCGGGCCCATGGTGTAGCCGTTCGCGCCGACCGCGACGTGCAGGCCCGGGCAGCCCGGCAGCTCCCCGACGATCGGCGCGCCGTCGATACTCACGCCGACGGCGGCCCAGGTCCGGATTACCGTGAGGCCCGCGATCGCCGGAACCACCCGCCGCGCGACCCACAGGTTCCCCTCGATGGCGTCGCGCAGGTTCCGCGGGCGCCGCGCGTCGGCGTCGAAGCCCGCGAACCAGCCGCCGCCGATGATGAGGTTGCCGTTGCTCGCCTGCTTCATGGTCAGGTGGCGGTGGGCGTGGGCGAGGAGATGGGAGACCAGTGGCTCGGCGGGCTCGGTGACGATCATCTGCTGCGGCGCGCTCGCCACCGGCAGTCGGCCGCCGACCATCGCCGCCAGCCCGGGCACCCAGCCGCCGGCGGCGAGAACGACGTGACGGCAGTCGACAGTGCCGTGCTCGGTGGTGACCCTGAACGCCCCGCCACGGCGCTCGATGCCGCGCACCGCGGAGTGCTCGCGCACCCTCGCCCCGATCGCCGTCGCCGCCGCCAGGACCGCGGGCGTCGCGAGCAGCGGGTCGATCTTCCCTTCGCCGGCGCAGTAGGCCCCGCCGATCATGCGCTCGGACACCGCCGGTGCGATCGCGCGGAGCTCGTCGGCGCCGATCACGCGGGTATCGATGCCGAGCCGGCGCTCCGCCCGCGCCTTGGCCTCGAGGAAGGCCATGTCCCGGGCGTGCTCCGCGACCATGATTCCACCGGTGATCGCGATCCCGAGATCGGTGTCGAGCTCGCTCGCGAGCGATTGCCACTGCGCGATTCCCTCGCGTTGTAGCAACAGCGTTCGTAGCGCGGGCGTCTCGTCGTCGCGACCTGCCCCGGGGTCGAAGGACAGGAGTTGTAGGTGCAGGCTGCCGGCATTGGCGCCCGACGCCTGTCCGTTCGCCGTGCCGCGCTCGAGGACCAGGGTCTCGATCCCGTCGCGCGCGAGGTAGAGCGCCGCCGAGAGTCCGACGATGCCCGCCCCGACCACCACCACGTCGGCCCGCCGCGGCAACGTATCGACCGGGGCGTTCCGCGTCGCCGGTTGGCCCACCTCGACGGCCCGATAGCCCTGCCACTCCGGCTGCTCACGAGCGACGGCACCGGCGGCGACCGGTCGGGTCGGCGTCTGCGGCGCGAACAGCGCGCCGGCGTCGGGTGGGGAGCCAGTGGCCTCGGCGAGGACGCGCGACAGGATCGAGGTGCAGTACCGCGCCTGGCAACGGCCCATCCCGGCGCGAGTGGCGCACTTGATGGCGCGGAGATCCCGGACGCCGCGGTCGACCAGGGTACGGACGCGGCCGAGCGTCACCCCCTCACACCGACAGACCACGGTGTCGTCGTCGGCCAGCGCGAGCCCGACGTCCGGGGCGGCGAAGAGCGACCACAATGCGTGCTGGAAGGCCCGGTGCCGCCGCAGAGCACGGCGCGCCGACGATGCCGGCGCACTCGTGCGTCCCAGCGCGCCGGCCGCCGCGAGCCCGGCGATTCGCCCCTCGGCGAGCGCGACCCGGGCGCCGCCGAAGCGCCCACCGTCGCCGATCACGAGCAGATTCGGGACCGAGGTGCGGCCGTCGCGGTCCCGTCTCGGGACCAGATGCCCGGGGGCGACGAGGTCCATCTCCACCCCCAGCAGGCGCGCGACCTCGTTGCCCGGAAGAAAGCCGTATCCCAGGCAGAGCGCGTCGACCGCATGGTGTCGCTGCTGGTCGACCCTCGGCCGGCCATCGGCACCGAGCGGTGCGATGCTCGCGGTCTCGACGCGAGAGTCCCCCTCGGCACGAATCACGTGATGCCCGTGGAGAATCGGGATGCCGTGACCACGCAGGGTGCTGCGATAGGCGAGGCCGCGGCGAATCAGCGCAGGGTCGAGGCCGAGCGCCCGCATGGCGGCACCCAGACGCCCTGGCAGTGGCGCGGGAGCGCTCTCGGCGACCGCGACCACGTGGACGCCGGCAGCAGCCAGCTCGGCCGCCACCTGGAGGTTCAGCGGGCCGTTTCCCGCCACCAGCACGCGCTGCCCAACCGCGACGCGATAGGCGCGGAGCAACGACTGCGCCGCGCCGGTGGTGACGACGCCGGGAAGGGTCCAGCCCGGAAACGGCACCGCGCGCTCGTAGGCGCCGGTCGCGAGCACCACCTGCCGAGCACGCACCGCGCGCGCGACGCCTGCCTGGAGGTAGGTGGCCTCGATCCGCCCGTCATCCAGTCGCCAGGCTCCCCAGACGACGGCTTCCGATTCGAGCCGGGCGCCGGCGGCGGCCGCAGCCGTGATCAGCGCGCGCCCTTCGGCATACTGCGCGTCGTCGCCCTGGTCGGTGCGCAAGGCATGGGACGGCGCGAGTTGCTTGTAGTACTGACCGCCCGGCTCCGGTCGCTCGTCGAGGACGACGACCGAGCAGCCCGCTCGCGCCGCGGCCTCTGCCGCCGAGAGCCCGGCCGGGCCGGCGCCGATCACCAGCACGTCGCCTTCCGTCTCCACCGGCCCGGCGCTCGCCTCGGCGCCGGCCGTCTCTGCGAGGTGCACTCGGTACGAGACGCCGCGCACGCGCGCGCCCGCTCGCACCTTGGCGAGGCAAGCACGCTCGGCGGGCCCGCCGTCGACCGAGACCAGGCATTCGGCGCAGACGCCCATTCCGCAGAAGACGCCACGCGGGCTTCCGTGCGCGCCATGGCTGATCACCAGGCGTCCGGCGGCGGTCAGCGCGGCGGCGATGGTCTCGCCGGCGAGCGCATCGATCCGCTCACCCTCGAACTCGAAGGCGATGGCGGCTCCGCGCGTCGCGAAGCGTGGGTCCTCGGTGCGGCTCACTGCCGCGGCCCGGTGCGAGCGTGCCGCGTGGGTGTCAGGCGCTGGCGGCGACCTGTGGCGGTGGCACCATCAGGCCGAGCTCGCTCACCGTACGTTCCACCCAGGTGCGGTCGTCCCCGCTCGCCGGCAGGCGCGGCGGCCGCGGTGGCCCGACCGGCAGGCCCATCCGGTCCAGCGCGTGCTTGGTCGCGGTCACGTAGCGATGCTTGCCCACCAACTCGACCACCGGAAGGATGCGGCGGTAGAGCGCGCGAGCGGCTGCGACGTCGACGGACTCGACGCACAGCCGATACATGTCCGCGAACTCGCGTGGCATCAGGTTGGAACCGACCGCAACCCAGCCGAGCGCGCCATTGAGAAACGACTCGTAGCCCATGATCCCGCCGAACACGGTCATCGAGTCCCCACACAGCCGCACGATGTCGCGCACTCGCGTCACGTCCATCGTCGACTCCTTGATGTAGGAGACGTTGTCGATGCGAGCCAGCCGGGCCACCAGCGGCGGCAGCATGTCGACGTTGGACGTTGCCGGATTGTTGTAGACCATGATGGGAATGCCGATGGCATCGGCGATCGCCTTGTAGTGGTGGTAGAGCTCGTCATCGGTGGGCGTGCAGTAGAACGGCGGGATGATCATCACCCCATCGGCGCCCAGCGCCTCCGCTTCCCGACTGTACCGAATCGCGTCCCAGGTGCTCTCCGCCGCGGTGCCGACGAAGACCGGCACCCTCCCCGCGGCACCGCGGATCACGAGCTCGGCGACGCGATGGCGCTCCTCGTCAGTGACCGACAGGAACTCGCCGGTGCTCCCGAGCGGAATCAGTCCGTGGATGCCTTGCTCGATCTGCCAGTCGACGAAGCGCGCGAGCGCAGCCTCGTCGATTGCGCGTCCGTCGGCGGTGAACGGCGTGATCATCACCGTGTAGGTGCCGTGGTAGGGCGTCATTCGGGTACTCACCTCAGTCAGTCGAGCAGGAGCTCGGGCAGGTAGGTCACCAGGGAAGGCACATAGGTCACTGCCAGCAAGGTGGCGAGCATGATCGACAGCGGCAACATGATCTTGCGCGATACCTGGATGATGCTGCGCTCGGCGATGCTGCTGGCGACGAACAGGGTGATCCCATAGGGCGGCGTGATCATGCCGATCGAGAGATTCACGATGATCACCACGCCGAAGTGAAGCGGATCGATGCCGAAGTCCCGCGCGATCGGCATCAGCACCGGAACGAGGATCAGAATCGCGGAGATGCTCTCCATGAACATGCCGATCAAGATGAGCAGCAGGTTCACCATCAGCAGGAACATCCACGGGCTGTCCGACACCGCGCGGAGCTTCTCTGCTACCAGTGCCGGCACGTTCTGTGATGCGATGAGCCAGGAGAAGATGCTCGCGGTGGCGATGATCATCATCACCGCGGCGGAGACCTTCGCTGCCTTGAGGATCATCTCCGGTAGATCCGCGAGGCCGATCTCCCGGTAGACGAGCATCGCGATGAGCAGGCCGGTGAATACCGCGACGGCGGCGGCCTCCGTCGGGGTGAACACTCCACCCACGATTCCGCCGACGATGATCACCGGCATCAGGAAAGCCGGCCCGGCGGCCACGAAGGTGCGAGCGAGGCGCGCGAAGGTGAACGGATCGTCCTCGCGATAGACGTCGCCCCCTCGCCGCGCGTGAAGGTACGACGCGAGCATGAGGCCGAGGGCCATGATGAGGCCGGGCACGACGCCGCCGAGGAACATCCCGCCGACCGAGAGATTCGATATCGTCGCCAGCACCACCATCATGATGCTCGGTGGGATCACCGGGCCGAGGGTGCCGGCGGCGGCCATGATGCCCGCCGCGAAGTCGATGTCGTAGCCGCGTCGGCGCATCTCGGGCAGCATGATCGACGACGTGGCGGCGGTGTCGGCCGAGCCCGAGCCGGAGATGGCGGCGAGGCCGGTGCCCGCGACCACCGAGACCAGCAGGAGACTGCCGGTGATCCAGCCGACCAGCGCGGCGGCGAAATCGATGATGCGCTGCGCGATTCCACCGCGCTCCATGATGATCCCGGCGAAGACGAAGAACGGGATCGCCATGATGGTGAACGAGTCGAGGCCGGCATAGATGCGCTGCGCAACGATGCTCATCGGCACGCCGTCGAGGTGCAGCGTCAGCGCGGCCGACAGACCGAGCGCGAACACGATGGGGGCACCGATCAGAATCAGCCCGAAGAACGAGACGACGGTGACGATCACGCGGCCGTTCCCTTCGCCGGCTGGGTCGATCCGAGCGGGTCGCGAAGCTTGTCGACCATCGTGAGCACGAGCTCGAGCGCGAAGTACGCGAGGCCGATGGGGAGCGACAGATACGGGATCCACATCGGCAGGCCGATGGCCGGCGAGGTCTGGATGCGACCGATCCGGATCATCGAGAAGCTCCCGACTATCGCCTGCCACAAGAACCAGGCACAACCAATGGCGACCACCAACGTCACCGCGCGCATCAGTGGGATCGGCAGCAGATTGGCGACGGCGTCGACACCGACGTGCATGCGATCGCGCATCGCGAGGCCGGCGGCGAGCAGGACCATCCAGATCTGGGCGAAGGTGGCGCTCTCCGAGGCCCAACCGATGGAGTAGTTGAACACGTAGCGCCCGAGCACCTGGACGAGCACGGTGACCGCCATGTAGGCGAAGCATGCGACCACGAGCCAGACCACGAGCCGGCGGAGGCCGGCGAGCAGGCGGCGCGCGATGTCGAGGATGATCTCCAGCATGGTGCTCTCGATTGACGTCGGCGCCGCGTGCCCGGCCGTCGCCGACTCGCGGCGCCGGCGCCCGCGGCTCGCTGGCTCGAGCCGCGGGCGGAGATCCGCCGCCTTACTCGGTGGCGAGGATCGCGTCGAGCAGGGCACGGTCCTGCTCGGTCTTCACGAACGCGTCGTAGACCGCCTTCGACGCCTCGCGGAACGGCTTCGGATCGGGGTGGGTCACCTTGACGCCCTTCTCCTTGAGGTCCCCGAGCAGGCTGTTGTCGCTCTTCTCGTACGCGGCACGCTCGGCCGCCGCGGATGCGAGCCCGGCCTCCGACAGGATCGCCTGGACGTCCGCCGGGAGCGACTGGTAGCGCTGCTCCGACATGATCAGATCCGCCACCAACGCGGTCCAGCCGATCTGCGCCCAGTGGGGCGCGACCTCGTAGAACTTCTTCGAGTTGTAGTTGGTGTTGGCGGCCTCTGCGCCGTCGACGACTCCCGATTGCAGCGCGCCGTATAGCTCGCTGTAGGCGAGCGGTGTCGCGTTGGCACCGAAGGCGTTGAACGAGGCAACGTGCGCCGGCACGCCCATGGTGCGGATCTTCAGGCCTTGCAGGTCGGCATAGGAGTTGATCGGCTTGCTACGCGTCATGATGTGGCGAATTCCGGCCTCGTAGAAGCCGAGGAGCCGAAAGCCCTTCGCCTGCATCGCCTTGTCGAGAGTTTGGCCGACGGGCCCGTCCATGACCTTGTACATGTGTGCGCGGTCGCGGAACAGGAACGGCAGGTCGAAGATGCCGAGCTGCGGGACGAAGTTCGTCACCACGCCGTTGGAAGGCACGGTGATATCCAGGGTGCCGAGGAGCAGCCCCTCGATCATCTCCTTCTCGTTTCCGAGCTGGTTGTTCGGGAAGATCTGGACCTCGACGCGGCCGTTGGTCCGCTCCTTCACGATGCGCGCGAACTCGGTGAGGCCGATGTGATAGGGCTCGTCCGGGTTCGCCGAATGCCCGGCCTTCAGCACGATGGTCTCCGCGTGGGCACTGCCACCGAGCGCCACTCCCAGCGCGACCACGGCGGCGCGCAGCAGACTCGTCTTCATTGCGTTCTTCCTCCCGCGCACCGATGCGGTGCGTCCGGCCACCGACATCGCGGTGCGTTGCATGGCGATCTGCACCACCCGTCGGGTGTGCAGTCGACCCCGAACGACCGCGGTGGCCTCACCCCGGTCGTGCCGCGGCCGAGTTTAGAGGGAACACGGAGAATCTGACCAGTCGTGACGGCTCTGCGCCGCGGATCGGACGCGCAGGATCAGGCGTGAGCGGCTCGAGGGGGCTGCCGGGCGGAGCCGTTCGGAGTGAGCGGCGAGCTCGCCGCTACCCCGAGCAACCCTCTCAGCGTGCTCTCGGTGTGTGCGGCCAGTGGCAGGAAGCCGTAGCGCCAGAGCGCGCAGTGCAGCGCGAGCACGACGACGCCGGCGACGACCATCGTCCGAGCGTCGCTCGCGAGGAGCGCGGCCAGCGCACAGGCTGTGGCGACGGCGATCCCGATGCGGAGTGGCCGCGCGCCGAGGCGGACGTCGACCCTGACCCCGGCGTCGCGGTCCGGCTCGATTCGACCACGGGCCACCGGGTGGTACGGATTGAGTCGCGAGAGCGCGCCGTGAGCACGCCGGCCCGGCGTGATGCGGAAGGACTCGAGCTGCACCCAACCGCCGATGTCGTTGCCGTCGCGCACCGCGCGGTGTAGGCGGACCGTGGCCTGCTCCGGCTGGAGTGGCGTGCTCACGGTGAAGCGTCGATAAGGCAACATGGCGGCTCTCGAGAGGACTGGCGTCCCGCAGACGTCATCGGCTGCGCGCGCCCGGTCTTGACGGTGGACCGCGACCCGACGTCGGGGCTGGTGCTCCGGACCCAGCAAGGCGTGTGCCAGGAGCGCACCGAGCTCCGACGAATCAGTGGGTTGGGGGGTGCAGACCGGGTCGCGTCCGGTGGAGAAACGCAAGTTGTCAAGATTTCCGACGCCGGGCTCACCGCTCGCGGCGCGGCCGTCGGAGCGGGAGGAACCGGGGGGGCGGGAGCGACGACGAGGCTGTTAGGATCGGTCTCCGACCTTGCGATCACGACCCGTGCGGGCGGCGATCGGGATCGGTTCCGTTGTCGAGGCGCAGACGAGATGAGCAGCCGACCGTTACGAGTGGTTCCCGCCGACGCGCCGCTCGGCGCCGAGGTGCGCGGGGTGGACATCGCAGCGGGGCTCGCGGCGGAGAGCCTGTCGCGCATCAAGGAGGCCTGGGACCGACACCTCGTCCTCGTGCTGCGCGACCAGTCGCCAGACGACGACGCGCTGGTTGCGTTCGCGCGCTCGCTTGGGCCGCTCGACCCGCCCGGGCCCAATCCGTACGGCCGCCCTTTTCATCGCCGTCACCCCGAGCTCAATGTCATCTCCAACATCGTCGAGGACGGTCAGCCGATCGGAAACCTCGGCTATGGTGAGGCGGTCTGGCACGCCGACATGACCTACGTCGAGCGGCCGCCGATGGGCGCGGTGCTGATGGCGATGGAGGTGCCGGCGCAGGGCGGTGACACCTGGTTCGCCGACATGTTCGCTGCCCACGACGCCCTGCCCGACGACCTTCGCGAGGCGGCCCAGGGGCGCGTCGCGATTCACGATGCGTCACACAACAGTGCGGGAATGCTGCGCAAGGGTTACGTGGAGGTGGACGACGTCAGGGACACGCCGGGGGCGCGTCACCCGCTGGTGCGGACCGAGCCCGAGACCGGGCGTCGATGCCTGTTCCTCGGGCGTCGTCCACGGAGCTACGTGGTCGGCCTCGAGGTGGCGGACAGCGACCGCTTGCTCGACCGGCTGTGGGCTCACGCCACCCGCCCTGACCTCGTCTTCGTGCACCGCTGGCGGCCCGGCGACGTGTTGATGTGGAAGAACCTCTGCGTGCTGCATCGCCGTGACGCCTTCGACTCCCAGGCGCGCCGACGCCTGCACCGGGCGCAGATTCGGGGCGAGGAGGTCATCGCCTGACTCGAACCGAATCGGCGACGGCTCGGACTGCCGTCATCGAGCCGTCACCTGTCGACCTCGCGTGTGGTCAGGCCGCCTCGTACTTGTCGCGCTTGACCCGATCCATGTTCATCCCCTCGATACGGATGAGCCGGGTCTCGGAGGCGCGATAGGGTGAATGCAGCTCGCCGATCTGGTAGACGCGGGCGTCGCCGGGCTCCATCTTGTAGGTCCGCACCGCCTCGACCTTGCCCGGCCGGTCACCGGCGGGCGGGCTCAGCTTGCGCCACTCGGTCATCTCGGTGACGCCCTTGGCCTGGCCGTAGATCGCCCAGCTCGGCCCGTGATCGTGGGGCGAGCTGGTCTTCTCGCCCTTGTAGACGTGGGCGAGGATGCAGAACCCGAACTCCGGATCCTCGTAGAGGACCGTGCGCTCGGCGTCGTTGCCGGGGCCGAGATGGGCGCGGACGAAGTCGGCGTCCGTGCAGGCGCGCGACACGAAGCTCGTCAGCTTGGCACGCCCGGCCGGGTCGTTGCTCGCCTTCAACGTGTCGTGACAGTCCTTCGCGAACTGCTCCAGGGTGTAGCTCATGGGGTTCCCCCTGCTCGGTTGGCTGAGTTCCGTGGGCCGCCGCGGGCCCGGTGCTTCGATGTCGGTCGGATGCTCCGTCGCGAAGCGGCCTCGAGCGCGGACGTCAGACGCTGCGTGCGTGGCGCTCGACGCAGACGCGGACGACCTCGTCGGGATCGCGCCGCCACCAGTTGCGGGCGGAGAATATCTCGACCTCGTGGTGGCCAGTGTAGCCCGTTGCCTCGACCATTTTCCTGATCGCGGCGATGTCGACGACACCGTCGCCGGGCATCCCGCGGTCGAGCCGCAGGTCGCAGGTGTCCGGCAGCCAGTCGGCGACGTGGAACGCGACGATCCGCCCCGCGGCGCGGGCGATCTGGGCCGCGAGCTCCGGATCCCACCACACGCAGTAGGTGTCGACCGCGATGCCGACGGTCGGGCCGGCGTCGAGCGCGTCGCACCAGTCGTTCGCCTGCCGGAGCGTGGTCAGCACCGAGCGCAACGCGCAGACCATGGGGTGCAGCGGCTCCAGCGCGAGGGTCATGCCGGCAGCGCGTGCATGGGGCACCAGCTCGGCGACACGTTCGAGCGCGCGCGCTCGGGCGCCGGGCAGATCGCGATCGTCGGCATCCAGCCCGCCCCCGATCACCACCAGGCAGCGGGAGCCGATGGCCGCGGCCTCGTCGATCATGCGCCGGTTCTCGTCGATGCGTCGTCGTGCCGCCACACCGTCCCGCGCCGTGAGGTCGCCACCGGCGCAGTAGCCGGTGACCGTCATGCCGGCGTCGCGCAATCGCCGCGCCGCGGCGCCGACGCCCATCTCGCGCAGCTTGTCGGCCCAGACCGCCATCGCGGTCACGCCATGGCGCGCGTAGCCGTCGATGGCCTCGACCAGTGACCACTGATCGCGGGTAGTGACCTGATTGATCGAGAGTCGGTCGATTGGGTTGTTCACGATGGGGCGCCTTCGTTCGCCTCGACCGGAGCGATCTTTGGCGCGTCGGTCGTGGGTGTCCAGTATCGGCGAGAACCGGCATGCGACCGCGACCCGATGGAACCCTGGCGGGGGTTGTCCAGGCACCCGCGGAGCAGGCTCCTGGCCAGACACCTGGACACCCAGACACCTGCAGACACCTGGGCCAGACTCCTGGACACCCAGACTCCTGGACACCCACCTCCGGCCCCGAGGGTCTTGGACACCCACTGTTCACCCGGCTCCCGGGAGGTGGGGTCCTGGAGACGTGGGTTCCTGGACACCCACCCTCGGCTGACTGGGCAGTGGGTGTCCAGAAGTCGGCAGACCGCCTGGACGTGGACGGCACCTTCTGGACACCCACTCCCGTCCCGGGGGTCCTGGACACCCACCCTCGGCTGACCGCGCAGCGGGTGTCCAGGAGTCGCACAGTGGGTGTCCAGGAGTCGACCGCAGGAGTCGACGGGCCGCCTGGATGTCCAGAACCCGGCGCCCAATGGCTGTCGAGATCTTGGGTGTCCAACAGAGCTGCCGACATCTTGGGTGTCCAACAGGCGGAACAGTCGCCGGTGGGTGGCCGCAAGCCGCCCCGGCCGGCGGGCGACCTGGGTGTCCAGTGTCGGGGGGGACCGCTGGGGTCAGTAGGTCGCTCGGCCGCCGGAGAGGTCGAAGGCGGCGCCGGTGGTGAAGGTGCATGCGGGGCCGGCGAGCCAGGCGGTCATCTCGGCCACCTCCTCGACGCGGCACAGGCGGCCCATCGGAATCTTCGCCTTGATGGTGGCGATGTACTCCGGGGTCATCTCGCGGAGAAGGTCGGTCTCGGCCATCGCCGGGGTGAGGCAGTTGACGAGCACCCCGGTGGTCGCGAGCTCGCGCCCGAGTGCCTTGGTCATGGCGATGACCGCGGCCTTGGCGGCGGAGTACGGGGTGGCGTTGGCGATGCCCTCCTTGCCGGCGATGGAGGCGATGTTCACGACGCGCCCGGAACCGCGCGTGATCATGTGTGGCACCACTGCTCGCGTGCAGAGGAACACGCCGGTCAGGTCGATCGCCATCACGCGGTCCCAGGCCTCGAGTGGGTACTCCCACAACGGAACGGTCGGTCCGTTGATACCCGCGTTGTTGACCAGGATGTCGATGCGCCCGAGGGCCGCCAGGGTGGCCTCGGTTGCCGCGCCGACCTGCTCGGCGCTCGCGACGTCGACCTCACGCACCAGCGCCGCCGGCTGCCCGGCATCGGGGGCGACGTCCCAGGCGGCGATTCGGCAACCGTCGGCCGCGAGGCGCTCGGCGATCGCGCGGCCGAATCCCCGCGCCGCGCCGGTGACCACCGCGACCTGGTTCTCCAGTGGACGGGGCATCGCTACTTCCTCCCAACCGGCAGCGTGCGCGCTGCCGCGGTGCTCCACTCGGCGCCGCGTCTCAGCAGGCCGGGACCACGGGCTCGCCGGTGCGACCCGACTCCAGCACCGCGACGGTGGCCGCGAGCGTCGCGAGGCCGTCCTCGCCCGAGGTTCGCGGCTCCTCCTCGCCGCGGACCACGCGGCAGAACTGCGCGAGCTGGCGGGCGATCGCGGCCCGCGAGCCGGTCTCCACCGCCGTCGATGCGATGGGATCCAGCCAGGAGCCGGTGCGCACGTCCGCGTGACGCCAGAGCTCCAGGCGCGGAAAACCGAGCGCGCCCTCGCTGCCCATGAAGCGATAGGCGTTGCGCCCGGAGGCGGGCAGCGCGGGGTTGTCACCGGTCGCGGCTTCCCAGGTCCAGGGCGACGGTGTCGCGTCGCTCACCAGGGCGGTGCCGACCGCGCCGGTGGCGAAACGCAGCGTGACCGCGACGGTGTTCTCCACCGCGTGTCCGCGTACCTTCGGTCCGACCTCGGCGTGTACTCGCACGATGTCGCCACACAGATGGCGGAGCAGGTCGATGTCGTGGATGAGGTTGATCAGCACCGGCCCGCCGCCGCCCGGCTCGCGCCGCCACTGCACGTCGTAGTAGGTGTCGTGCTTGCGCGCGGCCCACGTGCACTGCACCGCCAGGATCTCCCCGATGGCACCGTCCGCGATCAGGGCGTGCGCGCGCTCGGTGGCGGGGTCGAATCGCCGATGATGACCGACCGCCAGGCGCACGCCCGCCGCCCGCGCGGCGGCGACCAGCGCCTGACCGGCCGCCACGGTGTCGGTGAACGGCTTCTCCACCAGGGCGTGGACGCCGTGCTCGACGCAGGCGTGGGCCACCGGGGCATGGAGCTGGTTCGGAACCGCGACGATCGCGCCGTCGATACCGCCGCGGTCGAGCATCTCGCGGTAGTCCGCGAAGTACGCGCAGCCGGCCCGCTCTGCTCGTCCGGCGGCCGCGGTTGACGGATCGGCGACTGCCACCACCGTGCACGCGGGCTCGCGTCGGGCGATCTCGAGGTGCCGCGCGCCGATGTCGCCGAGACCGATGACGGCGATGCGAACCGGGTCGCTCATGGGTGTCCTCTCTCGTCCTCGTCCGTTCCCCGGCCGGCCATGCGGCCGGCGCGGCGCCATTGGATGGTTCCGGGCGAATGGTGTCAACGGGGTGCCGGAGAAACCCTGCGCGATTCCACCACGGAGTCGCGCGGCCAGTCAGCGCCCGGTCCAGCGCGGCGGTCGCTTCTCGGCGAAAGCGCGCGGGCCTTCACGCGCGTCGTCGCTCGCCAGCATCCGGGTGGCGGCCGGGTGCTCCCGCGCCAGGGCCTCGGCCAGGCTCGGTGTGTCGAGGCTCGCCATCGCGGTCGCCTTCGACGCGCGCAGCGCCAGCGGCGCGCAGGCGAGCATGGCCTCGAGCAGGATCCTGGTCTCGTCGACGAGGCGCTCGCGCGGCACCACCCGGTTCACGAACCCGAGCCGCTCGCCCTCGGCCGCGCCGACGCGCCGCGCGGTGAGGATGAGGTCCATCGCGCGCTTGAGCGGTAGCTGGCGAGCGAGTCGGTGCAGCCCACCACCGAGCGCGGCGAGCCCGACGCGCGGCTCCGGAAACCCGAACTCGGCGTGCTCGGCCGCCACCACCAGGTCGCAGGCCATCACGATCTCGAAGCCACCCCCCAGCGCCAGCCCGTTCACGCAGGCCACCACCGGCTTGTCGAGGTCGGTGCGCGAGGTGAGGCCGGCGAAGCCCGACGGCGGTGGGTCGACGGGGCCGTGGGCGGCCATGTACTTGAGATCGGTGCCGGTGCAAAACGCACGGTCGCCGGCGCCGGTGATCACCGCGATCCAGGCGTCGTGGTCCGCCGCGAAGGCGTCGAACACCCGCGCCAGCTCGGCGTGGGCCATCGGGTGGAGCGCGTTCATCACCTCGGGGCGCTCGATGGTCACCCAGGTCACGTGCCCCTCGCGTCGCACCGAGCAGTACTCGAGGTCGTCCACTGCGCTCTCCGAATCGGTGGCCGGGCGAATGGCGCCCGGGGGCGAAGGGTACGGTGCGCGCGCCGGGCGTGCATCAGGCGCGCCGGCCGGGATAGATTCGCGGCCCGTGCACCGCGCTGCCCCGTGAGGACGACCGATGGACTTCGAGATCCCCGACGAGACCCGGATGCTGGTCGACACCGTGCGTCGGTTCGTCGACGCCGAGCTGGTGCCGCTGGAGGCGGAGGTCGAGCGCACCGGCGTCCTGCGCCCGGAGCTCGCGCGCGCGGTGCACGAGAAGTCGCGGGCGCTCGGGCTCTACGCCATGAACATCCCCACCGAGCACGGCGGCGGAGGGCTCGACGCGGTGCAGATGTGCCTGGTCGAGGAGCAGGCCGGGCGGACCAAGGACATCCTCATCCGCCGTGCCTTCGGCAACGTCTACGAGGTGCTGCTCGCCTGCGACGCGGCGCAGCGCGAGCGCTGGCTGCTGCCCGCGGTGCGTGGCGAGCGGACATGCTCGATCGCGATCACCGAGCCCGGCGCCGGCTCCGACGCCGCCGCCATCGCCACCCGCGCCACGCCCGACGGCGACGGCTGGCGTCTCACCGGCCACAAGCACTTCATCAGCGACGGCGCCTTCTCCGACTTCTTCGTGGTCAGTGCGGTGACCGACCCCGAGGCCGGGCCGCGCGGGATCTCGCTGTTCCTGGTCGACAAGGACCAGCCCGGCTTCACCGTCGGCCGCGACCAGCCGATGATGGGGCTCGCCGGCACCAGCCACGTCGAGCTCTACTTCGACGACGTACGGCTCGGCCCGCAGTGTCTGCTCGGCGAGCGCGGGCGGGGCCTGCGCCTGGTGCTCTCGACCATCTCGCGCATCCGTCTCGCGCACATCGGCGCCCGCGCCGTCGGCGCCGCCACGCGACTGCTCGAGCTGATGACCGAGCAGGCGCGCGAGCGCCGGCAGTTCGGCCAGCCGATCGGCGATTTCCAGATGGTGCAGCAGCATCTCGCCGATTCCGCGATGGAGATCGCCGCGGCACGCCTGATGGTGCTCGAGGCCGCCGCAGTGCTCGACCGCGGCGGCGACGCGCGCACCCGGATCTCGATGGTCAAGGTCTACGCGGCGGAGACCTACGGCCGCGTCGCCGACCGCGCGATTCAGCTCTACGGCGGCATGGGCTACTGCAAGGACTCGCCGGTGGAGCGCTTCTACCGCGACAGCCGCGTCTATCGGATCTACGACGGCACCTCGGAGATCCACCGCACCCTGGTCGCGCGAGGCCTGCTCGCCCACGGCGTCGGGGCGGCACTCGCGGTCTGACCCGCTCGCCCCGCCGGCAGTCAGCCCATCGTGGCGAGGACGACCGGAACCAGCGCCGGCACCCACAGCGCGGTGACCAGCCCGTTGAGCCCCATTGCGACACTGGCGAAGGCGGCGGCGGTGTCGTCGATCTGCACCGCCCGCCCGATGCCGATGCCGTGCGCGGTGAGCCCGAGCGCGAAGCCCTGCGCGGCCGGCGAGCGCACCCGGAATGCCCGGAAAACGACGCCCGACATCATCCCGCCGAGCACCCCGGTGAACACCACCACCACCGCAGTGATCGCGGTGAGCCCGCCGACCGCCTCGGAGACGCCGAGCGCGATGGGGGTGGACACCGACTTGGTCGCGAGGGCGCGGGCCACCGCGTCGGAGGCGCCGAGCAGCGCAGCGAGGACCACCGCGGGCAGCGACGCGACCAGTGACCCCACCGGGAGCGCGACCGCGAGCGGTATCGCCGCCCGCCGAACCAGCCGCAGGGCCTTGTAGAGCGGGACCGCCAGCAGCACGGTCACCGGGCCGAGCAGGAAGTGGATGAACTGCGCGCCGGCGAAGTAGTCCGCGTAGTCGACGCCGGTGAGCCAGAGCACCGCCCCGAGCAACAGGATCGCGACCACGATGGGATTGACGAACGGGTGCTGGCGCGCGCGCTGGAACAGCGAGCGGGCGAGGAGGTAGGCGGCCACCGTCGCGAACAGCCAGGCGAGCGGGGAGGCCGCGAGGTACGCGCGCAGCCCGTCGACCGCGTCATACAGCATCGGTCGCGCCCTCGCCGGTCATGTGCTGCACGACGTGACCGGCCACCACCATCGCGAGCGTCGAGGACACCACCACCGACACCAGGATCGGCACCAGCTCGGTGGTGACGAGGCCGATGTGCGCGGTGACCCCGACCGTGGCCGGCAGGTAGTAGAGGTACAGGTGGCGCAGCAGCGCGCTGGCGAGCTGGTCGAGCTCCGCCGGTAGCCGGCCGAGCTTCAGCAGCAGCGCGAGCAGGGCGACCATGCCGAGCACCGGTCCCGGTATCGGCAGTCCCGACAGGGTGGCGACCAGCTCACCGACGAGCTGCAGCCCGAGCACGATCGCAATCCAGTTCAGCATGGCAAGTCCGTCGCGCGAGGAGGTGCAACGATGGTGCGCGACACCACCGCGGAGATCCATCGCGTCGCGACCTCTCACCGTCGCCCGAGCGGCGTCGACAGCTCAGCGACTCCAGTCGATCCGGATCCACAGCTCGTGAAGCTTCGTCGCGCGAGCGGGGTTCATCCGGGCGACGTGCGACACACGCCCACGGAGGTGGGCCTCGAAGTCCGGGTGCCCGTCTCGGTTCTGGCTCGCCGGCCCGTGCCGGGCGCAATTGTGGAGGGTGGCCCGGAGGCGGTCGTAGTCCTCGCGCACGGTGTTCGGCTTGCGGTTGATCACGACACCAGCCAGGGATTGTCGCTGCGAGGCACGCTGCACGCGGGTCTTGCGATGGTTCACCGCGAACCCCTCCTCGGCGGCGATGGCGCCGACGAGGGCGGCGAGGAACCTGGCCAGACCGACCGACAACGTCGGCCCGGAGAACGCCAGATCGTCGGCGTAGCGCGTGTACTGGAGGTGGTGGTGCGCCGCCAGGCCTTCGAGCCGGCAGTCGAGCCGCCACGCGCACAGGTTCGCGAGCGCGGGAGAGGTCGGCGCGCCCTGGGCCAGGTGTGGCGACTGCAGCCGCTTGCGCTCGCTCCAGGTGAGGTCTCGAAACCGGGGGCCCGCGAGCACCGGTGAGACCGAGTTGGCGCAGAGCCCCTGCAGTGTCGAGGCGGCCCCGAACGGATAGCCGAGCCGTCGGAACACGGCGCCGACTCGGGCGATCGGGACCGAGTGGAAGAAGTCTTGTAGATCGAGGCGCAGGACCCCTCGCTGGCCGACGTGCGGTGACGCGTAGGACAAGGTCGAGCGACCGCGGGTGAAGCCGTGGGCTGCGGGGTGCGGTGGAACGCGGTTCAGGATGTCGGTGAGGATTCGGCGCTGGATGGCCTTGAGCCGGGATTTCGGCGCCTCGATGAGCCGCAGCCCACCGGAGCGCTTCCGGGTCCAGGCGTACCGGTAGTGGTGCAGCTCGGAGCGCGTGCACGAGGCCTGCCGCTGACGGCTGTCGGCGAACCAGGCGAGCTCGTCGCCCCGCAGACCCAACCACTGGCCGACGTCGCCGTGGGTGGCGAGCTCCGGCAAGGGAAAGGTGACCGGCCGATCGGCCGGCGCTCCCCACGGCGGGGAATCGACGAGCAGTCGGGTGGCTGCCCCCTCGGCGAACGCCGGCTGCAGGAGCGGCTCATCGAGCAGGTAGTCGACGAGTGGCTCGAATGCCGGAGGGCCTGGGCCCTCGAAGTGGAAGGCGAGGCGTGCGGCGAGCTGGCCGGAATCGACGCCGGCCGCCGGCAGGGCCCGCGTCAGACGGTCGGCGATGCCGGCGCGATTCCAGGCGCCGGTGCGCAGTGACGTCGCGAGCCATCTCGCCTGGACACGTGTGCTGGGCAAGTCGCAACCAGCCTCCGACCGTTCTCGTCTCCCCGGTGCCGGGCTGCGCGCAGCGCAGTGACGCACCGGGCACGTGATGCCGTGGTGATGTCTCGTCCCCGGGGTTTCCCCGGAGCGCTCCCATCTCGGCACGAGGCCGAGCAGCGGAGCGGCTCGGAGACCGGTTGCGAGCTGCCATGTTGGGAGCGGGTGCAATCCTCGTCAACCCGATGCCCACTCGCCGCGCCCTCCGGCGAGCCAATGGGCCGGTCGCCGAACCCTGGTCCCCGAGCGCCGCCGGCCGCGGGGTGTCTACCCGCAGTCAGGGCCGCACCGCCGGCGTCTCGATCGTCATCCCGCGCGCGCGCCAGGCGAGATAGGCGGCCAGCTCGGTGAGCTCGGGCGCGCCGGGGGCCGGCACGGTGGCCCGCATCCCGGCCAGGCAGCCGCGCAGGCGGCGGTCGAGCGAGCCGACGGTCTGCCATTCCAGGCGGTAGATAGGGTATCCGGTCGGGTGGCCCTCGGGGATGACGTTGCCGGCGAGCCGACGCCCGGGGTGACGGTCGTGGCAGTCGGCGCAGGACAGGTCGAGCTGGCCCTGGCGCTGGTGGAAGCTCGCCCGACCGGCGTCGACGAAGGGGCGCAGCCGCGGGTCGTCGAAAGGGCCGAGCGCGAGGCCGCGCGACTGATGCGCGACGAATGCGGTGAGGGCGAGGCGGTCGTGACTCTCGGGCGCCGACGGTGCGGCTCCTTGTTGCTCGACCCGACAGCGCTCGATGCGCTGGTCGAGCGCGATCGGGGCGGCGCTGCGTGGATCGAAGGTCGGATGGCGCGCCGCCACCCCGCGCATCGACTCGGCGGCGTCGCCGTGGCAGTCGGCGCAGGCCCGATCGGCCGCGCCTGCACGTGTGCTCCACAGCGCCTCACCGTCGAGCACCCAGAGCATGCCGGGGTTGGCGACGTCGTCGTCCTGCATCGCGCGCAGCGCCGGGCTCATGGTCTCGTAGCCGGAGCGCCGGTCACCCGGAGCCGGCGCGTCTGCCAGCGCCGCGATCGGCAGCACCAGCGCGGCGGCGAGCCCGTGTCGCCAGCTCACTCGACCTGGATCTCGGCCGACTCGCGGTGCGCGAAGCCGTTGTCGCCGACCCACTCGAAGGTGATGGTGCCGCTGGTGGTGGCGACGGTGGTGAAGGCGAGGAACGGGTTGGCGGCGACCGCCGGATGGAAGTCGGCGGCGAATACGGTATCGCCGTCGTAGCGGCACTCGAAGCGACGGATGATGTCGACCGGGATCGCGCCGCCGGTGCGGTCACGTCGAAAGCCGGTCTCCATCGGGTGCGAGACCAGGACCTTGATCTCGACCACCTCCCCGCGGCGCGCCGTCGCCGGCACCTTGACCAGAGTCCGCGTCCTCATGCGTCCTCCAGGCAGGCGGCGAGGGTGACCACCACGTCGGTGCGCCCCGACCAGCGCCTGCCGTCGCTCGTCTCGGCCACCGCGACCACGGTCTGGGTGTCCACCAGCCGGATTCGGGTCGAGATCTCGGCACGGCCGGCGCGCGGGCCGAGATGGAAGCTCACGATGCTCGGCCGCGGGTTCTTCTCGCTGAAGACGTGGATCGCGCGCACGTGGTCGTCCGCGCTCATCGGGCTCTCCACCCGCACGGTGAGTGGCACTGCGTTACCGTTCTCGACCAGGGCGGGGATCTCCACCGTGACCCGCCCCTCGACGATCGGGCCCTCACCGACGGTCGCGCGGACGGCGGCCTCGAGCTCGCGCATCGTGCCACGCCGGCGCTGCGCCTCGACCGGGCCGCCCACCATCGCGGCAGTGGCGATCGCCCCGGTGATACGCAGGAAGTGACGACGACCCGGGCGCATGCTCATCGGCCGCGCAGCGTCGTGAGATAGGCGACGACGTCCTCGATCTGCTGCGCGCCGAGGATCGGTCGTCCCCGGTACGCGGCGGCGACGTTGGTGCGTCCGTCGACGGCGAGGTAGGCGGGCATCACCGAGCGCGGATTGAGCCGGCGGGCATCGGCGACCCGCAATCGAAGCTGGCCGGCATCGAGCCTGGCCCCGACGCCGCGCAGATCCGGCCCGATGTCGCCTTGCAGCCGTGGCTCGCCCTCCGGCACGCGGTGGCAGAGCACGCAGAGGCCGACCTGGCGGTCGCCGACGATGGCGCGCCCGCGCTCGGCATCCCCCGGCGTCGCGGTGAGCGGCGTCGGCATGGCGTCGCCGACAATCGCCGGCGATGGTCGGACATCCGGAGCGCCGACCGCGGCGAGCGCCGCCACCGCGAGCAGCAGCGCTCGTCGCGCGCCCGGTGCCGGGCGGGGAGCCCGATCGAGGCTTCCGGTCGGCGCGCTCACCCGAACGCCTCCCGCGTGATGGTGCGGAACCAGCCCTCGGCCAGCTCGGCCTCGCGGCGGCGCACCGCCTCCGAGGCGTTCGCCGGGCTCACGCCGCCCGCGCCCTCGACCTCCACCAGCCGGCCGCCCTCGGCTCGATACACCGCCGCCACCGAGATCCCGTGGTCCGGCGCGACCAGGCTGTAGCAGGTGTTGACGAGCTTCTCGGGGCGCGGGGAGTCGCCGGCCAGGAGCGCGACGATGGCGGCGGCGCAGACCTTGGCCTGGGCGTTGGCAGCGAATGCGGACTTGGGCATCGCGCCCGCAATCGCCGCGTCACCGACGACGTGGATGCCGGGGACGAGGGTCGACTCGAAGGCGCCCGGGTCGACGGGACACCACCCGGTCCGGTCCGCGACCCCGGCCGCCGCCGCGATGCTTCCGGCCTTCTGTGGCGGGATCACGTTGGCCACCGCGGCACGGTGGGTCTCGAAGTCGGTCGCGACGGTGAGGCGCTCGGGGTCGACCTCGATCACCGCGCCGCCGGCCGAGAGCGGGACCCACTCGACGAGACCTGGGTACAGCGAGCTCCAGGCCGACTCGAATAGCGCTTGCTTGGAGAACCGGTCCTTGGCATCGAGGATCAGCACCTTCGAGCGCGGCTTGTGACGCGACAGGTAGTGCGCGATCAGGCTCGCGCGCTCGTAGGGGCCGGGTGGGCAGCGATAGGGGTTCGCGGGCGCGGCGACGACCACCAGCCCGCCGTCGTCCATCGCCTCGAGCTGACGACGTAGCAACGTGGTCTGCGCGCCGGCCTTCCAGGCGTGTGGCATGCGCTCGGCTGCCGCCTGGTCGTAGCCCGGCAGCGCGTCCCAGCGCATGTCGATGCCCGGTGCGATCACCAGGCGCTCGTACGCGAGCCGGGTGCCGTCGGCCAGGGTGACGGTCCGTGCGTCGGGATCGACCGTGCGGGCCTCGCCGCGCACCACGCCGACGCCGTGGGCTGCGAGACCGGTGTAACCGAAGCGCTGGGCGGCGATGTCGCGCGTGCCGCCGATGACCGCATTGCTGAGCGGGCAGGCGGTGAAGGTCGATTGCGCCTCGACCAGCGTGGTCTCGACGCCGCCCGCGGCGAGTGCGCGAGCGCAGCTCGCACCGGCGAACCCGCCGCCGATCACCACCACCCGTGCCCTTGCCTGCCCGACGACCACCGGGGCGACGGCGCCGGCGGCCAGCGCGCTCGCCGCGCCGCGCAGGAAGTGGCGGCGCGACGTCCTCATCGCTGGCTCGCGTACCAGGCAGCGATGGCCCTGACCTCGGCATCGGTGAAGCCGCGGGCGATGCGGTCCATCACCGTGGCCTCGCGCTCGCCGGCGCGGAAGGCGCGCATCGCGTCGACGATCTCGTCCGCGTCTCGACCTGCAAGCCGAGGCACCGGGGTCGCCACCTCGCGCGAGGCGGCATGGCATCCGCTGCACGCCGCAGCTCCCGGCGGTGGGGCAGCAGCGGCCGACCCGGCCGCCACCGCGAATCCCACCGCCGCGACCCCGACGACTCGTCGCAGATCACGCATCGGGCACGCCGCTACACCAGCCGCAGGCCGTGATCTTTCAGCGGGAAGGTTCGGTAGCGGGTGCCGGTCGCGCGATAGATGGCGTTCAGCACCGCCGGGGCTGCCACGCAGATCGTCGGCTCGCCGACGCCGCCCCAGAATCCGCCCGAGGGCATGACGATCGACTCCACCACCGGCATCTGGGCGATGCGCATCGAGTCGTAGACGTGGAAGTTGTCCTGCTCGATGCGCCCGTCCTTCACCGTGCAGGCCTGGGAGAACAACGCCGACAGCCCGTACACGAAGGAGCCCGCGATCTGGCGCTCGATCTGCGCCGGGTTCACCGCGTATCCGCAGTCGGTGGCGGCGACGATGCGGTGGACCCTCACGTCCTTGCCGTCGGCAACGGAGACCTCGGCGCAGGCCGCGACGTAGCTGCCGAAGGCGTTGAAGTGGGCGAGACCGCGGTGCACGCCAGCCGCGGCCGGGGTACCCCAGCCGGCTCGCTCGGCCACCGCGTTCAGCACTGCGAGCGACTTCGGATGGTCCGCCATCAGCTTGCGGCGGAACGCGAGCGCGTCCTGCCCGGCCGCCTCGGCCAGCTCGTCCATGAAGCATTCGAGGAAGATGCAATTCTGGTTGGCGTTGACCCCGCGCCAGAACCCTGGCGGCACGTGGGTGTTGCGCATCGCGTGGTCGGTCTTGAGGTTCGGCACGGTGTAGGCGAGCGCGTGGTCGCCCTTGGCCCAGTAGCCCTGGAAGGCCAGCGCGTCCATGCCGTCGCGCAGATTCTGAGGAAAGACCGCGGCCAGGATCGATTGCCCGGACAGGCGGATGTGCAGCCCGGTGAGGTTTCCGTCGGCGTCGAGGCCGCCGCGTAGCCGCGCCTGCATCACCGGATGGTAGTGGCCGTGCAGCATGTCCTCCTCGCGCGACCACAGCAGCTTCACCGGCGTCCCCGGCAGCTCGCGCGCGATGGTCACCGCCTGGGTGACGTAGTCGTGGAACGCGCCGCGGCGCCCGAACCCACCGCCGAGGTGGATCTTGTAGACCTCGCACTGCTCGATCGGCAGCCCCGCCGCCGAGGCGGTGGCGGCGAGCGCGGCCTCGCCGTTCTGGGTCGGGCACCACACCTCGCAGCGCTCGGGGGTCCAGCGCGCGGTGGCGTTCATCGGCTCCATCGGGGCGTGGTTCTGGAACGGCGTCGAGTACACCGCCTCGACCTTGCGCGCCGCGGTCGCGATCGCACCTGCGGCATCGCCGACCTCGTGGTTCACGAACGCGTCGTCGGCGTCGAGCCCGCGTGTGAGCGTGTCGGCGATCGACGCACTGGAGACCTTCGTGTTGTCGCCGCCGTCCCACGCGACGTCGACCGCGTCGAGCGCGGTCTTCGCGCGCCACCACGTGTCGGCCACCACGGCGACCGCCGACTCCCCGACGCGGACGATCTTCCGCACCCCGGGCATCGACTCGGCCTTCGACGTGTCGAGGCGCGCGACCTTGCCGCCGAAGACCGGGCAGTCGCGAATCGCCGCGCTCAGCATCCCCGGCAGCTTCAGATCCGCGCCGTAGACCTGTTTCCCGGTCAGCTTGTCGAGGGTGTCGAGGCGCTTCACCGGCTGGCCGATGAGCGTCCAGTCCTTCGGGTCCTTGAGGGTGACGCTCGCCGGTGGGTCCAGCTTCGCCGCCGCGTCGGCGACCGCGCCGTAGGTGGTGGTGCGCCCGCTCGGGCGGTGGGTGATCACACTCGCCGCCGCGGTGCACTCCGATGCCGGGACGCCCCAGGCGTCGGCGGCCGCCTGCACCAGCATCATCCGCGCCGCCGCGCCGCCCTCGCGGACGTAGTCGTGCGAGCTACGGATGCCGCGGCTGCCGCCGGTGGAGAAGCTGCCCCACACCCGCTTGCGGGCGACGTTCTCGCCCGGCGTCGGGTACTCGGTGGTGACCTTCGACCAGTCACATTCGAGCTCCTCGGCCACCATCTGGGCGAGGCCGGTGAGCGTGCCCTGGCCCATCTCGGAGCGGGCGATGCGCACGACCACGGTGTCGTCGGGCCGGATCACGACCCACGCGTTGACCTCCGGCGCGCCCTCGGCGGCTGCCGCCGCGCGGGGGGAAAGAGGCAGCGCGAGGCCGATCGCGAGGCCGGCGCCGGTGGCGGTGGTGCCGACGACGAAGGCGCGGCGGGTGATTCTGCGCTCGAGGGGTGTCACTGCGCTCATCGGTGCTCCCCCCTCAGGCCGCCGCGGCGGCGTGGATGGCCGCGCGGACTTGTTGGAACGTGCCGCAGCGGCAGATGTTGGTGATCGCGGCGTCGATGTCGGCGTCGGTCGGCCTCGGCGTGCGCTCGAGCAACGCGGTGACCGCCATGATCATCCCCGCCTGGCAGTAGCCGCACTGCGGCACGTCGTGATCGAGCCAGGCCTGTTGCACCCGGGTCAGCTTGCCGCCCTCGGCGAGGCCCTCGATGGTGCGGATCGACTTGCCGGCCGCCGCCTCGACCGGGATCAGGCACGAGCGCACCGGCATGCCGTCGAGATGCACGGTGCACGCGCCGCACTGGCCGATGCCGCAGCCGTACTTGGTTCCGGTCAGCCCGACCTGCTCGCGGATCGCCCACAGCAGGGGAGTCGCGGGCTCCACCTCGATCTCGTGATTCTGACCGTTGATCGTCAGCCGCGTCATCGCATGTCCCTCCGGATGGTGGTGCCGGGCCGGTGCGCGGACGCTGCCGTCACGCCGTGCCGGTCGATGGTCGGGGCGGGTTGGTGTTGTTCTCGGTATACCCGCGGGCGGGTCTCCCGCCGCCCCGTTGATCTATGACAACGCCGGTTCCTCGAAGGTTCCGGAGGCCGAGCGGGTCGATCGATCGCGTCACTGCCGGTCCGGCTCGCGCGCCCACCGCGCCGGCGAGACCCCGAGCGCTCGCTTGAAGGCGCGGCTGAAGGCGGCCTCCGACTCGTATCCGACCTCTCGAGCCACCGCCGCGACCTTCATGCGCCGCTCGCCCAGCAGCCGCACCGCGAGCTGGAGGCGCCACCGGGCGAGGTACTGCATCGGCGGCTGGCCGACACGCCGGGTGAATCGCTCGGCGAGCCGAGTGCGCGACACCCCGAGCCGACTCGCCAGCGTATCGAGCGTCCAGCGGCGCGCCGGCTCGCGGTGCATCAGCACCAGCGCGCGACCGGCGACCGGATCGTCGAGCGCGCCGAGCCAGTCCGCAGCGTCCTCCCGTCCGAGGGTGAGGCAGTGGCGAACCACCTCGACGAACAGCAGCTCGCCGAGGCGGGTGACCACGCACTGGCTGCCGGGACCCGGCCGTCGGGCCTCGCCGACGACATGCTCGAGCAGCGCCTGCAGGCGGCTGGTGGGCGCGCTGCCGTCCGGCCGGAGCCTCACCATTGGCGGGAGCGCTGCCAGGACCGGGTTGAACGGTTGCAGGTCGCAGCCGAGGAAGCCGCACACCAGCTCGGGAGAGCGACCCGCCTCCGGCTCCTGGCCACGCACCACGAACGGCAGCTCGCCCGCGGCCATCCGACCGAAGAAGCCGAGGGTGAAGGGGAGGTCCACCTCGGCGTTGCGGCAATTGTCGGCGGAGTCGGCGATGGCGTAGGCGTCGCCGCGCGGGAGCAGCAGGATGTCACCCTCGCGAAGCTCGACCGGCGCCTGGCCGAGGAGGCCGCCCCAGCAGGTGCCGGCGGTGACGATGTGATACGAGACGATCTGACCCGCGCCGGGCATCACCGCGCGCGTGAACGCGCCGCCGTCGGGCACCGCCATCGCGAACGGACGCCCTGGCTCCCACAGGAAGAACACCGCGCCCGAGAGGCGCACCGTCTGCAGGACGTCCGAGAGCGGGTCGCGCTCCATGGGCCGGTCTCCCTGTCGCTCGCATCGACGTGGCGCGCGGTGAGCCGTGCGGACGCTCGGGCAATCGAACCGGTCGAGCAGTCATGTCCGGCCGGCTGGCGGTGGCGGAGAATCCGGCCATCGACCCCTCGGAGGACCGGCCCATGATCGCCACCGACATCGGAACCGCGGCGCCTTCACCGGCCGAAGTGTACGACGCACGCTTCGTGCCGGCTCTGTTCGCGCAATGGGCGCCCACGGTTCTCGACTGCGCCGACGTGCGTGGTGGCCAGCACGTCCTGGACGTCGCCTGCGGCACCGGCGTGCTCGCGCGGGCCGCGGCGGACCGTGTCGGCCCGCAGGGCCAGGTCTTTGCGCTGGATGCGAGCCCCGAGATGCTCGCGGTGGCGCGTCGGCACGCCGAGGCCATCACCTGGCGCGAGGCGCGGGCGGAGTCCATCCCGTTCCCCGACTCCCGCTTCGACCGGGTGGTGAGCCAGTTCGGGATGATGTTCTTCGACGATCCGGTGGCCGCACTACGGGAGATGCGGCGGGTGTGTCGCGCGCGCGGGAGAATTGCCGTCGCGGTCTGCGATGCGCTCGACCACTGCGCCGGCTACGCGGTCCTCGCCGAGCTCCTGCATCGGCTGTTCGGGCCCGGGGTCGCCGACGCGTTCCGCGCGCCGTTCGCGCTCGGTGACCGCGCGCGGCTACTGGCGCTGGCACGTTCCGCCGGGCTCGACCAGGCCGAGGTCTCGGTGCATTCGGGTACCGTGCGCTTTGCGTCGATCGACGATCTGGTCGGTGCCGAGCGGGCTTGTGCGTGGACGCTGGGGGGCCTGCTCGACGAGGCGCAGCTCGACACCCTGCTGGCAGAGGCGCGGGTGTCGCTGCGGCCCTACGCCGATGCCGACGGCCGCGTGACGTTCGACATGCCGGCGCTGCTGCTCAGCGCCTGAGCCGCGCGGTGTCCCGAGCAGGTCGGCCGGCGAGCGAGACAAGGCGTCTGGCGCGAGAACAAGGGAGTTTGGCGAGCCAAATGACCGCAGTTCTCGCGACGGACAACGCAGTCGCAGCCGCCAGACGGCACGCGCAGCAGGCGCCCGATTCCTTTACAGGCGCTCAGGTCAGCCGATACACCTGCGCCGCGTTGTCGTGGTAGAGCTTCGCCTTCTCGCTCGCCGAGTAGCTCGCGGTCAGCCGCTTGAAGCTGTTCCACAGCACCTGATAGCTGCAGCTCACCTTGTCCACCGGGAAGTTCGACTCGAACATGCAGCGGTCGACGCCGAACAGCTCGATGGTGTGCTCGTAGTACCGGCGCGTGGCCTCCATCAGCTCCTGGCTGGTCGGCGGCCGTGGGCGATGCTCCCAGCCGAAGCCGTTGACCTCCATGTTGATCCCGCCGAGCTTGGCGTGGACGTTCGGGCACTCGGCGAGTGGCCCGACCAGTCGCTTCCATTCATCGAACACCTCGTCGGCCTTACCCGCGTACGGTCCGATTCCGACCGGGCCGCCGAAGTGGTCGAGGATGATCGTGGTGTCGGGAAAGGCGCGCGCGAGGTCGGTCAACTCCGGGAGCTGGCGATGGAAGAGCCAACCCTCGAAGCTCAGGCCCCGCGGGGCGAGGTGCGCGAAGCCCTTGCGGAAACCCGAGTCGGCGTAGCGACCGCGCGGCGGCTGGGTGCGGTGATTCGGGACCTCGGGGCTCGCGTCCCAGGCGACGGCTTGTCGGATGCCGCGCACGCGTCCGCCGCCGGCCGCGATCTGGGCGTCGAGCACCGCCGCCACGCGGTCGCCCTCGTGCAGGTAGGCGGTGGCGACGAGGCCGGCGCCGACGCGGCGTGGACCGTACTGTCCCGATGCGCTCATCGCCGCCTGGCCGTTGGCGAACTCCGTCTCACCGATCGGCCGCATGTGCGCCGGACCGTCGGCCTTGAACATCGTGCCGCACTCGATGAACACCGTGGACACGACGTTGTGGCCGCTGTTCAGGTCCTCGAGATACTCGTCGAGCAGATAGCGCGGCGCGACGCCGGCGGTGCGGTGGTCCCAGAGATGGTGGTGCGGATCGCAGATCGGCAGGTCGGGCTCGAGCGTCTCCTCCTGGACCTGGGCGAGCCAGGCATCGTTGGTGGCCATGGGCAGCTCCTTCGGTGGTGTGGCGTGAGACTACAGCGGCGGCGTCCAGGTGGTGTCGGGGTCGAGCGGGTAGATGGGGCGTCGAAAGCCGGTCCACTCGAAGTTCGCGAGATTCGGCGAGGTGAGCCCGGGCGCGTCGCACTCGATGATCTGCTCGGGTGTGAAGTACACGGAGAAGCCGGCGCGGAAGTGCCCGCGAGACTTGACCACCGTGGTGCGCGCGGTGCCGACGTCGACGCCGAAACTCTCGAGGTACCCGGGATCGATGCACTGGGTGCGCTTGCTGATCACGACCACCTTCACCGTGCCCACCTCGAGCGCCGCGGTCGGACCGAGGTCGACCGCCATCCCGGCACGCGAGCCGGGCGAGCGGCCGATGATCTGACCGTCGCCGAGCGCGAGCACACGCGCCTCGGCCTCGAACGGCTTCGAGTACTGGTCGGTCTCGTCGCGATTGAAACGCGCGCGGAAGGTGGCCCCGACGCCGAGCGCATGCGCCTCGGCCGCGAGCGACGCGTCGTTGAACACGCCGAGCGCGACGCCCCTGGCGCCGGCCGCGTGCAACCCTTCCAGCAGCCACGTGGTGTTGCCGCGGCCGCCGCCGCCGGGGTTGTCGGCCACGTCCGCGATCAGCAGCGCGGGGCGTGACGGATCGTCGCCGGTCTCGACCGCGCGGCGCACACATTCGTCGAGCGAGGTCAGTCGCGGCACGAATCGCCCGCGATCCGCCCAGGTGCGCGCGGCCAGCTCGCGCACGAGGTCGCGTGCGAGCTGCGCATCCCCGCGCGTGGTCACCAGGAACGCCATCCCGTTCTCGGGGGTGTCGCCATAGGTGAAGCCACCGAGAATCGAGATGTTCATCACCCGCTCGTCCATCCGCGACTGCCCGTAGCGGATGATGTCGGCGTAGGGCCCGGTGGCGGTGAGCTGGGTGACCTGGGGCGCGACCAGCGGAAGGCGGATGAAGCCGACCTGCGGGCGCACGCCGGCGAGCAGCTCACGCATCACTCGCGCGCACTCGGCGCCGCGCTCGTACTGGTCGACGTGCGGGTTCGTGCGGTAGGCGACGAGCACGTCGGCGTGCTCGACCATCGCGTCGGAGACGTTGGCGTGCAGATCCAGCACCGAGACGATCGGAACGTCTGCGCCGACGACCTCGCGGGCCATGGCATACATCAGCCCGTCGGGGTCGGAGATGCGGGTCGATACCGCGGCTCCGTGTTGCGCGAAGTACACCCCGTCGAGCGGCATCGCCGCTTCCAGCCCGGCGCGCATCCGGGCCACCAGCTCGAGCAGGTAGTCGTGATCGATCGGCCCGGCGGCGCCGCAGTCCGCGATCACCAGCGGCACCGGCTGCCACGCACCGGCCTCGTCCATGTCGCGGACGAAGCCGGTGCCGGCGGCAGGCTGGCGCGGATGGGTGCTGCGCGCATCGTCGACGATGTCGCGACCTTCGAGCACCAGCTTGGCCTCGAAGTCGTCGCGGCCGACCACCGGCGCGAAGCGATTGCTCTCCAGGTGGAGGCCGAGGATGGCGATACGTGGGCCCTGGGTCATCGACGTCTCCGGTGTCGTGGTTTGGGGTGGCGGTCGATGCGTCGCCCGGCCGCCGCGAGCAGCGCGGTCGCGCTGCCGATCATTCGGCTGCCTCGCTGGTGCCGTGCCCGCGGCTGGCGGAGAAGCGCTCGCCGCGATCGGCGCCGGCCTCGAAGCGGAGGTGTCGGGTCAGCCGGCCGATGTCGTCGAGCGCGCCGAAGTCCTCCAGCGCGCGGCGGGCGCCGTCGGTCGCCGTCGGGTCGAGGATGCCGGCGCAGCAATCGTCGAACTTCGCCGCCAGGTCGCCCGGTGCGAACGGGTTGCCGATGGTGCCGCGGGGCCACAGCACCTCGTCGTCGAGGACACGGCCGTCGTGCAACGTGATGGTCACCCGATGCGGCAGGCGGCGGGTCGGGTCGGCGCCTTCCGCGCCGGGCTCCGTGGCGTGCATCGTGGTCAGCCCGAGGAGCGCGCGCGCCTCGGGGCGCTGCACCGCGGCGGTCGTGAAGTCCGCGAGCGACACCCGTCCGTGGAGCAGGGCGACGGCGACGCAGTAGTGCAGCGAGAACCGTGCCTCCATCTCCTGCGTCGGACGCGGGTAGCACAGATTGCGCTTGTTGCCGTAACCGACGGTCGCGTCGACGCGGGCGACGTCGGCGGCGAGGAAGCCGTGCGCGGCGCGCAGCGCGAGCACCGCATCGAGCACGCGATGGGCGGAGCCGCAGCACGGATAGAGCTTCGGTGCGAGGCCGTACGCCTCGATGGCGAGCGGATCGCCGAGGCCCTGCAGTAGCTTCGGCCAGTCGGCGTCCGCGTCACCGGCATACAGATCGCGGAAGCCGCGTTCGCCCTCGATGGCCTCGGCTCGTCCCTCGACGCCGGCGGTGGCGAGGGTGCAGGCGAGGACCGCGTGGTGCGCCGCGAGACCGGCATGCAGCGGTTTGCCGGTCGAGCCGAACTGCACCTTCACCCCGCTCGCCATGCTCACGGCGAGGCTCAGTGCGTGAGCGGCGCGTGTCGCGTCGAGTCCGAGCAGGCGGGCGCAGGCCGCGGCGGTGCCGATGCAGCCGACGGTGGCGGTGCTGTGCCAGCCCAGATCGTAGTGGCGACGGCCGATGCCGCGCCCGAGTAGCGCGTGGATCTCGAGACCGATGATGTAGGCATCCAACACGTCGGCGCCGCCGCGTTGCTCCTGCTCGGCGAGCGCGAGCAGCGCCGGGACCAGCACCGCCGAGGCGTGGGTCAGACCGGGAAGGAAGTTGTCGTCGAAGTCGAGCGCGTGCGCCGCGGTGCCGTTGGCGAGCGCGGCCCAGGGTGCGTGGGCGGGTGCCATGCCGCCGACCACGGTGGCGGGTCCGCTGCCATAGTTCGCGAGCGCGCGGCGCACGCTCGCCGCGCCCGCGTCGCCGGCGCCGCCGACCATGCAGGCGACGGTGTCGTGCACCGCGTCCCGGGCGCGTGCGAGGGCGACCGGGCGGTCGATGCGGGGCGTGCCGGCCACGAACCGAGCAATCTGCTCGATGACGGGCCGCTCGGTGATGGATGGTTCGTCAGTGGGCATTCCGTCGCTCCTCGGAGCCGGCGATGAAGGGTCGACCGCGTCGCCGCCAGGGCACGTCTCCGGCGCCTTCGGCTCGCGGTGCGCTCGAGGTCTCACCGCCGTTGCCGCTTCATCGCGTGCTCCAGTCCGGGGTGTGGGCTCGGACCGATACCGCGCGGCGCCGGCCGACGAGGCCGGCGCCAGTGCACATGGCAAGCCCGAGCTGGCACGCGAGCATACGGCCGAACCGCCGCCCGGGGTAGCCCGCACGGTCGGCGCGCCGGGGGGCGACGCGGCATGCACGGCAGGCCTGTGATATACAGACACACGCCCCGCGTCCCGCGCCCAGGCCGAATGTCCGAGCCTCCACCCACCGCACCCCAGTCGCCGAGCGAGCCGCGCGGCGTGTTCGCTTCCTTCGCCATCCCGAGCTATCGCTATCAGTGGTCGGCCGACGTCCTCGGGACCTGGGCGTTCGAGATGGAGACGCTGATCCTCGGATGGTGGGTACTGGTGGAGACCGACTCGGCGGTGGCGCTCTCGGTATTCGGGGCGCTTCGCTTCGGTGGCACCTTGCTCGGCCCGTTCTTCGGGGTGGTGGCGGATCGGATGTCGCGGCGCTCGCTGTTGCTCGCGATGCGCGCGCTGTTCGCGGTGCTCGCCGCGGCGATCGCGATCCTCGGCCTGCAGGATTCGCTGGTGCCCTGGCAGGTATTCGTGATCGCGACGCTCAGTGGGCTCGTCCGCCCGTCCGAGATGGTGCTGCGTCAGTCCCTGATCGCCGACACCGTGCCGCGCCACCTGCTCATGAACGCGCTCGGCTTCTCGCGCAGCACCGCCGACTCGGCCCGCATCGTCGGCGCGCTGCTCGGTGCCGGGTTGTTGTCGGCGTTGGGGATCGGCGCCGCGTATCTCGTGGTCACTGCCTTCTATCTCGGCAGCGTCGCGCTCACCGCGCGCATCGCGCGTCCACCTCGGCGTAGTGCGGTCGCGCCTGCGCGCCCGCTCGAGGAGCTACGCCTGGGAGTGCGCTACATGCGTGCCGAGCCGGCGATCATGACCGTCATGGCGCTCGCCTTCCTGGTCAACCTGACCGGGTTCCCGCTGGTCAGCGGCCTGATGCCGGCGGTGGCGCGCGAGGTGTTCGGTTTCGACGAGAACGGACTGGCGCGCATGCTGGCGGTGGCCGCCGCGGGTGCGCTCACCGGCTCGCTGGTGCTGGCGGGGGCGATGCGCGCGTTGCGTCCGGAGCCATTGATGATCGGCGCGATCGTGGCATGGCACGTGCTGATCCTCGCGTTCGCGAGCGTCTCCACCCCGTGGGTCGGCTATGCGTTGCTGGGGGCGATCGGGGCCGCGACGAGCGTGTCCATGATCCCGATGTCGGTGGTGTTGATGAGCGCGACCGACCCCGCGTTCCGGGGCCGTGTCATGGGGGTGCGCATGCTCGCGGTCTACAGCCTGCCCCTCGGCCTGTTGGCGGGTGGATTCATGATCGAGCGCGTCGGGGTGGGGTCGGCACTGACGGTGTTCGCGGTGGCCGGAATCGGTGGCGCGCTGCTCGGCGGGCGCCGGGTCCGGCGCCTGGCGCGCGCGGGCTGAGAGGCCGCGAGGCCAGGTCGCCAGTGGTTTCGCCGTCGGCCCGGGGCGGGTCAGACCGGGGAGGGCCGCGCCGCGCTCGGAATGGCACCGCGCAGGGTGACGACGGTGAAGATGGCCGCGAACAGCACGCCGGCGATGGCCCACAGCGCCCACTGCGGATGGCCGTGGTCGAGCAGCAGGCCGACGGTGATGGGCGCCAGCGCGGAGCCCACGTCGAGACCGGAATAGACGAAGCCGAAGACCCGCCCACTCGCGCCGCGCGGGGTGGCCGAGCGCACGATGAGGTCTCGCGACGGGTTGGTGAAGCCGGACAGGAAGCCGCCGGCTGCCAGGGTGGCGATCAGCGCGGTGGCGACGAAGCTGAGCTGGGCGACGGCGATGAACACGAGCGAGGCCCCGAGCAGACCCGCGGCGACGATGGCCACGTGCCGGTCGCTGCGGTCGGCGACCACGCCACCGACCATCACGCCGACCGCGGCGCCGAGCAGATAGGCGGTCAACCCGCTGGCGGCGACGGTGAGCGGCGTGCCGTGCAGCGAGCCGAGGATCGGCGAGAGGAAGTTCTGCACCGCGATGAGGGCCGCGGCGACCAGCGCGAAGTAGCCGAAGCAGAGCAGCAGCGGGCGGCTCGCGAGCAGGCTCAAGCCCTGGGCGATGCCGGCGGCGGCCGGCGCGCCGGCGGGGGCGTGGTCCCGCTCGTCGCGCAGCGAGCGTCGATTGAGCCACAGCGCGAGCCAGATGATCGCGCCCACCGCGGCGGCCGTCGCCAGTGCGACGCGCCAGCCGGCGACGCCGGCCACCGGCACCACCAGCGCCGGCGCCGCCACCCACCCGAGGTTGCCGCCGAGGGTGTGGACGCCGAACGCGCGCCCGAGTCGACTTCGGTGCACGCTCGCGTTCAGGACCGCGAAGTCGGCGGGGTGGAACACGCAGTTGCCGAGGCCCGCCATCACGATGGCGGGGAACAGCACCCAGAAGCTCGGTGCGAGCGCGAGGGCGAAAATCGCCAGCGAGTAGATGCCCAGCCCCGCGAGCATCACCTGGCGTGCACCGATGCGGTCGACGAGGAAGCCCGCGAGCGGCTGCCCGACGCCGGAGGTGACGAAGAAGGTCGTCATCAGGATGCCGAGCTCGGTGTAGCTCACCCCGAACTCCGCGGTCAGGAACGGGAACAGCGGTGGCAGGACGAGCTGGAAGAAGTGGCTGCACCCGTGCGCGACCCCGACGAGGCCGATGGTGAGCACGTCCCGGCGCGACGCATCGTGCGCGACAGTGGACAAGGTGGGGGACTCCGGCTTGGAGCGGTGAGTCTACCGAGCGGTGTGGCGCGCAGCCAGGGTAATCGATCGTCGGGCGCCGCCACTCATCCACTCGGCGGCGCGATCCGGCGCCCGATCCCGCGGCGCAGATCGCCCAGGCCGTGACCGACGATCGCGGCGAGGATGATGCAGCCGCCGACGATGGTGGGCAGGCCCGGATTCTCGGCGAACGCGAGCCAGACCCACAGCGGTCCGAGGATCACCTCGATGTTCGACACCAGCGCCGCCTCGGCCGCCGGCACCAGCCGTGCGCCGGAGGTGTAGAGAATCATGCCGAGCCCGAGCTGGCCGACACCGAGCGCCGCCAGCAACCCGAGGTCGCGCGGCGCGATGCCGAGCGACGCGCCCTGACTGAGGGCGAACCCGGCCGCGATCAGCGTCGCCAGACACGCCGCCGGTGCCATTCGGACGTGCCGGTTGTAGCGCAGGATGACCGTCGAGGCGGCGAACGCGAGGGCGACGATGCCGCCGAGCAGATCGCCGCCCAGCGTTCCACGGCCGAGCGAGTCCGAGACCATGACGCCGACGCCGGCGAACGCCACGGTCATCGCGATCCAGGTCCGCGGCGCCACCCGCTCGCGCAGGAACACCCACGCCAGCAGCGCGGCGAGGAACGGCGCCAGGGCCTGGAGCAGCATCACGTTGGCGACGGTGGTGTGCTGCAGGGCCAGCACGAAGGTGCTGGACGCGGTGGCCGAGCAAAGCGCCATTCCGAGGCCTGGCCAACCCATGGTGAGGAACAGACGCAGCGCGTCACGTCGGTCGCGGATGGCGACGAACAGCGCGAGGGTCGCGGCCGCGCACAGCGAGCGCCAGAAGATGGTCGACCACGGGTCGGTCTCGACCGCGCGCAGCAGCACGCCCCCGGTGCTCCAGGCGAGCGCGGCGAGGAAGACGAGCCCGAGGCCGAGCGTGCGCTCGTCCTGTCCGGCCGGAGCGGGATGCGGTCCGGAGCCGAGTGGGCCGAGGGGAAGCGCCGGCGCGGGCCCTCCCGCGGTTGGGAGAACCGGACCCGACCCGACCATGTGAAGCACTCCGCCGCCCGCATCGGGCGGCGCGAAGCATAGCGCAGGGCGGTGCGCGGTGGGGGCCGGCGGGCGGATGTCCGTGCCGCGGCCGCTACAACGAGAACAGCGAGGCGTTGCCGCCGGAGGCGGTGGTGTCGATGCTGATCGCGCGCTCGGTGAGGAACCGGTACAGGTACTCGGGGCTGCCGGCCGGTGGGGTTCCGGCGAGCAGGCGACCCGGTGCGTGCTCCGCGTGCGCGACCAGACGACGAACCGCCCCGGTGCTCGCTGCGAGCGCGCCCGCCAGCGCGCGCCAGCCGCCGTCGGCGGCGACTGCTCTCACCCGCGGGTCGGACGCGAGGTCGGCGAGCGTCGCGTCGCCGCCGGCTCGAAGCGCGACCACGACCTCTGGTGGCACGCCGGCGTCGTGGAGCGCGGCCACGACGCGGCCCGCGACCGCGGCCTCCGGGTGCCAGGCGAGCACCGCATTGCCCGCGGCGAGGGCGGCGGCGACCTCGGTCGTCAGGGCGACGACCGCGTCCTCGCCGGCGGCGAGGCAGACCACCACACCGAGCGGCGCATGCACGAGCTCGTTGCGCTCGCCGGTCGGTCCCGGCAGCGCGAGTGGTCCGGCCAGCTCGCCCTCGGCCTGCGCCGCGAGCACCCGCAGCCGATCGGCGGCGCGCACGAGCTCGGGGTCACCGCGCGCCGCGAGCGCGTCCGCCGCGCGCTCGAGGTGGTCCGCCCGCTCGGCCACCGGTCGCGATGCCCAGGTCTCGAATGCCGCCGTCGCGCTCGCGAGCGCGACCTCGATCTCGCCCCGGTCGAGCAGCGGGCGCTCGAGGTCGAGTGCATCCGGCGCCGCTTCACCCCCCGCCATGCTCGCGGCGGCGACATCCGCGCGCCAGGTCACGAAGCGGCCGAGGTAGTGCGGGCCGCCTGCCTTCGGCCCGGTGCCCGAGAGCCCCTCCCCGCCGAATGGCTGCACGCCGACCACCGCGCCGATCTGGTTCCGATTCACGTAGAGGTTGCCGGCGCGCACCCGCCCCAGGACGCGGTCGCGGGTCTCGTCGACGCGGGTGTGCACCCCGTGGGTGAGCCCGTAGCCGGAGGCGTTGACCGCGTCGATCACCGCATCGAGGCGATCCGCGCGGTAGCGCACCACGTGGAGGACCGGTCCGAAGATCTCGCGATCGAGCCGCTCGATGCGGTCGAGCTCGAAGGCGACGGGCCCGACGAACGTGCCGTCCCCGGTGCGCGGACCGGGTCGGACCTGACGTAGCAGCCGCGCCTCGCCTCGCATGCGCCTGATGTGCGCCTCGATGCCGTCGCGTGCCTCGGCGTCGATCACCGGGCCGACGTCGGTCGCGAGGAAGGCCGGGTCGCCGACGGTCAGCTCCTCCATCGCGCCGCGCAGCATGTCGACGATGCGCTCGGCGACGTCGTCCTGCACCAGCAGCAGGCGCAACGCCGAGCAGCGCTGGCCGGCGCTCTGGAACGCCGAGGCGACGACGTCACGCACCACCTGCTCCGGCAGCGCGCTCGAGTCCACCAGCATGGCGTTGATGCCGCCGGTCTCGGCGATGAGTGGCGCCGGCGGGGCGTCGCGTGCCGCGAGTGTGCGCTCGATGATCCGCGCGACCGCGGTGGAGCCGGTGAAGCAGACCCCGCCGATCCGCGGGTCGGCGACCAGGCTCGCGCCCACCGTCGGTCCGTCGCCGGGTAGCAGGTGCAGGACCTCGCCGGGGATCCCGGCCGCGTGCATCAGGCGCACGGCGGCCGCCGCCATCAGTGGCGTCTGCTCGGCCGGCTTCGCGATCACGCAATTGCCGGCGACGAGTGCCGCCGCCACCTGCCCGGTGAAGATCGCGAGCGGGAAGTTCCACGGGCTGATGCAGCAGTAGACGCCGGAGCCCGCGAGGCGGACCGCGGTGGTGCCGTCCGCCGGCCAGCGCAGGCGCTGCGGTGTCTCCAGGGTCTGCTCGGCGCGCAGCGCGTAGTAACGGCAGAAGTCGACCGCCTCGCGGACCTCGGCCACCGCGTCGGCGAGCGTCTTGCCCGCCTCGCGCACCGCCAGGGCGACGAGGTCGGCGGTCTGCGCCTCCATGCGGTCGGCCAGCTCGCGCAGGCAGGCGGCACGCTCGGTCACCGGGGTCGCGTCCCAGGCCGGCGCGGCGTCGCTCGCGATCGCGAGCGCGCGCGCCACGTCCTCGGGGCGCGCGTCGACCACCTCGCCCACGATGCGCTCGTGGTCGGCGGGTGAGCGCGCCAGCCGTGGCTCCGCCTCGACCGACGCGCCACCGATCACCGGCGCTGCCCGCCAGGGGGTCGCGTCCGACTCGCGCATCGCCTCGGCCAGGTGCGCGAGCGTCGGATGGTCGGTGAGATCGACGCCGGCGAAGTTGCGCCGACCCTCGCCGTAGAGGTCGACCGGGAGCGGGATCCGCGGGTGCGGGACGAAGGCGCTCGCACGCGCGCGGGCCACCGGGTCGGCGATGATCTCCTCGATCGGCAGGTCGTCGTCGCGGATGCGGTTGACGAACGAGCTGTTGGCGCCGTTCTCGAGCAGCCGGCGCACCAGATAGGCGAGCAGGTCCTCGTGCTCGCCCACCGGTGCGTAGATGCGGCAGGGCGCGGCGGCGCCCGCCTGTCCGGCGAGCGCCTGGTACAGGTCCTCGCCCATCCCGTGCAGGCGCTGCAGCTCGAAGTCGTGGCCGCCATCGGCGAGCTCGAGCACCGCGGCCACGGTGTGTGCGTTGTGGGTGGCGAACTGCGGGTAGAAGGCGTCCGGTCGCGACAGCAGCCGGGCCGCGCAGGCGAGATAGCAGACGTCGGTATTGACCTTGCGGGTGAACACCGGGTAGCCGGACAGCGCCTGCTCCTGGGCGAGCTTGATCTCGCTGTCCCAGTAGGCACCCTTCACCAGCCGCACCATCAGCCGCCGCCGGTGCCGGCCGGCGAGGTCGGCGAGCCAGTCGATCACGAACGGCGCGCGCTTCTGGTATGCCTGCACGACGACCCCGAGGCCGCTCCAGTCGCGCAAGTCGTCGGCGCCGGCGACCGCGTCGATGACGTCGAGCGAGAGGTCGAGCCGCGCCGCCTCCTCGGCGTCGATGGTCAGCCCGATGCCCGCGCGCGCCGCATCGAGCGCCAGCGCGTGCAGCCGCGGCACCAGCTCGTCCATCACCCGTGCGCGCTGCGCCGGCTCGTAGCGCGGGTGCAACGCCGAGAGTTTCACCGAGACCCCGGGACCCGCGATCGGCCCGCGCCCGCCGGAGGCCTCACCGACCGCCGCGATCGCGCCGCGGTAGGCGTCGAAGAAGCGATCGGCGTCGGCCATGGTGCGCGCCGCCTCGCCGAGCATGTCGTAGGAGTAGCGGTAGCCGTCGGCCTCCATCGGTCGTGCGCGGTCCAACGCCTCGGCGATGTCGCGTCCCATCACGAACTGCCGGCCCATGATCCGCATCGCCTGCCACACCGCCTCACGGATCACCGGCTCGCCCAGCCGGGCGACCAGGCGCGCGAGCGTCGCGCCGGCGCTCTGGCCGCGCGCGCCGCGCAGGCTCACCACGCGTCCGGTGAGCATCAGCGCCCAGGTCGACGCGTTCACGAACAGCGAGTCACTGTGGCCGAGGTGCCGGGCCCACTCGGCGCCGCCGAGCTTGTCGCGGATCAAGGCCTCCTGGGTGTCGTCGTCGGGGATGCGCAGCAGCGCCTCGGCGACGCACATCAGCATCACCCCCTCGCGGGTCGACAGCCCGTACTCCTGCAAGAAGGCGTCGAGCCCGCCCTTGTCGCTCGCGCGCACCGTCTCGACCAGGGCGCGGGCGCGGGCCTGGATGCGCGCATCGGCCTGCGGGTCCGACGGCAGCGCCGCCAGCAGCGCGTGCACGCAGGTCGTCTCGTCGGCGCGGTAATGGGCGTCGATGGCGCGCCGCAGTGGGTCTCGTGGCGCCGGGGGCTGCTCGAAGATCATCGGGCGGACTCCTCTCGTGCCGAGCTCGTTACCGGCGGCGGGGCGACGCGAGCCGCTCCGCCGTCCACCGAGTCTAGCGGACCGCCCGCGGGGTTCGGGCGCCGCCGGCATGCTCGGTGCCTCGGTCACGCAGCGGCGACGCGGTGCGAGCTATCATGCCCGCATGTCCGTCCCCGTCGTCAGCGCGCCCCAGTCCGAGTCGACGCAGCAGCACCTGGTGTTGCCGGTGCGCGGCATGACCTGTGCCGCCTGCGCCACCCGGCTCGAGCGCGTGCTCGGTCGCACCCCCGGCGTCGAAACGGCATCGGTGAGCTTCGCGCTGGAGCGGGCCGACGTCGATTTCGATCCGGCCAGCACCGCGCCGGACGCCCTGCGGGCGGCGGTCGAGCGGGCGGGATTCGAGGTCGCCGAGGATACCCTCAGCGTCGGTGTCGACGGCATGACCTGCGCCGCCTGCGCGGCGCGGGTGGAGAAGGCGCTGGGGCGACTTCCCGGGGTGATCGCGGCGAGCGTGAACTTCGCCCTCGAGCGCGCCGACGTGACGGCCGTCGCCGGCGCACTCACCCCGACCTCCATCGCCGAGGCGATCGAGCGCACCGGCTATCGCCCGGTGCCGGTCGCGGCCGCGGCCGAGTCCAGCGCGGGTGACGCGCAGGCGGAGCGCCTGGGCGCGGAGTGGCGACGCGTGTTGCTCGCGGCCGCGCTCACCGCGCCGCTGGTGGCGCAGATGGGGGCGCACCTCGGTGGCGTGGGGCTGCATCTGCCGCCGTGGCTCGAGCTCACGCTCGCCACGCCGGTGCAGCTCTGGCTGGGGCGTCGTTTCTATCGCTCCGCCTGGCGCGCGGTGCGCGCCGGCGCCGGCAACATGGACGTGCTGGTGGTGATGGGCACCACCGCCGCGTTCGCGTACAGCCTGTGGTTGATGCTGACGCTCGGGCACGCGGCGACCGGGCAGCTCTACTTCGAGGCGTCCGCGGTCGTGATCACCCTGGTGCTGCTCGGAAAGCTCCTCGAGGCGCGCGCCAAGCGCGGCACCACCGCGGCGATTCGTGAGCTGATGGCCCTGCGACCGCAGACCGCGCGGGTGCAGCTCCCGTCGGGCGAGGTCGAGGAGCGCCCGGTCGGCGAGGTCCGTCGTGGTGACGTGGTGGTGGTGCGCCCCGGTGAGCGGGTGCCGGTGGACGGCGAGGTCGAGTCGGGCGAGAGCGAGCTCGACGAGTCGTTGATCACCGGTGAGAGCGTGCCGGTGCCGAAGGGCGTCGGCGCGGCGGTGGTCGGCGGCGCGATCAACGGCACCGGGCTGCTCGCGGTGCGGGCGACCGCGGTCGGCGCGGACTCGACGCTCTCGCGAATCGTGCGCCTGGTCGAGGACGCGCAGGCGGGCAAGGCACCGGTGCAGCGGCTGGTCGACCGCGTGAGCGCGATCTTCGTGCCGGCGGTGGTGGCGGTATCGGCGCTGACCTTCGTCGTCTGGTTGCTGATCGGTGGTGGCTTCGAGTCGGCCCTGGTGGCGGCGGTGTCGGTGCTGGTGATCGCGTGTCCGTGCGCGCTCGGGCTCGCGACGCCGACCGCGATCATGGCCGGCACCGGGGCCGCGGCCCGCGCCGGGATCCTGATCAAGGACGTGACCGCGCTGGAGCGTGCACATCGCGTCGATGCCGTGGTGTTCGACAAGACCGGTACCCTCACCGAGGGACGGCCTCGCGTCGTGGCCCTGGCAGTGCGGCGTGGTGACGAGGCCGCACTGCTCGCCACCGTCGCCGGCGTGCAGCAGGGCAGCGAGCATCCCCTGGCGCGCGCGGTGCTGGAGCTCGCGCGCGAGCGCGGCGTCACGCCGGCGCCGTCGACCGCATTCCGGAGCCGGACCGGTCAGGGCGTCTCGGCGACCGTCGGTGGGCGGCGCGTGGTGATCGGGAACGCGGCGATGCTCGAGGCGCACGGGCACGCGGCGGAGGATGCGGACGGCACGGCCGCGGCGTGGGCCGCGGCGTCGCGCACCGTCGTCTGGGTCGCGGACGACGACGGTGTGCTGGGGATGCTGGCGCTCACCGATCCGGTGCGCCCGGGAGCGCGCGCCGCGATCGACGGCCTGCGCGCGCTCGGCGTGCGATCGCTGCTGTTGTCGGGCGACAGCGAGGCGGTGGCCTCCGCGGTCGGCAACGAGCTCGGCATCGACGCGGTCCGCGGGGGCGTGCGCCCGGAGCGCAAGGCGGCCGAGGTCGAGTCGCTGCGCCAGGCGGGGCGCACCGTGGCGATGGTCGGAGACGGCGTCAACGACGCGCCGGCCCTGGCGGCGGCAGACGTCGGGGTGGCGATGGGTAGCGGCACCGACGTGGCGATGGAGACCGCCGGCATCACGTTGATGCGGGCCGACCCGCGCCTGGTCGCCGATGCCATCGGCGCCAGCCGCGCGACTTTCGCCAAGATCCGCCAGAACCTGTTCTGGGCGTTCGCCTACAACGTCGTCGGCATTCCACTGGCCGCGTCGGGGATGCTGAGCCCGGCACTGGCCGGGGCGGCGATGGCGATGAGCAGCGTCTGCGTCGTCGGAAACTCGCTCCTGCTCCGGCGCTGGAAGCCGGCGCTGGCGGTCGGGAGCGCGAGCACGCAACGGCCGTGATGCCGAAGGAGAGCAACGTGGAGACGATCGACATCGCGGTGTCGGGGATGGTCTGTGAGGGCTGCGCCCGCAGCGTGCGCGGTGCACTCGGGGCGCTCGATGGAGTGAGCGAGGTCGAGGTCGACGTCGCCCGCGGCGCGGTGGCGGTGGCGGTCGAGGACGGCAAGGTATCTCGGACGCTGCTCGAGCGCGCGATCGAGGAGGCGGGGTTCGAGGTCGTGCGCTGAGGCGCTGCCAGTCGGCGCCGGGCGGGGGGTGGCTCCAGTCCGGTGCTCGATCGTCTCGACGTCAGCTCGCACCCAGGCGGTCGACCGCCTGGTAGAAGCGGGCGACGAACGGCACCGCGGCGGCCTTGAGACGATGCCACGGCATGTCCCGCGCCGGCCCGCTGGCGACCGGGACGTCCTCCACCCCGATCTCGCCGGCCGCGAGCTCGGCGAGCCGCGGCGCCAGCGCCTGCGCCAGGCAGACCCCGCGCCCGCTGTAGCCCCCGAATGCCCAGACGCCGGGGCCGAGCACGGTGAGCGTCGGCAGCCACTGCGTCGGAAAGGCGCAACGTCCCTCCCAGTAACGCTCGATCCGCAGTGGGCCGAGCTCGGGGAAGACCCGCGCCAGCGCGCGCGCCGCGTAGCGCTTGCCGCCACCTTCCCGGTCGCCCAGGGGGAAGACCGTGCCGGCGCTCAGCAAGCGCCCCTCGCCGTCGAGGCGACTGAAGTAAGCATGCCGGCGGAGATCGGAGAAGCACTCGCGAGCGGGCAGGATTCGCCGGCGGACGTTCGACCCGAGTGGCTCGCTGAGGGCGACGAAGAGGCGCACCGCGAGGGTCGCGCGAGCGAGCGATCCCCACTGCTCGCCGGTGTAGCCGTTGGTGGTGACCAGCACCTTGCGGGCGCCGACCGTGCCGGCGTCGACGCGGAGCTGGTGCAGGCCGTCGCCCTGGCGTAGCCCGCGTACCGGGGTGTGTTGCGCGATGCACGCGCCGGCTGCGCGCACCGCCTGGGCGAGGCCCGCGCACAGTGCGAACGGATTGACGTACCCGCCCGACGGTGCGCGCCAGGCGGCGCGATAGGTGTCGGTGCCGAGTGCGTCGGCGGTGGCCGCGGCGTCGAGCCATTCGACCTCCGCCCCGAACGCCCGCCAGTCCTCGTACGAGCGCCGGGCCCGTGCCTGCGCGGCCTCGGAATGCGCCGGCTGCAGCCAGCCGTTGAACTCCGCGTCGCAATCGATCCCGTGCGCACGAATCAGCTCGCGGACCTGTGTCGGACCACCTGCGAGCAGGGCGTTGAGCGCCGGTCCGCGGCGTGGCCCGAGCATGCGCTCGACGTCGGCCGGGCTCAGGTTGGCCGGGTAGTGCGGGATCACGAACCCGGCGTTGCGACCGGAAGCACCGGCGCCGACCGTCGCCTGCTCGAGCACCGCCACCGACAGGCCGCGGCGCGCGGCGTGCAGGGCGACCGACAACCCGCCCAATCCGCCGCCGACGATCGCGAGGTCGAAGGTCCGGTCCACCACCGAATCCGATTCGTCGGGCGGGGTGGTCGGTGAGACGGCGACCCAGCCGACGCCGTCCAGAGCCTCCAGGCGCTCGCCGCTCGGCGCTCGAGTTCCCACGCTTCGATCCCCCAGCAGTGCAGGCCCGCGAGCCGCCATGGTAGATCCTCGATGTCGGCGAACGAAGGGCACCGCCGCGCCGGTCTCCCCGGCTGCTGCTTGATGGCCCGATCCGCGTGTGCTTTGATGGCGCGCCGGCGGCGGGTGCGCCGCCGCAAGATCATGGTCAACAGATGGGGGACGGGGTCATGGACAACGAACGAGACGACACCACCAGCCGGCGCGACTGGCTGCGGCTCTCCGCCGCTGGAGCAGCGGCCGCCGGCGTCGGGGCGCTTGCCGCCCGCGGTGCCTCCGCGCAGACCTTCGATACCTCCAAGAGCAAGCTCTACGAGGTGCTCAAGCGCGGCAAGCTCATCGTCGGCACCGGCAGCACCAACCCGCCGTGGCACTTCGAGGACGAGACCGGCAAGCTCCAGGGCATGGACATCGACCTCGCCCGCCTGATCGCGAAGAACCTGTTCGAGGATCCGGAGAAGGTCGAGTTCGTCATCCAGGGGTCCGATGCGCGCATCCCGAGCCTCATCACCAACAAGGTCGACGTGGTGGTGCAGTGGATGACCATCACTCCCGGGCGCGCCCAGCAGGTCGAGTTCACGATTCCGTATTATCGCGAGGGCGTCGGCCTGTTGCTCATGGGCAAGGGCGGCAAGTTCAAGAGCTTCGACGAGGTGAAGGCCGCCGGCGCCGACGCCACCGTCGGTGCGATGCAGAACGTGTTCATCGAGGACTGGATCCACGAGCAGCTGCCGCAGTCGAAGGTGGACCAGTTCGACAGCCCCGAGAGCACGTTGCAGGCCTTGAACGCACGTCGTATCGACGCCTATCTCGCCGACCAGTCCGCCATTCGTTGGCTGATCCGGCAGTTCCCGGATCGCTACCTCGACGGTGGATTCGGCTGGAAGCCGAACTCCTACGCCTCGGCGGTGAAGCCCGGTGATCCGATCTGGCTGAACTGGGTCAACACCGTCTACAAGGAAGCGATGATGGGTGTCGACTTCAACTACTTCGCGGATTCCTACCGCAAGTGGTTCGGCATCGAGCTGCCGACGCCCACCGTCGGCTACCCGAGCGAGTTCGCCTGAGCCGAGGGTATCGCCGGCGCCGGGGTCAGGGTGGCCCCGGCGCCCGGCTCCCCGCGCGACGACCGACCCTCTTGCTCGACCGCTTCCCGGCGCGCGCCGTCGTGTCGGGGCCGGTCCCTGGCACGGCACGACCCTCGTGATCGACTACCAGTTCAATTTCGACGTCATCTGGCGCAACTGGGACAACTTCCTCGGCGCGCTGGGAATGGGCCTCGGACTGGCCGCTGCGTCGCTGACGCTCGGCGCGATTCTCGGTCTCGGCCTCGCCGCCGCCCGCATATCGGGCAAGCGGTGGTTGGACCGTCCGGTCTGGCTGTATGTCGAGCTCGTGCGCAACACGCCCCTGCTGTTGCTGATCTTCTTCGTGTACTTCGGGCTTCCCGAGATAGGGATCTACGTCCTCGACAAGTACCACTCGTTCATCCTGACCCTCACGCTCTACGCTGCTGCCTACATGTGCGAGGTCTTTCGCGCCGGGCTCACCTCGATCCCGAACGGCTACCTCGAGGCCGGCAAGGCGATCGGGCTGCGCCCCGCGCAACGCGCCCGCTACGTCATGCTGCCGATGATGTTCCGGATTACCCTGCCGGCGATGAGCAACAACTTCATCTCGTTGTTCAAGGACACCTCGCTGGCGGCGGCCATCGCGGTGCCCGAGCTCACCTTCACCGCGCGCCAGGTCAACGCCAACACCTTTCGTGTGGTCGAGGCCTGGCTCACCGCGAGCATTCTCTATCTCGCCGCCGCCTATCTGATCGCGTGGGCGCTGCGCCGTGTCGAGCGGCGCTACGCGATGATTCGCTGAGGTCCGTCGGATGGGTGACAAGGGCACTTTTCTCTACGAGATCTGGGTGGCTCGCGGCTCGTTGCTGAGCGGCGCGGCGCTCACCATGCAGCTGTCGCTCGCGGTGATCGCGATCGGGTCGTTCATCGGTTGCTTCGGGGGCCTCGGGCTGGTCTACGGCCCGGCTCCGTTGCGGCTGGCGATCCGCTCCGTGGTCGAGGTGCTTCGCGGCGTTCCGGTGCTGGTGCTGATCCTCTTCTGCTACTACGGCCTCGCACTCTTCTCGATCGACGTGACCGCGCCGGCTGCGGGCGTGATCGCGCTCAGCGGCTTTTGCGCGGCCCACATGAGCGAGACGTTCCGCGGTGCCGTCGCATCCATTCCCGTCGGACAGACCGAGGCCGCGAAGGCGATCGGAATGCGCTTCTGGCAGCGACTCACCTACGTCATCCTGCCGCAGGCGGCGCGGCGCATGCTGCCGCCGTGGGTCAACACCGGGGTCGAGATCGTCAAGGGGACGACCCTGCTCTCGATCATCGGGGTCGTGGAGCTGCTGCTCAGCACGCAACAGGCGATCGCGCGCAATTACCTGATCATTCAGTTCTACCTGGCGGCCGCGCTCATCTACATCATCATCAACTTCTCGGTGTCGCAGCTCGGGGCCTGGCTCGAGCGGCGCTTCGCCTACTTTCGGTACTGAACCATGGCCTCATCCGACATGTCCTCCGAGCCGCTGCTGCGCGCGACCAACGTCCACAAGCGCTTCGATTCGGTCGAGGTGCTCAAGGGCATCGATCTCGACGTGGCGCAGGGCGAGGTGGTCGCCATCATCGGCTCCAGTGGCTCGGGCAAGACCACGATGCTCCGCTGCATCAATCTGCTCGAGGAGTACGACGACGGCGAGATCCACATCGACGGCGAGACCATCGGGTATCGCATCGTCGGCGGCGTGCGCAAGCGGCTTCGCGAGTCGGCCATCGCCGATCAGCGCGCCCGAATCGGGATGGTGTTCCAGGGCTTCAACCTGTTTCCGCACATGACGGCGGAGCAGAACGTGATGCTCGGCCTCACCAAGGTGCAGAAGATGCCCAAGGCGGAGGCGCGCGACCGCGCGGTCCACTGGCTCGACCGCGTCGGCCTGGCCGAGCGTCGCGAGCACTACCCCTATCAGCTGTCGGGCGGGCAGCAGCAGCGGGTCGCGATCGCTCGCGCGGTGGCGATGGACCCGCGGCTGGTCCTCTTCGACGAGGTGACCTCGGCGCTCGATCCGGAGCTGGTGGCGGAGGTGCTGTCGGTGATGAAGAGCCTCGCCGAGAGCGGAATGACCATGCTGGTGGTCAGCCACGAGATGCTCTTCGTACGCGACGTGGCGACGCGCGTGGTGTTCATGGACGGCGGGCGGATCGCGGCCGAGGGGCCGCCGGCCGAGGTCATGGGCAACCCGAGCTCGGAGCGGCTACGAAGCTTCCTCGGGCGGTTCCACGGCCTGTTCGGCTGACGGCAGGCCCGCGGTCCGAGCGGCCGGGCGGCCACGGAGGCCGCCCGTACGGGGTGGCGGTGCGGGCGCCGTCACTCCAGCTTGATGTCGAAGCGCCCGGTCAGCAGGTCTCGCCCCTCGACGTTGGTGCGCTCGAGCACGATGGCCCCGCCCTGTGCATCGGGTTCGAGATTGGGATCCCCGCGAAACAGGATCTGCGTCGAGATCGGGGCGAAGCCGTCGCCCTCGACGTCGACATGGATGTGGCGAACGCCCATGTAGTTCCCTGGCATGGCGGTGCGCAGCACGTAGTGGCCCGAGGCGTCGGTACGAAGCTGCCCGCGATACTGCGAGGAGTAGACACCGGTACCGTCGGCCTGGCGCACGCTGAGCATCGCGCCGGCGATGCCGCGACCGGACGGATCCACCACCCGCCCCCGGATCTCCAGCGCCTCACCCGCGTCACCATCGCGCCACAGGGTGAGCTCCGATTCCCGCTCGGTCTGGGCGAGGGCGGCGCCGGCACACAGCGCCATCCCCAGGAACAACGTTCTCGACCAGGCTGCCCGTCGCATCTCGCGTCCCTCCTGTGACCACGGCACGAGGGGCGATTGTGCAGCGGCCCCCGACGCGCCGCCAGGCCTCCCGGCAGGCTCGGTGCCGCGGCCGGTCGGGACGCCGATTGATCTCCACCGGCATTTCGTCGACAGTTCCGGCACGGTTCTCGCGCCCTCGTCCCGCGCCGCACTGGCTCGGGGCGGCGGCCGAGCCGGATTCGAAAGCAGCAGTTGGAGGAGCCCTCAAAATGCGCAGTTCCAAGGTTTTCGCGGCGAGCATCGCGCTCGGTCTGGCGGTGGCCCAGCCGGCGCCGGCCGCGACGGAGTTCATCGGGTCGATCTGGTATCCGCAGTCTCATCCCCTCGACAACTACGGGTACGTCGAGTGGGCGAAGAAGGTCGAGGCGCGGTCGAACGGTGAGCTCAAGCCGAAGATCTTCTACGGCACCGCCCTGCTGCCGCCGCAGGCGCACCTGTCCGGGCTCCAGGACGGTATCGCCCAGCTCACCCACCATGCCGGCACCTACACGCCGTCCGATCTCCCCGAGGACAACGTCATCTCCATGCTGGCGATGGGCATGGACGACACCATCGCCACCGCCATGGCGATGACCGATTTCGGTCTGACCGACGCCGCGATGCAGGCGCGCTACAAGCAGCTCGGCATCGTCTTCGCCGGGGCGTTCGCGACGCCGCAGTACATCTTGATGTGCAAGATGCCGATCAAGACCGTCGCCGATCTGAAGGGGCTGAAGATTCGGACGCCTGGCGCGGTGCAGGCCGACTGGGCGCGCTCGGTCGGTGCGGTCCCGGTGACCGTGCCGTCCACCGAGATGTTCACCGGATTGGAGAAGGGGCAGCTCGACTGCGCCTCCAACGCCGGCAACGATCTGAAGACCCGCTCGTTGTGGGACGTGGCCAAGCACACCAACATGGTGTCCCTGGGGCTCTACTTCCACGGCTGGCAGTACGCGTTCAACCGCGACTTCTGGGGCGATCTCAGCCCGGCGAACCGCCGCATCCTGCTCGACACCATCGCCGAGTCGATTCCGGAGACGATGATCGGCTATCTCGGCTTGACCGAGGAGGTGCTGGCCGAGGCGCCGCAGCACGGCGTCACCATCCACACCCCGGATCCCGAGGTGCAGCAGTCGGTGTTCGACTTCGCGGCCAGCACCGGTAAGGCCACGGCGGTGCAGGTGGGCAAGGAGAAGTTCAACCTCGCCGATCCGGCTGGCCTCGTCGACCGCTTCCTCGCCACCTACGCCAAGTGGCAGAAGCTGCTCGAGGGCGTCGACCGCAAGGATGCCGCCGCGCTGGCCAAGGTGTTCAAGGACAACCTCATGTCCAAGGTCGACGAGAACACTTACGGGACGAACTGAGCCACCTCGTCGGGTGGCCGCCCGGAATCGTCTGTTCCGGGCGGTCACGCGGCACCGCCACCGCGCGGGCGGGGACGGCGCCCCGCCCCTACGGGCCCGGACGCCTCTCTGGCAGTGCTCAGAACTCCATCAGGCTCGGGAGATAGAGGGAGAGCATCGGGAACAGGACGATGATGGTCAGTGTCACCGTGTCGGTGATGATGAACCAGGTGACGCCGCGGAAGATCGTGGGTAGCGAGACCAGGTTTCCGAGCGCACCCTTCATCACATAGACGTTGAGTCCGACCGGCGGCGTCACCAGCCCGATCTCCAATAGCTTGATGAGCACGATTCCGAACCAGATGAGGTCGATCCCCACGGCCTCGGTGATCGGCAGCAGGATCGGCAGGGTCAGCAGCAAGATGCCGATCGAGTCGAGAAACATGCCGAGGACGAGGTAGAGCACCACCACCATCAGGATGACCGAGTAGCGATCGCCACCGAACTCGAGCAGCATCCCGGTGAGCGCATTCGGCAACCCACTCAGCGCCATCAGCTTGCCGAGCAGCACCGTCCCGATCACCACCATGAAGATGCCGGCGGTGCCGATGATGGTGCTGAGGCACGCCTCGCGCAGCACCTTGATGCTCAGCGTCCGACGCGCCGCCGCCAGCAGCAACGAGAGCGCGGCTCCGACGGCGCCGGCCTCGGTCGGGGTGAACAGTCCGATGAAGATGCCGGCCAGCACGATGACGATGAGCACCGGCATCGGCCAGATGTCGCGCATCGCCGCCAGCTTCTCCTCGCGACTGAACGTCTCGGTGACCGGTGGCGCGAGCTCCGGCGAGATGCGCACGCGGATGATGATCATCGCCGAGAACATGATGGCCGAGAGCAGCCCGGGGAGAAAGCCGGCGACGAACAGGCGCGCGATCGAGACCTCCGCGAAGTAGCCGTACAGGACCATCAGGATCGACGGTGGAATGAGCGAGCCGAGCGTGCCGGCGGCCGCGATCACCCCGCTCGACAGCCCCGCGTCGTAGCGGTAGCGCAGCATCTCGGGGGTGGCGATACGTGCCATCGCCGACGAGGTCGCGACCGACGACCCGCTGGCGGCGGCGAGCATCGCGCATGCCATCACGCTGGCCACCGCGAGGCCGCCGGGCAGCCGTGACAACACCACCCGCATCGCCCGAAACAGGCCGCTGGTGAGGTTGGCGGAGAACGCGATGTAGCCCATCAGCAGGAACATCGGCACCGCGGTCAGGTTCCAGTCGCCGACGAAGTTGAACGGCACCGCGGTCACGATGCCCCAGGCCGCCTTCATGTTGAGGATGGCGGCGATGCCGAAGAACGACACGAGACCGAGCGCGACGCCGATCTGGATGCGCAGCGCGATCAGGACGAGTCCGAGCAGGGTGGCGACGGCGCCGATGGTGACGTTGTCCATGTCGCGTCAGCTCGGATCGGCGGGGAGATCCGGCGACTCCGGGGTGGGGTCGAACGACGGATCGGAGGCGGCGCGCCACGCGTGCAACAGCGAGGCGAGCGCCACCGCCGCGAACCCGATGGGCAGCGAGAACTTCGCCGGCCAGATGGTGATCAGGATCGAGGTCATGAGGATCTCGTCGATCCGAAAAGACTTCACCGCGTCCAACCAGGTCTGATAGGTGAGCATCGCGAAGAAGACGGCGGTGATCAGGTAGCCCAGCGAGTCCGTCACCCGGCGCAGCCCGGTCGGGAACAGCCTGACCAGGAGGTCGACGTTGATGTGCTCGTGCTTGAGCTCGACGATCGCGAGCGGCAGGAACACGATCGCGACCATGTGATACACGGACATGATCTCGAGGTTGCCCTCGATCGGCGCCCCCATCAGATTCTTCATCAGGATGTCGATCACGGTCTGCGCCATCATCAGCAGCAGCGCGATCCCGGCAATCACCGTCAGCGCCATCGCCACCCGGCGCAACCATCTCTCGAGCATCTTCATCGCGGTCCTCACGGTCCGCGGGCCGACGGGGCCGGCCCTTCGCTGGCTATCCGGTGCGACCGTAGGCGGCCATCGCTGCCTGCGCGGTGACGTAGCCGTCCCGGATGTCGCTCGCGATGCGAGCCCCCTCGCGCTCGGACGGCGGCCCGTAGCCACCGCCACCGGCGGTGTAGATCGTGAGCACGTCACCGCGACGTAGCTCGGTCTTGGTCTTGCTCGGCAACACCGTGGTCTCGCCGTCCCGGGTGAGCTCGATGCGCGTGCATCCGCCTTCCTCACCGCCGCGCAGCCCCCACGGTGCGATGCGAGAGCGGTCGGAGTAGCAGGCGAAGTTCGTCTCGTCCTTCAGCACCTCGAAGCGTCGCCACAGACCGAGACCGCCACGACGACGCCCGGCGCCCCCGGAGTCCGGAACCAGCCCGTAGCCGATCACTCGGAAGTGGTCGAAGTCCATGTCGGTCGCCTCGACCGGCGTATTGGTGCAGTTCGAGAGCGCCGAGTCCACGCCGTCACAGCCGTCGACCCGCGGCGAGGCACCGAAGCCGCCGCCGTAGATCTCGAGGTAGACGCGGTACTTCTCCCCGCCGAGATGGGAGATGGCGAGCGAGTGGGTGCTGTCGTTGCCGCTGGCGACCACCTTGTCCGGCGCGACCTCCGACAGCGCGCGCAGGACGGCGTCGAAGCAGCGATAGGCGCTCAGCATCCGCGCCCGCACCGGGGCCGGGTAATGGGGATTGACCAGGCAGCCCTTGGGCGCGCTGACGGTGACCGCGCGCTTCACGCCCTCGTTGAAGGGGATGTCGGGGCTGGTCAGGGCGGACTTCACCGCCGCGAGGGTCGCCGACACCGTGGACGCGAACGGGCAGTTGAGGTTCCGCCGCACCTGCGGGCAGGTGCCGTCGTAGTCGACGCTGATACGGTCGCCGCGAATCGACACCTTCGCGCGGACCGTCAGTGGGGTGTCGCTCAGCCCGTCGTCGTCGACCGCGTCCTCGCCGTAGTAGTCACCATCGGGGAGCGCGGCGAGGGCGGCGCGAAATCGACGCTCGGAATACTCGATGAGATCCGCCATGGCGCGCTCGAGCTTGGCCGCGCCGTAGCGCCGGCAGAGTTGCGCCACGCGCTCGGCGCCGATCGCGTTGGCGGCGAACTGGGCGTAGAAGTCGCCGATGGTCTGCTCGGGGGCCCGGATGTTGGCGGCGATCAGGCGCTGCAGCGGGCCGCCGTTCCAGTCGCGGTCGAGGTTGTAGACCGAGGGTGGGAAGATGAGTCCTTCTGCGTGCACGTCGGCGGCGTCCGGCGTGAGCCCGGGATTGCCGCCGCCCAGATCCAGGTGATGCGAGACCGAGCCTGCGAAGCCCACCAACGCGCCGTCGACGAAGATCGGCGAGAAGATGAACACGTCTTGGAGGTGCTGGCCGCCCTTGTAGGGATCGTTGTTGATGTAGAAGTCGCCGGGGCGGAGCTCGCTCGGCGGGACCACCGCGGCGCAGGCGGCGAAGGTGTCCGACATCGGCCCGAGCTGCATCGGGATCAGCTCGGCCTGGGCGACCACGTTGCCGTGGCGGTCGAACAGCGCCGCCGATGCGTCCTGCGCCTCGCGCACGATGTTCGAGTACGACGAGCGGATGAGCTTCACGCCCATCTCGCGCGCCGCCGCGGTGAGGCTCTGGCTGATGACCGCGTAGTCGACCGGGTCGAGCGCGGTGAGGGCGGTGATTCCGTCGTCAGGCATCGCGTCCCCTCCAGATCATCGTGGTGTTGTCGGCGTCGTCGCGGCTCGCGACCCAGCCGGCGGGGAGGAATACGGTGGAGGTGGGATCCTCGAGCAACGCCGGCCCCACGACCTCCTCGCCGAGTCGCATGCGTGCGCGGCTGACCAGCCGCCCCCGCCACCAACGGCGATCGTCGAAGAGGTCGATCTCGTGGTCGACCGGCAGGCCGGTCTCGGTCTCGGTGAGCACCGGCAGCTCGGCGAGGGGCAGCGTGACGCCGAGGCGGAACGAGACGAACTCGACCGGCTTCGACTCGTCGCCGCGGAAGAAGTACACGCGATGATGGGCCTCGCGGAAGCGATCGCGGACGTCCTGGGCGCTCAAGCCGGCGAGCTCCGACGGGTCGAAGCCGACCGGCACCTCGAACGCCTGCCCGACGAAGCGCATGTCCGCGAACAGCTCGAGCACCAGCTCGCCGTCGAGCCGCATGGAGCGCGCGCGCTCGACCGCCTCGGTGCGCATCTGGGCGAAGGCCTCACGCATCACGTCGGCGGCGGTGTCGTCGGCAATCACCCGGCGGGTCAGGCTCGAGAACTGGGTGAAGTCGGACGCGATGAGGCCGTAGGCGGAGATGACCCCGGCGCTCGGTGGGACGACGATGCGGGTGACACCGAGATCCTCGGCCACTCGCGCCGCGTGCAACGGCCCGGCGCCCCCGAACGGCGCCAGCACGTAGTCGCGCGGGTCGAGGCCGCGCTGGGTCGAGATGAGCTGGATGGCCTGCACAACGTTCGCGTCGGCGACCCGGATTGCGCTGTCGGCAGCCTCCTCGAGGCTCATCCCGAAGCGCCGGGCGATCGGCTCGAACGCCGCCCGCGAGGCCTCCGGGTCGATGGCCATGCGCCCGCCGAGGAACGCTTCGGCGCGTACGGTCTGGCGAATCACGTGGGCGTCGGTCAATGTCGGCTCGGTGCCGCCCCGGCCGTAGCAGGCGGGGCCGGGTGCGGCGCCGGCCGAGCGGGGGCCGACGCGCAGCATGCCGCCGTCGTCCACCCACACGATCGAGCCGCCGCCGGCGCCGATGGTGTGGATGTCGATCACCGGGACGCGCACCGGCAGCCCGTCGATCTCGAACTCGTGAGTCAGCTGGGGTCTGCCGTCGGTGACCACGCTGACATCGGTCGAGGTGCCGCCCATGTCGAACGTGAGCAGATTCCCGTAACCGGCGCGTCCGGCCTGCCGGGCCGCCCCCATCACGCCGGCGGCGGGCCCGGAGAGCAGGGCGTTGACCGCGGCCGAGCGCATCGCGTCGGCTGGGAGCCGGCCGCCGTTCGACTGCATGATGCTGAAGCGGCCGGCGAATCCGCCGTCGGCGAGCCGGCGCTGGAAGCGCGAGATGTAGCGGTCGATCACCGGCTGCACGTAGGCCGAGAGGGTGGTGGTCGATGCCCGCTCGAACTCGCGGAACTCGCGGGTGATCTCGTGCGACACCGAGATGGTGGTGTCCGGCAGCGCGGCCCGCAACAGGTCGCGCAGGGCGGCCTCGTGCTCCGGATTCACATAGGCGTTGAGGAGGCAGATGCCGACCGCCTCGTAGCGGCCGGCGCCGAGGGCCGGAATCAGCTCGCGCGTGACCTCCTCGACGTCGAGCGGGTGCTCGACGTCGCCGTTGGCGAGCACCCGCTCGCTGACCTCGAAGCTGTCGGCGCGGTCGACCACCGGGCGCGGCTTGCGGTACTCCAAGTCGTAGATGCGGCTGCGGCCGTGGCGCTGCAACAACAGGATGTCGCGAAAGCCACGCGTGGTCACGAACGCGGTGCGGAACCCCTTGCGCTCGAGGACCGCGTTGGTGGCAACCGTCGAGCCGTGCGCCAGATCGTCGACCTCGGCGAGGGAGACGCCGCTTCGTACCAGTGCCTCGAAAGCACCCTCGTCCGGGCTCGCCGGGGTGCTGGGGACCTTGGTCACCCTGACCCCGTCCGGTCCGATTGCCACCAGGTCCGTGAACGTGCCGCCGACCTCGACTCCGATGCGCATCTGCCGTCCGATTGAATTCGAGAATGACGCCGCGTGAGCGGCGACCGATGGGGTTGCGGTGGGCCGGCAGGATAGACGAGCGCGGATCGCAGTGACAAGCCGCGCTCCCGCTCCCGGCGGGCGAGCCCGCGCTCGCGCGCCGCCTCCCCCGGAGCTCGCGTGGTCCTGCTAACATCGCCCGGCGCCACCGCACCCGCGTGGAGCTTGTGCCAATCCCAGGAGTGCGAGATGCCCCGTTCCGTTCGCATCGCGGTCGACATCGGCGGCACGTTCACGGACCTGGTGGCGCTCGATTCCGACGGCGGCATCGCGACATTGAAGGTGGCATCGACCCCGGCCGCGCCCGAGGCGGCGGTGCTCGACGGCGTGGCCCGGCTGCTCGAGCGCGTCGGTCTCGCCGCCGGCGACGTCCGCGAGGTCGTCCACGGCACCACCGTCGGCTCGAACACCCTGCTGCAGAAGGTCGGTGCGCCCACCGGCCTGGTCACCACCCGCGGCTTCCGCGACGTGCTCGAGATCGGCCGCCTGCGCACGCCGGGGATGTTCGACCTCGGATGGGACAAGCCCGAGCCGCTGGTGCGCCGGCGGTTTCGGCTCGAGGTCGACGAGCGCATCGCCGCCGATGGCAGCGTCGTGCGGGCGCTCGACGAGGCGCAGGTCGCAGACGCCGGGCGAGCGCTCGAGCGCGCCGGGATCACCTCGGTGGCGGTGTGCTTCGTCAACAGCTATCGCAACCCCGCCCACGAGGTGGCGGCCGAGCGCGTGCTGCGTCGGGCATGCCCGTCGCTCGCGGTCACCACCTCGGTGTCGGTGCTGCCGGAGATGCGCGAGTACGAGCGGGTGAGCACCGCCGTGGTCAACGCCTACGTCTTGCCGGTCCTCGCCTCGTACCTCCAGCGTCTCGAGGACGGCCTCCGCGCGATCGGCATCGAGGCGCCGGTGCTGGTGGCGAACTCCAATGGCGGGCTCGCCGCCGCCGCCACCGCGCGCGCGAAGCCGGTGTTCTTCGTCTCCTCGGGTCGCTCGGCCGGCGTCGTCGGCGCGGCCGCCCTCGGCACCGCGGTCGGCACGCCCGACCTGGTGGTCTTCGACATGGGGGGCACCACCGCCTCGGCCGCGCTGGTCCACGCCGGCGAGGTGTCGCGGTCGAACGAGTACGAGTTCCGAGCCGGCATGTCCACCCCGAGCCGATTCATCAAGGCCGGCGGGTACCTGATGCGAGTACCGACGGTCGACGTGGCCGAGGTCGGAAGTGGTGCCGGATCGATCGCGCGTGTCGACCCCGGTGGCCTGCTCGAGGTGGGTCCACGCTCGGCCGGTGCGGTACCCGGGCCGGCCTGCTACGGCGCCGGCGGCGAGCAGCCGACGGTGACCGATGCCAACGTGGTGCTCGGCTACCTGCCGACCACGCTCGCCGGCGGGACGCTCCCGCTGGACCCCGCCCGCGCGCGCGCCGCGCTCGAGACCCACGTCGCCGGCCCGCTGGGTCTGACGGTGGAGGCCGCGGCCCACGGCATCCGCGAGGTGGTGAACGCGAACATGGCGCGGGCGATCCGCGCGGTCACCGTCGAGCGCGGGCTCGACCCGCGTGACTTCACTCTGCTCGCGTTCGGCGGCAGCGGTCCGGCCCACGCCTGCGATCTCGCCACTGCGCTCTCCATCCGGCGAGTGCTGTTCCCGCGCGCCCCCGGGGTGTTCACCGCCACCGGGATGCTGGCCGGCGACGTCGAGCGGTACTTCATCCGCGCCTGGCCGGGGATGCTGCACGACCTCGACGTGCCGGGGCTCGACCGCGCCATGGCGGAGCTCGCGCGCGAGGCCCGAGCTGCGCTCGCGGCGGAGGGATTCGACGACGACGATTCGGTCTCGCTCGCGTTCGAGCTCGATCTCCGCTTCGTCGGCCAGGATTCCGAGCTCGGCATCCGCCTCCCGACCGAGCCGGGCACGGCCGACCGCGCGGCGTTGCGCGAGGCCTTTCTCGCCGCCTATCGAGCGCTCTACCAGTACGCGTCGTCGGATGCAGTGGAGACCGTGAACCTGCGGCTCGTCGGTCGTGGCGTCCGCGCGAGCAAGGTGGACTTCGCGGCGGTGGTGCCGGTGGTCGGCGATGCCGGCGGCGCCTCGGGGCGAAGTCGGCCGGTCTGGTTCGGTCGTGACCGCGGCGCGCTCGACACGCCGGTCCGAGACCGCGACGCGCTGGTCGGCACCTTCGACGGCCCGATGGTGATCGAGGGGGCCGACGCGACCATCGTCGTCCCACCCGGTGCCCATGGCCGCGTCGACCCCGCGGGCAACATCGTCGTCGAGCTGCTGGAGGGGGAGTGATGAACGCGACGACCGTGGATCCGATCACGTTCGCGGTGGTGAAGAGTGCGCTCGACACCATCGTCGACGACATGGCCTACACCGTGATGCGCACCGCGCGCTCGCCGATCGTGCGTGACGTGCTCGACTACTCGTGCACGCTGTGCGACGCCGATGGGCGCATCCTCGCCCAGGCCAAGACCGTCGCCCTGCATCTCGGTGCGGTGCCGGACGCCATCGCGGTGGTGCTCGACCGGTTTCGTGACGACCTGGTGCCGGGGGACGTCGTCATCCTCAACGACCCCTACGAGGGCGGGATGCACCTGCCCGACATCTTCATGTTCAAGCCGATCTTCCACCGCGATCGCCTGCAGGGCTTCGCGGTGGTGATCGCTCACCAGTGCGACATGGGTGGGCGGGTGCCGGGGTCGAATGCGGCGGACTCGACCGAGATCTTCCAGGAGGGCTTGCGCATCCCGCCGCTCAAGCTCTACGAGGCCGGTGAGCCCTGCAAGCCGCTGTTCGCGATGATTCGCCGCAACGTCCGGCTGCCCGACCTCGTGGTCGGGGACATCGAGGCCCAGCTCGCGACCTGCGGCCTCGGCGAGCGCGAGCTCCTGAAGCTGGTGGAGCGATACGGCGAGGACGCGCTCCGGCGCTACTTCGACGCGCTCATCGACTACGGCGAGACGCTCACGCGCGACGCCATCCGCGCCTGGCCCGATGGCGAGTACACCTTCACCGACTACATCGACGACGACGGGTTCGACGATCGACCCATTCCGATCCGCTGCACCGTGCGCGTCGAGGGTGACCATCTCACCGTCGACTTCACCGGCTCCTCGCCGCAGGTCAAGGGCGCGATCAACTCGACGCTGTCCTTCACCAAGTCGGCCACGTACCTCACCGTGCGTTGCGTGCTCGACCGCGACGTCCCCAACAACGCCGGTGTCTACCGCTGCATCACCGTCACCGCGCCCGAGGGCTCGGTGCTCAATCCGCGTCATCCGGCGCCGGTCGCGGCGCGGGCGCTGACCGGCTACCGCGTGGTGGACACCGTGATGGGCGCGCTCGCCCAGGTCGCGCCCGAGCGCGTGGTGGCGGCGGGCGAGGGCGGGAACACGGTGATTTGCTTCGGTGGCTACGACCGCGACACCAACCAGCCGTTCGTGCTCGTCGACATGATCAACGGTGCGCTGGGGGCGCGTGCGCACAAGGACGGCATCGAGGGCATCACCAATCCCTCGCAGAACATGTCCAACATGCCGGTCGAGGCGCTCGAGGCGCGCTACCCGGTGCGGATGGAGTCCTACGGGCTGCGGCCGGACTCCTGCGGAGCGGGCCGGTATCGCGGTGGGCTCGGGCTGGTGCGCGAGTATCGGCTGCTCGCGCCGGAGGCGACGTTGCAGCTTCGCTCGGACCGATATCGGCATCGACCCTATGGTCTGCATGGTGGCGGTTCCGCCGCTCCCTCGCGCAACGTCTTCGACCCCGACGGCGCGGCCGAGCAGCTCCCGAGCAAGGTCACGCGTAGCGTGCATCGCGGCGACGTCATTCGTCACGAGCAGGCGGGCGGGGGTGGCTACGGCGATCCGTTGCTGCGCGATGTCGACGCGGTGCGCGAGGACGTGCTCGACGAGAAGCTGACGCCGGTCTTCGCACGCGAGCACTTCGCGGTGGTGATGACCGCCGACGGTGCCGTGGACCACTCGGCGACGGCCGCCCTGCGCGCCGAGCGGGCGCGCGAGCGCGCGACGTGAGCACCCTCGCGCGCTTCGCCCTCAACCAGATCACCACCCCGACCTGGTCGTTGGCGGAGACGATCGAGGCCTGCGCGCGCCACGGCGTCGGTGGGCTCGGAGTATGGCGCGACAAGGTAGAGGCCTACGGTGTCGACCGCGCGGCGCGCCATCTGCGCGAGGCCGGCCGGTTCGCGGCCTGCCTGTGCACCGGGGCGTGGCTCGACGCGACCGAGCCCGCGGCGCTGCGTCGGCAGATGGCGGAGAACGCCGCCTTGCTCGAGATGGCCGCGACCGTCGGTGCGCCGTGCCTGGTCATGGTCGTCGGTGGGCTCCCCGCGGGGTGCAAGGACATCGGGGGTCATCGCGAGCGCATCGCGGACCTGCTGTGCGAGCTGGCGCCGACTGCGCGCGCGCTGGGCGTGCGTCTGGGGATCGAGCCGCTGCACCCGATGTACGCGGCGGAGCGTTGCTGCATCAGCACCCTCGAGCAGGCCAACGATCTCTGCGAGCGCATCGGCGACGCGGCGGCGATCGTCGCCGACGTCTACCACTGCTGGTGGGACCCGCACTTCGAGCGCGAGCTGCGGCGCGCGGGACCGTCCCGCATCGTCACCTTCCACTACTGCGACTGGCGGGTGCCGACGCGAAACCTGCGCGACCGCGCGATGCCGGGTGACGGCGTCATCGACCTCGCTCGCATTCGTGGTTGGCTCGACGACATGGGCTACACCGGGCCGTTCGAGCTCGAGCTGTTCTCCGAGCTCGACTGGTGGCAGCGGGACCCCGAGGAGACGCTGAAGATCGGGATCGAGCGCTGCACACCGCTGGTGAGTTGAAGGTCGCCCGGGGACTGGCTCGCGCTGCGCGCGGGCCTGTCCCCTCGCACTGTGGCCGCGACCTGGGGGCACCGCCTGTGGCGGAGCCAGCGCCCGCTCCACCGCGACCGGGGACGCTCAGTCGCTGGTGATGAAGCCGTCGAGGATGATGATCACCGCGCCCTCGTTGACGCGGGGGTTGCGGCCTTGCGCGATCTCGTCCGGGTCGCTCACGCCATCGTGGTCGGTGTCGGTGCGTGAGATGCTCGTGCCGAGCTGGAACTCCTCGAGGTTCGGTATCCCGTCGCCGTCGAGATCGCCGGTGGCGTCGTCGGCGCTCAGCGGGTTCAGGCCCGCCGCGGTCTCGACCGCGTCGGGGATGCCGTCGCCGTCGTCGTCGTCGTCGCAGGCGTCGCCTTCGCCGTCCTCGTCGGTGTCGAGCTGATTGGCGTTCGCGTCGAGCGGGCAGTTGTCCTCGCCGTCGTCCACGCCGTCGCCGTCGTCGTCGTTGTCGAGGACGTCCGGGGTGCCGTCGCCGTCGGTGTCGAGAGCGACCTCGGTCTCGAACGAGGCAGTGTTGTCGGCCGCGTCGAGCTCCGGCAGGTCACCGCTCACCGTGACCGTCGCGGTCGCGGTTCCGACCAGGGTCGGCACGATGGTGATGCCGACGGCCGTGCTGCCGCCCGCGGCGATGGCGCCGAGCAGGCAGCGCACCGTGGAGCCGACCTGCGAGCACGATCCGCCCGGATTCACCTCGGTCGAGTGCAGCGTCGCCCCTGCCGGCAGGGAGAGCTCCAGCGTCGCCCGGGTACCGCGGGGACCGGTGTTGCCGACGCTGATGTCGTAGAGCACCTCGACGCCGGTCGCCACCGGCCCCGAGGTCGCTCCACCGGCCACCGCGAGGTCGGTCGCGAGCTCGATGGCGTGGAGTCCGAAGCGGATCGGTCCGGCGACGATACGGTCGGCATTGCCCGGGTCGATGGCCGCCTGCGTCACCGGCAGGTTGTCGGGGCCCGGAATGATCTCGAACGTGACGCCGCGATCGATGCTGCGTCGAACCAGCGAGTTGTTCACCACCACCACGCGCGACGAATCGCTCGGATCGATGCTGATCGACCGCGTCGAGCCGACGATCACGGTTGACCACGATGCCCCGCCGTCACCGGAGCGGTAGAGGCCGGTCGAGCCGCCGGCGTAGACGATGCTCGAGTCCTCGGGGTCGACCGCGAGCAGGCTGATTCGGGCGCTCTCGAGGCCGCCGCCGGTCGGGTTCCAGGTCGTGCCGCCGTCGGTGGTCTTGTAGACGCCGGTTCCGACCGGGTTGAAGTAGCCGGCGTAGACGGTCGACGGCGCTTGCGGATCGACCGCGAGTGCCGCGACCTGGTCCGATGGAAGGCCGGTGTCGACCAGGGTCCAGTTGGCGCCCTCGTCGTTCGTCTTGTAGACCCCCGGCCCGATGTAGATCGTCGACGGGGTGGTCGGGGCCACGGCGATGGCCTCGATCCCGCTCGTGTAGCCCACCGGCTTCGGCAGCGTGGACAGGGTGTCGCCCCCGTCGTCGGTGCGGTAGACGTCGCTGAGCGAGAAGCTGACACCGTAGAGAATCGACGGGTCATTGGGGTCGACGGCGAGATCCTGGAACGGGGTTCGGCCGAAGGGGAGCTGGCCCTCGACGAAGGTCGTGCCGCCGTCGGTGCTGCGGTCGAAGCTCGAGCCGTTGCTGGAGCTTGCCGCGTACAGGGTGGCTCCGCTCGGGTCGAACAGCACGACGGTGACGTTGTCGTTCATGATCCCGACGTTCGCGGTCGACCAGTTGGCGGCACCGTCGGTGCTCTTGTACAGCGCCCGGCCCGAGGTTGCGGCGAAGAGCGCGCCGCCCGCGCTCAGCGCGATCGACTCCGCGCTGGTGTCGGTCATCCCGACGTTGAGGCCCGCTCCGCTCCAGCTCGCGCCGCCGTCGAGGCTTCGCAGGACGCGGTTGTTGAGCGACGCGAGGTACACCGTGGTCGGGGTGACGGGGTCGAACAGGAGCGCGTTGTAGCCGTCGAACGGGAGGCCCGTGTTCGACAGCGCCCAGCTCGCACCGCCGTCCTCGCTCATGTGGAAGTCGTTGTTGTTGGTGTAGGCGAAGACGTTCGAGTTGCTCGGGTCGACGGCGACGAGACGCACCGTCGGGTCGCTTCCCCCGGTGAACACGAACTCCGGTAGCTCGGTCAGTCGCGACCACGTCGCGGCGCCGTCGGTGGTGCCGAACAGCCCCTGGCGGGTCGCGAGGTACAGCATGGCCGGCGCGTTCGGATCGATCGCCAGCATGTTGATGCCGGTGACCGACTCGAGACCGCTGCCCGCGGCGCTCCAGGTCGCGCCACTGTCGGTGCTCTTCACCACCGTGTTGCCGTTGGCCGCGTAGAGGGTGCTCGGCGTCGCCGGGTCGATGGTGACGCGGCTCAGGCCGGGGGAGGCGAACGCGGTGTTGACCATGGCCCACGTCGCGCCGGCGTCGGTGCTCCGCGCCAGCCCGTTGGTGGTGCCGACGTAGACGGTGGCCGGGGTGACCGGGTCGATCGCGATCGGCTCGCCACCGGCCGCGGTGCCCGCCGGCAGGCCATTGCCGAGCAGCGACCAGGTCGCGCCCGCATCGACGGTGCCGTAGACGTTCCACTGCGGCCCGCCGTTGGTCTGGGCGTAGAGGCGATTGGCGTCGGTGGGATCGGCCTCGATCTGGACGACGAAGCCGCCGTAGAGCGCCAATGGCGCCCACTCGTTCGGGGCCGAGCGGGCCGGGGCACAGAGCCCGAGCGACAGGACGAGCAGTCCCAGGGTCGCGATGCCCGATAGACGGGCACGGCGATCAATCCACGTTGGAACGTGCATCCTCGGGCTTACCTCGGCGTCTGCGGGTTGGGATGACGCCGGGCCGAGATCCCTGGCTGCTGGCGCGTGCGGTCGCACCGTGCCACACGGGCGCGCGGACCGTCAACGCGCCGAAGCTGCACTTTTTCCGTGCTGTGAATCAGTCGGCATTGATGACCTGATTGACGATGTCGGCGACCGCGCCCTCGTTGACCCGAGGGTTACGGCCACGCGCGATCTCGGCGGCATCCTCGACCCCGTCGTGGTCGGTGTCGGCGCTCGCGATGGCGGTGCCGAGCTGGAACTCCTCGAGATTGGTGAGGCCGTCGCCGTCGAGATCGCCGCCGGCGTCCGCCGCATCGAGCGGGTCGAGACCGGCCGCGCTCTCGGCCGCGTCGGAGATGCCGTCACCGTCGTCGTCGTCGTCGCAGGCATTACCCGCGCCGTCGTCGTCGGTATCGAGCTGGTTGGCGTTGGCGATGAGCGGGCAATTGTCGGCGCCATCGTCGACGCCGTCGCCGTCGTCGTCCGGGTCCAGGGCGTCGATGGTGCCGTCGCCGTCGGTGTCGATCCCGGCGGTGGTGTCGATCGATGCGGTGTCGTTCGACGGGTCGAGGTCGGGAAGGTCGCCGCTCACCTGCGCGGTGGCGACGAGCGTCGCGGTCGCACTCGGGACGACCACCACCGCGATCGAAGCACTCGCACTCGGTGCCAGCGGCCCGAGCGCGCAGCGCACGGTGGTGCCGGTGTGCGTGCACGCCGCGCCCTGGCTCGGGGTCGCGGACTGAAGGGCGACGGCTGCGGGCAGCGTCAGCTCGAACGTCGCCGCGGTGGCATGCGGTCCGTCGTTGATCACCGCGAGGTCGTAGGTGAGCGCGCTGCCCACCACCACCGGGTCCGACCCGGCGCCGCCGGCGACGCGGAGATCGGTCGCGAGCTCGATGGCGTGCAGCCCGAAGTTCGAGGGCCCGACGACGATCCGATTCGATGCGCCCGGATCGATGCGCGCGACGAACACGTCGACGTCGTCCGGCGTCGTCATCGCGGTGAAGGTCGCGCCGCCGTCGATGCTGCGCCACAGGCTGCGCGCGGCGACGACGACATGGGACGCGTCGGCGGGGTCGAACGCGATGTCCCAGATCTCTTGCGCGAGCACGCCGGTCCAGCTCGCGGCGCCGTCGGAGGAGCGAAAGAGCCCGTCCCGCCCGCCCGCGAGCACGGTGGAGCCGTTCGACGGCGCGACCGCAATCTCGGTGATCCGGGCGCTGGTCGTGATGCCGGTGGCGGCGGGTTGCCACGACGCGCCGCCATCGGTCGTCTTGTAGAGGCGCGCTGGTGCCGCGGACTGGAACCCCGCGTACACCACCTGGCCGTCCGTCGGGTCGGCCGCGAGCACGTCGACCTGGTCGGAGGGCAGTCCGGTGTCGACCTGCTCCCAGGTGTTGCCGCCGTCGGTGGACCGGTAGGGCCCGCGTCCGGTGTAGATCGCGGTGGTGCCGGGTGACGGCGCGGCCGCCGCCAGTGCGTTCAGAATGTAGATGGACGCGCCGGCTGGCTTCGGCAGGTTGGTCCAGCTCTGGCCGCCGTCGGTCGAGCGGAACACGCCGGCGAATCCGAAGTTGCCGCCGGTGTAGAGCGTGTCGGCGTCGTTCGGGTCGAGCTCGAGCTCGCTCAGGTTGGCGTCCACGAGGCCCGCCTCGCCGTGCACGAAGGTCGCTCCACCGTCGGTGCTGCGGGCGAAGCCCGGGCCGTTGCCGCCGAGCGCGGCGTAGAGCACGTCGCCCGAGGGTGAGAATCGAATGGCTCCCACCGAGCCGTTCACGATCCCGGTGTTGGCGACGGACCAGGTGGCGGCCCCGTCGGTGCTGCGGTACACGCCCTTGCCGGCGTTGGCGGCGTAGAGCACGCCGCCGGCGGATGCAGCGAGGTCTCGGGCGTCGTTCTCGACCAGACCCGCGTTGAGGCCGGCATTGCTCCAGGTCGCGCCGCCGTCGCTGCTGCGCACGACACGGTTGTTGAGACCACCCAGGAACATGGTGCCGGCAGTGTCGAGGTCGAAGGCGATGTCGGAGTAGCTGTCGATCGCGAGGCCGGCATTCGCAGGCGCCCAGGTCGTGCCGCCGTCGGTGCTCTTGTGCAACCCGTTGCCTTCGGTGTAGGCGAAGACGTCGGAGGTGTGGGGGTCGACCGCGACCATGCGTGTGTAGGGGGCGGGTACTGCGGCCCAGGGGCCGGCGGTGATCGCGCTCCAGCTCGCGCCGCCGTCGGTGGTCTTGAACAGCCCCTCGTTGCCGGCCAGATAGAGCGTGCCGGGCGCGTCGGGATCGATTGCCAGCGCTTCCAGGGAGAGGAGGGCGGGAAGTCCGCTGGCGGCGGCGTTCCAGGTCGTGCCGCCATCGGTGGACTTGCGCACCAGCGTTCCGTCGACGATGTAGATCGTCGACGGGCTCGACGGGTCGACGGTGATCGACGAGACCCCCGAGAACCCGAAGGTGTCGTTCACCACCGACCAGGTCACGCCGCCGTCGGTGCTGCGGGCGATGCCGTCGAAGTAGCCGGCGTAGAGCGTGCCGGGGGCGCTCGGATCCACCGCGATGTCGAAGATGGAACGGTTCGCGGGCAGCCCGTTCGCCGCCGGGGCCCAGCTCGCTCCGCCGTCGACGGTGCGCACGACTGCCGGGATGTTGGTCCGATTGAGCCGCGCGTAGGCGCGGTCGGCATCGGTCGGATCGGCCTCGATCTCGACCACGAAGCCGCCGTAGAGCCCGAGCGGAGTCCACACGTTCGGCGCCGCGGCCGCGTCGAGGGTGGCGCCCAGCCAGCAGCCGAGCGCAAGGGTCACGGCGGCGAGCCGCCGTCCGCGGCGCGTCCGCGAGGCACCAGAGACCGACCTCGAAACCGCCGCTCGCTCCGTCAAGACGTATTCCTCCGACGCTTCCGAACGTGCGCGCGCGGGGATGGCGCGCCGGTCGAAGCGTCGCCCGACGCTGCCACAGCGCTCGCGCGAGCGTCAACGCGCCCGGCGCCGGCCGGGGTACCGGCGTTGGGAACGGTGACCGGGTTCACGTCCGGCGCTACTCGACGACCAGGTCGAGGAGCGGGGCGACCACGCCCTCGTTGAACCGTGGATTGCGACCGCGGGCGATCTCGTCGGGGTCGGTCACGCCGTCGCCGTCGGTGTCGGCGTCGCCGATGGCGGTGCCGAGGTTGGCTTCCTCGAGATTGGTGAGCCCGTCGCCGTCGAGGTCGCCGGCCGCGTCGGCGGCGTCCAGCGGGTCGAGGCCGGCGGCGGTCTCCACCGCGTCGGTGATGCCGTCGCCGTCGTCGTCGGCGTCGCAGGCGTTACCGTCGCCGTCCTCGTCGGTGTCGAGCTGGTTCGCGTTCGCGTCGAGCGGGCAGTTGTCGTCCACGTCGTCCACGCCGTCGCCGTCGTCGTCGGTGTCCTCGGCGTCCGGGGTACCGTCGCCGTCGGTGTCGATCACCGCCTGGGTCTCGAACGTCGCGCTGTCGTTCGCGGTGTCGATGTCGGGAAGACCGCCGGAGACGGTCGCGGTCGCCGACAGCGTGCCCAACGCGGTCGGGGTGACGACGAGGGCCACCGCCGCGTTGCCGCCGGCGCCGAGGGGACCCAGCGCGCAGGTGACGGTGACCCCGTCGAGCGTGCACGGCGCCCCCTGGCTCGGCGTCGCCGAGACGAAGGTGGCGCTGGCCGGGAGGACGACCTGGAGCGTCGCCGCGGTCGCGTGGGGGCCGGCGTTGCTGACGCCGATGTCGTAGGTGAGCTCGGCGCCGATGCCGATCGGGTTCGCGGTGGCACCGCCGGCCACCGCGAGGTCGGTGGCCAGCTCGTAGGCGAAGAGGCCGATGTTCGGGGCGGCGGCGATGATGCGGTTCGGGTCGGTCGGGTCGACGGCGATTCCGCGCGCGCCGAACGAGCCGGGCGGTCCGGTGAACAGCTCGAAGGTCGCGCCACCGTCGACGCTGCGCGCGATGGCGCCGGCGGCGACCAACACGTGCGAGGCATCGACCGGGTCGAAGGCGATGTCGCGGGGCGGAATCGCGACGACCTGGGTCCAGCTCGCGCCCGAGTCGGTGCTCCGGTAGATGACGTTGCCGCCGGCGAGCAGGTTGGAGGGCGTTTGCGGATCGACGGCGATGATGCTGACGCGGGTGGCGCTGATCCCCGAGTTCGCGAGATTCCAGGTGTCGCCGCCGTCGGTGGTCTTGTACAGCGCGTCGTCGATGCTCGGAATCGATGCGTACACGGTCGTGGGTGTGAGCGGATCGACCGCGATGACCTCGACCTGGGCGAGCTGTGGTGGAGTGGACGCGAGCCCGTTGTCGACCAGGGTCCAGGTCGCGCCATCGTCGGTCGAGCGGTAGGGGCCGTGACCGGCGTAGAGCGTGGTCGGCGTGGTGTCCCCGCTCGCCAGCGCCCACAGCACGAAGTTGAGCACGCCGCCCGGCTTCGGGAGATTGACCCAGGTGTCGCCGCCGTCGGTGGTCTTGAACACCCCGGCGAAGCCGAACGAGCCGCCGGTGTAGACCGTGCCGGCGACGTCGGCGTCGAATGCGAGCCGATTGAGGCTCGCGCCGGCGAGATCGGCGTCGGCGTAGGTGAAGGTCGCACCGCCATCGGTGCTGCGGGCGAACGCGCCGCCGTTGCCGCCCATCGCGGCGTAGAGCGTGTCGTCGGCAGGGTGGAAGCCGAGGGCGCCGACGGTGGCGTTGCGGATGCCGGTATTGGCGAGCGTCCAGTTGGCGCCGAGGTCGGTGCTCTTGTAGAGCCCCTTGCCGGTCGTCCCCGCGAGCAGCAGGTCGCCGGCGCCGACGGCGAGCGCGTTGACGCCTCGGTCGTCGAGGTCGGCATTGAGGCCCGCCGTGGTCCAGGTGTCACCACCGTCGGTGCTCGCGACCACGCGATTGTTGCCGGAGGCGACGAAGATGCCGGCGCTGGCGAAGACGATCGCCCGGAAACCGTCGGACGGCGGCGCCACCGTCGGCTCGAACCAGGTGTCACCGCCGTCGTCGCTCATGTAGACCCGACCGCTGCTCGGGAAGGCGTAGAGGCGCGCGGTCGCCGGCGCGACGCCCACGAGATTGACGAACGGCGGCGGGTCGGTGGCGGGATTCGCGACCGGCTGCGTGGTGGTCGCGTTCCAGGTGGCGGCGCCGTCGGTCGAACGGTACACGCCCGCGTTGGTGGCCGCGTAGAGGGTGGCGGGCGTGCCCGGGTCGATCGCCAGGCTCCTGATGGTCCCGCCCGCGAGCGCCGCCGCCGGCGCGCTCCAGGTCGCGCCGCCGTCCGTGCTCTTGTAGACCGTGGCGTTGACCGCGGCGTAGATCGTGGCCGGTGTCACCGGATCGATTGCGAGGTGCGACACGGCTGTGGGCGGCAGCCCGGTGCCGGTCGCTGCCCAGGTGGCACCGGCGTCCGTGCTCTTCGCGAACCCGTTGGCCAGCCCGAGATAGATGGTCGTCGGCGTCGCCGGATCGACGGCGACGGCGAGCGCGCTCTGAGACGCGGGGATGCCCTCGCTGGTCTCCTGCCAGGTCGCACCCCCGTCGGCCGTCCGGTACACGTTGGCGCTGCCGAACCGGTTGACGAGGGCGTAGGCGCGGTCGGCCGAGCTCGGATCGGCGGCGATCCCCGTGACGTTTCCTCCGTAGAGACCGAGGGGCGTCCACTCGTTGGGGGCCGCGTGTGCCACGCCCACCAGCGCCATGCAGAGTCCGATCGCGAACGAGCGGGCCGCGCGCTCGACACGCCGCTGGCGTCGGGGGCGGGTAGGTGTCGGCGGCGGCGACTCGACCATGGTGCTGGCTTCTCCGGAGTGTTGATACAGACTCCGGCACCGTCGCAGCGCCGGCCGGCCCGCGTGGCTCACGGCAGCGCGGCGGTCGACCGTGCCACAGGGCTCGGCGGTGGGTCAACGTCGGGTCCGCGAAGCCCGTTCCTGAGGTGGTGCGATGGTGGCGCGGCGCGTTACGCCGGCGCTCGCTCGACCGGACCGGGCTGCGCGCGAACCACCGCCGCCAACTCCTCTCCGGTCAGTGTCTCGCGGGCGAGGAGCGCCTGCGCCCCGGCGTCGAGCGCCGCCCGGCGCTCGGTCAGGATCGCGGTGGCGTGGTCGAAGGCCCGCTCGATCAGGTCGCGCACCGCGCAGTCGATCTCGCGCGCGGTCTGCTCGCTGTACTCGCGGCCGCGTCCGAAGGTGGGCGCGCCGGGCAGGAGCTGATCCGGCTCCTGCTCGTAGGTCATCTGGCCGAGGGCTCCGCTCATCCCGTATCGGGTCACGATGCTGCGCGCGATGTCGGTGGCCTTGGCGAGATCGTCCGCGGCCCCGGTCGACAGTCGCTCGAAGACCAGCATCTCCGCCGCTCGGCCGGCGAGCAGCACCGCCATCTTGTTCTCCAGCTCGTCCAGGGTCATCAGGTAACGGTCCTCGGTCGGCCGCTGGATGGTGTAGCCGAGCGCGCCGATACCGCGCGGGATGATCGACACCTTGTGCACCGGATCGGCGCCGGACAGCGACATCGCCACCAGCGCGTGGCCCATCTCGTGGTGGGCGACGACCTCGCGCTCGCGCGGATTCAGTAGCCGGTTGCGCTTCTCGAGCCCGGCCACGATGCGCTCGATGGCCTCGGTGAAGTCGCGGCTCGCCACGGTGCTGGCGCCACGGCGAGTGGCGAGCAGCGCCGCCTCGTTCACGAGGTTCGCGAGATCGGCACCGGTGAAGCCGGGCGTGATGGCGGCGACGGCGTCGAGCTCGACGTCCGGGTCGAGGCGGATCCGCTTCACGTGCACCGCGAGGATCTGCGCGCGCCCGGCGCGATCGGGCCGATCGACCAGCACGTGGCGGTCGAATCGTCCGGCGCGAAGCAGCGCGGGATCGAGGATCTCCGGGCGGTTGGTGGCCGCGAGCAGGACCATCCCCGCCTGCCCAGGGTCGAACCCGTCGAGCTCGACCAGGAGCTGGTTCAGGGTCTGCTCCTTCTCGTCGTGACCGCCGATGCCCGGGAAGGCGCCGCGGGCGCGACCGAGCGCGTCGAGCTCGTCGATGAAGATGATGCAAGGCGCCTGCTTGCGCGCCTGCTCGAAGAGGTCGCGCACCCGCGCCGCGCCGACCCCGACGAACATCTCCACGAACTCCGAGCCGCTGATCGAGAAGAACGGCACCCCGGCCTCACCGGCGACCGCGCGCGCGAGTAGCGTCTTGCCGGTGCCGGGTGGCCCGACGAGGAGGATTCCTTTCGGGATGCGCGCGCCGAGGCGGCCGTAGGTGCGTGGATCCTTGAGGAAGGCGACGGTCTCCTGGAGCTCCGTCTTCGCCTCGTCCACGCCCGCCACGTCCTTGAACGTCACCCTGGTGTCGCTCTCGACGTAGACCTTGGCCTTGCTCTTGCCGATCGACATCAGGCCGCCGCCGAGGCCCTGTCGCTCCGCGAACCGGCGCACCACGTACAACCAGATGGCGAAGAACACCACCGCCGGCATGATCCACGACAGCACCTCACCGAGGAACGACTTGTCGCTCGCCCCGGTCACCTCGACGTCGTAGGCGGCGAGCTCGTTGGCGAGCTCGGGCTCGATGCGGGTGGTGGTGAAGTGCTTGCGCCCGTCCGGCAAGGGTTCCTTGTAGACTCCTCGGATGCGGCCCTCGGTGACGACTATCTGCGCGATCTTCCCGTCCTTCAGCGCGTGCTGGAACTCGCTGTAGGGGATGACCTCGATCTCGCGCGACTGCACCCAGAGGTCTTGCAGTAGCAGGATCGCGAGCATCGCGAGGACGATGTACCAGAGGTTGATCTGCGTCTTCTTCTCCACGCTCGGTCCTCGTAGGAGCGGCCAGCGCCTGCCCGCGCTGACCCGGATCATGGCACGGTCGGGTGCCGGGAGGCCGATGATCCGGGGCAACCGGCGGCGGAAGGCGGCGCCAGCGCGGGAGTGGGCGGTGGGTCGCGCCGCCACGCAAGGGAGGCATGACGGATGAGGCGCGGGGTCGTCGTCGCGGTGGCGATGGTGGTCGCGCTCGGGGCGGCCGCCGCCGTGTGGTGGCGCGCGCGCGAGCCAGCCGCCCCGGACACCGCGCTCGCGCTCTACGGCACGGTCGACGTGCGCGAGATCCATCTGACCTTCCAGGCCGTCGGGCAGGTCGCATCGGTCCTGGTCGAGGAAGGTGAGCCGGTCGCCGCTGGCCAGGTGCTCGCCACCCAGGATGCGGCCCTGCTCCGCGCCCAGGAAGCGGCCGCGGTGGCCGAGGTCGCGGCGCGCCGCGCCGCGCTCGACCGGCTCGAGGCGGGAAGCCGGAGCGAGGAGGTCCGCAAGGCGCGCGCCGACGTCGCCGCTGCCGAGGCGAGCCTGCGCGACGCCGAGTCGACCGCGCGTCGGGTCGATCGGCTCGCCGCGACCGGCGCGGTGGAGCGTCAGCGGGTCGACGACACGCTGGCCGCGGCCGACACCGCGCGCGCACGCCTGGATGCGCTGCGGGCCGCCCTCGATCTGACCCTCGCCGGTCCGCGCGCCGAGGACATCGACGAGGCTCGAGCGGTGCTCGCGCGCGCCGAGGCCGAGCTGCGGCTGGTGCGCGAGCGGCTGGACGACACCACCATTCGCGCACCCCTGCCCGGGGTGGTGCGCGAGCGTGTGCTGCAGCCGGGCGATCTCGCCTCGCCGGAGCGCCCGGTGCTGGTGCTCGCGCTGACCGATCCCCTCTGGGTGCGTGCCTTCGCACCGGAACCGGCGCTCGGCCGGCTGCGCGAGGGGACGGCGGTCGAGATCGAGACCGACAGCTTCGCCGACAAGCGCTATGCCGGCTGGGTCGGCTCGGTGTCCCCGACTGCGGAGTTCACCCCGAAGAGCGTGCACACCGAGGCGTTGCGCACCAGCCTCGTCTACCAGGTGCGGGTCATCGTGTGCAATCCGGCCGGGGAACTCCGGTTGGGGATGCCGGTGACGGTGCGACTCGGGGTGGAGCCCGGCGCCGCCACTGCGGTCGCGCCCGGTGAGCGGTGCGCGGGCGACGGCCGGCGATGAGCGACACCGAGCCGCCCGCGATGCCGGTGCTGGCGCTCGAGGGGGTCACGGTGCGCTTCGGCGGTGGTCGGCGGGTGGTGACCGCGCTCGATGCGGTGACCTTCGAGCAGCGCCGAGGCTCCGTGGTCGGGCTGGTGGGACCCGATGGCGCCGGCAAGACGACCTTGATGCGCGTGGTCGCCGGTCTGCTCCCGCCCGCTGCGGGGCGGATACGACTACTCGGCGAGGACGTCGCCGCGCAGCCTGAGAAGGTGACCGCGAGCATCGGCTACATGCCCCAGCGCTTCGGTCTCTACGAGGAGCTGTCGGTGGTCGAGAACCTCGATCTCTACGCCGACCTGCAGGGCGTTCCCCGCGGCGAGCGCAGCGAGCGCTACGACGCGCTGCTCGGCATGACCGGCCTGGCGCCGTTCCTCGACCGTCTGGCCGGCAATCTCTCGGGTGGGATGAAGCGCAAGCTCGGTCTCGCCTGCGCCCTGATTCGCACCCCGCGCCTGTTGTTGCTCGACGAGCCGACCGTGGGTGTCGACCCGGTGTCGCGGCGCGAGCTCTGGGCGATCGTCGAGCGTATGGTCGGCGAGGCCGGGGTCGACGTGCTGGTGAGCACCGCCTATCTCGACGAGACGGTGCGCTGCGACGCGGTGGTGGTGCTCGACCGCGGCCGGGTGCTCGACAGTGGCTCGCCGCAAATGCTGATGCGCGCGGTTGCCGGCCGGGTGTTCGTCGCCCCTCGCACCGGCGAGGGTCTGCGCGAGGCCGCCAGCCGCATCGCCACCGATCCGGAGGTGGTCGACGCGGTCCCCGAGCGCGGTCGCATTCGGGTGGTGCTCCGCCCCTCCTCGCCGGCGCGCGCACACCCCGACGGTCTCGACCCGGTTCCCGTCAGGTTCGAGGATTACTTCGTCGATGCCCTGGCGCGGGTCGGGCGGATGGCGGAGACGGTGCCGCCGACCTCGCTCGGTCCCCCGCGTGCCGCCGACGCCTCGGGCGCGGTGATCGAGGTCGCGGAGGTGTGGCGCCGATTCGGTGCGTTCGCTGCGGTCAAGGGCGTGAGCTTCGAGGTGCGCCGTGGCGAGATCTTCGGGCTCCTCGGCGCCAACGGAGCGGGCAAGTCGACACTGTTTCGGATGCTGTGTGGCCTGTTGCCCGCGAGCGCCGGCCGACTTCGCGTCGGTGGCGTGGACATGGGGCGAGCGCGGGCCGCGGCTCGGGCGCGCCTCGGCTACGTCGCCCAGCGCTTCTCGCTGTACGCCACGCTGACGGTGGCGCAGAACCTGCGCTTCTTCGCCGCCGCCTACGGACTTGCCGGGCGGCGGCGCGCGGCGCGGGTGCGCGAGGTGATGGAGGAGTTCGACCTTCTCGATCTCGCCGACGTCGACGGTGGTGATCTCTCGCTCGGGTATCGGCAGCGGCTCGCGCTCGCCAGCGCCCTGATGCACGAGCCGGAGATCCTGTTCCTCGACGAGGCCACCTCCGGTGTCGACCCGCTCGCCCGGCGCGAGTTCTGGCGCCGCATCAATGCGCTCGCGAGCGCCGGGGTCACGGTGCTGGTGACCACGCACTTCATGGAGGAGGCCGAGTACTGCGACCGGCTGGTGGTGATGAACGCCGGCACCATCCTGGCCGAGGGGAGTCCCGATGCGATCCGCGCACGAGCGGTGACCGCGGACCTCCCCGAGCCGACGATGGAGGATGCGTTCATCGCACTGCTCGAGTCGCGGGCGACCGCCGAGGCCGCGTGAGCGCGCGGTCGACCTCCCTGCTCAGGCTGCGCGGGCTGGTGCGCAAGGAGTCGCTGCAGATCGTGCGCGACCCGAGCAGCATCGGCATCGCCTTCGTGCTGCCGCTGGTCCTGCTGCTCATCTTCGGCTACGGGGTCTCGCTCGACGCCCGTGGCATCCGCATCGCGCTCGCCGCGGAGGTGCCCGGCGGGGCGGCCGCGAGCTTCCTCAGTGCGTTTCGTGCCTCGCCGTACTTTCGGCCGATGGTGATGCGCAGCCCGCAGGCGGCTCGTGCCGCGTTGGTGGACCACACCGTCGACGCCATGGTCGTGCTGCGAGCGAGCTTCGGCCAGGATCTCTTCCGCGCCGGCGGGGCGCCGATCCAGCTCGTCGTCAACGGCGTCGACGCCAACACCGGGCGGCTGGTGACCGGTTACGTGCAAGGTGTCTGGGAGGGCTGGCTCGAGCGCTCGGCGCGCGAGCGCGGCGTGCGGCTGCGGCCGCCCGCGCGCCTCGAGCCGCGCATCTGGTTCAACCCCGACGTGCGTAGCCGCAACTTCCTGGTTCCCGGGTTGATCGCCGTGATCATGACGCTCATCGGCGCCCTGTTGACCGCGCTGGTGATGGCCCGCGAGTGGGAGCGGGGCACGATGGAGGCGCTGATGGTGACCCCGGTGACGATGCTCGAGGTCATCGCCGGCAAGCTCCTTCCTGCCTTCGCTCTCGGGCTCGGCGGGCTCGCGGTGTCGGTCGGCCTGGCGGTCGGGGTGTTCGGTGTTCCGCTGCGCGGATCGGCCTGGGTGCTGATCGCGGCATCGTCGCTGTTCTTGCTGGTCGCGCTCGGTCTCGGCCTTCTCATCTCCACCGTCGCGCGAAGCCAGTTCGTCGCCGGCCAGGTGGCCATCATCGTCACCTTCCTGCCCGCGTTCTTGCTCTCCGGGTTCATCTTCGACATCGGCAGCATGCCCGCGGTGGTCCAGGCCATCACTCACGTCATCCCCGCCCGGTACTACGTCACCATCCTGCAGACGGTGTTCCTCGCCGGCGACGTGTGGAGCGTCATCGTCCCGAACGCCGCGGCGCTGGCCATGATGGCGGTGGTCCTGCTCACGGCGGCGGTACGGCGCACCCGCCGCACACTGCGATGACGCGCACGATTCACCTCGTGCTGAAGGAGCTGATGGTCCTGCTCAAGGATCCCAAGAGCCGGATGGTCATCTTCGTGCCGCCGCTGGTGCAGCTCCTGGTGTTCGGCTACGCGGCGACGTTCGATCTCGACCGCATCCCCTACGCGCTGCTCCTGCAGGACGATGGTGCGCCGGCGCGAGAGCTCGCCGCCGCGCTCGCCGGCTCGCCCCACTTCCACGAGGTGGCGCGAATCGGGAGTGAGCGCGAGATCGCACCGCTGGTCGACTCCCGCGCGGTGCTCATGGTGGTGCGCACCGGCGCGACCTTCACCCGCGACATCCTCCGCGGTGGCACCGGGGCGATTCAGGTCGTGATCGACGGCCGCAACTCGAACACCGCGCTCGTCGCGCTCGGTTACGTGCGCGCGATCGTCAGCGAGTTGAACCAGCGCTGGTCGCGCGCCCTCGGCCGCCCGAGCGCGCGCGCCCACCTCCAGCCGAGGGCCTGGTACAACCCGAACCTGCAAAGCCGCTGGTTCATCGTCCCCGGCATCGTCGGTCTGCTGACGTTGGTGGTGACGTTGCTGGTGACCGCGCTCTCGGTCGCTCGCGAGCGCGAGCAGGGCACCTTCGACCAGTTGCTGGTCACGCCGCTCACGCCGCTCGAGCTGCTCGCCGGAAAGGCGCTGCCGGGCTTCGTCATCGGCCTCGCGGAGGCGTCCGCCATCGTCGCCGTCGCCGCGCTCTGGTTCGAGGTGCCGCTGCGCGGATCGCTGGTCGCACTCTACGCCGGGCTGGTGCTGTTCCTGATGTCCGCGGTCGGGGTCGGATTGATGATCTCCTCGCTCGCGGTGACCCAGCAGCAGGGCATGTTCGGCGCCTTCCTGTTCCTGGTGCCGGCGGTGATCCTCTCCGGTTTCGCCACCCCGATCGCGAACATGCCGGCGCTCCTGCAGACGATCACGCTGGTCAATCCGCTGCGCCACTTCGAGGTCGTGCTGCGCCGCGTGTTCCTGGAGGGGGTCGGGGTCGACGCGGTGGTGCCCCAGCTCGTGCCGATGGCGGCGATCGGGGTGACCGCGATGGCGATCGCGGCGTGGATGTTCCGCCGGCGCGCGGTTTGAGCCGGGTGCCGGTGACGCCACGAGCCCGGCACACGATATCCGGGGAGACCGCCGAAGGGACGACGTCCCACCCGCGAGGCCCCGAACGACACCGAGACCGCCTCACACACCGAGCCCTTCGAAGCGAATCCCTGAGCACGGCCGCCCGGCCGTGGCGATGCCTTCCGATCGATCCCGACGTCACGTGTGCCGACTACCCGACCGCGCGAGCCGAGGGACGCCTCGACCGGCTCCGTCCGGTCGATTTCCTGTATTGCACATGAGAGTCATTCGCATTAGCATTTGCGAGCTCGCCGATCGAGGCGACACCCGGTGAGGGCGCGAGCCCGCACCATTGTCAATGGAGGGCACCCTCGCATGTCACACCGTATCTCGCGGCTCGCGCTCGTGCTCGCGACGCCGCTCCTCCTGCCAGCGGTGGTCCACGGAGCCGACTACCGAATCACGGTCAAGAACCATCATTTCGTCCCGGCCGAGCTCACCATCCCGGCGGACCAGAAGGTCGAGCTGACGATCGAGAACCAGGACGCCACCCCCGAGGAGTTCGAGAGCCACGATCTTCATGTCGAGAAGATCGTCGCCGGCGGATCGTCGGTCACCATCCGGCTCGGCCCACTCGCCGCCGGGACCTATCGATTCGTCGGCGAGTTCCACGAGGACACCGCCAAAGGAATGCTGATCGCGAGGTGAGGCCGAGATGCTGGGCGCTGCGCTGATCGTCTTTCGAGAAACCCTCGAGGCCGCGCTGATCGTGGCCATCGCCCTCGGGGCCAGTCGCGGCATCGCCGGACGCAGGCGGTGGGTCGGTGCGGGCATCGCCGCGGGTCTCCTCGGCGCGGTCGCGGTGGCCGGCTCCGCCCGGGCGGTGGCCAACGCGCTGGATGGTCGTGGGCAGGAGCTGCTCAACGCCGCGGTGCTGCTCGCGGCGGTGGGCATGCTGACCTGGCACAAGGTCTGGATGAGCGCCCACGGAAGGGAGTTGGCGGGACGCCTGCGCGCGATCGGGCATGACGTGGGCACCGGCGCGAGGCCGCTGATCGCGCTCGCGCTGGTAACGCTGCTCGCCGTCCTGCGCGAGGGTTCCGAGACGGTGCTGTTCCTCTACGGGCTGGTCGCCAGCGGCACCGGCAGCACGGGGCTCCTGGCCGGTGGCGCCCTCGGCATCGTCGCCGGGGCCGCGCTCGGCCATCTCGTCTACCGCGGGCTCCTCGCGATTCCGATCGCGCGGTTCTTCCAGGTCACTGGATGGCTCGTCGTGCTGCTCGCGGCCGGCCTCGCGGCGAACGCCGCCGGCTACCTCACGCAGGCCGGGCTCCTTCCGATCCTGATGCCCTACACCTGGGATACCAGCTGGCTGCTCGACCAGCAAAGCCTGCTCGGCAATCTCCTGCACGTATTAGTCGGCTACAACGACCACCCCACGGGGATCCAGGTCGTCTTCTACCTCACGACGCTCGCCGCCATGCACGGCCTGTCGCGCCGGTTCGCGACCCCGGGCCACCCGCGGCGCGCGGCTGCGCGCTGACTCGCTGGCGATCGCGGCGTGGATGTTCCGGCGGCGCGCGGTTTCGGCCGGGTGCCGGTGGCGCCACGCGCCCGGCGGTCACTGGGCGAGCGTGACCAGAGCCCGCACCACCAGTGAGGCTCCCGACAGCCACAGCAGGATGCGAATCACCCGCAGCGTCGCCCGTGCCGACAGCCGCGCGTGCACGCGTGCGGCCGCCGCCAGTGCGAGCAGCGCGACCGGCATCAGCGCGAGCGCGGTGAGCCACACCGTCGACGACGCGAGCAGACCGGCGAGGCCGAAGGCGGCGATGCGCGTGCCGATGCTGACCATGCTGGTCACCGCCAGGGTGGCGCGCATCTGGTGCTTGTCGTGCGGTCGCAGACTGAGGTAGACGGCGAAGGGTGGTCCACCGGCGCCGAACATCGCCGAGGTGACCCCGCCGAGGAGCCCCGCGGGGTACGCCCAGCGCAAGCTCACATGGGCGAGGCCGTCGGGGGCGAGCAGGCTGTAGGTGGAGTGCGCCAGGACGAACAGCCCGAGACCGAGCATCAACGTCCAGCCTGGCAGCACCACCAACAGGGCGACGCCGACGGCGACCCCGACCACGCAGCTCGGGATCAGGCGCAACGCCTCCTCGCGCACCACCGCGCGCGGTTGGGCGGCGAGCACTCGCACCGCGTTGACCGCATCGAGCAGGGCGAACACCGCGAGCACGAAGGGAAGCTCGAAGAGGTGGGACGCGAGCGGGATGGTGAACAGGCCCGCGCCGAAGCCGGTCACGCCGTAGACGAACGAGCCGAGGAAGGTGATCGGGGCGAGCAGGAGCGCAATCATCGGTGACGCCTTTCCGACCCGAGCGCCGCCCGCGTGGTCACGCCACCGGGCCCTGGAACCACCACGCGATCCAGAGGAACCCGAACGGCGGGAGCCAGACCACGACGGCGGCGACGCGGCTGCCCCACGCCGCGCGCACCGCCGCCGCGCCGCCCCGGATCGGGGTCCGACGCAGGACCCATGCCCCCGGTGGCGGCACCTGCCCACTCGCCAGCACGGCGCGACTCCATCGCAGCGCGTGGCGGCAGAACGCCAGCGCGCAGAGGAAGTTGCCGAAGGTGAGGCCCCACCAGAGGGCCCGCAGCGTCTCGACCGCCTCGTCCGTCGGCCTCTGCTGCACCGCCTCCACCACGTCGCGCAGCCACCACAGCAGCCAGGCGCAGCCGCCGGCGGCCAGCACCAACAGCCCCAGCGCCGCCCATGCCTGCCAGCAAGGCTCGATGTGATCGGGCTTGCTCACGGCTCGTCTCGCGTTCGAGCGGCGAGCACGACGGCATCCAGTGCTCGGCGCGGGGACGGCGGGATGTCACCAGTGGGGTATCCGGCGCGCAGCAGGATCTGTGGGTGCTCGCAGGGAACCGCGCGTGCGAGACGCGGGCGCAGCGCGGCGACCTCGACCGGTTGATTGAGGAACGAGGCCTGCAGTCCGAGCCGGCGGGCGGTGAGCAGGACTCGCTCCAGCGCCTGGCCCGCGAGCAGCCAGTCGCGGCGGGTATCACCGGCGGTGCCGAGCACCGCGAGCAACGGCGAGTCGACGGTCAGGTCGCGGTCGCGCGCGGCGACGCCGCCACCCATGTCGAACGTGCGCACCACGGCCTGTGCGAGTGGCGTGGCGAGGGTGGGCAACGCGAGCCCGTCGCCGTCGCGGCCGGGGTGCATCCAGGCCGCCAGCTCGCGCCGCCAGCTCGGGTCGGCCCATTGCACGGCGTCGCCCTCGCCCACCAATCGCGCGATCTCGCGCCGTCGGGCCTCGCCGGTGACGGGATGCAGAGACGTACCCTCCACTCGCGCGCTGGCGACCACACGGGCGACCACCTCGGCTGGCACCGGGCGGTCGGCGAATCGCCGTCGACAGGTGCGTCGGGTCGCGATCGCCGGTGCCAGATCGGCGTCGGCCGGCGCCGGTCGGTGCTCCGCCGCGAGCGACAGGCGCGCCAGGAGCGCCGGCTCCGTCGGATCGGGCAGGAGCGAGCAGTCGACCGTGAGCCCACGGGCCGCCGCCGCCACTCGCAGGTTCATCAGGGCGCAGCCGCAGCTCATCGTGAGCTCACGGTCGTCGGGGTCGTTCACCGGCAGGGCGCGGCGCTCGTCGGCGAGGAGGTCGAGGCCGGCGCGGGTCGGTCGAAACAGCCAGGGCTGTGTGTTGTGGCTCGACGGCGCGAGAATCGCCGCGGCCACCAGCGCTTGCCAGTCGTCCTCCCGCAACTTCGCTCCTCCCATCGTGCGGCGCTCCGCTCGCCGGTCGTCCGGTCGGCGGAGACTCCAGAGTTCCCGCGTCGGTCCGACATATCTGCGGAGGTTGGAGGGCGAAGTATGCGACCGATCGACGTCAGCTCGAACCACGAGCGATTCCGTGCGCCCGGAGGTGGGCCCGTCCGCCGCACCGTGCGGTGGGTGATGGCGCTCCTGGCACCGGTGTGTGCCCTGCTCGCGCTGGGCGGGCCGGCTCGAGGCGAGGTGCCGTGGCCGACGTTCCAGGGCGCGTGGTTCGAGGTCGAGTATCCCCCGGGCTTCGCGGTCGAGGCGTCGATCGAGAGCCCGTCCATGGCCGGTCGGTTCGACAGCGTGTCGTTCGTGAGCGCCGACGGCGCGGTCGCCTTCTACGTCTACTCCCCGCAGTGGAGCGGTGAGCCGACAGACATCGCGCTGCACGACGGCAGCGAGCGGATGGTCGCGGAGAAGCGCTCGGAGAAGGGCACACGGGTGGTGCGCTGGTACACCATCGCGGCGAGTGACGGCGCCTATGCCCGTAGCTACCAGGACACCGTGGACACCGTCTCCGGCACCCGCACGGTCGTCGGCCTGCGCTATCGAAGCGACGCCGAGCGCAAGCGGCACGCCTCGCAGTACCAGCGATTCAAGAAGTCGCTCAGGCAATTCGCCGACTGATCGCTGGCAGCGCCTCGCTCACCGCCCGAGTGCCGTGCCGTGGCGCAGATAGTGGTTGAGTCGCGATTCCCATGCGCGCATCAGCTCCAGGTAGGCGGCCTCGGTGAACGCGGCGACGAAGGCGTCGCCGGCAGGCCCGAGGCTGGTGTGCGAGTAGGTGACGTCTGCCTCGCATCCGCCCGCGGTCGCGCGCAGGTGGATGGCCAGGCGGCACGCGGTCACCGATGGCGTGATCTTCACCATCTCCACCTTGCCGGCCGCCGGCTCGTGTCGGACCACGTACCACACCGCGTCGGCGGGCTCGGCGCGGGTCACGAAGACGCAGTCGGGCTCCGCGACCCCGCTGTCGGAGAGCACCAGGAGCGGATCCCATCCCTCGATCCACTCGGCCTCGCGTACCGGGCAGAGCAACGGGAACACCGCCTCCGGCGCCGCCACCAGGTGCTGCGTGTAGGTGCGGGTGACGCGGTTCGGCCTCGCGATCCTCATCGGCGTTCTCCCGGTGACGACGGAACGTCCAGGCGACGTGGCTCCGGCGAGGAGTCGCGCGCGCCGTCGGGTCGGTCAGGGGCTCGCGGTCTCGCCCAGTCCGCCGCCGAGGAACAACGCTCCGACCCGTGGATCGGCGAGGATGTCCGGCGCGCGGCCGGCGAGCGCCAGCCGGCCCTGCTCCAGCACCAGGGCGTCGTCGGAGATGGCGAGCGCGCTGCGGGCGTTCTGCTCGACCATCAGCACCGTCACGCCGCTGTCGCGCAACCGGATCAGCTCGTCGAACACCTGGCGGACCATCAGCGGGGCGAGGCCGATCGAGGGCTCGTCGATGAGGACGAGGCTCGGGTCGAGGAGCATGCCGCGGCCGAGCTCGAGGATCTTCTGCTCGCCACCGCTCAGGGTGGACGCCTGACGCGTCGATTTCTCGCGCAGCATCGGAAAGCGGTCGAGCACCTGCTCGATGCGCTGCCGGAGCAACGCCTCGTCGCGCATGGTCACGCCGCCGAGCTCGAGGTTGTGGCGGACCGTGAGCTCGGGGAACAGGTTGCGTCCCTGGGGCACGTAGACGACGCCGCGGGCGAGCAGCTCGCGTGGCCGCCGCACCGTGATGTCCTCGCCCTTGAAGTGGATGGTCCCGGACTCGATGGGGAGCAGCCCGAAGACGGCCTTGAACACGGTGGACTTGCCGGCGCCGTTGGGGCCGATCATCGTGGTGATCGTCCCCTGGCGCACGCGCAGCGTGGTGCCGTGCAGGATCGTCAACCGACCGTAGCCGGCGACGACGCCGTCGAGTGTGAGGACTGGCTCAGTCACCGAGGTAGGCCTCGATCACCCGCTGGTCGGCGCGGATCTCGTCCGGTGACCCGGTCGCGAGCACCTGTCCCTGGGCGAGCACCATCACCCGGTGGCTCAGCCCCATCACGAAGCTCATGTTGTGCTCGATCACCACGAAGGTCGCACCGAGCTCCTCGTTGAGGCGGCGCAACAACGACTCCACGTCGCCGAGCATCGTCGGGTTGACGCCGCCCGCCGGCTCGTCGAGCAGCACCAGCTCGGGCTCCGCCATGAATGCCATCGCGATGTCGAGCAGCTTCTGCTGGCCGTAGCTGAGGGAGCCGGCCGGCTCGTCGGCGAGACGCGCGAGCCGGAACAGATCCAGCAGCTCGTCGGCGCGCGCGCGCTGCCCGGCGTCGGGCGACATGAACAAACGCCCGAGCATCGTGCCGCGATGCTCCTGACCGGCGAGGACGAGGTTGTCGCGCACGCTGAGTGCCGGGAACACCTGCAGGAGCTGGAAGGTGCGGCCGATGCCACGGCGGCTGAGCGCGGTCGGGTCGAGGCCGGTGACGTCCTGGCCGTTGAGGCGTACCTCGCCGGCATCGGGACGAAGCTGACCGAGCACGCAGTTGAACAGGGTGGACTTGCCGCTGCCGTTGGGGCCGATGAGGCCGAGCACCTCACCCTTGGCGACCTCGAAGTGCACGTTCGACACCGCGCGAATGCCGCGAAACGACTTCGACAGCCCGCGCACCTCGAGCAGTGGCGCGCTCACGTCGGGCGCTCCGTCGGGGCCCGGGCACGGCGGCGTCCGATGGCGGCGACCATGCGCCGCCACAGCCCCACCATCCCCTCGGGGCAGAACGCCATCAGCACCATCACCAGCAGGGCGTAGATCAGCAGGTAGTAGTCCTTGGCGAAGCGCAGCCATTCGGGCAGCAGCAGCACCATGCCGGCACCGACGATCGGTCCGATCAACGTGGCGCTACCGCCGGAGATGACCATCAGCAGGAACGACAGCGAGTACTCGAGTGCGAACGGATAGGGATCGATGAACTCGAGCAGTGAGGCGTAGAACGCTCCGGTGAGCCCGGCGAAGGCGGAGCCGATGGCGAACGCGAGCAGGGTATAGGTCCGGATGTCGACGCCGAGACTCGCGGCGCGCACCGGATTCTCGCGCAGCGCGGCGAAGGCCCGGCCCCATGGCGAGCGCACGATCCACCATGCCGCGGCGAACATCAGTGCGGCGAAGACCAGGCACAGGTAGTAGAACGACAGCGGGTCGCGCATGTCGACGCCGAGGAAGCCGGGGCGCGGAATGTCGAAGATGCCGAACGCGCCGCCGGTCAACCAGTCCTCGTTTCGGAACACGAGGTAGATGAGGATGTTGAAGCCGAGGGTCACGAAGGCGAGATAGTGGTGCTGCACCCGCAGCGCGGGAAAGCCGACGATGAGCCCGAGCAGGAACGAGAGCCCGGTCGCCACCGGCAGCGTCAGCCAGAAGTCCCAACCGAAGCGCGTGGTCAGGATGGCGGTGGTGTAGGCGCCGACGCCGAGGAAGCCCGCCTGCGCGATGGAGATCTGGCCGGCGTAGCCGAGCGTCAGGTTCAGCCCCATCGCGACCACGCAGAACAGCACCCAGTTCGACATCAGGAAGATGCCGTAGGGCTTGAGCTCGCGCGGCAGCAGCACGAGCAACGCGAGGAAGATCCCGCCCGCGATCCAGCGCATCGTTCCCATGGTCAGACCGTCCGCTCCTCGGGCCGGCCGAGCAGGCCGTAGGGCCGGAACATGATGACCAGGATCAGCAGAATCAGCGGGAACGCGGTCCGGTACTCGGTCGAGATGTAGTAGGCGGAGAAGTTCTCGAGCACGCCGACCAGGACTCCGCCGAGAACCGCCCCGCGAACCTGGTTGAACCCACCGACGATGGCCGCGATGAAGGCAGTGAGCCCGATCGCCTCACCGTTGTCCCACTTCGCGAGATAGACGGGAGTCACCAGGATCGCCGCCACCGTCACCAGCGCGGCGTTGACCAGGAAGGTGAGCATCACCATGCGCTTGACGTCGATGCCCAGGATCTCGGCGGCCTGCGCGTTCTGCGCCACCGCCTGCATCGAGCGTCCGGTGCGCGTGCCACCCAGGAACCACTGCAGCGCGAGGACCAGCACCACCGCCACCGCGAGGCAGAACAGGTGGTGGCTGGTCACGGTGACGCCGCCGAGCTCGAGCACGACGTAGGGCACCGGCATCGGAAACGGCTGGGCCTCGTTGGAGAAGAACTCCTTGGCCCCCTCGCGCATGAAGATGCCGAGGGCGATGGTCGCGATTACCAGCGGCAGCACCCCGTGACGAATCATGGGCTGCACCACCAGGACCTTGAAGGCGACGCCGAGCAGCAGACCCGACACCACCAGGGTCACCGCGAACGCGACCCACAACGGCAGGCCGCCGTGGAGCACGAAGGCGAGCATGATGATCGAGGGCAGCATCACGAACTCGCCCTGGGCGAAGTTGATGGTGCCGGTGGTCTGCCACAGCAGCACGAACCCGATCGCCGCGAGCGCGTAGATGGCGCCGGTGGAGACGCCGGAAATCAGGAGTTGGAGCGCTTCGATCATGACAAGCGTTCGCCGCGCGCGGAGGGCCACACGCCCTCCGCGCGGATCGGGTGCGGGAGAACCCGGGGGTGGGTTACTTCTTCCAGTCGCCGACCGGCGGCAGGACCTTGACCACCTGCTGCTTGCCGTCGACGACCTCGACCAGGAAGCTCTCGCGGTCGACGTCACCGGTCTCGTCGATGCGCAAGTCCATCAGCACCCCGGGCTCGTCCTTGGTGGTGACGACCGCGCCGCGCAGCGCCTTCGCGAAACCGTCACGGTCGAACTTGCCCATGCGCTCGGTGGCCTCCTTGGCGAGGTACACCGCGATGTAGCCCTTGATGCCGTTGTGGTCGCTCTTGCGCCCGGTGCGGGCCTCGAACTTGCGCCCGAACTCCTGCAGGAGATCGACCGGTGCGTCGATGGTCAGACCGACGTGGCCGCGCGCGCCATTGGCGTTGGCACCGGCGAGGTCGATGACCTTCTGGCTGATGAGCGTGGTCTCACCGACCAGCGGGCCGTTGTAACCCTGCTTGCGCAGCTCGTTCAGGAAGCGCGCGCTCTCCTCCTCGAGGCAGTAGGCGAAGATGGCATCGGCGCCGGCCTTCACCACCTTCAGCACCTCGGCCGAGAAGTCGACCTGCTGCACCTCGGTCGAGACGTCGGCGACGACCTCGATGCCCGCCTTGGCCATCAGGTCCTTGGCGGTGTTTCGCCCGCCCTTGCCCCACTCGTCGTTGGTCCAGATGAGGGCGACCTTCTTCGCCTTGATCTCGTTCTTGAGGTAGTTCACCAGCTTCGGCATCCCCATCTCCTGACCGAAGGAGGTGCGGAAGATGGTCGGGTGCCCCTGCTGAGTGATGCTCGCGGCCTCGGAGCCGACGATCTGTGGCACCCCGGCGCGCTCGGTGAGCGCCATGTTGACGCGGGTCGAGGACGAGAAGATGGGGCCGAGGACGACGTAGGGGTCGCCGTCGAGGGCCTTCTGCAGCACCGCGCGCGAGGTGCCGGGGTTCGACTGGGTGTCGAGATGCTCGATCTCGATCTTCTTGCCGAGGATGCCGCCGGCGGCGTTGATCTCCTCGACCGCCATGTCGACCGCGTCACGCCAGTTGGTTCCGATCGCCGCGCCGTTGCCGGACAGCTCGATGATGCTCGCGAACTTCACGGTGTCCTGGGCGCCGGCGACCGCCGACCACAGGCCGACGGCGGCGGCCAGGGCGACGCCGAGACGTGTCTTGCTCATGGTGCGCTCCTCCTCGTGGGTTTGCCGACCCTCGGACGGGGTCGTGCGCCGGCGCGATGATGGCAGCACCCGCCGGACGTGCCAAGTACGGCGAGCCTGCCGGCGGTCGCCTCAGCTGCGGGTGATCGAGGTGAGGCCCGGTATCCGTCCGAGGTGGTTCCCGGTGAAACCACCGTCGACGATGATGTCCTGGCCGTTGACGTAGCGCGCATCGTGGCCGAGGAGGAACACGATCACGTCCGCCATGTCCTCGGGCTGGGCCACCCGCCCGAGCGGGACCAGGCCGGCGCGGGCGCTCGCCACCTCGTTGTTCGCGTAGACGTTGACCGTCATGCCGGTCTGCACCATGCCGGGGGAGACCGCGTTCACGCGGATGCCGTCGGGTGCGAACTCCTGGGCCAGCACGCGCACGGTCATGCTCACCGCGGCCTTGCTCGGTCCGTAAGCACCGAGCCCGGCGTGCGCGAAGTTCCCGGACATCGACGACACCGCGACGATCGCGCCACCGCCGTCGGCAAGCGCCGGATGGGCGGCCTTGGCCAGCAGCCACGTCGCGCGGGTGTTCACGGCGAACACCTGATCCCAGTCCTCGACGGTGTAGTCGAGCATCTTGCCGGGCCGGTTGATACCGGCATTGCTCACCACTGCGTCGAGACCCCCGAGCCTGGTGACCGCGGCGCCCACCGCCTTGCCGGGGCCGTCGGCGGAGCCCATGTCGGCGGCGACCGCGAAGGCCTTGCCGCCGAGCGCGGCGACCTCGGCGACCACCGCGTCGAGCGCCGGGGTCGCCGCCAGGTCGACCGCGGCGATCTGCGCCGGGGTCCCGTTGGCCGCGCCGTCGCGCGCCAGTCGAAGGCAGGTCGCCCGCCCGATTCCGCTCGCCGCACCCGTGACCAGTGCTCGCATCGCACATTCCCCTCGATACCCGAAAGCCGGAGCGCGCGAGTTTGCGCACGGCGAGGAGAAAACGGAATCGTGCAGCGCAGCGAAGCGGGCTGCTCGGGGGCCCGGATCGGTTGCTATGCTGTCCCGTCCGCGGCCGCTGCGCGGAGAGCCGAGGAGCCCGCCGATGCCGCGTTTCCGAAAGGTCCCCAGCTACGACTGCGCCGACGCGCTGGCCGCGCACGCCGCCAGCCTGGGTATCGGGCTGCCGGTCGGGCGGGGCGCCCCATCGCAGGTGCTGGCGAGCCCGTGGTCGTTCACCGACCGTGCGGTCGGGGAGATCACGGTGGGCAATCGATTCACCGTGCTGCCGATGGAGGGCTGGGACGGCGGCGACGACGGCGCGCCGACCGAGCTGGTGCGGCGGCGGTGGCTGCGCTTTGCCGAGAGCGGGGCGAAGCTGTTGTGGTTCGAGGCCACCGCGGTCAGTCACGAGGGGCGGGCGAACCCGCGGCAGCTCGTCCTGGACGCTCGCCACCTCGAGGCTTTCGCGAGCCTGCGAGCGGAGGCGGTGGCGCGCCACGTCGAGGTCCACGGCAGCGCCGACGGCCTCGTCACCGGGTTGCAGCTCACCCACTCCGGGCGCTGGTGCCGGCCGGTCGGGCCGCCGTCCCCGCACATCGTCTACCGTCATCCGGAGCTCGACGCGCGCGCCGGGGTCGAGGACGACCTCGCGGTGATGTCCGACGCCGCGCTCGACGCGCTGGTCGAGCGCTTCGTCGCCACCGCCGAGCTGGTGGAGCGGGCCGGCTTCGACTTCGTCGACGTCAAGCACTGCCACGGCTACCTCGCCCACGAGCTGCTCTCGGCCTATGACCGCCCGGGTCGCTACGGCGGGCCGCTCGAGAACCGCACCCGGTTCCTGCGCGACGTGGTGGGTGGCATTCGCGAGCGCTGCCCGCGGCTGGCGGTCGCGGTGCGGCTGTCGGCGTTCGACGTGCGGCCGTTCCGGGCCGGCGAGGACGGGGTCGGGGTTCCGGCCTCGGCCGGGGAGTACCGTCACGGCTTCGGCGCCGACGCGAGTGGGCTCGGTATCGACTTCGACGAGGTGGACGGCCTGGTGGCGACGATCGCGGAGCTCGGGATCGGGCTCCTGTGCGTGACCGCCGGCAGCCCCTACTACTGTCCCCATGTCCAGCGCCCGGCGTTCTACCCACCCTCGGACGGATACCAGCCGCCGGAGGATCCGGTGCTCGGGGTGGCGCGGCTGCTCGATGCGACGCGGCACGTGAACACGCGGTTTCCCTCCCTCGGCATCGTCGGCACCGGGTTCACCTACCTGCAGGAGCACCTGCCGGCGGTGGCGAGCGGGTGCATCGAGCTCGGCTGGATGGACTCGGTCGGGCTGGGCCGCTCGAGCCTGTCCTATCCCAACCTCCCGGCGGACGTGCTGGCCGGCCGCGCGCCGGCGCACAAGCTGCTCTGCCGCACCTTCAGCGACTGCACCACCGCCCCGCGCAACGGCCTGGTCTCCGGCTGCTACCCACTCGACGAGCTCTATCGCAAGAGCGATGGCTACGCCCGCCTGAAGGCAATCAAGAAACAGTAGGGGCGGGCCCCCGTGCCCGTCCGGCGCCCCGGGCTGGCGAATCGCCGTAGGGGCGGGCCGCCGCGCCCGCCCGGCCCCGGTGGGAGGCGACTACCGGTCGCGCCCCCCGGGTGGCAAGATCGCGCGCCGCTCCCGGTCGAGCCGAGGACCATCGCATGAGTGCCGCCGAACCGCTCGCGTCCCCCGTCGTCGCCGCCATCGAGACCTTGCGCGAGCGCTTCGGGGAGCGCCTCTCCACCTCCGAGGCGGTGCGCCGCCACCACGGGACCGGCGAGGCTTATCACCCGATCAGCCCACCCGACGCGGTGGTGTGGCCGCGCGACATCGACGAGGTGGTGGCGGTGGTCCGGGTGGCTGCCGAGCACCGGGTGCCGATCATTCCCTACGGCGCCGGGACCAGTCTCGAGGGGCACACGCTGGCGCTGCACGGCGGCATCGCCATCGACCTCTCACAGATGAACGCGATCTTGCGCGTCTCGGCCGAGGATCTCGACTGCACGGTGCAGGCCGGCGTCACCCGCAAGCAGCTCAACGCGCATCTCCGTGACACCGGGCTGTTCTTCCCGATCGACCCCGGCGCCGACGCGACCATCGGCGGCATGTCGGCGACCCGTGCGAGCGGCACCAACGCGGTGCGCTACGGGACGATGCGCGAGAACGTGCTCGGCCTCACCGTGGTGCTCGCCGACGGACGCGTGGTGCGCACCGGCACTCGCGCGCGCAAGTCCGCCGCCGGCTACGACCTGACGCGCCTGATGGTCGGCTCCGAGGGCACGCTCGGCATCATCTGCGAGGTGACGCTGCGCCTGTCGCCCCAGCCCGAGGCAGTCTCGGCCGCGGTCTGCGCCTTCCCGACCCTCGGCGACGCCGTGCACACGGTCATCGAGACCATCCAGTCGGCAATCCCGGTGGCGCGGATGGAGCTGGTGTGCAGCGAGGGGATGTCGGCGCTGATCGACCACTCCGGTCTCGAGGGTTACGAGGTGGCCGACACCCTGTTCTTCGAGTTCCACGGCACCGAGAGCGGCGTCGCCGAGCAGGTGGAGGCGGTGAGCGCGATCGCGGCCGAGCATGGCGGCAGCGCGTTCCGGTTCGCCGCGCGCACCGAGGACCGCAACGCCCTGTGGCAGGCGCGGCACGATGCGCACTACGCGTTCATGGCCCGCGCCAAGCCCGGCCAGCGGGTGATGGCGACCGACGTCTGCGTACCGATCTCGCGCCTCGCCGAGTGCGTGCTCGAGTCCAAGCGGGACCTCGACGCCTCCGGGCTGTGGTCGCCGGTGGTCGGCCACGTCGGCGACGGCAACTTCCACATGGGACCGCTCGCCGACTACACCAATCCCGAGGAGCACGCGCGAGCCAAGGCGTGGCACGCGCGGATGGTCGAGCGCGCGATCCGGCTCGGCGGCACGTGCACCGGCGAGCACGGAATCGGCTGCGGCAAGATGGAGTTCCTCGAGCTCGAGCACGGTGAGGGTGTCGAGGTGATGCGTACGCTCAAGCGCGCGCTCGATCCCCAGGGGATCATGAACCCCGGCAAGGTGGTGCTGGTATGACCACCGCATCGCTCTCCGGCCCGGGCAATCGTCTGCGCGCGCGACTCGCCGCCCCGGGGATCATCGTCGTTCCCGGCGTCTACGACGCGCTGAGCGCGAGACTCGCCGAGCGCGCCGGCTTCGAGTGCGCATTCATGAGCGGATACGGGGTGAGCGCGACCAAGCTCGCGCTGCCCGACGCCGGGCTCATCTCCTATCGCGAGATGCTCGATCAGGGGCGCGATGTCTGCGCGGCGGTGTCGATCCCCCTCATCGGCGACGGCGACACCGGCTTCGGCAATCCGGTGAACGTGCGCCGCACCGTCGGTGGCTACCACGGCGCCGGCTTCGCCTGCGTGATGATCGAGGACCAGGTCTCGCCGAAGCGCTGCGGGTACGCGCGCGGGGTGGAGGTGGTGCCGCGCGCCGAGGCGCTGATGCGCCTTCGCGCCGCGCTCGACGCCCGTGACGCGATTCGCGCCGCCGGCGGCGAGGTGCTGGTGATCGGCCGGACCGACTCCCGTGTCGGCGAGGGGTTCGACGAGGCGCTGTGGCGCGCCGAGGCGTTCGCCGATCTCGGCGCGGACATCGTGTACTTCGAGGGGCCGCAGTCGACGGCGGAGATGGAGACCCTGTGTCGCCGCGTCACCGCGGTCCCCACCATGCTCGCCCAACTCGAGAAGGAAGGCCGCGCGATCGTCTCCCCGGCGCAGGCCGAGGCCATCGGCTACAAGCTCGCGCTGTTCGGGGTCACCGCCCTGAACCTGACCATCCGCGCGCTGCGCGACGGCTTCGCGATGATGCGCGAGGGCCGCCACCCGGGCGCCGACCGCCTGGTCACCTTCGACGAGCTCTACGACACCGTCGGCTTCCCGGACTACTACGCGCTCGAGTCCCGCTACGCGCCGAAGGGCGACTGAGACCCACTCCCCGGCGGGCGTGATCGGACTCCCGCGCCGCGGCCGCAGACCGCGGCGCGACCCCCATCGATCGGGGGATTGACGCGCGCGGTGCATCTGATCTCCAGCCACCCGCCGCGCAGCCTCCGTGTCGACGGCGCTCTCAGAACCCCCTGTTTCGACAGCATTTTTTCTCATTCTTGGTGACTGATCGGTCGCATTTTTGCCGATCGTCCCGTCTTTCTTGCCGTCCGTCGGGCACGGTGAAAAAACGTGAACTCGCGCACTTACCGGTGCGCCGTCATGCGGAGACTTCCCTCCCGTCACGGCCTCGCATGGCGGGTTCTGGCTCTCGGCACGACGCGTGGCGCGCTGCCGGCCGACCCCTCGCCGCGAGGTCAGCACCAGGCCCAGGCAGGGACGCGCACTTGACTCGACATCGCATTCACGCACGGCGCAATCACGGCCCGGTGGCCCGCGCGCTGGAGGTCCTCGTCCTCGCAGGCGCGCTCGCCGCCGGCCCGGTCGCGTCGGCCCAGGCACTCGACCCCGACGTCACCGACGACGGCGTGGTCGACGTCTCCGACGTCTCCTGGCTCGGGCGATGCATCGGCGAGAGCCCGCTGCCGTCGCCGATCGCGGTCGCCATCACCAGTCCTGCCGACGGCGCCCTCGTCACCACGCCGAGCATCGGCGTGCGCGGCACCGTCGGCGACCCGGATGCCGCGGTGACCGTCGCCGGCGTCGCCGCGAGCGCTGCCGCCGGTGCCTTCGAGTCGACCCCGGTCCCGCTCGTCGAGGGCGAGAACCTGCTCGAGGTCTTCGCCACTGCGGGTGCACCCCCGCCCTGCCACGCCGGTGACCTGGATGGCGACGGCGACGTCGATCTCGGCGACCTCGGCGTGGTGATGGCTGCGCTCGGATCCTCTGGACACCCATTGACGCCACCGCCGGGGCCACTCGGCTCCGGGACCGCGACGGTGCGCGTGGTGCTGGACACCACCCCCCCGGTGGTCGCCTTCGTGCGACCGGTGGACGGGGCCGAGCTGTTCGTGGCGAGCACCGACGTCGTCGGCACCGTCGACGACCCCGAGGCCACCGTCGTTCTCGACGGGGCAGGCACCGACCAGGCCGGGGGTGACTGGAGCCGCGCCGCGGTCGCCCTCGCGCTCGGGGACAACACCCTCACCGCGGTCGCCACCGATCGCGCCGGCAACGTCGGCACCGCGTCGATCACGGTGCGTCGCAGCGCGCTGGCGCCGATTGCGCTCGACGTCAGCCCCGGTGGCGTGCGCTTCGAGAGCCTCGGCGCCACCGCACCCCTCACGGCGACTCTGACCTACAACAGCGGCGCCACCGTCGACGTCACCACCGACCCGGACACCACCTGGGAGAGCGACAACGCCTTCGTCGCCACCGTCGACGAGCAGGGGCTGGTCACCGCGCGCGATGTGGGCGCATCGAGCGTGACCGCCCGTCACCAGGGTCTCGCCGACGCCGCCCGCATCACGGTCGAGACCGACGCGGTGCTCGGAGCGCTCACCGTCGAGCCGCCCGAATCGACGCTGCGCGCGGCCGGCGCCACGGTGCAGCTCACGGTGCGCGGCCAGTTCAGCGACGGGTCCGAGCGCGACCTGACCCGCGCCGACACCGGCACCGCGTACCAGGTGGACACCCAGGGCGTGGTCGCGGTCGGCGCCGATGGACTGGTGATCGCGCTCGCCGATGGCGTGGCCTCGATCACCGCGACCAACGGCGCGCTGGATGCGTCGGCCATGGTCACCGTGCTGGTGAGCGACGGCGACGGCTTCCTGCGCGGGCAGGTGCTCGACGACGCCACCGGCCTGCCGCTGGCGGCGGTGACCGCGACGCTTCTCGAGGATGGCGCTGGCGCCCCGACGGCCGCGGTCGAGACCGTCACCGACGCGCGCGGCCGCTGGATCCTGCCCGGACGGAGCGGCCCGGCTCGCGTGCGGCTCGCGCGCGACGGCTTCGCGAGCGTCGAGCGTGCCGCGGACCTGCCGGCCGACACCGCGCGGACCGTCCTCGATGCGCGGCTCACCCGTATCGTGAGCGACGGCGTCGTGGTTCGGTCGGCGCTCGGCGGAACCGTCGAGGACGCGGCCGGCGGGCTCGCGCTGGACCTCCCGCCCGGCGCACTGCCGGCGGATACGACCGTCACCCTCACCGCGCTCACCGCCCAGGGGCTCGGCGCCCGGCTTCCCGCCGGCTGGTCACCGCTGGCGGCGGTCGAGGTGCGCCCGGCCGAGGTCGCGCTCGGTCAGTCGGCGACTCTGCGCGGCACGCTCCCCGGCCCGCTGCCCGGTGGCGCGGTGCTCGCGCTGGTCGGCCTCGACCGCGTGTCGGGACGCTGGGTGGTCGGCGCGCCGGTCTCGGTCGCCGGTCGGGCGTTCAGCGCGCGGGTGGACTCGACCGCCCAACACGCGGTGGTGCTCGCCGATGCGGCGCCCGTCGCGCCGCCGATCCCGGTCGAGGGCGAGACGCTGGTCGGACTCGACCTGCCACCGGCGCCGGCCGGGCTCACGGCGGCAGGCCTGGTGACACCGGCTGTCGTCTCACCCGGGCCGGAGGCCCGCGCCGTCGGTACGTTGACGGTGGACGCCCCGGTCGCGCTGCCGTCCGGCACCGCGATGGTGGCCACCGTCACCGAGCGCTTCGACCGCCTGGACGGCGAGCGCGCGGTGCCGCTGCCCTACACCCAGGACGTGCTGGTCCACGCGGCACCAGACATCGGGCCGGGGCTCGGCGCGCGCATCCCGGTCACGCCGTCGCGCGCCTACACCGTGCGCGAGCTCGAGCTCGGCCGCGTCGACCTCGCGGTGGTCGCGCTCGGCGAGCGGGTCGGCGGGGCGGTGATGGGACCGGCCGGGGGGACCGTGGCGGACGCCACCGCCGCGATTCGGCTCGACCTCCCGGTCGGCGCGCTGACGACGCGAACGGTGGTCGATCTGCGCCCGCCGCTCGGTGGCGTCGCGCCGGCGCTCGCCGCGGACCTCGTGCCGATCGCCGATGTCGAGCTCGACCTCGCCGGCGCCTCCATTGCGGTGCCGGCGGTGCTCTCTGTCCCACGCCCGGCCGCTCTGCCCGTGGACGCGCAGGTGCTGGTGCTGGCGGAGGTCCGCGACGCGGGTGCGGTGCCGCGCTACCGGCTGGTCGCGAACGGCGTGACGGTCGCGGACCGCCTGGTCGGCGAGACCATGGTCGGTGGGCAGACCCTCGACGGCGTCGCCGCCGAGGGCCGGTACCTCTTCGTCCACGCGACCACGCCGCGTGCGCTGGTGGTCGGCCGGGTGGTCGGCATCGACGGCGTCAGCCCGACCCCGGGTGTGGTGGTGACCGCCGACGGCGGTGCCGAGGGTGACGTATCGAGCGCCACCGGGCGCTTCGCGCTGGCGGTTGCGGCCGACGCCGACATCGCACTGCTCGCGCGGGATCCCGCGTCGGGCGACGCGGTCGGCGCCCAGGTGAGGAGCGGCGTCGCCGGGAGCGTGGTGGTGGCCGACCTGGTGCTCGCGACCACCGCGCCGGCGCTGGCCTCCAGCATTCCGGCCGACGGCGCGGCGGACGTGGCGCTCGCCTCGCCGGTGAGCGCCCGCTTCTCCGAGCCGCTCGACCCTGCGAGCGTGGACGCGGCGAGCGTGCGCTTCGAGCTGGCCGACGGCACGCCGGTGCCCGCCTCGAGAAGCCTCTCCGCCGACGGCTCGGAGGTGCGGCTCGCGGTCCCCGGCGGCCTCACCTCCGCCACCGACTACCGGCTGATCCTCGGCACCGGGCTCCTCGACCGCACCGGCAATCCACTCGCGGCCGAGGCCACCGTCGCCTTCCGCACCGTCGACACCTCGCGCCCTCCGGCACCGCCGCCGGGGGCGATCACCGCCACCCTCCCCGACGCCGACGGCCTGGTGACGGTGACCGGGACGCAGGGCACGGCAGAGCCGGGCGGGGCGGTCACGCTGACCAACCTGCGCACCGGCGAGAGCGTCACCGTGCTCGCGGTGGCGACGCCGGGTGCGATCCCCGGCGCCGACGACGCGGCGCTCCTCGACGGCGCCTTCCTGCTCCGGATCGGGGCCCGGGTGGGCGACACCCTCGCGCTCACCTTCCGCGGCGCTGACGGCCGGGTGCGCGACGTGCCCATCGAGCGTCTCGAGGGGGAGGACGGGACCGTCTCCATCGGCCCGCGCGGCGGGGTGGTCGAGGACGGCTCCGGGCGCCTCGCCCGCGTGCGCCCCGGGGCGCTGGCCGAGGCCGGCCTGTTCCGGCTCCGCGGTGGGGTGCCGTCGCCCGACCTGCCCACGATGCCGGCCGGCTGGATGGTCGTCGATGCGCTCGATCTCGAGGTCGACGGCGCCGCGTTCTCGCGCATCACCGCGTTGCGTCTGCGCGAGGACCAGGATCGATTCCCGCCGGTCGAGGCGCGGATCCCACCGCTCGAGGCGGCCGGCGATCTCTTTGTCCCGCCCGATTTCCTGACCAATGCACGGCTGCGGTTCGAGGCCACCGCCGAGGACGCGGCCGGGAACCGCGAGCGCGCGATCAACACCACCTTGGTGGTCGCGAGCGGGCCTGACCCGTCGCCGGTCATCGTCGCCGCCACCGACGCCTTCCCGGCGGTGGTGCTGGAGGCGACCGGCGAGGCGCTGCCGGGGCAGGCGGTGTCGGTCCGGGCCCGCGCGCCGGCCGCGCGCGTCGACCTCGACATCCCTCTTCCCGGTGGTCTGGGTCCGATCGCGAGCTACGTCCTGGCGCGCCTCGACCAGCTCGCCGGCACCCCGGTGCTGGAGCTCGTCGACCGCATGGTGGTGGCCGACACGCCCGACGGTATGCGCCTGGTGAACGCCGGCGACACCATGCCTGGTCTGACCCGGGGCGGGCACCTGGTGGTGCTCGCGCTGTCGCCCTCGGCGGGCGTCATGGGCGACGTGCGCGGCTCCGTCGGCGGCCCGCGGGCACTGGTTCGGCTCGACGGCACGCCCTTCGTCGCCGACACCGGCGGGCCCAACGGGCGCTTCGTCCTGCCGGCAGTGGTCGGTGGGTTCTCGGTGTCGGTGCTCGACCCCGACACCGGCGCGGTGCGTGGCAGCGCGGGTGCCGCCGCACCGGGCGATCTCGGCGCGGTGCTCGGTCCGGTGGGGACCACCCTCGCCGTCACCGCCCATCCGGACGCGACCTCGCTGGTCGAGGTCGACGCCGAGGTCACGTTCACCTTCGCGACCGACATCGACGCGCGCACCGTCACCGCGTCGAGCGTGTTCCTCGCCACCGCGAGCGGGGTGCAGGTTCCGGCGGTGCGTCTGGTCGACGACGACGGGCGCACCGTGCGCCTGCGCCCACTGCGCCGCCTCGGCTTCGGCCGCCAGTACCGGTACGGCGTCGCCACCACGGTCACCGCGCTCGACGGCTCGACCCTCGCCGCGCCCTTCTCCGGCACCTTCACCACCTTCGCCCCACGGGTGATCGACGCCGTGGCCATCGGGCAGACGCGTGGGCTCGCCCACGACGGCGGTGCGCTGGTGGTGGCGACCGACGCCGGCGCCGAGATCCTCGACGTCGCGCGCGCCAGCCGCCTGGCGGTGGAGGGGACGTCGCCCGCCGCCGGTGGTGCCAACGCAACCGTGCTCGGCGGCGGCGAGTCGCTCGGCGAGCCATTCACCTCCGTCGGCCCCGGTCCGTTCGCGCTGATCACCACCGGCGACCCGACGGTCGACGGCCGACTCGAGCTCCTCGACCTCGCCGACCCGACGACGCCGATCTCGATCGGCCTCGCGCAGCTCACGTCCGCCGGCGTGGTGGCCCCGCCCGGCGTGCCGCCCTTCGCCGGCGTTCCGCGCGGCGTCGCGCTCGACGGTGCCGGCAACGCGCTGGTCGCGGTCGAGGGGGTCGGGCTGGTCGCGGTCGACCTCGCCGCCGCGCTCGCCGTGGACCCGACCGACCCGGGGGCTCCGGTCCTCGGCCGCCTGCCCGCGACCGGCGCGGGTGACGCCCGCGACGTCGCGATGCTCGAGGAGGTCGCGCTGGTGGTCGGGCCCGCTGGCCTCGCGGTGGTCGACCCGCTCGACCCGGCGGCCCTCGTCGAGCTCGGCTCGGCGCCGACCGGCGGCGCGGCGCGCGCGGTGGCGGCGGTGGCGGACTATCCCATCGACCTCGACCGCGACGGCACGCTCGAGGTCGGGCCGGAGACGCCGGATCTGGCGGTGGTGGCCGGCGCCGACGGCACGGTGCAGGTCTTCGACGTCACCGAGCGCACGCAGCCCGAGCTGCTGTCGGTGATCCGGGTGCCGGGCTCCGCCCTCGGCGTGACCTTCGACGCCGACGAGCGGCTCGCGCTGGTCACCGGCAGCCAGGGCCTGCACCTGGTGGACCTCGACGGGCCGGTCGGCCTGCAGCCGATCGACGTCGACCGCGACGGGCGTGACGACCGCGTGCTCGGCAGCGTCGAGACCGCGGGTGTCGCGCGCGCCGCGGCGCCACGCTCGAGCGCGGGCGTCGCCTATGTCGCCGACGGTGCGAGCGGGGTGACCCTGGTCCAGATCACGCCGGCGCGCGGTGCCATCGCCGCGGTCCGGCGCGACCCACTGCTCGTCGTTGAAGGGGACGAGTCGTCGGCGCGCGACGCCGGCCAGGCCTTCCTCACCGACGACGCGTTGCGCATCGACGTCGACGGTCGCATGCCGCCGGACACCTTCTTGCTGCTCGCGCTCGACGCCGAGCCGCTCGCCGACGGCACGCCGTCGGTGGCGTTCGAGGACGGGACGGCGATCGCCTTCCTCGATGGCGGCGCGCAGACCTTCCTCGCCCCGATCGCGGCCGATGCCGGCCAGCCGTCGCGTCGGATCGGCATCGAGCTGCGCGATCTCGAAGGGCGGGTGCTGGAGCGCGTCGAGGTCGACCTCGTCCCCGCCGACGTCGCCGGGCTCACTCTGGACGCCCTGACCGTGGTCCCGGACGAGGCCGAGGTCGACGCCGAGACCGACGCGCTGCAGCTCGGCGTGCTCGGGCTCTACTCCGACGGGCTGTATCGAAACCTGACGTCGTCGGCGTCCGGGACCACCTACACCTCCGGCGACGAGCGCGTCGTCACTGCCGGCGCCGACGGGCTGGTCTCGGTGGTGGCCGGGGGCGACGTCGAGATCGCGGTCGCGAGCGCCGGGCGCTCCGCGCGTGTGGCCCTCGCCGTGCGACGTCCACCGGCGCTCACCGCGCTCGCGCTGCGTCCCGGTCTCGCCACCCTGGTCGACGCCGGGCAGACCCTGGTCCTCGACGTCCGCGGCCGGCTGAGCAACGGCACCCTTGCCGACGTGCGCACGGGCTTCGGGGTCACCTACGCGAGCAGCGACCCGACGGTGGTGAGCGTCGACGCGGCCGGTGTGGTGACCGCGGTGGGCGACGGCCTCGCGACGGTCACCGCCAGCGCGCCGGTCGGCGGCTTCACCGCCGAGGCTCGGGTCGCGGTGGAGTTGCGCGCCCCGCCGGTGGTGAACGTGCTCGACCTCGCTCCGTTCGATGCGCTCGCCCGCGTCGGCGAGGTGCCGCCCACCGCGCTGGTCGCACTCTCCGGTAGCGGTGACCTCGGGGGCCTGACGGTGCGCCTCGACGCCACCTGGGCCGGCGGCGCGACCACCGCCGAAGGTCGGACCGAGCGCGACGGCAGCGCGCGCATCGCCCTCCCAGGCCTTACCGCGCCCGGGCCGGTCGCCGTCGTGGCGACGGTGACCGACCCGGCGAGCGGGCTCGCGCGCACCGACACCGAGTCGCTCACGGTGCTCCCGGCGCTCGGTGATCTCGAGCCGAACGACACGCCTGCCCTGGCAGTGCCGATCGGCTTCGGACGGAGCCTGCGCGCGACGCTCGACGCGGCGGGTGATCCCGTGGACACGTTTGCCTTCGATGGCGCGCTGCGCGGGACGCTGCGGGTGACGCTCGACCTCGGCGCCGGACTCGCGCCCGACGCGGTCACGCTGGTCGTGCGCGATGCGAACGGGGTCGAGGTCGCGCGCGTCACGCCGACCGACCCCCGAGGCAGCGTCGCGGTGCCGATCGCCCCTGGCGGCGGCACGGTCGCCATCGAGGTTGCCGGTGGTGCCGGGTCCTACGACGTGGCACTCGCCTTCGAGCAAGCCGACCTCGTGGTCGCCGGCGTCTCACCGCTCGTGGCCGCGGCCGGGAGCGAGATCACCGTCACCGGCAGCGGCTTCAGCACCAACGCTGCCGACAACCTGGTCCTGGTCGGCCTCGCCGCCGCGCCGGTGCTGGCCGCGACCGAGTCGGAGCTGCGGGTGCTGGTGCCGAGCGCGGCCGTCGACGGCCCCGTCGAGGTCTACGTCGGCGACCGCGTCGCCACCGGCCCGGCGGTCACCGTCGGCAATTCCGGCCCGCCGCCGGCGATCACGCTCGCCGCGCCGGACCCGGACGCGATGCGGGCGGATCCCGTGTCAGGGGTCGTGGTGCTCGCCGACACCCTGGTGGTCGATGCCGCACCGTTGGCGACCGCGGCCGAGATCGACGCGCTCGCGGCGACGGTGGGCGGCGCGGTCACCGGCCACCTGCCGACGTTCAACACCTTCGTCGTCACCATCGCCGGCAACCGCTCGGTGTCCGCGCTCGACGACGCCCGCGTGGCGCTCGAGTCGAGCCCCCTGGTGCGCAGCGCCAGCGCGAGCACCGTCGGCAAGCCGAACGCGACCGTCCATGTCCGCGAGCACGGCATCGACCTGCGCGACCTCGGTGAATCCGACCCGTTTGCGACCGAGCCGTTCGAGCGCATCCGCCTGTTCGATGCAATCGATGCGGTGCGCAGCCATCCGGACTTCCGTGACAGCCGCCAGCTCCGGCCGGTGCGGGTCGCGGTCATCGACAGCGGCTTCAATCCGCTCGCCTCCGACGAGTTCATCGGCGGGTACGTGCGCCAGATCGACGCGGTAAGCCCCACCCAGGGTCCCGACGGCCTGATGGAGGAGGAGCCTCGAAGCGACCCCAATGGCCACGGCACCGGTGTCGTCGGTCTCATCGCCGCCCTCAACGACGGCGGCGAGGTGAGTGGCGTGTGGACCAGCATCTTCGACCGCCGCGAGGACTTCTCCGACCGGGCCGAGGTGCTGGTGTATCGGCATACGCCGCTGGACAACGAGACCCCGACCCCGTCGACCAGCCCGTTGCCGGTGCTCGATCTCGCCTCGCTGTCCGCGGTGCTCGACATCGCGCGTCGCAATGCCCGCGGACAGCCGGTGGACGTGGTCAACATGAGCTTCGGCTATACGTTCCTCTCCACCGCGAACCGGTTGTTCCGCATCGAGCGCGACCGCTGGCGCGCGGTGTTGCGCCTACTGCAACCGCGCACCCTGGTGGTGGCTGCCGCCGGTAACGAGGGGCTCCACGAGACCCTTTCCCTTCCCGGCGCGCTCGGCACCGAGCTTCCGCACCTGGTGGTGGTGGGCGGCACCGCGCTCGAGGAGCCCGCGCGTGGCCTTTCGGCCGATCAGCGCTTCACCGATGGCGTCGGCCTGTCCCAGGACGACTACTACGGGGTCGCCGAGAACACCGTTCTATTCCTGGCCCCCGACGTGGTCTGCGCCCCGGTCCCGGGGGTGATCCCGCCGGAGGAGGTGCCGGGCGGCTCGAACTGTGGGGCGCCCTTGACCATCGCCGCGCCAGCCCATCGGCTGCCGTTCGCCAATGCTCGTGGCCAGGGGCTGGTGCGCTTCGAGACGATAGGGTTCGGCAACTCTCTCGCCGCACCGCTGGTCACCGGCGCGGCGGCCATCCTGCAGTCCATTCGCGGCCGGGACGTGTCCGCGCCGCTCACGCCGAGTCGGCTGCGCGAGGTCCTGGTGAGCACCGCCGACGACATCAGCGCGGCGTGGGATCCGGGCGACATGGGCCTGCTCGACGTTCTGGCGGCGGTCAACGCGGTGCTGCGCCCGATCGAGGGTCAGTACGTCTACGTCGCCGACCAGGACGCGGACGTGACGCCAGGCGCGCCGGGCACCATCGTCGCCATCGACGTCGATCCGCTGACCGGGGCCCGACGCGACCCCGACCCGCAGGCTCGGCGCCTGCCCGACGTCCAGATACCGCTCGGGTTCAGTGGCACCGGCGGCGTGTTCCAGGGCATGCGCCCGACCGCGCTGGCGGTGTCGCCGCGTGGCGACGAGCTCTACGCGGTGGTCGAGCGTCCGCCGGGCGACAGCGGTGTCGGGGTGCTCGTGATCGACACGCGCGACCTGACCCCTCGGGCGTACATCCCCTTCACGGGGGTGTCGGCGCTTCCCACGCTGAAGCCCGGCCTCGTCGTCTCCCCCGACGCGCGCCTGCTCTACGTCGCGACCGGTACGCGGATCACCATCATCGACCTCGTCGGTCGGCGCGAGGTCCGCCGACTTGCGGATCTCCCCGCGCCATACGACGCACGTGCGCGGACGCTCCCGCGCGAGGTGCTCGAGGAGCGCATGCTCGCCATCGAGACCCGTGTGCTGCAGGGCATCGAGGCGGTCGGCGAGACCGGAATCGAGCTGTTCGAGGGGCGCTACATCGAGAGCCTGGCGCTCGCGCCGAATGGCTCCACGCTCTGGGCGGTCGTCCGTACCGGCGGTGGTGGTGGCGTCCAACCCGGGTTCGTGCTGGCGATCGACGTCGATCTCCAACGCGATGCGGATCCGAGTCGAGCGCTGCTGCAGTCCGACCTCGCCAACTACTTCACGCTCCGGCCGGGGCTCGAAGGGGTCGCCTCGATGGTCGATCTCGCGCTCGACCCGGTCGGGCTCAACCAGGGCGACGAGCCGAGCGGGGTGGCGGTGAGCCCCGACGGGCGCCACGTCTATCTCGTGAACGGGGGCGTGAACTTCTTCCGCGGCGTGTTGGAGCAGCAGTCGACCGCCGCCTTGCTGGCCGAGATCCTCGCGGGCTCCGTGGCCAGCCTGTCGGCGGGCACCTCGGGGGGGCTCGCGGGCCAGCTCACGCGCCACTCGGCGACTCTGCGCAACCAGGAGGCGGCCTTCCAGAACCTGGCCGCGGCCCTGATCGAGGATTTGAGCGCCGGGCGGACGGTGATCGCCGCCCCCAGCTTGACCGGCGTGTTCGCAGCGAACGCCCGTTGGGACTGGGTCTTCCCCAATCAGCTCAACTTCGGCTACGGCGGTTTCGCGCGCTACGACCAGGAGCTGCGCCACGAGGTGTTCACCTCGCGGCCCTTCGACGTGGCGATCCGCCCGGACGGCAGGCGGGCCCTGGTCGCCAACTATCAGACCGGCAATTTCTCGGTCTGGGACCTGCGCACGCAGGCGCTGTTCGCCGGCAACCCGACCTTCGACTTCGGCAGTCTGGTCAACGACATGTTCCAGGGGCCAGTCGCGGCGACGCCGGCCATCGATCTCGACAAGTCGCTCTATCCGTCACGCGGCGCGCTCAAGATGTTTCGCGAGGGCCAGGACTTCCTCAGCATCGTGCCGAGCCCGGACGAGGCGCGCATGTTCCCGTGGGCGGTCGAGTACGCCCAGAACGGGCGATTCGCGGTCGGCACCCACGTCGGCATCGGGTCCCCGGACGTCGTGCGCGCCGCGCTGCCCGACTTCGACGGATTGGTGTTGGTGCGCCGGGTGCTGGGTGACCTCGGGTTCAGCTTCGACGCCGGCGCCACCGACTTGCAAGGACGCGGGGTGGCCGCGGGTCAGGTGGTCGACTTCCCGCGGCGCGGTGGCGCGGTGAGCATCATCCGCGATCGGCCGATCACCGCGGACCTTGCGGCCAACGCCGCCAGTCTCGTCATCGATCCGACCGACAATCGCGAGAGCGCGTACTTCGCGAGCCGCCCGCTGTGCGGGGTCTTCGACACCGTGCTCGACGTCGACGCCGAGGTCGAGCGCCGGGTGTGCGCGAACGACACCGTCAACAGCGTTCTCGGCTACCGGACGGCGGCCGGGCCAGTGCGCTTCCATCGCCCGCGCGGGGTGGCCATCCAGCCCTTCGTGAGCGTGGTGCAGCCGCGCTTCGGTGACGCCGTCTACCGGACTCAGGCGTTCGAGCTCAAGTGGCGCGACCCTCGTGTCACCAGGCTCAGCCTGACGTTCTACGAGCTCGGTGCCGACGGTCAGCCGCTGGCTGGTGGCATCGCCGACGGCGACATCGTGTTGCCGCTCGCGCTGACCAACCGCGCGACCAGGTCTTTCAAGGACACCCTCGACAAGCTCTACGGCGCGGCGACCGGAGGTGACCGTTTGCAGCGCGGCACCCGCTACCGGGTGGTCGCGCGGGTGTGCGAGGAGAGTGCGAGCTGCCGCGAGCCGCTCGGTGCGGACGACGAGGAGACCGCGCTCTCGTTCACCACGTTCGAGTTCCGGGTCGACCGCACCGTCTCCGTGCGACCGCCGCCGCGCTGCCGCACCGTGCTCGTGCGCCACTGGACCGATCCCGAGAACGGACCGCTGTTCATCCCCGGCCGCGCGTCGGTCGAGCTGACCTACGAGCTGGTGCACAGCGACCGCGACGAGGTCGTCGGCGAGGTCGACCTGGTGCCGCAGGACCCGGCGCTCGCAGTGGACATCGAGCGCCTGCCGCCGCCGCCCGACAGCTTCAACGTGAGCGGGAAGTTCCGTGTCTCGCTGCTGCGTCGGACCGACGCCAAGCCACTGCTGCGCGCCGACCGCCTTCCGATGCGGCTCGAGTTCGGCACCCGGCTCTGCCCGAAGGGCGGGCCGGACGATCCGTCGGATGAGTTCGACATTCCGGTGCGGACGACGACCTCGCCGGTGGTCGACGCCATCGGCAACGTGGTCCTGGACGAGCAGCTCGATGATCTGTGCTCGGCCGACCCGACCAAGCGCGATCGCGTGGTCACGATCCTGCGACCGCGAATCGAGGCCCTGCTCGGCTTCGACCCCTTCGTCGACGAGGCGCAGTTCAGCCCCGACGTGTGCGTGGCCATCGGTCCGCCTTCGGCGCGCCAGATCCGCAAGGTGCTCGCGAGCGAGGCGTTCGTCGGCATCACCAGCACCTTGCCCGGTGTGACCACGCGTGACCCGGTGGCCTTCCGGCGCGGTCCGCTGGAGACACGGGTGGTGGTCGATCCGCACACCGGGTTGCGCAAGGAGGTCCGCCTCGAGGGCGAGATCCTGCAGCACGTCGTCTCGGCGCAGGAGAGCCGCGACGCGTCCGGCGCCTCGATCTGCGGCGTCAGTCCTTCGCCGCCACCATCGCCCGGGCAGCCGCCGCGATCGCAGTCGTTCGCCCTCGACACCCTGATTGCGGTCAACCTGCGCACGCGCGATGCGACGTCGGAGGACTGCAAGTGAGCGAAGGAATGCGCGCATCGAGCCTCTGGTCGGCGGTTGGTCGGCGCGCCGCGGGGCGAGCCGGGTGGTTGGTGCTGGTTGTGAGCGCGCTGCTCGCGCTGGCGCAGTCGTCGGCCCACGCCCAGTCCCCGCTCACCAACCTCACCCTCGACATCGTCGGCGCACGCCTCGTCGTCGAGCCGCCGGCGCTGGTGGTGCCGAAGAACATCGCCACCCAGGTGAACACGCGGCTCGAGCTGCCGGCCGGCGCGCCGGCCGAGGCGCTCGCCCTGGTCGAGGATCTCGCGGCCGGGTCACGCGTGGTGGCCGAGCTGCGGGGTCCGGGTCTCGACCCGGTCGAGGTCTCGGCGCGCCCGGGCGAGCCGTTGCCGGTGCCGGCGTTCGCGTTGCCGGGCGACTACTTCATGGACCGCATCCGCCTCGAGCGTGACGGTGCGGTGTTGCTCGAGGGTGCGCCGTCGACGGTGCCGATCCAGGTGATCGCCGAGGTCCTGGTCTCGAGCGTCACCACGCGCCCGCTCTCGCTCGACGAGATCCGCGCCCGCGGGGTGGTGATCGACGAGTCGAGCTTCAGTGCCTACAACTTCTCGCTCGGCCTTCGCATCGACGGGCGGGAGTTCAGGATCGAGCTGCCGGCGGCGCTGCCCAATCGCAGTCGTGATCAGTTCGAGAGCGAGCGCGCGCAGCGCCTCGAACGGCTGAGGCTGATCAACACCCAGCTCGCACGCCAGGCGGTGGTCGAGCTGCCGCCGGATCTGGAGCGCCCCGGCCTCAACTTCTCGATTGCCGCGGTGCCGTTCTTCCCCGCCGGCGGTGGGGACGAGGGGGGACCGCTGTTCGAGGTACCGCCGATGGCGGGGCTCGTCGTCATCCCCGGCGACGTCGCGTTCCTGAACCAGGTGTTCTCGGTGCTGACCACGGTGGTGAACGTCGCCCCCGACGGCAGCGCGCTGGTGGTGCGCGACGTCGAGGCCGAGATCACGCTGCCGGTCGGTGGCGACCGGGTCGCCGACAGCGGTGACGAGCCGCTCGCGTTGGCGCGGATCCAGGGGCTCGGAACGATGCCGGTGGTGCCGGTGGTGCAGCCGGGGCCGGACGCGACCCTCGGTACCGCCGACGATCTGCCCGATCTCCCGCCGCAGTCGACCGGCGAGGCCGAGTTCCTGGTCGAGGGGCGGGCCGAGGGCACCCACTTCGTCGACATCGCGCTGCGTGGCGTGCTCCATGGGCTGCCGTCGGGACCGGTCGAGATCGAGGGCTCGGCCGCCGGCGCGGTGCTGGTGCGCAACCCGACCTTCGACATCACCTTCGCGCATCCGCGCACCATTCGCGCCGGCGAGCCCTACGACCTCTTCGCGACGTTGAGCAACACCTCGGGGGTCGACGCCAACCTGCTCACCGTCCGCCTGCCCGCGCGCGCGATCTCCGGCGCGCGCCTCGCGCCGGGGGCCGAGGAGTCGGTGGTCTTCGACACCATCGGCCCCGGGGAGTCCGCGACCGCGCGCTTCCGGCTGATCTCCGAGCTGACCGGATACGTCACCGCGACCCGGGTGCGCACCGACCCTGGCCTGGTCGCCGGTGGCGTCGATCTCACCACCGGGGTGGTCGAGCGTGAGGTGCCGGCGGCACCGGACACCATCGTGTTGCCGGCGACCGTCGACGCGCTGCCCGACGCACTGGTGGTCGCGGCGCAGCGCGTGCTCGGCCAGGCGCTCAGCATCGCCAACGCACCGGCCGGCGCGTTGCCGGACGACGTGCTCTACGTGTCGCGTCGGGTGGTGACCACGCGCGGTGTCGAGCTCGCCGAGGCCGGGCAGCGCATCGCGTTCGGTGACGACCCACACCGCGTGCTCGTCGACCTGCTGCTCGACTGGGGCGGCAGCCGGGTGCCGGACGCCGGATTCGATCAGCTCCTGCGCGAGACCGAGGCCGGGGCCGAGTTGCTGGCCGCGCTCGGTGCGGCACTCGACGCGCCCGTGGGGGCGACCGCGGCGGACCTGGTGGCTGCCCGCGCGACCGAGGCCCTGCCGCGCGACCCGGTGCTGCTTGCGATGACCTCCGACGCCGCCGCTCCGGCTCCGGTCGCGCTGCGCCTGGTCGGCCCCGACGGCGCCACGAGCGACGCCACCACCCGCGATCTTCTGGACACCCATCATGTCGAGACCGGGGCGGCGCCCGGTCGCGATCTCGTCGCGGTGACCCGCGTCGGTGACCGGCGACGCTTCGAGGTCGAGGTGCTCGGCACCGGCACCGGGTCGTTCGACCTCGCGGTGGCGGTCCCGGCGGCGACGCCCGGCGAGGCCGACTTGCTGTCGTTCATCGGCGTGCCGACGGTGGCCGGCGCGGTGTCGCGGCTCGTCGTCGACCTGGATGCCCCCGGCGTGCCCCTGCTCGAGGTCGACGCCGACGGCGACGGCATCGCGGAGTCGACCGCCGCGCCCGCGGTGCAACGCCTCACCGAGGCGCCGCCGGCCGTGGTCACCGTGCGCCAGCTCGAGAGCGCGTTCTACCAGCGCGCCGGCGACGTGACCGACCCGGCGACCTACGGGCTGCTGGTCGCGGTGCTGCTCGACAAGCCGGTCGATGCCGACTCCGTCCAGGACCTGTCGCACTGGTCGGTCGAGGCGAACGCGGTGCGTGGCGCGGTGCTGCAGCCGAGCGGGCGCATCGCCTACCTCTATCTGGAGCGCCCGGTCGGCGCGCTCGTGCCGCGCTCGCTCACCGTCGACGGGGTGGTCGACGCCCGCGGCGTCGCGCTCGCGCCCACCACACGACCGATCGAGATGGTGCTCACCGACGGCGCGCGGGTGTACGGCCAGGTCCGCGACGCCGACGGCGCCCCGGTGCCCAACGCGCTGCTCGATCTCACCATCGTCATCACCCCGGGCCAGTACGCGTTTCCGGTCGCGATCTTCCCGACCGACGCCGAGGGCAGCTTCGAGCTCGACTTCGTGCGCCGCATCGGCACGCACTTCGTGCTCACGGCACAGCACCCGCGCACGCTCAAGTTCGCCACCCTGAACGCTCGGGTGCGCGGTGCCGGCGACGACATGGCGTTGTTCCCGACCTTCACCGGTCTCGGGGTGGTCACCGGAACGGTACGCGCGGTCGACGGCACGGTGGCCGACCGCGCCGAGGTGCGCATCTTCTCCGCCGGCCTCGGGCGCGGTCGGGTCACCGTGACCGACGCGCTCGGGACTTTCCGTTTCGACGACGTGCCGGTCGGGTCGTTCGGGGTCTGGGCCGCCGACGCGCGCGGCGCGGTGGGCACGCGCTCCGGGCTCGTCGAGACCGCGGGCGATCTGGTGGAGGTCGACCTGACCACGGATCTACCGGTCGGGCAGACCGCGGCCCTCGACGGCCGCGTCCTGCTCGCCGACGGGCGCTCGCCGGCGCCCGGGTTCACGGTGTACGTGGGCAGCTACGACCGTCGCACCGACACCGTCACCCCGGTCGCGCAGACCGTCACCGACGCCGACGGCCGGTTCGCGGCCGAGGGCTTGCGCGCCGGACCGGTCGATGTCGTCGCGCAGGATCCGGCCAGCGGCCAGATCGGCGTCACCACCCAGGTGCAACTGGTCGCCGGTACCACCGTCGGCGCTGTCGTGGTGATGGAGGGCGAGGCGACGGTCACCGGGGTCGTGTTCGAGCCCGACGGCGTGACCCCGGCGGTCGGCGCGCTGGTCGCCGGCGGCTTCGCGCTCGCCACCACCGATGCGCTCGGGCGGTTCACCACCGCCGTCCCGCCGGGGCGTCGGACGATGGAGGCCGGTAACCCGACCACCCGCCGGCGTGGCAGCGCCGAGGTGACCGCGGTCGCGGGGCGGACCGTCGAGGTCGCCATTCGTCTCGAGCAGCGCGCGACGGTGGAGGGCTTCGTGCGCGATGCGAATGGTCAGCCAGTGCCCCGCGCCACGGTGCGCCTGGTGCAAACGGGCGGCTTCTCGTTCGTGTTCGCGAACAACCAGGGCTACTTCCGGTTCCCGGATCTCCAGCTCGGCGACTACCTGTTCCAGGCCCCGGGACCGTCGCAGGAGGCGCTGATCGAGTGGATGCTGCTCAAGGGCATCGACCCGGTCTCGGCGTTCACCGCCGGCGACGTCCCCCCCGAGCTCGGCGGGGAGCCGCCACCGGTCATCGGCCAAAACGCCGTCGCCGACGCCTATCGGCGCAGTGTCCAGCGGTTGTTCGACGTCTCCCAGGCAGGGCTCGCCGGCCCCCCGCCGTCCGACCTGACCGGCGGCTTCGGCTGGACCAAGGTCCGACTCCAGCAAGACAGCGTCACCGTGGTGCGCGACATCCAGTACCTGCCGTTCGGCGAGGTCGAGGGCGTCGTGCGCCAGGCCAACGGCCTGCCCGCGGGCGCCCAGGTGGTCATCCAGGGGCTCTCGGTCAACGAGTCGGGTGGAGCGGTGCGCCGACTTCTCGGCCGGCTCGACACCGATCCGACGCTCGGCACCTTCGCGTTCGCAGGCATCCCGCGCTTCGACCAGCAGACGTTCCAGATCACCGGCATTCGCGCCGGCGACTTCACCGTCTCCGCGTTCGATCTCTTCGACGGCGGCGTGGTGACCGAGAGCGGAAGGCTCGACACGGTGACCCCCGATCGGCGCGATCTGGTGCTCCAGTTCCCCTCGACGGTGGCCAACGAGGGCACGATCTCGGGTTGCGTGCTGGCGCCCGACGGCACCGCGCCGGCGCCGATCGACACCGAGGTCACCATCGAGTACCAGGCCGGGATCACGGTGCTCACCGACGTCGACGGCTGCTTCCAGAGCCTGCTCCCGATCCCACGGAGCAACTATCGGGTGACCGCGCGCTCGCCCGACGGCCTTCGCGCCGAGGGCTACGCGCAGGTCGTCGGCGGTGCCGACACGCCGATCACGCTGCGCCTGCTGGGGCTCGGCGAGATCACGGTGGCGGTGGTGCGCACCGACGGGACTCCGGTGCCCGGGGCGCTGGTGCGCCTGGAGCGCGGCTCCTTCCCGCGCGACGTGCGCGCCGGCACCGCCGATGCGGTCACCGGCCAGTTGCTGCTCACCGGCATCACCGAGGGGCCGTTCTCGGTCGTCGCCGAGGAGCCCGGCACCGGGCTCGAGGCGCGCGCGAGCGGCATCGTCGCGCGCGACGAGGGCCGCCTGGTGGTCGCGACCCTGCAGCCCTCGGGGGTGGTCGACGGGGTGTTCCTCACCGCCGCCGGCGCGCAGCCGATCGCGAACGCGAACGTCGAGCTCGTCTCCGGCGCGGTGTCGGTCTATGGCAGCACCGACGTCGACGGCGCGTTCTCGCTGCCCGCGGTGCCCGCCGGTCCGTTCACCGTCGAGGCCCTCGACCCGCTGACCGGGCGCAAGGGCCGGGCGGGCGGGGAGGTGCGCTTCGAGGGCGATCGGGTGCGGGTCGTCCTGGTCCAGCAGCCGCGCGGCTCGGTCACCGGGCGGGTGCTCGCCGGCGACGGCGTCACCCCGGTGAACGGCGCACGGGTCGCCCTGAGCGCCGCCGGGACTGCGGTCGCCGGCGGGCTGCAAGCGGTCACGCTGGCCGACGGCAGCTTCGCCTTCGCCGGCGTGCCGTCGGGGGCGTTCGCGCTGCGCGCCTTCGACCCGCTGAGCGGCTTCACCGGCACCGCGAGCGGGACCCTGGTCGACGACGGCGAGGCGATCGCGCGCGACGTCGTCCTCGCCCCGTGGGGGTCGTTGCTGGTGCGCGTGCTGGAGAGCGACGGCGTGACGCCGGCGACCGCGGCGCGGGTCCAGATCACGGGCGGGAACGTCGGGCGCAGCGATGCCACCGATGCGCTGGGCGAGGCGCGGTTCGAGCTGTTACCGCTGGGGTCGCTGGTGGTCACGGCATCCTCCGTCGCGGTGCCCACCGACGCCGCTTCGGCCCGCGTCACCCTCGACCAGGCGCTCGGCGAGGTGCCGGTCGATCTCGTCCTTCGCGGCGTCGGCACCGTGACCATGACCGTCACCGACGGCTTCGGCGTCGGCGTGCCGAGCGCGCGGGTGCGGTTGGTCGCGAGCGGCGAGCGTGCCGGCGAGCGGCTGGCCGACGCGGCCCGCACCGAGTTGCTGGGATTCACCGACGCCGACGGCATCGTGGTCTTCACCGACGTCCCGGTCGGCACCTTCGAGGCCCAGGTCGCGTCCGGTCCGCTCGGGGGAATCGCGACCGGCGAGATTGCCGCCCCCAACGACGCGGTCGCCGCGTCGGTCATGCTCGAGCGTACCGGTACGGTGTCCGGGCGGGTGCTGCTACCCGGCGGCATGACCGCCGCGGTACGGGCCTTCGTCGATCTGTCGTTCGCCAGCCAGACCGGCCAGCCGGGGCGGCTCCAGGTCGCGACCGGGGTCGACGGGCAATTCGACTTCAGCGGCATCCCGTTCGGACCGGTCGCGGTGGATGTCCTCGAGCCGTCGACGGGCGGGGTGGCGCGACTCGCCGGAAGCATCGATCTGGCGAGCCCCGACCTCGCCCTCGGCGACGTGGTGCTCGACGCGCAGGCGCCGCGGGTGGTCGCGGTGTCCCCGGCCGACGGCGCCAGCGGCGTGGCGCTGCGCCCGACCATCGCCATCACCTTCGACGAGCCGGTGTTGCCGAGCACCGTGACGCCGGTGGGCGTGGTGACGCTCACCGGCCCGGCCGGCCCGGTCGGACGGCTGCTCGCGTTCACCGACGGCGACGCCACCGTGCTCGTGACCCCGAGCGAGGATCTGGCGAGCGACACGCTGTACACGCTCTCCATCGAGGGCGCGCCGAACGGCGTCACCGACCGCGCCGGCCTGGCGATGGTCGGCCGCGTCGTGAGCACGTTGCGCACCACCGATGCCCGGCCGCCGCTGCTGGTCTCGCGCAGCCCCGCCCCCGGCGCCGTCGGCGTGCTCCCGGAGGCGGTGGTCCGGGTCGAGCTCGACGAGCCGATCGCGCCCGGGGCGACCCTGACGCTGGCCGACGATACGGGTCAGGCGGTCGCCGCCGACGTCGGCCGCGGGCTCGGCGACTCGCTGCTGGTGCTGACCCCGCGTGCGTTCCTCGCCCCCAATCGGACCTACACCGCGACCCTCGACGGCGTGACCGACCGCGCCGGCAACCCACTCCCCGGACTGCCACTCACCTGGTCGTTCGATTCCGTGGACACCCAGGCTCCGGTGATCGCCGCCATCGATGTCCTGGGCACCGTCGTCGGCGGCGCCCCGCTCGACCTGGGTGTCCAGTTGAGCGACGTGGACGTGGTGCGGGTCGACTACCTGGTCGGTGACGTGGCGGCGGCGACAGTGACCGCGGCGCCCTTCGGCGCCACCGTGACCCTGCCGCCCGGCTTCGCGCCGGTGGCACTCGGCGCGGTGGCGGTCGACGCCGCCGGCAACCGGTCGACCGTGTTCCGCACCGTCGTGACCCCACGCCCGGACCTGCCGCCGACGGTCACCCTCGGCGCGGTGTCCTGTCCCGGTCCGACGGTGGACGCCGGGCAGGTCTGTCGCTTCCGCGTCCAGGCCGACGACGACGCGGGGCTCACACGCATCAGCTTCTCAGCCGTCGGCGCGGCGGCATTCGCCGAGAGCCGCGGGCCGGACGCCGGTGGCACGACCTTCGACGGCACCTTCGACCTCACCATTCCCGCCGGCGCGCCCCCGGGAACCACGGTCACCGTGCAGGCGGCGGCCGAGGACACCGGCGGGGCGACGGCGGTGGCGGCACCGCTCGCGCTCACCGTGCGCGACGGCCGCCGGCCGAGCGTCTCGTTCGTGAGCCCGGTGCAGGGCGCGCGAGTGCTGCCCGGCCAGGATCTCGACGTGGTGGTGACGGCGAGCGACGACGCCGCGCTCGCGAGCCTCACCCTCGCCTGCACCCCGGCTCTCGCCGGATGCGAGACGCGGCCGGTGAGCGGCTCCGGGCCACGGACGGAGACCTTCACCGTGCGCGTGCCGGGCACCGCGGTCGCGCCGTTCTCGGTCAGCCTGGTCGCCAACGCGACCGACGTCGCCGGAAACGTGAGCCTCGGCGCCAGTCGCACGGTGGTGCTCGCCGACACCGTCGCTCCGGTCGCCACCGGTCTGGTCACCGCTGGCGGTGCGACCCGTGTCGACCCGGGCGCGATGGTGTCGGTGATCGCGAGTGCGACCGACAACGTCGCGGTGACCGCGTTCGACTTCGCGGTGAGCGGTGCGACCACCGCCGCCGGGCAGGTTGCGGTCGCGCCGTCGCCCAGCGCCTCCGGGACCTTCGTGTTCACCGTTCCGCCCACCGCGCCGGACGGCGCCGCGCTGACCGTGACCGCGACCCCGCGCGACGCCGCCGGCAACGCCGGCGCGCCGGTCACCCTCGCGCTCACGGTCGGTGACGGCGCGCCGCCGGCAGTCACGCTGGTCGCTCCGTTCGACGGCTTCGTGACCCGACCGGGCCGGGTGCTGGTGGTGACGGCCGATGCCACCGACGACGTCGGGGTGCGCAGCATCGACCTCGACGTGTCCGGCGCGTTCGCCTTCTCGGAGTCGCGCGTGCTGGCGGCGCCGGCGGTCGGCACCAGGCAGAGCTTCAGCGTGATGGTTCCGGCCGACGCCGCGCCCGGCCCGTTGACGGTGCGGGTGGTGGCGCGCGACGGCGGCAACGCGAGCCCGCCCGCGAGCGTCGCCGGCACGGTGATCGACGACGTCGCGCCGCGGGTGCTGATCACCGCGCCGTCTCCTGGCACCGTGGCCGACCCGGCCACACCGTTCGAGGTGGTGGTGGAGGTCTCCGACAACGGCCCGCTCGCGAGCGTGACCTTTGCCACCTCCGGCGTGGTCTCGCGGCTCGAGACTCGCCCGATTACCGGCGACGTGCGCACCGCGACCGAGCGCTTCGTCGTCACCATCGACGCGCCCCCGCCAGCGGGCGGGTTGGTCAGCGTGACCGCGCTCGCGACCGACGTCGCCGGCAACACCGGCGCCGCCGAGTCGCCGGTGCTGGTACGGGTGGCGGACGTGGTCGCGCCGAGCGTGGTCGACGTGACACCGGCCGACGGTGCGGTCGACGTCGCCGCCGACACCACCGTGGTGGTGCGCTTCTCGGAGTCCGTCGACCCGGCCACGGTGGACGCGGCCAGTGTCCGGCTGCTGGCCGACGGCGTCGCGGTGGCGGCGACCCTGTCCCTCGACGAGGGGCGCCAGGTGCTGCGCGTCGATCCCACCACGGATCTCGACCCGGGTGCGAGCGTGGTGGTCGAGATCGCCGCCTCGATCACCGACGGCGCCGGCAACGCGCTCGCGGGCGCGGTGACCAGCGCCTTCACCGTGGCCGCGCCCGACACCACCGGCCCGCGCCGTGTCACCGTGGTGCCGGCGGACGGCGCGACCGGGGTCGCCGTCTCCGGCGCGGTGACGGTGGTGCTCGACGAGGCGGTCGACCCGGCGTCGGTTCGCGCCGAGACGTTCCGGCTGCTCGACGCGGTCGGCGGCCCGGTCGCCGGCGCGATCACGCTGGTCGACCCGCGGACCGCGCGGTTCACGCCCACGGCGCCGCTCGCGTTCGGCGCGACGTACACCGTCGAGCTGACCGCCGGCATCACCGATCTGGCGGGCAACGCGCTTACCGACGACCTCGGCGCGCCGCTCACCGCGCCACTCACGTCCACCTTCACCACCGGGACCTTCGGCATCGTGCGCCCGCTCGACGGCGCGAGCGTGGTCGAGGGCACGGTGCTGCAGGTCGAGGCCGACGCGAGCGCGGGGCTCGGGGTGGCGGCGGTGCGGTTCTTGGTCGACGGGACGCCCGTCGGTACGGACGGCGCCGCACCATTCGTGCAGCCCGTCGACGTCCCGGCGGCCGCCGCCGCGTCGTTCCTGATCGTGGTGGCCGAGGCGCTCGACGACGGTGGCGCGGTGATCGCGACCGACACCGTGACCCTCGCCGTGCAGCCGGGCCTGCGCGCGAGCCCCGACCTGCTCGGGATCCCGCTCGGCGCGACGGGACGGCTGACGCTGACGCTGTCGAGCCCGCTCGACACCGATCTCCCGGTCGACGTCTCCGCGGTCGACCCTTCCCTGCTCGGGTTGCCGGTCGGGGGTGTGGTCATGCCGGCGGGCACGACCCGCCTGGTGGTGCCGCTCGACGGTCTCGTCGAGGGCTCGACGACGGTCGCGGTCCGCTCGGCGCTCGGCGACGCGGACGTCATCGCGTCGGTCAGCCAGCCGGTGGCGGGCCTCGGCGTCGACGTGCTGGCGCGACCGGCGGGGGCGGGCGTGCGTCCGCCCCTCGACGCCGGAGTCGTCACCCTGCCCGCGGCGAGCTCACGGCGCATCGCCCTGGCGCTCCTCTCGGCTCGGGCCTCGACGCCGGTGACCGCCATCGTGACCAGTGACGCGCCGACGGTGGCGAACGTGATCGGCACCACCGAGATCGCGACCGGTTCGCGGGTCCTCCCGCTCGATATCGCTACCGGTGTCGACGGCGTCGCGCGGCTGCGCATCGCGCTGCCGGACGGCACCTGGCAGCTCACCGTCGGCGTCGGCTCTGGCGCGGCGCCGACCCCGGCGCCGGCGGCGGCCCCGGCGGTCGGCATCTCGCTGCGCGAGCCGCCGTCGCTCGGCACGCTGGTGGTTCCCGAGGGCGCGCCGACGACGGTCACGCTGCGTTTCCTCGACGCCGACGCGAGCGCGCCGGTGGAGGTCGCGGTGACCAGCGACGACCCGGACGTGGTGAGCCCGCGTGACGCGGTCTCGACCGTCGCGGCCGGGTCGCGCTCGGTGACGGTGGTGCTCCAGCCGGCCGGGCCGGGGTTCGCACGGCTCTCGCTCCGCGCCGCAGGGCGAGTGCGTGCGGTGAACGTGCGGGTCGGCACGCCGGGGCCCGGCGAGCTCGCGCCGGTGGTCGCGCCGGAGGTCGGAATCGTGCTCCGGCCGCCGCCGTCGCTCGGACGCATCGGGATCGCGAGTGCCGGCACCACGCGCATCGCGGTGACCTTGCTCCCGGCGCCAGTCGCCGTCCCGACCGACGTCGACGTCACGTCGAGCGATCCGTCCGTCGTCCAGGCCGGGAGCCCGGTGGTGACCATCCCGGCCGGCGAGCGGGCGGCGGTGGTCGACCTCGTGCCGGCCGCCGACGGAGTGGCCGTGGTCACCCTGCGGGCGGGGGCGCTGGTGCGCGGGCTCACGGTCCGGGTGGGGCCACCCGCGCCGGATGAGCTGCCGCCCCTGGTGGCGCCGCCGGTCGGCGTGGAGCTGCGCCACCCGCCGTCGGCGGGGAGTGCGAGCGTGGGGCCGGGAACGACGACCCGGATCCGGGTCCGGGTGCTCGGCACCCCGCGGGCGGTCGACACCGTGGTGGCGATCACCAGCGCCGATCCGGGCGTCGCCAGCCCGACCAGCGCGACCGTCGTGGTTCCGGCCGGGGAGGTCGACGCGGTGGTCGACCTGGTCGCCGGAGCCGACGGGACGACCACCGTCGACCTCGACGCGGGCGAGCTGCCGCGGCGGCTCACCGTCCGCGTCGGCCTCCCCGCGGCCGGCACCCGACCACCGGTGGTCGCACCGCCGGTCGGGGTGGAGTTGCTGCCATGAGGATTCCGACACCGACAACCGGGGCCGCCCTGAGGAGCATCCGGAGTATCTGGACACCCAGGTTTCGACGCACGGCTTCTGCACGGCTTCTGGACACCCAGGTCGGCGAGTGCCCGCGTTCTGGAGGGCGCGCGTTCTGGACACCCACTTTCGATGCCGCGGCGAAGCGCCCTCGGGACCCTGCACGTCGTGGGCACGTCGTGGACACCCATGCTCGCCGGGCGCGCTGGTCTTCTGGACACCCAGGCCTGGTGGCGGGGCATCTGGACACCCAAGTCCCGGACCCGGTCCTGGAGGGGACGCCGATTCTGGACACCCAGGGAAGCAGCTTCTGGACACCCAGGTACGAGTGTGCGTCCGAGCGTCCCCGGGACCGGTCGGTCGCCCGCCCTGCCAGTCGATGACCGACACATGATTCGCGAAGGAGTGAGATCCATGCTCGACCACATCACCCGTCCCGGTCGCGTCCCCGCCGTGGTGCCCGCACTGGTGCTGGGCGCCGCGTGGCTCGCCACGCCCCCGGTGGCTGCCCAGGTCGACATCTGTGGCTGCGCGGGCGCGCAGTCCCTCGGCGACTTCCGCAGCGTGGACGCCGCGACCTGGCCGCCAGGGACCACCATCTCCGCGCCGACCATCACCATCCCCCTCCCGCCCGGTGGGGTGATGGTGTTCGACAGCTTCACGGTCGACGGCTATCCGGCGTCGCCGACCGCGAACGCCACCGTGGTGTTCAGTCCCGACGCCGCCAACTCGCCCGTGACCATGCTGGTCAAGGGGGATGTCGTGATCGATGCGAACGACACCGTGCAGGTGAGCGGTGCGGCAGGGGGCGGCGGCACCACCGGCCTGAATGGTGTCGGGGGCGCGGGTGGGCCTGGTGGGTTCCGCGGCGGCGACGGGGCGTACCAGCTCGTCAACCTCGCCGATGACGGTGGGCCCGGATTCGGGCCTGCCGGCGGGGCGGGTGGGGTCTCGGACGGCTCGCTCGCCGGCGCTCCAGGCGGGTTCGTCGGCAACATCGAGCTGCTTCCGGCCATCGGCGGCTCGGGGGGCGGTGGTGGCGCGTCGCCCGACGTTGTCAGCGGCTGCTCGGCCGGTGGTGGTGGCGGCGGTGGTGGGGTACTCCTGCTCGCGGCCAACGGCACGGTCGAGATTGCCGGGAATGTCCGCGCCAACGGCGGCGCGGGCGGAGGGCGCTACTCGGGGCTGGTTTGCGCCGGGGCCGGTGCCGGTGGCGCCGGCGGTGCGATCCGGATTCTCGCCGACCGCCTCGTCGGCAACGGTGCGGTAAGTGCTACCGGTGGCGTGAATGGCTCCGTCGTGGCGGCAGACGGGGCCATCCGACTGGAGGCCTTCACCAACGAGACCGCGGCCAGTATCGCCACACCGGTGGCGGTGCGCGCGCCCGCCCCCGGACCGTTGGCGCCCCCGCTGGCGCAATCGGTGGCAATCACCGCCTTGCAGGGGGAGTCGCTGTCGCGCGCGAACGGCCAGCCGATCGCGACTCTGCCCCAGGGGGCGTTCGGCGCGGTGGACGTGCTCTTCGACGTTCCCGGGATCGTCGACGTCGACCTCGAGACGATCGGCGTCCCGGTCGGAACCGGGGTCGAGGTGACGATCAAGCCGCGCCTCGGCCGGAACATCATCCGGCGCACCACCACGCTCGATCCCGCGCAATGCGACGTCGACGGGCGTTGCACCGCGACGGTCTCCATCGACATCCCGGCCGGACAGCACCTGGTCGAGGCCCGGGCGACATTCCAGCAGTGAGGTTCACGATGCTCCAGCCAGTCAAGCGCATGCCGCGTCGAGTCGCGCGGGCGGCGCGGGCCGCCGTCGCGATCGGCGTCCTCTCCGCAGGCGCGGCAGCCCAGGCCGCGCCGGTCCTCGGGATCGATCTGGATCCTGGTCTCGTCGGGGTGCAGGGGACGCGAACGGTGCTCCTCGGCACCACGTTCACGGTGGACGTGGTGCTCTCGGACGACGGGACCGGCACCTCGCCGACGGTGTTCGACACCGCGCTCGTCGAGGCGTTCTTCGACGATGCCGGGCCGGTGCTCGCGCTCGGCCCAGGTGGCGCGCTGGCCGGCGCGATCGCCGCCTCGTCTGCGGCCACCATCGACCTCCAGACCTTCTCCATCGTCTCCGCCGGCGACGCACTCGGCGCCGGTCCGAGCGAGGCACCGACCGCGGGCACCGTCGGCGGACTCGGGCCCTTCGCCGCCGGCACCGGCCGCCTCGGCCTGCTCTCGCTGTTCGCGCTCGGCGGGACCCCCTTCGAGGTCGGCCCGGCCGATGGCGCGGTGTCGCTGTTCTCGTTCGACCTCACCGCGTCGGCGGTCGGTACCAGCACCGTGTTGGCGGCCGCGGTGCCGGGCGGCGGCCCGGCCCTCGCCTACACACCGATCCCCGGTGGCCCGGTCACCGCATACGACCCTGGCCTGATGGCCGGTGTGGTGGAGGTCGTCGAGCGCCCGACCGACGTGCCCGAGCCGGGATCGCTCGCGCTGGTAGCGGTCGGCCTGCTGGCACTGCCGCGTCCTCGGGGTCGGACCAACTTATCTGATTGATTCGAAAAACATATCGCCGACGGCAACCCCGATCAGGGTGGACGCCGTGGCGCGTTGCGGCGGACCTTGTCGGTGTGCGTACGGTCGGCAAGGCACAGTTCGTGGGGCCCTCGCTCCGGGACGATGCCCTCGGGTCGGGCTGGCCCAGGAGACGCCCTGAACCGCGGGAAGATCGGCGATCCTGCAACTTTTCCGCGAGCTAATTTCAAGTAAATCAATTACCTGAGTTGGTCCGACCCGAAAGTGAAGACGTTGACGGGTTCCTGGTACCAGTCGCGGCGGTGGGAGATCCGCGCGGTCATCTCCTCCACCAGTGGGGCGGCGGCCAGGACCATCGCCATCTGACGGTCGTCGAGGTCGAGGCCGGCGCGACGGCACGCCAGGTGAGCGACCTCGCGCTGGGCCTCGGTCGCGGTGGACGGCTCGGGGTCGGGGAGCGGTGGGACGACGCGCGCCGGTTTGGGCCCTGCGCTCAGCACCGGATGTCGAGTCGTCCACCCGGCCGCGCGCTCGTAGGCGTGCGCGACGCGCAACACGGTTGCGTCGTCGAACGGACGGCCGGCCACCTGAAGCGATAGCGGCAGGCCGCCCTCGGTGAATCCCATCGGCAGCACCAGCGCCGGTCCGCCGGTGACGTTGAACGGTGTCGCCAGTGCGCCCTGGCGCCAGAACTCGATCACGCGCCACCCGCCGAGCGGCGCCGCCGGGCCCGGCCCGGCGGTCAGCAGGACGTCGTGGCGTGCATAGATCGGGCGCATCTCCTCCAGCACCACCCGGCGCTCGCGCTGGGCGTGGAGGTAGTCGGTGGCGGTGAGCAGGCAGGCTGGCAGGGAGCGGGCGAGGAAGTCCTCGCCGAAGTCGCCCGGGCGCTCGCGCAGGTCGGCGGCGTGGACCGAGAACAGCTCCGACTCGGCCGCCGTGACCTTGATGTCCTGGTAGATCCGCAGCGGACGCAGGCGCACCTCCTCGATGGACGCGCCGAGCCGGCGCAGCACCTCGACGGCGGCGTCGAAGGCGGTATGCACCGCCTCGTTCACCCGCAGATCGGTCTCGTGGAAGTGACGCACCACGCCGACGCGAAGCCCGCGGAGATCCTCGCCGAGTGCCGCGGCGTAGTCCGGCACGGGGACATCGGCGCTCGCCGGGTCCCGCGGGTCGTGTCCGGCCAGGACCTGTAGCGACAACGCCGCGTCCTCGACGGTGCGGGTCAGCGGGCCGGCGTGGTCGTAGCTGTAGGAGTTGGCGATGACGCCGTGGCGGCTGACCAGGCCGTAGGTCGGCTTCAGGCCGACCAGCCCGCAGAGCGCGGCCGGGTTGCGGATCGAGCCACCGGTGTCGGAGCCCATCGCCATCGGGACCAGGCCGGCAGCGACCGCGGCGCCGGACCCGCTCGAGGAGCCGCCGGTGAAGTGGTCCGGATTCCAGGGGTTGCGCGCCGGGGGCCACGGCAGGTCGAACGATGGTCCGCCGTGGGCGAACTCGTGGGTCGCCAGCTTGCCCATCAGTACTCCGCCGGCGGCGCGCAGTCGCGCCACGGTGGTGGCGTCGGCCCGCGGCACGTTGTGCTCCAGGATCCGTGAATGCGCGGTGGTCCGGATGCCGGCGGTCTCGTAGATGTCCTTGAGCCCGAACGGCACGCCGTGCAGCGGGCCGCGCCAGTGGCCATGCGCGATCTCCGCTTCCGCCTCGCGCGCCTGGTCGAGTGCCTGCTCCGCGGTCAGGGTGAGGAAGGCGTCGAGCTGCGGATCGACGGCCTCGACTCGCTCGATGAGGGCACGCGTGAGCTCGACCGGCGACAGATGCCGCGCCCGGATCTCACGGGCGGCCTCGGCGATGGTGAGCCAGGCAAGGGCGTCATGCATCGGGCAAATCCTCGGGCGGGAAGCGCATGGCGAGCGACGGCTCGGCGCCATGGGCGCGACGGCGGCGCACGCGGGCGACCATGGCGTCGACGTGGGGTTGGGACTCGCGGAGATCGGCGAGCTGGCGCGGGTCGAGGGTGAGGCCGGCACGGCGTCCTAGCGCGACGCAGTCCGCGGTGAGCGCGTCGCCAGTCGGGTCCGCGGGCCGCGTCGCGCGCGGGTCGACCGGCTCGGGCTCGACCACCGCGGCCGCCGGGTCGATCGTGGGCCGTCGCTCGCGCCAGGGCGTGGCCCGCTCGTAGGCGTGGGCGACACGAAGCACCGTCGCCTCGTCGAATGGGCGCCCGACCACCTGCATCGCGAGCGGCAGACCGTCGGTCGAGAACCCGTTGCAGACGCTGATCGCGGGGCACTGGGCGATGTTGAAGGGGTTGGTGAGCGGCGGGCGGGCGAAGTTGGCCTCGGCGCGCATCGTCGCCTGCACCGGCGCGCCGCCGTAGGTGGTGGCGGCAACCAGCGCGTCGAGCCCGTCGAGCACCCTGAGCGTCGCGTCGAGCAGCTCGCGCTGCATTCGGAGCGCGTCCACGTACTCCGCGGCGGAGACGAACGCCCCCGGCATGATGCGGTAGCGGAACACCGCGCCGTAGTGATCGGGCCGCTCGCGCAAGTCCGCCTCGTGGATGGCGAAGGCCTCCGCCATCGCGATCACCCGGTAGACCGCCTGGTAGTCGTCGATCGAGGGCAGGCTCACCTCGACCACCCTGGCGCCGAGGTGGGTGAGCACGTCGAGGGAGGCGGCCATCGCCGCCTGGGTGTCCGCGTCCGCCTGCGCGTAGAGCGCCGGCGCCACCCCGATCACGAGCCCGGCGACGCCATCGCCCAGGCCGGTCTCGACATCCACCACCGGACGGCTCGCGGAGCCCGGGTCGGCCGGGTCGAACCCGGCCAGCGCGGTCAGCGCGATGGCGCAGTCCTCGGCCGTCCACGCGAGCGGCCCGCAGTTGTCGAGGGTCCACGACAGGGGCAGCACGCCACGCTTCGGAACCCGGCCATAGGTCGGCTTCAGACCGGCGATGCCGCAGAACGCCGCCGGCAGTCGGATCGAGCCGCCGGTGTCGCTGCCCATCGCCAGTGGCAGCATGCCGGAGGCGACCGCGGCACCGGAGCCGCTGCTCGAGCCACCGGGAAATCGGTCCAGGCACCAGGGGTTGCGGGCGGGGGGCCAGGGGAGATCGTAGGAGGGGCCACCGGTCGCGAACTCGTGGGTGGCGAGCTTGCCGAGCAGGATCGCCCCGGCGTCGAGGAGCCGCTCGGTGCAGGCGGAGTCCGCATCGGGGACGCGCGTCCGGGTGAGTCGCGAGTGGCCGGTGGTGGCGATGCCGCGGGTGTCGTAGATGTCCTTCAACCCGAAGGGGATGCCGTGCAACGGCGAGCGAGGGCCATCACGGGTGATCGCGCGCTCGGCCTCACGTGCTGCCACCATCGCCTGGTCCGCGGTGACGGTGATGAAGGCGTGAAGAATCGGGTCGAGGCTCGCGATGCGGTCGAGGCATGAGCGGGTGAGCTCGACCGGGGACAGCTCGCCGGCGGCAATGCGCCGTGACGCCTCGGCCAGGGTGAGCACGGGCACGGACTCGTCCACATCGGTCTCCGTGGCGGATGGCGGCTCGACATGCTAGTACCTCCGCGCAGTGATTTCGACGGGCGTCGACGCGCGGTGACGGCATGCCGGCGGTGCCAGGCGAGTGAGGGGACAGATGCAGATTCGGGTGAAGCGGGTGTACGAGTCGGCCGAGGCGGGCGATGGCACCAGGGTTCTCGTCGACGGGATCTGGCCGCGCGGCGTCTCACGTGCGTCCGCCGGGGTCGACGCCTGGGCGCGCGACGTGGCGCCCTCGGCCGAGCTCCGGCGCTGGTTCGACCACCAGCCGGCGCGCTGGGACGCGTTTCGGGCGCGCTACTTCGCGGAGCTGGACGCCGCGCCGCAGGCCGTGAGCAACCTGCTCGCGCAAGTCTCGGGGGGCGTGGTCACGCTCGTCTACGCGGCGCGGGAGACGCGCTACAACAACGCGGTGGCGCTGGCGGAATACCTGCAGGCGAGGTCTCGATAGGCGGCGGTCGGTCGGGCACGCGCGCGCTGCCCGGGGCTACTGAGCGAGGAAGCGCCTGATCCGGTTCAGCAGCTCGCGTGGCGACTCGCCACGGATCTCGCCCGCGGGGGACGGGCCGGGGCGACGGGGCGGGGCGAGGTCGGTCGGCGCCGCGGCGATCGCGATCTCCGCGCGCAGGGCTCGAAGCCCGCGATCGTCCGGCCGCACCGCGAGCCCGCGATCGACGAAGGTCCGTGCTTGCGCGAGGTCGCCGTCCTCGAGCCGCTCGCGCGCCATGCGACCGTAGCGCGCCGCCACGCGCTCGATCCCCGCGCGTGCCGGTACGTGCGCCGGGTCCACCTCGAGAACCTGCTGGTAGTACTCCACGGCGTTGTCGCCGTCGGGAATGGTCAGCCGGTTCTCCGACATCGCGGTGTCGGCGGCAGCCATCAGCCGGTCGATGCGCACCGCCTTCGCCGCTGCGGCCGGTGGCGCCGGGGCGTGGGACGCACGGACCCGGGTTGCCGCCCGCGTCGCCGGGGCCAGCACGGCTGGGTCGGCCTGCGATGGCATCGACGTCGTGGTGGGCGTGCCCGGCACGTCCGCGGTCGCCACGCGCTCGGGGTCGCGAGTGGTGTCCACCGCCGTGTCGCCTCGGGTGCCGTCGTCCGGGCCGCTGGCGATTCGAGACGCCTCCGGCGCCGGCCTCCGCCCCGGCAGGTCGGCGAGCCACGGTGTCTCCGTGGACGCACCGGTCGTCGACCGCGGAACGGGTGGAGCGGATGGCTCGGGGCTCGGCGGCACAGGGGGCGGTGTCACTGCGGGCGGTGTCACGGCTGCAAGGAGGTCTGGTCGACCGGCGGTGTCGGCCGTCGGGCCGCCGACCGGGCTCGTGAACCGAGACGTGGGTGCCGGTGCGCGATCGAGCCAGGCCGCGAGCCCGACACCCCCTACGGCCAGTGCGACCGCCGCCGCGAGTCCGGTTGCCAGGCGGCGTCTGTGCGGTCGGGCGCCGGCGGCGGCCAGCGCGTCTGCGCCGACGGCGACGACCTCCGGGGACATGGTGGTCGGCGCCTCATGGAAGCCGTCGCCCGGTGGGGCGCGGTGCATGCGGGGCGCGCCGGGGCGTCGCGTGGCTTCCTGCACCTGGCGCAGCGCGGCGACGAGGGACGCGCAGTCGGAGAAGCGATCGGCCGGGTCCTTCGCCAGCATGCGCCCCAACACGGTGGCGATCGGCGCGAGCTCGGGCGGGAACTCCGGCACCGGCTCGTGCACGTGCATCCAGGCGGTGTCGAGGTCGGAGGCGCCCTGGTAGGGCTTGTGTCCGGTCAGCATCTCGAACAGCAGGACGCCGAGGCTGTAGATGTCCGATCGTGCGTCGACGAGCTGGCCCCGCGCCTGCTCGGGGCTCAGGTAGTGCGGGCTGCCGACGGTGGTCCCGGTCTCGGTGAGGTCTGCGGTGCCGAGCCGCTTGGCAATGCCGAAGTCGGTGAGCACCAGTGAGCCGTCGGCGCGGAACAGGACGTTGCTCGGCTTGACGTCGCGGTGGACGATCGAGCGCGCGTGCGCGGCGCCGAGCGCGCCGGCGATCTGCATCGCGCAGGCGAGAGCGGCCTCGGCGTCCATGCCGCGGGCGATGCGCCGCGCAAGGCTGCCGTCGGGCACGTACTCCATCGCGATGTAGTGGAGATCGCCCTCGACCCCGATGTCGTGGATGGTGACCACGTTGGGGTGGGTGAGCGCCGCGAGCAGCCGGCCCTCGTTCAGGAACCGCTCGGTGAACTCCGGCGTGCCGGCGTGGAGCGGATGCAGGATCTTGAGCGCGACCGTACGGCCGAGCGAGCGCTGGGTCGCCCGGTAGACGATGGCCATCCCACCCTGGCCAATGCGCTCCTGGATCTCGTAGCCGGAGAGTTCCATCGATCGTCTCGTCCCCGTACGCCGGGGGCCGCCGAGAGCCCCCGTCGCGCGCCCGTCCCCGGGAGGCGCCGACCGACCCCGCCCGCTCGGAACAATCCGAGAGTCTAGTCGATGGCCGGTGAGGGCGGGATGCCGGTGTGTGCCCGCGCTCGTGGACACCCAGCCTGCGGGCGGTCGACTTCGGTCCGGCGGCTTCTGGACACCCACCCTCTGGGGCGACCTCTGGACACCCAGGCTCGCGGCGGCCGACTTCTGGACACCTGAGTTCCGAAGTCGGCTTCTGGACACCCGCCATTCGGGCCGGCCTCGTGACGACGTCGGCTTATGGACACTCACGGTTCCGGCTGACCGCTGGGAGCGAGCCGACCTCTGGACACCCAGGTTCCGGGCGGGCCGACCTCTGGACACCCAGGCTCTCGGCGGCCGACTTCTGGACACCCACTTTCCGGGCGACGACGTCGATGTTGCGCGGCCGTCGAGTCGGCCGGCCGGCGGCCCACCCCGCGGTAACGGTTCATCTCACGGGGCGACCTCTGGAGGGCGACCTCTGGACACCCACGTTCCGGGCGACGACCGCCACGCTGCGCGGCCGTCGCATCAGCCCCTCGTGCGGCTTGCCCCGCGGTGGCAGCTCATCTCACGGCGGACCACTCGAGTTGCGTTCGTCAGACTGTGTTTTCATGCGTTTTCATGTCTTTCGATACAAAACGCAGATATCGAGAAAGAAACACAGCCGAATACAATCAGGCGACATGCACGGGAGGGGCCCGGTGTCCGACCTCGCGACCGCTTTCCGCGATGCGCTCGACCTGCTGCTGTCGCTCGACCCGGAGCTGGCCGCGATCGTCGCGCTGTCGCTTCAGGTCAGCCTCGGCGCGGTCGCCGTGGCCGCGCTGGTCGGAATGCCGCTGGGGGCCGTGGTTGCGGTCGGGCGGTTCCCGGGCCGTATGGCCGTCGTCGTCTTGATGAACGCATTGATGGGACTGCCGCCGGTGGTGGTGGGTCTGGTGGTCTACCTGTTGCTGTCGCGCGCCGGGCCGCTGGGCGCCTTCGGCCTGCTGTACACGCCGACTGCGATGGTCATCGCCCAGGCGGTGCTGGTGACCCCGATCATCGCGGCGCTCACCCGGCAGACGGTGGAGGACTTGTGGGGTGAGTACGAGGAGCAGCTCCGCGTGCTCGGCGTGAGCAGGCTGGAGATGGTCGCGACCCTGTTGTGGGATGCCCGCCCGAGTCTGCTCACGGGGCTCCTGGCCGGATTCGGCCGCGCGGTCGCCGAGGTCGGCGCGGTGATCATCGTCGGTGGCAACATCAACCACGTCACGCGGGTGATGACCACGACCATCGCGCTCGAGACCTCCAAGGGAAATCTCTCCCTCGCGCTCGGGCTCGGCATCATCCTGGTCGCGATCACGGTCACCGTGAGCGCCCTGGTCATGGCCATGCGCGGCCGGGAAGGGCGGGCGGTCCATGGCTGACGCCGGCGTGGTGGATCCTCGCCTCGACGACGCGGGCCTGGTCGCCGGTGGCGTGGCGCCGTTGTGTTGCAGCGGCGTCGGTCTGGCCCGGGGCGGGCGTGTGCTACTCGACGACGTGACCCTGGAGCTCGCCAGACGGCCCGGGGTGACGGTGATCCTCGGCCCGAACGGGGCGGGGAAGAGCCTGCTGCTGCGGGTCGTCGCCGGACTGGTCGAGCCCGACCGCGGGCGCGTCCGATGGGGCCCGCGTCCGCCGGATCGCTCGCGTGCGACCCGCATCGGCTTCGTGTTCCAGAAGCCGGTGATGCTGCGCCGGTCGGTGCTCGCCAATGTGACCTATGCACTGCGCGCCGCCGGCGTACCCCGCCACGAGCGGGAGGCGCGGGCGCGGTCACTGCTGGCCGCGGGCGACCTCGGGCATCTCGAGCGGGTCTCCGCGCGAGTGCTCTCCGGTGGCGAGCAGCAGCGTGTCGCCCTCGTGCGCGCGCTGGCGACCAAACCTGAAGCCCTGCTGCTGGACGAGCCGACCGCCAGCCTCGACCCGCGCTCGACCCAGGCCATCGAGGCGCTCGTGCGCGCCACCCGCGCGGCCGGGGTCGGGGTCGTGCTCGTCACCCACGACCTCGGGCAGGCGCGACGCCTCGCCGACGAGGTGGTGTTCATCCACCGCGGCCGGGTGCTCGAGCAAGCGCCCGCGGCGTGCTTCTTCGACGCGCCATCCACAGCCGCCGCTCGCGAGTTCCTCGATGGAGGCCTCGTGCTCTGAGCGCGTCGCGACCGCACTGTCAATCCAGAATCACAGGAGTTCGAACATGACCCGAAACTCACTTCGCGCCCGGCTCGCCACCGCGGTGCTTGCCCTCGCTCTGGCCGCCCCCGCGGCGGCGGAGTCGATCATCGTGCAGTCGACCACCTCCACCCAGAACTCCGGCCTGCTCGACGTCATCCTTCCCCAGTTCACCGCCAAGACCGGGATCGAGGTCCGGGTGGTCGCGGTCGGCACCGGCCAGGCGATCAAGAACGCGACCAACGGTGACGGCGACGTGCTCCTGGTGCACGCCAGGGCAGCGGAGGAGAAGTTCGTCGCCGACGGATTCGGGGTCGAGCGTTTCGACCTGATGTACAACGATTTCGTGGTCGTCGGCCCGAAGGCCGACCCCGCCGGGGTCGCCGGCACCGGAGACGTGGTGGCGGCGCTCGGCAAGATCGCGGCCACCACCTCGGCCTTCGCCTCGCGTGGCGACGACTCGGGCACCCACAAGAAGGAGCGCTCGCTGTGGAAGCTGGCCGGCGTCGACCCGACGTCCGCGAGCGGAGCCTGGTATCGAGAGACCGGGTCGGGAATGGGCGCGACGCTCAATGCCGCCGCCGGGATGGGCGCCTACACCCTGACCGACCGCGCCACCTGGATCGCGTTCGAGAACAAGGCGGATCTCGCGATCGCGGTCGAGGGCGACACCAGACTGTTCAACCAGTACGGCGTGATCCTGGTGAGCCCGCAGAAGCATCCGCACGTCAAGGCGAAGTCGGGGCAGGCGTTCATCGACTGGCTGCGGTCCGACGAAGGCCAGAGCGCCATCGCCGCCTTCCGGATCGACGGCCAGCAGCTCTTCTTCCCCAACGCGAAGCGCTGATGGTGGGTCGGCGCCGGCCGCGCTCGCCTCAGCGACCGTTCCACCGCACGGTGCCGAGCCCGGAGACGTCGTAGCCGCCGAACGACTCCGCGCGCTCCCTGAACCGTGCGGTGCGGGTGATCGCGAGCAGCTTCTGTAGCGGAGGCTCGAAGTACTCGCGCCTCCAGGCGAGGAGGTCGTAGCGCTCGCGGAACAGGGGCACGAAGTCGAGACGGTGCTGCCGTGCGACGCTCTCCACCGCGAGGCCGGCGTCGGCGCGTCCGTCGGCCACCGCGAGCGCGACGTCGGCCTCGGTGCGCGCCGGCGGGTCGAGGAGGCGTGCGGCGCCGTCGGCCATGCCGGACTCGGCGAGGAGGTGATGGAGGAGGGCGTGGCTCCCGGCACCGACCTGGCGCGGGATCACCCGCAGGCCGCGCAGGTCGCCGACGCCCGCGATGCGGCGCGGGTTGCCCCGCGGGACGACCAGACCCTGGGTGCGCCAGGCCCATTCGACCAGCACCGCCGACTGACCGCCGAGGTCGCGCTCGACGTGCGCGCGGTTGAAGTCCCCGGTCTCGGGCTCGAGCATGTGCATGCCGGCCACCAACGCCTCGCCCGCGCGCAGGCGCGCCAGCCCGTCGAGGCTGCCGTCGAAATACATCGCGAGCCCACATCCCGATTCGCGAACCGCCCAGTCGAGCAGCGGATCGTGGCTGCCGGCGACCACCGGCGGGTAGGCGCGCAGGCTCTCGACGTCGCCGCGGTAGTCGATGTGACGGCGGACCCAGCCCTCGATGAGGTCACGCGGAAACAGCAGCTTGCCGGTGACCCGACTGGCGGGGATGGCGCGGTCGGCCACCAGCTCGTAGACCTTGCGCTCCTTCACGCGCAGCAGTGCCGCGACCTCGCGGGTGGTGAGGTAGTCGACCATCGCGCTCAGCCCGCGTCGCCGGCGCGCCGGTACCGGTAGCGGAACGTGCAGCGCGGCGCGCCCCCCATGATGGTCTGCTCGCGGACGAGCTGGATGCGCGCGTCGTAGCCCTGGCAGAACACGCCGTCGCGGTTGCACGAGAGCAGCGGCGCGATGTCACCGAGCCCCGCGTCGCGATACATCTGGACGTAGCCGCAGTGGGTGACGTCGAAGTCGAAGTGCTCGTCGTCGGCGCGCAGGATCTCGACCTCGAGCACGCCCTCGGCCTTCCAGCTCTCGTAGAGCTGGTCGTACAGGGTGACGAAGGACCGCATCGAGGTCTCCCCGCCGGGTGCCCGAGCGGCGAGGTCCGCCGCCTCGGCGAGGGCTGCCTTGCGAATGGCTCGCTCGATGATCCGGCGCGCCGCCGGCTCGCCGATCTCGGCGACCATCTCCTCCCAGATCGGCTTGATGACCTGGGCTTGCAGGCGCCGCTTGGTGAAGGCAGGGATCTCCCCGCCGCGCTCGTCGTCCATCTCCGCCTCCGGGCAGCGCCGGGCAATGCGCCGTGGGCGGCTACTGTCTCGGAGCGGGTTTCGAGCGTCAACCGCACCGGCGCCGTGGCGCCGGTCGATCGCTGCGATCAGGAAGCCTCGGCGAGCGATGCCGCCGGCGCCGCCGGCAGGCGAAGCGTGAACGTGGTGCCGACGCCCGGCGTGCTCTCGACCTCGAGCCGACCGCCGTGCTTCTTCACGATCCCGTAGGAGATCGAGAGGCCGAGCCCGGTGCCCTGGCCGACCGGCTTGGTGGTGAAGAACGGGGTGAAGATGCGGTCGAGATGCTCGGCCTCGATACCGCAGCCGTCGTCACGGACCCGGGCCACGACCTCCGAGCCCTCGACCGCGGTCTCGACGCTGATGCGCCCGCTGCCCTGCATGGCCTGAGCGGCGTTGATCAGCAGGTTGGTGAATACCTGTCCGAACTCGCTCGGGTTGCCGATGACGTCGGGGATAGGGGTCAGCTCGCGGTCCACCTCGCAGGTGTACTTGATCTGGTTCCAGACCAGGACGAGGGTGTTCTCGATGACCTTGTTCAGGTCGGTCGGCTGCTGCTCGCCACCGTCGACGTGAGAGAACTCCTTGAGGCTGCGGATGATGGTCTTGATCCGGTCGAGCCCGGACTTCGAGTCCTCGAGCAGGGTGTTGGTGTCCTCGATGATGAACCGGAGATCCTCGGTCTCCTGCATCTCGCCGATGCGTGACAGGTGCTCGCGCACGCCGTCGTCGCCGAGATGCCCCAGCGACTCCGCCAGCCGCTCGTAGACGCTGAACAGGCTGATGAGGGTGTCGAGGTAGCCGTCCAGGGTCGCGAGGTTGCTGTCGACGAAGGCCAACGGGTTGTTGATCTCGTGGGCCACGCCGGCCGCCAGCACGCCGAGCGAGGCCATCTTCTCGGCGTGCACCAGCTGCGACTGCTGCTCCTGGAGCCGGCGGTTCGCGGCCTCCAATGTGCGGTTGCTGTCGACCAACGCATGCACGACCTCCTCGTAGGAGGTCGCGAGGTCGAGGCGCATCGCGTCGAGGTAGAACCGGCACTCGACGTCACCGGCGGGCGTGTGGACGATGCACACCGCGCTCGCGACGTCCGGATAGCGCGACGGGCCGTGGCTCACGCGCGGCGCGGTGAAGGTGAGCTTGCGGTAGGCGTCGCGCAGCTCCGTGATCGCCTCACCGACCGCGGTGTTCAACACCTCGGCGAAGGCATCACGGAGCTCGTCCCGGGCCTCCGGCTCGCCGACGGTCTCGGGCGGCATGCCGAGCAATCCGAGCGCGGTCGCCTCCTCCATGGCGAGGATGTACTCACCGAATGCCATACCGGTGAAGAACACCGAGACCTGGAGGTCGCGGCTGCTGCTCGGGCTCTCGGTCGGTCGGGCCTGCGCCTCGGCCTGACAGGCGGCGCCGAGGATCGCCGTCAGCGACTGCGCGGCGACCCGAGCGAAGCTCGCGGTGTGGGCTTCGGCGAGGCTCATGCCGGCGTCCGTGCCACACCGCTGGCGGCGCGGTCGATGGTGGCGGCGAAGCCTTCGAGGTAGGCCGGATCGCCGAGCTGGAGCGGCTTCGAGATGAAGTCCAGCGCCCCGTGCGCCAGGCAGTCGCTCACCACGTCCTGCTCCTTGATCGCCGAGACCATGACCACGCGGGCCCCGGGGTCGGTCGCCAGGATGTCGGCGAGGCAGTCGCGGCCGTCGCGATTGGGCATGGTGATGTCGAGCAGGACGAGGTCGGGGCGATGCTCACGGAACAGGGCCGCGCCCTCGTTGCCGTCGTGCCCGATGGCGATCACCTCGTGCCCGGCGGAGGTCAGCGCGGCGGTCATGGCGCGGGCGACGAACTTGCTGTCGTCGACGACGAGAATGCGTGCCATAGAGGCTCTCCGAGTCGAGGGCGAGCCGGCCGCTCGCCGGTCCGGCGGTGCGAATGCCCGCGCCAGTCCAGTGGGTCCGGTCGCGTCTCGGCCTCCTGCCGTGCGCCGAGCGACCACCGCGCCCGGCGGCGCGCCGAATCCCTGTGGCGGGGTATCGGCCGCGCGGCGCGAGCCTTGAGCGCGCGGGCATCGCGGTCCAGACTGCCGCGCCAGGCGCGAAGCCGCATCGGAGCCGAGGACCATGGGCAGCAGTCGTCGTCAGATCACCGAGCCGGCCCGACAGGTCGACGTCGTCCACGAGACCGACGTCCTGGTGGTCGGGTCGGGGCCCGGAGGGTTGTCGGCCGCGTTGGCGGCGGCGCGTGCCGGGGTCGAGGTGACCCTCGTCGAGCGCTTCGGCTGCTTCGGCGGCAACATCACCGCGGTCGGCGTCGAGGGCATGGCCTGGTACCGACACGAGGGCACCATCGAGGCCAACGGCATCGGGCGCGAGCTCGAGGAGCGGGCGAAGGCGATGGGGGCGGCGGTTCCCGAGTCGCAGTCGCTGTCCTACGAGCTCGACTCGGAGGGCTTCAAGCTGGTGGCCGATCGGCTGGTCGAGGAGGCCGGGATCCACCCGATGCTCCACCGCCTGTTCGTCGCGCCAATCATCGACGGCGACCGCATCACCGGCATCGTCACCGAGTCCAAGGCCGGCCGCGAGGCGATCCTCGCGCGGCGGGTCATCGATGCCACCGGCGATGCCGACGTCGCCCACCGGGCGGGAGCGCCCACCGCGAAGACCCCGCGCGAGCAAATGATGGCGGCATCGGTGATGTTCCATCTCGCCGGCGTCGACAAGCGCGCCTTCATGGAGGGTGTGCGCGCCGACCCGCAGACCTATCGGGACTGGGCCGGTGGCGGCGAGTGGAACATCGAGACCACCGGCAAGGAGGACGAGATGTTCTCGCCCTTCATCAGGAAGCCGTTCCAGCAGGCGATCGAGGCGGGTCTCATCCCGCCGCATCTCACCACCATCGCCGGCACCTGGGGCGCGGTGCACGACACCGGTGAGCTCACCTACATGAACCTCGTCCACATGGACGGTTGCGACGGCACCGATCCGGACGATCTGTGCCGGTTCGAGATCGAGGGGCGCCGCCAGGCCATGCTCGCCCTCGACGCCCTGCGCCGCTTCATGCCCGGCTGCGAGGGCGCGCGGCTGCGCAACTTCGGCATGACCATCGGTATCCGTGACACGCGCAAGATCGACGCCGTCTACAACATGACCGAGCACGACGTGCGCGAGCAGGGGCGGTTCGAGGACTCGATCGGCATCTACCCCGAGTTCATCGACGGCTACGGCATCCTGGTGCTGCCGACGACCGGGCGCTACTTCCAGCTCCCGTACCGCAATCTGCTGCCGCACCGGGTCGGCAATCTGCTGGTGGCGGGGCGAGCGACCGGCGGCGATCGGGTGAGCCACGCGGCGACGCGCAACATGAGCTGCTGCGCGGTCACCGGGCAGGGCGCCGGCGTCGCCGCCGCGGTGTCGCTACGCTCGAACCGCGAGCTCGACCGCCTCGACGTCGGTGCGGTCCAGCGCGAGCTGGACCGCCAGGGGGTGCGCATCCGCTGAGGGGCCCCGGAGGTAGACAGCCGGGTCCGTCCGTTCGTCGCCACCCCCGGGGCGGGCTCGGCGGCCCGCCCCGACGCGGTTTGCGGGGCGCATCGCTGACGTCGGTCATTGGCGGTGGGGGCGGCCTGCTGCGGCCGCCCGCGGCGTGGCAGATGGTCGCCACGACCCGGGCCGTCGGGAGGTTGCGAGGTATCGTCCACGCATCGAACCGATCGGGAGGGCGACGCGATGCAGGATGCGAAGAGATCCGGGGTTTCCGCCGCGGTGGTGACGCAGGTCATCGAGCCGCGGCCACGCGATCTCGGCGGCTTCTCGGTGCGCCGCGTGTTGCCGTCCTCGACGCGGCCCGCGGTCGGGCCGTTCGTGTTCCTCGACGAGATGGGCCCGGCGCGCTTCGGCCCTGGCGAGGGTATCGACGTCCGGCCCCATCCCCACATCGGCCTCGCCACCGTCACCTATCTGTTCGAGGGCGAGATCCTCCACCGCGACAGCCTCGGCTGCGTGCAGCCGATCCGCCCGGGGGCGGTGAACCTCATGACCGCCGGGCGTGGCATCGTGCATTCCGAGCGCACCGCGCCCGAGGTGCGCGCTGCCGGCTCGACGCTGCACGGCATCCAGTCGTGGATGGCGTTGCCGGACGAGGCCGAGGAGGTGGCGCCGGCGTTCGTGCACCACCCGGCCGGCACGCTGCCGGTCCACGCCGCGGACGGGGTGCGGGCCACGGTGATCATCGGGCGCGCGCTCGGGCTGGAATCTCCGGTGCAGGTGGCGATCGAGACGCTCTACCTCGATGTCGCGCTCGAAGCAGCGGGTCGACTCGAGCTCCCGGACGCCACGCCGGAGCGGGCCGTCTACGTCGTCGAGGGCGCGGTGCGGATCGGCGACCGGGCGATCGAGCCGGGCACCATGGCAGTCCTCGCCGCCGGTGCGCCGGTGGCCATCGAGGCCGCGGCCCGGTCGCGGGCGATCGTGCTCGGCGGCGCATCGCCCGGCCCGCGACACATCTGGTGGAACCTCGTCTCGAGCCGGCGCGAGCGAATCGAGCAGGCGAAGCGAGACTGGGTCGAGGGACGTTTCCCGCCAGTGCCCGGAGAGCACGAGTTCATCCCGCTGCCCTCGGATTGACGAGCGGCCGCGTCGCGGTTGCCGGGGTGCGCGCGCTGTTGCCTAATGCCGCGGGTCGATGAACGGAGGAGGGGACCGGGAATGACGCAACGTGGTGACACCGCCGCGCCGCCGGCCGGTGGAATGATGGCCGAGCTGGCCGAGGCCGACGCGCGGGGCGAGATCGCCCGCATCTACGACGAGCTCCGCGTGTACTGCGGCGTGCCCTACGTGTCGTCGCTACAGCGCCACGTCGCGACCATGCCCGGCTGCCTGGAGTACGCCTGGGCCGCGGTGCGCCCGGCCTTCGTCGACGGCACCATCCCCACCACCGCCTGGCGGCTGGCGTCGATGGTCGACGTCGCGCCGCACCCGCCGCTCACCGCCGCCGCGATGCGGCTGCTCGGCGTCGACGCGGCCGGGGTGCGCGCGATACGCAACGTGTGCGAGAACTTCGTGCGCGTGGCGCCGATCAACCTCTTGCTGGCGGGCTGCGTGGAGAAGCTTCTCGGCGGTGCACGCACCGGCGGTGCGGCGGACACCGCGCGCGCGCCGTGGTCGCCGCTGCCGATGCTCGAGCCGATGCCGGCGATGGTGGACCTCGCGCGCAGCTCCGCCGATGTCCGCGACACCCTGCTCGGACTCGCCACCGAGATCGGCGGCCGGCCGTTCGTGCCGGGGCTCTATCGCCTCGTCGCGCCGTGGCCGGCATACCTCGCGCATGCCGCGACGCTGATTCGGCCGGCGCTGCGCGACGAGGCGGCGCGCCGCGCGCGGGCGGAGATCGCGCACCGTATCATCGGTGCCGCCGACGACGTGCTCGCGGCGCTGCCACCGCTCCCCGCGGATCGCGCGCCGCCCTCGCCCGAGCAGGCGAGCGCGATCGTCGCGGCGATTCACACCTACCGGGTCACCAGCCCGGAGATGATCGTGTTCGGGACACTGCTGCGCGACGCGCTGCCGGACTGAGCACGGGCGGCGCGACCGGGGGAGGACGACGACGATGCGATTCGAGGGCAAGACGGCGATGGTGACCGGAGCGGGTCACGGCATCGGGCGGGCGATTGCCGAGCGCCTGGCCAGCGAGGGCGCGCGGGTGCTGGTCTGTGACCTCGACGGCGGTCGGATAGAGGCCACGGTGGACGCCATCCGCGCCGGCGGCGCCGAGGCCGCGGGGCAGGCGCTCGACGTCCGCGATCGGGCGGCGGTGGAGACCGCGGTGGCGGCGGCCGCCGCGCTCGGGGGTGGTCTCGACATCCTGGTCGCGAACGCCGGGGTGATGGATCGCGCGCCGTTCCTGGAGATGTCCGACGCGCTGTGGAGGAAGGTGATCGGCACCAACCTCTACGGTGCGTTCCTCTGCGGGCAGACGGCGGCGCGGCGGATGGTCGAGCAGGGACGTGGCGGGCGCATCGTCAACGTCGCGTCGAACTCCGGGATCTTCGGTGGAAGAGGGCGCGCCGCCTACGGCGCGAGCAAGGCCGGGCTCGTCAATCTCACCCAGACCATGGCCATCGAGCTCGCGGAGCACGGGATCCTGGTCAACGCGGTGGCCCCGGGACCGACCCTCACCCGCCCCGAGGTCCAGGGCGAGCTGATGCCGAGTGCGGCCGCGCGGATGCCGCTCAAGCGCTACGGCAAGGTCGAGGAGATCGCCGCCGTCGCCGCCTTTCTCGCCAGTGACGAGTGCAGCTTCACCACCGGCCACGTCTACGCCGCCGACGGCGGCTTCACCATCGCCGGTCTGATGGAGGGCTGAGCATGAGCGACGCACTGTGGCGGCTGAGCGCCTGCGAGCTCGCGGTCGGAATCCAGCGTCGCGACTTCTCGAGCGCCGAGGTGATGGACTCGGTGCTCGAGCGGGTCGCGAGCCGTAATCCCGAGCTGAACGCGATCGTCTACGACCACTCCGACGCCGCCCGCGCCGCCGCGCGCGAGGCCGACGCCGCGCTCGCCGCCGGTCGAATCGCCGGTCCGCTGCACGGTGTGCCGGTGACGGTGAAGGAGAACGTCGACGTCGCGGGCCAACCGACGCCGAACGGGCTGCCGGCGCTGGAATCGGTGATCGCGCCGGACGACTCGCCGGTGGTGCGCAACCTGCGAAACGCCGGCGCGATCATCATCGGGCGCACCAACACGCCCGAGCTGTCGATGCGGGCGACCACCGACAATCCGCTGCACGGCCGGACTCTGAACCCCTGGGACGCGGATGCGTCACCGGGCGGCTCGTCCGGCGGCGCGAGCTCGGCGGCGGCGGCCGGTTTCGGCCCGATCCATCACGGCAACGACATCGGTGGCTCGCTGCGATTTCCCTCGTTCACCTGCGGGCTGGCGACGGTGAAGCCGACGCTCGGCCGTGTGCCGGCGTTCAATCCGTCGGCCGGGGCGGAGCGCGGCATGCTGGCGCAGCTCATGTCGGTGCAGGGGGCGATCTGCCGTGAGGTGCGTGACGTCAGGCTCGCCACGCGGGTGATGGCCGGCGGCGACGCCCGCGACCCGTGGTGGGTGCCGGCACCGTTCGACGGGCCGACCCTCCCCGGTCCGATTCGGGTCGCGGTGACGAAGCAATCGCACGGCTATCCGATCCATCCCGAGATCGCGGCCGCGGTCGATCGGGCGTCAGCCCATCTCGCCGATGCCGGCTACGCGGTCGACGAGGTCGAGACGCCGTCGATCATGGATCCGGCGCAGGGCTGGTTCGACGTCGCGGTGCACGAGATCCGCGAAACGCTCGGGCCGCTCGCGCGCGAGCACGGCAGCGAGACCATCCAGCAGATCTTCGAGCATTACTGCCGCATCGGCCGCGTCGTCGACGCCGATGGCTACCGCGCCGGCCTCGCGCGGCGCACCGCGTACCTGCGCGCCTGGAACACGTTCCTGGACCAGCATCCGCTGGTCCTCTCGCCGTTTCTGATGCGCCCCACCTATCCCTGGGACTACGACGCGCGCGGTTTCGAGCAGGTCCAGGATCTGTTCATGGGGGCGATCTGGAGCGTCGGTGTGAACTACCTCTCGCTGCCGGCGGGCGTGGTGCCGATCGGGATGGTGGAGGGCCTGCCGGCAGGCGTGCAGATCATCGGGCGCCGCTATCGCGAGGACGTCATCCTCGGCGCGATGGAGGCGATCGAGGCGCGCGTCGGGATCCTCACCCACCAGCTCTGGGCCCGCGAGTAGGGGCCGGTCCGATGCGACATCGCCCGTGCGTGCCCCCCGCGATCGTCGCTCGTCGCGCGCGGGTGCTGCGCGCCGCGTTGCTCGGCATCGTCCTCGGCGCCATCGCCGGCTGCTCGGCCGTCGGGCTCGCCTACGACAACGCCGACTGGCTGGTGCTGCGTCGGGTGGACCGCCTCGTCGATCTCGACCCGCCTCAGCGCGAGCGCCTCGCCGCCGCACTCGCGATGCGCCTCGATCGACATCGCCGCGAGGAGCTGCCGGCGGTCCTCGCCGCGCTCGACCGGCTGCGCGGTGACGCCGCCGACGGGCTGACCGCGGCCGAGATCGACAACGCTCACGACGCCGGCCGCGCGCTCTACGAGCGGACCGCGCGGGCGGTCATCGGCGACGTCGTCCCGGTGCTCGCCACCCTCGGCCCCGACCAGGTCGACGTGCTGGCATCGGAGCTCGCGCGGTCGAACGGCGAGTACCGCGAGGAGCATCTCGGCGCCAGCTCCGAGCGCGCCGAGGCGCGCCGTGATCGTTGGGTCGGTCGGCTGGAGGACTGGGTGGGGGATCTGGACGATGCCCAGCTCGCGCTGGTCGACGCCGCGCTCGCGCGCATCCCCGACCGCGCCGCGGACTGGCTGGCCTATCGCGAGGCGATGGGTCGCCGCCTGCTGGCGGCGCTGCGCGAGGGGGCGAGCGCGCAGACGCTGGAGGCGATCCTGGTCCGTTGGTGGGTCGACGTCGGCGAGGACGGAAGTGACTTCGCGGCGCGGCGGGAGTCTGCCATCGTGGGCTGGAAGTCACTGGTCGCATCGCTCGACGGCACCCTCGACGACGCGCAGAGGGCCCATCTTCTCGGGCGCATCGACGACTACCGGCGGGCGGTGCGCGGGCTGATGCAGTCGCGCGAGCCGCCGTCACGCCCGCGCGAGCGGACCGGTTGAGGCCGCGGGGCGACCGCCGGCGCGCCGACCTGGTCGTGTCGACGCGAGCCCTGGCGCCGGCGATTTCGCTGCGCCGCAACATCACGATCGCTTGTTGAGTCACCCCCGTTTCCACTAGGCTCGGCCCCCTGGTGAGCTGAGCGATGCCCGCGAGCAGTCTCGCCTGAGCTGGACGCGAACCCAGTGACGGCCGCCCCGCGGGGGTGGCAGAGCTTGAGCCCATTTTGGGGAGTTGGAGGAAACATCGATGAAGAAGACGACCACTGTCCTGGCCGCCGGCGCGGTCCTGCTCGCCGCCGGCACCTGGTCGGGTGACGCCGACGCGCAGCGCGTGCGCTGGAAGATGCAGAGCGCGTTCGGCTCGCAGTCGCCGCTGCAGGGCCAGTCGGCGAAGCGCTTCGAGGAGGACATCGAGGTGATGTCCGAGGGCAAGTTCCAGATCAAGTTCTTCGAGCCGGGCGCGCTGGTGCCGGCGCTCGAGTGCTTCGATGCGGCCTCCAAGGGCTCGGTCGAGTCGTGCTGGACCACCGCCGGCTACCACACCGGCAAGTACCCGGCGCTCTCGTTCATGACCGCGGTGCCGTTCGGGCCGCAGGTCGGTGAGTACCTCGCCTGGCTGTACTTCGGCGGCGGCAACGATCTGCGCAACGAGCTGTACGCCAAGCACAATCTGATCGGCATGGTCAACCTGAGCCACGGCGCCGAGACGTCGGGCTGGTTCCGCAACCCGGTGAACTCGCTCGACGAGCTGAAGGGCATGAAGATGCGCTTCTTCGGCCTCGGCGCGAAGGTGATGCAGAAGCTCGGCGTGTCGACCCAGCTGCTGGCCGCTCCGGACATCTACCCGGCGCTCGAGCGCGGCGTCATCGACGCCACCGAGTTCTCGATGCCGGTGATGGACATCCAGCTCGGCTTCTACCAGATCGCGAAGAACAACTACTACCCGGGCTGGCACCAGCAGGTGTCGGTGGGTGAGTTCCTCGTGAACAAGGAGGCCTGGGAGAAGCTGCCGAAGCACTACCAGCGCATGGTCGACGTGGGTCTCAAGAAGGAGGTGGCGTACAACACCGCCCAGTCCGAGTACTTGAACCCGAACGCGATGCAGGAGATGAAGTCCAAGTACGGCGTGACCAACCGCCGCTGGACCGACGAGCAGCTTGCGGTGTTCGAGAAGGCCTGGCGCGAGGTCGTGGCCGAGGAGTCGGCGAAGGACGAGATCTTCAAGAAGTTCGCCGACAGCTACTTCGCGTTCCGCGAGAACTACCGCATCTGGGGTGAGGCCCAGTCGCTGAAGGCGACCTACCTGAAGTAGGCCGCGACAGCGTCGCGCCGGGCTCGACCCGGCGACCAGAGAGCGGCCCTCGGGCCGCTCTCTTCTTTTCCGGAGCCGGCACGATGGCGGCAGGCGCCGAGGGCCGGGCTCGGAGCCGCCCGCGGACTTTTTCTCGCCCGAGGCCGGTGATAGCATCGCCGACCTTCCGCAGCGACCGAAACGGGCGACGATGCCGACTTCCAACGACGCGACGCCGACCGAGCTCGACGTGCGCATCTGGCGTGGCGGCGAGGACGGCGCGTACGCGCACTACCGGGTGCCGTTCCGCGAGAGTCAGACCGTGCTCGACGTGGTGACCTTCGTCCAGCGCCACCTCGACTCCACTCTGTCCTACCGCTTCGCGTGCCGTGTCGGCATGTGTGGCTCGTGCGCGATGACGGTCAACGGCGCGCCGCGCTGGACCTGTCGCACCCACGTCTCCAAGGTCGCCGAGGACGGCGTGATCACCATCGGTCCGCTGCGCAACCTGCCGGTGATCAAGGACCTCGCCTGCGACATGACCGAGTTCTTCGAGAAGTGGCAGCGCGCCAAGGGCCGCTTCTCGCCGACGCGCAGCCGCCGTGAGCCGTTCGAGCGCATCTCGCCCGAGACCCCGAAGCGCAAGGCCGTGGATGCCGGGATCGAGTGCATCAACTGCGGCGTGTGCTACTCCGCCTGCGAGGTGGTGAGCCTGCGCCGGGACTATCTCGGCCCGGCCGCGCTCAATCGCGCCTGGACGCTGGTCAACGACACTCGCGATGCCGAGCACGACGCGCGAATCGCCGCGGTATCGGGCGATGCCGGCTGCCACAACTGTCACAGCCACCAGTCTTGCGTCGACCACTGTCCGAAGCAGCTGAGCCCGACCGCGTCGATCGCGGGGCTCAAGCGTGCGAGCGTCGGCGCCGCCTGGCGCCGCCTGACCGGCCGATGAGCCCGACTGCGCTCTACGTCGCGCAGCGCGGCACCGCTGCCATTCTGCTACCGCTGGTGCTCGGGCACGTGGCACTCATCCTGTACGCGGTCGGTGACGGGCTGAGCGCGGGAGAGATTCTCGCGCGCACGCGGGGAAGCACGTTCTGGGGCCTGTACTACGGACTGTTCGTGGTGGCGGCGGCAGTGCATGCCGCCATCGGCGTGCGCTCGGTGCTCGGTGACTGGACGAGACTCTCGCGCACGGCGCTCGACCGTGTCGCCCTCGGCTTCGGCCTGTTGTTGCTGCTGCTCGGGTCGCGTGCCCTGGTGGGCATCCTGTGAGCGCCGGGGTCCGTCCGCGGCGCGGGGCGCTGTGGCTCGCGGCCCTCGTGCACCGACTCTCCGGGGTCGCGTTGGCCGCGTTCCTGCCGCTGCATCTCCTGGTGCTCGGCCTCGCCATCGAGGGCGAGGCGGCGCTGGACGGGTTCCTGCGCTGGACCGAGATGCCGATCGTGAAGATCGCAGAGACCGGGCTCGTGTTCCTGCTGGCAGTGCACATGCTCGGCGGGCTGCGCGTGCTGGTGCTGGAGAATCTGGCCTGGAGCGAGCGCCAGAAGACCTTCGCCACCGTTGCCGCCGGGGTCTCCGTCCTGGTCGCGGTCGGGTTCGTGGTGCGGGCGATGTAGGGTCTTGGTCTGCGCGGCCGAGATCGCCCGAGCGCGAGCGGCGGCGCGTTGCCGATCTTTCGGAGTCGCTCGCAGGCGGCTCGCTGCACGTGGTGAGGAGCAATGCTCGAGCGCGACGCCACCGATATCCTGATCCTCGGCAGCGGCGGCGCCGGCCTGTTCGCCGCGCTGCACGCGCATCAGACCAACCCCCGGCTCGCGATCACCGTCGCCAGCAAGGGCCTGCTCGGCAAGTCCGGCTGCACGCGCATGGTGCAGGGCGGCTACAACGTCGCGCTCGACCCCAAGGACTCCGTCGAGCGCCACTTCATGGACACCATCGAGGGCGGCAAGTGGCTGCCCCACCAGGGGCTCGCCTGGAAGCTGGTTGAGACCGCGATCGAGCGCGTGCACGAGCTCGAGAACGAGATCGGCTGCTTCTTCGACCGCAATCCCGACGGCACCCTCCACGGCAAGGCGTTCGCGGGGCAGACGTTCGACCGCACCGTCCACAAGGGCGACCTCACCGGCATCGAGATCATCAATCGCCTGATGGAGCAGGTTTGGGCGCGCCCGATCCGTCGGCTGGAGGAGCACCGCGCGGTCGGCCTGGTGCCACGGGCCGACGGCGGCGGGATCGCCGGCGTGCTGATGATCGACGTCCGTACCGGACGCTTCCGCTACGTGGCCGCGAGGGCGGTGCTGCTCGCCACCGGCGGTGGCCCGACGATGTACCGCTACCACACGCCGTCCGGCGACAAGTCGATGGATGGCCTCGCGATGGCGCTACGCGCCGGGCTCGCGCTGCGCGACATGGAGATGGTGCAGTTCCATCCGACCGGGTTGCTCGCCGGGCCGGACACCCGCATGACCGGCACGGTGCTCGAGGAGGGTCTGCGCGGCGCCGGCGGTCACCTGCTGAACGGACACGGCCATCGGTTCATGGAGGCGTACGCCGAGCGCGCCGAGCGCGCCACCCGTGACATCGTGAGCCGCGCCATCTACGACCAGATGCGCAAGGGCAACACCACGCCGAACGGCGGTGTCCACATCAGCATGGGCCATCTCGGCCCCGACAACGTCCGCCGCCAGTTCAAGGGCATGGTCGAGCGCTGCGCCGACTGCGGTTTCGACCTCGCCGGCGGGCTGGTCGAGGTGGTGCCGACGGCGCACTACCTGATGGGGGGCGTGGTCTGCGAGCCCGACACCACCACCACCATCCCCGGCCTCTACGTGGCCGGCGAGGATGCCGGTGGCGTGCACGGTGCGAACCGTCTCGGCGGCAACGGCGTCGCCAACTCCACCGTCTACGGCGGCGTCGCCGGCGAGGAGATGGCGCGCTGGGTCGGCGCCGGCAACGGTGGCGGGGCGCCGGACGAGTCGCTGCTGACGGCCGAGATCGACCGTGCCCTGCACCCGTTCCGCCACGGCCGCGGTGACGTGAACGCGCTGCGCGACGCCTTGTTGGACGTGATGTGGGACGATGTCGGCGTCATTCGCACCGCCGACGGGTTGCGGCGCGGTATCGGCAATCTGGAAGGGCTCCACGCCGAGCTGCTCGAGACCGGTGTGGCCGACGTCGACCGCGCGTTCAACCTCACCTGGCACGACTGGCTCAACCTGCGCAGCCTGATCGAGGTCAGCGAGGTGATCGCGCATGCATCGCTGCAGCGCGACGACTCGCGCGGAGCCCATTTCCGCGAGGATTTCCCTGAGACCCGCAATCTCGAGACCTCGACCTTCACCGTCGCCCGTGCGCGAGAGGGTCGGGTCGAGATGTCCGACGAGCCGGTCGAGTTCACCATCGTGCGTCCCGGCGAATCGCTGATCGACACCGACGAGGAGGCCGCCTGACCGGCGCCACAGGCAGGCGAGGACATGCCGATGATTCCCATCGAGACCATCCACGCGACCGCCGGCCGATTGATGAGCAAGGCGGCGATCGAGATCCCGGACGACTATCTCGGCGCGCTGCGCGACATGGCGAGCACCGAGAAGGGTCCGCTGTCGTGCTTCGTGATCAAGACCATGCTCTCGAACTACGACGCGGCGAAGGAGGACCGGCGGGCGATGTGCGCCGATACCGGTGTGCCCCGCTGGTACGTGAAGTACGGCAACGAGGCGCGCGTCGAGGGCGGCCCGGTGGCGCTCGAGACGGCGCTGCGGCGTGCCACCGCCGAGGCCACCAACGGCGTGCCGTTGCGGCCGAACCGGGTCCATCCGCTGTGGCGCACCGATCACGACAACAACGTCGGTATCAACGCGCCGGAGATCGAGTACAGCTTCCATCCCGAGGGCGACTGGGTGGAGCTCACCACGGTGCACAAGGGTGGGCTGTTCGGCACCGACTATCGGATGCTGTTCCCGGGAGACGGTATCGACGGCATCAAGCGCTTCTACCTCGATGCGCTGCTCGCCTTCGGCAAGCGCGGGCTGGCCTGCCAGCCGGCGATCGTCGGTATCGGGCTCGGGGGCTCGAAGGACACCTGCATGGTGCTCGGCAAGCAGGCGGCGTGTCTGCGGGTGGTCGGTGATCGTAATCCCGATCCGCGGATCGCGGCGTTGGAGGAGGAGCTCAAGACGCTCGGCAACGAGGTCGGCATGGGCGCGATGGGCTTCGCGGGCTCGTCGATGGTGGTCGACTGCCACATCGAGGTCGGCTACTGCCATACCGGCGGAATGCCGATGAGCGTGCACATGTTCTGCCTGTCGTCGCGTCGGGCGTGCGCGCGCATCCACGCCGACGGCACGGTGGTCGAGCGCACCGACCCGCAGTGGTTCACCGAGTACGCGAGGCGAGAGACGGTCGAATGGACGACACAGGATCAGAGCTCAAGACAGTCCGGCTGAGGTCTCCGGTCACCACCGAGGATCTGGTCGGGCTCGAGATCGGCAACGTCGTCTACATCGACGGGCTGGTCTACACCGCGCGGGAAGGCGTCTACAAGAAGGTCGTCGACGACGGCACGCCGCTGCCCGGCGACGTCGCGAGTATCGGCAACGTCAACTTCCACTGCTCACCGGCGGCGCGGGTCAACCCCGACGGCTCGTTCGAGATGGGCGCGGTGACCGCGACCGCCTCGTTCCGGTTCTCGAAGTGGATGTCGCGGTGGTTCGACATCTCGCAGGCCAAGGTCATCGTCGGCAAGGGCGGGATGAGCAGCGCCGACTACCGCGAGCACTTCGTGCCGCGCGGTGCGGTCTACCTCACCACCGTGGGTTATGGCACCGGCGCCCTGCTCGGCCGGGGCATCCGCAAGGTCCGCGCCGCGCACTGGCTGGACGAGCTCGGCATCGCGCAGGCGATGTGGGTGCTCGAGGTCGAGAATTTCGGCCCGTTCCTGGTCGAGAGCGATCTCGCCGGCAACAGCCTGTTCGAGCGCGAGAACGCGAAGATCGCCGCCAACGTCGAGCGGCTCTACGCCGGCACCCGGCCGGCGACGCTGCGCCGCTACGGCGAGACCGACCGGCGCGAGGACGAGCTGATCTGAGCGCGCGGCCATCGGCCGTGAGGGGTGCTCAGTCGAGGAGCTTCTCCATCAACGTGGTGTCGACCCACCTGCCGTCGAGTCGACCCTGCTCACGGTAGGTGCCGACGATCCGGAATCCGGCCTTTCGATACAGCGCGACGCCGGCATCGTTCCAGGCGAACATCGCCAGCACCATCTTGTGGTAGCCGAGCCGCCGTGCCTCGCGCTCGAGCGCCTCGATGATCGCGCCGCCGACACCGGTGCCGCGGCTGGCTCGCTCCACGTACACCGAGAAGTCGGCCACGTGGTCGTAGGCCGGGCGTGGATTGAACGCGTTGAGACTTCCCCAGCCGACGATCGCGTCGTCGCGCTCGGCAACCAGCACCGGATGCCGAGGGCCACGCGCGGCGAGCCACTCGCGGCGCTCCTGCGGCGTGCGCAGCGTGGTCTCGAGCGTCGCCAGGCGGTCCTCGATGCCCTGGTTGTAGATGGTGCAGATCGACGCGGCGTCCGCTTCTGTCGCGGGGCGGATGCCGAGCCGGCGGTGATGTGAGGCGGTGTCGGCGGACATGCAGGCGGCCACGGATGGGACGCTGCATTCTGAGGCCGCCGGCGCCCGGATGTGAATGGGGTACGCGGCGCGCGCCGTGCAGTGGACGCGGTGGGATGTCACCATGGCGTGTCCGACGAGTGACCGGCATTCGCGCCGAGGGAGGAGGTCATGAGCGAGCGACGCGTGCGCGTCGGCACCGGTGCCGGGTTCTCCGACGATCGCATCGACCCGGCGGCCGAGATGGCGGAGCGAGGTGACGTCGACTATCTGGTCTTCGAATGCCTCGCCGAGCGCACCATCGCGCGCGAGCGCCAGGCGCGCCTGGCCGACCCCGAGCGCGGCTACACCCCGTATCTGGTCGAGCGATTCCAGGCGGTGCTGCCGGCGGTGCACGCCCGCGGGATTCGGGTGGTCACCAATATGGGGGCCGCGAACCCGCTCGCCGCGGCGCGCGCGGTGCGCGGTGAGGCGGTGGCGCTCGGGCTCGGCCCGATGCCGGTGGCGGTGGTCCACGGCGACGACGTCACCGAGGTCGTCCGCGCCCACCCGGAGCTGCCGCTGCTCGAGACCGGTGAGCCGCTGGAGTCGATCTTGCCGGACATGGCGGCCGCCAACGCGTATCTCGGTGCCGACACCATTCGCGACGCGCTCGCCACCGGCGCGCCGGTGGTGATGACCGGGCGGGTGGCGGATCCGTCGCTCTTTCTCGGCTGCATGCTGCACGGTCTCGGGTGGCGCTACGACGACTACCCGCGCCTCGCGGCGGGCACCGTCGCCGGGCACCTGATGGAATGCGCCGCGCAGCTCACCGGTGGGTGTTTCGCCGATCCCGGGCCCAAGGACGTGCCGGACATGGCCACCATCGGCTTTCCGTTCGCCGATGTCACGGCGAACGGGGATCTGGTCCTCGGCAAGCCCGACGGCTCGGGCGGACGCCTCGACGAGATGACCTGCAAGGAGCAAATCCTCTACGAGATGCACGACCCGGCGCGCTACATCACACCCGATTGCGTCCTCGACATCACCGGAGTGGACTTCCAGGCGGTGGCGCCCGACCGCGTCCGCGTCACCGGGGCGCGCGCCGCGCCGCGCACCGACAGCTACAAGGTCGTGGTGGGTTACCACGACGGCTGGGTCGGCGAGGGGCAGGTCGGCTACGCGGGGCCGAACGCCCTCGCGCGCGCCCGCCTCGCCGAGCAGGTGGTGCGCCAGCGCCTCGAGATGCGCGGTTTCAGCTATCCCGAGATCCGGGTCGACTACATCGGCATGTCGAGCCTGCACGGCATGGGCTCGGGCCGGGTCGAGCCGTACGAGGTGCGGCTCCGCATCGCGGCCCGGAGCCGCGACCGCGAGGCGGCGCGCGCGGTCGGATTCGAGGTCCGCACCCTGCACGTCAACGGACCGGCCGGCGGTGGCGGCGGCACCAACGCGCTGCGTGAGGTGCTGGCGGTGAAGTCCGTGCTGTTGCCGCGAGAGCTGGTCGACCCGGGGGTGCGGGTGGAGGTGGTGGCGTGAAGGTCTACGAGCTCGCCCACGCCCGGGCCGGCGACAAGGGCAACACCTCGAACGTCTCGGTGATCGCGTACGACGATGCGGCCTGGGCGACCTTGCGCGAGCGACTGACGGGCGAGCGGGTGGCGGCGGCGTTCGCCCATGTCGCGGCCGGGCCGGTCACTCGCTTCGAGCTCCCGCGCCTGCGCGCGCTGAACTTCGTCATCGAGAATGCGCTCGGCGGCGGGGTCACCGTGTCCCTCGCGCTCGATGCGCACGGCAAGAGCCTTTCGTACCTGATGTTGGACATCGACCTCGAGTAGGGCGGCAGCGAATCCCGCGCCGCCGCGTCGCCGCGTCGCCGCGTCGAAATGCGGCGTGGTTCGTTGCGCGGCGTCGACACCAGGCCCGATGATTCGGGCCCCGCAGGCAAGCCACAGGCCGAGGTATCGATGTCCCACCCTTCAGCCCCGGTCGACGCGCTGCTCCTCGACATCGGCAACGTCGTCATCGAGATCGACTTCCAGCGGGTGTTGGACACCTGGGCCCGCCATTCGGGGGGCGACGCGGCCCGGCTGCGCCAGCGGTTCGGCTTCGACGAGGCCTACCAGCGCCACGAGCGTGGCGAGATCGATGTCGCGACCTACTTCGACAGCCTGCGCCGCACGCTGGACCTCGACCTCGACGATGCGCGGCTGCTGGAGGGCTGGAACGCGGTCTTCGTGCGCGAGATGGACGGTGTCGGGCCGTTGCTCGAGCGCGCCGCGACGCACCTGCCGGTGTACGGATTCTCGAACACCAACGCCGCGCACCACGCCTACTGGGCCACGCGCTTCGACGGCGTGCTGGCGCCGTTTCGCGAGGTCTTCGTGTCGTCGCGGCTCGGGCATCGCAAGCCGGAGCCGGCCGCCTTCCACGCCGTGCTCGAGTCCATCGGGCTCCCGGCCGAGCGGGTATTGTTTCTCGACGACACCCACGAGAACGTCGAGGGGGCACGGGCGGTCGGATTGCAGGCCGAGTGGGTGCGGGGCGTGGAGGACGTGCACCGGATCGTCGAGCGAGTGGTCGGCCGGCCGGCGACCTGACGCCGCCCGCGTCTCCGATCGCGCCACGCGGGCGCCGCCGCCACGCCGCGGTCTGGTGATGGCGTCGCCATGCACCTATCCTTGCGCGCCCTGAACCAGCGACCCCAGGAGAACCGCGAACGATGAACATGATCGAGCTCGCCCGCCACGAGGACCGCACCGACGTCGTCGCCGAGGAGCACTGGGCCAGACGGGACGGCATCGACCTCTTCGTCCTGCGCAAGCACTCGCCGGTGGCGCGCGCGGCGAACCCGGACCTGCCGGTGCTGTTCCTGGTCCACGGCTCGTCGTTCTCGTCGCGCACCAGCTACGACCTCGACGTGCCCGGCAAGGGCGAGTACTCGGCGATGAACGCGTTCGCGCGGCTCGGCTACGACGTGTGGACCATGGACCACGAGGGCTACGGGCGCTCGACCCACACCGACGGCTTCTCGTTCGTGGCCGACGGGGTGAAGGACCTCGAGGCGGCGATGCCGCTGGTCGAGGCGGCGACCGGCAAGCGCACCTTCGCGTTCTTCGGCTCGTCGTCGGGCGCGCTACGCGCGGGGCGCTTCGCGAACGCCCATCCCAAGCGCGTGAGCCACCTCGCGCTCGCGGCGCTGGTGTGGACCGGGAAGGGTTCGCCGACGCTCGCCAAGCGGGCCCAGCGGCTCGACGAGTGGCGCGCGAGCAACCGACGCATCGTCGACGAGGCGGCCTACCAGGCCATCTTCTCGCGCGACGTCACCGGGCTCACGATTCCCGAGCTGCCGAAGGCCGCTGCGGCCTCGGAGATGGCGAACGGCGGCGGCAGCGTGCCGAACGGCACCTACATCGACATGTGCGTCAATCTGCCGCTGGTCGACCCGACCGCGATCGCCTGTCCGGTCCTCATCTTCCGTGGCGACCACGACGGAATCGCGACCGACGAGGACGTCCTCGGCTTCTACGATGCTCTGCCGACCCGCGACAAGCAGATCGTGATGGTCGCGGGGCAGGCCCACAACACCGCGATCGGCATCAACCGGCATCGCTGGTGGCACGCCCTGCACAGCTTCCTGACCATGCCCGGTCGAGTCGACGGCTGACCTCCACGGCTCACGGGATCGGTTCCGCGGACCGGCGGAGGCCGTCGCCGGCTCCCGCGCCGGGGGCCGGAAGTCGCGCGACCGGCATCAGTGCGCGTGACGAGACTCGATCACGTCGTGCCGCTCGCGGATCTCCGCCGGCCAGGTGCTCTTGATGTACGAGAGCACCGCGAGCGCATCGACCTCGTCGAGCGTGCCGCGAAAGCCCGGCATGTCGCTCTGGTAGTCGCCACCGACGACGGCCGCGGGCCCGTCGAGCGTGAGTTGGAGTAGCTGCGCCGTCGGGTGATGCCAGGTATGCCCGGTCGCGTCGTGCGGTGGTGCCGGCAGTCGGCCGTCGGCACGACGTCGGCGCCACTCGGGCTGCCCGGCGAGGTTCTTGCCGTGACAGCTCGCGCAGTGGGTCGCGTAGAGAGCGTGCCCACGGCGGACCACGTCGGGGTCGTCGGGATGCAGGACCGGCGCGGCGGCCGATTGCGTCGCGACCCAGGTCCAGGCCGCGGCAGCTCCGAGGAGCCCGAGCCCGAGGGCGGTGATCCATCCGCGCCGCCGGGGCGTGGCGGGCCGGAGATCGGGCTGCGTCATGCGGCGGATTCCTCACCACCGTCCGGCTCGGCCGAATGCGACCGGCGTCCACCTCGCACCAGGGCGACTGCCGCCAGCAGCGCCGGGGTCGCCACCGCCGCGTAGGCGCCGGGATAGCCGGCCGCGAGATGCCCGAGCCAGAAGAACAAGGGAAAGACGATCTGTCCCGCGGTGCCGAAGGCGAGGACGCCGCCGGTCATCCGTCCCGCCTGCCCCGGCGCGGCCAGGCGGGCGATCTCCGACAGCAGAACCCCGTGCCAGGACAATGCAGTGGCGCTCACGAGCACCAGCGGCACCATCACCGCCAGGTACGACCAGGTCGGGGAGAACGTGCCCATCGCCACCGCCGAGGCGGACATCACGATCGCCAGCCCGACCAGGAGCACCCGCGGCGACACCACGGTGCTGCTCACCCATCCCCATACGATGCGCCCGGGGGCTGCCACCAGGGTGGCGATGCCGAGCGCGCGCCCGGCGGTGGCGAGGTCGTAGTGCATCTCCTCGGTGAGGTAGACGACCGTGAAGTTGGTGTAGATCGCCTGTAGCCCGATGAACGAGAAGGCCGCCACCGCGAGCATTCGCAGCCCCGGGGCGCGGAGCACCGAGAAGAATGTCTCGGCGACCCCCGAGACCGACAGGGGGTGGTCGCGGCGGCGGTCGCTGTCGAACTCGCCGCGGCACGGCTCCAGGGCGACCGCGATGGCGACGCAGGCGGCGGCGAGCACCCAGGCCGCGGCGCGCCAGCCGAGCCCGAGCACCAGGACCGGGATCAGGAAGCTGGCGATGGCCACGCCTGCCGGCACCCCCGTCTGCTTGATCGAGAACACCAGCGGCGCCCAGCGCACCGGTGCATAGCGCGCGAGGATCTGGGAGCTGGCGGGGGTGGCGACCGTGGTGCCCATGCTGACCACCACGGCGGCGAGGCAGATCACCGCGATCGCGGCCGACGGCGTGCCCCGCGTCGCGCTGGCCACCACCAGTCCGGCGCCCATCAGCACACAGCCGACCTGGCTCATGCGAAGCGCGCCGAAGCGGATGATGAAGGCGCCGCAACCGAGCATGACCACGATGCCCACACAGGCGAACACCCAGGTGTAGAGCAGCACCAGCTCGGCCGGGAAGCCGAGCTCGTCGGCGACCGCCTTGAACAGGACCGGGACGGCGGTCTTGGCGACGGTGGCCATCGTCTGCTGCAGCAGCATCGCGACGACGGCGACGAGGAGTAACGGCATGCGAGTACGGACGTCGGTTGGTCGAAGGCGGGCGGCGAGAATCGCCCGCCGCGGCGCGCATGACAAGGGTCTTCGCCACGGCGTCCGGGCGCGGCGACGGGATGGTCAGACGGCGGCGATGGTCATCGCTCCGTGCATCACCCGCGCGGCCAGGAGCGCGGTGGTGCCGGCGGGGTCGTGGGGCGGGCTCACGGTGTTCACGTCGACCGCCACGATGTCGAGACCGGCCAGGCCGTCGACCAGCGCCAGCCCCTCGTGCGCGCTCGCGCCCCCGGGGGTCGGCGCGCAAACCCCTGGGGCGACGCTCGGGTCGAAGAAGTCCATGTCCCAGCACAGGTAGACGGGGCGGCCGCGCATGCGGTCGTGGATCTCGGCGAGGACGTCGTCGAGCCCGCGCCGGCGGAATTCGGACATGGTGACGGTGTGGTAGCCGAGGGCGGCGGATCGCGCCGGCACGCCGGGGCCCTTGAACGGCCCCCGCACCCCGACGTGCATGGAGGCGGCCGTGTCGACCAGCCCCTCCTCGGCCGCAATCCGGAAGGTGGTGCCGGTGGCGGCGGCGCGGGTGGTGCCGTCGACCGCGTCGGTGTGGGCGTCGACGTGGAGCACCACCATTCCCGGGTTGCGCGGGGCGAGGGCGCGAAGCTGGGGCAGGGTGACGGTGCCGTCACCACCCATCGTGTACGGGACCGCCCCGGCACCGGCGACCGCGTCGACCGCCCGCTCGATCGCCTCACGAGCGGCTTCCAACTCGCTCGGCACCAGCCGCACGTCCCCGCAGTCGACGACGCCCAGGTGGACGAGCGGGTCGATGTCTGGCGCCCTGTCTGGATAGTGCCCGACCCGCCCGGACTGGATGCGAATCGCGCGCGGCCCATGGCGCGCCCCGACCCGAAGGGCGTCGGTGCCGACATCGAATGGCAGCCCGACCACCGCCGCGCGCGACCGCGAGAGGTCGTGCGAGTACTGGACACCCATGAACGTCAGCGGGCAGGCGAAGCGGCTCGGGTCGATGGTGTCGGAGGCCATGGGTCGGCTCGTGGTGAGGGCGTGGGGGAGTCCAGCGATGTCGACCCGGACCGACACCGGAGCATGGGTGTCCAGGAGTCTCGGGAACTTGGGTGTCCAGGAGTCCCTCCAGGAGTCTCCCGCTGGAGCCTGGGTGTCCCGGGCGTGCCCTCCCTTCCCCGCGACTGCGTCCAGGACCTGCGCCGGCCAGGACGCTGGGTGTCCAAGCCTGCAGCGGAGCCTGGGTGTCCAGGACCGTGCAGGACCGTGAGGACGCTGGGTGTCCACGACCGCGTCCGCCGGCCAGCCGCTGGGGGTCCAGGACTCCCCCCGGGACTCCCCCCGGGGCTTGGGTGTCCACGCGTGCTGACGCGTGCTTACGCGTGCTGCGGATCCTGGGTGTCCACGACCACGCCCCGGATCCTGGGTGTCCACGACCACGCGACCACGTCGGGTCGATCTGGTGCTCCATAAGTCACTGACCCCGCTTCTGTTTTTTCGAGGGGCCGATGATCGGGATCAGGGTGTTGGGAAGCGCTTTCGGTAGAAATGGATTCGTGTTCGCGTTGGCGAAGACCTGTCACACCGAGCCGAGGAGGGCATCGCGATGGCCAGGAAGATCTCCGAGACGTCGAATCGGCAGCCCACATTCGAGGTCGTGCTCGAGGGCCGGCCCGACTTCGATGCGCCGCTCGCGGTGCTCGCATTCGACGTCGCCGGCAACCTGCTGGACCGGGCGGTGGTGAAGGACGGCGCCGCCTCGCTGTCGCTCTCGGAGGTGGTCCTCGGTCGCAGCCGGGTGTTCGTCGCTCCGATTCCGGAGGACGACCCGGATGCCACACCGACGCTCGGGTCGATGGAGCGGCTGCAGGCCTTCGAGCCGGTGGTGCGCAAGAAGGGGCAACTCGCCCGCAAGCTCGTGGTTCCGGGCACCCTGGTCGACCGCTGGATCCTCTGCCTGTGCTGGGTCCGTGGACGCGTGGTGAAGGACGACAGTGGCCGCCCGGTATGCGGAGCGCGCGTGCATATCTGTGAGGTCGACAAGCTCTGGCGCTGGATCCTGCGCCTGCCCGAGCGCGACCTGCTGCGCCTTCGTGACGACTTCCTGCGGGCGATCGAGATCCCGCCGCTACGTCGCCCGCCGCGCCCGGAGCCCGATCCGTTGCCGTTCGACGTGCTGGCGCGGGTGCCAGCGGGCGCTCAGGTCGCCGCCCTCGGTCCCCAGCCCGAGCCGCCGGACCGCGGGCTGGTCGCGGCCACCCCGATTCCACTGCCGTCGCCGCCGTTGCGCGAGACCCGGGGATCGACCTTCGATGTCGCGCCGAGCGCGCAGTCGACGCTCTCACTCGAGTCACGTACCCGACTGCGCTCGTCCTCCGTCGGCATCGTGCGTGAGGCCCTGACCGCCAACGTCGAGGCCCTGATCCCCTATCTCTGCATCTGGCCGTGGTGGTGGAAGTTCCGCTGCGACGAGATCCGAGTCCTCGAGACCGACTCTCTCGGTCGCTTCGACACCCTGATCGCCTACCCTTGCGACGGCGACAAGCCCGACCTGTATTTCTGGGTCGAGTACGAGATCGCGGGCGTCTGGGAGACCGTCTACCACCCACCGATCCCGTGCGCGACGTGGTGGGACTACGCCTGTGGCACCGAGGTCACGATTCGGGTCCGCGACGAGCGTGTCCCTGCCTGCGACGACGAGCCGGACCTGCCGGGATGCGTCGTCCAGGTGCTGAGCATCGGCCGCACCGTCAGCATCTCGGAGCTCCAGGGAGCCGGGGCGCCGGTGACCGAGGAGGGACTCACCACCGACGGTGAGCCCTTCGGCGGCAAGCTCGAGCCGCGGGTCTGGTTCAGCCGCACCGCGCTGCGCGACGGCAAGAACGTCGGCTACTACCGCTGGTCCTATCGGCGGCTGACCGAGGGCGACGGCACCCCGCTCGCGACACCGGGACCGTGGACCCCGCTGACGCGCACCGTGGTCCGCCACTACGCCCACCTCGGCCCGGGTGGCGTCACCCATACCGCATACCCGCTCGGCCCGAAGCCGGTCGGCGCGGTGGCCAACCTGTTCGAGATCAAGCCGGAGGTACCCCCCGGGGGCATCGAGTGGACGGTGGTCGACGAGCGCGAGGATCTCGCCAGCGCCCACTTCGAGACCCAGAAGCTCGGCACTGGAGACACCGCCTGCGAGCAGGCGCTCGACGCCGCGGGCAAGTACGAGCTCAAGCTCGAGCTGTTCAAGGACGGCACCGGGGCGCTGGTCGACTGGACCGCGGAGGGTATCGATCTGGAGATCGCGGACGTGCCGGCACCGTTCGGCACCGGAACCGTCACCGCCACCAGTGCGTCGGCCTACAACCGGGTGCTCGGCGCCGGTGGTCATACCATGGGCTTCCGCATGGTGGTCCGCGTCGACAACAACTGCTGCGAGGCGGCGCTCGAGCCGGTGACCGGCACCGGGGTGACGGTCACCCCGTGCGGCTTCATCGAGTTCGGCGCCGGGGCCACCGCGACCCTCGCCTTCCGCGCCGCGCACCCGAACGACTTCGCGACCTTCTCCTTCAGCGTGCGTCGCGGGGTGACCGACCAGGTGACTCGGGCGAGCGCGAGCGGCGAGACCGGTGACCCGTCGGTGGTGACCGACGACGTCACGCCACCGCTGCGCACCTACACCCTGGACGTGAGCGGAACCTATCGCGAGACGTTCCCGGTGACCGAGCTGCTCGGGCCGTGCACGCGCGCCGCGTTCTCCGAGGCGCTGCACGTGTGGACGATGGCGACCGATGGCTACGGGCGACTGTGGCACCTCGATCGGTTCGCGCACGCCGGGTTTGCGCTGACGCCGCCCTGACCGGGCATGGTGGCAGGGCGCGTGCCGGTACGTGCCGGTAGGGGCGGCCCGCCGAGGCCGCCCCGGGCCGGGGACGGAGGGCACGTCGACGGGCTGGCGGGTGAGGCCGCCCCCGACGGTCAGGCCACTGCGAGTTGGATCAACGTCGTGCTGTCGAGGTCCTCGCCGTACCAGGCGGTGATCGCCGCCTCGCGCTCGCCGACGTAGCTGATGACGCCGTCGACCTGGGTCATCGGCAGGTCGTGACCCGGGACCAGGATGCTCCCCGGCTGTCGACGCCAGTGACCCCAGATGGCCTCGATCGAGGCCCGGCTGACTGCCGCGTCGTAGGTCATGTCGGCGCCGCGCGCGAGCAGCTCGGCGCGATTCTTCGCCGCGTCCCCGGTGAACACGACGTCGTGCCCGCTCGCGCGTAACACGTACACGAGGTGGCCCGGGGTGTGGCCGGGGGCAAGGTGAGCGGTGATGCCTGGGAACACCTCCTCGCCGTCCCTCGCGGCGTGCAACGTCGGCCACCGCTGCAGCTCGCGCACGTAGAGCTCCGGCACCGGCGTCTCGCCCCAAGGTGCCTGCACCGCCCAGTCGAGCTCGGTCGTGCCGATGACGATGCGCGCATGGCGGAACAGCACCCAGTTGATGGCATGGTCGTGGTGGCCGTGGGTGAGCAGGACGTCGGTGACGTCGGCCGGGGTGAGCCCGTGCTCCGCCAGGCGCTCGTGAATCAGCTTGCGCTGCCCGAACGAGCCGACGTCGACGAGGGCGATACGCTCGCCATGCCGGATGAGTGCGATGGTGCTCCATCCGAGCGAGCCGTGGCACACGGACTTGCCCGGATAGCCGGTCACGATGATGTCGATTCGGTGCTGGTCGATTTGCATGCTGGCGCTCATTTGCTTCCCGTCTCGCTCCGAGTCCCGTGTCGGTGGCAAGCCTTCCACGGCAGGCCGTCCGACTCAACCGCCGCGTCACCTTGCCACTTGCACCACGGCCGCCGCTCGCCCATCTTCACGCCCCCGGCTCGGCGCCGCGACGCGCCGGCTCCCACCAGAGGAACGACCGATGATCCACGAGCTTCGCATCTACCACTGCCTGCCCGGCCGGCTGCCGGCGCTCAATGCCCGGTTCGAGAACATCACCCTCAAGATGTGGGACAAGCACGGCATTCGACAGGCCGGTTTCTGGACCGTGCTGATCGGTGAGAGCAACCACGACCTCTACTACCTGCTCGAGTGGGAGGACCTGGCCGAGCGCGACCGCAAGTGGACGGCGTTCCAGAGCGATCCCGACTGGATCAAGGCCCGGGCCGAGACCGAGAAGGACGCCCCGATCCTCAGCCACGTCACCAACTACATCCTGGCACCGACGTCGTACTCGAAGGTGAAATGAGCCGGTCGGCGGCGGAGTCACTCGCTCCGCCGCCGCCGCCCGCCCGGTGACTCAGTCCCAAGGAGACAGACGATGGCCCGCGTCCCAGTGTTCGAGCCCGGTGGTTACCGCTACATCGAGGCGGTGTTCCAGTATTCCGGTGGCGTCGCGGCCGAGCCCGGGCACGCCATCGAGCGTGCGCGGTTCCTGCGCCCGCCGCCGCTCGCCGCGGGATTCGCTGCGGTGGAGGCGCACCTCGCCGCGCTCGGCCGCCCGACGACCGCCTTCTGCGCCTGCGAGCTGCGCTCCCCGGCGCCGTTCACCGAGACGGGCTTCGTCGAGTTCAATCGTCTCTACGTCGGCACGCTCGAGCGATGGGGGATCTACCGCGACGACGTCAACCCCGTGGCCCGCACCAACGTGTGCCCGCGCGTGGAGCCGCCGGCGGAGCCCGTGCTCTACGCGTTCTCCTACACCGTGCCCGCGGCGGCTGGCGGTCGTGGTGGCTTCATCGTCGCCGGCGGCGGCGAGGCGCCCGAGGGCAAGGGCAACTATCGCGACCACATCGTGCGCCGGGGCGACGTCTCGCGCGAGGGGCTGCGCGCCAAGGCCGACTATGTGGTCGGCGAGATGGAGCGCAGGCTCCACGCGCTCGGTTTCGGCTGGGCCGACGCGCTGGACACCCAGGTCTACACCGTCCACGACATCGGCTTCCTGGTCGAGGACGCGCTCGTGCGTCGCGGCGCCACGCCCGGTGGCCTGACCTGGATCTACGCGCATCCGCCGGTGGTGGAGCTCGAGTTCGAGATGGACGTCCGCGGCGCGGCGCGAGAGGTCGTGATCTGAGCGTGGTGCTGGGTGAGGTCACCGGGTTTCGCTTCGCTCCACCCGGGCTACCCACAGTGCCGTAGCCTGGACGGAGCGTCAGCGCAGTCCGGGAAGCCGCGCGAAGCGCGGCCGGGGGGGTGGCGCGACGTTCCCCGGGTTCCGCTGCGCTCCACCCGGGCTACGCGCCCACGCCCGTAGCCCAGACGAAGCGTCAGCGCAGTCCGGGAAGCCGCGCGAAGCGCGGCCGAGGGGACGGCGCGACGTTCCCCGGGTTTCGCTTCGCTCCACCCGGGCTACGCGCCCACGCCCGTAGCCCGGACGAAGCGTCAGCGCAGTCCGGGAAGCCGCGCGAAGCGCGGCCGGGTTGGCGCGACGTTCCCCGGGTTCCGCTGCGCTACACCCGGGCTACGTGATTGGCCGCGGTGTGGGCGGGGTCAGATCGCCACCGGGCTCGGGGTCGGTTGCTGGCGCTGGCGCAGATACACCCAACCCATCACTGAGAAGTTCATGACGTTGAAGGCGAGGCCGAGCAGGAAGGCCTCGGTGTAGCTGCCGGTATGGTCGTAGACCACGCCGCCCATCCAGCCGCCGAGCGCCATCCCCATCGCCGCGAACAGGTACTGGCTGGCGATGCGCCAGCCGGCCTCCGAGGCCGGAAACAGTAGCCGGATCACCAGCGGGTAGCAGGGCATGATCCCGGAGAACCCGATGCCGAACAGCAGCGCCGCCACGTAGAGCCCGACCAGACTCTCGACCTGGGAGAACACCAGCAGCATCACCGCCTGGCAGGTCGAGCCGACGAGCAGGGTGCGCATGCCGCCGATGCGGTCGGCGATCATTCCGAACACGATTCGGCTCACGAAGGCGGCCACGAACAACACCGAGAGCATCTCCGCGCCGCGTGCGGCGGAGAAGCCCAGATCGGTGGCGTGGCTCGCCAGATGCACGATCGGCACCGCCATCCCGGTGCAGCAGCCGACCACCGCCAGCCACAGCAGCCCCTGGACCATCGACGACGGTAGCCCGAGCGCGCGGCCGGCCGAGGCGAGCCCGCCGTGCAACGCGCTCGTCGGCGGCGCCTGCGGCGGCTTGGGTCGCAGGAGAAAGGTGAGCGGCACCATCGTCACCAGCGCGAGCACCGCGAAGTAGAGGTAGGTGTCGCGCCAGCCGACGGTCTCGTTGAGGTAGCGCGCGGTCGACGGCCACAGCGTCCCCGCGAGCCCCTGGCCGGAGGCGAGGATCGACACCGCGAGCCCGCGGCGGCGGTCGAACCAGCGCGTCGCGTTCGCCATCAGCGGCGCGATCATCGCCGCCTTGCCGAGCAGGCCGATGAGCACCCCGTTGGCGAAGTAGAAGCTCCACTGCCCGTCGGCGCGGCTGGCGACGAAGGCCCCGAGGGCAATCATCACCGCGCCGAACAGCACCGGTTGCACGATGCCTCGGCGGTCGAGCCACCAGCCCATGGCGATGCCGCCGATGCCGCTGCCCACCATCAGCAGGGAATAGGCGAACGAGGGCACCGCCCGCGGCCAGTCGAAGTCCGCCGCGATGGGCTTCAGCGACACGAACAAGAGAGTCGGTGCGGCGAGGCCGATGGTGTGGATGGTGAGCGACACCGCGATCACCACCCAGCCGTAGGGTGTCTCGATGCTGTCGTCGCGACTCATGCGGGCGGCGCCCACGATGGTGCGCGGCGGGCGAAGAAGGCGTCGAAGCCCTCCGCCGCCTCCGGCGTCTCCCAGGCGTCCGCGAGCAGGCCGACGGTGCGTCGGATCACCGTGTCGTCGACGACGGGGCCGAGACTGCGGGCGAGTGCCTTCGCGCGTGCGACGGCCCCGGGCGCGGCCTGCAGGTACGGCGCGACCTCCGCCTCCACCGCGTCGTCCAGCTCGGCCGCCGGCACCACCCGGGCGACCAGCCCGAGGTCGCGTGCCTCGTGGGCGTCGAACAGGCGTGGGCTGAAGAACACGCGCCGGGCGCGGCCCACGCCGAGGCGCGCGAGCACGTAGGGGCTGATGGTCGCGGGGATGATGCCGAGGCGAACCTCGGTCATCGCGAAGCGTGCGTGGTCGGCCGCGATCACGGTGTCGCACACCGCCATCATGCCGACTCCGCCGCCGAAGGCCTGGCCGTTGACGCGCCCGATCACCGGCTTGGGCAGGGCGTCGATGTCGCGCAGCACGTTGGCGAGCCGGGTCGCCTCGGCGATGCGGGTCGCGCGGTCGGCGGCGGCCTGCGCGCGCATCCAGTCGATGTCGCCGCCAGCGCAGAAGCTCTTGCCGGCACCGGTCAGCACCACCACGCGTACCGCGTCGTCCTCGCGCAAGGTGGCCAGCGCCTCGCCGAGCGCGGTCAGCATCTCCGCGCTCATGGCGTTGTGCTTGTCGGGGCGGGAGAGGGTGAGGGTGGCGACGCCGCGGGCGTCGGTGGTCAGGTCGAGCGTCGGCTCGGTCACGTCGTTCCTCTCTGGTTGGTCCCGCGCGCGTCGTCGCCCACCGCCAGTGAGGCGACGAGCACCTCGGCGGCGCGGAGCTGCTCGCGGTCGATCCCGGTCTCGACACCGCGCGCGGCGAGCGCGTCGACCAGGGGGCCGGTCGCGACGTTGCCCTTCGCGCCCGGCGCGTACGGGCAGCCGCCGAGGCCGCCGGTGGCGGCGTCGAACACCGTGATGTCGCGATCGAGGGTCGCCAGCACGTTGTCGATGGCGCGCCCGCCGGTGTCGTGGTAATGCCCGGCGAGGCGTGACGCGGGCGCCACCGCGAGCACCGCGTCGAGCATCGCGTCGATGGTGGCCGGCGTGCCGGCGCCGATGGTATCGCCGAGCGAGACCGCGTGACAGCCCAGCGCGAGGAGCTGCCCGACCACCGTGGCCACCGCGCGCGGGGCCACCGGTCCGTCGTACGGACAGGCCACCACGCAGGAGACGTAACCGCGCACGGGAATGCCGTCGGCCGCCGCGGCCTCGAGCACCGGTCGGAAGCGCTCGATGCTGTCGGCGATCGAGCAGTTGATGTTCTTGTGGCTGAACGTCTCCGACGCCGCCGCGAACACCGCGACCTCGTCGACCCGCGCCTCGCGGGCGCGCTCGTAGCCGCGCAGATTCGGGGTGAGCGCGGCGTAGCGCACGCCGGCGGTGCGCGTGATCCCGGCCATCACCTCGGCCGCGTCGGCCATCTGCGGCACCCAACGCGGGGATACGAAGCTGGTGGCCTCGATGTGGCGCAGCCCGGTGGTGGAGAGGAGGTCGACGAGGCGAATCTTGTCCACGGTGGGAATGATGCGCGACTCGTTCTGCAGCCCGTCGCGGGGGCCGACCTCGTAGACGGTGACCGCGCTCACCGCGTGGACTCGCGTGGCACCAGCACGGCGAGCGTCGCCCCCGCCTCGACCTGGTCACCCACCGCCACCGCCACCGACTCGACCACACCGTCGCGGGGCGACTCGACGGTGAGCTCCATCTTCATCGCCTCGAGCACCGCCAGGGTGTCGCCGCGCGTCACCGCGCGACCGGCCTCGGCCGCCACCGCGGTCACCCGCCCTGGCAGTGGTGCCTCGATGCGGTCGGGCGCGGCGTCCGCATCGTCGTCGTCGGTGAGCCGATCCGGAAGCGCGACGTCGTGGGTCCGTCCGTCTGCAATCACGTGCACGACGCCCGGCGCCTCGACGAGGGTCAGTCGGCCCACGCGGCCGTCGACGTCGAGCGTGATGCGGTCGCCGTCGCGGCCGGCCACCCGCACCAGGTGCGTCACGCCGCCGAGCTCGACCCGCAGCGTCGCCGTCGCTCCATGCGGCAGGCCAGCCGCCATCGTCGACACCCGGTCGAAGGTGACCGGGACCTCGACCGCCTCGCCGCCGATCTCGAGATGCACGAACTGGCGCGCGCCGCCGAACGCGCGCCAGCCGCGCAGCCGCGTCCACGGATCACCCGGCCACGGATCGTCGTCGGCTTGCGCCAGCGCGCCGACGGCGTGGAGCGCGGCCGCGATCGCGACCTCCGGCGGGGCCTGCGTCGGCGCCGTCAATGCGTCCACCTCGCGGTCGATCAGACCGGTGTCCGGCCGCCCGGCGACAAACTCCGGATGCGCGAGCAGGCGAGCGAGGAACGGCGCGTTGGTCACGCAACCGGCCACCTCGACCTCGCCGAGCGCACGGCGCAGACGCTGGCGCGCGGCCTCGCGGGTCGGGCCGTGGGCGATGACCTTGGCGATCATCGGATCGTAGAAGGGAGTGATGGTGTCGCCGGTGCGCACCCCGGTGTCGACGCGCACCCCGGTCGCACTCGGAAACGCGACGTGCCGTAGCCGACCGGTGGCGGGCAGGAATCCGCGTGCCGGGTCCTCGGCGTAGATCCGCGCCTCGATGGCGTGGCCGTCGATGCCGACGGACGCCTGATTGCAGGGTAGCGGCTCGCCGGCGGCGACACGGAGCTGCCACTCGACCAGGTCCTGACCGGTCACCAGCTCGGTCACCGGGTGCTCGACTTGCAGCCGGGTGTTCATCTCCATGAACCAGAAGCGATCCGCGGCGAGACCGTCGGATGCGTCGGCGATGAACTCCACCGTGCCCGCTCCGCGGTAGCCGATGGCGCGCGCCGCCGCCACCGCCGCCTCGCCCATCGCCGTGCGCATCTCCGGCGGCATGCCGGGCGCCGGCGCCTCCTCGATCACTTTCTGATGACGGCGCTGCAACGAGCAGTCGCGCTCGAAGAGGTGGACCACGTTGCCGTGGGCATCGGCGAAGACCTGGATCTCGACGTGGCGCGGGCAGGCGACGTAGCGCTCCACCAGCACCCGCTCGTCTCCGAAGCTCGCTCGCGCCTCGCGGCGCGCGCCGGCGAGCGCGGCGGCGAGGTCGGACTCGCGATCGACCCGGCGCATGCCCTTGCCGCCGCCGCCGGCGACCGCCTTCACCAGCACCGGAAAGCCGATCGTGCACGCCTGCTCGTGGATCACCGCGTCGGACTGGTCCTCGCCGTGGTAGCCGGGCACCACCGGCACGCCGGCAGCCTCCATCAGGCGCTTGGCGGCGTGCTTGTGACCCATCGCGCGAATGGCGTCGGCCGGCGGCCCGACGAACACGATGCCCGCTGCCTCGCAGGCCTCGACCAGGGCGGGGTTCTCCGACAGGAAGCCGTAGCCGGGGTGAACGGCGCCAGCGCCGGTGGCGCGCGCCGCCTCGATCACGCGCTCCACCGCGAGATAGCTGCGTAGCGCCGATGCCGGGCCGAGGCGGTACGCGACATCGGCGAGGGCGACGTGCGCGGCATCGCGATCGGCATCGGAGAAGACCGCGACCGTCCGCAGTCCCATGCGGCGCGCGGTGCGGATCACGCGGCACGCGATCTCGCCGCGGTTGGCGACCAGCACGGTGTCGAAGGTCATCGCCGGCTCACATCCGGAACAGGCCGAAGCGCGTCGGCTCGACCGGTGCATTGAGCGCGGCCGACAGCGACAGCGCCAGCACCTCGCGGCTCGACGCGGGGTCGACGATGCCGTCGTCCCACAACCGTGCACTGGCGTGCAGCGGATGGCCCTCACGCTCGAACTGGTCGACGATCGGCGCCTTGAACGCGGCCTCCTCGTCGGCCGGCCAGGTCCCGCCCTGGCGCTCGATGCCGTCGCGTCTCACCGTCGCCAGCACCGATGCCGCCTGCTCGCCGCCCATCACCGAGATGCGCGCGTTCGGCCACGTCCACAGGAAGCGCGGCGAGTACGCGCGCCCACACATGCCGTAGTTCCCGGCGCCGAACGACCCGCCGATGATCATCGTCACCTTCGGCACCGCGGCGGTGGCCACCGCGGTCACGAGTTTCGCGCCGTCCTTGGCGATCCCGCGGCTCTCGTAACGGCGTCCGACCATGAATCCGGTGATGTTCTGCAGGAACAGCAGCGGGATGCCGCGCTGGCAGCAGAGCTCGATGAAGTGCGCGCCCTTCAGCGCGGACTCCGAGAACAGGATGCCGGCGTTGGCGAGGATGCCGACCGGGATGCCCTCGATGTGCGCGAACCCGCAGACCAGCGTGGCGCCGTAGAGGCGCTTGAACTCGTCGAGCCGCGAGTCGTCGACGACGCGCGCGATGACCTCGCGGACATCGTAGGGCTGGCGCAGATCGGTGGGGACGATGCCCGGGATCTCGGCCGGGTCGTACCGCGGCGGGACCGCGGTCTCGAGGCGCACCGGTGGACGCTTGGTGCGGTTGAGATTCGCGATCAGACGGCGTGCGAGCGCGAGCGCGTGGGCGTCGTCCATCGCGTAGTGATCGGTCACCCCCGATTCGCGCGAGTGGAGATCCGCGCCGCCGAGATCCTCGGCCGAGACCACCTCGCCGGTCGCTGCCTTCACCAGCGGCGGGCCGCCGAGGAAGATCGTGCCCTGGCGACGCACGATCACGCTCTCGTCCGACATCGCCGGCACGTAGGCGCCGCCCGCGGTGCACGAGCCCATCACCACCGCCACCTGCGCGATGCCGGCCGCCGACATCCGCGCCTGGTTGTAGAAGATGCGCCCGAAGTGGTCGCGATCGGGAAAGACCTCGTCCTGGTTCGGCAGGTTCGCGCCGCCGGAGTCGACGAGGTAGATGCATGGCAGGTGATTGGCCTCGGCGATCTCCTGCGCGCGCAGGTGCTTCTTGACCGTGATCGGGTAGTAGGTGCCGCCCTTCACGGTGGCGTCGTTGCACACCACCACGCACTCGGTGCCGGCGACGCGGCCGACGCCGGTGATGAGGCCGGCCGACGGCACCTCGTCGTCGTGCATGCCGTTGGCCGCGAACAGGCCGACCTCGAGGAATGGCGAGCCCGGATCGAGCAGGCGGTCGACGCGCTCGCGTGGCAGCAGCTTGCCGCGGGCGACGTGGCGCTCGCGCGCGCGTTGCGGCCCGCCGCGCAAGATGACCCCGGCTCTTGCCGCGACCTCGTCGAGGGCCGCCTGCATGCGCGCGCGATTGTCGCGAAACGCGGGCGAGCGTGGGTCGACGCTCGAGCGGATGACGCTCATCGGCTGGCCGCTCGGCTCACGCGGTCTCCGCGAACAGCTCGCGGCCGATCAGCATGCGCCGGATCTCGGAGGTGCCGGCGCCGATCTCGTACAGCTTGGCGTCGCGCAGCAGCCGGCCGGTGGCGTTGTCGTTGACGTAGCCGTTGCCGCCGAGTGTCTGGATCGCCTCCAGTGCCACCCGGGTCGCCTTCTCCGCCGCGTAGAGGATGCAGCCGGCCGCGTCCTTGCGCGTGGTCTCGCCGCGATCGCAGGCCGCTGCCACCGCGTACACGTAGGCGCGACAGGCGTTCATGGTCGTGTACATGTCGGCGAGCTTGCCCTGCATGAGCTGGAACTCGCCGATCGGGCGGCCGAACTGCTCGCGCTCGTGGACGTAGGGCACCACCAGGTCCATGCACGCCTGCATGATCCCGACCGGACCGCCGGCGAGCACCACGCGCTCGTAGTCGAGACCCGACATCAGCACCCGCACCCCCTCGCCCTCGCGGCCGAGGACGTTGTCGAGTGGCACCTCGCAGTCCTCGAACACCAGCTCGCAGGTGTCGGAGCCGCGCATGCCGAGCTTGTCGAGCTTCTGCGCGGTGGAGAAGCCGGGGAAGTCACGCTCGATCAGGAACGCGGTGATGCCGCGCGGGCCGGCGTCGGGGTCGGACTTCGCGTAGACCACCAGCACGTCCGCGTGCGGGCCGTTGGTGATCCACATCTTCGCGCCGTTGAGCACGAAGCGGTCGTTGCGCTTGACCGCGCGGAGCTTCATCGACACCACGTCGGAGCCCGCACCCGGCTCGCTCATCGCCAGCGCGCCCACGTGCTCGCCGCAGACCAGCCCCGGCAGGTAGCGCGCCTTCTGGGCCTCGGTGCCGTTGCGGTGGATCTGGTTCACGCACAGGTTCGAGTGCGCGCCGTAGGACAGGCCGACCGAGGCCGACGCCCGGCTCACCTCCTCCATCGCGACGACATGGGCGAGATAGCCCATGCCGGCGCCACCGTGGCGCTCGTCGACGGTGATGCCGTGCAGGCCGAGCGCGCCGAGGCGCGGCCACAGATCGCGCGGGAAGGTGTTGGTCGCGTCGATCTCCGCCGCCCGCGGCGCGATCTCGCTCTGGGCGAACCGATGGACGGTCTCGCGCAGCGCCTCGACATCGTCACCGAGCGCGAAGCGCATTCCCGTCGTGAACATCGGAGGTCTCCCGGTCGCGATGGCCGACGACCGACCACCCGCGACCGGCAACGGTATCAGGTTCCGGCGCGGAGCGTCATCGCGGCGATGCCGGAGCCCCTACCGGGGGCTGGCCCGCATGACAGCGCGTGCCTGCCCCCGGCGCCGACGCCAGTCCCCGACCCGCCTCCCGGCGCGGTCGGTTCGCGCGAGCTCAGCCGGCGCGCACCTCGATGCGGCGTGCCTGCTGGGGTCTGGTCCGGGGCAGGCTGACGCGCAGCACCCCACGACGGTACTCGGCCTTGGCGCCGGACTCCTCCACCGGCTCGGGCAGCCGAATCGCGCGCTCGAAGGCGCCGTAGGCGCGCTCCATGACGTGGTAGTCGCCCTCGGTGCGGGTGCGCTCGACGCGCTTCTCGCCCCGGATCACCAGCGCGTCGCCGGCGACCTGGATCTCGAAGTCCCCCGGCTCCATCCCCGGCACCTCGATCGCGACCTCCACCGCGTCGCGGCCCACGCTGACCTCGGCGGCGAGGACGCTCCAGCGCGCCCCGGAGCGCGCGAGGCGCTCCTCGCGCGGCTCCATGTCCGCACCGGGACGTGGAGGGTGGAAGCGGGTGAGCGCGTCGCCGGCGCGCTCGACCAGCTCTCGCCAGCCGACGGTGATCGTGTCCCAGGCTCGCGAGAGCCCCTCCCGGAGTTGATCGAACGTGCTCATGCACCATCCTCCCGTCGACCGTGTCCACGAACGTAGGGGTCGGGGCGGCGATTTCAACCCGGACGACCGGATCGGGCGGCGGCAGCGGTGGTCGCTCCAGCATTCCGCGCCGCAGCCGCTAACCCGTCGGTACCGCTCCGAGCCCGGCAGGAATCCGCACGCCTTGGACCAGATGACCGACACGTCACGCGGCTCGGACGCCGGTGCGCGTGTGCCGGGGCTCGGCGGGCCAGGCCCGCGCCTCGCGCGCATCTCGGCCCTGAGCGCGAGCGAGCTCTCCCGTTTCATCGACACCCACTTCCCCGCGCTCTGCGAGTCGGCGCGCGAGCGCCTGTTCGAGCGGGCACGCGACGCCGATTCCGACTCGGTGCAGACCGACTGCTTCGACGCCATGCAGGAGGTCGAGCGGCTGCGACCGACCATCGGGCAGCGTTTCGTCGAGCTGGCACTGGCGCAGCTCGACCGCGTGTGGGGACCGGACCGCGCCACCGCCGGGACGTCCCCGCCAGCGGTCGAGGAGCTCTCCCTCGTCGACACCAACGCCATGAACGACTGGCTGAGCATGGTGGCGGTGGTCAACCGGGCGCGGCCGCGGCTCGCCGCGGCCGAGCGCGAGGTCGCGGACCAGCTCGAGCGGCTGCTCGGGGTCGAGCTGACCGACGACGCGAATCCGTTCGGCGTGCAACGCCTCGCCGGCGCCTTCCACGATGCGCTGCAGAATCTCGGCGCGGAGCGCCGCACGCGGCGTGCCCTGTTCGCGGCCTTCGAGGCGACGGTCGCGACGGCCCTGCCCGACCTGCTCGGGATCGTCCGCGAGCTCCTGTCCGGGGCCGGGGTGGCGCCGTCCGCGAGCTCGCGGCACGCCGGGGCGGTCCGCCGCGGGCGGCGAGGAGCGACCCGGCGAACGACGGATCCGCGACGCAGTCGGCCCGAGCCATCGGGGGCGATCGAGGACCTGCCGGAGCCGGAGACGACCGGCGCCACCACGACCCCGGTGGTGGTCGCTCCGCCGCCGGCGGGTGCCCACCAGGCGGCCGAGCCCCCGCCGGTCGGCGAGGGGCTCCGGGCGGAGCCGTTCCCTGCCGCCGCCGACGCTGCCGGATCGCGGACCGCGAGCCAGGTCGGGCACCTCCTGCGACTCTGTGGTGATGCGTCGGTCATCGCGCCCAGCGCCGTTCCGGACGTCGACATCCCGGCGGCCGAGCTTGCCACCGTCGACCGCGCGCTGGCGAAGCTCGCTCACTCCGGGCGCCCTCCGGGGTCGATCGCGACCCGGGTCGAGGCCGCGTTGGCGGCACGTGGGCGGCGAATGCAGGCGCCGGCGTTCGACGCCCTGGCCACCGCGGATGCGCTGGTGGCAGCGATGGCCAGGGACCCGCTCGTCGATTCCGCGGTGGCCGACCTGCTCGAGCGCGTGGCGGTTCCGCTGGCGCGCTGCATGCTCGTCGACGCCATGGAGGCGCTGGCGGCTGGCCATCCGGCACGGCGAGTCCTCGATGCCCTGGGTGCCGTCGTGGTGCACCTCGAGGTTCCGGAGGCAGAGTCGCCCGAGCCCGTGCTGGCCTCGGTGTCCGAGCTGATGGGTGAGGCGGCGGGTGCACCGGCGAGCGTCTTCCGGGCGGCGGCGGAGAAGCTCGAGCCGCTGGTCTCGGCGCAGGCCGAGCACGTGCGCCGGCGAGCGTTCGAGCTGGTCGAGGCCCGCGAGCGGCAGGCGGCGCTGCTGGAATCCCTGCGCGGGGCGGCGCCCGAGCCCGAGCATGCCGAGGGTCGGACCGACGATCCCGCCTGGCGCGCGGCGGTCGCTCGCAGCCGTCGTGTGCGCCGCGGTGACGTGCTGTTGATCGACGCCGGCACCGCTGCGGCCTGGGTCGCGCGTGTCGCCTGGGTGGCACCACGGACCCACAGCGTCCTCCTCCTCGACCGCACGGCCGAGCGCGTGGAGACGATGAATCTGCACGAGCTGGCCCTGGCGCTGCACCGCGATCGGGTCCAGCCCTACCCGTACGCGCACGAGTCGTGCGTCGAGCGGGCCATCCAGCGCGTGCTCGGTCAGCTCTACGGGCAGGCCCAGACCCGCGCCAAGCACGACGCCCTGACCGGCCTGGCCACGCGCCGGGCGCTCGAATGGGAGGTCGCCGAGGCCATCGAGCGGGCGTCGCCGCAGGGCGCGGACACCTTCCTCTGGCTCGCCCAGCTCGACCGATTCGATGCGCTGGCACACCGGCTCGGAGAGGCGGGCGCGAACCGTCTGCTGGGGGCGATGGCGAGCGTGCTCGAGCGTCAGCTCGGCGACGCGGGGACCGTGGCCCGCATCTACGGCAGCCGCTTCGCGGTGCTGCTCGCGCGAACCTCGCGCGCCGACACCCTGGCCCGCGCGGAGCGGGTGCGGCGCACCGTGGAGCAGGCGCGCTGCGTCCATCGGGGCGAGAGCCTGGCGGTCGGGATCAGCACCGGCATCGTGCCGCTCGGCGTGGATCTCGCCGGACCGGACGACGCCATGCGCGCGGCGGAGGCGGTGCTGGTGAGCGCGATGGCGACCGGCAACTGCGTGCGCATCGCCGACGCCCCCTCGCCCGGCGCCGATTCCGCCGCCGAGGCTGGCGATCTCTCGTTCCGCGCCCTGCTCGACGCCGGGCGCATCGCGCTCCGGGCGCAGCGGGTCGAGCCGTTGACCGACGACGGATCGCGCCACCCGTACCACGAGATCCTGCTCGGCGTGCGCGACGCGGACGGCCGGCTGCAGCCACCCGGGCGGCTCATCGCGGTGGCCGAGCGGGACGGCGAGATCGCCGCACTCGACCGCTGGGTGATCGCGACCACCATCGCCTGGATCGCCGCCGACTCCGCGACCCGCGCCCGTCCCGGCGCCTACGCCATCAACCTGTCCGGCATCACCCTCGGCGACGAGTCGTTGCCGGACTACGTACGCGGGCGGCTCGACGACGCCGGCATCGACCCCGGGGTCATCGCCTTCGAGGTCACCGAGTCGGCGGCGATCGACCGGCTCTCCACCGCGCGCGCGGTGCTGCTCGGCCTGCGTGAGCTCGGCTGCCGCCTTGCGCTCGACGACTTCGGTGCCGGCCACGCCTCCTTCGGCTATCTGCGCAGCCTGCCGTTCGACAAGGTCAAGATCGACGGCATGTTCGTGCGCGAGATCGACCAGAGCGACACCGACCGCGCCATGGTGCGGTCGATCCACGAGATCGCTCGCTATCTGGGCATGGAGACGGTGGCGGAGTTCGTCGAGGGTGAGGCCGCCATCGCGGCGTTGCGCGAGATCGGCGTCGACTACGGCCAGGGCTACGCCATCGCCCGGCCGGTCGCGCTCGACGCGATCGGCTGAGTCGGGCGTGGCCCAGGGGGCGCCGTGGCCCCCTGCCGCGATGGCACAATGGCCCGGATCTCGTCATCCCCGAGGAGTCACCATGCCCACGCCGGAGCTCTGTCTGAAGACCGCCACCGAGCTCGCGACGCTGATCACATCGCGCGCGGTGTCCTGCACCGAGGTGATGGCGGCGCACCTGGCTCAGATCGAGCGCGTCGACGGTGCGATCAACGCCATCGTCACCCGCCTCCCGGAGCAGGCGATGGCGGCGGCGCGCGCGGCCGACGCCGCCCTCTCGCGCGGCGAGGCGGTGGGACCGCTGCACGGCCTGCCGGTCGCGATCAAGGACAACCTGGCGACCCGGGGGGTGCGCACCACGTCCGGCTCGCCACTGCTCGCCGACCACGTCCCGGAGGTGGACTCGCTGGTCTGGGAACGCCTGCGCGGCGCCGGCGCGATCATGGTCGGCAAGAGCAACATGCCGGAGTTCGGGGCCGGCTCGCACACCTTCAATCCGGTCTTCGGCCTGACGCGCAACCCGTACGATCCGTCGCGGAGCGCCGGCGGTAGCAGCGGTGGCTCCGGAGCGGCGCTGGCAGCGCGGATGGTGCCGATCGCGCAGGGCGGCGATACCGGCGGCTCGTTGCGCAATCCCGGAAACTTCAACAACGTGGTCGGGTTTCGTCCGTCGCCCGGCCGGGTGCCGACCTGGCCGGTGCCGCTCGGTTGGAGCCCGATCAGCGTTCCCGGGCCGATGGCGCGCACCGTCGAGGACACGGTGCTGATGCTTCGCGCCATGGCCGGGCCCGACGACCGCTGCCCGATCGCCATCGACGAGCCGGGGTCGGTGCTCGCCGCGCCGCTCGCGCGCGACTTCCGCGGCGTGCGCGTGGCGTGGAGCAAGGACCTCGGGATCTATCCGGTCGACCCGGCGGTGACCCGGGTGCTGGAGAGCCAGCGCCACGTGTTCGACGACCTCGGCTGCGTGGTCGAGGAGGCGCATCCGGACTTCTCGACCGCCGATGCGCTCTACACCGTCATCCGCGCGTGGATCTTCGCCGCCGCCCACGGCGAGCGCATTCGGACCCATCGCGACCAGGTCAAGGACGCCATCGTCTGGAACACCGAGGAGGGGCTGAAGCTCAGTGGCCGCGACGTGTCACGCGCCGAGGAGATGCGCACCGCGCTCTATCACCGGGTGCGCGAGTTCCTGCGCACCTACGAGTTCTTGCTGTTGCCGGTGAACCAGGTCCCGCCGTTCGACGCGGACATCGAGTACCCGACCGAGATCGCCGGTGTGAGGATGCGCCACTACTTCGACTGGATGGGCACCTGCGGGGCGATTACCGTGACCGGCCTGCCGGCGGTGAGCGTGCCGTGCGGGTTCACCGACGACGGCTTGCCGGTGGGGCTGCAGATCGTCGGCCGGCATCACCGCGACCTGGACGTGTTGCGCCTCGCCCATGCGTTCGAGCAGGCGACCCGCACCTGGGAGCGCTTGCCACCGACCATCACCTGAGAGCCTGTGAAGGAGTCGGGCGCCTGCTGCGCCTGCCGTCTGGCGGCTGCGACTGCGTTGTCCGTCGCGAGAACTGCGGTCATTTGGCTCGCCAAACTCCCTTGTTCTCGCGCCAGACGCCTTGTCTCGCTCGCCAGCCGACCTGCTCGCGACGCCGCCCGACTCCTTCACAGGCTCTGAGCCCCGCCGCCGGCGAGAGCGGCGGCGAGGGGGACCGGCGCGCGCCGCGCGCCGGTCCCCGAGCGCTCAGCGGTAGTCGTAGGTGCCGGCCTTCCACTCGTACCAGACGTAGCCCGGCGCGGTGACGTCACCCTTGTCGTCGAAGCCGATGTCCCCGAGCACGGTCTGGAAGGTGTTGGCTCGCAGCGAGTCGATCACCTTCTCGATGTCCGTGCCCCCGGCCTTGGTCACCGCCTGGGCCCAGGCCTGGATCGCGCCGTAGGTGTAGAGCGTGTAGCCCTCCGGCTCGTAGCCGCCGTCGCGGAACTTCTTCACGATCGGCGCCGCCGCCGGGTTCTTGCGTGGGTCGGGGCTGAAGGTCATCAGCGTGCCCTCGCCGGCGGGACCGGTGATCTTCCAGAACTCGTCGGTCACCAGCGCATCGCCCGAGACGAGCTGCACGTTGTAGCCCTGCTCGCGGGCCTGACGCACCATGAGCCCGGCCTCGGTGTGGTAGCCGCCGACATAGAACACGTCGACGCCCGCGCCCTTCATCTTCGAGACCAGCGCCGAGTAATCCTTCTCGCCGGCGGTGTACGCCTCGTACATCGCTTCCTGGATCCCTCGGGCGTTGAGTTGCTTCTTGGTCTCGTCGGCGAGGCCCTTACCGTACGCGGTCTTGTCGTGGAGCACTGCGATCTTCTTGCCGCCGAAGGTGTCGGCGAGGAAGTTGCCGGCCACGATGCCCTGCTGGTCGTCACGGCCGCAGACGCGGAACACGTTCGGGCCGCCCTCGTCGGTCAGCTTGGGGTTGGTCGACGCCGGCGAGATCTGGAGGATGCCTTCCTCCTGGTAGACCTGGGAGGCGGGGATGGACGAGCCGGAGCAGAAATGCCCGGCCACGAACTTGACCCCGTCGCTCACGAACTTGTTGGCCACCGCGACCGCCTGCTTGGGGTCGCAGGCGTCGTCGCCGACCTCGAGCTTGACCATCTGACCGAGGACGCCGCCGGCGGCGTTCAGGTCGGCCACCGCCATCTCGGCTCCGCGCTGCATCTGCTCGCCGAACGATGCGTACTGCCCGGTCATCGGGCCAGCCGTGGCGATGATGATCTCCGCGCGCGCGCCGAGGCTGAGTGCCGAGACGGCGGCCGCGACCAGCAAACTCGACTTCAATCGCTTCATGACGAGAGCTCCTGTCGAATAACCGGGTGGTCCCCGGCGGGGAAGCCGAAAAAATCTATCACAGGCCCGGCGCGCGCGGAGGATGATCCCCTCACCCGCGGTCGTCGCCCACGGCGCGCCACCCGAAGGGCCCGGCGCGCTGGTAGAGCCAGGGGTACTGGCTCACCATCTTCGCGGCCTGCGCGGCCCGGTGCGACACCAGCGCGACGGCGATCAGAACGAGCGTGTCGACGAGATATCCGAGCGGCGACGACAGCGCGCCACCGAACAGGGCATAGGTCAGGAAGCGGTCACCGAGGCCGAGCAGGAGGCCGTAGACGACGGCGTGCCAGGCCGGCTTCCAGGTGCGCCCGAGGGCCTGCCCGGTCATCCAGGCGGCGAATCCCATCAGCCCGACGGTCACCCCGACGAAGACCCCGAGCGAGGTCCCGAGCACGCTCTCCGCGGCCACCTCAGTGCCCACCCTCGAGATAGGCGGCGCGGATCTCCGGGTTGGCCAGCAACTCCTGCCCGGTGCCGCTGAGGATGATCCGCCCGTTCGCCATCACGTAGCCACGGTGCGCGAGGCGCAGCGCGTGGTAGGCATTCTGCTCGACCAGGAACACCGTCACCCCCTGGCCCTCGTTGATCTCGCGGACCACGGTGAAGATCTGCTTGACCAGGTTCGGCGCGAGGCCGAGCGAGGGCTCGTCGAGCAGCAGCAGCCGTGGCCGGCTCATCAGGGCGCGTCCGATCGCGAGCATCTGCTGCTCGCCCCCGGAGAGCGTTCCCCCGGTCTGGTGACGGCGCTCGCGCAACCGCGGATAGAGCTCGAACACGCGCTCGAGGTCGGTGTCGAAGTGGCGCGGGTCGGTGGTGATGGCGCCCATCTGGAGGTTCTCGAGCACCGTCATGAAGGGAAAGATACGCCGGCCCTCGGGCGCCTGCGCGATGCCGAGGCGCACGATCTCGTGGGTCGGCATCGCGGTGATGTCGCGACCGTCGAAGCTGATGGTGCCGCGTGCCGCGCGCGGGCTCCCGCACAGCGTCATCAGCAAGGTCGATTTTCCCGCGCCGTTGGCCCCGATGAGGGTGACGATCTCGCCTTCCTCGACCGTGAGGTCGACACCGCGCAGCGCCTCGATGTGGCCGTAGAAGGTGTGGAGACCGTCGACCCGCAACATCGTCGTCAGCACCCCGGCTGTCGCGCGGACTGTCGATCGGCCACCACCTCGGGCGGGAGGGCCTCGTCCTCCTCCTCGCCGAGGTAGGCGCGAATCACGTTCGGGTCGTCGCGAATCTCGCGCGGCTCGCCGTCGGCGATCTTGCGCCCGTAGTCGAGCACCACGATGTGGTCGGAGATGCTCATCACCACGGTCATGTCGTGCTCGATCAGCAGCAGCCCGACGCGCTCGCGATCGCGGATGTGCAGCAGCAGGTCGCGCAGCTCGGCCGATTCGCGGGGGTTGAGCCCGGCCGCCGGCTCGTCGAGGCAGAGCAACACCGGGCGGGTGCACATCGCGCGTGCGATCTCCAACCGCCGTTGCCCGCCGTAGGGCAGGCTCCCCGCCGGCTCGTCGGCGCGGTCGGTGAGTCGCACCAGATCGAGCCAGTAGCGCGCGAGCTCCACCGCCTCGCGCTCGGCGCGGCGGTAGCCGCGTCCTCCCAGCAGACCGGTGAAGGTGTAGCCGGAGGCGCGCATCAGTGCATTGTGTTGGGCGACGACCAGGTTCTCGAGCACGCTCATCGCGCCGAACAGGCGGATGTTCTGGAAGGTGCGCGCGACGCCCGCGTGCTGCGGGATCTGGTAGCCCTCCATCCGCTCGAGCAGGTGGCGCCCGCGGTCGGGGTGCTCGAGCGTCAGGCGTCCGACGGTGGGCTTGTAGAACCCGGTGAGGCAGTTGAACACCGTGGTCTTACCGGCGCCGTTCGGGCCGATGATCGCCGTGATCTGTCGATCGGCCGCCTCGAACGACACGTCGTCGACCGCCGTCAACCCGCCGAAGCGCATGGTGAGGTGCTCGACCCGCAGCAGCGGGGTGCTCGCCGGCGATTGCCCCCCGGGCGGGCTCATCGGCCAGCCCCTTCCGGCGGCAGGTGGATGGTCGGTCGCCGGCGCGCGAGCAGGCCGCGCGGTCGCCAGAGCATGATGACGACCATGGCGCCGCCGAACGCGAGCATCCGGTACTGCTGCAGATCTCGAAAGATCTCGGGCAGCCCGATCAACAGCACCGCGGCGAAGACGACGCCGATCTGACTCCCCATGCCGCCGAGCACCACGATGGCGAGGATGATCGCGGACTCGATGAAGGTGAAGCTCTCGGGGCTTATGAAGCCCTGCCGGGTGGCGAAGAAGGCGCCCCCGAAGCCGCCGAACATCGCACCGATCGAGAACGCGGTGAGCTTGGTGTTGCGCGGGTTGATGCCGAGGCTGCGACACGCGATCTCGTCCTCGCGCAGCGCTTCCCACGCGCGCCCGATCGGCAGCTTGCGAATGCGCATGGTGAACGCGTTGGTGAGCAGCGCGAGGGCGAGCACGATGTAGTAGAGGTAGATGATGCGATCGGTCGGTGAGTAGGTGAGACCGAAGAAGCCGTGGAAGGTCTCGCCGCCGCCGCTCGCGGTGCGAGTGAGCTCGAGGCCGAAGAAGGTCGGGCGCGGGATGCCGGATATCCCGTCCGGACCGCCGGTGAACTGATACCAGTTGAGCAGCACCACGCGGACGATCTCGCCGAAGCCGAGGGTGACGATGGCGAGATAGTCACCGCGCAGGCGCAGCACCGGGAAGCCGAGCAGGATCCCGGCGAACCCGGCCATGATCCCGGCGAACGGAAGGCAGGTCCAGAAACCGAAGCCGAAGCTCTGGGCGAGCAGCGCGTAGCTGTAGGCGCCGACGGCGTAGAACGCGACGTAGCCGAGATCGAGCAACCCGGCGAGACCGACGACGATGTTCAGCCCCCAGCCGAGCATGACGTAGGTCACCACCAGGATGGCGATGTCGAGGATGCGGCGGTCGACCTCCGGCAAGAACGGGAGCGTCACCGCGACCCCGAGCAGCAACGGCCCGAGCACCCTGGTCGCCACGCGCAGCGTGGCCGCGATGGTGCTCGCCTCGGTGGCGACGGGGGCGACGGTGGCCCGCCGCCGCCACAGGTCGGCCGCGGCGCGCGCCGCGAAGCCGAGCGCGATCATCACCACCAGCCAGTCCACCACCACCGCGCCGAACGGCAGCCAGCGAGTGAGGGCGCCGGGCTCGGTCTGCCCCTGCTCCGCCACCAGCAGCCCCGCCAGTGCACCGGCGAGCGCGAGTGAGGTGGCGAGCACCGGCAACGGCCGTCCGGCGCCGAGGAGGTCGACGCCCAGACGGACGAGGAAGGCGAGGGCAGCGGCGACCACCACGTCGTCGAAACGCAGTAGCAGATCCAGCCCGCCCGGCACGTCCTCGATCTTGAAGCCGACGAGGGCGAACGACAGCGCGAGCACGACCAGGGCGGTCAGCGCCGCGTCGACCAGCAGCCGACGGCGATCGAGTGGCCGCGGGGGTGGCGTGGCGGCTCGACCGGGGGTCTGCACCGTCGCGGTCACTAGACTTTCTCGACGTCCGGCTTACCGAGCAGACCGGTCGGCCGGAAGATCAGCACCAGCACCAGGATCGAGAACGCGGCGACGTCCTTGTACTCGACCGTGAAGTAGGCCGACCAGAACGCCTCGATCAGTCCGATCAGGAGGCCACCGAGCATCGCGCCCGGGAGCGAGCCGATGCCTCCCAGCACCGCCGCGGTGAACGCCTTGATGCCGGCGAGGAAGCCGATGTAGAAGTCGATGACCCCGTAGTTCAGGAGGAACATCAGGCCGGCGACCGAGGCGAGCGACGCCCCGATCACGAACGTGAAGGCGATGGTGTGGTTGACGTTGACGCCGACCAGCGCCGCCATCCCGAGGTCCTGTTGGCACGCGCGTTGGGCGCGTCCGAACGCGGTGCGGGTGATGAGATAGGTGAAGCCCACCATCAGGGCGAAGGTGACCACGATGATGATGAGCTGCAGGTAGCTCAGGTTGACGGTGAAGTCGCCGTCGGCCAGGAACGCGAAGCCGCCGCTGACCACCGGTTGCAGCGGCTTGACGCGGGCGCCCTGCAAGAGCTGGACGTAGTTCTGCAAGAAGATCGACATGCCGATCGCGGTGATCAGCGCGGCGAGGCGCGGGGAGTTGCGAAGTGGCCGGTAGGCCACGCGCTCCAGTGCCCAGCCGTAGACGGCGGTCAGCGCCATGGTGGCGACGAGCACGATCAGCAGCATCGCCGGCACCCAGGTGACACCCGCCAGGCCGAGCAACATGAAGCCGATCAACGAGACGAAGGCACCGATCATGAAAATCTCGCCGTGGGCGAAATTGATCATGCCGATGATGCCGTACACCATCGTGTAGCCGATGGCGATCAGGCCGTAGATCATCCCCAGCGTGACGCCGTTTACGAGCTGTTGCAGGAAGTAGCCCATCGGACCCGACGAACGACCCACGATGCCGGCGGGCGCCGGCGGCGGATAGATTGATCCATTGCCCGCGCGCGCGCAACGCTTGCGCGCGGCACCCCGCGCCGGTCGAGCGCGGTGGGTCGTGGTCCTCCGTCCGTCGGCCCGGGGGCCCGTCAGGCGGTGGCGCGCTCCAGATCCAGGGTCGTCACCCGGCGCAGCTCGCGGCGCACCGTGGTGTCGTCGAACGGTCGCGCCCGGTGCATGGTCGTGCGGTTGTCCCAGATGACCAGATCGCCCACCCGCCACTTGTGCTTGTAGACCAGCTGGGGCTGGGTCGCGTGGTCGCGGAGATCCTGGATCAGCAGCCGCCCGTCGGGGAGCGGCCAGCCGACGATGCGTGAGGCGTGCGAGGCGAGGTACAGGGACTTGCGGCTCGAGCCGGCGAAGCGTCGCACCAGGGGGTGGATGGCGCCCGGGAGCTGCGCCGCCTCCTCGGGGGTGAACTCGAAGCCGAGGGTCTGACGAGAGTAGGCGATCGAGTGGTGGACCCGGAGGTCCTCGATCCTCGCCTTCATCTCCGCCGGCAGCGTCTCGTACGCGGTGCGCATGTCGGCGAACTCGGTGTCCGCCGCGTTCTCCGGCACCACGCGCGCCAGCAGCAACGAGTACCGACCGGGGGGATCCTCGAACGAGGCGTCGGTGTGCCACAGGCGGTTGGCCAGGCTGTACTGCCGGCGCCGGTCCTCGTAGCCGAGGAGCTCGCCGTCGGCGCCGACGTTGGAGATGTCGGTCAGCGCCTCGTTGCCGAAGCGGTTCTTGGCCACCACCCGGCTTCCGGTCTTGGCGTGGAGCTCGCCGTCGAAGCGACGGGCGAAGGCGACGTGCTCGTCGTCGGTGAGCTTCTGGTCGCGGAAGACCAGCACGCCGTACTCGTCCATGCCAGCCCGGATCTCGGCCAGGGTCGCCTCGTCGTGCACGTCGCGCAGGTCGATCGGGCCGGCCTCGGCCACGAAGGTCGGGTGAAGCTTGCGAAAGGGCAGGGACATGGCGGGTCGCTCCTCGCTGGGGCCGGCGCCGACTGGCGACGCCGGAAACATACGCCAAGGAGCAGGGGCAGGTGAAGCGCGGCGCGGTCGCGAGTGGGGTCGGCGCGCCGGCTCCGGCTGGGCTACCGTTCGTCCTCCGAGTGCGCCCCCCGCGCGCGAGCCACGTCCAGAGGAGCATGCGACCCATGACCGACCGCGAGCCCGAGCTGCCCCCGAGCCCGTCGCCGGCCGAAGGGCTCGCGGCGCTGGAGCGCCGGGTGCGGCTCGATCTGGACCTGCTCGACGAGTCGGGCGCGGTCCGCGCGTCCGCAGAGGGGTGGGTCGGCGCCCGTCGCGATGGCGAGGGACGACCGGTGGCCGACGTGGTGGTGCTCGGCGCCGGGATGTGCGGTCTCGTCGCCGCCTTCGCGCTGCGCCGGCACGGCATCGCGCGGGTGAGGCTGCTCGATGCCGCGCCCCGGGGCCGCGAGGGGCCGTGGGTGACCTACGCGCGGATGCGCACGCTGCGCTCGCCGAAGCATCTCGCGGGCCCGGCGCTCGGGCTACCGTCGCTCACCTTCCGCGCCTGGTTCGAGGCGCAGTGGGGCGCGCATGGGTGGGCGCGGCTCGGGCGCATCCCGCGGACGCAGTGGATGGACTACCTGCGCTGGTACCGGCGGGTGCTCGCCTTGCCGGTGGAGAACGAGGTGCGCGCGGTCGCGCTCGCGCCGGACCCGCGGGGGCTGCGGGTCAGCCTCGACGCCCCGACCGGGCACGACACGGTGGTGGCCCGAAAGGTGGTGCTGGCGACGGGGCGCGAGGGACTCGCGCGGCGACGGGTCCCGGAGGCTCTGTCCTCGCTGCCCCCCGATCGGTGCCAGCACAGTGCCGAGGCCATCGACCTCGCGGCGCTGCGCGGTCGGCGGGTCGCGGTGATCGGTCTCGGCGCCTCTGCCTTCGACAACGCCGCGGTGGCGCTGGAGACCGGCGCGGCCGAGGTCTGGATGCTCGCCCGCGCCGCGTCGGTGCCGGTGGTCAACAAGGCGAAGAGCACCGTCTACGCCGGCTTCATCCACGGTTACCCCGAGCTGCCGCCGGCGGAGCGGTTTCGCACCCTCACCTACATGTTTCGCTCGCGCGTCGCCCCACCGCGGGACTCTTTGCTGCGGGTGTCCTCGGACCCGCGGCTGCGCCTGCGGCTCGCGAGCCCGGTGGAGGCGGCGCGGGTCGACGGTGGCGACATCGTCCTCGACACCCCGCGCGACACGATTCGGGTCGACCACGTGATCATGGCGACCGGCTTTCGGGTCGACCTGGCGGCGACACCGCTGCTCGCGCCGCACGCCGCGGCCATCGCTCGCTGGCGCGACCTGCTCGCGGCCGACGATGATCGGGTCGGCGACGAGTTCCTCGACTTCCCCGATCTCGGGGACGGCTTCGAGCTCCGCGAGCGCGTGCCCGGCGCGGCGCCCTGGCTCGGCGACGTCCACTGCTTCAACTTCGCCGCCGCGCTCTCCCTCGGCAACGTGAGCAGCGACATCCCGGCGGTGAGCCAGGGTGCCGAGCGCCTCGCCCGCGGCATCGCGCGCGATCTGTTCCTCGCCGACCGCGAGCACCACTGGGCCGCGCTCCAGGCCTACGCCGATCCCGAGATTCCGCCCGAGGACGTGCCGGCGGAGCGGTGAAAGCCCCCGCGCGCGGCGGCCGCGCGCCCGGGAAGCGAGCTGGCCGCGTCGGTGCGTTGCAGCGCAACCGTCAGGTCGACTCGCCGTCCTTTGGAGTCGGCCAGAGATCCGTAGCTCGATGATGGGGGCGTGCCGCGTGCCTCAAGCGGCCGCGCTCGCCTGCTCGACCACCCGTGCGTAGACCGCCACCCCGGTGCCGATCGACGCCTCGTCGAAGTCGAAGTCGACGGCGTGGTGACAGGCGGCGAGATCGGCGCCGATCACGAAATAGGTCGCGATCCCGCCCCGTGCCTGCACCCGCCGCATGAAGAACGGCGCGTCCTCGCCGCCACCGAGCGCCCACACCGGCAGGACCTCGCGTACTCCCGGAGTCGCCGCCGCCGCGCTGGCCACGATGTCGGCCGCTGTCGCATCGGCGTCGCCGCCGATGGTCTGCCCGACGACCTCGATCTCGTGGGTCACGTCGTGCATCGCCGCCGCGCCGGCGATCACCTCGCGGGCACGCTGCTCCATGTAGTCGGCCACCGCCTCGGTCTCGCCGCGGACCTCCATCTCGAGCAGGCAGTGATCGGCGATGACGTTGCGCGCGGTGCCGGCGTCCATGCGGCCGACGTTGACACGACTACGGCCCTCGCCGTGACGCGAGATCGCGTGCAGGCCGACGGTGGCGGTGGCGCCCGCGAGCAGCGCGTTGCGGCCCTCGTGGGGGCTACCGCCGGCGTGGGCGGCGCGTCCACGGAAGCGGACGTCGAGCTTGGTCGAGTAGAGCATCGAGGTGGCGGCCGCGGCGATCCTGCCCGAGGCGAGCCCGCAGCCGAGATGGGCCGCGAAGAAGTGCGTGCAGTCGTCGACCACCCCGGCATCGGCCATCGGCTTCGCGCCGCGCCCGCCTTCCTCCGCCGGTTGGAACACCAGGCGGATGGTTCCCGACCAGCGCGAGCGCGGGTCGGCGAGCCACTCCGCGACGCCGATGCCGATCGCGGCATGGCCATCGTGACCGCAGGCGTGCATCACGCCCGCATTGGCCGATCGATAGCCGCCGGCGGCCGGACGATGCGCGCGGTCGGCGGACTCGTTCACCGGCAGCGCGTCGATGTCGAACCGCAATGCCACCACCGGGCCGTCGCCCCGGCGTAGCTCGGCGACCAGCCCGGTCATGCCGTCGGGCAACGCTCGCGCCACCGCCGCTCCACCCGGGATCTCGGCCGCGCTGGCGGCGCGCCGCGTCACCAGCTCGGGCGCCGGGCGCCCGCGCATGCTCTCGCCTGCCATCACCTCGGAGCCCATGCGCAGCGCGAAGCCGAGCTGGCCGAGGCGGTCCGCCAGCACCGCGACGGTCCGATACTCGGTGAAGCCGAGCTCGGCCTCGCGGTGGATGTCGCGGCGCAGCGCGACCCAGGCGGGGAGGCGCTCGGCGACGAAGTCGTCCAGTGGCGTGGCATTTCGTGTGCTCAAGGTGGATTCCTCGTGGCGGAAGGGGCTGACGGCGGGTGGACGATGATACGAACGCGACCAGGTGCCGCGCGTGCCTCAGGCGCGCGCCGCACGCTGGACGGTCACCAGGCTGTCGCCGATGCGCCGCGCGGTGTCGACCACCAGCTCGGCGAGGGTGGGCAGGCGACCGTCGGGGAAGCGCTCGGCCGGTCCGGTGGCGCTGACCGCACCCACCACCGCGCCGGAGGCGTCGCTGATCGGGGCACCGACGCAGCGGATGCCGGGCTGTCGCTCCTCGTCGTCGATCGCGTATCCGCGGCGCGCGACCAGCGCGAGCTCGGTCCGCAGGCGCTCGGGATCGGTGATGGTGTGCGCGGTGAACGGGTCGAGCCCGTCGGCGATGACGCGCTCGATCACCTCGGCCGGCTGGTGGGCGAGGATGGCCTTGCCGGTGCCGGTGCAGTACGGCGGCTCACGCTCGATCATCACCGTCTCGTTGCGCCCGGGCTGCATCTCGCGGCGGTCGATGGCGATGACGTGGCGGCCGTCGAACGCACACAGATGGGCCGCCTCGCCACTGAGGTTGACCAGGCGCTCGACGTGGGGCCCCGCGACCCGGAACAGGTCGAGGTCGGCCATGACGATGCCGGCGAGCGCCAGCAGCTTGAGCCCGAGCCGGTAGCGGTCGCGATTGCCGTCCTGACTCACCAGGCCGGCGTCGCGCAGGGCGCCGAGCAGGCGGTGGACGGTCGCCTTCGGCAGGCCGGTGCGCCGCGCGATCCGACCGAGCGTGAGGTCGCGTTCCTGCAGTGAGAAGCAGTCGAGGACCTCGACCGCCCGGGCGAGGGACCTCACCATCCGCCGGCCGCCTCGGCTCCGCGCTCTCGCATGACGACAATTCCATTCTGTGGAACAAGCGCGAGCGTCATCGATCGTTTCGACGCGAGCTTCGACAGGACGTTTGACAGCAACACCGAGCCTCCCCAGAATTCTCACGCCACGCGTCGTGCGTGCATCTTATTCCGTATCGTGGAACAGAGGAAGCCAGTCATGAGCACACTCCGCGGTGTCATCCCGCCCGTCACCACCCCCTTCGACAGCAGTGGCGAGATGAACCTCGCGGCGGTCGCCGGCCAGATCGACTGGATGGTCGGCTGCGGTGTCCACGGCATCGCGGTCGGCGGCTCGACCGGCGAGGGGCACACCATCACCGGCGACGAGTTCCGTGACCTGATCGCGGCCGCGGTCGACGGCGCCAAGGGTCGCATCCCGGTCGTCGCCGGCATCATCACCGACAGCACGCGCGACGCGATCCGCCGCGGCCAGTCGGTGCGCGACCTCGACGTGGCGGCGCTGCAGGTCACCCCGGTGCACTACCTGTTCCGGCCGAGCGACGACGCCATGGTCGAGCACTTCCGCGCGCTGGCCGGCGAGACCGGAAAGCAGATCATCATCTACAACGTCGTGCCGTGGACCTACCTGTCCCCGGCGCTGCTGATTCGCATCATGGACGAGGTGCCGGACGTCATCGGCGTCAAGCAGTCGGCCGGCGACCTCAAGCTGTTCGCGGATCTGATGGCGGACGTGAAGCCCGGCAAGCTCATCTTCAGCGCCGTCGACGCGCTGATGTACCCGTCCTACGCGCTCGGCGCGCACGGCTCCATCGCTGCCATCCTGTCGGCGGCGCCGAAGCCGTCGGTCGAGCTGTGGGACGCGGTGAAGGCCGGTGACCACGCCGCCGCGCACGCCCTGCATCTGAAGCTGCTGCGGTTGTGGAACGCGCTCATGCCGCACGACAACCTGCCGGCGTCGACCAAGTACGCGCAGTCGGTCCAGGGCTGCGACGCAGGCGTTGCGCGCCAGCCGATGTCGATGCCCGATGCCGCCCACCAGGCTCGGATCCGCAAGGCGCTCGACGGGCTCGGCCTGGTGCGCTGAGCGCCCGACCGTCCCGCGTCCGTGCGCCTCGATGGTGCCGGACGCGGGATCGGTCGCCCGCTGATACCGGTACCGCTCGACCGCATCCCGTGCTCCTCTGTCTCGATTACGACGGCGTCATCGTCGACTCGTTCGACCACCTGTTGCGGGCGGCGGTGCAGGCGCAGGCGGCGCTCGGCCACGGACGGGTGCCGACGGCCGAGGATTTCCGCACCATTGCCAATCTCACCTTCGTCGACCTCGCGGCGTGCATCGAGATCCCCCGCGAGCACTGGCGCGCCTACGCGCAGGCCTTCGACCGGCACCTGCTCGCCACCGCCGACCATACCGCGATGTTTCCCGAGATGGGCCCGATTCTGCGGGCGTTGGCTGCGGGGAGCGCGCTCTGCGTGGTGACCGCGAACATGCGCGAGGTGGTGACCGCGAAGCTCGCGGCCAGCGGTCTCGAGGGCGTCGTCTCGCTGGTGCTCGGCAGTGAGCAGCCGGGCAGCAAGACCGACAAGATCCGTGCCGCGATGGCGCACTTCGCGGCCTCCCCGCAAGAGACGTGGATGGTCGGCGACTCGCGCGGGGACATCCGTCACGGCCGGGCCGCCGGCGTGCGCACCGCCGCCGTGACCTGGGGCTACCAGCCGGCGGCGGTCCTCGCGCTGGAGCATCCGCACCGCACCATCTCGTCACCGGCCCAGCTCCTCACGCTCTCCGACCCGTCGTGACGCCCGCCCGATGGGCGGCCGGAGGTCCGACATCGCGCTCATTACATTTTCGTTACTTCTCCGATCGAGGTTCGAACGAAAATCGATGGTTGATTTTTCGAAACCCTCCGAAATACCATCGGAACGCCGTTCCCGCGGCCCGTGGACCAACGGAGGAGGATCCCGACATGAAGAGCAAGATCGCTCTGGCGGTGGCAGTCGCGCTCGGCGTGATGCACGGCGCCATGGCCGGAACCGAGGAGGCGAGGCGCTGGGTCGACCAGGAGTTCCAGCCCTCGACGCTGTCGAAAGACGACCAGATGAAGGAGATGGAGTGGTTCATCCAGGCTGCCGCTCCGTTCAAGGGGATGGAGATCAATGTTCTCTCCGAGACCATCCCCACCCACGAGTACGAGTCGAAGGTGCTCACCAAGGCGTTCGAGGAGATCACCGGCATCAAGGTCAACCACCAGCTCCTCGGCGAGGGCGAGGTGGTGCAGGCGGTCCAGACCCAGATGCAGACCAAGCGCAACCTCTACGACGCCTACATCAACGACTCCGACCTCATCGGCACCCACTCCCGCCTGCAGCTCGCGGTGAATCTCAGCGACTGGATGGCCGGTGAGGGCAAGGACGTCACCAACCCGATGCTCGATGCGCCCGACTTCATGGGCATCTCGTTCACCACCGGGCCCGACGGCAAGATCTACCAGCTCCCCGATCAGCAGTTCGCGAATCTGTACTGGTTCCGCCACGACTGGTTCCAGCGCCCCGAGCTGCGCGCGAAGTTCAAGGAGATGTACGGGTACGAGCTGGGCGTCCCGGTGAACTGGTCCGCCTACGAGGACATCGCCGAGTTCTTCAGTGAGCACGTGAAGGAGATCGACGGCGTTCGCATCTATGGCCACATGGACTACGGCAAGCGCGCGCCGGATCTCGGCTGGCGTATGACCGACGCCTGGCTGTCGATGGCCGGCGCCGGCAGCAAGGGCCTCCCGAACGGCCGCCCGGTCGACGAGTGGGGCATTCGCATGGAGGAGGGAAGCTGTAACCCGGCTGGTGCCTCCGTCACTCGCGGTGGCGCGACCAACGGCCCGGCCGCGGTGTATGCCATCCGCAAGTGGGACGAGTGGTTGCGCAAGTACGCGCCGCCCGGTGCCGCGAGCTACGACTTCTACCAGTCGCTGCCCGCGCTCTCGCAGGGCAACGTCGCGCAGCAGATCTTCTGGTACACGGCGTTCACCGCATCGATGGTCGCCTCGAAGGCCGACGGCAACAACACCGTCGACGATCAGGGCAACCCGCTGTGGCGGATGGCACCGTCACCGCACGGCCCGTACTGGGAGGAGGGCATGAAGCTCGGCTACCAGGACGCCGGCTCGTGGACGTTGTTCAAGTCGACCCCGGTGGACCGGCGCAAGGCGGCCTGGCTGTACGCGCAGTTCGTGGTCTCGAAGACCGTCGACGTGCGCAAGAGCCACGTCGGACTGACCTTCGTGCGCGACAGCACGGTGCGCCACCAGTCGTTCACCGACCGGGCGCCGAAGCTCGGTGGTCTGGTCGAGTTCTACCGCTCGCCGGACCGCGTGCAGTGGACTCCGACCGGTGTCAACGTTCCCGACTATCCGAAGCTCGCCCAGATCTGGTGGCAGCAGATCGGTGACGTCAACTCCGGCGCGTTCACTCCGCAGCAGGCGATGGACCGGCTGGCCTCGGAGATGGATCAGGTGATGGCGCGGATGCAGGCCGCCGACGAGAAGGCCAACACCTACGGTGGGTGCGGGCCGCGGCTCAACCCCGAGAAGGACGCCCAGTGGTGGCTCGATCAGCCCGGCTCACCGAAGCCGAAGCTGGCCAACGAGAAGCCGAAGGGCGAGACCGTGCCCTACGAGGAGCTGGTCAAGCGTTGGCAGTCGAACTGACCAGCCGCGCCGAGGCCGACGGCATGTCGGGTGACCGGACCGGGGAGCCGAGCGCGCTCCCCGGTCCGGGCTCCGCCGCCGACGGTCGCGTGGTGCGACTCGGCGAGGGCGAGGCGTCGGTCGCCCTCACCGCCCGCCAGCGCTTCATGCTCGAGCGCGCGCGCGTCGATGGCCGGGTCATGGTCGAGGCGCTCGCCGAGCATCTCGACGTCACCCCGCAGACCGTGCGCCGGGACCTCAATCACCTGTGCGATCTCCGCCTCCTGCAGCGAATCCGAGGCGGTGCGACTGCGGCGAGCGGGGTGTCCAACCTCGGCTACGCGGGGCGAAAGCGCCTGGCCGCATCGGAGAAGGCGGCCATCGGGCGTCGTGCCGCGGCGCTGATCCCGAACGACTCCTCGCTCTTCGTCAACATCGGAACCACCACCGAGGAGGTCGCACGACACCTCGCGCACCACGTCGGCCTGCTCGTCATCACCAACAACATCAACGTCGTCAACCTCCTGCAGCCGTGCCCGAACATCGAGGTCATGGTCGCTGGAGGCATCGTGCGGCGCGAGGACGGCGGCGTCGTCGGCGATCAGGCAGTCGACTTCATCGGCCAGTTCCGGGTCGACCACGCGGTCGTCGGCGCCTCGGCGATCGACGACGACGGCACCCTACTCGACTACGACCCGCGCGAGGTGCGCGTGGCGCGCGCCATCATCTCCAACGCGCGCTCCGTGATCGTGGTCGCCGACGCGATGAAGTTCGAGCGGACCGCACCGGTTCGCATCGCGGACATCGCGCAGGTCGACTGGTTCGTCACCGACCGCGAGCCGCCACCGCGTTTCGCCGAGATCTGTGCCCAGCACGGCGTTCGCATCGAGATCGCGGGCCGCCCATGACGCTCGAGCTGAACGGCGTGGTGAAGCGCGTCGGGCGTGAGGTCCACATCCACGAGACCGATCTCACGCTGGAGCCCGGCGCGTTCAACATCCTGCTCGGGACCACGCTGGCGGGTAAGACCACGCTGATGCGCATCATGGCGGGCCTCGAACGCCCGACCGCCGGCGCGGTGCGCGTGGACGGGCGTGACGTCACCGGCGTGCCGGTACGCAAGCGCAACGTGTCGATGGTGTACCAGCAGTTCATCAACTACCCGAACCTCGACGTGTTCGAGAACATCGCCTCACCGCTTCGTGTGGCGCGCCGTGCGGAGGCGGAGGTGCGGTCGCGCGTCGGGCGGGTCGCGGAGCTCCTGCGCCTGACGCCCTATCTCCGCCGGCGCCCGGCCGAGCTCTCGGGCGGGCAACAGCAGCGCACCGCGCTCGCACGCGCGCTGGTCAAGGACGCCGAGCTGGTGCTCCTCGACGAGCCGCTGGCCAACCTCGACTACAAGCTGCGCGAGGAGCTGCGCGACGAGCTGCCGCGGCTGCTGTCGGAGCGCGGCGTGACGGTGGTGTACGCCACCAGCGAGCCGACCGAGGCGCTGCTGCTCGGTGGCCACACCGCGACCCTGCACGAGGGGCGGGTGACCCAGCACGGCGAGACACGAGAGGTCCACCGTGCGCCGGTGGACCTCACCACCGCCAGGGTCTTCTCCGATCCTCCGCTCAACACCGCCAGCGTGCGCAAGGCCGGGGCGACGGTCCACCTCTCCGACCGGATCGACTGGCCAGCTCTCGGTGCCGCCGGCACCTTGCCCGACGGTTACTACACTGTGGGCATTCGCCCATACCACCTCACCCCGAGGCCATTGGACGGTGACGCGGTGGCGATGACCGCGCATGTCCTGGTCGCCGAGCTGAGCGGATCGGAGAGCATCGTGCATGCGCGGTTGGGTGACTCGACCTGGGTGTCGCAGTCCCACGGTGTGCACGCGGTCGCGGTGGGCAGCGACGAGACGTTCTTCATGCATCCGGGGCGCTGTCTCTACTTCGATGCCGCCGGCAGGCGCGTGGGAGGCTGAGCGATGGCGCGGATCACGCTGGAGACCCTCCGCCACAGCTACGTCGAGAAGCCGGGGAGCGACGTCGACTGGGCGCTCGCCTCGCTCGATCTGGAGTGGACCGACGGCGGCGCCTACGCGCTGCTCGGCCCGTCCGGCTGCGGCAAGACCACGCTGCTCAACATCATCTCCGGGCTTCTGCGCCCGACCGAGGGTCGGGTGTTGTTCGACGGCACCGACGTCACCGACAAGGATCCGGTCGACCGACACGTGGCCCAGGTGTTCCAGTTCCCCGTCGTCTACGACACGATGTCGGTGTTCGACAATCTCGCCTTTCCGCTGCGCAATCGCGGCGTCGCCGAGCCGGCGGTACGTGAGCGGGTGACCGAGGTCGCGCGCATGCTCGAGCTCGACGGGCTGCTCGCGCGTCGCGCGTCGGGCCTGTCCGCGGACGGTAAGCAGAAGATCTCGCTCGGTCGCGGGCTGGTACGCTCGGACGTCAACGTGGTGATGTTCGACGAGCCGCTGACGGTGATCGATCCGCACCTGAAATGGGTGCTGCGCTCGAAGCTCAAGGAGGTCCACCAGCGCTTCGGGAACACCATGATCTACGTCACCCACGACCAGACCGAGGCGCTCACCTTCGCCGATCAGGTGGTGGTGATGCTGGGCGGTCGGGTGGTCCAGATCGGTACCCCGGTCGACCTCTTCGAGGCACCGCGCCACACCTTCGTCGGCCACTTCATCGGCTCGCCGGGCATGAACATCCTCCCGTGCGCGGTCGATGCCGGAAAGGTGGTCTTCGACGGCGAGACGGTGGCTCTCGACTCGCCGCCGAGGGCGGTTCCCGCCGGCACCCTCGAGCTGGGGGTGCGGCCCGAGTTCGTTCGCTTCGCGCCCGACGGCATCGCGGTGGAGGTGGTGAAGGTCGACGACCTCGGTCGACATCAGGTGGTCGAGGTGCGGCGCGGCGCGCACGCCATCAAGCTGATCGCGGCGGAGGGCGAGGCGATTCCGTCCGAGCGACCACGGATCGCGTTCGACCCGCGGCGAGCGCGCGTGTACGCGGACGGTTGGATGGTCGAGGGAGGCGCGAGCCGATGACTGCCAGGACCACGAATCAGAAGGCCTGGTGGCTGGTGGCCCCGGTGGTGGTGCTGGTCGCGTTCAACGCGCTGGTGCCGATGATGACGGTGGTCAACTACTCGTTCCAGGAGACGTTCGGTGACAACGTGTTCTTCTGGGAGGGATTCAAGTGGTACGAGGAGCTGTTGCGCTCGGAGCGCTTCCACGACGCGCTCGTCCGCCAGCTCGCGTTCACAGCGACCATCCTCGCCATCGAGGTGCCGCTCGGCGTCGCCATCGCGTTGGCGATGCCGCGTCGCGGCCCGTGGGTCTCGGTGTGCCTGGTGCTGATGGCGCTTCCGCTGCTGATCCCCTGGAACGTGGTCGGCGCGATGTGGAACATCTTCGCGCTGCCGGACATCGGTCTGCTCGGCCGGCTGATCAACGGGCTCGGGGTCGACTACAACTTCACCCAGGATCCGACCTCGGCATGGGTCACCACGGTGGTGATGGACGTCTGGCACTGGACCTCGCTGGTGGTTCTGCTCGCGTACGCCGGCCTGTGCTCGATCCCCGACGCCTACTACCAGGCGGCGAAGATCGACGGCGCGAGCGCGTGGTCGGTGTTCCGCCACATCCAGCTCCCGAAGATGAAGCGGGTCCTGACCATCGCCATCCTGCTGCGATTCATGGACAGCTTCATGATCTACACCGAGCCCTTCGTGCTCACCGGCGGCGGCCCGGGCAACACCACGACGTTCCTCTCCATCGACCTCGTGAAGGTCGCTCTCGGTCAGTTCGACCTCGGGCCCGCGGCGGCGATGTCGCTCGTCTACTTCATGATCGTGCTGCTCCTGTCCTGGGTGTTCTACACCGTCATGATGCGCAACGAGGGCACCTGAAGATGCGGCGCTTGAAGTGGTTGGTGCCGACGCTCTACGTCGTGTTCCTGATGTTGCCGATCTACTGGCTGCTCAACATGTCGTTCAAGACCACGAACGAGATCCTCGGTGGGTTCTCGCTGTGGCCGACCGAGTTCACGCTCGACAACTACCGCAAGATCTTCACCGACTCGACCTGGTACACGGGGTACCTGAACTCACTCACCTACGTCGTCATCAACACCGTCATCTCGGTGACCGCAGCCCTGCCGGCGGCCTACGCGTTCTCGCGCTATCGTTTTCTCGGTGACAAGCACCTGTTCTTCTGGCTGCTCACCAACCGCATGGCGCCGCCGGCGGTGTTCGCGTTGCCGTTCTTCCAGCTCTACTCCGCGATCGGTTTGTTCGACACTCACATCGCGGTGGCGCTGGCGCACTGCCTGTTCAACATCCCGCTCGCGGTGTGGATCCTCGAGGGCTTCATGTCGAGCGTGCCGAAGGAGCTGGACGAGACCGCCTACGTCGACGGGTACTCGTTCCCCAAGTTCTTCGTGAAGATCTTCTTGCCGACGATCACCGCCGGGGTCGGCGTCGCGGCGTTCTTCTGCTTCATGTTCTCGTGGGTCGAGCTGCTGCTCGCCAAGACCCTGACCTCGGTCGACGCCAAGCCGATCGCGGCAACCATGACCCGCACCGCCAGCACCTCTGGCTACGAGCTCGGCCTGCTCGCCGCCGCCGGGACGCTGACCATCGTGCCCGGCGCCTTCGTGATCTACTTCGTGCGCAACTACATCGCCAAGGGCTTCGCCCTCGGTCGGGTCTGAGGGAGACCGGTCGATGCTCCTGTCGTGGATGGCCTGGACCTGGCAGACCGCCGCATTCTTCGTGCTGGTGGCGCTCGCCCTGGTCGCGATGGGCATCTGGGAGTGGCGGTCGCCCGGTGGGGCGCCGCGACGCGGCATCCTCGGCCTCGATACCACCCGCGGTGACCGCCTGTTCATCAGCCTGCTCGGCGCGGGCTTCATCCACCTCGGGTGGCTCGCCGCCTTCGGCGCGCCGCCGTGGGGCGCGCTGGCGGTTTCGGTGTTGTTCGCGGTGGCGGTGTTTCGCTGGGTGTGACCGGTCGGCCCGAGCGATCGCAACGACCACCACCGACGGCCGTGCACGGTGGGCAGGCTCGGCGCAGGGCCGGTCGTTTCTCGAGCGCTCAGTGCGCCGGTGTGAACGACGGGCCCAGGTGGTGGAAGTCGTGGCAGTCGACGCAGCGCATGGCGACACTGCGCGCGCTGCCGGGCGCGTCGTGACAGTGCCGGCAGGTGTCGATGCCCGGGATGATCACGTCGCGGGCGCTGGGCGATTCGGTCGCGCGGTGGCAGTCGTTGCATCCGATCTGGCCGTGGCGGCGGTGGTCGAAGCGCCCGTATGCGAGCCAGCTCTCGGCGACGCGGGTCGGTCTGGTCGTCCACCCGCCGCCGTCGGTCGGCACGACCACGTGGCACAACCCGCACAGCGCCTCGCCGAAGCTCGGCGCGGCGACCGCTCGCTCCAGCGCCGCGACCCGGTCGGGGGCGGTGGGCTCGGGCAGTCGGGCGAGCACCGCTGCGAGCGGTGACTCCGGCTCGGCGGCAGCCGGCACGGCGCCGCGGCTCGCCGCCGCGGTGAGCAGGTCGACGGTGAGGCTGCGCACGAGCTCGGCATTGGCGTGGGGTAGCGCGGTCGCGGCCTGCTCCTCCTCCAGTCGGATGCGATGGCACTCCGCGCAGTGGTGGTCGTAGCGCGGTGGCCGGAACCCCGGGCCGGAGGGCTCCGCGTCGTGGCAATCACCGCAGGTGAACTTCCACCGCCCCTTCGTCGGATGCGGCACGCCGTCCTTGGCGCCGCCGTGGGCACGGTGGGCGTAGCTCAAGTCCGAGCGGTCCACTGCCGGTGCGCCGCGCGCGTCGGCCCACGTGTCGGCCGCGCCCTCGATGGTGAGGCGGTAGCCGGCGAGGCGGAACTCGGGGTGCTCGGCCGCGAAGCCGCGGACGTCGACCAGCGTCGATGTCGGCGCTCCGGCTCGGATGTCGCCGTGACAGCCGATGCAGAACGCGTCGTCGTCGCGGACCGCCTGCCGCTGGCCGCGGTGCTCGGCGTGGCATGCGCGGCAGGTGGCGGTGTCGGCTCGGCCCTCGTCGGCGAGCAGCGCCGGGTCGGCATGACGCCTCAGGTCGCGGTGACAGGCGAGGCAGGCGGTGTCGGTGACGCGCTCGAACGCGGCCCGATGGCAGACCCCGCAGCGTTCCCCGAAGAAGCCGTGCGCGCCGGACATCGGACCGCTCGACCACAGCGCGCGAAGACCCTGCATCGGAGTCGGCGGCGGCCGGGCTCCCAGCATCGGCGCCGGCTCCTCGGAGCCGGCGAGGTGGTGCGCGATCCCCGGCAGCAGGCCGAACGGAACGAGAACCGCGAGCAACACGAGCCACGACACCACACCGCGCCCTCGGCCGACCCGCCCCACCACCTCGGTCGCGGCGTCGGTGGTGGGGCGATTCGCCTCCTCGATGGCGGCGACGGAGGTGATTCGGCATCCCAGGTCGAAGCCGGGCTCGGGCTCGGTGACCTCGATCTCGAACGGCGCGATGAGGACACGATCCCCGGCGCGCAGGCGCGCGCCGGGCACCAGGGCGCCGTTCAGCTCGACCTCTTGCCCCGGGGCGGCGACCAGCCGCAACCCGTCCTCGTCGCGGTGCAGGGTGGCGGCGAGCAGCAGCACGCGCGGATCCGCGAGGTGGATCTCGTTGCCCGCGCCCCGGCCGATGCGGATCGGCTCGGCGTCGATCTCGGCATGGCGGACGAGCTCCGCGGCGCGATGCCGGCGAATGACGGTGGATACACGCGCGCGCAACGCCGGTCACCAGTACCAGAACACGGAGACGACGTGCAGCGCGAGCGCGGTGAGCAGACCGACTGTCGCCGGCACGTGGACGTACAGCCAGAGGCCGAGCAGGGTCCGCATCCGGGCCTCGCGGCGGGCGATGCCGACCAGGGCGTCCTTGCGGGCGAGCAGGGTGATCAGGCGCCGCAGTGGCCTGGCGTCGCTGCCCACCGCGTCGCGAGCGCGCGAGCGCGCGAGATCGAGCGCATGACGGGTCGGGCAGCGGTCGTCACGGCCGACGACGCGCCGCCACCAGCCGCCGCCGATTCGGGTGTCGGTGCCGGCGGCGTGGACCGCGCGCGCCAGTGCATCGTCGAGGTCGAGGCTCGCGGCGCGGCACTCCGCGTCCAGGGTCGCGATCTGGTTGAGCAGGTCGTCGAGGGCCACGCCCGCCCGGTTGCGGGTCATCTGACGCGGATAACGCGCGTAGGCGAGGGCGCCGACGATGCCGCTCAGCACGACCACCACGAGCAAGACCCAGGTCAGGCCGTGGACGTTCGGCCCGAGCTCGAATCCCGCGTGCAGCGTCGCCACCACCACCACCGCGATGCCGAGGTACACGTGCGCGCTGAGCCAGGCGGTGAGTGGCTGCCGGCCGACGCCGTAACGTCGCTTGCGAATCCGGTAGTAGGCGAGCCACAGCACCAGCGCGGCGGCGATGACGCCGAGGGTGTAGCCGAGCCAGGTTCCGCCGTTGGCCACGCCGAGTCGGGGCCGGTGTATCGCGTAGGCGACGACGCTCGCCGCCACCACCGCCGCCGCGACCCAGAGATAGCGCAGCCCGCGGTGGACCAGGAACGGCTCGTGCGGGCGGGACCGGTACGCCGCCGGCGCGCCACCCGCGCTCTCGGCCGCCGGCGGTGATCTGGGCGCCACCGTCAACTCGCCACCACCGCCCGGAAGAACTCCTCCGGGCGCACGCGCGCCGCCGCTCCCGTCGGGCAGGCGCGCACGCAGGCAGGTCCCCCGGGGACGGTGGCGCACATGTCGCACTTGACCGCCACCTTGGCGGTCTCGGCCGCGCCCTCGGGCGGCGACGCCCGGCGCCACGGGCGCAACCAGTCGAGCAGGCTCGGGCGCGCCGGCCGGGGGGCGGCCAGGCGGATGACGCCGTAGGGGCAATTGCGCACGCAGTTGCCACAGCCGATGCAGGCGTCGTCGATGAACACCTCACCGCCGGCCGAGCGGTGGATGGCGTCCGGCGGACAGTCCGCCATGCAGTGGGGGTGCTCACAGTGGCGGCAGCTCGTCGGCACGTGCAGGGTCGCGAAGCGCGGGCCGGACTCACGGTCGAGCCGCGAGATGCCGCCGTGGGTGCGGGCGCAGGCGGTCTCGCAGTTGTCGCAGCGGATGCACAGCGACTCGTCGATGAGCAGCACGTCGGTCGCCTCGCCGAGACCTTGACGAAGCAGGAACTCGACGATGCTGCTCGCCTCGGGCAGCCCGGCCAGGCGCTCGTTGTGGGTCGCCCGCTCGCGCAACTTCTCCTCGATGTCGTTGCGCAGCCGGGGCTCGGTCGCGAGCAGGCGCTTGAACGCCGCGCCGTCGATGCGGATGGTCTCGGTCGCATTCACCGCCGCACGCACCGTCGCGCCGCGGGGTGACTCCGAGACCAGCGCCATCTCGCCCACGTAGCTGCCCGCCGGCAGATAACCGAGCACCACCTCGTGCTCGGCGATGCGCTTCGACACCGTGACCGAGCCGCGGCGCACGAGGTGCAGGCTGTCGCCCGGCTCGCCCTCCGCGAACAGGCTCTGTCCCTGCTCGTAGGTCTGGATGCGCGAGGTCGCGACCACGTCGGCCAGCTCCGCCTTCGACAGGTACGGGGCGAGATAGGTCTGGACGTGGCGCACCACCGCGGTCGCGTCCAGCACCTCGCGGACCTCGCGCGCGGTATTGATGAGCTTGACCATCGCGCGCCGGTTGGTCTCCACGACCACCGCGCCGCCCGGCCCCGCGCTCGCGCGCGCCGAGCGCCGCCGCCCGGAGATCAGCCCCATCTCGCCGAAGTAGTCGCCGGTCGGGATGTCGAGCACCGTCTCCGGGTCGAGCTCGATGCGCACCGAGCCGTCGAGCACGGCATAGAAGGAGTCCGAGTAGTCGTTGCGCTCGAAGATCCGCTCACCGGGCGCGAGCGCGTGGCAGTCGCTGTCGAGCATCAGCTCGCGCAGCATCAGGGGGTTCAAGTCGGCGAGGAGGGGGATGCGGCGCTGGATGCGCGCCAGCACCTCCTCGACCGAGGTGCCACCGGCGCCGCGCAGCCGTTCCTCGAGCAGCGGCTCGTCCGCCGGGCGGAGCGCGTGATTGCCGCGAAGGTGCTCGATCACCTCGTAGCCCTGGTTCATCGCCTGCTTGATCAGCGGGTAGCCCGAGAGCGCACCGATCACGTGCAGCCCCGGCACGTTGGACTCGTAGGCCGCGCCGAGGGTGGGCAAGGCGGTCGGGTCGTCGCTCGGGAAGCGCACCCCGCAGGCCTCGACGATGGCGCGAGGGGGCGTCGCCCCGAGGCGCGCGATCACCCGGTCGCAGGCCACCCTGGCCTCGCCGTGCGGCGTGCGCAGCACCAGGGCACCGTCCTCGAGGCGCTCCGGGGTCGAGCTCCAGTAACACTCGACCGCGCCGCGGTCGATGGCTTCGGTGATCGCGGCGAGGTTGCCGGACTTCGCGCGCGCGAACTCGTCGCGGCGATTGACGATCGCCACCTGATTCGCCTCCGCCAGCGCCAGCGCGTTCTCGATGGCGGCGTCGCCGGCACCGACGACCACGATCGTCTCTCCGGCGTGGGCCTGCGGGTCCTCGAGCTCGTACTGCAGGGTCGCGAAGTCCTCGGCGCCGGGAATCGTGAGGCGGCGGATGTTGCCCTGCAGACCGATGGCGAGGACCACCTTCTCCGCCCGGACCGGTTCGGCGCCCCGAAGCTTCACCGTGAACGTGCCGCCGTCGGTGTCGATGCCGAGCACCTCGGCGCCGGTGCGCAGGTTGATGCCGGTTCGGCCGACACCGTCCTGCCAGGCCGCGAGTACCTGCTCGCGCGCCCCGGCGGCGAAGTCGAGATCGCTGCGCAGCGGTAGCGCGCTCGGTGCCGACATCACCAGCTTGCCGCGCTGGTAGCGGCGCACGGTGTCCGCGATGTCGGTGCCGCGCTCGAGGAGGACGTGGTCCATGCCGCAGCGCGCGGCACGTGCCGCCGCGCTCAGCCCGGCCGGGCCGGCGCCGATCACCGCCACCTGGTAGACGTGGTCCATCGCGGCCGATTCCGCGCTCTGCTCGGGGGGCGGATGCTAGCAGATCGATGCCGTCGGCGGCCTCGCGGTTGAATCGCGCGCCTCGATGGATGCATCGTAGCCGGCTCTGGGCTCGGCCAGGGGCCGAAGGAGAGTCAGGCGATGAAGGTCCGAGGGCTGGGAGTCACCGACCGCGGGAGCGTGCGTCGATCCAACGAGGACGCGATCGTCTGCCGCGAGGACATCGGCCTGTTCGCGGTCTGCGACGGCATGGGCGGGCGGGCCGCGGGCGAGGTCGCGTCGCGGCTCGCGGCGGAGACGGTGGAGCGGTTCTTCCTCGAGCGCCGGGCCGAGATGGCGGCGGTGGATGCGGCGTCGGAGGCCGGTCAGGCGCGGATCCTCGAATGGGTGCGGGACGCGATCGTCGCCGCCAGCACCGCCATCCACGAGGTCGCACGGTCCGGCCAGGGACGTGGCGGGATGGGCACCACCACCACCCTCGCGGTGGTCAAGGACGACCGCATGTTCATGGGCCACGTCGGTGACAGCCGGCTGTATCTCTGTCGCGACGGCGAGCTGTTCCAGCTGAGCGAGGACCACAGTCATCTCGCGGTGCTGCTCAAGATCGGACTGGTGTCACCGGCCGAGGCGCCGGGGCATCCGGCTCAGGCCCAGCTCACCCGCGCGGTCGGGCTCCAACCGAGCGTCGAGGTCGACACCATGGCGGTCGACCTCGTGCTGGGCGACCTCTTCCTGCTCTGCTCCGACGGACTGTCCCGGTACATGGACGACGACGCCCCGGTGCGCGAGATCCTGCGCGCCACCACCGACGCCAGCATCGCCCCGGCGCCGGCGCGACTGATCCAGCTCGCGGTCGACGCCGGCGGCGAGGACAACATCTCGGCGGTGGTGATGCGCGTGGGACCCGATGCCGGTCGGGAGCGCCGCGACGCCGAGCGCGCGGCCCAGGTGTCGCTGTGCTTCGACGCGCTCAAGCGGCTCGCCCTGTTCCGCAATCTGTCGATGAAGGAGCTGATGCAGGTCGTCGACGTGCTGCAACTCGAGGTGCGCGATGCCGGCGACACGGTGATTCGCGAGGGTGAGGCGGGGACCAGCCTGTACGTGATCGTCGACGGCGATCTCGAGGTGACCCGTGGCGGCAAGCGGCTCGCCGAGCTCGGGGCGGGCAGCCACTTCGGCGAGATGTCGTTGCTCAACGCCCGGCCCCGCTCGGCGAGCGTGGTGACGCGCTCGCCGTCGAGGCTGCTGGTTCTCGAGCGCGAGCGGTTCGCACGCCTGCTGCGCGGCAACGCCGAGCTCGGTGCGAAGCTCTTGCTGGCCATCGCCCGCGTGCTGAGCCAGCGGCTCGACGAGACCTCGGATCTGCTCGGCGACGAGTGAGCGGCACGCGTCGCGGTGGCGGTCAGTCTCGCCCGAGTGCGTCCCAGGCGCGGTCCAGGGTGATGCGCACCCGCGTCGGCCAGTCCGGCGCCAGGTGCTGCCACCAGTAGAGCGCGACGCGCAGCGCCGCGTGCGCGTGGTGCGGCCCGAGCCGGGCCGTCCATGGCGCAGGCGCCTGCTCGAGGTAGCGGTCGGCGAAGGCGTCGCGCAAGCCGCGGATCCGGTCGGTGTGCGCATCGCCGGCGAGCACTGCGGCGTCGAGGCGCGCGAGGAGCAGAGCGGGGTCGGCCATCGGATCGGCGCTGGCGCTGCCATCGAGATCGATGAGGGAGACGCGGTCGTCGTCGAGGAACACGTGGTCGGGCTTGAGGTCGAGATGGGTCGGCCGTGGCTCCGTTGCAGGGAGGCGCGCGGCGATGGCGCGGGCGAGCTCGCCCAGCTCTCCCTCGCACTCGGGTAGCGCCTGCGCCAGGTTGGTGGCGATGTGGCGCGCGCTGGTGGCGACGGCGTCGCGTGACTCGGTCTGGCCTGGATCGACGGGCGAGGCGTGGAATCGATGCAACGCATCGGCGGCGCGTCGCGCGGCGACACCGACGTCCGCGGCCGGGTCGGCGACGAGGGCGTCGAGGGATCGGCCTCGCGCCGCCGGAACCGCCAGCGCGCTCACCGACTCCGCGTGCCATCGCGGCAGGACCAGCGTCGGCGTGTCGTGCGGGCCGCCGGTCCTGGCGAGGGACGCGGCGCGTGCCATGACCGCCACGCTCGCGCCGGCCGGATAGACCTTCAGGTAGAGCGCCCCCCGGTGCCGGTCCACCGCACGCAGGGCCGCGCCGATTCCGGGGCGATAGCGAGTGCAGGTGATGTCGACCGCGGCGTCCGCGAACGTGGGGGCGAGCAGCGCGGCGCGGACCGCCCGAGTGGGGAACGCCACCGCGCGGAGGTGCGGGAGGTGGCGATCGGTCGGGAAGAACTGCCACAGCAGGTCGAGCTCGGGATCGTGGAGCGTGCCCAGATCGGTGGTGGACGCACCCGGCTCGGCGCCGCGCTCGCGCCCGGCGCGGCGGGCGAGGCGCGCGGCCCGGTCGCCCGGCAACAGCGAGCCGCCGACCCAGACCGGATGCAGGCTGCCGTCGCGGTGGTCGCGCAGCTCCACCGCGTAGAGCACGAGCGCGCGCGTACCCCGCCGATAGCGCAGGCGCTCAACCGCGCAGCGCGTCACCTCGAGATGGCGCACGCCCGCCGCGCGCAAGGCCGCGCCGAGCCGCGGCGCAACTCGCTCGGAATCGATGGCGACGGCGAGGCCCCGGAGCTTCGAATCCGCCTCCGCGAAGCGGTGCATCGATCTCTCGTCCCGGTGCGTCGACCGCGCGGCAGGATAGCAGAGCCCGGCGCCTGGTTGGCTATACTGCGAGCCCCGCTGACCACTCCGCTCGGAGGAGATATTCGATGTCCGTCCACGCTTTCTCCAAGGGCGCGGCCACCGACGCCGTCACCCAGGCGAAGATCGACCTCGCCGCCGCGCATCGACTGGCGGTGCTCCACGATCTCGAGGAAGGGATCGACAACCACTTCACGGTGACCGTTCCCGGGCACGACGATCGCTACCTGATTCTCCCCTTCGGTCTGCACTGGTCGGAGGCGCGGGCGAGCGACATGATCGTCTTCGACGAGGCCGGCGAGACCCTCGAGGGTGAGGGCGTGGTGGAGCTCTCCGCGCAGTGCATCCACGCGCCGATCCATCGCATCACCGGCGCGCGCGTGGTGTTGCACACGCACCAGACCTGGGCGCTCGCGCTCAACATGCTGGACGACAATCGTCTCGTGCCCGCGAGTCAGACCGCGGCGTTCTTCCACGGTCGCGTCGCCTATGACGACCACTACGCGGGCACCGCCGACTTCCCGGAGGAAGGCGAGCGGCTGGCCCACGTGGTGGGCGACAAGCAGGTGGTGTTCATGAAGAACCACGGTGTGCTGGTGGTCGGCGAGACGGTGGCGCAGGCCTACCGGCGGCTGTACATGCTCGAGCGCGTCTGTCGCGCGCAGGTGCTCGCGATGAGCACCGGCAAGCCGATGTACGTCCTCTCCGACGAGATCATCGCCCAGGTGCAGGCCCCTCCAGGCAACGATCGCCACGGCCGTGGACAGCGCGAGGCGCTCTTCTTCGACGCCATGAAGCGTGTGCTCGATCGCGAGCTGCCGGGTTACGCGGACTGAGTGCATCTCGCCACCGCGGGCGATCGGCGTGGACGCCGGGGAAACACTGCACGACCTCATCGTCGAGTCGTGTCGAGACGGCAGGAGCCGAGGCGCGGTCTGCATCCCGGGAAGGTCTGTGGTTCTCAGACCTTCCCGGACCCGCTGACGACGTTGTGAGACGTGTCACATCCATCCGCGGTGGTCGCTGTCAACGTTGTGCCTGCGCATACGCGTGACGGTTCGAGTCGACCGGCGCGCGCATGCACTGAGGAGCACGCGGGCCCTCGCCCGCGCCGCATCGCGTCGACCGCGTCCCACCTGGAAGGAAGCACGTCATGAAGACCTCCACGATTCTCACCGTCGCCGCCGCCTCGCTGCTGTCCGGTGCCGTCCATGCAGCCTGCGTTGCCCCGTCCGGTTTCCCGCCCAACGACGTCGCGCTGGAGCTGCCCTTCGCACCGGCCTCGGCCACGGCGGTGGAGGTCGACATGAATGGTGTCCAGCGCGACGTCAACGATCGTCGCGAATGGGCCACCCACGGCACGCTGGTTGCCTCGGTGCAGCCCGACGGCAGCATCCTCTTCATCGCGAGCTGGACCAAGAACGCGTATCGCACCACCGAGGAATACGTCTGCCGCATGCGCTACGACGGTGCGACCGGTGGATTCGGTGACGGCATGGTGCACACCGTCGACCACGGCACGCCCACGTTCCCGACGCCGATCGAGGAATGCAAGATCGACCTCGTCAGCAACTGCTGACGGCCCACCACCTCTCGGGCGCGTCGCGAGCGACGCGCCTCGAGGGGTAGCGTATCGGGCCCATCCCCCCGACGCTCGCGCAGCGCGGCGCCCCCCACCCTGGTACGCTTCGCGTCCCGGTCGGGCCGTCGCCCGACGTCGTCGCGGAGGTCGACAATGCACGTCTACGGTTGTCCGAACACACGCTCGGTGCGCGTGGTGTGGGCGCTGGAGGAAGCGGGTGCTCGCTACGACTACACGCGTATCGACCTCGGACAGGGGCAAGGACAGAGTCCGGAGTTCCTGAAGGTCAACCCCGGGGGCAAGGTGCCGGCGCTGATCGACGGCGACGACGTGATCACCGAATCGGCCGCGATCTGCGTGTGGGTGGGCGAGCGGTTCCCCGAGGCTCGCCTGGTGCCCGCGGTGGGCACGGCGGCGAGAGCCTCTTTCTTGCGTTGGCTCTGCTTCGCGGTAACCGAGCTCGAGCAGGCGCTGTGGACGATCGCCAAGCACAAGTTCGCGCTCCCCGAGGAGCGGCGCGTGCCCGCGATCATCGATACCGCGCGTTGGGAGTACGCGCGCGCGATGTCGGTGCTCGACGAGGGTCTGGACGGGCGCGAGTTCATTGCCGGCGAGCGGTTCTCGGTCGCCGACATCCTCGTCGCGCACACCCTCGCCTGGGGCCGCAAGGCTGCAAGCGGGCTCGAGACCCCGAAGGTCGCCGCGTACGGCGATCGCCTGCTCGCGCGGCCGGCGCTGGCGCGGGCGCGCGAGCGCGAGTCGGGCTGAGAGGGGCGCCGGCTCCGTGGGCCGGGCGATGATCACGAAATCGTCCGCCGGCGATGAACGTCGGGCCCCGTGCGGGAACTCCCTGGCTGCACGGACGTCGTAGTGGTCGGGTGTGGCGGCAGACCGCACGGTCTACCGGCGCGCGTCGTCCAAGCTGGAGTCGACCATGAACGATCCGTCACCGTCGCGCATGCACCGCCGCGCCGCGCCGCGTCACGTGGCGGGCATTCTCGGCCTGGTGGGGGCGCTGCTCGTCGCGCTGCCGAGCGCGGCGGCGCCGAAGGCCGAGCTGTGGGAGCGATGGACCGCCCACGACCCGGCCGCGACCCGGACCGTCGACCACGGGCTCTGGGACGCATTCCTCCGCACCCACGTTCGCGCCCATCCCTCCGGGGTGAACCGTGTCGCCTACGGCGAGGTCGACGCGCGCAGTCGCGCAAGCCTCGATCGATACCTTCGCGATCTCGCGGCGATACCCGTCTCGGCTCTCGCCCGGCCCGAGCAGAAGGCGTTCTGGATCAATCTCTACAATGCGCTGACGGTCCGCGTGGTCCTGGATCACTTTCCGGTAGCGAGCATTCGCGACATCGACATCTCGCCGGGTCTGTTCTCCTCTGGCCCCTGGGGCGCGAAGCTCATCGAGATCGAGGGCGAGCAGCTCGGCCTCGACGACATCGAGCACCGCATCCTGCGCCCGATCTGGCGTGATGCACGCGTGCACTACGCGGTGAATTGTGCGTCCATCGGGTGCCCCAATCTGCGCGGGCACGCCTACGCCGCAGCCGATCTCGACGCCGCGCTCGACGCTGCGGCTCGCGACTTCGTGAACCACCCACGTGGCGCGCGGGTCGAGCGTGGCCGCCTGCGCGTGTCCAGCATCTACGTGTGGTTCGTGGAGGACTTCGGTGGCGACGACGCCGGCGTCATCGCGCACCTGCGACGCCACGCCGAGCCCGCGCTGGCCGACGCGCTGGTCGGCGTGGCCCACGTGGACGGCGACGACTACGACTGGAGCCTGAACGCACCGTAGCGTCGCCGCGGCCCGAGCTCGGCACTACAATCCCGGTCCTCGCGCCGGCATCACGAGGGCAGATCATGAGCGATGCACGTCCGCGCATCGGGTTCATCGGGCTCGGGCTCATGGGCCAGGCGTTCACCCGTCGCCTGGTCGAGCGTGGCTACCAGGTCACCGGCTTCGACATCGTGCCGGAGAAGGTTGCGCGAGCGGCCGAGCACGGCGTCGTTCCGGCCGGGTCGGCGGCGGACGTGACCGCCGCGAGCGACGTCGTCCAGATCTGCGTCGTCTCCACCGAGGCGGTGCACGATGTCGTCACCGGGACGCGCGGGGTGCTCGAGGCCGCGACCGCCGACAAGGTGCTGGTCGACCACTCCACCACCGTGGTCGCGGACACGCGAGCGCTGGCGTCGCGCCTGGCCGATGCGCGTGGCATGGGATGGGTCGACGCGCCGGTCTCCGGCGGGCCGCCCGCGGCCGCATCCGGCAGCCTCGCCATCATGGCCGGCGGTGCGCCGCGGGACATCGCGCGCGTCGAGCCGGTGATGGCGGACCTGGCGAGCGTCTTCACCCACATGGGGCCGGTCGGCGCCGGGCAGGTCACGAAGATGGTCAACCAGGTGCTGGTGCTCAACAACTACTGCATCCTGGCCGAGGCGCTGGCATTGGCGGAGGCCGGCGGCATCGAGGCCGACAAGATCCCGCGGGCGCTGGCGACCGGCCATGCCGGCAGCAATCTGCTGCAGGCGATGTTCCCGCGCATGATCGCGCGCGATTACGCGCCGTCGGGATACGCGCGCCAGGTGCTGAAGGACCTCGACATGGTCCACGACCTCGCCAAGGGCCTGAAGGTGCCGACCCCGATGTCGTCGCAGGCGGCGTCGCTGTACCGCATCCTGGTGTCGAAGGGGCATTCCGAGCTCGACGGCACCGCGGTGCTGAAGCTGTTCGATGGCGCCGACTCGGTGTAGACGTCTTCGCGACCCACGAGGAAGAGCCGCATGCTGATCGAGCGAGACGACGTCGAGATCGCGACCCGCGACGGCATCCTGACCGCGTTCCACGCCGCGCCGAGCGCGAGTGGCGGGCATCCGGCGGTGATTCTCTACATGGACGCACCCGGCATCCGCGAGGAGTTGCGCGACTTCGCGCGCCGGATCGCGGGCGAGGGGTACTTCTGTCTCCTGCCCGATCTCTACTACCGATTCGGGCGCATCAGGCTCGAGGGACGCCGCGACGACGAGGCGGTCGCGACCTTTCGCGCCGCCCGTCGGCGGCTCGACAACGCGATGGTCGCCGCGGACACCGAGTCGATGCTCGACTTCCTCGACGCGCACCCGGCGGTGCGCCCGGGAGGGCGGGGCTGCATCGGGTTCTGCCAGAGCGGCCGCTTCATCACCACCATCGCCGGGCGATTCCCCGCGCGGATGGCTGCCTGCGCGGCCGCGTATGGCACCGACATCGTCACCGACCAGCCGGATTCGCCGCACCTGCTGGTTCGCAATATCCAGGCCGAGATGTACTACGGCTTCGCCGAGCACGATCACCTGGTGCCGCCGAACGTCGTGCCGACGCTGCGTGCCGAGCTCGAGACCCATGGCGTGCCCCACCAGATCGAGATCTACCCCGGCACGCACCACGGCTTCTGCTTCCCACAGCGCGAGGACGTGTACGACCACACGGCGGCCGAGCGGTACTGGTCGCGGCTGTTCGACCTGTTTCGTCGCCGCCTCCGGTAGTGCGAGTCGGGTGACGCATCTCGTGCTCGGCCGGTCCCGGAACTGTGCGGTCGTTCTCTGTCCGGGTCGTCGCGACGTGTCTAGACTGACGGGCGACGCAGCGCGAGCGCGGCTCGCTGCTGAGGGGTGACGAGCGAGCGACAGGAGACCACGCCATGAGCCAGGACGCGGTACGGGCCCTGATGAGGGAAGTGCAGGAGAACGCGGCGCTGCGAGACGAGCTCGAGCGCGCACTCGCGAGCGAGAAGCCGGTGAGCGCCTTCCTCACCGTCGCCAGCGGTCGCGGCCACGAGTTCTCTGCCGAGGATCTGGTCAATGCCCTCGGGACGGCCGACCAGGAGAGTCTCGACGACGCGGCGCTCGAGGCGGTGGTGGGTGGCGCCGGGCGGTTCACGAGCTTCACCAGCTCGACGCTGAACGTGTTCCGGAACTACACCTTCGCGCCGCGGATCGGGCAGATCGGCCCGGGCTTCGGCGGTGTGCAGGAGGTCGAGGAGGAGGAGATCCAGCTCTGACCGGTGTCGACGTCGCCACGTCGCCGGACTGGGTTTCCCGGGCGCTGCGGCCACTCGCCCTGCGTGGCACGCTGACCGTCCGTCACCTCGAGCGTCGGCATGCCGCGGTGGCGACGCTCGCCCGAGAGCTCGGCGTCGAGCCGGTCGCCCTGGCCGGTGAGTGGACCGCGCCGCCCTGGGTCGGCGCCTCGGAGTCCGAGCGCACGCTGGTCCGAGATCTGACGTGGGCCTTCGCGGCGGTCGTGCGCGCGTCGTCACGCGCCGAGGCGGTGCAGGCGGTGTTCGCGCGCCATACCGCGTGGTTCGAGGCCGCCGAGGTCGCGCTGGCCCGGTTCGATTCGAGCGCGGCGGCGTCGGCGCATCTCACTGCCGTGCGGGCCGGCGATGCCCCGTTCCCCGCCGAGTTGCCCGACGATCCGGTGCCACTCGAGTCGTTTCCGGTGGTCGGTTACGCGGGGCTGGTCATGCGCGGTGACCTGCCGGCCGAGCTGGCCGAGGCGGCCTTCGACCCGGACCCGGCGCCGGTGGTGGGGCCGGTACGATTCGAGCGCGCATTCTGGCTGGTGTGGCGCCTGATGGCGCCGCATCCGGTGATGAACGAGGGCGTGTACCGGTGCTGTGAGGACCTGCTGGTGGAGGAGCGGCTCGCGGGATCGCCGGTCGCGCGGTGACGAGCTGGGTCAGGGGCGCTCGGACGCCTGGTCGAGCGGCGGCACCAGCAGGGTCGCGCTGAGTCGAAAGCGGGCCGATGCGAGCGCCGCCAGCGGCAGCCACTGCACCTGGTGCTCGAGGGCGGGATTGCGGCTCGCCTCGTAGAGCGCCACCTGGTGGTGCGGTGGGTAGTGCTCGAGCAGCACCGAGACGAGCCGCGCGAGGCCGTCGCGCGCGATGCGATCGGGCGGGCCCGGCGCGTCGATCACCTTGACCTGCCACAGCACCAGCGGAGTGCCGGTGTCGAAGCGCGGCTGGCGGCGGACGAACACCGTCGCGCTGTAGCTCTGCCAGCCGGTCGGTGCGGGGTCGATCAGCAGATCGCAGAGCATGCAGGCCTCGGCCGAGATTCCGGGAAGCATCACTGCCCGAAACCCCTCGGCGCGCGCGCGCCGGACCGCCTCGCCGGTGAAGTGGACGAACACCCCGGGGTGCCCGTAGGCGGCGGCGCACACGTGTCGCCCGGCGCGCACCGCGCCCATCACCAGCTCGACCCAGAGTTCATAGGTCTCGCGCCGCGGTCGACCCGGCAGATAGTCGGGAAGACCCTCGGCACTGGGGTTGATCTCGGCCAGCCAGCGGGCGGTGACCACGTCGGCGCCGGCGAACAGCACCTTGTCGGCCGCGCGCAGCACGTCGAGGGTCTCGAGGGTGATGTGCGACCGGAACTGGAGTCCGGTACCCACGGCCACGAGGTGCGGTCGCCCGGCCACCGTCCGCGCCGCGCCGATCAGCCCGACTCCGAGCCGTCGCGGTGGACCTCGAGCCCGAGGACCGCCTCGTACACCTTGACCATGGCGCTCTTCGGCTCGTCGCCGTGGCCCTGCGCGATCGCGGTCTGGTAGATGCCGCTCATCGCCGCCGTCAGCGGGGTCATCGCGCCGGTGCGCACCGCCGCCTGCTGCAGGTTCACGACGTCCTTCCAGGCCGAGCGCAACGAGAAGTCGCCGGCGAAGCGCCGGTCGAGGATCCGCGGCAGGAAGTGGTCGCCGGCGAAGCTCCGCGCGGAGCCGCTGGTGAGCACCGCGGTCACCGTCTCGGGGTCGAGGCCGGCCTTGACCGCCAGCGGCAGGATCTCGCAGACCGCGGCGATGTTGATGTCGTAGACGACGTTGTTGACCGCCTTCATGAGCTGGCCGGAGCCGACCGGTCCGCAGTGGATGACGTCGGCACCGATGACGTCGAGCAGTGGGCGCGCATCGGCGAAGTCGGCGTCGGTGCCGCCGAACATCACGGTCAGGGTCCCGCTCTCGGCTCGCATCGGCATGCCGGAGACCGGGCAGTCGTTGTAGCGCAGCCCCGCCTGGTCGGCGGCGCCGGCGATGTCGACCGCGTCCGATTGCAGCAGGGTGGTGGTGTCGATCACCGCGAGTCCCGCTCGCGCGGCGCTGGCCACACCACCCGGTCCGAGCAGGACCTCGCGCACCTGCGGCGCGAAGGGCAGGCAGAGGAACAGCCGATCACACCACGCCGCGACCGCGGCCGGCCCATCGGCCGCCTGGGCGCCGTCGGTGACGAGGGCGTCGACCGCCGCCCGACTCAGGTCGAACACGGTGAGGGCATGCCCGGCGCGCAGAAGGTTGCGCGCCATGCCGCGGCCCATCGCGCCGAGGCCGACGAAGCCGATGCGCTCGCGGCCGCCGGCGGCCGGCTCAGGCATCGGCGCTCACCGGCGCGTAGGTCTCGGGACGGCGATGCTCGAAGAAGCGCCAGGTCTCGCGCACCTCGCGCACCACGTCGAGGTCGACGTCGGCGACGACGAGGGCGTCGGCGTCCTCCGGGCCTTGCGCGAGGATCTGGCCGCGCGGGTCGACCACGTAGCTCGATCCGTAGAAGCGCCCGATGTTCCAGGGAGCCTCCTCGCCGACCCGATTGATGGCGCCGACGTAGAAGCCGTTGGCCACCGCCGCCGCTGGCTGCTCGATGGTCCACAGGTGACGCGAGAGCCCGACCCAGGTCGCCGACGGGTTCACCACGTAGTCGGCGCCGGCGAGCCCGAGCGCGCGCCAGCCCTCCGGGAAGTGGCGGTCGTAGCAGGTGTAGACACCGAGCTTCAGCCATCGGGTCGTGAACACCGGCCAGCCGGTCTCGCCAGGCTCGAACCAGGTGCGCTCGGTGCCGCGCGCCTCGGCCGGAATCATCGTGTGCAGGCGACCGCCGATGGTCGGGATGTGGGTCTTCTGATAGGTCCCGAGCACGCTGCCGTCGGCGTCGAGCACCACCGTGGTGTTGAAGCGCCGGCCGTCGGCGGCGCGCTCGTACATCGGTAGCGCGATGACCATGGAGTGGCGCGCCGCGAGCGGCGCGAAGCGGGTCACCGTCGGCCCGTCGAGCGGCTCCGCCGCGCCCGCCCACTTCGGGTCGTTCACCGGGCAGAAATAGGGCTGGTTGAAGACTTCCTGAAAGGCGAGCACCTGGACGCCGGCGCGCGCCGCAGCCTCGACCTGCGCCACGTGGGCATCGTTCATCGCGTCGCGAATCTCGGCTACCGGTGCCGAGGTCGGCGCCTTCAGCGCCATCTGCACCAGGCCGACCCGGATCGTGCTCATGGACGGGGACTCCGCGGAAGGGTCGACGCAGGCTACCCGAGCGGCTCGACACGATTCAAGCAACCTGGCCGCGGCGTCGGGGTCTCCTGCTCAGGTGCAACCGGCGGTGCTCGCAGGCTACAGTTGCGGCGGGCGCGGCCGGGTCCGGCGCGCGCCCGCCGAGCCGACCTCCAGGGCGTTTTCGACATGAATGTTGCCTACCTCGATCCGCGCAGCGGCGAGACCTTTCCCATCGACACGCCGCGCTGGTGCGGCACCGGGCAGGCGCCACTGATGCTCACCCCCCTTCCCGGCATCACCCGTGCGCGGATCGACTCCACGACGCGGAGTCTGTGGCGGTATCGTGCCGCGTTCCCACTCGCGTGCGCGGACCCGATCACGATGGGGGAGGGCTGCACGCCGCTCGTGCCGCGCCGCCTGCACGGGGTCGAGGCGCTGCTCAAGTGCGAGTGGTTCATGCCCACCGGCAGTTTCAAGGACCGCGGGGCGAGCGTGATGCTGTCGCTGCTTCGCGCCCAGGGCGTCGACCATGTCCTCGAGGACAGCTCCGGCAATGGTGGCGCCGCGGTCGCCGCCTACGCCGCGGCCGGTGGGATGCGCGCGACCATTCTCGCGCCGGCGAGCACCAGCCCCGCGAAGACCGTCGCCATGCGGGCGTGCGGCGCAGAGGTCGACCTGATACCCGGCTCGCGGCAGGACACCGCGGATGCCGCCGTCGCGCGCTCGGCCGAGGTCTTCTACGCCAGCCACAACTGGCAGCCGTTCTTCCTCCATGGCACCAAGACGTTGGCCTACGAGCTGTGGGAGGACCTCGGGTTCCGGGCGCCCGACAACGTCATCGTCCCGTGCGGGGCCGGCTCCAACGTGCTCGGCTGCGCCCTCGGTTTCGGCGAGCTGCTGCGTGCGGGCGAGATCGACCGTCTGCCGCGGATCTTCGCCGCCCAGCCCGCGAGCTGCGGACCGATTGCGGCGACCTTCCTCGCCGGCGCCGACCAGCAGGTCGACCGACCGGTCAGGCCGACCATTGCCGAGGGCACCGCGATCGCGCAGCCGGTGCGACTGCGCGAGGTGCTGGGGGCGCTTCGCGAGTGCGAGGGCGGCGCGGTGCTCCTCGAGGAGGACGAGATCGCGGCGGCGACGCTCGCGCTCGCGCGCACCGGCGTCTACGTCGAGCCGACGTGCGCCCAGGCCGCGGCCGCACTCGGTCATCTGGTCGCGGACGGCGTGATCCGACCGACCGAGACCACCGTGCTGGTGATGACCGGCACCGGGTTGAAAGCCACGCCGCGCATCGCGGAGCTGCTGGGAGTCGAGTTGTGAGCCTGCGTATCGCCCTGCTGGGCTTCTCCATCGAGTGCAACCGCTTCGCGCCGGTCGCCACCGAGCACGACTTCGCGATCCGCACCTTGCTGCGCGGTGCCGCCATGCTCGCCGACGCGCGTGCCGAGTCACCGCGCATGCTGGGCGAGTTGCCCGGCTTCGTCGCCGACATGGACGCCGCCGGCGCGTGGGATCCGGTGCCCCTCACCATCGCGATGACCGAGCCGAACGGGCCGGTCGAGCGCGGCTTCTTCGCCCGATTGATGGCGGAGTGGGAGTCGGGCCTGCGCGCCGCGGGCACGCTCGACGGCGTGTACTGCGTGATGCACGGCGCCGGGCTCGCCGAGGGCGACGACGATCCGGAGGGCACGATCCTCGCCATGGTCCGCGGCGTGGTCGGTCGGCAGGTGCCGGTGGTCGCGAGCTTCGATCTCCACGCCAACGTGGCCGATGCCGACATCGCCCACATCGACGCATTCGTCGGCTACCGCACCAACCCACACATGGACATGCGTGAGCGCGGCATCGAGTCGGCACAGATCCTGCGCCGTCTCGTCGGCGGACTGCGCACGCACATCGCAAAGGTGCGCGTGCCGATCGTCCCGCCGACTGTCACCATGCTCACCGGTCGCGACGTGCCCGACCGACCTTACGGTGAGCTGATCGATCTCGGCCAGCGGCGCATGACCGAGGCGCCCCATGCGGGTCGAGTGGTCAACGTCTCGGTGATGGGTGGCTTCGCCTATGCCGATACCGCCTTCAACGGTCTCACCGCCGTCGTCACCGCGACCGACGCCGAGGCCGCACGCGCGCTCGCCGAGGAGCTCGCGCAGGCGGCGTGGGCGCGGCGGGATCGATTCCGGGCCCGGCTCACCTCGCTCGACGAGGCGGTGCGCCGCGCGCTCGGCACCGCAGACCGTGCCTCGCCCGCGTTGATCTTCGCCGACGTCGCCGACAATCCGGGCGGCGGTGCCCACGGCAACACCATGTACATCCTGGAGGCGTTCCACGCCGCCGGCGTCCGCGACTGCCTGTTCGGGGTGATCAACGACGCCGCACTCGCGCGCGAGGCGCACGCGCTGGGTGAGGGCGCGTGCTTCGAGGCGCGGTTCAACCGCGAATCGGTCTCCGAGTTCTCGCAACCGTTCGCCGCCGCCGCGACGGTGCGCGCGCTCCACCCCGGACCGGTGCGCTGCCGGCGCGGGATATTCGCCGGCGGGACGGTGGACCTCGGGCCGAGCGCCGCGCTCGATCTCGGCGGCATCGTGGTGGTCGTGATCTCGCAGCGGGTGCAGTGCGCGGACCCGGCCTTCCTCGAGTCGTTCGGGCTCGACATCGGTGCCGCGCGTGCAGTGGTGGTGAAGTCCCGAGGACACTTCCGCGGTGGCTTCGACGAGTTCTTCGGGCACCAGCAGGTGGTCGAGGTCGACGCGCCGGGGCTCACCTCGCCGATCCTCTCCAACTTCGACTGGAAGCGGATGCCGCGGCCGGTGATCCCTCTGGACGACGACGTCACATGGCCGTGACCCGGCCTCCCCCGCGGTGGAGGAGGCCGGGGCCGGTGCGTTCCCTCAGGCGAGGTTCTTCTTGAAGAACGCGACGGTGCGATCCCAGGCGAGCTTCGCCGCCGCCTCGTCGTAACGGGGGGTGGAGTTGTTGTGGAAGCCGTGGCGAGTGCCGGCGTACATGTGCATCTCGTAGCTCACGCCGTTGGCCTCGAGCGCGGCCTTGTAGTCCGGCCACATGGCGTTGATTCGCTCGTCGTTCTCGGCCATGTGGATCAGCAGTGGGGACTTGATCTTCGGCACCTCCGCGGTCGCCGCCGCGGCGCCGTAGAAGGGAGCGCCGGCGTTCATGTCGGCGCCGAGCGCGGTCGCGAGCCAGTTGGTCGTCCCGCCGCCCCAGCAGAAGCCGGTCACCCCGAGCTTGCCGGACGACATCGCGTGTGACTTGAGGTATCGCGCGCTGTTCAACATGTCCTGACGCAGCTTCGCCTGGTCCAGGGTCTTCTGCATCTCCCGGCCGTCGTCGTCGTTGCCGGGATATCCACCGATCGGCGAGAGCCCGTCAGGCGCGAGCGCCAGGAACCCTTCCACCGCGGCACGGCGCGCCACGTCCTCGATGTACGGGTTCAGCCCGCGGTTCTCGTGGATCACCAGGACCACCGGGAACGGGCCGTTGCCGGCCGGCTGGACGAGGTAGCCGCGCATCTTGCCCGAGCTGCCACCGGGCGAGTCGTACTCGACGTAGCGACCCTTGATGCGCTCGTCGGTGAAGGAGACCATCTGCGCCTCGGCGTAGCGCGGGAGCAGTGCCTGGGCCATCGCCAGACCGGAGACGCCGGCCACCGTGATCGAGCTCGCGCGGCGCATGAACTCACGCCGATCGATGAAGCCGTGACAGTACTCGTCGTAGAGGTCGAACACCCGCTGATCGATATCCTTCTGATTCATGGGCCACTCCTCGGGGATTATTGTCGTCGGTCGCCCCTCGAACGGGGCTGGGTGGGCGCCAGGCGGGTCGCCGCCGAGCGGCCAAATCCTAGGTCCCGCCCGACGACCCGGCAAGGGTCGGAACGCGGTGAGGCGAGCGCCGACTCGCGCCCGCCGCGTCCGCGACGCCCCTGGTCGCCGGCGACGCGCGTCAGCGCCGGTGGACGACCTGCCCGCCGACGAGGGTGAGATCGACGCGCACGTCGCGAATCTCGTCGGCGGCGATGGTGAACAGGTCGCGGTCCAGCACCGCCAGGTCCGCGAGCTTGCCGACCTCGAGCGTGCCCTTGAGATGCTCCTCGCGGCCGGAGTAGGCGCCGAGCGACGTGTAGGCGCGAAGCGCCTCCTCGATGGTGACCGCCTCGCGCGCGTCGAGGTCGGCGCCGGTCTGGGCGCGGCGATTGACCATCGACCACATGGCGAGGAAGGGGTTCGGATCGCAGACCATGGCGTCGGAGTGCCCGGGAGCGGGGATGCCGCGGTCGATCAACGTGCGGTGTGGCCACATCCAGCGCATGGCCTCGGCACCGCGATTGGCGCGGTACGCCTCGCCGAGGTCGTGCATGAACCCGGTGGCCGAGCTGTCGACCACGCCGAGGCGCGCGATTCGATCCTGCAATTGTGGTGTGACGTAGCAGCAGTGCTCGACCCGCATCCGGTGGTCCTCGAGCGGATGCTCGGCGAGACAGGCCTCGATCGCATCGAGCGCGAAGTCGATGCCGCGATCGCCGACGCCCTCGATCATCACCAGCAGGCCAGCGCGATGCGCGGCGAGGGCCCGCCGCTTCAGGTCGTCGAGATCGTAGAGGAGGATGCCGGTGTTCGGGACCGGCTCACCCTCTATCGGCGTGCCGACGTACGGCTGGTAGTACGCTGCGGTGCGCCCGCTGGTGGAGCAGTCGGGGCACCACTCGACGCCGATCACACGCAGCCAGTCGTCGCCGAAGCCGGAGCGGATGCCGGCGCGGACGAAGCTCTCCACCAGTCCGTCCTCGCGCCCCGATACGATGATGCCGACGCGCATCCGCAGCCGCCCGCTGGCGTGCATTCGTTGATAGGCGTCGATCGCCTTGCGCGGAGTGAGTGAGTTGTACACGGTGGTGATGCCGTGCCGAGCCCAGTCCTCGAACACCTGCACCAAGCCCTCGGCGATGTGGTCGGCGGTGTCCGCGGCGTGGATCTCGCCGAGGAACACGTGCGCCGCGGTCTCGCGACAAAGACCGGTGAGGGCGCCGGTCTCGGGGTGCCGGTCGAAACGCCCGAAGGCCGGATCGGGCGCGCTCCGGTCGATGCCGACCGTGGCGAATGCGCGTGAGTTGGCGAGACCGATGTGACCGTCGGTGCGGAGGATGAAGAGCGGATGGCTCGGAGCGGCGGCGTCCATCTCGGCGAGGGTCGGGTAGCCGCCGGACTTGTTCTCGTTGAGCCGATAGCACGCGACCCACTCGCCCGGAGGGGTTTGCGCCGCGGCGCGCGCAATCCGATCGAGGAGCGCCTCACGGCTCGGCACACGGGCCGGTGACACGTCGTGCCAGCGCGCGAGCCGCGCCGCATGGCTGTCCGGGTGGCAGTGGCTGTCGACGATTCCGGGGATGACCGTGCGCCCGCCGAGGTCGAAGACCTCGGTGGCGGGACCGATCAGCGGCTCGATCGCGTCGTCGTCGCCCAGTGCCAGGATGCGGCCGTCACGTGCGGCGAGCGCCTGCACGAATCGATTCGGCGTCTCCAGGGTCGCGATGCGTCCGGACCGCAGCACGGTGTCGGCGGCGATACCTGCCATCTCGGTGACCTCGCTCGGCGCCGACCACGCGTCGGCAGGGCAAGCTTAGCAGCGGCGGCGAGCCGGGCGTGGAGGTCTCACTCAAGGCCCGAGGCCGACGTCGCCCTGATGCCATTCGCACCATGGTCGCGCGTCGCGCCACGCCGCTGCACCGCGGCGGGGCGGCCCTCCGCGCGTCGGCATCCTCGGTTTGACGCCCCCGAGACGGCGGCATTACAGTCCGGCGCGACGTGGTGGACGAGCGACATGGGCCGATGACGGGTTCGGAACAGCCAGTGAGGTCTGGGCTCTCTCACGCGCTCTCGCTGCACTCGGTCACCAAGCTCTACGGCTCGCTCGCCGCGGTCGACGACGTCTCGCTCTCGATCCCGCGAGGCTCGTTCCTCACCCTCCTCGGCCCGAGCGGCTCGGGAAAGACCACCATCCTGATGGCCATCGCCGGCTTCGTGCAGCCGACGCGTGGCGAGATCCGGCTCGACGATCGGGTGATCACCAACGTGCCGCCGGACAAGCGCAACTTCGGCATGGTGTTCCAGGGCTATGCGCTGTTCCCCCACATGACGGTGGAGGACAACATCTGGTTTCCGCTCAAGGTGCGGGGTATCTCGAAGGCGCGAGCGTCGACCGCCATCGGCGAGGCGCTGGAGCTGGTGCAGATGGGCGCACTGGCCAGGCGTCTGCCCAGCCAGCTCTCGGGAGGGCAACAGCAGCGCGTCGCGCTCGCCCGCGCCCTGGTCTTCGAGCCCGACCTGATGCTCCTCGACGAGCCGCTGTCCGCGCTCGACAAGAAGCTGCGTGCGGACCTGCAGTGGGAGCTCAAGGCGCTGCACCGCAAGCTCGGGACGACCTTCATCTACGTGACGCACGACCAGGAGGAAGCGCTGTCGATGTCGGACGAGATCGTCATCCTCCGCGACGGCCGAATCGAGCAGCAGGGCGAGCCCGGCGCGCTGTACGAGAAGCCCGCGACCCGATTCGTGGCCGACTTCCTCGGCAAGAGCAACTTCCTCGCCGGGAAGGTCGCCGGGCGCGACGCCGAGACCTTCACTTACTCAGTGGAGGGGACCGAGCTGCGCCAGTGCAGCACGGCGCCCGTCGCTCTCGGCGAGAACGTGCTGGTCGCGCTGCGGCCGGAGAAGATCGTGGTGGCGCGCAGTCGTCCCGACCTTCCGAACGCGACCGTGGGACGGATCGCCGAGTTCAACTATTACGGCGCCAACTACCACTTCAAGGTCGCGACCCCACATCTCGGCGACCTGATCGCCACCACGCCAGCCTGGAACTGCGACGTCGAGCCGGCGCTCGACTCCGAGGTCTGGCTCGGTTGGTCCCCGGAAGCGGCCGTCGTGGTCGAGGACCGCTGAATCTCACACAGGAGAGCGCGCGATGAGCACCAAGAAGCCGAGCATCAAGGGAACTCTGTACGAGAAGGACCTCTACGCCGACGAGGAGCTGTTCCAGATGGACTGCGCGGCGATCGCGCGCGAGCGACTGGAGCGCGGTGAGATCGACCGACGGACCTTCCTCAAGGCACTCGGACTCATCGGCATGCTCCCGGCCGTCGCGACCCTCGGGCGCGATGCGCACGCGGCGGCGGGAGAGGTCGTGGTCGTCAACTGGGGCGGCCCGGCGGTGGACGCGTACATGAAGGCCTTCGGCGAGCCGTTCGAGAAGGCGACCGGGATGAAGGTGGTGATCGACGGCACCGGACCTCTGGGGTCGAAGATCCGCGCCATGGTCGAGGCGAAGAACGTGACCTGGGACGTCTGCGATACCGGCGCAGGCACCACGCTGGTGCTGGCCAAGGCCGGCGTCATCGAGCCGATCGACTACACCATCGTCGACCGCACCAAGGTGCTTCCGGAGTTTGCCTTCGAGCACGGTGTGGTCAATTACATGTTCAGCTTCATCCTCGCCTACAACAAGAAGACGAACGCCAAGATCCCCCAGAACTGGCGGGACTTCTGGAATCTCGCGGAGTTCCCCGGCAAGCGCACCATGCGCAAGCAGCCGAACGGCATGATGGAGTCGTGCATGCTCGCCGCTGGCCGGTCGCTCGACAAGGTCTACCCGATCGACATCCCGCTCGCGATCTCGAAGTTCAAGGAGATCAAGGACGAGGTGATCATCTGGGGTTCCGGCTCCCAGAGCCAGCAGCTCTTCCGCGAGCAGGAGGTGGTGATGGGCAACATCTGGCACACCCGCGCCAACCTGCTCCGGCGCGACATGGGTGGCGATGTCGACTGGACCTGGAACGAGGGCTGTGTCGCGCCCGGAATGTGGAACGTGCCCATCGGCAACCCCGCCGGAAAGGACAACGCGATGAAGTTCATCGCCTCGGCCCAGGATCCGGACCAGCAGATCGAGCTGTTCAAGGCGATGGGCAACGGACCGGCGAACCCGGCCGCGGCGCCCAAGGTGCCGGAGGACATGCGCGCGTTCGATCCGGGTCAGCCCGAGAACCTGGCGATGCAGGTGCCGTTCAACGGCAAGTGGTACGAGGAGGACTACGGCAACGGCAAGACCAACGATCAGGTCAGTCGTGAGCTGTGGCTGGAGGCGCAGGCATCCTGATCCGGCCGTGGGCCAGACGCGGCGACCACGAGGTTCGGCCGCTGCGTCTGCGTCCACAGTCGGCGCGTGACCGCCCACCCATGACTCGAATCCTCACGAGTGCCGCCAGATGACGCGGGTCCTCGATCAGCAAAGCCGGTACTGGCTCCTGGTGATGCCGGCGCTGCTGCTGATGACCGTCTTCTACGTCTACCCGCTGATCCAGGTGTTGTGGATCAGCGTGACCGAGCCCGAGCCCGGTCTCGGCAACTACGCCGAGCTGTTCACCAGTGGGTTCCTGCACAAGATCTGGTGGACCACGACCCGGATCTGCACGCTGACGACCATCCTCACCGTGGTGCTCGGCTACATCGTCGCATTCGCGATGGCGCACGTCCGAGAGCGGCAGATGACCGCGATGATGTTCTGCATCCTGCTGACGTTCTGGCTCTCGGTCCTGATCCGGGCCTTCGCGTGGGTGATGCTCCTTCGCACGAACGGGATGATCAATGATCTCTTGATGGCGATCGGACTCACCGACGAGCCGCTGCGGCTGTCGCGCAACGAGTTCGGCGTGGTGGTGGGGATGGTGCACTTCATGCTGCCGCTCGCCATCTTGCCGATCTACGCGAATCTCCGCGGCATCAGCCCGAGCTACGTCTCGGCGGCGCGCGGTCTCGGGGCCTCGGCCCGCCAGGCCTTCCTCGGCGTCTACCTGCCGCTGTCGAAGCCCGGCATCATCTCCGCCACCATGCTGGTGTTCGTGTTCTCGCTCGGATTCTTCATCACCCCGGCGATTCTCGGCGGCGGGAAGGTGGTGATGATCTCGGAGTACATCCGGGTCGCTTTCGAGGAGACGCTGCTCTGGGGCAAGGCCACCATGTTGGCGACGAGCCTGCTGTTCGCGGTGCTTCTGGTGCTCGCGGTGGTCGGGCGCTTCGTGGACTTGCGCAAGGTATTCGGAGCCACCTGATGGAGCGTCGGCTGACCTTCGGACGCTGCATGATGCTCGGGCTCGCCTGGACCGTGCTCGGGTTCATGGTGTTGCCGATGCTCATCATCTTTCCGGTCTCGCTGACCGACCAGTACTACCTGTCGCTGCCCAAGGAGTCGCTCTCGCTCGAGCACTACAAGGCCTATTTCACCGACGAGCAGTGGATCGACGCCACCGTGCAGAGCGTGATCATCGCGGTGGCCTCGACCGTCGCCTCGGTGGTGCTCGGGACGCTCTGTGCCATCGGTTGCTGGCGTATCTCCACCAGCCGCGCGTCGGCGGTACGCACGTTCATGCTGTTGCCGATCATCGTGCCGACCATCGTCCAGGCGCTGGCGCTCTATCGGTTCTGGATCGACCTTCGAATCGTCGACACCTACATCGGCGTGATCCTGGCCCACACGCTGGTGTCGATCCCGTATGTGGTGATCACGGTGTCGGCGGCGCTCGCGGGGTTCGACGTGCGGCTCGAGCAGGCGGCGCGCAACCTCGGCGCGTCCATGGCGCAGACCATTCGCCACGTGATCGTGCCGAGCATCATGCCCGGGGTCCTGTCCGGCGCGATCTTCGCCTTCACCATCTCGTTCGACGAGATCGTGATGGTGCTCTTCATCACCAGCCGCAACGTCTACACCCTGCCGAAGCGGATCTGGGACGGGATCGAGGACCACCTCGATCCGACCATCGCGTCGGTGGCGACGATGCTGATCGTGGTGACCCTCGCCCTGCTGCTGGCCGAGCTCTGGTTGAGGCAGCGCCGGAGTATCGCGCGAGGGCGAGCGAGCGGGGAGGCGTGAGCGCGCTCGCGCGGATCCCGAGCGCCGATCGAGTCCTCGGGCCGGGTGGGGCAGGTCGAGCTCAGCGGACGGCGACCAGCCCGTGCGACTGCGGCGCGTCGGTGCGCAGGCCCCAGGCCACGGCGAGCCGATCTGCCGCACCCATCAGCGTCGCGCGGTAGGAAAGCGCGCGCTTGAGGCTCATGCGGGGTGTCGGGGCGTGCATCGCGACGCCGGCCAACACCTGACCACTCGCATCGCGGATGGGCACCGCGACCGCGATGATGCCGACCCCGAACTCCTGATCGTTGGTGGAGAAGCCGCGGGTGCGGATGCGGGACATCTCGTCGTCGAGCTCGCGGCGGTCGACGATGGTGTTGTCGGTGTAGCGGCGCAGCGGTGCGACGCGCAGCACGCGGTCGACCTCGGCGGGCGCGAGCTCGGCCAGGAACAGCTTGCCGAGCGCGGTGCAGTGGGCCGGTACGTGATGGCCGGCGCCAATCTGGACCCGCAGTGGAGCATCGCACTCGACACGCTCGATGTAGCGGACCTCGTGCTGGTCGAGGACGCCGACGTTGCAGGTCTCACCCACCTCCTGGACCAGTGACATCAAGATCCCGCGGGTCGCGTGGTGCTGGTTACGGGAGCCGAGGGTCGCGGCGGCGAGACGGTTCAGCATCGGGCCGATCAGGTATCGGTTGCGGTCGGGGGTGCGTTGCACCAGGCCGGTCTGCTCGAGCTGCATCAGCACCCGGTGGACGGTCGGCTTCGGCAGCCGCAGCTCCTCGGTCAGGTAGGCGAGGCCCACCGGTTGCTCCTTGCTCACGATCGCCTCGAGCACGTGGAGGGCCTTGGCGAGGGCGGATCCGCTCTCGCGCCGCGGCACGCCGGTCGCCGGCTCGGGGCGTTGCGGGCGGGAGCTCGTCGACATCTCGGCAGCCTCTGCGTGGGGATCGAATCGGAGACGTGGTGTCTCGATTTCCGGAGTATATCGCGGGTCTCTCGGGCGGGCTCCAGCCCCGGCGGCCACCGGACCACCAGCGGCCGGGTATCGATCGAGAGCCAGAAGCACGGGATTGGGGCGGATCCGGGGACTGCCCTCGCGGGCGGCGGGAGGGCGGCGGAGCCTCGTTTGACAACGCGATATTTCGAAACATAGAGTCCGCGATTACGTTTTCGTGGGCTCGATGCGACGTCGTGGTGGGGTGACGAGGCCCCCCGGCCGGAGACCTCGAGCCCGATTCAACCGCCCAGGCCTCGAGCCAGTCAGCGAGAAGGTTCGTCCATGAAGATGACGTCTCAGGAAGCGTTCGTCGAAACGCTTCGGATCCAGGGGGTGAAGGTCGCGTTCGGCATCGTGGGCTCCGCCTTCATGCCCGGGCTGGACGTGTTCGAGCGGGCCGGGATCCGGTTCGTCGACGTCGCCCACGAGCAGGGCGCCGCGCACATGGCGGACGGCTACACCCGCGCCTCGGGCGAGATCGCGGTCTGCCTGGCGCAGAACGGCCCCGGCATCACCAACTTCGTGACCGCGGTGGCGGCGGCGTACTGGAACCACACGCCGATGGTGGTGATCACGCCGGAGACCGGCTCCAATACCCAGGGGCTCGGCGGGTTCCAGGAGACGCGCCAGCTGCCGTACTTCGAGGAGATCACCTGTCACCAGGAGACGTTGACCAACCCCGCGCGGGTGGTCGAGGCGCTCACGCGTTGCTTCCAGCGCGCGCGCCAGCACTCCGCGCCGGTGCAGTTCAACATTCCGCGCGACATGTTCTGCCACCTCATCGACGTGAACGTCCCGGAGCCGATCTACCCCGGCCGGCAGATGGGCGATCAGGACGCGGTGGCCAAGGCGGCCGAGATGCTGGCGGCGGCGAAGTTCCCGGTGATCGTCTCCGGTGCCGGCGTCGTGCTGAGCGACGCCATCGACGAGTGCCGCCAGCTCGCGGAGCTCCTCGGTGCTCCGGTGGCCAACAGCTACCTCCACAACGACAGCTTCCCGGCCAGCCACCCGCTCGCGGTCGGTCCGCTCGGCTACCAGGGCTGGGAGTCGGCGATGCATCTGGTCAAGCAGGCCGACGTCATCCTCGCGCTCGGCACGCGGCTCAATCCGTTCAGCACGCTGCCGCAGCACGACATCGAGTACTGGACCGGGCAGGCGAAGATCATCCAGGTCGACGCCAACCCCGACAAGCTCGGTCTCGCCAAGCCGATCGACGTCGGTATCTGCGGTGATGCGCGCGCCGTCGCCCGGCAGCTCCTGCAGGCGCTCGACGGGCACGATGCCGGCGCGCCGGGCGAGGAGCGCAAGGCGCTGGTCGCGACCCGCAAGTCGGCCTGGCTGCAGAAGCTGGCCGGCTGGGATCACGAGGAGGACGACCCGGGCAGCACCTGGAATGCCCGCGCGCGCAAGGACGAGCCGGAGAAGATGGCGCCACGCCAGGTGCTGCGCGCGATTCAGGACGGCCTGCCGCGTGACGCGATGGTGTCGACCGACATCGGCAACATCTGCGCCATGGCCAACAGCTACCTCCCGTTCGAGCAGCCGCGCAGCTTCTTCGCGCCGGGCATGTACGGGAACTGCGGCTACGCCTTCCCGTCGATCATGGGCGCCAAGCTCGCCCGTCCCGATCGTCCGGCGGTCGCCCTGGTCGGCGACGGTGCGTTCGGCATCAGCCTGAACGAGCTGCCGACCTGCAATCGCATGAAGATCCCGGTGACCATCGTGGTGTTCCGCAATGGTCAGTGGGGCGCGGAGAAGAAGAACGACATCCTGTGGTTCGACGAGCGCTTCGTCGGCACCGAGCTCGGTGACGAGTTCAGCTACGCCGCGGTGGCCCAGGCCTTCGGTCTGAAGGGGCAGCGCGTGACCACGATGCCGGAGCTCACCAAGGCGATCGCCGACGGATGCGAGGCGCAGAAGAGCGGCATCACCACCCTGGTCGAGGTGGTGGTCAACAAGGAGCTCGGCGCGCCCTTCCGACGCGACGCGATGCAGGACCAGAAGTGCCTGCTGCCGCGCTACCAGGATCTCACCGTCACCCGGTGAGATCGCCCGTTCCCGGGGGCGGGCGAGACGCCCCCGGGAACGCTCTCCTCCCGAGCCCCGTCGCGGGCGATTCGCGGCTCGACTCAGACCGAGTCGTCGTGCTCGATGTCGTGCGAGTCCGGTGCGTTGCCCGGATCGAGGGCGCGCAGGGTGTAGGCATCCGCCTTGCCGGCGAAGCGCGTGGCGAGCCCGCGCAGCGCGCCGATCGGGTCCGGATCGTCGTCGACCCGCAGGTCCATCCAGGCGAACGACTGCTCGGCGTGGATCTGCACCGCGGCGGAGCGCAGGGGATCCCGCTCCGAGCCGGCCCGCTCCCCGGCGGCGAGCGCCTCGACCAGGCGCTCGGCGAGCGGCGCCGACGGCACGCGGTGGAATCCCTCCACCATCGCGTCGACGACTGCCGGGCCGGCCAGGAAGTTGCCGATGGCCAGGCAGTCGTCGGCGGCGCGGGCACCGGACCACGGCAGGCAGGCGGCGCCGGTGTGGAACGCCGCACTGCCGTCGGCCAGCAGCACCCCGAGCTGGCGCCACTCGGGCTGGGTCGCCGCCGCCAGCATCCGCTCGAGCGCGGCATCGGCGCTCGCGCCGGTGCTGACCGCCTCGAGACCGGGCCGATGCAGCCGCGGGTCGGTCCGCGCCTGGGAGAAGACCACCCCACGTCCGGCCGCCGCGGCGCCCACACGTGCTCCCACCGCCATGCTCGAGGTGGTGACCGCGAAGCCGATTCGCCCGCTTCGACGACAGATCCCGGCGACCGAGAACGTCATCGCCGGGAGCTCGCGCGCGCGCTCAGGCCCCGCAGCATTTCTTGTACTTGCGGCCGCTGCCGCAGGGGCAGGGCTCGTTGCGTCCGACCTTCGGCGCTGCCCGGACCACCGTCTCCACCTGCGGTGACCGTGCGTCCTTGAAGTGCCAACGCCCGTCGTGCTTCTCGAACAGTGCCAGCTCGTGGTGACGCACCATCTCGCCGCGCCGCCGGTAGTGGGCGACGAACTCGACGCTGCCGGTGGTGTCGTCCTCGCCGCCGCCCTCGGTGTCGAGGATCTCCAGGCCCTTCCATTCCGAGCCTTCCGCCCAGCGGCGCGCGCCGAGTGGATCGAACTCGTGGCGCGTGTCGGGGTGGTTGCTCTCGGACAGGAACGGGATGTCCGCCCGCACGTAGGCGGTGTAGCGGGCGCGCATCAGCCCGGTCGCGGTCGTCGGCCATTGCCCGGCCGCGAGGTAGCGGCCGCAGCAGGCCTCGAACTGCTCGCCGGACCCGCACTCGCAGGTGCCGGCCGCCGGTTGAACGGTCATTCTCAATCCTCGCGGTCGCCTCGTCACGTGACGGGGCGATATTGTCTCGCCGCCGTCGTCGGGTTGCCAGTAGGCCCGCGCCACCGCTCGGTCGACTGCTATGCTCGCGGCGGCGGGGGTGGACTCCGCCCGGGAGGCGAGCATGCGGTTCGAGCGTACGATCACCGTGGTCGGTTGCCAGGTCGGCGGCGAGGAGAACAACGTGATCACCGGCGGGGTGCTGCCGCCACCCGGTGACACCGTGTTCGCCCAGAAGCGTTGGCTCGAGACCGAGGGCGATTGGCTGCGACGCTGGTTGCTGCTCGAGCCGCGCGGCAAGCCGACGAGCTGCGTGAACCTCGTGGTGCCGGCACGCGATCCGAGGGCCGATGCCGGCTTCATCATCATGGAGTCGACCGACTACCCGCCGATGTCCGGCTCGAACACCATCTGCACCACCACCGTCTTGCTGGAGACGGGCATGCTGCCGATGTGCGAGCCGCAGACGCGGCTGACGTTGGAGAGCCCGGCCGGTCTGGTCTCGGTGGTGGCGACGTGTCGCGACGGCAAGGTGACGGCGGTGCGCTTCACCAACGTGCCGGCGTTCGCGACCCACCTCGGGGTGGCGGTGGAGGTCCCCGGGCTCGGCACGGTGAGCGTCGACGTCGCCTACGGCGGTGCGTTCTTCGCGCTGGTCGACGCGGCGACGCTCGGCTTCGCGCTCGAGCCCTCGGAGGCGCGCGAGCTGGTCGAGGTGGGCCAGCGCATCAAGGCCGCGGCGGCCGAGCAGATTCCGGTGGTCCACCCCGAGAACCCGGACATCCACACCATCACCTTCACCGAGTTCACCGGCCCGTTCGCCGGCCCGGGGCGGGACAGCGCCAACGCGGTGGTGGTGTCGCCGGGGCGCATCGACCGCAGCCCGTGCGGGACCGGGACCTCGGCTCGGCTGGCCGTGCTCCACGCGCGTGGCGCGCTGGCGGTGGGCGAAGGGTTCACCCACACCTCGCTCATCGGCTCCCGGTTCGAGGCCGCGATCGTCGACCGCTGCGAGGTCGGACCGCATCGCGCGGTGTCGACCACCATCGCCGGACAGGCCTGGGTCACCGGGATCTTCCAGCACGGCTACGACCCCAGTGATCCGTTCCGCGATGGCTACACGCTGTCTGATCTGTGGCTCGAGTCCTCGGTCGGCGGCCCGCGCTCGGGCTGAGGTCCTTGCGCTGAAGCCGTGAAGGACACCCGCGGGGCGAATCCCTCGGCGGTTGTCGATACAATGCGCCATGCCCGAGAGCTCGAACGCCATCCGCTTCGACCGTGTCGGTGTCGCCCTCGGGGGTGAGCCGATCTACCGTGATCTCTCGATCGACGTGCGCGAGGGCGAGTTCCTGTGCCTGCTCGGCCCGTCGGGCTGCGGGAAGTCGACCGCGCTACGCATGATTGCCGACCTGCTCGAGCCGCAGGCGGGGACCGTGGAGGTGCTCGGTCGCCGGCCGGAGGAAGCCTGGGACCAGGTCGCCTTCGTGTTCCAGGCGCCGCGACTCGCACCCTGGCGTGACGCCCTGCGCAACGTCACCCTCGCGATGGAGCTGCGCTTCGACGGCATGTCGGTCGCCGCCATGAACGAGCGGGCGCGGGAGCTGCTGACCCTGGTCGGGCTCGCGCGTGACGCCCACAAGTACCCGCGGCAGCTCTCCGGCGGTGAGCGCCAGCGTGTCGCCATCGCGCGCGCACTGGCCGTCGAGCCACGCATCGTGCTGATGGACGAGCCGTTCTCGGCCCTGGATCCGAACACGCGCCGGCGGATGCGAGAGGAGATCGTCGACATCTGGCGCCAGACCGGCAAGACCATCGTCTTCGTCACCCACGACGTCGACGAGGCGGTCACGCTGGCCGACCGCGTCGTGTTGTTGTCGCGCAAGCCGACGACGGTGGTGGAGACCATCACCATCGAGGCCGTGCGACCACGCGACGTGCAGACCGAGCGCGGCCTGGTCGCGGTGCGCGAGCGCCTGCATGCGCTCTTCGACGCGCTCGAGGAAGCCGGCTGAGCGATCGCACGAGACAACGAAGGAGGAGACGACATGACCATTCGACACGGGATCCTCGGTGCGGCCGTCCTCGCCGTCGCGAGCCTCGGCGCATCCGCCAAGGAGACCATTCGCGTCGCGCACCTGCTCGACGCCTCGCACGATGCGGCCTTCTGGGCCATCGCCAACGGCAAGGTCACCAGCCCGGACATCGAGGTCGAGGCCAAGGCGCTCTCGATCCCGGCGCTGATCCAGGCCACCGCGAGCAAGCAGTACGACGTGGTGCAGACGGCGGTGATGGCCATTCCGCGCGCCGCCTCCAAGGGCTTGGAGCTCAAGGTGCTCGCCACCGGGCTTCGCTCCCACAACAAGCCTCACAGCGGTGACATCTGGGTCAAGGCCGACAGCCCGATTCGAAGCGCGGCGGATCTCAAGGGCAAGAAGATCGGCGTCTACTCGCTGAACTCGACCGGGATCACGCTGGTGCGCATCGCGCTGTGGAAGAAGCACGGGCTGAACGTCTCCTACAAGGACGGCGACATGGAGTGGCAGGAGGTGCCGGCGCCGACCATCCCGGCGGCGCTCGCGAGCGGGCACATCGACGCCGGCACGCTGATCCACTCGCAGGCATTCAAGGCCAAGGAGAGCGGTGAGTTCCGCTCCGTGGTGCCGGCATCGATGGACAACGTGGAGGTCTTCGGGGTGCCCACGGTGGCTGCGGTCTACGTCGGTTACCCCGAGAAGCTCGCCGCCAAGCCCGAGGCCTACAAGGCGTTCTTGGAGCTCTTCGACAAGTCCGTGAAGTACGCCAAGGCGCACCCGGACGAGGTCTTCACCGCCGTCGGCAAGGCGAAGAACGTCGATCCCAAGTTCTTCTCCGAGTGGTTCGAGACGTACTCGGACATCCCGGTGGTCATCTCGCGCGACGACCGCGTCGCGATCGAGAAGGTCTGGGGCTTCGCCAAGGAGATGGGCATCCTCGCCGAGTACCCGGCGGTCGACGACGTGATCTGGGAGCACGCGCTGACCGAGTGACGATCCGGAGCGGCGCGAGCCGGCCGGTGTCGGCTCGCGCCCGACCCACCGATGACCACATCGAGCAGCACACGGACCGAGGCGGCGGCGGTCGGTGACCACCCCGTCGGCCCTCGGGTGGCCGCGCACCTGTTCACCGTGCTCTGCCTCGTCGCGTGGGCGCTCTACGCGCAGCGCGTGCCTGCCTACCAGCTACCCGGTCCAGTCGAGGTCGGGCGTCGGGCGATCGACTTCGTGACCAGCCCGGCCGACCTCGCGCATCTCGCGATCTCCATCGGCCACGTGGTGGCGGCGGTCGCCATCGCGTTCTTGGTCGGCTTCGCGCTCGCCCTGCTGGCCCATGCCTGGCCGGTGTTCCGGTTGATGGTCCACGGTCGAATCAGCCCGTTCCTGAACTCGTTCTCGGGCATCGGGTGGACGCTGCTCGCGGTCATCTGGTTCGGACTGGGTCACGGCACGGTTCTGTTCGCGATCAGTGCCGTGCTCACCCCGTTCGCCATCATCAACATGCGCGCGGGTCTGGAGAATCTCGATCCCGAGTTGCTGGAGATGGCGCGCAGCTTCGGTCGGTCGCCGTGGCGCAGTCTGTGGCGGATCGTGTTACCGGCGCTGCTGCCGTTCATGTTCGCGACCTGGCGGGTGAGCTTCGGGGTGGCATGGAAGGTCGCGCTGACCGCCGAGCTGTTCGGCGGCAACGCCGGATTCGGCTACCTGTTCAACCTCGCCCGGCAGGAGTTCGACACCGCGCTGATCCTGGTGGTGATCGCGCACATCGTGGTCTTCGTATTCGTCGTCGACCGCTTCCTCTTCGCGCCGATCGAGCGCCGGCTCGGACTTCACCACGCCCGTGGCTGAATCGCCCGACCGCGACGGTCATCGGCTGGTCTCGCGGCTGCTGGCCGACGGGCTGGTGGTGGCGGTGGTGGTGGTGTGGTGGCTGCTGTCGACCCGCCTGCCGGAGTTCGTGCTCCCGGGACCGGGAGCGGTCCTCGAGCGCCTCGTCGATCTGTTCACCGAGCCCGAGCTCGTGAGTCAGACCGCGCTCAGCGCGGCACGCGTCGTCGGCTCGGTGGTGGTCGCGGTGCTCGCCGGTAGTCTGCTCGCGCTCCTCGCGCGATTCGTGCCGCTGCTCACCCTGGTGGTCGAGCGCCGCCTGCAACCGTTCCTGAACTCGTTTCCCTCGGTCGGGTGGGCGATCCTCGCCGTCATCTGGTTCGATATCTCGAACTTCTCGGTGATGCTGGTGCAGGTGATGATCCTGATACCGTTCTGTCTCATCAACGTGCTGCAGGGGCTGCGTGAGCTGGACCCCGAGCTGATGGAGATGGCGCGCAGCTTCACCCGCTCGCGTCGCAAGACGGTGGTGCGCATCATGCTGCCGATGCTGATGCCCTACGTGATGGCGGCGACGCGGATCGCATATGGCGTGGGGTGGAAGATCGCGCTGGTCTCGGAGCTCTTCGGTGCCGACAGTGGTCTCGGCTACCTGATGCTCCAGGCCCAGATCAATGCCGATGCCCCGATGGTGTTCGCCACCTGTCTCGCGATCGTGGTCCTGTTCTACGTCGGTGAGAGAGTGGTCCTCGACCCCATTGCGAGGTTGGTGCGATACGAATGACACGCGCAGTTTCAGAGCAGGAGAGCCGATGATGTCGGAGATCGAGACAGGCTTCGTCGCGGGCACGCCCCGTATTGCCTACGACCAGATCGGGTCGGGCGACCCGGTCGTCTTCTTGCACGGCATCGGTGGCAACCGCACCAACTGGCACGAGGCCCTGCATGCGACCGCCGCGGCGGGCTTCCGTGCCGTGTCCTGGGACGCCCGCGGCTACGGGCTCTCCGACGACTACGAGGGGCCGCTCGACTTCGGCGACTTCGCGCGCGACCTCGTGCGCCTGCTCGATCACCTGGGTGCCGGCACGGCGCACCTCGTCGGGCTCTCGATGGGCGGCCGGATCCTGATGGACTTCTACCCTCGCGCGCCGGAGCGGGTGCGCAGCCTGGTCCTCTGTGACACCTTCCCCGGGTTCGACGAGTCGATGACCCCGGAGAAGCGGGCCGAGTTCATCCGGCTACGCAAGCAGCCCCTGGTCGAGGGCAAGGAGCCGCGCGACATTGCGCCCGTCGTGGCCCGCACCCTGCTCGGTCCGAAGGCGAGCCAGGCCCACTTCGAGCGCCTGGTCGCGAGCATGACCGCGTTGCACAAGGACTCGTACATCAAGACCATCGAGGCGACGACCATGTACGACCGCCGCGCGGTGCTGCCGCAGATCGCGGTCCCGGTGTTGTTGGTGTTCGGGGCCGAGGACACGTTGACGCCGCCGGCGATCGGCGCGCGCATGCAAGCGGAGATCCCCGATGCGCGGCTGGAGGTGATCGCCGACGCCGGCCACCTCGTCAACATCGAGGCGCCGGAGCGCTTCAACGCGGTGCTGCTCGAGTTCCTCGCGGGCGCGCACTGACCGATCCGACCCGGTTGCCGCAGGGGCGGGGCTCTGTCCCCGCCCGCGGGGTGGTGGGGCTAACCTGCGAAACGGTCGGTCGCGCTCACCAGCTCGTGGACGATGCCGGGCTCGTTGGCCGAGTGACCGGCATCGGCGACGACGCGGAAGTCCGCCTCCGGCCACGCGACGTGGAGCGCGTGCGCGGTTCCCATCGGACAGACCACGTCGTATCGACCCTGGACGATCACCGCCGGGATGTGGCGAATGCGGGCGACGTCCTCGATGAGCTGACCGTCGCGCTCGAAGAACCCACCATGCACGAAGTAGTGGCACTCGATGCGCGCGAGCGCCTCGGCGAACGCGTCCTCGCCGGTGCGTGCGATGTTCTCGGCGTTCGGCACCAGGTAGCTGGTCGAGCCCTCCCACACCGACCAGGCGCGCGCCGCCGCGGCGCGCACCGCGGCATCGTCGCTGGTCAGTCGTCGGTAGTAGGCGCTGATGAGGTCGCCGCGCTCCACGGTGGGAATCGGCTTCAGGTACTCGGTCCAGGCGTCGGGGAAGATCCAGCTCGCCCCGTCCTGGTAGAACCACAGCACCTCGGCGCGGCGCAGGGTGAAGATGCCCCGCAGCACCAGCTCGGTCACCCGCTCGGGGTGGGTCTCGGCGTAGGCGAGCGCGAGCGTGCTGCCCCAGGAGCCGCCGAAGACCTGCCAGCGGTCGATGCCGAGGTGCGAGCGCAGGGCCTCGATGTCCGCCACCAGGTGCCAGGTGGTGTTGTCGTGAAGGCTGGCGTGCGGGGTGCTGCGCCCACAGCCGCGTTGGTCGAAGACCACGATGCGGTAGCGCGCCGGGTCGTGATAGCGGCGGTACTTCGGATTGCTGCCGCCACCCGGACCGCCATGGAGGAACACCACCGGCTTGCCGTCGGGGTTTCCGCTCTCCTCCCAGTAGATCTCGTGCACGTCGGAGACCCGCAGCATGCCGCTGCGACGGGGCTCGATCTCGGGATACAGGGTGCGGCGGACTTGGCTCATGGCTGCGGCCGGGCCTCACGGTTGGCAGGGTGCCGAGGTTACCACGGCGAACGGCGACGCCCGCCCCCGAGTCGCTACGACGCTCCGGGCGCGCGCACCGGTGGCGTCGGCCCTGGCTCGACCGTTATCGTACGCGCCCATCGCAGGTGTCGTTTTCCGGAGACCGCCATGAAGGCCATCGTGATCCACGGTCCGAAGGACCTCCGCATCAGCGACCGGGCGGTCGCGCCGCCCGGTGACGGCCAGGTCCTGGTCGACGTCGGCGCCGGCGGCATCTGCGGCTCGGACCTGCACTACTACCACGACGGCGGCTTCGGAACCGTGCGGGTCCGCGAGCCCATGGTGCTCGGGCACGAGGTCGCGGGAACCGTGGCGGCGGTGGGAGCCGGCGTCGGCCGGGTCGGACCTGGCGACCGCATCGCCATCAACCCGAGCCGACCCTGTCACGGCTGCGTCTACTGCCGCGAGGCGAAGTACAACCATTGCCTGAACATGCGGTTCTACGGCAGCGCGATGCCCTTTCCCCACATCCAGGGCGCATTCCAGCAGCAGCTCCTTGTCGACGAGCAACAATGTGTGCCGGTCGGTACCGAGGCCAGCGTGAACGAGGCGGCGCTGTCCGAGCCGTTCTCGGTCGCGTTGCATGCGCTGCGCCAGGCCGGGCCGTTGGCCGGCAAGCACGTCCTGGTGACCGGCTGCGGGCCGATCGGGGCGCTGTGCGCGGTGGCGGCGCGCTACTACGGCGCGCTCACCGTCACCATCACCGACATCGTGTCGAGCCCGCTGGCGGTCGCCCGCACGCTCGGCGTCGACGAGGCGATCGACGTCGCCGCCGAGCCCGAGCGGCTGGAGCGTTACGCCGCCGGCAAGGGGCATTTCCACGTGGTGGTCGAGGCCTCCGGCGCGCAGCCGGCGATCGAGGCGGCGCTGCGGGTCATCCGCCCCCGCGGGACGTTGGTCCAGGTCGGGGTCGGCGGCAATGTCACGCTGCCGCTCGGGGCCATCGTCTCGCGCGAGGTCGAGATCAGAGGATCGTTCCGGTTCCACGAGGAGTTCGAGTGGGCGGCGTCGCTGATCGCGAGTCGGCGGGTCGACCTCTCGCCGCTCATCAGTGGCGTGTTCCCGGTGCAGGACGCGATCGCGGCGTTCGAGCAGGCGAGTGATCGAGCCCGGGCGATGAAGGTGCAGATCGCGTTCCAGTGACGGGGACGTCGGCATGGAGTGGGGGAGTGCGGGTTCGATGACCAAGAAGGCATGGATCGAGATGGTGGAGCCGGCGGATGCGACCGGCCGCCTGGCCGAGATGTATCGGGTGGTGATGACGCCGCACGGCACGGTGGACAACGTGATGAAGGTCCACAGCCTCCGCCCGGAGACGATGAACGGGCACGTCGTGCTCTATCGCAGCGTGCTCCACCACGAGGACATCGTGCTACCGCTCTGGTTCCTGGAGTGTGTGGCGTCCTACGTGAGCATGATCAATCGTTGCGATTACAGCCTTCTGCACCATTTCACCAACGCGCGGCGGCTGCTGGGAGACGAGCCGCGCGCCGCGGCCATCCGCGCCGCCCTGGAGGCGCGCGAGCCCGAGCGAGCCTTTGCCGGCAAGGAGCTCGCCCTGCTGCGTTATGCCGGCAAGCTCACCGCGACGCCCGGCGAGATGGTGGAGGCTGACGTGTCGGCCGCGCGCACGGCGGGGGCGAGCGACGGGGAGATCCTCGAGGTCAACCAGGTCTGCGCCTACTTCAACTACTCGAACCGTCTCCTCAACGGTCTCGGGGTCACCACCCTCGGTGACACCATCGGCTACTACCAGTCCTCGGAAGGAGAGGCGGGCGCATGAGTTACGCGGCATCTCGTCACATCGACCGCTCGCAGATTCCGATCATCGACATCTCCGCCCTGCGCGGGCACGCGCAGGGGGCGGTCGAGGCCGTCGCGGCGCAGATGCTCGAGACGGCGCGGCGGATCGGGTTCTTCTACGTCACCGGGCACGGGGTGCCGGCGGCGACGTTGGTCGAGGCGAACCGCCGCAGCCGCGAGTTCTTCGCCCGCCCGCTCGAGCGCAAGCTCGAGTGCAAGGTCAATCCCTACCACCGCGGCTTCCTGCGCATCGGCGAGGCGAAGATGGAGTCGGCCACCCGGGTCGACTTGAAGGAGTCCTGGATCTGGGGGCTGGAGCTCGCCGCCGACGACCCCGCGCGCGACGGGCACGATCCGTTCCTCGGCCACAACCAGTGGCCGTCGGACTTCCCGGAGTTCCGCGCGGCCCTGGTCCGGTTGTTCGGCGAGATGTCGTCGGTCGCGGTCGACCTCATGCGCGCCTTCGCGGTCAGCATGTCCTTGCCCGAGGACACCTTCATCCGCACTGCGCGTCGGCCGGTCAGCCGCGGCTCCAGCATCTACTACCCGCCGCAGCCGCCGGACATGGGTGCGGAGCAGTTCGGGGTCTCGCCGCACACCGATTACGGCTGCCTGACCCTGTTGTGGCAGGACGACGTGGGCGGCCTGGAGGTGCGCGGGGCGAGTGGCGAGTGGCTGACCGCGCATCCGGTCGAGGGCGCGTTCGTGGTCAACGTCGGCGACCTGCTGGCGCGGTGGACGAACGACGGGTTCCGCTCGACGCCGCACCGCGTGGTCAACCGCTCGGGTCGTGAACGCTACTCGATGGCGCTGTTCTGGGATCCCGACGGCGAGACGGTCATCGACCCGTCCGTGGTCTGCGCCGCAGACGAGACGCCGCGCTACCCGCCGGTCACGGTCGCCGCCCACATCACCGAGCGCTACCAGCAGTCGTTCGCCTACCGTCAGCCCGCGCCGCCGGGCGGTGCGACCGACGCGGGCGCGTGAGGGTCGGGCTGATGGGAGGAGAATTGTCGAGTCGCTCGCCGCTCGCCCGCGGCGATTGGCACTACGTGGAGAAGACGAGCCTCGATGCGCTCACCCCGGCGGAGTGGGCGGTGCTCGAGCGCCAGCGCAACGCCTACCTGCGCGACCACCAGGCGGAGCAGGCGCTACGTCTGCTCACCGCCAGCGCCGGTGACCCGAGCTTCGGCTACACCGTCAACATGTACCGCCACGCCCTGCAGTCGGCGACCATGGCGCTGCGCGACGGTCTGGACGAGGAGACAGTGGTGGTGACCCTGCTCCACGACATCGGCTTCCTCGCCTGCCCGTGCGGCCACGGCGAGATGGCCGCCGCCCTGCTCGGTCCCTACGTGAGCGAGCGCAACCGTTGGATGCTCGCGCGCCACGCCATCTTCCAGGACCACCATGTCGCGGGTCATCCGGGGGCCGGTCGGCGCGAGCGCTGGCGCGGGCACCCGCACTTCGCGTGGACGGCCGAGTGGGTGGCGCGCTACGACCAGAACGCGCAGGACGCGAGCTACGACTGCGCGCCGCTCGAGGTGTTCGAGCCGATGGTCCGCCGTATCTTCGCCCGCGAGCCGCGCCCCATCGTCCCCGACTGACCGCGGGGGCGGCGCAAGATGGCGTCACTCCGCGCGCCCGACGGGGCTCGCGGCGCCACCCTCGTCGGCGCCGAGTCGGCGCTCGACCCAGCGCACCCCGGCCGAGAGCAATAACACCAGCACCAGGTACTCGAGCACCAGGAAGGTGTAGATCTCGAGCGGTCGATACTCGGTCACCGCGAGCTCGTTGGCCCGGCGTACGACCTCGGTCAGGCCGATCACCGAGACCAGGGACGACATCTTGAGGATGATGACGAACTGATTGCCCATCGCCGGCAGGGAGCGGCGTAGCGCCTGCGGGAAGATCACGTAGCGCATCTTGTCGAAGGTGGACAACGCCAGGCTGTCGGCCGCCTCGAACTGCCCGCGCTCGATCGACTGCACGCCACCGCGGTAGATCTCCGCCATGAAGGCGGCGCCGTAGAGCGAGAGCGCGACCATTCCGGAGACGAAGGGACCGAGGTCGATTCCGGTCAATACCGGCAGTCCGTAGTACACCCAGAGGATCGAGACCAGGGGTGGAATCGAGCGCAACAGCTCGACCACCGCCCGGTTCAGCGCGTCGAGCCACCGATTGCCGGGGATGCGCGGCAGGAACAACACGAAGCCGAGCACGATGGAGAGCGCGACGCAGCACACCGTCAGCGCGATCGTCCAGCCGACGCCCGAGAGCAGGAACTCGATGTTGACCCGTCCCTGACGGGTGGTGGGGCTGATCACGTACCAGCCCCATTTCTCGGAGCTGGCGCAGCCGCCGAGGAATGCGCAGAGCGCGATGACGAAGCCGGCGCGAATGCGGTGCATGGCGATCTCTCGTGGCTCGGTTCAGTGAGACAGGATCTGGCCGAGGAAGAGCCGGGTGCGCTCGTGCTCCGGCGCGGAGAAGAACTTGGCGGGGGGCGCGTGCTCGACGATGCGCCCCGCGTCCATGAACACCACCTGGTCGGCGACGCGGCGCGCGAAGCCCATCTCGTGGGTCACGCACACCATGGTCATGCCGTTGTCGGCGAGCTCGATCATCGTGTCCAGGACCTCGGCGATCATCTCCGGGTCGAGGGCCGAGGTCGGCTCGTCGAAGAGCATGATCTTGGGCTCCATGCAGAGGCTGCGTGCGATCGCCACGCGCTGTTGCTGACCGCCGGAGAGCTGGCGTGGGAACTTCTCGGCCTGCTCGGGGATCCGCACCCGCTCCAGATACTGCCGCGCGCGCGCCTCGGCATCGCTCCGAGAGAGCCCGAGCGCGCGCATCGGGGCGAGGGTCAGGTTCTGCAGCACCGTGAGGTGTGGGAACAGGTTGAACTGCTGGAACACCATGCCGACGCCGCGACGCACCGCCCGGATGTCCTCGGTGCGATCGGTGAGCTCGACGCCGTCGACCACGATGCGCCCGCTCTGGTGCTTCTCCAGCCGGTTCACGCAGCGGATCATGGTCGACTTGCCGGACCCGGACGGTCCGCAGACCACGACGCGCTCGCCGGGGTGGACCCGAAGACTCACATCGCGCAGGACGTGCAGGTCCCCGAACCATTTGTTCACGCCGGCGAGCTCGATGACCGGCGCGGTCTCACCGCCGGGGACGGGTCTTGATTCGGGGGATCGGCTCACGCTACGGTCCTGTCACTCCGAGGCCAGCGCGGCAAGTAACACCAAAACCGTCGCCGGGGCAAACGTGCCACCCGCGCGCGTGTGCCCGGCGGAGCCCCGAGGAGGTCGAGAGTCGATGGACGAGCCGGTCCGAGCAGGCGGCTACCAGGGTTATCACGCTCGGGTCGAGGCCCGGGAGGATGCCGAGCTCACGCACACCGGGCGCGGGACGCCCGGTGGCGAATACCTTCGGCGGTACTGGCAACCGGTGGCGATGACGAGCGAGGTCGGCGACCTCCCCCTGGCGGTGCGCGTCCTCGGCGAGGATCTCGTGCTGTTCCGAGACCGTGGCGGGCGACTCGGCCTGCTGCACCGACATTGTGCGCACCGCGGTGCCTCGCTCGAGTACGGAATCGTGGCCGAGCGCGGCATCGTGTGCTGCTACCACGGCTGGCACTACGACATCGACGGCACATTGCTCCAGGCGGGATCGGAGCCGGCCTCGAGCCCCCTCCATCGCCGCGTGACGCAGGGTGCCTATCCGGTGCACGAGCACGCCGGCATCGTCTTCGCCTATCTCGGGCCACCCGAGGATCGCCCTGCGTTCCCCGTCTACGATACCGAGCAGGTACCGGGCATCACCGCCCGCGCATTCTCGATCACCACCCCGTGCAACTGGCTGCAGGTCTACGAGAACACCCAGGACCCGATCCACGTGCTCCACCTGCATGCGCGCTCGAGCGGGGTCCAGTTCGGTGTGGCTTCCGGCATCGACCAGGTGATCGACTACCGAGAGACACCGCTCGGCATGATCAACGTGCAGACTCGGGTCGTCGGCTCACGGCTGTGGACCCGCACCACGGAGTCGATCCTGCCCAACGGCAATCAGACCGGCGCCATCTGGGAGGAGGCGGAGTCGCCGAAGTACTTTCGGCGCAGCGCCATCTTGCGCTGGATGGTGCCGGTCGACGACGTCACCACCCGCACCATCGGCTGGCGCTTCTTCAGCCGCGAGCTCGATCCGCGTGGCCAGGACGATCCGTCCCGGGTCGGCAAGGAGTCCATCGATTTCGTCGGCCAGACCGCCGACGAGCGTGACTACACCGCGCGCCAGCGCCAGCCCGGCGACTACGAGGCGCAGGTCTCGCAGCGCTCGATCGCGGTCCATGCGCTGGAGCACCTGGCGTCCTCCGACGCCGGCGTGGCGCGCCTGCGCCGCATGCTGCGCGAGCGCATCCGGGCGCTCGCCGGTGGGGAGCCTCCGGCGCGCCCGGCCCTGCGCGATGGTGTGGTCTCGACCTTCTGCCAGGACACGGTCTGCGACCGGTCGGGCGCCGACACCCTCGACGAGGCGGCACTGCGCGCCCACGGCCAACGTGTGGCCGACGCGGTCATCGAGTCGGCGGACCTCGAGCCCGAGGCGCGGGCACGAAGGATCCGCACCTGCTGCGAGTCTGTGGCATCCTGAGCCGGTCTCGCCCGATCCGCCTGACGCACGATTCCCACGACACGAAGAACAGGAGAGCACCTGCGATGAGAATGCTGACGACGATGCTGGTGGCCGCGCTGGCGGTGGTCGGGTCCGCGACCACCACGGCGCAAGACAAGTCGACCCTGCATCGGGTCCTCGATTCGGGTGTGCTCCGCGTGGGCACGACCGGCGACTTCAACCCGATGTCGTTCCGCGATCCCGAGACCAAGGAATACCGTGGCCACCAGATCGACGCGGCCAACCAGCTCGCCGCCGACATGGGGGTGAAGGTCGAGTTCGTGCCGACCGACTGGAAGACCCTCATCAACGGCGTCGTCGCCGGCAAGTACGACATCGTGATGACCGGCACCTCCATGACCGTGAGCCGGGCCAAGGCCGCCGGTTACACCATCCCCTGGGGCCGCACCGGCTACCTGCCGCTCACCCGCAAGGAGATCGCCGGGAAGTTCAAGACCTGGGAGGACTTGAACAGCCCCGACGTCACCGTCGGTTACAACCTCGGCACCTCGTTCGCCGACTTCGTGAAGGCGCGGCTGCCCAAGGCCAAGGTGCGCGAGGTCGAGTCCCCGGCGCGCGACTGGCAGGAGCTGCTCGCCGGGCGCGTCGACGTCACCATCTCCAGCATCCTGGAGGCGGGAACGCTGTCCTCGAAGCACGAGACGCTGACCATCCCGTTCACCGACGTCGCCAACAGCCTGCCGCTCGGCTTCATCGTGCCCCAGGGCGACCAGGTGTGGCTCAACTTCGTCAACAACTGGATGTTGATGAAGAAGGAGGGCGGCTTCTTCAAGGGCCTCAACCAGAAGTGGGGCGTGCCGGCGCAGGATTGAGGCGCGGGCGCTCGTGGCGTCGGGGCATCGGCGCCGCGAGCAACCGGGGTCGTCGCGACCGTCGAGTGGAGGCAGTCCCGGCATGCGCCTTCAACTCATGTCCTGGCCCGAGGTGGCCGACTACCTCGATCGCTGCCAGGGCATCGTCGTGCCCGTCGGCTCGACCGAGCAGCACGGTCCGAACGGCCTGGTCGGTACCGATGCCCTCGTCGCCGAGGCCATCGCCTGGCGGGCGGCGCGCGAGGGCGACGACCTGCTGGTCGGTCCGACCCTCGCCTACGCCCCGGCGCAGTTCAATCTCGACTTCGCCGGCACGGTCTCGGTCCGCGCGAGCACTCTGACGCGAATCGTCGAGGACGTCATCGCATCGCTCGCCCGCACCGGATTTCGCCACCTCTACTTCGTGAACGGCCACGGGGCGAACATCGCCGCGGTGCGCTCGGCGTTTCACGATGCACACCAGTCGATGGTGCTCGCGCGTCGCGGGCCACCGCTGCGGCTGCGGCTGCGCTCGTGGTGGGAGCTGCCCGAGACCGATGCGTTGCGCCGGCGTCTCTACGGCGCGCGTGAGGGCATGCATGCCACGCCGAGTGAGGTCGCGGTGACCCGGGCGCTGCACCCGGACATCGACCCGGCGGTGGAGATGGCCGCCCACGTCGCGCTCGACGCCGCGTACCTCCGCGACCATGCCGGAGACGCGCACGATGACGCGATCACCCATCGCCGCGCCTTCCCCGACGGTCGCGTCGGCTCCGACCCGGCGCTCGCCAACCGGGAGGACGGCGAGGCCCTGCTCGCGACCGCGGCGCGCGAGCTTCACGCGGACTATCGCCGCTTCCTCGAGGAGTCGCCCGCATGATCGTCCTCTACGGCAATCCGCTCAGCACGTACTGCGCCAAGGTGCGCGTGGTGATGCGGCACAAGGGCGTGGCGTTCGAGGACCGTGATCCGCCCGATGGCTACGGGTCGCCCGCCTATCGGCGCATCATCCCGATGGGCACGATCCCCGGCTTCGTCGACGGCTCGGTGGTGCTCAGCGAGTCCGAGGCGATCGCGGAGTATCTCGAGGAGACCCATCCGCTGCCGGCGATGCTGCCGGGTGACGCCGGCGAGCGCGCGCGGATTCGGGCGTTGTCCCGGGTCCACGACTGCTGGGTGGAGCCGGCGCTGCGCGCGCTCTACGCGCACGCCAACCCCGAGCGGCGCGAGGCGGCGGTCGTCGAGCAGAAGGTCGCGGAGATGCATCGCCGACTCGGCGGGCTCGCCGAGCTCGCGCGTCCCGCGCCCTATCTGGCCGGCCCGGTGTTGACGCTCGCCGACTGCGCATGGCCGACGACCTTGATCCAGGCCGAGCTGATGCTGGCCGCGCTCGGCCACACCCTGGTCGTCCCCGAGCCGCTCCGGCCGTGGCGCACGACACTCGAACGGCACCCCGCGGTGGCGCCCGGTCTCGAGCCGTGCCGCGTCGCGATGGCCGCGTGGCTTGCGAAGGTCGGCGCGTCGCCCGCGTAGCCCTGTCGCCTGGACGAGGCGAAGCGTGGTCCGGGGAGCGAGCCTCCCGGGGTTTCGCTCCGCTGCACTCCGGCTACCTGGCGTCCGCGACCCCACGGGCCTTGATTCATCCCGGCCGGCCCGCGGTACGTAGGCGGTAGAAGCGCCCGGGATGGAGGAATCGCACGTACGTGATCACCCGTCGCTCGAGCCAGGTCCGGCGCTCCACCTCCAGCACCGCCTCGCCGGGCTCGATGCCGAGGTGACCGGCGACCTTGCGGGTGGCGTTGGTCGCGCCGATCACGTGCTCGACGTCGGACCACGGCAGGCGCTCGAGCAGCCAGACGTTCGGCGCGACGTCGGCGAACGACTCCTCGCGTGCGGCGGGCACGACATCGAGGCTGATCCATCGCTCCTCGAGCTGGAACGGGGAGTCGTTGGCATGGTGCAGGCACTCCACCCTCAGCACCTCGGTGCCCTCGGGCACGCCGAGGCGGGCCGCTGCCGACGGTGATGCGGGCTCGGTGGCGCGGGCGAGCCGCAGGTATCGGTAGCTCGCGCCCATCGCCTCCACCTCGCGGTCGACCCGCGGGATCTCCACCGGAGCGGTGCGCGTGGTGGGGAGTGCGACGCGGGTTCCCGCCCGACGGCGGCGTTCCACCACCCCCTCGTCGGCCAGCTCGCGCAGCGCGCGATGCACCGTCATGCGGGCGCAGCCGAACGTCTCGGCGAGGTCCTCCTCGCGCGGCACGAGGGTTCCCGGCGGCCACTCGCCGCTGCGGATGCGCGCGAGCACGTGGGCCTTGACGGCGCGATAGGGTGAGGGACGGCTCATGCCTCGGTGAGCCGGTCGAGGGCCGCGCGATGGCGATGCGCCACGGCCTCGCGCTGGTGGTGGCGTCCGTCGGCGACCACCAGACGGCCGGCCGACCACACCTCGCGGACCGGATTGCCGACGGCGCTGAAGACCCAGGCGTCGAGCAGCGCGTCGCCTTCGAGACCATGCAGCGCGAGGTCGTCGGCGTCGAGGGTCAGCAGGTCGGCCAGGTGCCCCTCGGCGATGGCGCCGCTCGGTCGGTCGAGCGCCCGGGCGCCGCCGGTGAGCGCGCGCTCGAGCAGCGCGCGCGCGGTCGATGCGCCGGTCTCCGCCAGCACGTTGCGCCGGCGCGCTGCCAGCCGCTGGCCGTACTCGAGCAGCCGCAACTCGCCGGCGAGGGTGATCCGTACGTTGGAGTCGGTGCCGATTCCGAGCCGACCGCCGGCGGCGAGATAGCGCTCGGCGTCGAAGAGCCCGTCGCCCAGATCCGCCTCGGTGATCGGGCACAGCCCCGCCACCGCGCCGGTCCGCGCCAGCGCCTCGGTCTCGGCCGGGGTCATGTGGGTCGCGTGCACCAGGCACCAGCGCGAGCCGACGTCGTGGTGATCGAGCAGCCAGGCCACCGGACGCTGACCGAGCGCGGCCTCGATGGCCGCCACCTCCGCGGTCTGCTCGGCGACGTGAATGTGCACCGGCCCGTCTCGGTGGGTGTCCAGAACCGCCGCCAGCGGACCCGGTGGCACCGCGCGCAGCGAGTGTGGTGCCACCCCGAGACGCCAGTCGTGCGGTCCGTCCGCCAACGCCTCGCGCGCCGCCTCGTGCAGCCGCGCGAAGCGCTCCGGATCGCATGCGAATCGGCGCTGCCCGCCCTCCGGTGGGCGACCGTCGACACCGCCGGCGGTGTAGATGACCGGCAGATGGGTGAGGCCGATGCCGGTCGCCCGCGCCGCCGCCATCACCGCCAGGCTGGTCTCGGCCGGATTGGCGTAGGGCGCGCCGTCGGGGGCGTGGTGGAGGTAGTGGAACTCGCCGACTGCTGCGAAGCCCGCCTCCAGCATCTCGACCTGTGCCTGGGCGGTGATCGCCTCGATGGCCTCGGGATCGAGCCGCTCCAGGAAGCGATACATCTGCGCCCGCCAGCTCCAGAAGCTGTCCTCGCCGGGGCCGCGTCGCTGGGTCCGACCGGCCAGCGCGCGCTGAAACGCGTGACTGTGGAGATTGCACGGTGCGGGCAGCAGGATGCGGCGCTCCAGACGCCGATCGCCGGGCATGGCGGCGACCCCGTGCGAGACCGCGGTGATGCCGCCGTGGGCGTCGATCGAGACGCGCACGCCGTCGGCCCATCCGCCCGGGACCATGGTCTCGGGGAGCAGCGCGCGCGGCGCGTGGAGGGTCACCGGGGATGTCGCCATCGCACTGGCCATCGAAGGATATTGCCAAATAAGCCTAGGCATATTACCGTCGCGTGGCAATCCGATGGAGGGGTGGAGGTTGGCTGCGATCAGCACACGCGTTCTCGTGGGTGCCGACGTCGCGACCTTCGCGACCGGGTCGGCGCCACCAGGCGACGCCTATGGTCTCGTCCGCGGCGCCGCGGTCGCGATCGAGGGCGAGCGCATCGCCTGGGTCGGACCGGTGGCGGGGCTGCCGTCGCGATTCCACGCCTCGCCGACCGACGATCTCGGAGGCGCCCTCGTCACCCCGGCGCTCGTCGATTGCCACACCCATTGCGTGTACGCGGGGAACCGGGCGCGTGAGTTCGAGCTCCGGCTCGAGGGTGCCTCGTACGAGGCCATCGCCCGCGCCGGCGGGGGCATCCGCTCGACCGTCGCGGCGACACGAGCGGCGAGCGAGGAGGCGCTGTTGGCGGCGAGCCTGCCGCGGGTCGACGCCCTCGTCGCCGAAGGGATCGCCACCCTCGAGATCAAGTCGGGCTACGGGCTCGACCTCGACTGCGAGCGACGCATGCTGCGGGTCGCGCGCGAGATCGGGCGCCGGCGCCGGCTGACGGTGCGCACCACCTTTCTCGGCGCGCACGCGCTGCCGCCCGAGTGGACCGACGATGCCGACGGCTACGTCGGCCACGTCGCCGGCGAGGTCTTGCCGGCGCTGGTGGCCGAAGGCCTGGTCGACGCGGTGGATGCGTTCTGTGAGGGCATCGCGTTCTCGCCGCCGCAGGTCGCCCGGGTCTTCGATGCCGCCAGCGCGCTCGGAGTCCCGGTCAAGATCCACGCCGAGCAGCTCTCCGACCTGGGCGGCGCGCGGCTGGCGGCGGGCTACGGTGCGCTGTCGGCGGACCATCTCGAGCACCTCGCGCCGGCCGACGCGCCCGCGCTCGCTGCCGCCGGAACCGTCGCCGTGCTGTTGCCCGGCGCGTTCTATACCCTGCGCGAGGCGCGCCTGCCGCCGGTCGCGGCGCTGCGCGAGGCCGGCGTGCCGATCGCCATCGCCACCGACTGCAACCCGGGCTCGTCGCCGCTCACCTCGCCCCTGCTCGTCGCCAACATGGCGTGCACCCTGTTTCGGTTGACGCCGGCCGAGGCGCTCGCGGGCCTGACTCGTGAGGGCGCGCGGGCGCTCGGGATGCTCGACGACCGGGGCACGGTCGAGGCCGGCAAGCGCGCCGACCTCGCGGTGTGGGACGTTCACGAGCCGGCCGAGCTCGCCTATCGCATCGGGTTCAACCCGCTGCGCCGGCGGATCGTCGGAGGGGTGGGGTGAGCGCCACCATTGCGCTGCGTCCGGGCGCGCTCACGCTCGCGGACCTCGAGAGCGTCTACTGGCACGGCGCGACGGTCAGCGTCGACCGCGCCTGCCGGGATGCGGTGGAGCGCGCCGCGATGCACGTCGCGCGCGCCGCCGCCGGCGATGCCCCGGTCTACGGGGTGAACACCGGCTTCGGCAAGCTCGCGTCCACGCGCATTCCCGCCGCCGACACCGCCAGGCTGCAGACCAATCTCATTCGCTCGCACTGCTGTGGCGTGGGGCCGCCCGCGCCGGCCGCGGTCGTGCGCCTGATGATGACGCTGAAGCTCGCCTCGCTCGCGCGCGGCGCGTCCGGCGTGCGCTTCGTCCTCGTCGAGCGACTCGAGGCGATGCTGGCGCGCGGCGTGCTGCCGGTGATCCCGGCCCAGGGCTCGGTCGGCGCATCGGGCGATCTCGCGCCGCTCGCGCACATGACCGCGGTGCTGATGGGAGAGGGGGAGGCCGAGCTCGACGGCCGGCGCACGAGCGGCGCCGAGGCGTTGGCGAGCGCCGGCATCGAGCCCCTCGCGCTCGGCCCCAAGGAGGGGCTCGCCCTCATCAACGGCACGCAGTTCTCGGCCGCGTACGCCATCGCCGGCCTGCTCGAGGCCTGGCGTGCCCTCAAGGGCTCGCTGGTGACCGGTGCGCTGTCGACCGATGCCGCGATGGGCTCGCCGACGCCGTTTCGGCCCGAGATCCACGCCCTGCGAGGTCAGCCGGGCCAGGTCGCGGTGGCGGCGACGCTGCGCGCGCTGCTCGACGGCTCGGCGATTCGCGAGAGCCATGTCGAGGCCGACACCCGAGTCCAGGACCCGTACTGCATCCGCTGTCAGCCACAGGTCGGCGGCGCGTGTCTCGACCTGCTGCGCCAGGCCGCGCGCACCCTGGTGGTGGAGGCCAATGCGGTGACCGACAACCCGCTGGTGCTCGCCGACGGCGCGATCGTGTCCGGTGGCAACTTCCATGGTGAGCCGGTCGCCTTCGCCGCCGACCTGATCGCGCTGGCGCTGGCCGAGATCGGCGCCATCGCGCAGCGGCGGATCGCGCTGCTGGTCGATCCGGCGCTCAACTTCGGCCTGCCGCCGTTCCTCGCCGCCAATCCCGGGCTCGACTCGGGCCTGATGATCGCCGAGGTCACCTCCGCCGCGCTGATGGCCGAGAATCGCCAGCGCGCGACACCGGCGTCGATCGACTCCACGCCGACCTCCGCCAACCAGGAAGATCACGTCTCGATGGCGGCCCACGGCGCGCGCCGGTTGCTCGAGATGACCGCCAACCTCGACCGCATCCTCGGCATCGAGCTGGTGACCGCGGCCCAGGGGGTGGAGCTACGCGCGCCGCTGGTGACCAGTGCGCCGCTCGCCCGCGTGATCGGCGCGCTGCGTGCGCAGGTGCCGGCGCTGCAGGGCGATCGCTATCTCGCCGGCGACCTCGAGACCGCAGCCACCCTGGTGCGAGGCGGCGCGCTCGGCGTGCACGCCGGCGAGCACCTGTTCCCGGCGCTGGATGCGACCGGATGAGCACCTCGACCCGCGGACGGGCACAGGAGGAGAGTCGATGACCATCGCCGATCTGCGCAACGCGCGCGAGGTGCGCGCCCCGCGTGGCCCCGAGCTCCAGTGCCGGAGCTGGCAGACCGAGGCGCCGTACCGGATGTTGATGAACAACCTCGACCCGGAGGTGGCCGAGAATCCGAACGAGCTGGTGGTCTACGGCGGCATCGGTCGCGCCGCGCGCTCGTGGGACGCGTTCGATCGCATCACCGCCGCGCTGCGCACCCTCGGTGACGACGAGACCTTGCTGGTGCAGTCGGGCAAGCCGGTGGGGGTGTTCCGTACTCACGCCGACGCGCCGCGCGTGCTCATCGCCAACTCCAACCTGGTCCCGCACTGGGCCGACTGGAAGCACTTCCACGAGCTCGACCGCAAGGGCCTGATGATGTACGGGCAGATGACCGCGGGCTCGTGGATCTACATCGGCTCGCAGGGCATCGTGCAGGGCACCTACGAGACCTTCGCCGAGGCCGGGCGCCAGCACTACGGCGGAAATCTCCGGGGACGTTGGATCCTCACCGCCGGGCTCGGCGGCATGGGCGGCGCGCAGCCGCTCGCCGCCACCATGGCCGGGGCCTCGCTGCTGGCGGTCGAATGCGACCCCGATCGGATCGATTTCCGGCTGCGCACGCGCTACCTCGACCAACGGGTGGATACGCTCGACGCCGCGCTCGCCGCCATCGACGCCGCTCACGCGCGCGGCGAGGCGATCTCGGTGGGCCTGCTCGGCAACGCGGCCGAGGTCTTCCCCGAGATCCTGCGCCGCGGGATTCGGCCGGACATCGTCACCGACCAGACCTCGGCGCACGATCCCCGCAATGGCTACCTCCCGGTCGGTTGGAGTCTCGCGCAGTGGCGCGAGAAGCGCGAGAGCGCTCCGGAGGCGGTGGAGGCCGCGGCGCTCGCGTCGATGCGCGTGCACGTCGAGGCGATGGTCGGTTTCTGGCGCGCCGGCATCCCGACCGTCGACTACGGCAACAACATCCGCCAGGGCGCGCTCGACGCCGGCCTCGCCGACGCATTCAGCTTCCCCGGGTTCGTGCCCGCCTACATCCGGCCGCTGTTCTGCCGCGGCGTCGGGCCGTTTCGCTGGGCGGCGCTCTCCGGCGATCCGCAAGACATCTATCGCACCGACGAGAAGGTCAAGGAGCTCCTCCCCGACGACCGTCATCTCCACAACTGGCTCGACATGGCGCGCGAGCGCATCAGCTTCCAGGGCCTTCCCGCGCGCATCTGTTGGGTCGGGCTCGGGCAACGCCACCGGCTCGGTCTCGCGTTCAACGAGATGGTGGCGCGCGGTGAGCTCTCGGCGCCGGTGGTGATCGGTCGCGACCATCTCGACTCCGGCTCCGTCGCCTCGCCCAATCGCGAGACCGAGGGCATGAAGGACGGCTCCGACGCGGTGTCCGACTGGCCGTTGCTCAACGCGTTGCTCAACTGCGCGTCGGGCGCGACGTGGGTGTCCATCCACCATGGTGGCGGAGTCGGTATCGGCTACTCTCAGCATGCCGGCATGGTGATCTGCTGTGACGGCAGCGAGGCCGCGGCGCGGCGCATCGAGCGCGTGTTGTGGAACGATCCTGCGAGCGGCGTCATGCGCCACGCCGACGCCGGCTACGAGACCGCCATCGCCTGTGCCCGTGAGCACGGGCTCGACCTGCCATTTCTCGAGACCTGATCATGACCGAGAGCGCGACCCCATCCGACCCTTCCGGCTTTCCCACCGATGCCGAGGTCGACGCCTTCCAGCGTGACGGCGTGGCCCTGGTGCGCGGCTTGTTCACCGATTGGATCGAGCCCTTGCGCCGTGGCGTCGCCACCAACATGGCGCGCCCGAGCTGGCGTGAGCGCACCTATCATCCGGCCGACGGCAGCGCCCCGTTCTTCCAGGACCTCTGCAACTGGTCGGTGATCCCGGACTTCCGCGACTTCGTCGAGCGCTCGCCGATGGCCGCGCTCGCCGCGCGCCTGATGCGCTCGAACGTCGCGCGCATCTTCCACGACCACATCCTGGTCAAGGAGCCGGGCAACAGTATCGTCACGCCGTGGCACCAGGACCAGCCGTACTACTTCGTGCGCGGCGAGCAGACGGTGAGCTTCTGGATCCCACTGGATCCCATCTCGCGCGACATCGCGATCGAGTACGTGGCGGGCTCGCACCGTTGGGGCAAGGAGTTCACCCCGAGTCGCTTCGACGGCTCCAAGCTCTACGACGATGCGCGCAACGAGCCGGTGCCCGACGTCGAGGCGTCGCGTGACCGGCTGTCGATCGTCGGCTGGGCAATGGAGCCGGGCGACGTGGTGGCGTTCGACTTTCGTACGTTGCACGGGGCGCCGGCCAACCATTCCACGCAGCGGCGGCGGGTGGTGTCGCTGCGCTGGGTCGGCGACGACGCCGAGTTCGTCGAGCGGCCGGGCCCGACGTCACCACCGTTTCCGGATCTCCGCTACCGCACCGGTGACCCCTTCGAGGGGCCTGACTTCCCCGTCGTCCATCGTCGCGCCGGTTGAGCCGCGCGTGACCTGAGTCCCATCCAGTCGAAGAACGAGCAACAGGGAGAGCACCCATGCATCGACGAGCCCATCGCGCGCTTCTCGCGGCCACGCTCGCCACCATGGCGGCAGCCGCGTCGGCCGACAGCATCAAGATCGGATTCAACGTGCCACTGACCGGTTTCGCCGCCGCCGACGGCACCTCTGCGCTCAAGGGGGCCGAGCTCGCGGTGGAGCAGGTCAACGCGCGTGGCGGGGTCGGGGGCAAGCCCCTCGAGCTCGTGGTCTACGACGACCAGGCGAGCCCGAAAGAGGCGGCGCCGCTCGCGGTGAAGATGATCACCCAGGACGAGGTGGTGGCGGGGATCTCCGGGAGCTACTCCGGCTCGACCCGCGCCGCGGCGACGATCTTCCAGGAGAACGCGACCCCCTACATCTCCGCCTACGCCATTCACCCCGACATCACCCGCGCCGGCGAGTACGTGTTCCGCACCTCGTTCATGGGTGAGGTGCAGGGGCGCGCCGGCGCCAAGCTGATCGGCGAGACCCTGGGCAAGAAGCGGGTGGTCATGATTACTCTGAACAACGACTTCGGTCAGTCGCTCGCCGCCGGCTTCAAGGAGAAGGCGGCGGCGTTCGGTATCGAGGTGATCGGCGAGTACGACTACGGCATCAAGGACCGTGAGTTCGGCCCCATCGTGTCGAAGGTGAAGGCCGATGCGCCGGATGCGATCTACGCCTCGGGCTACTTCTTCACCGCCGGCCCGCTGGTGAGCCAGCTCCGCGCCGCCGGGATCACCGCGCCGGTGATCGGCCAGGAAGGCTACGACGGCCAGAAGTTCATCGAGATCGCGGGACCTGCGGCCGAGGGTGTGCTGATCACCACCTCGCTCGACCGCGACTCCACCGATCCGGTGGCGCGGGACTTCATGGCCGGATTCGAGAAGAAGGCCGGCTACCCGGCGGACATGGTCGGCGCCTCCGCGCATACCGCGGTGCTGGTCATGGCCAGCGCGCTCCAGTCCGCGGGGCACACGGACAAGGCCGCGCTGCGCCAGGCGATCGCGGCGACCCAGGTCGACGCCGCGACCGGGCACATCTCCTTCAACGCGCTCGGCGAGGTGAAGAAGGACGTCCAGGTCCAGGTCGTCCGTGACGGTGCCTGGCACCGTCACTCGGTGATCTCCGACGCGGCCCTGCTCGCGCCGCCGGAGAAGTGACACCCGCCCCAGGCGTGACCACCGCCCCGGCTGCCGGCCGGGGCGGTTCCGGCAAGAGGTCGAAGTGCTCGCTCTCGATCTGCTGATCCAGGGGCTGGTCCAGGGCGCGATCTATGCGCTGGTGGCCGTCGGGCTGACCCTGGTCTACGGGTTGCTGCGCATCCTTCACGTCGCCCACGCCGCGCTGTTCACGCTCGGTGGTTACCTCGGCGTGCTGGTCACCAACGCCACCGGTAGCTTCGCGTTGGCGCTCGCGGTGGCGATGGGCGTGGCCGGAGTCGCGGGCATCGCGGTGTACCGCCTCGCCTATCGACCGCTGCTCGGGCGCTCGCCGTTGATCGCGCTGATCGCCTCCATCGGCCTGTTCATCGCATCCGAGGAGGCGTTTCGAATCATCTTCGGTGCGCACGGGCTGTCCTACGTCACCCCCCCGCTGCAGGCCCAGATCGAGATCGCGCCCGGGATCTCGCTCAGCCTCGCCCGCATCGCGGTGGTGGTGCTCGCGGTGGTCCTGCTGTCGGCGCTGGGGTGGCTGTCGCTGTCGACGCGGACCGGCGTCGCCTGGCGGGCGTCGGTCTCCGACCCGCCGATCGCGCAGGCCTTCGGCATCGACATCGAGCGCGTGCGACATCTCAACTTCTTCGTCGGCTCGGCGCTCGCCGGCGCGGCCGGGGTGATGGTCGCGTTGCTCAACAACCTCGTCGAGCCGACGATGGGCGCGGTGCCCTCGTACAAGGCGCTCGCGATCATCGTCCTCGGTGGTCTCGGCAACGTGCGGGGCACGTTGGTCGCGGCGCTCGCGCTCGGGGTGGTGGAGTCGTTCGGGACCATCTATGCCGGTCACCTGCTCGATCGCGACGCCATCGCCTTCGCCTTCCTGATCCTCGTCCTCATGCTGCGGCCCCAGGGGCTGCTGGCGCGTAGTTAGCAATGGCCTACGAGATCATCGTCGCCACCAACGTGGCCATCGCGATCCTGTTCGCGCTGTCGCTCAACGTCATCACCGGCTTCTGCGGGCAGGTGAGCCTCGGGCATGCGGCCTTTCTCGGCATCGGCGCCTACACGAGCGCGATGCTCACCAAGGCCGGGATGCCGCTGGTGCTGTCGCTCGTGCCCGCCGCGGTCCTCGCGGGGGCGGTCGGAATGGTGGTCGGGCTGGCATCGCTGCGGGTCAGACACGACTTCCTCGCCATCACCACCATGGGGGTGGCGTTCCTGTTCGTCGGGATCGTGCGCAAGCAGGATGCGCTCGGCGGCGAGATCGGGATCGCCGGGATCCCGGCGCCGGCATTCGGTCGCCCGGGGCTGCTCGTGCTGAGCGTGGTCTGTGTGGTCGCGTTCGCGGCGCTGGCCGTCGCCATCCGGCGCTCTTGGGCCGGCTTCGCGTTCGAGTCGATCGCCGACGACGAGGACACCGCGCGGCTACTCGGCATCGACGTGCCGCGGTTCAAGCTGTTCGCCTTCGTCGTCGGAACCGCCGGCGCCGGCGTCGCCGGTGGGCTCTATGCACACCAGGTGCGCTTCATCGGCCCCGACAGCTTCGGGTTCGTCGAGAGCGTCACCGTGCTCGCCATGGTCATCGTCGGCGGCATCGGCTCGGTCTGGGGGGTGGTGGTCGCCGCGGCCTTGTTGTCGATGCTGCCGCAGTGGTTCCAGCTCGTCGACGACTACAAGCTGCTGCTGTACGGGGCCCTGTTGTTCGCGACGATGCGCTTCGCGCCCGATGGGCTGGCCGGGATCGCGACGCGCGCGCTGCGCCGGGTGCGGGGCGCCGCGTGAGCGCGCTGCTCTCCGTTCGAGACGTGACGGTGCGCTTCGGCGGCATCACCGCCATCGACGGCGCGCGTCTCGAGGTCGAGCCGGGTCGCCTGCTCGGCTTCATCGGTCCGAACGGCGCCGGCAAGACGACGATGATGCGTGTGATCACCGGGGTCGTGCGTCCGAGCGCGGGGCAGGTGCTGTTCCGTGGCAGCGACATCACGCGCTGGTCGACGGTCGCTCGCATCCGACACGGGCTGGCGCTCGCGCAGCAGATCGTGCGCCCGTTGCGGGCGCTCACCCTGCTCGACAACGTCGCGCTCGCGGTGGGGCATCGGCGCCTCACGTCGCCGGTCGCCGCCATGCTGCGTCATGATCGGCGCCGTGAGCGGGAGCGCGCACACACCTTGCTGGAGCGGGTCGGGCTCGCCGAGGTGGCCGGGCAGCGTCCCGAGGCGTTGCCGCTCGGCTACCTCAAACGGCTGGAGGTGGCGCGGGCGCTGGCACTCGAGCCGGCACTGCTGCTGCTCGACGAGCCGCTCGCCGGGCTCAACCAGCGTGAGGCGAGAGCGATGGCGGACCTCATCGCCGAGCTGCCCGGTCCGTCGCTCGCGGTGGTGCTCATCGAGCACAACCTCGGGGAGGTGCTGCGCGTGTGCCCGACGCTCTACGTCCAGGACGGTGGCCGCGCCCTCGCCTTCGGACCGACCAGCGAGGTGATGGCGCGCGCGGACGTACGGGCCGCCTACCTCGGGGTGGGCCGCTGATGCTCGCGGTCGAGGGGCTGCGCAGCGGCTACGGCAGCATCGTCGCAGTGGACGGGGTTTCGTTCGGCGTCGGCGCCGGCGAGACCCTGGTGCTGGTCGGCCCGAACGGCGCCGGGAAGTCGACCACGATCATGACGCTGGCCGGACTGGTCGCCCCGCTCGGAGGGCGGATCACGCTCGATGGTGTCGACGTCACCGGCGCCGATGCGCGCGCCCGCGTCGGGCACGGCATCGCCCTGGTACCTGAAGGGCGCCGCGTGTTCGCCGACCTCACGGTCAGCGAGAACCTGCTGGTCGGTGCGCACCGACTGCCGCGCTCGGCGCTGGCGAGCGGTCGGGCGCGCGTGCTCGACCTGTTCCCCCGGCTCGGTGAACGCTCGCGTCAGCTCGCCGGCTCGCTCTCGGGTGGCGAGCAGCAGATGCTCGCGATCGGGCGCGCGATCATGTCGGTGCCGCGCCTGTTGTTGGTCGACGAGCTCTCGCTCGGGCTGATGCCGCGGGCGGTGGACGACTGCTACGCCGCGCTCGCCGCGCTCCAACGCGACGGCCTGTCGATCGTGCTGGTCGAGCAGAGCACCGAGCGCGCGCTCGGCGTTGCCGATGCGGTGGTCGCGCTCGATTCCGGTCACGTCACGTGGACCGGCACGGGGCTCGAGGCGCGGTCGAATCCCGGGCTCCTGAGCGCGCACTTCGCCTGATCGTGCACCGCGCTTGCCGTCGCGGTCGGCTGCCGAGTCGTCGCACGGCGGGGCGCAGGCGCTCCCCTGGCGCGCCCTATCCGAGCGCCTGTGCGGCCAGGGCGAGGCGACGGGGGCGGCTCGGGTCCTCGTCCCCGGGCCAGTCGCCACGCACCATCTCGACCACCGTGTCGACCACCGACATGCCGAGCGCCTCGACCCGCGCGCCGAGCGCGCTGGCGTTGGCGTCGACGTCGATGCGCACGAATCCGCGGACCAGCGCCGCCTCGAGCAGGGCGATGGCGTGGGCCTCGTCCGGTGCGACGAGCGGCCCGATGAGCTGGCCACGGCCGAACCGCCGGCGGACCGCGAATCCACGCGCCGGCGCCGGCTCGGGCAGCACGTGGAACTCGCCCTCGGCGAGCAAGCGATCCACCAGGCCCTGGCGCGGCGCGCCGAATGCTGCCGCGTCGAGTGCGCCGAGCGCAGCGCGCTCCGCCGGCTCGGCGAGGCGTGCACCGGCCATGGCGGGCAGGACGTCGACGTCGCCCTGGTGCTGCCGGAACACCCGGCACGGACGAAATCCGAGCTTGGCGTAGAGCGGCGCGCCGGCCTCGGTCGCGTTCAGCCTCACCGGGCGCGGGCCGATGTCGGCCAGCACCGCCTCGACCAGACGTCGACCGATTCCCTGCCCCTGGCGGGCGGGGTCGACGATCACCATCCCGAGCGTGGCCGCATCCTCGCCCCAGGGCCACCACATCGCGACGCCCGCCGCCACGTCGTCGCCCGCGCGCTCGCGCGCCACCCGTCCGCGGCCGAGCGCGAGCAGCAGCGACAGGTCGTCGGCGCGGTGTGGCCAGGCGACCGCCTGCGACAGCGCCGTCAGCGCCGCGAGGTCGGACGGCGCGAGGGGCTCGACGAGGACGGGGCGCGATGGGTGGATGCGCGAGGCCATGCAAGGGTCCATGTGCACCGAGGGCGCGGGCATCATCGGTCGTTCGGGACCGATGTCAACCTGCGCTCGAGGCGAGTCCCTGGTCCGGGGTGGTGGCCTGGCCCGATAATCGGCGCGCCGCGTCGGCGCGACGCGCATGGGAGATTCCGATGGGCAGCCTTCGTACCAAGCCGAAATCCTACCCCGCGCTCGTCGCGGCGCGCGCCGGCGGCGCGGGGTGGACGCTACGTCCCGCGAGCGGGGCGACGCTCCTCGCCGGCACCGAGTCCACGGCGTCGGTCCAGACCCCGGCCGACCTGTTGATGGCGTCGCTCGCCTCGTGTCTCGCCATCTCCCTGGACATGGCGGCCGAGCGCATGGCGGTCGACCCCGGCGCGGTCGAGCTCGCGGTGACCGCCCACATCGACGGCGACTTGCCGCGGCGCTTCAATCGCTTCGAGGTCACGGTGGCTGTCCCCGGCATCGCGGATCGGGCGGTGGCGGCGGAGCTGCTCGAGCGCGCCAAGCGCATCTGCACCGTGAGCCACACCCTGAACGCGGACATCGTCCTCGGCGTCGCCGCCTGACTGCCACCGACCGCACCACCAACCCCCGGAGTCCACCGCATGGCCACCTATCTGATCCAGATCGCGTTCACCGCCGAGTCGTTCGCGCGACTGGTCGAGACGCCCGAGAACCGTTTCGCCGCCGTGATCCCGCTGGTGGAGCGTCTCGGGGGACGTTTCGTCGGCTCGTGGATGAGCTTCGGCGAGTACGACTCGGTGGCGGTGGTGGAGATGCCCGACGAGGTCGCGATGAAGGGCTTCTCCATGTCCGTGATGGCCGGTGGGGGGGCGCGGCACTTGCACGTCACACCGTTGATGTCGTTCGAGCGCGGGGTCGAGGCGATGCGGGTGGCGCAGGGTATCGCCTATCGCGCGCCGGGAACGGCGGCGTCCGAGTGACACCTCACATCCGTCGCGGCAAGTAGCGCCCGAGCCAGGCACCCACCAGCAGCACCAGTCCGAGCACGACGAACACCGAGGTGAGTGGCGCCACCGTCAGCACCGCGGCATAGGCCATGGCCGGCACCAGCTGCGACGCCTCGATGTAGGTGCGAAACACCGATGTCATCTCGGAGCGCTCGTAGGCGCGTACCGCGCGCAGGAACGGGATGTTGCCGAGCGCGTCGAGCGCGACCGCACCGAGCGCCGCGGTGACGAACAGGGCCGCGGTGACCATGGGCCCGGGTTGCAGGACCCCGGCCAGAATGCACAGCGTGCCGCAGAACAGCGCCGCGCCGACGATGATCGGCCGGATCCCGTGGCGTCGGCCGAGGCGCCCGAAGACGGGGGCCACGAACAGGAGCCCCTGGGCGGCAGAGAGCATCATCGCGATCAGGGTCTCGCTCCCGCCCTGGCGCACGATGTAGATCGGCGGGTAGACGAAGAACGTGGTCCAGAACGTGCTGCGGCAGAACGGAATGGCCCAGGCGAGACGCAGTCGGGGCTGCCGCAAGTAGCGTCGGATGTAGTGCCACGGCATCGGTTGCCGGCGCGTCGCCGGTGCCACCGTCGGGTGCTCCTTCAGTCGCAGAAACCAGAAGTAGCCGAGGGCGATGGCGGCGAACGCGGCGCTCGGGATGCAGACTGCGGGCAGGCCGAACGACTTGTAGAGGAAGATGCCGAGGGCCGGCCCCACGAACCAGGCCGCACCGAGGTAGGCGAGGCGCATCGGCTCCGCGGTCACGAACTCCTTGCGGCGAATGTAGTCGAGGATGTAGAGGTTCAGCGAGATGTTGACCGCCACCACCGCGAAGGCGCGGAGCTGGAGCGCGGCGCTGAACGAGGCGACGCTCGCCAGGGTCAACAACAGCGGGGCGACGATCATGCAGCCGACGCCGGCGCTGAACACCCACCGCCGGCGGACCCGGCGCATCACCAGCGGGACGAGGAAGCTCGATACGAAGGCGACCAGGCCGATCGCGGTATAGAGCAGGCTGATCCGCTGCGCGTCGCGGAACAACCGCTCTGCCTCGAGCGGCAGGATGCCGGCGATCAGCGAGCGCGACAGCGCCTCCACCGCGCTCAGGCTCGCGAATACCCAGGCGCCGGGTCGCTCGACGACCCGTGCCCACATCGGGAAGCGGATTTCCAAGTCGATCAGCTCGAGGCCGGAGGCGATCGCGCTCGGGCGGCCGGGCGAACGACCGCGCGCGAGTGCGCGCAGTTTGGGCGTGCGCGCCGGCGTTTGGAAGTGGTCGGAAGGTCTGGTGGCGAGGACGGTTCCGGCTTCGCCTGCGCACGACGCCGCGAGCCGTGCCCGGCCCGGCGCGTACAATCCCGACGGTGCCCTTCGCGAGCTCCCCCGATGCCAACCCACCCCCTCGGCCTCGCCCCCCTCGGCTTTCTCGACCTCGCGCCGCCGGCGCTGGTGACGCTCGCCGCCGGCGCCGGCTTCACCGCGATCACGGTCCGTGCGCGGGCGGCGGTGCCCGGTGGGCCGCAATACCCCCTGGACGCCGGTGGCTCGGTGGCGCGCGAGACGGCCCGGCGACTCGAGGCGACCGGGCTTCGCATCGCGCAAGTCGAGCTGATCGGGCTCGACCGGCACACCGACGTCGAGTCGTGCCGGGCGATGGTCGCCGGTGGCGCGGCGCTCGGCGCGGGCAGCGTCGTGGTCAGCGGTGACGACGATCCGGCGGTGGTGGCGGAGCGGCTGTCCGAGGTCTGCGCGCTCGCCGCCGAGCACGGCATGGCAGTCGAGCTCGAGTTCATGCCGTTTCGCCGGGTGAGGACGATCGGTGACGCGCTCGCAATCATCGAGATGGCCGGTGCGACCAACGCGCGAGTGATGGTCGATGCCCTGCATCTGCACCGGTCCGGAGGCACTGTCGAGGCGGTGCGCCGGGCCCCGGCGAGCCGGCTCGGCTCGCTACAGCTCTGCGACGCGCCGCGGGCCGCGCCCGGGACCACCGACGCCGCCCTCGCCGCCGAGGCGCGCGAGCGGCGTCTGCTGCCGGGTGCGGGCGAGCTCCCGCTCGTCGAGCTGGTGGAGGCGATGCCGCCGGGGAGTGCGGTCGCGGCCGAGGTGCCCCTACCGCCACCGGATGCCGACCGCGCGCCCGAGTGGCGGGCGTCGGCGGTGGCGGGTGCCTGTCGCACAATCCTCGCCGCGAGCCGCGGCCTCGGCGCCGGCCGCGGGTCGAGCTGAGCACGAGAGCGGCCGGACGAGCGCGGCAGGCTCGCCACCGGTCGCGCACCAGGGGAGGGCCGGCGTCCCGCCGAGCCCTCGAAGGGAATACCCGGTCACCTTCGCGTGTTCGCATTGTCGGGGCACGTGCGCGTGCTCCACGCGAGCTGTTGGCCTGAGCCGGGTGCCCCGAGAACTCGCGACCACGGTCCGTTCGACGGACACTCGTATGGCCCGCCGCTCGAAGAACCACACAATCAGCCGAGGAGCAGGGGCATGAGAAGGACGGTCATCGCAGGCTTGGTCGCGTTCGCCATCACCGGCTCGACGGGCGCATTCGCCCAGTCGGAGTTCTCCGCCACCATGGGCGGCGACCAGGAGGTCCCGCCGGTCGTGACCGATGGATTCGGTCTGGCCACCTTCGACGTGAACATCGCCGGTGGCGTCGTCGGCGTGAACTACAGCCTCACCGTGAACAACGTCCGCCAGGCGTTCATGGCGCACATCCACTGCGGGGCGGCCGGCACCAACGGCCCGATCGCGGTGTGGTTGGCGGGGCGCGCCGCCGCGCCGGCGAACGTCGGCTACGACCTGAACGGCCCGTGGATCGGCAGCGCGAAGTTCACCGAGGCGAACATCGTGGCCGGCAACGGGTGCGGCGACGACATCGGCAGTCTGCTCAATGCCATGGCCGCCGGGCGCACCTACGTCAACGTGCACACGGTGCCGAACGGGGGCGGCGAGATCCGCGGGCAGATCGCGCAAGTCGCCCCCCTGAGCTTGCCCTGAGCCTGTCGAAGGGCTTGCCCTGAGCTCGTCGAAGGGCTTGCCCTGAGCTTGTCGAAGGGCTTGCCGTAGGGGCGGCCCCCCGTGGCCGCCCGTCCGCCGGCGGCAGCTTCGATCGACCCGGGGGCGGGCTCATCCGCCCGCCCCCGAGTCGCCCACCGGGGAGACTGCGCCTACGGCGTGTCGACCACCACGATCCGCGCCCCGACGGTGGCGCCGCTACCGTCGGTATAGGTCGCCGACACCGCGATCGGGCCGAGGCTCGGCAGCGGAATCGGAATCGGTGGCAGGGTGATCGGGCTCGGCAGCGCCGGCAAGGGAACCGCGGCGAGGGGCACGGACTGGCCGCCCACCTGGAGCCCGAGGTGCAGCGTCACCGGCTCGGTCGGGCCGAGCAGCAGATCCAGGATCAACGAGCCGTCGGCGTAGCGCGCGTCGAGCTCCAGGCGCTGGGTGCTCGGCGCGTCTGCTGCCTCGCCGAGAAAGGCCAGGAGCTCGGTGGCACTGACCTGGGTCTCGTCGGAGAACGCCGCGCCGGCGAGCGCGGCCGGCACCACCGGTCGTCGGTAACGCACGAAGTCGAAACGGGCCTCGAGGTCGGGATTGCCGCCGAGGATCACGGTCTGATTGTGCTCGAGCGGCGGCAACGCCGAGGCGTTGGGCCAGTCCGTGTACACGGTGAGCCCGACCTGCAGGGTCGGTGGCAGATCCGGGCGGTCGTAGCGGCGGGTCACGCTCCAGCCGGAGCCCGGCTCGCGTCGGAGCTCGATGAAGTGCTGGCCGATGCGGGCGATGCGGATCTCGGCGCGCCCCACGCCGGGTGACGGGATCAGGTTCGAGACGCTGTTCACCGTCGTCTTCGACTCGTACTGGAACGTGCCCGGAACGTCGGCAGATCCGAGCGAAAGGAAGATGTAGTTCTCGCCGCCCGGAGTCCAGGTGGTCGGGGAGGTGACGTCCGGTCGTGGTGCGCGCACCATGATCCCGCCGAGCGAGTAGAGGACGCCTGGCGGATCGGTGTCACCGCGGCCACTGGCGTCGACCTCGGTGGTCACCACGAAGTCGCCGGTGACCTCCTTGAAGGCGAGCACCCCGCGCCAGTCCTGGTACCAGGTGCTGGTGTACGGAATCATCGTCATCCGCCCGGTGGCGGCGTCGATCGACCAGGTCTCGAGCTGGTCCGCGTGCCAGCCCTCGACGACGTTGATGCGTTTCCACTCCGTGAGGGTGCTCGGGTTGTCGAACTCGTCGCTGAGGATGGCGAGGTCGTCGACGGCGAGCGCGGCGCCCGAGGCCGCGGCCAGGGCGACCGCGAGGCAAGTCGCCGGCCCTCCGCCGCGCGTGAGCCGCGTCCGCGGTGCGACGCCGGCGGCCGCGACGTGATTGTGACGAGTGGTCGGATTCTCGTGCATGCGTAGTCCCTCCGCTTCGGTGGATGGTGGCCACGGGCCGCGGAGCGCGTGCTGCTGCCGCCACCGGACCACGGCCGCGCCCCTCGGAGAGGGCGGGACCGTTGCCGTGCAGTCTAGGAACCAGCGCTTGCGGGCTTCTGCGCACAAAGTCTCACTGTGACCCCGATGCACCCCCGCGGGTGGGGGATGCACTGCGGCGGCGCAACATCACACCGCGGCGCGCCAGCACGGTGCCGACTCGCACGCGCGACCAGGGGTCTCGGACGACGGGTTCCGCCGCCGTCGCGCAGGTCACGAATGTGGGCGTAGAACTCGCGGTGAATGGATCTATACTCGCCCATCCGCGCGGTGATCCCAGCCGGCGGGCCAACCCATTGTCGGAGGACCGATGAACACACGTAGGTACCGAATGCGTTCCTGGATCGCCGGGGCGCTGGTAGCGGGCGTCTCCGCCGCGATGTGGACCACCGCCCCCGCGCAGGAGCCGAAGACCCTGCGCGTCACCATGCATGCCGACGTGCGCACCGTCGATCCGTTCTGGACCACGCAGACCATTGCCGGCATTCACGGGTTGATGGTCTACGACACGCTGTTCTCCAGCGACTACGAGCTGAAGCCGCAGCCGCAGATGGTCGACACCTGGACGGTGAGCGACGACCGCAAGGTCTACACCTTCACGCTCCGCGACGGGCTCAAGTTCCACGACGGCTCGCCGGTGCGAACCAAGGACGTGATCGCGTCGATGAAGCGCTGGGGCGCGCGCGACGGCGCCGGCAAGCAGCTCATGTCGTTCACCGCGTCGATCACCGCGACCGACGACAAGACCTTCGTGTGGACCCTGACCGAGCCCTATGGTCTGGTCATCGATACCCTCGCCAAGAGCGGCACCAGCATCCCGTTCGTGATGCGCGAGCAGGAGGCGATGGTCGATCCCTTCCAGCAGATCCAGGAAGTCGTCGGCTCCGGTCCGTTCGTGTTCAAGCGCGACGAGTGGGTGCCCGGCAGCAAGACGGTCTACGAGAAGTTCAAGGACTACGTGCCGCGCAGCGAGCCTGCCTCCGGCCACGCCGGCGGCAAGGTGGTGAAGGTGGACCGCGTCGAGTTCGTCTGGCTGTCCGATCCGCAGACCGCGCAGGCGGCGCTGGTGGCCGGTGAGATCGACTACCTCGAGAACCCGCAGGTCGACTTCCTGCCGATCCTCGAGTCCACCCCCGGCATCACGCTGGAGATGCATCCGGCGCAGGGCACCATGGGCCTGATCCAGCTCAACCACCTCCACCCGCCGTTCAACAACGTCAAGGCACGCCAGGCGATGATGCACATCATCCACGTGCCGGACTATCTCAACACCATCGCTCCGGACCCGAAGCTGCAGCAGCTCTGCTACTCGCACCACGGTTGCGGTGTGGCGATGGAGACCGACGCCGGTAGCGAGACCTACAAGAGCCCGCCGGACTACAAGAAGGCCGAGCAGCTGTTCCGCGAGGCCGGCTACAACGGCGAGCCGATCACCATCCTCCACGCGACCGACCACCAGTACATCAACCCCGCGAACCTGGTGATGATCCAGCAGCTGCGCAAGGCGGGATTCCTGAATCTCGACGTGCAGGCGATGGACTGGGGCTCGGTGGTCGCGCGGCGTGCGAAGAAGGAGCCGCCGGCGCAGGGTGGCTGGAACATCTTCATCACCGGCACCACGGTGCTCAGCTCGTCGAACCCGATCACCAACACCTCCTTCGGCATGGGTTGCGACAAGGCCTGGTTCGGCTGGCCGTGCGACCCCGTCTTCGAGGAGATGCGCAAGTCGTGGGCGTTCGCGCCGACGGTCGAGAAGCGCAAGGAGATCGCGGTGGAGCTCTCCAAGCGCGCCTACGAGATGGTTCCCAATCTGCGCTTCGCGCAGTGGCGTAGCCCGGTGGCCTATCGCTCCGACAAGATCAGCGGAGTGCTGTCGGTGCCGTCCGTGCCGCCGATGTGGAACATCGAGCTGAAGTAGGGCCGTCGCGACGTTGCGGCGGTGGCGGGCCCACGGCTTCCGGGCCCGTCACCGCCGTTCCCACCAGTGGGCACCCGGGGTATCGGTGCCCCGGGCGACGGGGCCTCGCGGCCATGGCCGCGAGGCGAAGCGCGTGCGCGCCTGAGTCGGCAGCACACCCCCGTCCACACCGCGCACGCCGAGATCCAGGGTCCGAGGCTCGCCGATGACCGCGTATATCGTCAGGCGTCTGCTCGCCACCATCCCGGTGATGGCGGTGGTGGCGCTCTTCGTCTTCTTCCTGCTCCATCTCACGCCGGGCGATCCGGCCGCGGTCATCGCCGGTGACGATGCGACCCCGGCGGAGATCGAGGGTGTGCGGCACAAGCTCGGGCTCGACCGCCCGATCTACGAGCAGTTCGGGATCTACGTCGGCAACCTGCTCCGCGGCGAGCTCGGCACGTCGATCTTCTCCAACCTGCCGGTGATCGCGCTGGTCAAGCAGCGGTTGGAGCCCTCGGTCGTGCTCGCCGTGTCGACGCTGCTGGTGGCGGTGGTCTTCGCGATACCGATGGGCGTGATCGCGGCCTGGAAGGCGCGCACCGCCATCGACCGCATCGTGATGGGCTTCTCGGTGCTCGGCTTCGCGGTTCCGGTGTTCCTCGTCGGCTATCTGCTGATCTACCTGTTCGCCATCGAGCTGCGATGGCTGCCGGTCCAGGGGTACAAGCCGTTGGCACAGGGGGTCGGGCAGACCCTGCGATCGGTCGTGCTCCCGGCATTCGCGCTCGGCATGGTCTACATGGCGCTGATCGCACGCATCACCCGGGCCAGTGTGCTCGAGGTGCTGTCGGAGGACTACATCCGGACCGCGCACGCCAAGGGCGTTGCGACCCGCTCGGTGCTGCTCCGCCATGCGCTCAAGAACGCGGCGGTGCCCATCGTCACCGTGATCGGTATCGGCTTCGCGCTCCTCATCTCCGGTGTGGTGATCACCGAGACGGTGTTCAACATCCCCGGGCTCGGGCGGCTGACCGTCGACGCCATCCTCAAGCGCGACTACCCGATCATCCAGGGCCTGATCATCCTGTTCGCGGCGGTCAAGGTCATCGTCAATCTGATGATCGACATCAGCTACACCTTCTTCGATCCGCGCATCCGGTACTAGCGAGCAGAGCTCGTCGAGGCCACTGAGCAGAGGTTCCAGGAGCATCGTGATGGCCACCGTTCCCGATGCCGCCGTTCCGGTCGCGGCCGCCCGACGCGAGGGTGTCCTGGCATGGATGGCGCGCAACCCGACCATCGTGCTGGGCAGCGCAATTCTCGTCCTGCTGGCGATCGCCGCGGTGCTGGCGCCGTGGCTGGCCGACGACCCGTTGAGCTTCGAGCCGATCAATCGTCTGAAGCGGCCCTCGGAGACGTTCTGGTTCGGCACCGACCAGTTCGGCCGTGACGTCTACAGCCGTGTCGTCTACGGCGCGCGGATCTCGTTGGTGGTGGGCATCTGCGTCGCCGCGCTGGCGACCGCGCTCGGCCTCGCCCTCGGGATCCTGTGTGGCTACTACCGTCGAGTCGACGCGATTCTGATGCGGGTGATGGACGGCATGATGGCGATCCCCTCGATTCTGCTCGCCATCGCCCTCATCACCCTGATGAAGGCGAGCTTGTTCATCGTCATCGTGGCCATCACCATCCCCGAGATCCCGCGCGTCGTGCGGCTGGTGCGCAGCGTCGTGCTGAGCGTGCGGGCGCAGCCCTACATCGAGGCCGCGGTGGCGAGCGGAACCCGCGGGATGCGGATCATGGTGCGCCACATCCTCCCGAACACCATCGCTCCGCTGATCGTGCAGGCCACCTACGTCTGCGCCTCCGCGATCCTCACCGAGGCCGGGCTATCGTTCCTCGGCGCGGGCACGCCCCCGGAGATCCCGAGCTGGGGCAACGTCATCTCGATCGGGCGGACGTTCTTCCAGATCGCGCCCTGGATCATCTTCTTCCCCGGCGTGTTCCTGGCCATCACCGTGCTCGCGATCAACCTGGTCGGCGACGGGTTGCGGGACACCCTCGACCCGCGCATCGCGCGCCGTATGTGAGAGCAACGATGACCGCGCCGCATTCCGCGACCGCCCCCACGCGCGCTCGCGCAGACTCGCGTGACGTGATCCTGTCGGTTCGCGACCTGCGAACGCACTTCTACACTCGCGACGGCGTGGTCCGCGCCGTCGACGGTGTGACCTTCGACCTCGAGCGCGGGGAGACCCTGTGCATCGTCGGCGAGTCCGGCTGCGGCAAGAGCGTGACCGCGCTCTCGGTCCTCGGCCTGATTCCGAAGGATGTCGGGCGCATCGTCGGTGGCTCGATCACGTTCGAGGATACCGAGCTCACGACGCTGCCGGAGCAGGAGCTGCGGCGGATTCGGGGCAACCGGATCTCGATGATCTTCCAGGAGCCGATGACGTCGTTGAATCCCGTGATCACGGTGGGCTCGCAGATCGCCGAGTCGCTGTGGATTCACCAGGGGCTCGATCGGCGGGCGGCGATGGAGCGTGCGGTCGAGATGCTCGCCCTGGTCAGAATCGCGGACCCCACGCGCCGGGCTCGGGAATATCCGCATCAGTTGTCGGGTGGCATGCGCCAACGCGTCATGATCGCGATGGCGTTGGCGTGCAATCCGAAGGTGCTGATCGCGGACGAGCCGACCACGGCGCTCGACGTCACCATCCAGGCGCAGATTCTGAATCTGATGCTCGAGCTCAAGGAGCGCCTCGGAACCGCGATCGTGTTCATCACCCACGATCTCGGGGTGGTGGCCGAGACCGCGCAACGGGTGATCGTCATGTACGCGGGGCGCAAGGTGGAGGAGGCATCGGTGGAGGAGCTGTTCCGGCGTCCGGGGCATCCGTACACCAGAGGGCTGATGGGGTCGATCCCCCGCCGCAGCGCGAGCGGCCGTCGGGAGCAGATCCGTGGTCGGTTGCAGGAGATCCCCGGCATCGTTCCCTCGCTGCGCGAGGACATCGCCGGCTGTGCCTTCGCGCCTCGCTGTGGCCACGCGAGCCCTCGCTGCACGAGTGCGCGGCCGGAGCTCGAGCTGGTCGGGCCGCAGCATCTCGCCGCGTGCTGGGAAGCGGCGCGGCTCGCGGAGACGCCGCGATGAGTGCGGCGGAATCGAAAGCGCCGACGGCGAAGGAGGTCGTGGTTCGGGTTCGCGATCTCAAGAAGCACTTCCCGGTTCATCGCGGGGTGCTCTCGCGCGTGGTCGGACAGGTCTACGCGGTCGACGGCGTGTCGTTCGAGATCCGCCGCGGCGAGACGCTGTGTCTGGTCGGGGAGTCTGGTTGCGGGAAGTCGACGGTCGCCAAGACGGTCATGCGTCTACTCGAGCCGACGGCCGGCTCGATCGAGCTGAACGGAGAGGACATCACCCGCCTGAGCGAGGAAGCGTTGCGCCCGCATCGGCGCGAGATGCAGATCGTGTTCCAGGACCCGTACTCGTCGTTGAACCCACGCCTGTCGGCGGGTGACATCGTCGGCGAGCCGCTGACCAACTACGACATGGCCGAGGGCGACGCGCTGCGCCAGCGCATCGCCCAGCTCTTCGAGCGCGTCGGGCTGCGGGCGGATGCGATGGTCAAGTACCCCCACGAGTTCTCGGGGGGGCAGCGCCAGCGCCTCGGCATCGCGCGTGCGCTGGCGGTGAACCCGCGGCTGATCGTGGCTGACGAGCCGGTGTCGGCGCTCGACGTCTCGGTGCAGGCGCAGGTGTTGAATCTGCTGATCGACCTCCAGGAGGAGTTCCAGCTCGCCTATCTCTTCGTGTCCCACGATCTCGCGGTGGTCGAGCACATCGGCCATCGCATCGCGGTGATGTACCTCGGCCGAATCGTCGAGGTGGCGGACAATGCCGCGCTCTTCGGCAGCCCGTTGCATCCGTACACCGCGGCGCTGCTCGCGGCCGCCCCACTACCCGAGCCGGGGATGAAGCGCGAGCGGATCATCTTGCAGGGCGACGTCCCGAGCCCGATGAGCCCACCGCCGGGCTGCCACTTCCACACGCGCTGCCCGTTCGTCGAGGCACGTTGCCGCCAGAGCGCGCCGGCGTTGCAGGAGGTCGCACCTGGCCACTGGGTGTCGTGCCACCTGCGCCCGCCGGGCGGTCCCACGGGCCCGCTCACGCCGCCCACCGGCGCGACCTGACGGCGACCGCTTCCGGGCCTCGCTCGGGCCACGCGGTGGCGAGGCCCGGGAGGGTCGCGTTGCTCGGATGGTGGCCGGTCAGACGATGAGTCCGGGGCTCGTCTCCGCGTCGAGCGGCCAGATCGGCCGGTCGACGTTGCGATACGGAATCTTTCGATAGTCCCGGCTGAGCGGCGCATCCGACTCGATGTAGAGGACCTTCTTCGCGATCGGGCCGAAGGCGGCCATGAAGTGATTGGTGGACTTCACCACCAGCAGCTTCTTGGCGGTCGGGTCGATCCCCAGATTGGTGAACAGCTCCAGGCCGAGCGCCTGGGTGCGCTTGGTGATCAGCACGACCTCGACCCCACCGACGCGGATCGCGGCACAGTCCCCGAGTGGCACCCGAGTCGGGCCGAAGCGCTGCCAGCCGTCGCGCGCGAGGCCGACGACCTCGACCATGGCGTCGATCGGAGTCCCCGAGGTGGGGCCGATCTTGCCACCGAAGCGCAGCGGGAACCGCGCGCCGAGGCCGGCGTCGAAGCACAGCCGCACCGCGATCGGGTCCCAGATCGGACCGACCGCCGCGTCCTCGACCTGCGCGTCGATCAGATGGCGGAGAATCGTGGTGTTGTCCGATGGCGCGCCGCCACCGGCGTTGTCGGCCGGCTCGGCCAGCACCACCGGTGACTCGTTCGACTCGACCGCCGCCGCCACACCGGTCGCCACGTCCAGATACTGTGGCTGGGTCTTGCCGCGCATCGACACCAGCTCCTCGCCGAGCGCGGTGGCGACCTGGTCCGCTCTTGCCTTGTCGCCGTCGGTGACGACCAGCACCCGGGTGCCGATCTCGGGCACGTCGCCATACGGGAAGCAGTGCGCGATCGAGATCGACAGGATGCCGTCCTTGCCCTCCATCGACTTGATGCGGTCGACGAAGCCACGCATCAGCGGGAAGGTCGTCGGATAGCTCTGGATCTGGCGGCAGTCGTAGACCGAGCTCACCGGCTTCACCTCGCCGCGTAGCGTGGCGAGGACCAGGTCGAGCACCTCCTCCGCGCGCTCGACCACGTCGGTGTGCGGGAACTCCTTGTAGCAGATGGTGACGTCGGCGAGGCCGATGCGCTTGCGGGTGAGGTGGCAGTGCGGGTCGAGCTCGACGCCGATCACGCACCCCGGTCCGACGATCGCGCGCGCGCGCTCCAGGATGTCACCCTCGACGTCGTCGTAGCCGTGGGCGACCATCGCGCCGTGCAGCCCGAGGAGAAGGCCGTCGAGCGGCATCGCCGCCTTCATCTGGTCGAGGATCTCGTCGCGCATCGCCTCGTAGTCGGCGCGATTGGTGGTCCCCGCCGGGCTCGCCGCGAAGCAGCTCCCCTCGATCAGGGTGAATCCGTCGCGCTCCGCCCGTCGCCGCGCAACGAACAGCGGCGCGGTGCACATGAGCGGCGTCTCGCTCGGATGCTCGTTCGGACGCAGGAACACGGTCTCGCGGTAGGCGTCGATGCTGGTCGGCAGCGGCGAGAAGGTGTTCGTCTCGGTGGCCAGGGTGGCGGCGAACAGACGCATTGGGTCGACCTCGTCGAACCGGGAAGTCCGGAGCGGTGAGGCTACTGCAGTGCGTGGCGCGTGTCTCGTGCTCGACGACGGGGCCCGCGCTCGCGGTGCCAGGTGACAAGCGGGCCGCCTTCGGTCATCGTCCCGGACTGTCGTCGTGGCAGGCCGCAGGCGGCCGGGAGAGAGGCACGTGAAGATCTTCACCGCCGGAGTCCTCACCGAGACCAATACCTTCTCTCCCATCCCTACCGGCCTCGGTGCCTACGAGGGCGAGTACCTCATGCGGGGGGACGTGAACCCCGACGACCGCCATGGCTACGAGGTGCCGGTCAACGTCTGGAAGCGGATGGCGGCCGAGCGCGGCTGGACCCTGGTGCAGGGGCTGCACGCGGCTTCGCAGCCGAGTGCAGCCACCGTCCGTCGGGTGTGGGAGTCGTTCCGCGACGAGATCCTCGATGGGCTGGCGCGCGCGATGCCGGTCGACATGGTGCTGCTACGCCTGCACGGCGCCATGGTCGCGGACGGCTACGACGACTGCGAGGGGGATCTGCTCGAGCGGGCGCGCGCGCTGGTCGGCCCCGATGTCCCGATCGGTGCGGAGCTCGACCCACACGGGCACCTCACCGCGCGCATGGTCGAGAACGCCACCGCGCTGGTCATCTACAAGGAATACCCCCACACCGACTTCGCTGAGCGGGCGCGGGAGCTGTTCGACATCATCGCCGACACCGCGCTCGGGAAGGTGCGCCCGCACATGGCGGTCCACGACTGCCGGATGATCGAGATGTTCTTCACCACCCTCGAGCCGATGCGCGGGTTCGTCGCCCGCATGAAGTCGCTCGAGGGGCACGACCGCGTGCTCAGCATCTCGGCCAATCATGGCTTTCCGTGGGCCGACGTGCCGGAGCTCGGCACCAAGATGTTGGTGGTCACCGACGACGCACCCGAGGTCGGCGCCGAGCTCGCCGCGCGGCTCGGCCGAGAGCTGGTCGCGATGCGTGGCAAGACCAGGGTCGCCGCGCTGCCCATCGAGGAGGCACTGGCCGCGGCCGCCGCCGCGCCGCCGGGACCCGTCGTGCTCGCCGATGTCGCCGACAACGCCGGAGGCGGTGCGCCGAGCGATTCGACGTCCGTTCTCCGCGCGCTCGTCGAGCGCGGCGTGCGCGACGCGACGATCGGGATGATCTGGGACCCCGGCGCGGTCGCTCTCGCCCACGAGGCAGGCGTGGGTGCCCGGTTGAGGATGCGCATCGGGGGCAAGGTCGACCCACTCGGCCCCGGTCCGATCGACCTCGACGTCGAGGTGACGGGGCTCGCCCGCGACCAGCGCGTCGCCTATGCGGGGGTGCGTATCGGCGTCGGTGACATGGCGGCGCTCGAGTGCGACGGCATCGCGATCGTGCTGAACAGCCGGCGCACCCAGACCCGGAGTCTCGACTGCTTCACCGCGGTGGGTATCGACCCACGCGCGCGGCGGCTGGTGGTGGTGAAGTCGTTCAACCACTTCCGGGCCGCGTTCGACCCCATCGCCGCCGCGACCCTCTACGTCGCGGCGCCGGGTACGCTCGACCCGGACTTCACCCGCATCCCCTACCGGCGCATTCCCCGACCCATCTGGCCACTCGATCCGGACCCCTGGTCGTGACGCGCCGCGGCGCGGGCGGCCCGGCGCCGCCCTGGCCGTACCACACCTGGGGTCAGGCCGCGGGCCAGATCCGCGTCGCGACGCGCGGGGGGCCGACGGGCTCGCGTACCGCCGCGGCGACCCGGGCGCTCCAGTCGGTCGGCGGCGCGCGATCGTCGGCGCCCGCGCAGGCGGCGAGCGAGGCGTACTCCTCGACCACCGCGTGGCGGACCGCGCCGGATGCCCCCAACCACTTGCGCACCCCGGAGCAGCCGGCGCCCGCGAGCAGCGTGGGCACCCGCTCCTGCGCGAGCCAGGCCTCGAGATCCTCGTCCGCGCCGCCGGCGTCGATGCAATGCAGCCTGATCGCCGGGGCTGCCACCGCGGCGTCGAGACGACCGTCGCGCCAGGCCTCGCAGAGGATGGTTCCGCTGCCGGCCCGCCGCATCCCCATCATCCGACGCGTGTCCGCGTCCTGGCGGAGCTTGAGCTGGGCCGGGCTCGGGTCGTGGAACACGCGCGTGCTCTCGCCGCCGAACAGCGCGACGTAGCCACCGGGTTCACTCGAGCCCGCGGCCGAGGTCACCGCGTAGTGCGCGGCCCAGGTGTACCCGGGACGCGCGAGCTTGTCGGGGATGTGAACGCGATGGAACCAGTCGAGATACGCCTCGCGGTCGGCCCGCTCGATTGCGTAGAGCAACATCCACACCGCGTGGCTCATGTCTCGCTCCCGTGGTCTCAGCCGCCGGCCAGCGCGGTGATGCGCTCGATGGTCGCGGCGCTCACCGTGGCGCGCGCCGCATGCACGTTGTCCTCCACCTGCGCGGCGGTCTTGGCGCCGGTGATCACCGACGCGACCGCCGGGCGCGACATCAGCCACTGCGTCGCGAGATGGGCGATCGGCACGTGGGTCGATTCCGAGATCGACCGCAGCCCGTCGACGATGTCCATGTTGCGCTCGAACACACCGGCGTCGAAGGCACCGCTGCGATGGCGCCAGTCCTTCTCGGAGAGCTTGAAGTCGCGGCCGTACCGCCCGCCGAGGAGCCCGTAGGCGAGAGGCCCCCAGGGCACGAACGCGATGCCGTGCTCGGCGCAGAACGCGAGGGTGTCGGCCTCGACCTCGCGCTGGAGCAGGTTGTAGCGCGACTGCAGTGCGTCGATCGGACCCGCCTTCATCGCCGCCTTCATCTGGTCGACACTGAAGTTCGACACCCCGGCGGCGCGAATCAGGCCTTCCTCCTTGAAGCGCATCAACGCGCCGAAGGCCTCCTCTGGCGGGGTGGTCTCGTCGGGGCGGTGGATGTAGTAGAGGTCGACGTGGTCGACGCCCAGGCGCTTCAGCGAGGCCTCCAGCGCGCTGCGCAGGTAGGCGGGATCGTTGCTCGGTCCGCTACCGGCGGCGCCGAAGCGGTTGGCGCCCTTGGTGGCGAGGACCACCTGATCGCGTCGCCCGGCGAGCGCCTTGCCGACCAGCTCCTCGGAGCGGCCCAGGCCGTACACGTCCGCGGTGTCGATGAAGGTCACCCCGAGGTCGACCGCGCGCTGGACCAGGCGCACGCCCTCGTCCTCGTCGACGTTCTCGTAGAGGTTGTGGCCGCCGACGTAGTTGGTACCGAGCCCGATGGCGGTGATCTCGATGCCGGACTGCCCGAGGGTGCGTGTCTTCATTGCGTCGTCTCGATGTTCGAAAGGGTCGGCCGCGAACCATACCGCATACCGGCCGTGGAGGGTGCGGGCCGGCGTCGCTACAGGCCCATGCTCGCGAGCTGCTTCTCCGGGTAGCGCAGCCCCGCGGCCACGCCCGGCGCGAAGGCGCGGTCGAGCTCGGCGATGGTGGCGGTGTCGAGCGCCACCTCGAGCGCCGCCAGGTTCTCGTCGACCCGCGCGGCGCGGCGCGTGGCCGGAATCGGGACGATGTCGTCGCCGCGCGCGAGCAGCCACGCCAGCGCGACCTGCGCCGGGGTCACCCCGAGTCGGCGCGCGACCGTCTCCAGCGGCTCCAGCAGGGCGACGTTGCGAGCGATGTTCTCGGGGAAGAAGCGTGGATGCTGGTGGCGGCGCTCGCCCGGGTGCAGGTCGTCCGGCGAGCGGATGGTCGCGGTCAGGAAGCCGCGGCCGAGTGGCGAGTAGGGCACGAAGCCGATGCCGAGCTCACGGCAGGCGGGCAGCACCTCGGACTCCATGTCGCGCGTCCACAACGAGTACTCGCTCTGCACCGCGGTGATCGGGTGGGTGGCATGGGCGCGGCGGATGGTGCCGGCGCCTGCCTCGCACAGCCCGACGTGGCGGACCTTGCCCTGCTCGACCAGCCGCGACACCGCGCCGATGGTCTCCTCGATCGGGACCTTGGGATCGACTCGGTGCTGGTAGTAGAGATCGATGGTCTCCACCCCGAGCCGCTGGAGGCTCGCCTCGCAGGACGCACGCACCGTCTCCGGTCGACCGTCGGCGCCCAGCCGCTCACCGCCCGGCCCACGCTTGTTGCCGAACTTGGTGGCCAGGATCAGCTCGTGGCGTCGGCCCGCGATCGCCCGCCCGACCAGGCTCTCGTTGCGGCCGTTGGCGTAGGCGTCGGAGGTGTCGAGGAGGTTCATGCCGGCGTCGATGGCGTGGCGGATGGTCGCGATCGACTCGTCCTCCGCCGCCGGTCCGTAGGCGCTCGACAACGCGGCGCAGCCGAGTCCGATGGCGGGAACCTCGAGCCCGGCGCGTCCCAGGGTGCGTCTGCGCATGGTCGAGGACCTCTCTGGCGGCGAAGACCGACGATGATACCCGGCGTCGACGCGCCACGTGCCGATTGAAAATCCCGCCACCCGGCCTATGATGCGCGCACCATCCCTGGCCCAGGTGCTCGTGCCCGGTGCCCCGCGGTGGAGGCTGGCGTCATCGACGCCGACGGTACGGTTCTGGGCGCCGGCGCGGCGACGGCCACGGGAAAGGGTCCCCGAGGGCCATCCGCTCCGGTAGAGCCCCGACGCGTCGCCGCGAGCGCGCGAGGGGCATCTCGGGTCGAAACTGCCGCTCGGTGTCGCGTCGGTCACGACGCTCCGTGCGTGCGCGGATGCCCGTGCCCGTCAGTCTCGGAGTGGGGAACATGGCCAATCGCATCATCGCCGGCGCACTCGCCGCCGCGCTGGTCTTCGGGCTCGGAGGTCCGGCGGCGGCGCAGGACAAGCGCACCTTCACCTTCGGCTACGACCAGCCCAAGACCACCGGCTACGGCTTCGCCGCCGACGTGTTCCAGAAGAAGCTGGAGGAGCTGAGCGGTGGCGCGCTGAGCATCAACCAGTTCCCCGGCGGGCAGCTCGGGCAGGAGCCCCAGATGCTGCAGAAGGTCCGCTCGGGCGACATCGACTTCATCATCACCGCGACCGCCAACGGCGCGACGCTGACCCCGCAGATGGGCGTGCTGTCCCTGCACTATCTGTTCGAGGACGCCGAGCACCTCAAGCGCGCCATCGCCTCGCCGGAGCTGAACGGTGCGATCAAGGCGCTGGTCGACGAGACGGTCGACGGGGCCAAGGTCCTCACCCTGCTCACGCTGGGCTTCCGCAACATCTACGCGAAGTTCGAGATCCACTCCGTCGCCGACGTCAACGGCAAGAAGAGCCGCGTACAGGCGACGAAGACCGAGGACACACACTTCCCGGCCTACGGCGTGACGCCGGTGCACATGCCGTTCGGTGAGGTCTACACCTCGTTGCAGACCGGCGTGGTGGACATGGCCGAGAACGGGGTCAACGTCTATCTCTCGAACAAGCACTACGAGGTTGCGCCGGTGATGTCGTTCACCGAGCACGAGGCGAACAACAACGTCATCTGGGTCAGCCAGAAGACGTGGGACAGCCTGACCGACCAGCAGCGCGAGTGGGTTGCCGCGGCGGCGGCGGAGGTCGGTGCACGCGAGCCCGCCTACGCGCTGCAACTCGAGCTCGACTCGGCCGAGAAGCTGAAGAAGATCGGCGTGAAGATCGTGAGCGATGTCGACAAGTCCGGCTTCATCGCGGCGGCGAAGCCGATCCAGGATCGCCTCGCGGCAGACCTCGGCCCGCGCGCGGTCGAGATCCTCGGCATCGTCCGGGGCCTGAAGTAACGCGATGGCGGGCGTCCGGTCCTCGCACCGGACGCCCGCCGGCACAGGTCATGGACCAGCACATCGTCCTCAACCGGGATCGGCACCTCAAGTGGCCGGCATTCGACTGGCTCGAGCGTGGTCTGATGGTGCTCTGCGGGGTGTCGATCTTCGGCTTCTCGGTCGCCGTGGTGTGTGACATCGTCACCCGCACCACTGGCACGCCGTGGCTGTGGCTGCAGGAGGTCACCTCCGCGTTCTTCGTCTACGGCGCGTTCTTCGGGCTCGCGGTCGCCACCCGTCGCGCCGACCACCTGATGCTCTCGGCCGTCACCGAGTCGTTACGCGGCCTCCCGCGCCAGATCGTCGACGGATTCAACCGCTGCGTGGTCCTCGCCTGTGGACTGTGCATGGTGTGGTTCGGTTGGGAGAACTTCCTCCACGGATTCGGTAGCTTTCGCATGCCGTCGCTCACCCCGTTGGCCTGGTGGTACCTGGCGGTGCCGCTTGCAGGCGTGTTCGTGGTGTTGTTCTCCATCGAGCAGCTGGTCAACGGCCTGCGTCACGGCTTCGCCAGTCCCGGTCACGCCGGTGAGGACCCCGAGGACATCGTCCCATGATGCTCGAATCGGGTTGGATCCTGACCATCATGGCGCTGATCTTCCTGGTTCTCGGTTACCTCGGCGTGCCGGTTCCGTTCGCGTTGATGAGCGGGGTCTTGGTGGCGACGATGCTGACGCCGATCAGCATGCAGTCGATGGTCGGCCAGCTCTTCAACGGGCTGGATGCAGAGGCACTCCTCGCGGTGCCGTTCTTCCTGCTGGTCGGCGAGCTCATGACCTCGGCCGACGTGACCCGCCGGATGATCGTGCTCGCGCAGACCATGGTCGGCCACCTGCGTGGTGGCCTGGCACAGGTGGTCACGTTGTTCTCGATGTTCTTCGCCGGGATCTCCGGGTCCTCGACCGCCGACGTGGCGGTGCTGAGCCGCACCATCGCACCGGAGATGGACCGCGAGGGTTACGACCGCGGGTTCACCGCGGCGTTGATCGCCTCGGCCTCGACGATGGCCAATCTGATTCCGCCGAGCATCATGGCGGTGGTCTATGGCGCGACCGGTAACGTCTCGATCGCGGGCCTGTTCCTCGGCGGTGTCGTACCCGGCGTGCTGGTCGGCATCGGGCTGATGGTCTACAGCCACCTCTTCGGGCCGCGCGGCGTCCAGCGCCAACGCGCGACCTCGCGCGAGCTCGCGGTCGCCGCGCGCGGCGCGAGCCTGCCCCTGGTGATCCCGGTGATCATCATGGGCGGGATCCTGACCGGCTGGTTCACGCCGACCGAGGCCGGCATCGCGGCGGTGAGCTACATCGTCCTCGTCATGATCCCGGTGCTGCGTCCGAGCCACATGCGGCGGTTGCCGATGGACTTCGTGCACGCGGGGCTGCTCTACGCGATTCCGATGGCCGCGGTGGCGAGCGCATCCGCCTTCGGCTGGATGCTCGCCTATCTGCGCGGGCCGGACATCGTCTCCGACTGGATCTCGACCAACGCCGGTACCGATCCGCGCATGATCCTCTTCCTGCTGGTGCTGTTGTTCGTGATCGTCGGCGACTTCATCGACGCGGTGCCGGCGATCATCATCTTCATGCCGATCATCACGCGTCTGGCGGAGGTCGGGGAGATCAACTCGGTGCACATGGGCGTGGTGATCGTCACCACCCTCGCATTCGGGCTCATCACCCCACCGTACGGCCTGTCGCTGCTGATGGCCTCGAAGTTCTGCAACGTGCCGTTCCCGAGGGCGATGTACCGATCGCTGCCGCTCTACGTCGTGTTCTTCGCCGCCATCGCGTTCTGCATCTTCTTTCCGGAGGTGGTGCTGTGGCTGCCGAAGCAGGTGCTGCCGGAATCGGTGGGCTGCTTCCGCAACCCGGCCGGGGACGGCTACCTCTGTCCGTGAGGCCGTCCCCGCCGAGATCGACTCAGAGCCGTGGCAGATTGCGGGCGATGAAGTCCTTGACCATGTCGTGGGCGCGATCGGTCTGCGGCCCCGGATCGGCGACCCAGATGTGGTCGCAACCCTCGAACACCGTCAGCTCGCAGACGCCGCCGGCGGCCCGGTAGCTGGCCGCGAAGCGCTCCTGGAACGCGGGGAGCACGTTGTCGTCGAGCGCGCCCTGCATGATCAGCATCGGCGGCAGCTCGACCGGCTCGCCGCGGTCGAGCATCTGTTGTGGATTGGCCTCCTCGATCGTCTCCCACGGGTCGAAGAAGGTCTTGGAGCGCTGGACCATGATCTCGCGGCCGCGCCGCTCGGCGTGGCGATAGCGCTCCAGCGGGTCGCTGATCGGCGAGCGGGTCGCGACGTAGCGAATCGCGGTGTCGATCTCCGGATGGCCCGCGAGCGGGATGGCGTTGTAGCGTGAGTCCCGCGGGCGCATTCCGATGAGCTGCGCCACGTGCCCGCCACTCGAGCTCCCGAGCAGCCCGAGCGTGGCCGGGTCTCCGGCCCATGTCGGCGCCTTCGCCTTGAGCCAGCGGATGCCGTAGCTCGCGTCCTGGACCGCCGCGGGGTACGGCGCCTCGGGGGCGAGGCGCATGTCGACCGAGACCACCAGCAGCCCGCTGGCGGCGATGGCCGCGGCCATCGGCGCGTTGGCGCTGCGGTCCTTGAAATTCCAGGCCCCGCCGTGGAGGTCGAGCACCACCGGGAAGGGGCCTGCCCCCCGTGGCCGGTAGACGGTGGCCATCAGGGTCCGCCCGGGGACCTCGCGGAAGACCTCGTCGTGGACGTCGACCTCGAAGGTCGCGGCGGGGTCGTAGGAGCCAGGGGCGTAGGCGCCGGCGGCGGGCTGGTTCATCGTCGGTCCTCCAGGGATGTCCGGGCCAGGGGGCGCCGGGTCGGGGGCCGTCGATGGTAACAGCCTGCCCGCCCGGTCGTCGGCGAGTTCTCGGCGGCCACGCATTGGCGATATCATCGGCTCGCTCGTGCCGGCGCGCCCCGAGGGGCCCGATCGGCGTCACTGCAAGCCCATTCAGCCAGACCGCGCGCCCCGGGCGGGCGCCGAGGACACGACGATGACAGCCGTACGCAATCTGTCGCTCGAGGACATGGACCGCGCCTCGATCTTCCACCCGGTGACCTCCATCGCCGACCATCTCGAGCGCGGGCCGGTGATCATGTCGGACGCCCGCGGGGTCCGGGTCAAGGACCAGCACGGGCGCGATCTCATCGATTGCAGCTCCGGGTTGTGGTGCGTGAACGTCGGCTACGGCCGTTCCGAGATCGCCCAGGCCGCGGCGCGAGAGATCGAGAACCTCTCCTATCACCACATCTTCGGCTCGACCTCGAACGAGCCGATCATCCGCCTGGCCGACCGGGTGCTCCAGCTGTTCCACGAGCAGGCCGGGGCGCGGCATCTGTCGAAGATGTTCTTCGGCACCTCGGGCTCCGACGCCAACGACACCAACTTCAAGCTCGTCCGCTACTACAACAATCTGCGCGGCAAGCCCGAGAAGAAGAAGTTCATCTCGCGCGTCGGCGGCTATCACGGGCTGACCTACGCCGCCGCCAGCCTCACCGGCATCGAGGCCTACCACAAGGCGTTCGACGTGCCGTTGCCGGGCGTCATGCACGTGAGCTGCCCGCACTTCTATCGTTTCGGGCGCCCGGGCGAGACCGAGGCCGCGTTCACCGACCGGATGATCGCCGAGCTCGAGGCGCTCATCGCGCGCGAGGGAGCGGAGACCATCGCCGCCTTCATCGCCGAGCCGATCATGGGCACCGGCGGCGTGCTGATGCCGCCGGCCGGCTACCTCGACCGGGTCCAGGAGGTGTTGCGGCGTAACGACATCCTGTTCATCGCCGACGAGGTGATCACCGGCTTCGGTCGACTGGGCTCGTGGTTCGCAACCGGGCTCTACGGCCTGAAGCCCGACATCGTGACGCTCGCCAAGGGCATCACCAGCGCCTACTTCCCGCTCTCGGCCAGCGTCATCTCCGAGGACATCTGGGAGGTGCTGAAGGACGCCTCGCCCGAGTACGGCCCGGTGATGCACGGCTTCACCTACTCGGGTCACCCGGTCGGCGGCGCGGTCGGCATGGCCAACCTCGACGTGATGGAGCGCGAGGGGCTGGTGGCGAACGCAGCCGAGGTCGGCGCCTACTTCATGCGCGCGCTGCGCGAGCGCATCGCGGACCATCCGTTCGTCGGTGACATTCGTGGCGAGGGGCTGATGGTCGGCGTGGAGTTCATCGCCGACAAGGGGGCGCGACGCCCGTTCGCACCGGCCGCCAAGGCGCATCGGGTGGTGGCCGCCAGGGCGCACGAGGCGGGCGTGCTGGCGCGCGCCTTGCCGTTCATCGAGGTGACCTCGTTCTCGCCGCCGCTGTGCATGACGGCGGCCGAGGCGGACGAGACGGTCGACCGCTACGGTCGCGGGCTCGACGCGGCGACCGCCGAGCTCGAGCGTCTGGCCGAGATGCCGTGACCTTCGCGCGGTCGGCACGCGGCGGGCCCGGGCTCGTCGCGTGCCGAGCCGCATTCCGACACGCATCATTCCGGTCCAGGAGCAGCGCATGAGCGCAACTGAGTTCGACTTCGTCGTCGTCGGCGCCGGTTCCGCCGGCGCGGTCGTCGCTACCCGGCTGAGCGAGAACCCGAGCAACCGAGTGCTGCTGCTCGAGGCAGGCGCACCGAGCCACCCGTTCAGCTTCCTGCCCGCGAGCTTCGGGTTGCTGATCGCCAATCCGGCCGCGAACTGGCTGTACGAGTCCGAGCCGGAGCCGGGCACCCGCGACCGCCGCATCCCGGTGCCGCGCGGCAAGCTGCTCGGCGGGTCGAGCGCGATCAACGGGCTCGTCTACGTCCGCGGCCAGCAGCTCGACTACGACACCTGGGGGCAGCTCGGGAATCGCGGCTGGAGCTTCGACGACGTCGAGCCGCTGTTCCGTCGGCTGGAGCGCTACGAGCACGGCACCGACCCGAGTCGTGGGCGGGACGGTCCGATCAACGTCTGTGAGTCGTACGACCAGAGCCCGCTCTACGATGCGGTCTTCGCCGCCGCGCGCGAGCTCGGCCTGCCGGCCAATCCCGACTACAACGGCGCCTCGCAGGAGGGCGTGGTCCGCACCCAGACCACGATCGAGAACGGCAAGCGGTCGAGCGTCGCGCGCACCTATCTCGCCGCCGCGCGGTCGCGTCCGAACCTCTCGATCGAGACCAATGCGCAGGCCAGTCGGCTGGTGCTGGAGGGCAAGCGCTGCGTGGGGGTGGTCTATCGGCAGGGCGACACCGAGCGCGAGGCGCGTGCGCGCGCCGAGGTGATCGTCTGCGCGGGCGCAGTCGCGAGCCCGCAGCTCCTCGAGCTCTCCGGCATCGGTGACCCGGGCGTCCTGGGCAAGCACGGCATCGAGGTCCGGCACGCGCTACCGGGCGTCGGCGAGCACCTGCGCGATCACATCAACGCGCGCACCACCTGGCGCATCAACCAGCCCGGGCTCTCGTACAACGAGCGGATGCAGGGCATCGGCCGGGCGATGCAGGTGCTGCGCTACGCCTTCACCCGGCGCGGCTTCCTCGCCATGCCCTCGGCGCCGCTGCTCGCGTTCCTGCGAACCCGGCCCGAGCTCGAGACGCCGGACATCCAGATGCACATCGTCCCCTACGTGGTGAAGGACGTGGCCACGCGATCGCTGCAGGACTGGCCGGGATTCACCATGACCAGCTACCAGCTGCGGCCGGAGAGTCTCGGGTCGATCCACATCCGCTCCGCCGATCCCCGCGACAAGCCGGCGATTCACTTCAACTTCCTGTCCGATGCGATCGATCGACGGGTGATGATCGACGGCGTGCGGCTGGTGCGCCAGCTCGGACGCGCGAAGGCGCTGGACGGCATTCGCGAGTGCGAGGTCGCGCCCGGCGACGAGGTCCGGACCGACGACGAGATCCTGGACTACATCCGCGCCAACTCGCAGACCGCCTATCACCCCATCGGCACCTGTCGGATGGGGCCGGGTGAGCGTGCGGTGGTCGACGAGCGGCTGCGGGTGCACGGGATGGAGCGCCTGCGCATCGCCGACGGCTCGATCATGCCGACCATGGTCTCGGGCAACACCAACGCCGCGTGCATCATGATCGGCGAGAAGGCGGCCGACCTCATTCGCGAGGACCATCGCTGAGCCTGCCGGGGGCGGGCGCCGCCATGAGGTGGTGCCCGTCCCCGGCCGTCGTGCGGTCACATCACGAACACGCCCTTGCCGGTGGTCTGGGTGTCGAACAGCTCGTATGCCTCGCGAGCCTGGTCGAGCGTCCAGCGATGGGTGAACAGGCGCTCGACCGCGATGCCGCGGTCGGCCACGAACTCCGCGCAGTCGGCCTGGCCGTTCTTGGAGAACGTCCACGAGCCGACGATGGTGACCTGACGGCGCAGCATGTCCGGGCTGACGTCGAGGGTCACGTTCCCGCCCTCGCCGACGTAGCAGGCGATACCCCAGGTCCGTACCGCGCGGACGGCGGCGGCGCGGGCGTCAGGGCTCGACGAGCAGTCCATCGACTTGTGGACTCCCTCGCCGTGGGTGAGGTCGCGAATCGCGGCGACCGGATCGTCGGCCAACGGATCGACGACCACGTCGGCGCCGAAGGTCTTGGCCAACGCGCGCCGCTCCGCGGAGATGTCCAGCGCGATCACGCGAGCACCCATCGCCGCCGCGAGCTGGGTGGCGGAGAGGCCGACCGGGCCCTGGCCGAAGATCGCGATGGTCTCGTCACCACGGAGATCGAGTCGACGCAGTGCGCCGAAGGCGGTTCCGGTGCCACACGAGATCGCGGCGCCGACCTCGAACGACAGCGACTCCGGTAACGGCACCAGTGTCGACACCGGAACCTTCATGTACGGTGCGTGCGCCCCGTTCGCCGCCGACCCGAACACGGTGGTGCCGTCGAGGCACATCTGTGCCCAGCCGCTCGCGCAATGCTTGCAGGTGCCGCAGCCGCCGTAGTGGTGATCCATCACCCGTTGGCCGACGCGGGCCTCGCGCTCGCTCACCCCCGCGCCGACCGCCACCACCACGCCACACGGCTCGTGGCCGGCGATGACCGGTCCGGCGGCGCGCCGCACCCCACCGGCGTTGCTCGGGCCCGGGGCGGCCCGGTAGCGGTGGAGGTCGCTTCCGCACATGCCCGAGGCCTTGATCTCCAGCACCACCTCGCGCGGCCCGGGGCTCGGATCCTCGAACTCCATCAGCTCGAGCCGGCGGTTGCCGAGAAATACCACTCCGCGCATCGTCCATCCCTCCCACCACGGCGCTCGTCGGCGCGATGGCCGATTCTATCGGAGCCGTCGCGTGGGTCGCAGCGCGTGAGCGCCTTCGGCGCTCGCGAGACGACGCCGCGGACCTGATAGGCTTCGCGCATCGCCAGACGACGGAGAGATCGCCGTGAGACACCAGTCGATGATCGTTGCCGCGCAGCCGGAGGCCGCGGAGGCGGGTGCACTCGTGCTGCGGCGCGGCGGGAACGCGGTCGATGCCGCCATCACCGCGGCCCTGGTCCAGGGCGTCGTCGATCCGCAGATGTGCGGCATCGCCGGCTTCGGCTCGTGCCAGATCTACATGCCCGAGCGTGGCATCCATACCTGCATCGACTTCCACGGCCGGACGCCGTCGCGAGCCACCCCCGAGATGTGGCAGGACCTCGTCGAGGGCGAGACCCGTGACGGTTTCGGCTTCGTGCTGCGCGGCAACGTGAACGATCTCGGTTACCAGTCGGTCACCGTCCCCGGAAGTCTCAAGGCCTATCACGAGGCGGTGTCGGAGCTCGGCACCCTCGACTGGGGCGAGATCTGCCGGCCGGCGGTGGAGGAGGCCAGGGCCGGGTTCGTGGTCCGCCCGCACGTGCACTACTGGTGGACGTCGGGGAGCAACTTCGGTCGGGTGCCGGTCACCGACCGCCTGCGATTCTCACGCACCGGGCGCGACATCTACTTCAACGCCGACGGCAGCGTGAAGCAGGTCGGCGAGCGGGTGTCGAATCCGGACCTGGCCACGACGCTCGCGCGTATCGCGGCCGACGGGCCGGACGTCTTCTACCGCGGCGCGATCGCGGAGCGCATCGCGGCCGATTTCGAGGCCAACGGCGGCCTGTTGTCGTACGAGGATCTCGCGACCTATCGCACCACGCGTCGCGAGCCGCTGCGGTTCACCTATCGCGGGCACGATCTGGCGACCAACCATCCCCCGGGTGGCGGCATCATGGTCGCGGAGATGATGAACATCCTCGAGTGCTTCGATCTGGCCTCCATCGGTCACAACACCACCGAGTACGTTCGAATCGTCTGCGAGGCGATGAAGGTCGCGACCGCCGACAAGGACGCCCACGTCGGCGACCCGGACTTCCACGACGTGCCCGTCGGCCGGCTGACCGACAAGGCTTACGCGGCGGAGGTGGCGGGCCGGATCCGTACCGGCATCAAGCACCACGTGCCTCGCATCGGGATGGGGGAGTCGCCGCACACCACGCACGTGGCGGTCATCGACGCCGCCGGTAACGCGGTCACCATGACCCATTCGCTCGGCATGCCGTCGGGGGTCATCACCGATGGTCTCGGCTTCATGTACAACGGCTGCATGGCGGTATTCGATCCGCGGCCCGGACGCGCGGGCTCGATCGCGCCGGGCAAGGCGCGGTTCAGCTCGTTGTGCCCGACGCTCGCCTTTCGCGACGGGCGCCTGCGTCTCGCCATCGGAGCACCCGGTGGGACCCAGATCGCGATGGGGGTGATGCAGGCGATCCTGAACGTGCTCGACCACGGCATGACGATGACCGAGGCGGTGAGCGCGCCGCGGTTCTCGGCCACCAGCGATCTCATCGACGTCACCAATCGAATCCCGCGCCAGGTGGACCGCGAGCTGCAATCACAGGGGTACGAGGTGGTGCGCAACTACGCGACCTTCGGCATCGCGGCGGTGCACGGGATTCGCGTGGCGGACGACGGCACGCTCGACGGCGGCGCCGACCCCGGTCACGACGGCGTCGCCATAGGGGTCTGAGCTGGAGTCGGTCGCCCGGCGGCGGACCATGTCGGCGACGGCGGGAGGAGGGCCGTCACCGGCGGCGCCACATCCGTAGAAGTCCGAGGTTGAGCTCACCCGGGATCGACGGCAGAGTCGGAGCACCTGTGCGACGGATCGCCTTCGGGCTTCGCGGGCGACGAGCGATGAAGGAATAGCATTCGCATCGACGTTCCCGCCGATGAGGGGGACGGTGATGTCACGCAATCACGCATTCGCCACGTCTGTGGCGCTGGTGGCCGCGCTCGCGACCGCCACCGCGACCATTCCTGCGGCGGGCTTCGAGGTGGCGCTCGTGCCGTCGGTGCCTTCGGGGCAGCCGGTCGGAACCACGGTCGACTGGAGCGTCACCACCACCGGTGCGACGCCCGACACCACGCTCGTGCGCTTCGAGGTCCTGCGACCCGACGGCACATGGCAGATGGTGCGTGACATCATCCGCGATCCGACATTGCGTTGGATGCCGCAGGTCGAGGGCGACTACGTGTTCCGCGCAATCGCCCTGGATCTCTCGAGCAACGAGACCGGCCAGGCGACCGCCGGGTTTCAGGTCGGCGCGATCGCCACGAGCTCGGCTCGCGTCGTCGCCACCACGCACCCGCTCGTCGCCCTGTACAGTGTGCCGCCCTGCATCACCGGATACGTACGCGTCCGTTACCGCCTCGCCGTCACCGGCGCCGCCTGGCAGCGCACCGGCTGGCAACGGTGTGGTGAGAGGTCCAATGGCTTCCTGGTCGGCGGAATGTGGCCGACCGCCGGATACATGATGCAGCACGAGCACCTCGATGGCGCCGTCGTGTCGCGCGGCGTCGAGCTCGGGTTCGGGACCGGTCCGGTCGCGCTCGAGTCGGCGCTGCCCGCGTGGGGTCATACCGGGGCGAACATCTACATGAGCCTCGAGCAGCCGGTGGTGCTGACCTCGCTGTTCGGACCGAGCATCAACACGCTGGTGGCGACCGACGTGCTCGGTGCCGTGGTCTGGTACCACGAGTCCCCCGGGCGCGGCGGCGACAGCCAGGCGACCTTGCTGCGGCCGGTTCGAGGTGGAACCTTCCTGGTCATCGACTCCGACCGCGCGGCGCAGAGCCAGGTGCTGCGCGAGATCGATCTGGTCGGGAACACGATTCGGGAGACGAACCCGGTCGCCATCAACTTCAAGCTCGCTGCCAGTGGGCGCGACCCGATCAACTCGTTCCATCACGACGCGGTCCGCCTGCCCGACGGTCGCACCGCGGTGCTGACCTACGTGGAGCGCTTCCTCGAGGACGTTCAGGGCCCCGGTCTGGTTCCGGTCGTCGGCGATGCGATCCTCGTGCTCGACACGAATTGGGACGTGGTGTGGACCTGGAGCGCGTTCGACCATCTCGACCAGAGCCGCAAGGCGCTCGGCGACAGCCGGTGCCTGGCCGACGGCTCCGCCGGGTGTCTGATCACCATCGCCCCGGAAGGCAACGACTGGACCCACGGCAACTCCCTGCACTACACGCCGGACGACGGCAACCTCGTGGTGTCGCTGCGCCATCAGGACTGGGTGGTCAAGGTCGACTACCGCGACGGTGCCGGTAGCGGGGCGGTCGTGTGGCGGCTCGGGCGCGAGGGTGACTTCACGTTCGTCTCGGACGACCCGTGGCCCGAGTTCTCGCACCAGCACGACGCGCGCCTCGACGGCGGACTGCTCAGCGTGTTCGACAACGGGAACATGCGTGTCCAGGCCCTGGGCGGCGGCAACAGCCGCGGGCAGGTGCTCGCGATCGACGAGCAGGCGATGACCGTCGAGCCGGTGCTGAATCTCGACCTCGGGCACTTCGCGCCCTTCGTCGGCAGTGCGCAAGTCCTGCGCAACGGCAATCTCCACGTCAACGTCGGCGCCATCGACCCGGGGCCCGGGGGATACAGCCAATCGGTCGAGCTCCATCCGAGCGGACCGGGGGTCTTCTACAACACCTGGGCTGCGCTCGCCGGGCGGAGCTTCCGGATGCGCTCGTTGTACGAGCCCTGACGGGTACGCGTGAGCGGTCGCACGGATGCGATCCGCGATCGGGCCACGAACGCACAGGTGCTGGCGCCGTCGGCGATGGCTATAGTGTCGTCCGCGCGCTCAGGCGCGGCGGCACATGCCGCACCCCCGTCTCCGAGGAGCTGTCATGGAAATCGATCTGAAGGGCAAGCGAGCAATCATCACCGCGGCGGCGGCGGGTATCGGTCGCGAGACCGCGGAGCTGTTCTCGCGCGCGGGCGCGAAGGTCTTCATGTGCGACATCGACGCCGACGGCGTGGAGCGCGCGCGCACCGAGATCCCGAATCTCGACGGCATGGTCGCCGACGTCAGCGACCCGGCGGCCTTGGCGACCCTCTTCGAGCGCGCCGACGCGTTCCTCGGCGGCCTCGACATCATGGTCAACAATGCCGGCAGCTCGGGGCCGACCGCCCCGATTCACGAGGTCGAGCTCGACGCCTGGCGCGCCTGTCTCGACATCAACCTGACCAGCGCGTTCCTGTGCACCCAGCACGCGGTGCCGCGGTTGCGCAAGTCCGGTGGCGGGAGCATCGTCAATCTGTCGTCGGCCGCCGGCAAGTTCGGCTTCAAGTTCCGCAGCCCCTACGTGTCCGCGAAGTGGGCGATCGTCGGCCTCACCCGGACCACCGCGCTCGAGTACGGCCCGGACGGGATCCGCTGCAACTGCATCCAGCCGGGGCCGGTCGAGGGTGACCGCATCGACCGTGTCATCAAGGGCCAGGCGGCCACCCGCGGAATCTCCGAGAACCAGATGCGCGACGAGATGGTGTCCATCACCTCGCTGCGTCAGTTCGTCTCCGCACGCGACATCGCCTCGATGATTCTCTACCTCTGCTCGCCCGTCGGCAGCCGCATCACCGGGCAGGCGATCAGCATCGACAGCGGGCTCGAGGGCCTCGGCTGACACGCCCGGGTGGGCTCGTCGGCGCGGCGGTGACGTGGCGGCGCGCCCGCGCGGCCGCTCACGACGCGACGTAGACCCGCTGTGGGCGCAGGCAGAGAATGACCCTGCGCGCCCGCTCCTCGGGATCGTCGGCGACCGCGCCCCCGTACCATCGGTCGGCGTCCATGTTCGCCCGGGTGAGCCGATCGAGATGCTCGATCGCACCCTCGCGCTCCGCGCGCTCGAGGGTGCATCGAAGCGTGAGGTAACGGTCCGTGTTCGTGAGGTCGAGCACCACCACCGTGGCTCGCGGATCGCGCGCGAGGTTCCGCGCCTTGACCGATGTCTCGGTGGTGTTGACTCGAATCAGCCCCTGGTGATGGTCGAACCAGATCACCGAGGACTGGATGTCGCCACCCCGCCCGATCGTGCTGAGCACCGCGATGCCGCCTTGCTCGAGCAGGTCGACATGGGTGGGCGCGACGAGGGGCTCGATCATGCTCCGCTCCGATTCATTGCGCGGCCTGTGCCGCCTTGACCAGTGACTCGAGCCCGGAGCGGATGTGGAGGTCGCGCTGCGGGAACGGGATCTCGATGCCGAGCTCGGTCAACTCGCGATTGAGCTGCTTGTTGATGTTGTTCCTCACCCGCATCATCTCCGCCGGCGATGGCACGAAGACGCGCACCTCGAAGTCGAGCGAGCTCTCGCCGTGGTTCACGAACAGCACCGACGGTGGGGGCTCGGTGAGCACCTCGGGCTGCGCCCTGGCGATCCGCTCCAGCACCTCGAACACCTGATCCACGTCGCTACCGTAGGCCACGCCGATCTGGATCACCACCCGGTTGACGGTGTCGCCCCGGGTCCAGTTGGTCACCTCGCTGGTGATCAGGCTTCGGTTCGGGACCATCACCTCCTGCCGATCGAAGTTCAGAATCGTCGTCGCGCGGATGTTGATCCGCTGCACGGTGCCGGTCATGCCACCGACGGAGACGATGTCACCCGGGCGAACCGGTCGCTCGATGAGCAGGATCAGGCCGCTCACGAAGTTGGAGACGATCTCCTGCAGGCCGAAGCCCAGACCGACACCGATGGCGGCCATGAGCCAGCCGAGTCGACCGAGGTCGAGGTGGATCTCCGCCAGCGCGAGGAACACCCCGATCACGAACACTCCGTAGCGGGTGATGGTGAGCAGCGCGTACTTGACGCCGGCGTCGACCTTGAGGCGCGGGAACACCGCGTACTCGTAGACGCCTGGAATCATCCGCAGCAGCCAGAACATCACCACCAGGATCAGCACACAACGAGCGAGGTCGCCGCCGGTGACGAACTCGTTCGCGTCGCCGGCGCCGCGCAGGGTGTAGACGTGGACCTCGTCGAGCGTCTGCAGCGCTTGCTGGTCGATTCCCCACACCGCGGCGAGCGAGACCACCCCGGTGGCGACGAAGAGCACCTTGAAGAAACGCTCGACGCGGCCGCGGACCGCCTGCTGGTCGGCCTCCGTCTCGCCGGTGAGCTCCTCCGTCACCGGTACGATGCGGCGATGGTCGAGGCCGCGGATGGCGACGATGCAGGCGTGGTGCAGCGCCGGCAACGCGATCAGGATGGCCAGCGAGAGCAGGCAGCTCACGCCGATCTCGCGGCTGGCGTACCGGTATCCGACCAGGTCGAGGAGGATGACCACCACACCCAGCCCGACCACCAGGTTCGAGATGCCGCGCCAGTTGCGCTCGATCCAGGTGCCGGTGACCGGAGCCAGGCGTGACTGCACGAAGGCCGAGGTCGGGCGCACCAGACTGCGCACGCCGAGCAGCGCGGTGATCAGGAACAGCAGGTAGAGCGCGCGCGGCAACGACTCGAAGCCGAATGGCGGAGCAAGGAGAATCTGCCATGGCGTGAGCCAGACGAGATAACCGAGCAGCAGCCAGCGTACGGCGTGGTAGAAGTCGTTGGCCGCGGCGCGCGAGAGCCCGAACTGGACCTCGGCGATGCCGCGCCGATGGAAGAACGAGCGGCTCAGGAACCACAGGAACAGAAACAGGCCGATCTGGTTCAGCGCGGTGGTGAGCACGCCGCCGATGTTGTCCGGCAGCCCCGCCGCGCTCACCAGGCGCGAGGCGAGGAGGAAGTACGCGGGCAGCAGCGCCGCGCTGACCAGGCCGGTGAACATGGTGGTCACCAGCAACATCGGCCGCTTGCCCTCGGAGACGACGCGATCGTTGATGCGCCTGGTGATCGCGCGCACGCGCTGCCGGGCCCAGAACAGGAACACCGGCAGGACCGGGAAGAGCAACAGGCCGTAGATCACGTCGGCGGTGTCGCCGAGGGCGTCGGCGAGCCGGGCACGCGTTTGTGGCGAGGTGAGCTCCGAGAGCCAGCTCCGCAGCCGGAGCTGCTCGCGCGGGAGCTGGGCGAACGCGGACGGCCCCACCGGTTTGCCGTCGCGGAGCCAGAACGCGCGCGAGCGGATGAATCGCTCGAGCGCGTTCAACGTGTCGAGGCGCTGCGCGAGGAGGTTCTGGAGTTGAGAGCCGAGGGCGATCGCCTCGCCCAGCACCACGCGCTCGTCGCGCAGGGTGCTCCGCGCCTCGGTGGCGACCTCGTTCGCCCGGGTGACGAACGCCTGACGCTCCGACCCCTCGAGCTGACCCGCGAGCTCGTCGCGCAGGTCGGCGAACGGCTCGGCCAGGCTGATCAGGGTGTCCTCGACCTGGAAGCGCCGCTCGCGCAGCCCCGCGACCTGGCGCTGCTGTCCGACTTGCAGCGTGCGGCCGATGACCCCGCGGCGGCGCTTGACCTGCTGCAGGGTGCGGCTGATGCGGTCGCCGGCGTTGCCGGTGGTGCCGGAGCGGCTGATGAGGTTGCGCAGCGAGGTCAGCTCGTCCTTCTCGGCCGCGAGGCGTTTCTCCTGCTCGGCCACGTCCTTCTTCAGCGGCACCACGGTCGCGTTGACCTCGCCAGAGCTCGCGAGCGAGCGCGCGAGCTCGGCCTCCCACTGTGCGATGAACTTGTCGTGCGGGGTCTCGGCGCGCTCCACCGCGCGCTCCTTGCTCGCGAGCGCCGCCTCGGCCTGACGCTGCTCCCGCTCGAGCTCCACCTGGAGCGCCTCGGCCACGGTCGTGAACTGTGCCTCCAGCGCCGCCACCCGTTGCTCGGCGACCTCGATCTCGACCGCCAACGCGGGCTCCGAGGCGCGCAGGAACGCGGCCTCGGCCGCCAGCGTCTCGACCGCGGCCGCGGCGACCTGCTGCTCGTACTGTGCGCTGGTCAGCTCCACCTGGGCCTGGCGACGCGCCGTGTCGTCGGCCGCGTCCTTCAGCGCGACCTCGAGCAGGGGAACTCGCTTCTGCGCCTCCGCCGCACGCTCGCGCGCGGCCGCGGTGTCGGCCTCGAGGCCCGCCTGCAGCCGGGACTCCGCGCTGGCGCTGTCGGCGCGCAGCGTGGCCAGCGCGGTGCGATCGGTATCCAACGCCTTCTCGAGCGCGACCAGACGTTCCTTGGTCGGCGGCTGCTGATCGGGTTGTGGCGGTCGCGCCGTGAGCTGATCCCGGGCGGCGGTCGCCGCCGCGAGACGACCCTCCGCCTGCTCTGCCCGCTCGCGGTAGGACTCGCGGCTCGCCAACAGCTTCACGTACTCGTCGACCAGGACTTCCTGGCGTTGCAGGGCCGCCTTGAGCCGTGCGCCCGGCGAGCCCTCCGCGACCTCCTCGGGCAGGGTGGCGAGCTCGGCCCGAATCGCCTCGCGCATGTCCTCGGCCCGATCCGGGGCCAGCGCCTGGCTGGTGGCGGTGGTCGCCTCCTGGGCGCTCGCAGGCGGGCCCACCGTGCTCAGCGCGCCGGTCGTCAGCCACAGGGCGAGGACGATGCAGGCAGGGCGTGTGACAGCAGTGTCGCGTCGGGACATCCAGAGTCTCTACGGGTTGGGCGCCGCCCCGCGGCCGTGCAGGCGGCGACATGCGTGGGATTCGAGGTTGCTCGGCTCGATCGGGCGCGATGCCGTCCGCACCTCGATCGCATCGGTGCCAGCAAGGTTACCCCAATCGCGAGAGCGGGTTGCCGACGCGCGCCGGCAGCAGGTGGATCCGAGCGTCGGCCGAGTCGGTCCCGCCGTCAGCCCACGGCCGCGGTGGGCGTCGCGTCGGTCGATGGCGGACCGAGCCAACGCGAGAGGACCTTCGACAACGCCTCGCGGCTGAAGGGCTTGGCCACGAAGTCGTCCATGCCGCACTGGATGCAGTGCGCGCGGTCCTCGGGCATGGCGTTCGCGGTCAGCGCCACGATGGGGATACGCGTCGCAGCGCCCGATGCGGCCTCGGTGGCGCGGATCCGCCGCGTCGCCTCGTAGCCGTCCATCTCGGGCATGTGGCAGTCCATCAGGACCAGGTCGTACTGGCCGCCGCGCCAACGCTCGACCGCCTGCCGGCCATCCTCGGCCAGGTCGACCTCGAGTCCCAGGCGCCGGAGGATGGCGGTGGCGACCTTCTGATTCATCACCACGTCCTCCGCGACCAGCACCCGCCCACGGAGTGACGGCGTGACGCCGCTCGACGCGCGGACCGACCCGAGATGGTCGCGGGCGTCGCGCTCGGGCGAGAGCGTCATCGTGTCGAGGAGGTCGCGAGCCACGAACGGGCGGGCGATGAAGCGCAAGGGGACGGAGGTGTCGCTCAGCCGGCTGTCGGGGCCCGACGGGTCGCGGCCGAGAACGACCACCGTCGAGCGGGTGCCGTCCGGATGCGCGGTGGCGAGCCGGGTGAGGGTCGTGGCGTCGAGCCCGGGCAGGTCGGCGGCGAGCAACGTGAAGTCGAAGGCCTTGCCGCCGTCCACCGCCGCGAGCGCGGAGCAGACGCTGTCCGCGGGCTCGGGAGCGAGGCCCGCGTCGCGCAGATGGCGAGCGAGGACGGCACGCTCGGTGGCATTCGCCTCCACCAGCAGCGCGCTCTGGCCGTCGAAGCGGCGACCACCGTCGCGCTCGCTGCCGGCAGCGACGTCGAGCTCGAGCTGGATGTGGAACGCGGTGCCCTCGCCGGGCGTGCTCTCGACCCGGATCGAGCCGCCCATGAGCTCGACGAGATGCCTGGTGATGGCGAGCCCGAGCCCGGTGCCACCGTACTTGCGCGCGGTATCGTCGGTCGCCTGGCTGAAGGTCTCGAACAGGCGGGGGAGCGCGCTGGCGGGAATGCCGACGCCGGTGTCTCGAACCCGAATCGCGAGCGTGACCCGGCCGTCCGACCGCGCGAGGCACTCCGCCGCGAGGAGCACGTGCCCGTGCTCGGTGAACTTGAGCGCGTTGCCGAGAAGGTTGATGAGGATCTGACGCACGCGGCCGGGGTCACCGACGATCTGGCGCGGTACGTCCGGACCGTAGTCGACGATCAGCCGCACGCCCTTCTCCGCCGCCTTGGGGGCGAGAAGGCGGCCGACCTCGCGGAAGGTCGCGCCGAGGTCGAACGGAATCAACGCGAGCGTCATCTTGCCCGCCTCGACCTTGGAGAAGTCGAGGATGTCGTCGATGAGTGACAGCAACGCGCGGCCGGAGTTGTCGATCACCTCGACCCATCCGCGCTGCTCGGGGTCGCTGACGGTCTGCGACAGGAGCTGCGCCATCCCGAGCACGCCGTTCATCGGGGTGCGGATCTCGTGGCTCATGTTGGCCAGGAAGCGACTCTTGGCCTCCGACGCGGCGACCGCGTCGCGACGTGCCTGCAGCAAGGCCGCCTCGGACTTGCGCCTGCGCTCGATGTCGCGCTCGAGGGTCTCGTTGGTGGTGCTCAGCTCGCGCGTGCGCTCGAGCACGCGGTGCTCGAGCTCGTTGGTGTATCGCTCGACCTCGCGTCGAGACTGGTCGAGACCCTCGATCATCCGATTGAACGCGAGCGCGATGGTCCCGATCTCGTCGTGACTGTCGACCGGGACCGGCGGGGTCGCCCCGAGGTCCCGACCGCCCGCGATGGCCCGCATCGCACCATCGAGGCGGCCGAGGCGACGCACCACCAGGCGTCCGATCACCACCGCCAGCACCACCAGCCCGAGCCCCAGGGAGCCGATGGCGGTGATCACGGAGGTGCGGGTCAGTGCGTGCACGCGCTCGGTGACCGCGCGTACGGGGACACCGATGCGCACCACCGCGACGGTCTCGCCGTCGGAGCCGAGCACGGGAACCAGAGCGTCGTAGTGGCTGGCGCTGCCGTCCTGGACCAGCACCACCGTCTCCTCGCCGGCGGCCAACCCGTCGCGCAGCTCGGCGTCGCTCGGCAGCACCGCCGGTCCGCGGTCCTGGAACAGCACCCTGCCGTCAGGGCGCACCACCATCGCGTAGCCGACGTCGTCGTAGGCGTCGACGGTCTCCCGGCACTGGTCGTCGAAACCCACGAGCTCGTCGACCGGGATGCCGAGCGCGAGGAGCTGTCGGAGCTGGGTGGCCAGATTGCGGCCGACGGTGAGTGTCTGCGCCTGGATCGCGCGCGTGTACTGCTCCTTGAACAGCAGGACGCCGACGGCCGCATTCAGCCCGAGCGTGACCAGCGCGACGACGGCCACCGCCGCGACGATCTTGGTCCGGACCGAGCGGAGCACGTCAGGAGTCCCAGCGGAAGCCTTTCACCACCTTGGCGTTGAGCAGGATCCCGCTCGGGATCGCGAGACCGAGCTTGCGCGCGCGGGCGAGGCTCACCATCGGCTCGCCCTTGACCGTGGGTGCGATCGGGATGCTGGATGGCGCCCGACCATCCGCCAGGATGGCGCGCGCCATCTCGCCGGCGGCGCGCCCCTGGGCCAGCCCCGAGACCCGCACCGCGCACAGCGTGCCCAGCTCCACGCGGTCGCCCCAGAAGCTGAAGTCGGGCAGGGTGCTGTTCTCGGCCGTCCAGCGCAGAACCTCCTCGTACGGCACGCGGGCCCCGCTCGCGTCGGTGTAGGAGAAGACACCGAGGATACCGATGGCGTCGACCTTGCCCTGATAGCCGAGCACGCGCTCCTTGTACTCGGCGAAGGTGTGGATGGTGTCGACGGCGGCAATCTCGATGTCCGCCTCGCCGGCGAGGCTCGCCCGCAGGCGCTCGACCACGCCGGGCCAGGTGGCGCCGCTGTCGACGATGATCGCGATCCGTCGCAGGTCCGGGACGATCTGGCGCAGCAGGCGCACCGTCTGCAGGCCGTGCTCCTGCTCGAGCACGCCGGTGACGTTGTCGCGACCGGTGTAGCCGTAGGTGCCGGGCTCGGCGTTGACGCCACTGAACACGAACGGGGTGGCGGCGCCGACGTAGTCCTTGGCGAAGTAGAGCTGGGCGTTGTCGTCGTTGGTGTAGACCAGGTCGGGCTTCCAGGCATCGACGAGCTGGCGCGCCTCGTTGCCGGAGCGCACCTTGTTCGCCTCCGAGCCGTCGCGCTTGGTGTCCATCTCGAGCACCCGGTACTCGACCGCGAGGTCGCCCATCGCCTCCTTGAAGCCGGCGAGCTGATCTCGGTTCCACTCCCAACCCGCGTGGTAGCTCATGACATGGAGCACCCGCAGCGACCTGCCGGTGGGGTCGGCCACCGCGGTGGTGGCGAGCGTGCTCGCCAGGGCGATGCCGACGAGGGTGATCGGCAGGTGTCGATCTCTCTGTTTCACCTGGTCCTCCGGATCCAGTGCGCGCCGAGGCCCGGCGGCGGGAGCGGCCGGAGAGCTCGGTCGTGCGATCGACGATGACCGCATCGAGGGAGCGTCGACGCGAGACAGGGCAAGGAGCACCCTCTCGACGGCCGGTCAGGGCGTCGAGAGGGATAGCGGCCGATGGGGGGTGGGCCTTGAGGACCTCGGGGCGGTCGCGCGTGCCGACGCGCGCAGCCCGCGGTCAGATGCTGAGATCGAGGAGGTTGTAGTCCTTGAACGTCGGCATCACCGAGCGATCCCAGTGGAAGGTCTCGCCGGCTTCGAGGTGTGGGCGGTAGCGGTACGGCGTCTCGTCGGCGAAGCGCTGGTGTCGGGCGTCGATCGCGTATCCGATGAGGCGCGCACGCCGACGGATGTGCTCGGCGTCGTAGATCCTCGGCGCGTTGTGCAGACCGCCGCCGCGTACGCCGATGACCGAGCGGCGGCGGTGGAAGCCGAAGTTCACCGTCACCCGCCAGTCGGCGCTGGTGTTCGCGAACGAGCCGTGCACCGCCTGCCGATTGGTGATGGCGACATCACCCGGCGCGCAGATGATGGGCACCGCGTCCGGGAGCCGCTCGGTGCCCGCCTCCGCCACCCATGCGGCGATGTCGACCTTGCCGAGCTTGTGCGAGCCAGGCACCACCCACACCCCGTTGGCCGCGGTGCAGCCGTAGAGCTGCGCCATGAAGTTGAAGCCGTGGGAGCCCTCGTCGAACAGCGGTGTGTCCCAGTGGGTCACCCCGTCCTGATGCCAGGCGACCGATGCACCGCGGCCCGGCTCCTTGACGAACAGCGCCTCGTTGAACGGCACGAAGTCGTCACCGTTGAACGCTGCTGCGACCGCCAGCAGCTGCGGGTGGCCGTAGACGCGCAGGCACGCCTCGGAGAACTGCAGCGAGCCGAGGATCAGATACACCACCTCCTTCGGGGCGTCGTCGGCGGCCTTCGGCTCGAACATCTTCACCGGATGGCGACCGTTCGCGAGGCTGGTGCCGCCGAACGGATCGCCGAGCGGCTTCGACCAGAACAGCGTCGGGGCCTGGTGCCCGACACCGAGCGCGGGACGGCCCTGGGCGTCGAGCTCGGCACCGCGCTCGACCGGGAGCCGCGAGAGAATCTCGTTCACGTCGCGCTCGATGTCCGCCAGCTCCTCGGTGCCGAGGACGCCCTCGAAGATGTAGAAGCCGCACCGCCAGTACGCGTCGACGATGTCGCGGGCGAGCGAGCCGTCGGCCTCGAACCGAATCGGGCCGCGATTACCGAGCCCGAGGGCCCGTCGCTCGCCCTCGCGCAGGTACTGCCTCATCGCCGCGTCCTCGGCGCCGTAGTCGGTCGTCGCCGCGCTGCTCGCTCGGGTCATGGTCCACCTCTCGGATTGGTCCGCTCAGACTCGCGCCAGGGACTCCCACACCCGACACGGCGTCGCCGGCATGTCGATGTGGCGCACCCCACGCTCGGCCAGTGCGTCGACCAGCGCGTTCATCACCGCCGCCGGGGCGGCGACGGTGCCCGCCTCGCCGGCACCCTTCATCCCGATCGGGTTCTTCGGGCAGGGGATCTCGATGGTGTCGAAGTCGATGTCGGGCATGTCGTCGGCGCGCGGCATGCAGTAGTCCATGAACGACCCCGAGAGGAGCTGACCGCCCTCGTCGTAGACGGCGTGCTCGAGGAAGGCCTGTCCGAGCCCCTGCGCCACGCCACCGTGGATCTGGCCGGCGAGGAGCAACGGGTTCACCACCTTGCCGAAGTCGTCGGTGACGGTGTAGCGCACGACCTCGGCGACCCCGGTGCCCGGGTCGACCTCGACCTCGGCGACGTGGCAGCCGTTGGGGAAGGTCCAGGCATCGAGGGTGATGGTGGCGTCACCGTCCAGGCCCTCGGCCAACTCCTCCGGCAGGTCGTCGCGGCCGCGGGCGCGCTCGGCCAGCTCCAGGATCTCGATCGACCGGTCGGTGCCCGCGATGCGGAACTGGCCGGCGGCGAACTCGATGTCCTCGGGGGCGGCCTCGAGCTCGCCGGCGGCGAGGATTCGACCGCGGCGGATGACCTCGTCGGAGGCTGCGAGCACCGCGGTGCCCTCGGCGGTCACCGAGCGCGAGCCGCCGGTGCCACCGCCGGCCTTGATGCGGTCGGTGTCGCCCTGCACCACGTCGATCGCCTCGAACGGGATGCCGAGACTGTCGTGCACGAACTGGCGATAGACCGTCTCGTGGCCCTGGCCGTTCGACTGCGTGCCGACGTAGATCGCGACCCGACCGCCGCCCTCGAAGCGAATGGTCGCGGTCTCGGAGGGCTCGCCCATCGTCGACTCGATGTAATAGGAGAGCCCGATGCCGCGGAGCTTTCCGGCCTTGCGCGAGGCCTCGCGCCGCGCTGCGAAGCCGGCCCAGTCGGCGCGCTCGACGCCGGCCGCGAGCACGCGCGGGAAGTCGCCGCTGTCGTAGGTCTCACCGGCAGCGGTCGCGAACGGCATCGCGCTCTCGGGGATCTGGTTGATGCGCCGCAGCTCGACCCGGTCGACCCCGAGCTCGCGCGCGGCGTTGTCCATCAGCCGCTCGATGAGATAGATGGCCTCGGGGCGCCCGGCGCCGCGGTAGGCGTCGATCGGAACCGTGGTCGTCGCCACGCCCTTCACGTGGTAGTAGAGGCACTTCACGTCGTAGACCCCTGGCAGCACCTTCAGCGCGGCGCCGGTGGGGATGAAGGGCGCGAACAGCGAGAGATACGCCCCCATGTTGGCGGTGGTGGCGACGCGCAGGCCGACGATGCGGTTGTCGGCATCGAACGCGAGCTCGGCCACGGTGTGGTGGTCACGGCCCTGGACGTCGGAGAGGAAGCTCTCGCCGCGATCCGCGGTCCATTTCACCGGCCGGCCGAGCTTGCGCGCCGCCCAGGCGAGCATCGCCTGCTCCGGGTAGTTCATCGCCTTCATGCCGAAGCCGCCACCGACGTCGGGGGTGACGATGCGCACCTGGTCGGGCTCGACCTTGAGCACGTTGCGCGCGAGCTCGTCCTTCAGCATCCACCCGCCCTGGGTGGAGGTGGTCAGGGTCACCTTGCCGGTGGCCGCGTCGTACTCGGCGAGGCCGGCGCGCGGCTCCATCGGGTTGGCGACCACGCGGTTGTTGACCAGCTCGAGCCGGGTGACGTGGGCCGCGCTCGCGATCGCCGCGTCGACCGCCGTCTGGTCGCCGAAGCCCCAGTCGAACAGCACGTTGCGCGGCACGTCGGTGTGGACCTGCGCCGCGCCCTCGGCATCGGCGGTGCGTGGGTCCGCCACCGGCTCCAGCGCCTCGTAGTCGACCTCGATGCGCTCGGCCGCGTCGCGTGCCGCGGTACGCGACTCGGCGACCACGAAGGCCACGTGGTCGCCGACGTGACGGACCTTGTCGGTGCAGAGGATCGGGCGGCGCGGCAGCGGGGCCGGCTTGCCGTCGCGGTTCTCCAGCGGCACCAGGGTATTCAGATGGTTGCCGCCAGCGGCCTCGATCTCGTCGCCGGTGATGATGTCGACCACCCCCGGCACGGCACGCGCGGCCGAGGTGTCCAGAGCGCGGATGCGGGCATGCGCCAGCGGCGAGCGGAGCACGTAGCCGTAGAGCTGCCCCGGGACGTCGATGTCGTCCACGTACCGGCCCCGCCCGGTGACGAAACGGGCGTCCTCGACGCGACGGACCGGCTGGCTGACCCCGAACTTGCTCATGCTCCCTCCCGAGTGCGCGTGTTTGACGGCGGCGACCCTGCCGGCTCGGCGCCGGCCGGCACAGGTTAGATTGAAGCGTCACGCGTCGCCAGCCGCGGCGACGGTGCCCGGCGCGACTCGCGGGCCGACGGCGTCGAGCGGGATGAGCTTTCGTCGGCCCGGAATGAGTTTTCCTCGACTCCGCCGGGTCGGCGTTTTGCTAGATTCCCGCTGGTCGGCGCGCCTCGCACCGCGTTGCGCCGCACCATCGAAGGGAGGAAATCTCATGTACACGGCAACGATCTCTCGCCTGGCGACGACCCTGCTGCGGGTGCTCGCCCTGGGCGCGATGCTCACGACGACCGCCCGCGCCGAGGAGATCGTCGTCTCCAATTACGGGGCGACGGTGAACGGCATGCCCTATGCCGTGGCCAAGGCGCTCGGCTACTTCGAGCAGGAGGGGGCGAACGTCACCGGAATCCTCAGCTCGTCCGGCGGTGGCACCACCATCCGCAACCTGCTCGGTGGCAACCTCGCGTACGGTGAGTCCAGCCTCGCCTCGATCGTGGCCGCGGCGCAGAAGGGGGCCAAGCTCAAGATCATCTCGGGCAACGCACACACGGTGGCCGAGTTCTTCTGGATCGTGATGCCGGACTCGCCCATCAAGTCGATCGACGAGCTGAAAGGGAAGCGGCTCGGCTTCACCAACCCGCGTTCCACCAGCCAGGCGCTGGACATCCTGCTCGTCGGCCAGCTCGGCCTCGGCGCCGACGCGGTGGAGCTGGTGAAGACCGGTGGCTTCAGCCCGATGCTGGTCGCGCTCGAGGAGGGTGGCATCGACGTCGCGCCGATGGCCGATCCGATGTACACGAAGAACAAGACGAAGTACCGGGTGCTGACTCCGGCATCGGCGGTGCTCCCGGCGCTCACCAACGTGGTCGGCGTGACCACCGAGGATGCCGCGAGCACCAAGGGCGACTTCATCCGCGCGGTGCTGCGCGCGCGTCGGCGGGCGGTCGAGTACATCTACTTCAACCCCAACGAGGCGGCGAAGCTGATCGCCCCGGAGTACAACCTCGACGAGGACACGACGCGCGAGGTGCTGTACAACCTGATCGCCAGCACCACCTCCGGCGGTGTCCCCTACTGGGGGCCCGGTGACATCCGCTATGCGCCGATGGACGCCATGATCAAGGCGCAGAAGGACGTCGGCGCGATCGAGGGTGACGTGGACTGGTCGACTCTGGTCGACGAGCAGTTCCTGCCCGACGACCTGCGGTCGAGGCGATAGCGCGAGGTGCGCGCGGCCGGCGGGCACGTCGCTCGCCGGCTCTCGACCCGGCGCCGGCTCGGCGCCGGGGCCTCGGGACGTGATGACGGGATGAGCACGGTGCAGGCGAAGACGACTCCCCACGCGGTGGTGACCGGGGTCACGCGCGTCTTTCCCGGGGCGGGTGGTCGTGCGCCGGTGCATGCGCTCGGTCCCGTCGACCTCGTCCTGGCTCGTGGCGAGTTCGTCTCGGTGGTGGGACCCTCGGGCTGTGGCAAGTCGACCCTGCTCGAGATCCTCGCCGGCCTCCAGCCCCCATCGCAGGGCACGCTGGTGTTCGAGGACCGGCCGGTATGTGGCCAGGTGCCGGACGGCGTCGGCGTGGTGTTCCAGGAGAACGCCGCATTCCCGTGGCTCACGGTGCGCGAGAACATCGCGTTCGGTCTTCGCCGCGCCGGCGTCGACGGCGCGGAGGTGGCGCGCCGGGTCGAGCACGCGCTGGGGCTCATGGGGCTCGCCGACTTCGCACGAAGCTACCCGGCACAACTCTCCGGCGGGATGCGCCAGCGCGTGTGCATCGCCCGCACCCTGGTCATGCAACCGCGGCTGGTGCTGCTCGACGAGCCATTCGGCGCGCTGGACCAGCAGACGCGGCTGCTGATGGGTGACGAGCTCCTGCGCCTGTGGCGGGAGACCGGTGCGACGGTGCTGCTCATCACCCACGCGCTCGACGAGGCGGCGCTGCTCTCGGACCGGGTGGCGGTGATGTCGGCGCGCCCGGGGCGATTCCTCGACATGGTGGAGACCGGTTGGCCGGCGGATCGCGACAGCCGACTGGTCGAGGACCCTCGGCTCGGGGCGATCTCCGCGCGGCTCTGGTCGCGATTGCGCGAGGAGTCGCTCAAGGCGATGAGCACCGGCGAGGCCGCGCGGTGAAGCGCTCGACGCGAATCCGGCTGTGGGTGATCGCCGGCCTCGTCGGCGGGCTGGAGGTGCTGTGCCGGACCGAGGTGATCGGGCGGTTCACGATGATCCCACCGAGCGAGATGATCCTCGGCCTGGTGCGGATCGTGCGCCAGGGCGACATGAATGCGGACATCGTCGCCACGCTCGGGAACGTCGCGGTCGCGCTCGTGTCGGCCATCGTCGTCGGCTTTCTGGTCGGGGCGCTGCTGTTCGTGCTGCCGCGGGTGCGCCGGGTGATCGACCCGCTGCTCGCGACGTACTACGCGATCCCCATCTTCGTCTTCTATCCGCTGCTCATCGTGCTGCTCGGCCTCAATCGCTTCCCGCAGATCGCGATCGGCTTCATGCTCGCGGTGGTGGCGATGATCGTGAACACCCTGAACGGCTTCGACCGCGTGCCGCAATCGTTGCTCAAGACCGCGCGCGTGTACCGGATGGGGCGGGTACGCACGACGTTCCTGGTCATCCTGCCGTGTGCGATGCTCTACATCTTCACCGGGCTCAAGCTCGCCGTCGCCTACTCGTTCATCGGCGTCATCGCCGCCGAGTTCATTCTCTCCGGCGAGGGCCTCGGCTACGAGATCAGCTTCGCGTACAACAACTTCGAGAACGCGACGATGTACCCGCTCATCGTCCTGGTGATCGGGCTCTCGGCGCTCATCAACATGGTGCTGTACGCGTGGGAGAAGAAGTACCTGCAGCGCCAGACGGAGCGCTGAGGTGGTGACGCGCAGCCTGTTGCGGCCGCTGCTCGACGCCATCGTGCTGGTCGCGGTCGTCACCCTGGCCTGGCAGGGGCTCTACGAGTACGCCGGAGACGTCGCCTTGACGCCGCCGTTGGAGACGGTGTCGCTGGCGCTCGACCTGCTCGGATCGGCGCGCTTCTGGCCGCACGTGCGCGAGACTGGCCTCGCCGTGGCGCAGGGGCTCGCCATCGCCGTTCTCGGCGGCCTGTCGATCGGGCTCACCCTCGGCATCCACCGTCTGTCGGGCGAGGTCGCCGAGCCGATCCTGGTGGCGCTGTACTCGATACCGAAGATCACGCTCTATCCGGTGATCCTGCTGATCTTCGGCATCGGCATGCCGGCGAAGGTGGCGTTCGGGGCGATCCACGGCATCATCCCGATCATCATCTTCTCGATGAACGCGATGCGGAACATCCATCCGGTGTACCTGAAGACGGCGCGGGTGATGCGCCTCGGACCGCTGCCGCTCGCCACTCGGGTCCTGCTCCCGGCCGCGCTCCCGGAGGTGTTCACCGGGCTGCGGGTGGGTTTCGCGCTGACCCTGGTCGGTACCCTGATGGGCGAGATGTTCGGCTCTCAGCGTGGCATCGGGTTCATGCTGATGCGGGCGATGGGCAGCCACGACATGGCGACCATCATGTCGGTCACCTTGCTGCTGGTGCTGTTCGCGACACTGGTCAGTGTCGCGCTCCTGGTCGTCGACCGCCGACTACACCGTTTCGGTTGAGATCGCCGCAGCCGCCTCGAGCGACCGTGCCGCCGCGCCGAGGATCCAGTCGCGGAACACCGCCACCTTCGGCTGGTTGCTGCGTTCCGGTGGATGGACGAGGAAGTAGTAGCGCTCACCGGGCACGCGCAACGGGAACGGCGTGACCAGGCGGCGCGCGGCGATGTCGTCCTCGACGAACGCCCGTTGCGCCACCACCACGCCGAGGCGGTCGATCGCCGCCTGGTAGGTGAGGGCGGAGTTCTCCAGGCTGAGCGGCCGCACCCAGTCGGTGTCCTCGACACCCGCCGCGTGCAACCAGATCCGCCAGTCGTCGGTCCGGTTCATCGAGCGCAACAGCACGTGCCGCTCGAGATCTCGCGGCTCGCGCAACGGCTTGGACCGCGCCAGCTCCGGACTGCAGACCGGGACCAGCTGCTCGTCGAGCAGGAAGTCCACCGAGAGACGATCCCAGTTGCCGAGCCCCCATTGCACCGCGACGTCGACGTCCTCGCGCTCGAAGTCGGTCGCCTGGTGCGAGGTCGTGATCTGCACGTCGATGTCCGGATGTAGCCCGTGGAACTTGGCCAGCCTGGGCACGAACCAGCGGATGCCGAAGGTCGGCGGCACCTTGACCTTGAGCGTCTTGTCGTCGACACCGCTGCCGACGATGCGCACCCCCTCGCGGATGCGGTGGAAGGCGTCGCCGACGAGGGCGTAGAACTGCATGCCCTTCGCGGTCAGACGCACCTCTCGTCCACCGCGCCGGAGCAGATCGACCCCGAGATAGCTCTCGAGGTTGGCGACCTGCCGACTCACCGCGCCCTGGGTCACGCACAGCTCGTCGGCGGCGCGGGTGAAGCTGCGGTGGCGCGCCACCGCCTCGAAGGCCCGAATCCCGTTCAGCGGAGCGGAGCGTTGGGAGGTCATCGCGTCGTGGGCTCGATCACGGGTTCTGGACCCGAACGCGGCTCGGGTGCCGCGAGGCGGGTCGCGCCGGCGCGCGACCCGCCGTGCGCGATCAGGGCTTCACCCAGGTCTCGGACCAGGCGAGCACCGCGCTCGAGGACTGCTTCTCGCCGCGCTTCTCCATCCAGACCGAGCCGGTCCCGTAGCGCTCGTCGAGCGCAATCTGGGCCTGACGGGCCGGGAAGAACGTCGAGTAGACGCCGATCGGCCGACCCTCGGGACTGGCCGGCACGTGCATCACGAACGGGTCGATGCAGCTCCACCAGGTCAGACGAATGACCTCGGAGTCGCTCTCGACCAGCTCCGTCGCGGTGCCGCGTGGATCGCCCTGGCGCGCGAACACCGCCGGCGTCACCGGGATGCTGGTATCGGCGAAGTCCGGGTAGAGCAGCGTCTCGATGGTTTCCTGGAGCCAGCGTGCGACACCCGCGTCGTCACTGTAGATCCGCGTCTTTCCTCCGGTGAGCTTGCCGGTCATGAACAGTGCGTGGCCGGCGCCGGCCGGGCACCACAACACGCGCCAGTGGCTGGTGCGCTCGGACTGGGTCTTGCCACCGTCCTCGCTCAGCCGGATGAACGAGTTCTCGCCGGTCATCAGGACGCGGGCCGGATCGACGGGTGAGGCCATGGGTGGATCCTCGTTTGATGGAGCGGAGCGCCAATCTATGCCGCATTCGACTCCGCTTCCAGTCCCGGCCCGGGGACGTCGGCGCGCGTCGGCGTCGTGGTGACCGGCCACGGGGCGACCCGTGCGTGGGCGCGACCTGGTATCTTCGCGCCCGCGGCCGAGACGGCGGCACCGACCACGCGCGGAGGGCGGCGGATGCGACGCGGGTACGAACCATCTCCACCGACACCGTCGGGGCGCGGGCCGCGATGAGTGTCGAGGCGGATCCGGCGGTCGCCCTCACCCGCGAGCTGGTGGCGATCCGTAGCATCAACCCCGGCGGCTCGGAGGCCGAGTGCGCGCACCACCTCGGTGATCTGCTGGCGCGGGCCGGCTTCGAGATCGGGTATCACGACTTCGCCCCGGGTCGCACCAGCGTCCACGCCGCCCGCGGTGGCCGCGCCGGAACGCGCCGGCTGTGCTTCGCCGGCCACATCGACACCGTGCCCCTCGGTGACGCCGATTGGTCGGTCGATCCGTTCGCGGGCGAGCTGCACGACGGCAAGCTCTACGGTCGCGGGGTGAGCGACATGAAGGCGGGTATCGCCGCCTTCGTCACCGCCGCGGTGGCGCTCGCCGACCGGCTCGACGACGGTCCGGGGCTGCTGCTGATCATGGCCGCCGGTGAGGAGACCGGGTGTGAGGGCTCGCGACCACTGGGTGGCGAGCTGGCGGCGCGGTTCCCGGTCGGGGCGATGGTGGTTGCCGAGCCGACCTACAACCTGCCCAAGGTCGGGCACCGTGGTGCGTTCTGGCTGCGCATGGTGTCGACCGGGAAGACCGCGCACGGGTCGATGCCGGAGCTCGGCGTCAATGCGTTGTACAAGGCGTCACGGGCGATCGCGAAGCTCGAGGACTTCGACTTCAACGTCGCCCGCCACCCCCATCTCGGTGGCAACTCGCTGAGCGTCGGCAACCTGCACGCGGGTCGTAACGTCAACTCGGTGCCCGACCGCGCGGTGATGGAGGTCGACGTGCGGACCGTGCCCGGCGTCGACCATGTGCGGGTCCGGGAGGGCTTTGCCCAGTACCTCGGCGAGGACGTGCAGAGCATCGAGCCGTTCGTCGATCTCGACAGCGTGTGGACCGACCCGGACGACCCGTTCGTGCAGCGGGTCTTCGACCTGACGACACCCTTCCTCGGCCACCGCCCGGAGGTCGCCGCGCTGCCGTTCTTCACCGACGCCGCGGTGCTCAAGCCCGCGTTCGGCGAGGTGCCGACGGTGATCCTGGGGCCCGGTGACACCCACATGGCCCATCAGACCGACGAGTTCTGCGTCGCCGACCGCATCCCGGTCGCGGTCGCGATGTACCGGGCGCTGATCGAGGACTGGTATCGGGTCGCGGCTCGTCCCTGAGGCGCCTTCGGCCTCGGCCGGTCGGTGCTCAGTCCGCTCCGCGCTTGTGCCCCACCAGCTTCGCGAGACGCCGGTCGCGCCAGGCCTGGCGCTCGGCGATGGCATCGAGCGGCAGGGCGGCGCGACGCTGCCGCTCGACCTCCGCCACCAGCGCTTCCGACCACTCGCGCGGATCCGCCTGTTGCAGGGCGAGCGCGTGGTAGAGCGGACCGAGCATCTCGCAGTAGCCGCGCACCCCGCGCGGCGAGTTGAGGTCGATGGTCTCGAACGGGCCGATGAACGACCAGCGCAGGCCTAGCCCGTCGGCGATCGCGGCGTCGACGTCCGCCACGCTGCACACACCGTCCTCGACCAGCCGGAACGCCTCGCCGAGCAGGGCGCCCTGCAGCCGGTTCACGACGAAGCCGTCGATCTCCCGGGTGGTGCTGATCGGGCGCTGACCCACCGCCGCCATCAGCTCGCGGGTGCGCTCGACCACCGCCGGATCGGTCCACGGCGCGGGGACGATCTCCACCAGGGGGATGATGTGCGGCGGATTGATCGGATGGGCCACCAGGCAGCGGGCGCGACCGGCGAGCGGCTCGGTGAACTGCGATGCCGGGATACCGGAGGTGGAGCTCGCGAGCACGGTGGTCGGGGCCGCGATGCGGTCGAGCTCGAGGTACAGCGCACGCTTGACCTCGACGCGCTCCGGTGCGCTCTCCTGGACGTGGGCCGCGCCTTCGAGCGCCGCGGTCAGAGAATCCGCCACGCGCAGTCGATCGAGCACCACGCTCGGGGCGTGGCCACCGAGCAAGTCCGCCGCCGCGAGATCCGGGAGCAGCGCGCCGATGCGATCCAGCGCGGCAGTGGCGACGCCGTCGATCGGGTCGAACAGGACGGTGGTGTATCCGGCCCGGGCGAACACGATCGCCCACGCACGCCCGACGAGCCCGGTGCCGACGACCGCGATCTTGGTGGTCATGGTGTCTCCTCACGCATTCGAGTATCGAATGATGGACGGGGTGGCGGTGGGTCGGGCCTCGCGTGGCGGCGCCCTCAGCCTCCCCGCAGCATCGTGTCCGCGATCTTCTCGGCCACCATCATGGTCGGCAGATTGGTGTTGGCACAGGGCACGACCGGGAACAGCGACGCGTCGACCACGCGCAACCCCTGCACGCCGCGCACGCGCCCCTCGGTATCGGTCACCGCCATCGGGTCGGAGGCATCGCCCATGCGGCAGGAGCACGACGCGTGCCAGACGCCGACCGCCGCGGTGCGCACGAACTCCTGCGCCGCGTCGTCGTCGGCGACGAGCTGGTCGAGGGTCCAGCCGTCCATGATGAAGCGCTCGATGATGTAGTCGCGAAGCGCCGTCGGCCCGTCGAGCAGCCTGGCCGCGATGGCGGTGATGAGCGCGTTCTTGCGATTGATCGCGCCGACCTGGCGCACCTTCTCGCCCCAGCACGCCGGGAACGGGTGCTCGATGGCGGCGCGCATCGCCGGGTGCGCGTACATCTGCGCGAGTCGCCGGATGCCGTCGACGAGGCGGGCGAGGTCGCGGTGGTCGGAGAGGAGATTGAACTCCACCGTCGGCTCGGCGTGCCAGTCCGGTGATGCGAGCTTCACCTGTCCGGACTCGGAGAAGGTGCGGTTGACGAACAGGATGTACGACCCGATCTGCTCGCCGACCGCATGCCACGAGGACTTGCTGGCGACCACCACGAACATGTCGCCGGCCGGTGCGTCGCCGATCCCGGACGAGTAGCGCAGCGCCACCTGGACGTGGCGTCGCGTGGTGACGTTGTCCATCCGCGCCGCCGGCTTCAGGAAGCCGGCGAGGGCGACCGACGGATGATCCATCAGCCGCTGACCGACACCGGGGACGTTGGCCCGCACCTCGATGCCGAGGTCGCGCAGCGCCAGCGCCGGGCCGATCCCGGCGCGCAGGAGCTGGGCCGGCGAATGGACCGCACCGCAAGAGAGGATCACCTCGCTCGCGCGGTGCTCGGTCTCCTCACCGCCGCGGCGTGCCCGCACGCCGACGCAGCGCGTGCCCTCGAACAGCAGGCCGGTGACGTGGGTGTCGGTGTCGATGCGCAGGTTCTCGCGTGAGCGGGTGCCCGGGTCGAGGTAGCCGATCGCGGCGGAGACGCGGCGCTCGTACGCGTTCGAGCTGGTGATCGGGAAGTAGCCGTCGCGGAACGCGCCGTTCTGATCCGGCAGGTAGGCGTAGCCGGCGGCGGCGAACGCCTCGCCCGCGGCCCTCGCGTGCCCGCACCACAGATCGGGAAAGATCCGGCGCACCGGAATCGGACCCGAGCGCCCGTGGTACTCGTCGTCGAAGTCCATGTCGCGCTCGAGCTTGCGGAAGTACGGCAGCACCGAGTCCCAACCCCAGCCGCGGGCGCCTCGCGCCTCCCACTGCGCGTAGTCGGTCGGCGCGCCGCGATTGGCCATCTGGCCGTTGATCGACGAGCCGCCGCCGAGGATGCGTGCCTGCTCGTAACGGCGTAGCCGCGGACGCATCTCCTCGGGTGGGGCATTGTGGGAGACGACCTCGGTGGTCACCCGGAGGTCGGTCCACAGGAACCGCTCGTCGAGGTAGGCCGCGCCCGGGTAGCTGTCGAGGATGACCTCGGGGATCTTGCCGTGCGGGGTGTCGCGACCCGCCTCGAGCAGCAGCACCCGATTGGACCGCCGAGCAGATAGCCGGTTGGCGAGCACCGAGCCGGCGGAGCCGCCGCCGACGATGATGTAGTCCCACGTCATCGCGTTCTCCTCGTCCGTCTCGCCTTCTGCCGGCGCGGACACCATTCCCGTTCGCTCGACCCTGGCTGTCAGTCGTCGACGGACTCGACGGCGACGATGCGGCGCGTCTCGATCGAGCGCAGCGCCGCGGCGGTGACCGCGACGTTGTGGGTGGCCTCGGCGCCGTCGGGCAGCGCGCTTCGCCGTCCACGCACCTCGCCCTCGATCGCCGCCACCTCCAGCGCGTAGGCCGGGCTCGCGGCGAAAACCTCCACCGACTCGCCGTCCGCGTCGCGAACGGTGACCACGTGCTCGCGCGCGAAGCGAAGCGGCGAGGTGGCGAGCGTGGCGCGCGTCCCTTCGACGACCAGGTCGTTGCCCGCGCACGCGACCTCCCGTGTCGCGCGCGCGACCGCGTGGCCGCCGCGATGGAGTCGGCCGAGGAGGCTGAAGGTGTCGTCGGAGCCACCGTCGCGCCGGTCTGGCCGGGTCATCGCGCTGACCTCGACCAGTCGCTCTCCGCTCACCCACTGCAGCAGGTCGAGGAGGTGCACCCCGACGTCGAACACCACCCCGCTCTGGGTGTGGTCGAGTCGCCAGCCACGGCGGGCGGCGAGGCCGGATGCGCGCTCGATGGTGATCGCGACGATGTCGCCGAGGCGTCCGCTCGCGACGATCTCCCGCGCCCGTGCGACCGCCGCATCGAGACGGATCTGATGCGCGACGCGCAGCATCACCCCGGCGGCGTCGCAGGCTCGGGTCATCTCCCGCGCGTGCGCGACCTCGAGCGCGAACGGCTTCTCGCACAGGACGTGCTTGCCCGCGGCCGCGGCGGCGAGCACCGCCCGGTGATGGAGCGCGTTGGGCAGGGCGACGTAGAGGATGTCGATCTCCGGGTCGCGGACCAGCGCGTCGAGGTCGGCGTGGACACGCGGCACGTCGAATCGATCTGCGAACTCGCGCCCGCGCTCGAGCGTCCGCCCCAGGCAGGCGACCAGGGTCGAGCCCGGGCTCGCCGCGATCGCCGGCGCCACGAAGTCACTGGCCACCCAGCCGGGCCCCGCGATTCCCCAACGCAACCGTCCGCTCGTGTCGTCCAATGCCCTCTCTCCTGGCTCGCCGGCGTGCGGCTCGGTGCCCGAGGTGGCGGCCGGGCAGGCGCCGCGATGGCCGGCGCTCACCGCACCGGGTTGGACAGGGTGCCGATGGGCTCCATCGTGATGTCGACGCGGTCACCGGCTTGCAGGTAGCGCGGTGGATCGAAGCCGATGCCGACTCCGGCCGGGGTGCCGGTCGCGATGAGGTCGCCGGGCTCGAGCGTGATGCCGGCCGAGATCGTCTCGATCAGGGTCGGGATGTCGAAGATGAGCTGCGACACGGTCGCCGATTGGCGCAGCTCGCCGTTGACCCGCGTCTCGAGCCGCAGCGCGGTGACGTCGGCGATCGCGTCGGCGGTGAGCAGCGCCGGTCCCATCGGGCAGAAGCCGTCGATGCTCTTGCCTAGGAACCATTGCTTGTGCCGGTGCTGGAGGGTGCGCGCGGTGACGTCGTTGATCAGGGTGTATCCGTAGACGTGGCGGTAGGCATCGCCGGCGCTGATGCCCCGTCCGCCCTCGCCGATCACCACCGTCAGCTCGCCCTCGTAGTCGACCGAGTGGGTCGGATCGAGATGGGCGGGAATGGCCTCGTCGGGGCCGATGACGCAGCTCGACGGCTTGGTGAACACGATCGGCACGTCCGGAATCGCCTGGCCGCCGGCGCTGGCATCGAAGCCGCTGCCATGGAACTCGCGGGCGTGCTCGTGGTAGTTCTTGCCGACGCAGAACACGTTGCGCGCCGGGCGGGGTATCGGGGCCACCAGCCGCCGACGGCCGGACGCCGCGCGGCCGAGGCCGGAGTCGATCGCCGCGCGCACCCGGCCGAGTCCCTCGGCACCGAGCCGGATCAGGGCCAGCATGTCTCGCGGCAGGTCGGGCGCGGCCGCGGCCAGGTCGACCAGCGCCCCGTCGTCGGCGTGCACCCCGATCCGCCGACCGGCGGCCTCGTCCTCGAACGTCACGAGTCTCATCTCGTCGGTCTCCCGTTCATCTGGCGGCGCCCGTCTTCCGGCCTCGGCCCGCACGGTGGGCGGCGGGTCTGACCCACGCCGGCAGCACGCGCCCGGCCGCGAGGCCTCGGCGCCGCGGTGGTGCTCTCGCGCAGTGCTCGCTCGACCTTGCCGCCTCAGCCGGCGGTCAGCTCGTAGCGTGTTCCCGCGGAGTTGAAGATCACCTTCTCAGGCGCCCGCTCGCGCAGCGCGTCGATGGTCTCGATTCCGGTGCAGTGCATCGGCACGATGATGTCCGGGTCGAATCCGATCAGGTCGTCGACGGTGCTCTGGATCCGGTCTTGCGGCGCGCCGCTCAGATGGAAGCCACCGATGATCGCGTGCACCTCCTCGACCCCGGTGACCTCGCGGGCGTGCATCACGGTGTTGACCACACCGGCGTGGCCGCAGGCGGTGAGCACCACCAGACCCTTGCCGCGGAGGTGGTACACGATCGACTGCTCGCCGGGCAGCTCGTCGTGGATGTCCTCGCCATCGCGGTCGACGCGCATCGTCGACGGGATGACCTCGTAGCTCGTGCGCCGCGCGATCTCCCCGCTGAGCAGTGCCTGGCCCGACAGGAGCTGTGGCTCGCGCACCTTGACGATGCCGACCCCGAGGGCCTCGATCGCGGCCTGGTCGAGCATCCCCATGTCGCGCCGGGGCTGGCGCGGGGCGGCCTGCCAGCGGGCGAGAAAGGCGTCCTCGCCGGCGTAGAGATGCGCCTGCTCGGGCAACGACTCGCGGTGCTGGCGCAGGAACGCGAGCAACCCCCCGAAGTGGTCCCAGTGGCCGTGGCTCAGGACCATGGTGCGAATCGCGCCGAGGTCGACCCCGTAGTCCTGGACCAGCAGATCGAGGTTGTGCAGGAAGACCAGCGGCGACGCGCCGAAGTCGAACATCAAGGGCAAGACTTCCGTGCCCCGGCTCGACTCCACCAGCTCCGCGAGGCCGTGCTCGGCGCACAGGCAACCCTCGAAGACGCGCTCGCGGCGAGGCCGGCGCCGCGCCGGACCCTCGTCGCGCAGCAGCAGGTCGACGAAGTTGTCGACGACGCTGGTGATGCGGATCCGGTCGACCTCGGGAAGGTTCATGGTGGCGTTGCTCCTGTCCGTGCCATGCCCGGCCGGGGCGCCAGGATAGAACGTCGCGCGCCGTGGTGCGACACCTCGCTCGGCACCGTTGTCCCGGCCCGGGTGGATACCGTTACACTGCCCGCGTCGTGCAACGCGGAGGTGGTGGCGGTGACGAATCGACGCGAGATGGTGCTCGACCTGCTGCGGCCAGAGCGGCGCACGCGCCACGTTCCGGCGGCGTTCTTCATCCACTTCGACGAGCGCTACCGGCAGGGCCAGGCCGCGGTCGATCGGCACCTCGCCTTCTTCGAGCACACCGGCATGGACGTGGTGAAGGTGCAGTACGAGGATCGATTCCCGCTCCGACCGGAGATCCAGCGCCCGGCCGACTGGGCGCGACTGCCGGTCTACGGCCTCGACTTCTACGACAACCAGCTCCGTATCCTGGAGCAGGTGCTCGCCGCCACGCGTGACGACGCGCTCGTGATCCAGACCATGTACTCGCCCTTCATGCAGGCCTGCACCACGGTCGGCCGCGACGTGCTGAAGGCGCACATCAGCGCCGAGCCGGAAGCGGTATGCGAGGGGATGGCCCGCATCACCGAGAGCATGCTGGCCTACGTCCGGGCCTGCATCGAGCTCGGGGTGGATGGCTTCTACGCCTCCTCGCAGGGTGGCGACACCTCGATGTTCGCCGGCTCGCCGCGCTTCGAGCAGTGCATCAAGCCGTACGATCTCGAGCTGATGCGGGAGATGGACGGCGCCTGTCGGTTCAACGTCCTGCACATCTGCGACTACTGGGGCGGCTATCGCGATCTGGCGCCGTTTCGTGACTACCCGGGGCACGTGGTCAGCACCCCCCACCACCTCGAGCCCGGCTCGACCGGCGTCGAGGACATCGCCGCCGGGCGGCCGACGATGGGCGGAATGGACCGCCACGGCGTCATCGCCACCGGGTCCCGCGACGCGATCGAGGCCGAGGTGGCGCGGGTGCTCGCGAGGGCTCCGGAGCGCTTCTTCCTCGGCGCGGACTGCACCCTGCCGGGCGACGTGAGCTGGGACAACATCCGCATCGCCGTCGACGCCGCGCACCAGGCGCGCTGAGCGCGCCGGCGCCGCTTGCATCCGGCGCCGCCGCGGGCGAGATTCGCGGCCGCGCGCGGTCTTCGCCGGGGGAACGGAATGAGCGACAACGAGTTCGACTACATCATCGTCGGCGCCGGCTCGGCGGGTGCGGCGCTCGCCAATCGGCTGAGCGCGCGGCCGGACAAGCGCGTGCTGCTGCTCGAGGCCGGACGGGAGAGCCATCCGTGGTCGCGGATCCCGGTCGGCTTCGCGCGACTGATCGACAACCCGGCCGCGAACTGGCTCTACAGCGCGGAGCCCGAGGAGGCGACTCGTGGTCGGCGGGTCCCGGTGCCGCGCGGGCGTCTGCTCGGCGGCTCGAGCTCGATCAACGGCATGGTCTTCGTGCGTGGGCAGAGGCAGGACTACGACACCTGGGCCCAGCTCGGCAACCGGGGCTGGAGCTACGAGGACGTGCTCCCGATTTTCAAGGAGATGGAGTCCTACCAGGGGGGCGACGCCGCGCTGCGCGGGCGTGACGGCGTGCTCAAGGTCACCGACAACAAGGAGTCGGGGCCGCTCTACGACGCCCTGTTCGCCGCCGCCGAGCAGGTCGGCATTCCACGCAACCCCGACTACAACGGCGCCAGTCAGGAAGGCATCTCGATCACCCAGGCGACCATCAGCAACGGTCGACGGATGAGCACCGCGCAGTGCTATCTCGAGCCCGCGCGGGGGCGCGCGAATCTGCGCATCGAGACCCACGCCCTGGCCAATGGTCTGATCATCGAGGGCAAGCGCTGCGTCGGCGTGCGTTACGCGCGTGCCGGCGTGCCACAGGAGGCGCGGGCGCGGGCCGAGGTGGTGGTCAGCGCCGGCTCGATCAACTCGCCCCAGCTCCTCGAGCTCTCCGGCATCGGCCGACCCGAGCTGTTGCGCGAGCACGGAATCGAGGTGGTGCAGGCGCTGCCCGGCGTCGGCGAGAACCTTCGCGAGCACTACTCGCCGCGGTTGCGCTGGGCCATCACGCACCCTGGCCTCACCTATAACGACACCGCGCGTGGCGTGCGTATGGTCGGGCAGGTGCTGCGGTACGTCTTCGGCCGCAGTGGCCTGCTCGCGATGTCGGCCGGCCCCATCCGGGCGTTCTTTCGCACCCGACCGGGGCTCGAGGCGCCGGACGCGGGGACCGCGTTCTTCCCGTTCCTGGTCGCCGACGGCTTTCGCCTTGCGCGCGAGTCTGGCATCACCGGCATCGCCACCCAGCTTCGGCCGGAGAGTCGCGGGAGCATCCACATCCAGAGCCCGGACCCACGCCGCCACCCCGCCATTCGCTACAACTTCCTGACCTCGCCGATCGACCGCGAGACCCTGATTGCGGCGACCAGGAAGACGCGTGAGCTGATGGACGCACCGGCGATGGCGGGGTTGCGCGGCGCCGAGCTCGCACCGGGTCCGGAGGTGTCGACCGACGACGAGATCCTCGACTGGATCAAGGAGACCGCGGAGACCACCTACCACCCGGTCGGCACCTGCAAGATGGGCGCCGATCCGATGGCGGTGGTCGACGACCAGCTCCGCGTCCACGGCATCGAGCGGCTGCGGGTGGCGGACGCCTCGATCATGCCGACCCTGACCTCGGGCAACACCAACGCGCCGTCGATCATGATCGGCGAGAAGGCGGCGCGGATGATCCTGGCGAGCTGACGCGCGTCGTCAGTCGCCGGCGTCGGCCCCATCGCGAGGCTCGACGTCTCGGGGGAGGCGATCTCCGTGCGTCTCCGCTTGCGGCGCGGGTGGCTCTCGTCGCATCTCCCACAGCTTCTCGAACCACGCCTCGAGCTGCTCGAACGACATCCGTTCATCACTCGACGGCGTGCCGTCCGGGCCATGCCGGCGCTCCTCGTCGCCGGTGGGTCGGTGGGCGAGGGCGGTCTCGGCGATGCGCTGCCCCAGCGCGCGGTACGCCTCGAACTGACCCTCGTCGAAGAACTGGTCCGCCGTCGTCTGGTGCGGGAACGCGGGATTTCGATGGCGGTACTCGGTGATCGCCTCACCCTCCTCGCCGGTGACCGACGACTTCAAGTAGAGCAGATAGCCTTCCTCACGGCCTTCACCTTCGTCGGTGCGCGGATAGATGATCTTGCCGATGGCCCAGTGAGACTGGCTGAGCGGATGGGGATCGTCGTCCGCGGGCGATCGCGTCAGGCGAATCGGGGAGAGATCGATCTCGATCTCGACGCCCAGATCGAGGTACGCGGTGCGGATCAACGTCGCGAGGCCGCCGAAGTGGACCTTGGGATCGGCTTCACCGTCGCCGACGATGATGTACTTGCACCGCCGCCGCAGAAGCTCGATGACACCCAGGTTCTCGATGTGCCCCCCATCCGAGAGATTGACCCAGCGGTGCGTCTCGTCGAGTCGACTGAGCATCTCGCGAAGGAACGCCGACGGGCGCACCCGCCAGCGGAAGCGCTCGGTGATGGTGTCGACTCGAGCGATCAGATCTTGCCCCGGCGCGACCCGTTGACCGGCGCGCACGACCACACGGTCGAACCTCGAGAACTGGTGCGCGCTCGTGCGTGGGGGCTCGTCGCCCGGCGAGCCGCCCGAGGCCCGGCGGGACAGCCAGGTCGGGACGAGGGCGGCCAGACGAGCGAGGAGCGCACCGCCGGCGCCGCCACGATGGCGCGCCTCGATGGTGATCACCTTCGCGCCGGTGTCGCCATCGGTGGCGACCGCCGAGACCCGTCCGCCGGTACTGCTCCGGCGTCGATTCAGGCGGACCTCGAGCAGGGTCTTGCGCCGAGCGCCGACCGTTGCGTGCAGGTCGCCGCGACGCATCATGGTGCTGATGCTCGAGCCGAGGTATCCCCCGCCCGACACCGTCGACATGTAGTCGAGATGGGTGAACGTGCCGCGCGCGTGCAGCGCCTGGGCGATGCCCAGATTGAGGGCCGCCGAGCGAATTCCGCCGCCGGAGAACGCGATGGCGGCCAGACGGTGCGCGGTCGTCGGTGACGAGGTCGGCTGCCGGCCATGCTCGTCCTGGCCGGCCCGACGCGCCTCGCTCGATCCGTAGACGTTCTCCCAGCGACTCGCGATCTCTGCCAGCTCCTGCTGGAACACCTCCGCGAACGAGAATCCGAGCGCCGCGTACCCGCTCCTTCGTCTGGCTCTCATCTGGCGGCGTGACTTGCCCGACAGTCTCTCCTCCAGATACCCCGGGTTCGGCACCCAGTAGCCGAGGCGGATGTTCAGCAACGTCATGAACGCGACCAGTAGCGGCGAGGTGACGCGGCCCATGTTGGGTGATGCCGCGGCGGCGGAGATCGCCATCGCGGTTGCCAGATCCATCTGCGGGAAGACGCTCTCCATGACCTCGCTGCGACAGAACCCCGTCCGCTCACTGCCGATGAAACGCTTGCTGAAGACGAAGAAATCGCTCTTGCGGTCGCGAACTCGCTTGTCCTTGCTGCCCTGCAAGTTGAGCGCGGTGTTGATGAGATGATAGGGCGCGGTGGAGCCCACCTCGTAGCCGCAGATCTCCTCGAGGTCGATGTCTTCCTCGATGTCGACGTCGCCACGTCTGTCCCTGCCCACCAGGAAGGCCGATGCGAGTCGGTCGCGATAGAGCGCGTGGATCGAGGTCAGATTCACATCGACCGTGAACCACACCACGAAGAAGATCGCGACGGCCAGCAACACCAGGAAGGCAGCCTTCGGGCCGAACACGTTCGCCACCGTCCTCAACTCGGCGGGGTCGAGGAGGCCGGCAGGTCCGAACCCGAGAACCGTGACCAGTCCCGCCCGGCGCGCGGAGACCGCCTCCGGCAGGTACGCCTCGGGCGGCGGGTAGAGCTGGTGAGTCATCAGACGCATCACGAGCTCGTATACCGCCCAGCGTCCGAGCGACTCGAGGGCGACCCCGAAAGGCTCGTCGAGCCGTCGAACCCGCCACTGGTCGCCGTCGGTCGCGCCGGGCGGCGCGAGGTCGCTCGGAAACCACCACGCGAGATCGAGCATCACCTCGGCCCGGGCGAGCGCGAGCGCGCGCAGGCCCTGCTCGTCGCACGCGAGATCACGGGCGATCTCGGTGAATCTCGCGTCCGGCCAGTCGGCACCGGGACAGTCGGTGATGTCGGCACCGTCACCGCCGACGACCGAGTCGATGTAGTCGTCGACCTCGGCCAGCGATCCGCTGGCCTCGGCGAGAAGCCCTCGCGCCAGCCAGGTGCGTGCGGCGTCCGCGATCTCCAGCCCGGTGGGCCCGCTCGCGGCCGAGCCGTCGGGCACCACGGCGGGGCTCTCCTCGGTTGCGGTTTGTCTGGTGAGAGCGGCCAACCACTGGACCAGGGTGGTGGCATCGAGATACTGCTGGTCGGCAGGAGCCGGCGGTCCGGCGAGGACCGCGCGGTCGAGCGCGAATCTCGCCATCAGTGGTGGCGCCAGGAGTCCGACGTCGAGCTGCTCGCGCACGTGCTCGAGCAGCATCGGGGCGTCGCTCTCGGCGAGGCGCCGGACGAGGTCGACTCGCTGCTCGATTCCCGCCCCCGCCGGTGCTGCACGCCGCACCGTGTCGTCGGTCCCCTTGTCGTGCGCGGTCCGCAGCCAGGCCTCGAGCTGCGAGGTGGTGAGCAGGGTCGAGAGGTTCTGGACGGGGACGCCGTGTAGCCGTTGCGACAGGTCCTCCGAGGCCCACTCGGGAAGGGTGGCCATCGCGTCGCGGGCGAGAAACTGCGCCACCCGTTCCCGTACGAGCCGAACGGCGTTCTCGGAATCGACCATCGTCGTCGAGCCGACGCCGGGATCGGGCAGTAGCGGGTCGAGTTGCCAGACGAGCTCCTCCAGATGGCTCGCGACGAGCTCCTGGCGCAGCTGCCCGACCACCGCGGCCTCGGCAGGGCTCGGGCCGACGCTCAGTGCGAGGCCGTTCCTGACGTGCTTCAAGACCTCGTGGGGCGCGCGCCTGGCCAGCGCGGTGGCGAGCGGCCGGAGCGGCTCGGAGTGTGCGGAGAGCGCCCGCGACGCGTCGATGAGGGGGCGCGCCCGCGTCAGGTAGCGCCGCGCGTTCTGGACGTCATCCCACGTGATCGGTGGCGGGGTGGGCTCGACCTGGTCGCCGTCGACGGTCTCGTCGTCGGCCGGGGTGGCGTCTCCGAGCCCCGTCATGATGTCGTCCAAGGAGAACAAGGCCGGGAGCAGTGCGTTCTTGAGCCGAAGGAGGATGGTCTCGATCACCCCCTCGTCGGCCACGTCCGGGCGCAGGCCCGGGTGCCTCGCGTCGTTGCGCTTCCTCAGGGCGCGGTACGCCTCGACGGAGGCGTTCAGCGCGCTCATCGCCGGCGGTGCGATGGTGTCGTGTGCACCGCTGCGGAGAATGTCGTCCACCTGCGCGGTGAGCGACTCCAACTGCTCGACCGATCGCCGAGCGTCGACGAGAACCTCGTCCTGCCGCGCGAAGACCGCGATGACGGCGACCACGACAACACCGAGTCCCACCATGAAGCCGAGCAGGCGAAGCTGGACGATCGCGATCTCGCGCCACCTGAACACTCGCCGGACGAAGAACCACGAGAGGACCGCGTAGACGAGCGCGAGCTCGGACGCGAGGACCAGCGCGAGGGGGAGGATCAGGGGCAGGACCACGTAGCTCTCCGGCAGCGGCGGGCCGTAGAGCAGGAAGTCCGTGGCGTAGAAGATCACCACGAGAGGTGGAACGAGTCCCACGATGCCGATGAGGGCCATCGCGAGCTTCTTCTTGAACCCGCCGAGGGCGGAGAGCAGCTTGTCGGCGCCGGACAGGAGGGCGACCGAGGCGGCGATGGTCGCGAACGACTCGGGCCAGTTCAATCGTCCGTCGCGCAGGCGTGCGTGGAGGAGCTCGAGCAGGAACGGGAGCGACTCGATGACCGCCAGCGCCAGGATGCCGAGCAGGATCGCGCCGGTGCAACGCTCGAACGCGTCGCGCTCCTTGATCGTGCTCTCGCTTCCGGTCTCGAGGCTTCGCTTGTACCGGAAGATCCGCAGCACCGGCACCAGCACGGTGAAGCCGAGGATCCAGATCACGGCGCCGACGAGTGCGTAGCTGGTGAGGTGGTACGGGTGCGACAGCATCCAATGGTGGGCGACACCGAGCCCGACCGCCGCCACCAGCAGCCAGGGCAGGAAGATCAGGAAGTTGACCGCCAGGCCGCGAGCAAGGGCCGCCAGTGCCCGCAGATAGTCGAGCAGGCCACGGGGCGCCATGTAGTTCGAGTTGTTGCGCAGCCAGGTCAGGCACGGCGACTCGGTGGGGCCGTCGGTCACCGGATACGGGAAGTCACCGATCGCCGGCGCGTCGGCGCGATGCGGCGCGGGAGACGACGAACTCGCCGTGGTCATGGGCGCCCGCCTTCGAGGCCAGGAGCGCTATACAAGTCGACGCGGTGATGCGGTGTCAACCGGCGCCCGTGGGTGTGGGCCGCCGAGCGTCCGTCGGCGATGCCGCCCGGTCGCCACGCGAGGGTTCCGCTCCCGCCCCGGGAGGGTCTAGGATGCTCGGATTCGCCCGCTCCGCGCCCGATCACCGGTCGCCGCGGCACGCCGGCGATGAAGGAGGAACCGACCGTTGCGCATCGCCGACATGAACTGGATGCAGGTCGAACGCTACCTGGAACGTGACGACCGCTGCGTGCTGCCGATCGGATCCACCGAGCAGCACGCCCAGCTTTCCCTGTGCGTCGACGCCATACTCGCCGAGCGGGTCGCGGTGGAGGCAGCCGAGCCCCTCGGGGTGCCGGTCTACCCCGCGGTGCCGTTCGGCGTCGCGCCTTACTTCCAGGCCTTCCCCGGCAGCGTCTCGTTGCGGGTGGAGACCCTGCTGGCGGTGGTGCGCGACCTGCTCGCCTCGATGCGTCGCAGTGGCTTTCGCCGCGTGTTGATGGTCAACGGCCACGGCGGCAACGCGCCGGTCGGTGCGCTCGCACAGGAGCTGATGTGCGAGTGGCCGGAGATGTGCGTCCGACTGCACAACTGGTGGAACGCGCCGGCGACCTGGGCGGCGGTGAGCGCGGTCGATCCGGTGGGGTCGCACGGGAGCTGGATGGAGAACTTCCCCTGGACCCGGCTCGCCAGCGCCCCGGCGCCGGAGGGCGTCAAGCCGATGGTGGACATGGCGGCGCTGCGTGCCGGCTCGCCGGAGCGCGTGCGCGCGCTCGTGGGCGACGGCAACTTCGGCGGTGCGTGGGCCAAGTCCGACGAGGAGATGGCAAGGGTATGGGCCGCCGGGGTGGCCGAGACCCGTGAAGCTCTGGAGGGACCATGGCCGAACCAATCCTGATCTGGGGCGCCGGCGCCATCGGGGGCACCATCGGTGCCTACCTCGCTCGCGCCGGGGTCGACGTGCACCTGGTGGACGTCGTCGCCGAGCACGTGGCGGCGTGCCGCACGACCGGCCTCGCGATCGAGGGGCCGGTGGAGGCCTTCACCCAGGTGATCCCCGCGAGCACGCCCGACGAGCTGACCGGGACCTACTCGCGGATCATCCTCGCGGTGAAGGCCCAGGCGACCGGTGATGCGACGCGTCGGCTGCTGCCGCATCTCGCGTCCGACGGCTTCGTGCTCTCGGCCCAGAACGGGCTGAACGAGCTCGAGATCGCCCGCATCGTCGGGGCCGAGCGCACCATGGGTGCGTTCGTGAACTTCGGTGCCGACTGGCACGGGCCGGGGCGGATCCTGTTCGGCAACCGTGGTGCGGTGGTGGTCGGCGAGATCGACGGCCGAACCCGCGACCGGACCCTCGAGATGCATCGGCTGCTGTCGTTGTTCGAGCCCGACGCGGTTCTCACCGACGACATCTGGGGTTATCTGTACGGCAAGCTCGGCTACGGCGCGATGCTGTTCGCCACCGCGCTCAACGACGACTCGATGGCCGACAACTTCGCCGATCCTCGACGTGCGCCGGTGTTCATCGCCCTCGCCCGCGAGGTGATGGCGCTGGCGGCGTCGCGCGGGGTTCATCCGCGGGGCTTCAATGGCTACGAGCCGGACGCCTTCGCGCCGGGCGCGCCGGAGTCTGCCGCGCTCGCGAGCATCGACGCGCTCGCGGAGTTCAACCGGCACAGTGCCAAGACCCACTCCGGTATCTGGCGTGACCTCGCAGTCCGACGGCGCACCACGGAGGTCGACGCCCAGGTGGGGATCGTGGTCGAGCTGGCGCGGGAGGCCGGCATCCCGACCCCGGCGATGAGTGCCCTGGTCGACCTCATCCACGACGTCGAGACCGGGCGTCGCGCCCGCAGTCTCGACACCTTCATGGAGCTCGCACGACGGTGCAGTTGAGATTCGACGACCGCGTGGTCCTCGTCACCGGCGCGGCCCAGGGTATCGGCCGCGCGATCGCGATCGGCTTCGGCGAGGCCGGTGCCCGCGTCCACCTCGTCGACCGCGACGCCGAGGGGCTCGCCAGCGCGAGCGCGGCATTGGGCATGCCGGCGCACGAGGTCGACCTCGCCGACCGCGCGCAGGCGATCACCCTGATCGAGACGGTGCTCGCGACCGAGGGGCGTATCGACGTGCTCGCGAATGCCGCCGGCGGTGTCTGCGGTCAGGAGGGGCGTCCGCTCGACGCGGTGACCGAGCCGCAGTGGCGCGCCATCTTCGGCGCCAACGTCGATGCCGCGTTCTGGCTCGCGCAAGGCGTGGCGCCGGCGATGCGCGCAGCGGGGCGTGGGCGCATCGTGAACGTCGCCTCGGGCGCCGGCCTGCGCCCGAGCCTCACCGGGATCCAGGCCTACACCGCCGCCAAGCACGCGGTGGTCGGGCTGACCCGCCAGCTCGCGCTCGAGCTGGGTCCGCACGGGGTGACGGTCAACGCGGTGGCGCCCGGCTTCGTGCCCTCCAATCCCACCTCCATCCGGCAGTGGGAACGCTACGGAGAGGAAGGTCAGCGCCGGCTGGTGGAGTCGATCTACACCCGCCGCCTGGGGCGGGCCGAGGACATCGCGGCCGCCGTCCTCTTCCTCGCCAGCGACGCCGCCGGGTGGATCAGCGGGCAGGTGCTCTCGGTCGACGGCGGGCGTGCATGAGCGTGGACCGGGTACGAGCCCATCTCGAGGCCACCTACCCCGCCTTTCTCGAGCGCCTCCACGCGTTTCTTCGCCTGCCCTCGGTCAGCACCGACCCGGCATACGCCCGCGGCATGGCCGATGCGCGAGCGCTGCTCGTCGAGCGCCTCACCGCGGCCGGCTTCGAGCACGTGCGCACCATCGCTGCGGGAGGGCACCCGGCGGTCTACGCCGACTGGCTGCATGCACCCGGTCGACCGACGCTCCTCGTCTACGGGCATTACGACGTGCAGCCCCCGGACCCACTCGAGCGTTGGGTCAGCCCGCCGTTCGAGCCGACGGAGCGGGACGGGCGCCTGCACTGTCGCGGTGCCTCGGACGACAAGGGGCCGTTGAGCCTCGCGCTCGAGGCGCTCGGCGCCTTCCTGGCGGTCGAAGGCGCCATCCCGATCAACGTCAAGCTGCTGATCGAGGGTGAGGAGGAGCTCGGCAGCGCCACCCTGGAAGCGATCTGTGCGGCCCACCGCGAGCTCCTCGCCGCCGATGCGGTGCTGTCGGCCGATGGCGCCCGTTGGCGCGCCGATCTGGCGACGGTCAACGTCGGCATGCGCGGCAATGCCGGCTTCGAGCTCTCGGTCCACACCGCCGGCAAGGATCTGCACTCCGGCCGCTACGGCGGCGCGGTCGCCAACGCGTTGCACGTGATGGCGGCACTCGTCGCCTCGCTGCACCATCGCGACGGCAAGATCGCGGTGGCCGGCTTCCTCGACGACGTCGAGGCGATCGACGCCGACACGCGCGCCGCCCTGGCCGCGATCCCCTTCGACGCCGACGGCTTCGCGGCGGCGAACGGTGCGGTCGCCGCCGGTGAGCCGGGCTTCGGCGTCCTCGAGCGGTTGTGGCTGCGCCCGACCATCGAGGTGAACGGGATGTGGGGCGGGTACACCGGCCCCGGTAGCAAGACCGCCATCCCCTGCGAGGCACACGCCAAGCTCACCATGCGCCTCGCCCCGGGGCAGACGCCGGAGCGCGCGGCCGCCGCGGTCCGCCGTCATCTCGAGGCGGCCTGCCCGCCGGGGGTGACGATTGCGTTCGCCGGCGAGCGCGGTGGCTCGTCGGCCTACTCGGTGCCGCCGGAGCATCCATTGCTCACCGCGGTCGAGCACGCCGTCGGGCGAAGCGCGGGCCGGGTGCCGCTCCGGGTGCGCATCGGTGCCACCCTCCCGCTCGCGGTGCTCGCGCATCGCACGCTGGGCCTGGATACCGTGATGTTCTCGTTCTCGACCGCCGACGAGGACTTCCACGCGCCGAACGAGTTCATTCGGCTGTCCGCGCTCCGCGAGGGATTGAGCGCCTGGGTCGACCTGTTACGAGCGGTCGGCGAGCAGCCGGTCGAGGCCTATGCGCGCCATCGTCGCGCGCACGACCGCACACCGCCCGCTCGAGCTCAATGAGTCGAGGCCGCGGCGGTTCCGGTCGCGACGACGGCCCGGGCGAGCCGCAATCGAAAGAAGCTCGTTCGGTCGGGTGCGAACTCCACCGTGAGGTCGCCGGACATCGTGCGCATGATCGCGCGGCTGATCGGTAGGCCGAGGCCGGCGCCCTGATCGCGGTCTCCGCGCCGGCCGCGATTGAACTTCTCGAACACCGTCGTCGCCTCCTCCGGGGTCACACCGCCGCCGTTGTCGATCACGTCGATGTCGAGATGTGCCGGTCCGAGCGCCGCGTGGACGCGAATCTCGGGATGCGGCGCGGCGTTGTACTTGACCGCGTTCGACAGCAGGTTGATCAGTGCCTGGCGCAGACGGTCACCATTGGCGCGCACCATGGTCCCCGCGGGCAGGGGCGTGCAACGTAGCGCGACCCCACGCGAGCGCAGGAGACCGGAGACGGTACCGAGCGCGGCGTCGATGACCTGCTGGGCGTCCACCGGCTCGAGTGGGAGGTCGACCGACCCCGCCTCGAGCCGGCTGATGTCGAGGATCTCGTCGAGCAACCGCGTGAGCCGGAGGCTCTCGTCGTGGATGATGGCGACGAACCGGTGCCGCTCCTGCTCCGACACCCCGTTCTCGCCGAGCAGGATCTCGGAGAACGAGCGGATCGAGGTCATCGGTGTCCGCAGCTCGTGGCTCACCTGGCTCAGGAACTCGTCCTTCTGCGCGTCGAGGGTACGCAGCCGCTCGTTGGCCTGGCGGAGCTGACTCGCCGCGAGCTCGAGCTCGGCGGACTTCTCCGACAGCTGGCGCGAGGTCTCGATCAGGCGCTGGGTCTCGTCGGCGATGTCGATGAGCTCGTTCAGCGCGGGCCGTTCCCGGCCGGCGATGCGGCTGACCATGGCGTGGGCCGAGGCGGCGCCGATGGAGCCGGTCAGCTCGCGCTCGAGCCGCGCGATCACCGCGTCGCTCGGCGCCGGCAGGCCCGAGGCTCCCTGCTCACGGGCCATCTCGTCGAACAGACTTCGGGCCGGGTCCGTGCCCAGGATTCGCTGCGCGAGGACGAAGAGGTCCTCCGATGTCGCCTGCCCCTCGACGAACCGTGGCGGCTCGCCGGGAGTGCTGCGGAAGACGTCGACGAACAGGGCACCCTGGAGCCGCTCCAATGGCTTCGGCTCGCTCGCGACCGATACCACCAGGAACACCAGCACGTTGGCGCCGAGGCTGCACACCAGGGCGTGCACCAGGGGATCGAGCCCGGTCAGACCGAGCAGCGCCTGCGGGCGCAGGGCCGTGAGCCCGAGTGGCCCGTGAGCGAGCAAGTCCGCTCCGCCGGCGAGCTCGCCGGCGAAGCTCGGCAGGAACAGGGTGTAGGCCCAGAGCACGAATCCGACCACGAGCCCGGCGAGGGCACCGCTGCCGGTCGCACCGCGCCAGAAGATGGCGCCGAGCAGGCTCGGCAGGAACTGGGCCACGCCGACGAAGGCGATCAGACCGATCGCGGCCAGTGCATCGGAGCCCCCGCTCAGCCGGAAATACAGGAACCCGAGTCCCAGCACCAGACCGATGCTCACTCGCCGCGAGGTCAGCACGAGCTTGCGTACGTCGCCGCTCACCTCGCGTCCGCTGGACAGGAAGTTGAGCGCCACCGGCATCACGATGTGGTTCGACACCATGGTCGAGACCGCGATGGCGGCCACGATGACCATCGACGTCGCCGAGGAGAATCCGCCGAGGAAGGCGAGGAGCGCGAGCTCGTGGCGCCCGTGGTGCAGCGGAAGGGTGAGCACGAAGAGGTCCGGGTTCGACCCCGCCGGCAGGACCGCCAGCCCGACGAGCGCGATCGGCATCACGAACAGGCACATGCCGAACAGGTAGAGCGGGAACATCCACGACGCGGTGCCGAGGTGACGCTCGTCGACATTCTCGACCACCGTCACCTGGAACTGGCGTGGCAGGCAGATGATGGCGGTGGCGGAGAGGAAGGTGAGCGCCGCCCAGCGGCCGTCGAACATCTGCGCACCGCCGTGGACGGCGGCGACAGGGACGCTCTCGAACACCGAGCGCACGCCGCCACCGAGCCAGAAGACCGCGAACACGCCCACCGCGATCAGCGCGACCAGCTTGACGATCGCCTCGACCGCGATGGCGGCGACGACGCCGTGGTGACGCTCGTTGGCATCGAGGTTGCGGGTCCCGAACAGGATCGTGAACAGCGCCATGCCGGCTGCGATGGTGAGCGCGGTGGTGTTGGCGTCGGCCTCGCCGACGATCACCTGGTAGCTACGGGTGACCGACTGGAGCTGCAGCGCGATGTACGGCGTGGTCGCGGTCACTGCCAGCAAGGTGACCACCACCGCGAGGCTCGAGCTCTTGCCGTAACGCGAGGAGATGAGGTCCGCGATCGAGGTGATGCGGTGCACCCGACCGACCCGGACGAGCTTGCGCAGCAGCCACCACCAGCCGACGAAGACCAGCGTCGGCCCGAGATAGATGGTGATGAACTCCAGGCCGTTGCGGGCCGCCGACCCGACTGCGCCGTAGAACGTCCACGAGGTGCAGTAGACCGAGATCGAGAGCGTGAAGACGATCGGCGACCGTAGCCAGTTGATGCGCCCTTGACGCGCCCGCCGATCGATGTAGAAGGCGAGCGCGAACAGCACCGCCACGTAGCCGAGGCACACCAGCAGGAGCAGGTCGACAGAGAGCATCAGACCTCGGCGTCGGAGCCCTCACCGGCGCGTGGCGCATCGACACGCCATGGCTCCTCGGCGAGCGCCGACAAGCTCGGCGTGAGCACCGCAGCGCCGGCGATCAGTGCCGCCCACACCACGAACAGATAGACCGCGGTGAAGGGCACACCGGCCAGGCGCAGGTCGATCTGGAACGCGCCGGCGATGGGCGGCATGAGAAGCAACAGGCCGACGATCGGAAGGATCAGCGCGCGGTCGCGGATTCTGCGATGGTCGAGTGGCGGTCGTGGCCGCCGGTGGCGCCACCACGCGCTCATCGCTGTCGCCCGCCGGCCAGGCGCTCGACCGCCGCAATCACCTCGGCGTTGGAGAACGGCTTGGTGATGAACATGTCGGCGCCGCTGCCCAGTGCCGTCTCGCGGTCCTCGCGCTGTCCCTTCGCGGTGAGCATCAGCACCGGGGTGTCGGCCGACCGAGGGTCGGCGCGCATTCGCCGCAGGATCTCCAGCCCGTCCAGCTCGGGAAGCATCACGTCGAGGATCATCACGTCCGGTGGCTCGGCGATCGCGGCCTCGAGCGCAGCGCGCCCGCTCATCTCGGACTCGACCACGAATCCCGCGCGCTCGAGCAGGAACGTCAGGGACTCGACGATGTTCGGCTCATCCTCGGCCAGGAGAACGCGCTTCGTCATGAGAGCGATGGCTCGTCCGATTGATACGCCCGCTCGGTGTCGGGCCGGCCACGCAGATTATCAGGTTGACCGGAAAGCGCATGCTGCGGTGCCTCATCCCCTATCCGGCGATGGGGTCGGCGACGCGGTGCTGGCAGCCGCGGCGCGGACAGATCCGACAGGCCGGCCCGACTTCCTCTACCTGCACCCCGGCGTCCGGTGCGTAGACGGTGAGGGTCGAGTCGTCCTCGCTCAGCGCGAGCATGTCGGTCAGGTAGTGACGTGGCTTGCCGAACCCCGTGAGCCCGGTGTTTCGCGCGCGGGCGAGGAACACGAAACGCGCCCCGGAGGGGAACAGGGCGCGCTGACGAATGACCGCCTCGGGCGACTGCTGCGCCCGATACAGGACCCACAACGGGCAGGCGGACGCGTGGCGTGGCGCGAGCAATCCGGGTAGCGAGCGGATGCGGACGATGGAGCCGGCGGCGTTGACGCACAGGTATCCGAAGCGTGGTGTCCGGTCCGTCCTCGGCAGCGCCGCAAGGCGCTCGCAGACCGTCGACATGCCGAGCGAGTAGGCCGCGGCGAGCGCCTCGACGTCGTAGCCGAGGGCCCGAGCGCGTGGCGCGAACGACGCCATCGGAGCGAGGAGCGCATCGGCCGCGTAGCCGAGCAGGGCGATGCTCGCGCGCGCCTCGCCGGCGGCGGTCTCGACCTGTGCGCTCTGCGCCACGATCGATTCGACCAACGACGCCATTTGCTCGCGCGCCACGCGGTCGGCGCGTTCCGGCCGCGGCGTGGGATCGCCATCGCGCATCGCCGGCTGCAATGCCTCGGCCGCTTCCTCGATCGCCGCGAAGTGGTTGTCGTTCGCCTCGAACAGTGCCTCGACCTCGTCGAGAGGGGTCAGGGTGCGGTCGCTCTCCCCGACCTTTGCGAAGAACGCGGCCAACGCCTCGCCGACGTCGGAGAGCTCGCGACTCTCCTCGGAGATGATGCGGTGAAAGCGCTCACGGCGCTCGACGGCGATGTCGGGGAAGTCCACCAGAATCTCGGCCGCCGAGCGCACTGCCGCGATCCGGGTGAGCATCCGGTGCACGGTCTCGCCGAGGAAGGGGTCGTGCGCCAGGCGGTCGGCGAGGGCACGCGCGGTTGCGGTGGCCTCGCGCTCGGACCGCGCCAGCGCGACGAGTGCACGTGCCCATCCGGGGAAGCGACCGATGAGCTCGCCTGCATGCGCCGACTCGACGCCGAGGGCGCGGAGGTCGGGTTGCAGCGCGATCTCGTCCAGGGTCTGCAGGAGCCGGCGCTCGGCGGCGCCGTCGAGCTCGTCGAGTCGGAGGTCGAGCGCCTCGGCCGTGCGCCTCAGCAACGGCCCGGCGATGCCCCGCTTGTTGCGCTCGATGAGATTGAGATACGAGGCGGAGATGCCGATTCGGCGCGCGAGCTCGGCCTGGGTGATGCCGATGCTTCGCCGACGTTCCCGGATCCGCGCCCCGAGGATGGTTCTCGACATCCCGATGTCCTTGTATCCACTGCGATTGCTGCACCGCAGTGTCAAGTATTGACGAATTGCCAAGGCGATCTGTCGGGATAATTACTAAATTTTCCTTTTCAGTCCAGGGGTTATTGAATTCATGACAACCATCGGAGACCCTGGGGAACAGTCGCCGGCACCACCCGAGGGGCTGGGAGAACACGGCGATCACAACCACTCAGAGTGTCTCCGGAGGCGAACATGACCAGGCGAACCATCACTCGTCGCGATCTTCTGAAGACCAGCGCGGTGCTCGGCGCGGGCTTCGCGGCGCCGATGATCTTCACCCGCGGTGCGATGGCCTATACGAACGAGCCGAAGGGCGCGACCGTGACCTTCGGCTTCAACGTCCCGCAGACCGGCGCCTACGCCGACGAGGGCGCCGACGAGCTGCGTGCCTATCAGCTCGCGGTCAAGCACATCAACGGCGAGGGCGACGGCGGCATGCTCGCGACCTTCTCGTCGAAGGCGCTGAAGGGTAATGGTGTCAACGGCAAGAAGGTCGCCTACGTCACCGGCGATACCCAGACCAAGTCCGATGCGGCTCGCGCCTCCGCCAAGCGCATGATCGAGAAGGACGGCGCGGTGATGATCACCGGCGGCTCGTCCTCCGGCGTCGCCATCGCGGTGCAGGGGCTGTGTCAGGAGGCCGGGGTCATCTTCATGGCCGGCCTCACGCACTCCAACGACACCACCGGCAAGGACAAGCGCGCCAACGGTTTTCGGCATTTCTTCAATACCGAGATGTCGGGCGCGGCGCTCGCGCCGGTGCTCAAGAACGCGTTTGGCACCGATCGCGTCGCCTACCATCTGACCGCCGACTACACCTGGGGCTGGTCGCAGGAAGGCTCGATCAAGAAGTACACCGAGCAGCTCGGCTGGAAGACCGCCGCCGCGGTGCGCACCCCGCTCGGCGCCGGCGACTTCTCGCAGTACATCACCCCGGTGCTGAACTCCGGTGCCGACGTGCTGGTCCTCAACCACTACGGTAAGGACATGGTGAACTCGCTGACCCAGGCGGTTCAGTTCGGGCTGCGCGACAAGCAGGTCAACGGCAAGGACTTCGCGATCGTCGTCCCGCTGTACTCGCGCCTGATGGCGCAGGGTGCCGGCGAGAACGTCAAGGGCATCTTCGGTTCCACCAACTGGCACTGGTCGCTGCAGGACGAGGGCTCCAAGGCGTTCGTCAAGTCCTTCGGCAAGGAGTACGGCTTCCCTCCCAGCCAGGCGGCGCACACGTGCTACTGTCAGGCCATCCTCTACGCCGATGCCTGCCAGCGTGCCGGCACCTTCATGCCGAGCGAGGTCGGCAAGGCCCTCGAGGGCTTCAAGTTCGACGGCCTCGGCAACGGTCCGACCGAGTACCGCGCGGCCGACCACCAGTGCTTCAAGGACGTCCTGGTGGTGAAGGGCAAGGAGAAGCCGACCTCGAAGTTCGACGTGCTCGAGGTGGTCGAGGTCACTCCGCGCTCCCAGGTCGAGTACCCGGCGGAGATGCTGGGCGGCGAGCTCGGTCCCTTCAACAACGGAACCGCGTGAGCCGGTAGACCCCCGGTGCCGGGCCGCCGCTCCCGCGGGGCGGCCCGGCATCGACCCGTGCGCGCCATGCAATCGAGGCGACGGCCGTGGATGCATTCGTTCTGCAGATTCTCAACGGGCTCGACAAGGGTGGCGCGTACGCGCTGATCGCGCTCGGGCTCACCCTCGTGTTCGGCACCCTCGGGGTGGTGAACTTCGCGCATGGCGCGCTGTTCATGCTCGGCGCCTTCTGCGCCGTCACCTTGCAGAAGCTGCTCAGCCTCGAGAAGGTCACCGAGGACCCGACCCAGCTCACCGCGTGGGGCACGCCGATGGAGATTCGAACGCCCTACATCGAGACCTGGTTGGGCGATCTCGGCACCACGCTCATCGACTACTCCGTCCCGGTGTCCATCCTGCTCGCCATTCCGGTGATGCTCGTGGTCGGGGTGGTGATGGAGCGCGGACTCATCAAGCACTTCTACAAGCGCCCGCACGCGGAGCAGATCCTGGTGACCTTCGGCCTCGCGATCGTATTGCAGGAGGTCGTCAAGAGCTTCTTCGGTGCCAACCCGATTCCGCAGCCTGCCCCGGAGATCGTCGCCGGCTCCGCCGACATCGGGTTGCTGCTCGGAATGGATCCGGGAACCGTGGTCTATCCCTGGTGGCGCATGGTCTACCTGCTGTTCAGCGCCGTGGTCATCGGCCTGGTGTTCGCCTTCCTGCAGTTCACCACCTTCGGCATGGTGGTGCGGGCGGGCATGGCCGACCGCGAGACGGTCGGGCTGCTCGGGATCGACATCGACCGACGGTTCACCATCGTGTTCGGCCTCGCCGCGGTGGTGGCCGGGATGGCCGGCGTGATGTACACGCCGATCCTGTCGCCCGACTATCACATGGGGATGGATTTCCTGGTGCTCAGCTTCGTGGTGGTGGTCGTCGGCGGCATGGGCAGCCTCGGAGGTGCCGTCGCGGCCGGATTCCTCCTCGGCATCCTGCAGTCGTTCGCATCGATGAACGAGGTCAAGACGATTCTGCCGGGCATCGATCAGATCATCATCTATCTGGTCGCGGTCGCGATTCTTCTTATCCGCCCGCGCGGCCTGATGGGTCGTCGGGGCGTGATGGAGAGCTGAGCCATGATCGAGAAGCACTCCCGACGCGGCGATCTGCTGTTGCTGCTCGGATTCGCCCTGGTGGTCGCCTTCGCGCCCACGATCTTCGAGCCGATCGGTGGCGGCTATCCGGACCTGCTACAGAAGTTCGCGATCTACGGCATCTTCGCGGTCGGCTTCAACATCCTGTTCGGCCTGACCGGCTATCTCTCGTTCGGTCACGCGGCCTTCCTCGGGGTCGGCTCGTACACCGCGGTGTGGTCGTTCAAGCTGCTGACCATGAACGTGTTGCCGGCTCTGGTGCTGGCGACGGTCATGGGCGGGTTGTTCGCGCTGTTCATCGGCTTCATCGCGCTGCGCCGCTCCGGGATCTACTTCTCGATCCTCACCCTCGCGTTCGCCCAGATGTCCTACAACCTCGCCTACTCGGTGCTCACCCCCATCACCAACGGTGAGACCGGGCTGCAGCTCACGCACGGCGACCCACGTGTTCTGGACGCCCTGTTCGGCGTGCAGCATGGCGATGGATTGCCGTCGACCGACCTGTTCGGGATGTCGATGTCGGGATGGTCCGGGTATTACTTCTGTGGCGTGGTGCTGTTCGCGATGTTCTACGTCTCGTTGCGTATCTTCCGATCGCCGTTCGGGATGATGCTCCGCGCCGTGAAGTCGAACCAGAACCGGATGAACTACACCGGTATCAACACCAGGCCATACACGCTCGCCGCTTTCGTGATCTCGGGCATGTACGCCGGCCTCGCCGGTGGCTTGATGGCGGTGACCGATCCGCTCGCCGGCGCCGAGCGGATGCAGTGGACGGCCAGTGGTGAGGTGGTGCTGATGACCATCCTCGGCGGCACCGGCACGCTGCTCGGTCCGGTGCTCGGAGCGGGCGTCATCAAGTACTTCGAGAACATCTTCTCCGCCTTCAACGAGGCGACGCTGATGGACGTGTTCTCCTTCCTCCCCGAGACGCTCCAGCACGGGGCGGTCGCGATCACCGGCCTGTTCGTCGGCGAGGGCTGGCACCTCACTCTCGGCGCACTGTTCATGCTGATCGTGATCTTCCTGCCCGGTGGGCTCATGGAGGGCGTGAACCGGATCAAGGCCCTGTTTCGTGGCGGCCTGCGGCGCGGCGAGGTCCGTCGCCCGGCGACCATGACCGGTTGAGGAGGGGAGATGGCCATTCTCACGGTTCGCAATGTCAACAAGCGGTTCGGCGGCCTCAAGGCGCTCGACGACGTCAACCTCGAGGTCCAGCCGGGCACGGTGCACGCGATCATCGGTCCCAATGGCGCCGGCAAGTCGACCCTGCTCAACTGCTTCGTCGGGCGCCTGGAGCCCGACACCGGGGTGGTCGACTTCGACGGCGTCTCGCTGCTCGGCATGAAGCCGCACGAGATCAATCAGGCGGGCGTGAGTCGGGTGTTCCAGACCCCGGAGATCTTCGGCGATCTCACGTTGGTGGAGAACGTGATGCTCCCCGCCTTCGCCCGTCGCGACGGTGCGTTCCGGATCAACGGCTGGCGTCCGGTGCTTTCGGAGACCGGGATCCGCGAGCTGGCAATGGAGATGCTGCGCGATGTCGGGCTCGCCGACCACGCGCAGACGGTCGCCAGCCAGCTCTCGCGCGGTGACAAGCGTCGGCTCGAGCTCGCGATGTGCCTGGTGCAGGAGCCGAAGTTGCTGCTGCTCGACGAGCCGACGGCGGGAATGGCGCGAGCCGACACCAACAACACCATCGACCTCCTCAAGGTCATCGCCGGGCGGGGGATCACCATGGTGGTGATCGAGCACGACATGCACGTCGTGTTCTCGCTGGCCGACCGTGTGTCGGTGCTGGCGCAAGGCACGGTGATCGCGGAGGACGTGCCGGAGCGAATCAAGGGCAACCAGAAGGTCCAGGACGCCTATCTCGGGGGGGCGCATCTGTGAACGACGCCAGCGCAGGACAGACGGGTGGCGATGGCACCCTGCTCGGCCGTGACCAGTTCTCGGGGCGCACCGCGCCTGGCGTCGCGCCGAAGCGGGGTCGGGGCGGGCAGCCGGCGTATTTCTCGGTGTGGGACGTCCACGCGTATTACGGCGAGAGCTACATCGTCCAGGGCGTGAGCTTCGACGTGCGCGAGGGCGAGATTGTCGCGCTGCTCGGTCGCAACGGTGCCGGCAAGACGTCCACCCTTCGCACGCTGGCGCGCGTCGACAGCCCGGTGCTCCGTCACGGCGAGATCTGGCTCGACCACAAACCACTGCACGAGATGAAGGCGCACGAGGCAGCGCGCAACGGTCTCGGGCTGGTGCCCGAGGACCGCCGTATCATTCGCGGCCTCACGGTGGAGGAGAACCTGCAGCTCGCGCAGATCGCACCACCGCACGGATGGTCTCTCGAACGCCTCTACGAGCTGTTTCCCAGGCTCGCCGAGCGGCGCAAGCAGGAGGCGGTGACGATGTCCGGGGGCGAGCAGCAGATGCTCGCGGTGGCACGCGCGCTGGCCCGCGACGTCAAGCTACTGCTGCTGGACGAGCCGTACGAGGGGCTCGCGCCGGTCATCGTGCGCGAGATCGAGAAGACGTTGGAGCAGATCAAGACGCTCGGGATGACGACCATCATCGTCGAGCAGAACGCCATCGCCGCGCTGCACCTCGCCGACCGCGCCATCATCCTCGACATGGGGCAGGTGGTATTCGACGGGGTGGCCCAGGAGGTGTTGGAGAACGAGGATCTGCGCCAGGAGTACCTCGCGATCTGAGGCCGTCAGCCGGTGTCGCGCTCGCGCTGGAACGGGGCGTCGCCGGCGACCGTGATGCGGTGCATTCGGCGGCGCTTGCCCGGGTAGTCGTTCAGTGCGTTGTGCAGGACCCGCCGGTTGTCCCACAGCGCGAGCGACCCCGGCCGCCAACGCACGCGGCAGATGTGCTCCGGCCGCACCACGCGTGCGGTGAGCAGCTCGAGCAGAGGTCGGCTCTCCTCGGTGGTCATGCCCTCGAAGCGCATCGTGTGGAGACCGACGTAGAGCACGTCGTCGCCGGTCTCCGGGTGGGTGCGCACCAGCGGATGCACCGCCTCGGGTTCCTCTGTGCCGGCGTCCCGGGCGCGCATGCTGCCGTACCTGGCCGACTGGCTCGCTCCTGCGCGCTGGAGCTGACCGGCCACCGACAGGTTCACCGTCCGCAGCCGGCGCGCGAGTGACTGCATCCCGACGGAGAGCGCGCGGTAGCCGGCCCGCATGCAGGCGAACAGCGTGTCGCCGCCGACCCTCGGCACCTCGAGCGCGTAGAGGCAGGTCGCCATCGCCGGCTCGGGAAGGAACATCTGGTCAGTGTGCCAGCCGGCGCCGAAATTCTCGGTGTCGGTCTCGGTCTTGAGGATCTCCATCACCTCGGGCAGGTCCGGCAGCCCACCGACGTGGGGATGGAAGTGAATCGGACCGAGGCGACGCACGAAGTCGAGCTGCTGGCGCGGCTGGAGGTGCTGGTCGCGGAGCACCAGGACCCCGTGCTCGAGCAGCGCCGCGCGGAGCTGACCGATGGTCGCGTCGTCCACGGGTGCCGCCAGGTCGACCCCCGCGACCTCCGCGCCGAGGGCCGATGCAATCGGTTCGATGACGAGCTGTGCCATGTCGGATCCTCGCCGGACTAACGCTGCGGCACGCCGAGCCGGACCACGACACCGGCGACCACCGCCCAGAACGCCGAGCCGATGCCGAGGAGGGTCAGCCCGGACGCGGTGACCAGGAAGGTGACCAGGGCAGCGTCGCGCTCGCGCTCTTCCCCCAGCGCGACCGCCAGGCCACGCCCGATCGTCGGCAGCAGGGCGAGCCCGGCGACGGTCGCCACCAACTCGCGGGGCAGGGCCGAGAACAGGTCGACGATCGAGGCGGAGCCGGCTGCCACCAGGAGGTAGAACAGACCCGCGCACACCGCTGCCTGCCAGCGCTTCGCGGGGTCGGGGTGCGCTTCCTCTCCCATACAGATGGCGGCGGTGATCGCCGCCAGGTTGACCGCGAACACGCCGAACGGAGCGAGCACCAGCGTGGTGGCCCCGGTGAGCGCGACCAGCGTCGAGACCGGCGCGGCGCGATAGCCGCTGGCGTGGAGCGTCGCGACTCCCGGAAGGTTCTGCGACGCCATCGTCACCACGAACAGCGGCACCGAGACGCCGACGATCGCCGACCAGTCGAAGCTCGGGGTGATGGGCACCGGCATCGGTGGGAGCGGCGCGAGGCTCACCGGCGCCAGCGCGCCGGTCAGGCTCGCGGCCGCGACCCCGGTCAGCAACACCAGGGCGATGCAGTACCGCGGCACCAGCCGGCGGAGCACGAGCCAGGCCGCGAGCATCGGCGCGACCACCGTGAACGCGGTCTCCAAGGCCGCGAAGGCGCCCATGCCGAACCGCACCAACACGCCGGCGAGCAGCGCGCTGGCGAGCGCGACCGGGAGGCGCTGCATCGAGCGGGCGAACCAGCCGGTCGCTCCGGCGAGCGTCAGCAGGACCCCGCAGACGACGAATGCTCCGATGGCGTCGCCGAGGGCGACGTCCTCGACCGAGGTGACGAGCAGCGCGGCGCCGGGGGTCGACCAGGCGGTCACCACCGGGATTCGGAGCCAGAGGCTCGGCAGCATGGTGGTGAGGCCCATGGCGACGGCGAGCGCCAGGGTTAGGGTCACGATCTGGTCGCGGCTCATGCCCATCGCGTCCGCCGCCGCGACCACGATCGGGTACGAGCTGGTGAAGCCGACCAGCACGCACACGAAGCCCGCGGTGAGGGGGGCCAGCATCAGCACCCGGCTCCCGTCCGTCGACCCCGTCCCGCTCATCCGTCGCTCCGCGCTGCGCCCGCGCTATTGAATCACGCGGGGCGCCGCCGGTGGGCGTCGAAATTGTGAGTCGGCCGGCCCGCCGCTACGATGTGGCGCTTGCCAGCGCACCCGAAACCCGGCCGAGGAGGGAGAGAGATGTCCGACGACGTGGTGGCCCGAGAGCTGGTCGGCGACGTATGGCCGACCGCGCACCCCGGTGAGGACCCGGTCCTGTACGGCCACGTGACCCTCGAGCCGCGTGGGGCGTTCGAGGCGCGCAGCCTGCAGACCTTCGAGCTGGTCTACACCGTGGGCCGCTACGGCATCGACGACACCGGCTCGATCCGGGTGGTGTTCCGGTTCATGGGCGACTGGGGCGACCTCCAGACCGACGACCCGACCGGCTACAACTACGTCACCGCGCGCACCAGCACCAACTCGCGCCTGGCACTCAGCTACGGCGGGACGGCGCACCAGCGACCCTGGTTCCGCGCCCTCACCGCGAAGCTCCACGGTGGCTACCTGCGCGAGGGCGACACCATCACCATCGTCTTCGGCGACACCTCGAAGGGCTCGCCCGGGATGAAGCTCCAGACCTTCGTCGAGAGTGGGTTCGAGTTCAAGGTGCTGGCCGACGTCTGTGCCGTCGGCCACTACGTGCCGCTGCCGGAGACGCCCCACATCTCGATCGTCCCCGGGCCGCCGCACATGTGGCGCGCGGTGCTGCCGACACTGCGCCGCACCGGCGAGACGTTCCGCCTCGGGCTCAAGTGCGAGGACCTCTGGGGCAATCCGACCCACCTCGCGTCCGGCCGATTCAGACTCGAGCCGACGCTCCCGGTCCGCGGGCTCCCGGAACGAATCGACTATCCGCTCGGGGAGAAGTCGATCTGCCTCGACGGCCTCACCGTCGAGACCGAGGGCACGCTCAGAATCCGCGTGATGGACGGCGATGCCTGCGTGGCCGAGGCCGGCCCGCTGCTGATCCGCGAGCGCGGGCACTCCGGCTATTGGGGCGACCTCCACGGCCAGAGCGGTGAGTCGATCGGGGTCACCACCTCGCGGCAGTACTTCGACTTCGCGCGCAACAAGTCCTTCCTCGACGTGACCGGCCACCAGGCCAACGACTTCCAGGTCAACAACGCGTTCTGGGGCTACCTGAACGAGCTGACGGCGGAGTTCCACGAGGACGGGCGATTCGTGGTCTTCCCCGGCTACGAGTGGTCCGGCAACACCGCGGTGGGCGGCGATCGCAACGTGTTCTTCCGCACCGAGGGGCGTCAGATCCATCGCTCCTCGCATGCGCTGCTCACCGATCGGACCGACATCCACACCGACGCACCGACCGCCGCGCGGCTGTTCCAGATGCTCGACGGCGAGGACTGCGTGGTCTACGCGCACGTCGGCGGCCGGTACGCCGACATCACCCAGGCGCACGATCCTCGGCTCGAGACCGCGATGGAGATCCACTCCGCCTGGGGCACGTTCGAGTGGCTCCTCACCGACGGCTTCCCGCTCGGGCATCGCAGCGGCGTGGTGTGCAACAGCGACGGCCACAAGGGGCGGCCAGGGGCGAGCTATCCCGGGGCCGCCAAGTTCGGCGCCTACGGTGGTCTCACCTGCTTCCTCACCGACGACCTCTCGCGCGACGGCATCTTCGAATGCCTGCGCCGCCGCCATCACTACGGCACCACCGGATGCCGACTGCACATGGAGGTCAACGCGCGCTTCGACCGTGAGGCGACCCTCTACGAGCGCGACCCCAACGCCTTCCCCGACGCGGCGACCCACCGCGTGACCGAGGTGATGATGGGCGACATCGTGCGCGCCGAGGTCGACGCCGTCGACCTCGATCTGCACGTGGTGGCGCATGCGCCGATCGAGCGCATCGAGGTGCGCAACGGCACCGAGGTGGTGTCGTTGCTACGCCCGTTCGAGGCCGCCGACCTCGGCAGCCGAATCCGCGTCGTCTGGAGCGGGGCGGAGTATCGCGGCCGCGGCCGGCAGACGACCTGGATCGGGCGTGCGCGTTTCGGCGGCGCGACCATCCGCCGGATGGCGAAGATCAATGCCTGGAACCACGAGCGCCTGCTCGAGCAGCGGGGCGGCAACACCGTCGAGTGGAACGCGATCACCACCGGCAACTTCGGTGGCTTCGACGTCTGGCTCGACGAGGGCGCGAGCGGCAGCCTCGACCTCACCTCCAACCACGGCGCCCTGAACGTGCCGCTGGCCGAGGTCGGCGCGCGCGACGTGGTTCTCGAGGCCGGCGGCCTGGAGCGGCGGATTCGGGTGTTCCGACTGCCGGACGAGAATCCACACCGTGAGATCCGGCGGACGGTGCGGGTGCCGCTGCGCGCGAGCGGTGACAATCCGCTGTGGATCTGCGTGACCACCGAGGATGGTTTCCAGGCCTGGAGCAGTCCGATATTCGTGTTCCGCTGAGCCGTTCTCTGGTCGGTCCCGTTGCAGGAGGAAGGCCGTGAAGATTACCGACGTGCGCGTGGTCCAGCTCGCCCGCCCGCTCGACCGCCCGCAGCGCAACGCGCAGGGTGGTCGTGCCGAGCGCGTGTTCAACTTCGTGGTCGTGGAGACCGACGCCGGGATCACGGGTCTCGGCGACGCGTTCGGCGACGAGGCGCTGATGGTCGCGATCGTGGAGCGGCGCCTGCGCGGCATGGTGGTGGGGCTCGACCCGACCGACATCCCCACCCTGTGGCAGCGCGTATTCGCCTCGCGCGCGTTCTGGGAGATCGGCGGCTCGTTCCTCTGCGGCATCAGCGCCATCGAGGTGGCGTGCCACGACATCTGGGGCAAGGCCGAGGGCGTGCCGGTCAGCACCCTGCTCGGCGGCGCCCGACGCGATCGTATCGAGGCCTACGCGAGCGACCTGCACTGGGAGGAGCCGGAGCGGATGGCGGCGACCGCGGCGTCCTACGTCGAGCGCGGCTTCCGTTACGTGAAGACCCACGTCGGCGCCGCCGGCGAGGAGGCGCGCGACCTCGAGCGCATCGCGCGCATTCGGGCGGCCATCGGGCCCGACGTCGGCTTCATGGTCGACATCAACACCGCGTTCGATCGGGCGCGTGCGCTCGAGTTCGGGCAGGCGATCGCGGAGTTCGACCCGTTCTGGTACGAGGAGCCACTCTCGCCGCTCGACCACGCCGGGCACGCCGAGCTGCGCCGAGCCCTCGGGATGCCGATCGCCACCGGGGAGAACCTCTACACCGTCCACGGCTTCGAGCCGCTGCTCGCCGCCGGTGGGTGTGACTTCGCGATGCCCGACATCCTGCGCTGCGGCGGCATCGCGCAGACCCGCGCGATCTGCGAGGCGGCGGCCGCGCATGGCGTGGTGCCCACCCCCCACAATTTCTCGAGCGGGGTCGGCACCGCCGCGACCTTGCACCTCATGGCGGCGATGCCCGAGACTCGCCTGCTCGAGTACGACCCCACCGGCACGGCGATCGCCGACGAGCTCTTCGTCGAGCCCCTGGTGGTGGAGGACGGGCACGTCGCGGTGCCGACCGGGCCCGGTCTCGGGGTGAGGCTGGATCCGGTGTCGATGGAGCGTTGGGCGCGCCGCTGACGCGGCGCGACGAGACAGCGTGTACGGAGAAGCGCGATGAACGCAGTGCGTATGACCCCGATCACGGAGCGCTCGGTGTGGACCGGGAGCGAGCTCGCGGCGGACCCGGCATGGCGCCACACGCTGACGCCCGGCGAGGTGGCGGAGCTCGACGCGGCGGTGCGCGCGGTGAGGGCGCGCGGGCTCGGAGTCGCGGCGTTCACCCGCGAGGACTTCGAGTTGCCGACGCTCGGCCCGCGCATCGCGGCGCTGGCCGACGAGGTCGAGAACGGTCGAGGGGTCGCCATGCTCCGCGGTGTCCCGGTCGAGCGCTACGACCGTGAGACGGTGGAGATCCTCTACTGGGGATTCGGCGTTCACGCCGGGGAGCCGATCTCGCAGAACTCGCGTGGTCAGCTCATCTCGGAGGTCTCGGACCGCGGCAACGACTACGGCGACATCAACGCCCGCGGCTTCGCCACCAATGCCGAGCTCATGCCACACGTCGACACCTCGGACGCCACCAGTCTGCTCTGCCTGCGTGCCGCACGCTCCGGTGGCGAGAGTCGGGTGATCAGCTCCACCGCCGTCTACAACGTGATCCTCGACGAGCATCCCGAGCACCTCGCCATCCTCTGTCGCGGGTTCCACAACGATCTCCGCGGCGAGGGACCGACCGGGGACGTCGACGAGCTGACCACCAACCGCGTGCCGGTCTACAGCGACTTCGCCGGACGGGTGAGCTGCTCGTTCAACTATCGGATGATCGAGGGCGCGGCGACCAAGTCCGGAGTCCCGCTCACCGGCGAGGAGCGTGCAGCGCTGGACTTCCTGCGCGCGGTGGCCGAGCGCGAGGAGATGGGCTACGGGTTCCGGCTCGCGCCGGGCGACATCCAGATGGTCAGCAACCACAGCGCGTTCCACTCGCGCGCGTCGTTCGTCGATCACGACGAGCCGGCGCGGCGGCGCTGTCTGCTGCGCTTCTGGCTCAACATCCGCGAGGGCCGCCCCCTCGCCGACGACTTCGCCTGCCGGTACAACACCGGCCCGCGCGGCGGCGTCGCGGTCGGAGAGGGCGCGCGCTACGTGTTCTGAGTCGGCGCCGCCGTCGGCCGGGCGTCGAGCCGACGGTGTGGGGGCGGGGCCCTGTCCCCGCCCGCCGGCTGGTGATGCCCCGCCATGGCGGGCGGCGCGGGCTCAGCCGAAGTCGAAGCCGCGTCCCGCGAGCTGCTCGCGCAGCTTCTGGCGCGGGCGCACCGAGAACTTCTTGGCGGTCTCCGCCGACCACGAGTCGTCCGCGGTCGGTCGGCCCTGCCCACGATAGTGCTCGGCGAGCTCGCGGTCGTAACGCGCCAACGCGCCCTCCATCGTCGCCCCGTCGGGGTGCCGACCGAAGCGCTCGACGTGGACCATCGACGCGTAGGGCATCCGTGGCTTCTGGGCCGGGACGTCGGCAGGCCAACCGAGCACCATGCCGAACACCACGTAGACCCGCCGCGGGAGCCCGAGGATCTCGGCGGTGGCTCGGGCGTCGTTGCGCACCGCGCCGATCATCACTCCGGCGAGACCGAGCGACTCCGCCGCCAGGGAAGCCGACATCCCCACCAGGGCGGCGTCGATGCTGGTGACCAGACCCATCTCGAGGTTGTTGTCCTCCAGGTCCGAGCCGAGCCCGGTGATGGCGTGCTCCATCCGCCGCATGTCGGCGCAGAAGGCGAGGAACACCGGCGCGTCGGCCACGTGTTGCTGGTTGCCGGTGACCGGGGCGAGTCGGGCCAACGTCTCGCGGTCGCGCACCACGACCACGCTGTAGGCCTGGATGTTGGACGAGGTCGGGGCGCGGAACGCGGCGCGCAGGACGGCCTCGACGTGGGCGTCGTCCACCGGGTCGTCGGTATAGCTCCGCACGCTGACGCGGCGGTGGAGGAGGGCGATGGTCTCGCTGGTGGGTAGGCCGTGGGCATCCAGCGGTGCCTCACCGGGTCGGAGTCGCTCGGACATGGGTCTTCCTGCTCGTCGAGGACCGCCGCTGCGGCGGTCTGCCTTCTCGGGGGCGCCTGGGTTACCATGCCGGCGCCGCTCCGGGCAAGACCGGGCGGTGAGATTGGAGGACACCACGATGTTGAAGGCAGGCGACAAGGCCCCTGACTTCGAGCTGAAGAGCCACGAGGGTCAGATGGTCTCGCTCGCGCAGTACCGCGGCAAGTGGGTGGTGCTGCACACGTTCCCACTCGCGTTCACCGGCGGGTGAAGCAATCAGACCTCCACGTTCAACCGTGCGTTGACGAGGTTTGAGGAGAGTGGAGCCCAGCTCCTCGGTCTGAGCGTCGACTCGATGTTCGCGCTGAAGACCTGGGCGGTCGCGATGGGTGGCATTCGCCATCCCCTTCTGGCCGACTTCTGGCCCCACGGCGGGGTCGGTAAGGCGTTCGGAATCCTGAACGAGGAGAGCGGGATCACCAACCGCACCCTCTTCATCATCGACCCGGAAGGCGTGGTCCGGCACAGCGAGCTCCACCAGGGCACTCTGCCCGACGTGGACAAGGCGCTGGCCAGGCTCCAGGAGCTGAAGGGCTGATCGACGTCAGGCCGTGGGCGAGGCGCGGGTGGCCCGAGCGCCGGCGCCCCGCCCCGGCCTCCTCCCGTCGCGCGGCCCCCGGTGGTGGCGGATTCCTCCCCGATGTCCCTCGGGGGTGAGCGGCGGCTGCGAAGGACGCACGACACATGCGATCGTCACCACGCCTCGCCGTGCTGGTGTTGCTGTGCGCCGTCGGCATCGTCGGGCTCGCCTTCGGAACCCGTCAGAGCTTCGGCCTGTTCGTCATCCCGATCTCGCTCGACATGGGCTGGGGTCGGGAGAGCTTCTCGCTCGTGATCGCGGTGCAGGCGCTGCTCAACGGCATCGCCGCGCCCTTCGCCGGCGCCATCTCCGACAAGTGGGGCAGCGCGCGCACGGTGCTCGCCGGCGGCGCGCTCTACGCTGCCGGGCTCGCGGTGATGTCGCAGGCCACATCCGCCTCGACCATGATGCTCGGCGGTGGGCTTCTGGTCGGCATGGGCATCAGCGCCTGCGGGATGCCGGTGCTGCTCGGCGCGGTCGCGCGGGTGGCACCCGCCGAGCGCCGCTCGCTCTGGCTCGGCATCGTCACCGCGGGCGCGACCGCCGGTCAGCTCGCGATCATTCCGTTGGTGCAATCGCGGATCGCCACCAGTGGCTGGAGTGGCGCCCTACTGACGCTGGCTGGCGCGTTTGCGCTCCTGTTGCCGCTCGCCGCCTGCCTGCGCTCGGCCGACCGACAGGTCACCGATCGCCGCGGCGGCCAGAGCCTGTCGGAGGCGCTCGCCGAGGCGCGCGGTCATTCCGGCTATCTGTTGTTGTTGCTCGGGTTCTTCGTCTGCGGGTTCCAGGTCCAGTTCGTCGCCACCCACCTGCCGGCCTATATCCAGGACCAGGGTCTCGGCGAGGGTCTCGCCGCCAGCGCGTTGATGGTCATCGCCTGCTTCAACATGCTCGGCGCGTGGACCGCCGGCTACCTCGGCGGCCTGCACCGGAAGAAGTACCTGCTATCGGGGATCTATCTGGGGCGTGCGCTGGCCATCGTGATCTTCGTCGTCGTCGGGCCGACGCCGCTCTCGGTGCTGGTGTTCTGCGCGGTGCTCGGCTTCATCTGGCTCGGGACCGTCCCCCTGACCAGTGGTCTCATCGCCCAGGTCTTCGGTCCGCGGTATCTGTCGACGCTGTTCGCGATCGTCTACCTGAGCCATCAGGCCGGCAACTTCGTCGGGGCATGGGTCGGCGGGCGCGTGTACGACGCGACCGGCAGCTACGAGCTGGTGTGGTGGATTGCCGCCGCGCTCGGGGTGGTGGCGGCGACGCTTCATGCCCCCATCGACGACCGCCCCGTCGCACGGCTGGCGCGTGCCGGGTGAGTGCCCGGGATCGTCGGTCCTCGCGCCGGCGCTCAGACCGTCACGCAGAGCCGCAACGCGTCGTAGATTGCCGCGTGCACGTTGCGCGAGGCCACCGCGTCGCCGATTCGGAAGAGCTGGAAGCGCCCGTCGGGATTGGTGGTGACGGTCTGCGGCGCGACCGCGATCAGCGCGCGCTGATCGACCTCGCCGAGGTTCCGGCTGAGCGGCTTCAGCGCGTGGTAGAGCGCATCGAGCGGTAGCGTGCCGTGCTCGACCACCACCTGGTCGACCCTGCGTTCCTCGATCCGATCCGAGTAGTCCGAGCCGACCACGGCGATCAGTGCGTTGCCGTCGCGGCGAATGGCGCGCAGGCGCTTGTTGATCGTGATGCGCGCGCCGGCACGGTCGAGCGCGCGCGCGTAGGCGACGTGGTTGAGCCCGCCGATGTCGGCGGCGAAGAACCGCTCCGGCGTGATCACCTCGAGCACGCTGCCGTGGTCGGCGACGAGCTCGGCCGCGCAGAGGCCGGGGTGGGCGGCGTTGTCGTCGTAGACGAGCACGCGATCGGCCGGGGCGACGGCAGCGGAGAGGATGTCCCAGGTCGACACCGCGTGCTCGGCGCCGTCGACGATGCCCAGGTTGGGAACCCCGCCGGTGGCGACGATGACCAGGTCGGGCGTCTCGGCCAGGACGTCCTCCGCCTCCGCGTAGGTGTCGAAGCGAAACTGCACCCCCCTCGCCTCGCACATCTGCATCCGCCAGTCGACGATGCCGATCATCTCGCGCCGGCGCGGCAGCCGGCTGGTGAGCGCGACCTGCCCACCGGGTGCCGAGGCCGCCTCGAGCACCAGCACGTGGTGGCCCCGCTCGGCGAGCACCCGTGCCGCTTCCAGGCCACCCGGGCCGGCCCCGACGACGACCGCGCGCCGCGCCGGGCCGTCCGAGCGTGGTACGACCTGCGGCATGGTGGCCTCGCGCCCGGTCGCCGCGTTGTGGATGCACAACGCTTCGTGGCCCTCGTAGATGCGGTCCAGGCAGTAGGTGGCGCCGACGCAGGGGCGGATCTCCTGCTCGCGCCTTGCCGCCACCTTGCGCACGATGTGCGGGTCGGCGATGTGGGCTCGAGTCATCCCGACGAGGTCGAGCTTGCCCTCGGCGATGGCGTGACGGGCGGTCGCCACGTCGGGGATGCGGGCCGCGTGGAGCACCGGGAAGCGCGTCACCGCGCGGACCTCGGCGCAGAAGTCGAGATGTGGCGCCGACGGCGTTCCCTGGGTGGGAATCACACGCGCGAGGGCCGCGTCGCTGTCGATGTGGCCGCGGATCAGGTTCAGGAAATCGACCTGGCCCGAGGCGACCAGCCGCCGCGCGATCTCGACCCCTTCCTCGCGCGAGAGACCGAGCGTCCAGTCCTCGTCCGCCACCATCCGGATGCCGACCACGAGGTCCCGGCCGACCCGCTCGCGCACCGCATCGAGGACCCGCCAGGTGAAGCGCAGCCGGTTGTCGAGCGAGCCGCCGTAGGCGTCGTCGCGGTGGTTGGTGGCCGGCGACCAGAAACCGTCGAGCAGATGGCCGTAGGCCTCGATCTCGATTCCGTCGAGTCCGCCGGCGCGCAGGCGCTCCGCCGCGTCCGCGTACTGGGTGACGATGCGGTCGAGATCCCAGTCCTCCGCCGCCTTCGGAAACGCGCGGTGCGCCGGCTCACGGACCGGTGATGGCGCGAGCACCGGCAGCCAGTCGGCCTTGCTCCAGCTCGTGCGTCGTCCGAGGTGGGTGATCTGCATCATCACCGCCGCGCCGTGCTCGTGACAGGCGTCGGCGAGCTCGCGCAGCCACGGCACGATCTCGTCGCGATAGGCGTGCAGGTTGCCGAAGGCGGCCGGGCTGTCCGGCGCGACCACCGCCGAGCCGGCGGTCATGGTGAGCGCGATCCCGCCGCGCGCCTTCTCCGCGTGGTAGAGGCGATAACGGGCCTTCGGCAGGCCGTCCTCGGAGTAGGCGGGCTCGTGGGCGGTGGAGATGATGCGATTGCGCAGCCGCAGGTGCTCGAGCTGGAACGGTTGCAGCAGGGGGTCGGTCGAGATCATGGACGTTCACCGGTCGAGGGGGCGCGGGTCTCGCGGCGGCGGCGGGGTCGGCCGCGCCGTGCCCCGGCTCACTCCTGGAAGTCGAGCGGGTACACCGGGCGGGTCCAGTGGCGCCACGGCACGCGGGCGAGGTTCGGGGTGGTCGGTCCGGGGGTGTCGAGGGTGAAGGCGGCGGGGGCATCGGCGAAGGCCTGCTGGAAGTTCATCGGGTTCTTCACCACCACGAACTTGCAGCGCCAGGGGTCGACGCCGGCCGCGCGGAGCTGCTCGTCGGCGTACTCGTAGCTCGAGAGGCTGGCCACCACCACCGTCACCGCGCCGACACGCAGCACCGCGCTCGGGCCCATGGTCGCGGTCACCCCGCCGAGCAGGCCGCCGGTGTAGGTGAACCCGCCGTCGACGAGGCGCTCCACCAGTGCCTCGGCCTCGACCGGCGCGCCGTAGGTCGGGTCGAGCTTGTTGCCGATGCGCGCGAGGAAGCGGCCGCCGATGCCGGCGGCGGTGGCCGCCGCCACCGTCTCGGGGTCGACGATCAGGATCACTGCGCTCGCCTGCGGCGCGTGCTCGAGCAGTGCCGCCAGCACCACTGCGCTGTCACCGGTCGCGCCACCGCCGGTGCAGTCGGCGGCGTCGGCGAGGACCACCGGCCCACCCTCGACCGCGAGCCCGGCACGAATCGCCTCGGCCGGCGCCACGGTCTCGACGTCGAACTCGTGGCGCCGCCGCCACGCCGCGTCGGCCAGATCCGCCGCCGCCTGCTCCGCGCCCTCGGGGTCGTCGTCGGTGACTGCCACCGCGGTGAACGCCACGTCGGGGAAGTCCAGCCATGGCTGCACCGGGAAGTAGCTGAGGGCCAGCACGTCGCCGGCTGCCTCGCGGGCACGCGCCCGGGCGTGGAGCGCGCCCATCGGCCCGTCGCTCTTGGTGCGCTGCTTCTGCGCCGGCACCACCATCGGCACCTTGTGCATGACCGTCAGCGGCCGGATCTGCCCGCGCAGGGTCCGCAGCAGCAGGCCGGCGCAGCGCCGGCCGGTGTCGTAGGTGTCGTCGTGCGGGTAGTGGCGGTATCCGATCAGGATGTCGGCGTGGCGGACCATCTCGGTGGTGATGTGAGCGTGCAGATCACAGCTCACCGCCACCGGGATGTCGCCGACGATCTCGCGCACCAGGGCGAGCAGCGCGCCCTCCATGTCGTCGACGCCCTGGGCGACGAAGGCGCCGTGCAGGGCGAGGTAGAGGGCGTCGAGTGGCATCGCCGCGCGCAGCCGCGCGAGCAGGTCGCCGGTCAGCGCCGCGTGCGCCGCCGCGCTGACCCGACCGCCGGCGCCGCCGTGGGTCGCGAGCAGAGGTGCGATGTCGACCGCGTGGAGCTCCAGCGTGTCGATGGCGCCCGCCATCTCGGTGTTGCTTCCCCGCAGCGAGCCGAGCACGTCCTCACCGCGCGCCAGGTACTTCGACTCGAAGTCCCTGAGCTCGGTGACCACGGGCGAGAGGGTGTTGCCCTCGAAGAGGAGGGCGCCGATGCCGACGCGCCAGTTACCGGATGATGGAGACATCGGAGGTCGCTCCTCGGACGGACCACGCTCGGTCCCGGCACGTCGGTCCGGGGGCACGAGGCGTTGCGCATTATGGGCCGAATGGGCAATCGACGCGCAACGGACCCTGCCGCCGCGTCGTCTCATCCGGGGCGGGCCTCGTCCCAGCTCGGGGCGCGGGTGCGAGCGGTGTGCTCGACGCTCTCGCGAATCGACGGCTCGCTCGCCAGCAGGCGCTGCAGCGCGGTCCGGTCGAGACGCAGGAGCCGGCACTCGGTCACCGAGGTGACGGTGGCGTTGCGTGGCGCGGCGCGCAGTAGCGAGACCTCGCCGAAGTACTGCCCCGGGCCGAGGCGGACCGGGTGTGGCGGTCGGTCGACCTCGACCTCCCCGGCGACGACGAAGTACATGCAGTCGCCGCTCTCGCCGCGGCGGATGACGGTGTAGCGGGGCGGCACGGTCTCGGGCCGGAGCAGGTCGACGATGCGCGCGACGCGGGCGGCGTCGAGGCCCTGGAACAACGGCATGCTGGCCACCAGGTTCCAGCTCACCACGAATCCACGTCGCCGATGCTCCTCCAGGTAGCCGGTGGCGAGGATGCTGGTCCACAGACCGAAGACCCCGATTCCCAGCACCATCACCAGCCCGCCGACGAGCCGCCCGGCCGGGGTGATCGGGGTGACGTCGCCGTACCCGACCGTGGTCAGGGTGGCCATGGCCCACCACATCGATGCCGGAATGCTGCCGAAGGCGAGCGGCTGCGCCTGGGCCTCGATCAGGTGCATCACCGACGCCGCGACGAAGAGCAGGACCGCGAGCAGGAGCAGCGAGCCGTAGATCGACCGCCGCTCCCGGCGAATCACCGTCGCGATGCTGCCGAGGGCCGGTGCGTAGCGTCCGAGCTTGACGATTCGCAGCACTCGGAACAGCCGCAAGAACAGCAGATCTGCCGGCAGCATGGTGCCGAGGAGCAGCGGCGCGATGGCGACGAGGTCGACCAGCCCGAGGAAGCTCGTCGCCCAACGTGCCCGGCGCGCCCAGGCGCCACCCGGCCCCGGTTGCTCGGCCGCGACCCACAGGCGCCCCACGTACTCGACGCAGAAGGCCACCGCCACCCAGTGCTCGCAGGTCTGGAGCCAGTCCGTGTGGCGCACCCGCACCGCAGCCACCGATTCGAGGGTGACGACGACCGCGCTGGCGACGACGAGTGACACCAACGCCGCGTCGAGCGCCGCGCCCGGGCGTGAGCGCCGCGCGCCGTCGCCCTCGAGCAGCGCGTGAGCACGTGCCCGCAGCCGGTGCGCCAGCTGCCGATCGTTCATGCGCCTCTCCGCCACGCGACGAGCGCTGCTCGGCGCATTCTCGACCCGCCGGTGGAGGTCTCGTCTTGACTCCTGTCACCCCCGGGCGAGTGGGCACGACTCGAACGCGATGGGCCTGCGCCCGTTCCGATCGTGACCGCGATCAACGACGCCGACCGCGAGCGGGCTAGATTTCCAGCGCAGGCCGGCGAGTCGCGGGGTCTGGCGGTGGAGTCGGGCGTGAGTTCGCCACAGCGGCGCGGCTGGTCGTCCGAGGCCTGGGGTGGGCTCGCGGCGATGCTGGTCGCGCTGCCCTCGGCCATCGCCTTCGGCGTCACCATCCTCGCTCCGCTCGGCGGCACCTACGCCGCGCAGGGTGCGGTCGCCGGGATCATCGGCGCGATCGTCCTCGGGATCCTGGCACCGCTGCTCGGTGGCACCGCGCGTCTCGTCAGTGGCCCCTGCGCCCCCGCCGCGGCCGTGCTCGCCGCGTTGGCGGCCGAGCGCATCGCCGACGGTGCCAGTGCCGCCGAGACGCTCGTCACCCTCGGCCTCGTCGCATTCCTCGCCGGCCTGCTTCAGGTCGCATTCGGGTTGGTGCGACTGGGCCGACTCATCAAGTACATGCCCTACCCGGTGGTGAGCGGCTACCTGAGCGGGGTCGGTCTGGTGATGGTGACGAGCCAGCTGCCCAAGCTGCTCGGTGTCGACGGCGGGCTGCTGCTCGACGCGCTCTCGGATCCGGTGGCATGGAACCAGCGCGGTATCGCGGTCGGCGTGGCGACGATGGTGGCGATGCTGGCGGCACCGCGGCTCACGCGAGTCGTCCCGGGCGTCATTCTCGCCCTCGCCGCCGGGGTGGTGACCTACCTCGCGCTCGCGCTCGCCGACCGATCCCTGCTCGAGCTGGCCGGCAACCCCCTGGTGGTCGGCCCGGTGGGTGCGGGCGCGAAGGCGGATGTGCCGGGCGCGCAGGCGGTCGCCGCGCTGCGGTCGGCTCTGGTCGCCCTCGGGCCGGAGGAGCTGCGGCAGGTGGCGGCGCCGGCGCTCACCCTCGCGGTCCTGCTCTCCATCGATACCCTCAAGACCTGCGTGGTCCTCGACGCGCTGACCCGCTCGCGCCATCGGTCCGATCGCGAGCTGGTGGGGCAGGGGGTCGCGAACATCGCCTCGACGGTGCTCGGCGGCGTCCCGGGTGCCGGCCAGATGGGGGCGACGCTGGTGAACATGACCAGCGGCGGGACCACCCGTGCCTCCGGGGTGATCGAGGGCGTGCTCGCGCTGGTCGCGTTCGTCGCCCTCGGCGGCCTCGTGGCCTGGGTGCCCAATGCATCGCTCGCCGCGATCCTCATCGTGATCGGCGTTCGCATGGTCGACTGGAACAGCCTGACGATGCTGCGCTCGCGGGCGACCCTGCTCGACTTCGCGGTGATCGTGGCGGTCGTGGTGGTGGCGAAGGCGGTGAGCCTGATCGCCGCCTCCGGGGTCGGTGTGGCGCTCGCGATCATGCTGTTCGTACGCGAGCAGATCGGCGGCGCGGTGGTGCGTCGCAAGCTCGATGGGGCGCAGATCTCGTCGAAGCAGATCCGTGGGCGCGAGCAACGCGACGTGCTGGTCGAGCAGGGCGAGCGGACGGTGGTGCTCGAGCTGCAGGGAAGCCTCTTCTTCGGCACCGCCGACCAGCTCTACCGCGCCCTGGAGCCGGAGATCGCGCGGCGGCACTACGTGATTCTCGACCTGCGGCGAGTGCAGTCGGTGGACGTGACGGCGATTCACGTCCTCGGGCAGGTCGAGGGCGCGCTGCGCGACCACGGCGGCCATCTCCTGCTCTGCGACCTGCCGCGCAGCCTGCCGAGCGGGCGCGACATGGTGCGCTACTTCCGCGAGGTCGGGCTGGTCACCGCGGAGCCCCGGGCGCGGGCGTTCGACGAGCTCGATCAGGCGCTGGAGTGGGTCGAGAACCAGATCCTCGGCGAGGCGGGACTCGGTCCGGTCGCGAACGAGCCACCTCTGGAGCTTGCGGACATGGAGCTGCTCGAGGGACGCAAGCCGGAGACGGTCGCCGCCCTGCTCGCCTGCATCGAGGCGCGGACGGTGCCCCCCGGCAGCCGCGTCTTCTCCTGCGGCGACGGTGGCGACGAGCTGTTCATGATTCGCCGCGGTGCGGTGCGCATCATGCTCCCGGTCTCACCCGAGGCGAGCCACCACCTCGCGACGTTCGGCCGCGGCGCGTACTTCGGCGAGATGGCGTTCCTGGATCACGAGGCGCGCTCGGCGGATGCGATCGCGCTCGTCGAGACCGATCTCTACGTGCTTTCCCGGCAGCGATTCGACGCCTTCGCCGCCGGTCACAAGCGTGCGGCGATGGCGTTGCTGCTCGGAATCGCGCGATCCCTCGCGGTTCGGCTACGCCAGGCCAACGGCGAGGTGCGCTCACTACGGGAGGCGTGACGGGCCGGGCGACGGCGCCCGCCTCACCGCTCGGCGTCGAATGCCTCCAGCCAGGCGCGAATGGTCTGCGGGTCCGACTCGTGGAGCGCATGGGCCTCGGCCGCCATCGCGACGTCGGCCGGCCACTTGGCGGCGGAGCCGGTCACCACGCAGACCACGTCCTCGCCCGGGGTGATCTCGCCGCGCCGGGCGAGCTCCAGGGCGACCGCGACCGAGGCGGCGGACGAGGACTCGGCCGCGATGCCGTGACGCGCGAGCAGGCGCATCGCCGCGAGCAGGGCCTCGTCGGACACCGCGTGTGCGCTGCCGCCCGATTCGAAGATCGCGTCCATGGTGTACGCGGCGGCGGTCTCGTCCCCGATCGACAACGCGATGGTGTCCGGGCCCGGATGCACCGGAACGTCGCGGGTGCCCGCCGCGAACGCCTGGACCACCGGATCGCACCCGGCGGCCTGCGCCGCCACCATCGCCGGCAGGCGCCCCTCGGCGCCGAGCGCCGCGAGCTCGCCGAAGCCCCGCCAGGGGCCGTAGAGCACGTCGCCGACCGAGGTCGGGCAGACCACCCGGTCGGGCATCCGACCGCCGAGCTGGAAATAGATCTCGTGGCCGATGGTCTTGTAGCCCTCGATGCCGTAGGGCGTGGCTACCGGCCAGGGAGTGAGCCCGGTCGATGGGTACCAGCCGCGCTCACGCACCAGCCAGGCGAGATTGGGGCGGCGGTCGAGGATCGAGACCAGTCGGGCGCCGAAGAGCTGGATCAGACCGCGCTGGACCTCCGGGGCGCGCGGGTCGGCGAACACCAGGCAGCGCAGGCCGGCGCGCGCGGCATAGGCCGCGAGCGAGGTGCCGTGGTTGCCGGTGGTCGACGCGGCGACCTTGCCATAGCCGAGGTGGCGGGCCATCGACACCGAGACGGTGTGGAACCGGTCCTTGAACGCGCCGGTCGGGTTGCGGGTCTCGTCCTTGGCCCAGATGGTGCCGGGGCCGTCGACCTCGAGCCGCACCAGGGGTGTCCCGCCCTCGAACAGGCTCACCGGGGCCTCGGCCGCGGGCAGCGGCAGCAGCTCGCGGTAGCTCCACACCGCCGGCGGACGCTCGTGCCAGCGCGCGAGCGTGCCGTGGTCGCGATGCCAGTCGTAGTCGTAGGTGACCTCGAGCGGCGCCGCCGGCCCGCCGTCGGCGCAGGCGGCACAGCCCTCGAACATCGGCCCGAGCTCGTGCTCGGCGCCACAGCGACGGCAGACCAGGCGCGGGGGGCGTGGATCGGGCATCGAGCTCACCGCGGGAAGTCCATGGTCGACGGCCTCGAGTGGGGTGGGAACGCGCGGAGTATACGCCTCGCCCCGACTCGCGCGGTCGCCCACGGTGGCGTCGGTGCGGTGCTCACCAGCGGTGCGTGAACCCGATACACTGCGCGTCTCGGCGGCGAACGTCTCCAGGGAGTGCCATGGTCGATCCGATCACCGTTTCCGTGGTCCAGCACCGTCTCGGCGCCATCGTCGAGGAGATGGGGGAGGCGATGCTGCGAACCTCCTACTCCCAGATCCTCAACTCCAGTCGCGACTTCTCGACCGGCATCTGCTATCCGGACGGTCGGCTCGTGGCCCAGGCCGAGCACGTGCCGATCCACGTCGGCGCGTTGCCGTGGGCCGCCAAGGCGGTGCACGACTACTTCGGCGCCACCATCCGGCCAGGTGACGTCTACCTGCTCAACGATCCCTATCGCGGCGGCAACCACATCCCGGACCTCACCGCGTTCGTGCCGGTGTTCGACGGCGACCGCCTCGCCTTCTGGTCGATCAACCGCTCGCATCAGAGCGACATCGGCGGCGCCACCCACGGCGCCTACAACCCGATGGCGACCGAGATCTGGCAGGAAGGAATCCGCATCCCGCCGCTGAAGCTCCACGACCAGGGCCGCCTGCGCGAGGACGTGTACGACACCATCGTGCTCAACGTGCGTCATCCGCGCGATTTCCGTGGCGACCTGGCGGCGATGATCGGCTCGGCCCGCGTCGGTGAGCGTCGTCTGCGGGCGTTGCTCGCCGAGCTCGGCTCGGAGCGCGCGGAGGCGGCGATCGCCGCGGTGCTCGACGGCGCCGAGCGACAGGCGCGGGCGGTCATCGCCGAATGGCCGGACGGCGAGTACGTCGGCGTCGCCCACCTCGACGACGACGGTCACGGTTATCACGACATCCCGATTCACGCCCGCGTCACCAAGCGCGGTAGCGACCTCACGGTAGACCTGAGCGAGTCGCACCCCCAGGTCATCGGGTTCGTGAACTCCTCGTACCCCAACATGCGCTCGGCGGTGGCGATGGCGCTCGCCTATCTCATCGACCCCGACACCCCGAAGAACGACGGCACCTTCCGCCCGCTGCAGGTGATCGCGAAGGAAGGCACCGTGGTGTGGGCGCGCGAGGGCGCGCCGGTGACGCTCGCCACCAACCACTGCGCGCAGGAGATCCTGGAGGCGATCATGCGCGCGCTGGAGCCAGCCTGCCCCGAGCGGGTGATGGCGGGCTGGGGGCGGCGGTTTCGCATCGCCATCCAGGGCAAGGATCCCCGCACCGGGCGCGCGTTCATCTGGCACATGTTCCACGCCCGTCCCGGCGGTGGCGCCTCGTCGGCAGGGGACGGCTGGCCGTCCGCGGGTGAGTGGCAGGCCGCCGGTGGCATCAAGTTCGGCAGCGTCGAGGTGGCCGAGGTGCGTTTCCCGCTCCACTTCCGCCGCCACGAGCTGCGCCCCGGCAGCGGCGGTGACGGACGTCATCGAGGCGGTCCGGGGTGCGAGCTCGAGCTGGTGCTGGAGACCGCCGAGCCGGCGGTCGCGAACACCGCGGGCGACGGCGTGAAGTACCCGTCGTGCGGGATGCACGGTGGCCTCGACGGCAAGCCGCACACCTACACCCTGCGCTCGCGTGGTCGCCGCCCGCGCAAGCTGCTGACCAAGGAGGCCGGCATCGAGCTGCGCCCGGGCGACGTGCTACACGTGCTCTCCGCCGGCGGCGGCGGCTGGGGCGACCCGGCCGAGCGCGATCCCGCGGCGCGCGAGCGCGACCGCGCCGACGGCTTCGTGCTCGACGACGCGGAGGGCGGGCGGTGAGTCGTTATCGCATCGGCATCGACGTCGGCGGCACGTTCACCGATCTCGTCGCGGTCGACGACGACGGGCGCATCACCGCCACCAAGGCGTTGTCGACACCGGCCGATCAGTCGATCGGCGTTCTCGACGGCCTCGACCGCCTGAGCGAGTCGCTCGGCCTCGATCGCGCCGCGCTGCTCGCCGCGACCGATCGCATCGTCCACGGCACCACCGTCGCCACCAATGCCCTGCTCGAGGGGAAGGGGGCGCGGGTCGGTCTGCTGACCACCGAGGGCCATCGCGACATCATCGAGATGCGCGAGGGGTTGAAGGACGACCGCTACGCGCTCCGCCAGCCCGCGCCCGAGCCGTTGGTGCCGCGGCGGCTGCGCCTCCCGGTACGTGAGCGCGTGCGGGCCGACGGATCGGAGGGCGTCGCGCTGGGGCGGCGCTCGCTGCAGACCGCGCTCGCGACGCTCCGCGAGGCGGGGGTGGAGGCGGTGGCGGTCTGCTACCTGCACTCGTATCGCGCGCCGTCCCACGAGCGCGCGACCGGGGCGGCCATCGCGCGCGCGTTGCCCGACGCCTACGTCTCGCTGTCCTGCGACGTGTTCCCGCAGATCAAGGAATACGAGCGGGTCTGCACCACGGTCGTCAACGCCTACGTCGGCCCCGCGCTCGACCGGTACCTGAATCGCCTGGTGTCACGCCTCGCCGAGGCCGGCTACGTCGGCCCGCTGCTCATCATGCAGTCCCACGGCGGGCTCGCTCCGGTCGCCGATGCGGTGCGCCTCGCTGCCGGCGCGGTGCTCTCCGGACCGGCCGGAGGCGTGGCCGCGATGCGCCACGCGGCGAGACTGCTGCACCACGGCGATCTCATCGGCTTCGACATGGGCGGGACCAGCACCGACATGTCGCTGGTGGTCGACGGCGAGGCCTCGGTCTCGACCGACCGCCGCGTCGCCGGGCAACGCGTCGCGCTGCACAGCCTGGACATCGCGAGCATCGGCGCCGGTGGCGGCTCCATTGCCCACGTCGACGCTGGTGGCGTCCTGCACGTCGGGCCGCGCAGCGCCGGCGCCGAGCCCGGCCCCGCCTGCTACGGCCGCGGCGGCGAGGAGGCGACGGTGACCGACGCCAACCTGGTGCTCGGCTTCCTCGACGCCGAGGGCTTTCTCGGCGGTCGTCATCGTCTCGACGTGGCGGCGGCGACCCGCGCGGTCGATGCGATTGCCGGGCGTCTGCGGATCGACCGGATGGCCGCGGCCGAGGGCATCCATCGCATCGTCAACACCCGCATGGCCGAGGGCATTCGCCTGGTCTCGGTGCGTCGAGGGGTCGACCCGCGCCGCTTCGCGCTGCTGTCCTTCGGCGGTGCAGCGGGCGCGCACGTCACCGACGTCGCCCGCCAACTCGACCTCACGCGCGTGATCGTGCCGACGCTGGCGCCGATGTTCTCGGCCTGGGGCATGCTCGCCAGCAACCTCCGCTACGAGCTCACGCGCACCCACATCGGCGATGCGAGCCGCATCGACGGCGCCGGTCTGGACGCGGTGTTCCGGGAGATGGAGGCGCAGGGCAGGGCGCGGCTCGCCGAGGCCGCCTTCGACGGGCCGGTGCGGTGCCGGCGCAGCGCCGACATGCGTTACGGCGAGCAGATCTTCGAGGTCGAGGTGCCGCTCGACGGTGTCGACTGGAGCGGCGCGGATCCGATGCGCGCGGTCGCCGACGCGTTCCACGAGCGTCACGAGGCGCTCTACACCTACTCGCTGCGTGACCAGGAGGCGGTGCTGGTCAACGCCAGGCTGGCAGTGGTCGGGGTCCTTCCGGACCCGCCGGCGGAGCCGCCGCGCCCGGCGCGACCGGATGCGCCGCACCGCGCGCTGCGGCCGATTTACCTCGGGCGCTGGATCGACGTGCCGGTGCACGATCTCGACGCCCTGGCGCCCGGACAACGCGTCGAGGGCCCGGCGATCGTCGAGTCGCAGACCACCACGGTGGTGCTGCGCACGGGCGATCGCGCTCACACCACCGCGCTCGGTTGGCTCGACATCGAGGTTGGCGCACGATGAACCGCACTGCTTCCGACGTCCCGAAGATCGATGCCGCCGCGGCCGAGGGTGCCCCCTTCAGCGTGCGCGGCGTGAACTCCGCTCTGGACCGGCGCTTTCCCGGCGTCGACTCGATGCAGGCCGCCGCCCGGCGGCGCATCCCTCGCTTCGCGTACGACTACGTCGCCGGTGCGATCGGGCGCGACGTCGGCCTCGCGCGCAATCGCGACGCGCTCGACGCCATCGCCTTCATGCCGAAGCTGCTGGCCGACGGTGCGGACGATCCGGACATCCGCTGCCGTCTGCTCGGGCGCGAGTACAGCGCGCCGTTCGGCGTCGCGCCGGTCGGCCTCGTCGGTCTGGTGTGGCCGCGTGCGCCGGAGATCATGGCCGCGGCCGCGCGGCGCCACGACATCGCGTTCGCGCTCAGCAACTTCGCCACCGCGGATCTCGAGTCGATCCGTGAGATCGGTGGCGACAACGCGTGGTTCCAGCTCTACCCACCGAATCAGGACGCGATTCAGGCCTCGCTGCTGCGCCGCGCGCACGCTGCCGGCTACGAGGTGCTGCTGGTCACGGTCGACGTGCCGATGTCGACGCGGCGCGAGCACGACATCCGAAACGGTCTCTCGGTTCCGCCGAAGGTCGACCTCGCGACGCTGGCGAGCATCGCGACTCGCCCGCGCTGGGCGCTCGAGACACTGGTCCACGGCGCACCGCGATTCCGCACCTGGGAGCCGTACCTGCCGTCGGGGGCGAGCACTGCCACCGGTGCGCGTCTGCTCGGCCGTCTCATGGACGGGCACATCACCCGCGATCAGCTGAAGCGCATCCGCGACGGCTGGCCGGGGCGCATGCTGGTCAAGGGCATCCTCGACCCGGAGGAGGCGCGCGACTGCATCGCGCTCGGCGCCGACGGGCTGGTGGTCTCCAACCACGGCGCGCGTCAGCTCGACGCGGCGCCGTCGTCGGTCGAGTGTCTGCCGGCGATTCGCGCCGCGGTCGGTCCCGAGGTGACCCTGGTGGCCGACAGCGGCGCACGCTCCGGTCTCGACATCGCGCGCATGTTGGCGATGGGCGCCGACCACGTGCTGCTCGGGCGTGCGTTCTGCTTCTCACTCGGCGCGCTCGGCGAGCGCGGCCCGGCGCACCTCGTCACGGTGCTGAAGGCCGAGCTTCGCGGTGCGCTCGCGCAGATGGGTTGCCCGTCGATCGATCGCCTGCCGGAGTTTCTGCTGCGGGGCGGATAGGGGCGGCGCGGTGACCCGGAGGCGCGCGGCGTGACCGCCAGGCAGGGTCGGGCGATCGCCCTGCTGCTGTGGGTTCTCGGAATCGCGTTGCTCGGTGGGTGGTCGCTCGCCGAGGGGCGCTATCTGAGGCTGCTCGCTCTCGGCGAGCGCGTCGAGGGTGTGGTGGTCGACGTGCGTGCCGCCGGCGCACGGTCGCCCAGCTCCGGGCGCTACGGAGTCAGGACCTCCGGGCCGGACGCGATCGAGCTCTACGCGGTCCACTACCGATTCGACGGGCCGCGCGGGCCGGTGCTCGGCGAGACCGAGCTCGACTACCACGAGCTCGGCCGTCTCACCTCGAGGGCCGTGACCCTGCAGAATCCCCAGGTCGTCGTCGGCGAGCCGGTGCCCGTCTGGCATCTCGGCGGGGATTCTGCGACGAGCATGATCGCTCGCCCGTTTCGCTGGCATCTGTTCCCGCTCCTGCTCGGCGGTCTGCTCTTGCCGCTGGTCGGCCTCGGCGTGCTGCACGCCGCGGGCAGGCGGACGCGGCGGGCGGCCTGAGGCGCGGCCGGACGCGCCCCCGCGACGGCGTCGTCGGCCGCAGGCCTCAAGCGCTCCGGGGTCGTGACCGATAGGTCCTCGAGGAGATGGTCGGGTCCCACGCGCGCCGCGTCGATACCGCGTTCTCGTCGGTCGAGCACTCCTGTCGAAACATCCCCACGCCCTCGGCGCTCGAGCCGGGGTCCTCGAAGGAGTCGCCGATGTCCGCCAACCCCCTCCCGATCCCAGAAGCGGCCGACATGGAGGCTCTGGCCTGCTCGGCGCCTTTCGTCTTCCTCCTCGTCGCTGCCGCCGACGGCAAGGTCGCGCAGCGCGAGATCGAGTCCTTCTCGCAGGCGATGGGGCAGCCGCAGTTCGCGATCGTCGCGGCAGTCATGGCGAGGACCGGCTACACGGTCGAGCAGGCGATGGCCGCGGCCCAACGACGCCTGGACAGCCCGGCCGCCCAGCTCGGGAGGCTCGCCGAAGCGATCGACGACGCGCTCGACCCGCATCTCGCGTGGCACTACAAGCGCGCCCTCTACGGGATCGTCCTACGCGTCGCCGAGTCCTCCGGTGGTTGGCTGAGCCGGATGACGCGCAAGGTCGGCAAGACCGAGTCGGCCATGCTCACGTTGATCGCGACCGCCTTCGGCCTGGTCGACGACAATGGTGATCCGACCGACGCGCCGCCACGGCGAGCGGCGGCGGGGCCCGACGGCGCCGCGGACGGCCGGGTGCTCACCGACGCACTCTTTCCGGCGCTGAAGCCAGCGCAGTGGGCGGAGTCGGCGCGTGAGCACGTGGCGATGCGACCGCTCCTCGCGCGCGGCGAGGGGGCGCCCTCCGATCCGGTCGTCGGTTACGTGCAGGACCGCCCGGAGACGGTCGAGTTCGTCCCCGCGGACAGCGTCGGCGAAGGTCTGACGCTCGACGTCCTCCACGCCCACGCCATGCGCAATCTGGAACGCCGCCTGGCCGAGTGCGCGCAGTGGTCGTCGATCGACCTCGAGTCGCCGGTCGAGGGGCTCGGCCGCGTCCGCGGGCTCGTCTTCACCGGCGACTACTTCGCGGCCGAGGCAATCCTGTCCGAGGTGATCATGCGCCAGGCGCACGAGCGGCTGTCGGCCGAGCACCTGATCGCGATCGTGCCGCAGCGTGGCGAGCTGTTCGTCACCGGGGTCGAGCGCATCGATCGGGCGCCCGACAAGGAGACCCTGGCCTTCATCCACTGCGCGCTCGTGCGCCACTTCAATCCGGAGCAGGCGCCGATCGCGCCCGACGTGTTCCTCCTCCGCGACGCTCGGATCGGAGGTCGACTCGACGGACTCGAGGCGGTCGTCGCCAGCGCGCGCGAGGCGGCGCAATCCGCGGCGAGCGAGGAGCAGTCGGCGTTCGTCCACCGCGCGTCACTCGACCAGTCGCCGGGTGGCGGCGCGCTGCGAATCGCCATCGAGTGTGGTGACGTCGAGGGTCTGAATCCGAACCTGCAGCACGTGGTCCGCGGTTACGCCCAGGCCGCGGCCCAGGACGCGCGCTTCACCGGAGCAATCGAGGTGGTGGTGACGATCACGGATCCGACATGCGACGCCGAGGCGCGCGCGCGGGTCGATGCCGACCTCGGGAGCGTTGCGCAGTTCCTGCAGAACCAGCTCGCCAGCTTGCACATCACGAGCCAGAGCGGGGGGGCGGTCACCGTCGCCTGCGCGTTGGCGCAGTAGCCGCCACGGCGCCAGGCTCGGCGGGGCGTGGTGCGCGGTTGCGGCGTGCTATCTTCGTCCGCGTCCGCGGTGGCCACGCCAGAGTGCGATTCCGAGTCGCCGCGACCGAGCGACTCAAGCGAGGAACCGCACGATGTCCGACCGCTCTCACGCCTACGACCCGCTGACCTATCGACCGCTCACGTTCCACGACGCGGTAGCGCGGTTTCGCGACGGAACCGATACGCCGCGCGCCTATCTCGAGCGCTGCCTGGAGACGGTCGAGGCGCGCGAGCCGGTGGTCCGGGCGTTCGCCGCGCGCAACGACGAGGCGGCACGCGCGGCGGCCGACGCCAGCACCGCGCGCTATCGTGCCGGGCAGCCGTTGTCGTCGATCGACGGCATGCCCATCGGCATCAAGGACCTGCTCGAGACCCGGGACATGCCGACGCAGATGGGTTGCGAGGCCTATCGCGGCAACTTCCCACGGCGCGACAACGCAGCGGTGTGGGCGTTGCGGCAGGCGGGCGCCGTGGTGCTCGGAAAGCTGGTGACCGCCGAGCTCGGTGGCAACCATCCCGGGCCGACCACCAATCCGTTCGATCCCTCGCGCACCCCAGGCGGCTCGTCGTCCGGCTCCGCCGCCGCGGTGGGCGCGTGCATGATGCCGGCTGCCATCGGCTCGCAGGTGGGTGGATCGATCATCCGCCCCTCGGGCTACTGCGCGAATGTCGCGCTCAAGCCGTCGCAGGGTGGGATCAATCGCGGTGAGCGCCAGGCGACCAGCATGAGCACCCACGGCATCCACGCCGGCTGCATCGAGGACATGTGGACCGCGGCGATCGAGATCGTCAAGCGCGCCGGCGGCGACCGCGGCTTTCCCGGACTGCGCGGGCCCGACACGGCGCCGGCGGCGCTGAGGCCGACGCGGCTGATGGTGCTCGAGACCGAGGGATGGGCGAAGCTCGACGATGCCTCGCGGGCGGCGTTCACGACCCTGACCGAGCGCCTGGCGTCGGCGGGGATCACGCTCCTGCGCCGCGGTGACGACCCACTGATCGAGTCGCTCGAGCGTGCGATCGCCGACGCGCGCGCGGTCGCCAGCTCGATCACCGCCTGGGAGAACCGATGGGCGATCCGCAATCTCGTCGACGAGCATCCGGACGGCGTCAGCGCACGTGCGAAGGCGGGGCTCGCGCGCTCCGAGGCGATGACCCATCGGGACTACCAGGCGCTGTTGCTCCGTCGCGCGCAGGCGCAGGCGGCGCACGCCGCCACCGCCGGGATTGCCGACGCCGCGATTACCCTCGCCTGCCCCGGTCCGGCGACGCCGTGGGCGGGAGACGTGCCGGGACAGCCGCTCGCACCGTGGCCGACCGGTGACTCGGTCTTCAACACCGGGACCTCGATGCTGTTCGCGCCCTGTGTCTCGATGCCCCTGATGAGCGTCGGCGGTCTGCCGGTCGGTGCCCAGGTCGTCGGCCTGCCCGGCCAGGACGCGCACGTGACGGCGTTGGCGCGTTGGACGATCGAGAACGTCGAGCCGGTGATCGGCTGACGCACGCCACGCCGGCACCATGGCGCCGGCGAGTCGGGCGGGGATGGTGCCCCGCCCCTAACAGCCCCCACGACCGGCGGTCGCGCGCTCGGGACGCGAACGGGAGGAACCGTGCGCTGAGCCTGTCGAAGCGTATCTTCAATCCTCGCCGGCCGTGCCACTCCTGGCTCGGCGCCACGGCTCGACGGTGGTGCTCGGGGATACGCTTCGACAGGCTCAGCGCACGCGCTTCGACCCTTCGACAAGCTCAGGGCAGGCAGGCTCAGCGAGCTAGCAAAGCCGCAGCCACTGAAATCAGGTCGTTACGTGTAGTTCGATGAAAGGCTGTTGAAGAACTCGGTTCTTCGGCAGCCTGCGCCCGGCACATGGCTTGCCCTGAGCGCCGTCGAAGGGACGTGCCGGCTTAAAACAAGCACGTAAGCGCTTGTTGTAAGTCGCCAAGCCGGAGACCGCGTCTTCGGCGCAGCGAGTTGAAAACGTGCAGGACGCACCTTTTCAACAACCTGCTAACGGGTCGGTGACGACGCCAGCTCGGCCTCGAGCTCGGCCACCGTGACCTGGCGGCAGTAGCCCTTGATCGCGCGCAGCGATGCGTCGTGTCGCTCTTGGGTGTAGGTCATGCATGCGTCGGTGACCTGGGTGACCAGGTAGCCGAGGTCGCAGGCGTCGCGAATCGCGCTCTCCACGCACTGATCGGTGACCAGTCCGCTCAGCACGAGCTGGCGCACCCCGAGGTTGCGCAGGATGTAGTCGATGTGGGTGGACACGAAGACCGACGACGAGGTCTTCGGCAGGCAGATCTCGTCCTCGCCCGGGGCCAGCGCATCGAGCACGCGACCGTCCCATGAGCCACGGGGGACGTGGAAGCCGGTGATCTTGTAGTCGAGGCTGCGGTCGCGCCCGTCGAGAGTGAGGCTCTCGATGGTCGTGTACATCACCTCGACCCCGGCGGCCCGGCAGATGCGTTGCAGCCGCTGCATGCTCGGCAGGACCACGCGCTCGAACCGGTCGAAGAACCAACCGAAGCGCGCCTCGCGCTCCTCGGGTGTCAGTGTGGCGAACTCGCCGCCATCACGGTGGGCGCTGAAGTTCTGCACGTCGATGAACAACAGCGCCGACTCGCGCGGCACGAGTGGAACCTCACGCGTCAGTTGCACCTCTCCATCTCCTCCATCACCGAGGTGATCGCATCAGCCAGGCGGCGTGCCCAGCGCTCGCAACCGTCCTCGGCGCGCAAGTGGTCGTTGCGGATCTCGATCAGGCTGTGGGCGAGGCCACGGGGCTCCGCCTGGCAGGGTACGAACCAGTCGGTCCGAGCGTCGATGGTGTAGGGCTGGTTGAGCCCGATGTGCAGCTCGGGCGCGTGAAGACGTAGCACGCGCGCGAGCGACGACGACGTTCGCGTGTCGTCGCGAAACAGCAGCCCCGCGTCCCACGGGCGGCGCACCCCCGCCATCACCGGGGTGAAGCTGTGGATCGAGAACGCGGCACGGCAGCCGGGGCGGTCGAGCTGCGCGGCGACCGCGTCCTGGTACGGCACGAACACCTCGCGCGCCCGCGCCGCGCGGGTCGCCGCCGTGAGCTCCGCGTTGCCGGGGATGACCCGCCCGTCGCTCACCGGGGGAATCGAATCGGGCGCGTCGAGCGGTCGATTGCAGTCGATGACCAGCCGGCTGTACGCCTGCAGCACCAGGGGGGCGTCCAGTCGTCGAGCCATGCTCCTCGCCACGGTGGCGGCGCCGATGTCCCACGCGATGTGGTCGGCGAGGTCGAGCGCGTCGAGGCCGAGTGTCCCGAGCGCGGCCGGGAGCGCCCGCCCGGCATGCTCGCAGACCAACACCACGGTGGGCGGCCGATCGGCATTCACCACCTCCACCGCCGCCGGGTCGCTCGCACCGAGCAGTGGTCCTGGCGAGCGGGTGGGGGCGTCGGCGGGCATTCGAGTCGCTCGGCGAGACGGCATCGCCGGCTAGGCTCGGCCACTCGAGCAGGTGCTGTCAACGACAGTCGCGCGGTTGACAGGCGGGGGGCGGGCCGGGACATTTCGGCCTGTCCGCGCCCGACGAGGAGACCAGCGATGCCGATGCTCCGCGAGCCCCTGCTCTTCGTCGCGACCTCGGACATCGCCGGCAAGGTCCGCGGCAAGGCCTTCCCCGCCGCCCGGCTCGGCGAGCGCGCGGCGCGCGGCGTCGGCTGGACCCCGACCAACGTCCAGATCACCTGCTTCGACGCCATCGCCGAGAGCCCCTACGGGGCGCTGGGCGATCTGCTGTTGGTCCCCGACCCCGAGGCGCGGTTCGAGATCGACCTCGGTGGTCGCGCTCCACCGCGCGACTTCGCCCTCGGCGACATCCTCGAGCTCGACGGCACGCCGTGGGAATGCTGCACCCGATCGATCCTCAAGTCCGCGCTCGCGCGCCTCGAGCGCGTTGCCGGAGTGCGCCTGCGCGCGGCGTTCGAGCACGAGTTCCAGCTCAAGGGCCCGGCCCGCCCGCGCGGTGACGCGTACTCGATGGCCGGGTTCGAGGCTCGCCGCGCCTTCGGCGAGGCGGTGATGGGCGCGATCGACGCCGCGGGCTATCAGTCGGACACGTTCATGCGCGAGTACGGTGCCGACCAGTACGAGGTCACGGTGGCGCCGGAGATCGGGGTACGCGCTGCCGATGCCGCGGTGGTGTTGCGCGAGCTGGTCCGCGCGGCGGCCCTCGAGCTCGGGGAGGATGCGACCTTCACGCCCATCCGCGATCCCGCCGGGGTCGGCAACGGGGTCCACGTCCATGCGAGCTTCGTCGACGCGAGCGGCGAGCCGGTCACCCACGACCCGGGTGGTCCGCACGGCATGTCGGCACTCACCGGTGCATTCGTCGCCGGCGTGCTCGCGCACCTGGAGTCGATCGTGGCCTTCACCGCGCCGTCGGTGATCTCCTACGCGCGGCTCACGCCGCATCGCTGGAGCGCCGCGTTCAACAATCTCGGCCTGCGCGATCGCGAGGCGGCGGTGCGGCTGTGCCCGGTCACCGAGCGTCATGCGCAGAGCGCGGCACGGCAGTACAACTTCGAGTACCGGGCGGCCGACGCCGCCGCCTCTCCCTACCTCGCGCTGGCCGCGATCGTCCACGCCGGCGCGCAGGGGGTCGAGGACGGCCTGCCACCGCCCGAGGTCACCGCGCAGGACCTGTCACGGCTGGAGCCGTCGGCGCTGGCGGCGCGCGGCCTGGTTCGCCTGCCGACCTCGCTCGCCGCCGCGCTCGACCGCCTCGAGGCCAGCCCGACCGCTCGAGCCTGGTTCCCCGGGCGGTTCTGCGACATCTACGTCGCCCACAAGCGCCACGAGATCGCGCTGGTGGAGGCGATGGCGGAATCCGCGCGCTACGTCGCCTACGAGGAGGTGTACTGAGAGCCGGTGCGCTGGAGGTCGCGGAATCGAGTCACCAACGCGTGGGCCAGCATCACGAAGCCCACGGTCAGCATCACGCCGGCGAGCGCCTCGCAGGCCTCGCGCGCGACGTCGAGCAGCCAGGCTGGCGAGGTCAGACCGAACACGCGCTTGACCACGCCGAGGCCCTTCCAGCCGAGCCCGCAGCACCCGGCGACGGCGAGCATCACGTAGCTCGTGCGCATCGTTCCGGCGCTCAGCCGGCGCATGCCGACCGCGAGCGCCAGCAGCATCACGAAGACGAACACCCACATCGTGTCCTCGAGCAGCCGGACGTTCGCGTTGGTCGGCGAGAGCGCGGCGGCGTCGGTGGCAAGGCTGGCGAGCCCGGCGGCGGTCGACAGTCGGGGCGAGACTCGCGCCCTCATCGGTCGCCGCCCTCGAGCAGGGTCCGGGTCACCACCATCTGCTGCCAGAGCATCATCACGCCGACCAGCAGCACCACCGCGGCCGCGCCACCGACCAGGTAACGGAGCATGTAGACGTTCGGGATCGATGCCGAGGTCGCGGCCTCGGCGTAGCCGGGCGCGAACTCGAGGAGCTGGCGCAGCACCACCAGGCAGGCGCCGACCATCAGCACCGTCCATCCGCGGCTGCGCATGTAGCGCTGCACCGCCATCGCGCTCGCGGCGGCGGCGATCCAGGCAACCAGACCAGCGGTGTCGAGAACCTCAAGCATGTCGCGCCCTCCGCGTCGTCGACAGGCTGCGCTCGACCGGCGCGAAGGCGATACGCACCGCGCTGTCGGAGTAGAGCCCCGCGGCCAGTGCGCGCGCGGCGGTGAGGAATGCCTCCGGCTCGGCGGACGGCGGGTGCTCGCGGGCGACGCGGTGCACCTGCTCGGCCGCTCGAGCCCCGAGCAACGACTCGATGGTGGCCGCGGCGATCGCCACCACCGCGGTGTCGTCCGAGTCGGTGGCATCCACCTCGCGGTAGAGGTGGTCGAACCGCCGCTCCAGCAGCGACGCGTCGTAGAAGCGACCGACCAGCTCGCGCACCGTGTCGAGGAACGCCCTCGGCCGTTCCGGCGGTGGGTGGAGCCGCGCCGCGGCGTCGACCTCCGCCATCGCCTGTGGGCCGAGCAGCGAGCGCACCACCTCGCGCGTGGCCGTCTCCAGCGGGGAGCGGACGGCTGACGAATGGTCTGTGGCGATGGTGTCCGCGGCACCGACCGGAGCCGGGCGGTCGTGCGCTGGCTCCGCCGCGTCGAGCGCGCGCCCTGGCGCGATGTCGTCACGCGTCTCCCACGACGATGCCTCCAGCGCCGCGAGCAGCGCCTCGGCCTCGGCCTGCTCGCGCACCCCCAGCGGATGCGTCCGCGGGCCGTCGCCGTCGTCCGCCGGTGGCTCGTCCTCCGGCGCCAGGGCGAGCAGCTCGGAATCGAGATCGAGCGCCGTCTCCCAGGTCGTCCGCGCGTCGTCCTCGATCGCCGCGTGGATGCTGTCGGTGTCGACCGTGGTCTCCGAGAGCACCACGCGGCCGCTGTCGCGCGCGATCAGGGTCCACAGCACCTCGGGACCGGCGTCGTTGGAGTCCTCGGCGGCCACGACCTTGCCGTCGACGAGCGTGAGCATGGCGAACTCCCCGCCATCGTGCGGGGGCGGAAAGGCGAACACGTACCCGGTGGCCTGCGTCCGGGCCGCGCGACCGAGGACGTCCTGCAGTGGCTTGTTCATCTCGCACTCCCGAGCGGCACGCCGCGAGGGGTCGGCGTCAGGTCCGCAGTTCCCGTCGGGCAAGACCCGTGCCACGATCGCGTGGCCCGAGGCCTTTGTCCGGGTCTGGGGCCCGGGGTGAGCACCGCGGAGCCGGGCGACGGGCGACCGAGGCCGCACGGCACGTGCCCCGGTCGCCGCTCGGGTGGGCAGAAGGGGTTTCGTATTCAACGGATTGTGTCGCGGCGGGATGTCCCGCGCCTCGGCTCGCGTGCTCGCGCATCGGAGCCGGCGGACGCGCCTGTGCCGGCACGCTGGTCGCGCCGCCGTCGCCGGCGTCGGTCGACGATGCGGTCGAGGTTGGGGCATTTGGCCCGCATGACTCGGGGATTTCCCCCGGCCGCGCGGGGTGGCAGCGCTGGTCGACGCAGGCAAGAGTGGAGACGACATGACGGACGACGAGCTCACGCACCTGTTGCGCGGACGCGGCTCCCCGGCGCTCACCACCATCGGCGGTGAGGTGCTGGGGTACGACCAGGCGCGGCGAGAGGTCACCATGCGCTTTCTCGCCACCCCCGGGATGTGTCATTCCGAGGTCATCGTCCAGGGTGGATTCATCACCGCGATGGTCGACTCCGCGATGGCCTACGCGGCGATGGGCGCCTGCGAGGGGCGCGCGGCGGTGCCGACCCTCGAGGTGAAGGTGAGCTTCCTGCGGGCCGGCAACCCGGGACCGATGCTCGGGCGCGGCCGGGTGGTGCGGCTCGGCAAGTCGATCGGCTTCCTCGAGGGAGACCTGCACCAGAACGACGTCCTGGTGGCGACCGCGTCGTCGACGATCAGACTGATCTACCGCTGATCTGCGTCACGAGAGCACCGCGCGCGACGCGCGAGTCGACGCCGCCGCGTTATCTTGGACGTCGCCCGACGAGGTAGAGGGGAATCTCGATGAATGTCCAGCGCGACCACGTCCTGCACAGTGCGAACGGCCGCTTCGGTGACGACACGACCTCCAGCGTCGAGGACGTCGCGCGCATTCTCGGTAGCGCCGCCAGCGCGTCCCGGCACCTCGTCTTGCACTTCCACGGCGGCCTCGTGTCGCAGCGTGCCGGCCGTGGCATCGCCGACCGCCTGGCGCCCCGCTACGCCGATGCCGGCGCCTACCCGCTGTTCTTCGTCTGGGAATCGGGGTTGGTGGAGAGCCTGGTCAACAACCCACGCGACATCCTCGCCGACCGCGCCTTTCGTGCGCTGGTGACCAAGGTGGCGGAGTGGGTGGTGAAGAAGATCGGCGGCTCGGTCGGGCTCAAGGGCGCCGCCGGGACGACGATCGACGAGGTGCGACTGCGCGAGGAGTTCGGCCAGTGGTTCGACGGCGCGCGCGCCCGGCCGCCGGTCGTCGACCTCGACCGTGCCGCGAGCGCGACCGGAAAGGGTGCGAGTCTGCCAGGGCTCGACGACCTCGCGGCCGACATCGAGTACGGGCTCGATGCGGATCCGGACTTTCAGGACGCCTTCCTCGCGCTGCAGGCGGCCGACCCGGCGACCACCGCCACCGCGCTCGACGACCACGCGCTGCAGGCGCTCCTGCCCGGTCGCACCCACGCTGCCAAGGGCGCGCTGTCGTGGTGGACGGTCGCGCGCTGGGTGGCGACAGTGGTGCTCGCGGTCATCGAGCGCTATCGCGCCGGGCGCGATCACGGCATCTACTGCACGGTGGTCGAGGAAGTCCTGCGCTCGGCCTTCCTCGACAAGGTGGGAACCGTGGTCTGGAACCAGATGAAGCGTGACACCCACGACGGCTTCGGTGACGACCCGCGTTGCTGCGGGACGGCGGTGGTGCGCGAGCTCGGCGCGCTGCAGGCAGCCGGTCGCGGCTTCGATCGCATCACCCTCATCGGGCACAGCACCGGCGCCATCTACATCTGCGAGCTCCTCGATGCGGCGGCGCGACTCGCTCCCGAGCTCCGCTTCGACGTCGTGCTCCTCGCGCCGGCGGTCTCGCACGCACGTTTCGCCGACGCGCTCGACGCGCACGCCGGTGGCGATCACCCGCGAGTCCGGCGCCTGCGGATGTTCGCGATGAGCGAGCCGGTGGAGTCCGCGGACGCGATGGTCCCGGTCCTCTACACCCGGTCGCTGCTCTATTTCGTGTCCGGTCTCCTCGAGGGGGACGTGCGCGACGGGCGCTGGGTCGGCGAGGTCGACCGACCGCTGGTCGGGATGCAGCGCTATCAGGATCTCGCGGAGACGTACTCGGGCGCGGGATTCGAGGCGGTCGATCGCGTGCGCGGCGAGCTCGCCGCGTCGGGCCGCGTGGTATGGTCGTGCGCCGACGACGGAGACGGCCGACGTTGCGCCTCGCGCAAGCACGGCGACTTCGACAACGACGAGACGACGCTCGCCAGCCTCGAGTGGATGCTGGCCAACGCGTGGTGAGGTGCGCTCGGGAGAGCTGATGGCCGCGGACGATCACGCGATCCTCGTCGGAATCTCGCGCTACGCGGACGCCGCGGTCTTCCCCGAGCTACGGGGGCCGTTCAACGACGTGGCCCTGGTCCGCCACTGGCTGACATCGCCCGACGGTGGCGGTCTGGACCCGGCGAACGTCACCACCATCCTCAGCCCGCGGCGGCTGGCGCCAGACGTCGAGCCCGATGACGTCCCGCCAGTCACCGAGGATTTCAAGCGCGCCTTCAAGCGCGTCGTGCGTGATGCCGAGGGGCGGGTGACGCGGCGCGACGCACGCCTCTACCTCTATTTCTCCGGGCACGGGTTCTGTGAGCGCAAGAGCCTCAACCCGCAGGGTGCGCTCTATGCCGCCAACGCCACCCGCGACTTCCCGGAGAACATCTACGGCACCTTCTACGCGCTGTCGGCCAGGGACAAGGCGTTGTTCTCCGAGATCGTCCTGGTCATGGACTGCTGCCGCGACGCGGAGGTCAACCGCTCACCGGACATCCCGCCGATCAACGAGGCCGGGGTCGGCGCAGCCACCACGGTGAAGCTGCTCTGCATCTACGCCGCGCCCAAGGGCGGCAAGGCGCAGGAGCGACCCATCGCCGAGCGCGGTGGCAAGGTCTTCGGGCTCCTCACCCACGCGCTCTGCAAGGCCTTGACCGAGGCGGTGCCGGACGCCGGGAACCACATCAGCGCCACCGCGCTGCGCGATCACCTCCTCGGCACCTGGAAAGAGGTCTGCGGCGCGGAGGCGGCGCCGGCACCGGAGGTGGTGCTGCCGACCACTGCCGAGGATCTGCTCCTGCGCTCGGGAAACGCCGGTGTCGAGTGTCGATTCGTGCTCGCCGACCATCCCGGCGCGCCGGTCGCGTTGGAGCTGACCGACGGCGCCCTGCGCCCGGTGGCGCGCTGCGAGCTGCGCCGCCCACCCGAGACGTCGACGGTGCGCCGCGGCAGTGCCGAGCCCCGACCGCTCGCCTTCGACGGCGAGCGGTTCGCGCTCGATCTGCAGCCGGGCTTCTACCGCTACGCGTTGAGCGGGGCGCTCGCGCGCCAGGCGCTGTTCGCGGTGGAGAGCGCGGGAGGTGACGATGTGCGCCTCTGAGGTTCGGGTCGCGGTCCAGGCCGCCGACGGTGTCGACGAGGTGATGCTGGTCGACGGCCGATTCCGCGTCCTCGCGCGCGGGATCGGCGAGGTCGAGGCCGACGTCGCTCCTGGCATCTACCGTGCCGTCGCGCGCAATGGCGACGCCAGCCGGGACACCCTGTTCGCGGTCTCCGAGGCCGATCGGGTCCGCGTCGTTCGCCTCGACCCGGTGGTGTTCGCGACCCCGATTCCGCTCGCCGGTACCAGCCGCACTCGGCAACGTCACGCCGCCTCCGCCGCCGGCATCGGTGCCGCGCCGACCGCCCGGCTCGGTACCGGCGCCGGGCTCGCGATCCTGCTGCGTGACCCGGGTGAGCCCGATCGCGAGCTCGACCCCGCGGCCCTCGGGCACCACGCCGCGAGCTTCGACGGGTTCGACCTCACCGGTCCCGGTATCGACGGCCGGATCGCGCTGGACGCGATCGCGACTCGGGAGGTGGCGGCGGGCTACCTGCTGGCGAACGCGGAGGTCGCGCCCGGCGCCTACGTCCTGCGCGCGCCGCCGCGTCACGGCGAGCGGCGATGCATGCCACTGGTGGTTCCCGCGGGCTGGACCCTGCAGCTCTTCGTCGCCATGGTCCCCGACGCTCAGGATTCGGCCGCCCGACTGGCCGACCTCGACGACGCGGCGGTCGTCATCGAGCGCACCGGCGTGCCGTTCATCCCGGAGCGCGAGGATCTCAAGCTGCTCGAGCTGGCCCGCCGCGCGCTCGCGCGTGGTGAGGGGATCATCGACCGCGACGCCATGCGCGCGCTGCTGCGCGGGAAGTTCGACAACCCGATGCTCGGACTGATGGCGGCGCATCTCATCCTGCTCCGCGCCGAGCCCGATCTCGCGCTGCTCGACATCGTCCTCGGCAACACCGCGAGCCTGTTGGGGCGGGACCATCCCGACGTGGTGGCGTTGGAGGCACGACGCGCGCGGCTCGGTGACCTGGCCACGAGCACCGATCGGCTCACCGCGATCGTCACCCGTCTGCATGCGCCACCGATGCTCCAGCTCGGCTGGCGCTACGTCATGGAGGCGGCGCGCGCCCTGCCGAGCCCACCGCGCGGTGGGCCCTTCGCGCTCGCGGGACAGGTGGTCGACGCGAGCGTGTGGGTCAACTGGATCGAGTCCGACGCCCATCCGTCCGTCGCCGTGCCGATGGTCGGCACGGTGGCGCCGCACGCTGACGACGGGCCGCTCGCGGAGATGCTCGGGCGGGTGACCGCGAACCTGCGCACGTTCGTCGCGCGGCCCGAGGCGGCCACGCGGTCGCGGCCCGAGCTCGGCGAGCTGGCGAGGGAGGTCGCGCGCGCGGTGCTCGGCCGCGTCTCGTCCGCGGCCGACGCCGAGCACATGCGCGACCTGACCGAGCGCGGCATCGCGCTGCTCGCGGAGCACGTGGACTGGCCGGCGGTGGTGCGTCGGCTGAAGCGCATGGTCCGCACGCGAGGCGGGGGCGAGCTGGCCCTCTCGCCCGCGCAGCGGCGCCTGGCCCTGGCGCTGAAGGAGCTCCACGAGATGGCGAGCGATGGCGACGGGCTCACCGGTACGGAGCTACGTGAATGGCTCGAGCGCCAGGGGCTCGCCGTCTCCGGCCTGTCGACCGATCTCGCCCGGCTGCTCGCGGTCGCCGAGCAGGTGCTCGACCGCCGTGGTGACGATGCGCCGCCCGAGCGGCTGGAGGGCTGAGCATGCGTGCGGGCGCCGTCGCGTCGCCTCGACCCGCGGCCGCGGTCCGGTGAGCAGGCCTGCCGACACGCCGACACCGCGCGCACTGGCGGTCGGAAAGCTGCCGGTCGATGTCCTCGCGCCGCTGCTCGATCGGCTCGGGGTCGACGATCCGAGGGTGGTGCTCGGTCCCGGGATCGGGCTCGACTGCGCGGTCGTCGACGGTGGTGATCGCCTGATGGTCTACAAGTCCGACCCGATCACCTTCGCCACCGACGAGATCGGTCACTACCTGGTCCAGGTCAACGCCAACGACATCGCCACCACCGGCGCCGTTGCGCGCTGGCTACTGGTCACGCTGTTGTTGCCCGAGGGTCGCACCACCGCCGAGACCGCGCGCGGCATCATGGCTCAGGTGCACGCCGCGTGCAGTGCGCTCGGAATCGTGGTGATCGGCGGCCACACCGAGATCACCGCCGGTCTCGACCGACCGATCGCGGTCGGTGCGATGGTCGGTGAGGTGGCGCGCGAGCGCCTGATCACGCCGCGTGGTGCGCGCGCCGGTGACCGACTGCTGATCACCAAGGGCGTCCCGATCGAGGCAACGTCGTTGCTCGCGCGCGAGTTCCCGCAGCGGTTGCGCGACGTGCTCTCGCCGCAGGAGCTGGGGGCCGCGCGGGACTTCCTGCACGCGCCCGGCATCGGGGTGACCCGCGACGCGCGCGTCGCGATCACCGCCGGGCGGGTGACCGCGATGCACGACCCCACCGAGGGGGGAGTGGCGAGCGCGTTGTGGGAGATGGCCGAGGCGAGTGCGCTGACGGTGAGCGTCGATCCGTCGCGCATTCCGATCCCGGCGCTGGCCCGGCGTGTCTGCGTCGCGTTCGGCATCGACCCGCTCGCCTCGATCGCCTCCGGTGCGTTGCTGATCGCGGTCGACCCGGCGGACAGCGACGCGGTGTGTGCGGCGTTGCGACGCGACGGGATCGACTGCGCGGCGATCGGCGCGCTGCACGACGGCCCGCCGCGGGTCGAGCGCGTGGACGGTGGCGTGCCCGAGATCTGGCCGCGGCCCGAGGTCGATGCCATCGCCGCGGTGTACGCGGGCGCCTGCACGCAGACCTGAGCGCGTCTCGGCGCGTGCCGGCGACGGTCTCACCGGCCGGGCACGCGAGCGCGCGCCCGGGCTCGACGCTCAGCCGTGCAGTGTCAGGGTGGTGACGGCGGCGGCCTCGACCTCGTCGGCGCGGCGATGCATCGGCACCCGTCGGTGGGTGCGCCAGTGCTCGAGCTGGTCGGCGTAGTGCGCGGTTCCCGGCAGGCCGCTCACGCCGCCGGGGACCACGAAGCTACCGTGCTCGGCATCGGCGAAGTCGACGACCTGGCGGTAGACGCTGAGCAGCGTCAGGCCGAGCGCGCCTCCGGGCTTCCAGACGTAACCCGCGGCCTGCAGCGTGTCGCCGTCACCACCGACCCCCACCGCCGGTGGGTCCAGCAGCGCGGCATGCTCCGGGAAGGCGAACGACAGCGGATGGCGCGCCGCGGTGCGGTGGTGGTGGTCCCAGCGCCAGGTCTGCGGATCGTCGCCACCGACCGCGCAAGCAGCCTGCCACGCTGCCTCGAGCACGGCCGGCAGCACGGCGCTCCAGGCTCGCCCGCCGGGTGCGTGGTCGCGATAGCGCGCGTCGAGCCCGGCCACGAGTCCCGACATCCAGTGGTTCATGAGTCGGCCGTAGGCAGGGGCCGGCTGTGCGTTGAGCCAGGCGCACGCGTCGGGACCGACGGTGCCCTCGAGCACCGCGCGCATCAGCTCGCGGCGCAGGCACGCGAACAGTAGTGGCCGCGGATCGTCGCCGAGCTGCTCGCCGTCCCAGCCCGCGAGCATCCGGCGCGCGCGCTCGGCGTCGCCCGCGCACGGATCGAGGCGGGCGAGCAGGGCGCCGACTGCGCGCGCGACCAGCGACACGCGGTCGCCCTGCATCGCCACGATGGTCTCCGGGCTCAGCGTGCCGGTGCCGTCGAGCAGCTCGCGGATCCGGTCGGCGCGGTGGGGTGAGGCGTAGAGGTCCGACACGTAGGGCTCGTCGGCGTCGATCACCCGTTGGTTGGCGGTGCCGATGTAGCCCTGCGGCGGGTCGATGACCTGCGGCATGCGCTCGAACGGCACGTCGCCCAGCCACTCGTGCGCGCCGTCCCAGCCCGGTGCCGGCACCCTGCGCCCGGCGCTCGACGCGCGGATCGGGAGGCGCCCGCGGCAGAGATAGCCGATGTGGCCCGCGGTGTCGGCGGACACGAGGTTGTTGACCGGGTCGACCCATTCACGCTGGGTCTCGTGCAGGGCCGCGACGGTACGCGCGGCGAGCATCGGGCGCAGGCACTCCCACTGGCGGCACGCCCGATCGGTGGCGGTGTAGCGCAGCGCCAGCGCGTGCCCCTGGCGCGGATCGCCGTGGACCACCGGTCCGTGGTCGGTGGCCCAGGTCTCCACCACGACGTCGTCGGCGGCGCGCACCGCGATGCGTTCCTCGCGGCGGTCGGCCTGCTTCCAGCCGTCGCCGCTGCGGTAGCGCCCCGGGGCGTCGGTGTCGAAGCGCTCGACGAAGAGATCCTGGTAGTCGGCCTGGGTATGGGTGATGTTCCAGGCGACGCTGCCGTTGTGGCCGAAGTGGGGGAACCCCGGCACGCCGGCGAAGGTCGCGCCGATGACGTCGAAGCCGGGGCAGCGGACGTGGATCTGCCAGTACGCGTTCGGCACGTCGAGCGCACGATGGCTGTCGTTGCAGAGCACCGGGTGCCCGGTCGTCACCCGCGTGCCGGACACCACCCAGGAGTTCGACCCGCCGTCCACCTCGGCGAGAAAGCCGAGGCTGCCGGCCACCGCCGCGATGTCCGCCGCCGCGGTGTCGAGCACGCTGGCGACGGCGGCGCCGGGTGGGAGGATGGTCGCGGTGCCGGGGGGCGAGCCGGTGTCGGGGAGCAGGGCCGCGCGCTCGGGGTCGACCTTCGACAGGAAGTGCGCCCAGGCGACCTTCTGTTGCCACAGGCCCATCAGCACGTGGCGGATCTTGAACACCACCACGCTGTGCCATGCCGCCCACGGCTCGGGGCGGTAGTCGCAGAGCGTGAACTCGACCGGCAACGGGTCGCCGCCGGCGATGAACGCGTTCACCCCGGCGGCGTAGGCGTCGAACATCGCGCGCGTCTCGGCCGACATCGCCGCCACGTCGGCGCGCGACGCCGCCTCGAGGCGCAGGCGTCGTGCGAGCACGTCGGCGGCGATCGCGTCCTCACCGCCGAATCTGGCCCTTGCTCCGGTCACCTCCGCCAGCCGGCCGACCGCCCGCCGGCGGTCGAAGTCCATCTGCCACAGTCGGTCCTGCGCCGCCGCGTAGCCCTGACCGAGCCACGCGTCGTGCTCGTCGCTCGCGTCGACGTGGGCCACCCCGTGGGCGTCGCGTCGAATGGTGATCGCGCCGTGGGCGCTTGCGACGCGAACGCGACCGGTGCGCCGGGGCAGGGCGGACGACGGATCCAGGCTCGTCACGCGGTCGGACATCCGGGGCTCTCCACGATGATCGGGCGGCGATGGTAGCAGGCATCCGCCGGTCGGGGCTGGCCGCGACGACCCGCGCGCCGAGCGGTGGTTCGCGCCCGCATCGCGCTTTACACCGTCGGTCACCCGATGCCAGATTTGGCGCTCCAATCCCTCGGAGATTCCAGAGCATGGCTGCCCACCCGCTTTCCTTCGACCACGTGCATCTCGTCAGCACCGAGCCCGACGCGGCCGCCGAGTGGTACGTCGACAAGCTCGACGGCCGCATCGTCGACCGCTACGAGATGCGCGGCGCGCCGCAGATCTTCGTCGCCGTGGGTGACGCGACGCTGATCATCCGTGGCCAGCGCACCGGTGAGCAGGCCGGCGACCGGCAGGGGCTCGAGTGGGGGGTGGACCACTTCGGCTTCGCCGTGGGCGGCGATTTCGATGCGTACTGTGCGCGTCTCGCCGCAGCCGGCGTCGCGTTCACGATGCAGCCGACGAACGTCAACCCCACCACCCGCATCGCCTTCATCACCGCGCCCGACGGCGTCAGCATCGAGCTCCTCCAGCGCGACGCCTGAGCGTCGACCTCGCCATTGCGGGCCCCCGACGCCGCGCGGTCTCGGCCGCGCAGGTCGCGGGGCCTGGCCCTCGCCGCATGCACCAATCCGGCTGCGACCCGATTTTCGGCTCCCCCACCTCTGCGTAGCTTCCGGGCCCGGGACGAAGACCGTCCCGTCATGGCAAGTCGACGGAGGTTAGGGACATGAAGCGGATGATCATGGTCGCGATGTTGGCGGCGCCGGGGATCGGGCTCGCCGACAGCGGGTTCCTCGGCATCGACCAGACCGTCGCGCTGTTCGACGGCGCGGTGATGGAGACCAACCCGAAGACGATCGAGTTCCTGTCGGATGGGGTCGCGCGCTACGCCAACCCGGGATTCGACGAGAAGGACAAGGAGTCTGCCAAGTACATTCTCGGCAAGTGGCACGTCAAGCAGGCGGCACTGTCCGAGGACGAGAAGCAGCTTCCGAACGCGCAGGCCCTGCTCGAGGAGCGCAATGCGGATCTGCGCAGCGTGTTCTGCGAGACCTGGGACCGCACGCTGTGCTGGGACGTCGAGCAGCAGACCTTCGAGCGCGAGGATCCGAAGTGCGAGGGCGAGGACTGCGCGCTGGCGAAGCGCCAGACCTACCGTCTCTACCGCGAGGGTCGCGGTGAGACGCGCACGGTGGTGATCTCGCGGCGTTAGCGCGAGGTCGATCGCGCCGGGCGGCAGCCGAGCATGCCGCCCGGCGCCCTCCTGCGTGGCTCAGGCGGTGGCGATGGGTGACCCTCGCGCCCCCAGGCCGGCGAGGAACTGGTAGACCAGCAACGCCGCCAGGCCGGCGAGTAGCCAGTGCAGGATGCGCCGGTAGGTGGCGATCGGCACCCGCTCGCGCAGTCGTTGCCCGCCGAGCACGGCGATCAGCGCCACGCCCGCCAGTGGCAGCGTCTGCGCCAGCAATCCGCCGGTGACCAGACCGGCCAGCCACAGCACCACGATCTGCGACAGCTTCCCGGTCATGAAGCAGGTGTTCATGATCGGGACCATCGTCGCGCGCGGCATCTCGATGGCGAGGAAGTAGACGATCAGCACCGCCACCATCACGTTCGTGGTGCCGCCGGCGAATCCCGAGACCAGCCCGAACGCGATCATCGACACCAGGGCGTGACGGGTCAACGCCGCGCCGGGAACCCGGCCCCGATGACTGACCCACAGGAAGGACACGATGAGCACGGCGAGCAGGAGTCGGAACGGCTCCGGGCTCGCCACGGCGAGCACCCAGCTCCCGCTGACCGCTCCGACCAGGCTCGCGCCCACCAACGGCCAGAACCGGCGCAGACTCTCGCCGTAGCCGCGGCCACCGACGATGCTCGCGACATTCACCGTGACCGTCGGTAGCAGGGTGAGCAGGATGGCGGTACGCACATCGGACATCGCCGCCACCACCGGCGTCGCGACCAGCGGGAAGCCGAGCCCCAGGGTTCCGTGGACCAGGCCGGCGAAACCCACCACCGCGAGCACGGCGACGTAGACCAGGGGCTCGAGCTCGGTGATGGCGGGCATGTCCGGGCGGTACTCCGACGACGAGGGTGCGATGCTACGCGCTCCGTCGGGCGCCGACACCATCGACGCGAGCAGGTGCGGCCGGTGGTGCGGCCTCGACAGTGATCCCGCCCTCGTGGCAGGCTCGGCGCGCCTGTTGCGGAGACTTGCCTTCCATGCGTGATCGCTACGACGTCGTCATCGTCGGCGGAGGCCTCTCGGGGAGCTCCACCGCCTACTTCCTCGGGGCGAACCCCGACTTCCGCGGCCGGGTGCTGGTCGTCGAGCGTGACCCGACCTACGCCAACGCGCCGTCGGCGAAGGCGACCGGGGGCATTCGCCAGCAGTTCTCGACACCCGAGAACATCCGCATCGGCCTGTTCGGAGCCCACTTCGCGAAGAACGTGGACGAGTACCTCGCGGTCGACGGCGAATCGACCGGGGTCGTCTTCAGGGAGCAGGGCTACTTGTTGCTCGCGACCAGCGCGGCGCTGCCGATCCTGCAGGCGAATCACCGGACGCAGCTGGCCGAGGGCGCGGACATCGTCTTCTTGCGCCCGGCCGAGATCGCCGAGCGTTTCCCCTGGGTCCGAACCGACGGGCTCGAGGGCGGCTTCTTCGGGCAGCGCAACGAGGGCTGGGTCGACCCTTACGCGTTTCTCCAGGCGTTCCGCCGCAAGGCGCGCGCGCTGGGTGCGGACTACGTGGAGGACCGGGCGGTCGACGTGGTGACCGCCGGTGGTCGTGTCACCGCGGTGCGACTCGAGCGCGGTGGGCTGGTCGAGTGTGGAGCGATGCTCGACGCGGCCGGTGCGAGCGGCGGCCGCGCCGTCGGCCGGATGCTGGGCGTCGACCTGCCCGTCGAGTCTCGGCTGCGCACCACCTTCGTGTGGGAATGCCGCGAGGACGTCTCGCGTGGGCCGCTCACCGTCCTGCCGAGCGGGGTCGCCTGGCGTCCCGAGGGGCGGACCTGCATCGGCAACCTGTCACCACCGCCGGAGCGCGATCCCGAGCGCTTCGACCACGAGATCGACCACGACGAGTTCGAGCGTGACATCTGGCCGTTACTCGCCGAATGGATCCCGCCGTTCGAGGCCTTGAAGGTCACCGGTGCCTGGTGCTGCCACTACGACTTCAACACCCTGGACGAGAACGCCATCCTCGGGCTGCTCCCCGGCTACGACAACGCCTATGTCGCGCTCGGCTTCTCCGGCCACGGGATGCAGCAGTCGCCGGCGGTCGGTCGCGCGTTGAGCGAGCTGATCGTCCACGGCGAGTATCGTTCGCTCGACCTCGGCCGCTTCGGCTACGCGCGCGTCGCGACCGGCGAGGGGATCCACGAGAGCAATTGCTGGTAGCCACGCTCGTCCCGGTGCAGACCGGCACGTCGGCACGAGGAGTCGCCATGCGTCAGCACATCGTCTGCCTCACCTTCGACTTCGACGCGATGTCGGGGTTCGTCTCGCGCGGTCTCACCACCCCGACCGCGATCTCACGCGGCGAGTTCGGGGCCGTCGGCGCGCAGCGCATCCTCGGCCTCCTGCGACGATTCGGGATCGAGTCCACCTGGTTCGTGCCGGGCGTGGTGATCGACACCTATCCCGAGCTCTGCGAGCGCATCGCCGAGGAAGGGCACGAGATCGGCCACCACGGCTGGACCCATGTCCCGCCGGCCGATCTCTCGCGGGAGCAGGAGCACGCGGGGCTGGTGCGTGGCAACGAGGCCATCCGGCGTATCACCGGTGCCCGCGCCCGCGGCTACCGATCGCCCGCCTGGGACCTGAGCCCGCACACCGTGGAGCTCCTGCTCGCCGAGGGCTTCGTCTACGACAGCAGCATGATGGGTCACGACTACCTGCCCTACCACGCCCGTCAGGGTGACGTGGTCGAGCTCGAGGAGCCGATCCGGTTCGGCCCGCGGACCGCGCTGCTCGAGATGCCGGTGAGCTGGAGCATGGACGATCACCCGCATTTCGAGTTCGTCCGCTATGGCTCGGCGATCCTCCCCGGGCTGCGGCCGGGCAGCGGCGTGCTCGAGAACTGGATCGACGACTATCGCTACATGGCGCGGGAGCTCGAGTTCGGCATCGCGACCTATACCTTCCACCCCTACGTCATGGGTCGTGGGCACCGCATGCTGGTGCTGGAGCGACTGATCGAGACGCTCGCGCGCGAGGGTGCGGAGTTCCTGACGATGGAGCAGGCCGCGGCACGTTTCGTCGCCCGCGAGCCGGCATCGGGGCGATGAGCGCCCGGCGGTTCGGGGCCGACGACGCGCGCCGTGTCGACGCCGTCGCGGCCGACCTCGTCGCGCGCTACCACCTCCCCGGGCTCGGCCTCGGCGTGGTGCGCGGCGCCGAGCTGGTGCACGCGGCGGGTTACGGTTGGGCCGACATCGAGGCGCGCCGCCCGCACGGTCCGGGCGTGCGCCAACGCATCGGGTCGATCACCAAGACCATGGTCGCGCTGTGCCTGATGCGCCTGGTCGACGCCGGGCGCCTCGGCCTCGATGCTCGCGTGCTCGATCTGCTGCCCGAGCTGCGACTGCACGGACATGGCGACCGCCTCACGGTCCGCCACCTGATGACCCACACCGGCGGCATCGGTGAGGCGCCGACCATCGCCGACGTCGCGAATCCCTTGCGGCGGCTGTGGTGCGATGCGCCGCGCACCCAGAGCCTGGTCGAGAAGTATCCCACCGGCATCGAGATCGAGGTCCCGCCCGGCACCAAGTGGCACTACGCGAACCATGGCTGGATGCTGCTCGGCGAGGTGCTCGCGCGGCTCGAGGGCGAGCCGGTCGAGGCGGTCCTCGCGCGCCGGATCTTCGCGCCGCTCGGCATGGCCGACACCGACCTCCACGATCGCAGGGTCGCCTCGCTGTCGGTCGGCTATCGCCAGCGGCCGTCGCACGAGGCGCTCGATCAGGCGGAGCTCGTCGGCGTCGAGCCGCCCGATGGAGCGCTGGTCGACGGGCACAACTTCGTCGGGCCGTGGGTGCACGTGGACGGGCGCGCCGCCGGCGCGGTGCAGTCGACGGTCGAGGACATGGCGCGCTACGCCGCGGCGATGCTGGCGCGCGGCGCCGGCATCGTTGCACCGCCGGCGTTCGACTCGATGCTCGAGGCCCACTGGTGCCCCGACCCGCGCCTGATGAGCATGGGCCTCGGTTTCTTTCGCTACCCGCGCCTCGGTGAGGGCTGCTTCGGCCACACCGGCGGCGTGGAGGGCGGATGGAGCACCGACCTCACGGTGGTGCCCGGCCACGACACCGCCATCGTCGTGCACCTCAATCTCTACACCGACGACGCACGTGAGATCTTCGCCCGCATCGCACGCGCGGTGCTCGGGCTCGGACCGGTGGAGGTCCGCGGTGAGATGCCCACGCCGGAGGCTCGCCGCCGCCTGGTCGGGGTCTACTCCCTACCGCCCGGCAAGCTCACCAACTCGCGACCGCTGCGCGCCCATGGCCGGCTCCAGGTCACCGACGAGGCGGGCGAGCTGGTGCTGCGCTCGCGTCGAGGCGCGTGGCGCCAGGGCGTGCGGCTCCTTCCCGCCGACCCCGCCGACGACCACCTCTTCGCGCTCGACGTGGACAGCGTCGACCCTCCGCGGGTGGCGTTCGTCCGCGATGCCGCCGGGATGGTCTCCGGGCTGCGCCTCGACCGCATGGCGTGGATGCCGCGCGACCAGGGGCTCGAGCCGTGGGCGTGACCGAGCGAGGGCGCCGGGCCCGGGGTGGGCGGGGCGGATCGCGCGTGCCGGCGGGACCGCTGGTCAGCCGGCGAGGACGGCGTATCCGCGGCTGATCCGGCTCACTTTCGGCGCTGCCGGGCTTGATATGCTGGCCGGCGGTGTGGGCCTGCGTCGAGCAATGTGGATGCCGATTGCATGGATGACACAGTGTCGGGGTTCCGAGGCCCGCCGGTGGCCACGGCCGTTAGCGCGGTGACGCCGAGGGGCGCCACTTGAGCCGAGATGCTCCGCGAGCGGATGCCGTGGGCCCGCCGGCACGACTGAAAGTCGTGCTGGTCGGCGGCTCGGCAGGCTCCTTGATGTCGATGCGCGCGCTGTTTCGCGCCCTGCCCGCGGACTGCGCGATCGCCTTCCTGGTCGTCCAGCATCGGGTCGCGTCGACCGAGGACTCCCTGCACGCTGTCCTCGGGCGCTGGGCGCCGATGCCGGTGGTCGACGCGGAGCACGTGGCGACGCTCGAGCCGGGTCGGATTCATGTCGTCCCGGCGTGGGCGTTGGCGACGCTTCGAGGTGAGCGGCTGGAGCTGGAACGCGCCGATTCGAGCGGCGGCGTCGGCCGCCCGATCGACCATCTCTGTCGGAGCCTGGCGGCCGAGCATGGCCGAGATGCGGCGTTGGTGGTGCTGTCGGGGATGCTCGACGACGGTACGGCCGGTGGCTCGTTGGTGAAGGCTGCCGGCGGGCTGGTCCTGGCCGAGGCCGTCGAATCCGCCGGCTACGGCGGTATGCCCGAGAGCGCGGTGGAGGCCGGGGTGGTGGACCAGATTCTGCCAGCGGCACGGATCGGCGCGGCGCTCGTGCACTGGGCTCGCTTCGGCACGCTGGACGACACCGACGCAGAGGGGGCGTTACCGGTGGACGAGGAGTACCACGCGATCCTCGAGCTCCTGCGCGCGCACGCGCCGACCGATCCGAGTGTGTACAAGTCCGCGACCCTGCGCCGGCGAATCGCCCGCCGTCAGGCGCTGAGCGGGGTGGCCGACCTCACGGCCTACCGTCGGCGTCTCGAGCAAGACGAGCTCGAGCTCGAGAGACTGGTCAAGGACCTCGTCATCGGGGTCACCGAGTTCTTCCGCGATCCGGATGCGTTCGAGATCCTGGAGACGGTGGTGGTCCCGGCGCTGTGCTCCGGCCGCGCCTCGGATGCGACGGTGAGAGTCTGGGTTGCCGCCTGCTCCACAGGCGAGGAAGCCTACTCTGTCGCAATCCTGTTCCGGGAGTGGCGCGATGGTCATCCCGACGCTCCCGAGGTGCAGATCTTCGCCACCGATGTCGACCAGGAGGCGCTCGCCCGTGCGCGCGACGGGCTCTATCCGCCCGGCGCGGTGGGGGCGATCCCACCCGCACGCCTCGAGCGTCATTTCGCGCGCGAGCAGGACGGGTATCGGATCGGCAAGGCGATCCGCGAAAGCGTGGTGTTCGCGCCGCACGACATCACACGCGACCCGCCGTTCTCGCGGCTCGACCTCGTCGTCTGCCGAAATCTCCTCATCTACCTGACGCAGGAGACCCAGGCCAAGGTCCTCGACCTGTTCCGGTTCGTGCTGAGTCCGGGTGGGTACCTGTTCCTCGGCAACTCCGAGAGTCTCGGTGTCCACGACAGCCACTTCGAGTCGGTGTCGAAGCGATGGCGGATCTACCGCCATCACGCCGCCGATGCAGTGCGCCCGCCGCGGTTCCCGATCCCATTGAAGTCCGGGTTGCCGAGAGTCGGCCCCGGGCCGATCGAGGTCTGGGGCGGGCAGGCGACGAGTGAGACGGGATATCGGCGGTTGCTGGCCGAGATCGGTCCGGTCCTGGTGCTCATCGACGCCGACCGGGAGGTGGTCTACGTCCAGGGTCGATCCGATGCCTACCTGGAGGTACCGAGCGGCGAGCCGACCCGCGCGCTGTTCAAGCTGGTGAAGCCCGCTCTGGCCGGTGCCGTCGACTCGGCGGTCTCGCGCGCGGTCCGCGAAGCCTCCCGGGTCGCGGTGAGCGTCGCCTTCGCGGGACCGACCGGAGATTCCACGGCGGAGCCGCGCGCGATCCGTATCGAGGCCGTCCCGACCCTCGGACAGGGCGGTGAGCAACTGGTGTTGGTGACCTTCGGGCCGGAGGTCGAGACCCAGGGCGTGCTCGCGGCCGCCGGAGGATCGGACGACTGGGGTGTTCGTCAGCTCGAGCGTGAGCTCGAGGCGACTCGTGAGGATCTCCATCGCACCATCGAGCAATCCCGCTCGTCGAGCGAGGAGATGCGCGCCGCACACGAGGAAGTGATGGCGATGAACGAGGAGCTGCAGTCCGCCAACGAGGAGCTCGAGAGCTCCAAGGAGGAGCTGCAGTCGCTGAACGAGGAGTTGACCACCTCGAACGCCGAGCTCGAGGTCAAGATGAACGAGGTCGAGATTCTGAACACCGACCTCCACAATCTCCTGAACAGCGCCGACACCGCGACCTTGCTCCTCGACCGCGAGCTGGGCATCCGGCGTTTCACCCCCGCCTGCACCGCGCTGATGCGTGTGCTGCCCTCGGACATCGGTCGTCCGGTGGATGACCTCGCACATCACTTCCACGACGCCGGGCTGGTGGAGGACTGCCGGCGGGTGGTCAACGGGCTGTGGGTTCCCGACCGGGAGATCCGCGGGGATCCGACCGGTTGGTATCTCCGCCGGATCCGGCCGTACCGCACCTCGGCTGGCGATGTCGCCGGGGTGGTGGTGACGCTACCGGACATCACCGCGTTGAAGCGTGCGGAGTCGACGCTGCGCGAGAGCGAGGAGCGGTTGCGGCTCTTCATCGGACACGTGCCGGTCGCGCTCGCGATGTTCGACCGCGACATGCGGTATCTGGCGGTCAGCCAGCGGTGGCTCGACGACAACGGCCTGCATGGTCGTGACGTGGTCGGAGGCCTTCACTACGAGATGATGCCCGACACCCCCGAGCACTGGCGCGCCGGTCATCGCCGCGGTCTCGCCGGGGAGGTCGTCCGCGCCGACGAGGATCGCATCGACCGTCCCGACGGCTCCACCCGGTGGCTGCGCTGGGAGATCCGCCCCTGGTATGCCACGCGCGCGGAGGTCGGTGGCATCGTGGTCTTCAGCGAGGACATCACCGAGCGCAAGCGCGCAGAGGCCGCGTTGCGTCTCAGCGAGGAACGCTACCGCGACCTGGTGCAGAACGCGAGCACCGCGATCATCCGCTGGGCCCGCGACGGCCGTGTCACATTCGTGAACGAGTACGCGCAAAGTCACTTCGGTTGGAGCGCCGACGAGATGATCGGCCAGCCGATCTCGTCCCTCCTACCCGCGTCGACGACCGGAGACGAGAGTCCCTCGGCGCGGATTAGGCACGCGGTCGAGCACCCGGAATGCTACGAGCAGTACATCAACGAGAACGTGTGCCGAGACGGCCGAAGGGTGTGGATGCGCTGGACCAACCGCGCGATCCGTGACCAGCGTGGGGAGGTGGTCGAGATCCTGTCAGTGGGCAGCGACGTGACCGGGCTCAAGCAGGCCGAGGACGAGGTGCGCACGTTGAATGCGGATCTCGAGCGCCGCGTGGAGGCGCGAACTGCGGAGCTCTCGAAGGAACGCGAGCGCGCCGAGCATCTGGCCGCAGCCAAGAGTGAGTTCCTCGCCAACATGAGCCATGAGATTCGCACACCTCTCAATGCGGTCCTCGGCTTCGCGGAGATCGGCCGGCGCGCGACGGACGCTGCCAAGGTGAACGCGGCGTTCGATCGAATCCTGTCGTCGGGGCAGCTCCTGCTCGGCATCATCGACGACATCCTGGACTACTCGAAGATCGAGGCCGGGCAGCTCACCCTCGAGCAGGGCGTCATCGACATCGCGGAGGTGGTGGAGCGTGGCTACGAGCTGACGGTGGAGGCTGCGCACGCCAAGGGACTCGAGTTGAGCATGACCATCGACCCGAACCTGCCGGCGACTTGCCGCGGCGATGCGCTGCGCCTGACCCAGGTGATGCTCAACCTGCTTTCCAACGCGATCAAGTTCACCGAGCGCGGGCACGTGTCGTTGAGCGCCACGCGTGACGGCGAGCACCTGGTCCTGCGGGTCTCCGACACCGGCATCGGCCTGGGCGAGGGCGAGATGGAGCGGCTGTTCGAGCCGTTCCAGCAAGCCGACTCGTCGACCAGCCGGCACTACGGTGGCACCGGGCTCGGCCTGACCATCACCAAGCGGATCGTCGATCTCATGGGCGGCGACATCGTGGTGCGCAGCAAGGTCGGCGAGGGAAGTGTCTTCGAGGCCCGGCTCCCATTGATCGAGGCGGCCGGCGAGGTCCGGCGCCCGATCGCGAAGGCCAAGGCCGACCGGGTGGCGAGCCACGGAGCGCGTCTCGCCGGCATCAACGTTCTCGCGGCCGAGGACAACGAGCTCAACCGGACCGTGCTCGAGGAGTTGTTGAGCGCGGAAGGGGCCCGTGTCGTTCTGGTGGAGAACGGAGAGCGCGCGGTGGCAGCGGTCACCGACGCAGGCGAGCGCGCGTTCGACATCGTGCTGATGGACGTGCAGATGCCCGGGATGGACGGGCCCGAGGCGACGCGACGACTGCGAGTGCTCGCGCCGGAGCTACCGGTCCTCGGCCTCACCGCACACGCGCTGGAGGACGAGCGTCGCCGCTGTCTCGAGGCGGGAATGCGCGATCGGCTGACCAAGCCGGTGCGGACCGATCGCCTCGTCGATGCAATTCTGCGTCATGCTCGTCGCGCGGCGAGTGACGACCCCGACCGTCGGCCGTCCGGCTCGCCGCCGGCCTGGATCGACCGCTCGGGCCTCGAGGCGCGCTACGCGCACCGGCCGGGCTTCGCGGTGCGCCTGCTCGAGATCGCGCGGCGAAGCAACGCGGAACGGCCGCGCATGCTCCGAGAAGCGGCACGCGCCGGGGATCTCGAGCAGATTGCGCGCCTTGCGCACGCCATCAAGGGTGAGGTGGGAGAGGTGATGGCGGCCCGGATCGTCGAGCTGGCGGCACAGACCGAGGCGGCGGCACGCCGGACGGACTCTGAGGTCGGTTCGAGCGTGGACCGACTCGCCGACGCCCTGGATGCGATGCTCGCCGAGCTCGATGGCCTCTCCTCCCGACCGCCGCCGTCCGGCTGACGGGCCGTCGGGCGGGCACCCGCCCTGGTCGCTCGTGGACCGTGCCGAGGCTTGCGAGCGCGCGCCAGGTCAGGCCAGGGCCAGCGAGATCTGGCTGCGCCCACTGGTCTTGGCGCGATAGAGCGCGGCGTCGGCCCGATGCACGAGGTCGTGGGCTGACTCGCCCTCGACGTGCATGGCGATTCCCGCGCTCAGTGTGAGGCTCGCCCGCTCACGCGCGAGTTGCAGGATGCTCTCACCCATCGCCGCCGCCCGCTCCGGGGCGACTCCCGGCAACACCACCACGAACTCGTCGCCGCCCCAGCGACCAGCGAGCTGGCCGTGACGTAGTTGCTCCCTGATGAGCTGCCCCACCCGCCGAAGCGCGGCGTCGCCAGCGCCATGTCCTTGCTCGTCGTTGATGCGCTTGAAGTGGTCGAGGTCGAGGATGAGCACCGTCAGCGGCCGGCTCGAGTCCGAGGTCTCCATCCGCGCCTCCAGGAACGCTTCCAGCGCACGGCGGGTCGCGAGGCCGGTGAGGTGATCGACATTGGCGAGGTCGGTCAGCCGCGAGTGATGCGATTGCAGCGCCCATTCGTAGGAATTGACCATGATGGTCGCGAGTAGCAGGGCGCAGCTCAGGGTGACCGCGCCGTGAAATCCCAGGTGCTCGAACGGGGCCAGGGCGACGTAGCCGGCGACCATGCAGCCGATCATCGCGTGGCCGGGGCGTGGGCCGGCGAACAGGTAGACGAAGAACGGGAACATCGGTAGCCAGACGAGTCCGGCCATGGTCTGCATGCGGGTGGTGAGCACGGCGAAGAACGCGACCAGTACCAGTGCGGCCATCGCCAACCGCACCCAGCGCATGCGGGGCTCGGTCTTGAAGCACAGTGGCATGACCAGGGTGAGGAGCAGCGCGGCGCCCTCGAGGCCGGCGTGGAGATGCTCTCCGGTCGACATCTCGACCGCGATCAGCGGCGCGAGGACCACGGCGGCGGGCCATGCGCCGTAGAAGCAGAGCATGGAGCGCGGTTGCTCCAACTCGTGGTGGAACACCCGGGACAGAGCGCTCGGAAGGGCCATCGTCGTCCCTGACTCAGCGGGCTGGATCCATCGGCGGGTGTCGCCGTCGGTCAATGCGTCTCGGTCGGTGCCATCGCGGGCGGTCCGCCGGGCCACGACCCCGAGACGGCGTGGTCGGTCCGACGGCGACGTGCGGCAGCGTGCGGAGGTCGCTGCGCTCTCGCCCGGCCGCCGGCGAAGTATCGCGAGACCGGGTCGCCGGAAGCAAGAGACGGCCGACCGGTCGACATGTTGCACCGCGCAACTGCCCACGGCTGCCGGGCGCAGGGGCGGTCGGTGCCGCGGGCGGCATCGATTTCGCTAGAATCGCGCGACCCGCCGTCCGATCCAGGTCGGTCGAGCGCGGGTGGGGGATGGCCGAACGACGGAGGGCACCATGATCCGCATCGTCGCGCTCGATGCGCCGTTCGGAGCGGAGGTTCACGGCGTGGACCTCGGCGCCGGCCCGGACGACGCACTGATGACGGCGCTGACCGAGGCGCTGTACACCCACCGCGTGATCGTGATTCGCGACCAACGGCTGGACGAGGCGCAATACCTGCGCTTCGGTCGTGAGTGGGGAGCGCCGATTCCGCACGTCCTCGATCACATGCGCATGCCGGGGTTCCCGGAGCTGATGACCGTCGGCAACACCGAGGTGCGCGACCGGGATCCCAAGATCCGCAACGGCGCGGCGCTCTGGCACACGGATCAGTCCTACGAGGCGGTGCCGGCGAGCGCCACCATGCTCTACTCGCTGCGGGCGCCGGCGTGTGGCGGCGAGACCCAGTTCTGCGACATGGTGGCTGCCTACGACACGCTGGATGCGGCCACCCGCGCGCGCATCGACGACCTGGTGGTGGCGCACAAGTACGGGCGGGGGCGGCGGCGGGCGGACGAGCCGCCGGCCAACCCGATCATCAACCACGATCAGGACGCCCGCGTGCCGCCGACCTGGCATCCGCTGGTCATGCCGCACCCGGTCACCGGCCGCCGCGCCCTCTACGCGCTGGGACACGGCGCGTACGGGATCCGCGGCATGCCGGACGACGAGGCGGGCGACCTCATCGACTCGCTGAAGAACCACGCTCTGGACGAATCGAGAATCTACCGGCACCACTACCGGGTCGGTGATCTCGTGGTGTGGGACACCTTGCAGACGATGCACTGCGCGACCCCGATCGACATCGCCAGCGGTCGCTCGGACGCCCGGCTGCTGTGGCGAATCAGCGTGCGCGGGCTGCCTCGCATACACGCTGCGGGGTAATGCCTCCGCGCAGCGGCCGGCGTCGCGAGGGCTCGATTGACACTGAAGGCCGCCCGGACTTAGCCTCCCCCGTGCAAGCGCTTTCATATCTGACGAGTCGAGACCCCGTTGCCACTGACCCGAGCGCGGGTGGGCAACGAGGAGAATCCTCGCCGTCACCACCGGAGGAGGAAGTGAGCATGACGATGCGCGTGGGACGACGGTTCATCGGCGCGGCGCTGGCGCTGGCGGCGGTCGCGGGTAGCGTGCTCGCGCCGGCCGCGAGCGCGCAGCGGCTGACGCTCAAGTACGCCCACTGCTGCCCGGCGGACCAGGCGTATGGTGTCTACGCCCACGATTTCGCCGATCGCGTCGCCAAGAACTCGAACGGCGAGATCAAGGTCGAGGTGCTCGACGGCGGGGTGATGGGCACCGAGCAGGCGATGGCGCAGAAGGTGCAGCTCGGCGTTCTGCAGATGGCGGGAATCACCGCCAACAACGTGGCCCAGCTCGCGCCGTCTCTGAACGTCCTGGTGATGCCCTATCTGCTCGGCGGTGTCGACGACCTCACCGGCGCGCGCGGGCTGCTGCGGGCGGGCGCGTACCGTGACGAGCTCGACCGTCGCGTGGTCGCGGAGTCCGGCTCGCTGCGCGTGGTCGGTGGCTACACCAACTCGTTCCGTAGCATGTTCGCCAAGGATCGCTGCATCTCGAAGGTCTCGGATCTCCAGGGGCTGAAGTTCCGCGCTCCGAAGAACCCGGTGATGACCGCGATGTGGGAGGCCTGGGGCATCTCCACCTACCCGATCGCCTGGGGTGAGACCTTCGGCGCCATTGCCTCGGGCGTCGTCGATGCGTTCGACAGCCCCACCGACGTGATCCTGAAGATGGGCTTCCACGAGCACATCAAGTACGTCACCGAGGCGAGCTATCTGCCGCTCGCGGCGGTGGTCATCGCGAACGGCGACTGGTTCGGCGGGCTCTCCGAGGCCGACCGCGCGATCATTCTGCGCTCTGCCGGTGAGACCGACGTCGCCCACGCCGAGTGGGTGAAGAAGGTCGGGGCCGAGGTGCGCGAGGCGTTGAAGAGCCAGCACGGGGTGAAGTTCTGCGAGCTCGAGAACACCGACGAGTGGCGAGACCGTGCCCGCGGGGCCTGGCCGAAGCTCTACGAGCTGGTGGGCGGCGGCAAGGACTGGGTGGACGCCACCGCGCGCTACGTCCAGACCGGCGCGCTGCAGTAGAAGGGCCGAGCAGCGCGCCGACGTCGCGTCGGGGGCACTGCGCGTGAGCACCAATCGATGGGGACGCCTTCTCCGGGCCGTGGACGGTCTGGAGAAGGTCGTCGCCAATCTCTGCCTGGCATCGCTGGTCCTGATTCTGGCGGCGCAGGTGTTCTTTCGTTACGTGCTCGAGATCGGTCTGTCCTGGAGCGAGGAGATCTCGCGTTTCCTGTTGGTGTGGTTCGTCTACGTCTCGGCGAGCCTCGCCGCCCAGAAGGGCACCCACATCCGTGTCACGGTGCTGACCGGCCTGTTTCCGGGCGGGCAACGGCTGTGCCTGGTCGTTGCGGATGCGCTCTGGATCGCCTTCAACCTGGCCGTGGTGGCGTCCGGCATCCTGCTCATCGGCAAGATGGCGAAGCATCCGGTCTACTCCACCTCGCTGTTCCTGCCGATGATCTACGTCTACACCGTGATTCCCGTCGCCCACGCGCTGATGGTGGTGCGCATCGTCGAGCGACAGTGGACCGCGTGGCGGGACGGCACCTCGGTGGTGGCCGACGGTGTCGCCTCCGGCGTGGACCCCGGGCGCGGCTGAATGGTTTTCGTCGCCATCTTCACCGTCTGCCTGCTTCTCGGCGTGCCGGTGTTCGCGGTGCTCGGCATCCCGACCCTGGTCGAGCTGCTCAGTGGCCCGATCCCTCTCAGCGCGCTCGCCCACAGCATGTACGACGGCGTGGACAAGTTCCCGCTGCTCGCCATTCCGAGCTTCGTGTTGGCCGGAGCGATCATGGCGCGTGCAGGGATCACCGCCGACATCATCGCGGTCATGCGCGCGGTGGTCGGTGGCATGCACGGTGGTCTCGCCATCGTCACCATCCTCTCGTGCATCTTCTTCGCCGCCATCTCCGGCTCGGGACCGGGCACCGTCGCCGCCATCGGCACGTTGCTGATTCCGGCCATGGTCCAGGACGGATACCGTAAGGAGTTCGCGGGGGCGGTGGCGGCATCCGGGGGTACGCTGGGGATCCTGATCCCGCCGAGCAACCCGATGATCGTCTACGGCGTGCTCGCCAGCGTCTCCATCGGTGACCTCTTCATCGCCGGCTTCGTCCCCGGCGCGCTGATGGGATCACTGCTGATGGCCTGCGCCTACCTCATCGCACGCCGAAGTGGCTATCGCGGGGTCGCGCAGCCGTTCGAATGGGGCGTCTTTCTCGGGTCGCTGCGCCGTGGCGCGTTCTCGCTCGCGACCCCGTTCATCGTCCTCGGAGGCATTTACCTCGGCGTGTTCACCCCGGTCGAGGCGTCGGTGGTCGCGGTGATCTACGCGGTTCTGGTCGGCGCCGTGGTCAAGCGCACCATCGGCCCGCGTGCGATCTGGGAATCGCTCACCGAGGCATCGACGATCTGCGGTGGGCTCGTCGTGATCATGGGAACTGCCATCTTCTTCGGCGAGTTCCTCGCGCTCGAGCAGATTCCCCAGAAGGTCGCCTCCGCCCTGCTCGGGCTGACGCGCGACCCGCAGCTCATGCTGCTCCTGATCGCCGGGATCCTGATCGTGCTCGGCACGTTCATGGAGACGCTGTCGACGGTGATCATCCTCACCCCGATCCTGCTGCCGTTGGTGACGCAGCTCGGCGTCCATCCGATCCACTTCGGCATCCTGTTGGTGGTGACCAGCGAGATCGGCTTCCTCACCCCACCCCTGGGGGTCAATCTCTTCGTCGCCTGCAGCATCTCCGGCCTGCGCCTCGAGCAGATCTCGCGCGCGGTGCTGCCGTTCATCGTCACCATCTGCGTGGGCCTGCTCGTGGTGCTGTTCTGGCCCGAGTTGTCGCTGGTCTTGCTCGAGCTTCGACGTTGACGGCGGGCTCGACCAGGGCGGCAGGACAGGCCAGACTTCCTGCCTCTGGACCTTCGCGGAGTGCTGCATGAACGAGTGCCTTCTCATCGACCGGCACGCTGGTGAGCTTCGCCGAGCCGAGGACCGATTCGACGGTTGGGCCCTGCGCTGGGAGCCGGGCGAGGGTGGGGCGGCGGACGGGGCCGAGCCGGTCGGGGTGGTCGAGGCCGTGCGCTGGTTGCATGCGCGCGGGCCGGTCCGGCGGGTCCCGGTCGCGGTGATCGGCCCGAAGGAGGCGACGGCGGCCCACCTCGCGACGGCCGAGGCCCTCGGTGCGGCGCTCGCCGGAATCGGCCTGACGCTCATCACCGGCGGGAGGCAAGGGGTGATGGAGGCGGCGTCGCGAGGCGCGGCCCGAGCCGGCGGGCTGGTGATCGGGCTACTTCCCGAGGACGAATGGCGCGCCGCGAACGACCACGTCACGGTCCCGCTGGCGAGTGGCATCGGCGTCGCCCGCAACGCGCTCATCGCACGCAGCGCATTCGCGCTGGTCGCGGTCGGCGGCGGCTACGGCACGTTGACCGAGATGGCCTACGGAAAGCACTTCGACCGCACCGTGCTCGCGTTGGAGGACGCACCGGTGGTCGATGGCGTCCCGCGTTGCCCGAGCGTCGAGGAGGCGGTCGTCGCCGTGGCGCGCGCCTTCCTGCGGCTGCCCGCTTCATCGGGCTGACACGCGCGTCGGCGATCCTCGATACTCCGGTGCAATTGGAGCGCAAGGGCGGGAACCGATCGGATGCGGCTCGTCACGGTCCTCTACCTCGGCTACCTGGTGGCGCCGATCGCGCTGCTCTTCGTCGGCTCGTTCGGGGCGCGGTGGACCAACACGCTCCTCCCCGACGGACTGACCCTGCAGTGGTACCTGGACGTCCTCGACGACTCGAGCTTTCGCCGCGCCTTCCTGACCAGCCTGAAGGTGGTGGTCGCGACGTGCGTGATCGACACGTTGCTGGGTGTGCCCCTCGCCTACGCGATTCACAGCGCCGCGCGCCGTGGCGTGCGCGTCGCGGCCAGGATCCTCACCCTGTTGCCGATCGCGGTGCCGGAGCTGGTGCTCGCGTTCGGCTTCATCCTGGTGTTCTCGAGCGACGCCTTGCCGTGGCTGGGCAGCACCGAGGTGCTGATCGCGGCCCACGTGGTGGTGACGCTTCCCTATCTCCTGAGCACGCTGGCGGCCGACATGTCGCATCTCGACCTCGCCGAGCTCGAGCGCGTCGGTGACACGCTCGGCGCCGGCTTCGCCGCGCGCTTCGTCGACATCGTCCTGCCGTCGATTCGCTTCAGCCTGTTGTCCGGATTGATCATGGTCGCGGCGATCTCGATTGGTGAGTTCCAGATCTCGAACCTCGTGGCCGGGTTCCTCAACCGGACCTACCCGATCGTGCTGCTCCAGGCGTTCTATGGCGCTACCGGGTTCGCCTGCGCGGCGACCGTGGTGCTGCTGGTGCTGGCATTCCTCGCCGCCGGAGGCGGCGCGCTCACCGCGCGCGCGGCGCACGCCCGATGACCGTCCGCTTCGAGAACGTGACCTTCCGCTATCCGGATCGACGCGCCGGGGTGTTCGACATCGACCTGGAGGTCGCCGACGGGGAGCTGCTGGCGGTGATCGGGCCCTCCGGCTCCGGCAAGAGCACGGTGCTGAAGCTCCTGGCGGGTTTCCTCGAGCCGGAATCGGGCCGCATCCTGATCGACGGCCGCGACGTCACCGGTACGCCTCCGCGCGCGCGCCATCTCGGCGTGGTGTTCCAGAGCTACGCGTTGTTCCCGCACATGAGCGCGTGGCGCAATGTCGCCTATCCGCTCAAGGTGCGCGGAGTCGCGACCGCCGAGCGCCGCCGTCGTGCGGTCGACGCCCTGGGCAAGGTGGGTCTCGGCGAGTTCGTCGAGCGCATGCCCGCGACCCTGTCCGGCGGTCAGCAGCAACGCGTCGCGCTCGCGCGGGCGCTGGTGTTCGAGCCGCGGGCACTGCTCCTCGACGAGCCGCTCTCGGCGCTGGACATGGCGTTGCGCGCCGGCATGCGCGACGAGATCGTCCGCGTCCAGCAAGACGCCGGCATCGCGACGCTCCACGTCACGCACGACCAGGAGGAGGCGCTCTCGATCGGTCACCGCGTGGCGGTGATGCAAGCCGGGCGCATTCTCCAGGTCGCGGCCCCGATCGAGCTCTACGACCGGCCGGTCGACCGCGACGTCGCGGCCTTCGTCGGCCAGGCCAACCTCTGGCCGGGCTCGGTGCAGGCCGAGGGCAGGGTGCGGACCGCGCTCGGTGAGCTCCAGTGCGCCACCGACGGCTTCCCGGTCGGCGCCGACGTGGTGGTCATGGTACGGCCCGAGAGTGTGCTGCCGGTGGAGGCCGATTCGCCCGGGCCGAATCGGTTTCTCGGTCACCTCGCCCATGATCGTTTCCTCGGTTCGGTTCGCCGCTACGACCTCGCCGTCGAGGGTGGGGTGATCCGCGGCGAGACCAGGCACCGGATGTCGCTCTCGGCGGTGCGTATTCCGCCCGAGGCCGTCCGACTGCTTCCAGAGGCCTCGCGATGAGGCCTTCATGCGTCATCGAGATGGGAGATTCGCAATGAGAACCTTGCTTGGTGCTGCCGTCGCGAGCGCGCTGCTCTCGACCTCCGTCCTCGCTGCCAGCCTCGCCGGCCCGGAGCTGTACCCCGGCGAAGGTGCCCTCTACGACGCCGCCGCCAAGGAAGGGCTGGTGGTCTCGTTCGACACCGGCCCGACCTGGGCCAACTGGGCGGCGCAGTTCAAGGCCTTCAAGGCCCGCTACCCGGAGGTGGAGATGGTCTACAACGACCTCGGCTCCGCCGCCACCGTGGTCACCCTCGACAAGTCGCGCAACCGTCCCCAGGCCGACACCGCGTACTACTTCGCGGGCTCCGCGCTCGACGCGGCGGAGAAGGATCTGGTGGCGCCGTTCGAGCCGGTCAACTTCGCGAAGCTGCCCGATGCCTTCAAGCACCCCGAGGGCAAGTGGTTCACCATCCACACGCTGAACGTCGCCTTCCTGGTCAACAAGAACCTGGTCAAGAAGACACCGACGACGTGGGCCGAGCTGCTGTCGTCGGAGTACAAGAACGCCGTCGTCTATCTCGACCCACGGTCCACGGGCCAGGGCCAGGTGGTGGTGTTCGCCGCCGCCTTCGCCAATGGCGGCTCCATGGACGACGTCGGCCCGGGCGTCGACTATCTGGGCAAGCTGCATGCGAGTGGAAACGTGCTGCGCACCGTCGGCACCACGCCGTACGCGCAGTTCCTCAAGGGCGAGATCCCGATCTGGATCGGCTACGAGAACGACGGTCTGAAGGCGAAGTACAAGGACGGCATGGGGGATGCCATCGACGTGGTGATCCCGACCGAGGCCTCGGCCGCCGCACCCTACGCGATCAGCCTGGTCAAGGGTGGTCCGAACCCGAATGCCGGCAAGCTGTGGTTGAACTTCATCATGACCGACGAGGGGCAGGCGCGGTTCGCCGACGGCTTCGTGCGTCCGTCGGTGCCGGGGGTGAAGCTACCGGACGAGGTGGCGTCGAAGATGCCCGCCGCGCCGCAGTTGCAGCCGCTCGACGTCGCCAAGGCGAAGGCGCGCAAGGGCGAGATCGACGAGCGCTGGGCCAAGGCGGTGCTCGCGCAGTAGCGCGCGCCCGGGACCACCCGAGTCGGGTCGAACACGATGGTCCGCAACCGCGTCCTCGTGCTGCTCGCCCTGCCGGCGGTGGTCTTCCTGCTGGTGTTCTTCGTGCTGCCGCTGTCGGTCCTGGTCGTCGAGGCCGGGGCCGATGGCGGCAGCGCCTTCGGACGGCTATGGGCGGACCCCGTGTTCTGGAAGGGGCTCCAGGGTAGCCTCGTCCTCGGCACTGCGGCGCCGTTGTTCTCGACCGCGGTCGGCTATGCGGTGGCGCTGTTCCTCGCGCGCTGCAGCGAGCGGCGACGCACCGCGCTGCTGTTCGCGATCTCGTTGCCGCTCACCTTCTCCGGCCTCATCGTCGCCTACGGCTTCATCCTGGTGTTCGGGCGCGCCGGGTTCGTGACCCTGCTGCTGGCCGAGGTGGGTCTCGACCCGGCAGTGGTGGGTGGACTCATCTACTCGCCGGTCGGACTCGGCTTCGCGTACTCGTACTACCTCATTCCACGGGTGGTGATGGTGGTGCTGCCGGTGGTGCTCAACTTCGACCACGCGCAGATCGATGCCGCCTGCTCGCTCGGCGCGAGCAATCCCCGCGCGCACCTGGACGTGCTGCTGCCGCAGATCTACCCGAGCCTGCTGACCGCGTTCTGTCTCACCTCGGCGGTCGCCATCGGCGCCTACGGCACCGCGCTCGCGCTGGTCGGAACCCAGGTCAACATCCTGCCGCTGGTGCTCTACAGCAAGATCTCCGAGACCGGCACCGATTTCCCCGCCGCCGCTGCGATCTCGGTGGTGCTGATGGGGCTGTGTTGCCTGGTGGTGGCGGTCTCCGAGGGCATGGGGGGGCGACGCAAGGTCGCCGCCAGGGCGCGGGGCTGAGCCAGGCCGGATGCGCCTCGACTCGGGCACCGCCTCGGCGACCGGCGGATCCTGCTCGCGAACCGCAGATGCGCGGTGGCTGCCTGGCGTGGCCGCGACGCCGAGTCGGGTCGGCCGTCACACGACCGGTACGCGCTTCTCCGCGATCATCGCCGGCGAGATGATCTCGACGTCGAGTGGTACGTGCCAGCGCTCGGTGAACGCGATGCGCGGTGTGTTGGCGGTGCGGGTCCGGTCGGCGCCGTCGATGACGAATCCGCGGTAGCCCGCCAGCATCACCTCGTTGCACTTCTGGACGTACACCGGGAAGCCGCCGATGTAGGGCATGAACACGCGCGGCCGGCCGGGGATGTTGGCGCCGACGTACCAGGAGCTGCAGGTCGAGCGCAGTGACACCTTCGAGACGTCGGTGACGTGCTCGACCCACCGGTCCTCGTCGGAGACGACGGGCTCGATGGTTCGCGCGCCGCAGGCGCGCAGATGGCCGATGCAGTCGGCGATCCAGTCGACGTGCTGCTCGATGGCCTGGATCATGCTCGCCAGCACCGACGGGCTTCCGGGGCCGGTGATCATGAACATGTTCGGGAAGCCCGCCGAGGCCAGCCCGAGGTAGGCGCGCGGGCCGGCGTGCCACTTCTCCTTCAACGTGAGACCGCCGCGACCGACGATGTCGATGCGGTCGAAGGAGCCGGTCATCGCTGCGAAGCCCGTGGCGCAGACGATGGCATCGACCTCGTACTCCCGACCGCCGGTGACGATGCCCTTCTCGGTGAAGCGCTCGACAGGCTTGGTCGATACGTCGACCAGCTTCACGTGTGGGAGGTTGTAGGTCTCGAAGTAGCCGGTGTCGACGCACAGCCGCTTGCAGCCGAACACATTGTCGGGACAGAGCAGCTCGGCGGTCTCCGGATCCTCGACGATGGCGCGGATCTTGTTGCGCGCGAACTCGGCGATGGTGTCGTTCGCGTCCTTCTCGAACAGCAGGTCGACATAGGAGCCGAGAAAGGGCAGACCGCCGCGCGCCCACGCCTCCTCGTACTGTCGCTCGCGCTCCGCAGGCGTCGCGTCGAGCGCCGACTCGGTGTTGAACGGGAAGTAGAACCCGGTGGGCCGGGCGCGGGCCTTGGCGCGGAGCTCGGGATAGTGCGCCTTGATCTCGCGCACGTACTGCGGGTCGAGCTCGGCGTTCCAGGCCGGCACCGAGTAGTTCGGGGTGCGCTGGAACACCGTCAGCTCGGCGGCCTGCCGGGCGATGATCGGGATCGACTGGATGGCGGAGGACCCGGTGCCGATCACCCCGACCCGCAGTCCGCTGAAGTCCACGCCCTCGTGCGGCCACTCTCCGGTGTGGTAGATGGGGCCCCGGAAATCCTCCATCCCCTCGAACCGCGGGCGGTTCGGCGCCGACAGGCAGCCGACCCCCATGATGCAGAACTGCGCACTCACCCGGTCGCCGCGGTCGGTCTCGACGATCCATCGCGCGCTCGCCTCGTCGAAGACGGCGGCGGTGACCCGCGTCTCGAAGCGGATGTCGCGCCGCAGATCGAAGCGCTCGGCGACGTGGCGCGCGTAGTCGAGGATCTCGGGCTGCGGCGCGTACTTCTCCTTCCAGCTCCATTCCTGGTCGAGCGCCTCGGAGAACGAGTACGAGTACTGCATGCTCTCCACGTCGCAGCGGGCGCCCGGATAGCGATTCCAGTACCAGGTGCCGCCGACGTCGTCACCCGTCTCGTAGACCCGCGTGCTCAGGCCGAGGCCGCGCAGGCAGTGGAGCATGTACATGCCGGCGAAGCCGGCGCCGACCACCACCGCGTCGAACCGGGCGTCGACCTCGGGCTCGCGGGCGGATGGACCGGACTCGGTGATGGGCTTGGCACTCATCGGGCTGGCTCTCGGGTACGTGGACGGGATGTGGCTCTGGCGTGGTCGCGACTGCCGGCCGGGCCAAAGCCTAACCCTCAACCGGCCCCGGATTCAAAGCATCCCCCGCTCGGTGGCGACGGCGCCTTGTGGCATGCTGGCTGCCGCGTCGACGGCAGGGGGGCGGGACGGTGAGCGGGCAGGTGCGAATCTTTCGGGCACGGCGAATCCTGACCATGAATCGCAACCGGCCGGTCGCCACCCACGTCGCGGTGCGCGACGGCCGCATCCTCGGCGTCGGGGACCTCGAGTCCCTTTCCGGCTGGGGCGAGCACGTGCTCGACGACCAGTTCGCGGACCACGTGCTGATGCCCGGATTCGTCGAGGGGCACAGCCACTCGTTCGAGGGCAGCGTGTGGACCACGCCCTACGTCGGCTTCGACCCCCGACTCGACCCCGATGGTCGCACCTGGCCGGGGCTGGCGAGCATCGACGCGGTGGTCGAGCGTCTGCGCCGGGCCGAGGCCGAGCTCACGGATCCCGACGTCCCGCTGTTCGCCTGGGGCTTCGACCCCATCTTCTTCGGCGGTCGCCGCATGGTGGCGGCCGACCTGGACCGCGTCTCGACGCGCCGGCCGGTGGTGGTCATGCACCAGAGCTGCCACCTGCTGAACGTCAACACGGTGGCCCTCGGGCGCGCCGGCATCACACGCGACACCGATGTCGACGGGGTGCTGAAAGGCGCGGATGGTGAGCCGACCGGTGAGCTCCAGGAGGCGCCGGCGACGTACATGATCTACCGCACCATCGGTAATCCCTACCGGGTCGCGATCAGTCGCGAGTCGCTGTTCCGGTTCGCTCACTCCGCGCGCAACGCAGGCATCACGACCGCGACCGATCTGCACATGGCGCTGGACGCGGCGACGGTCGAGACCTATCGCGCGGTGACCGCGGAGGACGATTTCCCGCTGCGCGTGGTGCCGGCGTTCTCGGCGCTCACCGCGAGCGCACGCGACGGCGTGGCGCGGGTGCGGGCGCTCGAGGCGTTCAACACCGAGAAGCTGCGGTTCGGGCTGGTGAAGATCATGACCGACGGCTCGATCCAGGGCTTCAGCGCCCGCCTGCGCTGGCCTGGCTATTTCAACGGGGCGCCGAACGGGGTCTGGAACCAGCCGCCCGCGGTGCTGGGTGAGCTGGTCGACGCCTATCACGACGCCGGGCTGCAGATGCACGCCCACGTCAACGGTGACGAGGCCTCGGAGCTGATGCTGGACCTGCTCGAGCGCGCCCTCGCTCGTCGACCCCGACCCGACCACCGCTACACCCTCCAGCATTGCCAGATGGCCGACGCGGCGCAGTTCCGGCGCATGGCGGCGCTCGGTGTGGCGGTGAACCTCTTCTCCAACCACATCTACTACTGGGGCGACCAGCACGCCGCGATCACCATGGGGCCGGATCGTGCCGAGCGTCTCGACGCGGCCAGCACCGCGCTCGGCCATGGGGTCGCGCTCGCGATTCACTGCGACGCGCCGGTGACGCCCTTCGGCCCGTTGTTCACCGCGTGGTGCGCGGTGAACCGCCGAACCCGCACCGGTCGCCTGCTGGGCGAGGCCGAGCGCATCTCGGTCTCCGATGCGCTGTTCGCGATCACCCAGGGCGCCGCGTACACGCTCAAGCTCGATCATCTGGTCGGCAGCATCGAGCCCGGCAAGCACGCCGATTTCGCGGTCCTCGACGCCGACCCGCTGGAGGTCGCCCCCGAGGCGCTCGCCGATGTCCGCGTGTGGGGCACGGTGGTCGGCGGCAGGCCCTTTCCGGTGCCGCGGCCACGCCCATGACCGCGCGACCCACACCGGCGGCACCGCTGCCGCTGACCGTGATCGGTGGCTTCCTCGGCGCCGGCAAGACGACGCTGCTCAACCGCATCCTGCGCGACAATCGCGGCACCCGTTATGCCGTGATGGTGAACGACTTCGGCGCCCTCGACATCGACGCCGCGCTGGTCGAGGCGCACGACGGCTCCACCGTCGCGCTGGCCAACGGCTGTGTCTGCTGCTCGATCGGGGACAGCCTGGTCGATGCGTTGATCGACCTCGTGTCCGGCCCGCGCGCCGTCGACCATGTGTTGGTGGAAGCGAGCGGCGTCGCGGATCCGAAGCGGATCGCGGACATCGCGGTGGTGGACCCGGCGCTCGCGCGCAACGGCATCGTCGTGCTCGCGGACGTGAGCGAGATTCGCCGTCTCGCCGACGACCGCCTGGTCGGAGACGCGGTTCGCCGCCAGCTCGCGGTGGCCGACATCGTCGTGCTCACCAAGGTCGACCTCGTCGAGCCGGGGGCGGTGGACGACACCGAGACGTGGCTCGCCGAGTGCGCGCCTCGTGCCCCGCGCATTCGGGCCAGCCTCGGTGCGATCCCCATCGGGCCGCTGCTCGGGCTCGACGCCGCGGCCGTGGCGACCGTCTTGGAGCCGGCGCCAGCGCGCGGCGAAGGCGCCGACGCGCATCGCCACGAGGCCCTGTTTCACCGTGCCGTGCTCCGCGATCTGCCGATCGTCACGCGCGCCCGGCTCGCCGCCTTCGCCGAGGGGCTCCCCACCTCGGTGCTTCGTGCCAAGGGTTTCGTCGAGCTCGCCGAGAGCGGGCAGCCGCACTTGCTCCAATGCGTGGGGTGGCGCCACAGCATCGATGCGACGCCCGCGCCGCCCGACGTGCCCCGCGGCCTGGTGGTCATCGGCACCGCCGATATGCCGGACGCGGCGACGCTGCGCCGGGCGCTGGTGGACGGCTGAACGCCGCGTGGGGCCGGGCTCAGACCGCCGGCAGTGGCGCCGAGTCGCCGTATCGCCCCTGCCAGACGCGAAGCCGTGCCGCCATCAGCCGGATGCGGTCGCGGTGCTCGGGTCGGTCGAAGAGGTTGGTCGTCTCGCCCGGGTCGGCGTCGAGATCGAACAGCTCGCCCTGATCGCACGCACACAGCGTCAGCTTGAACCGGTCGCGACTGACCAGGGTTCGCCACGGGATCGTCTTCAGCCAGTTGAGCTGCTCGACCTTCTCTCGTGGCCAATGATGCGCGCTCGCCTCGATCGTCAGGTCGCGATCGCCGATGCCGTTGTGCTGCAGCACGATGTCGTTGCCGGCGAGATCCGCCTCGCCGCGCAGCACGTCGAGACGGCTCTCGCCGTGCAGGTGACCGGGAATGGTCTCTCCGAGCAGGTCGAGCATCGTCGGTAGCATGTCGATCTGGCTGAAGTTGCCGCCGATCCGGCGCTGGACGGTCGCGAGCCAGGGTGCGCGCACCAGCAACGGCACCACCGAGGCCTCCTCGTAGGGCGTGCGCATCTCGAGCAGCCCGTGCGTGCCGACCATGTCGCCGTGCTCGCTGGTGTAGACGAGTGCGGTGCGCTCGCGCACCCCGGCGTCGTCGATGGCGGCGGTGATGGTGCCGACCATGTCGTCGACCAGCTTCATGTAGCCGTAGTAGCTCGCTCGAAGCCGCCGCCAGCCGGCCTCGTCGTCGAGCGGGATGTCGTCATGGGCGGCGTGGCGCCAGAAGTCGGCACGCAGTCGGTTGAACAGCGAGTGGCCCTCGGGTGGGACCAGGAACGTGTCGTCGACGGGAAGGGTCGTGGGGTCGTGCAGGTGGTCGTAGGGGCCGACGAACGGGGGATGCGGCTCGATGCAGCACACGAACAACACGAACGGCCGCTCGCGGTTCGCCCGAATGAACGCCGCCGCCTGCTGCCCGAGGTACGAGGCGATCTGGTACTGCGCCGGCAGGCCGACGCGGGCACGGTCGGAGAACATCCTGCCTGCGGGGTGCGGTGCGTCGGGCTCGAAGCCCTGCGACACCAGCCAGTGGTGGTAGGCGGAGAGCTCGCGCCGGCTCGATTCGCGACGGTACTCCGGCCACCAGATGTCGTGGCAGCCGAGCCACTCGTCGAAGCCGCGCTGGCGGAAGATCTCGTCGCCGAGGTGCCACTTCCCGAAATAGGCCTTGCGGTACGGCCCACCGAGCATCTCGCCCACCGTCGGCACGTTCGCCGGCATCACCAGACGATTGACCGGCATCCCCGCGGCCGGGGGGTAGAGACCCGAGAACAGCGATGCGCGCGCGGGCGCGCAAACCGGCTGCGTCACGTAGCAGTGGTCGAAGACCAGGCTCTCCTCGGCCAGCCGATTGAGGTTCGGCGTTTGCACCCACTGGTTGCCGTAGCAGGCCATGGTGTCCTGGCGTTGGCGGTCGGTGAGGACGAAGACGAGGTTCGGGTGCTCGGGGCGCTGTTGCATGACGGACTCCCGCCGGGTGGCGATGCGCGACGGTCAGGTGCCGGCGAAGTGCTCGGCCAGCGCACGGGCGACCGCCGGGCGTGCCTCGATGCGGTCGTGGTGCGCCGCCACCTTCGGGAAGCGCGCGCGATCGACACCGTCGCGCTCCAGCCAGCGGGTGATGGTGTAGAGGTACGGGTCGCAGATCGTGTACTGCTCGCCCATCACCCACGGGCCGCGCAGGTACTCGGACTCGATGAGGGTGAAGCAGTCGGTCATGGTCTGTGGGACCTTGCGCTTCATGTCGTCGAGTGCGGCCTGGGAGTCCACCCAGCGCGCGCCGCGCGAGCCGTGGGCGTGGGCGACGTGCACCGTCGAGCAGAGATAGCTGTTGAAGGACTGCACCTCGGCCAGCGCGAACGGGTCGTCGAGCGGTGCGAGCCCGGCACTCGGAAAGATCTGCGCGAGGTAGAGGAGCACCGCGGGGTTCTCGGTCAACACACCTCGGTCGGTCACCAGCGCCGGAACCCGGCCCTTGGGGTTGACCGCGAGGTACTCGGGGCTGCGCTGCTGTCCGGCGGCGAAGTCGACGCGGATCGCCTCGTAGTCCGCGCCCACCTCGCTCAGCACGAGGTGGGTGGCCAGGGCACAGCTACCCGGTGCGTAGTAGAGCTTCAGCATCGATGGTTCCTCCGGAGACGACGATGCCCGCCGCCGGCGCGCGGCCGACGGCAGGGGTTCGGATGGTGGCTCGGGCGCTCAGGCGGCGGACGCGGCACGAAGCCCCGGGAGCACGTCCGCGACCACCTTCTCGAGCACGTCGAACTGGTCGTCGCGCGGCTGATCGAGGATGAACTCGGAGATCCCGACCTCCCGATAGCGCCCGACCACCTCCTCGAACGCGCCGACGCTGCTCCAGAAGTCGGGCAGGCCCTGGGCCTTCATCTGCGACGACCAGCCGTAGAAGGAGCGGCGCAGGCTCGCCGGGTCGCGCCCCAGATCGGCACAGTGCTGGTCCAGGATGCGGTTGCGCTCGGCGATCTCCTCGACCGAGCCGAGCGAGTTCCAGGTGTCGGCGAGCTCGGCGCACACCCGCAGCATCATCGGGCCGTGGGCCCCGAGGGTGAGCGGTGGGCGTGGGGTCTGGATCGGACGCGGGCGGACGTAGGCGCCCTTCAGCTGGTAATAGCGCCCGTCGAAGGTGGTCGACTCGTTGCGCAGCAGGCTGTCGACGATCTGCACCGCCTCGCGAAACCGGCGGCGTCGCTCCCCCGGGCTCGGCAGCTCGATGCCGAAGCGGCCGTGCTCGCCCTCGGTGTAGCCGGCGCCGATGCCGAGCTCGAGGCGGCCGTTGGAGACGTGGTCGACGGTCATCGCCATCTGCGCGAGCAGCCCGGGGTGGCGAAACGTGTTGCAGCTCACCAGCACCCCGACGCGAATGCGCTCGGTGCGCGCGGCCAGCGCGGCCAGCGTCGTCCAGCCCTCGAAATAGGGACCGGTCTCGTTGCTCGTCTGGTTGAAGTGATCGCAGTCCCAGACGCTGTCGAAGCCCATCCGCTCGAAGAGCTGCCAGCGCTCGACGAGGGTCGGGAAGGACAGATTCTGGTCGGTGCAGAGGCCGAATCGCAGGGGCAGGGTGGTGGTCACGGGTGGATCCTCCTCGGTGGCGCGGGCCGGGCGAGTATAAGCCGAGGGTCGGCGGGCGCGGTCGCGGTCGGCGCCCGATCATTCGCGCCATCGGAGGAATTCGGTATCGTGAGCCGCCGACGTTGCCGGAGCCGAGACGTGTCAAGCCGACCCTCGCCACCCCGTACCCCGATGCAGCGCCTGTGCGAGCCGCGGTCGATTGCGGTGGTCGGCGCGTCCGAGGACCTCGGCAAGTTCGGCGGACGGGTGATGCACCAACTCGTGCGCCACGGATATCCCGGGGTGCTCTATCCGATCAACCCGAATCGGGACGCGGTGAACGGCCTGCGCGCGTTCCCGAGCGTGAGCGCGGTCCCGGCGGCCCCCGACGCGGCGATCATCGCGGTGCCCCCGGGGGTGCTGGAGGCGACCGTCGCCGATTGCGTGGCCGGCGGGGTCGGGGTCGCCATCGTCATCACCGGCAACCTCGGTGGCGTGTCGGTGGCCGGTGTGCCGCTCGAGCGGCGCATCGTCGACGTCGCGCGCGCGGGTGGGATGCGCCTGCTCGGGCCGAACTGCCTCGGCGTCGTCAACGCCCCCGGCCGCCTCGCCTTCTCGCCCTCGGTGACGATGGCGGTCGACGCGCTGCCGGTCGGCGCGGTCGGGATCGCCAGTCAGTCGGGGGCGCTGATGACCGCGATGTTCATGCGCGGTCACGACGCGGGCGTCGGCTTCAGCACCTGCATCTCGGTCGGCAACCAGGCCGATCTCGAGCTCGCCGACGCCTTCGAGCACCTGGTCGACGACCCCGCGACCAGGGCCATCTGCCTCTACGTCGAGGGGGTGAAGGACCTGCCGCGGCTGCGCGCAGCGGCCGAGCGCGCGCGAGCGGCCGGCAAGCCGGTGGTGGCGGTGAAGGCGGGTCGCACCGGTGCCGGGGCGGCGATGGCGCGCTCGCACACCGGCGCCCTGGCCGGTGCCTACGAGACCTTCGCTGCCCTCGCCGAGCGGCTCGGCATCGTGCTCACCGACAGCGCGGAGGCGGCGGTGCTGTGCGCCGACGCGCTCGCCCGCCACGGGGCGCCGAAGGCCGAGGGGTTGGCGGTGGTGTCGAGCTCGGGTGGGGCCGCGGTGCTCGCCTCCGACGCGGTGGCGACCGAGCGCAGGCTCGCCGTCGCGCGGCTCTCGGCGCCGACCCGCGACGCACTCGCGGAGATGACCGACGACCCGTCCGCGGCGGCGATGATCGACTTCGGCGGCTTCCGCCGCCCCTTCGTCCTCGGCGAGATCGTGCGCACCCTGAATCTGCTGGCCGACGATCCGGCGGTGGGAGCGATGGTCTACGTCATGACCCCGCAGCCGCTGATGGACGAGATCGCCGAGGCGATCGCCGCACTCGAGGCGCGTGGCGTGCCGGTCGCGATGGTCAGCACCGCGGGAAGCGTCGCGCGCACGGCGCACGCCGCGCTCCGCGCGCGGGGTATCCCGGTGCACACCGGTATGGACGACGCGCTGCGGGTCTTGCGCGCGCTGTTCGACCACCGCCGGTCGCGCGAGTCCGACCGAGCCGGGGCGGCGGTGGCGGTCGACGCGGCCGCGGTGGCGGCGGCGACCCGTGGGCTCGGTCCGGGCCTGCTGACCGAGCCGGAAGCGGAGCGCTTGCTCGCGGCGGCCGGGGTGCCGTTCGCCGCCGGGCGGCTGGTGGGTGATCTCGACGGCGCGCTGGCGGCGGCACGGGACATCGGCTATCCCGTCGTGCTCAAGGCGGTCGCCCGCGGCCTCGTCCACAAGTCCGACGCCGGCGCGGTAAGCGTCGGCATCGCCGACGAGGGGGCGCTGTGCGAGGCATTCGCGGCCGTCGCAGAGGCGATGGCGCACAACGTCCCGGATGCCGTGCTCGACGGCTACCTGGTGCGCGAGATGGTGGTCGACGCGGTGGCCGAGGTGTTCGTCGGCGCGCGACACGACCCGGCCCACGGCCCGGTGATCCTGGTCGGTCTCGGCGGGGTGCTGGTCGAGGTGCTGCGCGACGTGGCGGTGATCGCGGCCCCGGCCTCGCCGGCGGCGATTCGCGCCCGGCTCGAAACGCTCGCGACCTGGCCGCTGCTCGACGGTGCCCGTGGTCGGCCGCGCGCCGACGTCGATGCGCTGGCCGAGATCGCGAGCCGGGTGAGCGCGGCGCTGGTCGCCGCGGGACCTCGCCTGCGCGAGCTGGACGTGAACCCGGTGCTGGTGCGCGCGAGCGGTGCGGTGGCGGTCGATGCCCGGGCGGTGTGGGAGACGAGTGAGGAACGGCGATGAGCGAGCATGCGGTGACCTATTCCGGTGACGGCGCGGTGGCGCGGATCACCATCAATCGGGGAGAGCGCCTGAACCGGCTCGACGCGGACATCGTCGCCGGGCTCGAGTCGGCGTGGCGGCGATTCATGGCGACCGATGCGCATCGGGTGGCCGTGCTCTGCGGCGCCGGCGAGCGCGCCTTCACCGCCGGGGCCGATCTGCGGGCGGTGCCGCACGACCTCTACCGGGCGATACCGGGTGTGGGGGTCGCCGTCGACAAGCCGGTCGTCGCCGCGGTGCGCGGCTGGTGTGTCGGTGGCGGCATGGTGCTCACGACCATGGCCGACATCCTGATCGCGGCCGACGACGCGCGCTTCAGCTATCCCGAGGTCAAGGTCGGGTTCTCCGGCGGGCTGATCGCCACGCTCGCCTCGCGTATCCCCCACAAGGTGGCGATGGAGCTCCTCCTGCTCGGCGAGACCATCGACGCGCAGCGGGCCTACGAGGTCGGGTACGTCAACCGGGTGGTCGCCGCCGACGCGCTGGACGCCACCGCGCTCGACTGGGCCACGCGCATCGCCGCGTGCGCGCCGCTGCCGTCGCGGATGCTGAAGCGTTTCGTCGCCGAGGTGATCCCGAAGGGGCCGACCGAGGTCGCGGGCATCGCCCGCGCCCAGGTCGAGCGGATCAACGCGAGCGAGGACTGGGTCGAGGGTCGCGCCGCGTTCTTCGAGAAGCGCGCGCCGCGCTTCGAGGGGAAGTAGCGGTGCGGCGGGCTCGTACCGTCGGGTCAGGTCGGCGGGCGCGTGTAGACTGCGGCGCTCGCGGGCGGGCGCGAGGACGGGAGGCATCGAGATGACGCAGGCGGTCGCGGAGCTGATCCAGTCGGCGGTGGAGCGCGGGGCGATCGCCGGTGCGGTCGGGGTGTGGGTCCGGGCCGGCGAGAGCCCGCGGGTGGTCGCCGGTGGCTGGCGCGATCTGGAGCGGTCGTCACCGATGCGGGCCGACACCGTGTTCCGCATCGCCTCCATGACCAAGCCGATCACCTCGCTCGCCGCGCTCCAGCTCGTCGACCAGGGTCGGATCGAGCTGGACGCTCCGATCGAGACGGTGCTCCCGGCGCTGCGTGATGCGCCGGTGCTCGACGGCTATGGCGGCGACGGCACGCCGACCTTGCGCCCGGCCCGTCGCCCGATCACGCTCCGGCACCTGCTGACGCACACCTCCGGCCTCGCCTACACCACCTGGAACGAGAAGCTGCTCGAGTATCGCCGGCGGCGGCCGGACGACACGCCGATCGCCGGCCGCGACGTGCGCACCAGCGCCCCACTGATGTTCGACCCCGGCGAGCAGTGGGCCTACGGCACTGGCACCGACTGGGTCGGGTTCGCGATCGAGGCGGCCACCGGTCGCCCGCTGGCGGCAGTGTTGCGCGACGCCGTCCTCGAGCCCCTCGGCATGCTGGATACCGCGTTCGATCCGCCGGCCGAGCCGGTGCGCCTGGCCGGCCTCGCCCGCCGTCGCGCCGACGGTGGTCTCGAGCGTCTCGACCCGGCATCGCTGCCACCACGCAATTTCGACAGCGGCGGGGGCGGCCTGTTCTCGACCGCGGTCGACTACGGTGCGTTCCTGCTCGCGCTGCTGGACCCGACCTTCGGTACCGGGCTTCTCGGCGAGCGCCTCTGGGCCGAGATGGGGAAGAACCAGATCGGTACGCTCGTGGCCGGGCAGATGCAGACCTTCGAGCCCGAGCGCTCGAACTCGGTCGCGCTCTTCGCCGGGACGGATCCGGGATGGGGACTCGGCTTCCTCATCAACCCCCGGGCCGTGGTCGGTGGTCGCGCGGCCGGGAGCCTCGCCTGGGCCGGGATCTACAACAGCTACTTCTGGGTCGATCGCGAGCGCGCGGTGGCGGGAGCGCTGTTCACCCAGATCCTCCCCTTCTGCGACCCCACCGTGCTGGACCTCCTCGATCGATTCGAGCGCGCCGTGTACGCCGGCGCCTGATGCCCGCGAGTGACCTGCGCCGCACGCCGCGTCGGCGGATCGTGAACGCACCGGTCATCGGTCACACCTCGGGCCCCGCCGGCCGCGCGCGAGGTTCAAGCAGCGCGCCCCGACGACGCTAAACGGGGACGGCGAGCAGACGCGCTCCGACAGGACCGGGAATCGGTGCACTCGCTGCGCGGCGCCGGTTTCATCGCGGGCGGTCGGGGAATGTTCGAGGAGCACAGGAACACGCATCGGGGCATCCGAGTGGTCGCGCTGGTCGCCGTCGCCGCCGCGCTCACCATCATGGGAACCCTGTTCGTCGATCGCATGGTCGAGCGCACGGTGCGCGAGGCGTCGGCAGTGCCGCAGCCGGTCGTGGTCCCCGCAGTCGATGCCGGGGCGTCGACGACGCGCGCCGACGGTGTGGGCGTGGCCGCGCCGACGAGCGCGCCCCTGGTCGGTCTGCTCGTCGTCCTCGCCCTCGGTGCCACCCTCGCGGTGTCAGGTGTGGAACGCGCGTGGTCCGCGGGCCGCGCGAACGCGGACCCGGCCCCACCACCGGAGCCGACGCCAGGCACCGACATCGCGCAGAGCCACGGTTTCCTCGAGGCCATCCTCAACGCGATTCCAGACCCGGTATTCGTCAAGGACGAGCAGCACCGCTGGATCCTCGTCAACGACGCGATGTGCGCGTTCATGGGGCATCCGCGCGAGGCGCTTCTCGGCAACAGCGACTACGACTTCGTGCCGGCAGAGGAAGCGGCGGTCTCCTGGGCGAAGGATGCGGAGGTGTTCGCCACCGACCGCCTGGTCGACAACGAGGAGGTGCTGACCGATGCCGCCGGTGTGCAGCACTCGATCCTCACCCGCAAGGCGAGCTTCGTGATGCCGGACGGGCGCCGGGTCCTCGTCGGCAGCATCACCGACCTGACGGAGCTCAAGCGCAGCGAGGCCGCGTTGCGTGCGTCCGAGGGCAACCTGCGCTCGCTTCTGGACGGGTTGCCCGACCGCGCGTGGTTGAAGGACCTGGAAGGTCGCTACATCGCCGTCAATCGCAGCGAGGAGCTGGCCCACGGGATGGATCGCGCGCAGATCCTGGGGCGCACCGCCCGCGAGTTCCGCCCGGCGACGGAGGCTTCGCTGGTCGAGGCCGAGGACCGCCGCGTGATGTCGTCGGCCGAGCCACTTCGGTTCGAGCGCCGCGCCAATCTCCGAGGTCACTGGTGCGAGATCATCAAGGCGCCGATCCACGACACCGACGGCCGCGTCGCCGGCCTGGTCGGCATCTCGCGTGACATCACCGAGCGCAAGCAGGCCGAGGAGCGGCTGCGCGAGGCGATGCGCGCGGCGGAGGCCGCCAATCGGGCCAAGTCCGAGTTCCTGGCCAACATGAGCCACGAGATTCGCACCCCGATGAACGGGGTGCTGGGCATGGTCGAGCTCCTGCTGCGCAGTGGCCTCGACGAGCGCCAACGACGATTCGCCGAGAACGTCCGCCAATCCGGGACCGCCCTGCTCACGATCCTGAACGACGTCCTCGACTTCTCGAAGATCGAGGCCGGCAAGCTGGAGCTGGACGAGTCGGAGCTCGACCCTCGCCGGCTCGCCGAGGAGGTGACCGAGCTGTTCGCGGCCACCGCCCAGGGCAAGGGACTCGAGATCGTGTGCCGGGTCGACCGCGCGGTGCCGGCGATGGTGCGCGCCGACGCCGGTCGCCTGCGCCAGATTCTGTCGAATCTGCTCGGTAACGCGGTGAAGTTCACCCGCCAGGGCGTGGTGGTGGTGGAGCTGCGCCCGATCGGCGGCGCGCCGGGTGGAGACACCTGTGACCTCGAGCTGGCGGTGCTCGACACCGGGATCGGCATCGACCCGCCGACCCAGGCGCGCCTGTTCCGACCCTTCAGTCAGGCCGACGGCACCACCTCGCGAAGGTTCGGCGGCACCGGGCTGGGCCTTGCGATCAGCCGCCGTCTGGTCGAGCTGATGGGTGGTGAGATCGGGCTCGAGAGCGCCGAGGGCGTCGGCTCACGATTCGCCGTCCGGCTGTCACTTCCGGTCGTGGCGCCCGCACCGGCGGCGACGAGGCCGCTCGGCGGAGTGCGGGTGCGCCTGCTCGCACCGCGCGGCGCGACCGGCGCCCTGGTGAGCGACTACCTGACGTTCGCCGGCGCCACGGTCACCCACGTTCCCGACCCGGACGAGGCCGACGCGCTCGTGGGCAGCGTCGATCTCGTCGTCGTCGACGACAGCCTGGCCGGCCGCCTCGGTCGCGACCTGTCGGCCAGCGCCCCGGTGCTGCTTCTCGCCGCGCTCGGCACCCAACTCGAGATGGGTGAGGCAGGGCTCGCCGGCGTCGTCGGCAAGCCCCTGCACCACGACGAGCTCCTGCGTCTCGCCATGCGCGCGCTGGGACGCGGCGAGGCGCCCGGCAGCTCGGGGCCCTCGCTGCGCTCGGGTCCGGCGCGCGTCCGCGCACGCGTGCTGCTGGCGGAGGACCACCCCGTCAACCGCGAGATCGGGGTGGCGATGCTCGAGCAGCTCGGCTGCGAGGTGGTCGTCGCCACCAACGGTGTCGAGGCCGTGGCGCGCGCCGCCGAGCGCCATCTCGACCTCGTGCTCATGGACTGCCAGATGCCGGAGCTCGACGGCTTCGAGGCAAGTCGTCTCGTCCGCGCGCGCGAGGCGGCGGACCCCCGTGCCGCCCGTCTGCCGATCGTCGCGGTCACCGCGAACGCGATGCCCGGGGACCGCAAGCGCTGCCTCGCCGCCGGCATGGACGACTACATGGCGAAGCCCTACACCTACGACGAGCTCGAGCGCAAGCTCACGCGCTGGGTGGTGCAGGAAGGCGTCGCCTCGACGCTCGCCGGCTGAGAGGGTGTATCCGAACTGACGACCTGCTGCGAGGTCCGCTGAGTGCGCGTGGCTGCGTTGTGGGGCCCCCATCGCCCGGTCACATGGCCCGGCCATGCTCCCGCGCGACGTGCACCCCCACGCCTTGCCACTCACCCTCAGCACCCCTCTCGCGACGGCCATCATTTCAGATACACCCTCTGAGACCGTCGCCAGCGCCGGCGGTCACCGCCTCCCGCTCACTGCCGCCCCTCTCGCGCCCGTTGTTGTGCCGCCTCCGCGCCAATACACTTCCCGCGCCCGGCCTCCTGCCAGGCGCGCAGCAATTCTCGGAGGGAGAACATGTTCACACGTCTGCTCGCGAAGCTCGCCGTGCTGGTGGCGGCATTCGGCATCGTCGCCTCGGGCCCGGCCACCGCGCGGACCCTCGACGAGATCATCGCGTCGGGAACGGTTCGCATCGGTATCCACCCCAACATCCCGCCGCTCAGCTATCGGGACGCAGCCGGTGAGTGGCAGGGCTACGATGCCGATCTCGGCCGGATGATCGCGGACAAGCTCGGCGTCAAGCCGGAGTTCGTGGCCACCGAGTTCAACGCACGCGTCCCGAGCCTCGCGAGCGACCTCATCGATCTCTCGCTCGCCGCGCTGACGCGCAACTCCGAGCGCATGAAGGTCATCGACTTCACGTTCCCGGTGTACACCGAGAACCTCGCGGTGCTCACCACCGAGAAGGTCGGCGCGGTCAAGTCGTGGAAGGACCTCGACCGCGAGGGCCTGACCATGGTCGGCTGCCGGGGGTGCTACCCGGTGCAGTGGATGAAGGACAACATGCCCAACGTGAAGGTCCTCATCGTCGACTCGGGCTCCGACATGGTGCGCACCATCGCCCAGGGTCGCGCCGACGGCATGGTCGCCAACCTGGAGTGGCACAAGCGGTTCACCGACAGCCATACCGACGTCAAGTGGGTCATCATCGACGACGTGATTCGCACCGCCTACTGTGCGATCGGCGTGAAGAAGGGCAACACCTCGTTGCGCGACTACCTCAACGCCGTCATCTACGAGATCCAGACCGCCGGCACCCACAACACGCTGTGGGCGAAGCACTGGGGCGCGGCACCGCTGGTCGAGGTGGTTCCGCAGCCTTACTGGTGATCTGACTCGCCCGTGACGGGCACGGCCTCGTGCCGTGCTCGTCGGTGGCGCGATCGCGGCCTCGCCGCGGTGTCGAGCCGCCATCTCGCTGCTGCTCCCGAGGCACCATGGACTACACGTTCCAGTGGGGAGTCGCCCTGCGTTACCTGCCCGATCTGCTGCAGGGCGCGTGGGTCACGTTTCATCTCACGTTCATCGGCTTCTGGACCGGGCTGGTGGTCGCGGTCTTCCTCGCCGTCGGTCAGCTCTATGGGTCGGTCCGGCTGCGGCGCGCGATCTCCGCCTACGTGGTGTTCTTCACCAACACGCCGAGCCTGGTCACCGCATTCTTCATCTTCTACGGGCTCCCGGAGATCGGAATCCTCTGGTCGCCCTACGTCTGCGTGCTGGTGAACCTGGTGTTGAACGCCGGTGCCTTTCTCACCGATGTCATCCGTGGTGGCGTCGCGTCGGTACGCGTGGCCGAGATGGAGGCGGCGGAGACGCTCGGCTTCTCGATGTTGCAGAAGATCCGGTACGTGATCGTGCCGCACGTCGCCAAGGTGCTCTACGCGCCGATCTCCAATCTCTACATCGTGTTCATCCTCGGCTCTGCGTTGGCCGCGATCTTCGGCGTGGAGGAGCTGACCGGTACCGCGTTCAACATCGCATCGGAGACCTTTCGCACCATCGAGATCTACAGCCTGGCCGCGGCCATCTACGTGGTGATGACGGTGGTGGCGAGCGTGGTGCTGGCACTGGTCGGCCGTCTCGCGTTCCGTGTCCGCGCGAGGGTGCTCTGATGCCGGAGGGACTCCTCGGACAGCTCGAGGTCTTCTTCACCTGGCAGAACGCGCTGCTGTGGTTGCGCGCCACCGGCACCACGGTGGCGATGGCGGTGGTCGGCTGCGGGGTCGGGTTCGTGCTCGCCAACCTGCTGGTGCTCGTGCGCACCTGGCCGAGCCGATGGCTGCTGCCGTTGCGGGTCCTGATCGTGCTCTACGTCGAGGTCTTTCGCCGGATCCCGTTCCTCGTCCTCATCTTCCTGGTGCTGTTCACGACCCGCGCGCTCGGCCTGCACATGCCGCTGTTCGCGGTCGCCTGCGTCACGGTGACGGTGACCGCCACCGCGTTCATCGCCGAGATCGTGCGTGCCGGCTACGAGTCGGTGCATCGCAACCAGTGGGAGTCGGCGGCGGTGATGAACTTCGGCCGGTTGCGCACGGTGGCGTTGGTGGTGCTGCCGCAGGCGTGGACGGTGATCGTCCCACCGGCGTTCTCCTACTTCGTCATGTTCATCAAGGAGACCTCGCTCGCGTCCCAGGTGGGGGTCTACGAGCTGATGCAGGCCGGCAAGTACTTCAACAACGTGGGGGTGTCACCCTTTCTCGCTTTCGGCACCTGCCTCGCGATCTATTTCGCGCTGTCCTATCCGCTGACGCGTGTCGGGTGGCGAATCGAGCGCCGGCTCGCGCACCGGTTTCGGCGCACCAGCCCGGCCGAGCCGCTCGCGGCGCCGCCGGTGGTGGGGCCTTGACCCCGAGACACGAGGAGTCCGTCGATGGCACAGATTGAGCTGCGGGGCGTGTCCGCGCGGTACCCGAGCGGTGGTCAGGTGCTCGACGGCGTCTCGCTCGTCGTCGACAAGGGGGAGGTGGTCAGCATCATCGGCCCCTCGGGCTCGGGCAAGAGCACGCTCCTGCGCGTTCTCGTCGGGCTGTTGCCGCCGAGCGCGGGCGAGGTGTGGCTCGACGGCAGCCGGCTCGACTATGCCGACCGCAAGGCGCTGACGGCGGCGCGGGCGCGGCTCGCGATCGTGTTCCAGCAATTCAATCTGTTCCAGAACATGACCGCGCTCGACAACGTGACCGTGACCCCGGTGAAGATCCGACGCGAGCCGAAGGCGTCGGCGCGGGCGCGCGGCGAGGCCCTGCTGCGCCGGGTCGGGCTCGGCGACAAGCTCGGCGCGTATCCCGACGAGCTCTCGGGCGGTCAGCAGCAGCGAGTGGCGCTGGCCCGGGCATTGGCGCTGGGACCCGAGATCCTGCTCCTCGACGAGGTCACCTCGGCCCTCGATCCGGAGATGGTCAACGAGGTCCTCGACGCCATCCGCGATCTGGCGAACGAGGGCATCACCATGCTCATCGTCTCGCACGAGATGGCCTTCGTGCGTGAGGTCTCCGACCGCGTGGTGATGATGGCGGACGGGGCGGTGGTGGAGACCGGGCCTCCAGGGCAGATCTTCGATGCGCCACGCACCGAGCGCTGCCGCGAGTTCGTGAGCAAGATCCTCCGCCACTGAGGCGTCGCGCGCCCCCCGGGACTCATTGCGGGTCGAAGCGGTAGGCGTCCATCGCCAGCGCCGGGCCGTCGAAGCTGTCGACGAAGCGGGTCGCGCGCGGTCGCGGACCCGCCGCGCCGTAGGCGACCAGCAACGGCAGGTAATGCTCGTCGCTCGGGTGGGCGCGCTGCGCCGACGGCGCCCGCTGGTGCCAGTCGACCAGCGACTCGCCGTCGCCGCGGAGCAGGCAGTCGTGCATCCACTGCGCGAACGCACGCGCGTAGGGCAGTGGAGCGGCGTCACGCGGCCCGCGCATCCAGTCGCGCAGGTTGTGGGTCGCATGGCCGGAGCCGATCACCAGCACTCCGGCATCGCCGAGCCCGGTCAGCGCGCGACCGACGGCCAGATGGTGCGCCGAGCCGAGCGCGGGCTGCACCGAGAGCTGCAGCACCGGCACGTCGGCGCGCGGGTACATGTGGAGCAGGGGGCACCAAGCCCCGTGGTCGAGCCCCCGTAGTCCGTCCAGCCCGGCGCAGATGCCGGCCTGCTCGAGGCGCGTGGCGATCTCCCTGGCCACCTCAGGCGCGCCCGGGGCCGGGTAGCGCAGGCGATAGAGCTCGGGCGGGAAGCCGCCGAAGTCGTGGATGGTCTCCGGGGCGGCCGCCGCCCCGATCATCGCGAGCGCGGACTCCCAGTGCGCCGAGACCATGAGGACCGCCCGCGGGCGCGGCAGGGACTGCGCCATCGCCTGCCACGCCCGACCCGGCGCGCCGGCCTCGATGGCGTGCATCGGTGAGCCGTGGGAGATGAACAGCGTGGGTAGTGTGGTCTGCATGTCGCCTCCGTGAGGCAGTCGCCTCCGGCCTCACCAGCGGGCCGGAGGCGAGCATTGTGGCGGAACGGCGGGGCGGCGCGGATGCCGGGGTGGCTCAGGCCGTCCGCAGCTCCGGTGCCGCCGCGCGGGTCGGCCGGCGCGCATCGATCGCGTAGCGGCCACCGCCGAGCAGGGCCACCGCGGCGGCGACCACGGTCAGGAACAGCGGGTACTCCCAACCCCCGTTGGGGGCGCTGAAGACCCAGCCGTTGCCGGCGTGGGCCCAGGTCGCTCCGAGCAGGACCGGCACCAGGGCGAGCGCCACTGCCCGGGTCCGGACGCCGGCGACGAGCATCACGCCGCCGACGAGCTCGGCCGCGAAGGTCGCGTGGGCGAGAAGGCCCGGCAGGCCCAGCGACTCGAAGTAGGCGGCGGTGCCGGCCAGGGTGAACACCATCAGCTTCAGCAAGGCGTGGCTGACGAACATCACGCCGAGGCTCACGCGCAGCAGGGCGGAGGCGATGTCGAGGCGGTCGTTGGCAGTCATGTCGATCTCCGTTTCGGTGTGGACGGCGCGTCGGGTGCGCCATGGCCGTGAATGCTCCTCGGTTCGCCTGTCGCGATAAATGCCTCTGATATTGATGAACTATTCCGCAATGCAAGATAATCGCGCCCATGGACCGGCTGCAGGCGATGACGGCATTCGTGCGTGTGGTGGAGCAGGGGAGCTTCGCGCGCGCGGCCGACCGGCTCGGGATGTCGGTGTCGTCGGTGTCGCGTCTGGTGGCCGAGCTCGAGCGGCATCTGGATGCCCGCCTCCTGAACCGCACCACCCGACGCCTGAGCCTCACCGAGACCGGGCAGGACTTCCACCAGCGCTGTGTGCAACTGCTCTCCGATCTCGAGGAGGCCGAGGAGGCGGCCGGCGCCGGGAGCGCGCGCCCGCGAGGCACGCTTCGGGTGTCGGCGCCGATTACCTTCGGGACTCGACACCTCGCCGCCGCAGTGGCGGAGTTCGTGGACATCCATCCGGGGCTGCGGCTGGAGCTCGACCTCTCGGACCGCGGGGTCGATCTGGTGGACGAGGGTTTCGATCTCGCGGTGCGAATCGGACCGGTCGGAGCCGGCAGCCTGGTCGCGCGGCGGATCGGGACGACGCGGATGGTGTGTTGCGCCGCCCCTCGATACCTCGCGCGACGCGGCACGCCACGCACCCCGGCGGACCTCGCCGAGCACGACTGCCTGACCTACGAGTACTCGGCAGACCGCGACCTCTGGCGCTTCCGCGGTGCCGATTCGGCGGTGCACGACGTGCGTGTCGAGGGGCCCGTCCATGCCAACAACGGCCGCTTCCTGGAGGCGCTGGCGGTCGCCGGGCTGGGCATCACTTTCGAGCCCGACTTCATCGTCGGCCCCGACGTGCGCGCCGGCCGGCTCGTGCCCCTCCTCACGGAGTTCGAGGCGCCGGCCTCGGGGATCCACGTCGTCTACCCCAGCCGTCGCCACCTGTCTGCGAAGGTTCGGGCGTTCACCGAGTTCCTCGCGACCCGATTCCAGGTGCCCGAATGGGCTCTCGAGCGGTGAATCGCTCGAGGGTCCGAGAATCGACCGCCTGCCGGTCCACGGCAGCCGCAACGGCGACGCGGGATGGCCGCCGGCGTGCCCAGAGGTGGCATCATTCGCGCCGGACCGGGCGCGCGAGGACGAAGGTGAAGACCACGATCTTCAAGATCATGACCGAGGTCGAGTGGGCGAAGGCCCGGGCCGACGGCGCGTTCGATGGCTCGGCCGTCGACCATGCCGATGGTTACATCCATCTCTCGACCGCGGCACAGGTGCGCGAGACCGCGGCGCGGCACTTCGCCGGGCGGGATCGGCTGGTGATCGTCGGCGTGGATGCGAGCCTGGTGCCCGACGACGTGTTGCGTTGGGAGCCGAGCCGCGGTGGCGACCTGTTCCCACACGTCTACGCGCCGTTGGCACTCGCCTGGGTGACGCGCGCCGAGTCGCTTGCGCTCGGGCCCGACGGCCACCGGTTCCCGACCTGGGTTCCGGGCTGAGCGCGCGGTGCCGCCGGCGGTGACCGCGCCGATTGGGGACGACAGCGAGCTGGTCGAGCTGGCGCAGATCCTGCCGGCCCCATACTCGTCCCTGCTCCCGGAGCTCGCATCGTCGCTCGCGCCGCGCGAGCACATCGCCACCTGCCACGACTGTGCGATGCGGCCTCGGGGCGAGCCGGTGCCCGGCGTCGACTACTTCGACCCGGACAGCAAGTGCTGCACCTTTCACCCGAGCGTGCCCAACTTCCTGGTCGGTGCGCTCCTCGCCGACACCGACCCGGCTCTCGACGAGGGGCGACGGCGGGTCCGGGACCGGATCGCGCGCCGACTCGGCGCCACGCCGCGAGGGCTCGAGCCGCCGCGGGGCTACTCGATGCGCTATCGCGCGTTGGAGCCGCGTGGGTTCGGAGTCGCGCGCTCGCTGCGATGCCCGCTCCACGACGCGGCCGGGGGCGAGTGCACAATCTGGCGGTTTCGTGAGGCCACCTGCCTCACGTTTCACTGCAAGCACGCGCACGGCGCCGACGGGCTCGCCTACTGGGCGAGCCTGCAGGGCGCTCTGGCCCATGCCCAACGCGAGCTCGCCCTGCTCGCCATGCACCGACTGGGAATCGACCGCGGCTTCGTGCTCGGACTGACTCGGCGCGAGCCGACGGCGGACGAGATCGAGTCGGAGGTGACACCAGACTCGGTGCACCGCTCCATGTTCGGGTCCTGGAGCGGTCGCGAGGAAGCCTTCTACCTGCGCTGCCACGAGGTGGTGGGCGCGCTCTCGGCCGACGAGGTCGCGCGCGCCGTCGGCACGCGCGGCGACGTCCACGCGGCGGAGCTCGCGGCGCGACTGGAGGCGATTCGCACGCCCGCGATGCCGGCGTGTCTCGAGCGCAATCCGCGGCTCCGGGCCTTTCCCGCGGACGGCGACAGATTCCTGGTGGCGGCCTTCTCCGACCGGCAGCCGCTGCGACTGCGACGCCGGTTGCTGCGCGCGCTCGACCGCTTCGACGGGGTGACGCCCACCGCGCAGGTGCTCGAGCGTATCCGCGCCGAGGACGGCTTCGTCGTCGATGCGTCGACCGTGCTGCGACTTTGGAGGCACCGCATCCTGCAGGGCGGGCGATGCGGTGATCCCGGTCAGGACGCGGGCGAGCCGCTGCGGTGACGGTACGCCCCGGCGGCGGGGAACGGCGTTCGTGACCGGCCTCGCTCGACGACCGACGCGAGACGCCGAGCGCTGGCGAGCCAGCACGAATCTGTGACCGCCACACCAACCAGCTGCCGCCGCGCTTCCTATACTGCGTCGGCTGGCCACCAACCGTTCCGTCCAGACTTCAGGTTCCGTAGCTCGATTCGATGACCGTGGGCAGTTTGGACAGGCCGGTGCACGCCGAGCACGCATTGTCGACGTCGCCGAGCGTCGGGCCATCTGAGCATCCGCCCGCGTCGACGGAGCCGGGCGCGCGGACACCGCCGCCGTCGCCCGACATCGAGAGTCAGGTGCGGGCCCTGCAGATCCGCTCGGTGGTGCGGCTCACGCCACTGACCGCGGTCGTCAACACGCTGAACGTCGCCATCGTCGGCTATCTGTTTCGCCAGTCCGACGCCATCGGGGTCATCGTGGCCTGGGGGCTCGCGGTTCTGGGGGTGAACGCGGCCGCGCTCGTGGTCTGGTATCGAACGCGCGGCGCGAAGGCGCCGCGGCGTGTCTCGACGCGCGGAACGCGTCGCGCCACCTGGCACGCGAGCATTCTCGCCTTGCTGTGGGCGATCCCACCGGCGACGTTGTTTCCCGGTGCGGAGCTCGATCAGCAGCTGTTTCTGGTCGCGATTACCACTGGCATGATGTGCGCAGGTGGCTTTGCGTTGTCGACCGTGCGCAACGCGGGCTCCGCCTTCGCGATCATCCTCGGCATGGGTGCCGCGGTGGCGCTGCTGCGCTCCGACCTCGGCGTCGCGCTGCCGATGTGCGCGTTGCTGGTCATCTACGCGGCGACCGTCGTGCTCAGCGTCGTCTTCACCTCGAGCACGTTTCGCGCGCGCGTGGTGGCCGAGTTGGAGGCCGAGCAACAGCACCAGGTCATCGGCCTGCTGCTGCGCGACTTCGAGCAGCACGCCGCCGACGTGCTCTGGGAGGTGGACGCCAATCTCCGCCTGCGCCGCGTGTCCGAGCGGCTGAGTGCCTTCGTCGACGCCGCGTCGCGCGCCGTGGAAGGACAGGCCCTCACGGACCTGATCGGTCAGCGCCAGAGTGGGCTCCCTTGCGACCTGCGCGACGACGCTCGCTCGACGTTGCGCAGACTGACGACCGCGCTCGCCAGCGACAGACCGTTCCGTGATCTGGAGGTTCCGGTCCGGATCGGCGAGCGCACCGCCTGGTGGTCGTTCACCGCCAAGCCGCTGCCGGGCGGCGGCTGGCGCGGCGTGATATCCGACGTCACCGCGGCGGAGGTCGCGCGGCGGCACGTGTGGCAGCTCGCCCATCACGACAGCGTCACCGGCCTGGCCAACCGCCGGCGCTTTCGTCAGGCATTGCAGGCGGCGGTCGACGATGCGGTCGCCGGGCGCTCGCGCAGCGCGCTGCTGTGCATCGACCTCGACGGGTTCAAGGCCGTGAACGACAGCTTCGGGCACAGCCTGGGCGACCGCCTGCTCTCGGTCGTCGCGCAGCGGTTGCAGGGGCAGAGCCGGCACGGCGACCTGGTCGCGCGGCTCGGTGGGGACGAGTTCGGAATCGTCCTGCGCGACGTCGACCGTGCGGACCTCGCGCTGCAGGCCGCGCGCCGCATCCTCGACGCGCTCGCACGCCCGTGTGAGGTCGACGGGGTGACCATCCCGATCGGGGCATGCGTCGGGGTCGCGCTGTGCCCGAGCGATGGTGACGAGCCGGACAACCTGCTCAAGAACGCCGACGTCGCCCTGTATGCGGCGAAGGCCGAAGGTCGGGGTCAGGTTCGCTGCTTCTCGTTCGAGATGGGCTCTCGGGTCAGCGAGCGCCTGCGCATCGAGCACGCACTTGCCGACGCCTTGCCGCGGCAGCAGCTGCACCTCGCCTACCAGCCGAAGCTACACCTCGCGACGCGACGGGTCACCGGCTTCGAGGCCCTTCTGCGCTGGTCCCATCCCGAGCTCGGTGAGGTTCCGCCGTCGGTGTTCATCCCGGTCGCCGAGGAGTGCGCGATGATCCACGCGCTCGGCGCGTGGGTGCTCGAGAACGCATGCCGCGAGGCTCGGGGCTGGCCGGGCGAGATGAGCGTCGCGGTGAACGTCTCGGGGCTGCAGCTTGCCGGTCGCGACCTGGTGGGACAGGTCGCGCGCGTGCTGGACGAGGTCGGCCTCGACCCGCGTCGGCTCGAGCTCGAGGTCACCGAGTCGGTGCTGCTCGGCGACACCGAGGCGACCTTCGCCACCTTGCACCAGCTCCGCCAGCTCGGTGTACGCGTCGCGCTCGACGACTTCGGCACCGGTTACTCCGCGATGTCGTACCTGCGTCGATTCCCCTTCGACACGCTGAAGATCGACCGCAGCTTCCTCGCCGAGATCACCGACCGCGCGGACGCCCGCGCAATCGTCGGGGCAATCGTCGAGCTCGCGCACGCGCTGCGCATGGAGACCGTCGCCGAGGGGGTGGAGGCCGAGGCAGCACTCCATCTCCTCGCCGAGCACCACTGCGACCTCGCGCAGGGCTACGCGATCGCGCGACCGATGCCGGCAGCGGCGGTGCGGTCGTTTCTCGTCGGGTAGCCGGGTCGCGCCGCGTCGGGATCGGATTCGTTCGCTTGCCGTTCGATGCGAGAATCGGCCCCGGGCGACACGAGCGCTCGAGGCCGGACTCGGGAGGAGGGCAGGTGGAGGCGACGAGCACACCCGTTCGGGCGGACCTGATCATCACTGGCGGTCGGGTCGAGACCCTCGACGCCGCGTGGCGCACCGCATCCGCGATTGCGGTGGCCGGCGAGCGGATACTGGCGGTGGGCGAGGACGATGCGATTCGCGCGCTGGCCGATTCCCGCACTCGGGTGATCGACGCCCGCGGGCGCCGGGTGGTCCCCGGCCTCGTCGACGGCCACGCGCACATGGACCGTGAAGGTCTCAAGGACGCCTTGCCCTCGCTGGCCGGTTGTCGGTCCATCGCCGACGTCCTCGGCCGCATCGAGGCCCTCGCCGCCGTCACACCGAAGGGCGAGTGGATCGTGACGATGCCGATCGGCGAGCCGCCGTTCTATACCGGCGTTCCCGCCAACCTCGCCGAGAACCGCTTCCCGGACCGCGAGGACCTCGACCGCGTCGCGCCCGATCACCCCGTGTACATCCGGGCGATCTGGGGCCACTGGCGGAACACGTTGCCGCTGGTGTCGGTGGCGAGCTCGATGGCGCTGGAGCGGGCAGGCATCGACCGCGACACCATGCCACCGACGCCGTCGATTCAGATCGAGAAGGTGCTCACCACCGGTGAGCCGACCGGGCGGTTCTACGAGTTCACCTACAAGCCACTGGTCGAGAAGACCCTGATGGCGTGCATCCCGCGTTTCACCCTCGATCAGCGCATCGCGGGCCTCGCGCGATCCATGGCCGTCTACAACAGCCACGGCACCACCAGCGTGTTCGAGGGGCACGGCATCGCGGGGGAAGTGCTGGCGGCGTATCAGGACCTGCGCGCGCGTGGGCCGCTCCCGGTGCGATCGGTGCTGATGCTCAGTCCCGCCTGGCCGTCGGTCGACGCGGGCGACGTGCGCGACCTGCTGCTCGACTGGGGCCGCTGGCTCGCCGGGCGGGGCCTCGGCGATGCGTACCTGCGCATGGCCGGTCTCTACACCGAGTCCGACTACAGCGAGGAGAACCGCCTGCGCGCGCTGTGCGGCCCGTATACCGGCTGGGCCGGCTTCAACTTCGATGCCGCGCTGCCGGAGGACGTGATGGTCGAGATGATGGTCGACGCGGCTCGCGCCGGCATCCGCGTCGGCTCGTTCAGCCCGCGAATCCTCGACCTCTACGAGCAGGTGGACCGCCGCGCGCCGATTGGCGACCAGCGGTGGTTGATCGAGCACGTCGGCATCTTCGACCGCGATGCAATCGCTCGCATTCGTGATCTCGGCCTCGTGCTGCAGGCCTACAGCAGCAAGTGGATCTGGCAGGAGGGCGAGCGCTGGCGGCGCGAGCTCGGTGACGCCGGCGCCGGCACCGTGCTCCCGATGCGCGATCTGCTCGATGCCGGCATCCACGTCTCGCTCGCCACCGACAACGTCCCGCCGAGCCTGTTCGTGCCGATCTGGCACGTGGTGTCGCGACGCACCGAGGGTGGAATCGGCCCGCTCGCGCCGGAGCAGGCGATCTCGCGCCGCGAGGCGCTCGCCTGCGCGTCGCGCGAGGGTGCGTGGCTGAGCTTCGAGGAGAACGACAAGGGCACCATCGAGCCGGGCAAGTACGCCGACATCGCAGTCCTCGCCACCGACCCGCTCGACGTCCCGGAAGCGTCCCTCCCCGAGGTGGTGGCCGACCTGACCATCACCGGCGGGCGGGTGGTCCTCGATCGGGACTGACCCGGCTCACCACCGCCGCGACAGCCGCCGGAGCTTTGCGGATAATGGCCACCGGGTGGCGTGCCAGACGGAGGAGATGCCGGTGTCGAGTCGCAGAGTCGCACCCGAGATCGTGGACGCGGTGGTCGTCGGGGCAGGGTTCTCCGGCCTCTACTTGCTGCACCGCCTGCGTGGTCTCGGCTTCACCACGCGAGTCTTCGAGCGCGGCGGGGACGTCGGCGGCACCTGGTACTGGAATCGCTATCCCGGGGCACGCTGCGACGTCGAGAGCATGCAGTACTCCTACTCCTTCGACGAGGCACTGCAGCAGGAGTGGCACTGGCCGGAGAAGTTCTCCGCGCAACCCGACATCCTCGCCTATGCGAGCCATGTCGCGGACAGGTTCGATCTGCGGCGCGACATCGACTTCGACACCACGGTGACCGCCGCTCATCTCGACGAGGCGCAGGGCACATGGCGGGTGGAGACCGATCGGGGCGAGTCAGTCGTCGCCCGCCATCTGGTGATGGCGACCGGCTGCATCTCGACCACCCAGATGCCAGCGGTCGACGGTCTGGAGTCCTATCGCGGCAACACCTACCACACCGGACAGTGGCCGCACGAGAAGGTGGATTTCAGCGGTCAGCGCGTGGCGGTGATCGGAACCGGCTCGTCCGGGATCCAGGCGATTCCGGTGATCGCGGAGGAAGCGGCCCGGGTCACGGTGTTCCAGCGTACCCCGAACTATTCGTTGCCGTCGCAGAACGCGCCGATGACCGCTGCCTACGAGGACGAGTGGAAGCGCTGCTACCGGGAGCGTCGCGCCGAGATGCGCTACACCTTCCACGGCAGCTTGAAGGATCTGAACGACGTCCCGGCACGGTCGGTCGACGAGGCGACGCGTCACGCCGAGTACCAGAAGCGATGGGACATCGGTGGCGCGGGCTACCTCGGCGCCTTCAACGATCTCCTCACCGACCAGGCGGCGAACGACACGGCATCGGAGTTCGTCCGCGAGAAGATCCGCGACATCGTGCATGACCGGCAGACCGCCGACGCGCTGTGTCCCGAGTCTCACCCGATCGGGACCAAGCGCATCTGCATCGACAGCGGCTACTACGAGACGTTCAATCGTGACAACGTCGAGCTGGTCGATCTGAGCGATGGTGCGATCGAGCGACTCACCGCCGACGGACTGGTGGCGAACGGCCGTGCCTTCGCGTTCGACAGCATCGTCTTCGCGACCGGCTTCGACGCCATGACCGGCACCTTGCTCGCGGTCGACATCCGCGGCCGAGGCGGTCTGCCCCTGCGGCGCAAGTGGGAGGCAGGGCCGCGAACCTACCTCGGATTGATGACCGCCGAGTTCCCCAACCTGTTCATGATCACGGGGCCGGGAAGCCCTTCGGTGAAGAGCAACATGATGACGTCGATCGAGCAGCACGTGGAGCTCGTGACCGACACCATGGCCCACATGCGCGACCGTGGGCTCGCCCTGATCGAGCCGGAGCGGCAGGCGGAGGACGACTGGGTGGCGCACGTGCAGGAGGTGGCGAACGGCACCCTCTTCCCGCGTGCGAACTCCTGGTACATGGGCGCGAACATCCCCGGCAAGCCGCGCCTGTTCATGCCCTATATCGGCGGTGTCGGCCCCTACCGGCGGATCTGCGAGGAGGTGGTCGCAGCGGGCTACCGCGGCTTTCGGCTCCACTCGCTCGACGCAGCCGCCGCAGCGGAGTAGTCAGATCGGGGTCGGACCAACTTACGTTCTTGATTTCAGGTCGATTTCTCGGCCGAGCGCCGGCAGACGACGGGCCGCGTGCGCGGCCCGCGTCCACCCCCTCTCAACCGCTGCGGGTCCGGCGGCGCGACCGCAGGGCCAGCAGACCCGCCAGCATCAGCGCGAGCGGCGCCGGTGACGGCACCGACTGCGGCGCCGCGGTGAACTGGAACGTGCCCGCGTCGTACCGATTCGGTGGGCCGCCGTCGATGACGGTCGGCCACACCAGCGACCCTGCCGACAGGAATCTCGCGGTGCCGACGAACTGGATGAGGCCGCCGCCGTCGTCGATGGTCGGCGGGCTGCCGGTGCTGCCGGCATTGCCGTTCGGATTGGCGCTGCCGAACCCGTGCGCGACGATCGAGTACTGCCCGACGCCGAGGACGATGTCCGCGATGTCCTCGTAGCGGCTCTGGCCGGTCAGGCCGTCACCGCTGTCGATGGAGGCGCTGAGACCGGTCACCAGGGCCTGCGTGCCGCGGTCGAAGATGCCGACCGCGATGCTGGCTCCGCCGAACCCGTCCTGCCCACTGTCGAACGCGCCGAGGTGGGTGACGGCAATCGGCGCGAGGACGTCGAAGTCCATCCCGAGGGCGCCGGTGTAGCTCTGGTTGCCGATGCCACGGACGGAGTCCAGGGCGACGACGGCGGCTGCCTGGTGGCTCGCCAGCAGGCCCGCCAGCAGCACCAGCGCCGCGAGCGGCCGGCGGCCGGTGCGAGATTCGAGAATACTCATCGACTGCAGTCTCCTTTGCCTGCGGCCAGGGAAAGCCGTGCACGCCGTGCGCGTCCATCGAGGGCCGGCACCGCTGGCACGGTCAGGGTCGCGTTGTGCCGAGGCCTGGCAAGCAAGACGCGTTCCAGCATCGGTAGGCCATTGGTTTGTCGGGCGAAATGTTGCCGCTCGAGGTGCCGACGCCAGCGCGGTGTAAAGAACGCCGACAGCGGGAACGGGGTCTGACCGACTTGGGTGCCTGATCCCGGGTCGATCTCTCGACCGAGCGCGCCTCGCCGGGCCGGCTCCGAGCCGCCGTTCCCGACCTCTACTGCTCGAGCTCCTCGACCGTCCGCGGCCAGCTCTGCTTGAGCAGGCGTGACAGCGAGCGATCGGAGAGGATTCGGCCCTCGGTCTGACAGCGCGGGCAGTAGTTGCTCTCGCTCCCGGCGTAGACGATTCGTTGCACCGCGGTGCCACATGCGGGGCATGGCTCGCGAAAGCGTCCGTGGACCGCCATCCCCGGGCGAAACGCGGTGACCTTGTCGGGGAATCGATCGCCGGTCTCGGCACGCAGCCGCGCAGTCCAGTCGCGCAACGTGTCTCGGGTGGCCTGATGCAGGCGCGCCACCGCCTCGTCGTCGAGCTTCGAGGTCTGGCGAAACGGTGACAGGCGAGCGGCGTGGAGGATCTCGTCGGAGTACGCGTTGCCGATGCCGCTCAGGATGCGCGGGTCGGTCAGGGCGCGCTTGAGCGTGTGGTTCTCTCGTCGCAGGGCCGCCGCGAACGCGTCGGTGTCTGCATTCATCACCTCCAGGCCGCCGCGGTCGAAGGCGCCGACTCCGTCCTCGCCAGACACCACGTGCAGGGAGGCACGCTTCCTCGAGCCGCTCTCGGTGAACAACACGGTGCCGCGGTCGAAGTCGAAGGCAGCGAGGCCGTTCGACGCTGGCACTGGTGCGTCGATGGGTCGCCAGCGGAGCCGCCCCGCGATCATGAGGTGGAGCACCAGGTGCAGATCCCCTTCGAGATCGATCACGATGCGCTTGCCCAGGCGCCGCACCGCGAGCACCGATCGGCCGGCGGCGTCGGACGGCGAGGGCTCGATGGTGCGCAGCACGAACGGGCTGCGCAGGCGTACTCCGCGCAGCACCGTGCCGCATGTCAGCGCGGCCAGGCGCTCGACGTAGACGGTGACGTCCGGCAGCTCGGGCATCGCAGCGTCACCTCCGACGACGGGGAGACTGGCCGCGGGCGCAGGCCGACACCCTCGATGTCAGTCCCCGGCGCGGCGACCCGGCTCGATGCGCACGTCGCGAATCGAGCCGCTGTAGGGAAAGGCTCCGCGGCGCTCGTAGAGCGACCAGAGCACCGGGCCGCGGCGGTCGAGACCGACGTCCAGCCCCTCGAAGATCCCGAACGAAAGGGTCGGGGAGAGCTCGGTCCAGCCGACGACCTCGCGCCGGTCGAGAAGCAATCGGCCCCGACCACGCCGCGCACCGTGCGCCTGGTACTCGATCGTGACCTCATGTGCGCCGGCACCGATGGGCGTCGGCGGCAGCGAGGTCTCGTCGCCGAAGCCGTTGTAGTGGAAGTGGAGCTGATCGTCCTCGATGTAGAGGACCATCCCCCCGATCGGATCGCCCAACGCCCACAGCACGCCCTGGTCGACCGCTGCGCGCTCGAATCGGACCGCGATGCGAAAGTCGCGGTCGTCGACCAGTGGCAGCACGTCGGCGCGATGCGCGGTCTGGGTTCCGGGCCAGAAGGTGCGCGGACGGTCGGCCGCGGCACGCACCTCGTCGGACACGTCGGCGAACTTCTGGAACCGGTCGCGGTTGTCGAGCGGGTAGACGAGGTTCTCCCACGCCGCGCGGTCGAACGCCTCGACCAGCTCGGCGAGCTTCTCGGGGTGGTGGGCGCGGAGATCCGTGCTCTCGGAGAAGTCCGTGTCGAGGTCGTGGAGCGTCCAGTTGTCCATGTCGATGGGCTGGCCGCGTCTCTGGATCGAGCGCGCCAGCCAGCCGTCGCGGTAGTACGCGCGATTGGCCCAGCACTCGTAGTACTGCTCGGTGCGCGGCGAGGGCGCGTCGGCGCTTCGCAGCACCCCGGCGAAGCTCGCCCCGTGCATCGGCTGCGCGGCCTTGCCGTTGACCTCGCCGAGCGGCTCGACGCCCGCGAGATCGAGCAGCGTCGGCATGACGTCGGTGACGTGCACGAACTGGCGCCGCACCGCGCCGCGGTCACCGAGACCGGCAGGCCACGAGACCACGAAGGAGACTCGCCTCCCGCCGCCGCCGGTGTAGGTCTTGAAGGAGGGGAACGGCGTATTGCACATCTCGCCCCACGCGGTCGGGTACAGGGAGACGCTGCGCGGTCCACCCAGCTCGTCGACCAGAGCACGCTCGACCTCGATCGGCGGTGCCGCCAGCCCCATGTAGCGGCGATTGTTGTTGAACATGCCGGTCGGGCCGCCGGCGTCGGTGCCGCCGTTGTCGGAGGAGAACACGATGATGGTGTCGTCGAGCTCGCCGAGCGCCTCGAGACACGCCACCAGCTTGCCGAGATTCTGATCGACGCAGTCGAGCATCGCGGCGTAGGTCTCCATGTGCCGCGCGAGCAGTGCCCGGTCGGCCGGATCGGTGTCCTCCCACCGTGGCACCCGCGGGTCGGACGCCGGCAGGCGCGTGCTCTCGGGGATCAACCCCATCTCGATCTGGCGGCGGAAGCGCGCCTCGCGCAACGCGGTCCACCCGGCGTCGTAGCGACCGCGGTAACGCGCGAGGTCCGCCGGCTTCGACTGCAGCGGCGCGTGGACCGCGTTGTGCGCGATGTACAGGAAGAAGGGCTTGTCGGGCGACGAGGCGCGGAGCTCCTTGATGTACTGGATACCGCGGTCGGTCCAGTCGTCGGTCGAGTAATAGTCGCGCGGGTACTCGTCCACCGGCACCAGCATGTTGTTCTGCTGCAGGCGCGAGGGGAAGAAGAAGTGGGTCTCGCCCTCGAGGAAGCCGTAGAAGGTGTCGAAGCCGCGCTGCGCCGGCCAGTTGTGCTTGGGTCCGCTCGGGACCGTGTCGAGCGTCGGCGTGTTGTGCCACTTGCCGGTCATGATGGTCTCGTAACCGGCGGCGCGAAGGGTCTCGGCCAGCGTCGCGGCGTCGAGCGGGATCTCACCCGAGTAGCCGGGAAAGCCGGCGTGGTTGTTCGAGAGCCACCCGGTGCCCACGCTGTGGGCGTTGCGCCCGGTGAGAAGCGCTGCGCGCGCCGGTGAGCAGATCGGGTGGGTGGTGTAATGGGTGAGCAGCAGTCCGCGTGATGCCAGGGCGTCGATGTGCGGGGTCAGGATCTCGGAGCCATAGCAGCCCGGGTCCGAGTACCCCATGTCGTCCATGTAGACGATGACGATGTTGGGCGACCCGGAGCGCGCTGCCGGTCGCGCCGGCCACCACGGGGTCGACTCGGCGTGGGTGCGCGCGACTCGTCCGCCGAAGGTGCTCATGCGTCGAGCTCCGAGGGGTCGAGCTCGAGGAACGGCCGGTCACCCTTGATGGTGGTGCGGTGCATCCGCCGGCGTGCGCCTTGCTCGTCGAACGGGCAGGCTCGATGGATGGTCGAGCGGTTGTCCCAGAACACGACGTCTCCGGGGCGCCATCGATGTCGGTAGACGAACCGCGGTGAGGTCGCGAACTCGTTGACCTCGTCGAGGATCGGGCGGCTCTCCTCGAAGCTCATGCCCTCGAAACGGTGCACCAGGCTGCTGCTCAGGTAGAGCGCGCGGCGCCCGGTCTCCGGGTGCGTCCGCACGCACGGATGGGCAGTCGGCGGAATGCGCGCCTTCTGCTCCTCGGTCAGCGGCTTGCGGTGGCTCAGATAGGTGGCGTAGTGCCACGCGTAGTCGTGGATCGCGCGCCGCTGGAGGAGCCACCTCTGGCGATCGGGCGCCAGCTCTTCCCACGCCGCGTACATGCCGGCGAACTCGGTCTCACCGCCGTCACGCGGACACTCGATGCACTGGAACACCGAGCCCAGGCTCGGCTCCGGCATGTAGGACAGGTCGGAGTGCCACCACTTCGCGCCGCCGTAGGCGCCGATGTGACGGCCGTTCTCGACGATGTTCGAGACCACGAAGATCTCGGGATGACCGGGCAGCAAGAAATCGCTCACCACGTGGTGCTCGAGCGGGCCGAAGCGCGCGCTGAACGCCACCAGCTCTGCCGGTGCAAGGTCGGTCTGCTCGCGGAACAGGAGAATCGAGTTGTCGGCCAGCGCTCGACGCACCGCCGCCAGTGTGGCGTCGTCGAGTGGGCGGGAGAGATCGATGCCGTGCACCTCGACGCCGATCGACGGGGTGAGGGGCGATGTCTCGATGCCCGAGCTCGTCGGCGCCGAGCTCGGGGTGGGGCGAACTTCCATGCCGTTCTCCTGCGAGTGACGCGAGCGAGTCGGCAAAGACTAGCCGCGGCGGGGCGGCGTCCACAATCCCGCCGCGCGTGGGGCGGCCGGCGCCGACCTCGTCTCGCACCGATGCCTCGGGCACCAATTGTCGCCGGGTCGCGCCTGTGCTAGACAGGGCACGCTCGCAGGACAACGACAACAATCGGCGAGGCACTCCCGGCCGTCGCCGAGACGGCCAACGACGATCCGGCCCCCGCGACAGCGTCGCGTCGGGCCGAACAGGAGGAACCACCATGAGGATGCTCTCCACGCTCGGGCTCGCCCTGGGCGCCCTGTTGCTCGCTGCCCAGGGGCCGGCGGTAGCCGACTTCCCGGAGAAGCCCATCAAGATCGTCGTGCCCTTCGGCGCCGGCGGCAACACCGATGGGCTGGCGCGCATGTTCCAGAAGGCCATCCAGGACGAGAATCTCCTGGGGGCGCCGCTGGTCATCGTCAACGTGCCTGGCGCCGGTGGCTCCATCGGTGCGCGTCGAGTCAAGGATTCCGAGGCCGACGGCTACACCTTGCTGCTGATGCACATCGCGCTGCTGTCGGGCGAGGCAGCGGGGCTGATGGACTTCGGTTATCGGGACTTCGAGCCGGTGGCGGCGACCGCGGACAGCTGTCTCGTCACCGCGGTGATGGAGGACGCGCCCTGGGCCGGTCTTCCCGAGCTGCTCGCCGACGCCAAGGCCAGGCCCGACGCCATCATCCACGGCGCCAACCTCGGCGCGGTGAACCACATGGCCGGCCTCATGGTCGAGGGGGCGAGCCCGGGGTCGAAGTTCCGCTTCGTCCAGATCGGGGGCGGTGCCGCGAACTTCAAGGCGCTCAAGGGCGGGCACACACAGGTCGCGCACATCACTCTGGCCGAGTACTCGAGCTTCCGGGCCGGCGGCGTCAAGGCGCTCGCGTACCTGACCGGCGAGCGTCACCCGGACGTGCCGGACCTGCCGACGGCCAAGGAGCTCGGCTACGACCTCGATTTCTGCCTGCAGAACTGGTGGTTCGCCCCCAAGGGCACGCCGCGCGACCGCATCGACCGCATCGCCGCGGTGCTCGAGAAGGCGATGCAGTCCGACTACGTCAAGCAGATCATGCGCGAGCGGATGAACGCGCCCACCTTCCTCGGCCCCGACGCGCTGGCGGCCAAGCTGACGAAGGACTACGCGATGATCGCGCCGATCGCGCAGAAGGCGAAGCAGAAGTGACCCACCCGGCAGGCCGACTCCTCGGCCTGCCGGCGGAGCGCCTGTGAGGCGGCGTCCGGCACGCGTCGGCGCCATGATGACGGAGGCAGGTTCGGTGGAAGCACGCGCGAGACCAGTGGCCGACATCGTGCTCTCGATGGTCCTGATCGCGGTCGGGCTGGTGGTGATCTACGGCACGTTGGACCTGCCGCCCGGAACCTTCGAGCCACTCGGCTCGGCGACCATCCCGCAGGCGGTGGCCTGCGGGATGATCGGCTTCGCGGCGTGGACGATCGTCCACGCGCTGGCGGAGCGTCGGGCGCTGGCGCGCCGTCAGGCCGGCGCCGGCGACGAGTCGGACGAGCCGGCGGCGCGGCCGCGCCACGACCTCGCCCTCGGGCTGATGGCGCTCACCGTGGTCTACGTGCTGGTGATGGCGATGGGTTGGCTGCGGTTCTCGCTCGCGACCCTCGCCTTCCTCGTCATCAGCATCGGCATGCTCAGTGGGTTCGAGCGTCGCGTGCTGCCGGCGCTCGCGGTGCTTGCGCTGGGGCTCGCGTTCGGGCTCGAGTACCTCTTCACCCGAGTCTTCGTGATCGACCTTCCGTGAGCGTCGTTCGAGGCGAGGACTCGAGCAGGGCGCCCGCGCGTGAGCTTTCGCGCGCGCGACGCCGTGGGAGCGCAACGTGACCGACCTGGCCGACGGATTCCTCTACACGTTCGGCGCCTACCCGCTGTTCCTGATCACCCTCGGCACGGTGCTCGGGATCACCGTCGGGGCCATTCCTGGCCTTACCGGTGCGATGCTGATCGCGCTGACGCTTCCGTTCACGTTCTACATGCCGCCGGTAGAGGGCATCTGCCTGCTGGTGTCGATGTACGTCGGTGCCATCAGCGGCGGCCTCATCACCGCGACCTTGCTGCGCATGCCCGGCACCCCCGCCTCGGTGATGACGACCTTCGACGGCTATCCGATGGCCCGCAGTGGTAGACCGGGGCGGGCGCTCGGCCTCGGCATCACCGCCTCGTTCGTCGGCGGCCTGATCTCGTGGGTCTTCCTCGCGACCCTGTCGCAGCCGTTGTCGGACTTCGCGGTCCGCTTCGGACCGTTCGAGTACTTCACCCTGGTGCTGATGGCCCTGGTGTTGATTGCGTCAGTGACCCAGGGCTCGATGATCAAGGGGCTGCTCTCGGGTTTCCTCGGGATGCTGGTCGCGATGCCCGGGGTCGACCCTTCGGCGGGGGATCTACGGCTCACCTTCGGCTACCACGAGCTCGATGCGGGCCTCAATCTGCTGCCGGTGCTGATCGGCGTCTTCGCCGTCGGTCAGGTCATCTCCGACATCGTCGGCATCGAGGAGCGAGCCGAGGCGGTGACCATGGACCGGCGTGGCATCTTCCTCTCGGTACGCGACTGGATGCGTCATGGCCTGAACATGGTGCGCTCGTCGCTCATCGGCACCTGGGTAGGGATCCTGCCGGGTGTCGGCGCCAATATCGGCTCGATCATCGCCTACTCGGGGGCGAAGACCTTCTCCAAGCATCCGGAACGATTCGGTACCGGCTCGGAGGAGGGCATCATCGCCTCGGAATCGGCCAACAACGCGACCGTGGGCGGCGCGCTGATCCCGCTGATCGCGATGGGCATTCCCGGCAGCGTGATCGACGCCATCTTGCTCGGGGCACTGCTCATCCACAGCATCCAGCCAGGGCCACTGCTGTTCGTCAACAACCCAGAGGTGGTCTACACCATGATCGCGACGGCACTGGTCGCGAACGTGATCATGTTCGCGGTGATGCTGGGAGCGGTCGGCCAGGTCGCCCGGCTACGCAGCGTGCCGCGCGCCTTCCTGATGCCGATCATCCTCGTGTTCTGCGTGATCGGCTCCTATGCGCTCGGCAATCGGATGTTCGATGTCTGGGTGATGCTCTTCTTCGGGGTGGTGGGCTATTTTCTCGAGCGCTCCCGCGTGCCGCTCGGGCCCTTCGTCATCGGCCTGGTTCTCGCTCCGATCGCCGAGGAGAGCCTGCGCTCCGGGCTCATGCTCTCCGCCGGCTCGTATGCGCCGCTGGTGACGCGCCCGATCTCGGCGGTCTTCCTGGCGTTGTCGGTGGTGTTGCTGGTGTGGCCGATCTGGCGCCATTACCGGCAGCATCGCGGCGCGCGCCGGGGCAGCCACTGATCGGCGCCGTACCGCCGCCGCGACATACGGGAACCGCGAGCCATGAACGAGCGCAGTCGTCCGAACATCCTGTGGTATTGCACCGACCAGCAGCGCTTCGACACCATCGGCGCGCTGGGCAATCCCCACGTCTCGACGCCGACCATCGACTCGCTGGTCGAGAGCGGCGTGGCCTTCACTCGCGCCTACACCCAGTCACCCATCTGCACTCCGAGCCGGGCGAGTTTCCTCACCGGCCACTACCCGAGCACGGTGCACGTCAACCGCAACGGCAACGAGACCTTCCCGGATCGACCGAAGCTGGTGCCGCGGCTGCTCGCGGATGCAGGCTACGACTGCGGTCTGATCGGAAAGCTGCACCTGACCAGCGCTTACCGTCGGCTCGAGCGTCGGGTTGACGACGGGTATCGCTTCTACAAGTGGAGCCACGCACCTCGCGACAACTGGCCCGAAGGGCACGACTATGCCGACTGGGTGCACGCGAAGGGCGAGAGCCTGGCCGAGCTGAGCTCGAGCTTCGACGGCGTGCCGGCGTCGTTGCACCAGACGACGTGGGCGGCCGACCGCGCGATCGAGTTCATCAACGAGCCGCGTCGGGGCCCGTGGCTTCTCAGCATCAACGTCTACGACCCGCATCCGCCGTTCAATCCACCGCTCGCGTATCGGGAGCTGTTCGACCCGGCGACGATGCCCGATCCGCTGTTTCGCGATTCGGACCTCGAGACCCAGGCGCGCCTCGCGGTGCTGGACTTCCAGTCTCGTGCCCGCCATCCGCGGGAGCTCGACATCCACGACCCGGTGGTGCCGGTGGCGCAGGAGCCCGGGTATCGTCCCGGCGACCGTGGTCCGGGGCCGCGTGACGCGTGGACGTTGAAGGCCTGGTATTACGCCATGATCAAGCTCATCGACGACCAGCTTGCTCGCATTCTGCAATGTCTGCGCGACAGCGGGCAGCTCGAGAGCACGGTGGTGATCTTCTCGACCGATCATGGCGAGTCGCTCGGCGACCACGGCCTCATCGAGAAGGGCTGCCGGTTCTACGAGGGGCTGGTCCACGTGCCGCTGATCGTGAGCTGGCCGGGGCAGTTCCGGGCGGGCTTGCGCGCGGATGCGCTGGTCGAGCTCCAGGACCAGGCGCCCACGATCCTCGAGCTCGCCGGGGTGTCGCTCCCGGAGACGATGCAGGGTCGATCGCTGCTACCGATTCTGCGCGGCGATGCTGCTCCCGACCATCATCGTGACTTCGTGCGCAGTGAGTACTATGACGCGATCTGGATGAGCGACGCGAGTCACGGCACGATGTACTTCGACGGTCGCCACAAGCTCGTCGTGTATCACAATCACGACCTCGGCGAGCTCTACGACCTGCGCGAGGACCCCGGTGAGTTCGTGAATCTCTGGGACGAGCCGGACTGCATCGGGCTCAAGGCCCGCCTGCTCAAACGCAGCTTCGACGCCAGCGTCATGGCCATCGACCAGCACTGCAGACGGATCGGTCCGATGTAGGACCGCGGCCGGTACCGCGCGGGCGCCGCGGTGGTCGAGGGCGGGCAGCGAGCCGGTGGACGAACCTTCACGAGAGATCGCGCAGCGCCGGCTCGGCATCGGTCTGCTCGTCGCGTCCATCGGCCTGATCGCCTGCTCGGACGCGATTGCGAAGGCCATGACGGCCAGCGTTCCGGTGACCCAGATCGCGCTGGTGCAGGCGACGGTGATGGTGACCGGTGTGCCGCTGCTCGCGCGCGAGCGCCGCCTGTTGTCCCTGGTGCGCACGCGCCGCCCGTGGTTGCAGCTCGTGCGCTCCGCCTGCCATCTCGGTAGCGGGTTGTGCTTCTACACCGCCGTGAAGTACCTCCCACTGGCGGAGACCATCGCGATCATCTTCGTCGGCCCGCTGCTGGTGACGGTGCTCGCGGCGCTGGTCCTGCGCGAGCACGTCGGCCCCCGACGCTGGACGGCCTGCCTCGTCGGCCTCGCCGGCGCGATGGTGGTGGTCCGCCCCGGGGCGGATGGGCTCGGCTGGGTCGCGCTCTATCCGCTCGCGGCGACCACGCTCCACGCGGTCTACGTGGTGTGCACGCGTGCGCTCGCGCCCACCGAGCACACCGCGACGATGCTCACCTACTCGGCCTTGCCCTCGGTGGTCGTGCTCGGCCTTGCGGCGCCGTGGTTCTGGGTCGCTCCCGGCGCGGTCGGGTGGGTGGCGTTGGTCGGCATCGGGGTCATCGCGTGCGTCAGCGTGGTGCTCGCAATTCGCGCCTACGCGCTGGCGCCGGCGTCGTTGCTCGCGCCCTACTCGTACGTCGAGATCGTGTTCGGCTCCGTGCTCGGTCTCGTGTTGTTCGGGGACGTGCCTGACGCGATGACGGTGCTCGGTGCCGGGATTATCGTCGCCAGCGGCCTCTACGTGTATCACCGTGAGGCGCGGGCGCGAGGCTGATGCCCCGCGATACCGGGGCGGCGCGGGAGGGAGGGCGGTGGCTCACGCTCCTGGTGTGCCACTCGTGCGCAGGGCCTCCACCGCATGCACCAGGCCCTTCATGTAGCCCGTCGCGTAGGCGCGGCCACGATGCATCCATACCGTGTCGTTGACCATGTGCGGCACGTGGTCGTCGATCAGGACGCCGTCGAAGTCGTTCTCGACCAGGAGGCGGATCACGGCGACGACGTCGACGTCGCCCTCGTCGAGGAACGCCTCGCGAAATCGCGGCACGCAGCCCTGGACGTTTCGGAAATGGATGTAGGCGACCTTGCCGGCGGCCACGAAGTGGCGAAGGCCGGCCATCATCGTCTCGACCCCCATCTCGGCCCAGGTCCCCATACAGAAGTCGAGCTTGTGGCGCGGACTCGGGGCGATGATCTCGAGGGCGCGCCGGAATCCGGCGAGATCGCGGAACACGCGGGCGACACCGCCGAGCGATGGCACGGGTGGATCGTCTGGATGTAGCGCGAGGGTCACGCCCTCGGCCTCCGCCACCGGAAGCACGGTCTCGATGAAACGGGTGTAGTGCGACCACACCTCGACCTCGTCGATCTCGCGACCGAAGGTGAGTGGCGCGCGGGCCGCGAGATCGAGATCGAAGCTGCTGACGCCGGCCCCGCCACGGGTTCGCTCGTCCTTCGAGGTTCGCCACACCCGGTTGGCCATCCAGTGGTAGCCGAGCACGGGGATGCCGGCGGCGCCGAGCGCGCGGATGGTGTCGCAGTAGTTGCGCAGTTGCTCGTCGCGACGCGGACCCCCGGTCAGGCAATCCTCGTAGAAGTGGATGGGGACGTTCTCGATGGCCTCGAGCCGCAGGCCGTGGCTCTCGATGCGCTTGCGCAGGTGGAGGAGCTCGAGGAAGTCCCACTTGACCGGCGGGCTCGCCGGCCCCGGTCGGCGCCAGTAGGCCGTGCCCAGCGACTGCATCGAGCCGTAGGGCGCCTCACCGGTGAGCGGAGGGGTGTTGAGGATGACCCCGCTGACGCCGAGTTGCGCCGCGAAGGTGAGGGTCTCGTCGTCGGCCTCGCGAATGCTGCCGGCGGCAATCCGGATGCGTCCCGGCATCGGCTGACCTCGTGCGCTGGCCACGGTGGCGGCATTATGACCCAACCACGTGGTGGCGTGGACGCACCGGTCATGGGCGAGGCGGCCGGTGGCGTCGGGCTCGCGACGGCGCGGGCGTCCTGTCACGACGATGTCCGGGTCGTCCACGGCCGTCGGTCCTGCGACCCCGGGATGTCCATCGTTGTCGCCTGCCGGCCCACGCGCGCGGTTCCGGAGAACCGATGTCGACGGTGGACAAGCGGCGCTTCTGCGGGCACGGTGATCGGCCTTGTCGTTCGTGCCCCATTCCACACCGAATGACCGACGGAGGTGGCGACCATGCCCGATGTCTCCAGAGCGACCTGGTTGGCGGCCGTCGTCGGCGTGATCCTCGGCGTGCTCGCGATGGTGCTCAAGGGCCCGAGTGAGGCACAGATCGAGACCGAGCGCCGCAAGGCCGAGCTCGAGCAGGAGGTGGCGACGCTCGAGTCCCGGATCGCGGGCCTTTCCGAGCAGGTGGTCGGCGTGTCCGGCGAGCGCGACGCAGCGCGGGAACTGCAGTCCCAGGTCGAGGCACGGCTCGCGGAGGCGCGCGCGGATGCCGAGGCGAAGGTCGACATCGTCGCCCGCGCGGAGGCGGCGAGCGCCGGGCTGCGCGCGGAGCTCGCGAGCGCCGCGGCGGCGTTGAGCGAGGCGCTGGGGGAGCGCGATGCGGCGCGCGCGGATGTCGTCTCCGTCACCGAGCAGCTCGAGCGCACCCGTGCCGAGGGCACGGCCCGGGCCGAGGCGATTGCCGAGCTGGAGGCGGCGCGGGACCGCGCGCGGGTCCAGCTCGCGGACGAGTCCGCGGCGCTGCGTGCGGTGGTGGCCGAGCGCGACGCGGCGCGGGCCGAGGTCACCGCCGTCAAGGAGGAGCTCGATGGTGCGTCGAGGCAGCTCGAGCTGGCGCGGGGCGAGCTCGCAGCGCGCTCGGAGGCCATCGCGCGACTGCAGTCGGTGGGCGATCGCCTGCGCGAGGAGGTCGCGGGCATCCGGCGGGCGCTCGTCACGGCCGACCAGGCACTCGCACAATCCCGTGCGTCGGAGGCCGCGCTTCGCGCCGGCGGCGAGCGGCTGTCGGCGGAGCGTGCTGCGCTGGAAGCCGAGGTGGCCACCCTGACTCGGGCGCGCGACGATGCGCGCGGTCAGCTCGATGCGCTGCGCGGCGAATCGGCGCGAGTTGCGGACCGGCTGCGCGCGGAGCTCGAGGCGGCGCGAGGAGAGAACGAGCGACTGACCGCGGCGCACCAAGAGCTGGCTGTGGACTCGCGGAACCTCGAAGCGGCGCGCGACGAGGCCGAGGCGCGCGCTCGGGAGCTGCTGGCTGGGCGCGACGTCGCGCTCGCCGCGGCGACGCGTCTGCGGCTCGCCCGCGACGCGTCGACCGGCGAGCTCGCGCAGGCTCGCGAGGCGCTCGACGCCGCGCAGGCCGAGAATCGTGCCCGGCAGGCGGCGCGCGACGCGATGCTGGCGGCGGTGACTCGCCTGCGCGATGCCCGCGATGACGCGCGCGTGGAGGTGGCGCGGCTCCGTGACGAGTTGGCTTCCGCGGCCACGGCGGTGCAGGCGGAACGCGGCGCCCGCGCTGCCGTGCAGGCCGAGGCAGCCACCCGGCAGGACGCGCTGCGACAGCAGCTCGAAGCGGCGCGCGCGAGCGCCGAGATGCTGCGCCACGAGCGCGAGGAGGCACGAGAGCGACATGCCCTCGCGGCGCAGGCGGCGGAGACCGCGCTCACCGCCGCGCAGGAGCGCGCCGAGCGGGCAGCCGCTGACCACCGCGCGACGGTGGCACGGTTGCAGACGCGGCTCGATGACAGCGAGGCCGAGCGGCAACGTCTTCGGGCGGCGCTCGATGCTGCCCACACTTCCGGGGCGGCCACCGAGCAGCAACGTGACGCGGCCCTGGCGCGGCTGCACGCATCGACGGCCGCGCTGGCGACCGCGCGCTCGCTGCTCGTCGACACCGCGAGCGCCGGTGAGGATGCGCAGCGCGAGCTCCGAGGGCTGACCGTCGCGCTCGCCGATGCGCGCCGCCGGGTGGCGGATCTCGAGGCGCGGACCGCGGCGCTCGAGCACGAGGCGAACGGGCTGCGGACCGAGCGCGACCAGCGTGGTGAGCACATCGCCGCGCTGACGCGAGAGCGCGACGATCTGCAGTTCCGGCTCGACGCGCTGACGGTCCAGCGCGGCTCCCTTTCACGGGAGCTCAGCGGGACCGCCGAGGAGCGCGACGCGGCCCGCAGGCGGGTGCAGAGCCTGACCCGCGAGTACGAGCAGCTACTGACTCGGAACGCGGCACTCCGCGAGACCACCGCCGAGCAGAGGGCGCGCCTCGAGGGGGTTCGGCGCACGTTGGAGTCGGCACAATCGGAACTCGCGCGACTGACCCGCGCACGCGGGATCTACACCGTGCAGCACGGGGACTCGTTGTCGACGATCGCCGCGTACTTCTACCGCTCGGGGCTGCAGTGGCCGCGGATCATGGATGCGAATGCGTTCCTGATTGGAGATGACCCGGACCTCATCTTCCCCGGGATGGTGTTGTTGGTGCCCTGAACGGGCCAGCCGTCTCGACGCGAGCCACCGCATCCGCCTGGATGGCGTGTGTGCTCGCCCCGCTGGTCGCTCGCTCGCGCAGCCGAGATGCGGCGCTCGACCTTGCCCCGTTCTTCGGTCACAGTGCGCGTCGGCCGCGACGGGGCTCTGGCCCGTCTCGCCCGGAATGCGGAACGGTCGGTGCCCCGCGGACGACGTCGTCCGCCGGCGCGCACGCCGCCGCGTCTCACCTCGAGCACCACCACCACCACCACGGCGCATACCGCGTCTGGGGTATCGGAGGGAAGTCGATGCGCTCCACGAAGTGTCCGCCGCGCAGGCTCGCGCTGATCGCCGCACTGGCCGTCGCTGCCGGAATGACCACGGTCACCCATGCTCAGCAGGCCGAGATGACGTTCTTCGTCACCAGCGCCGGGCCGGGGAACGGCGCGGATCTCGGTGGCCTGGAGGGGGCCGACGCCCACTGCGCGAAGCTCGCCACTGCGGCGGGCTCCGCACAGACCGCCTGGCGCGCATATCTGAGCACGAGCCCGAAGATCGACCGCTCGGGTGACCGGCCGCGGGTGATTCCCGGCGTGAGTGCACGGGACCGCATCGGCAACGGCCCCTGGCACAACGCCAAGGGCGCGCTCATCGCCCGCGACCTCGACGACCTGCACTCCGCCGGCAACAAGGTCGACAAGGCGAACGCGCTCGACGAGAGCGGAAAGCCGGTCAACGGTCGCGGCGACAAGCCCAACCGACACGACATCCTCACCGGCTCCGACCCGAGCGGGCTGTACTCGACCGCCGGCGGTGACACGACGTGCGGCGACTGGACCAATAGCGGTGAGGGGTCTGCCATCGTCGGTCACCACGACCGGGCAGGCCTGAGCAACGACTGGCACATGCTGTCGTGGAACTCGTCACACGCGACCGTCGGCTGCAGCCAGGATGCGTTGAAGCGCACTGGCGGCGACGGGTTGTTCTACTGTTTCGTCGCGAAGTAGCCACCGCTCGAAGCTCGAAGGGGTCGGACCGACTCAAGCGGTTGATTTCCAGCGGTTTTTCGTGCGGGCCCGAACCGGCGTGCAGGGCTTGCCCGTCTGCCCTGAGCCCGCAGGAGGGTCGAAGGGCGATGCGCCGTCTCTGCGCAGCTCCACGATGGAGTTGTGCCGAGTTTCCGAAAAATCGCTTTCAGGACAACTACCTGAGTTGGTCCGACCCCTTAGAGATCGGGCGATGGTCGCGGTACATGCGCCGGGTGACGATGTGGTCGGCCAGATACCGCGCGTCGTGCCAGACCCCGTAGATGAACGACGATGCGCGCCGTGACAGCCACGGCAGACCGAGGAAGTAGAGCCCGGGCTCGTCGGTGACGCCACGCTGGTGCCTCGGTCGGCCCTGGGCGTCGAGCACGTCGACCTTCAGCCAGCCGAAGTCGACGGTGAAACCGGTCGCCCACACGATGGACTGGACGCCCACGGCCGCGAGGTCGAGCTCCAGAACCGGATCGCTCACGCACGGCGGGTCCGGGTCGATGTGTCGCGCCTCGGGCTCGGTCGGGAAGTCGAGTCCGTAGCGGGCGATGTACGCGTCCGCCTCGTCGAGCACCGACAAGTAGTTGGCATCGCCCTGGGCGAGATTGCGCGCGAGGTCGGGCGCGAAGCGCATGGTGCCGGCCTCGAGCCCGAGCGCCCGTCCGAGCAGCGTGACTCCCCGCGCCGCGAAGTGCCGGAAGTCGACGGTGTAGCCGCCGCGCGCACCGCTGACCGCGATGGTGACGTGCTCCTTGCCGGGCTCCTTCGCCACCGCGTCCCACTTCCCGAGCACCCCGAGCCACCACACGTAGTCGCGCCCGCGATAGCGGCGCGGCGGCCGGTCGTGGGGCCCGACCGAGAGGTAGACACGCCTGCCCGCGCGCACCAGCTCGTCGGCGATCTGGGCGCCCGAGGAGCCGGCACCGACGATCAGCACCGCACCATCGGGGAGCTGCTGGGGATTGCGGTAAGCGCTCGAGTGGATCTGCACGAGGCCTGCGCGGTCGGGGACCACGGTCGGGATCACCGGGCACTGGAACGGACCGGTGGCCGCCACCACGTTGTCGGCTTCCATGACACCGGCCGAGGTCTCGACCCGAAAGCCGCTCCGGCGCACGTTTCGCCGCACCTCGGTGACCTCGACGCCGCAGCGCACCGGCGCCGCGATCGCCTCGGCATAGGCGACCAGGTAGTCCGCGACCCGCTCCTTGGGCGCGAACTCGTCGGCCGCGATGCCGACGGCCGAGAACGCCAGGGTCGGGAATCGGTCGTGCCACGCCGGGCCGTTGGCAACCAGCGAGTCCCACCGCTCCGAGCGCCAACGCTCCGCGATCCGGTGGCGCTCGAGCACGAGGTGAGAGAGCCCCCGCTCGCCCAGGTGCTCACTCATCGCCAGGCCCGACTGGCCTCCGCCCACGACCAGCACGTCCACCCGCTCGATCGACATCGCGCGTCCTCGCGTCTCCGGCCGCGGCCCTTCAGCCGCGCCGCGCCGCGACCGCCTCCGCGATCAGGGCGAGGATCTCGAACATCATCTGCGCCCCTGCGAGACCGGTGATGCCCGAGGGGTCGAAGGGTGGTGAGACCTCGACCACGTCCCCGCCGACGAAGTCGAGGCCTCGTAGCCCGCGCAGCATCTGCTGGGCCTCGAAGGTGGTGAACCCGCCGACCTCCGGCGTGCCGGTGCCCGGCGCGAAGACCGGATCCAGCCCGTCGACGTCGAAGCTGAGATAGACCGGGGCGTCGCCGACCACCGCGCGCGCCTTCTCGATCACCGCCGGGACCCCCATCGCGTAGAGATCCTCGATGTGGACGACGGTCATTCCGGATTCGTAGCTGAACCCCCAGAGCGGCTCGGCCGGGCCGCGGATTCCGATCTGGATGGTGCGCCTCGGGTCGAGCGCCCCGTCCTCGACCGCGACCTTGAACGGCCCGCCGTGGTGGTGCTTGTGGCCGAACAGCTCCGGGCCGGTGTCGCAGTGGGCGTCGAAGTGGATCATGGCGAGCGGACGGCCGTGCGCTCGCGACAGAGCGCGGAGGATCGGCAGCGAGATCGAGTGATCGCCGCCCGCGGTCAACGGGACGATGCCGGCGGCCGCAATGGCGTCGTAGTGTCGCTCGATGTCCGCGATCGCGTCGTCCAGCCGGTAGACGCCCTCGATCGGCGCATCTCCGATGTCCGCGACGGTCGCCAGGTCGTAGGGACGCACGCCGGTCTGATGGACGACCATGCCCATCAGCGTCGACTGCTCGCGGAGATGACGCGGCCCGTGGCGGGCGCCCGGGCGGTTGGTCACCCCGCCGTCGAACGGCACCCCGACGACGCCGATCTCGACCCCGTCCCACTCGGCCCGCTCCTCGCGCAACGGCCGGCGCATGAAGGTCGCCACCCCGGAGTACCGCGGCCGGTACCGCTCCCCCCACGCCTGCCGACGCTCGTCGGGGACGCCGTGCTGGTCGTCGTCGGACATTGCAGCTCTCCGCGTGCGAGTGTCGGGCGACATTGTGAGCCGAGACCGGCGGGTGCGTCGATCTGCCGTCGACTGACCGCTCATGCACCCGGCGCCTCCGCCAGATCCTCGCAGCGGCACTGGCCAGTGACCTTCAGTCTCTCGGCGAGGTCGAGGAGCGCCGTGCGCAGACCCTCCTCGAGGACGGGGTGGTAGAAGGGCATCTCGAGGATCCTCTGCACCGGCATCTGCATCTGGACCGCCCATGCGAGCAGGTGCGCCATGTGCTCGACGCGTGGGCCGAGCAGCTCCGCACCGAGCAGCGTGCAGCAGGCGCGGCGGGCGTAGAGCCGAGCCGCGCCGCGATTGCGGCCCATCACACGCGCGCGCCCCTGGTCGTCGAAGGAGACCTCTCCGATCTCGACCGCGTCGAGGTCGAGATCCCGGTACGGCGTGCCGACGATGGCCATCTGCGGGTCGGTGAACGCGATCGCGAGCGGCACGCGCCGCTCATGGGTGGACACGTCCGGGTAGGTGACCGCGTTGGCGCCGGCGATGCGGCCCTCGTCGGCCGCCTCGTGCAGGAGCGGAATGTGCCCGCTCGCGTCACCGGCGATGAAGACCGGCGCGTCGCCCCACTGCGTGGTGCGCGGATTCCACTGCTGCGGCCGACCGCGCCCGTCGAGCGGCAGGCCGGCCTGCTCGGGCTCGAGGGCGGCGAGATTCGGGCGCCGTCCGGCAGCCGCGAGCACCTTCTCGAAGCGGGCCTCGTGTGTCGCACCGTCCCGGTCCTGCCAGCGCATGGTGACACCGCGCTCGTCGGCCCGTGCCTCGAGCACTCGCGACTGGAGCTGGATGTCGAGCTCGGATGTCAGGACCGCGCGCGATGCCTCGACGATCCGCGGGTCGGAGAACGGCCCGAGCTGATCGAAGGGGTTGAACAGGGTGACCCGGACGCCGAGCCGCGCGAGCGCCTGGCCGAGCTCGAGACCGATGACGCCGGTGCCGATCACGGCCACACTCGCGGGAAGGTCTCGCAGCTCGAAGACGTCGTCGTTGACCATCACGTGCCGGTCGAGCGTGTCGAAGGGCGGGGGTATGACCGGAGTGCTACCCGACGCGATGACCACCGACCTCGCCTCCACTCGTGTGTGCTCGCCCACCATCAGCGTGGTCGGACCGACGAACCGGGCATGTCCGCGCAGACGCTGCGTGTCGGGCAGCCCCTCGGTCGCATCGACCACGAAGCCGGCGAAGCGGTCGCGCTCGCGGCGCACGCGCTCGAGCACCGCCGCGCCGTCGACCTCGACCGCCCCGACCTCGATGCCGAAGCGCGAGGCATCCGCGACCTCGTGGGCCGCGTCCGAGGCGGCGATCAGCAACTTCGAGGGCATGCAGCCCACCCGTGCACAGGTGGTGCCGTAAGGCCCGGACTCGATCAGCAACGGCTGCGCGCCTGCCTTCTCGACCTGGCGTCGGGCGTTCAGCCCGGCGGTACCGGCACCGATGATGGCGACGTCGACTCGGCGTGTGTTCATCTGCTCAATCCTCCAACTCTTCGGCATCCGGCGGTTTCTCACAGGTCCAGCTCGCCGAGCCCCTGATGCCCGTCTGGGCGCCGCCCGAGGGGCCAGTGGAACAGGCGCTGGGACTCTCCGATCGGCAAGTCGTTGATGCTGGCGATCCGTCGGCGCATCAACCCGCTGTCGTCGAACTCCCAGTTCTCGTTCCCGTAGGAGCGAAACCAGAGCCCGGCAGCGTCGTGCCACTCGTAGGCGAAGCGCACCGCGATTCGGTTGCCCGCGAACGCCCACAGCTCCTTGATCAGCCGGTAGTCGAGCTCTCGTGCCCACTTGCGTTGCAGGAACTGGACGATCGCCTCGCGCCCGACGGGGAACTCGGCGCGGTTGCGCCACCGACAGTCCGCTGTGTAGGCGAGGGCCACATGGTGAGCGTCACGGCTGTTCCAGGCATCCTCGGCGAGGCGCACCTTGCGTGCCGCGGTCTCGGCGGTGAACGGTGGAAGTGGTGGTCTGGTGGTGGTCACGGTGGTGGTCTCCTCGGTTCTCGGGGGCTGGCGGTGGCGTCGCGTCATCTCGGCATCTCCAGTCGTGCACGGATGCAATGGCAAACGGCGTGCCATCGTCGAAGAAACCAAGAAACAAGCACTTGCCGAGACCCGCGGACCGCAAGAACTTGTGGGCCACAAGAATTCGTGGCCAACTCCACAGGAACTCGAGGTGGTGCCGATGACCGATTGGTGGCTGCGCGACGCGCCCGCTCTGCTTGCGGTGGTGGACGACGGACTGCGCTGTCTCTACCTCAGCCGCGGCTGGCGCGCCCGACTCGGCCAGCGCACGGCGGAGGAGGTGGCGGGCCTGCCGGTGTCACGGCTGGTCGCGTCTGGCCCGGACGGGTCGCCGGAACCGCGGTTGCGGGAGGTGCTGGGCGGGCAGGCGCCACTGAGCAGCCTGCCGGTCTCCCTCCACGGCGCCGGCGGCGTCACCCCAGGGCTGCTGAGCGCCTGGCGCGTCGACGAGCAGGCCGGTGCGGGAGCGTTGTGCCTGGCAGCCACATGCCATGCGGATCTCGAACGTGCGCTCGACGAGTTTCGCCGTCTGCGCACGCGCTACGAGCACATCCTCGAGGCGGCGGGGGAGGGCATCTACGGGCTCGACGAGGAAGGCCGGATCACCTTCGGAAACGCCGCGACGGAGGCGATCCTCGGCTGGAAGCCGGCCGAGGCGACGGGCCGGCGATCGCACGACATCCACCACCACTCGCATGCGGACGGGTCGCCCTACCCGCACTCGCGATGTCCGATCTACGCGGCGCTGCGCGATGGCGAGGTGCACCGCGTGGACGACGAGGTCTTCTGGCACGTGAACGGCTCGCCCGTGCCCGTCGAGTACACCAGCACGCCAATCGTCAACGAGGGTGCCATCCAGGGCGCGGTGGTGGTGTTCCGGGACATCTCCCGGCGCAAGGAGCTCGAGCGTCAGCGCGAGAGCGCGTTTCACGAGATCCAGAAGCTGAAGGAGCAGCTCGAGCAGGAGCGCGACTACCTTCGCGACGAGATCAGGACGGTGTCCGATTTCGGCGACATCATCGGCACCAGCGCGGCCCTGCGACGCACCATGGCGCAGATCGACGCCGTCGCCGGCACGCCCGCCAACGTGCTCGTGACCGGCGAGTCGGGCGTCGGCAAGGAGATGGTCGCCCGTGCGATCCACGAGCGGAGCGGTCGCGCCGGCCGGCCACTGGTCAAGGTCAACTGCGCATCGATACCGAAGGACCTGTTCGAGAGCGAGTTCTTCGGTCACGTGCGGGGTGCCTTCACCGGCGCGCATCGCGACCGCGTCGGTCGCCTCCAGCTCGCCGACGGCGGCACGTTGTTCCTCGACGAGGTGGGGGAGATCCCACCGGACCTGCAGAGCAAGCTGCTGCGCGCCCTGCAGGAGAGGGAGTTCGAGCGAGTCGGCGACGACCGGACGGTCAAGGTCGACGTGCGAGTGGTCGCCGCGACCAATCGCGATCTGGAGACCGAGGTGCGGGCCGGCCGGTTCCGCGAGGATCTCTACTACCGTTTGGGTGTCTTCCCGATCCGGGTGCCGCCGTTGCGCGAGCGCCCGGAAGACATCGCGGCCCTCGCCGAGCACTTCCTCACCCGCGCGTGCGCGGAGCTCGGCCGCGAGCCGATGCGCCTGTCCAGGCAGCAAGTCCAACGGCTGACCAGGCACCGCTGGCCCGGCAACATTCGGGAGCTGCGCAACGTCATCGAGCGCGCCGTCATCCTCGGCAGCGGGACCCGCGCGCGCCTCGATCTGGCGATGCCCGGTCAGACCGACGCCGAATCGGCCGAGGCGCCAGCGCCAGCGCCGTCGCCCGACGCCGGCTTCGTCACCGACGCCGAGATGCAGCAACGGGAGAGGGCCAATCTGATCGCGGCGCTGCGGCATACCGAGTGGCGGGTCTGGGGCCCACGCGGTGCGGCCGAGCTGTTGGGGATCAAGCCCTCGACGCTGACCTACCGGATGAAGGCGCTCGGCATCAGACGTCCGGCCTGAGACGAGAGCGCAGGGCTCTCGATCCCCCTGGCGACGTCTCCAGTGTCCCGATCACCGACCGCCGGCTCACGACACCGCCGCGGCGAGCGTGGTGAACAGATCCGCCGCGCGAGGCACGCGCCGAACGCGACCCGAGATCGCTCGTCGATACCCGCGACCGCTCACTCGACCACCCGTGCCAGGTGCGACGCGATGTGGTCTGGTGCCTCACCCGATCCGAGCGGGCGTCGGTCGGCGTGCCGCGTGGGTCCGAGTGAGTCGAGCAGCGCCTCGGGGTACTCGGTGACGAGGGTCTGGTAGCGTCCTGGAGGAGTCTCAATCCGACCCGGGGTCACCTGGTCCGGGGCTGGTGGCCCGGCCGAGCTCACGGTTCGAGTTCACGCAGCGCGCGCCCGAGCTCGTCGAGCTCTCGGCCGAAGCGGGTCCAATCCCCCTGCCCGGCTGCCTCGCGAAGCGCCTGGTAGTGACGTCGAGCCCGAGCCGCCGGTCCCGCGGCCTCGTCGACACCGGTTGCAGACGTACCACTCGCCGCGCTGACCGCGACCTCGGGAGTTGCCGGAATCGACGAGGAGCCGCTCGCCCCGGAGAAAATCCGACGCAACGCGTCCTCCAGATCGACTCCCATCGCGATGTCGTTGCCGTAGCCCACGATGACGCGTTTGAGCTCGGGGATGCGCCCGTCCTCGGAGCGCAGATAGAGGGGTTGGATGTAGATCAGCGACTGCTCGATCGGAATCACCAGCAAGGTGCCGCGGATCACGTTGGAGCCCGCGCGGTCCCACAGCGTGATCTGCTGGGACACCTCCGGATCCTGATTGATTCGGCCCACCATCTGCTTCGGCCCGTAGATGAGGCGCTGTTTCGGAAACCGGTAGACGACCAGTTGCCCGAGCAGGTCACCGTCGTTGCGAGCCACCATCCAGGCCGCGAGGTTGTCCTTCAGGCGAGGCGTGAACGGCAGCATCAGGATGAACTCCGCCTCACTCTCACCGGGCAGGCGCATCACGGTGTAGTAAGGCTCCATGCGCTGATCGCCGACCTCGGGCACCGACCACTGATCCTCCTTGTTGTAGAACGTGTTCACGTCGAGCATGTGGTAGGTGGTGTACATCTGAGCCTGAACGCCGAAGAAGTCCACCGGGTGGCGGAGGTGCTCGCGCAAGGATGCGCGCAACTCCGTGACTGGCTTCAGCGCCCCGGGAAACACCGCGTTCCAGGCCGCCGCGATGGGGTCCTCCGGGTCGACGAGGTAGAGGTCGATGCTGCCGTTGTAGGCGTCGATCACGACCTTGACCGGGTTCCTCATGTAGTTGAGGGTATTTCCGATCCGCTCCGCGTACGGGAAGTGATCCGAGATGGTGTAAGCGTCGAGCACCCAGAACAGGCGACCCTCGTCGATCACCATGTAGGGATCTCGATCGAAGGTGAGGAAGGGGGCGACCTTGCGGACGCGCTGCTCGATGTTGCGGTAGATGAGGATGCGCGTCTCGTCGGTGAAGTCGTTCGACAGCAGCATCGTGAAATCGCGCGCATGGGCGGCCATCAACAGGCGGCGCCAGAGGCTTCCGAGCTCGAGCCCACCGGAGCCCTCGTAGGTCGAGAAGATGTTCTTCTCGCCCTCCGGATAGTTGAACTCCTGTTGGAGCGTCTTCACGAACACGTAGTCCGTGGGCACCTCACCGTAGTAGATCTCCGGCCGGGTCACCGCGAGCTCGGGGACACTCGACCTCGGCGGCAAGTCCTGGACATACAGAACGGGCAATCCCTGCTCGTTGACGCGGTTGACCGGGCCGACGGTCAGGCCGTAACCGTGGGTGAAGGTGAGTCGCTCGTTCACCCAGGTGCGACTCGGCAGCGCGGCGTTGTTCAGCTCCCGCGGGGAGAGCATGGTCTGTCGGAGCTCGCCGCCGATGTGGTAGCGATCGTTGTCCACCGACACGAAGTCGTAGTACGTCCGAATCTCCTGAATCTGGCCGAAGGTGTCGAGCAACGGCTCGTGATCCCACAGACGGACGTTGTTCACGGTCGCGCGGTTGGCCTCGATGTCGGCGAACGTGAGCTGCTCGTCTTCCGCGAGTCGGCGCTCCACTACCCGATCGAGGGCGTAGGCCCGGTTGGTGGCCTTGATGTGGTGCTCCAGATAGGGGCGCTCGCGCTCGAGCTCGTTCGGCGAGACGATGAAGCGCTGCAGGGCGGGCGCATAGAATCCACCGCCGACCCATACGACCGCCAGCGCGCCGCCGAGCACAACCAGTGCACGCCAGCGTTCGGCGCGAACCGCGACGAGCAGGCCGACGGCGACGATCGCCGCGACCGCTGCCTTGATCATCAGCACCGGCAAGGTGCCGTTGATGTCGGCGTAGCCCGGCCCGGTGAACAGTCCACCGCCCCGGTACATGACCTCGTAGCGTTCGAGGTAGAGGCCGACCGCCCAGAGGAGCAATATGAGCGAGCCGATGGCCGCCAGATGTAGGCGGTGGGGTTTCGGCGTGGCGAGTAGCAGGGCGATCTCGTCGACGGCAGGGGTGGCACCGCGCTGCGCCTGGAAGTAGAGGAAATAGACCGCGCCAGTGGCCATCAACACCAGGAACGCGGTGGACGTGAGATACGACTGGACGATCTGGTAGAACGGCAGCTCGAATACATAGAATCCTGCGTCACGACCGAAAATCGGGTCGACGTGGCCGAACGGCACCGCGTTCGCGAACAGCAAGACCTCTTCCCAGTTCGCGGCGAGCGCCACTGCGGACATCGCAGCGAGCACCGCGCTCGCCACCGTGGCGAGCGTGGTCGACGAGCGCTTGGTGAGCTGGTTTCCGATCGGTGTGTGCATCGCCTCCGGGGGCAGGATCCGTCCGAGGCCACCGACCAGACGGAGCGCGACGAGGATGTTCGTGAGCAACGCCGCGAAGGCGACGAGGACGCCAGCTGCGGCGATGCCGATCTTCGCCGCGAGCGTGGTGGTGAATATTTCCCGATAGCCGACCGCGCCGTACCAGACATAGTCCACGATCAGATCGACCGTGAGCGATGCGGTGAACGTGCCGAGCACGATCAACGCGACGATGGTCCACACGATCGGACGCGAATTCACCAGTGGCCGCCCCAGGATTCGAACCGTCCGAGCATATCTGCTCGCCGAGTGGCCACAATTCGGTTTTTCCGGCAGTGAATCAGGAAGACACGATGTGGCGGCGGAACCGCTCGCTCGCGCCGGGGGCGCCCGCGACGCCGGTCACGGCACTGGTGGTCGATGCAACGGGGCGGCACGGTGAGTGCGAGGTGGGGCTCAGAGCTCGAGCGCGATCGTCTCCGTTGCCGGGGTCGCGCAGCAGATGAGCACCTCGCCCTCGCGCACCGATGCCGCCGGCGCGGTGCGGTAGGCGACCGCGCCGGCGGTGAGACGTACCGCGCACGCGCCACAGCGCCCGGCGCGGCAGCCGTGCTCGGGGTCGAGCCCGTGTGCCTCGGCCACCTCGAGCAGCGAGCCGTCACCGTGGCTCCACCGCTGCTCGAAACCCGAGCGCACGAACCGGACCACGGCTTCGAGCACCTGCGCTCGGGGTGGGGCGACTGTCGCAGCGGCGTCGGGACGACGGGTGAGCGAGCTCGGTCCGAAGGCCTCGGTGAAAATGCGACGGTCGGCCACGCCGAGTGCGCGTGCAGTGTCGTAGACCGCCTGCATGAAACTCGGCGGTCCACAGAGGAAGACATCGAGATCTGGCGCCGAGAGATGACCCCGGAGTAGGTCGGCATCGATGCGGCCGGCGACGTCGAAGTCCACACCGGCGCGCTCGCCCGCCGTCGGCCGGGAGACGACCGAGACGTGGTGCAGCGCGCCGGCGCTGTCGCGTGCCAGCGCGCGTAGCTCGTCGGCGAATGCCGCCTCGCTCGTGGTGCGCACGGCGTGCAGCACCGTGAGCGGCCTGCGATGGCCTGTGCGCAGACCCTCGTGTGCCACGTGCCGCGCCATCGCGATCATCGGCGTCACGCCGACGCCACCCGCGACGAGCAGCGCCGGGCGGCGCGCGGTGGTGTCGATCACGAAATGCCCGGCTGGCGCGCGCGCCTCGAGGAGGTCGCCCACCTCGAGCGCCGTGTGCAGATGACCGGACACGAGACCCGGTGCGTGGTCGTCGCGTGCCGGCTCGCGCTTCACCGAGATGCGGTAGTGGCGGTCGAACGGGGCCGAGGACAGCGTGTAGGTGCGGACCTGCGGCCGCTCTGCGCCCTCTGGCGTGACGCGAATCGACAGATGTTGCCCGGCCCGGTACGGCAACAGCCCCTCGCCGTCCTCGGGCTCGAGATGAAACGAGCGCACCACCGTGCTCTCGTCGACGATTCGGGCCACGCGGTAGCGCCGCCACTCGGCACCCCGCCGCTCGGCCGCGAGCACACGCTCGGCCTCGGCCCGGTCGCCGGTGGCCAGGGTGTCGGGCGACCACTCCCCGAACGCCCACCGCAGCGGCATCGAATCGGTCAGTCGGCGCCCGCCGGTCACCGTGAACCGCCAGGCGCGCTCGGCGCCGCGCAGCGCCGCCACCTCGCGCCCGCCCCACAGGATCTCGGCGGAGCCGGTCAGCATCAGCACGTTGCCGGTGTCGAAGTCCACGAACAGGAGGCCCGCTCGGGGATTGAGCAGGATGTTGCCGAGCGTGTTGAAGTGCTGGTTCCCCGCGTAGTCGGGAATGGTCAGCGTGTCCCCCTCCACGCCGACGAAGCCGGGGCGGCCACCGCGGTGGGAGATGTCCGCCCCGGTGGCAGCGGGGTCGGCTGCCGGGTCGTGGCTCGCGCTCGCGACCCAGAAGGTGTCCGCCGCGCGGATGAGCGCACGGTCGTCGTCGCTCAGCGTGAGCAGGTGCTCGATGCGGCCTCGGGGCGACCGGGTGCCGGGCTCGCGAGCGAACGTCGGCGTGCGTGTCTGGATGTACTGCGGGCAGTTCCCGAAGCTCTGGTCGACCGCAATCGTCACCGCGCCGTCCTCGATGGCGGTGACTCGGCCGTTGACCCGGTTGCGCCGGCGGGTGCCGAGCTCGATCCCGAGCATTCCCACCGCGAGCCCCGGGGCGAGCGCGTCGGCCAGCGGGTCGCCCGGAAGCGGCGGCGCGGCCAGACGCAGCGTGTGCGGGTCCGGCGAGTGGAAGAATCCCGGCCGCCCGACGACCACCGAGGCCCACGGGCGGTCGTCGGTGTCGACGTGACCAAGGAACACGAGTGGCAACCCACCGTGGAAGGCCCGATGCTGCTCCGGCAGGTAGTCCCGTACCACCCTGCGGCCGAAGCCCTCCATCCTCTCGCGGACGCCGAGTCGGGTCTGAATCGCATGCTCACCGGCGTGAAAGGGAGACGCCGCCCTTGCCCAGCCACTCGTGCTCTTGCCCATGTCCGTCGGTCTCCGCTCGAGGTCCATGCCGCCGGGCGGGTGGGAGGTCTGGTCGTCTCCCACCCGCCCCGGGGACTCACGCCGCAAGGCCGACTGGCGTGGCGGGCATCGGGACGAATCCAGGCAGCGCCTCGATGCGCGCGAGCAGGGCGCGAATGCGCGGGTAGGCCGCCAGCGACACGTTCCCCTCGGGCGCATGCGCGGTGTAGCTGTAGACGGCGACGTCGGCGATGCTCGGCCGATCGCCGACCAGCCAGTCCCGCCCCTCGAGATGACGCTCGAGGCGATCGAAGGCGCGCGTGGCGATCGCCTGCGCGTAGCTCGGGTCGAGCCTGGCTCCGAAGACGGTGACGAGCCGTGCCGCGGCCGGGCCGAACGCGATGTCGCCCGCGGCCATCGACAGGAACTTCTGCACCTCGGCCTCGCGTGCCGGATCGGTCGGCAGCCAGGCTGGCGCATACCGCCGGGCGAGGTAGACGAGGATCGCGTTGGAGTCGGACAGCACCGTCGGGCCGTCCTCGACGACCGGCACCTGCCCGAACGGGTTCAGTGCCAGGAAGGCGGGAGTCTTGTGTGCCCCGGCGGCCAGGTCCACATGGACCAGCTCGTGCGGGATCCCGGCGAGGCTTGCGAGCAGGACCACGCGGTGGGAATGGCCGGACTTCGGGAAGTGATGGATGCGAACGGCGCGGGTCATGGGCGTCTCCTGCGGGTGGGTCGGCTCGGCCACCACCACGGTGCCGATGCGTGGCGCACACTGTAGTCGTTCCCTGAATGCGGATAATCGGCCGATAATCCGATTGTCTTTGTTCGAATAGGGGATAAATGCGGAATGGACAGAATCGCGTGCATGGAGGCCTTCGCCGCCGTCGCCCTGGAGTGCTCGTTCACCGCCGCGGGCCGGCGCCTGGCGCAGTCGACCAAGCAGATCAGCAAGCAAGTGGCCCAGCTCGAGAGCCAGCTCGGCGTGCAACTCTTCAATCGCACCACGCGCAGCGTGGCGTTGACGGAGGTCGGGCGCGCGTACCTGGAGCGTTGTCTACCGCTGCTCGACCAGCTCGCAGAGCTGGAGTCGGTGGTCCAGGAGCGTCAGGGCGCCCTGTCGGGGAGCATTCGGATCACCGCGCCGACCGCCTTCGGGTCGACCCGGCTGGTCGAGGCGCTGCGGCCATTCCTGTCCGAGCACCCCGGGGTGAGTATCGACTTGCGTCTCGCCGACCACCGCGTGGCGCTGGTTGAGGAGGGATTCGACCTCGCGGTGCGCATCGGGATCCTGCGCGACTCGACCCTGATGGCGCGCAAGCTCGTCGACATGCCGCTGGTGTGCTGCGCGTCGCCCGACTATCTCGCGCGACACGGCCGCCCGCGGACTCCGGCCGAACTGGCCGGGCACTCCTGTCTCGTCGACGACAACATGACGGATCCCGAGACCTGGCAATTTCGCGGCGCGGACGGTGAGCACGCGGTGCGCATCGCCGGCACCTTCCGCGCCAACGCCCCGAACGCGATCGCCTCCATGGCGACGGCCGGCTTCGGCATCGCACGCTGCCCGCGCTACGTGGTGGAGGCCGCCATCGACGACGGCCGGTTGGAGCTCGTCCTTGCGCAATACGCCGCGCCGATGTTCGGGGTCCACGCCGTATACCCGGCGAATCGGCATCTCACCGCGCGCGTGCGCGCCTTGATCGACCACCTCGTCGAGCGATTGCGCTGATGTCGTACTCCCGAGAGCGGACCGGTCGCGTGAGGACGCTGCACGTCGCGGACTAGCGCTTCATCTTCACCTTGGTGGGATCCCAGTTCGCGGGATCCTTCAGGCCCTTGGAGCCACCGTCGAAGGTCGGAAGCTCCCACTTGTCTTTCAGGAAGGCATTGAAGTAGGCGACGCTTCGGTTGCGGATGCCACGCTTCTTGGCGCAGTACCACTGCCAGGTGGCGAGCACCCGCCAGTCGTGCAGCTCGGCCGCCGTGGCGTCGGGCTTGAAGGGGTGGTGGTTCCAGGGCCAGACCAGGTCGCCGACCGCGAGCCTCCCGGTCTCGGCCGCACGCGCGATCTGTCTGCCCCAGCTCGTCGCGCTCGACTGCGCCGAGGCGACGCTGATGATGCCGGCCTCGCTGTCGATACCGGCGAGCCGCGCGTTCGCCGCGGCGGGCACGAGCAGGGTCGCGTTCCAATTCTCGAGCTGGAAGGTCGCGACGCGTCGATCGCGAAGCGCGAGCCGCAGCAGCGGCACCAACCACTCCCGCTGCTCGTGATAGAGATCGGGCTCGCCTGGCTGGCACGTGATGCGGCAGTTCTTGGCGTAACGTGCCATGAAGTGCTTCGAGAAGATTGTTGCATCCAACACGCGCTCGACATCGGCTGCGTTGGCCTTGCCGACTGCACCGAGTCGCGCGGCGTGTATCGCCGCCGACCAGGCCTTGTCGTCATTGGCGAAGAACTCGGCCGCGCGCGCCCCGAACGCGACTGCGACCTCACCACCGCCCGCGTTGCGCATGTCGCGAAAGAAGCCCTCCACCTGCGCTTGCGGGATGTGTGCCATGGTGAACGTGAACCCGTCGAGCGGATCGACGTGGTCATGGTGTCGTTTCGAGATCGCTTCCGAATCGAAAATCTCCAGCGCCCGGACGACCAGCGGCGGAGCCGGGATTCCGGCCTGCACCGGGTTCATGTCGGGCGGAAGCAGATCGTCGGCACCGAGACTCGGTCTGGTGAGCGTCAGGGCGATGAGGACGACGAGGCAGGACTTGATGCGCATGGCTCTCACTCCCTACCAGGAGGGCGCCATCATCGCGCAATCTCTGCGGTGGCTACCAGCTACCAGGGTCGGACCAACCTATCTGGTTGTCTGCGAAGGGAATGTGGCGCATTGGAGCGATGGGTCGATCCGAGCCGACGGACCGGACCGCTGGACCGGAGTGAAGCACCCCGGTGCGACGAAGGCTGCCGTTGCAAGACGATGGCTCGAGTTGGACGCTTCTCGCGTCCGAGCTCGAGCGCCTGCAGGCGTTGGGGAACATCGTGCGTGCCCCGAATCGCGAACGCCCGGCGGATGGCCGCGCGAACCCGACCGGTATCGTGGGGCCCCGTCGGCGATGAGCATCAGGCCGGCGACGGCCGACAGGCGCGATTCAGTGCGGGACTCGCCCGGTGCCGCGCTCGCGAGCGACGCATTCGGTGGCCCGTCGTCGCATCAACTCGGCTGCCTGGCGGTTGTCGGTGAGCTCGGCCGCGCGCAGGAAATCGACCCGTGCCTCGTCGAGCCGACCGAGCTTCTGCAACAGGTCGCCGCGAACGCTGTACAACAGGTGATAGCCGTACAACTCACCGGATTCTCGCAGCGAATCGACCAGCGCCAGAGCCGCCTCGGGACCATCCACCATGCTGACGGCCATCGCGCGGTTCAAGGCCACCACCGCGGTGGGCTGGGCCTGCAGCAGGCCGTCGTACAGGGCCAGAATCTCCTCCCAGTCGGTCTGCTCCAAACTCGGTGAGCGAGCGTGGCAAGCGGCGATCGCGGCCTGCAGGCAGTAGACGCCGACCGGTGCCTGCAGGGCGAAGGCGCGATTCAGGTACTCGAATCCACGACGGATCAGTAGCCGGTCCCAGAGTCCACGGTCCTGCATCGCCAGCAGGATCGGTTGCCCGGCCGCGTCGCAGCGCGCGGTCAGGCGGGACGACTGGAACTCCAGCAAGGCCGCCAGTCCCAGCACCTCGGTGTCGTCCGAGACCAGACTGGCGAGGCTCCGCCCCAACCGTAAGGCTTCCTCGCACAGCATCGGCCTGAACCAGCGTTCACCCGCCGTGGCGGCGTAGCCCTCGTTGAAGATCAGGTAGATGGCCTCCAGCACCGAGCCCAGCCGCTCCGCCCGAGCCTCGGACGGCGGCAGATCGAAACCGACCCGCGCCGCCTTAAGGGTGCGTTTGGCGCGGGTGATGCGCTGTGCGATGGTGGCCTCCGGCAGCAGGTAGGCGCGGGCGATCTCGGCGACGCTGAGACCGTTGACCAGGCGGAGCGCCAGCGCGACCCGCGCATCGGCAGGCAACAACGGATGGCAGACGCCGAACATCAGGCGCAGCACGTCGTCGTCGATACGTTCCTCGGCGGCCGACTCGACCAGATCGGCGGCGGTCTGCACGGGCGACTCGTGCAGCAACTGCTGGCGTATGCCCTGGTACATCGACTGGCGCCGCAGCAGGTCGATGGCCCGATTGCGAGCCGTGGTCATCAACCAGCCGGCCGGGTTCTCCGGCACGCCGTCCTCGGTCCACTTCTCCAGTGCCGCCAGCAGCGCGTCCTGCGCCAGCTCCTCGGCTTGGGCAAGATCGCCGACCAGCCGCAGCACGGTGCCGATGATGCGACCGGACTCCAGGCGCCAGACCGCATCCAGAGTGGCGCGGCTGTCGCGACCCCGGGTCATGCCGCAGCTCGACCGCCTGGGTCGAGCAGATCCCGGAAGCCGCCCCAGATCAGCCGCTGGCCGTCAAAAGGCATGGTTGTCGGATCCTTGCACGCGTCCATGCGCGGGTCCTCCATGACCTTCTTCATGACCTCGTCGCGATGCTCTCGGGATCTGTAGCGCGCGTAGGCGAAACCCACCACCTCGCCGGGCTCGAGCTTGACGCTCATCGGGAAGGAGGTGACCTTGCCGTCCGGCACGTCGTCGGCGATGTACTCCTGATAATCCAGCGCGCCGTGCTCCATCCACACGGTGCGCCCCAGCTCGGCCATGCGCCGGTAATCCTCGAGCCGGTCGAGGGGTATGGGCACCACGAAACCATCCACGTAACTCATGAAACCACTCCTCCTCGGTTGTTCCTGATCGCGCCGCTCATTCCAGCGGTGCGTCCGGAATTTCCGGCTCGACCAGCTGGGCCAGCTGGATCAGCGATTCCTGCCAGCCTGCGTAGCAGAACTCCAGCGGCACCGCCTCGGGAATCCCGGCCTGGACGATGCGCAGTTCCGTGCCGTTCAGAACCGGGCGAAGTGAAATACTGGTGCGCATGGTCCCGGGCAGCTTGGGGTCGTCGAAGGCATCGGTGACGACCATCCTTTCGTTCTCGACCAGCTCCAGAAAACTGCCGCCGAAGCTGTGGCAGCTGCCGGTTGAGAAGTTGGTGAAGGACATCTTGTAGCGGCCCCCGACCCGCAGGTCCCACTCGTGAACCTTGCCGATGAAACCGAACGGCGGTTCCCAGCGCACCTTGGCGTCCGGGTCGGTGAAGGCACGGTAGACGCGCTCGGGCGGCGCCTTGATGACGCGCAGCAGAGTGACGGTGTTGGCGCTTTCGTTGGTGGCAGACATCGACTCGTCTCCAGGAATCGGTTGGCGATTCGGCTCAACGTTGGTAGCAGGGCGCCAGCTCACGCACCTCGACGGTGGCGAAGCGGGCGGCCGGGCACTGGCTGGCGATCTCGACCGCTTCCTCGCGGCTGCCGACGTCGAGCAGGAAGAAGCCACCAACCATTTCCTTGGATTCGGTGAAGGGACCATCGACCAGCCGGGTACGACCGTCACGGATACTGACGCGCACGCCGCTGCTATCGTCGCTGAGCGACTCGGCGGCGACCAGGATGCCGCGCTTGGCCAGCCCCTCGCCGAACTTCACCATGGCATCGTAAGTCTCGCGACCTTCGGCTTCGCTGCGCCCGGCGCGTTGGCCGCGAGGTTCGCGGACGATCAGCAGATAGGCCATGTTTCAGCCCTCCGCACCGCAACCGGCGGAGAAGTCGATCTCTGCCGCCGCCTGCCGAATCTGCTCCGGAGTCAGGCTGCGAATCTGCGACGCCAGCGACCACCGATGGCCGAAGGGATCGATCAGGCAACCGAAGCGGTCGCCCCAGAAGGCGTCGGCCAGCGGCATGACCACCTGACAACCGGCATTCACCGCCCGCGACCAGGCCGAGTCCACATCGTCGACGTAGATGTGCACGGTCAGCGGCGTGCCGCCGAGCGCCTGTGGTGACTTGCCGCCGAACTCCGGAAACTCCTCGGTCAGCATCAGCATGGAATCGCCGATACGCAGGCAGGCGTGCAGCAGACGGCCGTCCGGACCGGGTATGCGCACCAGCTCCTCGGCGCCGAATGCCCTGCAGTAGAAGGCCATGGCGCCGGGCGCATCGCGTACCGTCAGATAGGGCGTCAGGGTGTGGAACCCCTCCGGAACGGGGCGGACTGATTCGGACATGGTTGTTCCTCGACTGGTTTGAACGCGGCCCGGCACGCTGGGGCCCGAGGCATTACCTGCCTCTTTCCACCTACAACGAACGGCAGATGGCGAATTCGACAGACCGGCTGAGAAAATTTCTCTGAGTGTTGCCTTGCAACTCGGCCGCGCCCACCTGTGCGCAGGTCAGGGCTCATCGCCGGATACTGCGTCCGCGACTGGCCCGAGTACAACCAAGGCGCTCATCGCCCGATGGCGGCTGACCCGACCATCCCGCCGAGGCGAAACGCAAGGCGCAGTGCCGCCAAGGACCCACCGCCCTACAGGGCCGAGTGCGACTCCGTGCTGCGTTTGCGTCGATCCGCCCGAGGGTCGGAGGCGGCGGGCACTCATGCCTCGAACGCGATTTCCGCAGCCACGCCCTCTCGTGGCCATAGTCTCGGCTCGCGGTCCGCTGCCAGGCTCAGTCCCGCCGTATCGCCCAGCCGGGCAGTCGCAGATCCAGTGCAAGTGACAACAGCCGCAGCGCGACCGCGACTCCGGCGGCGATCGGCACGCCGAACCGGGGCGCGACCGCCAGTTCGTGAGCCGCGATCAGCGTCCAGCCACCAGCGAATGCGCACAGAACGTACGGCCGGTGGTCCTTGAATGCGGTCGGTACCTCGTTGCAGATGATGTCACGGAGCACGCCGCCGAACGTCGCGGTGATCACGCCCATCAGCACGCAGACGATCGCCGGCATGCCTTGCGTGTAGGCGATCTGCGTCCCGGTGGCGCAGAACAGGCCCAGGCCGAGCGCGTCGGGCCACTGCATGGTCTTGCGGGTGAACTCGACGTGTTGGGTTCGCATCCAGGCCATGGCGAGTGCACAGGCGATCAGCAGGACCCACAACCAGTTCGAATACTCGACCCAATACAGCGGTCGTTGGTCGAGCAGGATGTCGCGCAGTGTCCCTCCGCCGAAGGCAGCAACGCCGGCGACGATGCACACCCCCACGGGATCGAGCCGTTTGCGCGCGGCTTCGAGCAGGCCGGAGGCCGCGAACGCCACGGTCGCGATGGCATCGATGGCGACGATGACGATGTCGAGCAATGCGGTCTCGGCCAAGGGTGATCTCGTCGTTGGTCTGTGCGCACACGACGGCCTGCCCGTTTCGTCGCGCCGTTGTGCAATGGCGTGGCATCACCGTGCCTGGTCGGCTCGGCTGGGGGCCGGGCAGCTTGCGCCTTGCGCCTGGAAGCTGGCGCAACTCCGCCCAGTTCCCGGCGCAGTCGCTGCGAAGGAGCGCGCGACCTGATGGGCGCGTGCTCTAACTCGCTGTTTAGGAGGCCATTCTTGATGGGCCGTGCTGGATTCGAACCAGCGACCACCTGATCAAGAGAACCTCGAAAAAACCAATAGATTAGAGGGTGTTTACATATTCAAGTGGTCAGTCGACGGAGCAGTAGGCGCGCCTCGGCGAGCCACACCCATGCCTCGGACACGCAGCACAGGCGGTCGTGATGCATGACCAGTCGACGTGCACGCTCGTTCCAGGCATGGGTGCGTTCGACCACCCAGCGCTTGGCCAGCACGACGAACCCTTTCACGTCCGCCATCACGGTGAACAGGTCGGGCTGGTCGGGCTGCACCCAGCGCCCGACGTTCTTGTTCGCCGGATGACGCACCACTTCAACCCGCACGCCATGACACTGGGATACCGTCTGCGCGCATTGTCCGGCGTACCCCGAATCGACGAACAAGGTCTCGATGTTCGGGTACTTCGCCATCGTGGCCCCGATCACCGGATGCGCTCCATCGCGGTCCTGCACACTGGCTGCGGTGACGCTCACCGCGAGCACCAACCCCAGTGTATCGACCACCAGGTGGCGCTTGCGACCCTTGACCTTCTTGCCCGCGTCGTACCCGTGCTCGCCGCCTTGCGGGGAGCTTCGTGTCGACTGCGCATCGAGCACCATCGCCGTCGGCTCCTCCGTGCGCCCCTCACGTTCGCGCCACTGCGCGCGCAGCCGGTCGTGCATCGCCTCGAACTTCCCCTGCGCGCTCCAGCGCCGGAAGGTCCGGTACACGTTCTGCCACGGCGGGAACCCCTTCGGCAGCATTCGCCAAGACCCGCCTGTGCGCACCACGTAGCAGCATGCATCCACCAGCAACCGGCGCGCGTATCGAGCCGGTGTCCCTTGCTTGCCTTCGTTGTCGAAGATGTCCTCGACCAGCGCCCACTCGGCGTCAGTCAAGCAACTCGGATACGTCTGCTCCGGGCCTTGTCGACGGTGCGCCTCGGTATAGCCATAACGCTTCTTCGCCGGCGTCGCCTCATCCGCACGCACCTGCGAGGCCGTCTTGCTACGCCTCACTCCCGCCTCGTGCAGACTCCTCGAGATGGTGACCTCGTGCGCCTTGACGCCCGTCTCACGCTCGAGTGCCGCCTGAAGCTCGCGCAGCGAGCACGTCGGGTGGGTCTGCGTCAGTCGCACCAGAACCTCGCGATGCTCTGGCGAAAGCTTCGGCGGACGTCCCTTCCTGGCCATCGGCGAGCCTCGACGTCATGAAAATCAGGCCCGCAGTGTACTACGTTTTGTAAACACCCTCTTAGGGAGCTCTAAAGAATTCGAACGCATGCGAGAGCACGGGGGCGTACAGAGAAAGGTGCGTCAGAACAGATGGTTGGCGCATTGGAGGGCATTCTAGAGCAATAGAGCGCGGATCGGCAGTGATCCGTCAGAGATCCGGTCCGAGGTGTCGGCGGGGTTCGAGAAGCGCGTGCGGTTGGTGGGCGCGGTCGGCGTGACGATCGAGAGGGTGCTCGCGCGAACCATTGAGGTGCCCGGGTGGTTAGTCGGCGGCGTGCACGAGCGCGACACGCGTGGCTGTCGGGCGAGCGGCGGCGCCGATCACAGCCCGCGCGTTGGGGTGGGCGCGCATAGCCCCTGGATGACCTTCCAGCCGTTGCGTCGCGCGGCGGCCTGTCGCACGACCGAGGCAACCTCACCGAGTTCGACACGATGGTCGCCCGCCCCGAAGTCGTCGCCGAGCTCGCAGTCGAGGGCCACCCGCGCCGAAGGACTCCTTGCGTGCTCGAGGACTCGGGCATACGCCTCACGGGCGTAAGCGGTTGAGTTGGTCCGACCCCTCTCCGTTCGCGCCTCGCATCGCGCACTCATCGACTCTCGCGAGTGCCAAGCGCCGCGTCCAACTTGTCCAGCACGCGCAGTCCTTCCTCCACCGAGCCACGCGCAGCCAGAGCTCGAAAATGCGTCTCCGCATCGTGCTGCGTGACAGCAATCGTCGAAAGCTCCTCCATGAGCTTGTTGACGCTCACTCCGCGGTGCCGAGCGAGCTCTCTCAGTCGATCGTGCGTGTCGTCCGGCAGACGGACCGTCAAGGTAGACATCGTTCAATCCTCCGCGATCAACTCTCGGGGGCGCAGCAGGCGCAGCCCCGGGAACTGCAGCTCTGCGCGCTCGAAGTCGCGCGTGTTGTACGTGACGATAGCCTCCGCGCCACCGGCGACCGCGAGCTCCACTACGTGGTTGTCGGCCTCGTCGGGCAGGTTCGGGCGCCACAAGTAGTAGACGCGGACCCACTGGCAGCGGCTGGCGAACGCGGCCCACAGCGCATCGCGTTCCGATTCGTCGATCGGTGACGTCGCGAACGGCTCCGCGCGCGCGAGCACCGACTCGTACTCGGCCAGCAGCGCCTGACCCATGAGCGGCTCGTAGCGATCAAGCAAGCATCGACGCAGGACTTCCCGGCTCGCCCCGTCCGGGCTCGACACGGCGGCGACGAAGACGTTCGTGTCCACCACGATGCGCATGGGCTGATGATAGCATATACGCCATCATCTGGTGCGTCTGGATTCTGAGGTGGCTGTGATCCGTCAGAGATCCGGTGGGAGGTGTCGGCGGAGTGCGAGAAGCGCCTGTGGTTGCTGAGCGTGGTCGGCGTGCCGATCGAGAGGCTGCTCGCGTGAACCAATGCGGTTGCCAGGTGGTTAGTCTGCGCGGTAGCGAGTACGGCCCGCGTGGCTTCCGGCGGGCCAAGCCGTGTGGTGGGGGTCGATTTCCCCCGTGCGCAGGTATCGCGCAACTTCGGCTGCCACGTCTGGCGTCTTCGATCTCAACCGTCGCCTCCGACCCAGCCCCAGGCGTTGGGGTCCCAGCGGATCTCCGAATCACCGGGCGTTGTTTCATAATTCGGCGGCGACCAGTTGGGCGGGGGCCAGACTGTGTCCATGCGCAGGTCAGACTTC
>JACKNM010000001.1 GCA_024234875.1 Ectothiorhodospiraceae bacterium | reverse complement strand
CCTCGTCGTAGGCGGCGAGCGCGGCGAGGGGGGCGCCGCGCTCCTCGTTGAGCGCGCCGATGCGGCGGCGCAGCGCGACGCGGGCGGCGCGGTCGTCGGTGACGGCGAGGCGCTCGTCGAGCAGCTCGACGAGCGCCGCGAGCTCACCGCGGGCTTCGAGCGCGACCTCGAGGTGCGCCGAGGCGGCGAGCGAGCGGCCGGCGCGCACGAGCTTGCCGAGCGCGTCGGCGGTCGCGGCGTGGTCGGGGCGCTGCTCGAGGACCTGCGCGAGCCCGGCGACCACCGGCTCGACGTCTTCGATCTTGATCCACCACGCGATGCTGCGCTCGGGGCCGAGCGGCGGGGTGGCGCCGGCGACGCGCCACTCGTCGAGGCCGTCGCGCCAGACGAGCGCGTCGGGGCCGAAGGCGCGGCGGCGGGCGAGCTCGACGAGGGTGCGGGTGTCGTAGGGGCCGCGGGCGCGGCCGGCGTGGATGACGAGCCAGCCGGGGCCGTCGCCGAGGGTGTCGACGGCGAGGTCGCGGTTGCTGTCGACGGTGGCGCCGCAGCTCCGGCACGAGAAGCGGAGCGTGCGCTCGGCGCGCCCGTCCTCGCTGGCGGGGATGCGGTATCGGCGTTGGCACTCGGGGCAGGCGAGCAGCATGGGCGGGCTTCGTGCTCTGTGTCCTCGTTCGCGGCGCGCGCACCGCGATTGCAAAACTACCGTGTCCGGGTCATGGGCTCAACCGGCTTGTGCGCCTTTTTTCCTACATCGCCGCACAATTTGCGTGATGCGCTTACACGCTCGCGTCCCCCGGTCCTCCGACCGTCATCCTTGACCTCGACTCCCCTCGGAGATCAATAAAGAACACTGCGCAACCGCGGGCTCCGCCGCCGGTTGATCCCCGACAGCACCTCCACCTCCCTCGGAGCGGTCCATGTCGAGACGCCTCTCCGCCGCGCTCGCCCTCGGCAGCCTCGCCCTCGCCACGGCGGCGAGCGCGAAGCCGGTGGCGCCCGTGGCGTTCTGCGCGCACTACCCCGACGCCCCCGCCTGCGCCAGCGGCGCGGCGCTGTGCGTCACCTGCCACACCGCCCCACCGGGTCGAAACACCTACGGGTTGCAGATCGAGCAGGCCATGCTCGTGGGCACGCCGCGGCCGCTCGACGACGAGCAGTTCCTCGCCGGGCTCGCGGATGCGCTCGTCGCGGTCGAAGACAAGGACGCCGACGGCGATGGCTTCGACAACCTCGAAGAGGTGCTCGGCGGCACCTCGCCGGCCGATGCCTTGAGCCGTCCCATCGAGGGCGACTGCCCGCGCTCGATCGCCGAGAACGGCTGGGACGTCTGCAACTACGATCACACCTATGTCTTCAAGAAGCTGCACCTCGACTTCTGCGGGCACTCGCCGAGCCGCGACGACGTCGATCTCTTCGAGGCGAGCGACGACCGGCTCGCGGCGCTGCACGCGGCGCTCGATGTCTGCCTCGACACCGAGTTCTGGCGCGGCCGCGACGGGGTGGTGTGGAACCTCGCCAACCGCAAGATCGGTCCGCTTCAGTCGATCAAGTCGGGCGAGGGCGCGGGTGACATCCCGCTCGCCGACTACTTCGACGACTATGCCTTCTTCGTGTGGACCCAGACCGACGACCGCGACGTGCGCGACGTGCTGACCGGCAACTACTTCGTGCGGCACACCGGCGGGGTCGACGGCGAGCCGACGGTCTACGCGACCTTCGAGTCGGCAGGGATCGCGGCGATCAACGACCGGCAGGAGCGGCTGACGGTGCAGCTCGTCAACCGGGGCAACCGCGCCGGGATGCTGACGCATCGCTGGTTTCTCATGAGCAACATCATGTTCACCGGCCTGCCGCGCACGGCGGCGGCGCAGGCGTACCGGGCCTATCTCGGCCATGACATCGCGCGGCTCGAGGGGCTGGTGCCGGTCGCGAACGAGCCGGCCGATCACGACGCGAAGGGTGTGGCGGCGCCGGAGTGCGCGCGGTGCCATTCGACGCTCGATCCGTTGACCTATCCCTTCAGCCGCTACGAAGGGATCCAGGGGGGCAGCGGGAACTTCCGCATCCCGTTCACCTACAACCGCAACCGGATGAATGCCTTCGTCGAGACGGACGGGCCGGGCATGGCCGACGTGCCCGAGGCGGGGGTGTTGTTCGGTCAGCCGGTCGACAACCTCGTGCAGTGGGCGCGGGTCGCGGCCGAGACCGATGACTTCGCGCGCGCCACGACGCTCGACTACTGGCGGCTGTTGATGGGTGAAGACCCGCGGACGGAGGAGCTGCCCGACTTCGATGGCTTGTGGCAGGGCCTCGAGACGACCCATGAGTATCGCATCGAGCGCCTGTTGCACGCGCTCATCGAGACGGAGGCCTACGGTGTTCCCTGAACGTTCGCAGCGCACGCTGCTCGCTCTGTGCGCGGCGCTCACCGTGGGCGCCGCGGGGTGTGATGATGGCAAGCCGGAGACGGCGGTGGTCGACGCGGCGCCGATGCCGGAGCCGGAGCCTCAGCCGGAGCCGGAGCCGGAGCCGGGGCCGCAAGGGATCGTGCCTTCGAACAAGGCGCGGGTGAAGTTCAAGGGCGGTGAGCGGTACGCGCGGGATCTGGCGACGGCGTTGTCGCTGCCGCGGGTCGATCTGTGCCGGGAGCTCGGCAACTTCGACTGCGTGAGCGAGGTGCATCGCATCGCGCTGGGCGGGGTGGAGCCCTACAACCTGGGGATCGACGAGCCGCTCGCGGTGGCGCCGGTGACGGCGGCGATCGCGATGGAGCGGGTGGCGCTGTCGGCGTGCGGGGCGCGGGTGGACGCGGATCTGGCGGATCCGGCCGCGGCGGCGCTGGTGCGGTTCTCGGGGAGCGAGCCGACGGCGGCGGAGCGGGAGGCGCTGGCGGCCGATCTCTTCGATCGGATCCTGCGGCGCGACGCGACCCTCGACGAGATCGCGGCGGTGGCCGGTCTGTATGCCTCGGTGGCCGAAGAGAGCGCGGCGCCGGCCCGGGACTGGGCGGTGCTGTCGTGCTTCTCGGTGGCGACCATGCTCGAAGCCCTCTTCTACTGATGGAGACCGAGATGACTCAGCGATGGACGCGACGGTCGTTCCTGGGCGCGATGGGCGCCGCGGGCGCGGTGGGGGCGACGGGGCTCGGGCTCGGTGAGGCGCGGGCGCAGGTGCCGGCGCCGGCGGATGGGCATCGGTTCTTGATCGTGATCGGCGCGGCGGGCGGGGCGTCGATCGTCGACGGGCCGCTGGCGATCCCGGCGTCGACGTCGGGGAGCGCGGACGCGATCAACACCTTCCCCGATCAGGTGGTGAGCCGGCCGGGGGGGTCGCCGTTCAGCGCGGTGGACATGCGGCGCGATGAGCTGGGGCAGATCCCGGTGGGGTTCACGGCGAATCAGAGTCGGTTCGTGGCGGCGCATCATCAAGACATGATGGTGACGACGTGGACGCGGACGAGCGTGAACCATGCGATCGGGCAGCGGCGGGCGGTGACGGGGAACGAGGCGTGGCTGGGGCGGACGTTGCAGGAGTGCGTGGCGTGGCAGTACGGGGCTGACTTCCCGTTGCCGAACGTGCACTTGTCGACGGGGACGGGCTACACCGATCGGGGGACGGATCGGAGCCTGCCGAGCTACTGTTACGGGGAGGTGGTGGCGGATCCGTTGCTGTGGCCGCTGGGGCTGGACAGCGCGAAGGGTCTGCGGAACGCGCCGGCGCCGGGGCTGTTGGCACGAGCGCGGGCGCTGCGGGATGGCACGTTGGATCCGCAGTCGAAGTTCGCGCGGGTGTTCGGGGAGAGCCCGCGGTTGCAGCATTGGCAGCAGATCCGGGGGGGGACGCGGGAGCGGGTGGAGGCGTTGGGGTTGATCGACAAGCTGCTGATGATGCCGGAGAGCCGGGATCGGCCGTTGTCGGAGTATGGCTTGCAGGCGTCGAGTGATGTGGCGCGGCTGCGGGAGGTGTTTCCGAACTACGATCGGGATCCGCTGGAGTCGCAGGCGGCGTTGGCGTTTCTGCTGCTGAAGAACCGGGTGTCCTGTACGGTGACGCTGGTGCCGACGGGGTCGGTGGTGCTCTTGGGTGAGGGGGCGAACCGGCTGGCGGATGATACGATCACGAACCCGCCGTTGGCGTTCGATTTTTCGCATCAGGGGCATCGGTCGACGCAGTCTCTGATGTGGCATCGGATGTATGTGGTGATGGGTGGGTTGATCCGGTTGCTG